>CAXXPP010000006.1:0-518691 GCA_963677235.2 uncultured Draconibacterium sp. | reverse complement strand
CCCACCAGTCGCCTCCTTTTCGTGTAGGAGTAATTGCCATATCTGCAGAACACTCGCTTAAAAAGAAAATAATTCGAAGGGGAATACCTCTTTTAAATGTGCGGTAAATCGGAGCAATCAATGAGTTAATTTGAGCTTCTGTATTCCCAAATTCATCAACGGGTAATTTATCATAAACTTCTTCGTCGAGATCTGTACATCCCTGATATAATAGGGAAAATTGCGACGATGAAGATGAGTGAAAATATTTTCGTTTTTTTCATAATTCAAAGTTGTTTAAATTTAAAAACTAACGTTTACACCTACAGAAATTGTCCTTGCTTTAGGATAATATTCGCGACCTTCAACACCTGGATCGAGGTCTTTCATTTCCACTTCAGGATCAAGGCCGGTGTAATTGGTTATTGTAAACAGATTTTGTCCGGTTACATAAAGTCTGAGCTTTTGGATTTCTTTAATTTTTGAAACATCGAAACTATAACTCAGGCTAATGTTATCCAGTTTCAGGAAAGAACCTTTTTCGATATAATAGCTGCAATATTTTGGGTTATCAGCCAATCCGTTGGTTAATGCATCTTGTAAAAACATTTGCCCCCGGAAGCCATTGAGTTGTAGCGTACGACATTTTTGAGAAATTTAATAAATCATTCCCGTAAACACCTCTGAAGAAGAAATTCAGTTCCCAATTCTTGTACGAAATTATATTTGAAATACCATAGGTTAATTTGGGGTTGGGCAGAACCGATGTAAGTACGGTCGTCATTTGTTAATCCGGGTTCACCGTCAATCATATCATCCATAATATACATACCGTTTTCATCAATCCCTTTACAGAGCCAGCCATAAAATGTACCGACTTCTTTACCTTCTTCAACAATATGCGTAGTATTATCAGATCCGCCTCTAATCCATGCAGAACCTGTTAATATTGAACTTGTAGAAAATTCATCGTTCGACAGTTTGGTAATTTTATTTTTATTGTGAGCCAGATTCACCGAAGCCGTCCATCGTAAATTGTTTTTACGAATAATATCTCCACTAATTAATACTTCAATTCCTTTATTTGACATTGAGCCAACATTGGCCAACATATCAGGATAGAGGTACGGTGGAACCGGTACCTGGTATGTATACAATAAATCTTTGGTCTGTTTATCGTAATATTCGATGGTACCACTTAATCTGTTATTCAGAATATTATAATCTAATCCGATATTAAACATTGATGTTTCTTCCCATTTCAGATTTTCATTGGCATTCTGACTAATCTGATAAGCCCTGTACCATTTACCGTTATCGTAATACTGGCCTTCACTACCATACAACTCCAATGATTTATAAGGATCAATGCCATCCTGATTTCCTGAAATACCATAGCCAACTCTCAATTTTAAATCGTCGAGGAAAGTAGCTCCCTGCATAAACGATTCTTCATTAATACGCCATGCGGCCGAAACAGAAGGGAATGTTGCCCATTTATGATTGGCCCCAAATTTTGAAGAACCATCGTAACGAAAAGAAACGGTTAACATGTATTTCATTTTATAATTGTAGTTAACCCTTCCAAAAAATGAAACCAGTTTATTCATATTTGCTTCAGACCAAACATCGGATGGGCGCAGATTTTCTCCAGCCTCCAGATTATCGTATCCAAAAAAATCGGTTACAAACTGACGATTTTGGGCACCATATTTTTGATAATGATTTTCTTCGTAAGAATATCCTGCTAGAAAGCCAAGTTTATGCTCATCAATCGATTTATCATAATTCAGTGTTGTTTCCAACAAATGTTTATCACTGGTCCAGTTTTCTCGTTTTGCAAATCCATTGTCATTACGCCCTCTTTCTGTATCAGAATCATAGTATTGACCATAGTCATCGGTTTCGCGTTGTTTGTGTAATTTTACTCCCGCAGTAAAACCTTCAAACAATTCTAATCTTGCGTCAATATTCCCAAAATACAAACTGTTTTTATGTAACTGACTGTTGTATTCAATATTTCGCACCGGATTTCCCTGGTCGTACTCCTGGGTATCAAACCATGTTCCGTCATCAAATTTTATCGGGGCAACCGGTATCATATTATATGCTAATACAAAGTTTCTGGTATCGGTTGGAGAATAATCACGTGTTGTGATTGCCCCGGTAAAAGCCACATTCAGTTTATCATTTAATGCTCTCTGATTAAATGTGAAACGGGCATTGAAACGTTCCATTTCATTGTCTTTCACCACTCCCTTTTGGTTGAGGTAAGAAACAGACGCCCTGTAATTACTTGTTTTTCCACCTCCTGAAAAAGATAAATTATGGTTTTGGCTGACACCAGTCCGCATAATTGAATCAAACCAATCGGTGTTTGCTCCTAAATCCAGTCCTTCCGTATCAATGTTATTTGATGCGGTATAATCACGCCATTCCTGGGCAGTAAGAACATCGGGAACATTTGTTACCGTACTGGCAGCCATGTATCCATCATATTCTATCAAACTTTGGTTTTCTCTTCCTTTTTTTGTTGTGATTAATATCACACCACTTGCCGAACGGGATCCATAAATTGCGGCTGCAGAAGCATCTTTCAAAACGCTAATTGACTCAATGTCTTGCGGAGCAACTGATGAAAGACTCAAGCCGGGAACACCATCAATAACAATAAATGGCTGGCTACTCCCTGTTAACGAAGAGGTACCACGCAACCGAATCGTTTGTTCTGTTGTTACATCGCCACTCCCCAAAGTAATGGCCAACCCGGCTACCTTACCTTTTAATAGATCAACAGCATCCTGGGTCAAACCTTTATTAAAGTCTTTCTCCGACACATTACTGATTGAGCCAGTTACTTCCCTCCGCTGCTGAACACCATAACCAATTGCAACAACTTCCTCAAGCCCAATGGCTTCTTCTTCCATTACAACATTAAATGTTGTTCTTCCAGCCAGCGGAACTTCCTGTGTTTTCATCCCAACAAAAGAAAACATGAGGGTTTCACCATCAACAGGAACAGTAAGATCAAAAGTACCATCGGCATCACTTACGGTACCAACTGTTGTTCCTTTAACTACAATAGAAACTCCGGGAATTGGTTTTCCATCTGTACCTGTTATTATACCCGAAATATCTTTTGTTTGCTGAACCATAAAAATAGTTCCATCGCCTCCTCTTTCTTTCAAAATAATCTGGCGATCGTTTCGAATCTCATAATCAACCTTTGCAGTTGAACAAAACGAATTTAAAACTTCATCAAAAGCGGCCTCATCGAAACTGATGGAATACCTTTGATTGGGGTCAAAAATTTCATCTTTGTACAAAAAGATGTAGTCTGTCTGGTTTTCGATAGTTTGAATTACCTCTTGCGAGGTGGCCTTTTTCAAATTAACTGAAAGTTTTACCTGTGAAAAGCTGTTTCCAAAGGAGACAAACACTAGTAAAGTAAGGATCAGTGTAAGTTTCATTTTCCTAAATTGTAGTTTAGTATTCCCCAAATCAGGGAAATACCGGTCTCGTTTTTTTTTCATAAATTTGACAAGTTAAATTATACACTCATAATTATTTAACGCTAAAACCGGCAGGTGCGGGAACATCTTCCGGTTTTCTTATTTTTTTATCTCATAATAATTTTCTCCTTTTTTAATGATGTTAACTGACGCTGCAATTGCAACCCTGTTCACTATTTCTTCGCTATTTTCATTCAATTCCAGCTTCCCGGAAATTCGAATTGTTCCCAGAACCGGATCACTGTAATGAAAATGAATATTGTAATATCTTTCCAGTTTCTTTATTATTCTGTTCAAATCAGTGCTTTCAAATTTGAATAACCCGTCTTTCCATAAAATGTAGTTCTGTGGATCCACATTCACTACCGATGCTTTTTTTGTAGATTTATTAAACGAGGCTAGTTCGTTTGGTTTTAAATCAACACCTTCAGAAAAAATACTGGCATTATTTTTTTCCAACCGTACTTTTCCTTCGGTCAAAACAGTTTCAATTGTTTTGTCTGCCGGATATGCACTAACATTAAATCGGGTTCCCAATACCTGGATTCGAATATCGGTAGTTTGAACCACAAACGGATGTTCTGCGTCGTGTGTTACTTCAAAAAACGCTTCTCCAACCAGTAAAACTTCTCTGTTTTTATCCTGAAACACCTCGGGATACACCAACCGACTACCGGCATTTAAGCTAACTTTTGTGCCGTCGGGCAACACAATTTCAGAGGTTTTACCATAGGGAATTATTAACTGGTTTAATTGAGCTGCCGTTTTATTAACGGGAGGAGTATTAGATTCCAATACATTATCATTAACAACTACTTTCCCATCATTGCGGTATTCAACAACCGATTTCTTCTCATTTAACAGAATATTTTCGCCATCCGGACGAATTAGCCGGGCATCACCATCAGTGTACGGTTCAACCATTCCCTGAGAATAAAATTGATTGTTAAAATTATTACTCTCGTAGAAAAGCAAAGATCCAAACGAAAAGAATAAAATAGCAACTGCGGCGTATTTCATCCATGAAACGTATAGTTTTATCTTTTTCCTTCGGTCTTTTTGGGTCTCAATTTGTTTTAAAATATTGGAAAACAGAAGAATTTTTTCCTCCACAGAAAGGTCTTTTTCTGTAGTTTTAAATTTATTCAGAACCTTCCGTGCTAATAAGATACTATCATTTTCTTCCTGATGATTCGATTTATAAGAACTCCACCATTCTTCTAGTTCGGTTGTGGGATTGAATACCCAATCGATGAACTGTTTATCTTCGAGGTATCTGTTTAAGTTTTTCATTAGACTGTCTGTTCGCTATAAAAGGCAGGTTGTCCTGAAAATATGGACAATTTTTTTTATGTTTTTTTCAAAAAAATCACAACAACATAATAATCAACATATTAAATCCAATTTTAAAATATTATTATTAGGAGTGTGGTCAGAATATTTAGGAAAGAGGAGGTTTTGTTCCTATTAAAAGAAAAATAAAAAGTTTTTCCTTTTCAATCACTTCACGAATATTTTTTATACCTCTGTAAACCAATTTTCGGGACGATTCAATCGAAATATTCAAAATCCGGGCAATCTCAATATATTCCATCGATTCGTTAAATCTCAGATAAAGCGCTTCTTTTTGTTTCGCTGGCAGCTTCTGAAGGATATTCTCAACTTTGTTTATTAATTCTTCATCCTTCTCGCGATCGATAATATTCTTTTCGATACTATATTCCGGGTCAAAAGAAAGCTCATAATTATCTTCATTCGTTACCAGCTTTCTTCTTTTGATTATTTTTTTGATTAAATTATGTTTAAGCGCGAGGATTAGATAAAATTTCAAGTTTTGTGGATTTGTTTTATTCTTTTCCCGCTTCATATACAAGTCAATGTATATTTCCTGAATGGAATCTTTCACCAAACTCTCATCATTACATAATTTTATGCCATAGCGGTAAAGTGAGTCTAAATGTAAATTATATAAGTACGCAAAGGCTTCACTATCGCCTGATATAAAATTATTCCAGATTTTTTCTATTTGTGAGTTTTGTTGCATTCATATCGTTTGATTAAGTATCCAACTACAAAAATACCACTTAATTTACGAAATTTATTGCTGCTATAAAATTATTCCTGCCAAAATCGTTAAAACAAAAGGCCGGTAGCAGTATATATTCGAACTACCTCCTCCCCTTTCTAAAAAAAATTTGAGTTAACATTTGGAAATCAGTAAACAGCACTGTAAAAAAACAAAAAATATTGTAAAAAACTTCTCGTATTATAGTATAACAATCCATCTACAAATTGAAGTCTGAAATTTATGCCTCAGGCTTTTAACCTCCTGTATCTTAGCTTGTCAGACTCGTGGTACTATTTTTCCCTGGCATTAAAAGAATACAATTATTGTTGTAAAAACCGGGAGAATACACGAACCTGTTTTATTTTCATATTCCAGGAAAACTGATGAGATAAAACAGAGAGATAAACGACATTACCACAAGCTGGCCAATTTCTTTCATATCAGTTTCTCTCATTCTAAATATTACAATAATTAAAATTCTGGTTTAAAAAGGGTTATGCAAAAAACTTATTTAATTAAAATCTAGTTTTTGTTGTATATTTTTTTTACAAAAAAAGCTGTTTGTCCTGTATGAAAAAACAGGACAAACAGCTTTTAAACGAAAGCTCTGCTCCAATTCGGCTTTCTTTTATTCGGCTATAAAAGAAATCATACCTGATTTTAATCCTTCGGAAGTTGCCGTTATGTTTATTTTTCCGGGGGCAGCTTTCACTGATTTCAAAATTAGCATGGCTTTACCGTTAAATAATTTTCGGAAATCAGCTACAAATGGTTCGTATGATCTGGGATTTCCGTTACCAACACCGGCGATCTCGGCCGACCCTTTAATTTCAAAATTCACAAGATTGTCGGCCAGCGGACAAAGATTTCCGTTTTTATCATAAGCCTCAACTAAAACGTAACTCAAATCATCACCGGTTGCTTTTAGGGTGCTTCTGTCGGGAGTGAGTTTTATCAAATACGGTTCCCCGGCTGTTTTTACTGTGGCCTCACCGATTTTTTTCCCCTCCTTGTATGCCACTGCTTTTAATTCGCCTGGTTCATAAACAACGTCAAGCCAAATTAAGCGGTAACGTTCTGTTGAAACTCCGGACTTTGGATTCTTAAATTTTTTACCTAAAGATTTTCCATTCAGGAAAAGTTCTGCTCCATCGCCATTGGTATAAACAAATACCGGTACGTTTTTCCCTTCATAACCCGACCAGTTCCAATGCGGTAAAATGTGTACACTGTTATATTCAGGCCGCCAGTGACTTTGATACAAGTAATACCGATCTTTCGGAATTCCGCATAAATCAACAATTCCAAAATATGAACTTCGGGAAGTCATGTACGGAGTAGGTTCTCCTAAATAATCAAACCCGGTCCAGACAAATTCGCCGGCAATATACTTCCCGTTTTCCTGCCACATAAAATCATCGTCGCCAATTTCAGCCCAGCGAGGTGCATTTAAATCGTAAGAACTTACCTGGTTCGACTTTGTAAAGTCGGTTTTCTTTTCTGGTAGAGGTAATTCATAAAATCCCCGCGTGCTTACTGTTGAAGCCGATTCACTGATAACAACCGCCTTGGTGGGATCCAGTTTTCTTGCCGGTTCCCATCGCTGTCCATAATTCCAGGAATGAATATCATAATAATCAAAGTGGCGCTGATAAGCATTTCCATCCTGATCGCAAGCCATTGTTACCGGGCGGGTAATATCGTATTTTCTCACATACCCAACCATTGCTGCCAGTTTTTGAAAACCGTTATTTACGTTTCCCTGTATATCGCCCATTTCGTTGCCAACGCTCCAAATAATAACCGAAGGATGGTTTCTGTCGCGCTTTACAAAGTTCCGGATATTATGCTCACCAAATTCATAAAAGTCGGTTTCGGGAGTAATATCGGCTTTATCATCGTACTTGTCAAAAGCCTCATCAAAAACAAGGAACCCCATTTTATCGCACAACTCAACCAGTTCGGGTGCACACACATTGTGGCTGGTACGTATAGCGTTACACCCCATTTCTTTCATAATTTCCAGTTGGCGTTCCATAGCACGCGTATTAAATGCGGCACCAAGAGGTCCATGATCGTGATGGAGGTTCACCCCTTTAATCTGAAGATGTCTTCCATTAAGAAAGAAGCCATCATTCGCGGTAAATTCGAATGTTCTAAAACCAAAGGGTGTTGTTTTTTCATCCAAAATTTTACTACCGTCCTTAACAATCGTTTTTACACTGTAAAGAACCGGATCTTTAATATCCCACAATGTTGGTCTGGTTACCGTTAAACGATGATCTATTTCCAAAGAGCTCTTTGCATTAATTTTTTGTTTAGATTCAGCTGAAACAATTTTAATTCCTTCCGGGCTTAAAATTTGAGACTCAACAGTTATTTCCTTCTCTCCCGGATTTAAATTATTCACAGTAGTCAAAATCTTTACATCAGAATAGGAAGGGGCTACTACAGGTGTTGAAACATATGTTCCCCATATTTCGGTATGAACAGGATTGACGGTTAACATTCGTATCTTGCGGTAGATTCCGGCTCCGGGATACCAACGACTGCCATGGTTGCGGGTATCCACATAAACGGCCATAGTATTTTCTTTACCAAAATCGATTAAATCAGTTACATCAATATAAAACGAGTTATAGCCATAATCCCACTTTCCGGCCAGCTTACCGTTAATATATATTTGCGGGAAAGCCATAATTCCATCAAATAAAAAATAGACTATTTTCCCTTTTTCAGATGCCTCAACGTTAAATTTCTTTCTGTACCAAGCTTCTCCTTTCCAGGGTAATTTGCCTGTAAATCCTGGTTCATCTTCATTAAACGGGCCTTTTATAGCCCAATCGTGAGGAATAGTTATGTTTTCCCACAAAGAATCGTCAAAATTTGCAGCCTGTGCATTTTCCGGATTTCCCTTTGTAAACTTCCAGTTTTCGTTAAAGTTCTTCCAATTCCGCGTTTGAGCCTGAACTAAAAATAAAGAGAAAATAAAAATAACGAGCAGAAATGTTCTTTTCATGATTAGAATCAATTATTGGTTTAGATTAAAAAAACAAAATTAAACAAATATATTGAATCGGATTTTTTATACACACCTTGTTTTTCCGGGTAAAAAGCGCTGGTTCTATAAAAGCAACAACCAATGCCTTCATATCAATTGTGATATCAGGTTAGAAAAGTAGTGAGATTCACTATTAAAATCAGATTCGTAAAGCTTGTTCGGGGTCCGAGATAAAGCTTTAAAACTGCACTGTTACCCTTTTTTTACTGTCAAATTCAACTTCCTTTGTTTTTCCTTTGGGAAATAACTCAACTGTAAATTTTCGGGAATTGGTATTCCCTTCAGCATATGAGGTACCTGCTTTTATTGTCAAAGTTTGCGCTTTATCATTCCAGCTAAAATCGGTAAGTTGGCCATCCCTTCCATCCAGATATTCTAGACTTATCCCATCGTCCTCATACAAAGTGAACTGTCCGTCGGCGCCGGAATAAACTTTTATAGTCGTTGGCTCAGTAACCTTTTCTCCGGTATATTGCCTTACCGGATCAAACGGGATTATAGCTCCTGCTTTTACATAAATTGGCATAACCGACAAATCAACTTTACGTGTCACGTTATTCCCTCCTGTTATTTTTTCACCGTTCCACCAGTCGTACCAGATTCCCTCAGGAAGATATGTAGTTCGTTCAGTCGCTCCTTCTTCAAAAACCGGAGCAATCAGTAGGTCGCGTCCCCAAAGGTATTGATTCCCTAATGCTACTGCCTTTTTATCATTTGGATAATGTAGCCACATTGCGCGCATGAGTGGTACCCCGGAAGTGTGGGCTTCCCATGCAAGCGTATAAGTATAAGGCATTAACTGATAACGCAATTCATCATATTTTCTTGTAATTGGCTCAATATTAGGATTATTTAACTCTGAAGGTAACGGATTTCTTTTTTCAGTATCGGTGGCAGGTGTATTTTTATTGTTGTCTTCTCTTGGCCCCATATCAGATAAACCCCAGCCCCAGGGCAAACAGGTAAACCAGGTCCTTCCATGAGAACGGAACGAACCACAAAAAGCCCCGAACTGAAACCACCGCGTATATAACTCTGCTGTCTTTTCCGGGCTTGGATAAAATCCGCCAATATCGGAGCCCCAGTAAGGACTTATACTTAACGAATAATTTAAACCCACAGCAATTTGTGCTTCCAGCGTTTTCCACGACGACTGTGTATCGCCAGACCAGACCCAGCCTCCCCATTTAGCAATTCCGAGATAACCATTCCGGTGAAGGCTCCACGGTCTGATCCTCTTTGTATAAACAGGTCCCTGGTAATGCATTTGATGACGTTTTACCCGCTCAAAAAGATTAAACCAATCGCCTTCATCGGGCCAGAAAGCATCTGCTCCTTTGTCCATCAACCCAACAAAATGTTGTTCCCAATAGTTTTGAATATGTGAAACATCCAATACTTCGCCGGATCGGGCCGGAATTGTACCATGTAAAGTGGGAAGCTTGTCCCTGTCTAAAGGAACAACATGCAGCACAACTTTAACATTCTTATCATGAAGTTCTGTCAATACCTCTTTGGGGTTTGGGGTAAAAACTTCCGGATTAAATTCGAACGAGGGTTGTAGAGTATTCCACCCGCTTGGACAAAACCCGGTGCCAAGATATATCACAGCATCAATTGGAATTTGTTTGCTTCTGAATGTATCTACAATTCCCAAAATCTGGTCTTCACTGGAAATGGTTCTATGGGACTGCATATAACCTAAAGACCATTTGGGAGGCATCACTGCCGGCCCGCAAATGATGCTGATATCTTTCATAAATACAGGAGGATTATGCGCATCAAATACAAAAATGTCAAGTAGCCCTTTTTCATAATCTTCTGCCGGGGGCAAACCTTTTCCTTTATTTTCGCCTTGGTTTTCTACATTCTGCACTGTATTTTGTCCTTCCCTTTCTTCCGGTATAAAAAAGCCGTTACCCTCTTTTGTAAGATCGACTTTACCCCATGGTGTTGCTACGAAAATAGCCCAGCCATCAGTCCCAACCATCAAGGCGACAGGATTACGGGAACCATAGGCACCACTCTGCCAGCGGGGAATCATATTTTGACAACTTCCATTACGGTCAAATTGTACCGGCAAATTCCTCCAGTCAACACCGCTGGAAGGATGAGGTCCGCCTTCTCCCATACCCAAAACCGGAGAGTCGGATTTTATAAATGAGAAACCGCCTTCATTATCAAAAATTATGTTTTGAATTACCTCTCCTGATTTATTTTTTACGATAACACCCAAAGGATTTTCGGTAACCTCAACCTCAAGATTATTTATTTTTCTCTTAACCGAACGGCTGGTATTCCCTTGTAAAACCATACTGGGTTCTGCTACCGGATAATCCTCAGCCAATGCAGGGGTAAAAGGAAGTCCGGCTCCGTAATCGACAGGTTTTAATGTAATACGAATACTATTCTCGGTTGCTTCACGAATTTCCAAAACTGCGGGCTTTCCGTCAACAACTATTTGTGCCTCTATTTTGCCAGGAGATAATATTACTCCAACGAAAAAAAACAGAGTTCCAAAACTTCTCACAAACAACAAAAAACCAGGTAATAGTTTATTTTTTACCTTCTCCATAACCGAATTTATATTTCCTTTGAACAAGTTTTCAAATTTTAAAAATCATTTTTCTATTTATTTGAAAATGTGCTTCTACTGTTTGAAAAAACTCTTTATCAAAAATCACTACTTTTTTCAAGTACTCAAAATTTTCCTAAACTGGTAATTAAATATTTTATTCTCAAAATCCTACTACTATTTCTGCTTTTATTTCCGGCGATCTTCAAGAATGAACGTTTAATTTCCTTTAATCCAAACGATTGACTTATCCGAATGATCATCTTCCGCATATTCACCACGATTATTTCTTGCATAATACGGAATAGCCATTAATGAAGAGCCGTCGGCCCATTTTCCTTTCAAAACCATCATCCCACCTAATAAGTTGTTCTCCCACACAGGCTTAAGTGATTCGCTACCCATTTCTTTATTGATATCCTGGTCATTTTTTTCTACACAATAAATAAGCGGTCCGTAACGCAGGGCTATTTCCCCCCTGTTTGCTTCTATTTTATCGTCAGAAGTAATTCGTTGAACCTCCATAGGAATCTCAAAATCAATTTTATCACCGGAATTCCACTTCCGTTCAATAGCGACATAACCGTTTTCCACAGGTAAATCTATTTTCGTTCCGTTAACCGTTATTGCATTAAGCCCGCTCACTTTTGGCGCCGATGAATAAATTTCGCTTGTTTTCCGGTTAGGAACACGTATGTATATTGTTAATTCTTTTGATTCTTCCGGGTTTACCGTGATAGAAACCTTACCATCCCATGGATATTTTGTTTCTTGCTTCATCGTAACATTGGTGCCATTTACATTTTCTACCGTAATTGTACTTCCAATAAACAAGTTAACATAAATACTACTATTTCCTTTAACATATGTCCAAGTTGGAACCATAAGCAAAGTTCGGGGAATATTTCCAACACAACATGGACATACATGCCATGGGTATCGTTTATGATTTGAAGTTAAAGGATTGGTATAAGTAAAATTATTACCTTCGATATCAATAGATCCCAACAAGGCATTATACATTGTTTCTTCGTAGAGGTCGGCGTATTTAGCATCGTGATACGCAATATTCATTTTATAATCAAAAAAAATTAATCCGCAACTGGAACACGATTCACAATAAGCATTGTGCCGAAGAGAATAGTTTGGACCAAATCCTTCAGAAGTTTCTCCGCTCCCAATTCCACCAGTCACATAGTACTTTTTATTTATTAAATTGTCCCATAACGACATTACCGCACTTTCATAATCAACATCTCCTGTTTCGGCAGCTACATCGGCCATACCGGAATAACTATACATCGCGCGCACAGCATGCCCAACAGCTTCGTACTGCTGCTGAACCGGAACATGACTTTGGTCGTATTCACTTCCGCCTCCTCGGTTATCTAATAAAAATTTAGCAAGTTTAATATATTCATCCCCTTTCCCATTTCCTTCCATATCATTCACAAAACGGCCAAAACGCACCAGGGCCTGCTCCATTTCCTGATGCCCGTCGTACCATGCCTTTTTACCGGGACCAATATTGGTAACCCAGCAATCTGCCAGTTTTTTCGCTGCATTATACAGGCGTTTATCCGTACCGTTTGTAAGCGTATAATGATTTATAGCCGATTCAATAAAATAGCCGGCTACATAACCTTCATGATTTCCTCTTGCATCAGGCTCCCATCTTCCATGCCATCTTGCTGTGTCTCGGAGCGTGTATGCTGTTTGCAAGTACCCGTCGGGTTCCTGTGCAGCAAGAATTATGGGAATCCATTTATCAAGTGTTTTTTTCATTTTTTCCTGAGCAGCCAAAATCCCGGAATCTCCTTGCGCATCCACCATAAGTGCAATACACATAGATTCAATGGTTTGATGAACCCATGCATTAGAAAACACATACCCTTTGTGGCGGCCATGAGGTTCACCTCTCAGTGCTTTTGCAGCTTCAATAAAATTATCAAGTCCACCTTGTCCACTTTCCAGATCAGTTCGTTCAATATATTCTATACAGTGAGGAATCCAGTTAACAATAAGTGCTTTTGCACGGTTATTCCATAAGGGATTATCAATTGAATAGTGCTTAGTGTAAACAACATCAAGTCGTTTCTCCGGCGGGGGAAGAGTAGCTTTTACAACAAGATCCGATGAAGATCTTAACTTTTTGTCTTTGGCTGTTAGAGTTAAAATATATTCACCTGGTTCTGAAAAGGTGGCCGTTGTCTCTATTCCATTTTTATTTTCAAAAGTTACTTTCCCCGGTCCTGATTTTTTTTGCCAGATAGTTTTCACTACCGGGTTTAGTGAACGCGTTGCTCCGGAAAGATAAGTTTTCCCACCAACGATCACAGAACGGTCAATACCTGCATCAACAACCGGAGGATATGGTTTTGAATTTTCTGAGGCAGTTACTTTCCACTCAACTAATGGAGAAACAAACCTGTCAACCGAATCTACTTCTATACGAAGTTTTGTAGTGGTTATTTCATCAAAAGAGGTTACATTGTATTTTCCATTTTCCAACCCTAATCCCCGGGCATTGGTAACTGATTTAAATCCGGTGACATCCCAGTATAAAATTTGATAGCCTTGGGGCATTCTCTCTTCGCGGCCATAATTCCACCAATAGAGCGATACTTCTTTTGTAGCAACGGGTTGTATCCACTCATATTGAACCCATCCGCTTTCAGGATTAAAACGGAAGCGATATGAATTACCTCCCCGACCATTATAAACATCATTTGGCGTTTCGCCATCACTCAAATAATAAGGCAACGAACCACCTCGTAATCCAAAGGAACCCGAAGGTGTTGCAACTTGGGCAAGATTATCCTCCGGCTGACTTTCTTCCGAGCTATTATTTGAGGAGCAAGACCACAACCCAACCAGAGCAAATAGTGAAATAAAAATGTGTAATTTATACATGAATCGAAAAATTTGAATAATTATGAAGTACTGCAATGTACAAAACTTTGCTCTGGATTTTTCAATTTCAAGCCAAAATAAGTGTCAAAAAGAAATTTATTTTTCAATAAGCTTTTTGAGCCCGATTTTGCCAAAAATTTCACTCATAAAAAGGTTTTCCTAAAAAATGGACTCCATCTGCTCTGGCTAAAAAAGCCTAATTTGTATAATCGTTCAATTGAATACACACAATCGGAGCATAGTTCTTATTTTTATTCCGAGAATTGTGTCATCAGAATTCACTCTACTTACAACAGAATATTTTGACAATAAATAATAAGAAAAGGCTAACTTTCACCTTCTCTGAAGTCGTTCCCTATCCTTTTATCTTTTCCCATGAAAAACTTCAAATGTACGCTCATTTGACATAGCTCAAACGTACTTTATCTATTCTGAACCTATCCTTGCCATACAACATGTTTTTCAACAGTAGGCTATTTTATACATTTGAGAAAAATATGCTGATAATTGTTATCAACAGATCATTTAATGAACCATCTAAAAGCTAGTAATTAAAAATTCAAAAGAATATTCAAATTAAATTGATATGAAAAATATATTACTTCCTCTGGTTACTCTACTGCTGGTTATAAACGTTTATGGGCAATCCAACTACCAACCCGCCGAAAAAAATCTGGAAAACCGGGAGTGGTTTCAGGATGCCAAATTTGGATTATTTATCCATTGGGGTGTTTACAGCATTCTTGGCGATGGAGAGTGGGTGATGAACAACCAAAAAATCCCCATCCGGCAGTATGAGAAACTTCCAACGTTTTTCAATCCGACACAATTTAACCCCGCAGAATGGGTAGCAATGGTAAAAAAAGCCGGGATGAAATACATTACAATTACAAGTAAACATCATGATGGATTTGCCATGTTCAATTCCAAGATAAGCGACTACGATATAGTTGATTGCACACCTTACGGGAAAGATATTATAAAAATGCTTAAAGAAGAATGTGACAAACAGGGGATAAAACTTTTCTTTTATCACTCTCAACTCGACTGGCACAACCCTGATTATTTCCCGAGAGGCAGAACCGGGCAGGATTTTACAGGCCGACCTGAAAATGGCGAATGGGATAAATATATAGACTATATGAATACCCAACTTTCAGAATTGCTTACCAACTATGGTGAAGTTGGAGGAATCTGGTTTGACGGAATGTGGGACAAACCAAATTCTGACTGGCGCCTCGATGAAACATATTCACTTATTCATAAGCTACAGCCAGGAGCATTAATCGGAAGCAACCACCACATCACTCCAATCCCGGGTGAAGATTTTCAAATGTTTGAACGCGACCTTCCGGGTGAAAACACTATGGGATTTAACCAAACCGGAACAATTTCTGAACTACCACTGGAAATGTGCGAAACAATGAATGGATCCTGGGGATTTAACCTTCAGGATAAGAACTACAAATCATCAAAACAATTGATACAAACCATGGTGAAAGCAGCTGGTTACGGCGCAAACTTTTTGTTAAACACCGGGCCAATGCCAAACGGAAAAATACAGACTGAAAATATTGATACCTTAATGGTGATGGGAAACTGGCTTGAAAGATATGGCAAAACCATTTATGATACACGAAAAGGTCCCATACGCCCGCAAGATTGGGGTGCAACAACAGTTGCAAAAGATGGTACTGTTTATATTCATTTGCTGGAGGTGAAAGACGAAAACCTTTTGCTCCCCTCACTACCGGGTAAAATACAATCAGCAGTTTATTTTGATGGCGGTGAAAAAGTAAAATATAAAGAAACCGACTTTGGCATTTTATTCCATATCCCGAAACAAAAACAAGATAACATTGATACCATTCTGGTACTGAAACTCTGAATATTTTTACCCGTACATTAATACTTACATTCAGGTATCCGGACTTTTACCAAACCGGGTACCTGTTTTTTATGCCCGTAATTCAACAGTTATTTTTTTATTCCTTTTTTTCGAACTTTTACCTTTAATAACAGGTCGTTTATCCAATTTTGATTTTACTATTGTTTTTATTGTATAAAATTTGAATCAGCAATGAAAACAATTAAACAATGAAAACAAAAATCAACTTCTTTACCGATTTTACGATAATTGAATTGATTATCACAGGAAGCATTACCGCAGAGGCAAGCAAAATCAATATTTCAGGGGAGGGAAAAATCACGGGGAACATATATAATGCAAAATCAAATCTACCGCTGGTAAATGTTGCTGTCACTTTATTTTCAGCCTCTGATTCATCAATGGTTGCAGGAACAATTTCAGATAGCTCCGGAAAATTTTATTTTTCGATGCTTGGCTCCGGGAGATACTTTCTTGAGTTCAGTGAAAATGGTTTTGACAAACACAAAATTACTCAGTTAAAAATACAGGATGACACTCCAAAAATAAATTTAGGAGAAGTAAAACTTACTCCGGTTCTGCAACAAATAAAAAAACATAGGGTAAAACGAACAAAATAACCTTTTAGCCGCAAACGATGAAAACAACCCAAGTTAAATCAAAAGGATTAAGTCCGACAGGAGTAGGAGCTAGAATTGTACTAACAATGCTTCCATTTATTACTTCAGGAATCATACTTCAAATTTATTCTCCAACAATAACAGAAATTTCGCTTTTTACCCCCGAAACTTTGCAAAATGCCGGATGGATTTTAGTTGTTCCAGGCATTATTTTATGGATTTATGCTGTTGTTCAGTTTTCAATTGCATTTCCCAAAGGAAAACTAATTACAACGGGACTTTACTCCATATCAAGAAATCCAATATATGTAAGTTGGATTCTTTTTGTTCTTCCCGGACTTGCAGGAATTCTAAACAATTGGTTTTTTCTGCTTGCTGCATTAACAATGTATATTGCACTTTTGATTTTTATAAAGGAAGAAGAAAAACAAATGTTTGTCTATTTTGGCGATATTTATAAACAATATTGTAAGAGAGTTGGCAGAGTTTTGTAAAAAAATGAAAGAACTAAAATTTAAACCGCTTAACAACACACCTGTAGAAATTATATACAAAGCATTCAACGATGCATTTTCCGATTATGAAGTTCAGGAAAAAACTTCAGGAAATGATGAAAACCAGGGTTCTCAATGCAAAATATTATTAGGATGTTTTGATAAGGAGCGTTTAATCGGATTCATTTTAACCGGATATAGGAAAATTGACGGGAAAAAATATGCTTATGATGACGGCACGGGCGTGGTCAAAGATTTTCAGAGAAAGGGAATTGTTAAAAGAGTTAATTAGTGTGCAAAGAGAGAAAAATTTGAACTCAATAAACATACCGGTGTTGTCTATAATTTATTTGAGAAATATATAAAACCGATTATATATTACTTTTGACATAAATGATGAAAACATGAGTGAATTCTTAAATAAGATTAATAGTATCTCCCCATTATCAGACGAAGCATCAGAGAATTTAATACAGTGTATCCAAACAAAAAGATATGATAAAGGAACTCTGATTCATAAAGAAGGGCGAATTTGCAAACACCTGTTTTTTGTCGAATCCGGTTTAGTAAAACATTTTTATTATCACGAAGGAAGCTATTATGTACTGAGGTTTTTCGAGGAAAATAATTTTTTTATTGCAACCGACAGCTTCTTTAAAGACCTTCCTGCAGGTTACTCAACACGAGCAATAGAAGAATCAACGATTAGCCGCTTGAAATATGATGACTTTGAGCGGCTCTGCCAGAAATATCATTCTTTTGAAAGTTTTGCCCGGAAGTTTATTTCAATTGTAGCATACACTGCCATTTCAAATCTGAAAGGCTTGCTGTACCTGGATGCAACAGAGCGCTACGCGAAATTTATCAGAGAGTATGGTCATCTCCAGCAGCGTATCAGCTTGGGCGATACAGCAGGATACTTAGGAATATCCCAGGTGTCATTAAGCCGTATAAGATCCCAAAAATAATTTTTTAACATTTGTAAAAAGAATTTTACTACCCAAATAATACATTTGCCTCACAGGCCTTCTCTTAATATTTCGATATCGGTTTAAAATAAGAAGCATAGTATTTTGAACACTGCTTAAAGCGAAAAAGAAGACTGGCTTTAATGAAATCTATTTCTTAAGTACATTACTGACTGTAAATGCATTCTCAGAATGAGGATAGAATAAACGGAAAAGATAAGGAAGCTGTATTTAACATACAAATTAAAATAAAACGAAATGGGTAAATTATTGTACATAAAAGCAAATGCAAAACCAGAAGGACTTTCCAGAACCTTTCATATTTCTGATAATTTCATAAAAACATATAAAGAAAATAATCCGGAAGATGAAATTATTGAGCTTGACTTATATGAAAAGGAACTACAGTTTCTGCCAAAAGGGAAAATAGACGAACTACACGAGGCTGTACTGCAAAACGATACCAGTCATCCGATTCTGAAATTTGCATACGAGTTTGCAGAAGCCGACAAATATGTTATTGCCGAACCAATTTGGAACTTAGGAATCCCCGCTATTTTAAAAGCTTACATTGATTACGTTGCTGTTGGTGGCATTACATTTACCTACACAGAAAAAGGGCCGGTTGGTTTATGCCAGAATAAAAAAGCAGTAAATATAATCACCCGTGGCGGCGACTATTCATCCGAATCTATGGATTCACTTGAAATGGCAGATAAATATTTACGCAATATTTTTGGTTTTATGGGAATTGTTGATTATACCACAATTGCGACAGATCGTCTGGATGTTATTACTGAAGACACTGAACAATTAATGAAAGATGCAATTGTAAAAGCAAAAGAAGTTGCATCAACTTTCTAACGGGTATAATTTACTGCTACTATAAACTTCCTTTATTCGGGAAAATAAGTAATCGTATTTTACATAGAGTAAGCAAATCAACTTCATTATGTTTTGTAAAATACGAAAACAAAACAAGGTTTCATATGTCAACTAATGTACTGGTTTTACAATAAACTATTGAAACCATACCAACGTTCCCTGCCTGACTACAGGCAGGTATTTTTCACCTTTAAAAACAAAAAATTTAGCAAGATGAATAAAAATACGTTTAAAATAGTACTATCCGTTGTTGCGGTAATTTTCTCATCAACATTTACATATGCACAGGAAAATGCAGTCGGTGCACACCAATCAGCACCCGTTCCCTTAGAAATTTTTCTGGGAAGTGACGGCTGGACTTCGCAATTAATTATCGACAAAAAATTTGCACCCAACAGTAAATTCGGATTCTTCGGATTATCCTATCTGAAAGCCGATTACGACAACGATGAATTCTTACGTGAATCCATCAACCTGGCTTTCTTAAAATACGACTTGTTTAAAGGCATAAACCTTCTTTCGGGAGCTGCATTTAATTCGAACTGGGGATTCCGTCCATACGTGGGAGGCCAATACGGTTTTCACAGTAAAAATTTCATGGGGGTTGTTAACTCAGGTTTTCAACTTACCGAAACCAAGAATTTTGAATCGCTGGCAATAGCCGAGTATCATCCGCCAATAAAAGGTGCCTGGTCGTTGTATACACATATACAGGGGCTTTACAGTCAGAACACCGAAGTTGGAGAACACGACCGTAGCTTTTTGTACAGCCGTCTGGGACTTAGTTATAAAACATTTTCGTTTGGGCTTGCATTGAATTATGATTGGTACGGATATGGTGCGATGAAAGTAGATGAGCATCAGTTTGGAATCTTTGTCAATGCATTATTACAATAGTTTTAATTGAACTCCGATTTCTACTCGTGGTAAAAAAATAAGCATGCGAAATACCAAACTGTTAGAAATAACCTTATTGCTGGCAAGTATGTTAACAATTTTGGCCAATGCCATAATTGCACCATCACTGCCACTAATACGAGATGCTTTCAGCGATGTTGAAAACGTTGAAATATTAACTAAGTTAATGCTAACGCTTCCTGCACTTACGATTGCGATAGTTGCTCCCCTAGCAGGAAAATTACTGGATAATATTGGCAGAATTAAAGTATTATATATTTCTCTTGCTATTTATTTACTTGCAGGAACATCAGGCTACTGGTTAGGCAACCTCTACCCCATTTTAATAGGGCGCGTTGTTTTTGGCCTCGGTGTTGCCGGCATAATGACTGTATCAACAACGTTAATAGGCGACTATTTTACGGGAGCCAAGCGCGAACATTTTATGGGTTTACAAGGAGCATTTGTTGCACTTGGTGGCCTCCTGTTTATAACTACTGCCGGCGTATTAACAGATATAAATTGGCGATTTGCTTTTCTTATTTATGGCTTTTCAGCCATTGTTTTGGTGCTGGTGCCATTCGCTTTACACGAGCCCAAAACAACATTGGAAAAATCTCCCCACGAAACCCCAAATTCCCTATCCGTTTCCCCCACCGTTTGGTTGGTTTTTATTAGCGCATTTATTACTACCATAAGTTTTTACATAATACCGGTGCAATTACCCTTTTTCCTGCAAAAACTGGAAGGAATAACCGGGAATAAAATGGGGTTGGCTCTCGGAAGTCTTCCTTTTAGTCAAGCAATTACGTCTTTCTTCTACAAAAGGGTGAAAGCGAAACTTGACTTTACAAGTATTTATAGCCTTGGGTTTGCCCCCATGGCAATTGGGATGTTAATTATTGGTTTCAGTAATTGTTATTGGCAAACCATCACAGGCGTTTTAATAACCGGGCTGGGCGTTGGACTTTTAATCCCGAATGGAAACCTGTGGATGATTAACCTGGTTCCTGTGCAAGTAAGAGGGAAATATGTCGGATTTCTAACGACTGCTACTTTTCTTGGTATGTTCTTTTCTCCTATAATTATTCAACCGGTCCAGAATCTTGTTGGTATGAATACCAGCTTTATTGTTCTTGGAATTGCACTGGCCGTTTTATCTGTATTATATTTTATCATTCGCCGATTGACAATCACCACTCAAAACAATTCGAAAACAAACTAAAAACAATGAAAAATTTTCTGAAACAAGGACTTATTGGTGGAGTAATGGGATTTATTATGAGTTTTATAATGTGCTATCTTCTGACACCCGTTCCGGAAACCCTGGTGCAACATGCATTTGGAAATGGGATAAGTGGAGCTATAAGTGGATTTATGGGAGGCTTTATGGGCATACTTGGCTACATTGCTTTGCAAAAAAAGAAGTAATCTAATCTCATATAAAAGAGAATTGTTGTTGAGCAAACGTTGCAATAATCTATTACATTGTAAGTAGCATTAAAGAAATAGCCCGACTTTTAAAAGCCGGGCTATTTGCAATCTTATCTTTTCGAAAAACTAAACTATCGTTGTTTTGTTTTGCGGGTAATCTTACCAGAAGTAAATGTAAAAACCTACTGTTAACGCAAGGATAACTGCGGAATGAAATAAATCCCAGCCGTTCCAGCTTGCACGCGAAGCTGCCCGTTGTTCACTTGATATAGAAGAGAATGTTAAACCCTGGATTTGAGCTGCAGGCGCTGCCTGGGTAAATCGGCTTACAATCATAATTATCAATATACTAAACACAAGCATTCCGCCACTAAAGAACAACCAGTTTACATCGTAAAACAGCTTGTAGAAGAAGTTGGAGACTCCGGTGTCAGCAGCCCAAAGTTTAACATCGGCATAGCCATCAGCTTTGGCTGCTCCTGTGTAGAAAACTTTTGCTCCAATACGGATAACGCCAATCACAAATCCGGCTATCATTCCCCACATACCACCTTTTGGTGTGGGGCGTGTTGAAAGAACTCCAAGCAAAAATGCTGCGGCAATACCGGGAGAAAGAACGGACTGTACGTCTTGTAAATATTCGTAAAGAACATTTCCGACACTTCGCATTATAGGAATCCATAAAATCCCCAAAACAACCACAACAACTGTTGCAATACGGCCAACACGCAAAAGTTTTTTCTCTGTGGCTGTTGGTTTGAATTTTTTATAAAAATCGATGGTAAACAGCATTGCCGAAGAGTTAAACAGCGATGCAAGCGAACTCATAAGTGCGGCCAAAATACCGGCAACCACTAAGCCTTTAACACCGGCAGGTAGCAAAGTAGCTACAAGTGTAGGGAAAGCTGCATCGGCAGAGGTAAGCGAAAAGACTTCGCCATTTATTACCACTCCTTTCTGCGCCATGGCAAAAGCGATCATCCCGGGAATCATAAATAAAAATACCGGTGTAAGTTTCAGGTAGGCTCCAAAAATAGTACCTCGCCGCGATTGTGTTTCGTCTTTCCCGGAAAGCACACGTTGAACGATAAACTGATCGGTACACCAATACCAGAAACCAATTACTGCAGAACCAATAAACACGCCCAGCCATGGAAAATCGGGGTCGCGGTTACTTCTTATCAGATTAGTCATGCTATCGCCATAATCATTGATTTGCACAGCACTTGTTATACGCATCATTTCATCCCATCCGCCAACAGCACGCAAGCCTAATACAACAATAATCAGTGAACCTAATAACAAAATCGGAGTTTGTAACACCGATGTATAGAGCACTGATTTCATTCCGCCAATTACTGTATAAATTGCTGTGATTAGTACCAGTCCTATTGCCGAAATCCAAAAGAAATCAATTCCCCAAAGCTTATCAATACCAAAAACCTCTTTAAATACCAATCCTCCGGCATAAACTGTTACGGCTACTTTTGTAAGAACGTAACTGATTAATGAGATTAGCGACAAGATAGACCGGGATTCTTTGTTATAACGGCGCTCCAGGAATTCCGGCATTGTAGTTACCATACTTCTGGAGTAAAACGGGACAAATACCCAACCAAGAATCAAAATCATCCAACCCTGGATTTCCCAGTGTGCCATTGCCATTCCGCTTGATGCACCAGCTCCGGCCAGCCCAATCAGGTGCTCCGAGCCAATATTTGAAGCAAAAATTGATGCCCCGATTGCTACCCACGTAGCTCCTCTCCCTGCCAAAAAGTAGTCACCCGAAGTTTCCTCTTTCTGCTTAAATACCCAAATAATAATACCGATTAAAACTGCAGCGAATGCCGCAATTACGATCCAGTCTAATGTTGCCATAGTTTTTAAAAATGGTTTAATTTTTACTTGTTATAAATTCCAAAGCTATTAACAGCTTTTTTTATAGTGGTGGACTATTCCTCCTTTATTGAGGACAAATCCTGTAAATTTACAATTCTTCTTTTGAACTCAAAAGTCTGATTTCTATCAGCTGAAACGTTCTAAAATTATCTTTTGCACTTATTTTTATGTTCAAATCTGATCGCTGAAATTCACTTTCGGGGAGAGGAATAAGTTTCACCAAAGGCTCGTCCTCACTATTGCCGTTTAATGTAAAAGATTTCAAAACCTTTCCATTTATGCTGATATCATAGGCACGCTCTTTTTCGCGGTCGAAATACTTCAGATACAAATACCGGCTTTCTCCTTTTTTGTTATTCATTTTGTAGCTGAACCAGCCACCGGCTTCACGAAAATGATAATCGTTTCGGTAACCCGTCCTCGAATTTTCAAACCTGATGAAATGATCTGCTTCCGGTTGTTGTTCGCCACAATTAATTTTATCAATGGTAACTTTGTCGAGCGCTATTTCTGCTACTTCGGCCTGTTCCAGTTCATCGAGCTTTGTTTGTAATTCATCTTCAGTAGCCTGTGCCCAGTAAATATTATAACGTGAATCGTGTATGCGATAAAAAGGCAACAGTTTTAAACTGGTTTTATTGCCTTGCACAAACACATCGTTTAGTTCAAATTCAAGTGCGCTTTCTGAAATCCGTTTCACTTCCCCTCCTAAATCGTCCTTACCTGTAACTATTATTTGGCGTTCTTTCAAAGGCTCCATGTGCCCGTGTGCAATGTGCCCCATCCGGCTGGCATCGGCGTAAAGTCCGGCTAAATCTTCTGTTCCGGTTTTTGCAGCCAACACAACCGGGCCGTAGGTAAATGCAAAATTATTGCTTTCATCAGGCAACTGCTCTACGCCAACTTCCATCGGAAGAACGATTTCAACCACATCACCTTTTTTCCAATTGCGGCTTATTACTGCATACCCGTTCGAAGTTCTATTGTAGTCCACTTCTTTACCATTAACACTCATGGTTAACGAACTTCTTTTTACCCACCCCGGGTAACGTACTTTCAAATTGAAATCGGCACTGGTTTCCGGATTAATCGTGAGTTTTATTTTGTTATCGTCCGGGAAGTTCGTCTGCAAAATTACTTCGGTATTCTTTTCACTCCAGTTAAGCTTTGAGGGGATAAACAGGTTTACATACAATGACTGGTTGCTGTGTGCATAAATCATTTCACCATATTTCCCCGGATTCTCGATACCCGAGCCAACGCAACACCAGAAACTGGTTTGTGGTTGCGAATAAACGCGGTAATGATTGGGCCGCATTGGGGTAAAATAAACAAGCCCGCCATTATCTGGATTGATCGACGCTAAAATATGGTTGTATAAAGTTCTTTCGTAATAATCGATAAATTTGCTGTCGTTGCCGTTGTCGCGGTAAAGCAATTTAGTCAGCTTCAGCATATTATACGAGTTGCAGGTTTCCGGCCCTTCTACCGACGAGATCATTTCCGAAAAATCATTTTTTGGGTGAAAGTGTTCGCGAACACTGTTTCCGCCAATAACTACACTTCTGGCGTTTACCACCTCGTTCCAGAAAAACAGCGCAGCACCGGCCCACGTAGTATCACCATCCAATTCGGCAATACGCTGGTAACCTATTACTTTTGGAATTTGAGTATTGGCATGTTTGCCGTTTAACTCATCCCGGTGTTCTATCAATGGATTCAGAATTTCACGATGCGAAAACTTTTTTGCCAACTCCAGATATTTCCCGTCTCCGGTAATTTCAGCAACATCAGCAAAGGTTTCGTTTAATCCGCCGTGTTCGCTTATCAACATGCTTTGTATCTGCTCATCGCTCAAATTGGCAACAAGTTCAAGCGCCCAATCTGTCATTCCAACGAGCATTTGTTTAGCTTCTTCGCTACCGGCCTGTAACCAGGCATCTCGCAATCCGGCAAATGTTTTATGAATATTGTAAAGAGGCACCCACTTTTCATTTAAACTAAAGCCGCCCGGACGGATATTGCCATTCCTTATTTCTTCCCACATAGCTGCGCCCCCCGGGACTCCGCCAATATATCCGTTCCCATTTGCATCCTGGCAGCGTTTTAATTCGGACAGCATATAATCGAGACGTTGCTTTATCTCTTCATTTCCGCTTGATGCATACATCAATGATAATGCGGTAAGATAATGTCCTCCAATATGGCCGTCAAGTCCGGTATTTTCCCAGTTTGGATAGCTTTCTGCTTTGGGCTCTAAACCAGCTTCGCGTAAAAAAGGCGCAAGTAAACGGTCGGGTTCAAGTGCCAGCAGGTAGTTAATGTCCTGTTTCTGTGCATTTTTAAATTCACTATCCAACAAACGAACATCGTTCAGTTTGAAATAATCAATTCGTGAATTGTCCTCTTTTTCTTGTTTACAAGAGAAAAAAACTAAAACCAATATAAACAGCACCCAATAAAATTTCATTGCAAATACCTTTTAAAGATGAATTTAATCTACTTTTTGGAGCTTATACAGCCCGCTTGCATGTGCATTTAAATCCTGACTGAATGTATTCGAAAATGTACCCAGGTTTTCACCTGTCCATAGATTTGTAACTGAAAATTTTACATCGGCCTCATTTAATGGTACACTTATTTCCTGTGGTCCGGCCTCGTCAGAAATATTAAACAAAGCCAGGTAAATTTCTCCTGTGTTCGGATTTTTTGAAGTTATTGCCACCTTATTTTTATCCTGAAACAATTGCTTTACATCCGTACTTTCACGGTGCATACGCAACACTTCTTTATTGGTCAGTAACGAAAGAGTAAAATCATCGTTACTTGGTAAATCGCCTCCAAACATCAGTGGCGATTTAAAAATCGTAAACAAAGTCATCAGCGAATATTGCTCATCAGGTGTTAGACGTGTCATACGCTCTTCTCCTCTTTCTCCACGAATTGATATTCGTCCAAGCGGAATCATATCACAATCGGGCCAGGTACCGGGAGCAATATACGGATACCATTGTTCGCAAACTTTTATCAGGTGATCAAAATGATACCATGTATCCCAGACGTCGTCTACCATCCGCCACATATTGGCATGTTCCCGAACATGATCTGCAGCCTCGATAGGAGTTGCACCCGGCGAGGTACTTAAAACGATCGGGCGACCGCACTGGTCAATTGCATTTCGAATTAATTCTATCTCAGCTTTATGATACGGGCGCGAAAGGTCGTCGACTTTTACAAAATCGACACCCCAGCCGGCGTACATATCAAATATTGAGTTGTAATATTCCTGTGCTCCGGGTTTATCTGCAACAATGGTATAGTTATCCCTTAGCCATGGGCATTGCAATTCGGTAGAATAAATCTGATCTGCACTGATGCCACCAGCTCCCAAAATCGGTAGATTGTTATCTACAGCTACTTTGGGAATCCCCCGCATAATATGAATTCCAAATTTCAATCCTTTACTATGTACGTAGTCGGCCAGCTCTTTAAAGCCTTTTCCATCTGCTGCCGACGGAAATCGATTTACAGCAGGCTGATAACGTCCGTATTCGTCTATCACGTAACGCGGATCGGTTTGATTGTAACCACCTGCTTTATCGTTCTCCACAAACCAACGTATATCAACAACAATGTATTCCCACCCAAAATCCTTTAGCTTCTCAGCCATATAGTCGGCATTGGCTTTTACTTCATGTTCTTCTACAGTCGGTCCGTAACAATCCCAGCTGTTCCATCCCATTGGAGGAGTTTGTGCCCAGGTTTTAAATTCACCTTCTGCAAATTTTTCTGCCTTTTTTTCGTTGGTACAAGCCACTAAAGAAATTAGCGGCACTAAAATTAAGATTAGAAAATATTGTTTCATCGGTAAAAATTTTGCGCAATATAGTTAAATGTTTTAAGTGTAAAAAAAACACTTTTATGTTGAAGAATATATTTCAAATGCAATACCCTAAAAATGTACAATTTAAAACTATCATTTCTTTATATTTCTTTTTCCGGAAAGGTTTATAACTAAGTGTTAACCTTGGTATTAAATGAATAGGCTTAGCTTCTTAACTACAAGCAGAAATTAATTGGGGGTCTCTTTTTCTTTTTCACAACAGCAAAACATTAAAAATAAAAAGTTATAAATTTACTTTTTCAATTTTATACAGCCCGCTTGCATGTGCATTTAAATCCTGACTGAATGTATTCGAAAATGTACCCAGGTTTTCACCTGTCCATAGATTTGTAACTAAAAATTTTACATCGGCCCCATCTAATGGTACACTTATTTCCTGTGGTCCAGCCTCGTCAGAAATATTAAACAAAGCCAGGTAAATTTCTCCTGTGTTCGGATTTTTTGAAGTTATTGCCACCTTATTTTCATCCTGAAATAATTGCTTTACATCCGTACTTTCACGGTGCATACGCAACACTTCTTTATTGGTCAGTAACGAAAGAGTAAAATCATCGTTACTTGGCAAATCGCCTCCAAACATCAGTGGCGATTTAAAAATCGTAAACAAAGTCATCAGCGAATATTGCTCATCAGGTGTCAGACGTGTCATACGCTCCTCTCCCCTTTCTCCACGAATTGATATACGTCCAAGAGGAATCATATCACAATCAGGCCAGGTACCGGGAGCAATATACGGATACCATTGTTCGCAAACTTTTATCAGGTGATCGAAATGATGCCATGTATCCCAGACGTCGTCTACCATCCGCCACATATTGGCATGTTCCCGAACATGCTCTGCTGCCTCGATAGGAGTTGCCCCTGGCGAAGTACTTAAAACGATCGGGCGACCGCACTGGTCAATTGCATTTCGAATTAATTCTATTTCGGCTTTATGGTAAGGACTTGAAAGGTCGTCGACTTTCACAAAATCGACACCCCAACCGGCATACATATCAAATATTGAATTGTAATATTCCTGTGCTCCGGGTTTATCTGCTACAATGGTATAGTTATCCCTTAGCCATGGGCATTGCAATTCAGTTGAATAAATCTGATCAGCACTGATGCCACCGGTTCCCAAAATCGGTAGTTTGTTATCTACAGCTACTTTGGGAATCCCCCGCATAATATGAATTCCAAATTTCAATCCTTTACTATGTACGTAGTCGGCCAGCTCTTTAAAGCCTTTTCCATCTGCTGCCGACGGAAATCGATTTACAGCAGGCTGATAACGTCCGTATTCGTCTATAACATAACGCGGATCGGTTTGATTGTAACCTCCGGCTTTATCGTTCTCCACAAACCAACGTATATCAACAACAATGTATTCCCACCCAAAATCCTTTAGCTTCTCAGCCATATAGTCGGCATTGGCTTTTACTTCATGTTCTTCTACAGTCGGTCCGTAACAATCCCAGCTGTTCCATCCCATTGGAGGAGTTTGTGCCCAGGCTTTAAATTCACCTTCTGCAAATGATTTTTGTTGTTTTGGATTAATACTACATGCTGATACTGCAAAAAGAATAGCAATAACAAATAATTTTAACTTCTTCATATTTGATTTTGTCTTTTATTATTTACAAATAAACTTCCCCCAGCCAGAACCATAGGGGTATTAAGATAAAGCTTGTTTAGTAAACATAATTATTACCACCCCGGAGGGTCGGGGAATTAAACCACATTTTAATTAAACAGACGGATAACAAATAATCCTGTAAGTAAACTTTGTCTAGAATATGGACAAATCGCAATTAAACAGGACAAAAAGAGGCTATCTTTAAAGTTTATGTTATTTATTTAAGAAAAATCTTAAATACTCGCAAACAAAACTTTTTAGGACAACCTCTTTTATGTCATCAATTATAACCCGGATTCTGTAACAGTTTCGGGTTTTTATCTATTTCGCTTTTAGGAATTGGCATCCAGTACATTGCAGGAGCATTAAATTGTCGTTGTTCAACCAGTACCCCGGGAGTATAGGTTTTTGTTCCATCTGTATTCAAAACAATCTCAACACCGGTGGCATTACGGTTTAACACGTCCTCTGCAATCATCCACCGACGTACATCAAAGTAGCGATGTTCTTCAAAACATAATTCAATACGACGCTCATTGACAATACTTTGCCACAGTTCCTCCCCGGAAGCAGTGACCTCTGGCATTTTTGCCCTGTTTCTAATCACATTCAGAGCATCACGAGCTCCTGGTTCTTCTCCAAGTTGATAAAGTGCTTCAGCATAATTCAAATATTGTTCTCCGAGACGAAACCATATCCAGTTTTTGGGATTTTGGAAATTCCAGCTGTTTGGCTGATACGATTCATCCATAAACTTCCTTATGTTATAAGCAGATTTACTGGTATTCCAATTATCCTGGCCATATTTAGTATCTTTTCCTCCACCAACAATTGTACCTGACTCATCTGCAATCAAGTAGGTTTCAACGGCTCTACCCATCCATATATCTCCATCAGAAAGCACAGTGGCATATAAACGTGCATCTCGGTTTGCATAAGGATTAGCTTTATGTGCAGGATTTGACCAATCAAATTTAGAACCATCAGCCATCTCAAAGTCATCAACCAATTCGGAGATTGGAGTATTTCCTCCCCATTGCCCATAGCCATTTGGACCATTTGATTGATCAAGATAAGATAATTCTATACCATCGGAACTTGCTCCTCCCTGCCTGTCAAAAATAACTTCGCTATTTCCACCATCGAGAAATAATTGAGTATAATTTTCTTTTACATCATCATACTGATCATATAAAGCATAACCGTTTTCCAAAGCAGCATCAATACATGCTTTAGCTGCATCGGCAGCATTCTTCCAACGATTAGCATCCGGAGATGGATAACCAACCAACTCATTAACTCCCGATTTATTCATAAGCGGACTAGCTGCATACAACAGCATTCTTGATTTAAGTGCCAATGCTGCTATTTTAGTGGCCCTACCTGTATTGGTCCCACTATAGGTAGCGGGAAGTAACTCTGCTGCTTTATCGCACTCTGAAACGATGAAATCTACGTTCTTTCTATAAGTATCTCTTTCTACGTTTAAAAATTCTTCTCTGTCGGCTAGCGTATAGGCCTTAGTTATAACAGGCATTCCGCCCCAACGAGAAACAAGATCAAAATACATCAAAGCTCTGATAAAAGTAACTTCACCAATAAGCCTGTTTTTTACTTCTAGATCAGCAAACTCAACTTCTTCAACACGTTCAAAAAACAGGTTACAATTGCTAATATTTCCCCATACAGTATTCCACGCACGGTTGTCCCATCCCCACCAGGCACCATTCATACGTCCTAAATCCGATGGACTTACATAACCTTGTGTGTATGGCTCGCAGCCTCTCGACCATGTAAGATAAGTTTCGTCAACCACAGAGCTTTGCCACGATTCCGCCCAGCCATGTCCAATTTTACTATAACGTGCATTTACAAATGATTCAACCAAAGCAGGATCAGTCCAAACATCTGCTTCTGATATTTCAGTTAAAGGGCTTTTATCTAAGATTTCCTCCTGACTACAAGAACCAACAAGAAAAATTGTGATTACAAGTAGGAATAATATTTTATTATTGTTCATCATAGTTGCTTTAATTAAAATGTTAAGTTAATTCCAAAATTAAAGACCCTTGCCTGAGGAGTACTCCACGCAGCGAATCCCTGACCACCTTCAGTTGTTTCCGGGTCAATATCATTCATTCCTGTAAAAGTTAACAGGTTATAAGCACTTGTGTAAACACGAACATTACTGAAAGGTAAACGTTCAGTAATTTGTGTTGGGAGATTGTAGGCCAGCTCAATATTTTTTAAACGAAGATAAGAGGCATCTTTTAGCCAAAACGTATTTCTTTGAGCAGAAGATGTTACTTCACGATCATAAATTCTGGGATAATTTGTATCTGTATTCTCAGCAGTCCATCTGTTATCAAAATAATCCTGAGTAAAATTACCAATACTTCCAGATTCGAAGAAAACATATTGCCAAACATTTGTTGCTCCTTGCCAAAGCATACTTAAGTCCCAATTTTTATAATTCAAACTCAAGTTGAATCCATAAACAATCTCAGGCGTTGTTGTTTTATCAGGCCTTATCATGTCATTACCATCAATAATTCCATCTCCACTCACATCTTTAAAGATTAAATCTCCAACCTTAGCATTACTCAAATGTGGGGTATTATCTAATTGTTCCTGAGATTGAAATACTCCAGTTGATTCATAAAAAAGCCAGTTGTCACCGTTGGCTCCAATTGATTTTCCAGTCTTTTTTTGCCATTCAAGCGTAGTTTCTGGTTCATCAAAGTAGATAATCTCACTTTTTGCATACGCTAAATTGGCACTTGCCATAAGATTAACTTTTCCAATTTTTCTTGAATAGCCCAAAACAGCCTCAAATCCTTTCGTTTCGCACTCTCCAATATTTTCGGCCGGCAATGATAAGCCTACATAATCAGGAACATAAGACGCTCCACTGGCCAAAATATCTTCTCGTTTCGTTTTAAACAAATCAAGATCAAAACTATAGTTTTCTAAAAATCTACTCTCGAAACCAAGGTTAGAAGTTGTTGAAACTTCCCATTTTACATTTGGGTTTGCGGTACGTACTTGCGTAATACCTGTTTGAGAAGCAGGGGCATTTCCGCCCAATATTGCATTATCTCCAAAAGTATAGGTGGTCAGGTACTGGTATTTATCAATTCTGTCGTTCCCCATCTGGCCCCACGATCCTTTCAGTTTAAAATAGCTGATAAAAGAGAGGTTATCCTGCCAGAAATTTTCTTCTGATATACGCCATCCTAAAGACGCACCGGGGAAGAATCCAAATCGATTTCCTTTGGGAAAATTTTCCGAACCATCATAACGCCAGTTAAACTGAACAAGGTATTTTTCTTTGTAACTGTAATCTAACCGGCCAAAATAATTCATCCGGCCTGTTTCGCTGGCATTACCATCATTTAAAGCGGTATTTTTATCTCCGGCAAACAGTTCTTCTACTGAAGTGGAAACAAAATCTTGTCTTCTTCCATACAAATAATCATATTTACTTTCGTATTGCTCATATGCAACAAAAGCAGAAACATTATGAACATCATTAAATGTTCGTTTATAATTTAATTTGATATTGGCTGTTATTCCCAAATTTTGATTCATATTTTCATCCAATGCAGCATTATTGGGACCATATTGACGAGGGAAATATTCATCCGAATTCACATCATATCCATACAAATAAAAAGCTTTTTGAAAGTGTTTGTAGAAATTATCGGAACGATCAATATATAAGCCACCATCAAGCGACAAACCTTCTGCGAAAAATGCTAAATCAAGGTTAAAACCTAAGTCTACATTTACATATGAACTTTTATCTTTTTGATATCCCATTTCTCCATTAGCACAGGTAACAGGGTTAAAATCATCCTGCGGAGCTAAAACAGGCAAGCCATTTTCAGGCCACCTGATATTAACGCGAGGATCTCCTTTTACAAGGTAACGCCAAATGGCTTCAGATCCATAATGCGGAGAATTCCGGTCCTCCTGACGAAGCGAAATATTAGCAAACAGTTTCAAATAATCGGTTGCCTGAACATCAATATTGGAACGTAAGTTGTATTGCTTGTAATTACTAGCACTTTCTTTGTAATAGTTATCCTGAAATTGGTAACCTGCAGACACAAAATAGCTTACTCTTTCAGTACCTCCTTTTATGGAAAGGTTATGTTGTGTTTGTGGTGCAAACTGGCGTAAAGTTTCATCCATCCAATTTACATTTGGATAATTTGTTGGATCAGAACCATCTCTGAACTTTGCAATCTGCTCGTCGGTATACATCGGGTTTCTCCCGTAAATTTCAGTTTCAATCTCATTTAGTGCAATGGCATAATCCGCAGAATTAAGCAAGTCCGGCGTTACCGTGGGCTGTCTGATACCAAAATTTGAATTCAGACTTATGCTTGGTTTCCCAGTTTTTCCTCTTTTAGTAGTTACTAAAATCACACCATTTGCAGCACGTGAACCATAAATTGCAGCCGAAGCATCTTTTAGCACTGATATAGTTTCGATATCATTTGCATCAATATGATCAAATCCACCTGCCCGATCGGCTACACCGTCTACAACAATAAGCGGACTGTTATCTCCCAATGTACTTCTTCCCCTGATCAAGATTTCGGTATTTTCATATCCTGGTTCTCCTGAACGGTTATTTGTAATCAATCCTGGCAAACGACCAATAAGCGTATTTGCAATATTCGGTTCTGGTGTTTTAAGAATTTCATCGCCATCACTTGATACCACAGAACCGGTTACCGTTGTTCTTTTTTGCGTACCATATCCAATGGCCACTACTTCATCCAATCCAATAGCAGTAACCTGCATGGTTACATTAATAGAAGTTTGGTTACCAACCCTAATTTCCTGCGACTGCATGCCAATAAAAGAGAATTGCAAAATATCCTCTGGTTTTATATCTGGAAAGCTAAACATTCCGTTTACATCGGAAATGGTCCCATGAGTTGTTCCTTTTATAATAATTGTAACACCGGGCAAGGGGTCTCCGTTTGTATCTGTGATTTTACCAGACATACCGGTTTGCTGCAAGGCATTCAATTCTACTTTAGATGTAGGGCTCCCATTTTTTCGAATAACAACATAACGGTCTATAACTTTATAAGTCATATCGGTTTTTGCCAGGGCCTCATCAAGTATTTCATTGATAGTGGCATCCTTTTTTGATACCGACACTTTATTAAGGTCTTTCAGCTCCTCCGTCTGAAAAAAGAAATAGAATTCACTTGTTTCTTCAATCTGCCGGAACAGTTCGAGAATGCTGTTATTTTTAAGAGAAACATTGAGGCGGGTGTTCTGCGAATAAGTTGATGCACTTACTGTTATCAACCCTACCAACAAAAAGGCGAAAGTAAGTTTCATTTTCATTAAAGTTTTGGTAAACGACCGATTTCTACCAATCGTTTCAATTAGTTTTTTCATACATTTACATGATTTAAATTACTACTATGTTTTTTTAATCGAATAGCGGTAGGGATGTGCCAGCATCTTTACCGTTCTTTTTAGTTCATAAGTGATTTTACATAGGCTCTATTTTTTTGAAATGGTTACTTCATCTTTTCCATCCGGAACGTGTTGATATTCAACGTCAACCGGAAACATCAGTTCAAATGCTGTCATTATTTGACTAAAAGGTTTACTTTTAAGTATAGTCCCTGAAAAGTTCATGTCTTCAACATCTTTGCTGGTCAGCTTTATATTTACATTATACCACCGCTCTAATCTTAGACAAATGTCTGAGAGTTTTTCGTCGCGAAACACAATTTTTCCTTCCGTCCACGATATATAAAAGGTGGTATCTACTGTCTTCAATTTTGCTTTAAGCGATTGATCATTGATAGTAAGCTGCTGCGATGGCTTAAGCCAGGCAATTTTATCTCCATTCAGGTTATTCACATTAACACTCCCTTTAATAAGTGTTATTTCACTGCTATCATCATTCTCATAAGAAATAACATTGAATTGGGTTCCTAATACTTCAACTACTGAGTGCTTTAACCTTACACGAAAAGGGACGTCTGATTTTTCCACATCAAAATAAGCTTCGCCATCAAGTGAAACATTACGGTTTTTCCGGCCAAAAGAGTTGTTGTATTGCAAGGTTGTTCCCGAGTTAAGCCATACATGTGTACCATCGTATAAAGTAATTTCCGACATCTGCCCCAGTGGCACTTTTATTTCTGCAAGCTTCTCTTCATAAGCTCTTTCACTCATCAGGAGAACTAATATTCCTCCCAACAATATTGCAACAATAAAAACGGCAGCATAGCCCGAAATTTTCCGGAATAACTGTATCGTTTTATTTTGCAGGTTTGCCTTAATATAATTCCACGAATTCTGCTGTGAAATGAGTGAAAGCTTCCGGGTATTATTAATATCCTCACCCAAATGTGTTATTTCGGAGTATAACTTAGCATATTTTTCAATCGTAAGATACAAATTCAACTCTTCTTGTTCATTAGAGCTTGCTTCGTTATGAATTTTTAGTGTTATTAGTTCCCAAAATCTATCTTCGTTGTATTGTATCATTCAATTGTTTTTTAAAGAGTAACTACTTTATTATAAGCAGCTACTCTTATTTAATCTAACCAGAACTTAACTATAAAATTTTTCTAATCTAATGACGAATAAAAAGAGTTCGAGGGTGACAGCGCTACTTATTTTTTCTGCTTGTCTTTAGCAAAAAGAAAAAAAAGAAATCGTCGGGGTCTAGTGACTCTTTTAAAAATTTATAGGCACGAACCATTTGAGTTTTTACCGTATTTTTCGTAATGTGAAGTTTTTCAGCTATTTCCTGGTAAGTATACGATTCATAAATAGCTAGTTCTAAAATTCTCCTTCTTTTTTCAGGTAACCTCAAAATTGCAGCATATAATTTTATATAACGCTGTTCGTTGATTATCTCTGTGTCGTCTGGAATATCCGGAATCTGCTCCAACGAAATCGTGTTCTTATGTTTTGCACGGTGATAGTCGATAATAGAATTTCTTAAAATACGGTATAAGTAAGATTCCAGGGAAGATTTTATTTCAATATGTCTTCTATTTTTCCAGAGTCTCACAAAACAATCAGAAACAATGTCCTCAACTTGTTGATAATCGTTGATCGATTTAAACGCAAATAAACACATTGCGTGAAAATACCGCTTGTGTAAATCATACAATGCGTTTACATCTCCACGTTTAATATCTTTCCATAACTCTAGCTGCTCCACATAGATTTGTTTTATTGTATCCCCAGTCTTTACCGTTTTCAATAAGTCAGCATATACTTCCACCCAAAATCCTTCAATTTTTCAATCATATAATTTGGTGTTAGTTTTTACTTCATTTCCTCCGCTGTTGATCCGTAACAGTCCCAACTGTTCTATCCCATCTAAAGAATCTGAGTCCACTTTTCAAGTTACCTTCTGCAAATTCCTTTTTTTTCGCAGATGTAAGCCAAGAAGAAGAATAGTAATGCTAAAGTTGAGATTAAAAAACATTGTTTCATCTATTATGATTTTGCGCAATATAACCAAATGTTTTAAGTGTAAGGAAAACACTTTTATGTTGAAAAATATATTTCAAATGCAATGCCCTAAAAATGTGCGAATTAAAATTATCATTTCTTTATATTTCTTTTTACGGAAAGTTTTATAACCAAGTGTTAACTTTTGGCTTTGACATTTAATTACATAGATTTGTAAACCTACTTATTTACTAGAATTACATGCAAAAGATTGAGAAATATTTCATTATCCTTTCCTTTTTATTCGGAATTATTTCTGATGTACTTGCACATGAGGCCACAACACAAACAGAACAGGTCCGCCTAAACTACATTACGACAAATGAAGGACTGCCGCAAAACACCGTTGATTGTATATTGAAAGACAGCCATGGATTTATGTGGTTTGGCACATGGAACGGGCTTTGCCGCTACGACGGATATACTTTTAAAACATACAATAAAGAACAGCAGGGAACTTCATTAAAAAGTAATTTTATACAATCGTTGTGCGAAGATCAAAACCACAACCTTTGGGTTGGGACCGACAAAGGCCTGGCATTTTTTGATTATAGTAAACTTTCTTTTATCGAAATCCCTTCTATCAGAAACGACTTAGGAACATTTTCAATTACCCATATTGTAGAAAACAAAGACAAAAGCCTTTTTGTGGCAACCAACGGAAACGGACTATGGAAAGTAGAACTTAACCAACAAAATGAATACGAAAGTGTAAGAATTGGAACTGAAAAACTGGCATCGGATGTAGTTCGGCATATTTGCATTCTAAACGATCAACATTTATTGGTTGCAACAGCAGCCGGTATTTCTATAATAAATCTTAACGGAGGAAGCCTTAAACCAGTTTGGGAAATGCTGGAAGAACAATTAATTGCGATTGATATTTCAGTTGTCTTTCAGGATTCAAAAGACAATATATGGATCGGCACCAACGACGCAGGACTATATCATTACACTACTAACACAACACAAATGCGTTTCTATAACATTGACGAAAAGAATCCTTTAAGTCTTGATCATCCTTCGGTATATGCTATAATTGAAAATCTGTCGGGGCAAATAATTGTAGGAACCCTTGGAGGAGTGAACTATTATAATTCAGAAAATGATAACTTTTCTCATTTCCCTGAGAACTCAGAAACCCGTAAATACTTAAACAACCCTTTTGTAAATGCTTTGTATGCTGATGATCTCGGTAATATATGGATTGGAACAGAAAAAGGCGGTGTGAACTATTACAGTACTTATCAAAAGCCCTTTTTCGCTATTAAAAACGATCCGACAAACAAAAACTCCATCAGCCACAATACCATCAATTCGGTGTATAAAGAAGATAACATTTTATGGATTGGCACAGCAGGTGGAGGCCTTAACAAGGTAAATATCAAAACCAACAAGAATAAGCGTTTTGAAATCACTCCTGAAAATCCAGGAAGTATTACAAATAATTTTATTGCTTCAATTTTACGTGATCAACAAAATAATTTCTGGGTAGGAACTTGGGGAGGAGGGTTGAATCTTTTACTCGATGAAAACAACAATTCTTTCAAATCATATCAATATACTCCCAACGATTCGTCTTCAATCTCCAGCAGTTTTATTTCGTGTATAAAAAATCTTGACGAGACACATATTCTTATCGGAGGCCGTGGCGGACTCGATATTTTCGAGCCAGGTTCCAACAATTTTACCTCTGTTCGTAAAAAAATGGATCTGCACCAACCTTTTGAAGTAGGATGTGTACTGATCGACTCCAAAGGAAAAGTTTGGGTTGGTACAGAAACCGGCTTGTACCGTTTTAACAAACAAGATTTGTTGGAGCTAACAGATGGAACCAAAGAAATTGATTTTGATATTTTTCTGAACGATGAAAATGATCCGGGGTCCATCGCAGGGAATTATGTGATTTCACTCACAGAAACAAGCGATGGCACCTTGTGGCTGGGCACTTATGGAAATGGAATTTGTAAGTATATAAACGATACCCCAAAAGGTAATTTTGTAAATTACAATGAAGATAGTGGATTATGTAACAATGTAGCCTACGCAATTGAAGAAGACCTGAGTGGAAACCTTTGGATAAGTACGGATAAAGGCTTATCTAAATTTAATCCTCAAGATGGATCTTTTCAGAATTCTTACCGTAACGATGGGCTGTTAAGCGACCAGTTTTACTGGGCAGCTTCATGGGCCGATAAAGATGGCACAATGTATTTTGGTGGTATTGAAGGGCTTAATTATTTCAGGCCGGCACAAATTGATCCTTACCCCAACAACCCACAACCGGTTTTTACTGAATTTTATATATTTAACAAGCCAGTTCATGTGGGCGAGAAGTTTCATTCAAAAATTGTACTTAAAAAGCCAGTTAGCGAAACAGAATCTATTCAACTTTCATACAAGGATGCTGTTTTTGCTATTGAATTTTCGGCACTCGATTATTTTCTTCCGCAAAAAATAAAGTATGCTTACAAAATGGAAGGAGTTGATCAGGATTGGGTTGAAGTAGATGCCAACCGAAGGTTTGCCAATTATACCAATCTGTCGGGAGGGAAATATATTTTTACAGTAAAAGCGTCAAACAGTGATGGAATATGGTCCGATAAAACAGCGCAACTGCAAATTATAATAAAACCACCGTTTTGGCAAACAGCCTGGTTTCAGACACTGGCTGCGGTATTTATTGTTCTTGTAATTTTTGCTTACATAAGGTACAGAACTCATTACCTGAAAGCACAGAAACGAAAACTGGAGATACAAGTTCGGGAGCGAACAAAACAAATAGAGGAACAAAAAGAAGTACTTGAAATACAGGCTAAAAACCTAAAAAAAACCAACCACCAGATGGAAGAGCGCCAGATGTTGATTGAAGGTCAGAAGATTGAACTGGAAAAACAAAATCAACAGATTGCCATTCAACGCGATGAAGTGATCGAATTAAATAAAAAAGTAAATCTGGTCAACCAGTTAAGGTTACGTTTTTTCACCAATATTTCGCACGAATTCCGCACTCCGCTCACCTTAATTATCGACCCACTGGAGCAGTTGCAGGAAAAATATAAAAACGATAAAAACACTTCGAACACTATTAATATTATTAACCGGAATGCCCAGCGGCTGCTGCATCTCATTAATCAACTCATTTATTTCAGAAAAGTTGAAACAGGAAAACTACAATTGAATGTAAGCCGGGGAGATATGGTTAGCTTTTTGCGGGAAATTTTCAGCTCCTTTTCCGATCTAGCCGAAAACCAAGAAATTACCTACGAATTCATCCATAACAAAACAATAAAAGAAACATGGTTCGATTCAGAAAAAACAGAGAATGTATTTTATAACCTGTTATCGAATGCATTTAAGTTTACACCTGTTTCAGGGAGCATCAAAATGAAGGTTGAATTTATAGAAAATTCAAACCTGGAAGATTATCCTGATGGTTTTGTTGCTATATCAGTAATAGATTCAGGCATGGGCATTGAGCCGAAACACCTCCCCCATTTATTTGATCGATTTTACAAAGCCGGACAAAATAAAAGGGATACCGACTTTACCAGTTCAGGTATAGGACTGGCACTTACATACGAAATTGTACAGGCATTACATGGCAAGATAAATGTAGAAAGTATACCAGGAAAAGGGAGTACTTTTACCGTTTACGTACCGTTTACAAAAGAGGCATTTGAAACACATGAGTTAAATGAGAATGCTGTACCAGCTAATATCAACATTGAAGGAAGGATAAAAGTTCTTTCTGACCATATTGTAGCACGCGAATCAGGGTATGAAAAAGACAACGAGGTTACAGATGACAAAAATAAACCAACGGTGCTAATTATAGAAGACAATTTCGATTTGCGAAGTTTCCTGCTTCAAACCTTAAGATCAGAATATCGTGTACTAGGTGCAGAGAATGGGAAAATAGGGTTTGAAATGGCTAAAAAGTACTCACCCGAACTTATTATCAGCGATGTGATGATGCCCGTAATGGACGGCATGGAACTTTGCAGCCGACTGAAAAAAAACATCCAAACCAGTCACATCCCGGTTATATTGTTAACAGCTAAAAATCTTATTGAAAACTGGATAGAAGGGTTGGAAACCGGGGCTGATGACTACATTCCCAAACCCTTCAATTTACAAATACTGCAAATTAAAATGCGTAACCTGATTGAATCGCGCAGAAAGATAAAACAGCTTTTTAGCAGTCCGGAAAATGTAAAGCCCAACCAGCTATCAAACAATACGATTGATGAAGAATTTATAACCAAAGTCTATGCAATACTAGAAAGAAACTACGACCAGAAAGATTTTTCAATAGACCAACTAGCTGCCGAGATGTATGTTAGCCGGAGTTTACTTTATAAAAAAATTAAAGCGTTAACCGATCTCAACATTATAGATTTCATTAATTCCTATAAACTAAAAAAAGCGGTGGCAATCATGCGCAGTAAAAATCAATCTATTTCGGAAGTAGCCTTTGAATCAGGCTTTAATGATCCGAAATATTTTAGTCGCATCTTTAAGAAATTTTATGGAGTAAGGCCGTCTGAGTTTGTTGGTGACCATGCGAATACCTGACAAACAAAAGATTAACCATCTATATTTCAGGATTACAAAATCGTCCACCTGTAATCATCAATCGTCCACCATCTTTTATAACAGTACAAGTAAATTAGCCGTCGAGAATTTTTTGAGATAACCAATTTAATTTAATCATGAAAAGAAACTTGACTTATGTGCTTATGTTCTTATTCCTGTTTAGCGCGGGCATAAGTTTTGCACAACAAACTGTAACTGGGAAAGTAAGCGATACCAACGGACAACCTTTACCAGGCGTAACAGTGGTAGTGAAAGGGACTGCGCAGGGAGCGGTAACCAATACCGATGGACAATATTCTTTACCGAATATCCCGACAGATGCAGTACTTCAGTTTTCGTTTGTAGGAATGAAGACACAGGAGATTTCAGTTGGCAATCAATCATCAATCAACGTTACAATGGAAGAGGAGACGATTGGGATTGAAGAAGTTGTAGCCATTGGATATGGTACAATGAGGAAAAAAGATCTTACCGGATCAATCACACAAGTAAGACCCGATAAAATAGCCGATGAAAATCCCAATACTGTACAGGATGTTCTTAGGGGAATACCAGGGTTAAACGTTGGGTTTGATGGTTCTGCTAAAGGTGGAGGCTCCATGCAAATCCGTGGACAAAGATCCATATATACTGATGGGGGGCATAACAATCCGCTCATTATTCTTGATGGCGTGATATTTTATGGTGAATTATCAGAGATTAATCCCGATGACATTTCCCAAATTGATGTATTGAAAGATGCATCTGCTTCGGCCGTTTACGGTGCCAAAGCTGCAAATGGAGTTATAATTATAACTACGAAAAAAGGGAAAACAGGCAAACCGGTTATCAATCTGACCTCAAGTATTGGTTTTGTAACAATGGGAGCTAACCGGAATGTATATGATCCCGATGGATGGATGAAATATAGAGAAGACTTCTATACCTCTAACACGTATGGGGTAAATCCCCAAACAGGTGAATACGAAGCATATCAATCAACTTCAACTTCACCTGGATATTATGCCAAACCTTCCGATTTAGGGAAGTATGGTGTTACTACAGAGCAATGGAGAGCCTACACCACCCAGGATTCAGATATGTCAGACAATGAAATATATGCACGTCGTTTAGGACTTCATCAGTCTGATGTCACCCTGAACAATTATTTAGCAGGAAAATCTTTTGATTGGTACGACCAAAGTTTCCGAACAGGGATCAACCAGGATTACAATATCAGTTTATCGGGTGCAAGTGATAAAGTGAATTATTATATGTCAATTGGATATCTCTCTAACGAGGGTGTTGCTAAAGGAAATGACTATGAAGCGATTCGCTCGAACCTGAAAGTAGAAGGCAAAGTTAGTGATTGGTTGGAAATAGGAGCGAATATCAATTTTCAGGATCGTACAGATGGTGACCTTGCTGTGGACTGGAACAGGCAGGTAACGGTGAATAGCCCTTTCGCAAATTACAGAGATGAGAATGGCGACCTTACTGCTCATCCTATGGGAGATCTGTTAGCTGCAAATTACGGATATAACTATGATTTTGATCGTCAGTACCTGGATTTGGAGAAAGGCTTTACAGTATTAAATTCCATATTTACAGCGAAGGTAAAACTACCATTTAATATCACTTATTCATTCAATGCAGCTCCCCGCTACCAGCTTTTTTACGATCGTTATTTCAATTCTTCAGAACATCCAGATTGGGTAGCTACACAAACCGGGGTGAATCGTGAACAGACTAAACGTTTTGACTGGACGCTCAATAATACAATTAACTGGGAATATATATTCGCACAAAAACACCGGGTAAATGTAACGCTGGTGCAGGAAGCCGAAAAAAGACAATATTGGAAGGACAGGATCGAAGCCCGTAACCTTCAGCCCTCTGATGCCCTTGGACTGCATGAAACATCAACCGGAGATAAAGATTTAAGCACATTTGATTCGGATGATGGCAAAGAAACAGCTGATGGAATGCTGGCGCGCCTGTTTTATTCATTTGATGATCGCTATATGATTACAACCTCCGTTCGACGCGACGGTTACTCTGCATTCGGAATATCAAACCCAAGAGCGACATTCTTTTCTGCTGCCTTTGCATGGAGCTTTATCAATGAAGAATTTATAAAGTGGGAACCATTAAGCATGGGAAAACTAAGATTATCCTGGGGGCAGAATGGCAACCGCTCTCTTGCCGATCCCAATATTGCATTGGCTAACCTGGCCGGAAGCAGTAGCGGTTATACACAGGGTTATCTGAATTCCAACGGGGAATACATCAATTATAATTACCTGTCTGTATCCCGATTAGCAAACACCAGGCTTCAATGGGAAAAGACAAGCGCTTTTAATGTTGGATTAGACCTCGGGTTTCTGGATAACCGCATTACCGGAACTCTCGATTATTTCGTAATGCCCACTACCGATATGATTATGAATCAAACGCTGCCCGGATTTTCAGGATTTAGCAGTATCACATCTAACCTGGGAGAAGTTGAAAACAAAGGATTTGAGCTCTCCATTAGCTCACGAAATATCGAAAGAGAAAATTTTAGATGGAGTACCACCCTAGGCTTTTCGAAATACAAAAACACAATCAAACATCTTTATTATGTATATGAAGATGTTATCGATCAAAATGGCAACGTCGTTTCGTCCAAAGAAATAGATGATGTCGCGAATAATTGGTTTATAGGACATCCAATCTCTGCTATTTGGGATTATAATGTAACTGGCATCTGGCAAACGGACGAGGTGGAAGAAGCAGCCAGATACGGTCAACGACCGGGTGACCCGAAAGTTGCCAATAACTACACGGCTGATGATACTCAGAATGACGATGGTACCACAACCCCCGTTTACAACGATAATGACAAAGAATTCCTCGGACAAACGGCTCCCCCAACCCACTGGTCATTACGGAATGATTTCACGCTTTATAAAAACCTGGACTTATCGGTCAATATCTATTCTTACTGGGGGCACAAAAGCCTTAGTTCGGCCTATTTGAACCAGGATAATCCTTTTTCTCAGATTACCTATGACTATAATCTTTATGAGAAAGAATATTGGACACCTGAAAATCCATCCAATGAATTTGGCCGGATAAACGCAAGAGGACCTTCTGGCTTAGAGGCTCCCCAGAAATTGTTTGATCGTTCATTTATTCGCCTCGAAAATATTACAATTGGTTATTCCCTGCCTAAAAAATATATTGCTCGTTTAGGACTCGAAAAAGTCAGGTTTAATGCCACAATTAGGAATATAGCCGTATGGAAAAAAGATAAAAACTGGGATTATTGGGACGTTGAAACGTATGATGCCAGTAGAGCCGGAACAGGCTTAGCTCCCAGAGTTTATACCATTGGATTTAGTTTAACCTATTAATATAATTCGGAAATGAAAAAGATTAAAAATATAAAAATAAGTCTATTATTGAAGGGGCTTGTTACCATTGTTTTGATAGGAATCACCTTCAGTTGTTCAGAAGATTTTCTGAAACCGGACCCGCTATCTATTTATGAACCGGAACTTACTTATTCTACCGAATCCGGAATGATGGCTACCCTGGCACAGGCAGACAGGCACCTTCGCAGTTATTGGACCTATTGGGAAACAAGAAACCAGAATTTGCCTATCATGACAGATTATATGTTTTCCGATTTAGCGGTTCACGGAAAAACTGATGCAGATGGTATTTTCATTGATATTGCAACCCGCTTAACACCCAGGGATGGTTGGTTTGATGATGACGATAGAAACCGTCTCAAATTTTTCTGGGATGAAACCTATAATGGGATCAGTTATGCCAATACCATTATCAGTTATATTGACGGTGTGGAAGGACTAAGTGATGCCATTAAAAATGAATATAAAGGAAGGGCTTATTTTCATCGTGCTTTTCGATACCTGGCACTCAGCTTTCAGTTTAAGGATGTGCCACTGGTAACTAAACTCCCGGATGCCCCGAAGTTAGATTATCGCAGTACTAAGCGAGAAGCGATCCTGGAAAAGATAACCTTAGATATGGAGGATGCAGTGGCATGGGTGCCTGACCAGACAGATATGGGTATGGTGGGCATGGTAAACAAAGGCGCCTGCCGCCAGTTACTCATTAAATGCTATTTGGCTACTGGCCAGTGGGATAAAGCCATAGAGCAGGCTGACATCCTAATTAATAGCTCAGGATATTCCTTGATGAGAGAGCCTTTTGGTTCATTTATAGACCCTTCTCCTGAAACATGGCCTATCACACGTAATGTGATTTGGGATCTTCATCGCTGGCAAAATAGAAGTATCTCTGCAAACAAAGAGGTGATTTTAACAATGCCCAACCGTGAAGGAACCACATCGGCAATCAAAATGCGCCTGATGCGTAACCTGGCTCCCAGGCTGGACGGTGCTCCCATTTATACACCAACCGGGGAAACAGCGATTCTTTATTACGCCCCAAACAATGCGGACTACAGGGATTCATTGGATTACAAGAACTCCTATGGACGTGGTCAGGGGATGATTCGTCCTACTTACTTTGCGACCAATTCAATGTGGATCGTTAATGGGGTAAAAGATGATAATGATTTACGGCACAACAGTACGGTTGGTAACTGGATCCGGATGGATTCTTTAAAATACAATGTGCCGTCTACAACTGCATGGTTTGGGAAAAAACTGAGGCTTTGGGATGATGGAAATATTTTATGCACCGATACCATTCGTTCCTGGTTTGACTGGCCACATTACAAAACCTGGATGGGAGACCAGGATCAGCAAAGCAACCCTAATGATAAAAATTGCAATGGAGGCGCCGGGGATTGGTATTGTTACCGTTTGGCAGAAACCTATCTTCTTCGTGCAGAGGCCAAATTCTACAAAGGGGATATTGCCGGGGCTACTGCTGATGTCAATATAATCAGAGAAAGGGCACATGCTACCCAATTATATTCCACCGTTACAATCGGGGATATTATGGCAGAACGTGCTCGTGAATTGTATATGGAAGAATGGCGTTTCACGGAACTGAGCCGTGTATCCTATTGCCTGGCTTTAAGTGGAAAGGCAGATGAATGGGGAAATACATATTCCGTTGATAATTTGCACGAAAATAGCTATTGGTTCCAGCGCATCACCCATTACAATAATTATTATAACAAGCCGGAAGCGCCGGAAGTAAACGGCCGAAAATTTACTATGCGGAGCGAAAATATCAACTGGCCAATACCTTATTGGGCTATCGATGCCAACAGAGACGGGGTACTTCGTCAAAATCCTGGCTACGACGGCTACGACCCAGGCACTCCTATATGGGAAACATGGCAGGAAGCCGTGGCGGATGAAGAATAGTCTGCTAAGATCCGGAAACGGGAATCATTGCTATAAAGTGATAATTCCCGTTGTTTTTAAACTATCATCCACAAAACTGAGTACCATTAATTGGATTTGTCTGTATCTACTTAACTGAGCATTTTCTTTAACAAAAGTATGTAATGGCTAAAAAAAACACATTTCTGATCATCTTGAGCTTGTTCTGTTCGCTCAAAATGTTCTCACAAAACACTCAAATCGTTTACCTTTCGGGGAAAGACGCTGCTCATACCGTTGAATGGAACTTCTTCTGTACCGACGGGAAAAACAGTGGAGAGTGGACAAAAATTCCGGTTCCGTCAAATTGGGAACTGCAAGGTTTTGGAACTTATAACTACGGACACGATTGGGGAAACAAGGAAATAAATCTGGGCAAAGAACATGGGCTCTACAAACATGAATTTGAAGTGCCGGCCAGTTGGGAAGGTAAAACAATTAACATCGTTTTTGACGGTGCAATGACCGATACAAAAGTAAAGATCAATGGCCAATCCGCCGGAAAGATGCACCAGGGAGGATTTTACCGTTTTAAATACGACATCAGCAACCTACTGAAATACGGGCAAACCAATTTATTGGAGGTAGATGTTGCCAAACATTCTACCAACGAATCAATAAATCGCGCAGAACGACAAGCCGACTTCTGGATTTTCGGCGGGATATTTCGTCCGGTTTTTCTCGAAGTTCTGCCTGAAATACACATGAGCCGGGTTGCCATCGATCCCAAAGCGGATGGTTCTTTTAAAATATTGATTAATCTGAATGAATCAAAATCAGACTATTCAGTCACTGTAGAGTTATTCGACCTGAAAGGAAATGAGATTGGTGCACCTGTTCAGGATGAAATTAAAAAAGAAGCAAAAGAGACCTGGATATCCGGAGAATTCGAAAATATAAAAGCATGGAACCAGGAATGGCCCACATTGTATGACATGAAAATCTCGTTGAAAAGCGGGACCACAACTTTACATCAAATAACAGAACGGATCGGGTTCAGAACCGTTGAATTGCACAAACACGACGGATTTTATATTAACGGGGAAAAGGTAGTCTTCAAAGGGGCCAACCGCCATTCATTCTGGCCCGAAACAGGCAGGGCTTTAAGCGACGAGAACCATATTCAGGATATTACATTAATGAAAGAAATGAACATGAACGCAGTTCGTTGTTCACACTATCCGCCTGACAAAAGATTTCTCGACCTGTGCGATTCCCTGGGTCTTTTTGTTCTTGACGAAGTAACCGGCTGGCAACAAGGGTATGATACCATTGTTGGCCCAAAACTGGTTAAAGAAGCCATTCTAAAAGACGAAAACCACCCGAGTGTAGTGATTTGGGATCATGGTAATGAAGGAGGATGGGATTTTAGAAACGAAAAAGCATTTCACGAATATGATATCCAGGAGCGACCAGTGATTTACCCATGGTTATTGCGCAATGGTGCTGACACCCATCATTATCCTGAATTTGATTATGCGATTGGTCGTTATATTTTTGGAAACGATCCGTTTATGCCAACCGAACTTCTTCATGGTTTATACGATGGAGGGCATGGTGCAGGCCTGGAAGATTACTGGCGAAATTATCAAACTTCCCCACTTCATGCGGGAGGCTTTCTGTGGTCTCTGGTTGATGAAGCAGTATTACGCACCGATAAGCCGGGAACCGTTTTTGATGGCGATGGCAACCACGCTCCCGATGGGATTTTAGGCCCACACCGCGAAAAAGAAGGCAGTTTTTATACCGTTAAAGAAATTTGGTCGCCGGTACAGATCGAGCCGGTTGCAATTAATAAACTATGGAATGGAAGGTTATTCCTTACCAATAAATTTATTTACACCAACCTCAATCAATGCTCTTTCAAATGGGAAGCCGTAAAAACCGCTTTTGGAGACGACAATGAAAAAACAACAGGCTCGGGTGCAGTTAAAAGTCCCAATGCCAGACCCGGCGAAACCGTTCAGGTGGAAATTGATTACAATAACGCCTTTCAAAATGCCGATTTATTCCGCTTTACAGCAACTGATCCGCATGGAGCAGAACTTTATACCTGGAGCTGGCCGCTTATTCAGCCCAAAGAGAAAGCGAAAGAGTTGCTGTCAGAATTAAACTCCGGAAATTCCGAGATTTCAATACAGGAAACGGCTCAGGCAGTAACAGCTTCGGCAGCAGATTTAAAAATAGAATTCAACAAAACAAATGGGACTCTACTATCGGTAAAAAACAGCAAAGGAAACGTTTCGTTTACCGGCGGGCCGGTAGTTGCCGGAGCAAAAAGCAAAATAAAAGAAACAAAATGGGAAAAAGATAAGGACGGAAATTTCATTTTTGAAATACTAACCGAGGGCTATCCCCGAAAAATGATCTGGACTTTACAGAAAAGCGGCTTATTAAAATTGGAGGCTGCTCCTTTGCGCGACTGGGTTAAAGATGTAGACTTTCTCGGAATCTCATTCAATTATCCTGAAAGCAAATGTAGCGCCATAAAATGGATGGGACGCGGGCCTTACAGGGTATGGAAAAACCGTTTAAAAGGAAGCAATATTGGTGTTTGGGAAAAAGATTATAACAACACAATTACAGGCGAAAGTTTCAATAACCTGGTCTACCCCGAATTTAAAGGATACCATGGCAATTTGTTTTGGGCAACGCTGCAAACAACGGAAAGTCCGATAACCATTATTTCGGAAACTCCCAACCTCTATTTACAGCTTTTTAAACCAGACAAACCACAACATGTAGCCGGAGGAACTTTTCCCGCATTTCCTGAAGGAGACATCTCGTTTTTATATGAAATTCCGGCCATTGGAACCAAGTTTTTTCAGGTTGACCAGTTGGGTCCCACCAGTAAAAAAGGAATGTATTTCGAACGTTGGGATGACGATACTTACCCGATTAAACTATGGTTTGACTTTAGAGGAATTAACGAATGAATATTAAACAGAGATGAAACATTATAAAAACTTATTGCGCTCAAAACTAATCATGTTGATTATCTTTTTTATTGGTTCAGGATGTGGGCAAAAGACACCGGATAAAAGAGTGGAATCGAAAGTTAAGCCAGAAGAGCTAAAGCAAATCAACAACCCGGTTATAAAAGATAAGTTTACAGCCGATCCGGCAGCGTTGGTATACAACGATACGGTTTACCTGTATGCAGGCCACGATGAAGCACCCGACGATTTTAATTTTTACCGGATGAACGAATGGCTGGTTTATTCTTCAACCGATTTGGTGAACTGGACAGAACATCCGGTACCTCTTAAAACATCAGATTTTGATTGGGCAAAAGGCGATGCCTGGGCGGCACAGGTAATTGAACGGAATGGAAAATTCTATTGGTATGTAACTGTTGAACACAGAACTATTCCCGGAAAATCAATTGGTGTGGCTGTTTCCGACAGTCCAACCGGGCCGTTTAAAGATGCAATTGGCAAAGCTCTTATAACAAACGACATGACGACAGCGTACACTGATATTAGCTGGGATGATATCGACCCTACGGTTTTTATCGACGACGATGGCCAGGCATACCTATATTGGGGAAATACAGCTTGCTATTGGGCTAAACTAAAAGAAAATATGGTAGAACTCGATAGTGAAATTCATACCGTGGATTTGCCACACTTTACCGAAGCTCCTTGGATTCATAAACAAGGCGATTGGTATTATTTGTCGTATGCTTACCAATTTCCTGAGAAAACCGCCTATGCCATGAGCAAATCTATTACCGGCCCCTGGGAATACAAAGGAATTTTGAACGAATTAGCGGGGAATTGTAACACAAACCATCAGAGTATTATCAAATATAATGATCAATGGTATTTCATTTACCATACCGGCGGAATTCAGCCCAATGGCGGAAGTTTTCGCCGTTCGGTTTGTATCGACCGCCTTTATTATAACGAAAATGGCACTATGAAACGAGTTATAATGACTTCTGAAGGAATACAATAAATAAAAAAATGAAACAAATCTGTAGCATCACGTTGGTTCTCTTGCTTTTTGCCGGAATTTCCGCAGCGCAAAGCATTATCGTTCACGATCCGGTAATGACAAAACAAAACGATACTTATTATCTTTTCTGCACCGGTCCGGGAATCAGTGTCTGGTCGTCGAAAAATATGAAAGATTGGCACCAGGAAAATCCTGTTTTTGCTGAAGCGCCAGAATGGGCAACCAAAGCCGTTAATGGTTTCAATGGGCATATTTGGGCACCCGATATTTCTTTTTACAACGGGAAATATTACCTCTACTACTCCGTTTCAGCATTCGGGAAAAATACCTCGTGCATCGGGCTGGCTACCAATGTTACACTCGACCCCGACGATCCCGATTTCGCGTGGGTAGATCACGGAAAGGTTATTCAATCTTTTCCCGGAAAAACCAATTGGAATGCTATTGATCCCAACCTGATTGTTGCCGAAGACGGGACACCTTATTTGTCGTTTGGTTCGTTCTGGGATGGTTTAAAACTGATTAGAATGAATCCGGATGCTACTGCACCTGTCGACGACATGAACCATATTCCAACTATCGCTTCACGAAAAAAGTCTTCATTGGAACCTAACCCGCCTTCCGTTGATGATAATCCCAGGGATGCCGGAGGAAATGCCATTGAAGCGCCGTTCATCTTTAAAAAGGGAGACTATTATTACCTTTTTGCTTCTATCGATTATTGCTGTAAAGGTATAAACAGCACTTACAAAATGATTGTGGGGCGCTCAAAAACAATTCCGGGGCCTTATCTGGATAAAGACGGAAACAATATGGCAACTGGCGGAGGAAGCATTTTGATGCAGGGAAATGAAAACTGGTACGGTGTCGGACATAATTCTACCTACACTTTTAACGGGAAAGATTACCTGATTTTTCACGGGTATGATGCCAACGACGAAGGGAAACCAAAACTTATTATAAAGGAATTGCGATGGGACGCTGACAAATGGCCTGTTGTCAAAAATTAAAAAGAAATCAAAAACAAATAATAGTTATTATGCTTACAAAGTTTAAAAAGATTTGCCTGCTACCTATTGCCGGAATGCTGCTATCGGGAGGCTTATTTGCCCAGGATAATGCCAGAATAAAAATTGATATTGACCGCCAGATTGGAGAGATAAACAACAACATCTACGGAAATTTTGTAGAACATCTGGGCCGTTGTGTTTACGGCGGAATTTATGACCCGGATTCTCCGCTTTCTGATGATGAAGGAATCCGGCTGGATGTTTTGGAAGCGGCAAAAGGATTAAACATTCCATTGCTGCGTTATCCCGGCGGCAACTTTGTGTCTAATTACCATTGGAAAGACGGAGTGGGTCCCAAAGAAGATCGTCCGCCACGTATGGAACTGGCCTGGGCCAGATTAGAGACCAATCAATTTGGCACCAATGAATTTATCGATTTTGCCCATCGACTGGGAACAGAACCCTATTTTGCCGTGAACCTGGGTACCGGAACCATCCAGGAAGCCCAGGAATGGGTAGAATACTGCAATGTAAAAGAAGGCCCTTACTATGCCGAACTCCGGAAAAAGCACGGTTATCCTGAACCTCATAATATAAAATACTGGAGCTTGGGAAATGAAATGGATGGTTTCTGGCAAATGGGACACCTGAATGCCGAAGATTATAGCAAAAAAGCCCGCGAGGCAGCAAAGCTCATGTTGTTAACCGATCCGTCAATAAAATTAATAGCGGCTGGTGCCTCCAATTTCAGGCCCAATAACGATCCGCACGAATGGAATGCAAAAGTTCTTGCTGAATTGAGAGATGTGGTGGATTACATTGCATTGCATATGTATGTTGGAAACCATCAGGATAACTACTACAACTTTGTTTCATCGCCGCTGGTGCTGGAAGAGCGAACACAGGTTGTAAAAGGAATGATACAGCACGAAATGGAAAAAGCCGACCGTGGCGACCGCGACCCAATTTACATTGCCTGGGACGAATACAACATTTGGTACCGCTGGCGGCAGGACGAAACAATGACCGGAGAACGGGCTTTGGAAGAACGTTACAATTTAGAAGATGCATTGGTTATTGCCGGCTTTCTAAATGCTTTTATAAGAAATGCTGATATTGTAAAAATGGCAAATATGGCGCAACTGGTAAACGTAATTGCTCCGATTTTTGCTGAAAAAGACGACATGTTCAAACAAACGATTTACTATCCGCTTCAACTTTTTGCCAACAATATGTTTGGTACTTCACTGGATGTTTATGTGGATTGTGACACATACGATACGGATGAATTTTACCTGGGACTGGCAGAACAGGCAACGCAGCAAAGCAACGTACCGTATCTTGATGTTTCTGCTTCGTACGATAATGGCGAAGTAGTTATTGCTGTCGTGAATCGCCATAAAGACAACACCATTTCTACCGAACTAATTTCCCAGGAAGGCTTGTTCGACGGAGAATTCGAGATTTACGAAGTAAACGGGCCGGATATAAAAGCTGAAAATAATTTTGGCGTAACCAATGTGGAAACCATTCAAAAGGAATCGTTGAACGTAAAGAAAGCCGGGATGTTCTCCTACGAATTTCCTCCTCATTCTTTTACAATGTTGAAGGGGAAAATAGTTAAATAGAAAGCACCGACCAGAATCTAAAATTCGAATAAAATGAATAAACTTAAATTAACGCTACTTATCGTATTTGCGGCGATTGGCACTATTTCTTTTGCGCAAACCAGGTTGACTTTACATCCGGAGGATGCCGAGACAAAAATCAACAAAGAAATTTACGGACATTTTGCAGAACACCTGGGGCGGTGTATTTATGGCGGAATTTATGTAGGCGAAGATTCCGAAATTCCAAATGTGCGGGGCTTTCGCGACGACGTGATCGGGGCACTTAAAGATATGCACATACCACTTTTACGATGGCCGGGCGGTTGTTTTGCCGATACGTACCACTGGAAAGACGGCATTGGCCCCCGCCAAGAACGCCCATCAATTGTAAACGTACACTGGGGAGGCGTAACAGAAGACAACAGTTTTGGAACCCACGAGTTTCTGGATTTCTGCGACCTTATTGAAGCGGAGCCTTACATCAATCTAAATGTAGGATCAGGAACCGTTCAGGAAGCAAGTGAATGGGTAGAATATGTTACTTCTTCCAACTTAAGCCCGATGACAGATCTGCGCAAAAAGAATGGTCGTGACGAGCCCTGGGACGTAAAATACTGGGGAATAGGAAACGAAAACTGGGGCTGCGGCGGAAACATGACTCCTGAGTATTATGCCGATTTGTACAACCGCTTTGCCACTTATTGTTATGGTAATTTATATCGCATTGCTGGCGGACCGAATGTAGACGATTATAACTGGATGGAGGTACTAATGCAAAAAACTTCGAAACACAGAAATTTGGTACAAGGCGTATCGTTACACAACTATACATTCACTACCGCCTGGGAAGATAAAGGCCATGCTACCGATTTTGGCGAAAAAGAATGGATATCCGTTCTGGATAATACCTTAAAAATGGAAACGCTTGTCGAACGTCATTCCACTATCATGGATAAATACGATCCGGAAAAACGTATCGGTTTGATTGTTGACGAATGGGGCAATTGGTTCAATGTTGAAGAAGGAACAAATCCGGGATTTTTGTATCAGCAAAATACGCTGCGGGATGCTTTGGTAGCCGGGATCAACCTGAATATCTTTAATAACCACGCCGATCGTGTAAAAATGGCCAACATCGCGCAAATGGTAAATGTCTTGCAAGCGGTTATTCTTACCAAAGATGATGAAATGGTACTTACCCCCACTTATTTTGTATTTAAAATGTACAGTGTCCATCAGGATGCAACGCTTGTACCTATGAACCAGAAAACCGGAGATTACTCGTTTGATGGAAAAAAAGTGCCGAATATTTATACATCCGCTTCCACAAAACACGGTGTTCTTTCTGTAACAATGGTAAACCTTAATCCAAACAACAGTGAGCCGGTTGAAATTAATATCAGTGGAAACGATTATTCTTCGGCAAGTGGCCAGATTATAACTGCAGAAAATATCAACGACTACAACGATTTTGGCCAGCAGGAAAAAGTAAGCTTAAAAGAAATGAAAGTCAACAGTCCTAAAGACAACAAGCTAACAGTCAATATTCCTGCAAAATCAGTTGTTTTGGTACAATTTAAATAGAAATCATAAATATTTTGAATTAATTAGTTCGATTACCGTCTTATAATAAACCGCTATCACTTCGTATGATGGCGGTTTTCTTTTTTTGATAATTCTGTTTGAATTTCTTAATTTTGCAGAATGAAAAGCAAAGTAACACGTTCGGTTTCTGAATTTAATTCTGAACTCAAACTAAAAGGATTCAATGTCTTTCAGATAGAAGAAGACGGAAATGCAACAAAAATCTACAGTCGAAAAGATTTTTACAAGATTTGCCTTACTACCGGCAACAGCGTTATCCATTATGCCGACAGGAGTTACAAAACAGAAGGAGAAACCATTTTGTTTTTCGGAAACCCGCATATTCCCTATTCATGGGAAACACTTTCAACCTCTTACATCGGATATACCTGCCTGTTTTCGGAAGATTTCATAAAACTATCGGACCATTCGGAAGGCTTGCAGCAATCCCCTCTATTTAGAATTGGGGGAACTCCAATATTGATTATCACCAACGAACAGCGGGAATTTCTGAACGGAATTTTCAGAAAAATGATTGAGGAACAAAAAACCGATTACGCATTTAAAGACGACCTGCTTCGAAACTACATCCATCTTATTATACACGAAGCACTTAAAATGCAACCTTCTGAAAATTATGCGCAAAACAGAAATGCGGCCTCCCGCCTGACAAACGTATTTCTCGAGCTCCTGGAAAGACAATTTCCGGTAGAAAGCCCGGATACGCCGTTGCAACTTAAAACCGCAAAAGATTATGCTGATTATCTGTCTGTTCACGTCAATCATCTCAACCGGTCGCTTAAAGAAACAACCGGAAAAACAACCATTGCATTAATAAACGAACGAATTGCAAACGAAGCAAAAGCGATTTTACTTCACACCAACTGGAATATATCTGATGTGGCTTATGCGCTGGGATTTGAATACCCAACCTACTTCAATAATTTCTTTAAAAGAATGACAGGAAGCAGTCCGAAAGCCATCAGAGCATAAATTGTTTGAAATTCATAATTAATCGTTTGATAAACTTTACCACCCCAATACTTTTATGTCGTACTTTTGTAATATAGAATCCGAAATAGTGGAAACAACCAACATATACAAAGGCGATGACACAGGAAAACAATATTTTCGATCGACTACAAACAGGAGAAGCTGTTCCGTACAGCGATCCGCAACACAACCAAATAAGTGAAGCTGCAGCTCGCACTACAAAATTACTAATAGAGCTTAATGCGACTGCAGATATAAATACGGTTCGTAAGTTGTGGGGAGAAATATCCGGTACCCCACTCGATTCAAGCACAACGATTCAGATACCTGTTTATGTCAACATCGGAAAATTTACCCGTATCGGCAAAAATGTATACATCAATCATCTTTGCTCAATGCTTGATATGGGAACCATTACCATTGAAGATAATGTACTGATTGGCCCCAAAGTCAACATTTTAAGTGAAACACACCCGGTAAGTCCTGCTGAACGAAAGTCTCTTATGGTAAAACCTGTTGTTATTAAAAATGGTGTGTGGATTGGAGCAGGAGCAACCATTTTGCCAGGAGTTACTGTAGGAGAAAATTCTGTAGTGGCAGCTGGCGCAGTAGTTTCGAAAGACGTGCCGGCGAATTCGATTGTAGGAGGAGTGCCGGCAAAGATTATAAAGAAAATTGACTGATTTCCTTAGGTATAAATAAATTAACTCAATAAATAACAATAAAGGATGAAAACAATGAAAGGAATAAGCATTTTGGTTTCAGCAATGCTCATTGTATTTATAAGTTGCAATACAGAGCAAAATTCAGAAAAAAAAGTAGCAAGTGAACCTGTTTTTCAAAAAGGGCAATTGGCTCCGGCTGATTTTTTCACAGGTAAGGCATGGGTTACCGGACTAGTTCCCAACGACTCAGTATTCACTACAAATGCAGGAGAAGTATTTTTCGAGGCCGGAGCAAGAAGCAACTGGCATCTTCATCCGTCCGGACAAATTTTAATCGTGACCTCGGGCGTGGGGTATCATCAAATAAAAGGACAACCAATTGAAATCATTCATAAAGGTGATGTTGTTAAATGCCCGCCAGATGTGTTGCATTGGCACGGCGCGTCGAAAGACAGTAGCATGAGCCACATTTATATTGTTCCAAACACGGAAAAAGGAATTGTTGATTGGAAAGAACCGGTTAGCGATGCAGAATATAATCAACTCGGAAAACAATTATAATATGAAAGAAGCAAGTAATAATCAGGAAAAGAAGCAGTCAAGAAGAGACTTTCTTCAAAAGACAGCAATGGCAGGGGTTGGAGCCAGCTTTCTATTTAATAATCCAACGCAAGCATTTTCAGAAAATAAAACTTTAAATCCAAATCAAATGAGTCAGAATATAAAATCAAAAGGTTACGCAGCAACCGATGAATCAGGAAAACTTGGTCCGTGGGAATTCGAACGCCGCCCTGTCGGCGATGATGACATTCTTATTGACGTTAAGTTTGCCAGCATTTGTCATTCCGATATTCACCAGATGAAAGGTCACTGGGGAAAACAACAATACCCGCAGGTTCCCGGGCACGAGATTGTCGGCATTGTAGCAGCTGTTGGTAAAAATGTAACGAAGTTCAAAGTTGGCGACCGTGCCGGCGTTGGTTGTATGGTTGATAGTTGTATGGAATGTGAAAGTTGTAATCACGGCGAAGAACAATTTTGCGATAATGGTAAAACAGTATTCACTTACGGTTATCCTCAAAAATCATCACCTACAGGAATTTCACAGGGAGGCTACTCTTCCAATATTGTAGTAAGAGATCATTTTGCAGTTCATATTCCTGAGCACATCAGTTTTCAGGAAGCCGCTCCGTTATTGTGCGCCGGAATTACAACTTATTCTCCGTTAATGAAGGCACAATTTAAAATTGGCGACAAAGTAGGGGTTGCCGGTATTGGTGGCTTGGGGCATATGGCAGTGAAACTCGCCGTTTCAAAAGGAGCCGAAGTGTATGCTTTTACCACTACAGCAGATAAAGTGGATGATATAAAATCATTTGGAGCCAAAGAAGTAATTGTTGTGAATGACGACCTAAGCAGCCTGCAAGCCTACAGTAAAACACTGGATTATATGATTTGTACTATTCCATATGAGTTTAATGCTGCTCCCTACATTGCTTGTGTAAAACCGGGTGGTACATTTACATTTGTTGGAATGCCTGTAAAATCAGAATTAACTATTAATAACCTGATGCTGGCATTTGCACGGGTTAATTTTAACGCTTCATTAATTGGAGGAATTCCTGAAACACAGGAAGTGGTTCATTATTGCGCTGATAATGGCGTTCACCCAAAAATTGAAGTAATTAGTGCAGACCAGATTAACGAAGCCTGGGAAAAAGTGGTGAACAAAGAGGCCCGTTACCGTTACGTAATTGATGCGGCTACGTTTTAGATTTGAAATTATCCTGAAAAAATCAGAAAATTAAAAAGTATGAGTAAAACAGTAAAAGCATATGGCACAGAAGCTGCCGACGCACTATTAAAAGACATGAATATCGAACGCCGTGAATTGGGCGAGCACGATGTTCAAATTGATATTTTGTATTGTGGAATTTGCCATTCCGACTTACACGCCATTCACAACGATTGGGGAGGAACTACTTATCCTATCGTTCCCGGACACGAAATTGTAGGGAAGGTGATTGCCACAGGCGATAAAGTAAGCAAATTCAAAATTGGCGATTTGGCAGCCATCGGCTGTATTGTTGATAGTTGCGGACATTGTCACCAGTGTAACGAAGGCGAGGAACAATTCTGCGAAAATGGTTGGACTTTGGTATTTAATGCTCCTGATAAAATTTCAGGAGGAATGACTTACGGTGGTTTTTCCGAAGAAATTGTAACCAAAGAAGATTATGTGGTTCATGTTCCTGAAAATCTGGATCTACCAAGCGCTGCCCCAATTCTTTGCGCAGGAATCACCACCTATTCACCATTAAAACACTGGAAGGCCGGCCCGGGAAAAAATGTGGCTGTTCTTGGTGTTGGAGGCCTCGGACACATGGCAGTAAAAATTGCCAAAGCCATGGGAGCCCACGTTACAGTGTTTACACATTCTCCATCAAAAATAGAGGATGCCAAACGCCTGGGAGCCGACGATGTAGTTTTGTCTTCGGATGCAGAACAAATGAAAAAATGTCCCATGCAGGATATGATTTTAGATACTGTTTCAGCAAAACACGATGTAAACGCTTACCTCAATCTTTTGAAAAAAGACGGTTCATTGGTATTGGTAGGTCTACCCAACGAGCCGCTCGAAGTAGCTGCGTTTAGTGTAGTAAACGGTCGCAGAAATTTTTCCGGTTCTAATATTGGTGGTATTAAGGAAACACAAGAGGTATTGGATTTTTGTGCCAAACATAACATTACTGCCGATATCGAACTGATTAACGTAAATCAAATTAACGAAGCATTTGAACGGTTAGAAAAAAACGATGTAAAATACCGTTTTGTGATAGATATGAAAACATTAAAAAAATAGAATTATGATATTAAAAGAAAATTATAAGCTAACAAACAAAGTTGAAATCCCAAAACTAGGATTGGGAACATGGTTTATTAGTAATGAAAACGCTGCCCAGGCAGTGAAAGATGCCGTAGAAACTGGTTACCGGCATATCGATACCGCACAGGCGTATCAGAACGAACAGGGAGTTGGAGAAGGAATCAGGAATTGTGGTGTAAAACGGGAAGAATTGTTTGTAACCACCAAACTGGCAGCCGAAGTTAAATCATACGATGAAGCGGTGGCTTCTATCGACGATTCATTAAAAACAATGGGATTGGATTACATTGATATGATGATTATCCACAGTCCAAAACCATGGATGGAATTTCACGAAAATGATTCCTTTGCTGATGGAAACCGCCAGGCATGGAAAGCATTGGAAGAAGCATACAAAGCCGGAAAGCTTCGTGCAATTGGTGTTTCCAATTTTCAAAAAGCCGACATTGAAAATATTCTTGAAGCTTGCACCGTAAAACCAATGGTGAACCAAATTTTGGCGCACATTAGCAACACGCCGGCAGCGTTGATTGACTATTGCAAGGATAATAACATTCTTGTGGAAGCTTATTCTCCAATCGGGCACGGTGAGTTGATGAAAAACCAGGAAGTTAAAAAAATAGCCGAAAAATACGGCGTTTCTGTTCCACAACTGGGTATTCGTTATTGTCTCGAATTGGGACTTCTGCCATTACCAAAAACAGCAAATCCGGCACATATGAAAAACAATGCCGAAGTGGATTTTGAAATTTCAAAAGAAGATATGGAATTCCTGAAAAACATAGAACAGATTGATTACGGTGAAGCAAGCATGTTTCCTGTTTATGGTGGAAAAATGAAATAAAAATCAATTTTATTCTTCGTTCGAAAACAATCCGTTAAAATATTAGAATATGAAAAAGAAAGTCATTTTACTGTTTTTCGCAACAATGTTTTTAGTAGCTGGAGCTTGTTCGGGAGAAGATGACGATTCCGGTTCTGTTTCGAATGAAGATAAAACGGAAAATGAAACTCCGGAAACAACAGAGGATATGACAGCAACAGAAAAAATGAATATTACGATTGGAGACAAAATTTTAACAGTAACGCTTGCGGATAACTCGTCGGTTACTGCGTTAAAGGAAGCGCTTTCCGAAGCGCCTATAACGATTAACATGAGAGATTACGGCAACATGGAAAAAGTAGGCTCTTTAGGTCGCGATTTTCCCACAAATGATGAATCGATAACCACAGAACCAGGAGATGTAATATTATACCAGGGAAATGCCCTGGTTATTTACTATGCTCCGAATTCGTGGTCTTTTACACGGCTTGGAAAAATTGACGATGTTACTCAGGAAGAATTGAAAGCGATACTTGGCGAGGGTAATGTAACCGTTACACTTTCATTACCCAACGAATAAATTTACAGAATCGGTAGTCGTTTCAGAAGAATAATTTTCTAAAAATCAGGCCATGGACAGGATAAAACTAAGTAAGAAAAAGTTTGAAGAGTTATTTGGAAAACACAGCGGGCCCTTGGAAGAAACAGACCCGGATTTACAGGAGATGCTGAATCGCTTCATTTTCGGCGAGGTTTTCTACCAGGGCGATTTATCAGACAAAACCAGGGAATTAATTACGCTGGTGGTATTAACAACCAATCAAACGTTGGAACAATTAAAAGCCCATGTTTTCGCGGCCTTAAATATTGGCGTATCTCCGGTTGAAATAAAGGAAGCAATTTACCAGTGTGCTCCTTATCTGGGATTTCCGAAAACACTAAATGCCATTCAGCAGGTAAATGAAGTTTTTAAAACAGCCAATATTTCACTTCCCGTTGAAAGTCAAAAAACGGTAACTGAAGAAACCCGTTTCGACGAAGGATTGAAAGTACAAAAAGACATATTTGGTGACATTATTGATAAGATGCACCAGAATGCGCCGGAAAATCAGAAACATATTCAGCATTATTTATCAGCATTCTGTTTTGGAGATATTTATACCCGAAGCGGTTTGGATTTAAAAACCCGCGAGCTGCTCACACTTTGTATTTTAAGTGCTTTGGGCGGTTGCGAAAGTCAAGTAAAATCGCATGTAAATGGCAATTTAAGTGTCGGAAATACAAAAAATACGATGCTTGAAGCCGTTACACAATGTTTGCCTTATATGGGATTTCCAAGAACGTTAAATGCACTGAGTTGTATCAATGAAGTAATACCGGAAAATAATTAGTTAAGTAAAAAAAAGAATAAAAATGAGTGATTTCAAACAACCATTTCCAATAGGAGAAAGAAACGATGCTTACGCAGAATATTTCACTGGCCAAAGCTATTTAGCGGTATTAACACTCGAAGGTGTACCGTCTTTTAATGTTACGTTTGAACCCGGATGCCGCAACAACTGGCACATTCACCACAAGGGAGGCCAGATTTTACTGTGCACCGCCGGAACAGGCTGGTACCAGGAAAAGGGAAAACCGGCACAAAAACTAAAGCCCGGAGATGTAGTCAATATCCCTGCCGGAGTAAATCACTGGCACGGTGCCACAAAAGACAGCTGGTTTGCACATATCGCCATTTCAGTTCCTGCTGAAGGCTCCTCAAATGAGTGGCTGGAAGCTGTTAGCGATGAAGAATATAATAAATTAGAAGCGTAATCTGTAAAATTCAGATTTCGACTCCACTCAATCTGACAGTCACAGTGAGCAGTCTGACTGTCACAACAAGATGCCTGGTAGTCACAGTAAGCGGAGTCGAACTGTGAACCGACAGATGTAAAAATATTTAACCAACACATTTACAAAGAAAAAAGATGCCACACATTCAAATTAAACTTTACAAAGGAAGAACAGAGGAGCAGAAACAACAACTGGCCACCGAGGTGATGAAAGCCGCCCAGAAAGTTATTGGTTCAGAAGATAAATCGTATTCAGTTGCCATTGAAGAATATTTACCGGAAGAATGGAAAAACGAAGTTTATGAAAAGGAAATCATGGCAAAGGAAGATAAGCTATATAAAAAGCCAGGGTATAAAATGTAAATAAAAAAGACTATGAATACAGAATCAGAAACATTAACAAAGGAAGAAATAATTCAAATCGCTGAAAAAGACGATTTCCACATTGCCCCATTTCGTGAAGATAGCAAAACGTATGGTACTCTAACATGGATTTGGGTTGTTGAGGTTGAAGGAAATCTTTATGTGAGAGCCTACAACGGAACCAGGTCAAGGTGGTACCAGGCGGCACTTAAACAAAAAGCAGGAAAAATTAAAGCTGCCGGAATGGAGAAAAAAGTTCAGTTTGAAGCGGTAACAGGAAATATTAACGAAAAAATTGACAACGCCTACCGTAAAAAATACAGCAGCAGTCCTTACCTGAATTCAATGATTAGCGAACAGGCAAAAGCCGCAACTGTAAGGGTATTCTAACTTTTAGTTAATCCGGAAGAAATCCTACCAAATCAGAGGCTGAGCATTGCAGAGCAGTTGAAAATAATCACTGTATCAAGGATTTAAATTAAGAATATTCGGTGCAATAAATCAAGACTTGTTTTGATAACTTGCAAAACGAAAAAATTGATGGCATGCCGAAACAATATTATTTTCAAAAGCCAATCGACTGAAAGTGACGTATGCAAAGCTCTTTCCTGATTAAAATTCTAGAGAATATTGAAATATAAAAGAGCGATGAAAAACAATAAAATAAAAATCGGTTTTATCGGGTTAAATCCCGATGGGCACTGGGCTGCAACAGCGCATATACCTGCACTAAAATCACTGTCAAACGACTTTGAAATAATTGGTGTAGCAAACAGTTCTCTGGAGAGTGCACAAAAAACCGCCGAAGCCCTGAATTTAAAATATGCGTTTGAAAATCCACAGGCTTTAATTGAATCTCCTGAAGTTGATCTGGTTGTGGTAACCGTAAAAGTACCCTACCATTTCAATTTGGTGAAGGCTGCGCTGGAGGCAGGGAAACATGTTTACTGTGAGCATCCGTTGGGTAATGGATTAGAAGAAACAAAAAAACTAGCCGAGCTGACTGAAAACAAAGGTGTAGTGGCTGTTGTTGGCACACAAATGGTAAATGCACCAGAAGTACTCTATCTAAAAAAATTAATTAACGAAGGATATGTGGGAAAAGTATTATCCACTACTTTAATTGGTTCGGGTATTAACTGGGGGAATGAAACCATCAATGAATATCATTACCTGTTTGATAATACCAACGGAGCAAACATGTTAACTATTCCTTTGGGCCATACCTTAGCTGGCTTAACAAGTGTTTTAGGCGGCTTTAAGTCACTCAAAGCTCAAATGTTCAGTAACTTCAAAACGGTAAATATTGCAGATACGGGAGAAATTAAACCCAAAACAGCTGAAGACCAGATCATGGTTATCGGGCAGTTGAAAAACGGAGCTGCTGTTTCGGTACATTATCGCGGCGGACTATCAAAAGGAACAAACCTGCTTTGGGAAATCAATGGCACAGAAGGAGACATACAGGTTACGGGAGCCAACGGACACGGACAAATGATACAACTTTCCATCAAAGGAGCTAAGAGTTCAGACGAAAAACTTCAACCATTAACGCCTCCTGCCGAAATGTACAAAGGATTACCAGATAACTCAATAGCAAGAAACGTGGCAAAAATCTATTCGCTTTTAGCGGAAGATATCAGAAATAATACCCGTAAAGCACCTACTTTTAAAAGTGCTGAAATATTACATGAGCTGTTACACACAATTGAAGAGTCTTCGAAAAGCAAGGAATAATAAGAACTCAAAAAATATAAAATTATGAATGTTTTAATTATAGGTGCAAATGGAAAAATTGGGAGAATAGTTGCAGAAAAAATGAAAGCATCTCCCCGGTTTAATCCAACTGCATTCATTCGAAAAGAAGAGCAAAAGGCATTTTTTGATGCGATGGATGTACCTGTAAAAATTGCCAGCCTGGAAAGCAGTGTAGATGAAATTGCTGATGCCATGAAAGGTTTTGATGCCGTTGTTTTTACAGCAGGTTCCGGAGGCAAAACCGGATTTGACAAAACACTGGAAATAGATTTGGATGGTGCCGTAAAAAGTATGATTGCCGCTGAACAGGTTGATGTGAAACGATACGTGATGGTAAGTGCAGTACACGCCGACAACCGTGAAAGCTGGAGTGAGAGTGGAATAAAACCCTATTACATTGCCAAACATTTTGCCGACAGGGAATTACAACAATCTTCACTGGATTATACCATTCTGAGGCCAGTCCGGTTAACAGATGAAGCGGGAACCGGAAAAGTAACCATAAAAGCTACTCCGGAAAAAATACAACCTGAAATTCCAAGGGCAGATGTGGCGAGCACCATTTTAGAAGTATTATTACATCCGGAAACCGTTGGTAAAATTATGGTTATGAGTGAAGGCGAAACTCGCATTGATGATGCAATTCTGGCTGTATAATTGCAATCCGTTCGCAAAAAAAGAGTTAGCCCTCAAATTTCATTCACCAGCCATCAATAAGCAACAACCGGTTTCTTATGAATATATTCAAGAGAATCGATCTGCTTAATAATAAAATCAGCAAGATCTGCGCGGCTTATTTTTCTGCCTCCTTTCGGACAATGTTTATCCTGAACCCTGTATTTCCCGGTGAATCCTTTATTCGTCAGATAAGGAGGCCTGACACAAATCCAGTCGATATCTTTTGTTTCGTCTAAAATGGTTTCCCACCGGGTTTGGTCGTAATAAACTTTATTGAAATTCGGACGAATGATACGATTCAGGAAAAAATTATCGGTAGATGGATCGCTCATATCAATCAATCCGGATGTTATTGTAATCAGCTTTCGAATTTGGTTCGCTCTCATAGCAGAAAGAATATTCCGGCCTCCTTCTGAATAAATCTCAGTATAATTATTATTTGTTCCCGTTCCCAGTGCAGAAATAACCAAATCTGAACCTTCAAAATATTCCTTAAGCTTTTCTGAATCCAGAACACTTCCGTCAATCAACTCGACCTTACCTTCACCTGACGGTTGCACTTCTGCCAGATTCAGCTTGGCACGATTTCTAATAAGAACTTTAACGATGTGACTATCCTTAACTAATCTTTTTAATACCTCGTACCCGGTACTTCCTGTTGCTCCCAATAAAAATATTTTCATTTTATGCTATGCCTCGTTTGTACAAAAACAACATATATAATTTTGAATAGTTTGATAAAAAATTTTTCTTTCCTACTTAATCAATTCTTGCAGTAATTTTCTGCCATATTTCTTTACTTAAGAAACTCTCCTCAACCTGTGCTTCTAATTCCAGAAAGCGAGTATACGGGATACCAAATGAAAGAACATCTTTATCTACCAGTTTGCGCACAGAAAGATCTGTAAGGCCAACAAAACAAGTTGAACCTCCCTTTTCTTCTTCATATAGCGGGAATAATGCAACCTGCTGACATCCTGCGGCAAAATCTATTTTCACATTGTCCTGTGTCTCTTTATCGTAATTCGCAAGCAGCACCAGCGCCGAAAGCTGATCGGCATTGGCCAGCAAGATTACTGCTTCAGGACTTTCTCCTTCAGATAATTCGGAAAGAGGTTTGAAAACCATATATTTTTCAGTGACAATTTGAGGCAATCCTGTTGCAAATTTTTCAGCAAGTTCAGGTGTTTTCAGGTAATATTCACCTTCCACTTTATCGGGCAGCCCGGTGGATAAAAGATGCTTAATAAAATACACATCGTAACACCCAACTCCCAATCCCACCTGACCGCCCATACAGGGTGTTGATTTTTCATCAAATATAGTAGTGCGTCCTTTTGCCGCGGCATTTAGCAACGAAATAACACATCCCCACCGCCCCTCTTTAAACTGCGTGGCACCTTTGGGTTTTTCTGTTGAACGAAATACGGCAACCGGATGATACTTTGATTTTAACGCCTCTGCAATTTTACTCTTTGTAATCACACTCATAATTTTTGGTTTTTATTCAATTTCTTCCATGGTTTAAATACAGATATGAAAAACAGAAATATCAAAATACCGAATTGCAAACTTCCCCAAAATTTTAAGGATGTTTGAAAATCCAGGTATTCGCTGTTTGAATATACTTTTAGCCCTTGTTCCTGAACCATATAAACCGATTCGTTTGTCCACTTGCCCAACCAGAAAGTTCCGAGTACCATTAAAGTTACTGTAAGCACCAATTTTACAATTACCCACCAATGCTTAAAAAACCCCCATGGCGTTTTCCACGAAAGTAAAAGCCCCGATAAAAAAACAACGGTTGCAGAGCCAATAATAATCCAGTCATCAATTAACTTGTTCGCATGATTATAAGCCAGTAACTCCGACACATTTTGCGGACTTTTAGTAAACATCAGAATTATCATTGATAGCGCCGCACCTAACCACAATGCTGAAAATATAATATGAAAACTAACAAGCGTACGTCTCATATTTTTCGTTAAATAGGCCATAGTATTAAAGTTAAAGTATTATTTTTATAAAAGTATAATATTATACTATATTCCCATGAATAAAGAAGAAAGAAATTCTTTTGGCTACTTATTAAGCACTTGTAACAACCAACTAATAAAACTATTAAACAGGGAACTTGCCGCTGCAAAACTGGAATTAACCAGGGAACAATATATTGTTCTGAATAACCTATGGACAAAAGATTCGGTTAGTCAGCAGTCTATTGCCAATACCCTTGGTAAAGATAAATACAGCATTACCAAGTTAATTGACGGACTGGAGAAACGTAAACTGGTAAAACGGGTTGCTTCGCCAAACGACAAAAGAGTTAAGTTAATAGAAGTGATGCCAAAAGGAATTGAAATTCGCCCAATGGTAATAAGGGTTGTAGAAGCCACAATTCATAAGGCTACACAGGAAATTCCGGAGCAGGATCTAGAGTTAACAAAAGCCACGTTAAGAAAAATAATTATGAATGTGAGCAGTTTTCACGAATTCAATTAAACATATATAAAATTCAGGAACTATGGGTAAAAATCCGGTAGTTCCTGAATCATTAAACCGAATCAGTCAAAAATTTCCCCTGGCAATTCGCGAAGCGATTTGTTATTAGCCAATTTTCTTACCAGCCATCGGGCCGGGTTTCAAACTATGAATTTCTTCAATATGCACCAGGACTACGGCTTTGGGTTTAGGCATTCCGGCTTTTAGCGACATTTCTGCCGACTTTTCATAAATATCGCCGCTGGTTAAAACTTCAGGAGTTCCTACAAACCGGTAACCGTCCATAACTTCACGATTAACAACAGCTGTAGCCACTTTCGATCCATCCAAAACATTCTGATAGGTTCGCCCCCCTACCCCTTCTGTAAAAATCAGCGTTTCGTCGTTAAAAACGCGGGTCGAACGCTTGGGCGCGTTATTGGGAATTCCATCTTTACTAACTGTAGCGTGAAAACATTGCTGATTTGCAATCATTTCTTTCATCTCGGGTGTAAGAATTGACATAAGTTATACTCCTCTTTTTATTTTAAACATACCTTTTAGAACTTACTAAACTAACTCTTTTCTTCCTTCTATTTTTTTACAAATGATAAAAAATAACTACGAAAAGATATTTCCTACAACAAACGCTCCGAAGCAACCACCTCCCCTCGCCTACTCTGGTATAGAAGGAGAAACATTCGTAGAAATTATAATAGTTAAAGAAAACAAATACTTAGTACAGCACCAATTTCCCATTCTATTTCTTATTCAAAATATTTTTTCCCTTTTTGAGTTAACTTATATCTATAAGGAGTATTCTCTTCTTCTTTCATTCTTTCCACGTAACCATAGTCGTGATCAAGTTTTCTACTACGCCAAGCTATTAGTTGTCTAGAATAATCTAGTTCTTCTGCGATATCTCTTGCAAATAAGGCTTCTGCCGATTTTAATAGTTCTGTTAAAACATTTAATTCAACATTGGGTAATAATTTTTGAGTATCAATCTTTTCTAATCTCTCTTTTATTTCCAATGAGATAGATTCAACTACAACTTCAGACTGACAATTATTACATTTATTATTGTTAAATTCCAAAAATTTTAGTTCTTCAACTGTAAATTGTTTATTGCATTTTGGATTTATACAATGAATCCGTTTTGCCTGAGAGAAAAAGTCAAAGAGTAATCTATTGAAACCAAAAGGCCTTTCTATAAAGTATTTACGAAACTTTGTACCTTTAGGTTTTCCCCATAATAGATTATTTTTTACAGCACAACCATAATTTATTGAAAAAATAGATGCCTCATTTCCATCTTTGTCGCTCATATCATTGTATTTACTTATAAAGAAATTTAATTCCAGAGTTTTGAGGAATTCTTCATATCTAGGGTCAAAATAAAAGTGGCTTGAAAATGGGAATGAGGGTAAATAAGAAGCTCCTTTTAATTCACCTGTTGTAATACGTCTTTTATTGTCAAGTAATTTATTTGTAAATGTATCAAGTAGTTCTTTTAGTTGTAAGGTGGATATTTTTTCATCAATTGATAGCAATGAATACGTTGTTTTATTAAAGAAAGGAAGAAGCTTTTCCGTAAAGTACTTTTGAGCTGCTGCTTCGATGTCTGTTTTATTAATTTTTCTGTCAAATATTATTTTACTCTGATAACAATATGAAAGAATATAGCCTAGAATTCTAGGTACATTCATTGAAACTTGAAATAGTACCTCATAGTATTCATTGATTTCAGTATTTGAAGTTTCAAAAAATTCCTGAGGAAATTCCTTTGTAAAATGTTTTAATCTTGTGGTCAATAATCTTCTTGTAAAGTCAATAGCCCTTTCTTCCATTTTATCCCTATCAAACTCAGAATAAAGATTATAAAAATCCAACTGAATTGTGTCAATTTTACCTGGGTCAATTCTGCCATAATATATTCGATTAGGATAAGCTGCTATCTTGAATTTAATAAATTCTTCAGACCAGTTGTTAAGGGGGGCAAGTAAAACGTCAACAAACACTTTTATTGACTCATCGTCAATTTCAGAAAAATCATCTAGCAAGATAACCAGATGTTTTACATTAATTTGTTTTAGTATGTTTTTAATTTTAAGAATGATATCCTTTATTTGAAACACCTGGAGAAATACATTCGAGAATTCGTCCTCAATTTCAACAAATTTTTTATCTCTTAAACTTTGACCAGATTCTGAATCGTTTTTTAAACCGAATCCTACATTTGTTAGTCCTACTGATACATTTACTTCATCTCCACCAGTTTTTTTTCTCTCTTTAGTTTCGATTTCTTTTAGAGAATGGTTTCTAAAATTTTTCTTTCTTAAAACAGGTATTTCAATTTCTTTTAATACCTCATTATTTTGAATATTAATTTTTAGTTCATCAAGACCCTCTTTTACTGCGTCTGGTTTAGTTCTTAGAACTTTAGAGGCTATTTTTTGGAAGACTGAATTTGTTTTGGACTCTACTTCCTTTTGTAATTCAATTAGTACAGACTGTACAAAATTTCTTTGAATCAAATATTTATTGATTAAATCTTCTGGTATATAATTAGATACATAATCAATTTTAGAATATTGAGATTGGGCAGAATCAAAAATGGTATTTACATCTAAATAGCAAGAGATAAAATTATTATTTTTTCTAAGTTCTTGTTCTAACCTTAAAAAGATTGTCGATTTACCGGTTCCTTTTCTTCCTATCAAAAAAGTTGTATTTGGAAGTAGACATTTTTTTAAAATGTGATCATTAGGTAATAAGTCAGTATATAATTTTTCTAAAAGGTTTCTTCCTTTTTCGTCAATCAATTCAGCTCTTCTATATTTTTTCAAGGATTCGACTGCTTCAAAGAATCCATTTTTTAAGGCATCATTCATTTATTCAAAATTTTATTATGTCTGTTTTTAAGATTTGTTGTTAACCTTTATCTATTGCAAATGTTTGGTCATTCTTCTAATTGCAAACTTGGCTTACCCCCAATTTTTGATTGTATACTTAACTCTGAAAGAAAATTTTCTTTCCCAAAAATTTTTGTTTATCAAATATATTTGCGTTCGATCCCTAATCATTTTGTTTGGTTTTGAATTATTTCACCATTTGGGAAATGACGTATAAATGTAGCAAGCATTTGTTTAAATATCAAGAGTTTTAAATGTTCCATTGCAAGTGCAAAAACATATATATTCTTTCAAAATTTTACAACTACCTACAGTTAACGTTGAAAGATTGCTTTTTTTTCAGAGGAGCATGATTATCCCTGGAAGGAGTATAAACATTCCCCTAGGGGAACCATCCTCCTCCCGGGCATGAAAACGATACCCCAATTTTTTTTACCATCAAAAGGAAGTCTTGCTTAAAACATCACCACCAGCTAAACAAAACCGGAACCACACACATGTCTTATTTCTGCACCTCCTGTATACGGAACAAATCATACAATTTTTGGTTATACGGGTAGTCCCAGCACCCCATGCGGTGATATAAATCCCCACCAAAACCTTTTTTATAAATGTGTACTCCATACAAAGGGTGACTTTGATTTAAATTAGGGGCAGAACCAAACATATCATATTCAGTACATCCCCATTCTTTCGCCATTCGTATCGATTCCCACTGAAGGGCGTAACTCGCCATTAAATTATTTTTACAGGATGTAGACGCACCATACAAATATGTTCCCCGTTTTTTGGACAGAACCAAAAACATTGAAGAGAGGAATTCACCATCAATATCTGCCATTAGCATTTTAACGCTTACACCTTTTTTACTATTATCCTGATTTTTCAGAATGGTTGAAAAGTATTCCTGGTTTTGTACCGGCATATTATGTCGAATGGCCGTATCAAAATATAATTTGTACCATTCGTGAATATACTCGATGCCATATTCGCGAACCCGAACACCCTCCTTATTTGCTTTTCTTACATTGTATCTTGTATTATATCTCATATTATAAAGCAAATCGTGCTCGTTTAATGTCAAATCAAGAAAAAAGGTGTTTTTGGGTAAATTATCTTCTATACTTTTTTGAAGATTCCAATTGACTGTACTAAAGTTTACCCTGTATTCCTGTGTGTAATTTGGTGGCGGACCAATCCAATTCCCAACATTGTCGAAATATTCATCTTCAACAGCCCATTGGTTTTCCCAAATCAAATCGTAGCGGATAAATATGCAATCAGAAGGGAGAAATGACTTTATGGATTCTGACAACTGCTCCAGAAAAAATCCCTGGTTTTCAAAAGCAGGTTCCAGTTTAGGTCCGTACGGAACATAGGCAAAACAAATATCTTTGTCTACATACTTAATTAATATCAATAAATCTTCATCCGTTTTTTCAACAGAACTGGCTTTGCTCACCAATAAGTCTTTTGATATTGTTAACTCAAATCCTCTGGGAATAAATCCCTGGCTTCCTTTTACACGTCCCCAGAACGGGGTTTGCGGGAGTATATTTGTTGCCTTAAATTCCTCAATATCTTTCTCTTCCAACTCGCAAATCATTCTTTTTTGCCACAAAACTAAATAATCAAAAACAGAAATAAAATTCTTTCCGCTTTTGGTAAAAAGGCTTAACATTTTAGTTTCGTGCGGGATATATCCCGGGCAGCCAAAATTAAACCCGACACAATGTCTTCACGACTTTCATAATAAAACAGAAATAAAATTCAATATGAGATGAGATGAACAAAAAGCAAACAAAAAATTAACTTGCCTTTTCAATTTTATATACACAGCGATTTCCATTTTCAACAATATACTCCACTCTTTCCATATTGTAGCCGGAACCTACCAACTGTTTAAAATTATGTAATTCGGAACGGCAAAATCCCTGGCATACGGTTGCTGCTGCGCAAATCGGACAATGATTCTCAATAAAAAAATATTCATCGCCTTCCTTTTTCCATTCAGCCATGTAACCTTCTTCTGAACGCTTTTTACTTAGTACTTCCAGTTTCTGCTCCAGCGTTTCTGCCCCCTCTGTTTCTTTTGCGTATCGGTCATAAATAACTGCCTCCCGGTCAGAAATAAGAAGCTCCAGGGCATTCTCACCAAGAAGTTTCTTTACCGATTTTAGTAATTGAACCGTAACTTCGGCATGTGTATCAGGAAACCGGGACAACCCTTTGTTTGTAAGTGAATAATAGGTGGAAGGGCGTCCTACTCCCTCACTTTTAACAGTGGCTTTCACAAGGCTTGTTTCCAAAAGATTGAGCAAATGCTTTCGGGCTCCCTCCCTGGTAATAGCAAGCTCCTCTGAAATTAAAGACGCAGTAGCCTCGCCCCTCATTTTAAGCAACATTAATATACGTTCTGACGAATTTTTCTTCATATCATTTTTTGCAACTTTTAGTTGTTTTATCAACACAGTGTAAAGATAGCAAAATAACCCATAAAACACAACTAAACAAACACATAAGTAAAAAATCAATCAACCATAGACAAAATCAATCTATTTTTTAGCAACTTTTTAGTTGTTTTATTATTTAATGTCGTACATTTGTTAGCAGTTAATAACAATAAAAACAAATATAATGAGCAAATTCAATTTACCGGCTCTACCATATGCATACGATGCATTGGAGCCACATTTCGACAAAGAAACAATGAGTATCCACCACCAACGTCACCATCAGGCGTATGTAAATAACCTGAATAGTGCAGTTGAAGGTAGTGAAGCAGAAAACAAAAGCCTGGAAGAAATTATTAAAGGAGTAAGTAATTACAGTACGGCTGTTCGTAATAACGGAGGCGGTCATTACAATCACTCCCTGTTTTGGGAAATTTTGTCTCCAACTCCGCAACAGGCGCCAACAGGGAAATTAGCTGATGAAATCACAGCAGCTTTTGGCAACGTTGAGAATCTGAAAGCAGAAATCAAAAAGGCCGGGTTAGGTCAGTTTGGTTCCGGATGGGCATGGTTATATGTGAAATCAGATGGTTCTGTAGCAGTTACAGCCACACCAAACCAGGACAATCCGCTAATGGATTTGCAATCGGAAAACAAGGGAACTCCGGTTTTGGGAGTAGATGTTTGGGAGCATGCTTACTATCTTAAATACCAAAACAAAAGAGCAGATTACCTTGATGCTTTCTGGTCGGTTCTGGATTGGGCTGCAGTAGGTAAAAAATACGATGAAGCACGGGCAAAAATTTAATACAATAAAAATTGTTGTCGGGAAAAGCGGGAATACTATTCCTTTGGAAAATAAACCAATAACAATTATATTTTAATTATCAATAATTCAGAGGCAGCTTCGCAATTATAAACAAATTATGTGGAGCTGCCCCGAATTAAATTTCCGGCAAATAAAACCGGGAAGCGGGTATCATTCCCATTTATCTTATCATAAAAAAGCAAGTTCAATATTTTACAAGAATAGCCTCAAATCCAAACATTTAAGGCATTAAAAAACAAAGATTCAAAAACAGAATAAAATGGGTCAGGGGGAATAAGTAAAGTAATGAAAACAGAGCAGTAAGAACTGAGTCTTGCACCAATGCTTGTGTTTTGATTTTATTACCAAAACAACCACTCTGAGCCAGCTAGTCCGGGAAAATAAGAACAATGATGAAGATAAAGCAATATACCCGTAGCAAAGAACATAGAAAATATGAAGGCACTTATATTTAATGGAGCTTTAGAAAGGAGACTCCAGTCAACATCGGGCATACTCTCGGCCTATTTTGCGGAAAAACTTGGAGAGTTGGGAGTTGAAAGTCAAATCTTTAATCTGGCCGACTCGGGAATTCCTCTATTTGATGTAACGATCACCCAAACCCCTCGTTCTGTAGAGTTAATGAACCATGTATTTCAGGAAGCTGATATTCATTTTTGGCTGGCACCCTTGTATCATGGAAGTATTCCCGGCGCGATGAAAAACTGCCTCGACTGGCTTGAAATAAGTGCAAAAAATCCGTCACCCTATCTTACGGATAAAACAGTTGGAATGGTATGCTGGGCAGACGGAGTGCAGGCAATGCAGGGAATCAACACAATGGATGCGATTGCAAAAGCGCTAAGAGCATGGACCTTACCTTTTAGCGTTCCAATTATGAGAAGTTCACTTTTCGAGAACGAAAACCCAACCAAAATTTCAACTATTTATAAAAATAAAATAGACCTTCTACTAAAGTTAGCAACGAGCAGAAAAATTGAAGTAAGAGAACTAGAGAAACAAATTATAGGATAATATAATATTGTTTAATATAAAATAGAATACTCGGAGAAAACTGATTTCAAATCTCTTTCATATTCCTTAGTTTATAAACGTTAGACCTCAATTAAAAAACCGCTCCATTTGTTGATTGAGCCTCACACAAAAAAAAACATATGCAATAATAGTGAAAGAGTTAACATACATCAGAAAAATTCAAAAGAGACTGCACTAGAAAAAGTGACAGTCTCTTTTGAGCTTTTTTCATATTTTATTCGCCAGTGGTTGTAGTCTCAAAAACAATTTTTCCTGCTTCAACCAGGTTACCATTTTTTACAGAACAAAATGGTTTATGTTTTCCTGCGCTTGTAGGAGTATAAACATTCTTCGTTTTCCCGGTAACGCCCGTAATAGTAACAGGGTATTTCCAGGTCCCTCCTGCTACTCCATCCCACATTACAAACATTAACGGAGCCGGAAGTCCGAAAGAATCCTTCATTTTTATTTCAACTTCTTTTTCTTCACCAATTACAGTATTATCAAAGTTGTTTTTCTCAATTAACTCCATCGATTCCGGTGTGTGCCAAATTGGAATTTCCGGGGTTACCGGGATTTCCGGAATATCCAGATGTTTGTTGGCAGCGCCAAAAAAGTCAAGCCAGACACCTCCTGTCATACCAGCCTGCGTAACTAACGAAGATCCCCATCCAATATATGCTCTCGGAGCTTCGGTTGTGTCCTGCATATTAACGCTTTCGCCGGCACCAATACTCATTGTATTAATAGCATGAATAGGTAAACATATCTCAGGGCCTGCTACCTGATAAAGACTAAATCCTAAAGTTGGTCTAATTGAAATATCATGTTTAAACTTTGCGATAGCCTCCAATCTTAAAGGACGTTGTACAACTTTCACAGTTGGAGTTTCAAACTTAGATATTGGATCAAAATTTTCGTTAAATTTGATGTGAACATATGGTTTATGTCTATTGATAGTCATTTCCCGGAAGGTGGCGTCATACACACCACCCACTTCAACTTTTGGGAAGGTTGATTTCAGTTCTAATCCTGTCACCATTTTTAATTCACCGCCCAACTCGAAATCGAGACCCAGATTAAGCTGACATTCCACATGAATTTGTACAGGGACACAACCTACAGGAAAAGTAAAGAGTAAAACTTTCGGATCAAAAAGCGGAACATCTTCATCAACTAATGGAACGGAGCCGGTTTCTTCAATGCCAATATCTGCCCACAAATTTATATCAGTAGAGTCCGCAGTTACTTTAAAAGTATCATGCATTCCATCAATTGCCTTTACAGTTCCTATAAACGGAAGATGAGTATTAATACTCCTTGTATGTTTACTAATAGACCAATCAGCTTTTAGTTTGGTATATAATGAAAAACCAAAATCTTCCAACCCCACTGTAATTGGTAACTTTGGAATATACAACTGCGAATTAATCTGGTGGCTGAACCCCACTTTCCCGTCTTCATCATCATTCTCATTATTGGCTGATTTTGTTGAAGAAAGCGGCACATTATCTTTCATAGAAAAAAGAACAACTTTTTTGTCTCCATCCAGCATGGCTACCTCTGACGGGTGTATCCTGTTATTATTATCAGTCAGCATCTTACTTAGCTCTTCAACACTTAAGGCTGATGCACTTTTCGTTTGCATTTGCTGATTACTATATGTAGGGCTAAAGTCGAACCTGATTTTTGCATTGTCAAAAACATCATGCAGGTAACCTGGTTCCGTTTGTAATACATATTCACCACCTTTGGTTTCAATATCGGTGACTTTACGAATAATCGCAGTAGGTTCCTTGTTAATATGCAAAACAGCACCTGTATCCAGCTCAAAAGTCACTCCCAGTTCACAAGCTTCATCAAATTGCAGAACTCCTGATGTTTCATCAAAAAGAACACCTTGCTGTCCTCCGCCGTGAGTTAGTGAACTATTTTCCAATACAATAACATTGTCATTCAACACCAATCTATCACCTTCATCATAAACAATTTCAGGCTCTTTAAGAATTGTTTCCTCTTTACATGAATTAAATAAAGTTGCCCCCAGAAATACCAGTAGCAGCAATAGTGATGCATTGTATATATTTTTCATAACAATAAGATTTTAGTTTAAGTTGATAGGTTTATCTATTTTGACCACAATTTCGAACCGCTGCCCTGTTTGTATTGTATCTTTAGTAGCAGCAACATCGCTGGTGTTATCCAGTCCATCCTTTTCGACATAAAAATAATATCGTTGTTCTTCGAGGTTTTCGAAAAGTACCTGACCGGCAGGATCTGTTTGATTGGTTGTAACTGGATCTTGTTTTAGATACAAGTCATTTTCACTTTTAAAAAGTGTAACATTTGCGTCGGGAACAGGAGTTAAATACTTGCCAATAACATTTATTTGCAATTGTGGAGCTGGTAGTTCATATTCTTCTTCTGTACAGCTCCAAAGGAACAGACATAATACCATAGAGGTAATAAGGTTAAATTTTCTCATTTTTTTGATTATTGATTTTTATTTCAAAAAGCATAAATTTTTCACATAGTCTAGTGCAATCTCGTCTTTATACAAGATTCATTAATTTTTCCATCATCGTAAAAAAAACATTATAGCGCCAAAGTCATCAAATAAAATAGCACTTGGGTTATAGTGCTGGAAATGTAAATACTAATTCCTAAAATTTTATTTTTGCAAAAATATTCGTATAGAAAAAACAGCAATTACCCTATGGTAAATATTGACTTAATTTTCGTTAATTTATTTTTTGAAATACGGTGCTTTTTTCAAAACAAATAGAATAATGATAGACAGAGATAATTACATACAACAATATCGAGATCAATTGTATCGGTTTATTAGTGCCACCAGTCAGGTTTCTGATTCTTCCTGGGCAAAGATGTGTGAGATTATGCAATTTTACAAAGTAAAGAAAGGAACCCGGTTACTGGATTATATGCGCGTTGAGCATGCAGTTCGTTTTTTATGCAAAGGGATTGTAAAATGCGAAGATCATTTTTACGATAATTCTTTTATATATGATTTTAGAGTAGCTCCAATTATTTTATGTGAAACGGTCTCTTTTTTTAATAACACACCTTCTCATATTACGTTAGAAGCCGTTACCGAGTGTGAATTTATCGAGCTACCGAGAGAACCTCTTATAAAGTTACTAGATTCAAATTTTGACCTTGCAAAGTTTGCCACAACAGGTGTTGCAAATTATTTAGGAATGACTCACTATAAGATGGCTATAATTCGGAGTTTGAGTGCTGAAAAACGCTATAAATTATTTTTACGCGAATTTCCAATGGTTGCAAAATATTGCGAGTTAAATGATATTTCGTCCTATCTTAATGTTACCCCTCAAAGTCTGAGCAGAATAAGAAAAACAATTCAATGGGCAGAAGACGAGAGAGAACTTGAGGCGTTAAGTAGTGAATTGGAAGTTGTACATGGAAAATCGGCAAAAAAAATAAATACCTTGCAGAAACAATAATCTCAGAATTTTATTGAATATCGTTTATAACGCTTCGTGATAATTAGATAAAACACATTCCAATGTACTAAACAATATAAAATAACACACCAGGGAGAAGGATGACTTTTGTCTACTTCAATTTTGAATCTTTAATATACACCCAATAAACCACGGCCTATATCAACAAACACACATCCTCTTAACGTAAATACAATCGTCCTCGTGTTACCCTAATTCGTTAATTCCCTATCTATCTGAGCTAAGATTCAATACAGCTAATAAGAATATTAGATGGAAAAAGATACACACCCTGAGGTTTTAAATCTACAACTGAAAGCCTGCCGTTTCAAAACGAAATAACTCTAAAAAACTACACAACAAACACATACACAAACAGCACAAAATAAAAAATCAAATGGACTCCTGTTTGAAATAATCTCTGCAATATGAATTAAAAACAAATCATATAGAACTAAATTTTGTCTTTAAACCCAATAGACAATAAGCTTTTGTAAGATTCATCCGGTAAAAACACGAATAATTTGTTTCCCGGACATTTAGAAAATTTGGAATATTTTTAAAATTAATAAAGATGAAAAGAATTGTATTAGCAACATTGTTGATTTTAAGTACCGGAGTAGTTATGGCCCAATATGATTTTGCAATCGGGCTTCGTTCCGGCGGAACATCAGGCATTACATTGAAAAAGAACAACGGAGCTACTGCTTTGGAGGGAATTATAGGCTTTTGGCACGATGGTATCGGAATTACAGCACTCTGGGAAAAGAATACCCCAGCATTTAATGAGCCGGGATTTAATTGGTTTTATGGTGTTGGCGGTCATATTGCATTCTATGGCGACGATTTCGATGGGAAGTATGGACCATCGTGGTATAGCCACCCCCACCACATCGACGATGGAGACTTTGGTATCGGGATAGACGGTATTGTAGGCCTTGAATATAAAATCCCTGATGTTCCTATTGCTTTTGACATAGGATTAAAACCCTACATTGAAATTGTAAGCGAAGGAGGAGTCTATTTCTCCCCCGATCCGGGTATCGGAATAAAAATTGCATTTTAATATCTTAAAACAAATCTCATAAAAAGAGCTGTCCTAAGAGTCGGTTCATTCTGAACTTATTTATAAAAATATAGTAAGGAATAGGAAGCAAATTCAGAATGATACAAACACAGACTATGGGCAGCCTATTTTGTTTATAACTAACCTGAAAAGCCAGATATCTTTATCTTTAAACTTTTCAGTTCACTCCCCTTTTTCATTTCCCATGAGGAAAACCAATGTTCCACCATTCATAATATCACTGTAGGAAATAGTCTTTTTTGTATACGGGCTCCCGTTCAACTCTACCGATTGCACATAGATATTTTCATCAGAAAAATTAGTTGCCTCAACAGTAAATTTCTTTCCATCCTGTAAATTCAATGTTGCTTTGGGTATTTGCGGCGCGCCGATAACAAATTCGCCTCCGCAAGGATTTACCGGATAAAAACCAAGGCTGGTAAAAATATACCAGGCCGACATTTGCCCACAATCGTCGTTACCACACAAACCATCAATTTTATTAATGTATTTTGTTGTTACAATTTTATGTAATAATTCATCGGTACGCCATGGTTTTCCGGCTAAAGTAAATAAATAGGCGACATGATGGCTTGGTTCATTTCCCTGCGCATACTGTCCGATTAAACCGGTTACATCAAGAACAAAACCAGAACCTTCCTGAGATTCTTTCATTGTAAACAGTGAGTCCAGCTTTGTGGTAAAATATTCCTTCCCTCCCATTAAGTCTATTAATCCGGGGATATCGTGTTGTACATGCCAGGTGTATTGCCATGCATTTCCTTCGGTGTAATCGCCTCCCGAGGTTCCGGCGTGAGACAGAGAAAAGCTGTTAAATGGAGTACGCCAGTTGCCATTTGAATCTTTTCCCCTCATCAACATGTTTGACGGATCGAAAAGGTTTTTGTAATAATTAGAACGTTTTGAAAAGAATTCGAAATCATCATCTTTTCCCATTGTTTTGGCAAACTGAGCAGCGCAATAATCATCATAAACCGATTCCAATGTACGCGACACGGATTCTTCGTTCACCATATCGAATGGATAATATCCATATTTATCGTACACTTCCCACGACGATTTTAGATGATCTTTTGTGAGTGAAGTTTTAACTGCTTCATACGCTTTTTCAACATCAAATCCTCTAAATCCCTTTAAATAAGCATCAACAATTACAGGCACTGCGTGATTTCCAATCATACAATAAGTTTCTTTGCCCCACAGTGCCCAAATAGGAAGAAAACCCTGATTATCATATTGTCTCAGCATTGAATTTACAAACCCATCTACTTTTTCAGGAGATAAAATAGTGTATAAAGGATGGGCGGCCCGATAGGTATCCCACAAAGAAAGCGTTGAATAAAAAGGCGTCTCTCCTGCATCGGCAATATTGTTCGGTTGAATAAATAAACGATACAATGAAGTGTACATCATAGCCTTTTTGTCCGCATCGCCTTCAACGTCTACCCGCGATAATAATGTATTCCAGCTTTGTTTCCCTTTTTCAACCACAGCATCAAAATCCCAGTCGTTAAGTTCTTTTTCAAGATTTGCTTTTGCACCCTCCACACTTGTTGAAGATAAAGCCACTTTAATCATCAGTTCTTCGCCGGAATTTAAATCGAAATCCAAAACATAACGGGGCGCTTTTTCTCTTTCATCACCTTGATTAAGTAAATCTTTCTGAACAATTGGCTTATTAAATTGAATGACATAATAATAAGTTCGGTTAAGCCAAACACTGGTGTTGCTGTAACCGGATATAGTAGTTTCATTTTCAAAATTAACTTCCGCATCTTCCACATGTGTCCGCAACTGTTCTTCGCTTGAGCATTGAGCGCTTTGAAAATCAATCATTAATTTTGATTCTTTCCCTTCCGGATATTTATAACGGTGCAAAGCCACATGAGGCGTGGCCGTCATTTCAGCATCAATACCAAAATCGCTAAGCTGAACTGCATAATACCCCGGACTGGCTTTTTCCGTTTTCTTATTAATCAAACTTTTAAATTCTTCCGGATTTTTCCCCGCAAACGGCAACATTAACAAGTCGCCCAAATCCGGACATCCTGTTCCGTTTAAACGGGTTTGTGTAAATCCATTTATAGTGGAATCGGTAGATTGATACCCACTGCAGTATTCCCATCCTCTGTTTCCTGTTTCGGCGCCCACCTGGATTAACCCAAAAGGCACGCAGGCTCCCGGAAAACAATGTCCGTATTCAGCAGCACCAACAAAAGGATTTACATACTTTGTATAATCCTTTTCTGTAGTTAAAGTTTTTTCCGTACAAGCAGTAAAAAATAAAAGCAAAATAAAAGCTGCGGCAAGTATTTTCATGTCAATAGTGATTTTAATTCAGATTTATGCGGTTTATTTGGTTTTTCTAAAACAAAAACATTCAGCTTGTGAAAATAACACAAAATACCTTACCCGTACATATATTTGTCAGACTAAAATTCTCATTTATGTTTCGAAAAAAAGAGATTTTTCACAAAGAAATTTACCCTTTGGTGATATTTTGTTAGATAACAGGCTCGCCTTCTTCCACAGATATTTTGAGACCTGACAAATCCAGATTCTTTACATTATCCAGCTTCAGCCCGGTTTTAGCTTTAATATCACAATTTTCGAAGATTACATTTTCGATAGGACTTTCCTTCAATCCATGCATAAACCCGGCATTTTCAACGGTACCGCTAACATTTATTATTTTAACGTTGCGTACCACAGGCAAAGGATCTGAAGGTGGTTTTACTGGAGGTACCATACGCCACTCCATGTTAAACTCAAACGCCTGTTTGGTGTTATTCAGCACTAAATCGCGGTAGGTAATATTCTCCACCACCCCGCCGCGGCTGGGTTGAGATTTAAAACGGATAGGCGCCCAATTGCCCGCTTCCATTGTACAGTTACGAATTTCCACATTGCGAATTCCTCCAGACATTTCGCTCCCCATAGATACACCTCCGTGCCCGTATTTAAACGTACAATTTTCAATCAGAATATTTTCTGCCGGTCTGTTCACCCTGCGCCCATCTTCATCTTTACCCGATTTAATTGCAATACAATCATCGTTTACATCAATATCTACGTTCGTAATATTCACTCCGTCAGAGGAATCAATGTCTATTCCGTCGGAACTGGGAATATAATGCACCGAGCGTATAACCAGGTTCCGCAGTTCTACTTTTTTGCTGTACAACACAAATAAACACCAACTCGACTGGTTTTTAAAAGTTAAATCCTCAACCACTACATCGCTGCAATTCTGAATGGCAATAAGCCGCGGGCGTGCATATCCGGGCAATTCCACCGGTTGAAAATTATACGCTGGTGAATCGGGATTTACAGGAATCCCACCCTCTGTGCCCAAAACCGGCGAACCTTCCCGCACGGGGCCAATATTTTCGGGCAGTTTAGGTTCTGAAGGTTGCGGTTCTCTTTTGTTGTTACCAAATCCGTATCGCCAGCGCGAAAACCAGACATCACCGGAACCGTCAATCGTACCTTCACCATTTAGGTGAAATCCCTTGATATTAAAAACATTAACAAGTGAACTCACCCAAATTCGCTCTTCACCTTCCCACCTCGTTTGTACCAGTTGGTAATCGGCCATATTTGTAGTGCCTTTCAAAACGCCGCCTGCCTCTATTTTCAGATTAACCCCCTGTTTAAAAAAAACTGCTCCGCTAAGAAAAGTTCCGGCAGGCACAACTACAGTACCCCCTCCTTCTTCAGCACATTTATTGATTGCTGCCTGTATAGACTTAGTATTCACAACGAGGGAATCGGGAACAGCACCAAAATCAGTTACATCATATGTTTTTTGTCCTCCGTTAGTACAGGCAGCGAAATAAAATGCCAGCGAAACCAGCACTAACTTCTGAAATAATTTAAACATGCTTTTTTTCATTTCCTGATTTTGTGACTAAAGATTCAAACTAAAAAAATCGTTCAGCCTATTTTTCGGCAACTTTATTCTCAGAAAAATTCATAAATTTTTGCAGGGTATTAAGCTCCGGCTCTTTTGCATTTGCCGAAGAAATCCAGTAACTAATGTATTTGGCAGGCTTTGAAATTAAAACATGTTGTTGTCCGTCATCCAATTTTTTCTCGAAATCATCAGAATGAAATAATAACGCGCCACCCAGTTCTACCTTTTCGGCCGCCACATCTTCAGGATGCAGCCCCCAGGTAAAAATACGCTGGTCTTCAACCACAACCTTTTCACCTTTGTGATAGTTAATTCCTGTTACAAATTGTACAGCAGCATCTGTTAACGCAAAAGCTTCTACTTTTGCTTTTCTTACCCCTGAATAAACGGTTACCCGGACAAGAATATCAACTTTACCATTTTTGTACGGAACGCCTTCCGAAAGCATATCCATACAGGAAACGGTACCCTCTTTTACAACATGTGCATAACGTCGCGAGACCGGATCCAGGGGAACCACCTTTTCGCCATCCCAAAGTCTTATTCCTCCCAAACCAACGGTTTCACCAGCTTTATAATAATCGGCACCCCATCCGTTTTTCTGCTGTTCGGGAGTGGGATACCAGCGGGCTTCTCGCAACTCTAAACCCGGCTTTGTTTTTGAATAAACATCAATTGCAGCTTTCCTGTCGAAATATATTCTTAACCCCAGCCATTCATTTTCAATTGCAGGACCGTGATGACCTAGAAAATTAAAAAGATCGCCCGAATCTGATGAAATCTCATTCAGGTACGTAGTACTGTCACTTCTTAAAAACAAACTTACATCTGTTTTATTCTGAGCCGTTAGAATATTCCCCAGAAAAAATAATAATACGAAAATCGTTATTTTCATCTTTTTTATGATTAGTAGTTATGGTTACTCCAAACAACATAGTTCTTTTAAAAACTCCGGTAATCTCGGCTTCACTTCTCTCAATGTTCACCAAAAAATCACAGTTTATTCTTCAAAAATAAAACAAAGAGGGATAGAAAAACGATAAAATGATGGCAAACTTTTTACACATTTATTAAAAACCGGATATAAAAAAACTTATACCAGGCCTTTTATGAAGGATTCAGGTATAAGTTTCTTAAATCAGTGTGATTATAACTACCCGACAGAATGTGGCCGGCTATTTTCTGAAACACCCCAGCTTTTGTTTGGTTGAGGTCCCATTTCATACACAATATCGCCACCGTTTTTTATATCACTAAAAGGAATATAAGTTTTATCCCACTCTTTTCCGTTCAAAGTCATCGACTGGATATAAATATTTTCGTCTGAATAATTATTTGCTTTCATATGAATTATACTTCCGTTGGAAAGATTCATTGTAGCAGAAGGTGCACACGGGCTTCCAATAACAAAATAATCGTTTACAGGGCAAACCGGGTAAAACCCAAAAACATTAAAAATATACCATGCCGACATCTGCCCGCAATCGTCATTTCCGCAAAGTGAATTGGGTTTATTTCCGTATTGGGTTTTCATGACTTTATGTACCATGGCTTGTGTTTTCCAGGGTTCGCCAGCGTAATCGTACAAGTAAGCGATATGATGACTTGGCTCATTTCCATGCCAGTATTGCCCGATGATCCCATGAATATCTTCCATGCCTTCATCATCTTCGTTTGAAGGGGAAATAAACAATGAATCCAGTTTTGCAAGAAAAAATTTGTCTCCTCCCATCAAGTTAATCAGTCCGTTCACATCTTGCGGAACATACCAGGTATATTGCCAGCTTGTAGCTTCCGTAAAATCGCCGGAGCCCTCATAGTCATTGGGTTTAAAAGGGGTACGCCAATTCCCGTGTGAATCTTTCCCCCGCATAAAATTGAGTCTCTTATCAAAAATATTTTTGTAAGATTTTGAGCGTTTCAGGAAAGTCTGGTAATCTTCCTCTTTGCCAAGTGCCTTTGCGGCCATTGCAACACAATAATCATCATAGGCATATTCCAGTGTTTTTGAAACCGACTCATTTTCCAAATCGCAGGGAACATATCCCAGTTTTACGTAATTTGGAAGATTATCATAATCTGGATTATTGGCGGTTGTTTTCATTGCCTCATAGGCGCGCTCTTTGTCAAACCCGTCAATACCTTTTAAAATAGCATCTGCAATAACCGAAACCGAATGATAGCCAATCATACACCAGGTTTCATTGTTGTAGAATGTCCACTCCGGCAATAAATGATCTACACTGGTGTCGTAATGGGCCAGCATCGTTTTTATCATATCTGAATTCCGGTGTGCCTGAACCAGGTTAAAAAGCGGATGTGTTGCCCGATAAGTATCCCACAAAGAAAAAATGGTATAGTTTGTAAAACCCTCTGCCTTGTAAATATTCTGATCGAATCCACGATACGAGCCATCCACGTCCTGATAAATATTTGGCGTTAAAAATGCATGATATTCCGAAGTATAAAAAGTCTCTTTCTCTTCGGTATTTCCTTCAATCTGAAGTTTAGCCAATTCCTCATTCCATTTTCCCCGAGTATTCGCTACCACCTGGTCAAAATTCCATTCGGGTATTTCAGTATCTAAATTTTGCAATGCATTTTTTGTACTCACAGCAGAAATTCCCACTTTCACCATAATAACTTCGTTATCCTCTGTTTTGTAGCGAGCAAAGTATTGCAGGTTTTGCCCGGCAGTTTCATATTTACTGCGAAAACGATACGTATTATAAAAAACAGGTTTCCCGTCGCTAATAATTCCGCATTCATCAAATGGTTTTGAATACCGGGCTGCAAAATAAAGGTGACGTTCTTTAGCCCAACCTTTTACCTGATGTGAACCGGTAACCAACTGATTGTTTTCGATACGTATATTCGACCACACCACATTCCATTGCAGTACATGTGCGAGGTCGGTCATTATATTAGCGGAATCCGACTTTGGAAAAGTAAATTTCAGAATTCCTGCACGTTCTGTAGCAGTCAATTCAACCTTTACATTATGTTCCGGTAAAAAGACAGAATAATAGCCGGGAGAAGCTTTTTCCTGTTGGTGCGAAAACCGGGTAATGTAACCAGAACCAGGCTCTTCTTTTGTGCCGGGCTGAAATTTTGGAGTTCCTACGCCCGGAACAAATAAAAAGTCGCCCAAATCGGGAATTCCTGTTCCGTTAAAATGGGTCATACTAAAACCATACAGGGTACTGTCGGTATATTCATAGCCTGAAGCCGCTCCCCAATTTTTAACATCCGTGTCCGGACTTAGCTGAACCAAGCCAAAAGGAGCAACAGCTCCAGGATAAGTATTCCCATCACCATAAGTGCCAACAAAAGGATTAACAAATGCACTTAAATCTTCTAATGTTTGGTTGTCGTTAGTTTCGGCATTTTGTTGCTGGCACCCCCAAAAAAAGAATGCAACACCACAAAACATACCGATAAAAATCGATTTTTTCATTGTATTAAATTATCTGTTTATCTAAAAATATTATCTGTACTTCATCTTAAGATTAGTCCAAATTCATTTTCACGATATGTTCAGATACACCAGGTATACAGTAGTTTAAAGTTCTTTCTTTTAATTTTAAATGCCGGGATTGGAAGTATATTCGTTCCACAGGTCTGCAACATTTTTACCAGTCAACTCTGCCCAAATATCATCCTGATATGTATGGGCACGCATTTCCTTATCCAGCTTTTTCACAAAATTCTTACTATAAATCCTTTCAATCCAAACTAAAAAACGGGCGGTTACCCGGTAACTGTTGTCGTAATTTTGCTTTGCATTTACATCAGGTAAAGACCAACCTGCCCCGGTGTTGTCAACTCCATATTTATAGCGAACGTAATCTGCAATTCCCTCAGTAATCCACCATGGACCGGGACTATCGCCGTAAGCCTGAACAATATGCATTACTTCGTGTGTAACCACATCAATATCGCCGGGAGAACGTTCAAACCACTTTGGATTAAAAACAACCCTCGCATCAGAAGTTGCAGCAACACCATCATAAGCGGGGTCAATCACAAAAGTTACTTTTCTTGCTGTTTTTTTATTGTATGCTTTGGCCAACTCCGGGTAAACCGCAAAAAAAGTACTTTTCAATTTTTCCCCTGTTGCCGAATCAAAATTTTTGTCTTTATTGATATATATTAATGTATATTTTCCTTGTTTTATTGAGTCTTTCGAAAAATAGGTTACATCACTCTCCGTTTGTGCATTTGCTGCGTACTGAAAAGCCACGAAAAGGAACACAGTAACAGCAATTAATTTTGTGCCCGAATTAAATAACATATTAAATGATTTTTGAAAATTAAGCGCCAAAGATAATTTCCTTTGCGTTCGGATCATAAATATTTTGGTGAATAGCTTTCATATTTTACGAATTACCATGATTCTTAAAATTTGTAGCTAAAAATAAGACTCAGAATAACCTTTAAACATCATTTAAAAATTTTGGCGATATCAACTCAAAAGAAAGTTGTTGACAATACTGGTACTGGGCATATTTACTAAAACAAAGTTTAATACAACCAGTTTATTGGCAAACATGTGTATGATATTTATAACATAGATGAAATGTCGGAAGAAGAACTTGGGAAAGTAAAAAGAATTTTCTTTATCTCAGCTGCCTTTACCCCCTGCCTCATAGCCATTGCAAAAAGATTAATTGTTTCTTCAGCATGTGGTCCTGCCAGATGAGCACCTAAAAGTTTATCGGTCTTTTTCTCAATTAATATTTTAAAAGCGTACAACGGTGAGTTTACTCGTTTTGCACTAAACCATTCTTCAATCAATTTTTTGTTTACATCAAATTTTAATTTTTTATCCAGAGCTTCGGTCTCGGTAAATCCTACCGAAGCCAAAGGAGGTTCTGTAAAAACTACAAAAGGCATAACCGAATAATCCCCTCCGTATTCTCCTGCACCTCCCAGATGAGAAGAGACAATGTTGGCTTCCATTGTAGCCAGTGGAGTGAGTGGCAGCCCATTAGTGGCCGCAACATCTCCGGCTGCATAAATATTCGCATTTGAAACGCTTTGCAAAAAAGAATTAACTTCAATTCCTTTTTTTGTGTAAACTACATTTCCTTTTTCCAAATCCAGGTCAGCTATCGCTGGTTCACGCCCTGAGGAATTAATGACTAAGTCCGTAATAAATTCTACTTTTGAATCCGTTTTTTGCGTTATTACTTTAAAACTATTTTCTGCTTTTATTATTTCCTCAACTTCTGAATTTAATACCAGATTGATACCAATTCTCTTACTTTCTTCTGTCACAAGCTCTACCATTTCCGGTTCAAAATTTTTTAACGGAGAATTGCTGTTATGCACAATAGTAACTTTTGAACCGCATCGGGCTGCTATGTGGGCAAATTCAAAACTAATGTAGCCGCCTCCAATAAATAAAATATGTTTCGGTAATGTTTTCAGTTGAAGGAAATCGTCACTTGTATACAAATTCTCGGCTCCTTTTATATTTAGATTTGCCGGTTTAGCTCCGGTGGCAATGATGATTTTTTTTGCCTCAATAGCTTCATCTCCAACCTGTAACTGATTGGGACTAATAAACCTGGTTACCCCATGAAAAGTAGCGATGCCTTTCTCTTCAAACATTTTTTCTTTTTCCCCAGCTACAGGGTCAACAAAAGTATCTTTAAATGACATCATATCCGGCCAGCTTATCGTCGGAATTGAGTCAATACCTTTTCCATTTAACCTTTTAGCAGCGTCGGCTACATGAACTACCCCCCACATTACTTTTTTAGGAATACAGCCACGGGTAGCACAAGTTCCGCCATATGCCTGTTTATCAGCAATTCCTACACTAAATCCTTTTCCCACACAAGCAGTAGCTATTGCAGTACCGGAAACCCCTGTACCAATTACAAAAACATCAAACTTTTTCATAATAACTTTTATTTTATGTGATTCGATCATCAACCATCTGCATTATCCCTGAAAATTTTGATTTTTACATGAGAAACTCAAACAATACAAATATCTAATTGATAATCTACGGGCATTATTCACTCACCTCCACGCCTTCCCAAAATGCAATGTATCCTTTAATTTTCATTGCCTCCAACGATGGTTCAGGGTAATACCAGGCTGCATTGGCATTTATCTTTCCGTCAATCTCCAGATGATAATATGAAGCTTTTCCTTTCCACGGACAAATAGACTGTTTATTACTGTCTATCAGATATTCACGATTTACAGAATCAGGCGGGAAATATTCATTCCCTTCTACCACAATTGTTTTGTCGCTTTCTGCAATGAGCCGATTATTCCAAATTGCCTTCATTTTTTAACCTTTACTATATTTTATTTTCTAATCCAAAGCGAATCCATAAAAAAGTTACGCAAATCGGTAAAGTGCTGCTTCACTTTAAAGCCATATTTCTCCGCCATATTTTCAATGGACTCCGGATCAAATTTTCGGGAAAGTTCCATAAATGTTGGCTCCCAGCAATTAAATGAATATTCTTCATCAAGTGCTTCTATAAAAACGGTTTGTTTCTCTGTTGACACTAAATAACTTTTAACCTCGCCAGTTTTGGGATTGTATTCTGTATGCTGTTCAAATTTATCAACATTAAAATTCGCCCCTAATTCATCGTTTAATCTACGGAGATGATTCAGGTTAAATTCCCTGGTGTAACCATGCCGATCATCATAAGCCTTCTTTATAATTTCAGGAGATTTCTTTAAATCAAAACCAATAAAAAGCTGATCTCCCGAGGTTGTAAAATCTTTTAGTTGAGAAAGAAAACGATGAAGTTCATCATCCGAAAAATTGCCGATGTTCGACCCCAGAAACAAAATAACCTTCCTGAGTGCGGCGTGCCCGTTTTTATTTCTCAGGAGATGAAAAAAATCGCCCGTCACCGGATAAACTGACAGTTCCGGCAGCTCGCTGGTTAAATTCTGTTTTAACTCATCATTGGCTAATTTACTAATATCAATTGGGCGGTAATTAAACTTCACTGACCGGGACATCAGTTGTTTCAAAATCGTTTTTGTCTTACTTCCATCACCTGCGCCCAATTCTAGCAAATCGAAAGGAGAACTTCCATTATTAAAATGTTCAGTAATTTTATTTTTATGCAACGAAAGAATTTCCTGCTCCGCATTGGTGAGGTAATATTCCGGCATATGCATAATTTTCTGAAAGATATTACTCCCCTTATCGTCATAAAAATATTTAGACAATAAGAATTTTGGGGAAGAGGACAATCCTTTACGGGTGTCTGTCATAAATTCCGATTCAACCGCTAGTTTTTCCATATTTCTTTATTTAGAAGGACTGACCTGAAAAACACAGTCCAAAGTAAATTGATTAATTATTTTGAGTTTCGACATGCACCCCTGCAGGAATCTCTTCAGGAATTCCTGTTTCATAGGGGTTCTTCGGATCATTACTCCATTCAAACCATCCACCGTCAAAAACAGCAACATTTGGCCATCCCATCAACCATGCGTTATAACAGGCTTCGCTTCCTCTCCACCCGGTTCCACAATAAAAAGCCAATTGTTTTTCGGGAACGATTCCTGCTGTTTTCCATATCCTTTCTATTTCATGAAATTCACGTGTTGTATGATCCACATTCCTGTAGTTTTCCATATGATACGCGTCCGACCCGCAGTTTCCAAACACAGAACCGGGTATCCGGCCTTTCTTCTCGATATAATTGTAACCGCTTACTTGTCCGATATATTCGGGCCAGCTTCTTATACTAACCAAATCTCCGTTTTCTGATTTAAGCAGCTCTTTAGCTTTTTCCATATCAGCCATAAGCTCAGGCCGAACAGGAATTGTGGCACCAAAGTCTCTTTCTGATATTTTAATTACATCGTCTTTGGCCACAGGATAACCAGCATCCTGCCACGACTGAAAGCCACCGTTCAAAACCCGCACATCTTTTACCCCGGCATACATCATAATCCATGCACACCGGATTGCACCAATATCCCCGGCGGCACTTCCCGGGAAAGGCTCATCATTGTTTGGAAACATAAATTTTCCATATAAAACTACGGTTGTATCTGCTGTAATTCCATGTTGTAATAAAGCTTTTTCCAATTCTTTGGGAGAACGCCTGTTCCATGTTTCAGGACTCTCGAGCGCAAGGGTATCCAAATCAATTGCACCCGGAATATGACCGCTAAGATAAGCATCACGATTTCGGTAATGAGCATGGCATATCACAACCTGTCTCTTTTTATTCTCCAGAACTTCTTTATCTGAAATCAAGGCGTTCACCCATTCAGCCGGCACAAGACTCCGGTAGTTGGGTAAATATTCCATTGGCAAATTATTGTTAGCAGTCCACTCATCTGAAAAATGCCTATAAAACTTAATTTTATTATAGCTCGCACTAGCAAAAACCGATGCTGCATCCAAAATTTCAGACTCACCATAACCGTAAAAGACCAGTTCATGTTCCGGCATTATTCCTTTTGAACGGGCAATTTCAATCCAGTCAATATATGTTGTCCACTTAACCGGAAAACTCTTTGCTCCTTTGATGTGTCCTCCACGAGCTTCGTTATCCATTTTCCAGCCATTATATGCATCAGAAGACCGAACATCCAAAACAAAACAATTTTTCTGCTGAATAAACAATCGGAGATTTTCTGTTGAAATTTCAGGAAAGTTTGCTGTCATTTTTATTTCAGTATTTAAATTAACACCTCATAAAAGACAGAAAATATGCCACATTCAGCCAGAACCGGATTGACTCATTTAATTTTACCAGTTACAAATTAAGCTTTCCTGAGGCAGGCTAAAACATTGAAAGATTTATTTAATATATAACATGGGGCTCAAACTTTAGTTTTACTTCTCTCAACAAAGAACCTGATACTGAAATATTTGGTTATTTGATAATCTTTTAAAAAAAATTGAATTTTATTTCCATAGCGAAGGTAAAAGTGCGTATTTTCTTCTACATTCATAGGCTTAAATGTAGAAAGTATGGACATAAAACGGTAACAGATTTATATGTCATCAGTTGGGGTAACAAAGTTTTTAATTTTCAGAATATTTATAGAAGAGACAGCTATTTTTCAATTGCCACCTCTTCTTTCTTCAATTGATTAATTTTTCTTTAGCAGCCGGTCAAAATATTCGACCGTTTTTCCCAAACCTTCACGCAAAGAAACAACAGGTTCCCAGCCATTCAATTTTTCTTTTGCCAAAGTAATATCGGGCTGGCGTTGTGTCGGATCGTCTTTGGGCAATGGTAAATATATAATTTTTGATTTTGTACCGGTTATATCAATAATTTCATTGGCGAGCTCAAGCATTGTAAACTCAACCGGATTTCCAATATTAACGGGCCCAGTAAAAGAATCATCTGTTGCCATCATTCTTGACACCCCTTCAACTAAATCGCTTACATACTGAAAACTACGGGTTTGCATTCCGTCACCAAAAATCGTAATATCCTCCCCTTTTAAAGCCTGAACAATAAAATTAGAAACAACCCTTCCGTCATCAGGTTCCATTTTGGGGCCGTAGGTATTAAAAATGCGTACAATTTTTATTCTCACGTTATTCTGCTGATGATAGTTAACAAATAACGATTCAGCACATCGCTTTCCCTCGTCATAACAGGAACGTATCCCTATTGGGTTCACATGCCCCCAGTAAGTTTCAGGCTGTGGGTGTAATTCCGGATCGCCATAAACTTCGCTTGTAGAGGCCTGAAGTATTTTCGCTTTTGTGCGCTTTGCCAGCCCCAGCATATTTATAGCTCCCATTACAGAAGTTTTTATTGTTTTTATTGCATTGTATTGGTAATGAACCGGTGATGCAGGACATGCCAGGTTATATATCTCATCTACTTCGATATAATATGGCATTGTCACATCGTGCCGAACTAATTCAAAATATTTATTATCCAACAAATGGACAATTTTATCCTTTTTCCCGGTAAAATAATTATCCAGGCAAACCACTTCGTTCCCCTTATTCAAAAGAAATTCGCACAAATGCGAGCCTACAAAACCAGCTCCTCCGGTTACTAATATTCGTTTCATTTAATTAATTACAGGTTTTCGTCCTATTGCATAATAAGAAAATCCTAAATCATTCAGCTCTTCAGGATCATAAATATTTCGACCATCAAAAATGACATTGTTTTTCAAAAGTTTCAGAAGAACTCTAAAGTTCGGCAGTCTAAATTCAGGCCATTCAGTTACCAGTATTAAAGCATCAGAATCAATACAAGCATCATATTCGTCTTTCCCAAATTCTATTGTATCTCCTAATATTCTTTTCCCTTCTTCCATTGCAACCGGATCGTAAGCCACAACTTTTGCTCCTGCTTCCAGTAATTTTTCAATAATGACAAGTGCCGGCGCCTCTCTCATATCATCGGTTTTGGGTTTGAAAGCAAGTCCCCAAACTGCAAATTTTTTACCTTTCAAATCACCATTAAAATGCGTTTTAATTTTATCAAAAAGAACCGACTTCTGCCTGTAATTCACTGATTCCACTGCTTTAAGAATTTCAAGGGAATAACCTTTCTCATCGGCTGTTTTAATAAGCGCCTGTACATCTTTGGGAAAACACGAACCTCCATATCCCGTTCCCGGATAAATAAACTTATTTCCAATTCTGGGATCAGAACCAATTCCTTTTCTCACCGCGTTAACATCAGCTCCAACTATTTCGCACAAATTCGCTATATCGTTTATAAAACTAATTTTTGTTGCCAGCATGGAATTGGCGGCGTATTTAGTCATTTCGGAAGAAGTAATGTCCATAAATAAAATTGGATGGCCATTTAACAAAAATGGTTTGTATAGCCGTTTCATTACCTTCTGTGCTTTTTCCGATTCTGTACCAATTACGATTCTGTCAGGTTTCAAAAAATCGGCAACAGCACTCCCCTCTTTCAAAAACTCCGGATTTGAGGCAACATCAAACGGTATCTCTTCGCCTCGTTTTTTCAACTCATCGACAACTGCATCTTTTACCTTAACAGACGTGCCTACCGGAACTGTACTTTTGGTTACTATTACCATATAATGCCCCATATTCCTGCCTATTTCCCGGGCCACCCCCAATACATATTTCAAATCTGCGCTTCCGTCCTCATCAGGAGGTGTGCCAACGGCTATAAAAACGGCCTCTGCATCTTTCAAACTTTCTGCTAAATTGGTTGTAAAAGTTAACCGCCCTTTTTCCACATTTTTCCTGTATATATCTTCCAAACCTGGTTCATAAATCGGAATCTGTTTATTATTCAACATTTCTATCTTACGTTCATCTATATCAACGCAAGCAACTTCTACCCCGGTTTCTGCAAAACAAGTACCTGAAACCAAACCAACATAACCAGTTCCTACAACTACTATTTTCATTTATATAATTGTTTGAGTTTTTATATGTGTTAAACCAAATAAAATATATCTAAAATTGGTTGATAAAGATAAAACAATTGATTTTGTATTAAGTAATAAATTGCACGTTTTTAATATTACGAAATCATTGAATTGATTTTGGTATAAATAGTTAATTTTGCTTTTCTATGAAAATAAATTTAACGGAAATAACGGAAAATTTTAAGATCGAAAAATTAAAAAACGATAAGCGGATTGTTGTATTTTTTATTTGCTTACTGATTGCAACTGCCCTTTGGTTTTTGAATGCTCTTAATAAAAATTACACAACTACAGTTTCTTATCCTGTAAAATTTGTGTCCCCTCCTGCAAACCAGTTTGTTTCAAACAAGTTACCTCAAAAGTTGGAATTGCAGGTTGAAGCTCACGGATTTACTTTACTTCGCCATAAATTAAGCCTTTCCTTTTCTCCTATTGTATTAAATCTGACTCATATTACACGCGATATGGAGTCGGAATCCGGGAAATATTCTATCCGTTCCACGGAACTCATCAATACTGTTTCAGACCAAATTAGCAATGAAATTACCGTATCTAATATACGCCCTGAATACTTTACACTAATTTTAGACAGTTTAAAAACTAAATTAGTTCCGGTTCGGTTTAATGCAAAATTAGATTTCAAACCCCAATTTAACTTAAAGGATCCTGTAACCGTTGTTCCTGACACTGTTTCGATAACCGGCCCGGGAATACTTTTGGATTCAATAATTTTTCTGGAAACAGAATTCAAATCCTATGAAAAGCTTGAAACAGAAGTTAGTCATATTGTTCCCATCCAACATCCTGAAAAGACAACTGTAACACCTGAAAAAGTTACGGTTAAAATTCCAGTCGAAAAATTTACTGAGAAAGAAGTTAAAATCCCTGTTCTGATAAAGAACAAACCGGAAAATATAAAAGTTAAATTATTTCCATCCGACGTTACGATTTCTATTTTAGTAGGATTGAGTGAATTTGAAAATGTTACTTCTGCTGATTTCACGGCGACTGTAGATTTCAATTCGGTTCAAAAAAACATTGAAAGCATTGAAGTAAAAATTGAAAACAAACCTTCTTATATAGAAGTACTAAGAATTTCACCGGAAACAGTTGAATATTTAACAGAAACTGATTAAGAAATAATGACAATAAAAGTAGGAATAACAGGAGGTATTGGCAGCGGAAAATCGACCGTTTGCAGAGTTTTTGAACTTCTGGGCGTTCCTGTTTTTGAAGCCGACATTGTGGCAAAACAGCTCTTAAACTCGCATTCCGGAATTAAGACCGGACTCATTCACCTTTTCGGAGGGACAATTTATACAGACGATGGAACAGTTAACCGAAAAAAACTGGCCAATATTATTTTCAATGATGAAATTCAACTAAAAAAAATGAACAATTTAGTTCACCCTGTCGTTCGCGAAGAATTTAATAAGTGGGTCAAAAATCAAGATTCAGCCTATATCATTCATGAAGCAGCCATTCTTTTTGAAAGTGGTTTTTATAAAATGATGGATTTTACCATTCTGGTTTCAGCACCCGAAAAACAAAGAATTGAGCGGGTAATGAAAAGAGACGGCATTTCAGAAGAACTTGTCCTGGAGAGAATGAACCGGCAATGGACAGATGAAGAGAAAAGGAAAACGGCAAGCTTAGAAATTATAAACGACAACAAACATTTAATAATCCCTGAGGTTATTGAAACAGATAAAAAATTAAAAGAATATGGCAAAATTTGGTAAATGGATTGGCGGAGGCCTCGGATGGGCCGTGGGAGGACCAATCGGAGCTATTTTTGGATTTGTAGTAGGTTCTCTTTTTGATGGTGGCACAGAACAAATGCAACAAGGTTCGCCACATTCAGGATATACAGGCCGGCCGACAGGATATTCAGGAAGGACAACCACCGGCGGTTATGTTATGAGCCTGTTGGTTTTGGTAGCTGCAGTAATGAAAGCAGATGGCAAAGTTTTAAAATCGGAACTGGATTATGTAAAAAGATTTATGGTTCAGAACTTTGGAGAGTCATCAGCTACTGAATCGGTAAAAATGCTTCGGGACATTTTACAGCAAACTATTCCGGTGAATGAAGTTTGCCGCCAGATAAAACAAAACATGAACTACTCAGCAAGGCTTCAGCTACTGCATTTTCTTTACGGAATCGCACAGGCCGACGGTCAGGTTGATGTGACGGAGCAACAAATGATTGCTCAAATCAGCCAGCAAATGGGAATCAGCAACAGCGACTATGAATCGATTCAGGCCATGTTTGTTCCGAATACCGATGCAGATTATAAAATTCTAGAAATTGAACCTTCTGCAAGCAACGACGACATCAAAAAGGCCTATCGTAGAATGGCTATGAAATACCACCCCGACAAGGTGAGCCATCTAGGAGAAGATTTCCAAAAAGCTGCGAATGAAAAATTCCAAAAAGTAAATCAGGCTTACGAAAACATAAAAAAAGAAAGAAAAATCGCCTAATTTTAATGAAAATTATTTCCACAAACATAGGAGAACCTCAAACCATTGAATGGAGAGGGAAAAAAGTACAAACCGGAATTTATAAACACTCAGTTCCCCAACCCATCTTTTTGGGAGAAGAGGATGTTGCGAATGATCATGTTATTGACCGGCGATACCATGGCGGTATTGATAAAGCGTGTTATTTATATTCTGCTGATCATTATAAATACTGGCAAAGGCTTTACCCCGATTTGGAAATGCCCTGGGGAATGTTTGGAGAAAATCTTACCATTGAAGGATTGCACGAGGCGAGAATACACATTGGTGATACTTTTCAGATTGGCGAAGTTATTATTCAGGCAACCCAACCACGACAGCCCTGTTATAAACTGGGATTCAGGTTTGGAACACAAAAAATAGTCAGGCAATTTGTCGATTCCGGTTTTTCAGGGGTTTATGTAAGAGTTCTTCAAAAAGGAGAAGCAAAGAGCGGGGATAAACTTGTTCTTATCGATAAAAAGGATTCTCCTTCTATTCAAAGAGTATTTAAGCTTTTATACACTTCGGACTTTGAAAACGAAAAAAGAAATTTTGACAAAGCAATTCACAGTCCTTTTATTGCTGAAAGTTGCCGAAAAGATTTACTCAAACGCTGGTCGGAAGAATGATTTACAAAAATAAAAAAGCAATTGAAAATCAACTTCTTGATTCCTTTGGAAAAATAAAAGATGAAGCCTTTAATTTTGAAGAGATAAAAAGATATTCAGATAATAAAAACAATTTAGACGCCTTTCAAATCCTTTCCGAAAAAACCTGCAACGATCTCGATTTTCAGGAGTTGTTTATGTTTATAGATCGTACATGTTCCAAACCCGGACAGCAATATCTTTTTAACAAACTCCGTACAATTCCAAATAAAATCGGCCACCCCGGATTAAAAGAAAAGATAATAAACCAACTTCTCAATAGCCGGGAGGTTAGACTTTCGATCCAAATGCAATTAAAACGTCTGGCCAAACAAGACGCTTACTATATTTCCTCGCTTTTTCAGGAAAAACACATTTCCCGTCCAAAATGGTTTTTTATCCTGCCGGTTTTGTCATTTGCGAGTGTTTTATCATTGATTGCTGGCTTTGTTAATCCCGCTTTTATTTTACTTTTCGCCGCTCTTTTTATTGTCAATTTAATCTTTCATTATTGGAACAAACATAACTTATACCCCTACCTGGCATCAATTCCTCAGCTACTTATTCTAAATAATGTAACGAGGGAAATTGTTAAAATTAAAGAGCTTACCTCTATAAATCCGGAAATTCAAAAGTCAATAAAAATAATTGATAAAATAAGGAACCGAATGTCTTTCTTTCAGTTGGAAGCAAAACTACAAGGCGACATGGAAGCTATTTTCTGGGGAATACTGGAAATGCTTAAAATCGCGTTCCTGATTGAACCACTGTTATTATTTGGAGTATTAAAACTATTAAACAACAAGCGAGAAGAAATAGAAGAGTTGTTTGTTTTTGTTGGTGAAGTTGATTCCTTACAATCAATTGCCTCCCTACGACAAGGCATAAAAAAATTCGCAGTACCGGAAATTTCTTCTGAAAAATCAATTTTTGCAACAAATATATATCATCCGCTCATTCCCGATTGCGTCGAAAACAATATCTCTGTAAACAATCGTTCGGTACTGTTAACAGGCTCAAATATGTCGGGAAAAACGTCGTTTATCAGAACAATTGGCATAAATGTCTTAACAGGACTAACATTAAATACCTGTTTTGCGGAAAAATTCAAAATGCCAAAAATGAAAATATTTTCAGCCATCAGGATTAGCGACGATTTGCTAAACGACAAAAGCTATTATTTTGAGGAAGTATTGACGATTAAAGAAATGATTGATAAAAGTCAGTCGGAAACATTCAATTTATTTTTACTTGATGAAATTTTTAAAGGAACAAATACTGTTGAACGTATTTCTGCAGGTAAAGCTGTTCTGTCTGAACTGACCAGAGAAAACAATCTTGTTTTTGTTTCAACCCACGATATTGAACTTGCTGACTTGCTTAAAAGCGAATATGAACTGTTCCATTTCAGCGAAACCGTCAATAACAAAATGGTTGATTTTGACTACAAATTAAAAGAAGGAAAACTGAAAAACCGAAATGCCATTAAAATACTGGAAATAAACCACTACCCCAGTCATGTAATTAACGAAGCCATCAAAATCTCAAAGGAACTTGACTACAATTACGAAACGAAACCAAAGTAACGGGGTTTCCACAATACCTGAAAACCCCGTTATATTTAAGCTGTTTTTGCATCGTCGCTTGCGCAGCCTTCCATATACTCAGCAATAATCTTTTTCACTTCCGTTGGGGCAACCCGCCCGTAAACTTTTTCGCCAACGGTTACAACAGGCGCTAAACCGCATGCTCCCACACAACGCAAACAATTAATAGAGAATTTCCCATCGCTGGTTGACTCGCCAACCTCTACTTTTAACTGGCGTTTAAATTCAGCTAAAACCTGTTCGGCTCCCCGCACATAACACGCTGTTCCCATACAAATGGAAATAGGAAACTCACCATGCGGAACCATAGTAAAGAAGCTGTAAAAGGTTACGACTCCATATACTTTTGCCACCGATGTTTTCAATTCTTTCGCAATTACTTCCTGAACTTCGGCCGGCAGGTAGCCCAATTTATGCTGTACCTGGTGTAAAACATTAATTAATTCGCTTTCCTTATTTTCAAATTCAGCGCAGATATCTTTTATGAGTTGGATGGTATTTTCGGCTAATTTTATTTTTGGCATTTTATACTCTTTTAGAAATTTTAAAACGAATTCAGCAACTATTCAGTACGATCGAAATACTCTGTATGTAATAAATGGTGTGCTTTTTCACTCATTGGTTCACCAAGAAATTCGTTGTACAATTCAATTATATACGGATTTTGATGTGATTTCCGAATCGCTTTATTTCTATCTTCCTGGTAAATAGCCATCTGTCGTTTTTTCAGCACATCAGCATTTCCGTGGTGATAAGGTTGACCTCCACCTCCAATACAACCACCGGGGCAACTCATAATTTCAATAGCATGAAATTCACTCTTCCCTGCCTGAATATCTTCCAATAATTTTCGTGCATTTCCTAAACCATGAGCAATTCCAATCTTTAATGGGAACCCGTCAAAATCAATGGTTGCTTTTCGTATTCCTTCCATACCACGCAGTTCTGCAAAATCAATCCGGGGAAGTTCTTTTTTGGTATGAATTTCGTAAGCTGTTCGAACTGCTGCTTCGATAACTCCACCGGTTGTTCCAAAAATTACCGCAGCACCGGTTGATTCACCCAGCGGATTATCAAAGGTTTCGTTTGGCAATGTTTTAAAGTTAATATTAGATATCTTAATTAAAGCTGCCAGCTCACGTGTTGTCAAGGCATAGTCTACATCAGGGTTTCCATTGGTTTTAAATTCATCGCGACCACACTCGTATTTTTTTGCCACACATGGCATTATGGAAACCACAACCAAATCTTCCCGTTTAACTCCCAGTTTTTCTGCAAAATAAGTTTTCGCAATAGAACCAAACATTTGTTGTGGCGAGCGTGCTGTCGAAGGAACGTCCTTCATCTCAGGAAACTGATGCTCAAAGAATTTCACCCAGGCCGGACAGCACGATGTTAAAATCGGAAGCTTAACATCCTTATCACCGGCCAAATGTTTTGACAAACGGTTCAGCAGCTCTGTTCCTTCTTCCATTATAGTAAGGTCTGCTGCAAAATCGGTGTCAAAAACATAATCAAAACCCAGCCGTTTTAAAGAAGCGACCAGTTTCCCTGTAACTAATGTTCCGGCTTCCATCCCAAATTCTTCGCCAAGAGCAGCGCGCACAGCCGGGGCGGTTTGAACAATTACTGTTTTTGAAGGATCTGACAATGCACGGATTACATTCCCGGTTTCATCTACTTCGGTTAAGGCTCCGGTAGGACAAACTGCTACACATTGCCCACAATAGGTACAAACTGAGTGATCCAGATTCATTTCGAAAGCCGGGGAAACCACCGAGTTAAACCCACGGTTAATTGCAGAAAGAACCCCCACTGTTTGAACTTCGTTACACATCATTTCGCAACGGCGGCACATAATACACTTATCCACCTCACGAATAATCGCCGGCGAGGTATCTTCGCGGTAATGCGATTGTTCTCCCTGGTAGTGAATCTCACGAATTCCAAGCTGATGTGCCATATCCTGCAGTTCGCAGTTACCAGATTTTGCACAAATTAAACAATCAGAAGGATGGTCAGAAAGAATTAACTCCATAACAGTACGACGTGCATTTATAGCGCGAATAGAATGTGTATTTACAACCATTCCTTCGGCAACTTCGGTACAACATGCCGGAGCCAGGTTTCTTCGTCCTTCCACTTCAACAACGCAAACCCTGCATCCTCCGGGTTTATTTTCAATATTCAAATCATCCAGCTTCATGTGGCACAACGTTGGAACATGTACTCCAATCCCGGAAGCTGCTTCCAAAATTGTCGTTCCGCTTTTTACCACTACCGGTTTATTATCAATGGTAAGATTTATTGTATTCATCGTATTCTTTTTTCCTGATTATGTTAGGGTTATTGCATTAAACTTACATTTTTCGAAACAAACACCACATTTAATACAAATCGACTGGTCAATAAAATGAGGTTGACGGCGTTCTCCCGTAATTGCCCCTACCGGACAATTCCTGAAACAAAGTGTACAACCGGTACACAAATCTTCAACGATTTCATATTTCAAAAGTGCTTTACATTGTCCTGCGGGGCATTTCCCTTCGGTTACATGCGCCAGGTATTCATCTTCGAAATTTGCGATAGTGGAAAGAACCGGGTTTGGCGATGATTGCCCTAATCCACAAAGCGAAGCATCTTTTATTACTGTACTTAAAACCCGAAGTCTTTCAATGTCTTTCACCTCCCCTTTTCCCTGAGTAATTTTATCCAGAATTTCGTGTAACCGTTTATTCCCAATCCTACATGGAGCACATTTCCCGCATGATTCTTCCAAAGTAAATTCAAGATAAAAACGAGCGATGGAAACCATACAATCGTCTTCATCCATTACAATCATTCCACCTGACCCCATCATAGAGCCGGCGGCTATAAGATTATCGTAGTCAATTGGTGTATCCAAAAAATCTTTGGTTAAGCATCCGCCAGAAGGACCTCCTGTTTGAACAGATTTAAAATCTTTCCCGTTTTTTATTCCGCCGCCAATATCATAAATTACTTCACGCAACGTGGTACCCATCGGAACTTCGATTAAACCAACGTTATTGATCTTCCCGGCCAGCGCAAACACCTTGGTTCCTTTTGATTTCTCAGTTCCAATTTTATTGAACCAACCGGCACCTTTATTTAAAATAACCGGGATATTAGCGAAAGTTTCCACATTATTTACGTTGGTTGGTTTTCCCATATAACCAGAAACAGACGGAAACGGGGGTTTAAAAGTTGGTTCTCCGCGCGAGCCTTCCATAGAATGAATAAGTGCAGTTTCTTCGCCACAAACAAAAGCGCCGGCGCCATAACGCAGTTCAATATCAAAATTAAATCCGGTACCCATAATATCTTCCCCCAGTAATCCATATTCCTGCGCTTGCTTTATGGCCGTTTTTAACCGATTGATAGCCAACGGATATTCAGCACGAATATAAACCAGCCCTTTATCTGCACCAATACAATAACCGCAAATTGCCATTGCTTCCAAAACAGAATGCGGATCGCCTTCTAAAATCGACCTGTCCATAAATGCTCCCGGATCACCTTCGTCGGCATTACAAACTACATATTTCTGATCGGCTTCCGATTTTCGGGTAATTTCCCATTTTAAACCTGTTGGAAAACCACCGCCCCCACGACCACGAAGTCCTGATTCTTTTATTTCCTGAATAGTTTTTTCCGGTGTCAATTCAGTGAGGCATTTTCCAAGAGCCATGTAACCATCGCGGGCAATGTATTCTTCAATATTTTCAGGATTAATAAAGCCACAATTTCGCAATGCAATCCTGATTTGTTTTTTATAAAACTCAATTCCTTTTGAATCGCTGACATTTTTGTTTGTAACCGGATCGGTATACAACAACCGTTGTACAGCGCGGCCTTTTATTACATGTTCTCTCAAAATTTCTTCGGTATCACGCGGTGTTACACGTACATAAAAAGTGTTATCCGGAAGTACTTTTACAATGGGGCCTTTCTCGCAAAAACCAAAACATCCTGTGCGTACAATTTGAACATCGTCGTCCAGTCCAAATTCATCAATCAAAGTAGAAAATGAATTAATAATTTCCTCGCTTTCCGACGCTTTACAACCTGTTCCGCTGCAAACGAGAAGGTGCATTTTATATTCACTCATAACAAATTAGTTGAAGTTTTTTAATCGTTTATGGTTTTAAAATTTACGGGAATAATGCCGTCCACCAGTTCACCGCGTTTGATATAAACTTCGATAATTTCTTCAGCTTTTGATTTATTTACGTAACCAAAAACCACAGGATCTTTTCCGGGAAGAGTTATTTCAACAGTTGGTTCGGCATAACAGTACCCCATACACCCGGTTTGTGTAACAACTGCATCAATGGCCTGCTGTTCCAGTTCTTCCACAAAATAATTCATTGTATCTTTGGCTCCCGATGCAATTCCACAAGTAGCCATTCCCACTTTTACCTGAACAGTTTGCTCAGGGTGATTGCTGTTTTCGCGAAGTTTGATTTTGGACTGAACTTCATCTCTGATTTTTTTAAGATCAGCCAATGTTCTTATTTTCGTCATAGTTGAAATGGTTATTTTTTAAAAAGTTGCTTTTATTTCTGTTAAATTATTTTTAATCAGTTCTGTAACTCCATTTTTTATTTCCGGGGTTTTAAGTGGCATCCCGTCTAACATTTCCTTTATTTCTTCTGAAGAAATTTCAAAAACACCATTCTCTGTTTTATGCCTGTAATTCAAAGTTATATTCCCATAACTTATTAAAGTCAGAAAGTAAGAATTCCAAACATCTCCTAAAGGCGGCCTGTCGATATTGGATAAGCGAAAAAAAGCGGTAATTTCAGTTCCCTTTCCCTTTTCCGATTTTAATTCCAACTTTCCCTTACACTGTATTGCATTTTGTTTCAACAATGCCAGTCCCAATCCTACTTTCCGGGTGTTTCTCGATGTAAAGAACGGTTCAGTTGCATGCTTCAACGTTTGTTCGTCCATCCCACAACCATTATCCCGAACTATCAGCGTGTAAATGTCTTTTTTTTTATCCTCTTCAACTATGATTTCAATCAATGTAGCCTTTGCTCTGACTGAATTTTGGACAATATCAAGAATATGCTCGGAGATGGTTTTCATATTATTTCAACGAAACGGTTATTTTGCTGATTCATAGCCATTTTAATTTCTGAAAACTCAGGTCGTTCAATTATAAAATTGGTATAAATTTCGCCAATTTGTTGCAAATAATGAGCATCAGAATTCTGAAGAAGTGTCTTTTTATTTCCTATAACATAATGTTTTCGAACATAATTTACTGAACTATGTTTTGAAATACCCAATGCATCGTATACTAAATCTTCGGGAATAAATCCTAACTGACTAATAATTCCATTTGCCGACCGGTCGATATGAGCCGGAATAAATAGCCCGTTTAATTGATAAACTTGTTTCTGAATTTCACCGATTCCCGCTTTCAGCGCGGCGGGTAAATAATATGGAATCATTTCAAGGATATTTTCATCTTCATCAATCAACGGTTGATAGCCAAAATAATCTTCTTTATTTGGAATTTTTGTGATATTTGAGTCGATAAATTCCTGAAAACGGTCGAGTTCATTTTCCTTTTCAAAAAACACAAGGCAATGAACTTCTTCCTTAGTTGTAACTTCGGCTCCGGTTAAAACAAAAATCCCCTCCTTTTCTGCCAGTTTTTTTACCAGTTTCGATTGTTTTGTGGAATTATGGTCGGTGATTCCAAGAATATTCAAGCCGGTTTCTTTTGCCCTTTTTACAATATTTTTTGGCGTCATCTCCAAATCGGCACAGGGCGATAAAAGAGTATGAATATGTAAATCAGCCCTGAATTTTTGCATCTGTTAAATTTTTGAGAGTGCTTAACTTTCAATTTTATACCTCAACTCTGTAACACCGCTTTTGTAATTCTTAGAATACGTCAGATTAAGCCGCGTTTCATTAGGAATATTTTCAAACAACTCAATACCTCCCGAAACAACAATTGGCATAACAAAAACATACATTTCATCAATTAACTTTTCATTTAAGAACCATGTATTCAATTGCCCACCACCAATCAGCCAAATATCACTATCAGCTTTTTGTTTCAAGTCTTTCACAAATTCAAGATGTTTTTCTTTTACAAAAGTCACAAATTCAGTGTTTTGAACTTTTTGATTATGTGTAAAAACATAGTTCGTTTTTGTTCTGTATGGGAATTCAATATCCCAACTAATAAGTTGCTGATACGTTTTATTTCCCATAATTGTAAATCCAACAGAATCGAGAAATTCGGCATATCCGTGATCTGTATTGTCCGGGTTCGGAATTGATTCCAACCATTCAACACTGCCATCAGAAAGTGCAATTTTTGAATTTAGACTTTGCGCGATATAGAGTTTAATTTTTGCCATATTATTTCAATTTGAAGATGATATAAGCAAAACAAAATTGTATTTCGAATTGATTAATCTTCCTGGAGAATATTATAAAGTTTTCCAGCCACTTCAAATGTTCCCAAATTGGTTCCAAGCACTGGAATTCCCTCTTCATTACTTTTATCCAGTGTTTCCGGTTCAGGCTCCAAACCTTTTACCAAAATCACTGCAGCCAAATCTTTTAACGATGCAATTGCCATCACATTTTGATGAGTTTGCAGTGTAATCCACACTTCTCCTTCGCGAGCATTTCCCATAACATCGCTCAGTAAATCGGAAACATAACCACCTGAAAATTCATTTTCAAGGCCGCTTTGGCCAGAAAATATTTTTAGATCAAATTTTTCAACCAAATCAGAAACCTTCATTTCGTCCACCTTTTTTGTTACAGTCGGCATCAAAACGATTTTCCCCCCAAATCTTACGGAGATTTTTAAATCCTCTCTCAGCCGACAATTTATTTTCGTTTATTAGTCTTTTCTGAATAAAAATACAATCGGTCATTTTTGCTTTTCCCTGAACCATATCCTCAGCAAGTGCATGGCAGTTTGGCGCACCACATGCTCCGCAATCGATTCCCGGCAGCTGGCACAAAATTTTACTTGCTTTTTGCATCCTTTCCAAAGCTTTAGTACGGTCTTTATGCAATACAAAAACACTCTTTGCCTCTATTTCTTCCGCCTGTAACTTTTTTTGAACCGTAATTTTATTTGTATCCGGAACTTGCATCTTTGAAGCTGACGGATATCTGAGCGCCCTTTTTTGCAAACGTTCTGATGTAAGAAACCGGTTTCCGGTAAGTAAAATCCCACCGGCGCATCCCTGGCTACACGATTTTAAGTCGAGATAATCCAGCCCGGTAATTTCATCATTTTCCAGTCTTTCCAAAAATTTCACCACATTATGAATCCCGTCGATAGACATTGCTCGGCTTTTAAATTGTCTTGCTTCCCCTCGTGGCAAACTCCACAAAATTCCATCGCGACTGAGGTTTTTTCTCAGTGCAGAAAGGTCTTCTGTTTTTTCTTTTGAAATTACTTTCATAATCCGGTTATATAAATCCTTCATATTTATTATTCCGTTTACTACCGATTTTTTTTCGCCAAGAGGTTGATTTACTGCCGCCATTTTTGCCGAGCATGGACTAACATAAAAAATTCCAATTTCACTTTCTCTGGCCCCTTCAGCTTTTAATTCTTCAATAGCAAAGTTAGCTGCCAAATCATGTGGCGCTTTTAACGGGATTATACTCTCAACCAATGACGGATATTTCGACTGTATCAGACGCACAATTGCAGGGCAGAATGAAGAGATTACAGGATGTTCCCGATTTTTGCCCGTTTTTATTTTTATTTCTTCCGAAAGCCATTGAATAGGTTGTTCAACTTCATAAATGTGTGTGAACCCCAGCTTCAAAAGCGCATGATAAATCTGATCTTCTGAGTATTTCTCAGGAAACTGGCCAATTAGAATCGATGGAAAAAGAACGACACGATGTTTGTATTCAAAAATCTTCTGCAAATCATCCTGCTCCACGTAAAATGCTTTAGCCGGGCAAGCGCGTAAACAGTTTCCGCAATCAACACACCGCTCCGAACGAATTGAAGCAATACCATCAATAATTCGAATAGCTTCGGTGGGACAGGTTTTCATACAATGCGTACACCCGAAACATTTCTGCTCGTCAACTTTTATTGCATGATATTTCTGAACCCCTTCCATTAAAAATAATTTTTAAACTTTAGGATTGTTCCTTTACCAACTTCACTCAAGATATCCAGCTCATCAGTGTTCTTTCTAATATTGGGCAGCCCCATTCCGGCACCAAAGCCCATTTCTCTAACCTCTTTTGAAGCAGTAGAAAAACCTGCCTCCATTGCTTTTTCCACATTTTCAATCCCGGGTCCCTCGTCAGCCAATTCTATTTCAATACAATTATTTCCAACCAATGCCTTTAAAATACCTCTTTTTGCATGTGCCACCACATTCACTTCTGCTTCATATACAGCAATTACAATTCGTTTTATCGTTTTTGAATCAATGTTCAGCTGCTTCAACACCTTCTTAATTTTGCTCGACGCGTTTCCAGCATTGGCAAAATCTCCCCCTCTTATATCAAAAACCAACTCCATTAATACACCGGTTTTATTCCGTTTGAGAAAAGCACGCCACTAGCTCTGAAAATTGAAAATGGAGTTTCGAGTAAAACAATTTTATTTTCTTCGGCCAACTGTATCATTTCCGGAGAAGCCTGTTTGTTTCTAGCCAGTAAAACAATATGTATATCAGCCATTTCTGCAGTTCGCAATAATTGCACATTGGCAAGCCCGGTAACCAAAAGAATATCTTCTTCATCAAGAGTTAATACATCACTCATTAAATCAGAACTAAATGCCTTTTTTACATTTCTTTCTGAAAATGCCTGACCTGCAACAATCCTGGCTTCTGTTAATTTCTGTATATCACTAATTTTCACGATTAGTATTATAAATGGTTTTTATTTCGGATTAATTATTATTAAAACAAAGATAAATCAACAAAAATTCAATTAATCAGTGTTTCGTCATAAAAAACTGTTTTCAAAAAGATTTAAATTGAATTGAAATAAGGGCTTTATTTCTTAATTTTCACCTTCCAAACTTTCAGAAAAACCAAATTATGATCTACGATAAAAAATCATTTTTAACCAATAATATTGAAGACCCTGAATTTCATCAAAAAATCATTGATGCGTTGCCCATTCCTATATTTTACAGGGATTTGAATGGGGTTTACCAAGCTTGCAATAAAGCACATGAAAAGTTCATTGGCCGTTTGCGTGAACAAATCGTAGGAAAATCAGTATACGAAATTCACTCCAGGGAAATGGCTGATATCTATTCACGCCGGGATAAAGAGCTACTGGAATCGGAAGGAGTACAGGTTTATGAAAATCAAATTAAACATTCCGACGGAACTATCCACAACGTAATATTCAACAAGGCAGTAATACATGACAACGATGATAAAGTAATTGGAATTGTTGGGTCCATTAACGACATCACCGAATTGAAACGAACAGAAACCCGCCTGAAAAAAGCACAGGAATCGATGGAAGTTTCGTCACATATGCTCCATAAAATTAACATGGGTATTTTAATGGTAGATAATAATTATAAAGTGGTGGATTCTAACGCAAGTTTTGCAAAATTAATGGGGGAAGAGACCGTTGAGCTTTTTGAAACTATTCCGGGCTTAAAAGGTGCAGATGTGAGTGTTCTGGTGCCGGAGGTAATTTTCAAAATGATTTCGGGGATTCTTACCTCTGGTGAGGAAATACTGGAGCGCGACATAAAATTTCAAAATAAATTACTTCATATTTCGGTTGTTACTTTATACAAACAAAAAGTTGCAGGCGCGGTTATCCGTGATATGTCTGCTCCAATGCTGGTGCGCGACGAAATTATAAACCGTGCACAACGCATAAAAATACAAAACATTGAAACGGTACAAAAAATTGCACGACTGCTGGGAGAGAACGCTGCAGAAACAGAAGAACTTTTAAATTCAATTATTGAATCGCACAGATATGGTGACGACGAATAACCCGGGCTACCACGTAGAAATTGATGTTCAACAAAAAAGGCCAAAAGGAGAGATTGCCTGCGGAGATGTTCTTGAGTCGGATATAACAAGAGAAGAAAACCGCACAATCCTGGTTTTAAGTGATGGTATTGGACACGGAATAAGAGCCAATGTGCTTGGCACACTCACTGCTACTATGGCACTGAAATACACAAAGCTACATACCAAACCAGAGGTAGCAGCAAAAATTATTATGGAAGCGCTGCCTAAAAGCAACGACGGGAAAGAAAATTATGCCACTTTCACTATAATTGAGATTGATCCTGAAGGGAATGTAAGAATAATTAATTATGATAATCCCCCGGTTTTAATCCTTCGGAATGGCAAATCTTTTCAACCGAAAGAATATGAACTAAAAATCAGGGGCGAGGAAAACCTGGGAAAATTGCTGCGATGTAGAGAATTTAAAGCAATTAAGGAGGATAGGATTATTTTCATGTCGGATGGCGTTCCTCAATCAGGATTGGGAAATACCCGGTTACCACTTGGATGGGGAATGGATAAAATTGAAGACTTTATTTTAAACCAGGTCGCCCGGATGCCTGATATTTCAGCAACAAAACTTTCCAGAAAAATTTTGAACCAGGCGATAATGAATGACAATTTTTCGGTGAAAGATGACACTACGTGTGGTGTAATTTATTTTAGGGAACCCCGAAAATTTATGCTTATTACAGGCCCCCCGTTCTACAAAATTAAGGATTTCGACTTTGTAGGCCGAATCTATGATTTTGAAGGTAAAAAAATTATTTGTGGAGGAACAACTGCTGAAATCATTGCACGAGAATTAAATCTTGAAGTAAAAATACATCATGGATATAAGGAAGCTGAAGCTCTGCCTCCTTCCGCAAAAATGAAAGGGTTCGAAATGGTTACCGAAGGAATTCTTACCCTCGGAAAAGTGGAAGATATTCTTGAAAACTATAACAGCGATACTAAGTTACAGGACAGTCCACCGGAACAAGTTGTAAAACTCCTTTTACAGCATGACAGTATTGATATAATTGTGGGTACACGAATTAACTGGGCACATCAGGATCCGGAACAGCCGCTGGAACTGGAACTCAGAAAATTTGTAGTAAAACGAATTATAAAACTTCTAATACACAAGTTCTTCAAAAAAGTTAAAGTGGAATATGTGTAGAAACATATAAAATTTTCGGAAATAAAATAGTCTCATCTGAAGTTACAAATTGAGGCAGTGCATATAACGAATGTAATTTATTGGTAAAATACCGGGCAATTTTTAACACCATTTACTTTTTTTTTAGTCTATTTAAGAAGATATTTTTCGAACTTAGTTCCAGATTAAGAAGCAATGAAAATACTAACTCTCCTATTTCTAATTTTCACTTGTTCTTTAGCCTACTCCCAGGAAAAGGAATTTCACATCCAGGCGAGGATTATCGACTTGGAATCAAATCCAGTTGGAGACGCTTATATATTAAACTACCGGAATTTGGATAAAGCAGTTAGCCGCGAGAACGGGATTTTTGATATGTGGGTAATACCAAGCGATTCGCTAATGATTTCACATGTTTCATATCTCGCTAGAAGAATAAAGATTTTTGATTTAATGGTAAATCCGGTAATCCAAATGAGTTTGGATACCATTAATATTTCGGAGGTTAATATCTTCTCAAACCCACAAAATGAAATTGAAAATGCAAAGAAAAATATTGAATCAATGGGATGGAATCCCAAACCTCAACCAACCGATGGGTTTACCGAAACAGAGATGATGCAGAATTTTGTTGCAAGTGAAAACAAGTTACTACATTCGGAAGCAACATCTCTTAAAATTATAAAATTCTCACCTTCCGATATTGTTGGTTTTTTTTCCGAGAAAATAAAAAAAAGAAAGAAAGCTAAACAGTATTCCTCAGAAAAAAAGCATAAAAAAAACTATCCCTGAATTTCGAGATAGTTTTCTCATAGCTTTAAGACTTCTAAAAAAGTTTTGCGTCCAGTACCTATAACAGGTGTCTTCTTTTTGTTAAACTTTTCAGTTAAGGTTTGTAATCATCATCTTCGTTTCTTTATATCGTGTTCTGATATTATCTTATTTTATTGTTACAAAGTAAATTAAAAACATTCATACCTTAGCTATTTCCGTTGCTGAAAAAAAGTGTTATACATCCCTAATTCGCTTTCTGCGTTTCCCTATTATACATCAGCATTTTTTCCCGATAATCAGAAAGTTAAGAATAACTTTAATGATTTATCTATAAGAGTTAATAAGATTGTATATATTAATTTTCATTTTTAACTAGTTACCGTTACAGGAGAAACAAATAACAGGAGCCGGCCTTCAAAAGGTGAATGGTATATACAAAATCTGTTGAAAATGATACTTCTCCGGCCGACATCCTGTTCCCCCGTGGTGGAGTTTTATTCCTTAATTACAAACCAACGTGATAATATTTTGATTTTTATACTTAAAATCACTAATAATTTGTATCAAACAGAATCCAGCAAAACGTTAAACAAGTCAAAAAAAACTTTTTATTACAGTATTTAAATATTTTCCCATAACTAAAATCATTCTGTAAAATCAACACATATTGATTATGGTTTTTGAAAATCAACTAAAACGAAGCAATTCACATAAATCACTCATTAACAAAGTTTTATTTATAGGTTTTCTAAAATATCTCCTAATAATTCCTTTTTCTTCAAAATATTTTAACTTATCAATTTCATCACTACTCGATAACATGTAACAAATTTTATCAGGATATTTGTCGTTTATATGTTGCACAAGTTCTAAGCCATCCATTTCTGGCATAACCCAATCGCTAATAACAATTTTTAATTCCAAATCTTCTTTTAATATTGAGATAGCGTCTTTTGCAGAATTTGCAGGAATAATTTCAAAATTGCTATTTCTCATAAGTCCGCACATTAAGCTAATATGTATAGGATCATCATCAACATATAAAATCTTTTGTTTTCCCATTGATCTAATAGTTTATTCGTCCTTTATTCTCTTCATATAGAAAAAAACCCCACTTAAACAAAAATGCAAGTAACTATGACTTACGCCTTTATTAAACAGAAGTCCTTGGATTAGGTAAACATAAATACATTCTTTATCTACTAATCCTATAAAATTTATTATTTAAGTCCTCCATTTTCATTACTGTTTATTCAAAAAATCGGGTTTGTTGTAATGAAAGAATTTTAGGAACTTTTTATATGTGGCAAATAACGTAAAATTCTGCCTTTCTCGTACTACCCCAAACTTGATATAAATCAAAAAATAACTTTCAAATACGAATAGATTAAAAATATCCTATATCCAATACAAAGCAACCCTAGGTTACGATTTCTTTTTCATAAAAAGATATTCGAGAGGACTTATATCAGGGATATCTCCTCCTTCTTTTATTTTAGCACGAACGCGGCTTATACTTTCAGGAGTTGTCCCTAAATAATTGGCAAGATAAACAGACGGAATTTGTTCTATTAAGTTGGGTTGACGTTTTATAAGAAACAAATATTGCTCTTCCACTGTAAAAAAACGATTTAAAGAACGTTCCAATGAATTATAAATCCAACAAGCCAATAGTAAACGTTCGACTTCAACAGCAATTGGAACGTTTTTACTTATTCGTTGGAAATCGCTCCAATCTATTGACCATACTACTGAATCTGTTAATAACTGCAAAGAAAGAGAAGAAGGACTTTTTCGAATAAAGCTGGTATAAACGCCAAATATCTCGTTAGAAAACACAAAATATTCCGTAAGTTTTATACTGCCTTTCTGATAAAAAGAGTGTGCTATTCCTGATTCAAGAAACCAAATTTTCGATGTTAGATTCCCTGAGCGAACTAAATACGTTCCCCTTGGTAGTTTTTCCTTTTTCATTTTACCAAAAGCATCTTCCGGCAAAGTAGATTTTAAATTGGTTAAAAGTTGAATCATTTTTTCCCTTTCCCGTAGCATGTAGTTAAAGCAGGTTGGATTTTTCAAACTATTAATTAATAAATCAAAAATCATCCGTCACTTATCTTTAATTCATCCCTAGCTCAATCTAAAATCATGCCCACACGGTTTCCTGAACATAAGTACGCTAATTAACACATTAGCTTATTTAATATATAGCAGTTTAATAATTTATACTCAAACTATTGGTATAATTTTAATTCCGGTTTTTTAAATAAAATCTATGACTTGTTTAAAGCGTTCCATATTCCATCTTTAAAGACACTCTAGGGATATTATATTCTTAGAATATACAAAGAAATTAAACTTTTTTATGAATCGCTTTATGCTTTCCTTGATATTTATTAAGAAAATAGAATTTAAGGGTATACAAAAAAGCAGGGATTTTAACAATTCCTGCTTTTACACTAAAATATTATGTAGTTTGAATATTTATACCATTGGATATTTTCTAAATATTGACTCCGATTTCATTAGAATGTCAACATATTGGGCGCGATGGTATGCGAATGGATCTTTCATGTTTTTACGCGATAATTTCCCCTTGAAATCATCCAATACTTTGTATCCTTTATCTTCCATCCATTTATTTAATTCAATTAGAATATCGGAAACTACTGAAGGCTGGTTTCTATATATGGTACTTACCATTTGAACTGTATCGGCACCGGCTAAAATCATTTTTATAACATCTTCAGAAGTGTATATACCACGACTAGCACAAATACTTCCTTCAAGGTTTCCGTAAAGTAACCCGGCATAACGCAAACTTACCATATGGTCTTTAGGATTGCTCAACTCCCATGGGTAATAGTATTCTTCCTTTTCAACATCTATCTCTGGCTGAAAAAAACGATTAAATAAAACATAGGCATCCGCACCTGCCTCATCAATCTTCTTTATGAAGTTTAACGGATTGGAATAAAACATACTTATTTTCACACTTACAGGGATATTCACCGCTTGTTTTACTGCCTTTACAATCTGAACCTGTTTATCCTCAATTGATTTTCCAGTTACCTCAAAATACCCGGGAGTCGCATACAAATTTAATTCCAGACCATCAACACCGGTTTTCTCCAGCTCTTTGGCATATTCAACCCATGTAGGTTCATAAATTGCATTCAAACTTGCAAAAACAGGGACATCCACACTTTTTTTCAATTTTTCCAGATTGTACAAATGTTCTTTCGGGCCTGCATGTTTCAGCGTAGGAAACAAATCTGTCATTTCGGCATTGCGTTCATTATATTCGTTAAGTTCCTCGTCTAACTGAAGATTTTCCAGTTGAATTTGTTCTTCGAATAAAGAACGATAAACAATTGCCCCAATCCCGGCATCTTCAATTCGTTTGATTGTACCAGGTTTGTTAACCAGATTGCAAGCTCCCAAAATTAACGGGTTTTTTAATTTAATCCCCATGTAGGTTGTTGATAAGTCTGCCATAATATTTGATTTTTAATGTTTTATTCTCATTCACAATAAGTAACTAAATTTAGAAATATTTTGTTCAAGAATAATTCTAAATTTATTTTAATAATCTTAAAACTTAAAAGGCACAAAAAAACCATCTGCAAAATTGCAGATGGTTCATTATTTTAAAATTTTCTTAAGCAATTTCTTAAAGTAAACTCAAAGTTACAGTTAATCCAGCCATTACAACTGACACCATAGTCATAAGTTTAATAAGGATATTTAATGAAGGGCCTGAAGTATCTTTGAAAGGATCACCAACAGTGTCGCCAACAACCCCTGCTTTATGAGCATCACTCCCTTTTCCACCATAATTTCCCTTTTCAATAAATTTCTTTGCGTTGTCCCATGCACCACCTGCATTATTCATAAATACAGCCAAAGTAAATCCGGCAGTTAAACCACCAGCCAAAAGTCCAATAACACCAGCTACCCCCATTGTGGCTCCTACAACAACCGGTACTATAATTGCGACTAAAGACGGAACCAACATTTCTTTTTGAGCGCCTTTGGTAGAAATTTCAACACATTTTGCATATTCCGGAGTAGCGGTTCCCTCAAGGATACCTTTTATTTCGCGGAACTGGCGACGTACTTCATCAACCATTGCTCCTGCAGCACGCCCAACAGCTTTCATTGTCATTGCACTAAAAAGGAATGCCATCATGGAACCAAGGAACAAACCACCTAAAAACAAAGGATTAAATAACGTAATATCATAGGCTGCCGAGAAATCTTTTACGGATGCTGCTGAAATTTTAATTGCGTGCATTCCATCAGTAACAGCAGGAGCAATATCATTATAAAATATGTATTGTCCTTTAGTAACAAACCCATCGCCACCTTTTGCGATTTTTCCAAACCACAAACGAACCTCTTCCATGTAAGCAGAAATCAGCGCCATTGCCGTAAGAGCCGCAGAACCAATTGCAAAACCTTTTCCAGTTGCTGCAGTTGTATTTCCCAGCATATCCAATGCATCTGTTCTTTCGCGAACTTCCGGAGGTAATTCAGCCATTTCAGCATTTCCACCTGCATTATCGGCAATAGGTCCAAAAGCATCAGTTGCTAAGGTAATCCCTAATGTTGAAAGCATACCTACAGCGGCGAAACCAATACCATAAACTCCCATTGCAAAATGATGAGCACCACCTGCTGCCCAGAAAGCTCCCATAATTCCAAGTACAATAGTCACAACAGGAATCCAGGTTGAATTCATACCAACGGCAATACCATCGATAATGGTTGTAGCCGGGCCTTGCAGTGCCTGGTGAGCAATACCTTTAGTTGGTTTATACTCGTCAGAAGTATAATATTCTGTTGCCTGACCAATAATAACACCGGCAGCCAAACCAATAACAACCGCCCAGAAAACCCCCCAGGTAATCCATCCCAGTGCAGCCAACCCAACAAGTGCCAGAAGAATAAGAATAGAACTTCCAAATGTTCCTATAAACAGCGCCCTTAGTAAAGTTTTTTGTGTTGCCGATTCTTTTGTTCGAACCATAAAAATACCAATGATTGACAAAATAATCCCAATTGCAGCAACAATCATTGGGGCAGTAACAGCTTTAACTGCGGTAATTCCGCTTCCTTCAAAAACTACTGCCGGAAGTGCGGCCCCCAGAGCAGCGGTTGCAAGAATTGAACCTGCATAACTTTCATAAAGGTCAGCCCCCATACCAGCAACATCACCAACATTGTCACCAACATTATCTGCAATAGTTGCGGGGTTACGCGGGTCATCTTCCGGAATACCTGCTTCAACTTTTCCCACAAGGTCGGCACCTACGTCAGCAGCTTTTGTATAAATACCACCGCCAACACGTGCAAATAATGCCTGAGTAGAAGCACCCATTCCAAAAGTCAACATTGTAGTTGTTATTTCAACCAGTTTTTGTGTTTCGTTAGTTCCGGCATGGACAAACTGGAGTCCCAGAAAATGCAATCCGTTTGTCATATGTTCAGGAGTAAAAATAACCTTACTTAATAATAAATACCATGCTGCAATATCGAGCAGTGCAAACCCAACAACAACCAATCCCATTACTGCGCCACTACGGAAAGCGACCTGAAGCCCCTTGTTTAACGATTGTGACGCACCATGCGCTGTTCTTGCTGAAGCAAAAGTTGCCGTTTTCATTCCCAGAAATCCACACAGACCAGAGAAGAAACCACCAGTTAAAAAAGCGATTGGCACAAATGGATTTTGAACACCAAAATATGCCATAATAGTGAGTAAAATAAAAAGCACAATAAAAACAATTGTTACAACTCTGTACTGCCTTTTTAAATAAGCCATTGCACCCTCTCGAACATATTGTGCAATTTCTTTCATACGGTCAGTACCTTCCGAATTTTTCATCAATGATTTGAAGAAAATCCAGGCAAAGACCAATGCCAGAAGGGAGGCTATTGGTACCAATAAGAAAATATTACTCATAAGTTGATAATTTTTATGTAACTGTTGTTACGGTTTAGATTTAAAATTTATACTTAAAATGAAACTTTTAAACTCAGTTTGATTTCAGGTCGCTTTTATTAAAAAAAATTTTCCAGCAGACAAAGATAAATTTTAAAATGAAACGCTAAAGATTTGATGACCTGTTAAACAATAGATTGAGAATAAATTAACGTTTCTGAAAACTAGATAATTCTCTTTTTTTTTAACTCGTTTTAGCACCGGGAGATACATAAAAAACATAAATTAAAAAGATAAGACCATTAAAAATATTCCATTTTGCCCCAAAACAAACACTTTAGAAACATTTTTGTTATTAAATCATATAAAACCAAACAATTATCTCGAATTTCAACTAAAAAGAAGTAATTATTTACAATATTTAACAAAATACGAAACATAATTCTCATGAAAAAAATTGTGTCTGTTCTTATTTTCCCCTTTCTATTAATAGCCGCTTTTCCCTCTCTCTGTTTTGGAAAAGAATATCAAGGATTTTTTAATTTCACCTATTCCGAAAAAGATGATAAAATCATTCTTGAAATTAAAAATTTAGATAAAGAATTTCTGTATGTTTCGTCCCTGGCCTCCGGAGTTGGGTCAAATGATCTGAGTTTGGACAGGGGAAAATTGACCGGCACAAAAGTGGTAAAATTTGTGAAAGCCGGAAATAAACTACTTCTGATTCAACCGAATTATGATTACCGGGCATCAAGTAAAAATATCGACGAGATAAAAGCAGTAGAAAATGCCTTTGCTATTTCAGTGTTGTGGGGATTCGAGATTGAAAAGGAAGAAAATGGAACATTTTACATTGATGCAACAGAATTTTTTCTTGATGACGCCGCCAATGTTTCAACAACACTACAACGGAACAAAGAAGGAAGTTATAAAGTTGATAAATCACGGTCGGCTATTTATGAACCGGGACTAAAAAGTTTCCCAAGAAACAGTGAATTCGAAGCACTTGTAACCTTCACCGGAGATGCAACAGGCAGATTTGTAAGAACTGTTACTCCAACATCAGGTTCGATTACAGTTCGTATCCATCACTCTTTTATTGAATTACCGGATGAGGGTTATAAACCACGAGCTTTTGATCCGCGGGCCGGTTATTTTTCTATAAGTTATGAAGATTACGCCATACCATTCGATCAGCCAATTACTCAACGATTTATCGAACGTCACAGACTCGAAAAGAAAAACCCGAATGCAAAAATAAGTGAACCGGTAAACCCCATTGTATATTATGTTGACCGGGGAACTCCGGAGCCAATAAAATCGGCATTAATTGAAGGTGCAAGTTGGTGGAACCAGGCATTTGAAAAAGCCGGGTTCAAAAACGCCTTTATTGTAAAAGAGATGCCCGAAGGCGCCGACATGCAGGACATACGCTATAACACAATCCAGTGGGTACACCGTTCAACGCGAGGTTGGTCATATGGGTCAACTGTAGCCGACCCGCGAACAGGGGAAATTTTAAAAGGCCATGTTACTTTAGGTTCTTTAAGGATACGGCAGGACTTTATGATCGCTCAAGGGTTACTTTCTCCATATGGAAACAATAAGGCAGAAATTGAAAAAGCCAAAGAAATGGCACTTGCCCGTATCCGTCAACTTGCTGCTCACGAAGTTGGTCATACTCTCGGATTGGCCCACGCATACAGTGCCAGTGGCGAAAATCGTGGTTCTGTTATGGATTACCCGCAACCACTGATAAAAATTAGTAACAATGAACTCGACTTTTCTAATGCTTACGATGACAAAATCGGTGAATGGGATAAAGTAGCTATTAATTATGGTTATCGTGAATTTTCCAACAACGATGAGGAAAAAGACGGGCTAAAGAAAATCGTACAAGATTATATAAAAAACGATAGAACTTTTCTTTCCGACCGTACATCTGCAGGGGGAATACATCCTTATACAAGCCAGTGGGATAACGGAAAAAATCCGTATGAAGAATTGGAGAGAATGATGCAAATAAGAAAAATAGCATTAAAAAAATTCGGAGAGAATACCATTCCAGAAGGAACACCTTATGCCACACTGGAAGATATTCTGGTTCCCATTTATTACTATCACAGATACCAAATCATTGCTGCAGCAAAAATGATTGGAGGATTAAACTACCGATATGCGATTAAAGGCGACGGACAATTAATTACAGAATTTATTCCGACCTATGACCAAGAAAAAGCGTTACAGGTTCTGTTAAAAGCCCTAAGCCCCGACGAGCTTAAAATCCCTGAAGAATTACTTCAGCTAATTCCTCCAAAACCAATGGGATACGGAAGAAGTTCCACTGAAAATATACAGTCAAATACAAGCTTAACATTCGACCCACTTGCTGCTGCACAAGCATTGGCAAATATGGTTTTCGATGAATTGTTAAGTCCGGCACGGGCGCAGCGTTTAATTGAATATCATGCGAGGAATGCCAGCCAACCCGGATTTAGTAAAATTCTTGATGAACTGGGTTCTGCCATATGGCAAACGCAAGTTGAAAACGGATATAACGGAGAGCTTCAAAAAGTAGTCAACAATGCCTTGCTGTCAAACCTAATGCAACTGGCCCTAAATAACAGTACCACTCCAGCTGTAAAAGCTTTAACATGGCAGAAAATCCAGGAAATGAAAGATATTGCTGCCGACAAAAGCATGTCCGTTTCCAATTCCGATGTAAAAGCACATTATAACTACATCGTTCATCAAATTGAAATGTTTAACTCAAATCCGGAAAAATATAAAGATACACGACAGGAAATGCCCCCACAAGGCGCACCAATAGGAATGTAAACGGACAACAACATGCTCAGGACATTGCTCCTTTTGCCGCCGGGAACGGTTCTAAACGATATTATTTTTGAGTCAGTATAATTTATTTATAAATACTCTCCATCCTTATAGATAATAAGAAAAATATATTTCAAAATTTCACCCATAAACTCGAATTAAATCTCCTCTTCAACTAGTTATTAATGTTTCTGTTTCGGATAAGATATAAACATGGAAACGAATATCTATTATATACACAAAGAATAAACATGTAACGGACTATTCTCGTATTCAGTTGCCCAAAAGGTTTTACTAATAGTGAATTAATGCTTTCCTCTCCTTGCCATTCATCAGAATTGTAAGAGGTTCTTCAAATTCAACATGCTTAATAAACTCATTTTCCTCAACCAACCTGGCATTATTCAATTTTTCCAGTTTTAATTTTGAGTTTCCAGAATTATGAGGGACAGAAAAATAACCAACATTCATAGAAGTTACATTATGAAAAAAATGCGAACCCAGTGAAGCATCCAGTGGAAAATCCGGCAACCCCATCTCTACAATAATTCGAGCCTTGGAGATATGTGCCCACAATACCGGTATTCCGGTGTATTGGTCGCGAGACCCCCATCGCCCCGGCCCGATTAAAATGTAATCCTTTCTCTGCGCCTCGAACTGCACGTTCAGTTTCCGTATTTCTTCGGCAATCTGTTTGGTTTTCATTTTACTAAATTTTTCAGGGTCAACTAAAACCACATCTTTAATATGATTAATTTTTCCATTGCCCATGCCCCGTTCAGCGTACATAAAAATTTTATCTTCCTCCACCGCATTGAGATCAATTTCAATTGTTTCTTCTATTCTTATAAGAGGCTTAATTTGCAGAAGATAAAACGTTGGCAACCCATTTTCAGCTTTTTCCAGGTCAACAGCATATTCAATCTCAACGGGCGAGCCCATCGCTTCTTTAAAAAGCTTCAGCAATACCTGCAAGGTTTCAGCCAAAGGCAAATAGCCATATTTTAGAATATTTGCAAAATCAATAACCCGTGGCCCATTCATCTGAATTCCCGGGACTAAATCGTCGTTCTCCATTAAATAGGTTGAAGCAGAATGCTCCAGGGTCCCGTCACCCTCTGCATCTTTTATTCGGAACCGTTTTATCGCAGCATCTTCTCCGTCACGAATCAAGTCAAAATCGCTTTTTGAAAGATCGAGGGCATAAAAATGTTTTTGAGAATCTCTGATTTGATCTTTAATAGTAGTAGGGTTTATATTAGGATAAAGCGGACAGAACCGATATGAATTCTCGCCTCCCACCACGTACATTCCCAAGCCAATGGCAGCTACAGAAAAACCATCTTCCGGTTTCATATAAGAAATTGGATAATAATTAAATGATTGTGCGACACCGGAAACACTTGGATAATATTTGTCGTTATAATTATGCCCGACCACTTCCTGAATAACTACGGCCATTTTTTCCTCTTCTATTTTGTAATTTACCGCATCGAAATAGGCCTGTGCCGAATCGGTAAAAATACTCGCATAAACTAATTTTATGGCAGTTTCCAGTTGTTGATAACGAACAGTAATCTCAGGATGATTATTGGGGATAAGATAAGTAGCATAAACTCCTGAAAACGGCTGAAGAAGAGAATCCTCAAACAATCCTGAAGAACGAACAGCCAGTGGTTTCTTCATCACCTCCAGATATTTCATTAACCTTCTCCTGACTTTTTCATCAAATTCCGATTCCAGAAAGTGCTGCCGAATGGATTCAAAATCATTTAAAGAATAAATATCATCATATAAATTATTCATTTCGATGAATTTATCAAATTCAAGCGCTCCCAAAACTGCAGTTGCCGGAATCCGAATATTCATTTCTGTTATATAATTCTGAAAATCAATATTTTCAATAATATGACAGATAAATGCTATTCCACGGCCTTTGCCTCCGAGCGAACCTTTTGCCAGACGTACAACAAAACGATTATGATCTACCAGCCCGGGATCAAAATTAACAATAGTGCCTTTGAGTTTTTCATAACGAACCGACTTAAAAACATCAAGGCAAAATTGCCGTAACTCTTCTGCCGATTCAAAATCTTCAGTTCTAATTGGCCTTAAACGCTCGGCCATATTTATTTCGCCGCGAGCCATTAACCAGGTTGAGAATGAATTTCTTTTCCCGTGGTACAACATCGCCTCAGCCGGAATTACGCTAAATTTTTCTTGAAATTCCTGCAAATCTTCAGCTTCTGCCAACGGTTTACCATCCTGTCCTTTAAAAACAAAATTCCCAAAACCAAGCCGCCGATACAGAAAATTCAGAATATCCATCGACAAACTTTCTGAATTTTTATTGATAAAATCAGCACCTATACTCCTTGCCCTTTCGGCATTTAAAATATCATGCGATTGCAAAAGTGTAGGTATAGAATATTTAAAAGTACTTTTTGCAAACTTTAGCAATTCAATTCCTGCATCGTCGTTATCAATTCCATCTTTTTCAAATTTCACATCTGAAATTACACACAAAATGTATCTTCTATAAGCATTGATTAAATGAACAGCTTCTTCGTACGTATCAACCAGAAGCACTTTGGGCCGGGCCCTCATTTTTAAAATCTTATGGAGTTCATCAGTTGCATCTTCCTCAACAAGCACCTGCGTTTGAGTCATCACTGTTGCATAAAGAATGGGCAGATATCTTGAATAATATTGAATGCTGTCTTCAACCAGTAAAATGACGCGCACATTTCCATTTTGGGTATCGCGGGCGACATTTTTTTTATCTTCAATATATTTAATCATGGCAAGGAAAACATTTGAATTCCCATTCCACACAAAAATGCGGTCAATTGAATCCAGCTTTCTTCCTTCTGCCTGGAAATACCTCAAATCGGCATTATTGTTTACAAGTAATAACAGTGGAACAAGGGGCCGTAATTCTGTAATTTTTTTTGATGTTTCAATAGGCGTATTTTTATCCACACCAGCCATCACAATTATAAGATCAAAATCCCTGTGTTTCAGGCTCAGAAGTGCATCTTCCTGCGAATTTACACTTGTAAACCGCGGGGCAGCATATAAATTCAATTGTAAATATTCGCCAAAAATTTTGTCACTAAACTGGCCTTCCCTGACGATAGAATAAGAATCATAAAGGGTTGCAATCAACAAAACCTCTTTCACCTTAGTAGGCATTAGTTCCTGAAAAATATCGCGATCGGTTTTCTTCCGTTTGTAAATTTGTGCCAGTGAAATATTTTCGAGATCCATACTTATCGGTTTTGAAAGATGAAATTATGCGAAATTTAGCCAAATAAAATCAATGCTGAAATGATGGATAAAAGGAACAGTATCATTTCAAAAAAAATCCCGGAGATTTCTCCCCGGGAACATTTGATTTGTTTTATTAGTTGAGTTTATGAATGACAAGTCCTGAACGTAGTTTGGGTTCAAACCACGTAGTTTTTGGCGGCATTATATTTCCGCTGTCGGCGATATTAATAAGCTGCTGCATAGAAACAGGATATAAAGCAAAAGCTGCTTTCATTTCTCCTGAATCAACTCTGCGTTTAAGCTCGCCCAAACCACGAATTCCGCCAACAAAATCGATTCGTTTAGATGTTCTTAAATCTTTAATATCCAAAACAGGGTCTAAAATTTGTTTGGAAAGAATGGTTACATCAAGTACACCAATTGGGTCGCTATCATCAAACGTTTCTTCTTTGGCTGTTAATTTATACCAGCTTCCGGAAAGATACAGACTAAATTCATGCAATTTTGATGGTCTGTAAATTTCAGCGCCCATATTTTCCACTTCAAAACCGAGATATAACTTGGCTAGAAAATCAATATCCGACAAACCATTTAAGTCTGCTACTACTCTATTGTAATCGATAATTTGTAACTGGTTATCAGGAAAATGAACCGCCATAAAATAGTTATATTCCTCGCTGCCTGTATGATTCGGATTTTGCGTTGTTTTTTCCATCCCAATCCTTGCTGCTGCAGCTGTCCGGTGATGACCATCGGCAACATAAGTAAAAGGCACTTTCTCCGCAAAAAGTTTTTCAATCTCTTTATTTGTTTCCACCGAATTAACCGTCCAGAAATGATGACCAAAACCATCCTCAGCAGTAAAATCATATTCCGGTGGATTGTTTTCAACAATATCAGTAACAATTTTGTCAATTTCAGGCACTGCTTTATAGGCAAAAAACACCGGCTCAATATTGGCACCTAAATAACGAGTTAAAACCATCCGATCCTCTTCTTTTTCCGGGCGGGTCAATTCATGTTTTTTAATAATCCCATTTTCGTAATCAGCGCACGCAGCGGCTCCCACAATACCATACTGTGTTTTGTTGTTCATGGTTTGTGCATATATATAATACTTTGCCTCCGCATCTTGCTGTAACCAGCCTTTTTTCTGAAATGTGTTAAAATTATCTACGGCTTTGTTATATACTGTTTCCGAATGTATATCATCCACATCAGGGCATTCAATTTCAGCCTTGGTAATTCGTAAAAGTGATTTTTCTTTTCCTTCTGCCATTTGAGCAGCCTCTTCCGAATTCATTACATCATAAGGAAGACAAGTCAGTTCTTCTATAATTTCCTTTGGTGGCCGCAGCCCCTGAAATGGTTTTATTATTGCCATAATTATAAATTAGATTACCAAGTGATTGAACGAATAAGAATATCTCAACTCTTAATTTATTTTTCCAAAAATAGTTAATTATTTACCTTATACGTACAATCTCCTTTTTCAAAAAAGCTAACAATTTGTTCTGCTGCTGCAATGCCGGCGTTCATATTCGCTTCGGCTGTTTGTGCACCTGCTTTTTTTGGTGTAAAGAAATATCTGCCTCCAAATTTCTCAGTAAATACTGTAGCGCTATCAGGAGTAATGTCCGACATGTATTTCAGGTTTGGCTTTTCTTCCATGATTTTTAAAAGATCCGGCTCATTAATCACTTCTTTACGAGCTGTATTTACGATAATACTTCCATCTTTCAAATATCTCAACACCTCATAACTTACCGATTTAATATGTTCTCCACGGGCGGGCACATGAATCGATACAATATCACTTTTTTCATACAATTGTTCCAGCGAGTTGGTAACTTTCAGTCCGATTGCAGCAGCAGCATGTTTACTGTAGCGCGTGTAAACAATTACTTTCATTCCCATTGCGCGTGCAATGCGAAAAACATTACGGGCAACAAAACCAAATCCGTGCAAACCAAGTGTCCGGCCACGAAGTTCCCCCCCGGCTTTACCGCTAAACATTTCACGAATACCGTAAATTGCCAATCCAATTGCCAACTCTGCAACAGCATTTGAGTTCTGGCCCGGAGTATTCATAACTACAATTCCCTTTTTTGTTGCTGTGTCTAAATCAACATTATCATAACCAGCTCCGGCGCGAACAACAATCTTCAGTTTTTTTGCGGCATCCAGAACTTCCGCATCAAATTTGTCACTTCTTATTATCGCCGCATCAACATCAGAAATACTTTTTAAAAGTTCTTCTTTTGAACTGTATTTTTCAAGAATTTCCAGTGTATATTCTTCACTTTTGAAAATTCTATCAATTTTTTTAACTGCTTCGGGAGCAAAAGGTTTTTCTGTAGCAATTAAGATCTTTCTCATAACTCAAATTTTTTAGTGCAGAAAAAATGCAGGATTCTCACCCTGCATTTTTTATTATTTTGTTTTTTCAAATTCCTGCATGGTTTCGACCAGCGCTCTAACACTATCGATTGGCATGGCATTATAAATTGAAGCCCTAAAACCTCCAACAGATCGATGACCTTTAATACCAACCATTCCGCGTGCCGTAGCAAAATCGAGGAACTCTTTTTCCAGCTCGGTATATTCAGGTGCCATAACAAAAGTTACGTTCATTCTTGAGCGGTCTTCAGGAGCCGGAATATTAGGAACAAAAAGTTTATTTCGGTCAAGCTCATTATAAAGAATTTCAGCTTTTTCAATATTTACTTTCTCCATAGCTTCCACACCTCCGTTTTCCTTTAACCATTTTAAAGTTTGCAAACAGCCAAAAACTGCCAGTGTCGACGGAGTATTAAACATCGAACCATTATCAATATGAGTCTGATAATTCAACATAGTTGGAATCGGATGTTCGACCCTTCCCAATGCACTGTTTTTCACAATAACAAGAGTTGCACCCGATGGTCCCAGGTTTTTCTGCGCCCCGGCATAAATCAAATCATATTTTGAAACATCCATCGGACGGCTCAAAATATCTGACGACATGTCGGCAATCATAGGAACAGAAACATCCAAATCGGTTAAAATTTCGGTTCCAAAAATGGTGTTGTTTGTTGTAATGTGCAAATATTCTGCATCGGCTGGGATTTCAAAAGTCTTGGGAATATAATTAAAGTTTTTGTCTTCCGAGGTAGCAACCACAGCCACTTCACCAAGAAGTTTGGCTTCCTTTATTGCTTTCTTCGACCAGGCACCGGTATTTAAATAAGCTGCTTTTTTATTTAAAAAGTTATAAGGAGCCATTAAAAACTGCATGCTTGCACCGCCTTGTAAAAAAAGTACCGAATAGCCTTCCGGAACATTCATTAATTCTTTAACCAATGCTACGGCTTCGTCCATTACGGCCACAAATTCCTTGCTTCGGTGCGAAACTTCCATTACTGAAAGCCCTGTTCCTGCAAAATTAAGAACTGCTTCTGCTGTTTTTTCTTTTGTAAACTCGGGCAAAATTGAAGGCCCTGCGTAAAAATTGTGCTTTTTCATTATTACAACAAATTAAAAGGTGAACAATAAAACCATTTCGTTGCAAACGTTACTTCAAAGTTCGTTATAAGTTGAAGGTTTGCAGATGAGAAAAATCAATATATCTAATTAAAATTTGAGTTTAAAAACATTAACAAACTGAAGAGAACCAAATAGAAATCATATTTTCTTCCAAATGATTTTCATCTGATAAAGCCCGACTGTTTGTTTTGCATACAAATTTATCGGATTCTGAAAAAGAAATCCATTTTTGTCTTAAAAATTAAATATGGAAATAATTATTTAAAAGACTTTTAAACTGAATTTCAATATCAATCAGGAAAGGGGGCAAAAAATAAAGCAGTATTTTTTATATGAAAGGCAATTTAACAATTTCAGCCGGAATATTTTTATTCCTGATTTTCACAAAAATTTGCGTTCCCAGAGCTGAATATTCTTTAGCAACATATCCCATGCCTATTCCTTTATTTAACACTGGCGACATAGTTCCCGATGTTACTTTTCCAATTACGTTTCCTTCTGAATTTACCAATTCGTAGTCGTGGCGCGGAATTCCTCTTTCCTGCATTATGAAACCACGTAAGCGACGTGTAAGTCCTTCTGTTTTTTGCATCATCAGAAATTCACGGTCGATAAATTTCCGTCCGTTATTAAATTTGGTAATCCAGCTTAAACCTGCTTCAATTGGCGAAGTGGTATCATCGATATCATTCCCGTACAGACAATACCCCATTTCAAGTCGTAGTGTATCGCGAGCTCCCAACCCAATTGGTTTTATTCCAAATTCATCACCGGCTTCAAAAATGGTTTTCCAAATTTGCTCGGCAACTTCATTTCTGAAATACAATTCAAATCCACCGGCCCCGGTGTAGCCCGTTGCTGAAATGATCACATCATCGACTCCTGCAATTTTTCCGGTAACAAATGTGTAGTATTTTATTTCGGAGAGATTAATTTCGGTTAATTTCTGGAGGACTTCAGTTGCCCTGGGCCCCTGAATGGCGAGTTGACTAATTCTGTCGGAAGCATTTTCCAGCTCCGCACCAACATCATTTTGACTTACCACCCAATTCCAGTCTTTTTCAATATTTGAAGCATTTACAACAAGCATATATTTTTCGGGTTCGTAAAAATAAACCAACAAATCATCAACAATTCCACCTTTCCCATTTGGGAAACATGAATATTGCGCCTGACCAGGTGTTAAAACCGTTGGATCGTTTGATGTAATCTTTTTTACAAGTTCCAACGCATTTTGTCCCTTTACCCAGAACTCGCCCATATGTGAAACATCAAAAACCCCCACAGACTCTCGTACGGTCATGTGCTCATCTTTAATTCCGGAATACTCAATCGGCATTTCATATCCGGCAAATTCAACCATTTTACCACCTGCTTTTTTATGAATTTCGTTAAATGCTGTAATCTTCATATTTTCTTTTTTTATCCCATCTTTTAGTCTTAGACGGAGAAATCAATTTCTTTTTATTTCTTATGTGAATGATTCGTTCAAAATCTGTTAACTTAATAATACAAAACTATTATTTCAAATAAAGCTGACACATGAATTTTATCAGAAAATTTATATGCGGAATTTACCAGATATTTCATTAATTTGTGGAATTATAAAATTTTACAATGGAAAACGAAAACTATCCTTTGGATTTAAGTTATCTTGACGAAGTCGCAGGGGATGACATTGACTTCAAAAAGGAAATGGTAAAAATATTTCTTCAACAAGTTCCTATTTTTATCGAAAACATGAAAAAATTCCTCGATGAGAATGATCTCGTAAATCTTGCAAAAGAGGCGCATACTGCAAAATCGTCGGTATTGATTTTTGGAATGGAAGAAACCGGAGCAGATTTAAAAAAGATTCAGATATTGGCAGAGGAAAATCAAACTCAGGAAATTCCGGAATTAATTCAAAAATCGATTCATGATATGGAAAAAATTATTCTTCCTCTCCAACATTTTATGGAATCCTGATTTTCATCAAAAAAATAACTCATCATGCTTAATGAAACGATTGGCTGGATAGGAAACATCCTGTTTGCCATTTGTGGCATTCCCCAGGTTATAAAAACTTTCAAAACAAAAAGTGTAAAAGACCTGAGTACTTTATTTTTGTGGCTGTGGTTTGCAGGCGAGGTATTTACATTCATATACATAATAAATGGAGATCGGGAAACAGGCATAATTCATTTACCCCTGTATTTCAACTACATAGTGAATATTCTTATGGCCTGCTTCCTAATCTATGCAAAATACATTTACCCCAAAAAATATACTTCGCCTAATTCCTGAATACTAAATTGTTTCCATCGAAATCTATAATTATTGTTTTGTCTTTCAGAATCTGCCCTGCAATAATCTTTCTCGATAGTTCATTTAGTACATATTTCTGTAAAATTCGTTTTACCGGTCGAGCTCCAAAATGAGGATCAAAACCTGCAGTTGCGAGCCACTCAACAGCTTTATCAGTAATTTCCATTTTTATGTCAGCAGCTGAAATTCGTTTCACAACCTGTTTAAACTGCAATCGTACAATTTCTGTAATATCATTTTTTGAAAGCGGCGTAAATACAATTGTTTCATCAATACGGTTCAAAAACTCAGGACGGATAGTTTGCCGCAACATTTCCATTAACCGATTTTGTATTTCTTCCTGTATAAATTCCTGATTTTCTGTATTCATTCGTTCAAAACTATCCTGTATAATTTGCGACCCGAGATTGGAAGTCATAATAATTATGGTGTTTTTAAAATTTACTGTCCTCCCTTTGTTATCTGTTAACCTCCCATCATCAAGCACCTGTAACAAAACGTTGAAAACATCAGGATGCGCTTTTTCAATTTCATCAAACAACACTACAGAATACGGTTTGTGCCGAACTGCTTCTGTAAGCTGGCCACCTTCATCGTATCCTACATATCCGGGAGGACTTCCAATTAAACGTGTTACGGAAAATTTCTCCTGATACTCCGACATGTCGATACGCGTAATCATATTTTCATTGTCAAAAAGATATTCAGCCAACGCCTTTGCAAGCTCAGTTTTTCCAACACCCGTTGTTCCTAAAAATATAAATGAACCAATGGGTCTTTTTTCATCCTGCAATCCTGCCCTGCTTCTTCGAACAGCATCGGAAACAGCTGCAATTGCTTCATCCTGACCAACCACCCGCTTATGCAATTCCTCTTCCATTTGAAGCAACTTTTCACGTTCGCTTTGTAACATCTTTGAAACAGGAATGCCAGTCCAACGAGCTACAACCTCAGCAATATCTTCCGCGTCAACTTCTTCTTTTATAAGGCTTTCACCATTTTTCATTTGTTGAAGTTCTTCCTGAAATTTTTGAATTTCTTTTTCGGCTTCTTTTATCCTACCATAACGCAATTCAGCAACACGTTCATAATTTCCCTGTCGTTCAGCTTCTTCTGCATCACGTTTAAAATCTTCTATTTCTGATTTCTTTTTCTGAATATTTTCGATCACCGCCTTTTCCGATTGCCACTTGGCGCGTAACCGGGATTGTTCTTCTTTTAAATTCGAAATCTCCTTGTGAAGCTGAGCGAGTTTTTTATCATCTTTTTCTCGTTTAATCGCTTCTCTTTCAATTTCCAACTGTTTTACCCGGCGCTCGATTTCATCCAGTTCTTCCGGGACTGAATCCATTTCTAAACGCAATTTCGCGGCAGCCTCATCCATTAAATCAATGGCTTTATCGGGTAAAAAACGATCTGAAATATAGCGCTGTGAAAGCTCAACCGAAGCAATAATTGCATCATCTTTAATCCTTACTTTATGATGGTTTTCATATCTTTCTTTAATTCCTCTCAAGATAGAAATAGCACTTAATGTATCTGGTTCTTCTACCTGAACCACTTGAAACCGACGTTCAAGTGCTTTATCTTTTTCGAAATATTTTTGATATTCAGCATATGTTGTGGCGCCAATTGCACGAAGTTCGCCACGAGCCAGTGCCGGTTTCAGAATATTGGCGGCGTCCATTGCCCCATCACCTTTTCCTGCACCTACTAATGTGTGAATTTCATCGATAAACAAGACCACTTCGTCATTCGACTGCACCACTTCATTAACTACTGCTTTCAATCGTTCTTCAAACTCCCCTTTGTATTTTGCTCCGGCAATCAACGCTCCCATATCGAGCGAATAAACCTGTTTTGTTTTCAGATTCTCGGGCACGTCTCCACGAACAATACGGTGGGCCAAACCTTCTGCAATGGCTGTTTTTCCGGTTCCCGGTTCACCAATTAAAATCGGATTGTTTTTGGTTCGCCGCGATAGAATTTGAAGAATACGCCGTATTTCTTCATCGCGCCCGATAACCGGATCCAGCTTCCCACTTCTTGCTCTTTCATTTAAATTTAATGCAAAACGGTTAAGAGAATTAAATCGATCCTCTGCTGTTTGACTGTCAACTGTTGAGCCTTTCCGCAATTCTTCAATTGCCAGTTTTAGTTCCTTTTTGGTGATACCATTATCTTTCATTAACTGGCTTATAGAATCGCCTGCATCAAGTAACGCCAATAAAACATGCTCAACTGAAACAAACTGGTCGCCCATTTCCTGTGCCAAAGCCAATGATTTTTGAAGTGCCCGGTTAGCCGGGGAAGAAAGATACTGCTCACCTCCTGTTACTTTCGGATACGATTCAATAATTTTATCTAAAGCTTGCTGAAAGACAGAAGAATTTACCCCAAGTTTTTTAAGCAAAAAACTGACAACATTTTCAGCTGAATGCAACAACCCCTTCAACAAATGCCCTGTCTCGATGCTTTGTTGGTTATTTCCCTGTGCAATTTGAAAACCATGCTGAATGGCTTCCTGTGCTTTTATTGTAAAATTGTTTAAATTCATCATTTTCAATTTTATAAATACATGCTTCAGCACAGCAACAACCAAACCATAACTCACTGAAAGGCAAACTGTCACAGGAAACGACTTTTTAAATGAAAATTTTTCTGAAAATGAAATTATGATATGAATATTTGGCAGAAAAACAAAAAAACAAGGATGAATCACCCTTGTTTTCTTAACCTAACCAAATCTATTCTCTATGAAAAAACACTTTTTTGTCTAACTTCTTGTACAAAAATAAGGCAGAAAACAGTTAACACATCCCAACCAAAGTTAAAGAATGTTAAACCTTAATTTTCAAGCGCATAAACAACATTCTATTAACATCATGTCATATTATAATTTATATTTTTAAAACACTAAGAAATAATAAGCTATTTTAATCCTGGATTGAATTATCAACCCTCGAGTTCGAATGTTTTATTCAGAAGCTTGCAAATATGTATATAAATAAATATTATGAATGATATAACCAATTGAAAATAACGTAATATGCATGAATAACAGATTTGTAAAGCCCTATAAAAGTTTCTATTATGAAAAAATAGAGTTAATTTAGCAATCCGATTTTTTGAGATATTTTAATCTAATTATAACTAAAAAAAATACATTTTATGGCAAAGCACGTTTATACCTTTGGAGCCGGACAGGCTGAAGGTAAAGCTGACATGAAGAATCTCCTTGGTGGGAAAGGAGCAAATCTTGCAGAGATGAACCTAATTGGAGTACCTGTTCCTCCGGGGTTTACAATTACAACAGAAGTTTGTACAATGTACAACGAACAAGGGCAGGAAAAAACCTTTGAATTAATTAAATCAGAAGTTGAAGCAGCGGTAGATCATGTTGAAAAATTAACTAACACAAAGTTTGGTGACAAAGAGAATCCATGTTTGGTTTCTGTACGCTCAGGAGCAAGAGCATCAATGCCCGGAATGATGGATACAGTGCTTAATCTCGGGATGAATGAAGATGCTGTAGCCGCGATAACTAACAAATCGGGAAATCCACGTTTTGCATGGGATTCATACCGTCGTTTTGTTCAAATGTATGGTGATGTTGTAATGGAAATGAAGCCGGCCAGCAAAGAAGAAATTGACCCGTTTGAAGAAATTATTGAAGAATTAAAAGAGGAAAAGGGGATCACTCTTGACACTGAATTTACAGCTGAAGATCTTCAGGAACTTGTAAGCCGTTTTAAAGCTGCTGTTAAAAAGGTTACAGGGAAGGATTTCCCGACCGATCCATGGGAACAACTCTGGGGTGCAGTAGCAGCCGTATTTAATAGCTGGAACAACCCACGTGCTATCCTTTACCGCCGCTTGGAACAAATCCCCGATGAATGGGGAACTGCAGTAAATGTGCAGGCGATGGTATTTGGAAACATGGGGGAAACCTCGGCAACAGGTGTAGCCTTTACTCGTGATGCAGCAACTGGCGAGGATGTATTTAACGGAGAATATCTTATCAACGCACAGGGTGAAGATGTTGTAGCTGGTATTCGAACTCCTCAGCAAATTACTCTCGCAGGCTCTAAAAACTGGGCAAAACTCCAGGGGATTAGCGAGGAAAACAGGGCTTCAAAATACCCTTCTCTGGAAGAAGCAATGCCGGAACTCTACAAACAGCTAAATGAAACCCAGCAAAAACTGGAAGATCACTACAGTGATATGCAGGATCTTGAATTTACAATCCAGGAAAATAAACTTTGGCTATTACAAACACGTAACGGGAAACGCACTGGTGCTGCAATGGTAAAAATTGCTGTTGATATGCTGGAAGAAGGACGCATTGACGAAAAAACAGCTTTAAAACGTGTAGATGCAGCAAAACTTGACGAATTGCTTCACCCTGTATTTGATACTGCGGCTATGAAATCGGCTACAATTTTGGCAAAAGGACTACCTGCATCCCCCGGGGCCGCAACAGGTCAAATTGTTTTCTTTGCTGACGAAGCTTCAAAATACCCGGAATCAATTTTGATTCGTGTTGAAACCTCTCCTGAAGATTTGGAAGGAATGCACATCGCTAAAGGTATTTTAACCGCCCGTGGCGGTATGACCTCTCACGCAGCTGTTGTTGCACGCGGTATGGGTAAATGCTGTGTATCAGGTGCAGGATCAGTCAAAATCAATTACAAAACCCGTGTAATGACTATTGACGGGAAAGAATTCCGTGAAGGTGACTGGGTTTCACTAAATGGCTCTACCGGGGAAGTTTACGAGGGTAAAGTAGCCACTATGAATCCGGATTTAAGCGGTGATTTTGGTAAAATAATGGAATTAGCCAATAAATTCACACGAATGAAAGTTCGCACAAATGCAGACACGCCAAATGATGCAAAAGTTGCACGTGATTTTGGTGCTCAGGGAATCGGGCTTTGCCGCACAGAACACATGTTTTTTGAAGGTGAAAGAATTAAAGCAATGCGGGAAATGATTCTAGCAAAAACAGAAGAAGCTCGTCGTAAAGCTTTAGATAAACTTTTACCTTATCAACGTGAAGACTTCGAAGGAATCCTGGAAGCTATGGCCGGTTACGGAGTAACTATTCGCCTTCTTGACCCGCCATTACATGAATTTGTTCCTCATGAAGAAGCCAATCAAAAAGAAATGGCGGATGAAATGGGCATTTCTGTCGAAGCAGTAAAAGCATTAGTTGACGATCTGCATGAATTCAACCCAATGTTAGGTCATCGTGGTTGCCGTTTAGGAAACACATATCCTGAAATTACAGAAATGCAAGCTCGAGCTATTATTGAAGCGACAGTAAACCTAAAACAAAAAGGTGTTGATGCTCGTCCGGAAATAATGGTACCGCTTATTGGTACCGTAAAAGAACTGAAATTACAGGCCGATATTATTCATTCTACTGCTAAAAAAGTTTTTGAAGAAAGAGGCACTGAATGTGATTATATGGTTGGCACTATGATTGAAATTCCAAGAGCAGCTGTAACTGCTGATCAGGTTGCAGAAGTAGCTGAATTCTTTTCATTTGGAACCAACGATTTGACCCAGATGACTTTTGGTTATTCACGTGATGATGCGGGGAAATTCTTGCCTATCTACATTCAAAAAGGGATTCTGAAAAACGATCCTTTCCAGATACTTGACCAGGAAGGTGTTGGACAAGTTGTAAAAATGGGTGTTGAAAAAGGACGTAGTGTAAAACCAAATCTAAAAGTGGGTATTTGTGGTGAACATGGTGGCGAGCCTTCATCAGTTATGTTTTGTGATGGAGTTGGCATGGACTACGTTAGTTGCTCTCCTTATCGTGTGCCAATTGCACGTGTCGCCGCCGCACAGGCAAACATCAAATAAACAAATAGTTACAACTACATTTTATAAAAAGCCGTTCAAATGAACGGCTTTTTTGTTTAATCTCAATACGTATTTTTACGCACAAAAAAAATCAGTATAAATACTCTTTTACAAAAAAAAAAAATAATGGAAATTTGAATCTATGATTTGGGATAAAAAGACATAACGATATAAAAGATATTCCCCGCACATATTAGTTATTCTTAATCACACAGCGTTCCTTTAATTATCGTAAATTTTCAGTTCAAACTCTCTAATTCTGAAATCCCTTAGTACTGAAAAATTTAAAACTAAATGGGGAACAATAGAAATTTCTATTTCTAAAAGGCCGTCGGGTGACGGCCTTTTTTATATTTTTACAAAACCATTTTTCAACGCAAAAACCACGAGTCCAGCCATATTTTTTGTACCTGTTTTTTCCAGCAAATTTCTTTTATGACTTTCCGCTGTACGTTTACTGATACATAATTTATCGGCTATTTCCAGAGCTGTATTTTCTTTACAGATTAATTCCAAAACCTGAATTTCTCTTTCTGAAAGTTCGAAGGAAAACCTGCTCTCAAACCTAGATTTATTTTGCATATTTCGCATTACAATGTCGGAGATGTTCGAAGGAAAGTAAAAATCATTTTCCATAAGTTTGAACAAAGCAGTTTCGAGCTCGTCAGGTTCAGCGTTCTTTAACAAATAACCATTTACTCCCAACCCAACAAGGTACAAGATTATCTGCTCATCATCCTCCATAGTAAGAATCAGAATTTTAATCCCGGGGAATAACTTCTTTATTTGGCTAGCAGCTTCAATTCCATCCATTTCGGGCATTTTAACATCAAGTAAAATAATATCAGGTTTGGGTTCTGACTTCTTCAATATATCCATCAGCTCCAGCCCGTTTTCCGCCTCTTCAATTTTATCTATAAAATTAAAATCTTCAATAATCGAATGTATCCCTTTTCTGAACAGTTTATGATCATCGGTAATTACCACATTTATTTTCCCCATAAAAACAAAAGAATTTACAGATTAACAAAAAATATTGCTGTTGTCCCTTTTCCTGGTATAGACTTTAATTTGAACTTTGCATTAAGAATATCAGAGCGGCTTTCAAGATTTTTCAAACCTAAACCTGTTGCTAATTTTTCATTCAAATCAAACCCCCTTCCATTATCATATACGACAACTGTTAAGGATAGATTTGAGAAACGGGTACTTACATTAATTTGCCTGGCATCTGCATGTTTTAGTGCATTATTAACAACCTCCTGAACAATACGAAAAACCGCCAGTTCCTTTTTTATATCAAAGCGTAATGGTTCTCCAACGTTCCAGTAATCTATGTTTATTTCACCTGATTTGTTTATCCAATTCGCTAACTCCTGAATTGCAAAACTTAGTCCGAGTTTTTCAAGCGATGGTGGTAATAAATCTCTCGATATCCGTCTGACCTGAGTAATCACTTCATCCAGATACAACTTTGTTTCGGCAGCAAGAATCTTAGCTTTTCCTGAATCGGATTTCTTCTCAATTTGCCCAACATTAAGCTTTACAACAGACAACATTGCCCCGACTTCATCGTGTAAATCACGGGCGATTCTCTTTCGTTCCTTTTCCTGGGCAGAAATTGTATTTAATAATATTTCTTTCTGCTGATCCGATTTCACCTTAGTTAGCTCCAATTCTTTTTTCAGAAGCCTTTTTGGTAGGCTACAAAAAAGAAAAATATCGCTACTGCAAGGACAATCATTCCCAGCGAACCAATATAATATACTGTCGTAATATCAGTAACCCCGCTCTCCGGCATTAAACAATTATTTAGAAATCCCTTAGCGAAGCTAAAATTAGAATAAATTCATAAACTTTTATCGGTATTTATAAATTTATTGATAGACAGAATTAATCTATTAATTAACATCATTTGATTTTTTGGCTTTAAAAAAACCAATGGCAATTAAAATATAAAACAAAGCCATTAATCCGGAATAATATTGAACAGTGATTTTGGAAAATGCGCGGGAAGCTTCTAAAATTACATTAAACAGAATATAAAAAAATAAATTCCCTGTAAAATAAATTAAAAGAGCAGTGTTAATCCAAATTAATGGCTCATCAGCCAGTTTCATAATTTTAGCTTCCAGCATTATCTTATAAAAATAAACAACAGATAAGAATATGATAAGAATATCCCCTAATGAGTTGGGTAAAGCTGGAAATTGATAAATATTTTGTATAAAAAGAGAATTCAGCCCCCAATACAACAAGAATACAGAATAAATGACTATTAATATTTTTTTATTCAGGAAGTGACTTAATAAAAGAAAATAGAAATAAAACAACAAGCCAAAAGATACAAAACCATAAACATGACTAAACGGCATTGTATTTTTAACATTCAATATCAATATCGCAAAACGGGTCAATATCTCATTTAAAGTACCAAAACAAACAAAAAGAAATAATACTATTAAAGGTTTATTAAAACTTTTAAACTTAAATACCCCCACCAAAAATGGTAAAAGTATGGAAGTCCAGTTTAAATAAATGAATTTCACGTCTGAACTCCAAATTAGGAATTGTAGATACTTCTATCATCACAATAAGGTGGACATAATCCACTATTGTTAAATACCTCTTCCGGATCCGGACCTTTTAATGAAGAAGCTTCAGTTTTAAGCGGGTAAATCATAGCATCCATCGATTTTGCGATTCCAAAATTAATTTCTGCTTCTTTACATCCCTGACTTATAAATATTTCATGCAATTCAAACTTGGTGAGCAAATATGCATTGGGGTAAATATACTGACGTACAGCCGCTTCTTCTTCATCTGAATCAATTTCTCCAGCCCGCCATCTTCTGTATCGCCTTATACTTTCAATAACAACTTGAGTGTTGTTAGAATAGTCAACATTTTTTTGTTCCAATTTAAAAACCGGAGTTTCATAATCGGCATAAACATCTCCACTTCCTAAAAGAAAGGCAGAAATGGCAAAAGCACACAATACATTCTTTCCATCTTGTTTTTCTTCTTCAAGGGCTAAGTAAACACGAACGCGGTTTTCATTTTCACCTGCTAGTTTTAAATAGGTATCCTTTTCAAGAATAATTCTGGGCACTATTAAACTGAATGTTTTTTCTTTTTCCTCTTCAAAATTTTTCATCCAGTTTTTTGCTTCAATGGGGGGAATTTGATCACGTTTTAATTTCGAACTCATTGTGTATTTTTATTTGGTTAGGTAAAAATAGTTAATTTCTTTCACTTTGAAATTAGACATAAAACTTATTTGTCTACAATTTAGTTAAATATGTTTATAACATACAAATCATTTTTTGATTTTTTACATAATGTAACGTCATTAAAGTGGATTTAATTATGTTTTGATGAATAAAAAAGAAACTACCTTCCGATAGTTTCTTTTAATTTCAACAACAACAAGTATTTTTTAATAATTTAAGTCATCACCAAAATAATAGCCTTCATTTATGTAACCATTGTCGAAAGAATAATATCTTTCAGGATAATGAACAAGTTGAAAGCCAAAGTCTGTCATTTCAAAAAACAAATTACCAACTCTGAAATAAAGATACCCGTTAATATATACTCTTTCATATTCGTAAGGAAGTTCGTTAAAAACAATTCCAAAAGGGATGTCAACCAAAACATAACCTACGCCTCTCAGGTATCTGAAGAAATGCCCGTCATAACAATAATATTGGTAATGATTATGAATGAAAACATTAGGACGATAAACAAACTTACGAATTACATGCCCATACACCGGATGATGGTAATAATATCTATCATACCTGTATGAATAAGGATTGTACCCGTGATAATAATCTCTCCAGCTGTAAAAATTCCAACGATATCTTTCCCAGTTACGATCCCAATGTTTATGGTTCCAATAATTGTAATTTTTATAATAATCTCTGTCTCTTCTGTTATAATTCATATTTCCCGGTCTTCTGTTTTCAGTCCAAACCTGTTTACTGCCCCGGTAATCTCTGGTGGGTGTATATCTTTTGTCGTTTCTGTCTATCCGGTATATTTCGTGATGATCTCGCGACTTAACTCCTGTTGTCCGACGTTCAAGGTTATCGCTTGTTGTTTTTTGAGAACCAGAACGATACGCATCCCTACCTCCTCTCTGAGTATTATTATGATTAGAATTAACAATAACAGAAGAATTTCTGTCCCTTTGATTTTCTCTGTTTCCGGTGCTACTTCTCTCACTTCTCTGAGGTGCAGTATTTATTACTTCCGTTCTTACGCGGATATCGTTGCGGGAGTTGGCTCCTCCCCTGTCAGAAGAAGTTCTGTTTTCGCGTACGATTCTTTGTTGCTGCGAACGACTGGAACTACTTGAGGTCCCTTTTGAAATATCCTCTCTCCTTTGAGTATTCCTTTTAATTTCACTTTTTGAAGCACTTTTATGATTCTCTGATTTCCGGGTAGAATGCTGTACCTGATTTTGGTTAACACTTCGTCTATCGCCGCTTCTTTGCACCCGGGTTTCAGTTCTCTCGTTCTTACTTTGCCGGCGTTGAGCTGCTGCAGGATTTGCTGTGGTTATTATAACTGCTGCAAGAGTAACCATCGTAGCAAGCAGTTTGATTTTGTTTGTTTTCATGATTTCGTTTTTTCTAAATTCTACAACCTATTTTGCCTTGCTCTAATGGCGCCTTTTATAATATCGATATGTAATGAAGTTAGCAAAGCCTATGCCAAAACATTTCCCAATATCTCAAAAACAAAATAACCCTATAATAATCAAATCATTAAAGTCGTTTTTTGTATTTTATAAAATCTATCTAATTTTGCGCCTAAATAATATGGGAAGAATTTTAGCTATCGATTACGGAAGGAAAAGAGTTGGAATTGCAGTTACAGATCCGCTGCAAATTATTGCAACCAGATTAACAACTGTTGCAACTCATACAATCTGGGACTTTTTGAAGGATTATTTCCAAAAAGAAAAAGTTGATGAAGTTGTAGTAGGATACCCATTAACACTGAACAACCAGCCCTCAGAAGCTGTTACATACATTAATCCGTTTCTCAAGAAATTTCAGACAGAATATCCTGATATCAAATTGGAAATTTTTGACGAACGTTTTACATCAAAAATGGCTTTTCAAACCATGATTGATGGAGGATTAAAAAAACAAAAACGAAGAGATAAAGCTTTGGTTGACGGAATTAGCGCGACCATTATTTTACAGAATTACCTGGAACAAAAACAGAAGAGATTCTAACTTTATTTCTTAAACGAAAATTATATTTGCAACATAAAAAGAATTCGGATGAAATACCCGGTTACAGTTTACGGAGACGCTTTACTAAGAAAAAAGGCACAAAAAATCGATAAGGATTACGAAGGACTAAACGAAATAATCGAAAATATGTGGGAAACCATGTATAGTTCGGACGGTGTTGGATTAGCTGCACCACAAATAGGGAAATCAATCCGGATTTTTATTGTTGATGCAAGTTCCGGGGCTGATGAAGAGCCAGAATTGGCTGATTTCAAGAAGGTTTTTATAAACCCGGAAATTATCGAAACATACGGCGATGAGTGGATGATGAATGAGGGTTGTCTGAGTTTACCCGAAATACGGGAAGATGTTTCGAGACCCGATAATGTGCGAATTAAATATTTCGATGAGAATTTTACAGAACACGAAGAGGAATTTAAAGGATATGCCGGAAGAATAATACAGCATGAATATGACCATTTGGAAGGAGTTCTGTTTATCGACTACTTGTCGCCATTGAAAAAAAGACTGTTAAAAGGCAAATTAACCAATATTGCCAAAGGAAAGGTACAACCACACTACAAAATAAAAGTTCCGGTAAAATAAACGTAACTATTTGTTCCGATTTTCGTTTGAAAGAGAAACCCTTCAAACAGAAATATTGGACGCAACCGTACAAAAGATCCCCTTTCTACGATTAACCATTGCAATGGCTTTGGGTATTATTGCTGCTTCACAAATTCAAATTCATTTTGGGGTTTCAGCAATTTTATTAATCATTTCATTTTTCTCACTACTTTTTCTAAATAAAATCTATCAGTACCAATATACTATACTATTCGGAATTGGAGTTCATCTGCTGTTCTTTTTTCTTGGAACTTTATCATTTGAGCTATACAATAAAAAGCCGCTATTATATAAAAACGGCGAATTCCTGGCCACTATTCTGGAATCCCCTCAGAAGAAAGAAAATTCATATAAATCGCTTCTTCTTCTCGACACACATTTAAACTCGGAACACAATGAATTTTCAGAAATAAATGAAAAAGTTCTCGTTTATTTTGAAACTGACAGTAACGTTCAGAGGCTTACTCCGGGGGATGAAATAGTCTTCTCTAAAACGCCGCAAGCCATTAAAAATAATGGAAATCCATTTGAATTCGATTATAAAAAATATCTCGAAAAAAGAAAAATTTACAGGCGACTATATTTGCCATCTGACAGATGGCAAAAAACAAACCAGAAAAAATCGTATTCACTCATAATTTTGGCAGAAAGATCACGCGATAAACTTTTGAGGAAGTATAGAAAGCAAAATCTGGGCGAAAAAGAACTGGAAATTTTGTCGGCGCTAACTTTAGGATATAAACGTGAGCTTGATCCGGAAATCAAACGGGTATTCTCTTCTGCCGGAGCAATGCATGTTCTTGCAGTTTCCGGATTACATGTAGGAATTATCTACTGGGTTTTGGTTAGCTTTTTAGGATTCATAAAACGCAAAAGAGCAGGGCAGTTCACTTTTGTTTTATTTGCATTGTTTTGTCTGTGGGCTTATGCTTTTATTACAGGGCTTTCGCCATCGGTTATGCGAGCTACCACCATGTTTTCGTTTATCGTTATCGGAGACAGCATAAAACGCCATGGAAATATTTACAATTCATTGGCGGCTTCGGCTGTTTTTTTGTTGCTCATCAATCCCACTAATTTGTTCGAAGTGGGTTTTCAACTCTCTTATTCAGCGGTTTTTGGCATTGTTTTTTTACAACCTAAAATGAGTAAAATATTTACCCCAAATAATAAATTACTGAAATATATCTGGGTTTTATTAACGGTCTCAATTGCAGCTCAAATTTCCACCTTTCCCATATCTGTTTTTTACTTTAGCCAGTTTCCCACCTATTTTTTTATTTCAAACCTGTTTGTGATTCCTGCGGTTTTCCTTTTGATTCCACTTGGAATCTTACTATTAATATTTTCGGCATTTCCTCTCATTTCAAACATTTTGTCGGTTATAATCAATTCGTTAGTTTCGCTAATATATTTTTTACTTAAAGAAATTGAAAGTCTTCCTTTTGCTGTTCAAAAAATTTCAATTACACAAAATGAGCTTGTCTTTATTTCGTTGATCCTTATTTTTCTTTCCCTACTTCTTAAGACACACAAAATCAAATACTTTAAAATGACATTAGTTTCAATCCTATGTCTTACAAGTGTAGTACTTATCAAAAAGATTCATTCAAGAAATACAAACACATTGATTATTTACAACACAACTGATAATTTTATTATTCACTTACTAACTTCAAACAAAACAAACTATGTAATTTCCGATAAACCAATAAATAATAATGACTATGAAAAAAATTATATAGAAAACACAATTGTCAAAATGAATCTAAACCCGGCACAATTTCTACAAACCAAGGACTCTTTTCTAAATAGCGATCTTTTTATGAAGAAGGGAATTGTGCTGTTCAAAGAAAAATTAATACTTATTAACAGGGAGCCTCATAAATTACCAGATAACCTCCATCCTGATTTCATTATAAATCCCCAGATCTTACTAAACGACAAATCAATGCCACCTAATACCCCAGTAATAATTACAAACCAAAGAGTTTACCGAAAAAACAATCATTTAACAAATCAAATTTTCAACGTATCAAATCAAGGTGCTTATCAAAAAAATTGGTAACTTTTCACATTAAATGAATATTTTTTCCGCGTAGATTTATGCATTATTTTCTGGAAATTTGAAAGTTAATAGTTTATTTTGCCGCGGTTTTTTAAGTAGACAGATAGCAAATTGACAATCAGACGTAAAAAGCAAAAGTGCTTGTTCGTAAATTACTGAGATTAACTAAAAATTGGATTAATGAAAGTTGTAATTGCAGGTGCCGGAGAGGTTGGAACACATTTGGCAAGAATGTTAAGCAGTGAAAATCATGACATTGTTTTGTTGGATGATTCACCCGAAAAGTTATCTAAAATAAGCAGCGATGTCGATCTAATGACTGTTACCGGGTCGGCCCACTCGTTCCAGGATTTGAAAGAAACAGGGTTAGCCAAAGCCGATTTGTTCATTGCAGTAACGCCTTTTGAAGAAAGAAATGTTCTTGCCTGTTCAATGGCATCGTATTTAGGTGTGGGAAGAACCATTGCCAGGATCAACAATTCAGAATATTTGCAGGAACGTTACCGCATGAAACTTAATAATCTTGGAATTAATGAGCTTATTTATCCAGAAAGCCTGGCTGCCAAAGAAATTGTTGCTTCAGTAAAACAAACCGGCACCCGGCAATTAATTGAATTCTCAAATGGAAAACTTATTCTACTGGGAATAAAAGTCCGTGAAGGAGCGAAAATTTTAAATAAAACGTTTGAAGAACTTTCCCAGCAAAATGATCACATCCTGGTGGTTGCGATTAATAGGGGAAATGAAACAATCATACCGAAAGGAAGCGATTTTATAAAAAATGGCGACATCGTCTTTTTTATTACAACGCGTACCGAACAACAGCATGTTTTTGACTTAACCGACAAAAAAACGTTCGACGTTAAAAATATTATGTTTCTTGGAGGCAGCCGTATTGCCCAAAAAGCAGTTGAAAAACTTGGCGATCAGTATCGGATTAAAATTATCGAGATCAATCGCGAGAAATGCGAAAAAATAGCCGATCGTTTTGAAAATGCCCTGGTCATAAATGGTGATGGCAGAAACCTGAATCTTTTAAAAGAAGAAGGTATTGAAAAAATGGATGCATTTGTCGCTACTACCGGAAACTCAGAAACCAACATCCTAAACTGCCACCTTGCCAAATCATTTGGTGTCCGCAGAACAGTTGCCGAAGTTGAAAACATCGCATTTATGGGACTGGCGGAAAATATGGACATTGGCACAATTGTAAATAAAAAATTAAATGCAGCAAGTTACATTTACCGTTTTACTTTAAATGCTGAAATTTCGAAAGTAAAATGCCTCACAGCTTCAGATGCTGAAGTTTTTGAGTTTATTGCCAAACCTAATGCCAGAATTACACAACGAGCTATCAAATTTTTGGATTTCCCCGATGAAGCAAAAATTGGCGGAATAATCAGAGGCGACAAAGCATTTATTGCACATGGCGATAGTGAAATTAAAGAAGGTGATAAAGTTGTCGTTTTTACACTTCCATCCGGAATAAAAAAATTAGAGAAATTTTTTAAGTAGATTTACGGGAATTTTAGTCACCAATGAATATTAAGCTAATATTTCGTGTTCTCGGTTTTCTATCTCTGGTTGAAGGAATTGCCATGTTACTGGCTTTACTGGTTTCAGTTATTTACGGCGAACACGATATTAAAGCTTTTGTATTTTCCTCTGCAATTTCAGTAGTTTCCGGCGGACTAATTCTGTTTCTGACTCAAAATGCATCGCGTGATATTGGCAAAAGAGAAGGATTTATAATCGTAGCATTTTCCTGGATTATTTTTTCCTTTTTTGGCAGTTTACCCTATATTTTAAGTAGCTCAATACCAAATTTCACAGATGCTTTCTTTGAAACTATTTCCGGTTTTACAACCACCGGCTCATCAATTTTATCCGATATAGAAGCCCTGCCACATGGAATATTGTTTTGGCGGAGTCTGACCCAATGGCTTGGAGGAATGGGTATCATTGTATTATCGCTCGCTATTTTACCCGTTTTTGGAATTGGCGGGATGCAACTTTTTATGGCAGAAGTTCCAGGACCTACCCCTGATAAAATAAGCCCAAGAATCAGACAAACAGCCAAAACTCTGTGGATTATTTACCTGGGTTTTACCGTTGCTGAAACAATTTTACTTTGGATTGGAGGAATGACAATCTTTGATGCTATTTGCCACTCTTTTACAACAATGGCAACCGGAGGATTTTCAACGAAACAGGCCAGCATAGCACACTGGAGCTCTCCTTTTATTCAATATGTGGTTGTTCTTTTTATGTTTTTTGCTGGTACTAATTTCACACTGTCTTACGTCGCGATAAGAGGAAATTTTAAAAAAGTTTTGAAAGATGAAGAATTCAAATATTACAGTCTTTTTGTCATCGGGTTTACCCTCATAATTTTCTTAGGCTTAGTTGTAACCACATCATTTGGTGCTGAACAAGCTTTCAGAGATGCACTTTTCCAGGTAGTTTCAATAATTACAACAACTGGTTATGCAACTTCAGACTATTTACTTTGGCCTCCAATTCTCACCATCTTAATTTTTGTTTTGTTCTTTTTCGGAGGCTCAGCAGGTTCAACAGGCGGCGGTATTAAAATTATGCGAGTTGTAATTTTATTCAAAAACAGCTATTATGAACTGCGCAGAATGATTCATCCGAAAGCAGTTATCCCCGTAAAATTCAACAAGCACTCTGTTGACTCCAAAATTGTTACCAATATTCTGGCATTTTTCATGCTTTATTTTATAATTTTCGGCTTTAGCACAGTAATTTTTACTTTTATTGAACCAGACCTTCCTTCTTCGATGGGGGCAGTAGCCACCTGTCTAGGAAATATTGGCCCCGGATTAGGAAATTTTGGGCCTGCTGAGAATTTTGCGCATGTTGCTCCCGGCGGTAAATGGTTCCTTTCTTTTCTGATGCTTATTGGAAGACTCGAACTGTTTACGGTATTAGTATTATTTTCACCTACATTCTGGAAAGAATAAACAATTTCATATTGGCAAGCCAGATTAAAATTCCAAGACTCCTTTTCCCTCCCGAAGAATTACAAGCTCATCCTGCGAACAATCTACAATAGTTGATGGGACAAGTTCTCCATAACCGCCATCAATTACCACGTCGGCAATATCTTTGTATTTTTCATAAATTAACTCCGGATCCGTTGTATATTCAAGAATTTCATCCTCGTCATAAATAGAAGTTGATACAATTGGGTTCCCCAATTCATTTACAATTTCGTGAATAATATTATTATCGGGCACTCTTATTCCCACGGTTTTTTTCTTCCCTTTAAAATATTTCGGAACATTGGTGTTTGCTTCCAGAACAAAAGTAAAAGGCCCTGGCAGATTCTTTTTCATCAATTTAAAAACCGTGTTTGAAATAGGTTTTGTGTAATCTGACAGATGACTCAAGTCGCTGCAAATAAAAGAAAAATTGGCTTTTTCAATCTTGATTCCTTTTATTTGTGCAACCTTTTCAACAGCTTTGTTATTTGTAATATCGCATCCCAACCCGTAAACAGTATCTGTTGGATAAATAATTATCCCCCCGTCGCGCAAAATATCAACCACTTTTCGCACATCACGCGGATTTGGATTTTCGTTATATAATTTTATAAACATCTTTTAAAATTCTCAGGAAATATTCTGAATAAATTACAACAATTCACCCCTTACTTTTCCTAATTTTGTCGCATAAAAATAGTTCTTTTGGTTGAAACCATGGCCAGAATTACTTTTAAATACAAATGGAACGTAAAATAATAGACACAGCCGACGGCTCAAAAACAATTTATCTCCCGGAATTAAATGAACAGTACCACTCGGTAAACGGGGCGCTCACCGAATCGGAATATGTTTATATTGAAAAAGGATTTTTATCCTCTCAAAAGCAAAGCCCTGTAGTTTTTGAGGTTGGTTTCGGAACAGGATTAAATTGCATTTTAACTGCGGTTCAGGCGGAAAAAAGAAAACGAAAAACACATTATTACAGTATCGAAAATTTTCCGCTGGACAGTTTCACACTCGACCAATTAAACCATTTTTCATTATTCCGACCGGAAGAAAAAAGTATTTTCGAAAAGATACACTCTTGTGAATGGAATAGTATGGTACAGATTTCGGAGTATTTTTTTCTGCATAAAATCCTTTCAGATTTGAACGGATTTAGTTTCTCTGGTTTAAAAAAATTCGATGTTGTTTATTTTGATGCGTTTGGTCCCGATAAACAACCCGAAATGTGGATCGCTGAAGTTTTCAACTCAATTTACAACCAATGTAACCTAGATGCAATTTTTGTAACCTACAGTGCCAAAGGGGAAATCAGACGCCGGTTAACTCAAACCGGATTTACTATGCAAAGGCTCCCCGGCCCCCCTGGAAAAAAACAAATGCTGCGTGGAATAAAAAAAGATTAAAACTTTAATTGCCAAAAAATTACCTTATCTTCGCAACTCTTAATCAAAAAAGAAATTTAATGGCAGAGAAAAAGATTACAGGAGAGTTAGAACAATTTAGTTATGCATTGGGAATGAGCGTTGCCGGGAATCTTATAAATTCAGGAGTTACAACTATTAATCCTGAAATATTTCTGGAAGCATTAAAAGATACTTTTTCAGGTACAGAACCGCAATTGACAGTTGACGAGGCCAATTATATTTTGGAAAATTTTATGACCCAGTCAAATCAGCAGGAAGGAAAAGAAAATCTTGAAAAAGGAAAACAATTTTTAGCAGAGAATGCAAAAAAGAAAGATATAACAGAACTTCCCAGCGGGCTACAATACAAAATTTTAAAAGAAGGAGAAGGAGATATACCAACGGCAGCCGACCAGGTAAAATGCCACTATCACGGAACACTTATTGACGGAACTGTTTTCGATAGTTCAGTGCAACGAGGACAACCAGCAACTTTCCCGGTAAACGGGGTTATTCAGGGATGGGTTGAAGCTTTACAACTCATGTCAACGGGGTCAAAATGGCGCCTTTTTGTTCCTTCTGAACTTGGATATGGAGAACGTGGAGCTGGTGGTGCAATCGGACCTAACGCCACACTGATTTTTGATGTTGAACTATTGGAAATCGTTTAATTTAATGATAATTATGAGAAACAAAATTATTTATTTACTGGCAATTGCATTGGGAATTGCCGGAACAGCCTGTCAACAAAATGGAGCTGTTCAAAATGTTAAGCTGGAAACAGCTACCGATTCAGCAAGTTATGCAATTGGTTTTTTGGTTGGGTCAAACAACAAACAACAACTGGCATCAGCACCTGGCGGAAAAGAAATGAATATTGAAACAATGGCTGCTGCTTTCCATACCGCGTCGTTGGGCGAAGATGGTTTAATAACAGAAGAAGAAGCAAACACAATTATCCGTAACTATTTTGAATCGGCAAACAAAAGAGAAGCTCAGGAAAATTTAGAAAAAGGAAATGCTTTCCTTGAGCAAAACAAAACACGTGAAGGAATTCATGTAACAGACAACGGACTTCAGTATGAAGTTTTAACTGAAGGAACTGGTTCTAAACCAACTGCCGATGATCAGGTACGTGTACATTATCACGGAACATTAATTGACGGAACTGTTTTCGATAGTTCAGTGGACCGTGGTGAACCTGCAGTATTTAAAGTAGGACAGGTAATTCCGGGTTGGACAGAAGCCTTACAGTTAATGCCTGTTGGTTCAAAATGGAAAATTTATTTGCCTGCTGATTTAGCATATGGTGAACGTGGAGCAGGTAACGACATCGGACCAAATTCAGTATTGATTTTTGAAGTTGAATTACTCGAAATTGTAAAAGACAAATAACATAGATTTTGATATTTTTCTTGATAAAAACCCTTTGTAAAATTTTTTTGCGAAGGGTTTCTTTTTTATTTTCGCTTACATGAGTTTACAAGTTAAAGGAAAAGTACAACAGGTATTAAAACCCGAATCGGGTGTAAGCCGCGCAGGCAAGGAGTGGAAAAAACAAGAGTTCGTAATTGAAACCGACGAACAGTTCCCAAAGAAAATCTGCTTTACTCTTTTTAATGATAAAACATCTTTAATAGACGGATTGTCAGCTGGAGAAGAAGTAGAAGTTTCTTTTAATGTTGAGTCGAGAGAATACAATGGCAAATGGTTCCATAATATAAATGCGTGGAAGATAGAAAAACCTTCGGCAGAGAATTTACCAGAACCTCCGCCGGAATTTTCAATGGATGATATTCCTCCGGAACGTGCAGATGACGATGCCAATGATCTACCTTTTTAAAAGAATAAAATATTTATTACAAACAAGATAAATGCCTTTTGCTCAAAAAATCAGCATTGGGCATTTTTTATTCATTATCCCTTGTAAAAACCGGGTTTCCCGGCTTCGATAAATTGGGGTTGAATACATATCCTTCGGAATCAAATGCCTGAAGATTTTCGGTATCATCAATACTATTTTCAAGAATAAAACGTGTCATCAATCCACGGGCTTTCTTGGCAAAAAACGAAATCATTTTATATTCGCCATTTTTGCGGTCTTTAAATTCGGGAGTAACAATTTTTGCTTTTAATCTTTTCTTGTCAATACTTTTAAAATACTCGTTAGAAGCCAGGTTCACAAGAATATCACTCCCCGACCCTGTGATTGATTCATTTATTTTTTTAGTTAATAGAGGATTCCAGAAAGAATAAAGATCATCAGATTTATAATACTTCAGTTTTGTTCCCATTTCCAAACGATAAGGCTGAATTAAATCGAGAGGTTTTAAAACGCCATACAAACCGGAAAGAATTCTTAAATGTTTCTGCGCCAATTCAAGCTTTTCCTCCGGTAGAGAAGCAGCCTGCAGACCTTGGTAAACATCGCCGTTAAATGCTAAAACTGCCTGTTTTGCATTGTCTGGATTAAAAGGAAGGCTCCAGTTTTGGTAACGTTGAAAATTAAGTTCTCCCAAATCCTTCGAAATATTCATTAATTTAGATAATTGTCGCGGACTCATTTTCTTTAGCTTCCCTATCAGTTTTTCTGACTGCTCCAAAAATTCGGGCATGGTATACTCTGAAGTAACTGTTGGAGTTGTAAAATCCAGCGATTTTGCCGGCGATATAACTATTAACATGACTTTTGTTGATTTTTATGTTTATCAAAAATAACAGAAAAAATACGAATTAGTTTATCTGTACTTTTCCAATTTGAACAAACAATGTAAAATTTTTCTTTTGAAAAAAGAAACTTCAATCAACAACCCGTGAGGTCATTTTGTAAATCGTTTAGCAGCAAATGCCTGAAAAATATTCAAACCTCTTCCTTGGGAAAAAAGCGGTAGATAATCTCCTCCAGTTTTTTTAGGGTCAGTGGTTTATATAGATATGCGGGTAACTCATACTCTTCCAGCGCTGTATTTACATCGTCAATATTATTGCTCGAAGTTAGCATAGCAATCACAACGTCTGCTTTCTGATTTGGGCCAAGCTTGTTATATTCTTTCAAAAATTCCCAGCCATTCATTCTTGGCATATTAATATCTAACAAAATTAACCCAGGTTTGGGAAATATTTTGTTATCATTGTACCTGCCGGTACAGGTAAGATATTCTAGCGCAATTAATCCGTTTAGAGCAACTTCAACATGTACATCTATTTCGCTTTTTTTGATAAGTATTTTGTTTAAATAATTGGTAACATCATCATCGTCAACCAATAAGATACAATCAAGTCCTTTTAATTTTTTCATTTTAATTATTTTAAAGGGATAAAAAAATGAAACGTACTACCTTTTCCTAATTCAGATTCAACCCAAATTTTCCCATCGTGCAATTCTACAATTTTACGACAGTGCGATAATCCAATTCCAATTCCCTCGTATTCGTCACGTCCATGTAAACGTTGAAATATAACAAAGATCTTCTCTCTCTGGCTTTCGGGGATTCCAATTCCATTGTCTCTGACAGAAAATTCCCAGCCTTCTTTCACTTTTTTAGAAAAAATCTCAATTTCCAGCGGCCTCTCCTTACTTCTGTATTTTATTGAGTTGGTAATCAAATTTTGAAATAATAGTCTGATTTCCAACTCCAATGCTTCCAGAACCGGCAGTTTTCTCACTACTATTTTTGCATTGGAATCTTCAATGATTAGCTCCAAATCATTTAGAACATACCTTACAATATTATTGAAATCAACCTGTAAAAATTCAGAATCCTTTCCAATTCGGGCGTAATCAAGAAGACCTTTTACCAGATCTTTCATCCGGTTCGATGATTTTGAAATAAAACTTAATCTTTGCTGCACCTCGATATCCAGTTTTTCAAAATCTTCTTCAATCACCAAATCAATTAAGCTATTAATCGAATTTAATGGTTCTCTTAAATCGTGAGAAGCAATGTATGTAAATTGTTCTAGTTCTTTATTTTTATCTTCTAACCTCTTGGTATACAACCGTATTTCTTCGTCATTTTTTTTTCGTTCTGTAATATCAATTATTGAAGCCAGAACAAACCTATTTCCATCTTTTTCAATCGGATTTAAACCAATCTCAACAGGAACTTCCGTACCATCTTTTCTCACCCCAAACAAATCGCGGCCAGCTCCCATCGGGCGCGCTTTTGGGACATCATAAAAATTCTGACGAAGCCGGGGATGGTGAGCTTTTAACCTTTTGGGAACCAGAATCTCCATCTTGTTTCCTATAAGCTCTTCCCGTGTATATCCAAAAAGATTCTCCGTTTGTTTATTTATCATTACAATTTTTCCCGAAAAATCAACGAGTATAATTGAATTTGGCGCTGATTCAACCATCAGGCGGAACTGTTCATTGGCTTTTTCTCTTTCAGAAATATCAATTATTGTTGCTAAAACCAAAGTTCCGTCAACAGTTACAATCGGATTTAGTCCTATTTCAACAGGAAATTCTTTTCCATCTTTTCGAAGTGCATACAAATCACGGTTCTTCCCCATCTGACGGGTTTCCGGGTGAATAAAAAATTCATTCATAAATTTGGGGTGATAGGAACGAAAACGTGAAGGAATTAAAATTGCGACGTCTTTTCCCATCAATTCATTTCTTTTGTATAAGAAAAGATTTTCGGTAAAGTTGTTAACATAAGCGATCTTACCAAAGCTATTTACCAATATAAGTGCTATTGGAGAAGCCTCAACCATCAACTGGAAACTCAATTCTTTATGTTTAACGTCCAAGGTGTTTGCAATTTATTCACAATAAAGATAAAAATGTCTTTTATTATTGCAAGCCATTAAAGAAATAAAATGGACTTATACTCCTTGATTTAACATAAAAGAAACATCAATAATAATATATAATACAAATTTTAAGGTTATCCACTATATTCACAAATCTCTATTTGTGATTTTATTATGTTACCTGAGATTCTTACATATTTTGCTGAATAGACACAATTGCCTGCTGGATTCCAGCCTTGTCTTGTTCCGAGATTCCCTCTGCTTTTAATGTTTTCTGATACAAATTAACTGCATCCTGTTTTTTTCCGTCCCTGATATAAATATCGGCCAGATAACTTACAGCAGTATAATAGAGTGGGTTTTTATCCAATAATGTTTTGAGCGTAAGAATTGCTTGGGTTTTATTATTGTTTTCCATTTGATAATATGCCAGAGTGTAAGCATATTTGGGTTCATCAGGACTTGCTTTTGTTGCGAGCTCAGCATAATTTAGTGCAGCATTTAAATCATGGGGAGCGGTTATTACGCTTAAATTGTATGCGGCTACCGCCTGTTTGGGATTCGCCTGAAGTGCTATTTTTAGCGCTCTTTCAGCGTCATCCATTTTTCCTTGTTCAGCAAATAAAAGCCCCAGGTTAAGATTGGCTGCTTCATTATCAGGATCTACTTTAATTGCTTTTTGCAAATTTTCTTCGGCTTTTTGTGTGTTGCCAAGGTATGAGTATAAAACACTGCTATTTATCAGTGGCATCATTGATTCTGGGTACAACCGGGCTGCTGTTTCATACGAATTTAAAGCTTCGTCAACATTGCCTTGGTTTTGGTAGTATATTCCAAGGTTGTAGTGGTTACTCCAATTGTCCTGCCTAGAGGTCATTGATATCACATATTCCTTTTCGGCTTTTTGAATTATTTCTGACTGCTCAACGGTAAAACTATTTTCAGGAAACATTAAAATAGCATTTACTGCCTGAATACGAACCAGGCGAATACCATCTTCACAAGCCAGTAACAAAGCATTTTTCACTTTATCGGTAAAAACTCCCGACAAGCCGTAGGCGGCAGATGCCCGAACCAACTCAGATTTATTATTTAATGCTTTTAATAATACATCCGTTTTCGAATCGAGTGCACAATTTGTTAGCAAACGTATCAACGAATTTGCAACAACTACATTTGTTTCGGGATTTGTAATGCAGTCGTATATTCTACCAACATTTGTCCAATCATTGTCGCGTGCTTCTTTTATCAACTGTGCCCACTTTAATGTTTCTTCCTGATAATTTCCATTTGGCCGTGCCTTTACAATTTTGTTTGCCCACTCAGGTGTTTTGTCTGTATGACAAAGGTTACATGCATTTGGCGAGCCAAATTTAATGGTAGCTTCAGGCATTGGTGGACGAAAAGAATGATCGCTACGCAAGAAACGCCCCACGAATTGTCTTTTCGGCATATGGCAACTCAGACAGGTTAGCCCGGCTTCCTCCGTATGCCCGGTGTGAGCCTGAATATTTTCTGCCTTATCCTCATGGCACTGCAAACACGTATTATTCGGATTATCCTTATTTCTGTCGCGACCACTTGAGGTATGGCAGGTTACACAATTCAAATCACTCTCCTCTACGCAAGGATTCATCATCCATCCGGTCAAGGTATAATTTTCACCGAGAGAACGTCCATCAGGATAAAAATCCGGATCTTCAAGTGTTGTAAGATTATAATTATCAAAATATTTTTCACCAGGCATGTAGCTCGGAGTGATTGGGATCATTTTTGAATGGCACGTTGCACAGGCATCCGTATTTTGTTGTTGTGTAAATGTACTGGTAACCACCAAGCCAATATCCTTGGGTTTTTCACCGTTTTTTAAATTCTTAAAAATGCGAATGTGTTCACCTCCCGGGCCATGACAGGTTTCACAATTTATTCCAGGTTCGCGCCAGCTAGTGTGGTATGTGTCAGTTGACAAATCAAAATTGGTACTTAACTGACTAATATGACAGCTGTAGCACCCCGTATTGAAAGCGTACATCGCATCTTTCCAAGGCAAGGCCTCATCCTGAGGTACTCCTTCTCCAAAATGACGAATGCCTGATTCAGGATAATTAAACCATGTTTTACTATTGGCATCAAAAGCCAGTGGAATATTTTGAAGTCTTCCTTTTTCAAACGGTGTTAAGAAACAATATACATTATGCCCCCCCATTGCCCACAAAATATTGTATGTTTTAATTGTCTTTTCACCATCTTTTTCATACATCACCATTGTTGAATCTTTGAATTCAACGGTAAACATGTGACCTTCCACATCAACAGACTGGCTGTTTGGCAATTGGTGTTTTTTTATAAATTCGGCATTTATTGGCATCATTGCCTGCCCGTGAAATGACGGTTGCCATAGTTTATAAAATTTTTCGTGGCACTGAATACAACTTTCGGAACCGGAATATTCACCGGTAATTTGCGAATCTTTCTTTTTAGTACAGGAAAATGTAGAGACTATTACTACTATAGCGAAAATCAAATTTACAATTCGGCCCGGCATATCATTCAATTTATACATGCAAATATTACTATTATTTATCTAAGAATGAATAAAATTTAGTTGTCCTTTAACAGCGGAAGAAAAATTTGCTTTTGATTGTTCCTTAAGGATAAAGTATATTTATCTATTCATAAAAAAACAGATAAATGAAAGTTGGAATTCTTCGCGAAGGTAAAACTCCTCCCGACAAAAGAGTACCGCTTACACCGGAACAGTGTTTGGAGGTCCAGAAAAAATTTCCTAATGTAAAAATAGTAGTACAACCGAGCCCCATACGAAGTTTTATAAATGAAGAATATATTACACTTGGAATACCATTGCAAGAGGACTTAAGCGATTGTGATATATTATTAGGCGTGAAAGAGGTTAAAATACAAGATTTTATTCCGGGGAAAATATATTTCTTTTTTTCGCACACCATAAAAAAGCAGGAATATAATCGCAGCTTGTTACAAACCGCCCTCAGGAAAAAAATCCAATTAATTGATTATGAAACACTAACAAATAAAAAAGGGTTTCGAGTTATAGGGTTCGGACGTTTTGCAGGTTTAGTTGGAGCTTACAGTGGCTTACGTGCTTTTGGTTTGCGGAATCAGACCTTCGATATAAAACCAGCACATCTTTGCACTGATTTGGAAGAAATGTTAAGCATTCTTGATTCAGTAAAACTTCCACCCATAAAAATTGCAGTAACCGGTGATGGCCGCGTAGCTAATGGCGTTCTTGAAATTCTGAACCACATGAAAATAATCCGTATTTCGCCGGAAGCTTATTTAAAAGAAACAAAAATTCAAAAACCAGTTTTCACCCAACTGCTTCCTATAAATTACACCAAAAGAAAAAATGAAGAACCTTTTGAGTTAAGGCACTTTTTTAATCACCCCGAAATGTACGAGAATGCATTTTTACCTTTTGCAAAAGTTACCGATATTTTAATTGCGTCGGCTTACTGGGATCCAAAAGCGCCGGTTCTTTTTACTGCCAACGATATGAAACAGTCCGATTTTAAAATCAGGGTAATTTCCGATATTACCTGTGACATTGAAGGTTCAATTCCGGCAACCAAAAGGGCGGCAACCATCGACAATCCATTTTATGATTACAATCCTGAAACCGAAGAATTGGAGGAGCTTTTCAGTTCTGAAAAAAATATAACAGTACAGGCGGTGGATAATTTACCTTGTGAATTACCGAAAGATGCCTCGCTTGATTTTGGCAGAAATCTAATTGATAAGGTTTTCCCAAGCCTTTTCAATGAAGATACTGATAAAATTATTGAACGTGCCTCCATTGTAAAAAACGGAAGGTTAACCGAGCGCTTTGCTTATTTACAGGACTTTGCCGACGGCAAATAACTTCAAAACCTACCTTAAATAAATATTAATTTCACTTGGAAACAAATATATCGCAAGCGACATAAACTACTTTTTCCCCATATTTATATCGCGAGCGATACAATAGAGATAAATAATAAATAACGTTGAGAAATACTTTCAGAATCATGCATAGGAAATATTTCTTTGTATATAAACGGAGTTGACGGCTTCGGGCTCACCACCGACAAAGATTGCTTAGTGCGAATGTTTTTTCAGCCACTACCGATTATTTGGTCTTAACAGGCAACAGGCAAATGGAAGGTCAGAAAAATAAATAGAATTTACAACTCAAAACAATAGAAATTATGGAAACAAATTTTTATCAACTCTCAGCAAAAAGTCTCCAGGGAAAGGAAATAAAAATGGAAGACTATAAAGGAAAAACTGTTTTAGTAGTAAACACAGCAAGTAAATGTGGGTTAACTCCGCAATATGAAGGGCTGGAAAATTTGTATGAAAAATACAAAGACAAAGGGCTGGTTGTTCTTGGATTTCCGTGCAACCAGTTTGCGAACCAGGAGCCAGGCGACGAAAAATCAATTTCGGAAGGATGCATTATAAACTATGGGGTAACTTTCCCAATGTTTTCAAAAATAGATGTGAATGGCGAAACCGCGCATCCAATTTTTAAGTACCTGAAAAGCAAATTAACCGGAACTTTGGGAAGCAAAATCAAATGGAACTTTACCAAATTTCTTGTTGACAAAGAAGGAAATCCGGTAAAACGTTTTTCACCAACGACTAAGCCCGAAAAAATCGACAAGTATCTTGAAAGTTTTATGAATTAATTGAGTAATGTATAATAAGTCGGGGATACTTTTGTAAAAATACAATAATATATCCGATTCATTTTAAAAATTTAGGTGATGGCATATGAACAATTAAAATTAGAGAACCAGCTATGTTTCCCGGTATATGCGGCATCGAGATTAATTACACGCGAATATCAGCCTTATCTTGACAAACTAGGAATTACCTACCCGCAGTATTTGGTTTTAATGGTACTTTGGGAAAATGACGACTTAACCGTAAACGAAATTTCGCAAAAACTTATTCTGAATACCAACACCATCACACCACTTTTAAAACGGATGGAAACAATGGGAATAATTGTTCGGAAACGTTCTGAAACAGACGAACGAAAAGTGATGATTTCCCTCACTGAAAAAGGAATGACAATGCGTGAAAAAGCTGTCGAAATCCCTGAAAAACTGGCTTCTACATTAACGTCGGTAAATTTAACACTGGAAAACCTAATTGATCTAAAAACAAAACTTCATGTAATTGTTGATTATCTCTCAAACAAGGAAAAAAACTGGCACATAAAAAAACGCCACCCTCTGCCCCCGGCAGAATGATGGCGCATCAATAATCACTTTCCCTTGTGTTTATTTAATTAACTCTACACTTCGTTTTACAAATTTATCCAAATCGGCTCCTTTCAACATACCATTAGCTAATAGAGCCAAATCTACCATTTGCTTTGCTAGTTTATTCTCTTTGCCAAATCCGGTCAACTTATTTCGTTTTGCTTCCTCAAGTTCGGCCAGTTTGGTATTTAAATCATCCAGTTTTTCTTTATCGGCTTGCGGAATCTCTTCCTCCTTTTTACCTTCTTTTGCTTTTTCAAGTCCGGAAATCTCTTCTTTCTTGGCGGAAAGTTCTTGACCCAGTTTTTCAAGTTGTGCACCCAATTTTTTGTCTTTTGATTCCAAGACTTTTTTCACAAGAGGATGTGCTGTATTTACAACCAGATTCAAACTTTCAGGCATGTCACCATACATATTCATTCCTCCCTGCGCTGCACTCATATCTTTCATTCGGCGCATAAATTCACTTCTGGTTATAACCATAGGCGAACCGTTTTCCCCCAAATCCTGAAAATCAACAATAAATGAATAATCCTTATTTTCAGGACATACACTTTGGAAAATCGGAGAAAGCTCCTGTTTTTGTTCCCAGGTTAATTCTTCTTTTGTTGTCTCTTCCTTTTTAATCAGATTTTCAACTACATCCGAGTCTACACGTACAAAGCGTTTATCAGTGTGTTTTTGCTCGAATTTATTAATTAAATGAGGAGCCAATACATCATCTAAAACCAAAATGTCATATCCTTTATCTTTAGCAGCTTCGATAAATGTATATTGCTCAACGGTATTTGTTGTATATAAATAAACCAGGTTTTTATCTTTATCTGTCTGGTTGTCTTTAATCAGTTTTTCATATTCTTCAAAAGTGAAATACTTCCCTTCTGCATTTTTGAACATGAAGAAATTCATGGCTCTGTCGTAGAATTTTTCTTCAGTAAGCATTCCATATTCAATGAAAATTTTCAGATCATCCCATTTCTTCTCAAAATCTTCGCGGTTATCTTTAAAAATCTGGTGCAAACGATCAGCCACCTTTTTGTTAATATGGCTGCTTATTTTCTTTACATTAGAATCACTCTGCAAATACGAACGGGAAACATTCAGTGGAATATCCGGCGAATCGAGTACTCCGTGCAACAAGGTTAAAAACTCAGGAACAATTCCTTCAACCGAGTCAGTTACAAATACCTGATTGCTGTACAATTGGATTTTATTTTTCTGAACTTCAAAGTTATTTTTAATTTTAGGGAAATATAAAATCCCGGTTAATGTAAACGGATAATCTACATTTAGATGAATGTTAAACAAAGGCTCGTCTGCCATTGGATACAATCTGCGATAGAAGTTCCGGTAATCTTCATCTTTTAAATCAGCAGGCATTTTTGTCCATGCCGGCTCTGTTTCATTAATCTGATTATCTTCTTCTGTATCAATTTGTTTACCATCCTTCCATTCTTTTTTCTTCCCATAAATTACCGGGATAGGAAGAAACTTGCAATACTTTTCAAGAATTTCCTTCAATTTATCCTCGTCCAGGAATTCCTTCGAATCTTCGCTGACATGCATTACAATATCAGTTCCTACATTTTCCTTATCAACATCTTCAATCGTAAACTCCGGATTTCCATCACAACTCCATTTTACAGCCTTTGAACCATCTTTATACGATTTAGTTACGATATCCACCCGTTCGGAAACCATGAAAGAACTGTAAAAGCCTAAGCCAAAATGACCGATAATTGCATTTGCATCGTCCTTGTATTTTTCAAGGAATTCGTTTGCTCCTGAAAATGCAATCTGGTTGATGTACTTCTCAATCTCGTCTGCAGTCATTCCAATTCCATTATCGGAAACAGTAATGGTTTTTGCGTCTTTATCCAGTTTTACTTCCACTTTCGCGGTGGAAACATCACCATTGTATTCGCCCTTAAAAGCTAATGTTTTTAGTTTTTGAGTGGCATCAACAGCATTTGAAACAATTTCTCTGAGGAAAATGTCATGGTCAGAATAAAGAAACTTTTTAATGATTGGAAAAAGATTTTCACTGGTTACACCAATTTTTCCTGTCTGCATTTTTATATGGTTTTAATTAAACATTTCATTATTTGCCGGCAAAAAATCAAATGCCATGCCAAGCCATTTTTATGACGAATTGTCATTTTCAAAGTTTGAAAACGATTAATACTGTCGCAAAAAATGATTTTTCCCTTTATTTTATTCACACAAAGTAGCTTATTTTGTGTACGCTAAAAAGTTAATTATGGGTAGTCTGGAAAACTATTTCGCTAAATTCAGAAAAAACATTGTTGGAATCGACCAAAAATTTGAGTCGCCATATGGAAAACAAAAAATTATTTATGGCGATTGGATTGCAAGTGGAAGATTGTACCAGCCCATTGAAGACAAAATTTCTAAGACGATTGGCCCTTTTGTTGGTAATACTCATACCGAAACCAGCGAAACCGGTATGCGAATGACACATGCATATCATAAATCTCATGATTTGATAAAAAAGCATGTAAATGCAGGTCCTGACGATATTATCATAACATCAGGGTTTGGGATGACAGCCGTAATTAATAAATTTCAACGTATTTTAGGATTGAAATACTGTGGGAAAATTGCACACAAAAATTGCTTAAAAGACCGTGAGCGTCCGGTCGTTTTTATCACACATTTAGAGCACCACTCAAACCAAACATCCTGGTACGAAACCAATGCCGATGTTGTTATTGTTGAACCAGGTAAAGGTTTGCTGGTTGAACCTGAAAATTTAAGAAAAGCACTCGAAAAATATAAAGAACGATCTTTTAAAATTGGCTCTTTCACTGCATGTTCAAATGTTACTGGTTACAGAACTCCCTATAAACAGCTGGCCAGAATCATGCATGAGTTTGGCGGTGTTTGCTTTATCGACTTTGCAGCTTCTGCTCCTTACGACGAAATTGACATGCATCCTGAAGATCTGATGGAAAAACTCGATGCTGTAATGTTTTCACCTCACAAATTCTTAGGTGGCCCCGGCTCTTCGGGCGTTTTGGTTTTTGATGCTTCAATGTATAAAAATGAAGTACCCGATCAGCCCGGTGGCGGAACTGTTGACTGGACAAATCCCTGGGGAAAATATAAATACGTTGATAATATTGAAGCCCGGGAAGACGGAGGCACACCTGGCTTCTTGCAATCAATAAAAACAGCTCTTTGTTTTGAGTTGAAAGACCAGATGGGAATTGAGAATATTAAACATCGGGAAGACGAACTGCTCGAAATTGCTTTTAAAGAATTAGATGAGATTCCGGAGGTGAAAATTCTGGCCAATAATGTCCGCGATCGACTGGGGGTAATTTCATTTCATATTGAAGGCATTCATTATAATTTAATTGTACGAATTCTTAACGATAAATACGGTATACAAACCCGCGGCGGATGTGCCTGCGCAGGAACTTACGGACACTATTTACTGGAAGTATCAGTGGAGCAGTCGGAAGAAATTACGGAGAAGATAAACCTTGGCGATCTTTCGGAAAAACCCGGGTGGGTGCGTTGGTCACTTCATCCCACAATGACAAACAGTGAAGTTCAACTGATGATAACAGCACTGAAAGACATTGTGAAAAATATAGAGAATTATAAAAAAGACTACTATTACGAAAACCGGATTAATATTTTCTGGCATAAAAATGAAGTAAGTGATCAGGACTTAATGCGAACCTGGTTTTCGTTGGATTAGTTCTATCTATTCCTTGTGGACACTTTTCATCCTAAAAAAGCAGCGGAAATAATACATATATCAGATTTTTCTCTTCAATAAGATGTTGTAAACAAGTCCTTATAACTTCCTATTGAGAACATACAAGATTATATGAAAGTTACATTTACACAGTAATTTGTTAAAACTGCCATAAAGTATAAGGATATAGCCAAATCAAAATTTCTTTTTTATTTTACTTTCAACAAATATATGGACCAAATCTTTTGGAAAAGAGAAAAATAGAGACATATTTTTTATAAGCCGACACATTCTGTTTTCCTTCTTTTTTAGTTTTAACTCCAATTTAATGATTGCAGGAATGACTAAACAAGCAATTAGACAGTGCGCAACAAGAATTTGTATTGGCATTGACAATCCTGTTATTATTTCAGAACTTTTTAAAGTTATATACGCAATAGGAATATGAAAAGCAAAAACGTCGATAGAATACTGACCAAGAAAAGCCAGATAATTAATATTCTTTACTTTTATCTGTTTTGAAATTCCTCCAACAAGGTATGCAACAATAAAAAAGCTGATAAGACGAGGTAGCTGTAAATATTCCCTTTCATAAAGTAACTTGTACACTACCCCCCATACTTTTGTTTCTCCAACTTGCCGGACAATAATTATCATTATAGCCAATATAGAAAATACCCATAAAGCCTGTTTATTGTATTTTACAACTTGCAGCCCCTGATATCTGTTATATCCCAGAAACTGACCAGCTATAAATAAAAACTGCCATGCAAACAAATTAAAATTTCCTAACTTAATTCCCAATTCGAGTTGTAAATTATTATAAAATAATTGGACACCTGATATTTGAAACATAAAGAAAAGAATAAAGCTAATGCTCAAAATCAATTTGACATAACCTTTTTTAAAACCAATTAATACAAATGGACTAAAGGTGAGAAAAACGATATATAATGGTAAAATATCAAAAAAGACAGGCTGTTCCAGCAATAACACAAACTTCAGGAGATCTATAGGATTATTGTATATTTCTGCTATTCCATCACTTAATGGTCCTTTATTAAGAAAGTGAATGGATAACAAATCAATTAATAAAACAAAAATAAATGCTCCGATATGATATCGATAAATTAACCAAATTCTTTTATATGTTTTTTTCACTAAGGATTTGGGCGTCTCCAGATATCGAGAGTAAACAAAACCAAAAACATATCCGGATAGAAAAATAAACCCCATTGCCGCACCAAAAAAACCAAATGTACTATATGTAAACCTTTTTGTATCCAAAGGGGTATGATCCAACGTCATTATAATCAACATTAAACCACGAAGAGTATCAATAAAGATATCTCTCTCACTCCTATTATTCACCATAAACTTCTGTAAACAAACCTATTAACACACTTAATTCTTATCCACACTATTTTAGAAAGAGTCTAAATATAAAAAAATATAATCTTTCTCCTCATACTATTGATATATTCCCGGAAATAGAGACACATTGTCCCATTCCGGGAGACTTTTTAACAAATTCTTTTACTCAATATCTATTTTATAAGAATTTATTACAACAAAGGATTTTCTACCTTTACCCCATGACAAAAAAATATAAAACAGGACTGGTTTTAAGTGGTGGCGGGACACGAGGATTTGCTCATCTTGGAATTATTGCTGCATTATACGAAAAAGGAATAATTCCTGACGTAATTTCGGGTACGAGTGTTGGTGCGATTGTTGGAGCTTTTATTGCCAGTGGAAAATCCCCCGAGGAAATTCTCTCCGTTTTCAACAAAGGGTGGTTTTTTAAATACACCAAACTCCATATTCCTGTTGATGGCTTTTTTAAGCTTAATGGGCTAAAAGAAATTATCCAAAAAGAAATAGAGGCAAAGAATATTGAAGATTTAGAGTTACCATTTTTTGTGGCAGTTTCAAATTTAAACACAGGCACAGTTGAATATAAAAACTCGGGGCCACTTGGGGAAACGGTTTTAGCTTCATCATCAATACCAATATTATTCTCTCCGGTTAAATTAGGAAACGAATTATATGTTGATGGCGGTGTTGTGGATAATATTCCGGCACGACCAGTAAAAGATGATTGTGAAAGATTGATTGTGTGTAATATTAGCCCGATAAACCCCAAGGAAAAAGTTAAAAATTTGGTCCAGATTACCTCCAGAACATTTTATATGAATGTAAACTCGCACACCAATGAAATTGCAAAATCAGCCTCTCTATACATTGAACCAGAAGGCATTGACAAATACGACATTTTGAGTTTAAGCCATGCACAAAAACTTTACGATGTAGGATATCGGTCTACAATAAAGACCCTTCAAAAAATGCTTCCCGAACAAACGTTTTTTTAAATTCCTCAAAAGAAAAGCAGCTTCTACAATAAAAAATAATTCACAAACTGAATAGAAAACTGATTTACAAAAAAACCTTTTTCAGATGTCTCCAAATTGCATTAAGCTTGTGTGTTTTTCATAGTACGGGATATATTATTTATTGACCACAAAAAAACGCTTAGTCAAACTATTTCCCAATTGATCGGTAACATTTAAAGTATGCCAACCACTTTCCGGATGTATTGCAAACTGATGGATTCCACTGGTTGCCCCAAGAAACTGTTCATCAAGTTGCCAGTAAACTTTTGTATTCCTTTGTCGGTGAACCAACTCAAAGATTAACTGCCCGGATGTTCCGTCCAAATCAGTTGGAATAAACAAGTTGCTCCATTCACGCGGATACACAAATTCCATATTTTCAACTTCATCGGCACACCCCGGTTTTAATGGAGGCAAAGTGGCATACATCGGATTTCGAGGTTTAAAATAGTATTCCATAGCAGGCGGCAAAACAAACCAGTTTTTATGTTTCATTTTTGATACCGGGAAACAGTCAGCATTTACACGTTGCGTTCCGTTTTCATTTAAATGAACTTTGTAATGCCACGGACAAACATCTACTTTTGTACCTGATGGCAGCCAAACATATTTTACTGAATCGCAATTTACAGTTGGCCTGTAACCACTCTCTGCACAAATTTCTATCTGTTCCATTTCATCTACCGGCATTCCAAACCACCCTGAAGAAGGCAGAAGTTCAAAAACATCAAACATTAGAGGTGCGGCTGCCACTGCCCCAACAAGCCCTGGCCGTCCTTCTCCGTCTGCATTTCCTGCCCACACTGCTACAACATAATCACGCGTCATTCCCACTGCCCACGCATCACGAAAGCCAAAACTGGTACCGGTTTTCCACGCAATATTTCGAGCAGATGCAAATTCCTGCCACCCCGATTCCGAATCCGGTCGTTTTACTTTTAACAAGGCTTGCATCGTCAGATAAACCGATGATGCGCGTATCTCAGGCTGAACAGCTCTTTCATTATTATTTTTGGAAAGCGTATTGTCTTTCTCCCATTTTAATCCGGAAAATGGATAAGCATCATAAAAACCATCATTTTCGTCATAATTTTTTAAAACGGAGACAAAAGAAGTATACATTCCTGATAAATTCCAGAGAGACACTTCTGCCCCTCCTAAAATCAGAGACAGCCCGTAGTAGTCTGGCGGGTGTACAAGTGTATTCATTCCCATTTTTTTAAGAAAGGAATAAAAAGGGGGAACTCCATAATCCTGCAACATTTTTACCGCCGGAATATTCAGGGAGCGCGCCAAAGCCTGCTCCGCAGGTACTGCACCACTAAACTCCTGATCGAAATTCATGGGCGTAAAACCACCAAAACGGGTAGGAATATCCGGAATCAGCATTGGTGGGGTAAGTTGTCCATCATCAAGCATTTTACAATACAAAAAGGGCTTTAAAATACTTCCAGTACTCCGTGGTGCCGGAATAATATCTACGCTGTTTCCGTGTTCTGTTTCTTTTCCATCAAAATAATTCCCCACATATGCCTTTACTTCTTTTGTTGAAACCGTTGCAACAACTACCGCCAAATTGTAAATGTGATTTGCTTCCAACGTTTTTCGATGCCGGGCAACAAGCTTGTTCACCCGTTCCTGCAAATTGCGATCTATAGTTGACTGAATTCGTTGCCCCTCTTTTTCGGATGCGGCTTTTTCAACCAAATGATAGGCAGTCATAGGCAAAGCATGCACTTTTTCGGGTAAAGGCTCAGCCACTGAAAGTTGAAACGTTAATGAATCTATTTCGTTGGAATCTAATAATTTTTTTAACAATCCGTCACGTTTCTGCCTAAGTCGCTCATCAAGTCGTCCGGGGTAAATCAAGGCGGGAGCATTAGGCAAAACTGCGAGTGTTGCTGCTTCTGCCCATGACAATTCAGAGGCAGGACGCGCAAAATATCGCCAGGCTGCTGCATCTAATCCAACGATATTGCCACCAAACGGCGCATGTGAAGCATACAAATTCAAAATTTCCTTTTTTGAAAACCGCAACTCGAGGTTCAGCGCCCATAGCATTTCAACAAGCTTATTTTTTACTGTACGTGGTTTTTCACCGCGTGCCATACGGCAAACCTGCATAGTTACCGTGCTTCCTCCACTAACTACCCTCCCCGATTTCAGATTCTGTACGAGCGCCCGCATTAATGCAACAGGATTTATTCCGGGATGAACATAAAAATACCGGTCTTCAAACTGAAGCAAACATTTTTCATATTTTTGGGGAACTGAATCAAGCGCAGGAAAACGCCATTGCTGGTCGGCAGCAATTCGTGCACCCAACAAGCTTCCGTCACTACTTTCAACGACCGTCGAATACGGGTCGTCAAAAAGCGGACGAGGGACAGCAAAAAAGAAAATAAAAAAAAGAAGTACTGCAAACAATCCCACAAAAAAAAGAATCCTTCTATTCCTTTTTAGCGCTCCTTTTCTTTTTGAATTGTGATTCAAGAATATGATTTCTTTTTTGTTGTGAACTAAAGTCCGTTTTTAACATCTACCCACTCCCCCTGGTTTAAAAGTTAGGCTTGGTTTTATTTCTTAACCTCCACCCAACTTCCAGATCTTTGTGCACGAATGCTGTTATCATACATAGCCTCACAACTTACCGGAGGCTGATAAAAACGCCCGGCATATGCAGCATTCAAATAAAAAGTAAACGTCTTTTGCTCGTTCATTGCCAAATCGAAATAGGTATAAATACGATCATCACGAATATCCTGATATTCAAATGTTGAATTCTGGTCTTGCGGAATATCGTTCAACCTCTTATTTATTATTTCCCATCCTGAAGGGAACACTGTATTCAAAACAATCTCTTCGTAATCCCTGATTTTTCCTGGATTCTTAACCGTTACAACCATTTTGAAATCCTGTCCCTGTGTCAAAGTTTTTGGATTTACCTCCCGGTTTCCTGAACTGATATACTTTACATCCAAAATTATATTCTTTGAGACCGAAGTGGAATCAACACCCACCGGAATACCACGTGCAAATACACGAACAGAGTTTGTATTTTGTCCTTTATTTTTAAAATTTACGGTAATTTTCCCATCCTGCTTCACCTTCACGGGGAATGTAACCACCGGAATTTCTGTTCTTAAAATATGCTTTTCTCCATTTGTATTTAGCTCAAACTGCGTTTCCGGACTACCTTTATAAAAATCGTGGGCAAAAGCTCCAGCAGAACTCAAACACCATGCAGCGGTTTGTGTGCTTAACCAGTCGCTTTTATTTATTTCATCCGAGATATTTTGCAGCATCCGGAAAGCTTCTTCTTTGTCATTTAACAAAATCATCGTTTCCAAAATCATAGCTCTGTCGCGCAATGCCGATCCAAAAGTTTCACCCAATCCGTTATAGTCTGCAACATCCCTTGTTACTCCATTTATTAGCTCCCGGGCGGCTTCTGGTTGCCCTGCCAAAACATAAGCTGCAGCCAAACGCCAGGCAACTTCAGCTGATTTCTTCCCTTTTTCCCGCAAACGGTTCATGGCGCCTAAATCAGGAGAACCTGCCAATGCCAGTGTGTATAAGCGATAAGCCTGAATAAAATCATACCCCCGGTAATAAACCCCGTTTCTATACCCCGTTGAGGAGTTCCAGTTACGAGCCGCGGTGCGCTGAAAGTTAATCCATTTCTCTTTTAATCCGATGGGTAACGAATATCCTTCATTTTCGGCCTCTAACATAAAATGACCGGCATAATTGGTTCCCCATTCATTTACCATTACGGCTCCCGGCCAGTATCCCAACCCGCCATTATCGAGCTGAAAGGCAGGTAGTTTTTGCAGTGCGCTGCGAATATTATTTTCTGTTTGTTGTTTTTCTCCGGCAGACAGTTTAGTAAGATCACCCAAAAACAATTGTGGAAATGCTGCAGATGTAACCTGTTCAACACAACCATGAGGGTACAACATCAGGTATTCCAAATGTTTATTCAGGTTCAGTGGCGGAAAACCAGAAATCTCCACCCAGCTTTGGGCATCTTCAGGAACACCGGGAACAGTTAGTTCTTCCGACCAGCTCTTCATTCCATCCACAACAGCCGATCTCTCAATTGTCACAGCAGAATTTGGGTTCCTGATTTCCAGTTCCACTTCGTAGGTCGCCATCTCCTTCCCACTTTTTGCGTCAATCTCTATTTTTGCAATTCCTGTTTCCGATTTTGTTTTCAGGTTAAACCAGACCATTTTTTCACCCGGAGAAGTAAAATCAATACTGGTTTGCTTTTCATCTGAAACTTCAACAAGGTCGTTTGTCCTAATTGATATAACAGCATTCTTTACATTCTCTTTCATTGCAAAGACATCTACCGGCAGACTCACTTCTTCATTGGGCGCCAGTACACGTGGAAGCGTGGCCAACAACATTAAACCTTTGCGTACAGGCACTTCCTTTTCAACATTTCCGTAAGCGCCATTATTGCCGGCAACTACCATTACCCGAACAGCCCCTACATAATTGGGCATCGTAAATTCATGCTTGTTTGTTTGTCCTTTTTTTAGAGTGAACGGTCCGGCAAACTGTACTACAGGTTTAAACCTGTTAATTTCCTTTTTGCCTTTGTTTGCCAAATCAGCATCGCCCCCCACCGCAAAAGCTTTCTCCAGCCTGGCGCCGTATGCACCGGCTACAACATCATACAAATCCCAGGTTTTTACCCCAAGAGCTTCGCGGGCATAAAATGCGGCATGTGGATCCGGTGTTTTGAAATTGGTGAGCTCCAGTAAACCTTCATCAACTATTGCCAGCGTATACGTCATTTCTTTTTTATTTGCTTCAGAAACTTTTACTGTATATTTCTTTTCAGGTTCAATCTCAACAGGCGTTTCAATTACCGGTTTCAAAATTGTTTCCGGATTTTCTACCGGCACCGATATTACTCCGTAGAGCCGAAGTGGTGCATCATTTTCGGTTTGCCCATAAGGCTGAAGCAAACTCACATGAATGTAAAAATTAGGCGCCATTTCCGGTTTTGCTTCAATCGTAAAATGGGTTTGTTTGTCCTGCGTTTTTACCCAGAACCAATCCATAACCTCCGTGCCGTTTTCAAGGCTCACCAATGCTTTTCCGGCTTTCGAAGAAGGGATAGTTACCTCAATTTTTTCGCCGGCATTGTATTTTTCTTTATCCGTGCGAAGCGTAAGCAAAGTTGCCCCGTCAGCCATTCCTTCCGAGCGCCAGCTTCCCCATTTCGACATATAAAAGGTTACACCGGAAGCATGACCACTGGTTTCATCTTTCACCCAAAGGAGGTAACGCCCATTATCTTGCCAGTTTTTATATTTTACATTAAGCTTAATTGTATTCTTTTGATCAGCCTTTTCGATATTCCATGTATTTAACGGCCGGTAATAATTCCCCGAAACATAATGCGCCAGGTTTTCAGAACCGGACTCCCACCACCATCGCCAATCTATTTTGTATAAACGAACCTGCAAGTTATCTCCTGAAACCGGTTTTCCATTGGCATCAACCAGTATAATTTCAGGAGAATAATCAGTATCTGTTTTATACCAGTTGTCTTCCGACGCAGGCATTCTAACTCCTACAAAAGTTTTGAAAGGGGCAAGTTTCGCCTGTTCTACATTGATGCTAAAATCGCCTCCCTCTTCGAAAACCCGTGAAGTAAACCAGGCTTTTACCATACCCGGAGCATTTTCAAGCGATTCAAAATTAACAGGAACTGTTACTTTCCCGTTATCGTCCAGTTTTCCTTCGAAAATGGTTTGTTCTTCAGGAGAAAAACTGCTTGCAGGATCTGTAAAAGAATAGTTCTCAAAACCTTTAAATATTGTATTATCCTGAACAAAAAGCACATCAACTTTTGCTTTTAAAGAACGAGCTGGCGAACCAAATAACCACACAGACTCTAACGGAATAGATTCTGTATTTAATGTTAATGCCTTTGCAGGTAGTTTTAAATCTATTTTTAGGCGGTTGGGTTTTATCGTTTCTATTTTTACCCTTTTTGAAAAAACAGCATTTCCAACTTTTACTTCAGCTTGCCAGTTTCCCGTAGGCGCCTCGTTGCTGGTGGGTACTTTAAAGGAATAAAATCCATTTGTATTTTCCGTTTGAACCAGCTTCTCAACTACCTGTCCGTTCGGATTAATCAACTGAAAAATAACCGGGTAATTTTCCGGCAGTGCTGAATTTTCCTTTTCAACAATAAAATTCAGAAAAAGCGTATCTCCCGGGCGCCAGACTCCACGTTCACCGTAAATAAACCCCTTCAATCCGTCGGTTACAACATCTCCCAAGACATTAAAATTACTCGTTGAAAGAGCACTTCCATCATCAAGCCGCAGATAACCAAATTGCTTTCCTTTTTTTGCAACCAGTAAAAACGGCTTTTTCTCCATATTAATTTTGGCAAAACCATTCGCATCTGTTGTTACCGTTTCCAGCAACTGGTTCTGGTAATTAAATAATTGAATTTCCACTGCCGCCTCAGGATTAGTAGTTAACAGGTTACTTACGGCAAAATTCATTACTTGATTTTGACCTTCCTTTGCGATAATTCCCAATTCAGAAGCAAAAATATTTCTCGATGGGAAATGCACCGAATTATAATAAGAAATATGACACGGATTATCCTTTTCATCCCAATCGTACCCGGGCGGATAATAATATCCGGAATACCATCCAGGGCGATCCCATTCTGTCTGGTAGGGTTCTTTGGTTTCAAGCTGAGCGTTTTCGAGGTTTCTCTCTCCTTTTTCATCTCCACATTCAAACAACGAAAATTCCTTTCTAAAACGAAATTGCACATTATAAATAGCTCCTTGTTCTATTTCCATATAATCAGCCAAATTGATTTTATAGGTATTCCACCGCAACAAATCACCCGGATGTTGAGCATTTAAAGAAACCTTACCGGAATAAACCAGACGTCCCACTTTTTTCAAATCAGAATCTCCATCAAAATCATTTTCCTGAAAGAACTGCAAAATATTGTCTTTAAAAATCCGGACAACATAAATCTCAACTGCATTTAAACTTACCGCTTCAAAAGGCATTTCAAGTGTTTCGTTCTGCGGAACAATTATCCCTTTCCCAATTAACCGAACAGCTGGTTTCAAACTACTGAACTGCAACCGAAACGTTTGTTGTTCCTTTATTTTTGCATAATTCACATTTTCAATGCCCTCAAAGATGGTCAGATTTATTTCGTCGGAGAGTGGTTTTTCAGGCCAGACTTTTACAATATTTCCCTCAATAGTTAATTTCAATCCCGATTGGTTTTCCAACTCAACCAGTCCGGTTAAATCCTGGGCTTTCTGTAACGGATCTGAGAAACGGATTTCCACATGTTGTTCTGGTTCCTGCAAAACTTTTGCTTCTAAAACATTAAAAACATTCAGTGCCGGAACTCCTACTTTTTCCTCCCCTTTTTTATCTACATTGAGCGGCTTTCCGTTCCACGAAATAATAAGCTCCTGCGTATTTGTTTCATCGCGTAACAAACTATCAACGGTAAAAAAATGCTTTTCCCGGTTTGAATCGTGGTTCCAATGCAATGGCATTTTGTTTCCGTTGTATGTTGCATAAAGTACCTTTTCAGTAGTTGCCAGATCTGAAACATCAGCGGTAATTAAATATCCGGTAAATTGCATTTTATCAGGTGCCCCGCTTTCATAATTTTTCAGCCCTTCTAATGTTACCGAAAACGATTGTTTCATTGTAGAAAATTGAAACGGCATATCTTTATACTTCTTTTCAGTGTCAACAAGTTTACCTAAATGAAATTCCGCTTCGTAAGTTGTATTTGGCTTTAACGGTTCAAAAGGCCGGAACTCAACAATCCGATTTCCAACCAAAACTGTTTTCCCGCTAATAGCAGGTTTGAAACTAAATAATTGTTTGTTTGCATCTGTGTTTTCGGAGACTGGTTTTGCCAGATATACTGAAATAACTGATTCAGTAGAAATTGTGCCGCTTGTAAAAGCCTGAACATACTTTCCAAAGGCGACGTCTGTTTCAACATCCTTTTTATCTGGCTGACAACTAATTAAAATAGAAACCGATAAAAAAAGCAGTAGAAAAATAAATTTATTCACTTGTTTTCTTTTATTATGAATGATATAATTGATCAAAAATACAAATTTCCGGATGGGTTTTCATTGAACTTTTATTACCAAATTATCAACGAAAAAAAACTATTTTTATGAGATATAAAACCTGTTTTTCAGGAAAACACTATGAAAAGAATTTTAATCATATTTGCACATCCAGCGATTCAAAAATCCCGAATCAATCGAAAAATGCTCAATGCTGTGCGCAAACTGGAATGGGTTACAGTAAATGAATTGTATGAGAACTATCCCGATTTCTATATTGATATTATAAAAGAACAACAACTTTTAATGCTTCACGATATAATTGTCTGGCATCATCCTTTTTACTGGTACAGTGCGCCGGCATTAATGAAAGAATGGTTTGATTTAGTTTTGCAACATGGTTTTGCTTACGGAAAAGAAGGACGGGCACTGGAAGGTAAAGATGCTATTTCTGTATTAACAACCGGAACAAAAAAAGAAGTATATTCAGAAGAGGGTCGAAATCATTATACCGTAAACCAGTTTTTGGCGCCGGTTGAGCAGTCGGCTATTTTATGCCGGATGAATTATCTGCCACCTTTTGTTGTGCACGGATCATACACAATTTCAGAGGAAGAAGCAGAAGTATATGCAGAACAATACAAAAATCTTATTATTAATCTGAGAGACGAAAAATATAGCAAAAATGATTTTCTTGCTGTTGAATATGCAAACGAATTAACAGGGAAACATGCATAACCAGGATTTCTTTTTTCAGGCACTAATATATTTAGGGGCGGCAGTAATTTCTGTTCCACTGGCAAAAAAAATGGGTCTGGGCTCTGTTCTCGGCTATCTTCTTGCGGGAGCAATTATTGGCCCTTTTGTGCTTGGGCTCGTTGGAAAAAATGCCGGGCAGGTAATGCATTTTGCCGAATTTGGTGTTGTACTCATGTTGTTTGTTATTGGACTAGAACTTCAACCATCGTTACTTTGGCGCATGCGGCAATCAATTTTCGGATTAGGTGGCCTTCAGGTTTTACTAACTACTCTTGTTATTGGCGGCGTCGCTCTTATTTTCCGTTTTACCTTAAGCAATGCTATTGCCATCGGTCTGATACTTTCACTCTCATCAACAGCAATTGTCATTCAAACGTTAACAGAAAAGGGACTGTTACAGAATACAGCGGGTCGTTCGGCTTTTTCTGTTCTTCTTTTTCAGGATATGGCAGTTATTCCGATTCTGGCTATTCTCCCCATTCTTGCAACCTGGGGTGGGCAAATAAATCCGGCAGAATCAGATTTAAATAAACTTACCGGTTTCTCTTCGATGCCTGGATGGATACAACTCCTTTTAATAATGGGAGTTATAGCCGGTATTATCATTATCGGAAGGTTTATAGCCCGTCATGTTTTCAGGCTTATTGCAGAAACAGGGCTTCACGAAATATTTACTGCACTAGCCCTTTTACTTGTAATCGGCATCGCGCTTGCAATGGATGCAATTGGGCTCTCTCCGGCCTTGGGAACTTTTATTGCGGGAGTAGTTTTAGCAGAAAATGAATATCGTCATGAACTGGAATCAACAATAGAACCATTTAAAGGCTTGCTCCTTGGACTCTTTTTTATATCAGTTGGCGCAAGTATTAATTTTAATTTATTTATTGAACAACCTTTTCGAATATTAGGCTACGTATCTCTGCTTATTTTCCTCAAGTTCATTATCTTACTTTCTTTAGGACGCTTATTTAACCTCAGAAAAGGATATGACTTTCTATTTGCATTTTTACTTTCACAATCCAGTGAATTTGGTTTTGTTCTTATTTCTTTCTCAGCGCAAAGCCAACTTTTTGATACGCCAACCGCTGAAATGTTACTTTTGATTGTTACACTCTCAATGACGATTTCTCCACTGCTGCTTATTTTTCATGACAAAGCCGTTAGACCTATTCTCTCACGCAAACAAAACAAACAGGAATTTGATGAATTTGACGAAATAAATCCTATTATTATTGCAGGTTTTGGAAGGTTCGGGCTTGTTCTAGGTCGATTTCTCATGGCTAACAATATTAGTGTAACCATTATTGACAGCAACCCGGCAAACGTTGAAATTTTGAGAAAATACGGCTTCAAATTATATTACGGAGATGTCACACGTCCGCAAGTTCTGGAAAAAGCAGGAATTGAAAAAGCCAAAATGCTTATTCTTAGTATGGCCGAACATGAAGAAGCTTTAAAAGTGGCAAAATATGTTCGAAAGAATTACCCACGGTTACAAATTGTTGCGCGGGCAAGAGATATTTTCCATGTTTTTGAATTCTATAAACTACACGTAAGAATTGTACAGAGAGAGATGTTTAACTCAGCCACAGAACTTGGCGTAAAAGCATTAGTTCAACTGGGATTTACAAAATACGAGGCATACAGGGCAGGGCGCACTTTTAAACACCACGAAGAACAGGTCCTGGAAGAGCTGTATAAAACATGGAAAGGAGATGAAAAAGAATTTATCAGAGAAACCCGCCGGTTTTCAAAACAACTTTCCGAAACTTTGCTTACTGAAAGAAATTATAATATTCAGGATATAGATTCTGCGTGGGACATTGACTCTCTCCGGCAGGAATCAATCGAAAGTTCATCACCTGAAAACAAGCAAAAAGATTCCTTAAATTAGACTTTTTATAAATAGCATTTTTTCAAATAAAACTGAATTTTGACATGTGTAAGTTCGCATAAATATCTAAATTTGCAATCTGTAAATTACAAAAAAAATAGTTACGGGAACAGACATCAGACATAAAGGTTTTGTTAAAGAGATTCGGGATAATACACTGATTGTAAACATCGTAAATCAGTCAGCATGTTCAGCCTGCCATGCTAAAACAGCCTGTACAGTGGCAGATTATCAGGATAAAGAAATTGAAATCAACAGTTTTCAGAAGGTATATTCTCCCGGACAGGAAGTAACAGTTATTTTTCAGGAATCAAAAGGTTTTACAGCACTTTTCTATGGCTACCTTTTGCCTTTTTTAATTGTCTTTATTGCCTTAATAATCTCCAACTCCATTACAAAAAATGAATTACTAAGTGGTTTAGTGTCGCTTGGGATTTTAATACCATACTATACAACATTATATTTTTTTCGTCATTTATTAAAAAAAGTTTTCAAATTCGAAGTTGAAGAAACGATCTAACCTATGAGTATTACAGTTATATATACCATTGCCACATTAAGTATTATTGGAACTTCGGCAGCTGTGATTCTGTTTTTTGTAGCTCAGAAGTTTAAAGTAGATGAAGATCCCCGGATTGACCAGGTAGAAGAGGCATTGCCCAGTGCCAATTGCGGAGGTTGTGGTTTTGCAGGCTGTCGTGCTTTTGCAGAGGCTTGTGTAAAAAATGCGGACATGGCAGATTTGTTTTGTCCGGTGGGAGGCAACGATACCATGAATATAGTTGCGTCCATATTAGGACTTGAAGCCATAAAAAAAGACCCACGCGTTGCATTTATCCGTTGTAACGGAACTTGCGACCACCGCCCCAAAACAAGTAATTTCGATGGGGCTACTACCTGTGCAATTGCCTCTTCGGTTTACAGTGGCGAATCCGACTGCCAGTTTGGGTGTTTAGGCTATGGCGACTGTTATGATGCATGCGACTTTGACGCTATCGATTTGCGCGAAGGAATGGGTGTTCCGCTCATTCTGGATGATAAATGTGTGGCTTGCGGTGCTTGTGTTGATGCTTGTCCGAAAAATCTGATTGAGTTACGTAAAAAATTTCCAAAAGACAGAAAAGTAGTTGTGGCTTGCCGCAATGAAGATAAAGGCGGCGTTGCAAGAAAAGCTTGCAGTGTGGCATGTATAGGTTGCGGTAAATGTCAAAAAGAATGTGCTTTCGATGCCATTACTATCGAAAACAACCTGGCCTATATCGATTCAGATAAATGTAAACTTTGCCGGAAATGCCCGCCGGTTTGTCCGACAAATTCAATCCTTGAACTGAATTTTCCGCCAAGGAAAATAAAAAAGGAAGAAAAAGAAGAGTGTAATACAGCAAAATAAACCGGAATGTTAAAAACGTTCAAACTGGGGGGAGTACATCCTCCCGAAAATAAATTATCAGCCGATAAAGAAATTCAGGTTCTTCCTCTGCCCCAATCGGTGTTTATACCGGTTGCACAACATATTGGTGCACCTGCAACTCCGGTTGTTAAACGTGGAGATGAAGTAAAAGTGGGACAAATTATTGCTAAAAGTAGCAGTTTTGTTTCCACAAATATTCATTCGTCGGTTTCAGGGAAAGTAAAGAAGGTTGACTTTTCCGAAGATAGTTCAGGATATCCAAAGCAGGGTATCTTTATTGATGTTGAAGGTGATGAGTGGACAGAGGAAATCGATCGTTCCGAGAACCTGCTAAAAGATATTAATGTCGGCAGCGATGAAATTATCAAAAAAATTCAGGAAGCCGGTATTGTTGGTTTAGGAGGAGCAACGTTTCCAACACATGTAAAACTGGTTCCACCGAAAGGAATGACGGCTGAAGTTTTACTTATTAATGGAGTGGAATGCGAACCTTACCTTACTTCCGACCATCGTTTAATGTTGGAAAAAGCCGATGAAATATTAGTTGGAGTCCAACTGTTAATGAAAGCGTTAAATGTTGACAAAGCTGTAATTGGGATTGAAAATAACAAACCGGATGCAATTCAACTACTTTCAGAAAAAACAAAAAGTTATAACGGAATTTCAGTTCAACCTTTAAAAGTGAAATATCCGCAGGGAGGCGAAAAACAACTTATAAAAGCTGTAACCGGCAGAGAAGTGCCATCGGGTGGCTTGCCAATTGCTGTTGGAGCTGTAGTTAGCAATGTTGGTACTGCTTTCGCTGTTTACGAAGCTATTCAAAAAAACAAACCACTTTTTGAACGTGTAGTAACCATTACGGGGAAAGGTGTTGACAAACCATCTAATTTTAAAGTAAGGATTGGAACTTCGACTTCGGAGCTGGTTGAAGCAGTTGGCGGATTACCTGAAAATACAGGTAAAATTATAAGTGGAGGACCAATGATGGGGCGTGCTATTGCGTCACTTGATGTTCCGGTAACCAAAGGTACTTCCGGTATTTTAATAATGAAGGAAGAAGAAGCAAAACGTAAAGGGTACATTGCCTGTATTCGTTGTTCGCGTTGTGTTTCAGTCTGCCCAATGGGACTGGAACCTTATCTTTTGATGACATTGTCGCAAAAACAAATTTTTGATCGTGCAGAAAAAGACCGGGTTATGGATTGTATTGAATGCGGGTCGTGTAGTTTTACCTGCCCTTCAGACAGGCCTTTGCTCGATTATATACGTTTTGGAAAAGGAAAAGTGGGACAAATCATTCGTTCAAGAAAAAAATAATCAATAATCTATACAACCGGAGATGAGCAAATTATTAACAGTATCACCTTCACCGCACGTACATTCCGACGATTCTACCAAAAAAATTATGTATCGCGTAGTGCTGGCATTGATTCCAGCGCTGGCTTGGTCGATTTTTGTTTTTGGATTAGATGCGTTGAGAGTTACAATAATTTCGGTGTTGGCCTGTTTGGCATACGAATTTTTAATTCAGAAATACATTTTAAAAATTAAGCCAACCATTAACGATGGTTCGGCGCTGGTTACAGGAATTTTACTTGCATTTAACGTACCATCGAACTTACCATGGTGGATTATAATGATTGGCGCTCTTGCTGCCATCGGAATCGGAAAATTATCGTTTGGCGGGCTGGGGCATAATATTTTTAACCCTGCACTTGTAGGCCGTGTTTTTATGCTAATCTCCTTCCCTGTTCAGATGACATCATGGCCTGTTAACAGCCAAAGCGAAATTGATGCTATCACCTCTGCTACGCCACTAAGCATAATAAAAGAAGGAGTTGCCAATGGAACCCCTATTTCTGAAATCACCCAGAATCTACCTTCTACATTTGAATTATTTTGGGGTGGAATTGGAGGTTCTTTGGGGGAAATTTCAGCTGTATTGTTGCTCCTTGGTGGTTTGTATATGTTGTACAAAAAAGTTATCACCTGGCATATTCCGGTTTCAATAATTGTAACAGTGGGAATAATCGCCGGCATTTTCTGGCTGGTTAATCCTGAAATTTACATTAATCCGTTATACCACATTTTAACCGGGGGGTTAATGCTGGGAGCAATTTTTATGGCAACAGATATGGTTTCTTCACCAATGACTCCGAAGGGACAAATTATATTTGGCGTAGGCATTGGCATTATTACTATTTGTATTCGACTTTTTGGAGCATATCCTGAAGGCATTTCGTTTGCAATTTTAATAATGAACGCTGTTACACCATTAATAAATTACTATGTAAAACCCCAAAGATTTGGAGGGAAATAATCATGGCTAAAAAAGAATCATCATTCATAAATATGGTTGTTACACTTTTACTGGTAACTGCCATTGCTGCCACAGCCCTCGGGTTTGTTTACGATTTAACCAAAGATGCAATTGCAGAGGCAAAACTAAAGGCACAAAATGAAGCCATTAAAATGGTACTTCCACAATATGAAAAACTGGGCGAACCATTTTACGTTGCTGCAGAGGAAGGCGCCGACAGCCTTGAATTTTTCCCGGCTTATAATGGAGAAAATATTGTAGGTTATGCGGTAAAGACATATACTAAAAAAGGGTTTGGCGGAGTAATTTCAATTATGGCTGGAATTGATAAAGATGGGAATTTCTCTGGATATCAGGTTCTTGAACATGCAGAGACACCGGGACTTGGTTCAAAAATGGAAGTTTGGTTTAACAACAACGAAAAGCCAACCCAGTATGTAATTGGGAAAAGTCCGAAGACAACTAAATTTCAAGTATCAAAAGACGGTGGCGATATTGATGCAATTACGGCATCAACGATTACATCGCGTGCTTTTCTGGATGCTTTGGTGAGAGCTTACAATTCATACGAAAAAAACCTTGAGGCAAACGCCGGTACTGCCGGAAAATAAAATTACGATTATGAATCAGTGGAAAAACTTTACAAAAGGATTTATAAAAGAAAACCCGGTATTTGTTTTGGTGCTCGGTATGTGTCCCACACTTGGTGTCACATCTTCAGCTATTAACGGGCTGGGAATGGGTTTAGCAACTACTTTTGTTTTAATGATGTCGAATATTGTAATATCGCTTGTTAAAAATGTTATTCCGGATAAAGTTCGAATACCAAGTTTTATCGTAATTATTGCGGCGTTTGTTACCGTGGTGCAATTGTTAATGCAGGCATATGTGCCATCTTTATACAAAAGCCTCGGACTATTTATTCCGCTTATAGTTGTAAACTGTATTGTTCTGGGCCGCGCAGAAGCGTTTGCTTCTAAAAACAGCATTTTCTCGTCGGCGGTAGACGGAGTTGGAATAGGACTCGGATTCAGTTTTGCTCTTGTACTACTTGGAAGCATTCGAGAAATACTTGGAAGCGGGAAAATTTTTAACATAGCTATTTATTCTGAGAATTACGTTACACTGCTTTTTGTACTTGCACCAGGCGCTTTCATCGTTTTAGGATATTTAATTGCAATTATCAACCGGATTCGAAAAAACTAGGAGGATTTTACCATGAGTTATATTATTATCATCATATCGGCAGTACTGGTAAACAATATTGTTTTAATGCAGTTTTTGGGAATTTGCCCGTTTCTTGGGGTTTCCAAACGTATATCAACTGCTGTTGGAATGGCAGGAGCAGTTGCTTTTGTTATGGTTCTGGCAACCATTGTTACATACCTCATCCAGGAATTTGTTCTTAATCGTTTAGGATTGGCCTATTTACAAACCATCGCGTTTATTTTGGTTATTGCTTCGCTGGTTCAGTTGGTTGAAATTATTTTGAAAAAAGTGAGCCCGGCATTATACCAGGCGCTTGGTATTTTTCTTCCACTGATTACCACTAACTGTGCCATTCTTGGGGTTGCAATTCTTACCATTCAGAAAGAATTCAATTTAATGGAAGGTGTAGTTTTTGCCATATCAAATGCTGTCGGTTTTGGTCTGGCGCTTACTTTGTTTGCGGGTATTCGCGAGCATCTCGATTTACAGGACGTTCCTAAAGGATTAAAAGGAACACCAATTGCACTAATCACAGCAGGCATACTGGCAATGGCTTTTATGGGTTTTTCAGGGCTCGTATAGTATATAAACATTATACCGAGAGATGAGGAGGAAACGAGGAAACGGTTGTCATCCTTTTACATCCAGACGTTCTCCTTCTTTAACTTTGTTCTGGCCTTTCAGAATTCGGTTTTTCATTTTGCTTTTTCTTACAGATTATGTTAGATGCCAAAAGGGGCTTACATAAACGCTTTTTTCAAACATAACAAATTATTCGCCATTTTTACATTCAATTTAATGAAAAGTAAGATGAAAACAATTGGATTAATTGGAGGTACAGGTTGGGTTTCCACCCAGGAATATTATAAAATTATAAACGAAGAAGTAAATAGGAAATTGGGCGGATTACAGTTTCCGAAAATCATTCTCTATTCGGTAAATTATGGCGAAATTTATGCTTGTAATCAAAGAAATGATCGCAAAGGAGTATATCAAATCATAAAGACCGCCGCGCAAACATTACAAAAATCCGGTGTTGATTTTCTTGCACTTTGTGCAAATACCCTTCATTTTACTTACGAAGAACTAACTTCTGAAATTGATTTGCCATTTGTTCACATTGCCGATGCAACAGGTGCAAAAATAAAAGAAAAAACGATAAAGAAAGTTGGATTACTTGGCACACAGGAAACTATGGAACTTGATTTTTACAAAACCCGTTTGGCTAAAATGGGTATTGACGTAATTACTCCTGAAAAACAAGAACGTGACTTTATTCATAAGTCAATTATGGAAGAGTTATTAAAAGAACAATTTTTCCCGGAAACCCAGAGCAGGTTCATCTCAGTAATGAACAACTTAAAAAGCAAAGGTGCCGAAGGAATGATTTTAGGTTGCACTGAGATTCCATTGTTAATAAAACAAAGAGACTTTGATTTACCTATTTTCAGCACGTTAAAAATTCACGCAAATGCAATTGCCAATTTTACGTTGGAAAACTAAGAATCACAACCCACACAGTGCATTGGCTCATATTCAAACTGAACAGTCACATGTTCAATATCAAATTCATCATGTAAAATTTCTTGCACCTTTTCTAACAGTGAGGTTGTTTCAGAAACGTTGATATCATTATTTAATGTAATATGGCATTCAAAATGAATCAGTTTATCGGTCAAATTCCATAAATGAATGTGATGTACGTTTTGAAAACCATCCAGCTTCATCAAACGAGCTTCTATTTTTTTTATATCTAAACCGGAAGGTGCCATTTGCATCAATATAGTAACTGATTCTTTTAATAATTTTATTGTATGCACCAAAAGATAAATACTGATTAAAATGGTCACAAGAGGATCTACCCAGTAAATTTCAAACAGCCAAATTAAAACTGCACCTAAAATCACGGCGAACGAAGTGAGTGCATCGCCGAGCAAATGAAGGTATGCAGCTTTTATATTGATACTTTTATTCTTTTCCTTTTCCAAAATTAAAACAGAAATTCCGTTAGCTACAAGTCCTAAAAGACCAAGCCAAAACATCCATCGGGCATCAACTTCAGGAAGATTTGAAAACCGGTCAACAGCTTCGAAAACTAAAAAAACAGAAATTCCGATCAATGCCAGTGCATTAATAAAAGCCGCCAATATTTCGGCACGTTTATAACCGAATGTTGATTTTTGGGTACTTGGTTTCTGGCCCAAAACCTGAGCTATATAAGCGAGGATAACAGAAACCATGTCACTTAAATTATGTATTGCATCAGAAATTAATGCAAGGCTCCCCGAAATAATACCACCTACAATTTGTGCCGCAGTAATTACTCCATTCAAAATAATGGTAAAAATCAGTTTAGAACCTGATACCTGATGTGTTTCATGAGAATGTGCCATATTCTTGTAAAAACATTGTGCTCCAAAATTGGTTTAAAAATTGCAGGATATATTATATTTATCAAAAATAACCTTAAATATGAAAAAAAATTATCTTACAGTACTGAGTGTTGTTTTATTTACAAACATTTTATGTGCTCAAAATCTTCCGGATGTTAGGTCTGCAGTGGATTTTTTCCACATCTCAAAATCAATTAGGGGAGAATTAAAACCTACACTTACCGAAGAAGATATTGAAGGCTCACCTTACCTTAATGATGAATTTATTACAGGTGCTATTTATACAACATCGAATACAAAATATGTTGACGTTCCTTTGCGATATAACATTTATAACGATGAAGTTGAATTTGACACCGGCAACGGGGTACAAGCTATTGCAGCCCCCGAAACTGTAGATAAAATTGAATTTGGCGATTATACGATGGTTTATGTCCCTTACAGCATTACCAAAAAAGTTATGCGTGGTTTTTTTATTGTTAAAGAGCAAGGCAAAGCATCGCTTTTAATAAAACCTGAAGTTACATTTGTTCAAGCAACCGAACCAGCACCATACAAACATGCCGAACCAGCCAAGTTTGACAGAAGGGAGAATGAATATTACATTTGGGTGCAAAAAAATGAAGCTAAGCTCATTTCTTCCAAAAACGATATGGTTGATGTATTTCCTGATAACCATGATAAATTAGAAGCGTTTATAAAGAAAAATAAAATAAAACACCGCCAGCCTGAGGATCTCCGAAAACTGGTTCAATATTACAATTCATTATAAAACCTGTTTTAGTAGCCGAACTAAATTTATTCCTGATGCTAATTTGTTTTATTCTGGAAGAACGGTTAAACGAAGAAAAAACCAACTCTTTCTAATTCATTAAAGGAGCGAACTACAAAATTCTTCACAATCAGTACTTCAGAAGAAAAAGTACAAAGAACACTCTTCGCTTTCGTTTTCCCAACCAATTGCCACTTTGGGAAAAAAGTGATATTCATCTTTTATAATCGGGTTGCAAAAATATACTCAAAACATAAAATAATACATAAACGTGTGCAACATTAATTTATTGCTGTCGTCATTAAACCAGAAATTAAAAAGTTGGAAACGCTATACAAAAATATACACCAGGAAATAATTGACCAGTGCAGGCAAGGAAATGAAAAAGCACAGTTTCAGTTATACAAATTATATTACAAAGCCATGTACAGTGTCAGTTTGCGAATCCTTAACGATGAAATGGAAGCCGAAGATGTTATGCAGGAAGCATTTCTGAAAGCGTTCAAAAAAATGGACTCTTACAAAGGAGAAGTTAGTTTTGGTGCCTGGCTCAAAAAAATTGTTGTAAATCGTTCATTGGATGAATTGAAAAAAAGAAAGGTTCAGTTTGAAGAAGTAAACGAAAAAAATTCTCAGATTACTGATTACCAAACGGAAACGAATGAAGTAAATACAGACACAATAAAAAAAGCCATTCAAAATTTACCTGATGGTTACAGAGTTGTTTTAAGTCTCTATTTAATTGAAGGTTACGACCATGATGAAATCAGTCAGATTCTGGGAATCAGTAATTCATCTTCACGAACACAATTATTGAGAGCCAAGAATAAACTGAGAGAGCAATTGAGAGGTAAGGAAATATTTTCATACAATTAGAAATGAAAGAAAAAGATTACATAGAAGAAATTATTTTGAAAAACCTGGAGGAGCTAAATGAAAATGAGCCCAGGGACGGGCATTTCGAGCGATTCGAGGCCAAATTAAAACTTCAGAATAAAAAGAAAAAAATTACATTGAATTTGGTTTGGAAAGTGGCGGCCGCAGTAGTATTTGTTTTGCTCGCTGTAAACCAGGTAGCCATTTATCTTTCACCAGATAATACAAAAAATGAAACAGCCAATGCAGCAAACAGCGCTTCGCTAGCCTCGGTTTCTCCCGAATACCAGGAAGTTGAATTTTATTACACAAATGCAATAGATGCAGGATTAACACAATGGAATTCATTAAACAACGAAGGCTTTATTTCTGTAGAAGAACAAAAAATGATGGATTCTGAATTACAAGAGTTCGAAAACCGTTATAAAGATCTCCAGAAAGATTTAGCAGCGAACCCAAACGACGAACGCGTTATAAATGCAATGCTGGAATATTATCAGGCTAAGCTTAGTGTTATTAATATAATTGTGAACAAGTTAGAAGAGGTTAAACAACAAAAAAATACGAATCATGAAATCGAAATGTAAATTCTTTGTTCTATTTTTTGTTCTTGGTATTTTGTCAACCGGACTAAAAGCCGCTGGCGAAGAAAAGACAAAAGAACTCCACCAGGGCTGGACAGTAAATAGTATCCAGACACTTGAGGTGTCAAATAAATTTGGAGAAATAAAAATTAACAATTTTGGTGGCGACTCGGTAACCATTGATGTAGTGGTTACCGTGGAAGCACCCAACGAAAAGAGAGCCGATGAATTACTGGAACTTATTAATGTTGATTTTGGAAAAAGCGGAAACACAGCACGTGCAGAAACAAAAATCAGCAATGACTTTAAAAGCCGCCAGAAATTCAGTATCGACTATACAATTAATATTCCGTCGGATAAAAATCTTAATATTTCCAACAAATACGGAAACACCATTGTAAATAAACTTGATGCCGACGGTTATTTTAATATTCAATACGGAAATTTAACGGCTAACCAGTTAAATGCTCCTCCTTCAGGAAATATGAATCTTAATCTGGCTTACGGAAAAGCTGACATCGGTTCAACAAACGACATGGACATTGAAGTAAAATATTCTACAATTAATGTTGGAGGAACCGGTAATTTGAAAATAGAATCGAAATATTCCGTATTAAACATCGAAGAATCAAAAGTTGTAAATATCGAATCAAAATACGATACATTCGAATTTGAGGAAGTAGGAACACTTTCGGCCACAACCAAGTACAGCCATTTCAAAATTGAAGAGCTAAAGAAAAAATTAAAAATTGAAGCCGGTTACGGGGGAATCAGTATTGATGAAGTATCTGATGATTTTGAGTCCATTTCAATTGAGAACAGTTACGGACAAATAAAATTAGGTCTTGATGAGGCAAGTTATTCATTGGATGCCAGTTGCGATTACTGCGGAATTTCTTATCCGGAAGAAAATTTTACAGGCAACAGGATAAAAGAAAACAACACTCAAACCGTAAAAGGGAATGTAGGTACAGACGGGCATGGAACAGTCTATATCAGAAGCCGTTACGGCGAAATAAAATTACGCTAAACAAAGGAAATACGAAGGGGAATAAACCGTGGGTGTCTTTGATATTCACGGTTTTTTTATGGTTGAAAAGTAAGTCAATTTATATAGATCAAACCATTTCATTTCCGGATTTTTGCCTCTCAAATTTTTTTCAAGTAAGGCGTGAAATAAAGAATAAAACCAACGCAAAAAAATTAATGGAAGCCATTCTGAAAGCAAATGAAAACGGTTAAGAAAATACACCTGTGCCATAAAATCAGTGTCATTTCCCAACACGGTTTCTGAAATATATTTCAAATTTTTTAGTGCTGTTTTACTTTTCTGAATAAATATACCGGCGTCTTCCAATCCGGTATGTTCAACCGGATTATCAACATGCACTATTTCAATTCTGTTTTTAAATAAATCAAATCCTAAAACCGTATCCTCGTGTCCATAATTTTTAATATCCTCCCTAAAATAAATTCGCCTAAAAATTTTCGTTGGAATTAAAAAATTGTTAGATGTGATAATAAAACCTTTTTTCCTATTTCTTTCTTCGGCTGAAAGAGCTTCCCGTGTTGTGCCATAAGTCCAGCGCAAAATCTTCTCTTTTTCAAACGGTTTCTCCTCTCCGTAGGCAGTTCCTCCACACAAAACACAACTACGCTTTGCGTTTAATAAATAAGTTTCCAGGTAATTGTGTTTTATTATTTTTGAATCTGCATCAATAAATAACAGGTTTTCATACTTTGCATCAAACCCCATTTTATTCCGGATGGCTGAACGCCCCAGATTGGTTTCCATTTCGAAATAAACAACATTTCGAAAATCTGTTATTTCACGATTTATCGTTTTTATCTTTTCTGCCGAGCCGTCATCATAAACACGAATCTCATATAAAATATTCAATTCTTCAGCCTGCTGAACAAGTTGGAAAACCAAATCGTTTACTACAATATTAAAAACCGGAATGTTTATTGATAACATAAAATGATAAATGAATAAGGTTGAAATTACGGAAAGATTCCGTTTCAATTCTTTTTCAAACACTATTTTTGTAAAAAACTTGTAATAAGGTAAAATATTTTACTTCTTAAAATTAAATTTTGTTGTAATGCTAAAATATTTCTTATCCATTCTTTTATTAACAGGTGCTATTGTGTCTTCTGCCCAGGAGCACAATATAGAAGTTCAAATAAGTTCCTTACCCAACCAAAAACTAAGTCTTGCATATTATTATCTCGATAATATTTATGTAAAAGACACAGTTATTCTTGATGACAAAGGGCAGGGAACATTTGCCGGAGATACTTTACTTCCGCAAGGTTTATACAAATTGTATCTGGATGAAAAAAACCATTTCGATTTTTTGCTGGGTGCCGACCAGGTTTTTTCCATAAAAAGTAAAGATTTTTCGGGTGAAGAAATTACCATTAATGGAGCAACAGAATCGGAAGAATTTGCGAAATATGTTGTGTTTTTAAAAAATCTGCAGGAACAAAGCGCCAAATTAAAGGAAGAACTGGAGCAAGTTACAGGGGAAGAAAAAGAAAAAAAACAAAAGCAACTGGAAGAATTAACTCCGGAAATTCAGAATTACTGGAAAAATATAAAAGAGAAATATCCCAACACCTTTTTATCCACATTCTTAATGTCGAATATGGTACAGACACTCGATGTTTCAACACTTCCCGAAGAAATTCAAAACAATGATTCGCTACTGTTGATTGCACGCTTCAACTACCAAAAAGAACATTACTGGGATAATTTCGATTACACCGATGAAAGATTGTTGTACACGCCACTTTATAAACCCAAATTGGAAACCTGGTTTACAAAAGTCTTGTATCAGAATTACGACTCGATAAAACCTTACGTAATCGACTTTATTGAAGAGACCCGCCCCAGCAAACGAATTTTTCAGTTTGTTACATCGTGGTTTTTAAATAACAGCATAAACAGCAATATTATGGGAATGGATGCGCTGTTTGTTGATTTGGCAAAAAAATATTATTTGTCGGGTGAAGCATATTGGGCGTCAGAGGAAACCATCAAAAAGATTAAAGAAAACGTATTATTTTCCGAGAACAACCTGATTGGCATGACTGCCCCGGATCTAACACTGGAAGGAGTAGATGGCGACTATTACAGCTTGCACGAAATTACGGCAAAATATACAGTTCTCATTATTTTTGAACCGAATTGCTCACATTGCAAAGTGTTTGTTCCTGAATTTTATAAAGAAGTATATTTACCTTTCCGGGATAAAGGCCTGGAAGTGTATACCATTTACTCTATGGATAAAAAGGATGAATGGGTTGATTTTTTAACCAAACATGACTTGTATGACTGGATTAACGTTTGGGATGCAAACGATGTTTCAAGATTTAAAATTTTATACGATGCCCGAAAAACTCCGGCAGTTTATGTTTTAGACCAGGACAAGAAAATTATTGCAAAAAAGTTAACGGTGGAACAAATCAAAGATTTTATGGAAAAACACCTTCAATAAAATAAGCTAAACTTTATTTTGGATTCTTTTTGCTCCTTCTACTGCTTTATCAAAAGAATCAAAAATATTTTCTTCATTTATTAAAAGATGAATATCAGTTTTTTTAATATCGGCTAATACCGTATTATTTACTCCTGACAAAATCACTTTTATTCCCGAATCGGTCAGAATTTTCAATGTAGCCTTTAAATTATTTAAGCCTGTTGAATCGATAAACGGAACATGTCGCATTCGAATGATTAATATTTTTGATTTTAAACCTGTTGCTTTTAAAACTTCGCAATATTGTTTTGCCGATGCAAAAAACAAAGGACCGCTTATTTCGTAAATTCCAATTCCTTTGGGTAAATGAGAATAATCTTCAATAACATCTGAATCAACTACAGCAGGAATAGTTTTTCCCATATCAGCCATTCTTTTCATAAAAAGTAAAGCAGAAAGTACAACTCCAACTTCAATTGCCACGGTTAAATCTACCAAAACAGTTAAGAAAAATGTACTCAACAAAATAATAGTATCAAACACTGAACTTTTCAAAATCGAACGAAATGTCCGCCACTCACTCATGTTATAGGCCACCACAATTAAAATACCTGCCAGACACGACATTGGAATTAATTTTACCCAGCGTCCGAGAAACAACATAATTAAAAGTAAAACCACAGCATGAGTCATCCCGGCAACCGGAGTTCTCCCGCCATTTTTAATATTCGTAGCAGTTCGTGCAATTGCACCCGTGGCTGGTATTCCTCCAAAAAAAGGAGTAACGATATTGGCAATTCCCTGCGCTATTAATTCGGTATTCGAACGGTGATGACCACCAATCATACCATCTGCAACAACCGCCGACAAAAGAGATTCAATAGCCCCGAGTAATGCAATGGTTATAGCGGGTTCAAAATAGTAACCCAAATTCCCGAAATCGATTTTAGGAAAGTGTAATTGGATGGAATTGGGAATATCGCCAAAAAAAGACTCAATTGTTGTTACCGGAAGGGCAAACAACTTAACAGCCAATGTTCCCAATAAAATTGCCACTAACGAGCCGGGAATTCTTCTAATATATTTTTTTGAAAAAACAACAATAAGAATAGTGATTAAAGTAATAACGACAGAGTAAATATTAATGGTTTTCAAATGCTGAAAATACGATTGCCACTTCAAAAGAAACCCTCCGGGAACACTTTGAATATCGAGCCCAAGTGCATCTTTTATTTGTGTTGAAAAAATAACAAGAGCAATACCGGTCGTAAACCCAACAATTAATGGCTGAGGAAAGTATTTTAAAAGAGCACCCAATTTTAATAAACCGAATATAACTAAAAAAATACCGGCCAGAATGGTAGAAATCAATAAGCCATCAAAACCATATTTGGTGAGAATACTGAAAACAATCACGATAAATGCTCCGGTTGGCCCTCCAATCTGAACACGACTTCCGCCCAGCATGGAAACAATAAAACCTGCTACCACAGCAGTAATTAATCCTTTTTCCGGCGAAACACCTGATGCTACTGCAAAAGCAATAGCCAAAGGTAATGCAACAACACCAACAACGGTTCCGGCCAGAACATCAGAAGAAAACTGTTTTCCGGAATAACCTTCTTTCAACAATGTGAATAACTTGGGTTTAAAAATATTTTCCACGTAACTTCTATTAAAATGAGGTGCAAAAGTAGGTGGAAATGATTGCTATTATTCCGGCACAGGCAAAATTGTTATGATTCTTATGCAAATATTAAGCAAACATTTCTTTTCGAAATTATTTCAATATACCAAGCTCTTTTTAAGAGCTTAATGTAGAACCCCAAAAACATCGTCCTATAAATATTACAAAAGTTCATTTCTATTCAAGTAAATCCGGCTATTTAATACAAAAAAGTATTTTTATTTTACAACCTTTTATACGATAAAAACGTTTATAAACACGAATTATAAAAATTGAAAAAGTAAATAAAAGTATGATTCCTGTAATAACAGAAGAAGAAGTAAAAGAAATTCAAAATGGATGGGCTGCCAGCCTGGTTAACATTGGCAAACTGTTTTTAGAAAAAAAAGATTATAAAAAAGCTGCCGCTGAGCATGTGGAAAAATTTTACGGCTATAATGAAGAAACAGTGTTGTTTAAACCAACGATGGCAAATAACAAACAATTTCGAAAAACTTTTGAAGCCGGTCTTTCTTATTTTATTGGAGGAAACCCTGAATTTCCGAATGATGTCGGTTTTGCACTAAACCCATGGAAAGATGTAAAGTTTGAAAATTCAGGCTTAATTTTAAAAGAAAACTACGCCATGGCCATGGGCAATTATTTCTTTATTGATTACAACGGGAATGAAACCAAAGTTGAATATACATTCGGTTTTTTCCGCGATAAAAATCAGAAGCTGAAAATCCATCTGCACCATTCTTCGATCCCGTTTAAGCGGGACTAAAACATTAAATCTGTTCCAGTCGTTCCAGAACCTCTTTTTTATAGGTCCGGCTGATTGGAATTTGTTTCTCCCCTATTTCAACCAACTCTGTGGTAAACGAATCAATCGTGTTCAAGGCAACAATAAACGAACGGTGAACACGAAGAAAATCTTTTTGCGGAAGTTTTGCCTCAATGTTTATAATCGTTTCACGGGTAACAACCGTTTTGTCTCGTAAATGTATCTTTAAATAGTCGTTTAAACTTTCTATAAACAGAATTTCAGGAAAAGAAATCTTTATCATTTTCCGGTCAGAACGCACAAAAAAGTAATCGCTTTTTTCCTCTTCTATCTGCACCTGTTCATCGTTTTTCACCAATGTATTTTCATTCAGATACTTATTTAAGGCTTGTAGCAAACGCTCAAATGAAATAGGTTTTAGCAAATAATCAACCGCCTGTAAATCGAAACCATCAACGGCATATTCGCGATAAGCAGTAGTAAAAATTACTTTACTTTTCTTATTTATGGATTTTGCAAACGATAATCCGGAAATCTCGGGCATGTTAATATCCAGGAAAATTAAATCTACACTTTGAGTGCTGATAATATAAAAAGCTTCCAGCGCGTTTTTACAACTTCCCAAAACATTCATTTTTTCAATTTTTGAAAGATGATTCTCCAAAATCTCACGCGCCACCGGTTCGTCATCAACAATTATACAGTTTATTCGGTCAGTCATGTTTTATGGCATTTAAGTTTGAAATTTGTAATTCGGCAACAAACCATTTCCCTTTTTCATTAATATTCAGATTATAATTTCCTTTATAATTCAATTCCAGTCGTTTACGAATATTTTCCAGTCCAATTCCTCCATTTTCATTCTCTCTCTCTTCTTCATTTACAAATGTATTTCTGATAAAAAAATGAAGACAATCATTAACCACTGACACTTTAATCTCAATTTGCAGAAATCCTTCAAATAAACTACCATGCTTAAATGCATTTTCCACAAACGGGATCAGTAACATCGGAGCGATTTGTATTTCATTGGCTATTTCATTTGAAACAAAAATTACCTTCAGCGTATCTTTAAATCTTATTTTTTCAAGTTCAACATACTCCTTAATATGCAAAACTTCTTCTTTCAAACTCACTCTTGGTTTATTAACCTGATACAAAATATAATCGAGCAGATTTGATAATTTCAGAATGATTTCGGGTGTTTGTACCGATTGTTTTAGTGCAAACCCGTAAATTGTATTCAGTGTATTAAACAGAAAATGTGGGTGAATTTGCATTTTCAGGTAATGCAATTCCTGTTCTTTCAACTGCAATTGTGTTTCCAGAATTTTGTTCTCAAGTTCCCTATTTTTAGACAAGGTTTTGAAATTGTGGTTCAGTAAGGTAATAAAACTCACTATCCCCGATACAAGAAAAACAAGAATCAATATAAAGAAGAAATTCTTGCTCATTGGTGGCATTACTGCCACATTAAAACTGAGTAAAAAAATGAGGCACCCGTAAATTACCAACGAAATGATGTAGGAAGAAAACACCAGGGTATAAAAACTATACAACCCGAATAAAAAATACTTTTTAGTAAGCAGATACCTTGGAATAAGAAAATAAACCAGAAAATAAGTTACCCCCATAGTTACCGGCAACAAACAACTCGAAAACCATATAATGTAAACCTCAACATCGGAGTTATAGCTAAAAAAATAATAAAAGAAGAACCATACGCCAATCCAAAAAAGAAGATGAAAAAGGATAGTTTTTAGTTTTATATTTTTCAGCCGGTTCATTAAGCAATATTACTGAAAATTGGCCTATTTCATTTTATTTATCGATGAATTACGGATTTAGCAAAATTTATTACGAAAAAGCCTCGCAATTCCCTTTTTAAAGCTTTTTTCTGCAAAATAGCCGACAAAACTGTTCATCTGTCGCAAATAAATAAATCGAATATAATTCATCCGTAGATTTGATTCAACGTTCCGACCATAAGAATGAACCAAAAACTCAATGAAAAAATACAAAATTCAATATCGAAATTATTTACTGCAACTAATCCTTTTGTTTCTTTTATCTTCTTGCAGTAACAACAAAGCGCCAATTTTAAAAGAACCATGGATAGAAAAACCAGTTTCAGAATGGCCCGAACTGGTAATGACCAACACAGTAGAATTCGCCGATACAACATACAGAAACATCGGCAATGCCTTTCTTATAGACACAGGCTCCGACACGCTGGCCGTAACCTGCAAACACCTTTTCATGCTATTCAGAACAGAAACAAATAATAAAATTGATTTGACTGACAATTTTCGAGGCTGGAAAATTTATCCGAAGGGGAAAGTTGAGAAATCGCATCTATTGGGAGAACAGATAAATGAAAGCGGCAATGAAGAAACCGGTGGTTTTAATACATTGAAAAGCCGAGACTGGATTATTTTCAGGCTTAATGAAAAGTCGGAATTTACACCGTTAAAAATAAGGACACGCCCTGTATCAAAGAATGAAATAGTATATGCCGTTGGCTGGGCCTACAAACAGGACACTAAAAATCCCTCGCTGGTAAAAATGCAGGTATATAAAAACTTCGGTGTTTATTTTTACACAAACACTTTAACGCAAAATGTCGATCCTGCGGGGAGAAGTGGCTCCCCGGTAATCGATAAAAACGGATACCTGGTCGGAATTGTATCGGGGGCAGAAGGCAATCTTGGTGTTATTGGCGGAATTTCATATCTAATCCAACAACTCGATAAATGCAACATAAATTATATTCCCAAAAGCACCAAACCATGAATCAAATTATTCTGAAAATAGCTCTTAAAAATTTATTCGGCAGGGACAAAACATCGCTATTAAGCATTTTGGGTTTAGCCATTGCATTTGTATCAACATTTTATATTTATTCTTATGTATCATTCGAATTAAACTACGACAGTTGCCACAAAAAAGCAAAACGAATTTACCGTATCAGTGGTGACATTGTTGCTGCTGAAAACACGGCTACACATGCAGTTTTAGGCCCTTTAATGAGCCCTGAATTAAAAAACTTTTTCCCGGCGGTTGAATCGTTTACGCGATTAGTCCCGCTCCGCCAACAAACAGCTCTCGAATACAATCATCAACAATTTATCATTGAAGAAGCCTATTCCGCAGACCCGGACATTTTTAATATTTTCTCTTTTAATTTTATTTATGGCAATAAAAAAGGTATTTTCAATAATCCGGGTGAGGTAGTAATTAACGAAAGTTTATCTGAAAAAATTTTCGGCAATACAAATCCGATAGGTGAATCATTAATACAAAACGGACAATCTCTAAAAATTGTAGGAGTAGTAAAAGATTCGCCGGCAAACACACATCACAAGTTAAACGTTTTGTTCTCGCTTAGCGACAGGTGGAGTGATCTACAAGGCCTTTCACCTGTTCAAATTTCGGAAGGTTACTGGATGCCTTCAGCTTTTCACTTTATTCTGTTAAAACCCAATACCACCATTGAATCGATAACCGGCAACTTCAATTCGTTTTACGATAAATATATGGCAGAATTTGGTAAAGCCATTAATGCAAAATTCAATCCTGTTGCAATTCCGCTAAGGGGATTACATTTTTCCCGTCATATGGATTACGATTATCCCAAAGGGAACAAAACCTATATTTATCTATTGGTTATGATTGGCCTGTTTATCCTGTCGGTAGCCATAATTAATTATGCCAACCTGTTGTTTTCCCAAAATATCAGCCAGTCGAAAAAAATTGGGATAAAAAAAATACTGGGAGCCTCCCATTTTGTCCTTTTCAAGCAATTTTTTGCCAATTCGTCCCTTTTCATTTTAACTTCAATGGCGCTTGCTTATTTAATCTATTTCCTGAGCTTGTCGGCATTAGTCTCTGTTACAAATATCAATAAAACTGTATTCAACACTTTTACGGTATTTAAACTTTCTGTCATGCTTTTGGTTGCGCTTGTTATAATTACTTCCTCCATCTCTTTTGCTAACCAACTGGGAAAAGATGGAATAAAATTGCTTCGCCCATTTTCATCAAAAATGGTTGCCCCGGCGAATTATAGGTTTGGAATATCTTCAACCGTAATACAATATACTTTCTCAACCATACTAATAATTTCGATGATAATCGTCACCCGGCAGGTTAATTTCCTGCTCAAAAGCGACATGGGGTTCGATAAGGAAAATGTTTTAATTGTGGATATAAATAACCTGAAAGGAACCGGACAAACTATTACTCCGTTTTTACATGAAATTCAAAAGAATCCGAACGTTGTAAGCGCTGCCCTATCGACAAACATTCCCGGAGATGTAATGGGCACAAGCCACTTCCAGATTCAACGCGATGGTGAAACCGTTACGAAAATTGTTAAAACAATGGGAGTTGATTATAACTACATTCCAACACTGGATTTACAACTAAAAGAAGGACGAAACTTTGCGGAAACATTTAACGACAGCAGTTTTAATTCGGTGATTATTAATGAAGCTTTTATTGATTTTTGTGGTTTTCCGGGAAATATGCTTGGACAAAAGCTGGCTGGAGATACAGAAGTTATTGGCATATTAAAAGATGCCCGGTTCAATTCTCTACATAATTCAACCGAACCAATGGTACTGTACCTGGGAAACGAAAGAATGAAGTATTTAAACATAAAACTTAGTAGTAGCGATGTGAAAAACAATATTCAATCGATTGAAAGAACATGGAATAATATCTATCCTGAAGTTCTTTTTGACACACAATTCCTCGATGCCAGAATAGCAATGCTTTATAACAAAGACCAGCAAATTGATTCATTGATAAAATTATTCACCTTAATCAGCCTTTTAATTTCTGTTATGGGGATGGTAAATCTTTCAACAATTTTAACCAAAAGCAGAACAAAAGAAATAGGGATAAGAAAAGCAAACGGAGCAAGTACGTTGCGGATTTTACAATTACTAAATGCAAAGTTTGTAACATGGGTAATACTTGCTTTTTTCTTTTCCATTCCCGTGTCCTATGTCATCATGCAAAAATGGCTTCAGAGTTTTGCATACAAAATCGAGATGAGCTGGTGGATTTTTGGATTGGCAGGAATTATAGTATTTACCATTGCCCTGTTAACCGTAAATTGTAACAGTTGGAATGCCGCAAAAAAGAATCCTGTAGAAGCATTGAAATATGAATAAAATTTGAATGTATATTTACTAAATAATCTGAACAAATTATGAAAACAAAACTTCTTTATCTGATTTTTATAACGATGGTGATATCGTTTAGTTCGAATGCCCAACTGGAAAGCAAAACGTTCCAAACTACCGTAGAAAATATCGGGAAAATTAACCTCAGATTCGAAGGTAACGTGTATGAATTATCTACTTCAGCAAAGGTAGTGGTGGTAAAAGGCAACTATGAAATCAAACATAAAATACTAACTTTTACGGATACAGAAGGTCCAATGGCCTGTCCGAAAGATGTAACCGGGAAGTATGAATTTGAATATAACGACGGCAACCTAAAGCTAAAAGCAATACAGGATGCCTGTTCAGGCAGAAACGCAATGGCAACCACGGTTTGGAAAGAAATAAAAACAAATTAAGTCATGAACTCAATTATCGGAAAATTTATCGACGGAGGCCCGGTTTTTACCATAGTAATATTTATTTGCCTCATATTAGTGCTCGCTCTTTTTGCTGCTGCTTTTATGAATAAAGCCCACCACGAAAAGTTTATGTCGCTAATGAAACACATTGGCTGGTTTGCTGTAGCCTGGGGATTTATGGGGCGTACGTTTGGGTTAATTCACGCTTTCGACCAGGTAGAAGCTGCAGGTGAACTTACACCTCATTTACTTGCCCATGGTTTAAAAATGGCATTGGTTGATCCGATGTTTGGAATATTCGTATTTGTAATTGCCCGGCTGGGAATCATAATCCTCGTTTCGCTGCAAAAGTAGGAACTCATTTCAATGTCAATAAGTAGTATAAAAGCATTTATTATCCAAAAACTCATTGACATTTGAATCCTAAAATTCAGAATTATCTTATGTTTAGTCAACACTTTGCCGGGAAAAAATGTCTATACTAAAAATAATCTTTCAACAGATATAAACTGTTAAACTAGCTTTTCCAAATGACTATTCCTCCGTTAAAAACCATAAATGAAGTAATTTCAATACTTGATGCCATCATTGCAGAAACCGAAAAAGACAGGGATCCGCTGGGATATTTCGCAATACTGTACCGGAAAGTAACTATTAAAGTAAAAGAAGGCATTGAAACACATTTTTTTGAAGACCCGGAGCGAATGGAAAAACTCGACATTATTTTCGCTCACCGGTACATCGATGCATACTACGCATGGAAAAATAATCAAGCCATTTCTAAAGCATGGGAGAAAGCATTTCTTTTATCAAAGAATACTGGTTCGTTGGTTTTTCAGCATTTGTTAATTGGAATGAATGCTCACATTAACCTCGATCTTGGTATTGCGGCAGCGGAAATATCCACTGCAGAAAATGTTAAAAAGTTAAAAAACGATTTTCATAAGATAAATGAAATTCTTTCGTCGCTGGTTGATGAGGTGCAATTCGGGCTTTCTTCCATTTGGCCTGCGCTAAGATGGATACTCTCCAAATTCGGAAATATCGATAACTACCTGATTGATTTCAGCATGGAAATTGCCCGGGACGGAGCATGGAACTTTACCAATTCAATTATAAAACAACAGGTGGAAAAATGGCCGGATACAATTCAGTTAAGAGATTTAAAGGTAGCTGAGAAATCAAAAATTATTACCCATCCCGGGAAATGGATGCAGTTTCTGTTGTGGATTATCCGACTGGGAGAACGGGGAAGTGTTTCACAAAAAATGGAAAAGCTAAAGTCGGTTCCCCTGGAGAATTTGACACCCCAAAAGTGATTCCAATATCCCCCATCTACGTAGGGAAGAGTTTCCAATTACTTTTAACGACAAACAAAAAGTAAAATTTGATGAGTTCAAAACAAAAAAATAATGTGGCTCATTGCAATAAGGGCGTTAAGAAGAAATACCTTAGCTGAGAAATAATAACATTCATGTAACGCTATCATTCCGACTCAGCCATGAAGTACAATTTCACACGCAACTAACTGAGGTTCAAATCCATCTATTCAATAAAACCTAACATGAAAAAAATTATTATCCTAAGCCTGCTTCTAATTACACTGAGTTGTCAAAAAGAAAACAATGAAAATTTTGGTAAAGTATTGTTTTATACTAATGCTCAGGCAATGCTAAATTGTGGGCCATTTGATGTAGAGATATACATTAATGGCTCCTTAGAAGGAATAATTGAAAACCCGGTCACACAAAAAGATGAAAATATTGATTGCAGCTACAACAATAGCAAATCCATTTTAGTTATAGAAAAACCGGAAGGAAATTATGAATTCACGGCAAAATTAACCTGTTCTGAGGATTTGGAATATTTAGATAAAATTACCATAAAAAAAGATAGCTGTTCGGTGGTTTTTATTGATTTAACATACGGAGAATAAAAAAACTTTATAATTACCAGCTACGAACGCTGCTTAGCAAAGCGCGCTTTTTAAAGGGGTGCTGTCCATTCATTTATTCCCGCCTGATTCAGGCTCTTGTTCAATTACAAAAAATTTATACAATAAAACCAGAGACGATATGAAATAATCGTGTTGACTAATTTTCTTTTCATTGTGAAATATATAGTATGATTATTACTATCATTGCAATCCATAAAATATTTAACATGAATCAACTTCAAAAAACATTGTTTTTGCCACTATTTTTTACCTTCATTTGTTTTTACATATCTCATGCACAGGAAGTCAAATTGCCCACACAATGGACACAGACTGCAATGGAGGCTTCCGTCCCGTTAAATGAATACCCAAGACCCCAGTTACAACGTACAGATTGGATATGTTTAAACGGACTTTGGGATTATATAGGTGGAGAAAACGTGGCGAAAACATTCAACCCTGAAAAACCAATATCGTTTAAAGGTAAAGTTGAAAAAATACGTGTTCCCTATTGTCCTGAATCAGTATTATCTGGTATTCAGCGCGATCTGGAAATTAATATGTGGTATCGCCGCAGTTTTGAACTTCCGGACACTTGGCAGAATAAACAGGTTATTCTTCATTTTGGTGCAGTTGATCACGACGCTACAATATTTATAAACGGACAAAAAGCCGGTAGTCATTCCGGTGGCTACGATGGATTCAGCCTGAACATTACACCATTCTTAAAAAAAGGAAAAAACAACCTGGTTGTTTCGGCTTATGATCCCAATGATGGCAAAGCCCCTTCAGGGAAAAATGGGCCACGGGGCGATTATACTTTTACGTCGGGAATATGGCAAACCGTTTGGCTAGAGCCGGTAAACATGAGCTACATAAAAAATATCCGCTTGCAACCCGAACTTGAAAACAGCAGGTTAAAAGTTTTTGTAAATGCCGAAAAAGGAGAAAAATTATTAGTTGAGGTACAGAGCGACAATAGAGTGATTTCACAAAAAAAAGCAGTTGCCGGTACTGATTTCTATATCCCCATTGAAGATCCTCAGATTTGGTCGCCAGACTCACCTTTTCTCTACGACTTAAAACTCACTTTGTTTGATGCCAAGGGCAATGTTTCCGACGAAGTTATGAGCTATTTCGGGATGAGGGATATCAAACTCGGAAAAGTAAATGGAGTAATCAGGCCTTTGCTCAACGGTGAATTTGTTATGCAACTGGGGTTGCTTGATCAAGGGTACTGGCCCGATGGGATTTTAACCGCACCAACAGACGATGCTTTAAAGTTTGACATTCAATTCACCAAAAATGCCGGCTTTAATCTCATCAGAAAGCATATGAAAACCGAACCACAGCGTTTTTATTACTGGGCAGACAAACTGGGATTACTGGTTTGGCAAGACATGCCGGCGATTTGGTACCAGGACGAAGACACTACAAAAACAAGGGGAATGTTCAGGCAGGAACTAAAAGCAATAATAGACGACCATTACAACTCTCCTTCGATTGTTGTCTGGGTGCCTTTTAATGAAAACTGGGGCGCTTTTGATGTTAAGGAAATCACCAACTGGGTAAAACAGTATGACCCGTCGAGATTGGTAAACGGAAATTCCGGCTTTAATAACAATCCTTCGTACCAGCAGGCATACGGCGATCCCGGTAACGGTGATTTTGTTGATACGCATATTTATGTTGGCCCTTACGGCGCGTCGGTGCCCGATGAAAAACGGGCCGCCTCGTTGGGCGAATTTGGCGGAGTTGGGTTGTATACAAGAGAGCATATGTGGCCTGTTGAAAACAATGCCTATGATTATGAACCTACAAAAACAGCTCTTACCGATCGGTACGTACTTCTGTTTGACCAGGTAGAACAATTGATGAAATACAGAGGGCTCAGTGTGGCCATATATACCCAAACTACCGATGTGGAACATGAAATAAACGGATTGTTGACTTATGACAGAGCGGTTGAAAAGATTGAACTTAATCGCGTAAAAAGGATTAACGAATCCATCATCAGCGAAAGTTATAAAATGAATTCAAAGTAACTTCATATTTTTTTGCCTGTTATGATCCGGAGACTGTAATTTTCACATTAAATCAATTTGTGTTTTCTTATTAAAATGATTCACAGCAATTTCATATTTCTACTTGCTGTGAGTGAAAATCGGGACAAGAAATATGACATTTTATCAAAATGAAATAAACCGAATAAGAAACAGTTGTTATTCAAATGGCTGGCAAATCTCAACTGTTATCAGAACCAGGAATTTTATTCATAATAATTTTGACAAAGAGCTGAATTTGAACTTACTTTCCCGCATTCAATTCACTTCAAAATTCACTTGTTGAGACTCTTAAAAAAATATTACGGACAGACTCCGAAGCAATATCTCACCGACATACGAATTGAAAAAGCAAAAGAGTATTAAAAAAAGGGAATAAGTGTTTCTGAATCGTGCTATCTGGTAGGTTTTGAAAGTCCAAGTTCGTTCGCTACGCTGTTCAAACGGAAAAATGGACTTACTCCGATAAAATTTCAAAAAAAGCAATTTTCGCAAAGTCGGTTTGATTTTCATTTTGAATCTTTACAATTTTAAATCCAAAAAGCACTTTTCGAGGCAGGAATTCCATACACCCAATTCAATGTTGACAATGTTCAGCAGGAATACAATCGTCTAATCAAACTTGGTGTTAAATTTAGTGTTGAGCCAACTGAAATGGGCACAGTAAAAATTGCTGTTTTTAATGACACTTGCGGAAACAACATTCAAATTGTTGAGATGCTTTAAACTTAAAATGCCAATAAATAAGAATCCGGGAGTACCGGATTCCTACTATTAAAAACTCATTAACAGCCGTTTAACTCTTATTGAGATATCTTCGTATTAACAATCTCTAAAATTGCCTTTTCTTTTTCTTTTGCTGAATTCAACAATTCTTCTGCATTCATTAATATTTGGAAAAGCCATTGTTTGTCTTCGTAACCGGAAGCATTAATTTTCACGTTCAGAAAAGCACCTTCAACAGCTGTTCGTGCGCAGAGTGCTCCTACTCCTGCATCGGAAACCGAGTTAGGATTTCCTATCTGTGCCATAATCTGCATTACATCCAGGGAATCGTGGGCAAGTTGCATTACTTTTAACGGTACTTCAATGGCATTTTTTGTAGCTTCCTGAATGGCATTTTTGCGCTCGGCTTTTTCCTCTTCCGAAGATTTAGGCATTCCAAAAGCTGCCATAATTTTATTAAAAGCGTCGGTATCCTCATCCACGCATTTTAACAGGGAGGTATGGTAATACTTTCCTTTCTCTGCCCAATTGGAAAATTCTTCCCAACGTTCGTCCCACCCGCGTTTATGTGACGAAAGATTTGCGACCATTGTTCCCAGGGCAGCTCCCAAAGAACCTACATATGCAGAGATAGAACCGCCTCCGGGGGCAGGAGATTCAGAAGCGGTTTCTTCAGAAAACTGTTTCAAATCTAAGTCGGCTAATCTTTTCCCAGCATTTTCTTCAATTACATATTCAATAATTTTTTTCTTTGGATCAAATGGGCCAAGTTCATCCAATCCAAGAGATTTTATGGCAATTTTTATAATCTTGTCATCAGAAATACCAAGTGAACGTTGCTGTTTTTGCAGAAAATATTTTCCTGCATCAAGCATCGCACTTAACGGAATTAAACCAACCAGTTCAGAACCTGTAACCCGAAGTCCCCGTTCACGGGCTCGCTCGCAAACTTCATCAAAAGCCACATGAACAGGTGTCACTGTAATATCGGTAAGGTTAATAGAAATTTGTGCAATTTCGTATTCTTCAATGTACCAGCCAATAGCCCGTGTTTTCTTCAGACTTCCAGGAATACGAACCGGTTCTCCGTTCTCATCAGTCACAATTTTACCGGTTAAAGGATTTCCTTCGCGCACGACTCTACCCGATTCCCGAATGTCGAAAGCTATTGAATTAGCACGGCGGGTTGAAGTAGTGTTTAAGTTTACATTATATGCTACCAGAAAATTACGTGCACCAATAGCAGTTGCACCGCTTCCCGACACTTTCTCCGACCAAATGACAGGTCCAAAATCCGGTTTCCATTTTTCAGTTGTTATCCGGTCTTTCAAGCCTTCATATTCCCCTGACCTGCAATTTGCCAAACTCCTCCGTTCCTCTTTAAAGGCGGCAAATTCATAACAAAATACAGGAATTTCCAATTCTCGACCAACCCGTTCTGCCAGTTTCCTGGCAGATTCAACGGCTTCTTCCATAGTAACGTTAGCCACCGGCACAAATGGGCAAACATCGGTTGCACCAAAACGAGGATGTTCGCCATGGTGTTTACTCATATCAATTATTTCCGACGCTTTTTTTATTCCGCGAAAGGCAGCTTCAATTACAAATTCCGGCTCACCAACAAAGGTTACAACGGTACGGTTAGTTGCTTTTCCCGGATCAACATTCAGTAGTTTTACTTCTGAAACACTTTCAATTGCATCCGTAATCTGCTTTATTTTATTCCAGTCTCTTCCTTCTGAAAAGTTCGGCACACATTCAATTAGTCTATTCATAAGGTATTAGTTTTACCAACGATTTAACATCGAAAATAAACAACTTAATAAGAAATGTTTATGATATTTTTCACCTGTATTTAAAAGGTTTGTACTTCTCCGTTCAGAATGACCGTTTCTACCAGATTAGCACCAAAACTATACGGAATATATTCAACTCCCGGAATCTCAGTGGTAATAAACAGGTTCGCTGTTTTTCCTCTGGCAATACTTCCCAACCGGTCGGAAATCCCCATGGCATAAGCAGAATTAATGGTTGTAGCATTAATTACTTCCTCCGGTAACATGTTATATTTTATGCATCCCAGAGAAGAAATAAAATTCATATTTCCACTAGGTGAAGATCCCGGATTATAATCAGAAGCCAGTGCAACAGGTAGTCCTGCATCAATCATCTTACGCACCGGTGAAAGTTTCATATTCAGAAAAAAAGCAGCCCCGGGTAAAACAGTGGGCATGGTTTCAGTATTTTTTAAAGCATTTATCTCGTCTTCTCCCATATATTCGAGGTGGTCAACCGAAAGGGCGTCATATTTAACGCCAACTTGTACACCACCTGTTGTTCCCAATTCGTTAGCATGAATCTTTGCTTTTAATCCATATTTAATCCCGGCCATTAAAATCCGCTCGGTATCTTCTTCGGAAAAAAATCCGCGGTCGCAAAATACGTCAATAAAATCAGCCAAATCTTCTCCTGCAACTTGTGGTATCATTTCATTAATAACCAAATCAACATATTCCTTTCTTTTATTTTTGTATTCAGCGGGAATAGCATGTGCCCCCAAAAAGGTAGAACGAATGCATAAAGGAGTAGTTTCTTTCAGCCACCGGATTACTCGAAGCATTTTTAATTCGTCATTGGTATTTAGTCCGTAACCACTTTTTATTTCAACAGCACCTGTGCCCATTCTAATTATTTCAATCACACGTTCCATGGCACTGTTGTATAACTCCTCCTCTGATTTTTCATGAAGCAACTTGGCAGAGTTTAAAATTCCACCTCCCCGTTTTGCAATTTCTTCGTAGGAAAGTCCGCTAATACGGTCAACAAATTCTTTTTCGCGTGATCCAGGGTAAACCAAATGTGTATGAGAATCGCAATAACTGGGGTACACCAATCGGTTGGAACAATCAATTTCAATCAACAAATCATCATCCATGTACACATCTTTTAAATGTTCCATGGGACCAAACTCTTCAATAATCTCATCGCGAATAATCAAAAAAGCATTGGGTATATTTGTTAAACGTTTCATTTCAGCACCTGCCCTAAATAATACAGGCTCATCTTCAGTTTGAACCAGGAGCTTAATATTTTCCAGTAATATCTTCATTTGTAAATCATTAATTGTGTAAATAAAAGTTACAAAAAGGTTTTGACAAATCATAAAGTCAATCTCCTTAATAAAGTAATCTTTGTCATTTTAATTGATGTCAAAAATCATGAAGTCCGTTCATATTTCTTATTTTCGGAGGAAATTGAATCGAGCTATGCTAAGAAAGGTTCCGCATACATATGTAATTATTTTCTTTTTAATTGTATTAAGTGCTGTCTTAACGTGGATAATTCCGGGTGGAGAGTTCGCCCGGGAAACGAAGATTATCAATGGTGTAGAAAGAGAAGTTATTAAAAATCAATCGTTTCATTTTGTTGAAAAAAATGTGCAAACCTGGCAAATATTCTCTTCATTTTTTGATGGATTTTTACGCACATCAAATATTATCATCCTGATTATTATGATTGGCGGGGCATTCTGGATTCTAAACGAAAGTAAATCGATTGATATTGGAATTTATTCCTTTCTAAAATTTTTAAAACGTTGGGAGAAGTCGAAGCTCCTTTCTAAAATTGGAGTAAATAACATAGTCCTCACTGGAATTATGTTCATATTCAGCCTGTTCGGAGCTATTTTCGGAATGAGTGAAGAAACAATTGCATTTACCATCATTTTTGTCCCCCTTGCTATTTCGATGGGGTATGATTCTATTGTTGGGGTTTCGTTATGTTTTGTTTCAGCTGCACTTGGTTTTGCAGGCGCATTTTTAAATCCGTTTACCGTTGGTGTTGCACAGGGATTATCAGATATTCCTTTGTTTTCCGGTATTGAGTACCGTGTTTTTATGTGGGCAATTATTAATACTGTTGGTTTTGTTTTTATTTTAAAATATGCTGCAAAAATCAAAAAACACCCTGAAAAATCATTGGTTTTCGAAGATGACAAATTTTGGCGCAACCGCAACGAAGGAACATTTGCTAAAATCGAGAAAATAAATCTGAAACCAGCCGGGATGCTGTTTATTTTAATTTCTGGTGCATTATTACTTTTTTCAGTATCTTTTCCGCTAAGTCATATCCATTTCGGGAACAATGAAGTTAAGATACCTGCTATTCCAGTTGCTACCGTACTATTTGTTTTAACAGGTCTGGTAACTTTACGGCATTCGGTACAATATTTTGTCCTTATCCTTCTGACTTTCACCATCGTTTTCCTTATTATCGGAGTTATGGGACATGGCTGGTATATAAAAGAGATTGCTACAATTTTCTTCGCAATGGGAATTTTCTCGGGAATTGCGGTTAACAAATCGCCAAATAAAATAACTCAACTTTTTCTGGAAGGTGCAAAAGATATACTTCCGGCAGCTCTAATTGTAGGGCTGGCCCGTGGAATCGTTGTTATTCTCGAAGATGGAAAAGTAATTGACACCATACTTTTTTATGTGTCCGATTCGATGCAAAACGTTGGAGAGATTGGGTCTTTAGGAATTATGTATATTATTCAAACCGGACTTAATATATTTATTCCATCGGGATCCGGGCAAGCAGCTTTAACGATTCCAATAATGTCACAGATTTCAGATTTAATTGGTATTTCAAGACAAGCTACAGTAGTTGTTTTTCAACTCGGCGACGGATTCACCAATATGATTACACCCACGTCAGGTGTGCTGATTGGAGTGCTGGGAGTTGCCCGAATTCCTTATGAAAAATGGTTTAAATGGGTGGTGCCATTTATGATTATTTTAATCGTTTTGGGATTCCTATTGCTGCTTCCAACTATTTTGATGGATTTAAACGGATTCTAAACATAAAACAGCGAAGAACAGTGCCAGTAGAAAGATTACAATCAGGAAATAATATTTTGCTCATATTCAACAATTTCCCCATTCATTGTATCAATATAAAAATTCCAGATACCGGTATAAATTTTCCAACACAATCTCATTTCATAACAGTCATTTTTTCGGAAAGGAAAAATCACTTTTTCTTCCTCCTGGCTTTCATTAAGATCATCAGTTGTTAAGGTATGTGCAACTTCACCTGCCATTCCAATCCAGGAAAAAGTCTTCCCTACAAGATTTCGTTTTGCTTCCTCAAAAGATACATCCATATGCTTAGGGAGATAAATAACTGGGTACCAATGTCCAAACGTTTCGTAAATCCCTTGAGGCGAAACATACATTCCTATTTGCGTGTTATACACTTCAATGCCATTAAAAACCTGATTTTCGTATTGCAAGAACCACCTGTTCTTATTTTCTTCCAGTCTCGGGTTTCCCTGAATTCTCTTTACAACCAGTAACGATGTATCATTTATTCCAATAAAACCGGAATATTTTTGTAAAAATTCTCTTGCAACTTTTAAGACCAACTCTTCTGAATTTATATTCCCTTCAAATAATTCGCTCTCACGATCCACTTCCCAATCACGGTCGAGATATCCTAACGAATCGATTTCAAAATAGGTTTTAAGGTTGTAATCAAAATCTTCGTACAACCGCCCTCTTTCTGCATCAGAAAGAAAAAAATATCTGGTTGGATAATTCGAGTCTGAAAATCGTTCAAAATCATCATCCTCACTACAGCTCAGAAAAAGACCTATTAACGCAAAAAAGTATAGTTTTTTCATATTAGCCAGATGTTATTTCTGTTTTATAGGTTGCGTGACTGGCTAACAAAAAAAGCCCGTTCATCTTATGAACAGGCTTTAATGTTTTATGCTGACCGGATCTTACTCGTCTATTGAGATAGCTTCAACCGGGCAAACTTCCGCGCATGAGCCGCAGTCAGTGCAAAGGTCTGCATCAATCACATAGATATCACCTTCAGAAATTGCATCAACCGGACATTCATCAATACACGTTCCGCATGCAATACACTCATCAGAAATTTTATATGCCATAGCATTGATTTTTTAAAATTAAACATGTATGTTTCAGCAAAAGTACAAAGTTTCATACAAAAACAAAGTACCGAAAGTATTAATTTACCTACCTAAAAAAAAAACTTTCATAATGCATTACGAGCAAGTAAATTAAACCGCAAGGGACTAATAATATAGAATTAATCTATTTTTGTTTTTTTATAATTTCTTAATTAAGAAACCATACATATTTAAATGAACATAAACCCAATTCCTGAAAAACAGGTTTTTATGAATACAAAAAAATAAGTACCATAATTTTCTAATTTTTTCAAAACTTTAAATATATTTTTGAGTTTATATCATTTAAACCTATTTTCACTCAAATCTAACTATATTCAAGCCTTGTAAAGTAACAGCAAAATGAATTACGAAACTATTTTAAAAACCAATCCTATATTACTTGCACTTGTGGCAGCACTTTTTACCTGGGGCGTAACCGCGTTGGGAGCGTCAATGGTTTTTTTCTTCAAAAAAATCGAACAAAAAGTGTTGAATTCAATGCTTGGATTTGCTGCTGGAGTTATGATCGCAGCCAGTTTCTGGTCGCTTTTGGCACCAGCTATAGCAATGTCAGAAGAACAGGGAGGAATTCCATGGGTTCCGGCTGTTGTTGGCTTTCTGGCAGGTGGTGCATTCCTTCTGGCCATCGATAAAATTCTTCCCCATTTACACCTTGGTCAGAAAATGGAAAAAGCAGAAGGTATAAAAACATCATGGAAAAGAAGCGTACTTCTGGTTCTGGCGATTACACTTCACAATATTCCGGAAGGCCTTGCTGTTGGTGTTGCCTTCGGAGCATTATCAAATAATCCGGACACTGGTGCGCTTGCCGGAGCAATTGCTTTGGCTTTAGGTATCGGGCTGCAAAATTTTCCTGAAGGTGCTGCTGTTTCTATACCTCTGCGACGGGAAGGTTTTTCAAGACTAAAAGCATTTAATTATGGCCAGCTTTCTGGGATTGTAGAACCTATTGCAGCAGTATTGGGAGCATACCTGGTTTTAATAATGACGCCGATTCTTCCTTATGCTCTCTCGTTTGCAGCCGGAGCAATGATTTTTGTGGTTGTGGAAGAACTGATCCCTGAAGCACAAACGGGCAACGAATCTGATTTTTCAACGATTGGCGCTATGCTTGGGTTCGCCACAATGATGCTTCTTGATGTATCCTTGGGCTAAATATTTTGTATTTGGGGCTTATTCTCTTGAATATAGTATTTACATACTTCTGTAAGACCACATTTTTCGCATTTCGGTTTTCGGGCAACACAAACATAACGCCCGTGGAGAATTAACCAGTGATGCGCTTTGGGAACTAATTCCTCCGGAATATATTTCATTAACTGAAGTTCAGTCGCCAGTGGTGTTTTTGCATTTGTACTTAAACCTATTCGTGCTGCCACTCTAAAAACATGCGTATCAACAGCCAAAGTTGGTTTATTGTAAACTACCGAAGCAATAACATTCGCTGTTTTCCGTCCTACGCCCGGAAGTTTCTGCAGATCATCAACATCACTTGGTACTTCTCCATCAAATAATTCAAGTAGCTTTTGAGCCATTCCAACCAAATGCTTTGCTTTATTATTCGGATAAGAACAACTCTTTATATAATCAAAGACTTCTGCCGGCTCTGCTTCAGCCATTTTTTGCGGGGTAGGAAACCGTTGTAAAAGTTCAGGAGTAATTTGGTTTACCCGCTTGTCGGTACATTGTGCTGATAAAATAACAGCAACAATTAAATCAAACGCGTTTGTATATTCCAACTCGGTTTCGGCGATTGGCATCGCTTTTTCAAAGTAATTTATCACATATTCAAAAAGCTCCCTTTTCTGCATTTTTCTGATTTTTTTCAAAATAATTGAAATTTATTCAAATAAAGTGTAACAAATCATACTTTATTCAGTCTTAATTATAGATATTAGCAAAACTAATTACCGTTTCTCCCCCTTTTGTAGAAATGGTTTTAAGTTAACAAATTAAACAGACGTTAAAAAAGCCGGTATTGACCGGCTTTTTGTTTTTATCCAAACGGCAATTATTCCGAAGTTCATTTCATTTTCTATTTTTACGGAAATTTTGAACAATGAGACCTTTTTTGCAAGCGGAGAATCTTTCAAAGAGATGGGGAGAGCTGATGCTCTTCGAAAATATTTCATTTACTATTTTTGAAGGCCAGAAAGTAGCATTGATTGCTAAAAACGGAACAGGAAAATCGACTTTGCTCGATCTACTTGCCGGTAAAGATTCCCCCGATTCTGGAATTATTACCATTACAAACGATATTGAAATCGGATATTTCGAGCAAATTCCGAATCTAAATCCACAGAATACAGTTCTGGAAGAAATCTTTGAATCAGATAATCCGAAACTAAAAACCGTTAAAGATTTTGAACTCGCTGTTTCTAAAAACGACCAGAAAGCAATTGCTGATATTTCTGCAAAAATGGACGAGCTGGGCGCCTGGGATTTTGAAGTTGAAATCAAACAAATCCTCACAGAGCTAAAAATTGATGTATTTGATCAACAGGTAGGGAAATTATCGGGAGGGCAACAAAAGCGATTATCGCTGGCTAAAGTTCTGATAAACAATCCTGATTTACTGATTCTGGATGAGCCAACCAACCACCTCGACCTGGAAATGATTGAATGGCTGGAGGTTTACCTGGAAAAAACAAAGTCGACACTTTTGATGGTTACCCACGACCGGTATTTTCTGGATCGTGTTTGTAACGAAATCATCGAAATGGAAGACAACCAGATTTACCGCTACCAGGGAAATTACTCTTACTTTTTGCAAAAAAGGGACGAACGTGTAGAAATGCAAAAAGCGAGTGTTGCCAAAGCAAAAAATCTTTTACGAACCGAAATAGACTGGATGCGGCGGATGCCCCAGGCTCGCAGCCATAAGGCAAAATACCGAATCGATTCGTTTTACGATTTAAAAGAAAAAGCCTCGCAAAAAATAAACAGCGAAAGTGTTAACCTGAATGTAAAATCATCGCGGCTTGGAAAAAAAATTGTTGAACTCGAAAATGTTTCCAAATCATTTCCAGGAATTAAACTGGTTGAAAATTTTAGTTACAAATTCTCGAGATTTGAGAAAGTTGGAATTGTTGGGAACAATGGGACAGGAAAATCTACCTTTCTGAATTTGCTGACCCGAAATTTAACACCTGATTCCGGTACGGTTGAAATTGGACAGACGATTAATTTTGGATATTACCGTCAGGAAGGAATTCAGTTTGATCCTAAAGAAAAAGTAATTGATGCTGTAAATAAAATTGCTGAATATATTTATTTTGAAGACGGTACCAAGATGAGCGCGTCACAAATGCTGACTCATTTCTTATTTCCTCCGGAAACGCAATATAATTATATTGAAAAACTCAGTGGTGGCGAACAAAGGCGTCTTTATCTTTGCACTGTTTTAATGCGTAATCCTAATTTCCTTATCCTCGATGAGCCCACCAACGATTTGGATATTATGACACTGAATGTTCTGGAAGAATATTTGCAATCATTTGCCGGCTGTGTTATAGTTGTATCACACGATCGTTTTTTTATGGATAAAATCGTTGATCATTTATTTATTTTCGAAGGCAATGGAGTGGTAACAGATTTCCCGGGAAATTATACAATTTACCGGAACAAAGTTCTGGAAGAAAAGGAGAAAAAAGAAACAAAAAAGACAAATCCGCAAAAAACAGAAACGCCAAAAGAGATAAAAAAGACCAATTCCAAACGAAAATTATCGTTCAATGAGAAAAGAGAGTTTGAACAACTGGAAACAGAGATATCGGAACTGGAAGAAAAAATCGCTAACATCGAAGAGCAATTAAATTCAGGCACTCTCCCACACGATAAACTGTTTGGAAAATCAGAAGAATTAGGAAAACTGAAAGAACAACTTGACGAAAAAGAATTTCGTTGGTTAGAACTTAGTGAATGGGAACAATAAAACCTTTCTCTCCGGTTTTAATTAAATATCGTCAAAATCAACGTTAGTGTAGTCTTTGGCGGGTTGCTCTTCTACGGTAACTTCTTCTTCAATTGCAGATTCACCTGCCTCATTCTCCGGTTGATTTTTTCGGATATATCCGATTATTTCATCCAGGCTATCAATAAACTTTTCAAAATCTTCTTTATAAAGGAAGATTTTGTGTTTCTCGTACTGAAATTTTCCACTGTCAGAATACTTTCTTTTGCTTTCTGTAATAGTCAAATAATACTCATCGTTCCGGGTACTTTTTACATCAAAGAAATACGTTCTTTTACCTGCTCTGATTACCTTAGAATGAATTTCCTGCTTGAAACCACCTTCAGATCCCTTCATTTCTTCCTTATTATCAACGCTTTCCATTCTTCTTTTTTTTGATTTTTTTTACCAATGTTAGTTACCCAAAAATAAAAAAATTATTTTAATATCCTCCTTATCAATAATTTTACAATATAATTCACTAAACTTTAGGCTAATTTAAATCCATTCTAAACCTGCTTCAGCAAACAAAAAAAGGAGCAATTTCTTGCTCCTCTGTATTATAACCTATTTGTAAATTTCTTTTTTCGCCGCCAGTAAAGTATTGTGTAACAAGGAAACTCGCGTCATTGGACCAACACCTCCGGGAACAGGAGTAATATAAGAACATTTCTCAGCCACCTCTTCAAAATGCACATCTCCTTTTAGCTTAAATCCTGATTTTGTTAAATCTGATTTTACGCGTGTGGTTCCAACATCAATAACAACCGCGCCTTCTTTTACCATATTTCCTTTTACAAATTCAGGAACTCCCATGGCAACAATCAAAATATCTGCGTTTCGACAAACTTCCTCCAGATTTTTGGTTCGGCTGTGTGCTACAGTAACTGTTGCGTTAATTGCCTTTTGAGACATAAGCACACTCATCGGGCGGCCGACAATATTACTTCTGCCTAAAACAACACAATTCTTTCCATTAGTTTCAATATTATAACGTTTCAACAGTTCTACAATACCAAAAGGAGTTGCAGAAACAAAAGATGGTAACCCAATAACCATTCGCCCCACATTTATTGGGTGGAACCCGTCAACATCTTTTTGGGGATCGATAGCTTCAATAATTTTTTGTTCTGAAATATGTTTTGGTAGCGGCAATTGAACAATAAAACCATCCAAATCATCATCTTCATTTAATTGCTGAACTTTAGCCAACAATTCTTCTTCTGTTACATCATCTTCGTAACGAACCAGCGATGATTTAAATCCTACTGCTTCACAATCTTTAATTTTATAGGCCACATATGTTTCACTGCCTCCATCGTGGCCAACCAAGACAGCAGCAAGGTGCGGAGCCTTTTTTCCTTCTTGCTTTATTTTAGCTACCTCGGCAGCAATTTCCTGCTTCATTTCAGCAGCAATCTTTTTCCCGTCAATTAGAATCATTTATTTTAGCTTTTATTTTTTGGGTCTGAAATTATTATAATATCAAAGAATCTTGTTCTTTGGATTTTTTATATAGAAATAACAAATGCGAATTATAAACTATTAATCAACTGAAACAAATAACCTGGGCTAAAATTTCCTTCCTTTCTGTTGCATTCCGCTCATTACTCTCGACATATTTTTGCCTTGCGAAACCATTTTCATCATTTTCCGCGTTTCTGTGAATTGTTTTAACAACCGGTTTACCTCCTGGATATTAGTTCCTGAGCCATCTGCAATTCTTTTTCTACGACTTCCGTTTATTAGCGAAGGATCTTCGCGTTCTGCATTTGTCATGGAATAGATAATTGCCTCAATACTTTTAAAAGCATCATCATCCAAATCCATATTCTTCATTGCTTTTCCCATTCCGGGAATCATAGACATTACATCTTTAAGGTTTCCCATTTTTTTAATCTGATTGATTTGTTTTAGGAAATCGTTAAAGTTAAATGTATTTTTTGCCAGCTTTTTCTGAAGTTTACGAGCCTCGTCAGCGTCAAATTGTTCCTGCGCTTTTTCAACCAGTGAAACAATATCCCCCATGCCAAGAATACGGTCGGCCATACGATTGGGATGGAAAACATCGACAGCATCCACTTTTTCGCCTGTTCCAACAAATTTGATTGGCTTTTCAACCACCGAGCGAATTGAAAGAGCTGCACCACCCCGGGTATCACCATCAAGTTTAGTCAGAACAACACCATCAAAATCGAGCCGATCGTTAAATTCTTTTGCTGTATTTACAGCATCCTGCCCTGTCATTGAATCTACCACGAATAGAATCTCGTCGGGGCTGACGGCCTTTTTTATGGCTGCAATTTCGTTCATCATCTGCTCATCAACAGCCAAACGGCCGGCAGTGTCCACAATCACAACATCATAGCCTTTGTCTTTGGCTTCCTTAATCGCGGCCTGAGCAATTTTCACCGGGTCCATGTTTCCTTCCTCTGTGTATACAGGGACATCTATTTGTCCTCCCAGCACCTTCAATTGTTCTATTGCAGCCGGACGATAAACGTCGCCTGCAACAAGCAAGGGATGGCGTCCTTTCTTGCGTTTCAGCATGTTGGCCAGTTTGCCAGAGAAAGTAGTTTTACCAGATCCCTGCAGACCCGACATTAAAATTACGGTTGGCTTACCTGTGAGATTAATATCTTCAAATTTGCCCCCCATTAACGATGTCAACTCATCTTTAACGATTTTCACCATTAATTGCCCGGGTTTAACAGCCGTAAGAACCTGCTGCCCCAAAGCTTTTTCCTTTACATCGTCGGTAAATTTTTTGGCAATTTTATAGTTTACGTCCGCATCGAGCAATGCACGACGGATATCTTTCAGCGTTTCCGCAACGTTTATCTCGGTAATTGTACCTTGTCCTTTTAATATCTGAAAGGACTTCTCCAGCCTGTCACTTAAATTCTCAAACATGCGTTAATACTTTTCAAAATGAGTTGCAAAATTACAATGAAAAACCAGAATCTCAAAAGTAAAAAGACAACCAACGTAAAAAAAGAAAAAGAAGTCATCTTCAATCGTTTATTTTCTACAACCCGATTTCATCCAACCTGTTTTTTTCTACCATAAAGTTCATCTAAATTTATTATTTTCGTAAAACCATAAACAATCCATTGTTAAATAGAAATTTTGCCCAATACGTTTTATAATAATCACTTACAATCAGGTTTATAAAAAACTATTAATTATGAAAAATTTTGCGTTATTTTTAGTTGGTATATTATTCTCTTTCAATTCATTCAGCCAGAGACCTGATAATCAATTCTACTTTCGTTTAGGGTATTCCAGTCCAACATGGAACCAGTACGGAATGAATAAAAGTCTTAAAGTTGAAGGAGTAGACAAATTTGGAGCAAACTTTGAGTTTGGCAACATTTTTATGTTACACTCCTTGCTTCCAGCCCGTAATATGGCTTTAGGAATAAACGTGGATTACTTATATACCAATGTAAATAATTTTCAGTATCAGGATAATACCCTGGAACAAAATTTTTCCACGTTCCGTGTAGGCTCAAAAATAGGCCCGTCATTTACTTATAGCCTCAGTCGTAAAGCTGCTTTTGATGCATTTGTAAAAGCAAACGTAGCCTGGGCAACAGTCGCTGTTCCGTACCAGAAAAAAATTAACGATGCCGATGATTATTACAGTGACTACGCAACTGTGGGAATTTCCACAGGGCTTAATTTTCGTTACGGAATTTTAATGCTTGGGATTGAATATGAAACCATAAGCCCCGAACTGGAAAGCAGTGAATACGAAGGCGTTTATTTACAAACAATGATAAAAACACTTGCCGGGGAAGGCGACGACGGAAGCAAATCGAAACTCCCTTGTGTGAATTTTATGGTTGGCTTAAGTTTTTAAGAAGTTACAACAAATATTATTTAGAACTCATCCAAACAATGTCGACGGTCTTTTTAAACCTGCCTTTTCTCTTTTTTCTACCTTTGTATTTTCAGAATATAAATAATGAATAACAAAATCACAGAAATAATATCGCAAAACCTCGGTATAAAACCAGGCCAGGTTTCCAACACAATTAGCCTTTTAACCGAAGGTGCCACTGTTCCGTTTATCTCTCGTTACAGGAAAGAAAGAACAGGCAGTTTAGATGAGGTACAGATTTCACAAATTAAAGAATTAAACGAGAAATTTACCGAACTGGAAAAACGGAAAGAAACGGTTTTAAAAACCATTGAAGAACAGGAACAATTAACACCAGAATTAAAATCAAGAATCGAAAATTGTTTTGATGCGGTTGAACTGGAAGATATTTATTTGCCCTACAAACCCAAACGCCGTACCAAAGCGACCATTGCAAGAGAAAAAGGACTTGAACCACTTGCAAAAATTATTATGAAACAAGTGGAACGTGATCCGGTTTTTCGTGCTAATGCATTTTTAAACGACGAAGTTGAAACAACGGAAAATGCACTTTCCGGCGCCCGCGATATTATTGCGGAATGGATAAGCGAAAACGAACGTGTAAGAAACATTGTTCGCCGTGGATTTGATATGGGCGCAGAAATTTCATCAAAAGTAGTCAAAGGAAAAGAAGAGGAAGCTGCGAAATACCGCGATTATTTTGATTGGAGTGAGCCGTTAAAGAAATGCCCGTCGCACCGCCTTCTGGCCATGCGAAGAGGCGAAAATGAAGGATTTTTAAGAGTTTCTGTTACTCCCGACGAAGAACGTGTTTTGGAAAATCTCGAACGCTTTTTCGTTAAAGGAAACAACGAAAGTTCAGAACACGTGGCACTGGCCGTAAAAGACAGTTTAAAACGGCTAATTCAACCATCAATTGAAACAGAATTTGCTAATCTCTCAAAAGAAAAAGCAGACGAAGAAGCCATTAAAGTTTTTGCTGAAAACCTGAAGCAGCTGTTACTGGCCCCACCGCTTGGACAGAAAAGGATTTTAGCCATCGACCCGGGATACCGCACCGGATGCAAAGTGGTTTGTTTAGATGAACAGGGAAACCTGTTGCACAACGAAACCATTTACCCGCACAAACCTCAGGAGGAGAAAAAAATGGCAGCAAAAAAAATCACTTCAATGGTTGAAATGTATCAGATTGATGCTGTTGCCATTGGAAACGGAACAGCCAGCCGGGAAACGGAGGCTTTTATCAAGAAGTTGCGTTATAACCGCGAAATCAGAGTGTATGTGGTAAGTGAAGACGGAGCCTCGGTGTATTCAGCTTCTTCGGTGGCTAGAAAGGAGTTTCCTCAATACGATGTTACCGTACGTGGCGCTGTTTCTATCGGGCGGCGGTTAATGGATCCTCTGGCAGAACTGGTTAAAATCGATCCGAAAAGTATTGGTGTAGGGCAATATCAGCACGATGTAGATCAGAAGAAACTAAAAAGTAGTCTTGACACAGTTGTTGAACTTAGTGTAAATTCGGTGGGTGTAAACCTGAATACGGCGAGCCAGCATTTATTAACTTATGTATCAGGACTAGGTCCGCAACTGGCAGAAAACATTGTTGCTTTCAGGAAGGAAAACGGTGCTTTCTCTTCCCGAAGCGAGTTAAAAAACGTTTCACGAATGGGGCCAAAGGCTTTTGAACAGGCAGCAGGTTTTTTGCGAATCCCTGATGCCGAAAATCCATTGGACAATTCAGCCGTTCACCCGGAATCTTATAAAATAGTTCAACAGATGGCCAAAGATTTAAAGTGTGAGTTAAAGGATTTGGTGCGAAATGAAGAAATAGTTTCCAAAATTGATTTTCAAAAATACCTGACCGATGAAGTGGGTTGGCCCACATTAAACGATATAAAAAACGAATTACAAAAACCGGGGCGGGACCCTCGAAAACCCATCAAAGTATTTGAATTTGCGGACGGCATTTTTTCTATTGAAGATTTAAGAGAAGGAATGGAACTGCCTGGAATTGTAAACAACATTACCAAATTTGGCGCTTTTGTAGATGTGGGAGTAAAACAATCTGGGCTTGTACATATTTCGGAACTGGCCGACCGTTTTATTTCCGACCCGAACGAAATTGTAAAACTGCATCAACACGTAAAAGTGCGTGTAAAAGAGCTCGATGTAGCACGGAAAAGAATTCAGCTTTCCATGCGGGGAGTTGTTCAATCGTGATCCAGTGGTTTCTCAGGAGTAACAACCCAGAAAATGATATACACCAGTATGCCGGGAAATGCAGCGGAAAGGATGGAGAGCAAAACATAAATAACCCGTATTAATGTGACCTCAGCTTTAATGTATTCGGCAAAACCCGCTATAACTCCACCCAAGATGCGGTCGCGTGATCGGTATAATCTTTTTGGCCGGCTTTCTATTTGCATAACTATTCTTCGTCGTCTCCGTCGTCAAGCAACTCTTCGTTCTCAAACTCCTTTTCCAGAAAGTCCTCTGCTTCTTCAACAAGTTGTGAAATCAGGTCTTCGTCACCCGGTTCACCATCAATCCAGTGAATTTCCTGATTACTCCAGAAATCATCAATATCTGCTTCAATAATAAAACGCGGATTTTCTGTATGAACCACAAAAATTGTATCTGGTGTTTCCAACGAATTGTCGGCGAGTAAAAATCTTGGCAACATGGCTTTTTATTTTAATTATTAGTTAACTGCTTTGCACTTTTCCAAAAAACAAAAATAGGTTTTTAATTTCATATAAAAGACACATTATCAGTAATGAATATTAAAATTTGATAAACTTTTTCAGTATTATCAGGAAAAACAAAAAAAGAAAGCTCATCAAATTATTATTACAAATTGAAAGAGATTGTTATTTTTAGCATTCATAAATAAAAACTGCTTTCTCAAAAATTAACATTTTGACAAATTTTCAAAACGAAATAAAAATTTGCCAGTTCTCTCTTTATCAAACAGAGACGAAAGTAGCGTCAAAACAATTTAGAAACATAACTTTAAATTCTCAGAAGTGAATAAGCTCAACGACATCCTTTCTTTAATCGACAGTTATATTGGTGGTTCTCAATGGTTTGTTTTTCTTTTACTAGGAACAGGAATTTTTTTCACCATTTACTTGAAGTTTCCTCAGTTTCGCTATTTAAAACACTCCATACGCATTGTTCGCGGGAAATTCGACAAAGAAGACGACAAGGGTGATACATCGCATTTTCAGGCATTAACAACTGCGCTTTCCGGCACCGTTGGAACAGGCAATATTGCAGGTGTGGCACTGGCTATTCATTTAGGGGGACCGGCAGCGCTTTTCTGGATGTTGGTAACTGCGGCCTTAGGTATGACAACTAAATTTGTTGAGGTTACTCTTTCACATAAATACCGCGAAACCGCTGATGATGGTTCAATCGCCGGAGGCCCGATGTATTATATGAAAAACCGGTTGAAACTGAGATGGCTGGCTGTAATTTTTGCAATAGCAACTATTTTATCTTCGTTTGGCACGGGTAGTTTACCACAAATAAACAGTATTTCCAATTCACTGTTTGAAACCTTTGGAATTAACCACATGTTGACTGGCGGAATTTTAGCTGTTCTCCTGGGTTTTGTTATCATTGGTGGAATTAAACGAATTGCCAGTGTTACCTCTCGTCTGGTTCCAATAATGGCTTTAATTTACTTCATTGGTGCTATTGCCGTTATTTTATACAACTATGAGAATATCCTTCCCTCGCTGGGGGCTATTTTTGGGGATGTATTTACAGGTACTGCCGCAGCAGGTGGATTTTTAGGCGGAAGCATTGCTTTTGCTTTTAACAGAGGCGTAAACCGCGGGTTGTTCTCCAACGAAGCAGGGCAAGGTTCAGCGCCGATTGCCCACGCTGCAGCACGCGCTCATGAACCAGTTTCTGAAGGCTTGGTTGCACTACTGGAACCATTTATTGACACCATTATCATTTGTACACTTACCGGGCTGGTTTTGCTTTCGTCGGGGGTATGGACAGAAAAAATGGAAAACACGTTTCAGGAAGCCGATCTCGTGGTTTTGGATGGCTCATATTCTGAAAATAATAAACAGGATGTAGATCAGCTCCACAACTATTTAGTTGGCAAAACCGACTTGCCACTTTTCTCCGGAGCATTGCAGGTGTCGGATGGCATTATTCAGAACCAGCCAACAATTATACATGCACGTTCAGTTGCTGAAGAAATAAAAGTATGGATAAATAACCAACCATATAACGGGGCTATAGAATTTAATAATGGAAATCTTGTAAACGGACAAGGAGTCACGTTAACAGGAAAGTCATTAATGCACAGTGCTCCGTTAACCACTATTGCTTTTACCCGCAGTTGGTTTGGCGATTATGGAAAATACATCGTTTCTATTGGATTACTGATGTTTGCTTTTTCCACCGCTATTAGCTGGTCGTACTATGGCGACCGCGCGGTTACTTACCTGTGGGGATCGAATAAAGTAATCTATTATCATATCATTTATGTTATCGGTTTTTTTCTGGCTTCGTTTACTGATACGACCATCATTTGGACTCTCTCGGGAATAACCATTGCATTGATGACCATTCCAAACTTATTCGGTATTTTATCGTTGGCAAAAGAAATGAAAAACGAAGTTAAATCATTCTGGCAGGAATATGCCACCCGCTTCCCGGATGAGAAGGTGCCGAAAGGATAAAACTTTTTAAAAAAGGTAAAACAAAAATTGCCCGATTTGTTTTAGAAGGTACACTTTCGTTTTAGAAATTTGCTTTGTGAAATTTCTATGCTGTAAAACCAAAATAAAAATAGCCAAAACTACTTTTTATGTTAAAAAAACCAATTACATTTGTCGCCAATAATCGCTAACTTAATTATTAATGAAAACCTCATTCAACAACTGCCTTTCAAAAAAGAATTTCGGAATCAATAAAACTAAGTTTCTTTTTATTACTGTTTTTTCTTTTTCCTTTTATTTTACAAGTGCTCAAACTGATTTTCGACCAGGGTATTACATTACCTGGGATAACGACACTATTTGGGGCTTAATAGATTACAGGGGCGAAATCAGAAATTCCAGTTTTTGCTCATTTAAGGAAAATGCAAATGCAAAACCAATTCAGTTTAAACCTTCGGAAATAAAAGCTTATCGTTTTACTGACAGCAAATATTATGTTTCAAAAAAAATAAAGATTGGTGACCAGGAGAAGCAGGTTTTTATCGAATTCCTCGTAAATGGTATTGCCGATTTATATTATCACGCCAGCCTGAATAATCCGATGTATTTAATTGAAGACAGAGACGGCAATTTAATTGAATTAACCGATGAAACAAAAGATGAATATGTTGAAGGTACCGGACTTGTTAGAAAAGCAGACACGCGATATATCGGGCTGTTAAAAGCTACTTTTTCGGATTGTATGGAAATACAACATGATATTGAAGATGTAAAACTGGAACACAAATATTTAATAAGAATTACAAAAAAATACCACGATTATGTTTGTGACGATGAAAAGTGTATTGTTTATGAAAAGACAGTTGCACCAATGCATTTACGAATAGCTCCAATTGCAGGAATAAGTACCTCAAAAATTCGTTTTTCAGAGGGACAATTTTCGGGATATGAGTTTGAACCAAATTATTTTCCTTTTGCAGGAATTCTCCTGAATACGACAATCCCCAGACTAAATGAAAAATTATCAGTAGAATTTGAGACAATTCTGCACAACCCGCAATATAACGGAACCTATAACTATTATAATAATTCAGATGGAAGGACAGACTATTTTGAATCTGATATTAACATCCTGGCTTTACAACCTTCTCTCTCATTACGGTACACGCGCCCCAAAGGAATATTTCGCCCTACGCTGGCCGTGGGTTTTTCATCAGATTTTATTCTATCCAAAGAACAGAAAACAATTCGGGAAAGCGAACTCTCCGGAGTAATTCACACCACTGAATCTTACGATACACCCCTGGAATCCATGCTCTATGGATTTATCTTTCAATTGGGTTGCAATTATAATATAGCTAACTCTCATACTTTCTTTACAAACCTGAAATTAAACTATTTAACAAAGAATAAAACAGGCGCAAGAACTATTATGCAGTCAGCGAGTATAAGTTTGGGGATGTTTTTCGACATAAAAAAATAAACTAACAACAACTCTAAATAAACCAACTGCGGAAATAAAGTATCTTTAAAACGCAATTCTAAAAAAAGAAGATATTTTATATCCCCTTTTTTTAACCAAAACCAATAAAGAGAAATGCATTTTGCGGATTTCTGTTTTAGAACTGTTTTAATCATAGCCTTTCATAAGATACCTTAAAGATCTGATTACTTTTACATCTCTATTTTAGTAAATTAAACCTAACATGAAAAAAACCATCAACTGTTGTCTTTCCAAAAGAAATTGTTTGAAAAACATTATTAATACTAAAGCATTCTTTATAATCGTTTTTCCCTTTTTCTCTTATTTTGTCAGCGCCCAAAATGATTTTCGCCCGGGAAATTATATTACCCGGGATAACGATACCGTTTTTGGATTTATCGATTACCGCGGAGAAGTAAAGAATTCAGCTTCCTGCATATTTAAAGAGAATAAGGACTCGGAAGCAATTCGCTTAACGCCTGAAGATATTCAGTCTTACCGTTTCACAAACAGCAAATATTACATTTCTAAAAAAATAAAGATTGAAGGTGAAGAGAAACAAGTTTTTTTAGAATTTTTGGTTGATGGTATTATTAACTTATATTTTTACCGGGATATAAACAATTACATGTACCTCATTGAAGGAGAAGACGGACAAGTAACTGAACTTACAAACGAGACTAAAACTGAATATTCTACAGGAAGAGGAGAATTCCAAAGACAAAGCTATAAATATATCGGGCAGCTAAAAGCTATTCTTGCTGATTGTAAGGAAATCAGGAATGATATTGACAAAGTTGCGTTGGGTCATGAGTCGCTGATCAATATCACAAAAGAATATCATGATTATATGTGCGACGACGAACAATGTATTGTTTATGAAAAACAGGTACAGAAAAGTAAGATCAGAATTGCACCCCTAATCGGCGGTGGTATTTCATCGTTGCATTTTGATACAGGAAAATTCTCGAACTTTAGTTTTGAACAGAACCAATCTCCGGCAATTGGTTTATTAATGAACATATCTTTACCAAAGTTAAACGAAAGGTTATCGATAGAAGTTGAAGGCGATTTTTCCAAACTGGATTTTCATGGTTCATATATTGATGATCGTTCGAATTTTAGAACCGATTATTATAACGCATACATCAATGTGGTTTCATTTCAGTCATCACTGGTTTTTAAATATACTTTTGGCAACCACATCATAAAACCGACAGTAGCTGCAGGAATATATTCCAATTTTTTACTCTCTCCCGACAAAAAAGTAACAAAAAAAAGTGTTCACCCCTATGCTGAATATTATTCTGAGACTTATGAAATTCCGCTTGCATCGAATATTTTCGGAGTACTCTTGCAAGCTGGTTGTAATTTCGAGTTTCAGAACCGGACTCTCTTTACTAACGTAAAAATTTGCCAAACGGCCTTAAAAGAAGCAGGTGTTTCAACCATTATAAATTCGGCAAACATAAGTTTCGGTATGTACCTTTCCAAGAATTAGCTGGTTTAAAATATACAGAATTTGGAGTTAACCTTCTAAACCAACACCTTTAGCCGGGGTTGGTTGGGGTACTGTTTTTTTGCTTCAAGCGAAAGCAGTTGGTTTGTACGAATTATCCAATCATTGCCGATGACATCAAAGTCGGCTGTTTTCCCTTTTTCCTTTAACGCAAACAACCAGTGGTGTAAATGTCGGGTAATTCGTTCCGGAGAATTTTGAAACCGGTATCTCGACCAAATACTCAGCTTAACAATTTCGCCGTTCAATGTATAATTTATAGTCAACGAACCAAGCGAGTATTTATAATTCGGATTATAAATCTCTGTCTGGCAAATATCAATTGCTCCATTTGCCTGCCCCCTTTTAATACTCTGTTGCACCGAATGTTTCAAACTAGTTAACACCTCGTTATTCTGCGTAATAAATTTTTTTGTATCAATCACCATCGATTTTCCTTTTCCATAAATATAATTCAACACAAATTTTCGAGGCAAATTAAACAACGAAATGTACATTATTACAACTATTGAATTCAATCTTTGCTTAAAAAAATCTTCGTTCATTTTAGGTATCCAGTGATTCCATAAATAAAAATCAATACTCATTAATAATTTCATAATCAAGTTATTTATATGGTTTATTGAACATCAAATCATTTATTGTTTTGGAACAGTTTTGAAAGAATAACATTTGCCGCCTAAAGGTTGTTTTTACTGAAATGTGAAGAAAACTGAAAAATGAAAATAACTTTACCTCAAAACATTAGGCTATAAACTTTAAACCTAAAACTGATTTATTATTTTTGCGGAGAGAAACAAAGACAATGCAGAAAATATATCCTGAAAATTTTGAAGTAAAAATCGGGTTCGACCGTATTCGGGAGATGCTACACAACAAATGCCTGAGCACCATGGGAAGCGAATGGGTTGATGAAATGCATTTTCAGGAAGAATTTGAAAATATTCAGAACCAACTTGGGGAGACAGATGAATTTTGCCGCATCGTTCGGGAATTTGATAGCTTTCCTGCCACTCATTTTTACGATCTGCGAAGTGCTCTTCAAAAGATAAAAATTGAAGGCCGGTTCATGGAAATATCGGAATTATTCGATTTAAAACGTTCGCTTGAATCTGTACGCGCAATTGTTTTCTTTTTTAACAAACAAGAGGAAGAAGCGTTCCCGCTGTTGAAAAAGAAGATTTCGAACGTACAGGTATTTCCGTATATCTACGATCGAATTGACAGTATTCTTAATAAGTTTGGGAAAATCCGCGACAATGCGTCCCCTGAACTGGCGCAAATCCGCAGAGATATTATTTCGCGGCAATCTAACATGTCGAAACGATTACATGCCATTTTAAAACAAGCTCAAAAAGACGGGCTGGTTGATGAAGAAGCAACTATTTCCATTCGCGACGGGCGGGCAGTAATTCCGGTTTCATCATCAAACAAACGCAAGCTGCAGGGTATCGTTTACGATGAATCGGGCACCGGAAAAACATCCTATGTTGAACCGAACGAAATTGTGGAAATGAACAATGAAATTCGCGAACTGGAATATGCAGAGCGACGTGAAATTGTAAAAATACTTACTGATTTCTCCAACGATATCCGCCCTTATCTGGATGAATTATTTTATTCCTACGATTTTTTAGGCGAAATTGATTTTATTCGCTCAAAAGCATTACTGTCCATTGAATTTGAAGCCATTAAACCTGATATTACCGACCGCCCCGTTGTCGACTGGTACGAGGCTGTTCACCCGCTGTTGCAAAAGACGCTCAAAAAAGAAAACAGGAAAATTGTTCCATTGAATATCCGGCTCACCGAAGAAAGACACATTTTATTAATCTCCGGGCCAAATGCCGGTGGAAAATCGGTTTGTCTGAAAACGGTTGGTTTGTTACAGTACATGCTTCAATGCGGACTTTTAATTCCGATTAGTGAAGGAAGCAGAACGGGTATTTTTAGTCGCCTTTTTATTGACATTGGTGATGAACAATCGATGGACAACGACCTTAGTACCTACAGTTCCCACCTGGTAAACATGAAGCATTTTGTAAAATTCAGCGATGAAAAAACGCTTATCCTCATCGACGAATTTGGAACAGGAACAGAACCCATGCTTGGCGGTGCCATCGCGGAAGCCATTTTGGACCAGCTAAATCAACTGCGAACTTTTGGTGTAATTACAACACATTACACCAACCTGAAACATTTTGCTTCGTCGGCAGAAGGAATTGAAAACGGTGCAATGTTATACGATTCGCAACACATGAACCCGCTCTTTCAACTGGAAATGGGGAAACCCGGAAGTTCATTTGCTTTTGAAATTGCCCGTAAAATCGGACTACCCGAAGAAATTCTTGAAAAAGCCACAGAAAAAGTAGGTAAAAAACATATTGATTTTGACCGTAACCTGCGACAGATAAACCGCGATAAACGTTACTGGGAAAGTAAACGAAAGAAGATTCGCCAGGTAGAAAAAATTCTTGACGAAATGGCCCTGAATTATCAAAATGAATTGCAGGATGCAAAAAAAATGCGGAAAGAAGTACTTTCAAAAGCAAAAGAAGAAGCGGATAATTTGCTCTCAGGAGTAAATAAAAAAATTGAAAACACGATCCAGGAAATCCGGGATGCACAAGCTGAAAAGGAGCGGACAAAAAAAGCACGCGAGGAACTGGAACACCTGAAAAAACAAGTAAAGCATACAAGCGATAGCGACGATAAATTTATCCAGAAAAAGATAGATAAACTACGACAACAGGAAGAAAGGCGTAATCAGCGACGCCCAAAAGATTCGCAAACTCCAATTCCAAAAGAAAAGCTGGAAGAACGTATTGAACTTAAACCTGGCGACAAAGTGCAGATTAAAGGTCAAAATACAATAGGCGACCTGATTGAACTCAACAACAAAAACGCTGTAGTTGCTTTTGGTCAGCTTATTACTACTCTTCCCCGAAAACAAGTGGAACGGATTAGCAACAACGAAGCAAAAAAACTGGAAAAAGGAAGACATACCGGCAATTCGTCGCTTACACAAAACTTTTCGCAACGCCGTTTAACATTTAAACCCGAAATTGACATTCGTGGTAAACGCGTGGAAGAAGCTGTTTCAAAAATCCAGGAATTTATTGATGAAGCGATCATGTTTGAAGTTCCACAACTTCGTATCCTTCACGGAAAAGGACATGGTATTCTAAAATCAACTATTCGCGACTACTTGCGCGCTGAACCAATGGTTCGCAGTTTTAAAGATGAGCATGTAGATTTTGGCGGTGCCGGTATTACTGTTGTGAATTTGGCGTTATAAAAATTTTTTATCTTTAAATTTTAAAAGGTATAAAAAAAAGGGAGTATAACTCCCTTTTTTTTATAATTCATCAATTTTAGCCGCCATAATAAAGTCATTTTCAGACAAGCCTCCAATTTTATGCGTACTTAATTCAACATCAACACTCTTGTAGTGGACACAAAGATCCGGATGATGATCCTGCTGTTCCGCAATTCGCGCAATTTCCTGCGCAAATGCCATACTTCGTTTAAAATTCTCAAAAGGAAAACTATGTCTTATCTTTTTCCCGTCAATCACTTCCCAGTTATTTTTCAACCGTTGTGAAAATTTCTCTAATTGTTCTCCTTTTAATGGTTCTTCATTTCCATTGCAAGGCTCACATTTCATTTCTTTTAATAGTTCCATAATATTTCAATTTTTAAGATTCATAATCCATTTTCATTGTGTTTTACTGAAAAGAGTATGCCAAAAATTTTGTTTTTGCGGAATAACAGATGTATTGTTGCAAGAATTGTTGGTGAAAAAAAAAGTCTCTTAAAACTGTGGATTCATTGCACGGTAAACGGGAAAACCATTCTACACCAACAACAGACAAAAAAAAATAAACAAACCTGATTTACAGACATATATAAAACAAAAAATGTATTACAAAAGAAAGTCAATCATTAACCGGAAGTTTGGCATATTATTGGAATGATTATTAATAACAATGAATATTAAAACATGAAGTTATGGAAACACATGAAAAATTTAAAGCAGAAATAAACAGAAAGTTAAGCGAAGCAAACGCTAAGATTGTAAATTTAAGAAGAGAATCGGATATACATAAAAGCTCCGATGTAAAAAAAGATCTTTCAGGCATTTTAAGGCACCTTGAATCGGTGCGTAATAACCTGATGCTACAATACGAGAAAATTGACAAAATGGAAAAGGAACACGACAAGTTCCCGGAATTGAGAAAAAATATTTACAGAAATTTTGACTCGTTTGATGAAGCCTTTTCTCAGGCTGGTTCAATTGTGAAACCAAGCAAATTTAGAACCCGGGAACGTTCAGTTGATTTTAAAAACCCGTTTGGGAACAAATAATCCCCAACTCCCCCGCACACAATATTCAAAATTAAACATCACATTTTTGCGAATGCACTGAGAGAGTTGGGAAATAAATAAGTCTATTTCAAATAATAATGATTTCTGTAAATCATATTTTCATCCAACTCGTAAATTAATGGGACTCCGGTTGGAATTTCAACCAGTGGAATTTCATCATCCGAAATTTTCTCAAGATGTTTTACCAATGCCCTTAAACTATTTCCATGAGCTGCGATTATAACCTGTTTACCTGTTTTTATCGTAGGTACAATCTCCTCCAGCCAATAGGGCAAAAACCGGGTTACTGTTTCTTCCAGGCTTTCTCCCAATGGAAGTACATCATCGGAAAGGTGTTGGTATTTACGCTCATTTCCGGGATAGCGCTTATCGTTTTTATCGAGTTGCGGCGGCTTTATTTTATAACTGCGTCTCCACTGGTGCACCTGATCTTCTCCGTACTTTTCAGCAGTTTCTTTTTTATTTAACCCTTGCAGAGCTCCGTAATGCCGTTCATTTAACCGCCACGATTTTTCCCAGGGAATCCATAGCTGGTCTAATTCTTCCAGTACCAACCACAATGTTTGCAACGACCTTTTTAGCAAAGACACATAAGCAAAATCAAATTTGAAATCATTTGTGGCCAATATTTTACCTGCTCTTTTTGCTTCTGAGATTCCATTTTCAGAAAGCCCGACATCGGTCCAACCTGTAAAAAGATTTTCTTTATTCCACAGACTTTCACCATGTCTTAATAAAACAATTCTGTGCATACTTTAATTCTTTTTTATTTTTAAATGATTAATCAAACCTCCTTCAATTAATAGAATTTTTTGCTGTTTCGATAATACACATTTCACCTTAAAACTTTTTTTAGTTGTGCTGTTATATACATCGGCAGGCTTGTTGTTTTTTATTGCCTCAAAGATATTCCTGAATTCCAAAACATTTTCCACTTCCAGATTATCATAGTCGGCAGGATCTTCAAAAACAAATGGAATAATTCCGTAATTCACCAGGTTTTGAAAACCAATTCGGGCATAACTTTTTGCAATTACAGCTTTCTGTCCTAAATACCGTGGAGCAATCGCAGCATGTTCCCTGCTGGATCCCTGCGCATAATTATCACCGGCAACAACAACATGCCCCCCGTCAGTTTTTTTATATTTCACGGCTTTTTCATAAAACCCCTTATCAACAACATAATATGCATACCGACTAATAGCTTCGATATTACTACGTAAAGGTAAAACCTCTGCCCCTGCCTTCAAAATTTCATCGGTGGAAATATTGTCGCCCATTTTTAATGCAACGGGAACGCGGAATGAATTCTCAACAACGTCGAAATCGGGTAATGTTTTTATATTCGGCCCCTTTTTCAATTCCACTTTTTCAGCGCTTTCCGTATGAGGCACCGGTGGTATTAATGTAAGGGCATTCAAAGATGCATTCTCCGGTTCTTTAAATTTCGGATATTTCATATATTTCGCGTATTTCCGGGGGTTAGTTATTTTCCCAAATAATGCTGAAACTGCGGCTGTTTCAGGACTACAAAGATATACTTGATCGTCAGCTGTACCCGAACGTCCCGGGAAATTGCGAGGCATTGTTCGCAAACTAATGGTATTAGAAGCAGGAGCTTGTCCCATCCCGATACATCCCATACAACCGGTTTGATGAAAACGGGCTCCCGACTGAATTATCGAGTTTAATGCTCCCATTTTTCCCAGATCTTCAATTTTCTGGCGCGAAGATGGATTTATATCCAATGAGACCTGCGGGGGAATTTTTTTCCCTTTTACGATTTCACTCACTATCCAAAAATCGCGTAACCCCGGATTGGCAGAGGAGCCAATAACCGCTTGTGAAATGGGCAGTCCATCCACTTCATAAACGGGTACCACATTTCCAGGGCTGCTCGGTTTAGCGATTAGCGGCACAAGATCGGGAAGATGAATTCGATCAGTTTTATCATATTCGGCGCCTTCATCGGCTACAACTTCTTTCCAGTCATTACCCCTGTCTTCCTGTTTTAACATTACCCAAGTCATATCGTCTGAGGGAAAAACAGTAGTAGTTGCTCCCAATTCTGCGCCCATATTGGCAATCACATGACGATCCCATGCAGATAACGTTTTTACACCTTCTCCAAAATATTCGATAATATACCCTACTCCACCTTTCACATCGTAACGCCGTAGCATTTCCAAAATAATATCTTTTGCGCTCACCCAGTCGGGTAATTGCCCGGTAAGTTCAACCCCAAAAATTTTGGGCATGTTAATATAAAATGGTTCGCCGGTTGCCGCAGTTGCTACATCGATTCCGCCGGCACCTATGGCCAGCATCCCCATGCTCCCGGCCGAACAGGTATGACTGTCTGAACCAATCATTGATTTTCCTGGTTTCCCAAAGCGTTCCATATGAACTACATGGCTAATCCCGTTTCCGGGACGGCTAAACCAGTAGCCAAATTTTTCTGCTGCCGATTGTAAAAAAATATGATCGTCGGCGTTTTTAAAATCTGTCTGCAACAAATTATGGTCTACATACTGAACTGCCACTTCTGCATTAATTTTACCAATGCCTATCTTTTCCAACTCAAGCATTATCATTGTACCTGTAGCATCTTGCTGCAAAATATGGTCAATCTTTAACCCTATTTCCTCACCGGGAATCATTTCACCAACTACTAAATGTGACTGAATAAGTTTTTGTGCAACGTTTAATTTTTTCATTTTTTTTTGTTTTATCCTTTTGCTTCATTCATTTCCAATTCCATCTTTTGGCTGATCTGATCTTTTTCCTTTGAGGACGGCCTTAAAATCAGGCGAATTCCTTTATCGTGTGTCAGGTAATTCCACGCCCAATTCGCAAAAACAACAGCTTTATTCCGAAAGCCGACTAAAAACAAAAGGTGAACAATCATCCAAATTAGCCAGCCTGCAAAGCCATGAACTTTAATATTTCGCGGTAAATCAGCAATAGCTTTGTTCCTTCCTACTGTAGCCATCACTCCCTTATTTTTAAATCTGAATTTTTTAGGTTTTCGATTCCTCTGTAAAAGTTTCAAATTTACTCCCAGATGTTTTCCCTGTTGAATAGCGACCTGCGCGAGTCCGGGAAGTCCGGCCTCATATTCATTTGTTTTCATGAAAGAAACATCACCAATAGCAAAGATCCGCTCATAAACATTGTTCGTAGATTTATCTTTTCGAACCTGGCAGTATTCATTTACGAGTAATTTCCCTTTCTCAACGCTTTCATCACCGAATCCCTGCGGCAGGTTTCCTTTTACACCAGCGGCCCATATTAATGTTTTTGTCTTAATTTCATTATCATTATTAAGTTTTGCGGTATGTCCGTCGTACTCTTCAATCATGGTGTTCAATATTATATGAACTCCCATCTTTGTTAAATAGTTTTGCGCTTTTTCACCTGCAGTTCCCGACATCGCCGGAAGTACCCGCCCAAGACCTTCAACCAAATAAATATTTACTTTCTGAATATCCAGTTCAGGGTAATCGTTACGCAATGCATGTTGTTTTAGCTCTGCAAGGGCACCGCAAACTTCAACTCCTGTTGGACCGGCGCCAACAACAACAAAATTTATTGCACCACTGTCGTTGAACCGTCTCCGGGTAATCTCAAGTTTCTCAAATTGCTGAAAAATATGACTTCGCAGATCAAGGGCATGCGTTACCTGCTTTAGTGGAAAAGAGTTCTCCGCGATACTCTTGTTACCAAAAAAATTCATCTTTGCCCCTGTCGCAATTACCAGGTAATCAAACTTTAAACTTCCGGCATTGGTTTCAATTTCATTTCTTGACGGCAAAACCTTTTCGACGGCTACCATACGAAAAAACACGTCATTTTGGGGATCCATAATTTTTCGTAACGGAGCCGCTACAGAATCGGGCTCCAAACCCGCCGTTGCGACCTGGTACAAGAGTGGTTGAAATGTATGGTAGTTATACCGATCAAGCAAAACCACCTGAAAGTCATTTTTTGAAATATTCTTCAGCAAATGAATACCTCCAAATCCACCACCAACAATTACTAAACGTAGTTTATCCGTTTCCGGAATATTCAAACTAAATTCTGAACGATCCTCCATAAACAATACTGATTTGAAAATCCTACGGAAAATAACATTCCAGTTTTCTAGACTAATTTCTTTTTTGCAACAGAAAAGACGCGAACAAGGGTTATTGTATGTTTTCAGGTTAATTACAGATAATACTTAAAACACAACCGCTAAAATCTCTATAAAAACAATGTAGAAATAAGTCTCATCTTATCCACACATTTCCACAGAAATAAGTTAGGGGTATTTATCCTCCTGCATGTTTAAATCAAAGCCTCTCAGCAATAAAACTCTTTTTATCCGCTTTTCAAATAAAGAAAATCGCCTTGGTACAACAGTTGTCAAAATAACATAGCACAACAAAATTGATATTAAAAAGCAATAAAATGACTGTTGACACAAAAGATAAACTAAAGACATTCGAGAATAAGGAATGGCTGGACTCCATTGATTATATAATAAAAAATAACAAGCCGGAACGCGTTGAAGAAATATTTGACCTTGTGAGAAACAGAATCCTTGAAAAAGGGATTTTACTGAACCATCAATTAAATACACCATATATAAATACGATACCGAAATCAGAAGAATCGGATTATCCGGGAGACCGTGAAATGGAGCGAAAGATAAAAAGTATCATTCGTTGGAATGCCATGGCAATGGTGGTACAGGCCAATAAAAAGAAAGATGGAATTGGAGGACATATTTCAACATATGCATCTGCAGCTACACTTTACGAAGTTGGATTTAACCATTTTTTCAAGGGAGGCGACAGTGATGAACCTGCTGATATTATCTATTTTCAGGGCCACGCATCGCCGGGTATATATGCCCGTTCATACCTGGAAGGAAGGATTTCTGAAAAAATGCTGCAAAATTTCCGTCGCGAACTTAATCCCGACGGAGGCTTAACTTCGTACCCGCATCCCCGGTTAATGCCGGACTACTGGCAGTTTCCAACCGTATCAATGGGCTTGGCCCCCATAATGGCAATATACCAGGCACGATTTAATAAATACCTTCAGGATAAAGGGTTACTCAAAGCATCCAACCAAAAAGTTTGGGCTTTTTTAGGCGATGGTGAGATGGATGAACCGGAATCGATGGGAGCGCTAACACTTGCATCACGAGAAGAACTCAACAACCTGATTTTTGTAATTAACTGCAACCTTCAACGGCTTGATGGCCCTGTTCGGGGAAACGGCTCAATTATGCAGGAACTGGAAGCTACTTTTAAAGGAGCAGGTTGGGATGTAATAAAAGTGGCACAAGGAGAGAACTGGGATCCGCTACTTGAAAAAGATACAAGCGGAGCACTGAAAAAACGATTGGGAGAACTCGTCGATGGCGAACGGCAGAAATTTTCCATTTCAGGTGGCGATTATATCAGAAAAGAATTTTTTGGGAAAAGTGAAGAATTAAAATCGCTGGTAAAAAACCTGGGGGATGAAGATTTGGTAAAACTTCGTCGTGGCGGACACGATCCGAAAAAAGTATTTAATGCTTTTAAAAGAGCTGTGGAAAGTAAAAATGTACCCACCGTAATTTTGGCACAAACAGTAAAAGGATACGGACTGGGAGAAGCCGGTGAAGGCAGAAATATAACGCATCAGCAAAAAAAATTAAATGAAGAGGAACTGATGCATTTTCGCGACAGATTTGATATTCCTATTTCAGACGATGATGTAGCCGAAGCTCCGTTTTATAAACCTTCTGATGACAGTGAAGAGATGAAATACCTCACAGAACGACGGAAAAAATTACATGGTTTTCTCCCCAAAAGAAACCGGAACAAATTAAAATTTAAAACACCAGATCCAAAAGTTTATGAAGAATTATTCAGAAGTTCAGGGAAACGAGAAGTTGCAACAACTCAGGCGGCAGTTCAATTACTCGCCAAACTTCTGAAAGATACAAACACCGGGAAATTAATTGTCCCGGTAGTTCCCGATGAATCACGGACATTCGGAATGGATGCCTTGTTTCGTCAGGCAGGAATTTACGCACACAAGGGCCAGTTGTATGAGCCGGTTGACAGAGAAAGCCTGCTGTATTACAAGGAAGCCCAAAATGGTGCAATTCTGGAAGAAGGAATTACCGAAGCAGGATCCATGTCGTCGTTTATTGCTGCAGGAACAGCGTATGCGACACACCAGATTAATTGTATCCCCTTTTATGTTTTCTACTCCATGTTTGGATTTCAGCGGGTTGGTGATTTTATGTGGGCCGCTGCCGACGCGCGGGCCAAAGGTTTTTTGCTGGGAGGAACTGCCGGACGTTCAACTTTGGCAGGTGAAGGGCTGCAGCACCAGGACGGACACAGTCACCTGCTCGCTTTAACCATTCCTACCGTTCGGGCCTATGACCCGGCATTTGCTTATGAACTGGCTGTAATTGTGCGTGACGGGATAGAAAGAATGTATGTTGACGGCGAAGAAATCTTCTATTACATAACGGTTATGAATGAAAAATACCGAATGCCTTCTATGCCTGCACGCAAAGAAATAGAAACCGGAATAATAAACGGAATGTACAAGTACAGAAGCAGTCAAAAAAACAAACATAACATCCATTTGCTGGGAAGCGGTTCAATTTTAAATGAAGCCTTAAAAGCTGCTGACATGCTCAAAAAAGAATACGATATATTCCCCGAAGTGTGGAGTGTAACCAGTTACAAAATGTTATATGACGATGCAGTGGAAACTGAACGTGTAAACCGTTTTAACGAAGAAAAACGCAAAAGTTATATTGAAGAGTGTGTGGGTACCCAGGAAGGTACATTTATTGCGGCAAGCGATTATGTAAAAGCCTTGCCATTATCAGTGTCACGCTGGTTTCCCGGAAAATTCACCGCACTTGGCACTGATGGTTTCGGACTCAGCGACCACCGCGAAGAATTAAGAGAACATTTTGAAATTAATGCTAATCATATTGTTTGGGAAACCCTTTTAAATCTTCATTATCAGAAAAAAATAAACAAAACAGTTCTGGAAAAAGCAAAAGAAAAATTAAATATAAAAAGCGATAAAAGGTCGCCCGTAAAATCTGATTAAAACGAAAAAACGGATTAAAGTAACGGTTGCTAAAAACTTTACAAAATGAAAAAAGAAATTAAAATACCAGATATTGCAGAAAACGTGGAAACCGGGCTCATTGCAGGAGTATTGGTTTCCGTAGGAGATAAAGTCTCGGAAGACCAACCTGTAGTTGAAATTGAAACAGACAAGGCTACCACAGATATTCCCTCTCCTTTTGAAGGAGTAGTGGAAGAAATAAAAGTGGAAGAAGGCGATGAAGTAAAGGTTAATCAGGTGATTATGATTATTGAGACCGAAGGAAAAGAAGAGAAAAAAGATGACAGTGCAGAACAAGAAGAAAATACAAAAGTAAAAGAAGAAAAATCTGATTCGGAAGACCAAACAGCCGGAGACGACACAAACGAGGAGGGAAACGATGATGCATCTGAAAAAGAGGAAAACGAGAACGACGAAAAAAAGACAAAAAAAACAGAAGAAACAAAGTCAAAAGATTTAAGCGATATACCAGCTTCCCCATCGGTACGGAGGCTGGCTCGTGAATTGGATGTAGATTTATCAACTCTTGAAGGAAGCGGACCGGGAGATAGGATTACGGCGGATGATGTGAAACAAGCTGCAGAAAAGCCACAAAAAAGCCCGTCCTCACAACAGCCCGTCCAATTACCCGATTTTTCTCAGTGGGGACCAACCTCCACAGAAAAAATGACGACCATCCGAAAAATTACAGCAAAAAATGTAACAGAAGCATGGCAAACCATCCCTCATGTAACTCAATTTGACGAGGCAGATATTACCAACCTCGAAAACTTCAGGAAACAACAGGCAGAAAAAGTAGAAAAGGCAGGCGGCAAACTCACTGTAACCGCCATTCTTTTAAAAATAGTAGGTTTTGCTTTACAAAAATTTCCACGTTTTAATTCCAGCCTCAATAGCGAAAACAATGAAATTATTTACAAACACTATTACAATGTGGGAATTGCTGCCGATACTCCGCAGGGGCTACTTGTCCCAGTTGTACGCGACGTTAACTCCAAGTCAATACAAGAATTATCTGTTGAATTAAATGAACTGGCTCAAAAAGCCCGCGATAAAAAATTAAGCACTGAAGAAATGCAGGGTGGTAACTTTACCATTTCAAATCTGGGGGGAATTGGAGGCACATCATTTTCGCCTATTGTTTTGCCTCCCCAGGTAGCAATTCTGGGTGTTTCCAGAGCTACATACAAACCTGTTTATAGAAATGAAGAGCTGGAAAAACGCTTGATTATTCCATTGTCTCTTTCGTACGACCATCGTGTAATTGACGGTGCAGATGGTGCTCGTTTTTTACGCTGGATATGCGATGTTATTGAAGATCCATATGCCATGTTGCAATAAAATATATGTACTATGAGTAAAACAGAAAAACATAAGCTTGTTATTATTGGAGCAGGCCCCGGGGGCTACAGAGCCGCATTTATGGCGGCCGATCTGGGAATTGAGGTTACGCTGATTGATCCGGAAATAAATCCGGGAGGCGTTTGTCTTTACCGCGGCTGTATTCCGACGAAAGCTTTGCTGCACCTGGCCAAAATTAAGGCTGATGCAGAACAGGCCGGTAGCCTCGGAATTCATTTTGATAAAGTAAAAGTGGATACTGATGAAGTTGCAAAATGGAAAAACGGGGTGGTAAAAAAACTAACAGGTGGCTTGGGACAACTGGTAAAAGCACGAAAAATAAATTACATCCGCGGAATGGCTACTTTTCTGGATTCAGAAACCATTGAGATAGAAAAAAACGAAGGCGGGAAAAAACAGATTACATTTGAGAATGCAATTATAGCCACCGGGGCAACGCCGGTTCAACTTCCCGGGATTGACATGAATGACCCTCAAATAATGCATTCAGCGCAATCGCTCGAGCTAAAAGACATACCCAATAAATTATTGGTTATTGGGGGAGGTTATATCGGACTTGAAATGGCAACCATTTACCATTCGTTGGCAACTGAAATAACAATTGTTGAGTTAACGGAAGACCTGATGCCCGGGATGGATAAAGATTTGGTGACAGAATTTAAAAAAGCAAATAAAAATACTTTTGAAGAAATTCTTTTGGAAACCCGGGTGAAAACCATTCGCAAAAAAGGAAAAACGCTTGAAGTCGATTTTGAAGACAAGCAACATAAAAAGTTCAGTAAAACATACGATAAAGTTCTCATTTCAGTAGGGCAAAACCCCAACACTAAAAATGCAGGACTTGAAAACACTTCGGTTGAAACCGATGAAAAAGGTTTTATAAAAGTGAACGAAAAAATGCAGACAACACAAAAAAATATTTATGCCATTGGTGATGTTTCAGGGCCTCCATTGTTAGCTCATAAAGCAAGCTACGAAGGGAAAGTCGCTGCGGAGATAATTGCTGGCAGAAAATCGGCAAACGACGCGAAAGTTATTCCGGCAGTTGTTTATACCGAACCGGAAATTGCCGTGTGCGGGTTAAATGAAAAAGACGCGAAAGAAAAAGGAATTGATTATAAGGTTGTAAAATTTCCGTGGCCGGCGTCCGGAAGGGCAATTGCAATGAACGAAAAATCGGGATTTACAAAATTACTGGTTCACCCGGAAAACGAACGGATTTTAGGGGCTGGAATTGTTGGAAGAAATGCCGGCGATATGATCGCAGAACTGGCCTTAGCAATTGAAATGGCAGCCACAGCCGAGGATGTAGCTTTAACGATACACCCCCATCCCACCCTTTCAGAAACAATTATGGAAGCAGCCGAAATCTTTTACGGACATCCGGCACATATAAGCACAAAAAAATAAAAACATAATAACTATGAAAACAATAATTATAAGTGACATTAAAAGCGAAAAGGATTCAATTATTAGCTTTGGGTTAAACCTTGCAAAATATTTGGAAACCGAGGCGGTGGTGATTCACCCGGTAGATTCGCGTGTTCACCAGGGTGAATACAGTGCTGTTTCTGACTCACAATCGGTTACCCCAGGAAATACATTTACCCACAAAGAGATTCTTTTCAGAGAAACAGAAAATGTAAAAAAGGAACTGAATAAACTTTTAAGTGCCGAAGCATCGCGGCTAAATTATCCTTTAAAAGTGGATGTAGTGGTTGAACAGGAAAGTATTAATGACGCAATTAAAAGCAGCATTGAAAAAAATAATGAATACATTTTTGTTGCCAGCTCAGAACCTGATGGAAGTGTTTTTGAATCAAAAGATGAAATTATAAGTACAATAAAAAATAACCGCGCCATATGTCTTTTGGTTCCTCCCGGTGCGGCCTTCTCTTCACTTCATAAAATATTAACCCCTGTTGATTTTCATTCTACTGAAGTGAATACATTCTCCGGACTGAATTTCTTTTTTCAAAAAGTAAAACCCTACATTATTGCCGTTGATGTTGCGGGAAACGGCGACTATGCAGAAAAAGAGTTAAAAAGCCAGAATTGGATGGAGCTGGCAAATGACATTTTACCCGTTTCCAAAACAAGCGCCAGTACGTTAAAAGGTGAAAACTACGTTGAAACAATAGCAAATTACTGTAACCGAAACCAACCGGATGTTTTGTTGCTTTCACAACACAAACAAAACCCTGTAAAGCAAATATTTAGCAAAGATAATTTTGAAAAAATATTTTATAAGGTTAATGTACCGGTTTTAGTTCATTACTATTAACGTTTGAGAAATGGAGAATAAATATGCGTAAATGTTCCCCAAATGACAATAGAATCTCCACATTCTCTGTATGATAGTTGCACAAAAACCTGTAATTACAATTTATAATTCAATCTCAATCAATAAATTACAAAACACTCCTTAAGTTCTGGCACATTTTTGTTACTAATTAAAATGTAAAATTTTAAGTTATGAAACGTAGTGTGAAGGAATTACTGGGATATACGCTCCAGGCCCTGGATGGAGAAAAAGGAAAAGTGAACAATTTCCTGTTCGATGATGAAACATGGATTATCCGATATCTTGAAGCAGATTTGGGTGGTCTTTTTTCCGATAAAAGAGTTCTGATTCCACGCACACGCCTAGGGGAAGCCCGCTGGGAAGACAAACATTTTCCGATAGAACTAACCATTGATAAAATTGAGAATTCCCCATCTCTGGAATTCGATTTGCCAGTTTCACGGACTTACGAAAAAGAATTAATTGAACACTATGAAATAAAACCATACTGGCCGTCAAACATGGTAGCATACCAAGGTGTGGCATCACTTTTCAATCCAAGGGAACCAATGAAAACACCTCAATATGTAACGGAAAAGAATGAATCTGAAACGCATCTAAGAAGTTTCAGAGAAATCAGAGGTTATTATATAAAAGCCGTTGACGACAGATTTGGGCACATCGAAGATTTAATAATTGATGACAATGTATGGCAGGTTATTTATGTAATTGTAGACACAAAAAACATTGTTCCATGGGGTAAAAAAGTAATTCTCCCTATCGAAATGATTGATGAAATAAGCTATCAAAATCAGGAAGCTAGTATAAATCTATCAAAGGAAAATATAAAAGATGCCCCCGAATATAATTCGGCGATGGCGGTAAATTCAGAATACGAACGTGTTCTGTATGATTTTTATGGAAGAAAAATAATGAAGTAAGAAATTTTAAAATAGTTTAATCATGAGAGAAATTATTAAAGTAATCGAAGTAATTGCATCATCAGATAAAGGTTTCACAGAAGCGGCGCAAAATGCTGTTAAGGAAGCTTCAAAATCTGTAAAAAATATCAAATCAGTTTACATTAAAGAAATGAATGCAAATGTTGAAAATGACAACATTGTTTCTTATGGCGTAAATGCAAAAATCTCTTTTGTTTTGGAATAAGTAAAACAATCTGGCATGTCTTGTTCAATTTAACATTATTTGATTTATACAGTAACTTAACTACTCACTAAAAGCGAAAATACTTGAGTCAATTAAAATAGTGAATTATACAAACGTAAAATTGGGAATTATGAAAAAAATGAAATTATCACTCAGCTGGCTACTGGCAGTACTTTTTATTGTTTCGGTGCAGTCATGTACAACAGGCACACAACAAAACAAGGAAAACGAAAGCGAAACAATGCAACCCGCGTTGAAAGAAAAACAAGTTACAAATTTTGAAAAAGCCATATGCGTTTTACATCCTACTGAAGGAAATGATGTAAAAGGAACGGTAACCTTCACACAGAGTGGCTCAGGGGTGAATGTTGTTGCCGATCTTGAAGGATTAAAACCAGGGAAACATGGTTTTCATATTCATGAGTATGGCGACTGCTCGAAACCTGACGGAACATCGGCCGGAGGACATTTTAACCCTGCAAGTGAAGACCACGGAGCCCCTTCTGATTCAGTAAGGCATGTTGGAGACTTAGGAAACATTGAGGCTAAAGCAGATGGAACAGCACATCTTGAACTAAATGATACAATGATTCAATTAAATGGAGAACATTCAATAATCGGAAGAGCAATTGTTGTTCATGCGGGTGAAGATGATCTGAAATCTCAGCCAACCGGCGATGCCGGAGCAAGAGTTGCCTGTGGAGTTATTGGGATTGCAAAATAATTACATACCTCACAGAGGGGCGCGGACGAGGTATCAATTTAGAAATATTTTTCTCAGTTGACAACTCATGTGGCGCCTAGCGACTAAACTCATTTATTTCAAAACATAGTAATTATTGTAACTCTTAAAACTTACAAATTTTCGAAACACTACCCTTTTTGAAATTTGAGTTTCACAATTAAATACGAAACATAAAATATTTAAAGACAACGTAAGCGGCTCTTTTTGAAAGAGCTGCTTTTTTATTCTCGGGCTAAATATTTCATAAAAATTAAAATTGCCATTGAAAATCCAGAGAACAAAAAAAATAAATCCGGTAAATTCTATAACTGATGAAATAATCTGTCAGTTAATAAAACAGGCTGGTTACATTTTACGAACATCGAGGAAAATGCCACTTTTCTTTGTTTTTGCTTTTTTTATTCCGGCGGCAACAATTTTTGCTGCTTCTTCAACATCGGGCATATCTTTTGTTCCTTTTGCTTCTTTGAGTCTTTTTATGGTTGGATAATTTCTTTCTTCAGGTAAATCAAAAATATAGTCCTGCATTTTTGTATCAATTAAACCTGGTGCAAGTGCGCAAAAATGAATTTCAGGAAATTCACTTGCATACAAATTAACAAGCATATTTAAAGTGGCTTTTGAAAGAGAATATGCGTTCCACCCGCGGGAGCCGCTAACAGATGCGCCAGATGAAATTGCAACAACCTGTTTTATTTCTTTAACACTATCGGTCAGGCAATCAATGAGAATTTTATTGGCCCAAACATTTACATCCATAACCTTTTGAATCTCGTCAAGACCAGTCTCTTTTAAATCTTTTATTTCATTCAAAATCCCCGCGTTTAAAATAACCAAATCCAATTGATTCACATTTTTCAAAAAAGAGGACAAACTCACGGATAGATTTTCAAAATCAGAAAGATCCTGTTTTAAATAATGGAAATTCGTATCCGAATTCAATTCCTCATTGGTTTTCCGGCTGATTCCGTAAACTGAATTTTCCTGTTCCAAATAATATTTGGCCAATCCAAATCCTAATCCCGAACTTATTCCTGTTATTAAAATATTCATTGTAATATCTTGTTTCTTAATTTGAAATTGAATTTTGTTATGCAAAACAGAATTATCTTTTATTGTATCTCGATGCATGAATAATGGAAAACAAACCATAAATCAGGGCATAGATACCAATCAAAATTGTTATTGTTCGAGTACTTTCAAACGGATCAAAAATAATTATGCCTCCGGTTATAACCGATAAAATACCAACCAGCAAAACAATAATATTTGTAAGGCCATGGTTTTTTGTTCTAAAAAAAGAGAATATAAGTATTGCTCCAATAATCAGAGCCCAAATTCCAATAATTACAACAAAAACAGTTGCAACCACTTCTGGCCGCGACAGAATTAAGATTCCGAGCAGGAGTCCAATTATTCCTTCAGGTAACAAAAGATACCATGCCGGGCTATGATTTTTCAATCGAATGGCTCCGGCAATCAACGAAATACCACCCAAAAGAATTGTAAATGCAAAATAAATCCCCAGCGCAGACAGGGTTATTCCCGGAAATAAAATAGCTACCAATCCGAAGATTATAGCCAAAAATCCATTCAAATTTATAAAGTAACGTTTAAACATATTTTTATTTTTATGAAAATCAATGGAAATAATTGTACCAAATTATTCAGGTTCGTAATTATAAAACTAATCTACATTTCTTTTGCGAAATAATTCTACATCTACTCTCCGAAATTCCTCATCCTGACAAATTACAGATATACTTATGAAATAACTCTATTTTCAGTGAAAAGTTCGCAGAGAAAAGCAGAATATGTATTAAACAAGCGAAAATATTTACTGTTAATTCCCTGCTCACAACAACAAACACAAACAACTCACAAACAGCAACTTACAAAAACAAATCATTCCATTCAAACAAGCTATCTATGGCATTCGGAAGAATTAACTTTAAGTATCGCTTAGATTTAATTCCCTGATAGATACAAAATCCGAATAATAAAATATTGCCTTTCTGAAAATCAGAACCATGGCATAATATTTTCAGCATTTTATATAGAAATGAAAAATTTTTAAATATATGAACGGGTTATTTTCAGGGATCGTTTATTTGGTTTCAATTTCGTTTTTTATAACTCTTTTCTTTACTTTTTTATTAAAGAGAAGAGGTCCATGGGGAAGTTTTTGGGCATTTTTTGTCATAATACTTCTTTCAGTAGCTGTAGCTGACACATGGGTAGGACCGGTTGGACCAGTATTCTTTAACCATATCTACTGGGTACCTCCGCTTACTGTAGGGTTGCTAATCGCGCTTTTACTGGCGGCAACAACCCCAAGTCCTAAAACCAGAAGCGAATTGGAACTGCACAGGAAAGAAATAAAGGAAAATAAGAAAACCTCAATCACATTGGGCGTATTTTTCTGGTTTCTTTTTACAGTAATGATGATACTTATTATTGCCGGTTCAATTTCAAATAGCAATTAGGAACATTAAAAATGAAAAATTATGAGACAATTAAAAATGAAAAAAACAATTACAGGACTATTAACATTTATTTTTATGACATTCACAGTGTTGGGGGCATCAGCACAAAAGTATATGCATGATGATTACGGCATAAGTAATTTGGAGAGAATGGAAGATGAAAATATGGATTATTTAGATCAGATCTACCAAATTGTAAAAGATTACCCTGCTTTTTCCTACACGTATAATATGGAAGATGGAAAAGTTTCAGACGTTGTTGTGGAAGGAGTAGATAATAATTTAGATAGAAAAAGACTCGAAGTTGTTCTCTTCGACCTGAAAAGCAACAAAAACATGATGAAAAACAAAGCGAACCGTATCGGTGTATTTTATTCGGTAGATGAAGAAGCAGAGTATGATAATGGCTGGAAAACTTTAAAAAGCGATGTACTAAATAATCTGAATTATGCTGACGAAGTAAAAAACTGGGGAATTGAAGGAACCGTTTTTGTTAAATTTGTAGTTGATGAAAATGGCGAAATTCCTTATATATCGACCTCTACAAACATGGATTCATCGATGGATATGTACGTTGAAAAACTTGAGAAGGAAGCCGCTGAAGCAATTGAAAAAACATCGGGTAAATGGGAACCCAGCGAAGTGGAAGGCGAAGAAGTAGCATCATTGGTTATAGTTCCAATAACATTCGACATAAAGAAAAACCCTTTTTTACCAGCAATGATACAATAGTGGAAAAAGGTTAAAAAGGCAAAAGAAAAACGGATTGAAATTTTCTCAATCCGTTTTTTTATGAATTACAAAACAGGTTTTAGCCTGGCGTTCCCATGCTAATAGCTGTTCTTTTTTTATCAGGTTCTATATCATGAAATTTATCGATATAAATCGTTTTTACATTTACGAATTCCCGAATGCCGTTCAAAGCCAGTTCTCTTCCGTAACCGGAATGTTTTGTTCCGCCAAAAGGTAAACGCGGATGCGATTTTACAAGAGAGTTCACAAACACTGCACCGTCTTCAAACTCAGGGATTAATTCTTCCGCTTTTTCAAGGTCGTTAGTAAACAGCGAAACTCCAAGTCCGAAATTCGATTGATTGCTCAATTTTATAGCTTCTTTGGTATTTTCTGCAATAATTATTGGGGCCACAGGGCCAAAAACTTCTTCGTAGAAAAGCGGCATTCCGGGAGTAACACCAGTGACCAGGGTTGGAGGGTAAAGAGCATCTTTGGCCTTACTTCCTGCAATTACTTTTGCTCCCATTTCAACCGATTTCTTTACCTGCTCAGTAAGCTTTTCTGCTTGCTTTTTACTGGAAAGCGGACCAACATCATTCTCCTCGTTAAAGGGATCGCCAAATGACAAATTATTGATTGCTATTTTAAATTTTTCGATAAACTCTTCACTCACATTTTTATGCACAATAAACCGCTTTGCTGCAATACAACTCTGCCCGGCATTTTGCATCCGTGCTTTTATTCCAATATCAACAGCTTTGTCAATCTCGGCATCATCCAACACTATAAATGAATTGCTTCCTCCCAATTCCAATACTGTCTTTTTTATGTTTTTCCCGGCAATTTGAGCTACTTCCATTCCTGCCGCTTCGCTACCAGTAAGAGTAACTGCTTTTACGGTATGGTGCTCAATTATATCTTTAATCTTATCGGAACCTACAACCAGATTTTGAAAAACTCCAGGCGGAAATCCCGCTTTGTCAAAAATTCCCTGAATAGCACGAGCCGAAATCTGTACATTTGAAGCGTGTTTCAAAACAATTACATTGCCCGCCATTAATGTTGGTGCAGCAAACCGGAAAACTTGCCAAAATGGAAAATTCCAGGGCATAATTCCGAGAATAGTTCCCAAAGGTTCGTATTGAACAAAAGCCATATGCGCCTCTGTTGCTATAGCCTCGCGATGAAGCATTGTTTCAGCTTCTTCGGCATAGTGCTCGCAAACCCATGCGCATTTTTCAATCTCGGCCTTAGCTTCTTTTATATTTTTACCCATTTCTTTAGTAATGGTCCGGCTCAGCAAATCCGCGCTTTCCGTTAATAATTCTGCAGTTTTTAACATCAGTTTTTTACGATACTCAAACGTTGTATCTTTCCATTCTTCAAAGGCGTCTTCGGATGATTGAAGTGTATCCTCTATTTCTTCATCGGAGAGCGGATTAAATTTCTGAATAATATCACCGCTATAAGGATTTATACTTTCCATAGTCATTTTCTCTCTTTCTTTTTAGTTTTAATAATAATCTGTCGAAAGAGAAAAAATCCAAAATTATTCCATGATTTTACTTCAAATTAAAATTCCGCACCTTAAATATTAAATATTTAGTAATGAGACATTTTATCAAGATCCGCAATATGAAAAAAAAATAAAAGCCGGAGAATGTGTGTAAAAAATCAACAAAAAAACTGTTGCGTGTTATCCCTGAACTACCCTGATTGCGTTGGGAATTACTTCCAGATTTAATTCTTTAGTTTCCCCCATAACTTCGCCGTCAATCTGAAAGTCCTGAGATTTATCGAGTATTATCCGGGCTTTTCCAGCTTTATAAATTTTCACATATTCCATACGATGAAGATTACCTGTAAATCCGGCAAAAATAAAATTAAATACAAACCACCACGGATATGGTTTTATCACAACAACCTCCAGTTTTCCGTCGTTCAGGCTGCTATCCGGATTTATTTGCACGCCGGTTCCATAACTGTGTGCATTAGCAATAACAATCATTTCTGCTTTTGAGCGCTTTTTTCTGTCTTCAATTTCAATGTTGTAGGAAAAAAATGATTTAGGAGAAAAAAGCTCCTTAAAAAGTTGTTTCCCATATCCGAGCATTCCACGGGTATTTTCTTTTTCGAAACGCTTAACAATTCGTGCATTTATTCCCAAATCGCCTAAATGAAAACAATAATAACTGTCGTTAATCAGAATTGCATCCATGGGGAATGATTCTCCTGTAACATTTGTTTCCAAAGCTTCAAAAAAACGAGTTGGAATATTTAAATTAAAAGCCAGACCATTAGCCGACCCACCGGGAATAATCCCCAATGGAATTTCTTTACCAATCAATTCAGACGCAACCAAATTAAACGTTCCGTCGCCACCAATGCCAATTACTTTTTCCGGCTTATAATTATGCAGTAATTGCTGAATATACTCACCATCATTTTCTCCTGTAGTTTTGTATATCTTATACTCAAACTTTACTTTTTCAGCAAACAGCGAAATTTCTGTTTCGTAATTCACACTTCGCGAATTTCCTGACTTTGGGTTAATAACAAACAAAATTTTCGTAGCGATTTTCTTTTCCAATGTTTTTATTTTTATGATGGCGTAAAACTTGTTACATTATTTGTTCCAAAAAGGAATGAGTATAAGATATGAAATATTTTAAACCGGTTTTCAGGGGAATAAAAAAGCCATTTAAGTTTCTGAAAGTATTTTTAAAACAAAAAGCCGGGTGGCTTGATGTCCCCAAAATCTTACCCTACAAAGGTTATGGAAGTGAAACCGATGTTTTTATAGAAGGAATGGTTATTGAAGATAAAGGCCTTACGAAACCCAAAGATAATCAACTTATTTGGCAAAATATACTGGCAACATTAAAACGTTTCTCCGGTGATGAAATTCCCGGAGTAAAAGTAAAAGCGGAGTTTCTGAATGAATACCAGATTACCACCACTGATGAAAAAGGATTTTTCTCTTTCCATTTCCATCTTCCGGGTAAAAAAAGGGAACTTTTAACAAAAGAATGGCATACCATTCACTTTAGTTTGCTTGAGGAAATTGTAGAAAATCAACCACAAATTTATTCTACCGGCGAAATACGTATAATAAAAAAAACACAAGCCCGAATTATTGTATCTGATATTGACGATACTGTGATGATTTCACACTCAACGCAAATGCTACGAAAACTACGTTTAATGTTGTTAAAAAACGCACTCACACGTTTGCCGTTTCCCGGCATTGTAAAATTTTACCAGGCGCTGGCAATTGGCAAAAAAAAACAGGAAAAAAATCCATTCTTTTATGTTTCGAGCAGCGAGTGGAATTTATATGATTTGCTGGAAGATTTCTTTAGTTTCAATAAATTCCCCAAAGGTGTCTTTTTACTTCGGAAGCTGAGCCACAGCATTTTCAAATTTTGGAAATCGGGAGGAGGAAACCATGAACATAAATATGAAAAAATAAAATCGCTTCTTGATTTTTATCCCGGACAAAAATTTATCCTCATTGGTGACAGCGGACAACAGGATCCGGCAATTTATACCCGGCTTGCGTTTGAATTTCCCGGGCGAATTGAAGCCATTTATATTCGGAGAATACGCTCAAAAAGTTTTGCTGAAAAACAGGAAAATTTCGAAAATAAATTGTTAAAAGTCAGAACATCTTATCTTGAAGTAAAAGATACGATTCAAGCTGCAAGACACGCTTCAAAAAATGGTTATGTTGATGAAAGTGTGATAAATGAAATCCATGAAGCAACAATTGCATAATTCTTTCCCAAAAGACAAAAATCAACTATGATACTGTTGTTTCCGGTTCTATTACATTTTCAGCTAAAGAAAGGAGCGGATTTAAACAAAATGAACTTTCGGAATCTGCAACAACATCTTTCTTTAAATAATCGGATATTGTTTTCACCGTTTTGTATTCCTTTTCGTAAGCAAACAATTTTATCAGCAATTTTAAAATATTGCACTGAAGGTGGACATTATTTGTATAAAACTCTTTTATATCTACAAACAGTTTAAAATCGAGCTTGTTTTTCTCTTTCCATTTTTCAAGCAATATGTATTCAAAAATCAAATTGTTACAAAATTTCACATACGTGTTTCCTTTAAACAGTCCTTCAGACACAACATGCTCATAAATAATACCATAGGATATAAGTTCCTGGTAAGCAAGTTTATGTTTTGCCTTGGAGAGCAAAACCTTTTTTTTAACGACATTGGTTTCCCTGCCTAAATTACATAATTCAATAAAGCGTTTAAGAATCTTAATCTTTTCTTCAGCGTATGGTGGAGAGTATAGCCTAATCTTTAAAAAGTTTTTTACGAGATTTATTTCGGAAATATCTTTGTCTCCATTATATTCTTTTATAAACAATGAAAAGAAATACGGATGTTTTATAATTCCCGGGATATTCTTTTTGTTGTAAATCAAACGGTCAAAATTAAGCTTCTGAAGTACCTCTTTAATTTCTTTCCATGTTAGTAACGGAACATTTATAATTTCATTAATATCATCAACCTTATCAAAATTGATGTTAAACCAAAATGATTTCAGTAACGGATTTTTATTAACCAGGTAGGCAAATACATCAACATTCTCGGGTTTACAGGTAAATACCATTTTTACCAGCTCCCGGTCATAAGACATGATCATTCTGGACAAATTCTCCAAAAATTTATGATATTGTTCCTTTCCAAAAAAGACTTCGTCTATGCTATCAATAAAAATAAAAATTCGTCCTTCCCTTTGTTCCGGGAAATTCTGGAAATAAAGATTTTGTCCTGCATTTACTTTAAAATCCAATAGTTGGCTCAACAATTCCAGATTAGGATTTTTTGAATACAGATTAAAAAATATTCCTCCATCAATTAAAAGCAAGATATCGTTTTTGCATTTCCCGTTTTCATTAAGAAAATAATTCTCTGCCAGTTGAATCAGTGTGGTTGATTTTCCATAACCATCTGGCGCTATTAATAATGTGGCAGATTGCGATGAATCTGTAAATTCTTCAAACAATTTCTTTGTAAATGTTCTGGAAACAACTTCCTCCGGCCGATAACCTGTCTTTTGTTTTAACGATAACAAACTGTGTTCAGTAATTATCTGAGTGCGGCTTTTTAAAAGACTCCAGTTACTTTCACCCGATTTTGAATATCGTGATGCATCGTAACAATTACGATATTCATCCCAATTTTTAAATCCCAGGAATTCGATAAATGTTTCAAGTGTATATCTGGAGGGTAAGAAGTTTGTTGTTATTAATCCAAAAAAACGTTTTAAAGTTGAGTTACTGATTTGCCGGTTGGTTTCATCTTGAATTTGTTCCTTTAAATATGTACAGTCTTTTGTGTTTTTTACCTTTCGACCTATCTTAACTTCTAAATCTTTCCGGAGCAAACTAAATATGTTCTTATTCATCTAATTAATTCATTATTACTAAATAAAGGTAAAAATAATTCTGGGTCTAATTTGCTATGACTTTAATTTAGTTAATATTTATGTTTATTAAACATATTGATATTCAGTTATTTTAGATTTAAAACTCAAACACACCGCATCAAAATGAACAACATGAACAACATAATGAACTAACCAGCTAATATAATGCACAATACAGCAATAATAAGTTTCTTCAAACTTTGCATAAAATTGAGTATATCTATTGCACTAAAAGCGGGGAATATAAAAATTAGGGAGCGAAAAGCGATAAATTATATGAGTAGTGGCAAATTATGTGGAAGTTTCCTGTCAAACAACTATGCAGTTCGGGTGATCTAAAAACTTGATATTTGGCACTTATATGGCATTACTTATACAAAACTTTGGAAAATATTTTTAATCTTCAACTAATGTCAGGCTTAATATAGTATCAATATCGTTTACATCTAATTGATAAGTGTAAATACCATTTTTAAGAAGTGTTTCTCCAACATAATCAATTGGTTGTAAGGTATATGTTTCTCCATCAATTTCTAATTCAACAAAAGCATAACGATAAGCTTTATCAAACTCTTTATATTCAGATTTTTGTCCGGAACTTAAATTTCCGAAGTTTACATTTCCAGTCGTAGTGTTTACAACAATATTTTGAAAATCATATTGACTAATATTTGATAATCGAATCTTAACTTCGTTGTTCTCATTATCTTTTGAGCAGCCGAATAGTATGATTATTGTAAGATATAGAATCAATGTCTTTTTCATAATTTTCATATTAAGTTTCTTAGTTAGAAAGATGTATAATAGCGTAAAAAGTTGCGTTAAATGTTTGCCCACGTGGGGAAGAAATACGACTCAGGTGTGTTGAAGAAATCGACTCACGCTCAATAATGAATAGAATGAACGAGATAATGATCTGCATTCAAAGACTTCGCCAATTATAATGTCCTTAAATTGCACAAAAATGCGGCACCATGGAAAATACAGACATAAAAAGGACAAGATATTTACCAGCAGAATTTAGCCCAAATAACGATTATCCGGGTTTACCTGCAATTTACAGGAAAGCCCCAAATTCGCGAAAGTGTAAAATAAATTCACATGCTTTCGTAGTAGATTGGCAAATTCCGGAGGAAAAATTTTAAAAATCTTCAATAATAAAATTACAACAAACGAAGAAAACTTTTTAGCAAATGTAATTGCCATTTTCCCCGGAAATACAAAAATTATGACCAATGTTTGTTTTTGCTTAAAAATACATATACCTGCCATTCAGGTTCAATACAATAAATTGTATAATGTAAAAAGAAACCGTAGTTATTACAATGAACAAATAACTGAAGATTATGTAAAGTTAGTATACAGAAGAAACATTTTACCTTTTTTTGCTACAGTAAATAAACTTCACCTCCAAACAAATAAAAAAGTTAAATTCGGATTATCCATATCAGGAATTTCGCTTGCCCTTTTGCAGAAATATGCTCCTGAAGCAGTTGAATTAATGCAAAATCTGGAACATAGTGGATGTTTGGAAATATTATCAGAACCCTGGTCTCATTCCATCGTTCCGTATTTTAATAAAAAAACGTTTATACAACAAGTTAAACAACATGATGATAGTGTTCATTCGATATTTGGTAAAGTACCGGAAATATTTATTGTGCATTCACCGGAGTATCTGCTCTTCTATCCGCACGCCACTCGGTTATTAAATAAAAAAGCAATTTTCACCAATTTCAACCAAATAAACAATTCAGCATTATATAAAGAAATTATTCCCAAAAAATTGACTGATACTATTTCACCTTCTATTTGGCCCATAAATCATGATTTGAGTCGAACTCTTCAGGAAATTGATTTTTATCCATTTGTAAATTCGCCTTCTTCGTTTATAGAGATGTTTAACCAAAAGTTCGGGAATTCCATAAAAAACAGTACCCCGTTAATTCTTGTTTTTAATGTTACTTCAGCAAACACAAAGTTTCTTATGAGCCGCTCAGTCCTTTTCAAAAAAATTGCAGAGAATCTACTGACTAATCCGTTAGTAAATTTTCAACTACCATCATTGTTTGCCCACAACAACAAAGATTTTCTTATTGAAAATAATCTGTTCCCCAAAATTCGTAACTCAGCAAAACTATCCAACGTGTGGTTAACAGATATAAACCAAAACAAAATTTTCAGGAAATTGCTGCGAATAAACACACTAATGCTTTTTGAAACCAACCATGATTTAGCTCAACAATGGGATATGATACAAGATATGAACAACCTGTATTATATGAACTATTCTTTTAATGACAAAAAATTTGCTAAATTTCATACGAATCCATACACCAATCCGGAGAAGGCATTCAATAATTATTCAAATATTTTAACTGATTTCCTTAACCGGCTTGAAAGTAAACTACCCTCAAACAAAAACACGCAAACTTATTTTTTAGGAAAACATATCATTCCCAACAATGAAGAATAGTAAAAGAATAAAAAAGACGGTTGGAAAAGTTTCCCAGATATACAAAGATTTGCCACTTGGGTTTCACAACCTAAAATGTTATCCTCCATTCTCTTTTTGAAAAAAATAAGGAGTTACCCACCAATCCAATGACGAGCCCGTTCCATTTCAGGAAATTTAAAATATTTAACCGTACCTGAAACAAACGGACTTGCCAATTCCGACCACATTCTTTGCCAGGCATTTTCGCCAACAACAGCAATCTTCTCAAAGCTGTTAAAATATTTTATGTACGTTTTTACGTCTTCTGTGAATGCTGCTGGTTCAATACCTTCTATATTATCAATCAGCAGATAAAGCCTCATTTTACCATAATCTTCAACTGTTTTTTCAATAAGCGGTGTAATTTTCTCATAATCGCTTTTTACAATTTTCCCATCTATCTTTATGGCGATTAAATTGTCTTTTGTAATATTTAATATTTTAAACATAAGGTAAGTTTTATTGGTTTCTTTTATTAAATCAGCTCTTCAGACTCACTTCCAAGGTAATTTCGAGTGACGAAAGCGCCTTTGAAACCGGGCAATTTTCTTTTGCTTTTCCGGCTAAATCTTTAAACAAGCCCTCATCAATTCCCGGAACCACTGCTTCAGTTTTTAGTTCGCTTTTACTTATTTTAAACCCGCCATCTGCTTTTTCTATCGTTACTTTTGCCGTTGTGTCAATGGATTTTGGTTCGTAACCTTCATCGGAAAGCAGGCCTGAAAATGCCATAGAAAAACATCCGGCGTGAGCAGCTGCAATCAGTTCTTCGGGATTTGTACCGGTTCCGTCTTCAAACCTTGAAGAAAAATTATACCCAAATTCTTTCCCCGAAACATCTAATTTTACTGTTCCAATTCCCTTTTTTAAATTTCCTTGCCAATTGGCATGTGCTTTATTTGTTTTCATTTTTATATAAATTATAGTTACATATTCTCTTTAAAAACGTTACAGTGCGGCTATCGCTTTCTCCAGTTTCAAATTCACAAGTTTTGCAAAATTCTTCAAATCGTCGTTTTGTATAGCCTGCATTGAAACAACCGGATTAATTGCAGCGATTTCGCATTCTACAGAAGATAGTTCCCTGACAATAACATTGCATGGAAGCATTGTTCCTATTTTACCTTCCAGTTCAAGTGCGTCGTAAGTCAAAGCCGGATTGTAAGCACCAATAATCCGATATTTCTTATACTTTTCAACTCCCAACTTTTCTTTAAAATTTTCATGAATATCAATTTCATTAAGTATTCCAAAACCTTCTTTTTGCAATGCATCTTTTGCAAACAAAACAGCAGTTTCAAAATCCTCATTGAGTAATTTTTCTATATAATATTTCATAACTACTATTTTTAATTTGAAATATGGCTAGCCATTCTTCATTTTTCGCTTAAGTAATTGAGCATTAATAGCCACAATAATTGTACTTAAGCTCATTAAAACTGCACCAAGTGCAGGGCTTATCATAATTCCAGCGCCAATTAAGACTCCTGCTGCCAGAGGAATTGCCACAACATTATAACCAGTTGCCCAAATAAAATTTTGTATCATTTTCCGATAAGTTTCTTTTCCAAAAACCACCAGTGAAGCAATATCTTCAGGATTGCTGTTTACGAGAATAATATCTGCGGTTTCGGCAGCAACATCGGTTCCCGACCCCACTGCAATTCCAACATCAGCAGTGGCCAGCGCAGGCGCATCGTTAATACCATCGCCTGTCATACAAATAAATTCTCCTTTTTGCTGAAGTTCTTTTATTTTCTCTAATTTTTGATCGGGTAACAATCCTGCATAATAATTATCAAGGCCAAGCTTTTCACTCACACTTTTTGCCACCTTTTCGTTGTCTCCAGTCATCATCACAAGCTTCAGATCATTGTTTCTCAAAGTTTTAATGGCTTCATATGCTTCTCTGCGAATCTCATCAGCGAGGGCGATAAAACCCACCGGTTTTTCATCTGCCAGGACAAAAACTACCGTTTCCTGTTCATGATTAAAATCTTCTTTGTGTGGCGTTTTTATGTTATTTTCTTTCAGATAACCGGGACTTACAACTTTATAAGGTTTCCCATCGATTTTACCTGTAATTCCCTTTCCATTAATGGCTTCAAAATCCTCAGGTTCAGACCATTTCAAATTCTCGTCATTGGCTTTTTTTAAAATTCCTTCTGCCAAAGGATGTTCAGACTGAGATTCCAGAGAGGAAGCAAGTTTCAAAATTTCTTTGTCTCCCAGTTCATCGGCACAACTAGCAAAACGGGTAACACCAAAATTTCCTTTTGTTAATGTTCCGGTTTTATCGAAAACCATTGTCGTTATTTTTCTGGCATTCTCAAAAGCTGTTCTGTTTCTGATTAACAGTCCCTGTTTTGCTGAAACCGATGTAGAAATTGCAACTACAAGAGGAACTGCCAACCCGAGGGCATGTGGACAAGTAATAACCATTACACTGGCCATTCTTTCAAGTGCAAACACAAATGGTTTTCCAATAATAAGCCAGGTTGTTAATGTTCCAAAACCAATAACAAGTGCTGCTATAGTAAGCCAAAATGCGATTTTATCAGCCAGATGCTGCGATTTCGATTTTTTACTCTGCGCCTCCCTTACCATTTTAATTACTTTACTTAGGTAGGCTTCATCTCCTGCTCCTTCAACTTTTACTTTTATTGAACTATTTCCATTAATTGTTCCCCCGATAACTTTATCGCCTTTTGATTTTGCAACTGGTTTTGATTCGCCTGTCACCATCGATTCATTTACATTACTTTTACCATCAACGATTATTCCATCAACAGGAATTTTCTCCCCTGGCCGAACTAAAACCCAGTTACCACTGTTCAATTCGCTAATTTTCACATCCGTTGTTTCATCCTCATCCCAACGATGAGCTTTATCCGGCATTAATTCGACTAAACTTTGCAAAGCCCCTGATGCGTTTACAACGGATTTCATTTCAATCCAGTGTCCGAGCAACATAATATCAATCAAAGTAGCCAGTTCCCAAAAAAAGGAATCGCCCTGTAAACCAAATGTTGTTGCTGTACTGTAGCCAAAAGCTACGGAAATGGCAACAGCAATCAACGTCATCATTCCGGGCTGTTTTTCTTTACATTCGTTAACTAAACCTGTTATAAAAGGCCATCCTCCATAAAAATAAATTACCGTTGATAAACCAAACAACAAATATTTAGCCCCAATAAATTCAATATTATATCCTAAAGTATCCTGAATTAATGGAGATAAAACTAAAATAGGAGCGGTAATAAGAAGTGAAATCCAAAATCGCTTTCTAAAATCTTTTATCATGTGTCGATGATGCTCCGTATGATCATGATGTTTGTGGGAACTGTGTTTATTATGTGAATCATTTCCGCTTTGATGGTGCATGTAGTTGTTCTCCTTATCCTCCATTTTATGTTGCTTGTTGCTCTTATGATTTTTACCAGGATTCATTTATATTTCGCGTACTTTACTTTCTTAAAAGTTGTATTTCTAAATGTCTGTTACGTTATCTCCTTCGGTTCGACTCATCAGAAAAATTCATTATAAAAAGAATGCAGAAGGTTTTCAAAATTCCCCATTATTTCCTGTTAAAAACAACGATTGCCTCAGGACTTAAAACCCTAAATGTGAATGAAGAAGTAAGAAATAGTTTTACTTTCTGTGTATCATGACTATCATATCCGAGTGTAATATCCTGCCCCAGAACAAGTTCATAATCGCCCCCTCGCTGAGAAACCAGGAATGTACTTTTATTAACATGATTAATAAGAACCTTCCCACCCAAAATTTCCTGTAGTTGTTTTTGAATTGGGTATCCTTCAGACAGTTCTACCATTCCAAGCCACTCCTGCTCACTTAATACAAGCGAATATGGTCCTTCTACACCTTTTCGCCCAAGGTGAATAATTTGATTTCCAATCTCCTTTAGAAAATCGTTTGTATTCTCAGGAATTAAAACAGATTCTTCCTCCACCGATTCTTCCAGCCCTTTTATATTAACAGGTTCAAAACCTTCATAAATTGCCTTTTCTTCAAAAAACGCTATTTCCTTCACCGCTTCTTCGAGTGGAGATAGATCAACGTCTTTGGCTCCGCGTTCTATATTGTCCAGTTCCCACAAATCGAGCTCAAAAGGTTTTCTAACTTCTACCATGGGCAAGAATTCCCTGATCCCATAATTTATACCTTCGTGTGACTGATGCCCCGGTGTTATTAAGCGCCCGGTTGAAACGCCTCCCATTTCCAAACCATTTGGCCCATCAATGTCTACAAAATTCCGTGCAGTTAAATAGGAGCCCAAAGTTTCCTTTGTTTGCCCAATAATCTCTTTCCAGGCTTTATCTGTAACAGGTGCAATAGATTTCTTTAATATATTCATTTTGCATTCAGTTTAAAATTATTCCTCTTCCAATTTCAAAATATCCTTTTCGGTGAAAAGATATGTTTTCATTTTTTCATCCCAGCCCTCCATATTCCTTCGTAACCACTCCAGTGCCATGCAAGCATGTTCCATTTCTTCCTGCTGGTTGTGCTTTAATATTTTTTTGAGCTGTTGATTGTTTGTAACTGTAAGTCGTTGCTGATACCAATCGATAGCTTCAATTTCTTCTCTCAACGAAACAAGCGCTCTTATAAAATCCCTCGTTTCGTTTGATAATTCGGAAGGGGGCTCATGATAATTTTCCATTGTTGCAATTTTTATATATATAATTTTTATTTATAATAGATTGAATTAGCCTCACTAATAAAAGACAGAATCAGGGCGAAGTATCTTTTTTGCAAAATATCCTCTGTTGGTTATTAAACCTGTAACATAATGATATTTAACTCATCCAGAAGTTGTTTTCTTGTTGTGCCTGTTCTCAACTGAAGGTTATTTAGAAACTCATTTTCATAAATTTCAATATAATTTAAATCGGATGGTTCTAACCACGGATACTGAAATTGTAACTGTCGTTTTATTTTCGACCAGTTCTTCTTTAAAATTGCATGTGTTCTTCTCATTGCATTAATTTTTTACATGAAAAGCCTGGCGGAAATCCCGCCAAGCTTTTTAATTCCTTTTCAACTTGTCTATGGCGTATAAAAAGCAATCAAATTTGTCTCCATCATTCTGTGACTTAACTCCTTGACTAAAAAGATTGGTTGTTCGTTAAAAAACTGTCCGTTGCAATAAAAATGTTTAAATGTTATCCTCACAATTTCGACACCTCTCTTTTTATTCAAAAAAAACTTCATGTTATAAAAATTGAAAATCCCGTGCCGTTTTTATTGCGAATAACAGGATAAGCTTGAAATCAACCGAATCAGGGATTTCAGAACAATTTTTAATGAATTTTTATGTTGAATCTTTCCACAAACGGGACTTAAATCCACATTCAAAATTCACTTATGAAAGAGGAATTTTTCAGGAGTTAAAAATAAAGGGTATTGTATTAAAAGGACTAACTCAACTATATTTCGATGTTATACTGATTGATTTTGTTATATAGCGTTTTTCGGTCTATATTCAGGATTTTAGCAGCTTTTGATTTATTATAATTCGATTCGATTAATGCATTCGTAATTACTTCTTTCTCTGTTATCAAAGTCGCCTCTTTCAGTTCTTTCACATCTCTATGATTTGGAAAATTATTTTGTCCCCCCACGGTTTGTAAATTATTAAACCTGATTTCATCGGGTAAAACTTCAGCCTGAATAAGATTACTTTTTGAAAGCAACACGGCACGGTTCATTACATTCTGAAGTTCACGAATGTTACCATGCCAGTTATATTTAAATATCAACCTTTTTGCATCTTCGTCAATCCCTTCAATCGACTTATTAAAAGCTTTATTTGCTTTTTCAATGAAAAAATCAGCAAATTCCAGAATATCTTTATCACGCTCCCGCAATGGAGGAAGATGAATTTTAAACCCGTTTAACCTGTGATACAAATCTTCCCTGAATTCATTGACTTGCACAAGTTTTAGTAAATCGTCGTTTGAAGCAGTAATAACCCTTACATCTACTTTTATAACTTTGTTGTCGCCAACTTTATTTATAAAACGTTCCTGCAATGCGCGCAACAGCTTCACCTGATTTTCGTATGACAGATTTCCAACTTCATCCAAAAAAAGTGTACCTCCTTTTGCCTGTTCAAAATAACCTACTTTATTATTAATTGCCCCGGTAAAAGCACCTTTTATGTGGCCAAAGAGTTCGCTATTTGCCAAATCTTTTGGAATTGCCCCACAATCAACCGCCACAAATGACTTTTTACTTCGCTTACTCGCATAATGAATGGCTTTGGCTATATATTCTTTTCCCGATCCGGTTTCCCCTTCAATTAAAACGGTAAGATCAGTTGGGGCCACAACTTTCACATGTTGCATTACTTCCTGAATCGCCTTACTATTTCCGGTAATAAATTTTTCTCTGAATGAATTTGATGTTTCTTTTTCTTCGCTCGATTCCAGTGCCCTGTTGATAATTCGCAAAAGTTCTTCAGGCTGAACCGGTTTGGTAATATAATCGTAAGCGCCTGATTTTATAAGTTTCACAGCCATTTTCACTTCAGCGTAAGCAGTAAGGATAATAACAGGTAATAATGGCTTTTTTGATTTTATTTCCTGTAAAATTTTATATCCGTCGGTATTGGGAAGTCGGTAATCGCACAAAACAATATCATAATTTTCCTTTTCAATTAATTTTATACCATTTCGGCCCGTATATGTTCCTTTTGCTTCAAAATCATTCTGTTTTAAATGATTAACAATCAAATCGCACATAAACGTATCGTCGTCGATTACAAGTATCTTTTTCATATTTTTAGCTATTTATCGAAACCTAAAAGCACTTAATATTATTTAAACTGATTGCCGCTTTACAAAGGTACACGTAATTAGGTTTTGTCAGATGAACGATAATATCATTACTGAAAATACAACGGTATAATTCCCAATATGTTTACCAGTATAAATACAACTTTAGAAAAATTTAATACTTTAACATAAATTAGATATTCTCACCTTAAATTCCTAATTCATATTAACATTCCGGAATTGTAAGAACAAAAAATCTTTCCCATGTATTCTTCTACGTTTTCCACTTTCTAGAACATAATTGGAAAGAGTTTGTAAAAAAATATTCTGTAATTGTTTATATAAAAATGCTGCCTTCAAACTACATGATGTACCAACACCCAAAACCTATTTTTGGTACAAAGAAATGCTCTTATTTTCCCAAAACGGAACTACTTATTTATTGCGCATTTCTCCCGATAAAGAAACAAATAAAGAAATTGCTAAAAAAATAATTGTTAATCGCTTTATTTATGTAGACCACAATTATGTTTATTAAGATATGAGAACAACTTTTGCATAGCAGTGTATAATACCACATTATTATGATTCAACAACTATAATATAAAAAATTGTTTACCCTTTCTAAATCACTTATAATCAACCAGAAATAAGAGAGCACAATACGTATCAAATAAAATTTTGCAAGTCTTATTTACCGGCTAAAGAGTTTGCCAGCGTGTAGTAGACTGATAGTTCTTCAAGTATTCTTCAATCTCTTTTTCATTCTCTCCTACATGATCATTCACTTCCCTTTTGCATTCATGATAAAAGTCAGTTTTCACATTATTAAAGAAAATTTTCTTTAATATGCAGTCTAAAAATCTAAAAATCCGAATTTCCTTTTTCATGATTTCTATGTTTTAAGTTTATTTTTCAGAATCGTTTAACCGCCGAAGCAACACGGCGGCGTACGAACTCATCGATGTACTTTGAATTATAATATCATCAGGCAAATGCAAAATTGCCGATGTAAAATTCCAGATTGCTTTAATACCGCAATTCACTAAATCTTCAGCTACATCCTGAGCAACACTGTTAGGAGTGGTAAGTATTCCAATTTTAACATCCAACCGGTTAGAAAGACTAAATAACTTGTTGTATTCCAAAATATGAATCCCACCTACATGTGTTCCCACTTTTTTTTCATCAACGTCAAAAGCAGCAATAATTTTTAATCCTAGCGACTGGTGTTCCTGATAGGCCATCAGAGCCGATCCTAAATTCCCGGCACCAATAATAAATGCCTCATTTGTACGGTTAAAACCAAGATAATCTTCAAGTGTATGAATTAACTCATAAGTATTGTAGCCCACTCTTGGTTTACCTTTAATACCTGTAACAGCCAAATCTTTTACTACCTGAGTTGGGTCACATTTCAAATCCTTTCCAATCATTGGTGCAGAAATATTAATGATTCCCTGCTCTTTAACTTTAGCCAGGTAATACAAATAACCAGGCAACCTTTTCAAAGTAGGTTCAGGCACTTTCCGGTTCATTTTGTATTTTCCTGTTCCATCCATTTTTTTCGACTATTTCGGTTTTATATTCTCTTTCAAATATAAACATAAAGATATAAAGAAATAATTCCTTATTTTATTTTCCTTGTTTTGTTAACTGAAATTTAAAATACGAGCTTTAGCAATCATTGAAAAATCCAGATTGCTAAGTTCATATTACAAAACAAACTTAATAATGTAATTTATAATAGACTAAAAAAACAAGTTATGTAAAGTATCAGTTCTCTACTTTCTAAATTTACCGTTATCTTTTGATATATATTTTTACCATTTCAAAATAAATTCATTCAATATTTGTTTTGAAAAGCAGAAAAACTTTAATTTTAAAGAAACATAATGATTTAGAGCACCGTCTGAAAACAAATCAGATATACACGTGTTTCTTTGAAAATTTAGAAATACAATTATGAAAAATATGACATCAATTAAAACAAAATCGCAAGAGACAGAATCAGAGGAAAAAAAACTAAACATTCAAAAACGAATTGAATCAAAATTACTTGAACAAAGAAAAATATTCCTTTGGGGGCCTGTTGACGATGAATCAGCAGAAGATCTTGTAAGCAAACTTCTTTATCTGGAAGCGGACAAACCCGGAGAACCAATTACTTTTTTTATTAATAGTCCGGGAGGAGTTGTTACTTCGGGTTTTTCAATTCTCGATACAATGAAAATGATTTCGTCTCCCGTTTCAACGGTTTGCATGGGATTAGCTGCATCTATGGGTTCCATATTGTTGTCTGCCGGCGAAAAAGGACAACGTTTCATTTATCCTCTCGGCAAGGTTCTGATTCACCAGCCAAGTATCGGTTTGTTACAGGGCACTGCCAGCGACCTTGAAATTCATGCCAAACAAATTATAAAAACAAAAAAACAGTTGGCCGAAATGTTGGCTGAAAGCTGTAACCGGGATGTTGAACAGATTTTAAAAGATTTTGAACGAGACTACTGGATGGATTCAAAAGAATCAATCGACTATGGAATTGTTGATGATGTTTACAAAATGAATTAGAAAATTCGATTATCAAAATACTTCTTAAAGGCTCATATTAATTGGGCCTTTTTCTTTATAAACTAACCCTCCATTTGTTTTTAAAAATTTTATACTAATCCTAAAACATAAAATAAATTATCGTGCAAACAGGTTTATTTACACAATAAAAATATACAATTGTCTATTTTTACAGAAATTCAGAATCTTCCTTCAAAAAAGATGTTTAATATATTTTTTGGTTATCCTGAATAAATATGTTATTACTTCAAAAAATAAACGGTGATTTAAAATTCTAGCAGCTCTAAAAACATGACACAAACAACTCAACTTAGCGAAAAATGGATAAAAGCGTCTATTCTTGGGACTATTTGGGCATCGTCTGAAATTGTTTTAGGAAGTTTTCTACACAATCTTCGTGTTCCGTTTAGTGGAAATATATTAACTGCTATTGGGTTGATAATTCTTATTTCGGCAAGTTACAAATGGAAAGAAAAAGGACTGTTTTGGCGAGCAGGTGTAATTTGCGCTCTTTTAAAAACCATGTCACCCAGCGCCGTTATTTTTGGTCCAATGATAGCTATAACAAGTGAAGCATTTTTATTGGAATTCTCTGTAAGAGTTTTGGGAAAAACAATTCCCGGTTTTGTATTAGGAGCAGTACTGGCAATGTCGTGGAATTTATTTCAGAAGATTTTCAATTTTATTGTTTTTTACGGTTACAATATTGTTGAAGTATACACCAATTTAATGGAATATGCCCAACGCCAGTTACGGTTACAATTCGATGTGGTTTGGACGCCATTAATTTTATTACTAATTATCTATGCATTATTGGGGGCATTTTCCGCAATTATTGGGATAAAAACCGGAAGAAAGTTAAGTACCTCTCCTGCCATGAAACTAAAAGAAAACAACACAAAAGCAACAAATCTTTTTCACAAAAAACAAAACTCGGCTTTTGAATATTCCATTCTCTGGCTAATACTAGATATCATATTTATGATTAGTCCGCTTTTACTTATTAGTAAAATAAATTTTGGGTTATGGGTAATATTGGTCGCGGCAATAGCATTTATATGGGCAACACGTTACAAACGTGCTTTACGTCAACTGGTACGCCCAAAACTATGGATATTTTTTGTTTTAATTACAATGATTACGGCTTTTGTATTTACGCGTCTTCAATCACAGTCGATGAGTACTTTTAATGCGCTACTAATTGGTATAGAAATGAACCTCCGCGCAATTTTACTCATAATGGGATTTTCAGTTTTGGGCACAGAACTTTACCACCCCAAAATTAGAAAAATACTTTCTCAAAGCTATTTTAAACAACTGCCACTGGCGCTCGAACTTTCACTCGAAAGTCTGCCTGCAATGATTTCCAATGTGCCCGATTTTAAAAGTATAGTCCGTAATCCGGTACAGATGATTTATCAAATGATGGCGCATGCGGACAGCAGAATTGAGCAAATCAGGAAAAAGGGAAATAAACCATCAAAAACGATAATTATTACCGGTGAAATTGGAGCCGGGAAAACAACATTTCTTCAAAATTTGGTTCAAGAACTAAAAGAAGAAGGCATTAGCGTAAAAGGCATTTTTTCAAAACGCCTCATGGAAAATGGAGCAACCACAGGCTACGAAATTGTAAATATCGCATCAAATAAAAGCTATCCGTTTTTAGGGGTCGAAAAAAAAGATTTTGCAAACAAAATTGGCAAGTATTTTATTGACTCAAAAGGGTTAAAACAAGCAAAAAAAACATTGAGAGATATTGACTTATCCGAGGTAATAATTGTTGACGAAATAGGAAAACTGGAACTTAGAGGTGATGGCTGGGCTGATGAATTACATCTCTTAACTCAAAAAAACGCAGCAGTTTTACTTTTTTCTGTTAGAAAAGAAGTGGTAAATGAAGTAAAAGAAAAGTGGAATCTTATTCCTGTAGCCATTTTTGAAATAAATGAAACAACATCGCTAACAAAGAAACAGGAGATAATCAATTACATAAAACAAACATCTGCACAATAAACATTCAGGTTATTTCCCCCTGAATAAATGAACATACCCTTTTGCCCTTTGTTTTTTACCATCTCGTCCCATTCCATCGGCAACAAAATAATAAACTCCGGGACTAGCGTACCGACCTCCTATCTTCCCATCCCAAACCGACTCCATGTATGTATTATTAAACCCGCGAATATCATTCTTACTCCAATAATGAATGCGCTTTCCCCAACGGTTGAAAATAGATATTTTGAGGCTTTGCATCGACCAAAATTTCACGACAAATTCATCGTTGGTTCCATCCCCGTTGGGAGTGAAAACATTCGGTGCTTCCAGAAATGGAGGTTCAACAATTATATAATCTTCCATAAATGTAGTATCAACACAAGTAAGTGTATCATTTGCAAAATTTTTGGCCACCAATTTAACCATATAGGTTCCTGTATTTTCAAAAGAATACACCGGACTCACATCATAAGCAACAAGCGCAATACTGTCGATTTCTCCGGTAGAGTTTTCTCCTTCTTCTTTAATTTCATTTAAATCACGATAAAAAAACCATTCGTAACCGGTTGGATCAGCATTTTCCGAAGTGTTTGTAAAAGTTACTTCCAACGGAGCTTCACCCGACATATCATCCGTCCAGTCTGCATCCACATCAAAACTGGCTTTAACAGCAATTGGTTCGTATGGAACCGAAACATTTACATCGCAATTAAAACGATCGTAAACCCGGAAAGTAAGATTTGTAGCTGATGTTGGGGGATCAAAAAATTCAGGGTTGATGATTGTAGCATGTATCACATCCCCTTCTTTCCATTGAACTTTTATATTTCGTGAAAGCACAATTTCTGCATTCGATGACAGATCATTGTATTTTATTTCTGAAGCAGTAAAACTTCCATTCAAAGCATATGACTCGCAGCCCGGATACTGAACTGTACCTTCTGCCTGAATCCATGTATTAAAAACCCATGCCCGGTGTATTTCTGTGGTTTCACCTTGCGATACAGTTACACGGTAACAACCATTGGCGAGTCCTGTTATTAAAGAAGTATTGTTCTCAGAATTTTCAGAATAATAAAAATCAAACGAAGCAGTTTGACTGTTATAGGTTTCCCATAAGAAAGTTTTTGTGCCGGTTAGTTCTGTTGTTATACTTAGTTCACCAATTTGAGCCGATTCATTTCCTGCACAATAAACAAAAATACTATCGGTTCCAGGAAAGGTTGTATAACTGGTTTCAGCCGAACCGGAAGCTCCCGGTGCAGAAATTTGAGCCGTTAAAAGGTTCGCAACAAAAAAGAACAATATAAAACTTACAATGCTTATATAACTTCGTCTCTTCATATTAACTGAAAACTTTAAGCTACAATATTAACGTATAATTTTTATTTAATTGTCCGGTGCCGGTGAAAAATCGTTTTAACAGTGCCGGAAGAGGTAATATAAAATTTTGTTGATAAAAGCCAACCGTATTTTCAGTAAAAACCCTGAACAACTTTTACTTTTGTTTTTTTGAATTACAAAACCAGTTGTATTGTGTTTGATTATTTAAAAGATTTAAATAAAGTGCAGCAGGAGGCTGTTCTAAACTCAGAGGGTCCGGCTTTGGTAATTGCAGGTGCGGGTTCAGGAAAAACGCGTGTACTCACTTACCGAATTGCGCATTTGTTAAAACAAGGCGCACGTCCTTCCACTATTTTGGCCCTTACTTTTACCAACAAAGCTGCACGCGAAATGAAGGACCGTATCGCAAAAGTGGTTGGAGAAAATCTAGCCCGTTATCTTTGGATGGGGACATTTCATTCCATTTTTGCGCGTATCCTGCGTATGGAATCTGAAACAATTGGTTTTCCTTCAAACTTTACAATTTACGATAGCGCCGATAGTAAAAGTCTGGTAAAAACAATCATAAAAAGTTTTCAACTCGACGACAAAGTATACAAACCAGGGGTCGTTTCCAGCAGAATTTCAATGGCAAAAAACAACCTGATTACGCCCAATATTTATGCGCAGCAAACAGAAATCAGGTTGGCCGACAAAAATATGAGAATGCCCGCCATCGCAGAAATTTATAAGGAATATGTAAAACGCTGTTTCTTATCCGGCGCGATGGATTTCGATGATTTATTGTTGAAAACAAATTTGCTTTTTCGCGATCATCCGGAAATACTGACAAAATACCAGGACCGCTTTGATTATATTTTAGTTGATGAGTACCAGGACACCAATTATGCGCAATATCTGATTATAAAAAAACTTGCTGCAAAAAATAATAATATTTGTGTAGTTGGCGACGACGCCCAAAGTATTTACTCTTTTCGCGGTGCAAGAATTGAAAATATCCTGAATTTCCAGAGTGACTATCCGGCACATAAAATCTTCAAGCTTGAACAAAACTATCGTTCAACGCAAACCATTGTTAATGCTGCAAACAGCGTTATTTCCAAGAATAAAAAACAAATTCCCAAAACTGTTTTTTCAGAAAAAACACTCGGGAAACCAATAAAAGTGCTATCGGGATTAACGGATAATGAAGAAGGATTTTTAGTGGCCCAGGAAATTGCAAAAACTCAACTTAGCGAACATTTTAAAAACTCTGATTATGCTATTCTGTACCGAACAAATGCACAATCAAGAATTTTTGAAGAGGCCCTAAGAAAACGTAATATTCCCTATAAAATATATGGTGGGCTAAGTTTCTATCAAAGAAAAGAAATTAAAGATTTGCTGGCTTATTTCCGGCTAACGATAAATACGGCCGATAATGAAGCATTAAAACGAATTATCAATTTCCCGGCCCGTGGAATTGGAGGAACAACCATTGCCAAACTCGAAACCGCCGCGATTGAAAAAGAAACTTCAATCTGGAAAATAATTACCGGTATAAACGAAAGTAATCCTGCCAGGCTTAACAAAGGAACAGTCTCAAAAATTTCGGGATTTGCAAAAATGATTCTTGATTTTATCAATCTGGCACAAAACAATGATGCTTTTGACACCGCAAAAACCATTGCAGAACAAACCGGAATTCTAAAAGATTTGTATAACGATAAATCTCCGGAAGGACTTAGCCGCTACGAAAACATTCAGGAATTATTGAACGGAATCCAGGAGTTCAGTATCAGTGCAAAAGAGGAAGGCCAACCCGAAAAACTGGAAAATTATCTGGAAGATGTGGCTTTACTCACCGATCAGGATAGTGAAAAAGATGAAGACAGAAACAAAGTAACTTTAATGACTGTGCACTCTGCCAAAGGACTTGAATTCAAAAATGTTTTTGTGGTTGGATTGGAAGAAAACCTCTTCCCTTCTGGCCAGTCGGATGAAAAGGCAAAACCGGAAGCATTGGAGGAAGAACGCCGTCTGTTTTATGTCGCCATTACCCGGGCCGAAGAAAATGTGTGGTTCTCGTTTGCAAATCAGCGATATCGTTGGGGTAAACTTGATTTTTGTTCCGTAAGCCGTTTTTTGGAAGAAATGGATGAGAAATTTCTCGATGGCTTTACCCTCGACGGAATATCCTCAACAAAAAGGAAACAGGACAATGCTCTCCAACCCGAAGATTCCGATTCCCGATTCAACAGGCAAGCCCCGGCTACTTCATTAAAAAACAGGAATGCACAAAACATTTTCAGCAAAAAACTCGTTAATCTCAAAGAAGCAGGAAAAACACAGGAAAGTTTTGAAGGAGATGACCCGGCTAAAATTTTTGCAGGGATGCAGGTTGAACACCAACGTTTTGGTGCCGGGAAAGTTTTAAAAGTAGAAGGTGTTCCGCCCAACCTGAAAGCAACTGTGTTTTTTCAGCGTGCAGGCCACAAACAACTTCTTCTGAAATTTGCCAAATTAAGAATAATAAACTGAGTATTGGCAAAAAGAGGGCTTAAAAATTGGGAATTGACAGGAAATCATTAGTTTTGCACCGTTATTCCCTAACTAGATTTCAAGAGATTACCTGAGAATTAATTATTTATACCATAAAAATTATTTAATGGATTACAATTCACAAAGAAAAAAACTTCCGTTACCTGAATACGGAAGAAATATACAAAACATGGTCGATCATGTGATGAGCATAGAAGATCGGCAGGAAAGAAACCGCGCTGCTCAAACGGTAATTGATGTAATGGGGAATTTATATCCTTACTTACGTGACGTTGCTGAATTTAATCATAAGCTGTGGGATCATCTGGCAATTATGACTGATTTCAAGCTGGATATAGATTATCCTTATGAACCGCCATCTCCTGACAGTTTAAATGAAAGACCAAATATTGTACCTTATAACCAAAATCCGATTAAATACAAACACTACGGGCTGGTTATGGAGAAAATGGTGCAAAAGATTAAGGATTTTGAAGGCGAAGAAAAAGAAGTTCTTATAAAACAATTAGCCAACCATATGAAAAAATCATTCCTGGTTTGGAATAAAGATGCCGTTGAGGATGATAAAATTTTCATGGATATGGAAGAACTTGCAGACGGGACTCTAAAATTGGAACCAGAGATGCAACTGGCCGATGTAAAAACACTTATTGGTAAGCCGAAAAAGAAAAAACAGTCAAACAAGAAAAAGTATTAATCGCCCCTAAAATGTCAACTTTCCAAATTGAAGGTGGTTACAAACTTAACGGCACACTGGAACCACAGGGTGCCAAAAACGAAGCGCTACAAGTAATCTGTGCCTCGCTTCTTACAAATCAGGAAATAAACATCAAAAATGTTCCTGAGATAAGTGATGTGTTAAAACTTATTGAGATACTACAAAAACTGGGCGTTCAAACAGAACGTATTGAAAAGGGAAGTTACCGTTTTAATGCATCAAAAATAGATGTTGACTACCTGAAAACAGATGAATATGCCAAACTGGCTTCCAGCCTGAGAGGGTCGATCATGATAATTGGTCCGCTTCTTGCTCGTTTTGGCAGAGGATTTATCCCTCAACCCGGAGGAGACAAAATAGGACGCCGGAGAGTTGATACACATTTCATTGGTTTTCAAAAACTAGGCGCAAAATTTGAATTTGATCCATTTAATCACTGGTATTCAATTGAGGCAAAAAAACTAAAGGGCACGTACATGTTGCTCGACGAAGCTTCGGTTACCGGTACTGCCAATATTTTAATGGCTGCAGTTCTGGCAGAAGGTACAACAACCATATACAACGCAGCCTGCGAACCCTATTTGCAGCAATTATGCCAGATGTTGGTTTCCATGGGAGCTAAAATCTCAGGCATTGGTTCAAACCTGCTTACTATTGAAGGAGTTTCTGAACTAAAAGGATGCTCACACCGGATTTTACCCGACATGATTGAGGTAGGAAGTTTCATCGGATTGGCAGCCATGACTGCTTCTGCCATTACAATAAAAAATGTTGGGTTAGAACACCTGGGTGTAATTCCTGCTTCTTTCCGCAGACTTGGCATTAATGTGGTGCAGGAGGAAGATAATTTAGTGATAAAAAATACCGAACATTACGAAATCGATTCTTATATTGATGGGTCAATAATGACCATCTCAGATGCTCCCTGGCCGGGACTTACCCCTGACTTATTAAGTGTTTTCCTGGTAGTAGCCACACAAGCAAAAGGCAGTGTACTTATCCATCAAAAAATGTTTGAAAGCCGCCTGTTTTTTGTTGACAAACTGATTGATATGGGAGCCCAAATTATTTTATGCGATCCACACCGGGCAACTGTGATAGGTCAGGATAGAAAACATCCTCTACGGGCAACCAACATGACATCACCGGATATTCGAGCCGGAATTGCCCTGTTGATAGCTGCAATGTCAGCGAATGGGAAAAGTACCATTCACAATATTGAGCAAATAGACCGGGGTTATGAAAACATTGACATCCGATTGAATGAACTTGGGGCAAAAATTACAAGACTATAAACATCGACACATCTATCTATTTTGTTATCTGTAAACTTTCAAAACACTATTTTCGTTACTTATTAAATGTAAATTTATATTTTTGAAGAAATTTGAACACAAAAGGAAATTTATTATGAAGAGATTAGTGTTATTCATTTTTACTGTTATTTGGGGTACCGGTATTTCTTTAGCTCAGGAACCAAAAATTGGAATTAACATTGGAGATAAAGCACCGGAGTTAATTGGGAAGTCAGTAGATGGGTCAACAATGAAGCTTTCCGACACAAAAGGGAAACTTGTACTGCTCGATTTTTGGGCAGCATGGTGTGGTCCTTGTCGCAGAGAAAATCCAAACGTAGTTAGTGCATATCAGGAATTTAAAGATAAAAAATTTGAAAATGGTGACGGTTTTACAGTTTTCAGTGTTTCGCTGGACAGAACAGAAGACGCATGGAAAAAAGCCATCGCAGACGATAAACTAGTTTGGCCTTACCATATCAGTGATTTACAATACTGGCAATCAAAACATGCTGCAGTTTACGGAATACGCAGTATTCCGTCAAATTTTCTGATTAATGAAGACGGAATTATTGTCGCGCGTAATCTGAGAGGTCCGTCATTGGAAGCAGCTCTGGAAAAATATGCCAAATAGAAAGACATTTTAGCACGCCCCATTTTAAAAATATTTCAAATGATTCAAATTGGCACTCTTTCATACAAAGGAGTGTCAATTTGTCTTTTATATTTGCATGGCAAATTTTTTGATTAACAAGGTAGCAAATTAAAAATCAGCAAAATGGCAGAAGAAGTCAAAAAGGAAAAAGAAATGAATGCGCCTGAAGAGGTGCAGGATAAAAATACTACAGAAAAAGCAGAAAATCAGGAAGAAAAGAGCCAGGAAAAGACCGAGGAAAAGGAAGACAAGAAAAAGAAATCGAAAAAGGAAAAGAAAGATACCCTGATTGAAGAACTAGCTGCAAAGCTGGAGGAAATTTCAGATAAACATTTACGTCTGCAGGCTGAATTTGACAACTTCAGGCGGCGTACAATAAAAGAAAAAGCAGATTTAATCAAAGCCGGAGGAGAAACGGTATTGGTAAATATTCTCCCGGTTGTTGACGACTTTGAACGCGCCCTCGAGTCGTTAAAAAATGTAGCCGATGACGATACAGGAAAACAGGGAACTTTACTTATTTATAATAAGTTCAAAGAATTCCTGAAGCAAAACAATGTAAAAGAAATTGACGCACAAAACCAGGTGTTTGATGTAGACTTGCACGAAGCTATCACTAAAATACCGGCTCCCGAGGAAACACTAAAAGGAAAAGTGGTTGATGTAGTTCAAAAAGGCTATTTATTGAATGATAAAGTAATCCGGTTTGCCAAGGTAGTAATCGGAGAATAACAAGACGAATTAAAGAGTAATGGCAAAAAGAGATTATTACGAAATATTAGAGGTTGGTAAAAATGCAACTCCCGAGGAGATAAAGAAGGCATATCGAAAAAAAGCAATTCAATATCACCCTGATAAAAACCCGGGAAACGCAGAAGCTGAAGAAAAATTCAAGGAAGCTGCTGAAGCTTACGAGGTACTCAGCAACCCCGAAAAAAAACAACGGTACGATCAGTTTGGCCATGCAGGAGTAAGTGGTTCTGCCGGAGGCGGTTTTAGCGGAGGTGGTTTTTCTGATATTGAAGATATATTTTCAGCATTTGGTGATATTTTTGGCGGACATTTTGGCGGGTTCGGTGGATTTGGCGGAAGCAGCCGGAGCAGAGGAGGAAGAAGAGTCAGCCGTGGTTCTGATTTAAGGGTTAAAGTAAAACTTAACCTTAGCGAAGTTGTAAACGGTGTTGAGAAAAAGATTAAAGTAAAAAAATATGTTGCATGTCAACATTGCAGCGGAACAGGTGCAAAAAACGGTTCATCTTATTCTACCTGTAGCACTTGCCGTGGAACCGGTCAGGTAACAAGAGTTGCCAATACCCTTCTCGGACAAATGCAAACAACTTCCACTTGCCCCACTTGTCAGGGAGATGGCAGAGTAATTACGGATCAATGTACGCATTGTGCCGGCGAAGGAGTTACCCGTGAGGAAGAAGTAATTAATATAAAAATACCGGCAGGAGTTGGAGAAGGAATGCAACTTAATGTTACCGGAAAAGGAAATGCCGGTCGAAGAGGAGGCATTAACGGCGACTTACTGGTTGTAATTACCGAGGAAGAACATCCTGAATTAGTAAGAGATGGGAATAACCTGATTTATAATCTTTTTGTTTCATTTCCTGAAATCACTTTGGGAACCACTTCCGAAATACCAACGGTTGAAGGAAAAGTAAAAGTTAAAATAGAACCGGGAACACAACCCGAAAAAATTCTGAGATTAAGAGGCAAAGGAATTCCGGATGTCAACGGTTACGGGCGAGGAGATCTTCTTGTGAGAGTACACGTTTGGATTCCGAGAAAACTCAACGCAGAAGAAAAACGAATGTTGGAGAAACTTCAGAATTCGCCAGGATTCCAGGGAGGTCCATCACCTTCTGAAAAAACATTTTTTGAGAAAATGAGGGATATGTTTGAGTAATTTTGTATTCAAATTTTTAAATAAAGCTTTTCTAAAAAATGGTTAAGATGTAGCTTTAATTCACTAATTTTAATGCATAAACGAATTAAACTACCAACTATGAGAAAAATTTTATCCTTTCGCTTTTTACTGAAATTATATTCTCAGGAATTTCACCAAATAATTCCTCCTGCATTGCACTAAAAAGAAAAAATTAATAAATAACATTCGCAATAAAATACGGACAAAATTCCGTATTTTTTATCTTATATAAATGAATCTCCAAACCTTTTATATTTTTATAACTTCATCATTTTTAAATTATTCTGTGAAAAATTTTTATAATCAATATCATTTTCTTGAAAAGGAGTTACAGGAAGAAATTCTTCAAACCGGAATTCATAAAACATTTACACCAAATGAAATTCTTATTCGAGAAGGTCAGTTTATAACCAGCTTCCCTTTGGTCTTAAAAGGATTAATAAGGATAACCCGAAATAACGATGACGGAAATGAACTTTTATTGTACTACCTGAAAGACAACGAAGTTTGTGCCATGTCGTTAACCTGTTGTATGGCACATTTAACCAGCAATGTAAAAGCGGTTACAGAGGAGGAAACAGAAGTAATTATGTTGCCTGTTACCTTATTGGATACCTGGATGTGTAAATACCCTTCATGGAAACAGTTCGTTATGCAAACGTTCCAAAACAGATTCCGGGAAATGATTGAAACAGTTGATACTCTTGCTTTTTTGAAACTGGATGAACGCCTGGTAAAATTTTTTGTTGACCGACACGAAAAATCAGGAGCGAATACATTTTCCGGCTCACATCAAGATTTGGCTTTACAATTAAATACATCACGCGAAGTAATTTCCAGGCTGTTAAAAAAACTTGAAAACGATGGAAAGGTAAAACTTTCAAGAAATTTCATCGATTTTTCAGGTCTTTTGTGACTTTTATTACAGTCTAACTTTTAAACACTTATTTTATTTGTATCAGACAATTCTGAGTTAATAGTTTATACTATTATTTCATAATTTTTTGGGTTATAAAATCGGTTAGTAGTTGAAGGTTGTTAAGCCAGATTCAGGGGAATCTGGCTTTTCTTTTTGCTTTTCGTAACAAATAATTATTTATATTTTTAAAATACTCAAAATCAATTAATGTTAATTTCATTTTGAAAACTTAAAGGCGTTTCAACTATGGATTTCTCAATAAATTCATGATATTTGTCACAATTCAGTTACAGAGTTCGACAACCTATAAATAATTAACCAAATGTTTAAAATACAAACATTAAATAAAATCGACGAAGAGGGGCTAAAATTGTTCCCGCTACGTAATTATGAAATTGCAAGTGAAATACCAAAAGCCGATGCCATTGTTCTGCGGAGTTTTAAAATGCATGACATGGAATTGCCGGTGTCGTTAAAAGCGATTGCACGTGCCGGGGCTGGAGTAAACAATATTCCTGTTGAAAAATGTACCGAAAAAGGAATTGTTGTTTTTAATACGCCAGGAGCCAATGCCAATGGGGTAAAAGAGCTTGTTATAGCCGGTTTGCTACTGGCATCCCGCGATATCGTTGATTCAATAAACTGGGCAAAAACACTGGAAGGAAAAGGAGACGAGGTTCCGGCATTAATTGAACAGGGAAAAAAGAATTTTGCAGGTCAGGAGATAAAAGGGAAAACTCTCGCTGTAATCGGGCTGGGAGCGATAGGTGTTTTAGTTGCAAATGCTGCGGCAGCTCTCAGAATGAATGTAATTGGATATGATCCATACATGTCTGTAAAACATGCACTAAAGTTAAGTCGGGAAGTAACCTGGGTTGAAGGCATCCATCCTTTGTTGGCGCAAGCTGATTATGTTACCATTAATGTTCCTTTAACACCGGATACAAAAGGGTATATCAACAAGGAAAAATTCAGAATGATGAAAGACGGAGTGCGGATTATGAACTTTGCCCGTGGAGGCTTGGTTGATACTGAAAGTTTACGTGACGCTATTGCATCCGGAAAAGTAGCACGTTACGTTACCGATTTTCCTGACGAAGAGATGTTAAAAATGGAAAATGTTATTTCAATCCCTCATCTCGGCGCTTCAACAAAAGAATCAGAAACCAACTGTGCAATTATGGCTGTTGAACAGGTAAAAGATTTCCTGGAAAACGGAAATATTAAAAACTCTGTAAACTTTCCGGAAGCATCAATGGAACGAAACGGAGGCAGCCGGATTCTGATTGCAAACAAGAACATTCCCAACATGGTAAGTCAGATTTCAAGTGTACTGGCAAGCGAAGGAATTAATATCGATAATATGTTGAATAAAAAAAGAGACGAAATTGCCTACAACATTATTGATGTTGCCCAAAAAAATATCGACGATTCAATAAAAACAAAGCTTCAGAATATTGAAGGAGTTTTTATGGTTCGAATCATTCAAGATTAATAAATTCTGAAATCGAAAGAGGGATTCCAAAGAGTTCCTCTTTTTTCTTAAATTTGCGACTTCCAGAACTTCCTAATTTTAGAACTAAAAATACAATAATGACTAAAAGTATTAACACAAAAGCCGCCGATAACATTCGGATTCTAGCCGCGGCAATGGTAGAAAAAGCTAAATCAGGACATCCCGGAGGTGCGATGGGAGGCGCTGATTTTATCAACATTTTGTATTCTGAATTTTTAAACTACGACCCGTCGGATATGACATGGAACAACAGGGATCGTTTTTTCCTTGACCCCGGCCACATGTCTCCAATGCTATATGCTGCATTGTCTCTGGCAGGATTTTACAGTATGGAAGATTTAAAAAACTTCCGCCAGTGGGAAAGCGTAACTCCGGGCCATCCGGAAGTTGATGTCGACAGGGGTGTTGAGAATACATCAGGCCCGCTTGGACAGGGACACACAATGGCTGTTGGGGCTGCTATTGCCGAACGTTTTCTGGCAGAACGTTTTGGAGAGTGGATGAGCCATAAAATTTACGCGTATATTTCAGATGGCGGAATTCAGGAAGAAATCTCTCAGGGTGCAGGGCGAATTGCAGGAAATCTGGGTTTGAGCAATCTAATCATGTTCTACGATTCGAATGATATTCAGCTTTCTACTGAGACTGAAATAGTTTCCAATGAAGATACTGCAAAAAAATATGAAGCCTGGGGATGGAGTGTTTCAACAATTGACGGAAACAATGAAGAACAAATCAGGGAAGCTTTAACAAAAGCCAACGCTGAAACAGAAAAGCCAACCCTTATTATTGGCAAAACCATTATGGGTAAAGGTGCATTAACTGAGGCAAACGAAAGTTACGAAAAACAGGTGGAGACCCACGGGATGCCATTGTCAAGTGCAGGCGCTTCATTTGAAAAAACGATTCAGAATCTGGAAGGTAATCCTGAAAATCCATTTGTTATTTTTGATGAAGTAAAAGAATATTATAAAAAAAGAAAAGCAGAGCTTATTAAAGCTGCTGCTGCTAAAAAGGCAGAACAGGAAAAATGGGAAAAAGCAAATCCTGGGTTAGCTGAAAAATTTAATGATTTCTTTTCAGGAGAAGCCCCTGATTTTAATTTTGAAGGAATTGAACAAAAAGCCAATAGTGCAACCAGGGGTGCATCAGGAACTGCTCTTGCCGCATTTGCCGGAAAAATTGAAAATATGGTTGTCGCCTCAGCCGACCTTTCCAACTCCGACAAAACTGACGGTTTTCTGAAAAAAACAACTTCTTTCCGAAAAGGTGACTTTAGCGGTTCATTTCTTCAAATTGGAGTTAGTGAATTGACCATGGCATGTATCGCTAACGGAATGGCTTTACATGGAGGTATAATTCCGGTTTGCGGAACATTCTTTGTCTTCTCCGACTATATGAAACCTGCAGTACGACTGGCGGCATTAATGGAATTACCAGTAAAATATGTTTGGACTCACGATGCTTTCCGTGTGGGAGAAGATGGTCCGACTCACCAGCCAGTGGAACAGGAAGCTCAAATTCGCTTACTGGAAAAACTAAAAAACCACAGTGGCGCAAACAGTATGCTTGTGCTTCGCCCCGCTGATGCCAACGAAACAACAGTGGCATGGAAAATGGCGCTGGAAAATACCTCCTCTCCTACTGCACTGATATTATCACGCCAAAATATTACTAATTTACCGGTAAAAAGAAATGCTTATGAATCAGCATTACAGGCCGAAAAAGGTGCTTATGTTGTTCTGAAACCCGAAGACAAGCCCGATATAGTTCTGGTTGCCAGCGGTTCAGAGGTTGCAACATTGGTTGAAGGAGCCAAACTTCTTTCTGAAAAAGATGGATTAAAAGTTCAAGTGGTTTCTGCGCCTTCTGAAGGATTATTTAGAAATCAAACAAAAGAATACCAGGAAAGTGTACTCCCTGTTGGAATTCCACGTTTTGGAATGACTGCCGGATTACCAGTAACACTAGCCGGATTGGTTGGAGAAAATGGGAAAGTCTGGGGACTTGATTCCTTTGGTTTTTCTGCTCCATATACGGTACTCGATGAGAAATTGGGATTCAATGGTGAAAATGTTTATAACCAGGTAAAAGAACTTCTCGCTTAAACCTTCTTTTATATAACTCAAAAGTGCTCTGCAAATTTTGCAGGGCATTTTTTTGCGTTTAAGTTGTAGCTTATTGCCCCCATGTCCGATCCATTTCTGCATTACTTTCCGGCACAATACACCTAATTTTATTCCCGGTCTTCATCCTGAAAAAGATGAATTAAATGATAAAAACTTTCATCAAGAAGATGAATTTATTTCGCTATTTCATAGGGATTTAACAAACCGAAAAAATAGAATAGGTAATGATTTTGAAATAAGTGAAACTCTTTGGCCTTCTTAGTTACGCAAAATAACAAAGAGACATAACAGATATGTTCTGTTATGGCATGGTTTTAGTTGCACTCGGATGGACCAAATAAACTATTTTATCACAGAATAAAGTGATATTTGAATATGACACAAATCAGGAAAAATAAAACATTAAATTTCTATAATGTACATTAAACACATATTAGAAAGTTATTTTAAACTTATATTACATGAAATCAAAAATCCAACTACTTATCAAATTAGTTTTCATTCTTTTTATTGCCTTCTCGTGTAAAAAAGAACCGGTTGAAATTGCGATAACAAATATAGATATATCGCAGTCTGCGGATATTATCGAAGTTGGTTTGATTGATACTCTTGGGGTATCGATTCAACCGGAGAATGCAGACAATACTGAGATTACCTGGAATTCAAGTGAACCTTCTGTTGCAACAGTTAGCCCGGAAGGGGTAGTAACCGGGATTTCGCCAGGAGTATCAATTATTAATGCAACTACAAAAGACAACAGTTTTATTGCAACGGATACTATACATGTTGTAAGATGGAGCTACAATTATATGGAGTCTGTTCCGGTTCGTCCTATTGTTGTCGATTCTTCAGATAATGTATGGTGTGGGGGAATGGAATTAACAAGAATATTTAATAATACGCAAACTGTTTATTCAAATATTAAACGTATTTCTGCGATTGCTGCAGATGGTATAAACGATAGATGGTTTGGCACTTACGATTCAGGTATTTGGAATTTTGACGGAACAAACTGGACGAATTATACCAAAAACAACAGTAACATCGCCTATAACTCAGTTGTTTATAATTCTATGGCTCTCGATGTTAATAATAACATATGGTTGGGGACTTTAGAAAGTACGATGGGGACAGGAATAACAATGTACGACAGGGATCAATGGCATGTTTTCAACTCGGATAGCGGGCTAGTTTACAACAATGTAGTAAACGTTGCAATTGATAATCAAGGAGTAAAATGGTTTGCAACATCTAAGGGAATATCCAGTTTTGATGATTCTAACTGGGTTTCTTACACAACGGAGAATACAGGAATTGATATAATCGATCAAGTTTTTTCAGTTGCCATCGATAAAGAAAATAATAAATGGTTTGGCTCGTACAAAGGAGTTTTAAAATTTGATGGCACAAATTGGTCACTCTATAATACTTCAAACAGCGGATTAAAATGGAATTCAATAAATGCCATTGCCGTTGATAAGGATAATAATATATGGTTTGCTACCGAGGGGGGTGTTTCAAAATTTGACGGAGTCAACTGGGTTAATTACACTTCTATTAAAAACAATGAATTTAAAGTTTATAATTGTAGAGCTATAGCAATTGATTCTAAAAATAATAAATGGATAGGCACTACCTATGGACTTATTAAACTTGAAGATTGAACACATCCTGTATTGCCAATAGCCTTGATGATAAAAAGCTTTAAACATTAAAGATAATTACCGGGGAGGGCAAAATTAGGTTAAATATTTATAACATGAATAAGTAAATGGAATACTCCATTCTAACACAATTTCAACGTTATACATTCTACCTTATCCATATTGTGCAGTCCCATGCAAAAGTTATAAAAACAAATAGTTTTCTTGAATCCAAAAAAACAAGTAAGGAATAACAAACTTCCTATTTTTAGTTTGTTATTCCTTATCCAAAATTTTCGGTTAATTGCCGGTTAAAGCCATAATTATTAAAAAGAGGAATCCACTACTTTATTGTTAAAATATCCTTATCCAACCACTTTTAACCAGGCTTCTGCCATAAGCTGTGCACCAGGCATCCCCGGATGAACACCATCAGCACTCCAGTAAGTAGCAGGAGCATGCTTTATCGCCTCATCATATATTTTTTGGTACGGCACCCACAAAGTATCAAATTCATCTGCCATTTTTTTAGCTACCGCCTGATACTGTTTCATTGGTTCTACCCACGTTTTATCAACAGCCTTGGTATTTAAAAGGTAGTAAGGCTCGCAAAGCACCAGTTTCACATCAGGCTGATTTTCCTTGGTACGTTTGAGCAATGCGCGGTAATCGTTCTCGTAAACTTCAATTGTTCCGTCGTAATTTCCGGTTCGTGTATGCCAATAGTCGTTTACCCCGATTAGAATACTCAGCACATCCGGTTTTAAATCCAGACAATCTTTTTGCCACCGGTCTGCCAACTGGAACACCTTGTTCCCGCTAATGCCACGGTTATAAATTGTAAGTTGTTTTTCGGGCAATGCATTTAACAGCGCCGAAGCGGCCAGAAATGCATATCCGTACCCAAACGACCCCGGATTATTGGGCAGTTCCTTTTCTTTCTCTCGTCCTGCGTCGGTAATAGAATCACCCTGAAACAAAACCGTGTTCCCTTTTTCAATCCGTGAATATTTCGGTTTTGAAGCGTTACTACTTGCCGGCATGGCATTTGAAACAATCGTAGGAATACTTGCCAGCACTGCTGTTCCTGCAGCCGTTCTGGTTATAAAATTTCTTCTCGAAAGGCTCATTGGTTATTATTTAAATTGATAGAAAGCTTAAAATTAAAAAGAATTTCCAGCAATGCGTCACAATTGCAAAAGAAAGGTTTTAAAGCATCTATAAAGCTGTTTGCTTTACGTATTTTGAGAAGTAAAAAACAAAAATCAATACTGCCAGAAAATTAGCGATAATTATCTGAAACACGGGCGCAAAGAAAGTTCCGTAGTTGGCACTTTCATAATACTTATTCCTCGATCAGGAAAGAAAACCGAAAATAGCTAAAAGAAATAAAAAACAAATGGTTAAATTTGACTTAAAACCTAAAGTCGAATAATCCAGTAACCGACTGATTATGAATACTTATTTTTTCACATTAGTCAGTTAATTATATAACAATAGAAACATGACAGGAAAGATTTTAAGACTAGTTAATTTTTTAATTGACACAACAATATATTTTGTATTCATTACATGTTTTATTCTAATTTTTAAAAATAAAATAGAACAGGAAAATATAAAATGGATTTCTATTCTCTTCTATTTCTTATATTATTTTTTATTTGAATATATTAAAGGACAAACTATTGGGAAACTAGTCACCCGTTCTAAAGTAAAGTCGTTATCAAGTGACAATAAATATTTTATAGTCCAAATTTTAACACGAACAATATTAAGATTTTTACCTCTGGACATGCTAACCTATATTTTTTCATTTCGAGGACTGCATGATTGGATATCAAAAACGACTGTAATTAAATTATAGTAATACATTACTTTTATGTTTAATAAAAACACAATTAAATGAAAAAGAAAATTCTAAATTTTTTAGTGATTATCTCAATTGCAACAATAATGTCAAGTTGTGCAACTGTATTTGGTGGAAAAGTTTCGGATTGCCAAAGAACAAAACCAGCTGCAGGTGAGCCGGCTCGTGCTATTCGCGGCGGAGCTTTAATTGCAGATATTTTATTATTCTGGCCAGGTGCAATTGTTGACTTCGCAACAGGTGCAATTTACAAGCCTTGTGATAATTAATTTTATAAATACAGTCTGATGTGTTTAGTATCAGACTGTATTTTTACCTGGTAAATACAAAAACGAAAAATCAGCCCACTAAATGCATATTTCCGAGTAGGCTTTAGTGGTGCCTAAGTTGTGAATTCCCGCATCTCTGTAACCGGCATGAACACTCTTCAAAATCCGTAATATAAGCCAACCTTTACCGTTTAAATGGTTATGAGAATAATTAAAAACATACTACTTATTATAATCCTGCTAAATTCCGTTTCATGTTACTCACAAAAAACACAAAAGAAGTTTTCGATAAACATTCCAACAATCGACCAGGAGGCATCTTCAATATGGAGGACAATTTATGATATTGAATTCTTTGAGAAACAAGGCTATGAAATAAATCTTCCAGATAATAAACGGATAGATTCCCTGATAGTTAAATCGAAAAACGGAACCTTTAACAACCTTGATTACTCTTCGATATACGAGCTTCTTAAGTCGGAAGTATTTAATAACAATGACTATCAATTGGCGTTTAAAAGAGTGGAAGAACGGGAACAATTGATAAATAGAATAATTCAACAAATTGATTCTTTGAAAAACATTTGGAATTGGGATTTCAAAATATTTGAAGCGTATACAGTTGTATTTACGCTTTATGGTAGCGGTGGCAGCTACGACCCTGCAACAGGGACAGTAATCTTATTTACAACAAAGGAAGGTAATTTTAAGAAATACAAAGATCCATCGTGTACAATTATCCACGAAATTGTACACATAGGAATAGAAGAATCCATTGTACAGCAGTATAATCTACCTCATTCGTTAAAAGAACGCATTGTTGATAAGATTGTATTTCTACTTTTTAGAGATCTTCTTCCTGAATATAAAGTGCAAAATATGGGTAGTTCCAAAATTGATGAATATTTAAATGAAAGGAATGATATTACCAATCTTAACAAGATACTCGAAAATTACAGCCAATAAAACAAAAAATGGCACAACACTATTTTAAATTAAAAACTACATGAAGACAATCAACATTGAAAACTGGAAAAGAAAAGAACACTTCCTGTTTTTTAGCAGGATGGATTATCCGCAATATAACATCTGTATGGATATCGATGTTACAAACTTCCTGTCTTTTGTGAAAAATAACAGTTTGTCGTTTTACTATTCTATGATTTATGCTTCCTCAACCGTTGTAAATACAATTGAAAATTTCAGGTATCGAATAAAAGACGGGAACGTTGTTTTACATGATTGTATACATCCTTCGTTTACTGATATGAGTAAAAATGACGATCTGTTTAAATTCGTCACGCTGGATTTGAAAGGTGATATTATAGCGTTTAACAAGGAAGCTAAAGAAAGAAATGCCTGTCAAAAAGAATATTTCGAATATGAGAAACTGGCTGGTCGAGACGATTTAATATATATTACATCCATTCCCTGGATTTCGTTCACGCACCTCTCTCACACAATTTCACTAAACCGGAATGATTCTGTTCCCCGAATTTCATGGGGAAAATATTTTAAACGCGAAGAAAAAATCTGGCTACCTTTTTCAGTTCAGGTAAATCATGCTTTTGTCGATGGATTTCATGTTGGTAAATATATCGAAGAGCTGCAGGAATACATGGACAACATAAAATAGGAATTATCTTGGCTTTCTAAAAGCCGGTTTTAAAAATGCGCCCAAATTTTTCAACAGGTATAAGTCACGGAAAGAATATTTTCGATAAAAACCAGAGGAACATTACTCTTTATAATTTCGCTGAAGATACGACCCAAATTGTTTTGCATTTATAGACTTTTGGGTATATCCTCAAATACAGCAGCAGCTATATTGATGGTGCTAACAACTATTTTGAGAAGGTAACTAAATAGAAAAAAACGCCCCCGGAAAACCGGGAGCGTTTTGCTTATTATGTGGTGAAGTCTAATTCTCTGCCAGCAATTTGTCGGCCATTGCATTAGCCAGATTTTCCAACTCTGCTTTTTTATCGGCTTTGAGCGCCCCCATTTCTTCAATGGGCTCGGAAACCAGTTCCCATTTAATTTTTTCAGCAAATAGTTTCAGATTTTTTACACCGCCACCATTCCACGAGTAGTTTCCAAAAATACCCAGGTAATGATCTTTCGGCGCCATATGTTCAATGGTAGAAAGCAAAATTTCAACATTAGGGAAAAGCGAATTATTGTATGCGGGGCTTCCCACAATAAAACCTTTGTATTTAAAAATGTCGTTAATAATGTAGGATGAATGTGTTTTTGAAGCATCGTAAACCCGAATATTTTTGATGCCCCGAACTGCCAGTTGTCGTGCAATTACCTCGGCCATTCTTTGCGTATTTCCATACATGGAACCGTACACGATAACTACACCGCAATCCAAATCGTAGGAACTCCATTTATTATATCGGTTAAGTACCCAACTGAGGTCTTTACGCCAAATTGGGCCGTGTGTTGCGGCAATCATTTTAATGTCTAGCGGAGCCAGCTTTTTAATGGCGCGTTGTGTGTGCGGGCAATATTTTCCAACAATATTGGTAAAATAGCGCATTACTTCCACCTCGTAAAAATCAAGATTAATTTCATCATCAAAAATTCCACCGTCAAGCGTTCCGTAACTTCCAAAAGCATCGCCCGAGAAAACAATCTTCGTAGTTTCTTCGTAGGTCACCATCGTTTCAGGCCAGTGTACCATCGGAATCAATTGAAACTGTAGCTTGTGTTTTCCCAAATCGAGTTTGTAGCCATCATAAACCTCCACTACATTTTTTGGGGTGAGATAAAAACTCTCAACAAAACCAAATGTTTTTTTATTTCCAACCAGCTTAATATCCGGGTATTTCTGAATAATACTTTTCAATGCTCCCGAATGATCAGGTTCCATGTGATTAATCACCAGATACTCAATCGGACGATCTCCGATAATTCCTTCAATATCTTCAAGATATTCATCGATAAACGAACGCTCAACCGTATCGATAAGCGCTATTTTTTCATCTACAATTAAATAAGAGTTATATGAAATCCCGTGAGGAATAGGCCAAATGTTTTCAAAAAGATGGGTACGACGATCGTTGAAACCCAAAAAATAAATGTCTTCAGTAAGATTTACCTGTTGCATAGTTACGATGGTTAAAATTCAACTGTTTTGCCGCGAATTTAATCATTTTGAACAGAAAGAAATACATTCGTGAAAACCGGGAAGGAAATTGAAAACTTTAAGATAATACAAAATCAGCTCCTCATCTGACTGGTTTATAAAAATATCGTATTTTTGACATCTGTTCTCGTTAAAATAAAAAGGATGGCCATTGACCAGAAAAGCAAATTAATGATGTTCCCGAAAATTGGGAAGCTTATTATCATATTTTTTTCTATTGCATTTATTGTTGTCGGAATTCGTGCATACCAGCTCTACAGATATGTTTTTGAAGACAATGTAAAAAATGAATACGTTCTGATTATACCGGAAAACGCTACTTACGAACAAGTAACCGACAGCCTTGTCGCCAATGATGTGCTGATAAATTTAAAAGCTTTCAAATGGGTGGCGAAAAAGAAAAGTTATCCGATGGCAGTAAAACAGGGACGTTATCATTTTGAAAAAGGGATGAACAGCAACGAAATTATTAATATGCTGCGCGGAGGCTTGCAGGAACCGGTTGACGTTACATTCAACAACGTGCATTTTAAAGAAGAACTGGCTGGAAAAGTAAGTAAGTACATTCAGGCAGATTCACTCTCTATCCTGAACCTTTTTTACAACGAAGAAAAAATTAAAGCCTACGGTTTTACGCCGGAAACCTTCAGGGCGATGTTTATTCCGAATACCTATGAATTATACTGGACAACTTCGGCCGATGAATTTGCCGACCGCATGAAAACGGAATATGACCATTTCTGGAATGAAGAGCGCAAAGAAAAAGCAGCAGCAATAAATTTATCACCTGTTGAAGTGATTACACTGGCATCCATTGTGCAGTCGGAAACAAGTAAAAACGAAGAGCTGCCAATTATTGCAGGTTTATACATTAACCGACTAAAACGAGGACAGCTTTTACAGGCCGATCCAACAGTTAAATATGCAGTTGGCGATTTTTCACTGAAACGGATTCTAAATTCGCACCTCGAAATTGAGTCGCCATATAATACTTACAAATATGTTGGTTTGCCTCCCGGTCCAATTAATTTTCCTGAAACAGCTTCGATTGACGCTGTACTGAATTACGAAAAACACAACTATATTTATATGTGTGCCAAACCCGATTTCTCCGGCTATCATAATTTTTCAGCCACATTGGCACAACACAATCGCAATGCTGCCGCTTATCGGGCTGCATTAGATTCCAACAGGATTTATAAATAATACTGTTATATAATCTATTTTTTTAGATAGATATTCGTGTACAGAATATTTTCCCGTTTCCGGGAAAGTGGGAATAAAATTAGATACAATTTACTTCTCTTTCCAGTTCTACTCCAAACTTTTCCAAAACCGATTGCCTGATTTTTTCAGAGAGATCAAAAATTTGTTTTCCGGTAGCATGGCCATAATTCACCAAAACCAATGCCTGCTTTTCGTGCACACCAACATCGCCGTCGCGAAATCCTTTCCAACCTGCATTTTCAACCAGCCACCCTGCGGCGATTTTAACTTTCCCATCGGCAGCTTTGTAAATTGGAACTTCACCAAACTGTTTTTCTAACTTTTCAGCGGCGCTGATCTCTACCAATGGATTTTTAAAAAAACTTCCCGCGCTACCCAACTCTTTTACATCGGGTAATTTTGACGAACGAATTTCATCTACCGCTTTTTTTATATTCTCAAGATTGATTGCTCCTTTTTCGGAAACTTTGGCTTCAAGATTACTATAGTCAAGTTTAAATTCGGGAAACTTATCAAGTTTAAAAACCACCGAAGTAATAATAAGTTTGCCTTTTAGTTCCCGTTTAAATATACTGTTCCGGTACAAAAACCCGCACTCTTCATTGGTAAACTCAATCATTTCTTTTCTGTGGAGATCAAAACCCTTTACTTTTTCGATTACTTCTGCAACTTCCTGCCCGTAAGCTCCAATATTTTGAACGGGAGCAGCACCAACCGTACCTGGTATCAACGACAGGTTTTCAACGCCTCCCAACTGAGCATCAACACAATACTTTACAAATTCATCCCAAATTTCACCGGAGCCCACTTCCATCCAAATATTCTGCCGGTCTTCGTCGATCACATATATACCCGGAATATTAGGATGAATTACCAACCCGTCAAAATCTTCCAGAAACAGAATGTTGCTCCCCTCGCCTATTATCAGTATTTTTTCCTTCTTCCAGGTTTGATTCGATTCAAGAAAAACCTTTAAATCTTCAATTTCTGTAAATTCAAAAAAATACTTTGTTTTGGCTTCTATATTAAATGTGTTGAATGGACGAAGTGAATAATTTTCAAAAAAGCGAATCATTTATATACAGTTTTTTTACAAATATATAGTTTGCCAAATATTTTAAGCCTATTACTGTAACTTTTATCAAATCCCAAAGTTATGGCAACCGAAAACAAATCGAACATTAACTCTTTTCACTCTTTCAATAAATTATAAACTTTATTGAAAAAACAGTCGTATTTTTGTGGTCACTAAGTGAATATTACTCTTTATTCAACCACTAAATATCCCATAAGAATATTTAGTCTTACAGATTAAAACTCAGAAACAGATAGCACGAAAAAGTTATGAAACAAAACCAATCAACAGTGGCACTCGGCACCGAGAATGTTTGGCGACTGCTGTTACAATATGCTATTCCCTCGGTTATTGCCATGACGGCCACATCGCTTTATAATATTACCGACAGTATATTTATTGGACACGGAGTAGGTGCTCTAGCCATCTCGGGCCTGGCAATTACATTTCCTTTAATGAACCTGGGTGCAGCTTTTGGCTCATTGGTTGGCGTAGGAGCGTCCACTTTAATGTCGTTACGGTTGGGTCAAAAAGATTACAAAACAGCCAACCGAATTTTGGGAAATATTTTTGTATTGAATCTGATTTTGGGAATTATCTACTCCATTGTGGTACTAACCTTTCTTGATCCAATTTTATACTTCTTTGGAGCGAGTGAAAATACAATTTTATACGCACATGATTATATGGTAATCATCTCGCTGGGAAACATGGTTACACACATGTATCTGGGGTTAAACGCCTTGCTCCGGGCTACCGGCGAACCACAGAAAGCAATGCTCACAACCATTTCGTCAGTAATTATCAATGCTATTTTAACCCCGATTTTTATTTACGGATTTCACATGGGAATTAGGGGTGCGGCCATTGCAACAGTACTTTCTCAAACATCGATGCTGATATGGCAAATTCGAATATTTAGCGATAAAAATCACATTGTACATTTACAAAAAGGCACATTTTCCTTACAACGAAAAATAGTACTTGATTCCTTAGCTATTGGTGCTTCCCCGTTTTCAATGAATGTAGCAGCATCTGTAATTGTAATTATCATCAACCAAAGCCTTATGCAGCATGGTGGCGATTTAGCAGTTGGTGCTTTCGGAATTATCAACCGGGTAATGTTCTTGTTTGCTATGGTTGTAATGGGGATAAACCAAGGCATGCAACCTATTGCCGGTTATAATTATGGCGCCCGTCAATACGATAGGGTGAATCAGGTTTTAAAACATTCAATATTAATTGCAACGGGAGTTATGACACTTGGATTCCTTGTTGGACAAATCTTTCCCCGCGATGTTGCCTCCGTTTTCACAAGCGATGAAAAACTAATTAGCCTCTCTATTACCGGACTAACAATTGTATTTATCACATTCCCCATTGATGGTTTCCAAATGGTCACTTCCAACTTCTTTCAAAGTATTGGAAAATCAGGGAAAGCAATTTATCTGTCGCTTACAAGACAAGTACTTTTTCTGCTGCCATGTTTACTTATTTTCCCAACAATCTTTGGGGTAAAAGGAGTTTGGATAAGTATGCCAACCGCGGATATCCTGTCAAGTTTAAATGCTGGTTATTTACTATACAGGGAATATAAAAAAACAAAAATTAGATTGTAATTTTATCTCGAAAAATACAAACAATGCTCGAAAAATTTTACATAAACATAGGCAGACAAATAGGAAGTGGCGGTTTGGAAATTGGCAAGAAACTGGCAGCAAAACTTAAGATTTCATTTTATGATAATGAACTACTACAAATTGCTGCACGTGAAAGTGGTTTAGGAAAAGAGTTTTTTGAACAAGCTGATGAAAAAGACAGTCATTCTATATTAGGAGGCTCACTGGGAATGCGCTTTTCTCTTACAAACCAACTTTACACCGGATACTTTTTAAGTAACGAAAACCTCTTTCAGATTCAGAGCGATGTTATTCGAAAACTGGCAGAAGAAAAATCCTGTTTATTTGTTGGTCGTTGTGCCGATTATATTTTAAAGGATTACCCCCGTTGTTTAAATATATTTATCAGTGCGGAAAAAAACGACCGTATAAAACGGATTGCAAAGATTCAAAATCTTTCAGAGGAAAAGGCTGGCAATATTGTAGAGAAAATCGATAAAAAAAGAGCCAGTTACTACAATTATTATAGCAACAAAATCTGGGGAGCAACAAGTTCTTACCACCTTTGTATAAATTCGTCGGTTTTGGGCATCGACGAAACGGTTAATATCATTTACAATTTTGCAGCAAAACAGTTTGGTCTTTGATATTCTGCAAAGAATAAATCCTATCTGCAAGAAACTATTTCATTCAGCACATAACTGTACTATTCTCTGCAAAACAAAGTTTTTATCTTTACAAGAAATTTTTCATACTTGGCAAACCAAAAGAAAAAACGGATAATTGTTTCAGTAACCAGTGATTTGGTTTCGGATAACCGTGTGCATAAAGTTTGCACAAGCCTCAATAAGATGGGTTTCAAGGTGCTTCTAACAGGCCGAAAAAAAGAAAACAGCCTGCCCATGCAAATACGGGAATATAAAACGCACCGCTTTAAGTTGTGGTTCGAAAAGGGCCCTCTTTTTTACGCCTGTTTCAACTTGCGATTGTTCTGTTTTTTGTTGTTTTCTAAAGCCGATGTTTTACTGGCAAACGATTTGGATACACTGCCTGCAAATTTTCTTGCTTCAAAAATAAAAGGAAAACCATTGGTTTACGACAGCCACGAATATTTTACCGAAGTACCGGAACTGATAAACCGGCCACGGGTGCAGAAAATATGGCGCCAACTGGAGCAAAAAATGGTTCCGAACATACAATATGCTTATACAGTTTGTACTTCCATTGCACAAATTTATTCTGAAAAATACGGTACCAATTTTAAGGTAGTCAGAAACATTCCCTTTGCGCGTTCGGTTTCAGCAAAAACAAAAAAAGAAAATAACAGGAAAATTGTTTTATACCAGGGGGCCGTTAATGTAGGCCGGGGGTTGGAGCAGGTCATCCGGGCAATGCAGTTTGTTAACCATGCAAAACTTGTAATTGCCGGCGATGGCGATATAAAAACACAACTGGAGGAACTGGTGAAAAACAAAAAACTAGAAGATAAAGTTGAATTTACCGGACAATTGAGCATTGAAGAACTTGCCAAAATTACTCCCCAAGCTGACCTTGGGCTTTCCGTTGAAGAAGACCTTGGGTTAAATTACCGCTTTGCCCTTCCGAACAAACTTTTCGATTACATTCAGGCACTGGTACCGGTACTGGTAACCAATTTACCTGAAATGGCAGCCATCGTAAATGAATATAAAATTGGAGAAATTACTTCTTCCATGGAGCCAAAAGCGCTGGCAAAAACAATAAACAAAATATTATCGGACGATGAGTCTCAAAAAATGTGGCAAACAAACCTACAACAGGCAGCGCAAGACTTAACATGGGAAAAAGAAGAAAAAATTTTACGGGACATTTTTAAAAGATTTACTAAATAGCTTATGTTTTTCTTACTTTTGCATAATATATTTTTTGATAAAAACCATTCATTTCACCCATTAGTATTTGACTAAAACATTTTGCAAAAGAAACAATAGTAACAGACAGTTAATATTATGAACAGACGAATTTTTACCCGAACCTTGGTTATGCTAATGTTTTTGCATGTTATTTCAAACGCACAGGAAATCATATCCTCCTCTGGAAACCATTTTTCAAGCAGCAATCTCCAAATTAGCTGGACATTAGGCGAGACGGTTATCGAGACGGTATCCAACACAACAATGCAGCTCACACAAGGCTTTCATCAATCCAACCTGATAATTACAGCCGTCGACGAAATTCCAGGGGTTAACATTGATATTTCCGCCTATCCGAATCCAACAACTAATTTCTTAAATCTAAAAATAGAGAACCGGATGGGAGAAAAAATATATTACACTTTGTACGACATGGACGGTAAAATTTTAGCAACAAAACTACTCGAATCCGATGTTTCGGAAATTCCTATGTACAACTATGCTCCCGCAACATATTTCTTAAAAATAACAGGGAAAACACAAGCCTTAAAAACATTCAAAATCATAAAAAAATAGACGCAGCTTTTATTAAAATCCAAAAAATGAAAAAAACAACATTAACCTTTATCCTTTCCATTCTGCTGGGGGTATTTGTAAATGCTCAAGCGCCGCAAAGTTTTAATTACCAGGCGGTGCTCAGAGATGCCTCAGGAAAAGTACTGGCCGACCAGGATGCAACTATTGGTGTGGCAATTTTACAGGGAAATATTTCCGGGGCCGAGATATTCTCAGAAAGTCACAACGTTACGACCAACAGCTTTGGGCTCGCCAATCTTCAGATTGGGGCAGTAAACCCATCAGCATTTGAAGTTATTGACTGGGCTGCCGGGCCTTATTTTATACAAATTTCTGTCGACGGGACAATTATGGGTACCAGCCAGCTACTGAGTGTTCCGTATGCCTTGTTTGCAGGTTCGGTTGCCAACAACTCACAAGATGACGATAATGACCCGACCAACGAAATACAGGACATTTCGCTCAACAATAACCAACTTTCCATTTCAAAAGGTTCAACAATTGACCTGTCTGTTCTGCAGGACGGAACAGGAACGGACAATCAAAAACTTCAGGTTAACAATGAACGTTTCTTAAAGATTACCAACGGCAATAATGTGGAATTACCTTTTCTATTAAGTGAAACAGACGGCGATACAACTAACGAAATACAAACGATTTCGCGTTCTGGTTTAATGGTTATACTAAACAAAAACGGGGGTACTTTTCAGGACAGTGTTTTAACTGAAAACGATGTGGACAACATGGTTGCCAATAATGGTTTTCAACGAACAGCCGACGATGGCGATATTGATGATACCAATGAAATACAGACCGTTTCACGCTCGGGTTTAACAGTTACACTAAACAAAAACGGAGGTACTTTTCAGGACAGTGTTTTAACTGAAACCGATGTGGACAACATGGTCTCCAATAATGGTTTTCAACGAACAGCAGACGATGGCGATATTGATGATACAAACGAAATACAAATTTTATCAATTAGCCACGACACGATTTATCTTTCGAACGGGGGCTTTGTAAAACTTCCAAAAAACGATTCCATTTATATTGCTGATAGCACATACATTAAAAGTGGTGTACGAGACTGGAACAACTCTCTGGCTAAAAACATTACAAAAGCTGATACAACCCGTTGGGGAAAATCCAGATGGCTGGTTCAAAATGATGACATTTATTACACATCAGGAAATGTAGGAATTGGAATCTCAACTCCTGAAGATATAGGCTCTGCACCATTAAACGTTGAAGGTGGAATTTTGTATAAAGGTGGTGTTTCCGGAGGGGTAGAAGCTGGAAAACTTTTTTACGACCCGACAGGAAATGGAACTTTTAAATATTATGACAATACAAATACAGAACAAATACTCGGAACCGGAACGATTAACTACACAGGAACATTATGGTCTTCTGTCTCCGGTGATCTGTCAAGCAACTCGGATGTAATATGCAATGGTAGCCTTGCTGTCGGTGGAGATGCTGTTGCCGGAGAAAATTTTGGATTTTCCACAATTTTATTAAAAGAAAACAACCTGCGGATTCGGTTTGATGATACCAGTTCATCATCCGGTTTCCCAAACAACGACTGGCAACTCACTGCCAATGAAAGTACAAGCGGAGGTGCGAACTATTTTGCCATTGAAGATATAACCGGAGCAACAATTCCGTTTAAAGTGATGGCAGGGGCAAAAACAAATGCATTATATGTTGGTTCCAATAGTAAAATAGGGATTAATACCAATTCACCGGTTCTTGATATACATATACACAGTGGCGACACACCCGGTATCCGACTGGAACAGGATAATAGTTCAGGATGGGCTCCGCAAACATGGGATGTTGCCGGGAATGAAGCTAATTTTTTCATCCGAGATGCAACAAACTCTTCAAGGCTGCCTTTCCGAATCAGATCGGGAGCCCCCACAAGTTCTATAGACATTTCGTCATCTGGAAATGTAGGAATAGGAATACAAAACCCTACACAAAAGTTAGATATAGATGGGGCAATGCACCTAAAGCCTACATCTCAACCCATTTCGTCAACCGCTGGTGACATTTATTTCGATTCATCAAGCAATAAGCTTCGTTGCTTTGACGGAGCCGAGTGGCACGACCTCTGGTAAATCATTGCAACAAAATTTATAAATCAGTCTTGACATACGTACAATATTCATAAACGAACAATATGAACAAAATTATTTTTATCACTCTTATACTTTCACTGCCTGCTCCTGTATGTGCTCATAGTCTTTAAATATAAACTGACTGAAACATAACCCATAACGGATCAACATTACTATTTCCTATGGTTTCAAATAACACAGGAACAGGAAAAGTATGGAAATTGTATTTCGAAGAGGCAGATTACGATAGGAGTTCTTTCGAGCTTTATACTGTTAACCTTCGTCAAGCATACTTTCAAAATCAACAATAGTTTGGTTGGCGGCAGAATCGTTTAATGTACCGGCTGCACAAACCAAAGTGCGGGTGGGTTTCCGGGCAATTACCGCATAATCGTGTGTGGCCATCAAAACCGTCTTTCCTGCCTCGTTAAGTTGAGTAAATAAATCCAGTATCTCCTCCGAAGTCTCCGGATCCAGATTCCCGGTTGGTTCATCAGCCAGCAAAATCGCCGGATCATTTAAAATAGCCCTGGCAATTACCACACGCTGCTGTTCTCCGCCACTCAACTGGTGGGGCATCTTTTTTATTTTATCGACGACACCGACTTTTTCAAGCACTTCTTCTATCCGCAATTCTGTTTTGGTTTTGTCCATCCAACCGGTAGCTTTTAAAACAAAGGCAAGATTCTCATAAACATTCCGGTCGGTTAGCAAACGGAAATCCTGAAAAACAACGCCTAACTTCCGGCGCAGCAAGTGTACATCTTTGTTTTTCAAATTTTCGAGAGATATTCCGGCGACCATTCCCAGGCCTTTTATCAATGGAATTTCTGCATTCAGAGTTTTTATCAGGCTGGTTTTCCCTGTTCCTACTTTTCCTATTATATATACAAATTCGCCCTCATCAACCGAAAGATTAATTTCAGAAAGTATCTTATTTTCTCGCTGGTAAATATCAGCACCAACCAATTCAATAACCTTGTTTTTTTCCATAAATGCAAAAATGTAAACCAATATAAATGTAAATTTCTTAATTCATGATATAAAAAACGAAAGAAATAAACAGTTTCTTGTTAAGAAATTACAATCGTTTTAGCAGTAGCAACCCAATGTTTATTTCTATTTTAGAAAAATAAATTACCCTCAATCAGAGTTTATAAAAAAGATAAATCTTATATACCATTGAGATTTCGTTTATGTAATAGAAACAAAAGGAACATGAAAACAATACCTATCCTGATTTTATTGCCTCTGTTGTTATTTTCTTATTTTCGAACATTTTCCCAGGAAACAGAATATTTCACAGATATTCAGAAAGATATTGAACTGGGTAAAGAACTTTACAAGCAGGAAAAATACAACGCCGTTTTTCACCAGTTTGAAAAAATCCAACAAAAAGTAGATGAAAAATCTGAGCTTTATTCCGAAGCTGAATTTTACAAATCGGTTTCAGCTCTTCGCGCCGGGCACAGTGCCGGTGGTAAAATGGTCGAAAAATTTATTGAAGATCATCCGGAAAGCCCGTACATTAACCGCGCATGGTTTAACATGGGCGATTACCAGTTTGAAAAACGACAATATACCATTGCATTGCGAAGTTTTGCCAATGTTGACAAAACAGATATTACGAAAGAGGAACAAATAAAACTTCATTACCAAGCCGGTTACTCCTATTTGATGACCGACAATCTGGAACAAGCTGCTGCAGAATTCTATGAGATAAAAGACGCCAATAACTTTTACAGTAAACCAGCTTCATATTACTGGGCGCATATTATGTATCTTGACGAAAATTATGAAGCAGCATTACAAGGATTTTCAAAACTGAACGGCGATCCCACTTATTCGCAGGTAATTCCGTTATATGTGAGCCACATTTATTACAAGCAGGAAAAATATGATGAAGTTATCAACTACACCAGCTCAATTATTGACCAGGTTGCAGAAGAACATAAAGTTGAATTGTCAAAAATCCTGGGAGACTCATATTTTCATCTGAATAAATACGCAGAAGCCATTCCATATCTGGAGGCTTATTACAATTCGCCCGGGCCAAAAACACGCGAAGACGGTTATATTTTAGGATTTTGCTACTACCATGCCGGTAATTTTGACAAAGCTGCACCTCTGCTTGAAAAAGCATCCAAAGGGAATGATGAAATGGCACAAAATGCTTACTATCATTTAGCAGACTCCTATGTTCGCCTGGGCGAAAAAGAAAAAGCGCGTGTTGCTTTTGGGGCGGCCTCAGAAATGGACTTTAACGAGCGGATAAAAGAAGATGCATTATTTAGTTATGCAAAACTCACCTACGAACTTTCCTATTCACCATTCAATGAAACCATAAAAGCATTTGACCGATACATCAGTTCGTATCCAAATTCGGAACGTAACGCAGAAGCATACCGCTACCTGGTTGAGGTGTATATGGTAACACGAAACTATGCCGATGCCATTAATTCCATAGAAAAAATACAGAATAAAACTCCTGCTGTTTTACGTGCTTATCAAAGAGTTACGTTCTACCGAGGGTTGGAGTTATTTAATAATCTGGCTTATAACCAGTCTATCGATTTTTTTGATCTTTCACTAAAAAATGGAAGTTATGACCGAGAATTAAATGCACGCGCATTGTTCTGGAAGGCCGAAGCCTTATATCGTGTAGGCGATTATAACGGTTCCATTTCTGCTTACAATCAGTTCTCACGCACGGCAGGTTCTTTTTCACTCCCTGAATTTCAAAATGCAGAATACAACATTGGTTATGCTTATTTTAAATTGGAAGATTACGAAGCAGCATCGTCTCATTTCAGAAAATATATTAACGCAGCAAAAGGCCAACGAACAGAAAAACTGGCCGATGCTCTAAACAGAGTTGGCGACTATTATTATTTGAACACCAACTATTCAACGGCATTGCAATATTACCAGCAATCATATAGCATGAAAATTTACGAACCAGATTATGCATTATTTCAAATTGCTTTCTGCCAGGGACTGGAAAGAAACCAACAACAAAAAATCAATAATCTGGAACGCTTACTGGCTGATTTTCCTGAATCGGATTATGAAGATGATGCACTTTACGAACTGGGACGCGCCCACGAACGGTTGGGACAAAGCTACGAAGCAGCACAGCAGTATCAGAAAATTATTACTAATTATGCCCAGGGAAGTTACTACAGAAAAGCACAACTTCAGCTTGGATTAATAAATTACAACAACTCCAATTACAAGGAAGCGCTTACTCATTATAAAGAAGTTGCCGAAAAATTCCCGGGAACGGAGGAAGCACAGGCCGCTTTGTCAGGAATCAGAAATTGCTATGTAGAACTGAACAATGTAGATGAATATTTTTCTTATGCACAACAACTGGGAAGTGGCGCAAGTGTGACCACATCGGAGCAAGACGAACTGAGCTACCAGGCTGCCGAAAGAGCATACATGGCAGGCGACGCTGGTTCTTCAACCCAACTGCAGCGCTACCTGCAACAATTTCCAAACGGGAAATACACACTAAATGCCCATTTTTATTTAGCCGAATCCTTATACAAGGAAGGACAATACCAGGAAGCCAACCAACATTATACGACCGTAGCCATGCAGCCAAATAATATTTTTAGCGAACAGGCTCTTTCACGCGCTTCGGAACTTACATACAACGCACAAAATTACGAACAGGCGCTCGATTTATTTAACCGGTTGGAAACTGTGGCCAATAGCAAATGGAATGTTTTAAAAGCATACACCGGGCAAATGCGCTGCAATTTCCACTTAAATAATTTACAAAAAGCGGTAGCAGCTGCGGAAAAAGTTAAAAAGTCGGATATTGCAAATGAAACACTGATACGCGAAGCCGAATACATCACTGGAAAATCGTATTACGTACAGGAAAACCTCACTCAAGCATTACCTGCACTGCGAAAAGTTGCGTCGGATACCAAACTTGAAGAGGGAGCCGAAGCTAAATTCCTGGTTTCCGAGATTTATTTCCGTCAAAATAAAAAAGCGGAGGCAGAAAACGAAATCGATGATTTTATTTCAAAAGGCACACCTTATTTATTCTGGCTTGGAAAATCATTCCTCCTGCTTTCTGACATTTATATTGACAACAATCAGGAATTTGATGCCAAACATACATTAAAAAGTCTTATAGAGAATTACAATAACGACACCGATGGCATAAAAAACGAAGCTTCGCGAAAACTGAGTGCAATTGAAGCAAAGGAAAAACAGGAACAACAGGATGCGATTGACAATTCGATACAACTGAAATTAAACGAAAAAGAAAACAAAAATTAAATTCAGAAACAATGATGATAAAAAACATTAGATATTCCCTGTTATTTTTATTCGTTGGAGCGGTTTCAGTTGCAAATGCTCAACGCGACACCTCTTTAACACAGGAAGTAGAGGTAGTAAAAGCCTACAACCCAACTATTTCTGATGCCAATAAAATAAACGACATGCCTAAGATTGACGAGGAAGAACACCAAAAGCCCACATTCAATTACAGCATTTTTAGTCAACCTATCTACAGTACTTTTTCTGTAAATGAGTTAAAAGCGGCTACAATTTCAAACCCGCCAAAGGAAAACCCGGGACTCGGACTGGTACGCGCCGGATTGGGTAATTACAATAAACCTTATGCCGAAGTTTTTTTTAACAGCCAAAATACAAAGAATACCATTTTCGGGTTGCATGGGAAACACCTCTCCTCACATAGCAAAATAAAGCTAAAAGGAGGCGATAAAGTAAAAGCCCCGTTTTCGGAGAACGAAGCTGAGATGTTTATAAAACACCTTTTCAGGGAGTCAATTTTATCAGTGAATGCTGACTTCACCCACAATGGTTTTAATTATTACGGATATCCTGTTGACTCGATACCTTCGATATTAAAAGAAGAAGATCAGGAAATCAACTACCAGGGACAAAGGCAAACATTCAGCAAAGGAGGATTTAACATCAACCTAAAAAGCGAAAACAATAACCGAAAGGACTTTACCTTCGACTTTAATTTCCTTTACGATTATTTTGGAACCAAAACCGACCAGCGTGAACATTTTGGTGAGTTTAGTGCCGATATAAATAAACCATTAAATACCGGTGCCGCTATACTTGACGCAGGAATCACCTTTGTAAAAGCCGACAATGTTTTTAACAGGCATCTCGACACACTGGCAACAAGTCAGCAAATTTGGTACACTTTAAAACCGGCTTACTATCTTGGTGGCGAAATGGCAAATCTCAGGGTTGGATTTAACACTTGGATTGTTCAGGATAACAATGCAGATTTGGTAGCCAAAATCGCTCCGAACGTTCGTTTAAATTTCGCCCCTGTAAAAGAAATCATAAACATATTCGCAGGCGTCGACGGTGACTATGTAAATAACCATTATTCAAAAATAGCTTACGAAAATCCATTTGTAGACCCGGAACACGATGTAATAAACAGCTTTAAAAAACTACATTTTTACGGTGGATTCGACGGGAAATTTGCTGCCAAAACCAATTTCAAAATTTCCGTAGATTATTCAATGATAGATGACCAGCCATTGTATTATTTATTTGAATATGTATATCCTGCCACAACGACATATGGCACCCCGGATCCTTCAATCATAGATAATGATTTTAAAATTATGTATGACGATATGGATTTACTAAAATTCAATGTTGAAGTATTTCACACGGCATCGGAAAAACTGGATCTTTTACTTACCGGGAATTACTATGTATATAAAATGGACGAACAGGAAGAAGCATGGAACCTCCCCGACTGGGATGCAAAACTGTCGCTGGGATACAAAATTTCAGATCGGCTGTCAATATCTTCAGACATCTACGCAACAGGTTCAAGAACAGCTTTAATCATTGAATCCAAAAATTTCGAAAACCCAACGCCAACACCAACATTAACATACCGGCTATCTTCCGTCCCTCTAACCTTAAAATCATACAATCTGAATACGATTATCGACATGAATTTTAATGCAAATTATAAGATAACACAAGATTTTTCGGTGTTTGGACAGCTCAATAATTTCGGATTTCAAAAATATGAAAAATGGTTTGGATACCCGGTCCAGAGTTTCAATTTTATGGCAGGTTTAAGCTATGCATTTTAGAACATAGAAAACGATAGTTCAAGGAGGTTTTTCACAGCCTCCTTTTTTTATTTCTTGCTGCGGGTTACTCGCTCATTTTCAAGTTCATAAATTATTAAAAAAAACACTTAACACTCCTACTAAAAGAAAGGCTTCTTCATTATTTTTTGCTATATTTGCCCGATGATTTTACAATAAAAATAAAATCAAAATAAGAAATTGATAATCAACTAGTTTCCTATCGAAAGTAAACAACACTTTTTGACACGGAAACTATTTCATTTTAATAGGAAAAGAATAATTTAAATTAAGTAATACAGGAATGAGCGAATTAGAAAAAAACGGGCAGACAAATGGAGGGAATGGAAATTATTCTGCTGACAGCATTCAGGTACTAGAGGGCCTTGAAGCAGTAAGAAAAAGACCGTCAATGTATATTGGCGATACGAATGAGAAAGGACTTCACCATTTGGTTTACGAAGTTGTGGACAACTCAATTGACGAAGCTCTTGCCGGCTATTGCGATACGATAGAAGTTATAATACACGAAGATAATTCAATTACAGTAAAAGATAATGGAAGGGGAATCCCTACCGAACGGCACACAAAAGAAAATAAATCAGCGCTGGAAGTTGTAATGACAGTTTTGCACGCCGGAGGAAAATTTGACAAAGACTCATATAAAGTTTCAGGAGGCTTGCACGGAGTGGGTGTTTCGTGTGTGAATGCTCTTTCAACACATTTAAAAGCGGAAATTCACAGGGATGGAAAAATCTGGGTACAGGAATATTCGATTGGAAAACCGAAATACGAAGCAAAAATTATTGGAGAGACCGATAAAACAGGAACAATTGTAACATTTAAACCTGATGAGACTATTTTCCATACCACTGTTTACAAATTTGAAATTCTGGCTGCACGATTAAGAGAACTTGCTTTTTTGAACGCAGGAATTAATCTTACCATTATTGATGAACGCAGCAAAGATGAAGACGGAAACCCAAAAACCAATAATTATTTTTCAGAGCAAGGGCTGAAAGAATTCGTCCAATATTTGGATGACACACGTATGCCTTTAACTCCGGAAGTAATTCACATCACTACCGAGAAAAATAACATCCCGGTTGAAATTGCCTTGCAATACAACACATCTTTTGCTGAAAATATTCACTCATATGTGAATAATATTAACACCATTGAAGGTGGAACTCATTTAACCGGATTCCGCAGGGGATTAACCAGAACATTAAAAAATTATGCCGACCAGTCGGGAATGTTGACAAAGCTAAAATTTGATATTAGCGGCGATGATTTCAGGGAAGGATTAACAGCGGTAATTTCTGTAAAAGTTGCCGAACCTCAGTTTGAAGGTCAGACAAAAACAAAGTTAGGAAACTCAGAAGTTAGCTTATCAGTAGATCAGGCAGTCAGCGAGGCATTGTCTTTCTATCTGGAAGAAAATCCGAAATCAGCAAAAACAATTGTTAATAAAGTAATTTTAGCAGCACAAGCAAGGCATGCCGCTCGCAAAGCACGCGAAATGGTACAACGCAAAAATGCACTGTCGGGAGGTGGATTACCAGGAAAATTAAGCGACTGCTCAGAGAAAGACCCTGTAAAATGCGAGATTTTCCTTGTAGAGGGAGATTCAGCAGGTGGTACCGCAAAACAGGGAAGAGATAGAAAGACACAGGCAATTCTTCCGCTAAGAGGAAAAATTCTGAATGTGGAAAAAGCCATGCAACATAAAATCTTCGAAAATGAGGAGATAAAAAATATTTTTACCGCTCTGGGCGTAACAATCGGAACAGAAGAAGATTCAAAAGCATTAAACCTTGACAAGTTAAGATATCATAAAATTGTAATTATGACCGATGCCGACGTTGACGGAAGCCACATTGCCACGTTAATCATGACCTTCTTTTTCCGTTACATGCTTGATTTAATCAAAAGCGGTTATTTATACATAGCAACACCTCCACTTTACCTGCTCAAAAAAGGGAAGAAAGAAGAATATGCATGGAATGAAAAACAACGCCAGCAAATTATCAACGACTGGGCTGATGGAAACGAAAGCGTTGTTCACACCCAACGTTACAAAGGTTTAGGTGAAATGAATGCCGAGCAACTTTGGGCAACGACAATGAATCCGGAGCAGCGTATTTTACAACAAGTAACAATTGAAAATGCAGCCGAAGCAGACCATATTTTCGCAATGTTAATGGGAGATGATGTTCCACCACGCCGGAAATTCATTGAAGACCATGCTACTTATGCTAATATTGACGCTTAATAATTGCAAAAAAACTATTTTATAAAAAAATGAATATTTGCGTATTTTCCTCTTCCAGCAACGCCATTTCCGATATATATTTTCAGGAAGCTGAAAAACTGGGAAAACTAATTGGAGAAGGTGGTCACACATTAATAAACGGAGGTGCAAATGTTGGGTTAATGGAGGCTATAACTGTTGCAGCAGGAAAAGCAGGCGCAAAAACAATTGGTATAATCCCAGAACGACTAAACGGATTTTCGCTCGCCTCAAATAACGCTAGCGAAGTTATTATAACAAAAGATATGCAGGAACGCAAAGCAAAAATGCGGGAAATTTCCGATGCTTTTGTTGCAATGCCTGGAGGTTTCGGAACCTTGGAAGAAATTCTGGAAGTAATGACATTAAGACAACTTTCTTACCACAACAAACCAATTGTATTTTTAAATACAAACAACTTTTACAAATATCTTTTCAAACAATTTGAAGTTTCATATTCAGAAATGTTTGCTAAGGAAATTTACAAAGAATTATTTTCCATAGCAGAAACGGCAGAAGATACAATAAATTACCTAGTTAATTATAAAGCAATTGAACTGGATAAAAAGTGGTTTGTTGTACCAGATAGAAGAGTTTAATACTGACAAAATTACATGATTCAAAATTTTAGTTTTATCTTTTTAACAAAAGGCCGAACGTGTTGTTAAATAATGCAAAATGATTTAGTTCTTATGACGATTTGACAAAACAGTGGCAATATATTTGCGTTTAACCCCATGCAAATAAATTTAAAAATTGAAGTAAGAACTAATAATTGTTTAAGCTATGAAAAAATTAGGTAAATATTCAGTCACTATGTTACTGGTGTTAGCAGGAGCTTTCATCGCTGTTTGGACTTACAGTAAATTCTTTGATAAAACGGAATTGGTGACAGTAACAGAAAAACAACCCATAAAATACGCATCATTGCCCGGAGAAAGCGGAGCAAGTTTGCCAGATTTAACTTATGCTGCTGAAAATTCGGTACACGCAGTGGTGCATATTGCCACACAATCTGTTCGTGGAGGCGGATGGTCAAGTGGAAATCCTTTCCTTGACGATTTTTTTGGTCTAAGAAATCAGCAACCACAAATTGCAAGAGGATTTGGGTCGGGTGTAATTTTATCTGACGATGGCTACATTGTAACCAATAATCATGTAATAGAAGAAGCGCAAAAAATAAAAGTCATATTAAACGACAAAAGGGAATTTGATGCCCGATTGATTGGAACAGATCCATCAACCGATATTGCTCTTTTAAAGATTGATGCTAATGACCTACCCTATTTATCCTATGGTGAATCTGACGATTTAAAATTAGGAGAATGGGTTTTGGCAGTTGGAAACCCGTTTAATCTCACATCAACTGTAACTGCTGGTATTGTTAGCGCAAGAGCACGTAATCTGGGAATCAATCAGGACGACCTCAGTGTTGAGTCATTTATACAAACCGATGCTGCTGTCAATCCAGGAAACAGCGGAGGAGCATTGGTAAACCAGCAAGGACAGCTTGTAGGTATAAATTCTGCAATCGCATCCAGAACAGGATCGTACTCTGGTTATTCATTTGCAGTTCCTGTGACAATAGTAAAAAAAGTGGTGAACGACTTAAAAGAATTTGGAGAAGTCCAACGGGCACTTTTGGGCGTAAAAATTGGAGATGTTAATGCAGAGATCGCGGAGAAATTAAACCTTGATGTAGTTGATGGTGTAATAATAGGTGAAGTAACATCAAATGGCGCAGCAAAAGATGCAGGCATAAAAGAAAACGACGTAATTACAAGCATCCAGGGGGATCGGGTTCGGTCATCAGCGGAATTACAGGAAAAAATTAGCCAGTACCGCCCGGGAGATGACATAAAAATTGATGTTCTTCGTGATGGAGAAAAGAAACAATTTACAGTGACACTACGTAATAGACACGGTGACACTCAAATTGTGAGAGACCGCTCTTCATATCTAGGGGCTGATTTCGAAGAAGTTAGCAACTCTGAAAAAAGCAAACTAGATATTGAATACGGAATTAAAATTAAGAACCTAGATAAAGGAAAATTAAAAGAAGCAGGCCTCAAAGAAGGATTTATTATCACTAACGTGAACAAAAAGCCTATTTATGAGGTCAATGATTTAAAAAGAGAGATTGGAAATGCAAGAGGAGGAATTTTGGTTGAAGGTATTTATCCAAATGGAGAATTAGCATATTTTGTTTTTGGAACAGAATAAAAATTGTGCTTAGGATTATCTTTAACTATTTATTATCAAATATTTTTTGATACGATTTCTCCTTGACCATTAATTTATAATATTCTATATTTGCACGTTTTTTAAGGAGAGTTTATGAGACAGCTAAAGATCACAAAGTCAATTACTAATCGGGAGAGTGCCTCTTTAGACAAGTATCTTCAGGAGATAGGAAAAGAAGAGCTTATTACTGTAGAAGAAGAAGTCGAATTAGCACAACGGATTAAAAAGGGAGATCAAGCTGCTTTAGAAAAATTAACCAGAGCCAACTTACGCTTTGTAGTATCGGTTGCCAAGCAATACCAAAATCAAGGTCTTAGCTTGCCCGACTTAATCAATGAAGGCAATCTGGGGTTAATCAAAGCAGCAGAGAAATTCGACGAAACCCGCGGTTTTAAGTTTATTTCCTATGCAGTATGGTGGATACGTCAGTCCATTCTTCAAGCGCTTGCTGAACAGTCGAGAATTGTTCGTTTACCATTGAACCAGGTAGGTTCGTTAAATAAGATCAACAAAGCATACTCGAAATTTGAGCAAGAACATGAACGCAAGCCTTCACCGGAAGAATTAGCTGATTCACTTGAACTCCCTGCCGATAAAGTAGCTGATACTTTAAGAGTATCGGGAAGACACGTTTCTGTGGATGCTCCTTTTGTGGATGGAGAAGATAACAGCTTACTTGATGTTTTGGTGAACAATGATTCGCCAAATGCAGACAAGAGCCTGATTATGGAATCACTAGCAAGAGAAATTCATCGTGCTTTGGCTACATTAACCGAAAGGGAAAGTGACATTATCCGATTATTCTTTGGCATTGGTTGCCAGGAAATGACTTTGGAAGAAATTGGGGAACGATTTGGCCTAACTCGTGAAAGAGTTCGCCAGATCAAAGAAAAAGCGATCCGACGATTACGTCACACATCGCGAAGCAAATTATTGAAATCTTATCTGGGATAGATAAATATAAAGGTTGCTGTTGAGCAACCTTTTTTTTATCCCTTTGAGCAAATAATTCCTTTTACCTCCTTTCAAGCAAAACAACATTCTCCACATGATGTGTATGCGGAAACATATCTACCGGTTGTACCTTCAAGATTGCGTATAAATCAGACATCAAGGCTAAATCACGGGCCTGTGTTGCAGGATTACAACTCACATAAACTATTCTTTTCGGACCAATATTTAAAATTGTCTGAACTACATCTGTATGCATACCCGCTCTGGGTGGATCAGTAATTATTACATCTGGTTTTCCATGAGCTGCAACAAAGTCGTTATTTAAAACCGACTTCATGTCACCGGCAAAAAATAATGTATTGTTTATATTATTAATATCGGAGTTCTCTTTCGCGTCTTCAATGGCCTCAGGCACATATTCAATACCAATAACTTTTTTTGCTTTTTCTGCGACAAAATTTGCAATTGTTCCAGTTCCGGTGTACAAATCATAAACAATTTCATCTCCTGTTAACTGTGCATAGTCCCGGGCAACCTTATATAATTCGTAAGCTTGTCCTGAATTTGTTTGATAAAAACTTTTAGGCCCAATATTAAATTTTAACCCTTCCATTTCTTCAAAAATATATTCCCTGCCGGAAAAGACCTGTATCTTCTGATCGGTAATAGTATCATTTCCCTTTTCATTAATTACATACAAAAGAGAAGTAATTTCCTGAAATTCTCTTTCTAATGTTTTAAGCAGTTTGATTCTTTCCTCGACATCCTCCCTGAAAAAAGAAACAATCACCATCACCTCACCAATTGAGCTTGTTCTGATTATTAGTGTTCGCAGAAATCCTTTTTGTTCTTTTATATCAAAAAACTCCAGATTATTTATTAACGCATACTCATAAATAAAATTTCTGATTTTATTAGATGGTTCGGGCTGCAACCAGCATTTCTCAATATTAATAACTTTATCAAACAACCCGGGAACATGAAAGCCAAGGGCATTTAAGTTGTTAATCTCATTTTCAGATTTAATCTCTTCAAGCGAAAGCCACTTTCTGTTGGAAAAAGTAAATTCAAGTTTATTTCGGTAAAATGTATCGTTAGCAGAGCCAAGTATCGGAGAAATTGGAGGCAAATCAAGTCTACCAATTCTTTTCAATTGATCGCCAACCTGCTTTTCCTTATAGAATAGTTGCTTCTTGTACGGCAAAAACTGCCATTTACATCCACCACAAGTACCAAAATGAGTACAAAAAGCATCAACTCTATCTTCTGAATAATCATGAATTTTTGTAACAACCGCCTCCTGATATCGTTTTCTTTTTTTAGTCACCTGTAAATCAACCACATCTCCAGGAATTACTAAACGAGTAAAAACGACAACATCTCCCACTCTTACCAAAGCTTTTCCTTCAGCACCAATGTCTTCTATTTTTACCTTCTCATAAAAAGGTTTTTTTCTATTTCTTCCCACGTAATTTTTTGGCAAATATAACGTGTTTAAAACAAAAATAAACAAGCCAAAAGCCTCATTTAGATTCCCATACAAAAAATGTTTTTCCCAAAATGAGAAAACAGCACAATACACTTACAATATTGCTCGTTTTCATTATGTTTCATTTGTAAGTATGAAAGTTTTTTACTTATCTTTGAATTGATTTAATGGTTGGTTTTATTTTCAATAAATAAAACTTTATAGGGGAAAGCGACTTCTGTATTTATGATTGGTTTTGTGTTTAGGGGTTTGTAAATCATCAATCATCTTCAAAAAGCGTCCATAGTGCTTTCCCCTTCCTTCTTTACCCGAAAAGGGTATTTTTTTTGCCTTAAAATTTCAATGCTACAATTCACCTTTAATGATTATCTTTGGCAACTTTCAATATTTCTATGATATCTCTTGATAAAATACGTTTAAATTTTGGTGGCTTCGACTTGTTTAAAGAGGTTAGTTTCTTAATTAATCCAAAAGACAGAATCGGGCTGATAGGAAAAAACGGAGCAGGAAAAACAACCATGCTCAAATTAATTACCGGGATTGAAAAACCTTCATCAGGTGCTGTTACTGTACCCAAAGAAACAACTCTGGGATATTTGCCTCAGCAAATGAACGTAACAGATACCAGAACATTAAAAGATGAAACAATACTGGCTTTCGAAGAAATAATTAACCTCGAAAAAGAAATTGCAAAAACAAATCAGGAAATAGCCAACAGAGAAGATTATCATTCCGCGGAGTATATGGGAATGCTTGACAGAATTACCGAACTCAATGAAAGATACTCAATTCTTGGTGGAGAAAACTACGAAGCAGAACTGGAACAAACACTTTTGGGGCTTGGATTTGAAAGAACCGATTTCGACAGACCAACATCGGAATTCAGCGGAGGCTGGAGGATGCGAGTTGAACTGGCAAAACTTCTTCTAAAAAAGCCAGATGTTTTTCTCCTGGACGAACCAACCAACCACCTCGACATTGAATCAATCCAATGGCTGGAAGATTTTCTGAAAAACTACAAAGGAGCTGTAGTTCTTGTTTCACACGACAAAGCTTTTCTGGACGCAGTTTGCAACCGAACTATAGAAATTACGCTCGGGAAAATAAATGACCAGAAAATGAATTATTCAACTTTTGTTAACTGGAAAAAAGAACAACGTGAAATTCAGCTGGCGGCCTACCGGAATCAGAGAAAAATGATCGAGGATACCGAAAAATTTATTGAACGATTTCGCTACAAAGCAACCAAGGCTGTTCAGGTACAATCCAGAATAAAACAACTTGAGAAAATAGACAGAATTGAAATTGAAGAAGAAGACAATTCGGCATTAAATATAAAGTTTCCACCGGCACCACATTCCGGACGAGATATAGTAAAAGCAAAACACATCAGCAAAAGATACGGGAATCATTTGGTACTCGATAATATTGACCTGTATATTGAGAAAGGTGAAAAAATTGCCTTTGTTGGCAGAAATGGCGAAGGAAAAACCACGCTTGCACGAATCATCATGCATGAACTCGAACATGAGGGAGAGCTAAATCTTGGGCATAATGTAAAAATTGGATATTTTGCTCAAAACCAGGCTCAGCTATTAAACGGCGAATTGACAGTTTTTGAAACCATTGATGAAATTGCTGTTGGAGATGTTCGAACAAAAATACGCGATATTTTAGGCGCTTTTCTTTTCCCTGGAGAAGATGCAGACAAAAAAGTAAAGGTATTAAGCGGCGGAGAAAAATCGAGACTTGCAATGATACGATTAATGCTCGAGCCTGTTAATTTTCTAATTCTTGATGAACCTACCAATCATCTGGATATAAAATCAAAGGAAATACTAAAAAATGCTTTAGCTGATTTCTCGGGAACTGTACTTGTTGTTTCACACGACCGCGATTTTCTGGATGGCCTGGTAGATTGCGTTTATGAATTCAGGAATAAAAAAACCAAACAACACCTCGGTGGTATTTATGATTTTCTTCAAAAAAAGAAAATTGAATCATTAAAGGAACTGGAAATAAAAAATAATTCTATAGAGAAAAATATTCAACAGAATAAAACTATTGATAATGAAATTAGTTTTGAAGAAAAAAAAGAAATAAACAAAACCATTACAAAATTCGAGAAGCAAGTAGAAAAAACAGAGTATAGAATTGCGGAACTGGAAGAAGAAATTGCACATATGGACTCCCTTTTATCTTCACCCGAGAGGCTGGACGACCATTCTGTTTTTGATGAATACGAGAATTTAAAAAAAGAACTGGAAAATACCATGCTTAACTGGGAAAAAGAAAACGAAGAATTGGAAAACTGGAAGGCAAAAAAAACGTGGTAATGAATAAAGATGAATTTGTTTTTGGAACACGCGCTGTTATTGAAGCAATAAAAAATAACCGCAACATCGAAAAAATCTTCCTGAAAAAGGGATTGAAAAATGACCTGTCACAAGAACTTTTCCAACTCATAAGAGAAGAACAGGTTCCCTTTCAGTTTGTACCAATTGAAAAAATAAACCGGATAACAAGAAAAAACCACCAGGGAGTTCTTGCATTACTTTCTCCAATAGAATACTATAATATAGACACACTTCTTCCCGGAATATATGAAAATGGCAAAGATCCATTTATCTTAATCCTTGACCAAGTTACCGATGTCAGAAATTTTGGCGCCCTGGTTCGTTCCGCAGAATGTGCGGGAGTGAATGCAATCATCATTCCGGAAAAAGGAACTGCCCGCATTGGAGGAGATGCAGTTAAAACTTCTGCCGGCGCCATTCATTACGTCCCTATTTGTAAGGTCCAAAGTTTGACAAAAACCGTTGAATTTCTTAAAAACTCGGGGATAAAAATTGTTGCCGCTACCGAAAAAGCAACCACCTTGTATTCCGATGCAAAACTAAATGTTCCACTTGCAATTGTTATGGGTTCTGAAGACACCGGGATATCTCAATCGGTTCTTCAACTCACAGATGAGCAACTGGCTATTCCTGTTCTCGGAAAAATTGAATCGTTAAATGTTTCAGTAGCCGCAGCAATTATGATGTACGAAGCTGTTCGGCAAAAATCCTAACTATGTACGGGAATTGTTCTTTTAAATGACTCTTCCAGCGAAATAAAAGTTTCGGTACTTGCAACACCAGGTATTTTCTGGATTTCCCCGCTCAATATCGCTTTAAGATGCTCATTATCTTTAGCATACACTTTAATAAAAATGGCATAAGCTCCCGTGGTATAATGACATTCCACAATCTCGGGAATCAATCTCAAACGATCAACAACCTCCGAAAACAAACCACCCTTCTCCAAAAAAATTCCGATGTAAGTACAGGTTCTAAAATCAACCTTTTTAGGGTTAATGTGATAACCTGAGCCGGTAATAACTTCAAGATCAATCATTCTGTTTACGCGCTGATGTACAGCCGCTCTTGAGATTCCAACTTCTTTTGCTACATCTTTAAATGGTATTCGTGCATTTTTGGTGATTATATCTAATATCTTCAAATCAACCTCATCCAAATTATTCCTCAGTGTCATGTTTTTACAATTTTCCAACAAAAATATCAAAAAAGAAGCAAAAATTCGATAAAACAAACATCAGCATAGCAAAATCTAACAATTTGAAAATAATACCCCCCGATTATCCAACCAACAAACCCTTGTTATCAAATTGTTAATAAACAAAATGAATTTATTTCAATTTTCTCTCCGATTACTCATATTATTTATAGATTGATATTTTTACAGCTTATTGAACATCATACAGACAGCAATTTAAAATATTAATCAAAATGAAAAACAAAGTTCGTTGGTGGCTAATACTGGCCATTCTTGTTTTTGCTGCGCTTTTAGGTGTAGTAATTCCTTCTGGATTAGGGGAACAAAATTATTCAAATTTAAACGCGGGTGACACCGCCTGGATGCTAACAGCAACAGGTCTTGTACTATTAATGACTCCCGGCCTTGCGTTTTTCTATGGCGGGATGGTCCAATCCCGAAACATTATTTCAACCATGCTACAAAGTTTTATTGCCATGGGAATTGTAAGTGTTTTATGGATAATTGTTGGCTTTAGCATCGCCTTTGGAGATAGTATTGGACCTGAAGGTTTTGGACTTTTTGGCAATCCGGCAACCTATTTTATGTTTCGGGGTGTTGGTGGTGGAACCGATCCAAATCTAGCTCCCACATTTCCACTAGCAGTTTTTGCCATGTTCCAATTAAAGTTTGCCATTATTACTCCGGCACTTATCACTGGTTCTTTCGCTGGACGGGTAAGATTCAGAGCTTACATGTTATTTATGTGTTTGTTTGTTATATTTATTTACGCGCCACTAGCCCATTGGACCTGGCATCCGAACGGATTTTTAAGAAATTGGGGAGTACTTGATTTTGCCGGAGGAACAGTTGTTCATATGTCGGCAGGTTTTGCAGCATTGGCCGGAGCTATTTTTTTAGGAAGAAGAAAAGACGCGAATAAAGAATTTAAACCTGCAAATATTCCGTTTATTCTACTAGGTGCAGGAATGCTTTGGTTTGGCTGGTTTGGTTTTAATGCCGGCTCTGCCCTTGCTGCCAATTCTGTAGCAGCTACTGCTTTAGTAAATACAAATACGGCTTCGGCAGCCGCCATGCTTACATGGATTTTCTTTGATGCCGCGAAAGGGAAAAAAGCGTCGGCAGTTGGAGCAGCAATTGGCTTGGTTGTTGGACTTGTAGCGATTACACCTGCGGCGGGTTTTGTAAACGTAGGTTCAAGTATTTTTATTGGTGTTATCGCAGCGCTAATCAGCAATTACGCAATCACCCTTCGCACCAAATCAATGCTTGACGACACCCTGGATGTATTTCCTGCACATGGCATGGGTGGTATTGTTGGCATGCTGGCAACTGCGGTTTTTGCTAATGATGTTGGATTAATTCATGGACACATTACTACATTCCTTTATCATTTACTTGCTTTGGTAATTGTAGGTGTTTTTACATTTGGAGGTTCACTATTAATGTACAAAATAACGGATTTAATCGTTCCATTAAGAATATCGCCACACGGCGAAAAGATTGGACTGGATATCAGCCAACACAATGAATCGTATGATTTTCTTTATAAAGAAGAATAGAATGACATAAAATAAAAAGAGGTTGTCCAAAAGAAAAATTGGACAGCCTTTGTTTCTATTGCCCCTTAATATTTGTATTTTAAAGATGTATATGACAATAAGAGCAAACGTACGCTAAAACGTTACTTCCCTGTAATCTATCCTATTCCCCAGTAATTTAAGCGATAAAATAGCGGATAATCACGCTGTTCGTCTTGTTAATCAGATAGTAAACCAACTAAATATCGACGATATTTTATTGAGCCACAAAGGAGGTGGAGCCAGCTCACATCATCCGCGGTAATGATTAAGATACTGTTTTACAGACACCTGAATAATATCTACTCTTATCGGAAGATTGCCCGCCAGTTGGAGGAAAACATACATTACATGTGGCTTTCGGGTGAGGCAATGCCTAATTTTCGAACGCTCAACAATTTTCGCAGTCAAAAGCTAAAACATAAAATCCAAACCCTGTTTGCGCAAATGGTCAGGCTAATGGCAGAGATGGGCTACATTAGCCTGGACGTTCAATATATTGGACACCAAGATCAAGACAGCATCCAACCGCTATGCATAAAAATTTAAAAAAGTAGAAAGTTGAACAGCCAATCGCAACTTGCTGCATAAAAAAAGAGACTGCCCTTTTGGGACAGCCTCATTATACTACTAACTTATATTCAATTTTAAACCATTGAACTTTCAACTATAACAGGTTTAATAACCGTTTTTTGCGCAATATTATCGGCAATCGGGCAACGGGCTGCAACATCGTTCAGGAAAGCTTCTTTCTCACCTTTTGTCATATCAGCGTCAATATGTACAAAACTTCTGATTTCTATAAAACCAGCCCTCCCATCTGTTGTTTTTCCAAGAAGAAAATCTTTATCAATATCCCCTTCAATTTCAACATCAATCCCACGAAGATTAATTCGGCGTTGATTGGCGATGATCCTTCCAATAGCACAAATACATGCCGGTAAACTTGTTAAAAATATTTCCAACGGGTTTGCCCCCTCATCACTTCCACCGGCCATTTTAGGCTGATCTATTATAAACGGATGAGAACAATTGATTTGGGTTTTGAAACCGGCCCCCATTGAAGCGCTTACTTTTATTTTTGAAATAGCCATTTTTGTTATTTTTTTAAAAGTTAAGTTGAGTGTAATGTTAACAAAACCAACATTAACAAAACATGACTTTCCTCAAATAAAGAACATAGTTTCACAACTAAATTAATCTGAAAAGTGTTTTATTTTTTTGAAGATAGATTTAAAAAACAAAACAAATAGAAGAATTAGTTGCGAAAGAAGTAAAAGCGTAGTGAATATAATCCATATATAAAAATGGCTTTTATTTTTAAAGTTCCATGACCAATTGCCACATAGAACATATGAAAATATCCCCCACAAAAAACTTCCCAAAACAAATAATTTTGATAATCTTTTGTACTTCCTGGCTGACTTACTTACAACGTGAGGGAAAAAGATGGAATAAACAGTGAGAAACTAATAATCATTATCCAAGAAAGCAACGTTCCCAAAGGAAAATCTATCTCCATAAACAAATTAATTCCAAGCCATTCAGATCGAAAAAATAGGATGTATAAGCAACCTATGAATACAACAAAAAATAGCAATAGTCGAAGCAGCCTCATTCTGTACTGTTTTCCAGAGAGCAAATTTCTCTTCTCTTATATAAAAAGAAAGAAACAATACTTGCACGACTTAACTTGTCAATGTTTTTCATAGTGAGTAAAATTAAATATTTACAGGGAACATTTAAAGTGCGAGGTTGTTTTACGCATTTATATGTGTAATTTTGAACAATCAATTACTACTGAAAAAATGACACAGGAAAAACTAAATAAAAATATTCAGGCCGAACTTTTTTCGACCAATCAAACAACTGTTATTGGTGCCATTCATAAAATTAGAGAACAGGGCAACAAACTATATATTCCTGTTTTACTCGACTTATTGCTTCTGAATAAAGAAAAGGAAGTAGAAAAAGAAATTATAAAACTACTGGGAAATATTAAAGATAAAACTGCTGTTCCGGTTTTTATTGAAGCTTTGGAAACAGAAAAATACAATAGCATACGAAAAACAATTTTAACTGCATGTTGGCAAAACGGCCTACATTACCACGATTATTTACCCATACTTGTAAGCATTGTTATTAGTGACGATTGGGAAACTGCATTTGAAGCTTTTACTGTGGTTGACAATATGGAATTTCTTCCCGGCAACGATATCATAGAACAGACCAAACGAATTATTGCTCCGGAGTTTGAAAACGCCGGTGAACAAAAGCGATATTTTCTGCAAGAAATTCTCGATAAAATCAGCTAAATTATATGCGAGTGTATTTTTAAAACCCTTAAAGATTAATCTCTGGCTCCATCAGCAGATTGATTTTACTACAACTCCAATATAAAAAAGAGCCCGGCCAGTTCCGAACTCTTTTTTAAACAAACGTAATCAAACTCCTTTTCCTGAACGACGAAGCCATTACCTAAATATTGACTCTTTTTCTTTCATTTTTGCCATTTGCCACGGAACTACAAACTGATGATTTTCCTGTTTGTTGCAATTCCCTTCGATTGAAGAAAACTGAGAATTATAGCGGTATTTTGGCCTGCCTTCAAAACCAATAATATGTTTTTTTCTTGCATCCATAACACGTATTATTACGTAAAGCACTATAATTTTGTTATGTGTATTTCTTATCTTTTTTGAAAAAAAAGCATTTTTTAACACTTGCACACAAATACAAAATGACAGAAACGACGGCCCCTTTATGAAAAAATGTAAAAATTAGTCTCCTGTTTATTTCCGGTTAGAAAAATATTTCATAAACTGCGATCTTTCATAAACAAGTGGATCCGAAATATTTTTATATGAAAGTCTTCCACGAAAGTCTTCAATTTTTTTGAAATTCCATTTCTTCATAAAATTGGTAATTTCATCCAGCATTTCCCCAATTGTGTCAGTCCCATTTAAATAAAGAGTAGAACAAAGTTGCGCAACCTGTGCACCTGCCAACAACTGTTTCAACACGGCCTTTCCATCGTGGATTCCCGTTGAAGCAGCTATCTCAAGTTTTGGAAGTATGGAAGAAACCAAGCCAACCCACCGTAGGGTACGACGAATATCGTGTGGAGAACTAAACACCTCTGATGCTGTGAGTTCCAGTTTATCAAGATCAATATCGGGTTCATAAAAACGATTAAACATTACAATTGAATTGGCGCCATGCGCCATGAGTTTATCAGCCATCCCAATTATATTACTATGGTGCACACCAAATTTAACAGCCACCGGAATTGAGACCTGCATTTTTACTTTTTTCAACACATCCAGATATAATTGCTCTGCCATCCCCGGGCGTTCAGTCCGATCGATTGGAACATAAAAAATATTCAGTTCCAGTGCATCGGCTCCAGCTTCTTCAAAATCTTTGGCAAATGTAGTCCACTCTTCAGCCGATATACAGTTAACACTGGCAATTACAGGAATATCAACAGATGTTTTGGCCTCCTTCAAGAGTTCCAGATGTTTTGTTATAGTATTATCACGGAGGTATCCTTTTATATAATCTTCGGCTTCCGGATACCCCGTATTTTGCGAATCTTTTAAAAGCAAACTGGCGACTTCATTATTAATCTGTTCCTCAAAAATCGATTTCAAAACTACAGCCCCAATTCCTGCAGCTTCCATTTCCTTAATTTTCTCGATTGAACTGGTTAACCCGGAACTTGCTGCTACCAAAGGATTTTTCAGTTTTAATCCTAAATATGTTGTTTCTAAATTTGCCATCAATTTTGATTTTTATTTGTAATTAAATCTGTAGTTCTAATAATTTCGCGCTCCAAAAATTTTGCTTCCGATACGTACCATGGTACTGCCTTCTTTTACAGCCACTGAATAATCATCTGACATTCCCATCGAAATCTCTCTAAAATCGTTGGAGCTGGAAAAATATTCATTTTTTAGCGTATTAAAAATACTTTTTAGCATCCTGAACTCTTTTGCAACCTGTTCTTCGTTATTGATATAAGTTGCCATTCCCATAACTCCTACAATTTGTACATTTTTAAACGATTTAAACTCGGCCGAATTCAGCAAATCTCTTGCTTCCTTAATTAACAGTCCAAATTTAGTATCTTCTGCTGCTATATGAAACTGAAGCAAACAAGATATTATTCGTTCGTTTTTTGCTCCTTCTTTATCAATCTCTTTCAGCAATTTTAATGAATCCACACCATGAATAAGATGCACAAAAGGAGCAATATATTTTACCTTATTTCGCTGAAGGTGTCCAATAAAATGCCATTCAATATCTTTGGGTAGTTGCTCAAATTTACGAGCCAAGTCCTGGGCTTTATTCTCCCCAAAAATTTTATGCCCGGCTTTGTAAGCAACCAAAATATCTTCGTTAGGTTTGGTTTTTGAAACGGCAATTAGCTTAACACTCTCTGGCAAAGTTTGTTTTACAATTGAAATATTCTTTGCAATATCCATTAGCTGACTATTTTCATCAAAAATAAAAATTATGAATGGTTTAGCCACTGAATTTTTGCAGCATTTTCGGGGTACAAAATTTTATACCTTTACCGCGAAGGATGAAAAAAGAGGGAGAAATAATAAATCAGATGAATCTTATGGGAAAACAAGGGAGCCCCTTTGTTTTTCTTATCGATTTTGAAATGAAGAAACCAATAATGTTTTCTTTACATGAAACAAAAGATAAGATTTGGTTTCAAATTCCCGGTCATTCTAATTTCAGACATTCTAAAAAAAATATTACAATCAAAAAATGGGAAGCAACACCTGTTTCATTTGAAAAATACAAAACAGGATTTGATTTAGTAAAACAGCATATTAATAGTGGCGATACATACTTGCTTAATTATACCCAGCCAACTCAAATTGAAACCAATTTATCATTGGAAGATATTTTCAACCTGAGTTCCGCAAAATATAAAATTTACTTCGAGAATCAGTTTGTTTGCTTTTCACCCGAAACTTTCATTAAAATAGAAAATGGTAAAATATTTTCTTTTCCCATGAAAGGAACCATCGACGCAGATATCAAAAATTCTGATAAACTAATATTAGAAGATACAAAAGAAATTGCCGAGCATAATACAATTGTGGATTTAATTAGAAACGACCTGAGTTTAATTGCTGAAAATGTATGTGTTGACAAATTTCGATATCTTGAACTTATAAAAACAAAGCAAAAAAATCTTTGGCAGGTTAGCTCTCAAATTTCAGGTAAATTACCCGAAAATTATTGCGAAAATATTGGCAACATTATTTTCAAAATGCTTCCGGCAGGTTCTGTCTCTGGTGCGCCAAAGAAAAAAACTGTTGATATAATAAGCTCTGCTGAAAAATATGAAAGGAGATATTACACTGGGATTTTTGGATATTTCGATGGCAAAAACCTGGACAGCTGTGTATTAATCCGGTTTATTGAAAACAACAATGGGCAACTAATCTATAAAAGCGGAGGCGGAATTACTTTTATGAGTAAAGTAGAAAAAGAATATGAAGAATTATTAAAAAAAGTATATGTGCCAATTTCTTGAAACGATAAAGTGTCTTGATGGAAAGTTATTTCATTTGTCATGGCATAACTACAGAATGAACAGAACCAGAAACGAGGCATTAGGTATTTCAGAAGAAATTGATTTAGCTAAACATATTGAAATTCCTAGAAATTGTCATTCAGGTCTTTTCCGCTGCCGGGTTACTTATACTCAAAAAATTGAGAAAATTGAATTTCTGTCTCATACCTACCGTAAAATCAAAAGTCTGAAACTCGTTAGAAACGATGAAATTGATTATCATTTAAAATATGCCAATCGAATAGAACTTCAAAGATTGTATGAGAAAAAAGAAAATTGTGATGATATTCTTATTATAAAGAATGGTTGTGTTACCGATAGTTTTACGGCAAACCCTGTTTTTTTCGACGGAGAAAAGTGGTGGACACCAAATACCCCATTATTAAAAGGGACTCAACGAGAACGGTTACTAAATGAAAACAAAATAGTTTCTTGTAAAATAACACCTGAAACCATTTCAAAATACAAAAAAGTTGGATTAATAAACACTATGCAAGACTTCGAAAACATGCCCTTAATCTCAGTTAGAAACATAAAATTCTAACACAACATTATTTTTATTTAGTTTAAATAGAAAACAAACACCCCGTAATTATTGACGATCAGCAATCAACTGATTAAGATTCAGATATTATTACCTCATTTTCCAGCATATTACAAAGTTGCTCCGTTCGCAAAGTTTAATACTTTTACTTAACTATTATATGATAGATGGACGCAAAATTTTAGTAAATGGGACACAAAACAACGTTAAATTATTTACAAAAAATCCGGGATGTTATTCCGAACAAACAATTCCAGGATATTGCCGAAGAACTTTTTAACGCTTCAAGTGAAGAATTGGAAGCTTTTTGGAATATTATTTATGCAGGCTATTCGGTTGAATTTGCCTTATCGAATTATACACATTTGTATGATTACGTCAGGAATAAGAATATTAAGTATTCGGATGCATTAAAAATTGTTTATACTTTTTACCCCGGATTAGACGCAGGTATCTTTATAAAACACCCGGAATGGTTTGAATTAAATTAATTAATTTTAGTAAGAAGGAATAAAAAGCCCCGCAAAATATTTTGCGGGGCTTTTTATTTCCCTATTGTGTTATACTACTTAAATTCAAATTTAGAACACTCTTTTTCAGAGGATCCATTTTCGCCTGCTACTTCCCAGGTATTTCCTGAATTCAATAATTCATCTACATTACTGATTTTTCTTTTTTGTTGAACAGTTTTAATCTGCGCTTCCATCTCAACATCGTAAACAGGTGCTGCAACACTTCTTATTACACCAAACGCTACCGGGAAATCAGGAAGTTGCATATTTATTAGAGCCATATGAACTATCGGATCCGGTTCATTTGCATCATGAACAAGGATATCATCAACAGTTACACCATTTTCTCCTACTTTAACGACCTTTAATTTTCCTTTGTCAAAAACAATTCCTTTGTCATTTTCTTCTCCAAATAACATTGGCTTCCCATGCTCCAGAATTAATTGTCTTTCAGTACGATGATTTGGATCTGTAATTGCGTCGTGAACTCCATTATTAAAAATGACGCAATTCTGAAGCACCTCAACAACTGACGTGCCTTTATGTTTTGCAGCCTCATCAAAAACCTGTTGGCTTAGCTTGATATTACTGTCAATTGAGCGTGCATAAAAGGTACCTCTTGCTCCAATAACCAATTGACCAGGAATAAATGGGTCTTCCACAGTTCCGAACGGCGATGTTTTGGTTTTAACACCACGTGCTGAAGTTGGAGAATATTGCCCCTTCGTTAACCCGTAAATACGGTTATTAAATAGAATCATATTTATATCCATGTTTCTACGAATTACATGGATAAAGTGGTTGCCTCCAATTGCCATTGCATCTCCATCACCGGTAATAACCCAAACACTAAGTTCCGGATTAGCAATTTTTACTCCCGAGGCCACTGCTGCTGCTCGGCCATGAATGGTATGAAATCCAAATGTACTCATGTAATACGGAAACCTGGAAGAACACCCGATCCCTGAAATTACAGCAAATTTTTCGCGTGGAATCCCCATTCCTGCCATAGTACGCTGAACAGCATTCATTATAGCGTAATCGCCACATCCCGGACACCAGCGAACTTCATTTTCACTTTTGAAATCTTTTACGGTATACATTAAATCAGTCATTTTCTATTCCTCCAGTAGATTGTAAACACTCTGTTTTAATTCATTCACGGTAAATGGCAACCCCTTTACTTTATTATATTGATGATATTCAAAACCAGGAAGTTTATCTCGTAAATAAGCGACAAACTGCCCGAAGTTGAGTTCACAAACAATAATCTTTTTGAACTTGCTAAAAACTTCAGCCGTATTTTTGGGTAGTGGTTTTATATAATTAAAATGAGCCAAACTCACATTTTTGCCTTCTTTTCTTAACTCGCGGACAGTACTAATCATGTGTCCGTATGTTCCGCCCCAACCAACAATTAGAACATCACCTTCACCATCTCCGCATATTTCAAGGTCAGGAACCATATCAACCACACGTTGAACTTTATTCTCACGAATTTCAGTATTCATTTGATGGTTTTCCGGATCATGACTTACTGAACCAGTTATATTTTTTTCCAGTCCACCAATCATATGCTCAAATCCAGCCATCCCTGGAAACGCCCATTCCCGAGCTAAAATTTCAGGATCTCTTTTATATGCCTGAAACTCAACAGCATTATTTGCTACTCTTGGTTTGATCTCGGGCAACTCTGACATTTGAGGAATTTTCCATGGTTCACTTCCGTTTCCTAAAAAGCCATCTGTTAATAATAATACCGGAACCATCCGTTCCAAAGCAATTTTTGCAGCTTTAAACGCATACCAAAAACAATCGGATGGTGTACTTGCGGCCAATATTACGACCGGACTCTCACCATTTCTTCCGTATAAAGCCTGCATCAAATCAGATTGTTCAGTTTTTGTTGGCAAGCCGGTTGAAGGACCACCTCTCTGCACATTTACTACAACCAAAGGAAGTTCTGCCATTACAGCCAAACCAATTGCTTCAGATTTAAGCGCCAACCCAGGCCCTGATGTTGTTGTTACAGCCAAATCACCAGCAAATGCAGCACCAATAGCGGAGGTTATCCCTGCAATTTCATCTTCTGCCTGGAATGTTTTCACACCTAAATCTTTTCTTTCCGAAAGTGCTGATAAAATATCTGTAGCAGGTGTAATAGGATAAGATCCTAAAAACAGTTCGAGCCCCGACTTTTCAGCGGCAGCGAGCAGCCCCCATGCCGTAGCGTGGTTTCCGTTAATATTTCGATAAGTACCCTTTTCTATATTTGCCGGATTCACCATATAGGTCGGTGTCATGTGCTGCATATTCATTCCATAATTATACCCATCGTGCAACACTTTCACATTTGATTCAACAACAACCGGCTTTTTAGCAAATTTAGTTCCAATAAACTCTTCTATATAATCAAGCGGCCGGTTAAACATCCAGCAGACCAAACCAAGTGCAAACATATTTTTACTACGCAATACACTTTTATTATCCAGTCCAAAATCTTTAAGTCCTTCTTTTGTTAAGCTTGAAATAGGAACCGGAATCTTGAAATAATCATCGAGGTTACATTCAGCAAAAGGATCATCGGTTTTGAAGTTTGCTTTGTTTAAATTCTTTTCATTAAAAGAATCGGAATCATAAATTATGGTTCCTCCTGGTTTCATAAACTTTGCATTTGCTTTTACAGCAGCGGGGTTCATTGCAATAAGAACATGCGCATAATCACCCGGAGTATTAATTTGTTTATGCCCAAACTGTACCTGGAAACCAGATACTCCTCCGACGGTTCCTTGTGGAGCCCTGATTTCGGATGGATAGTCAGGAAAAGTTGAAATATCGTTTCCCAACAAGGCTGTTGCATCCGAAAACAATGTACCGGTGAGCTGCATTCCATCACCTGAATCACCTGAAAACCGTATGGCAACTTCTTCCAGCTCAATTACTTTTGCATCCTTCATTTAATTACTATTTATATATTAATTATTTCATTTCAAAAGAAAAACGACCCTAAAATTAAACATTTATAATTTCAGAATCGAATCTATGAATTTTTACATCTCTGTTTACAACAAACAAAAATAACCATTATTTAACAAGTTTGTAATGACAGAATCTATTATTTAATCGTTTTAATATATTTGAAACCAATTTAAAATTATTATAGATAGTGGCACTTTTAAAGACTTTGAAAGACAAAACACCGGTAATCGGGAAAGACTGTTTCTTAGCAGAAACAGCTACATTAATCGGAGACGTAACTCTTGGCAATAATTGTAGTGTTTGGTTCAACGCAGTAATTCGTGGCGATGTTCATTACATAAAAATTGGGAACAATACCAATATACAGGATAATGCTGTTATACATGCAACCTATAAAAAATCGCCTACAAACATCGGGAATAATGTAACTATTGCACACGGAGCAATAGTACATGGTTGTACACTTAAAGACAATGTAATGGTTGGTATGAATTCAGTTATACTGGACGATGCTGTTGTAGAAAGCAATTCGATTATTGCTGCCGGCTCGGTAGTTACAAAAGGCACAGTTGTGGAATCAGGAAGTGTTTATGCCGGGATTCCGGCAAAAAAAATCAAAGAAATAAGTAAAGAACTCCTTGAAGGAGAGATTAACCGAATTGCAAATTCATATGGGATGTATGCCAGTTGGTATAAATAGACATACATCCTCCATTCAGAATTTCATCTTTTAAAATAAAAAAACAACAAAAAGGAACCTTTTTAAAAAAATTAAAAACTTTTGTTGTTTTTGTTTCCTTTTTTCAAAAAACTTTTATTCTTTAGTAACAAAATTATTGTTTGATTTAAACAACGTAACGAAAAGAATAAAATAATGAATGCCGTAACTGCAACAGCTGCGAAAAAAAGAAATTCCTATTTGCTGCCAATGATAATCATTAGCAGCCTCTTTTTTATATTTGGATTTGTAACCTGGCTAAATTCAATTTTAATTCCATATTTAAAAATTGCCTGCCAGTTAAGCGACACACAAGCCTTTTTTGTAACATCGGCATTTTATATTGCCTACACAATTATGGCTCTTCCATCAGCATGGGTATTAAAAAAGACCGGATTAAAAAATGGTATGATGGTTGGACTCTGGGTAATGGCCATAGGCACAGTACTATTTATTCCGGCGGCGTTGACCCGGACTTATGGCATTTTCCTTTTAGGGCTATTTATAATGGGAACAGGTCTGGCTATCCTACAAACTGCTTCCAATCCTTATGTTACAATAATGGGGCCCAGAGAAAGTGCCGCAAAACGAATTAGTATTCTGGGGATATGTAATAAAATTGCAGGGGCGGTTGCACCATTAATTCTTGCTTACTATATTTTAAGTGATGGAGATGCTTTTGTCGCCAATTTAGCCACACTCGACCATGTTGCTCAAACTGCAGCGCTTGATGAGCTGGCCAAAAGAGTAATAAACCCATACATTGTTATGACAGTTGCTCTTTTTTTTATGGGCATTGGCGTCAGACTTTCCGGCCTTCCTGAGTTGGAAACAGAATCAGATGAAGATACGAATGGAGAAAAAATATCTTCAAAAAAATCGATCTGGCAATTTCCACATTTAATTACGGGGGTTATTGCCTTGTTTTTTTATGTTGGGATTGAAGTTATTGCGGGCGATACAATTATTCGTTACGGACAATCTTTAGGTGTTCCGTTAAACTCAGCAAAATATTTTGCTTCACTTGTTATGGTAGGAATGGTTATTGGTTACATATTCGGAATATTTATGATTCCCAAATATCTCGACCAAAGAAAAGCCTTAACAGGAAGTGCAATACTGGGAATAATTTTTTCTGGTTGTGCAATATTCGTTCCCTCTGATTTAGTTCTATCGTTCAACTTTATTGATTTAACGACATTCAAGCCGATTGTGCTAACAATGCCTTATACCGTTCTTTTTGTGGCAATGTTCGGTCTTTCAAATGCTTTGGTTTGGCCAGCCATTTGGCCGCTTGCTATCCATAACCTTGGAAGTTTCATAAAAACAGGATCTGCCATAATGATTATGGCTATTTCCGGTGGTGCAATTCTTCCCCAGCTCTGGGGCGCTCTTTCTGATACAGCCAGTTCGCAAAATGCTTATTGGTTAGCAACTCTATCATATATTGTAATATTGTTTTACTCATTGAAGGGATATAAACTTAAAAGCTGGAAATAAAGGCGGATTCCTTTCTGATTTTAATTTCTCATCTTGCAAAGAATTATTTAAGATTATACTTTTAGCAGGAATTTTAAAATTTTTCCAACATGAAACCCACATTATTAATTTTAGCAGCAGGAATGGGAAGCCGCTTTGGCGGGCTTAAACAGGTTGAACCCGTTGGCCCGAATGGCGAAGCAATCATAGATTATTCCATTTACGATGCAATAAAAGCAGGATTTGGCAAAGTTGTTTTTATTATTCGTGAAAGCTTTGCCGATGCCTTCAGGGAAAAATTCGACAAAAAAATGCAAGGAAAAATCAAGGTTGAATATGTTTACCAGGAACTGAATATTTTGCCTGAAGGATTTACACTCCCGGAAGGACGAGAAAAACCATGGGGAACTGCTCATGCAATTCTGGTGGCAAAAGATGTAATAAATGAACCTTTTTGTGCTTTAAATGCCGATGATTTTTATGGTTTTAAGGCCTATCAGGTTATGGCTGATTTTTTATCCGATTCATCCAGCGAGTCAGAATTTTCAATGGTGGGTTACCATTTAAAAAACACATTGTCGGACTTTGGAACTGTTTCGCGCGGAATTTGCAATGTAGATGAAAACGATCACCTCAAAAAAATTGTGGAAACCACAAAGATTCTGAAAAAAGATAATACTATAATTTCTATTGAAGAAGACGGAAGCGAAACTCTTCTTACCGGTAATGAAATTGTTTCAATGAATAACTGGGGTTTCAAGCCTTCAATATTCAAAACTTTAGAACAAAAATTCACAACCTTTCTCCAGACAGAAATCAATAAACCAAAATCAGAAATGTATATCCCGTCAGTAATTTTTGATCTCATCAAAGAAAATAAAGCTACCGTAAAAGTTTTGGAGGCAAACTCTCCCTGGTTTGGTGTAACATATAAAGAAGACAAACCTTTTGTAGTTGAAAAAATAAGAAAACTAATTAACCAGGGTGAATATCCTGAAAAACTTTTTTAAACATTTTTATGACATATCCTCTTTTTGAAATAGCTTCACAGTTTGAAATCCGTGGAACGGTTGACAAAGTTGAGCCTTTTGGTAACGGTCACATCAACGACACATTTAAAATTTACACAAAGGAAAACAATACACCGGATTATATTCTTCAACGAAAAAATCATCTTATTTTTAAAGACATTGATGGAATGATGGAGAATATCATTCGCGTTACCACTCATATTCGAAAAAAACTGGAGCAAAAAGGCGAGGATACTGAAAAAAAAGTTATAACACACATTCAAACCAAAACCGGAAAATATTACGAAAAAGATTCGAATGGAAATTTTTGGACAGTTTTTCTTTTTGTTTCCGGAAGCCAGAGTGTGGAAAAAATTGAAAACCCCGAACATGCCTTTCTTGCCGGAAAAGGATTTGGACAGTTTCAGCAACAATTGGCCGATTTGCCGGGAAAACCACTAAATGAAACCATCGTCGATTTTCATAATATTGAATTTCGTTACCGGAATTTCAGGAAAGCGATGAAAATCAATTCTCAAAACCGGATTTTACAAACTCAAAATGAAATTGACTTTGTATTGCAACATGAAGATGAAATGCATACCTTAATCAACGCACAAAGAAATAATGAAATTCCTTCGCGGATTACACATAACGATACCAAAATAAATAATATTCTTTTCGATAAAAATGGTCATATTTTATGTGTTATCGATCTTGATACAGTTATGCCTGGTTTGGTACATTTTGATTTTGGCGATGCTATTCGAACAGCAGCTTGTACAACAGAAGAAGATGAAACTGACTTGGATAAAATAACCATCGACCTTGAAATATATAAAGCCTTTGCCGATGGATTTCTGGATGAAACAAAATCATTCCTCACCCCAAGAGAAATTGAGTTACTCCCCCACTCTGCCAAATTTATGACATTTATCATGGGGCTTCGTTTCTTAACAGATTATTTGGAGGGCGATGTTTACTACAAAATAAAACACCAAAACCATAATATCGAACGCGCGCGAGCTCAATTCCGCCTTGTTTCCGAAATTTCAAAAAAGGAAAAAGAAATGCAGCAAATCATTACCGAACTGATTTAGCTAAATCTGAGGTGAACTGTTTTTGCCGTTACATCTTTATCTAGAAACAAAGCTGCTTTTTCCTCAAAATTTTTTGCTACTTCCGTGGTCTGAAATTCAGTAATCCCATTTTTAGATATTTTTGAATCAATTTCCGGATGGCGAGACAAATAATCCACAAGTTTTTCGGCCACAATTGCACCTTGTTCAAGAACATTAATTCCGTCGGGAACATATTTCCGAATTGAATTTATTAGCAACGGATAGTGCGTACAACCTAAAATTAATGTATCTAAATTTTTATCCTTTTCGAGGATATTCAGAATATTTTTCCTGATAAAATATTCTGCACCCTCGGTTTCAATTTCGTTATTTTCCACGATAGGAACCCACATTGGACAAGCTTCCTGCACTGTTGATTTCACATGGCCACCTGACCATTTTTGTAATTCAATCGGGTATGACTCAGAAACAACGGTACCAACAGTACCCAAAACCCCAACATGTCCGTTTTTTGTTATCTCAGCTACTTTCTCAACACTTGGTCTTATAACACCCAAAACTCTTCTATCCGGAGCAATCTCCGGCAAATCGAGCTGTTGAATATTTCGAAGGGCCTTTGCTGAGGCAGTGTTACATGCAATAATTACTAAATGACAATTCTGAGAAAAAAGATATTTTACGGCTTCCAGAGTGTAATCGTATACCACTTTAAATGAACGTGTACCATATGGATTCCGTGCATTATCTCCCAAATAAAGAAAATCATATTCAGGCAAAACTTTTACGATTTCTTTCAGAACAGTTAATCCACCGTAACCGGAATCAAAAACACCAATTGGAGCATTTTTCATGAAACAGAATACATTATCTTGTGATCACCAGGTTATAAGCTTCGTCGTAATATTTTCCAAGATTCGACCAGTCGAAATGAAGAGAAGCTTCTTCACTTCGGTACCTCAAAGCAATTCTTTCCCGCCGCGACATCTGAACAAATGAGAATAATTTATTCGCCAAATCTTCTGCTACTTCATAAAATTCGCGACTTCGGCGATTAATAATATACAAGCCTTTTGAATCATGATCTGGTACTTCTTTCAGCACATAATCTCCAAATCCGGCCATATCGCTGGTAACCGAAGGTAAACCACTTGCCAGACATTCGAGTGGTGTATACCCCCAGGGTTCATACATACTTGGGAAAATCCCCAAATGACAACCACGTACAAATTGGTTATAATCCATTTTAAATAACGGGTTTGAAGTAGAGATAAAATCAGGATGATAAACAATTTTCACTTTATCGTGCCGGTTGTTTACCAAGTTTGCTGTTCGAAGAAAATTCAAAATCTCGTCTTTTGCATCATCTATAAGTGTATGCGTTACAATCCGTGGTAATTGGTGAGTTTTCCAGCTCTGAACATTTCGACGCAACTTTAAACGCAGGTAATCATCCACCAAAGCACTTAAATCCGGAAACAAATAAGGACCACCATCTGAAGTAATTTTTGTATATAAGCGTTTCCCAACCTGTTCTTTAATTTCTTCACAAACACCACGAACATCTTCTATTTGGGCTTTTGAGTGCAGAACATCAGGGTTGAAAGTATAAAACGGCCGTTTGGTAATAAAAAATGAAACAACTGTCATATCCGAATTTGCCTGTTGCATTTTCCAGTTTAACCTTGCAAGCGCCTCCAAAGTTAAATCATATCCTTTGTTGTGATATTCATATCTTCCTGAAGTAAAAAAGTACAATGTTTTGTCAAGATCAAAAGAGTAACTCTGGAAAAAATGCCCCATTACAAAATCATGAATTTGCTCCTTCACTTTAACATGCTGATTCTGAATTTCATGAAGTGCTTCAAAACGACGGATGTTTAATCCGTTGGGCAAAATCATATCAGGAGTCCGGCCAAGCAAATGCGTACATTCTGTTGAAGTAACTTCACTTACCGTTGTAAAAACATGGGCTCCGTGTGCAGATGCGCGTTCAATTTCTGCGATAGATTTTACATTAAAATTTGTTGCCTCTGCTTCCCAATTATAAAACGGCAGATGCTCATAAAACTGATGATCATTCATTGCCAAATATCTTCCCAGAAGTGTTGCATGAGTGGTAAAAACAATCTTAATGTTCAAATTTTCCTTTCGAATTCCGGGAATAGGCAAACCGGCCATCCACTCATGAAAATGAGCAATAACAGGTCCTTTACAAAAATTTGTTGAACACAGATAATATAAAAATTCTTTCACCTGGTAGCCAAATGCAGCAACTTTGTCAAGAAGTTCGTCGTTACCGGGCATCGAAATATGAAAATCCTGCCAAAGAAAATGTTTTATCTCCCCAAGTTTGTCGTATACAGAATAGGGATTAAACAAAACTACATTAGGTCTTCCTGAAACAATCCACTGGCCATAATACACATCGAAACCGCGTTCCTGCATTTTCAAAACCGCTTTTCCAATCGGCGTGGAAAAATCAGTAGCCGGATCGAAATGTGCCGCTGCCTGCTCTGCAAAATATGGCCCAATTAAAAAATAATTCTCTTTCCCCCACTTTTGGATTACAGAGGGAACTTTTGACCGGATAACCGTATATATTCCACCCACCTGGTTGCATACTTCCCAAGCAATTTCAAAAAGAATTGTTGTATCAGGGACAGCTAATTTAGCGTCTTCTATTATCCCTGTATTTTCCGTGCTCATATAATCTTTTATTAGAATTCAGAATGAATAAATATAGTTTTAAATCCTTATCAATCCAACAATACAGAAATCTTTTACAACAAAAAAGGCCACTTGTCAAACAGACAAATGGCCTTTATTTTTTATTGAGTGTTTTTACTTATTCAATTCCCAGTTTTTTCTTTACTAAAGGAAGAACATCAATACTTTGATTTGATTTATAAATCATGGCATTTACATCAAAAACATAAATCAGCCCCTGTTCTTTAGCCACTTCTTCCACTGCTTTTTGGGCCTTTTCAATGATAGGTTGAAAAAGCTCGGCATTTTTTTGCTGAATTTGTTGTTGGGCGTTATTGCTGTAGTTATCTATTCTTTGTCGTAAATCTTGAATTTCAGTCACTTTTGCATTTCTTTTTACTTCTGACGCCTCTGCCCCCAACTGTTCAAACTCGGCGTATTTTTGCTGCAATTCTTTTTGCATCCCGTTGAAAACATCTTCAATTTCCGACTGGAATTTATTCCCTTCTGTTTCAGCAGTAGCTCTTTCCGGCATTACCTGAACCAAGGCCTGCAAATCAATATGTCCGAATTTAAGTGTTTGCGCATTAATAGAAGCTGTTGTACCTATCAGGAGGATAACAGCAAAGAGTTTCAATAAATTTCTCATAGTCAATGTAGTATTAAATTTTTTGGTCACAAATATAATTATTAATTATTTATATCCGAGTTTTTGTAGCACCTGATCGCTGAGGTCATACCTCGGATTTGTAAAAAACAATGTTGTCCCCCCCGCTTTATCAAAAATTACAGCGTAACTTCCTTCATTAGATATTTCCTGAACAGCATTAAAAATGTCGTCCTGAATAGGTTTTACCAATCCCTGGCGTTTTTTAAACAAGTCGCCGTTAGGTCCGAAATATTTTGACTGAAGCTGTTTGTAATCTTTTTCTTTCGTAATTATCACATCTTCGCGTTTACGTTTCATATCATCGGAAAGCAGTACACTTTCAGCCTGATAATCCTGGTACATCTGTTCTATTTCAGCATGCATCGACTCCAGTTCCTTCTGATATTGAGATGACAACTGGTCCAATTGTTCCTGCGCGGCCGTGAAAGCCGGAATATTTTCCAGGATATATTCAGAATCGATAAATGCATATTTCTGTGCAGTTGATATTCCTGCAACGGTTAAAATTACCGCAATGGTTAAAATTATTTTTCTCATGGCAATTCTTTAATTTAAATTAACTGAAACTTCATATATCATATTTTGTGCCAAATCCTTAACAATTAAAATTGCTGCCCGATAACAAAATGGAACTGACTTCCATTTTCACCGGTTACACCCGGAACATCATCAAATCCATATCCCCAGTCGATTCCCATAAGACCAAACATGGGGAGATAAATACGAACACCAACACCTGCCGAACGATATAACTTAAACGGGTTAAAGTTTTTAAATTCAGTATTTGCGTTCCCCCCTTCAAGAAATGTTAAAGCAAAAATCTGAGCGTTTTGCTTCAAAGTGATAGGATAACGCAGTTCCATTGTATATTTAGAGTACATTTTAGACCCCACACTAGGACTCAAACTATAATCTTTGTAACCACGAAGTGAAACATAATCTGTACCGTAAATATTATATCCCGACATACCGGATCCCCCAACAATAAATCCTTCAAACGGTGACGGAATATTTTTATCATAATACCCAAGGAAACCCATTTCGAATGCGGTACGTAAAATTAGTTTGCTATCTTTTGATAAAGGATTATACACTTGTCCCTTTAGTAACCATTTGTGGTATTCAATCCATTTGTACTTTTCTTTATTGGTCATATCGGGCGAGCTGTAATCTTTTCCTGAAAGCAAACTAAACGGAGGTGTTAACTTCAACGACAACGAAAAGTTAGAACCAGTTCTTGGATAAATTGGTGCATCAACAGAATTCCGGCCAAATACAGTTTTGAGACTCAGGTTATTGAACGTACCGTTAACCTGCCCTCCTGGCTCATCTGCAAGAAAATAAAAAGAACTTCCCATATTCTGTAACCGGTAATGTTCCAGTGACAACTCATGGTAAACCGTAAAATAGTCATCAGGCCACGACAAACGATAACCATACCCCAGCGCTAATGCAGTAGTTTCCCAAATCTGATCATCAGAACTGTCACCATCATCTTCTGATTCGTAGTTATACTGGTAACTATTGTAATACGGATAGCTTCCATAGCCACCATAACCGCCATAACCACCATAATATGGATAACCGCCATAACCACCACCGTAGCCGCCATAACCACCACCATAATATGGATATCCTCCGTAGCCGCCACCGTAAGGATAGCCGCCATACGAGTTATAATTATTATAATATTTGTTCGCGCTATAATTAATACGGGAATGGGAAAGCGAAAGCGAAAATGAATTAGGCTTTTTACCTCCCAGCCATGGTTCAATAAACGACAAACTAATTGTTCGGTAATATCGCCCACTGGTTTGGTAGCGAAGACTTAATGTCTGCCCGTCACCTGTAGGCAAAGGTCTCCATGCCTCGCGATTTAAAATATTGCGGACAGAGAAATTGGCAAATTTTAATCCCACAGATCCTACAAACATTCCAGCTCCCCAACCTCCGGAAAGTTCTATCTGGTCATTGGCTTTTTCCTGTACCTGATAATTAATATCAACCGTTCCTTCCTCGGGGTGAGGTTGAACATCCGGGTTAATTGTTTCCGGATCAAAATGCCCTAACTGCGCCAATTCCCTGTAAGAACGCATTAAAAGTGTTTTACTGAATAAATCACCAGGATAAGTTCTCAACTCACGACGCGCCACGTGTTCGTGTGTTTTGGTATTACCCGTAATACGGACTCTGTCAATGGTAGCCTGTTTCCCTTCATAAATCCTCATTTCATAGTCAATAGTGTCGTTTGCAATATTAACTTCAATAGGCTCAAGATTAAAAAACAGATACCCCTTATCCAGGTACAGATTATTTAGTCCTTCATCATTGTCAAATAAACGTTTATCCAGAATCTTTTGATTAAATACATCTCCCCTTTTTATTCCTAAATAACCGCCCAAATAATCAGAAGGGTAAATGGTATTTCCAACCCACCTAATATCTCCAAAGTAATATTTATCTCCTTCCTCAACATCAATATCAATATTTACCCTTGGTTTATCTTTTCTCCCCACTTCTATTTGCTTAACAGTATCATTCACGATTACAGCATCGCGGTATCCTTTCTCGTTGTATTTATCAACCATGGCAATTTTATCCTTCCGATATTCTTCCCGAAGGAATTTTTTAGTACGGAAGAAATTTCGAAAGCTTCGTTCATTGGTCTTTTTCATTGCACGTTCCAAAACCACATCACTCAAAGCTTCATTGCCTTCAATCTCAATGTTATTTACCTTTACTTTTTCTTTCTTATCAATATTTATATCAAGGATTACACTGTTATTTTGAGTTGTATCGTCACGCTGAACAATATTAACCTCTGTATTTAGAAATCCTTTTTCAGTAAAAATTGCTTTAATTGTACGTTCGGCGCTGTTTACCTGGTGATCAGTAACCTGACTCCCCTTTAATAGTAAAACCTTTTCGGTAATATCATCTCTCTCTGATTTTGTTACCCCGTAATAGTTTACATCGGCGAGCCTGGGTCGCTCCTGGAGATAAATATCCAGCCAGATTTGATTATCCACTACTTTAGTTGCTGAAATTTTCACATCGGAGAACAACTGTTGCTGCCACAATTTTTTTATTGCGGTCGTTATTTTTTCCCCGGGAATTTCAATTTCATCGCCCACTGATAAACCTGATAACTGAACCAAAACAGTTTTATCTAAATATCTAATACCCGAAATTTGTATATCGGCTATAGCATATTTTTTAGGGCTCGAATAATAGATTGAAAAATTTGTACTGTCGGCTACCTGCGCTTTTATTACGTTTGGTAAAACAAAAAGGATTAATAACAGTACAAGTAAAATTGGCTTTCGCATTCTAAACATGTATTAATTAGCTTTTTAACTGTTCACTTATTTTCCCAAATCTTCTTTCCCTGTTTTGAAAGTTATATACGGCCTCATATAAATCTTCTTCCCCAAAATCGGGCCACAACTTACTGGTAAAATATAATTCGGCATATGCTATTTGCCACAACAAAAAGTTGCTAATCCGTTGTTCTCCGCTGGTGCGAATTAATAGTTCAGGATCAGGATAATCTGCTGTCGACAAATATTCTCGGAACAGTTTTTCATTAATATCTTCCGGAACAATATTTCCGTTTTTGGAATCCTGAGCAATATTTTTTACCGCTTCAAGAATTTCCCAGTGTGAACTGTAGCTTAGTGCAAGAATCAGCCTCAACCCAGTGTTTTTGCCAAGCACTTCAATACAATTGTTCAATTTTTTTCGAACCTTGTTTGGCATTTTCGAAATATCTCCGATAACACCAAGACTTACGTTGTTTTTCATTAATGATTCAGTTTCTGCTTCAACAGTTTGGACCAATAGAGTCATTAATGCATCAACTTCATACTTTGGGCGTTCCCAGTTTTCAGTAGAGAAAGCATATAAGGTAAGGTATTTTACTCCAATATTTCCTGCAGCTTCCACAGTTATACGTACGGCATCGACACCTTTTTCGTGGCCAAAAACCCTGGCTATGCCTTGTTTTTTTGCCCAGCGTCCATTCCCATCCATTATAATTGCCACATGTTGCGGAATGCTGTTTTTATTTAACCTGTCTCTGAACGATTCCATGTATTACCTGTAAATCTTATCATAAGCGGGGCAAGCTTCCTTGCCCAAATACAATTTGTAGGTTAAATGAACTCCGAGATATCCTGACCAATCGTTATTATGTAAAAAATCATTGTAAACAGTTTCCGTACCGTCATCATTTATAAATGCATACGGATCGTCAAGATTATCGAGTTTATCTACAAAATGTTTTCTCATTAAATATTCTATACCAATTCCCAGTCGTTCGCCCAAATGGGTTTTAATTCCCATCCCAAAAGGCAGTGACAATGCCACCACTGATTCGTCAATACGTTGGAGTCCTTTATTATAGTCTGGATTGAAAGTATCTATTATCACCTCAGTATTTATCTCATACGGGAAATACATCATCCCAATACCACCCAACAGGTAGGGCGAAAACGGCGTTTTTTTATCCCCTATCCTGTATTTCAGAAAATTAATTTCAACCTGCAAGGATAAATCCTGTACATTTTTTTCAAAACTCCAAGGTATTTCCTCAATAGTTCCTTCCGCGGCTATATTACCGGTTAAAAACATGGCGCGAATTCCTACCCTCGGATTGAAATTATATCTGACAAAAGCCCCAAAATTTGGATTGAACGATTGAAATGGAGCGACATCTTTAACATCTCCAATGTAAGTTGATGTTCCTCCCCAAATCCCAATGTCGGCTGTTTTTTGTGCAAATCCTGAAACAGCTATTAAAAACGCTGCTGCTACCAATACAATCTTTTTCATTTGGCTTACATAATTGTTTATTTTAACAATAGTTTCAGGCATAAATCACATTCAAAATATTCAAAAAAACAAGCAGAAATAAAACGGATAAAAAAGTATGTTTTCACATGCATTTTTTCACCTTTAAACAACAAAAAGCAAGCTCCGAAAAACATCTGCAACCAACTGAATATCAATGAACTTAAACTGTATTTCTTTTGCACTTCACAGCTTTCAAGAGGTACAAAAGTAATATAATTCTAAAAATAACATACCTGAATGTTATTATAAAACCCAAAGAAAGATTAAAAATTGTTAAGCCTGTAAGATATTTAGTTACGTTTATCTACCCCCCACATTAGCTTGTTTCGCAGAGTATTAAAAAAAGTAAGCTCAGGAAGCTGGAGTGTTTTAAGTTTGAATTTTGCTTTTTTAATGGTAATAGTCGTGGAGAACTCTACGGGTACAGACCTGAAGTCGAGCGAAGTAAGATAATTTGCTCCCCGTCCTTCTACCTTTAGTTTAATACTGTAGTTATCGGGAACTACAAGCGGACGAATGGTTAAATTGTGTGGCGCCAGTGGAGTTATTACGAAGTTTTCCGAATCGGGTGTAAGAATTGGACCGCCTACACTTAATGAGTATGCCGTTGAGCCTGTTGGTGTTGAAATAATTAACCCGTCGGCCCAATAGTTGTTTAGCAATTCTTTGTCGAGATAAGCCAATATGTTAATCATTGATGAAGTATCGGTTTTCAAAACCGTAATTTCATTGAGTGCATAATTAAAATCGAGGTTCTCGCGCCCATCAAATTCAATCTCAAGCATCGACCGCTCAACAATAGAAAAGTTATGATTAAATATTTCCGATAGTGCATCGTTCATATGTTCCTGGGAAATGTCGGCCAAAAACCCCAAGCGCCCGCTATTAACTCCAACCACCGGGATATCGAAATTCCGGATATTTACTACCGAATGTAAAAATGTCCCGTCGCCACCAACACTGAAAATAAATTCGTTATTTTCATCAAAATCGATGTATGAATGGAAAAAAGAACTGTAATAGGGAGTAACTTCCAGGTTATCTACTAAAAAAGAATAAAAAGGTTTATACAACTGAACCTCAATACTATTCTCTTTCAGGAACTGAAAAAAATCGCGAATAACAGAAACAAATTCATTGGAAACAGCGGTACCGTAAACAGCAACTTTCATGTTTTTTGAATTCTTTAAATGTTCATAAATTTCATGAATTGATCAAAACGATCTTTATATAAATCATTCAACATGGTGTGGTCGAGATAAACTGCTTTAACATTATAATCGTACCTCATAAAAGACTGAATCACCGGCGACAAATCTTCCTTATCAAGTTTCATAATAACATCGAGATTAGACGTTCCCGGTGTCCGGTTCAAAAACAAACTAAGAATTTTTATATCGTTACTCTCTACAATCTGACTGATTTGTGCCAGCGAATAATCACTGATATTCATTTCCAGAACAATAACCCCACCTATTTCCTGTAACGAAAATAAGCGTGCAAATCTTCGGGCCAGATCATACAATGTTATTGCCCCCTGATAATAATGATCAACATCGAGCACAGGAATAACACTTAATTTCAGCTTATACATTAAAATAGCAACCTCAAAAATATGCTGCCCCGAATGAACATGAGTTGTATCAAGCTTTTCAACCTTCGTATCTATGGTTTTATCAATTAAATCCAGGTCGTAAATCATCTTATCTGAAATGATACCAACATAATTTAAGTCGTTAACCACAGGAATGTGCGAAACCCTGAAAACATCCATAAGGTTCAGTGCCTTTTGTCCTTTCTCCGTGCTTGGAATGGAAGGAACTACATCTGATATTAAACTCTCTGCCAACAAATCTTTACTTTTTATTCTACCGTTTCAAATTGAAAATTGTAATTTCGTAACTTATTCTTTTTAAAAAAATGACCAGACTAAGTGTAAATATAAACAAAATAGCAACACTAAGAAACTCCCGTGGTGGAGCAATACCAAGTGTAAAAGATGCCACAATAAATTGTCAAAAATTTGGGGCACAAGGAATTACAGTTCATCCTCGCCCCGATGAGCGCCACATTACCCGGCACGACGTTTATGAAATTAAACCTCTGATAACCACAGAATTTAATATTGAAGGTTACCCAAGTAAAGATTTTTTAAAAATGGTTATTGAAGTTCAGGCCGACCAGGTTACCCTGGTTCCCGACACACATCATCAGCTTACCAGCGATCATGGTTGGGATACATGGAAAAACCTCGGTTTTCTGAAAGATGTAATTTCTGAATTAAAAGAAAACGGAATCCGTACTTCTATTTTTGTCGATCCGGATCCGGTGATGGTTGAAGGAGCTGCGGAAACCGGAACCGACAGGATTGAATTATACACTGAACCATACGCATCGTTTTACCCAATAAACCGGAACAAAGCAATAGAACCTTTTATTGAGGCAGCAAAAATGGCCGGAACAATTGGAATTGATGTAAATGCGGGACACGATTTGAATCTAGAGAACCTGAATTATCTGTACAAACATATTCCCAACCTGAAAGAAGTTTCCATCGGTCATGCTTTAATCGCAGATGCACTGTACCTTGGGTTGGAAACTACCATTCAGAAGTACCTGGAGTGTTTGCAATAAAAATTCCCAAAACAAATTAAAGAAAGTAAAGTTTTTATTCTGAGAAACCTTTATTACGTCTAAAAAAGACACTTTTTATTTATGGAACTTTATTATCGGAAAGAAGGAAGCGGAGCACCTTTAGTAATTATTCACGGATTATACGGCTCATCTGATAACTGGTTGAATATTGGAAAAAGATTAGCAGAAAAATATACTGTTTATATGGTGGATCAGCGAAATCACGGGCGCTCACCATTTTCAGATGTGCATACCTACGATTCCATGAAGGAAGATATAAACGCATTTTTTGAACAACACAAGCTCGAAAAAGCAACTATCCTGGGGCACAGCATGGGCGGAAAAACTGCGATGTGGTTTGCTGCCGATTATCCGGAAAAGGTCGAAAAGTTGGTAATTGCCGATATCGCACCAAAAAACTACATGCTATTGAAGGAAGATAGTCAGTTTTATCTGCACCAAAATATACTGCTGGCTATGCAAGACATTGATTTCACCAAAATAAAAATCAGGAATGATGTGGAAGAACGACTTGCCGAAAAAATAGACGACCTGAGAATCAGACAGTTTCTATTGAAAAATGTGGCCAAGGATAAAAGAACGAAGCTATATAAATGGCGGGTAAACGTAGATGTATTGTATGACAATCTTGATGAAATTGTGAGTGGAGTAAATAAAAGCTGGCTCGACGACCGGATTCCAATTACCAGTTATCCGGTAATATTTATCCGGGGAATGAAATCGAGATATATTTTACCGGAAGATGAAACATTGATAAAAGAAATTTACCCCGATGCAACTCTTGTTAATATTCCAAATGCAGGCCATTGGTTACATGCCGAGCAACCCGAAAAATTTATGAAAGCAGTGCTATTGTGCTGTTAAACTAACGATTATAAATTTTGGTAATTGCCATCAAAAAATCTTTTTGCCGTTTTCTCAATTGCTTCCAGTAAAAGCGCCATCCCCAGTTCCCACTGGCTGTTCCGGGTATATTCATTCGTGCTTCAGCCCCCAGTTGTAATATATCCTGAAAAGGAGCAATTGCTGTATTAACTGTTGAAGCCCATACCATTTCAACAACATTTTTTGATGCTTCCTTACCAGCTCCGCCCAAATACAATTTTACCAATTTTTTCTCTTCACCTTTTAACGATTTTAACCAGCCAAGAGTTGTGTTATTGTCGTGTGTTCCGGTGTAACCTACAAAATTTTGAGTGTAGTTATGTGGAAGATATTCATTGCCTGCATCTGAACGAAATGCAAACTGCAATACTTTCATTCCGGGCAACCCAAAATCTACACGCATTCTTTCCACTTCAGCAGTAATAACCCCCAAGTCCTCGGCTATCAATGGTAAATGACCGATCTGTCCTTTCAATTTTGCCAACATTTCATAGCCTTTGGCAAGCACCCATTTCCCATTTCTGGCTGTTTTTTCGCCAGCCGGAACCGACCAAAACGATTCCAATCCACGAAAATGATCTATCCTGATTTCGTTAAACAAATTCAGATTAAAATGCAGGCGCGCCATCCACCAATCATAATCGCGTTCCTGCAACCGTTTCCAGTTGAAAACAGGATTCCCCCACAACTGCCCGTCTTCGCTGAAATAATCCGGAGGAACGCCACCAACTTGCTTCGGTTTCAAATTTTTATCCAGAAGAAATATGTCAGCATTTGACCACACATCAGAGCTGTCTGCAGAAACATAAAGTGGCATATCACCAAAAATATGAACTCCCTTTGCGTTGGCATACTTTTTTAGTGCAAACCACTGCCTGAAAAACTGAAACTGTGAGAATTTCCAGAAATTAATTTCTTCACTAAGATTGGCCTGATATTTATGAATACCTACTGGGGTTCTAAACTTTAATTCTTCTGGCCACGACGTCCAATGTTCTCCTTTAAAATGTTCTTTAGCTGCCATAAAAAGAGCAAAATCCTGTAGCCACCAGTTGTGTTCTTTTAAAAAATCTTGATATTCGCTGTGAAAACTGCCGTAATTATTTGCCTGAAATTTTTCAAATGCTTTACGCAAAAGCTGCATTTTCCACTGTTCTACATTTGCAAAATCAACTTTGCTTTTCAAAAAACGAGGAGTATTTTTTAAATCTTCTCGATCCAGCAAATTTTCGTCCAACAACTTTTTTAGGTCAATCAAAAAAATGTTTCCGGCAAATGCAGAATAACATTGGTAAGGAGAATTACCGTACCCAACCGGACCAAGTGGTAAAATCTGCCAAATTTTCTGGCCGGTTTCAGCTAAAAAATCGATAAACTGAAATGCATTTTCTCCAAAAGTTCCAATTCCTTCACTGCCAGGTAATGATGTTATGTGCAGCAAAATACCGCTTCTCCGCTCACTCATTTTTGTACTTTTTTCTGAAATCATTTAAATAACCGGCTGTTTCTCTCACAATACGCTGTACCGAAAGCCCATGGTTTAGGTCCGGAATAAAAGTAAATGTATCATTTCCTGTAAAAAAGCAATAATGAGCATGAACCATGGAACGCAGCCATCCCGGAGGGACATGCCCGGAAGGGAAACTGGTAATTGGCTGATAATTGCTCCCAACCATTTGTTTTATCCACTGGTTGCTCCCTTCAATATAATATTCAAAATATTCCGAATTCTGTGATGAATATCGAATTGCTCCGTTTTCTGCGTAAATTTCAAGCTGAACCAAATCGCCGGTACCAGAACTTATTCTACTTGCCGACATATTCCCTACAGCGCCTGTCTCGGGCTCCACCAACGAGAGAGAACTAAATAAATCTGAACCCTCCGGAACATCCTTAAAACTACCTCCCTGTAATGCACTGGTTATTTGGATATTTTCACCTAAAAATGCCATTAACAAACTTATTCCGTGTGAACCTAAATCGGCCATAGCACCACCATCTGGAGCGGGAGTTAAACGCGTCACTCGCTTTTCGCGGTACGACGACTGTAAATAATCGCCATGATAATATTTTAAATCAAAGTGGATGGGCTTACCTAATTTTCCCGATTTCCAGAATGTCAATGCTTCACGCACCGTAGAAGTTTGCAAATACTGAAATCCTACCTGAATCCTTACTTTCTCATTGTATGTTTTCAGCAATTTTTTCATTGCCTCTTCTTCCTGAATAGAGGAGCAAACTGGTTTTTCAAGATAAACATATTTTACATTTGGCATCTGTAGCGCCAGTTGAAAATGATCAAAATGAACTTTATTGGGCCCTAAAATAAAAACAGCTTCAATATTCTCATTTCTTGAAAACTCTTCCACTGATTCAGCGCTTAAAAACCCAAAATTTTGCGCAAATTTCTCCCTGCTTTCCCTGCGTGCTGAAGCAACAGATTCGAAAACCACCTCTGGAGCTTCGTTGTAATAATATTTTAAAGCCTGTAAAGAATAGGCATGAGCTCTGGCAATTCCACCTGCTCCCAAAAATCCGATATGTATTTTTTGCATAAAATTTCTCTATTATGTTTCAAAAATAATGTTTTTGAATTGAATAAAAATGCAAACATTATTAACGAGTATGCCAAGCCAGGCTCTTTTCTCCGTAAATTTGAAGAATACAGCCGATAATATAAAATCAAAATTAAACTCATGAAAAAGCTTGACAAAGACAAAATTGAGAACATTGTTACAACCCGAAAACAAGCTCATTCGTATTTTATGAAAAAATCAAAAGTTTATCAGTCGTTTGTTGATATGGAACAGAAAACATATTCAGACGGCAAATTGAGCAAAAAACAAAAAGAATTAATCGCCATTGGAATTTCTGTTGTTATCAATTGTGAATCGTGTATGGAATGGCACATAAAACAGGCGCTTAACGACGGAGCAGTAGAAGGTGAGATTATTGAAGCGCTTGAAGTGGGGATAGAAATGAGCGGCGGACCGGGTACTGCGTCTGCACGGTTTGCGATGAGTGTTCTTAAATATTATAAAAGATAGAACTCTGACAAGAAACGGTGCCTGCACGTAGCAGATGCCATTTCTTGTCCATAATTTTAGCTTACCTTCCCATTTATTTTAACCACTTATCCAGCCAGTTGAAAAATACCCGTTGCCATAAAATCCCGTTTTGAGGTTGTAGTACCCAGTGGTTTTCTTCCGGGAAATAAAGAAATTCGGCCGGTATATCCCTCAAAATTGCAGCATTAAATGCAGCCATCCCCTGCCCTTCCGGAACACGGAAGTCTTGTTCCCCCTGAACAATTAAAATAGGAGTATCCCAGTTTTGAATATACTTGTGGGGAGAAAAGCTGTAAGAACGCTGTGCTGCTGCATTACTTTCCTCCCAATACGGGCCACCGTAGTCCCAGTTTACAAACCACATTTCTTCGGTTGTGAGATACATTTGTTCGAAGTTAAAAATACCGTCGTGGGCAATAAAAGCTTTAAAACGCCCATCGTGATGACCAGCCAGATACAATACTGAATACCCGCCATAACTTGCTCCAACAGCTCCCAGCCTGTTTTCATCCACGTAAGGTTCTTTTGCCATTTCGTCGATGGAAGTTAACAAGTCTTTTATATTTTGCCCTCCATAGTCTTTTGAAATCTGTTCGTTCCATTCCTGCCCGAAACCAGGCAATCCACGTCGGTTTGGCGCTACAACAATATAATCGTTGGCAGCCATCATCTGGAAATTCCACCGGTACGACCAAAACTGGCTAACTGTTCCCTGCGGGCCTCCCTGGTTATATAATAATGTTGGATATTTTTTACCTGGATCGAAATGTGGAGGATAAATTACCCAAACTAACATTTGTTTTCCATCGGTAGTTTTCATCCATCGTTCTTCAACTTTCCCCATAGTAAGCTGATCCAGAATTCCTTTATTTACCGTTGTTAGTGCTTCATCACTCCCGGAAACCGGATCAACAACATATAGTTCAGAAGGTTGAGACATTGACATTTTCTCAGCAACCAATTTATCTCCGGCAGGTAATACAACCTGATAATCATGAACGCCATCGGTTAAACGAACAATTGATCCATCAGCTAAATCGAGCCGATAAATTTCGTCGGTAGCATGAATATCGCTAATAAAAAAGAGCGACTTGCTATCAGAACTCCAGGTCAGTCCATTTGAATTTTGGTCAAAATTTTCGGAATAATCTGTTTTCTCCCCTGTTTCCAAATCTGCAATAAAAAGTCGCGATTTATCAGCCTCGTATCCATCCCGGGCCATACTTTCCCAAGCCAAATATCTTCCGTCGGGAGAAAAAACCGGATTTTGATCATAACCCATCATCCCTGAGGTAAAATTGGTTGTTTTCCGGGTTTCTGCGTTATAAAAATAAATATCAGAATTGGTTGATACTGCGTATTCTTTCCCAACTTTCTTTTTGCAGGTGTACGCCAGTATCTTACTGTTCGCACTCCAGGCAATTTGTTCCGTCCCTCCAAAAGGTTTCATTGGCGAATCATATTTTTCACCTTCCAGAATGTCTTTTCCTGAAGAAATATTCCCTGAATAATCGGCGACAAAGATATGGTTATAAGTATAATCGTGCCAGGTATCCCAGTGGCGGTACATAATATCAGTTTCAAGCCTGGCATTAGCTTTTGGCAAGTCAGGATAGATGTCATTGACACTTTCGTCCAGCTTTACACTTTTTGTATAAAATATTTTCGATTGATCAGGAGAATAACCAAATCCGGAAATTCCTTCTTCAATATTTGTTATTTGTTTTGCGCTGCTTCCATCAGGATCCATCTCCCAAAGCTGAACACTTCCTGAAGCAGAAGAAAGATAGCCTATTTTCTTTCCATCAGGGCGCCACACTGCGGCCGATTCATTAATGCCGGTGTTGGTAATATTCTTTGCTTCACCTCCTGCAACGGGAACGGTGTAAATGTCGCGGTATGATTTATTTTCTTCGATATTATAGTAGGTTACAGTATATAAAACTGTTTTGTTATCAGGCGAAACCTGGGGGCCGCCTATCCTGCCAAACGACCACAACACTTCGGGTGTCATTTTGTCCGATTGTAACTGAGGTGTTTCCGGTAAATAATTCGATGAAACTTTCACCTTTTCTTTTTGTGTACAACTCCATAAAACTGCTACGAGCAGAACCAATGCTATCTTTTTCATTTTGTATAATTTGAACCAAATAAATTTATTCAAAATAAATAAATTGCGGCATCACTTAAAATGATTTTCTGCGAAAACAAAAAAAGGTGCCTTTTCAGACACCTTTTGATTTGTAAAACCTCATAGAACTAATCATTGTTTTCGCCGTAGTGATAAACACCATCGTAATCAAATTCCTGGTTATCATAGTCCATTCCGGTAACCCTGAATTGAACAGAGTCTTGTCCGGTAATTTTAAGTTCTCCTAATTTAAACGAAACAAGAGCTTTATATGGAATACTTTCACCGTCTCCATTTGCGTTATGTCTCAGTTCAAGTTCAACAGGTTGGTCTTCACTTGTTAATTCTCCCGGCTGTTTTACCAGGTTTATAAGATGTATTTTACTGCTTCCCCAGTATTTCAACTCAAAATTCAGCAAACTATCTGTCAGCCAAACGTCAACAACCTTTATCGGGTCATTACCGATACTATCATTATTTTCCTCAGTTACATCAAGAATTCCTTTCATCAAAACCTTCTTTATTGAATTGAGTCTTATGTAGTATTCCGTGGCATCTTCACCGTCAGTTGAATTATCATCCAAAATCGTATAATCCACCAAAACCCGGTCGCCATCTTTCACATAATGAAATACATTAAAATTCGAAGTAACCGGTATCAGTACATCGTCATTATCCATCACAACTCTGTACCCTCCGGCAATTGAATCTGTTTCCTGAAAAATGCCAAGCCCAAACCACGCATCAGACAATGAATAATAATCATCATCTTCCAAACATCCTGTTACCAAAAATACAGATGCAATTAGCATTGCAAATACAGTTCTCTTCATAGTACATTTAATTTTAATTGTTTCACATGTTTATGACTAAAAAGGCTCCTATAAGGTTGCGTCAGTAAAAAAATATGGAAATTTTTTATCTTCATCTGCCAATTTGGTAACTTTTAAAATTGGCACAACAATTGAAATACAATGTTTCATATATATAAATATTTACATATATTTGAAACATGAAAAAAATTGGCTCTTTAAACGAACTAAAAGAAGTAATACAACCGAACGAAAACGTTTGGTTATTGTTATATAAAAAGGGATCATCTCAAAGCGATTGTGCATTTGAGAATTATCAAGAAGCTGCGTCAAAAGCGGATAAAACTGTTCTTTTTTATGCTGATGTAAATGAAGTTCGTGATATACATCCGGAATATAAAATCACCAGTGTTCCCTCGCTGTTGAACTTTGAAAAAGGGACATTAAAAAATGTGATAAAAGGATGTCATCAGCCAGAACAATTTAGTACTATTTTCGAGAAAGTTGCCTTTGTGTCAGCCGGAAATACAGAAGAGAAACCGCAAAAAAATGTAACGGTTTATACTACACCAACCTGTACATGGTGCAATACTATTAAAAGACATTTTCAGGAACACGGTGTCAGATATCGCGAAGTAGATGTTTCGAAGGATCAGAAAGCTGCAGAAGAAATGGTAAAAAGAAGCGGACAACAAGGAGTTCCGCAAACAAATATTAATGGCGAAATTATTGTTGGGTTCGATAAAAACAGGATAAATACTTTATTAGGAATAAATTAAATTACAATAACATGAAAAAACTAGTATTCATACTGGCTGTTGCAGTTATCTCGTTGCAAAGCTGCAATGCAAGCCAGGCCAAAGAAAAAAGCAGCGAGAATGGCACAACACCTGCCAAATCTGTAACTCAAAATGCAGGAGAAGAAGGAGGTTCTGTAAAACTTACCAAAGAAAAGTTTCTAAGCGAAGTTTGGGATTACCAAAATTCACCACAGGAATGGAAATACAAAGGCGATAAACCTGCATTAATTGACTTTTATGCCGACTGGTGCGGCCCGTGTAAAATCGCATCCCCAATACTGGAAGAAATTTCCAAGGAATATAACGGGAAAATTACGGTATATAAAATTGATACACAAGTTGAAAGAGAACTTGCCGGCGTGTTTGGAATTAGCGGAATACCGGCATTTTTATACATTCCCAAAGATGGAAAACCTGTAATGACTTCAGGAATAGCCCGTTCTAAAGAAGATACAAAACAAATGTTCAAAGATAACATTGACAAAATATTGTTAACTTCAAATTAACTTTATTAACTATTAATTTTAAAGAATGGTAAAAATGAAAGAATTACAGCCTATTAACCAAAATGTTCTGTTGGAACTATTGGAAGACACTTCAGAACAAAAAACCGCTTCAGGAATTATTATTCCCGATTCTGCAAAAGAAAAACAAGAAGTTGCTAAAGTTGTTGCAATTAGCAACATCGAAAATGCAGAAATAGCGCCAGGTGACAAGGTTCTCTACAAAAAATATTCAGGGACGGAAATTGATTTCGACGGGAAAAAATACCTGTTGTTACCGTATTCCGAAATTCTGTCGAAAGTAGTAGAAACCGAATCAATTTAAGCTGTTCCTCAGGATTTTATCATTCTGCCAAAATTTTTCAAAATCGACATAAAGAGCTGGAGGTTATAAAACTTCCAGCTTTTTTATTCCTGTAGTATTCAGAAACTCAATTGTTTTATTAATCCCTTCGTACATTAAAACATCATGATTTACAAAAGCAACCATTTTTCGATATTCATTTTTAAATTCTTCGAGAAAAGGTGAAGTTTTTAAAGGTTTTCTAAAATCCATTGCCTGTGCAGCATTGTATAGTTCAATAGCAAGAATTTTCTCCGTATTTAAGACTACTTTCAATGCTTTTGTTGCCGCATTTCCCCCCATACTCACATGATCCTCCTGCTCGTTGGAAGAAGGAATAGAATCAACAGAAGCCGGTGTAGAATACTGTTTATTCTGACTTACAATAGAAGCCGCTGCATATTGGGGAATCATAAAGCCGGAATTTAATCCAGGTTTGGCTACTAAAAATTCGGGGAGCCCGCGTTCACCGGAAATCAACCGGTAGGTCCTTCGTTCCGAAATGCTTCCCAGTTCACTTAATGCCATAGCTAAAAAATCGAGTGCCAAAGCCAGTGGCTCTCCGTGAAAATTTCCACCCGAAACAATCTGATCTTCCTCCGGGAAAACCGTCGGGTTGTCGGTTACCGAATTAATTTCAGTTTCAAAAACACCGGCTACATAATTCACTGCATCCTTCACTGCGCCATGAACCTGAGGAATACAACGAAAAGAATATGGATCCTGAATATGCGTTTTGTCTTTTACCTGCATCTCACTTCCCTTCAAAATTCTCCTGAAATTAGCCGCCGTTGTCACCTGCCCCCTGTGTGGCCGAATTCGCTGAATATTTTCGCCGAAAGGTTCAATTAAACCATCAAAAGCATCCAACGAAAGTGCTCCAATCATATCAGCCTGATCAATAATCCGGAAAGTTTTTAGCAAGGTGTAAACACCATGAGCGCTCATAAACTGCGTTCCATTTAACAATGCTAACCCTTCTTTGGCTTCCAGTTTAACAGGTGCCCACCCCATTTTTTCAAGAACAACTCTTGACTCCATTTTTTGCCCATCAAAATATACTTCGCCTAAACCAAGTAATGGCAAAAACAACATGGCCAGCGGAGCCAAATCACCACTTGCACCTAAGGAACCTTGCTCGCAAACTACCGGCAAAATGTTATGATTAAACAAATCAATAATTCGTTGAATCGTTTTGAGTTGAACAGCTGAATTCCCTTTCGACAAAGCATGTGCTTTTAAAAGCAACATTAGTCTTACGACATCACCCGGAACTTCAGGTCCAATATTACACGCGTGCGAAATCACAAGGTTTTCCTGTAATTTGCTTAATTCGTCTTTTGATATCTCAATATCGCATAAAGCGCCAAAACCGGTGTTTATGCCATACAAAGGTTTTTCTGATTCGTTAAGTTTTTTATCGAGATAATTTTTGCTTATTACAATACGTTGTTTTGATTTTTCGGAAAGTTCGAGTTTGATATTATTTTCAAGAATTTCCTGAATTTGGCCAAAAGTCAGACTTTCGGGTGTTATTTGAAATCTATAGTTTGTCATGACAAATTAAAGGATTTGTAAAAATTTGATTTATATGATTATCTGTTATGCAGCGGTGCATCCTTCGACTTCGCTCAGGATGACATCACAGTGATTGATGTCCAAAAATCAAGGAAACCGGATATCTCCTCCGGCAATTTTTACAAATCTGAACTTTAACTTTAAAATCATTGCCTCAATTTTGAAGCAATTTCGCAGAACCGGAAGGATTAAGAAAGGATTTTTATCAGTTCTTCAGCAGTAACACTTTTTTGTTCACCGCTTTCCATATTTTTCAAAGTGAATTTACCTTCATTTATTTCTGATTCACCTGCTAAAACTACAAATGGAATATCCTTTTTATTTGCATAATTCATCTGCTTTTTCATCTTCGCATTTTCCGGAAAAATTTCAGCATTAATGTTATTCTTCCTCAACCTGGCCAAAATCGGTAAACAATAAGCTTCTTCCTTTTCTCCAAAGTTTACAAACAAAACCTTTGTTGTTTCCATCGATTCATGTGGAAAAAGCTCAAGTTGTGTTAGGACATCGAAAATACGTTCAGCCCCAAACGAAACACCAACACCTGAAACATCAGGCAAACCAAAAATCCCCGTTAAATCATCGTACCTTCCCCCTCCACAAATACTGCCAATAGCTACATCTTTTGCTTTTACTTCGAAAATTGCCCCGGTATAATAATTCAATCCGCGCGCCAATGTTAAATCCAGTTCTACTTCGGTTTGCAAGTTAAGCTTTTCAATATAGCCAAATAACGTTTTAATTTCATCCACACCTTTCATCCCAATTTCAGAAGCTGACAAAACATTTTCCAACTGGTTGATTTTTTCTGCAGAATTTCCTTCCAATGCCAAAATCGGCTGTAATTTCAAAATCGCCTCATCAGAAACACCTTTCTCTGAAAGCTCGATATTTACTTTTTCCAAACCTATTTTTTCCAGCTTATCAATGGCAACGGTAATATCAACAATCCGCTCATGTTCACCTATAATTTCAGCAATTCCGGCTAAAATTTTCCGATTGTTTATTTTAACAATGGTATTAATTTTCAGCCGCCCAAAAACATCATCAATAATTTGCACCAGTTCCATTTCATTAAGCAAACTATTGCTGCCAATTACATCTACATCGCACTGATAAAATTCACGGTAACGTCCTTTTTGCGGCCGGTCGGCGCGCCAAACCGGCTGAATCTGGTAACGTTTAAACGGAAAAGTAATATCATTCCGGTATTGTACAACAAACCTTGCAAACGGAACAGTCAGATCGTAACGCAAACCTTTCTCTGAAATTTGTGAAGTAAGTTTTATTGAATCCTTTTCACTGTATACATCGTGAGAAACTTTTGATACAAAATCACCTGAGTTCAGAATTTTAAAAAGCAGTTTATCTCCTTCCTCCCCGTATTTTCCCATCAATGTCGAAAGATTTTCCATCGCAGGTGTTTCAATCGGTTGAAAACCATACAATCGAAAAACATCTTTAATTGTATCAAAAATGTAATTTCGTTTTACCATTTCAGCAGGTGAAAAGTCGCGGGTTCCTTTGGGTATAGAAGGTTTTTGTGCCATCGATTTCAATTTTAGGGGGGCAAAAATAAGGAAAATGTAAGCGATTTACGAATTTAGGAAAATGAAAAAGCAGATGTATCTATATCAAATTCAACTTTTCCATTAATTTTTGAAGATAACCGGAACAACTGTTATCGCCTTCTTTGGGTGCCCACAAAGCAAAATTCTTATCATCGGTCTGAACATAAGGGCCGTCTTTAATTTCGTAAACTACCGTTCCTGATTCCAACGAAATTACAGTATGCCAAACCTTTGGGGGAACTTCCACACCATAGTTTCCCGTTGAATAGTTTAAAATTACATGTTCTGTTATCTCTCCTTCATCATTAAAGAATACCATTGCCATTTTTCCTTTCAACAACAAAAAAATTTCCCTTTTATCCGGGTTCTCATGTTTGTGCGGCTGTACATAGGTTCCAGGTTCAAATGCATTCAGCATCCGGTTAATTGGATCGTCATAAGTAGGGTGAAAATTATAATTCGCTCTTTTTCGCTCCCGGCTTTGTGCTTCCTTAATTACTTCTGAAAGCAACTTCTCATCAATTTTTTGGATCATAAATTTCGGTTTCAGAACAATTTTAGCTAAAAAACTTAAAAGTTAAGGGATATTTATAATATTGTCCGTTACTCGCAGCAACTGTTCCCATAATAACCAAAATCAACCAGGCAATTCCAAAACCAACCAAAATTAAAAAGCCAATTCCAACAATAATAAATAATGCCGAAACGATTAAAATTAAACTCCAGGTAATTTGAAAATTGAGAACCTCCTTGCCTTGTTCATTCACAAATTCGTATTCATCTTTTTTAATTAAATAAACAATCAACGGGCCTACCACATTTCCCAGTGGAATTCCGATTAATGCAGCAAAAGCCGCAAGGTGTACAAACATTCCCCATTGTTTTTCATTCGGATCTGTGACAATTCGTTCCATAAATTTCAGCTTTTATTCATCTAAATTAAACATTTTTTGTTCTTTCGTAGTCTGATTTTTTTCAAAATTACAAACATGGAAGACAAAAAAAAAGAAGGACGGTATAGCCGGATTTATAAACAGTTAAGCGAGCTTGTATTAAAAAGCAATAACACTTCGGCACGGATGGCAACCGTTATCGCCGTACTTCACCATAAAATGGAAAACTACTTCTGGACAGGCTTTTATCTGATTAATAATGGCGAGATGACAGTAAATATGTATCAAGGCCCGGTTGCGTGCCAAATACTTGAAAAAGATAAAGGAGTTTGCTGGGCTGCTTTTAATAAAAAAGAAGCAATTGTTGTAGAAGATGTACATCAATTTCCCGGGCATATTGCCTGCGACTCGCGCTCAAACTCAGAAATTGTTGTTCCTTTTAAAAATAAAGAGGGAAAAATTGTTGGTGTTCTGGATATCGACAGCAAGGAAATATCGTCATTCAATGATACAGACACGAAATGGTTGGAAAAAATTTTAAAACTGGTTTACATCTAAATATTAAGCTATTTCCACTGGTTTATTTTGAATAATTATAAATACTGTTTTTTTCAAAACAAATGTTTTAAAAGTTAAAGTTTTCAATTTGAAGAATTTATTTTTAGAAAATTTTTAAATCGTAACTTTAAACCAATAAAAAATGACAAACCAAAACAATGCCATTAAATTCTACAATGGCGAACAGATTCCTGTGGAACTACACAAAGTACGCATCGTACAAAAATTATTTTTAAAACCTATCGAGGAACGAAAAGTAGCTATAGAAGAAGCAGGTTTTAATACGTTTTTGCTTAATACCAAAGATATTTTTCTTGATATGCTTACCGACTCCGGTACAAACGCAATGAGCGACAACCAGGTATCTTCTATGCTACAGGCCGATGATGCATATGCGGGCTCACAAAGTTTTTACCGTATGGAAGAAGCTGCCCGCGAGGTATTTGGAAAGCATTATGTTTTACCAGTTCACCAGGGACGTGCGGCGGAAAATATTGTTTCGCAGGCTTTTATAAAAACCGGTGATGTGGTACCCATGAACTACCATTTTACAACAACCAAAGCTCACATGGAATTAAACGGAGGAAAAGTTCTGGAAATTTTCGCTGATGATGCCTTGGATATTAAAAGCAGCAAACCATTTAAAGGAAATATCGACATCAATAAATTAAATGCTGTTTTTGAAAAATACGGAAAAGAAAACGTAGCTTTCGTTAGGATGGAAGCATCGACCAACCTTATTGGTGGTCAACCATTTTCGATGCAAAATATGCGCGACGTTAAAGCCGTTTGTGAGCAGAATAACACCATGATGGTGTTAGATGCCAGCTTAATCGGAGAAAATGCCTACTTTATAAAACAACGTGAAGAAGAATTTAAAAATGCAGAAATAAAAGATATTTTACAGGAAATGTGTGGTTATGCTGATTTGGTTTATTTCTCAAGCCGGAAAGTAAGTTCCACACGTGGAGGTGGAATTTTAACCAACAGCAAAGATCTTTACCTGAAAATGCGTGATTTATTGGTATTATATGAAGGATTTGTTACTTACGGAGGGATGTCGGTACGCGAGATTGAGGCCATGGCAGTAGGTTTAAAAGAAACATGCGATGACACCGTAATCAGTCAGTCACCATCATTTATAAAATATGCTGTTGACAATTTAGATAAAGCAGGTGTTCCGGTAATTACTCCTGCCGGGGCGCTGGGTTGCCACATCGATGCAATGGGATTTTTACCACATGTCCCGCAACAAGATTATCCTGCCGGAGCTTTGGCTTCTGCATTATATATTATTTCAGGAATTCGCGGGATGGAAAGAGGAACTATTTCCAGCGTACGTGATGAAAACGGCGACGATGTTCTTGCTGATGTTGAATTGTTGCGTTTGGCTTTCCCTCGCAGAGTATTTACACTTTCACAAACAATGTTTGTTATCGATCGGGTGAAGTGGTTGTATGAAAACAGAGAACTGATTGGCGGGCTGCAATGGATTGAAGAACCTCCATTGCTTCGATTCTTCATGGGGCGCCTGGAAGCAAAAGGCGACTGGCCCGAAAAATTAATGGCAAAATTTAAAAAAGATTTTGGAGAGTCATTATAAAAACTATGCATAAAATTCAAGGGGGAGTCAGAAACGCTTCCCCTTCTTTCATAAAAATACTTTGCTTCTATTCCTGCAAAAAAAATATCCAAATTTCTTTTATACTCAAACGTCTCAAAATGTACCAAAGAACAAAAGGTTAATATAATTTCAGTTTTCTGTTCCCAGACAAAGAAATTATTAGTATATTTTGAATCAAAATAAAAACCACTAATCCATGGATTTTCCGCTATTTCATCTTGATTTTATGGGAAACCGTTTGTTGGTTGCCATAATAGCCATTTTACACGTAATTATTAATCACGCTCTTGCCGTCGGATTTGCACCACTTGTTACATTCCTGGAATTCAGGGGTTACCAAAAGAAAAAACGAAACCCTGATGAAGGAACAACCTGGGACGAAACTGCCCGAAAGCTATTATTTTTTGCTTTCATAGTTACAACAACTGTAGGGGCATTAACCGGGGTAGGAATATGGTTTGCCGCATCGCTTGCAAATCCTGCGTCGTTGGGAAGCCTTATCAGGGTATTTTATTTTGCCTGGTTTACAGAGTGGATCGTTTTTGTACTGGAAGTTATTTTTATAATGATATACTTTTTAACATGGAAACGCTCGAATGAATCTCCGGTTAAAAAGAAGAGACACATTTTATTTGGTCTTTGGTTAAGCATTTTTTCCTGGCTTACGATGGCAATTATTGTAGCTATTCTTGGTTTTATGATGGATCCCGGAAGCTGGATAAACCATAAAACATTATTCAGCGGATTTACAAATCCAATTTATTTGCCACAACTCATCTTCAGAACTCCGGTAGCCATGATGATGGCCGGATGCGTAGCTCTATTGATAACAGCCTACACTCTAAAGAGAGGAAATCAATATCGCCCGGGAATACTAAAACATATTTCATTCTGGATTTTATTATGGATGCCTGTTGCTGCTGTAGGAGGATTTATCTATTACTGGTTTATTCCCAGAGCAATGATTGGAAACCTGCCTGTGGCTCTTGGAACTCAACAATTTCAGGATTGGTACGATTCGCTTTTAAAAGTAATGATTGTTGTAGTGACGATTGGTTTTGCAGTTAGTATCCTTGGAACCTTTGCGCCTAAACGACTTCCAAAACATTTGCTGTTTATCCCTGTAATCGCTTCCATTTTGTTTTTAGGAACCTTTGAACGCTTGCGTGAATTCATCAGAAAACCATACGTAATTGGCGACTATATGTATGCCAATGGAATTCTGGTTGAGGAGTATCCTTTATACCAGCAAACAGGTTTGTTAAAAAATACGCCATATTCTTCCATTTCGGAAATAACAGAAGAGAATAAACTTAAAGCAGGGGAGGAAGTTTTTAACCTGGCCTGTACACGATGTCATACTACACACGGAGTAAATTCAGTGGTTAATCGTTTTGAAAGAATGTACGGAACTGAAAATCCGTTAAATGTGGAAGCCATGAAAACATATATGAAGTCGATGCACAATGTAAGATATTATATGCCTCCATTTCCAGGAAACGAAAAAGAACTGGAAGCACTTGCCTGGTATATTCAACACCAGCAGGCAGAGCCCGAACCGTTGGAAGGCCCTCAAATAAAAGGTGTTGATGTAAAAGAAATAAAATACTAACCAGATAATCCAAATCAACCATGATAAATTTAACTTTAGCACAGATACCCGTCCCGAAAGATATTCCGTTGCCTCTGCCACTACCAGAATGGTTATTGGTTGTAATTTTAATCTTTTCGTTTCTTTTGCATATTCTTTTTATCAATTTAATGGTTGGCGGGAGCATTCTTACATTTTGGTATGAGTGGAAGGGACTAAAAAATAAAGACTATGATAGATTAGCACGTGAAATTGCTGCTACGATTACAGTAAACAAAAGCCTCGCGGTTGTTTTGGGAGTTGCACCGTTACTTTCTATTAACGTACTTTACACACTGTATTTTTATTCTTCAAATGCGCTCACAGGAAATATGTGGATTTCCATTGTTCCCTGGGTTTCCGTAGCTTTTTTACTCGTATATCTTCACAAATATTCCTGGGACAAACTCTCGGAAAACAAAACCCTGCATTTAAGTATTCTGGCTCTTGGTGTGTTTAGTTTTCTCATGATCCCTTTCATTTTTTTAACCAACATTAACCTGATGCTTTTTCCTGAAAAATGGGGCTCTGTCCACGGATTTTTCAGTGCGCTAACTTTACCCAATGTCTTTCCACGATACTTTCATTTTATAACTGCCTGCCTGGCCATAACCGGCGTTTTCCTGGCTATTTATTTTGGAAGAAAAAATTATGCGTTTGAATCAAAATTTGAACAACTCACAAAACCCGTTTTGCGAAATAATATGTTAACGCTGGCATTGGCAGCCACCGGATTTCAATTTATTTTTGGCCCGCTCCTATTTTTAACCTTGCCAACAAAGGGAGTAACCTGGGGACTTTTCTGGGTTATTCTGGCAGGAGTTTCCATAGCTGTGGTTATTCTTTTTCAACTCTGGAAAATGATAAAACAAAATGAGGCTATCGGGAAAAGATATTATATCATTATTGGATTATTTACTCTTCTTGTTGCATTTATGGGAACAGGAAGACATATGTATCGTGAATCGGCACTCAAAACCCACAAAACCATGATGGCAGAACGAACTGCCGCTCATTGGGAAGCGGTAAAAAAAGCACACGAAAATGTTCTGATGCCATCTGTTGAAACACCGGAAGGAACAATTAGTCCGGGCGAAGAACTTTTTAAAAATAATTGTGCAGTTTGTCATGCCGCAAACACTCGCCTGGTGGGCCCGTCAATGGCAGAAGCAGCCCCTGTTTATGAAAATAATATTGATGGATTAAAACAGTGGATCCAAAAACCCGGACGAAAAAGAATGGATTACCCGGCAATGACAGGGTTCCCAAATTTAACAGAACAACAGCTTACTGATATTTCAAATTATGTTCTGGAAAATAATTGGAACTAGCTATTTATCAACAACTAATAATACTTAATGTTATGTGCAATTTTCAAATTTTGTTGTAACAGATTATCTCTGGTTTTCACAATATTATTTATAAAAAGTTATTACTTTAAATGCAAAAACCTGCAAACACGAACAAAATCATTAACAATGAATTTTAAATTTACTTTTAGCCTTACCTTTTTATTTTTAACCTTATGTTCCATACTTTCTGCACAAAATGTGATTTATTTACATGCCAACGAAACATTGACAGCATCTCCTGAAAATGCAGTTGTAAAAATTGAAAAGCAAATTATAGATGATAACACATTTGCGATTTATCGCTCCAGGCTTCAGGAAAATGAATGGCAAAAATCGATACTGGAATCAGTAGTACAAAAAGTTGCAGAAGATATTTACTATGCTTTCGATAATAAAAAGCTAAAAGGCCTTTATAAAAAAACAGAGATAACAGAGAAAACCGACCTTGGGTTTAAAATACAACAGTGGGATGAAAACAACCGGCTCATTCTTACTGGTAATGCGCTGCAAGTTTTTCCATTAGTTTTACATGGTGAATGCACCTTGTTTGATTTGGAAGGTAAACCAATGGAAAATGCTGCTTTTTTAAAAGGGAAACAAATCAATGAGGAATTCATTTTTCACCCCGCCGACAGCACGTTACAAATTACCCGGGAACCTCAGTTTCCGGGAGGAGGGAAAGCATTTCAAATGGAAATTGCTCAAAATATAAGATATCCTGTTTCTGCCATTCAGAACAATACAACGGGGTATATTTTCATAAAATTCCTGATTAATTCAAAAGGGAAGATGGAACAAGTTCATGCTGCACGTTCCGCCGAAAAAATTATGAACAACGAAGGTGTAAGAGTTATCAAATCGATAAAGAAGAAATGGACTCCCGGTGAATGTAACAGCAAAAAGATAAATGTTTGGTATTATACAAAAATTACCTTTCAGTCTGTTTTAAAAAAATAAAACCATATAAAAATGTAATTTCAAAACGCTTCGGTACATTAATTCAAAAATACACTTCCTCTTTATTTCGCTAAAAAAAGAATACTGAACCAGACTCAGTTTTCTGTAAATACTGTAATCAACACAGACAAATAAAAACTTTCAGGTCCTAAAAATGTTATACCTTCGTGGTTTTATAAATCGGAATCATCTCATGAAAATAAGTCCTCATTTCAAATTCTTAATAAGAAACGGATTAAAAGGTTTAGCCTGGCTGGCTATTCTATTGGGAGGATATTTTCTTTTTAGAAAACTGGTTCTGTCACAAGCTTCCGATGAATGGATTCAACAATTTTATGCGCGGCCAGAAATAATTTACCTGATTTATTCCGCTTCCGAATTTTTCTTTGGAATAATTCCTCCAGAAATTTTTATGATTTGGGCTTTTAACAAAGCCGATACCACACACTACATTTTGAATGTCGGCTTTTTTGCCGTGGTCTCATATGCAATGGGATATGCCACTTTTTTAATCGGACAGTTCTTTTACCAAAAAGCTACTTTTCGTTTTATCCGTATGAAATTTTTTAGTCAACAATGGCCGCTTATACACAAGTACGGGCTTTTTCTGATAATTGTAGCTGCCCTCACACCACTGCCTTGGTCAGCTATAAGTTTATTGGTTGGTTCAGCCGGATATCCTTCAAAACGATATCTAAAATATGCATTGTTCCGTTTGGTTCGTTTTGCTCTTTATGGGTATATTATTTTTCAAACTCACCAGATTTAATCTTTCATAAAACATACTTTTAACTCTTTTGTTATTTAAGTAAAAAAATAACAATGTTTGAGAAACTAAAAAAGAGGTGGAATATCACAAGCAATTTCCAGGTTGTTATAATACTGATTGTGTTTGCAATTACCGGAAGTTCAACGGTTTATATAAAGGAACTTATTTTCGACTTAATCGGAATAACTACCGATACTCATCTGTGGGTAAAAGCACCAGTATATATTGTTGTTATTCTTACGGTTTACAATATTCTCTTACTTATAACCGGTTCGCTGTTTGGGCAATTTAAGTTCTTCTGGAATTTTGAAAAAAAATTCTTTTCACGGTTTATGTTTTGGAAAAGACAAAGAACTGTAGCGAAGGTGAAATCATAAGTATGAAGGCAAAATTAATTATACTAATAATCCTTTTATTTTCAACAACAGCTATGGCTAAAGATTTAGAAAAAGCAACACTCGGAGGAGGATGTTTCTGGTGTACCGAAGCAGTATATCTGCAACTAAAAGGAGTTGTTGATGTGAAGCCCGGCTATAGCGGAGGACATATAAAGAACCCTTCATATAAAGAAGTTTGCACAGGGCGGACAGGACATGCCGAGGTTATACAAGTTACCTACGATCCGGAAAAATTAAGCTTCTCTGAAATTTTGGAAGTATTTTTTATGGCGCACGATCCAACTACTTTAAACCGCCAGGGAAATGATGTTGGCACACAATACAGATCGGCAATTTTCTACCACAATGAAGAACAAAAGAAAGTAGCAGAGAAAATTATTCAGGAATTGGAAAAAGAAAAAGTTTATGACGACCCGATTGTGACCGAGGTAACACCATTTAATAGTTTTTATGTCGCGGAAAATTATCATATCAACTATTTCGAACGAAACAAAAATCAGCCCTATTGCCAGTTTGTGGTTGCTCCAAAAGTTGAAAAGTTCCGTAAAGTCTTTAAAGATAAGCTAAAAAAATAAAACTGTTATTTCAGTTTGAGCATTGAATTGAACTAAAAGTTTCTTATCTTAGATATACCAATGTTTTTTTATGAATGAAAAAAATAGTCTTAATCTTTTTGCTTTCTGTTTTCATGTTGTTTGAAAGTGGTAAAACAAAAAGTAAAGATTCTACCGAGAATGCCTGTTTTCAGGAATCATATCTTTCGCATTTGAATAACAAGGAACTGTGATAAAATGAAAATACACAAAATATTCAACCCTGTTTATTGGAATTACTAAATCGACCTACGATTAAGAGACCCGAAACAAGCATTTGTTTCGGGTCTTGATTTTTAGAAACTTTCATTCACAATAAAAGCATTAAGATCTTTCTTTTCTTTGTCAGGCCATTCAACCGGGATACCAACCGGAGTAAAACAAACCCGTGTGTATCCATCCGGAATATTAAACACCCGTTTTGTTAATTCTTCTGAAAAAGAATCGGTTATAAAAACAGTTCCATACCCCAAAGCTCTCGCTGCCAGCATCATGTAACCAGCTGCCAACGGGCCATCCCAATGATTATAGTCAGGATAATTGCTATTATCATCGGTGAAAACAGCAATGTAAAGTGGCGCCGACAAATATCCGGCGGTCAGCTCTTCCTCCGTTTGTTTTAATTGATTTTTCAGCTCTTCTCCTGAAAGATTTTTTGAATTTTTGAAATATGCTTCTGCTTCTTTCAATTTCTCAGTTTTTAATGCCTGAATTCTTTCCTTGTCGCGAATAACCAAAAACTTCCAAGGTTGTTGATTTCCAGAAGTAGGAGCCATTCTGGCCGCGTCAATAATTTTCAGAATATCTTCCTCCTGAATCGGGTCGGGTTTAAATGCGCGTACTGATCGACGATTTTTCACCACCTCCCAAAAAGAATCTGCTGGAGGTGTTGCCAAACTCTTTCCTGCTGCACCAATTACGGGTGTAACAGTTAATCCTGCGAGAACCGAAGCTCCCACCTTTAAGCTGTTTCTTCTGTTCATTGTTTAATTTTTAAACGTTATTTTTTGATTTTTATTAATTCACCCTAATTCCGTTCAGGTTCCCGAACCTGGCTTTAAATCCCCAGCCACCAAAGTTTTCAGCAACCATAACAATTACCTCATTTTTGCCATTTTTCAAATCAAGATAAACCGAATCAAAATATCCGATTGTTCCCAGGAAACGGTAATCGCGACTTTGGTAAAGATCATTCCCAATCCAAACTGCCTTCCCGTTTACAAAAATTTTGGCAATATCGCTAAATCCGAAACTCATCAATTTTATTTGATCTGTTTCAGAAGTGATATCAATTTTTAAAAGAACCGCGTTTTTCTTTTCGCCCAGTTCCCCGGTTTGTGAGATATTTAGTAAACCATCGGCTTCGGTTTTATATTCTTTAAACTGGTATTTTTTTACAACCCCCTCAGGAAGCAAGCTTTCATTAATCAACGTTCGAAAGTCAAATATTTCAGAAACCTTGTATCGCTGAATTACTTCGGCATCTGCTTTTATTATCTCTTTAAATTGCCCCTTAAGCTCAGGAGAATCGGTATTTGTTATTTTGATATCGGCAAACCGTGCAGGCCCGTAAAATGCAATTTTTCCGTCCCGTTCTCCCATTTTCAACTCGTGAATAACCAGAATTGGTTCTTCCATATCTGAAATATAAACTTCACCACGTGCACCGGAAATAACCAGCTTTACTTTAAACCATTCGTCGAAAACATGCTGCTTTGCAGCCCCGTATCCGTCTCCGTAATACAATTGCCATCCGGCATTTCCATTATAAACCGGTGTATATTGCATGGCGTCCGGGTTTCCGCTTTGATGTTTTCTGATATAAAATTCCTCGGTATTTCCACCTCCATCGCCATGAAAACGAATTCCGGCAAAACCACGCCCGGGTTGAATGCACATATTAAATTCAATTATGCCATTTTTAAAAGTTACATCTCTAGCCACCGCAACCCCTTCATCTGTTTTCAGGCAATCTTTTCCTTTATAGCTTTCTTTTACAACCATCCTCTCAAGTTGCCACTCAATTCCATCTAGTTTTGTAAGATTCTGAGCGCAAACAGGTACACTGAATAAAGTTAAAAGAAGATAGAAAATTGTTTTCATAATTTTTTGATTTTGATTTTCATAAACAAAGTTCAGTAATAACGTTGAATATGAGCATTCAAAACCAATTCAAAGTCGATTCAAAGTTGATCCATATTTAAAAATATCAAAGGTTCTTACTAATTTTAGCATTATAAAAAATAATGCCATGCGAAACGAAACTGACCGGGAAAGGATTTATATAGAAATTATTATTCAAAAAATTTCAGATGAACTACAATTAAATAGCCCCGAACAATGGCAGCAACGCGATTTTGAAAACCTAAGTCTTAAAATAGAAGAAAAGACCGGCATTTGTTTAAGTGTTTCCACATTAAAAAGAATCACAAAAAATCAGTTTCAGAAGATTCCTCAAAAAAATACATTAAATGCATTAGCTCAGTTTGCAGGATATAAAGACTGGTATGATTTTAAAACCAGGCAGCCAATTGAAACTGAAACACAGGAAAAGAAAAAAGTTCTCAAACCAAAATTAAAATTTCCGAAAAAAGTTATATATATCCCTGTAGCTGCAATTGTGTTATTTTTGGCTGTCCTTCTAATGTTAAACAGCCAGCCTGCACAAAGTTACTCCGAGGCAAAATTCTCCAGCCGGAAAAATATAAGCGAGGGGCTGCCCAATACGGTAATTTTCGATTACGATATTTCGATGTATGATTTTGACAGCGCTTTTATTCAGCAATCGTGGGACATTCGCAGACGCGCGGAAATAAGAAAAAATGAGAAATATTCCACATCGGTTTATTACTACCCGGGCTATCACAGGGCAAAACTGTTAATCAACAATCAACTGGTAAAAGAGATCCCGGTCTATATTACCACTGCAGGTTGGTTGCAGCTCATCCAGAATCCGGCAAACGATGTTATTCCGATTTACGTAAAGGAAAGTTGTATTGCCAATGGACAGATTTATATTTCGCCTGAAACGATTAAAAAATACAACATCGATTTATCGAATAATAATCATTCCACCTGTTTTTACTATGTGAATGAAAATTTTAACGGCGACAGTGATAATTTTACTTTTGAGACCCGGCTAAAAAACAACCTGGATGAAGGAGCAGCAGTTTGTCAGGGTTGCGAAATTTCCATTTTTGGGGAATTTGGCAGGCACTTTATCCAACTTTGCAACCCGGGATGCATTGGTCGTTTGTATCTAAAGTTTGGTAGCGACTATGTTTCAGGGCAAAATAATGACCTGTCAGCTTTTGGTACTAATTTAAATGTGTGGAACGATGTAAAAATGGAATTCAAAAATAAAGTTGTTACTATTTTTCTGAATGGTGAAGAAATTTATAAAACTTCATACCAAACTAGTAACGGAAAAATAAAAGGCGTTTACTATAGTTTTGGAGGGAGCGGCGCCATTGATTTTACCAGATTATACGACGGAGAAAAGAAACTGGTATATTCAGAAGATTTTGAGAAAATTACATCTTAACCAATTCCCCACTATATACAGTATATATCTTTAATAAAAAGTTATACTGAATACAATAAAAAAGCCTGAAGAAAACTCCAGGCCTTAAAGTATTTAAATATTATGGATTATAACTCCCTTATCCAGATATTACGATAGCTAACCGGGTTTCCATGATCTTGCAATTCAAGACTTTTTGCACCATGTTGTTCAATAAAATATTCCGGAACACCGATATATTCTGTTGGCCCCCGCAATGTTACGTGGTTTTGAACTAATACTCCATTTTGCAGAACAGTTACAGCTGGAGGCGTAAAGTAAGTTCCGTCTTCATCGAAACGCGGAGCTGTATAAATTACATCGTAAGTTTGCCACTCACCTGGTTTTTTACAAACGTTTACAAGCGGAGCATGTTGTTTGTATAAACTACCAGCCTGGCCATTACGGTAAGTACGGTTGTTGTAATTATCCAAAACCTGCAGTTCATACAGTCCCTGAAGGAAAACACCACTGTTCCCGCGTCCCTGGCTTTCACCAACAACTTCAGCAGGAGATCTCCATTCGATGTGAAGTTGAAAATCTTCAAATGCGCGTTTTGTTTTAATGATTCCGGTCCCTCTTTTTACGGTAACACATCCATCTTCTACTGTCCACCCTGGTTTTCCACCATCTGCACTGGTCCATTCACTTTCCAGGTCTTTACCATCAAACAAAATTATTGCATCCGACGGTGCCTCTGCATTTGTTTGTCCTGGTGTAACTACTGTAACTTCCGGATCCCAAATTTCGGTCATTTCCGGCTTCATTTGCATTGGCTCTTCCTGCGCCACAACTACTGCAGCAACAAAAAGAAACAAAACTGTTAAAACTTGACTTCTCATGATTTAATTATTTAGTTTTTTTATAACTTAAAGCCCCAACTCTTCCATTATTGCATCGATTCTCGCCTCCGCTTTTGTTTCAGCAGCATCGAAATCTTCGCGTGATTTTAGCTCCCCTTTTACTTCAAAATAGAATTTAATTTTAGGTTCAGTGCCGGATGGGCGAACAGAAATCTTTGTGCCATCCTGAGTGAAAAACTGAAGTACATTAGAAGGGATCTTCTGGTCTATTTTTACTTCTCTCGGAGTAATCAGATTTTTGGCAACCAATGTTTTATAATCTTTTACCCACTCCAGCTTAGAGCCTCCCAACTCTTTGGGCGGGTTCGAACGGAAATTATTCATTATCTGCTGAATTTCTTCTGCGCCGGTTTTTCCTTTCCTTACCACATACTTCATTTTTTCTTTTGAGTACCCATATTCAAGATAAATATCCTGCAATAATTCATACAAAGTTTTTCCCTGATCGATTGCCCAGGCCGTTATCTCTCCCATTAAAGCACACGACGAAACTGCATCTTTGTCGCGGACAAAATCAGCCGGCATAAACCCAAAACTCTCCTCTCCTCCGCCAATATATTTCTTCTGACCTTCCAGTTCCCGAATAATTTCTGCAATGAATTTAAATCCGGTATAAACATCAAAATATTCAATATCATTTTTCCTGGCAATCTCGGCAATTAACTCGGTGGTTACAATTGTTTTCACAATGAATTCATTTCCTTCCATTGCCCCGGCTTCTTTCATTTTTGTAATGATGTAGTATATAAAAAGAAGCGCGGTTTGGTTACCGTTTACAATTATATATTCGCCTTTGTCATTTTTAACCGCAACGCCAATCCTGTCTGAATCCGGATCTGAAGCCATTACAACATCGGCATCTATTTCAGCAGCCTTTTTTGTTGCCATTTCCATTGCTGCCGGCTCTTCCGGGTTTGGTGAAACAACTGTCGGAAAATCACCACTAACCACGTCCTGTTCCGGAATATGTATAATATTTGTAAAACCAAATTTTTTCAATGCTGCCGGAACCAATTTTACTCCGGTTCCATGAATCGGGGTGTAAATAATTTTGATGTCCTTATGCCTTTCAACAACATCGGGTGAAATGGAAACAGTTTTTACTCTTTCCAAAAATTTCTGGTCCATTTCGTCCCCCATAATCTCTATCAATTCGTCTGAGCCATCAAATCTGATGTCTTCAGGTTTTATTTTGGCAACTTCATTTACAATGTTTACATCGTGAGGGGCAACAATTTGAGAACCATCGTCCCAGTATGCTTTGTAGCCATTGTATTCTTTCGGATTATGTGAAGCTGTGAGAATGATGCCACTTTGGCAACCCAGTTCACGAATCGCGAATGAGAGCTCAGGAGTAGGGCGCAAATCGTCGAAGAGGTAAACTTTAATACCATTGGCCGCAAAAATCTTCGCACTGCTTTCAGCAAATAAACGACTGTTGTTTCTGCAATCATGACCAATAGCCACTTTAATCTCATCAAGAGCGGCAAAATTTTGTTTTAAATAGTTACTGAGACCTTGTGTAGCTGCGCCAACGGTATAAATATTCATCCGGTTGGTACCAACTCCCATAATTCCACGAAGCCCCCCTGTACCAAATTCCAGACTTCGATAAAAAGAATCAATTAATTCTGATGAATCGCCACTATCAAGGAGCCGTTGAACTTCCTTCCGTGTATTTTCATCATAAGTATCAGACAACCATTGTTTGGCTTTTTCTTTTACTTCCTTCAATAATTCCTGATTTTCCATGTATCGTTATTTTTCCAATTTATTTATACAAATTTTTAAACTTTCCTTCCAGTAAGGAATTTTCATACCAAAGGTATTTTTAATTTTTGACTTATTCAGTACACTGTAGTTCGGACGCTTTGCTGCGGTAGGAAATTCGCCGGAAGTTACCGGGAGAACATTACAGTTTAAACCCGCAATCTCGAAAATTGCCTTTGAAAAATCAAACCAACTGGCAACTCCTTCATTTGAATAATGATAAATTCCAGGTAAAAACTTAGTAGGTTCTTTTTCTGAGATTTCTATGATGCTCAAAATTACTTTTGCTAAATCAGCGGCATAAGTAGGAGTTCCAACCTGGTCGAAAACTACATTCAGGGAATCTCTTTCTTTACCTAAACGTAACATTGTTTTAACGAAATTAGTTCCAAAACCGGAGTACAACCATGATGTACGAATTATTACCGATTCAGGGTTCTCCCGAATGCAATTTTTTTCGCCTTCCAGTTTTGTTTTTCCGTAAACGCCGGTTGGTTTTACTTTATCTATTTCGGTTAAGGGTAAAAAAGCCATTCCATCAAAAACATAATCCGTGGAAATGTGTATTATTTTGGCCGACACCTGTTTTGCTGCTTTTGCCAGGATTCCTGGTGCGGTTGCATTTATTTTAGTAGCCGATTGAATCTCTGTTTCCGCTTTATCAACTGCCGTATATGCAGCGCAATTCACTATAAAATCGGGGGTTTGACCCAGAAAAAAAGCAGAAACAGCATTTTCATCCGTAATATCGAGAGAATCAACATCTGTAAACAAAAATTCCCATGTTGGATAATGCTCCATTAAAATTTTAATCTCGCTGCCCAGTTGACCGTATGCGCCGGTTATTACTACTTTCATCTTGCTTAAAAATTAAAATTCATTTCAGCGTTATCTATAAACGGGGCAATCTGATCTTTCTCGGAAACTATTTGATCTGATTTTTTTATCTTCCAATTGATATTGAGTTTCGGATCATTAAGATTTATAGATCTTTCCGAATCTTTATTATAAACATTATCGCATTTATAAGAAAAGATTGCCGTTTCACTCAAAACAGAAAAGCCATGGGCAAAACCACGCGGGATAAAAAGTTGTCTTTTTTCGGTATCGTTCAGCTCTACACCAAACCATTGCCCAAAAGTCGGTGAACCTTTTCTTAAATCAACAGCCACATCAAAAACACATCCCTGAACAACACGCACCAGCTTCGACTGGGCAAACGGAGCCAACTGGTAATGTAATCCGCGAACCACTCCCCTTACCGATTTTGATTCATTGTCCTGAATAAAGCCGGCTTCCATATGGTTTTGAAAATATCTGTCCTTCTGATACGATTCATAAAAATAGCCTCTTGAATCTTCAAAAATCCGGGGCTCAACAATCAATAATCCCGGTATAGTAGTTTCAATAATTTTCATTCTAAATTAAAAAGAAAAGATTTGTTTTTCCGCCAACCGCAACAAATATTCACCATACTGATTTTTACTTAACGGCTGCGCAAGTTTTATTAATTGTTCTTTATCTATGAATCCTTTGTTATAAGCAATTTCTTCGATGCACGAAACTTTCAACCCCTGACGTTGCTCAATGGTTGCGATAAAATTGGATGCCTGGAGCAAACTATCGTGAGTTCCTGTGTCGAGCCAGGCAAAACCTCGTCCCAATAATTTTACGTTCAACCGGTCTTCTTCCAAATACAAACGATTCAAATCAGTAATTTCCAATTCACCTCGTTTCGATGGCTTCAGACTTTTTGCTTTTTGAACTACATCGTTGGAATAAAAATACAGCCCCGTTACTGCGTAACTCGATTTTGGTTTTTCAGGCTTTTCTTCTATAGTAATTACTTTCCCGGTTTCATCAAATTCAACCACTCCGTATCTTTCCGGATCGTTCACATAATACCCAAAAACGTATGCGCCGTCTTCCAGCGAAGCTGCGTCTTCCAAAATACTTCTGAAATTGTAGCCATAAAAAATATTATCGCCCAAAATCATACAAACATTATCATCCCCGATAAATTCTTCACCCAAAATAAAAGCTTGCGCCAAACCATCGGGAGACGGTTGTATTTTGTAAGAAATAGTTAACCCAAGTTGAGAACCATCAGCAAAAAGTTGTTCATACAATCCAATATCTGTAGGTGTTGAAATAATCATAATATCTCTTATTCCGGCTAACATTAGAACCGAAAGAGGATAATAAATCATTGGCTTGTCGTAAACAGGGATAATTTGTTTCGATATAGAACGTGTAATCGGATAAAGTCTGGTTCCGGCTCCTCCTGCGAGAATAATTCCTTTCATTTGTTTTGTTTTGAGTTTGGTAATGTAATTATTTTCAACAATTTCGTATCCTATTGGTTATGAAAATATAAACGTTCTTAGTTCCGATTTTTTCGGATTCAAAATTAATAAAACCAGTCAAGCGAGCAATAATAATAACAACTGATTAAGTTTATTTAAATAAAAAGATTGGTTTTTGTTAAAATTAAAGGTTCAGACGTCAATTAAAGGCGACAAACTTTTTGAAAGTTTTGAATTATATCTTATTTTTGCGCGCGATTTAAACAATAATAATGTCTAACTTATTAATTTAATTAGAATTACATGACTGAAAAGAAAAATGAAAATCTTGATCCGGAAGAGGTAAAACAAGAAACCCAAGCTCCGGTTCAGGAAGAAAAAAACGTTTCGGAAGAAACAAAAAATGAAACACCCCCCGAAGAACAAAAACCGACTGAAGAGGTTGAAACAGAAGCAGTACCACCGGTAGAAGAGGAGAAAGAAGTTGAAGAAGTAAAAGCCGAAGAAACTACAGCAGAACCAGAAGAATTTGACTGGGCAAGTCTTGAAAGCGGCCTTGATGCTTATTCAGAAAAAGAAAGAAATAATCTGGAGGATCTTTACAACAACACATTAAATACAGTTACAGAAAAAGAAGTTTTGGAAGGAACTGTTATTTCGTTAAACAAACGCGAAGTAGTTGTTGACATAGGTTACAAATCTGATGGAATCGTAAGTTTAAACGAATTCCGTTACAATCCGGAATTAAAAGTAGGTGATAAAGTAGATGTTTACATCGAAAGCCTGGAAGATAAAAAGGGCCAGATGATCCTTTCACACAAAAAGGCCCGTGCAACACGCTCATGGGAACGTGTTAACGAAGCACTTGAAAAAGATGAAATTATCAAAGGTTACATTAAATGTCGTACGAAAGGTGGTATGATTGTAGATGTGTTTGGCATCGAAGCATTCTTGCCAGGTTCACAAATTGATGTTAAACCTATCCGCGATTACGATGTATTTGTTGGAAAAACCATGGAATTCAAAGTGGTTAAAATCAATCACGAATACCGTAACGTTGTTGTTTCACACAAAGCTCTTATTGAAGCAGAACTGGAACAACAGAAAAAAGAAATTATTGCTAAACTCGAAAAAGGACAGGTACTGGAAGGAACCGTTAAAAACGTTACATCATACGGTGTATTTATGGACCTTGGTGGCGTTGACGGCCTGATTCATATTACCGACCTTTCATGGGGACGTATTTCTCATCCGAATGAAATTGTTGAATTAGATCAGAAACTCAATGTTGTTATTCTTGATTTCGACGATGACAAAAAACGTATCGCTCTTGGTTTAAAACAATTAACTCCTCACCCATGGGATAACCTGGATGAAAACCTTAAAGTTGGAGACACAGTAAAAGGTAAAGTTGTTGTTATTGCAGACTACGGCGCATTTGTAGAAATTGCTCCCGGAGTTGAAGGGTTGATTCACGTTTCAGAAATGTCGTGGAGCCAGCATTTACGCAGTGCTCAGGATTTCCTTAGCGTAGGAGACGAAGTAGAGGCTCAAATTCTTACACTCGACCGCGAAGAACGCAAAATGTCGCTGGGTATTAAACAATTGAGAGAAGATCCATGGGAAAACATCGAAAAAGAGTTTGGTGTTGGAAGCAAACACAAAGCAACTGTTCGCAACTTTACCAACTTTGGAGTATTTGTAGAAATTACTGAAGGTGTTGATGGTTTGATTCATATTTCAGACTTGAGCTGGACGAAAAAAATCAAACATCCGTCAGAATTTACTGCAGTAGGTGAAGAAATTGAAGTAGTTGTACTTGACATTGACAAAGAAAACCGTCGTTTGAGCCTTGGCCACAAACAATTGGAAGAAAATCCATGGGATGTATTCGAAACCATATTCACTGCTGATTCAATTCACGAAGGAACTGTTGTTGAATTAATGGATAAAGGAGCAGTTATTGCGCTTCCTTACGGTGTTGAAGGCTTTGCAACTCCGCGTCATCTGGTAAAAGAAGATGGTTCTTCAGTAAAACAAGATGAAAAACTGGATTTCAAAGTAATTGAATTCAACAAATCAGCCAAACGAATTATCGTTTCTCATTCGCGCGTTTATGAAGATGTAAAACGTGCCGAAGAAACTGCAAAACGCAAAACACAAACTCGTTCCAGCAAAAAAGCAGTAAAATCGGTTAACGATAACATCGAAAAAACCACCTTGGGAGATATCAGCGAATTAGCTGCATTGAAATCTCAGATGGAAGCTGACGAGAAAAAAGATAAATAGTACAGGATTGAATTATGATAAGAATTTCGTAAATTGAATACCATGATGTTCGAAATTCTAAAGAAGGGAAATTATACCTTGGTAAAGGTAAATTCCGACAGATTAGATACAAATAATGCTCCTGACCTTAAGTCAGAATTAATTGTTATTAATAATGGAGGTGAAAAGAATATAATACTCGATTTAAGTAGTGTAACCTACTGTGATTCTTCCGGATTAAGGGCCGTTCTCGTAGCTAACCGCCTTTGTGAAGATGCAATCGGGACATTTATTCTTTGCGGTCTTCAACCCGATGTGGAAAACCTGGTAAAGATTTCGATGCTTCATACTGTTTTGTTAATAACCAACAATATAGAAGAAGCTGAAGATTTACTGGTGAAGAAGGAAAATCTGTAATACAGAGATGCCTTTTGAACTGACCATACTCGGAAGTAGTTCAGCATTACCAACATCTGACAGATACCCAACCGCCCAAGTACTTAATGTACTTGGGCGATTTTTTTTAATCGACTGTGGAGAAGGGACACAAATCCAAATAAGACGCAGGAAAATTGGCTTTGGAAAAATAAAACACATTTTTATTTCACACTTGCATGGTGACCATTTCTATGGACTAATCGGCCTGCTTTCAACCTTTAATTTACTGGGGTTAAAAAACGATATTCATATTTATTCTCCGTCAGAATTAAAAAACCTGATTCAGCCACAACTTGAACATTTAAAAGCTGAACTGCAATTCAAAATTACTTTTCACCCTTTAAACTTTAAAAAACCGCAAAAAATTTATACAGATAAAAAAGTAGAGGTCTTTTCTTTCCCGCTAAAACACAGCAGTCCAACATGTGGGTTTCTTTTTAGGGAAATTCAGAAACAAGCTAATATAAAAAAAGAATTCGTTCAGCAATACAATATTCCGATTGCTGAGATAAAAAATATAAAGGCAGGTGCCGACTTTCAAACTACAAAAGGAGAGACAATCCCGAATTCAGTTTTGACAACGCCCCCTCCAAAACCACGCTCCTATGCATTTTGTTCTGACACAACATATCTTCCCGCAATTACTGAAATAATTAAAGGTGTTGATTTATTATATCATGAAGCAACTTTCACTGAAGATATGAAAGACTGGGCCAAACGCACAATGCATTCAACAGCAAAAGAGGCTGCCGAGATAGCTCATCTCGCCAATGCGGAAAGATTGATTATTGGCCACTTTTCTGCCCGATATAAAGATATTTCCGCATTTGAAAAAGAAGCCAAATCAGTTTTTAAGAATACAGAAGTGGCAATTGAAGGGAAAACTTACCAGGTTGAACGCTAAGAATTCACTCTCCCTTTTCGGCATCACCAAAAAAGTTTTTATTAAAGTTCACCAAAAAAAGTTTTTCGGTGGGACGTGTAAATGCAGTGTATAACCATCGATAATATTCCTTGTCGAGCATATCTTCAACCAAATAACCATGATCTACAAAAACGGCTTTCCACTGCCCTCCCTGCGCTTTGTGACAAGTTAATGCATAAGCATATTTTACCTGCATAGCATTAAAATATGGATTTTCCCTGATTTTTTTCCAGCGTTCGCGCTTATTTCTGATTTCCTGATAATCTTCAGAAACAGCTTCGAACAGCTCCCTGTTTCTATCCTGCGAAAATGAAGCTGTTTCAATTGCCAATGTTTCAAGAAATATTTTACAATCAAGTTCAACATCTTTGTAATCGATAAAACGTAAACATACATTGGCAAAACGAAATCCGTACAATTCCTCGTAATTATATATTTTTTCAATTTCCGCGATATCACCATTCGCAATAAAGTCGAGTTCTATTCCTTCACCAGCCCAGAAGTAGTTATTTTTCACTACCATTAAAAGATCACCCTTTTCAATTTCATTCTCTTTGTAAAGAATTGAGCCTCTTATTCCCTTATTATACAAATTAGCCCGTTTATTTGACCTAGTAACCACAGTGGTTTCAAAAAAGCCATACGTATCATAACACGAGCTTATCTTTTCAATTAAATCGGCGCCACTAATTTTTTCTATATCAGGAAACGAGTCTACATCAATATCCATAAATCTGAAGTCCTGCTCACTTGAAGAAATCAACTGGCGCATTTTTGTTGCGTTGAACAAAACTCCTGAATCCGATTCCTGCCGAACTACTTCTGTTAATTCAAATTCTTTTACAGAAAATCCGTAACTATCCAATTGTTCAGCATCCAAAGCCGGACTAATATTCAATCTAACAGGCGGTAATTGTGCTGTATCTCCAACCAGAACCAGTCTGCAATTTTCACCTGAATACACATATTCCAGTAAATCATCAAGTACCCTTCCACTCCCAAAAATTGAATTCTCATTGGGTTCATTTGATATCATAGACGCCTCATCAACAATAAAATAAGTATTTTTATATAAATTTTTATCCAGAACAAATTTCCCCATTCCATCGGCTGATGATTTCTGCCTGTATATTTTCTTATGAATTGTAAAGGCATTTAACCCGGTGTAACCGGCCATAACTTTTGCAGCCCTTCCGGTTGGGGCCAAAAGTACAGGTCTGATTTTTAGCCCTGCAAGTGTTTGAGTAAGCGCATTTATCATGGTTGTTTTTCCGGTTCCGGCGTAGCCTTTTATTAACATTATTTCATCTGGTTTGTTAGAGGTTATATATTCAGCCAAACCATCTATTAATCTTGTTTGACAATTAGTTGGGGAAAACTGAAAACTTTGGGTTAATAAAGTCTGCAAATGATTTTTTATCATACGCGCTAAAATAACATTCTCTAAAGGAATGTAATTTATTTTTTTTTTTAAATTTGCAATCTATCGAAAAATAAAACTTACTAAAATTATAAAAATGAGAACCGTTATTCAAATTTTACTTTTCATAGTTGCTGTTGTTCTGGCTTATATGATTTACCAAAGTATTCAGCGGCCAATCGATTTCGAAAAAGCCCAAAAAGAGCGGTATGACGTAACTATTCAAAGGCTAAAAGACATCAGAAAAGCACAATTGGCATACAAAGATGTTTATGGAAGATTCACAGGCAGTTGGGATACCCTTATTGATTTTGTAATGCACGATTCAATACGCAACGTTCGTAAAATTGGGGAATTGACTGATAGTATGATTGAAGCTAAAATTAATGAAAAGAAAGCAATCCAAATGGGACTTCTTATTCGTGATACTATTAAAGAAAGTGTAGTTGAATCTCTTTTTGGAAAAGGATTTGATGCAAACAAACTTAGATATATTCCCGTTCCGGACACTACTGCTGAATTCCATTTGGGTGCAACAATAATTACTACCGGGTCAGGTATTAAAGTTCCGGTTTTCGAGGCAAAAGCACATAATAATGTTGTTTTAAGAAATCTTGATCGCCAGTTGGTTATTAATATGAATGACCAGGATAGAACGAACGAAAAATATCCTGGATTAAAAGTAGGTTCTCTAACTGAGGCCATAAATAATGCTGGTAACTGGGAGTAGATTCTCATGCAGGAAGTTGTAGTTGACGATTTGTTCAACATAGAAAATACAAAAGATTATATATTATCCATCCAGGTTAGCCTGGGTGGATTTTCTTTTACTATCTTTTCAACCGACGAGAATCGATTATTATACTACAGAAACATCCTGCTTACCATCACAAATCAAAATTTTCTGCACCTTCGGTTTAAGGAATTGGCGGAAAACGAAGAAATTTTACAGAGAAAATTTAAAGAAGTCAAAGTCATATTTGACACAAAAGAATTTCTTCCGGTTCCAGATAAGTATTATGAGGAACAGGAAAAGGAGAAGCTAGCAGGCTCAGTCCTTGAAATTGAAAATGAAATAGAAATTATAGCCAATAAGATTAGTTCAAAAAACATTTGGTTGCTTTTCACTATTCCCAAACTCCTGAAAAGTTATTTATCGGAGCACTTTGCAACCCTTGAGATAGTGCATCCTTTGCAAAAAAGTATAGAAAATCTGCCGCAACTTGCCCCGGGAAAAAGCGGACTAATTTTATTATTCAGCTCAAAACATTTTTATACGGTTTTATTTAATGAACAAAAGCTTTTGCTGGCAAACAGCTTCGAGCTAAAACATAAAAACGATATTCTCTTTTTCACACTCTCTGTTCTAAAGCAATTTAAAGTAACTTCGTCAAAAGCTGATCTTTTTCTTACAGGAAATATATTAGACGGTGAGACTACGATTGAAGAAATAAAAAAATATTTTACATCATCCCGGCTACTGAAACCTTCCATCGATGTTCAAATAAACAATAATATTTTTAAAGAGCCTGAATACAAGTTATACAACCTTCTAAATTCTGTTTCATGAGAATTGTTGGAGGAAAATATAAAGGGCGCCTTTTTAGCCCAAACAAGAAAATAACAGCCAGACCAACGACCGATATTGCCAAAGAAGGTTTATTTAATATTTTAGAAAATCGAATTGATTTTTCAGACAAATCTGTTCTGGATTTATTTGCCGGAACGGGTAGCATCGGATATGAATTTATCAGTCGTGGAGCTAAAGAGGTAACTTTTGTAGAAAAAAATTTCGTCCAATCACAATTTATTCACAGCGTTATTGGTGATTTACAAATTGAAAACGCCCGGATTTTTAAAACAGATGTTTTCAAGTTCCTATTCAAATACCAGGGGCAATTTGATATTATCTTTGCCGATCCTCCTTATGATTTACCACAGTTTAAAGAAGTTCCTGAAGCCGTTTTTTCCGGGAATGCGGTAAAAGATAACGGGCTGTTTATTCTTGAGCATCCCAAAGAATATAGTTTTTCAAAACATCCGAACTTCAAGGAAATCAGAAATTACGGGAAAGTAAATTTTAGTTTCTTCGAGGCATAAAAGAAAAGCCCTTTCTGTATAAGAAAGAGCCTTTTCAAATCAAATTTTCAAACAAAAAATATTTTCTAAAGTTTTCTCTTGATACTACATCCGGTAGGTTTGGTCTCAGTGGTGGTAATCTCTTTTCCACCTGCCAGACTAATCATAGCATCTTTCAGATAAGCTTGCTTTACATCATCAGCGCTTTTGTAACTATCGTCTATTGCACCTTTGTATGCAAGTTCCATATCACTATCGAATAAAAATACATGTGGAGTAACTTGTCCGCCAAATGCATTTGCTATCTGACTTTCTTCGTCAACCACATAATGAAAATTGTATCCTTTTTCTTTGGCATGATTTTGCATTGCATCGTAAGAATCAACGCCGTCGCGGTTCTGATAATTTGAGTTTAAAACAATCATTCCAACATCATTATTATCAGCCCACTTTTTAATATCCGAATAACGACCTTCCCATTGTTTTACAAACGGACAAGTATTACAAGAAAAAATTACAACTAAACCGTTATCTTTTTTAGCTTCAGCAAGAGAGATTTTTTCACCCGAAACATCCAGCATTTTTATGTGTGTTAATGCTGCTTTATCTCCAAGTTCCATCTTCCCGTTGCCATTTCCTGCCATTACCGAGACTGACAATAGCATGATAAAAATACCCATTAACTTTTTCATGACAATTTAATTTTAGGTTAAAAATACTATTTACTCTTTTTATTAAACGGAAATAAAAATCAAAAAGTTCAAATGAATCGAATTTTTAAACTTTCTGCATTCTAAATAGTTATTTGATAAAAATAAAACGATGAAGATTGATTCTGTGAGAAGAGAATATACTTATTCCGATTTATCGAGGGAAACGATTAGTGAAAATCCGGTTACCCAGTTTGGCTATTGGCTGGAGGATGCTATAAATGCAAAAGCAGAAGAACCAACAGCCATGTCGGTTGTAACAATTGGAACAGACGGATTTCCGCAGGCAAGAATCGTTTTGTTAAAACATTTCGATGAAGAAGGGTTTGTATTTTACACCAATTATAGTAGTGAGAAAGGTATTTCACTTGAAAAGAACCCTGCGATTGGACTTCATTTTTTTTGGCCAAAACTGGAACGGCAAATAAGAATTTCCGGATTTGCCTCAAAAACAGAAACAAAATTATCAGACAAATATTTTCACTCTCGTCCGTTGTTAAGTCAAATCAGCGCTATAATTTCGGAACAAAGCAGTGAAATTCCTTCAAGAAAATATTTAGAAAACCAGTTTGAAATTCTGCAAAACCAGTTACAGAACAGCAAACCGGCACGTCCGGAAAACTGGGGTGGGTACCGGGTAAAACCTGAAAAATTTGAATTTTGGCAGGGACGTGAAAACCGGCTTCACGACAGAATTGTTTTTGAAAAACAACATAACGACTGGATGATTAAACGGCTGGCTCCCTGAACGTTATTTTCAATAGAATTCACTAAATGCCCACACCATTAATTACTTCCAAAATCAAGGTTAAATTTATGTTTTAGAATAGCCAGTTGTGGATTCTTTTTCACCATTTCTTCAAACTTTTCTGAATCGGTATAAATAATTCGCCCTTTAACTGTTTGCGTTATTTTGGTAATAAGCTTTATTCTGGAATTTTTTAATTCTCTCCTCAACCACGAAACCAGCTCAGGCCTGATACTACTGATTAAATCCTCTTGAATACGATTATCTATTTCAAGGATAAGATTATAGTCTTCCTGAAGTTCAGGAAACTTTGACAAAGTTGATTTCAAATTTGGACGATCTTCTAAACGGGAAGTAAATTGTTCCCACTTTTCCTGTAAGTCTTCCTTTGTAAAGTCCTCTTTTTCGTCTGCCTGATTATAAAGCTGATGTTGTTCTTTTGCTGAAATCTGGTCTTCTTCAAATTTGCCGTTTAAAGCGTCCTTTATAGAAGGAACACCCAAATTTCTTGAAATCCGTTTTGCTATCTTTCTGGGTTTCGCAGATTGATGAGTTTCCGGCTTAACAGGAGCTTGTTGAGTTGTTGATTTTGAGGTATCCTGGGTTGGAATTTCTTTTATTTCTGAAAAAATAGGTTCAAGAATATCATCGGGTTGCGTTGCGTCAACTATTTTTTTTTTAACGTAAGCTGTGCCATCCGAATCAATGCAAGTTCAACCAGCAACCGTTTATTCTGGCTGCTTTTATACTGTAAATCACATTCGTTACTTATTCTTAGTCCTTCAAGTAAAAAATCCTGCGGACAACTTTGTGCCTGACCTTTGTAACGCTCCTTTATTTCACCGCCTACCTCCAGAAGTTGGACCGTTACAGAATCTTTACAAACCAATAAATCACGAATATGACTACTCAACCCAGTGATAAAATGATGACCGTCAAACCCATGATTCAGAATATCATTAAATGTAAGCAAAGCTTCGGTCACATTATTTTTAAGAAACTGGTCTATTAAACGAAAATAATAATCGTAATCCAGTACGTTCAAATTTGTAATAACATCCTGGTAGGTAATCTTTTTCCCCGAGAAACTAACAATCTGATCAAAAATTGAAAGTGCATCTCTCATCGCACCATCGGCTTTTTGCGCGATAACATTCAACCCTTCATTCTCAACTTCAACGCCTTCGCTTTTTGCTACATATTCCAAATGGCTCGAAATATTTTCAACTTTAATTCTGTTAAAATCAAAAATCTGGCAACGCGACAAAATAGTTGGAATGATTTTATGTTTTTCCGTTGTGGCCAAAACAAAAATAGCATGTTTCGGAGGTTCTTCCAGTGTTTTCAAAAAAGCATTAAAAGCCTGCTGCGAAAGCATGTGTACCTCATCGATAATATACACACTGTATTTCCCCATTTGTGGAGGAACGCGAACCTGATCCGTAAGTGTTCTAATATCATCAACCGAATTGTTTGATGCTGCGTCGAGTTCATGAATATTAAATGAACGGCTTGAATTGAAAGCTTTGCATGATTCACATTCGTTACATGCCTCATTTTCAGGAGTTAAATTCATGCAGTTTATTGTTTTGGCAAAAATACGTGCACAAGTCGTTTTTCCAACTCCACGTGGCCCGCAAAATAAATAAGCATGCGCCAGTTGTTTACTTTTAATCGCATTCTTCAGGGTGTTGGTTATCGACGATTGAGCAACAACCGTTTCAAATGAATCAGGTCTGTATTTTCGTGCTGAAACAATAAAATTCTCCATAACTTTGCCTTGCCGCAGTATTTGACCAAAGATAATTAAATATGCCTTTTTTACACGGTTTTTTTATTAACAACAAATCCTGTACTTTTAGATTCTGTTGATTTGCAGCGCAATAAATTTTATTCCTATATGAAAAAAAATCTTCTTCTCTTTTGTGTTCTGATTTCAATTCATTCATTCGCACAACATAAAACATTGTACGATTTTTCCGCTACAACCATCGATGGGAAAAAATTTGATTTCTCAGCTTTAGAGGGGAAAAAAGTTTTGATTGTTAATACAGCTTCAGAATGTGCATTAACCCCTCAATTCAAAAAACTGCAGGAATTATATGAAGAATATGGAGGTGATGATTTTGAAATAATTGGCTTCCCGTGTAATGATTTTGGCAAACAAGATCCGGGCGATAATCAACAGATTTACGAGTTTTGCACACAAAAATATAATGTGTCTTTCCCAATGATGGCGAAAATATCCATCAAAAAGAATCCACCGGATATTTACCAATGGCTAACCAGCAGCGAGGAGAACGGCACATTGGATGCCAAAGTAATGTGGAATTTCCAAAAATTTATGATTGATGAGGAAGGAAATGTAATTGATTTTGTTCCTCCGTTTAAAGGCCCCCAAAACCGTAGAATTATTGAATGGCTGCAGGAATAAATTTTACTTGTTAATCCATTTCCCTGGCCGCTCACTTTCGCGAGGTACTTTCCCATGAATATTTCCCCCTTCCCACTCCGTGCGTCTTTTCTTCTTTTTAAACGAAACCGATTTTCTGTTCTTTTCATTATTAAAGTTCTGCCTGAAATACTCAACCGAATACAACGGGATAAAAACCAAAAGAAACACAACTAATCCTCCAATTATCCAGCCCCTGGCGTTTCCACGGGTAAAAAGATGTACAAATATAGCTACCACCTCAACAATAACCACTCCGGGCCCAGCGATATACAAAACTATTTTTTTTAGTTTTTCCATATATTTATTTTAAAGCTTCCTTATATGTTTTTAGAGCCCGTTCTCTGGCGAATTTGTGTTCTACAACCGGTTGTGGATATTTCATTGTGCCGTATTCGGGAATCCACTTAAAAATGTATTTTCCTTCCGGGTCAAATTTTTTCTGCTGCGCCTCCGGGTTAAAAATCCGGAAATAAGGAACAGCATCACATCCTGTTCCGGCTGCCCATTGCCAGTTACCGTTGTTGGAAGCTAATTCATAATCTAATAACTTCTCAGCAAAATACGTTTCTCCCCAACGCCAGTCAATCAGTAAATGTTTGGTTAAAAAACTCGCTACCACCATACGTACACGATTATGCATAAACCCGGTTTCATTAAGCTCCCGCATTCCGGCATCAACCATCGGGTAGCCTGTTTCTCCCCTGCACCACCGTTCAAATTCTTTTTCGTTGTTTCGCCAATGAATTAAGTCGTATTTAGGTTTGAATGATTGAGTAACAACCTGTGGAAAATGCCACAAAATATCAATAAAAAAATTTCGCCAAATCAGTTCATTTAAAAACGTTTCAGAAAGATTTTGCGCCATTTTTGTGATTTTTCTTATGCTTATTGTTCCGAATCGTAGATGCCCCCCCAACCGGGTTGTTCCCGTTATTGCAGGCAAATTTCTTGTTTCTTCATAATTAGAAATCAATTCTTTGGGAATAAAAAGTGGAGGAATTACAATCGAACTTTTTTTAAATCCCAGCTCCTCTAATTCCTGACTTTGAAACGGCTTTATTTTTAACAAGTTTTCAAGTTTATTTTCTGAAGGAAATCCGGAGATTTGCTGATTCTCGAAAACCTGTTTCCATTTTTTACTATAAGGAGTAAAAACGGTGTACGGATTCCCGTCGTCTTTCACAACTTCATCCTCTTCAAAAATCACATGATCCTTAAAAGTACGAAACTCAACTCCTTTTTGCTGAAGAAATTCAGCCACACATTTATCTCTCTGAATGGCAAGAGGTTCATAATCCTTATTCATAAAAACAGTCTGAATTTGAAATTCTCCAGTCAAATTTTGGAAAGCATTTAAAGGCCTTGAGTGAAAAATTTTTAATGAACTACCTTTTTTTTCCAGCTCCGTTTTTATTTTTTGAGTTTCATCAAAAATAAATGAAACACGGGCATCTTTCTTATCATTCAACTGATCCAAAATTTCAGTATCGAAAATAAAAACAGGAAGAACAGGAAGCCCAAATTGCAAAGCCTGAAATAATCCATGATTATCATTCAAACGCAAATCACGCCGAAACCAAAAAACATTAATTTTTTTGTTCATAACAAAACCTGTTTCATTTTAGAAAAACACTTTCGTTCATTTTTTTGTACTTTCGGTTCTTTCTAAAATTAATTGGAAAAATGTATTTGAAAGTTACAAAGAATTGAGAAGACAAAAGTAATATCAACATCTTTATTATGAAAAAAGGATTTGCAAGCGACAATAATTCAGGGGTTCATCCAGCCATTCTAGAAGCAATTGAAAATGCAAATATTGGACATGAAGTTGGATACGGAGGTGATCCGTACTGTCAAAAAGCGATTGAAATTTTTAAAGAAAAATTTGGAAACGAAACGGAAGTATTTTTTGTATTTAACGGAACCGGGGCAAATGTACTTGGATTGTCAACAGTAACTCAGAGTTTCAATTCCATTATTTGTGCTGAAACAGCGCATATCCAGGAAGATGAGTGTGGTGCCCCGGAAAAATTCACCGGGTGCAAATTATTGCCCGTTGAGCCTGTAAACGGGAAACTTACTCCCGAAGCAGTTCTGCATCATTTAAAAGGTTTTGATTTTGAACATCATTCGCAACCCAAAGTTATTTCCATTTCGCAAGCTACTGAGATGGGTACCGTTTATCAACCCGACGAAATTATTGCGCTGGCCAATTTGGCACATAAACATAATATGTTTTTACATATGGATGGAGCCCGGCTGGCCAATGCAGCAGTTACTCTGAATATGAATTTTAGTGAATTTACAAAAAACTGCGGAGTAGATGTTCTTTCGTTTGGCGGAACAAAAAACGGGATGATGATGGGCGAAGCAGTTCTCTTTTTTAATCCGGAACTAACAAAACAAACCAAATATATCCGAAAACAAAGTATGCAGTTGTATTCAAAAATGCGATTTGTGGGAGCACAATTTCAGGCCTACTTTGCAAACGATTTATGGAAGAAAAATGCCGGTCACTCAAACACAATGGCCAAACTTTTGGAAGCAGAGATAGCAAAAATTCCAGAAATAAAGCTTACCCAACCTGTAGAAGCAAATGGTGTTTTTGCCATCGTCCCATCTAAAATTATTGAACCTTTAAAAAAACAATTCTTTTTTTACATGTGGAACGAGGCTATTTCGGAAGTTCGCTGGATGACCTCGTTTGATACCACAGAGGATGACATTTACGAATTTGTTGATTTAATTAAGAAACTTGTTTAAAAGCACAATAACATAAAACAAAGAGAAAACCACAAATTTCCATCTTGCAAATTTTTTCTTTTAACCTCTATTGGGCATTTAAAATTTGATTATTGATTCTTATTTGTATTTTGAAGTTTAAAATTTGAATCATGGGCATTTTTAATTATTATCCAAGCAATCCTAAAAAACTGGACCCGGAAATGGAAAAACGGATATTTATCCATAGCCTCATTTTTCCTGCCGTTTTCGTTTTACTTTTCTGGATTGTGGAAATAATTGAAAAAACTATGGGATACACTTTTGTCCGCCTGGGAGTCTACCCACTTCATTTAAAAGGGTTGCCCGGTATTTTATTCTCTCCGTTTATTCATTCTGGCTTTGAACATTTAATTTCCAATTCCATTCCGTTCTTCATCCTCTTGTTTATGCTCATTTATTTCTACCGCCGAATTTCGTACCGGATTTTTATACAACTATATATGCTTTCCGGACTTTGCATTTGGCTATCGGGAAGGGAAGCCTGGCATATTGGCGCCAGTGGAGTGGTTTATGCTATGGCTGCTTTTCATTTTATAAGTGGAGTTATTAGAAACGATGTACGCTTACTTACCCTGTCGGTAGTTGTTGTTTTTCTTTATGGCGGGATGGTTTGGGGAATGTTCCCAATAAATCCGGATGTTTCGTGGGAGGGCCATTTATGGGGAGCAATCTCAGGAGTTGCACTGGCTATTTATTATCGAAAATATATTATAAGGCGCGATAAGTTTGACTGGGAAGACGAAGAAGAGGAAGAAGATAGTGACCAACTTCAGATTCAGGAAGAAAATTATGACAGGGAAAAACCCGAAAGCACAAATCATAACTGAAATTAAGCCAATCAATTTCTTCGATGAAACATTAAAGTGTTTCTGCAAGTTTATTTTTGAGAAATAAAAAAATATAATTTATCAAATCCTTTAAATACCGCACTTACTTAATAAAACCTAATAAATTTAAAATCAGAATAATAATTAACCCAATTTAATGTTACCTTTCCTTTTTCGAGAAAAAAGAAAGAATCTGGCAGCGTTTTCAAAAAAAGTTTAATTTTGCCGCCGGAAACATACGAAGTTCATTAGAATGATTAGCAGAAGGATTATACGTACGAAGGTGTTGCAAGTTTTATATGCCTACTATTCGTCAGAAGAAAAGTCAATTAACGTTACCGAAAAAGAACTTTTTTTCTGCATCCAGAAAACATACGATTTGTATCATTATTTATTTGCATTGGTGACTGATATTGCAGATTATGCAGAAGACAGAATTGAAATCAGAAGAAATAAACACCAGCCGACCTACGAAGATCTTCATCCGAATACAAAATTTATAACCAATCAACTGATCCACCAATTACGGTCTAACAAACAGATAAATACTTATCTGGATCAAAAAAAGTTAAATTGGAAAGATTATCCCGAGCTGATAAAAGACCTTTATCTTTTCACCATTGAGTCGGATTTTTACAAAGAGTACATGTCTGATAAAAACCGCTCGTTTATAGATGACCGTAAATTTGTTGAAAAACTTTTTAATAAAATAATACTGGTTGCCGAGGATTTATATATTGTTTTAGAAGAACAAAGCATTTACTGGAATGATGATGTTGAGTTTGTGGTTTCGATGATAGTTAAAACACTGAAAAAATTTAACGAACTTTCAGATTCAGATCAACGTTTAATGCCGATGTTCAAAGACCAGGAGGATCGCGATTTTGCAAAAGACCTGATTAGAAAAACGATTATCAATCAGGATGAACTGCGTGAACTCATTAAAGAACATTCAAGAAACTGGGATGTTGAACGCATTGCATTCATGGATATCCTGGTAATGCAACTGGCAATTACAGAATTCCTTTATTTCCCTTCAATTCCCACAAAAGTTTCGCTTAACGAATACATAGAACTTTCGAAATATTACAGCACAGAAAAAAGCCGGAATTTTATCAACGGAATTTTAGATAAAACGCTAAAAGACTTAAAAAAATCGGATAAAATAAATAAAGCTGGACGTGGATTGATTGGCGAATCCTAATGAAAAAATGTGTGTTTATACTGATTGTTTTTATTTTGTTTTCGTGTGGAAACAAAACCATAAATAAAGACACCGTTAGCGAAACAATTAATCAACAGGCAACAAACGGATTGGCAGAGTTTGAGTTTACCGAAGAAATGCATAATTTTGGGACACTTCAATCGGGAGAGATTGCTGTTTATACGTTTGAATTTAAAAACTCGGGCGACAATAATTTGTTGATTAAAGATATTGAAACAGATTGTGGCTGTATTAAAGCTGATTTTTCGAAAAAACACATTTTACCTGGAAAAACCGGAATAATTGAAGTTGAATTTGACTCTGCCGGATTATGGGGAAAACAGTTCAAATCAATAGAAATTCATGCCAATACAAAAAAAACAAAACAATTGGCTATTTTTGCCGAGGTACAAAATGAAGAAATAGAAATTAAATATTAAAACAAAAAAGAAATGATGAATATTATTTTGATGATGCAACCTGAAGGTCAGGACGCAAATCCATGGATGAGTTTTCTTCCGCTATTACTGATTATTGTAGTATTTTACTTTTTTATGATCCGCCCGCAGGTAAAACGCCAAAAAGAAACCCGCCAGTTTCGCGATAGCCTTGCAAAAGGTGACAAAGTGGTTACAACAGGCGGAATTTATGGTAAAATTGTTGAAGTAAAAGAAACCACCATTGTTTTGGAAATTGCCAAAGATGTTCAGATTAAAGTTGACAAGAACGGAATTATTAAAGATATGAGCGACGCTCCGCAACAGCGTTAGTCTTAAACTTTGCAACAAAAAGAAAAGGGTTGGCCGCTTCATATGGTCAACCCTTTTTTATACGGGAAATATTTCGGATAAAATACCTTTCTACACATTAAACCTGAAATGTAAAATATCACCATCCTGAACCACGTATTCTTTTCCCTCTACCCCTATTTTACCTGCCTCTCGACAAGCATGTTCAGAACCATATTTTACATAGTTGTCATATTTTATTACTTCGGCACGAATAAAACCTTTCTCAAAATCGGTATGAATAATACCAGCAGCCTGTGGAGCTTTTGTTCCTTTTCTGAAAGTCCAGGCACGGCTTTCATCTGCTCCGGTTGTAAAGTAGGTTTGTAATTCGAGTAATCGATAAGCAGCATGAATAAGTTTGTTTACCCCAGGTTCATCCAACCCAAGTTCTTCCAGAAACATTTGTTTTTCTTCATACTCTTCTAATTCTGCAATATCAGCTTCTGTTGCTGCAGCAATTACCAAAAGTTCTGCTTCCTCGTCTTTAACGGCTTCTTTAACAGCTTCAACATATTTGTTTCCGGTTTTTGCAGATGCTTCATCAACATTGCACACATACATAACCGGCTTGTTGGTTAGAAGGAAAAACTCCTTTGCAATTCTGGCCTCTTCGTCATAAAGTTTTAAAGTCCTTGCCGATTTCCCTTCTTCCAAGACACTTTTATACTTGACCGCCAGTTCATACATTTTTTTCACCTTGGGGTCGTTTCCGTGGCGTGCCTGTTTCTCCAATCGCTCAATACGGTTATCAATAGTCTCAAGATCTTTCAATTGCAACTCGGTATCAATAACTTCCTTGTCACGAACCGGATTTACAGAACCATCCACATGGGTAATATTATCATTTTCGAAACAACGCAAAACATGCAGAATGGCATCTGTTTCCCGAATATTTCCTAAAAACTGGTTTCCCAAGCCTTCTCCTTTACTTGCTCCTTTTACAAGACCGGCAATATCAACAATCTCTACCGTTGTTGGAATTACTTTTTTAGGGTTATCAATTTCCGCCAGTTTTATCAAACGTTCATCGGGAACAGTAATTACTCCAATATTGGGGTCGATTGTGCAAAACGGAAAGTTGGCCGACTGAGCTTTTGCACTCGACAAACAGTTAAAAAGAGTTGATTTACCAACATTTGGCAAACCCACAATACCACATTTCAATGCCATTTCTTCAATTTAAAAATTGCGGTGCAAAGGTAATGCTTTATTCAATTTCCAATTGCTTTTTTTAAACTAAAATCGAATACTAAGAGGTTACACTAAAACGTTTATGTTCAACAACAAAATTGGCAGTTAAACAAAAAAAACCTTTTCATTTTGTACATTTGCTAAAATTTTGATCTATGATCCTACGAAATATCTCAGTAGATTGCGTGATTTTTGGATTCCTTAATGAAAAACTTCACGTTCTTTTATGGCAGGCAGAACCCGAACTTTTAGAAAATTTTCTAACAACAAAACAAGAATTAGAAGAGATAAAAATTCTTTTTGAAAGAAATCCTGCCCTTGGAAATTCGCAGGAATATTGGGGTTTAATAGGAACACATCTTCCCACAGAAGAAGACTTGGACGGATATGCGAAAAAAATACTCCAAATAACAACCGGCCTCAATGATGTTTATTTAAAACAAGTTCGCACATTTGGAGCAACAAGGCGTGTTCCTCACTACAGGGTATTAACCGTTGCTTATTATGCCCTTATAAATCCTGACTATCACGATTTAAAACTTTCGCCACTGGCAAAAGCCGTAAAATGGTTTGAAATTGATAATTTACCGGAAGTTATATTTGACGCAAGAGAAGTAATTGATTCCTCTCTAAAAAAATTACGCGACGAAGTAAAATATCATCCAGTTGGATTTCATCTCCTTCCGGAGAAGTTTACACTTACACAGTTGCAAACGTTATACGAAGTTATTTTGGATGAAAAACTGGATACCCGAAATTTTAGAAAAAAAGTGTTAAACATGGGGTTACTGATAGATACAAATGAAAAACAAACCAATGTTGCTCACCGAGCAGCAAAATTATATTCCTTTGATGTTGAAATATATAACAAACTAAAAGAAGAAGGACTAAATTTCAGAATTTAATTTGCTGTTAAACCTTCAACCAACATTCAGTATCTTTACTAAAAGCTCAATTTTATGGATAATAATGATCGTGGAATTATTGCCGACTTAAAGCAGGAAGACAAAAAAAATCTTGCTTTTCATACGTTGGTAAATAAATACCAGGAACGATTATACTGGCATATCCGAAAAATTGTAATGAACCATGAAGATGCCGATGATGTTCTTCAGAATACATTTGTAAAAGTTTGGAAAAGTATTGATAAGTTCAGGGAAGAATCAAGCCTTTTCACATGGTTATACAGAATTGCAACCAACGAATCAATTTCGTTTTTGAATTCGAATAAAAGACGAACTTTTATGCCGCTAAATGATGCGAGTGAATATTTGGTGAAAAACCTGGAATCGGATCCTTATTTTGAGGGTGATGAAATTCAACTAAAATTGCAAAAAGCAATTCTCAGGTTACCCGAAAAACAACGCATCGTTTTTAATATGAAATATTTTGATGAAATGAAATATGAAGATATGTCGAAAATACTTGATACTTCAGTTGGAGCTTTGAAAGCGTCCTACTTTCATGCTGCTAAAAAAATTGAAGAATACTTAAAAACAACAGATTAAGCAATTGAGATTAAACCTTTTTTAAAGGATTTAGTCAAACAAAAAAATGGATAAATGGATAATTTGAGAGAAAATACACCCGAGTTGTCAAATATAAAAAAGGAGAACCCTTTCAGGACTCCCAGCCATTATTTTGACGATTTCTCTGCAAGGTTACAAATGAAACTTGAAACAGAGACAACGGTTATTCCTGCTCCTAAAAACCGTATTATTCAACTACTAAAACCGGCAATTAGCCTGGCAGCCAGTTTCGCCTTAATTTTTCTTTTGGTGTACTGGCCGTTAAAAACATTTTTACCTGACAAGGTCGCCGACAACAACAATGTAGAAATTGAATCATACGACAATGAAAATCAATATCTGACTTTACTGGAAGGTATCGACGAAGATTCGTTTTATGCTTTATTAGACGAACCTTCCACAACCGTTGACTTCAGCGATGACGAATTGATGAATTACATTAATACAAATATTTCGGAATACGAAATTTATCTAGGAACCGATTTTTAGTAAATCATGAAAAATATTATTTCAATAATTACAGTTGCTCTATTTCTATTTAGTTCTGTTTCTTTAAAAGCACAGGACGAAAAAAAAGGCGACAGTCGCTGGGAAAGATATCGCGCTGAAAAAGTTTCCTTTTTAACCGAGAAACTTGAGCTTACTCCAACAGAAGCTCAAAAGTTCTGGCCCGTTTATAACGAACTGGAAAAAAACAGATGGGAAGCTCAAAAGGCCAGAAGAGAGTTGGAAGCTAAAGTTCACGATGTTGAAGACAGTAACCTTTCGAAGAATGAGATTATTCAATTAACCCGCGATTTTTCAAGTAGTATGGAAAAAGAAGGTGAGCTTTACGTAAAATATAACGAGGAATTTCTAAAGATACTGTCTCCTGAAAGAGTGCTAAAACTTTACCGTTCTGAGAACGAATTCAGAATGTATATGATTAGAAAATACAGGGACAGGGAAAAAGACAAAAAAGACGACAATTAAAACAAAAAAGAGACAGGCTTTTTCCCTGTTTTTTTGTTTTAGTTATATTACATTGCTTTAAACCAATCTTGGAAATATTGACCAACATAAGGAATTTCCTTTTGTTCTCCTTTGGCTGCACCAATTAAACTAAAAATCCATAAAACAAAAGCAATTAACGAAACCACCCATCCAACAAGGGGGATAATAACCGATAAAAAAAATAAAATATAAATTCCTAACAACTGACGAATATAGTAACTCGCAAATTCATCTTTCTCGCTGCTATTCAAAACCAGGGAAATAACCCACCCTATAATTGTGATATGAGCGATAAGAGCTTTTGTCCTTCCATCCATTTTTTCTGATTTTTGTGTTTTTTTATATAGTAAAATAAAGAATATATAGTAGTAACAAGTAAAAAAAGTTTCTTTGAATTTATAATTTCGGATAGCGTAAAACTCAAAAGCTATCAGATATAATTGTGCATTTGCTTATAAAGTACTAACTGAACCCGACATATTTTTATTATTTGTCGTAATTAAAATTTCTTAGATGGTGCCCCATCCTGTCGCGCTTTGTTTTCAGATATTTATGGTTATATTCATTGGGTTCAATTTCAACAGGTAAAATGTCCACCACTTCTAACCCAAAACCTTCAAGTCCAACACGCTTAACAGGGTTATTGGTCAATAATTTCATTTTTGTCACACCTAAATTTCTAAGAATCTGTGCACCAACTCCGTAGTCTCGCTCATCAGCTTTAAATCCGAGATGGATGTTTGCATCTATTGTATCAAGTCCCTGATCCTGTAATTTATACGCAGCAATTTTATTTAACAGCCCAATTCCACGTCCTTCCTGCATCATGTAAACGATAACCCCTTTCCCTTTTTTGTCTATCATTTCCATGGCTTTCTGCAATTGTTCACCACATTCGCAACGCAGCGAACCAAAAATATCTCCGGTCATACAAGAAGAGTGTACACGTACTAAAATGGCTTCATCAGGTTCCCAGCTTCCTTTAATCAATGCCACATGTTCAGCACCATTCGATTTCTGCCGGAATGGAACAATTCTGAAATCGCCAAATTTGGTTGGCAGCATTACTTCTTCTCCCCGTTCAATTAAACTCTCGCTTTGAAAAAGGAATGAAATGAGGTCTTTAATTGAAATTAATTTCAGATCGAACTTCCCAGCAATTTCCACCAGTTGTGGCAGCCGCGCCATTGTTCCATCTTCATTCATTATCTCAACCAGAACTCCTGAGGGATATAAACCAGCTAATCTTGCTAAATCAACAGCAGCTTCTGTATGTCCACTCCGGCGTAAAACTCCCCTTTCTTTTGCTTTCAGGGGAAAGATATGACCGGGACGCCCCAATTCTTCTGCTTTGGTACTCTGATCGACAAGCATCTTTACTGTAATAGCCCTGTCGTTTGCAGAGATGCCCGTAGTAACATCGGGGTGAATAGCATCAACAGAAACAGTAAATTGAGTTTCGTGGTAGGATGTGTTTTTTCCCACCATTAAATCAAGATCCAACTCCTTACACCGTTGTTCTGTTAAAGCAATGCAAATCAATCCGCGACCATGAATGGTCATAAAATTTATAATTTCGGGGGTAATTAGTTCTGATGCAACAATAAAATCCCCTTCGTTTTCACGATCTTCATCATCAACAACAATTACCAGTTCACCATTTCGAATTGCTGTTATTGCTTCCGGGATTGTATTTAATTTTATCTCACTCATCCTTCGATTTTTAAATCAGGCGCAAAATTACAATAAATTATCCAGAAAGATATAATTTTAGAACACCTATGCTCTCTGTGACTTTTCCCAGGTCACGACCTGTTTTCCTTTTAAGAACCTAATAATTCCAAGTATTTCAGCGTAATTAATTGCCACAAAATAATATGGGACAAATAAAAATTTAAACCTTAATTTTTTGTTTTCAAAGTACCAGCCAATCAAGGCCAGCAAGTACAGAACTATTTGTAGGAATAAAAATAAATTAAAGAAGCCGGATACACTAAAAGTACCAACATCAAGAACGACCAAAATATTTAGAAACAATAGTAAAAACAAGGAAAGTGGCGCCAAAGTCCATCGTAATACTTTGTGCGAAATATATTGCCATGTAAGGATTCCATATTTAAATGGATTTAAAAGTGATTTCAGCCTGAAAAGGGTTTGCATTCCTCCGGCAGCTATCCGTATTTTCCGTTTTAATTCTTCATTAACATTTAAAGAAGCTGTTTCTTCTGCATAAGCCTGCGGGGCATAAGCAATCTTATATCCCCTTTGAGCTATCCGGAGTGATATAATAAAATCGTCGAGAATTGTATCCTCTTCCACTGCTTCAAAAAGCCCGGAACGAATAGCAAAAAGCTCCCCAACAGCCCCCACAGCAGAATTCAAATCAGAATCCATTTTTTTTATCCAAGACTCAAACTGCCAGTACATTCCCTCGCCCGCTCCGGCCGCAACATCTTCTTTTTTGTTAATTATCCGTTTCTCCCCGGCAACACAGCCCACTTTAGTATCGTTGAACCTGGCAACAATTTCACGAATAGAATCAGCGTTCAACTTTGTATTTGTATCTGAAAAAATTACAATCGGTGCTTTTACAAATTTCATCCCCCTATTTATTGCATGCATTTTTCCGCGGCGCTCAGGCAAATGATGGACTTCTAAATTATTATACTCTTTCAATAACTCAGGAGTTCCGTCATTTGACCCATCTGTTATCCACAAATACTGAATTTTTTTCTGCGGATAATGAAGAGAGAATGAGTTTTCCACTTTTTGTTTGACATAATTCTTTTCATTAAAGGCGGTGACAAAAAGACAAACATCAGGTTCATAATCCGTTTGAGGTTTTTCTTTTTGAGGCTTCGAAGAAATGTTCTTAAATGTAGTTATAAGGAATAAAAGCAACGCATATCCGAGGTATGTATAAAAAAGGATAAAGAAACATATCCAGAAAAAGAGTTTTAAAATCATTGGGTATGCTGTTTATAAAAATCGACCAAAGAAGCCGATGCAGCTAAATTATCAAATTTTTCATGAATATACTCAATGGCATTTTTTCCAATCATATTAAAAAGCTCAGTATTCTCAACTAATTTTGATACTGATTCAATAAATTCCTCTCTATTTTCAGCGATTAAAATATTTACTCCTGATGTAGTTGAGATACCTTCTGTTCCAATTGGCGTAGTTACAATTGGTTTTCCCAAAGCCATTCCTTCAATAATTTTAATCCTCATTCCACTTCCTGAAAACAATGGAACCACCATTATTCCTTTTGAGTTCATAAAATCATATGCATCTTCTACCTCGCCCAGAAAGGATATATTTGGCCCGACAATTTTCTGGATTAACCAGTGAGGAGCATTTCTCCCTGCGACATAAAAATTTAACTCAGGGAAGCGATTATGAATTTCAAACCAGCAGTTTTCGATAAACCAGATAATCCCTTCCTGATTGGGAGCCCATTCAAGAGACCCAATATGAAACAAGGAAGGATATTCCAATGTTTTTGCATTAGGAATTAATACCGATGAATCGATACCAGTTTGAGAAACATGCTTTGGTTTTTTATTTCCCAGCCTGTCTAAAATAGATCCATCTCTTTCGGTAATTGGCACAAGCAAATCATATTTGTTCAGAATGTTCTTTTCGTATTTTTTAATCCTTTGCGAAAGATTTTTCAAATACCATTTCTTCCATCCTTTCGCCAACTCTGATGTTCTTTCCCAAATTTCATGTTCAATATTATGCGCTCTGTAAACAATTTTGGCATTAGAATATTTTCGAATAATCGGGATGTAAGGGCAAACATATAAACCTTCCAGTTGAACAATATCAAATTTCTTTTTTTTCAACAAATTAATCAGTTCCTTTTCAAACAATTTATCGACAAAACGAACTGCATTGTATGGTTTACATGAAAATAATAAATTCTTTAATGCCTCCCATCTTGATATTCGGGCATCTACCTGAACAAAATTAAAATCGGCTAAATCGCTTATTACTTCAGGCATTTCATCCAACGAGGTTTTGTGTTTTAGCGTATTCATTGCCAAAACAGTAACATGGTGTCCAGACAGGGAGAAGCCACGGGTAAGGTTCATGCAGGCAATTGCACCTCCATCGGTTGTTGGATAAGGAACTTTATTTGTTACCTGCAAAATATTCATTTCTTCTTCTTTTTTCGTCTGAATAACCGGCTTAACCCCAGCTTATCAAAAAATTTCATATAAGTTTCCGAACTCATTATTGCGGAGTCGGTGGCAGCTTTGTAGCTCAACCAGATTCCAACCGGTAAAAATATAAATGATGAAAACCACATCCCGTTAAACATAGACCAAACATCTTCTCTGGCTGATTTTTCACCGGTCATTGAAACAATATAATAGGCAATAAAAAGAAGGATGGAAACAACCACAGGCATTCCTAAACCTCCTTTACGAATTATTGCCCCCAATGGAGCCCCAATAAAGAAGAAAATAAGCACTGCAACAGAAAGAGTGAATTTCTTATACCGCTCCATCTCATATTTGTTTATGTTTTTTTTGCGGTTGTATAGCTGATCCTGAAATAGGTTTATATTTTGCATATTGGTTCGCGTGTTTCCGAGTGCAGTGTTTGCAATTTCGGCTTTTACCCACTTGTCAAGACCATTAAAATATTCATCAAAATTAATCATTGTATCCGGGGTGGGAATATCAACATCTCGCTTTAATGAATCGGCGTTCACGGTCAAATTATACATTTTTTTTGTAACAGGCGAATTCAGGTTAAACTGCAACATATAATTTTGCAACCGTTTGTAATACTCATCGCTTAGCGAATCCTCCATCACAACAAGCTGTTCGATATTTAACATCCGGTATGTATTTCTAAAAATACCTTCATCTTCACGGCTAAACCCAAAATTCCTTACTTTAACCCGGATAGTTTGTTTTTCAAATTTGTCGCGTCTGAAAGGATAAGTACGCTCATCTCTTCTTGCTTTATCTTGCTGCTCTGTATAGTTCACGCCGTGATACAAGTCGAGAATCATATATTTCTTATCTTCGGTTATTCGTAAATATCCCGAGTCAGCTACGGTAACACTCTGATTGGTTTTATTTCCCCGATGATCGTATATTAACAAATCGTACAACATATTGGTTTTTCGATTTTTTTGCCCCACTTTAATACTGAACCCGTCCATTTCATTTGTAAACACACCTTCTTGCAAAACCAACTCAGGGCGCTGCTCTTTTACGCTATAAAGCAGGGTAGTAAAACGCAAGTTGGTGTGGGGCAAAATGTTATTGGCGAAATAAAATGCTGTAATTGTAATAAGAACAGCAATTACGATTAACGGACGCATTATTCTGAACAAGGAAATTCCAGATGATTTTATTGCAACAAGTTCATAGTTTTCTCCGAGTGCACCCATTGTCATAATTGAAGCCAGCAACATTGCCAATGGAAAAGCATACGGTAAAAGAGCGAAAGATGCATAAAACATCATCTCCGCTAATATTTTAAAATCGAGCCCCTTCCCGACCAAATCATCTACGTATTTCCATAAAAACTGCATTAGCAGCACGAACAATACGATAAAGAAGGTCATAAAAAATGGCCCCATAAAAGATTTTATAATATACCAGTGCAATCGTTTCATTCAATTTTTTTTACGGAAACGAGTACAAAACTACGTTATTTTGTGCACTTGTTGCGTAAAAATAAGTTAAGAAGATCTGAATTTTTATAAAATGAGTTTGGGTTACCTGCTGCATTTAGCTTCATTAATTACGAACCAAGAATGTGTTTTAGGTCGGCAATTTGTGTATTCCACAATTCACGGGTTTCTTCCTGTTCATCTTCTTCAGTAAAATCAATTATAAGCAACGATACATCCCCGGTAAGTTCATCCTGAGTTATCCTGAACTCAAAGTAAGTATCTTCTTCATCAATCCAGGTATAGCGGACCAAACGGTTTTCTTTTTGTAATGTCATTTCGGCCGTTTGTTCAGCTCCTTCCCAAATAAAAGTAAACTTTTTACCCCTAACACGAACGTCTTCGGCAAACCACTCAGTTAATCCGGAGGCCGTACTTAACCTGTTGTATAGCACTTTAGGAGAACAATTCACAATATATTCGAGCTGAATTTTGATTTTATCTGTCATGTTCCTGATTTTTGGCAATATAATTATTATGAATTAAAGAAACAACATATAAAACATTGCACTCTGAACTTCCTTGTATTTTTTCTAAAAAAAATGAAGCCAAAACAAAATAAATACTATATTTGCACCTCGAAAAATTGAGGTCATGGCGAGGTAGCTCAGCTGGTTAGAGCGCATGATTCATAATCATGAGGTCGGCGGTTCAAGCCCGCCTCTCGCTACTGAAAAACAAGAGGTTACAAAAACAAGATTTGCAACCTCTTTTTATTTGCACTCAAGTTTAATACGGGTGTGGATGTATAACCAGATACCAACGGCAAATTTCAGACAAATATTACGTGTACTAAAAATGTGAGCACCATGTAGTTTTTGTTATTAAGCACATGACTTCAACCTCCCTGTTACATTCCGGAGTTCTCTATTGTATTTTATTTGTCTCCTGTAAACTTTTACCTGCCCTTTTAAATAATCTTCGATTCCTATTGAATTTTTCCCCGTCTATAGTCTTCAAAACCCTCACAGAAGATATATTTTCAAAAAAAGCCCCGCCGAAGCGGGACCCTCATCTAACTAAATCTATAAAGAATCTATATGCGCCATAATAATGACCATCTACAGAAACCTGCATCTAATTCCTCATCGGGTCGGGGTATACTCATAACATTCGCCCCATGTCATCAGCACATAAGGGCTGTTTATTTGACTTAACTTTTGAAAGGACAGCCAATATGGTTCGCGATGGTCTATCGTATGCCCCATTTCATTTTCATGTCCGGTAATTACCAATCTGGGATCAAAACCTTCAACAAATTCTTTAAAATCTAAAGTCCAGCAATTAACTAGCAAAACATCCAAACCCGATACCTGTTTTTTCATTTGAGCAATCCATCCCATATCGTTTTTGTTATATTGATCGCCCGTATGCACAATACTAAATCCTTCAGGTGTAACAACATTATATATGTTATTCTGCAAATCATCCTGACGTCCAGGAAAAATCTTTACGACCAAGCTTTTCCCATTAACCGAGACTGCTTCCTCTTCTACCTTTTTAGTACGGATATGATGAATATCCTTATTATCTTCCCATAAATTTGTGGGACCCCACACCGGTTTTCCTTCCTTTATAAACATTTCGGCAACCTGAAAATCAGCATGGTCTCCATGAAGGTGAGAAATAAACATAATATCACATTTATCGACGACAGCTTGCATTAAAGAATCTGAAATCAAAGAATCGCCACGGTACAAATCAAAAGCAAGCGTAACCGTGTTTGTTCGGACAACAAACCCATGATTATACAATTTATATATTTCCATTCCTTTATTCACCGGATGCGACATCTTTTCCAATGCCGATTTTATCCTTGTCGTCATAAATTCTTGTAAAACAGCACTTTTATCATACTCAGTTTCATGTAATATGGCATCTAAGTTGTACAATGCCAGTTTACGCATCAAAGGTTGTCCTTCTACAGGAGGATATTCTTCGATTGTTTCATTTATAAGGTTAAGAAAACAATCTGCCTGTCTGTTTAAAAAAGCGCCAGCATTTCCCCAGAAAACAGTCTTCGATTGCCCGTCGCCATTTTGGGCCATAGTAGAAAAAGCGACAAAACCGTAAAAAAGAAATAAAACAACCCGTTTAAAGAAATTGCGTACAGTATTCATAATAGAAAGGTTTTAGTGGGGGTACCCCCCCACTATTAATTAAAAAAATTTTAATAATAACTATCCCAGCCCGGATTTTGTCCTAATTTTGGATTCAATGTTAACTCTTCAACAGGAATGGGGTTAAGGTATTCCCAATCTTCCCAATCTTCGTACAATTTATTGTAAGGTATAATACGGCCTCCTTTTTCATCTCCGTTTGAAAAGCCATTTGCATCCATTAAACTAACATAAGCAATACCGGTTTCCAGCTGCTCCGGCACTTCTCTTACAAAACAGACATCATTGACCCCATCATTATCTAAATCAATTAATTGGTTGACACCTTTATCCAAATAAACTCCCTGATATATTTCACGAAGCAGGTGCCCTTCTCCCCATCGGAAGATGTCGTCTGTCCTTGATCCTTCAATTGCAAACTCTATTCTTCGTTCGTGGCGAATTTCACACAAATTGTCATTACCGGCAATTCTTTTATACATATCCCGCTGATGTTGATCGGTAACCATCGGATAAGCCCTTCCGGGCAAACCGGCTCTTTCACGTATTAAATTAATCGTTTGGTCAAGAAGTTCCTGGTTACAGTTTCCCAACTCCGTTTCAGCTTCAGCATAGTTAAGCAATACTTCGGCATAGCGCATCAAAATAACATCGCGATAATCATAATAAGCTTCAGGGCCAACTCTCTTGCATATCTGATATCCTGTACGGTTTTGCAAAAAATCACCAAAATTACTTTTATCAGAAGTCCCGTAGCGAACATACCCTGGAGTAATAATTGTCGCTGCAAAACGAGGATCACGGTCTTGAACTTCTTTATGATACGGTAATGTTTCCCGTTCTTCCTCCGAATATTTATTGCAAAATGAAATTCCGTCATTCATAAAATAATCTTCCATTAAAGAACGGGTTGCCCCGTATTGACCAGCGGTATAGTCGACCCAATAATTATCGTAATGAAAAGAAGCGCCTGTTTTATCTTGTGGAAAGGAAATCGCAAAGATTGTTTCATCTGTTGGAGCTGTAGTAGCTAAAAACATCATCCTGTAATCTTCTGCGGGGTTACCGGTTGAATATAAAGTATAAGGTCCGTTCTCAATAATCTGCCCGGCAGCATTGGCGGCTTCTGTAAAGAATTTATCGGCATCCGGCAAATTATAAGATGGGTGATATTTCCGCCAGGTCGCTTCATACAAACAGATCCTTGATTTATAGGCCAGGGCCGTCCATTTAGAAATCCGGTTATGATACGTCGTTTCCGGCAAGTATTTTATTGCTTCAGTTAAATCGATTAAAACAGAGTCCATTACTAATTCTCGAGGATCACGAGCTTTGTAAAGCTCTTCATCATCGCTTGTTTTTAAAGATTTTGAATACCATGGCACATCGCCAAAAGCCTTGACTTTATTAAAATAAAGATACGCTCTGAAAAATTTTGCTAAGCCCAGGTATTCATTTTTAATTTCCGTAGAAACAGTTGATGCGTTACACTTTTCAATAAAATAATTGATATTTCGAATAGATGTCCAGTCCCACCCACCGGATCCTAATGACGTAGGGACGATGTATTGCCTTGTTCGTAATGCTGACGGTGCTCCGATATGTTCAAGATTATCACTGGAAAAATCATTATCTCTGACAATGGTAGGGCTAAAATAATTATAAAAGCCATCAGAGAAAGTCTTCAGCCCCGTTTCGTTATTAAAAAATTCCTGGTTCTCAGGTATCTCTGTTTCGGGAAGTCTTTCTAAATAATTATCGCTACATGAGAACAAACAAAATGAAGCCCCCAATAACAACAAATATATCCTGGTTATATTATTTCTGATTTTCATACTATTAAATTGTTTATTTTTAAAGATATAGAATGTAACTCGCATGTACTTTAACCATACTCACAGATGTAAATATCTTATACATGCTTACTCCATAACAACTCTAATTAAAATTGTACTTCCAACCCCAAAGAATAGGACCGGGGGACTGAATATGTTGTTCCCATTCCAACATAATTATCATAAGCATCGGGATCATGGTCTAATCCTTCCGGGTCAAGAGCTTTATTTAATTTTGAGAATTCAAACAGGTTTGTTCCGGTAAAATACAAACGCAATTTTTCTGCTTTTATCTTACTGACTAATTTTTCCGGCAATGTGTAACCTATGGTCAGGTTTTTCAATCGTAAATAAGCTGCATTCTGTAAATATTTGGTTTGTGGTGTTGAAAGGTCTAAATTCTCATCGCCAGCAATATAAGCCTGAGGAAGAGGAAAATAAGCATCCGGATGTTCAAGCGACCAAACATTCTCACCAACGAACTTTGGCATAATCACATATTTACGGGCGTAAGGCCCCCAAAAAACAGAACTTCCCATATCAGGATAAATGTCCCTTTTCCCCACACCTTTAAACAAGGCATTGATATCGAATCCATTCCATGATGCATTTAATGCGAAAGAATACTGGTAGCGTGGAGTAGTATTGCCAATCACGCTAAAATCTCCATGATCGTCTAAAGTCCAAGCCCCCTTACTAATAACTTTATCTTTGTTTACATCTTTAAATTTTATATATCCTGCCTGTGCATAATTACGGTTACGATTCGTATTTAAAAGCGGGCCATTTTGTGCTTCTTCGTCGGTAAGGAAATAACCATCGGTTTGCAATCCCCATATTTCTCCAATTTTTTGGCCAACATAATAATCACCCAAATAATTAGTTTCGTTATAATAATCCCTAATTTCAGAGGAGTAATCAGATATATTGAACCGTACCCCGTAGCTAAAAGTTTTGTTGGCCAGATTAAAGTTATCTTTCCAGTATAGACTAACCTCCCACCCTGTTGTCCTTAGTTTTGCATTATTCTCTTTTGGTACAGTTGCTCCAAAAACCGAAGGCAGGGAATGAAAGGTTGCCAACATATTTTTTGTGTCTCGCTGGTAGATATCTCCGGAGAAAGATAAACGGCTATTCATTAGTGCAATGTCTAAACCCAAATCTATGGTTTTCGCCGTTTCCCAGGTAAAATTATCGGACTTAGGATCGGGAGATGTTGTATAATTCACCCTTTCTCCTTCCAAAGTATAATTTTGCTGTTGCATGGTTAATATACTTAAATAGTCGTAGGAGCCAATATTTTGATTTCCTAAAGAACCATAGGAAGCCCGAATCTTTAAATTATCAATGCTATTTTTCAGCGATTCAAAAAAAGATTCTTCAGATACCCGCCATCCTCCGGAGAAAGAGTAAAACATTGCATTCCGGTTCCCGTTGGCAAATTTCGAAGATACATTGTAGCTACTATTTAATTCGAATAAATAACGTTGTTTGTAGTTATAATTAGCGCGAAAAAATGCACTCTGATTTGCATTATTATCGTCACTTTCAGTAATTGTAGCACTGCCGTCGGCTAAATTAAGAGAATGTTGGGAAACAGCATAAGGACTGGCTCTATAACCTTTCATTGACAGGTAGGAATTATCTTCCCTGTTAAATCCGGCCATTAAAGAAATATAATGTTTCTGTGCTAATGATTTATCATAGGTCGCGTATGCATTAATATAAGTTGTAGTAAAATTGGCCAGGATTCTTTGTATCCTGCTCGTCCCGCTGGGAAAGCTATTACTAACGACATTGTTATTAGAGTATAAATACAACATAGGGGTATTCAAATCTGCCCAAACAATGTTATTTGTATCATAATGCTTGTAAGAAAAATTACCATGAACTTTTAAATCGTTGTTTAAAAAAGATAAATCTGTCCCTACCGTTGTGGAAAACTGGTTGTAAGCTGTTTTATCAGCCGATTTGTTTGAAACGAAATCTTTAAAAAAACCGGCATCAGTAAATGTTTCTGTCCCATTCACATCCACTGTTTCGGGAAAGTATGGATTAATCATTTCCAGATAGCGCTGGATATTAGAGATCCAACTATATACGTATGCATAAGCCATATCATCATCCCTCTTTAAGAAAGAAGAGTTGTTGTAAATACGGATGTGTTTGTTTATATCATAAGAAATATTTGAACGCAGGGAATAACGATCAATTTTATCTGGATTATATTTAAAACTACCTTCCTCATGATTATAGTCGCAAGACAAAAAGTATTTTAGTTTTTCATCTCCCCCTATTAAACTTATATGATGGTTCTGTTTGGGCGTATAATCCCGGAACCATTCTTTAAAATAATTGTGTTGATGAGAACCAAACAGGGAACCTCCCAAACTTTGATATTTTGCATCTGGAAGGGAAGAATCGTTCCAGGAATCTTCAAAATAATTAATTTGAGAAGAGGTGTAATAAAGCGACCCGATATTAGATGCAAACTGATTGACAATTGACGCGTAATCTGGGGCATCATATAGTTCAACAACACGCGTTGGCTTGCTCCATCCAAAATTATTAGAATAATTTAACTGAAATTTTTTGTCTTTTGCATGTTTTGTTGTAACCAATATAACGCCATAAGCCCCCCTTGCTCCATAAATAGCAGCAGAAGAAGCATCTTTTAAAACCGATATAGCTTCAATATCTTTAGGCGAAAGGTTATTTAAATCAGTAGCAGTTGAAGCTACTTCATCGATAATAATTAATGGCTCGCCTCCATTAATAGAAGTAGTCCCGCGAATATTGAAAGAAGCAGCCCTGCCCGGTTTACCATCAGCTATATCAATATTTAAATTAGGTATCTGCCCTTGCAAAGCTTCAGCTATTGTATTAACCTGCAGCGCTTCCAGTTCCTTTGAGCCAATTTGATCGACTGCACCTGTCAAGTTAACTTTTTTCTGTACACCATATCCAACGGCAACGACTTCTTCCAACCCAACACTGGCTTCTTTAAAGCTTACATTAATTTTTGTTTGATTTTCAATTGCAATTTCCTGCGTTTGCATACCAATAAAAGAAAACACTAAAACTTTGGCATCTCCCGGCACTTCAAAAGAATAGTTACCGTTAACATCCGATGTAACACCAACCGTTGTTCCTTTTATAATAATAGAAGCACCGGGAAGCGGCAGACCTGAAGAATCAGTTACTTTCCCTCTTATGGTTTTTATCTGAGGTTGAACTGAAATTACATCAGGTATTGCTCCGTCAACTTCCAATTCTGTCCTGATCGCAATAGTGTTGTTTATCTGACGAAAAGCTAAACCTGTTTGATTCGAAACTTCTGTCAATATCTCAAAGACCGTTCCGGCTGATATATCCATTTTTATTTTATAGTTGTCTTCAGATATTGCCTGATCTTCATAAAAGAACCGGTATTCAGTTTGTTCTTCTATTTCATTGATTACCTGATCTAAATCTTTTATTTTCTTTGTAAATACAATATCAGAACTCTTAATCCCTTGCCCATGTATATCAGAAGCAAAGGCCAGGCTGGAGAGCAATGTCATAATAAGCACAAAACATGTTAAATTCATCAGTGCTTTTTTTAAATGAAAGTTATTCTTCATATTTTTGTTATGTTTTTACAATTAATAATTGTTTGAACAGCTACGTATGAAGCGGACCTGAGAAATCATCTTCAATTTGTAGCAAAGAATTTTAAATTGGAACAGTAACCCGCTTCGGTGTTGCTGTTCTTTTTTGTTTTTTAACTAGTTCTGCTTCATACTGTATTCTTTATTTGATTATTAAAATGATTTGTTAAGTATAATTTTGTCTCCCTCGATTTCGTATTTAACATGAAGAGAGAATTCAAGAGTATTTAAAATAGCCGTAAGCTTTTCGTTTATATACTCACCTGTAACGGTTTTGTAAAGCAGTTCAGGATCGGCCACTTCTATTTTCACATTGTACCACCGTTCGATTTGACGTACCATTTCCTTTACAGGTGTTTGATTAAAGTACAGAGTTCCATTTGTCCATTTAACAAAATCCTCTGCATTAACTTCTTTCTTTATAAGTTTTCCGGTTGATTTTTGAAAATAGGCCTGCTCGTTTGGTGTGAGGATATATTCTTCTTCAGGCGAATTTACTCTTACCTTGCCACGCACTACTGTAATGCAGGCAAAATCATCTTCGTTAAACGCTTTCACATCAAATGAAGTCCCCAGTACCGTAACCTGGAGGTTTCCGGTATTTATAACAAAAGGCTTATTCTCATTTCTGGCAACATCGAAGAATGCTTGTCCGTTTAAGCTTACGTTACGCTTGTTTCCCGAAAAGTTTTCATTAAACAGGATTTTACTCCCTGCATTTAGCTTAACATTTGAACCATCTGATAAAGTTACATTAGAAAACTCGCCATATGCGGTACTTTTTTCAAGCATTGTGGTGTTTTCCACTGTCAACATTTCGCCAGTTCCCTTTCTTTTTTCCGAATTCCAGAATAATGTTACTGATATTACTACAAGAACTACAGCGGCAACTCTAAATAAAGGAGAATAGAAAAATTTATTTTGCTTTTGTTGGCTAATTCTTTCTTTCTGTTTGGCAAACTTCAAAATTCTGTCAGCCTCTCCCGATATTTCTTTTGAAGTTTGAGTTTGAACATTTCTTTTCGAAATCATTTCGGCATAAGCATCAAATAAATAATCAAAGTCATTATGAATATCTTTTTTGCCGAACTCATTTACAAATTCTTCATATTCTTCTTTCGTTATTCTTTTGTGTAGGAATTTATATAACAGCTCTATTTTTCTTTTTTCTTCCATTTATACACTTTTTACATTTCATATACTTATTTGCAAAAGAATAGGACTAGCTAAAAACCTTTTTTTTTGAATATTTTTTATTCTATACTGATTTAAAGTATTTTACAAAAACAATCATATACGAATTTTGATGTAAAAGAAGGGATTGACGAGTTTTATTCGCAAAAATATTTAATGCAGTTGTATAAAAGGCATTCCTATAGGGAAAACAGCGTTTCCAGATTTCCGGAAACATAAAACTGAGTTATCAATTATTTCTATCCCAGGAAATAAAGAATAAAAAGACTAAATGCTATTTCGCCATGATTTTTTAGAAATCCTTTGACAAATTTCAGCGACTCAACCATGTGATTTTTAACCGTATTTTTTGATATTCCCAGTTCTTCGGCAATTTGTTCGTGTGTTTTTCCTTTTAACTTACTTAACTCAAAAATTGCCTTTTTTCGCGAGCTTAATTGTTGAATCGCATTTTCTACCAACTCGTTTAGTTCAAAAGCATCCAATTCTTCCTCGGTGGCATTTCTTGAAGCGTCATATTTATTCCAGTTCCTTTCAAGCATTTCCCGGTTTCGAGCTGTTTCTTTAAAAAAATCGAAAACCTTGTTTCGCGCACTCGTAAGTAGATAAGAAGAAAAAGATTTTTCAGGATCGATATTTTTCCGATTCAACCAAACAGCAATAAAAACTTCCTGTATTATATCTTCACTCTGAGCAGAATCGTTGAAAAAAGTCATTATAAACTTATATATCACCGGTTTAAACCTGGCATATAATTTCCTGAATGCTTCGTCATTCCCGAGAATAAATTGGTGTACAAGTTCTTTCTCCAAACCAAGAGTTGTTTCGTAATTGCGAGGATGAAAATAGAGTTTAAATTTTCAAATTGTATTACAATATTGTTAAGAATCTGTTATTTATGCATAGTGTGTCCTTTTGTAATACTATCTCACCCGTCGTTTATCATTCATCTTTTCAAAAAACACCGAGAAAGACTCATTTAGCCAAATCTAACCGAGACAGAGTTAATTCCCCATTGCACTGTACTGGGGAACTTTTATCCGACATGTAGTAATTCCAAAGATTTAGTATTAAAACGAGATGCCCGGTAGCTTTTACATTTACCATTATAATGAACTCACTGTATATATTATATACGTTGTATATTTTTGCGCTTCTATAACTACAGACACCCCTTGTAATTTATATTGGATATCAATATCTTCACTTCCCCGATAACCACTAAAAAAAAATGTTTCAGTTTCTGTTACCTGTTGATACGAGGTTCCCCCGGTAATTGTTGTCGGTATGTTTCCAGAATCGTGAGGCGTTCCATTACTCGTACGTCGCACATATATTTTGGCCGTATTGTCCCACAATATATCGGATCTACGGATTGAAACGCTCCAACCATATCCATTTTGTTCGACCTTATTTTTATCATTAACTGAAAACTGCACCTCATTATCCAGGCTTTCGTACGCTCCTGAATAGTCGCTTCCCGCCTCAATAATATCGGAAGCAGGCACAACGCAGTTCCATTTGCCCTGCAATTTAACCTTTGATTGCGCAGAAAGTTGGGCTCCCAAAAATAAAACCAGTAAAGACATACTAATTGTAAATATCAAAAATCTATGCATAATTTCATTTTAATCGCTCATCGTATATGTAACCAGTAAAGGACCATAACCACCACTGACAAGGCTGGAATAATCGGTTATCACCAACCGGTATGTTAACTGATGCCCGTTGTTTATTCCATCTCCCGTATAACATCCACCGATGCCGGTAATTATTTCGGTTGTTACCGGGGACAGGGTTACTATCCCGGTACTTGTCCCCAAATCGCCCTGACCTGATCCGGAATAAGCTGAAGCTTCCACTTGCAATTCCAGCCAGGAAGGCAAAAGACCGTCTAACTCGACTGAAACAGTACGGGACGATGTATTAGAGACACAGGATGTATAATTAATCCATGAAGAGTTATCGGTTGCCCCCTGCAATGGTTCACCTGCATTTGAAGGAGAAGCGGCATTAAGTGAAACAGTAGTAACACCAGGCTCAATATCTAATAATGCGACTTCGTATAGCTGTAAAGTTAACTGGTGGTCATCATCAATCTGAGCCAACAATTTCCGGGGTACTGTTATAATCAATAATAACACCAGACAGATTAGGAATATCTGAATTCTCCTTAAAACCATTTTGTTTTCGTTTAGTCTTAATTGACTTATAGAAATAATTGCCAAATGAGAATGTAATTTGTTATCGTTTACTCATCCGATATTATCACTTTATCCTGTATAAAATGGATTGCTTTTCTTTTTTTTACCACTGTGGCATTAACCATTTCTTCTTTCCCTGGTTTTAAGGTAACATCAAAATCCTTTTTTTCGATAGTGTAACGCTCAGCGAGGCCGTTACGGTAAACCAATACTTTCCACAAACCGGGCATCAGATTGTCAAAAACAAAATCCTCTCCCAGGGAAACCAATTTTCGTTTTATGGTTTCACCTTTTGAGATTTCAACAATTACATACCTTCTATCCGTTTTGTCTTTTTCAAGAAACGTTTCTAATGGTATATCTGAATCTTTAAAGAAAATATGCCCGCAAATTTTGGCTGACAGGGTCATTCCAAAAGAAAAACTATTTTGGCCAGGTTCTATTTGCACTTCTATTGGTTGAGGAACATCAGGAATAGCAGAGATACCTATTGTTGTTTGATCTATCAGTAAATAATGCTTCCCTGGTAACAGGTTTTTAAATTTAAAGACACCATTCTCATCTGTAATTTCGGAGTACCCGCCACAATAAAGTCTTATTCCTTGTACAGCATTACCTTTTATGTCAGTTACGGTCCCTTGTAGTTCCCCATAAACAGCAATCCGCTTAACCGGCATATTTAGTTTGCACACATATTGCAACGACACTGAAAGATCCTTTTTTTCGGTCTGTTTTTGTAAAAGAAAATAATTTAATGCCAAATCAATATACTGACCACGGGCAATCCTTTGCCCTAACTTTATCATAAAAAGATTACGATTTCGGTATGATTCTTCCAATGAATAATTGTTCTGAATATGAAAACTCAGTTTCGTATTCTCGTTACGTAGAAAATTCACCCTTGCTCCATAATAAAACACAGAAGATTTATCATCGGTGTACCTCGATGTATTTTGCCAGTTAAAAAAAAGCCCGGCCATACCCCATTTATGAACAGAATAATAGGCCTCAAAATCAAGATTATACGATTGTCCGACATTTCCAGTATAAAGATTATTTGTATTGGCCAGTGTAAAATCAGGAGACAAACTAAAACAACCTACTTTGTGCGAAATCCCGCCTCTTATAAAATTTTCCTTGTAATGGAAAAGACGAATCGAAAGCTGATCTTCTCTTTCGCTTGTGCCTCCATATAAAAACAGGGTGCCGTTTGGAGAATATTTCCAGTTCATTCCACCCCGGAGACTATTGCTTAGCGGAGCTATACCATATAAAGTATCCTGACTTGGATTTACTGCATCTTTATGATAATTCAGATTTAAATTTAAATTGGCTGAAAGAGAATAGTTTAAATTGGCTGAATACTGCCCTGTATTGCTATAATATCCCGAGTAATTTTTCCCTGCCAGCAGATACAAAAATGACAAGTTGAGCTTCCCCGCCCGGCTTTTCCCTTTCAACATAATTCCATTCCCTCTTTTGCCCCAATATGCCCCATGCGAAAATTCCGCCTCCAACAACGTATGAGCAAATAAACTATAACGTGTTGTTATACTGTAAAAATTGGCCCATTTCCCCGTCTCCGCTATTTCCTTCCTAAAATAGTTTGCCTGAACCATATTTTTCCTATTTATTACATACCGGACAAAAGTGTTGTGTTCTGCTTTTATGTTATTATAAAATCTTGGTCGCTGCCAAAAGCCTCCAAAAGAAATATTCCGGGCACTGTAATTTATTTCGGTTCCACGGCCATAACGAGAGTATTCAGTAAGAGGGGTAGCACGGAAGGTAATATCCCCTGCATTAACCAACAAATGAGGTGATTTATACTTGGCATAATACTCATCGTAACGACCAAGTACTGATACATCAAAATGATTAGGACCAAAAAATCTAAATTCCAACTGACGTTTCTGAGCTTTATCAATAAAACCTCGTCCTGAAAATTCCCCCTGAAAAACAAGCTGTGTCTCATCTCCGTTTTTACGCCCTACAAAACCACCAGATAACTGCACGGGAAACCTCAAAAATGCATCAACCTGCGTTTCCTCTACAGGAAAAACATCAACCTGCGAGTAAGCCGAAGTTGACACTAAGCCTGTATCTCCATCTGGAACTGTCGCTTCCAGTTTTAAAAACCGGGTATTCATTTTCTCCAAATTTTTGTCAGTTTCAGAAAATACCTTTATAACCTTGACTGAACCAGATGCAAGAATAATATTCGGATTACCTTCAAGCTGACAATTATCCGGGTACAACGATACTTTTTCTGTAGTGTTTCCTTCATTTTTTAAATTAAACGTTGCAAGAATTTTGTTTCCGGCAAGAATATATTTGGGCGACTCAAGTAAATTAAGATTTAATTTCTTTACTTGTCCAATATAAATAGGAATTTTGACTATTTTATCAGGGTTATTACAAACTGTAATCCTATATTCCAATGTATCCTCTCCTATTGGCATATAGGGTGGAATATGAGCACTTACTAATCTGATATCTTCGTTCCCTGATTTCAATTCAAATTCCTTTTCCTGCGTTAGCGCCGTCCAACCTTCAGGAAGTTTTAGTATTGGAACACATACAACATTTTCACTGAGATTATTAATGACCTTAAATATAAATGTATAGGTATTACCCGGGTACAAGGCGTTCTTGGGGACATTGACAGCGATTAATTCCAGTTCTTTCCCTGACAAAGAGGTAGTAGTTAGTATTGTTAAGATAAAAAACATGAACCTCCTAATCATTTTTTATATTTAACATCATGTCAAGGCCAAAAATATTATCTCCTTCACAGTCTGCCAATAATACCCCTTTATATTCCCCGGGATTCAATGTTGTAATGTCCAGTAAATATCTTCTGGAAGTATTAGGAAAAAGACTCTGCAAATTTGATTTATACACTCCCTGGTTGGATCCTGAACTTGTATCATAAAATTCAGCCGTTACCTGTGCACGATGAAAAAGCTCTCCTGTGTCTTCCAAATCAATAACAAGATAACGCCTACCCTGTATCTTTTTTACTTCTGGTGTTTTAAATTGAACCTCGGCTTTTGCCGGTTTTACTGTAGTGCACACTATTTGAATAGCATATCTTATGCGGGTTAAAACATTAAGAGTGTTTATTTTCTCTTCCAGATTTATATCCTCAACCGGTTCAACAATTAAAACACTCCAGTAACTTCCTGATTCTGACAAGACCACAGGCACATCCACCCGATAAACAAGGCGATACTTCTCCTTGGGGTTCAAAATAATATCGGTTGTTCTGAGGTTTATCCAATTGGCATTAGAGCGCTCATGCTTTACTGGTTTTTCATAAAATACCTGCCCTTCCGAGTTACACAAAAAATCACTCTTTGATATTCTTACCGCTTGTGGACTTTCTCCGGTATTTTGAATCTCAATAACACCTTGGTAGCTTTTCCCTTCTTCTATTTTGTATTCGTGAATAAGCCCATTAACTACCGATATACCTGCAAGGATAGGCATCTGATTAATAATGATAATAAAAACCAAAAGCCCCTTTATTAAGATTGTTCTCATAATATTCTCAAATTATATCCTTGAATATTGGTCGGAAAATAGTGAAATGAAAAACCTTAACTATAGGCTACAGAAACCCTTGGGTTACCTGTATGCTATATAATATTAATTAGAAATGGTGTATGTTACTGTTATTGTTGAGCTGGTAGCTGCTTCCAAATCCGCATAAGTTCCTCCTAAATCTAAAGAATAAGTTAGATTATGTCCACTACTTGCGCCATCACCTGTATAACAGCTCCCAATACCACTTATCAGCGCCTGATCGGTAGTTGTAAGAATCAATTCTGCCCCTGGTGTACCCACGGCGCCATCACCTGCGCCATTATCAGCACTTGCCACTACTTTTAAATCCGCACCGGGAATAACCTGATTTACCTTTACTGTTACACTACGAGTGGGATTTGCAGTTGATCGAATAGACGAATAGTTGAGCCATAAGTCGGAGTTTGTTGCTTCCGCTAATGCCAGCCCGGCCTCCGTTGGTGCTGTGTATTGCAGGCTAATGTTTTTGGATGCTGCCGGCTCTATATCAACAAGAGCTACTTCAGGAATCCCAACTGTAACTGTATGTCCGTCGGTATCAGAATCCTGTCCGTAAGAGACACCTATGAAAAAAACAATTAATGCAAATAAGAAAAAAATTTTTGTCTTCATCTTTTTAGTTTTATTAATTTGTGATTACATTAAAATGTATTTTATATTCCTATGATCTAAAACCATTGATATATTTCACCACATCCATTGCCACAAACCCTATATCTATTTAACTAACTGTAAGCTACAGCGTATTTCTGCATTATAAAAACGGTAATGATAGATAGATAATTTCTAATAAAGAAAAGAAAAGAGTTATCAATTTTCCGAAGCATCAAAAACTAAAACTGAACGGTAATAATCGTTTTTTAGTGGTTCAAAAAAACAATTTAAACACTAGCAAAACTATAGAGAAACAAACGACAACTATTATCATCTTTACAACTTATGATTATCATTTTTGCAACATTTAAACAATTGATTATCATTTTTGCAACTTTATCCCTTTTTATTCAATTCTTCTCTCTCATTATCTAGTGCATTTGCTGTCTGCCAAAGGTGAAATTTTGAAAATGCCTATGTATAGTTGACAAAAGCTCGGCTCTTTTTACAGGCTTGTTAATAAAGTCGTTACAACCGGACAAAAGAGCTTTTTCTTTATATTGTGACAGAGTATATGCGGATTGGGCAATTACAACAACGGATTTGTTAAAATTACGGATTTGTTTTGTGGCTTCAAATCCATTCGTTCCAGGCATCTGCAAATCCATTAAAATTAAATCAATTTCATTAATTTCAAGACACATATTAATAGCTTCGTCTCCATTTCTTGCATACAGTATTTCACGGCTAAAGCCTTTCATTATTATATTGAGCAGTTTGGCTGATGCATCATCATCTTCAACAATTAACACTTTGAGACTCTTCCTTTTCCGTATATTTTTCAAACCTGTTTCTCTTGTGTTGGTTTCCAGGTTTTTAATTAAAGGCAGCGTAAAATAAAATACGGTTCCTTTACCTAATACACTTTCTACTCTTAACTTGCCTTTAAGTTTTTCAGCATAAGCTTTTGAAATGGCCAATCCCAAACCCGACCCTTCAAATTGCCTTGTCGGTCCTTCGTCTCCTTGCCTGAATTTTTCAAAAATGAGATCGAATTTTTTTTCATCTATACCTATTCCCGTATCCTTCACATAAATCTCCAGGTTATTATGCTCTAATCGATATCCAACTTCGATATATCCTTTATGTGTAAATTTTATTGCATTTGTGAGCAGATTTGAAATGATAAACTTAAACAATAATTTATCCGTTTTAGAAAGAATACAACGACTATTCTCGTATTCAGCAAAATAAAAGTCCAGGCCTTTCTCTACAGCACTCATTCGGAACATATCTGAAATATCTTTCATTAGAAATATCAAATCTTCTTCCGTTTCATTCAGCTTTATATCTCCCGCTTCAATTTTGGAAATACTAATCAAATTATTGATTGTGTCAAGCATTCGCCTACTGCTTAAGTTTATAATATTGATATAATCGTGCATTTGTTTATTCGTCAGATTTTCTTCACCAAGAAGTTCAGCAAACCCTAATATTCCATTCATTGGGGTTCTTATTTCATGGCTTATATTCATAAGAAAAGCATTTTTTAACCTGTCAGCCTGTTCTGCTTTTTCTTTTGCTTTTACTAATTCCAGTTTTTCCTCTTTGTTTATTTCTATATCATTCATTTTATGTAGAATAAGAGAAAGATCGTCAGCCAGTTCTCTGAGTAATTCAACCTCGTCGTTACAGAAAAGTAAAAGTTCTTTAGACTGAACAGTAAAAAGACCAGTTATTTTTTTGTCCAGCATTATTGGAAAAGTAATAAACGAGCGGATATGATTTTTAAACTCATTGATAATTACAGTTGGTAACTTTGTGCTCATAAAAATATCCCTACACAAAAAATACCTGCTGCCATCTTTTTGCAATTCAAAAAAATCGATTGAGCTAAATAGTCTCCCGAAATGCATAAAAGCCTGTTTACCGGGACGCTTCTCATTGTCTGGCCAGGTTATTGGGTTAAATGTGCCATCCTTTTCTTCAAAAAGACCTATCCAGGCATAACTATCCAGTTTAAATCTATTAAAAAACAGGCAAACTGACTTTAAAAGATTCTCACGGTTTGTTTCATGTAAAACTAACTTTCGTAAATGCCTTAATATTCTGAGATAACGATTTAACCGCTGCAATCTTTTATGTTCTTTATCAAATTGATTAACAATTTGTCGATGGCCATGCGCAAATGCAATTACATTTGAAAGGTTATCAGTAAGATTCTTCTTCGAAATAAAAAAACATGCTATGTTCAAATTTTGGGGGTTAAATCCGAATTCTGCGTTCTCGGCGCAGATAATAACGGGAACACCTGAAATTTCTATGTTTACCGTTTCCAAAATTCTCATACAATCGGTCCAATCAATACCGAAATCAATTATTATCAAATCATAGGTATTCGTTCGAACTAACTTTTCAAAATCAGCGCAATATGCAGTTTCATAAACAATGGAACATTCTTCCTTTTTCTCCAGCAAATTCCTGATCGATGTACGATCCATGGGGTTATCCTCCATCAACAGGATTTGAATCGTATTATTCATAACCGTTAATATTTAGTGTTTTTATTGTCTGTATTTCATTTAATTATTTATAGTTCCATAAAAACATAAAATGATTAAGTTCTATCTTTTCCTTTGTTTTTTGTACAAGCTAGAAAAATGTTTTCACTACTCTTTGGCCTTATAAATCCCTGCCATCTTCATTCTTGTCACACTTTTTTATTCCCTTTCAATTCATAAAACTTCATTTAAAGTAAAAAAATCACATAATTTAATGCCAGAATCAGTTTTACTAAAACCCAATAATGTGGTACTACTATCTTTACTGCATTCAACAAAAATATTGTGCTTAGAATATTATGAAAAAATGATTTCATATAACAAGACGATTAGGTTAGAAGCAAACTATTGTTATCAGGTTATAATACAAGTTTAAAATGTAAAACCATGTCATCCTGTGCCCAATTGCATACTATATCTTTGTTATATCTTCATCAATTTTTGAGGAGGAGATACCGGTATTATTAACAGGCAGTAGATCTTTTCTTACTGAACAAACAACTATTTATCAATAATTGACTCAACCTCAAACTTAATTTCTCCGTATTCATCAAACACGTATACATGTCTGTTATCAAAAAAATCAAAGGAATCGTTTTCCATCCAGGGAATAGCTTTTTCTCCGTTTACAAATATTTTTACCTCGCAACGGTCATTTTTCAATCTGTATTCCAATATTCTGTTTAACATATCATTGTTTACTACAACTAGTATTATGTCTTTTCATACCTGAAATTTTTATACTATTTTTTTTATATGGATAAAAATAATTATCTCTAACCACCCAATACATACACCAATTATAATCAATAAGCTACACTCCTATAGACCAAAAATTCACTCAACCTCATCTGACACTTCTTCAAATCTTCAACAACAGATTTAGTCTTATCAACATCCAGAAAATGAAAAGAGCCTTCGCTTTCCATTCCTAAAAACCTGAATATTTTATGTGCCCCAATAAGAATAGTGTCGGGCTGAGCGCCCCCAAAAAAAGTAAAGGGGTCATCAAAACTGCGTGCCGGGGCGCTCCAGGTAGCAATCAAAAAATATTGTTTCCCATTTAGCAGTCCTCCTGAACCATATATTCCTCCTTGTTTACGCCCATCTCCCTGGTACAATTCATTCTGACCTGACATTAATACCGTATCTAAATACGTTTTAAACTTTCCGGGTAACCCAAACCAGTTAACCGGAAAGTGTACAATAATTTTGTCGGCCCATAAAAATTTCTCGACCTCTGCAAAAGGCGTGTAAAAACGATCGGCCTCACAATATTTTACTTTATGGTTTAATTCCATCGCAATATTTGCAGCCATGTGACTTATCTTTCTATTCAGGCGACCAGTGGAAACCCGTGCCCACCTGATATGTCCGTTTATTATTAACACATTCATAGTTTGTAGAAAAAAGGGACCTCAAATATCATATGCAGCAATGAGGTCCCTCGTCCTCTTCCTTTTTCTCTATTTATTCCTGCTCTTTATTCCTAATCGGTCTTCTCCAAAATACTATAACCTGTACATACCACCTCACTATAAAAGGCAGCAATAGATATAGATACCCATTCAGCAAACATCATCTTAACCTTACATTTTAAACCGAATATTGCTGAGATCAATTCTCTTTAGATTTGCCTGCAATCCGTTTTTAAATGAAAAAGGCAATTAAAAAACTACCTTATCCACTCAAATTCTTTTTTATTTTCATATCATTTTCTGTATAGGTTATCTTTATATTTTCCTTTAATCACCTAACGAATAACCACTTAAACACATAAGCAGCAATCACAACGTATTATTCTCCGTTTAGGAAATTATTTAATTCTACCACTGACCCCGGAACGGCAGCTAATTTTCCATTTTTATCAACTACAAATAAAGAAGGGGTGCTTAATACATAATATTTGGAAGCAGCCTCACTGTTCACACCTTCAGGTGCATACAAGTCGGTCCAGGGAACATCTTTTGTATTATGCGACTTTTCCCATGTTTCACGCACATCGTCGAGCGCAATGGAAGTAATACTAAACCACACCTCATTTTGAGGCAGACTATACCACTCTTTCAATTCAGAAAACAACTCTTCGCAATGCCCACAATCGGAGGCATAAAAAACAAGTAGCTGGTAATCTTTCCCATCCCTGCCAGGCACTATTTCCACATCCTTTCTTTCTATATCCTGAACATTTAAGACCGGAGCCTGAACGCCGGGCACCAATTTTTTCATTCCTTCAAGGCGCCGGGCAATTTCCTGTTTTTTACTGGTAAGGCAATTGGGGTTGTTTATATGTTTTTCAAGCATTTTCAGCCCTTCGGTAATATTATAGGTTTCGTAGCCATTAAAAAAATAATCGACCATCCAGCCATATACTTTTGGATTTCCGGAGGAGGCTTTTTCACAAGCCAGGCTTCCGGCCGCTGTAAACAGAGAATCGCGTAATTCTTCGGTGGTGGCCTGTACACCAAACAGCCCAACATAGGCGTTTATATATTCGTTCATCTGGCGGCTACGCAGCGCCAGCGTGTCGTTAAAATCAAAATTATTAAACCATGACGTTATCTGACGATCTAGGCGTTCTTTCGGCGTTTGGTTCCAGTTTACCGGCAAGAGGTGTTGAAAACGGAATAAATGGCCTACATATAAATCGCTGTAGGCCATTGTCATCGAATCAATCCATTCATTATAAGCAACTCGTCTTTGTTCGTATGTTTTAGCTGCCTCTTTCCAAACTGCAGAAGCCGGCTTATCGTATCCATTCAACAGCTGCTCCAATAAACCCAGCTGGCTGCGCTTTTTACTGTTTTGTGTTTGAAAATAATTCCATACCTTATTTTCTCTGTCGTTTTCCAGGAGCAAACTGTCGCCGCTGGTGTACATGGGGTGCACATTTGCTGTAATATTTTCTTTATTCAAATAAAGCCTTACTTCCGAAGGATAAGGATTATCTTCTTCTTTTGCGCGGTAGTCAAACCGGAGCAAAAACTCGCCCGGCAGTAATGAATCGGGCACGGCAAACTTTACCTGTTCGCCATTCTTTATATCTCTTTTAACTGAAATGGGGTAGCTAACACGCACCCCGTTAAAAGGACTTAATGTAATTTTAGACTCGTACACTCCCCTTAGCTTAACTGTAAGTGTACGTTGTTCTCCCCCTTTTGTACAGGGAGACAGCAGCAACATGGCTGCCAAAAGCATTGTTTGTACAAATCCTACTTTCATTTTTTGGTTGTTAAAATTTAACTTATGCTGTTTTAAAGCCCCTAAAACAGCCCTTCGCTTTTTAAACGTTTACTCGTTATAAGTTATCTGTTTGAAATTAGTTCATAAATGTCATATTTCCATTTTCAATCAAGTCGCGCATGAAACGGTAACTATCCCTTGCATTCATTCTTTTAGTCGTGCGTTTCCCCTTTTTCAGGAACCTGTACATAGCGGCTAAAAGAAAAAGGAATAGCAAAACACCAATCATTACCATATCATCCATAACCTGCTTTTTATATACTTAATAATCGCGGACACAACGTAAAGCTAAGCCATAATATTTATTCATGACATCAACATTCATTAAATTTGTATATGTGTTGAGCCTGTATGCCCGCGTAGCATCCACCGATGATGAAGACCAATATTGCCCAAAGTTTCCCCTTCCGGTCAACGCCCCTGTTTCTAAAACTGTACCATGCCCGGTATGTATTTTTAGTTCAGAAGGAAAACTGTCATATACATCTGACCAGCTGTTGATGTCTCTTACATTTATCCATTGCGCACTGGTAGGTATATTCCAGCCGGTACCCAGCAATAAGCGGCAGGGGTCGTTGGCTGCTGTCCAGCTACTGATTTCACTAATTGTTACCCAGGTAGTGTTGGGTGTGCGGGTGGCGCCATCGTGGTAATAGCCCTGTTTACGGTTAAACTGCCAGTACCAGCCACTTTGTGCCGTTGAATTAACCACTGCCGACGTGGGAGCTTCGGTTGCACCCAAATTACGCGTTATCCAGCATTTTGTATTGCCGCTTAAGTTGCTTTCCACCACTTCGTAGGTAATGGTAACATCTACCGGCGATACTGCCCCGGCATAATGATGCACGGTAACGGAAGGCGGGCAAAAACCCGTTTCACAATCTTCCTGTGCTGCTGCTCCCAGGCAGGTAAGCAGGAGCATACTCAACAAGGCGCCGGTTACAAAACGGTGCCAGCGGTACCAATTATTAATTTTCGCCAGCAACAATACCGGGAAATCGAGTTTTATGTTTATTTGTTTTTTCATATCTACAGATTTTAACTAAAACTGCATCGGTAATTCTTAACAGGTACGGATTGTAAATCCGCTCCGGCAGTTGCCTTGTTTAGTATGTGCGGATGCAACGCAGAGGCATTGCAACCGCCTTTACATTAGTCCCAATCTCGACAACGCTAACATCGAATACCAGCCTGGATCCGGATCCAGTTGAAGCCTGCTCAGAAGACCAATAAAACCCATATTCTCCAGGATAACCAAGAGAACCGCTTGCTTCAGAAAAACGCCCTGCCGCATGCAGTTTCAATACTGAATTAAATGTACTCGTATAATTGCTCCAACCGGATGACACCGCAGTCCACTCGGCTGCGGTAGGTATATGCCAGTTATCGCCCAGCAATAAGGTGCAGGGGTCGTTCTCGGCAAGCCAATCGCTATCTTCATCTATGGAACTAATCCAGTTTACTACCGATGGCGTACGCGTGGTGCCATCGTGGTAATAGCCCTGTTTGCGGTTAAACTGCCAAAACCAGCCACGGGCGGTTACCGAAGTCGAGTTTCCAGCGGTAGCCTCTGCTGTTGCCCCCAGGTTTTGGGTTATCCAGCAGGCGGTTGTTCCACTAAGGTCTGTTTCAACTACACTGTAATTAATAGTTTGCGTTACCGGCGAAACCGTTCCGGCTTTATGTTCCACCCGTAAGGTCTCCGGGCAGTAGCCGGTAGCGCAATCCTGTGCATGCGCAGTAACAACCATTGCCAGCATAAAACCTGTTATAAATATTATCTTTTTCATATCTTTTATATTATTCTTTTGAACTTATCTATTCTATCATTTACTAAAATGTTGTGCGGGTTACTTTTATAAAACTCTGATTACAAAACACTTCGACATCGCTCTGTGTGACATTGATTCTTAAATATTTATATTTAAACTGCACAACGCGTATTTACTAGTAAGTACGTATGCAACGCGTGGGAAATGCCTCTTCTTTAGGGACATTCGTTACAACACCATTATCTGCCCTGTAAAGATTCCGCTGAAAATTGTCTGTTTGGTCCGCAGAGTTATAGAAAGTAACATCATTCGTTCCCAATTCCCCTGCTGACGCATTTAACCTTCCTGTGTTGTATAATTTCAATTCCCCGTCATATGCGCCGCTATCTGTTGTCCATTCACCTTTGGTATGCACACTTTGCCATTCTTCTGTGGTAGGAATTCTCCAGTTGCCACCCAGTAATAAGGTGCATGGGTCGTTTTCAGGTTGCCAGTCGCTGTTTTCATCTATGTCAGCAATCCAGTTTAGTACCGATGGCGTACGGTTTGTACCATCGTGAGAATAACCCTGTTTGCGGTTAAACTGCCAAAACCAGCCACGGGTTGGCAACGATGTATCATCATAGGTCCCGGCCTGTGCGGTTGCCCCCAGGTTTTGGGTTATCCAGCAGGCGGTATCTCCGCTAAGATCAGTTTCTACCACCTGGTATTCAATCCGTACCGTTTGGGGCGAAATATCCCCGGCGTAATGGTCAACGGTTAATATATCGGGGCAATACCCGGTAGCACAGTCCTGCGCACCGGCATTAAAAGCCAGCAGCAACATAAACCCGTACAGTATCAATAATTTTTTCATTTCTGTAATTTTTTATTATTCTACACATGCTAAGTTACCAGCTAAAAGTGCGCACACAACGTACGCTATATGCAAAAGTTTTCGATTGTGATGAAGTATTCATTATGCTTCCATCAAAAATTGTTGCCAAGTTAGAATCAACAGTAGATTTAGACCACCAATAACCAGTACTCCCCCGACTTGATAGAGAACCTGTACCAAGTATTTGCCCCGCTTTGTGCATTTTAAGAACAGAACTGTATGCTCCTGCCCATGTAGTCCATGTCTTTGCGTCTATCCATTCAGCCGGGGTGGGTATGTGCCAATATGCTCCCAGCAATATGGTACAAGGGTCATTTTCGGGAGTCCAATTACCTGTTGCAGGTACAGCGGTAAGCCAGGTAGTGTTTGGTGTACGGGTAGTGCCATCGTGGTAATACCCCTGTTTACGGTTAAATTGCCAGTACCAACCAGCCCTTGCAGCATTGTTATCGGTTTCAGAAGTAGCGGGCTCGGTCGCCCCCAGGTTTTGGGTTATCCAACAAGCAGGAGTAGCGGGAGAACCATAATTGGTTTCAATAACCTTATAAGTAATGGTTATATCTTCAGGAGCTACCGATTCTCCAGGCACTCCAGCGTGATGATGGGCTGTAATTGTTTCGGGGCAAAAACCCGATTCGCAAGCATCGGTTTGTGCATGAGCCGCAAAACCTGCCGCGAACAGTAAGCTTAAAATAAAAGTGATTTTTTTCATGATTGTCATTGTTTTAATGTTATATACCTTTTTTATTTTCATTTTTTTGAACCTTTTACTAAACCGGTTCCCTTTTGTATTTTTTATAAAAATGTTCTTTTCATTTTTTCCCTTCCCCGCCCCTGTTTAAACAGGAGCGAGGCGGGAAAACGGGCTTAATTTTCCCTGTGCCGGGACAGAACCAAGCTAGGGGCCCGGCAATGATTATTTTTATATTTATTCCTTGGCTTTGTCATTGCTCTATTTTTTAATCAGCTATTGTAGTTGATGTAACTGCATTTACTTCGGAACCGGTGGAATACCCGGTAACTGCTTTCGGGGTTACCACCACACCAATTGTGTGGCCTACATCGGCAATGGTAAGTTTATAGGTGCTTCCGGTGGCCCCGCTTATAGGAGTAGATACATCGTCACGATACCATTGATAGGTATTTGTAGCTTCGGCATCATTTTCAGTATCGCTGTATACATATTCTACCCGTAAGGTTTGTCCATTCTCCAGCGTTCCCCTAATTACTAAGCCTGTAATTACCGGCGGATCGTTGTGCACCAGCAGCGTTGAGCCCGACATTACTTCGTTGCCGGTGGTATAACCGGTAAGGGCTACCGGCGTAACACCAACACTGATGTACTTATCCTGGTGGGCATCTTCAAAATCGTAGCCATAATCAGCGCTGGAAAGCGTTGCAATATCAACTTTATTTATGGTTCCGGCGACATCATCGGTCAGGTACCAGGTACGGATGCTTACCCCCTGTGCATCGCTTTCCGTATCGGAATAATCGTGAGTTACATTAAAGTTAACCGTGCCCGAGAAAAGCGATGAAACCGGTGTAAATGCTACGTTCGAAGCAACAGGTGCATCATTGTGTATCTGGTAATACCCGGATTCTGTTTCCGTACCTTCCGTATTTCCAAAATTCGAGATTGGCAATACACTAAAGCTAATGTACTTATCATTATCGGCATTTGAGAAAGAATAAGACAGGTTTGCACCAGAGCCTATTTCCGCTTTGTTGGTCCCCAGCTGGTCATCGTTCAGGTACCACTTAATTACACTGCTTCCTTCGGCATTGGCATCGCGGTCGTAATAAATATAACCGGCAGTAAAGTTTACTACATCTGAATATTCCCATGTATCAGCCTCAGCTATTAAGCCGCTTACCTGTGGCGGGCAGTTATCCAGTTGAATATACGCTGAACTCTCCGCATCTCCTTCGGTATAGCCAGCCAGTGCACGCGGTGTTATATCTACGCGGAACCACCGGCCGTTTTCGGAATTGTTTGGGGTATATGTTTTATCATTGCTTCCCACAGGGGTTAAACCGGCACCTTCATCATCAGTAGCTGAATACCACTGGTAATCTACACGGTCAAACGCATTTCCTTCCTTATCAAAATAAGCATAGCCTGCGTATAAATTACCATCTGTGCCCCAGTTGTTGTTCACAACTACTCCTTTCAGTTGTGGAGCACAGTTGTTAATCGGGTAATAAGCTGACAGTACTTCATCTCCGGTGGTATACCCGCCAGTGGCAACCGGCTGCACCCCAAAGCTGATGTATTTGCCCTGGTCGTCATTGCTGTAGGTATAAGTGAAGTTTTCGCCGCTGCCAATTGGTTCTTTACCGTTACCCAAATCATCATCCGAACGGTACCAGGTAATAACACTTGCTCCTTCTTCGTCTTCTTCTTTATCGTAATAGATGTAACCTGCGGTAAAGTTCACCTCTTCGGAATATTCCCAGGTATCGGCTTCAGCTATCAATCCGCTCACCTGTGGCGGGCAGTTATCTATCTGCATATATGCTGACGTATCGGCTGCACCGATGGTATAACCTGCCGCAGCATAAGGTGTAATTACCACGCGGAACCACAAACCGCTTTCTGCGTTCGTTGGCGTATAAGTATCTGAAATGCTGTCAACAACGGCGGTTTCTCCTGTACCTAAACTATCTGTGGCTGTATACCACTGGTATTCTGCATGGTCAAACGCATCTTCCTCTCTGTCGAAATAAGTAAAACCGGCATACAAGCGGCCATCGATACTCCAGTTGTTGTTCACCATTACACCATCCAATTGTGGGGGACAGTTATAAATCGGGTAATATGAAGACAATACTTCTTCGCCTGTGGTATTTCCGCTGGCGGCTATTGGTTGTACGCCAAAGCTGATGTATTTGCCATCGTCGGCATTGCTGTAGGTATAGGTAAATTCTGCTCCGCTGCCGATTGGTTCTTTGTTGGTGCCCAAATCATCATCTGAACGGTACCAGGTAATTATACTTCCGCTTTCCGGGTCTTTTTCCTTATCGTAATAGATATAACCCGCTTTAAAGTTTACATCTTCAGAGTATTCCCATGTATCGGCCTCGGCTATTAACCCGCTTACCTGTGGTACACAGTTATCAATCTGTATATATACCGAGGTGTCTGCTACACCATCTGTATATCCTGATTGTGCGTAAGGGGTTATTTCCACACGGAACCAACGTCCGTTTTCGGAATTATCCGGGGTATATGTTTTTGTACTATCTGCTATTGCGGTTTCTCCTGCGCCTAAACTATCAGTTGCTGAGTACCACTGGTAATCCACTCTGTCAAACGCATCTCCTTCCTTATCAAAATAAGCATAACCTGCATATAACTTACCATCTATTCCCCAGTTGTTATTTACTACTACTCCATCCAGTTGTGGGGCACAGTTGTTTATCGGGTAATAAGCTGACAGTACTTCATCTCCGGTTATATTTCCACCTGTTGCACCAGGTATCACACCAAAGCTGATGTATTTACCCTGGTCGGCATTGCTGTAAGTATAGGTAAATTCTGCTCCGCTGCCGATTGGTTCCTTATTGGTGCCCAGCTCATCATCTGAACGGTACCACGTGATAACAGTTCCACCTTCCGAGTCTTTTTCCTTATCGTAATAAATATAACCCGCTTTAAAGTTCACCTCGCCGGAATATTCCCAGGTATCAGCTTCGGCTATTAAGCCGCTTACCTGTGGAGGACAGTTATCTATCTGCATATATGCTGACGTATCGGCTGCACCAATCGTATATCCTGATTGAGCATAAGGGGTAACTATCACGCGGAACCACAAACCGTTTTCTGCGTTCGCTGGCGTATAAGTATCTGAAATGCTGTCAACAACGGCGGTTTCTCCTGTACCTAAACTATCTGTGGCTGTATACCACTGGTATTCTGCATGGTCAAACGCATCTTCCTCCCTGTCGAAATAAGTAAAACCGGCATACAAACGGCCATCAATACTCCAGTTGTTGTTCACAATTACACCATCCAGTTGCGGAGGACAGTTATAAATCGGGTAATAAGCCGATTCTACTTCCACACCTTCTGTATTTCCACTGGCGGCTATTGGTTGTACGCCAAAGCTGATGTATTTGCCCTGGTCGTCATTGCTGTAAGTATAAGTAAGTTCTGCTCCGCTGCCGATTGGTTCTTTGTTGGTGCCCAAATCATCATCTGAACGGTACCAGGTAATTATACTTCCGTCTTCCGGGTCTTTTTCCTTATCGTAATAAATGTAACCCGCCTTAAAGTTGACATCTTCTGAGTATTCCCATGTATCGGCCTCGGCTATTAAGCCGCTTACCTGTGGTACACAGTTATCTATCTGAATATATGCTGACGTATCGGCTGTACCAATCGTATATCCTGATTGTGCGTAAGGGGTTATTGCCACACGGAACCACAGGCCGTTTTCGGAATTGTTTGGCGTATATGTTTTTGTACTATCTGCTATTGCTGTTTCTCCTGCGCCTAAACTATCTGTAGCTGAGTACCACTGGTATTCCACTCTGTCAAACGCATCTCCCTCCTTATCAAAATAAGCATACCCGGCATACAAACGGCCATCGATTCCCCAGTTGTTATTTACTACCACTCCATCCAGTTGTGGAGGACAGTTGTTAATCGGGTAATATGAAGACAATACTTCCACTCCATCTGTATTTCCACTGGCAGCTATTGGTTGTACGCCAAAGCTGATGTATTTGCCCTGATCGGCATTGCTGTAAGTATAGGTAAATTCTTCCCCGCTGCCGATTGGTTCTTTGTTGGTGCCCAGTTCATCATCCGAACGGTACCACTTAATTACACTTCCGCTTTCAGGGTCTTTTTCCTTATCGTAATAAATGTAACCCGCTTTAAAGTTGACATCTTCAGAGTATTCCCACGTATCAGCTTCAGCTATTAAGCCGCTTACCTGTGGAGGGCAGTTATCGATTTGAATATATGCTGACGTATCGGCTGTACCAATCGTATATCCTGATTGAGCATAAGGGGTAACTATCACGCGGAACCACAAACCACTTTCTGCGTTCGCTGGCGTATAAGTATCTGAAATGCTGTCAACAACGGCGGTTTCTCCTGTACCTAAACTATCTGTGGCTGTATACCACTGGTATTCTGCATGGTCAAACGCATCTTCCTCCCTGTCGAAATAAGTAAAACCGGCATACAAACGGCCATCAATACTCCAGTTGTTGTTCACAATTACACCATCCAGTTGCGGAGGGCAGTTATAAATCGGGTAATATGAAGACAATACTTCTTCGCCTGTGGTATTTCCGCTGGCGGCTATTGGTTGTACCCCAAAGCTGATGTATTTGCCCTGGTCGTCATTGCTGTAAGTATAGGTAAATTCAGCTCCGCTGCCGATTATCTCTTTGTTGGTGCCCAAATCATCATCTGAACGGTACCAGGTAATTATACTTCCGTCTTCCGGGTCTTTTTCCTTATCGTAATAGATATAACCCGCTTTAAAGTTTACATCTTCCGAGTATTCCCACGTATCAGCCTCAGCTATTAACCCGCTTACCTGTGGTACACAGTTATCTATCTGAATATATGCTGACGTATCGGCTGTACCAATCGTATATCCTGATTGTGCGTAAGGGGTTATTGCCACACGGAACCACAGGCCGTTTTCGGAATTGTTTGGCGTATATGTTTTTGTACTATCTGCTATTGCTGTTTCTCCTGCGCCTAAACTATCTGTAGCTGAGTACCACTGGTATTCCACTCTGTCAAACGCATCTCCCTCCTTATCAAAATAAGCATACCCGGCATACAAACGGCCATCGATTCCCCAGTTGTTATTCACTACCACTCCATCCAGTTGTGGAGGACAGTTGTTAATCGGGTAATATGAAGACAATACTTCCACTCCGTCTGTATTTCCGCTGGCTGCGATTGGTTGTACCCCAAAGCTGATGTATTTGCCCTGATCAGCATTGCTGTAAGTATAGGTAAATGCTGCTCCGCTGCCTATTTCCTCCTTGTTCGCGCCCAGCTCATCATCCGAACGGTACCACTTTATAACAGTTCCACCTTCCGGGTCTTTTTCCTTATCGTAATAAATATAACCCGCTTTAAAGTTCACCTCTTCGGAATATTCCCAGGTATCGGCCTCAGCTATCAATCCGCTTACCTGTGGCGGGCAGTTATCTATTTGAATATATGCTGACGTATCGGCTGCACCGATGGTATAACCTGCCGCAGCATAAGGTGTAATTACCACACGGAACCACAAGCTGTTTTCTGCATTCGTTGGCGTATAAGTATCTGAAATGCTGTCAACAACGAGAGTTTCATCAGTTCCCGTATTATCCGTGGCTGTATACCACTGGTATTCTGCATGGTCAAACGCATCTCCCTCCCTGTCGAAATAAGTAAAACCGGCATACAAACGGCCATCGATACTCCAGTTGTTGTTCACAATTACACCATCCAGTTGCGGAGGGCAGTTGTAAATCGGGTAATAAGCCGATTCTACTTCTTCGCCTGTGGTATTTCCGCTGGCTGCGATTGGTTGTACCCCAAAGCTGATGTATTTGCCCTGGTCGTCATTGCTGTAGGTATAAGTAAATTCTGCTCCGCTGCCGATTGGTTCTTTGTTGGTGCCCAAATCATCATCTGAACGGTACCAGGTAATGACACTCGAACCTTCCGGGTCTTTTTCCTTATCGTAATAGATATAACCCGCCTTAAAGTTGACATCTTCAGAGTATTCCCATGTATCGGCCTCGGCTATTAAGCCGCTTACCTGTGGTACACAGTTATCTATCTGAATATATGCTGACGTATCGGCTGTACCAATCGTATATCCTGATTGTGCGTAAGGGGTTATTGCCACACGGAACCACAGGCCGTTTTCGGAATTGTTTGGCGTATATGTTTTTGTACTATCTGCTATTGCTGTTTCTCCTGCGCCTAAACTATCTGTAGCTGAGTACCACTGGTATTCCACTCTGTCAAACGCATCTCCCTCCTTATCAAAATAAGCATACCCGGCATACAAACGGCCATCGATTCCCCAGTTGTTATTTACTACCACTCCATCCAGTTGTGGAGGACAGTTGTTAATCGGGTAATATGAAGACAATACTTCCACTCCATCTGTATTTCCACTGGCAGCTATTGGTTGTACGCCAAAGCTGATGTATTTGCCCTGATCGGCATTGCTGTAAGTATAGGTAAATTCTTCCCCGCTGCCGATTGGTTCTTTGTTGGTGCCCAGCTCATCATCCGAACGGTACCACTTAATTACACTTCCGCTTTCAGGGTCTTTTTCCTTATCGTAATAGATATAACCCGCTTTAAAGTTTACATCTTCAGAGTATTCCCACGTATCCGCTTCAGCTATTAAGCCGCTTACCTGTGGAGGGCAGTTATCGATTTGAATATATGCTGACGTATCGGCTGTACCAATCGTATATCCTGATTGAGCATAAGGGGTAACTATCACGCGGAACCACAAACCACTTTCTGCGTTCGCTGGCGTATAAGTATCTGAAATGCTGTCAACAACGGCGGTTTCTCCTGTACCTAAACTATCTGTGGCTGTATACCACTGGTATTCTGCATGGTCAAACGCATCTTCCTCACTGTCGAAATAAGCAAAACCGGCATACAAACGGCCATCTATACTCCAGTTGTTGTTCACAATTACACCATCCAGTTGTGGAGGACAGTTATAAATCGGGTAATATGAAGACAATACTTCTTCGCCTGTGGTATTTCCGCTGGCTGCGATTGGTTGTACCCCAAAGCTGATGTATTTGCCCTGGTCGTCATTGCTGTAAGTATAGGTAAATTCAGCTCCGCTGCCGATTATCTCCTTGTTTGTACCCAAATCATCATCTGAACGGTACCACTTAATTATAGTCTCACCTTCTACATTTCTATCCTTATCATAATAAATGTAACCTGCTTTAAAGTTTACATCTTCCGAGTATTCCCACGTATCAGCCTCAGCTATTAAGCCGCTTACCTGTGGCGGGCAATTGGTTAACAAATACCAATCAGATTCAGCAGCAACGCCAACCTGACCTGTACTTGACATAGGAATAACCTGAAATTGCAGGTATTTTCCTTCTTTCGAGTCATCGTAAGCAGACCATTTAGCACCTGTTCCATCTTCTGTTTTATTTGTTCCTAAATTATCATCAGCCACAAACCACCGGTAATAGCTACCTGTTTCTTCATTCCCGTCTTTCTGGAAATAGCCATATGCGCCACCAAAAACCATATTGTCCCAATCTCCGTCAATAAACACGGCTTTTGCATACGGTTCACACACAGCACAATTAGCCGATATCCAGGAAGAGCCATCATAAATCTGTAATTGTTTGGTTGTAACATCAATGTAAACAGCTCCTGCCGACACACCTGAAGGAGGACTTACAAGCACAGGAATAGCAATTCCGCCGGGGATACCATCGATATCCCCCATTTTTGTCTGGCTATTATCATTTATATTCCCGGAATAAGGCAGATCTTGTGCCGAGTGCCAACCTGTACCATTGTTTACATGAATTCCCGGATTATTGTTTGGATAGAGTAAAGCTCCCGGATAAGAAGCACCAGTTGGCAGCGCCTGGACTGGCAAACACGGAATACCATCTACAACCCTGAAATAAGCTTCTGCTCCGGGCAATTCTGGTAATATCAACGTACAAAACGAATCCCAATATTTCCCAGAATAAACCTGGACTGCATTATCCGCAATGCTGAATATCATTGAACCAGGCAAGGGAGTACTTACCTCCGCTGTACTATCAAATACCGGCAAATGAGGTATCCCGTTTATCACTTGAAAGTATTCTGACTGGGCTTTTGCCGGGACAATCAGCCATAATAACACAGCCAGAAGTAGTATTGATTTGCAATTAATCTTGCTCATTTCCTTTTTAAGCTTTAATGGTTTTCTTCATCTGCCTATTCTCCATGTTTCTAAAATCCGGAATTAATTCATTCCCAGTTTTTTCATCACTTCTTTCATTTGCCGTTGCAATTGTTCTATTTCCTGCTGCTGTTCTTTCACAGCCTGAAGAATAACTGCAGACAACTGAGAATAATTGACAGCCAGATAGCCGTCGGCACCCTTGGATACCAGCTCAGGAAACGCTTTTTGTAATTCCTGAGCAACTACCCCAATCTGAGGTCCTGTAGCATATTTTTGTTGATCTTTAAACTCGTATGTAACACCACGTAACCTATTCAGCTTATCAAGGACACCTGTCAACGTAGTAATATTCTTTTTTAAGCGTTCATCTGAGGGTGTATTAAGAATACCATCAACCCACAAGTCTCCGTTAATTTCAACATCATCAGCAATGGCGACATCTCCACCATCCATCACAATATGAGATATCGTTGGTACTCCAACTTTTAAGTTAGACGAAATGGAAATGGTATCTCCAATATTTGTCAAAGAAGCAGATTCGCTCCATGAAGATCCATCCCAATACAATGTATAACCTATCTCGGTACCCTTACGAATCAGAGAAGTATCTACTTTAGCATCCAGTGCTGCGTTAAAGGTGGTGGTATCCACATATGCTCCTAAAGCAGTGGTGTCAACATAGGCTTCCAAATCTGATGTTCCTATTAAATCAGTATAGGTACCACCATTTTCTGATATCTGCCATTTTTGCGTAAGAGCGTTGTATCGCAAACGGCCCGAATTGGGAAGTGAAACGGCAGCATTCTGACCATCTTTAGCTTCGTAAAAAGCTCCATTATTAGATGCATCGTAAGCAGAAAAATAAATAGGGTCAATTGCTCCGGAAACATAAAGTTTATTACTTACAGGATCCCATGTAAAATCAGCATCCTGTTGAAGATCTCCATTTTCATCAATGTAAAGCATACCTCCAGTAGTACTTGGCAAAGCACCAGCAACAGAAGATCCAAGTGTACCTGAGGGCAAATTAGTCAACTGGCTACCGTCTATCGCTGGTAACTTTCCGTCACCATCCAACTGTACGACGTTACCTGCTCCGGTACCTACATCCTCGCTTGCCGCCGTGCCATTTGGTATCTCCGAACGAACCTGAGCTATAGAATCAGCCAGTTCTGTCCGTACCTGGGCTGTAGAGTCCGCTAACTCGCCGGTGGTGGCAAAGCCGCTAACATCAGGGATCTCCGAACGAACTTGTGCCGTAGAATCAGCAAGTTCACCACGGACATTGCTTACTGAATCCGTTAAAGCTGTTGTGGTCGCCAAACCACTTACGTCTGGTATTTCTGAACGTACCTGTGCTGTGGAGTCGGCCAATTCACCTGTCGTTGCTAAACCGCTAACATCAGGGATCTCCGAACGAACTTGTGCCGTAGAATCAGCAAGTTCACCACGGACATTGCTTACTGAATCCGTTAAAGCTGTTGTGGTCGCCAAACCACTTACGTCTGGTATTTCTGAACGTACCTGCGCTGTGGAGTCGGCCAATTCACCTGTTGTTGCTAAACCGCTAACATCAGGGATCTCCGAACGAACTTGTGCCGTAGAATCGGCAAGTTCACCACGGACATTGCTTACTGAATCCGTTAAAGCTGTTGTGGTCGCCAAACCACTTACGTCTGGTATTTCTGAACGTACCTGTGCTGTGGAGTCGGCCAATTCACCTGTTGTTGCTAAACCGCTAACATCAGGGATCTCCGAACGAACTTGTGCCGTAGAATCGGCAAGTTCACCACGGACATTGCTTACTGAATCCGTTAAAGCTGTTGTGGTCGCCAAACCACTTACGTCTGGTATTTCTGAACGTACCTGCGCTGTGGAGTCGGCCAATTCACCTGTTGTTGCTAAACCGCTAACATCAGGGATCTCCGAACGAACTTGTGCCGTAGAATCGGCAAGTTCACCACGGACATTGCTTACTGAATCCGTTAAAGCTGTTGTGGTCGCCAAACCACTTACGTCTGGTATTTCTGAACGTACCTGCGCTGTGGAGTCGGCCAATTCACCTGTCGTAGCTAAACCGCTAACATCAGGGATCTCCGAACGAACTTGTGCCGTAGAATCAGCAAGTTCTCCACGGACATTGCTTACTGAATCCGTTAAAGCTGTTGTGGTCGCCAAACCACTTACGTCTGGTATTTCTGAACGTACCTGTGCTGTGGAGTCGGCCAATTCACCTGTCGTTGCTAAACCGCTAACATCAGGGATCTCCGAACGAACTTGTGCCGTAGAATCGGCAAGTTCACCACGGACATTGCTTACTGAATCTGTTAAAGCTGTTGTGGTCGCCAAACCACTTACGTCTGGTATTTCTGAACGTACCTGCGCTGTGGAGTCGGCCAATTCACCTGTCGTAGCTAAACCGCTAACATCAGGGATCTCCGAACGAACTTGTGCTGTGGAATCAGCTAGTTCTCCACGGACATTGCTTACTGAATCCGTTAAAGCTGTTGTGGTCGCCAAACCACTTACGTCTGGTATTTCTGAACGTACCTGCGCTGTGGAGTCGGCCAATTCACCTGTCGTTGCTAAACCGCTAACATCAGGGATCTCCGAACGAACTTGTGCTGTGGAATCAGCTAGTTCTCCACGGACATTGCTTACTGAATCCGTTAAAGCTGTTGTGGTCGCCAAACCACTTACGTCTGGTATTTCTGAACGTACCTGCGCTGTGGAGTCGGCCAATTCACCTGTCGTTGCTAAACCGCTAACATCAGGGATCTCCGAACGAACTTGTGCTGTAGAATCAGCAAGTTCACCACGGACATTGCTTACTGAATCCGTTAAAGCTGTTGTGGTCGCCAAACCACTTACGTCTGGTATTTCTGAACGTACCTGCGCTGTGGAGTCGGCCAATTCACCTGTCGTTGCTAAACCGCTAACATCAGGGATCTCCGAACGAACTTGTGCCGTAGAATCGGCAAGTTCACCACGGACATTGCTTACTGAATCCGTTAAAGCTGTTGTGGTCGCCAAACCACTTACGTCTGGTATTTCTGAACGTACCTGCGCTGTGGAGTCGGCCAATTCACCTGTCGTTGCTAAACCGCTAACATCAGGGATCTCCGAACGAACTTGTGCCGTAGAATCGGCAAGTTCACCACGGACATTGCTTACTGAATCCGTTAAAGCTGTTGTGGTCGCCAAACCACTTACGTCTGGTATTTCTGAACGTACCTGCGCTGTGGAGTCGGCCAATTCACCTGTCGTTGCTAAACCGCTAACATCAGGGATCTCCGAACGAACTTGTGCCGTAGAATCGGCAAGTTCACCACGGACATTGCTTACTGAATCCGTTAAAGCTGTTGTGGTCGCCAAACCACTTACGTCTGGTATTTCTGAACGTACCTGCGCTGTGGAGTCGGCCAATTCACCTGTCGTTGCTAAACCGCTAACATCAGGGATCTCCGAACGAACTTGTGCCGTAGAATCGGCAAGTTCACCACGGACATTGCTTACTGAATCTGTTAAAGCTGTTGTGGTCGCCAAACCACTTACGTCTGGTATTTCTGAACGTACCTGCGCTGTGGAGTCGGCCAATTCACCTGTCGTTGCTAAACCGCTAACATCAGGGATCTCCGAACGAACTTGTGCCGTAGAATCGGCAAGTTCACCACGGACATTGCTTACTGAATCCGTTAAAGCTGTTGTGGTCGCCAAACCACTTACGTCTGGTATTTCTGAACGTACCTGTGCTGTGGAGTCGGCCAATTCACCTGTCGTAGCTAAACCGCTAACATCAGGGATCTCCGAACGAACTTGTGCCGTAGAATCGGCAAGTTCACCACGGACATTGCTTACTGAATCCGTTAAAGCTGTTGTGGTCGCCAAACCACTTACGTCTGGTATTTCTGAACGTACCTGTGCTGTGGAGTCGGCCAATTCACCTGTCGTTGCTAAACCGCTAACATCAGGGATCTCCGAACGAACTTGTGCCGTAGAATCGGCAAGTTCACCACGGACATTGCTTACTGAATCTGTTAAAGCTGTTGTGGTCGCCAAACCACTTACGTCTGGTATTTCTGAACGTACCTGCGCTGTGGAGTCGGCCAATTCACCTGTTGTTGCTAAACCGCTAACATCAGGGATCTCCGAACGAACTTGTGCCGTAGAATCAGCAAGTTCACCACGGACATTGCTTACTGAATCCGTTAAAGCTGTTGTGGTCGCCAAACCACTTACGTCTGGTATTTCTGAACGTACCTGCGCTGTGGAGTCGGCCAATTCACCTGTCGTAGCTAAACCGCTAACATCAGGGATCTCCGAACGAACTTGTGCCGTAGAATCAGCAAGTTCTCCACGGACATTGCTTACTGAATCCGTTAAAGCTGTTGTGGTCGCCAAACCACTTACGTCTGGTATTTCCGAACGTACCTGCGCTGTGGAGTCGGCCAATTCACCTGTCGTAGCTAAACCGCTAACATCAGGGATCTCCGAACGAACTTGTGCGGTGGAATCAGCTAGTTCACCTTTAGTAGCTAAATTACTAATGTCAGGAACAGACACATTTGCAATTTCAGTATCTACATAATCTTTTATTGCCTTTACTGTTGGATATTTAATATCCGATGCAGCATCTGCTGCAATATCTATACTTTTATTACTTAAATCTTCTTTTAAAGCTATATCAGCTGTATTTGTTGCTATGTTCGCCGCATTCGTGGCAATCCCGCTAATATCCTGGTCGCCGGTATTTATCCCACTCGTGTTACCAAGAACTATCGACTGGGCATCAGTTACATAATTCTTATTTGCCGATGACGAAACTTCTGCTGTCGTTAAGGACACAACTCCAGTTTGCCCGTTCACACTCGTTACGGCATCTGTCGGGTTTTGCAACTCAACCCAGCTACTGCCATTGTATACATAAGTTTTTGATTCGTCGGTACGTACAGCAACATCACCGCTTGAGGCACTTAACGCATTCTGTTCTGTCTGGCTCCCTACTGTATAAACAGTTCCTAAGTTTACCCCTGAAGGAAGGTAATTCTGGTTAATCTTGCCATCGCTTTCCAACCCGACATAACCGCCGGCTATATTCTTATTCGTTTTGTCTTCCTTTAAATCCAATGCCGTCTGCGTGGCCGTGGACACTGGTTTATTTAAATCTGAAGTATTATCTACATTGCCCAAGCCTACATCGGATTTGCCCAATGTTATATCTCCCGTCTGGCTGTTTACACTGGTCACCGGGGCTCCCGGTAAGTTCGTTAACTGGCTTCCATCTACGGCAGGCAACCTGCCGCTTACATCCAACTGTACTACATTACCGCCCCCTGTGCCTACATCCTCTATGGCTGCTGTGCCCAAATCCGAGGTGTTCGCTTTTAAATCCAACGCGGATTGTGTAGCTGTGGATACTGGTTTGTTTACATCAGAGGTATTGTCTACATTCTCTAAGCCTACATCATTTTTTGACAAAGTTACCACGCCGGTACGGCCACTTACACTGGTTACAGATCCAGTGGGGTTTTGCAACTCTAACCAGTCGCTGCCATTATAGACATATGTCTTTGACTCATCGGTACGGATAGCTACATCACCGCTTACAGGAGTCAACGCATCCTGGGCAGTTTGATTTGCAACAGTATACACAGTGCCTAAAGTAATACCTGAAGGAAGGTAATTCTGATCTATTTTTCCATCAGTTCCCAAGCCTACATAACCTCCGGCAATGTTCTTCTCTGACTTCTCCTCAAATCCGGCGACGCTGTTATCAACATAAAGCTTCGTGGCAGCATCGGTTGAGTTGACGGGGGAACCAAGATTGGTTATCTGGTTGCCACCAGCACTCGTTCCCGAACTTAGTACCTCACTTAGATTCTGCTCATCTGTAAATACCGCATCCGTAGGAACCGATGTCCCTACTGTCAACCCGTTTACGGTGGCTGCATTATCGGCTTCATCTACCTTGCTGTTTCCATTTGTATCATATACTATCTTGGTCATGTCGCCACCCGCTGCACCTGTTGCCAGCTCATCTAAAGCTGACTTTACATCCGTTGAGCTTAACCCGGAAGTTGCATTGTCATAACCAATCTCCGAAGAACTCAGGCTAACATCGCCTGTTTCTCCATTGACACTGGTTACTGGTGACGAAGGAAGGTTCGTCAACTGGCTTCCGTCCACCGCTGGTAACTTTCCGCTACCATCCAGCTGAACAACATTGCCTGCTGACGTACCTACATCTTCGCCTGATGCCGTGCCCAATCCGGCTATCGCATTTGTGTTGGTGGTTATATTATTTGTATTCGTTGATATATTCGCTGCATTCGCTGCAATTCCGCTGATATCCTGGTCGCCGGTGTTTATCCCACTCGTGTTACCAAGAACTATCGACTGGGCATCAGTTACATAATTTTTATCCGTTGATGATGTTACCTCGGCAGTCGTAAGGTTGACTACTCCCGTCTTTCCATTAACACTCGTTACGGCATCTGTCGGGTTTTGCAACTCAACCCAGCTACTGCCATTGTATACATACGTCTTCGATTCATCCGTACGAATTGCGACATCTCCACTTATAGGGGCTAACGCATCCTGAGCAGCCTGATTAGCAACCGTATATACTGTACTCAGATTAATTCCGGCAGGCAGGTAATTCTGGTTAATCTTACCATCGCTTTCCAACCCGACATAACCGCCGGCTATATTCTTATTCGTTTTGTCTTCCTTTAAATCCAATGCCGTCTGTGTGGCCGTGGACACTGGTTTATTTAAATCTGAAGTATTATCTACATTGCCCAAGCCTACATCGGATTTGCCCAATGTTATATCTCCCGTCTGGCTGTTTACACTGGTCACCGGGGCTCCCGGTAAGTTCGTTAACTGGCTTCCATCTACGGCAGGCAACCTGCCGCTTACATCCAACTGTACTACATTACCGCCCCCTGTGCCTACATCCTCTATGGCTGCTGTGCCCAAATCCGAGGTGTTCGCTTTTAAATCCAACGCGGATTGTGTAGCTGTGGATACTGGTTTGTTTACATCAGAGGTATTGTCTACATTGTTTAAGCCTACATCATTTTTTGACAAAGTTACCACGCCGGTACGGCCACTTACACTGGTTACTTCCCCCGTAGGGGTCTGCAATTCCAACCAATTACTACCATCATAGACATAAGTCTTTGACTCATCGGTACGGATAGCTACATCACCGCTTACAGGAGTCAATGCATCCTGGGCAGTTTGATCTGCAACAGAATAAACAGTACTCAGATTGATTCCTGCGGGTAAATAGTTCAGGTCAATCTTCCCACTTGTCTCCAGTCCTACATAACCACCGGCAATGTTCTTCTCTGACTTCTCCTCAAATCCGGCGACGCTGTTATCAACATAAAGCTTCGTGGCAGCATCGGTTGAGTTGACGGGGGAACCAAGATTGGTTATCTGGTTGCCACCAGCACTCGTTCCCGAACTTAGTACCTCACTTAGATTCTGCTCATCTGTAAATACCGCATCCGTAGGAACCGATGTCCCTACTGTCAACCCGTTTACGGTGGCTGCATTATCGGCTTCATCTACCTTGCTGTTTCCATTTGTATCATATACTATCTTGGTCATGTCGCCACCCGCTGCACCTGTTGCCAGCTCATCTAAAGCTGACTTTACATCCGTTGAGCTTAACCCGGAAGTTGCATTGTCATAACCAATCTCCGAAGAACTCAGGCTAACATCGCCTGTTTCTCCATTGACACTGGTTACTGGTGACGAAGGAAGGTTCGTCAACTGGCTTCCGTCCACCGCTGGTAACTTTCCGCTACCATCCAGCTGAACAACATTGCCTGCTGACGTACCTACATCTTCGCCTGATGCCGTGCCCAATCCGGCTATCGCATTTGTGTTGGTGGTTATATTATTTGTATTCGTTGATATATTCGCTGCATTCGCTGCAATTCCGCTGATATCCTGGTCGCCGGTGTTTATCCCACTCGTGTTACCAAGAACTATCGACTGGGCATCAGTTACATAATTCTTATTTGCCGATGACGAAACTTCTGCTGTCGTTAAGGACACAACTCCAGTTTGCCCGTTCACACTCGTTACGGCATCTGTCGGGTTTTGCAACTCAACCCAGCTACTGCCATTGTATACATAAGTTTTTGATTCGTCGGTACGTACAGCAACATCACCGCTTGAGGCACTTAACGCATTCTGTTCTGTCTGGCTCCCTACTGTATAAACAGTTCCTAAGTTTACCCCTGAAGGAAGGTAATTCTGGTTAATCTTGCCATCGCTTTCCAACCCGACATAACCGCCGGCTATATTCTTATTCGTTTTGTCTTCCTTTAAATCCAATGCCGTCTGCGTGGCCGTGGACACTGGTTTATTTAAATCTGAAGTATTATCTACATTGCCCAAGCCTACATCGGATTTGCCCAATGTTATATCTCCCGTCTGGCTGTTTACACTGGTCACCGGGGCTGCCGGTAAGTTCGTTAACTGGCTTCCATCTACGGCAGGCAACCTGCCGCTTATATCCAACTGTACTACATTACCGCCCCCTGTGCCTACATCCTCTGTGGCTGCTGTGCCCAAATCCGAGGTGTTCGCTTTTAAATCCAACGCGGATTGTGTAGCTGTGGATACTGGTTTGTTTACATCAGAGGTATTGTCTACATTCTCTAAGCCTACATCATTTTTTGACAAAGTTACCACGCCGGTACGGCCACTTACACTGGTTACAGATCCAGTGGGGTTTTGCAACTCTAACCAGTCGCTGCCATTATAGACATATGTCTTTGACTCATCGGTACGGATAGCTACATCACCGCTTACAGGAGTCAACGCATCCTGGGCAGTTTGATTTGCAACAGTATACACAGTGCCTAAAGTAATACCTGAAGGAAGGTAATTCTGATCTATTTTTCCATCAGTTCCCAAGCCTACATAACCTCCGGCAATGTTCTTCTCTGACTTCTCCTCAAATCCGGCGACGCTGTTATCAACATAAAGCTTCGTGGCAGCATCGGTTGAGTTGACGGGGGAACCAAGATTGGTTATCTGGTTGCCACCAGCACTCGTTCCCGAACTTAGTACCTCACTTAGATTCTGCTCATCTGTAAATACTGCACCCGTGGGAACCGATGTCCCTACTGTCAACCCGTTTACGGTGGCTGCATTATCGGCTTCATCTACCTTGCTGTTTCCATTTGTATCATATACTATCTTGGTCATGTCGCCACCCGCTGCACCTGTTGCCAGCTCATCTAAAGCTGACTTTACATCCGTTGAGCTTAACCCGGAAGTTGCATTGTCATAACCAATCTCCGAAGAACTCAGGCTAACATCGCCTGTTTCTCCATTGACACTGGTTACTGGTGACGAAGGAAGGTTCGTCAACTGGCTTCCGTCCACCGCTGGTAACTTTCCGCTACCATCCAGCTGAACAACATTGCCTGCTGACGTACCTACATCTTCGCCTGATGCCGTGCCCAATCCGGCTATCGCATTTGTGTTGGTGGTTATATTATTTGTATTCGTTGATATATTCGCTGCATTCGCTGCAATTCCGCTGATATCCTGGTCGCCGGTGTTTATCCCACTCGTGTTACCAAGAACTATCGACTGGGCATCAGTTACATAATTCTTATTTGCCGATGACGAAACTTCTGCTGTCGTTAAGGACACAACTCCAGTTTGCCCGTTCACACTCGTTACGGCATCTGTCGGGTTTTGCAACTCAACCCAGCTACTGCCATTGTATACATAAGTTTTTGATTCGTCGGTACGTACAGCAACATCACCGCTTGAGGCACTTAACGCATTCTGTTCTGTCTGGCTCCCTACTGTATAAACAGTTCCTAAGTTTACCCCTGAAGGAAGGTAATTCTGGTTAATCTTGCCATCGCTTTCCAACCCGACATAACCGCCGGCTATATTCTTATTCGTTTTGTCTTCCTTTAAATCCAATGCCGTCTGCGTGGCCGTGGACACTGGTTTATTTAAATCTGAAGTATTATCTACATTGCCCAAGCCTACATCGGATTTGCCCAATGTTATATCTCCCGTCTGGCTGTTTACACTGGTCACCGGGGCTCCCGGTAAGTTCGTTAACTGGCTTCCATCTACGGCAGGCAACCTGCCGCTTACATCCAACTGTACTACATTACCGCCCCCTGTGCCTACATCCTCTATGGCTGCTGTGCCCAAATCCGAGGTGTTCGCTTTTAAATCCAACGCGGATTGTGTAGCTGTGGATACCGGTTTGTTTACATCAGAGGTATTGTCTACATTGTTTAAACCTACATCATTTTTTGACAAAGTTACCACGCCGGTACGGCCACTTACACTGGTTACAGATCCAGTGGGGTTTTGCAACTCTAACCAGTCGCTGCCATTATAGACATATGTCTTTGACTCATCGGTACGGATAGCTACATCACCGCTTACAGGAGTCAACGCATCCTGGGCAGTTTGATTTGCAACAGTATACACAGTGCCTAAAGTAATACCTGAAGGAAGGTAATTCTGATCTATTTTTCCATCAGTTCCCAAGCCTACATAACCTCCGGCAATGTTCTTCTCTGACTTCTCCTCAAATCCGGCGACGCTGTTATCAACATAAAGCTTCGTGGCAGCATCGGTTGAGTTGACGGGGGAACCAAGATTGGTTATCTGGTTGCCACCAGCACTCGTTCCCGAACTTAGTACCTCACTTAGATTCTGCTCATCTGTAAATACTGCACCCGTGGGAACCGATGTCCCTACTGTCAATCCGTTTACTTTTTCCGCATCATCTACTTTTCCATTATTACCCACATCATAAACAGACTTGGTCATATCCCCGCCCGAGGTACCGGTGGCATTTCCTGCTGGAAGTAATATACTATTTCCTCCCATAATAGATAAAGTGTCTCCTGATACAGACAATGTTTGAGAATCTGTAAAAACAGCACCTTCCGGAACCGATGTTTCCACCGTCAAACCATTTACTCTTTCTGCATTATCTACACTATTATTGTCATTTACATCATAAACTGATTTCAACATATCACCCCCAAGCAATGAGGTGAAATCAACCGAATTTCCATTGGTTATCGTAAGTATAGTACCATCAAGAGAAAGAGTCTGCCCGGCTCCTGTGAAAATACCTAAGTCAACTGAATTTCCATTCGAGATGCTTAATGTTGTTCCATTCAGAGATAATTCCTGGAATAATACGGAAAGATCGACCTCGCTGCCCCCCTCCATTCCGTCCTCAAGTAATCTTAAAGTTGTATTATCAAGGTTCAGGATTTGTTTATTACTCCCAACAGATCTCCAGGCTCCTTCAACATATGTATATAGTACACTTTCAGTAGTGTTATAAAACAAATCTCCTTCCCCTCCTGAAGCGGGGAATATTGTACCTGAAGATGAATTAATACCGGAAATTGCTTTCCATGAACTCCCTGTCCAATAATAAAAACCACTTAAAGTAGTATCATATACCAGCAAACCTGTTGCCGGGGAAACAATCCCTTCCCGCTCCCCACTGGAAAGACGGGGAATCAAAAGTCCCTTATTTGTAGAAACAAGCTCAAGTATAGCGCTGGGATCTGCATCGGCATCGCCTTTACCTATGCTTACGCCTCCATCCTGGGCAAATAAATTTATTTGAAACCCAAGTAAGACAATTATGATAATCATGTACAATCTCTTCATAGCGAAAGAATTTTATTATTATTTATTTTTATTATCGTTATTGATTTTAATAGATAAGCTGTGTTATATCTTCTGGAATCTCGCCTTGATTAACATAATCAGGCCAGATGTCCAACCCATCTTTTATCTGTTTATCTTTTCGATTCCCAAAAGAATAAGATAGCCTTAAACCATGTGAATTAAACTGGTTTAGACCTTTGCCCACACCAAGCTCAAAAGTGTATCCCATTTTCAAATTTTGGGCGATTACCATATCCAGTGAAAATGTTTGTGCCTGTTTTAATCTGTGACTTGTACCAACCCAGAATTTATTAAATACTAATAAATTAGCAGCAAAATCATAAATTGCTGGAACTTTATAATTATGAATCAAAATACCATTCTCTGACTTAGTTATTTTTTCATTATAATACTTAATGACAATCCCCGGACGAAACTTTAAATGAGGAGATAAATGAAACATAGCTCCACATGAGAAATCAAACCCGGGCAGGTATTGAGAATCATCCATATTTTTTTTAATTGAGGTTGTCATCGAGCTTATACCCGCAAACCATTTACGGGAGAGATACAAAACTCCGATAGAAACTGTAGGATAAAAAGAATTAAGCTCTGTTTGGCTTAATAAAAAACTCAAATCTTCATCCGGATAGCTAATAATTTTCTCTCGATTAAACGAATTCTGCAAAAAACCTGCACTATATCCCAAAGCCAGATAACCATTCTCACTTACACGCAGATTGTGACATAAACTCAATTTAAGCTCTGTAGTGGTTCGTAAGCCAAGATCCTCTACAATAATTCCCAGATTAGTACCAAGATGAGCTTTTTTAACGGGTAAAAACAAATTGGCCACATAGGAGTTAGGACTATATTCAAACTCAGTACCCCATTGTGCACGATTATATATCCCAATCTCAGTATAATCTTTAAATGAATTATAGGCAGGATTTAAGAACTCCTGCTGCATAATTCCTTGTGTATGCATTGAAACATCCTGAGCACGTAACTGCCATGTAAAAGCAGCCAGGCAAGTCATTAGCAGGATAATCCTTTTAAAGCAAATTCTCTTTTTCACGAAATAGTATGATTAAAATTAATTGTGCTCCATTATTTCGATAATGTTCCTTACCGTAAAACTTTTACCTTCTTCGGTTTCGAGGGTAAGTTCATAGAAGTAAGTACCTGAACGGTAATTTCTGGAATCGAAATCATTCCCATAAGAGTTACTCTGATAAACAAGATTCCCAAATCGGCTATAAACCGAAAGGCTTACGTTTTTATAATTCAATAATCCGGGAATTTCAAAAGTTGTACGTCCCCTTCCATCTTTAACAAGAAAATTTATAAGTTCAGGAACAGGGACTCCTTCTTGTCCCAGAGAATTAGTAGTAATACGTGCGATAGTAAATGTTCCTGCGAAGTGATTTGTAGTTGTAGTGAGATATCCTCCCTTAATTCCAGAATTGAAGTCAAGCGAAAAATCAGAGGAAGCAAAATCAGGATTGGCAGAATAGAAAATATTATAATTGCCATCCAATATCGCAAGATTATCATATAGGGATAATCCAGGAATAAAAGACAGGTCATTTTTAACTGTTTCAACTTGCCACCCTCCAGTAGTTTCTAATTGAAAGGAATTCTCCAGTCCACTCCATGCACCGTATAAGTCAGGGGAATAATTTACACCTATATAACCTGACGAAGATACATCACTAACAGTAAAAGGATGAAAACCTTCGTTTTTGGCTCCTACAGGAAAAATATATTCAATATCCGGTATTGTGTTTCTAACAAGAGCACCTTGAACAAAACTGGGATTATCAGCATTGTTATAAAAACTAATAGCATCAGAATCTGCTGATTGTATTTTTAATTCCCTCTCATTAGCAACATCAATGACTCCATCTTCCAGATTAAGATTATTAATAACAGAGAGGTCATTCATCAGCCAAAGCGTGGTGCCTCCTCCAATAACTAAAGAAGAAATTGCAGCTCCATTGCCTTTCAAAAAATAATCCTTCTGACCTTTTATGTAATAGGTACCAGAACCATCTAAAAGAGTGTTAATGTCCAGCGTTTCTTCCTTGTTATTATTGAAGTACACTGACCCATTATTAGTAAAAGTAGCATTTTCGGATACCGATAAGCTTTGCGTTAATACCACATCAGATCCTTCGCTAATTTTTACCGTAGTTTCTCCTATCCGGAGATCTTCTCCGGAGAAAACAAGCTGGGCAAAAACAATTGCCCCATTCATTATGAGGTAAATTAATAATACCCCCTTTTTTAATAAGCGTCCATTAAACTGTATTTTCATACCTTCTTTATTTAGTTATACTAAGACAAAGAGCGAAATAGCCAGGGTTTTGTAATTTATAATGATCTAACCGTTAATGATTTAATGATTGGTTATTTCTAATAACGTTTTGGCTTTCGAGGATGAAATTACTGCTAGGAAATAGTCGTTTATTAGCAAAAATGCAATTTATAATTACCATAAATGCAACTTCTAAATCGCTTATTCTCATTTTTGCACCGTTTATTATCACTTTCACACCGCTTATTATCACTTTTGCACTATTAAGAGAAAACAAAAACACATAAAACACTCATTTTATGATAATTGCATAAAAAAAGACACAAAACAGAATAATTAAGTGTCCGACATTTTGGATAAATTAATTTGGAAACTTAAACACAAAAATTATGTTATCGTACAAATTAATTATTCGAAGCCAACTGATAATTTATATTTTTACCATACTATTGACCTTAATAATTATAAATTGGAGGATAAAAGACCATCAACTTAATCACTTTCCTTATCAGCACATTGCAAAAACACCCCGAATATCATCGGTTAATTATGAGCAACAAAACCTATTTGATTATATAGGAAAGTATTCTTTTTCTATGAAAGGGGAAAAAAGAAGCGTATTAAAATATATTATAGCCACACCGGAATTAAACAATACAGATAAAAATTTAATGCTTTCGATTTTAGTAAATTGCTCACCATTCATAATAAAAAAGGTTATTCCGAAATATAAAATTTCCCCCTACCTTACTCAAAATATTTCAGTAAATAAAAAAGTTGATGCACATTACCAACGGAAAATAAGCATTAACAAAAATTTATTTATAATTCTATTATTTTCGCTATTACTAATTCTAGTGGCTCTCTCACTAACCTGCAAAAAATTAGATAATTTCTTTACATTTAACACACCATCAGAATTGCTATCTTTTTGGAGTCGCAAGGATGGGCTGCCAATTAGAATAAGCACAGACAGGAAAAAGCAGAAGAAACAACAGAACCAGGAACAAAAGTATTATCTAATATTTCAGCAACTGGAAGAAACACTTGAATCCAAACAGCTTTTCCTTGACTCAAAGCTTTCGCAACAAGATATTATCAAATATTTGGGGACAAACAGAAATTATCTTTATCAGGCATTGAAACTTTACACCAATACTAATTTTAAAGGTTTTATTAACCAATTTAGAATTAGGCATGCAAAAAGGCTAATCGAAAACAGACAGACAGCGAAAGAAAAATATGAATTATCAGACATTTATGTTGATTGTGGATTCTCAACAAACGAATCATTTTATAGAACCTTCAAATCCATAACGGGAACAACCCCAGGTAAATATGAAAAAGATTTCAGCGAAAAAATCACCGGTACAGAAACTAATGGCCAATCTGGGAAAAGGAGATGGTTGCCCATAAGGAAAACAAAAGAAAAAATGTTACAACAATAAATCATCTTCTGCTAAGAACTATGGTAGTTAATAAGCAAGTCATCTGAACAAATTAAGACTTAGACAAAACCTTCAACATCATTATATCTAAATTACATAGAAATTACTGAAACGAAATTAAGAATCTATTCAAATTTTCATCGGTAGACAGATTCAACTTTTTCCGAAGTCGGTTACGTGCTGTTTTTACACTCTCCGGAGTAATAAAAAGGATAGATGCTATTTCTTTTGAAGTAAGGTTTAAACGTAAAAATGCAGCAAGTTTTATTTCCGCCGGCGAAAGATTCGGAAACAACTCAATAAGGCGCTGAAAAAAAGTAGGATGTACGTTATCAAAATAAGTTTTGAAACTCATCCATGAGTCCTCTCTGGTCTCGTCAGAAATTGTTTGAATCAACTTATTCAATTCGTTTTTCAGCCGTCTATCATCTTCGTTCAAACTGTTCTTAATCGAGTTCAATTTATTTATCACCTGTAAGTTCAGCCTGTTTTTTCGATTAACATTTAATGAAACAGAAGCCAATTGCCTGTCTTTAAGGTTAATCAACTCTTTGTATGAGTCAGCAAGCATAAGCATAGATTTTATACGTGCAGTCAATTCAATTTCATCTACAGGTTTGCGAATATAATCAATAGCTCCTGCTTCGAATGCAGTATTCAAATCTTCCGGACGAGTCATTATACCGGTAAGCATTACTACCGGGATTCCTGAAGTTTTGGAATTACTTTTTAATTTTTTAATGAATTCAATTCCCGACATTCCTGGCATATCCCAATCGGTAACAATCAGATCGGGTTGGCGACTTTCAGCAATGCGAATTCCCAGGCTTCCTTCCGTAGTTTTATAAAAATTGTAATTGGGATTTTTATTTTCAAGCATATCAACAATAATCCGGATAACTTCCACTTCATCATCAACAATCAATATTGAATACTCTCTCATATTATCTGATTCACCATTATTTTGAATAAATTCTCATTTCCATACTCTACTGCCTCTTTTAACCTTTGCAGCCACTCTTTATTCACTGAAATTTCATTCTCAATCTTTCTGAATAATTTTCTGAAAGCTGAAATTTCATACAATTCAATTTTTTCAAATTGAGGTAAATATTTTTGTAATTCCTGTCTCTCCTGTTCAGTAAGTATAACTGAAGGCGTCCCTATTTCCTGTTCACTCAGATTTGCTTCCTTAATATCACATAATGGGAATGTAAATGAAAAACAAGCTCCGCCGGTATAATTCTCATCTATCCATATCTTGCCTCCGTGTGCCTCTACAGCCATTTTGCAAAACGTAAGGCCAAGTCCTGTTGAATGTATGTTCCCCAAACTCACACTTTCAATTTGAGTAAACTTTTCAAATACTTTTTCGTGGTATTCTTTTGAAATTCCCTGCCCGGTGTCTTTTACAGAAAGAACAACCTGTTCCTCTTTTTTATCTATTTGGCTGCTTAATTCTATTTTCCCGTTTACAGGGGTATATTTTATTGCATTGGAAAGCAGATTTATAAAAACCCGTTCAATAATTTCCGCCTCGCCCAAAACTCCTATCGAAGTATCTATATTATTTTCAATCAATATATTCTTCTGCCCGGCTAAAAAAGAAATTTGCCCAATGGATTTTTGAGCGTTTCCAAATACGGAGAATTCTGTTTTTCTTATTGCCATTCCTGAATGCTCGTACTTATTAACATCCAGAATATTAAGCACCATATTTAACATTTGGACAGCAGCTTGCCGGGAGCGCTTTATCTCCCTCTCCGGTTCCTTTTCCGAAACATTCAGAATCGTGTTTAACGGATTCTTTAAGTCGTGTACAATCATGCTGGTCATTCCCTGTTTAAACTGGTCTAATTCAACCAGTTTCTCATTGGTATACTTTAACTGCTCTGTCTGAGACGCTATTTCTTCTTTTTGGGCTGCCAACATTTTATTGGCTTTTCGCTTAAGCGACAGGCTGCGTAATATTACAAGCACAAGTAGAAGAGCCAAAATGAACCCGCCAATAAAAACACTTGTAAGTAGCTTCTGCTGTTTACTTTTGTTTTCTAAAATTTCGATCGACTTATTTTTAAGCTCCGTTTCGTATTTAACGTCGTTTTCTGCAAGTTTTGCCAGGTAGTCTGCATTATAAAGGCTATCACTTAAATCTTTATACTGTTCTAAATAATTTTGAGAATCAACATCGGAGGGAAAATTTCTTTCTACAAGTTTATAGAGAATTTCAACCTCTCCTTGAGGCTCATTGATTTGTCGGACCATGTGCAATGCTTTCGTAAACAGCACTAAAGCAGAATCTCTGTTGTTATTGATATCTTCAATTTCAGCCATTCCAATTAGAGCTCTAATCATACCCGAAGGCACCTGTTCTTCTTTGCTATATTCATAAACTTTATCATAACTCAATTTTGCATCATAATAATCTCCCATATCATTATAAACATTCCCAAGGTTATAAGTTCGAACAATCTCGTTATACTTGTCCCCTATTTCCTGTGAAGATGCAATCGCTTTTTTCAAAAAAAATGCAGCTGAATCAAGTTGATTATCCATTCTCATTAAAATACCTAAATTACTATAATTGTCACCTAACCCAACTATATTGCCCAATGAATCATTTAAATGTATTGAAAATTGCAGGTATTTTCTCGATTCCCCCAGTAGATTTTGCTCGCCAAACAAGCTTGATAGTCTATTGTAAATATAAGCCATATTCATATAATGTTTTCTATTTTTGTACTCCTCCAATGCCAATGTGTAATATACATAGGCCGAATCAAATTGCCTGTATTTATACATGTATTCGGCCCTATCAGCGTATAGGGCTGGCAATGCTGTATTATTTTTGCTCTTTGCATACTTTAATCCAAGCTGTTGAAAATATAAACTTGAATCGGGTTGATGTTGTAAATTGGTGTAAACAAAGGCAAGTTTTTGGTAAGCTTCAGCCAAATGGATGGAGTCATTTTGCTGCTTGGCCATAGGTATTAATTTATTCATCAGCATTTTAACCGAGTCACCCTTTCTGTTATTATTATATATTAATGCGCTCATAAGTATTGCATCAAAAGCAAGTTTATAATTTTTGTTTTCCAATCCGTATTGGCTTGCTAATTTTGATATTGTTAAAGCGCTATCGGGCGAAGACTCAAAGAGAAAATCTTTATGTGCCTTATAAAATACCTGTTCAATATCCGATTGAACCTTTGAATCGTTGTTATGCTGTTTCAAACACCCCGTAATACAAGAGAACAGCACAACAAAAGATAAGTAAGCAGCTAGACGTTTCATAAAAATATATTTAAATGACTATAATTCTTCAAACAACTATAAGTAAGAAATACTTTCCATTATTCCGAAAAATACACTATTTGTAACTGTTCTGCTGACGTTTTCGCTTCAGATGACAATAGAAACGACTTATCAATATCTTGACTAAGAGCCTTCATTGCGGCGTAATTCAATAAATTCACCTTTGTGGTATCATTATATTGATATATGTTTGCTGCATTAATTAGACTATCGAGATTGGATTGCTGCCCAAAAGCAGTTATACATAACAGGGTTAAGATAATCAATCCTCCAATGCATTTACCTATTTTCATTCGTTCAGTTTTTTTGATTTATAATAGAAAAGAGCACAATCTTTCACATTTGAAATATTTGTTATACCCATTTAGGTTATTTATTCAATTTACTTTTGGCTGTGTAAAGAAGTACAATTTACACTCTGCATTTAAAATTAATTGTAAACTTTTAGGAATAAACAAGTATTAATTCTCTTGAAATTGGTACATCCACATACAAAATTACCCACCATAATAATAACAATCGAAGTTAAAACGAAGTTTACAAATACATTCATGTTAATTCCTGTAATATATTTTTTCAAACTTATTTCTACTATTCTTAAAATGTAAGGACAAAAATTCATAATATCAAAAGTTAACCGTTTGCCTGCTTATTTTTAATTCTTTACAAAACTCAGCAAAAAATCAAAACGTTTTTGGTTGCCATGTTCTACTGCATTTCTTAATTGTTGCAGCCATCTTTCATTTATCACTTTCTCATGTTCAATATCGCGAAATAATTTCCGGAATGAGGAAATTTCGTATATTTCAAGTTGTTCAAATTTAGGCAAGTACTTCTTTAATTCCATTTTCTCCTGTTCACTTAGCGAAATATTTTCGGTTGGGGGCGAAGGCGTTTCTTCCTCCTGGTAATACAACGTACTTATATGCAGAGTAAATAAGATGGAAGTACCGCCGGTATAATTATCGTCGATCCATATCTTGCCTCCGTGTGCCTCTACAGCCATTCTGCAAAATGTAAGCCCCAAACCGGTTGAATGCACTCCGCCCGAACTTTTAGCCTCAATTTGTGTAAACTTTTCAAATACTTTTTCGTGGTATTCTTTTGAAATTCCCTGCCCGGTGTCTTTTACAGAAAGAACAACCTGTTCCTCTTTTTTATCTATTTGGCTGCTTAATTCTATTTTCCCGTTTACAGGGGTATATTTTATTGCATTGGAAAGCAGATTTATAAAAACCCGTTCAATAATTTCCGCCTCGCCCAAAACTCCTATCAAAGTATCTATATTATTTTCAATCAATATATTCTTCTGCCCGGCTAAAAAAGAAATTTGCCCAATGGATTTTTGCGCATTGTTAAATATGGAGAATCCGGTTTTTCTTATTGTCATTTCTGAGTACTCATACTTATTAACATCCAGAATATTAAGCACCATGTTTAACATTTGGCTGGCAGCTTGCCGGGAGCGCTTTATCTCCCTCTCCGGTTCTTTTTCCGAAACATTCAGTATCGTGTTTAACGGATTTTTCAAATCGTGCACAATCATGCTGGTCATTCCCTGTTTAAACTGGTCCAATTCAACCAGTTTCTCATTGGTATCCTTTAACTGTTCTGCCTGAGACGCTATTTCTTCTTTTTGGGCTGCCAACATTTTATTGGCTTTTCGCTTAAGCGCCAAACTGCGTAATATAAAAAGCACAAGCAGAAGAGCCAAAATGAACCCGCCAATAAACACACTTGCAAGTAGTTTCTGCTGCTTACTTTTGTTTTCCAGAATTTCAATCGACTTATTTTTAAGCTCCGTTTTGTATTTAACGTCGTTTTCTGCAAGTTTTGCCAGGTAGTCTGCATTATAAAGGCTATCACTTAAATCTCTGTACTGCTTCAAATAGTTTAGAGAATCAACACTGCGAGAAAAATTTAGTCCTACAATTTGATAAAGAATTGATACTTCTCCCTGGGGCTCATTGATTTGTCGTGCCAGATTCAACGCTTTCGTTAATAAGACAAAGGCCGAATCTCTGTTGTTATTATAATCTTCAATTTCAGCCATTCCACTTAGAGCTCGAACCATACCTGAAGGCATCTGCTCCTTTTGGCAATATTCATAAACTTTACTATAACTCAATTTTGCGTTATAATAATCTTCCATAGCGAAATAGACATTACCGAGATTATAGATTGTGGCAATCTCTCCATACTTATCACCAGTTTTCTGGTTTATAGAAATCGCCTTTTCAAGAAAAAAAGCAGCTGAATCGAGTTGATTATTGTCTTTCATCAGAATACCCAAATTATTATAGTTATCGCTTAATCCAGCTATATTGCCCAATGAATCATTTAAATGTATTGAAAGTTGCAGGTATTTTTTTGCTTCTTCCGGTAATTTTTGGTCGGCAAACAGGTTAGATAATCGATTGTAAATATTAGCAACGTTAGCATAATGCTTCTCTTTCTCATACTGCTCCAAAGCTTGTATATAATATATATGGGCCGAATCAAACTGATTATACCGATGCATATATTCAGCCTTTTCAATGTACAAGCCAGATAATGTTGGATTATTTTTGCTTTTTGCATACCTCAACCCAATCTGCAGAAAAAACAAACTTGAATCGGGCTGGTTTTCTTCTTTGTAAACGTTGGAAAGATATTTGTAGGCTTCTGCCAGGTGGATAGAATCTTTTTGCTGCCTGGCTAAGGGTATTAGCGTATTCATAAGAGCTTTAACCGAATCTCTCTTTCTTTTTTCATTGTATACATATGCACTCATAAGAATTGCATCAAAAGCAAGGTTATAATTTTTGTTTCCCAATCCGTATTGGCTTGCTAATTTTGCTATCGTTAAAGCGCTATCGGGCGAAGATTGAAAGAGAAAATCTTTATGTGCCTTATAAAATACCTGCTCAATATCCGATGGAATCTTTGAATCATGGTTATGCTGTTTTAAACACCCCGTAACACAAAAGAAGAGTACAACAAAAGAACAGTAAACAGTGAAACGTTTCATAAGAAATATACTTTTATGACAATAATTCTCCTAGCAAACATTAATAAAATTGTTTAAAAATTACGAAGTAAAACAACAGTTGAAGCAAGCAAATTCAAGGTTTTCAAATCTATTGCACTTAGTTCTGAATGAACGAAATATATTATTTTTAAATCTTGAAATATCATTCATTCTTTTTAATAGTTAACTTTTACAACCTCATTAAAAGAAAGAGCAGTTGTTTTATTTTGTGGACATTTTATTTAAAAATTAATACCTATTTGCCCCTCTCCTTTCAAATCTTCCTTTTAATTTTCATGAATAAATAAACTGCCATAAAGGCTGCAAACAAAATACAGATATTTATTACCCACAGTCATTAACAACTCATTTTCGATACATATGAAATAACTCCGAAGCGCCAAAAAATAGCATCTGAAATAATGATATTTCAATTGAGAATTATATAACAGTAGTAAATTCACTACTCTTTCAGGGGGGGTGTTTTAGAATATAAAACAATTGTTTTAAATAAATGAAAGCAATATTGTATGTTTTAATGTTGTAACAAACTGAAAGACAAATACACAATAGAATAAACAGACAGATTTAAGATTTTATTCACGGAAGATTGCAATACAAAATTGGAATTCAAAAAAATGTTACCATTCGGCTGAAAATAATCTTAATTTATAAATTTCAACGAGGCCATTTTACTCGCGATTTTTGAGTAACCGCAATCAATAAACAAAATAACTTATAATGATGATTAAGGTATTTTATTACCACTTTAACAAATGTATTGATATACTACACTTGAATATTTTGCTAAAAAAAGATTCATTTTACAAAACAAGTTCCTGCTGCTTCTTTACTTAACACAGACATACACCTTGTTTTCAACCCCTTATATTTTGAACTGCATAAATCAGGTATTCAATATCTCTTCCCATTTCGTGGTCAAACAGCCAATCTACCACCAAAGTACATAGTTGTTCTGCATTTGCAGGTTCTCCTCTTTTAAAACTCTGCTGGATTAAATAAATTTTGTTCATGAATTTTTTATGCCCGGTGATATGTAAATCTATTCCTGGAAAATTGATCTTTTCCATAAAAGCTTCTTCCGAATCAAAATGTTTTTCAAAACAGGAAATAAGTCTGGTAAGCAATTTACTATACCCTTCCGGGCTTACTTTTGTATTTTCTCCTTTTAATTGCTCAACAATTGTTAGTATTTCAGGATACTGGCTCCTTTTTATTTTTTGCAACTTCGATTCAATTAATTTTTCGTCTCTCATTATTTCTTTTGTAATATTTTATTTCCTTCTCTCAACCCCGAATAAATTATTAAAGGGAGGTGAAATATAAATTGTTACTTTCTTCTAATTTCTTTCAGTTTTCAAACTATTCCAGAACAAATCAATTTTATAAAGAAAACAATAAATTCATAATGGAAACTGTTTATTTAACCGGGCAAATTAAGATAATCCTGTTTCTACCTGCTCTACATATTTACCGGGGCTGGTACCCGTTAAATTCTTAAATGTGCGATAGAACGATTCATTTGTAGAAAATCCACAATCAACATAAACATCTGAAAGTAAATACTTTTCTCTATCTATTATTTTATTCTGAAGTAGAGATTGGGCATACCGGACTCTGTAAACATTCAAAAGTCCTTTAAAATTGGTATTACAATACTTCTTTAATGCTACATAAAGGTAATTTCGATTGGTACCCAAATACCTGATAACATCTTCCTGGGTTAGTCTCGGCTCGAGATATAATTTTTTAGACTCAATGGTACTAATCATTTGAATATAGAGATCTGCGAATTTATTCTGCTCTGCTTCGAGTTTTTTCTTATAAATTTCCTTTTTTTCTGTATGTAAAGAACCATTCATACAATTTGGCATATTCGTCCTCTTTAGTGACTTTTCGTTCAGTTGAATTTTCGTCAGGAATCTCAAAACCTTAACCTTAGTAATTACTCGTATAAGGATAAGGCTATGGCATATTTTAAAGCCAATTTTCACTCCGGGTATTATACCGTTTCCGGTAACAATAAATGGTTTGGTAGAATTTAACATGTGTCCTTTTACATTAATATTTACATAAGTTTTTTGCGAGGCTATAAGGTTTAATTTATTCCTCTTCAATATCCCACCCACATTCCGTGAATGTAAGTTATACAGACTATAAGGCCTTCTCCGACAATATGTCTCCGTTCACGCATTCTTTGAAAATCATTGTCTTCTATTTCAGCCTATATATTTTTTATGAAATGAGTGTTATGTTGTTTTTTGCAGATCAATCATTCGTAATGTTTTAGCCATTAAATTTTATCTTCTCCGGAATCTATGGTATCATTTGCATTATTCCCAGAATTGCCGTTAAAAAGCGTTTATACAAAAAACCAGAATCTGATGCTGCAAAGCAAGTCTTTAAGGGTAACAAGAGGTCAACAAATACATTTCAACCGTAACAAAAGGTAAACAAAGAATACAATGAAATCATATCAAAATGGTATCGACAAAAAGATTAATAAAAAATATATGGTTGAGTAGTTATTGTAATATTACCGAGATTCATCTTTTTTGAATGACAATGTTTACCCATAAAAAAACTGCCTAACGAATAAAAAATGTAAAGATTGGTTGATTATTGCATTTTTGGTAATAATCCTAATGGTCGTTTCAATACATTTATAAATACAAACAAGCTTTATTTTATTCCTCTAATGTATAGCACCTTACAGGTAACAAATAAAAGCTGACGTGTGTACATCTGCGGGTTAATGTGGAAATATTTTTTTAATCGATTTAAGATTTCAATTTTTTTTTCAGACATGCGCGCGGGTCTATTAATAAAAGTGGACGCTATTTAAATAAACAATTTTGTTAAGTACAACAAGTACAAGAGAGTAAAGCCCTCTGATATATGGATAAAATATTTTGGGATTATAAAATTTGGATAGCGCTGCTTTATATTTCAAGTAAATGGATGATACACAAATTTTATACTAAAAAATGTATTTTATGAAAACAAACCTTACTTCAATTTTTAAGAAGAAACAAAGCTGTTCACCTGGTACCAGGTTTTTAAGAATGGCATTTCTGTTTCACCTGCTGCTGGTATTGCAGCTTGGTTTTACCACACGCAGTTTTGGAGCAATAATTTATGTAGATGCTGATGCTGGCGGAAGTAACAACGGAGGAAGCTGGGCAAATGCCTATACCTCGCTCCAGTCGGCGTTAGATGTGGCCACCAGCGGCGATGAAATATGGGTAGCCGCCGGAACGTATAAACCTGAATCGGCTTACGATTTAACAAATGAAGACCGTTATTTCCATTTCCGTATGATAGAGGGCGTGGCCATTTACGGTGGTTTTGCCGGTGGTGAAACAACATTAGACGGGCGCAGCGATTATGGCGAGGGCGGCACCAATGAAACCATTTTAAGTGGCGATATTGGAACAGAGAATGATAGTATAGATAACTGCTATCATGTATTTTATCATCCGGACACACTAGGCTTAACTGCCAGTGCCATTCTCGATGGTTTTACCATTACCGGGGGGAATGCTGATGACGGTAACGGTGGTGGAATGTATAATAATTCTTCTTCTCCCACATTGGATAATATAATATTTAGTAATAATAATTCTAAATATGGAGGTGGAGGAATGTCAAATTCTTATTCTTCCCCTACACTTATCAATGTAACATTTCGTGGGAATACTGCTACTGCTGTTGGTGCTGGTTTTGGTGGGGGAATGTCAAATTCTTATTCTTCCCCTACACTTACCAATGTAACATTTAGTGGAAATACTGCTGATAGCGGTGGAGGAATGTTTAACGGTGATAATTCCTCCCCAACCCTTACCAACATAGCATTTAACGGGAATACAGCAACTAATAGTGGAGGTGGTGATGGTTATGGTCCTGGTGGTGGTGGTGGAATGGTCAATCTTTCTTCATCACCCATGCTTACCAACGTAACATTTAACGGGAATACGTCCTTTTATTTTGGTGGTGGAATGGCCAATCTTTCTTCATCACCCACACTTACCAATGTAACATTTAGTGAGAATACTGCTGATAGCGGTGGTGGCATGTATAATAATTCTTCTTCCCCCATGCTCTCCAGTGTAATATTTATTGAGAATTCGGCATTTACAGGTGGTGGTGGTATTTATAATGACTCTTCTTCACCCACGCTTACAAATGTAACGCTTAGTGGCAATATAGTACAATATGATGGCGGTGGCATGTATAACACTTCTTCTTCTCCGACGCTAAACAATTGTATTCTTTGGGGCAACGGAGCAGGTTCCTCTAATGGCGACCAGATATATATTAGTGGAACAGGAACTACAACACTGAATTATTCCTGCTACAGCAATGAAACGGGAGATATTTCCGGTACCCTTACCGAAGGGGATGGCAACATTACCAGCGACCCACTTTTTGTGGATGCAGCCAATGGTGATTATCGTATTTATGGCAATTCGCCTTGTGTAGATGCCGGTAATAACAGTTACAATACAGAAACTACAGATATACGCGGTGAAGCCCGCATACAAAACACTACGATTGACATAGGAGCCTATGAATGGACTGATGGAGTTGAGCCGTCTCCACCGCTTGCTGTAACAACAGCGGAAGTTACTACTTTCGACCACGCTTCTGCTACCATGGGCGGGGAAGTAACCAGCGATGGCGGCAGTACCGTAACCGGTAGGGGCGTTGTGTACAATACCGCCGGCAACCCAACCCTTTTAAATACACAAGTGGAAATTGGTTCCGGCACAGGTATTTTTTTGCAGGAAGTAACCGGGCTTAGCGCTTCCACTACCTATTATGTAAAGGCCTATGCAATCAATGCCACCGATACGGTTTATGGCAGCGAGCAGAGTTTTACTACCTATGCCATCCCGGTAACTTACTATGTAAATGATGATGCTACAGGGGCAAACGATGGATCAACCTGGACCGATGCCTTTACCTCACTCCAATCGGCGCTGGATACAGTATCTGTTGGCGACCAGATTTGGGTAGCCGCCGGAACCTATAAACCATCGTCCACTTATGATTTAGGGGAAACAGACCCCCGTTATCCCCATTTCCGTATGGTAGAAGGCGTAGCCATTTATGGTGGTTTTGCCGGTGGTGAAACAACGTTAGACGGGCGCAACGATTATGGCGAAGGCGGCGCCTACGAAACCATTCTGAGCGGCGATATTGGAACAGAGAATGATAGCACTGATAACTGCTACCATGTATTTTATCACCCGGACACTCTGGGGCTAACTGCCAGTGCTGTTCTTGATGGTTTTACCATTACCGGGGGAAATGCTGATGGTACCGCTGGTGGTATATCTAATGTTGGTGGTGGAATGTATAATAATTCTTCCTCTCCCACACTTAGGAATATAACATTTAGTGGGAATACTGCTAATACTTATGGTGGTGGAATGTATAATGATGATTCTTCTCCTACGCTTACCAACGTAACATTTAGTGGCAATAGTGTTAATACTTATGGTGGTGGAATGTATAATGATGATTCTTCTCCTACGCTTACCAATGTAATATTTAGTGAAAATACTACTAATCTGTATGGTTATGGTGGAGGAATGTCTAACATGTCTTCTTCCCCCATACTTACCAATGTAACCTTTAGTGGTAATGTTAGTGGCAATGGTGGTGGTATGTTTAGCGTATCTTCGTCCCCCACACTTACCAGTGTAATATTTAGTGAAAATACTGCTAATTTGTATGGTGGTGGAATGTATAACCAATCTTCCTCTCCCACACTTAGGAATATAACATTTAATGGGAATACTGCTAATACTAACGGTGGTGGAATGTATAACTCGTCTTCTTCTCCCAAGTTAAACAATTGTATCCTTTGGGGGAATACAGCCAATTCCGGGGGAAACCAGATATATATTCAAGGAACAGGAACTACAACCCTGAACTATACCTGTTACAGCAATGAAACAGGCGATATTGGCGGGGGCACGATTACCGAAGGCACCGGCAATATTACCAGCGACCCTCTTTTTGTGGATACAGCGAATGGCGATTTTCGTATTTATGGCAATTCGCCCTGTGTAGATGCCGGTAATAATAGTGATAATACGGAAGCTAAAGATATACGCGGCGAAGCCCGCATACAAAACAATACCATTGATATTGGGGCTTATGAGTGGACAACTGGTGTTGACCCGGATTATGCCCCAATGGCTGTAACAACAGCGGCAGTCACCACTTATGACCACGCTTCTGCTACCATGGGCGGCGAAGTAACCAGCGATGGCGGAGGTACCGTAAGCGACCGGGGCGTTGTGTACAATACCACCGGCAACCCAACCCTAACTCTTTCGGATACAAAAGTGGAAATCGGTTCGGTACCGGAATTTTCTCGCAGGAAGTAACCGGGCTTAGTGCCTCTACCACTTATTATGTAAAGGGCTATGCAATCAATGCTACCGATACGGTTTATGGCAGCGAGGAGAGTTTTACTACCTATGCCATTCCTGTAACTTATTATGTTGATGTGGATGCTACAGGTAATAATGATGGTTCAACTTGGACCGATGCCTTTGCCTCGCTCCAGTCGGCGCTGAATTCTGTATCGGTTGGCGACCAGATTTGGGTAGCTGCCGGAACCTATAACCCTGAATCGGCTTACGATTTAACAAATACTTCCCGTTATTACCATTTCCGTATGGTGGAAGGCGTAGCCATTTACGGCGGTTTTGCCGGAACAGAAACAGCGGTAGAAGACCGCACCGATTTTGGAGAGGGTGGCGCCAACGAAACCATTTTGAGCGGCGACATTGGAACGCCTAATGATAGCACTGATAACTGCTACCATGTATTCCTTCATCCGGACACGCTGGGGCTAACAACCAATGCCATTCTTGATGGTTTTACCATTACCGGGGGGAATGCAGATGGCGCTGCTATGTATTATTACGGCGGAGGAATGTTTAATTTTTCTTCTTCTCCCGCACTCAGTAATATAACATTTAGCGGAAATTCAGCCAATAGTGTCGGAGGAATGTATAACAATTCTTCTTCTCCCACACTTACCAATGTATCATTTATTGGTAATACTGCAAGTCTGGCTTCTGGTAGTGGCGGTATGCATAATCAAGATTCTTCTCCCATACTTACCAACGTGCAATTTATTGGTAATTCAGGATATTCAGGTGGTGGAATGTCAAATTCTTATTCTTCCCCAACGCTCACCAATGTATTATTCCGTGATAATACTGCAGTTCTTAGTGGTGGCGGAATGGTTAATTTTGCTGGTTCTCCAATACTTACCAATGTAATATTTAGTGGAAATTCTGTTACCTATGTAGGTGGGCTTGGTGGTGGAATGTATAATTATTCTTCTTCTTCTCCTATCTTAAATAATTGTATTTTTTGGGGGAATATAGCTACTTCCGGAAGGCAGATACATATTGATGGGGGAACAACAACGCTAAATTATTCCTGTTACAGCAATGAAGCAGGCGATATTTCCGGCACGATTACCGAAGGAGATGGTAATATTACCAGCGACCCTCTTTTTATAGATGCCGCCAATGGCGATTTTCGACTTTATGGTAATTCTCCCTGTGTAGATGCCGGAAACAACGATGCTAATACAGCAACTACTGATGTTCGCGGCGAAGCCCGCATACAAAACGGTACCATCGACATGGGATCTTACGAGTGGACTACTAGCGTTGACCCGGCCTCCAGCCCAATGGCTGTAACAACAGCGGCAGTCACCACTTATGACCACGCTTCTGCCACCATGGGCGGGGAAGTAACCAGCGACGGCGGCAGTACTGTAACCGACAGGGGCGTTGTGTACAATACCACCGGCAACCCAATCCTAACTCTTTCAGATACAAAAGTGGCAATCGGTTCCGGTACAGGTATTTTCTCGCAGGAAGAAACCGGGCTTAACTACTCCACTACTTATTATGTAAAGGCGTATGTAATCAATGCCACCGATACGGTTTATGGCAGCGAGCAGAGTTTTACTACCTATGCAATTCCTGTAACTTATTATGTAAATGATGATGCTACAGGGGCAAACAATGGAGAGAACTGGGACAATGCCTTTACCTCGCTCCAGTCGGCGCTGGATTTAGCTGCCCCTGGCGACCAGATTTGGGTAGCAAAAGGAATATATACCCCAGAGTCGACTTATGATTTAATGGATTCAGAACCCCGTTTTCGACATTTCCGTATGGTGGAAGGCGTAGCCATTTACGGTGGTTTTGCCGGTGATGAAGAAACAGTAGACGAGCGCAGCGATTTTGGCGAGGGCAGTGCCAATGAAACCATTCTGAGCGGCGATATTGGAACAGAGAATGATAGCACTGATAACTGCTACCATCTCTTCTTCCATCCGGATACGCTTGGTCTAACTGCCAGTGCTATTCTCGATGGTTTTACCATTACCGGGGGGAATGCTGATGGCACGGGGCATGCTTTCGGTGGTGGAATGTATAACAATTCATCTTCTCCAGCACTTACCAACGTAACATTTAGTGGGAATACTGCTAATTATTCTGGCGGTGGAATGTATAACAATTCTTCATCTTCCCCCATACTTGCCAGTGTCAGATTTAGTGGGAATACTGCAACTTGGGGCGGAGGAATGTATAACAATTCATCTTCTCCCACACTTACCAACGTAACATTTAGTGGGAATACTGTTAATAATTTGGGTGGAGGAATGTATAATGAATCTTCTTCCCCTATACTTACCAATATAACATTTAGTGAGAATAATGCTGATAGTTCTGGCGGAGGAATGTTTAATGAATCTTTTTCTCCCATACTCACCAATGTAACATTTAGTGGGAACTCTGCAGGTTTTGGAGGAGGAATGAGTAACTATTCATCTTCACCCACACTTACCAACGTAACATTTAGTGGAAATACTGCTAATTCTTCCGGTGGTGGAGTGCTTAACTATTCTTCTTCTTCTCCTACTTTAAACAATTGTATCCTATGGGGGAATACAGCTTCTTCCGGGGGGGATCAGATATATCAAGAAGAAGGAAGCACAACAACGTTGAATTACTCCTGTTTCAGCAATGGTACAAATGATATTTCCGGCACGATTACTGAAGGAGATGGTAACATTACCAGCGACCCTCAATTTATCGATGCTGCCAATGGCAATTTACGTATTTATGGCATATCCCCCTGTGTGGATGCCGGAAACAACAGTGATAATACGGAAGCTAAAGATATACGTGGTGAAGTGCGTATACAAAACAGTACCATCGACATGGGTGCTTATGAGTGGACGGATGGAGTTGACCCAAAATGCGCCACCGAATCCATCCATCTGTACAGCAACGATGTCCTTGTTGATGTTTATTGTTCCATCCAGGAAGCGATTGATGCCTCGCAGGACGGTGACAGTATTTACATGGAAGCAGGTGTGTATACAGAACAGTTGACCATTACCACCGGGATTGTTATACAGGGAGCTGGGTCAGGCCAGACTACAATTGAATCCCCCAATGCCGAAAATCTTTCCGTTAATGGTGGGAACTGGAAAAACCTGAAAAATCAGGATGTTTTTGCCATCATTGGAATTAAAACCAACACTGATACCCCGGTAAAAATAAAAGGGTTAACGGTAGATGGCCGTAACCAGGGTTACCAGCCGGATGTTGCTTACCCGGATAAAATGACCTATACTTTCCAGGGGATTGGGGCAATTAACAGCAACCTTCTGGTAGATGATGTAAAAATAACCCAGGTGCGAACCTTATCCACCGACCCGGTGCCATCGGGTTATGACCCAACGGAGCAACCCTCGGGGATGAACCACAACGAGTCGATTTTTGCAGAAAGTGCGGAAGGTGAAGGCAGCCATACACTGGAAATAAGTAACACGTATATCGATAAATTCCAGAAAACAGCCATTTTGGCCTGGGGGCCAACGCTCACGGTTGATATCCATGACAATACCATCCAGGGATACGGACAAACGTTGTGGAGCACGGGCAACGGCATACAGGTTGGTTCATCAGATTATAGCGGCAGCGGTGGAGGAGACCGTAGGGGAACTTCGGGGTCTGTAAGCAATAACCAAATTCTGGAAATTGGATTGGTAATCCCGGAGCCGGGGGAAGATGGCTCGTATCTGAATACGGGAATGTATTCGTCCTGCGGTATCTTATTGTGGGAGACCAAAGAAGGATTTACGATTTCCGGGAACACGATAAAACGGGACATCCAGACCAAATCGTGGCATGTTGATTTTACCTCTGCAGACGGTGGCTATGGAAGCACCGGTATTGACATTGTTTCAAGCCAGGGAGTCATTATCCGGGATAATATCCTGGAAGGATACGATGAAGCCATTGCTTTGGAGAAGAGTACTGTAGAATCAACAGCTGTTATGAGCAACAATACAGTGAGCAACAACACAATCGATTATGGTTCATTCTCCGGGCCGAATAATATCTCCTTCACAAATAATGACGAGGTATTGACGTATTATACGAACTCTCCGGGGAATGATACACTAAGTAATTTTTCACTGGGAGATTCAATTTGGATAGTTGACCTGACTTCAGGAGTGGTAAACGGTTTGTTAAGCGACAACCCGTCCATCGACTACACCAGCGGCACCATTAGCGAAGGAGACGGGACCAATGTAGGTGCATTATCAATGCAGGTTGAAAGCGGTGAAAATACCTATCTATACATGGATACAGATAATTCAGCAGGAGCAGCCGAATTAAAACTTATTTTGAAAGGTGCGTATATACCATCAAACTTTTATTTTGATGATGGATATATTATCTATCAATATGCCCTTCCTGAAGTGACAACATCTGCTGTTTCAGATTTTGGGGCAACAATAGCAACACTTGGAGGAGAAGTAACCAATGATGGTGGCACTGAAGTTACCGAACAGGGAATTGTTTATTCATCCTCTGACATTTCCCCTGAAATAGGAGAAACTGATGTAATAAAAGAGGTGATTGGCAGCGGAACAGGAATGTTTAATGAGGAGATAAGTTCTCTTACACCTGGGGAAACCTATTATGTGCGCGCTTACGCAACCACTTTGGTCGGGACAAACTATGGTGAGGTTGAAAGTTTTACAACTTACAATCTGCCTGATGCCCAATGCCAGAACATTGATATAGAGCTGAATGCAGATGGTTCTGCTATAATTGATTCCTCTAGTGTAGACAATGGTTCTACCGCAGAAGCAGGAATTAAAACCATCGAATTGAGTAATTACAATTTTTCATGTTCAGACATAGGTGCCAATGATATCACCCTAACTGTAACCGATGAAATTGGAAATACAGCTCAATGTATTTCAGTTATAACGGTTGATGATAAGATAGTCCCTGTATTTACTCCTATTGAAGATGTATCGGAACAGTTATCTGCCGGAGAATGTGAAACAACGATTAATTATCCTGCAATAAATGTAAGTGACAATTGTGGCAGTGTAACACCAGTATTACTGTCGGGACTTGGCTCTGATGGAATATTCCCTATAGGGACAACTACTGAAACCTGGCAGGCAACCGATAGTAACGGGAATAAATCGGAACTGTCATTTGATGTAGTTGTAACACCAGGTAATTCAGCTCCCTCTATCAATGCCATTTCTGATGTTATCTGGGATGGGACTGTTCCATCTTTGACTGTTCCTTTAAGTGGTATTTCGGGAGGAAATGATTGTACCCCACAGGATGTGGAAATAAGTGCTATTGCAGAAAGTGATATTCTTATTTCTTCCCTGACAGTTCATTACGAGGGAGGGGAAACCGGAGAACTGGAGTTGTTTTTTACGAATGTATTAAGTGGTAGTACACAGGTTACTCTAACGTTGACAGACAGTGAAGGAGCTGTAACAACAGAGAGTTTCCGTGTATCTAAAGGTATTTCCGGAGGTAGCGGCCCATACCTTGTTGATACAGTTGCCAACCAGATGGTAAATGCCCCGGATGAGTTGAAAATATCAATAAGCTCTGAATTGGGCGTATTGTTTGACGACCCGGATGACGCGAGCCTTGGTCTTTACATAGTAGAAGAAGGTACAGATACACTACCCTCGTGGGCAGTGTATGAAAACGACACGCTGTATTGTACACCTATGATTGCCGATACCGGTTGCGTAAACTTTGTTGTAACAGCGTTTGATGAATTTGGCTCAACGGCTTCAGATACTTTCCAGGTATGCGTTGAAGCTTATCCTCTGTCTGCAGATGATTTTTCGGAAGAATTGTTTGATGTAATGCTATACCCTAATCCGACAAAGGGAGAGGCAATACTCAATATTAATTCTTCTAAAGTTAATGACATCGAGCTTTCCATAAGGGATGTAACTGGTCGTTTAATCCTGAAGGAACAATATTCCGGAGAACAAGTAATAAGTTTTAATATATCGGATAAACCATCTGGAATGTACTTTATTCATCTGAACCTGGATGGAGTTCCGGTCACAAAAAAATTGATACTTGACAAGAGGTAAACTACTGTGCACGGAGGATATTGAGGGTAATACAGAGTAATGAACTACAAGAAGTCTTAAAAGCCTTAGGTTCTTTAAGACTTCTTTGGTTTTTATAACAGTGCCCAAGTCAATCTTCAAATTCCGGAGAACATTAGGCCTGTTTCAACTCCGCTTCATATCATCGGGTTAGTCAGGCTGAGCGGAGTCGAAGCCTTAACCCCGCTATCTCACTCCTGACATGACAATGGCTGTTCGCTGTTTAATTCCCCATTCAAATAATTTTAATCTTCTATCTTACGTATATGCACCTTCCAATAAAAGATTTTTTCGTGAAAATTAATTAGGAGTTATTTGGCTTCGAACCTTTCCGTGTCAATTTGTTATTGGAAAGAGCCCGGGAAGCTAAAAGCAATTATCTCCTGAGATTCTTTAAAAATGGAATTTCAATTTAAGAGAAGTGAATGACCGGTAGCGTATGATTTTAAGGAAAACAGTTGGCTGGCAATTTCGGTCAGATCTCAAATAAAAGAAAATATTGATGGATAATATCCGGAAAAGGAATATTCATTTTGTTGTATTTTGAGACGCCTCCTGAATTGTTTTTTTACGATTCCCTGCTGCTACCCGAACATAAAAATAAATAAGCGTTAAAATAAAATAAACAGCTGCCTGTCCGTATAAAAACAACATTTCCGATTTTATTTCAGTAATGCTTACCCCCATGGTTCGCAGCCTTAAGTAAGCAGGAATAGCTGTGGTGCTGGGAACTATTTTTGAGATAAATACCAACCAATCAGGCATTGAGGAGGTTGGCCAGGAAAGCCCGCTTAAAAACAGTACAATAGGGGAAAGAAATACCATAAAAACAATGGATGATTCACGGTGTTTGAATAATGTTGAAATGCCAATTCCCAGAAAAATTACACTTAACAGGTAAGGGAAAAGGAGCATGAGAACATCCAGCATATTTGCTTTGTCTGGATAATGAAACCAGTGGTGTACCAGTATCGCGGCATACGCAATGTTAAAAAGAGAAATAAAAAGATAAGCGCCGGTTTTTCCGGTGAGTAAGGGGAGGATTTCCCTTTTTCTTCTTTGAGCTGGCAGGATAAACGACGGTGCTTTTGACTCAGAAAAAGAGCCGCCCAATATTCCAATTCCAATTAACAAGGTTTGCTGGAAAATAACCAGTATAATTCCGGGCATAATAAAACTGGCATAGCCGGAAGAGGGATTATACAAAATATGCGTATAAACAGGTAACGGATCATTGCTTATTTTAGCCTGTTTCACCGACTGGCCTTCCGCCATGTAGCGCATAATTGAAACTCCTCCGCTAAAATATGCATTGGAATAGGTAGTGGCCGAAATTATATTTTTGTATTTTAAAAAATAACTGGCATCAGCATAAACAGCCACATTTGCCTGCTGGCCGGAAAGCACATCTTTTTCAAAACCATCGGGAATAAGAACGATCCCACTTACTTTATTGTTTAACAGTAAGTTTTCTGCTGAATGCATGTCCAGCGCATCATGCGAGACATTTACTTCACGGGTGGCATCAATCATGGCAGCATATTTTCTGCTGGCTGCCGATTGATCCAGATCTACTACAGCTACATTAATGTCCGTCATTACCTCGTTGTAATAGCCTATGGAATAAATAATAGGATAGATGATGATTGCCCCGACCAGGATAAGCAATGCCCCGCTATCGGCAAAAATAGCCTTTAATTCATTTATAAAATGCATTGCAGTAAGTTGGAACCCGTTTATTTTGTCTTTTATGGTATTCATAATTCACATCAATTTTGATTGTTACTTTTTCCCCCAGTACTTTGAATCGCTGAGATAGCGTTTGTAAAACGGCAAAAAACAAAGCGAAACAAGCATGAATATTAGTATGTAACAAATGTAGGGGAGCGCTTCTTTTAGAGGGGCTCCGCGCAGCGATTGCGAAATAACCAGTTTTTCCCACCAGGTAAATGGAAACAGGGATGCAAATATTTGTGCTGCTTTGGGCATCGCTTCCAAGGGAAATGTTAATCCGGAGAAAGTAATAGCCATCATTGAATAAGCGCTGGCCAGCGAGAGAGAAAGCCTTAAGTTAATGGTAGTGCCTACAAATATTAATCCCATTAGCTGATAAGTTAAAACCGTTACAAACTGTCCAATGAATATTAACCAGAAATTGCCTTCCAGCGGTAAACCTTCAACTTTGTAAAGTACAATGTTTATTGCGATGGCAAAACCTGAAAAAATAACAGTGTAAGGAAGTAGTTTCCCTACAATAGCGAGGCGTACACTGTTCCCGCTGGCTTCAAGTAAGCTTAATCCGGTACCTCTTTTAAGTTCATTCCCCAATGTGTAAATTGAACTAAGTAACACAAACACAAAAAGCATAACATAAACCAGCGCCGAATTCAGAAAGTACGAATAGTTTGTGTATGGATTAAAAAGCAGGTGGCGCTGGGCATTTACCGGAACGATTCGTGCCATTGCCTGTTGTTCATTCTTTCCGGTCATTCCCAGTTTTTTTAGCTGTATTCCTCCTGAAATGGTTTTAACAGTTGTTAAAATAGAACGTTGCAATAGTCCGGCCATCAGAACATTGGTTCCGTTAATATATACCGGAACCGGTGCTTCCATGCCTTGCAATACCGATTTTTCTGTTTCAAACGGAATAAGAACAATGGCTTCTACTATTCCTTCTTCAAGCATATCTTTTGCCTGAAAAATATTGGGTGTTTGTAAAATAACTTTTGTGTCGGAAGATGCATCCAGCGCATTGGTAATTTTTATGGATAGGGTTGAATTATCTCTGTCAACAACTGCAATAGGTAAATCCCTGCTTACTCCTTTATGAAAAATAAAGAAGAGCAGGCTAATACCAATAATTGGCCCTGCCAGTAGTAAAAAACGGTAGGCCGGATTACGCATTATCCGGTCGATTTCCCGTTTTGTAACAGCCAAAAGGGAAGTTTTTGCAGCCATGGGTTAATCGTTTAATGTAACAATAGCAGTCATTCCTGGCCGTAAACCTTCAATTTTTGTTACCGGGCGAGCTTCAATTTCAAATGATTTTAAATCAAATTCACCTGATGTTTTGGTTGCATTCCATCGTGCAAAGTCGCCGGAAGGACTAATGTAGCTTACTTTAAATTCGTACTCATCGTTATCAAGCCCCGGGATCTTTGCCGTAAACGTGGTTCCCATTTTAAACTGGGATAGATAATCTTCCCGTATATAAAAAGTAACCCAAATGTCGTTAAGGTTTAAAAGTGTTACAACCGGAAAACCTGTAGAAACCAATTCGCCGGCTTCAACATTAATTCCTGAGACTTCACCATCAGAAATAGAGTTAATAGTTGTTTCATCAAGGTAGGATTGCACTTGTTCAATGGCGGCATCGGCTCTTTTTACCATGGCCGCAGCAGCGTCTTTGTCTTCTTCTCTGGCTCCTTTTTCTGCTTTTTGCCAAATGGCCTTTGCTGCGTTTGCTGTTTCGCGGGCAGCTTTCATTTTTGTTTCTACTTCGTCTCGTTTTTGCGCTGGTACCACCCCTTCCTTATACAGATTTTGAATCCTCTCAAAAGTTTTTTCCGCAAATTGGGCAGCAGCTTCTGCCTTTACATAGGTACTATAAGCGGCTGTTATGTCTTCCTGTTGCGCTCCGTTTTGCGCTTTACGGCTTTGCGCACTTGCTGCAGAACGGGCAGCAGTGGCTTCTGCCATTTTTGCATTAATTTCCGGACTGTCAATGGAAAATATAAAATCGCCTTTGTTTACTTTCTGTCCTTTTTTAACGGCAACTTCCAGAACCCGTCCGGGAACTTTAGAAGCAATTTTGTATTGTGTTGCCTCAACTTCTCCCTGTAAAATAGTAGGCTCTTTTTTTAGTACAACGGCAAATGTATATGCTATGAAACCTATGATTGCTACAACTACAATAATGGTTGCTATTGTTTTCTTATTCATGGTTGTATGTTTTTTATTTGGTTAATGATTCAACAATGGTATTGTTTCCGGCACAAAACTGGATAAATTGTTCAGGTACACCGGCTGTTTGTAAAAGTGTTGCCAGGGTTACATCGTAATCATAAAAAACTTTTAGCCGGAGCGCTTTTACCTGGGCAACTTTTGTGTAAGCTTCTACTACCGAAGTGGAAGTAGCCAATCCTTCATTAAATGCTTTTTGTGTACTCTCGGAATACTCTTCAGCAAGTTCGAGCGTACTTTCCAGCTCATTTTTTTGTTCTATTTGCATTTGTAGTGTTTCGTATAATTTGGTTAAGTAGGCTTTTATGTCTTCATGGGCTTTTTGGTTTGCGTAGTTTACCTGGCTTTCCATTGTTTTGCTTGCTTTTAATGTATTCTGGCGTCCCAACCCTTCAAACAATGACCACCTCAACCCAACTCCAACCATCCAGTCGGGGACATAAGGCGAGAGGTTTTTATCGGCCAGATTGTATGTTCCTAGCATTGCAACACTGGGCAGGTAGCTGCCTTTGTTTACTTTATTTTTTATGTCAACTAAGTCTTTTTTTCCTTCAATTTGCTTTAGCTGTGGGTTTTCATCGTATGCCTTATTTATCCAAAAAGAAACATCAGATAATTCCTTGTTCATAAAAAGATTGCTGGCGGGTAAAATGGTTACAGTTGTATCCAGGGAGAGTGTTGCCTCCAACCCAGAACGAATAATACTGATATTTCGTTCTGCTTCTTTTAATGCACGTTCAGCCTCGTTTCTGGAAACTTTTGCATGAAGTAATTCTACCTTGGCAATCATCCCGTTGTCGAATAATTTTTGCGCATCTATATAATGTTTGTCGGCTGCTTCAAACATCTGTTTGCGGACATTTAAAACCTGCATACTAAGTGTTAGTCCGTAGTAGCGGGTTGCCAGTTCGGTTAATAAATCTCCTTCTGTTTTCCTTAGTTCTTCTTTGCTAATGGTAAGTTCTGTGTTTGCGGCATCATTGGCTCCTTTTATTTTTCCGCCTGTAAAAATAGGCCAGGCTAAGTCGGCGGAAACGGTTGCAAAGTTTTTTTCCTGAATTACCTCGTCCCAGTTTGCGTTATCAATTTCTTCACCTGCTGCCAGCAGTTTTTCTCTTACTGCAGAAGTACTTAAATTATCCGGGAGAATTGGGACTGCCTGGTTGGTTGCAGGGTCGGGATTAGGGACACCACTAAAAACACCATAATTACCAAGGGTAGTGTAAAGCGGAGTAATTGCATCTTTTACCGGAGTGAGATCAAGGTGAAGCATGTCGGACATGGTCACTGCATTTGCACTCAAAGAAACGTGGGGCATATACAATCCTTTTTTTGCCTTTAGTTCGTACTCCTTTTGTTTTATTTGTTGTTTTGCCTGTTGTAATCCGGGGTTTTGTTTTGTCATAATCTGCAGGGCTTCTTCAAACGTGAGTGCCTGCGTATTTTCCTGGCCGGAAACGACTATGAAGCCGGACAGCATTAGAATAACCATGCTGATTAATCGTTTTCTTTTCTTCATTTTTCTGGCTCTTTTAGGGTTTTTCTTGTTAAATAAATTAGGTGATCTTCATCTTCTTTGTTGAAGTTAACCTTTTTCCCTGAGTTTTTATAGTGTTGATTTATATATTGTATGGTATTTATAATCACTATTAAATAAAGATCTGAGCGGGTAATGTTTTTATCCAATTCGCCGGAAGAATGACCGTTGTCTACAAGTATATTTAGTATAGTAAGAATATCTTCATGCATTTTGTCGTCAATTACAAAACTGTAATCGTTGGTTAGCACATACAAAAACTTAAGTTTTATTGGTTCGGTGTTGGCCATATAAAAGAAATGACGAATCATGCTTTCGACAATGCTGGTAAAAGAGGAATCGTTACTTGTTAAATCTCTGAATTTATGCACAACCTCATGGTAAACATCCTGTAGAAGTGCATTTACCATTTCATACTTTCCTTTGTAGTGCATATAAAAATAGCCGGAAGCAACTTTGGCATCTTTAGCAATGAGAGATGCTGATGCTCCTCCAAAACCATGCTCTACTACCAGCTTCATGGTTGATTGCTTTAGTCGCTCAATTCTGTTTTGATCTGTTATTCGTGCCATTTTATCGCCATTAATAAATGAACATTCATTCATTTATTGTTGCAAAAGTAAAAACAAATTTATTTCTACACTCACTTCTGGCACCATTTTAATGCTAATTTAATGTTCTGTTTTTCAAAGTATATTCCTAATAGTATTCGGTTCATGTTGAATGAAAAATGAAATAGTAAATATTTCATTTGAGAAAAATTGTACAGTTGAACTTTATTAGTCGAAATGGATAAAATGAAGAATAATATAAGAGAAAATATTATTGAAGCTGCTCAGAAAATCGTCATGCGTTATGGGTTTCAAAAAACGACAATGGATGAGATTGCTTATGCTATCCGCAAAGAAAAAGCTCGCTGTATTATTATTAATTTAATAAAAGGAGGACGTTTTTCAGTCTGTAATGGAGAAAAAAACAAGTAGGTCAAAGGAAATGGAAGTCCAGGTAAAGATACTGCATATATTCTGCACGATTTTTACAATCCAACAGCTCCATGCGTGAAATCATTAATATAGTAGCTATCGCAGTTGCTGATATACAGAAAATTCAAAATCAGTAAGGATAAAAATCCCTAAGGAAGTCAAAATCCGTAGGGATTTCCAATTACAGACTCCAGCCGTTTTGATAGGTATGTTTTATCCATTCTTCACACATTTCCTGTGCGTTCCATTCTACCCACTGTTTCGATTCGTCATCTACCTTCTTCGTAACGACATCCGAAGAATATGGTAACAATTTTGTGGTTCTCAACTTCTCTTCTGGAGAAATATTGGTAACCTTCAAATTTTCACTATCCCAAAGTAATGTTTTTTGTAATGATTGCATCCGTACAGCGAGATTACCCATAACCACCATTTCATTAAACGGGCCTGCGTATTCAAAACTCGAAGCAGGTTTACCTCCGTTTTTACAACAACTTACAAAATGCATTTCGTGGCGGCCTCCTCCCAATGGATCATCAGGAATCCTTTCCAGTTTTACTTTTGGTTTTGGCGTGAATTCTTCACCATTTTTATAAACTTTCCAATTGGCTCCATAACTTTCGGCAATTAACGTTGCTTTCGAGCCAATAAACATAAATCCGCCTCCCGGACTCATCGGTGCATCAAGTGGTAAATCGAACGGACGTGCCGGCATAAACCCGCCATCATACCAGGTTAATTCCAATTCGGGCAGAGCACAGTAAGGAAGATTTTTTCGTGAAGGAAAAAGATAGGTAACTTTTGCTGCTACCGGGGCGCTTTCCGTATTTACCAGCGATGAACTGGCCTGAAATGCAATGGGAGCACCTAACTGAAGCGCGTAGTTCGGAACATCGAGCAGATGACATCCCATATCTCCAAGAGCGCCGGTACCATAATCCCACCATCCTCTCCAAATCCATGGATGATACTCAGGATTATAAGGCCTCATTTTCGCCGAGCCGATGAACAAATCCCAGGAAAGTGTTTTTGGTACCTTTACCTCTTTTAGCGGTTTGGGCATTCCCTGCCGCCAAATAGGCCGGTTGGTCCACACGTGCGCTTCTTTTATCGTCCCCAAACAACCTCCTTGAACTATCTCTGCAACTTCATAAACCTCATCATCAGAATGGCCTTCATTCCCCATTTGCGTTACCACTCCCGTCCTTTGAGCCAGTTTGGTAAGATATCTTGATTCCCAAACCGAGTGAGTTAATGGTTTTTGCAAATAAGTATGTTTTCCCAATTCCATTGCTGCAGCAGCAGCCAGCGCATGTGTATGATCCGGTGTGGCAATAACAACTGCCTCAATATCCTTCTGCTGCTCCAGCATTTCACGAAAATCTTTATATTTTTTTGCTTCCGGGTAAGTATCAAAAACCGGTTTGGCATACTCCCAGTCAACATCACAAAGCGCGACAATATTCTGTCCCGGCATATTTTTCAAATTCGCATTTCCTTTGCCACCAATTCCAATACCGGCAATATTAAGTTTATCGCTGGGAGCAATATGTCCCAAACCTGCAACAGCATGCCGTGGAACAATTGAAAACCCGGCAGCAACAGTAGCAGCGGTCCCGATAAAATTGCGACGGGAAACGTTCAATTTTTGTTTTGATTTCATTTTGATTTAGTTTTATTGGTTCAGTTAAAACACGTAAAAGATAAAACCGTTTTTTATCGCTTTCTAAAAGTATCTATTTATTAACACTTTTTAAAAAATTTTTAATAGAAAGTAAAATGGAAATCTAAAAAATACAGGGAAAAAATAAATGTTGATTATCCCCATAATTCCTGTTAGCCTACTAAATGTAGAAGCACATCTTACGTCTGATTAGGGTCAAAAAAATTATATCGATAGAAAAATACCACATCCGAGGGGAATACAAATTTTTCATTTTACTTTTGAGCCTGAAAGATGCAGAAATGAATATTGAAAAATACCCATCAAAGCTATTGGAAAACGCCGTAAACGAATTCTCAAAACTTCCGGGAATAGGTAGAAAAAGCGCTCTACGACTGGTATTACACTTGTTGCGACAGGAAGCTTCTGAAGTAAGTATATTTGGGAATAGTTTGATACAGCTCCGAAATGAAATAAAACACTGTAAGGTTTGTCATAACATTTCAGACACTGAAACTTGCCAGATCTGTGCCAACCCGGCACGTAACAATTCGGTTATTTGTGTGGTTGAAAATATCCGCGATGTAATGTCGATTGAAAACACACAGCAGTATAATGGGTTATACCATGTTTTAGGAGGAATTATTTCTCCGATGGATGGAATTGGCCCGTCGGATCTGGAAATTGATTCGCTGATAAAACGGGTGGATTCAGGTGAAGTTGTAGAAGTTATACTGGCCCTTTCAACCACAATGGAAGGAGATACAACTAATTTTTATATTTACCGCAAACTTAAAGACAAAGATGTAAAAGTAACCACACTGGCGCGAGGCGTTTCTATTGGCGATGATTTGGAATATACCGACGAAATTACCTTGGGACGCTCACTCGTAAACCGCGTGAATTACGAAAGTTCGCTTGGAAAATAAAAACAAATTGTATCAGAAAAACAAAACTTTTCCGTTATCCAAAAGGAATCAATACATTTGAAAAAAATTACTTGACCAAACGAATGGAACTTTCGGTAATTATTGTCAACTACAACGTAAAACATTTTCTGGAACAGTGTCTTCATTCGGTTTTAAAAGCCTCCAAGAATGTTTCATCTGAAATTTTTGTAGTTGATAATAACTCGGTTGATGGTTCTGCGCAGTTAATTCCCGGAAAATTTCCAGAGATTAAATTTATTGCCAATAAGGAAAATTTGGGTTTTTCGAAAGCCAACAATCAGGCTATAAAACAAGCCAAAGGAAAATATATTTTACTACTAAATCCGGATACGGTTGTTGAAGAAGACACTTTTGAAAAAATAATTTCATTTATGGAATCACACCCGGATGCGGGCGGGTTGGGTGTAAAAATGATTGATGGAAAAGGAAATTTTCTTCCGGAATCAAAACGCGGGCTACCAACGCCATGGGTTGCATTTTATAAAATGTTTGGGTTATCAGGAGTATTTCCAAAATCGAAAAAATTTGGAAAATATCACCTCTCCTATCTCAATGAAAATCAAATTCATGAAGTTGATGTACTGGCCGGCGCCTTTATGTTATTGCGAAAATCAGTCCTTGACAATATAGGACTCCTTGACGAAACATTTTTTATGTATGGCGAGGATATTGATCTCTCGTATCGGATTACTTTGGCAGGATTCAAAAATTACTACTTCCCGGAAACTACTATTATTCATTACAAAGGGGAAAGTACAAAAAAGGGTTCGCTGAACTATGTAAAAGTTTTTTACAACGCGATGATAATTTTTGCGCGGAAACATTTTTCCAGTGGTAAAGCCGGTTTGTTTTCATTCTTTATTAGCGTTGCCATTTATTTCCGTGCATTACTTTCCATTTCAGTACGAATATTCAACAACATTTATACCCCACTTTGTGATACCCTTATTATTTATGCCGGTTTTTTATTTCTGACACCTGCATGGGAAAATGTCAGATTTGAACCGGGTTATTATCCTTCCGAATTTCTAAAATATATAGTACCTGTTTATATTCTTTTCTGGATTTTAGGAATTTTGTTTTCCGGCGGTTACAAAAAACCCATTAACCTGTTAAAGATTGTTCGCGGATTACTTTGGGGCTCCGTTGCCATTCTGCTTGTGTATTCGCTGGTTGATGCACAGTTTCGTTTTTCAAGAGCATTAATTTTGCTGGGTTCGGTATGGTCTTCTCTGGTGCTTATTCTTTATCGCCTTATTTTTCACTGGCTAAAGTTCAATGGATTTCGGCTTGATATAAAAAAGACAAAAAAAATTGCCATTGCAGGTCATTCTTCCGAAGCTTTACGTGTAAAAAAACTACTGGAACACACGCCGGTTCGTTCAGAAATTGTTGGTTTTGTGGCCATCGACAAAAACGATAGTGGCGAAAATTATATCGGACACCTTGCGCAACTCAAAGAAATTATCCGTATTAACCGCATTGATGAAGTAATTTTTTGTGCAGAAAATATTAGTTCGGGTGAAATCATTAAATCGATGCTGGACTTAACTCAATTTAATATCGACTATAAAATTGCCCCCCCGGAAAGTATCAGTATTATCGGAAGCAACTCTATCCATACCGCCGGCGATTTATATGTTCTAAACCTAAATGCCATTTCCAAAGCTTCAAACAGGCGCAAAAAAAGAATTTTCGATTTTACGTTTTCGCTTGCTTACCTAATTTTAAGCCCATTCCTCATCTGGTTTTTCAAGCAAAAAGTATCTCTTGTTACAAATATTTTTCAGATATTAACCGGAAAAAAAACCTGGGTCGGGTATATTTCAAATCAGGAGAACGATGAAATATTACCAAAAATTAAAAGCAGCGTATTAAACCCTGCTGATATGTTCTCTGAAATAGAACTGGATCCGGAAAAGAAAACACAACTTAACGTTCTTTATGCAAAAGACTACAGCGTTTTGAACGACGTTGAAATTATTTTTAAAGGCTGGAAAAATCTCGACAGGAAAAATGAACAGTAATATCACATACGGGAAAATCACACTTCGTGCTCTTGAGCCGGAAGATATTGAGCTTTTGTACACCTGGGAAAATAACTCCGAAATTTGGGAAGTAAGCAACACGAAAGCTCCGTTTTCAAAATATATTCTGGCACAGTATATAAAAGAATCGGTCAGAGACATCTATGAAACCAAACAGCTGCGGCTTGTCATTCAGAATGAAAAGATGAAGCCGGTTGGCGCTGTCGATTTGTTTGATTTTGAGCCTTATCATTTGCGGGCTGGTGTTGGCATTTTAATTCATAATGCCAACCACCGAAAAAAAGGATACGCTTTGGATGCTTTACTTGCTCTCTCGTATTATGCGCTAAATATATTGGGTTTAACCCAATTGTATGCGAATATTTCAAGCGATAATCAGGCAAGTATCCATTTGTTCGAAAAAGCCGGTTTTGAAAGGGCCGGGATAAAAAAGAACTGGTTAAAAACACGCGAAGGCTGGAAAGATGAATTCTTTTATCAGAAAATGCTGAATCCTTAAATTCAAATCATGCTCTATAAATAAACCCTTTACAATATTTATTCTTTTCGTACTAAAATTTGTATGCAGGGAAATAAGAAAAGGTTACTGGTTCCAAAACCGGAAAAAGGAAAATTTCTTCCGGAAATTATACAAACGAAGGGATTTCTTTCAAAAATGAATAGCTGTTTTTTTCATAATCAATTTTGCAGGCAAAGTGTTGCAATCCATTGGAAATCATAATACATTTTACTCGTAAAGCCATGTTGTAACGCACCGCCTGGTCAAATGTTTTCTGAGTAATTTTAACAGATGGGGCTTTAAATTCAACAACAGAATTTGGGTTTCCGTTACGATTGTAAATCACTAAATCAAAACGCTGAGGCTGTTTATTTATAAGCAATTTTTTTTCAATTGCCATTAACGATGCCGGATATTTTTTTTCATTAATTAAATACTGAATAAAATTCTGGCGTACCCATTCTTCGGGAGTTAGAACCACATACTTTTTCCGAATAAAATCAAAAATCTGCTCCTTTCCATTTTCAATTTGAATTTTAAATGAATAAGAAGGTAAATTTAGTTCCTGCATTGAAATCATTTTTACTTATCGTCTCCTTTTGGCTGACGACAACGAAAAACGTATTTTTGTGTCAGCTGCAATAAAAGTATTCCTGTTTTAGTTGATAAAGTAACGTAATTTATGAAGACAAAAAAAGATATTGTTGAAAACTGGTTACCACGGTATACCGGAAAAAATCTTGATGAAATAGGAAAGTATATTTTGTTAACCAATTTCCAGAATTATATTGATAGTTTTGCCCGCAGGTTTGATGTAACTATTGATGGGCGGGACAAAAACTTCCCAAGTGCTACAGCCGAAGGAATTACCATTATAAATTTTGGAATGGGAAGCCCGAATGCAGCTACCGTGATGGATTTATTAAGTGCGATAAAGCCAAAAAGTGTTTTATTTCTGGGAAAATGCGGCGGGCTAAAAAGAAAAAACCAACTGGGCGATTTAATCCTGCCCATTGCAGCAATACGAAGAGAAGGAACTTCCGACGACTATTTACCTCCCGAAGTTCCTGCGTTACCGGCATTTAACCTGCAGCGCGCGGTTTCTCATATTTTGAGAAATTCGGGGCAAGACTACTGGACTGGTGTGGTCTTTACCACCAACCGCCGTGTTTGGGAATACGACGACAGGTTCAAAAAATATTTGAAAAAAACCCGTGCCATGGCCATAGATATGGAAACAGCAACACTTTTTACCGCAGGTTTTTCGAACCAGATTCCAACGGGAGCCTTGCTTTTGGTTTCCGACCAACCCATGATTTCATCTGGTGTAAAAACAACTGAAAGCGACCAAAAAGTAACATCGAGTTATGTGGAAATACACCTGCAGGCTGGCATCGATGCTTTGTTTGAAATAAAAAACAACGGACTTTCTGTAAAACACCTGAGATTTTAATATGGAATTCGAAGCTATTATCCAAAACCTGAAGAGTAAAACCTATCATCCTATATATCTTTTGCAGGGCGAAGAACCTTATTTTATCGACATCATTTCAAACTATATTGAAAAAAATGTGCTGTCGGAAGCAGAACGAGGTTTTAATCAGACTGTTTTTTACGGAAAAGATTCCGACCCAATTGCTATTGCAGAAAGCGCAATGCGCTTCCCGATGATGGCAAACCAGCAGGTAATTATTGTAAAAGAAGCACAAAGTTTAAATAAAATAGAAACGCTGGCTTCCTATGCAGAAAAACCATTATCGTCAACTATTTTGGTATTGAATTATAAATACAAGAACCTTGATTCCAGAACACGGCTTGCAAAAGCGATTAAAAAAAATGGGGTGGTTTTCACTTCAAAAAAAATATATGAAAACAAAATCCCCAACTGGATTGAAAGTTATCTGAAAAATAAAAATTACAGCATTACACCACAGGCAGCTCAAATACTCACTGCTTATTTGGGCAACGATTTAAGTAAAGTGGCCAACGAACTGGAAAAACTCGTGATTGCAGTAAAAGACACCAATAAAATTACACCCGAGCATATTGAGAAAAATATTGGGTTAAGCAAGGAATTCAACATTTTTGAACTGCAAAATGCTCTCGGCGAAAAGGACATTTTAAAAGCAAACCAGATCGTCCGGTATTTTGGAGCAAATCCTTCAACAAACCCAATTCAGAAAACTATTTCAAATCTTTACTTTTACTTTTCGAAATTATTTACATATCATTTTCTGAAGGATAAATCGGAACGAAATGTGAGTGCAGAATTAAGGGTTCACCCTTACATCGCAAAATCGTATATTGCAGCGGCAAAACGTTATTCTCCAACTAAATTATACGAGATAATGGGAATTTTGCGTGATTACGATATGAAGAGCAAAGGCTTCGAAATTTCTACAATGGTTGATATGGCTGATTTACAAAAAGAAATGATTTACAAAATATTACATTAAATGATTACCTGGTTTATTATTGGCACTACAGCAGTTATTTCATACATGGGTTTTCAAAACCGCGAATTAATGAATAAACTGCAGTTTAATGCGGCAAAAATTATACAGGAAAAGGAATACTACCGGTTGGTAACACACGCTTTTATTCATGCTAACTGGTCGCACCTGATTGTAAATATGCTCGTGCTTTATTTTTTTGGCCCGCATATTGAAAGTTACCTGAGCTATTATTTTGGAAATAAAGCTACTGCGTTTTTCCTCTTGTTATATTTTGGTGGAATTCTCACTTCAAACCTGTGGAGCCTGGCAAAAAACAAAAACAATTATTATTACAATGCTGTTGGTGCGTCAGGCGCGGTTTCTGCCGTACTTTTCGCTTTTATATTTTTTGATCCGCTGGAAAAACTTCTGTTGTTTTTTCTGGTTCCTATTCCGGCAATTTTATTTGCCATTGGTTATTTATTTTATTCCTACCAAATGAGCAAACAAAAAAACGACAATGTAGCTCACGACGCTCACTTTCTGGGTTCCATATTCGGCTTTATTTTCCCCATTTTGTTAAAACCCGGATTGTTTGAAAATTTTATAGACAAACTATTTTCATTTCTGTAAATGGATCGTTTTCTGGTTTATAACGGCGAAGTAGTTGAAAAAGAAGAACCATCTTTTTTACAATTTTTCACAGGCGAAACTGTAAAACTCGTACGAAAAATATGGTATGGGTTTGGTGGCATTCCCCTATTCAACGAAAACATCGATTTATTGACGAAACAAATCGGAATGCTACAACTTCCTGTTCCTGCATTTTTAAAAGACAAACGGGAGCTTTTCCGGGTTACAAAACGAATGCTCAATAAAAACCGTCTGTATCGTTCAGGGTTTGTTTTTTTCCAGTTATTGTGGAACGAAACCGGATTTAATTTTCTTGTTACCAGCCAGCCTTTTAATACTTTTGATTTTCCATTTTCCCCCAAAGGTATTTTGCTCAACTATTCAGGCATTACAAAATATTCGGGAAATAAATTTAACCGCTTCCCCTTTTTTAACGATTCGGTTTGGCGTGCAGCTGTTGCCCAAAACCGAGATACTTTTTTTCAGAATACCATTTTGTTAAATGAAAATAGATCGATTTGTGAATGTGTCTCGGCAAATATTTTCTTTATTAAAAAGAATGAGGTTTTTACTCCTGCCATTGAATCGGGATGTTATACTGACACACTTCGTCCGGTTATTCTGGAAATAACAAAAAAACTAGGGTTCAGAACACTGGAATCAGCCGATATCAAACGTGAGGATGTTTTTCATGTGGATGAGTTGTTTCTAGCCAGTGAAGAAACTGGTGTGCAATGGATTTTAGGTGTGGAAAACAAACGTTTTGTCCATGAACACTCAGTTGCAGTTTATGAAAAACTAAATGAATATCTAAAAGAAAAAGAGAATTAATTCAACGAAGGGTTTTCAGGAAAGTTCTCCCAAATGGTATAGCGATTTCCAGCTTTTTTTACAAAATCGACCCAGGAAGCCTGATTTAGTTCGCGCATAACAGTTTCTTCCTCAACATCGGTAACCAACCATGAATCCTCTTTTATTTCCTGCTCCAACTGACCGGAGTCCCAACCGGAATATCCCAAAAAGAAACGAACATCAGAAGGCTGAAGTAAACCAATTTTTATTTGTCGTTTCAGTTCTACAAAATCGCCTCCCCAATAAAGATTTCCCAAAACATGTATGCTACCCGGAATCTGCTCACCCAGTTTGTGGATAAAATATACAGAATCGGTAGAAACCGGTCCGCCAAGATAAACCTTGGCATCGAATTCCGGAAAATCAGGAAAAATTTCATGTATCGGGAATTCAACTCTTTTATTCAAAATAAACCCCACTGCACCTTTTGTACTGTGTGCAACCAACAAAACCACCGAACGATTAAAATAATTACCGGAAAGAAATGGTTCGGCAATTAAAATTCTCCCTTTTTGCGGTGCAATATTGTTTGTTTTTATTTTAAATATGTCGAGATCTTTACCCATACTTCGGGCAATATAAGAAAATTTACCTATCATTCAAACAGATAGATTTATCTTAACATTTAATTTAACTTTGATGATTATGACCGTACTTCAGACAGAAATCATGAAATTCTTTACAGGGTACATCAAAAATTATAAAAAGACTAATCTTCTTCAACAACAATAAAAACGTCTTCGTCGGGTTTTGACATGAGGTACTGCTCGCGGGCAAATTTCTCCAATTCTTCTTTTCCTGCACTTAAATCTTCCAGCTTTTGTTTATCGGAAGCGATACGATCTGTGTAATACTCTTTTTGGTTGGTGAGTTCCCTGAGTTGCCGTTTATTTTTCTGATGGGAGACAATGCTGTTTTCATCAAAAAACATAATCCAGACGACAAAAATTACCGACGCGATAAAATACTTATTGGTAAGCATTTTAATTATTTGATATTTCAGACCTTTTTTCTCCATCATTTGAAATATACTGTAAAAATATAACATTCAACAGGTAAAAAAAAGGGAGATGAAATAAAATCATCTCCCTTTTTATAAACACACAAGTTTAATTTATTCTTTATCCGGTTGAAAATTCGGATAAGTATATTGTTGCGGAGTAACAAATGTTTCTTTAATTGTACGAATAGATGTCCAACGCAACATGTTAAAAATAGAACCTGCTTTATCGTCTGTACCAGAACCACGCGATCCGCCAAATGGCTGCTGACCAACTACCGCTCCGGTAGGTTTATCATTGATATAGAAATTACCGGCAGCGTGCTCCAACCGTTTGGCTATTTTTTCGATGTTATAACGGTTTTGAGAAAAAACAGCACCGGTTAACCCATAAATTGAAGTATTATCGAGTATATCCAGTGTTTCGTCCATTTTTTCATCATCATAAACATAGACTGTTAATACCGGCCCGAACAATTCTTCATGCATAGTAACATAATCGGGTGTTTTCGCCAAAATAACTGTTGGTTCAATAAAATACCCTACTGATTTATCACAGTTTCCACCAAAGATTACTTCTGCATCTTCATCTTCACGGGCACGGTCGATAAATCCTTTCAGTTTATCAAACGATGATTCATCAATAACCGCATTAATAAAATTGGTAAAATCTTCCGGCGGTCCCATTTTAACTGTAGCCAGTTCATTCCCAAATAATTCTTTTACTTCCGGCCAAATGCTTTCAGGAATATATACCCGCGAAGCTGCAGAACATTTTTGCCCCTGGTATTCAAAAGCACCTCTTAGCATTGCAATTGCAAGCCCTCTTTTGTCAGCAGTGTTATCAGCAAAAATGAAATCTTTTCCACCAGTTTCACCCACAATTCGCGGATAAGTTTTGTATTTATATATGTTATCCCCAATTTTTTTCCAGATATTTTGGAATACTGCTGTTGAACCGGTAAAATGAATTCCGGCAAAATCGGCGTGTGTCAAAACAATATCAGCGGCCACCGGACCAGATGCAAAAACCAGATTAATAACTCCATCCGGCAAACCTGCCTCCTTGAAAATTTCCATAATAACTCCTGCGGAATAAATGGCTGTTTTCGATGGTTTCCATACAACAACATTTCCCATAAGAGCTGGTGCTGCAGGAAGGTTTCCTGCAATTGATGTAAAGTTGAAAGGTGTTAACGCATAAATAAAACCTTCCAGCGGACGGTATTCATTGTAATTCCACATTCCTCTTGCCGATTCAGGCTGAAGCTTATAAATATCGGACATAACCTGAACACCAAATCTAAAAAAGTCTGCCAGTTCGCATGCTGCGTCAATTTCTGCCTGAAAAGCATTTTTTGATTGCCCCAGCATAGTAGCTGCATTAATTTTTGCGCGGTATGGTCCGGCCAATAAATCGGCAGCTTTCAAAAAGATTGAAGCTCTGTGCTGCCACGATAAGTTAGCCCACTTTTCTCTGGCTTCCATTGCAGCATCAATAGCCATTTCAACATGACTTGCTACACCCTGATTATAATATCCAAGTGTGTGTTTAATTTCATGTGGAGGAAACATTCTTTCCTTACGGTCGGTATAAACTTCATTGCCGCCGATAATCATTGGTAATTCAACTTCCGTTGAACGTAATTCAGCAATTTTCAACTGAAGTTCTTTTCTCTCCGGCGTTCCAGGAGCATAACTTAATATCGGTTCGTTTTTGGCTACAGGTACATTAAAAAACCCTTTTGACATAATTATAATATTTAAATTGTTACTCTCTTCTATTTTTCACAAAACTAAAGAATCATTGCGGGTTAAATTATAACAAATATCAGGAAGTGTATTTTTCACACTCTTCTAAAAAGCTTCCGACTAACGTCAAACTTACAAGTCATAAAATCAAGTAGTTGTAAATCCGAGTTGTTCGGGTTTTATTTCAAATTTAGTTATTTGTTTTTTTAATCTCTTTACCAAACCCAATCTTCTTTTTTCGTCGAGGAACATATATTGAGTTGGTGGATTATAGTTTTGTCCTTTTACAAGCATATTCCAAATTATTATTGCAAGCTTTCTGGCAGTAGCATTAATGGCAGTTGGCCGTCCTTTTTTGTAATTGATTCTTTTAAAGAAATCAGCAAGGTGCCCTTCTTTTAAATTTCCAATTGCATTAGCCGCATTACGTAAGGCTATTTTTAATCTGCTGCTACCTTTGGGGATGTGATGGCTTAATACCTTTCCTCCGCTAATTTTATTATTGGGAGCTAACCTGAGCCATGCTGTAAATTGTTTTCCGGATTTAAACTTTCTGATACCAGTCAGTCCTATCTCGCTGATTAGTGCCATTATTGTTGCATCATTTACTCCTTCAATTTCCATAAGGTCGACACCTTCGAAATACTGATAAGAGATTTGATTCATATCTGTTCCCCTGATCGTATTTTTATTTTTACGCTTATATGATTTTTTATTGGCAACGTGCTGTTTCTTGTTGTGGTCCTGGTCGATAATATCTTCAAGTAGGTTTTTTATTTGGACATCAACTTCACTGATTTGTTTTTGTATATGCAAATAGGTTTCCCATTCCTGTTTGAGGGCAAACAGATAATCTTTTCTTCCATTATATTGTAATGCCTTTGCTATTTCTTTTTCAGGTTTACGGCAATTGTAATGCCGGTATTTAGCGAGTTCTATACCCTTGGTTTCACCTTTAATAAATGCATTTATGATTTTTGTTCCGGTTAAACCAACGATGTCGTTTACAACAACATCCAACCTCATATTCATTAGCCTGAGGTATTTCTGGACTTTCAAAACTGTTTGCCCGGTTTGTCTTATCAGGTTTTGCCTGTGCCTTGAATAAGTTCTGATTATTTCAGTGGTACTGTCAGGAAGGAAGCTATGGCTCAATAAACCTAAACAATGTAGCTTTTGTATCCATTGGCAATCTTTTATGTCTGTTTTTTTTCCTTTCACGTTTTTAGTTTGTTTCCCATTAACCAGTATCACTTCAAAACCTTCTGCTGTTAATGCACTAAACAAAGTTTGCCAATAAGTACCAGTACTTTCCATCGCAATTGAGGTGATACCATTTTTAGATAACCATCGGCAGAGTTCCTGATGGTCTTCACTATAAACACCAAATTCCCTAATGTCCTGGGCATCCTGTCCAATGGCAACCCAATGGCTTTTGCTTCCTACGTCAATCCCTGCTGCATCAGGGTTGACTACTTCTAAACTCATTTGTTTCTTTCCCATATCTTAAATGTTTAAAATGTTAAAAAGCTCCAGGGATGTAACTCTTTAACTTTGAAAATATTCCGATCGGGATTCCGTCAACAGACGGATCGCCATTAAACTCTAACCCAGGTCAGTAAAGAAATATCACTGACTTTTTACATCCTAACCTTGATTGCGCTCGGGTTTAATAAACACCATTGCTTAAACCGGCCTTAACTCGGAGCTCAATGCTAAGATAATCCGTTAGCACAAAAACTCAACTGTTTTACAACCAGTAGGAGGATTGTTTTTAACGGCATGATAATTTATCTAAAAAAAAACGAAACATATGTCATATTTCTAGAGTCATGTCTTTATGCAACTTTTTGTATTAAACTTCTTTTGAAATCCTTTGAAATTGTACCTTTATACTTATTTTTATAAGATTGAGTAAAAGGTTGTACCATATTATTTCCTCCAGGTTTTGGAGCCACATTTCAGACAACGAAAAAAAAAGGCTTTACAGACTATTCATTATCATAATATTAGCACAAATCATAACGATTGTCAACTTAATTTACAAACTGTTTTTCAGTGCAGAAAACAGCTGTTTTATGTGCAATGCAGGACTTGTTATTGTTGTTGCTTTGGCTGTAGTTTTGTGTCTCCGCGGAAAATTGAATTATATTTTATACATAATTTTTTCTATTCCGATTTTTATTTACGCCTATTATATTTCCGATTTTAGCGATCACCCCCCCTTAATTGAAAGCATTTATTTAAGTTTATGGTGGTTAATAGGTGGCCTTATTTTACTTATCTATTTTGCAGAATCGGAATCAATAATTACGCTTTATTCAATTGTTTCCTTTTTCACAATTGGGTTTCAACTTTTAAAAGGAAACCGTTTATTTGATTCCTTCTCATTTTACGAACCTTTTGTTACTCATCCATTGCTCGTTTTTGCCGCGTTTTACATAATTACCATTAGTTTAAGATTAAAAACAAAAAAACTTGTTAGCTCCTTTACTGAAAACATAAAGAATATAAACCAGGGGATCACTAAAGTTTTGCAGGAATCGGGTTTTTCTATCATTCAGATTAGGGCAGAGCGTGATGAGGAAGACAATATTGAAAATCTTTTTATCGAAAAAGTAAACAACACTTTTGAATCGGTATTCAAACTAAACCTGTACGAAGTTCAGAACCAGGAAGCAGGATATGTCTTCAACCTGATTTTCAGAAATTATTTCGACATAAACAAGACCCTTCTTTTACATAAAAAGAAAACAAAAGAATTTTATGCGAAAAACCTTGAACGCCATTTTAAGGTACACATTTTAAAACCTGACTTTAACCATTTTTACCTTGTTTTTGAAGATATAACAAAAAACAAACTCAGAATAGCTGAACTGGAAGAAAACAAAAGAAGGTATAAAGTACTTCTTGAGGCAATTCCTGATATTTTCTTTGTAATTGATAAAGAAGGAATGTATGAAGATTTTGTGATTAAGGAAAGCGACTTATTCAAGATTGAAGATGCAAACATCATCGGAAATACGATTTACGATGTTGGTTTCCCTGATAACATGGCAGATAAAATTTACTCTTGTATCCAAACATGTTTAAAAACCAATTCGATTGAAACCATTGAATATTCGCTGAGTACCCACAATGGTACATTTATGTTCGAAATGCGACTGGCAAAACTTACATCACATTCTGTAATTTCAATTGCACGTGACATAACGCGCCGTAAAACCACCGAATTCAAACTTGAACGTGCATTAAACAAAGCCGAAGAATCAGACCGGTTAAAATCGGCGTTCCTTGCCAATCTTTCACACGAAATTCGTACGCCTTTAAATATCATCACCAATTTCACCCGAATGTTAGCAGAACCGGACATCGAACAAGAGGAAAGAATGATTCTTTCCGATGCTATTTCTCAAAACGGGCAGCAGTTGCTGAATATGATAGACAATACCATTCATCTTTCGAAAATTGAAACCGAAGCGATTGAACTTCATATGAATTTCTGTAAGGTTAACAACCTGATAAGAGAAATTTATAACAAATACAGGCCTTTAATTCCTGACACAAAAAATATAAGAATAAATCTGAGTGTCGATGTTCCCAACCCGGTATTTGGTTTTGAAACCGATGAAAAACTACTGCGCGAAATTCTTACCATCCTGGTCGATAATGCTATTAAATATACAATGCAGGGCGAAATTCATTTGGGCTATGAAATGATTCGGAACGAAGCTGTTCAATTCTTTGTTTCTGATAGCGGAATTGGCATCTCTGAAGATGAAATAGAAAATATTTTCAGCCGCTTTTACCGGGTTAAAAACCAAATTAATGATACCACATCCGGCTCAGGGTTAGGACTTCCCATTGCCCAGCATTACGTTAGCTTACTTGGAAGTAAACTTGAATTAAAATCAATTCCAGGGCAAGGAACGAAATTCTGGTTTAATCTGCCATTCAGAGAAGGACGAGGTTTTTTAAAAATTGTAAGTTAAATCTAATTTCGGTTTGTTCTCGAGTTTAATTGTTTAAAACCAATCAACCTATCATAACGACTACCCAAACCGTGGTAATACACAAAAATCTGGTAATCATTTTCGGTCATCCAGAAGCTACCTTCAAAGTTTTTATGGTCCGCTACTTTTGCACCTTGAGGCACATAAACATATATAAAGTTGTAATATCCTTGTTTTAAAAGCATGGTCAACTCATACTGGCTGGTTTCAAAATTCCATGTCATTTCATTGCTTTTATTGGCATTCCAATTGGTAAGTGCACCAAAAACATTCACACTCCCACCTAAAATTATTGATTCAAGAGGCAAACTAAAATGTACAAAAACATAATCACAATCGATATCATAATCCTGCACCCTGTCCTGCGATTCTATCACATATTTCCCGTTCATTTCTTTGTATTCAAAATATCGTTTATTCGTTCTCACTTCATCAATCATAAGTGTTTTGTGATAGTATGGCCTAAAAAAATCGGTAGAAGCTACATTTTCACCATTCATCCGATTGGTGCGAATATCAAAATAACGGAACTCATTTCCCGCTATGAATACATTTTCACGGTTATAGTCGTAAACCAGTTCATCGGGCCTGACAAACAAAGGTTTTAAATCGCGGATTGCATTGTCCCAACGATTATTTTGCATCACCACAACTTTTACTTCCTGTTGCGGATTATTAATTACCAACTGATCGTGATAAACCGAAAAATCAACCTCCTGGTTTTCACCCTGAAAAGCGTCAGGAGTAGCTCGCTTCACTGTACCTTCAATCTGAGTTAAAGGTTCAACTACGTAAAATCTTTTTGATAAAACAATCTTTTCCTTGTCGTTATCTTCATAAACAACTAAAGCATAATTCCCCGATATTTTAAACTGAATGTTGTCATTCGGAATTTTTAACTGATAATTAACATACTTAAAAGTAGTATTAAAAGAGTAGGAGTAATCATCAATCGGATTCTCCGTAAATCCCTCTAAATAATCCGGTTGCGAAATAAAACTCTCATTCCAGTCCGCGTCACAATGTACAATAGTATAATAGTAATCTTTTACCTCTCCTGATAAATCATCAAACTTCAGAACCAGCTGAGCTTCTTCTCCAAGTTCCAAAATCGGATTTGACAACTCAAATCCATCGCGGTGGAGTAAAACCGTTTTTATGTCTTCTTTAAAAACTGCATTCTCATAATAGAAACTCTCTTCCTGAGAAAAAACTAAAGAACTATATATCAACAGAATAAATACAACAATCAGATATTTTTTCATCCTTGTTTTGTTTTCAAAGTTCATTCAAAATTCATGAATTTATTCGAATAACGCTAAAATTCTTAATTTAATCTGTATTTGCCTGCATTTCTGTTTTTCATTTTTGTACAAGCATTGCGCTTCAAACATGATATAAATCAATAAACATATTGACGTATTTGTATATTTTGAATATTACAACTTTCCTATTGAAAGATTGTAAAAAGCCAATTAATTATTTACTTTTGCCCACCTAAAAATAATACTATTCTTCATTAAAAATGTCAGAAGTAATTAAGTTAAGGAAGGGGCTGAATATCAAGCTTAAAGGAAGTGCCGAAAAAGTATTGGAAACATTACCTGTTCCGGCAACTATTGCTCTCAAACCTACCGATTTCCCAGGACTTACTCCCAAGCTAAGCGTTAAAGCTGACCATGAAGTAAAAGCCGGGGATGCTTTGTTTTACGACAAGTATCATCCGGAGATAGTTTTTACTGCTCCTGTGGGAGGTAAGGTTGTTTCTATTAATCGTGGTGAGCGTCGTAAGATTCTTGAAGTTGTCATTGAAACAAATGCCAATGCCGGTACTGTTGAATTTAAAAAAGCTGTTCCGGAAACACTTGGTGGAGATGAAATCAAAGAATATCTTTTAAAAAGTGGTTTGTGGCCATTTATTAAAAGGCGTCCGTATGGAATTATTGCTTCGCCCGATGAAAAACCACAGGCTATTTTTATTTCAACATTTGATACTGCACCGTTGGCTCCGGACTATAACTTTGTTATGGAAAACCAAATGGGAACATTTCAAACGGGTATCAATGCCTTAAAGAAATTAACCGACGGTAAAATATATCTTGGGGTAAATGAAAATTCATCATTTATTTCTGTAAAAAATGTTGAAATCAACCAGTTCTCAGGACCACATCCGGCAGGGAACGTTGGAATTCAAATCCATCATATAAAACCCATCAATAAGGGAGATGTAGTTTGGACAATTAATGTTCAGGACGTTTTGTTTATTGGGCGCTTATTTGAAACCGGGAAAGTTGACTTTTCTAGAATAGTTGCATTTGCAGGATCCGAAATAGAAAAACCAAAATATTACAAAACAATTCTGGGAGCCCCTGTTAGTTTTGCTGTTAATGACAAGCTTATAAAGGCAGATTACAAACAACGCATTATCAGTGGAAATGTACTTACCGGAACAAGAGTAAAACCGGAAACATATCTTGGTTTTTATGATTCATTGATCACTGCTATTCCTGAAGGCGACGAGTATGAGTTTTTAGGATGGGCTGATTTAGGTGTGAAAAAATTCAGTGCGTCAAAAACATTTCTTGCGAGCTTGTTGCCCAAAAAAGAATATAAAATGAATGCCAATATGCACGGAGGTGAGAGAGCATTTGTTATGACCGGGCAATATGACAAACTCGTTCCAATGAATATTTTTCCGGTATTTTTATTAAAAGCGATTATTGTTAACGATCTCGACAAAATGGAGCAACTCGGCATCTATGAAGTTATCGAGGAAGACTTTGCACTTTGTGAATATGCCTGTACTTCGAAAATAACAGTTCAGGATATCATCCGTACCGGAATCAATACAATGATAAAAGAATTGGGTTAATAATTTGCTGAAAACATAAATCAGTTTTAAGAGATGAAATTCATTAAAGACTTTTTTGAAAGAACAGAACCGCTGGTTCAGAAGGGAGGCAAATATCACTGGCTCCAATCTGTACACGACGGATTCTTTACATTTTTATATGTGCCCAAACATACATCGAAAAGTGGTACACATATCCACGATTATATCGATTTGAAACGTACCATGACAGTGGTTGTACTTTCGCTTGTACCTGCTCTCTTAATGGGGATGTACAATGTAGGGTACCAACATTTTAAAGCTATAGGTGAATTTGCCTCAGCAGGATTCTTCCAGGTATTTTTCTATGGCTTTTTAAAAGTCCTCCCGATAATTATTGTTTCGTATGTTGTTGGGTTGGGTATTGAGTTTGTTTTTGCGCAGTTACGAGGGCACGAAATAAACGAAGGGTTTCTTGTTTCCGGGATTCTTATTCCAATGATAATGCCAATTGAAACCCCGCTCTGGATGATTGCTGTTGCAACAGCATTTGCAGTGGTATTTGGGAAAGAAGTTTTTGGAGGTACGGGAATGAATATCTGGAACCCGGCTTTAATAGCTCGTGCTTTTCTATTTTTTGCTTATCCGGCGCAAATGTCGGGAATAAAAGTGTGGGTTGCTTTAGGTGGCACCGACAGAGTAATTGACGGATTTACCGGCGCTACACCCATGGCCGACGCAACAGCCGGAAATATTAATTTTAGTGTAGCCGACGCTTTCTTTGGGTTAATACCAGGGTCAATCGGTGAAACCTCAACACTGGCTATTTTACTCGGAGCAATTGTTTTAATTGTTACCGGAATAGGTAGTTGGAAAATTATGGTTTCCACTGTTGCAGGTGGATTAGTAATGGGACTATTGCTGAATATTTTTGCAGTGAATCCATATATGGAACTTCCTTTCTGGCAACATCTCATTATTGGCGGTTTTGCATTCGGAGCTGTATTTATGGCTACCGACCCGGTTTCCGGAGCGCAAACTGAAAGAGGAAAATGGATTTACGGATTCCTCATTGGTATTTTAGCGATATTAATCAGGGTACTTAACCCGGCATATCCGGAAGGGATGATGCTTGCCATTTTATTGATGAATACCTTTGCTCCATTAATTGACCACTACGTTGTGAGAGGGCACGTTAAAAAACGCTTAAAAAGAGCTAAAATTACTGCATAACTGAAAAATAAAGGATAATGAATAGGAACAGTAATACATATACAGTTTTATACGCAGCAATTATGGTTATCCTGGTTGCCGCTGTTCTTGCCTCTGTTTCGATGGCTCTGAAACCCCGGCAACAAAAAAATATTGAAATTGAAAAGAAACAAAATATTCTCGCTTCGGTGAATATTCAAAGCACGGCAGAAAACGCAGAAGAACTTTATGCCGAGAAAATCGAAAATCAATATGTTGTTGATGCTGAAGGAAATATCGTTGAGGGTGCAGATGCTTTTACCACTGACCTGAAAAAAGAACATGCCAAGCCGGAAGCAGAAAGACATCTTCCGGTATTTGAATGCCAAACTGAAGACGGACTGAAATATATATTTCCCGTAAGAGGAACAGGGTTATGGGGTCCAATCTGGGGCTTCGTGTCGCTGGATGACGATATGAATACAATTTACGGAGCCAATTTTGACCACGAAGGAGAAACTCCCGGGTTAGGTGCTGAAATTTCAACTTCGGTATTTCAGGCCCAGTTTCCGGGAAAGACAATTTTTGATGAATCAGGAAACCTGGTTTCAATTACGGTAGCTAAAGCGGGACAAGATGCGCCTGTGGAGCATAAAGTTGATGGCATCTCCGGTGGAACAATCACCAGCAAGGGGCTGCAACAAATGCTTCTTGACGACTTTACCACTTATCAGCAATTCTTAAAAAAGAAAAAATCTTAAGCGATGAGCGATCCATTATTTTCAAAGAAAAATCTAAAACTGCTGTCGGACCCGATCAATAGCAGTAATCCAATTACAGTTCAGGTATTGGGAATTTGTTCGGCACTTGCCGTTACTGCCCAGCTAAAACCAGCTGTAGTAATGGCCATCTCAGTAACGGTTGTTTTGGCCCTGGCTAACGTCATTATTTCCCTTTTACGAAATACAATTCCTAACCGTATCCGAATTATTGTTCAGCTGGTAGTTATTGCAGCTTTGGTAATTCTCGTTGATCAGGTTCTAAAAGCTTTTGTTTATGATGTAAGTAAACAGCTTTCTGTATTTGTCGGATTGATTATAACCAACTGTATCTTAATGGGCCGTTTGGAAGCCTTTGCACTGGGGAACAGACCATGGCAGTCTTTTCTCGATGGAATTGGGAACGGAGCAGGTTATGGAGCAATCCTTATTATTGTCGGTATTTCCCGCGAGCTTTTTGGTTCGGGTTCAATTTTAGGATTCCAGTTGATACCTGAAAGCTGGTATATCTCAAACGGTGGATTCTATTCCAATAACGGGATGATGATCCTTCCTCCGATGGCCTTAATCGTAGTGGGGGTTATTATTTGGGTACAGCGTAGCAGAAACCGCAAATTAATTGAAGATTAACGGTAAAAAGAAATTATTATGGAAAATCTGATTAATATATTTATCAAATCGATTTTTATTGAGAACATGGTTTTTGCCTATTTTCTGGGCATGTGTTCTTATTTGGCAGTATCGAAAAAAGTAAGTACTGCAACAGGCCTGGGTATCGCCGTAATCTTTGTTCTTGGAATTACCGTTCCTGTTGATTATCTGCTTGAGAACTATGTATTGAAAGAAGGAGCTCTGACATGGCTTAGCCCATCTTTTGCTGACGTGGATTTAAGCTTCTTATCATTTATAATGTTTATTGCAGTAATCGCCTCAATGGTGCAGTTGGTTGAAATGATTGTAGAAAAATTTGCACCCACTTTATACAACCAACTGGGTATTTTCCTTCCTCTTATTGCAGTAAACTGTGCAATTCTTGGTGGTTCACTATTCATGCAACAAAAAGCATTTGTAAATATTGGAGAAGCATCTGTTTATGGCCTTGGGTCAGGTGTTGGATGGTTTCTGGCTATTGTTGGTATTGCTGCAATCAGAGAGAAAATCGAGTATTCGCATGTACCTGCTCCGTTACGCGGATTAGGGATAACATTTATAGTCACAGGTTTGATGGGACTTGCCTTTATGGGTTTCATGGGAATTAAATTATAAAATCAAAAATCAGTACCAATGATATTGTTATCAGCACAAACCACCGTAATAATTACCAGTGTAGTGGTATTTCTAGGTGTAATTATCTTATTGGTTGCCATTTTGCTTTTTGTAAAGAAGAAGCTTACTCCAACCGGCTCAATAAAAATAAACATCAACGATGGCAACAAAGAAGTAGAAACCGAACCAGGAAGCACTCTTTTAACAACACTTGGCAACAACAAAATTTTTCTTCCATCTGCTTGTGGTGGTGGAGGTACTTGTGCCATGTGCCGTTGTCAGGTTGAAGAAGGAGGTGGTTCAATCCTTCCTACCGAAACCGGCTACTTTACTCGTAAAGAACAAAACGATAACTGGCGTCTGGCCTGCCAGGTAAAAGTAAAGGAAAACTTAAAAATAAAAGTCCCTCAAGAAGTTCTCGGAGTTAAAAAGTGGGAATGCGAAGTTGTTTCAAATAACAACGTGGCAACGTTTATAAAAGAATTTGTCGTAAAACTTCCTGAAGGTGAAACCCTTGATTTTAAATCGGGTGGTTACATTCAAATTGACGTTCCTAAAATAGACGTTGATTTCAAAGATATGGTTGTAGACAAAAAATACCGAGACGAATGGGAAAATTTTGGTATGTTCGATCTAAAAATGAAAAACCCGGAACCAACTTTCCGCGCTTATTCAATGGCTAATCATCCTGCCGAAGGGAACATTATCATGTTGAATATTCGTATTGCAACCCCACCATGGGACAGAGCAAATAACGGATTTAAAAAGGTTAATCCAGGGATATGTTCTTCATATATTTTCAACCTGAAACCAGGTGATAAAGTATCCATTTCAGGACCTTATGGAGAATTCTTTCTGAAAGACAATGATAACGAAATGATGTTTATAGGTGGTGGTGCAGGAATGGCTCCAATGCGTTCACACCTTTTCCATCTTTTCCATACGTTAAAAGAAAGCAAAAAGAAAATCACGTTTTGGTATGGAGCACGTTCATGGAAAGAAGTATTTTACTATGATCAATTCAAAGAAATAGAAAAGAATTTCCCGAATTTTGAATTTCATTTAGCGCTTTCTGAACCCGCGCCCGAAGATAAGTGGGAAGGGCCGGTTGGATTTATCCACCAGGTAATTTATGATAATTACTTAAATAACCATGAGGAACCGGAAGAAATAGATTTTTACATGTGTGGCCCGCCAATGATGAATGATGCTGTTCAAAAAATGCTTTACAATTTAGGCGTTCCTACCGAAAATGTATTATATGATGATTTTGGTTCTTAGTCTGATTTCTAAAATACATAATAATATTCAAGGCTATCTTTCCAGATAGCCTTTTTCTTTTGTTCCTTTCAGATTCATCTATCTTAAAAAACTGATTACCATATTTTTCAATGTTAGATATTACTTAAAATCGACTGCTAACAGATATAATTAGTTCACAATACAATTTATCATACTAAAACTTTTTTAGTTTTGTACCAAAGAAATCCCAAAATGAAAACTAGAGCGTTTTACTTTCTCGCCATTCTGTTTTTTATTTTTAACAAACTCCACGCTCACAACGAAATAATGGTTAGTACAGATTACCCACCATACAATTTTCTTAACAAAGACGGAGAGTTGGTTGGATTTAATATTGACATTTTAAACGCCATTAAAGAACTTTATAATCTAGAAATAAAAGTTACCGGATGTGATTGGGAGACAGCAAATGCTAATCTTGAAGAAGGACGAATTCAAGCTATTGCAGGGGCTCATTACCCGGGAATTCCTGACGATGAATATACTTATACCCGTTCAGTGATTCAAACTTCACACAGTTTTTTATATAATCAAAAGTTTCGTAAAAAAATTTCGGTAGATGAAATCAGAACAATTAAAGACCCGTTAATTGTTTCATGGAAAAATGACGTTCTTGTTCATTACCTAAAATCAATAAACCCCAATGCCCGGCTTATTTTCGTTGATAATTACAAAGACCTCCTGGATAAACTTGAATTAGAAGAAGTAACATGTGCCTTTTCGCAAAAAATTGCGACCATGTATTATGCAGGCCTCCTAAATAAAAATTATATACAAACAGGCCACGAAGAAATCCTGGAACGTAATATGGGATTCAAAATCTCGAAAAACGCTCCTGAGCTGGAAGAAATTCTGAACAATGGTTTAGAAGTAATAATGTCGAACGGAGAGTACCAGCAGATATATAGTAAGTGGATTAAAGAATACAATTCACCCGGGAATGGATGGTACCACCTTATTAAATATTTTGTTATAGCCGGGATATTGGTATTACTGGTTATTTTCATATTGCTGGTGTTTAACAATATCTTACAATTACGTGTAAAGAAGAGGACCAATGATCTCCAGCACCAGTTGGATTTAAATACCAAAATTACCAAAGAGCTGGAGAAGCAAAAAATAAAAGCTGAGGAAAGTGACAAAATGAAGTCGGCATTTTTAGCCAATATGAGCCACGAGATAAGAACTCCGATGAATGGAATTATGGGATTTACAGAACTACTTAAGTCGCATGATTATTCGCAGGATGAGCGAAAAAGCTTTATTAATATCATTCAGCAAAGCGGAGAACGAATGCTTACTACAATAAATAATATTATTGAAATTTCTAAAATAGAATCGGGACTGGAATCCATTCAAATAAGCGAAACAGATATTGAAAAAACGGTTAACGAGCTCTTCCATTTTTTTAATCAGGAAGCCCGAAAGAAAGGAATTGAATTAATTATCGAGAAGAAGATTAACAAACAGGAACAAACGTTTTATTCCGACAATTATAAAATAAATTCCATTTTAACTAATCTGATAAAAAATGCACTAAAGTTCACTTCAAAAGGTTCTGTTAAAATTGGATATGTCATTTCAGACGACGCCGTTAGCTTTTATGTTTCAGATACTGGAATAGGAATTGAAAAAGAAAAACAAAGGGCGATTTTCAATTATTTTGTACAGGCAGATTCTTCTACTTCAAGTCGATTTGAAGGTTCAGGATTAGGGTTATCAATTTGTAAAGAGTATACTAAAATGCTAAATGGGAAGATATGGGTTGAATCGGAGATAAATAAAGGTTCTACTTTTTATGTTCACATTCCCAATCATTTAGAAGTAAAGGCACAAAACAGGATGGTACAAAATAACCACTTTACAGGAAAACCAACTATCCCTAACGGCCTAAAAATTATTGTTGCCGAAGATGATAAAACATCATTCGTTTTATTAAGATATATTCTGGAAGAAATTTCGGCAAAAATACTTCATGCTGAAAATGGGTTTGAAGCAATCGAACTGGTAAAAAATAATCCTGATGCAGACATTGTTTTAATGGACTCTAAAATGCCCGAGTTAAACGGAATTGATGCTGTAAAAAAAATCAGAGAATTTAACAACCAGATTTACATCATTGCTCAAACTGCCTATGCACTTGACGATTATAAAAGTAAAACTATTGATGCCGGATGTAATAACTATATCGAGAAACCGGTAAATAAAGCCAAATTATTGGAGATTATTTCAAAAAGTCTTTCGGAAAACTAATATGAAACTCGTCCTCATTTTAGCTCTAAATAGGCTTTACATCTGGTTCAGCTTAGCATTTAGCAAATTTCAGATAATTTGCTCCCGGACGCCCCCCCCTCTCAAATATTTCCTAATGTAACGGTGGCAACGCTGGTTTAAAGGAGGTAAATAAACTCAGTTGAGTATCAAATGTTTTTCTGTTTTTGGTAATCGATTGAGTAACCAAAATTCTTTTCAGCTTTTCAGGTTCCCGATCGATAAGCGATACCGGCAATTCATTATTCTTTATAAAATATTGGGCTCTTTTCATTACTACTCCAATTTTTTTTAGATGCATTGAATTTAGCTTTCGATGCCGGCGGGCGAGTACAATTTTTTGTGCCGACTGAATGCCAATTCCCGGAACTCGTAAAATCATTTCATAATCAGCCCTGTTTACATCAACAGGAAACAAATGCATATTACGTAATGCATATCCCAATTTCGGGTCCACATCCAAATCAAGAAACGGGTACTCCTCAGTCAAAATCTCCTCGGCCTTGAAATAATAAAATCTCATCAACCAATCGCTCTGGTATAAGCGGTTCTCTCGCACAAGTGGTGGCTTATTCAAAGCTGGCAAACGTTTGTCGTAATTATTAACAGGCAAATATCCTGAATAATAAACCCGTTTCAAGTTTTGCGTTTTATACAAGCCCGATGAAAGCAGAATAATTTGCCGGTCGGTTTCGGGAGTTGCGCCAACAATTAGTTGAGTACTTTGTCCAGCGGGCGCAAAACGTGGCACTTTCCGATATTTTCTGCGCTCTTCATTACTAACCAGGATTTCATTTTTTATCTGGTTCATTGGTAATAAAATACCATTGAAATTTTTCTCGGGTGCAAGTCGTTTCAGATTAGGTTCTGTCGGAATTTCAATATTTACACTTAGGCGGTCGGCCCAAATTCCGGCTTCGTGAATCAAATCCTGACTTGCACCCGGAATGGCTTTGAGGTGAATGTACCCGTTGTACTTTTCTTCTGTTCGAAGCTTTTTTGCAACAAGAATTAAACGTTCCATTGTATAATCGGCATTCTTTATTACGCCCGAGCTTAAAAATAATCCTTCAATATAGTTTCTGCGGTAAAACCCGATGGTTAATTCCACAATTTCATTTACAGAAAAAGTTGCTCGTGGCCGATCATTCGTACGCCTGTTTACACAATATGCGCAATCGAAAATGCAGTAATTGGTCATTAAAATTTTGAAAAGACTAATGCAACGACCATCCTCAGTAAAACTGTGACAAATGCCACATGACACTCCATTTCCAATCCCATTGTTTATGTTCTTCCGGTTGCTCCCGCTCGATGCACACGACACATCGTATTTTGCGGCATCGGCTAATATTTCCAGTTTTCGTATTATTTTATCGTTATCCATTTTCCTCAAAAAAACCCCGGTAAAAACCGGGGATGTTGAACCTCAGGTGGGATTGCAAATCCCTTGGAATATTAAATCAAGAATTATTGAAATGATAATATAATTATCAAAATCAATGATAATAAATTAATCATTTATCGTTAAACAACAAACATTTTTTGTAATTTTGAATAAAAAATTTTCAGATGAATTATTTTTCTAACAATATTAGGCTTTTACGCAAGCGTAAAAAACGAACACAAAATGAAGTGGCTGAAGCCCTGGATCTGAAACGCACCACTGTAAATTCTCTTGAAAACTCGATAAGCCAGCCAACAGTTTCTCATTTGCAGGCTTTTTCAAAATATTTTAGAATTGCCATTGACACACTAATAAATATTGATTTAAACCAACTTTCGGAAAGCCAGTTTTCCGATTTGCAAAATGGATTCGATGTTTTTATTCGCGGCACAAGCCTACGGGTTATTGCTACTACTGTTGATTCAAAAAACAATGATAACATTGAATTTGTAAATGAAAAAGCCAAAGCCGGATATGTAACCAGTTTTGCGGATCCTGAATACATTGGGAATCTGCCAGTCTTTCAACTTCCTTTTTTATCAAAAGAAAAGAAATACCGTGCGTTTACTATTAGCGGAGATTCAATGTTGCCCATCCCGGCTGGCTCAGTAGTAATTGGTGAATTTGTTCAAAATTTCTATAATATAAAAAAAGGCGACGGATATATAATTGTTACCCGTGAAGAAGGTATTGTTTTTAAAATCGTACAAAATTATATTTCGGAAAGAAGAGCTTTGTTGCTTTCTTCACTTAATTCTGCCTTTAAGCCCTACGAACTTCCAATTGCTGAATTAAAAGAAGCCTGGAAATTTGTTTGTTATCTGAATACAGAAATCCCGGAACCTGAAACAGACATACAAAAAGTAATGCAAACAGTAAATGAATTAAAATTTGAGATTCAAAACTTAAAAGGAAGAAAATAGCAGTTTAAAAAAGGACGTCTGAAAGATAGAAGAAGACATAAATTTTTTAAAGAATCAACAACATTCCTAGGCTAAGCCACAACACTCTTTTGCTTTTTGTACCTTTGAGAAAATGAGGTTTCAAAATGCAGGAAGCACTTTTCTATACAAAACTGGAAAACCAAACAGTCAGATGTGATCTTTGTCCGTGGAATTGCTTTTTAAACCCCGGACAAACCGGTTTTTGCAAAGTGCGTGAGAATATTAACGGGCAGCTTGTAACGCATGTTTACAATAAGATTGCAGCCTTAGGAATTGATCCCCTGGAGAAAAAGCCACTTTATCATTTTTATCCCGGGAAAAATATTTTATCTGTCGGAGAAGTAGGTTGTAACCTGCAGTGCATATTTTGTCAGAATCACAGGATCTCCCAATGTTATGCAACTGAATTCAAAAATTTCCATTCAATTACATCAAAACAAATTGTAAATGAAGCGCTTAAAACATACAACAATATTGGTATTGCATACACATATAATGAACCACTTACTTTTTTCGAATTTCTGTTTGATACGGCAAAACTGGCTCACCAAAACGGGTTAAAAAATGTAGTCGTATCAAACGGGTATATCAATTGTGCCCCTTTACATAAGCTTCTCCCTTATATAGATGCCTTTAATATAGATTTGAAAGCATTCACGCCGGACTTCTATAAAAAACAAACCAAAGGAAAACTGGAACCTGTTTTGGAAACGCTGAAGATTATTGCAAAAAATAAAACTCATCTTGAAATTACAAACCTCGTTATTCCCAATTTAAACGACGATGAGGTTTCATTTCAAAAAATGGTTCAATGGATCGCTTCCGAATTAGGAGCAGACATCCCATTTCATATCTCCCGGTACTTCCCGCAATATGAATTAATTCAAACCCCTACCCCTTTAAAAAAACTGGAGCAATTCTACAATATTGCGAAAAACTATCTAAACTATGTTTACCTCGGAAATGTGAGCGACGAAAGACACTCATCTACTTTTTGTCAACATTGCGGAACAACAATTATTTCCAGAAATAAATACAAAATATCGCTAGAAAAATTAGATTCAAACGGACTTTGCAAAAATTGTAATCAAAAAAATAATATTATCTGCGAATAAAATCACACAAAAATATCTTTTATCATATGCATTCTTCAACCTAAATTCCTTATCTTTTTCATTCAAATAAGGTAAAACCATTAAATTGATTCAAAATGACTTATGAAGATTTTGTAAACCAGCCCGAATTCCAACAGATGCTTGAAGAAGCCAAAGAGTTGAAAGGAAAAATATTCTCTGATATAATTGATGATGCAGGAAATCAGTATGTAGATTTAGTTCAGGAAGGCGGAGGCGTTTTAGGAATTGCCCTTGTGGGTTACACATACATCCTCGAAACAGCAGGAATTCGTTTTTTTCATCTAGCCGGAACTTCGGCTGGGGCAATAAACACACTGGTTCTGGCTGGAATCGACAGTATTGAAAAAGAAAAATCCGGAGCCGTTCTTGACGTACTTGCCAAACAGGATTTATTTGAATTTGTTGACGGTGACCCGGTTCTAAAAGCAATTATCCAGAAAATTATTGATGGTACACCTTTCAGAAAAATGCTGGGAAAATTGGCATGGAACTACAAAAAAATAAAAAAAGCGCTTTTCGTAAACCTAGGATTGAATCCCGGAGAAAAATTTGAAAGCTGGCTTGAAACCGTTTTGAAAGAGTCTCCCAATAAAATAACAACCATAGGAGAACTTATTGAAAAAAGAGGGAAAGTTTATTTTCCGGAAGGAATGAAGCACCGGATTTCAGGAATACCAATTACCGACGAATATGCACACATACATATTATAACAGCAGATTTAACAACACAAACCAAAGTACAATTTCCAGCAATGGCGCATATCTACTGGGGCGACGAAATGTGGAAACAATCACCGGCAAAAATGGTAAGGGCATCCATGTCGGTACCATTCTTTTTTGTCCCTTTTGAAATCGACAATATCCCAAATGCAGGAAAACCGGCAGATGACTCATGGGATAAATATGCCAACTTTTGTGGAACAATACCTAAAAAAGTAAAATTTGTTGATGGCGGAATGATTTCCAATTTCCCCATTAATATTTTTCATTCGCCAACAGGAACCACTCCTCGAAAACCAACCTTTGGTGTTAAACTGAGTACCTACCGAAGTGAATGTTCAAATGTAGATGATTTGGGAGGTTTTATCGCCTCAATGATCAGTACCATGAGGTTTGATGCTGATAACGAATTTCTAATTCAAAATCCGGATTTTGAGAAGTTGATTTGTTTTATTGACGCAGACAAAGATTTCAACTGGCTAAATTTTAAAATGAGCGATGAAAAGAAAAAACAACTGTTTCTTTTGGGGGCCAGAAAAGCATTACTCTTCATCAAACAGTTTAACTGGACAGAGTACAAAAATTTACGTTCAAATAAAAAATAAATATTTTAAGATGCCCTTAACATTTTAGCTACATTTGCAACTACAAAACAGTTGTTATAACTTTTATGAATTTTAATGAACTGGGAATACATGAAGATCTGCTGGACGCTATTGCCTATATGGGGTTTAAACAGGCTACGCCAATTCAGGAACAAGCCATACCTGAGATTCTGAGCGGAAATGATCTTATTGCCTGCGCTCAAACAGGAACCGGAAAAACAGCAGCTTTTTTATTGCCAATTCTGGATTTACTTGTCGATTTACCTGGTGGAGAAACGACAACATTGATTATTGTCCCTACGCGAGAACTGGCGGTTCAAATCGATCAGCAAGTACAAGGAATTGGGTACACCATGGGGATTAATTCGATTGCTATTTATGGCGGTGGCGACGGCGATGACTGGGGCCAACAAAAAAGAGCGCTGTCCCAGGGAGCCGATATTGTTATTGCAACTCCAGGAAAACTAATTTCTCATTTAAACCTCGGGTATGTAAAATTTGATACCATTAAATATCTTATTCTGGATGAAGCAGACAGAATGCTTGACATTGGTTTCTACGACGATATTGTAAAAATCATTTCATATCTGCCCAAAGACAGACAGACTCTTATGTTTAGTGCAACTATGGCGCCTAAAATACGGGCACTGGCTTCTAAAATTTTAAAAAATCCGAGCGAAATAAACATCGCTATTTCAAAACCTGCGGAAGGAGTTTTACAAGCGGCATATTTGTGCTACGACAATCAAAAAATTGCTTTAATAAATCATCTGATTTCTGAAAATCCGGATTACAACAGTATTCTTATATTCTGTTCCACTAAAAAGAAAGTTACAGAACTGGCTGCTTCTCTAAGAAAGAATAAATTTCAGGCTGAAGGAATCTCGTCTGATTTGGAACAGGAAAAGCGAGAAGAAGTACTTCAGGGATTTAAATCGAAAAGAACCCGGATTTTGGTGGCAACTGATGTTTTAAGCCGCGGAATAGATATAAAAGAAATCAACCTTATAATTAATTTTGACGTTCCGCAGGATGCCGAAGATTATGTTCACAGGGTGGGAAGGACAGCACGGGCCGATGCAACCGGAGTTGCTTTAACACTGGTGAATGAAAAAGATATGTTTTATTTCCACCGCATCGAGCAGTTAATCGAACGCCAGGTTTTTAAGATACCAATGCCCGAGCAGTTTGGTGATGGCCCGGAGTGGAAAGCACCTTCAGCTAAGAAAAAGTCGAAAAGATATAAATACAGGAAAAATAAAAAAGGGAAACCCGGCTCACATAAAAGCCAGCGGAAATAAACTCAGTAAGTTTAATTTGTTTGGCAAACGATAATAATCCAACGAAAAAAATCAAAAACGGGAGGAAAAAACACAGGTTCGAAACTCTACATAGTCAATATTTCAGTAGTTGTCAATCGAATAGAAAGAAAAATTTATAGTTTTGTTATCATCGTTTTTTCATATTTTTATAGAAGAACCAACCATCTTCCGGATTGTTTATGTTAATGATAACACTATTGAATGAAACAGAAATACCCACTTTTACTACTCATTTTAGTTCTTTCTCTTTGGGGTTGTAAAAAAAGAGAAGAAAAAAAACTTCTGGAAATTTATAGCTGGAATATCCTAACCGACCACACTCCCACCGCCTTTCGAACATTAGAAGGCACTAAGAATTACGCAGTAAATCAAATACAACTTTCTCAGGAAATATGCGAGGAGTTGAGAGATGTAAAACACCAGTGGAACAGAAATATTGTAAATAATCTGACTGAAAGAGCACATGAAATTGGTATTCCTGAAGTTTTAGTTTGGGATCGTGCACTTTATGATTTAAATTATTATCCGGACAGATTTAAAGTGAATGGAAAAATAAACCTGGATAACCAGGATTTTTGGGATTGGTTAATTCAGGATTATGAAAAAATGCTTGAAAAAATTCCTGACATACAAGGAATTGTACTCACGCTAAATGATTCGGAAACCAAAGTGGAGGATCAACACTCTGAAGTTTTAAATTCTCCCGATATGAAACTGGCAACCTTTGTCGATTCTCTGGCCAACTTCCTAGTGGTCCGGAAAAAAATGAAATTATACCTCCGCTATCCTGTACATTCCCAAGAAGAAGTTGAAACACTGATGTCCTTTCTGGAAAAGATAAAATCACACGAATTAAAATTTATGGTTAACGGACTACCAACAAATTTCTTAAATAACCACCAGTTTTCGGAATGGGTAGAAAAAATCCCGCTACCTGTAGTAATTGATTTTGATTGTGCACACGAATATGAAGGACAGGCAAATGTAGCCGGTATATTCCCCGATTTTCACAGAAATCTTTGGAAGTATTATCATCAAATGTCTAATGTTATTGGCTTTTCTCTAAGGACCGACAGAATGGGAAAAACTTCGGTTATAGGCCGCCCGTCAGAAATCAACCTTTTTTCTGTATATGAAACAAGCCGGGATCCGGAAATTGAGACCGACTCCATTATTGTAAATTATTTGTATGAAAAATACGATTCCCTGGCCGTTCCCTACTTTTATGATGCCTATAAACTTGCCCCGGAAATTATTATGGCTTCATTTTATACATTGGGAATAAATACGACAAACCATTCGCAAATTGACTTCAATTATAAACCATCTTTTATTCACCGGAATACAATTGGGAAATGTGAAGATTCGGAAATAGAAGTTAATCACAACGTGGATAAAACCTATCATTACTGGAGTGAGATTATAAATCATCTGGCACCAGTTGAATTTAAAACGAAAAAAAATGAGAACATGAAGTTGATACCTGAAGTTGCAGAAAATAATTGGCTTCAGGCGGAAGAGTTAATGGACACTACCTATTTAAACGATATTCTTACGGAAAAAAAATATGCCATAAACCAAGCATTTGAAGCAATTTCAAAAATAAATATGGCGAAACCTTACTGCAGTAATTCGCGTACTTTCAATCGCGTTTACCATACGTTTAACCGTACTCTTTTAACTGCAAAACTTCGAAAAGCCTATGCCCAGGTTTATTATGGCATCCGAATCTGGAATCGTGGAGAAGAATTTCAGAACGACAAATTGCGGTCTCTCATAAAAGACGGTGTAACAGAAATACAAATAACAGCAGAAGATATCAGAAGATATCGCAAAAAAGGACCAACTGGACAATACGATTGGGCTGAGGATGCAGAAAGCGCAATGAATTTGGCTTTACAAGTAAAAAACTCAGAAATTTGGGCTCCGAAAGCCGAGCAAAAATAAAAACTTTTTACCTGTATCTGTTTGACTCTGATTAACAAATCAATCATTTTACAACAGGATTTTGACAATTGAATTTTATCTTTCTACTTTTGCGCCATGAAACGCGTAGTAGTAGGTTTATCAGGTGGAGTTGATTCCAGTGTTGCAGCTTATTTATTAAAACAGCAGGGTTACGACGTAGTGGCTCTGTTTATGGTAAACTGGCATGAACGGGTGGGTGCGATAACCAGTGCCTGCACATGGGAAGAAGATGCTTTGATTGCAAAAATGGTGGCTAAAAAACTGGATATTCCCTTCCATATTGTAGATTTGAGCAAGGACTATAAAAAACGGGTAGTCGATTATATGTTTGCAGAATACCAGGCAGGAAGAACACCAAATCCGGATGTACTGTGCAATCGCGAAATTAAATTTGACACATTTTTAGAAGAAGCCCTGAAATTTGATGCTGATTTTGTAGCTACCGGACACTATTGCCGGAAAGATGAAATTGATGAAGACGGAAAAATTATTCACCGGCTTTTGGCAGGGAAAGATCCGAACAAAGATCAAAGTTATTTTTTGTGTCAGTTAAATCAGAAACAACTTTCAAAAGCAATGTTTCCAATTGGTCATTTGTTGAAACCGGAAGTACGAAAAATTGCAAAAGAACAAAATTTACCCACTGCGGAAAGAAAAGACTCTCAGGGAATTTGTTTTGTAGGGAAAGTCGATTTGCCCACATTTTTACAACAACAACTGCAACCCAAATTAGGAAACATTATTGAGGTGCCTGCTAAGTTTATGGAGAAAAAGAAGCAGGTTGAAATTTTGGAAGAAAATTATCGGAAGCTTTGTTTTGCGTACCCGTACAAACCGTGGAACGGAAATGTAATAGGGGAACATCAGGGTGCTCATTTTTATACCATCGGGCAACGAAAAGGCTTAAATATTGGCGGGCACAAAGAACCTCTTTTTGTTATTGGAACCGATGTACAACGCAATATCATTTACGTAGGAGAAAGTCAGGATCATCCGGGACTATTTCGTCGTGGATTGTTTGTTGAAGCAAAAGACATGCACTGGATTCGCCCGGATTTAAAAATGCCTATTGGAGAAAAGCAGGATTTTGATATCAGGATTCGTTACCGGCAACCATTGGAAAAGGGGACTATACATATGAAAGAAGATGGCGCCTATTTTATTTTTAAAAACGAGCAAAGAGGAATCACATCAGGTCAGTTTGCCGCATGGTACCTGGGGGAAGAGTTAATTGGATCGGGGGTGATTAAATAGAAATAAGAGAAATCTTTTGCGTTCTGACTTCGGTCTTCCGACTTTATATTAAATTAGCATAAAATTATTCAATATGATAAAATCTATGACCGGCTTTGGAAGAGCCGAATTCGAGGTAAACAACAAAAAAATTACCATAGAAATAAAATCACTTAACAGCAAACAAATCGATATAAATACGCGTACTCCTGCTCTTTACAGGGAAAAAGATATAGAAATACGCAAAGCACTTTCTGAAAGACTGGTTCGGGGGAAGGTCGATTTTAACATTTATGTAGAAAACCACGGAGAAGAATCAAATTCAAAAATAAACGAACCCATTTTAAAGGGTTATTACAATCACCTGAAACAAATCAGCGCCGATTTAAATCTTGCCATTGATCAATCTATTCTTCAGGCAGCCTTGCGTTTACCCGATGTGGTGAAAACGGAATACGAAACATTGGATGAAAAAGAGTGGGAAACCATTCTGGGAAGTATTTATATGGCACTGGAAGAAATTGATAAATTCAGAATTCAGGAAGGCGCAGCATTATTTTCCGACATATTGGGAAACATTAAAAGTATACAAAACCTTTTATCTCAAATTGAACCATTTGAACAACAACGGGTTGAAGCCATAAAAGCACGTTTAACAGAAAGTCTGGAGAATTTAAGAATGAATGGTAGCGTTGATGAAAACAGGTTTGAACAGGAACTGATTTTCTATCTTGAAAAACTGGACATTAATGAAGAAAAAGTAAGATTGGCTAATCATTGCAGCTATTTTACCGAAACGCTGGAAGAAGAATTAAGTACTGGTAAGAAACTGGGATTTATCTCTCAGGAACTTGGAAGAGAAATTAATACCATTGGTTCAAAAGCCAACGAAAAAAATATTCAAAAAATTGTGGTTCAAATGAAAGATCATCTGGAAAGAATAAAAGAGCAATTATTAAATGTTTTATAGTTGAATGGAAAACAACACAAATAAAAAGGGAAAGCTAATTATATTTTCGGCTCCGTCGGGGGCGGGGAAAACAACCATCGTAAAACACCTCCTTTCAAAAGATTTAAACCTTGAGTTTTCCATTTCGGCAACCAGCCGCGAAAAAAGGCATACAGAAACCCACGGAAAAGATTATTATTTTCTGTCCGAAATTGAATTTCTGGAAAAAATTAAAAATGAAGAATTTCTGGAGTGGGAAGAAGTTTACAAAGGAACCAGTTATGGAACGCTAAAAAGCGAAGTAGAACGAATCCGGAACCTAGGGAAAAATGTAATTTTTGATGTCGATGTTGTTGGTGGCTTAAATATCAAACGTTTTTATCAGCAGGAAGCATTAGCTATTTTTGTTCAACCTCCATCAATTGAGGAATTAAAAAAACGACTCACATATCGCTCAACAGAAACCGAAGAAAAAATAAAAACCCGTATTGCAAAAGCCAGATATGAATTAGGATTTGCCAACCAGTTTGATGTTATTCTTATAAACGAACATCTGGAAAAAGCTTTTATTGAAGCGGAAAAACTGGTAATTGATTTTTTAAAAAGATAATTTCCTGAATTGTTGACTTCAAAATGGGGAACATTGTAACCGACATACTGGCACCTAAAGCAAGTCTGGAACTCAAAATCGGACTTTATTTCGGAACATATAACCCTGTTCATATCGGGCATCTTGCCATCGCCAATTATATGGTTGAATATACCGAAATAGACCAGTTATGGTTTGTGGTTTCGCCCCATAATCCCCATAAAAAAAAGACAAACTTGCTTGATGATTATCAGCGGCTGGAAATGGTGCACCGGGCGGTAGATTACGATAGTCGCTTCAGAGTTTCGAACATCGAATTTACACTACCAAAACCAAGTTATACCGTTGATACACTGGCCTACTTAAAGGATAAATTTCCTCTTCATGAATTCAAAATTTTAATGGGCTCGGATAATCTTGAGAACTTGCATAAATGGAAGAATTATGAAATAATAATTGAAAATTATGGGATTATCGTTTACCCGAGGCCTGGATTCGACAAAACAAAATATACACCACATCCTAATATTTTACTAACCGATGCTCCGCTGATGGACATCTCGTCAACTTTTATTAGAAAAGCTATCCGGCAGGGAAAAAATATGCGGCACTATCTTCCCTGTAAAACATGGGAATATCTTGAAGAAATGAATTTTTACAAAAAATAAGACTACCGGGTGCTGGTCATGTCCCCATCAATACAAATTGTATAATCGGCTTTCCCGGTGTTTTCTTTTAAAAGTTTAGTGTTATCAACCTGCGAAACAGAATGAATTGTTACAATATTCAAAGCCGGGTTTTCCTGTTTTAAATACCAGTAAATACTTTCAAAGTTTTCGGAATGATAAGCGCCATGGAAATGAATCAGCAACTTTCCGGGTTCCCAGTATTTTAAAATAGAATGTGCCATAGTTGCATCTTTTATAGCCTGTGCCTTAGGGAAATTAGGAGTAATATGGCTTCCCATTCCTTCCATCTGCATCATACTTTTATAACAATTTAGTTTCGGATCATATTTCACAGGAAGTGGAGGTAAGAATGCTTTTGCTTCATCAGAAAGCTCTTCCAATCCTTCAAAACCTTTCGAATTTACCAGCGAAGCATAACGGCGCGGAACATTTGAAGCTACAAACTGCAACTTATTTTGTACTGCAAATTCAACCAACGGTTTATAATCTGTTTTATAATTGGGCCACAACTTGGCTTCATCTTCAAATCTGCTTTGAGAAATTGTACCGTTAATATATTCATTTAAAATCAGTTGGTTATCGGTTTCGAACATTTCCGCAGCCAAAATTAAGTTGTCTTTTTTATCTGCGTATAAATCTTTAGTCAGCTCCAGTTCAAGCCAATGCGATATCGGACTATTATGCACTTCGCCAAACAACACAATATCTGCATTTTCCAAGTCTTTCATCATTTTGGAGTATTTTACTGTTTTGCCTTCTTTTGTATAAAGCAAATAAGCTGGTTTGTCTGATTTAAAAGCGGAAAAAAGAAACAGGGAAACAAACAACAAAACCTGGAATTTATTCATAACATTTATTTTAAGTCAGCTTTTACAACAAAGAAAAACAAAATCAGTTTAAATTCGAAGTATAAATCGAAAACGAAAAAATGCAATCCAAAAGTAGTTGCAATAAGAAATGAAGACGGTAGTTATACATGGCAGGGAACAAAATAATACTCCCCCCCGGGAAAATTGGAAAAAAAACAAACCATTATTCTACCGCGACAAAGAGACATGCAACTACTTTCAATCGTTAATGAAATAAAACATGGTTGAATCAGGGCTATTTTACAGCACTTTTATTGATCCCTTATTGGTGAAAATGCGGGAAAAAGTAGGTACTCAGATTTCTGAAAATGAAAATGTAGTGGATATTGCCTGCGGAACAGGAGCCCAGGTTTTTGAACTGGCAAAAAAGTCAAAATTTGTCACGGGTGTTGATCTTTCCGCATCGATGATAAAAAGAGCCAATCAAACAAAAAATAAAACCCGTGTCGAAAATGTAAATTTTTCAATTTGCGATGCAACAAATTTGAAAATTTTCACCTCAAAAGAATTTGATGTGGCTACTATGTCGCTTGCATTACACCAGTTTCCACCAGCACTTTACACACCTGTTTTAAACGAAATGAAGCGAATTTCCAGGAGGATTATCATTGTGGACTATTCCGTTCCATTACCCCAAAGCATAGTAGGTTACGGAAGCCGATTGGCCGAGTTTATGGCAGGAAAAGAACATCACGGCAATTTCAGAAAATTTTATAAAAACGGTGGTTTGGAAAGCATCTTAAAAAAGAATGATATTTCAATTGAGAAATCGTTTTATTTCGCCGGCAATGTTTTTCAACTGATTGTTGGTTCTGAAAGTACAAAATAAAATATGGAGAAATTTGAACATATCCTTTTGATTGCAGGCAGCGGTCAGAATGTTGGAAAAACAACATTTGCATGCCAGATTCTTGCAAACGAAAAGCTAAAAAAACCGATTGCTGTAAAAGTTACCCCTCACCTTCACAAAACAACCTCGGGGTTGATTGAAATAAAAAATGGCGAAAACTGGATACTTTTTGAAGAAACAAATAAAAGCATACAAAAAGATTCGTCGCTTTATTTACAAAATGGCGCATTCAAAAGTTATCTGATTCTGGCTGTTGATTCGGATTTAAAAACTGCTTTCTATGAACTTATAAAAATCCTTCCCCCAAAAAACCCGGTTGTTATTGAATCTGCGTCGTTAATTAAAGTGATACAACCCGGTTGTTTCGTGGTTGTTTTACTCCGTAATAAATTCCCAAAAAAACAAATAGAACCATTAGTGAAAAAAGCAGATTTGATTCTAGTTTCCGATGGGAAAGAATTCTTTCCATCCTCAGAAAAGATCAAGTTTAATTCTTCATGGTATATAAAATAAAATCATTGTTTTTCATACTACGACTATAAAAATATTGTACTTTCGAGGTTGTTTTTTCCAAACATTAATAATGCTTTTTAGAAAATACATAGAAATAAAAATTGCATAACTACTGGAAAAATGAAAAAGCTATCAATTGTTGCAACAGGACTATTCTTGTTGATTTTTGTGTCCTGCAACCAAAATACAAAAGAAACAGAATCAATGGAAAACACAGAAAATCCGTTTATGAAAGTCAGCGAACTGCCATTTCATGCACCTGACTTTACAAAAATTCAAAGCTCCGATTTCGCTCCTGCTATTGAGCAGGGGATTAAACAACAATTGTCGGAGATCGAGCAGATTGCCAATAATTCGGAAGCCCCTACATTTGAAAACACATTGGTTGAACTTGAAAAAAGTGGCAGTCTTTTAACACGGACGCTCAATGTTTTTGATATGCTTTCGGGAGCCAATACAAACGATACATTACAAAATCTTCAGGAAGAAATTGCTCCCAAACTGGCCGGATTGCAGGATGCAATTACTTTAAATGACAATCTCTTTAGCCGCATCAAAACAATTTACGGAAAGAAAGAGAGTCTGGATCTTGATAAAGAATCTGAGCGTTTACTGGAATATTATTACGATGAATTCACTCGAGCAGGAGCTAACTTACCAGCCGATGCGAAAGAAAAATTAAAAAAATTAAATGAAGAAGATGCACTTCTCAGTGCTAAATTTACCAATCAGTTGCTTGCCGGGGCAAAAGAAGGAGCTTTAATTGTGGATAATGAAGCTGCTTTAAAAGGACTTTCAGAAGGACAGATAAAAAAGGCTGCACAAAATGCAACAGATGCAGGGAAAGAAGGGAAATATTTAATTGCACTTCAGAATACAACTCAACAACCACTTTTACAGTCCTTGCAAGATCGCGAAACAAGGAAGAAGCTTTTTGAGGCTTCATGGAGCCGAACTGAAAAAGGCGATGCAAATGACACACGCGAAGTAATAAAACGTATAGCAGAAATAAGGGCAGAAAAAGCTGCGTTGCTGGGATTTAAAAATTATGCAGCCTGGTCGCTGCAAGATCAAATGGCAAAAACGCCGGAAGCTGTGCATACTTTTTTAGGTAAACTTGTTCCGCCCTCTACTGCCAATGCAAAAAAAGAGGCCAAGGATTTGCAAAGTTTAATCGACAGAGAAAATGGTGGATTTAAATTGCAGCCGTACGACTGGAATTTTTATGCAGAGAAACTTCGAAAAGAACGTTACGACCTGGATGAAGAACAAATAAAACCATACTTCGAACTGTTTAATGTTTTGGAAAATGGAGTATTCTATGCAGCAAATCAATTATATGGATTAACTTTCGAACGCAGGACCGATATCCCAGTTTATAATCCTGATATGCGTGTTTATGAAGTTAAAGATCAGGATGGAAGTGAACTCTCTCTTTTTTATTGCGATTATTTCCAAAGAGATAATAAATCAGGCGGAGCATGGATGAGCAACGTAGTAGGTCAATCAAAGCTACTTAAAACAAAGCCGGTAGTTTACAATATTTGTAACTTTACAAAACCAACGGAAGGAGAGCCTGCACTTATAACTTACGACGATGTAACAACCATGTTTCACGAATTTGGACATGCGTTGCACGGAATATTTGCCGACCAAATTTATCCTAGTCTTTCGGGAACAAGTGTTGCCCGTGATTTTGTTGAATTTCCTTCGCAATTTAATGAGCATTGGGCGCTTTATTCTGAAGTGCTGAATCATTATGCCAAACATTATAAAACAGGGGAGCCAATGCCACAGGAACTGATTGATAAAATCAAAAAATCGGCGACATTCAACCAGGGATATGCTTTTACCGAAATTTTAGCGGCTTCCAATCTCGATATGGAGTGGCATACAATTACACCCGGAACCAAAATAAATTCAGTTGATGAATTTGAAGCCGGAGCATTAAAGAACAACAAACTGGATATTCCCCAGGTTCCTCCCCGCTACCGTTCTTCTTATTTCTTACACATTTGGGGAAATGGTTATGCAGCCGGCTATTATGCTTATCAATGGGCAGAAATGCTCGACCAAGATGCATTTGAATGGTTTGAACAAAATGGTGGGCTAACCCGTGAAAACGGACAACGTTTACGCGACATGGTTTTATCCAGAGGAAATACCGAAGATTATAATGAAATGTACCACAATTTTGCAGGAAGAGAACCCGATATCCGTCCGATGTTGAAAAACAGGGGAATCGACGTTCAGTAAAAGAAATACAATTTTATATAACTGAAAAGCCAGGGTTGTTATTAACTCTGGCTTTTTTATTATTCCCTCAAAAAACTTTTCATAAAAGTCCGTTTTTTACATTTTTTAAATCACGATAACAACCGTAAGCTTTAATTAACAAACGTTCGTTTCTGTTAATCCCTCTTAACACTACTTCCTGTTATTTTTGAAACATAATTAATACTAAATCAAAAAAATGAAAAACAAATTTAGCACCGTTCCTAAAACCAAATACTTCTATAAAACAGATAAAACTGTAAGTTATCAGGGGAGTTATTCATAAGATACTAATAGAAATCAATCAATAGCTATATTTCAAAAGACAATTACTAAGATGCCTCAGCCAAACACTTTTCAGAAAACCTGAATTTTAGGATTTCCCTGTTGAGGGAAATCCTTTTTATAATTTAGCCATTTCGTCTTTGAGCCATTTCGGGCGATTGGTAGTTAGCGCTGTTACCCCTAAGTTGGTTAATCGTTGTGCTTCTGTAGGATCATCTACAGTCCATGCAAGAACTTCCAGACCATTCTCTTTAGCCAATGCCATGATTTCTTCATCAATTATAGAATGATCCAGATTTATTCCATCGATTCCGGCTGCCACAACGTCAGCCATTTTTTTCTTTACTGCTGCTTTGGATGAACTTAACCAGTAACATTTATTCTCAGGAAACTGTTTTTTCGCCTTTACAACAGCATCCCAGTTAAAGCTTATAAATACAATCTGGTCGAGCTTACCACTTCTTTCAATAATCCGCTCAATATGAGGAACTACTTCACTTCCACACTTTATTTCAACAACAAGTTTTTTGCCTTCCGGTACTGTCTCAATAATTTCAGAAAGAAATGGAATTTTTTCGCCTTTATATTTTTCATCTTTCCAAACACCGGCGTCCAAATCGCGTAATAAAATTGATGGTGTATTTTCAATAGAAAGATTTTTTTTCCCGGAACAGGTTCGTTTGGTATCCTTATCGTGAATAACCATTACCCGATTATCTTTCGTAAGATAAATATCTATTTCCACAGCATCAGCTCCCAACTCCCAGGCCAACTCTGCCGAAGCCACTGTATTTTCAGGTGCAAGATAAGAAGCGCCACGATGAGCGATAAATGTATTTTGAGCCAATAAATTCATCGAAAAAAAGATTACAATAACCATTAACTGTATTTTCATGTTCTCTACTTTTATTGCTTCGAAAGATAGCAATGATAAGCTTATTTTTGATGAAAAAACCGTTAAAAAATGTAGCTTTGTAAACGCTCAAAAAGATTTATGCAATCAAAAAACTCGACTGACATTGGCATCTTTTTCTTACAACTTATAGCCAAACTTCCTTTTGCTGTTATCTATCTTTTATCAGATATTTTCTATTTTATTGTTTTCTATATTATTAAATATCGTAAAGAAGTAGTTTTTCAAAACCTCAGAAATTCGTTTCCTGAAAAATCAGAAGAGCAGCTCAAAATCATCAGAAAAAAATACTTCAGACATTTTTGTGATTTAATTATGGAATCGATAAAAATGTTCAATATGACAAAAGCTGACTATAAGAAACACATGGAGATAAAGGATGCAGAACTTATTAATAGTTATTTCGAAAAAAAGAAAAGTGTTGTGGTGCTTACCATGCATTTTAATAACTGGGAATGGAGCAATTGTTTTCCACGCGAAATAAAACATCACGTACTCGGCGTATACAAACCTCTTCATAACAAAAAATATGATAAACTAATGAATGGCACCCGTGAAAAACAAGGAGCGGAAATGATAACAAATTCAAACATTCTTAGAAGAATTATTCAAGCTGAAAAAACAAATGAGATGATCTTCATTTGGCTGGCTGGCGATCAAACTCCTCCATCCTACCATTCACTTTGGTTTACTTTTTTAAATCAGGAAGCCATGTTTTATCCGGGACCGGCGGTTATTGCAAAGCGGTTTAACTATCCGATATTTTTCCAAAAAATAGAAAAACAATCGCGGGGAAAATATGTAACCACTTTTGAAATGCTGGTGAAAAATCCTCAGGATTTTAGCGAGAAAGAAATTTTAATCAAGTACATTCAAAAAATGGAAGAAGAAATAAGAAAAAATCCTGAATTTTATTTATGGTCGCATAAACGTTGGAAACATAAACGGCCGGAAAATATACCTTTGTGCTGTTAACTCAATAATTTGAGAGATTATGGTTGATGCTGAGCTGGCGGAAAAAAACAAAAAGTATTATGAGAGTTTTCTGAAAAGGATTTCAAACAAAATTCTCGTGGGGTTTCTAATTGCAATTTCCCACCTTCCTTTTGGGGCTATTTATTACATTTCCGATTTCTTTTATTTTATCGTAAGGTATGTTATTAAATATCGGAAAAAAGTTATTGTTGAAAACCTTACTTACACTTTTCCTGAAAAAAGCAACACAGAAATAAATGATATAGTTGGCAAATTTTATCGTCATTTCTGCGATTTTTCACTGGAAACTGTAAAAATGTACAGTATGAGTGAAAGACAGGCAGATAAACGGATTACATATAAAGGACTGGATTCTATCCGGAATTGTTCTGCAGAAGGGAAAAGTGTTATTATACTTGCAATGCACCACAATAATTGGGAATGGTGCAGCCATGTGCAAAAGAAAATCTCTCATAAAGTGCTCATGCTGTACAATCCGGTGCGTGGAAACCAGGCTTTTGAAAAATTTCTGTTACATTCCCGCGAACGCTGGGGAGGGGTTTGTGTACCTGTACATAAATCAGCGCGCGTGGCTTACAGTTTCAACCGTGAAGGAACACCAACTGCTCTTTGGCTTGGTGCCGACCAAACCCCTAAAGCTACATCACAATTCTGGACAATATTTTTAAACCGTGAAGCACCGTTCTTTTCAGGACCGGAAAAAATTGCAAAAAAAACGAATCAGCGTGTTTACTTTCACCGCATAAGAAAAATTAAACGAGGATTTTACGAAGCTGAATTTATTCCTCTTTTTGAAAATCCGAAAACGATTGAATCTGATAAAATTTTACTTGGATATGTGCGGAAGATGGAGGAAATCATCAGGCAAGAGCCCGAATTTTATCTATGGTCGCACCGGAGATGGAAACATAAACGTCCAGAGAATATTCCGCTTACTCTGTAATAATGTAAAAAAAGAGGAACCGGTAGTTATGCTAAACGATCAAAGGGAAAGTGATTAGCTTGGTTGGATTATAAAAATAATATCCTCTTTACCGGATTCCTCTTAAAAACTGCACTATTTGGAATTTGGTTTACTTCGTATTGATTATAATTGTAAATTCTAACAACTTAATAATTAGTTTTTGCGCAGAAATTCATCAACATTTCTGGCCGCTACTTTTCCGGCTTCAATTGCATGAACTACTAAACTTGCTCCTTTTTCAACATCTCCAGCAGCAAATATTTTATCTATCGATGTTTGTTTCGAATCATTTACTTTTACATTCCCGCGCGCGTCGTATTCTACTTCAAGTTCATCAAGCAACCCGATATGAACTGGCTGTGTAAATCCCATAGCAAGCAATACCAAATCAACATCTAAAACTTCATTTGTACCGGGAACTTCGTTCATTATCCAACGTCCGTTTTCATTTGTCCATTCAACCTGAACAACTTCAACTTGTTTCAGTTTTCCGTTCTCGCCGATAAATCTTTTGGTTGAAAGGCTCCATCTACGCTCACAGCCTTCCATATGAGAACTGGAAGTACGCAATGTATTTGGCCAATATGGCCATGGGTTGTTATCTGCTCGTTTTTCCTGGGGTTTTGGCAAAATTTCGATTTGCGTAACTGATTTTGCTTTCTGCCGGATGGATGTGCCAACGCAGTCTGAGCCAGTGTCACCCCCACCAATAACCAAAACATTCTTATCCTTTGCCAGAATCCGTTCTTCTTCAGAATAACTTTGACCGGCCACAACTTTATTTTGTTGGGTTAAAAAGTTCATTGCAAAATGAACACCGTCTAATTCCCTGCCCTCCAATGGAAGATTTCTGGGTTGTTCTGCTCCCATTGCAAGCAATACTGCATCGTATTCAGCCAGTAAATCTTTTTTCGTTACATCAACACCAACAGTTACATTGGTTTTAAACTCAATACCTTCATCAAGAAATAAATTTAATCTTCGGTCAATTATTCCTTTATTCAGCTTAAAATCAGGAATTCCGTAACGCAATAAACCTCCGATAGCATCACTTTTCTCGAAAACAGTAACCATATGACCAGCTCTGTTCAGCAAATCGGCAGCCGACAGCCCTGCTGGACCTGAACCGACTACCGCAACTTTCTTCCCTGTTCTACTCTTGGGCGGATTCGGCACAACAATTCCGGCTTCAAAAGCTTGTTCAACCGTTGCGCACTCGTTTTCACGAATGGTAACCGCTTCTTCATGAATAGCCAAAACACACGATTTTTCGCATGGAGCCGGACATACACGACCAGTTATCTCGGGGAAACTGTTAGTTGAGTGTAAAATAAAATAAGCTTCATCTTTTCTTCCCCGATACAGCGCATCCTGCCATTCCGGAATTTTGCTTCCCACCGGGCAACCCCAGTGACAAAAAGGAATTCCGCAATCCATGCAACGCGAGGCCTGAAGTTGCCTGTCTTTTTCATCTAATGTTTGTTCTACTTCTCCGTAGTCGTAAATCCTTTCTTTAGTGGGACGATAACCGGCTTCTTTGCGCGGCACTGTCATAAAACCTTTTGGATCTCCCATATCTATTTCTTCCTATTTTTTCTGATAGTTAATATTACTCATGACGAGAAGGATCGTCTTCTGTTAGTTGTAATTTCTTCTGCAATTCCTTCAACTTTTGTTCTTCCAGAACCTTTCTGTATTCAAACGGTATCACTTTAACAAATCTGGGCAAATATTCTTCCCAATGCGTTAAAATTTTTGATGCCAGAGAACTCTGGGTATAGAGTAAATGATTACTAATAAGAGCCTGCAATTCACTTACATCCGATTTATCTTCTACCGGTGTAAGATCAACCAATCCCCTGTTACAGTAGTAGTCAAAATCTCCTGCTTCATCAAGCACATAAGCAATTCCCCCACTCATACCCGCTGCAAAGTTGCGTCCTGTTTTTCCAAGAACAACTACCCTTCCACCTGTCATATATTCACAGCAGTGGTCGCCTGTACCTTCAATCACAGTTTTCACACCTGAGTTGCGGACACAGAAACGTTCACCGGCGACTCCGCGGATGTATGCTTCACCCGAAGTTGCCCCGTAAAACGATGTATTACCTACTATTATATTCTCTTCGGGTTTAAATGTTGAGCCAATTGGAGGAACAACAACAATTTTTCCTCCGGAAAGTCCTTTTCCAATATAATCGTTAGAATCTCCTTCCAAGCGGAAAGTAACACCTTTTACAAGAAATGCCCCAAAACTTTGTCCGGCTGTTCCGTGGAAAGTACAATTAATCGTATCATCAGGAAGACCGCCTTCTCCATATAGTTTTGAAATTTCCCCGGAGAGCATTGCGCCTATAGTACGATCTACATTCACAATATCACGCGAGATCCAAACTTTCTCACCCGCCGCCCTTATTGCTTTTTTAGCTTCTTTAATTAAATCACTATCCATATGCTCTGAAGGGCGGCCATTTGGACGCGTATTATGAAGCGGTGTTTCGCTGGCTTCTTTAGGAACGTAAAGTAACCTGGAGAAATCAACGGTGCTCATTTTCCAGTTGGTAATTTCCTTATCCAATTCGAGTAAATCAGTTCTACCAACAATATCATCGAATTTGGTGTACCCCATTTCTGCAAGGTATTCCCTGATTTCTTCGGCTAAAAACCTGAAAAAGTTAATGGTATATTCAGCTTTACCAATAAATCTTTTCCGAAGAGATTTATCTTGTGTTGCTATACCGGCAGGGCAGGTATTCATGTGGCATTTACGCATCATTATACATCCGAGTACAATAAGTGCCGATGTTGAAAATCCGAATTCTTCAGCCCCCAAACATGCCAGTGTAACGACATCTCTACCTGTTTTTAATTGCCCGTCAACCTGAAGTTTTACCCTGTCGCGCAATTTATTCAGAACAAGCGTTTGCTGCGTTTCTGCAATCCCTAGCTCAACAGGTAAACCTGCATGTTTTATTGAACTTGCGGGGCTTGCACCTGTTCCACCATCAGCGCCTGCAATAATAATAATATCAGAAAAAGCTTTACTAACACCCGCCGCAATTGTACCAACTCCATCCTCTGAAACCAGTTTAACTGAAACTCTTGCTCTCGGGTTGGTTATTTTCAGGTCGTAAATCAACTGAGCCAAATCCTCAATTGAATAAATATCGTGATGTGGCGGAGGAGAAATCAACGTAATCCCGGGTGTCGAATTACGGGTTTTAGCAATAATCTTATTCACCTTATAACCAGGCAACTGTCCTCCTTCACCAGGTTTTGCGCCTTGTGCAATTTTAATTTGAAGTTCCTCGGCATTAGTGAGGTAATTATTGGTAACCCCAAACCGGCCTGAAGCAACTTGTTTGATTTTACTATTTCTAATTGTACCAAACCGTTCTGAATCCTCTCCTCCTTCTCCGGTATTACTTCTTCCGCCAATGGTATTCATTGTTACTGCGAGTGCTTCATGAGCTTCCTTGCTAATTGACCCATATGACATTGCACCTGTTACGAAGCGTTTCATAATTTCTTCCACCGGTTCTACCTGTTCTACCGGTATCGGGTTCTTTTTGAAATTAAAACAACTGCGAATAAATGCGGGGCGCTTGTTTTCTTTATCAACAAGTGTTGTATATTCTTTAAATTTTGAATAATCGTTTGTTCGTGTAGCCCATTGTAAAAGTCCAATAGTCTGCGGGTTCCAAGCATGATGTTCTCCGTATTTCCGCCATGCGTAGTTTCCTGTGTTTTCAAAACGGAATGGTTCGGGACTGTTATCTGCTTTGTATGCTTCGTTGTGAAACATAGTGGTTTCCTTACAAATCTCGGGCAGGCCTATTCCTCCAATTTTTGAGACTGTTCCTGTAAAATATTTTTCAACTACATCTTTGCTGACACCAATTGCTTCGAAAATTTGAGCTCCATGGTAGCTACGCAAAGTTGAAATTCCCATTTTTGAGAACACTTTCAACAATCCTTTATCTACTGCTTTTATATAATTTTTACGAGCCTCTTTGTAGTCCATCTCAATTTTACCTTCTTTCACCATATGATCGATGGCTGCAAAAGCGAGATAAGGATTGATCACACTGGCTCCATATCCAAGAAGCAACGCAAAATGATTCACCTCACGGGCTTCACCAGTCTCAACAATAATTCCCACCTGCATTCTTTTCTTCACATTAATCAAATGATGATGTACTGCTGCAACAGCGAGTAATGACGGGATTGGAGCCTGCTCTTCAGATATACCTCTATCAGTAAGAATGATGTAGTTTTTTCTTGTGTCAACGGCTTTTTCTGCTTCAGCCAGCACCGTTTCCATTGCTTTTTCAAATCCTGCTGCACCTTCCTTCACCGGAAAAACCATTGGAATAGTCTGGTGAGTAAACATCTCGTCCTTAATATCTTTTATCTTGCCAAGGTCGGTATTTGTTACAATCGGTTCATCAAATTTGATGAGTTTACAATGCTCTGGTGCTTCCGCTAAAATATTGGAATGTAAAGAGCCTATATAATTTGTTAAGGACATAACCAAACCTTCCCGTATAGAGTCGATAGGCGGGTTTGTTACCTGTGCAAATACTTGTTTAAAGTAATCAAATAAACGTTTGGGTTTCTCCGAAAAAACGGCTGGTGGAGTATCATTCCCCATTGAACTCGTTGGTTCTGCGCCAATCTCGCTCATAGGTTTTATCAATTCATACATGTCCTCTTTCGAATAACCGAATACCTTTGAATAGGTATCAAAATTTTCAATCGACGAAGGAACACGTTGTTTTACTTTTATATCTTTCATCAGCATGCGGTTTTCTTTTAACCACATCTGGTAAGGATTCCTTCTGCTTAATTGATCCTTTACTTCCTGATCCGGAATGATAATTCCAAGTTGGGTATCTACCAGTAATATTTTACCAGGGCGTAAACGTCCTTTCTCTTTAATTTCTTCCGGTTTGAAAGTTTGAACACCCACTTCCGACCCCATTACAATGAGATTATTTTTCGTAATCACAAACCGCGAAGGACGCAATCCATTCCTGTCAAGTGTTCCTCCAATGTATCTGCCATCTGAAAAAACCATTGAAGCAGGTCCGTCCCAGGGTTCCATTATAGTAGAATGATATTCGTAAAACGCTTTTAAACTTTCGGGAATCGGGTTTTTCTGGTTAAACGATTCCGGAATCATCATACATAATGAGTGCGGCAGTGTTCTTCCGGTGAGGTGTAAAAATTCAAGAACGTTATCAAACGAAGCAGAATCTGACTTTCCCGGTTCTATGACAGGAAGTAATTTTTTCAAATCCTCTCCAAAAACTTCCGATTTCATTAGCTCTATCGGGGCCGGCCCGAGATGCGCTGGCAGGTGGAGCGGTTCGACGAACGCCAGCCGGACCAGTTCGACGCGGCCTCCCTGCTGGACCTCGCGGAGGGCGAGCTGCTGACCCCCCTGGACCGCGCGGCCCGCGCCGAGGTGGAAGCCGCCGCGCGGCAGGTCGCCACGGTCACCGCCCTGGTGCCCCTGGCGCTGGCGGATGTCGCCACGGCCCTTGGCGCCAATATCCGCATGATCCGCCGCATCGCGGAGATCTACGGCGGCCGTTCAGGCACGCTGGGATCCTGGCGCCTGCTGCGCGCGGTGATGACCCACCTGGTGGCCACGGGTGCCGTGGCCATGGGCGACGACATGCTGGGCTCGGTGCTGGGGGGCAACCTGCTGGCGCGCCTGTCGCGCCGCTTCGGCGAAGGGGTGGTCAATGGGGCGCTGACCGCCCGCGTTGGCCTGGCCGCGATGGAGGTCTGCCGCCCCATGCCCTTCTCCGACGGGCGCCGTCCGCGGGTTACCTCGATCATCCAGACGGCGCTGACCGGCCTTTTCGCCAAGGCCGAGAAGACCGAGGGCAGCGCGGGCTGAAAGCGCGGAGGGGGGCGCTGCCCCCCGCCTTCGGCTCCCCCGGAGTATTTCCGACGACGTGAAGAGGCGGGACGGTGCCCGGAGAGGCACCCGCCGTTCGCCATGAGGAGCGTGCCACGCCCCCGTCCTCGAAAGTCGGCCACCCCGGGGGCAGCCCCCTGTCTTCACGTCGTCCCAAATACTCCCGCCGGAGGCATCCGCGGCCCACCAAGGGCGCAGGCCCCCGATCCACTGGACGCCCGCCCGCCCCGCGTGTATGCATCCCCCATGATGACCCGAGCCTTCGCCATCATCATTCGAATTACATGCCCGGCGCTCTGAACTCGAGCCGCCGGGACAAGGCGTATGGGATACCGCGCCGACCTTTCACAGACATTGCGACTTCCTGAAACGGATCACGACCATGTGCGCCGAGACGCCTGACTACAAAGACACGCTGAACCTTCCGAAAACCGATTTCCCCATGCGCGCGGGCCTGCCCAAGCGCGAGCCCGGCTGGCTGGACCGCTGGGAGACAATCGGCATCTACGACCGCCTGCGCGAGAAGGAGGGGCGGACGCCCTTCACCCTGCATGACGGCCCGCCCTATGCCAACGGCCACCTGCATATCGGTCACGCCCTGAACAAGACGATCAAGGACATGATCGTGCGGTCGCACCAGATGATGGGTCATGACGCGCGGTACGTGCCCGGCTGGGACTGCCACGGCCTGCCGATCGAGTGGAAGATCGAGGAACAGTACCGCAAGAAAGGCCGCAACAAGGACGAGGTCGACGTGGTCGACTTCCGCCAGGAATGCCGCAAGTTCGCCGAAGGCTGGGTCGACGTGCAGCGCGAGGAGTTCAAGCGCCTCGGCATCACCGGGAACTGGGACGATCCCTACCTGACCATGAACTTCCACGCCGAGCGCGTCATCGCCGAGGAATTCATGAAGTTCCTGATGAACGGCACCCTCTACCAGGGGTCGAAGCCCGTGATGTGGTCGCCGGTGGAAAAGACCGCCCTGGCCGAGGCTGAGGTCGAATACCACGACAAGGAAAGCTTCACCATCTGGGTGAAGTTCAAGGTCACCGATTTCGCCCCCGGGGCCGGCGAAAGCTCTGACGAGGAAGAAAGCGCCGAGGCCCGCCAGGCGGTCGTCGAGGCGGCCCAGGCCGCGCGGGAGAAATTCCTGGGCGCCCATGTGGTGATCTGGACCACGACGCCCTGGACCATCCCGTCGAACAAGGCCGTCGTCTTCGGCGCCGACTATGACTACGGCCTCTACGAGGTCACCGGCACGCCGGATGAATGCTGGCTGCAAGTCGGGGAGAAATACATCCTGGCCGACAAGCTGGCCGCCCAGACCTTCGCCAAGGCGCGCCTGGAGGATGGCCAGTGGAAACGCGTCAGCGACGTCAGCGCCGATCAGCTGGCCGCCATGACGCTGGCGCACCCGCTGGCGGGTGCCGAAGGGGCGAACGGCGAATGGGACGCGCCGCGCGATTTCCGCGCCGCGCCCTTCGTCACCGACGAGGAAGGCACCGGGTTCGTCCACTGCGCCCCCTCGCACGGGATGGAGGAATACGAGCTTTACCGGGATCTCGGCATGCTCGATCAGGTCATCACCTACAACGTGATGGACGATGGCGGCTTCCGTGCCGACCTGCCCTTCTTCGGCGGCAAGTACATCCTGAACCGCAAGGGCGGTGAGGGCGACGCCAACAAGGCCGTCATCGACAAGCTGGTCGAGGTCGGCGGGCTGATGGCGCGCGGCAAGATCAAGCACAGCTACCCGCATTCCTGGCGTTCCAAGGCGCCGGTGATCTTCCGCAACACATCGCAGTGGTTCGCCGCGATCGACCGCAAGGTTGGTGACGGCCAGGACCAGCACGGCGAGACGATCCGGGAACGCGCGCTGAAATCCATCGAGGACCTGGTGAAGTTCACGCCGCAGTCGGGCCGCAACCGTCTGCATTCGATGATGGAAAGCCGTCCCGACTGGGTGCTGTCGCGGCAACGCGCCTGGGGCGTGCCGCTGACCTGTTTCACCAAGGTGGGCGCCCTGCCGACCGATCCCGACTTCCTGCTGCGCGATCCGGCCGTCAACGACCGCATCGCGCAAGCCTTCGAGGCCGAGGGCGCGGATGCCTGGTACAAGGACGGCGCCAAGGAACGGTTCCTGGGCAATGAATACGACCCGGCCGAGTGGCAGAAGGTCGATGACATCCTCGACGTGTGGTTCGACAGTGGCTCCACCCACGCGTTTGTGCTGCGGGATCGCCCCGACGGGACCGAGGACGGCATTGCCGACGTCTACATGGAAGGCACCGACCAGCACCGCGGCTGGTTCCACTCCTCCCTGCTGGAGGCCTGCGGCACCCTGGGCCGCGCGCCCTATCGCAACGTGGTGACCCATGGGTTCACGCTGGACGAGAAGGGCAACAAGATGTCCAAGTCGCTCGGCAACACCATCGCACCGCAGGACGTCATCAAGCAGTACGGCGCGGACATCCTGCGCCTCTGGGTCGCCCAGACCGACTACATGGCCGACCAGCGGATCGGGGACACGATCCTGAAGGGCACCGCCGACAGCTACCGCCGTCTGCGCAATACCATGCGCTTCATCCTGGGCAGCCTGGGCGATTTCCGCGAGGAAGACCGCGTGGCCCCCGCCGACATGCCCGAGCTGGAACGCTGGGTCCTGCATCGCCTGGCGGAGCTGGACGAGGTCGTGCAGCAGGGCTACCGCGCCTTCGACTTCCAGGGCGTCTTCCAGGCGGTGTTCAACTTCGCCACGGTGGAGCTGTCGTCCTTTTATTTCGACATCCGCAAGGATGCGCTCTACTGCGACGGCGACACCCTGCGGGCCAAGGCCACGCGCAGCGTGCTGGACATCCTGTTCCACCGGCTGACCACCTGGCTGGCGCCGGTGCTGTGCTTCACCATGGAAGAAGTCTGGCTGGAACGCTTCCCGGGCGAGGACAGCTCCGTCCACCTGCAGGACTTCCCGGAAACGCCGGCGGCGTGGAAGGACGAGGCCCTCGCGGCCAAGTGGGCCCGTGTGCGCCAGGCGCGCCGCGTCGTCACCGCCGCGCTGGAGGTGCAGCGGGTCGAGAAGGTGATCGGTGCCTCGCTGGAGGCCGCGCCGGTGGTCCATGTCGAGGACGCCGATGTGCTGGCGGCGCTGAAGTCGGTGAACTTCGCCGACATCTGCATCACCTCGGACCTGCAGCTGTCGGCCGATCCCGCACCGCAGGAGGCCTACCGCCTGCCCGAGGTCGCCGGCATCGCCGTGGTCTTCGAAAAGGCCGAGGGTGAGAAGTGCCAGCGCTGCTGGAAAATCCTGCCGGACGTGGGCACCCATGCGCACCCGGGCGTCTGCGGCCGCTGCGACAGCGCGCTGGACTGACGCGCCCGGGGCATGGCCCCGACGGCGCAGACGGAGAAAACAAAGACCCCCGCCGGAACCGGCGGGGGTCTTTCCGTTCCGGCCCCGGCAGAGGGATAAGGCCGGAACGGTGGACGGTCGGGCCGCGCGAAGGCGTCATTCCTGCGCTCTCCCTGTTCGGCGAAGCCGGGGCTCTGCTGCCCGGAGGAACGGTGATCCGGGCGGGCGACCGCAACGCGCGCCGTGTGTTTTCACGCTCCCTGTCTCTTCACGCTGTCTCAGGCGGGACGAACGTCCGCCCTCCCCGTTCTGATCCCGCGCCCCGCTGCGGCCAGCGTGGACGTCCTTCAGGCCGCGGTTTCCAGCTTGTTTTCCACCAGGGTCGAAAGCTGCTGCACCAGGGCGTAAATATGCATCGAAGTGCCCGGCACATTGGCGCCGGAGCGGGAAGCCTCGGTCAGCATGCCCTGGAAGAGGCTGATGGCGTTCAGCCCCGGCGGCACCTCCGCTTCCGCTAGGAAGACCGGCTCCGCCACGCTGGCGAGCGGCGCGCTGCCCTCATCGGCCACGCCCGAGCGGACGGGTTGCGCGGGCGGCGGTGGCGGGGATTGCAGCGTCAGGCGCAGCAGTTCGGATGGCGCGGGCAGCGGTTGCTCTTCGGTTGGCGCGGCGCGCGCGGCGGTGGCGGCACTCTCGCTTCCGGGGGCATTCGGTCTTGGGTCCGGCGCGTAGAGAGGGCGCGCCGTTGTCAGGGTCTCCAGCATGACACTCTCCTTTCTGACTGTCCGGGGCCCGGCATGGGCCCCTCGGGGCGGCGGCCCGTCTCCGGGACCGTCAGGGGGCCGCATGTGGCCCTGGCGGGCCCGGTCTTCTGTCCGGTCAGGCGGCACGGGGCCGTCTCGGCACGCAAGGGCCGCACGAGCGGCTATAGCAGTAAGGATGTGCAGATAACTCTTACCGGGGGCTTAATGGCGGTAAGGAATTGACCGGACAAATCTTTACGTTTGGCCCATGATTGGCCGATTTCGCCCGGTTCCAAGGGGATTTTCCCGACACTTCGCCTCAAAGCCCACGAAAGCCACCTGGCACCCGCCGCCTGTCAAAGGGCCGGTTTCGGGCTGATCCGGGCCGCGTGCCCTGCTAAGGTCACGCCATGGATTGCCTCTCTCTCGACACGCCCACAGGCCGGTTCTGGCTGCTTTCGGACGGCACCGCGATCACCCGCGCCGCCTGGCACATGCTGGGCCCGGAGGCCCCCAGCCCGCTGCTGGAGGAGGCCGCGGCACAGATCCGCGCCTACTACGCTGGGCAACGGCAGGCGTTCGAACTGCCCCTGCGGGTGGACGCCAGCCCCTTCCAGCAGGCGGTCTGCGATGCAATCGCCGCGATCCCCTTCGGCGAGACCCGCAGCTATGGCGATCTGGCGCGTACCCTCGGTCGTCCGGCCCAGGCCATCGGCCAGGGCTGCGGCGGTAACCCGATCCCGCTGCTGATCCCCTGCCACCGGGTGCTGTCGACGACGGGCCTGGGCGGGTTCTCCGGCGACGGCGGGGTCGAGACGAAGGTGTGGTTGCTGAAACACGAAGGCGCGGCCGGGCTGCTGATCTGAGCGCAGGGCGTCCGCTCAAAGGCAAAGGACCCGCGCCGGGCTGCACGGGTCCTTTTCGTCATAACGCCGTCGGGCGGCAGTCAGACCGCCGCGAGCTTCGTCTTGCTGCTGGTCTTGGGACGATCGGCGTTCTCGTCGATGAACTTCAGCACCAGGGGGCGGATGTTGTTGCGCCAGGAGGAGCCGGCGAAGATGCCGTAGTGACCCGCACCGGGCTCCAGGTGGTTCGACTTCATCTTCTCGGGGACGCCGGTGCACAGATCCAGGGCGGCGACACATTGGCCGGGGGCGGAAATGTCGTCTTTCTCCCCTTCCACGGTCTTCACCGCCACGTCCGTGATCTTGCTGATGTCCACCTCATGGCCGTTGATGGTGAAGCAGTTCTTGGCGATCTCGCTGTTCTTGAAGATCCGCTCGACGGTCGACAGGTAGAACTCGGCCGTCATGTCCATCACCGCCAGGTATTCGTCGTAGAACCGGTTGTGCCGGTCATGGTCGCCCGACTCGCCGCGGGCCACGCGCATGATCTGGTCGGTGAAGGCCTGGGCGTGGGTGTCGAGGTTCATCGAGATGAAGGAGGTCAGCTGCAACAGGCCGGGGTAGACCTGCCGGCCGATGCCCTTGTACTTCGCCCCGACGCGCTGGATCATCAGCTGTTCCAGCTGGCCCATGCTGACGCGATTGCCGAAATCGGTCACCTCGGTGGGGGTGGCATCGGGGTCGATGGGACCGCCGATCAGGGTCAGGGTGCGCGGCTGCGCCTCGGGGAAGATCTCGGCTAGGTAGGCGGTCGCCGCCAGGGTCAGGGGTGCGGGCTGGCAGACGGCGATCACGTTCACCTCCGGCCCCAGCTCCTTCATGAAATCGACAAGGTAGAGGGTGTAGTCCTCGACATCGAACTTGCCCTCGCTGACGGGGATGTCGCGCGCGTTATGCCAGTCGGTGATGTAGACCTCGCAGTCGGGCAGCAGCGACACCACGGTCGACCGCAGGAGGGTCGCGTAGTGACCGGACATCGGCGCCACCAGCAGCACCTTGCGCGCCTTTTCCTCGCGGCCCTGGACCTCGAAGTGGATCAGGTCGCCGAAGGGGCGTTCCACCACCTTGGCGATCGACACCAGATGGTCGCGCCCGTCCTCGCAGGACACCGAATGGATGCCCCAGTCGGGCTTGGCCACCATGCGCTTGTAGCTGCGCTCGGTGACCTCGCCCCAGGCCGCCATCATCGTCAGCATCGGGTTCGGCACCAGCGAGAACGCCGGGTAGGAGGCGAGACTGAGCGCCGAGGCGCCCATCCATTGCTGGGTATTGCGCACCGTCTCCATAAGATCGTAGCTTGCCATGTAGCGCATAGGTATCTCCATTCAGCGGGGCAGAACCCGGCTTCTCCGTTTCTGGGGTCTTCCGGGCCGCGCGCCTCCGCCGCCCCTCATCAGGGGCCAGGACCGGAGATCAGCGCATGCTGCAGAGCAGAAAATAGGGGGGAATCGTTTAGATGACAACACAAGAGACCGAAGATGGCCCGCTTTCGAGCCAGGAAAATCTCGAAAAACTGAACGCTAACCTGGCCCGTGTCGAAGAACTCAGCCAGCGGTTCATCGCCGCGCTGAAGGAACGCCACGCCACCCCCGCCGGCCTGCAGGCCCCTTCACCCGAACTGTTCACCCAGGCCGCCGGCGCCTACTGGGCGGAGATGCTGCAGAACCCCGCGCGCATCTTCGAACACCAGCTGGAATTCTGGGGCAAGTCCGTCACCCATTTCCTTGAGGCGCAGGAAGCCCTGGCCAAGGGGCGGCTGGAAGCGCCGGAGGACAACCTGCCCCCCGACCCGCGCTTTTCCAATCCGCTGTGGAAGACGCATCCCTATTTCAACTACATCAAGCAGCAGTACCAGCTGAACAGCGAGGCGATGACCCGCGCCGTCGAGGACGTGGAGGATCTGGACCCCACCGAGAAGGAGCGGCTGCGCTACTTCACCCGTCAGATCGCCGACATGATGGCGCCGACGAACTTCCTCGCCACCAACCCCGACGCCCTGGAACGCGCGCTGGAGACCGAGGGCGAAAGCCTGGTGCAGGGGCTGGAGAACCTGGTGCGCGACCTGGAGGCCAACGGCGGCGAGATGCTGGTGCGCCTGGCCGACGACAGCGCCTTCCGCCTGGGCGAGAACGTGGCGACCGCGCCGGGCAAGGTCGTCTGGCGCAACCACATGCTGGAGCTGATCCAGTTCTCTCCCAGTACCGACGAGGTTCGGTCGACCCCGCTGATCGTCTTCCCGCCCTGGATCAACAAGTTCTACATCCTCGACCTGAAGGAGCAGAATTCCTTCATCCGCTGGGTGGTCGACCAGGGCTATACCCTTTTCGTCGTGTCCTGGGTGAACCCCGATCGCTCCTACCGGGACATCGCGCTGGACGACTACATCG
>CAXXPP010000005.1:0-10347 GCA_963677235.2 uncultured Draconibacterium sp. | reverse complement strand
CTCGTCGCCCGCGCCCTGTTCGCCATATCCGCCGCCAGGCGCACGATGTCCTCGCGCAGCCGCTGGGGGGCGGGTGCGCCGTGGAGGCCCTGGAGCCTTTTGAGCAGGCTTGCAAGCCGTGTTTCTTCGGGCGTCTTCTTGTTCATCGTCGCCGCAGGGGGGTGGAGTGTTTGAGCGCAGTAACCTGGCGAATGGGCATTGTAGCAATGTGCGCGACGCAAGGGAAGGGCCTTGGGCAACTCGGTGAGCCGGGGAAGTTTCCTGGCCCGGATGGCGGTCGCGGTCGGCGTTTGGTCGCGCAGGGGGGGTTGCCTTACGCCCCGACAACCATTATGTACCTCCTCTGCGGGGCGAATCGACGCCGCGCGCGGCCCACGGGAAATTTTCCCCTTGCCAAGGCCGCCTGTTCGCGGTATCTAACCCGCCTTCTTCGAGACCAATGTGGAGGAACTACCCATGAAGAAAGATATTCATCCCGAGAATCACACCGCCAAGATCCGTTGCGCCTGCGGGTTCGAGATCGAGGCCATGTCCACCAAGGGTGACGATGTGAGCGTTGAAATCTGCTCCAACTGCCATCCCTTCTTCACCGGCAAGCAGCGCTTTGTGGACACCGCCGGGCGCATCGACCGCTTCCGCAAGAAGTACGCGAAGTTCGAGTCCTCCAAGGACAAGTAGCTTTTCGGGCGGACCAGGTCCGCAGTTTTTTCCCGCCTCCGCGGCGCGCCTGGGGTGCGCTGCGGGGGCGCTTTTGTCGTTTCGTGTGCGCGCATGTGCGCGCGCGCGTATGGTCGAAAAGCCAGGGAGGCCCATCGCATGAACCGGTCCCAGACCGGGCCCGCGCGCCCGCATCGTTCGCGCCTTGTCGCGCTTGTCCGCCGCCTCGCTCTTCCGGTGCTGGCCGCCCCCACCGTGGGCGGGCAGGCCGTGATGGAGGGCGTGATGATTGCGCAACAAGTCGCGTCTGGCCGTGGCCGTGCGCAAGCCCGGCGGCGAGATCGAGGTCCTGACCAAGCCCTGGTTCTCGCTCACCAGGCGGCCCTGGCTCAAGAAGCCTTTCGTGCGCGGGTTCCCCGTGCTGCTCGAAAACGGCTGGTCAACGGCATCACCTCCCTCAACTGGTCGGCGCAGACCGCCCTGGAGGAGGAGACCGGCGAGGAGCTGAGCCCCTGGGCCCTGGCGCTCACCGTGGGCATTCGCCGTGGCCATGGCCATCGGCATGTTCGTGGTGCTGCCGCATCTGTTCTCCCTGGGCATGAAGTATTTCGGCCTGGGAGGCGACACCAGCAGCCTCTCGTTCCACGTCTGGGACGGGGTGTTCAAGCTGACCATGTTCCTGGGCTACATCAAGGCCATCTCCTTCGTGCCCGACATCCGCCGCGTGTTTCAGTACCATGGCGCGGAGCACAAGGTCATCTGGGCCTTCGAGAGCGGCTGCGAGCTGGCTCCGGAGACGGCGCGGCCCTATAGCCGCCTGCATCCGCGTTGCGGCACGGCGTTTCTGCTCTTCGTGCTCTCGCTGGCCATCCTGACCCACGCGGCCCTGGTGCCCGCCGTGTTGCTGGTCTATGCGCCGCAGGGCGCGGTGGCCAAGCAGGCCTTCATCATCGTGTTCAAGATTTGCCTGATGGTGCCCATCGCCGCGGCGTCGTTCGAGCTCATCAAGTACACGGGCAGCCGCAGCACCCAGGGCCTGACGCGCCTGCTCTGCTGGCCGGGGCTGATGTTGCAGCGCATGACCACATTCGAGCCCGACGACGAGCAACTCGAAGTCGCCATAGCCGCCCTCAACGGGGCCATGAAGGACGACGAATCCTGAGCCGTCCGCCTCGCGTCGCCCCAGCGTTCGACGCCAGGCTTGACGCCCGGTTCAACCCCCGGCTCAACGTCCGGCCAAGCGCCTGACGGAGTCGGCCCCATGGGGCGCGCCGCCGCAGCCGCCCACCGTCGCACCGGCCTGTAACCGCAAACGAGGTCGCCATGTTCGCCAAGCTGGAAAGCATCGAAAAGAAATACGAAGATTTGGAAAAGGAGCTCGCGTCTCCCGACGTGTTCAACGATCAGGACCACTACCGCAAGCTCACCAAGGCCCATGCGGACCTGGGCGAGGTGGTGAAGGTCTTTCGCGAGTATCGCTCGCTGGAGGGCGACCTGCGCGACAACGAGGAGATGCTGCACGACGACGATGCGGACATCCGCGAGATGGCCAAGGCCGAGATCGACGAGATCAAGCCGCGTCTGCCCGAGCTCGAAGAGCAGCTCAAGCTGCTGCTCCTGCCCAAGGACCCCCTGGACGAGAAGAACATCATCCTGGAGATCCGCGCCGGCACCGGCGGCGAGGAGGCGGCCCTGTTCGCCGCCGACCTGTTCCGCATGTACTCTCGCTACGCCGAGACCAAGGGCTGGAAGATGGAGATCATGAGCGCCTCGGAGACCGGCACCGGCGGCTACAAGGAGGTCATCGCCTCCATTGCGGGTGATCGGGTCTACAGCCATCTCAAGTACGAGTCGGGCATCCACCGCGTGCAGCGCGTGCCCGCCACCGAGTCGCAGGGGGCGCATCCACACCAGCGCCGTGACCGTGGCCATCCTGCCCGAGGCCGAAGGGGTCGAGGTGCAGCTGGCAGACGCGGACCTGCGCATCGACGTGTACCGTTCGTCGGGCCCCGGCGGGCAGAGCGTCAACACCACGGACTCGGCCATCCGCGTCACCCACCTGCCCACCGGGCTGGTGGTCACCTGCCAGGACGAGAAGTCGCAGCACAAGAACAAGGCCAAGGCCCTCAAGGTCCTCAAGGCGCGTCTGTTCCAGCTTGAGCAGGACAAGGCGCAGCAGGAGCAGGCCGACGCGCGTCGCGCCCAGGTGGGCACGGGCGACCGTTCGGGCCGCATCCGCACCTACAACTTCCCCCAAGGCCGCATCAGCGACCATCGCATCAACCTGACCCTGTACAGGCTCGAAGAGGTCCTCGCGGGCGACATCACCGAACTCACCGAGGCCCTTACCGCCCACTTCCAGGCCGAGGCCTTGAAGCAGCAGGCCGAGGATGCGTAAGGAGCGACGCACGGATGGAGTCGGGGCTATTGCAGCACGGCGAGGGCCCGCTCCACGATAAAAAATGCGCCCCCTGAACGCCTCGTGGGAACACGGTCGAAAGGCATTTGGAAGAACGAATAATCCCCCGGTACGGCCTCGCCGTCCCGGGGGATTGTTTTTGACCGGGCGGGCGCGGGAGGTACGAGCGCCGCAACAGTCGTTCCGCGAGGCGGGATGCGCCTCGGGACGCTTGCCGCATGTGTGCAAGTCCTGGCGTCGCGGACAGACGAGAAGGGGCCGTAACATTGCCGGGCGGACGTTCCCGCACCATGGTCCCGTTCGCAAGGAATCCGCATAGCAGGACGGGCTTGCGGGCGGCTCGTTCTCCTCGTGTAGGCATAGGCGGCGGCGGACGTCGGGGGGGCTGCCGGGTGCGAATTGCCGGTCTTTCAAAGAGGCCAAATTGGTCCTAATTATTCGGTAACTTTTTGACTTGTTATTTTTCTCAGCAATGCTACTCCTCTACAGGAAGAGTGTTCCCCGCGTGCGCGGGGATGAACCGAAGTGGCTAAGCCCGTCAGACCGCGAGCACGTGTGTTCCCCGCGTGCGCGGGGATGAACCGCCGCTGTAAAAATCGCCACATAAACGTGCTTCGTGTTCCCCGCGTGCGCGGGGATGAACCGACCACCACCAGCGCCACGGGCAACACCCTGGCGTGTTCCCCGCGTGCGCGGGGATGAACCGCATTCGGGAAATGCCTGAGGAAGCTCGGGCAGGTGTTCCCTGCGTGCGCGGGGATGAACCGGTCGAGATCCCCGTGTTGTGGGGCGGACCTGAGTGTTCCCCGCGTGCGCGGGGATGAACCGCCCTTCCAGCCCGTGGAGAGGTCCTGGGTGGCGTGTTCCCCGCGTGCGCGGGGATGAACCGCGCCAAGTCCACGCAGTAGAACAGGTGGCCATGTGTTCCCCGCGTGCGCGGGGATGAACCGGCGAGTTCGGCAACAAAACGCAGAGTTCCTCCGTGTTCCCCGCGTGCGCGGGGATGAACCGGCACGGGCGTGACCTCGCTGCCGGACAACCTGGTGTTCCCCCACGTGCGCGGGGATGAACCGGGTAGGGGTCCGATGTGAAGCACAAGAGGACGGTGTTCCCCGCGTGCGCGGGGATGAACCGAGGAGGTACAGGGCCACGCTGTTCACGCCCGCGTGTTCCCCGCGTGCGCGGGGATGAACACCTTGGCGGCGGCGCATTCTCCGGGGGCCGACCCGTGTTCCCCGCGTGCGCGGGGATGAACTGCGCCGAGGACGCCGATTGGAAGGCAATGCTGGGTGTTCCCCGCGTGCGCGGGGATGAACCGGTGGTGACGACCCGGCCCTGGGAAGGGGCGGTGTGTTCCCCGCGTGCGCGGGGATGAACCGATCACCATGGGCGTGCGCCTGTGGGGTAAGGAGTGTTCCCCGCGTGCGCGGGGATGAACCGAGATGAAGCTGTCCTATCCGGCAATGCCTGACGTGTTCCCCGCGTGCGCGGGGATGAACCGTTGTCGTACAGGATGTTGCGTTCCCCGTCCGCGTGTTCCCCGCGTGCGCGGGGATTAACCGTGCTTGGAGGCTTTGCCAGATCGTATCCACTTATGTTGCTCGTTTGTGCGGGGCCCGGATTTGTTGTTAGCGGTTGGGAGTCCTGTGTTGTCCCGGGGGGGCGAAGTTTGTTTCGGCGGTTGGCGGTATACGGCCAGCCGGGCGGCGGGGCCTGCTTTTGTGAATAGGTGTTTTGAAGAGCTTGTAATCGTAGATATTGGCGCAGGTTTGTAATGAGTGCTTACGCAAATTTGACCCCCACCGTCGCCGAACTCCTGGCTGAGGCCGATGCCCTGTTGCGCGAAGCCGGGGTGGATTCGCCCCGGTTGTCAGCGCAGATTTTGGCCGCCCATGCGCTGGGGTGCGACAGGGTGCGGCTGGTGGTGGACGCGCGGCGGGTGCTGGGGGCCGATGAGGCTGCGGCCGTGCGCGCATTGACGGCGCGGCGCGCCGCCGGAGAGCCCGTGGCCTATATTCTGGGCGAGAAGGAATTCTTCGGGCTGGACTTCGTCGTGTCGCCCGCCGTGCTCGTGCCGCGCCCCGAGACTGAGCATCTCATCGAAGAGGCCGAGCGCCGCCTGGGGCGGGAGACTGAAATCCGTTTTGCCGACCTGGGCACGGGCAGCGGGTGCATCGCCGTGACCCTGGCCGTGCGCTTCGCCCGGGCGCGCGGGCTGGCTCTGGATATGAGCGCCGCCGCCCTGGACGTGGCGCGGGCCAATGCCCGGAGTCACGGCGTGGCCGGGCGACTCCAGTTTCTGCGAGGTGATATGGGCGGCGTGTGGGCGCGACCGGCAAGTCTGGACCTGGTGGTTTCCAATCCTCCATACGTGTCCGAGGCCGAATACCGTACCGTGAGCTTTGAAGTGGCCAACTACGAGCCGCGCTCGGCCCTGGTGCCCGACCTGGGCGCTTCGACCGGCGGGGTGTCTGGCGGCGCATCGGGAAGTGGTGCTGCCGAGGGGGCGGGCGGCCTATCGGATGGTGCGCCCGGTGATGGAGCGGATGGAGCTATGGATGGCGTTTCGCGTCGCGTGTTCGGGAATGCGGGTACCCCCCCTGGCGTGTCCGGCGAAGGGCTGGGCGGAGCGGGGGAGTCCGATGGGCTGGAGTGCTATCGCGCACTGGTCCCACGGGCTGCGGAAGCTCTGCAACCGGGGGGGCTGCTGCTCCTGGAGATAGGATGGGACCAGGGGCGGTCCGTGCCCGCCGAGCTTGACGCCGACGGCCGGTTCGAGGCCCCGGAAGTGCTTCCCGATCTGGCCGGGCGCGACCGCGTCGTGGCCGCCGTACGGCGCTGAATGTGGCGAAAAAACAAGTGAAGTTGCTTTTTGTAGACACTGTGGCGCAAAAGCACATAAAAAATTATCAGTAAATTCAGCAGCTTAAAATTAAGACTATTTGGTATGTTTTTTGCTTAAGGGTGGTCGGAGGATTTGCATGTATCTACAGACCACCATTGCCAAAAGTGTCCGTTGCTCCGGCATCGGCCTGCACAGCGGTCGCAAGGTTGAGCTCGAACTGCTCCCTGCCGAGGCGGACACCGGCATCGTCTTCAGCGTCACGACGGATAACGGCACCAAGTTCATCGCCCCCACTCCCGACAAGGTAGTGGGCACCGGGTTGGCCACCACCTTGGGCAACGGGGAAGAGGCCGTCTCCACGGTCGAGCATCTGCTGGCCGCCCTGCGCGGGCTGGGCATCGACAACATCCTGGTCAAGGCCAGCGGCGGCGAGGTGCCTATCATGGACGGCAGCGCCGCCTCCTTCGTGTATCTCCTGCGTAGTGCGGGCGTGCGCGAGCTGGGTGTGCCGCGCCAGGTGATGGCCGTGGCCAAGCCCTTCGAGCACCGCTCGGGCGACAAGCGCATCAAGGCCGAGCCCTACGACGGGTTCCGCGTGGAATACACCATTGATTTCGACCATCCCTTCATCGGTCGCCAGAGCATCGGGTTCGACATCGATCCCGACGTGTTCGCCGGGCACATCGCCAAGGCGCGGACCTTCGGGTTCCTGCACGAGGTGGAGCTCCTGCACAAGAACGGCCTGGGCCTGGGCGGCTCGCTGGACAACGCCATCATCCTCGACGAGTACGGCGTGGTCAACGACGGCGGCCTGCGTTTCGACGACGAGTTCGTGCGCCACAAGGTGCTGGACTTCATCGGCGACATGGCCGTGGCTCCGCTGCCGCTCATGGGCAAGTTCGAAGTCTCGTGCTCGGGCCATGCCTTCAACAACGAATTCCTGCGTCTGCTGGTGGACAACGAGGCCACCTGCCTGCGCACCGTGACCATGCCCGCCCCGGTTGCGGCCCCCGCCAGGGGCGCCCGCGTGGCCGCGCGCGAGGATCTGGCTCCCGCCGTCGCCTAGGGCGGCGCGACAGTGCCTTTCGGGCCCGCCCCCGCACGGGGGCGGGCCTTGTTTTTGGGGGCTGGCGGCGCAAGTCCTTGCGGCGGCTTCCCCGGCGGAGACTATATAAGGATATACGAGTGCGCCCTTCGGGGTGGACCGAGAGAGTTCCGGGTGAAAAAAATCGCCGTTTATGCTTGACTTGCGAGGCGCACACGTATAGTACCCCAATTCCCGACGACGAAAGTCACAGGGAAGAGCTGGCTGGCGTAGCTCAATTGGCAGAGCAGCTGATTTGTAATCAGCCGGTTGCGGGTTCGAGTCCCATCGCCAGCTCCATTGACATCACATAGAGTGGAGGGGTTCCCGAGTGGCCAAAGGGAACAGACTGTAAATCTGTCGGCATACGCCTTCGGAGGTTCAAATCCTCCCCCCTCCACCACTTTTTCTTTTTGCGATGGTAACTGTAGGAGGCAGGTGAAAGTCCTGTCGATTGGACTGCAGGTGATCGCGCGGGAATAGCTCAATTGGCTAGAGCATCAGCCTTCCAAGCTGAGGGTTGCGGGTTCGAGTCCCGTTTCCCGCTCCATTCCTGCTCCTCTCCAAGTCTCCTTTCTCCTTCAGTTCTTAGGATACGGCCCACGTAGCTCAGTAGGTAGAGCGCATCCTTGGTAAGGATGAGGTCAGCAGTTCAATTCTGCTCGTGGGCTCCATTTTTTCTGCCTTAAACTTCGAACCGTACACCGAAACTACGGGGGTAAAACAAATGGGTAAGGCTAAATTCGAGCGCACCAAGCCGCATGTAAACATTGGCACCGTCGGTCACATCGACCACGGTAAGACCACTCTGACCGCCGCCATCACCAAGACCGCCAACATGAAGGGCGGAGGCGCCTTCGTGGCCTTCGACGAGATCGACAAGGCCCCCGAGGAGAAGGAGCGCGGCATCACCATCGCCACCGCTCACGTCGAGTACGAGACCGACAGCCGTCACTACGCTCACGTGGACTGCCCCGGTCACGCCGACTACATCAAGAACATGATCACCGGCGCGGCCCAGATGGACGGCGCGATCATCGTCGTGGCCGCCACCGACGGTCCCATGCCCCAGACCCGTGAGCACATCCTGCTCGCCCGTCAGGTCGGCGTGCCGTCCCTGGTGGTGTTCCTCAACAAGGTCGACTTGGTCGACGACGAGGAGCTCCTGGAGCTGGTGGAGCTGGAAGTGCGCGAGCTGCTTTCCAAGTACGACTTCCCCGGCGACGACATTCCGGTGATTCAGGGTTCCGCCCTGAAGGCGCTGGAGGCCGAGACCCTGGACGATCCCGCCGTGAAGCCCATCTTCGAGCTTCTGGATGCGTGCGACTCCTACATTCCCGAGCCCGAGCGCGACATCGACAAGCCCTTCCTGATGCCCATCGAGGACGTGTTCTCCATCTCCGGACGCGGCACCGTCGTGACCGGTCGTGTGGAGCGCGGCATCATCAAGGTGGGTGAGGAAGTCGAGATCGTCGGCATCAAGGACACCATGAAGACGACCTGCACGGGCGTCGAGATGTTCCGCAAGCTGCTCGATCAGGGCCAGGCCGGCGACAACGTGGGCGTGCTGCTTCGCGGCATCAAGCGCGACGAGGTCGAGCGCGGCCAGGTTCTGGCGGCTCCCAAGTCCATCACCCCGCACACCAAGTTCAAGGCCGAAGTGTACGTGCTGTCCAAGGAAGAGGGCGGCCGTCATACCCCGTTCTTCTCCGGCTACCGTCCGCAGTTCTATTTCCGCACGACCGATATCACCGGTATCATCGCGCTGGAAGAGGGTGTCGAGATGGTCATGCCCGGTGACAACGCCGTGTTCAACGTCGAGCTCATCGCTCCCATCGCCATGGAGCTTGGCCTGCGCTTCGCCATCCGCGAAGGCGGCCGCACCGTGGGCGCCGGCGTTGTCTCCAAAATCGAGGAGTAGTTTACAATGCGAGTCAAAGTTCAGCTCGCCTGCACCGAGTGCAAGCGTCGCAACTATGCGACCATGAAGAACAAGAAGAACGACACGGGTCGTATCGAGATGAAGAAGTACTGCCCGTGGGACAAGAAGCACACGGTGCACAAGGAAACCAAGTAAGTATAAGCGCGAAGCGCCTGCGCTAGCGCAAGGGCTTTCCCATCGTGGAAACGGGCGGGGCCGGTGACGGCTCCGCCCCGCTCCCAGGGAGCCCGACAACGCAGGGGTGTAGCTCTAACGGCTAGAGCGCCGGTCTCCAAAACCGGATGTTGGGGGTTCGAATCCCTCCACCCCTGCCATCTTTAAGCCTGGAAGGGAACATGGCGAAACGCAAGAGCAAGGCCGACGCCCAGGGCGCGGAACAGCCCGCCAAGAAGAACGCCTCTTCCAAGGGCTCCAAGGCCAAGAAGGTCGCGACGGAGCCCGGGAAGGTTCAGCAGCTCAGGGAATTTTTCGACCAGTCCGTGGTCGAGATGAAGAAGGTCACTTGGCCCACGCGCAAGGAGGCCGTCGCCACCAGCGTCGCCGTCCTGGTCCTGGTGGTCTTCATGTCCCTGTTCCTGGGCGTCGTCGACCTGGGCCTGGCCAAGGCGATTGAAGCTATTTTGTCATAGCGGACATGTCCGCAAGGTGAGTGTCACATGAGCGAATTGAGCGAAGGGCTTCCCAATCCCCGCTGGTACATCGTCCACACCTACTCGGGTTACGAGCAGCGTGTGGAGCAGACCATCCGGGAGATGATGCGCACGGGGCAGGACAACGGCCAGGTTCTGGAGGTCGTCATGCCCACCGAGAAGGTCATCGAGCTCGTCAAGGGCGAGAAGCGCACCTCCACGCGCAAGTTCTATCCCGGTTATGTGATGCTCAAGATGATTTTGACCGACGAGTCCTGGCATTTGATCCAGTCCATCCCGCGCGTTACGGGGTTCGTCGGCGGCAAGACCCGGCCCGCGCCCATGCGCGACAGCGAGGCCGAGCGCATCCTGGTCATGATGGAAGAGCGCCAGGAGCAGCCGCGTCCCAAGTTCAAGTTCGAACGCGGCGACGAGGTGCGGGTCATCGACGGACCCTTCTCAGGGTTCAACGGGGTTGTGGAAGACGTGAACTACGACAAGGGCAAGCTGCGGGTCTCGGTGTCCATCTTTGGCCGCCAGACTCCGGTGGAACTGGACTTCGTCCAGGTCAGCAAGGGCTGATACCGCCCGCCCGTCGTAAGCATCCATAAGACGATCTAAGATTCGAGGGTGTAGAAATGGCCAAGAAAGTATTGGCGAAAATCAAGCTGCAGATTCCCGCAGGCTCGGCCAACCCGTCCCCCCGGTGGGACCGGCGCTGGGTCAGCATGGTCTGAATATCATGGAGTTCTGCAAGGCGTTCAATGCCAA
>CAXXPP010000004.1:0-2822354 GCA_963677235.2 uncultured Draconibacterium sp. | reverse complement strand
AACTGTCCGTCCTTCTCATCGTAAAACAGGGTGGGGTCAAACCAGCCATGATTTTCTTCGCCCGGGTTCGCCTCCGTATCCGGGCGTTCTTCGGCTGTGCCGGCGGCCATCGCTATGCCGTTCAACAGCAGCCCGACGATGCCCAACAAAAGCAGCTTTCTCAACATGAGCCCTCAAGGTGTTCCACTGGTGCCGGCCGTTCGCTTATCGACTCCCGTGTCGCTGGTTTACGTCCTTAAAATACTCCTCCAAGTCGGATTTTCCGCAAACGCTGTTGCCGTTCGCGGAAAATCCTCTCCGGGTTGTCAGGTCAAACTAATGACTCCCGCTTCCGGCCGCTTCCAATTGAAACAGCGCCTTCTGCACACCGCCGACCGTGAAACTGCCGGGCAGTTGTGCCGGTGGAAAGTCCTTGAAGGTGGCCATTAGAGAACCGAGCCCCTCGTGCAGCGGATAGATCAGCCACACGTGATCGATCACCCAGTCCCAGTAGGTGTTGGACGTGATGGGCGCTCGTTCGAACGGATCCATGCGCAGATTGATGAACAGCGGCATGCGCATGTCGCGGAATTCACGCTGCCAGATATCCAGGGTCCCGGGGGAATCCTGGACCATGAAGTGCAGCTTCCAGTTGTTGTAGCGTGCCGCCAGCAGGTCGAGGTCGTCGGAGAAGTACCAGATCATGTTGCGTGCACTTTGCTTCTCCTTGCCGGTCAAATAGGGAAGCTGGTTGTAGCCGTCCAGGTGGTTTTTGAACTTCTTCCCGCCGGCCTTGTAGCCTTTCTTCAGCTTTTCCGTGATATCGGGGTCGCCGGCCGCCGCGACCAGGGTGGGAAACCAGTCCAGCCCGGAAAAAATTTCGGTGGAGACCTGCCCCGGTTTGATATGCCCGGGCCAGCGGATTATGGCCGGCACCCGGAAAGCGCCTTCCCAGCCGGAATTTTTCTCGTTGCGGAACGGGGTCATGGCGGCGTCGGGCCAGGTGTTCATGTGCGGGCCGTTGTCCGTGCCGTAAATAACGATGGTGTTTTCCGCGATGCCCAACTCGTCGATGGTATCCAGAATGGCGCCCACGTTCTTGTCATGGTCAATCATGGTGTCGTGATAAAAGCCCTGATCCGGGCCGGCCTGGCCCAGGCTGGACGGCTTGGTGTGGGTGCGCAGATGCATATGGGTAAAATTGGTCCACATGAAAAAAGGATTATCGGCCTTGACCTGACGTTTGATGAAATCCTGGGAACGGGCCTGGATGTCGTCGTCAATGGTCTCCATCCGTTTTTTGGTCAGCGGGCGGTGTCCTTGCAGAACTGCTTGCCGACCACACCCCAGCGCGGGTCCTCGGTTTTGTCGAATTTGTCGGTCGCCACGCAGTCCATCACGCCGCGGGGACCAAATTTTTCCTTGAATTGGGGATTCTTCGGGTAGTCGGGCAGTTCCGGCTCCTCTTCGGCGTTCAGGTGGTAGAGATTGCCGTAGAACTCGTCAAACCCGTGAACCGTCGGCAGATGTTCGTTGCGGTCGCCCAGATGGTTTTTGCCGAACTGGCCGGTGGCATAGCCCATATTTTTAAGCACCGCTGCCAGGGTGACCGTATCTTCCGGCATGCCCTGCTTGGCCGCCGGCATGCCGACCTTGGACAGTCCGGAGCGCGCTGTGAGCTGGCCGGTGATGAAGGTCGAACGCCCGGCCGTGCAGCTCTGCTCGGCATAGTAATCGGTGAACATCATCCCGTCCTTGGCGATCCGGTCGATGCTGGGCGTTTTGAAGCCCATCATGCCGAAAGAATAGGCCGCTGACATCGGTGATGCCGATGTCATCGCCCCAGATGACCACGATGTTGGGTTTGTCTGCGGCGGCCAGCGCACTCCCCCGCCACCAGGGCCAGAGAGATAGTCAGGGCTGCCAAAAGGGTGAACGTCGATGTTTTCATAACCTTTCCTCCTTGTTGTATAAGAACGGTTTCGGTGAATTGTCGAAGTAAAGCTCCGGTTGGGTTCAGATCGTTGTGGCGGCACCTCCTTTCCTCGTGAAAAAAAGCATCAGGCCCTGCCCCCAAGAAACCAGCGGTAATAAGGATTGTCAGGATCCCTGGACACGACCCGGCGGATCAACTGCTGCCACCGTTCGCGGTCTTTCATGGCTGACGCAGTAAGTGTCAAGCGGTAAAAGTCGAACAGCTCCTGCCGTTCAGCCCGTATTGCCTCACGGAAACGCGGGTCGGCATTCTGCAGCGGTATGGTGCGGGCCAGTTCCATCAGGCGGGGCAGGATGCGGCGGATTTCCTGGGGCCGGACCCATGGCGCAACCTCGATGCGCGGACGGTTGTCGGTTACCGGTTCGGCCGTACCGGCAAATTGTTTCAGCCCGTCTCTGCCCATCATGTACGTGGCCAGCAGTTCGGACGGATTGGAAATGCCGACCTCGGCCAACGCCGCTTGCACGGCGGGAAACGCAAAGCGGGTGCTGATCTGTTCCGCATTCATGGCCAAGGGCTGCATGGAGCCGATGACCATCATCTCATAGATGTCGGTGGTCCACACCGTCACATGGGGAAACACCTCCAGGATGCTCTGCATCATGGCCTGGGAATCCTCGACGTTCTGGGTCGCGATGGGCCACCACTGGGCCAACAGGCCGCCCGGCGCCAGGCGTTTTCGGGCCAGTTCGTAGAAATCCGTGGAGTAAAGATTGACCACGCCCCTGGCCGAGGGCGGGGGCGGCTCCAGGGTGATCAGGTCAAAGCGCCGTTGGGTTGCCATCAGGTAATGGCGGCCGTCGCCGATATGAAGCGCCATCCGTGGATCGGCAGGCGAATTCAGATTGCCGTCGAACAAGGACGCCGCCTTGACCGCCGCCGGCACCAGTTCGGCGCATTCCCGATGGGCCAGGGGATAGGCCAGCAGCGACCCCGCGGTGATGCCGGTGCCCAGACCGATCACCAGGGCGGACCGCGGCGTACCGTTATGAACGATGAGCGGCAGCAGCCCCTGCAACCGCATGTAGCGCAGCGACGCCAGGGTATCGCCGGAGTTGGAAACACCCTGGATATAGAGGCGGCGGAAGGTGTGGTGGCTGCTTTTCTGCTCAAGAACGGCAACCGTGCCTTCGGCAGACTCGTCATAAAAAATCAGCTGCCCGCCCCGGGCTTCGGCCAGCATCCGGCCGAGCTTGTCGGCGGGTGCAAAGACGGCCAGAAGCATCACAACGGCAACCAGGCCGGCGGCCAACCCATAAGATCGAGCGTGGGATCGGACGCCCGCGCTGCAGACCACCATAGCCGCGCCACCGATCAGCACAGCGGCCAGGGCCAGCAGGGAGAGGGTGTGAATCAGACCCAGAGCCGGAACGAGGACAAATCCCGTGATCAGTGTCCCCCCGACCCCGCCGGCGGTGTTCCAGGCCGCCACCACACCGAAGTCAGCACCGACCCGTCGGGATCGGGCAATGAGCCTGACGGCGGCCGGAAACGCCGCGCCTAAAAAGAGGGTCGGGGGAAGGATCAGGACCAGCGCGGCAACGGCAAAACGGGCGCAGACCAATGCCAGCCGGTTGTCGGTGATGTTGTATACGATTGCTGCGCCGGCATACTGCCATTGAGCCAGCCAGTTGCCCAGAAGGACAAACAGCAACAGACTGCATATCCCGGCGGCAGCGATCATTATGCCGAAGCTTTGTCCCGGATCTTTGATGCGATCGGCGATTCGGGCATACAGGGCGGCCCCGAGGGAAAGGCCAAAAAGGTAGGTGGCCAGCATGATGGCAAAGGCGTACGTGCGGGTGGACAGAAACTGGACAATGGCCTGGGACCAGACCACTTCGTAGCCCAGCGCCACGCCGCCGGCCAGACCATAGAGAATGACGGCGATGCGGGCCGTGGACGAGAGCGGTTCGGGTACCGGTTGTCGGTGCGGCTGTGGGGCTTGTATCGGTTGGCTGCTAAAAAACAATGCAATGACGGCCACGACTATGTTCACGACAGCCGCGCCCAGCCCCGCGCCGATCACACCGAAAGCGGGAATACAAACAAATACGGCGGCGAGTACACCCCCGATCGCCCCGACCGTGTTGGCTGCGTACAGGCTGCCGGATGCCTTTCCCATGCGGCTGTCATCCGGTGCCGTCGCCCGCAACAGGGCCGGCAGCGTGCCCCCCATCAGTACCCGCGGGAAGGCCGACCAGCAGAAACGGCAGCGTCCAGGCCAAAGCGCCGACCGATCCCTGCAACCGGACAAAAAGAGACGCACTATGGGAAAGCAGGAAGGTGGCTGCCGGCCCCAGCAGGGCAATGCCACCCTCCAGTCCAGCAAAAAGCAGGGCCGGTTTGGCCACCCGGTCGCTGATGCGCCCAAACCAGAAGCTACCTAAAGCAAGACCGACAAAAAACGCGGCCACGCCGGTGGTGACGGCATACACATCCACCCCCACCACCAGGGACAACTGCTTGACCCACAGGGTTTGATAGATCAGCGCCGACACGCCTGAAAAGAACGCCAGAATTCCCCAGCGCATATTTACGAAAAGGGACATTACATCAATCCAATGGAAAATTTAACCACCAATGTGGGTGCGGTATTCATCTCTTACTGAAAACGCATACTGCCTGGGCAGGTATAGTCGCTTATTTCCGAAGAGGGCCGGCGCAATCCTTTTTTTGGTTGTTCGAAATATGCCCAAACCGAAAATTACCTGCCCAACTAACAGAAAAGCCGCCCGCACGGATGGCTTTTCTGTTCTTGTTGGGGAGGCGGCTCATTGCCGTTTCATCATCCGCTTGGCTTCGGCTTCGAGGTTCACGTAGGGTTCGCCCTTGACGGTCACACCCACAGCCTGGATCGTGCCACCCGTGAACTTGCCCGGAGACTTGTACAGCGAGCTCACCGCATCACCGCTGTCGTAGCCGACGCAGAGGCCGTCACCGGAGAGGGTGAACTTGGCCGGCTGGGTACGCATCTTGCCGGACGCCACCACTTTGTCGTCGATGTAGAGCTTGGTTTCACCATGGAATTCGCCATGTTCGCCTTTTTCGTCCGATTTCTCGAACTCCATTCCGAGCGTGTACTTACCCGGCTTGAGCTCCACGTCGGACTCGAAGACCTGCTCCGGCTCGATGCCGAGGAAGTTGTAGACGTAGTAGAGTTTCTTGTTTTTAATGAACAACGAGTGGCCGCCGAAGCGCGAGCCATGGGCGAAGAGCACTCCGGAGGCGTCCGAATCGGTGATGTCGACGTTGGCAAGGATCTTGTAGGAACGGCCTCGCACGTTGACCGCCACACCTTCCGGCACCGGTGCGGTGTTCGGATAGTATATGTAGGTATCGCGCGGCTTCTCCTCGGCGGGACGCTCGATGGTCAGGAGTTCCGCAGGACTGCGGTCATCCAACGGCAGCACGTTGTTCTTCTTCGCTTCTTCCATCCAGAGATCTTCCAGCTCTTTCAGCTTATCCGGGTGCTTGTCAGCGAGGTTTTTCGACTGTGACCAGTCCTCCTCCAGATGGTAGAGCTCCCACTCGTCCTTGTCGAAGTTGGCCTTGCCTGAAAATGCGGCGTGGAGCGAGGCCGCATGCCAGCCATCCTTCCAGATCCCCCGTGTGCCGAACATTTCATAATACTGGACTTCCTTGGTCGTTGGGGCGTCCGGTTCGGCGTCGAAGGTATGGGCCATGGAAACGCCGGACAGCGGGTACTGCTCGACACCATGGCTCACCTTCGGCATCTCGAGGCCGGTGATCTCAAGGAGCGTAGGCACGATGTCGACCGAGTGGTGATACTGGTGGCGCAGCTCGCCTCGGGCCTTGATGCCCTTCGGCCAGCAGATGACCAGCGGGTCCGAGGTGCCACCCTGATACTGGGAGTAGCGTTTGAACATCTTGAACGGTGCCGAGAAGGCCGCCGCCCATCCGGTGGGGAAGTGTTCGTAGGTTTCGGGGCTGCCCAGTTTGTCCAGATACTTCAGGTTCTCCTCAAGTTCATCCGGCCAGTTGTTGAACATCTTGTTTTCGTTCACCGAGCCGCTTGGCGAGCCCTCGCCGGAGGTGCCGTTGTCAGCGGCGTAGAGGATGATGGTGTTTTCGTACTGCCCGGTTTCCTTGAGGTAGTCGATGACGCGGCCGATCTGGGCGTCCGTGTACTCAGAGAAGCCCGCGAAGACTTCCGCCATGCGGTTGAAGAGTTGCTTCTCTTTGTCGTTCAGCGAATCCCAGGGGCGTACGGCATCTGCCGGGGTTGCCACGTCGTCCGGCATCGGGTTTATGGCGGTGTTGACAGTACCCTCTGGGACGATGCCCTTCTCGATCATCCGCTGTGTCACCCACTTGCGATACTCGTCGTAGCCGTCATCGAACTTGCCCTTGTATTTGTCGGCCCACTCCTTGGCCACGTGGTGCGGGGCGTGATTGGCACCGGGGCAGAACCACATGAAGAAGGGCTTGGACGGGTTGGAGGCGTTCTTGTTGCGTAGCATCTCGATGGCCTTGTCCGCCAGGTCCTTCGACAGGTGATAGCCGTCTTCCGGCATGTACGGCTGGTCGATAAAGCGGTTGTCCTCGACCAGGTCCGGGTAGTACTGGTTGGTCTCGCCGCCGAGGAAGCCGTAGAAGCGGTCGAAGCCCTTCTGCAGCGGCCACTCACTGCGGTTCGCGCCCGGCGCCACGTCCTGCTCTGGTACGTTGTGGTCTTTGCCGAGCCAGAAAGTGGCGTAACCGTTTTCCTGCAGCACCTCGGCAATGGTCGTGACCTGATCAGGAAAGCGGCCACTTTTGCCCGGGAAGCCGTCCGCCGATTCGCTGATCGATGCGTAGCCGTTCAGGTGGTGATTGCGACCCGTCTGCAAGGTGGATCGCGTCGGCGAGCACAGGGAGGTGGTATGCCACTGGGTGTAGGTCAGGCCTTCGGCGGCGAGTTTATCGAGCGCCGGCATGTTGATGGCACCGCCGTAAGGCGACCAGGCCGCCAGCCCGGTGTCGTCGTAGAGGATGAAGAGGATGTTCGGCGAGGCTTCGGGTGCTTGTTTCGGAACGAATGGCTTCCAATCCGATTTGGAATCGCGGACGTCCAGCTCGATCTTACCTTTGAAGCCGCGCATGAGGTCAACTTTGTCACCGGATTTCGAAACGGTATAAGCGCAACTTAAGCAAAACGCCGTAACAGTTAATGCGAGTAGCGTGGTTAAAAAGGTTCTTGTTGGAATTGATTTCATTTTTGATTCCTCCTTTTCATTCTTGAATCTATCTGCGTGCGACTATTTTAAGAACTGCATATTGAAGCCGCAGAAAATCTGCCACTCCGGCTGCCCCGGACCATCGTCCAGGACGGAGAACTGCGGTTCGACAAACAGGTTGTAAACGACCTTTTCGCTTTTGATGACCTGGCCGATGCCGACGCCCAGCGGCATGCTGTAATCGTCGTTCTCGATGTTGTAGACCCAGATTGGCGCGGCCCGCAGATAGGTGCCGCCGCCCAGCTGATAAAACGCGAATGGCTGAAACGCAGCCACATTGACGTCGTCCCGGTCATCGTGGCCGGCAAAGCTCGCCTGCCAGGTCAACAGGTAGCCGTATTGAAATCTGGAGGAATTGGCGTTAAACAGCACATTGGCAAACCCGCCCAACCAACAGAAAAGCCGTCCGAACGACTGGCTTTTCTGTTCTGGTTGGGGAGGATCACCACTTCATCATCATGCGCTTGGCTTCGGCTTCGATGTTCACGTAGGGCTCGCCTTTGACCGATACTGCAACGCCCTGGATCTTACCGCCGGTGAACTTTCCCGGAGCCTTGTACAGCGTACTGACCGCGTCTTCGCTGTCGTATCCTACACAGAGGCCTTCACCGGAGAAGCTGAACTTGCCCGGCTGAGTGCGCATCTTTCCGGAAGCCACCACCTTGTCGTCGATATAGAGCTTGGTCTCGCCCAGGAACTCGCCATTTTTGCCCTTGCCTGTATTTTCGAACTCCATACCCAGCGTGTATTTACCCGGTTTCAGTGTCACCTTGGACTCGAACACTTGCTCCGGCTTGATGCCGAGGAAGTTGTACACGTAGTAGAGTTTCTTGTCCTTGATGAATAGAGCATGACCGCCGAAGCGCGAACCCATAGCAAAGATCACGCCTTCGGGCTTGTCGGTGACCTCGACGTTGGCCAGGATCTTGTACGAACGACCGCGCACGTTGACCGCCACGCCTTCCGGCACGGGTTCCGTACCCGGGTAATACTTGTAGGTGTCACGGGGAGGTTCCCCGGTGGGACGCGGGGTTGTTATAATTTCTACAGTAAGGCGGTCGTCCAGCGGCAGCACGTTGTTCTCTTTCGCCTGTTCCATCCAGAGCGCTTTGAGCTCCTTCAGCTTATCGGGGTACTTGTCGGCGAGGTTATTGGACTGTGAGCGGTCCTCCTCCATGTTGTAGAGCTCCCATTCGTCCTTGTCGAAGTGGCCCTTGCCGCCCAGCGGTACGTGCACGGATGACGCTTGCCAGCCGTCCTTCCAGATGCCCCGCGTGCCGAACATCTCGTAGATCTGGACCTGTTTTTTCGTCGGGTCGTCCGGCTTGGCTTTAAACGTGTAGGCCATAGAGACACCGTAGAGCGGGTACTGCTTTACGCCGTGATTGAACTCAGGCATTTTGAGGCCGGTGATTTCGAGCAAGGTCGGCACGATATCCGTTGAATGGTGGTACTGGTGGCGCAGCTCGCCGCGTGCCTTGATGCCCTTGGGCCAGCTGATAACCAGCGGATCCGCGGTACCCCCTTCATACTCTGAGTAGCGCTTGAAGAATTTGTAGGGCGCCGAAAAGGCCGCGGCCCAGCCGGTGGGAAAGTGTTGGTAGGTGTCAGGGCTGCCCAGCTTGTCGATGAGCTTCATGTTGTCTTCGAGACTGTCCGGAAAGCTGTTGAAAAACTTGTTCTCGTTCACCGAACCATTGGGCGAGCCCTCTCCGGAGGTACCGTTGTCGGCAGCGTAGAGGATGAGGGTGTTTTCATACTGGCCTGTTTCCTTCAGGTAGTCGATGACACGACCGATCTGATGGTCGGTGTAGGAGGAATAGGCCGCCCAGACCTCTGCCATGCGGTTGAAAAGCTTCTTTTCTTTGTCATTCAGGGAATCCCAGGGACGTACGTAATCCAGCTCGTTGGCCACGTCTTTCGGAAGAGGATTGACGGGGGTGTTGACGGTATTTTCGGGAATGATGCCTTTTTCCTTCATGCGCTTGGTTACCCATACGCGATAGGCGTCGTATCCGTCATCGAATTTGCCCTTGTATTTCGCGATCCATTCCTCGGGCACCTGATGCGGCGCATGGTTGGCGCCGGGACAGAACCACATGAAGAAGGGCCTGGACGGGTTGGAGGCGTTCTTGTTACGGAGCATCTCGATTGCCTGATCAGCGAGGTCCTTGGACAGGTGGTAGCCCTCCTCAGGCGTGTACGGCGGGTCAATAAAATCGTTGTCCTTGGTCAGGAACGGATACCACTGGTTGGTCTCGCCGCCGAGGAAGCCGTAGAAGCGGTCCCACCCATTCTGCAGCGGCCACTCGCCGCGATATGCGCCCGGCGCCACGTCAACTTCCGGCACATTGTGGTTCTTGCCGAGCCACAATGTGGCGTAGCCATTGGCCTGCAACACTTCGGAAATGGTCGTTACCTCTTTGGGAAAGCGGGTGCTGTAGCCCGGGAATCCCTCCGCACCTTCGGCGACATTGGCATACCCGTTGATCCAGTGGGTGCGACCGGTCTGCAGCTCGGAGCGTGTCGGCGAGCACAGGGCGGTGGTATGCCAATTGGTGTAGGTCAACCCTCCTGCCGCGAGTTTGTCCAGCGTCGGCATACTGATGCGGCCGCCGTAGGGAGACCAGGCCGCCTGGCCCGTATCGTCATACAGGATAAAGAGGATGTTCGGTGCGCCTTCAGGAGCTTTTGGGGGAAGGAAAGGCGTCCAATCCGGTTTGGAATCGCGGGTATCCAGTTCGATCTTGCCCTTGAAGCCACGCATTAAGTCAACTTTGTCACTGGCCTTCGAACCGGTATAAGCGCAACTTAAGCAAAACGCCGATACAGTTAATGCGAGTAGCGTGGTTAAAAAGGTTCTTGTTGGCATTGATTTCATTTTTGACTCCTCCTTTTCATCGCCTTTTATTGGTTTTTGGCTCTCACGCCTTCACATGCAAATATGCGCTTGCAGTCATCGTACTTTTTTAACAAACACGTTATTTCTCAGTGCCGCTTATGAACATATAGCGCCTACCCAGGCCAGACGGTTGTCTACCACGATTACTTCAGGATGGTTGAGAGCGACTATTTTAAGAACTGCATATTGAAGCCGCAGAAGATCTGCCACTCCGGCTGCCCCGGCCCTTCGTCCAGGACGGAAAACTGCGGTTCGACAAACAGGTTGTACACGACCTTTTTGCTTTTGATCACATGCCCGATGCCGACGCCCAGCGGCACGCTGTAATCGTCAGTGTCGATGTTATAGAGCCAGGTCGGTGCTGCGCGCAGATAGGTGCCGCCGCCCAGCTGATAAAACGCGAATGGCTGAAACGCAGCCACATTGACGTCGTCCCGGTCATCGTCGCCGGCAAAACTGGCCTGCCAGGTCAACAGGTAGCCGTATTGAAATCGGGATGACTCGGCATTGAACAGCACATTGGCAAAACCGGCCGACCACTTCTCGCTGCCCAGTTCATCCTCGGTGGCGGTCGGTACGGTCAACTGCGGACCGATGCCGAAACTCACCGCCGGGTTGCCGGTATCCATGAGGTAGGCGGCAAACACGTTGAAGTCGCCGATGCCGGTTTCCTTGTCACCGTTCGGCGGCGTGGGATAGGAGTTGATGGGCAGCGAGGCGCGCATCAGCCAGTTCGTCTTGGCAACCGAAAACGGTTGGGCGTACCGCAGCCAGAACTGGTTGGCCGAATCGTCAGATTCGGTCAGTTCACCGATGTAGTAATTCTGCAGATTGAAGGCCGTCATATTGGCCAGCGGGTTGTTGGCCTGGGCCGCCGCATTTGTGTGGTCCTGGGCGATCGCATGATTCGCAAGGCAACAGACCACGCCCATCACTATTATTATCAGATCCGCTTTCCCAAATTTCATCGTAACCTCTTTCATAAAATGTGGTGGATGACGGTCCGGGTCGTGGTTGGTTAAAGACAGGCCCGTCCGTTTGCCGGTCGTTAAAAGGTCCAGGACGCACCGGCAGAAATGTAGTGGACATTTGCCACGTCAAGGTCGAAGAATTCATACTCGGCACGAATTCCCACGGGACCCAACTGAAAATGCAAACCGCCACCATAAACCATGTCGTTGCTTGAGTCGTCCAGCGTCGATGGTGAGGCATCGGAATCACTGCTCCACCACGCCTGTCCCACTTTTCCGAACAAGCCGATGGGGCCAAGATTCAACCCCACCACACCAAACAGATCCCAGACCGCAATATCGATATCCTGGTTTTGGACCTCAGCCGACGCAGCGTTGCCGAAATCAACATAGGAGCCCTCGACACCCAGATTGATCAAAGGAATGATGCCGACGTTGTAGCCGGCAAACAGTTTCCATCCCAGGTCGTCATCATCGAAATCCAATGAATCTTTTGACACATCGATTAGCGAATAGCCGGCGGATCCGCCAAGATAGAAACCGGTCTTCTGCCCCGCGAAGGCAACCCCGGATATGCAGAGAATGACGAGTCCACAAATAATGCCTGATAGTTTTTTCATGGTTTCCTGCCTGTATTATGGTTCATGGATATATAGCGACCGCCCTGAAAGACCTCCCGAACGGTAGGAATCAGATCCACCACCGCCCGCTGTCTCAACACAATCCCGTCGGCACCGTCCTTCATGATTTCACCGACTACCGTGGGATCGTCATGCATGCTCAGTATGATAATTTTGATGGCGGGGTTGCATTGCTTGATGAGCTTCACGACATTGGTTTCCCCGGCAACCGGAAACGACAGGTCCGCAATCACCAGATCGGGAATCACTTTTCGCACGGCCTCCACCAGCGAGGCCTCATCGACCGCCATGAGGACCGCATCCGCCTCCGTTGACAGCAGGCTGCGAATACCCGACAGCATATCCGGGTGCTGATTGGCCAGTACGATTGATCCGTAGCGCATCGCCCCTCCCCACGCCGACTGACGTAAATTGTTCAAGTGATGAAGTCGGCCTGTAAAGGCCCATAATGAATGTAACGAAAAGAGAGGAGAAAAAATATCGGGAAAACAACTAGGTTTTCACTGAAAATTTTCTAGGCGGTGACTGGGAAATTTTCTAGGCGGGAATTATGTGCAACTAACCATGCTTGAAGGAATCAAGGCACAAACCCGCTGAACATCCGGTATTACTCCGGATCGGCTGGTGTTGCTTCCGTATTGGCGGGCTTTTCCAAGGGCACCTGCACCGAAATGGTCGTTCCTTTATTGGGCTCGGACGTGATGCGAAGCACGCCGTGAATGATCCTGACCCGTTCGCGCATGCTCGAGAACCCTAAACCCGGCTTCTGTCTCGCTTCGGCGGCATCGAATCCGATGCCATCATCCTGAATGGATAGGCTCAGTTTACCATCTGTTTTGTGTAAGGCAACCTCAACCCGACGGGCACAGGCATGCTTGGCGATATTGTTGAGCCCTTCCTGAATGATCCGGTAAATCGATAGAGAAACATCCTTGGGAAGGGTTTTGGGAACATTCTCGGCGGTGACTGCCACCTCAATGCCCTCGCGATTGGAAAATCGAGTACATTCCGATTCAACCGCCCGTGGCAAGCCCAGGTCGTCCAGGATCGATGGGTGCAGCTGCCGCGACAGGGAATGGACGTCATTGGAAATGGCGATGATGCGGTCTTTCAGCACGCTGCACGCTAAAGCATCAGGCGCGTGTTCATTCACGGCTTGCTGCTCCAACCGGCCGGCCTGGATGGCCAGGGCGGCCAACCGCTGCGACAGATCATCATGGAGTTCGCGTGCCAGGCTCCGGCGCTCCTCCTCGTGAGCTGAAATCAGCTGAGTCGCAAGACGTCGAAGGTCCTTCTCACTTTTCCGGATTTCTGCTTCCACCCGTTTCCGGACCGTAATGTCCCGGTTGCTGGCGCGGAAACCCTGCAAATGCCCCTGGGGGTCGGTCACCGGTTGGCAGTTGTGTTCGATCCAGCGAATTTGGCCATCCCGCCGTTGAATCCGAAATTGGATCTCGCAGAGTTTCAATTCCTGACGGGAATCATGATAATGCCGGTCCCATAAATCGCGATCCTCCGGCAAAATAATTTTTTTTAAAAGGGTCGGGTTATCCAAGAAATCGCGTGTCTGGTAGCCGCTGATGCGCTCACAGGAGGGGGAAACGTATTCGAGCGAATCGTCGAGGTTTGCCCAGTACTCCCAGGCATAGGTAAAATCGGCCACGGTTCGGTACTTCTGCTCGGCCTGCGCCAGGTTTTCCTCCTGCCGCCGGCGGTCCAGGGCGTTGGCAAACACCTCGGCAACCAGGCGGCATTGCCGAAGGAGTTCTCGGGGCCAGGTTTTCTGCCGCCTCGTCATGGCGAGGGACAGCATCCCCATGACGCTCTCACCGGCTGAGAGGGGGATCACGGCCGCTGCAACCACGCCCTGAGCGCGCAGGAAATGCTTGTCCGGCTCAGCTTCAGCCGGCAGGCTTTCAGTGTCGGAAAAAACGAGTGTTTTGCCTTTGGACATAGTTTCCATGATAAACGGAAGCTGTTTTGCAGGAAGTTCAAACGGAGGCGATACAACCTCGTCATCTTTGCGCGTTTGCAAAAGATGCATATCCTGTCCTTCGTCCGCCAGCGCATACACGCTTACCCGATCCACCTCAAGGATCTTGCTGATGGTTCCCAGCACACGCTCTATTTCCTTATCCAGCAGGTCCGGCGGCAGGTTTACGAAGCGGGCCGATAGTGCGGCCAGCATCTCCTCGAAGCGCAAGCGCTTGGAGAGCTTCTCCTGGGCCCGGCGGCGCTGTGCCCGCTGCTTCAGCAGATAGGTAATCAGCCCGCTTTGGAGCAAAACGACCACAACGGCAGCCACGACATACCCGCGGTAGAGTTCCCAGAAAGAATAGGTTTTAAACCGCACGATACTGTCGGGAGGCAGGCGGTCCTCACGGATCTTGAAACGTTTGAACTGCCGCCAGTCAAACATATCGATGATCGTACCCTGGCTCGTCATGGGGATATCCGAGGGTTTGGTGCCTCGTAAGATGCGCAACGCCATCTCACCGGCCTTGATGCCCGTCATTTCCATACTGAACATCCGGCCGCCGACGACACCGTGGCCGAAATAAGAATCCAAACAGCCGTAAACCGGCGCATTGGCGGCCTTTGCCACCATGGAAACCGCTTCCCAGGGTGCGAATCCCCTGCCCGCACCGTCCCGGGTAAAGACGTAAAATAAAATCACTGAATGCTCGGGCAGGTGTTGGACTTTTTCCAGGATTTGTCCCATCGTCAGGCGTGTCAGGTAGATGAAGTCGATTCGTTCGGCATAGGGTGCCAGTTCTGCCCTGAATTCTTTTTCGAAAAACAGATCGTGCCGGGAGGCCCCATTCACAACCACGACATGCCGGGTTTGGGGATGGATCTTGAGCGCGTTTTCCAGCAGTCCCGCGTAGTCGACATCTGCAAGGACACCTGTAACATTGGAGCCTAACGTCAACCCCTCGATTTGTGATTGCGGGATTCCGGAAAAGACGATGGGGATTTGGGGAAAAAGCCTCTCTTTGTATTCAGTTGCAAAATTCAAGGATGGGACGAAGCACGCTATCACCAAGTTGAGGCGGTGGCGAGAAAACTTGTTGTGGTAGATATCCAGCAACAACTGACGATACGTCTTATCTGCATTGCGGTACCAATCCATGAATTCGATGTGATATTCGATGTGAAATTCCGTACCCGCAGCCAATCTTGACTTGATGCCCTTTTCCACCATGGGATAGGCCGGCAGATCACTTTGGTTGGGGAAAAGGATTAAAACATGCTTCTCTTCCCTGGTTTCGGCCCCGCAAGCGTATTCAGGAGGTAAAAACAACCAGGCAAGTGCCATCAATAGTGAAAGCATCCTGAAATTCGATAAAATTTTACAGACAAGAATCATATGGAAATAATACCGTGCTTGACGGCGTATTGAATCAGCGCGGCGTTTGTTTTGATCTTGAGCTGCTCCATTATGCGATATTTGTGAAATTCTACGGTTCGCGTCGAGATCTTCAATTGCGCTGCGATTTTCTTGATCGATTTTCCCTCCGCGATGAGCTGCAGAACCTCTCGCTGGCGAGGACTCAAGTCTGCCTTCAATTCGCCTTTCAGGGAAGCACCGCTGTTGAAGGCACCGATGAGATCGCCTGCGATCATGGGCGTCACATAGGTTTGCCCCTTCATGGCCTCTTGCATCGCCGTAATCAGTTCCTGGGGCGCCGAGTGTTTCAGCACGAACCCGGAAGCGCCCGCTTCGAAGGCGCCCGTTGCGTAGGTCACGTCTGCATGCATGGTCAAAAATACAATCCGGATGCGTGCATCGATTTTCTTGATCTGCCGGGCGGCATCGATGCCGTTGAGGTTGGGCATCGAAATGTCGGCCACCACCAGATCGGGATGCAGACGTTCGGCCTCCGCCACCAGGGCGCGGCCGTCTTCGACCTCCCCGACGATGTCATACTCAGACTGCAGCAAACTGCGCAGCCCCTCCAGCACGATCTGGTGATCGTCGGCAAGTAGCACGCTTGGTCTCTTCATTGAATCCTCATTGTTATCGAAAGGGCAGGAAACCAGCCCGATGCACATTCGAGGTTATTCCGCATTGCTGGACTTTTCCAAGGGCACCTGCACCGAAATGGTCGTGCCCTTGTCGGGATCGGATGTGATGCGCAGCACGCCGTTAATGATCCGCACCCGTTCGCGCATGCTCGAGAGCCCTAATCCCGGCTTCTGTCTCACTTCGGCGGCATCGAATCCGATGCCATCATCCTGAATGGATAGGCTCAGTTTACCATCTGTTTTGTGTAAGGCAACCTCAACCCGACGGGCACAGGCATGCTTGGCGATGTTGTTGAGCCCTTCCTGAATAATCCGGTAAATGGACAAAGAGACGGCCCTCGCAAGTCTTTTAGGGATGTTCTCGCCTGTGAATGCCACTTCGATGCCTTCTCGGTTTGAAAAGCGCGCACACTCGGCTTCGACGGCCTTCGTCAATCCCAGGTCGTCCAGGATCGATGGATGCAGTTGCCGCGAAAGGGAATGGACTTCATTGGAAATGGATATGATCCGGTCTTTCAGCATGCTGCACGCCTCGGCGTCAACCGCGTGTTGATTCACGGCTTGCAGCTCCAACCGGCCGGCCTGGATGGCCAGGGCGGCCAACCGTTGCGACAGATCGTCATGAAGCTCACGCGCCAGGCTCCGGCGTTCCTCCTCGTGAGCGGAAATCAGCTGGGATGCCAATTTTTGAAGGTGCTTCTCCCTTTTCCGAATCCTTTCTTCGATCAGCTTGCGGGCCGTGATATCGCGGTTGCTGGCACGAAAACCATGCAGATGCCCCTGATGGTCCGTCACCGGTTGACAATTGTGCTCGATCCAGCAAACTTGTCCATCCCGCCGTTGAATGCGAAATTGAACCTCACATGGTTTTTGCTCCTGACGGGAGTCATGAAAATGTCTGTCCCATACATCTCGATCCTCCGGCACGACTATTTCTCTGAAAAGAGATGGGTTGGCCAGGAAATCCCTGGGCAGATAGCCGCTGATGCGCTCACAGGAGGGGGAAACGTATTCGAGCGAATCGTCGAGGTTTGCCCAGTACTCCCAGTCATAGGTAAAATCGGCTACCGTGCGATACTTTGTCTCGGCTTGTACCAGTTGTGACTGTGCACGGCGACGCTGCGCACGTTGCTTCAGTAAAAAAGAAATCAGACCGCTTTGGAGTAAAATGACAACAACAGCGGTAACGATATGCCAGCGATGGCGTTCCCAGTAGGAATAGGTCTTGTAGCGCACGACACTGTCGGGCGGCAATCTATTCTCTCGAATTTTGAAACGCTGGAGCTGCCGCCAGTCGAACAGATCAATGATCGTGCCCCCACTCGTAATGGGGATATCCGAAGGCTTTTCGCCCCTTAAAATGCGCAGCGCCGTCTCACCGGCTTTAATCCCGGTCATTTCAAGACTGGTGAGCCGCCCACCGACGATGCCGTGGCCCAGATAGGTATCCAGACAGCCATACACCGGTGCATTGGTGGCCTCAGATAGGATAGAAGCAACCTCCTGGGGTATAAAGCTTTTGCCTTCACCATCCTGGCCCAGGACGTAATATAAAACCACCGAATGGTCGGGCAGGTTTCTGATGTTTTCTACAACTTCACCCATCGGCAGGCGCGTCAGGTAAATGAAGTCGAGTCTCCTAGCGTAGGGTTCAAGTGCTTTGCGAAATTCTTTCTCATATAATAGGCCAGCTACGGTGACTCCGTTCACAACCGCAACATGCCGGGTCTGGGGATGGATCTTGAGAGCGGTTTCCAGCAGCCCAGCATAATCGATATCCAACAGAACGCCGGTAACTAAGGAGCTCAATGTAGGACCCTTTAGTGGTACCCGCGGGATTCCGCAAAAAACAACGGGGGTCTGCTGAAAAAGGTCATTATGGTGGTTGATTACCAGACTCAGTGCCGGGTCGGAGAATGGAATAACCAGATCGAGCTTATGATTCGAAAACTTGCGGCGATATGAATCAAGCAAAGATTGAATGTAATTCGGGTCGGGATTGCGGTAGTAATCCATAAATTCAATGAAATATTCAATGTGAAATTCCGTGCCCGCATCTAAGCTTGACTTGATGCCTTTTTCTACTAATGAGTACGCTGGCAGATCGCTCCGGTTGGTGAAAAGGATCAGTACGCGTTTTTCTTCTTTAATTTCAGACCCGTAAGTCAAAGATTGTAATAACAATAAGGAAACCAATGCGAGCAATGGCAAATGCAGCTTGCAAATATAGCGAAAGATTAAACTGATTTGATTTAGAGGATAATTGTGTCTCAGTGTATTTATCATAGAATTATGGGTAGCCCAAAAAGCACCGAAATTGCGTGACGGCTGATATCTCACCGAAATTAGAAAGGAACTTAGCCATCAATCGTTAAATTGCGCAGACTCATGTTACGGAAAAAAATTTAGCAAAAAATAAACGTTTTGAAAATCAATGAATGAAAAATAACTGAATAGGACTTGATTGCCTCTGTAAAAAAGAGCCAGGTATGAACTATTCGCAGCAGGCTCAAAACCTTTGATTTCCCTAATGTTGTATTCCCATCGCTTGAGTATAGGGCAGATCTTGAGATACCTAAAAAATCGATTGACACCCTTGTCAAATGTTGGGATAGATCCGCCTCGGATCAGCGGCAAAAATTCTCATAGCCTGACAGGTTCGATATGGATATCCCATAAAAACGGACCCCACCGATCCGTGTGGTATCTTGCCAGCCCCCCTAAGTATAAGACAAGACATAGAATTTGCATTTAGCATCTGGATATCATAGGCTTACCTTGGGCCCTTCGCCCATAACATCAACCTTTTCACCGAAGGAGGTAGGCCATGAAACTATCTAAAGCTGCCAAAATCTGGATCGATTACCACAAGATCCATTCGAAAAAAAAATACGGTAAGAGCATACCGGGCCATCATCGAACGGTTTATCCAGGAATTCGGTGATGGTCCCGTCGAGCAGGTCACCCCGGAACAGATCCTAACCTACCTTAACCGCCTCACCGAAGGCAACAAACCCTACACCAAGCGAATTCGTTTTTCCCAGCTCTCTTCTTTTTTCAATTTCGTGCGTAACAATATCGATCCTGAACTTCTTAACCCATGCGACAGGCCGATGATCCGCAAGCTTTATCGGGAAAGGGTGCCTTTGAGGTGGAAGATCATCGAAAAGGAAACCATCGATGAAATTATTTTCCGTACTACAAAGGCTCGCAATCGATTGATTCTCGAATTGATGGCCCGAGGCGGTATGCGCATCGGTGAAGTGCTGAAACTACGATTGGGTGATCTGCAGGACCGCAAGCTGGTTCTGCGTGAGCCCAAAAGCGGCAAGGAATACGAGTTTGTTTTCATCCCTCAGAAAGTGGCAGATCGATTACGTGAATACGCGTTGGAAGTATGCAATTCGCCCAATGACCGCATATTCCCGATTTCCTATGAAGCGGCCAGGATCATGGTGATCAAATCCGGTAAACTGGTGGGTGTCAAACTACGTCCACATGATTTGCGCCGGCATTCCGCGACCTATGCCTCTCGTTCCGGTGTGCCTATCGAAATTATTTCAAAAGTCATCCTCCGGCACGCAAATCTTTCAACCACACAGAGATATTTGGGAACGATTAGCGATGTGGAAGCGATCCGATGGATTGAGAATATTTATGGCTGATGTAAAAAAGGGGTGATGCCGGTTTCGGTTTCACCCCATTCATATTTGCCAGTAAAGATACGCAGAACTAAACGTTGATTTTTTCGGAAAAAGTAGGCCACAAGATATGGTATGATGTGGCCTATCATATTGAAATGTATTTTTATTTCCTACATAGCAGTAACGTCAAGGTTGTCAACCATTGTCCTATGTCGCGTCTATCTCACGAGCCAACTTCAATCGATTCCCGCTACCCTACGGAACGCCCATAAAATAGATTCTGACCATTTTTAAAATAGAGAGGGCTAAAATTTAGCTGCTCAATCGTTTAAGGGCTTTTGCTTCAAAATCAAAGGCAATATATGGTCCACCAGATCGTCAGCAAAGTTATCGTCAAGGGGGGCATGTTCCATGAGTAACCGGTACCACATGGCACCAAAGATAAGATCCAGAATCAGCTCGATATTCATGTCGGTCTTGAGTGTTCCGTTATCCCGATGCCTGTAGAACAACCCTCTGATCACATTTCTGCGGGATTCAATAAAACGTTCGCGGAACAATGCCAGAGTAGATTCATTTTTTCTTCCGGCTATCAAAACACCGGTAAGCATTTTCCCCGAAGATGTATGACGCAATCGATGGAAAGAACTGTGTAACAGGCCGCGAAGATCACCGTCGATGGAGCCAGTATCCGGTACTCCGACATGTTCTTGTATTTCTTCCAGCACCGATTCGATAACCAGTTCTGCTTTTGATCGCCACCAGCGGTATATGGTTTGTTTTCCGACACCGGCTTTACGTGCAATATCAACGATACTGAGTTTTTCATATCCCATTGATTCCATGAGTGAAATCGTTGCTTTCAAAATTGACCGTCTTGATTTTTCACTGCGAGGACGACCGCGCAATACGGATGCGTTTGAGTTCTTTTTGTCTGTCATACTGATCCTATTATCGTATTTACGAGACATATCGTCTCGATTTGTGTTGACTTCGGTTTAAAAAGAAATTAACATGCGCTAAATTACGAGTCAATGTGTCTCGTAATTTAATTCTCATGATAAATGCATTATAAATAACAGGATAAGGAGAACAACGGATGAGTAGAATTGAATATCTAAGAATATTTGCAGATGAAGAGGGCTGCTCTCATTTCGAAACTAAAACAATCGAATTAGAAGCAAAGGATTATGCCCCACCTGCACCATCTTTAAACACTTCAAATTTGGAATCAACAGATAACTCAGTTTTTCTCGAATTACCCATTGGATGGTATGGAGGTTGGCACCCTACTCCTGTGCGACAGTGGGTAATACTGATGACCGGAATATGCGAATTCCAAGCAGGAGATGGAGAGAAAGTTACTCGCAAAGCTGGAGACGTAGTCATGTTAGATGATTTGACAGGTAAAGGGCACCAAACAAAAGTATTAGGTAATGAATCCGTACGTATGGTGGCAATCCATTTTTCATGATTGGATGAAAATATTTTTTTATTTAGTTATCATATCCTGTTGCTCACAGATTCGACCGATGATGTTTTATACAAATGAGACCTATTCAGACGACACTGAACTTGTCCCGATATTCGCGTGGGGAGAGAGAGGTGTATTGCTTGAACAGGCGTCGGAACGTTCGCGTATCATTGTAGCCGACCTGCAATGTGATCTCGTCAATATTGTCCGATGTGGTTTCAAGCCTGTTCTTAGCCGTTTCCAGGCGCAGTTGTTGAAGGTACCTCAGTGGATTTTCCCCTGTGGCGCGCTTGAAACGGCGTTTGAAGTGCCGGGAGCTTAAACCGACGAGGTCAGAAACCTTGTCGGTGGTGAATTCCTCCATATAATGTTTCTCCATCCATTCCTGAGTTTTCAGAACATCCCGATCGCCATGGTTTTTTCGAAAGTTGGCAATAATGTAGGGTGTCTGAGTGTTGCGATTCGGATCGACCAGAAAAACCTTTGCGCATTCGCGTGCAAGATCTTCCGATCCGAATAGTTCTATCGCGTAAAGCGCCAGATTATACTGCGCCGTTATGGCACCCGTACAGATTAGACCGCGATCCTCGGTCAACATGCGCTCTGGTTTCAGAATGACATCAGGAAATTGCCGCCTGAATCTGGCAATCATCTGCCAGTTTGTCGTTGCGACCCTGCCATCAAGCAGCCCTGATGCGGCCAGAATAAAAACACCCGTACAAATTGCGCCGATGCGGACATGGTTTCGGTATTGCTTGACAATCCAGGGGATGATGGCGGACATCTCCCGTTGATCCGGATCGACTCCGCAGATATGGGGTGGAATCAACACCAAATCAGACTTGTCCACCGCCGCCATCGACCGGTCCGACTGAATTTGCATGTTTCCGTTTGTGTATACGGCCCCTCCTTTTAAAGAAACGATTTCCATTTCGAAGAGCGGTCGCTTTGGCAAAGATCCGTCAGCGCTGGTTCTGCAGGATTGTTGATACCAACTGTTGGCAATCGTGAATGCGTCTACAAGCCCGGCGACGGCTGAGAACATGCATCTTTCATAAACAATAAAGGTGATTTTAGCCATTTTGGGGGAATCCTTTGGTTATGTCCACTATTGTCCTGTTTTGGTCATTTATGCCCCTTTTCATCAAAACCGTCAAGGCGTATTTAATAGGTTAGGAATAAGGAAAACCATAAACACTTCGGGTTGGGCACACTTTTGAGAATCCAAAGGTGCGATAAACGGTCGTGGTGGATCTTGTGGGCTGCATTGGCTGTGGCGTATGTGTCCACAAATGTCCCACCGGCTCGCTGACCCTATTGCATCGCGAAGAAATATACGATCCGCCAAAGACACTACGGGACTGGGGCAAGCGTTTTTTTTTAAGGATAGAAAAACCGGCCCGAAATTAAGAAAGGAGAGGTAGCACAAGATGAAAAATATCCTCGGCATTATCGGCTCCCCTCGTAAAATGGGAAACAGCGAAATCATCATCAAGGAAATCAGCCGCCAGATTTCAGAGCCCCACGAACTCAAACTGTTGAAGCTTTCCGATTTCAATATCGGCGCCTGCCGCGGCTGCTATTCATGTCTGGCCAAGAAAGAGCGGTGTGTACTGGAGGATGACTTATACACGGTTGTTGATGCCATATGCGAAGCGGACGGGATTCTCCTTGCGGCGCCCACTTATTTTTTGGGCGCCAATTCCATTCTGAAACGTTTCATCGACAGAAGCTTTTCCCTGTATGCCCGCAACGAGCAACTGTTCGGTACTCCCTCCATCGGGATATGCATTGCCGGGATACCCGGAAAAGAGGGGCATTGCCTGCTTGATGTTGAGAAATCCCTGAAAATGATTTTTTCGGACATCAAGGCGAGTAAGGTGATGTATGCTGCTTTGCCCGGGGAAGTCGTGCTGGGTGAAGAAAATAGACGAACTGCCAAGGAACTCGCCGAAGCCCTTTTCAAGCCTGCACCGCCACCTGCGGCACAACGATGCCCCGTTTGTGGCGGAGACACCTTTCGGCTCCTGGGAAACAATGCGATCAAGTGCATGCTCTGCAGCAATCTGGGAACACTGGACGTAAGCTCAGGACATCCGACAGTTCACACGACCCGGAGTGAGCATGAAATGTTTCTCACAAGGGCTGACCTTCTCGAACACAAAGCGTGGCTAGTAGGTATGAAATCACGATTTATGGAGAAAAAGGATGATCTCAAAGCGGTGAGCACAGATTACAGGGAAGGAGGAACCTGGATCAGGCCTTAAAAATTACAATATTTTGCTTTGCAAATCAGTCAACAATTCTTGCATTATTGTAGACGAATTCTACAAAGGACTATTGCAACAGCCGCCAAAAGAATGGAGGCACCACAATGCTAAAATCCAACATGCCGTCGTTGAACGATCCGGAAGACGCACGGCTTCCGGCCGGGTTGCCGCCTGTGATTGACGCCCATGTCCATGTTTTTCCCCGCGACATCTTTAGCGCAATTTGGAAATGGTTCGATGAAAATGCATGGCCGATCCGGTATCGGATGACAACGTCTCAACTATTCGACTTTTTGCTGTCGCGCGGGATCCAGCATATCGTAGCGCTTCAGTATGCCCACAAGCCCGGCATTGCCAACCAACTGAATCAATATATGCTGCAAGAATGCGCGGCATATGAAGGGCGTGTGACGGGACTGGCCACCGTGTATCCGGGAGAAGAAAATGCGGAAACCATCTTGCAGGAAGCATTCGACGCGGGGCTGGGGGGACTCAAACTCCACGCGCATGTGCAATGTTTTGATATGAATGCCGATCAGATGGAGCCTTTGTACGAATGCTGCCGGACAAATGGAAAACCGATGGTGATGCATGTCGGCAGGGAGCCAAAGAGTTCGGCATATCGTTGCGACCCCTATGACCTGTGCAGTGTCGAAAAGCTGGAGAACGTTCTGAAAGCATTCCCGGGTCTCAAAATCTGCGTGCCGCATTTAGGATTCGATGAGACCGCCAGTTATCGTAAACTGACAGAAAAATATGACACCCTCTGGCTGGACACGACCATGGTGATCACCGATTATTTCCAGCACGGAGAAACCATCGACCTCAATCATTACCGAGCGGACCGGATTCTGTATGGCTCGGATTTCCCGAATATCCCGTATGCCTGGGACAGGGAACTCAAGGCCTTGGCAAAATACGATATTTCCCTTGACGTGCTGGAACGGCTGTCCGGTAAAAACGCCGCCGAATTATTTGGAATCCAAGGAAAGGCATGATTGGCGCCCGTGAAACGCGAACTGATGGGCGTCAAAGCGCTTTATTTCCAGATATGCACAGCTGATTGAAAGAAAGTTAATCAGAGATTATGACATGTAAAAGACAAGCTGTTGTTTGTGCTTCACGAGTTGCGGTCTCGAAGTAATGTCGAGGATAATCTTTAGGGTTCAACACCACCCAATAAACCAGGGGGAATGAAATCATGCGTGACTTTGCACTGGAACGGTATTTTTCCAAATGGGAGTTTAACGCAAAATACCATATGACGGCGTCCGACATCCAAAGCATGTCGGTGTCTGAACTCCTGGAACTGGCCTCCGATGCGGATCGGGAAGCCTTTGAAAATCAGTGGCTGGGATACACAGAGACCCACGGCCATCCTGATCTGCGCGAGGAAATCGCCAGAACCTACGACACCGCCGGACCCGAAGAAATCCTCTGCTTTGCCGGAGCCGAGGAAGGGGTCTATGTTGCGATGCGAGTCCTGCTGGACAGAGATGACCACGCCGTGGTAGTGGTGCCCAATTATCAGGCGGCTGAAACCGTCCCCCTGGACATCTGCGATGTCACCGGCGTTCCCCTTGATGAATCGGACAACTGGTCTTTGGACATCGACCGGGTCAGGAAGGCGCTCCGGCCCAACACAACGCTGATCTCCGTTAATTTTCCCAACAATCCCACTGGTGCGGTTTTGGACAAGGAACGGTTCCTGGCCCTGGTGACCCTTTGCCGGGATAAAGGGATCTACCTGTTCAGCGACGAGGTTTACCGGCTGGTGGAGCGGGATGAAAACATCCGTCTGCCTCAAGCCGCGGATGTATATGAAAAGGGCTTATCCCTGAACGTAATGTCCAAGGCATATGGCTTTCCTGGGCTGCGAGTCGGGTGGATCATGACCAAGGACCGGAAGCTTTTAATCCGCATGGAATGCTACAAACACTATCTTTCCATCTGCAATGCCGCCCCAAGCGAGCGCCTGGCCATCATCGCCCTCAAAGCCAGGGAAGCGATCCTCAAACGCAACCGCGCCCTGGTCAATTCAAACGCGGATAAACTCACTGCTTTTTTCAATGAATTTCCGGATTTGTTTCAGTGGGTGCGTCCGGACGGCGGATGCGTGGGATTTCCCAGGTATACGGGCCCTAAAGAGACCAATCAATTCTGCGAAGACCTGGTCAACGACACCGGCATCCTGCTCCTGCCGCCGAAAATCTATCGGTCTGAGCTACTGGAAACGCCTATGGACCGGTTCCGGATTGGGTTCGGCCGGGCCGGCTTGGAAAAGGGCCTGGCCGTTTTCAGAGAGTACCTGTTATCCTGAACTGGGTATAGAGTGAAGTCGGCCTTGTTTATACCCCAGACGAAGTCCGAGCACTCAGTGAAGGTTGTAAAGCGAACGGTTTATTTGTCCATATGGATGGTGCGCGTTTCGCAAACGCCGTCGCTTCCCTGGGTTGCGCGCCAGCGGAATTGTCATGGAAGTCGGGGGTCGATGTCCTTTGTTTGGGCGCAACCAAATGCGGTGCACTTTGCGCGGAGGCTGTTATTTTCTTCAATTTGGGTTTGTCAGCTTCTTTCATTCATCGGAGAAAACGATCCGGCCATCTGCTTTCGAAGGGGCGCCTTTTCGGGTCTCAATTTGTCGGTTGGCTAAAAAACGGCCATTGGCTTGAACTGGCTCAGCATGCGAACCAGCAAGCTGTAAAAATCGCCCAGGCCTTATCCTGCTCGGAAGGACTGAAAATCGTATGGCCGGTTCAGTCCAACGAAATTTTTCTTACCATGCCCAAAACGATAGCTGACCAGTTGCGCGATGCAGGTGCCGATTTCCACGAGTGGTACATCGACGCATTGCCGCAGGGCGTTGTTTTGCAGGATAATGAAGTTCTCGTACGTCTTGTAACTTCATTTGAAACGAGAGACAAAGATTGTACAAAATTCTAGAATCTTGTGCTTGATTCAGTGAAGAACTTCTAATTACCTGACACCCAATCAGCTCACCGCATCAGGCGAAAGCAATCACGCAACTCACCAACAAATAGCTCCGGTTGCTCGAAGGCGGCGAAATGGCCACCCTTGTTCAGCTCGTTCCAGTAAACAATGTTTTTGTAGCGTTGTTCTGCCCAGCTGTGTGGCGTTGGCACAATATCCTTCGGAAAGATGCTACAACCGGCTGGCAGCTGCACTGTGCGGTCGCCCTTACCGCCGAAGGTATGATTGAAACTTTCCCAGTAGAGACGTGCCGACGAAGCGCCGCTGCGGGTTAGCCAATAAAACATAACATTGTCGAGCAGCTCGTCACGGGTAAGCGCGTTTTCCGGGTGACCGTCGCAGTCGGTCCATTCGAAAAACTTCTCAATAATCCATGCAGCTTGACCCATGGGCGAATCCACCAGCGCATAACCCAATGTCTGGGGCCGAGTGCTTTGCTGCTTGGCGTAACCGGCTCCCCATTGCTGATAGTAGCCCGCACAGGCCAGTGCCCGCTTGTCACTTTCGTCCGGATTTTCGAGTGCCGCTTTGGTTGCTCTGGCGATAGGCATGTTCACATGCAACCCCGTGCAATTGCCGGCAGACTGCAATCCGATCGCCGTGGTTACGGCTGCGCCCCAGTCACCGCCCTGGGCGAAGTAATTGTCATATCCCAGCCGGGTCATCAAGATGTTCCAGACCTTTGCGATCGTGTCCACGCCCCATCCCGTTGCCGTCGGCTTCCCGGAAAAGCCGTATCCGGGCAGCGAGGGACACACCACGTGAAAGGCGTCTTCGGCATTGCCGCCGTGTACCTTTGGCTCTGCCAGCGGTTTGATGACTTTATGGAACTCGACGACCGATCCGGGCCATCCATGGGTGATAAGTAGCGGTCTGGCGTCGGATCTGGTACTTTTAACGTGAATGAAATGAATGTCCAGGCCGTTGATTTCGGTGATGTACTGATCAAACCCATTGTAATAGCTCTCCCTGGACCGCCAGTCGTAGGTGCCTCGCCAATAATCACAAAGCTGCATCGCGTATTCCAGCGGCAGTCCCTGGCTCCAGTCATCGGGCGTTTCCGCTTCCGGAAAACGTGTCAGATCAAGCCTGCGCTGCAGGTTGTCAAGTTCCTGCTGCGGAATGTTGATTTGAAACTCGCGGATGTCTGCCATGATTTCCTCCTGGTCTGAAGCCGGCTTCGAGGGGCCCGCCTTCATCTTCTGTGCAACTTCTCGGCGTACGATGTAGATATAATCGCGATTTTATAAGATTGCATCTACCAATAACATGTTTGAGAATTTCAGTCCCTGAGGTTCCGTTTCTTGATTGGCAAATTGTAATTTTCATTCCAATCATCCTATCAGGTTAGTCCCGCGGCATTTTGTGATTCAGGATCTGAACATGGTCCTCAAGTGCCGCTTTGATGCCGCTCACTAAATTTTTGCTATTATACCATGACCTCGGACGCATTTACGACCCCCATCGACCACTGCCCCTGCTTGCTAGTCAGGTACTTGTTCCGATACCGGGCAAAGGCAGGATCTAACACCGACAATGGGGTTGATGACTTTTCACCGGTTACCGGTGGATCGATGCTTCTGACCTTGGTTGAAACACTGAATACAGGCGACTCTTCGTTCATAGTGAAGCGTGCTCCTGGAGTGATCAGCTTTACCCAGTTCCTAACTTCAGGATGATTTGCTGATTCTAATTTTTTCCAGAGAGCTTCGTCAGAACCCCATAAATCAGCCTCTCCGATCAGACCGTACCGGTTGGCAGCTTTTATTGCCTCGGCAGTTAATTGATAAAGGCCCACTTCACGAAAGTTTGACCAACTTGCGCGATCAGCCTCAATAAATGTGTATGCCATCCAGCGCGCGATACTAATATCATTGACGGCAATCCGCCCCTCGACTACCTCCAAAGACGCAAGAACCGACTGTATTTCACCTCTGTTTGCCAACTGCAGGAATTCCAAGTCTCTAAGGAAGTAATCCAGCCTGTCAGCACAGAGTGCAGGCAAAGGCTGTTCAAGAATCGGAAACTGTTCTTCATGCATGAGCTCGCGCCAATCCATGCCATGACGATTCAGAATTGCGGGGATGTCACTATCGGCCACAAACGCCTCTTTCTTTTCTTCGTGGTAGCTTTGTCCGCTGTGGTCGTCAAACACGAAGTCGATAACATGGCTAAAGGCCGTATGACTGACGTCGTGCAGAAGCGCCGCGACCTGTTCATCAAGGTTTGCGCCGAGGCGTCGGACGAGCAGCATCGTTCCCACGCAATGGACGAAGCGACTGAACGGAGGCGTGACGCCCATAAGAGCGGTTATACCGTGCTGTGAAATTCCTTTTGCTCTATGCATCGTATCGCTTGTGATCAAATCCAGCAGCAATGGTTCTGTAATCTCGAGCCTCCCGTATAACTCGTCTTCGTAATGCATTGGATGCTAATTACTCCTTTTTCAATGGCCAGATTTTGTTTTAAACCGCTGCTAACAAATCCTTCATTCCGAAAGATCAGGATTACAAACTTCAAATCCAATGTTCCCCATGGCTCAATTGGAAGGCTTCCATTCAGGGTGATCACAGCGCTTTCACTATACCCCTAACTTCCGGCACAACCCATCGAAATCCGGGGCCTCGATATCGAAATCGGATACTTCAGGCTCCTCAAAGCCTTCGGCCATGTTATCTTCTTCAGGAACATTGACAAATGCCGTGTGTATTCCGGCAGACCGGGCTGCTGCCAGGTCCCCTTCATGGGCCGCCACCATCATGGCCTCAGACGGCTCTAAACCTAAAAGCCGCGTTGCCTTCAGGTAGGCCTGCAAGGATGGTTTGTAATAACCCAAAAACTCACAGGACAGGATTCCGTCCCATTGAATCCGCGATCTCTTGGAACTGTTGACGATGTTTTTCCAGCTCAAGATGGTGAGCACCACAACCGTGTATTGGGTCCGCAATCGGTCGATGGCTTCAGGCGCACCGGCAAAAGGCCTGAGGTGGCTCCAGGTCGATTCCACGAGAGACACGTTGTCGATTTCATCCAGCAGTGGATAGTCGGTCACCATATTCGCCAGTGCCTGAAGATGCATCTCGTCAGCATTTATCCAGGGCAGATTACCCTGCCTTACCTGGGTATGGATTTTGAACATCTCGTTCCGCCACCGGTTGGCAAACGTTTCGCTGTCGATCGAGCGGCCTTTATAATCAGCCAATTTCCTGATATTTTCCCGGGCGGTGTTCTTCCAGTCGAATACGGTGCCGCCCACATCGAAAAAGAGTGTTTTTATACCTTTCATTTTACCCTCCCATAATTGGTTTTACATCAATGCCTCATACGGCTTCCAACTGATGGTGGAAATAGGCGACATTAACCATCAGACCGGGAATCAGCCATTGGAACAGCCGGCACACCTGAATGATTTCATCCAAGCCGGCATCCGCCTTCGCCGCCTGGCGTAATGCTTTTGGTGACAGACCGCCTGGATTGGGCAGCTCTTCAGCGGCAAACATCGCCGCCCGATCATGGCACGTCCGGGTGATCGCTTCATGCAGCGGTGAACCAATTTTACTCCGGAGGTCGTTCCAGGCAAGGACGAAGTAGCTCGGCCAGCGGGCAAAGGCCCGGTAATCGGTGTTGACGAAAGGCAGTTGCAGCGTTGCCATTATGTCCTCGTAAACAACCCGCGTGGGCTTGTCCGCATGGTGGTACTCCATCAGCATGAACGGCACCGTTATATCGGGAGCATGCCTCCCATTGAAAGGCTCCGCGTCTGCAATGCCGGCCATATCTCCGATTTCAAGTAGGTGCCGGGCTATGCTCGCAATCAGTACATACAGCGGGTTGCCGTGGGAAAACACCATGTTCATCTGGCGGATAGCGTCGATTTCCCGTGGTGCGTAGCCCATTGATGTAAGCTGTTCGATGATTGACGTCGGGTTTAATTCAGCGGTTTGCGATTCGACGATGGCACGCAACTCAGTAAACGCCTCGACAAAAGGACGGCTCTGACAAAGCGGTCTCAGCCCTCGCCACAGTTCGCCGAAAAAGGTCGGGTAGTGGGTATACGCCATGGTGACGACCCCCATCCAGGGCACTTGAAGCACTTGTTTGGTGTCTTCGTACCACTTGGCGCGCTGACCGGATGCCAGGTATTCAGGCATTGGATGGATGGCGGGCACCGGGTCGGGCCTGAGTCGTTCGAGGATGTGCATGGCTTCTCCTCCCTGTGTAATTGGATTAGCACCCTCTGGCAAACCGACAGAAAAGAACTGTCGGTCCTGGTAGGTGTTGAGACGGGATGGCTATTCAGTTCCCATCTTTTTCTTAAAGACCCACGCTTTTGCCCCTGTCAGATCGAAATGCAACAGGCTTATCAATTGAGTTGCTTTGTGCAATGGCCTTGGTTTGGGGCCAGGAGTTCCGTTTGTGCATGGGGTTTAAATCATCCCATAATTTTTTTGGACCATGCTTTGGCTTTTGCCGCGTCCGCTTCGTTGGGCCGTCCGGTCATCTGTTTGACCGTATCTGCCCATTGCTCGTCCGATAGATTGAGCTTCTTTTGCACGGCTTGGTGCATGGATTCGGCCAGTGCTCCCTGGCAGTCAAAACAGCCCTTGTATTCAATGCCTTTTTCTTTGCAGGCTGTTTTGATGGGTTCTGTAAATCCATCCATGTCTTGGTCCGGATAGGCTGGGGCGAAATGGGTGATGAAGCCGGCCATTTTTTGATCCGAACCTGCCTTGATGGACGTCAAAAACGCTTTGACCGGGGCGGCAAGATTGGCGGAGTGAAGGGGGGAGCCGATGAAGATACAATCATACCCGGCAAAATCCCCAGCCCCGACGTCCTCAAGCTTTTTCAAATCGGCCTGATTTGCCTGTGACGCTTCTTCCCAGATGGCGTTAGCGATTTTTTCCGTATTTCCACTCTGGCTGAAATAGGCAACTAAAACATTCATGATGGTACCTCCCGTAATTTAGATTTCGATTAGTGATAGGCCGCTGTATTCGAAAGCAATTGTTCTTGAGCGGTCCGTGTTGATAGTTTTTCCTTTTTACCCAGATCACGTGTGCAATTTATCCTTGAATTTTTCTGCACCATACGCCCCTGGAACCAACCATTCTGTAGCAATTAATACAATGACATTAAAAAATCAGGACAGGGAGGAAGGAAAAAAACAAAATTACTATCAGGCGATTTTTAAGGCAGGCAGGATGAGGCGCCTATCCTCAAGAATAATTTTTCCCGCTTCTTTAAGCGCTTTCATGGCCCGGGTAATCGTAACGCGATGGGCGCCGGTTAAAAAGCTGAGATCTTCATGGGTCAGGGGAAACTGAATCACCACGCCTTGGGGACTTTGTTCCCCATGTTCTTTGGCGACGTTGCGCAGCACCCGATAAAGACGATCCTCAATGTTTGAAACTGCAAGACTGCCGACGCGGCTTGTGAGCCAGTAGATCCGTTCGCTTAGGGTTTTAATGACCTGAAGGCTGATCGTGGGATGCTGTAATATCATTTCTTCAAATTGCGTCCGGGTGAAACCGCATGTCATGGTATCTTCAAGACAAACTGCGCTCACCGGATATTGACCTTCTTCAGTGAACATATTTTCTCCGACAAAGTCACCCGCTTTGCGGATATCGAGCATCAGTTCGGTGCCATCTTCAAGGACCTTGGTGAGCTTGATGCGTCCCCCTTTGATAAGAAACACTTCGTCGGCAGTATCACCCTGAAAAAACAATGTTTGCCCTCTTGTCATTTTTTTTCGCACCGCTTTCCGAACAATGGCTTGAATATCCTCTGGCGCTATGTTTTGGAATATCCAAAGGCTGCCAATACAAGTTGGCGACAGCTCCATGCCATTTCCCGCAATCTGTTTACACAGGCAAGTCATTGGGTTGTCCTTTATGTGTTTCGCGTAATTGCCAAATTTCGCTTGATCGAAATGTTTATCACGCCCAATTTATCCGATCTGTAACCATTGCTACAATAGAAAACAGGTTCTGCTGAAATGGATGCTTTTCGCATACAGCTCCATCCCGGCAATGACTGCCGTATTTGCACTGGTTCACCGAAAAGTATTTGTGCTTTATGTGATGCTCGGATCCCTCGGAGCGGTCATATCAGGCATTTTGTATAAACTGATTGTCTGAAATTGATTTCGACCTTCTACTCTCCCACAATCCAAAGATATTTTTTAAAATCAACCCGATCTTTCTCATCAAATTCGACCCCCTCGCTCAGCAATAGCGCTTTTTGTTCGGCAAAACCATGGGCCTCTGGCAGACTGATTAACCCCTTGGCACTGATAACCCGATGCCAGGGAAGATCGTATCTGCGGCTCATAGAATGGATGATTCGGGTAACCTGTCGCGCGCCATTCGGCTGCCCGGCCATTGATGCGATGCGTCCGTATGTGCAGACGTTGCCTTCGGGGATGCTTTTGATGACCTCGATTACTTTGCGTGTAAATGCTTCCATTGATATGACCTAAGCCGAAGCCACCCATATCAGCGGGGGTGATTCGGTCCTAATTTCATCCTCCTTCTCCGACACAAGGCCGGGCAGCCGATCCACAACCGCTTCCCGGTCCGCCCAGAATCCATGTTTGATAAACCGGGGCCCCAACTCTTTTATGAGTAGATTGAACAGTTTGAGGGTTATAACGCCGTCGTTGTGGGTGTCGGTTTCATTTTCGGCATCGTGGGTGATCCCGCTCCGGAACGCAGCATAATACCCGCCCCGGCGCATGGTCGCGCCCATCAGTCCAGGCATGGCGGAAGAGAGGCTTAACACGGCACCGTCCCAAACAATAGCCGTATCCATATCGTCAACCGGTTGGAAATCGAGGAAGATGGTACTAATACGGTTCATCTCATAGTTCTCATCGATCCCCCACTGTTCACACAGCAGGTGTTTTATACTGAAGCCGGTGCTAATCGGCACACGGATGCCTTTCTGAAAAATCGAGGCGAGGCGTTCCGCCTTCGTTTCAGGTATCTTTATCAATGGCTGTGGGCCCTTCATTGGTCTTCTCCAGTAAAAAAAATGATTATTTTTTGGGAAACAGATTGTCTAAATGCATTTCGAAGCGCTTGAAATCGTTCTCCACGTCCGGACTTTTCAGCACGTCGTGGCAAGCGAACGTCTCCATGGGTGTCATACCGAAGAATTTGAAGTTCAGGTGGGCAGGCCAGAACAGATCGTCCACGCCTCGTCCGCCAAAAAAATCCTGACCTGGGTCGTTGAACGCTTCCCGGGGCGCATTGAAGGTTACTGATAGCATGTATTGCTTGCCGTTCAAGGTGCCGCCCGAGCCATACTGTTTCGAGACGTCTTGCCGGGTGCGGCCGTCACCCGTGCACAGCCGACCATCCATCCCGGCGGTGTAAATCTCATCCATATACTTTTTGAACGTCCACGGCACGCCCATCCAATTGCAGGGGGTTTGCACGATGACTGCATCCGCCCAGCGGTGCTTTTCTACTTCCTCGTCGACATCGTAGTCGTCCTGCATCGTCGTCGTTTGAATGGCGTAGCCTTTACTTTTAAGGTTTGCCGTGGTTTTTTCAACCAATGCGCTATTCAGCCGGCCTTCAGAAAAAGGCCAGGGTTCGTGGGCGTTGATGATGAATACGTTTTTCATTTTTGCTCCTTGTGGTTTGTGGGGTTGGCAATTCAGTCAGGTCTCAGGATTGGCAGCCGTCCACGCCTTATCGAGTTCCGCCATGTCGATCTCGCGGTCCTGGGTCATCAGTTCGGCCAGGTTGGCGTTGTGCTGCTGGTACATGGAAATGTATTTGTCTTCGTCCTGCCGGTGGATCCGATACAACTCCGGCATGGTCTCCTTGTCCTTCTTGCGGAACAATCGTCTGATTTTATAGGCCTCGTAGGGACCGAATCCGAGCAGTTGCAGGGCATCCTGACCCAGGGTGAGTGCCGTGCCGAAGGTTTCGCGGCGGATGGTGGTGACGCCGAGATCCATGAACGCGAAGGCTGCCCGACGATCCACGGCATTGACCGCAATGTTGAGTTGCGGGTAATGTTTTTTGGCCAGCTTGACCAGCTCCATCGATTTTTCATGATCTCCCAGGGTGATGATGAGCAGTTCCGCCTCGGCAGCGCCGGCGGATTCAAGCAGATCGAGGCGGGTGACATCACCGTAATAGACCTCGAACCCGAATCGACGCAGTACGTCCACGTTGGCTTCGTTGTGATCCAGAATGACCGGCTTTATCCCAGCGCTCATGAGCATTCGCCCCAGGTCGGTGCCCAGACGCCCGAATCCGGCCAGGATGACGGAGCGCTCCCTGGCCTCGATCACATCAAACGCGCTTTGCGTTGCATCTTTCTGAAACCTGGGTGCAATCAAGCGGTCATGCAGCAAAAACAGAAGCGGCGCGAGAAACATGGAGATGGCGACCACGGAAATCAGTGTTTCCGTCACGGTCTGTGGGAGCACGCCATTGCTCCTGGCGAACTGAAACAGAACGAACGCGAATTCACCTCCCTGGGCCAGGGCAACGGAAAACAGCAGGCGTTCGGAGACCGGCATTTTGAAAACTTTCGCGATGATGAACAAGGCGACGGCTTTGATCATGATCAGACCGGCAACCAACCCGCCGATCATCCAGAACTGATCGCCGATGAGCGTAAAATTGAGGCTGGCTCCGATGGAGATGAAAAAGATGCCCAACAGCAATCCCTTGAACGGCTCGATGTCGCTCTCCAACTCGTGGCGGTATTCGCTGTCGGCCAGCACCACACCGGCGATGAAGGTGCCCAGGGCAGGGGACAGACCGACTGCGGTCATCAGCACGGAGATGCCGATGACCAGGGCCAGGGCTGCGGCGACAAACACTTCTCTTACCCGGGCGGCGGCGATGGCGCGAAATATGGGGCGGCTGCCGTATTTGCCGAGACCATAAATGAAAGCGATGGAAAGCAGCACAACAATGAGTCGCAGGGTAGCCGGAAGCATGGTAATGTCAAACAGGGCCCTGCCGTGATGCGCCTCGGCGTGCATCGCCACCGTTGCCAAAAGGGGTAGGAGGGCCAGCATGGGGATCACGGCCAGGTCCTGAAACAGGAGCACGGAAAAGATCGATTGCCCCGGCGAGGTATTCATCAACCCTTTTTCACGCAGGGTCGAAAGCACGATGGCCGTGGAGGAGAGGGCCAGAATCATCCCAATGGCCGCACTCTGTTGCCAGGGCAGAAAGAACGCACTGACCAGGGCCGATGGCGATAAACGTAAACAGCACCTGAGTGCCGCCCATGCCCATTATGGGCGTACGCATCTGCCATAGTAGCGAAGGCTTGAGTTCCAACCCCACCAGAAAAAGCATCATCACCACCCCGAACTCGGTGAAGTGCATGATCGCTTCAATATTGTCGATGAGGGATAAGCCGAAAGGGCCGATGACGATCCCGGCAATCAAATAGCCGAGCACGGAGCCCAGTTTAAACTTGCGGGCCAGGGGAACGGCGATGGTTGCCGCACCGAGAAAAATCAGCAGCTTCAGCAGAAAGGCTTCCATGGTTACCCCTCCTCGATAATCCGGTTCAGGTCCTGGTTGAGCAATTCACTGGTTCGGGCCCGATCAAGGTCTATGCGGTTGTCCCGCAGGGCGATGAGCGCCCGGCGGTAATCCTCGGCGTGGCGTACGCGTTCGTTTTCCGGCAGCCCCTGGTGGATCCCCAGGACGGCGAAGGGCGGCAGCCAGTCCATGCCACACAGGTTGGCCGTGGCCCGGAAAGGGGTCGTCAGTTCCCGGATGGTGAACAAATTCAGTCCATCCGCGCAGTAATTCTCGTGGCTTCCACCTGCGGTGAGGGCCTGAAAGGTGATTTTGCCTTCAAGGACGTCACCGGTCGATCCATAGGACCAGCCGTGCTCGAGGACCAGATCGAACCATTCCTTGACGATCGCCGGCGTCGAATACCAGTAGAACGGGTGCTGAAAAATGATGATGTCATGGCTTTCGCAAAGCTGCTGTTCATGGTGGACATCGATCAGAAAGTCTGGGTAGCTGGCATACAGGTCATGAAACGTAACGCCGTCCAGCGTTTCCACAGCTTCCCGCAAGGCGGCGTTGATTGTGGATCGCCTGAATGCCGGATGACTGAAAAGAATCAGGATTTTTTTCATAGTGTTATCTGATAGACGCCAAGATATTTACAATTTCAGATGGTTCCGGTCTTTTTGTATAGTCCGGGTGGACATTCCTGTGGATGATGGTCCCCTGGCGGTCCAGGATGAATCTCCCCGGCAGGGGCAGTTGCCATTCGTCATCGCCGTTAAACCGCTCGAGATCGATCCCGAATTTCGTGTAAAGTTTTCGCAGATCAGTTGGGAGTGTGAAGACCAGTCCAAACTGTGCGGCGACCCGGCTGCCTGGATCCGCCAGCACGCTGTACGTCAGCCGATTCTTTCTGGCTACTTGTCTGGAATACTTTGCCTGTTGGGGGGACAGCACGACCAGGGAGGCACCGGCCTTTTCGATATCCCCAACGGCCGCTTGAAGAGCTGCCAGCTCTTCGTTGCAATACGGTCACCAGACACCCCGATAAAAGCTAACCACCAATGGACCATCGGACATCAGGGCGGAAGCGCGAACCCGGTTACCATCCTGATCGGCAAGCGAAAAATCCGGAGCACGATCCCCGGCTTTCAGCACAGCGTCCATGATACCGGAAGCCATTAAATCATCGGTGGCGCCGTGCATAATCGCCAAGGTCTGGGCCGGTAGTTTTGATTCAAATTGTTCCCGCATGTTGTCCAGCCTATATTGTAGGGACATGGTATGATCTCCTTCTGTTTCTTCGTACCGCATCGGTTATCCTCTGTTTAAGAATGGTGTGTTGGCGACTAATTCATTGTAACCAACGGTTCAGGATTTATGCCTTGTTCCACCCTGCGCAAGATTTTACGGAACGTATCGATCGGTTGGGCCCCGCTGACCGAGCCGTACCCCTCGATCACGAACGTTGGGGCCGCGCTGAATCCATTTGCTTTGGCCTTGTTTGTGGTTTCCTGAAGGCGGGGGATATGGATGCCCCTTTCAAGTGCCACAGCCAGCACCACCGCATCGAGACCCACACGTTTTGCAATATTCAGGATAACCGTTCGATCACCGATGTCCTTGCAGTCGGTGAAAAACGTCCTAAAAACGGCTTTATGGTAGGCGTCATGTTTTCCATGGTCTTTCGCAAATTCGCCTCCTTGCATCGCCATGCGCGAATTGCTCATCAGCGGTTGCGGACCGAACCGAACGCCCATTTTTTTGCCACGCTCATCCAGCTGTCGGAAGAAAGCTTCCGGATTCATTCCCGGAAAATAATCTTTCCAGCGTACACCCTTCGGTGGTGTGTTGGGATGGATTTCAAATGGCAGCCATTCATCAATTATGGTGAATTCCTGTTTCAACTTGTCGACAATACCTTTGCCGATATAGCAGAAGGGTCAGATATAGTCGGAATAGATGGTGATCTTCACTGGATTCATCCGGCTCTCCTTTGTAACGTTTGCAGTCTACCGCTTCATCCATATTATGTTTAGCGTCGCGCTTGCGGCGCACACATAACGGTTTACACAGTCGCTAATATTATCTATATTAGAAATAAATCAAGTACCTACTTGCAAGTAAGGTACTTACAAAATAGTATGTAATGAAGAATGGAGCGGATTATGAGCTATCAATGCGATGTAAAAAAAGCTGGTGATGTGGAATTCAGATGCTATTTTCAATTGGCCATGATGATCATTGGCGGCAAATGGAAACCCAAAGTACTGTTTCATTTGGGACAAAACGAAGCCGTGCGCTTCGGTGCATTGCGACGGGCTGTTTTCGGCATATCGGAAAAGATGCTCATCCAGAGTTTGAAAGAGCTTGAGAAAGATGGCCTCGTTAATCGGAAAGTCTACCGCCAGGTACCACCGAAAGTTGAATATTCTTTGACCGAAATTGGGAATTCGTTTGTTCCGGTGTTAAACGCCATGTTCAGCTGGGGGCAATCGTATGCGTCCTATTTAATCGCCCAACAAAAAAAAGGCTGCGAATACCAGATCGGCGATATTTTTGACAATATCGATGAACTTGTTCAAACGGAAAAGGAATCCGCCGCTATTGGATAAATGCGTATGGGGGGCTAATTCACTTTTTCAGAATACAGGATTATGATCCATAACAATATCGGATAAAAATTTACTGAAGAGTTAGTTCTTATTGTCTTTTTGGAAAGTCAGCGTCTCACCGTCATTTGGGATATACACCTTCGATAGTAAGCCATTGTGCTCCAGTTCATGTTTCAGCTGTTCACGAGTGGTTGGGCAGTGATTCAACGCTTCGAGGTGGTTCGCTATCACGACTCCGGGTGCCATGCGGACAAATCGGATTAGTTCATCCATGGGCATCAGAATCGGTTTGCTGATATCCAGGGTTGCGGTTCCCGATGCCACCACTGCAATTTCCGGCTTGAGTTCATACAACGCCCGTTCAACATCGGAGGTGTATACCGTATCACCGCTGACGTAAATGGAGGGTTCGTTGGGCAGCCGAAGAACAAATCCTGCACCATTGGCCATGAGATGATGCACCCAGCTATGGCCATGTCTTGCCGGTACTGCGATAATCTCACCGCCCAGCAGAGGTTGTGGCTTCCAGTATTCCAACTCGGTTTGAATGTTTAGCCCATATTTTTTCAGCACGGTTGCATCACGCGCCAGTGTGGCGATCGGCGTGTCTTTGGCCCGGAGGAAATCTTCGCCCGCAATGTCCAAATGATCGGTATGCTGCAATGCTTTAACTCCGAATTTCTGGCTGTGAGTGATCAGACAGTTGGTAACTCTGTTTAACAGGGAATCCGCATTTGGCGGCAAGCCCATTAGAGGGTTTCTTTGTGATTTAAATCGCCTGCGGGCGAATGGGGGAAGAGAGCCTTTCGCACCGAGCATAGGATCGATCAGTATATATTTTTCATCAGATTCGATTACCAACGTGGCATTTCTTAAATGATGGATTCTCATAGATTCTCTCCTAACCAGACAGACTTATTTCGGAAAAATTCAAACCGTTGCCAGTCAATGTTTTAAGACACTGATATTGAAAGAACATTGACATCATCGGGATTTCAACTGTTATTCTATCCTATTGTTACCTTTCGCAGTTCACCAATACAATAGCATTTTAATGCTTGCATGCTAAATAATAGTATGCTAAAAATATGTATAAAAGCAATAAGGAGCTGCCCATGAAAGTGCAAGACTGTATTTTTTTTCAACTGACGAAAGCGAGCCAGGCAGGTGTCGGGTTTTGGACAAATAAGGTCAAGCATCTTGGCGTTACTGCATCCCAGGCAATGCTTATGAATTTTCTTGGAGAGGAAGATCGGATCTTGTCCCGTTCTTTAGGACAAAAATTACAGATCAGCAGCGCTACGATGACAGGTATTCTCGATCGTTTGGAAAAGTTAGCCCTGATTGAGCGACAGCCCCATCCTGAAGATCGCCGTGCGATTCTAATTTGCCTGACTGACCAAGGGCGAAAATATGCCAAAGAGATCAATTCAATCATGGTGAAAGCTAACAGGGAATATTTGGGGCAACTCGGTCCCAAGCAGTCAAAAGCATTTCGCGAAACGCTGAAAACCTTGTCGGAGGAAAAAGTGTAGATAAATAAAATCGAACCTCGTTTGTCTGCGAGCCTGTCATTGCAAACGAAGATCAAGAAAAGATCGCGAGAGCTTCTGAAATAGTTGTGAGAAGCAGAACGCCGCTACCGGAAAAAACTGGCTATAAATGACGTCAACATCCAAAGAAGGAGGAGACGATGACAAACAAAAAAGAACTCACCGCCCCATGCGGCCTGGACTGCTTCAATTGTGAACTTTATGCAGAAAACGTAACCGACAAACTCGTCCGATTGATTCATGATAAATTGGGTGTTCCGGAGAATGAAATCGCATGCAAAGGTTGCCGTGAACAAGATGGTACGCACTATCATCTTCCTAAGGAAGGCTGTGCAACGTTGGACTGTGTTAAATCCAATGGTGTTTCGATCTGTTGTGATTGCAGCGAGTTTCCATGCGCCTTGCTCGCGCCCACGGCAGATGGCGCTGCCCATTATCCGCACAATATGAAGGTTTATAACCTTTGCCGGATCAATAGAGTAGGGTTGGATCAGTGGATTGAAGAAGCAGGGCAAATCCGGAAGAACTATTTCACCGGGAAATTCGCCGTTGGCAAGGGGCAGGCGGATTGAAGCCTATGTAAACGTTTTTTTTAACCGAATTATCTATTTGGAGCAAGATTATGGCAGCCTATTTAATCGTTGATATCGACGTAACTGATCGGTCAAAATTCAAAGAATATGCGAAAGGTGTTCAGCGCACAGTGGACGCTTATGGAGGCCGTTATCTCTGCAAATGGGGCACCTCGGAAATCATGGAAGGCGAGTGGAACGTCAACAAGATCGTCCTCGTCAAATTCAAAACCGCTGACCAGGCCAAGGCATGGTGGACTTCGGAAGAATACCGCCCTCTGAAGGCGCTGCGTCGGGAGGCAGCAACAACCAGGGTCTTGCTTGTTGATGATCAATTTGATTGATTCCGAAATCCTGATTTGGCCAATCAAACAGAGATGGCGCGCGTTGCCTCAAGATTCATTTGGAGATCGCTATGAACAAAAAAATCGCTTTGGTTACAAACGTATTGGACTATGTGGGTCCCCCAGCAGTCAGCGCGCTTATAGAGAGCCGGTATACGGTCGTGGCGCATGATCCTGCCTTTCAGGATACAGATCGGCAAGCGGACTACAAGGCAGACCATCCGGGTACAATTCCGATAGTTATCAGGGAACCAGAGAAACTCATTGAGCATGTATGGGACGAGTTTAAAACGGTCGATGTGATTGTCAGCAACGACACCTTTCCAGCCATCCATGTGCCCATTGAAGAAGCAAATGTTGAGGATTTGAATGCCACTATCGAGCATCTATTGGTTTATCCCTTCAAGCTGATGCAGGCGGCCATTCCAAGACTAAAAAAGCAGGGCCGTGGCAATGTCATTATGATAACGTCATGTCGCACCGAACTGCCGTTGCCTGGTGGTGCGATACCCGACATTGCACGGGCCGGGGCGAATGCATTGGTTAAATCATTAAGTCTGGACCTGGCGCCCTATGGCATTCCCGTAAACGCCATCGCACCGAATTATCTATACAGTGAAGCCTATTTTCCAAAAGCCAAATTTATCGATAATCCCATAGGGAAAAGTTTTATCCGCGAAGTTGTTCCCGCGGGCAGGCTTGGCGATCCTGAAGAAATTGGCGAGTTGATAACCTACCTGGCCAATATGAAAGGGTCGTTTCATACCGGCACGATCATCAAATTTGCTGGGGGGTGGCCGGCTGCGCCCCAAAGGCCGATTTGACAAATTATTCAGATTAAATCTAAATCTGTTCAGTGCTCAAGGCGTTATTGATGAGGTGTAAAAGGCCGCTTCAATATAGCATTCAAGATAATGTTTCTGGGCTGCGTTATCGGTCGTCGCGGTATTGATTATACAGCTTCCTTCCTTTGGTTTTGCCAAAAACATTATCCTAAACACTATAGAAAGGAAAAGGCTACCCATATGACCTTCGATGATCTTTCCAAATGGCTCATCGACTACGTGGCTGAATACCCGGAAAAATACAATCAGATTGCAATCTGGCGAGCGCCTATCATCGCCTGTTCACCAGCTGACGATCGATTTCTGCGCTTGAAAGAAGCCGTTGTGACCGACCATGCGCTGCCTGCGGACCTTTTACCCGGTGCCAGAACGGTTGTGGTCTGGTTCATTCCTTTCAAAAGGCACATCCAGATGGACAACACCGGTGGCAAGCGGCCTTCACTTAGCTGGGGCCGAGGCTATCCTTCCACCAACGACATGATCAATCGTGCCGGCCAGGCCATGAAGGCGATGATTGAACGCGATGGAGGAAACGCCGCACTGACACCAGCCACACACAACTTTGACAAGCAGCGACTGGTCAGCCTATGGTCCCACAAGCATCTGGGGCATCTGATTGGCCTGGGCCGCTATGGAACCAACTGCCAGTTAATCACGCCGGCCGGGTGCAGCGGGCGAATGGGGAGCCTGGTCACGGATCTCGATTTTGGGGACCATCCCTTGGTCACGGTTGATGAACTTTGCCTGCTCAAGGCGGGTAAGAAATGTGGTCAGTGCATCAAGGCCTGCCCCATCGATGCCCTGTCTGATGATGCAATGGATCGGCCCGCCTGCTATGCCCGTCTGCGGGAAAACTATCGTCTGTTGATGGAGCCAGATGGGTTGCCGGATACCACAGATGTCTGTGCCAAATGCCAGGTCGGCATGCCCTGTAGTTTCAAATCACCGCTGCCAGTTGAATGAAGACCAAGAGTAAATAGTGGCAAGAGCGTAAAAGCTGATTGTTTCTTTTTCGGGCTCCATATTCCGGTTACGGTACCGGCCTCCCAAGTACCTTCAATATCACTGAGCACGTGCTCGTTCGGTCCTCCCGGGACCAAGGTTCCGTATACAAATAGTCGTTGAATCATCGATTCTCCAGATATATTGAAAATTCCATCTGTAATAATGGTAGCACAGGTTCCTTCGAACAAGCTTAGTCACTAACTCTGGGGCTTTTTAGTGGATGAATACGGCTCGTAGCGCTTCGACAATGCGCGCTTTCCTAAACGGGGATCCTTGGACATATTCATCCGCGTCCTTTAAGATCGATTCAAGATCCCGCCATTTTGCATACCGTTTAAACTTGTCATCACGTTGGATGCCCATGGCATTTGCTACCAAATTGACATAGTTGGTGACGCTGAAATCAAATCGTTCCTCGTCGGATACAAAAGTTTGACCGCAGTAGTGACATATTGTTACCAGATATTCCGCACCGGTCGGCGCAGCCTCACGCAATCGATCCTCACGGAATTTAGCGCAACTTTCAGGAAACCAACTGATGGCGCCACTTCCGCAACACACCGTTTTTTCCCCGTGATGCTCCATCTCCCTGAGCGAAACACCAGGCAATTGCCGTAAAACCTCGCGCGGCCCATCAAGGTCCAAGGCTGTATATGCCGACTCGCATGGTTCATGCAAAGTCATTGTTCCAGCCGAAGCGTCGGACATAGAAAACCGTTTCACATCCATCAAGTCGATTCATTCTTAGTCATCTTCATCGTTTTCAGGGGATTGATGGCATTGCCTTTTTGTGGATTCGGCAGACTCAAAGCAACCAAGAAAATCAGTATCGGAAAGCATGCAATGGAGGCCAATGCGTGCCAAATTCCGAAAATATCGGCTATTTTACCTATGATTGGGGCGGCCCCACCTCCAATTGCTACTGCAACGCCAAGCGTAATCCCTGATGAGAACCCGACACGGTTCGGAAGATACATTTGTCCCAACACAATTGAGGGACTATAGGTTCCATAGAGCATTAGCCCAATGGGGGCCAGCAATAGCATTGCTACGTGTGCACTGTTCGTTAGAATTAACAGGGGGTAAAAATAAGGTCAGGCCAATATAACCGATTATCATCACTTTTTTCTGCCCCATTCGGTCGGCGAAACTTCCTCCCACAAGATTTCCTACAATGCCAGATCCGGCGAAAATCGTAAGCGCCATTGCTCCGGTGACTTTGGACTGGTGCAGGCCATTGATCCAGTAAATGGGAATAAAGGTGTTCAAGCCATAAAAAAGAATTGATCTTCCGATAATTGTTATGGTCAGTCTCGAAAATGCGCTCCAGTTGTCTTTCACATGCTTGGCATCCGATTCGCTCCTCCCCCCATTCCTGCTTGCCTCCAATGATTCAAACAATGAAAACTGGCTTGCCATGACCGCGGCCATTATGGTCACGGGAACGATAAGGACAAGTGTCCCTTTTAACCCCCAGTGGAGAAGAGCTGCAGTGGCAATGAGTGGCCCAACGGCAAACCCAATTGTGCCACCGACACCAAATAGGCTCATAGCTGTTCCCTTTTTGTTCCCGGCCGCAAAGTTGACCCGTCTCGCCGCTTCAGGATGATAGGCTGCTATTCCGATCCCACTCACAATAGCCATAGATAATATCCAGCCATACCCCTGAGATATACCTGTAAAGGCGAGACCGATGCCCGCCATCAACAGACCCACTGGCAACAACCACGGTTTTGAAAAACGATCGGCGGCATGACCGAAAACCGGTTGAACAATGCTTGAGGTCATATTCGCTGCGAAGACGATGCCGGCTGCAGCTGCATAGGAAAGGTCATAAGCAACAATGAAAAACGGAAGCATTGCGGGCAAGGCGCCCTGATTGATATCGGTAACGAGGTGACCAGCGGATAGTAGCCCAACCTGTCGGTACTTCATGATTACATTCCTTGTTTATGATTGGGAAGATCCATTGTTTGAGTTTGATTATAAACGATTTGGATGCTATCTTTCTTGCGCTATGCAGACAAATAATATCTCAAAAAAGACAAGACCGATCCCGCGTGACTCCGCAGATGATATCCTTACGCTTCCTCAACCCGTTGTCGGCCTGGCCAGAGAGATTGAATCAGGATACGTTATTGAGCGACACCAGCACATCCGATCCCAACTGTTGTATGCATCATCTGGGGTTATGACCGTAGAGACAGATATCGGCATTTGGATTGTACCGCCGCTGCGTGCCGTCTGGATACCAGCCTATACACACCATCAGATCCTGGCATCTGGCCACGTGTGCATGCGAACACTGTACCTTCAGCCAGATTTAGATACTGGGCTGCCCGAGAATTGCTGCGTGGTCTCGGTAACACCGTTGCTCAAAGAGCTTATCCTGTATGCTGTGGCCATGCCGTTGGAGTATGAATTGAACAGCCCCGAAGAACGGTTGATGAACGTTATACTGGATCAGATCAAGGCTGTTGACATCACCCCCCTGGAGCTGCCCATTCCGAAGGATAACAGGCTAAAAAAGGTTTATCAGCATCTTGCGGACCGCCCCGAGGATAACCGAACATTGACAGAATGGGGCGAAAAGGTAGGGGCTACCAGCCGAACGTTGGCCCGATGTTTTAGAGTGGAAACCGGAATGACCTTTGGGCAATGGCGGCAACAGGTGAGAATTTTAGAAGCCCTGAAACGTCTTGCCATGAACGAACCGGTTACCACGGTGGCTATTGAACTCGGTTACGAAAGCCCGAGTGCTTTCATATCCATGTTTAAAAAAGCGCTTGGTAAAACTCCTGGGCAATATTTTACTGGCAGGTGACGAAAAAAGCCTGTTTTCATTTGATGAGATGTTAGCCTTGCAACAAGTACGGTGCATTTTGTTACAATATTATTTTTATTTTTCAATCAAGAACGTAGCGAGGATATGTATGTTTTGCTACCTCTGCGGCCTTTAAATCTATCTCCAGAGTAAGAAAAGGTTGTTCGCTTGATGTTGTTCCCAATACGGTGCCGCCTTCTGGCTCAATTATCCAGCCGTTGCCTCCCCATTTGAAAGCATCGCCGTCTCTGTAACTGAAATTCGAAGATAGACAATAGGCTCCTGATACCACCGCCGCAGTCCTGCCCCCGGCAATCCATTTATCAACTGAAGTACCTGTCGCACGGGGGCAGACAAGTAACTCGATATTTTGTTTGGCATATTCACGGGCATGAAAATTAAACCACAATTCCGTGCATATGAGAAATCCTATTCGTGCTCTGCCAGCCTGAACTACGGTAAAATCCTTTTCCCCGCGTTCATACCAAGACGCTTCCCACCAGCCTTCTTCATCAGGTAGATAATATTTATGATGAACGGCCCTGTACCCAGCTATCTCATCCCATATAAACGCTTCATTTAACCGTTTGCTTCCCTTGATAACTGGTCGGGAGCTAACAACCACTGCCGGTGTCAATTCTGCTATCCGTGAAATCCAACGGTCATGTTGCTCAATGGATGCTCGCCATACTTCTACGTCAACCAAATTCGTATGGGCGACCCAAGAACAAAATGGCATTTCAGGCAGCAGCACTAAGTCGCTGCCTTCAGATTTGATGTGGGCTGCCAATTTTTTCCATTCTTCTTCAAATATATCCATTTCGTTTCTGAGTTCGCATACTGTGATTTTCATTGATTTGGCCCTCATTCATTATGCGTGCCTATAACACAGGGAACAAATTAACCCCGCGCACTGATAAATTAAAAGTATCGTTCGTCGGTGGCTCTGTCAGATTTTGGGATAGCTGCTCTTATAGTCCGAGGAATTTTTTTACCAAACAAGTACGCCCTGGATATCGCACCAAAACGGACCTCACCGAAACTTGGCATTACTTGCCATAAATGCCAAGTAGGTGGAACAAAGATCAATTCAAAGCACCACAAGATATGGGGGTGTCCGAAATGCCCGTTCGGTGCAGATTACACCGGCAAAAAGAATCTTACACAGAAATATGCCGACCTGCAATTTATTGAGATAAGTGTCGCGCCAAATGATCAGGTAGCGCATTCACGGCTCAGCACATCCAGCAGAACATCGGGCGACGGATGATCAGCCGGTCCGGAAGCATGGTGGCTGAACAGGATGCGGCCGTCGGTACCGATGATGAATACCCCTGGAATTTGGCGCACGTCACCTTGGGGGAACGCCCATACCGTGCCCCTTGGCCATGGCCGTGCCCCCCCCGGAACACCATTTTGGCAGACAGCAGCTACGCAGGAGCATAGAATGCCTCTGGCAGTTTTTCGAAGGCCGGTCTGGCGAAGAGATATCCCTGGAACAACTGGATTCCTTCTGATTGCAACCAGCGGAATTCGTTTTCCGTCTCAACCCCCTCTGCGATCACCTCTATGCCCAGATCAAGACAGGTGCGACGAATACCTCGTATGATCGCTTGCTTGGGTCCCTTTTTTTCAACATTCCGAACAAGGCGAAGGTCCAGTTTAAGAAAGTCTGGCTGAAATTCGGCGAGCAGATTCAATCCGGCGTATCCCGCCCCAAAATCATCAATTGCGAACAGCAACCCGGTGCTTCGGTAATCCCGTAGCACCGCCGAAAGCCCTTTTAACGACCCGATGAATTCGCTTTCCAGGATTTCCAAAACGATCTGCTTCGGCGAGATTTGGAACCGCTCCGCCGCCTTCAGAATTGACGGTATGGCGGAAGGAGAGGATGACGCCACGGAGGGCATGATATTCAGGTTCAAATGCGTCGAAAGTCCCCGGTACGCCGCCCAGTGTAAGGCCAGAACGCAGCTTTGATCGTGAAAAGCAGGTTTGCCGGTTGAAGGAATGTCGTTGATCACGTCAATTGCGGGCTCTTCGTTTCTGCCGCGCACAAGCGCCTCATAAGAAAAAATGCTGCCGTCAGTTACACTTACAATGGGTTGAAAAGCAAAGGAATAGGGTTTGCTGACGGGCGGCTTGCGGGCAGTGGCAGGTGGAAAGGCGGTCTTCAAACGATAACGCCTTGCAGAGCCCTCATCCCCGATATGGTTGCTGATTTCAGCCCGCCAGCGGCCTTTCTTGAACAAATCGAGCAGTTTTCTCGCTCTTCCGTGGTCAATTGTTGTGAGCGGTTCCTCTTGCAGGAAAAAGTCATTGATGCCAACAATGGTTTCGACATCCACTTTTTTGAGATCAGCGTACCCCATGGTCCAGTCGCCGAAGGAGCGTTCCGCAATGGGTTCCCGGATGATAACGGTAATGTCGCGGTGCCTGTCATCCTTTTCGATTGAGGAAACGAGCTGGTCGACCTTATTTTTTTCACCTTCGATGACCTGGAGGAAACTCCGCCCTGCACAGAGCAGCATCCCCGTGATACCCAATCTTTCGTTTCGTCTTTGAGAAACGCGCAGCAAATGCTCGATTTCATCCCGATTCAGCACGTTCGTTGCGGCGCTGCAATAGACAACTTGAATTAATTGGTGTTTTAGTGCCTTCATGGTGTCCGACGGTAATCCGCCCCTATGGTGATCGACCTTTCTTTACGAGCAAACCCGACTAGTCGTCATTTACCCTAGTTGTCCAGGCTGCGGCACAACCGTTTTAAAATTTACCAAAAATGGTAAAGCATGATCAAGGCCAACAGATCGATGGCAATCAGGATTTGCCCAATTAACAGCAGTTTCCTTCCTTCTTCATGCACTGGATAGTCGTCAATGGTCGTATTGTGCAGTCCTTCCCTAAGTCCAGTCTTAAAGAATTTTTCTTTATGTAAATACTGTCCACCACGGATCAGCGCAAAGCCAATTAAAGCCACGACACAAATTAAAATAATTGTTATCATTTTGACTATCATTTTATCGCCGGAATGACTGAAATCGTTTGGCTTAATGGTTGAGGCTGGCTCGTTTTGGTTGTTAAACAAGAAAGAACGTTAATGCCCTATCCTACTGTTTAGAATAGAGTATAGGTATTGAAAAGGTCAAGGCGCAAGATGTACAGATCGACTCAACAGTGGCACCATTGAACTCATCTTGAACCCCGGCGGGAATCGACAGGCAATGGGTACCCATTACGGATGGGCACAGCGCCACGGGTAAGGGGACGTACCGTTTGTCGTCGCGCAGGTATATGTACACCATCGCTGGCAGGCGAGCGGCACAACCGCCTGATGATAAAGGGACGCAATGGATGATCAGCGCCGCATATCAGCCCCGAAAGCCGTGTTTCTCGTGAGATCCGTCGCACAGTGGTTTCTTTCCCGACTGGCTGCAGCGGCAAAGTATACAGTGGTCCGTGTCGGGCAGAATTGTCTCATAGGAAATCAAGCCCACTGCGATTTGACAAAAAGCGGCAGCGGACGTTATTTTTAAAAGATTGGTACCCGGAAAAATCATTACCCACATTGGGTTAGATGGAGAAAGTCAGGAGCCCGCATGCCCATATATGATTTTATCATTATCGCTTTATGCACAGCCGGTTCGGCAACCTGACCATTGGCCCTCCAGACGGCCCTGATGACACAAGCCTTCAAAGACTTGCTCACCCACCGCACCGTGCTGCTGGATTAAGGGTGGGAGAAGAGCGCAATGCGGCGATGGCTTTGTTAGCGACTACCATTGGTTTGTTGACAATGGTTGAGGAGGAAAAAATGCGAAGCATGAAATTTCTATCCCTTTTCAGCATTGCCCTTATGTTTGTAAGTTGTGGCCACTACCCCAAAAGAATCGGCCCCATGGGTCCTGACCACAAGCGGCTGACTTGGAACGCGATGAGCAAACCGCAGCGCGAAGCCCACATGCGTAAGGAGGTCCTTCCACGGGCGGCCGCACTTTTCGGCACTTGGCGGCCCGACCGCTTTGCCCGGGTGGACTGCACATTGTGCCATGGCGCAAGCGCCTACACCGGGAATTTCAAAATGCCCACGACTCATCTGCCCCGTCTCAGCGGAGATGTTTTCCTGGGGCCTGAGTTTGCAAAATACCCGGAAACCACCCGTTTGAAGCTGGATCGATTAGTGCCTACGATGTCTGAGGCCCTCGGCCTGAAGTCCTTCAACCTCTTGACCCGAAGAGGATTCGGCTGCTACTCATGCCATTTGGGGCCATCCGGCCAAATGTTTGGTAATTGAAAGTGATCGGAAAGATGCCCAAAAAAAGGCAGAGCACCGTTTGAAGCTCCGCCAGTCACCACTTTGTGTCCACCGGACTTTTTTCTGTTGCTTATCAAAGGTTAGAGTAGATTGCTGTCGGACAGCGGAATTATATTGTCAGCGACCATGCAAGTTCATTACTGCTATCCAACAAAAACGGACCCCACCGGAATTTGGTATAGCCACGAATTTAAGTATCAAAGATCACCCTGAATTTGCATTTAACATCTGGATATCATACGCTTGTTTTGGGTGGCACCCGTATCGATAACCCTTTAACCCAAGGAGGTTGGCCATGAAACTTTCTAAAGCTGCCAAAATCTGGATCGATTACCACAAGGCCAATTCGAAAAAAAAATACGGTGCGATCCTACAGGTCCATCATCGAACGGTATATCCGGGAATTCGGTGATGGCCCCGTCGAGCAAGTCACCCCGGAGCAAATCCTTACCTTCCTGAACCGCCTCACCGAAGGAAACAAACCCTACACCAAGCGAATCCTTTATCACCAGCTCGCTTCTTTCTTCAATTTCTTCCGCAACAATATCGATCCCGAGCTTCGTAACCCATGCGACAAGCCCATGATCCGCAAGCTGTATAGGGAAAGGGTGCCTCTGAGATGGAAGATCATCGAAAAGGAAACAATTGACGAAATCATCTTCCGCACCACTAAAGTCCGTAATCGATTGATCCTCGAACTGATGGCCCGAGGAGGCACGCGCATCGGTGAAGTGCTGAAACTGCAATTGGGTGATCTGCAGGACCGTAAGCTGGTTCTGCGTGAGCCCAAAAGCGGAAAGGAATATGAGTTTTGTGTTCATCCCACAGAAAGTGGCGGATCGACTACGTGAATAAGCGCTGGAGGTGTGCAATGAACCCAGTGATCGAATATTTCCGATTTCCTACGAAGCAGCCAGAATGATGGTGATCAAATCCGGAAAACTGGTCGGTGTCAAACTCAGATCGCATGATCTACGTCGGCATTCGGCAACTTTTGCATCTCTATATAGCTTACATTGGGCTGTTTTTATTCTCACGTATTGATTTTCGGATCGACGTCAATAGTTTGAGATTGATTTCTTCCGCCTATTTTGAGTGCTGATGCAGGCAATCGCTGGCCGTACCCGCCCACTACCTGCTGAGCTACACCAATGACGATGAAGGCTTCAGGGTCCACAGTAGCAATGGTGTATTTTAAGTCGGCTACGCGAGAACGCAGTATCGTGCAAAAAACCATGGTTCGAGGGGTTTTTGAATAACCGCCTTCGATCGACCATAAGCTGACTCCCCGCCTAAGTTGATAAATAATTGCATGACGGACATCTTCGGGCCTTTTCGTTACGATCGTGACTGTGCGAACCTGGCTGACACCTTCCAATACCAGATCGGAGACGATTCCAGATAGAACCAGGGTGAGGATGGCCAGAAGCGCGACCTCCCAGCGAAACACCAGACCGGCCAACACGATGATTGCGCCATCACAGTAAAGATAGGATTGTGATAGTGGGAAGCCTAAACGTTCATATAGTATCCGCGCCGGTATGGACGTTCCGCCGATAGTACCACCCGCCCGATAGATCAACCCCATGCCGATACCAAATAATACGCCTGCGTAGATGGACGCCAAGAGCATGTCTTCCGTGATTGGCCAATTCTCTAAAAAAGGCGGTAGGTGGAAATTGAGTAGATCAATACATAGTGATAAGCAGAAAACGGCAACAACCGTGGACAATACGAACCGCCAGCGTCCAAGTTGAAAGTACCCAAGGAACAATAAAGGGATGTTCAGCAATAGGTACGTCGTACCGACGGGAATTGGAATGAAATGGTTCAAGATTATGCCCAAACCTGTAATTCCACCTGCGGCAAGTTTGAAGGGAACCTGAAACATGGCGAAGCCGAAGGCTGCGATCAGTGCCCCCATGGCGATCTGAAACTGACGCCAGATGATATGCCCTAATTTGATCATCGAAGGTTGCTCAAATTGCCTTTTTATGCTTCTGGGGATTTTGATGCGGTAACTTTTTTGTCTCACGCCGTTTGATTCACTTGAATTAGTATTCATGATGATTTGCCCCAACGAAAGATTGATGAGATGGCAACGACTGTCATGACGCGGCTATCATAAATCTAAACCACTCTCAACACCGCTTTATCCATCGTGCCTACTTCATACATAAGAGTGTTTTTCTTTTTGGACCACATATCCGATGATAGACCAGTGGACGAGCAAGACGGGTCTATTTTTAAGATACTGTAATTATTTTTAAATACGTTGATATTTATATGTTTTGGTCGGTTGGAAGATAGGCTCGATTATAATTAGATTTAATAACTTGTCTTTTTCATCGAAATTGGTCGAGTTGGAATAGATTCAGCACGAAACATGAATGCCGCTCATGACAAGATCAATGCTTTCTACTACAAACATGCGATTTGAGAACGATCGTTGGAGATGGTGCAAACCACATTATATTGTGGTCACACATTAAGGAACTTCCCGCCTTAGGAGCCTCCATTACCGCATCAGCGGCACCCCATTTCGGATCGCCTCGCTGAGCCACTGAAACCGGTCGATGGTTCCGCTAAAAAAAGCTTGCCAGCCGCTGCAAAGCAGACTCAACGGATGGTTTGATGGTTCGAGGGAACTTCTGAATTTCGGGCAGTCGCCCATGCAAAGATCCAAGAACCGGCAACTCGCACATCTATCGGACCAGTTTGTTTTTTCAGATGCAAATCGCAGATACCGCTCGCTGGTCAGGATCTCTTCAAATGGGTTTTCTAGGATATTGCCAAGTCTGTACTGCGGTTTGACAAAAAAATCACAGGGATAAACGTCTCCATTGTATTCGACCACCAAATAGCGGTTGCAGGCATCGCCGCTATAGCAATCAATTGCAATTCCATGAGCCTCCTTGGCCAAAATGGATTCGAAAAGGCGGATGGAAATGCGGCCAACATCTTTTTCAAACCAGGTGTTGAAAATCGACAGCAAAAAGTCGCCCCACTGTTCGCCACTGATTGCGTATTCGTGGCACCTACCGTTTGCGTCCATTTCAACGCAGGGTATAAACTGGATGTAGTTGAAGCCGCAGGCCTTGAGGTACTGATAAATTTCCATGGGCGCGTTAACATTGGCCCGGCTCACCAGCACCAGTACATTGACGGGCACACTGGCATTCGTGAGCCGGTGAATACCCGCGAGAACCTTTTCGTGGGTGGGGCGGTTTTGCTTGGTACGCCGATAGATGTCATGCAGATGTGCCGGCCCGTCCAAGCTGACTCCGCACAAAAAACGGTATTTGGCCATGAATCGCGCTAATTTTTCGGAAACGTGCACACCATTGGTCTGGATGCTGTTGGATATGTGCGCGCCTTGGCGAGCGTATCGTTTCTGCAAGCTTACGGCATGCTCATAAAAGGCGCTGGGAAGTAGCATCGGTTCTCCACCATGCCAGATCATGGAATGAATGGTCTGCGGCGTCTGCATATAGGCCCGCATGAGGGCTTGCAGAATATCCGAGGACATTCGGTGCGGGATCTGGAATGCCTTTCCAGGTGAAACTTCGGGGGACCGATAGTAGCAGTACCGGCAGTTCAGGTTACAATCGGCCGATACCGGTTTGATCAACAGTGAAAACGGTTTCATGAGAAAGCATCAGAATCGTGAGACGATCCTCGCCCGGCATTCCACCGCGTTCAGATCAAGATGGTTTCGCATATACTTGGATGATGCGTCCTGGGCCGGTGTATAATCCCAGGAGGTCCGTATGCCTTTCATGCCGGCGGAGAAAACCAGCTGCCTGCGCTTCTGGCTTTTCAAGACCGCCCGTTGCAGTGAGTCGATATCCCGGTGGGAGAAAACCATGTCTCTCAAATGGGCTGCCACTTCCATATATGCGGGATCTGATACCAGGTTGCATCGTTCCCGCGGATCCGCCACCAGATCATAAAGCTGGGGCGGATCGGGTGCGCTGTAGATATACTTGAAATTCGCCTGCCGGATCATGAAGCACGGGGCAATGGCACCTTCGGCAAAATATTCGGATATCACCGGGTGTCGTGCCTGTTCCGAATCACCGGCCATGAGGGGAAGCAAACTGCTGCCGGCGATCGGTGCCGCCGGATTTTCAAGGTAGGGGCTGCCGATTATATCGAGGAGGGTCGGCAGCAAATCGACCAGTGAAACATGCGCCGAAACACTTCTTCCCCTGAACATCCACGGCGCCCTGACGATCAATGGGACCTGTACCGATTCCTCGAAAAAGGACATTTTGTACCACAGCCCTTTCTCGCCCAACATATCCCCATGATCAGCTGTAAAGATGATGATGGTGTTCTCTCGGGCACCCGTATCATCAAGCGCTTTGAGAAGGCCGCCGATCTTGTCGTCGACATAGCTGATCTGCCCGTAATAGGCGTGCCTCGCATTGCGCACCTGTTCATCCGTGACGGCATCCGGTGACTGACGGTAGGCGTGGCGCAGGCGTCGGCTGTGCGCATCTATATCCGCATCGGGGATGTAACCGGTGGCGGGCATGTCGACAGCGTCGTGATCGTATCGATCCCAATGCTCGCGAGGGCAAGCGTATGGATCGTGAGGGTTCGTGAAGGAGACCGTCAGAAAAAACGGGCGTTCATCTTCTCTGCGCGCAATATCGTAGATTTTCCTTTGCGCATTGAACGCCACCTCGTCATCGAAATCGATCTGGTTGGTGCGCTCACACGGCCCTGCCTCTATCACGCTGTCCATGTTGTGGTACCACCAATCCACCCGTTCATTTGGTCGGCTCCAGTCCGGTGTCCAGCCGTGATCGCTTGGATAGACGTCCGTGGTCACCCGGGTTTCATAGCCATGGAGCTGATCCGCACCAACGAAGTGCATTTTCCCCGCCAGGCACGTCTGGTACCCAGCCACCCTGAGGTAATGAGCAATGGTCGGGACATCGGCAGGAAACTCGGCGCCGTTGTCAAAGGCGTGTATGCTCGATGTATGCTGTCCTGAAAGCATCGAAAACCGCGACGGGGCACAGATGGGGTTGTTGCAATAGGCACTCTCAAAAATGACGCCATCTTCTGCCAATGCATCGATATTGGGAGATTGAACGATCGAATTGCCATAGCAAGGCAGCGCGCAGGCCGCCAGCTGATCGGCCTGGATCAAGAGAATGTTCGGTTTGTCGGTACTCAAAGCCGCGTTCCTTTCTCATCAAAAGCGGCCCCGCACGGCGGTGTCGGATGGTCGACTACCCGCCGGCGGGGCGTCTTTACGTCAAATTCTACGGTGCGGCCTGGCGGGCCGCCTCGAGCCAGCCATTCCATTTATCCTGGTTGGCCTCGATCCACTCATCAACATGCCGGTCGATGTCCTTTTGACTCTTCTCGCCATTTTTCATCTTCGCGTTTTGCGCCGAGATGTCGGCTACGGAAACTTCGAAAACCTCGAACAATTTTTTGGCAGCTGGGTTTTTCTGAACAAACTGCTTATTGGCCACAATACGGATGTCGTTGATGATAAGACCAAATTTGATGGGGTCGGACACGGCACCCTCAACACCACTGGCAACCATCCGGTCCGCTTGGTCCGCATAGGCTTCCATCGGTTTGATTTCAGGTACATTGATCCACACCACGTCTTTTCCCGGTTTCAGCTTAGAGACGCTCCAGTTGGGAGTCCATGTGTAGTACAAAACAGCTTCGCCGGATTTGAATTTGCCGAGGACGTCCGCAAACAACGCATTGTAGGCAGCCTGCACAAGATTGATATGCGCTTCCAGCCCGTATACTTTCAGGTGGTGGGCCATGACTTTGGCGACGGCCCATCCCGTTGGTGCGCCCATGAGATCGGCCTTGCCGTCGCCATTGGAGTCGAAGGCTTTTTTAACCTCCTCCCGTTTGAAGTCATCAAGGGACGTGATGTTGAATTTTTCCTGATGCTTTTTATCGACCAGATATCCCTGCAACCCGCCGTTTTTAACCACGTAACCGTATGTTCCGGCCTTTTCGTCAAAGTTCTTGGGAAGTTGCGGGTATTGATTGGGAAACCAGCTGTTGGCCCAGAAATCGATCGTTCCCTGGGTGACCGAAGCATAAAACATGGGGTTCTGAAGCATTTTGGGCACTTCACACGAATAGCCCAGGTCGGTCAGCGCTCTGCGGACCAGGGTCTCGTGGAACCACCCGGTGTCCCAGGTGCATCGGCCCTGCGTCACCGTCACGCCTTTTCCCGGCAGTTCCTGGTAGGCGACGCATTCATCTGCACGCACGGCAAAAACCAAAACCAACATCACCAGGGCCCTGACCATGGACGTTACTGTTCTGTTTTGCACAACTCCTCCTTTTGCTTGGGTTATTCTCATTCAGGGAAGCGATAACGATCGGTCCACATGCACGACCCCAAAGATACCTACGCGAAACACGCCTCGACACTGCTGCGGATATGCTGCAGTTCAGATATGATTATCTCGACCAGATCGTCTTCCCGGGTCCGCTTCGACGACACCCCGACACCGACGGTCATGACGATTTTTCCATGCTCCCGGATCGGCACGGAAAAGCGGCGTAATTCCTGGTAGAACAACGCCCGATCGTCCTGGATGTCGTCCAACTGTGCCTGATGAATCATCTTTTCCAGATCCGCCACCCGTATCGTTGTCTCATAGTTTTCAGCCTCACGTTCAAGGAAGGCGGAATCGCCAAGCGTATCGGGCGGAATGAAAAACACCGCCCCCTGGACACCCAACGCCAACGGCAGGCATTTGCCGGCAGGATAAAGCAGCGGCGTTTGGTTATCCAGATAACACTCCAGGCAGATCATGGTCTGATCGACGCAGGCAAACAAATTGACGGACACCTGGTAATTGTGGTGAACGTGCAGCATTTGCTGTCTGATGATCTGGATAGGCGTGTTCTGGGCAGCCACGACACGTCCCCACAAATAGATTTTGCGTCCCAGTGTATATCGCCCTTCGGAAGATTTCTGGATGACGTTTTCAGCTCCAAGTTCCTTGAGAATTTTGTTTACCGTGGAGGGGCTTGGCTGGTTCAATACCTTGGAAACCTCCGAGAATCGTAAACCGGAATTGCTTTGGCTGATAGCATCGACAACACGGATTGCACGGGATAAAAGGGATTTTTTATTTTCCATTTTAAACCTAAACTACACATATAGATAGTCAACTACATATATTTGAACTAAACATATTGGATATGCACCGGATTGTCAATTGAAAATTCGTTAGGAAGAGTTACGATACAATTTATTTATCTGGTCATATTTGGCAACCTCGGTAGCTACGTTGAGTGCGTTGCCTGTTATTAAAGGCCAAGTTACAGATCGGTTGAGATGCTGTCACGAACCGATACACCGTCGAAACCGTTACTTTCGAATACAAACATGCAATTCTTGCATAGCGAACTGGTGAACCGGGAGACCACAACAAATGGTGTTTAGTGGATTAACATCGATATTACAATGATATAGCGGTAGTCTTTATTGTAGGGACTTCTATAATACGATTTGGCTATTAAAAAACCATCATCCTATCTAAATGGTTGCTTGATAAAATAAAACAGGTGAGATTTTCTTCTATCCATCGACGCTTGTCAATTTAGGGCAAATAAATAAAGATAGTGGTTGTTTGCATTGGCGCCAAAGGCCCAATTATATTATTCAATTGCTTGGGATCCTCTCATGAATTTCCTGTCGATATAATCTTATATGATGAAAGCCAGTCTGCCATTTATTAGCAACCAGCGTTTACTTGTAAAGACGCAAAACTCCAGCCAAAGAAAAAACTCCCCAGAAATTTGATATGCACCCTCAAAATATTGATACAATCAAAATTGTGAGCACTATAGCTGCGTTTGCATTGTTGAATTTCGTGTGCATTCAAAATGATAAGCAATTCCCCAAAGATGGCACAATCTTTGACTTCCTTATATGAAAAAAGCTAACTGCGAGGACTGCTCTATTATCGTTGCGATGATATACATGAATGCGATTATAGAACCAAATTGAAAAGCGAGGTGTATTATGAGTGAAAATAAAGATACAAAAGATATCCAGAATAATGAAAATACACTTTCATCTGATGAAACAAATGAAGAAGCGTGTTGTGTTTTTGTTGATGGCTGTGGTTGCTACGTCGATCCATGTTGCTGTTCTTCCACCTATGTGGTTCCAGACTATTCTTGTTGTTGTTGATGATGAGAATAACAACGAAAGGCCACACAAATTTTTACAAAAGCTATCCAATATATGAAAGGACAATCCAATGAAAAGAATGCCAACCAGAGATATAACCGGCAAATGCAAAGGTGAATGCCGTGATCGCGTTTTCGAGGGTGAACAGGAACGCCAAGGCGTCATTAATGCTTTATCAAAAGGCTATGACACACCTGCTGAGCGCTCACCGTCTTGGACCGCACGTCGTAACGACCCACCGGGCTCGATGGGTGGCCGTATTTAGCCATTGAGAAGAATTGCCTAAATGCATCCATTGTTTATTCGACAGAATCTAAAGGCTGACCGATCGGTCAGATATAAAGTGCAGATGCATAGAATAACTGCACCGGCAGCCGATTCATTTTTTAAATTGGGATGGCCGTCTAAAACGTGACACCACGTCGATTTGGGCGGCCTCTTCATTTAAGCCTACTTTTTTCATTACGGGTTCTGAAGAGCGAAAATACCTGATTCCCCCCATTTTTTTATTCTCTTGACGTTCATACAATTGTCTTTGGACAACATATACCAACACGCGCAAGGAGGTGATAGCATGCCACTATCAATCAACGCAGCGTCTGTACAAAATATGTCACCGACACAACACTATTTTCGTGATATGCAGAACCATTCCCTGCTTAGCAGAGCGGAAGAAAAAGAGCTTTTCCGCCGATACCATGAAGAAAACGATCAGGAAGCCTTTAGCCGGCTGATTACTGGCAATCTGAGGCTTGTTGTGAAAATCGCCAAAGATTTCTGGACACGCGGGAATGTTACCCTTCTCGATTTGATTCAGGAAGGCAATATAGGTCTGATCCAGGCGGCAAAGAAATTTGATCCGTCTAAAATGACAAAATTTTCATATTACTCCGCGTTCTGGATCAAGGCATATATCAATAAGTACATGATGGACAATTACCGGACCGTGCGCATCGGTACAACCCAATCCCAGCGAAAACTGTTTTTCAATCTCAGAAAAACACGCAACCGCCTGGTTCAAATGGGTATCAATCCCTCGCCGGGCGCCATCGCCAAAGAGCTTAAAATCAAGCGCAAAGAAGTAGTTGAGATGCAAATGCGCCTTGATCGACCGGACTTGTCTCTGAACGCACCTTTGCACGCTGATCATCAAAGCGAAAGGCTGGATTTTATTCATTCGGAAGAGCCTGTGACAGACAGAAAAGTTGAAAAATATCAATTCATTTTACTTGTACGTAAAATTACCCGTCAGTTTAAAACAAAACATTTGGATGAAAGGGAAAAAGCGATCCTCGAACGACGCATCCTGTCTAATCAACCGGAAACACTGCAGACACTGGGTTCACAGTTTGGCGTTTCCAGGGAAAGAATCCGCCAAGTAGAAAAACGTATCATCGAAAAACTGAAAAATTACCTCTTTAGTCAAGTACCGGATATTAAGCAGTTTGCGTTTGGTTAGGGATTGCAGTAGCAGGTTCGCAGCTCAGTTCGCGTGGTGGCCGGATCGCTTCCATTTAAGATGGCGAGGTCAATAATTGATACGAATCTCCCTCCCCTCACCTTGTTTGTCGGCAAGGATAGGCCCGTTCGTCTACCAGGGGATGGGTTGGCGGTTCCTGAAAAAGCCACCGGTGGGGCCACCGTCCGGTAGCATTGCCAACCACACTGGTGTTTCGGCTGCCTCTTGCGGGGAAAGGGGTGCTCTGGGTCCACCCAGATCGGTACGGGTCCATCCCGGACAGGTGGCATTGACCAGGATGTTGCTACCCCGCAGTGTTTTGGCCGCCAAAACGGTCACTGCGTTTAGTAAGGTCTTGGACATGCGATAAGCCGGAAATAATTCCTCGGCGTGGTCCGATTCCGGGTTGGCCATATCGTTCAATGATCCCAGCGTACTGGAGATGTTGACGATGCGGCCATAGTTATTGGCCAACATGAGGGGAATGGCTACCTGGCATAAAAGTAGGGGGGCGAACGCGTTGGTCTCCAGGGTGTTTTGGAGCACCACTTGGGAAAGCGCCAATATATCCGTGTCCCTATCGATCTGGATACCCGCATTATTGACTAACACGTCCAACCGGCCATATGTATCGCGGATTCTGCCGATTGCAGCATGGATTGATGTTGTATCGGTCACATCGATAAGCGTATCATGTATATTTAGTCCCTCCTCAGCGAGTTGGGTGCGCGCCTGCGTCCCTTTTTCCTGGTTACGGCACCCCAGGATCACGGTCATTTGCTTGCGTGCCAGCTTTTCGGCAACCGCAAACCCAATCCCTCGGTTTGCACCGGTAACCAATGCTATACGCTGATTCGAATTTTCCATACTAATACCCTTCCTACGTTGTCGAAAGACTGAACCGTAGCGGCGCAAATGGCCTACAGATTACCTCTGCGGCATCCGGTCGGCACTGTCCTTCAGTTGGTTAACCTCAATTCCTAAACTGACGCACTGTTTTCCCTCCATGCAAAATTCGGCATCCCCGGGTTCAAGATAGGTTTTGAGCACCTTTTCGCCCCTGTTGAGATAAACGATCCAGCGGTCCTCTTGGTTATCGTATTCTACTTTGACATCAATCCCGCAGGCCCCGATATCCGGGTACAATTCACGAATGCGCAGACAAAGCGCTTCCTTGGTTAGCATAGTAATTTCTCCTTCGTCTCTTATGGGTTACGAAAAACTGGGTTACATGTTTTTTCAACCGTCAACCCATTCTTACGACCGATGTGTCGGTGTCCGATTCGGGTCATCGATCGGCGGATCTCCCACCGGCGACTTTCGCGGTGCGTCCGGTGGCTCCTCCACGGGCGGATGGGGAGGTGGGAACGGTCCTTTCGGAGGTGTGTCCGGCTCCTCGATGGGCCGTTCATTTGGCGGAGAGGAAGGCTCTTTCATAGGAGGCTCGGGGTGGCCGCTGGCAGCCAGCATCGATGATTCCGCCATTAAATCAAAGCCTTTTCCAGTGTCACCGTTCAGGATGTTAAAACCGTTTCCTCTGATATATTTTAAGGGATAAAGCATTTGCACTCATTCCTCCCTTGCCATCTTGGCATTCATTACAGGGTTCGCTCTCTTGTTACGGTAGCCGTTGATTGACGGCCACCCAAAAAGCTTTACATACTAATATAAAGAAACCGCCGGACGGATGAAATGGGGGGAAGCACTGATTCCATGCTAATACATGGTGTAGGTACCATTGACTCGGATTCTGATTCAGTTTCTGCCATACCCTATACTATTAAAAAATAATCATTGATTATGCTTATGTTTTTAATTTTTTTAATTGAAAGCTCACTGAACTCACCTGTTTGTTTTCATTTTAAAGCGCATCTGAAACCGATATGGGGTTTTCACCCCATGGCAAGCTGACCATTATTCCCATACATTGGATCCAACAATCTCATGTGGAAATTTGCGAAAACAGTTTAAACACAAGTGAGTAAGAGCAGGCTGCTGCGATAATAATTCTCAACTGCAGCAACCGCTGACCTATTAAAGGAGATATACCATGCCTAAAAGACGATCCAAAGGTATTTGGGAAGGGACCTTGAAAGACGGAAAAGGAACTATGATCATCGGTGGTGCCGGATTCGAAGTGGACTACTCATTTCCTTCCCGGTTCGAAGAAGGCTCCGGAACCAATCCTGAAGAAATGATCGGTGCAGCCCACGCCGGATGTTTCTCCATGGCCTTATCCCATCTGATCGAACAGGCCGGGTTCAAGCCTGACAGAATCAGCACCCGGGCAACGGTCCATCTGGGCAAGTCCGAATCCGGTTTTTCCATCGACAAGATCGAACTCGACACCGAGGGCCAGGTCTCGGGAATCTCTGTTGAACAATTCACTGAACAGGCCGAAGCAGCCAAAACTAACTGCCCGGTCTCACGTGCGCTGACAGGTGTCGAGATAACGCTCAAGGCCAACCTGTTGTCATCACATTAGCTGCCGGAGGAAATCATGCCAAACACACATCCACACCTTGATCCGGGAGAAGCCGTCGACCGTGCCATGGGCCTTGTGAAGGCATGTATCGGTCCTTACGGTTTCCTGGCTAGTCCAGTTCAAAATGACAATTATCGCCGGATTTGGGCGCGGGATGGCATCATCATAGGCCTTGCTGGGCTTATGACAGGCGATCCGGAAATGGCCGCCGCACTTCGCAACACGCTTGACACCTTGACCACCAGCCAGGGACCCCATGGCGAGATTCCGAGCAATGTGGATCCAGCGAGCGGACGCGTCAGTTATGGCGGGATGATCGGTCGGGTGGATGCGGATTTGTGGTTTGTCATTGGATGTGGGGAGTATATCCAGGCTACCGGGGATACCTCATGGGGTAAAGACATGATGCCGGTCATCAATCGGGTTATTTTTCTGCTCGGTGCCTGGGAATTCAACAATCGCGGCCTGCTGTATGTACCGGCCACCGGTGACTGGTCCGACGAATATGTCCATAATGGATTCATCCTGTATGATCAGCTGCTTTATTTGCAGGCGCTGAGAACGCTTTATTATCTTCGACAGCTATTCAATGAGTCAAACATTCAAACGCTTCGCTCCAAGATTGATCTGCTCACCCGCAGGATCAAGGCCAACTACTGGTTTGGGTGCAATGAAAAAGTTCCCGAAGATGTGTACCATGAAATCCTGTTTGAGAAAGGTCGTAAAGCCGCAGGTCGATGTACGGAGCGCTACTGGCTTCCCTTTTTTTCTCCTCACGGCTATGGATATCGTTTCGATGCATTTGCCAATGTTCTCGCATCACTGCTGGGTGTTTCCACAACCTTTCGCCGGCAACGGGTGGACGCCTATATCGAAGACACGATTGTACCGGCGGATTTAAAGGTCTTGCCGGCCTTCAGCCCGGTCATCAAACCCATCGACAAGGATTGGGAGGATCTGCAAATCACCTTCTCGTATAGTTTTAAAAACCGACCTTATGAATTTCATAACGGCGGGTTGTGGCCGATGATCACCGGTTTTTATGTCGCCGATCTGATAGGGCGCGGCAAAAGCGCCCAGGCGAACGGATACCAAGCCGATATACATCGAGCCAATGCCCTGCCGATGGACGGCGAACCATGGAGTTTTCCCGAATACGTCAATGGCAGTGACTTCAGTGCCGGCGGCAACCGTCATCAGTGCTGGAGTGCCTCTGCTGCACTCATGGGCCACTATGCTTTGGAAGGAAAAGAGGTCTTCAGGATTCATGAAGTAAATACGTCCATGCACTGATAATAAGAACATTCGACAAGGAGGATAGAACGCACTATGTGTGGAATATGCGGTCAAATCAACGTCAATGGAAAACCGGCCGACGTGGAGGCCGTTGTCAGAATGACAGAATCCATGACCCCGCGTGGTCCCGACGCCTTAGGGCTTAGCGTCCATGCCAATGTGGCACTGGGACACCGCCGTTTAAAAATCATCGATCTCAGTGAACGGGCACGTCAGCCCATGGAAGATGGCGCATTAGGGTACACCATCGTATACAACGGTGCGATATACAACTACAACGAACTGCGCAAGCGTTTGGAAGCCAAAGGATATCGGTTTTTTTCCTACGGAGATACGGAAGTCATTCTCAAAGCCTATCATGCCTGGGGAGCGGATTGTGTCAGGCATTTCAACGGCATGTTCGCCTTCGCCATCGTGCACCGCGACAGCGGCGAGGTCTTTCTGGCCCGTGACCGCCTGGGCATCAAGCCGCTGTACTATACCTGTATGGGCAAGACATTTTACTTCGCTTCTGCCTTGCCTGCTCTTCTCACCCTGAACGGTATCAGCGCTGAAATCGATCCGGTGGCCTTGCATCACTACATGACCTTCCATTCGGTTGTCCCCTCCCCCCATACCATTTTTGCTGATATCAAAAAGATGAGGCCCGGCACCACGATGACCCTCTCACCTGCCGGAATGGCCGAAGAAAAACCCTATTGGGAGCTGGACTTCACGCCTTCTGATGAAGAGTCCCATTATACGCTGGAGGACTGGACCGAACTGGTCCTGGTTTATCTGCGCCAAGCGGTCAAACGGCGTCTGACGGCCGATGTTCCCGTCGGCGTCCTGCTTTCCGGCGGGCTGGACTCCAGCCTGATTGTCGGGCTGTTGGCGGAGCTGGGGAAATGGGACATGGACACCTTCTCCATTGGCTTCAGTGAAGCGGGAGGAGAAAGCGGCAATGAATTCGCCTATTCCGACCTCATCGCCACGCACTATGGCACTCGGCACCACAAGATCGAAGCACGGGACGAACAGGTGCTGCCCGCTCTTGACCATTGTCTGCGGGCCATGAACGAACCCATGGTCAGCCATGACTGCATCGGCTTTTACCTGCTCAGCCAGGCCGTGTCCCAGCACGTCAAAGTGGTTCAGAGCGGTCAAGGGGCCGACGAAATTTTCGGCGGATATCACTGGTACCCGCCGCTGATGAACGACCGGGAGAGCATGTACGACTATGTCGGTCATTTCTTCGACCGCCCGCACACGGAATTCGCTACCGCCGTCCACCCCAGCTTCGTCGGGGACGACCATAGCCTGAATTTCGTGCACCGGCATTTCGACCAACCGGGCGCCGCGTCCACCGTGGATCGCGCTCTGCGATTGGACACCACGGTCATGCTGGTCGATGATCCGGTCAAGCGTGTGGACAATATGACCATGGCTTGGGGTCTGGAAGCCCGGGTGCCCTTCCTCGACCATGAACTGGTGGAGTTTGCCGCTCGCATACCGGCATCACTGAAAGCCGGCCACGGCGGCAAGCATGTCCTCAAGGAAGCCGCCCGGTCGGTGATTCCGGCCGAGGTGATCGAACGACCCAAAGGGTATTTCCCGGTACCGGCCCTGAAATACCTGGATGGGGATTACCTGGCCTTTGCCGCCGACACCCTGCGATCCACAAAAAGCCGTCAACGGGAGCTGTTCAATCCCGACTATGTCGATTTGCTTTTTGAAAAGCCTGAGGACCATATCACACCGCTGCGCGGATCCAAGCTTTGGCAGATGGTGGTCTTGGAGCGCTGGTTGTCGATCAATGGAATTTAAATAGGAAGGAAACGATGTCTTCTCATATCAATGACAGACGCAAAGACCGTCTCGCCCGTATGTCAAGCATGTCGCTGAAAAACTGGCAACCGGCTAACGGACCGGATGCCAGCAACCTGAAAAAGGATGCCGTCGTGGACATGGGCTGGGGCAGAATCATCTTCGGCCACACTTTTCAAACGCCGCGCGCTCTGTTCGACAGTATTTGCTCAGAGGGTGCCGGCAAGCGGGACATGATTTTCTATCTGCGCGACCCTCACGTGCTCTTGTCCATGGGACCCGACAAACTCTTTTTGGACCCGTCTCACACCTACCGGCTATGGTCTCACGACTATCGTCCGGCGCGCCAGCGCTGGCCAGCCTTTACTGTCCGGCGTATCAGCGCGGAAGCCGACGCCGATGCGATCAATCGTATTTATCGTGGCCGCAAGATGGTCACCGCCGATCCTTCATTTTATCTGTACCGCAACACGTCACGTCTGCGGACGTACCTGGTGGCCGAGGAGATAAGCAGCGGCCGGATTATCGGAACGGTGACCGGCCTGGATCACGTAGAAGCGTTTAACGATCCGGAGTCCGGTGCCAGCCTGTGGGGTTTGGCTGTCGATCCCCAAGCCACGGCCCCGGGGGTCGGCGAAGCCCTGGTCCGGCACCTGACCGAGCACTACTTGGCCCGCGGCCGCAGCTATATCGATCTGTCGGTCATGCACGACAACCGTGACGCGATCGCCTTATACGAAAAACTGGGGTTCCAGCGGGTGCCGGTGTTCTGCATCAAGCGTAAAAACCCCATCAACGAGCCCTATTTCACGGCGTCGGCACCGGAGGCAAAACTCAATCCATACGCCCGCATCATTACCGACGAAGCCCGGCGACGGGGCATCGGCGTAGCCGTGATCGACGAGCGCGCGAACCTGTTCAGACTGAGCCATGGCGGCCGATCTGTCTCCTGCCGGGAGTCGCTCAGTGAGCTGACCTCAGCTGTGGCCATGAGCTGCTGTGACGATAAGCGCCTGACACACCGCATCCTCAAAACGGCCGGATTGAACGTCCCCCGGCAGCACACGGTCGATCCCAATCAACCCGATACCAATGCCGAAATTCTGGATGTGCTGGGTCGGGTGGTGGTCAAACCGGCCCGGGGCGAGCAGGGAAACGGCATCAGTGTGGATGTGCGGTCCCCAGCGGCACTTGCAAAAGCCATCACTCAGGCGTCGCGCTTTTGCGAGGATGTGATTATCGAGTCGCTCGTTGAGGGGGAAGACCTGCGCCTGATCGTCATCGACTATTACCTTGTGGCCGCGGCGGTGCGCCGGCCACCGGAAGTCGTCGGCACCGGCCACCACACCATCGGTGGACTCATCAAGAAGTACAACCGCCGCCGAGCCAGCGCCACCGGCGGTGAAAGCCGGGTTCCCGTGGATGTGGAAACAAGGCGCTGTGTTCACCGCGCTGGGTATTCCCTGGGCGATGTCATCGACAAAGACCAGAGCGTTCAGGTGCGAAAGACCGCCAACCTTCACACCGGCGGGACCATTGAGGACGTCACCGACCGGATCCATCCGGATCTCAAGCGGGCCGGTGAAAAGGCTGCCGAAGCACTGGGTATTCCGGTAACCGGCTTGGACCTGATGGTTCCAGACCTGAAGGGGCCGGATTATGTGATCATCGAAGCCAACGAAAGACCGGGGCTGGCCAACCATGAACCCCAACCCACGGCCGAACGCTTCGTGGATCTCCTGTTCCCTCAAACTGCGGTATCAGCATGAGCAAAGCAAACATGACCGATAACGGCATTGATCTCGACTATCTCCACACGATGTTGGTCACCCTGTTGAATATTCCCAGTCCATCGGGGTTCACGGACCAGATTGTCCATTTTGTGGGCGAGGAACTGCAACGACTCGGCATCGGTTACGATGTCACACGCCGGGGAGCAATTCGGGCCACCCTTCCGGGGAGCGGCCAGGACAGCCTGGATCGGGCCGTGGCCGTGCACCTGGACACGCTGGGCGCCATGGTGCGCCGCGTCAAACCCGATGGCCGCCTGGCTATTGCGCCCGTAGGAACCTGGTCCAGCCGATTTGCCGAAGGCGCCCGAGTGACGATTTATACAGACAGCGGGCCTGTACGGGGTAGCGTACTGCCATTGAAGGCATCCGGTCATGCATACGGCGACGCCATCGACTCCCAAAAATCTGGTTGGGCCCAGGTGGAAGTGCGCGTGGACCGGGATATGCTGAATAGTGACGGCAGGCTGTCGCCCTTGATTCAAGTGGGCGACTTCATCGCATTTGATGCGCTGCCCGAAATCGGCGACACTGGTTTTATCAATGCCCGTCATCTGGATGACAAGGCCGGCGTAGCCATTGTGCTGGCTGTAGCCAAGGCCATCCGGGAGGGCGGGATCGAGATTCCCATCGACTGCCACCTGATTTTCACCATATTTGAAGAGGTGGGTTCCGGCGCGTCGGCGGCGGTTTACGGGGATGTAACCGAGATGATGGTCATCGATCATGCCCCGGTGGCTCCCAACCAAATGGCGACCGAAAAGTCCGCCACCATCGCCATGATGGACCAGAGCGGCCCTTTTGATTACCACCTGAACCGCAAACTTCTGGCCCTTGCAAAAGACCATGGCATCCATGTCATCCGTGATGTGTTTCGCTATTATCGAAGTGATTCCGCCTCTGCCATCGAGGCTGGCAATGATACGCGTACAGCCCTGGTGGGCTATGGAGTTGATGGCTCCCACGGCTATGAACGCACGCACATGGCCTCGCTCAAAGCGGTCGCCGATCTAACGGTCCTCTTCATTCAAAGTCCGCCTACCTTCAGCCGCGACAAAAAGGACCTGGGTTCATTGAACGGTTTTCCGCATCAACCGGAGCGCAGTGTCATCAAGATCGAAACCTGATGCACAGCCAGCGACCGGTACACGCGCAATACAATCTCAAAACCCAAAGAAAAGACTATACTAAGGATGGGCCTTTAATGGCGGGACAAAATCGGACGCGCAGGATCTGCTGACATATAATCTACAGCGCCTAACGCCCGTCAACCATGGTTCACGGGGTGGGGATGGATCCCGCGTACCGGCCAGAGATAAAAATCGGTACCGGGTTTGAATCCTACGCCGACAATGCCATCCTGCAGATACACCGCCCATGCGTATCGCGGCTCAAAAACACTGGTGGTCGATGACCAGTAGGCATCCCTTACGTTGACGAAGGGATGGTCGCCGGGCAGAGCCGGTGAATGGGTTTTCAGACTGATCAGGCTCTCCAGTTCCCTGATGGTGGGGACACGCCAGTCAGCGTGTCCCCCCACCACATTTGCATTCATCTGCGCCACCGTATCGATTGCACGCTGCCAGTCCAGGGGACCATCGGCCGGATCGGCGTTGCGGCTCCAGGTCAGACCGGTAACGGTATCATGCACACACGATCCATCGATGCTAAAGCGATCGGTGTCGGCGATCGTGTCAAGGGCGACGGAGATGTCAATCATGGAAACCGGCCAGACCATGTACGACCCATGTTTCATCCCCCGGTGGACGCGCCCACCGCCCAGATGAACGTACCAGGCCTGGTTCGGCAACCGGAAGCAGGTGTCGACCGTCCAGTAGTAACCGTTGAAAACATTATGGAACGGGTGTCCCTCGGCCAGCACCGGATTGATCTGCTGATGGCTGATCAGTGAGAAGAGCAGCCTACGGGAAGGCAGCTGCCAATCGTCGCGTCCGTATGCGCGTCGCGCACGCATATCCACCACGAAATTCAACGCCTCGTTCCAGGTCAAGGGAAATTCCGGCAGGTTGGCATCACGGCTCCAGACCGTACCGGTCAGACTATCGCGGATAATCTGGCCCTGGAGGTGAAAGCGCTGACTGGCCGGCAGCGGTGCATAGTCCTTGAAAGAGGCATCCTGGCCGGTATTGGCACACGGTATCGCGCGGCCGTCCGAGGCGTAGCACAGGGTCTGATCGGTTGAAAGCAAGTCAACAGCCGAATTCATCGGCTACCCTGCAAACGTAATAAAGGGTTGCGATTCGACAAAGCCGCCATCGTTGGTCTTTTCATGCTTCTCGACTTCGGCAGCCAAACCAAAGGCGTCGATTTTTTCGTTGTGCACACCCGGCAAGGCGTGACTGATCGACGGCGGGAACGCACCATCAGAGGACTGCAACCGGGTGATAATCGGCGTCTCGGGGATGTCGGGAACCCTCAGGATTTCCTCTATGTAGTCATTGACCACGGCAGACATCTCTCGAACCTGGGTTTTCATCCGTTTGATATGTTTTTCGAATTTAGCAACAGCCGCGTCTGGTGTTTCTGCATCTACGATGCTGCTGAAATACCCGTGCTTAGGATCGCCTTCCGGGCTGATCTCGTCGAAGGAAAAATGACCGATGAATAGCATGAAAAATCTTCCTTTCGTCAAATGTTGCGGTTCTTGTCGATCCCTTATTACTTGCATTCAATCATAAGCATAAGTCGTTCGATTTGAGTATCGAATAGAGACTGTAGTTCATTGCGCCACAGACCGTATTTTGTATTTCTCCGGTCATTATCCAGAAAAAATCAATTCCCGCCCCCATTTTCCAGAGCGTTTTGGAGATATATCTTTAAGACTTATCTTAGATCAATTTCGTATGTTGACCCATCAGCCTCCAGGAGATCGACAATTGGCGTTTCAATTTCAACCATTGACAAATTGCTGTGCTGTGGAATCTGCCCAAAAGGTCGCGTTCGTGGTCGATGGCCATGCCTACTATAAAGCTCTCTACAAGGCCTTCAGACAGGCTCGGCGTACCATATTTATCGTCGGATGGGATCTGCACAGTGACCTGCAACTGGTCCGAGACAACGAGAAAGGTGATGCACCGACCCGGCTGGGTGAATTTCTTAACCACTTGGTCGCTCAAAATAAGGCATTGCACGTCTACCTGTTAAGTTGGGACTTCTCGATGATCTATGCCCTGGAGCGGGAGTTTTTTCCACGCTACAAATTCAAGTGGCGCACCCACCGTCGAATCCACTTTTGTCTGGACGGCCATCATCCCATCGGCGCATCTCAACATCAGAAAATAGTGGTGGTTGACGATAGCATCGCTTTTGCCGGTGGGTTGGATCTTAGCAAATGGCGCTGGGATACGCCGGACCATGATTCCGATGATCCACGTCGAGTCGATCCGGACAACAAGCCCTATCCGCCGTTTCATGATGTTCAAATGGCGGTCAGCGGACCGGCGGCCCATGCATTGGGCAAGATCGCCAGGGAACGCTGGATTCGTGCTGGCGGACGGAAGCCCGTGGATCCACGACCGCGTTCGACTTCGGTTCCCTGGCCGGCCTGCATCGTCCCGGACATCGAAGACGTTCCGGTCGCCATTGCCCGAACATTTCCCGAATACGACGATCAAACCGCTGTGAGGGAGGTGGAACAGCTCTACCTGGACAGCATCGCTGCAGCTGAAAAATTCATTTACATCGAGAACCAGTACCTCACCTCATATCGTATCGGTGAGGCTTTATCGCGCCGGATTGAAGAAAAAGACGGCCCTGAATTGGTAATCGTCATGCCGTTTGAAACCGGCGGGTGGTTGGAGCAGCATACCATGGATGTGCTGCGCGGCCGTATTCTGAGCAAACTGCGCCGCGCCGATCAGCATGATCGCCTAAGGGTCTATTATCCCCGGATCGCTGAGGATCCGTTTACCACCGTAATGGTGCACGCCAAGATCATGGTGATCGATGACAGCCTGGCCCGTGTGGGCTCCGCCAACCTGAGCAATCGATCCATGGGGCTGGATTCCGAATGCGATCTGGCCGTTGCCGAAAATGGCGATGCAAACATGCGCACCGTCATCGCCAATTTTCGCAACCGCCTGATTGCCGAACACCTTGGCGTGAGCACCGAGAGGGTTCCAGGTGCCATCGAGCGTTGTGGATCGTTGATTGGAGCAATCGAGACATTACGCCAAGGCCAGCGGACGCTTGTTGACCTGCCCGGAGATGTGCCCCCGGAGGTCGACAAATGGGTCCCGGATTCGGCCCTTCTCGATCCGGAAAAACCGGTGGCGCCCCACGAACTGCTCGATTATGTGGTGCCCCCGGAACAGCAGCCATCAGCGTATCGCCACATCCTTAAAATCGTGCTGCTGGTGGCCGGTGCACTGGCCCTGGGTGCGCTGTGGCGCTGGACCCCGGCCGGCGAGTGGCTCGACATGCAATCGGCCAAGGCCGCCGGCCAGTGGATTCGGGAGCAGCCTTTCACACCAGCCCTGGTGCTTGTGGCTTACGTATTGGGCGGAATGGTGGCGTTTCCCGTCACCCTGATGGTGGTGGCCACGGTCGTCGTGTTCGGCCCCTGGTTGGGCGCGCTGTATGTCCTGGCCGGATCCCAGGCCAGCGCGATCACCGTTTTCTGGGTGGGGCGCTGGCTGGGACGGGATACGGTCCGCTGGTTCGCCGGCAATCTGTTCAACCGGCTCAGTCGAAAACTGTCCGCCTCCGGCCTGATGGCGGTGATCACCTTTCGTATCGTTCCCGTGGCCCCCTTTTCGGTAATCAACCTGATTGCCGGCGTTTCAGGCATTCATCCGCGGGATTACATGCTGGGCACACTGGTTGGCATGCTGCCGGGGATGATCGCCACGGTCATTCTGGCAGATCGTCTGGCGGTCTCCCTCAGCCAGCCGGATCTGGGCCATTTTGCCACCATTGGCGGTTTCATCGTGCTGATCATCATCGGATTAATCCTTTTGCGCCGCTGGATAAGACAAAAGCGTGATACGGCATCCAAACCGATCACCGAGGCATCGGGCATCGAGTTAAAGTGACCATGCGATTTGCCACCTACAACATCCATCGCTGCATGGGCAGTGACGGGAAAACATCCGCCGGTCGGATTGCCGCTGTGTTGCAACAGATGGACGCCCATGTGATTGGCCTTCAGGAAGTCGCCTACGATCCGGCGCGGCCAAAAAATGTTCTGACCGACATCGCTCGGGCCACACGAACCGAAGCGATTCCCGGCCCCACCCTGCTGGAACAAAGCGGGATGTACGGCAACGCCCTGCTCACCCGTGTCACCCCCCACAGAATCCACCGATTGAACATCAGCTGCCCGGGGCGTGAACCACGAGGCGCATTGATCGTGAGTTTTAAGTGGGAGGGTGCGACCGTCAACGTCATCAGCACCCATCTCGGGCTTATGCCAGCAGAACGACGCCGGCAGATACAGCGGTTGCTGCCATTTATCGATCCACCGGACGTCGGCGCCACCATCCTCATGGGCGATTTCAACGAGTGGTTCAAATGGGCACAACCGTTGCGGTTGATCAGGCGACGATTCGGCGACCAGCCGGCGCCGCCGACATTTCCAAGCCGCCGGCCCTTGCTGGCCCTGGACCGTATCTGGGTTTACCCGACCAATACACTTGCAGGCTTGGTGCCTCACATTTCATCACTGTCGAGAATCGCTTCCGACCACTTGCCGCTGGTGGCGGATGTGGACATTTCCGGTCGTTTCTCCTGACAGCGGTACAAATTACTGTCTACACCCCATTGTCAAATGACTGCCCGAGAAATTACAGTATTACAGAATATCCACTGATGAAATGCATGAGCCGTGAATCATATCGCCTATAGCTATCCAAGGCGATGGATTTCACGGTACGGCAAACGCCAAAAACAATAGTAGAGCATATAGAGCAACCAGCAGATGGAGAAACAAGCACCATGCGGAGCAACCATGTTCGAACGACAGAAAATACTTCTCGTTGATCCCTCGGCAATCTTTCGACGCACTCTGAAAGATGTGATCGAAACCAACGAAACGTTTGTGGAGGTCCTTGAAGCCGAAAGCAGCAAGCAGGCAAAATCAATGATTGCCAGAAACGCACCGGATGTTGTATTCATGGATATCGCCCTTCCACAAAACAACGGTATCCAATTTATCGCATCCATCAGGCGCATGACTCCGAGCACCAGGATTGTTGTGCTGACCAGTCATGATTCGGAGGAACACAGAGACGCTTCACTCGCGCAGGGTGCGGATTTTTTCCTCTCCAAAGAGCGATGTGGTGGGCTGCGATTGATAGACGTCATCCACGAAACGATCCGCCGGCAACACAGCGTTTGAAGGCTGAATGAAAGCATCGTTTACGGATGGTTTTAAAATTTGGATGCAAGAACAGTTATAATTTGTAAACGCGTCGTCAACACACCCTTATTTGCCAATTCACAAATGCATGAATATAATTCTGTGAAGCCTCGTTCCTATTAACCGATCATTTATTATGATGCATGGAGAAGTGAATCATTGGAAGAAAAACATCGCGTATTTATTGTCGAAGACCATCAGCTGTTTCGTGAAGGCCTGAAATCCATGCTTGAAAGCCGTGATGATATCGACATTGTCGGCGAGGCCGAAGACGGCTTGGAGGCCATCCGGCAGATCCGCACCGTAAAGCCGGAGCTGGTTCTTTTGGATCTGTCGATGCCTAAAATGAGCGGAATCTCGGTGATGAAGGAAGTCAAGAGGGAACTTCCCGGCACCCTAATTCTGGCGCTGACCATTCACGAATCGGATCAATTCGTGCTGGAAGCATTCGAAGCCGGAACCGATGGATACTGCATCAAGGATGCCAGCCGCGCGGAACTAATGAATGCCGTGGATTATGTTCTACAGGGCAAACCTTACATCAGTCCGGATATCTCCGATCAGGTGATCCAGGGGTATATCAGTGGAAGAAAGACCCTGAAGAAGGAGAGCAATTGGGATACGGTCACGCAACGTGAACGAGAGGTACTGAAACTGCTGGCCGAAGGCTATACCAACAAGGAAATCGGCGATTTTCTGCATATCAGCGTAAAAACAGTGGAAAAACATCGCGCCAATCTGATTGGCAAACTGGACTTACATAATGTGGCCCAGTTAACCGCGTTTGCCATTGAAAAAGGCCTGGTTGAGCCGAAATCATGATACCGGAAATGGAAAATAGCCAGATCGAAGATCTCGAAATTCTGGATTTCAGTTTTGAAGCCCCTTATTTCCAGGCGCTATACAACGCACCGGTGCCGGTCACGATCGCACGTGAAGATGGTCGACTACTGCTGGTCAACCGGGCCTTTCAAGAGGCGACCGGATATACACCGGAAATGATCCCCACGCTTGACCGCTGGGCCGACTTTCAAGAAGGGTCATCGGATGAAGTTAAACGGCGTTTCTCTGATTATTTCAAGCTTGATAAGACACTGACGCCGGTTCAGGTATCGGTTAAAACCCAGGATGGCGAGTCCCTGGTTTGGGAGATTTTCAACGCCCCTTTGGGACGGACCGCCGATGGTCATCGCATGATTATCAGTATCGCCTCGGATATCACTGGGAAAATCGTTTATCAGCGGCATCTGGAAGGGGTGGCCAACCACCTCGAAACCGAAGTGTGCAAGCGGACACAGGCGCTGAACCACACCATCGAAGCCCTGCAGGGTGAGATCGAAGAACGCAAACGCATCAGTGAGGCCCTTACCCTGTCCCGTGAACGGCTGAAGAATTTATCTTTGCGCACCCTGACGATTTTGGAAGCCGATCGGCGGTCGATTTCCAAGGAGTTGCACGACAGCCTGGGAGCCAGTCTGGCAGCCATCAAATTCAGCCTTGAAGACAAGGAAATCAAACGCTCGCAAAACGGTGGGTGGTTGGATGAGTCGCTGGAACAGGAGATCACCCACCTATTGGCCACCATCAAGGAGACAAAGCGCATCTCCGCCAACCTGCGGCCCACCACATTGGACGATTTGGGATTGATGGCCACGATCAATTGGTATTTACGGCAGTTTAAGCGTGTGTACCAAGACTTCACCGTTGAATACACGGCAGGCATCACCGAAGGTGATGTCCCCGAAGAAATGAAAATCATTATCTATCGCATTATCCAGGAAGGCCTGACCAACGCCCAAAAACACAGCGAGGCAAGCATCGTTCGCTTGATTGTGAAATTTACTGATGACAAACGATCCATTTCTCTTCTTATAGAGGACGATGGTCGGGGATTCAACGTCGAGGAAACGTTTTCCCCAAAGGATCCATTGAGCGGATATGGCTTGACCGCCATGCGCGAACGGTGTGAGATTTTCGGTGGTTCGTTTCATATCGACTCCGACATCGGCAAGGGAACCAAAATTAGGGTTACCCTTCCCATCTTTAGTGAATCCCGGCATAATGAATAACCCAAACTGAGAAAGGAGACCGTTTTGGCAAAACGATTGGAAATTTACAAGTGCGAAGCATGCGGAAACATCGTGGAAGTTTTAGAGGGTGGAGCGGGTGAGTTGGTGTGCTGCGGCGACCCCATGAAATTGATGACCGAAAATACCGTTGATGCCGCCAAGGAAAAGCATGTTCCGGTCATCGAAAAGGTTGAGGGCGGCATCAAGGTCAAGGTTGGCGATGTTCCTCATCCCATGGAGGAAAAACACTATATCCAGTGGATTGAGCTTATCGCCGATGGAAAGAGCTACCGTCAGTTTCTCAAACCCGGCGATACGCCGGAGGCGGTGTTTAATATTTCCGCATCCCAACTGACCGCCCGCGAGTATTGTAACCTGCATGGGTTGTGGAAGGCAAGCAGCTAACTCTCGCGCTGCAATGTAATCAGAGGTTTTAGTTTAAGAAATGGGGGGCCCTACAGCGGAGCGGGCATCCCCCCGTTTTCCTGTTTTTCCTTTTATAGCGGGATTCAATTATCATTTCCCATGCAGTCCAACCTGCCAATGCATTATTGCGTTCAGCATTATTACGCTTATGGTTTTCTCTTGACCTATCGCAAGTCATCATTCGCCTGCCGGACCCGTTCATTCAGTATCGAATCGAAAACAGCGGCATCGTAGCAGACCAGCTCTACGGAGTTCCCGTCGGGATCATACATGTAGATGGAACGCCAGCCAAATGATGGATGTTCCCCAAATGTTAGCTCAATACCCATATCCTCCAATCGGTCACGCTCCGCAGCAAACGCTTTTGGATCAAGTGCAAAAGCGAAGTGATGCAATGTACCCGATCCAGAATCTGCTTTGTCTGCTTTCATATGATATGGCCCACTGTATTCATGCTTCTCATCAAATATTGCCAGCAATTGTGGATGACCTTCCAGGTCATCATCCACCTTAAAAAAAGTTGAGTCTCCGAATGTTGCAAACACTTCGAGACCAATGACCTGAAGGTAGAATCTTACTAACGTTTTTGAGTTATTGCTACGGATAACAAGTTCCCCCAACCGTTTTCTCTGTACAGTCATAATCGATCCTCCTGTACCCCAATGTTGTTATTGAGTATTACTTATTTTGATAGATAGCCAGGATGGCTACCCGCCCTCTCGATCCGAAAAGCGCTAAAAACAGTGAATTGATTGCAGGGTGGCTGTCTCTTTCGATAAAAAGAATTTTAGCCAATCCCACCGTCCAGAACATCCCGTACATTAAGTGCAAAATTTTTTATGGAAAAAGGCTTCTGAACAAAGTTTATATCATCATCAAGCACCTCTCGATGGGCAATTGCAGTGGCTGTGTAACCAGACATGAAAAGGGTCTTCATATCGGGATTTAATTCCTTAATGTTGTTTGATAACGCTTTACCATTCATGCCCGGCATGACCACGTCGGTGACCAACAGTTGAATCTTCCCGGAATGCTCACGAGCCATTTTGATGGCCTCAGCCGGTTCATTCGCAGTGAGCACTGTATAGCCGAACCGTTCCAATGTTGTTTTTGTCATTCTTAAAACAGTCTGTTCATCCTCCACCAACAGGATCGTTTCGCTCCCTCGGGCGTCTGATTGAACCATGACATGCTCCTCCTTATCTTTTTCAGAAGCCTGATGTCTGGGCAGGTAAATATTAACATTTGTGCCCTTTCCCGGCTCACTATTGACATCAATGAATCCCTTATTTTGCTTGACAATTCCATAAACCGTGGCCATCCCCAGGCCGGTACCCTTGCCTTTTTCCTTGGTGGTGAAAAAAGGCTCGAAAAGGTGCAATTGTGTTTTTTTGTCCATGCCGCAACCATTGTCGCTTACGGTAAGCAGAATATAATCGCCAGGAACCAATCCGGCATGATCGGCGCAGTACGTACTTTCGCAGCGACAATTTCTTGTTTGGATGATAATTTTTCCAATACCGTTTATGGCGTCACGTGCGTTGACACAAAGATTCGCCAAGATTTGGTCAACTTGGGACGGATCGATTTTGATCGGCCCTAATTCCGATCCAGGCAGCCAGCCCAATTCAATGTCTTCACCGATCAGCCGACGAAGCATCTTAAGCATATTTTCAACGGTATCATTCAAATCGAGTACTTTCGGAGCAATTGTTTGCTTACGAGCAAAAGCCAGTAACTGCCGTGTGATTTCAGTTGAACGGTTTGCTGCCTTTAGGATTTCGTTTAAGTCCGAATACAGGTGGCTGTCCGGGTCCACATTTTCCAGAGCCAGTTCCGCGTATCCGATGATGATGCTGAGCATATTGTTATAATCGTGGGCAACACCGCCGGCCAATCGCCCCACCGATTCCATTTTTTGCGCCTGGGATAGCTGCTTTTCCAATGACTTGCGTTTTTTTTCAGATTCGACAACGCTTAATGCATAAGCCAAATCTCCGGCCATTTCGTTAAAAATGCTCCGCTCTTCATCGTCAACACACAGATCTTCATCCATAGCGACAACCAAGTAGCCGTAGTTTGTTCCGCCATGCGATAGTCGAGCACACAGCGAATACATTTGGGCACATGCTTCAGCAACCGGACACATACCGCAAAAACCGAGCCTGTCGTTAATCAGTACCGCCTCCTTTTCATCTCTGACGCGTTCAAAGCATGGTGGCAGATCACCTTTTTCAAGCAGACCCTCCAATTGTTCGACGGACAAATTCAAGCCATTGATTGCCCACAAAATTGGCTTCTCGTGTTCATCGGTCTGGACTATCAAAGCGGCGGAATAACCACGGTTGTCCACCATTAGTCGGCACCCCTCGTCGAGCAGTGCTGCGGGGTCACGCTCGTGGACGATCAACTGGTTGATGTCACGCATCGCCTTCAGTACTCTATTTAAGTGCTCAATTCGCTGTTCAGCTAATTTGCTCGCGGTGATATCCTGAAAAGAGCCGCGTAACTGAATGACATTACCGTTTTGAATGCTCGGTTTCCCGATGGAACGAACCCATTTGCGGATCCCTTTGGCACTGATCAACTCCAACTCCAAATCATAGGGGGCCCCAAATTCAATGGCTGCTCTAATCGCGTTTTCGATTTTAGTGCGCGACGATCCATGATAAAAACTCAAACCCAGTTCCATGTTGGTTTCGCTATCGGGATCCATATCGTGAATACGGGCGACCTCTTCGGTCCATGTTCCCTGTCCAGTTGCTGGATCGAACTCCCAACCACCGACTTTGGCGATTCTACCCATGTCCTGTAATAGTCTCTCCTGATATTGTAGGACTCCTTCAGCCTGTTTTCGATGCGTAATATCACGGGCAATTCCAAGTAGACCAGTCGGCTTACCATCAGAATTAACCATTGACGTTTTGATTGTTTCCAAGATTTCCCGATGCCCGTCATCGGCAAACCTAACCTCCTCTTCATTTCTGCACGATTTACCGGCAGCGATCGCCGCTTTATCTTTTTCCCTAAAAAAATCCGCAAGCTCATTAGACAAAAAATCATAGTCGGTTTTCCCGATAATCTCATCCTCCGAGGAACCGAAAAAGCGCTCAAACCGTGGATTACAAGACAAGTATATTCCGTCTACGTCTTTCAACCAGATCAGATCAGGCAGAGTATTGAGCAGGGCGCGCAAATGGGCTTCGCTTTTCCTAAGCGACTTTTCGGCCAATTGATGAGCAGACGCAGCTTTTACTAATTCTTGAATTTTTTTCTCAAGCTCTGCATAGGTTGGTTTTCTGGACACCACGAGTACCCCTGTTATATAGAAATATCCGCAACAGATATGCCTAGCGGTTTATTTTTGACATTGCATCCATTATAATTTCTTTACATATGCTGCAGCGTTCAAACCAGCGATACACCCCTCCCCGACAGCTTTGGCCACCTGCCATGGAGGACCGCAAATATCCCCGGCGGCAAAGATTTCCGGTAAATTCGTCCGCTGCTCTTTGTCGGTCTTTATGAAACTCATTTGATCATCCAAAGCCACCCCTAAATTGGTGGCCATTTCAATCAGACCCTTAGCGCCAAGTTCAATAAATACACCCGTTGCCGACAATGTAGTGCCGTCATCGAGTATCAACGCATTGACCGCGTCATCTCCCGCGATTCGCTTAACATTTGTACCTTTGTGAATAATCACGTTGCTGCTCTCAAGCTTATCGAGTAGCGTATCGGTTATTTTCAGATCATTGCAGATCAAGTGTACTGTCCCGGCGATTTCAGCCAACGTTAAGGCACCATCGGCCGCGGCGCTTTCATTACCAACAACGGCGACATCTTCACCACGGTAAAAGTTGCCGTCACAGTCCACACAATAGCTGACCCCCCGCCCCTCCAGTTCCTTTTCCCTTTTTATTCTCAACCTTTTTCGAGCTGTACCGGTGGCAAGAATCAAAGCTTTGCAAAATAGTCGGGTACCGTTTTCAGTGTTAATGATAAAACGTCCCTGATCCTTACTGATTTTTAAAATATCTTCATTCATAAATCTGCTGCCAAAATTTTCGGCTTGGCGGCGTCCGGTTTCAAGCATCGCCTTACCTGATGTATTGAACAATACTACACAAATTTTCGACATGTGCATTGAACAAGCTGCTTTTATTCTCTTTGCCCAATACCAGAACGGATATTTTTTTCCGTGATGCATGTATGGCGGCTTGGAGACCGGCGGGTCCGGCGCCAACAACAACAACCTCATAAGAATTGTAGTCACCCATGGTTACCTCTTTTCTGCACACTGACATGTGAAACGGTGGTCTGGCGAAAAATTATGTTTTATCTACCTTTATTCTGTATGCCTCATTCAACTGAAGCCATATGGTTTGTTCGCATTATTAATCTCACGCCTTATCCAAGACTCAAGTGTATTATCAAGCATTAGCAGTTCACGAAACATGCCATCGCTGGCCGACGTCGAACCATTTGAAATATTATTATCGGTTCACAATTATAAGGTTGCTGTGGCTCAATTTATTGAGTTTTTAAAAAAGATGGATATTATATCTCAATGAATTGAGCTAAGTTTTCTTCGGAGGTGAATATGCGTTCAACCCATAACGATCCTGACCTGAAAGCGTTGGAAAAAAAGTGCCAACTGCTCGAAAATCAGTGTTCGGAGTACGTCAGTGCGCTAGAACAAACCAACCGGCGCCTTGAAAAAGAGATCGGCAAGCAGAAGCGGACCGAATCAAGGTTGAAGATCAGTGAAATGCGGTTTCGCAAGACTTTCGAACATGCTCCCTTCGGTGCGGCCATCGCCGACCACAACGGAAACATTGTTTTGGTCAATCATGCACTTTGCCGTATGCTTGGTTATTCGCAGCAGGAATTGCAACGCATGCATTTTGCCGATATCACTCATAAGGAAGATGTAGATGCCGATTTGGAACTCTTTCATCGATTGATTGATGGTACAATCGACCATTACAGCCTTGAAAAAAGATATCATACCAAACAAAAAAGGATTATCTGGGGAAGCATGGCGGTCACTCTGATACCGGGAAGCACTCCCCGGGAACGATCTATCCTTGGAATGGTAGAGGATATTTCCGAACGCAAACGTGCCGAACAGAAAATTATCCAATCAAGGGATGACCTGGAGGAAATCGTTGCCGAACGCACCCGGGAAATTCAATCTCTCAAGGACCGATTGCAGGCGGAAAATCTGATTCTAAAGCGGGAACTCGCCGAATCTCAGTCATACGGTACGATTATCGGTGAGAGCTATCCGATTAAAACCGTCATTTCTCAGATCGAGTTGGTCGCTCCCACAGATGCCAATGTCCTTATTCATGGAGAGTCCGGCACCGGCAAGGAATTGGTCGCTCGTGAGATTCACCGGCACAGTCAGCGTAAAGACAAACCCATGATCATAGTCAACTGTGCCACAATCCCCAAAGATCTTTATGAAAGCGAGTTTTTCGGCCATGTCAGGGGCTCCTTCACCGGTGCGGTCAAAGACCGCATCGGTCGGTTCGAGGCAGCCAATGGCGGCACCATCTTCCTGGACGAGGTAGGCGAAATCCCTCTGGATCTGCAAAGCAAACTGCTGCGCATACTTCAGGAAGGCGAATATGAACGGCTGGGCGAAGACAAAACCCGAAAGGTGGATGTCCGTATCATTGCCGCGACCAACAAGCCCTTGCTCAACGAGGTCCGGGCCAACCGATTCAGGGATGACCTTTTTTATCGGTTGAACGTGTTTCCAATTCAGGTTGCCCCCTTAAGGGACCGCAAAGAGGACATCCAGTTGCTGGCCACGCATTTCATCGAGAAGCTTTCCCGCAAGCTTAATGTACCTGCTCCCCAGTTGAGCAAAGCTAATATTTTGGATCTGCAGTCCTATGATTGGCCTGGAAATGTGCGCGAACTGGAAAACATGGTCGAACGGGCCATCATCCTCTCCCGGTCAGCATCACTGAACTTTTCCACCATGTCGAGCCCTGCCCCCATCGAAACTGAACCTCGATTTGATCGCCCCACTAATCCTCAGCTTCAGGAAACGGTACTTTCCGCCGAAGCCATGCAACAATTTGAGCGACAAAACACGATCAACGCCTTGAGGCAGTGCAAATGGAAAATCTATGGGGATGACGGCGCAGCCCATCTGCTGGGCATCAAGCCCACCACCTTGATCGAACGCATGAAACGCATGCGCATCCGTAAGCCCCCAAATAAATCGTAGTGAACAATATGGGTTTTCTATTTTCAGGATGCCATCTTCATTTCTACCGCTTCCCTATCATTTGGCACCATCACCACCGGTACAGATGAATGTCTGATGACTTTGTCTGCCACGGCACCGACCTGAAAATATCCACCTGCACCCCGGGTGGCCAGCACCACCATGTCGATCTTTTCCTTCTGAGTAGTTTTGATGATCTCTTGGGCGGGGTCCCCTACGGCAATGTGCTTGACATACAGTGGGCAACCTTCCAGTTCCTGTGAACAAATCTTGTCCAATCGTTCAGTGGCCTTTTCCTTTTCCCAGGCATAAATCCGATCGATATGCGCCTGTTCGAAATTACCGTAGAGGCCCCGATGGTGAGCAATGTCTGTGATGACATAAAGCACATGGATATCGGCGCCGTACTTTTCAGTTAACGAACGGACGTAGGCCAGTGCATGTTTGGCTCTCCCAGAGAGGTCTGTCGGCCATAAAATTCGTTTTACTTCCATGATAAGACTCCTTCTCCCGCGGTCGTGGGATCCCTTGTCAGTAAGTCAACATCTGAATTTCAGCGGCAACACCATAGCTCGGAGAATCGCCATGATCAGCAAGACGCTCACATCGCCGCACTTGAGCTACCGTGTGCGATCGGAATAAAGAACAGGCGTCGGGATCGTTGGCGTCCAATGTATACGGCTGTGCATTAGCGTTCATGGTAGCATCCCCGGTGTCATTTGCATTTGTGGTCCTGAGCACGACATAAGAGCCGGGTAATATCTGCACCGCCGTTTCGAAAAAGAGCCCAGCACCGCTAAAATTGCGCAGTATAACCGGTCGGTATACGTTGCCGTTCAGCAAGGCACAATGCATGCCGACGGTTTTAACACAGCGCTGTTGAGCGCGTCTGTTTCTCATCCTATCAAATTTCTCCATTTTTCGGGTTTCAGATTTACGTCTTCAAAATCAAAGATTTTATGCAAAAGTACTAATGGCAATTGCCATGCCTGCTCAAGAAATGATTATAACCCATTGAAGGTTTAGGTTATTTAAGCTTTAGTGGGTGAAGCCTGTCCCCCAAAGAATTGAGACAATCAATTATTTGAGCTCCACCCTCAACCCCCTGATCAACGGTGTTGGTTATTTCATGCATCCAGTATCGCTATGGGTCATCATGAGGATAGCAATAAGCTTGGTGTAAGCTGCCTTAAAAAATTGGAATTCCAACCGAACCAATTGTTTTTTATAATGTTGTTCACGAAGCGGTGTTTCTGAGAATCACTGACTACGAAATGAACGGATCATTAAAAATCGGATCAGATTTAATGGAATGTAGATTGCATTTTTATCTTTGTAACATCGGCAGATGTTGCGCACTTTGAAATACTGCTATCCACCGAAACATCAACAATGGTTTTTGGTCTATCGATAGCATTCATCTAAGATTTTTTGATAATAGTTGTATGACTCAAGGAGGTAATCCGATGCTAACAGATAAAGACGTATGCGGCCAAATCCGTTCCTTATATCCAGATTTCGGGCAATGTGGTGAAAATTTGGATGTGAGATGGGATGAAAATAATCACGCTTGGGCGGTCGATTGCGAGTATAGGGGCAATAAAATCCGTCACTACCTTGATAATGAAGATGCCGCGGCATGTGTGAACAAGGATCAATGCCTGGGCTTAGGGATTGAATTTGGACAGTTTCGATGATCCAATCAACCTTGAAGGTGGCTGTCCACTAATGCGATGCAGCTTCCCCCGTTAGCCGGACGTTCCACAGACCTGCGTTTAGGGCTACCACAGAACCTGTGCAAACGTCGAAGGGCGATGCTATGCGATCATGACCGCTCAAGTCAAATTTTACGGCACAAGAGGTTCCATTCCCGTATGTGGCCCGGGATTCCTGAAATTTGGGGGCAATACCACCTGCCTCCGGGTGACGATCCCCAACACCAATCGAGTACTCATCATCGATGCTGGAACCGGTATTCGGGAATTGGGTAAAGATCTCATGTCAATGGATCTGAGCCGCAAAACCATCGATATCTTTTTTACCCACTTTCATTGAGATCATATTCAGGGCCTTCCATTTTTCACGCCTGCCTATCTCGCCGGCCAGCCGATCAACATCACTGTTTTAGGCAAAGGTCGGAAGATTACCAACCTGAAAGATATCTTCGACACTCAAATGCAGCAGGTGTACTTTCCGGTCCCATTGGACAAGATGGGGCCAGGTTTGGATTCCAGAATTATGACGGGGAAAACAAGCGTCTGAGAAATGAAAAGGGCGTCAACATTATCGTCAAAGCGATCCGTCACCATCATCCCGGTGGTGCCTACTCTTACAGGTTCGAGGTGGACGGCAAGAGCCTTGTTATCAGCACTGACATTGAGCATGTTAATGGTATAGATCAGAATATCGTGGCGTTCTGCGACAGCGCGGATGTGTTGATCCATGACGCCCAGTACCCAGATGATGAGCTCAAAGAAAAACAAGGCTGGGGACACAGCAGCTTCAGCCAGGCTATACAGATAGCCCGATCAGCTCACATCGACCGGTTGGTCGTAACCCACAATGACCCGGATCACGACGACTTATTTTATCCGAAATGGAGGGTATCTGGCGGAAGCGGTTCGACGGCATCGTGTTCGCGCGGGAGGGAATGGTAATCGAATGGTAGAAAATCAATTTTTTGATTTATCCACTCAATTTCTTGATGATGGCACGGTCGTTGAATCTACATCGTTTGCTTCAGATATCGATATTTCTATTAAATTCTTATAATTATATTTTTTTCACACAATTGGTATGATCCTTGTTGGTTACATTGTTACTGCTAAGCCAATGAAGACTGCAACGCTCCGAGAAATAGTTTTCTTTAGAGCCGACTAGAACGCCGGCACAACCAACGAAAAGGGAGACTAACCATGATGAACGCATTTACTACCAAGGCCAAACGATGTTGCTCCCAGGCGCATGAACAGCTGGTTCGCAGGCTCGGCTTCTGTGAAATGGAATCCAAGACTGCTGGTGAGCGGCATGATTGTTATCGACAGGCAGCCAAGGTGAGCGGTGCCAGGGCCAAGAGATGCATCGCTGAAGGCAACCGTTGATGGTGCTCCATCCAATAGAGGTCTGGCAGTCCATGGAAAGTGGTGGGTTATCATTATCCAAACACCAAAAAAATCTCATTGATTCGAGAACGACCGGGCAGAATAACAAACGAGGGGCAAAATGAAGGAAAATAAAAAGCGTTTTCTTAACAAAGAAAATGATCGCCGTATTCAGGTCTGTCTTAACGCACCTGAATGGGCGGAGCATGCTAGGTTCGAAGAGGACAACGAGCCCTGCGACGATGGTCGGGCTGCCATCAGCTGCGGAAATAGACATGGCGAAAAACCCTGCTCGCTATGATTCGCCGGTCAAGCAATAAGGCGGTTTTCTATACACCAAATGGGATTTATCGTTTTTCTTAGCATGGAGGGCATCATGCAAACCAACTTAACAGCAGCTTTTTCAACCAACCACATCTCGGAAGAAACCTTTGATTTCGGCGGTTTGGGCGTCGATTGGAAGATTGATGGTCCGATCACGCAGTCCCGTTTTGCCGTCGTCCATCATCCCATGGCTCCTCATGCACTTGCGGCGCCATTGCACCGACACACGCATGAAGATGAATATTCATTTGTTCTCCGCGGAACGCTCGGCGCGCTGCTGGGAGGTGAAGTGATCACCGCCAATCCCGGTAAATGGGTTATCAAACCGCGCGGGCAGTGGCATACGTTCTGGAACGACGGAGACATCCCATGCGAAATCATCGAAATCATTTCACCGGCGGGGTTCGAAAACTATTTCCGCGAAGTTGCCGCTGCCTGGGGGGATTTGGAGCAATTCGCCCGGATCAATGAAAAATACGCGCTGGATATGGATTTTGACAGCGTCCCGGGCCTTTGCGACCGGTTTGGGCTGACATTCCCCCCACTTTAAAAAAGGAGTTCCTCATGGACTCAATGATAATAGATGTCGACCAGTTAACAACATTTCAAAAAACCTTCAAAGGTGTGGTGATCAGCCCTTCGGATTCGAAATACGACCAAGCCCGTAGGGTGTGGAACCATATGATCGATAAACGACCGGCGCTAATCGCCGAATGTTCAGACACACAGGATGTGTTGCGAGCAGTACAGTTTGCTAGAGAAAATGATCTGCCTGTTGCCGTGCGGGGCGGCGGCCACAATGTTGCCGGTTACGCCGTCTGCGATGATGGGATGGTCATTGACATGTCGTCCATGCGTGACGTAGCGGTCGATCCGGAGAAACAAACGGTACGAGCCGAAGCCGGTGCCCGATGGGCGGACGTGGATAAGGCCACCCAGCCTCACGGCTTGGCCACACCCGGTGGAGAGGTGTCCGAAACCGGTATCGCCGGCCTTACCCTCGGCGGAGGCGTCGGTTATCTACGGCGTAAATATGGATTGAGCTGCGACAATCTCCTGTCAGTCGACATGGTCACCGAAGACGGCCTGGAGATTAAAGCAAACGAGAACGAGAATGCCGACCTGTTCTGGGCATTGCGAGGCGGTGGAGGCAATTTCGGGGTGGTGACGGCATTTGAATATCGCCTTCACCCGGTTGGACCGGACGTGATGTCACTGAACACCTTTTACCCCATCGAAGAGGCCGGGCGAGTGCTTTCCGCATGGCGGGAGTTCACGATTTCGGCCCCCGACGAAGCGACGAGCGCGTTTGCCATATGGCGGATTCCCGAAGACCCGGATCTGCCTGCTGCGCTTCACGGTCGGCCGGTTTGCCTTTTTGACGGTATGTATACGGGACCAATCGAGGAGGGGAAAGAAGTCTTCAGACCTCTGAGAGAACTCGGCGGCGCCATTCTGGATTTAAGTGGACAAGTCCCTTACCTGGAAGCTCAACGCGCCTTTGACGCCTTTTTCCCCGATGGTGGGTTGTATTACTGGAAATCCTTGTTTATGGACAAAATCAGTGACCACGCCAGCGAAACCTTGGTAGATGGGGCGTCTGGGCGTCCCAATCCAGCCATTTTGGTTATCCTCCGCCATCTGGGGGGTGCGATCAGTCGAACCAGCACAGATGCAACTGCCTTTAGCAAACGCCAGGCAGAATTCATGCTTAGCATCGATGGGGGTTGGACCGATCCCAATGAATCCGAGCGCAACATTGCATGGATTCGGCAATACTGGAGAACCATGCGACCGTTTTCCAACGGTGGAGTTTACCTCAACTTCCCGGGATTCGATGATCTGCAAGATAATCGTTGGCAAACCAGCCATGGCAGGAATTACGATCGTTTGACAAGAATCAAATATAAATACGATCCCTCGAATCGTTTTCGATTTAACCAAAATATCATGCCAGCTTCGCTTTAAAACGTCAAAATTACAAATTTTACCGTTAAACTCCTCAGACGAATAGCATGGAATATAATTTTAAGAATGAAATCGATACTTGTCGTTGATGATGAAAGCACAATCCGAAAATATTTACGTCGAATTCTTGAACCACTTGGATATCTGGTAATAGAGGCTTCAGATGGAAACGTTGCGATCAAACAATACAATGAGAATAAACCCGATTTGGTTATTATGGACATTATAATGCCCGGCAAAGAAGGGATCGAAACCATATTTGAACTCAAACAATTAAACAATAAAATCAAATTAATCATAATGTCTGGGGGTGGGTTTATAGAACCCGACAACTATCTTCGTATTGCTGAAACGATAGGTGTCGACGCGGTCATGAAAAAACCCTTTGAAAAAAAAGAGTTGTTATCCACCGTTCGCGAAGCATTATCGAATTAAACCAAGCTAATCGTCGATCAAAGCGACCTTTCATTAACCCGCTTGCGATCGGTCATTCCTACCGATGTGAATGGTTTTGGTTCGGAAAAATTGTTCCATACCATAATGATTTGGCAAATCATGTCCGTTTACTCGTGCATCAATGCCACAAAAAGGCAAGTGTGCATCCGGCCGGACAATCGCGTTGATAAAACATTGTCCCGCCTGAAGGTTTTCAGCGGCAATTTTCACCCCACGTGAAATATCGCGGGTAAACACGGTCCCCCCGACCCCGTAATTGGTCTCGTTAGCCAATCGAATTGCCTCGGTTTCGTTAGCCACGGGTATCACAATAGCAACCGGGCCAAATGTCTCTTTATGATATACCGGCATCCCCCGGCAAACATCAGTCAATACAGTAGGTGGATAAAAAAAACCGTTTCCTTTTACAACCTTTCCTCCCAACAGACATCGCGCCCCTTTATCGACACTGCGTCGAACCTGACGATTCAGTGTCTCTTGAAAATCCTTGCAAGCGAGTGGACCGACATGGACATCTCCTTTAACGGGGTCTCCCATCTTGACCTGCTTCATCTTCCGAACCAACTGTTTTTCAAATTAACCGCGTATACCCGCCGACACGATGAGGCGTTTGGTTGTGGCACCACTCTGATCTGAATTGAGTAGACATCCTGAAACACACGCATCCACTGTCTGATTAATTTCAGCATCGTCGAGGATGATATGCGGATCGGAACCACACAATTCAAAAGCGTTTTTGCTGATAAGGCCGCCAGCTTGTTTGATTATGGACTGTCCAGCCCTTTACTCCCGGCCAATATGATAACCTTGACCCGAGGATCATCAGTGATTTAATTTACCTGTATGCGGGGAATTCTTAAAATCTGAAAAAGTGTTGACGGAAAACCACTTCGGTGTATCAGATTCTCAATGGCCAAGCTGGTACCAGGAACCGCCGATGCATGCTTCAAAAGCACCGCATTTCCAGCCATCATTGCTGGTACCGCAAAACGAAGCACCTGCCAGAATGGGAAATTCCAGGAGGTCACGCCAAAAATAATGCCAAATGGTATAGCAGTAGAAGCGTATCTCGTCGTGTCGATGCCCAGTAGTTTAGGAGATAAGACGTCCTCCGCCTTATCAGCACCGGCCAGTCGATGGGCAACCTGATTGTCATTCATCAAGCCATATTCTTTGATCACTTTTCCTGTTGCTGGATTCGTCACCCTGATCTGCATCGACTTCTCCTTGTTTAGTGGCCAGCTCATTCTCAATACGACATCTTCGTAATTGTACGCTTTTTGACCTTACTACGGTCACAGTGGTTTGGTAATGGGGTCTTCCATTTATATTTTGACGAGAGGGGATGTCATTCATCTTTTACAAAGCCCTTTTGGCAAGCCAATCTGTATAAAGCAACAGACTGAATGACTTATCTCGGACCTGATGCCGATCCTGTTGCAGGATCATTACCTGATGGAGCAGATGGCCAACTTCAACCGAAAGATGATCCCAGACCGCCAGCCCCCTGCAAAGGGTTCCGGGACCTTCGGCTACTTCAAATTTACCCAGGATGTCAGTGCTTACACCAACGCGGCGTTGTTCCAACCGGGGGACGGAAACCGATGTATTAGCCCGATTTTCCAACGTCGCTGGTGAAAGCGGCAGTCCCGACACCTGGCGAGATTTACGCGGCTTAGCACTCAAGTTTTACACCACCGAAGGCAACTACGACATGGGGGAAACAACACGCCTGTGTTTTTCATACACGACTCCATGAAGTTCCAGCATTTCATGCATTCACAGAAGCGTCGGGCGGACAATGGCCTGTTTTGGTCCCTTGCATCTTTTAAATGATTTAGAGACTTCGTTTCTTGGCCTCGTAGCACCTGCGCTCTGTGTAATTTCGGTCCTTATCGTTCCACACGGCTTCATTTTCATGAATCAATGTCGGGGGTCCTTCCCAGGCACCACATGCCAGAACCACAGGATCACCCAGATTGAAAGGCTGACCACAAGCGGCACAGGTTTTAAAGTGCATCAATTTCTCTCGATCCATGATTGTCTTTAATTCCCCTCTATCTCCTATTTCCATCATATTTCACCTTCCCTTTTCTTTATTGGTCGCTATCGGCACCATACCAACAGCGACTGGTTTTTTTCACATTTAAACAAATCCTGTAAGATCATGATATTTCATTTCGGATTGTTTGCAGTCGTTAGTTGAACCTGGATTGAGCCGAACGTAAGGCCTCGCTCAGCGAATTGGCCGCAAACTCAACCCCACTTTTCATGTCTTTCCAGGCGTCCTCCCCGGCCTGGCGTATATCATCAAAACGCTTTGAGAGATTTTTGCGTTTCTCTTTGAGCGTATCAATCTGTTCCTGGTAACCGATCCTGGCATCGGCTTCCGCCTGTCTGGCTTTGGCCTCCAATTTGTCGATCTCGGCATTCCATTTATCCAAATTCGCTTTCATTTTTTCTATATAAGCATCTCGGCCGTCGCTCATGGTGGGCCTCCTTTTCATTCGTTCATGCGAACCGCATCCAAATGACATACTGATGTTCGGTAAGGGGCACCGACTTGGGCAAATCTCCTGATTTTCACCTTTTTTGTAAGCTTTACAAAAAGCAACAATTGTCAACAGCATTATCGAACGGGTCGTTCAATGTTGATAAATTGTATCTAACCACCATTCCGGTTGCATATAGGGTGCTCTGCTTACTTTAGGATCAAATCAAACTTATTTTATCATTGATCCACCATGGAACCTTTGTATGACTCGTTGTTTAAGAAACCCTCGTCATTTTTTTACTTGCAAAAAATTCGTTCAATAAAAATTGTCCTCGAGATGTCGTGGTTGCCTGGTATGCCAAGAAGGTGTTCACGGCCATCGCCAACCTGGATATTTTTTTCTTTATACTCATTGCCGGGCTCGAGGTAGGGCTTAATTGAAATGGAAATACAATATTACCCCTATTTGATTTTATTTCTTAATCTAAGAATATAGAGTTATACTTTATGATGGACATGATAAACCATGTGACCCTCATGTGAGAAAGGGTGATGCTCTCTGTTCCTTAATCGCACCAAACCCATGATGCATGGGTCCGAGTGGTCCAAAACGCTTATCATTTTATCGGAATCGAAAAAAAAGGAGAACTCCATGCCTATCGGATTTGACGAAATTCAAGTACAAAAGGCTCCTGTGGGCACCATAATCTCACTAAAATTCAAGGAAAAACTGGATAGAAAAGACTATGAGATGTTTGTCCCTATGATCGAGAGTCAGATGAAAAACAATGCACCGATACGAATCATTGTTGAATTGATTGAATTCAAAGGATGGACCGCTGGTGCGTTATGGAAAGACACAAAGTTTTCGGCCAGACATTATAAGGATATTGAAAAATTGGCTATCGTGGGAGACAAAAAATGGGAAAAAGGAATAAACGTATTTTTTAAGCCATTTGCCGGAACAGCCGTCCGATATTTTGAACCACAGGCCATTGATCAGGCATGGGAGTGGATCAAGGTTTAAATCCTCGAAAGGAGGCCACCAAATGAAAGACATCAAAAGGATTCTTTGCCCTGTAGACTTCAGTGAGCCATCTCGTGCGGCATTAGAACATGCTGTAGATTTGGCGAAACATTTTTCAGCCCGCATCCTCCTGTTCCATGCGATTTCGGAAATCGACTATCCGCCGTCCCCATCGTATACCCTGCCCCCTGCTCTCACGGATCAGATGATGCAAATTACCCTGCAGATGACGGGAAATGCCAATAATGCCATTAACGAGCTAATCGAAAATATCGTTCCTACCGGAATCGGCACCGACCAACGTGTGGACGTTGGTGACCCAGCGACGATCATCGTTCGGACGGCCAAGGAGGAGGGCATAGATCTAATCGTGATGTCTACCCATGGAAGAAGTGGGATTAAAGGGCTATTTTTGGGGTCAGTTGCCGAAAAAGTGGTTCGTAGCGCCGAATGTCCAGTACTGATCGTAAAACCCAAATCAACGATACCGGCAGAGTAATTTGGATCGGTCCCTGTTTATCCCAACCTTGTAGCCACGCCGGCAAACTTCTCGTAGGATGACTCTCAACGTTTTGTCTGCAGCTGGTGTTATCGCGCGTAGGCCGGCGGCATCTTGGATAAGCGAAACTGGGAGGCTTAGAAAGGAAGGATGCATGTCTACTACTAAAATTTTCCTTGAAGAGGTCAAGGCAAAATTGGAAACCTTTAAAGCTGATGTCGAATGTCTGCAGACAAATGCTAAACGAATCGATGCCGCAGATATGAGCGCATATACAGCGACGATTAAAGAACTCCTTGCAAAAATTCAGCAAATTGAAAAACAGTTCATTCGGGGCAAACAATTGCAACCGGACACTTGGCAGCAATTGATGCGAGGCGCAGAAGCTACCTTTGCAGATCTCGAGCCACTCTTGAACGATGCCAAGAGCAAATATCTATCTTGACTAAACTAAAATTCTGGATCGAAAACTACACAATTCTTACCCGCCTTTTTAGCCGCATATAGGGCCCTGTCAGCAGCCTCGACCAGATCGTTGGGACCGTTCATGCCTTCACCCCAGCAAGCACCACCCACACTAATGGTAATCCCTAATGTGTCTTTAAACCGATTACTTACCGCCTTTCGGACCTTTTCTGCAACTGTATGGGCAGACTGGATCTTCGTGTGGGGCAGCCCGGCCACCAGTTCCTCTCCACCATAACGCGCGGCAAAATCCGATGATCGTAAGTTATCCATGAAATCGGATCCAATCGTTTTCAGAACCCGGTCGCCGACTTGATGCCCGTGAGTGTCGTTAACTTTCTTGAAATCATCAATATCCGCCATTAATAAGGAGAAGGCGTCGCCATAACGCTGGCTTTCGGCGACCGATTTCACCAGCCACGAGTCAAAAACCTCGCGCACGTAAAGGCCGGTGAGTCCGTCCAGGGTGGCAGCGTCTGTAAGCGTCTCTATTTGATTGGCTTCCGCCACTACAGCTTCATCCCACTTATCCGATACGTTTATCAGATAATCAAGCGCTGCAACGCTGACACCGCAATTTCTGCCCAGTCGTTTCATCAACCATTTATTATGTTCAATGATGGCGTCCCATAGTCTGCCGGCCTTTTGTGGGGAGTAAACCTTACGGGTCAACACGAACAGTATTTTCGCAGTGCAATTATCTCGGGTCTGCCCGTCACAGCATTTAGGCGGAATCCCTTCCTTGGCATATCGTTCGATCTCTGTAAATGTCGGCAGTTCCTCTCCCACAGCGTCCAGCAGCCCTTCTGGGATTTGTTGTGTTGTGTTATTGCCCATATTTATGTCTCTTAAGCCTCTGACCGGTCGTGATCCTGCCACGCTCAAATGACAACGGCGCTGCCGCGGAGTAACCCCGGCAACGCCGTCGACGGATGCAATAGTATTAGATTCAGCTACCGGTCAAGTTTACGCTGTGCCTTTTCCCTGGTGCGCTTTGCATCGCTCAAACAACCGGACCCTTCGCCTTTATTCTTGTCGTAGGTGTAGGCCCGCCCGCTCTTGACAGAAAGCTTATCCATAATTTTCTGACGTTCTCGCTTGCCTTCAATCACGCGATCTTTTTGGCTCATTTATTTTCACCTCCCCGGTTTGTTACCAGCGGCCGATTCCCGACTCGCTGATTTACATATTATCCTATAGCAGCCTGCAAGGGTATGGGGTGCATCACGTAGTTCTGCTTCAGGAAACACCTATTTGCGTGGTTTTTCAGTGAAAACGAAAAATCTCAATTCATCATCGCGGGGGAAGCCTATGGGCAGGAGTATTTGCTGCGTGCCTTATGTGTTCCTCATCCTTCACCATCTTTTTTGATCGCATTAACAGTAAGCTCAATGTCTAAAATTAATTCTCCAAATAGATTGATAGAAGCCCTGAATTAAAAAAGGATTTGAGATGAGAATTTGCCAGTCCTGCAAGTTCGTATTTGTGGGGTTGGTATTTAAATTGCCGGGGTTGGAAATAGACGGCCAAATTTGGATTAATTTAGTTATACCTTGCAAGATTAAAGGTTAGATTACACAAACTGAATCTATTTGAAAAACTCCGTTTGTACTAAGCATGCTTAGGGGCCTCGCAGTTTTAGCCGCCCCCTATAGCAGCATGAGGTCGCCGATTTAATGTGTCACCAAGTCATACTTTAGTAGGGAGCACCTTGTAGTCGTTCGACGTTGACGTGCATGCTGCTCAGTTCCACGGGATCGCCGAATTGTGTATAGATTGCAACGTCGGCCGCGTCTCGACCGAAAGCGATGGCAACACGTCCTCCTTGAAGGTTGACTTGTGTTGGATCGAATGTATACCATCGATTTCCAACATATGCCTCGAACCAGGCGTGCAGGTCCATCGGTTCGAGCGCCTCAAGGTAGCCTACGACCATTCGGGCCGGTATCGATAGCGCTCGGCAACAGGCGATGCCCAAATGGGCCATGTCTCGGCAGACGCCGCCACTCAACTGGTTTAGCTCGGCGGCACTGATTATTTGCTGTCCACTTCCAGGCGTGTACCGTATCGAATTACTGATATAATCAACAATGGCGGTGCATTGATCATAGCCCGGTGCCCGGCCCGCCGCGAGGGACGCAGCCATTTCAGTGAAACGATCCGATTCACAATACCGACTTGGGTAAAGGAACGGTAATGTTTCATCGGGTAATTGTTGCACTTCGACAAACGGGGCCCCAGGGGCTGTGTCGGAGGCGTCTGCGGTTTCAATGTCAACGGATGTTCGAACGGAAAAATACCCAGCGGGTGCTACCAATCGCTGGCATAAATTGCCAAACATATCTGTGAATTCGACCGCTGGCACGCTGGGCGACAAAACGTACTTTTCACGTGCGACCCATTGCTGCCATCCACTCCGAGGGCGCAACATGAGCAAAAAGGGAGTTGGAACCGGAATGTTAAATTCAAGGAAACAGGAAGCATGCAACCACATGACAATCCTTTCCCGCCTTTTAGAGGAGGTTATCACATTCGCTCTTGCACATTTTCAGTGCTTACATCAGGCTCCCAAACCATAATAAAATGAGAGTAGATTAGCCAAGTAATTTTTGTCAATCATTAGCGGATATATCCTTTTTACAAGGTTCTGGAATATTAATTTTCAGGCAGGTACGAAATGGCTATCTTACAAAAACGAACCCCATCGGGATTTGGGATTACTTGCCAGTGGATTCACCTATCAGGGAACCAGCAGAATTTTCATTTTACAACTGGATATCATACTCTTACCTTGGGTGCTCACATAATTATTCGTCATTCAGATTGATTTGCACCTGCTATTTTTGGATCATGATCCTGTATTTCGAAAAAGTGAAATTCGCTTTACCGTAGGCCTTTATGGCAGCCTGGTTATTCTCATGTACATATAGCCGTAATTCCAAACCATTTTGTTCCTTCATTTCCGATCTAATCGCATCCAACAGTAAATCCATATACCCTTTTCCACGATGGTCCGGTTTGATGTACATACTTTGAATCCACCAATAATATCCAGCACTCCAATCACTCCACTCTTTCAGAGCGGATGCGCTGCCTACCGGTTCATTGTTCTGATTCATCAGCACCCAATACATAGCAATTGAACGGTCCTCAAGTGCCGCTTTAATTCCGTCCCTTAATATCTTAGTATCCTTTTCGTGTCCCTCAGCTTCTCGCGCTTCTGCTGCGGTGAATTCTACAAGTTGATCCAGATCATTTATTTCAGCTCTTCTAATCTTCAAACCTGCCTCCGATAACAACTAAACTAATTTTCTGGCAATATAGACACCATAGCTGTAATGAGCTTTGTATTTCTCATATAGGGCGATTTCTTTTTTTTCGGCATTCACGATTGCCTGTGCTTTTTCACTGTTACCGTTCCGCTTTAGAAACCCTTCAAAACCTTCCTGCATAGGTCGATAATAATCATCCAACCAGCAATGCTCCGGTAAAACAAAGTAGGCAACCGGTGAATAGCCGTTATTTTCCATAATTTCTATCTTTGAAGATACCGTATCTATTTCCGGATATTCGTTTTGCCAATATTCCTGAAGTTCAGGCGGGCGGTGAGTCGTTAGCCAGGTGATCTCCGAAACGACCATCATTCCGCCTGTTTTGAGAAAACGCTTCCAGTCCTTTACGCCCTTTTCAAAACCGATATTGTATATCGCTCCCTCGGACCAGATGACGTCATATTCCTCATCGCCAAACGGCAGATTGTCCATCGAACAGCAAAGGGTCGTTACTTTATCGGAAAGCCCCATACGTTCTGCCCTGGCTTCAAGCACGTCGAGAAAATCTTGAAGGAAGTCCACTGCCGTAATTCGAGCGTCCAATAAGCGGGCCAGCAACAGGGTGGAAGCCCCTGTACCGCAACCGATATCGGCAATTTTTAACTGCGCAGCTCGGTCTATCATCGCCAAACTGAGCGCTTTTTCCGACTCTGCATCCCCACCTGGGCCTTGCCGGTTCGCATTTTTATGAAGATCAATCAAAAGTTGTAAATCGCCCAATGCTTTTTCCTAATCTGTTTGATAAAATTACATTGTTCCTATGATTCCATTTTTATCCTTGCTGCCTAATCGCCAGTGATCCGATGGTGCACACATCAACGATGGTCACTCAGGGAATTTGCATTTAGCAACTGGATATCATAGGCTTATTTTGGGTACCACCCGTATCGTTAACCCTTTAACCCAAGGAGGAATGCCATGAATCTTTCCAAAGCAGCTAAAATTCAGTTTGGTTGCCTATTCAAATGATTTTCTTTGGGGGTGCCGTGATTAAAACCACTCACTCGGTATGTTTTTCAATGTGTGGTCATGATTTCCGAAATCGCCTCCAAAATTTTCGATGGTTTCAATAATCACCTGCAGCAATAGGTCCTTTTCTCGAGCAAACAACAACGTCGGTTTTTGGTAAATTCTTTCGGCTTTTTGTATGTCACGGTTTAGGCGGACATGGTTGGCAAGAAGTGCCGTGATCCCACTGTCGTCAAGGCTTTGGATGTGATGTAAAGCGGCAATGTCGTTTTCAGCTTTATCAAATGAAAAAAACGCCAAATCACCCAAAAAGCCGTAGCAATGCCGTATCATGTGCCAACCCTCGAATATGCCGTCCCACAGGATCGATGCTCGCACCGTTTGGTAATCGGTGTTAAGAAGCTCGTTTCTGTGCATGTCGCCGTCTATGGTGCAGCCGGACTGAATACTGGCGATATCCAGCAAGCGGGAAGTGTATGCGACCAGATAATTGGTAAAGTTGTGCACAACTGAGCCAATCTTCAGCACAGGTCTTTTCCCTGGTGTGCACATGGTTGGATAGGCGCCGTTAACCACTTTTGTTTCCGGATTGATGCTATAGGCGATCGCCATTCCGGCAAGAAACTCGGTAAAAGCCAACAATGCGATGCCATAGGGCGTCATCGGTCCGTTTTGTCCGCTGAAGGGCTGTGTCGTCAGCATAATTGGAATTCGCCGCTCAACACATCGGATGAAAATGTCGATATTTTCCTTATAAGATAGCGTGAGTGGTGATTGTAAAATCGTATGATTAGTGATGATATAATGACCATCCTTTATGAATTTCTCCGCCTCTTCGACCCCCGACTCGGTTGATACAAAGAAGAATTTCGGCCCGGAGAAAATATTGGAGGTAATACCGAATTGCTCAACTTCATTTTTAGCCAACTGCCGCGCACAGACAAACGAAAAAGGGATTTCGTACTTTTGGACGATCATTGCCTGCTTCACGATGTGGTTCAAGTCAGGATCTTTCAATTCGTATGAATCGTCCTCACCAACATGGATAAAACCGGCGATGCCGCCAGGTCCGAAGGACCTGTCAATTATCGGGAAATCAAAACGGTAGGCCTGATCCACAATGTTTTGAATATAGTTTGGATCAAAATGAATTCGACGAGAGATCGGATCGTAAATGGCGCCATAATCCGTCCCCTGGGTCGTTAGTTTAATGATTTCGGAATGATCGACAGTGGAACCGTTCGACTTTCTATCCGGCACCTTTATACCGCAGTATAGCAGAACTTGTTTGGCATCATAGATTAGATTCCGGGCCAACCGGTTCCACAAATTCTCATAATCTGTTTGTCGAATCCTTTTCAGCATTTCGTAAACCTATGTATTCGCTTATGAGTGCCTCGAATATAGAAAAATTATGAAATTTGACTCTATGCGATATACATTGAGAATAGCTTCCATATCGAACCATTGTCAAATTTTGGGATAGATACTCCTCTGATCTGCGGAAACAATTTTCATGACCACTCAAATTCGTTCTGGCTATCCCATAAAAATGGACCCTACCGTTCCTTGCGCTTTCTGGTACGTTTCCGAGTGACAGATGGAGGGCAGTCGAGTGAGCCCGCAAGTTAAAGTTCGCGGAGCCTGCGCTGCTCTGTAAATCGGGCCGCCATTGAAGATACTGTTTCCGACCTATTGCCCATTTTTAGAAACAAAGAAGTGAAGCTCCTTTGTGTAAAGAGCCATCCGGAGTGATCCGGTGGTAATGTGGTTTATCAGTCTATCGTTAGGTAGCCGAAACACATACACGAAAGGAGCCTCACTATGAAAAAGTCAAGCATCTATCCGAATCGAAGTCAAGAGTTGCTGACCTTATTCGAAAAGGCAGGCAATCCATCAAAGCTGATGTGTGTGCCCATCGACTACGCCAAAAAGGATCATCTGGTCATGTTCTGTAATGGAAACGGCGAGGTCCTCCGCAAGCCATTTTCGGTCAAGAATTCCGTTGATGGTGTGAAGTACCTTATCGACCAGGTAAACCGTTCTTGCCGTCATCGTCATATTCAGACCGGCCATGTCTTTTTCGGTGGATAAGATGTTAACTCGTATGCTGAGAATTTCGCCAACACGATTCGGGCCAACGGGTGGCTGGTGGCCAACGTCAACGCCCACGATGCTAAAAAGCAACGCGAGAACCTGCAGGCAAGCACGGACCGGCTTGATCTGATGGGTATTGCCACCATGCTGCTAAACCGCCGGGCCAATTGTTGCCCGGCACAGACTGGCGTGTATCGCAATCTACGAACCCTGGTCCGCCACCGAAAGAAGCTGGTCAAGATGAAAACCGAAGTCCGTAACAGGATCCATACGATTGTCGATCGCCTCTTTCCTGGCTTTCTGAATGAAAAGAAAAGTGGGGTCATTCCCTTTTCAACCAGTTCGCTATACCTGATTCAGGAGCGCTTCAGCGCACCGCAGATCCTTCGCCGCCAACGGGAGACACTGATCCGGAACTTGGAAAAGCGAGGGACTAAAAAAGCCGAACAGGTTGCCGCCAAGCTTCAGGAATACGCATCTCAGGTGCTTACCACGCCAGACGAATATACTGCCACCCTTCAGATCTCTTTGGCCAGCCACGTTAGCCATTACCGCTGTCTGTTTGACGGTGCCCAGCAATTAGTGAATGAAATGGCCCAGTTGTTGGCCCAAACCCAGGGTGCCTTTTTAACCAGCATTAAAGGCATCGGCATCGTTCTGGCTGCAGGTGTTACCGCTGAGATTGGCGATCCTCTATCTCAACGGTCGACGGACCGACTGGCGTCCTATGCCGGCATCGTGCCAAAAGTCAAACAGACCGGCGGCAGTCAAGGGGCTACAATAACGAGCCACGTCAGCAAACGATGTAACCATATTCTCAAAGACTTTGTGGTGCAGTCAGCATTCCATATTGGTCGTTATGGCCCCAACGATCTGAAAGACGATTTCAGTCGCCGTGAGGCTGGCGGTCAGCATGCTGACTTCGGAATCGCCCGTCGCTTTGTACGCATGGCTATGTGTATGATGCGGACATCCCAGGTTTACTTACCGCCTGATATGAGAAGTACTAATATCAAGCCTGTTCGGCGTGCTGATTATTACCTGGCCATGTGGCCCTATTTGCGAGACAAGTGGAGCAAAGCCAACTCACTCAAAGTGTCCTTTGCCAATGACAATCCGTTGGGGCAATGGCGCAATATTGTACAGGAGATTTATGGGATAAAGCTAAAAATATAATCACGGACGGGTGCTGGGGATGGCGGTAAAAACCTGATGTTGCCAGCTTCGGCAGCGGGATGGCTTGTGCTTACTGCCGCAGGAAGCTCAACCAGAAAGGGTTTACTGACGGCTATGGCAAGAGTGCCTACCCGTTCCGTCCGAAATTTAATGGCTCCAAGGTGCTCTGATCCCATTACCAAAAGGAGATCTCGTCATACCAGAATGCCACAATCGGGCATCAGTGGACGGGGTGAACCACCTGCAATACTGAACTGGAAAAATCAGTTTTGAAATCGTCATACCGGCTCTTGGCACTTTAAAAAAACCGGTTTAGATCGGCACAGGGGAGTGTTGTCTAAAAAATGGTTAAAAGAAAGGGTTGCAAAAATTCTGGTGCTCTTGCCAGTGGATTCACCTATCAGGGAACCAGCAGAATTTTCATTTTACAACTGGATATCATAGGCTTGTCTTTAGGGCAGCTTCAGGAACATGGGTATGGATAGACCGACAAGGAGGAATAAAGCCCATTATCGGTTTCACCCTCCCTCACGTTTGTTGCTTTCTATCAATATACGCAGATGAAATCTTTGCTTTTTAGAAAAATGGTGGCCACAAGATCTTGTATAATATGACCTATTGTACTGAAATCATGAATGTAAATTTCAATAGCATGTATGTGTCATATACCTTTATGTTTCTATGTTAGGAAGACGCTTTACTCTTTATTGGCCTTTAATGAAGGTGCCGTCCCGGTATTCGCGAAATGCCGTTTCCAATTCCTCATCGGTGTTCATGACAATTGGGCCCCGCCAGGCCACCGGTTCGTTCAAGGGCTTTCCGGTCAGCAACAAAAATCGCAAGGGTTCGTCCCCTGCGTGGATGACCAATTGCTCACCATCATCAAACAGCACCACCTTCCCGTTTTCGATTGCCTGGCCATCGGTTTGCCCTACACCTCCGATCACATAGATGAAGGCCGTGTAGCCGGGCATCGTTGGATGAACAAAGGTTTGGCCGGCCGGTACCGTGCAGTCGAGATATTCCGGGTCGATGACGATGTCGTCAACAGGACCCTTTATATCGTCGACCGATCCGGCAATTATTTTAATCGTCGTCCCGTTTTCCTTTTCGACCACAGGGATTTGATCGGCGGCAATGTCGCGGTAACGGGGAGCTATCATTTTTTGGGCAGCTGGCAGGTTGGCCCACAACTGGAAACCGTACATCGCTCCATCGGTATCTCCTTTGGGCATTTCCTGATGAATGATGCCACCGCCGGCAGTCATCCACTGAACATCCCCCGAAAAGATAATGCTGTTGTTGCCTAAACTGTCTCCATGTTCCACATCGCCTTTGAGCACGTATGTGATCGTCTCAATACCTCGGTGGGGGTGCCAGGGAAAGCCTTTACGGTAATGGTCGGGGATCTCGGACCGAAAATCGTCAAGCATCAGAAACGGGTCGAAACGAGGGGCTTGACCGTAGCCGAAAACGCGATTTAGGTGGACCCCGGCGCCCTCCAACATCGGTTGGCGGGTCAATGTCAATTGAATTTTGCGGGTTGTCTTCATCCTTTCCTCCTTTGACTGGATTCGATATTTCTAAATGACCTCCTTTGGATGGTGCTTCTGGAAGCGGGTCAGCTTATCGAAGGGCGGTATTAGATCCAGGATATTCTGTGCTTTGGCTGTATGGAGAGCACTTTATAAAATTATGGCTTTTTCGTTACTAAATCCAGTTGCAGCAACCATAACTAGTGATTAACAATTCTGTCAATGATCAAAATAGGTTATCCATGATTGTTTGAAATTGGTGGTTTTAATCGCCACAGATTCATCGAAGCGCTTTTAGCCAGCACAAACATGCAATTTAAATACGGTCAATTAAGGTGGGGAGCAACCACATGATATAGTGGTTGCTTAATTTTATTTTAATTACAATGAGATAGCAGAAAGTGCCGGTTTTACAAATCGTGTTGTTTGCTCTGGCTATCGCTTCATTCTCAAACCAACGGAAAGGGCAAAGATTAAAATCGGTAAACGATTCAAACGGACTGGTTCAAAAGCGGGCGGTGACATTGGGTGAGTATATTACGGAAAAGACGGGGACGGTTGTGGAATGAAAAAATTCTACACCCTTCTTGATCACACCACAGACCTCAGAATACGAATCATTGGCGATAGCCAGGCCGCGCTTTTACGAAACGCCGGCCTGGCCCTTGCCGATCTGATCGATCTGCGAGGTGAGTACGCTCACTCCAGAGGCGATGCTAAACATCGATATTGACGGTGACGATCCGGCCGACCTGATGGTCAATTACCTGCGCGAGTTACTGTACCAGTGGTCAGGCAAGGAAAAACTGATTAAAAAGGTGGACATCCTCACTGTTTCATATAAGATATTGTCCGCTCGCATCCACACGGAGAACTATATCCACCACGACCGACCCTTTTAAACGAGATCAAGGCGGTCACCTACCACCAAATCGCCGTGTGCCGGTGGCAGCCGGCTGGCAGGCTACCGCGGTGTTTGATATCTGAATGTTTCGCAGGCATGGATTTTCGCTTCTTGTTCAATACTTATCCGTCCTTTTCTACTCTTTCTTGCAGAATACGACTGGAAATCCGCATTTGATAAGGACGACGGCAGATTTCAAAGCTACGATGCCTGCCGGCCTCTAATTTAAAACAAAAATACGAATCGAAGATAATACCAGTCACCTTTGGTGTGATTTTCAACGTCAAAATCCGTTGTCCAGCGTCCGCTGAGAATTACATTTTCAGCAAATGGATACATGATATTTATTCCTGTCGCATATCGATGCCCCTTGGTGTCGGCGACTTCCTGACCGTCAACCTCCATTTCATCCAAATCCCACCAAAATGAACCGATTCCGCCAAAAGTTATTTTATTTTCAAATGTATAGTGCAGGATTAAATCTGTTTCGATCGCGTCCTGGTAGTCAATGTTCAACTTATCCGATTCCAACCGGTTCCAATAATTGAGTGTCCAATCTATGCCAAATTTGGACGGATAATACCCCACTGCCAATTGATGCTGAAATTGCCAGGTGTCCAAACCGGGACTGGTATCCGGATTGTTCTCATCGTACTCACCGGTAGGCATATAGACAAACTCCCAGAAGGATAAGTTGAAGGATTCGTTCTCAACGAGAAAAATAAAAGGGCTGACCGCAATGTCGCCTAAACCGGTCTGAGATTCCAATCCAGCAGCATCAACATTCAGCAACGGAACGACGGCATTAAGTCCCCAAGAAAATTTATCCGCCAGTTTCGGCCCAAACCACAGCGGACGAAAAATGATACCGGGCACTTTGACATCGATGTCGACATCTCCGGCAGTTTCATCCTCATACGTAGGCAGATCCTGGTAAAAAACATAGGTCCCGATCATTGCTGAGCCTTCTGGCATCGGCATGTTGTCGAAGGGATCCAAAACATCTGCATATGCAAACGAAGACAATATAACGCCAGCAATAATGCCAAATAAGACGTAAATTCCTCTCCAGCGAGTTCTCCCATTCATACAGCCTCCTTCTAAAATGTTGGGTTCTGATCAGAACAAAACAGAATAGCTCTAAAAAATCACGAATCGCTACCTACCCCTTTGGGATTTGGCATATCCAGCGACTTAGTAAATCAAGTGTCGTGCCAATCTGCTGGATCGATGTAGGCTATCGTATTAATTGGGCCCGCAGCAAAAATCGGAAATCGTTTGGAGTAGAAATAAATTAACAATGGTTAATAAATTTTGATCAGGTAGGAATTTAACCTATTGTTATTATTGATCCTAAAACTTTTTTAACATAAGTCAACAGTTGAACAAATTCACAATAGTTTGGCGTATAGAGTTGAATTCATTTGTAGTTAACAACAAGATCGTTAAATTGGTTCAGCTTTTCACGTTTTGCTTCTTCAGACGCTTACTGATCGCCGCTGGCGAGATCCCCAGCATGGCGGCCGCGACCGATTGATTGCCCTGGGCGCGACGCATGGCTTCGCGAACCAGAAGGTCTCCGATTTGTTTCAGTTTGGGAAGTTTGCTGGGAAAAAGGACCTGGTCCTCGGAGACCTTATCGAGTTGATTGGTCCTGTGGGTAGGGTGAGACTGGGAAATATATTTTTTAATACGATTCAATGACAGCGTCTTTTTTTGGTGAGCACTCAGTGTGTCAAAAATGATGGTTTCAAGCTCCCGGATATTGCCAGGAAAATCGTATGGTGCCAACAGGGTCAGTATCTCTTTGGGAACCGTCGGCCTGGATTTCCCCAACTGCCGGCAGGCCTGTTCGATAAAATGATCGATGAGAAGTACCAGATCATCTTGTCGATCACGCAAGGGGGGCAGGTGAACGTGGTGCGTCTTCAACCGAAAAATAAGATCCTTTCTGAAGGTTCCCTCCTTCTCCATGGTCCATAGATCTTTATTGGTCAGCGCAATGATACGGGCGTTGCTGATCCTGAATCGATCCTCACCAAGGTGGTGATACTCACCCGATTGTAAAAGGCGCAACAACTTCGCTTGGGAAGTGGGACTCAAATCACCAATTTCGTCAAGCACCAACGTTCCACCGGAGGCTTTTTCGATCATTCCCGACCGGGTCCCGTCGGCACCCGTGTATGCGCCTCTGATATGTCCGAAGAGCGTATCATCAAACATCTGGTCGCTAAGTCCACCCACATTCACTGCCACAAATTCACCGGATCTACCACTGGCCGCATGAACCGCCTGCGCAGCCAGTTCCTTACCGGTGCCGGTTTCGCCAGTGATTAATAGCGGTTTGAAAGTAACCGCAATGGTATTGAGGTATTGAAAAATGGATAACATCCGGCGGTTAATGGAAATGATGTTGCTAAACGCCTTGGGTGGCGCCGGCGCTTCGCTAAGTAAATGTTCCTTAAGGGTTTCATTTTCCTGCTGCAAGGCACGCATGTCGATGGCACGGTTGACGGCCGCAATCAACGTGCCGTTTTCAATCGGTTTGGTAAGGTAGTCAAACGCGCCGCTTTTCATGCACCTGACCGCCGTTTCCACATCGGAGGCACCGGTTATGACGATTACCGGAACACCCGGATGTTCACGGTTTATTTCCGCCAACAATTTTTCGCCGGAAATGTTTGGCATGTAAAGATCAAGCAGAATCACTTCAGGTTCTCGATCTGAAAGCAAGGCCGGCACCTGCCGGCTGTCCTGGCAAGTTTTGACGTTATTCAACCCTGCCTGGCGCAGCGTTACTTTAATACTCATCAACACGCCGGCTTCATCATCGACTGATAAAATAGGTTTTTCAGGATAACGTTTATCTTCCACGGTAGCCTATCTCCCTTTTAAGCGGTCAGCAGCGGGATCAATAGGAAATCCGATGGCAACCGTGACCCCTTTGTCAGGATTGGGTGAGATATCGATCGTTCCGCCGTGCATGTCAATGATACCGGCTGACACCGATAATCCCAGACCCGTTCCGCCCGCATCGCGTTTCGTGGTGAAAAATGGATCGGTAAGCTGCCTCAGGTTATCTTCGCTTACCCCTTCGCCCTCATCGCGCACGCGGCAGATCACCCTATTGCTGGATTCATCAAAGGTGGTTTCGATAGTAATCGACTGTTTTCTGTCTTCCAACGCTTCACAGGCATTGACCAAAAGATTGATCAGCACCTGTTTAATACGCTGGCTGTTTCCAATGAAGGGGGGAATGCCCCGCCCCAAATTTGTGGTAAAGCGATCGGTTGCTTTGGTAATCAGGCTATGCGTGAATTTGATCGAATTCTCGACGACCTGATTAATATCGATCTGTTCATCCAGGCTTGTTGGTGTTTGGCGGGAATAACTTTTCAGGTCGTCCACGATGGCCTTGATTCGCTGGGCACCCTGATGAATCAGGTCAAGCATCTCCGGCACATCCTCAATCAGTTCACCATAGGTAAACCCGCCGGCCTCAAAGGCCCCATGCCGGTTTTTATAATCCATCAACACCGGCACCAGGTCTGACCATATCTTTTTTAAAGCGGGGGCGTTGAGCATTACAAAAGAAATGGGATTGTTGATTTCATGAGCCACGCCCGATACCACCGTTCCCAGGGAAACCATCTTTGCCGCTTGAAACACGCGTTCACGTGCCACTCGGGCCTCTTTCTCGATGCGTTTCAATTCCGTGACGTCTTCTAAAACGGTAATGGAGCTGGATAACCGGCCACGGTGGTCTGTCTGGCTGGCAGCGGACACCAGGGCGTGGACGATGCCGCCCTCTTTTTTTACCATCTCATAAGGGACTCTGTTGAGCTGGCCCGAGTTGATAAACTCAGGCCGGATGGATTCCAGGAAATGCGGTCGTGAAGCGTCCGATAAAAAGTCTGTGATGTTTTTCCCGATGACCTCATCCCGAACATACCCGAGGACCTTCAGCCATTGGTCATTGACATTCAAAAGGAAGCCGTTCCTGTCGGCAGAATGCATCATGATCGGTGACCGGTTGTAAAGTAACCGGTAGCGTTCCTCGCTGGCCCGCAGTTGATCTTCAGTCAGGCGCCGCACCTGAATTTCCTCGGATAGTCTTGCGTTGAGCGCTTCCAGCTCAGCTGTCCGTGCGCGCACCAAATTTTCTAATTCACGTTGAAACGAACGCAGTTCCGTAACATCAACGATAAATCCTTCGATGGCCACCACCCGTCCATCTTCATCAAACACGGGCCCATCCTGGATTTCAACGATGATTGGGCCTCTCTCCGGATGGTAGATTTCGGCATCCATCGGTTGCGGTATCTCACCCATAGCACAGGCCTTATCATAGGCATCCACGTTGGCGAAGGTTACATCGGGCGCAACAAGAATCTCCCTCCAGTTCTTGCCGATACCCTCTTCTGGTGTGAACCCAAAAACCTTTTTGGCGGAAGGGCTCAGAAAGGTAAATATACCTTCAGGAGTATGGGAATAGAAGCAGATGGTTGGCTTTGCATTTTGGATGATGCGACGGCATATGTCTCCTTGACCGGACCTTGTGACCGCTGATTTCTGCGCGCCTGCCGGTGAGGCCGCACCGCCGGCTTTGAGATCCTGACACGGAATTGGGTTGGTTGGTTTCATGCTGTGTGCACCTCGCATTCGCTACAAAACGCATGGGGATTCGATTGAAGTACTCTGCAATGAACGCAATGAATGTTCCAAATCATCTTGAGAGATCATAGCGGGTCATAAAACGTCATTGGTTGTCGAATTCGAAATCAACAACTGGCAGTCCGGCTCATTGTAGACATCGGCTTGGCGCAAGCTTTAGACAAAGATGTGCATTGGAGGAAGGATCTACCATCTGAATTCCCTCCAACGATTCAACATTAAGGTTTCTGTACTCCGGTAACGACAACCCATACTCTACCCCATTTAACTTTTGTCATATCTAAACCAAAGTTAATAATCCAATAGTTCCTTCTGCTTCAACGAAATTTTTAAATGAGCCAGCCATCGCGGTTAACTTTTGTTAATAATGCCGTTCCTCTTTGAAATTTTCGACGATCGCCCCAATCCTCTATCTTAACGAGTTGTTAAAACCACATATGAATTAAGGCATGCGTCTTGCTCAATCCATCATAAAAGGCACGTCTTTATACTTCAAGCGCTGATGTTAAATTCTAACCATTATATAGTCTTTTTTTACCATTGGTTATTAAAGGAGGTGGGTAATGAAGATGAGGGTTATGGCCGGTATAGGTATCCTGTTATTGTGTATCCTTTTCATGGGGTCAGGGACAGTAAACGCCGAAAGCGTGTTTCCATCGGATTCCATCGTGAAGCAAAAATGTTCCGCCTGTCACAAAACCGATCAGCAGGGGCGGGTGGATGTCATCGAGGAGACCCGCAAGTCTCCGGAGGAATGGAGGGCGGTGGTGGATCGAATGATCCGGCTTAACAGCGCACCCCTGCCGGAGAAAGACTTCTATCCGGTGGTCAAGGAACTGAGCGAATACCTGATTCTGAGCCCCACGGAGATGGCCCGAGTGGCCTATATCAACAGCGATGAAAACAGCCAGTACCGGGAAATTCCCAACGGCAAAGTGGAAGAAAGATTATACACTGCCTGTGTGCGCTGTCATACATTCGGCAAAATCGCGTCCCACCGCAATACCGAGGCGCAGTGGGCTGAGGTGCGCAATCTCCACCTTGGCTATTATCCAACCACGGTGCCGCAAATGCGAGAAATGGACTGGGTCAAGGAATCTGAGGCACTTATCAAACCACTAACCAAACTGTTTCCCTTTGATACCCCGGAGTGGAAACAATGGATGAAAAACCGCAAGGATCAGGACTTGACCGGTGAGTGGCAAATGGCTGGGTATCAGCCGGGTGTCGGGTACTATACCGGCACGGTGAATTTCGTTCCCGACAAACAGAAGGGCGGTGACGAATACCGAATGACGCGCCAGGTAAAATACCAGAATGGCATGCAGCTGGTTCAGGAAGGCAGTGCGACCCTGTATGGTCAGTACCACCTGCGCTATGCCCTGGCCCCAACCGGGCTTACCGGCAGGATCGAAGGTGTTTTTGATTTGGATGACAAAGCCATGGGGTTTTCTGGAAAGTGGTGGGCGGTGGTTCAGGACGCCAATGCCTTCGGCAATGAAAAATTCTTCAAGGGCGATGCACCGGCTCGCATTTTTGCCCTGTTCCCAACGGCATTTCAGTCGGGCAAAGCGGAAACTCAGCGGTTGACCCTGGCCGGGGTCAATTTGCCAAAAAGTTTGGGGCCGGAAGACATCAAGAGTTCTGATCCCCAGGTAAAATTTTCCGGAGTCTCAGAAACCGAAGACGGCATTTTCGACTGCAAGGTCAGCATCGGCAAAGATACCGCTCCTGGCAAGGTGACGCTTTCTATCCAGGGGGTGGCAGTCGATCATCAGTTGGTAGTTTACGACAAGATCGACGCCATCCGGATTCGCCCGACCATCGGCAGGGCGAGGGTGAGTTCCGGGGCCGCCTACCCCCCCCAGGGCGTCCAGTTTGTGGCCCGTGGTATTCACAATGGATCCGATGGCAAACCAGGAACCCCAGATGACCTCGTTTTGGAACCTATAGAGGCCAAATGGTGGCTTGAAGAGGAAAAAACCCGGGAAACCGATGATGACATGAAATACCTTGAGGCACCCATCACAGGCGGTCTCTACACACCAGTGACGACCTACGCACCCATTGAAGGCCGCCACCAGCACCGTGAAGGGGTGGGCCTGATCGCCGTGGGGGCTGAAGCCAAGATCGATGGCACAAGTTTCAAAGACCGTGTCCGGTTAGTGGTAACAGTACCGGATTTCATTCCGCAGATAAAGTAAACGGTGATCTATGGAGACATTTACCTTATCGGATTATAAGCGCTTCGACATTGACGGTCGGCCTCATCTCTTTTTACCGTCGCAGAACGCCATTTTCGAGGCGGATGATGACATCATGCGCATGCTCGACCGAACGGCCGATCAGAGCGCTGGCGACCCGTTCAGCAAACCCGCGTTTGTTGAATGGGTTGGCGGGACATCCCAGGATATCACTCAGGTCTTCGAACAGCTGGGTCGAATCGGGTTGCTACGCCCCGTGCGCGATCCGTCATGGGGTGAACCCAAATCCGTGCAGCATCCCGGGATGCCGGTAAAAACACTGGTTCTGCATGTCACCGACGCCTGCAATCTGAATTGCAGTTACTGCTACTACCATGGCGGCACTCGTCCGGACAATGGCAAGGTCATGACCATGGTGATCGCCCGTCAATCCGTTGATTTTCTGATGGAGGCATCCGGGGCTCTGGACAGGGTCGAATTGGTTTTTTTCGGCGGCGAACCCCTGTTGAATCAAAAGCTGATCGCCGAGGTCGTGGCCTATGCCAATGGATCCGCGGCCGAGCGGGGAAAGTCCGTTGATTTTGCCCTGACCACGAATGCCACGCTGCTAAACGAATCCACAACGGCGTTTCTGTTGGAAAACCGGATCGGCGTAACCATCAGTATTGACGGGCTACCCGAAGTGCACGACCGCTATCGTCGTTTTCCGGACGGGAGTCCGTCCTTTGCCATCATCGAACCGGGTATCCGGCGGTTGGTCGATGCGACACATGGCAAGCCGGTCGTGGCCCGCGTGACCGTGGCCGGTACCCCCGGCGACCTGACGGCCAACCTTGATTATCTCCTTGGTATGGGGTTTGCCGAAGCGGGATTCGCCCCGGTCACCTCCACAGATCCACGCTATCGACTGAGCACCGGCGCCATGGAAGCACTGCTGGGGCAATTTGAAGCGCTGTCACAACAATTTCTCGACCGGGCGCGTGAAAACCGATTCCTTGGGTTTACCAATCTCATCGATCTTTTGGTCACCCTCCATGAGGGCGAGGTCAGAGCCTATCCGTGCGGTGCCGGTTTGGGGCTTTTCTCTGTGTCCACCGAGGGCGGCCTCTTCCTCTGCCAGCGCCTTACCGGAGAAAAGGATGCCGCCATGGGAAATATTTACCGCGGTCTGGATGAAGCCGTCCTGGCTAATTTCAGGCAATCGGTTCACGTGTCAGCCAAGCCCGCCTGCCGTGAGTGTTGGGCCCGATCCATCTGTGCGGGGGGATGTTACCATGAGGCCCTGGTGCGGGAAGGTGGACTCACGGCGGCCAACCTGCACTACTGTGACTGGATCAAACGTTGGATTGAAATCGGCATCGACGTGTATGGCCGGCTGGCCGATGAAAACCCGGATTACCTTGATACCCTCTCCGCCCTGCGGGGACATGAAAACCATGTAATGCTAAAAATTTAAAGCCAAAGGAGGCAGACGATGAAGAAAAAAGGCCTCAAACCAATCAACAAAAAGGCCAAAGCGATGGATGACAAGGACGTGTTCGGCATGTCCGACGACATCATGACCAGCATGCCTGTCGGGTGCACGACCATTTTCGACACCGGATGGGAAACCAATCCCCGCCCGGAGACCCCGGTCAGCAACTGTATTTCCAGCGCCAGGGATTTTACCAGTTGCTCAGGCCCTTGCTGGTGGCCGGCCCAGACACCGGACAACATCACCAACTTTCCTGATTTTCAGAATCAGTGCCGGGCCATTGAAAAGGATTGGCGTAATCTCAATTTCGTCATCAAACGTTAATCGTGAGTAAGAGGGAGGTCATCATGAAATCAGTGTTTACAGGCCGCCGCCTGTGTTTGACGATTCTGGCGATCATGGTCTGCTTTGCCAACCCGGTTATGGCTAAGGATTATCTGTACGTACCGGTAAACAATGCCCTGCAGATCATCGACTGCCAAAGCGACACCGTGATCAAAACGGTGCCGGCGTACAATGACTACATCCTCCACGCCGCCTATTCCCACGATGGCAAACGATACTACCTCAACGCCATTCATTCCGTTTACGTATTCGATACAACCACCAATGAGATGGTGGATACATTCAGATTTTCGACGGAGCTCAGCAAAGTCACCATTTGGGGAATGTCGGTCTCACCGGATAATAAAAAGCTGTATTTGAGTGCCTATATCACCAAGAAAAAACAAAATATTCCCAAACTCAACGTATTGCCGCCCCAACTGATCGTCTTCGATGTGGAAAAGAAAAAAATGGTTAAGAACTACAAGATTCCTCATATGGTATCTCAGATTCTGGTCTTGCGTAACGATAAGAACAAGGTTTTGCTGATCGGAAACGATCTCGTGGAACTTGATTTAAAAAGCGGTGAGATTAAAAAACGGGTCGGCTTTTTGCATCCGGAGAAAGGGGAGGAAGGAAAGAACGTCTTTTCCGTCCATGACAACAGTAGCCCCGGCGATCACGGGATTTTTCCCCAGCCCTACTACACCGCCACCGGAATGGGGTACCTGCTAATCGATCGCAACACGGGCAAGGTGAAAAACATTGCCGGAAAAGACCTGTGGTTTGAATACGGTGCAACGCTCTCACCGAATAAGAAATACATGTACGGCGTGATGGACGAGCTGATCAAAATCGATGCGACCACCGGTGAAACGGTCAAGGCCGTTCCCATCAAGCAGGGAACCTGTTACGCCGTCAACATTACCAGCGATGGTAAAAAACTCTACGTGGGACCGGCGGGACCCGACATGAGTGTGTACGATGCCGACACACTGGAGCTTTTGGGCGTAATTCCGCTTTATAGTGATGGATTGATGGCCCATCGTTTTTCCATGTAATATTTTAATCTTACTGAAGCCTATGACTTCCATCCATGATGCTACAAGGATGGGAGTCATAGAACACAGGCAAGGTAATAGTCAGATGATCAAACGATTCTTCAAGTTTTTCATGACCAAAATCGGATTGCTGGTCCTGATCGTTCTCGTCCCGGCGGCTGCCATCGGCACCCATGAATTGTCGGTCCGCTATGCTCAGGATCTCACCTGTGTGGTCTGCCACGAGATGCGCGAGCCGATCCGCAAGTGGAAGGAGTCGGGAACGGCGACCAATCACAACAATTGCGCCGGCTGCCATTACGATGCCAGTTTCGACGGCTGGATGGCCATGAACAAATCGGCCTTCAAGCAACTGGTCGAGCACTTCAAAAGAGATCCCGACGAGCCGATCAAACCGCCAGAGGAGCCGCTGTTCCTGGAAGAAGACAAGGAGCCGGGATACTGGAGCATGGTGCCCAACAGCCGCTGTTTTCAATGCCATGATGCCAAAAACCACCGGCCCATCGACCAACCGAGAATCCATCAGAAACTGATTAAAGGCATTGCCAACCAGCCCTGCAAGGACTGCCACAATCACGAGATGCACAAGGGTCAGAAGTTCTTTGAGAAGGTCACCCAGGAGATGAGCGAAGCATGAACCTAGCCTGTCATATTCGTCACATCGGTCAGCTGGAACATCTGACAGCGGTGCCCGAGCACCTGATGACCTTCTATGCGACGAATGAATCGGAGCAGGCCCCCCAAGGGACCCGCGCTTCAATGGGTGCCTGTACGAGAATCTATGTGGGCGATGAATTCTGCGTCACCCGCATGCCATCGCTGGCGGAAGTGAAACGGTTTGCGGAATCGGCTGCGTCAATGGGGCTGGCCCTCACCGTGCTCACACCCATGATGACCGATGTGGAAATCCCACGCATCGTGCCGCTGTTCGATTATCTGAACGATTGCCATCCCGGCGTGGAGGTCGTGTTCAACGACTGGGGGGTGATGGGATTGCTGAGATCGGAATATCCGGCGCTTACACTGTCTGCCGGGCGGGTGCTCAATAAGGGATTCAAGGATCCCCGATTTAAACCGACACCGTCAATGGGTGAGGATGCCCAAGATAGTCCCGATCCATTGTTGAACGGGTCGACTTTCGATGGCCGGTGGATTCACGCTCATATGGCGGCCCTTGACATCCAACGTTGCGAGCAGGATCTGCTCCCTTTCAAATCCGACCCGACCTTGAAGACCAGCACTCTCGAAACGGCGATTTACTTCCCTTTTGGCTACATCACCTCCGGTAGGACCTGCTGGATGGCGTCGTTCGATCAACCGGCCAGCAAGCAGTTCATCCCCCTGGCTCACTGTTCCCGACCATGCCGCCATGGGATGCTGGAATTGAAAAGTGACCAATTTAGCTTCCGTATCTTCCAGTCAGGCAATACGATTTTTTACCTCTACCCACAGCAAACCTTGGATCGACTTTTGCGGACCGTGGGTGAGACCGGTACGCGGTTGATTTATCAAGGTTTTGGATTTGACGAATCATGAAAATTACCACACCCGTCAGTTCAGTCGAAGAAGTGGAGATGCTGCTTGCAAAAGGCGCCGATGAACTCTACTGCGGCGTCAATACCCGGCAGTGGGCAGCATCTCTCGGTGCCCGCTGCTGGATGAACCGCCGGGATCCATCCTCGTCCAATCTTCAGTCGGCCACAGCCCTGAAAGCTGTTGTCAATCAGGCCCATGCCCTCGGTGTCCCGGTGCATATTACCCTGAACACCCCCTTTTACCCGGGTGATAGTCTTGACTATGTTGTCGCCCTGGCCGAGACGTTGGCCGTTGATCTGGCCGTCGACAGCCTGATCGTCAGTGATGTGAACCTGTTGATTCGGCTTTACCGTAAAGCCCTCCCTGTCCGGCTGCATCTGAGCAGTCTGGGAAGCTGTTTCAATTCTCACACCGTGGACTTCTATCGCCAACTGGGAATTTCGCGAATCATTCTGCCACGGCAGCTCAAGCTGTCCGAGATCTGTCATCTGGTCACCCGGTCCGCGGCTAATATGGAATTCGAAGTATTCGCCCTCAACGATGGTTGCGTGTATGAGGAAGGGTTCTGCCAGACCACGCACACCCTGGGGCCGTTTTGCATGACCGCCTGGCAGCCCGTCCCATTTCGCAAGGATCGGGACCATGCCACCCCCGTGGACCTTGGTGCCCAACTTGGAAACCTGCGGCGCTACGGCTGGTATCAGAACAATTGTGGATCCAGCTATCAAAGGGACGGGCTGCCCAACGGCCCCTGCAGTCTTTGCTGGTTCAGCCATTTCAGAGATTGGGGGGTTCACGCGGTCAAAATCGTCGGTCGAGAGGCATCGTTCTATCGCAAAATGCGCAGTCTGCAAATGGTCAAGGCTGTGATGGATGAGGTTCATAAAGGGGCCGATGCCGACGAGATTCGGTCACTGGCCCGATCGATCAGGGCCACTCCGGATTACTGCCAACAAGGCTATATGTGCTACTTTAGAGATGAAACCGTTTTGGAAACAGCTTAAATTCGTTTTGCCCTACCTTCAGCCGCATCGGCGGGTGTTGGGGGCCTCCCTGGCCTTAAGCCTGATCAGTACAGCCCTGGGGATGGTGCAGCCGTATTTCTCCAAGATCGTCATCGATCGGGTGCTCCTCGGTGGCATGTCCGGCTTGCTGGCACCGCTTCTGGGGCTGATGATCATCCTCTTGATCGTCGGCTTTGGGATCCGCTTTACCAATAACTACATCTATACCCGTTATTCCGCCTGTTTCCTGTTCGCTTTGCGGGAAGACCTTTTCGACCACCTGCACCGCATACCATTGCGCTTTTTCAACCAGAAAAAGATCGGCGACATCTACTCCCGGATTTCGAGTGATATGGCCGAGGTTCAGGGAATGGTCACCGATATTTTTCCCCAGTATCTGTTCAATTGCCTCACTTTCGTACTCACCATCGCCGTTCTCCTATGGCTGAATTGGCGCATGGCGCTGCTGAGTCTGATCATCCTTCCGGTGTGCCTGGTGTTGATCACCGTCATCCGGCCCAAGCTCCTGGTCCTGTCCAAATCGGTCACCGAGGCCAACGCCGATATCGCTCATTTCCTGTTCGAATCCCTGAACAGCACCAGTTTGATCCGGGCCTACGGTGCCGAACCCGCCGAGCGCCGGAAACTCAATCAGCAGCAACATCGGTTGCTGCAGTTTTTGCTGCGCTACCAGATCCTGGGAGCGTCATCCGGCGCCATTTCAATCCTGTTCGTCACCATCAATACCCTGATCGTTTTCGGTTATGGCGGTTTGCTGGTCCTGGATGGGTCCATTACCGTCGGCAGTCTGGTGGCCTTTTCGATTTACCAGGGCCGCCTCCTGGGGCCGATGCAGGGCATCATGGACGGCTACCTGGCCATCCAAAAAACGAAAATCGCGCTGTCACGGGTGCGAGAGATATTGGATATCCCCAAAAGTATTGTCACGTCCGGGTCCCGAACCATCCGTCACCGGCAGTTGCATGGTGAGATTTCCTTCGAGGGGGTTCGCTTTGGCTATGAGTCTGGAACGATACTGTTTGAGAATCTATCCATCCAGATCCCGGCCGGGCGCGTTACCGCCCTTGTCGGGCCTAGCGGTGTAGGGAAAACAACGGTCTGCCATTTAATCATGAAGCTGATCGATCCCGATGTGGGGAGAATTACACTGGATGGAATCGATCTAAAAGATCTTGATATGGATTGGTACCGCAAACAGATCGCACTGGTGTCCCAGGACACCTTCCTGTTCCACGACTCAATCCTGGAAAACATCCGGTTTGCCAACCCCAAGGCCGGTCGTGATGCGGTTGTCGCCGCCGCCCGCGCGGCCTGTATCGATGAATTTATCAGTACCCTGCCCCAAGGATACGACACCAATGTGGGCGATCGCGGCCTGCGGCTGTCCGGCGGTCAGAAACAGCGCATCAGCATTGCCCGGGCCATTCTGCTGGATCCGAAGATTCTGGTCCTAGACGAAGCCACGGCCTTTCTCGATCCGACTGTCGAAGAGCAGCTCAAAAAGACGATTCGAGAACTCATGCAACATCGGGTCGTTCTGGTGGTCAGCCATCGGCGCTCCACTGTTCATGGGGCAGACCAGATTATTTCCATGGACCATGGTGGCAGAATCATCAGACGCCTTAAAACAGGAACCGCTTGAATGAGCATCGATATCGCCATCATCGACAGCGGCATCAATCCCGCCCATCCCCATGTTCAAGGTGTGGCCGGCGGGGTGAGCTTCAATTTCAACGGCAAGGGCAGGCTCATTGTAAAAGACCGTTTTGAAGACCGAATCGGTCATGGTACGGCGATTGCCGGCATATTCAGGAAGGCCCTTCCTTCAGCCCGGATTTGGGCATTGAAAGTTTTCCAGGACGACTTGACCGCATCCTCCAGATTGCTGCTCGCCGGCCTGGACTGGGCCATCAAGGCTAATATGACCCTAATCCACCTCAGCCTGGGTACCGAGAGGGAAGACGACCACCGGCCCATAGAGAAATTATGCCAAGAGGCGCATCAAAAGGGCCTGATCATCACCGCCGCCGCGCGGGAGTGCGACGATACGGTCTACCCGGCCCGCGTGGACACGGTAATTGCTACCTACTGGGATAAAGCATGCAAACCGGGAACCATCACTTATCATCCCGACCACCCCATCCAATTCGGTGCCTGGGGCCATCCCAGGCCCCTCCCTGGACTGGATCAGAGGCACAATTTTTGTGGAAGCAGCTTTGCGGCGGCCCATGTTTCGGCCATGGCCGCCCAAGTATTGGCATCGGACAATACTGCGGATTGGACCCTCGTAAAACAAACCCTGATTGATGAGGCCATTGTCTGGCAATGCGGCAATGCGCATGATGATAATACGCCTTCCCATCCAACGATTCAATTAAAGCCGCATCAGTAATAATCATAGGCTTGGATAAAAGCGCACAATGTTTGGTTTTGGCAAATATTTTAACTATCGTTATGCCAATAGAGATATGATGATGAGTATCAAATAACACCTTTAAATGAAATTGCCACAAAGCCCCAAAGGCCCTCAATCATAATTAAAAAAGGAGTGCGCATGATAAGAAAAATTCTCATCGTGAATGGATTTGAAAAAGCCGTTGTAGTCGATCCGGAGGCAACCCTTGCAAATGTACTGCGTGAGAATCTCTTTCTTACCGGTACGAAGGTGGGATGCGGCAAAGGAGAGTGCGGCGTCTGTTCGGTGATTCTCAATGGGCGGCTCATTCGTTCCTGTATCACCAAAATGAAGAAAGTCACTGATGCGGCCCGGGTCACCACCATCGAAGGCCTGGGCACGCCCGAGCATCTGCACCCCATCCAGGCAGCGTGGGTCAAATATAACGGCGCCCAATGCGGCTTTTGCAGCCCCGGATTCATAGTCTCGGCCAAGGCCCTGCTGGACCAGACTCCCAGCGCGAGCCGCGATGAGGTGCGAGACTGGTTCCAAAAAAATCACAATGCCTGCCGCTGCACTGGATACAAACCATTGGTGGATGCCACCATGGCGGCGGCGGCGGTGATGCGCGGGGATGCGTCCGTTGCGGACTTGGGTTTTGAAATGCCCGCGGACGGTAGAATCTGGGGAACTGCCTACCCACGTCCGGGCGCAGTCGGCCGGGTGACCGGCAAGGTGCGCTATGGCGCAGACATGATTTTGGGGATGCCTGACGACACCCTGCATCTGGCACTGGTGCAGGCCGAGGTATCCCACGCCAACATCCTATCCATCGACACCAGCGAGGCGGAGAAAATGGCGGGGGTGGCTGGGGTTCTCACACACAAGGATGTGAAGGGTAAAAACCGTATCACCGGCCTGCTTACCTTCCCCACCAACAAGGGCGACGGTTGGGATCGCCCAATTCTGTGTGACACGAAAATTTATCAACATGGAGATGCCGTGGCTATCGTGTGTGCCGACAGCGAGCCGAATGCCCGGGCGGCGGCCAAACGGGTGAGACTCGAGTTGGAGGAGTTGCCGGCATACATGAGCGCTCCGTCGGCCATGGCCGAAGACGCCCTGGAAATCCATTCCGGCACCCCCAATGTCTATTTTACAGTGCCGATTAAAAAGGGCGCGGACACAGCACCGATCATGGATTCGGCCGCCCATGTGGTGGAGGAAGCGTTCTACACCCAGCGCCAGCCGCACATGCCTATCGAGCCCGACGTGGGGCTGGCCTACTGGAACGACGACGGGGTGCTGTTCATTCACTCCAAATCGACGGCCCTGCATATGCACCACGCCATGATCGTGGAGGGCATCGGGATCGCCCCGGACAAGCTGGTGATCGCAAATAACGAGGCGGTCGGCGGGATGTTCGGCTACAAGCTCAGTCCGACCATGGAAGCACTCCTGGGCGTGGCAGCCATGGCCATGGGCCGTCCGGTGGCTTTGAAATACGACTGGTACCAGCAGCAGATATACACGGGCAAGCGCTCGCCGTGGTGGATGACACTCAAAATCGCCGCCGATAAATATGGCAAACTGTTGGCCCTGGAAAGCGACTGGACCGTGGATCATGGTCCCTACTCGGAATTCGGTGATTTACTCACGATCCACGGAGCGGAGAACATGTTCGGATGCTACAACGTGCCCAACATTCGCGGCGAAGGGCGAACGGTGTGCACCAATCACGCCTGGGGATCGGCGTTCCGCGCCTTTGGAGCGCCACAAAGTCAGTTTGCCACCGAAGTGCTGATGGACATGCTGGCCGAGAAGATGAACATGGACCCGTTTGAACTACGCGATGAAAACGTCCTCAAAGCAGGTGACACCACACCCACCGGATGCCCGCCGGACGTCTACGCCATGACCGGGCTGCTCGACATGATGCGGCCAATGTACGCAGCGGCGATAGAACGGGCGAAGCAAGCGTCGACACCCGAAAAAAAACGTGGGGTAGGGATTGCCTGTGGGCAGTACAACTGCGGTACCGAGGGACCGGATGCCGCTGAAGCCTGGATCGAGCTGACAGCGGAGGGTGCCATCGCCTATACCTCCTGGGAAGATCCCGGGCAGGGAGGGGACATGGGAACTCTGGCCACCGCCCACGAGGCCCTGCGCCCTTTGGGCATTCCAGCGGAAAGAATCCGTCTGGTGATGAACGACATGAGCCGGGTGCCCAACAGCGGACCCGCCGGAGCGAGCCGCGCCCAAGTGGTAATCGGTCAGGCGATCAGGAATGCCTGCGACCAGTTGCTTGCCGCCATGCGAAAAGACGACGGCAGCTTTCGAACCTATCACCAGATGATCGACGAGGCCATTCCGGTCAGATATGTGGGGCAATGGACCGTTCCAGCCGAGTTCCCGAACATTGTCGAGGACATGCAGGGTCATATTTATGCCGTTCAGCAGTGGTGTGTCTTTCTGGCCGAAGTCGAAGTGGAAATTGCAACGGGCAGGACAACAGTGTTCAAAATGACCTACTGTGGTGATCACGGGGTCATCGGCAACCAATTGTCCGTGGACGGGCAGATTTACGGCGGACTCGCCCAGGGAATCGGGCTGGCCCTGTCCGAGGATTTCGAGGACATCAAAAAGCATTCAACCCTACACGGCGCCGGTTTCCCATTCATCAAAGACATCCCGGACGACATGGAACTGCATTACCAAGAGACACCCCGGAAACACGGTCCTTTTGGTGCCGCCGGCGTCGGTGAAGGCCCCTTGACGAGTCCGCATGCGGCCATAATTAATGCCATTTATAACGCATGTGGCGTACGAATCACTCACCTGCCGGCCTATCCTGAAAAGGTGCTTGCAGCACTTGATGCCAAGAAATAAGAAAATATAAAGATAGTGCTGAAGTCAATACGGTGATGCATATGAGAAATCCACTACAATGCATCACCGTTTTTTCTGCTTGCGCTAAACCATATAGTTGGTTGGATGCTTATCAGCTCAATAAAAGGAACTTCATGACCAAACAAATACGTTCTGGCTATCCCATAAAAAAAGGCCACTACGAAACTTGGGGTTGCGTATTGATATCTTTTCCGGCACACGCGTCGATCTGGGACAAGCGGTTCGTGGATATCTGCAATCGGTGCTAACTGGAGATTTCTTGGAGGATGCCTGAATCATTCGACCTGTCGATTTGAATATTGCAATCCAGTTAAAATTTACCTTTTTTTTTGCCTTTTTTATACCATTCCTGTTCGCCGTACAAAGCTTCCAGGCATTCGGGACACAGGCCGTGACTGAAACCCATATCGGAGTGATGCTCAATGTAAGATTCAATATTTTTCCAGTAACCCTGATCATTCCTGATTTTTTTACATTTGCTGCAAATGGGAAGCATGCTCTTCAATTTTTTAACTTCTAAATGCAATTGTTGAATCAGGTAACTTACATCCCAATGGGTCCACATCGCAACAATTTTGCCTTCGAAGACTTTCATCCAAGATGTTCCTTTAAATTCGATCACCTCATCAGTAGGGAGCACGCCAAATAGAGTGCCCTTGAGAGTACCTCGTGCTTTCCAACGAGTTACAACCAAGTCTCCATCAGCAACAATGTCTTCAATCTCAAGACGAACATCTGGGAAAGCTTCTACTATAGGTTTATAAAATTTTTCTTTCCATTTTGTAATTCCCTTGAGTTCACCTTGGTCATACTGAAGAATCACATCTGGTGATAATATTTCTGGCACAATATCTACATGTCGAGCATTCCATACTTCACTGAACAATCGTTTTATTAAAGAGAGGTTGTTAAATTCAGATTCTGTAAAACGACTTTCCAAATTTTGGTTTGTCATATTTAGTAACCTCATGCATGCCGAACGATTAAGTATATAGATCTATAATTTATTACATTTTTGATATCATACACAAAAAGTGCAGATTGAATCGAAATGCAGATCTGTTGAGATTACCTTGCGTCGGTCAGCCCTGTCAAATGATGTGATAGACGGGATTATGTAATCTCTTTGGGAAATGGGCATGGATAAAGATACGTACAGGAAAGCTTCCGTCTCAAAGTCAGTCAAAATCTTGTATTTTTATGTATCTACAAAATTGTCAAATTGTACGGATTAATAGATAGTATCATTACCAAAAGTTGACGGTGGGTTTGGTATTGTAACCTGCACCGGCGTAGGAACTGGTGACGCTTGAGGTAGACTCGTCTATCCTGAATAATTCATCAAAAATGGGCTGGTACAAGATGTTGTATGTGACCGCCTTTTTTTGGAGGCTTTATTGACTGCAGAGATTTAGCAGAAACCTGTCGGGAAGGGAATCGTGTTGTATGGACTGGCTATCTCCACATTCCCTAAGCAATGGAAACGGGCAAGGATTGCATTCGGGAAACCTCACCCTTCTGATTTTTCCATGACCGAGCACTAATGGTCGTAGTCTTCAGCAAACGGCATCGCTATTCCGGATGGACTTTCTTAGGCCAGTTAACCAACAACACTCCAACCACAAGAATCCCTAAACCAACTAAAAAGACTCTGCTAAGGTTTTCCCCTAAAAGGACAACACCCAAGATGATTGCCACCACCGGATTCGCATTTGCATAAACCGCTACCTGGGTCGGTGACAGACGAGTCAGAGCCAACGTCCAGAGATAGAAACCAAGGGCTCCACAAAAAATTCCCAGGAATACGATCAGAATAATTACGCTCCTATCTATTTGAACGAATGATTGTGGAAGCCCTTCAACAAGGGCTGCTGGAAAGAGAATTATTGTTCCGAACACCATTGCATATGTAGTAACGGTGAGGGCCGAATAGCGAGACAGCATCCGTTGCGCTAAAACACCATATATTGCCCCGCACAAGGCTGTCAGAAGCATTAACCCATCTCCGACCAACGCTAACGCAGTCCCCTGCAAATGTAGTCCACGTTGGGCAAGAACTAACCCCACACCAATGAATGTTATTAGGATGCCAGCAACTTGTCGAAAGATCAGTCGTTCCCTCCCTGATGCCCTGGCCACCAACGCACTCCAAATAGGCATGGTAGCCATCATCAACGCACCTTTTGAAGCCTTTGTATACTTGATACCAATATTGAATGTCACCGGGAAAACGGCAAAGAGAATAGCCCCAAGAAGAATGAGAAATGGCAAATCCTGCCGCTTAATTTTAAGTAGATCCCTTGCACAAATGAAAAGGCACAAGGTCAATATCAATCCTCCTTGGCCGAATCGTAGAATGGCTAAGCTCAACGGGGGAAATTCTTGAACTGCCACACGAGTGGCAACGACAGCGGCACCAAACAGGCTTGCAGCAAGAATCGCTGAAAGGTTTCCAAAAAAATTGGAAATTATCATTATGCAGTCATCTCCTATTAGTTCGCCGAATTGTCGAGTATCCTATACGATTTTTGCACCCTTCTCACTGAGTAGGTTTCTTAGAATCGAACGATGGCAACGCCTTTCTTCTTCGCAGTAGCAACCCACAGAGAAGTTTGTTTGATGGGAAAGGGCGACCAGCAGTTCTATTATATGACTGTTCTCGGAATTGGCCATTTCTGACCGATATTTTTTCTCGAATGCAAACCACTCTTTCTCAGACGTTATATTTTTCCCGAATTTCATTGTTTCTTTACTTGGCGATAGGTTGGGGAGCCATACATCATACCAATTCTTAGAGGCAAAATCCTTCTTGGGCACTCCTCGAGGTGGACGACGAACTGTTCCAATTCGAATGCCTTCACCTTTGATTCGGTCTCCGCCAAGTCTCACTATCCTTACAGTCATTTAAGATCTCCTTATGATTAAACAGAGCATATAAAACAGCAATGCACTTTGCTTTCCGCATCATATAACATAGCGTAATATTCAGGCTGTTCAGTCGTACTCGGCATACCAGATCGTTGTTCATAAGCATCTACGGTCATTTGACCTAAATTTTCATATTAATTCGGGTTAACACTCTGGATTTCGAACGTTTTTCTTATTGGTTTTTTCATGGACACCCTACTTTTGATCAAAGTTGCTTAATTTATAACGCAGTCATTGGAGAACGTATGTGACTTTAGTTACGTAAAATCCTTTTTTTTAAAAAAGATAAAAAGGGGGACATTCCATAATGGTGGGCAATATAATTTGATGAACAATTAGGAAATGCAAAAAATGGAAGGATGGAGTCGATCCAAAAGTCATTGTTGGCCCAGAGGTGATCTCAGCGATGCAGATTAACGTTTTTAAACAACAACATATTTTCAGTTTTCAATAATAAACTTCAAGGCTGATTCATCGAGAATTTCTATCTGCCCGCGTCCTAACGTTATTAAACCTGTATCTGCAAAACTGTGCAATAGCCTCGTTACCATTTCTCGAACAGTTCCAAGTTCATCAGCCAACTCCTGGTGTGACACTTTTATATGCTTACCTTGTCGAAGTAACAGGGCTGTCAGCCGTTTGTCCAATCTTTGAAATGCAACCTCCTCAACCAATTGCATTAACCCTAAAATCCTTCTTGAAATCAGTGAAAAGATGAATTCTCTAAATACTTTCAAAGTTAATAGATTTTCGAAATCATTTGAATCCATCATCAACAGCGTGCTATCCGTTTTTACTATTCCAGAAGCATTGTATGGTTGATCACCAAGCAAACACCCTGCAGTGACAACACATACATCTCCAGGAGTGACGTTATAGAGAGACAATTCTCTTCCATGAACTGACCGTTTATAGACACGAATGTTACCAGAAAGAATAAATGGAAAAACATTGCAGGGTTGGAGCTCTTCGAAAATAGGTTTACCCGCCTTTAGCGTAACCAACTTTGCATTGGAGAGCGTATTTGAAACAAGTTCTTGGTTAACGTCTAATAATACCGGATAGACCTTATAAAGCTCTCCCACTATTTCTTGGTTTATCATGTGCTTACCTCACGTTAGGGTTGTATTCTTTCCAAATTCATTTCAGCAGATAGCATTGCTTTTTAAGTCAATGCTCCCTATATTTCTGGCTCCTGTATATGGAATTTTGAAAATATTGAGAGTACCATTGTCAAGGACTATTGCCAATGTCATTCGGATCCTAACGAGCACTACTTACGGTATTTCTCGTAAACCTTAAGAGTTAATCCCTGTCGGCTGAGAAGGTTTGCCTATGTCCTTTGCAATATAGATTTGCGTATCACACGAAATCCGGGTTGTCATTACCTTGGACTTACTGGCCATTATGTTGGTTTCAAAGCGAATATCTTCAAACAAACTTCAAACCTATATATTGTGGTCGGCCATTTTTCCCAAAAGGACAGATTATTAAAACTAATCTGACATAGATTTCAGAAATCTAATTTTGAAGATACGTACAGGGTACGTGGCGTTTCGAGGGTACCCAAAAATCGTGTATTTCCGTATATTTAAAAATTTGCATGTTTTTAACGATAGCCGGTTCAAACCTGCTGTACCACGAATCTTGGATGTAAGAGCACCAGAATTTTTGCAACCCTTTTTTTAGCCATTTTTTGAGACAACACTCCCCTGTGCCGATTTTAACCGGTTTTTTTAAAGAACAAAGAACCGGGATGACGATTCTATAGTTGATCTCTCCAGTCCAGCAAAACAGGTGGTTTACCCCGCCCACGGATGTTCGATTTTGGCAAACTGGTATGACAAGATCTCCTTTATCTCTGGGATCAGAGCACTGCGCTGGTTTGAGGCCATCAGCGTGGATCATGGATTTTTCGAAACCCGTTTGACGGTCCGAAATGAACACCGGCAGCAGGATGGATTCGATCATGCCGGGGTAATCGTAACCATGGCCAACCGGCCCACTTCGGGAGAACACCGAATCTGCTCTCCGATGATGTAGCCAGTTCGTTGCTAAAGGATCGATTCTCGAATGCTAAATAGATCTAAATTTCCACTGCAGCCGATGGTGGATGCAAAACGGTAAGGATGATCGAGGTCAGCAACTGTTATTTCGGGCAATTGGTAATCCAGAATTTTTTAACTGCAGGACCGTGCCATTTGCCTTTGCCGGATATGGTGGGAATCTGCTGGGCATTAAAATGGCGGGCGATTTTTTCCCAGCTGTCGCCTTCGGCGCGCATGTTGGCAATCACGTCTACCAGGCTTGGTCCCTCATTCTCATATACACCGCCGTCATCGGTGGTGTTGTTCGGTTGCGTCACGACCTCTGGGGCGGATGCGGGGGGTGGTTCCGCCTTATCCATTTGGGGCGGGATGCCCGTCGCTTCAACACCCTGAAGCAAGAGCGCGGCATTACCCCACTGGCAGCCCATCATGCTGACGAGCGCCTCGAGGGCATTGGCAATCCGTTCTTTTATCTTGTTTTGGATTGCCATCATATCGGCAATACGTTTCTGGTTTTCCGAAAGCGCATCCAAAGCCTCTTTGATAAGCGAGAAATGTTCATTGGTGACTTTGGCGTAATAATCGGTTTGCCGGCGGTCGGTTCCCGTAGTACGGCGCTGGGGTCCTTTATAGTCCTTGTAATCTCGCCGTCGCCGGTCCTGCTGCTTCAGCTTTCCGCTTCTCAGATTATGCAAAAAATCATCCATGGAATCTCCTCTATTGTGATAGGTACATTCAGTTTTGGTGGCAAATATTGGTCATGGAGAATGATACTCAAGGTACCGCGATGTTCTTGGAAATAGTGATACATTGAGTTAACTTGCATCCGAAACCTTGTCAATTGTTGTGATAGACGGGATTATGTTAAATCGTTGGGAAATAGGCGTTTAGAAAGATACGTACAGGGTATTTGCCGGAGCGGAATTCTCAGAAAATGATCCGAAAAGGATTTATCACAAAATCTGACAGGTAAGTCTCTTGGTTGCCGTATGCCTTTTTATTACACCACCTCTACAAGGATCCGCTTTTTAATTTTTCTTGAAACTGACGCCATTATGGTACGAATGGCATTAATGTTTCTACCCTTTAACCCAATAAATTTTCCCAAATCTTCCATTGCGACTGATATTTCAAGTGCAGTCATTTTTTTGCTATCGATTTCATTTATCATGACCTGATCTGGATGATCCACGAGCCGCTTTACAATTTCAGCCAACAACTCTTTCATGATTTTTCATCTTCCGTAATCGAATGGGTTGCTGTCTGCTGGTGAATAAGGTTCATCAACTTTTCTGTAAGTGCTGAAAGCCGCTGAATTTGGGATCTGATGCTATTCAGCTTGCCGCTCATTGGTTGAATTTCAGCAGTTTCTAACAACAATAAATCCAGAAAACCCATTGAAATCATAAGGGGTTGTTTCATTTCATGACATATCTGGCCAGCAGCCTTTAGATTGTCATCAATATGTTCAACTTCTTTCTCTTGACCTTTTAATGCGCTTTCTTCGGACATAGATTAGAGCCTATCGACTAACTTTTTCATATCATTACAAAGCAAGTAAAATGGGCAAAACCTCTACAGGTTTTGCCCATTATTAGGGAGTAGAGGTTCAGTTCAGTTCAAAAATAACAAATCATAGCAATTAGTACCCCTTAAAAACTTTTATTCGTAATACCCTTAAAATACAAATCGTAAATAATTATTTATCCAATAGTTATGATGATTTAAAAATTGTTAATAATTGTAAGCATAGCACCTTTGAGGTAATTTAATTTTTTAGCAAAATAGAAGTGAAAAGAGACAGTGCTGTCCGTGATAGGCCATTGGGCTGCTTGGAGCTTTTTTGCCTATTTCATGGATCCCCAAATTAGTATGGATCAGGCCCGATAACAGATAGATACATTTTTGCCAACAAGCATTGATGGCAGAGCTCATCCGGCTCTGCCATTTTTCTTTTTTAGGAAGGGTCCTCAATATATAAAAATTATATCCTGATTTGGACCTTGACCATGATTAACCTGCCACTGTTCCAGATATCAACATATCAACACTCAGCCTAATACCTCTAATATAGCGATAGGGACTATGTAAGCCCTACCTCAAATTATTAAAAAAGCCCCAATGCCCTTGAATCTATCTCGTTGATCCAAAACTGGTCCAAATCAGCACTGGTAATGATCACTTTCTGGATGTATACACGTTGGAATGTCGCTATCCAGTAAAATAGGTGGCTGGCATGTCAAATCTTGCCAGCTAAGCTAAATTACAGCAAAATGTTTCGAGGCCCCACACCATGAATCCGCTGCTAAATTCAACAATTCTTATCGTGGAGGATGATCCTCGAATGAGTGATAGCCTCCGTTACCTGCTTGATTATCATGGGTATAATGTACAGGTTGGTAGTAATTTATTCGACGCACTATTGATGATTCAGGATTTTGAATACGATCTGATCATATTAGACATAAAGCTGGAAGATCAGAGCGGATTTGCCCTGATGGATTATATTGCGGTAAAGAAACTTAATACTCAAATAATAATTATAACGGGCGAAAGTTTAGAAAGCAACGCAATTACCGCTATAAAAAAAGGAGCCGCAGATTATCTGAAAAAACCATTTGATCCGGACTTCTTCATTGAATCAGTTAATAAAATTCTTAATCGTGTAATTTGTTATCGTGAAAAAGAAAAATTTTATTCATTGATCAAATCAAGCCGGGAGAAATTTCGCAATGTGGTAGACAGCCAGAAGGATTATTTATGTAGACTAAATACGAACTATGAGATCACGTTTGTTAATAGAGCATTTGCAAACTTATATAGAAAAAAACCAAAGGAGATGATTGGATGTGATTATAAGTCATTATTTCATAAAAGGATAAGGCACGGGTTGTTTGATAAGCTCACCAAACTTTGTTCGAGTTCGGGAACTATACAAATCGATTTTAAATTTGTTTTTAAAAACCGTCGTAGCCGATTTCAGCAATGGCAATTTCAAAGTATATTAGACGAACAAGGCAAAGTTTCCGAAATCCAATGTACTGGCCGCAACATTAATGAGGAAAGGAAAACGAAAAATAACAATACTGAAGTGAATCAATCTAAATCCTTAAGCGGTATAATTGTAATCTGTTCATCATGCAAAATGATTCGAGATGATAAGGGTAATTGGAACCAATTTGAACAATTTTTCATGGAACATTCGGAAGTTAAGTTCAGCCATAGCATCTGTCCTCGATGTGTAACAAAACTGTACCCAGAATTATATAATGATGATGAAAAATTGCCTGTTTAATATTCAAATATTCATTTAATCAAATGACAGTTTTTGAGTTTAATGTTTATCTCTGTTCTGATGTAAAAATGGCAGACCATCAAGAAAATAACGCCTACCTCCATGATTTGCCTATTATCAACGGCTGCTATCGTTTCATTTATGGTAAATCTGTAGGAAATTGAACTTGAAACCAAAACATGCGGCACATACAATTCAGCATGCAAAGAATACTTGCAAGATATGTGGCATCGAACTATTAAATAAGTACGTTTGCTGCTTTGAATGTAACAAGAATTAGGTCAAAAGAATGAGAGAAAAAAATAAAGATTATGAGAGAAAAATTGATGAGCTCAATAAAGAGCTCAACCTCGAAAAATGTAAAGCATGTTCAATAAATCCGACTAAGATTAAAAGACTAATTTCTGAACGTGATCAGTTAATATCTGATAGAGCTTTACAGATTGAGAAACTAATCCAAAAAAATATAGACTATGAAATAAAAATTACTGACCTCAAAAAAAAGATCGCTCATGAACGAGATAAAAAAGAATCAAATGATACTGTAAAAGTTGACAAGCTAAGATCTGAACTTGATCAACTAATGTCAGACAGAAATGAAGTGGAAAAATTACTAAGTGAAACAGATCATAATGGAAAAGAAGACACCATTCAAGTTCAATCGCAAATTAAATCAACCAAAGGTTTATTAATAGTTCTATCCATTCTTTTATTTTTAATATTAGTTGTAGCTTTTGTTATATTCTTTTGAGAGTGATTTATCCTTGCGTGAGGCTCGTTAATTTGGCTGCCTTTAATCTGGCAACCTTCAGAGAACTAGTGCCAAGGCTCAAACGCACCTCACCGGAAACGAAGCTTTGGTATTGCCGGGGTATGCTATACCGGAAATGGTAGGTCGTGCCAACCCGTAAAAGGTGGCTGGGTGACTTGCGGATTTTGGCCATAAAAAAACCCCCGATTCCTTCAACTTTGTACAAGTGTTTTGTACAAGTCAGAAATGGGAGTTTTTATAATAAAATCGGGACGCTTAGAGCGGCGTCCCTCTTGTTTGTTGCTGGTGGCGATGCAGGGACTTGAACCCCGGACGCTGCGGATATGAGCCGCATGCTCTAACCAGCTGAGCTACATCGCCATTGTCTTTTTCGTGTCGAAAAGAACAGCGGACTATTAACAGCTCAGGGGCTGTTAGTCAAGCCGAAAACCGAACCTTTTACTTGAGGCTGGTCGATCCGGTCACCTCGATGGTGAATTCCTCCAGGTCGTCAGGCAGACCGGAAAAGACCACCATGAAGGGAATCGACTTTCCAGGCTCAATTTTCACGTTGCTGCGATTATCGCCCAAACGATTGGCCAGACGAGCCTGGATTTTATCCCATTCTAAATTGGCCAGTTCAAGGTCCGACATCACATTGCCACAATAAATCATTTCTTCGTGCACCGGAACTTTGCCCGTCGAAAATATTTTCCCCACGATGGTAACCATGCCACGGTTCTCTGTGTATCCGTTTTTAACTTTTCCGGTAATCACAAAGAGTTTGCCGACGTTGGCATTGTCGATGAACCGGCTGTTAATGTCATATGTGGTGAGTTTCAGGTTACCCGGATCCTGAACCTTGGGCTTTAGATAGTCACTGATAAATGGGATTTCGATGCCGCTTTTATCCAGATAATAGTAAGTCCCATACCCAGCACCGCCAAGGATAATAAGAATCAACAGAAAAACGAGAGACTTGCTCGTGCCCTTTTTCACAGGCTTGGATTTTGGGGGTGCTGCAGGAGGGGCGCTGACAGGTTCCGCAGTCTTCTTCTCGGCGGGTGCCGCTGCGGCGTCAACCATGGCAACGGTCTCCTCCAACCCTTCATCGGCCGCCACTTGAGCCGCTTGAGCCGCTTGAGCCGCTTCATCCATCTCGAATTCCAGTTCCATATCTGCCGGCTCGTTGGACGCAGCTTCGGTTTCCGATCTTGCCTGGGCATCGTCCTCGAAATCAGACAAGTCAAAATCCAGATCGCCGTCGACGACAACCGTTTCAGCCGCTTCGGAAACATCATTATCATCAGACAGATCGAGTTCCAGTTCCTGATCCTCTGCGGTGTCATCATCAGCACTGGAGTCCACATCTTCCAACACCTGTTCGAGTTCGGAAAGGTCTAATTCTTCATCGGCCACAAGCTGGCCGTTGTCGGACTCAGACATCCATTTTTCGGACTCGAGGCTGGCTTCGATATCCAGATCCAAATCCTGCTCCGGCACACTGATTTTCTGACCGCCGGTTTGGGGTTCTTCGAGCATTTTTTCGATATCCGACAGATCTAGTTCGCTATCGGCATCCTCAACCCCGGGAGCGTCAGCCTTACCCTCTTCGTCCAGCTCCAGTTCAAGTTCTGCCAGTGTTTCGTCCGGCGCGGCGCTTTCAGCAACCTCATCGGTTGAGGGCTCATTATCCAGTTCAAGGGAATCCTCGGATAATTCATCCTGGTCTACGATCATAGTTGCACTATCATCCGGTCCCTCCTCATCGAACATTTCTTCCAGGCTGGTCATGTCTAGATCATCTTCAAGCACTGGTGTTTCAGCTGCCGGCTTTTCTTCTGCAAAACCATCGTCTTCCAGGTCAAGCACCAGATCCATTTCATCGTCGACAGCGCTGTCCGCATCGGAGGCTGGAGTCGTGTCACCGTCGGTGTCCGCTTCCAGTTCGAAATCAAGGGTAAGATCATCCATCGGAACATCAGCCGGTTCAGAAACTGGCGGCTCGGTTGATGAGGTGTCATCATCGATTTCCAAGTCCAGTGAAAAATCCAGTTCATCTCCCGTTTCCATTAGCGCATCGTCGGATGAATCCGCGACATCAGCGTCTTCCTCGAGTTCCAAGGACAAATCATCATCAAAATCAACGGATTCATCATCGTCCAGGTCGGTAATGACCATGGTGACACTTTCGTCGTCATCGTCCGTTTCGATAGGGATATCAAGATCAAGGCCCTCTCCGTCAAGATCAACGATAACAGTCTCGTCTGAATCCGGTTGTTCATCCACGGAAAGATCAAATTCATCATCATCCAGATCAGCAACAATGGTAGCTGACATATCGTCATCATCTGCAGGTACGTCAGACAGGTCCAACTCCAAATCATCTTCATCCAGGTTGGCAATCATCGTCGCGCCATTGTCGTCGGCGTCAATGGATTCAAGGTCTAAGTCCTCAAGGTCTTCATCCAGGGCCTTGGTAACAGCTTCATCAATTTCATCAACAGAGGCATCGTCCGTATCCGCCGTTTCCTCCATGACCGTATCAAGAGCAGCCCCGGTCATATCGTCGTCGGTTTGGGTTGTCCCAGGTGCGACGGCTGTTTCAGTTTGGCCCTCCGTCGATTCGGGTAGTGGCGACTGCTCCGGAAATACGGTAAATACATTGGCGCACACCGAACACCTGACCTTTGAACCCGTCGGCTTAAGCATCTTGTCGTCAAGATTAAAACTGGTGCTGCACGCTTTACAGGTGATAATCATGACACCCTCGCTAAAGTTTCAAATGGTAAATTTCCGGCAAATTCCTATAATCTTCCGCGTAATCCAGACCATACCCAACGAGAAAACCTTTTTTCACCGTTGTACATGCATAATCGACTTTGATCGCCGTTTTTCGCCGTTCGCTTTTGTCAACCATGGCACATATCTTAATGCTATTTGGACCAAAGCCCTGCAAGTGGTCTATCAGATGAGTCAGGGTCAAGCCGGTATCGACGATATCCTCGATTAGGAGCACATCCTTATCGCGGATATCGATGTCGATATCTTTCTTCAACACGATCTTCTCTGAAGATACTGTATCGGCACCATAGCTAGAAGCTTGAATAAAATCGATTTTTATCTTTTCCAAATTCAATTGGCGGACCAAATCAGCGAGAAAAAGAAACGCCCCTTTAAGTACGCCAATCAACACCAATTCGCGGCCCTGGTAATCAGTGGAAATGGCTTCTGCGGTTCTGGATATTCGGCGTTGGATTTCATCTTTACTAACGACAGGTATGAATTCAGGCATAATCAATTAATATACACTGCCCGTTTTTTTAACGGGCAGCATTTTATCGTTTAGGTAAAAACAATAGGAATCATGGAAGTCTTAGCGGTGTTAAGCGGATACCACCACTTGAATTTGCGCATCGAAAGGAATTAAATGCAAGCGACAAAAAATAAATGTTTGAAGCTTACCGATCAGGCAAAAAGTATCTTAATGTGTGACAGATGTCAATGAATTTAATTTGTTACATGCCAGTGGCAGACAGCTTTTCAACTATTTTCTTCTGCTCAGCGGTCATTTTTTTAGGGATATCGACCGCAACGGTAACGTAAAGATCACCCTTGGTCTGCCCCTTCATTTTAGGAAGTCCGTGCCCGGTTAAGCGCATACGGGTCTTGTGCCGTGTCCCCGGAGGGATTTTCAGGCTCAACTCTCCCCCTTCGATGGTGGGCACAGCGACCTGGGTGCCTAACAAAGACTCGCTGAGTCGGATCGTCACTGTCGTGTTAAGATCATACTCTTCTACGGAAAAAACCGGATCAGAGACGACCTTTGATTGGATGTACAAATCACCGGGAGGGCCGCCATAGCCGCTTTGTTCGCCTTTTCCCGCCAGGCGAAGCTTCTTACCGGTAATCATGCCCGGCGGAATTTTAACGGTGATGTTTTCGTTACGCCCCTGATGCTGGAAGGTCACACTTTTGCTCGCACCGCTGGCAACCTCTTTCAAGGTTAACGGCAATTCGTAAACCAAATCTGAACCTTTGACCGGTGCCTGGCGCCGCTGATGTCCACCAAAAGGGCCACCAAATGGCGATCCGCCGCCGAATGAAAAACGCATGCCTTGCCCGCCGAACCCAAACTCCTTGAGAATGTCTCCCAGATCAACGTTTCTGAAAATATCCTCTTGAGAATATCGCTGATGAAAGTCCGTCGATCCAAAGGTATCGTACTGCTGGCGCTTTTCTTTGTCGCTGAGAACGGCATAAGCTTCGCTGACCTTTTTGAACATTTCCTCGGCATGTTTGTCACCCTTGGAATGATCTGGATGATATTTCATGGCCATTTTGCGGTATGCCTTTTTAATCTCTGCATCGGTAGCCGTTTTTGATACGCCCAATATCTGATAGTAGTCCTGTTGGGACATGATCGCTTAAACTCCCCTATCTTTTTTTCATTAATTTCAACGCTTGGTTGAATATTCATCAATCGTCCAATTTGACGATACAAAATAAGGTGTTAGAAATTCGATGTCAAGCTGCTGAACCATTCCTCAATGGGTCGTATGGAGCCGGTCCAATCGAGCCGATGCCGTTCATCAAAATACCTGCGAGAATCGTCCAGAATAGTGGTGTCGACGTCAGCTCAAAATCTCTGACCGACGCATGCGCATTCGACGCGTCGACCTTGAGTTATGAAGCGCACCCTCATATTCGGCCGGCCAGCATGGGGTAGGATAGCATGAGCTGCATTTGAAAGACGCCCCGATCAGCGTAGCAGTGAATAATACGAACTTGCAGGATCAGCTGTTTTTCCATACACGCAAGTACACCATGAGAACGGAAATGGCCGCCGGCGTTATGCCGTCGATGCGGCTGGCCTGCCCCAATGAAGCGGGCCGCACAGCGGCGAGTTTTTCCTTGAGTTCGCTGGAAAGCCCGTGAACGGAAGCATAATCCAGATCTTCGGGCAATTTGACCTGCTCCAGATGCCTGAACCGTTCGATCTCCTTAAGCTGTCGCTGGATGTAACCTTCATACTTGATTTCGATCTCCACCTGCCGCGTAACATCCCGGGGCAATGGCGGATCAACCGGGGCCAGTGAATCCACCGCATTATAATCCAGCTCGGCCCGTTTGATCAGTTGGGCCAGGTGAATCCCATTATCGATGGGCCGCGTTGCTCGCCTTTCCAAGTAATCGTTGACTTCAGGCAGGGGTTTGATGACCGTTTGGTTGACACGCTGAATTTCCGCCGCGATCTGCGCCTTTCGTTCCCGGTTGTCCTTGACCGTTTCGGCGTCCACCAGGCCGAGTTCATGGCCAATTTCGGAAAGCCGCAGATCGGCGTTGTCTTCCCTGAGCATCAGCCGATATTCGGCCCGTGAGGTAAACATACGGTAAGGTTCGCGGGTCCCCCGGGTGACCAGGTCATCCACCAGAACGGCCATGTAGGCCTGGCTGCGATCCAAAATAAACGGTGGCCTTTGCTGGACAGCGCAGGCAGCGTTGATACCGGCCCACATTCCCTGGGCCGCAGCCTCTTCATAACCCGACGTTCCGTTGATCTGACCGGCCAGGTAGAGGCCACGAATACGTTTGGTTTCAAGCGTGGGCCGCAACTGGACCGGGTTGACGAAATCGTACTCGATGGCATAGGCGGGACGCATAATCTCGGCCTCTTCCAGGCCACGCACCGTCCGAACCACCTCGATCTGTACGTCCATCGGCAGGCTGTTGCCCAAACCCGAGGCATAAATCTCCTCGGTATCCAATCCCTCGGGTTCGAGGATAATCTGGTGGCGGTCGCGGTCCGGGAAGCGGACGATCTTGTCTTCGAAGGACGGGCAGTAACGGGCCGGAACCCCTTTGATGATGCCGCTATGCAAGGCGGAAAGGTGCAGATTGTCCCGCACCAGTTGGTGAACCGCCTCACTGGTGTGGCCGATGTAGCTGGGGCGCTGGGGCAACCGGTTCGACGGCGGGGAAAAGGAGAACGGCCGTTGAGGATCCTCCAGATCTTGTTGCTCGAACTGGGAAAAATCGATGGTGGTCCGGTCCAGACGCGGCGGCGTACCGGTTTTCATGCGTCCCAGGGCAAACCCCAGCTCCTTGAGATGGGCGGGCAGGTTGTAAGCGGCGAATTCACCGGCCCGGCCGGCCTGAATGGATTTGTAACCAATATGCACCAAACCGGAAAGAAAGGTCCCCGTGGCCAGCACCACGCACGGGGCCTCGAAGCCGAATCCCGTGTGGTCTTCCACTCCGCACACCCGGTCGCCATCGACGATCAGGCGTTCCACCAACGCCTGTTTGAGGTCAAGGTTGGGCTGCCGCTCCACCACGGCCTTCATGGCCGTATGATAGCGGCCCTTGTCGTTCTGGGTGCGGGTGGATTGCACCGCGGGACCTTTTTTGGTGTTCAGGGTCTTGTACTGAATGGCCGTCTGGTCGGCCAGCTTGGCCATTTCGCCCCCCAGCGCATCGATTTCTTTGACCAATTGACCTTTGGCCATGCCACCAATGGAAGGGCTGCAGGGCATGGCGGCGATCTTATCGAGGTCAATGGCCATCAACAATACCCGGCAACCCATTCGGGCAGCAGCCAGGGCCCCTTCGCACCCGGCATGCCCGCCGCCGACAACAATAATATCGTATTTCTTCTGGTAAATTGCCATCAAATATAGTTCTGAGTATTTATCAGTCGTCCGTATTTACCGGACCTGTTTTAGGGGTTATAATTAATAATTATTGATTAAAATCACATCGGCAGAATTCATTCACTTGACACTTGGCATTGGGCCTTTGACATTCACTCCATGTTGGCTCTTTTGCTTTCTTCCCGCAGACTATATAATTGTACGATGATCATGGTCAAGCAGAGGATTTTTATGCAGAAAAAACCCTACCGGGATTTAAACACCTATTTTCGCAGCCTGTTCGGCGGCCGTGTGCACAAAGTCACCGTGGATGCCGGCCTCACATGTCCCAACCGGGACGGGACCCTGTCCACCGGCGGCTGCATTTACTGCAATGCAAAAGGGTCGGGAACCGGCGCATATAAAAAAGGACTGTCCATCACCGAGCAGATCGAGCGTAGCAAAGCCAGGATCGCCCGTCGATTTAAAACCGACAAACTGATGGCCTATTTCCAGTCATTTACCAATACGTATGCCCCGGTGGCGCATCTTAAGGCCCTTTATGACGAAGCCTTATCCGTCGGAGGCGTGGTGGGCCTTGCCATCGGTACCCGGCCTGATTGCGTGGCCCCGGCCGTGCTTGACATTTTAGAGGGGTATTCCCGAAGCCATCTGATCTGGATCGAATATGGCCTGCAAAGCGCTCACGATCAAACCTTGGCCCGCATCAATCGGGGGCACGATTTTGCATGTTTTGAACGCACGGTGACATCCACCCGCAACCGCGGCATTAATATTTGTGCACATGTCATCCTGGGGCTACCTGGTGAATCAAGGAAAGAAATGCTGGAAACCGCCGATACCGTCGCCGCCCTTGGCATCGAAGGGATCAAGCTGCACCTTCTTTATGTGGTCCGGGGAACACCCATGGAGACTTTGTACCGGCAAGGGGGCTATCGCTGCCTGGAGCAACAGGAGTATGTGGATTTGGTCTGCGAATTCATAGAACGGCTTCCGGATTCGATGATCATCCAGCGCCTCACCGGCGACCCCCACCCCCAGGAACTGGTCGCCCCGCTCTGGTCATTGCAAAAACGTGAGACCATGGAACTGATCAACAGGTGTTTTGAACAAAAACAGACTTGGCAAGGCAAGCGATATAGAGGTGGTGACGGCATTTTAGACACCAGTGTTGCATAAAAAACATTGGGGTGGGTTACTGGAACGAACCATCCAACATTTAAAAAAGCGACCGTCCAGGAACTGAGTCTCGAACGAAAACGCTTCCCCTCCGGATAGATACTGATCCCTCGGTCCGTAGGAATTTACGCAAACCGATTGGCAAACCGGGAGCCATCCCATGGAACCCATTTCCGACCCTATCGTTGTTTTCCTCACCGGTCACCTGTCTTTCATCCTCATCGCCGGGGCATGCCTGTCACTGCCGGTTTCCCTGTTCACCATGTGGCGCTATAGACGGGCGGTGGTGCGGGGAATGCAAAAGCGAGAGGCGATATCCGATCCGCAGCCCGAGCAAGGCCGGGAAAAGCAATCTTTATCCGTCTCTAGCGAGCTACGGCTGCGAGTACTGAATGCACATCGACCAAACAACGCCAACCGTAGCGGCCGGACATGCATGTATCAATTTAAATCCGGACGACGGCGATCGATCATGGTGAATGGCTTTGCCGGAGCCCTGTTTGCCGCGGTGATGGCCGCATGTTTCCTGTTGTCTTCCCATACAGCGATCCTGCCGTTACGTTTTATACTCCTGTTCTGGTCTTATCTGTGGCCCCTGACCCTAGTTATCGGTTTGATGGTTGGGGCGCATATTCGTTCCACGATCCGCTTGTGGGTCGGATATTTCGTCGTCTACGTCCTGATCGGCGGGTGGGCGCTGATACGCAGTCCCGACCTGACCGTATCTCAGCTTGCCGGTCTCTGGTGGAGCACCAATTTCATTCCGACGGCCCTTCTTCTGGTTCTGCTTCTGCGCCGGGTACGCGCCGTGGGACCACTGGTGCTCGCCTTCATGACGGTCGGTCTGACCGGTTCGGTGCTTGTGCTTGGCGTCGGGGAACAAAGCGGAACCTTCCTTCGCACCATAGCCAGTTTTGGATTTTCATTGGGACTGGGCGCAAACGGGGTGTTTTTCTCCATCATCATGATTGGATTTGGGCTGTTTGCCGTTCTGGGATGGGTGGCTTTGATCTGGATACGCAAAAGCTATCTGGCCAAACAGACCAATGAGCAGTTTCTTACCTCCGGCGCCTTATGGCTGCTGTTCGGCGTGGTTTACGCTATCAATCTGGTGTTCGAAGGGGTTTGGTGGATCATGTCCGGTGTGGTGGCTTTTTTAGCCTGGCTGTTCGCCACGCGGTTGGGTTTCCGCTTTCTGAAGGCGGCTCAACATGCCGAAGCCATGAATGTCCGATTACTGCTGCTGCGTGTCTTTGCCCTTGGCCGGCGAAGTGAGCGGCTTTTTAACGACCTGTCCCAACGCTGGCGTTACATCGGCAATCTGCAGCTCATTGCCGGACCGGATCTTGCGACCACCACGGTGGAACCCCATGAATTTATGGCTTTTGTCAGCGGCCGGCTCAATCGTCAGTTCATCAATACTCCCGCAGCATTGGACCGGCGGTTGGCCGATCTTGATACCCGGCCCGATTTCGACGGTCGCTACCGGATCAACGATTTTTTCTGCCATGATGACACGTGGCAGTCGACCTTACGACGCCTGGTCGACACATCCAAACTCGTTCTCATGGACCTTCGGGGATTCTCCCCGCAAAACGCCGGGTGCATCTTTGAACTCAACGAGTTGGTTGACACTGTTCCACTCCAGCAGGTGTTGCTCATCATGGATAACACCACAGATTCCAATTTTCTACGGCAAACCCTTCAGCAGGCATGGCAAAACCAGCCTGTCGACTCTCCCAACAGGAAGACCGGCATTAGTGAAATACGGGCATTCATGCTGGAAGAAAAAGACAAGCACCGCATGACTCACCTGATGGCTGAGCTGTGTTCAATGGCGCATACCAGCAATATGCAGGAATAACTGGGTTGGCCGCTCAAAAATTGGGCCATCAACACCCTCTGCCAGCTCGCATTCCTAAGGAGGTGTTAAACGGTCAAGCATGGTGCTGATTGTCGGTGTGGCGGGGTTACGGGAATGAGGGAAAGTCAACTTGTAAATCTGGATTTTATCCAAGAGTTAAGATTGGTTTCCATCAAAATGTTAAAACCGAAGAACAACAAAGCCAAGGAATCAAGGTTGAAACGACTTTTCTGTTACCTTAATTCCTTTATAATGACGGTTCTGGTGTCCTTCGGTCTTTCTTGAAGAATGAAAGAAATTTTTCTAAACAAAGTCAGGGGTTAGCAAATCCCCGAATCTTTCTATTTTGATTCCGCCTGTTCGAGCAACTCGGCAACATCCATTCCCCAGTGGGTCGTCTTTTTCTTGAAAGTCATACCCGGAGGAATCCGATAAATTCCGTAGGAACTTTTGATGTCTGTATTTTTGATGCAAGTCCAGGAACCATCGGGGTTCTTCTTGAATTCCTTTGACGAAACAAACGGCTTATCCGGCAGATCAACTTTCGCCGTTGATTTATGCATGGCAAAACTCTCCTTTCTTTTATGTTTGGTTTCCAAAGCAGACTCAGCGGACGGCACATAAGCCATTATCCGCCTGTTTGGGTGCCAGCCTGGCCTTCATTATGCTTGAATAAATACAGCTTGCACAAAACGAAACCCTTTCAATCCGGATTGTTATTTACGTGTCAAAAAGCGTCACCGGCTGAAAGCGGACCGTCTGTTTTTTCAGTAATATGTTATTCAATAGGCAGTTGTCAAAATATTTTTTATCTGGATTGCAAATGAAATTGTTCTATCTGGGAAACTGATTGTTTTTATAGAGATATAAAACGGGATTGAACGCACCGCAGTTGGCGTAAAAAGCTTTTCCAGACCGATCATAGTGAATAGCCACCTAAAGGGAACTCCTTTTTTAATTTTTAGGCATGCCTAAAATTTGGGAAACGCTTTTTAAAAAAACTATTTTGTAAAAGGTTTTGATTAACGCGTTTCTTAGAAGTATCAAATAAATTGCGCTGGGAAATTTTATTTGTTTTTTTGCCGGGGATTCAGGCCACTGCCAATCAGGCAGTCAAACCGGTTTCCTGAAGCTGGCAGTGGTCCATATGCTTGCAGACATGATCGGCAAAACCGACCCCTGCCTCCTGATACACGACGTAAGCCGCATCGATTCCGACTTGTTTCAACTCGTCAACCTCGTCTTCAAAACGCACGGAAGCAGTAATCTGCCCCGTGTAACCGCGCGCTTTCATTTGGCTAATGGCAAAAGCGCTGGCCTTGGCATCCGGCAGGGTCAGCATAACCATGCGGATGTCGGTATCGGAAGGATTGGTTTGTTCCCAGAAATCGCTGTCCGAGGCGTCACCCAGCGCCACCCGGCGTCCCTGTTCCAAATGGTGTTGCACCGTCTGCCTGGAGAAATCGATACCGACCACCACGTCACCGTGGCGTCGTCGCATTTCATCGTAAGCTGCCGTGCCAAGTCCGCCTAATCCAATTATGGCGATTGTTGCATCAGTGATGTCCAGTGGAGCTTCATCGGGCAGACGCTCACCGTTCTCGAACCGCTTCAAACGGTCGCACCAGCGAGCGTAAAGGCCGTGGGCCATGGCGTTGGCCGGTGACGCAAGGATGAATGTAAACGACAAAGCGATCGCCAAGACCACGAGCCACTCTTTGTCCAACCATCCATGGGCGACACCGATGGTGCCGACAATAAGACCGAACTCGCTGTAATTGGCCAGGCTCAGGGACGCCAGCAGGGATGTGCGTGCGCGCAGCCTGAAACGGGTGAGGATGCCGAAAAACAGTGCTGCCTTGACAGGCATGACCAGTGCCAGCAAAAGCGCCAGGCCCACTGCGGCAAAGGTAGGTGAACCGGAGATGCCGATGTTCAGGAAGAAACCCACCAGAAACAGGTCTTTGAACCCCAACAGGGCATTGGCCAGTTCCTGGGCCTTGGGATGGGTTGCCACCAGCATGCCAAAGACCAGTGCCCCCAAATCGCCTTTCAGGCCGACCCATTCGAATCCGGCGTAACCGGCGGCAGGCATCAGTATGCCGAACAGCATCAGCAGTTCACCGTGGCCGCAACGTGACATGTAGCGCAGCAGCAGCGGTCGGACCACAAAAAGCCCGGCGATCAGCGCCATCGCCCACGGGCTCGGCACTTTACCGGACGAGGTCGCCAGGAAAACCACGGCAATGATATCCTGCATGATCAGGATGCCGATGGATGTGACAGCATGGCGCGAGGCCATCTCCTTTTTGGCTTCAAACACCTTGACGGCAAAGACGGTGCTTGAAAAGCTCAGCGCAAAAGCGATGAGCAGGCAGTGCGTCCAGGTCAAACCGTTCAGCAACGGCATGCCAACCAGGCTGAGCAACCCAAGCCCTGCACCAAAGAGGATGACGGTGCTAACCATGTGCACTGTTGCGCCCCCCCAGACCTCCGGGCTGGCCAGGTCCTTGAGTTTCAATTTCAGACCAATGGTGAACAGCAGCAGGGTCACGCCGGCATCGGCGATGGCTTCCAGTTGATCACCGGCCGCAACTCCCATACCGTTGAGTACAAATCCGGCCACCAGATATCCCACCAGCGGCGGCAGACCGATTCGGCTCGCCATCGTGCCGAGTACAAACGCAGCCACAATCAAGACAGGATCCATATTCTTTACTCCTCTTTAAACCCCAAAAACCGGATCACCCGACGACTCACATAAGGATAGAACGGATTCCAGCGAAGCCTCAAGATCTCATCGGCCGGGATCCGGATTACGCCTCGCTCACCACGCAAAATCGTTTTACTCAACACAACCCCCGGATTCAGGGTGTTTTCCTTGATGCCGTAAAGCGGGTCATCCTCAGGAAACGGCAAGGCGATATGCGACAGTGAGTGAACATCGCCGGGCCACTGCAAGTCCAACGGTTCTGTGAGCGCTGCATGCATGCCCGCACCATAAGAGACAACAACTACACGATTGCTCAATGGATTCTCGTTGGTTAGCAATTTCAGACAATAATTCATTCCACCGGTCCCATGCAACGCCAAAATAGAGTCCAGCGGATCGCCGGTCAGCAGACTGTCCACACCCGCATGGCGATTGATGTCGAAAACGACCAGCTCATTGCCGGCATTGATCAAACGGTGGTACAAACCGGTGAAAACCGCCGGTGTCGAAACGGTTGCATCCACGACCGATTGGAAGGCCAGCACCGGTGGAAATCGCTTCAACCGGCCGGCTTTCCGCGCCGCAGTGAGGCGGTTCTGAATGTCGGCGGCCAGCCGGTAGACCTGGACACCGCCATTGATGGCAAATGAGCTGTATTTGTAGCTGTTGTATTCCGGCTGAATGCTGTTCCAGGACACTTTCTCAAGCCCTATCCAGCGTCCCAGACGGGCCTGCCAGACGGACAGCGCGGCCAGGCGGGACACCCCGATAGCCGGCGAAACGAGTACGATCTTCTTTACCTTGGGAAGCTTATCGCCGGCAATCTGGTCCAAGGCATATTCCACGGCAAGACTCCCACCGGTGGAATACCCGATGATAAAAAGCGGTTTGTCTCCCAGCCGATCGCGCAAGTGCCGCATGGCCAAACGAACCGCTGCGGCCATGTCTTCCCATTTCAAACGGATCAGCCCGGAGGGGATGGTCCCATGACCGGGCAGCCGCAACCCCACAACCCAGGCCCCCTTCTCGTTTAGATCGAATCCCAATTGACGCAGGCTATAGGGTGCGTCGGACATGCCGTGCAGCATCAACACCCCTGCAGTGGGTTCCGGCGCCGTCAACTCGAAGGTCCGGTTCCAGTTCCTCTCCCACCGGCCGGGATCGGTCAGGCTGCCGCGCATGTATCGGTTGATGGGCCCCCGATCCGCTTCCGGCAACCGGTCCAGCACCTGCCGTTCCAGTTGGGCGAATACCTTTTCCTCCAGCGCCAGATAACCGGTAAAATCCGATACCGGCGAGTCGGCAGTGAACTCGGCATCCAGATGCTCATCATGCCACAGCTTGAGGTCCGGACGGTTTTGCAGGAGAACGATCGCCACCAAGACCAGCGTGACTACACCGCCAAGCACTACATAAAGCATCGCCAATAGGCTTTTTCTAATCATGGTGAGAAATATCCTTATTACCGAAAATGAAAAGCTACAGCAGTTCTGAGTTGAGGACAGTGTAACTTTCTAATTGAACCCCATGCATTAGCCCCGGCTGCTTACATAAATTTGCGGTCCGATGCGTACCATAATTTAAGAAAAACCACACCAATTTCCCATCCTTGATTTAACCGGGATAAGCGAACAACCAAAAATAACTATAGCAAAATCATCCTCAAAATCGAAATTATTTGATTGACGAAGCCGGCTGTATCCGCAAAGATACGTAGTTGTTCCGTTCAATACCATCTCGTTCACCCCGATTGGCCACTGATCGATAACCTTAGACAATCAGGCGGTGCATGTATTGGATCGATTCGCATTCAAACTCTCAATGGTTTTATTGTTGACGTTTTTGGTGGGGTTGCGCACCGAAACAATAGCGCAATCCGCTCCATCAACGCCCATTATACGTATCGGCATTCTTTTGGATGTGGAAAAAAAAGCGACACTGGCATTCATCCGGCAGCTTGAAACCGAACTGACCCGTCTGCTCCAATCCCGCACCACCGTTTCCATCAACCCTGACAGTATTCTAAGCTGCGACTGGTCCACCGACTGCATCGATAAAAATTACCGGCATCTGGCAAAGGATCCGGCGATTGATATCATCCTTGGTCTGGGGCCGCTGAGTAGTGCGCTGCTCGCCCGCCGCCCGGTCTACCCCAAGCCGGTCATCCTCGTCGGGGTCATCGACCCGGCATTGCAGAAAATCCCGGTTACCCCCGAAGGGACATCCGGTGTTCACAATCTCACCTTTGTCATGTTCCCCCAAACCCTGGAGGCTGAGCTTGACACCTTTCACACCCTTTATCCGTACAAGCGCATCGCCCTGGTCGAAGACCGCCGGCTGATGGAACTCATCCCCAGGCAAAATTCCCTGGCCGCGCTTTTGGCAGACAAGGGCATCGAGGTGCATCCCATTGCCGTGGATTCTTTGGATGCGGTGGCGGACCAGCTGGCCGGTACCGCGGACGCCGTGATCATCGGTAGTCTGTACCGGTTCGAGGAGATCGAACGGGCCGAGTTTATCGAAAAGGTCAACCGCTTGAAATTGCCCACCTTCTCAATCAAAGGGGTTGACGATTTAAAGCTGGGGGCCCTGGCCGCCACTCGGCCGGAAGCGGATTTCCCCCGCTTGATCCGGCGTGTGGCTTTGAACATCGAGCGCATCCTGGACGGTGAGGACCCGGCGACACTGCCTCTGACCTTCCAACGCCTGGGAAGCCTTAATATCAACATGACCACGGCACGCCGGATCGGGTTTTCTCCATCATGGGATATCCTTTTGGAGGCGGAACTCGTCTACACGGAGACATCGGCGGCGTCCGCTCCCCTGGGGCTCAAGGAGACCATCCATCAGGCACTGGACGCCAACCGGACACTGGCGGCGAAAAGACAGACCTATCAATCCAAGGAGAAGGACGTGGCGCTCGCAAGGGCCCCGCTGCTTCCCCAGGTGGGCGCCTCGGCCGGTGGCCGGGTAATCGACGAGAATCATGCCATAAACGGAACCGCGGAAAAAGCGGTCAGCGGCACGGCGAAACTCGACCAGGTGATCTTCTCCGAGTCGCTGTTCACCAACCTGAGCGTCAGCCGGCACGACCTTCTGGCCACCGGGTACAGTCTCGGCCAGACGGAACTGGATACCGTTCAAACCAGCGGCGTGGCCTACTTCGACATCCTGCGCGCCTTGACCAACCGCCGCATCCGCAAGGACTATCTGGATCTGGTCAAGGAGAATCTGGGCATCGCCAAAAAACGCCTGGCCGTGGGATACGCCGGCGCCGCCGATGTCTACCGCTGGGAAAGCGAGCTGGCCAGCGCCAAAAACGGCCTGATTGAGGCCCATGCGACCTGGCTGGCCACCAAACAGCGCCTGAATCAGATACTCTTCCGACCCATCGACGAGGCGTTATCGGTTGCCGACGTCCGTTTGTCCGACAACCTGTTTCATCAATACCCAGAAACCGATTTGCGAAAGATCGTGAACAATCCGGCGGTTATGAAACTGGCAGCCGATTTTCTGGTCCAAGAGGCCACGGCCACGCTCCCGGAGATCAAGGAAGTCGATGAAGCCATCCGGGCCAACGAACGGGTCCTGGCCTCCTACCGGCGCAAACGATACCTGCCCGATGTGGCTGCCAGCGCCCAGGCGGATCACATCTTTTCCCGCACCGGCGCCGGCTCCGAAGTCGCCCTGCCGGACGAAGATTCGTGGCAGGTAGGGGTAAACGCCAGCTGGACTCTGTTTCCCGGAGGCGAGATTTCCGTTCGCACCCGCCAGCTTAAAATCGACATCTCACGGTTGAAGACCCAGCGGACCGATCTGATCCAAAGCCTGGAACTGACCCTTCGCAACAACGTCCTGGACATCGTGGCCAAATCTTTCAATATCACCCTCTCGCGGCAGGCGGCCGAGGCCGGGGCTAAAAACTTCGATCTGGTACAGAATGCCTATGAGAAAGGCCAGGTGTCCATCGTGCAGTTACTTGACGCGCAAAACGCGGCCCTCACCGCTAAGCTGGCCGCGGCAAATGCCGTCTACGAGTATTTCATCAGCTACTTGAACCTGGAGCGGTCCATGGGACGGTTCGTTCTGTTGGCATCCAAAGCGGATCAGGTAGATTTTTCCAAGCGTCTGATCGAGTATCTGGACGAGAAACGAGAGCAGTAACCAATGACCATGAAACGTATCCTGATTGCCGGGCTGGCGGCCGTTGCCGTTCTATTGCCCGCGGCATGCAGCGATGCCCCCAAGGAGCCGGAGCCGATCATACGCCCCGTGCGGTTCCAGAAGATCGAGCCGTCCAGCGGCAATCGGCTGAGAACCTTCTCCGGGGTATCCAGGGCCCAGACCGAAACCAACCTGAGCTTCCAGGTGGGGGGCATCGTCCAGACCATCGATGTTCGGGAAGGGCAACAGGTAAAAAAAGGGGACCGGATCGCATCCCTGGACACCATCGACATGACCCTCAAGCTGGAAGAACTCCGGGCCAGCATGGAGAACGCCCGCGTGCAGCAGGAAACCGCTCGATCCAACCTCAACCGCGTTCGCGAGCTGTATGAGAACAACAACATTGCCCTGAGCGAGTATGAAGCGGCCAAAAACCAGTACGCCTCGACCCAGGCCACCTACGAATCCAAGCAAAAACAGTTGGATCTGCAGAAGCGGCAGCTCTCCTACGGAACCCTGGTGGCACCCACCAACGGCCATGTGGCCGAGGTGCCGGTGGAGAAAAACGAGAATGTTTCGGCAGGTCAACTGGTGGCGTCGATCATCTCCGGCGCCCGCATGGAGGTGGAGGTGGGTATGCCCGGCACACTCATCCACCACATCCGGCCCGGCATGCAGGCCACCGTGCGCTTCGCCCATACTCAAAAAGCATATACCGGCACAGTCACAAAGGTGTCGCAGATCACCTCCGCCGCATCCACCTACCCGGTTTCGGTTCTTCTCGATCAGGAGAGCGAAATGCTCCGTCCGGGCATGCCCGCCGAGGTGAGCTTCGCCTTTGGTGACGGTAACGGCGCTGGAAACGGAAAAATTCTCGTGCCGGCCAGTGCCGTGGCCGAGGACAGCCAGGGACGCTTCGTCTACCTTCTGGAAATGGGGCCGGAGGAGGGATTCGCCACGGTGCATCGCCATCCGGTGGCCGTGGGCGAGTTGACCGGGGCCGGACTCGAGATATTGGACGGACTGGAAGAGGGGCAGTTCATCGTGACATCCGGCATCTCCATGATCAGCGACCAGATGAAAGTCCGGGCTGCCCCATGAATATTACTCACATTGCCATCAAGAACAAGACCTTGATGTTCTCGATCCTGGTGATCCTCGTCGGGTTCGGCATATCCGTGTTCAACGACATGCCCAGGGACGACATGCCGCCCTTTCTGATCCGATATCTCACCATCGTATCCACTTTCCCCGGGGCCAGCCCCCAGCGCATGGAGATGCTGGTGTCGGACAAAATCGAGAAAGTGATCCAGGAAATCCCGGAAGTCGACTACATCACCAGTGAGTCTCGTACGGGCGTGTCGGTGGTGAGCGTTTCCCTGAAGGAAAGCGTCAAGGTGCTGCAGCCGGTGTTCGATCGTATCCGCCGCAAGGTGGAACAGGTTCAGCCCGAGCTGCCCGAAGGCGTGGTTCCGGTGGTGGACGATGAGATCGGCGACGTGTTCGGCCTGATCATCGGCATCGTGGCCGAGGGATTCAGCTATGCCGAACTGAAAGAAGTCGCCGATGATGTGCGCGACGGCCTGATCAAGCTCCCCAACGCGGCCAAGGTGGAGATCGCCGGCGACCAAGCGGAGCGCATCTGGATCGACTTCAACGATGCCCGGCTGGCCGAGATGGGGTTGACGCGACAAAAGCTCCAGCAAACCCTGGCGGCCCAGAATATCATCTTTCCCGGCGGTAACGTGGAAGTGGGACCGGAACGAATCATTCTGGAACCCACGGGCAATTTCGAATCCATCGAGGATATCCGCAAAACCCTGATCCCCGTCGAGGGCAGCAATACGTTGGTCTATCTGGGAGACGTGACACGGATCCACCGCGGGTACGTCGACCCGCCCACCAGCCTCGTCAAGATCAACGGTCAAAAAGGCCTGGTGCTGGGGATTTCCCTGAAAGAAGGCGGCAACATCATTCAGCTGGGTGAACAGGTAGACGAAAGGCTGGACGAATACCGCCGGATCTATCCCATTGGCGTCGACTTCATCCGGGTGGCCTACCAGGACACCGTAGTGGACAAGTCGGTCAAGAATTTCGTCAAAAACCTCTTCCAGAGTATCGCCGTGGTCATGGTCGTCATGTTCGCCTTTCTGGGACTGCGTACCGGTCTGGTGGTGGCCAGCCTGATTCCCGCCACCATGGTCGTGACCCTTCTAATCATGGCCCTGATCGGCACCGGGCTCAACAAGGTAACCCTGGCATCCCTGATCATCGCCCTGGGGATGCTGGTGGACAACGCCATCGTCATGTCCGAATCGATCATGGTCAAAATGGCCCAGGGAGAAAAAGCGGTTCCGGCGGCGGTAAGCGCCGCAAAGGAACTCACCATGCCCTTGCTGGTCGCCACCCTCACCACCTCGGCCGCCTTTCTCTCCTTTTTCCTGGCCGAATCGGTGATGGGGGAAATCATGGGCAACCTTTTTGTGGTGGTCAGCATCGCCCTGCTTTCCTCTTGGCTGCTCAGCCTTACCCTGGTGCCGATCCTGGCAACCACCTTTTTGCGGATAACACCCTCCCGGCAGGACAAGCCGTCCGTTTTCGATCGGATCCGTGAGATATACGCCGGCTGGTTGAACTTCTGCCTGAGAAAGCCGTGGCTGCTCATCGCCGGTATCGTGCTGCTCTTCGCGGGGTTCCTGAAACTGGCCGGCTTTGTGCCGTTCGTCTTCGTCCCGCAAAGCGACCGCCCCCTTGTCACGGCCAACATCGAGCTGCCCATCGGCACATCCATCGAAAGCACAACAGCCGCCGTGGATCAGATCGAGGCTTTCGTTCGCGACCAATTGGCCACCAATGCGGACCGGACCGAAGGGGTTGTTTCCTGGTCGTCGTATCTTGGTCAGGGGGCGCCCAAGTATGACCTGGGCTACAACCCGCCTGAAGCAGCCCCCTATTCGGCTCACATACTTCTCAACACATCGTCCGATGCCGTCAATCAGCATGTAATCGACCAATTGGAAGGCTTTTGCCTGGAACGTTTTCCGGAAATGGCCGCCACCATTTCCAGGCTGCAGCAAGGCGGCGGATCGGCCCAGCCCATCGCTATCCGGGTGTCCGGCAAGCAGATGGATAAACTGCATAGTATCGTCAACGAAATCAAACACAAACTCGCCGCCGTGCCCGGATCGAAAAACGTTCAGGATGATTGGGGGCTGCGCTCCAAAAAACTGATGGTACGGGTGGATCAGGTCAAGGCCCAGTTGGCCGGCATCACCAGTCAGGATATCGCCATGTCCCTGCAGACCCTTTTGGGCGGCATGGAGGTGGAGCGTTTTCGCGAAGGTGACCAGAGCATCCCCATCGTGATTCGCAGGGAGCTGTCCGAGGGTGAGGAAATCGATCGGCTGGAGACGATGAACCTCTACAACCAGCAGACCGGGCAAAGCGTTCCGTTAAAACAGGTGGCCGATATCCAGGTGGCGTGGGAGGCGTCCAAGATCCTGCGAAGGGATCTTTATCGGACCATGACGGTGCTTTCCGAAGTTCAGACCGGGTACACGGCCGCCGGGGTGATGGGTCAGATCCGGCCGTGGCTTGTGGAGCGCCAAAAAACCTGGGGTGCCGGCTACCGTTTCGAATTGGGCGGCGACGCCGAAAACAGCGCCAAAGCCATCGGTGCCGTATTTAAGTACCTGCCCATGTCCTTCATGATCATCGTCCTGCTGCTGATCGGCCAGTTCAACTCCCTGAGAAAACCCGTCATCGTCCTGCTGACCATTCCGTTGGGGCTGATCGGGGTAATCGGGGGTCTATTGATCGCCCGTTCATTTTTCAGTTTCAACGGCTTTCTGGGCGTCATCTCCCTGTCCGGCATCGTCATCAACAACGGTATCGTTCTGCTGGATCGGATCAAGATAGAAATGGACGACTTTCACCGGCCGGAAAACGAAGCCATCGTGGCGGCCGCCAAGCAGCGTTTCCGTCCCATCCTGCTCACCACGGCCACCACATCTTTAGGCTTGATTCCCTTGTGGGTGGGGGGCGGTGAGATGTGGCAGCCCATGGCCATCGGCATCATTTTCGGTCTGCTGTTCGCCACGGTAATCACCTTGCTGTTCGTTCCGGTTTTGTATAGGCTGATGTTTCGGGTTCATTTTTAAAAAACGGAAAGGAAAATCAAGATGGGCGCAATCGAAATAGCCACTGACACATTTACCTGCCACCAGGAAGACGACATAGCCGTCATCACCATACTGGAAGGGGCCGAGGTCCTATCCACAACGGTCAGTGGAAAAGATGCCCTGCTGTCCGCCTTGAACACGATCAAGGCAGCCCCGGCGGTCAACGGCGTTGTCGTCCTGTATTCAGAAAAGTACCGGGGGGATGCGGAGCATAAAAAATTCCTGGAAGAAAGTCTTGAGGAAATCAACGACTCCGGTGGAAGCCGTTATTCCAGCACATATAAAAACGCCATCAACCAATTCCTGGAAGCCATATACACATTCCCCAAGCCTGTCGTGGGCGGCATGGACGGGGATATCGGCCCGACATCCCTGGCCATCAACCTGGCCTTTGATCTGTGTATCGCGACGGAAAACGCCAGCTTTTTTCATCCCAATCTGAAATTCGGCCTCCCGCCCTCCCCTCCCCTGGCCTTTTATTTGGTTCAGAGTATCGGATCCCAGAAAGCCACCGAGATGATTCTGACCCGATCGGAGTTCAGCGCCCGGGAGGCACTTGACTTGGGACTGATAACCCAAATCGTTTCCAAAAAGGAATTGAAAAAGCGTTGTATTGATAAACTACGTTTGTTGACCGCCATCTCCGGGGATGCCCTGATAGAAACCCGGCGCATGCTAAAGCCGAGTTTGAAACAGATGCGCCAATACATGGATGAGGGATTTGAGGGTGCTATCCGGTGTCTGTACAGAATGAAAAATTCATGATGAGTTCCAAACGAACAATTCATTTGCGAAGAGCAACTGTTTTGCCATTAACCACAATGGTTCCGGAAACATTGTGGAAGAGCAGATGGACTAGCTGGTTTTTATCTTTAGGATTCCGATTAGCAGGAATTACCGCCGTCTGCTTGATGACGCTCTGTGGGGCATTGGCTTCAGACACGGCATCGACGGTTTCAGAAAACCTGCGGACAATGGTAGGAGATCTTCGACAAAAACGGCAAATATCGATCAATGGCAAACAAATTGTCGCCAACCGGATACTCATCGACATATATGCCGGTTCCGGCCATCAGCCCTTGTGGCAGAAGGAATCCACGGTGAGGCAACTCATCAGCCAGATCCGGATGAGCGAACGGGATGGTCTTGAACCCGAAGACTATCATCTCAGCAAATTGACCCATCAGGACGAAAAGAAAGGTAACGGTCTCACGGCACGCCGCCATGCCGAACGGGATTTGATGCTCACCGACGCGTTGATCCGGTTGGCAGCCAACCTGTATTACGGGAAAGTCGACCCCCGGCTGCAAAATCCTCGCTGGCCGCTGCCAGCCACCATCGACAATCAGGCAGCAGTGGATATCATCAGCAGCCGGATCAGGGCCGGCCAGATCGACGCATTTATTGGAAGCCTGCGCCCCAACCATCCCATGTATCATCGTTTGGCGAATGCTCTGGCGGCTTATCGTAAACTGGCGGATGCGGGGGGATGGCCTGCCATCCCATCGGGGCCGCTGATCGAAAAAGGCGATCATGACCCGCGGGTCCCCTTGATCAGACAGCGCCTTCTGGCCACGGGCGACTTGCCGCCCACATCCTTCGACAGGGCGGACTTTTTTAGCGAAGACCTCCAGGATGCCACCTGCCGTTTTCAAGACCGGCATCGAATCGATACGTTCGCACGCGGCTCCGACGACTGCTATGGTGCCGTCGGGGCCGACACTCGTGAGCAGATGAATGTGTCTGTAAAGACGCGAATTGACCAGATCCGCATCAACCTGGAACGTGCCCGCTGGGTGATGCACCATCTTCCATTAAATTTTTTGATAGCCGACATCGCCGATTTCAGCGTGGCCCTTGTCGAGAATGACCGGGTGATCTGGCGCACCCGTTCCCAGGTGGGAGACGCGTACCGCAAAACGCCGGTATTCCGATCCAAAATAAGGTACATGGAAATCAATCCCACATGGACCGTTCCGCCGGGGATCCTCGATACTACCCTGCTTCCCGGCCTGAGAAAAAATCCCCATGGCAAACTGCTTGAGCAATATGTCGTCTGGGACCGCAATGACAAACCGGTTGATGACCCAGCCCAAATCCCCTGGGATCGATACACGGGGGCGACCCTGCCCTACCGGCTGGTCCAGCAGCCCGGCCCAGCCAATCCCATGGGGCAAATCAAGTTCATTTTTCCCAATCCCGATTTCGTTTTTATCCACGATACACCCAAACGCAGTTTTTTCGATCTGGAAAGAAGAGATTTGAGTGCCGGATGCATTCGCATCGAAAACCCCTTTGAACTGGCGAAGCGCCTCTTGCGGCTCGACGGTCAGGCGGGAGAGAATCGCCTCCAGCAGATTTTAAATTCAAGCCGCACGGAGCGGATCCACCTGAAGGCGCCGTTTCCGATCATACTGTTCTACGGCACGGTATCGGTGGATGCAAAGGGTATGGCTACCTTTCGTCCGGATATTTACGAACGCGACCGGGAATTACTGGAGGCCCTTGACGCACCAGCGGGCTTGTGGGAAAAAACCTACGTTAATCGTCGATTATGACACCTATAGAAGATCCAAAATGTTTATGGTCTGAATGAAAAAGTATATATGAGAAACAAGAGAGGATACGATGGCTGAATATAAAATGCTATATGAACTCAAAAATGCTTTCAAGGCACTGATGACGTTGGATTCCATAACCGATGATAAAGAAGAGATGGAATTTCTAATTGAGGCTTGTTCCAGGTATGTCAGTTCTCATTATTCTGTGGAGGAAATCAAACAGAAAACCGGGACAGTGGAAGATCTGATGGCATTATTTAAGGAGTATCTGGATCATCTTCAATACCACATGTAATCGCTTATGATTCAGGCATTCGCGTGGTGAAGCCCTGTGCGGCGGAATTCACGTGCATGCCTGCCCCGGAACCGCACAACAGATATTCTGGAAATATTTTTTATTTCATTGGATTTGCGTTAATCCTGTTTGCCATTTCCCGCCTGCCGGAATCCGAAGCGCATACCGATCGGCTTCTGTTCCAGATTAGAAACTGAAAATCAACGGCGCAAGCACGAGAGCCGTAGCGGCAACGATGAGTGTCATGACCGTTCCGATTTTCACAAAATCAACGAAGCTATACCCACCCGGCCCCCATATCATTAAGTTGGTTTGGTAACCCGTCGGCGTGATGAATGCACAAGAGGATGAAACCATGAGGATAACGGCAAATGGCATGAAGTTGACATTCAGCTGAGCTGCCGTGGACAGGGCGATGGGGAACATGAACGCTGCCGCTGCATTGTTGGTGATCACATTGGTCATAAACGTACAACCGAGAAAAATGACGCCGAGGGAGACATATGGATTATCGCCTCCCAATGACGTCAACAGTTGCGCGATTTGATCGGCAAGACCGCTGCGGGTCACTGCCGATTCAAGACCAATGGCACAGGCAATGACCACCAGCGTGCCCCAATCGATGCTTTTGGCCACCATGGAAATCCGAAGGCAGCCGGTCAACAACATCGCCCCGCTGGCCAGCAGGCTGGCGTTAAGCATGCTCATCCACCCCATGGCGACGGACACAATCATTGCCAAGGTAATTAAAGTGGCTTCCAAAGCCCGTTCAGTGTGCTGAATGTGATAACCTTCTATGGCTTTTGTCAGGGTGAAATCATGCTCCAGTTGGCTGACATAGAAAAAGGAGTCGTTGACTTCCAGCACGGCTTTATCCCCGGGCATAAGACGGGTGTCTTCAAGCAGCCCCCGAACGGGCTGTCCATCTCTTGATAGCGCAACGACTTTGAAGCGATAGGAGGTGCCCGGAAGAGGAAGGTCGGAAAGTTTCTTATCCACCATCCGGCTTTGTCGAGAAACAACCACTTTAACGAGTTGGTGGGTATGCCGGGGGCTATCCATGGGTAGCAGCCGCAGGTGCGGCAGAAGGCCATTGATTCGCCAAAGTTCTATTAATGAAGCGACATTGGCAGACAATGACAGAAGGTCTCCAGCCTGAATGATTTCATCGGAAAGCCCAACTTGTAAAAGAGTCCCTTGGCGCCTTATAGAGAGTAAGTCCCGACCTTGACCACCAGTGATACCGGATTCGGCGACGGTCTTGCCAACGAAACGAGACTCAGGCATAACCTCGAATTCAGCTTTGTACAACCGCGGCTGCTCCTGCGACTTTTCCTGCTGTGAATCGCGTGGCAGAAAGAAGCGGCCAAAAAATATCATGAAAGCGATGCCAATAACTGCGGCTGGTAGGCCAACCAATCCGGGGTCGAACATCTTGAGTGGACGAATCGGCGGAAGCGTGGGAGAGGCCTCCGCGAGAACATCAGCCATCAATCCGACCACAACTAAATTAGTGGATGTGCCAATGATTGTACAAGTGCCCCCCAGTATGGATGCAAAACTCAAAGGTAAATATAAATGTTTTGCCGACAACCGTGTGGACTGGGTCAGATCACGGATAACAGGGATCATCATGGCGACCAACGGCGTGTTGTTCAGAAAAGCACTGCCTACAGCAATGGGAGGTAAAATTTTTATTTGGGCGCTCATGATAGTTTTGGGCAATCCGATCAATTTATCCATAATCGCCGTAATCGCACCGGTACTGTACATGCCTGCAGCCACCATATAAAGAACCGCGACTGTCAGCATACCCTGATTGCTGAAGCCTTTAAGCAATTCTTGAGTCGGAGCCAGCTTGAATGTGATTGCGGTTGCCAATGCCCCCATAAATATACAGGCGGCCGGTAACTTGGTCTTGATGAGAAGCCCGAAGGTGGCAACAAGTATGGCAAGGGTCACATAAGCATTAATCGTCATCGGAATCCATTCTCCCGGCAACTTAGCAGGGGGACCACGGATGGTCACCCTGCTTATTTTGAGCACCGGAATGATTATTCGGAAAAACGTTTCGAGGAAGGTTAATTTTCAGGTGTCATCCTGCCTTAGGAATACTGCACGAGAGGATACTACACCCAAAGGTAAACGTATCGTGAACTTCATTTTTAGCTAAGCACGGACCAAAAAGTTTCTATAAACCATCTCAAAAATGTCTGCCGGCCCAATACCCGCGTTGGATCCGCATTTCAAATCCTCAACATATCAGGCATATGCCTGTGGTTCGAAATGCGGATCCGCCTTGATCTCGAACCGGAATCCTATTTTTGAGATAGCTTTTACTTATTCAATATCCACACTTAGGAAAAAGGCACCGACACATTATCATCTTTCTAATAGAATCCTTAATTACCCGTTTTCAATTATAGATTGGACACTCTTTTTCACCGGGAACCACTCAGCATGCCGCAAGCAAACGTTCACGGACGATTTCAAAAATGTCGCCAAATCGTAATATGCCTGTTACCTCATCGTCATTTTTAACGATCAATGGCTGATGAACCCCCATGACAAAGTAATTGAGTGCTTTTTCCAGGTTGTCATCCTCATTCAAAAACTCAGAGCGACCAGGAATATGCATGAGGTCAGCAACGGCCACTTTGTCGCCACGTTGACAAATATTTTCAACCGGCTCCACCCAGAGTTTGAAATTTTTAACAGCCTCTTTTACAAACGCGTAGGTCAATGTTCCACCACCACGCGCTTGATCAGCTTTTTTGTAATTTGGCTCCAAAGCACGAAAGATATCGATCATGGTGACTTTCCCGACAAATTGTCCATTTTCATCCACGACAATGGCGTCCCGATGCGCATGTCCCCCTTCATCTTGCCGCTTCTTCTCGATTGCCTGCAGGACTTGAACCAAATGATCCTCTTTATTGACAGTGATATAATTGGCGATTGGAATCATTACATCTTTTACTAAAATATCCCTCATTCTTTCACCTCAGCATTCATAAAGGATTAAAAAGGCATTACACGTTTGGATGCAAATTGCTTAATGATTTTATATTTTCCTGTTCCTTTATAAGGTACTCGTTGCCTTGTTCACGCACACCTGCGTGAAAACGTGTATTCGGGCAGGTGAATAGCAGTGGCTACGCCCACAGCATAACATGGAAGCGAGGTGACTACCCCGCTTGGGTTCTCTGAATAAGCGTATTATGCTCTTAACAAAAATGATTGCATAAATAAACGAAAAAGGTAGCTGTTCAAAGTCCGGAGTCTTTTCCGGCTGCCAGACGCGTCAAATGCTAAAGAGCTGACTACAAGCCATCTCAAAAAAAGGATTTGGGCCTAAGATCGCGGCGGGGGTAAAACTTAAACCGCAGGCGCCCCGAAGGAAGTGCCCTTGGGGTGCATACTGCAGTATTCCGAGGATTTAAGTTTTGCCTCCAACAAAGATCTTGGGTTCAAAGACTTTTTTGAGATGACTTGTAATGATTGTTAACCCGTCATGGTGAGTTCCTGAACGCCAGTTGTAAACCATCCGGATATGCGGTACAAAAGCGTTATGACCATTTCACATATAAAGCGTCGGCAATTTACCAGAGACCTTTTGCTGGTATTCCTGCTTCTTTCTGCAGCGGTACTCGGATCGGTTGCATTTTTCTCATCCCGCGCACGTGAGGATATCGCCGAGAAGTACATCGACAATGCCACCATGAGCGCGGTGCATCAGTTCGAGGCCATGGTCGATGCCATGACCCAATCACTTGAACTGGTCGAGGACTGGATCACTTCGGGCAAGCTGTCGTTGGACCGTGTTGACAAACTCAACGACCTTCTGTTTCCATTGCTCAAGCATGACCGCATTGTATATGGAATTTCCGTGGCTGACACGCTGGGAAAAAGCTATTACCTCACCCCCCACGGCGACGGCTGGCGGACAAGATGGATCGGTGGGACCGGGGACCAGCGCCAAGCCGTGCTGCGCTATTGGGATGCCGACCATCAACAAAATTCTATAGATAGGCAGCCGTCCACCTATGATCCGCGCAACCGGCCATGGTTTTCTCCGGCCCTGTCGACCCAGGGGGTGTTCTGGACACGGCCCTACATTTTTTTCGATCGCATGGTGGCGGGGATCACGGCTTCGATTGCCAGTGAGATCAAAGGCGGCAATTCCCAAATCGTGGTGGCGTTCGACATTCTGCTGGACGACCTGTTCAATAAAATCCAAGACATGGCCCCAACGGAAAACAGCCGCGTCCTCGTCTTCAGAAACGACGCCCAGCTCTTCGTTCCCGGGAGCGACAACAATTCCCCCAATTTTCTTTCTTTTGGTGAGATCAACGATCTGTTGATCCGAAAAATGGCTACCACCTGGGAGGAGCAATACCTACCGGGCAAGGTTTTCTTCATTGACCACGAAGACCGGACATGGTGGTGCGGATTTAAGGGGATGGAGGGCCTCAATCGCAACGTCTGGGTGGGGGTCATGGTGCCGGAAGCGGACATCATCGGTGGCATCAGCCATAGACGGACAGGATTCTGGGCCATCGGGGCCGTGGTTGTATTGTTCGCCGGCGTCCTGGCCTTTTTCATGATCCGCCGTTACGGCCGATCGTTTGACCTGCCTAAAGATCGTTTCGACGACCAGCACCCCGAAGAGAGCATCCGGCAGTTGATCGCCAAAGGGGAAGGACGCACGATCGAGTTCAAATCAACCATGCGCATGAATCTTCACACTCAAAAAACTGGCAAGGAGATCGAAATTGCCTGGCTCAAGGCCGTGGTGGCCTTCATGAACACCGATGGCGGCACCCTGCTTCTCGGTGTGTCGGATGACGGTACCATAAAGGGGTTGGCCGCAGACGGTTTTGCCAATGATGACAAGTGTCGGCTGCACTTCAAAAACCTGATCAATCAACACATCGGAACGGAGTTATACAAATATCTGAGTTTCAGCCTCGTCCATGTGAACGGCACGCAGATCGGTATCGTTACCTGCAGCCGCTCTGACGAACCGGTATATCTGAAGACGGCGAAATCGGAAGAATTCTACATCCGCAATGGCCCTTCCAGCGACGCGCTATCCGTCAGCAAGATCTTGCCATACATTAAAAGCAGAAGTTAGTCACGATGCGGGCATCGCAGTCATGACGTTCGCTATGCTCAAAACGGCCACAATGTTTTCAGGTGGCCAAGCTCAGCCCGATGGTCCGGCCATCGTCAAACTGACACGTACGTTCGAAAATAAGCAATAACATTAACCCAATCTGATATAAAAGGGCCTGTTTACCGGAAGGGCTGAAGACCTTTTTGTTTTATAATCCCCAGTTTTTTCATCTTCCCTGAGCTTTTGGACTGAGTTCACCCACCCCATCAAAGAACAGGGGCTCCACCGTGCGCACGTTCAAAGCGGCCTCGTTTTCGGGCTGAAGCCTTGCGGTTTTTCCGCAACCAGGACATTTATACTGATGGAGAACATATTGGTTAATTTCCATTTCGATTGGTGACAACTCGATATGGTGATGCGTGTAAAACGAAGCCATCTGAGCGTCTTGAAAAGAGTGCCCCACAGGTTGAAGCGGCGACTGAATTCGCAGATCAAAAAAATGTGGATTTACGTGCAATCGAAATGGATGTCGTATCCGAATCTGATAAATGTCTTCAGTTTACGTAGAATTCCCACCTGTCTTGATCCGGTAGGCATCCCTCTCAATTCCGAGACGCTTCATTTTTGAATAGAGGGTCGTGGGTTTGACCTCAAGCAGCGTCGCCGCGCCGCCAGGGCCGCTGACCTTTCCCCGGCACCGGGACAAGGCGCTGATGATATGCTGTGCCTCCATATCCTTCAAAGATAGAATTTTCTCATCCTCGTGGCAGGTCTTGGACAAAGATGTATCCAACGGAGGAATGATCAGGCGACCACCGTTGCTGAGCAGCACCGCCCGCTCGATCATATGGCGCAGTTCCCGTATATTACCCGGCCAGGGATAATCGATCAGCATCTGCAGATCCCTTTTGGCTATTGTGTCAAAGTGTTTGCCAAATTTTTTTCCGAACCGGGTCATGAAATACCGAGCCAGCGCGGGAATGTCCTCACTGCGTTCACGCAACGGGGGAATATGGATGGGAAACACATTGAGCCGGTAATAGAAATCCGACCGGAAAAGGCCTTGTTCCACAAGCGCCTCGATATTTCTGTTGCTGGCCGCCACCAGCCGAAAACGGGTTTTCAGGGTTCGGTTTCCGCCTACCCGTTCGAAGGCTTTGGTTTCCAGCACCCGGAGCAGCTTAGCCTGGATATCGAGGGAAAAGGCGTCTATATCATCCAGGAAAAGGGTCCCTTCACCGGCAAGCTCGAAGCGGCCCTTGCGGGACTCGGAAGCCCCCGTGTAAGCGCCTTTTTCATGGCCAAAAAGCTCGCTGGTAATCAACTCCGGGCTCAAGGAGACCACGTTAACCGCGATAAAAGGTCCCGACGCACGATTGCTGTTTTGGTGAATCGCCTGGGCCACGAGATCCTTGCCTACCCCGGTTTCTCCGGTAATCATAACGGTGGTGTCAGACTTGGCGACCTGCTGAATCAGATTCAGCATCTTCTTGAACGGCTCCGCTCGTCCGATCATATGGGGATGGGGCAGACTGGTTTCGAAGGCTTCCCGGTAAAAATGAGTCTCCGCCTCCAGGGAGCTGTTCAGATCGATGATCTCTTCATAGGCCTTCATATTTTCAAGAGCGACGGCAGCCTGGTTGCTGATGATGTGGAGCAATGAGATTTCGTCTTCCGGCAGCTGCAGCCGGGCAAGCTCGCAGCCCATAAAGATGACGCCCATGACTCTGGCTTTGAGCTGGATGGGAAAACACGCCGTCCATCCCATCGTATTGAGATTTTTCGGTCTTTCCTTTTGGTTGATGGCGGTATTGCTGACGATCTCAGTAGCTGACTCAAAAACCTTTTCAATGATATCCATTTGATCGGAAAACGCCGGTGATGCGAACTCGGCGCTTTCGATGTTTCGGCTGGCGACCATTTCCAGTTTATTATCCTGCTTGAGAAAAATGGCGCCCCGCTCCGCACCGGCAATGCGCATGGCCTGCCTGATGATCTGAGCGAGAAGTGTATCCCGACTGCGAATGGAGCTGAGTGCGTTGCCGACGCTGACCAACGAATCCACCCAAAGCGCATTCTTGGACCTTTGGTCGAGATGGGGCTTGAGATCCTTGGGAAAGAGATCGGGGTTGACTCTTGAGAAGACGTCCCAGGCGGTCTTGAGCAGTTTTTCGGCGACGGAAAAATTTTCTTCGCCGATCTGCAGTCGCGCCATCAGGATCTGAGCGTGGGCCAGTTCGATCTTTGCCCCCGCCCGGCTGAGCAGTTCCATGCTTTGCTTCAAATCCGCTTTTATCCGGTCCGGCGAGCGTTTTTTTTTGAATGCCTTGAGCGCCCGGAACCTATACGCCACACCCTGCATGTAGATATCCGGCCAGCCAAGCAAACGGTTGATGTCCGATTCAAAATTCCATTCCGGATGGACCATCCCCCGTTCTTCAAGGCCGAGCATGACCTCCAGATTGTCCGGTCCCCGGTGATGGGGCGTTCCTAACGCCAATGCATTTTGATAGGCTTGCTTCTGATAGTCGAAAGCCTTTTCATACTCGCCACGGCAGTAAGCGAAATAGGCTCTTTTGCCGTTGCCCGGCCACAGGATATAGTGATCAAGAAAATCCGCCGGGGTTTTAAAGATCTCATCAAGGAAGGCTTCTCCTTCTTTGATTCTTCCAGCGTCGGTGAGAATAAGCATCAAGATCAGGTTCGCGTAGCGTTCCAGGTCCGAAGCGCCAAGTTCTTTTGCCTTTCTGCGAACCGCCCTGATCAATCCAACCCCCCTGGCCGTCTCTCCAGCATTGCCGTATGTCCATCCCAGCCGGACACAGCTTTTCAGGGTTTCCACGTCAGCGGGTAGTTTTTCGTGGTTGCCGATCACCGATTCGTAGCGCTCAATGGCTTTATTAAGAAATCCCTGCCAGAAATAAAGTTCGCAATTGGCCACGGTCACCTGAAGACGGACGTCACTGGGAAAGTCGTGTTTGGCCAGCATTTTCCAGGCCTGCTCCAAATGCTTGGCCGCGACATCGGACCGGATGGCTTTGATGAACGTCTTGGCAATCAGAACCTGCAGCTTCACCCAGCGCACAGGATCGCTGTCAGCGGTACAAAAACGCAATGACCGTTTCAGATAGTTTCTCTGGATATCTTTGGACAGTGCCGTGTCCCTGCAGGTGCAAAGGCCGATGGTGGCATCAATGAAGTGCGCCCTGTCTCGTGGGGCAAGCTTGGCTGTCTGCATGGTCTCCAGGGCCATGCGGTAGTAGGCTGCGGCGTCCATTGACAGGTTCAGGCCAAGGCAATAGTGGCCCGCTTTTACTAATTCCCTAAAATGAACCACAGGCAATCCGGAAAGCTGATAAATATGGGCCAGGTGGAGCCACCTTTTGTTATTGTCCGGAAAATATTCGCAGATTCCCCGGACGGCCCGTTCGGCCATATTCGCCAAAGTCGGTCCTGGGATTTTTTCAAGGAAGGCATTCGCTGTGTGAATATCGCTCAGATAGTAATATCCGGCCCCTTTCTCCATGTAACGCAACAAATAGCCGGAATTGACGAGTTCCTCCACGAGCTGTAAAATCTTGACCGGCGGCTGGCCGGACAGGGCGCAAAGAATATCCAATGAAATCGGGGGCGGCAATAGCGACACGAGGGTGTAGATATCGCGATTCTTTTTTTCTTTATCCGACAAAAGGTCATCAACCGATTTCATCGCCGTTCAAGGCTCCCGGGTCCCTATCCGTATTGTCAGTCGTTACCTCATTTCACGGCAGCGCTGTCATTCAGAGCTGATTTTGTTTTAACTTAGTCTTTATATCAGCAGCACCTTTGAAAGTAAATGGATCGCGGCTGTCCAATCAGGACAGCCGCATGAGGAATGTCAAATGTCCAATCAAAATGCCAAATGGTGGTATGCTGCCTATTTCAATCGATGCGATCCTTCAATCGACATTTGGATTTTGGTCTTTGGCATTTTTTCATCATTACCCTAAGCGGGGCGATTGTCGAGCTTGCCGCATATACAAGGCAGATGTCTTTGCGCTATAGTTGCCTATGCGGGAAGACATCTAACGCCGGAGATGCGGTGAGATCGGCAACCCCGTCAGGGGTTCAAATTTTGGGAGGTAATAATGACCTATCGTATTACCATGCTTGCCAATACTCATGCATACCAAAATTTGAATCGCCCCGCTTAGGGTTACATATGCGAGGGGATAAAGAGCGCAATCTGAGGGAACATGGCGATGAGCACCATGGCGACCACGGCGGCCAACAGAAACGGCCAGATTCCCTTGAAAATGGTTTCCACCTCGATCCCCGGAGCGGCGCCCTTCAAGATGAACACATTGAGCCCGATGGGGGGCGTGATCAACCCGATCTCCAGAACAATCACCATGAGTACGCCGAACCAGATTGGATCGAATTCCAGGGCCTGGATGATCGGAAAGATGATCGGCAGCGTCAGAATCATGATCGAATAGACCTCCATCACGCAGCCCAACAGCAGGTAGGCGATAATGATGGCGAAGAGGATCAATCCCCGAGGCAGCGGCAGGCCGGTCATGAATTCGCTCAGCGTGGTCGGCAGTCCGGTCAAGGCCAGGAAATAGGAAAACACACTGGCGCCGATGATGATCAGAAAGATAAAGGCCGTCATTTTGCCGGTCTCCGACAAGCAGAGCGTGAAGGCCGACACGGTCAGTTTGCGCTTGATCAACGAAATACACAATGCACCAAAGGCACCGATCCCGGCCGCTTCCGTGGGCGTAAAAATACCGGTATAAATCCCACCGATGACAATGGCGAACAACAGCAGCATACCCCAGGTACCGGACAGGGATTTAATTTTTACCGACCAGCTGGCCGCCGGACCGTGCGGTCCCATTTCCGGTTTGATGAAGCACAGAAATAGGATGGCCAGAATGAACAGACTGCTGAGCATAACGCCTGGCAACAAGCCGGCCATCAACAGCTTGCCAATGGATTGCTCGGTCAGGATGCCGTAGATTACGAAACCGATGCTCGGCGGGATCAGAATTCCTAGCGTGCCGCCGGCGGCCACGCAGCCGGTGGCCAGGCGCGGGTCGTACTTGTATTTTAGCATTTCCGGGATGGCCACCATTCCCATGGTCGCGCCCGTGGCCAGGGACGAGCCGCTGACCGCAGCGAAAAACGCACAGGCCAGCACTGTGGCCATGGACAGTCCACCGCGCAGGTGCCCCATCCAGTGGTAAACCGTTTTATAGATATCCGTACTGATGCCGGAAACAAACGCGAATTGTCCCATCAAAATAAACAGGGGAATGACGCTTAAGCTGTATGATTTGCTTTCGTTCATGGGCAACAGGCCCAACAGGTCGACAGCCGGCTCGACGCCGGTGATGAACATGGTGCCGATCAATCCCACCACCATCATGGCCATACCGATATACATGCGCATGGCAAGCAGCGCGAATAAAGACAAAATACCGATTAAACCGATCAGTTCTGAACTCATTATTTCTCCTGCTCCACATCTTTTCGCGTGAACGCATCTTTGAAAAATTCGATACAAAACACCAGGCAGCCGATAACCAGAAAAATTGCAAATGGATAATCCGGAATTTTCAATAGCAGTGATGCTTCACCGGTGTTTTTGAGTTCAACGATGCGCTGGGCGCTTTTCCAGGTGACCAGGATCATCACCAGCAGACAGACGATGTGGTTGAATCGTTCGAATATCCGCTGCATCCATGCCGGCAGGCGGTTGAAAACAATGTCCACATTGATGTGGGCTTTCTGAGACTGTGCAAGCGCTAGATATGAAAAGACCATAATCAGCATGAGATATTCGGTAATTTCATACGCCCCTAAAACGGGCGAATTGAAAAAATAACGCCCGAGTACATCAGTGGTGGTCAGCAGCATCATGAATGCCAGGGCGGCGTTGCCAATATAGGACAGATAGGTGCTAAGCGACCTTTTCTTTTTTCGTGGGGAAGATGTTGTCATGGGGGTAGTCCTTTTGCCGTTCCAGACAGGCGGTCCCTACATAAGTGCAAAAGCCTGAGACGCCCCGTGTCAAGGAATTCTCGATCAACCTTTCCTTGGGTGAAGGCTGCGCACCTCAGGCATCAGGGTCGCGGCAAAAAAGAATTTTACCATCTTGACTTGTTCTTAGGCCAATCTGCGTATGTTGCATCTCTGGTTGCATATTTCACAACATGCGACAATCAATAAGCCTTGCAGATGAACCCAGGTCCGCCGCAATCTGGCGCAATTATTTTTTACTGCGACCCATATCTGTTTCTGGCCGAACACGATCAATATCCGCTATGCGGAAAAAAGACAGTGCCGTTCTATTCGTTGAGATAACGGGTAACGGTTTCCAGAATGGCGCCGCCGGGCAGACCTTTGGCTTCCATTTCTTTGACCCATTTTTCTTTCAGTGGGGTCGTCAGGTCCACCAGCTTCTGCATCTCGGCCTCTGGGAAGTTGACTTCCTGCATACCGGTTTTGATGCAGATTTTCTTCATCGACGCGTAGGACTCGTCAAATGACTTTCCGTGGGCTTTTGAAAATGGCAGGCCGCTGTTTTCCTCGATGACGTTCTTGATGTTGGCGGGCAGGGATTCGAACTTCTTTTTGTTCATGGCCACCCAGAAGACCATGGAGTAAAAATCCGACGGGGTGTAATACTTGAGCAGTTCATTGACTTTGAAAATGACCATGCCGTCATAGGGCATGACAACACCGTCCAGCACGCCTCTCTCCAAAGAGGTGTAGGTTTCGGTTACCGGCTGGGTGACGGGGACCGAGCCAAACAATTGAAGCGCACTGGTGGTGAAACTGCTGGCGGTCTTGATTTTCATGCCCTTCAAGTCTGCCAGGCTTTTAATCGGTTTTTTCACCGTGGCAAACACACCCGGCCCGTGGCAGCTCAGCATCAGAAGCTTGGTATCGGCATATTCCTTCTGAAATTCGGGAAACTGTTCATAGGTTTTCCAAAGCGCCACAGACGCTTTTTCAGCGGTGCTGACCATAAACGGCAGTTCAATGACCGTGGTGAGGGGGAACCGGCCGGGGCTGTAATCGGCGATATCCCAGCCGATATCAGCGATATTTTTTTCCACCATGGCGTATGCCTGGCCGGGTTTTCCCAAGGCGCCGCCGGGAATGAATTTGATTTTAAGGTCGCCACCACAGGCGTCCTCGACTTTTTTTGCCCAGGGGACAAGCACCCCCTTATGCTGGGCATGCATGGCGGGATAGGGGTGGGCAAACTTCAGGGTGATGGTTTTGGCCAAAGATAGGCTCGGTCCGGCAACAAGCAGTAAACTTACAACCAACAGACAGATGGAATACCAATTCAATTTTCTTCTGATCATAACCACTTCTCCTCGTCCTGTTGCTTGCCCATAGGCAAATGCAGTTAATACGATAAAATTCAAGATTGAGCAGTCGTTTTCTTCTAAAACATTTTTTTGCTCATTCGATCGATGGCTTGACTGGTCGCTTCGTATACGCCAGGGAAGGAACTGAAATTCAATCCCTGGGTCAGGCAGGGAATGAAATAGTGCTTTCCGCAGGTTCGGCACGCCTTTTCCACATGTTCTTCGATCATCCTGGCATCCCAGTCATTGACGTCCAGGGGGCCGGAGTCGAGTTCCCCCATGAAGGAGATCTGCCCGCCGTATTGTTTGATCAGGTCGGGGGTGTTGTTGGTCGTCATGACCCCCTGCCAGATATCAATACCCATATCAATCATATAGGGAACCAGGTTGGCAGCGTAGGAATCGCTGTGGTGGACGATCAGCTCCACACCGTTGTCTTTCCAGAACCCGTAGGCTTTCTTGTAGGGTTCCAGAAAAAACTCCTCGAACATCTGAGGAGACATCAATGATGCGATCTGAGATCCCCAGTCGTCGTGATGAAACAGGGCATCGGGTTTGATCCGCTTAATGATCTGCTCGGCATAGCGGATTTCGTAATCGGTCAGGAACTCGATCAGCTCATGCGTGTAGTCGGGTTCTTCGTACAGGTTCATCATGGCATTTTCCATGCCCTGCAGGAAGTGGGTCATTTCAAACGTGCCTGATGCAAAAAAGACGGTAACAAATTGGTCCTCGCGATCGACCGAATTGGCATGTTCGATTGCCGGCGCCCATTGTTCATCGGAGAATTCAACCGTTGGACATTGAATCACCTCTCTCCATTTGGTGATATCCTTGATTGCGATGTGCGCCTCATCATGAACGGGAAAGGGGCCCAGTTGCCCTTCGGGCCAGGAAAGCGTGATACCCCATTCATTGGTGATGGTCTGGCCGCGCTGAGGTCTTGTCCGCAAGGGGGCTTCTAAAATAATCTCCAGAAATTCGTACTGATTGACAAACCGGTCGGGGTTGCCTCCCTTGATCGTTTCCATCAGATTTTGTCTTTTGCTCAACATCGCTCTTGTTCTCCTCGTGGCTTATGCTGCCGTTACCAGTTCTTTGGCCTTTACCGCCGCACTGCCCGCATCGGGGGCGTAAGCATCCGCACCGATCTCGGTGGCGAACGCCTCCGTCACCGGCGCACCGCCGACAATGACTTTGAAGCCGTTCAAGCCACTGGATTTGAGCGCCGCCACGGTATCCTTCATGGCCGGCATCGTCGTGGTGAGCAAACCAGAGCATGCCACCAGCTTGACGTTTTCATTGGTCTTGACGGCATCGATGAATTTGTCGGCCGGTACGTCAACCCCGAGATCAACGATGTCGAATCCGACACTTTCAACCATCATGGCGACCAGGTTTTTTCCGATGTCGTGCAGATCGCCTTGTACCGTGCCGATCACGCATGTGCCTAAAGACGTGGAGGGGCCGCCGGCCAGATGGGGCTTCAAGACGTCCACGCCCTTTGACATTGCCTTGGCCGCGATCAGCATCTCGGGCACGAAAAGTTCACCGGACGAGAACTTATCGCCCACGACGCTCATCGCGTCGACCATGGCCTGGAGAATATCCATGGCTGCATCGCCTTCATCCAGGGCTTCCTGGACCAGCCCGGAAATAAGCTTGGTCTTGCCTTTCTCCACATGTGCTTTTACTTCTTCAATTTTAGACATTGTGACGATCCTCTCTCAATGGTTGTATGCGTCGCTATTTAGTTTCCATCCACGAATCGTTTTCTATTCGTGGATGGACACTATTTATCTTACAGGGCCAAAAAGTCCTTCACGGTATGCATTGATATATTCAATGCAGTACTCGTCCATGCCCTTCAGGGCTTCGGTGGCGTAAATCAATCCCATCATGTGTTTATGCAGGGGGTTGATGATGGCGCTGTCCATCCCCGCGCCCATGGCAAGCACGAGAAATGCCTGATTGACAAACTTGCGCGCCGGCAGATTGAATGAGATATTGCTGGCCCCGCCGGTCACATGGATGGTGGGATAGGCCTGCTTTATTTTTCGGATCACGTCCAGAATCACGTTGATACCGTCTTCGGCCGTGCACAGCATCTCGACCAGGGGATCGATGTGCAGCCTGGCTGGATCGATATTATATTGTTTGGCCTTTTCCATGATGGCCTCGAATATGTCCAGACGCTGCTGCCCGCTTTTGGGAATGCCCGTATCGTCACATAACAGGGCCACGCACTGCCACTTTGTATCAGCGATAACTGGAAACACGACATCTGTTTTGTCGCCTTCCATCGAGACCGAATTGACCAAACCGGGCTTATTACAAAACTTAATGGCTTCGGCACAGATTTCAGCACTGGGGCTGTCCACGGCGATCGGGGTGGTGGTCACCTCTTGGACGAGGTCGATCAGCCACTTCATGGTTTCCAGTTCCACCGCAACATCCGTGGAGGCGCAGATATCGATGAAATCCGCCCCGGCCTCGGCCTGAGTCCTGGCAAGATCCTGGATGAATGCCGAATCCTTTTTTTCGATCGCTTCCCCCACAGATGGGATGGCACCGTTTATTTTTTCACCGATAATAATCATTTTGTTTCACCCTTTTGGTTTGAATTAAATAAATGGCCACCGGCCGTAATGCCGATTGATAAAAAGGGTTCCGAGCCAATGTTGCTGTCTAAATGCAAGCCCTATGCCATTGCGCCGTTTCTGAAAAATGACTATATATATCAATTTCTTAAAGTTTTGCGGCGGGGTCGGTCGAAAAAAACGACTGTCTGAATATCGTAATTTTACTTTAAATCGTAAAATTCAATTTTATTGATGCAAGTGTCTACGACGGATCAATTCCATTCATTTAATTTGGCCAGTAGGTTATTGACGAACAACTCGATAGGTAGTACCCATCCAAAAATGGCCAATTTGCCCGATATGGGCGTTGCGCGATAAATTTATTCCTCGGAATATCAACCCTCAGCGCCATAGAATCCGCCCGAAAGAATACAGGCAGAAAAGACATCAGGCCACATTTGACCCACCCTCTCCACAAAACCAGTCCATACAATCAGGGCCATCAGGGGAGCCGCTGCGGATATAGGCCAGCCCCCGATAAGGTAAAAAAGATAAAAATGGATGACCGGGATCACTAAGCGTGGTAAAGGGCTATACATGCAAACGCTCGCACGATGTTTGCGAGTTGAACGGCACATTGGATCTCACCTCCTTGCTTTGGCTCATTCGATAACAGCGTTATGGATCGGTCATTGTGGCAACTGTTAAAATGTCCACGACTTTTAGCTTGAAGCCCGACATAAAATCCTAACAAAACTGCGAGAACCTGACTGACAGGCGTTCATCAAAAATCTAAATTGGATAGAAGGATTCTGACGATGAGCAATCGTAAAATTTTAAAGAAAACGCCATCATCGATTATCAATCATCCAGCCGAAAGGAATGGCAGTCATGATTAAACTCGACAAGGCATTGGATCGGGCAGCACTACGAATGGGGATAAGCAGTGAAGACCTGAAGGATTTTTTTCAGCGAGGGCAACAGGTCACCTATAGGGCTGAAGATTGGTTGTACCACGAATCGACGCCCCGGCAGTGGGCGGGGCTGGTTTTAGACGGCGAGGTGAACATTGTACGCGGGCTTCACGGTGCGAGCCGACAATTGGCGATATTGACTTCCGGGGCCCTGATCGCAGAAAGTGCCCTGCTGGAGGCTGGCTCCCATGCCACCAGTGCCTTTACACGCAATGGGGCAACGGTTTGGCAGATATCCGAAGCGGCTGTAGTAGCGTATCGCGAGGAAAAACCGGATCAATTTTTCCGAATTGTTGCGCGGGTGGCCGCCAATATCAGCGATCGGCTTCGCATGGCGGCCGATCGGGTCACCGGCAAGTCGCCGGAGCAGCTAATCGGCGGCGTGCGCGTTGAACATGATTCCCTGGGGGAAAGAGAACTCCCCAACGATGCTTATTACGGCGTGCAGACCCTCCGGGCCATGGAGAACTTTGCTATCTCCGGGGTAAGGATCGAAAATTTCGAGCACATGATTGAAGCCCTGGCGTTTGTCAAGAAGGCGGCGGCTCAGGCCAACGCTGAGCTAGGCGTACTGGATGAAGAGAAAATGAAAGCCATCGGCGACGCCTGCGACGAATTGCTGGCCGGCAAACTGCATGACCAGTTTACCGTGGACATGTTTCAGGGTGGGGCCGGTACATCCACCAATATGTGCGCCAACGAAGTCATCGCCAACCGGGCCCTGGAACTTATGGGATACCGTAAGGGTGCGTACGAGCACCTGCACCCCAACGACCACGTGAACTGCTCCCAATCCACCAACGATGCCTATCCGACTGCCATCAAGCTGGCCGTGCTGCTGTCGCTCAAAAATCTATTGGCTGCCATGGGTGAGTTGAAATCCGCCCTGGAAATAAAGGGTGAGGAATTTGCCGACGTGCTGAAGATGGGGCGCACCGAAAATCAGGATGCCGTGCCGATGACCCTGGGCCAGGAATTCAGCGCCTATGCCATTATGATCGATGGTGCTATGGCAGCGCTGCAGCATGCCGAGGATGAATTTCATGCCATCAATATGGGCGCCACGGCCATAGGCACCGGGATCAACAGCCCTCCTGGATATGCCGATCTGGTTACCGAAAAGCTTTCCGCCGTCAGCGGCTTTCCCCTGCGCCGCGCACGCAACCTGGTGGAAGCCACCCAGAACGCCGGATCGTTTGCTCAAATGTCAGCCAACATGAAACGAGCGGCGGTCCAGATATCCAAAATATGCAACGACCTCCGGTGGATGTCCTCAGGGCCCCGCTGTGGATTGAATGAAATCAACCTCCCTCCCATGCAGCCGGGATCATCCATCATGCCCGGGAAGGTCAATCCGGTAATCCCTGAGCTGGTCAACCAGATCTGCTACCAGATTATCGGCTACGATGCCGTGGTCTCCATGGCTGCCGAGGCCAGTGAACTGGAGCTGTGCATGGCCGAGCCCATCATCGCCTACGATCTGCTCCATGGCATGCTGATACTAAAAAATGCCTGCATTGCCCTGGTCAGCCGTTGCATTGTCGGCATCGAGGCCAACCGGGATGTCTGCCGCAAATACGTCGAAAACAGCATTGGCCTGGTAACGGCGTTAAATCCGGTTATCGGCTACGAGAAGTCCGCCGCCATCGCCAAGGAAGCGTTGAAGACCGGCGGCAGTGTGTACAACCTCGTGCTCGAGAAAGGATGGATGACCCAAGAGAAGCTGGACGACATGTTGCGACCCGAGAACATGACCGATCCAAGGGAGACCCCCACATAGCCCGATCGCCATCCATCATTGTTTCCAAGGAGGGTAAGACTGATATGAAACGATATCTGATTCTTTTTTTGTTCGTCGTTTTGATGGTGCCTGCGGCCGCCTTTGCCGGCGAGCTCGATCGTATCCGTCAAGCGGGGGTGATCACCGTTTCCCTCAATCGTGATTATCCGCCATTTTCGATGAAGGCGGCGGGAAGACCTGTCGGTCTGGATGTTGACATAGCCCATCTCCTGGCTGACTATCTCGGCGTTAAAGTGAAATTCATCATTCCAGAGACCTATGACCAGCAAATCCCGAGTTTGATGGCGGAGAAATCCGACATCATCATCGCTGCCATGACCCGCACGGTAGAAAGAGGACTTCAGGTTAACTTCTCCAACCCTTACTTCGAAGTCAGCCAAGCGGCGCTGGTCAGACGGGACAAGGTGCCGCCGGGGGCCAACGCCTATTTCGACCTGCTGGAGATCGACAGCCTCAAGTTGGGTGTTAAGACCGGCACTACACACGAAGCCTTCGCCCGGCAGCTGTTTCCCGTCGATGTGATCAAAGGCTATCCGACCGCGGAGGCGGCGGCTGAAGCCCTCATCGCCGGGGAGGTGGACGCCATGGTGGCAGACTCGCCCTTTGTTCAGGTGTGGCGTAACACCCATGTGGAGCACTACCCGAAGGTGGCTGCTCTGCTCGCACCGGTGACTCGGGAATTCTATTCATTTGCCATCCGCAAGGGAGATTCAGATTTCCTCAACTGGATCAACCTTTTCGTGGACCAGATCCGGATGGATGGGACCTTGGACCTGCTGAAATACGAATACTTCGATCAGATGACCTGGGCCGGGATAGCACCGGCGCAGGAGAAGGTTTCGAATCGGGCTCAGTTTCTCAAAAACCGGTTCGTCGCCGAGAAGCAGGCCGAAATCGAGAGGCGCCGAAGCGCATTCCGGGGGAAAGGTGATAATTATGAATAAATCACTGATACAGAAGGCTCTATGGGCTCGCGCCAGCCGCACCATATCAGGAGAAAGGAGAACCATATGAATCTGTTTAGCTGGTACTTCAAATCCAATCTATTGGTGCGCATACTCGCCGGTTTGATCCTGGGGGCTGCATGCGGAATCATCTTCGGTTCGGCCATGGCTTGGGTCAGCCCCTTTGGCGATGTCTTCATACGTCTGCTCAAAATGATTGTCATGCCGGTGATCATCTTTACGCTGACCGTCGGGGCGGCCAGCGTCCACCCCGCCCAATTGGGGCGGGTCGGCGCCAAAGCCCTTGGCATCTATATCGTGACCACTGCTTTTGCCGTCACCGTGGGCCTGATTTGCGGCAACCTGTTCAAGCCCGGCAGCGGTATGCAGATTGCCGCCTCGGCAAACGAGGGAATCAAAGCCGATATAGCGCCCCCCTCACTGGTGGATACCCTGCTCAACGTGGTGCCGGTCAATCCTTTTGGTGCCGTTGCCGACGGCAACGTGCTGCCGGTGATCTTCTTCTTCCTCCTGTTCGGCATCGGTTTGGCCTATGTTCGCAACAGCGAGGACGCAACGATCAGCCGTTCCGGTGAAGCCGTATTCCGCTTTTTCAACGGCGGCGCCGAGATCATGTATCTGGTCGTCAACTGGATCCTGCAGTATGCACCCATCGGCGTGTTTGCACTGATCGCCGACGTTTTCGGCAAACAGGGCGCCGAGGCTTTTGGCCCCCTGGGTTTCACGACCCTGGCTGTCTACTTAGGGTTCATCGTGCATATCATTCTGGTTTACGGCGGCTTGCTGCTGATCTTCCGCTTGTCTCCCGTCGCTTTCTTTATCAAAGCCAGGGAGGCCATTATCACGGCTTTCGTTACCCGCAGCAGCGGGGGGACCCTGCCGGTGAGCATGGAAACCGCCGAGACCAAGATGGGCATTTCCCAGGGAGTATACTCTTTTTCGTTGCCGCTGGGGGCCACCATCAACATGGACGGTACGGCCATTTACCAGGGGGTTTGCGCCATCTTCATCGGGTTTGCCATCGGGACGCCGCTGACCATTTCCCAGCAATTGACCATTGTCGCCACGTCGCTGCTTGCCTCCATCGGCACGGCCGGCGTTCCCGGCGCCGGTGCGATCATGCTGATGATGGTGCTCAACTCGGTGGGGTTGCCAGTGGAGCCGGGCTCACCGGTAGCCTTGGCCTATGCCATGATTTTCGGAATCGACGCGCTTCTCGACATGGGGCGAACGGCCTGCAATGTTACCGGTGACTTGGCGGTTACCTGTGTGGTGGCCCAATCTGAAAATGAAGTTGATACTTCAGCGTGGACGTCGGATTCAGATGAAGGTGCCGTCATGGCTGCAGCCAGGGAGTAAAGCGGCCGATCTATTCATGAGACCGCAGGCATGGACACGAATGCACCAGCAATGTCCCTTTGATCACTGAGTGATTTTCAGGTTGTGCACGGTTGCTTTACTGCACCCCCAATCTGCAGAGAATCGCTTGAGGGATGAACCGATCAAACCAGCGATAACGACCACGGCGATAACGACCGCACCAATAACCAATACCAGGGCGATGGCACGGGGGACCCCTCTTCTGACAAGCCAGGACATAAAGGGCCCTGTTATGATGGCGATAAAGGTAGCCAGGAAAAAGGGGACCAGGATCGGTGATGCGGTTCTCATTCCGGCCACGATGACAATGCATGCAGCGATCAGGACGAGAATATTGGTAATATTGCGATTTGCCACAGCGGGTTGCATATCCATATATCCCTGAATGATTGGTATAACTCACAAACAGCCAATACCATAGCGACCGACATCAAAAGAAACAATGAAATTCATCTTTGCTATGACATGTTTCTTTTTCAACCATCTGGTTGGTCTGTAGAGAAGACTCGGGCCAAAGACATACTTCATCGTTCCATCCGGATTGTCTGGTTGGAAAACCCACTTCTGCTTTTGTTTCCCACTCAAATTGCAGTCATCAAGGAATGGCGCAAAAATAACTTGCTGGGATTTTCAACCTATAGCCGACAAAGCCAGATTGATAATCGACTATATTGATATGAAAACAGGCAGATAACATGAACTATCGAGAGGTCTCTTACTTTCATAAATATGGTGGTGACGGGTTATCGCGCGGCTTGAGTTTACTTTTAAGTTATTTATTCATCGCTATATCGACGTAAAAGTGGAATTATTCTACTGCCAGCGATCGCGTTGAACGTCATCGTCCCGGCACCAGCGCTTGCAGACGATCATTGTAATCATCGGGGAAGGTCCAGACCGGCATGTCCGGATATCTGACCAGGCCACGTTGCTTTGGGGGCAAATCATAAAACAGACTGACAAGCATGTCGCTGCTGACCCAGGGACTGCTACGCAGGTAGCCGTGCCCGTTGCCGCTGCTGGCGGCTTCTGCGTGGGTGACATCGATGATGCGCAGGGATTCATTTTTTTCAAGATATTCGTCGATATGGGGTTTCAGCGGGCGTGCAGTCAACATCTGCCCCAGTCGATTGCGGCCGAAAAGCCACCGTGACAGAGTAAGGGCCTGGTCTTTTTCGGACATATATATCGTCAAGGACTCGGGCAGACGCAACAAACCGTCGATCACGTTTGCAACAAACAGATCTTTGTCGTAATCGCTGCCCACCAATATGACCTGGCCGACAGGCAGTTTGCGTCTGATCGATTCAGGGGCCGTATTTTTATGGATCAAAGCAAGCTGGCTCAGGGCATCGATTACCACCCGGGTTCCGGCACTGTACCCGATGATATTGATCGCCTTGGCATTGGTTTCCGCCGCCAGGTATTCGATCAGCAATCTGAGGTTGAATGCACTCAAGGACGCCGTTTCAATATCCGACATATAGGCCCATCGGCTGGGCGTGGACGGCCAGGCGAAAGCGATCGCCACGCCGTCGTAACCGAGAAAATGCCAAAGCTCGGTGGTCACAAGCACAGGATTGTCGAAAACGACCTTGTATCCATGGACATAGATTAAAATCTCTTTTTTCCTGGATATCGCCAGTTTTGTGTTGACGAGTTCGCTGAACGCTGTAGCGCCCGAATGCAAATCCGACGGCAGCAGGCTCGGGTCAATCAGTTCGTTGACAGAACGGTCGAGAACGCCAAACTCTTGCACTGCAGTCACTTTCAGCGGATAGGAGTCGGACCGGTTCTTGAGAAGTGAAATGCGCCTCGCCTCTTCCCAATCTAAATGTTCGCCACCGAGGGAGACCTCCGCCATGCCAAGGCGCAGTAAAAACCCCCGCTCGTTTTCGTAATAGGCATTTTTTTCTTCGGATGGATGCCGATCGGTGGCGTAAAGGATGCCGCGATACGGCAACTCCTCGTCGCTGATATGGTCGATGCCATCAAAAGGATCGACCACATTGGCCGTATACAATTCCGGTGCCGGCATCAATTCGATTTTATAAGCTTTGTCTGCGGCACAGGCGAAAACAAACGCCATCATCGTCGTCAGCAGGATGTAATTCCAATATCTAATCATTGCATTGGATCGGTGATTTCATACGATGGTTTTTGGTAAAAACCGTCCTGTAAATGGTAAACAGCGGTTTTCGCATCGTTGGTATTAAAACACGAACTGATAATCGATACCTGTTTTCGGGAATCAATTTCTTATTATAAGATATGTATAGCGTCGTATGTCAACCCGAATAGGTGCCTCCTATTGCGGACGAGGCTTTTATCTTCCAGTAATAGCGGGTTCCGGGATCAAGCGGTTTCTCAAGCGATGTTCGGTAGGGGTCAACTGTGATCGAGAATAAACCAGCTTTCCTGTCCCTTGATGACGGTCTGCCAGATCCGTGGCTCATAGCTCAACTTGTCAATGGAGGGGGGCTGTCGCCAGATATCGACTGCCCGACCATTGCACCATTCAATGGTTGCCGGCGAAATGTGGGGGTCAGTGAATCGGCCTCAACGAATTCGGCAAGCAGAGCAGACCATTTTCTCTCCACCGGCGGGTAGTCAGGCCGCAAACCAATCATTGCGGGTTTTCCCCATCCGGTCACCGCTTCCTCCATCGCCCAGGTTCTTTTTTCCTGTTTGGTGTGGGGAGATACTACGCCGGTGCCCTAACCGCGCCATAGCAGTAATTCCCAGATCCGGTTCTCTATGAAGCGCCAGTTGACTGGTTCCCTCGCAAGAAACGCGGGAACCAGTCAACACCGCCCAGTGATTTAGGCGGCCTTGTTTCTCAAATCCTTCTGCATGGCCAGCGCCAACGCGGCGGTGTCATTCTCAAAAATCAGATGTACCGCCTGGTCGTTGGTTACCACCACATCCTGTACACCCAATGCATCGAGATCTTCCTTGTTGAGCGCGTTGCTGCTTGCCAGTTCAAGGCGCAGACGGTTATGGGCGATGGATTGAATGGCGGATAGGCCCGGCAGCTGCTCCATTGGTTTGGTGGTTTCAGGATCAAACTCCCTATTATCTCTGTTGTGATAAGGTGGTCGAATCGCTCCTTTTTAACGTCAAAGCAGTATTCAGAACTTTTTAGGCCAAACCATCAGGCTGAAAAAATGGTTTGCCCATCCTTGATGGTTTCCAGGATTTGAATATCCCTTATCTTCATGGGATCGACGGCCAGCGGGTCGTCCGAGAGCACCACCAGGTCCGCCAGCTTGCCGGTTTCCAAGGTGCCTTTGCGGTCTTCCTCAAAATTCTGCCAGGCGGCATCGGCGGTGATGGCGCGGAAGGCCTCGAAAGGCGTGATGCGCTCCTCCGGCCCCAGGTCCTTGCCGCCGGAGGTCACCCGGTTCACCGCTGTCCAGGCCACTGAAAGCATGTCGATGCCTGCAACCGGGGCGTCATGGTGCAGGGTGATCTTGATATTCCGGTCCAGGGCCGAGCGGGAGGGGTTGATGCGCGCCGCCCGTTGCGATCCGAGAAACAGGTCCCGGTGCCGGTCACCCCAGAAATAGACATGAATCGGGAAAAACGAGGGGGTAAGGCCGTGTTCGGCCGCAAAATCGAGCTGGTCCTCGCGCATGGTCTGGGCATGGATGATGGTGGTGCGCAGGTCCGGCCGGGGCTTGTCCGCCCGGGCCTTTTTCACGGCCGCAATCAGCATGTCCGTGGCGCCATCCCCGTTGGTGTGCGCCTGGATCTGAATACTGGCGCCATCGCAACGCCTGACCCAGACATCGACCTGCGCCTGGGTCATGCTGGGGTACCCGCGGTAGCCTTCGCTGGCTGTGGGTCGCGCTTCTACCGTATCGGTTTGGTTGTCCGGACTGACGAAAAGCGTTTCGGCCTCTTCGCTGTGACAATGATCGGTGGTAAGCGGCGTATTCCCGGGCTGGACGTGGTATGGCCGGGAAAGATACCCCGTGTAGCCCTGGATCGAGCCGTCCAGAACAAGTTTGATGCCCCCCAACTTCAGGCGCCCGCTGTCATTTTTACGGGCCGCAATGGCATCGAAGGTGGCATCGTCGACGCCCTTATACAGAGCCCAGGCATTGACATCGATAGGCAGCTTGCCTGCCTGCGCCATGGCTGCAAGAAGCTGCCAGGTTCCCTTGCCGCTGGCGCAGTCCTGGGCTGTGGTGATCCCTGCCTGGGCATAGCGCTGCAACCCCTTTTCCAGCATGGCCATGGCCTGATCAGGTGTCGGCATCGGAAGTTTGCTCAGAGCAAGATACATGGCATTTTCTTCCAGCACGCCGTTGGGCTGGCGTGTTCCCGCTTTGCGCTGGATGATGCCGCCTTCCGGGTTCTCGGTATCCTCGGTGATGCCGAGTTCCTCCAGCAATCTGCTGTTCCCGGCCATTAAATGGGCGGATATATGCATCAGCAAAATGGGATGGTCGGTGGATACCGCATCCAGATCTTCACGAGTCGGATGGCGCTGCTCCTCGATGCCGGTATCGTCATAACCCCAGCCGATCACCCACTTTCCGGGTGCAATGCTTTTCTCTTCGATCCAGTCGCGCAACGCATCCTGAATATCCGCAATGGAGCCGATTTTGCCGATAGGGATGGGATCGAGATTGGCTGTGGCAAACTTGACCGACTGCAGCACCAAATGGGAATGGGGATCGTAAAACCCCGGCATGAGCGTCTTGCCCCCTAAATCGATCAGCCGGGTATGATCACCCTTTGTGGCCATAACCTCCTCCGCGGTGCCGACGGCCAGAATGCGACCGTCTTTGATCGCCAGGGCTTCCGCACGATCGCCGTCTTTGACCATGGTCAGAATGGGGCCGCCGTGGTAGATGATGGCTGCCGGAGATTCATTTTTTGCTGTTCTGCCTTTGGGGAGTGCACAGGAGGCAAGGCCGCCAACGGCAACCATCCCGCTCATCGCCGTTGCTCCTTTGATAAAATCGCGTCGCGATAATTTCAGCCCCGCGCTTTCGATCATGTCGGTGAACAGGGGCGGCGTACAACCACAACCGCATTGATGGCTGCAACCATGTTTCTTGTCATGTTTTTCTGACATGGCATTTCTCCTTGTTGAAATGGTTGGCAACGACCCCGCTGTGAAAACCGGCTTCCAACAGGCGGTTTTGCCTCTGCCCATTGTTGTGGAAGGGAATTTCCCCTGCATTACCGGGAAAACAACAGCGAAACGGTGTTGGCCATTTCATCTGCCGGTTCTGACAAGGCCCACTCCCAGATGATTTGATTGTGAATGAATCAAGTGAAAGCCTGGTGACACTGAGAAAATACGTCAAGATCTTTTCAAAGGGCGCGTTTGGTGCATCAGGCAGGCCACGCAGTAACAATGGCCGGCAATTTCAGTCCACTGGCGAACCGTAACCGTTTTTAACGGTGGTGCCATCTGCACATCTGATTTGTTCTTGAGTTCAAATCCATTGCCACTTGGGAGGGTACTTGATGCCAATATATCGACAAATCAGGCGACAATCAAGGCGCATAGACGCATGCCCAGCTAATCATAAATCCATGTTTGAATGGGGAAAAGAACAATTGAGAAAATCATCCGGTAAACGTCCGGGAATTGGGGATATACAGTGGTGGGCGGTTCAAGGGGAATGCGTCAATTTTAAACAACCACGTCATCCTCATCGCCTGAACCGATAAAAACGCTGAATTCTATCCAAGCCGAGTCCTCACATGCGGTTTTCATCCCAGCGCCCGGCAACCTGAGAGCATCTTAATGGCCTGACGGACGGTTTTGCTGCCGCAATATAAAGTCTTTCATGATCTCCAGGGCGCGGTCTGACTCCTCTCCCGGTTTGCTGGCAAACCCGTGAGGCATCTCCGGGAACCACGCCATCTCTATCGCACCGCCGGCTGCACGGTAGGCGTCAGCGAAACGGTGCACGGAGTCGAGCGGCACGTTGCTATCTGCCGTGCCCTGGAGGATCAACGCTGGCGGCAGGTAGAGCGATTCTCCATTCTCAAGCGCGAGCAAAGGACTGCCCTCCTGCATGGCCTCATGGTTCAGAAAATAGGCGTCAGTCGCGTTGACCAGAAAATCATGATTATTTTCTTTCGCAAACAAATACCTCCCATACGGATCCAACACCGGCCATGCGGCGATCAAATACGAGAGGCGTGCATCCACATCTTCTCGATCAGACAGAGGCAGTGCATTGTAACGGGCATCGCCTGGGCGCATGGCGCTGAGCAGCAGTGAATGGCCGCCGCTGGATGTACCGAGGCCACCGATACCATCGGAAAGGGCATGATAGTCGCCGGCATGGGCCTTTAGCCATCGGGTGGCATAATTCACATCAACGACCTGCGATGGATAGGTATATGCGGGCGCCTTGCGGCATTCAATGGCCAAAACGACCATGCCGCTTGCCGCAAGGAACAGGTCTATCATCTCGTTATCGGTATACCCGCCAACACTCCAGGCGCCGCCATGCACGTCCACCAGGGCGGGGAAAGGCCCCTGTTTTTCCGGCATATAGATGCGGGCAGGCCAGGATCCATGCTTGTCCTGCCTGTAGGTCACGTCAAGGATGCGAAGGGGATTGCCACTTTTGGATTCATGAATAATTGTTTCCGGCATAAAAATTATCCTCGCACGCCTGATGTTTTAAGGGTAAATCTCAATCGGTGTGCCGTCGTCAACTGCCGACCAAATGATATCCATATCCTCATTTTCTAACGCGATGCATCCCTCGGTCCAATCCTGCCCCTCATATTTTTCGGGATTTGTTTTTGCTTCCGGCGGATAGCCGTGTATCATGATCATCCCCCCCGGATCAACGCCCTCAACCGCTGACTCCTTTTTATCCACGGGACTTGGGTAGGAAATGTGCAGGGATTTATAAAACCGGCTGTCAGGGTTCCGCCAATCGACGATATATCGACCCTCCGGTGTGCGCCAATCCCCCACCTCCAATTTGTCCCCTTCCGGTGCGCCGCCCAATACAATGTCAAAACGATACAAAACACGATCCCCACGCATCAATTTGAGAATCCGCGCTTCTTTTTTCACGATTATCCGGTCAGCTTTAAAAACAGACGTATGGGTATCATCCAATGCTGATGACGATTCCTGTGCCCAGGTGTTCGGTACGACAAGTGTTAATATAAAAGCGATTATAAATCGGTTAATCAATATCTGGACAGCCAATTCTGAACCGCCATATATTTCTAAAATTAAATTACGGGTATACTCGCTGAGGGGATCGAGCTTTTCGAATTTCACGATTCACTTCCTTTATAAATGAACACAGGATATTATTAATGGCGTAAGGTCCTGGCCGCTACGTTTTCAACGACCTCGGGATACGCGTCGGGAAATTCCCAAACCAAGCTGTCCGGTTTTAGAACCAGCCCCCGGCCCTCGGGAGCGGCACCGGATCTTAAAGACAGCAACAAATCCGCGCTCACCCACGGGCTTTTGATGAAGTAGCCGTGTCCATTGCCCGAGGCGGCCTCTTCGGCTGCGGACACATCGACGAGCCAGGTACTCTCCATGATGGAAAACGATAGCAATTCCTCGGGCTTCAGCCCCAGTTGGCCGGGTGCGCCGAGCCTCGGCCAGCCGATAAAACGCAGCGCCCAGTTCAGAGCGGTATCATTGGCATTGGTGTAGATGGTAATGGTATCGGCGATATCTCCAAAGCGGTCACGATAGCGGGCGGCAAACAGCATCAGATCGATGTCCGGGGCTGTAAAAATCACCTGTCCGATTCTTAATTTTTTCTTCAGTTGATCAACCGAAAATCCGTATCCCATCAATCGCAATTCATGAAGCGTTTGGCTGACGATACGCGCACCCGCGCTGAAGCAAAGGATATGAATGCGCCGGGCATCCGTATTCTCCGCCAGGTAAGCCAACAGCATCCTGAAGTGTTGGGCGGTAAATGCGGTTGTCTCCACATCCGTCAGATAGTCCCGCAATCGTTGTCGCGAAGGCCATGAATAGGCGATGAAGGCACCCGGATATCCCAAATAATGCCATAGTTCTGCGGCGACCAGAACCGGATAGGTAAAATCGACCTTGAACCCGGGAACGAAAATATAGAGATCCTTTACCGATGACCGGGAAAGCCGTTGTTGCAGGGCGGTTATAAATTCATCCGTGGTTGAACCCGGCCCACGCATGGACTCTTCCAACATTTCCTCTGCAGCACCCAGGGTGCTCAACTCCCTGATGCGCTCGATCTGCAACGTCACTTCCTGCGAGCGGTCTTTTTTAAAACTTGCCCGTTCCACTTCCGGCCAAGCCATCTCATCGTCACCGAAACGAACTCGGGCAAGGCCCAGGGACAGAGCCATGCTGCGATCATTGCCATAGAAAACCGGATACAGGAAATGGGTGTCCGACGGCTGGCGATCCGTGGCATAAAAAATATCCACCACCGGCGGTGATATATCCGCCGGGATCCGATCATACGGCTTGGCCAGGCCATTCCTATAAATCAACGGCGTCGACATCAGCACCGCTTTTTGCAGTTCCACCGGCCGATTGTAAAGAAATAGAATGCCGACGATCAAAAGCAGAAACAACAAAATCCAGACTTTTTTAGGAAAAAATTTCATCGTGCAAGCCGGTCGTCAACGGATTGGATAACGAGCGAAAGAGCAGGCGTGGTATACATTCTTGAGGAATTCGATCATTTCCAGTATGCTGGATGCGTTTTTTGCGACCTTGCCTTGATTGGTCATGATTTTCCTCCTTTTTGAATCATTTGGCGGCCACCAAGAAGGTATCTGACCACTCCTATTTTAGCAAGGCGTCAATTCTGCCTTCTGACATTTTTATACTAAACGTTGATTGAATCAGAGAATGGAAACAGACAGCGCTTGGCTTTATTCGCCATACGAAACTGGCCATTGATAAACATTTTTTTAACTGCGCTGGGTCTCCTTTTCATTTGCGCCTCGCCATCGCTGGCCGACTTCGATCCTGATCCCGGCACGCAGGGTGGCGATATGCCCTTGATCCCGGATGAATACGAGAGCAAAGTCGATGAGACCCATCAAAAAACATCCGACTTGCTGCTGTCGGCAGCGAATTGGCTGGATTCTTTTTTTGGCGATGACCGATATAGTCTTGAAGAGAACACCACACGTGTCAAGCTGCGTTTATCGTTCGGCTATTCGCGTTTCGATGGATTTGACTTCAGCCCCCGGGTGAGCCTCCGACTGAAGCTGCCCAAGTTGTCAAAAAAAGCGTTATTGATTGTCGGCGCTTCTAATGATGACGATTTCGACATTGGTGACGATCCCGTTTCGAATGAACCGCGTAATGAGGACACAGAAAAGAGTGATTTGACTGCCGGGTTGCGTTATTTTTTAAAGGTAACCAAAGACTATAACTTGTCCACCACAGTGGGTGCATCCTGGGGATATTTGTATGCTGGACTGCGATATCGCTATGTGTACGACTTTGGGCCGTGGCAGGGACGCGTTACCAACAATCTGAAATACTACACCGACGACGGTTTTGAGAATCGGTTGGGGTTGGATATGGAGCGTCATTTTTCCAGGCGCTGGTTTTTCCGTACCAGTGGCAACCTCGACTGGTATGAAGAACGAGACGGATTACCCCACGCACTTCACTTTCGGTTGTATCACATCCTCAACCAACACTATGCCGTGAAGGTCGAAATCGGTAATTATTTTGACACGGAACCGACATATAAATTGACCGAATTGCAATTCAAAGTCTGTTATCGGCAGCGTTTTTTCCGGGACTGGTTGATCGTGGAGGTGGCGCCTCAAATCGGCTTCCCTTACAAGAACAACCGCGAACCCGATCCGGGAATCGTTGTGCGATTGGAGGCGGATTTTGGTTACACTAGCGAAGACGATGTCTTTAAGGCGGTGTTCGGTTTTTGATTAAAACCAACGTCGGTATTGGCGCCGTGACACTGCGATTGGTGAAATATCTGGAAGAGTAAGCCACAGCGCCGCCTGCCTTTGATTTGCTGCAGCCTTTCCAGGTCATCCCCCCTGGCGTCGCCCTCCCTGACGCTGCACATTTCTGCCGCCGGAACTCCTTTGCCGGTTCTGATGGTAATTACCGGTGCGCTGATTTCCGCGATTTCTGTTATACTGCTGGCTGTCCAGAGACCGGCGATTGTTGGTCCGGGATTCCTGGCGTTGCTGAATTGACGGTTGCCTCTGGACATTTTGAGACGGCCTCCCGCTGGGTTTCTGAACATTTCCGGAAGCGGGCCGGCTCGGTTGCTGGACCGGCCGTTCGACCGATCCGGAAGGCCGCTGCGCCGGTTTTTGTTCTGACCCGCCGGGTCGTTGGGCTGGTTTCTGGGACGGGGTGGATGGCCCGCCGTCCGTCGGCCGTTGCCATTGACCGCCCTGGCGCTGTTCCCATCCGTTCTGGCCTTTCCGATACACATTGCCCTGCCGGTCCGTATAGACATCGTTGGGCAACGCGGCCGGTTTGCCGGCCGGCCGTTGGTCCTTGCGGTCCGCTGTAGCCGTTCGGATCCTGTCCCCGGTCGGTTGGCCGGGACGTTTGTCATATAGATTGCCGTTGGTCGGTCGATTGGACGGTGGTTGACCGGGTTTTCCCCCGCTCGGTGGCTTGGCGATGGGTGGTTTGGCTACCGGCGGCCGGTTTGCCGGGGGACGATGTCCGGGCGGTCGCTGAGGCGGCGGACGATGATGGGGCGGACGGTAGTAAGGCGGCCGATACCGCGGTGGTCCCCACCATCCGCCGTAGCGGGGAGGCCCCCAGGCATACCCGAAATGAAAACTGAATGGACCGTGATAAAAAGAATATCCGAAACTCCAGCCGTAATACGTGCTGTAATGTACGCTGAATCCATAGGTGAAGGGCCTCGGATAATAGTAATGCCGATACCAGGGTCGATAGTAATATCCGGTACCGTAAACGACGACCCCGTGATGGATGTAACAGCCGATATATCCGGGTGTATAGCCCACATAAACAACGTCCGGCGTCGAATCGTAAATGTAGACGTACTTGATATTGTTCACCGGCGAGGATGGCGGAATGTTCTGAACCTCGGCCGGGACGGCATCGGCCACCGCCCAGGGGCCATTGGCGCCGGCGGCTGTAAACCAGATTCCGTTGTCTACGGCGTAGTACGTCCCTTTAACCCGGATAACGGGGGTCGCCGTATTGACAGCGTAATCGATCCCAGTCCCCTTGATGTGTTCGAATTCCGGATTCCCGTCATATTCCACGGTAAGCGTCGCTTCCGAACGGTTGACCGCGGCTGTTTCCGGAATCTGGGCCTCCAGTACGGCATCCACGGCTTCATCGGTTCCGGGAACACTGGCCCGCAGGTCCCCGTTTTCCGAATCGGCGGGGATATCGGCGAACACCGCCGGCAATCGTTCCGGCGCCACATATGACCAGGCGCCATCCAGTTTTGCGGCTCGGTACCAGCGCCCGGAAAGGAGCAGGTAATACCTTCCCGTGTCGACTTCGTAGAGGAGATTGTTGTCTGTATTTTCCACAACCATCAAGTTGTTGCCTGGAAAGGGCACGAATTGGGGGTCTCCGTGGATGGAAAGGAGTTCCGTTGGCTCCATGGCACCAAACACGAGCATGCCGGTTGTGACGGAAGATTCCGCTTCCTCATCGTCGGACGGTTCCCTCTCCAGGGCGGCCACATCCGCCGGCGGGTTGTTCGTCTCCTGCCATTGACCCGACACGTTCCGGGACCGGTACCAGGTCTCCTTCCCGATCAGATAATAGGTTTTGTCCGTTTTGCGGAAAACCATGGGAAAGGGGGTGTTGATCACCGCCATCAATTCGGTTTTCTCGATGGGTTTCAATATCGGTTTGCCATCCACCAGAACGAGCACCGCCGGCTCCTTGACATATAGGATCTTTGGTGGATCGTTTTTCAGCGCCTGTTCCATTTTTATCCGCTCCTGTTCCATCTCCAGACCAGTGACGATCTGATCGATGGAGAGCACAATATCCCATTGGGGAATCTCCCGCTTGAGGACATCGGCAAACCATTTTTCCTGCTCCGGGGTGGCATTGGGAAAACGGGATCGCACATTCTCAATGCCCACAAGATGGACCGTGCGGTCGTCCCGTTGCGTCTCAATCCGAGCTTCCATCCAGACCGCACCAAATTCCGGCGCTTTCATATCCGTCCCCTGGATGGAAGCCGCAAACCGGGAATCAAGGCGATTCCCGCTGAAATCTTCCAATTGCGGCTGATAAATGACGATTCTCGCCCGAGGCGTTTCAATCACCCGTGGCCATTTCAATTCTGATGGCACGGATGCCTCATCATCCATTTGGGCATGGACGGGCAGGGCAAACCATAAAAGGAGCACGCATAGGACCGGCAGGCGTTTCCATATTTTTTTCATAATGAAACCGTGATGGTTAAAGAGAAATCTTTCATCCAAGACAGAGAAAACGAATGATTTTTTATCGATGTACCCAAATGATACGGAATTGTCAATTGACCTCCCGGGTGCACCTGTCTGAATTCTTATCTGCCTTAACCCTAACGTTGCAGCTATAGGGTTAAGACTTGCAACCGTCAGCATTGCAGACTAAAGAAGAAGCTACAATGATCTTTCCAATGAACGACATCGACAACCCACCAGGCCATTTTATCGGTATGATTCGCCGGCGCATTTTTCAGAACATATTGTTTCTGTTGTCATATCTCACGTTTTTTGCCGGACTGTTCTGTTTGCCTGTCCAGGCGGCCTGTCAGAACGCCGAAGCGTATCCCGAATGCGTTATCCTGCTACATGGGCTGGGCCGCACCGCCGATTCCATGGAGAACCTGGCCGAAGCGCTGGAATCAGCCGGTTTCGCTACTATCAATCTGGATTACCCCTCCCGGGATTATCCCATCGAAAAGCTCTCTATGGATACCATCCCCCAAGGGATTCAGCATTGCCAAGCACAAAGGGCGGAGAAAATACATTTCGTCACCCACTCCATGGGTGGCATCCTGCTGCGATACTACTTGACCCAGCACCCCATTGAAAATCTCGGACGGGTGGTCATGCTCAGCCCTCCGAACCAAGGCAGTGAAATTGCCGATGTCCTGAAGGACAACCCCCTTTACCAGTGGTACAACGGGCCGGCCGGCCAGCAGTTGGGCACCGGGCTGAACGGTTTTGCCGCCGGCCTGGGATCGGTCGATTACCCGGTGGGGATCATTACCGGCAACACGCATGCCATGTTCGATGCATGGTTTGCCAAGGAAATTCCGGGGGATGACGACGGTAAAGTATCTGTTGAACGGGCCAAGGTGGAAGGCATGACCGATTTTTTGGTACTCCCCTATTCCCATCCATTCATCATGCAAAAAAAAGCCGTTGCGGACCAGACCATCCATTTTTTACGCTACGGCCGATTCCAGCGTCTCGCCGATACGTCTGATGATAACTAATGTCCATCCACGAATAGGAAAATATGGTAGGAACCCTCTCGATCAATCTTTATTTGACCTACATGTTGGATAGGTAGCAGTAACATCCGGTTATACAATTCATGTTGTATTTACTGGCTATCATTTTATTCTCTATGCAAGGTAATAGAGCAAGGACTGCACTCGGTAATACTCATCCTTTTTATCTTTTCATGACCTTGCACTAGCGGTCGTAGTTTGAATTGCCGAACTCCTTCTGCACCCCAAAAAACTTGAGACTCTTTTCGGGCACTGCAATGCTTATTTAGCCAGTTAGCAATATCTTTCCAAGGGTATTTGAATGTATTGACTTATCAGTTTGTTAAGGCAGGTAGGTGTCGTCTTCGCTTGATAACTCCTCACGCATTCAATGCGAACTTATAGGGCGCACTATAAGTGATAATCAATAGGGAGAAAAAATTAAAACTATACTGTTGTATCGGAAGGCAACGTAAGCAATTTGCCGCCGGCCGGGTCCAGACATTGTTTGACATCGAGTGATTTATCTGGCTAAAGGTCCAGCCAAAACTACCGCGTCCTCTGTAACACGTTTTGACCAGAAAGAAAAAAAATCCAATATTCAAGAAATTAAATCATTAATTTTCGCCAGAAGTGCATCTTTATCAACGGGTTTATCAAAAAATGCGTCCGGGGTAAAATATTCTCTATCCTCATAATTATCGAATTTAACCCCTATTTCGTCGGCCATTCCGGAAATACCGATGATAGGAGTTGTCTTGAGGTCTGGATCGTTTCGGACGAGCCGACAGACTTCAAATCCGGAATACGTGGCTTCCATCATGACATCCAGCATGACGAGATCCGGCCGAATTTTTTTGATCAGTTTAAAGCCCGTGGTGCCGTCTGATGCCGTTTCCACATTAAATCCGCTCCGAGTAAGAAACGTCTCCATTGTGAATAAAAAGTCTGAATTATCATCAATGATTACAATTTTGGATGGCCTGTTCCCCATAATCTTCTTCCCCTTTTCTTTAATTAACCACACGATGAAGATATCGGGTGATTTGATATTGTCACTCCATTTCCAGATATGAATCTTGTCGTCGGAAAATCACCCTGAATAGGCTGCCTGCACCTTTTTTACTCAACACCTCTACTTTGCCGTGATGATGACTAACGATACGATCCACTACCATCAAGCCGAAACCGCTACCTGATTCACCCTTGGACGTAAAATATTCCTTAAAAAGCTTTCCCACTATCTCTTTTTCCATGCCCTGGGCATTATCTTCTACTTCAAACATAAAATGGTAATTGTCAAAAAAATCCACGCGCACAATGACCACATGTTTGGTTTTGACTTTATCTTTCTCACATGCCTGCAGCGCATTCCAGATCAAGTTTCCCAACATTCTAGAAATGCCGGCCGGATCCGCTTTCATAGCTGGAACATTGGGATTCAGCTCCTGGAGCAACTGAATTCCCATTGAAGAGGCCTTCTCGGAAAACAATTGAGCTGCCCGGCGGGCGATAACCCAGGGTTTGGCATCTTTGAAGCTCGGTTTCTGTTTTTTGGCTGAATACAGAATATTCTGGGTAATCCGTGTAATTTCGGAAATATTTTTTGATACGATTGCCCATCCTTTGTTTGCCAACTGCGTGTCGTGGTCTTTCATTCCTTCTTCGACCACATAAGCCCCGCCTTTGAGACCTTCCAGGATATTCTTGATATCATGGGAAAGCAGTGTGATCGATTGACCTAGTTTCACGAACTCACGTTGGGAATCTTTAATGGTTCCAACATCGACAAGCAGCTTGATGCAGGCTTTAACATTCCCAACCGCATCAAACAAAGGAGATGAGAAAGCAATCATTTCAACAACTTTTAGATCTGACAGATGAATGGTCTCTTCGGTTATATGGACACCCTTGTCTTTAAAGGATTCACGGACCGGACAAACATTACACTGGTGACGGGAGCCTTTTAATACCGCGTAGCATGATTTGCCGTAGATATCCTCCCCAAAATGATTCTTAAATGCCTGGTTGGCAAAAAGGATCTTGAATTGCCGATCCTGGATCATAATATAACAGGGTAATGCATCGATAATGCTTTTGAAAGTCAGGTCGATTAGCTCGGAATTGTTGGTGTAATTCATTCGTAATCCTTGAAACCACGCTGATATGGTTTCGAATTATTTACTTATTAGGCCGGCCGATGGTAATTACCTGACAGCTGGCATACCTGGAAACATTGGCTGCGGTCTTGATGTAAGCTAATCGTTTGGTTTCATCTCTGCCGACCGTTCCCAAAATAATCATTTCAACATTATTTTCTTCTGAATACTTTATGATTTCAATATCCGGCGAACCAAGCTTAACATCGATGACATAGTCAACTTGATCCTCACACCGATCGCAATAGGTCTTTTTTAATGCACCCAAGGCTTGAAGTCGGTTTTGCTCGTCTAATTCATGTGATTTTTTTATTGTCTCTTTCATAGACAAGTCTTTACCAAATATTTTGACATTGCAAGGATTTAAATTCGGGATGACGTTGAGAATATGGAGAGTGGATCCGTATTTTTTGGCCTGATCAAAAGCATGAATAAATGCAGCATCTGCATCCTGAGAATAATCCGTACATAAAAGGATATTGCGAAATTTCAGGTTCGTTATCATGAAATCAAAAAACCCTCCTTAATTAATTATGTCTTTGACATCCAAGTGGTCACTGGCGGCGGGTGGCCATGCACTGGGTGGCGCGGGCTTTCTACCGGGAGCCGATGCAATTCGGAAAGGCAACCGTCAACAAGATGCCGATAATGGTTAGGACCACTAAAACCTACAAAAGAGAGAACCCATTTCGGTACAGCCTCAAGATGATCCGGTCAATATTCTTCCAGCAAGCTAGCAGGGCACTATCCAGGGTGAGTGGCCTGTTATTTTTTGTAAATAATTTATTATCTATTGATAAGGGCCCGATTACTAAATACTTATTTAATATAATCAATTCGTTCTAAAAGGTCAAATCTCTTGTTGCCGGAGCACACTTCCGGGAGGCTGGTGGGAAATGGGACTATGCGCGATTCTCTCGCATGCCGGATCGCCGATCAAGGTCTGGGAGGGAATGATTATGGGTGATAATAAATCGGGCGGTGCTGGTTAAAAGAGATCCCGGGACTCGGAAAAAAACCTGAACCCGAACCCGCTGCCTTTCTGATTTGCGGATCTATTGCGCATTTAGAAAGGAAACCGTTGACGAGATAATTTTCCGCACCACAAAAGTCCGTAACCGGTTGATTCTCGAATTGATGGCCCGAGGCGGCATGCGGATTGGTGAAGTGCTGAAACTGCAATTGGGCGATCTGCAAGACCGCAAACTGGTCCTGCGTGAGTCCAAAAGCGGCAAGGAATACGGATACGTTTTCATCCCGCAGAAAGTGGCGGATCGATTACGCGAATACGCGTTGCAGGTGTGCAATGAACCCAGTGATCGGATTTTTCCGATTTCCTATGAAGCGGCCAGAATGATGGTGATCAAATCCGGCAAACTGGTCTGTGTCAAACTCAGACCGCATGACCTGCGGCGGCATTCGGCAACTTTTGCATCTCGATCTGGCTTACCTATTGAAATTATTTAAAAAGTCATTCTCCGGCACGCGAATCTTTCGACCACACAAAGGTATCTGGGAACGATCAGCGATGTGGAAGCGATCCGATGGATTGAGAATATATATGGCTAAAAGAAAAGGGGTGAGGCCGATTGCCGGCTTCACCCCACTCTGACTTTCAAATAAAGATACGCAGAACTTACCGTTGATTTTGTCGGAAAATTGTAGCCACAAGATCTTGTATGAGGTGTCTTATCATACTGAAAATATTTTTATTTCCTTTATAGCAGAAAAACCACACGTTTTTATAATTTGCAGGTTGGTTGGAGAAAGCCATATCTAAGATGGAGCGAAGTTCTAAAATTTACCTTTTCGCTTAGCTTTTTTATACCATTCCTGTTCGCCGTACAAGGACTCCAGGCATTCAGGACAGAGACCGTGGCTAAAGTCCACATCTGTGTGATGCTTGATGTAGGACTCAATATGTTTCCAGTAGCCCTGATCGTCGCGGATTTTTTTGCACTTGCTGCAAATGGGCAGCATGCCCTTCAATTCTTTTACCTCTGACAAGACCTTTTCGACTTTTGCCTTCTCCTCCAAAATACTATCCATCTGAGTCTTAATTCTTTTTTCGTAGTCTAATATCAATCGACTAAGCTGGCCTTCAAAAAATATAATAATAAGAATCGCCACTACTACGAAAAATAGCGTTACAAATAAAGATCGAAACTTTTGCGTGGCATGGCTCTTTTGCATCCTTCGGGTTTCATTATCAATAATACTATCCACATCATCGAGATAAACGCCGGTGGCCACAACCCAGTCATATGGTTTGTAGAGCTTGGCGAAGGACATTTTATGGACGATTTTTTCTGAATCTATCTTTTTGAAATAATACTCAAAATACAGCTCTCCATCCTTTTTCATGCCGTTAAGTTCAGCTTCATAGGGTCGGTTGCCCTTGATGTCCATCATGTTTGTAGAAAGCCACATTCCTTCAGTATGAGGCAAGTTCGGATGGATCTGGCGGATGGCATAATCATCTCCGCCATTGTAATCAATGATGCGGTTCACCCAGATGTACCCATTGTCGATCAGCCGCATTTCCCTGAGATACCTGCTAATTTTGTCAACACAGATGGCTTCGATCTGCTCAGCAGTTAGATCGGTTGAAACGTTTTCCTTCCGGATCCGTTTCCTTTCCTGTTCTATATAGTAGACTGTCCGCTCGATCGTATTACGTAGAAAACGTTTTTTTTCGTTCAAAATAGACGAAGACAACTGATTGATCTTGTGCGAATATTCTTCGTCCAAACTGTGTGTGTAGTTAAGCGAAAGGACCAGAGCAAGCAGGATGACCAGCGAAATGGAAACGATATAAAAATATCGCCGGATGATTTTTTTTTCGATACGCAAATCTTTTTTTAGTATTCTATTCTTGTTCATTGTCAATACTCGGCAAGGATGATGGAGGCAACAGTTGAAACAGAACTCGACCGGCTTAAGGCTGACAACACCATACGATCTAAACGGCGAATATGTGGAACCCACTACGGGCTTTAATCAATTTCCGGGCCATAACGTTGGTTTCATGATCTGCGCGATAATTATAATAATGCACTTTTTGTTCGGCGTAACGATTTGCTTCTGATTCTAAAGCACAGTTTTTTCCCTCACTGCGACTGTGGCCCAAACCATTTCCTGCTGTGGCATATTACCATTCCATTGCAGGGACCATGCATGCGTCCCCTATTATCCCGCCCAGGCCGCCATTGCCTGCCTGATGGGATCTGTCATTTCAGATTTCTGTCGAAAATTTGACTACAAAACTGATTGCTGGCCATAGCGTGCCCTGCATATAGCAGTACTCGGGTACGCTTATAGTCCCTATATTTGTTAAAATATCAGCAAAGCTGATTTTTATGGGCCTTTGATATTGGTCATCTGTCAGTTGTAAAGCATCGAAAGCTGCATTTGAACGGTCCGTTGAATAGGAAAGGGAAATGAGTCATTCTGCTTAAAATATTAGACCGATAAATATAAAATAAATTTCACAGATAGCTTTTTCATCTCTACATTCTTCGACTTTATGTATTGTATATTGCCGTGTTTTAAGGTCAGAGAAAAAATGCAACACTTTTTTGAGGATTTATACTTGCATGAACAAAGGGAATTCAAATCCTAACGCGCTGCATGGACAACTGGTTCGACAGTTTGCACAATGCCAACATTCTTCACCGTAGACAACCATCGGTTTGTTCTCATCGGCCATCTCGAGGACGTATCCAGGGCAGTCTTCGACACAAATACCGCAGGATTTACAGTGACCACAATGAAAACAGCGTTTCGCTTCGGCTTGAATTTCTGCATGACCCGTCAAGGGAAGATGGCTGTTATTATTGTTTTTTGATGACTGGGAAGCTGCCGCGGCGTCCTTTTCGTAGTGGTAGACACCGTAAATTTCTTCATAACTCACGACATGTGGTGGTTGTGTTCCTGATAGGCCGTCATCGAATTCGATAAAACCGGCCTCATTGAAAAAATAGACGCTATCCTTTTCATCTGTCAGGAATCGATGAACACCAAACGCAGCTTGCCGGCCGGAACCGATGGCATTGGCCACCGTGGACGGTCCGGTGACGATATCCCCAGCGGCATACACGCCGGAGAGCGTGGTAGCATGTTCAGCATTCACCCTCAATGTTCCTTTTTCCGTAAATTCCGGGCAATACTGACCGAGAAACGTCAGGTCTGGTAGAACACCGATGGCGGCGATAACCGTATCGGCCTTAAGGAATGTGCTTTCGTCGGAGGCTGCTTTGATATGTGCCCGGCCGGCTTCGTCAAAGAAACATTCCGACACGTTGAAAAACTCGACGCCCGAGGTTTGGCTATCTTCCTCAAGGATTCCGGCAATCATGCATGTATTGTGAATGACGATATTTTCTTCATTTGCTCGAGTCAGATCATCCTCCGGGGCGACCATGGCATTGCAGTCTTCCAGGCAGATAATCTGTACGGATTCCGCTCCAAGCCTACGGGCTGTGAATGCGCAGTCAAAGGCGACGCCGCCGCCGCCGACAATTACCACATTTTTTCCTATTTCCGGACGTTGGCCCATATGGACCTTGCGCAGCAATTCCATGGCCTTTAGGGCCCGTTCCGCACCAGGCGTCTCAAGCGCCCGTTCTTTGGGCGTGCCCGCTGCGATTACAACGGCGTCATATTCTTCGCGGATCTTCTGGAAGGAGATGTCTTCTCCAATACGGGAGTTTACGCGGACATGAAATCCGGCGTCCATCATCCATCCTATCTCTCTGTCTACGATTGCTTTGGGTAACCGGAAATCCGGGATCACCAGCCTTGGAATGCCGCCTGGCATTGGCGCACTCTCGAAGACCATCACCTGGTGACCAAGTAGCCCCAAGAAATAGGCGCAGCTCAATCCTGCCGGCCCCCCACCGATGACAGCCACTGATTTTCCGGTTGCCGGCAGACGTCGCGGACGTGGCAGGGCCGAATGATCAGCGTGTTCATAGGCGGCCCGCTCCAAAGCCTGAATGCTGACCGCTTGGTCAAAGTGGCGGCGGTTGCATTCGGTTTGGCAGGGGTGAGGGCAAACCCTGCCGGTAATGCCGGATAGCGGATTTCGAGCCTTGAGATACCAGAGTGCGCTTTCATAATTCCCCTCTTCCACAAGGGAGTGAATCTTCTGGATCGGATTACCCGCAGGGCAACCAACCTCACATGGAGAGGTTCGGAATTGATTTTTCAGGTTTTTCGGCGTGATGATTGGGCGGTCGATCTCATAGCTGTATTTGGGTGGCATGTCGCAATATCTCCTTTTTACTTTCCCCACTGATGCTTAAGCTCGCCGTTTTCCTCCCAGATCACAAGCGGCTGGTTCAGACTCGGATTGATGTCGGGAAAGTCAGAACGGGTGTATATGCTACGCCCACTCTCCTCCCTCAGCAGGGAGGCAAAGATGCTTAATCGGCTGACCGTAAGAATGTCTTTGGCTTCCAGGCACCGCATCAGTTCTCGATAATTATTTGCCTTGAGTCTCTTCTGATGGCTGGCCAGAAATTCAATTTTTTTGGCGGCCGTCTCCAGCCCTTTGCGGCTGCGGCGGAAACCCACATAGTAGTCCATGACATTTCGGACAGTGTTTTCTAATTCTTTGTATGAGAGATGGTCTTTGCATTGTAGTGGAGAAAAAAGGTCCGCCTTGGCTTCCGATGCAAGATCTTCGTCAAGCGTTCCGAAGTGGTCTACACCGCTTGCGGCCGTGGCAGCGCGTTCACCCGCGGCATATCCTCCGCAAAGGGCGCCAGATAAGTAAAGAAAAACACTGCCGTTAAACAGATTGGGTACATTGGTTTCGAAACCATCGCCCGTATATAGCATGCCGCCTAAAGTGATCTCGCTAAGTTCGACCTCCAGCGGATCACGTTTGAAGTCGATGCCCATGACGGAAGTCCAGTCATTGTAAGTGGCTTTATCTCCGGGCATTAACACATACTGAAGATGGTCGGCCTCTTTGGTGTCGAAATGGGTCATGTCCATGACAAATGGAGGGCCTTTGCCTTCCAGGAGTTCCTGGTATGTGCCATGAATTTGGCTGTTGCGAACACCGTTTTCCCCTTTGGGATCATATTTGAACATAAACCGTTCACCCAATGCGTTTAGCTGCTTCCCGCCCATACTGTTGATGCCGTTCATGCCAGGAGCGCCGTAGCCTTTGGGCAAGAGTGTTGCTTTTTGGGAGGTGTCCATGTTCATGATTTTAGCGCCGGCGGAAAGGCCCAGAACAAATCCACCGCTGGTATTGTAAGGGTATTGCCAGATATTGAATGCGTTGCGGGTTGAATTGTTCGATGTACGGGCGGCTCCGCGACCCTGAGCAGAAACCACGGTTTTGGCCTTGATGAGGTAGAAGGTGCCATTTTGGACATTCCATGCAAGCGCGCCGCAGGCCTTGCCTCCGTCGGTTAGGATGCGAACCGCCATTGCATGGTCCAGTACATCGACTCCCATGGACCTGACAATGCGGGCTATTTTTCGTTTGAGCGTCATCCCTTTTGCAATGTGCAGCCACCAAGCCCCCGGCTGTCCGAACCCCTCGGTGCGGCGGTACGAGCCATCCGGCTCCCGGACGAATTCCAGGCCGGCGTTCTCGAGCATTTCCAGGATCGGACGCATGTTCCGATACCATCCATTTTTGATCATCGATGCGGACCACCCGATGATAGGCTTCGAGTAGAACTCACAGAGGCTTTCCACCGTATCGGTGGGCTGACCTTCATCCAAGACGGCCATGTAATGATCGTTGCCGCCCCCACAGCAGCCAGAGCTTTCCAGTTTGGCTTTATCCAGCAGCAGCACGGAAGCCCCCTGCGTCCTGGCTCCGATAGCCGCTCCGCAACCCGAAGCGCCGCTGCCTAATACCAGCACGTCCGTTTCCAACAGCTGTCCAAGCTGATGTTTTTTAGGATTCATCAAAAACCCTCTCTTTGGAAATTTTTTAGATCAATTGTCAACCACAACGGTGTGTGGCCGTTTTCTTTGAAAGGCCATAATTCCAATACCCACAATCAGTCCAGCAACCAGAGTCTCCCATTTCTTAGAAATCAGGTAGGCGAATAGCAGAATAGCCGAGAGACCGAAAAATGACCTTTCCATGGCATTCAGGCTTTGACGGGCGTAAGCTGAAAGTGCGGGGCCGAGCATAAATATCGAAAAAACAGCGATGGTGAAAGAAGCCGCGAAGGTACCATTGCCGGATTGCCCTATCATCAGTTCCGGTGCGTAGACAAGAAGATAGGGAACGATAAACCCCAGTACCCCGACCTTGGACGCCTCCATGGCGGTACGCATATAGCTGGATCCTGCAATCCCTGCGGCAGGAATGGCAGAGATCGCAATGGGCGGTGTTAGACAGGAAAAACATGCAAAAATGAACACGAACATGTGTGCGGCAAATGGTTGGACCCCCAATTCGACGAGAACCGGCGTACCGACGAGCGATACCAGAAGGTAGGCTGCCAGCGTCGGCACCCCCATTCCCAGGATAATGCATGCGCACATAGTGATCAGCAGCGCCAGCGGCAAGCTTCCCTGGCACCAGAGAGATATGACCGAAGGAATTTTTAAACCCAGCACAGTCTTGGTGACCGTGGTGATGATCGGTCCAAGCACCGCACAGGTTACGGCAATTTTGGCACCTGCCTCGGCTCCTGATATAAAAGCGGGAACTAAATTCCTTAGTGCATCATGATCCTTTCGAAATGCGATATCCAAAAAATTTAGAGCGAGAAGAATGCAAATGGCCCAAAAAATGGTAAACATCGGACTGTAGCCGAGAATCAGAATAACAATGATGGCAAGTAACGGAAGCAGAAAAATAGGTCCGTTCTTGAGAAGGTCGTAAAGCGAAAAACGAACATTATCCATGGACGCTTTAATGTTCATCCGTTTCGCCTGCAATTGGGCATAGATCCCCACTGAGAGAAAATAGAGAAGGGCGGGAACCAATGCCGCCGCCATCACTTTTACGTAAGAAACCTCAACCATTTCTGCCAGCACGAATGCCGTAGCACCCATCACCGGGGGCATGATTTGGCCCCCGGTGGATGCCGCGGCTTCAATGGCTCCGGCTTGGTGAGGCTGATAACCAACTTTTTTCATCATAGGAATCGTAAAAGCACCTGTGGTGGCAACATTTGCCATCGCGCTGCCGGTAACTGATCCCATTAGCGCACTGGACACGACTGCCGTAATAGCGGGGCCACCAGATAGATGTTTTCCAGTGATGGCGCCGACCTGGTTAAAAAAACGGCTGGCGCCGGTTACCGAAAGCACGCCACCGAATAAGACAAAGAGAAAAATATAATTGGCGCTGATGCCCAGCACCTGCCCATAAATTCCGTCCATAAGTCCCATTGCATAGCTAGTGAGTAGTTCGGTAATAGGGATATGTGGCGTGGCGATGGGCCCCGGCAGGTTGCTTCCAAAAACAGCGTAGGCGATAAAGCAAAGGGCCACCAGCGGGAATATCCATCCGAAGGCACGACGGGTGGCTTCCAGGCCTAAGCCGATGAGCAAGATTCCCACGATTTTGTCGTGGAGGGTCAGATCAAGCAGTGGACCGCGCATTTCCTGAAGTTCGGAAAAGTTGACGAACATATATCCGGTGGCGTAAATCGACGCAACGGCCAAGGCAATGGAAACAACCTGTGACGCCCTGGCTCTCGCCGATTTCATTGACCAAAGGAAAACAAGCACGAGCGCCAGCATGTAGTGCAGGTTCTGGTGATGGATGGGGCCCAATATCATATACTGAGTATAAGTCAGGTGATACAGGACCATACCGATGGCGACTGCGCCAATCGTCAACTCGAGCCATTTGGCATTTTCATTTTTCATTTACGGTCTCGTTACTTATGGTTCTGGATAACGGATCTGCAACCCTCCCGACAAAGGCGACCCTATCGCAGTCCCTTTTCTTTATAGTACTTCAACGCCCCCGGATGAATCATGTCCTCGGGTACATGGATATCGGCTACTAGTTCAGGCCAAACACCTCGCGCCACAGGCGTTTGTTTGACCATCTCCGTTCCATGTTCGTACAAGACTTTTACAATGGTATACGCTGCATCTTCGGAAAACTGGCTGTTAGCGAACAAGGCCAGTTTTTCGCTCCAGGCCATGGTGTCTGCTGAAGGAAGGCCGGGGCCAATGGCGTCTTTGGGTAACATCATGGGGGGATAATCGATGTCATCGGCAGTGGCCGCGGCTTTTATGGCGTGCTCGGGTATTGGGATAAAATGGGGGTTTCCCCTTGAGGCGACGATCTCCTTGAAGATAGGCACTGAAGCCCAGTTGCCACTTTTACGGGTGCTGACCCCCATCACCATAGCGTCAATGGACCCGTCCATGAGGGCATCTTTCAACCCGCCCCATTTCATGTAAAAGGTTTTGATGCTGCCAGGATCTTTGCAACCCTTTTCGATGATCGACCAGTGGTTCTTGCCGATCACCGTAGGTTTGGGACCCAGGCCGAGACGCTTGCCAGTCAAATCATTCAATTCCCGAATATTTGCGTCAAGTGTGATCAATGTCTGAATATTCTTAGTAAAATTGCCAAGCACTTTAAGATCGGTGAAGGCTTTCTTGAAAGGAGGCCGGCCCTTTACAGCTTCCAAAACCGTAACATAGGTAGCTGCGGCAATGCGGGTATCTGGTTTGGCTGACATTTTAATAATCCCCGCAGCGGAACCAGGGGTTTCTACGGTCGTGGCTTTCATGTTCGGCGCATAGCTTTTCATCAGCTCGCTGAACGCATAGCTGAGCTGGTACAAGGTGCCGCCAAACACTCCAGCCTGAATCTCGACTTCCTTAGCATGGACCGTGGGAACGATGATCACAAGTGCCAGTAAAAGAATTATTATCTTTCTCATTGTTTCCCTCCTCCTTTTTTATTTTGGGCATTATTTATATAAAAAGCATACCTGCATATGCGTCCTAAGACCTCAACGGAGAGTAACCCATGGACATGGAAATATCACGTGCAGTGGAAAAAATTTCTTCTGTATACCAGTTCATTTTTTCACCAAGAAGGTTAGGGTCTCTACCGGATATGGCCAGTCCTCCCACCAGCTTGTTTTCGTACCCGTGAATCGGGACGGCGATCCCCAACTGTCCTTTTACAAATTCTCCACGACTTACGGAAAAACCGCTTTTAGTGATTTTTCTCAACTCTTTTCGCAGTCGGTCGGGATCTATAATCGTGTATTCGGTATGCCGAATCAGTTTTGTTCGCTGAATGTAACTGTTGATGAAGTCAGCATCCTGGAAGGCAAGTATGGCTTTGCCCATGGCAGTGCAGTACAGTGGTAAACGCGGCCCCACTTGGCTGGCGATGTTAGTCTGTGCACCCGGTAAAGCAAATAGGGTAACGAATGCGAAGTCACCCTCCATTATAGCGACACGTGGGGTCTGTTGGGTTTTTTCAGCCAGGGCCTGCGTTGGGCCAACGGACATACGGTTGATTTCTAACGATGAAGAAAACGCAATCCCCAACTCGTATACACGAATTCCGAGCCGATATTGTTTAGTCTCCGGTTTTTTTTTCAGAAACCCTTTCTTTTCCAGGCTGGAGATAAGGCCATAGGCCGTGGATTTATTGAGTTCTAACGCGGCTGAAATTTGAGTCAAGCTCAAACTCGGACGGGAGTTGGCAAAAAGACCGATGATATCCAGCGCGCGGTCGACGGCTTGAATCGTCATAACACTCACCCAGGTTAAAGTGCGATATTGTCAAATCTTTTTTTGCATAACCGAACTAGTTTTTCTATTAACGAGCAATTGGGTGCTTGTCAATGATTTTTTACAGGGTCCCTTAATTGGATAATGCTAATAAGTGTAGCAGTTCGGAATGATGGCACCGGGATTCATTGTATATGATTCGACGATATAGGTGGCATCTGAGGGGAAGTTTTGCCGTGCACTTTTTGAAAAATAGATTCGTCAATTCTATAAGACAGTTCTCTATAAAATTATATACCACCCACAATAAATATCAATTATATCAATAGATTTGAATTCCTCAACTGAATATCATACGTGAATTTGGAATTCATGCTGACGGGGCTGAAGATGTTGGTTAAAAAGGGATGGGTGAAGCCAGTTAATGGTTTCGCCCCTTTCAGTCTAAGCATGGTATTTTGATGGAGATATGAAAATCTAAGTGCTTCTTTTATCGGGAAATCGGAGCCATAGGATATTGTATGGTGTGGTTCTTTATCCATAAAATATTTACATAATCCAAGATACCGAAGATTTCATTAATAGACTATGGTTCAATCTGGCTATTTTTTAAATTATCCAATAGTCTGAAACTACCAACCACAATCAGTGAGCATGCGGCGATACAGTTTCATCAAATCTTTCTTCTGCTCGATTCCTATACCGGGCACATCTGCCAACTCAATCCGTCCCCCATCGATGACGGCGTCGTCAGCGAACCCTCGGAATGGAAAGAATATACCGGGGTACGATTCATTTCCCCCCAGACCAAGTCCGGCAGCCAGATGCAGAGAGAACTGGTGCCCTCCACGGGGAATGCAGCTACGCGCAGTCCATCCGTTATCCTGTAGCATTTGTAAGAATCGCAGATATTCCACGAGTCCGTAACTTAAAGCTGGGTCAATTTGCAGAACATCCCGATCGATTCGCAAACCTCCCTATCGAATAAGGTTGCGCGCATCTTGTGTGGAAAACAGATTTTCACCGGTGGCGATGGGATTGCGGCTGCCAGCAGCCACTTCGGCAAGGAGTTCATAGTCAAGAGGGTCCCCAGGCTCCTCATACCATTTGAGGTCATACTGGTTCAATGCGTTCGCATACTCTAATGCCAGGGGCAAATCAAAGCAGCCGTTGGCGTCCACCGCAAGTGTTTGACTTTGGCCAAGCAGAGCAAGCACAGCCTCTATCCGGCGGCAATCCTCGGATAACGAAGCTCCACCAATTTTAATTTTGATGGTGTCGTAACCCAAATCGAGATAACTCTGCATCTCATCGGTAAGGCCATCAATTCCCTTATCGGGATAATAGTATCCACCGGCAGCATAGACATACACACTCTCGTCGCTGTTCCCGTTACGGTAGCGTTCGGCCAATAACTTATATAGAGGCTTACCTTCCAGTTTCGAAGCAAGGTCCCACATCGCCATATCCAGGGTTCCCACGGCTACGGATCTTTCGCCGTGTCCCCCAGGCTTCTCATTGGTCATCATCACCTGCTGATCGTAGCGACCATTTGAATGGAACCCGAACCCGGCAACACGCTCCCCATCGCGAAACTGGTCGGTCACCAACGCCACCACCGAACACGTCATCTCGGCAAAAGAGATATAGGCATTCTCTATAGCGGAAGAAATGGGGAAAACGCCATCTACAATATCCAGAATTTTCATTGCGGATCCTTTAATGCGTGGTAAGCAATCCTGAAGTATTGATACAAACGCTCTCCGGAAAAGTAATTCTATTTAATGAATTTTACCTGCTCGCAAATTTCTTTTACGATGGGACCTTTTCGATCATTGAAGACCGCCCTGTTTTTATCGAACAGGTTATTACCGTGGGTATCAATGGAGATAATCAAGGGGCCAAAATTCTTTACTCGTGTGACCCACAGGGCCTCGGGCATTCCCAGGTCCAGCCATTCAACGCGTTCGATTTCTTCCACACGACTGGCAGCCAGTACAGCACAGCCTCCCGGGAAAACGGCATGGACGGCCTTGTGTGCGGCACACCCCTCAACCGTTTCTGGTCCCATTCCACCTTTGCCTACAACTAACTTAATGCCGGTCTGTTTAATAAACTCCTTTTCGTGGACCTCCATTCTCATGCTTGTGGTAGGCCCGATGGAAACAATCTTCCAATCGTCACCATCATCTTTTGCCACGATGGGGCCTGCATGTAGTATTGCCAGACCTTCCAGATCAACTGGTAATTGCATCCCCATATCGATTAACCTGCGATGCGCCATATCGCGGCAAGTGATCAGATACCCATCAAGAAAAACGATATCTCCGATCTTCAACTGTTCGACGTCTTCGCTATGTATGGGTGTTTTCAAAATTGTGTTCACAGCGTCACCCCCTTGTGAGAAAGAATCTGATAGCTCATGTCAGCGTTGATGCGTATCGCTCCGCGTCGGTGCGCCCAGCAACCAACTGATACAGCGACACTGATGGTTGATGGATGCCTTGCCGCCTTTTCAATATGAACCCCCATGACAGAGGCCGTCCCGGATAAACCTTGGGGACCAAGGCCGATATCGTTGAGTCCCTTTTCAATCAATTTTTCCATCCTTGCACCCCGCAGGTCAGGGTGCCGCGAACCGATGGGGCGCATCAGGGCTTTTTTGGACAGATTGGCAGCGACTTCAATAGAGCCGCCGATCCCAATCCCCACCAAAAGCGGTGGGCAAGCATTGACGCCGTATGAAGTCATGACATCAAAGACGAACTGGACAACCCCCTCATAACCGGCGGCTGGCATGAGGGTTTTCCCCTGCCCGGGTAGGCTGCAGCCACCCCCGGCCATATAGACATCCAAGTAGATACTCGAATCGTTGGGAACGATCTCCCAGTCAATCCAGGGAATGCGCTCGCCGGTGTTGTTGCCAGTATTTTTCTCCACAAAAATCTCCACCGCGTTGTGTCGCAACGGTGCGACCTGGGTCGCCCGGCGGACGGCCTCGTCCAGGATCTCTCTTACGTCGGACAACAAGGGGAAATCGGCACCGACCTTGATGAAAAACTGGATCACACCAGTATCCTGGCAACAGGGGCGGTTTAATGCGTCCGCCTGGGCCAGATTATCGAACATGGAGTCATAGACCACTTTGGCCAGGGGGGTATCTTCGGCGGAGCTCAGCTGGCCGAGTTTTTCCATGATGTCATCGGGAAGATGTTTCCCGAGGTAGCTTGTAAAATTCGCCATGATGTCCGTCATGGCTGCGACCGCTTGTTTATGTTGCATGTGATACTCCTGGTGAAAAATTATGAATTCTCTAAGTCACAGATATCAATGGCCGATTCCACTGCGCATATTTTTTAATGGAAGCATCGCTTGTAGACGCAGCTCACCGGAATCGGGACGCATTCAACCCTGTTCAGGATAGTCGCATCCTGATCCAAGCCGTGTTTAATTGTGGGCTAAGGCGTTTTTCCTGGCTCCTAAAAAAACATCCCCTCAGGCAGCGGCACATACAGAACCTTGGTAAAGATCAAGTAGAAAGAAGTGACTTCCGCGATTACGATGGGTATCCAGGTCATGAATTTGCCGATGGTCACATGCGTACGCGCCCGCGCCAGATATCCAACGATGATGGACATGAATACGACGGTGCTCACGAAAAAGCCGAGGACCGGCATGAAAAACACCCAAAGAAAAAATAGGACACCGGTTACTATCCAACGCGCATTGGAACCGACGTTAAAGATAGTTGCCCGAGTCGGATTGATAAAACCTTTTACAACCAAAATTCCGGATATGAGGGCCATGATGATTACGACGGTTTTTGGAAATATGATGCTCATCCAAGAAATGTCTTCAAAACCAAAGAAGAACACCGTCGTCAGGATCAAACCGATTGCGCCGCTGATGAATTCAGTATTGACTTCTCTATACATGCCGATCCTCCGGGGCCTTGGTGGCCTTGCTTTTGATTCGGCGTTTCAGGGCCGCCAGGTAAGGCCATGCCGCCGAAAATAGAATCATGCCGATAAGTATATGCGACAGTCCGTTTTCAAATAGTTTCAACACCGGATATGGGGATGCCTGTCCGCCCAAAATCGTCTGGACATAACCCATTTCAGCGATATTCCCCAGAATTAGCCCCAGAACAATAGGGGCCGGGGCAATGCCCACCTGCTTGAACAGATACCCCAGCGTACCGAGAATAAGCATTATGATCACGTCGGTGTGACTGTTACGCACCGCATACGTGCCCAGCATGGTTGCCATGGCGATAGTGGGCACCAGAAAGTAGACGGGCGTTTTAAAAATTACCTTGTAGATCAAGCGCCCACCTAACAATCCAACAGGCACCATGGCAATAGCCGCCAACCCCATCGAGATGATGAAGCCGTATGTCAATTGACCACTGGTTGTAAACAGTTCAATCCCCGGTCTGAGACCATGAAGCATCATTACACCGAGGATCACCGCGTCGGGAGGCGCCCCTGGGATGCCGAGAGTCAGCAGGGGCACCATACTGCCCGCAACGGTGACGTTGTTGCTTGATTCGGTTGCTACAAGGCCTTCCGGCAAACCCGTGCCAAATTTTTCAGGATGCTTTGAAGCTCTTTTGGCCTCGTTGTAAGCTACTAGGTTGGCGACATTGCCCCCTGCACCGGGGATGATAGCTACGACTTCTCCGATAATACAGGATCGTATGAGGTTGCCGGGCATGGAAAAAACCGTTTTGGTCACGCGCCAAAACGAACTTCGCGCTTTGGAATCAACTTCCACTGCTGTAAGTGCGGTTTTGCCCATGGCAGCCATATTGTAGAGCTCGGGAAGGACAAAGAGGCCGATCAGGGCGACAATCATGGCTACCCCGCCCTGAAGCACCGGCATCCCGAAAGTAAACCGCGTCTCACCGCCAATGGGCGCCACCCCCATGGTGCCGATAACCATTCCGAAAGCGCCGCCCATCATCCCTTTTATGCTCGATCCTTCGGAAAGGCTGGCGATCAAAGTTAAACCAAGGATCGCGACCCAGAAGTATTCCGCGGGTCCAAATCGAAGAGAGAGTTTTGCCAGCGGAGGCGAAAGGAGCAATAAAAATAGCGCGCCGGCGATACCGCCGATAGCGGAGGCGACGGTTGCTAGGCTGAGCGCTTCCAGCGCTCGGCCCTGCTTGGACATGGGGTATCCTTCGAAGGCTGTGGCGATGGAGGACGGCGTACCCGGCGTGTTCACCAATATGGCCGCAAACGAACCGCCATAGATGGCGCCCATATATACGGCGCCCAGCGCAACTAGACCGTGGAGCGGGGGAAGGGTGAAGGTAAAAGGCAGCAGAACGGCCAGGGCCATGGTAGCGGTAAGGCCCGGCATCGCCCCCACGAACAGACCGGCTGCGACACCGGCGAAGATGGAAAGAATGATCACCGGGTCAAGCAGCATCATGAACGTCTCGAAAAGCATAACAGCGATAGACCTTTCAAATCAGCAGCTTTGTGATCCTGCCGCCGGATGAGGCAAATATTTTGCTTTATTCAATCCGCTTCAACGGCAGCAGGAGATATGTAGGGTTTAAGAGAAAAGTCGATTATTTCTTTTTCTTGATATCGGCCAACACGTCACCGTAGGCTTTACGCATAAAGTCGATCAACGCTACGGCGTCATCCCCTGTGGAATATTTCATTACGAAACCCAGATCCAACTGTTTCTTGGCGATTTGTTTGTTGGCGGCTGTAAAGGCCTCGGCCAGTTTATCAACGACCGTTTGGGGCGTGCCCAGGGGGACAGCGACGCCACGGAAAGCGCCACCGACAATATCATAGCCCAGTTCCTTGAAGGTGGGGGACGTCCGGCATGGCGGGAACGCGCTCTTCGGCGGCAACAGCCAAGGTCCGAAATTTGTCTTTGTAGTTCACGCTCACGGGGGTGTAGGTCATGGCGCCCTTGAGGTGCCCGCCCATCAGTGCCGGGATCACAGGCCCGGTTCCGGTGTAAGGAACGTACGTCAAGTCGATACCCGCCGCTTTCATGAATCGGATTGTCTCCAGATGATTCGCGCTGTATGTCCCGCTACCGCCCACGGTGCCGACAAAGGGTTTTTTCTTGGCGAACTGGACGAAGTCATCCAGGGTTTTGAAGGGGCTGTCCTTGCTGACCACCAATGCGTTCGGCGTGAAGTGGAACCACATGACCACTTTCATACCATCGGTTTCATATCCAGCGTCCTTGCGGATTAGCGGCTGACCGATAATGTGGGGGATATTGCACCCGACGACGCTGTAGCCGTCGGGCTTGGCTGTGCGTTGGAATTCACTCCATGCCACAGCACCGCCCCCCACCGGGCTTGTGGGTCACATTGACGGCCACACCGAGGTACTTCTCCAACTCCGGCTCCTGCAGACGTGCCGTAATATCCGATTCCCCACCCGGATTGAAAGGGATAGTATAGGTAATCGGTTTTTCGGGAAATTCGGCAAAGCTGATGCCCGGGATGATCAGGGTGATAGCCAGGACTGCCAGTAGTGTACTCTTGAACGAGAATTTCATCTTTCCTCCTTTGTTGAATAGAGTTTGTAAAGAGAGAAACATGCTTATAGACGAACTTGGGATCATCACGGGGCCACAGAACCTGCAAGCATCCTGATCCGCGTGCATATCGCTTCGGTGACCTCACGGGTATTGGAACGGCCGCCAATATCGGCTGTCGTCATACCGGCTGCAATCGTTTCGGTGAGGGCCTGCATGATCAGTTCCCCGCCGTCGGGGAAGCCGAGGTGTTCGAGCATCATCGCGCCACACCAAATTTGGCCCATCGGGTTGGCGATCCCCTTTCCGGCGATATCGGGGGCTGACCCGTGAACCGGTTCAAACATCGAGGGGAACTCTTTGGTCGGGTTGATGTTTGCCGAAGGGGCGACGCCGATGCTTCCCGCCACGGCGGGGCCTAAATCGGTGAGGATATCCCCAAACAGGTTACTGCCGACAACAACATCAAAATCCTGCGGATGAGTGACAAACCGCGCACATAAAGCATCGATATGGAACTGATTTCTTTTGATGCCGGGATAGGCTTTGCCGACTTCGGCAAACACTTCATCCCAGAATGGCATGGTAAAGTTGATCCCGTTTGACTTGGTTGCCGAAGTTACCTTCTTACGTCCTGTTTTTACCGATAGGTCAAAGGCATACCGTATAACCCGTTCAACCCCGTATCGCGTGAACACCGTATTTTGGATGACGACTTCCCGATTGGTTCCCTCATAAAGTCGCCCCCCCATGTTCGAGTACTCGCCTTCATTGTTTTCACGTACGACCAGGAAATCGATATCTTCGGGTTTCCGGTCGGCCAACGGGGTCTTTACACCGGCCAGCAGTTTGACAGGCCTTAAATTGATATACTGCCTGAATGTGCGCCGAATCGGCAGCAGCAGTCCCCATAGCGAGACATGATCGGGTACCCCAGGAAACCCGACAGCGCCAAGATAAACCGCATCACAGGGACGCAAAATGTCCAGGCCTTCGTCCGGCATCATCTGGCCGTTCTTGAGGTAATACTCACAGCTCCAATCTAGATCGAGATACTCTAGGTTCAAACCACCATGCACCTCGCATAAGGTATCCAGCACCTGACGGCCGGCAGCAACCGTCTCTTTTCCGATGCCGTCTCCGGGGATAGAAGCGATTTGAAAGATTTTCATCCGGGCTCCTTTTTTCTAAGGCATATCGAGATAAGGAATGGCAGACTCATTTACTACCATTCCCGGTGATTCTGGACTTGTACGCGGGTAATACAGTGAATCTCTGCCACATTTGTGCCAGAATTCATAAAATCAATAAATCAAATCAGTTACAATTTTTCGGTTGAAAGAAGCGTCTTTTTGTTGCATATTTGTTTCAAGTTTATTCATTCTGTTGCGATAGGATTCGGAAATGCCCAAAATTGCCTGTATTCTGCCCGATGCCTCCCTCATCGAACAGACACGCCTGGCGTTTCAAGACAGATACGACGACATCCGCATCGAAGTCGGACTGATGGAAGATGGCATACAGCGGGCGGCGAAGCTGGCCGAGGAGGGCTTTGAGGTCTTTATCAGCCGGGGAAGGACCGCGTTCCTGATCAAGAACGCCAACCCCGAGTGGTCTGTGGTGGAGATTCCTTTCACGGTTCTGGATGTGTTCCAGACGATCGAAAGAGCCAAACTACACGGCAAAAGCATTGGCGTCATTGCTTTTGCCCCGATGATAGCCGGGCTCGACTACTTTGGCACGATGATGGGCACATCAATCCGGTTTTATCCCCTGAAAAATGAAAACGAGGTTGAACCGATGGTGCTGGCAGCCATTGAGGACAGTGTCGATATCATCGTCGGCGGGGCGGTCACAGGTACGGTGGCGAACCAGCACAGGATTCCCTTTGCGGTTATCGAAAACAGCCCCGAGAGCATGCGGCAATCCGCTCAGGAAGCCAAGAACATCTCTCTGGCCAAACAAAGGGAAAAGACCAAGGGGAATCTTTTCAAAGTGGTCCTGGACTATGCCTACGATGGTATCATTTCCGTCGATACCAAGGGGTTGATCACCCTCTTCAACCCCGTCGCGGAAAGGGTTACCAGAATCCCTTCCTCAAAGGCGATCGGCCGAAATATCCAAGATGTATGGCCGGAACTCGCACTTCACAAGGTGCTATGCGCCAACAAGGAAGACCTGGCCCAACTGCTGAACATCAACAACGAGCAGGTAGTCTGCAACAAGGTTCCCATCTGCGTCAACAACAAGGTCGTTGGTGTGGTCATCAATTTCCAGGACGTGACTAAGCTTCAACAGATGGAAGCCAGGGTCAGGAAAAGACTGTTCTCAACTGGGCATGTGGCCAGCATGGGCTTTGGCGACATCATCGGCACCAGTAACCAGCTGCGAAATTCCGTCTCGCTTGCCAGAGATTTCGCCCAAACGGATTCCGCCATCCTGGTCCTGGGGGAAACGGGGACCGGCAAGGAGGTCTTCGCCCAAAGCATCCATAATGGCAGCCGCCGAAACCAAGGCCCCTTCGTGGCCCTGAACTGTGCGGCCATGCCGGAACAGATCCTGGAGAGCGAGTTGTTTGGCTATGTCGGTGGTGCTTTCACCGGAGCCAGCCTGAAAGGCAAGGCCGGCCTTTTCGAAGTCGCTCACGGGGGGACCCTATTTCTCGATGAGATTGGCGAGATGACATCCATGACCCAAGGCAAGCTGCTACGCGTTTTGCAGGAAAAGCAGGTCATGCGCCTGGGAAGCGACCGCGTGACGCCAATCGACGTCAGAATCATTGCCGCCACCAACAGGCCGCTTAAACGTTTAGTCAACGAGAAGAAGTTTCGGGCGGACCTCTACTACCGCCTCAATGTATTGCAGTTGAGGCTTTACCCGCTGCGTGATCGCAATGAAGACGTTGTCGCCCTGGCCCGGTTCTTCCTCGACAAACATGCTGCCAAAATGAACCGCAAGCTAAAATTCACGCCAAATGCATTAAAGGAATTGACTCGGCACAACTGGCCTGGCAATATCCGAGAGCTTCAAAACGTTGTCGAGAGAATCCTGGCAACATTGAGAGGGCCGAAGATCGACACAGCGATCGTCCGGGCGCATCTGGAAGACCAGTTTGAGAGTGAAATCCACATGCAGCTGCGCAATGCACAAATGGAAGATATTCGGAATGCCCTGGTGCTGAGCCGGGGCAAGCATGCCGAAGCCGCCAAGATTCTCGGCATCAGCCGGTCGACCTTGTGGCGCAGGCTCAAGCGGCTGAATGCTTAAAGGAAACACCTTTGTTTTATGAGCCAAGGTGTTTCTGATGACGTCGTCTTTTTCATAGGGGGCGACGGTAAACTCAGGAGCGGCCAAGCAGACGCTGACCCTGTGTCCTGGCCACTTAGAGCACATCCATTTTGTTGCGTTCCATATTTCGGCGGTACTTGGTTAACAGGTTTAAAAATTCAAGGTCTGATAGTTATGGATGAGCGTTCGGTAGATTGCCGTTGCGGTAGAGTCGATGGCGTCAGCCGATTGTGAATATGTTTTATCTTTTTTAAATAAAATTGGACGGTAAGGGTTTTTATTAATAACCTTACCATCCAATCAATACTTGTTTTATAAACAAGCCTCTAATAAGAATGTGTTAAAAATTTCCCCTCTTGTGTGAATGCCTGTGCTGTTTTTTCATTGGAATTATCTTTACCCTGTCACTGGCCTGGACCAGTGCCGGCTGTGAATCAACCGGATCAAATATTCCTTTAACCGTCAGTTCAACCCCATGTCCGGGCTCGACATCAACGAGATCCTGGGTTCTGAATTTGGCAATATACTTGTTTCTTACCAATTTCCCATTGATTGCGGAGGCGCCTTCGCATGACAGATCATCCAGATTCCAGTCTCTTAGGTTATAGCCTTCCGGAACGGTAATCATAGCGGTAAAAACGCCTCTACTTTTCAAATTAATCGTTTCCGGTTTAATGTTAACCGCTATGGGAGGAACACAAGTAAAACTGCCGGCATCCTCAATACTGCCCACACCATCCCAGCGGGCCACTTCAGGATAAGGGCAAACCGGCCGTGTACGAGGATCCGTAAAATTTGCATCGATATTGGCTTCACGGGAACCAACAATTGCAGCAGGCTCTATTCCACTTTCTACCCAGTCAACCAATACTTGAAAGGTGGTTTCTGTCGATGGCCAACAACTCAGCCCTCCTCTGCTGTGGGCGCCACCGGGAACCATGTAGAGTTTATAAAAACTTTTTGTTTTTTTCACGCCCATAATATTCGTGACTTGTTCATAAAAATTGACAGATCCTCCCAAGGGGGACGATGTCGTATCACTCCAGCCGTGTTGTTGGATTATCTTGGCACCTTTGGCATATACCGGTTCGAATCCGCCCATATTCGGGACCGGTTTGTCACTCATCGTGATGGCGTCCAGCGTGTCATGAATATTAAAGGTCTCCCCGTCTTCAGATTTTGTGCACGTGCTTTGCTGAGCTCTCCAGGGGTCATTGTCCCAGTCAAAATTGTTTATATCGAAATTGGGGCCTTCCGGCGGATCCAAAGCTATATTTGCGAACATCGGCATAGCCCGGCTGTCATTGATGGCCGAACCAAAACCGGATGATCCGCTCGCCGTTACATACTCTGCACCCAGCGGTGTGCCCACGTACCATTTATTTCCGGCACTGTCGTGCGGGCCGTCGTAGATTTCCTTGAGCGCCTTGCGCTGAGCAAGGGTAAAACACATTTCAGAATACTTCGCCTCATCACCTTCAAGGCCCATATCTTCGCATGCCGGAAGGTCGGTCATTGCATCAAAATGGCACTTTCGTGGATCGTCAATCATGCCGTCCACAAGGCCGTCGACCCCGTCGCATTTGCTGTAAACAGCCTCATAGTGCATTGCGGCTTTGACACTATAGATTGTCGGACAATTTCGACCGGTACAATCGGGATCTAACTTTTCAGCCAGTTCCGCGCCATGGTAGGTATCCCAGGTGCCGCGCAAAGTGACAGCCATATGGCCGCCAAGGGCGCTGTTGATCCAAAAACCATCATACATGTCATAAAATTTCTGAGCACTGATTTCACCCTCTTTGCCCCCGCAGGATTGGCCGTAATAATAGGAAAATTCCGGGTCGCCGCCGTAATAATACTCGATAATTTTTTTGGCAATAACAGGAGTTTCGTAAAGATGCCGGAGGCCAAAATCATATACTTTCTGACATGCGTAGGGATTGCCGCCTTCAGGTTCCTCTAAGCCGGCTTCAGCATAATTGTAGCCTCCGCCGTCATCTGTCGGAAACGAAGTGCCATAATAATTGCTGAAGTACGGTTCCTGTAAACCAAAAGTGGCGTAGCCCGCCCAAAATGCCTCCATGTATCCTCCATTAGCTGAAGAAATCGCATATTTTTTACCCTCAGCATCAGCTTCAGGAGCCTGAATCCTGGCAAGTTTCCCATCCCAGCCACCGCCGCCGTTGTTAATATACCTTCCATTCCAAGCTGCAGGCTCAGGCAGCGTAACTTGAAACTGCGTCTCCGGCCAAAGCCATCCTTTTACCTGACAATACTCTCCATCCCAATCCACCTCGACATTCGTGACCGGATAGCCGTAAGCGTCATCGGTGAGCCCTTCTACATATCCTTTTAAATTTGTGCAGGCAGTTTCGTCACTGAAGGCTGATCCCGTCCAGACAAATGTAAGGAAGAGGCCAAAAGCCAATGCCTTTATTGTTTTTTCTCCAATTTTCACTGCTTACCTCCCCCGTTAATACGTCATCGTTTAAATACAAAATGTTAAAATTGACTAAACGTCACCCCTCCTTTCTGGTGTCAATAGGGTTGATCTCGTACTCAGTCCTGTAAACCATCATACAAGAAGCGCCACCTTGATGGCTGTAAGGGGACCCCTTATTTCGATCAGGGGAAGGCACTTATATTCGAGGCGTGTATCGCTTATAGCGCCAAACATGGATGGATAAAGGCAATCCGGCGAACAGCGGACATTTTACTTTCCTGCCGGTTCTATAATATATTCATTTCAGTTCGAGAGATATAACCAAACAAAAGGATTAAAATGAAATTGCCTTCTTGTCTATTATGGTGCTTTTGCATCGGTTGCATCCTGCTGTCTAATACCCCGGCGGCATCGTCGAAAAGCGTGACGCTAAAATTCGCAACCAATGCCCTCCCTGCCTATTTGCGGGGCAGGGCCGAGTGGTCTTTCTTGGAGGAAATCGAGAAACAAAGCCAAGGGGAGATATCATTCATTTCCCACTTCAACAGCACGTTATTGAAAGGCGAGGAAATTTTGGATGGGGTTCAATCCGGCGCCGTCGATTTCGGCCATGTGAATATCGCCTACTATCCGAAACGATTGATTGTCAATAGCTCGGTTTATCTGATTCAACGTGGACCTACCCAGTATGAGAACATAACGTGGGTTTATGACAGATTATACCAAGAGCTGCCAATGCTGAATGCGGAATTCGCAAAATTCAACCAGAAAATAGTATACACTTATCCGGTTTTGCCCTCGGCTTTTTGCTTTAACCAGCCGGTAAACAGCTTCTCCGATTTCAGAGGAAAAAGAATTCGATCGGCGAGCCGGTGGAGCCTGGAAATTATGAAGGGCATGGGAGTGGTCCCCATTTCAAGCCCCATGCATTTAAGTTATCTGGGGCTTAAAACCAATGCCATCGAGGGGGTGTTGACCCGATACGGGGGAATATACATTGGGAAATTGGACGAAGTCGCAAAGCATATCTTCATCGCCAAAGAGCTATGGACGCCGATCCCGTTCCATATCACGATAAATATTGATACCTGGAACCGTTTTACGAAAAATCAGCAAAAGCAAATTGAGGCCGCCACAGTAATTGCGAGAGATCAGTTCAGAACGGAATATTCAAAATGGTTCGAATGGTACCTGAACGATCAGAAGAGGCGCGGCTGTACAATTGTGTTTGCAGATAAAAACGATATCGATTTCTGGACCAGTATACCCGAAGTGGAGCGCATCAAGCAGCAATGGATTGCAGAGGCCAAATCCGTGGGCGTGGACGATGCCGATCAGGTATTGAACAAAATCGTCGAAATCGTTAATGAAGGCATCGAGCGGGAGCAGCCATGAGGAATGTTGTTCTTCCAATGAGTATCAAGTTTCTTGCCTGGTTTGGCCATACTATAATTATGCGCTGGAGGTCATTGCTCTATGTGGTATGCGTCTTGATTATTCAAACAGCAGCCAGCGGGAACATATGGGCATCGGCCACAACCGAGAGCCGAAGTCAGAAAAAAATTCTGATTTTACATTCTTTTCATAGGGGACAGGTCTGGAGTGATGGAATTGATGAAGGGATAGAATCCATTTTTGAAGAAAGTGACTATTCGGTCCAATTGTTCCATGAATATATGGATTCCAAAAGAATTGTTGATAATATCCACTTGGACAACCTTTATCGATTATTCAAGCACAAGTTCGCTAATCATCAGTTTGACGCGGCCATTGTTGCCAATGATCCGGCCTATCAATTCACGCTCAACTATCACAGTCGCCTGTTGCCGTCGACGCCGGTTATTTTTTGCGGGGTGAGCTATTTTGAAAAATATGACCTGTACGGTCAGTCCAATTTTACGGGAATACTTGAGAGCATTGATATTGAAGACACGCTGGATACCGCAATCGCCATCAACCCGGATGTTAACCACGTGTTTGTCATTGTCGACAAAACACCCATCAGCATCGCGGTGATTCAATCCTTTCTGAAAATATTGAATAAATATTCCAGCAGACTATCCATGTATTTCACTGAAGATATGACGATGCGCCAATTGTTGAACAAGGTGGCGACGCTGCCATCAGATAGTATTGCCATAATCGTCAATTTCACCATCGACAAATCAGGAGATGTGTTTACCCTTGAAGGCAGCACTCGCATGATTACGGAGCACGCCCAGGTCCCTGTATATAGTTTCTGGGACAGTTATCTTGGGCACGGCATCGCCGGGGGAAAACTGGTCAGCGGATATGCGCAAGGGAAAAAAACGGCCGGAATCGCCTTGAGAATTCTCAGCGGTGAGCAGCCGCATTCAATCCCTGTAATAATGCACAGTACCAATGAATATATATTTGATTATAATGTTTTGACGCGTTTTTCCATAAGCCGGAAGCAGCTCCCTGAAGGAAGCCGGATGGTAAACCAGCCGGTCACATTTTACTATCAATACAAGGGGCTCATATGGATAACAGTAGCCTGTATCGCCGGACTTTTTGTCATCATCCTCATCCTTTCTTTCAATATCCTTCGCAGAGTGAAGGCCGAATCCGATCTAAAAAAACACTCCAAGCGGCTTGAAATAATAAACAGCATAGACCGAGCCATACTTGAAGCCACACCTACCGAAGAGATCGCTCAGCATGTATTGAAATATGTCCGTAACTTGTTTGCATGCAAGCGTGTCAGTATTATCCTATTCAACTACGCCAGAAACCAAGCTTTTGTTCTATCGGTAGATGCGGAGAGTCGCACAGCCGTTAATGAAGGATCGACATTCTCATTAAACGACTACCATGTCGAAGCGCTCAAGTCGGGAAAAACCGTTGCCTTGAAAGACCTTCATTCCCTCAAAGAAAAATCCGTCGTTGACAAGACCCTACTATCGGAATCTATCAGCACATTGGTCATGATACCACTTTTCTATGATGGTCATTTAATCGGGTCCCTGAATTTTGGGCATGATGATTGTGACCTTTTCAATGAAGAGAATATTAAGATCGCCCAGCAGATTGCTGCGCCATTCGCCATCGCCATCCAAAATGCCAGACTCCTTAAAAAATTACTCCGACGGGAAAACGATTTGAAGCGCATGTCCGCCAGGATGATAAAAAGCCAGGAAGATGAACGCAAGAGAATATCACTGGAGATCCATGATGAAATAGGACAGGCCCTCACCGCGATTCATATGAATCTTTCGATCATAGAAAAAAAACTGCCGAATAGTAGCAAAACGGACGATCTGCTGGAAATGTTAAAAGAAACAACCGAGTATGCCCAAACTATGGCCGAACAGCTTCAATATCTGTCTCACACGCTTAGGCCGCCCCTTCTGGATGTACTTGGATTGATCCCCGCGCTGAAATCGCATATCAATGCCATCAGCAAACGGTCCCAAATTTACATTGTGATCGAATCGGAAAATTGCGAGCAACGGTTTTTACCCGATATAGAGATCAATCTGTTCCGGATCGTTCAGGAATCAATGCACAACATTGTCAAACACGCCCATGCAAAAAATGCAAGCGTGAGGTTGGCAAAAAAAAATGGGCGCCTTCAAATAGAAATCAATGATGATGGGATCGGTTTAGAGCAAAGCGGCCTGGGAAAATCGACAGGATCGGACACCGGTCTCGGCATCATGGGCATGCAGGAAAGAGTGTATAATATAGGCGGCACATTCAGCATTGCTTCCCGAGAAAGCGGAGGCACACGAATAATGGTCGACATTCCCCTGGAGCCGACATCAATAGGGTTAACGCATGAATAAAATCAAAGTGCTTGTTGCCGACGATCATACCATTGTGCGCAAGGGCCTGTGCGCCTTGCTCAAGGGTGAAACCGATATCGCCGTCATCGGAGAAGCAAGGGACGGGAAAGAGGTGACCCGAAAAGCGGGAGAACTATCTCCCGACGTAATTGTAATGGATATCAACATGCCATTGATGAATGGAATCGAGGCGACCCGGAGCATCAAAAAGGTTCATCCCGCAATAGATATTATCATCTTGACCATGTACGCCGATGAGGGATATGTGCACGAGGCCATTTTGGCCGGAGCATCCGGGTTTTTACTTAAAAACACAATTCCACAGGATTTGTGTGCCGCGATTCGTGCTGTTTCGCGAGGTGAGTCGTTCCTGAGCCCATCCATTTCTAAAACCGTGATTGAAAGGTACACAAGACTGAGCCCATCTGATAAGGGAGAGCCGCAAGAGGCAGAACTGACCGCAAGAGAGCGTGAGATTGTCCAATTGATTGCCGAAGGGCACACCAACCGTGAAATCGCCGAGTTGCTTTTCATCTCGTTCAAAACAGTCGAAGTCCATAAACACAACATCCAGAAGAAACTGAATATCTCAGGCACCGCTCTGCTGACCCAGTACGCGATCCGTAAGGGTATGATAAAATTAGAATAACCATCAGTTTCTTTAGTTGGTCGGCCGTCTTGCGGATCACACTGAAGACGTACAATGGCGGAACTCAAAGCATTACTTGAATGAGTCGTCAGAATTGCCATTTCAAGTGGTGAATAGATCACAAAAACTTAATCTATTCGCCTTTTCCCTAACGGCAGATATCTTGCCAGCCCCCCTAAGTATAAGACAAGACATAAAATTTGCATTTAGCAACTGGATATCAGGCTTACCTTGGGTGCTACCCATATCGTTAATCCTTTAACCCAAGGAGGTTGGCCATGAAACTATCCAAGGCAGCTAAAATTTGGATCGATTACCACAAGACCCATTCGAAAAAAAAATACGGTGAGGACGCCAGAATGATGGTGATCAATTCCGGCAAACTGTTCGGTGTCAAACTCAGACCGCATGACCTGCGGCGGCATTCGGCAACTTTTGCATCTCTATCTGGCTTACCTATTGAAATTATTCAAAAAATCATTCTCCGGCATGCGAATCTTTCGACCACACAAAGGTATCTGGGAACGATCAGCGATGTGGAAGCAATCCGATGGAGGACTTGTTGTGTTGCTTTTAAGCAAGAATGATCCAATTCAGATAGGGCTGCTTAATCGTCTCCATTTTTGATTCCATAATCAGGATCGCCTTGCCGATTCAAAGGTTCGGCAAGGCATGGATTCTCAATTACCTAATAAAATTAGTCATGATTTTTGCAGCCGGATCAGGGGCGGGGATTTGCTCTTTCCCATGTTTGATAACGCTCATGATCCATGCCATGTTTCTGCCTAAAATCTCCATGATCTGTTTGCCTTCCGCATCCTGCTCCATTTCCCCAGGGGCCAGTCCGTGGGCCACATTCCAGTAGTTTGAGGAGGGCATGATCATTTCCGAGTAGCTGATATAATGATTAAGTGTGTCTACCGTGGAAATCCCGCCAGACCGCCTAACGGCGGCAACCGCTGCACCGACTTTGTGGCGGAACAGGCCGCCATTGACTGAAGAGACAAAAAAGGCTCTGTCAAGAAAGGATTTCATCGTTCCGGCAACGCCTGAAAAGTGAACTGGAGATCCAAGCAGAATGCCATCGGCCGCTTTCATCTTCTGAATCCATTCATTAACCGGATCGTCTTCCATGGAACATGCTTCATTTTGCTTTTTTACACAGCCGTGGCAGGCAATACATCCCTGGATTTTTTCTTTACCGACATGGATCATCTCAGTCTCGATGCCTGCTTTTTCCAGTTCAACGAAAACCGTGTTCATCGAACAGGCTGTATTTCCCTTTTTTCTGGAACTACCGTTAAATCCAACAACTTTCAAATTCAATCTCCTTTTTTGGGTGATTCTCATCATGGCTAAACGACGACGAAGATAAGAGAATTTTCCAATCTAATCATTTCGGATCAAAAAACAACTACCAATAATCCATAGCGAAAGTTTGAAAAGTTAAATCAAAAACTGTCATATAACCTGTTGACTCCACCCCTGCTCACTAACAGGGTGATCGAGGTATGATTAGGTCCTCATCATCAATTAAATCTGGGAATCTACGGTAGTCGTTAATGTTATTGACTATGTAATCGATCAAAATTTCATCAATAAGCTCTAACGTGTCAATTTCTTTTTTAGTTCCTATTTCATTAAGCGCATCCCATATTCCTTTCCTGACGGTTATAGATACGCACTTTTGATTCGCCATTTTTCTCTCCTCTATGTTTGGTTAGCCCTTAGCCGAAAGCGCACAGAGAATCGTTTATTAAAATCGAATATTCATCGTGACCATCTCCTGAAGATAAGTTGAGCTAAATCCAAATCTTTTTGAACACTGGACAGGTGGAATAGCGGCCAACATCAGTTTCATCGTAACATCCCGCAAAGTGCTGGGCAACACCTTCTGGGGTGACTGCATCTGATTTGATTTATTTCCAATTTATTGATCTGTAGGGACAGAGGTTGAGTGAAAGTGCCAAATAACAACTATTGGATGTCCACCCCTTTCAGGGCGTCCTTGAAGCAATTGAATTGATCGTCAGTCCATTCCCAGGGGGAATGGTAGCTCATGATATGCAGGGCATTGAACGCTGTTTGCTGTTTACCATAAGCGTGGCCAACACAAGAAAAGAGATCGAAAAAAAGCACCAATGCAACCCAATTAAAAAAGATTGCCGTTACGCAAGATAGGATTCAGCTAACCTTACATGGGCAAACGGATAATCCGGATTTCTTTCTATAGGCTGGAATATTTTTTGGACGGTTCCAATTCAAGCAAAAAATTTGAAAGAAAAGGCCGATCACCATCTATTGAAAAATATTTCTTGGTTTCGAAATCTTTTTGAATGGCAGATATGTGCCGTCTAATTCAATATTCAATCATATTTGGCTGATTTCACAGATCTCCAACTAATCTGTTGTTTTTCAGCCCCTTCAAAGCCTTTGATATCAATACCTGTCCCAACTTCGATCTTCGGTCAAATTTCATCTGTCTATCACAACGCTCTTAGCCAAGTGGAGTGCGTTGCTTATGATGAAAGGCCAAATTACAGATCAACTAAGATGCTGTCACGAACCGGTCTCAAGTCGAAACCGGTTTTTTCCAACACAAATATGCAATTTGAGTACTGCCACGTGTGAAAAGCCAAACCGCAAGATATGGATGGTGGCCAATATTACGTTTTATGCCAATGAGATAGCAGTTATGTTGCCGTTTTGGTGATTTGCAGGTCGGTTGGAGATAACACTTTAATCGATTCTTGAAAGTGATTAATCTCCAGGTTAGTTGAATTAGTTTTCCTGGCCCGGCCCGATTCCTGAACTCGACTTAAATCGTTTTGCCAGAAGCGCGATATGAGCCGGCCCCACCTCACAGCAGCCGCCCACAATACCGACCCCTCTGGAGACCCAATCCGCAGCGAATCCGGCATAGGCCTCTGGGTCCAAGTCCTTGCGTTTTTGTAGCACGTTTACGGTGGCGCCAAGTTTGAGGAAGGCGTCATCGATATGGGTGAAACCGTTGGCGTAGGCCCCGACGCGAAGGCCGCAACCGGTCAGTGCGCCCACAGCACTATCCACAGCCTCGGGGGTGGAACAGTTGACCAGAACCGTATCCAGCGACATGGCATGGCAAAGTTCAACCACCAAAGAAATTTCTTGGCCGGACCGCAGCCGGGTGCCGTCATAGTCATCCACCGTTACCGCAAGCCAAACCGGCAACCCCACTGTTAGAGCGCCCAAGACCGCCCCGCGAGCCTGCTCGATAGACGACATCGTCTCGCATAGCAGCAGGTCCACATATGGCGCTTGAAGGCGCGCGATCTCGGCAAATGCTTCGACTGCCTGGTCCTCGGGCAGCGCCAGGTCCGGCCGGTAGGAGCGTGCGTTGGGACCCAGCGATCCGGCCACAAGACCGGCTCCATGGGCATCCCGCGCTTCCACGGCAAGCCGGCAGGCCAACGAGTGGAGCTGTTCAAACCGGTCCTCCACCCCGAATGGGGCCAGGCGGTCGCGATGAAGGATATAGCTGTTGGTGGTGATGACGTCCGCACCTGCGTCCAGAAAATCCGCATGCACTGCGCGCACCAAATCAGGGTCATCCAGCAGTATCTGGGCAGACCAAAGACCTGTTGCCTGGGCAGTGGAGCGCGCCAGCAGTTCCTGACCCACGCCACCATCGAGAATGGTGATCTTCATAATGGAATACCTATTTTACAATATAGGGATAGGCCAACCTACCTACTTGTAATATTAACACAATTGTTAAACTGCTGTATCGTTGAATGATCTATAATTGCCAAAAGCCTCAGTCCTTATTTCAGAATTTGAATTTTATGCTGTTTATCAGAAGTTAAAATTGTAGGATGGTTTGTCAATGAAAACAGAGTTAACTTTTAATGGGTTGACACCGAGGGGAGAATAACATCTGACTTGTGATTAATTGAAATGCTGTCACGAACCAATCCTTCGTCGAAACCGGTTCTTTCCGATACAAACATGTACTTATAGCATTGCTAAAAGCCGAACTATGAAACCACCGCATATGGCACATGATGGATAAACATTGATATTACAATGAGATAGTAGCTATCTTTACAAATCCTTAGCATGGGGTTTGATATGTTAATGTGAAAAGAAGTCTAATTGATGCATAAGTGAAGGATCATCATTAAAAAAAAATTTCGCTGTCCAAAACAGCCCACTAAAATGTTTTCTTATTCCTTTTGATCAATGGGCACACTTACGAACGAATTGTTAGCTAAAAAAGCCCCGTTATCGGTAACCGACGATCAAACATCATTCCGGTAAATGAATATTTGTACGAATCCCTGAATTGATGATAAAAAGTTCCCAATAGCGGTTGTTTGTACTTTTCAGTAACGGTATGTTGATGTGCGGTTGCAGATATTCCTGAAATCGGTATCCACGAGCAATCGTGTTGTAAAATAGGTTGTTAACCATTCATTTTAGTTTGCAACACTGCAATTCTGTTCATGGGCCTATCCACAGGTCGACGGTGGTTTATTTCCAAAATGGAACACCGGACGTTAAGGATATCCGTGCGTGCAAGGTATGTCCGGAACCCAACAGATAGAAATCGTTGTTAAAAAGTCTGGAATGGATAAAAAATGGCTAAGTTAAAAGAATTCATACCCATTGAAATTGAGGAACGTCTAAGTTTTGAAATTCTTTTGACAGAAATCGCCTCTGACTTTGTCAATCTTCCTTCGGAGCATATTGATGAGGCCATCATCAAGGCTCAAGAACGCATCTGCAACCACCTCAGTCTCGACCGATCAGTGCTCTGGCAATTAATCGAAGATGCTTCTGGGGAAATGTGGTTGTCCCATGTTCACGAGGTTTCCGAGAGTTATCTTCCTGCTACCCCTTTTGATGCGGGCAAAACGTTTCCCTGGATTTTGGAACAGATTCTGCTGGGTAGCAACGTCACTATTGAGCGAGTCGAAGACTTGCCTTCTGAGGCTCACCAGGATCGTCAATCACTCAGCCAATGGGGTGTTAAGTCCTCATTTGTAATGCCCCTTGCAGCCGACGAGAAGATTATCGGGGCGCTGTCGTTCGGTAAACTGAGTCAGGAAATTATTTGGTCCAAAAATGTTAAGCAGCGACTGCAACTCATCGCCCAAATATTTGCCAATGCGCTGTCACGTAAAAAAGCTGAAGAGAGTATGGCATCGCTCAGACGGTTCGAAGCGTTAGTGACCGACATTTCCGCCCAATTTGTCAATCTGCCGGCCGACCGCATCGACGCCGAGATCGAAGACGCCCAACGGCGAATCTGTGAGTGTCTGGAAGTGGATCTGTCCACTCTTTGGCAGTGGTCCGACAAAAAACCGCATTCCCTTGTTTTAACCCATCTTCATAGCCCCTCATACGGTCCGGAGCGTCCGAAACATCTCGAAGCACAGGAGGCATTCCCGTGGAAATTTGAACAACTCAAAAAAGGAAACGTGGTGTCCCACACGACCAGCGAAATGCCACCCGAAGCCAATCGCGACATTGAGTCCTATCAGGCCTTCGGAATCAAATCGTCCGTAGGAATCCCACTTTCCGCAGGTGGAGGGCCGCTGGTCGGCATACTGAGCTTCGAAGACCTGAAGACAGAACGCTCATGGCCGGAGGCAATTTTGAAACGGCTAACCATGGTTGCCCAGATATTTTCCAACGCGCTCACTCGCAAACGCTCAGAATTGAAACTGCGTGAGCAGCTGAAAAAGATAGAGGCCCTCAGACAAAAACTGGAAAACGAAAATGTTTATCTGCGCAGGGAGATCGAGTTACAGCAGGTGCATGGGGAAATTGTCAGCCGAAGCCCGGCCATGAAACAAATCATGGCCCAAGTCGAGCAGGTGGCCCGGACGGAGGCCACGGTGCTGATCGAGGGTGAAACCGGCACCGGCAAGGAACTGGTTGCCCGAACCATCCATCGACTGAGTGCCCGCCAACGACGCCCCCTGATAACGGTAAACTGCGCTGCCCTGCCACCGACACTGGTGGAAAGCGAGCTCTTTGGCCGTGAAAAGGGCGCGTACACCGGCGCGCTGACCCGCATGGCCGGACGCTTCGAGGCAGCCCATGGGGCGACCCTATTCCTGGACGAGATTGGTGAACTCCCTATCGAGGTTCAGGCCAAACTGTTAAGGGTTCTCGAACAGGGCTGTTTTGAGCGCCTGGGGTCCACCCGTGTGATTGATGTGGATGTGCGCATCATTGCCGCCACCAACCAGCATATAGCCCATCAAGTCGCCGCCGGCAAATTCAGAAAAGACCTGTTTTACCGTTTGAATGTATATCCCCTTTGCCTGCCCCCGTTGCGAGAACGCCCCGAAGATATCCCCCCCCTTGTCTGGTATTTTGTGAGACAAAACGAAGAAAAATTGGGCAGACGAATCGACCGGATTCCGCAAAAATGCATGGCTGACCTGCAGCGCTATGGGTGGCCGGGCAACATCCGCGAACTGAGAAATTTGGTCGAGCGGGCCATGATTTCATCCAACAGCCGAACACTTGACGTGCGTCCGTTCGGAGAAACTGCCGAACCGAATTCGAAACCGCTCACACTTAAGGAAAGCGAGCGCAAGCTTATTCTGGAGGCGTTAAAGCAATCCGGATGGCGCATTTCAGGCCGCAACGGGGCCGCTGAAATGCTTGGGTTAAAGCGTACGACGCTGCAGGCAAAAATGAAGAAACTGGGGATTCAACGATTGCCCAGTTAGTGCCCATATATTGTCAATATATGCCCAAATAATAGCATCTTCCCCTCTTTTTTTTCCCCACCACACATGACAAAACCACTATAATTACATTTAATTCAGAAAGTTATATTAATATGCGCTGCAATCTGCGTACTGGCATAACTTTCGCTGAGTCCGGGAGTATCGTTGTTCCAATCATGGCCGGTAAAAGGCTGTTCGGATCACCGCAACCAAACATCACTCAAATTTAAAAAAGATCATCCAAAAATCAGGTGTCTTGAAAAGAACATCTCGACATGACAGCAACCGTTTAAAGGAGGCCCTATGCAAAATCTGTTACGTAATGCGATCTTTGGCAGCACGACGCTGCTGCTCACCGCCACGCTTTTTGCTCTTTTATCCTGCACCACAGCATCTCCACCACCACCTGCCGAACAGACCGGATCCATGGCATATGTGGAAGGCGTTCCAGGCGGGGTGATGGTGAATACCGTGGACATCAGTGCACGGGTTACCGCCATCGATTCGGCCAACCGCAAGGTGATGCTGCTGGGTCCGGATGGAGAGAAATTCACGGTCAAAGCCGGCCCCGAAGCGGTCAACTTCGACCAGGTTCGGGTGGGTGACCTGGTCAATGCCACCGTTACCGAAGAATTGGTCGTTTATCTGGACGAGGAAGGGGCTTCCGCGACTGACGGATCCGCGGCAATGGTCGCGCTCGCCCCCAAGGGTGCCCAACCGGGCGGTTTGATGGCGGAAACCACTCAGATCACTGCCACCGTAACCGGGATCGACCTGGCAAACCGGACGGCAACGCTGGCATTTGCAAACGGCAGCTCAAAGGCCTTTCAGGTGCGTGATGACATCGATCTGAGCCATCGCAAGGTGGGTGAAAAAGTGGTGTTCCGGGTTACCGAGATGATTGCCCTCTCGGTGGATAAACCGTGAACCCCGCTTGCCGGCCTGCGGCAACGGCCAACACCGGGAAAACCTGACAATGCCTATTCAAGAACGATTGAAGCATGAAATCAAGGCCATGACGATCGCCGCGATTTATTTCGGTTCCTGGATCGGTGCGCTGTTGCTGCTCAAGTCCCTGATCCTCGCCGAGTACCGGATCGCTTTTACCGGGTGGTCCATGATGGTGATGGGGGCACTGATTCTCTCCAAAGTGGTTTTGGTGCTTGAGAACGTTTCTCTTGGTGCATGGGTGCGGTCCCAACCCGCTTGGGTGGATGTGATCCTCCGCACCTTTATGTATACACTGGGTGTCGCCATTGTGCTGGTCCTTGAAAAAGGATTCGAGGCGCGCCATGAGTTTGGCGGTTTTGGTGCGGCCGTTCGGCACCTGTTTGGGCAGACGGATATTCATCACGTGTGGGCCAATGTGCTCTGCCTGTCGGGCGCGTTATTGGGTTACAATATGCTGTCCGTTATCCAGCATCAGCTTGGCCAAGGCTCCCTGGTAAAGGTCTTCTTTTCAAGGCCGTTAGAAAAAACCGAAGCCGAATAGGCTCAAGTCAGTTCGCTCTGTCAAGTGATGGGGTGGATGGTTGATGACCATCTCCTTTGCAGCCCCAAATCCGCATGCCGGATCCGTAATCAAAGCAGTGCCAATATATCGGCAAGATTGCTGCTTAGAAAATTCAACGTATTCTCGATTATGACGTACCAAGGGTGATCATGAACATGGAGGCTGGTGTATGTCTCAACGGCAAAAGGACCACCGGAAAAAAAGGGTGATCCATTCCACCATCAGGATGCTGATCCCTACAGAAAAACAGAGTGAAGCGCTCGACATTCTCGGATCCATCTGTGCGCAGATCCAATGTGAGCCCGACTGCATCAGCGCCCATCTCTACCACGGGGTGGATGATGTGCGTGCCATCATGGTTGAGGAGCGATGGACAAGCAACGAGCATATTCTTCAACACCTTCAGTCAGATGCCTACCGTCGGATCCTTATGGTGGTTGAGATGGCCGAGGAACCCCCGGAGATTCGATTCGACAAAATCGAACTCTCGAGTGGGGTTGAAATGATAGAAAAAGCACGAAGAGAAATCTGAAGGTGGAGTTGATGAAAAAAGATGAAAGCGGAGGAATACAGACATGATGGCATCTGCTAATCGGATAATGAACATCTTTTAATGGAATGTAGAGGCATAAACATGAATGCATATGGAAGACACAAGATGAGACGTTCAACCATTTTACGGGGCATATCGCGAAGGTCACCGTGGCGGTGCGTTAATCGGTCAGGCTCCAATGTGGTTCAAATGGCGAGCATGCGAGTACATGCGGTTGGGACGAATAGTTCTTGCGGTTTTCAGAGCCGTTGAGGAATCTGTGTCGCAATGGAAACCATGCTTCTGGACGAATTGCCAGATTGTGCCAACTAAAGTCGATCTCCTTTAAATATTAATCTCATTGGGAGTATCCAACAATGTTCGGTATAATCAATCGGCTGCAGAATCTCGGCAATGTCATGTCACAGTATGGCACGCATATGGCTTTGGCATTGTGCGTGTTGATAGCCGGTCTGCTGATTGTTCGCTGGATCGACAAAGGACTGCGCCGAAGCACGCCGAATACACCATTCTTCACCATTCTCTGCAACATTGTCTATATTGTGCTGGTGATGATCGTGGTCTCCGCCTCGGCTGTGGAGTTCGGCGCCAAGCCGGCCAATGTGTTCAGATTGTTAAGCATCATCAGCTTGGCAGCCATCGGCCTGATGATCTTTTTGCGGCCGTTTCTGCCATCCATGCCCTTCAAGGTCGGCAACACAGTCAAGGCAGCCGATCTGATGGGCAAAGTGGAGGCGATCACTTTCCTGAATACGCGTTTGCGGACCTTCGACGGCAAGACATTCTTTGTGCCCAATCGCAAGATCCTGGACGATGTCGTGGTCAACTATCACTTTACACAAACCCGTCGTATCAAGATTAACCTAAACATTCACTATAATCAGGATCTCCTCAAGGCGAAACGGGGCCTTGAAGCGGTAATGATCGAGGATGCCCGGGTGAAAACCAAGCCGGCACCAGTCGTATACGTCCTTGAATTGGCAAGCAGCAATGTTGAGTTGGGCGGTCGCTGCTGGGTAAACAACGCGGATTATTGGGTGACACGCTGTGACCTGTTGGAAAAGATCAAGATGCGGTTCGACCAGGAAGGAATACGGTTCGCGTATCCCCAACTGGAACTGCATTTCAATCCATCAGGATTAATGGTTGGTGCCGCCGCAGGGCAAACCGTGAGCAAATAGTGCTGCTGATCCAATGCTGCCAATAAAGTGTGTTTTGTACTACGGGTAATTTTAAGTGCTTAATAATCTACCTAATTTGGTAGCTATTCCTAAAGGAGGCCTAATATGAAACCCTTGACACGCAAAATTGGATTGCCGGCAACATGCTGGGTTGCGCTCCTATTGCTGCCTGCGAGCATTTGGGCTGCAGAGCCTTCGGGTGAGCAGCCTTGGGAGAAATTCAACATACAGGCAGGCTATTTCCTGACTGCCGTGGATAGCGGTGTGCGGTTGGGTACCGGGATTGGTGTTGATATCGATGTCGAAGACTTGCTGGGGCTGGATTCAACGAACTCCGTTTTTCGCATCGGCGCCCTATGGCGGTTCAGCGACAACCGGCGCCACCGCATTGATTTCTCATGGTTTTCCCTTAACCGGGACGGCAACCGGGTGATTGACCAGAACATTACTTTCGAGAACGAAAACGGTGAGCAGGTTACGATTGACGCCGGATCCGAAGTCAACGCGTTTTTCGATCTGGACATTTACCAATTGGCCTACAGCTATTCCTTCCTTCAGGATGATCGAGTCGATCTTGCTGGCTCGCTGGGGTTTTACATCATGCCCATCGATGTTGGGTTGACGGTCAGTGGGGTGGTAAACGAACGGGGAGACGCCAATTTCACCGCCCCGTTGCCGGTTCTGGGGTTGCGCATGGATGTCTCTTTGACACCCCGCTGGTTTTTCCGTTCCGGAGCCCAGCTCTTCTACGTGGAATACGATAATTTTGCCGGATTGGTTGTCGAGGCCAACGCCGCAGTGGAGTATACGCCTTGGAAGCATGTGGGGATCGGGATGGGCGTCGACACTTTGAATGTCACCGTTGAAGCCGAGGATGAAGATTGGCCAGGGGTCGATTTCAACGGTAAAATCGACTTCAAATATGTGGGCTTGCAGATTTATTTAAAATACTTCTTTTAAATTAGAGGTGCCACAAACCAATAATTTGCAAGGGTTTTGCCAAGCCATCCGGGTTTATTGACAATGAGGTTGAATATGATGAAAACCATCTTTTCACATGGAGGGCACCCATGAACCTTCGAAACACAATCTGGGGTTTGTCGATGTTTGTCTTTCTCTATCTCTGTTGTCCTGTGATCTCTTTTTCACAACCGCCAGCACTGACCGCAAAAGAGTTGATGGAGAATCCATCTCTCAAAGATCATGTTAAGGAATTATACGACGGTGAAATCGTCCTGCTGAACCAGCCTGAGCGGGAGAGTGCCAGCCAGCTTGATGTGTTGATGCTGGTCATGGTCCCGGCACCAATGAATAAAACAGTCAAAACCTTACAGGGACAGGCAACCGGGGATGATACATCCGGTACCCTGGCAAATGGCGAATTCAAGGCATCGACGCCGGATGCACTTGACCAGGTCCTTGCCCCGGTGATGTTTGCCAACGATGAGATGCCCGAAGTTGAAAAATTGCTGACGATTGATGCTGGTGACACCTATAACTTCAGCCGTGATGAAATAAAAATGATCAGAGAAAGGGCGAAAAACCTATCCGATGCTGAGAAGGATGGTCCTGCTGCCCTGCAGGCGATGTCCAAAGTGATGCGCGACGTGCTAAAAGGCCGGTATTTGGCCTACCAAAAAGAGGGAATGGCCGGTTTGGCACCCTATCAGTTCAGTTCAACGAAACAGGTCGACCCCGCTGCAGAGTTGATCACGGCCACCGAGGACCTTCACCTGGTCAAGGAGCGGTTCCCGGATTACCATGCCTGTCTCCGCTACTATCCTGTAAAGAGCCTGCCACGATTGGTGCATCGATATTTCTGGGTCAAACAGAGGGAATCAGATCGTCCGCTGTTTGTCCTGAAACATTGGATTTTGGACATTCAGTCCGACTATGCATTGATAACCGAACGTCGGTTTTACCTCAACCACTCTCTAAGCAGCCTCCAAATCGTCATCGGATGTCTTCCCCATGACGACCACACGTTGGTGGTATTGTTGAATCAGGCCTTTACTGAAAAGGTCAATATGAAAATCGGTCAAACCATCGCCAAGGCCATCGGCCATAGAGAAGTAGAAAAGAATATCAGACCCATATTTGAAAATTTGCGTTCAGCGCTAAGTGGAAATCCTTAGTTCTAAAATTCTTAGAAACAAAATTAATCATGCGCTTATAGTTAATATAGGAGGTGGGCAAATGAAAACCATGAAACTTATTTGTTTGCTTGTTTGCATTGCTTTCACAGGCGGCTGCTCGTCAATCTACGGGGTAAAATACGACTACAACGAGAAGACAGATTTCAACAACTACAAGACGTATGACTGGATGCCGGTACCCACCAAGGCAAATATGAATGATCTTGTCGTTGCCCGAGTGAAAAAAGCGGTCAACGCCGAACTGAGCGCCAAGGGCTTGACAATAACATCCCAAGACCCGGATTTTCTGATTGCCGAACATATGGGGAAGCAGGACAGAGTCGAAGTCGATAGCTGGGGATATGGCTACTACGGGCCACGCCTGATGTATCGAGGTGGATTCTGGGGGCCGAATGACGTTTCAACTTACCACTATGAAGAGGGCGTGCTCATATTGGATTTCGTGGATGCCGGATCGAAAAAACTGTTTTGGCGAGGGACAGCCAAGGCGCATGTACAAAATGTCGATTCGCCGGAGAAGAGCCAGAAGCTGATTGATGAAGCAGTTAAGAAGATCCTGGAAAAATATCCGCCGCCTTCAGAATCATAAACCCTTATACTACAATATCATAAAAACAAGGAAGAAAACCAATGAACGTTACAAAAAAGATCAAGGTAATTGTCTGTGCCATGGCCGCGGCCTGTTTCAGCATGCCCGTTGCGGTCGGGGCGGAAGGAAGAACTATCCGTAGCTCGGATCGAAAAGGATCATGGGATTTTCTCATACCGCTTACCTATGTCATGGATACCAAAATCGATGGTCAGGGTGGATCCAGTGCGGATATTGATGATGATTTTGGGATCGGTTTTGGTATTGGCTATAACTTCAACAATCACTTCCAATTGAACGGCTCTTTCAACTGGAATTCCCGTACGTATGAAGCCACAGTGGCCGTAAATGACGGTTCGGAACGTAAATACAGCAATTCTATGGAAACGTCGACCATCGCACTGAATGGGATATATTTCTTTTTAGACAAAAATTTTACACCCTTTGTCTCGGGCATGATTGGCTATACTTGGGTAGATACCAATATACAGAATGCTCCTGCCGAGACCTATTGCTGGTACGACCCATGGTGGGGATACGTGTGCAAAGATTATGTGCCGACCAAGACCCAAGACGACTGGACTTACGGTGCCGGAATAGGGATACGATACGATTTTAATAAGAGTTTCAGTATGCAGGGCAGCTACAACAAGAGCTGGATCGATTTGGACACCTCTGGAACCGCTGACTTCGACATATGGCGGATGGATTTCATTTTACGCATGTTTTAGATCGCTTTTGAATTGCATATCTCAGGGGTGATCAGCTACCGAAAATGGAGATTTGCCAATGACAAATTATCAACATCGGACCCTGCACGGTATCGTTCATTCCTCTATCCGTATGCCGATTCCTATAGATAAGCAGAGCGAAGCGCTCGAAATCCTCAGTGCCGTCAGCACCCAGGTCCAGTTCAAACCCGATTGCATCTTTTCCAGAATCTATCAGGGCGTGGGTGACGTCCGCGCCATTATGATCGAGGAGCGTTGGACCGTGATGAGACCATGCAACAGCACCTGCGGTCGGATGCCTGCCGCCGGGTTCTCATGGTGATCGAAATGGCCGAGGAACGGCCGGAGATCCGTTTCGATGTGATCGCTCAATCCACCGGTGTCGAAACAATCGAAAATGCACGATAGGCAAAGACTCAATCCCAACGATAGAACAAATGATCGCAGGTTAACTCGATTCAATCGGAAGGAGAGCGATATGGGGGCAACAGTCAATCGAACAATAGGAATCCTGGTAATTGCATTCATGACCGCGGGAATCGTCGGAATTTTTCACACCAGCGCGAAGGCGGTGGACGTCGCGGAAGGGTGGACATTTACCATGCAGCCCTACCTGTGGACACCCGTGATCGAGGCGGACCTCAAGTTCACGGCCCCTGATGGCTCCACCGGGGAGCCTGAAATCGAAGTGGAGCCCGACGATTATCTGGAGAATTTGGATGTCGCGCTGATCGTGACCACCATGGCCCGGAGGGGGAAATGGTCGTTTACGGCGGATTTTGTCTTCATGGAGGTCTCTTCCGAGGACAACAAACTTAAAAGTATCGACTTCGGCGGCTCCGAAGTCAATACCACCGTTGATCAGGATGTGGATGTCGACGTAACCAGCTTCATCTCCACTTTCGGTGCCGGCTATCAGGTGATCGATGGGCCGCACTTGAAAATGGATGTGGTGGCCGGGCTACGCTACCTCTACATGGAATCTGAAGTCGACTGGGACCTGGCGGGCGAGGTAACCGGGCCGGAAAGCGGACAGTCCTTTGCCCGATCCGGCAGCCATACGGAAGACAGCGATGCCTGGAACGGAATCGGCGGCATCCGAGGAGAACTTCTCCTGGCCAGCGGCAACTGGTTCATCCCCTTTTACGCGGATGTCGGAACCGGAGATTCAAACCTCACCTGGTCGGTTTACACGGGCATCGGGTACACCTTTAAGGAGTGGTTCGACGCGGTGATCGGCTATCGTTATATGGAGTGGGACAACGATGATGACGACGTCGTTCAACAGGTCAGTCTGAGCGGGCCGGTTCTCGGCGCTCGGTTTAATTTTTAATGGGAAGGATGAAAGGCTATCTAACCATTTCTAATTGGAATGATGCCTCCCGTTATACATCATGGAAAGGAGTCTGTCTTGAAACCGAAACCTTTTACGATCACCAAGGAGAATACCGTGAAATCGAAAGTATCGATTGGATTGATTGCCCTTATGGCTGTCCTGTTGCTGGCGGCCTGCACCACCATGCAGGGTAAAAGCCCTGAGGTAACCGGCGAACTGGGATCGCCCAGCGCGACCACCACCATCAGCGGCAAGCAGCTGCCGGCGCCGGATCCGGCATTCGGCGGTGTCATCAAGAAAGGCGCCCTGGACTCGAAGCCCTGGTGGGCACCAAGCATCGTGCCGCCCAAAAAGGCCCCCAACGTCCTGCTCATCATCACCGACGATTCCGGCTTCGGGGTTCCTAGCACCTTCGGCGGTGTGATCCCCACACCGGCCATGGACCGTGTCGCCAATAACGGCCTGCGCTACAACAACATCCACTCCACCGCCCTGTGCTCGCCCACCCGGGCCGCGTTGTTGACCGGTCGCAACCACCACTCGGCCGGCTTCGGCGTCATCTCCGAACAGGCCACCGGGTTCCCCGGCTACAACAGCATTATCGCCAAAGACAAGGCCACCATCGGCCGCATCCTGCTGGACAACGGCTACGCCACGTCGTGGTTCGGCAAGGATCACAACACGCCGGCTTTCGCGGCCAGCCAGGCCGGGCCCTTCGACCAATGGCCCACCGGCTTGGGCTTTGAGTACTTCTACGGCTTCGTGGGCGGTGATGCCAACCAGTGGCAGCCCAACCTCTTCCAAAACACCACCCAGATCTATCCTTTCGAAGGCAAGCCTGGGTGGAACTTGACCACCGCCATGGCCGACGAGGCCATAGACTACCTGCACCGCCTCAATCAGATTCAGCCGGACAAGCCCTTTTTCGTCAAATATGCACCCGGTGCCACCCACGCCCCCCATCATCCGACCAAAGCGTGGGTGAAGAAAATCCACGATATGCACCTCTTCGACGACGGCTGGGAAAAGTTGCGTGAAACCATCTTCGAGAACCAGAAGAAGCTTGGTGTGATTCCGGCGGATACGCAGCTCGAGCCATGGCCGGAGAAGGTTATCAAAAAGTGGGACGACTGCACGCCCGAGGAAAAAAAGCTCTTTATCAAACAGGTTGAAATTTTTGCCGCCTACGAGGCTTACACGGACCATGAAATCGGTCGTGTCATCCAGGCCGTCGAGGACATGGGCAAATTCGATGACACACTGATCATCTACATCAACGGCGACAACGGTACCAGCGCCGAGGGCGGGCCGATGGGTACGCCCAACGAAGTGGCCTTCTTCAACGGCGTCAACAAGATGCCCGTCGACGTGCAGATGAAGTGGTATGACGTGTGGGGCACCGAGGAGACCTACAACCACATGTCGGCGGGCTGGTCATGGGCCTTCGACACGCCTTTCACATGGTTCAAGCAGAATGCCTCAAAATTAGGTGGCATCCGCCAGTGTATGGCGATTTCCTGGCCCGGACACATCACCGACAAAGGCGGCCTGCGGGAGCAGTTCATGCATGTGATCGACGTGGTGCCCACCATCCTCGAGGCCACCGGCATTTCCGCTCCCGAATACGTGGACGGGATCAAGCAGGCCCCCATCGAAGGCACGAGCTTCGCTTACACTTTCGACAAAGCCAACGCCAAGGTGCCCTCGCGCCACACGACCCAGTACTTCGAGATGATGGGGCAGTGGGCGCTCTATCACGAAGGCTGGCTTTTGAGCACCAAGGTCAACCGCGCGCCCTGGGAGGCTTTCGGCCCCGCCAATCCCGACCCTCTCAACAACCAGGAGCTCGAACTCTACGACCTGAACACGGACTTCAGCCAGTCCCGGAACATCGCCGCCCAGCACCAGGACAGGTTGCAAGAATTGAAGAAGATGTTCATTGCAGAGGCCGAAAAATATCAGGTTTTCCCCATGGACGCCTCGGTGGCGGCCCGTGTCATCGCACCGCGGCCGAACATTACCGCCGGCCGCAAAGCGTTCGTTTACACCCGGCCCATGACCGGTCTGCCCCAGGGCGACTCTCCGCTGCTGCTCAACACGTCCTACACCGTCACCGCGGACATCGAGGTGCCCAAGGGCGGCGCCGAGGGTATGATCCTGACCTCGGGCGGGCGCTTTGCCGGCTACGGTTTCTACCTGCTCGGGGGCAAGCCGGTCTTCCTCTGGAACCTGCTCGACCTGGAACGTATCAAATGGCAGAGCGCCGACGCGCTGGCACCGGGCCGGCACACCATCGAATTCGAATTCGACTATGAAGGGCTCGGCGTCGGTACTCTGGTCTACAACAACATGAGCGGGCTGGCCCAGCCCGGCACCGGCACCCTCAAGGTGGACGGCAAGGTCGTGGACACCAAGAAAATGAAGAAAACCCTGCCCATGATTCTGCAGTGGGACGAGGCCTTCGACATCGGCTCGGACACGCTGACCGGCGTAAACGACGCCGATTACAAGCCGCCCTTTGCGCTGACGGCCAAGCTCAACAAGCTGACCATCAAGGTGGACCGACCGCAGCTGTCTCCGGCGGACATCGAGAAGCTGAAAACGGCCATGCGTAACAACAAGATGAGCGAGTAGCCCTCGCTCGATAGCGGATCATGGAGGCGGTCCCCTTCAAGCCTGGTGCAAAGGGGGCTGCCCGCCATGAAGCGAAACTGCATTGGCATGAGCTGAATCTGCTTTCGACATGTTGTGGGGTTTTATTCCGGCCATATTCCCTCCCGTACGTTTCAGGGTCAACGCCGATCGCAGGCGCTATGACGAAATCCTTTTTTTATGCAACACTTAGGTTGACTCTCGGCATACGTGAATACGTTTGGATTTATAGGAAGATAGGAAGGAACAATGAAGCGCTTCATTCGCATGCTCACAACCCTAATGGTACTCTTTTCAGCTGCGACCACAGCGTTCGCGGCCGATGTGGTTACAGTCGAGAACTTTGTTCGTGCTGAAAGCGACATAACTTTCGATCGCTATGTTAAGCAGGGGGCTTTCGGGAAATTTCTGCACATTCGACAGCCCACGCCGATCGACAAACAGAACGTGATCCGCATGAATCGCGATACGATCTATTCCATAGGGGTCTTCGATCTCACCGAGCCGGTCACGATCGTTAAACCGGACAGTGCGGGTCGATTTCAGTCGATGCAGGTAATTAACCAGGACCACTACACGCTTGCGGTCGATTACGGTCAGGGCGAATACACATTCACGAGGGACAGGGTCGGCACGCGCTATCTCTGTATTCTCATCCGGACCTTTATCGATGCGAGTGATCCGGCCGACATCAAGGCCGCCAATGATTTACAGGATCAGATCGCTGTGCGGCAAAAAAGCATAGGTACGTTTGATGTTCCGGAATGGGATGAAACATCCCTGAAGAAGGTCCGTGATGCCATTAATGTTCTGGCGGCGACTCGATCCAGCGCCAAGGGCATGTTCGGTGACAAGAACGAGGTCGATCCGATAAGTCATTTGTTGGGTACGGGCTATGGCTGGGGGGGCAATCCGGACAAGGATGCAGTGTATGTCAATGTCGTCCCCGAGAAAAACGACGGAAAAACACCCTACTTGATTACGGTGTCGGAAAAGGTGCCGGTCGACGGGTTCGTGTCCATCACCGTATACAACGCCAAAGGTTATATGGAGAAGAATGACCTGGACGCCTATTCCGTTAACAATGTGACTGCCAAAAGGGATTCGGATGGGTCGGTGACGGTTCATTTCGGGGGTGATCCGTCTAAATCCAACTACCTGCCGATCACACCGGGATGGAATTACATCGTGCGGATGTACCGGCCGCAGGAGAAGATCATCGATGGTTTCTGGACATTTCCAGAAGCTAAGCCGGCGCCGTGAGAGTAATAGTCAACGAGTTTGGTAACGAGCATATTAAAATCGCTGCAAAACGAAAAACAACAAGGAGAAGAGTAATGAGAAGTATTAGTTTAGGCACACGGATGGCTATGGCTGTCCTTTTGGCGGCAACGGTGACGTTGCCCTTCGCCCAGACAATATTTTCTGGGGAAGCCAATGTGCTTAGCGGTCGCGACATGATCGAACAAGATGCAAAAACCATGGTCATGCACCAAAACAAGAACCTGCGAAACGTCAGCTGGGCTGAGATCATACTTTGGATAGACAAAGGCGGAACATTCAACACGATGGGGCTGAACGACCCCAAGGACTCGGCCCCCGAAGCCTTTTTCAGTAAGCTGGACAAACAGGCGCTGGCGAAACAGTACCAGGTAGAGGCGGTCAGCACAAACCCCGACAATGGTCGCAGATTCTGGACCTGCGATGAGTTCCACATCGAAGGTTCCTCTGCGGTACGCGATTTCAACGGCCTGAAAGCGCGCTACGTCGGCAGCTTGCCGCGAAGACCTGATGGAAAACCCGAAAGTCTGGCCGCTGCCGACATTCCAAAATACATGTACAAACCAAAGGTCTTCAACCGAATTTCAACGATCATCTTTCAAAAGGGCAAACCGATCTTCCTGTTAGAAGATCCGAATGGCACCCTCTGGATCAATAAGACGTATCAAACGGGGGTTGACCCTACCCTGACCTATGAAGGCATGGCGACGTTGGATAGGCGTCTAAAGCACTTACCAAAGGGCTGGAAGTTTCATACCCTGGTCATAGACCGGGATCTTATTCTGAAAGCCGACGGAGCCCAACCGATAATGTGGGACGAATTGGGTAATTCCTGGGATGCGCTTGTGCACGGAACGGTGAATTTCATGCCAACAGCAGTAGTTCCCGTAGTGCTGTCCGATGGTGCCAACGCTAAACACAAGCGTGTTGAAAACATGCACCAGACGCGTTATATTGAAATTTTCCTCGCCGCAAAGGACCCGAAGACAGAGAAACTGGTTGCCGCCTGTTACAACACGATGTTCATGCCTGAGGGCTTCCCCGCATCGAAAGACACCGCTCCGCAGGCGTTGGTCGAAGGGCTTGACTTTGACCAGATGAAGAAGAAATATGGCGTTCTCAACGCTTCGCTGAACGGACCGAAACTTTGGTTGCCCGATTGGACCGAGATCGATACCGGGGTGATAAGGAATTTCAACGGCATCAAGGCCCCTTGGGTCGCTCAGTTGAACATGGGGAGCAACACCGGCGGTGTGTCGGAAAGCAAGCCCTACAATCCCTTTTACATTGCGAGGAAGAGCGGGATGGGCTGGAATAAGGGAACGACAGCGGTGCTTCTGGATGATCCTGAAGGCAACACCTGGATCATGAAAGGCTTTCAGCTGGGCCTTAAACCACATCATACATACAACGAGTTTATTTCTGGAGGGGCGAGCATGTTCAAGAAGCTACCTCCAGGCTGGAAGGTTCGAGTAAAAACGCTGGAGAAGGATTTGATCGAGAGACCGGAAAACGGCGTCGCCACGATCATGCCGGATGAGCACTTCAATGTGTACGACAAGACTGGTCTGGGCATGACCAACTACAGGCCATAACTTCTCACCCTTCGCCCCGGTGCATGCAGCGTATGAGAGCGGTGTTGCATTGAGCCATATTGATCCCGAGCTCAGAAATCCATGCGACAGGCCTATGATTCGCAAGCTTTATCGCGAGAGGATGCCTTTGAGATGAAAAATCATCGAAAAGGAAACTGTTGATGAGATTATTTTCCGCACCACAAAAGTCCGTAATCGGTTGATTCTCGAATTGATGGCCCGAGGCGGCATGCGGATTGGTGAAGTGTTGAAACTGCAATTAGGCGATCTGCAGGACCGTAAACTGGTCCGGCGTGAACCCAAAAGCGGGAAGGAATATGAATTTGTGTTCATCCCACAGAAAGTAGCAGATCGATTACGCGAATACGCAATACAGCTGTGCCATGCACCCAGTGATCGGATTTTTCCGATTTCCTATGAGGCCGCCAGAATGATGGTGATCAAATCCGGCAAAATGGTCGGTGTCAAACTCAGACCGCATGACCTGCGGCGGCATTCTACCACTTATGCTAGTCGATCTGGCATACCTATTAAAATTATTTAAAAAGCCATCCTCCGGCACGCGAATCTTTCGACCACACAAAGGTATCTGGGGACGATCAGCGATGTGGAAGTGATCCGATGGATTGAGAATATATATGGCTAAAAGAAAAAAGGTGAGGACGATTGCCGGCCTCACCACAATTCACATTCGTTGCTTTCTATAAGATAAGCCTTGTCTCCGAACAGCTTGTCCGGCGCATATTCCTTAAACTGCTGTCAATCGTATCATCGACAAGCTTTTCCTCGGGGGGCGAAGCGCTTTCCACTTGAGCGGCGACAGGAAGAACAGCAGCGTCTGCGATTGCCATGATCTTGGTGCCTTTGCCACGCTTTGTCTTGCCGACAGCAAGACTCCTTTTTTTTGCCGGAGCGAAGCCGCCGTCAATGAACGCTTCACGGATATCGATCTTGCCACGTTCATTCAGGTTTTCGACCAGCTCAATGGCAATGCGTTGGAACACCCCTTGCCGAACCCATTTCTGGAAACGCCGAAGGCATGTCTGATACGGCGGATACCGCTGGGTCAAATCTTTCCATGGTGCACCCGTTCGCATTATCCACAATATGCCGTTGAGAACATCGCGTGAATCTTTTGCCGGTCGTCCTCTGGGATCTTTGGCTGGCGTTGAAGCTTCGATAATGGGCTCTATCCGTTTCCATTGTTCTCATGTGAGTTCCACCCTGATTATATTGCATACTAAGGATGTTATGTCTATGTTTATATCAAACTATTTCAAACCGTTACGAAACCGCTTTGCATTGCATTTAATTTCGACCGCCAACGGTACAATTGGTCGCTGCTGAAATACTACTTTTTTGAGATACGTTCTATTGTTAGTGCGGCCTGTCCTCCCTGCCCCCTAAAAAACAAGGCACTTGGCATATTTTTCTGCCAAGAGCCTTGGTTTTACCGGCTTTAAGGATGCGATTACCCCCCCGGATTATAGAATTTCTGGATTTTACAGCCGGATACTTACCCGTTGATTCAATAAGTTTTTGGTGTTTCTTTGGCCCAATAATTCCCTGGCCTTCTTAACGGCCTGAAAGGCGTTGGATGCATACCCATCGGCATGGATGGCATCTGCAAAAGCCTGAGATACTGGGCTGCCGCCCACCAGTACCTTGAAACGGTCCCGAATACCCTGCTCCTCAAGTTTGCGGACCAGTATTCCCATTTTACCCATGCTTGTGGTCATGAGTGTGGATAGACAAATTAACCGGGCACCAACCCTTTGAGCTTCGCTGATGAACCTCTCCAAGGGGACATCACTGCCAATATCGTGAACCGTGAATCCGTCTGCTTTGAGCATCGCTTTGACAAGATTTTTACCAATATCATGGATGTCCCCTTCCACCACACCAATAACCACACAACCGTCACATGGAGTGTCCGCCACTGTCAAATAAGGTGTAAAAATATCAATTGCTGCATTCAAGGCGTCTGAACACAGAAGCATCTCAGGAACAAAGTATGTACCGTTTTCGTAGTTACTGCCGACAATCGCCATTCCCTTGGATAGTCCTTCCAGAATTGCCTCGCGAATATCGATCCCTTTCCGAACGATTTCTTCTGCAAAAGCCTTGGCGCTTTCCTCGTCCATCGTAATAACGGCACGAGCCAGTCCATTCAGTAGTTCTTGCTTCCTCTTCAGCATGGGTAACGCTCCACTGTATGGAAACCAACGAAATTGCCCAGAACGGTTTTCGGGGCGGCCTATTGGGAACCCACGTCTGCCCGAATCAATAGTCCGTGTCAACTAGAATGCTAAAACGCGGGTCGACGAGGTCATCGACGTTAACATCCCCTTCAAAGAGTTTATACTTTTCAAAAATGGACACCATCTGTTCCAGTCCGTATTTGTAAATGGTGGTCGGCATATCAAACGTAGGCAGGTCGTAGGCGTCTTTAAACTTGAATCCCGAAAGATCCATATGGGTCTCCCGGGCTAGAATTTCCATGGCCTCATCCCGGTGATCATGAATGAAGAGGCGGGCGAGGAGAATGCCGTCCACAAACTTTTTGATGGCAGTGGGATGTTCCTTGGCAAAACTGTCTTACTTTGTATGAGGACGATGGGATAAGTCTAGAATATCTGGATGGAAGGGATGGCCAACTTACCGATTTTAGCTGGAATGATAAAGCGCAAACTTTGACAATAAAAGCAGGTACCTCATATGCTGAAGGGAATACCAATTCCCGAAAATTTACAGTTGAGTTATTTCCCAAAGGAAAAACAAAGGAAGTTGAATTTGACAGTAAAAAAAGGGTAACAGTGCAGTTTTAAAGCTTTATCTCGGACCCCGAACAAGCTTTACGAATCTGATTTTAATAGTGAATCTCACTACTTTTCTAACCTGATATCACAATTGATATGAAGGCATTGGTTGTTGCTTTTATAGAACCAGCGCTTTTTACCCGGAAAAACAAGGTGTGTATAAAAAATCCGATTCAATATATTTGTTTAATTTTGTTTTTTTAATCTAAACCAATAATTGATTCTAATCATGAAAAGAACATTTCTGCTCGTTATTTTTATTTTCTCTTTATTTTTAGTTCAGGCTCAAACGCGGAATTGGAAGAACTTTAACGAAAACTGGAAGTTTACAAAGGGAAATCCGGAAAATGCACAGGCTGCAAATTTTGACGATTCTTTGTGGGAAAACATAACTATTCCTCACGATTGGGCTATAAAAGGCCCGTTTAATGAAGATGAACCAGGATTTACAGGCAAATTACCCTGGAAAGGAGAAGCTTGGTACAGAAAGAAATTTAACGTTGAGGCATCTGAAAAAGGGAAAATAGTCTATTTTTTATTTGATGGAATTATGGCTTTCCCGCAAATATATATTAACGGTAAGCTGGCCGGAAAGTGGGATTATGGCTATAACTCGTTTTATATTGATGTAACTGATTTAATCGATTTTGGTAAAGAAAATACTATGGCCGTTTATGTGGATACCCGCAACCATGGCAGTCGTTGGTATCCCGGAGCCGGAATCTACCGCAAGATACGAATGTTAACCGTCAATCCTGTTCATACCGAAATATGGGGAACATATGTTTCAACACCTGTAGTAGCCCCTTCCTATTCTGATGTAAAGATTTTGACTACTGTGAATAATTTAAATCCGGGAGAGAAGGAAATAACTGTTGAGTCTCAAATTTTAAGCCCGGAAGGAATTAAAATTGTTTCAGCTGAATCTAAACAAAAAATTAATGCAAAGAGCTCTTTGGAAATAGATCATCGTTTAACGGTAACCAGACCAACATTGTGGGATATTAAAGATCCGGTTCTTTACAGTGTAAAAACGATTGTTAAGGACGGTAGTAAAATTTTGGATGAAAAAACAACACCCTTTGGTTTTAGAACATTCGAATTTACCGCGAATGATGGCTTCTTTCTTAATGGAAGACATCTTCAGATTAAAGGGGTGAACCTCCATCACGATCATGGACCTCTTGGTGCCGCATTTAATACGCGTGCTATGGAACGCCAACTGGAAATTATGAAAGAAATGGGGTGTAACGCTATACGTACCAGCCACAATGTGTGTGCACCCGAACTGGTTGAGTTGTGCGATAAAATGGGGTTCCTTGTTTTTGATGAGGCTTTTGACAAGTACGATGATAAAGCCGATATTACTCCCGAAACCGACTTTTATGAATTTGGTGAGCATAATATCCGGAACTTTGTAAAGCGCGACAGAAACCATCCTTCGGTTATTATTTGGAGCGTTGGCAACGAAATGGGCGATATACAGGGAAACGTAAATAACGGTTTTCAAAAACTGGCAGCAATGGTTGGGTATGTGAGAAAATACGATATTACCCGCCCGGTAACAATGGCTTGCGATCAGGATGGAAATGCTTATCAGCGCCACTTTGATTATTATGATATTCATTCCTGGAATTATGGACAGCGATGGGAACCGGCAAGAAAACTGGATCCCACCAAGGCGGTTGTTATCAGTGAATCGGCTTCAACAGTAAGCACGCGGGGATTTTATGAATTACCTCTACCAGAAAAGAAAACCGACTTTACAAAGTCGAACCAGGTAAGTTCTTACGATTTAAATGCACCTCGCTGGGCTGAAATTGGCGACGATGATTTTATGTGGCAGGAAAACGGGAAGTATATTGCCGGCGAATTTGTCTGGACCGGGTTTGATTATTTAGGAGAACCTACTCCGTACATGACTTCCCGAAGTTCATATTTTGGAATTGTTGATTTATGCGGAATTCCGAAAGATCGGTATTACTTGTATCAAAGTCACTGGCGGCCTGAATATAACAGTGTACACATTTTACCGCATTGGAACTGGTCGGGTTATGAAGGGAAAAACGTACCGGTATTTGTTTATACCAATGGCGATGGAGCAGAACTTTTCCTGAATGGAAAATCTTTAGGTAAAAAATTTAAGAATCCAAAGTCCGGAGTTTCAACAGAACGTTACCGCTTAATTTGGCTTGACGTTGTTTATGAACCAGGCGAATTAAAAGCAGTGGCATACAAGGAGGGGAAAAAAATCGGTGAGGCCACAGTAAAAACAGCCGGGGAACCGTATTTGATAAAACTCACTCCCGACAGAAGCACCCTAAAAGCAACCGGTGATGATTTGAGTTACGTTTTAGTTGAGGCTTATGATAAAAACGGAAATCTTTGTCCGCTGGCCGACAATCTTGTGAATTTTGAAATTAAAGGGTCGGCCGAGATCGCCGGTGTTGGTAACGGAAATCCCAGATCATACGAACCATTTGTAGCTGATTTCCGAAAATTATTTAACGGTAAAGCCATGCTAATTTTGAAATCAGTGAAAGCTGCCCCCGGAAAAATAAACATAACGGCAACTTCCGAAGGATTAAAATCAGGTATGATTTCTTTTATAGCCGAATAAAAGAAAGCCGAATTGGAGCAGAGCTTTCGTTTAAAAGCTGTTTGTCCTGTTTTTTCATACAGGACAAACAGCTTTTTTTGTAAAAAAAATATACAACAAAAACTAGATTTTAATTAAATAAGTTTTTTGCATAACCCTTTTTAAACCAGAATTTTAATTATTGTAATATTTAGAATGAGAGAAACTGATATGAAAGAAATTGGCCAGCTTGTGGTAATGTCGTTTATCTCTCTGTTTTATCTCATCAGTTTTCCTGGAATATGAAAATAAAACAGGTTCGTGTATTCTCCCGGTTTTTACAACAATAATTGTATTCTTTTAATGCCAGGGAAAAATAGTACCACGAGTCTGACAAGCTAAGATACAGGAGGTTAAAAGCCTGAGGCATAAATTTCAGACTTCAATTTGTAGATGGATTGTTATACTATAATACGAGAAGTTTTTTACAATATTTTTTGTTTTTTTACAGTGCTGTTTACTGATTTCCAAATGTTAACTCAAATTTTTTTTAGAAAGGGGAGGAGGTAGTTCGAATATATACTGCTACCGGCCTTTTGTTTTAACGATTTTGGCAGGAATAATTTTATAGCAGCAATAAATTTCGTAAATTAAGTGGTATTTTTGTAGTTGGATACTTAATCAAACGATATGAATGCAACAAAACTCACAAATAGAAAAAATCTGGAATAATTTTATATCAGGCGATAGTGAAGCCTTTGCGTACTTATATAATTTACATTTAGACTCACTTTACCGCTATGGCATAAAATTATGTAATGATGAGAGTTTGGTGAAAGATTCCATTCAGGAAATATACATTGACTTGTATATGAAGCGGGAAAAGAATAAAACAAATCCACAAAACTTGAAATTTTATCTAATCCTCGCGCTTAAACATAATTTAATCAAAAAAATAATCAAAAGAAGAAAGCTGGTAACGAATGAAGATAATTATGAGCTTTCTTTTGACCCGGAATATAGTATCGAAAAGAATATTATCGATCGCGAGAAGGATGAAGAATTAATAAACAAAGTTGAGAATATCCTTCAGAAGCTGCCAGCGAAACAAAAAGAAGCGCTTTATCTGAGATTTAACGAATCGATGGAATATATTGAGATTGCCCGGATTTTGAATATTTCGATTGAATCGTCCCGAAAATTGGTTTACAGAGGTATAAAAAATATTCGTGAAGTGATTGAAAAGGAAAAACTTTTTATTTTTCTTTTAATAGGAACAAAACCTCCTCTTTCCTAAATATTCTGACCACACTCCTAATAATAATATTTTAAAATTGGATTTAATATGTTGATTATTATGTTGTTGTGATTTTTTTGAAAAAAACATAAAAAAAATTGTCCATATTTTCAGGACAACCTGCCTTTTATAGCGAACAGACAGTCTAATGAAAAACTTAAACAGATACCTCGAAGATAAACAGTTCATCGATTGGGTATTCAATCCCACAACCGAACTAGAAGAATGGTGGAGTTCTTATAAATCGAATCATCAGGAAGAAAATGATAGTATCTTATTAGCACGGAAGGTTCTGAATAAATTTAAAACTACAGAAAAAGACCTTTCTGTGGAGGAAAAAATTCTTCTGTTTTCCAATATTTTAAAACAAATTGAGACCCAAAAAGACCGAAGGAAAAAGATAAAACTATACGTTTCATGGATGAAATACGCCGCAGTTGCTATTTTATTCTTTTCGTTTGGATCTTTGCTTTTCTACGAGAGTAATAATTTTAACAATCAATTTTATTCTCAGGGAATGGTTGAACCGTACACTGATGGTGATGCCCGGCTAATTCGTCCGGATGGCGAAAATATTCTGTTAAATGAGAAGAAATCGGTTGTTGAATACCGCAATGATGGGAAAGTAGTTGTTAATGATAATGTATTGGAATCTAATACTCCTCCCGTTAATAAAACGGCAGCTCAATTAAACCAGTTAATAATTCCCTATGGTAAAACCTCTGAAATTGTGTTGCCCGACGGCACAAAAGTTAGCTTAAATGCCGGTAGTCGGTTGGTGTATCCCGAGGTGTTTCAGGATAAAAACAGAGAAGTTTTACTGGTTGGAGAAGCGTTTTTTGAAGTAACACACGACGCAGAACATCCGTTTGTGGTTCAAACTACCGATATTCGAATCCAGGTATTGGGAACCCGATTTAATGTTAGTGCATATCCGGCAGACAAAACAATTGAAACTGTTTTGACCGAAGGAAAAGTACGGTTGGAAAAAAATAATGCCAGTATTTTTTCTGAAGGTGTTGATTTAAAACCAAACGAACTAGCCTCGTTTAATAAATCTACAAAAAAAGCATCGGTAGTGAATGTGGATCCACAGAACTACATTTTATGGAAAGACGGGTTATTCAAATTTGAAAGCACTGATTTGAACAGAATAATAAAGAAACTGGAAAGATATTACAATATTCATTTTCATTACAGTGATCCGGTTCTGGGAACAATTCGAATTTCCGGGAAGCTGGAATTGAATGAAAATAGCGAAGAAATAGTGAACAGGGTTGCAATTGCAGCGTCAGTTAACATCATTAAAAAAGGAGAAAATTATTATGAGATAAAAAAATAAGAAAACCGGAAGATGTTCCCGCACCTGCCGGTTTTAGCGTTAAATAATTATGAGTGTATAATTTAACTTGTCAAATTTATGAAAAAAAAACGAGACCGGTATTTCCCTGATTTGGGGAATACTAAACTACAATTTAGGAAAATGAAACTTACACTGATCCTTACTTTACTAGTGTTTGTCTCCTTTGGAAACAGCTTTTCACAGGTAAAACTTTCAGTTAATTTGAAAAAGGCCACCTCGCAAGAGGTAATTCAAACTATCGAAAACCAGACAGACTACATCTTTTTGTACAAAGATGAAATTTTTGACCCCAATCAAAGGTATTCCATCAGTTTCGATGAGGCCGCTTTTGATGAAGTTTTAAATTCGTTTTGTTCAACTGCAAAGGTTGATTATGAGATTCGAAACGATCGCCAGATTATTTTGAAAGAAAGAGGAGGCGATGGAACTATTTTTATGGTTCAGCAAACAAAAGATATTTCGGGTATAATAACAGGTACAGATGGAAAACCAATTCCCGGAGTTTCTATTGTAGTTAAAGGAACAACAGTTGGTACCGTAAGTGATGCCGATGGTACTTTTGATCTTACTGTTCCTGTTGATGGTGAAACCCTCATGTTTTCTTTTGTTGGGATGAAAACACAGGAAGTTCCGCTGGCTGGAAGAACAACATTTAATGTTGTAATGGAAGAAGAAGCCATTGGGCTTGAGGAAGTTGTTGCAATTGGTTATGGTGTTCAGCAGCGGAGGGAAGTAACTGGCTCAATCAGTAATGTGTCGGAGAAAGACTTTAATAAAGGTTTGACCCAGGATGCTGTTGATCTATTAAAAGGTAAGGTAGCCGGGTTGGCCATTACTTTGGGGAGTGGCGATGTAACAACAGAACAAACGATTCGGTTGCGTGGTACCTCTTCGTTAACAGGGAGTAGCCAGCCATTTATTGTTATTGATGGTGTTCCCGGCTTGAGTCTTTCATCAGTTGCTCCGCAAGACATTGAGTCAATTAGCGTTTTGAAAGATGCTTCTGCAGCCGCAATTTATGGATCCCGTTCGGCAAGTGGTGTGATATTAATCACAACAAAAAAAGGAAGAGAAAACCAAAGTTTGATAGAATATGATGGATACATGGCTGCCAGTACGGTAACAAATGTTCCCGATGTTCTTACTGCCCAGGAATGGCGTGATTATACCGCATCAAATAACATTGATACGGAAGGACTGGATTTAGGAGCAAACACCGATTGGTTTGATTCAATTATGCGGACTGGTGTCAGCCAAAACCATAATTTATCTTTTTCAGGAGGTGGAAAAACAAGTAATTACAGGGCGTCTGTTTCTTACCTCAACCAAAAGGGAGTGGTGAAAGACAATGAAATGGAACGTTTCAATGCCCGTTTCACATTTAATCAGAGAGCATTAAATGATAAACTGAATGTGGCTTTTACCGGGGCAATCACAACACGTGATTATTCTCCAACCGATACCAGAAACTTTGTATTAGCATATAATATGATACCGGTTGCCCCGATAAAATTTGATGACGGAACATGGTTTGATACCCAGGAGTACGACCAGGGAAATCCGGTGCGAAATATTGAATACAACAGTCAGTTACATAAAAACAGTTTGTATTTTGGGAATATTGACGCAAGATTAGAATTGTTTGAAGGTTTTACTGCGGGAGTAAAATTACACAAACAACGCGAAACCGATGACTATGGTCAATACTATGATTCTGATACAGAAAGAGGGCGTAATGACAATGGATTTGCAAAACGAGAAAACTGGACCAGTGATAAACATTTGTTGGAAACAACACTGAATTATGATAAATCGATTGATGAGCATAAACTTGGCTTTCTAGCAGGATATTCTTACGAAGAAAATCATTATCAAAAATATGGTGCCCAAAATCGTCAGTTTGTAACCGATTTTTTTGGATACGATAATCTGGAGGCTGGAGAAAATCTGCGCCCATCCGATGTTTGGTCTGAAGCAAATATGAATAAACTGGTTTCATTTTTTGGAAGGGTTAACTACAATTATAAAATGAAATACATGTTAACCGTTTCTTTTCGTTACGATGGTTCTTCAAAATTTGGGGCCAATCATAAATGGGCAACATTCCCTTCTGTTTCGGCCGCATGGCGTATTAATGAAGAATCGTTTATGCAGGGAGCTACTTTCCTCGACGATTTAAAATTGAGAGTTGGCTATGGTATTTCAGGAAATCAGGATGGCATTGATCCTTATAAATCATTGGAGTTGTATGGTAGTGAAGGCCAGTATTACGATAACGGTAAATGGTACAGGGCTTATCAGATTAGTCAGAATGCCAATGAAAATCTGAAATGGGAAGAAACATCAATGTTTAATATCGGATTAGATTATAATATTCTGAATAACAGATTAAGTGGTACCATCGAATATTACGATAAACAGACCAAAGATTTATTGTATACATACCAGGTACCGGTTCCACCGTACCTCTATCCTGATATGTTGGCCAATGTTGGCTCAATGTCAAATAAAGGAATTGAAGTATTAATTAGTGGAGATATTATTCGTAAAAACAATTTACGATGGACGGCTTCGGTGAATCTGGCTCACAATAAAAATAAAATTACCAAACTGTCGAACGATGAATTTTCTACAAGTTCAATATTAACAGGTTCTGCATGGATTAGAGGCGGATCTGATAATACTACGCATATTGTTGAAGAAGGTAAAGAAGTCGGTACATTTTATGGCTGGCTCTGTAAAGGGATTGATGAAAACGGTATGTATATTATGGATGATATGATTGACGGTGAACCCGGATTAACAAATGACGACCGTACTTACATCGGTTCTGCCCAACCCAAATTAACCTATGGTATTTCAAATATAATTTCGTACAAGAATTGGGAACTGAATTTCTTCTTCAGAGGTGTTTACGGGAATGATTTATTAAATTTCTCAAAAATGTCGTACGCTACAACTCAATGGCTTCCGGGGGCAAATGTTTTACAAGATGCATTAACCAACGGATTGGCTGATAACCCAAAATATTGCAGCTATTATATCGAAAAAGGTTCTTTCCTGAAACTGGATAACATTAGCCTGAGTTATAGTTTCGATGTTTCAAAAATTAAAGAAATCCAAAAGCTCAGACTTTATGTAACCGGACAAAATCTGTTTACAATAACCAATTACACCGGCCTTGATCCTGAAGTGGAAATGAAAGACCTCGATCCAGGTGTTGAAGGTCGCGAATATTATCCTAAAGCAAGGACAATTTCTGTAGGTGTAAACGTTAGTTTTTAAATTTAAACAACTTTGAATTATGAAAAAAACGAAAATATTTTCACTCATCTTCATCGTCGCATTTTCCCTATTATATCAGGGATGTACAGATCTCGACGAAGAAGTTTATGATAAATTACCCGTTGATGAATTTGGGAATACAGAAGCTCAAATTAACTCATTGATTGCTCCGATTTACCGCACATTAAAAGAGGTATTCCCTTCGAATTATTTTCTTTTAAGCGAGTGTTCTGCAGATATGGCAATTACTCCTACACGAAAAGGAGGCGACTGGTGGGACGGAGGCCAGTTTAAAGAACTTAGGTTACATACCTGGACCCCAAATACAAGTTTGGTAAGAGATTCCTATAACAGGGCTACGGAAAGTATCTCCAGTTGTAATAAAATTTACTCTATGATTGAAGAAAATGAAAGTATTACCGATAAGGAACAAATACTGGCTGAAATCAGGGGCGTAAGGGCATTTTGGTATTATATGTTACTCGATTACTACGGAAACGTGCCAATTGTAACCGATTTTAATGACACATCAAATCCGACAACCAAATCGAGAAGTGAAGTTTACCAGTTTGTTTTGAGTGAACTGAATGCAATTAAAGATATTGTAAGGGATGATGTTACACCTGCAAGCTATGGTAAAATTACAAAAGGGGTTGTTTATACTCTTTTGGCAAAAATGTATTTAAATGCTGAGGTTTGGTACCCCGAGGGAGGTGTAAAGTGGCAGGAGTGTGCAGATGCCTGTGATGTAGTTATGGGGTTGGATTACATATTGGAACCAAACTTTAAAGCTAGTTTTGTAGTTCAGAACCAGAACTCAAAGGAAATTATTTTCCCCATAGTATTTAGTACAGCCGACGGAGGAAATCATCTTCACTACAGAACTTTGCATTATTTAGATCCGATTGCATTAAACCTGAATGTAGGAACCTGGAATGGAATTAGTGCCATGCCACAGTATGTAAAAGATTACGACGAAGATGATAAACGAATTGACTGGTCGTTCTTAATTGGGCCAATGTATGATCCTGCAACAGGTGATATTCTAATCACTGCACATGGAAGAGAATTAATACACACTGTCGACATTGAAATTAAATATAATGTAGATGAAGATGGCTGGGGACAAGTTGAACAGGAAGAAGGCGCCCGTTGTTCAAAATGGGAATTTGAAAGCGGCTTGAACGGTGATATGGAAAACGATATGGCGATCTTCAGATTAGCTGATGTTTATCTGATGAAAGCAGAAGCGTTGGTTCGTTTAGGACAGGACAATGCCGAAGCTACACGTTTGGTTAATTTGATTCGCGCCCGTGCATTCGATAGTCCGGATAAATTATTATCGAATGTTACAATCGATGACATTTATAACGAAAGACGTTTTGAATTGGCTTGGGAAATTTCAGCCCGTCAGGATATGATTCGTTTTGGTACTTTCCTTGACGAGATTCCAGGATGGAAACCTGTTACTCCTGAGAAATGTTTGATTTTCCCGATTCCTCAAACAGCACTGGATGCCAATTCTGAATTAACACAGAACCCTGGATATTAATGGTTTAATAACAAACAAAAAGAATGGATTTTAAATTACCGCTATCAACTTGTTTGGTAGCGGTTTTTTTATCCTGATGCTCTGGTTAAATTCTTGATAATCCAGAGATTTTCTTTCATTTTTCCGGCATTAAAATATCACCAGGAAAGTATTGTCATTCGTAATAATTCTACAACTTATGCACACATTTTATATCCCACTAAAAAGCAACCCAAATTTATATATGGATGAAATTATTATAGTAAAAACATGTAAGACACGAAGTGTATAAAGTCCTGATTGGTTTGCTTCATATACTTTCTCCCCAGTTTTGTTCCAGGTTCAGAAAATAGTTATTGAACGTACTGTAACCATTGTTTAAGAAAAAAGCAGATGGGGGAAACGCTGCACTGCGCGTTGAAAATAAGGAATATGTACTTCTGTAATACAACGGATTATTATAAATGAACACAATCACATCTTATCGTTGTAACATTCCAAAAACAGAAAAGATAATTGGTAACTACTCTTTCAATATGGGTAGTTTTAAAGTATATAAAAACCTTGCATTTTTACTTGTTATGCAGAGGCTGGTATGTAAAGCCACTCGGGATATGATCTGAACATTTATTATTCCAATAATATGTATTCCATACTTAAAATACTAAATTTGCGAGGCTTAATCTGTATTGGCATTTAAAGAAACAATTATTGCCAATACAAATCCATGAATAACAGAGATGAATGAACGGATGGGGGAGATAAGGGAAAAAAATTATTATATATACCCTTTTTTGTTTTGTACGTTATTTGTATTAAGTTCTTTGTTAAAAGTTAGTGCTACCTGTAAAGAATCACTAAATTTTACACATTATACCGTTGAAGACGGGCTTAGTTCGTCCTATGTTAAAAGTATTATTCAGGATACAGATGGTTTTATCTGGACAGCCAACCGGGTAGCGGTTTCTCGTTTCGATGGAAAAGAATTCAGAGAATTTCCTGTTTATGATCAAAATAACAACCCGGTAAAAATCTTTTGCGATAAGCTTTATTTGATATCTGATACCCTCCTTGTTACAAGAACAATTCATGATGAATATTACTATTACGATCGAAATCTGGAATGTTTTTTTCCATATGAATTATTAAACAGGATGGCTCCTTTTGATGAGCTTGCGGCATCTAAAGCTGGTATTTGGGTAATAAAATCAGATAAATTTTATTTTTTAGATACCCAAACCGGCCGGAGTGAAAACGCCATTCAAAAACTTAGATTACAGCAAATTCCAGCTAAAACCCGCTTTTTGAATGTTACTGAGAGCCACGGATGGCTGGTTTTTAATACCGGCACATCCTTGTACGGTTACAATTTTGAACAAAAAGAACTAAAACAATATAAATTGCCTTTCTATGATCACCTTGTATTATATGATGTGATGTTTGTTGACTCTCGTAATTATTTGTGGATTAGTTCTTTTGATGTCGGAGTTGTGAAGCTGAATCTTGAAAATAGTGAATATGAGGTGTTTTCGGAAAAGGAGAAGGGGAATTTTCATCTTCCTCACAACTTCGTGCATTGTTGTATCGAAGACCACCTGGGAAGAATTTGGATAGGAACAGAAGCTGGATTAGCCATTTATGAACCGGTAAATGAAAAGTTAAGTATTTATATCCACAACCTTGCTGATTCAAACGGGCTAAATACAGATCCTATCTACGACGCTTACTGCGATTACCAGGGGAATGTATGGTTGGGAACTTATTTTGGTGGAATAAACTTTTGGAGTGGAGAAAAAAAATTGTTTAGAAATTGGCCGCCGGGCTTTGGCAAATGGCAACTCAGAGGAAACGTTGTGAGCTGTTTAAATGAGGATAAAGAGAATAATCTGTGGATTGGACTGGAAGATAAAGGGTTAAATAAACTGAATCCTGAAACGGGGGATATTGTTCATTATTCATCAGATAATGGGTTGACATATAATAATTTACATGATTTGCTTTTTGTTGATGACAACGAACTCTGGATTGCTACATATACTGGAGGAATTAATGTATTGGATACAAAAAGCAATACTTTTCGCTACTATAATCAAAGTAATACCCCGGAACTTACTACCAATGATATTTGCATGTTCGAGAAGCTTGGAGATTCAGTGTACATTGCTACTTACAAAGGAATTGTGGTTTATTCCGTTGCCAACAGGGAATTCAGTCGGTTAAAACCAGATGTTATCGGTGATATTCAATTTCTGAGTATCTGTAAAACAGGAGATATTTTATGGTTTTCTTCCGGTACCGGAATATTTCAATATATCCCCAAAACTAATTCACTGAAGATAGTTAACCAATTCTCGGAAATGCAAAATATTAACTTTGTAAAAGCCGATTCAAGAGGAAGGATTTGGGCCGGAGGTTGTTACAAAGGACTTTATTGTTTCGACAGAAAAAGCGGGAATGTAATGCACTTTAGTCCTGAAAACGGATTCCCTTCTCATTGGATTTTTAGTCTTGAAGAAGGGAATGATGGCTGGTTTTGGACTGGTACGGACAAGGGGTTGGTTAAATTTAAGCCCGAAACAAACAAATACATTCTTTATGATAACAATTCCGGGATTTCTTTTCATCAGTTCAATTATAGGGCATCTTTTACGGACAGGGAAGGAAATATTTATTTCGGTGGTAATAACGGTATGATTTCCTTTAATAAAAAAGCAGAACCTCCTTTACATAAAAATCTTCCTATTGTTTTTACAGGTGTTCGTTTGTTTAATGAACTCGTTAAACCTGGCGACTTAAAATATTTTGATCAATCGATAAATAAACTAGATAAACTTACTCTAAAATATAATCAGAACATTATTACCATTGAGTTTTCTGCATTTAATTATTCATCACGGGGAGATTGTTTATATTCCTTTTTTCTGGAGGGATTTGAATCTGATTGGAATACCGCAGTGAACCGGAATTTTGCTACATATACCAACCTTAGTCCGGGAACCTATAATTTTAAGGTTAAAGCTTTCAGAAGTGAGGGAGATAGTAATATTGCAGAGCGCCAGTTAAGGATTGTAATATTACCGCCATTTTGGTTGACATGGTGGGCATATTGTATTTATGCTGTTATTGGTTTTTGGGGGTTCATTTTTGTTTTCCGGGTAGGGAAAAACCTTGAAAAAACAAAAGCAAGGGCAGAGTTTGAACATCAGGAGAAATTACACACAGATGAAATTCACAGGATGAAAATGGATTTCTTTACCAATATTTCTCACGAGTTAAAAACACCTTTAACGCTTATCCTTGGACCAGTGAATAAAATTTTGGAAAAGGAAAAAGTTAACCCGTCGGTAAGAAAAGGATTGTCCGGAGTAGAGCGAAATGCTAAACGATTGTTGCAATTAATCAACCAGTTGCTGGAATTTCGAAAGATAGAAACAGGGAAAGAGGGATTAAAAGTGAGTTTAAGCAATATTTCACGGTTAGTGGAGGGAATATCAGAATCGTTTAATGAATTGGCTGAAAGCCAGGATATTTCTTTTCAATTACAATATCAACCTAATAATTATGCCTGGGTTGATATTGATAAAGTGGATAAGATGATCTTTAATCTTTTGTCAAATGCATTTAAATTCACTCCCCGTGGCGGTAAAATTGTTCTTGATGTTGAAGTGAGGGAATATTCCCATGTGTCAGTTGGCTCTGCCGATTTGTTTATTATCGTCACAGACTCGGGAAAAGGAATTCCTTCCGAAATGCTTGATAAAGTATTTGAACGTTTTTTTCAGTTAGACAATGCGAAAAACGGAGGTTTTGGAATAGGACTTGCGTTTGTAAAAACCCTGGTTGCTTTGCATAAAGGTACAATTGAGGTGGACAGTGTTGTAAATAAGGGAACAACGTTCTACATAAAAATTCCGGCAGGGAAAGAAGATTATTCCGAAAAAGAGTTCAACACCGAACCGGCTCAATATTTAACTTATGGCGAGGAGTTTATAGAACCTGAATTCGTTTCACCGGTGAGAGCTAATTCCGTAGATACAGATGCTCTTTCTTCAAAACCACAGATCTTGATTATTGAAGATAATATTGAGCTTGTTGAATTTATAAAAGAATCATTGGAAGACAACTATCGCATAGTTACAGCATTTAACGGTTTAGAAGCCTTTGAAAAACTGAAAAGTATTATGCCTGATTTGATAATAAGTGATATTATGATGCCCCATATGGATGGAATTGAGTTTACCAACCGTTTAAAAACAGACCTCAATCTTTCTCATATTCCTGTTATTCTTTTGACCTCACGAACCGGAGTCGAAAATAAATTAGAAGGGCTAAAATCAGGTGCTGATTATTACATTGAAAAACCATTTTACGCGGGGCTGTTGAATCAAAATATTAAGAATATACTAAAAACCAGGCAAAATATAATTGAACGGTTCCGTAAAGATGAAACCATTTCGGTGGAGGAAATGGTACATTCCGAATCAGATAAAATTTTTATCGAAAAAATCACCCACATTATAAAATTAAATATCAGTAATCCAAGTCTCGATGTCACTTATTTAACCAGGGAATTAGGGGTAAGCCGCTCGTTATTACACATGAAGTTAAAAAAACTGGCAGGATGTTCATCAACCGAATTTATAAGGGCTATCCGGTTAAAAGAAGCAGTAAAACTTATTTCAAGCGGGAAATGTAATATCTCGGAAGCTGCATATGAAACTGGTTTTTCCAGCCCAACTTATTTTACGAGAAGATTTCGAGAGTTTTACGGAAAGTCGCCCAGCGAATATTTCAGTTTATAAGTTCGGTATCCGTAAAATTGCTTTGCATACAAATATAGTAGCATGTTCTATCTGCTGTTGGTAATAATGAATGTCAATCAATGTTTATAATCAAATAAACAAAAGGTGTCGCAATGGTTCTGGATTGTGTATGCTTGAACATAAACCAGTATTGCAATTGGAGTATATGTTTTTTATAATCCAACTTTACATTCATTTAATTTAAAACCTAAAGATTTTTTCTTTGCAATCCTGAAATTCCATTCCTCTTTTTTTTGTGGTTTATAGCTGACATTTTTCTATTGCGAATCTGTTATTGCGATACAAATTCACACAAATTTTTGAAAGAAAAAAAATTGGTAAAAAGGTTAAGAAAAGATGATTAAATCATGTATTTATTGTAGATATAAACATTGATTTGATTTTAAATTGCTGTTTGTGAGGTTTTTATGTATTTTGCAATTGTACATATATGCTAGTTTTTTGAACATATTTAACTGTCTCCCCAAGTCATTTTCAGCTAATTTACTTTGCAAATTTTTAATAAAAACGAAAGGATAATCAGAACATTTATTGCAAGACATGCAGAGAATTTTTTTCTAACAATCAAATCATTTAATATGAAAATTAAGAAATCTTTTTGTCTGATTGTGGCTATATTCCTTTTAGGGGCCTGTAGCGACGATTTAATGAACTCAATCCCTTTGATTGAGATAAATCCTGGCTTTTCAAATCCGGGATTTAACGATGCGAACCTAATCTCGTTAAACGAGAGTGAAACTTATGCTGTTAGTTATAACCGTGTTTATGGTATTTCGCGAGAACTTACTATGGCTATTACTGTAGATCAGGAGTCTCTTAACAGTTACAATCAGGAAAACGGCACAAACTATAAGCTATTGCCTGCTGAATATTATTCAATGCCGGAGAGTGTTACATTCGATGAAAAATCGAAAAACGCTAATTTTGACATTATCTTATATTCCAAAAAGATTTATGAAGCAAACGGAACAGTAGAAGCATCTTCAGAATATGTTTTGCCGCTAAAAGCAACGACTAACGAAACAAAAGGTGTTGATGTAAAAGAAAGCGAGAACATGCTTTTGGTTCATGTAAATATGCAGCCTTCTTCCATTTCGGTACCAACTCCGGGGCAACCAAGTAACCTGTATTTTGCTAAGGATAGTGAAACAAAGGAAGCCTTTAGCATAACAGGCTCCTTAAATTTCAACGGGATTAACCCCGAAGCTTTATCTCTGGTGGTTGATACTCAGGCACCTTTGTTAAATACGGGGGAATATACACTTTTGCCCGAAGCTAACTATACTTTCGGTGAAGCAACTGATTCTCAGGCCGGTTATATTGAAATTGGCGGAGAAATCAATGCCATCGGGTTATCCGAAGAGAATACTTATATCTTACCATGTCGTTTACAGTCTTCCAATGCTGATTATGTAATTAAGCAGGAAGAGCCGATGTATTACGTGATTAATATTTCGGAATTAAATGTTTCAATTTTAGATGGCAGCGAAACAGAAGCTGTTTCTGTAGCTTCCAGTTTGACAACACTTAATGGTTATATAAATGTGACTGCAAACACAATTGTTTCCAGTGACTTAACTACCAATTTTAACTATGATCCGTCACTTATTGATGCATTCAATACAAGCACCGGCCAGGATTTTCAAACGCTTCCTGAAGGTTCGGTTTCAATTCCTGGCGGGAAAATTGGCGAAGGAACAAAATTAACCACTATGCCTTATTCCATCGATCTTTCCGGTTTAGAACTTAATAGTAGTGTTCATTACCTGGTTCCGCTGGTGCTCAGTCAGGATGATTTGGAAATGGGAACAATATCCGGTTCACAGGTCATTTACCTCGATGTTACCAAATCGTTAGTTGGAACATATAACCTGAATGTTATCCAAAATGATCGTACTCGTAACATTGGAAATACTATTTGGAATGCATCGGATTGTCAGAGGGCCGGTGATGCTGCCTGGGATGCTGCAATAGCTCAGGCGCAATATGGATTTGGTGGCGATGGCGACTGGTATGCAGTTTTGTTCTCAGTAACAGATGAGGATATGCCTGGAAAAGAAAATTGTAAAAAAATTGAGATTTACAGCTTCCTTGAGTTGATAGAAAGTACTGGCGGTAGTAATAATGTAACAGAAAATAAATCATACTTCAATACCGTTACCGGCGAAGTTTATATCGATTGTTTCGTGTACGAAAGCTGGTTCGATGCCTCTTATAAGGAAACCTATTCTTTTACCCTTCAATAAAACACACGAAAATGAGACACTATATTACGAATTCAAAATTAAAGGATATGATTGATCATCATAAATCACATAACACTCTGTATAAATTTGTTTGTTATGTTTTGTTCATATGTTTAGTACAATTCACGGCATCTCCGGTTTTTGCATCGGCAGAACAGGGTAAAAGTACCGTTTTACAAAATGAAGTAAAGGTTGAAGGTTTGATTACGGATAGAAGCGGGGAACCACTGATAGGTGCAAACGTTGTTGAAAAAGGAACAACAAATGGTGTTGTTACCAATATCGATGGTAAGTTTTCGATAAATGTTTCCTCTGAAGACGCTGTACTTTCGTTCAGTTTTATTGGTTATGATACACAGGAAATAAAAGTTGGCGACAAACGGGAATTTAATATTGTGCTTTCTGAAAATATAACGGGGCTTGACGAAGTCGTTGTTGTTGGATATGGTGAACAGAAAAAAGCAACTATAACAGGTTCTGTTTCACAGGTTAGTGGTGAGGAAATCAAAAAGATTTCTTCTGCCAACCTTACAAATACATTGGCCGGGAAAACGGCAGGTATTATTGCCAACGTGCGCTCTGGTGAGCCGGGGGCAGACGATGCTACTATTTTAATACGTGGGAAAGGTACTACCGGGAGTAACAGGCCTCTGATTATTGTTGATGGAATTGCCGACAGGGAGTTTTCAAGATTGAATCCTGAGGATATTGAATCAATTTCTGTTTTGAAAGATGCTTCTGCCGCTATTTATGGCGCGCGTGCAGCAAATGGTGTAATCCTGGTTACTACAAAACGTGGTAATAAAGGGGATATAACAGTTAATTATAATGGGAATTACTCCGTATCTCAACCAACAAGAATTCCTGAAATGCTTAATTCCTTCCAATATGCGACATATGTAAACGAATATGACCGTGGGCACGGACTTTCGGAAACTTACTCGCAGGATGCATTGCAAAAATTACAAGACGGTTCAGATCCTGTAAATTATGCTAACACTGATTGGTGGCCGTCTGTAGCAAAAGACTGGGCCGGGAAAACACAGCATAGTATATCGATAAGTGGCGGAACAGAAAAGGTACAGTTTTATTCATCGGCTCAATATATGTGGCAAGATGCCATTTATAAAGAGAGTGCCCAGGATTATGCCCAGTACCAGTTTACAACCAATGTTGACGCAAAGCTTTCTGAAAAAATACGGTTCAGTATGGATGTACTCGGTCGCCAGGAAGCCAGAAAACGTGGAGTTTATGCAACAGATTATCTTTTTGGTTATTTTCTGACTACCAATCCTATGGCCGCACCATATTATGAAAACGGACTTCCGCGTGTTGGTTATGACGGAGTTACAAGAAATGCAGCGATAATGGTAACCGATCTTCCGGGAACAAGCAACAGAAAGTATAATATTATCAACCTGAAACCGTTTTTGCATGTTGATCTTGATATCATAACCGAAGGCTTGTATGCTGAAGGATATGCTGCGCTCGATTATTCGTTCAATAATGGAAAAGACATCAATCATCCGTATGATTTATATCAGTACAACGCTGCAACCGATGAATATGTAAGCCAACGTTCTGCAACCGGCGCGATTTCGTTAAACTCCTGGTCCGACAATTCCGACCGTACTACACTGAATGCTCGTTTGGGATACAGAAATTCATTTGGTAAACACAAAATCGATGCCTTTGCTGCTTACGAGCAATTTAAATACAATTACAATAATGTTTCCGCTTATCGTACCAACTATCTTTCAACAGCAATTATGCAGATTTTTGCCGGTAGCGACGATCCTGAAGACTGGGGAACAGGTGGCTATGCCGGTGTGAGTGCACGTCAGAACTATTTTGGGCGTGTAAATTACAGCTACAACGATAAATACCTTGCTGAAATAACGATGCGTTATGATGGTTCAATGAACTTTCCTCCGGACAAACGCTGGGGCTTTTTTCCTGCATTTTCTGCCGGATGGGTAATGTCTGAAGAAGCATTTTTTAGCCCTTTAAAATCGGTTGTAAACTTTTTCAAATTGAAAGGTTCCTGGGGAATGATGGGAAATGATAATATTGCTGCGTTCCAGTTTTTATCTAACTATGGTTTTATTTCTACTGACTCTGCAGGTGGTAATCACGCGGCAAGCGGGGTCTTATTTGGCGAGAGTGTACAAAAAGGACTTTTTGAAAAAGTTACAGCTAACCCGGATATAACCTGGGAAACTGCTAAAACAACCAACATCGGAGCTTCTGCACAATTTTTAGATGGCAAATTCAACCTCGATTTTGACTATTTCTCTTCAAAACGAAGCGATATCCTCCTCACCAGAAATGCTTCTATTCCTGATTATGCCGGCTTGGTTTTGCCTGCCGAAAATATCGGAAAAGTAAAAAGCAGTGGTATTGAAGTAGTTGCCGGTTACCAGGGAAATTACAACGATTTTAAATGGAACATAACTGGGAACTTTACTTATGCCCATAATGAAATGGTTTATATTGATGAGGCAGAATCGACTCCGGAATGGCAACGCGGCACAGGTCACCCGATTGATGCACTTGTTTTGTACGATGCATTAGGAATTTATCAGACTCAGGAAGAGGTTGACAACTCGGTACATATTGATGGAGCCAAACCCGGAGACTTGATTTACAGGGATACAAATGACGATGGACAAATTACTTACGACGATGCTATCAGGGTTAACCAGTCGGCAACACCTAAAATTATTTATGGACTCACTTTAAACGGAAGCTGGAAAGGACTTGATATGAATATCTTCTTCCAGGGACAAGCGCAAGCAAAAATACTGGTGCAGCCTACCATGAACATGATGACTGATTTTTATGAAGACCGTTGGATTGATACCAATACTGCTGAAGAAAATGCTAACGCACGCTGGCCAAGAGCATTAATTAAACAAACGTATGGAGATGATTTTAACGGTAGAGCTTCCACCTGGTGGATGCGCGATGCTGCTTTCCTGCGCTTAAAATCGGTAGAATTGGGTTATACATTGCCTCAAGCATTTGCACATAAAATAGGACTGGAAAAATTACGTATTTACGTAAACGGAAACAATTTGTTTACCATGGATAAAATCAAAATATTCGATCCTGAGATATCTGTAAATGCAGATAATTATCAGGCAAATGGTCTTACAGCATATCCATTACAGCGGATGATTACAACAGGTATAAACCTCTCTTTTTAAGATGAAAAGGATAAAACTCATTTAGAATAAAAAACTAATAATAAGAAAATGAAAAAATATATTATATACGGATTTGCGTTTTTCGTATTTCTAAACATAATCTCCTGTAGCGATGAAATTTTGGATGTCGATCCGGTAGATTCCTTTACCGATGCTGCTGTATGGGGCGATTTATCCCTGGCGGAAGCATACCTGAATACATCCTATTCGCAGATTAAGGCAGAAGCAGAGAAAGGTTCAAGGTTTGCAAGCCTCTCCAATGAACTGTATCAAATGCATACTTATGGCACAGAGAACGCCCGTCAGGGATATCTTTCGCCCGATAATTCAAGTTTTGGTTGGGAAGATGATATGTGGAATCCATGGAATTATTTTTATGGATGTATAAAAGATGTTAACCTTTTCCTCGAGAAGATAGACGACGTTCCGATAGTAAATGCCGGAGATGATGAGTGGAGGGATGAATTGATTGGACAGGGGCATTTTTTACGCGCTTATTTTTATTTTCAACTCTACAGTCTTTATGGAAGGGTTCCACTTGTAAGTAGTGTTTATCCATTGGAAACAGAGGAATTTACAGAAGAACGTGCTTCTTTGACAGATGTAGTAGATTTTATTGTTGCTGACTGCGATACCGCTGCGGCAATGTTACCGCTTGAATACGGAGACGCCAATGATTTTGGTAGAGCTACAAAAGGCGCAGCACTTACATTAAAGGGACGCACTTTGCTGTTTGCTGCCAGCCCGTTGTTTGATGAAAATTACCCCGATAAAGCAAAATGGCAAAGGGCTGCCGATGCCAATAAAGCAGTAATCGATTTAAATGTATATTCTTTGCAATCCGTCTCTAACTCTGATGAATATGCTGCTTTATTTTTAAATTCCCAAAACCCTGAAATTATTTTCGAAAAACTGTACGATTCAAAATGGGTAGTAGGTAGTAACAGCGTTTTTCTGCATCAGGCACCTTGTGGAACCGGAAACGGCTTTGAGGGCTGGGGAACATTGCAGCCAACGCATAACCTGGTTTCCAAATTTCAAATGAATGACGGTACTGAATATGTACAGGGCTCTGAAACAGAATACCCCTGGGCAAATCGTGATATCCGTTTATATGCTGATATTTTCCTTGATGGAGATATGTGGGGATATGGCGATGATAACCGCGAAGTAGAGTTTTTTGTAGCCGGAGAATCAGGTGTTGAGCAGGGAAAAGACAGCCGCGAAGGTCCATCGTGGTGGAATGCCACTCAAACAGGATATGGTTTTAAGAAATTCCTTGATCCGGGTTTTGACAATTACGGAACTGATGCAAATACTACACCTTGGATTTATATGCGACTTTCTGAAGTTTATTTAAACTACGCTGAATGTTTAATTGAATTAGGTAACAATTCTGAAGCTCTAAATTATATTAACAAGGTACGCGAACGTGCCTTAATGCCATCAGCAAAAGGTGAAGATATTCGTGCTGAATATGAATATGAACGCCAGATTGAACTTTTGTTCGAAGGTCAGCGGTGGTTCGATATTCGAAGATGGAAACAAGCAGAAGAAATATACAAAGAACCACTTTTAGGGATCGACATAAAAAAATATGGTGATGGGAGTAAAACATATATTGTAAAACCTGAACCAATTGAAACCCGGAGTTTTTATGCTCCGAAAAATTATTGGATGCCAGTACCTCGGAGCGAGTTAAGAAAGGCACCTCAACTTGATGCTGCTCCTTACGAATAGAAATACTCAAAACAAAAAAAATAATGGAGAATTTGAGGAAGATTATTTCTTCTTCAAATTCTTTTTTTTTCATAAAACTTAATTTTTTGAAGAAATGACAAAAATGAAGATATATTTAATTTGTACGATCTTTCAACTTTTTCTTTTTAGCGGTTGCGGAGAGGATGGAAATTCTCCGGTTGATCCGGTTGACCCCAATGAGGAAATTCCGGATGAACCGGATACTCCCGAAGAAGATCCCAAAGAAACTTACTTGCCAACCAATGTGTGGAATGTTAAACAGGGAAATGATTACCAGAATAGTGCAAGTCAGTTTTCCAATTCACGAATGAAAGAAACAACCAATCTTGTTGCTTTCTGGGAAGCCGGATTTGGCGATGATCCTTCAAAAACTGAGGATACAAAATACCGTTTTCAGTTGGACGATTTGATGGAAGAAAGTGAGAAAATGTATGTATTTTATCGTGATTCATTAAAATTCGTTGAAAAAGGGAACTCGCTTACGGATAAATACAGGATAAATTTTTATGTTTATTACAACGAAGATGGAACTGTTTATGGGGGAGGGGCAGAAAATAAAATCGGTGTAATGTGGCTTTCACCCAATCGGATTAAAACAAAACCTTATGGTGCAATGGCGCACGAAATGGGGCACGCTTTTCAATATATGGTTTCTGCCGACGGTTCGTGGGGCTTTTCTTCCGGGGATTTTGGTTCAATTTTCGAAATGACATCCCAGTATATGCTTTTTCAATATTATCCCACATGGATGCAATTTGAATCGTATCATGTTGATAATTTTTTGCTCAATACGCACAAGAATTTCCTTCATGAAGATATTATGTATGACAACCCGTTTGTTTTGGAGTATTGGTCGGATAAACACGGGATTGATTTTGTGGGGAAACTTTGGCGTGAAGCCGTTGAAGGAGAAGATCCGGTAATGACTTACAAACGAATTACGGGTATAGATCAGGAAACATTTAACGATGAAATGCTGGATGCCTCAATGAAATTTATAACCTGGGACATGGATCGCATCCATAGTCATGCAATAGAATTTGCCAATAAGCATACCAGTGCTTTTAAGTCGGTTGGCGACGGCTGGTATCAGGTAGTCGAAAAAAGATGTCCTCAGAATTATGGCTACAATGGAATAAGACTGGAAGTTCCGGCAGCGGGTACAGAAATAACGCTCGATTTTAAGGGAATGGCCGGAGCCAATGGTTATAATGCCGTAAATGTGGATAATGCCGGTTGGGGATATGCCTTTCTGTCTGTAAAAAGTAATGGGGAAAGGATATATGGAGACAAACATTTCGGAACGGAAGGTCAAATTAAATTTACTGTTCCTGAAAATAGCTCGTACTTGTGGCTGTTAGTTACAGGCGCCCCAACCGAACATTGGTCTCATGTTGTCGATTACGATTCTGTAAACGACGAACAATGGCCTTATAAAATAAAACTCACAGGAACAACATTACACAGTTCTGTTCAAAAATAGGAATGATTTTTAGGTAGTTTTTCAATATATATGTTACAAAAGCCGGTATTATCAATTTTTTGATTACCGGCTTTTTCGTTGTATTTTGTTTCCTGTAAAATGAAATATTTTGTCAGGCTTCTCTTTATCTTCTCAATCGCTGGTTGATTATGTTACTTGATTTGTTCCGGTAATTTTATATTCTTTAAAGAAAAACAGATTCTACGGGATACTGGTTTGCAAGACTTCTTTTAAATTTGAATTTGGGAAATAGAACCGTAAATTCAATCTTAAATAAAAAGAGTTTTACATGAATAAAATAGTGCAAATTCTGCTGATTTTGATAATTCTTTTTTCAATTTCATTGAAAGGGAGAACTCAGATTATAGAAAAAAAGTTGCCGGGAAAAGTGGTAGTGTTAACTTTTGACGATGCAGTAGTAAGCCAATATACAATTGTAGCTCCCCTGTTAAAAAAATATGGTTTTGGAGCCACATTTTTTGTTTGTGAGTTTCCACCCAATTTTGGTGATACAACAAAATATATGAGTTGGCAAATGATTAAAGAGTTGGATGAAATGGGATTTGAGATAGGAAACCATACAAAAACACATCCCGGAGTTGCTGATTTGACAAAAGAAGAATTACTGGAAGAGATTAATTATATAGAAGATAAATGTGGGGCGTTAAAAATAAAAAAGCCCGAAAATTTTGCTTATCCGGGGTACAGCATCAGCAAACAGGTGATTGACGTTTTACGTGATAAAGGGTACAAATTTGGTCGGGTAGGGGGAGCCAGAGTTTATGACCCCAAAGCAGATTACCCGTTACTTGTGCCTAGTTGGGCCACTTCAGACGAAAACAAAAACGAGATTATGGATGCCCTTCAAAAGGCAGAAAACGGCAAAATTGTGGTATTAACCATACATGGTGTACCAGATGCAGAGCACCCCTGGGTTACCATATCTCCAAAACTTTTTGAAGAATATCTGAAATTTCTTGCAGAAAATAATTATACGGTAATCGCGTTACGTGATCTCAAAAAATACATCAATGTAAAGAAAGCATTTGCTAATTTACACCCGGACTTTTCAAAGACTCTAAAAAATTGATAGTTAAAAATTAAAAATGAATTTTGCTCCTTTTTTGTCATACCTGCTTTTTATATCTTTCCGCTTTAAAATATCCTAACCAATGAAGACTATTTTTTTATTCGCACTGTGTACATTTATTATCGTTTTTTTCAATAATTCACCGGCACAGGTAATTCCGGTGAATCTGAAAAGTGAGTATCTCGAAAACCCGATTGGCATTGACACAAAAAATCCTCGGCTTTCCTGGCAAATAGTTTCTGGACCCCAGGGTGTAATGCAACAATCTTTCCAGATTTTGGTCGATACCGATTCGGCGACTGTCGTCAGGGGAGAAGGAGGAATATGGGATTCAGGAGAGGTTTCTTCTTCCACTATACCTGTGGTTTATAAAGGAAAGGAGTTACAGCCTTTTACCTGCTATTTTTGGAAAGTAAGAATTCAATTACAGGATGGAAGCTGGTCCGGATATTCAAAAATTGCCAGCTTTGAAACCGGGATGATAGAACAAATTAACTGGAAAGGCGACTGGATTTCTGATACTCATGACTTCAATGTTAAACCGGCGCCTTATTTCCGTAATGAATTCAATATCCAAAAGAAAATAAAATCGGCGCGGGCTTACATTGCTGTAGCAGGTTTATATGAACTTTATCTGAATGGCGAAAAAATAGGAAATCACCGGCTCGACCCGATGTATACCCGTTTCGACCGTCGAACGCTGTATGTTACCTACGATGTTACAAAGAATATTTCTGATGGCGAAAATGCAATTGGGGTAATACTCGGTAACGGTTGGTATAATCACCAGTCAACTGCGGTTTGGTATTTCGATAAAGCTCCGTGGCGTGCCCGTCCAAAATTTTGTATGGATTTGAGAATAATTTACGATGACGGTTCGGAAGAAATTATCTCAACCAACGAGAATTGGAAAACTTCGCTTTCTCCGCTAATTTTTAACAGCATTTACACTGCTGAACACTACGATGCGAATAAAGAACAACCCGGTTGGAATACAGCAGGATTTAATGATTCAGAATGGAGTGGCGCAATGAAAACCGGTACTCCTTCAAAAAATATTACAGCACAGGTTCTGCATCCGGTTCGAAATGTAAAAGAAATTCCGGCGCAAAACGTAACAAAATTTAGCGACCGTAATTACGTGGTAGATTTTGGCAGGAATATATCTGGTGTTACAAAGTTGAAAATAAAAGGCACTGTCGGAACCACTGTCTATCTGAAACACGGCGAACGTTTATATGAAAACGGACATGTTGATATGTCGAATATTGATGTACATTATCGGCCAACCGACGATTCTGACCCGTTTCAAACTGATATTGTAATTCTTAGCGGAAAAGAAGATGAGTTTATGCCAAAGTTCAATTATAAGGGATTTCAGTTTGTTGAAGTAACGTCTGATAAGCCAATCGAGTTCTCAAAAGAAAATCTTACTGCATATTTTATGCACAGTGATGTTCCTCCTGTGGGCGAAATCAGCTCTTCCAACGAGATATTGAATAAAACATGGAAGGCAGCCAATTCCTCTTATCTTTCTAATTTGTTTGGTTACCCCACCGATTGTCCGCAACGCGAGAAGAACGGATGGACTGGAGATGCACAAATTAATATCGAAACCGGGTTGTATAACTTTGATGCAATAACCGTTTACGAAAAGTGGATGGCCGATCATAGGGATGAGCAGCAACCGAACGGCGTTCTGCCTGCAATTATTCCTACGGACGGCTGGGGTTATACCTGGGCAAACGGCCCCGACTGGACCAGCACCATTGCCATCATTCCATGGAATATTTACCTGTTTTACGGTGATACAAAAATTCTGGAAGACTGTTATGAAAATATTAAACTGTATGTGGATCATATCAATGAATTATACCCGAACGGAATTACAGATTGGGGGCTGGGTGACTGGGTACCTGTAAAATCCGTAACGCCAAAGGAATTTACATCAACCGCATATTATTTTGTTGATGCGACCATCTTGGCAAAGGCTGCATACATTTTGGGAAAAAACAACGATTCAAAAAAATATTTCGAATTGGCCGCAAAAATTAAAAATGCATTAAATGAGAAATATTTAAATCGCGAAACCGGAGTTTACGGAACAGGTTTGCAAACCGAATTGAGTGTACCTTTGCAATGGAATTTGGTTCCGGAAGATATGAAGGAAAAAGTAGCTGCTAATCTGGCGAAAAGAATAGACGCTGATGGCAAACATATTGATGTTGGATTGCTTGGGACCAAAGCGATCTTAAATGCACTGAGCGAAAACGGACATGCTGATTTGGCCTACGAAGTTGCCTCTCAGGAAACATTTCCATCGTGGGGATGGTGGATTGTAAACGGCGCAACCACGTTTTACGAAAACTGGCCACTGGATGCTAAAAGCGATATTTCGATGAATCATATTATGTTTGGAGAAATTGATGCCTGGTATTATAAAGCACTTGGTGGAATTTTTCCGGATGAACAAAAACCGGGATTCAAAAATGTTATTCTGAAACCTAATTTTGTGGAAGGGCTAGAACATTTTAGAGCAAAACATGAAGGCCCCTATGGAGAAATTGTTTCCTCCTGGGAAAAATCGGGAAACAGAATAAATTATCATGTGTCAATTCCGGCAAACAGTACAGCAACAGTTTTTATAAATGCGAAAGGACTAAAGGAAAACGACAAGGATGTTTCGGAAAATAAAAATATAAAAGAAGTAGAAGCCATCGGAGACCAGGTAAAACTTCAACTGCAGCCGGGTAATTATTCTTTTAAGGTAAGGAAATAAGTTTGGGGTAACTTTTTTAGAATTTTAAAATATAGCAAAATATTTGTATGAAAATGGTTAAAACTTTTTTGAGCTCTCTGTTTATCGGGGGCTTGCTTTTTTCGTGTTCCGCGCCAAAGGGGAAAGAGGTGGAAGTGGTGCCGGAAGCTGGAAAGCCAAAGATTGTGAATATCGTTAACTTCATTCGGCTACTGGAACCCAGAAGCGAAGAGATTACTGAAGACGTGTTATATCAAACGGTAGTTAAACAAGCGCAGTTAATGCAACAATATGACCTCAGTGGAACATTTTTGCTCCAATACGATGCACTGATGGATCCACGCTATCAAAGTTTTCTGAAAACTTTGCCTGAGAGTTCTTTTGAAATAGGAGGATGGTTTGAAATACCACAGCCACTGGTAGAAAAAGCCGGATTAAAATGGCGGGGCCGTTACCCTTGGGATTGGCATGCCGATGTAGGTTTTGCCACCGGTTACACCCCCGAAGAACGGGAAAAACTGGTAGATGTTTACATGGAAGATTTTAAAAATATTTTTGGATATTATCCAAAATCCATGGGATGCTGGTTTATTGACGCACACTCGTTAAAATATATGTACGATAAATATGGAATTACAGCATCGTGTAACTGTAAAGATCAGGTGGGAACCGACGGTTATACCATGTGGGGAGGCTACTGGAACCAGGCTTATTATCCAAGTAGTAAAAATGCATACATGCCCGCTCAAAATGCCGAATCTCAAATTCCTGTTCCGGTTTTCCGGATGTTGGGTAGCGATCCTATACATCAATACGACAATGGTTTGGGAACACCCCGTCAGGGAGTTGTTTCGCTTGAGCCTGTATATGAAAAAGCTGGCGGTGATTCAACCTGGGTAAACTGGTTTTTAAAACATTTTGTTGAAGGCGAAAGTTTGGAATTTGCGTACACACAGGCAGGACAGGAAAATTCGTTTACGTGGGAAAGTATGAAGAAAGGCCTGGAGATGCAGTTTCCTCTCATTGCCAAATTGCGTGACGAAAACAAGATAAAGGTTGAAACGCTCGCTGAATCGGGAGAGTGGTTTAAAGAAAACTATAAAACTACGCCGGCAACTTCTGTAACTGCGATGGATGATTTGCCGGGAAGCAATCAAAAAACGGTGTGGTTCAATAGTCGTTTTTATCGCTCCAATTTATTATGGGACAATGGAGTGCTTTATTTTCGTGATATTCACCTCTTTGACGAAAATGTAGCATCACCCTATCTAACACAAAAAGGTACTTCAAACCAGTGTTTGTACTTCACTCTTCCGTTTGTAGATGGTTATTTCTGGAGTTCAAACGAAAAAGCTGGTGGATTATATTTTAAGGCTCTGAAAAACGGAGAGGAAGTGGTTTTAACCGGAGAAAAGCTTTCTGCTACTGAATCCGGTTCGGGAGTTTTAGAAACGGTTTGGGAGTTAAATAACGATTTAGGGAAATTTCGAATCATCCAGGATGAGAACAAAATTGAAATCAATTTAGAAAGCGTAAGAAAACTGGATTGGTTTTTGGAATTGGATGTAGCGGAAAATTTAGAATTGCCGTTTAAGTCGATTACTTCAGAAAAAATTGAATCGCAATTTGATGAAATGGAATACATAACAAAGGTATTAACCGGTGAGTTTTCAACGCCTGGAAATGGCGGAGAATTTCGTGTAACCCCCGATTATAACCAGATTATTCTGAATTTTTCAGGGAAAAATGCATTTCAATAAAAGAAGGGCTACATCAATAAATTCAGCATGCTGACGGAGTTGAAAGGCACTTTTTCTAAAACTATAATTCCTGTGTTTGCTGCTTTTTATGTAACAGTGAATACAGGAATTTTTGTCTTAATTTCACCAGCTAGTAAGGGGATTTTATTAAGGCGGTTATTACTGTTAAAAGTAGCATTAAACCACCAACCGTTCTTATGTAAATTGCGCTCTTTTTAAAAATTATTCTGCCGCTGAATATCCCGAGTATTGAAGCTGAAAACAGTATAATCCCGGCCAATATTATAATAAACAGAATATTCACGTTGAGTAAAGCAAAACTAATGCCCATAATCAGTGCGTCGAACAGGGCAGTGAGAATCATACCCAGTAACATTGTAATTGTAATTGATGAGAATTTGTGTTTGCGGGAACTTCTCTTTACAAAACTTTCAACAATCATTTTTATTCCTAAAAGAATTAAAATTCCCAATGCAATCCAGTGTTCATAATGTGTTATCAAAACATCCAGTTTTTCGCCGGAGAACCAACCAATAAGCAACATTGGAATATGCAGTATAACTATAAGAAAAGCTACTTTTACTGCTAGTTTTAAATTAACATGATTTATTGTTTTTCCGGTTGAAAGTGAAATTTCGAGTACTCCCAATGAAAGACTCCCAACAATCAGAATTATCGCAGATATATCCATATCAAATTTTTTAATTCATTTTGAACAACAAAGTTTTGTGGTTCACTGTTTCGTTTTTCATTGCAGTTTCTTTAATTTTTTCTGTTCAGCCCGGACAATCATAGAAAATTCTGCTACCAGTTAAATTCCTGCAAGAAATATTATTATCGCAGTATTCTGTTTCAATTAAATAGAAAAAATCCCGGATGAATAAATCCGGGATAAAACTACCTATTTCTCTGAAGTTGATTCCTGAACTGTTGACTCCTGACTATTTAAGAGTTCAATATGTTTGGCCTCTACCTCTGTTCCTTCCAGCAAATCGTAATCAACTTCACCAATTATAACTATTTCTGTTTCATCGTTAAAAGTCACAGCCGGAAGATATTTCTTTTCGATTTCCACTTTAATTTTCCCGGTAGAATCTTTAAACCAGTAATTTTCGTCGTTGATTTGCTCTGTAATAAATCCCTGAAGTTTAACCATGGTATCTTTCCGGTCTAATTTCAGTGCTTTATCTGAAACATCTTTTACAGTATATAATTCTGCTTTAGATCCCGGGCCGGTGTATTGTGCATATCCAACACTAAAAATACCTGCCAAAAAGGCGGTCATTAAAATCATTTTAATTGTCTTCATAACTGTTTTCATTTATTTGTTTTCTAATTTCAACAGCTAAAATAGAAGTCAATTCTGGATAGATTCTGGATTTTTATTCCACAGGGAAAAGAATTTCAATTTTATGCTTATTTTCTTCTGAAACCATGTAGGAAAGCTTGAAATGATAAATTTCACATATCTCTTTTACAATGGCGAGCCCTATTCCAATATTCCCGTTTTCACCTTTTGAAAAACGCTGAAGTAAGGTTTCCGGATTTCCACTAAACGGCAGACCGCTGTTCTCTACTATAAATTTTTCGTTGTTTAGGGAAACATTTATAAAACCATTTTGGACATTGTGTTTCACCGCATTTTTTATGAGATTATTTACGAGTATCTCTGCCAGCCCCCCATCAATATAAAGCATGCAGGGCTCTGTTTCCCTTGTAATTTTAAATTGCCGTATTTCTGCAACTTCTGCAAATGTATCCAGCGAGCTTTTTACTATCACTTCAAAATTGATCGTCTCGTTGTTGCTGAATTCCCGGTTATTAATTTTACTAAGAAGCAAAAGTGATTTCTGAATTTGCGACAATTTAGTGGCCGCTTTCTGAATTTTATTTATTTCTACCAAATTAGCGGTTTCACTTTCAGTTGCCAGTAGCATTCCGGCATTCGCTTTTATTACAGCAAGGTATGTTTGCAGTTCGTGCGAAGCATTTTCATTAAATTCTTTATTATGCCGGTAATCGTCTGCAATCTTTTTTAGAAACGACTGCAAAGTTGTATTTAAGCTGTTAAACTCATCAATGTTGGTTTCCCAAAAATCAGGCGGCGGGCTGCCCGGTTTGTATTCGGTAATTTTTCGAAGTGTTTTATAAAAAGGCGACCAGATTTTCCCGGTAACCGTATTTAATGTTACCACCAGAAACAGCCCAACCAGAAAAACCAGTCCAATAATAATAAAAAATGTCCCCTGTGCAATATCATCGCGTCCCAGCAACAAGTGACGAATAACGATAGTAAAATCGCGCCCGTTATGATTAATGGAAAAACGGAGTTCGCGATGAGGCACCATTTCGTTATCACCCGGTTCCAGCAGCAATGTATCTTTAAAAAAGGGCTCATCATATTTTACATCGGGAATAATATCTGCCACTTTATGAAAATCGGGAAGATCGTTATTCTCTTTATGGTAATTTACCAGGCGTTCCATTTCGTAAGTCAGGAACTCATCGGTTTCCTCATACGCAATGTATTCAATCATATAAAAAGCAAACAAGCTACCAATTATCACAAAAGGAAGTATCCAAACGGTGGTATAAATATATGTACGTTTTATTAATTTCATCCTTCCTTTTCTGTTGCCAGTTTATAACCAATTCCGTAAACCGCTTTTATCGGGTCTGAGACTCCGGTTGCTGTAATTTTTTTTCTCAAATTTTTTATGTGCGAATAAATAAAATCAAACGAATCAGCCAAATCCATATTGTCGCCCCAAATGTGTTCGGCAATTCCTTCTTTTGTAAGCGTTCGCCCGGGATTTGAAAAAAAGAAAAGCAGAATATCGTATTCACTTTTGGTGAGTTCAATTTTTTGCTGACCTGCAAAAACCTCTCTGTTGGTTGTGTCAATGGTAATTCCGTTAAAAGTTACACTGCTGTTCCCTGAAAAATTACGCCGCCTTAGAAGCGCTTTTACACGGGCAACCAGTTCCGCCATATCAAATGGTTTGGTGATATAATCATCAGCGCCTAAATCAAGGCCTTCAATTTTATTGTCAAGTGAATTTCGCGCAGAAACAACAATAATACCAGTGGATGAATTTTGCTTTTTTATTTCTTTTATAAGCTCCAGACCTGACCCATCGGGCAGGTTAATATCAACGATGAGAATATCGTAATTGTAAAGGAATATCTTTTCATGGGCGCTTTGAAAATTCAATGAAGTTTCGCAGAGATACTTCTCTGATTCCAGCGTTTCTGTAATTGCCTCCAGAAGTTTTGCATTATCTTCAACAATCAAAAGTTTCATTTTATTTTTTTCAATGATAAAATTTAATTCTGGATAAATTCTGGACGTTTTTATGAAATATTAAATTTCCGGGCTTTGTTTTTTACAATGGCTGTCAGCAAAAATGGATTTCACTTTTATTATAAAGGCGAAATCCATTCTTTTTAAGTGAATAAGAATTATTCGGTTAGCTCGTACCCCAAATCAATTCCCTTTTTAACAGCCGGAATGCCGTCTTTCATCCATTTGGGCATTGGTTTTTCTTTTAAATAATGATCGAAAAACTGCGCCAAACGAATCTGGAAATCGGTTTTGTCGCGCACTTTCAACGGCCAATGGTCAGCCTCATTGTAATTAAGTAACCATGCAGGTTTTTGTAAACGCCGTAATCCGATGAAAAATTCAATACCCTGGTACCATGGTACAGCTCCGTCGTCGTCATTGTGCATAATTAAAATTGGCGTATTTATTTTGTCGATGGTAAACAAAGGTGAATTTTCGAGATAACGTAACGGCGCATCCCATATTGATTTTCCGATGCGGCTTTGCGTATGTTCATACTGAAACGAGCGGTTTAATCCCGAGCTCCAGCGAATTCCTCCATAGGCACTAAACATGTTTACCACCGGTGCCCCTGACTCAATAGCGGCAAATAAATTGGTTCGGGTAGCGAGATAAGCTACCTGGTATCCTCCCCAACTGTGACCTTGTGCACCTACATGATTTTCTTCAACAAACCCTTTTTCAATTAATGAAGTTACTCCGGGCATCACGCAATTAAAAGCATCTTCACCCGGGTACCCGGTTTTGTAATACACATCAGGATTAAAAACCAGGTAGCCGTTGCTTGTATAGTAATGATAATCGATGGTAGAACGGTGATTCTCAGGCATGTGGTAACTAAATAATTCCTGCGAACTCTTTTCATAGAAATTCACAATCATCGGATATTTTTTTGAAGGATCAAAATTTTCCGGCTTGTGCAGTGTCCCTTCCAGCTTCCGTCCATCAAGTGATGTCCATGTGACCAGTTCTGCAGTTCCCCAAAGAAAATCTTTTTGCTGTGGCGCCGCATCACTGATTTGGGTTTGTTTCCTGAAACTTAAATCGGTTGCAATTAAATTGGGGTAGATCTGAAAATTTTCCTTTGTATAAACCACCACATCTGTATCTTTTGCTTTCCGGGGGATATTTAAACTAAATTTCCCCGCAACTAATTCTTTTTGTGTATCTTTTCTCAGGTTTAAAATATAGTATCCATCTTCACGCGTAATTTCATTGTGACCTCGCATATATAAAGGTTTTTCAGGATCAATTCCTTCTTCATCAACTTCAGACCAACGCGAATGTCCCTGATTCTCAAAATTTATCAGACGAAACTCCGTGTTTTGTTCTCTGCCGTTTTTTGTAATTCGTTTTGGTGCTGTTTTATTTTCCGGATCCACTTTCCACACATCAAAACGGTCGTTTAACAAAATAGCTTCATCATTTTTGTACCATCCTGCAGTTCCGTATGAACCTGGTAAATTCGGCACATCGTTTAATTCATCGGCTACCTGAATATTTACAGGAGATGTTATTGTAAATTCCTTTCCCGTTGCAATGTTCATTGTATTCCAAGAGGTATCAATGGCATTATACCAGTATAAATATTTTCCTTCAGGCGAAACTTGCGGAATTGCACGTACATCGGTATTTATTTTTTCAGCCTTGCCTGTAGCGATGTCAACCAGGTAAAAATCGTTATGTTCGGGGCCGCCTTCCCACATGCTTTGTACGGCGTACGGATGGTTTGACCACGCGAGCAGTTTGTCGGCATCTCCATCTTTTATTTTTCGGATGCCTGAAAATTGTTGGGTTTCAAGTTGAATTGCTTTATCCGAATTGATGTGAAAAACGGCTAAGTATGTTTTTTTCAAATTGCGATCCCTATTATTTAACTGAACCGTTTGTAACTCTTCTTCATCCCATGTCCAAACATCGAGTACGGGAACTTCTTCTTCGAGAGCTGTTGTATCTTTTGGTTCTTTTTTTGGCGCTGTTCCGTAAAACAAACGATCTCCTGAATCCGAAAAAGACAGCCTCCCGTTTTCACTGATTTCCCAATTTTCGGGTATTGCATCGTTTTCATTGTTTAATAATTCGTGGGCAGAATTTTCATCTTTCGATAAATACAAACTGAAGTGGGCTTCATCTTTATTTTTTTCTGAAATATCTTTCAGAAAGGCAATTTTTTCACCGGTATTATTCAATGCAAGTTGTTTAAATTTGCCCTTCCCGTCCCAAATCTTTCGAGGAGAACTCTGAGTCAAATCAAAACGGTAAACGCCTGCATCAAATGTGCTGTCTTTTCCTTCGGAAACAAAGGCAAGTACTTCTTTTTCTTCGGCAAAAATGTAATTGCTAACTGCCGGAAATTCAGAAATTTCACCCGACTTCAGATTTTTTACAAACAGAGGAAAAGCTTTTTCATCGTCCTTTTTATCCGATTTCTTTTCTTTTTTTGTAGTGTCTTTGGGAGCTTCCGTTTGCCAGGCAATCCAACCCGCCCATTTTTCAGGAATGCTTACCGATGTAAAATCGTTTATTGTATCGGTTTGTCTGGTTTCTAAATTGTAGATCAGTAAATCATCTTTGGGGAAATCGTCCTTTTTTACCTCCTTTAATTTTAGCATCCGGATAGTATCAACAGGCGGTTTTAATGTAAAAACAACAAATTTTGAGTCGGCGGTAATTTCCGCATCAGTTCCGTATTTAACTGTTGCCTGCTCTTCACCGCGCGGCGTAGTTATTTTTAATGTCGGATCACCTTCCCAGGGTTCCTGTTGATAAACAATGTATTTTCCATCATTCGAAATATGTTGTTCCGTAATTCGTTCCCATTTTAAAATATCGTTGTGGGTGAGTGTAGTTTTGCCGGATTGAGCAAAAAGGAAAATTGAATAAAATAGAAAAATAGACAGAAGTGCAGTTTTTTTCATCGTTGAATAAGTTTTAAAAAATGATTTTCTGAATGAAAGGTTTAATGTAGAAATATTTTTACATTTTTTTGAATCTTGTTCTTTAAAACTGAAAGCGAAATATCGCCTAATATTAAGCGTTTGTTCATTTTTTGATAATTCTTCAAAAAAAACGATTTGGTTAATCAATATTGGCATAATATTGTACCACTCAAACTACAGAGCGGATTTTAAAACCAGGAATTGTGACCGGAATAGAAGAAAGAGTGGATAACCTTTTAACAATATTCAGAAATTTGTTAAAAGGAGAAAGTTGGGAGAAATTTAATATTGAGGACAAGGAATTTCTTGAAAATTGTGTTCCCGCCGATGTTTCAGCACTTGTTGATAAGCTTGTGTCAATGGAATTTCCAATGGAAGAAATAAAAACAGGAATAAATCAATTAATGGAAATTCTTCGTCCAGTAATAAAAAATCATCCGTATTATCCGCCTCCACAGAATACTTATCTGGGGTGTTTGTTGGAAAATAATAAAATTCTCGATGAAAAACTGGGAGAAATTCAGCCACTGTTAAAACACCTAAATGAATTACCTGAAGACGAGGAAAATAGAATTGAATTGATACGTGCGATCAAAGAATTATCCAGATTCAGAAATTATTACGAAATAAAGGAGTTTATTCTTTTTCCTGAAATTCGCAGGCATATTTCCGAAAGTGGCTGTCTTTCTGTAATGACGTCATACCACAACGAAATAAAGGAGCAGTTGGAAGTGGCGTTAAAATTGCTTACCGCACCGAAGTTAAATCTAGTTGAATTTAATAAGGTTACGAATCATTTGCTTTTGATTATGTACGAAGTTAAATTCAGAGAAGAACGAATTCTGTACACCATTGTTCAGGACTGCATTTCTGAGCCTGTTTTAGATTCGCTTTACGACGAAAGTTTGGAAATTGGGTTTCCTTATTTTCAACCAAAAACAAAAAGCTAAAATACGGGTTGCAGATTTTCCCATTTTACTTTCCAGTCTTCCGGAAATCCGGGAGTATTTTTCGAGTTTCCTTCATAACCGGCGCACATCATTGCAATGGCTGTTAATAATCCGCCGTTTCCCGGAAGGTAAATTCGTAAACGTGAATCCTGGTAATTATGCCCGTTTATTAAATATGTATTTTTTTGAACATCTCTCAAAAGCAGGTTAATCGCTTTTTCCGGTTCTCCCAATCTTGTGGCCGACATCGCAGCCATGGGGTAATCCCAACCCCAGGTACTTTCCCAATTCCAAATTCTTTCAATATGATCAAATGTATTTTTCATTACAACTGTATCCATTTTAACGGTTCCGGGCATTATTCCAAAAGCTCCTAAAACCATTGGGTGGTCGGAATAATAATGTTCATTTTCATACGAATCGGGAGCACTTTCAGCAGCCAGATAAAGATTGTCTTTTTTCGCAAATGGTGGTAACCCATCAATAACCGACTGATATTTTGAATTTGGATTGAGGTTTAACCGTTCGCTCCATTTTTGCGCGATAGATAATCCCCAATACCAGTATGCCACTTCAAAAGGAGGATTATACGTTTTCTCTTTTTCAAGGCTCTCCTGCGCCGGAATAAGAGGAGGGCCCAAGATATAGCGGTTGTTTGCTTCGTCGAAGCGGGCAAAATCAGCCATAAAATCTGCTGTGGCGAAAACCAGGTCAGCATATTTTTTTAGCGTAGCATTATTGGGATTTTGTCTGTAACATAATTCGGCAAAATATATAATGTGCGGTTGCTGCCATATTAAAAATTCTCCCACTCCTGAAGGGCTGTCGGTGCCTGAAGGATCTGTCATTTTTGGCCAGCGGACACCATTATAGCCCTGAAGTTCTGCTTTGTACTTAGCTTTCTCAAAGATGTCGGTATAATAGTCCATGCTTTTTTCCAGTAGTTTGGTGTGGTTCCAGTAAGCCCAGTGCGCTGCATGCCACCAATGCATTTCAATATGAAATTTTCCAAACCAGCTGTTATAGGTCAGTCCGGTTTCCTGTGGAGGAAGCGTTCCTGCACATTGAACCCGCTCCAGGTACTGAGAAAGTACTATCCGGCGTTCCAGTTCCCGGGCTCGTGTATCTTCTGTTTCCGATAAATCGACTGCTCCGCCGGTTTTCCAATAGTTTTGCCACATTGCAGCAGAAAGATTTTTAGTTGTTCCGAAATCCAATAATCCTTCAAAATTATTTTTTGGACAAAATTCTACTGTTACAGAGAATTCTGTATTTTCTGTACTTGGTTGTAAAATATAGCGGTGTATTTCTTTTCGCTTTAATTCCGCTTTTCCTTTCCACGTAACTTTAGCATAATATTCGGTTGTGTTGATTTTGTGTTTAAGTATGGCGCTATTGTCATTTTGCTCAATAATTTCAGAAACGTGTTTTTCAGGATTTTGCCAGTTACAAGCATTATCCGAGTGGTTTCCTGTCGGGAAAGGAAATTGTAGTTTTATTCCCAGTTGTCCTTTTTTTATGATTTCGGAATTAATTTTTACCCCAATTAAATCTCTTTCCGGGTGACACACTGTTTCAACATTTACCTGCATTTTTTTAATCTCAAATGAACTCGAAATCAATCCTTTCCATAGGTTTAAATGTTGTTCAATATTTTTTATATCTTCCTGCTGAACAGGTGTATTATCGGCATTGAGAAGCTCAAATCCAACAATTCCCAAATGTAACCGGTGAGGATTTTCTCTGAAGTAGTTGGCAGCTTCCTTTTTTCTCGCTGGTTCGTTCCATTGAATCGCATAAGGAACTTCTCTCCCTTCAACATTAAAATATTCATATGTCTCCTGCAGCCTGTAATTCTGATTGTTCGGAAAGCTGTGCCATCCCCATTCTGACATCGTTCCCAGGCAAACTCCGTTTTTATAAATTTCAGGAAAGGTTTGTAACCCCGTTGGGTCAACAGTAAATGCAAATTTACCGTTGCCTACAGAAAGAGAGGAAAGTGAATCGAAATGATTTATTTCTATGTTGTGGCGGTTAACCAGTGAAAATCGGTCAATTTTATCCTTTTGTTTGTTTTTGGGAGAGCAGGCAAAAATGATTATTAAAGAGAAAAAAAATATTGAAAATTGGTTTAGTTTAGTTTGCTGTTTCATCTATTGATTTTTTTCTATTTTAAAAATAAAACTGCTGGAGGTATTGTATTTTCCTCCCTGTGAGGTAGTAAAAAGATATTCCGGCTTTTCATTACGCATTAACAATTGCGGGCGTTCGAAGCGTCCGTACCGGCTTAAATGTTTTGGCGCGGGAGGCTGATTAATATAGTGCGCGGCTTCGTAATAGGCAACTTTGGGAGTCTCCCAGTTAAGTCCGTTTCTCGATTCAAAAATTAATCCATAGTTATGGTTGAAGAATCCCATATCGCGGGCTATAAGTTTGAATTTACCATTTTCAAACCAAATAAAGGCGTCTTCCAGTTGCTCGTTGTTTCCAAGAATAGAAAAGTCAATGACCGGATTTTTTTTATATTTTTTATAAGGACCGGTAACATTATCGGCAATAGCAAGTCCGTATTTTCGGTTTCCTCTAATTTGCTTTCCAGTTGCATTTTCGTAATCTGCGGTATTCCATGATTTATAATAAAGCCAATACTCGCCATTTGAGTGTTTCAAAAAAGCCGGATTTGTTGTACAATGGTCGTCCCATTCACCTGGAGGACCTGTTTCCAATATTGGCTTCTCTGCTTTCGTCCATGGCCCGTTTAAAGAATCGGCAGTAGCAAGACCAACTCTTTTAGTATCTGTTTTTCCGTTGGAATTGCCCATGTAAAACAAACAGTATTTCCCATCAACATATTGTATGTGAGGATTGTGGCAGGTAGTGGCATCAAAATAACCTTTGCGGGGTTCAAGAATGGTTTCAAGGTATTGAAATTCGGATTCAGGAGAATTTGCAATCGCATGTGCAATCTCACTTTTGTGTATCCACCCGCTCATGCCATATTTTTCGGGCCAGCGGGAGTAAAAAACATGTACTTTTCCATCATTACCATAGATGGGAGAATTACACCAAACATAGTATCCTTCTTCTTCCAAAGCTCTTCCTACGGGTTTTAGTTGCTTTGCAAAGTCAGATTCTACCGGCTTTTTATTTTCGTTCAACGATGTGTCAAAACCCAAAACTGATTTTCTCAATACAGATCCAAACCCTGTAAGTAAAACAAATTTTTTAAGGAATGTTCGTCTGCTTTTCATAGTCATTTTTAGTCTCTTCTAAAATAATGAAAATAGGCAAGAGGCGGAAGTTTATGTCTTATTCTTTTTGAGCAATATAAAAGCGGATAGTAGATCAAATGTTCTTCGCTTATACTTTTTACATTTCGGATAGTTCAGAAATGAAATTAATAAACTAAAACAGTCGAAGCTTTAATCGTTATCTTGTTCTTGGTATGACACTAAATTAATGTACAGAGATATTTCTTTTCTTTAACGATTTCAACATAAAATGTAAAGTAAAATTATTTTGGGGTTAGAATATGTTTTTATCATATAATCATTTAATTTTAAGCTTTGTGTCAATTAAACGCAATGCAACTTTTTTAGTCAAAAAAAACGAATCGAATTCAATTGAATTATATTATTCCTAACTAATAAAGACAAAGTATGAAAAGACAAATTTTATTAAGCGTGATATCAATTCTTTTTCTTGGTATTTCTTCGTATGCGCAACAAGCATTATTTGGAGGTCAACAAATAATTTCGCCGGAGATTCATGAAAATCATACGGTAACTTTTCGCGTAAACGCCCCCGATGCAAAGTCGGTAATGGTAACCGGTGATTTTTTGCCACTTGAAAAAGTACAGACACCTATGGGAGAAATGGAGGGGCCCGGAAAAGTAGCAATGTCCAAAAACGATAAAGGTATTTGGACTTATACCTCGGAATCTTTAAAATCGGAATTATATGACTATTCGTTTATTATAGATGGTTTTACTACCACGGATCCCGGTAATCCGTACCTGATTCGTGATATCGCTTCAGTAACCAATTATTTTATAGTTGAAGGTGGTCAGGCAGATCTTTATGTTGTACATGATGTACCACACGGAAGTATTATTCACCAATGGTATGATTCTCCAGGACTGGGAATGGATCGTAGAATTATTATTTACACACCTCCAGGCTACGAGAAATCAAACGAAAAATATCCCGTTCTTTATTTGCTGCATGGAGCCGGCGGCGACGAAGAAGCCTGGATTGAACATGGTAAAGCAATAAAAATTCTGGATAATTTGATCGCACAAGGTAAAGCTGTCCCTATGATTGTTGTTATGCCAAATGGGAATGTAATTCAGGATGCCGCACCTGGTGAAGGCCGTGATGGTTTTATCAGACCTCAATTTATGATGGATAAAACCATGGATGGCACCTTTGAAGCTAATTTTATGGACATTGTAAAATTTGTAGAAAACAATTACCGGGTTAAAGCAGACAAAGCCGGTCGTGCAATTGCCGGACTTTCGATGGGAGGTTTTCATTCTTTCCATATTTCAAGATATTATCCGAATAAATTTGATTATGTAGGACTGTTTTCAGCTGCATTAATGCCACGAGAAGATGCCACGGGTAAAGTATATTCGGATATAGACGGAACATTGAAAAAGCAAAAGGACAACGGTTACAAGTTATACTGGATTGGAATTGGGAAGAATGATTTTTTATACGATGCGAATAAAGAATTCAGACAGAAACTAGACAGTATTGGAATGAAATATACATATATGGAAACCGATGGCGGCCATATTTGGCGAAATTGGCGTATTTATCTTTCTGAATTTGTACCCCAGTTATTCGGTTCAAAATGAAAATACTTTCAAGAAGGCAATTTATAGGAAGAAGTGCCCTGGCTGTTGCTCCTGTTGTATTATTGCCAGAGCTGACAAAATTATCGACAGTTTATGCACCCGATTATCAGGTCGTTGAAATTCAATACGGAAAATTACGGGGAGTACGAGAAAGTGGTGTAAATATTTTTAAAGGAATACCTTATGCTGGAAAGGTTTCAGGAGAAAATCGTTTTTTGAAAGCAAGCCCTTTAAAACCGTGGACTGGTGTTCGTGATGCTTTGCAATTGGGAAATCCGTCCATTCAACCTCCTAACCAAACTTACGGGATTAATGAACCCGCCCCATCTGAGGATTGCCTGTTTTTGAATATCTGGACACCTGCAAACGATGGTAAAAAGCGACCGGTAATGGTTTACAACCATGGCGGAGGCTTTCGAACGGGGTCAGGAGGAAGTACTTCTCAGGATGGAGCCAATATTGCTCGGATGTATGATGTGGTGGTGGTTGCAACCAATCACCGCCTGGGGTTACTTGGCTTTCTATACCTTGACGAATTGGGAGGAGAACAATACAAAGGCTCCGGAAATAGAGGTGTTCAGGATATTGCGGTTGCATTGCAATGGGTAAATGAAAATATCGAACAGTTTGGTGGAGACCCTCAAAATGTAATGATTTTTGGAGAATCGGGAGGTGGAATGAAAACGTCTTGTTTGTATGCTATGCCAGAGGCAGCTCCCTATTTCAATAAAGCTTCTGTGGAAAGTGGTCCTGGTGTCGAAATCATTCAAGCGGAAGATGCTGCGCAAACCACGTTGGAGTTGCTGGAATACCTCAATATTTCAAAAAAGGGCTGGAAAAAATTACTTGACGTTCCGGCTGAAAAATTACTGGAAGCACAGGATAAACTACCCAAAAAATCAAATGGAAGAGCAGGAGGTTTTCATGGAATTGGAAATTCGGGGATAGGTAGTTTTGGCGCTGTAAATGATGGTATTATTATGCCAAGCCATCCGTTTGAACCCGGTGCTCCTGAAGTATCAAAAAATAAACCTTTACTGGTTGGCTGGAATGAAGATGAATATATTTTCTTTGCCATGACCGGAGGTGACACCGAAGTTTTTTCACTTTCAGAAACACAATTAAAAAAGCGTCTGGAAAAAGATTTTGGCGATAATGCTGGACTTATTCAAAAAACGTATAATGAGGCAAATCCTGAAAAAACACCGGGAGAAATTTATATTGCCATCCGTTCTGTTATGATGATGGGGCTGGGCTCTATAACAATTGCAGAACAAAAAACAAAGCAAGGAGGAGCTTCCGTGTATCTTTATAATTTTGGATATAAGTCCAATGCAAAAATTCCGGGAACCGAATTTGAAATGGGGACCATGCATGCACTCGATATTCCTTTTAAATTTTATAATGTTGAAGGGGAAATGGCGGGAACAAAACCAGATCGTTTTGATGCATCAAAGAATATGACTTCTTTTTGGACCAGTTTTGCACGCAGCGGAAAACCGGAAGCAGATGGTCAGCCCGATTGGCCGGCATATAATCTGCAAAATCGACCACTCATGAGAATTGATACCCGGTGTTCCGTAATAAACAACCGCTATAAAATGGTGCGCGAAATGTGGGAAAAGATTTTAATCTGAATTAGTTTAGAACAAAAGAAAATTTACAATTATAATCCGAAATTCTAATTAAAACCAAAATTTAAACTCAATGAAAACCAACAGAAGAAATTTTTTTCAAACCGTAGGAGCGGGGGCTGCCGGAATTGGGTTGGCTTCAACACTTCCTTTAACTGCATGTGCAACACCTTCCGGGGATAATGGCAGTGAAAATGACGAACAGATTCTTTTTATTGGAGACAATATTGCTATAGCGAATACTGTTTATGGAAAAGTAAAAGGATTTATTTTACGAGGGATAACCCAGTTTAGGGGCATTCCTTATGGAGCTGATACAAGTGGGAAAAACCGTTTTATGCCACCACAAAAGCCCGAACCCTGGAGTGATGTGCGACCGGCAGTTTGGTGGGGAAATACCGCTCCGCAAATCATGGATAACCGTTATTCCAATGCCTGGTCCTCGTTTGCCGACCATTGGAACTACGATGATGTAAGCGAAGATTGTTTGAAATTAAATATTTGGACTCCGGCCATCGACAGTAACAAGAGACCTGTTTTAGTTTGGTTACATGGTGGTGGTTATACCAATGGTAACGGAATCGAACAGGATGGTTATATGGGGGAAAATCTCAGTCGCAAAGGAGATGTTGTTTTTGTTTCCATTAACCACCGGTTGGGGCCGATTGGATTTTCTGATTTATCAGGGGTTGGCGGCGAAAAATATAAAGACTCTGGAAATGTTGGAGCACTTGATATGGTTGCTGCATTGGAATGGGTGAAAGACAATATTGTCAATTTTGGTGGGGATCCCGGGAATGTAACTATCATGGGGCAATCTGGCGGAGGAGCTAAAGTATGTGTACTTGCAGCTATGCAAAAAACAGCCGGATTAATCCATAAAGCTGTTCCTCTAAGTGGTTCAACAACTGAAGCAATGGATCAGGAAATATCCCGGAAATTGGGAGGATACATTCTGAATGAAGCAGGGTTAAAACATTCAGAGATTGATAAGCTTCAGGAAATGCCATGGAAGGATTATATTTTACTGGCTAACAAAGCAAGTCAAAAATTTGCACAGGAGAATAATGAAGGCGGAAGGCGTGGTGGTTTTTCCCCTGTTGCCGATGGGGTTAATATACCTAAGGGAGTATTTTATTCCGAAAAAAACGGAGTGTCTTCCAATGTGCCGATGATTATCTGTAGCACATTTCACGAATGGGGAATGTCCAGAACTATGCCTGAACTCGAAAAAATAACTGCTGATGAGGCGAAAGAAATGTTAAAGGAAAGAGCTGGTTTCAGAGGAGGATTGGGGGATAAAGCTCCTGTTGTTTTTGATGCATACGCCAAAGCTTTTCCTAACGCTACACCTTACGAAGTAATGACACTGGTTGCGAGTAACCGGCAGGGAGTAGTGAATACGGCAACTGCAAAAATAAAGCAATCGGCGCCGGTTTATGTAGCTTGGTTTGGTTGGGAACCACCGCTGTTTGATGGACGAATGAGAGCCTTTCACTGCTCTGATATTTGTTTTTGGTTTTATAACACTGATTTGATGCTGACACATACCGGAGGTGGAGCGCGGCCGAAAAAGCTTTCAGAAAAAATGTCGGATGCACTACTTGCATTTATGCGGACTGGAAGTCCCAATTGCAATGCTTTGCCGGAGTGGCCAGAATTTACATCTGAAAATGGAGAAGTGATGATTCTCAATGACACATGTGAAGTTCAAAATGACCCAGATCGTGAAGGAAGGGAAATGCTTTTGTAGGTTATTTATCTGGGGACACACAAATATTTAGAACAAAGTAAAGACAAGGGGCGTTCTTCCCTGAGCGGCTCTTGTTTTTACTTTCTTTGTCCCTTCGCAATCGTTAATGAGATTTTTCAAGATGCATGAATAATGTCAATTATTGATTGTTTCCTATTTTTTAGCAGATGATGTAAAAATCTTTTTTCTTTTTTGAGTGTGTATGTTGTAGAAAAATGGAGAAATATTTTTGAATTGAATGTTATTATGTTACGTTAAGCGAGTTTTTGACAGACGATGAATGAAATAATTTGTTATATTTCATATCTTAATTATTTCTCATGTCAAAATAAGCGAAAATGAAAAAGTATTATTCCAGATTAGTATGTGTATTAGTGTTGGTATTGGGGATATCGACAATAACAAATGCTCAGCCAGCCCAAGGGAAGGACGGTGAAAAGAAAGAAGAAAAGAAAGAAAAACCGGTGCCTGAACCACAGGAAAGTGTGACACAACATAGTATAAAAATTGATGGAAAGAGCATCAACTATACGGCAACTGCTGCAACGATGATTATTAAAAATGCAAATGATGAAGCTATTGCTGAATTCGGATTTGTAGCCTACACCCGGGATGGAATAGAAAATTTAGGGAGCAGGCCAATTACATTTGCATATAATGGCGGGCCTGGTTCCTCATCGATTTGGTTGCATATGGGAGCTATTGGCCCCAGACGTGTGGTTGTTAACGATCCCGATTTTAATGAAACAGGGTTTACCCTGGTTGACAATGAATACTCTATTCTTGATGTAACAGATATTGTAATGATTGATCCTGTTGGTACGGGAATTTCAAGAGCCGTAGGTAAAGGAGAAAATAAGGATTTTTGGAGTGTTGATGGAGATATCTCTTCAATCAGTAATTTTATAAATGCCTATATCAGTAAAAACAACCGCTGGTCTTCTCCAAAATATTTATTGGGTGAAAGCTATGGAACTTTCCGGTCTGCCGGGTTAGCTCCTTATTTGCTCGATACTTATGGAATTGCCCTCGATGGTATTGTGCTGGTTTCCAGTGTGCTCGATTTAAGAACGATTACTTTTGGTGGAGGTGACGACATTTCGTATCCTCTGTTTTTGCCTACTTACGCAGCAACGGCTTATTATCATAACAAGATCACCCCAAAACCGGATGATTTAGAAGCATTTTTAGATGATGTACGGGAATTTGCCTTAGGTGAATACAATACGGCTCTTATGAAAGGCGACAATCTTTCTGCATCTGAAAAAGCAGCTGTAATCGAAAAGATGTCGAAGTTTACTGGTTTGGATAAAGAATATCTGGAAAAAGCCGATCTCAGGGTTACTGCACGGGCTTTCTTTGTTAAATTACTTGAAGACGAGCGCGAAACTATTGGAAGGTATGATTCCCGTTACAAAGGCTCAACTCTTGATCCTTTGATGCCTGGTTCAATGTATGATCCTCAAAGTGCAGCTATTTCTCCTTCTTACCAAATGGGATTTATGTCGTATTATCATAACGAATTGAAATTTGGACAAGACAGAAAATATAATTTTTCAGCCTATTCATTGGAAGGGTTCAACTGGAAATGGGAGAGAGGTCGAAGAGGATTCTTGGGAGGTGGCGGAGGACGTTCCATTGTTCAGGATTTAAAGGAAGCTATGGTAGAAAATCCGGCAATGAGAGTTATGGTAGAAAATGGGTACTACGATTTAGCCACACCTTTTTTGGGTACAGAATATACATTTAGCCACTTAAACCTGCCTGAAAATTTGAGGGATAATATTTCGCTGAACTATTACAAAGCCGGGCACATGTTCTATACAAAAGTAGAGGAACTCGCTAAATTCAAAAACGATGTGGTAAATTTTATTACCAATAGCAATAACTGATAGTTTGAAAAACAGACAATATGCAAGAAAAGGCAATAAGATTTAATTCTGTTGCCATTTTCTTTGTCTTTATTTCCGTTTTTACCAGCCTCCACTTAGTCCATCATCTAAAGCTTTTTGGTAATTATCAAGATTAAACTCATAAAGAAAGGGAGCTTTATATGCGCCACCTTTTTTGCGTTCATTCAGTTTATTCAGAATCTTGTATGACAATATTTTGCGCTGAAAGTTCCTGCGATCGAGTTCTTTGCCAAGAATTGTTTCATAAAGTTTTTGAAGTTCCGGCATAGTAAATTTTTCGGGAAGCAGATTGTAACCAATGGGTTGGTAATTTAATTGGAGACGCAACACATACAATGCCCGTTCAATAATTTTTCTATGATCCAAAATGTAAGGCGCATCCTCGTTTATATTTTTCCACTCGCATTTTTCTGAAAAGAAGTCGGGGGTGGGTTTCACTTTCGTAAAATCAACAAGAGCATAAAAACCAATACTAATAAATCTTTTAGCAAAGAATTCCATATCCGGATGTCGTCCGGAGTTTACTATATCCTGTATTACAGGATTTGTTTTAGAACGTTTGGGTTCACTAAAAACTCTGAATTGTTTTAGAAAAATATTTTTTAATCCTGTTCTTTCCTGTAAAACTCTTTGTGCTGCCTCTTCAAGTGTCTCCTCTAGTTTTAGAAATCCTCCAGGCAAAGTATATTCTTTTGAATATTTTAAAAGAAGTGTTAAAACTTTTAGTTCGTTGTTATGGAATCCAAAAATTACACAATCAAGAGAAATATGGTCTAAAAATTTTTTTGTATTTATTGTTTCTGATTTAGCAGTCAATTTTAATTATTTTTTTGTAGCTCACAAAATAAATAAAAATCCTCTTTTATTTGATTTATAAATTAAAAATATTTATCATTGTGTTAATGTGACACATAGTCCTTTTTGACTGTTTTTTGTAGATGCCATACGAAATCAAATCAATAAAAACGGATAGAAATAACTAAACTAAAACATTCATGAAAATTTATAAACTAAAACACTTTGGGCAGGTCACACTGGTTATTTTTTTACTTTCTTTTCAGTTTTTAACTGCTAAAAATCCGGCTGACAAGGATGTGAAATCCATTGTAAAATCTATGTCTTTAGAACAAAAAGCCCAATTAGTGATAGGAACAGGAATGTATTTCCCTGTACCTGATTCATTAAAAGATAAAATGCCTCCTATGTTTGGAGATACTTTGGATGAATCTACTGACTATGGAAAAATGGTAAGTAAAATTCGTCAGTATTTGCCTGGAACAGCAGGAGTAACTTCTGAGTTTTCTGAGTTAGGTATTACCAGTCAGACTTTGGCTGACGGGCCAGCCGGACTACGAATCTCTCCAACGCGTAAAAATGACAGTCATACGTATTATGCAACAGCTTTTCCAATCGGTACTGTAATGGCTTCAACATGGGATACAGAACTGGTTGAAGAAGTTGGAAAAGCAATGGGGCAAGAAGTTCTGGAATATGGCGCCGATGTTATTTTGGGACCGGCTTTAAATATTCAGCGCGACCCACTTTGCGGACGTAATTTTGAGTATTATTCAGAAGATCCGCTCGTTGCAGGGAAAATAGCGGCTGCCATGGTAAAAGGAATTCAGAGTAATGGGGTAGGAACTTCTGTAAAACATTTTGCTGTTAATAATCAGGAAACCAACAGAATGTCGGTAGATGTTATTGTAAGTGAAAGAGCACTTCGTGAGATATATTTAAAAGGTTTCGAAATTGTAGTGAAGGAAGCAAAGCCCTGGACTGTAATGTCGTCATACAATAAAGTAAATGGTGTTTATACATCGGAAAGCGATGATTTGCTAACCAAAATTTTACGCAACGATTGGGGGTTTAACGGCTACGTAATGACAGATTGGGGCGGAGGTAGTGATATTGTAGCTCAAATGGACGCAGGTAATGATATGATTCAACCTGGTTCGCAGCAGCAAATTGAAACGTTGATTGCCGCTGTTAATGATGGAGAACTGGATGAATCAGTTCTGGACAAAAATGTGGAGAGAATACTTAATATAATGACAAAAACTCCACGCTACAGAGCGTATAAAATTTCAAATACTCCTGACTTAAAAAAACATGCGGAGATCACACGTCAAGCCGCTGCTGATGGAATGGTTGTCTTAGAAAATAGAGATAACATATTACCGATTTCAGCAAGTATAAAAAAAGTAGCTGCTTTCGGAAATACTTCCTATGACTTTATTTCCGGTGGAACAGGAAGTGGTGATGTTAATGAAGCGTATACAATTTCTTTAACACAAGGTTTACAAAATGCCGGATTTGAAGTAAATCTCAAACTGGCAGAAACCTACCAGGCGTACATGAAAACGGCAAGAGCAAATCAGGATAAGCCGCAAAATATGCTGGCGGCCATGATGGGGGGAAAAATTCCGGTTGAGGAAATGGGACTTGATCCAGCCATTGCAACTGATATGGCTGGAAAATCGGATGTAGCATTAATAACCATTGGACGTAATGCCGGAGAAGGTGGCGACAGAAAGGCAGAAGAAGGAGATTTTTATCTTACCCCGGTAGAAAAAGAGATGATAAAAACTGTTTGTAATGCGTTTCATAAAGAAGGGAAAAAAGCGGTAGTAATTTTAAATATTGCAGGCGTGATTGAAACGGCCAGCTGGAGTAATCTCCCTGATGCAATTCTTTGCGCGTGGCAGCCCGGGCAGGAAGGTGGAAATTCGGTAGTAGATGTAATAACTGGAAAAGTAAATCCATCGGGGAAACTGGCAGTTACTTTCCCCTTTAAATATGAAGATACTCCCACTGCTGCACATTTTCCCGGATATGCGGTAAATCAGGAAGGTGCAACAGATAATACACCCGATCAGTCTGGTTTTTCATTTATGCGCCGTGTACCATGGGAGGTTGTTTACGCCGAAGATATTTATGTAGGATACCGCTACTACAATACTTTTGATGTTCCGGTGGCATATGAATTTGGATATGGAAAATCATATACAACATTTGAATACTCCAATTTGAAACTGAGTTCAAGGGAATTTAACGGAAAAGTTACCGTTTCAGTCGATATTAAAAATACAGGGAAAATGGCCGGAAAGGAAGCTGTTCAGGTATATGTGGGGGCCCCGGAAGGCAAATTGGAAAAACCGGAAGAAGAGTTGGTTGCTTTTAGTAAGACTTCTGTATTAAAGCCTGGAGAAAAGGAAACTCTCTCTTTTACGATTGGAACAATGGAGCTGGCCTCTTTTGATGAAGATAATTCAACATGGGTTGCAGAAGCCGGGGATTATTCGATTAAAATAGGTGCATCTTCAAAAGATGTAAAAGAAAAAGCTACTTTAAAAGTGGCAAAAGACTTAGTTGCAGCAAAAGTAACGAAGGCAATGGTTCCGCAGCGAGATTTTGTTAGGCTACATAAATAAGGACAAGTTGAAACGCTTCCTCCCTGAGATTTATATGAAGGGGGGAAGTTTTTTTGTAAAGTTAAATTCTGGCTATTTTATTTACCTCGCTTATGAGATGCTTTCTTAGTAAGAGCCTGTATTCTTATGTCGTAGAAATTTCGCTTCAGTCTTATTGAAGCATTGCTGTTATTTAAAATCTTTATTAATAAAGGGACTTTAAGTGTTTTTCATTTTCAATTGGGTTACCTTTGTATAAAAAAAGGAATATTCATATAGGAAGGACGCTGATTCCCTTAAATCGTTAAATCAAATCAGAAGGTATAATTTACAGATTATACTTGAAAAAATTACAGGAGGCCGCTTGCCTCCTTTTTTATTACATTCGTTCAGGCATTTCAATTCCAAGCAAATTCATACCTGTTTTTATTACTTTTCCCACTGTTGCAGACAAAATAAGCCGAAAATTTCTTGTATCTTGATCGGTTTCTCCAAGTATGGAGTGGTCATGGTAAAACTGGTTGTATTCCTTCACTAATTCATAACAATAATTGGCAATAACAGCAGGGCTGAAGTTATCGCCAGCTTCTTTAATAATTCCTGGAAATAGTGAAACGCGTTTCAAAATTTCTTTCTCTTTAATCGAAACAGAGACGGCCTCTATTTCGTTGGTCGTTTCAATATTGTTGGTTTCAGCTTTTCTAAGCACCGATTGAATACGTGCGTAGGTATATTGAATAAACGGACCTGTATTTCCGTTAAAGTCTATTGATTCTTCAGGATTGAACAACATATTTTTCTTGGGATCGACTTTTAAAATAAAATATTTCAGCGCTCCCAGTGCAATCATCCGGTATGTTTTTTCTGCATCTTCTTTTGAAAGTGTATCCAGTTTTCCCAATTCTTCTGACATATTTCTGGCAACATCAACCATCGCTTCAATTAAATCATCTGCATCCACAACTGTCCCTTCTCTCGATTTCATTTTACCTGAAGGAAGTTCAACCATCCCGTATGAAAAGTGGTATAGATCCTTTCCCCATTCAAAACCCAGTTTGTCGAGCAGGATGGCTAAAACCTGGAAATGGTAGTTTTGCTCATTCCCAACTACATATACCATTTTGTCGATGGGATAGTCGGCAAAACGCATTTTGGCCGTGCCAATATCCTGTGTCATATAAACCGACGTCCCGTCGTTTCGTAATAATATTTTTTGATCCAGTCCTTCACCGGTTAAATCCGCCCAAACCGAATTATCTTCTTTTTGGTAAAAAATACCCTCTTTCAGACCTCGAAGAACTTCCTCCTTGCCAATTAAATAAGTTTCTGATTCGTAATAAATTTTATCGAAATCTACACCCAGTTTTTTGTATGTTACATCAAAACCATCGTAAACCCATCCGTTCATTGTTTCCCAAAGGTGGACGGTTTCCTTATCTTTTGCTTCCCATTTTCTTAGAAGATCGCGTGCTCCTAAAATCGATGGAGCCTGGTTTTCAGCGTCTTCTTTCGAGAGTCCTTTCTCAATTAATTCAGCTATTTCTGCTTTATAGTGTTTATCAAATTCTACATAAAATTCTCCAACCAGGTGATCCCCTTTCATACCTGAATTTTCGGGGGTTTTGCCATTTCCCCATTTTTGCCAGGCATACATCGATTTACAGATATGAATTCCACGATCATTTACGATATTGGTTTTAACAACATTATTCCCATTGGCTTTCAAAATTTCTGAAATTGAATACCCCAGCAAGTTGTTTCTGATGTGGCCGAGGTGCAATGGTTTATTCGTGTTAGGTGAGGAATATTCAACCATTGCCACACCCGAATTCTCGGAGGGAAGAATAACTCCGTATTTTTCAGCTGAATATGCTTCGGATAAAACAGTTACCCAGTATTTTTTATTGATAACGAGATTTAGAAATCCTTTTATCACATTATAGCTTTCAATAATATCAATTGATTGTGAAAGATAATTGCCTATTTCTTCTCCGGTTATTTCGGGCGATTTTTTTGAAAAACGCAAGAAAGGAAATACAACGATAGTTACATCTCCTTCAAAATCTTTGCGTGTATTCTGAATTTGAACTTGGTCTTCACTGGCTTCAAAATGGTATAATTCGTATAAAGCTTTGCTAACAGCATTATAAATTATTTTATCGATATTCATTTTATGAAAATTTAAGAGCGACAAAGATAATATTTTAGGTTGTGAGAAATAAAGAAAGCAAAAAAAAGCCCTGTCAAGAGACAGGGCTTTACAAAAAATTATAAATCAATTTTTATTTTCTGATTTTTAATACTTCAAATTCAACCCTACGGTTTAGCTGCCTGTTTGCACGTGAGTTGTTTTCAACTTCCGGCTTGGTTTCTCCATAGTAATTTGAACTTACATATGCATTGTTAATGCCTTTAGAAAGCAGGTATTTTACAACTGCCTGGGCACGTCTTTCCGAAAGTCCCAAGTTGTATCTTTCAGTACCAATACTATCAGTATGTCCGCCAACTTCAATTTCGTATTCTTTGCCGCTTTGTAACTTACTAACCAGTTTGTCAAGTTCTTCTTTTCCTTCCGTTCTTAGAGTAGATTTGTCAAAGTCGAAAAGAATATTCGGAATCTGCAATGTTTCCCAATCCGGGCAACCTTCATTGTCTACTGATCCTGCTTCGGTAGGACACCTGTCCTGGCAGTCGATAACACCATCGCCATCAGAGTCGAGCGGGCAACCGTTTGCATCAACCGGGCAACCTTTTGGTGTATCCGGGCATTTATCTTTCGGATCTGGTACTCCATCTTCGTCTTTATCCGGGCAACCATTGAATTTTGCTAACCCCGGAATATCAGGACAATCATCGTCTTTGTCTGCAATTCCATCTCCGTCTTTATCCGGGCACCCGTTAAGCTGTGCGCTTCCAGGTTCGTCGGGACAGTCGTCCTTATAGTCTGGAACACCATCTCCGTCACGATCAAGTGGACAACCTTTTTCATCTACCTGTACTCCTGGAGGTGTATCTGGACATTGGTCTTTTCTGTCAGGAACACCGTCGCCGTCAGAGTCTTTTGCTTTTCCGATTGCAAATTCTATAATTCCTGAAACTTTTAGCTGGTCGTCAACTACATCGGTTAAAACATCGTTGATGTGCCTTGTTCCGTCAATACCCTTGATATACCCTACTTCTAAAAACAGTGAGGTATTATTGCTGACAGGGAATTTGGCTCCAACGCCAGCATTAAAGTTTACCCCGTCTTTTAGGTTATCCCACATGTACCCGGGGCCTGCATATAAATACGGCTGGATACTACTGTTTTCAGAGAGAATAGACCCGTTATAAAATTTGAATCTTAAATTTAATGATGGATTTCCAAAGTCAATTCCGTCATCATTAAACCCTGATTCCTGTTTTAGCATAAGGTCAAATGTGGGGCTTAAATAACGGCTTATGTAAAACTCACCTAAAAATCCAAGTTCATTTTTTTCAAGATTCTGATATAGTCCAGGTCCCAATCCAATAGCCCATTTGTTATCCGAATTTTGGGCAAAAGAGGCTCCATAAATTAAGAACAGAACTAAAAATAGAAAGGTAAATTTTTTCATAGTAATATAAATTTTAATAAGTATTTCAGTTTTTATAAGCAATTTAGGAATTAATTTTATTGTTACAAACAGTGTAGTCGTTGTTTATGTTTAATTTTGTGGTTCTTTTTTTAACAAATTTATAAATTTCATTAATACAAAAGATTAATTAAGTATTATTTTGTTTGCAATAATTGATATAGAAACCACAGGGAATAGTTACAAAAATGGTAAAATAACTGAAATAGCTATTTTTCAGCATAATGGAATAGAAATTACCGATAAGTTTTCGACCTTAATATATCCTGAAATGGATATTCCTTATTTTATTACCGATTTGACAGGAATTAGCAATGAAATGGTAAAAAACGCACCAAAATTTTACGAAGTAGCCAAAAGAATAGTCGAGATTACTTCGGGGTGTACATTTGTGGCGCACAACGTAAGTTTCGATTATAAATTTATAAAAGAAGAATACCGGAGATTGGGCTATGATTACAATAACAAAACTCTTTGTACTGTTCAGCTGGCGAGAAAACTATTGCCAGGACACCATTCTTATTCATTGGGGAAATTATGTGCAGATTTGGGTATCGAAATAAATGGCAGGCACCGCGCTGAAGGCGATGCACTTGCCACTGTTAAACTTTTTGAAATTCTTTTGGAAAAGAATAAGTCGTTCAACGATGCAAAGTCATTGAACAACTATAAACTATTCTGATTCTTTTTCTTCCTTATTTTCTTCTCCATCTTCCTCTTCTGAAAAGTCGAGTAATTCTTTTTCATGAAGGATATTGTACCAGAGAAGTACTTTTTTTATGTCGGAAACATAAACCCTTTCCTTGTCAAAATCAGGCAAAACTTCTTCAAAGTATTTTTTTAAATCTTTTCCTGACGATTTTGGACTTAAGGTTTCCCCACCTTCTTCTTTTTCATGTATCGATTTGAAAACATCTTTCAACGGAACATCTCCCGCTTCAGTATAAATAGCGATGTCTTCAAGCGCCGACACTTTAGATGTTGAATAAACGGGTATTCTTTTTTGTGTATCCAACGATTCTACAATTATGCTGTTTTTCGATTCGGCAACCATTTTAAAAAGCCCCGAGTATCCTGAAATTGCTAATAATCCTTTTAACATGATTTAATTTTTTGGCGAATATACAATTTTTACGATTTCCGAGAAAAATCAAATCACCGATTAAAATCTAATTTGTAAGAAATACCTGATTTTATCCACCTTCCGGGCTGAACAATGTTGCCAATATCATAGTAACTAGTATCTAAAATATTTGACGCTGAAACAAAAAGTCCTATGTTTCTATAATTGTAGCTTAATTTTCCATCAAGCAGCCAGAATGGTTTATACTCAACTTCTTCTGCCCAGTCTCCGTTTTCAAAACCGGTGAAGGTTCCTTCCCTGTCCTGATAAACCAGTTTCAAATCTAATGTTAGCCGGGGTATAATTTTTTGATTTACTCCAATAACCAATTTGTGTTTTAAATTGTCTAAAACATAATTTGAGATGAGTTCCTGATCTACTTTTTTCAGGTTATTGGTAAAATAACTAAGTTCTATCTTTTCAGGAAATGGGTTGCCAAATTTTTTGCGAATGTTAAATTGAACCTGAACTTCAGAGCCTAAACTTTTGATTTGAGTAAGGTTTTGTGGCTGCCATATATCGTTGCTATTGTTTTTCACCCAATCAATAATATCATTTCCTTTCCGGTAAAAAACAACTACATGTCCCTGTAAAAAGGTGTCGTTAATTTTTATTCCACCTTCAAAAGTGGCAGATTTTTCCGGTTTTAAATCCGGATTTCCAATATTGGTGGGGCCTTCGTAATATAGGTCAGTAAATGTTGGCATTCGCAGCGATGTATTGAAAGAGGTGAAGGCATTCAAATAATTGGTGAAATTGTAACTCATTTCTATGCCGGGGAAAATATTCCATCCCAAATTACTTTCCGAAATATGGTTTGACATTATCCCGCCTGAAAAGGTCCATTTTTCCAGATAAATAGCGTGCTCCAGAAATGCTGACCATGTGTTTCTCGTTTTCGATTTTGTAAACTCGGCATCCTTGCCCGGCACTTTTTTGGGTGAATCCATTTCTTCTCCCAATACATTACTTAAAATGTTTTCGGAACGGTACTCTACTCCATAAGCAGTTTTTCCAAGTTTCCACTGAAACCATGAATTCAGATTTGCTCCGTAAACATTCGTTAAATGATAATTGTGAGAAGTGTACCAACTTGGCGGGTCGTTTCTGAAAAGCTCAAATCGATCCTGGTGACGTCTGTAGTAAACCACAGGTGTTAAATGGAGTGTTGAGTTTGATTCCCATTTTGCTGAAGAAAACAATGTTTTTGTAGCTTCATACTGATTTGGATATTTCGGCGTATAAAAACTATTGGCCCCAAATCCTTTGTGTCCATTTCCTAGCTGAAACGAAAATTTACCCTTTTCAGTCTCCAGTTGATTGGCGTAAAAGATACTGTAGTTTTTGAAATCGGTGTTTGCAATATACCCGTCAGAACTTTTGTGATCAAATGAAAGGTTATGGTGAAGTTTTCCTGTAGAAACTGAACCGGAAACATTCACATCGGAGTATTCAAAACTTCCATAGGTAAATCCCGCAGACACTTGATTGGAATTCGGTTTCCTGGTAACAATGTTAATTGCACCGGAAAATGCATTTGGCCCGTAGACTCTTGCAGCAGGGCCTTCAAGAATTTCAATACGTTCTACCTGATTTAAACTGACGGGGAGATTTAAGTTGTGGTGTCCGGTTTGCGGGTCGGTAATGTTTATTCCATTCAACAGGATTAGCATTTGGTCAAAAGTACCTCCGCGGATGCTAATATCCGCTTGTACTCCTTCAGAACCTCGCTGTCTGACATCAACTCCGGCAATGTACTCCAGCAGATCCTGAATGTTTTGCACCGGGGCATACTCAATTTCATCACTCTCAATCACGGAAATAATCCGTGCTACCTGCGAATACATGGCAGGTGTTCTTTGCGCACTAACCTCAATCTCATCAAGGTCGTATTGCATTTTAACTTCAGTCGTGTCTTTTTCTGTTGCAACAGAAAATACAGGTGTGGAAAGAAAATAAATAACAGCAAGAACTGAAATTTTAACTATTCTGTGCATGGTTTGAAATGCTGAATAGTTTTTTCTTCCCCATCTTCTGAAAGTTAACGTACAATGCGCATGTAAATTAAATTTCGATTTATTCATTATTTTAAATTAAAAGGTTCAAATATACAATTACGTTTTTAGCGGAAGCACACATCTTTTCATTAATAGCGGGTTCTTAATGGAATAATTATATTGAATTTGTGTTACTGTTTTAAGAAAAAGACACTACTAACTTGCTATATTTGCAACTGAATGGTACACGATAATAGATTAGAATTGTAACGATTCAAAATTTGAAAATGGCAATATTCAAGTTTTATTTTCGTTGATTTTAGTTACTTGTAATTTTATAAATCGGACGCTTGTAAAAGCAATTTTTGTGTGGTAAAAAAATTAAAGATGAGATTTTATATATTCTTTATATATATAGTTTTGTGCCCGTTTTTGTTGAATGCACAAAACAGAAGGCTAAATAATGAAACTGAGAGTAAAAATTTGAAAAGTCTGGTTATTATTGGCTTAACAAAAAACAGAACTATCGAAGTTGAATTTGAAAACCGGATAGAAGTGCCTGACGGTTTTGGGGAAGTAAATATATTCAACAATGTTTTAAAACCTCTCGATGCGAATGTTTTAGGCGAGGTCAAATCAGAAACATTTTCAGAAAAAGAAATAAATGCATTATTAAATAATAATAAAATAGGGCAGCAAATATTATCTTACTGGTTTGCCCGGCAGGCAGACGGAACATTTAATATAGATTCCATCGAGAAAAGAAAGTTATTAAATACTCTGGAAATAAATTTACTTACAGAACCTTCCAAAAAACGAATGTCCTCTGAAAATACAGATGTTCAAAGAACTATTAATTCTACATACATTATTTTGGTCGATTTTAAGAATATTCAAACAATGGATGAATATTATGATGAGAGCAAAACCGAAGATGAATATCGTATTCTGGAAGGTTTTATTTCAACTTATAATTATTATTTGATAAAGCTCGATTTTAATAGTTTTGTGGCTTCACATTTCTTTAATAATTACTGGATAACAGATGACACCGAACAGAATTTGAACAAAAAGCAAGAATTTGTGGTAGCAGATTTTCCATTTGCTTTAATTAAAGCCAAATCAGACCAGGTCGCTTCAACTCAGCATGTAACACCTTCTGCTGACTCGTTGGCAACCAATAAAGGACCGAATGAAAAACTTTTAGGCAACTTGGTTGATCTGGCTATTGATAAAGCAGTTCTCAATTTTGAAAACGAAAACGCCTTTTTTAAGTTTAATCGAATACAAGGAACTGATCCAATTACTGCAAGTATGGGAGTCGAAGAAGATTTAAAATTTGATCGCAGGTATTCTGTTTTTGTTAACCGGATGAATGAATTGGGGAAGGTTGAGAAGAAAAATATTGGAGTTGTAAAATCGATGAAAATTGTTGATAACCGTCCGGGGAGGGCAGGAGTAACTGATTTGTCTGAATTCTATCAAATAGGTGGAAAAAGAATAACCTCTTCAGGTATGTATCTGGAAAAGAAAAATGATTTAGGTATAAATATTGCCTTTGACCGATCTGTTTTTGGCCCGAGTAATACATCAGGAAGAATTGAATATTATTTCTCTAAACTTTTTGATGGTGCTATGCAAAAGGGAAAAAGTGCCCAAGCTGTATCATCAATGAAGATTTATTTTGAAGCCAGGTTTAATGACGATACATACTCAATTGAAGAAAGCAATAGAAAATTTGAGTTTTGGCAAGGAACAATTGGTTTAAGTAAAGATTTTTATCCAATTAGATTTTTGCACTGGAGCCCATTTGTTGGTTACGGGCTGGAGGCTGCAACGTGGAGTGGTTCCGATAATCAGATATCAACAAATTTTGTTGAAACCGGACTTCGTTTAGGTGTTAATATTGTTCACAATGTGCAGCTCATTGGCACATTTAAAAATAACTTCTTCATAAATTCTATATTACTTGATGGTGAGCGGGAAGTTTTACAGGAAAATTTTAATTATAAGAAAACATTTTCCGACCGAAAGGGGATTTCAATTGGTATAGGAATGCGGGTTATGTTATAGTTCAATTTTGAACAAAAAAACTAGAAATTCAAAAATTCTTATTGTTTTATTATCGATTTGTGTAAGAAAACTACATCTTTTCCCAGTTTATACATTGTAACTTTTGTTTTGGGTTTGCGTAAGAAGTTTAAAGATAAGAAATTAGAGCATTGCTAACAATTAGAGAATGATTTTGTTTATCTGAGTATAAATATTCTTTATCTGTTATAGAAAAAATCAACCATTAAAAGATTCCAAAATCTTTTAATTCTGCTCTCATCTCCTTAAATTTGTTTAGACAAATTAAAAATAAACGCGCCATGACTCAAATTCAATTTAATAACGCATTACTGGGGTTAAGAGACAAATTGCATTACTATGCATTAAGTTTAACTTCCGATTCGGAAAGAGCCGATGATCTTTTACAAGAAACATTTTTGAAGGCTTTAACTTATCGTGATAAATTTACGCAGAATACCAATTTTAAAGCGTGGATTTATACCATAATGAAAAATACGTTTATTAATGATTATCGGAGAAACGTAAAAACAAAAAATACGTTCGATGGTTCAAACAATGATTTTCATTTAATGTTTTCAAAAGATAAAGTTTATCCGGCACCGGATTCCTTCTACAGTACAAAGGAAATTCACAAAAATATTAATGCACTGGAGGATGAGTATAAAATACCATTTACAATGTTTCTTGATGGTTATAAGTATAAAGAGATTGCAGAAAAGCTGGAGTTACCGCTGGGAACTGTGAAAAGTAGGATATTTTTCACGCGTAAGAAGCTGGAAAAATCTTTGAATGAATATTCTGATAATTAATAATAAAATATATTATTCGCTAAAAAAAGATCTTCAATTAATTGAAGATCTTTTTTATTTTAGTTGAAACTAAGAAATTATGACAAAGATAGCAGTTCACCTCGCAGAAGGATTCGAAGAGATAGAAGGGATAAGTATAATAGATGTTTTGCGACGCGCAGAATTTGAGGTAATAACAGTTTCTGTTACCGGAGATTTGAAAGTTACGGGTTCTCATAATATTCCCATAATTGCCGATGAGCTTTTTGAGAATATTGATTATAATCGGGTTGATATGATTGTACTTCCCGGGGGGATGCCCGGAGCTAAGAATTTGAACGAGAACGAAGGGTTAAAGAAACAGATTTTACAATTTAATAAAGATGGTAAACCGCTGGGGGCAATTTGTGCTGCCCCTCTGGTGTTTGGTGAGGCAGGAATTTTAAAAGGGAAAAAAGCTACTTGTTTTCCCGGATTTGAAGATTATTTGGAAGGTGCCACAATTAGCCACGAATCGACAGAAATTGATGGAAATATTATAACTGGAAAAGGAGCTGGAGTTGCTATTGATTTTGCTCTCAAAATTGTAGAAAAACTGAAAGGAGAAAATGCCGCAAAGGAGCTCGCAAAAAGAATGGTGGTGAAAGGATAAAATTTTTTTTGGAAAGTTTAGTTGTGTTTTGTGTTTCAAAAGTGCGGATTCCTATAATTATTGGAGGAGAATAAATAACAAAATCATTGTTATCTTTTGAAATATGTTTTTGCTTCCATTTAAATTAAAGTTAGAAACAATAGGGCTTGTTTGTGCGTGATTTCGGTAAGCAGTAGAAATCTATGTATAAAGCTTTAAAAAAAGGAAATAAAAAAAGAACTACTTCCCAAAGAAGTAGTTCTTTTTTTATTTATGCGGTGTTTTTATTTTGTTTTTTCGACAATCCAGTTTCGTGCATTTACAAATGCCTGAATCCATGGAGCAACTTCGTCATTTCTTCTGTCAGAAGGATAATATGCCCACAGCCATGGGGCAAAAGACCGTTCCAGGTGAGGCATCATAACCAAATGTCTTCCATCGTCGGAGCAAAGCGATGCAGCCGTGTAATGTGAGCCATTCGGATTGGCAGGATACTCGTCACGACTATATTTTACCGGAATATTGTATTGTTGTTCGTTGAATGGCAAATAGAATTTTCCTTCGCCATGGGCAACCCATATTCCCAATTTCATTCCGGCCATATTTTTTAGCATTACTGAATTATTTTCCTTTATATCAACATTCAGGAATGAAGACTCAAATTTGTGCGATTCATTGTGCAGCATTTTTGGCTGAATGCTATGCTCAGGATATACCAGGTTTAATTCAATCATTACCTGGCATCCGTTACAGACTCCCAGACTTAGTGTGTCGTTGCGGCGGTAAAATTTTTCCAGAGCAACTCTGGCCTTTTCATTATATTTAAATGCACCTGCCCATCCTTTTGCCGACCCCAATACATCAGAATTAGAAAATCCGCCAACAAATACAATCATATTAATATCTTCCAGTGTTTCACGTCCAGAAATAAGGTCAGTCATGTGAACATCTTTTACATCCATTCCTGCCAGGTACATTGCATATGCCATTTCACGGTCGCCGTTCACCCCTTTTTCACGAATGATGGCAGCTTTTACACCTGATGGTTTTCTGCGTTTTACATCAATTTCATAATCGGAAACTTTTCCGGTAAAATCTTTAAAATCAAAACTAAGATTGAAATTTTTATAGTTTTTAAAACGTTCCAGTGCCAAATCTTTCTGCATTTGCTTCCGGTCGAGTAAATACGAAGTTTTAAACCATAAATCACGCAATGAATCGATATCGAAATCAACTTCTGTTTCAATATTTTTTACCCTTACTTTTCGGTAGGGAACAGGAAAGCCAAGTGAAACAAATGCAACGCCGTTTTCAGAAAGCTGCGTTTTTACTTTTTCCGCATCGGCACATTGTACCACAATTCCCGGATTCTCGCTAAACAGGACTTTGGCCAGATCATCTTCGCCAATTCCGGTTAAGTCGACTTTCATGCCACCTTTTTTATTACTGAAACACATTTCAAGCAAAGTCGTGATTAAACCGCCCGAACCAATGTCGTGACCTGCGAGTAGTAAATTCTGTTCTATTAATTTTTGAACGGTGTTAAAAGCAGCAACAAATTTTTCAGGACTGGCAACATTAGGTGCTGTTTTTCCAAGTTTATTTATCGACTGGGCAAAAGCGCTTCCTCCCAATGCTCTTTCTGTAAATGAGAAATCGATAAACAGAATCTCTTTCGACTCGTCGTTTACCAGGATCGGTTCGACCACTTTTCGAACATCAGAAACCTCACCTGAAGCAGAGATAATCACCGTCCCCGGAGCATAAACCACGTCATCTTTGTATTTTTGTGTCATTGACATGGAATCTTTCCCGGTGGGGATATTAATGCCTAAAGCGCATGCAAAATCGCTTGCGGCTTGTACCGCAGCATAAATTCTTGCATTTTCACCCTGATTTTTTGCCGGCCACATCCAGTTAGCGCTTAGCGAAATACTTTTGATGTGATCAGTTAACGGTGCCCAGATTATATTTGTTAATGCTTCGGCAATAGAAAGAATAGAACCTTTCGGCGCATCCACCAATCCTGCAACCGGTGCGTGACCAAGTGAAGTAGCACTTCCTGCTTTTCCCTGGTAATCCAGGGTAATTACACCTAAATTATTTAGCGGAAGCTGTAATTCTCCGGCACATTGCTGTTTGGCAATTCGTCCGGTTACTGAGCGGTCAACTTTGTTGGTTAGCCAGTCTTTACAAGCTACGGATTCCAGTTGAAGTACATTTTCAACCAATGTATTTATTTTTTCAACATTGTATTCTAATTCTTCAAATTCAGGGAGTACCGTTTTATCTTCCAGAATTGTTTTTGGCGGGTTCCCAAACATGTATTCCAGTTGCCAGTCGATGGGCTTTTCGCCGGTTTTTGAGTTTTCAAAAGTAAATTGCATATCGCCGGTGGTTTCTCCAATTTCATATATTGGTGCACGTTCGCGTTCTGCAATTTTTTTCAATAAATCAACGCTTTCCTGTTTCATTACAATCCCCATTCGCTCCTGAGATTCATTCCCGATGATTTCTTTTTGAGAAAGGGTAGGGTCGCCCACCGGAAGTTTGGCAGTATCAATTTTTCCACCTGTTGTTTCCACTAATTCGGAGAGGCAATTCAAATGGCCGCCTGCACCATGGTCATGGATGGAAATAATTGGATTTTCATCGGCTTCACTCAAAGCCCGGATAGCGTTATAAACACGTTTTTGCATTTCAGGATTGGCACGTTGTACGGCATTCAGTTCAATTGCATTGGCAAATTCACCAGTTGCCACCGACGAAACTGCGCCACCACCCATTCCAATGCGGTAATTATCGCCACCTAGTAAAACAACTTTATCGCCAACTCCCGGATCGTCTTTTAAACTGTCTTTTTTGTTTCCAAAACCAATCCCGCCGGCCAACATAATTACTTTGTCGTAACCGTATTTTTTGAAGTTTTCAAAATGTTCAAAAGTAAGAAGTGAACCGTTAATGAGTGGTTGTCCGAATTTATTCCCAAAATCGCTGGCTCCGTTGGATGCTTTAATCAGAATTTCCTCCGGTGTTTGATACAACCAGTCGCGTTCTTCTGTAGCTTGTTCCCATTGCCGCATTGCTTCAGTTCGAGGATAGGAGGTCATGTAAACTGCCGTTCCTGCAATTGGTAAGCTGCCTTTCCCTCCGCCAATCCGATCTCTTATTTCGCCACCTGTTCCCGTTGATGCCCCGTTGAACGGTTCAACCGTGGTGGGGAAGTTATGGGTTTCCGCTTTAAGCGAAAGAACTGTTTCGATGTCTTTTACTTCAAAGAAATCGGGTTTGTCTTGCGTGGCCGGGGCAAATTGCTCAACTACCGGCCCCTGAACAAAAGAACAGTTGTCTTTATAAGCCGATACAATTTTATTCGGATTTTCTTTTGATGTTTTTTTGATTAATTGGAAAAGAGAGGATTGCATTTCTTTTCCATCAATAATAAATATTCCATTAAATATTTTATGCCTGCAGTGTTCAGAGTTTACCTGGGCAAAACCATAAACTTCGCTGTCGGTAAGCGGTCGTCCCATTGAGTCTGATACAGAATTCAAATAGTTAATTTCTTCTTCACTCAATGCGAGACCTTCTTGTGCGTTATATGCTGCAATGTTTTCAATGTTGATTATTGGTTCCGGCTGTTTGTTAACGGTAAAGATTTCCTGTGAAAGGTCGTGATAAAGACGCTGTAACATAGGATCGTATTCCGCGTTTTCATTTTCAACCTGAAAAAATTCTTCGATACGGGTAATTCCTTCAATTCCCATATTTTGTGTGATTTCAACAGCATTGGTACTCCAGGGGGTGAGCATTTCTTTGCGTGGCCCCACAAACCAACCTTTCAGATTGGTTTCAAGTAAATACTCAGCTTCGGAAAACAGCCAAATAAGCTTTTCTATATTTTCCTGGTTCAAAGCTGATTTTGAATCAACGGCAATAATACTATTACTTTGGGTTTTAAAAAATTGAATCATTTTGCAGCAATAATTTTGAAGTGGAACATGTTTTATAACACGCTGCAAAGATAGAAAATAATCGGAGGGGCATAATTATAAAAGATATGGAATAAACGATTAGTTTTCAACAGGCAAATCGTTAAATACTTTTAAATCGCACTTAATATTAATTTTTTCTGATTACTTTTCACCAAAATTTGATTTAATGAAGTTTCGCATAATTATATTGAGTTTGTTGGCTTTTGTTGCTTTTTCATGTGGCAATCAAAAACAATTACAGAGACAATTCAAGGGGCAGCCGGTTGCTGTTTTGAAAGAGACATTTGGAGAACCCAAAGTTATTTTCGAAAGAGAGGAGGGCAATATTTATGTTTACGAAAAGGTAAAAGAATTAGAAAGCACAGAAATAAGCCAGGGGAAACTTACACTTGATGCTATTATAACTCCGAAAGTAAATAAAACCGAGCGTTACTATTTTACTGTAAATGATGGTATCATTGTGAAAACCAGATACGAAGAAGAATATGAACGATGAGAGCAACAAATTGCGATAAAAATATTTCGAGTTACAAGAAATTTTATAGTTTTGCACTCACGTTTTTTTGAAATTATGCCCAGGTGGTGGAATTGGTAGACACGCAAGGTTGAGGGCCTTGTGGGAGATTTTTCCCGTGCAAGTTCGAGTCTTGTTCTGGGCACAAAAAAGAGAGTCGTTCTGGCTCTCTTTTTTATTTTATGATATTTCCAGAAATCCTGTATTTCTATTCTGAAACCGACCGCCCAAGTTATTTCCAGGCAGAAGGCTCCATTCGGAAAATAATAAATGTGCAGGTACATATTCAAAAAAAATACTTGCAGATAAGCATCTATATTATTTTTCAATAATGGCATGTAATTTTAGTACGAGCTATAAAGAAGCGGTGAAGAAAATGTCTTAAATAAAATTATATAATAAAGGCGCTTAAAAACTATTTTATTTCAATAGTTATAGACTCCAATAAGGGTGAAGACAATTTTAGTGATAAAGGAGTATCTGCCGAGTCTTTTTTTACATAAATCATTAAACGTCCGTTAATACAACGTTGTCTATTGTCGTGAAAGTTTTCGGATGCATCTCTGGAGCCATTTTCCATTCCTTTTAACGTTCCTCCTGTTATCCGACAAGTTATTTCATTATCGGCCAAAGCAACCAGATGCCCTTTTTCGTCCAAAACGGTTACATTTATTTGTCTTATTAATTCGTTGTCTTTTGTTTCCAGTATTTCTGCTTTCAGACTGGCAGGCATTGTATTGGAAATAATATTATCGGTAACTACTGCCTCTCCACCATTGAATGCAACTACTTTGAGCTCGCCCGGAGTGTAATTTACATCCCACGCAATGATCCCGGTTTCCTTATCATAAGTTTTGCGTTCACCAATCACTTTTCCATTTAACTGAAGTTCAGCTTCGTCGCAGTTGGTATAACACACCACTCTTATTTTTGCACCTTTATCATAATTCCATACATGTGGAGCATCTGTTGATAACCGGTTTCCCCTTCTTGATCCTGGATTGTCGAATTGTTGATACGTACCTGCATAAGCCATTGGTTTTTCGCTCCACAATGACTTGCGGAAATAGCCCCGTGGTTTTATATCGCCAGCAAGATTTAAAAGTCCGGCAGAAGAGCCCCGTGATGGCCACGCACCGGCTTCGCCCAGATAATCTATACCTGTCCATAAAAATTGTCCGAAAATGAATTCTTTGTTTTTTACGGCATTCCAGGCATCTAAACTGTGTCCGTTTTCGCTTCCGTAAAGTATTCTTTCAGGGTATTTTTGATGATCGATATCGTACCTGTTTTCCGTATAGTTATATCCGACAACATCAAGTACAAAAGGATAATCAGTATAATTCGACATTACAGCTCCCGCTAAAGCTGCTGTTATCGGGCGCGATGTGTCAGCTTCTTTAGCCGCAGCTACCAGTTCTTTGGCTATTTCACCCAACCTTTCCGCACGCGGGTGATCTTCCAGCAATCCATGAATATGTTGCTGACCGATGTCGTCATCGTTAAGTATCGGATGTGTGTATGGATCGTTTGGATAATCTACTTCATTTCCTATACTCCACATAATAATTGAAGGATGATTTCGGTCCCGTAAAATCTGATCTTTTAAATCCCTTGTATTCCATTCCCTAAAATATTCGTACGACCCCTGGTGACCTGGAGTACCCCGATTCCATCCTTCAATCCATTTGTTTTTCGGGTATTCCCATTCATCAAATGCTTCGTCCATGACTACAAAACCGAGCTCATCGCATAAATCATATAAACAGGGCGCCTGCGGATTATGACTGGTACGAATGGCATTACATCCCAGACTTTTTAGTTGTTCTAGGCGATGGCGCCAAACTGATTTTGGAACTGCTGCTCCCAATACGCCTGCGTCGTGGTGAATACAAACTCCTTTTATGTTGATGTTTTCTCCGTTGAGCGAAAAGCCGGTATTGGGATCAAATTTGATATTGCGAATGCCCACTTTGCAACTACTTGAATCTATCAATTCAGTACCTTTTAATACTTTTGTTTCTAGTGTATATAAATACGGAGAATGGATGCTCCATAGTTTTGGAGATTTGACTTTTATAGTCTGAGAAAAGTCGGTTTTGCTTTTATCTTCTGCCTTTCCGCTTTTTGAAGAAGAACCAACTTTATTGCCAGTCGCATCGTATAATTCCTGTTCAATTTTTATGAATGCCGATTCTGTAGTGTTGTCGATAATTGTATTTATTGTAATAACTGCATTGTTGTCTTCTGTTTTTGTTTGATAAGCAACTCCCCAAAGATTAATATGGATAGGATTGGCATAAATTAAATATACATCACGGTATATTCCTGAGCCGGTGTACCATCGCGAATCTGCATCTTCACGGTGATCTACTTTAACAGCTATTGAATTTTTTTCACCCCATTTTATGTAGGGTGTTAGTTCATACATAAACGAGATATAACCGTTTGGCCGTTTTCCCAGCCACTTCCCATTGATAAATACTTCGCTGTTGTTGTAAACACCTTCAAAATAGATGTAAATGTTGTTGCCTCTTTTTTCTGCAGGTATGGTAATTTCTTTTCTGTACCATCCAATACCGCCAGGGAGAAAACCGGTACAACTTGCCAGTTCGGGGCTGGCGTTTTGTTCAACACTCCAATCGTGTGGAAGATCAACTGTTGGCCATTTGCTGCAGTCGAGGTGTTCTCTCCCTCCATATTGCACATCACCTAAATTAAAGTACCAGTTATTGTTTAGCAGTTCTTTTTGTCCAAATCCCTGTGCTCCCAGATTTGTAACGGTAAATAAAATTACGATAAGTAGAAGTAGAATTCTATTCATGAGATAAAGTTTTGCTGGTTTATGTTTTCCTTCAAATTCTCAACTAAAGTAATGAACTAAAATTGAAATTGGATGAATAAAATTTGTGGTCGTTAAAAAAATAATGAGAAAGCAGTTTAAGCTTAAATTAAGACATGGAGTGGAGCTTTATTTCTAAAGAACGATTCTTTTAAAAGAATTTAAAACACAGGTTTATTAATTCACCTTTTTTTCTCATTTTTAACATGCTAAATCAATTAACTAATTGCTGTATGAAGAATCGAATATGTTTGGGGATTATTTTTATTTTTCTGCTTGGTATAGGAAATTTTGTAAAAGCGCAAAATTGGCCAAACTGGCGTGGTTCAAATGGTGACGGAACAAGTATGGAAACCAATTTGCCAACTCAATGGGATTCGGTAAAAAACGTAATTTGGGAAACGAAAGTACCAGGATTAGGGCATTCTTCTCCAATTGTTTGGGGCGATAAACTTTTTCTTTTTACGGCTAATCCGGAAACTCAGGAACGAATTCTTCTTTGTTACGACTGTTCCAATGGTAATTTAGTTTGGCAAACCGTTCTTTTAAAGGGTGGAATGGGTAATAAACACAGCGATAACAGTTATGCTTCTGGAACTCCGGCAACCGATGGAAACTTGGTGTATGTATCGTTTTTAGACGGAGAAAATGTGGTTGTTGCCGCTTACGATTTTATGGGAAAACAGGTTTGGAAACAACGTCCGGAGACATTTTCGAGCCCGCACGGTTACAGTTGCTCACCTGTTTTGTACGAAAATAAGGTAATTATTAACGGAAATAGTTTAGGCGATTCATTTATGGCTGCAATGAATAAAGCCACCGGCGAAATGATTTGGAAAGTGTCACATCCAAATAAAGCTCATAGTTTTAGTACTCCAATTATCAGGAAATTGGATGGAAAAATGCAAATGATTTTTTGTGGTAACAAGGAAATAGCGGCATATAACCCTGAAGATGGGAGTAAAATATGGTGGATCAACGGTCCATCTGAAGATTTTTGTTCGAGTCCGGTTTATAATGAAAAGCATGATTTGGTATTGGTAAGCAGCGCCTGGCCTCAAAGACATTTGCTTGCTGTAAAGCCCAATGGGAATGGCGATGTTTCGGAAAGCAAGGTGGTTTGGAGAACTACAAAAGGAGCATATTATGTGCCTTCACCTGTTTGTACTGATGATTATTTGTTTTCCACAATGACCAACGGGCGTGTACATTGTTTGGATGTAACTACCGGCGATATTGTTTGGCAGGAAGATTTAGGAAAACAATATGCTTCACCCGTTTTAGCTGGCGGATTGGTTTACATGCCCAACGATGAAGGTGTGATTACGATTATCAAACCGGGGCCTGAGTTTGCAGTTGTTGCTCAAAATAGTATTGGCGAGAAAATGAATGCGTCGCCTGCTATAAGTAATGGGAAAATTTATATTCGCGGGTATGAGCATCTTTTTTGTATAGGGAAAGAATAGAGACGTTATAAATTCATTTTAGCTGGTAAACCTGTGTGGCATTTTTGTGAAAAATGAGGTTTTGTTCATTTTTGCTAAGTTGTGAAATTTGTGACTTGGCAATTTCAAACCAATTTTTATAGGTGGTTGCAACCAGGCATACCGGCCAGTCGGAGCCCAGCATTAACCGATTTGGGCCAAAAGTTTCTAGAACAACCTCAAAATAGGGATGGAGTTGTGCAACTGTCCATTTTTTGAAATCGGCTTCAGTTACCATTCCACTGATTTTACAAAATACGTTTTCGTGTTTGCTTAATTCTCTAATGTTCTTTTTCCAGTTGTCCAGTTTATTTTCCTTTATTCGGGGTTTGGCAATATGGTCGAGCACAAAAATTTGGTTCGGATGTTGGTCAATAAAACGAATGGTATTCGGAAGTTGATGTTCAAATATAAGTATATCATAGACCCAATTATAGTTTTTTAGTAAGCTGATGCCCTTGTTGAAGTTTTTTCCCAAAATAAATTCAGGATCGGGCTCTCCCTGTATAACATGGCGCACGCCTTTTAAAAGTGTCTGCGTGGAATATTTTTCGAGCACGGGCATGATTGTCTCGGAAGCGAGTGGTACCCATCCAATAATACCTTTTATAAAATCATTTTCGGACGCCAGTTGTAAAAGCCAATCGGTTTCTTCCAAACGTTGTCTTGCCTGAACAGAAACAACACTTTTTACTTCAGTTTCCGAAATGGTATTTTTTAAGTTTTGAGGTGAAAAATTTCTTCTAATGCTTTTCATTTCATTGGTTAGCCAGGCAAAATCGCCCGGATTGTAGTTCCAGAAATGCTGGTGTGTGTCAATAATCATTAGTTTTGGTTTAAAGGTATGGATAGGATGAATCCAGAATTCTATTTTCTTTGAGTTCCTGCCAGAATTCGGAAGGGAGTTCTGTTTCAAGAACTTTTATATTTTGGTTCATTCGCGCTGGTTTCCCCGGGTTAAGGGCAACTGCATTTATTTGTGGTGCTGAAATAGCAAATTTTAAACAGGCGTCACCTGGGTTTACTGAAAATTTTTCACAAACTGAAAAGAATTGGTTTCTCCATTCAAAAAGGGGGTTGTCGTTTTCTGAATCTTTATCGGCAATTCTATAATCGAAATATTTGCCACCTGTTAGAAAACCCGCGTTAAAAATGCCTGAATTTATTATTCCTACACCATCGTCCGAGAGTTCCTTAATAAAATTGAGAACCTCTTTGTGGTGATAAAACAACGTAAATTTATTGGCGAGCATTACCCAGTCGAATTTTATATCTTTATAAAGTTGCTGAATAGTTAACCAGTCTTTTGAGCCAATCCCAACTGCTTTTACCATGTCTTTATTTTTTAATTCAAAAAGAGCGTGGTAAGCTTCTTTTATGTCATTCAACCGGTTTTCTTTTTCTTTTTCTGATTTTGCTGTAAATAAATATTCATCGGGGTCATGTACAGAAATTAACTGAGGTTTATAGTCTCCCAAAAGTTCGCAGCCTTGTTCCCAGCACTCTAATATCCCGCTGTAACTTATTTTTTGAACCGCATCGTGGTTTATGTTTTGCCATACACCGGGCTCGAAAGTCGGTTCTTTTGTTTTTAATGGAACCCGGTACCATCCCAGTTTATTACTGATAATAATTTTATCTGACGGTATTCCCAGTTTTTTTAGACCCTTCCCAAGTGTTTCCAGTGCCAATCCAGCGCCATATTTACCTGCTGAATCTATAACAACAGGAAATCCGTTTGCTACATTAAACCACTTTTCAATTATAGCGAGTTTTTCTTTCTCAGTAAGCTCACAATATAAGTTGCCTAGGTAACTTGTTCCATAAATAATATTGGGAAATAAAATCCCGGTTTTACCAAATTGGTTTTGAGTTGGTTTTGCTTGTATCATTTCTGTTGCAGGATTTTTTGTAAAATGGTTCAACTCAAAATTACATAAATGGAGAATATCACAAAATTTAAGGAAGAGATTAACTGTTATATTTCCCATCAATTTTGTAATAAATACTTCTGCAGTAGTCGTTTGGTTCAGGAGTAATTCAGATCTTTTGTCTTTTCATGTCTGTAATTTGTCTGTTTGTAAATTTATATATTCAAACAGACAAAGATGCAGGTGTATTTCATTGATTATCAATAGAATGTAAATTGCGGTGTTGGCGGGAGTCGAATGATTTATGTATTGGGCACTAAATCAGTTATTTATGGAAGGGCTGATTTGAGTGTTAACCGAATCGTTCACCAGCGTTGTTTTTACATATAATTTGGCTCTATATGGTGTGACTTAATACATTATTTCATAAAAATCTCAGCATAATATTCTTCAATCAGAGAAATATCTTCATCAGTCAGTTCATCAAAGTCATTCTGCCTTTTCCGTTTGGACAACCTCCCATTATTTTGATTTAACAATTTGATTAGTAAATCAACCCTTGTGTCTGGCAGAGTTAAGAACGAATTTATTGCATTGGTTAATCGAACGTATTTTTCGAGAAAATCAATTTCTTCTGGAATAATCCTGTTTATTGTGTCTTCAACACATTCGTAAAGGAATTCTGCTTGAACTGTTAAATCGTAGTAACGATATAAATCTATTGTATCATTCAGTATCTCTATGTTATGACTTGGTGTAGGTTTCCATTTAATTAGATCTATTCTCTGAGAGGAATAATCTTCCAGTATTTCCTGGTAATCACTGATTCTGTCTAAAATCGCAGATGAAACAGGGAATATCATTTCCCGTTTGGTGAATCCCATCCAGTGAAGATAGCATGAAAAATGATTACTTTGCATGAATGATAATTATTATTTACCACTTTTCATGAAAATTGATTACTGTTTTTGGTACTAAGGGGTTGAATTTTGTGACAAGATTTAGCCTTGTTTTATTTATCGTAGTTTGTTTCACAAATTTTTTAGGGGGGCAGGCTTTGTTCTCGATATCGTCTCTTATAATTTGAGTATCATTATCTTGAATTGTAACCGCGCGTTGATGTAAGCAAGTAATTATCGTTAAAAATATAGAAAAAAGTTATTGTTTGATTATTGGGATATGCCCAGTAAAGGACGATTTTGTATTTTCTTATGCTCTTAAAATCAGCTTCTTGCAGAGGTCGAATTTTTTGTTCTCGGTAAAGTCTCTTTTATTTCAATTATATTATTTTCTAAATCAAATATACCAAAATGAATTAATACTTGGTTTTAGATACCAGGATTCGAACCTGATTTTATTAACGGCTTTATATCACTAACTTACCTGGATTGTGTTTTTACGGGTCACCGTTTAGTTCACATTTAAAGAATTTTTCTTTTCTGATATGAAAATAGAAAAATGGGGTATATTATATACTACCTTTACTATTGTTTTTTTTGCCTTTTAGTGCAGTGGCTAAAAATAAAAAACCCCTGTAAATGTGGTGTTTACAAGAGTTTGCGTTGTATTTCTTTTTGAAAAAGTGGAGCTGGCGGGAGTCGAACCCGCGTCCAAACGAGGAAGCAACAAGCTTTCTACATGCTTATCCCCGACTTGGTTTTCGTGCAAACACCGGATCAGGGCCACCAATGTTTACCTTAACTCTTTTATTTTCGCTGAAAAGCCAGAGTTTCATTTCAACTAGCTTCGATTTATTTGCACCGCCGTTTCGGACCGCTTCAAAGCATTAGCATCCGGGCGATGTCTTGTCTTAGAACCTTGTTCCAAGATTAAGCGGATAACCTACTGTAATTCGGTTACGCAGCAAGAGCGTAATTATTTTCGCCAATTAATGTTTTGATTATTATTTTTAAGGGTCAACAATCAAAACCCTGCATGCTTACCTGCCTCTTCTACCCGCTGTCAAAACCAGTCAGCCCCGGTAAAAGGGATACAAAAATACTAAATTTTATATTTCGTATCAAAACTTCTTTAATAAGAATTCTGATAAGGAAAACTGATTCGGGTTTTCCACTTTTTATTTTGTGCCTGTCTATCTGATAAGAGGTTTATTTCTTTCATAACCGAAGGTTTTGTCAAGCTGTGAAAAATATACCGTTGTAATTTGCAGCTAAAACAAACTTCCGATTTTTTAGAGTTGACCTGCAAATTCTTTCAACCATATTTTAACCGTTTCGCCAATTTCCGGGTCTTCAAGGGCAAATTCCAGATTGGTTTTCAAAAAACCAAGTTTATCACCAATATCATATCGTTTACCATTGAATTTTAATCCGTACATGTTTTTTTCTTTTACCATCTGCCTCATGGCGTCAGTCAGTTGTATCTCATTGTTTTTGCCAGGCGTAGTTTTCTCAAGGAAATTAAAAATATCCGGAGTAAAAATATAACGGCTGGCAATAGCTAAATTGGAAGGGGCTTCTTCTATTGAGGGTTTTTCAATCCAGTCGTTTGCTTTAAAAACATTGTCGGAAATTGGTTTTCCTTTAATAATCCCGTAACGGTTAACCCTCTCCGGTTGCACTTCTTCCAGAGCAATTACAGAACTTTTATATTTTTCATAAACGTCAATAAGTTGTTTCGTCACCGGACCATCTTCGCTTTTTACAAGGGTATCGCCTAGTAAAATTGCGAAAGGCTCATTATTAACATGGTGCCGGGCGTGTAAAATTGCATCTCCCAAGCCGTTCATTTCTTTCTGCCACACAAAATGAATATTAGCCAGATTAGATATAGAGCGGATTTTATCCAGCGTTTTAAGGTCTTGCTTTTTTAGTAATGACTCTTCTAGGATTGGACTACGATCAAAATGTTCTTCAATAGCTCGTTTCCCTTTCCCAATAATCATTAAAATATCGGTGATGCCACAGGCGACAGCTTCTTCAACAACATGTTGTATTACTGGGGTATCTATAATTGGGATCATTTCCTTTGGCTGTGATTTTGTAGCGGGCAAAAAACGTGTGCCATATCCGGCCGCAGGAATTACTGCTTTTTTTATCATAATTAATTATTGCTTATAATGTTGGGTTTTATAACTTCAATTTCGTTACTGTTCATTATATCTTGTAACTTGTTATACATTATCTCATCTGAATATGTGCCGATAATTGCGCCTCCGGAGCCTGTAAATTTGGCACTTGCACCTACCGAGCGTGCCAGTTCCACCATTTCAATGTTACCTTTTGAGATGGGAATCAAACTTCGTCGTAAATCAAAATTTTCATTGATAAGTTCATGCATTTTTTCTTTATCTCTTTTTTCCAATGCATTTCTGAATTCTTCAGTAATTTGAGCCCATCTTTTCATTGCCTGTAAAACTTTGGCTTCTTTGATATCAAATCTTGCTTTTAAGTTATTGTGGACTGTTTCTGTTCCTTCAGACAGATTCTTCCGGTAAGCAATATAAAAATTAGGGAAATGCACATCGTGTAAAAGATCGTATTTCCCGTAACCTTGTTTTTCCATTATTTTTTTGTCGAAGTTCATAAAAACAGGCTTTTCATAAGCTTGTGCCACTCTGTCCTGTAATCCGGCTGAAATACCGAGTTCGTTTGTTTCAACCGAAAGTACAAGATTGGCAAATACAGCAGGTTCAATATAAACTTCGTAAAATAAGCAGAGTGCTTTTAAACAAGCTGTTAAAATTGCACTGGAGCCGGCAAGTCCTAGCCGAAGTGGAATATTTGAATTGTATGTGAGTGTAAAATTTTTTGATGCGAGTTTTATGTTTTTCCTTTGACAATGCTCATAAAATACTTTTACAATTCCTTTAATCAAACGCATTCCTCCATAATAACCTGCAAAGTTGATGTTGGCCACCAGTTCATCCATGTTATTGTACGTGGTTTTATCTGCACGCTGTGGCTTAATTTCAAGTTGAGGTGTTTGATAAAGCTGAACTTTTACCGAGAAATTTGAAAAAACAAAAGCTATTGTTTTCCCATAATAACCATCGGAGGGATTTCCAATTACGGCTGCACGGGGATATGAATATGTCTCAATTATCATAGTTGAATTTTAAGGCTCAAAGTTACAAATTCCATTTTTTCATGGCCTCCAAATTCAATTCATTTTCAGCATTTTTTGCTTCCGTGGTAAAGAGGAAATCCAATTCTTTTTTGAAATATTCTGTTATTTTACCTCTTACCACTTTCATTGAAGCATTTAGAAGTGCATTCTCCTGGCTAAAAGCCTCAGGTAAAATTATAAAGTTGACGGGGATCCATCGCTCGGGGAATTCCCCTTCGTATATTCCTCCTTTTTTATATTGCTGAATTTCGTTTTGAAGGATTTTAATTGATTCTCTGTTGCCTTCATCTGAGCCGGGCAAAATATTCTTTTTCCCTAATTCTCTGTTTATCGCTTCCATGTCAGGAACCAGCATTCCAACGGTAAATGGATTTTGGTTATTGTAAAGCATAGCCTGTTGAATAAACGGCGATTTGTCAACAATGGCTTCTTCTATTCCTTCCGGACTGAATTTTTCTCCGTCATTTCCAATTAACAGACTTTTAAAGCGACCAAGTACCACGAGGAAATCGTCTTCATCTACAAGCCCCATGTCACCGGTATGCAGCCAACCGTTCTTTATTGTTTCTGCAGTTGCCTGAGGATTGTTCCAATAACCCAACATAACATTATTGCCTTTTACAACAATTTCACCTTTTTGTCCAGCAGGAAGTTCATTTCCCTCTTCGTCCAGAATCTTTAATTCCAAATCTTTAATTAGTTTTCCTGATGTGCCAAATTTTACCACTTCAGGTGTGTTCGACGAAATTACAGGAGCAGCTTCAGTAAGTCCATAGCCCTGACAAATTGGAATTCCAATAGCATAAAAAAAACGTTGGAGCTCTGTATCAAGAAGGGCGCCACCACCAATAAAAAATTGAAGGTTTCCACCAAAACCATCACGTATCTTCTTGAAGAGAATAGAATCGAAAAGAGATAATAGCGGTTTTAGGAAAATACGGTATCCTTTTCCACGGTTATGTCCTTCTCCATTGTATTTGTATGCTACGTCCAACGCAAATTGAAATAATTTATAGGTAGCCTCACCTTTTTTCCGAATACCGGCTTCAATATTTTTTCTGAATGTTTTGGAAAATGCCGGAACACTCATCATAAGTGTTGGTTTAATCTCCTGAATATTTTTAGGGATATTTTTTAATGTTTCCAACGGAGTTTTTCCAACTTCAACCGAAGCGATACTCGCACCTTTATACATGAATACATACAAACAGGTTGTGTGTGCAAAAGCATGATCCCAAGGAAGAATTGCCAGTGTTTTCCAGTCGGGTTGTAAATCGAGTAGCGAATTTGACTGAATAACGTTAGCCGCATAATTGAGCTGGGTAAGCATAATTCCTTTCGGGTCGGCGGTTGTGCCGGAAGTATATGAAATGTTGGCTACGTCATTGGGTTGGATATTTTTCCAGATAGCATCGAAAGAATTCTGGTTTGTTTTCAAATATTCTTCGCCAAGTTTAAAAAGGTCTTCGTAATTAATGTCGTTTTTTCCCGGATTTTCTTTTTCGTCAAGATGGATAACTTTCTCTAGTTCCGGAAGTTCATCTCTTATTGTTTCAACTTTTTGGACGTGTTGCTTTGAAACAAAAATATATTTGCAGCCGCTATGATAAAGCCTGAATGATAATTCGTTTTTTTCGAGGCGAATGGAAAGTGGAACATTAATTCCTCCGGCGTAAAGCATTGCCAACTCACTGATTATCCAATCGTTTCTTCCGTCGGAGATAAGGCCGGCTCTATCTCCTTTTTTAAATCCTATTGAAACTAAGCCCGCTGCCAGATTAATTACTTTTTTACGGGTCTCTTTGTAAGTTGTTCCCTGGTATTTTTCGTTACTCTTTTCCCATAAATAAATATTATCGGGGAATTTGGTTACTGCAGTTTCAAAGAGCTCAATAATAGTTTTCATAAACAGTTTGGCCTATTTTACGTTTAGCAGCTCAAATGTAAGAAAAAAAGCCAAATAGGAAATTCAGAGAAAATGCACGCGGAACAGGCATTTTCTCTGTAGCTATTAGCTAAATTTATAAATTGTTTTTTCGTTGTATTGTTCTCCTGGTTTTAACAATGTAGTTGGGAAATTGTTATGATGAACCGAATCCGGATAGTGTTGTGTTTCCAGGGCAACTCCTGAATAACTTCCAAATTTTTTATTTCCGTTAATGGTAAGTTCAGGGTTCCAGTAGCCGGTATAAACCTGCATGCCAGGTTGTGTTGTGAAGACCTCAATTTTCCGTCCTGATGTTGTTTCTTTTAAGCAACCGATATGTTTTAGTTCTCCTGTTTTATTATCAAAAACAAAATTATCATCGTAACCGGTTGGAAGTTCTTCCATGTCGCGAATAAATGCTTTTGATGTGGTAAAGTCAAAAGGTGTGTTAGCAACCGGTACAATTTTTCCTGTTGGAATTTGCTCTGTCATCTCAGTCATTTTTGTGGCTGTTAATTCCAGTTCATGATTTAAAATGTTTTCTTTTCCGGCAGTCAAATTAAAATAAGTGTGATTGGTTAAATTAACCACCGTTGTTTTATCTGTTTCAGCCAGATATTCAATACTGAGCTCGTTCCTGTTGTTCAAGGTATAAATACAGGTTACTTTTAAATTTCCCGGGTAGTTTTCTTCGAGATCCGGACTGAGGTACGAAAGTTTCACTCCGATTTCTTCTACATTTTCGAAAGACTCGGCATCCCATAGTTTCTTGTCGAAACCAACCAGTCCGCCATGCAAATGATTTGGTCCGTTATTTACAGCCATATCGTAAGTTTTTCCTTCAACTTCCATATGCCCTTTTGCAATCCGGTTTCCGCAACGACCAATAATAGCCCCAAAGTAAGGATAGCTGCCCAGATATTCTTCACTCATATAATTTTCAAGTTTTTCAAATCCACAAACAATATTTTCAGACTTACCTGTTTTGTCAGGAGTAGAAATGTTTGTAATTATTGCTCCGTAATTAGTAACTTTAACAATTACATTATTATCATTCTGGAGGGTGAATAACATGACTTTTTTACCATCAGAGAGTTTGCCGAATATGTCAGATTCTATTTTCATTGTATTTAAATTTTATTACAAAAATGCAAAAATGAATAGTCTTACTGGTAGGTACTGGTGGTGTTATATAGCATGTTGATTTAAAAATGCTTTCTGTTAATTTTGTAATAGCTAAAACCTGAATTGTGAAAAAAGTTGTAACCATAGATTCAGAATCTTCAAAACCAAAATACAGGCAAATAATCGATTCGGTAATAAATTCTATTGAACGAAAACATTTGGTAAAAGGAGATAAGATTCCTTCTATCAATCAAATTTGTGCAGAATTTAACCTTAGTCGTGATACGGTGATGGTCGCATTTAATGAATTAAAAGCCAAAGGAATTTTACTAAGTCAACCCGGAAAAGGATATTATATTGCATCAACTGACGTACAACACGACGAGAAGATTTTTGTTCTTTTCGATGAATTAAATGCCTTTAAAGAAGATTTGTACAATTCGCTTATTTCTACATTGAAGAACCGGGCAAATGTTGAAATTTATTTTCATCATTTTAATTTTAAAGTATTCAAGAGTTTGCTTTTGGAAAGTATTGGAAGTTATACTTCATATATAATTATGCCGGCCACTTTTGAAAATACAAATCATTTAATTTCAAAATTGCCAAAAGAAAAGGTATTTATTTTGGATCGGATGAAAAATGATTTAAAAAATTATCCGGTGGTTTACCAACATTTTGAGCAGGATTTTTACGATGCGCTTGTTGAAGGCCAGAATTTACTTCGGAAATACCGGAAACTGGTTTTTGTTAATCCAGGCGGAAAAGAGCCCGAACAACGGAATATTGGATTTAAAAAATTTTGTGAAGAATTTAAATTTAATTACGAAATTATAAAAACACTCGACGGAGTGCGGCCTGCATTGTACGAGGCATACTTTCTGATATCTGACCGAGATTTGGTAGAATTGGTAAAAATTGCAAAAAACTATAAATACAAATTAGGTAAAAAGTTTGGTGTGGTTTCGTTTAATGATACAATGCTTAAAGAGGTGGTTTCTGGCGGAATAACTACAATTTCAACTGATTTTGTTGAAATGGGAAAGACTTTGGCACAAATGGTTATCGACCGGGACGGAATAAAAGTTCGGAACCCTTCAAAACTAATTGTAAGGAACAGTTTGTAGGGTTTTCTGCTACTAAACATTTATTAATTTGAACGTGAGAGAAATTAAAAAATATATATTTGTGCCTACTAGTACCTACCAGTTGGTGAATATTGGTTTAAAATAGTTTAGTAAAAAAAAACAGAAAAAAATTTCTTGTAACCATGAGTTTTAATATTGAAGATCATCCCCATAAAAGATACAATCCATTAACAGGCGACTGGATTTTGGTTTCACCACACCGTGCCAAACGTCCATGGCAAGGACAGGTTGAGAAACAAACGAATCAGGAAAGACCAAAACATGATCCAACGTGTTATTTATGTCCCGGGAATGAAAGGGCCGGAGGTCATAAAAATCCGGATTACAAAGGAACATTTGTTTTTACCAACGATTTTAGTGCACTTTTGTCGGATACTCCTTCCGCAGAAATAAACGATGGTGAACTTTTTCAGGCAAAAAGCGAAAGTGGCATTTGTAAAGTAATTTGTTTTAACGAAGACCATAGTCTTACCATTCCTGAAATGGAGGTTGAAAATATTAGAAATGTAATTGACGTATGGTGTGAGCAGTTTGACGAACTGGGAAATAATCCGAAAATTAATTACGTGCAAATTTTTGAAAATAAAGGCGCTATAATGGGGTGCTCAAATCCGCATCCACATGGACAAATTTGGTCTTCTGAAGGAATTCCGGTTGAACCGGAAAAGGAGAGTAAAGCACAGAAAGCCTATTTCAGAAAACATGGAAGAACATTGTTGAATGATTATTTGCAGACCGAGCTAGTGAAAAAAGTAAGGGTGCTGGATCAAAACGACTCGTTTGTGGCCCTGGTTCCATTTTGGGCTGTTTGGCCTTTTGAGGCAATGATTATTAGCAAACGGCCGGTGCAAAATATTCTTCAGTTGGAAGATAATGAAAGGACCGATTTGGCAGATATTTATAAAAGGTTGACGATTATGTATGATAATCTGTTTGAAACTTCTTTTGCCTATTCAGCCGGACTGCACCAGGCACCAACCGATGGAAAAGATTATCCTGAATGGCATCTGCACATGCATTTTTATCCGCCGTTACTGCGTTCTGCAACAGTTAAAAAGTTTATGGTTGGCTACGAAATGCTTGCCACTCCGCAACGTGATATTACCGCAGAACAAGCCGCTCAGCGTTTACGTGATTTACCAAAAGTTCATTATAAGAAATAAATTAAATCAATCAATAATTATTAATCGATAGAAGAGTTATGACTAAAATTAACAGCTTAATTGAAAAAATTAACGGTGGAGACAATCCGCTGTTTCAGGAATTGTACGGAACAGAACCTGCTGTTTTAAAAGAACAGGCAGAAAGATATGCAGGTTTGATGAGTGACTTCGAAAAAACGTATGGTTCAGACGATGTAACACTTTTTAGTTCTCCCGGACGTACTGAGATTGGCGGGAACCACACCGACCATAACTACGGACGGGTTTTGGCTGGCGCTGTAAACCTCGATAACATTGCTGTTGCTGCAGCAAGCGGAACCGATATAATTAAAATAAAATCTGCCGGTTATCCTGAATTTCAGGTTGACCTTTCTGATTTGAGTATTGATGAGTCTAATTTTTATACATCTAACTCATTGGTAAAAGGTATTTGTGCCAAAATGAAGGAAAACGGGTATAAAATTGGTGGCTTTAATGCATGTATTGAAGGTCGTGTTCCCAAAGGCTCAGGATTGAGTTCTTCAGCTTCTTTTGAAGTGCTGGTTGGGGCAATTATCAGCGAACTTTTTAACGACGGAAAAATGTCGGCGGTTGAAAATGCAATTATTGGTCAGTGGTCAGAAAATAATTATTTCGGAAAACCTTGTGGGTTGATGGATCAAACGGCTTGTTCTGTTGGTGGACTTATTACCATTGATTTTAAAGATCCTGCTAATCCGGTTGTAAAAGAAGTTAATTTTGACTTTGTTGCCACCGGTTTTTCATTGGTAATTACCGATGTTGGCGGAGGTCATGACGATCCCGCTTCTCAGGCAGAGTATGCATCTTTACCAACTGAAATGAAAGCTGTAGCGGCAGAATTGGGTGCCAAAGTTTTACGTGAAGTTACTTTGGAGCAAATAGTCGATAAAATTCCTGAAATCAGGGAAAAAACTGGCGACAGGGCCATTTTGCGTGCTTACCATTTTCAGGGTGATAACCAGCGTGTAGTTGATCAGGTGGCTGCTTTGGAAAATAATGATTTTGAGTCCTTCCTAAAGATGGTTGTAGAATCGGGTTACAGCTCATATATGTATAATCAGAATATTTTTGATGTTGTTCATAAGGATGAGCAAGTGGTTTCGCTGGCATTGGCTTTGAGCGAAATGGTTCTAAAAGGAAGCGGAGCATGGCGGGTTCATGGCGGTGGTTTTGGTGGTACGATTCAGGCTTTTGTTCCACAGGAAAAACTGGATGAATATGTAAATACACTCGAGCATGTATATGGGAAAGGAGCTTGTCATAAATTATTTATCAGGGCAAAAGGTTCAGTTAATCTGGATTTTTAAGCTTTTTGAAAAGCCTATTCTAAAACAATAATCTAAATAAAATTGAAATGAGTAAAAACAAGTATTTGTTTCCTTTGATAGTAATGGCTTCCCTGTTTTTCTTATTGGGATTCATTACTACGATGAATAACTCCATGATCGACTTTCTGAAGGATGCTTTCCATCTGAATGACGTCGAAAAACAGTTGCCAAACTCTTTCTTTTATGGTGCTTATGCATTATCAGTTCCGGTAGCATTTATAATTAACCGGATTGGATATAAAAACGGAGTCTTGGCTGGTCTGTTATTAATCGTTGTTGGGTTTTTCCTTTGTATTCCAATGGTGGCATTGGGTTATATTCCTTTTTTGGGAGCCGTTGCCGTATTTGCGTTAGGTGTTGTTTTGCTGCAGGTTGCAGCCAATCCGTATGTAAATGCACTGGGGCCGGTTGAAACTGCTGCAAGTAGGTTGACACTTACCAATGCGCTGAATTCGGTTGCCACAGTAATTGCACCAATTTTTGTTTCAATGTTGATTGTAAATGATACCAATGATCCAACTGCTGTACAGAAACCTTTTGGTATTATCGGAGGAATAACACTGGTAATTTTACTGGTGATGTTCTTTTTGAAGCTACCTGAAATTAAAGGTGACGACGAAGAAACAACAGGTGAAAAGAAAAAATACAAATCGAGTGCATTTAAATATCCACATGTTTGGTTAGGCTCGCTGGCTATTTTTGTTTATATGGGGATTGAAATTGGTATCCCGAGCTTCTTCGCTGATTATTCAGATAAAATTGGGTTCAGTTTTTCGTCGCAGGAAAGAATCGACTTGTTGAAATATTATTGGGGCGGACTAATGGTTGGTCGTTTGATTGGTATTTTCGTACTCCAGAAATTTACAGCCCGTCAGATTCTTACTCTATGCGCTTTTGGTGGAGCTGTATTGGTAGCCGTTTCATTGGCAATTGGCGCAAGTGCAAGTACAATTGCTTTATGGACTTTCCTCGGAACAGGTTTATTCCATTCAATTATGTGGCCAACGATATATAATTTAGCACTGGAGGATTTAGGTCCGTTAGCTAAAGTAGCTTCCGGAGTTATTGCAACATCAGTAATTGGTGCTGCTATTTTAATGCCTATAATGGGAGCGATTCAAACAATTACAGGTTCAGTTGTAATTGCAATTAGTTGTCTGTTTATTTATTACGCTTATCTGATTTTCTTTGCAACAAAGGGGTCAAAAATTAGAACATTATAATATTTTAGTTTAGCTTCAGAGAAGAAGCCTGCCGGAATTCCGGCAGGCTTCTTTATTTTTGTTTTCTGTTATAAAACACTTTTTGAATAAATATACAAAATTACTAACAAACGTAAAATATACTTTTATAATTTTATGATGATTAAATCTAATTATGAGCTACTACGAAAATCAATCCAAATTTTTGGTGTCAGTTGATTGTGTTATTCTGGGATATGAAGACGAACAACTGAAATTGTTGCTCTACCCCCGGGCATTTGAACCGGTTAAAGGTTCGTGGTCTTTGATGGGAGGCTTTGTGAAAGAGCTTGAATCGGCAGAAGAGGCTGCGAGCAGAATTCTGCAGGAAACAACAGGATTAAGTAATATCTTTCTTGAACAAATAAGTACATTCTCCGAACCGTTTCGCGAACCGTTTGAAAGAGTAGTGAGTGTTGTATTTTATGCATTGAGCCGTATTACACAATCCGATGAGGAATTAATAAAAAGTCATGGAGCAAAATGGTGGCCTGTAACCAACTTGCCCAGGTTAATTTTTGACCATAAAGAGATGGTTGAAAAGTCAATGAGTATTTTACAGCAAAAAGCCGGATCTAGCCTTGTTGGGGTTGAATTATTGCAGGAGAAATTTACTTTTATGCAACTCCGTAAATTATATGAGGCAATCTATCAGCGGGAATTTGATCCGGGTAATTTCCGAAAAAAGATTCTTTCTTTAGGAGTGCTTGAAAAATTGAATCAAAAGAATTCAACCGAGTCAAAAAAAGGAGCTTATTATTACAGGCTCAAACCCAATATCGGGGTTGACGTTTTAGACCGAATTGTAAAAATATAAACCTGAATTAAAATAATTAAAACTTTGAAAAATGAGTACACTTGACTGGATTGTTCTTGGCCTGTTTTTTTTAGGGCTTGTCGGAATCATTGTTTGGGTTCTGAAAAAGAAGGACAAAGACACCTCTGATTATTTTCTTGCTGGTAGAGATGCAACATGGATTGCAATTGGCGCTTCTATTTTTGCATCAAACATCGGTTCTGAACACCTTGTCGGACTCGCCGGAGCGGGTGCTGAAAGCGGTATGGCAATGGCGCACTGGGAAATGCATGGTTGGGTTATCCTGATGTTGGGATGGCTGTTTGTTCCTTTTTACGCGCGAAGTAAAGTATTTACAATGCCTGAGTTTTTGGAAAGGAGATACAATCCACAGGCAAGGTCTTTTCTTTCAATTATTTCAATTGTAAGTTATGTACTTACCAAAGTAGCCGTTACCGTTTATGCCGGGGGTGTTGTGTTTAAAGATGTTTTTAATATTGACTCGGTGAGTTTTTGGGGATATAATATTGACTTCTTTTGGATAAGTGCAATCGGGTTGGTTATATTAACCGGACTTTATACTACGTTCGGAGGAATGAAAGCCGTTCTTTATACATCGGTATTACAAACCCCAATTTTGTTGATTGGCTCAATAGCTATTTTAATTCTGGGACTGATGAAAGTGGGAGGTTGGAGTGAGCTTATGGAAGTTTGTAGAGCAAATGTAACGGTTCATGGCGACTCAATGACTAGTTTGATGCGTTCTCATAATGATCCTGATTTTCCCTGGACAGGAGTAATTCTTGGTTCGGCAATTATTGGCTTTTGGTATTGGTGTACCGACCAGTTTATTGTTCAACGAGTGCTTTCAGGAAGAGATATGACACAAGCCAGACGAGGTGCTATTTTTGGAGCATACCTGAAATTAACACCAGTGTTTATTTTCCTAATTCCGGGGATGATTGCTTATGCTTTGAATCAGAAGGGAATGATAACCCTTTCTTCTAACGATGCAGCTTTTTCAACCTTAGTGACCGAACTCCTTCCAATTGGGTTTAAAGGAATTGTAATCGGCGGTATTTTGGCGGCATTAATGAGCTCTCTGGCTTCATTGTTTAACTCATCAGCAATGTTGTTTACTGTCGATTTTTATCAAAAATATAGGCCGAATGCTTCTGACCGCCACTACGTTGTTGTTGGACGGATCGCTACTGTGGTAATTGTGATCTTAGGAATTGCCTGGATTCCGGTTATGAAAGGATTGGGAAAGGTGCTTTATGAGTATTTACAGGAGGTACAATCGCTGCTGGCCCCGGGAATTGCTGCCGTTTTCCTTCTCGGGATTCTTTCTAAAAAAACAACTCCTGCAGCAGGTTTTTATGGCTTAGTTGTTGGCTTCTGCCTTGGAATGATTCGTTTGGCGATAAATATTTTTAAAGGTTCATTCGCTGAGGGATCTGCAGTTTACGATATTTTTATTGGAATGAATACTTATCATTACGAAGGTTATATTTTTGCTATTGTTATTATTACCATGATTTTAATAAGCTATTTCACAAAGGTGAAAGACGCTGCGTCTATTCAAGGGCTTACTATTGGCTCGGCGACTGCCGAACAGCGAGCCGAAGTTAGGGCAAGCTGGAACAAATGGGATGTTATTAATTCTGCTGTTATTATTGTAATTATCCTGGTATTCTATTCTTATTTCTGGTAAAATTTGTTTTAATATATTATTGAGAAATAGCTGTCTGACATTCGTCAGATGGCTATTTTTTTTTACATTAGATTTCATATTTGGAATTTATGTACGATATAATTGGAGATATACACGGACAGGCCACAATATTAAAAAAGCTTTTGCTGGAACTTGGTTACAAGAAAACAGAATCAGGATACGCACATCCGGAACGAAAGGCAATTTTTGTTGGAGATTTTATAAATCGCGGCCCTGAAATAAAGAAGACAATCCGGAAAGTTCGCACAATGGTTGAGAATGGAAATGCACTGGCCATTTTAGGGAATCATGAAATAAATGCAATTATTTACGATCTGAAATTTAAAACAGGTGATCCATCAACAAAGTCGGGCAATAAAAATTTCTATGCTCTCTTCAAAACAATGAATCAGTTTATTGCAAATCAGGAAGAGTTAGTCGATCATTTGAAATGGATGCGAACTTTACCGTTATTCCTTGATCTTGGAGATATCAGGATTGTTCATGCATGTTGGTCGCAACCTGCAATTGATTATATAAAAGAAAACATTGCTGAAGGAAAAATTAAGAAAAAGATTTTTCGGGAGATATACCGAAATCCAAAATCTGAAATGGGTAAAAGTATTTGGACACTAACAAAGGGAATCGATTTTCGGCTTCCTGGTGATTTAAAAATAATAAATAACAAAGGAGTCTCTCCCAGAACATTCAGAATGCGCTGGTGGGAGGACCCGCACGAAAAAACGTTTGAGCAGATGTCGTTTGAAAGTAAGTTTTCGCTTCCAAATTATACTATTCCAAAACAAATTATTCCGGAAAATTATGTTTACCCTAAAGACGAGCCGATTGTTTTTTTCGGACACTATTGCAGGGGAAACGGGCCATTTATCGTAAAGCAGAATATTTGTTGTGTTGATTCTTGTGTGAATGGCACAAAAAAACTAACTGCTTACCGGTGGAATGGGGAAAAAACACTAAGAGAAGAAAATTTGATTCAGGTAAGTCGGATGAAGCTTGTTTAATTTATTGATTTTCTGTTGTTTAAACCTTTTTTAAAAAAATCATTTTTTATATTGTAGAAAAAAAAAGAAAGTATATATTTGCAACACCTTTGAAAATCGTGTTTTACACTAGTCGAAGGTAGTTCATAAAAAAACGGTGGCGTAGTTCAGTTGGTTAGAATATCGGCCTGTCACGCCGAGGGTCGCGAGTTCGAGTCTCGTCGTCACCGCTTATTTTTTTTGAACACCATTTTATTGGTGGCGTAGTTCAGTTGGTTAGAATATCGGCCTGTCACGCCGAGGGTCGCGAGTTCGAGTCTCGTCGTCACCGCAGAAAGCATTAATCTTAAGGGATTGATGCTTTTTTGTTTCTTGAGAATTAGATTGATGTAAAAGCAGGGCACATATTGGATCACATTTAAAATCCGGTGGATTTGCTTTTTCAGGCATAAATTTTTGCTACTCTAAACAGAAAATATTTAATGTCACTTACGCCTCTCAATGCTGCTCTAAAAGCTTTCAGTTTAGCATTGAAAGATTCTGCTGAAGCATTGGTGCTTCGCCGGTCAAAGAAGTTGAGTATTTCCTTGTAATGGGTGTAAATAGTAGCCGATATTGTGTTAAACGAGCGAAACCCGGAGTCTGCGACTTTATTATACCAGTGTGCCAGTTTTGTGTACGCCACCGCCTTCTCTTTTGTTTTTGCGAAAATGATCCTTAAATCGTGTGTTAGGCCAAATGCCTTTTTAATATCGGGGTATTGTGCAAAAAGAATTTTGGCTCTTTGTTTTTGAGACTGACTCCATTTGTCAGCTGATTTAAACAAAAGATACCTGCTGCGTGCCAGTAATTGTTTTTTTGTATCGCCATTATCAAAGCGAAACGGTATGTAAATTTTCTTGTCCCATTTAGCATTCTCTTTAGCATTTGTTTCTTCGTCAATGGCGTCCCACCTGTGTTTTATGCGTATCTCCTGCAGGGCATCGAGTGCAAGCTTTTGCACATGAAAACGATCAATAACACGTGTTGCTTTTGGAAAGCATTGCCTGGCAATTTGTCCCATCGAACCGGCCATATCAAGGGTTATTTCCCTGACCTTACGACGCTCACTGAGAGGAATGATTTTTAAAGCTCCGACTACATCTTCAGCCCTGGTTCCTTTGATCATAGCTACCAGTACACCTTTTTTACCTTTGGCCGCTTTATTGGTAAGAATAGTGTAAAGCTCGCCGTTCGATAACGAAGTTTCATCAATGCTTAAATGACTACCAATATTCTGCGCGAAAACCATCCAGTCGTCGGCATGAGGCCGCATTGGCCAGTTATTGTAATTGCTAAGGTGCTCTTTGTATTGCTGCCCAAACTGTTCTCCATCGATGTGGAAAAACTTATCCAGGCTGTTACTGCTAATCGGGTAATTGTCCAAATAATCCTTTTAAAAAAGACGCGAAATCCTTTGTATAACGCGTTCCTTTTGCTGCTGTTTCCCAATTGTTGCTGATGATTTTCCCGGTACGTTCTTCTTTCCATTTACGCCTTCTCACATGAAGAAAAACAGCCTTTTCCCGGATCGGAAAATCCTGGATTGTAACTGCTGAATGAAAACCTTTCGATACCAGTTTTACGTTTTTGTGCGACAATGGAGGAGTGTTTAACTCATCCAGATAAACATCTATTGATGAAGGCTGAACCTTAACATCGACAATTTCAAAATAGCGAAATAGATCTTCGGGAAGAAGGGCTTCTACCAAGGCCTTATATTGACTTTGTTGCGGAATCATTTTATAGCAAAAAATAAAACCACAAAGATCAATCTAATTTTTTACTCCACCTACTTTTCAATGTGATCCCACATATTTTCGGGGCTCCAATACTATTCCCCGAAATTTCAAGATTGATTTGACACTAGTTTACACACATAAGATACTGAAATAAAATAATGTCTAAAGGTATTTAGATTATTGATAGATAGTGTATTGTGTGTATTTGTTGTGAAAGGTCAGGCGCTAGGAACAGCGGTATAATAACTTTACCTTCGTTGCCGCACATCTTTTGATGTAGTTTTAAATTTGAATGTTCATATGGAAACAATAAAAAATGTTTTTTATTTTTACATACCAAATGGTAGGTATTATGAACGACACCAAAACAACTATTCTTCAAAAATCGTTGGAATTGTTTCTCCAGAAAAGTTATAAGGAAGTTACTTTAACTGAAATTGTGACGGAGGTTGGAGTTACCAAAGGTGCTTTTTATCATTACTATAATAGCAAAGAAGAAATTTTTGAGGAGAGTGTGAGGTATTTGTATAGCCACTTTATGATCACCGATTTTAGTACTTTTCCCAGGGCATCGCTAAAAGCATTTTACAAGGCCTACCTGATGCGCCTGAAAGAAAATAGCGGACTAAGTGAAAATAAGGATTACAATATATTATTGTTTATTGTTGAAGCAAGACGCCGGGTTGCCAGTTATTTCGAGATTCATGCTGCCCAGCGAAAGAAAGAGCAGACCGCATGGAAGGCAATAGTTGACCAGGCTAAACAAAACAAAGAAATAAATACTACCATCCCCAGCAGGCAGATTGCTTCCATGTTTTTGAATTTAAGTGATGGCGTGGCGCTTAATAACATTGCTTTGGATAATCAAGATAATGCTTTAGAAGAAATAATGACCGATTGGGACAATCTGTATAAATTACTCGGAGGCATTTAAAAATAAGGCACTAAAAAATGAACATCGCTTCTTTCTGAAATATTTCAAATTCTTTAAAATATTTTGCGTTCCTACTTGTCTTCAACTACAGCGAATGATCGCTATAGTTTAGTATAGATAGGAATCATGAAAACAAGAAATTTTGGAATGAGTGGATATTTGGGGGAAGGATGCCTTTGGGGCATCGTCATTCAGATATTTGTGAAGAATGGTCGGGAATGATTGAAGATGAAGAAAATTGTATGTCGAAGATCTGGTCAATTTTATAACCCAATGTATGTCGGACGACAACGAATTTTTCACTGTCCATCGTAAATTTACGGTCGAAGAAGATAGATAAACGTTGCAAAAAGTGGCAACAAAAATCGCCGGAGAAAAAAGAAAAATTTATAAAACAGAGAAATGAACGAATGAAACATTTCTTTATATACAGAGGATTCGGTGGCCATAGCAGGTTTGGCTTTTAATCACATTCAGAAAGGAATTAGCTGAATATCGGGTTGGAAGCCGCAAGTCTGGTATTCTGCTGATAATTATCGAACAAGTTTTAAAATTGGCTGGATTAGCTTTCAAAAAAAAATCAAATAATATGAATAAAAAAAGATTAAAAAGAGGTGACTTTTTTAAAATGAGGTTCCTCGGTATCATTGCCATTTTGGGGTTAAGCCTGGTTGTAATGGTGTTATGGAATTTACTCGTCCCCGATATTTTTGGATTATCCACTATTAACTTCTGGCAGGCTGCAGGTTTATTTCTTCTTGGTCGTTTATTGTTTGGAAGCTTTAATATAGGAGATCCGCGCAACAGGAATGTGCACGATTTTAAAAGAGATAATACGATACGGGAAAAGTGGATGAAAATGTCGGAAGAAGAAAGAAATGATTTTATCAGTAAAAGAAGGGAATTTTTCCATAGTCATTCTTTCTCTGATGATCATTTTTCCGGCCATACAAAACAGACCAGCGAGGAATAATGAAGGAATCCAAATTGACAAATAAGCAAACCGATCAGCACGACGTTGGCAAATTGGTAAAAGAATATGAACCCGGATTAAAAGCATTTGTCCGAAAATATGTGGATAATAAAGATGATGTGGATGATATTCTTCAGGATGTATTTTTACAACTGGTAAAAACAGTGGAGGAAGCTTTGAATCCTATTGAGCATGTTTCGGGCTGGTTGTACAAGGTGGCTCGAAATATAATTATTAATAAAGGAAAAAAGAAAAAAGAACAGGAACTTCCTGCTTATCAGGAACCGCATTCTGATAAGAATATTTTTAATGATATTGCCGAAATTCTTCTTTCAAAAGAAGAAACTTCGCCTTCTCCGGAAATGGAGTACCTGCGTTCTATTGTTTGGGCTGAGCTTGAAACCGCTCTGACAGAACTGCCCGTTGAGCAACGCGAAGTTTTTGAATTAACTGAAATGGACGGTATCCCGGTAAAAGAGATTTCTGAAACAACCGGAGTTCCCGTTAATACGTTGTTATCCAGAAAACATTATGCGGTGGTTTATTTACGTAAGCGGTTGAGTAATTTGTATAATGAAATGATTTATTCGTGAATTTTTTTATCTTCGCACATACTTATTGGTATGTTTTATTCGCTTTTTTTTAATGAAAACAAAAATAAAATCAAAAAAAATAATAATGTATAAAATATTTTAGCCATTCAATTGTCTTCATAAACAGAGGCAATATAAAATTAAAAGTTATGAAAACAATTACAGAAGAAATTCGAAAAATTTATGAAACTTATTCATTATTAGTGGATAAGTTATTTGATGTTATTTTGGGACCTGAAAAAAAGGACAATTCATCGCTTGTCTATTGTGCCAAAAATTACACAATAACTACAGGAGGTTCTCTGCTTTGTCTAGAGGACTAATTTTTTTATCTTAAGACATACCATATGGTATGTGTGTGAAATAGAAAAGTCTTCCACAAATCTTTTTAACAAAAAAACGATGTTATGAGAAAACAACTATTAATAGGGATAGTCTTGGCCTTTATTGGCCTGTCCGCAACCAATGCGCAGCAAAATATACGGCAAATATCACTTCAACAAGCCTGCCGGTTGGCAGTAGATAGTAACCTGGAAGTGTTGAATGCCAGATTAGAGAATCTTCATAAACTATATGAGTTGCACGAAAAACAAAGCAAACTTTATCCACAGCTTGATGCTTATAGTGACTTCAACTATTATTTTGCAATTCCCAAAATGATAATGCCTGGCGAGTTCTTTGGTGAATCCGGTGACATTCCTATCGAAATTGGAACGAAATACGATTGGAGTAGCGGGTTTAATGCCACGCTAAGCCTTGTTGATGTGAGTTATCACACTTCATTACGATTGGCAGAAAGAATGCAAAAACTAAGCGGATTAAGTCTGGAGCAAAAAAAAGAAGAAATAATTTACCAGGTATGGCAGGTTTATTTGCTCTGCCAGTCTACTGAAAGCCAGATCAATTTTTTAGATAAGAACATGGTTAATACCAACCACTTGCTTGAAATTACTAAAAGCAAGGCTGAGAACGGGGTGGCCAGGAAAATCGATTTCTTGAAAGTGCAGGTTACTAAAAATAATCTTCAAACCGAAATTGATAATCTTGTAAAGTTAAAAGAACAGCAACTTAATTTGTTACGATTTTTAGTTGGTATTGATTTTAGTCAACCACTCGAATTAGCTGATACACTTTCATCCAAAGAAATTTCACCAGGACTTCAGCCTGATTTTTCGGATAATACAAACATTTTGGAGTTGGAAAAACAAATTGAAATATCAGGATTGAACCAAGAACTCACAAAACAGGCTTATTTACCCACACTTTCAACAACAGGGCATTTCTTTTACCAGGGACAACAGGATTCATTCAATTTTTTTAATGGAAACAACCGGTTCTTCAAAGTCGGATATCTTAGCTTGAATCTTAGTATTCCAATTTTCGACGGGTTTGAAAAACGTTCCAAAATTCAACAATACAATGTAGAACTGGAACAACTTGCCAATTCGAAGAAACTTGCTACCCGCGAGTTACAGAAGGACTATCTGAATGCCGTAAAACAATATTCCAGCAGTACAAAAGCCATTGCGCGCCAACAGGAGAATATTCAGGTGGCAGAAGAAGATTACCAAATAAGCCTGGAACAATACAAACAGCAAATGTTGTCATTATCCGATTTAATGCTTTCGGAAAATTCGCTTACCGAAGCGCGGCTTTCGTATGTTAGTGCCTTACTGGAACTCAATAATGCCAAATTGGAACTTAAAAAAATAAAAGGTGATTTGCTCAAATTTTAAACAAAATCATAAAAACAGAAAGTCATGAAAAACAAAAAAAATATTCTAATCATATTGGGGATTGTTGTGCTTGTTGTTACTATGGTTGCCCGCCTGATGTCAAACAAAAAGAGTTTTGCCCGGGAGTTAAAGTTAATTTCAGAATCAAACGGTTCCATCCCGGTAATTGTAGATACAGTCAAAATGCAACCTGTCCATACTGAATTTTCGATTGACGGGATGTTTTCGGCCTCAAAGGAAACAAGCATTGCGGCCGAGTTGGAAGGAAAAGTTAATGCAATTAACTGCTATGAAGGAGACAAGGTAACTCAGGGACAGGTTTTGGCCACCACTGAAAACGATGTTTATAAATCGGAACTAGAATTGGCGCGTTACAATCTTGAAAAGGCAGAAAAAGATATGCAGCGCAACCAGGAGCTTATAAAAAGCGATGGCGTTACAATGCAGCAATTTGAAGATGCCAAAAAGAATTTGATGGATGTCAGGACAAATTTGGTTTCTGCACAAAAACAATACGATGATTCATTTATCAGGGCGCCATTTAACGGTATAATTACCAGTAGGCATATTGAAACAGGAGCTTATCTTTCACCGGGAACTGTGGTTTTTGATATGGTAAAAATAAGCAAGGTGAAATTTGTGGCAATGGTAACTGCAAAAGAAGCCACACAAATAAAAACAGGGCAGGACGTAACTGTTTTAACCGATATATATTCCGGATGTTATAAAGGTTGGGTAAAAACAATTAACGTTAAAGCCGATGAATCGGGTAAGTATAATGTAGAAATTTTGGTCGAGAATTCCTCTGAAAATACTATCACTCCCGGAATGTTTGGCACGGCTGTATTTCAGGGGATTTCGCAATCTGATGTACTGGTTATTTCCCGCAGGGCCATTGCAGGAAGTATTAAAGATGCTGAGGTCTTCATCGTAAAAGGAGACTCGGTGGTTACCCGCAAATTGGAAATTGAACCCCTTCAAGGGGACCAGGTACTTGTGAAAACAGGGCTGAAGGCCGGTGATGTGATTGTTACATCCGGGCAAATAAACCTTGAGAAAGGTTCAAAAATCAAAATTTTATAATTCAACACACTAGTGTCCCATTAAAATTGGGACGTTATTAATATTAAACAAATTTGGCTCATTAAGTCTAAAACGTTCTTTGTCATTTTGAAATTTAGTTCTCTTAAAAAGGTCTCGAAGATGAGTTTTATCAGTCAATGATATACTCAAGATTTGCAAAACCTCATAAGTACTTCTGTCAAGATTCATGTCTTCCTGGACAATTGCTACCAAGCAGTAGGTACATATAGCAACGTAAATCTGGATTCGAACAGCATTTTCAGTAGTACCCCAGAATTTCTTGATTTTCAGATGTTGTTTTAGCCATTTAAAGAATAGCTCGACTTGCCAGCGGTTCTTATAAAGTTCAGCAACTTGAAGAGCTGAAATGTGCATTGCATTGGTTAAGAATACAAACTCACGCTTTTGTTCTTCATCCCAATATCTGACCATTCGAAGATGTTCTGGATAATATTGCCTGGGATAAAAACCAGTCAATTCAATCGTTACATCTGAAAGTACGTTCTCGGGCATTCTTCGTTTCCATTTGATTATCTTGTATTGAAGATTCTTTTTTGCTCTGACAACGAAGAAGGCTTCTATCTGGTGAATCCTGTACAACATCTTGAAGTGATTATATGCACGATCAAATATGTAATATGATCCTGATTCATAAGGAATTTTTTTCATTGCCGTAGAGTCGTGTACCGAAGCTTCAGTAATATGAAAGAATGCTGGGATTTGTGTTTCTACATCATATAATGTATGCACTTTGATTCCGCCTTTTTTCTTGCGGAACTTCGCCCACCAGAATACGGAAAGGCACAAGTCAATCGTTGTTGAATCAAAAGCGTAGACATTGCCATCAAGCTTGAAGATGTCAGAAACTCGTTTCTGCCTGGCTTCGTTAACCAGATAGTAAGCATATTCTTCAAAGATGCGACAGTCTCTGTCTTGATTAGCTCTGGCTAAGGATGATTTTGAAACATTCTTGCCTAAACCCAAATGATAAGATTTGGAATGATGAGCATCAATTGCAACAATCAAATCTCTCAGGCTTTCACGATTTGATAATTGCCCGAACATCAGAGCAAGCAATTGATTCCAACAAGTGAAATGCTTCACGTATTTGTCACCGTCATACTTGCGAACGATGTAGTTGAACTTATTCCTATCTAGGAACGATGCTAACTGAGCAAAAACGTATTTATCCTTATGCATTTGCTAATCCGTTAATGAACAGCGAAAATGCAAATTGAAATCCGTTTAACCGAAAAAAGCCTGTAACTGACTAAATTTCAAACATTTCAAAGAACATTATTAGATTTTAATGGGACAGCAATGAATTCAACAGAAAAGTAATGAATATTGCAAAAATAGCCGTAAACAGGCCTACACTGGTAGTTGTTATTTTTACCGTGCTCCTTTTTTTGGGAATTTCAGGGTATAAAAATCTGAACTACGAACTTATGCCTAATGTAACAGCTCCTGCTTTTATTGTTATGGCCACTTATCCGGGGGCTTCTCCTTCGGAAGTAGAAAATAACGTAACTAAAAAACTGGAAGAAATTATCAGTTCCGTTGAGAACATTGATCATATTCAGAGTACCTCACAGGAAGGAATTGCTGTTTTAGGGATTTCGCTGAAAATGTCAGCCGATATAGATGCTGCCATCCAGGATGCACAACGACGCATAAATGCCTCCGTAAATCTATTACCTGAAGATGCAGATGCGCCGGTTATTACCAAGATTTCAATGAGTGATATGCCGGTTATGAATGTTGGGGCTACATCATCGATGGCTTCTACCGAATTTTACGATTTACTGAAATACAAGATAGTGCCAGAACTATCCCGGATTAAAGGGGTAGGGGAAATTAGTCTTATTGGCGGCAACGAACGGGAAATCCGCGTGAGCCTCGACCCGCAAAAACTGAATGCATATGATATTTCTACAACACAAGTTTTACAAGCAATTCAGTCTTCGAACCTCGATTTCCCTACAGGAAAGATTAAGGATACCGGAGCACAAATGGTTATCCGTCTTGCGGCAAAATACAAAAATGAAAACGATATAAAACATGTCGTTGTTGCTACTGGTAAAAATGGAACTAAAATTCTGTTAAAGGATGTTGCAGGTGTTTTTGATACCGAAAAAGAGCCAGAAATGCTTGCCCGCGTAAATGGCAAAAATTCGGTGGGGGTGAGTATAAAAAAACAGTCGGATGCCAATACTGTTGAAATGTGTCATGCAGTCCGCGAAAAACTTATAGAACTGGAGAATACATATAAAACTGACGATGTAGAATTCGCAGTTCCTTTTGATTCTTCTATTTTTACGGAAGAAGCTGCTGATTCTGTTATGCAAGACCTTATTTATGCCGTCATTTTGGTTTCGTTGGTAATGCTCGTCTTTTTGCATGGTTTACGCAACGCATTTATTGTTATGGTGGCCATTCCGCTTTCTATTATTTCTTCATTTATTGGAATGTATTTGCTGGGGTATTCTTTGAATGTTATGACGCTACTGGCTATGTCACTGGTGATTGGAATTTTGGTAGATGATGCCATTGTTGTTCTCGAAAATATTTACCGGCACATGGAAATGGGTAAAAACAGGAAACAGGCAACGCTCGATGGCCGGGCTGAAATTAGTTATACAGCGGTTGCCATTACGATGGTAGATGTAGTTGTGTTTTTGCCACTCGGGCTTTCCACCGGCTTTATTTCAGGTATGATTGGTCCTTTTGCTCTTGTGGTGGTAATTACCACTTTATTAAGTCTTTTTGTAGCTTTTACGGCTGTTCCGCTTTTAACATCAAAACTGGCAAAACTGCAAGTATTGAAAAAAAATGTTTGGTCGGGCCGTTTCTTTTTGTGGTTTGAAAAGCAAATCGATCATTTGGGCAATTTTCTTCAGCAAATATTGGTAAGGGCAATGCGTCACAAAGTAATTACCTTTTTAGCAGTAACCGTTTTATTTGTAGCAAGCGTAATGCTGATACCAACCGGCTTTGTTGGTACCGAGGCTTTTGGGCTGGGTGATGCCGGTGAATTTGTTTTAGAAATTGAAATGCCAAAAGAAGTAACATTAAAAGAAACCAATCAGAAAGTACTTGAAATTGAAAAATTGTTGAGAACAAAGCCTGAGATCACCTCCGTTTTTACAAAAGTAGGAACAGGAAGCGATGGAATGTTTGGCGCTGGTGCACAGGGAAGTGCCTACAGGGCTGAACTTAGCATTAAACTGGTTGAAAAACAATTTCGAGACGTATCTGCAAATGTGTATGCTAACGAAGTTAAACATGAACTCAATTCACAAATAGCCGGGGCAAAAATTACCGTTGCGGTTTTAAACCCGTTCTTTGGTGGGACTGATGACAGTCCGATTCAGGTAATTGTGAAATCTTCGGAGCAGGACTCTCTTGTAAAATACGCTACCCTGGTTAAAACTCTTATTGAAGATACACCCGGAGCCAACGATGTAAACTCCTCGCTCGATAATAGCAGCAACGAAATAGTGGTCGAAATCAATAAACAAAGAATGGCAGATTTGGGGCTCGATCTCTCAACTGTTGGAACAGTAATGTCAACTGCATTTAGTGGTAATACTGACACCAAATACCTGGAAGGTTCCTATGAATATGACATAAATGTTGTTTACGACGAGTTTAACCGGCGCAACATTAACGATGTTGCAAATTTGACTTTTATGAACAACAAAGGCAAAAAAGTCAGACTCTTGCAATTCGCATCCGTAAACTACAGTAATGGTAATACCAAACTGGAACGTTACGATCGAAATTCTTCTATTACCATTCAATCGCAGGTTTTAGGACGGGCTTCCGGCGATGTTGGCGATGAAATTAAACAGAAAATTGAAGCTGCTGATTTTCCGGCGCAGGTTTCCATCTATTACGCCGGCGATATGGAAATGTCGGATGATGCATTCGGAACACTTGGCTTTGCGCTAATTACGGCAATATTTCTTGTGTATCTTATTATGGTTGCATTGTACGAATCATATTTATATCCGTTTGTTGTTCTCTTTACAATTCCATTGGCTATTATTGGGGCTATTCTGGCTTTGGCACTTACCAAATCAACCATTAGTATTTTTAGTATGATTGGGATAATTATGTTGATTGGTCTGGTAGCCAAAAATGCTATTTTGGTGGTCGATTTTACCAATCACCTGAAAAAGCAGGGATATCGTGTAACAAGGGCGCTTTTAACGGCTACTCGAATCCGGCTTCGTCCTGTTTTAATGACTACCGTTGCAATGATTATCGGTTTGTTGCCTATTGCACTGGCATCAGGGGCTGCATCGGAATGGAAGAATGGAATTGCCTGGGTTTTAATCGGTGGGCTAACTAGTTCTATGTTACTTACACTGGTGCTTGTGCCGGTCGTATTCCTCATATTTGAAAATACAAAATTCAAAGTAGAAAAATTATTTCATAGAGGTAAAAAATAGATGCTTTTATTCTTGTGCGCTTCTAAATGAAATGGTTTTATATAGTGTTGTTTTTAATTGAAAATTACGCTTGAGTTACTGTATTTAATGTAAAAATATGAATTAATGTTATTGAGAAATAAAAGGAAAGCTGGCAAAATCGCCAGCTTTTTTATGGAGTAACAATATGCTTTATCGTAATTATATTGTTTGACGACAAAAAAGAACTCATTTTTGCTTCGCTCATTTTTTATTTTGCAAAAAATTTGATGATTACACAGATTAATTCTTCGCAGCTTTCTCATTAAAAATTATAAACCGGGATGAGGTGTATTGGGATTGATATAGATCAATATAGAATTTTTTCTTTATTGTACGCTGTAAATCAACAATTTAAAATCCTCTGAATATAGATTTTATTTCTTAATACAGTCTTAACTTTTGAGAAGATTAATGAATAATTTAACCTAAAATTTTAATTATTCTTTTTTCTTTACGACAATGATTAAAATTTTTCTTTTAAATATAATCTTAACTGCTGGTCATCTTACCTCGTGTGAAACAGGTTTGAAATTATTTGGTTTAGGTGATATTGAAGAAGGTATCTGTGTAGATATTAATACCACGGATCATATATTCGGTTATGAAAAATTTAAAAGTATTTCATTTAACTCACCAAAATGCAATTATCATTCAGCCGATTTATTTACTCAATCATCAGATGTAAGATTCGCTGAGTGGGACATTCGGAATTTCCGGTTCGGGCAGGGAAACTATCGAAACAGTTTCCTGTTTTTTTCAACCGGTGTTTCACCTCCTGGTAAACTAGTTGTTTAAAAGACATTCAGCAAGCTCAGGATTTTATACATATATTTTTGAATCAAGAAGATAGACTAAGATTCAGTTCAAGAAGACAGTAGATATTTTACTGTATGGGGAGTATTATTTTATAATAATTAGAAAAAATCAAATTAAAACCATGTTGTTATGGCGCAAAATATAGGAAATGCAATTACAATATTGCTGGTTGGAATGGCCACTGTTTTTCTCATTCTTTGGCTGGTTGTTATTATCGGGAACCTGATTATAAGGATAACCAATAAATACTTTCCTGGTACAGAGCCGGTGAAAATTCAAAAAAGTCAGTTAATGGATTCGTCTTCCGCAGGAAAAGTTGCGGCTATTGTAGCGGCTGTAGATATTGTTACGGCCGGAAAAGGACAAATCACAAAAATAACCAAAGTATAAACCAAGAAAAATCTGTAAAATGTCAAAAGAGATCAAATTTAGCTTATTATATCGCGATATGTGGCAATCTTCAGGGAAATATGTGCCGCGTGTAGATCAGCTTTTAAAAGTTGCTCCTGCAATTATCGATATGGGATGTTTTGCCCGCGTTGAAACCAATGGGGGAGGTTTTGAACAGATTAACCTTTTGTTTGGAGAAAATCCCAATGTTGCTAACCGTCAGTGGACACAACCTTTTAACGATGTGGGAATTCAAACTCACATGTTGGAAAGGGCTTTGAATGGAATCAGAATGAGCCCGGTTCCCGCTGATGTGCGTAAATTAATGTATAAAGTAAAAAAGAAACAGGGGACTGATATTGCTCGTTCATTCTGTGGTTTGAATGACCCACGCAACCTTGAAGGCTCAATTAAGTACGCTAAAGAAGGTGGGATGATTTCACAGGCAGCGTTGAGTTTGACTATTTCGAAAGTTCATACTGTAGAATATTATACAAAACTCGCCGACCAGTTAATTGAAATGGGAACCGATGAAATTTGCATAAAAGATATGGCGGGGATTGGGCGCCCTGTATTTCTGGGGAAACTGGTTAAAAATATAAAAGAGCGTCATCCGAATACGGTTATTCAGTACCACTCACATTCTGGTCCCGGTTTTGCAATGGCTTCAATTTTGGAAGTTGCACGCGCCGGAGCTGATTATGTTGATGTAGGTATGGAACCACTTTCCTGGGGAACCGGACATGTAGATTTACTGGCTGTTCAGGCAATGCTGAAAGATGCAGGATTTTTAGTGCCGGATATTAACATGAAAGCATATATGGAAGTGCGTTCATTAACACAGGAATTTATCGATGACTTTTTAGGTTACTATATCAATCCGAAAAACAGGCTGATGAATTCGTTGTTGATTGGCCCCGGGTTGCCTGGCGGAATGATGGGAAGCTTGATGGCAGATCTTGAAAATAACCTCGCAAGCCTGAATAAGTGGAAAGCAAAACGAGGACAAAATGAACTAACTCAAGATGATTTGCTTGTAAAATTGTTTGATGAAGTTGAACACATATGGCCAATGTTGGGGTATCCGCCACTGGTTACACCATTTAGCCAATACGTTAAGAATCTTGCGCTCATGAACGTTATCCAGTTGGAAAAAGGAAAAGAGCGATGGTCAATGATTGCAGATAATATATGGGATATGATTTTGGGTAAGTCAGGAAAATTACCCGGCGAGTTATCTCCTGAAATTGTAAAACTGGCTGAAGAACAGGGACGGGAATTTTATACCGGAAACCCACAGGATTTATATCCAAATAATCTGGATAGCTTTAAAGAAGAGATGAAAGCCAACAACTGGGATTTTGGGCAAGATGATGAGGAATTGTTTGAGTTGGCAATGCATCCGGAACAGTACAGGGCCTATAAATCGGGCGAAGCAAAAGCAAATTTCGAAGCAGATCTGGCGGCTAAAAAAGCATCGAAATCTGAATCAAAAGCAGTTACAACCAGCAATGCTCCTGTTAACGGCGCTACGAGTTACGAACCAAGGAATTTGAACATAGAAGTTAATGGCGAAAAATTTGAGATCAAAATTTCTTATGGCGATGAAAATAAAAATGGTTCTGCAAGTGTTAAAACGCAGGAGGAGTCTGTTCCAGTCAACGGAAATGGGAAAGTAAATGGAAATGCCAATCTCTCTGAAGTTATTGCTCCACTGGAAGGAAAATTCTTTTTAACCAAAGATTCATCTGAATCGCCTGTAAAAACTGGCGATATGGTAAAAGAAGGTGATGTAATTGGGTACATCGAGTCGATGAAAACATACAATGCTATTATTGCTGAAACTTCAGGCAAAGTGGTTGAGGTGTGTTTGGCAAATGGTGATACAGTTGAAGAAGATGATGTACTTTTAAAATTGCAGTAGAACATGCAGGATATCTTTTCACGATTGTTTGAAATGACTGCTTTTGGAGACATTAGTTTCAAAACAGTCATTATGTGGGTAATAGCATTTGTTTTGCTGTATCTGGGAATTAAAAAGAAGTACGAGCCATTGTTGCTTGTTCCTATTGGTTTTGGAGTTTTGCTGGCGAATTTTCCCGGCGCAAATATGGGTATTGTGCCTTCCGATTTTGTTGAACTGGATGCAGGCAGGTATAAAAACCTGTTTGAAATAGCCCACGATTACGGAATTATGAATTACTTATATTATTCTCTTATTAAGACAGGCTTTCTTCCTCCTATAATTTTTATGGGAGTGGGAGCACTAACTGATTTTGGCCCTATGTTACGAAATCTTCGGCTTGCCTTTTTTGGGGCAGCAGCTCAGATTGGAATTTTTACAGTTATGATTGCTGCCATATATATGGGGTTTACTATTAAAGAGGCTGCTTCTTTGGGAATTATCGGTGGTGCCGATGGACCAACGGCTATTTATACAACAATTATGTTGGCTCCTCATCTATTAGGACCCATTGCAATTGCTGCATATTCATACATGGCACTGGTGCCGGTAATCATTCCTTTAGTGGCTAAGCTTCTTATGAAGGAAAAAGAGTTTACTATCAGTATGAAAGAGATGGATAAAAAATATCCGCCAAAGCATAAGATTAAAAATCTTAAAACTGTAAAAATAGTTTTCCCAATTGTGTTGGGAACGGTTGTTGCTATTTTGGTGCCTTCTTCAGTTCCTCTTTTGGGAATGTTGCTTTTTGGAAACCTGATAAAAGAGATTGGTACATCTACTAGTCGTTTATCAGAAGCAGCAACCGGACCGATTATGAATACTGCAACAATTTTCCTTGGGTTAGCTGTTGGTGCTACTATGACTTCGGATGTTTTTCTTACTCCTAAAACATTAGGAATTGTTGTTGGAGGTTTTATCGCATTTGCAATATCAATAAGTGGTGGAATTCTTGCTGTGAAAGTTTATAATACTTTCGCTAAAAAGAAAATTAACCCACTTGTGGGCGCCACCGGATTAAGCGCTGTTCCTATGGCATCGCGTGTGGCAAATGAACTGGCTTTAAAATACGATCCTAAAAATCATATTTTACAATATTGCATGGCAAGTAACATTTCAGGTGTTATAGGGTCTGCAGTTGCTGCCGGAGTACTTATTTCTTTGGTTTAAAAAAAAACTATTTTTTATCATAATTGTTAATCCTGATGATACGTTAGTATTGTCAGGATTTTTATTTATTATGATTTGTTTGTAGTAAGTAAATGTCCAAAACAAAAATTTTAGCTATTGACTTTTAAATAAAATTAAATTCAGTTAACTATTAAATTTTCAAAATTAAGTTCATGAAAAAAATTACACTAATTTTTAGCGCGGTATTGTTTTTTAGCGTGATGGCGAAAGCGCAAGCTCCTTTAATGGATGGGGATATGCAGGTAAATGCAGGTGTGGGATTATCAAATTATGGTTTGCCATTATATGGTGGGCTTGAATTTGGAGTTGGTAACAATATTTCTGTGGGAGGTGAAATTAGTTACAGAGGCTATCATGATAGTTATGCATCTTACAAATGGGATCATTCGATTACAACTTTTGCTGCATTGGGGAATTATCACTTTAATGAATTATTGAGTATCCCCTCTGAATGGGATTTTTACGCTGGATTATCACTCGGATATTCGGCTTGGACATCAAAATATGATGGAACCGGGAGCTATACTTATACTGGTAGTGGAGGTTCTGGTGTATATCTTGTTGGACAAATTGGCGGCCGGTATTTCTTTAATGAAAATGTTGGGATAAATTTTGAACTCGGGGGAGGAAACTTTTCCGGTGGAAAATTAGGGGTTACCATCAAAATTTAAAGTAAATATTATTCCTGAAAATATATTTAGCGGTTGTTGCTGATGCGAATATTGACACCAGCAGCAACCGCTTCTTTGTTTCAGTAACCAATTTGTAATTATCCGGAAACGTGAATTGGTCAATGCATCTTTCCTAAACTAACTCCCAGTGATATGGTGAAATAGAAATCACCTCCTTTCGAAATTTCCTTATTAGATAAAAAGTAATCATAACCCAAGCTAGGTCTGATAAACAGAAAGCCTCCGGGAGTATATAAGTTTTCTTGCCCCCATTTTTTTAAAACCAAATCACATGAAGCACCAACACCTGGGCAAAATGTTCCGCTTAGGTTGTTTTTAGGGGTGTCGTCGTCGTCGTCGGCCAAAGAAGATTGAGAGTTAATTTCGTAACCGCCAATTACAACATAAGGAAAGAAATTTACTCTGTCGTTTGAATACAGCGACTTACCAATTTTTAATCCGTATTTTAAACTTGATACTTTATCTCCTGCCGGGTGTACCCAATCTTTGCTTTTTACCGGCAAATCGTTTTTTGAAACTTCACGACTTACACTTCCTCCCATGAATAACGAAAGGTATAAGCGGTTTAAGAATCCGTCAATTTCAAAACACATAACCTGCATGTGTGAATCAAAATTGTCGGTAATGTTCCCATTTAAGAATTCATTTCCGTACCCCAGACAGAAATCCATACGCCCGGTAAATGTGAGTTGTCGCAATTCATTCACAAAATTCGTATATTCAGTGTCCGGATTATTTTTTAGATAGTTTTTTAGCGATTTGTTGAGATTGGAATAATCTTCGCCTAAATAATATTTTATATACAAGCGAATGAGTTCTTTATCTTTTTCCTTGAGATTGCTTTTATTTAAATCTTCCATTATAAAAGACAATTCCGTACCCAGGTATTTATGAATTTCATTGGAAATAGATTCGGTTTGAAATGCTCTCACTTTCCCTTCTAATAGAGAATTCCAGTTTTTTATATTGTAAAGGAAAAGTTCAAAATTACGGTTGGCAAGCGAAACTAATATTTCCTCCGCAGGATACAAGATAATATATTTTTCATCAACAGCACTTTTTAGGTAGTTTAGTGTTGAAAGAGCTCCTTTGTGGTCGCCCGAAACAGTTTTATCGACGATTAGCTTTCTCCCATTCCTGATAATTAGTTCTGTGGAATCGGTAAATGCAATAATTTCTTTCTTGATATCTTCCTGAGCAAAGGTTGTTAATGCAGAAATAAGCATTATAAAAAAGAGCAGATTCTTTTTCATGGTTTTTGTTTTGACTTTATGAATTCGGATCGAAGTCAGATGTTTTTTTATAGGTTATTCCGATTGGTTATTTAAGCCTGAAAATGTTAAGTTAACGTTGCTACCATTACCGCTTTTATGGTATGAAGCCGGTTCTCGGCCTGGTCGAAAACAACCGATGCTTTGCTTTCAAAAACATCGTCAGTAACTTCCATAGCTTCAAGCCCGAATTTTTGGTAAATTTCTTCGCCAACTTTAGTTTCCCGGTTATGAAAAGCCGGTAAACAATGTAGAAACTTAACGTTAGGATTTCCGGTTAGTTCCATGGTTTTTTTATTTATCTGGTAGGGGAGAAGGAGTTTGATTCTTTCCGACCAAACTTCCTGTGGTTCACCCATTGAAACCCAAACGTCAGTATATAGGAAGTCGCAATCTTTAACAGCGTCTTCAATATTCTCAGTAATTATAATTTTTGCGCCTGTGGTTTCGGCAATTTCAAAACATTTTTGTTGAAGTTCTTCCGATGGCTGGCAGTTTTTTGGAGCGGCAGCACGGAAATTCATACCCAGTTTTGCTGCACCAACCATTAACGAATTTCCCATATTATTTCTGGCGTCGCCGAGATAACAAAATTTTATTTCAGCAAGAGGTTTTACGGAATGTTCTTTCATCGTTAGAAAATCTGCCAGAATCTGAGTTGGGTGAAATTCGTTTGTCAAGCCGTTCCACACCGGAACACCAGCATATTTAGCCAGTTCTTCCACAACATTTTGTCCAAAACCACGGTACTCAATTGCATCGTACATCCGGCCTAAGACACGTGCTGTATCTTTCATAGATTCTTTTTGCCCGATTTGAGAACCGGTTGGCCCCAGATAGGTAACATGCGCTCCCTGGTCGTGCGCGGCTACTTCAAAGGCACAACGGGTCCGTGTTGATGCTTTTTCAAAAATGAGAGCTATATTTTTTCCTTTTAGTAAACGATTTTCTGTCTGACTTTTTTTTGAATACTTTAAATCTTCCGCAAGTTCAAGTAGATAATGTATTTCTTCGGGGGTATAATCGAGTAATTTCAAAAAATTCCGGTTTTCTAAATTAATAGCCATATCAACTTTTTTTATTTTTGAACCTTAATTTTTAATTCTTTTTAGTTTTCGTAGTTCATTGTTATTTTAGACCCAAACGATTTATCTTCTAACTTTTTGGCCTCAGTTATTACACTTTTTTCCCCGCCGTTTTTTATAAAACCAAGACAGGCTTTTATTTTGGGCTCCATAGTTCCTTCAGCAAATGTACCCATTTCAAGATATTTTAATGTATCTGAATAATCCAGAAATTCTAGTTTTTCCTGCGAGGGCTTTCCAAAATTTTTGTAAATAAAAGAAACATCGGTTAGAATATATAACTCGTTGGCATTTATGTTTGTTGCCAGTAAGCCCGATGCCATATCTTTGTCGATAACGGCATCCAGCGTATGGACATTTTTTTCATTATCATAATACACAGGTATTCCACCTCCCCCGGCAGCAATTACAATATTCCCGTTTTTTACCAATAATTCAATTGTTTCCTTGTTGATAATATCTAAGGGAACCGGTGAAGGAACTACTCTTCTGTATTTTCTTTCGGCTTTTGTTGTAGTTTTGAAAATCCATCCTTTTTCCTCTGTCAGTTTGTTTGCTTCTTCTTTGGTGTAAAGTTTACCTATACGTTTCGATGGATTAGAAAAAGCCGGATCATTTTTATCAACTTCGACTAAGGTTACCAGAGTTATTACATTTTTTTGAATTCCGTGTTTGTTCAGAACATTTCGCATCATCCGTTCCAGCATGTACCCAATTCCACCCTGCGAATCGGCAACACAAATGTCCAGTGGCATTGGTGCAATGTCATACAATTGTTCTCCGGCTTCGTTACGCATTAAAATATTACCAACCTGTGGCCCGTTTCCATGTGTCAGCACCAGTTCATATCCGTTCTTTATTAAATGAACCAGATTTTCTAGTGTGTCGGTTGAATTCTGTTCCTGTTGTTCGATAGTACCTTCCTCGTTATCCCTTAAAATGGCATTTCCGCCAAGGGCTACAACCGCTAATTTTTTCATGTTGCCAGTTTTGTTACTAAAGCAAACTTAAATATTTAGGTGAATCTAAAATATGTGATTTTGTCATTTTTGTCATTCCCTGACATATTATAAAACAGTAGCTTAAATTTTTAATTTATAAATTCTTAAGTGGGGAAATCTTTTTTTATAGATTCTCAATTTTGGTGTTTTTTTATTAACAAATTTTATTTAATATGATTCAATCTTCTGAAGAAAATATTGTCCTGTTACCTGCGTTTTTTTATTTAGATTTGCATTTTATTTAAACAAACTATTTTGAGATGGCCGTAAAACGAAAAAAGCCAAATAATTCAACAAAAAAAGTAAAAAAAGCCAGGACCCCCCTTTTTAGGAGCGAAAAGCTCAAATTTGTTTTTGGTGTTTTGGTATTGCTGATTGCAGCTTACTTGTTGATTGCTTTCATTTCGTACTTGTTTTTTGGAGCCGCGGACCAGAGTAAACTCGATTTACCATGGTCAGAACTGGTATTTAACTCCACAATAAAAGTTCAGAATAAGGCGGGTAAAACCGGTGCATGGTTATCCGAAGTTATTTTTAACCGGGGCTTTGGTCTCGCATCCTTTATATTTATTTACTTGTTAATTATTACTGGGCTTAAAATTTTAGGACGAAGTAGCGGAAGATTTGGGAAAAATTTTCTTTTCAGTCTCGTTCTTTTGGTTTGGTTTTCGGTTACATTAGGTTTGATTTTTACAAAAACGGATGGTGGTTCAGCCATTTATCCGGGGGGAAAATACGGATTTGTCCTTAGTAACTGGTTAAGTTCTCTTATTGGTATTGCTGGAGTTGTGTTACTTCTGCTTGTAACGGCAGTTATTATTTTTGTAGTGCGGTTCGAAAAAGCATATCAATGGTTAAAAAACCGAATGAAAAGGAGAAATAATGAACACGAAACTTCAACTTCTGAGAACGAAGAAGAACCGGAAAAAGCAAACAAAGAAACTAACGAAGAAATAAGTATTGCTGACGATTCTATTTCTAAAGTTATTGATGATGATGATGTTGTAAAAGCTATTTTTGAGCCCGATTCAGATGAAGATGATTCCATTGAAGTTGAGATTTCTTCAAATGAAGAATCTCATCAGGAGGAAATAAAACAAGAAAATCATGATGATAATGATGGTGAAGAACTGGAATTGACGGTTAAAAAAGTTGAAGAAGAAGAAGGGGATGAAATTCAATACGAAGAAATGGAAGAATATGATCCAACCCTTGATTTGTCGGATTTTAAATTCCCCACTCTTGAACTTTTAGAAGATCATAACTCGGGAAATGCTGAAGTAAGTAATGAAGAGTTAATTTCGAATAAAAATAAAATTGTAGAAACTCTCCGGCATTATAAAATTGAAATTACAAAAATAAGGGCGACCATAGGTCCAACCATCACGTTGTATGAAATTGTTCCGGCACCCGGTATTCGTATTTCAAAAATTAAAAACCTTGAAGATGATATTGCATTGAGCCTGGCCGCATTAGGCATTCGAATTATTGCTCCAATTCCCGGACGGGGAACTATTGGTATTGAGGTGCCAAACCAAAGCCCGGAAGTAGTTTCAATGCGTTCGATTTTAAGTTCAAAGAAATTTCAGGAAAATACGGCTGAGTTACCCGTTGCACTTGGTAAAACGATTTCGAATGAAACCTATTTGTTTGATTTGGCAAAAATGCCCCATATCTTGGTGGCAGGGGCAACCGGGCAGGGGAAATCGGTAGGTGTGAATGTAATTATTACTTCATTGTTGTACAAAAAACATCCGTCGCAACTTAAGTTTGTATTTATTGACCCCAAAAAGGTTGAATTAAACCTGTATTCAGTACTGGAAAAACATTATCTGGCTAAACTTCCTGATGAGGAAGAACCGGTAATTACAGATATTCAAAAAGTAAAAAATACGTTGAATTCTATCAATATTGAAATGGATCAACGGTATGACTTGTTGAAGAAAGCTCATGCACGTAATGTAAAAGAATACAATAAAAAATTTGTAGGCCGAAGGTTAAATCCGGAGAAAGGACATAAATATATGCCCTATATTGTGGTTATTATCGATGAATTCGCCGATTTAATTATGACTGCAGGTAAAGAAATTGAATTGCCGATTGCAAGGATTGCACAGTTGGCGCGTGCAGTTGGTATTCATATGATAATTGCAACACAGCGTCCTTCAACCAATATTATAACCGGGGTAATAAAAGCCAACTTTCCTGCCCGAATTGCTTTTAAAGTGGCTTCAATGATTGACTCACGAACAATTTTAGATACTCCGGGAGCGAATCAGTTAATTGGGAAAGGTGATATGTTGATTTCATCAGGCAGTAATGTAACCCGTGTTCAATGCGCATTTATTGACACGCCTGAAGTAGAACAGGTTTGTTCTTTTATTTCAGACCAACGGGGGTATCCAACTGCTTTTCTGCTTCCTGAATATGTTGGTGATGATGAACCCGGCCCCGGTGAAGTGGATCTGAATAATAAGGATGAATTGTTTGAAGATGCCGCACGTGTGGTTGTGATGAATCAAATGGGATCAACATCGATGATTCAGCGTAAATTCTCAATTGGCTATAACCGGGCCGGACGGATAATGGATCAACTGGAAGCTGCAGGTGTCGTCGGGCCAAGTGAAGGAAGCAAGGCAAGGCAGGTGCTTATTCAGGATGAATACAGTTTGGAACAATTGTTGAATAGCTTAAACTAAAATTGAAAAATGAAAAAAGTATTTCTTATCAGTATAGTCCTCTTTTCTTATTTAATTTCTTTTGCACAACAAGAAGAAAAAGCAAAAGAAGTTTTAGACCAGGTAAGTAGTAAAACCAAGGCATTTAAAACAATAAAAGCTGATTTTTCGTTTACCATGGATAATGATGATATGGATATTCACGAAGCAAATGATGGTACTATAAAACTAAAAGGGAAAAAGTACGCTGTTCAGTTGCCTGGGTTAGGCGTGAAAATTTTCTCCGACGGGGAAACACTATGGAATTATATGAAAGATGGAAACCAGGTGACAATCTCAACCATTGAGGAAGGAAGTGGGGATTTAATGGATCCTTCGTCGCTGTTTAATATCTACGAAAAAGGTTTTCAATCGAAATTTATTGAAGAAATAAAGCAAGATAATAAAGCATTATATATTATTGAATTGTATCCGGATGAAAAATTTCAGGATGTTTCAAAGATAAAACTGGCTATCAACAAAGCAACAATGATGATTGACTCCGCAACGCTTTATTCTAATGATGGAAATTTATATAGTATAGAAGTAAAGAAACTGGAAACCAATAAATCTTTTCCTGATTCGGACTTTGTTTTTAATGCCGACGATTACAAGGATGTAGAAATTATTGATTTCCGGTAATTCTTTCTGTCTTATTTTTATTTATACATTTTCGGATCAAGTAACAATTTGTCTGCGGTTGAAATTTCGATAAAAGACGCACCGGAATCTTCACCAAATCGTCCACCAATGTATATAATTAAGTCTTCTTTTTTAATTGTTTTTTCGTCCAGTAAATTTAAAATTGCTGCTTTCTGAATTTTTAACTTGTTCTTTTTTATAGGCAAAAAAGAAGGATAAACGCCAAAAGAAAGAGCCAACTGGCGCACAACCTGTTGCGAATGACATTTGGCAAAAACAGGAGTACTGGAACGGTAAGCGGATATATATCTGGCTGTTTTTCCGGTTGTAGTTGAGGTTACTATTGCCACCGGATTTAGTTCCCGTGCAGCTTTCAGTGCTGACTGGGCCAGGTAGGCAGGGATTTCATGTTTAACCGGAGGTAAAATTACATCATAACGTTTGTCACGGTCGGGTTCTACTTCATTGGCAATCTTTACCATCATTTGAATTGCTTCCACCGGATATTTTCCGTATGCGGTCTCTCCACTAAGCATAATTGCGTCGGTTCGGGCATAAATTGCACTTGCTACATCGCCCACTTCAGCTCTGGTTGGGCGGGGATGTTCAATCATAGTGTGTAACATCTGCGTAGCAATTATTACCGGTTTTTTCTGAATAATCGCTTTTCGAATAAGGTTTCGTTGAACTGTAGGAATTTGTTCAGCAGGTAGCTCAATCCCCAGGTCACCACGTGCAACCATAATTCCATAAGCAGATTCCAAAATTTCATCAATTTTGTTAACGCCTTCCAGGTTCTCTATTTTTGCAATTATTTTAATTTTACTGTTCTGTTCGTCCAGAAATTTTTGAACAGCTTCAACATCTCTTTTATTTCGAACAAAAGAGTGTGCAATAAAATCCAATTCATTTTCAATTGCAAACTCAATAAATTCTTTGTCTTTTTCAGAAATTGAGGGAAGTTTGATTTTTACCCCTGGAATGTTCAGACTTTTATTGTTTTTTATGGTTCCGCTATTTTCAATACGACTAACCAGATAATCCTTTTTTTTGTCGATTACTGTAATTTCAATATCTCCGTCGTCAATCAGAATTTTGTCACCCAAACTCACATCCCGGACCAGATTTTTATAATTCACGCATATGTGTGGATTTCCTGTATCCATCTCGTGATAAGCGATTGAAATGTTCTGCCCTTTGGTAACAACCAGTTCGTTTTGAGTTTTACATGTTCTTATTTCCGGGCCTTTTGTATCAATCAGAATAGCAATTTTATCGGAAACAGCCCGAATATTTTCTACGAGTTTGTTCCCACTTTCTTTGCTAATATGAGCGGTGTTGATTCTCGCTACATTCATCCCGGCCTCGTATAAAGATTTAATAAAATCTACATCGCACCGTTGGTCGGATATCGTTGCAACAATTTTTGTTTGTCTCATATCGTCTATTTTTTTTAGAGGGTGCAAAAGTAGAACTATTTGCTGCACCGTGATTCTTTTCCGTTCAATGTAAAAATAAATTTAAGATTGAAATAGTATTTAATTTTAACTGTTTATGAAACTTTGAATCGCTAACGTGTAGGAACTCAGACCGAACCCCATGATACAACCTTTGCATACCGGCCCGATAATTGATTTATGTCTAAAATCTTCACGTGTTAAGGTATTTGATATATGAACTTCTACCACCGGAGTTGTTACACCTGCAATAGCATCGCGAATGGCTACAGATGTATGGGTATAAGCGCCGGCGTTTATTATTATTCCGTCATATTCAAATCCAAACTCGTGAATTTTATCAATTAGTTCTCCCTCAATGTTTGATTGAAAATAATTTAATTGAATTTCAGAGAAAGTTGCTTTTATTTTTTTGAAGAAATCATCAAAATTAGTGTCCCCGTATATATTTTTTTCCCTTTTTCCCAGTAAATTCAGATTTGGGCCGTTAATTATCAATAATTTCATTTCATTTCAATTTTAATTTTTTTTATAGTAACTTTATATCTAATCAATCGTACTAATATTCAAATATTTAAAAAATAGTACTTAATCTATTTAAAAATTATTTAAATACAACGATTAACAAAATGTAAAAATAAGGATATGAAATGGGAGGATAGCAAAAAAGGTTATGAAAATTACCTGAGACTTGAAAAATCTTTGTCACAGAATTCAGTCGCAGCATATATTAATGATATAAATAAATTAGTGGAGTTTTTAGACAAAAACTTCAAAAAAATTGCTCCTGACAAGGTAAAACTTTCGCATTTAAAAAGTTTTGTAGAATGGTTAAATGAACGAGGTGTTAGCCCTCGTACACAAGCCCGTACAATATCGGGTATAAAATCATTTTACAAATATCTTCTAATCGAAGGTAAAATTAACAGTGATCCGACAGCATTACTTGAATCGCCTAAAATTGGGCGGAAACTGCCTGATATCTTAAGCATGGAAGAGATTGATTCATTGATTGAAGCAGTAGATTTAGATAAAGCTGAAGGACAACGTAATAAGGCGATGCTTGAAACCTTGTATAGTTGCGGGCTGAGAGTTTCGGAATTAGTAAATTTAAAAATTACCAACCTGTTTTTTGAACAGGGATTTATTAAAATTGAAGGAAAATCGGATAAAGAAAGACTTGTACCTGTGAGTAAACGTGCGATTGAGGAAATTAATAAGTACTTGAGCGGTTATCGTAAAACATTGAAAATTAGTAAAGAGAGCGAAAACGTACTTTTTTTAAACCGGAGAGGTAAAAAACTGAGCCGTGTTATGATTTTTACTATCATAAAAAATCTGGCTGAAAAAATAGGATTGAAAAAGAAAATTAGTCCGCATACATTCAGGCATTCGTTTGCTACACACTTGATTAATGGAGGTGCTGATTTACGTGCTGTTCAGGAAATGCTCGGTCACGAATCTATCCTGACAACTGAGATTTATACGCATCTGGATCGTGATTATTTACGAAGTACCATTCATCAGTTCCATCCAAGGTCATAGTTAAAAAATCAAGGATATTTTTAGAGGGCATTGTGAATTTTTACAATGCCCTCTTTTTACATATGTTGCCGGATAACAGATGCAAAGAACCGGAAAAAGGTAATTGTTAAGATATTGTTTAATTGGCATCAAAAAGCAGTCAAATCAATACATTGATCACCAGAGGTAGGAAAAAAAAGTTATTTTTGTTCACCGAAATTTACGTATTGAAAAGAGTATTATTAAGTTAATTATTAGGTAGTTATGAAAAACTTAGATTTATCAAAGTACGGTATTGTCGATGTAAAAGAAATCGTATACAATCCATCTTATGAACAACTCTTCGAAGAAGAGATGAAACCTGAATTGGAAGGTTTTGAAAAAGGTCAGCTTACAGAGCTTGATGCTGTGAACGTTATGACGGGTATTTTTACCGGACGTTCTCCTAAAGATAAATATATCGTAAAAGATGACACCACTAAGGATACCATTTGGTGGACTTCTCCAGGATCTCCTAACGATAATAAACCAGTATCTACAGAAGTTTGGAATGACCTAAAAGCAAATACAGTAAAGCAGCTTTCAGGAAAAAGACTATTTGTAATTGATTGTTTCTGTGGTGCAAACCCGGATACTCGGTTGAAAGTACGTTTTATTATGGAAGTTGCTTGGCAGGCGCACTTCGTAAAAAATATGTTCATTCGTCCTTCTGATGAAGAATTGGAAACTTTTGAACCCGATTTTGTTTCGCTTAATGGTGCTAAAACTATTAACGAGAAATGGAAAGAACATGGATTGAATTCAGAAGTTTATACTGTTTTCAATTTAACTGAAAAAATGCATGTACTTGGTGGTTCCTGGTACGGCGGCGAAATGAAAAAGGGGATGTTCGCTATGATGAACTACTATTTACCACTTCGCGGAATGGCTTCAATGCACTGCTCTGCCAATGTTGGTAAAGACGGTGATGTTGCTATTTTCTTTGGCCTTTCAGGAACTGGTAAAACCACTTTATCTACCGATCCAAATCGCCAGCTAATTGGTGACGATGAACATGGCTGGGACAATGATGGTATTTTTAATTTTGAAGGTGGATGTTATGCAAAAACCATTAATCTGGACAAAGATGCTGAACCGGAAATTTTTGGTGCTATCAAACGTGATGCTTTGTTGGAAAACGTTACTGTTGATGAAAGCGGAAAAATTGACTTCAACGATGGTTCTGTAACTCAGAATACTCGCGTTTCTTATCCAATTTATCACATCGAAAATATTGTTAAACCGGTTTCTAAAGCTGGTCACGCAAAAAAAGTAATTTTCTTAACTGCTGATGCATTTGGTGTACTTCCTCCGGTTGCTAAATTAACTCCGGAACAAACAAAATATCACTTCTTGTCTGGATTTACTGCAAAATTAGCAGGTACTGAGCGTGGTGTTACAACTCCACAGCCTACTTTCTCTGCTTGTTTTGGTGCAGCTTTCCTTTCTCTTCACCCAACTAAATATGGTGAAGAATTAGTGAAGAAAATGGAAGAACACGGAGCTGAAGCTTATTTGGTAAACACTGGTTGGAACGGAACAGGAAAACGTATTTCTATCAAAGATACCCGTGGTATTATCACCGCTATTCTTGATGGTTCTATCGAAGGGGCACCAACTAAAAACTTGCCGATATTCAATCTTGAGATTCCTACCGAATTGAAAGGTGTTGCTACGGAAGTTCTTGACCCACGCGATACTTATGCAAACGCTGCTGACTGGGACGAAAAAGCTAAAGATTTAGCTGGTCGTTTCATTAAAAATTTCGTTAAATATACTGATAACGAAGAAGGTAAAGCATTAGTTGCTGCTGGTCCTCAATTAGACTAATTCGTTTTTTTTTATCGATATAGTAAGAACCTCGCCTTTAGTAGGCGGGGTTTTTTGTTTTATAACGAATAGAATTCAAAGTGGAGTCCATTTTAACAATATTCTCTTTAGAAAAACCTTGTTCAAAAAACATCAGTTTGCCATTATGAATAATAAGATTTGTAGGAAGTAATTCCGGGAAGCGACCTTTTTTCAACCCCTCTTTAGGATTAAGCTGAAACAGGTAGTTCATTAAACGGTTGTTTTCATACAGCGGAAAATAATCCGGTTCGTATTTTTGCAGTTCTATCCATTTTGAAACTGTTTTTTCACTTTCGTTTGTCACGGAAATAAACAATGTGTTTTCGTCTTCATATTTATTTACCAACGTATTTAAATGTGGGATTTCTTTTTGACAGGGGCTGCACCAGGTTGCCCACAGATTAATAACCAGTGTTTGAGCTCCGGCCTCGTCATTCAAAAATTCATCGCGTTTTAATTCTTCACGAATTGGGTCGTCAATATTTTCCAACTGTCTGTAAAATCGAAAGGTTTTCCATTGGGTGATCTTGTTGTTTGTTACCAATGCCGATAGAAAAATTAAGGCAATGATTAATGGATATTTAATTTTCATACGAACATTCTTTTTTGAATGGAAAAGTGGAGTAGTAACAAAACTATCAGCGTATAAGTAGCTATCAACATTATTTGCTGAGTATGTAGTAAGTTCTCTGAAATAATTTCTTTAATTGATCGCAACGGGAAAAAATGTCCGGCATTACTTTCCAGTTTTCGATGGATAAAATCAACCATCCATCCTTCGAGTAACCAATACACCAGAACAGGTAAAGCCATAACCGGATTTGGACGCAAAAAAGCCAGGGTTAGGGCGACAAATCCAGTGGCAACAAGATACAGGAACTGAGAAATTAACGCATTATAATCAGTATGAAAAAGTAGCTGAAACGGGTTGGTTTCTCTAAAAAAACTGAGAGCTGCGTAGCAGAAAAAATTTAGCAACATAAAAGAAAGCGCGTATAGAGCAACCTGTACAATACTGTAAAAAAATACTTTGTGACGCCTCCATCCCGCAAGCAATAACATTTTGTAGTAACCACTGTTTAACAGATGAACGCTGCGCTGAAGTACCCAGAAAATAAAAAATAACGCCGGTAACGTCGACTGGCTGGCTCTAATTGAAATAAACTCAGCAAGTGCCGCTCCTTCCAGTTGTTTTTGGCTGTTTCCATACCAATAATCGATAAAGGCCAGAAAAAATAGGGCAAGCATTAAAACGGCCGCCGGAAGTACTTGCTTTTTGCTTTTCATAAGTTTTAATTCGATGTTTATCATTTATTCGTTTTTAGAGCAGGTTAAGAATTGTTGTTTTAAAGTCAGGTGTCGATTTTGTGTGAACAGTGCCGGCTAAATTCCCATTTTTCATAACAAAAAAAGTAGTAGCCGTTGCATTTATTTCGTTTAGCAGGTGTGTTGACAGAAATATTGTTTTTTCCCTTTCTTGTAATTCCTGAATAACATGGTTTAGTAATTTTATGCCCAATGGATCAAGACCATTAAAAGGTTCGTCCCATAATAAATAATCAGGGGTTCCGGGCATTGAAAGAGCAAGACTTAGCCGCTTTTTCATTCCGGTAGATAGTGCCTTGAATGGTTTCTCACGGGCGTTCCATATTTCCCAGTGTTTTAACAGCTCCTTTGTTTCCTCTGACGAAACGTGTTTGATTTGCTGTACAATTTCCGCAATTTCAAATACTTTCAATGAAGGTTCGGTAACAAATGGCTCAGTGGAAATACCCAGTTGTTTGCGGCATAAATCGGCATCCGTTATATTATTGAGGCTGATTGTGCCCTCATCTGCATTAATTAGTCCCGCAATCAGGTTGAATAAGGTGGTTTTTCCTGAGCCATTATCGCCAACAAACAGATAAAGTCCTGGTTTTTCTATTTCAAGATTAAGTTGGTTTACGGCAGAATAGTTACCGAATTTTTTTGTGAGATTGTTAATTCTTAGCATGATTTGATGAGTTTTCTTCAAATTGAACCTCCAACGATTTCTCCCATTCCATCTCTTGGATAAATTTTCCTTCCACCGGATTTTCCTTCAGGATGTTATAGTTCTTCCAAAATTCAGAATTGTATAGATAATTGGTTTTGTAGGTGTTTTCATCACGGGCAAGTTTTTCACGGTAACGGATTTTGTCTATTTCTTTTTTGTCGGTAATAACTCTGGTAACTAAAAGAATATATTCTGCTGTTTGAGTTTCTTTTACTATTTTTTGACCTTTTGGGGCATTAGGATTTTGGTAAATCATGAATTCGCCGTTAGGTATAGTAGTACCATTTTTATATTTCAGATAATATTTTCCGTTTATTTTTTGATAGCCCGTCTCTGATTTTGACATAATTGACTCTTCCTTTCCTGTAAATTTTTTTGAATGATTGCCAAAAAACTTTAGCCTCGTTTCAATTTTTAATATTGCCCAATCTTCAGAATTGATATAAATGTATCCTACACTTTCAGAGTTTTTACTTTCTGAAGCGAGTGTTCCGTCTGGCCACAAAACATTATAAATAAATTTTACTTTGTAAATCTTCACCGAGTCCAGCCATTCAAAACCTTCAAATTCATATAAAAAATTCTTGTAATCGGTAAGTGGGGAAATCCACGATTTTTCGTTGTAATTTCTTATTCGGTTAGTGTAACTTCTGTAAATTATGTTTTTATGTCCAAAAAGTTTTTCTAATGCCGTTTCAACAAGTTCACTTCTTTTACTCGTTGGAACAAGGTAATTCGAACTTTTTCTCAATTCCTCAATCTGAATTTTAGTAGTTTCTATAGATTTTGTAATTCCTTTATCTTCAATTAATAAGGCTGCTTCAATTAATTGCGATGCGACAGAATCGCGGTAATTGGTGTTGCGGTAAAATGCTTCCATTTGGTGAGTGTTTCGGTCATAATTCCGTTTGATGTTTTTAACTGCTCGTTTTACAATGTCAACTGCTTCGCTTCCGTTGGGCAGTACATAAATATCGGCCAGGGTGTAAGGTTTGGGCTTTAGGTTTATGATTAAGTGGTTGTCATCGGTAAAAGGGATTTTGAGAATCCGGCGTTCGTATCCGAGAAAAGAAAACTGCACCTCACTTCCGGCGTAGTGTCCCTGTATTTTAAAATCAAATTCTCCGTTGGTATTAGTTATGGTTCCGGTCCCGGCTTGCTCAATCAGAATATTTGCATAGGGAAGAAGTTCCCCTGTCTCAGAGTTTACAACTTTTCCTTGTAAATGAATAAGTGCCGGCATTTTTGACCTGATAATTAAATGCGTATCTGTTTGGGTGATTTTTAAATTTGATACATTCTGCAATTGCGATAAACAGGAATCAAAATTTGTGCTGAATGGAAAGTCTGTACTATCTGAAAGCGAAACCAGATCCGGACTGTAAATAAGTTCAAGATGTCCTTTCTCCGCAAGATTTTCCAATATATCCAGATATGTAGTTTCTGACCTGATTTGTGCTAATCCGGTAATCGTAGTAATGTGTCCTATAATTAATAAGATGAAACGGTTTTTCATGGTTTTATCAGATAGGAATTTTTATTTTTCACATATGAAAGATCAGTGGTGCGACATATAATTTCGATAATTCCATCAAGACCGGTGTCGCTGTTGAATCGCCCTGATAACCTCAGCGAACCAAGGTTTTTGTTGCTTAGTTCTATTTTTTTATTAAAGTGCTGTTCAAGTATTTTTAAAACCTCGGATAAAGCCAGTTCTCTAAAATTGAAGTTGCCTGAAAGCCACGTATTACTGTTATGTTGTTGATTTATCTTTTTTGTGATTTTTTTTGTGTTTGCATTCCACGTTCCAATTTCATTTTCCGTTAGAATTACTTTTTCTCTACTAAATAGTAATCCGGTGCTAAACGCAACTTTTCCTTCATCAACAATTACTTTTTCAGTGTCGGAGATACTTGCTTCTACTATAAATTTTGTTCCCAGAACTTCAATTTTTGTATGTTGTGTTTTTATTTGGAACGGTTTTTCAGAATCTTTTGTAATTTCGAAATAAGCAGTCCCGTTTAGTTTTACATTGCGTTCATTTTTATTGAATTTTTTCGGATAGCTAAAACTCGCATCTTTTGCAAGAGTTACTTTTGAGCTGTCGGGAAGAAAGACAATCTGGCGTTGCTGAGCGACTATCTCGGTCCAATTGTTTGGTGCCTGAATTCGTAAAACCAATTGGGTGGCCAGAGCCAATAACAAAATTGCCGCCGCTGCTCTCCATATAAAACGTTTTGTCTTTCTGGATTGAATTTGTTGATTCACATTTTGCAGCCCTTTTCTCTCATCTGGATCAAAATCAATTTTTAACTTGGCTGTCGCTGTGTATGTTTTTCTGAGCTCTTCAAATTGTTGTCGGTTTTCTTCTGATAACGAAAGCCATGAGTTTAGCTCTTTTTTTTCTTCTTCTGAGAGTTTGTTCTCAAAGGACTGAATTATTTGATGTATTGGAATCTGTTTCATCCTTTTTATACAATGAACCTTCCCGAAAAAGAATCCCCTAAAAGTTGTTGAAATTTTTACTAAATAATGATAAAAAGTAAAGTTGCCGGGATTAAATGTAAAAATGGTTTTAACTCTATCCGTAGTTTGGAAATAGCTATGGCGACCTGATTTTCCACTGTTCTTACTGAAATTTCCAAATATTCTGCAATTTCCTTATGTGTGAGTCCTTCCAGTTTGTTAAGGATAAAAATTTGTTGACATTTCTCAGGGAGTTTTTCTATCGCTTTATACAAGTAGGGGAGAAATGCAGAATATTCAGGGGAATCATCTTCGTTTATTTGGATGTGAGTACAGAATGCTGTTTGATTTTTTAGCCTGATATTTTTATTGCGGATGAACTTCATCGATTCAAAATAAACCGACTTGAAAAGGAATGCCTTCGTATTTGACGGAAGCTCCAGATTCTTCCTGTTTTCCCATAGTCTGACAAAAAATTTTTGAACCACATCTTCTGAATCATCTCTATTGTAGATAAAAGTGAGGGCAAAGTGGCACAGGTGTTTATAGTAAATTTCGAACAATTTTTCGAAAGCTTTTTTATCACCTGATTTTACTCGATTAAAAAGTTCCGGTTCGGTCAATTTTTATAAAATAAAAACAAAGATGTGGAATCCGGTTTATTTTTCCAATTGCCGTATGAATACTTTCCGGGATTTATTTTTGAAACGCAGGTTCAGAAAATATGGCACATTGAAATTTAAAATTAGAAAGAATTAGCCGTAATATGGTGTACCTGGTAAAATGAGTTTCAACTCCGAATAATAGTATTGCCAATTTCGTGAATTCAAGATATCGACCTTGCAACTTACCGTTAATTTGTTCACTTAAATGATTTTTAAACTTTTTCTGTTTTACGTAATAATGCTGAATATTTGTCGTTTTAATAACTGTTGTTATTTAAAATGATTATAAAGTTTTATTTTTTTTTATTTTTATTTCAAAACTTACGCAACCAAGTACACGTTATAAGCATCAGGACGTATAAAAGATTGAAATGATGAATCAAGTGCGAAAACAGTATAGAATAAATTCCCTCTATAGAAAAGTATGGGATATTTTGAAGAATCTTCTTTACTTACTTAGTTTAGCGATTATGATTTTTTGGGGATATGAAAAAGCGAACGATAGTGGTTCTGTAAACAAGAAAATAGTAGATCCTGTTCAGCAGGAAATTTCCGGAGAAAATCAAAATAATGATTCCATTTACTATGCATTTACCCATTTTATCAATGAGTATAGTAGAAGCAGGAATTAAACAGAAGTGATCTCATTTAGAGCCGATTCAATATTGGGATAGCGGAATTTAAATCCGGATCTCAAAATTTTTTCTGAAGAAACAGATGGTGATTCGGTAATCAGGATGGCGGCTTTCCCGTAAAAGATTTTTAAAATAAATTTTGGTACAATTAAAACTACCGGACGGTTTAATTTGTTAGCCAATGTTTTTGAAAATTTTCTGTTGTTGATATTTTCGGGAGCCGTTAAATTGAAAATATCACTTTGTTGAATATCCTCAATTGCCCACAAAAAAGCTGCAACAATGTCTTTCTCATGAATAAATGGAAATGCTTGTTTCCCGTTTCCGATGGTTGCTCCTAATCCCCATTTGAAAGGCAATATTAAATTTTGAATTGTTTTTGATTTTTTTCCAAGAACAATACCAATTCGGAAAGTAATGCATGTAATATTTTGCGACAATTTCTTTTGCTCTATTTCCCAGTCCTTTACGACTTTTCCTAAAAATCCAGAATCAAAATCTGTACTTTCCTCATTGTGGTGTTCGCCGCTTTTGTAAATGCCAATTGCTGATGCTGATATGAATTTTTTAGGCCGTTTGCTTTCCGGAAGATTTTGAATTGCATGAACAATATTTTGTGTAGTTTTAATTCTGCTGTTGTATATAACTGCTTTGTTTTTTTCGCTCCATTTTTGGAGAATTGGTGCGCCCGCAAGATTGATTAATACATCTGTTTCTTCCAGTTCCTCTTCCAGAATTCTAATGTCTCCATACAAAACACTGCGGTCGATTCCTGAAACTTCATAACCTATATTTGTTAATTCTTGGAAAATTAAATTTCCTAAATACCCACTGGCACCGGTTATTTTTATTTTAAATTTTTTTTTCAATCCCAATCCATGTTAATTCATTAAAAATGAAGTTTATTTTCGTGTTCAAAGTATTACTTTTAGGATAACAAAAATTTAACAGGTTAAGTTGTGAAAAATCCTCTGTAAACCTGAGGTTTTGTTAATTTTGCCGAAGGGATGGATAAAAAAGTGAATATTCTGGTTCGTTTTCATAAATGGCGTTTAAAAAATATGAGTGAGCGCAGTTTTATAACTGCGTTGAGTATTCTTGTTGGATTGCTGGCAGGGATTGCTGCTGTGATTATAAAAAATACTGTACGGCTTACTCAAAGAGCTGTGAATACACTTATAGCCAGTGAAGTACATAATTATATTTATTTTGCGCTCCCTATTATAGGGATTTTTATAACTGTTTTAATTGTAAAATATGTTATCAGGAGAGAAGTCAGGCATGGTATTCCAACAGTATTATACGGTATTTCAAGGCAAAAGGGGAGAATAGCTAATCATAATTTATTTTCTTCAGTAGTAGCAAGTTCGCTAACCGTTGGATTTGGCGGATCTGTTGGATTAGAAGGGCCAACTGTTGCTACTGGCGCTGCCTGGGGATCGTGGCTGTCCCGGTTTTTTAGGCTAAATTATAAAAATACAATTCTGATATTAGCCTGTGCAAGTGCAGGGGCAATGGCTGCCATTTTTAAAGCTCCAATTGCTGCAATTGTTTTTGCAGTTGAGGTTATTATGATTGATTTGACGGTTTTTTCACTTGTCCCTTTGTTGCTTTCTTCTGCTACTGCGGTTGTTACTTCGTATTTTTTTCTGGGGCAAAATGTACTTTATCCGTTTGAAATAAAAATGGCGTTTGAACTCGGAGACTTGCCTTATTTTATCGTGTTGGGAATTATTACGGGGTTTGTATCGGTGTATTTTATTAAAATGTATACATTTTTTGGAAAGATTTTTGAAAAAATGGAAAGCCTGTGGACTCGCTTGGTATTTGGCGGTGTCGGGCTTGGAATTCTTATTTTTATATTCCCCTCACTTTTCGGAGAAGGGTACGAATCTATTAATTCCTGTTTAGCCGGTGATTTGGAGTTTCTTTTTAATAACAGTTTATTTTACGGTTTGAAGGAAGAACTGTGGGCCGCACTTATTCTGATGACTCTTGTTATCCTGTTTAAGATAATGGCAACGTCTTTGACTTTTGGTGCCGGAGGGGTAGGCGGCATTTTCGCTCCAACTCTGTTTACAGGAGTGAATACCGGAATGCTGTTCGCCCAGTTGTTGCATATCACTGGAATTCGACATGTAAATTCAAATAATTTTGCATTAATTGGTATGGCAGGTTTAATAGCTGGGGTATTACACGCTCCCCTGACTGGTATTTTTTTAATTGGTGATATTTCCGGCGGATACAAATTATTCGTACCACTGATGGTAACAGCAACTTTTGCATATATTGTTGTTCGTACATTTACTCCAAATTCGGTGTATCATATTCAGCTGGCACAACGTAAAGAGTTATTAACTCACGATAAAGACGCAAATGTGCTGCAAATGTTAAAGGTCAGGAAACTGATTGAAACTGATTTTGAGAAACTTTCGCCTGATGCAACACTCGGTGATTTAACAAAAGCAATCTCCAGAAATCACAGAAATTTGTTTCCAGTTGTTGATGAAGATGGTAACATGGTAGGAATGTTAAAAATGGATGATGTAAGAGGAATGATTTTTAACCATGATTTATATGATAAAGTGAAAATTAGAGATTTAATGTATATGCCAGAATATCATATCGACCCGAATGATAGCATGGAAGTGGTGGCAAATAAATTTGAATCTTCAGGCAGGTTTAACCTTGCTGTTATAGAAGATGGGAAATATCTGGGATTCATTTCCCGGGCAAGAGTTTTTACCAATTATCGAAAACAAATTAAAGATGTATCGCATATTTAAATATTGGTGGTTGAAAGGTTCAAAAAAAACACTGAACCAGTTTGTTGCTTGGAGGATTGCGAATATTCCGGAACGACATTTTTTGTATATTTTAAGTATTATTATTGGACTTTTGAGCGGGCTGGCGGCTCTTATACTAAAGAATTTAATTCACTTTGTAGCGGAGAAATTAACCCACTGGCTGGTAGTAGATGGAATAAGTTATCTTTATTTGGTGTATCCTACCATTGGGATATTTTTAACTGTACTGTTTGTCCGTTTTTTTATAAAAGATGATTTGGGACATGGTGTTTCCAAAATACTTTATTCCATTTCTAAAAAATCGAGCAGGTTGAAAGCTCATAATACTTATTCTTCAATAGTGGCCAGTTCATTAACTATTGGTTTTGGCGGATCGGTTGGAGCTGAAGCGCCAATTGTGCTTACCGGAGCTTCTATCGGTTCTAACCTGGCGCGTGTTTTTAAATTGAATTACAAGTATGTTACTTTAATGGTTGGATGCGGTGCTGCTGGCGGAATAGCAGGTATCTTTAATGCTCCAATTGCCGGCATTGTTTTTACGCTTGAAGTTTTAATGGTCGATTTGACGATGGCATATTTAATACCACTTCTTCTTTCAGCAGTTTCTGCAACGGTTGTGTCGTATTTTTTTATGGAGGCAGATGTCCTTTTACGGTTCTCGAATGTTACTTCTTTTCAAATAAATAATATTGGATTTTATATAGTTTTAGGTATTTTCTCAGGCTTTATCGGTTTGTTTTTTACTCGCGGGACGATGTACCTGGAGAAACAATTTTCCAGAATTAATAATTGGCTGGTGAAATTGTTGGTTGGAGGAGCTGTCCTTGGAATACTGGTATTTCTTTTTCCCCCACTTCGTGGTGAAGGTTATAACAGCATAATAACCATTTTTGGAGGACATGGTGTCGATTTACTTAACGGTTCTTTATTTGCCGGATTTAAAGATAATAATTACCTGGTTTTGCTGGTGCTGGCCGGAATTTTACTTTTTAAGGTTTTGGCGATGACAGCCACAACGGCTTCCGGTGGAATTGGAGGTATTTTCGCCCCTACACTTTTTATGGGAACGGTTGCAGGCTATTTTATGGCAATGTTGATCAATTCATTTTATAACATAGGATTACCCGAAGATAATTTTGCTTTGGCTGGTATGGCAGGAATGATGGCTGCTGTAATGCATGCTCCGCTAACAGGTATTTTTCTTACGGCAGAAATAACCAGGGGGTACGATTTGTTTGTTCCGCTTCTGATTACTTCAACCGTAGCTTATGTCACGATTATGAGATTTGAACCTCATTCCGTTTATACAAAACGTCTCGCTCAAAGGGGAGAACTAATTACCCATCATAAAGACAAAGCTGTTTTGAAAATGATGGAGTTAAAAAAACTCATAGAAACAGACTTTGAGATTCTTTCACCTGATGCAACATTGAGAGATCTGGTACGGGCGATTTCTCGGTCGCACCGGAATTTATACCCGGTGGTTGATTCAGAAGAAAAAATGCGGGGAATGGTAAAACTGTCAGATGTGAAAAGCCTGATTTTTGAAACCGATTTGTATGATTCAGTAAAAGTAAAGGATTTGATGTATATGCCGGAATATTATATTTCGCCAACGGATAATATGGAAAAAGCTGCAGAAAAATTTGAAACATCAGGCAGATATAATCTTGCGGTTCTTGAAGATGGAAGATACCTTGGGTTTATTTCAAGAGCAGTGGTATTCTCAAAATACAGGAAGACTCTTCAGGACTTTTCCCATGATTAATTTTAAAACAACAGGAAATGGTTACCCGACGTTCATTTATTACAAAAAGTTCATTGGCTTTGACAGGTTTGTCATTTGCAAAATATGGTTCAGCAGAATATGCATTTCGTGGTACAAATAATACCCCGATAGTTATTTCAACATGGAATCACGGATTGGCGGCAAATGAAGCAGCTTGGAAAATTCTTTCAAACGGAGGATATTCGCTCGATGCAGTTGAAGCGGGAGCCCGAATTCCGGAAGGAGATCCGGATGTGATAACTGTTGGTTACGGGGGAATCCCTGATGCGAAAGGTAAAGTAACTCTGGATGCCTGTATTATGGATGAAAAGGGTGGGGCCGGAAGTGTAACCTATTTGCAACATGTTAAACATCCTGTTTCGGTAGCTCGTTTGGTGATGGAAAAAACTCCGCATGTAATGTTAAGCGGGAAGGGGGCACTGGAGTTTGCTTTGGAAAATGGTTTTAAGAAAGAAAAACTTTTGACTCCCAAGCGCAAATCAGACTGGAAAAAGTGGAAAAAAGAAAAGCAGCAATTCAGTACGAAAATCAATATTGAAAACCAGTTGGAAGAAAACCACGATACGATTGGAATTCTTGCCATCGACAGAGATGGAAGATTAACAGGAGCTTGTACAACCAGCGGGATGGGTTATAAATTACCTGGACGGGTAGGTGATTCTCCCATTATTGGCGCTGGTCTTTTTGTTGATGGTGAGGTTGGAGGTGCAGTCGCTACCGGAACAGGAGAACTGGTGATGAAAACACTGGGGACTTTTTTGGTGGTTGAAATGATGCGCAATGGAAAGTCCCCGGCAAAAGCATGTGAAGAAGCAGTTAAAAGAATCGCCAAACAAATTCCTGATTATGAAAACCATCAGGTTGGTTTTTTGGCTCTGAATGTAAAAGGGGAATACGGCGCATACTGCATCCAGCCCGGGTTTAATTATGCCGTAAAAACGGCTGATTCCTCAGAACTGATAGATGCCGAAGCCTGGTTAAAGAAGCTATAGGAAAAGAAGAGCAGTCGGCAATAAATTGCAAACTGCTCTGGGGATACCTATCTAAAAATCACCTTTTTTTACTATTTCTGAATCTTTGTTTTCAAATTGAAAGAAATAAAAAAAGCTGCTTTTTAAGCAGCTTTTTTTGAACCATTTTTAATATCTGTCATTTTCTCTGTCGGAGTAACCACCGCCGCCACGGCCTCGGTTGTCGAATCTTCGACCACCACCGCCACCGCCACTACGACGATCATCGCGACGCTGGAAACCACCACCGCCGCCGCCTCGGCTTTGAAAACCACCGCTTCTGCGTTGGCCGCCTCTGAATCCGCCACCACCACCTGAGCGATTCTCAGTACGTGGATTTGCTTCTTTTACAACGATTTGTTTTCCATCCTGTTCGCTGTCGTTGAGGGCGTTGATTGCTTCTGTAGCTTCATTGTCATTGGGCATTTCAACAAAGCCAAAACCTTTTGAGTTACCGGTTTCTCTGTCAAAAATAATTTTGGCAGATGTTACTTCTCCATATTGAGAGAAGAGATTTTCTAAGTCGTCACCTGTTGTAGATGAACTTAACTTTGCAACAAATAAATTCATAAAAAATTGAACAAATAATAATAAAATAAATAATTAAATAACGAGAAGATGTTTTCTCTACCAGATTAGACAATTACTGAATATTTTCGTTCTCAATGATTTTAATACATTGTAGTAAAATTAGAAACAGCCAATTATTTTACCTAAATAGTAAAAAACAATTCATTCTTCAATATACAAAATAAAGTACATTTTAGCAGATAATCTAATTTATTTGTTATGATTTTAAATTAATTCAATAAAAAAACCTTCCCGGAGGAAGGTTCTGTAAGGTGAGATTAAATGTTTAAATTAAATTTTATTTTCAAAAGTAAAAAATTAGCTTTAATTTCTGAAATCTTTATTTGTTATATCTCAAATCTGGATGCTATTATTTTTTTGTCTTTCAATAAATTGACAACTGCATCAACAATTTGGTCATCTTCCAGCGATGCGTAGTTAAAAATCACATCAAAGTCGTTATTTTCAGCTTTTCGCCCAATAATTTTTTCAATAAACGAATCTCTTTTTTCGTCCATTTCATTAATGTATTTTGCAGCTTCTGCCTGGCTAACGTCTTTTAATTGCATAATTCTGTTAATTCGCCAGGTGGTTGGTGCCTCAAGTCTGACATTTAATTTATCCGGTACATTTCTGAGAATAACTCCCGCGGAGCGACCCACAATAATTTTTCGGCCTGAAGTGGCCAGCTTGCAAATTACACCTTTAAAAATGTCAATCAGTTTTTGGTCTGAAATATCGTAAATTGTTTCGTTTGAAAAAGCACGGGCTACCTCGTTCATCATATTAACAGCTTCCTCCTTATCGTCGTAGTTTCCGCTATTAATTTCAGTTATCATGTTTTCCACTACCAATGAAAATACCGTTTTATCAACCCAGTTCCATTCTGCATCGGTTTTAGTTTCTGACATATAGCTGTAACCGGTTAATATTTTCGAGAGTTTAATTGCAATTCTCTGAGCGGAGCATCCTGCCTGACGTGAAATCGTTACAACAGGCCCGGGAAAATCACCTGTTTCTAAGTTAAAACATGAAAATGTATGCAAATAATTATTTAAAAACCGTTCCATTTTTGAGGTTTTGTTTTTGGTTTAAATACTTTATTAACTCGAAGTTACAATCAAATATTCTTTATTCGAACAGGATGTGTTATACAATAGTTCTTTTTTATATGTTATTGAACAACTTTCGTAGTTCTTTTTCAATATGTTTAATTTTAGATTTTGATGTTTTCATCTTAATTTTATGGAATTTTGTAAGCAGTAAGAATGTGATTTTAAATCAGAAAATATCTTATGCCCAATTATTGTAAAATTTTTGTATTATGAATAACCCAGTAAAAACAGCAATATCTTCTTTTGGATTATCAGGGCAGTCTTTCCATGGACCTTTGCTAAAAGTGAACCCGAATTTTGAAGTCAGACAAATACTTGAACGTTCTAAAAATTTGTCTGTGAAAATGTTTCCAAATGCAAAAATAGCGCGCGACTTTTCAGAAATACTTTCTAATCCTGAGATTGAATTGGTAATTGTAAATACGCCGGATTATTTACATTACGAAATGGCAAGGCAAGTAATAAAGGCAGGAAAACATCTTGTTGTAGAAAAACCAGTGGTACAAAAAAGTGTTGAAGCAAATGAACTTCTACAGTTGGCAAGAGAAAAAGGCGTGGTTTTCACGGTGTATCAGAATCGGCGTTTGGATGGCGATTTTTTAACCGTAAAAAAAATACTTGAACAGGGAAATTTAGGGCGATTGGTAGAATTCGAATCGCATTTCGACAGGTACCGGACTTATATAACACCAAACACATGGAAAGAAGAAGGGGATGAATATATTGGGGTGTTGCATAACCTTGGCTCGCATATGATTGATCAGGCCTATGTTTTGTTTGGAAAACCAAAGTCGGTAAGCGCTAATTTAAAAATTGTGAGGACTAGTGGAAATGTTACTGATTATTACGACATCCGGTTGGAATATGGATCTTTTTCAGCTATTTTAAAATGTTCTTATCTGGTAATGGATCCTGGTCCGCGCTACAGTTTGTATGGAGAATATGGCACTTTTCATAAATGGGGAATTGATCCTCAGGAAGATTTGCTACGAAGCGGACATTTGCCCAATGTTAAAGACTGGGCGAAAGAACCTGAAAGTGAGTGGGGAAAGTTGACCTATGAAAGAGATGGACTCCGTTTTAGTGGAAAAATAGAAACAATACCCGGAAACTATCCTGCATTTTATAATAATTTATATGAAGTTATAAGGAATGGGAAAGAGTTGATTGTAAGGCCAGAAGAAGCCGTTGAAGTTGTTAGGATCCTGGAAGCCTGTTTGAAAAGTAACAGGGAAAAGAAAACAATATATCTATAAATATTAAAATCTGAAGTTCATAAAAAAGTTAAGAGTAAATAACTATGCTTTTACCAAACTTGTGTCATTAAATGGCCATTTTCGAAATTGAAAACCTGCCAATAAATATCAGGACTGCTCACTGTTTTAAAAGTATCTCGAATCGAAAGTTCTAACAGGCGTAGGTTGTCCTGTCTCCGGAATTGTCAAAAACAAATACTTCTGTAAAACTTTTGTTGTTTTATCCGATACTAATATTAAAACAAAACTTTTTGTCGAAACGAACTCCTGTAATATAGTGATTTGACTAAAATACAGGATTTGTATCACTGTTGGCGAGTTCCGTTTTTATGCGATTTCCTGCATCGAAAGAGAATACATAAAACATTGGAGGTTCGTGCATGTTAATTTAATATTGGTTAAACAAAGTGAATTTTATGAATAAAAAATATACGAATAATCTTATCAATTCCAGTTCTCCTTATCTGATACAACATGCACACAACCCTGTGAACTGGAGGCCCTGGAGTACTGGAATTGTTAAACAGGCTCAAAAAGAAGATAAATTAATTTTAATTAGTATTGGTTATGCAGCCTGTCACTGGTGTCATGTAATGGAGTATGAAAGTTTTGAAGACGAAAGAGTTGCCGAAATTATGAACAGCAATTTTATTTGCGTGAAGGTCGATCGGGAGGAACTCCCTGATGTTGATCATTATTATATGACGGCAGTTCAATTAATGAGGCGACAAGGTGGCTGGCCTCTAAATGTAATTGCATTGCCCAACGGGCGTCCATTTTGGGGCGGTACTTACTTCCCACGGGAAACATGGATAAGTGATATTTCGGCGGTTGCCAATTTTTATAAAACGAATAAACAACAGGCCGAAGAATATGCTGATAATCTGCAAAAAGGAATAGAGCAGGTTTCTTTTATCGGAGAACCGGAAAATATTCCCCCGATAAATTTAAAAATTATAGTAAATGCGGTGAATACGTGGAGCAGTAGATTTGATCTGGAAAATGGAGGAAGGATAGGTGCACCTAAATTTCCCATGCCGGTAAATCTGGAATTTTTACAATACTACGGATTTGTAAAAAACGAAAAACAAGTGCTCAATTTTGTCGAACTTACGCTTGAAAAAATGGCACGTGGAGGAATTTATGATCAGGTGGGAGGAGGTTTTGCCCGCTACTCGGTTGACGAATTATGGAAAGTACCACATTTTGAAAAAATGTTGTATGATAATGGTCAATTGTTAAGTATTTATTCCAAAGGTTTCCAGTTGTTTAAAAACGATGAATTTAAGAGCGTTGTTTTCGATACCGTAGATTTTATTGAACGTGAGATGACGGATAAAACAGGAGCTTTTTATTCGTCATTAGATGCCGACAGTGATGGCGAAGAAGGGAAATTTTATGTGTGGAATTTATCTGAATTAAAGGAAACTATTGGCGATGATTTTGATTTGTTTTCGAAATATTACAATATAAATTCCAAAGGTTTTTGGGAGCAGGGAAGTTATATTCTTCTGCGTGATGGTTCTGACGCTGAATTTGTTAAAGATCATAACATCGAAGAAAATGAACTTCAAATAAAAAAGAAGATTTGGAAAGACCAATTGATGAAAGTTCGTTCAACCAGAATTCGCCCCGGATTGGATGATAAGACCCTTATCTCTTGGAATGCACTCGTTATTCAGGGATTACTGGATGCTTACAAAGTTTTTAATGAGAAACGTTTTTTGAAACTGGCACTTAAAAATGCAGAGTTTATAGAAAGTAATGTTTGCGCTAAAAACGGGAAAGTATTTCGTGCCTGGAAAGATGGAAAAAGCTCTGTTAATGGATTTTTGGAGGATTATGCACTTTTAATTCAGGCATTTCTTTCGTTGTTTGAAACAACTGGCAATGAACAGTGGCTGAATTTGAGTCAAAAATTGGTTGAAGCTACTTTTCAATATTTTTATGATGATCAGAGTGGTCTGTTTTACTTTTCAGAAAAAACTTCCGGTTCAGTTGTAATTAACCATTTCCAAGCTGAAGACAATGTAATTCCGGCAGCCAATTCTGTAATGGCAAATAATCTTTTTAAATTATATCTAATTCTGGGAAAACCTGAATATTTTGCAATTGTAAAAAATATGGTTCAGCGTATTATTGATGGTTTTAGTAACTATCCGATGGCTTATGCAAACTGGGGGATTTTAATGCTTAAAATTGCTGAACCTCATTTTGAAGTTGTTGTTTGTGGAAAAAATTCTGAGAATATTTTAAGAGAAATTTTGTATGACTTCAGACCCAATTGTATTGGTTTGTTTTCTTCCGGGAAGAGTGAAGTCCCGCTTTTAAAAAACAGGTTTAAAGTCAACGAGAATTTAATTTATGTATGCCGAGAAGGTATTTGTGGCTTGCCTGTAGAATCTGTTAACGAGGCAAAAGAAATAATGGAGACTTATTCATGAAACCGGTTGATTTCTTAATTGTCGGGCAGGGACTGGCCGGAACGACCTTGGCATTTGAAATGCTGAAACAGGGACTCAGTTTTCATATTATTTCGTCGCCTGAAAAAAGTAAAGCTTCATTAGTTGCCGCAGGAATGGTAAATCCGTTGGTTTTTAAGCGTCTTACAAAAAGCTGGATGGTAGAAGATTTATTGCCGGTAATGAAAGAAACTTATCAGAAACTGGAAAATATTCTGAGTGAACAACTTTTTTTTGAGAAAGATATTTTGAAGCCTCTCTCTGAACAGGAAAAACAACTTTGGATTGAACGAAAAGCAAATCCTGAATTTTCAAAATATATTAAGAAAATATTTGATGTCTCTCCTGCTAAAAGTATTGTTAAATCGGAAGGATATGGTTTAGTAACACAATCAGGGTATTTAAATATGGTCAGATTTTTAACGCTGGCACAAGATTATTTTTACTCTAAAAGCCTTCTAACGAATGCTAATTTCTTGTTTCAAAATATACACAATAAACGTAGATTTTTTGAAGTTGGAGAAATCAAAGCCCGGAAAATTATAGTTTGTGAGGGCTCTCATCTTCGCAGAAATTCGTTTTTTAGTTTTATAAAACTAAATCCGGTAAAGGGTGAGGTATTACAAATTTTTGCGCCGGAATTGCCGGAAGAATATATTCTGAATAGAGGGGTATTTGTTTTGCCGGTTGGGGATCATCGTTTTAAAGTAGGTTCTACGTATGAGTGGGAAGACCTTTCTGTGTTTCCAACAGAAAAAGGGAGGAAATCGATTATTGATCGATTGGAAAGATTAATTGATGTGGATTATATAATTGAAAATCATTGGGCTGGTATTCGTCCTGCAATTTCCGACAGAAGGCCGGTTTTGGGAAACCATCCGGAGTTGGAAAGGCTTCTTATTTTTAACGGGCTGGGGACAAAAGGAGTAATGCTGGCACCTTATTTTGCCAGGGAAATGTTAAAGTTTTGTGCAAATCCGGGATATCATTTAAATCGGGAGGTTCAGGTGAATCGATTTTACAGGGAATAAAAAAAGCAATCCCGGCGTCCATTCCGGGATTGCTAACTAACTTTTCTTTTATTAAAATCCGTTTTTGTAATAAAAAAGATAGGGTTTGTATGTTTCAAAGATATAGTATCATCTTGTATTACAAATATTTTTAAATCTGAAAAAAGTGGTAATAAAGGCTGATTTTCCTGTTCAAAAATACTTATTGGTTTATTTTTTTTGATATTCAGTGTTTTATGTATGTGAGTGGTTGAAAACTTGTAATTTCATAGCGATAATCTTATGAGATACAAGAACCAAAACATAAAAGCCAGGAACCTGCAACCACTAATTATAGTTTGGTTTTAATTCATTAATTTCATTTTTAGATAAGTATAAATAAGCGCATACATTTTTGCACGTTGTTCGTTAGTTGAAGCACCGGCATGTCCTCCTTCTGTATTTTCAAAATAATAAATATTATATCCCATGTCGTTCATTTTTGCTACCATTTTTCGTGCATGCCCCGGATGAACCCGGTCGTCGCGGGTTGAGGTTGTGAAGAATACTTCCGGATAATTTATACCTTCTTTTACATTCTGATAAGGTGAGTATTTACGAATATAGGCCCATTCTTCCGGAATGTCTGGGTTGCCATATTCTGCCATCCAACTTGCTCCTGCAAGCAATTTGTTGTATCGTTTCATATCAAGCAACGGAACCGCACAAACGACAGCGTTATATAAATCAGGACGCTGTGTAAATGCTACACCAACCAAAAGTCCGCCGTTACTTCCACCAAAGATTCCTAATTTCTTTTGAGATGTAATTTTCCTGGAAATCAGGTCTTCTGCAACTGCATGAAAGTCATCGTAAACTCTTTGCCGATTTTCTTTTAACCCTTCCTGATGCCATTTAGGGCCAAATTCTCCACCGCCACGAATATTAGCCAGAACATACACTCCGCCACTTTCGAGCCAGGCTGTTCCTGTGGTTGCTGAATAATTAGGAAGTTCAGGGACCTCAAATCCGCCATAAGCATATAAAAGTGTAGGATTGGTTCCATCCATTTTCATATTTTGGGCGGCAATTACAAAATATGGAATTTTTGTTCCATCTGTTGACATGGCTTCAATTTGCTGTACCTGATACTTTTCTGTAGGGAAAAAGGTTGGCAAAGATTTTATTTTCTCATATTTCCCAGTAATTGCATCGCCATAATAGAGTGTTGCTGGCTCAAGAAAATTTTCAAAATAGAAGAAAAAATTATCACTGTTATCTGCAGAAGCGCCTAAAGAGATATTACCAAATTCCGGGGCATTTATTTTTTCTTTTTTCCACGTTCCATCCCATTTGTACGCATATAGTTCGCCTTTTACATTATTCAGCATGTTTATCAGTAAGGTGTTTTGTGTAGAAGTCAGACTGGCAATACTGGAGCGCTCATCGGGCTCGGCAACCAGGTAAAAATCCATCCTTCCGTCAAGCATATCATTGTATTTAGCGCTAATTACTGAACCTTGTTTGTAAAACTGGTCGTTAACCTCCCAGTCTGATTTTAATCTAAAAATTATCATATTATTTAATATCCCTGATAATTCGATGTCGTCCGGTAAATCGAGCCCGATTAGTTTTCCTTCTTCAATTACGAAATATTTTGCTGTATAAAATGTCATGTATTTCATAATGAGCTGGTAGGTTTTATTTTTTGTTGGAATGGTATAACCCCAGGTTCCCATATTATCATTTTCTCCTTCAAAAACCAGTTTTGCATTTTTTAATTCGGTGCCGCGTTTCCATATTTTTACTTGTCTTGGATATCCAGAGGTGGTCACTCCGTCACCAAAATCTGTGGAAACCATAATCGTATTCTTGTCAATCCAGCTCGCACTGCCTTTTGCTTCCGGAATATAAAAGCCATCATCAACAAATGATTTGGTCGAAGCATCAAATTCTTTAATAATTACAGCATCGCCTCCTCCTTTTGAGAGATTTATAAGAAATTTATTGTACTCAGGGTAAAGTCCCGTGGCTCCTTTAAAAACCCATTTAATTCCATCGGTTTCAGAAAGTGCATCAATGTCAAGAACTGTTTCCCATTTCGGATTTTTGCTTAAATAATTTTCTATTGAAGTTTTTCTCCAAATACCCCTTTCATGTTCTTGATCTTGCCAAAAATTATAAATAGAATTTCCAAAAATTGTTGGGTCGGCAATTCTGTCGGTAGAGTTATAGATTTCCAGGTTTTTGTGATAAATATTTTCATAGTCGGGTTGACGTGTTAAAATATCCAGTGTCTTTTTGTTCCATTGTTCAACCCATTCAAGCGCTTTTTTATCTTCAACGTCTTCGAGCCATAAATAAGGATCTTCGTTTTGTGCAAAACTTAGTTGTGTCATAATTATAAACATCATTAAAAAGTGGACAGATTTTCTCATTTCTTTGAGATTTAAATTAATGAATGAAACATCTAATTGGTAAATTTAGTTGAATTAAACATTATTTCATTACAATAAAGAGTAGTTTTTATGTGGCTTCCAACGACATCGTCTTTTACAATCAGATGGAAAATTTACATTTTTTGCGTGGTATTATTTCGAAATATTTTAATGGGGTATTTTCGAATGGATATAGAATTCCGTATATTCCTCAATATTTGGTTTTCGAAAGTAGAATAGTTTTGTTAAGCAGGAATTTTTTACATTTGAACAAAAAAATTAGTTTGAATATTACAGGTTAATTGAACGCGAAAATAATTATATGCTAACGTTAATTTTCTTTTTCGCTATCTCCATTATTGTTTCATTTTTATGTTCAATTTGGGAAGCGGTTCTGTTAAGTGTCACCCCCTCGTTTGTAAGCCGAATGGAAAACGAGAAACCATCTATTGGCAAATTATTAAATCAATTTAAAGTAGATATTGATAAACCACTTTCTGCAATTCTCACTTTAAATACAATCGCTCATACTGTTGGGGCAATTGGTGTTGGTGTTCAGGCAGGAAAAATATTCGGACCACACCACCTCAATTTGTATTTTTTTGAGATTACTTATGAGTCATTAATTGCAGGGGGAATGACACTGGCAATTCTGATACTTTCTGAAATAATTCCGAAAACATTGGGAGCCAGCTACTGGAAAATTTTAACTCCATTTACCATTCGGTCCTTAAAAGTGTTGCTTTTTATTTTAGCGCCATTTGTATGGATGAGCAAATGGATAACGCGGTTGGTTAAAACTGAACATGGGCGCAGTGTATTTAGTAGGGCCGATTTTGCAGCTATGGCCGATGCCGGGTTGAAGAGTGGCGCTCTTGATAAAGACGAAAAATCAATCATTCAGAATTTGTTAAGGCTGGAAAATCTAAAAGTAAAGGATATTATGACCCCACGTTCGGTGGTCCTTATTTTAGACGAAGATATGACTTTGAATGAAATCTATAGTGAAATCCGACCTTTGCAGTTTTCCCGGATTCCTGTATATAAGGATCAGCCAGATAATATTACCGGTGTGATTTTAAAAGATAAAATTCTTGAAAACCTCGCGGAAGATCAGCATTCAAAAAAAGCATCTGAAATAAAGCGCGATATTTTGTTTGTTGAAGATGAATTTTCGGTTTCAAAATTAATGGATACATTGATTTTAAGTCGCCAGCATCTGGCTATGGTTGCCGATAAGTTTGGTACTGTAGTAGGCTTGGTTACCATGGAAGATTTATTTGAAACACTTCTTGGAATGGAAATCGTTGATGAGTCGGACAAAGTAGAAGATCTTCAAAAATACGCGAGAGAGAACTGGCAAAAACGAAATGAAAATAACCGCTTTAAAGATAGCAACTAAGATTTTCCGGACAACGGAGATAAACCGATTATGACTTTAATTGTTGTTATTGCAAAATACAAACAGATTACATTTTAAACTGGATTCTTTATATTAATCTCTAAAGTCATAATTAATGAAAAAATTATTGATATTCTTATTTTTTATACCTGTAATTTTGGTAGCGCAAAATGATGCTGACACTACAAAATTATGGAAAACAGGTGGTGTTTTTACGTTTAATTTTTCACAGGTTTCGTTAACGAATTGGGTTGCCGGGGGAAAAAGTTCAGCTTCAGGTATTTTTATGGTAAACACATTCGCAAACTATAAAAAAGATAATTTGAGCTGGGATAATACTATTGATTTAAGTTATGGATTTCTGAAAGAAAAAGACAACGAAGTTGTTAAGTCAGACGATAAAATTGACTTTTCATCTAAACTGGGTATTGCCGCTTCAAAAAAATGGAATTATTCAGGATTGGTAAATTTTAAGTCGCAGTTTGCACCCGGTTATAGTTATCCAAATACGGACGATGCCATTTCAAAATTTATGGCGCCCGGATATTTGAATCTGGCACTGGGGATGGATTATAAAACCGACAATATTTCTTTATTTATATCGCCTATAACTGGAAAATTTACTTTTGTTACTGATGACGACCTTGCCGATGCAGGTGCTTTTGGTGTTGATCCCGGGAAAAAATCACGGAGTGAATTAGGAGCTTTTATCAAATTTGAAGGAAAAACGCCGCTCGTTAAAAATGTAGATTTACAGACCAAACTTGATTTATTTTCAAATTACTTACATAACCCGCAAAATATTGATGTTGACTGGAAAGTGTTGATTAATATGAAAATTAATGAATATCTTTCTGCTAATCTTGTTTCGCATGTAATTTACGATGATGATGTTGATATTCCTATTGATAATGATGGAGATGGAACTATTGATGAAACAGGCCCACGTATCCAGTTTATGGAAATGTTTGGAGTCGGTTTATCATATAAGTTTTAGGGATAGAAAATTATAACTGCAAAATCAGGTAGCCGTTCCGCTTCACGCGTGAGCGGCTATTTTTTTACTATTTTCATAACTTGTATTTGTAAAAAAACTCCCGCTTCTGGCGGGAGTTTCGATTTAACGGGGAGTTTTAAATTCAACAATAGCCGTTATTCTACTATTTTTTCAATGTTTTCATCATCAGGAACTACTAAATTATCTGAGTCGCCTCTTACAGACTCAAAATCAAATGTTTTTCTGGCAGCTTTTATCACCATCCCAATTACAAATTTTAACGCAAAATGCTCCATGGGTTCCGGTAAATAAGGAATATCTATTTTATCATTAGCGAGCCTGGTCAACCTCCTTACCAGTCGTTTTGCTTCGTTATCATCAACTCCGCGGTCGGTACTTCGAACTAAATCATAAAATTCATTTGGTAAATGATCATACAGGAAAGTGTCAATTTTCAGAATAATTTTTATAAGAATCTTTTCTTCACCGGTTTCGTTAATTAAAGGGACATTAATTTTTTTATTTAAACGTTGGGCAAGATCTTTTATCTCATCCATGGTCATTTTATTCCTTTTGATTGGCTCTGCATAAAATTCAGACAATAATACTTTAAATTCATCGGTTGTAAGTTGTGTCAAAGCTGTTGGCATAATACTATTTTTAGGTTAATAAATCAATTCATTTTATTGTTATAGCTGAAATAAAGATTCCAGAAGATTTCTGGTTTCCTCGTTATAAATCCCGTCTATTGTTAAGTTGGGTCTGCGGGTTTGTAATTCTTTTATTCCTGATTCTGTTTTTGTTCCAAAATCGCCGTCAGAAGTTCCGATATCAATTCTCAATAATTTAAGAGCATCCTGGAGTGCAACAACACCAGCTCCCCGACTTCCTTTTGCCAGCGTAGGCTCGGGAATAATTAGTTTTTGAACAGGTGCCAGGCGTTGAAAAGAAAGAACAGTATTTATTCGGTAAGCCGAAACAGAAACACGATTTCCCTGATTTCCTCCCAGGCAATACACTCTTTTTTTATCCGTGGAAACGCCGAGAAAGAAACCTACATGTCCTTTCCATGATTGAGGGCTTTCACGCCAGAAAACAACAACGTCGCCGGGTTCAGGTATGGTTACTTTCTCGCCAACATTTAACCATGAGCGGGCATTTGCTTTTCCTGAAAGTTGTAACCCGGCTTTCCATGCTACCCAGTTTACAAACGTACTGCACCAGGCAATTTCGTCGTTTGTAATTCCTTTTATTCCGGCTTCTTTAGCATATTTTAGTACTTCCGGATTGTTTTCATTTCCTACAATTTCCTCAGTACCCAGTTCGTTAAACGCAATTTTTAACAAGGCCTCCATGTTTTAATTTTTAGCTATTTTTAGTTTTGTCCGAAATTCCTTTATACTAAATTTCTGATTTAATCAATTTTGTAAGGGACTGAAATTTTTACAAAGAATTCGTTTGATTTAACGGATATAATAATACAAGTTAAGGAAATAAAAAATGAAAGACAATAAATAATACAAAAATATCTTTTTTTTTGTTGCGATTTAATTTGTTGTACAACAATATGATATGTGATATATTTGTGGAGAAGCTGGCGAATAGTTGATATTCATCTTTATAGTTTTAGTCACTTAAGAATTTATTTTTTTATTCTTTGATAAGGAATAAAGATCAACTTGTGTAATGCCTGAAATAATTGAATAGGAAAAAATAATCAGGGATAGCAGGCTTCTCATTTTTTAAATATTAGTTATCTTTCAGAAATTTAAAGATGTAATCTTGGAAAGAGAAATAATTTCTTTTTCCCCTAAAGCTAAACCGATGAAACTAAAATACATAGCTGTTTTTTTTTTCTCCCTGTATTTTATTTCCTGCACCACAGAAAATACAACATGGCCGGAACTCACACAAGAAGCAAAACCATGGACACGTTGGTGGTGGATGGGAAATGCTGTAGATAAGCAAAATTTAACACATGAGTTGGAACAGTTAAAGAATGCGGGAATTGGCGGTGTTGAAATTACTCCAATTTATGGTGTAAAAGGAGAAGAAGATCGGTTTATTAAATATTTGTCGCCGGAATTTACCAATGTTTTGAATTTTACCATTGAAGAAGCTAACCGTCTGAAAATGGGTGTTGATTTACCGCCGGGAAGTGGCTGGCGTTGTGGTGGACCTTTTGTCCCGGAAGAGAAGGGATTATGGGCGTTACGAATGCAGGAAAAACAAGTGAAAAGCGGAGAACAGGTATCTTTGCCGGAAGATGTTATTATTGCTGCAGCATCGTTTGTGGATGAAAATAAAAAGGTGACAGTTTTTAATCCTTCAGAAAAATTTTCCGCACCGGCTACAGGAACCGTATATTTTGCGGAGCGGGTAAAAAACGGAGACAAGGTAAAACGTGCTTCCGATGGAGGAAAAGGATGGGCAATAGATACGTTTAACGAGGATATTACCAACTGGTATCTTGATGAATTTTGGAAAAGGTTAGGTATCAACGAAGGTTTGATTCGATGCTTTTTTCACGATTCGTTTGAATATACAGGAGATTTTACCACTCATTTTACTGAAGAATTTAAAAAACGCCGAGGTTACGATTTGGCAGAATATTTATATGTATTGGCTGGCGATTGCGACGATGCAGAAACTGTAGCCCGTGTAAAATCGGATTACCGTGAAACTCTGGCCGATTTGGTACTTGACTCATTTATTCAACCCATGACCGACTGGGCCCACAATCACAATAGTTTAAATCGTAATCAGGCGCATGGTTCACCAGGGAATATCTTGGATCTGTATGCCGCCTGTGATATTCCGGAAACAGAGATTTTCAGGGAAGTAAAACCCGGTACAGTTGATGTTTTTGTAAATAAATACGCCTCTTCTGCCGCGCATGTAACCGGACAGAAATTGGTTTCTTCGGAGAGTTTTACCTGGTTAAAAGAACACTGGACGGTAACAACGTCTGATATGGTACGCGCGACCAACCGTTTTTTTCTGGCCGGTATAAATCACATGTTTTTTCACGGAACCTGTTATTCGCCCAATGATGCAGAATGGCCGGGCTGGTTGTTTTACGCATCAACGCAGGTAAACGATCGCAATCCTTTGTGGCAAGAACTTCCGGCTTTGTTTTCATATATCGGGAGAAGTCAGTCGGTGTTGCAAAGTGCGCAGCCAATTAGTGACTTGTTAATTTACTGGCCATATTACGATGTGGCTGCGGAAGATGGCCGCCTGTTTAATCATTTGGGCGTAAATAAAGATGCAGGGTGGTTTAAAAATCATCCAATTGCCCCGCTTTCAGAGAAGTTGGTGAACGCAGGTTACTCGTTCGACTATATTTCCGATAAACAATTGTTAAACTGCCAACAGGCAAATGGAGAGGTTCAGACTTCCGGCGGAGCAAGTTATAAAGCTATCGTTGTTCCAAAAACTGCCTATATTCCGCTAAATACAATGCAAAAATTAGTTGATTTTGCTGAAAACGGGGGGACTATAATCTTCGACGAGGAGCTTCCTGAAAGTGTGCCTGGGATGAATAAACTCACTGAACGTGAAAACAAGTTGGGCGAATTAAAATTGAAGATTGCATCGGAAAATATTGGCGATGTTGTTAGTTTGCTTCATGCCCGTGACGTAAAACCTGAATCATCTTTGGCCGAAAATGGGTTGCAATTCCTAAAAATGAAAAAGGATAACCAGGACTGGTATATGGTTATTAATTGTGGTTTGAAACCTGTTGATGCCTGGGTCGATTTAAATTCCAAAACAAAAAACTATGTTTTTCTGAACCCCATGAATGGCAAAATTTCAAAAGCAGCTAAAAAGGGAAATAGCCTTCATATTCAACTTCAACCGGAAGAATCGGTTTTTATAAAATGCACAACAGGCAAAGTAAATGCACCGGATTTTGTTTATACAACTTTGGAAAACAAACCGAAAGAAATTAAAGGACTCTGGAAAATTGAGTTTGTTGAAGGAGGACCTGTATATCCCGAAAATATTAGTACTGATAATTTAGAGTCGTGGACAAAAATGGGTGATGAGGAAACCCGAAGGTTTGCAGGAACTGCGAAATATACTATTGAATTCGACCTTGAAAATGCAACCGGCACAGCTGTGTTAGATTTAGGCGAAGTAAAAGATTGTGCGCACGTTATAGTAAACGGTAAGGATTACGGAGCGTTGTTGGGGCCATCGTTTAATGTAAAAGCAGATAATTTGCAAACAGGCAAAAATCAGCTTGAAATTGAGGTAACTAATGTAGCTGCCAACCGCATTCGTGATTTAGATATTCGGGGCGTTGAATGGCGCAAATTTTATGATATCAATTTGGTAAATATTGATTACATGCCATTTGATGCATCAGATTGGGAAATAAAAGATGCAGGGCTGTTGGGGCCGGTAACTATAACTGATTTATAAATTATCAAATTTTTCAAAACTTCGAAAATCTTAATATAGTATTGAGATTCCATATAACTGCAGCTGCAGAAGCTTTTTCTTTTACTTATGTTGCATCCTGTCCTTCTTTTTTTGAATAAAACCCGTATTTTTAGGCTTTAACGAAAACACAAATAAAAAATGGAGAAGTTATATTGTTTAATAATGGCTGGTGGTTCGGGAACCCGTTTTTGGCCACGCAGCAAAACAGCAAAGCCAAAACAATATTTAAATATTTTTGGTAACGATTCCTTGTTACAATCGACGATAAAACGTTTTTCAACTTTCACCCAATACGAAGATATTTATATTGTCTCAGGAAAATCGCAGGCAAAAGTGCTGGAAGAACAAACTCCAATGTTGCCGCAACAAAACCTGATTTACGAACCGGTGGGTAAAAATACACTGCCCTGTATTGGGTTGGCAGCTATGTTTGCTGAAGTTGATAATCCAGAGGGAATTATGGTGGTTTCTCCATCTGATCATTTAATAACAGACGAAAATTTATTTAAAGATACGGTGCTGACTGCTGCAAAAATTGCTGACGAAAAAGATGGGATAGTTACTATCGGAATTACTCCAACCTACCCGGCAACCGGATATGGTTATGTGCAAACGGCTAAAGAAATTAATGCAGGAGATGCCATAAAGCAATTTAAGGTTGAACGTTTTGTTGAAAAGCCTGACGAAGAAACGGCTACCGGTTATTTAGTGCAGGGCGGATTTTTCTGGAACAGCGGCTTGTTCATTTTTAAAGTATCGGTATTTCTAAATGCCGTTAAACAATTTGCCCCTGACCTTTATAACGATTTGAAAAAAATTCAGGCTGAGATAGGAAAGGAAACTTTTGAACCAACACTGGATACTATTTATCGTGCTGTTGAAGCCATTTCGGTAGACTATGGAATTATGGAACACGCCCAAAATATTTATCTGGTGGAAGGCCGTTTCGACTGGAATGATTTGGGTAGTTGGGAATCGGTTTATCTTACCGATAAAAAGGATGAAAACGGAAATGCCGGTTCAGGTGAAGCCATTTTGCTTGATACTAAAAATTCATATGTATATTCTGACGAAGGAATTGTTGCCGTTATTGGTCTCGACGATGTAGTTGTTGTAAAGGAAGGGGACACTATGTTAGTGTGTAAACGCGAAAAAACTGAAGATGTTAAAAAAATTGTTGAACAGCTAAAAGCAGCTAAAAAAGATCAATACCTTTAAGCGAATTTTAATTAGAACCTAAATTAAACCTGATAAATGAAAGACCAGAAAAAGATTGTGGTACCCAGAGAGATGCTGGTACCCTTTATTCTTATCACCAGTTTATTTGCCCTTTGGGGATTTGCCAATGATATAACCAATCCGATGGTGGCAGCATTTAAAACGGTAATGGAGATCTCGAATGCCAAAGCAGCACTTGTACAGGCTGCTTTTTACGGAGGATATGGAACCATGGCCATTCCAGCTGCATTAATTATAAAAAAATATTCATATAAACTCGGAATTATTATAGGTTTGGCTTTATATGCCGTTGGAGCATTGTTATTCTTTCCTGCAGCTCAATACGAAATTTATGGTTTTTTTCTGCTTTCATTATATATTTTAACCTTTGGCCTGGCGTTTTTAGAAACCACTTCCAACCCTTATATTTTATCGATGGGGCCTGCAGAAACAGCTACCCGACGTTTAAATCTGGCACAATCTTTTAATCCTATAGGCTCAGTAACAGGAATGATTATAGCGGCTCAGGTGATTCTACCAGCTTTGCAATCAGATGAAGTTAACTTTGAAACATTGAGTGCAGTAGAAAAAGCTGCTATAAGAACACATGATCTGGGGATAATTCGCAACCCATACGTAATTCTGGGTTTTGTTGTTTTAGCTTACCTGGTGGTTATTGTAATGGCCAAAATGCCTAAAAGAGAAAGTGCAGACCACGAGACTCATGCTATGGTTTCTTTTAAACGGTTAATTCAGAACAAGAAATACAGGGAGGGGGTAATTGCACAGGTTTTTTATGTGGGTGTACAAATTATGTGCTGGACCTTTATTATTCAATATGGTGAGAATTTGGGGCTGGAGAAATCGGAGGCTCAATACTATAATATTATTGCTATGTCTATTTTTATTGCCAGCCGTTTTATCAGTACAGCATTAATGAAATACTTAAATCCACGGTTTATGTTGTTGCTTTTTGCCATTGGCGGAATGGTAACTACTACCGGAGTGATTTTATTTCAGGGAATGGCAGGGATGTATCTTTTGGTTGCAACTTCGGCATTTATGTCGTTAATGTTCCCTACTATATACGGAATTGCTCTTGATGGAATTGGCGATGATGCAACACTCGGAGCAGCTGGTTTGGTAATGGCCATTGTTGGTGGTGCATTAATGCCTCCGCTTCAAGCCAGAATTATTGATGCAGGCGGAACAGGATACAGCGACTTACAAATCTTTGGTTTTATATCTGAAGTAAATTTCTCGTTTATTTTGCCGTTTATTTGTTTTCTGGCTATTGCCATCTACGGATACAGAACATATAATGATTTTAAGAAGCAAATATCAGAATAATGAAACGAAAAAGGTATTGCAAAACACTTCAGTTAGAAGATAATCCGGAGCTTATTGAGGCCTATAAAAGAGTGCACGCGCCCGGCACTGTCTGGCCCGAGATAACACAAGGAATGAAAGAGGTTGGTATACTGGATATGGAAATTTATATTCATGGAACCCGTTTGTTCATGATTATGGATACCATAGCTGATTTTAACCATGATAAGGCCATGGCAGAACTGGCAAAGAAACCCCGGCAATCGGAGTGGGAAGCCCATGTTTCGCAATTTCAAAAAACGACTGACACAGCAACAGCCGATGAAAAATGGCAGTTGATGGAGCAGATTTTTAAAATGTAAATATAATTTTATTACAGGCAGACTGGTCTTTAGAGAGTTGTAACCTTCTTTAATCTTTCGTTCAAAATAGGCATAAACATATTTTGAACTTATATTGTTTGCTCTTTACATAGTTTTTGTAAATTGCTGAAAACAGAGTTCTATGAATGCGTATCTTTTTTTGATTGGTCTTTGTGTAATAATAATAATCTCTTTTTTTAATAATATGCTCGCCCGCCGCACGAATATTCCAAGCGTGCTGGTATTGATTATTTTAGGAGTCGGGGTTCAACAACTATTACTGTATTTTAATCTTGAACCTGATTATTACAGTACTCTTGAAGTACTTGGAATTGTAGGGTTAATAATGATTGTACTCGAAGCCGCACTTGACCTTGAATTGAAAAAAGAAAAATGGCCGGTAATATGGAAATCATTTACAGTTGCATCTTTTTCCCTTACTTTTACATCGCTGGCTTTGGCTTTTTTTATACAGGTTTTTATTCCGGGACTCGATTTTTTGCGAGCCATGGTTTATGCATTACCGCTTTCTATTATGAGTAGCGCTATTATAATTCCCAGTGTTGTAAATCTGAATCATTATAAAAAAGAATTTCTAATTTATGAAAGTACTTTCTCTGATATTCTGGGGATTATGGTCTTTTATATGATTATTGAGAATCTCGATGTTGAAGGAATGCGTCAACTCAGTTTTGCAATTGGGAGTAATATATTTTTAACAATTGTGATATCGGCCGTTTTAAGTTATGTCCTCCTTTATATTATTCAAAAAATAAAAGGGCAAGCTAAATTTTTTCTTTTTCTGGCTGTTCTTATTTTATTATATTCAGTAGGTAAACTGCTACACCTTTCATCGCTTGTAATTATATTAATGTTTGGTTTATTACTTCGGAATCATAAGGTTCTGCTATTCGGAAAGCTTGAAAAATGGTTGGATGATGAACGAATTGATGCAGTTTTCGACCAGTTTAATATGATTACAATTGAAACTTCATTTGTTGTAAGAACATTCTTTTTTGTGGTATTCGGAATGACACTACCTCTGAATTCGCTGCTTAATCCTCAGGTATGGCTGGTTAGCCTTATTTTTTTGGTGGTTACGTATCTGTTGCGTTTTGGTCTTTTTTATGTAATCGAAAGAGATACAATGCCACAAACTTTTATTGCTCCCAGGGGTTTGATTTCGGTATTATTGTTTTTTGCTATTCCTGAATCATTAAAAACGGAAGGTTTTGAAAGTGGGGTTCTCTTTGTTGTAATTATTGCCACAAGTATTATTATGGCTTCATCCCTTATTGCTTATGGCAAAAACAGAGAGCCGCGAAATACTGGTGATGCAAAAGAGGATGGAATGTCAGAATTAGTCGATTTGGATATGAATAAATCTCAGGTAAAAGAATAAAAAAAACTATCCCCGGGGAGGGATAGTTCTTAAAGCGTTCCATTAAATAAACCAAATCAAATTCAAAAAAACTAACTAAACTATTTCTATCAAGCGTCTGCAAAAATGTCTTTGTAATTCTTTTTATTTTGTTACTATTTTTTCTTTTAGTTCTTCTATACAAAGTAAAGCATAAAACTGTGTCTGTTGCGAATTTTTTTAACTGAAAATTATGGTTTAAAATGCTGATAATTAATTCATTCTTTTGCCTGTTTTTGTCAGAGGTTCTTTCTTTTTCCTAAATAAAAAGAGAATGTTTTACCATTATTGAGTGGAAAAATGTTGTATTGGCTTAGAAGTTGACTCGAAAATTCTGATCGACTGAATCAGAATACGATAACATAAATTAGCGGCAAATCATGCGATAGCTTTGTTTCTTCAAAAAACTGAAGAGAAATTTACTTCGTGTGAAACAAGAGGACATATAAATAATTTGTATATGATTAAATTTCTGAAAGAAAACTGCATTTTTGTGTATGAACCAGATTGTAGATACTACTCGTAAAATTATTCATATTGACATGGATGCTTTTTATGCCTCGGTTGAACAGCGCGATAATCCCGAATTGAAGGGAAAGCCTGTTGCTGTTGGCGGTTCCGGAGAAAGGGGAGTGGTTGCTGCAGCAAGCTACGAGGCCAGGAAATTTGGTGTCAGATCCGCCTTATCATCAAAGGTGGCAAAAAGAAAATGCCCCGACCTGATTTTTGTTAAACCCCGGTTTTCTCAATATAGGGAAGTTTCAAAACAGATTCGGGAAATTTTTTTTGAATATACAGACTTGGTCGAACCTCTTTCACTCGATGAAGCATATCTGGATGTTACTTACGCAAAAAAAGGAAAGCCATCGGCAACACTTATAGCTAAGGAAATTAAAATGCGAATTCTGGAAGAAACAAGACTTACAGCATCGGCAGGGGTTTCTTACAATAAATTTTTGGCTAAAGTGGCCTCCGATGTTAATAAGCCGAATGGACTTTTTGTTGTAACTCCTGCTGATGCACAGGAATTTATAGAAAAGCTGGAGGTGCGAAAATTTTTTGGAATTGGAAAAGTAACAGCCGAAAAGTTAAATAAAATGGGGATCTGGTTTGGTAGCGACCTGAAAAAAATAGACCGGCTGGAACTAACCCGATTGTTTGGTAAAGCAGGTAATTATTATTATGAAATTTGCAGAGGGAATGATTATCGTCCGGTTCAACCATCTCGAGAGAGAAAGTCGGTTGGCGCAGAACAGACCTTTTTTGAAGATTTATTTGCTGACAATGATTTGGAAAATGAAATACTTCATATTGCAGATACCGTTTGGGAACGTGCAGAGCGATCGGGTGTAAAAGCGAAAACTCTTACTCTGAAATACAAATATTCTGATTTTGAGCAGCACACACGTAGTTGTACTGTTTTGGGCTATTTTACATCAAAAGAACAGTTAATTACAGAGAGCCGTAAACTTTTATTCGCAAATCCGGGCTTCTCAAAAGGTATCCGTTTGCTTGGTTTAACACTGTCTAATTTTATCGATGAACAAATACAAAGACCTGTTCAACTCACATTAAAATTTTAATCTTTAAAATAGGCATGAATTATTTGTGTGTGGAATTAATAGTTGTAATTTCAGTGCAAAAATTGAAAATTCATGAAACGAATTAAACGCTTTTTGGGCTTTTTACTGCTTTTGTTTATTGTCGCTTATTTAATGGGGCCCAAACCGCCTAAGCCCGATTTAAATAAAAATCTGCCTTCTATTTCAGGAAGTTTAACAAATATTGAAGATTATGTTCTTAAAAACGATGAAGGTTTGACTTTGAAACCTGATAATGAGTCAAGAATTTTTTGGGCCAGTGATTCTGTTCATGAAAGGACAGATTATGCTGTTTTGTATCTTCATGGATTTTCTGCATCATGGTATGAAGGTTACCCCGCACACGAACGTTTTGCCCAATATTTTGGTTTTAATCTTTATGTTCCCCGATTGGCTTCACACGGAATTGAAACAGAAGATCCGTTGATTGATATGACTCCTGATAAACTTTGGGAGTCGGCTAAAAATGCATTGATGATAGCCCGAAGTATAGGCAAAAAAGTGATTATTATGAGTACTTCAACAGGTGGTACCCTGGCTTTAAAACTGGCAGCTGATTTTCCTGAATATGTGGATGGTTTGATTTTGTATTCACCCAATATTCGGATAAATAATAAAGCTTCTTTTATTTTGTCAAAACCATGGGGACTACAAATTGCCAGAAAAGTAAACGGAGGAAAATACCGGGTGACAAATGAAAATTTTGATTCGAAAGAATGCCAGTACTGGGATTGTAAATACCGCATGGAGGCAGTTGTTTATCTCCAGCAACTTATTGACGTGACAATGAAAAAAGGAACCTATCAAAATGTAACTACACCTGTTTTTCTGGGATACTATTATAAAGATGAAGATAACCAGGATGAAACAGTAAAAGTAAGTGCAATGTTAGAAATGTTCGAACAATTGGGTACTCCGTCTGACAGGAAAGTGAAAATAGCATTTCCTAACGCAGGCGACCATGTAATTGCGTGTGAATTATCATCTGGATGCGTGGATGAGGTTGTGAATGAGACGATTAAATTTGGTAGAGATATACTGAACTTGAAAATAAAATGAAAAAATCCTACTCCCTGGCACGGTTTTCAAATTAACCCATTTGTAGCATTTACTTCATCAAACAGAATATTTAACTCACTAATAACTATTTATTTTAATATAGATGTAATAAATTTTCCCCTATGCATTAGTTATATAGTGAATGTTAAGAAAGATGCAAAAGCCTAAAAAAAAGTATTATTTGATCGTGGTTTTGTTTCTATGTTGTTTGTAGTTAGTATTTTGTGTCTCTTGCGAAGGTTTGTGAGAATTTATTTTAGGCTTACCAAACCAATAATTCAAGTTCTGTATAATCTCAAAAAAAAGTAATGTTTTTTTTGATTGTAGTGGTATAGAAGTAGGGGGAAGAGAAAATATTGGATGTTTTTCTGAGAAAGAGATGGAAAAATTTGGGGGTATTTTGTTAAAATAATGTTTTTGTGAAAAAGATGTAAAAAGGTCACAAAACGTTTTATTTTGTATGGTCAATGTTATTAATATTGGAAAAATGTCAAGAAATATTTTGTTGTATGAACAAAGTGATTATTTTTGGCAAAAAATAAAAATTGCAAAAATAAAATTGAAGATAAAATGTGTGGAATTATTGGTGCGTTTGATTTAAAAACGGATACTCAGACATTGAGACCGACAGTTTTGGAAATGTCAAAAAAGGTTCGTCATCGCGGACCAGACTGGTCGGGCATTTACTGCGGAGAGAAAGCAATTATTGCTCATGAGCGTCTTTCAATTGTAGACCCCGAATCGGGTGGTCAGCCATTGTACAGTAAAGACAAAAAATTGATTTTAGGCGTAAATGGTGAAATATACAATCATCATAAAATTCGTAAACAGTATGAAGGAAAATATGAGTTTCAAACCGGTTCGGATTGTGAAGTAATTCTTGCCTTATATCATGACAAAAAGGAAAAATTCCTTGACGAAATGAACGGAATTTTTGGTTTCGTTTTGTATGATGAGGAAGAGGATGCATATCTGGTTGCCCGCGATCATATTGGAATAATCCCGTTGTATATGGGATGGGATAAATTTGGTAATTTTTATGTTGGTTCTGAATTGAAATCTTTGGAAGGTGTTTGTACAAAAATTCAGGAATTTCCACCTGCGCATTATTTGTACAGCAAGGATGGTGAAATAAAACGCTGGTACAACCGTGAATGGACTGATTATGAAACTGTAAAAAATAATCCTGCTGATATTGGAGAGTTGGCAAAAGCACTGGAAGATGCTGTTCATCGTCAGTTAATGTCTGATGTACCTTATGGAGTATTATTGTCCGGAGGGTTGGATTCTTCAATAACATCTGCACTGGCTAAAAAATATTCTGGAAAAAGAGTCGAAGATGGTGATGAGAAAGATGCATGGTGGCCACAATTACACTCTTTTGTTATTGGATTGGAAGGCTCGCCTGATTTGGAAGCTGCAAAAAAAGTTGCTGATTACATTGGAACAGTACACCACGAAATCCATTATACAATTCAGGAAGGTTTAGATGCTATTCGAGATGTAATTTATCATATTGAAACATATGACGTTACAACTGTTCGGGCGTCAACCCCAATGTATATGTTAGCTCGGGTTATTAAATCAATGGGAATTAAAATGGTGCTTACCGGTGAGGGGGCTGATGAAATTTTTGGAGGCTATCTTTATTTCCATAAGGCTCCAAATGCTGAAGAATTTCATAACGAATGTGTACGCAAAGTAAGTCGTCTACATCAATATGATTGTTTGCGCGCCAATAAATCATTAGCAGCTTGGGGGGTTGAAGGCCGTGTTCCTTTTCTTGATAAAGAATTTATTGATGTTGCGATGCGGTTTAATCCGGAGCAGAAAATGGCCAAAGACGGAAAAATGGAAAAGTGGTGTTTGCGCAAAGCTTTTGAAGGTATTTTGCCGGAAAGTGTTGCCTGGAGACAGAAAGAGCAATTCTCCGACGGTGTTGGCTATGGCTGGATTGATACATTGAAACAAATTGCAAAAGAACAGGTTACAGATGAGATGATGGCCAATGCCAAATATCGTTTCCCGGTAAACACGCCAATGAGCAAGGAAGAATATATGTACAGGGCTATATTTAGTGAACATTTCCCGTCGGATCAGGCGGCATCATGTGTACCATCGGTACCTTCAATTGCATGCAGCACTGAAACCGCTTTGTTATGGGACGCTTCTTTTCAGGGGAATGCCGATCCGTCAGGTCGTGCTGTAAGTGCAGTGCACTCGAAAGGAACTGTTTTTGAGAAAGGTTAATATTAATTTAAATAACTTGAAGAGCCATTTTGTTTGACAGAGTGGCTTTTTTTGTTTGTAATCAGTATTCTATGAATCGGAAATTGGTTTGGGACAAAACTTTTTATTGGTGAAAAATTAGGGGCAACGCATAACTGAATGAATTCTGGTTTATGATATACGAATTCCCCTTGCTGTTATTTTGAGAGAAATTTAAATCAGGGAAGAGAACTAATATTTTAAGGTTAGGCTTATGAAATTTTTAACCATATCGTGGTTGTAATACTCAGGATGAAACTGGCAGGTATACCATGGTTTTTCTTTGTGTTTCATAAGCTGGTTTTTACAGGTTTCTGCAGTCATCAGGAGGTCAAAGTTTTTAGGAACAGTAACCGAATCGTTGTGCATTTGTCTTACCTTAAAGCTTTTGGGGAGATTATTGAGGAGCTCATCGGGTTTTACAACTTTTACTATGAAATTGCCTGATTCCGGCTCTTTGTTGCGTAAAATTTCGGCTCCATGCATAAAACCTGAAATATGGTGTCCTGCACAAATCCCCAGAACCGGTTTGTTAAAACTATTAAGCCACCTGAAATATGGAAGATGGTGTTCAACAATATCGTCTCCCTGTGGAGATCCTGATAAAATGGCCCCTTTTACCCCGTCAAAATCAAAATTCTCACATTCCTTATATTCGATTGTTACCGGGGTAAAACCTTCTTCCTTCACAATTTCTTCAAGTGGTGAAGTAAATTCTGTTATTCCCGGTTCTGCGCTGTTTACTATCAAAATATGATTTGTTTTGTCCATCTTTCCAAAAAATCAAATAATTAAATAGGAATTAATTTTTTTAATGCCAATCAAAAAAGACTAATTTTAATTTAAAATTGGTTTTAAGTTATATTTTAGTTGTTTAAAAGGCAAGTGAATTATACTTCAATATTGAAAAAGATTAAAAATTGCAAAATAAATTAATTATGAAGAAGTTACTGGTATTAATTTTAGGGCTGGCGATTTTTGCCTGTACCCAAAAAAAAGGTTATGAAATAAAAGTTGACATCAAGGGGGCAGAAGGGAAAGTGTTACTTGAACAACGCGGAGTTGATGCAATGGTGCCGATTGATACAGCAGACATTGTGAATGGCGTGGCTGTTTTGACAGGAGAGGTAGACATGCCTGGCGATTATTATTTGTCGATTTTAGGCGAGAGGGGAAAAATGCTGATTTTTGTTGAAAATTCAAAAATGACGATTACCGGGAATGTAGATTCGCTGAGTAATGTTCAGGTTACAGGCTCGAAAACACACGACGAGTATAAAGTGGTTAACAACAAAATTGATGAACTTTCAAATGAATATATGGCTTTGTATCAGCAGTCTCGTCAGGCAATGCTGCAGCAAGATACTGCAAAAGCCAATGAATTGATGGATAAGGTAAATGAAATATATGAGAAAGCAGACGAACTTCAGGATGAATTTGTTAAAAATAATCCTGCTTCTTATGTGACGCCTTATTTTATTTCAAATATTCAGTATTCAAAAGATGTTGATGAACTAGATGAAATTGTTGGGAGTCTCGACCCAAAATTAGATTCTGTACCAAGTATTATCAACTTGAAAAATAGAATTAAGAAGTTGAAAACGGTTGCAGTTGGGCAAAATGCACCCGATTTTACTCAAAATGATCCTGACGGAAATCCGGTTAGTTTTTCAGAGATATATTCTAAAAATGAATTGACTTTGCTTGACTTTTGGGCCTCTTGGTGTGGACCTTGCCGGGCTGAAAATCCGAATGTTGTTTCGGTTTATAATGCATACAAAGACAAAGGCTTTAGTGTATTTGGTGTTTCGTTGGATCGTACAAAAGATGATTGGGTGAAAGCGATAAAGGATGATGGTTTAGCCTGGAATCATGTATCGGATTTGTCATATTGGCAAAACGAAGTTGCACAGTTATATGCTGTGAACTCGATCCCTACAAGTCTTTTGGTTGATAAAAACGGTAAAATTGTTGCAAAAAATAAAAGAGGTGAAGAATTGAGGAAAACAGTTGGGGAATTCCTTGAATAGGTTTTAATATGTTTATCCGGGGTGATGCGATTTTCAAATCGCATCTTTTTTCCCGGCGAATGAGAATTTTCCAATCCAGTAAGTTTAGGAAAATATCCCTCAAAAATTTTTTTTTTCAGAAGCAGAAAAATGATTGAGTGGAGTGTTTATTCTTCTATTTTTTCAACATAAAGTTGAGTCGCTTCAACTTTGGTTACAATAATATCTTCTCCTTTATCTATAAATCCAGTTGTGGCAATTGCATCGTAAACTTCATTTTCAACAAAAACTTTGCCCCCGGGCCTTAAAACTGTTTTTGCTATACCTGTTTTTCCTTTTAAGGCTAAAAATGAATTTTCCACACTTACATATCCTTCATTTTTATTTTGTACCGTTTTTAAAGCCATATTTTTAAATGGGCCAGATTGCGCTGAGAATATCTTATTGCCAAAATATAACGCTAAAATAAATCCTCCAAAAATACCTAAAACAACAGTAGTTATTGCTATTCCTACATTACGTAGTTCAACATGTCTGAATTCAAAGTCAATGTTGTTGATGAGACTTAGAACTAGTCCGGAGAAAATAAACAATATGCCCAAAATTCCAGCCACTCCAAAGCCGGGAATAACAAATATCTCTACAGCTATCAGAATAATTCCCAGGATAAATACAAATATCTCCCAATTGGCGGCAAGACCTTCCAAATACAAAGGGGCAAAATAAGCTACAGCTGCTAAAATGGCAATTCCCAGGGGGAATCCAATTCCGGGTGATTGCATCTCGAAATAAATTCCACCTATAATTGCCATTATTAGTATGCCTGAAACTATGGGATGTACCAGCCAGCCAATAATTCGTTCAACCCATGATGGTTGGTATTCTTCAATGGTGTAATCTTTTATCCCGATTTTTTCAAGTACTTCAGGTATATTTTCTGCAATCCCTTCACAATAACCATATTCAATGGCTTCTGATGGTGTAAATGTTATTACCTTGCCTGTATCTGTTATTCCTTCAATATAAACGCGCGGATCAACCATCCCCTCAGCAATTTTAGGGTTTCGCCGCCATTGATAAATTGTGTCGTTTCCCGAAATTATCGTGTCTTTTCCATGTGCTTCGGCCGTTGAACGCATGGTTGAACGCATGTAACTTTGGTATTTATCCGGCATGGCCTGCCCTGTTTGGTTTACTACAGTAGCTGCGCCAATGCTTCCTCCCGGACGAATATAAATACTGTCGCAGGCAATAGAAATAAGTGCACCGGCTGATGCAGCATTGTTATCGACAAAAACATAGACAGGAATTTTGCTCTGTAATATTTTTGTCCGAATGGAATCAGCATCGAGTACCGTTCCTCCATAAGTATTCATGTGAATAAGAAAAGCATCGGCGCCAAGTGAATCGGCAGCCTGAAAAGCCTGTTTGGTTTGTCGCCAGGTGGCTTTTGTTATTTCCTGTTTAATATTGAATTTGTAAATAAGTTTTTTCTGCGTTTCCTGGGCAAGAGCAAAAACAGAGATAAATAGAAAGACAAATAGCAATATTTTCTTTATGGATTTCATTGATTAACTGATTATGTTAAAGTCTGTAATTGGTGCATAGGCCAATAACTTTGTCCCCTGCAATTTCTAAAATATTTTTTAAATGCTGAAAGTAAAAGAAGTAATTAATTTAAAATTTCATTATTAATGGAATAATGTTATTGCGTTAGAAGTGTTTTGTAATTTATTATCAGATAATTGTTTATTAATGTTCGTTAAATATCAATTGGTTAAAAATTCATATTCATCTAAATTATTAAATTTGCACGGACATAAAAGAAAATGGTAAAGAGAAAACCACATGTTCAGAAAATTCCTTTTGAAAATTAATAATATTAGTAAATGAGTTTAAATGCATTAACAGCTATCTCTCCGGTGGATGGCAGATATAATAGTAAAGTTGAAAATTTATGGAAATATTTCAGCGAGTTTGCGCTGATAAAATACAGGCTTTTTACTGAAATTGAATACTTTGTTGCACTTTGTGAAATCCCGCTTCCCCAGTTGGCCGACATTCCAACGGAAAAGCTGGAAAAACTTCGTGAGCTTCATCAAAATTTTTCAGTGGAGGATGCACAACGAATTAAAGATATTGAGAGCATTACCAATCACGATGTAAAAGCAGTTGAGTATTTTATAAAAGAGGAATTTGATAAACTGGGATTAAGTAAATACAAGGAGTTTATCCATTTTGCACTTACATCGCAGGATGCCAATAATACAGCAATACCAAAGTCGATTCAGGATGCATTGGAATACGAGTATTATCCGTTATTGCAGGAGTTAATTGAGAAATTGTTAAGCTTGTCAACAGAGTGGAAAAATGTACCAATGCTGGCGAAAACACATGGCCAGCCTGCTTCTCCTACAAAATTGGGGAAGGAAATCAAGGTTTTTATAGAACGGATTATGGTACAACTTGTACATTTAAAGTCCATTGCTATTGATGCTAAATTTGGTGGCGCGACTGGTAATTTTAATGCTCATTTTGTAGCCTACCCTGATATTAACTGGGAAGAGTTTGCCAATAAGTTTTGCAAAGAAAAGCTTGGTTTAAACCGTTCGCAGTTTACTACTCAAATTTCGCATTACGATAATCACAGTGCTATTTTTGACGCTTTGAAACGGATAAATAATATTATTCTTGATTTAGATCGGGATATTTGGATGTATGTTTCGATGAGTTATTTCAAGCAGAAAATTAAAAAAGGTGAAGTGGGCTCATCAACTATGCCACATAAAGTAAACCCTATTGATTTTGAGAATTCTGAAGGAAACATAAGCATTGCTAATGCCGGTTTCGAGCAACTGGCATCCAAATTACCTGTTTCGCGATTACAGCGCGACTTAACCGACTCTACCGTAACACGGTTTATAGGGGTTCCTTTTGGACATACCGTAATTGCCATAAAATCAACATTAAAAGGGCTGAGCAAATTACTGTTAAATAAAGAGGCCATTGAACAGGATTTGGAAAATAACTGGGCTGTTGTTGCAGAAGCCATCCAAACAATATTGCGACGCGAGTTTTTTCCGAATCCATATGAAGCTTTAAAAGATCTTACACGGAGAAATGAAAAGATGGACAAAAATGCTATTCATAACTTTATTGATTCGTTAAATGTTACTGATTCTGTAAAAGAGGAATTAAAGCAAATAACACCACAAAACTATACCGGTATTTTTTAATACCCGTTGATTTTAGTGAATGAAAGATTTAATAAAATTACTTCGGAGGTTTTTGCCTCCTTATAAAGGGAAAGTTGTATTTAACTTTGTTTTTAACCTGCTGGCTGCAATTTTTGGGGCATTTTCTTTTGGGCTTTTGTCTCCGGTATTGGGCATTTTATTTGAAACCAAAGAATATGTGCGGGAGTTAATGCCTTTCGAGTTTTCTGCTAAGGTTATTGAAAACAACCTTTCATATTATATTACCTGGATAATTGATCACTACGGACAGGCTAATGCGCTTATTTATATAGGCGTTTTTATTGTTATAACAGTACTGTTAAAAGTAGGTTTTACCTACCTGGCCAGTTTTATGATGATTGGAATTCGCAACGGAGTTGTACGCGATATTCGTAGTAAAATTTATCGTAAAATGCTTACCCTGCCTCTTGGTTTTTTTAGTGATGAGAAAAAAGGGGATATCATGGCTCGTATGACAGGTGATGTTCAGGAAATTGAGAATTCGGTGATGAACTCGCTCGACATGCTGTTTAAGAATCCAATTCTAATCATTATTTCCCTCACATATATGGTTTATACCAGTTGGTCTCTTACCATTTTTGTGTTTATAATGCTTCCGGTTACCGGATTATTAATTGGAAGGGTAGGGAAGAGTCTCAAAAAGCAATCACGAAGAGGACAGAATAAGCAGGGGGAAATTTTATCTGTTATAGAGGAAGATATTACCGGATTAAGAGTTATTAAGGCTTTTACTGCAGAAAAAAAGGCAATTAGGCGTTTTGAACGTGAGAATGAAAATTATCGGCTGATTATGAATAAATTAATGAGTCGTTACTTTCTGGCACATCCAATGAGCGAATTTCTTGGGACTGCTGTAATTGTTATTGTACTTTGGTACGGAGGTAATCTTATTTTGTCTGGCGAAGCCGGAGCTCTTACTCCTCAGCAGTTTATTGTTTACTTGGTATTTTTCTATAATATAATTAATCCTGCAAAGGCATTTTCTACAGCACTTTATAGTGTGGAGAAAGGATTGGCTTCTATGGAGAGAATTGATAAGATCTTAGGTCAGGAGAATACTATTAAAGAGCCAGAACAGGCCAGGACTAAATCTGATTTTACGGATTTAATTGAGTTTCGGAATGTAAGTTTCAGATATGTGAACGATTATGTTCTGAAAGATATTAATTTAACCATTAAAAAAGGACAAACTGTTGCTTTAGTTGGGAAGTCGGGGTCGGGAAAAACAACCATGGTTGATTTGCTTCCCCGTTTCTGGGATGTATCAGAAGGGGGAATTTTGATTGATGGAATAGATGTCAGAGATATAAAAATGCATGACTTGCGCAGCTTGATGGGAAATGTAAACCAGGAGGCTATTTTATTTAACGACACTTTTTTTAATAACATTGCCTTTGGGGTTGAGAATGCAACTGAAGAGGAGGTTGTTAATGCCGCCAAGATTGCTAATGCACACGAGTTCATTATGGCAAATGAAAATGCTTATCAAACAAATATAGGAGATAGGGGAGACAAACTTTCGGGGGGACAGAAACAACGGATTTCCATCGCCCGGGCAATTCTGAAAAACCCTCCAATTTTAATTCTAGATGAAGCCACTTCTGCATTGGATACAGAATCGGAAAAATTAGTACAGGAAGCTTTAAGTAACCTGATGAAGAACAGAACATCGCTGGTTATTGCCCATCGTTTATCTACCATCAGAGATGCCGATGTTATTTGCGTAATAGATAGCGGAAGGATAGTTGAAAAAGGTACACACGAAGAACTACTACTACTCAGTGGACATTATAAAAAGTTGCATGAAATGCAGGTCTTTTAAATTTTTTATACTTTAATATATTAAGAACGGGCCAAAACATCGGCCAGATGAATTGTTTTAATCGGAAGCTTTTGTTTTTTGATATATGCCTCTATGTTCATTAAACAAGAGGCTTCTGTAGAAACAATATATTCGGCGCCTGTTTTTAAAGCAAATTCAACCTTTTGTTCAGTCATTGCCGTTGATATATCATGAAATTTTGCCGCAAAAGTTCCTCCAAAACCACAGCATGTAGTTGTGTCTTCCATTTCAATTAATTCAAGTCCCTTTACATTCTGTAGCAGTTTTCGGGGCTCTTCTTTGATTCCATACTCGCGTAACCCGGCACAGGAATCATGAAAAGTTACTTTATACTCAAAACTGGCTCCAAAATCAGTCATTTGAAGGTGGTTTACCAAAAAGTCGGAAAATTCAAAAATTTTTGGTGAAAGCTTTGTGAATTGATTAGAATATTCATTTTCCCCTTTTAGCAGTTTATTGTAGTAATTCTTAATAAATCCGGTGCATGATGCCGAAGGAGAAACAATTATCCGGGCATTTGCAAAATCATTTAGAAATTTTATTGCCATTGTTTTTGCTTCTTTCCAGTAACCGCTGTTAAATGCCGGCTGTCCGCAGCAGGTTTGCTCAGGATTATAGAGAACATCACACCCTGCTTTTTCCAGGAGATCTACAAAATTGGCAGCTGTTTCCGGGTAAAGTTGGTCTATAAAACAAGGTATAAAGGCATCCACTTTCATATTTCAAGTTTTTAGTGAAAATAGAAAAAAGGAAATGGTGTAAAAAAGAAAAAGCTGTATTTCTACAGCTTTTTGCACGGGAGGAGAGACTCGAACTCCCGACACCTGGTTTTGGAGACCAGTGCTCTGCCAACTGAGCTACACCCGTGTTTCTTTTTGCGTGTGCAAATATAATAATTCAAATCATATTACCTAAACTTTTTTAAGCCTGAAAAACACGGATCACATTGAAAAGTAGGTGGAGTAAAAAATTAGATTGATCTTTGTGGTTTTATTTTTTGCTATAAAATGATTCCGCAACAAAGTCAATATAAGGCCTTGGTAGAAGCCCTTCTTCCCGAAGATCTATTTCGCTATTTTGAAATTGTCGATGTTAAGGTTCAGCCTTCATCAATAGATGTTTATCTGGATGAGTTAAACACTCCTCCATTGTCGCACAAAAACGTAAAACTGGTATCGAAAGGTTTTCATTCAGCAGTTACAATCCAGGATTTTCCGATCCGGGAAAAGGCTGTTTTTCTTCATGTGAGAAGGCGTAAATGGAAAGAAGAACGTACCGGGAAAATCATCAGCAACAATTGGGAAACAGCAGCAAAAGGAACGCGTTATACAAAGGATTTCGCGTCTTTTTTAAAAGGATTATTTGGACAATTACCCGATTAGCAGTAACAGCCTGGATAAGTTTTTCCACATCGATGGAGAACAGTTTGGGCAGCAATACAAAGAGCACCTTAGCAATTACAATAACTGGCCAATGCGGCCTCATGCCGACGACTGGATGGTTTTCGCGCAGAATATTGGTAGTCATTTAAGCATTGATGAAACTTCGTTATCGAACGGCGAGCTTTACACTATTCTTACCAATAAAGCGGCCAAAGGTAAAAAAGGTGTACTGGTAGCTATGATCAAAGGAACCAGGGCTGAAGATGTAGTCGGAGCTTTAAAAATCATTCCTCTCAGTGAGCGTCGTAAGGTCAGGGAAATAACCCTTGATATGGCCGGTTCGATGGGACAAATTGCCAGGCAATGCTTTCCAAAAGCAACACGTGTTATTGATCGTTTTCATGTGCAAAAGCTTGCACTCGATGCCCTGCAGGAGATACGCATAAAACACAGGTGGGACGCCATTGACGAAGAAACAAATGCTAAAGAGAATGCTAAATGGGACAAGAAAATTTACATACCGTTTCGCTTTGATAATGGCGATACAAAAAAACAATTACTGGCACGCAGCAGGTATCTTTTGTTTAAATCAGCTGACAAATGGAGTCAGTCTCAAAAACAAAGAGCCAAAATTCTTTTTGCACAATACCCCGATATTAAAAAGGCATTTGGCCTAACACACGATTTAAGGATCATTTTCGCAAAAACAAAAGAGAAGGCGGTGGCGTACACAAAACTGGCACACTGGTATAATAAAGTCGCAGACTCCGGGTTTCGCTCGTTTAACACAATATCGGCTACTATTTACACCCATTACAAGGAAATACTCAACTTCTTTGACCGGCGAAGCACCAATGCTTCAGCAGAATCTTTCAATGCTAAACTGAAAGCTTTTAGAGCAGCATTGAGAGGCGTAAGTGACATTAAATATTTTCTGTTTAGAGTAGCAAAAATTTATGCCTGAAAAAGCAAATCCACCGGATTTTAAATGTGATCCAAAAACACAGTTGTTGTGGATTTCAGTGTAAAAAGTTATCAACAGTAAGCAAATAAAAAAGTCCATCAGCTATACCCTGATGGACTTTTGGCGGAGAGAGAGGGATTCGAACCCCCGGTACCTCGCGGTACAACGGTTTTCAAGACCGCCGCATTCGACCACTCTGCCATCTCTCCAGGCGCGACAAAAGTAGAATTTTTTTTGAATACACAAAAACCTTTTGGTTGAAAAATAACTTTTCTTGATGAAAAAAAAAGATGCATTTGTTTTGGTTTTTTAAAACTTATTTCGGAATTTAGTGAAACTGTAAAAAAGTTCTCTGAAACTATTGATTTTACTGGTATTTTAGAATTTTGAACTACTCATTTTTCTAAATTTTATTTTTGATAACAAACCTGAGAATTTTTTGTAAAACACTTATTTTCAATAATTTAATAATTATTTAAATTTTTGCCGTATGAACAAAGCACAATTAATTGATGCAATGGCCGAAAAAGCTGGCCTAACTAAAGCTGACGCTAAAAAAGCTCTTGACGCATTTGTTTCTGCAACTACTGATGCCTTAAAAGGTGGTGATAGAGTTGCTCTTATTGGTTTTGGATCGTTCTCAGTTTCAGAACGTGGTGCCAGAACAGGAAGAAACCCACAAACAGGTAAAGAAATTACAATCCCAGCTAAAAAAGTTGTTAAATTTAAAGCTGGTGCAGAATTGTCAGATGCTGTATCGTAACTGGAACGGATATACAAAGAAAGGGAAGCAAGCAGTTGTTTCCCTTTTTTTATTTTATGTTTAACCTAATCTTATCTTATCGTATGAAAAAAAAACTTCTGGAGTATTTATCTGAATTTGTTACGCAGGAAAGACTAACCCTTTTTGACAAAGTATTAAATGAACGTACAAATTACATTACAGTTGTTCTGGAAGATATTTTTCAACCACAAAATGCAAGTGCGGTGTTACGTTCCTGCGATTGTTTTGGGATTCAAAATGTACATGTTATTGAGAACAGGAATGAATTTACAGTAGACAAAGAGGTTTCTTTGGGTTCTTCAAAATGGCTTGATATTTTTAAATATGATAAAGAAAAGAACAATAGTTTAACGGCAATAAAAAGTTTGAAGGAACAAGGATACAGGATTATTGCCACAACTCCGCACACTAAGGATCAGTTACTTCCGGAATTTGATTTGCAAAAAGGAAAAGCAGCTTTGGTTTTTGGCTCAGAGCTACCTGGAGTTTCCGAAATAATTATGAATGAGGCAGACGAGTTTCTTAAAATTCCGATGTATGGGTTTACCGAGAGTTTTAATATTTCAGTATCAGCAGCACTGGTTTTGTACGAAATGTCAAACAGGTTACGCGAAATAGATGATGGTATTTGGAGATTATCTGATGCCGACAGAACCAACATAAAATTGAAGTGGATTAAATCAACAATAAAAAAAAGTTATTTGCTGGAAAAGCGGTTTTTTAAAGAGAATGAGCGGACTGAAAATTAGTTTACCATATGCAGAAAATCGTCTAGTTGCATTAATTTCACTCCCTTTTTCTCCCAATTTTTAAATGGCAATGGAATTTTAGGAAGCTCTTTTATCGCATCTTCAATAACAATTATATTTTTCACCTTTCGGTTTAAGCCTTTTACGGCATAATCAACACAAACATTTGTTGTAACACCATACACTACTACGGTATCAGGCTTTATCATTCGCAAAATCTTTTTTGTCCATGGATTTCCGGAAAATACATCAAAAGCATCTTTTCTGATAATGAAATTCCTGAATTTGTCCAGATTCAATATTTCAGGAGTAATTAAGTATTCTTTATTCCAGTCGAAAATTACAGCGTCTTCCGGTGCAGTTTCCTTTACGTATTCGGCACCTTCTGTTCCTGCCATACAATGCTCGGGGAATGTTTTTATATAGTCGGGAGAAGAATCTAATTCGGGGGAATTGTAAAAATGATGATCAGCTGAATTAACTACCCGGATAGAATTTTTTTCGGCCAGCCGGGTTAATTGTTCCCACTTTGGCTTGAGCTTTTCCGCATCCTGTACATAAAGTTTGCCATTGGGTTCTACAAAATCCTTTTGTGTATCAACGTTCCAGAATAACCAATTGGAAAAATCCATTATGTAACGATTTAAATTCTTTTAAATATATTTATTTATAATGATTCTTAAGTATATTTAATATTAAATTTTTGTAGCATAAAAAAACCGGAAATTGCTCCGGTTTCTATATTATTTTACAATCCTTGTTCCAGAAAATTTTTAAATACGTCATCATCAAATGTAACGTTCATAGTATGTTCTGTTCCATCTGGTTCAATTATAACATGAAAAGGAATGCTGTTGGTGTTGTATTTTGAAATTTGTATATCAAGGTTCTTTTTGCCCATTGTTTTTTTCACTTTCCCATCAACAGCCGATGTAATCCATTCATCTTCCGGTAAATTAGTTCTGTCATCAGTATATAGTCCTACAATCACATATTTTTCGGAGAGGATTTTTAAAACCTCCGGATTTGCCCAAACTGTATTTTCCATTTTTTTACAATTGGCACATGCATGTCCCTTAAAAACAACAAAAGCAGATTTTCCCTGGTCCTTCGCACAGGCCAATCCTTGTTCATATTCAAAATATCCTGATAATCCGTGGGGGAGGTGTAATTTATCTGCATATTTCGCTGGCCCGCAAAGTTCTTGCGATTCATTATGCACTGTTGCTGTTGTATTCTGCGCATAATATGCATTGTTGCTTGCAGGAGGAATTAATGCCGATATAGAAGTGAGCGGGTTTCCAAGCAACCCCGTAAATAAGTAAATAACAAATGTAAATGTAATTATGGAAAGAAATAACCTGCCTACACCAACATATGGCAAATCGCTGTCGTGTGAGAATTTGATTTTACCAAGAAAATATAGTCCAAGGATAAAAAATACGACAATCCATATAGCCAGATATATTTCACGGCTTAATAACCCTAATCCGTAAACTTGATCAATATTGCTAAGAAATTTTAATCCAAAAGCTAAAAGGATGAATGCAAAAACAACTTTTATTGAATTCAGCCAGCCACCAGATTTTGGTAATTTGCTTAGTGCAGACGGGAAAATGGCAAGTAATGTAAATGGAGTAGCAAATGCCAGTCCAAAGAAAAACATTCCAATAAGAGGTCTCATTCCTCCATCCTGCACAGCCTGAATTATAAGGGCTCCGATAAAAGGGCCGGTGCACGAAAATGAAACAATTACCGTGGTCAATGCCATGAAGAATGCTCCTATTAATCCACCTTTGTCTGCCTTTGAATCGGTTTTATTAACCAAGCTGCTGGGCAAAACAATTTCAAAGGCACCAAAGAATGAAATCGCAAATACAAGGAAAAGAATAAAAAATAACGTATTGGGAAGCCAGTGCGTACTTAAAATACTGCCTACGTTTGGACCAAAAATTCCAAAAGAAAACAATGCACCGAGCAATGTGAAAATAAGAACAATTGAAAAACCGAAAAAGAAACCCGTTCGGATGGCTTTTCCACGGTTTTCACTTCCGCGCATAAAGAAGGATACCGTCATAGGGATCATGGGGAATACACACGGAGTTAAAATCGCTGCCAAACCTGCCAGTACGGAAATTAATATAAACAGCCAAATCGTTTGTCCGCTGGCCGAACCAGAGGTTGATGCAGTTGATTCATCTGTTGATGCGGGAATATTGCCTTCTGTCGGTATTTTGCCTTTATTTAATGTAAAAGAAAATTCTGTTTCGTTTGGCGGAGTGCAGGTTTCGTCGTTACAACTCATGTAGAGAACGTAGCCTTTTATTTCCACCTCTTTATCGGTAAGTAATTTTATTTTTTGTGTTAAAGTGGCCTGATGACTGAAATATCCAACATGCATCTGGAATGTTTCATCGAAAACTTTAGTTGGTTCCGGATTTTTCAGGATGTCGCCCACAAATTCAAATTTGGTGGAATCTTCATAGATAAAGGCTGTTGCAATCGGACCACCTTCTGGTAAATAGGTATCGTACAAATGCCATCCGTCATCTATTGTTGCATTAAAGATTAATTCAGCCTCATTTCCATTTTGTTCCGAATCAAAAGTCCATGTCGTTGGATTAACAATCTGACCTTTTACATACAGGACCGATAATACAAAAACAAAAATAATTGATAGTTTTTTCATTTTTCAATGGCGTTTTTCTGTGATATTAAATATGTAGAAATATAAATATGTTCATGTAACAAAAATAATTCCAATTGGTTTGTTCTGACAATAGTTCCGTTTGGCGCAAAAAATACTCATTTAATATGACAACCTATGAATTTTAACACATTTTATAAAAAAAGCCGCTCATTTTTAAATGAACGGCCTTTTTTCTTAAAGAATTATTTCTTCCATATTTTCATCAAAAAAATGATATTCAAGATAGGAATAAGAACTGTTTCCTTCAATATTTACCCAGCGAAGATATTTAAAAAACCACTGGTTTCGCAAGCTTTTAAATCCTTTGGTTAGGTAAGCTGCAATGTAAGGATGTACTTTTACGTTCAGTTTTTTCTTATTCAAATCTTTTAGAACGTATTTTACTTTGCCATTTAATTCATCGGCAAATAAAATAGTAGGCACAATTTTACCACTTCCTTTGCATGTTGGGCAACTTTCTGCCGTTTCAATGTTTTCTTCCGGTCGTACCCTTTGCCTTGTAATTTGCATAAGGCAGAATTTACTAAGTGGTAAAATGTTGTGCTTGGTTCGATCTCCGGCCATAATCTCCCTCATGTGTTCATACACTTTTTGGCGATTAGTGGCCTGGTGCATGTCAATAAAATCAATGACAATAATTCCTCCCATGTCTCGCAAACGAAGTTGTCTTGCAATTTCGTTACAGGCAGCCAGGTTTACGTCAAGCGCATTAGTTTCCTGGTCAAGCCCTGCTTTAGCACGATTTCCACTGTTAACATCAATTACGTGAAATGCCTCGGTGTGTTCAACAATTAAATAGGCACCATCTTTAAAAGAAACTGTTTTTCCAAACGAAGCCTTTATTTGCTTTTCAATCCCATAATGTTCAAAAATGGGCTGGCCTCCTTTGTACAATTTTACAATTCTTTTTTTGTCAGGTTGAATGCTGCCTATGTAATCGGTGATTTCATTGGCTACAGATTGATCGTTAACAATAATGCTATTAAAATTTGGATGATAAATGTCGCGCAAAAGTGCTGTGGTACGATCCATTTCTCCAATAACAAGAGATGGAAGATTTGCACGACGAAGCTTGTTGAATGTGGTTTCCCATTTATCTACCAATCTACGTAATTCCTGGTCCAGTTCTGCTACTTTTTTCCCTTCGGCAACCGTTCTGATTATTACACCATACTTTTTAGGTTTGATGCTTTGAACCAGTTTTTTTAGTCTGTTTTTTTCTTCGTTAGTCTTAATTTTTTGAGAAACAGAGATTTTGTCGCTGAAAGGCATTAAAACCAGGTAACGTCCGGCAATTGAGATTTCAGAGGTTAGTCTGGGGCCTTTGGTAGAAATGGGTTCTTTGGCTACCTGCACTAAAATTTTTTGTCCTACCTTAAGTAGGTTGTTAACCTTTCCTTCTTTATCAATGTCGGGTTCCGAATGAATTCGAGAAAGGGATGAAACTTTTGATTTTCGGGATGATGCAATTCGAACAAATTTATCGAGCGTTGCAAACTGCGGTCCCATGTCGAGGTAGTGCAGGAAAGCATCTTTTTCATAACCAACATCAATGAAAGAAGCATTTAAGCTTGGCATTATTTTTTTTACTTTGCCTAGGTAAATATCCCCAACAGCAAATTTAGCACCACTTCTTTCCCGGGTTAATTCAACAAGCTTTTTGTTTTCCAGTAGAGCAATGACAATTTCGGATGGAGTCACATCAATAATTAAATCGCTACTCACAACCTAAATTTTAATCTGTAAAATTTTATTTATAACTGTACTATTATAACAGATTAAACCTAAGACAGTTTTGTCTTAGGTTTAATCCAGATTTATTTTAATAAGAAATACTTATTAAAACCTTATTTCTTTTTTTTATGTCTGTTTTTACGCAATCTTTTCTTTCTTTTATGCGTAGCCATTTTATGTCTTTTTCTTTTTTTTCCGCTTGGCATAACAAATTATTTTACTTGATTTTTAACTTTTGCAACAAAAGATTTAGCTGGTTTAAAAGAAGGAATATTGTGCGCTGGAATAATTATTGTAGTGTTTTTAGAGATATTCCGTGCAGTTTTTTCTGCTCTTTTCTTAACAACGTAACTACCAAATCCTCTCAGGTAAACATTTTTACCATCTACTAATGAATCTTTAACAGTTTCCATAAAGGCTTCAACTGTCTTTTGAACAGTTACCTTTTCAATTCCTGTGTTTTTTGAAATTTCATTTACAATATCTGCCTTTGTCATTTCTTAAAATATTTAATTTTCAATGTATTAATCGAAATAAACTGGTGTGCAAAAATAAAAATAATTTAAGAATCGGAAAGCATTTCAAAAAAATTATTTTTGTTTTTCTTAAGATATTTAACGGGTTAGCATCAAATGGATACTTTTTTATGTACAATTTACAATTGGTTTAAGGAAAATAAGAGAGAGCTTCCCTGGAGGCAAACTACTGATCCTTACTATATTTGGCTTTCAGAAATAATTCTGCAACAAACTCGTGTTGCGCAGGGAACAAAATATTATTTACGTTTTATAGAAAGGTTTCCTAAAGTTAAAGATTTGGCAGATGCAACAGAAGATGAGGTGCTAAAAGAATGGCAGGGACTGGGATATTATTCGCGAGCCCGTAATCTTCACTACACTGCAAAGTATATTCAAAACGAATTAAATGGTGTTTTTCCATCTGATTATAAAGAGATACTTCGGTTAAAAGGAGTCGGACATTATACCGCAGCGGCTATAGCATCTATTGCGTATGATTTACCCTATCCTGCAATTGATGGTAATGTTTACAGGGTATTCTCAAGGTATTTTGGTATCTCAACACCAATTGATTCGGAGAAGGGGAAAAAGGAAATTCTGCAAGTTGCAATGGATTTGATGCCTCAACAAAATGCAGGTTTTCACAATCAGGCGTTAATGGAATTTGGAGCTTTGCAATGTGTCCCCAAATCACCGGCCTGTGAAAACTGTGGTTTATTCAATACTTGTTACGCAGTACAAAATAATTTGGTCGAAAAGTTACCGGTTAAAACAAAAAAAATAAAACAGCAAAACCGGTATTTTTACTATTATTTTATTGAACGCGGAGAAATTGTCTTTTTTGAAAAAAGGGAAGGGGATGATATTTGGAAAAATTTGTATCAGTTCCCGTTGTTTGAATCTGATAAACTTTTAGATGAAGATGAAATATTAAAACGCGATAATATTCCGTTTTTACACGATTGTAATTTTAATATAAAAAAGTTGTCACCAGTAAAAAAACATGTTTTGAGCCATCAAATAATTCTTGCACGTATGGTTTTTATCGAAATTCAGGATGATAAATGTTTCAATAAAAAGTTTATTCAGGTAAATAAAAAAGATATTTCTAAATTTGCTGTTCCTCGATTAATTGAGGAATTTATTAAAGATTTTAATTTGGATGAAAAAAAATAGTGAATTACTACATATATTTCATGTAATTCGTAATTTTAAATGTTAACCTGAAAAAAATTAAGATTATGTCAGTAAACAAAGTTATTTTAGTAGGAAATGTGGGTAAAGACCCGGAAGTAAGGCACTTGGATTCAGGTGTTGCAGTTGCAAATTTCCCGTTGGCAACTTCGGAATCGTATGTTGCTAAAAATGGTGATAAAGTTACAACTACGGAGTGGCACAATATTGTACTTTGGCGTGGATTAGCCGATGTAGCTGAGAAATATGTTACGAAAGGGCGCCAGTTGTATATTGAGGGAAGAATAAGAACGAGGTCGTACGACGACAAAGACGGAAATAAGCGATATACAACAGAAATATACGGAGACGTAATGCAGATGCTAGGTTCCAGAAGCGATGGTCAGTCATCTGACGGTCAATCGTCGTCGTACAATGAAAATCAGAATTCATCGTCAATGAAGGGAAATTCGAATGAACCCGATTTCGAAGAACCTGAAGGCGATGATGACTTGCCATTTTAAATTAAAGAAAAACTAGTTTGGAAACAGATTCATTGCTGACAGCATCTGAGATTCATAACTGGGGTATTCAGTTTCATCCCTTTAGTATTAGTTTGGTAGCAGCAATTGTAATTATATTTTTACTGTTGTTTAGTTCGGCCCTGATTAGTGGTTCAGAGGTTGCTTATTTTTCTTTGAGCGCTGTCGATAAGAAAAAACTCCTTCATAAAAAAAACAGGACAAACACAAGTGTCCTGAAAAATCTTGAAAATCCGGAAAAACTATTGGCTACTATTTTGGTTGCCAATAATTTTGTGAATGTTGGAGTAATTATTTTAACATCGTATGTGTCAAATAATCTTATTTCAATCTTAAATGCACCGGTAATTGAATTTGTTTTGCAGGTTGTAGTAATTACTTTTTTCCTGCTTTTGTTTGGAGAAATTTTACCGAAAATTTACGCCAATCATTATGCGCTCGGATTTTCAAAATTTATGGCAATTCCGTTGTTAACACTTGAAAAAATTTTTCGCCCCATAAATGCAATTTTGTTGTATTCCTCGTCTATTGTAAACAAACGAATGCAACGACACCGGAAAAATATTTCAATGGACGAAATTTCGCAGGCACTTGAACTTACTTCAGATCAGGAGCTATCAGACGAGAAAGAAATTTTGGAAGGGATTGTTAAGTTTGGAAATAAAAGCGTAGAAGAAATTATGAAACCGCGTGTAGATGTGGTTTCGCTTGATATTAAAGCAAGTTTCCCCGAGGTTTTAAATGTTATTGTTGAGTCTGGATATTCGCGCATTCCGGTTTACATCGATTCGTTTGATAATATCAGCGGAATTTTATATACCAAAGATTTGTTACCACATAGCCATAAAGGAAGTGTGTTTAGATGGCAAACATTAATCCGTCCGCCTTTTTATGTTCCGGAAACAAAAAAAATTAATTCGTTACTGGAGGAATTTCAGAAAACAAAAGTACACTTTGCCATTGTAATTGATGAATATGGAGGAACCGCGGGGATTGTAACCCTTGAGGATATTCTGGAAGAAATTGTGGGAGATATTGCCGATGAATTTGATGATGAAGAAAACTACTTTTCAAAACTTGCAGATAATACGTATCTTTTTGATGGCAAAACGCTTTTAATTGATTTTTATAAAACGATGGGATGTAAAGATGATATATTTAACGATGTTAAAGGCGATGCAGATACTTTGGCAGGTTTAATTTTGGAATTAAGGGGTGAAATTCCGATTCAAAATGAAAAGATAATTTGTAAAGACTTCCGGTTTACAATTGAGGCGGTTGACAATCGCCGGATTAAACAAATTAAGGTCGAACTGAATAAATTGCCTTAAAATCCGTTATTTCCTGAAAGTAAGGTTGAACGATGAAAAAACAGTTTTTTGGGTTTTTTGTATTTGTATTATTTCTAGTTGGTTGTAGTCAGCAATACACGCCAAAGCCGCGTGGTTATTTTCGTATCGACTTCCCTGAAAAAAGTTATCATCAAATAGAAAATTCATTTCCGTATCGTTTTGATATTCCTGATTATTCCAAAATTCAACCCGATTTGCGAAATCCCGACGAACCAACCTGGATAAATATTGAAGTGCCTGAAAATAAAGCAGAAGTCCATATTTCATATTACGAAATAAAAGGAGCCGACAAACGAACTCAGTTGGCCGAATTTATGGAAGAATCCAGAGATTTAGCTTATAAACATTCTGTAAAAGCAAACGCCATTAACGAGAAGGTTTTTGTTAATCCGGCGAATGATGTTTATGGAATTGTGTATAAAATTGAGGGAAATGCAGCCTCTCCAATGCAGTTCTTTTTAACCGACAGTACCCGGCATTTTCTTCGTGGTGCGTTCTATATAAAGGAAGTTCCAAATATCGATTCCTTAAAACCGGTTATTGACTTTTTAGAGCCGGACATTGTTCATCTGATAGAAACTACTTCCTGGAAATAATGGCTTTTGTAAAAAAAATAGAACAGGATGACGGTATGATCGGAATTTGGGAAATTACCGAAGAAGTAAAATCACTGACGAATGAATTTTTGTTTTCTGATAAGGAAAAAAAAGAATTTGAAAAGATAACAGCAGATCGGAGAAAAAAGGAATTTTTGGTTGTGCGATTGCTTTTGCAGGAATTGTTAAATAAAAAAACTGAAATTTTTTATTCTGGTTCTGGTCGTCCAAAGCTTAAAAATTTTGATTTAAATTTGAGTATTTCACATTCGAGAGATGTGGCCGTGATTTTTCTTTCTAAACAAAAAATAGGGATTGATGTGGAGAATGAGGAAAGAAAAATTGGGAATGTTGCTCAACGGTTTTTGCATGAAAGTGAAAAGGAATTTATTCTGAGTTGTAAAAATCAGCAAAAAACAACCATTCTTTTTTGGTGTGCAAAAGAAGCTATTTTTAAATGCTCAGAGGAACAGGGAATTGAATTTAGTAAAGAGATTCTTATTTCGCCTTTTTTTGTTGAAAATGAATCTAATTTTGAAGGAAAAAAAATTCAGTTTAATAAAAATACATTTTATCGGCTACAACATTTCAATTACAAAAACAATGTGATTGTTTTTTGTGTTGAAGAAGTAGAAAAATCATGAACGAACATGAAAAAAACAGAAAACCAGATTCTGATTATTTTTGGCGCCTCGGGCGATTTAACAAAGAGAAAATTATTACCCGCTTTATTTCAACTTTATAAAGAAAAGCTGCTCCCTGAGAAATTTTTGGTTCTTGGAGCTTCCAGAACCGAGCTTTCTGACGATGATTTCAGGAAAAAGGCTGATGAATTTTTGTCGGGAGAAGAAGGTATTGAGGAATTTAAAAAAATGCTGTTTTATCAGCCAATGGATCCAGCCGAAGAGGGAGATTACAGCGCTTTAAAAAAACGATTGAATGATTTGGAGAAAAAGAATAACGTAACAGCAAATTACATCTTTTATTTATCTACTCCTCCATCATTATACGATGTTATTCCCAAACATTTGTCGAATGCCGAATTGAGCAAATCAGACAAATTTTTCAGACGGTTAATCGTGGAAAAACCTTTTGGCAGCGACTTAAAATCAGCAAAAGAGTTGAATATTAGTTTGCTAAACTATTTTAAGGAAGAGCAAATTTACAGGATTGACCATTATCTGGGAAAAGAAACCGTTCAAAATATGTTGGTTACCCGTTTTTCGAATGGTATTTTTGAACCTCTGTGGAATCAAAATTATATTGAACGTGTTGAAATTACATCGGCAGAAAGTTTGGGAGTTGAAGGGCGTGGAGGATACTACGATCATTCGGGAGCATTGCGTGATATGTTACAAAATCATTTATTGCAACTGGTTGGTTTTGTTGCCATGGAACCACCTGTTATTGTGGAAGCAGATGCCATCAGGAATGAAATTTTGAAAGTTTTTCAATCCTTACGTCCAATTCCTGAAAATAAAGTTTCAAAGTCTGTAATCAGAGGCCAATATACCGAATCGGTTATAAAAGGGGAAAAGGTTCGCGGATATCGAAACGAGCCGGGAGTGGACTATCTTTCACGGACGGAGACATTTATTGCTATAAAGTTTTTTATTGATAACTGGCGTTGGGCTGGTGTTCCTTTTTATATTCGTACAGGGAAAAAACTGCCTACCAGGGTTACTGAAATAGTTATTCATTTTAAAAGTGTGCCACATCATTTGTTTAATGCTTCCAATTCTCCAACAGGAGGAAGCAACCAGCTGATAATAAGGATTCAACCTGATGAAGGAATTTTATTGAAATTTGGCATGAAAACTCCTGGTGCCGGATTCGATGTGCAGACGGTTAATATGGATTTTCATTATTCTGATCTTGCCGACAAACATTTACCTTCGGCATACGAACGTTTGTTGCTGGATTGTATGCAAGGTGATGCAACGCTTTATGCGCGCGGGGATGCAGTTGAAGAAGCGTGGAAATTTGTACAACCCATTATTAATGCCTGGGAAACCAACCCGGAAATTCCTATCTATGGTTATCCGGCGGGAACATGGGGACCGGAAGATTCCGATAAATTAATTTCTTCACGCGGAACATGGCGATATCCTTGTAAAAATCTTACGGACGATGGATTATATTGTGAACTGTAATCACTAAAATTTGTTTAACTTTAGCAAAATAAACGAATTACAATGACGACTATACCTGAAGTAAAAATATTTTCGAAACCAAAGAAAGTATGTAAGGCCGTTGCAAAAGAAATATTAAAACTAACACAGGAATCTTCTCAGGCAAAGTTCGATATTGCCCTTTCAGGAGGGAGTACACCGCAAAAGTTATTTAAAGTTCTGGACAGTGAATTTTCTGATAAAATTCCTTGGAATCGAATTCATTTTTGGTGGGGAGATGAGCGGTGTGTTTCGCCAGAAAGTGAAAACAGTAATTATAAACTTGCGAACGATTATTTATTTTCCCGTATTTCAATTCCGGAAGAAAATATTCACAGGATTAAAGGTGAAAATGTCCCCGAAAAGGAGGCTTTACGTTATGCCAATGAAATAGAGAAGTTTCTAAATTACAGAGGGGATGCACCTGTTTTTGATATTGTAATTCTTGGACTGGGAGAGGATGGACATACCGCATCTATTTTCCCTGATCAGATTGAACTTTTTGAAGATGAAAATATTTGTGCAGTGAGTCAGCATCCACTAACCGGACAAAACAGGATTACCCTCACCGGAAAGGTTTTGAACAATGCCAGCCGGGTTTTTTTCCTTGTTACAGGAGCAACCAAAGCTTTGCGCATTTCTGAAATAATGAATGACGATGAAGCGGCAAAACTTCTTCCTGCATATTATATTTCACCTAAAAATGGTTCTCTGGTTTGGTATTTGGATGAAGAGGCTGCTGCTCAGATTTCTTAATCAATACTCTTTTTATTTACATAGTACTTGTTGCAGGTCGGTTTATATTTTGTTTATAGATAAAAAACATGACCAGGGAAATTATGGATAAAAGAGCCCCAATTGAATAGGAAATCTCCTTGGAAAGAGAAAATCCTTCGGGAGCGAAAAGCAAATAGGTTGTTGTAACTGCAGTCATAAAAACTGCCGGAATTAACGTAATCCAGTATAATTTTTTCTCCTGAACCAAAAAAACGGTGATTGTCCATAAGACGATCATTGCCAGTGTTTGATTCGACCATGCAAAATATCTCCAGATAATTCCAAAATCAACCTGGGTTAAAAAGAATCCAATAGCAAAAAGCGGAACACTTACCAATAGTCTGTTTTTAATGGGGCCCTGGTTGTAGTTCATAAAATCGGCTACAATCAGTCGTGCACTTCGGAAAGCCGTATCTCCCGATGTAATTGGTGCTGCAACAACACCTAACAAAGCAAGAACACCACCAAATTTGCCCAAAAGTGAATTGGAAATTTCATTCACAATTACAGCAGCGTTTCCTCCGTTTGCAGTCATGGTTTCGTTTAGTTCGCGAATCCCTCCAAAAAAACTCATGCTTATTGCTGCCCAAATCAAAGCCACAACACCTTCTGAAATCATAGCACCGTAAAATACCCGTCGGCCTAATTTCTCATTGGTTAAACAACGAGCCATTAGTGGCGACTGCGTAGCATGAAAACCGGAAATTGCTCCACAGGCAATGGTAATAAACAACATAGGGAAAATGGGAAATTTATCACTGTTATTGTGGTAGTTATGGATACTCGACAAGTTTAGTTCCGGGATGTGGTACCCTTTTACAAATAGGGCTATTATTAAGCCAACTGCCATAAAAAGTAGAGATAATCCGAATATCGGGTAAACCCGGCCAATAATTTTATCAATAGGAAGCATTGTAGCCAGCAGGTAATAAATGAAAACTACCCAAACCCAAAAAGTAACAGATGCAAAATTGGGAGTAAGCCCGGCCAGTATATTTGCTGGTCCCATGATAAAAACGGTTCCAACAAGGATCATAAGCAGCACTGTAAATGCACGCATAAACTGTTTGGTTCCGGTGCCCAGGTAAATACCAACAATTTCAGTAATACTCAATCCGTTGTGTTTTATGGAAAGCATTCCTGAAAAATAGTCGTGAACAGCCCCCGCAAAAACAGAGCCTAAAACAATCCAGAGAAATGCTACCGGGCCCCACATGGCTCCCGCCACTGCCCCAAATATTGGTCCCAGTCCTGCGATGTTTAAAAATTGAATCAGAAATATTTTCCACCATTTTAGTGGAACATAATCAACTCCATCTGTCATCGAATAGGCGGGGGTTTTCCGGTTTTCATCTACATCGGCAAATTTTTCTACAAAACGTGAATAGAAAATATATCCCAAAATCAATATGATTAAACCGGCAAAAAAAGTAATCATAACTTCTGAATTTACTATTTTATTTTGTCAGAACTTGTTTTCTCAGTTCGAGTTCTTTTTCTAATTCTGAATAGTTTACATCCTGAACAGCAATATTCTTATCAATTGCCATGCAGGCAGCCACTGCCGCAGATTGTCCGAGAATCATAAATACCGGTTCCATTCTGATTGACCCAAAAGCAATGTGACTACTTGATACACATACCGGAACAAAAAGGTTTGTACACTCCTCTTTTTTGGGAATGAGCGAACCATAAGAAATAGAGTAGGGAGGAGCTCCCACACCTATATCCCCTTCGTTTTGAACATAACCTTCAGCTGTGATGTATCGTTGTACATTGTGTGAATCCATGGCATACGAACCCATCCCAACCGGATGCGGAACCTCACGTTTGCTTAAAACGTCATTTTCTGTGGTTACATAGTCTCCCATCATTCTTCGGGCTTCCCTTACATAAATCTGGTGAGGCCAGTTTTCGTTGTCTGTAAATTCATCTTTTGCCAGCCCCCATTTTGCCATTTCGGTACGAATATCATCCGGAACTCTCGGGTCGTTGGCAACAAACCACAACAGCCCCATCTGATAATTTTTATGTTCTTCTATAATTTCTTTCCTACGCTCGTAGCTTGCTTCCGGGTAATCATAGTTCATCCCGATATTGTCGCTGCTAAACGGGCCGTGATTATTGGTGTCAGTTTTCCAATTGGGAATTGCATCGAATTTTTGGAACCAGTCTTTTCTGCCTGTATCAAACATTCTTACCAGCAATTCGTAATGTTTTGGGTCATAATTTTCCGGTTTTGGAAAAGGTACCCTGTTTTCATCATGATTGGTCATACACATGCGGAAACAATAAGCCTGTATTTTATCATCTCCAGAACCGTATTCTCCCGGAGGTTCAGTGGAAATCAGTGGAAGTACTCCGCTTGCTGGGTCTCCCGAAACATTGTATGGCGAAATTTTTGATTTAAAATAGTGATCATGATGAAGAACACCGGTTTGAACGCCATTCCATTTTTCACCGTATGTATCCATACTTTCTCTCCCAACATGGTAACTTATACCGGCTGATGCCATTAAGTCTCCTTCATATGTGGCATCAATAAATATTTTTCCTTTAAACGTTTTTCCTGAAAGTGTTTTGAAAGAAAGGATTTTGCCATTTTCCATTTCAACTTTATTTTCGCGGTCGAGCCATTCATCGCGATAGATGGTTAAATTATTTTCAGTTGTAAAATCTTCAAAAACTTGTTCTGCCACGTGTGGTTCAAAAATCCACATGGTACGGTTTTCTCCGTCCATGGCAACGGTGCCCTGACCTTTATTCCCATATTCTGAATGTTTTTGCCAAACCCAAGCCGAAGAATCATTGTAATGTAACCAGACCCTGTGGTAAAATTCCCGTGATAATCCGCCAATGGTTGATTTGTCTCCGGTGTCGGTATAACCCAGTCCGCCGGAGGTTAACCCGCCTAAATGTTTGTCGGGAGAAACAACAATTACCGATTTACCGGATTGTACAACTTCTACTGCCGCTATTATTGCTGACGACGTACCTCCGTATATAATTACGTCTGCTTCGTATTTATTTTGTGATGTTTTGTTTTGGCTACAGGAAAAAGTCAGTGCAACCAGTAAGATTGCTAAAGTTTGTTTGATTTTCATTTTGAATGCTGGTTTAGTTTTAATTCAGAACTATTTCCTTCAAATATATAATGCATTTTTTAGAAAATGTACTATTTGTTTTATGAAAAAGTAAAAGACCCTTTCGCAGGAAAGAGCCTTTTATTCATATATTTTTAGTGAAACAGTTTTGAAATTTGTGAAAGTAATCGGTATTTATTTGTCAAGAGAGTTACAAACTTCCTGATTTACTTTTTGTATTCTTGCTTCATCAAGTTTTATAATTTTTCTATCATAAGTCATTAACCCGTTTACTTCTACTTCAACATCGGTAGTTTGTGTGTAAACAGCTGCTGAATAACCAAAAGGAATCAGTTTTTTTAGTTTTTCCGCAAAATCAACATAAATATCAGTAGCTTCTTCAGTTGTTTTGTACTGAACATATCCCCAGTTACGGTTTTTTTCCCATAAGTGCTCATTAAAAACTAATCCGATACCTCCATATTCACCTAACACATTTATTCGTTTTGAGTCAAATAACCCCATTGCCGGATCCGGGTAGTGGTGCATATCGAGAATATCTCCAACATTGTAGTGGTTACCACCACTCGCTGGATTTACCAAACGTGAAGGATCGTAATTTTTTGTCCACTCGGTAATTTCTTCAGTTTTAAATTGTCCCCAGCATTCATTAAAAGGAACCCAAACGACAATACTCGGATTTGAATAACAAAGGTCCATAATTTCTTCCCATTCGCGGCGGTAGTTTTGTTCCGACTCTGCGCTCCGTTTTAGTTCTTCTCCATCAAAATAGTTTCGTTGCTGCCACTCTGGCGATTTATCACCACTGGGCATATCCTGCCAAACCAGAATTCCTTCTTTATCACAGTGATAATACCAGCGGGCTGGTTCTACTTTTACATGTTTGCGAATCATATTGAACCCGAAGTCTTTTGTTTTTTGAATATCAAATAAAAGAGCTTCTTCGGTTGGAGCAGTGTATAATCCATCGGGCCACCATCCCTGATCAAGCGGACCAAACTGGAAGTAATCTTTGTTGTTAAGTTGCATGCGAACAATTCCGTTTTTATCTCTTTGGGTTGAAATTTTACGCATTCCGAAATAGCTGCTTATATTATCAACATTTATGTTATTTCTCCGGATTGAAATTTCAAGGTCATACAAAAACGGGGATTCAGGGCTCCACAATTTGGCATCCTTAACCGGAAGCAATACATTTTGCCCGGCAACGGCTTTCCCTTCACCAATAACTTTCCCATTATCCAAAACTTTAACATCAATAATATCAGTGGTAGTAGTTCCCTGTGTTTCGGCTAAAACTGAAACAGTTCCTCCATCAATATCAGGTACAATTTTTAGCCCGGAAACATAAGCTTTTTCAACCGGTTCTATCCAAACTGTTTGCCAAATTCCGGTAACAGGAGTGTACCAAATCCCATTGGGATTTTTCACCTGTTTTCCTCTTGGTTGGTAGCCATCATCAGTAGGATCCCATACTTTAACGATGATTTCCTGTTCACCGCTTTTGTTTAAAAACGGGGTAACATCGAATGAAAACGGCGTATATCCGCCTGTGTGCCCGCCAATTTTAACTCCGTTTATCCAAATCTCCGATTTCCAGTCAACGGCTCCAAAATGAAGCAGAATATTTTTTTTCTTCCAGTTGGAAGGAACTGTAAAAGTATTGCGGTACCAAAGTTCATTTTTTGTTCCAACAGTTTTTTGTACTCCTGAAAGGCTGGATTCTACAGCGAAAGGAACCAGAATTTTTCCATCGTATGATTCAGGAAAATATTCTCCTTTGGTTTTTATGGCATAGTCCCATAACCCGTTCAGGTTTTGCCATTCAGAACGTTCCATTTGAGGACGTGGATATTCGGGCAGCGGATTTTCAGGGTCTACTTTTTCGGCCCATGGTGTTTTTATTTTATCGCCGGCAGGTTGCCATACCTGACAAAAAGCGATAGCAATTGAGAAAATGAAGAGAAAAGTTAAAGTAGTTTTTTTCATGATTTATTAAATTATTATTGATTTTGAATATTTACGATTTTACATCGATCCCCATCGATTTAGCCCAGACTTTCCATGCCGCACGCATTTTTGTTACTTTTTCAGGATAATTGTCGGATAAATCATTGGTTTCGGTATGATCTTTTGCCAGGTTAAAAAGTTCCCATGGTTTGTCAGGTAATGACGACATTTTCCAATCGCCGACCCGGATAGCACGGCCACCTTCATGCTCCCAGTAAAGTGTATCGTGAATGGATTCGGTTTCTTTAAACAGCAAAGGAAGTAAATTTTTTCCCGCAGGAGGGCTTGTTTTTAGTCCGTTTATAGCTTCCGGATATTTAGATCCTGTTAGTTCAAGACAGGTTGGTAAAATGTCTGTTACATGAGTAACTCCTCTATTTATCGTATTTTCCTGCTCTTTTAGTCTCTCTGACCAGTGCACAATAAAGGGAGTTGCACTCCCTCCTTCGTACGATTCTTTTTTCCAATAACGAAATGGTGTGTTTGATGCACTCGCCCAGGCATTGCCAATGTAATTCCATGTAGTTTCCGCACCGGGATGCTCAGAGTTGTATTCGATAGTTGAGGAATCACGCGTAAATCCCGGACGGTCGAAACCTGGAGGGTAGCCTCTTTCATAAGAAGCCCCGTTATCAGAAAGTACAAAAATAATTGTGTTTTCATACTGGCCGTTTTTCTTGAGTTCCCTGATAATTTTCCCGACTCCCTGATCAACACGGTCAATCATTGCCGCATGTACCGACATGCATGCTGCTTCGTAATCTTTTCTCTCACAATCCTCCCATTTTCTTTCGGAAGAATTTAATGGAAGAGGATACGTGTTTTTATCAATCAGCCCCATTTCAAGCATTCGGTTGTATCTTTCCTTTCTAAGTGCCTCCCAGCCGTCTTTGTACGTTTCCTTGTATTTTTCTATGTCTTCAGGTAAAGCATGTAGTGGCCAATGTGGTGCATTGTGGGCAACATACAGAAAAAAGGGTTTGGTATCTTTTGCGTATTCATCGATTAAATCAATCGACTTTTGTGTGATAAAATCAGTCATGTAAAAATTATCCGGGACTTCTTTTATGGGGGCTTCGTTGTGAACTAAACTAAATGGATCAAAATAATTGACGACGCCCCAAATTACTCCCCAATGCTCCTCAAAACCACGATTACAAGGGTAATTCTCGAGCGGAGAGAAAGGACCGTAATCTACCTGGTGTGCCATCCACCTTAATTGTTCTACCGTGTCATCTACGGGGGTGGTTTGCGAAAGATGCCATTTACCAGTCATTCCGGTATGATATCCGTTTTCTTTTAAAACTTCGGCTATAGTTGGCGTATTCATCGCCAGGTTTACCCCCATACCATTAATTCCTGCCTTTTGTGGATAATGTCCGGTCATTAGCGAAGCACGGGTTGGGCAACAGCGTGCGCAATTGTGCATTTGTGTAAAACGGACGCCTTCAGCAGCCAGTTTATCAATATTGGGTGTTTGAATTTCGCCTCCGTAACAACCCAAATCGGAATATCCCATATCGTCGACCATAATAAGAAGGATGTTGGGGCTTTCTGCTTTTTGTGTTTCAGGTGATGAACAGCCAAGTAGTGAGATTATGATTCCCAGTATATATATTTTCCTTATCATGTTTATTATTTCTGAACTATTTTGATTTTTGTTTATGGATGCAAATTAATAAGTTGGCTGGTTTATTCAATACTGTTTAAAGAATTTTAGAGATTCTGCACAGCAAACGAAATTGTATCGGAATAATCGTCAATATGATCTGTTCTTCAACAGATGATTTGGATAGGAATGTGAATTATTTTTTAAGAAGATGACGAATATTTTTCGGAGATAAAAAAATTTTGAAGAACAATATTTTTGTGTTTTCATTACATCAGATTGAAATTTAAACACAAAATTACCATTTCTGTGAAATATTATATAAGAAAAGGCTTCCCCGTTGATGGAGAAACCTTTCATCTAACTAAAATCCAGACTTATGTATGGATATGTTTTATTCGAAAATCATAGAAAAACTGAACTATTGAAATGGAAATACTTCTGACTCTGTTCGTGCTGATTCCATTAGTTTTATTAATTCTTTTACTATTTCAGGGTGTTTCTTAGCCAAATTATTTTTTTCTCCAATGTCCTTTGAGAGATCATATAATTCAGTCGTTGTTTTTCCCGGATTAGAAATGTTGTTCTGAACCAGTTTCCAATCCCCTTTTCGAAGCGCCTTCCGTCCTCCTTTTTCATGGAACTCCCAGTACAAATAATCGTGTTCTTTCTGTTGCCCTTTATTCAAAAGTGTGGGCAGAAATGAAATTCCGTCGATATTTTCCGGAGCTTTAATGCCTGCCAATTCGGCAACAGTTGGCATTACATCCCAAAATGCCGAAATATGATCCGTTTTTGTCCCTGCCTCAATTTTTCCCGGCCACCAGGCAATCATTGGTTCCCGAATCCCACCTTCGTATAAATCGCGTTTGTACCCTTGTAATGGACCATTACTATCAAAATAATCCGGGTCAGCGCCCCCTTCCATATGAGGTCCGTTATCCGAACTAAACATTACAATTGTATTTTTATCTAAACCAAGTTCCTTCAATTTGGCAAACACTTCACCCACCTGTTCGTCGAGGTGGGAAACCATTGCGGCAAAAGCAGCATGGCTCTGCAACTGTGTCCCGTAGCCGCCATTCCTAAAGTCTTCACTCCCTGGTTCAGAGCCTTTAAATTCTTTTTCAGGAAGTAATTTGCCCTCATACTTTCTCATGTATTTTTCGGGCAGCAATAACTCGGCATGTGGGATAGTTGACGGGTAATACAGAAAGAAAGGCCTGTCTTTATTTGTTTCAATAAAGCGGAGCGCATGTGCATGGATGGAATCCGCGGCGTACTCCTTCAATTCAGCCCCTGTATTTTGTGTAAGCATTACTTTTTCCTGGTTATCCCATAAATGCGAAGGATAATAATTGTGCGCCATCCGCTGGCAGTTATATCCGTAAAACTCGTCGAAGCCCTGCATGTTGGCATCGCCTTCGGAACCCGGGTACCCCAGTCCCCATTTTCCAAAACCACCGGTTACATACCCTGCTTTTTTCAGCATCTCTGCAATGGTAAATGTTGAATCGGGAATGGGCCACTGCCCTTCCGGCTTCCACTCTTTGTTCCCGCGGATTGGCGTGTGCCCGGTAGTTTGGCCGGTCATTAACGATGAGCGAGACGGGGCGCAAACGGTTGTTCCCGCATAATGCTGTGTAAACAGCATCCCCTCACTGGCCATTTTATCGAGGTTCGGGGTTTGGAAACGAGTTTGTCCGTAACAGCTCAAATCGCCATAGCCCAAATCGTCGGCCAATATATAGATGATGTTGGGTTGTTTGCTTTTCACCCCTTCCTGTTTATTCTCTTGCACGTTATTACTCGAAATAAATAATGGAAATGCAAAGAGGATAAAAATTCCAATTACAAACTTTATTGGTTTGTCCATAATTTTAATGTAGTATTTTGTATTTTCTTAATTAAAAAAAGAATTAAATGCAACTTTCTGTAACCGTTGCACTTAATTCTTTTATTGTTTACTTCCAGTTATCTTTTTGAGTTAAAGTGGTGTTAATGTCCAGCTCATCCTGAGGAATCGGCCATGGAATATCAGTTGATCTGAATTGTAATTTATATACAAAATAGTGTCCTTTGGGGCCAATAGGGAACCTGGTATAGTTGTCCGGATCGTCGGTGATTTTTATGCCATACATGGGGCTGTTACTTAGTTTTTCGGAAGCTTCCCCCCAACGGATCAAATCCCAGTATCGAAGTCCTTCCCAAGCCAGTTCAACTCTTCTTTCTCTTTTTAATATTTCCATCAGTTTACCCGCATCCGTTTCTGTTACTAAAGGCATTTGAACCGATTCCCTTCCTCTGACAGCATTAATTGTTAAATCAAGCAGGTTTTGGTCTATTGTTGAGCCATCGTTTATTTTGCACTCCAGGTAGCTCAGCAATACTTCGGCATAACGGATGATTGGTATATCTACTCCAGAGCTGGTAACATCGCCTGTATAATCGTCATCAACATATTTTTGAAGACAATAACCAGTCATTCCGGCATCATAGGTAAATACGTCACCTTCAACTGAGGTTGAATCGGGGTGCCCCTGGTAAACTCTTCCTTTAATTGTAGAAATTCCGGGATAAAAAACTGTGTAAAGTAAACGGGGATCCCTGTAATTTACTCCGTTTTTCACAACAGGGAATTGAGGATCATAAAGATCACTTTCTTCAATTGTTTTTCCATCGGTACATAAATAAGCGTCAACTAAACTCTGGAATGGATTCATATGGTGCCATCCACCGTCAACGTTTGGACGATAATATAACTGGGTGGAATTCGCAATTTCTCCTGCCAGGTATTTCCTTGAAAAGATGATTTCACTGCTCTCTTCGTTTTTCCCGTTAAAGAGCTCTGAATATTGTGGGTCGATATGATGCTCACCGAGATCGATTACAGCTTTGTACGCTGAAGCAGCTTCTCCCCATTTTTCTTCCGCCATTAACAAACGGCCTTTTACAGCTAATGCTGCTCCTCTTACAATTCTTCCGTGTTCGTCAGACGGTCTTGATACCGGGAGATCATTGGTGATGGCATCCAATTCAGTTAAAACAAAATTTACTATTTCTTCTTTGGATGCGTCATCTATTGTAATTGATTCTTCCATTGTGAGTAATTGGGTTACCAATGGAACACCACCCCAATATTGCGCCATGTTGAAATAAGTAAATGCCCTTAAAAAACGAACTTCAGCAATCATTTCTGCTTTTATATCTGCATCAATGTCCTCAATTTTTTCAATGTTTTCCAAAAAATAATTACATCCGGCAATTTCTTTGTACGAATCATTCCAATAATCTTTGACTTCGGTAGTAGAAGGGTTTAAGTTTCCGTAGATAAGAAATGACTGGTTCGGTTTCCTGTCTATTCCATTGTCTGTGTTATCGTCAAATTCACAAATATGGTCAGCTTTGCTCCATGTTGTAGCTTTATTGTAAACACCGGCAAGAGCCAGTTCTGCATCTTCTGCAGTCGTCCAGAAATTTTCAGTTGAAAGCTGGGAGAGAGGTTGTTTATCCAGTATACCTTCCTCACAGGAAGTGAGAAAAATAAAAGAAATAAACATTGAAGTTAGTAGTACTTTTATATTTGTTTTCATAATTATCTCTTTAAAAATTAACATTTAAACCTAAAATGTAAGTTCTGGACATCGGGTAATGTGAACCTTCCCCTTTTTCAACATCTAGTTCGGGGTCCCATCCTTCGAAAAATTTATCGAAAGAGAACAGGTTTCTTCCTGCGAGGTAGATTCTCATTCTATCTACTTTTAAAGCTTTGGTTACTGCCTCGGGCATATTGTATCCAATTTGTGCAGACCTTATTTTTAAATACGAGGCATCCCAGGCCCAGTAGGTTGATATATAGGAATACGGTTCATTTGTTCCGCCACCGTGCATATAGAAACGTGGATATTTGGCGTTAGGATCAGGGTTTTCCTGTGTCCACCTGTTGTCCCACATCCATTGCTGTACATTCGATTTGTTGGCAAATGCACGGCCGGCCATATCATTTAAAAACCGTCTCATTCCACCGGCGCCATCAAGTGTAACCGAAAAATCAAACGATTTGTAGTTGGCGCTTATTCTTGCTCCGTAGTTATATTTTGGCGTTGTTTGGCCAATTATACTCCTGTCATATTCAGGATCAACTTTTCCGTCAGGAACGCCATCAGGGCCACTAATATCTTTATATTTAATATCGCCCGGAACAGGATTGTAAGGCTGTGATGGTGAATCTTGAATATCAGCCTGATCAACAAATAACCCGTCGGCAGTGTAGCCGTATATCGCATTTAACGGCCCTCCTATAAAAAGTCCTTTAGAGATGTCTTTTTCAACATCACTTAACTCAAGAACTTCAGTGTGAACAAATGAGAGGTGAGGAGCTATGTCAAATGAAAAATTACCAATTTTTTCCTTAAAACTAAGGTTAAAATCCCATCCTGAATTTTTAACTTTTCCTGCGTTTGATGGCGAAGCATTTAATCCGAGTGTGCCGGCAGTTGTTATAGAATACAGAATGTCGCTGGTTGTTTTATCGTAATAGTCTGCTGTAAGGCTGATTTTACCTTCCAAAACGGCAAAATCAATACCAATGTCGGAGATTGAGGTTGTTTCCCATGTTATGCCCTGGTTGGCAACGGTGTTGAGGACAATACCTGCATTTACGTTATTTCCCCAAATGGCATTGCTACCCGACGATAAGATAGCCTGGTAGGGATATGCCCCGATTTGCTGGTTCCCCAATTGTCCCCATGAGCCTCGTAACTTCAGGTTGTAAATCCATGAAAGTTTTTCTTTCATAAAATTTTCTTCTGAAATTCTCCAACCGAAAGAGAATGAAGGGAACATACCATATTTTTTGCCTTTGTCGAATCTTGAAGAACCGTCATAACGAACATTCGCTTCAAAAAGATATCGGCCAAGATAGTCATACTGGATTCTTCCAAAATAAGAAACTAAACCCCATTCGTTGGCACCACCGGTATTTTTTTGGTTTTCAGAACTTCCTGCATCAAGTTCAAACAGTTCATTTGTTGGAAATTGATCACGATAGGCAGTCAGGTATTCATATTTACTTTCAATTTGAGAGTAACCTGCCAGGGCATTTATTGAATGATTACCAAAAGTTTGTTCATATTTTAGTAATCCTTCTAGTGTTAACTCTCTCCTTGTTTTCCATTTTACATCCAGCTTTGCCGGGCCTGCATAAGTTGTTGCATCAATCTGCTCGTCAGCTGAATAAAGTTTGTAATTTGTATGATCAAATACATATCCGCCACGTAAAACAGCTGTTAACGGGGTCGCTATTTTATATTCCAAATCAGTATTGGCAATAAAGTAGTAATTGCGCTCCAGCTCATTTGATGTAGCGTCAATATCTGCCCACGGTGCTCCTTTATCAACTCGTCCGTAATAGCCATCCGATGTACGTGCCGGAATTGATGAAGGCATACGTGTAATACGCGTAATAACACGCCTTGTGGTACGATCTCCGGTAGCTGCAGCAGGGCCTTTTTCATCATCTGCGGTTCCGGCTATATTGGCAATTAGTTTTAACTTTTTAGTAATCTCACTGTCGACATTTAGCCTGAGATTGTATTTATTATAATAATTCAACAAATTATCGCTGTAATTGTCGTAAAGGTTATTTTGCAGAAGACCGTCATTCCGAAGGTAGCCAAAAGAAAAACGGTAGGATGTTGTTTCATTTCCGCCCATTAGGGAGATATCGTGCTTGGTTTGATAAGCAATATTATCAAATGCCATTTTATAATGGTGGTCATTCGGATAGTGATCCGGATCGGTTCCGTCTTTAAATTTTTGAATATCGTCATCTGTGTATACTGCGCCTTGTCCGGCATTGGTAAGCGCTTCATTGTATGCCTGCGCATAAATCCATGAATCAACAAATTTTGGCGATTCGGCAAGTTCGCTAAAACCAACGGTTCCGTTGTAAGATATCTCCATTTTGCCTTGTGCTCCTCTTTTGGTTTGGATTAAAATTACACCGTTTGCTGCCCTGGAGCCGTAAATTGCTGCGGATGCAGCATCTTTAAGAACAGAAATATTTTTTATGTCATTCGGATTTACTGCATCCAAAGAACCTGGGATCCCGTCGATTAAAACCAGAGGATCGTTTCCTGCGGTACTAAATGTTCCATACCCTCTAATTCTAATGGAGGTAGCTCCTCCTGGTTCTCCACCTGATTGACGGATGGCAATCCCACTCAATTCTCCCTGCAAAGCCTGGCCTACCGAAGCAACCGGTTTATTCTCCAATTGCTCGCTGCTTGCCGTTTCCATCGACCCTGTTACGTTTTCTTTTCGTTGGGTCCCATAACCAATTGCAACTACTTCTTCAATCCCGATAGCATCTTGTTTCATGGTAACTGTGATAGACGTTTGATTGCCTGCCGAAATTTCCTGCGTAATCATACCAACGAAAGAAAATACCAGCGTTGAATTTTCAGGTAATGAAGAAAATGAAAATGCACCATCTACATCTGTCACCGTACCCTGTGAGGTTCCTTTAATCATTACAGTTACACCGGGAAGTGGCTGACCTGTGTCGTCAATTACTTTACCAGTTATTGTTTTTTGCTGATTTCCATCCGGAGTAATTACAATAAGGTTGTTTTCCATTATTTTATATGTTACTTCAGATGCATCAAACAATTCATTCATTATTTCATGGATGCTTTGATCGTTGATATTGAACCCTACCCGGCGGTTCAAATCCATAAATTTTTCGTTGTAGAAAAAGCGAAATTCACTTTGGCTTTCAATTTTTGAAAGAACCTCTTTTACAGTATTGTTTTTTGATTCTACAGTTAAACGAGTTTGTGAGTATACTGTTGCTGAAAGTTGTAACACACAAAATAAGGTAAGGAAGATTGTTAGCTTTGTCATAAGCACAAGTTTTAAGATGTTTCGGTTAAGAGGACGAAACCATCCGGTACAAAAATTTTTCATAAATTTGAATCGTTAAGTTTAATAATTACGTTGTTCCATACTGCCAATATGAAACAACATTAGTTAACACATTACTTTTGGGAGATCTTACTTGAGATCTCCCATTGTTTTTTAATTGGTTTAGATTTATTCCATAAGTAAATTTTTGAATTTTTCCATCTTTTTGCCGTCTGCCATAATATAAACTGTTTTGCTGTCGATTATATATTTTATTGGAGCTGCAAAGCTGATTGCTTTCAGAATTTGTTCCAATGTTTCATCTTCCAGTGTTCCGCCAAAAGAATATTCTTTTAATATTTCACTATCGAATATGAAGTTTACATCGTAACGGCGTTCCAGTTTTACTGATAATGCTCCTAATTTTTCATTACTTATTATCCATCGTTTTTCTTTCCACGAAACAATTGGAGAAGTATCAACCGATTTGATAATTTGCATTGCGACTTTATTTTCTGTAGCAGCATTTTCATCTTTGTGGAAATTATCATTGTTTTTTATTGTTTCTATCCTTTGTTCCTCTTTTGTAAAAACTGCCTTTTCATTTGTACGAAGAACAACAGCTTCTTTAAATTTCACAGCAGGACTTTCTAGTTTTACAGAGCCTTCCAATAGTGTGGTTTCAATGGTTTTTTCTTCTTTGTATGCTTTTACATTAAATTTCGTACCCAGAGCGGTAACATTAATGTCGCCTGTATTTACAATAAAGGGCAGGTCTTTATTTTTTGCAACTTCAAAAAAGGCTTCACCTGAGAGTTTAATGTCACGATTGTTAACTCCAAATGAATTTTTATATTGGATAGTTGTGCCCGAGTTTAACCATATTTTACTTCCGTCGGGCATTTTAACAAACGATCTGGAGCCTAATGGGGCCACATATTCAACCATTTCCGATTTAATAATCGGTTCTTGTTTTTGGGTTAAAAAATAACTGCCAAGTCCACCAGCCAGTAATGAAATGATAACAATAGCCGCAATTTGTAACCATCGTCTCAAAAGGAGCTGATTATCCGGTTTTTTATGAAGTTGAGTCTGCAATTCATACCAGGCGGAATGGACATCTATATTTTTTTTAATTTTTAAGTACTGGCTGGCTTGCCAGATATCAGTAAACTGATCAAATAACAATTGATTTTCAGTGCTTTTTTCGAGCCACGCGTTTAAAATCTCTGAATCTGATTTGCTAAAATTGCCCGATAAATAGTTAATCAGTGCTTCTTTTTGCCGGTCTGATATGAATAGTTTATTTTCCATATTAGGTTTCTATTTATTATGACACAGATTTTTGATGTTGGTATTACAGGGATTAAGAAATTATCTTGGGAAAAAAGAAAAAAGTATACTCAGAACCAAAGGAATAATCTCTCTTATCTTTTTTAATGCTCTGTATATTTGTGTTTTAACAGTATTTTCTGAAATATTTAATTTTTCTGCAATTTTTTTGTGAGAAAGTTCTTCGAAGCGGCTTAGTTTAAAAATTTCTCGGCATTGTTCAGGCAGGTTTTCTATGGCTTCCATAATTTGGTCTTCCATTTCCTTTGCCAGTAAATTTCCAATAGGGTAATCGTTGGTTAGAGGCTGCCTTAATTTAAGTTCGATAAGGTGTATTTTATCAGTTGGAATTTCTGTTTTTCTATGTTTCTCTCTTTCGAGATAATTTAAACACTGATTGTGAATGGAACGAAATAAATAGCCCGAAAGCGAAGTTGTTATCTCCAGCTTTTCGCGGTTATTCCAAAAATTGAGAAAAAAATCCTTAACCAGGTCTTCTGCTGTTTCCTGTTGACGGGTGTAATCAAATGCATAAGTACACAGCCGTGTATAGTAAGTTTTAAAAACCAGTTCAAATGATTTTAGGTTCCCCTTTTTTAATGATTCAATTAGTTCTCTTTCAATTCCGGTCATTTATTTACCATAATTGAATGCCGAATGTAACAGAAATTTAGTTTTGAAACAATATTAAATGATGTGTAAATTTAGCCTGTGGTTCCCATCGCATTAGCAATAGCATTAACAGAAATTAGTAATTGATTGAGTAAAGTTTCTCTTTCAGTTTCTGACGTTGATTCTTTATCGCGCCATTTTTTCATCTTTTTCAACTGGTAATTATGCAGAATATCCAGAGCTTCGGCACGCAATGCGGTTGAATAAAAATGGTTTTTGCGGCGCTCTTCCATTGGTCGGCCAAGTAATTCCTGCATCAGGGTTCGTGTTTTTTCCAGCTCGTTAAGCAACAAATTAAAAATGGTTTCTTTTGTATCTTTATTTTCAACTAAATCGGCGTACATTCCCATAATCCTTTCATCGGTACTGGCCAGGCTGGTATCTATATTGGTTAAAACATACCGTACAAAATGGTTGGTTTTAATAAGCTTTTTTAGTGAATTATATTTCTCAGGAAATTCATTTTGCATTTTTTCCAGGGTGGAACCTACTCCGTACCAACTTGTAATATGAAATCGTGCCTGTCCCCAACTAAAAACCCAGGGAATAGCCCTTAAGTCGGAGAAAGTTCGCTTTCCTGTTCTTCTGGCTGGTCGCGAGCCAATTTTACTTTGCTCAATAACATCAATAGGAGTAGCCTGCTGGTAAAATTCCAGAAAATGTGGATTATTTAGCAATTCGTTATAAACAATATAACTTTCTTTTCCCATAAATTCCAGGATCTCAACAACTTTATGGTCAATCGTTTTGTCTAACTTGTGAAGCAGCGTGTTTAGTGTATTTCCCGCTAACATGAGTTCAAGATTATAAACAGCATTTATTTTATTGGCAAACTTTTTTTCTATGGTTTCGCCCTGCTCTGTAATTTTAAATTTTCCGGAAAGTGTACCATGAGGAAGTGAACGCAAAAACCAATGCACCGGACCGGCACCTCGACTGATTGAGCCTCCTTTGCCGTGAAAAAACTTGAGCTTTATTCCGAATTTATTCCCAATTTCGGTGAGTTCTTTTTGAGCTTTATAAAGGTACCACGAGCTTGCCAGTATTCCTCCATCTTTATTACTGTCGCTGTAGCCAATCATAATTTCCTGTATTTTCTCTTGCCGGTTGTTTTCTTTTCTTTGATATTCCAAACTGTCCTGGACTTCTGGATAACTAAAATAGTCTTCCATAATTTTCGGACTGGCAATTAAATCGTCGATGGTTTCAAAGAGGGGAACAACCTGCAGTTTTAATGTGAGGTTATTTTCAAAAAAAGTAAGTCCTGCTTCGCGTGCAAGGATATAAACCATCAGCAAATCGGAAACATCGCGAGTCATGCTTATAATTAAACTGCCAAGTGCAAATCCGGAATATTCAGAAATATGATTTTGTAGAACCTTAAAACAACTGAGTGTGTTTTTTGCTTCTACAGGTAACTTTTCCCAATCGCGCAAAAACGGGCGGTTTATTTTTAATTCCGAAGAAATTAACTTCATTTTTTCTGCCGGATCAATTTCCATCGGCATTGTTTCACCTGATTTTGAAGCATTATAAATTTGAGCCAGCGATTTTTCGTAATAGCTGCTGTTTTGCCTAATATCCAATTCTGCCAGGTGAAAACCAAAAACGCGTACCATTTGAATGGTGTCGTTTACATTGTTGTAAGCCAAACCCGCATATTCTGAACTGATAAGCGCGTTTCTTAATATTTCCAAGTCATCAATAAGTTGGTGCGAATGCCGGTAACTTCCTTTGTTGTCTGACAGCTCAAACAATTGTGCTTTTCCAATGTTTATTGGTAATTTTTGAATAAGTAGAAGTACAAAAAGTTTGTAAGCCTCGTGTTGATTAGCTGCGATATTGGATTGGGTTTCTTCTCCCAATTCTGAAACTATTTCTTTTAAACGAGCTGCAATATTCTCCGGAAGTTTTTTTATTTCGATATAAAAACTCAGATTCTCGGCCAGTTTTGATAACTCATTTTTTAGCACTAAAAAGGAATTCAACCTGAGTTTTAAAAGTGTGGACTGAGTTACATCGGCTGTTACCAGCGGGTGCCCGTCGCGATCGCCGCCAATCCATGTGCCGAATTTTAGCTGAGGAAATTCATTTTTTTGAATAAGTTCTTTCGAATCGAATCCGGCAAAATTCCAGCCACGCAAAAGTCGACGGTTTAAAAGTCCTACCGTTTCAGGGAAAACATTTACAAAATAGTGAATGACGTTATCCAATTCCGATTGAATATTCGGCTTTTCCCGGTAATATTCGTCGATGTGCCAGATGGAATGAATAATTTTTTTTATTTCGTTTCTGTTCTCTTCTTTTTCATATGAATTATACATTGAATTTTCCCGCTTTACAAGTAAAAGGTATAACTCTCTGTACTTTTTTAGAACTACCGGGCGTTTGGCTTCTGTTGGATGCGCCGTTAATACCGGTTGTACCTCAATCTCATTAAAAACACCGGCAATTTCGTGTTCCGAAAAACCATTCTGTTTTAGAATTTCCAAACTATTACTCCAAAGCCCGTTTATGGAATTTAATGAACTGTTTTCTTCAACTTTTCTTCGATTCTGGACAGCACCGTTGGTTTCAGCGAGATTTAACAGTTGAAAGCAAACGGAAAACAGTTGAAAATGTTTTTGTGTAAATTCCATGTTTTCATATGAACACGTGTCGCAAATCCATGGAATAATGTTTGCCAGCTGGTTCTCTTTGTTTTCGAGTAAAACGTCTTTAAAACACTGCAATAAAAATTCCAGGTCGTAGTAGGGTTTTCCCAGTTGTGTTTTTAGAATTTCGAGTTGAGTCATATACAAAAATTAAAGCCATTATTAAAGATACTGTACTCTTTAATGGAATCAAAAAATATAGATTTATCTTTTATCATAAAATTTAACAAATGGGACAGATGCAGGTTTAGAATAATTTTATCAGTCAATGATTGTATGTTTTAAGATGTTTGTATAGAGGTAGTTGTGTTTGTTGTGGGAGTTGTTTTTGTATTGTAGATTCTGGTGTTTTATCCGGGGTAAGGAATGCAAAAATGGTGCTAATGGGAAAGTATCAGCAGGTTTAGAAGGGCTTCAATTCTTGCAATTCGGTTCTCACACGTTCAAAAATCATTTTGAACCAAACTGTATATTTATCCGGATGAGATTCAATGTCGGCTTTAAGAGCCTCAAAACTTAGGTACTTCCATTCATTTACTTCGCTGGTATTTATTTTGGGGTGTTCATCTGTAAATCCAATAAAAACATGATCCAGTTCGTGTTCGGTTAATTCATTATCAAGATTTTCTTTATAGATAAACCAGAAAATTTCTTTCAGTTGGGTTTTTAATCCCATTTCTTCCTCCAGTCGCCGGTGTGCTGCTTCCTGACTTGTTTCACCCGGATACGGATGGCTGCAGCAGGTGTTTGTCCATAGCCCATTTGAATGATATTTATCCAATGCGCGACGCTGTAACAACCATTCGCCTTTTGAGTTGCAAATAAATACCGATATGGCCCGATGCATTAATGCTTTTTTGTGGGCATCAAACTTTTCCGCCAATCCAATTTCATTGTCAGCTTTATCAACCAGTATTACAAATTCTTCATCCTTTTGTACCATTCCTCGTTTATTAAAATTTGCTTCTTTTTTTTGAATAACAATATTTTTCTTGCAACGGGTGGAATAAAGATAAAAAAGAGACCAATTGTTTTCGAACTTTTTAGTTAAACTTTTTGATTTGTCCGGTGAACATGAAAATGAGGCTTTCGAATAATAACATTCTATTTATTCTTCAAAGAATATTTGTCCGAAGTATTCGGGCCTGTGATAATCGGGATTCTCAGAAGCAATCGGCTGCCACGTTAAAAAATGTGGTTGGGTAGTATAGTCGCCACATTTATAAAAATTAGCAGTTGCTTTTAATCCGTTTAACGATTTTAAATTGCTGAACTCAAAACATTCTACCGGAATCCGAATCATTATTTTCCACTCAAAGTTTCCCTTTTTTTCATTAAAAGGTTGATTTCCCAAAGAAGATTCAATTTCAATTTTATTGATGATTTTTGTAGATACAAATTTTCGATTACCGCGCCCGGAGCCATAAGCCAGATGAATGGTTCCGATACAATTAAATTCGAAATTGTAGTAGTTTTTATTGTCAAACGAAATAAAAAATTCAACACAACTGTCTTTATAAACTTCACCGTTCGTATTGGTTTCCTTCGCCAAGATATATTTCTCGTTTACATAATATATCAAGCAAATTTCATTTTGATTGTGCGCGATGCGAAAGGAAACTTTAGGATGGTAACTAAACTTCTCCCAGTTGATAATATTTATAGGGTTCAAAACAGTTTGTTTTTCCAGAGTGTCTGCCATTTTGTTTAACGAAACCGGATGATCTTTATCGAGATATTTTATTCGTAGTTTTTCCATATCAGTAGTTTTGTATAAAGGTAAAAAATAGAATTTTCCTTCCTTGTTTTTATTTAGCGAAGAATAAAAAAGGAAATTGTTAAGTTATCTTCATTAATGATTTTTCTCTTTCTTGTTTTTTCCTTTCCTTGTTATATTTGAGGTTCTTTTTTAATTAACATTTTTGTTCAACAGAAACAAAAGTTAACAGGAGCAATTGCATGACTGAACCCGAATTTATAATAGCCCTTACAGAACACCGGTATTTAGGAAGTGTTTTTGTCCCTTACCTCATTGAAAAGGAAGAACAGTTTTACATTGTAAAAAGGCATGTAAAACCTCGGGATCTGGAAAATAGTCCTGATTATACTTTTAAACCTTACGAAAAAGAGCTGGTTGAAATTATTGAAAAATACAGCGATGAAAACCTGACAAAAAAGTTTTCCCGTGCAGGTAATGTTTCTGAATTTTTTTCTTCGCTTAAACCTGGATATTTCGAGAAAAATATTACTCCTTTCATCGAGAAACAAATGTTTAAAGTGGCAGGTATTTTAATGCTTAGCCCGGTACGATTACTAAATAAGGAGACCAAATACGCCAATTTGTACGATGAAGATGAGATTTTTGTACAACCCATTTTTGCCCGGCCTGTTTTTTATTTTGAACGAGCAGAGACGGAAACACATTACCGGCTGAAGGTTTTTCTGGATAAGAAAGAAATATCGTTGCAGAATTCTAATTTAAACATAATTTGTAATGAACCGTGTTTAATGATTCATCGAAACCGTTTGGTTGTTTTTGATGAATTGAATGCAAAAAAGCTGATTCCGTTTTTTGAGAAAGAGCGGGTAACTGTTCCTCATTCCATAGAAGAAAAATATTACTCAGGATTTATTCTAAATACTGTTCGGGACTATGAAGTTTATGCAGATGGCTTCCAAATTCTGGAAGAGGATTTAAAGAAAATTCCCGTTCTTAGTTTAGAGAAAAACCTGAGGCAGGAATCGTGTTTTGTTCTTTATTTTTATTACGGGAATGAAAAGTTTCTTCCAAATTCGACACGAAAAGTAGCAGTGAATCTTCATAAAAGAAATAACACATTTATTTTTGAGAAAGTTAAACGCGATGAAATTTGGGAAAAGCAGGTTCTGAGTTATCTTTCTGAAATTGGGTTAAAAGAGAACAACGGCTATTTTTTGCCCCGTGGTTTTGAATTGCTTGATGATGAAAATGCAGTTTATGAGCTTGTTAACTGGGTAAATAAATTTAAAAACAGGTTAACGGAAAAAGGTATCCGGTTTTTTCAAAATAATTCTGAAAAGAAATTTTTTACCGGCAATCAACAATTGGAATTAAAAGCACAGACTTCGGGCGACTGGTTTGATGTTTATGCAACGGTCCGGTTTGGCGAGTTCCATATTCCGTTTATCAAACTAAAAAAATATATTCTGAGTGATATTCGCGAATTTGAATTACCCAACGGCGAAATTGCTGTTTTACCCGAGGAGTGGTTTGCCCGTTACAAAGGATTAATTCCCTTTTCAAAAGGACAGGGTGAAAAGCTACAATTCGAAAAGCATCATTTTATGTTGCTGAAAAACGGGCTTCAACAAATTGATAAGTCGGTAATGGAGCGTTTTCAGAAAATGGAATCTGCAGATGGAAATACAATTACTTTGCCTGCAAATTTAAAAGCGCAACTCAGAAGCTACCAGGAAGAAGGTTTCCAGTGGATGTTTCACCTCTATAAAAATGGTTTTGGTGGTTGTTTAGCCGATGATATGGGGCTGGGAAAAACACTACAGACTCTTTCGTTGTTGCTAAAATTAAAACGAACAAAAGCAAAAGAAATCAAAGTTTCTGATCCGCTTAAAAATAAAGGACAGCTCGATTTATTTATAGAAAAGCAGCCGGAGGAAAATTTGCAGCCTGCAAGTTTAATTGTTTTGCCAACTTCGCTTGTGCACAACTGGGATAATGAAATCCATAAATTCACCCCGGCTTTAAAAACGTACAGACATATTGGTGTTCAGCGTAAAAAGACCGTTGATTTGGAGAAGATTGTTTATTTCTACGATATTATTTTAACTACTTACGGAACTGTGCGAAATGATATTGAATTACTTGCGAAAAATGAGTTTTTTTATCTCATTCTGGATGAAAGCCAGTTTATTAAAAACTCAACATCAAAAACATACAAAGCCGCAATGAAACTGCGGGCGCAGCACCGTTTGGTTTTAACCGGAACTCCAATTGAAAATTCATTATCAGATTTATGGTCGCAAATGAATTTTCTGAACAAAGGTATTTTAGGAAATCTCGCGTTTTTTAGAAACAATTTTATTACACCCATTGAAAAACACCAGAGCAAGGAACAACAGGAAAAACTGCAACTTTTGATCCGGCCTTTTATTTTACGTCGTAAAAAGGAAGAGGTTGCCAAAGATCTACCGCCTTTGGTGGAGCAGATTCGGGTTTGCGAAATGTCGAAGAAACAATCGAAAATGTATGAACACGAAAAGTCGGTAATCCGGAATACAATTTTGGAGAATATTGAAAAAGAAGGGCTGGAAAAATCGGGTTTTGTGATTTTGCAGGGGCTTACAAAATTGAGGCAGCTTGCCAATCATCCGTCGTTAATGGAAAAAGAAAATGAAGATAGTTCGGGTAAATTTGATGAGATTTTCAGAATGCTGGAAAATCTGGTTGCCGAGAAACACAAAGTACTTATTTTCTCTTCTTTTGTAAAACACCTGGAATTGCTTCAGGAAAAAATAGAACATCAAAATTGGAAATACAGTTTACTTACCGGCCAAACTTCAAAGCGTGAAGAGGTTATTCAAAGTTTTCAGAACGATCCTGAAAATCGTATTTTCCTTATTTCATTAAAAGCGGGTGGAGTAGGATTAAATCTTACGGAAGCTGATTATGTTTTTATTATAGACCCATGGTGGAACCCGGCGGCAGAAAACCAGGCGATTAACAGGGCGCACCGAATCGGTCAGGATAAACATGTATTTGTTTACCGGTTTATTACAGAAAATTCGATTGAAGAAAAAATCCAGCAATTACAGCAACACAAAAGCTCGCTGGCCGATAAATTTATTAATTCAAATGACCCATTTCAGAAAATTACTAAGGAAGAAATTGTTGCTTTGTTTAAATAATTAATACATTTTTTGATGGAAGAATTCGAAAAATCAAATGTGTTTTCTGGTTCAAAATAACTTTATTTTTTCTTATTTCGAACATAAATCAGTTTAAACTTTCCTTTGTAGCTGTCGCGTTGATCGATTTCAAACCTGCCGATGGAATTGATTAGCGGAGTCAACTTTTCAAAGCCGTAATTTCGTGAATCGAAATTGGGCTGTTTTTTCTGGAGCAGGCTACCCACATCTCCCAAAAATGCCCATCCGTCTTCATCTTCCAAATCGGAAATCGTTGAAGAAATAAGTTTTATGACTTTAGGAGTTATTTTGTCGTAGTCATCCTTTTTTGCTGCTTTGTTTGCGCTGTGACTGCTGTCGTTTGCTTTTGAACGATCTTTCAGAATTTCAATATAAATAAATTTGTCGCAGGCAACAATAAATGGTTCCGGGGTTTTCTTTTCACCAATTCCGATCACTTTCATTCCAGCCTCGCGCAATCGTGTCGCAAGACGGGTAAAATCGCTATCGCTGGAAACCAAACAAAATCCATCAACTTTTCCGCTGTACAAAATATCCATGGCATCGATAATCATGGCCGAATCAGTTGAATTCTTGCCAATTGTATATGCATATTGCTGCACCGGATTAATTGCATTTTCCAGCAAAACATTTTTCCATTTTGCCACAGTTGGAATAGTCCAGTCGCCATAAATTCGTTTAATGTTTGGATTACCGTATTTGGCAATTTCTTCCATCATTTCTTTTACATAAGCAGAAGGGATATTGTCGCCATCGATGAGGACAGCCAGTTTAAAATCGCTTTCCATAATTGATTTATTTGTTGCTTTTGTGCAATATAATTAAAGTTACCGGTATAAATGCAGGTTCACAAATTTGGGAGTGGTTAATTTGTGAGGATGTAAAATTTAAATTTTTACAATACAGGAATCAGGCAACCATCCTTCGTTTCCATCAGCCAGTTTTATTTCTGTCCAGGTGTTTAAACTATCGGTTACCTCTACTTTTAAACCTTCATAGATCAAGAATAAATCGGTGCCTGTTTCGGCAGGTGCACTTTTTACAGTCACTCGCGGGCAAAATACAATGGCGTGGTTCCTGTTGTTTATTTTATTTTTTTGTTGTGATGCAAATGAGAAGGTAAATCCTGAAAAAATGATAGCCAAAATTCCCACCCAGAATGATAACCTTCGCACGGAAGTTGAACGTCCAAAAAGATAAAGCCCGAGTAAAATGAGAAACAGTACAAATGCCGAAATACTTATGAAGGACCATGTGTCGGCAGGATAGAGATTGATAATTGATTGTTTCCAGCGAACAAAAAAGGGCTTTGGTAATTGATCGATGCTTGTTACAACAAACTGGTTAGCAATTTTCAGGTTGAAATCAATATCTTCATCGTTTGGCGCAAGTATTTTTGCTCGTTCATAATTTAAAATAGCATTATTTACATCGCCGGCTTTATAATAAGCATTTCCTAAATTAAAATACAATTTTGCTGATTCTTCGCCGGTATTTAAAATTTGTTCGTACAGTGAAATTGCTTGCTGGTATTCTTCTGTAGTATAAAATGCATTTGCTTTTTCCCATAATTGAGAGTTGTTTTCCTGAGCAAAGAGAAAACCGGGAACAACTGCTAATAGGATGAAAATATATCGTTTCATTTTACTATCGTTTAATTTGTTTTTCGAAACGGCTCATTGTTGATTCTGCTTTTTGGTATAATTCGCTTCTTGCTTCGGCACCACCAACCGGAGCATAACGTGCAAATTCGCACTGGTCAATTACTTCTACAAAATCATCAATAACCTGCTGGTCAACATTTTTATTTCTTAAGCTGTCAACGGCAGAGTCGCGGTTTAAATCAGCTACCGGAATTCCGAGTTTATCACTCAGGTAACCCCAGAAAGCTTTTAAAATTGATTCGTGGAAAGCTTCGTTGTTGTTCTGTTTCATAAAACCAGCAGCGGCTTTTAACCGTTTTGTTGCTACACGGTTTGCTTTTTTATTTCGCATTAGAGCAATATTGGCATTCTCCCTTGCCTTTTTTCTGTATACAAGGAAAAGAATCAGGAATAAAATTCCGGTACCGGCATACATGGAATAAAAGCCAAATGTTCCAAAGAACGTATATCCTTTTGATTTAAATGATATATTTCCCTGTTTTATAAACCGGATATCCTGGCCAATGAGTTGAACATCCTGCTTTCGTAAAGAACTAACAATTGTTGCCGACTGGTTGTCTGCACCTTTTGTTACATGAAGGGCGTATTCTTCTGTTGATTTTGTTTCATAAGAACCTGTTGCCGGATTAAAATAAGCAAACTTTATTGGTGGAACAGTATAGTCGCCTTCAAAACGTGGCTGGAATAGATATTCAATTGTTTTTGTACCGCTAACTCCGTTGTTTGTAGCTTTCACATTGTCGGTAGATTGCGGATCATAAACTTCGAAATCACTTGGAAGTTGTAACTCCGGATTTTTAATTAATCTAATATTCCCCGAACCACTGATTTTTACTGTTAAAGTTACAGCATCATTGGTTGTTACATCGTTGCCGCTAATGTCTGAAGTAACATTGAAATTTCCAACGCCTCCCATGAAATTGGCTGGTGCGGGCGGTAAATCTTTTACATTTACAGAAACCGGAGAACTGGTAACTTTAGCACGAACGGTTCTTAATCCGCTAAAAAAATCGTCGAAAAAGCTACGTTGTTTTACCCTTTGTTGAACAAGCAAAGTGAGGTTAAAAGGTTCAACAGTAAGTTTACCGTTTTGCTGCGGAAATAAGATTGTTTTTTTTAGTATTCCAACCTGGTAGATTTTATTGTTGTAAACTTCACGTGTGAAATTAATTTGCTGAGGGATTTCAACTTCCTGAGTGAAAAATCCTTCGTATGTAGGAAGGTTAACTTCTTCAAATCCGGAAATTGGAATATTGGGATTTACATACAATTTTACGGTAGCAATAATCTGTTCGCCGCGGTAAGCACTGGATTTATTCATTTCCACCCGCACAAACAGGTTATCTTTTCCTAAATCAACAGATTCCTGCTGATTGGAGTTTTCACCATTGCCGCTACTTCCGCTTTGAGGTTGTGAAGGCTGGCTTTGCGCTTTTACCACCTGCATATTTAATTCATTGGACTCAAAAACTTTCCCATCAACTTCAATCGAAGCAGGCCTGATTTCGAAGGTGCCTTCTTTTTTTGCCCTTAAAATATAGGTGAAGGAATAGGTTATTTCTGTTGTAGTACGCCCGTTTATTGTACTGATGCTTGTTGACTGGCCGGTACTGGGCCCCATTAAAACATCAAAATTATCGGTAAGCCCTGGTGGTAGTTTTAGGTTGGTCCCCCTTTCATTTAAAGTAAAAGAAAGTCGGAACTGTCTTCCCATTTCAACCGCATTTGGTGCCGACATTACAAATCGTGTGTCTTCTGCCCGTGCAGCAAAAATCACAAAAAAGAAAAGAAAATATGTTGCTAATTTTTTTATCATCGTTAATATGAATTCTGCAAAAGTATCCTAATTACTCGAAAATTTCTAAAACTTAAATATTTAAACTTTCATCCTTAATATTTTCTTCCATCACCATTCCTTTTCAACCCTGGTACGTTTTGCCTTAGCAGCCTTGGCCTTTTTTACTTTCTCCTGAATGTCTTTTTCATCGTTTTGTAAAGCCTGTAACAGCTGTTCTGCATTTTCTTTTGAAATTTTGTTTTGTGGTTGCTGTTGTTGCTGCTGGTCTTTATTCTGGTTCTGCTTATCTTGTTGGTTTTGTTTGTTTTGTTGTTGATCTTGCTTATTCTGGTCGTCTTTATTTTGATCCTTGTTTTGATCTTTATTTTGCTGATCCTTATTCTGGTCTTTGTTTTGATCTTTGTTTTGATCCTTGTTTTGTTGATCTTGATTCTGCTGCTGTTGTTGCTGCTTTTTCAGCATTTGTGCGTAGGCCAAGTTGTATTTTGTTTCTACGTCGTTTGGATTATTGCGCAAGGCCTCTTTGTAATCCTCAATACTTTCATCCAATTTTTTTTGCATTAGCTCGCTGTTTCCTTTGTTATGGAGTACACGCGCTTTTTCTTCCGGCGTTTGCATTTTGTTTGCCAGTTCATCAAATTTAGAGGCAGCTTCTTCAAAACGCATTTGTTTATACAACGCATCTGCCAGATTAAAATTCCATTTTGTATCCGCCGGTTTCTTATTCAGTGCTTTACGGTATTCCGTTTCTGCATTACTAAATCTTGTTGTATCGAGCTGCGAAGTATCTTTTACGGCTTCCATAAATAATTTATTTCCATTCCTCACAAACTTCCGTTCATTCTGCGCCGCTGCGAGAATATTAAAAGAAGTTATTATCATCCATATTAAAATTATTCGTTTCATCTTTTTCTATTTTGTTGAAAACAGGTGAATGTTTTTCAAATATTTATTTTTTCTTTCCAGAATAATAAATTCAAACAAAATTAAAAACAAAGCCACGGCAAAGAAATACTGAAACTGATCGTTGTATTCAGAATATACACGTGATTCCATTTCCTGTTTTTCCATTTTATTTATTTCGTCGAACAATGCATTTAATCCCACCTGTGCATTGTTTGCCCTTACATATATTCCGTTCCCTGCAGATGCAATTTGTTCTAACATTTGTTCGTTCAGTTTTGTTACAACAACTTTGCCATCGCGGTCTTTCATATAATCTTTTTGCCCGTTTCTTATTACCGGAATCGGTGAACCTTGTGGCAGTCCCATTCCTATGGTATGAACTATAATTCCTTTGTCTACAGCGTCGTTGGCAGCAGAAATGGCATCGTCTTCATGGTTTTCCCCATCGGTGATAATAACAATGGCTTTGTTTGATTGCCCGTTAGGGGTGAAAGAGCTGGATGCAAGGTTTATAGCGGCTCCAATTGCTGTTCCCTGTTTGGGTACAATTTGAGTGCTCACCGAATTCAAAAATAATTTTGCCGAGTTGTAGTCGCTGGTAATAGGTAACTGAGTGTATGCATCTCCGGCAAAAACGATTAATCCAATTTTGTCATCGGTTAAACGGTCTACCAATCGCGAAATTGCTCTTTTGGCGCGTTCCAAACGATTTGGCTCAATATCTTCTGCCATCATACTATTTGAAACGTCGAGCGCAATAATGAGTTCGATACCTTCGCGTTTTACTTTTTTTAATTTTGAGCCAAATTGAGGACGGGCGATGCCTGTGATAATAAAAGCCAGAGCAAGCATCAGAACAATAAATTTAAATACCGGCCTTCCTTTGGATGAATATGGCATCAGCTGTTTTACAATTTCTTTTTTGCCAAATTGTTTTAATGCTTTTCTTCGGGCAACTCTCGACCATATAAATATAATAGCCAGCAACGGAATAATTAACAATCCCCACAAATACTCAATATTTCCAAACCTGAACATTTCCATGCTTTCTAATTTTATGGGATACTTCTAAATATTGTTGTTTTTAAAATAAGGCTCAAAATCAATAATAATAATCCTGCCAGCGCAAAGGGCAGAAATTCCTCTGATTTGCGGCTGAATTCATGCACTTCTATTTTCGATTTTTCAAGCGCATCAATTTCTTTGTATATTTCTTCCAGTTTTGTATTACTTGTTGCTCTGAAATATTTCCCGTCGGTAATGGTAGAAATTTCCTGTAAGGTATTTTCGTCGATTTTAACTTCCATGTCCCGTAATTGGGTTTGCTCGCCAAGCGGTGTCATTACTTTCACGGGGTAGGGGGCCGTCCCGATAGAACCAACACCAACTGTATATACCCTGATTCCGTATGTTTTTGCAATTTCGGCTGCTGTAACAGGGGCAATTTCCCCACTGTTATTTTCGCCATCGGTCAGCAAAATAACAACCCTGCTTATAGCTTCGCTGTCTTTTAAACGCGAAACCGCAGTTGCCAATCCATTTCCGATTGCTGTTCCATCTTCAATCATACCACTTTGGATATCTTTAAAAAGATTCAAAAGTACAGCCCGATCGGTTGTTAAGGGGCACTGTGTAAAAGCTTCGCCACCAAAAACAACCAACCCCATCCTGTCGTATTCTCTTCCTGAAATAAATTCCATTGCTACATTTTTTGCAGCTTCCAAACGGTCCGGGGTAAAATCGCGGGCAAGCATACTACTGGAAATATCGAGCGCAATTACAATATCTATTCCTTCAGTAGTAACATTTTCCCAGTTGCTTGACGATTGCGGACGGGCCATAACAACTGTAAAAAAGGCAATGGCAATAATCTGTAGTAAAAATACCAGATGACGTAAATAGTGTCGCAGTGTTTTTGGCGCCTTAAATACAGAGGCTGTTGACGAGACCTGGATACTCGCTGTATTTCGTTTTTGTCTGAAAATATACCAGGCTGCCATTGGTATAATTACCAGTAGCAAATAAAAAAATTCCGGGTTTTTAAATGTTAATCCTTCAAACATCCTCTTCTATTTTATATCAACTTCTTCAACATCTTCGTCTTCGTCTTTCTTCGCTTGTGCTTCAGCTTTCTTTTGCTCTTCTTTTTTTGTGTCGTTCACAAAAAAGTAAGAGTTTACCAAAGTCAGGTTGTCATCGTCGGGTAGTGGTTTATATTTGGCAAATTTTACCAAATCGGCTAAAGATAAAATCTGGCTCAGGTTGTTAAATGATTTTTCGCCGAGCAAATCTTTTCTGTATCTAAAACTTTGCAGAATTTCATCTGTAGTTTTTTCCATTGCTGATATTTCAAATCTGTCTTCAATATATTCTCGCAATGCATCTGTTATTTCACTATAGTATTGTTTTGTTTTATCTTTTTGCCACAGTTTCTCGTTTTTTATCCTGTTGAGTTCACGCAAAGCAATAATATGCGCCGGTTCTTTTGGTTTTTGAGGCCTGGCAAAAATTGGCTGGTTTTTCTTTTTCCTTTTAATGGAATAGAGCACCAAAAAAATAATGGCACCAATTAAAATTACCCCCAAAATATAGGGAATAACTTCCTTTAATGTCAGCGGAGCACTGTATGGCATTTTTATATCGGTTGGGCCTTTGGTGGTGTCAACCTGCATGCTGTACACATTCAGAGTAACACCATTGCTTGGTACTGAATCAATTATCCCGTTTGTTTCAAAAGAAAACCAATAAGGAGGAATCCGATAACTTCCACTGTCGAAACTGGTGATAGTGAACGACTGAATTTGTTTCATCAAATCTTTATCATCCATCTCAAAAGTATCAACCTTCGAACGTCCCAGTACTTCAATTAAATTTTGAATGGTATCAGGAACTTGCGGAAATTCAATTTTGACATTCTTCGGATGATCAATCTCAAGAAAAAGTTTGACCTGATCGCCAATTAAAATATTAGCCGAATCGAGGCTGGCCGTTGCTTTAATCTGCTGTGCATTCGCAATTGTTGATGCAAATAAAGCTATCAAAAAAAATGATAATAATTTTAACATGGCATTCACTGTTCGACTTCGTTCTGTTTGGTAGTTTTGCCTGAAGTGGCTGGAAGATATATAATGAATTGATAATATTTTTTTTCTCAATCTCATTCGTTTTATTGTTTTAAAGATCTCTTTTTGAAAAGCGTCATTAGCGATTTCACATAATCTTCGTTTGTGTCTATCTGCGCATAATCGATTCCACATTTTTTAAACATTGTATCTAATCGGGAGATATGCTTGTTCCACCATTCAGAGTATGTTTTTCTGATTCTTCTTGAACTACTGTCGACCCAAACATACTGGCCGGTTTCAGCATCTTTTAATTTAATCATTCCAATTGACGGAAGTTCTCTTTCCCTGTCGTCGTATATTTTTAGGGCAACAACATCGTGTTTGTTGTTTGCAATGGAAAGCGCCATGTCCAATTCTTGATTATCATCCATAAAGTCGGAAATGACAAACGCGGTACATCTTTTCTTTATAGCATTGGTCAGGTAACGGATTGCTCCGGTAATATCCGTTCCTCTTTCCTTCGGTTGAAAATCAATTAATTCACGAATGATTCGAAGAATATGACTTTTCCCTTTTTTGGGCGGAATAAATTTTTCAATCGTATTTGAGAAGAAAATAACCCCAATTTTATCATTGTTTTGAATCGCCGAAAATGACAGTATGGCGGATATCTCAGTGATGATATTTTTCTTTAATTTTTCAACGGATCCAAACTCGCGCGATCCGCTGACGTCTATAAGAAGCATTACCGTTAGTTCTCTTTCTTCCTCAAAAACTTTTATGTAAGGATGATTGTAACGGGCTGTAACATTCCAGTCTATGTTTCGGATATCATCTCCAAATTGGTATTCGCGCACTTCAGAGAATGCCATTCCCCGACCCTTAAAAGCACTGTGATATTCTCCCGCAAAAATATTTCGCGACAAACCACGTGTTTTAATTTCAATCTGTCGTACCTTTTTTAATAGTTCCGTAGTTTCCATGAAAAAAAATTCAAGATTCCGGTTTCAGAGTTTGTTTCCTAAATAATGTGAAACAAGCAATTTGCAAATTGTCAACCAATTATGGCACCTCAACTGTGTTTAATATATCACTGATAATTTCATCAGAGGAGATATTGTTTGCCTCAGCTTCATAGCTTAATCCAATTCTGTGGCGCAGCACATCCGGACAAACTGCACGTACATCTTCCGGGATTACATAGCCCCGGCGCTTAATAAAAGCAAACGCTTTTGCTGCTTGTGCCAGACTAATTCCCGCCCTTGGAGAAGCACCGTAGGAAATCATATCCTGGTATTTTTCCAATTTATATTCAACGGGTTCGCGGGTAGCAAATACAATGTCAACAATATACTTCTGTATTTTTTCGTCCATATACACATCTTTTACTACATCACGTGCTTTTACAATATCTTCTGGTTTCAGGATCGTGGATGTTTCCGGAAACTGTTTTAAAAGGTTCTGATTAATAATCTGTTTTTCTTCCTCTTTCTTCGGATAATTGATAACCACTTTCAGCATAAAACGGTCGACTTGCGCCTCTGGCAGCGGATATGTACCTTCCTGTTCAATCGGGTTTTGGGTTGCCATTACCAAAAATGGTTCGTCAAGTTTGAACGTATTGTCACCAATGGTTACCTGTCGTTCCTGCATGGCTTCAAGTAGCGCCGACTGTACTTTTGCGGGCGCACGGTTAATTTCGTCTGCTAATATGAAATTGGCGAAAATAGGTCCCTTTTTAATCGTAAATTCTTCTTTTTTCTGGCTGTAAATCATTGTGCCAAGCAAATCGGCCGGAAGCAAATCAGGCGTAAACTGAATACGCGAATATTTTGCGCTAATGGTGTGAGCCAGCGACTTAATTGCTAATGTTTTTGCCAACCCCGGCACACCTTCCAGAAGTATATGCCCGTTGGATAACAACCCAATTAACAGGCTTTCCACCAAATGTTTCTGACCAATAATTACTTTGTTCATTTCCATTGTCACCATATCGACAAATGAACTCTCTTTTTGAATTCTTTCGTTTAATTCCTTAATATCAACTGCCTGATCCATATTGTTATACTGTTGTTATTTTATTTCTCTTTTCTTATTTCAATTGATTGTCATATTCTGAATTTTGAAATTCTTTATTCTAAAAACAGAAGCTTTATTTTCTCTAAATTTCCCTTTTTAATTTTACGTTCCAAAATTCGAAGCACGAATTTAAACGTTTGCAAAGATAAAAAGCCTTATATTTTGTTAAAATATATTAAGCAAAATCCGAAGGTAAAACGATAATTATTACTTTACTTTTGTTTGAAAAATACGTATTTCCGCAATCAAATTTTGCTTTTCATGGCTTTGGCATACTTTTCCTTAACCTTTTTTTATTAAATAGTTGAAAAGCAGTTGGTTTTAATTCTAGCTGATAGAAAGAAAAACGTCACCCGGCAAAAAGCCAGATGACGTTTAAATCTATTGACCGTGTTGTTTATGATATTTTAATTTCTTTCAAAGGTTTGGGTTTTACTTCTTCTCGTTTCGGAAGAGAAATAGTTAAAATTCCATCGGCATATTTCGCTGAAATTTTGTCGCTATCAACTGCATTCTCAGCAACAGTAAATGAACGCTGAAATGATTGATAAGAAAATTCTCTTCGGGAATATTTTCCACTTTTTTCTTTCTTCTCGTCCTTCTTTTCTGACGAGATTGTTAACACATTGTTATGAAAACTAATGTTAAAATCATTTTTTGTCATTCCCGGAGCTGCAACTTCGATGTTAAATTCATCATCTGTTTCTTTTACATTAACAGCCGGAAGAGAAGTGTTTGTACTCGAAAAATTCGAGAGATTCCAATCCATTAAATCACTATTAAAAAAACGGTCAAAAATAGATGGAAAATAATTTTCATTTCTTTTTGCTAACATGGTTAATTCCTCCTATTCTTTAAATGATTAAACAATTTAATGAACGTTATTTTTTATTTTCGCTTGGTATAATATCAAAAAGGGTACCAGTTGGAAAAAACTGTCAAATTATAGGTTTAAGTGTCTGGTTGTCAGTTGTTGAATGTTCAATTTTGTTTGAAAGTTTTTGAATCTCAGAAAATTGGAAAAACTGACAGATTTTCAGAAAAACCGATTCTAACTTTTCTTATTTTTGGCATAAATTTAAAAAATGGCTCAACGTTATTTTCTTCAACTTAGTTATAAAGGAACCAATTATCACGGCTGGCAGGTACAGCCTAATGCTGTTTCTGTTCAGGAAGTTATGGAAAAAGCGTTGTCTACATTGTTACGTGAAGAGATTAGCGTTACAGGAGCAGGGAGGACCGATACAGGAGTCCATGCATCATTTTTTGTTTTGCATTTTAATTCGGAGAATGAGGATATCAAGCCGGTAAATCTTGTGTATAAACTCAATAGTTTTCTTCCATGCGATATTGCGGTTCAACGGCTGTGGAAAGTAACGCCGGATGCACATGCCCGTTTTGGCGCCCTGTCCAGGACATATGAATATATTATTTCAACGGAAAAGGATCCGTTCACGACAGAAATATCATATAAATACACCAAAGATCTGGACTTGGGGAAAATGAATAAAGCTGCCTGTATTTTATTTGATTTTGATGATTTTACAAGTTTTAGCCGTCTTCATACTGATGTAAAAACGAACAATTGCAAAATAATGCAGGCGGAGTGGAAAAAACAGGAAGGGAAACTAGTTTTTACGATAAAAGCTGACCGTTTTTTACGGAATATGGTACGCGCTATTGTTGGAACCTTGCTGGAAGTTGGTAAAGGAAAAATGTCGGTTGAAAATTTCAGAGAAGTTATTAAAGCAAAGGATCGTGGATTAGCCGGAGCTTCTGCGCCAGCAGAAGGCTTATTTTTAGTAAATATTGAATATTCAGATGATATTAACCGTGTTTAATTTTTGTATTTGAGAAAAAGAAAAAGGATGAGTCAACACTCATCCTTTTCAACCTAACTAAACCAATAAAACTAATCAAACCTAAACTTATGAACTAAAACTCTGGTACAAATATATGCTGAAAAGCATATGTTTGAGTTAACTTAATGTTAAGAAATCGAAATGATTTATTTCTTAAATCTATTTCGGTTAGACAAAATCTATTATTCTGTTTGTGTGAAGTCGTTTTTAGTGACTTTTTGTGAATGCGGGAGGAGGTTGAGGAAATTTGGATAATGAGCCATATTTTGTTAAAAGAAAAAGGATGAGTCAACACCCATCCTTTTCACCTAACTAAACCAATAAAACTAATCAAACCTAAACTTATGAACTAAAACTCTATTACAAATATATGCTGAAAAACATTAAAGTAAGTTAACTGAATGTTAAAAAACATGCTTTATAACATATATAAATTCTATGTTAATTCGATTGAATCTATACTCGATTTTGATATTTGTTTTTATATGTGAACTTGCTGAGGTAATTTGGGAGAAAATAAGGATTTAATAAAAGAAAAAGGACAGGTCAACACCTATCCTTTTCAACCTAACTAAACCAATAAAACTAATCAAACCTAAACTTATGAACTAAAACTCTGATACAAAGATATGCTATAAAACACAATTCAAGGTTAAGCAAATATTAAAAAATATGTTTTGTAGCATATCTGAATTCAATGTTAAATAATCTGGATTTTGTGTTTTTTTTAAAAAAAAGTCATCACTTTCATTAGTTGTATAGTGATGACTTTTTATCCTTTTGAGATAAGTTATTATTTATTCTTTTTGCCGCCTTCTTCGTCAGCAATAGAGTCTCTCATTGAGGTGTCGGCCATAATGTTTTTATATTTCATATAATCCATTACGCCCAGATTCCCTTTGTTAAAAGCTTCTGCAATTGCAAGAGGAACCTGAACCTCGGCTTCAATAACTTTAGCGCGGGCTTCCTGTGCTTTGGCTTTCATTTCCTGTTCAAGTGCTATCGCCATCGATCTACGTTCTTCTGCCTTGGCCTGAGCAATATTTTTATCGGCTTCGGCTTGATCCATTTGTAGTACAGCGCCAATGTTTTTACCTATATCAATATCAGCAATATCAATGGAAAGGATTTCAAATGCCGTTCCTGCATCAAGCCCTTTTTCCAAAACAACTCTGGATATAAAGTCGGGGTTTTCGAGTACTGATTTATGTGAATGAGACGACCCAATGGACGAAACAATTCCTTCGCCTACCCGGGCAAGAACAGTTTCTTCTCCGGCACCACCAACCAGTTGTTTGATGTTGGCGCGAACTGTTACCCTTGCTTTAGCTATTAGCTGGATACCATCTTTTGACACTGCGGTAACCGGCGGGGTGTTTATAACTTTGGGGTTTACCGACATTTGAACGGCTTCAAAAACATCGCGGCCTGCAAGGTCGATGGCGGTGGCCATATTAAAAGGCAACTCAATATTTGCTTTTGCTGCCGAAACGAGTGCATGAACCACGCGTGCAACATGCCCGCCTGCCAGGTAGTGTGCCTCCAGTGCATCGCGACTAAGAGAAACGTCGGCTTTTGTCCCTTCTATTAAGGCACGGACTATTACTCCGGGAGGAACTTTTCGAAAACGCATTAAAAAGAGTTGTAACAGTGAAATTCGTACTCCGGAAACCAGTGCGGAAAACCAGAGCCCTATTGGAATGAAATAGAGAGTTATAAAAAGTAAGACAATGACTCCTATTATTAATCCCCATGTACCGATTGATTCAATCATTTTATTCTTTTTTTACAGGTTCTACAATAATTTTATTGGTTAATATTTTTAAAACTTTTATTTCTGTATTTTGGTCAACAAAATTTCCGGTTGAGTGTGCTTCTACGACTTCCCCGTTTATTTTTACTTTGCCGGAGGGAGCCAGTCTGCCAATCGATTTGCCAATATCTCCTACTTTTATTTTTTGAATATTTATTGTTTCTACTTTCCCAATTATATTAGACTCCAGGATCATTTTCTTTCCTGATCTTGACTTGAAAAAATAGTAAATCATTGCAGGTGCTGCAATCAATACAATGGTTAACGTAATAAAACCGGCTCCGGTTCCATATTCAGAAAAGGCAATGTAAACACTCGCCCCTAAAAGAAGAAAACCTCCAATTCCGGCAACCGTAATTCCTGGAATAACTGCGAATTCAATAAGCAGAAGTAAAAGCCCCAGTAAAATCAAAAGTATTATAGCAAAAATAGTCATGGCTGTTAGTCGATTGTGGCGTTTAATTCTCTTTCAATTAGAGCGTCTTTCATTGATTTTAGTGTTTCTAAATTTCCTTTTCTTACATCGCATTTCCCTTTGTAATGGGTAATAATAGTGCACTGTGTAGCTTGTTCGTAGCCGTGCTCACAAATATCGATGAGTGCATTAATTACATAATCGAAAGAATGCACATCGTCGTTGTGTAAAATCAGGATGTTTTCTTCAGAAGTATTTTCTTTGAAATCATCTAAAAATCTCTTTTTTGTTTGCTCTGATGTCATAACGTCCCTTCAATTTTTTTTGCCTCTTCCAAAGTTATTCTTTTTCCGTTAAAATACGGCACAACATAAGCATCTTCTGCACCTTCCTGCCGAACTTGTTTTTGCATTTTCATTGCATCATCAAGGTTGGTGAGTTTTCCGGTAGTGTAAACAACAACACCATTTTCGTCGGTATAATTATCGATTTTACGCAGTACCGACAGTTTTTTAAATAACTTGTCGATATAAGCAGGAAGTCCTTTGCTGTAGGCGCCAATTTGTATTCGGTAGATTAATTCATCTTTTTGTTCGGGTTCTTCCAGTAAAATATCGTTGTTTTCTTCCGAAAGAAATATTTCAGGATTTATTAACGCACTGTCTGCTTTTGTACTTTCTTCTGGTATTTCTGGTGCCATTGTTTCCTGCTCGTTCTTTTCACTTTCAGTTTTTTTTACAAATTCGTCAATTTCATCATCGGAAGCATTATTCCAGAATTCCAGTTCTTTATTTTGAGCTTTTAAAATCAGGTTTGTAATTTCCTGTTTCAATGGGTATAATTCAGTTTCCAGTGTTACTATCTTTTCACCAAGAGAATTTTTGCTGGTATTATTATTTGCAGCCAGATATTGCTCCCTCAATTCATCTGTTTTTGTTATAATTGAATCCAGTCGTTGCTGTTTTAGTTGACTCTCTTCATAGAGCTCCTGACCTTCTTCTGTTTGAAAATGGTTTGTATTATAATAAGTGATTCGGCTGTCAACTGTAAATTCAATTGGATTTCCTTTTTGTGTTTTTAAATTCGGTCCTGATTGTTCCTGTATAACTTTACCGGAGCTGAAATTTACAGAATCAGAATAAAAAGCAGTATCGATTTCAATCTTTGTCGAGTCTGATAAATAGGATTGAATTTTATTTTGAGTGAGTGAATTTTCAGTTACTTGTTTTAGCAGGTTTTTATACGGATTTTCGCGATTGTAACATTGTTGGATTTTAGCGGCAATGTCCAGCTCTTCCTGTTTTTTCGGAGTGCTGTTCGTGCGGTACTTGTTAAAATGTTTCAGTGCCTGTTCCCAGTTCTCCTGCGCCTGGTATTGGAGCCCGAGGTAATAGTTTATTTTCATTGGGGATTCTGAAGGATCCGCATTTAGCAATTGAATCAAATCATATTCAGAAAAATTTTGGTTTTCGGTGCGGCAGGCTCCATAATAATAATAGAGGCCAAGTGATTCCGGTTTTTCCGAAATAAGAGATTTAAAAAGAGGTTCAGCCTCCGCATACCTTTTACTGTCAAATAGTTCCATTGCTTTTGATAATTTATTATCCTGCGCAATTCCATAACTTCCCTTTGGAATGGAGAACAAAACACTAAAAAATATTGTTAGAAGAAATACTTTTTTTACCATTGATAATCCCCCTAAAGTTCCGGTTTTAATAGGATGTAAAGTTACAAAATTTGTATAAAGCAGTAAATAAATTAGGACTTTCCTTCAGGGAATGAAGTAGGGTTTTACCTGATTTTTATCATTATAAAACGTATATTTGTACAACTTAAAAAAAACAGTTTTTTATGACACAATTAAAGGTTGGAGATAAAGCACCTGAGTTTAAAGGACTAAACCAGAAAGGTGAGGAGATAAGTTTAAGTGATTTCTCAGGAAAGAAACTGATTCTCTATTTTTATCCCAAAGATAATACACCCGGATGCACAGCAGAATCATGTAACTTGAACGATAATTATAATTTTTGGTTGGAGAAAGGTTTTGAAGTTGTTGGAGTAAGTCCTGATAGTGTAGAATCGCATGTTAAATTTGCTGATAAATTTAATTTGAAATTTAATTTGATAGCCGACACAGAAAAGAAACTATTACAAACTTACGGTACATGGGGCGAAAAGAGCATGTATGGTAAGAAATACATGGGGGTTTTACGAACCACTTTTGTAATTGATGAAAGGGGTATTATTACTGAAATTTTTGAGAAGGTGAAGACAAAAGACCATAGCAACCAAATTGGAAAAGCTTTAAATATTTAACCAAACGGAAATGACGAAAGAAGAAAAAAGCCAGATGAATAAGGAAAAGCTGAAAGCGATTCAGCTTACAATGGATAAAATTGAAAAAAGTTTTGGTAAAGGTTCCATAATGAAAATGGGTGACAGGGCAGTGGAAGATGTACCTGCCATTCCTTCCGGATCAATAGCGTTGGATGTTGCACTTGGAATAGGCGGTTATCCCAAAGGAAGGGTAATCGAAATTTATGGCCCTGAATCTTCGGGAAAAACAACTCTGGCGATTCATGCTATTGCTGAGGCACAAAAAGCGGGAGGAATAGCTGCCATTATAGATGCTGAGCATGCATTTGATCCCTATTATGCCAAAAAACTTGGAGTGGATATTGACGAGTTATTAATTTCTCAACCCGATAATGGCGAACAAGCTCTTGAAATAGCTGACAACCTGATTCGTTCAGGTGCGTTGGATATTGTGGTTATCGACTCAGTTGCCGCACTTACGCCAAAGGCAGAATTGGAAGGTGAAATGGGTGATTCGAAAATGGGATTGCAGGCTCGGTTAATGTCACAGGCTTTACGAAAATTAACAGCGAACATAAACAAAACCAAAACCTGCTGTATTTTTATCAATCAGTTAAGAGAAAAAATTGGAGTGATGTTCGGAAATCCGGAGACAACAACCGGTGGTAACGCGCTTAAATTTTATGCTTCGGTGCGTTTAGATATTCGCCGTATCGGGCAAATAAAAGATGGCGATGAAATAATGGGGAACAATGTTCGGGTGAAAGTGGTTAAAAACAAAGTTGCTCCGCCATTCCGCAAAGCAGAGTTTGATATTTTATACGGGGAAGGAATTTCAAAATCAGGTGAAATTATCGACTTGGGAGTTCAGTTTAATGTGATTAAAAAAAGCGGTTCGTGGTTTAGTTACGGCGAAACTAAATTAGGACAAGGGAGAGAAACCGTTCGTAATCTGATTATCGATAACCCTGAACTGGCACAGGAACTGGAAACGAAAATATTAGAAAAGATCACCGGAAAGATTACAACAGAAACAGAATAACATTGATTTAAAATAGACAGAAAGTACTGGATGAGCGGCTTCTGTCGTTTCATCCAGTTTTTTTATAAATATACTTACAATAAATATTATGAAAGTTTTGAAGTTTGGCGGTACCTCGGTTGGTTCTGCCGAAAATATAAAACGGGTTAGAGAAATTGTTCAGAACCAAAACGAAGATGTAATAGTTGTGGTTTCGGCTTTAGGCGGAATTACGGATAAAATCTTAAATGCTGCCCGCATAGCTTCCACGGGAACGCAAAACTTTCATACCGAGCTTACGGAAATAAAAAAAGCACATTATGATACCATTGAATTGCTTTTTAACGGAGTCGGTTCAATAAAATACATTGTTGATGAATTACTCGATGAACTGGAACAAATTTTAACCGGAATTACTCTGGTGGGAGAACTCACTGTAAAAACACTCGACCGGATTGCAGGGATAGGAGAACGGATCTCATCTCATATTGTAACGCAATATATTCCTGGTGCTGTAAGAAAAGATTCATCGGAACTTATTCAAACCGATAGTAACTTTGGAAAAGCGGTGGTCGATTTTGTGGTTACGAATCAAAAAATCCAAAAAACATTTGAGGGGTTTTCTGGTGTTGCAGTTGTTCCCGGATTTATCTCAAAAAATAATAAAGGAGAATTTACAACTCTTGGAAGGGGAGGATCTGATTACACTGCAGCTATTATATCTGCAGCCCTCGATGTAAATTTTCTTGAAATATGGACCGATGTTGATGGGTTTATGACGGCAGATCCACGTGTTATCAGAAAAGCATACACAATTCCCCGGCTGACTTATTCAGAGGCTATGGAACTTTCACACTTTGGTGCGAAAGTAATTTATCCGCCAACGATTTTACCGGTGTACCAAAAAGGAATTCCTATTCAGATAAAAAATACTTTTAAACCGGAAAATGAAGGCACCCGGATAATTCAAACTGCCGAAAACGGAAAAGAGAGGCCCATTAAAGGAATCTCTTCAATTTCGGGAATTACGCTTATTACACTCCAGGGGATCGGAATGGTAGGAGTTACCGGTATTTCTATGAGGTTATTTACGGCATTGGCCAGTGTATATGTGAATGTAATTCTAATTTCACAGGCTTCGTCTGAAAATTCGATTAGTGTTGCTATTGATCAGTATGCACTGGAGGCAGCCGAAATAGCTATTCGTGAAGAGTTTGAAAAAGAGATAGCTTCAGGACAAATTAGTAAAATTTTTGCAGAAAGTGATCTTTCCATTGTCGCTATTGTTGGCGAAAATATGAAACATACAACCGGGATTGCTGGAAAGCTTTTTTCAACAATCGGGAAAAATGGTGTGAATGTGATTGCTATAGCACAGGGGGCTTCCGAATTGAATATCTCGTGGGTAGTGGAAAGTCGGGAGTTACGTAAAACACTTAACGTAGTTCATGAATCGTTTTTCCTTTCTGAAAATGTAGAATTGAATGTTTTCCTCATGGGAATTGGAACGGTTGGTGGAAATTTGTTGCAACAACTTAAAATGCAACAGGAAAAGCTGCTGAATGAAAAACATCTGAAAATAAAACTTACTGGCGTAGCAAATTCCAAAAAAATGATTTTTGACCGCGACGGTATTGAGATTTCAACATTTAAAGAGGAGCTTGATAAATCAGAAAATAAATCGGAACTGGGCGGTTTTATAGAGGAAATGCGAAGGATGAATATTTACAATTCGGTTTTTGTCGATTGCACCGCTTCTGAGTTGGTGGCAAGTTATTATAAAGATATTCTTAACTCCAATATTTCTATTGTTGCAGCAAATAAAGTTGCTGCTTCTTCTTCGTTTTCAAATTATTCAGAACTAAAAAAACTAGCCAAACAAAAAGGCGTTAAATTTCTTTTTGAAACGAATGTAGGTGCCGGATTGCCAATTATAAATACATTAAATGATTTAGTGAATTCCGGAGATAAAATTCTGAAAATAGAGGCTGTACTGTCTGGGACACTAAATTATATTTTTAATACAATTTCAGAAAATATTCCATTAAGCGAAACAATTCGAAAAGCGAAGGAAGAAGGATATTCAGAACCTGATCCCCGAATTGATTTGAGTGGAATTGACGTGGCCAGAAAGATTTTGATTTTGGCTCGTGAGTCAGGTTACTCAGTTGAAATGGAAGATATTAATATTAAGCGATTTGTTCCAGATTCGTTTTTCGAAGGTTCGTTGGATAATTTCTGGGGAAAAATAAAAGAGTTGGATGCCGATTTTGAGAGAAAACGTAAAATACTGGAAAAAGAAAATAAAAAGTGGCGTTTTGTCGCAAAATACGAAAAAGGTCTGGCTGAGGTTGAGTTAATGGAAGTAGGGGCAACACATCCTTTTTACGACCTCGAAGGCAGTAACAATCTGATAATGTACACAACCGAACGTTATCATGAATCTCCAATGCTGATAAAAGGATACGGAGCGGGAGCTTCTGTAACAGCAGCCGGCGTTTTTGCCGATTTAATTAAAGTGTCTAATATTTAATTCAATTCAAAAGCATCACACTAAAATCTGAAAAATGAAATACATTATAATTCTGGGCGACGGAATGTCGGATGAACCTCTGGAAAATTATGGTGGAAAAACACCGCTGCAACTGGCGAATAAACCACATATCGACTGGCTGGCAAAACACGGTCAATCCGGACAGCTGTTTACGGTTCCTGACTCAATGCATCCGGGAAGTGAAGTTGCCAATATGGCTGTTTTAGGCTACGATGTTGAAAATGTTTTTGAAGGCAGGGGAGTGCTGGAAGCTGCCAGCATGGGAGTTGAACTAGAACCTGGCGATCTGGGTCTTCGTTGTAATTTGATAACAATAGAACATGAGAAAATAAAAAATCACTCTGCCGGGCATATTTCTTCGGACGAAGCTGCCGAAATTATTTCTTTTTTGAATGAAAATATTGGGAGCAAAGACATTAAATTTTATCCGGGAGTTTCCTACCGCCACTTGTTGGTGGTAAAAGGTGGAGTGAAGGAACTGCAGTGTACTCCACCTCATGATGTTCCCGGAACTCCATTTCTTGATGTAGCTGTGAAAGCTAAAACAAAAAAAGCAGAGGAAACAGCAGATTTATTAAATAATTTGATTTTAAAATCACAAAAGTTATTAAAAGATCATCCGGTTAATATTAAAAGAAAACAAGCCGGAAAAGAACCTGCGAATAGTATTTGGCCATGGTCTCCCGGGTATAAACCAGCAATGCCAACATTAAAAGAAATGTTTGGTATTGAAAGTTCTGCAGTCATTTCAGCGGTGGATCTAATCCAGGGGATTGGTGTATATGCCGGAATGAAAGTAATTCATGTGGAAGGAGCCACCGGATTGTATGATACCAATTATGAAGGAAAAGCCAAAGCTGCTGTAGATGCATTAAAAGAAAATGATTTGGTTTACCTCCATATTGAAGCCAGCGACGAAGCCGGCCACGAAGGAGATGTAGAGTTAAAAACGAAAACGATTGAATATCTGGACCACCGGGTTGTAAAATATATTCTGGACGAAACCCAAAAAATGGATGAAGATATTACAATTGCTATTTTGCCGGATCATCCTACTCCGTGTGCCTTAAAAACACATACTAGCGATGCGGTTCCGTTTGTTATTTATAAAAAGGGACTTGAACCTGATAATGTTGAAGTTTATGATGAATTTGCTGCCCAAAATGGTTCTTTGGGGTTGTTAAAGGGAGATGAGTTTATAAAGACTTTTTTGAAAATTTAGAAAATTCTATCTTCATTTCGTAATATTTCATTTTAAGATAATAGAAGGACAAATATGCAATATTATAGTACAAATAAAAATACTCCCTTGGTTTCGCTGAAAGAAGCGGTGGTGAAAGGTCTTGCTTCAGACAATGGGCTATTTATGCCCGAGCGAATTGAAAAATTTAATTCTTCATTTTTTGAAAGCATTCAACAACTTTCTTTTCAGGAGATTTCATTTGAAGTAGCGAAAAAATTTTTTGGTGAAGACATTGAAAGCGATGAATGAGAGAAATTGTTTTTGATACTTTGCAATTCGATTGCCCCGTCGAAAAAGTTAACGGGAAAATATATTCGTTGGAATTGTTTCATGGCCCGACATTGGCATTTAAAGATGTCGGAGCGCGTTTTATGGCTCGGCTACTAAACCATTTTCTTGATAAAAAGGACCAGGAAATAAATGTACTGGTTGCTACATCCGGTGATACAGGAAGCGCTGTTGCCAACGGTTTTTTAGACGTAGAAGGTATTCAAGTGTATGTTTTGTATCCCAAGGGAAAAGTGAGTAAAATTCAGGAATCGCAGTTTACAACTCTTGGAAAAAATATTACGGCGCTGGAAATTGATGGTACTTTTGACGACTGCCAACATTTGGTGAAAACAGCTTTTCTCGATGAGGAGTTAAATAAAAAATTGGTATTAACATCGGCTAACTCCATAAATGTTGCACGTTTTCTGCCCCAGGCTTTTTACTACTTTAATGCTTATGCTCGTTTAAAGGAACAGGGTGAGTTAGACAGGAGAGAGCTGGTTGTTTCTGTTCCGAGTGGTAATTTCGGAAACCTGACAGCCGGCCTGTTTGCGCAAAGAATGGGGCTTCCTGTAAAACAGTTTTTAGCTGCTAACAACGAAAACGACATTGTATATCAATATTTAAAAACAGGAGAATACAATCCCCGGTCATCTGTCGAAACCCTGGCTAATGCGATGGATGTTGGAGCACCAAGTAATTTTGCGCGAATTATGGATTTATATAATTATTCTTATGCCTCTATTTCAGAAAAAATAAAAGGGTTTCGCTATTCTGACGAAGAGATACGGCAGACTGTTAAAAAAGTCTATAACCAGTTTGGTTATATATGCGATCCTCATGGAGCCTGCGGATACCAGGCATTGGAAGATTATATAGATGAAAATCAGATTGGTGTTTTCCTGGAAACAGCACATCCTGCAAAATTTTTGGAAACAATGGAGCAAATTATAGGAACTGGAGAAGTTGTTTTGCCTGAAAAATTATCGGCCTTTATGAAAGGTGAACAAAAGGTTATTTCTATGGGGAAATCGTATTCTGAATTCATGAGGTTTTTACTCGCTTGATAGAAATTTCTAAAAACTTTGAACAGATTCTAAAATAATTCGTTCTATTTGTTAACTGAATAGGTATTTCTACGTAAAGATTATTAGTTTTTGGATATTATTTTTGTAAAAATTAAAATGGATTGATAATTTCAACCCATGGATTTTATTACTAACCATTAATGTATGAGACAACTAAAGATAACTAAACAAGTTACCAACCGCGATACTTTATCACTGGATAAGTATTTACATGAAATCGGTAAAGTTGAGTTGTTGTCTGCTGAAAAAGAAGTTGAACTCGCCAAACGCATCAAAAAGGGAGACAGACAGGCTCTTGAGACCTTGATTAAAGCAAATCTTCGATTTGTTGTTTCAGTGTCAAAACAATATCAGAACCAGGGACTTAGTCTTCCTGATTTGATTAATGAAGGAAACCTGGGATTGATTAAAGCTGCCGAACGGTTTGATGAAACCAGAGGGTTTAAGTTTATTTCTTATGCCGTTTGGTGGATTCGGCAATCAATTTTGCAGGCACTGGCTGAACAGGCTCGTATTGTAAGGCTCCCGTTAAATAAGATTGGTTCGATTAACAAAATAAATAAAGTATTCAATAAACTTGAGCAGGAATATCAGCGTGAACCCACAGTAGAAGAAGTAGCTGATATGTTGGAAGCTAGGCCTGAAACAATTGAAGATTCTTTAAACTTTTCAAGTGTACACGTTTCAATGGATGCTCCTATTCGCGAGGAAGAAGCCAACAACATGTACGATGTAATGTTAAACGATGATTCTCCAAGTCCGGATAACAATTTAATTGATAGTTCTCTTCGAAAGGAAATTGAACGCTCTCTTTCAACATTAGGAGACCGTGAAGCTGAAATTTTACGTTTTTATTTCGGATTGAACGGATATCAACCACACACTCTGGAGGAAATTGGTGACGAATTTGGGTTAACACGTGAACGGGTCCGACAGATCAAGGAAAAAGCGATAAAAAAACTAAAAAATCAATATCGGAACAGGTTGCTAAAATCATACCTGGGAAAATAATTTTGCAAATGAAACCGTTGGTTGCACCTTCTATTCTTTCTGCTAATTTTAATCATTTAGGTGACGCAATTCAAATTATTAATAAAAGTGACGCTGATCTTATTCACTTTGATGTAATGGATGGTGTTTTTGTCCCCAATATTTCGTTTGGAATTCCGGTGATAAAAGACGTTAGTAAAATAGCTGAAAAACCGTTGGATGTGCATCTTATGATTGTGAATCCTGATAAGTTTATTGAGCCTTTTGCCAAAGCCGGTGCGTCGTATTTAACCGTTCATTACGAGGCGTGTACTCATCTGAATCGTACTGTTCAATTAATAAAAGAACAAGGAGTGAAGGCCAGCGTTTGTTTAAATCCGCATACTCCTGTTGCACTGCTGGAAGATATTCTTTCTGAACTAGATATGGTATTGCTTATGTCAGTGAACCCGGGTTTTGGAGGACAAAAGTTCATTGAAAATACATACAAAAAAGTGGCTCAGCTAAAAGAAATGAAAGAAAAATATAACCCTGAATGTTTAATCGAAGTTGATGGTGGTGTGAATTACGAAACAGGGAAAAAACTTTTGAATGTAGGGGCAAATGTTTTGGTCGCAGGGAGTTTTGTTTTTAATTCAGAAAACCCGGAAAAAGTAATTCACAATCTTAAATTACTCTGATTTAGTCCTGACTTTTTCACATAATTTCTTACTGCTTTGTATATTCGTTGGATTTATAGCATCGCGTAACATGCACTCAGCAGTACAATCGGAACAATAGTGTTGTTCAGCCTGACAAGAGCCGGATTTTAAATTCCCTTTTTTTTTCTTTTTTTTCTTGCTGAACTTTTTTACTGTTTTTGAAACAGCAATAACCACAGCAATAACCACAATTAGAAATGTTATGAGTTCCTGTATCATATTGTTCAAATTATTAATTGACTAATGTGATACACTGCAAATGCCGCAATCCATGCAAGTGATGTGGTATAAAAAACAGTAAATGCAGCCCATTTCCATGAACCTGATTCATTTTTAATGGTTGCTACAACACCCACACAAGGGAAATATATTAAAATAAATATTAGGAATGCCAGGGCTGTAGATTGCGTAAATACTTTTTGTCCCTCCTGTTTTCCTGTTTCAAAAATTTCATCCTGTAACTTGTTTTGAAGATTTACTGTACTTTCGTCAGCGGAAGTTTGATATAAAACCCCCATTGTACTAACTACAATCTCTTTGGCCGGAAGTCCTGCCAGTAAACTAATACTCATTTTCCAGTCAAATCCTAACGGACGCATAACTGGTTCAATTACTTTTCCTATTTGTCCTAAATAAGAATGAATTAAACGGTCGGATTCCAGTTGTTGTTGTATTAATTTAGCTTGTTCTTCTTTTGTTTCCTGAGTTAGCTGCTGGTTTTGTTGGATCTGTTCAATACGCTGTTCAAACTGAACAGTGTTTTTTGTATGCCGAGGGAAATATTCAAGAGCCCAGATAATTACAACCCCGACAAGAATAATGGTTCCAATCTTTTTTAGGTAGTGTTGTGTTTTATCCCACATGTGATAAATTATATTTCTGAAAGTGGGTAACCGGTAAGTTGGAAGTTCCATTACAAAAGGAGTTTCCTTGTTTTTGAATACTGTCTTATTTAAAATCTGAGCTGTTAAAAAGGCAAAAATAATTCCTGCAATATAAATTCCTGCCAAGTATAACGTACGGTACTTTTCAAAAAAAGCTGAAATAATAAGAATATAAACCGGAAGCCTTGCACTGCATGACATGAATGGAATAATGAGCATAGTAAGAATCCGGTCACCGCGGTTTCGCATAGTTCGGGTTGCCAGAATCGCAGGAACATTACAACCAAAGCCCATGATAAGTGGAATGAACGAACGTCCATGCAATCCGAAACGGTGCATTATCTTATCCATAATAAATGCAGCCCGAGCCATGTAACCAGTGTCTTCCAATAATGAGATGAAGAAAAACAGGATAAGAATATTCGGCAAAAAAACCAGTACACTTCCAGCTCCGCTAATAACTCCGTTAGCAAGCAAATCTTGCAACATACCTTCGGGCATAATCTTGGAAATCAGGTTGCCAAGCGCTGTAACCCCTTTGTCAATCCAATCCATAGGATAGGCGCCAAGTGTGAAAGTAACATAAAACATTAAAAATAAAATACCCGTGAATAAAGGAAATCCAAGATACTTATGGGTGAGAAAACTATCGATTTTTTCGGAACGCGTTTTTTTCGATTGGTTTGGATTCTTTAATGTTTCTTTTAATGCCCCGGTTATAAATCCGTATTTGGCATCGGTAATAACCGTTTCGCTATCCTCGTTGGTAAGCCCCTCAATCTTTTTTATTTCACGTGAAGTAGCAGCTTTTATTTCTTCAAAATTTTTATAATCGGCAAGTAAATTCAGCACCTGCTGATCTTTTTCTAAAATTTTTATGGCTAAAAAACGTGAAGATATTTTATCCGTTATTGGTTTATTTTCTTTTATTTTTTGTCTGACTATTTTTATTGACTCTTCCAGATCTATACCATAGTTTATATGAATGTGCCTGGTGGTTTTTTCTCTGCCTTCAAAAACTTCAATTATTTTTTCAACCAGAGTGTCAAGCCCGATTCCTTTTGAGCTGATGGTGGGAATAAATGGAATGCCTAAAAGCCTGGAGAGTTCATCACGTTTAAAAATGAGTTTTTTCTTTTCCAGTTCATCGTACATATTCAGGGCGACAACAATGCGTAAGTCCATGTCAATTAGCTGAGTAGTGAGAAAAAGATTTCTCTCCAGATTTGTTGCGTCCAGAACATTGATTACGATATCAGGTGTCTGTTCGTAAATGAATTTTCTGACAAATATTTCTTCTTTTGAATAAGCCGTCAGACTGTATGTTCCAGGTAAATCATAAAAGTTAAAGGTATAGCCGCGGGTTTTAAACGTGGCTTTTTTGATATCCACAGTTACCCCGGAATAATTACCTACTTTTTCTTTTGAACCTGAAATGAAGTTGAAAAGAGTGGTTTTTCCGCAATTTGGGTTTCCAACCAGGGCAATGTTTATGGTTTTTGTTCTTTCTGACTGGTTTACGGGTTCTATCTTTCTATCGATAACACCTTCGTAATGCTGTCCGTTCACATCTTCAACAAACTCATCAAACGGAACCACTTCAATCAGGTCCGCCTCTGATTTCCGAAGGGAAACGTTATAGTTGAGAATTTTGAATTCAATAGGACCTTTGAAAGGGGCATTCTTTATCACCTTTACCTCTTTCCCTTTGACGAAACCCATTTCTGAAATTCGTTTCCGAAAGGAACCATGTCCCAATACCTTAGTAATGACTACCTTGTTGCTATTCTTAACCTCACTTAATTTCACACCAACTCACTCTCCTCTATCAAAACTTAAATCAAATAAAAATAAGGGTACAAATATATTCACAATTCCAATTATTAAAAATAAAATGTTAATGTTCTGCACATATTATAACAAGTCACTATTTTTGTTTGAAGAAATCAAAGCCATGAAAGAGGATAAATTTTATAACAATATTCAGAAAGCACTTGAGAATTTGCCTGAGAACTTTAATATCCTGGAAGAAAAAATAGATATTGAAATTCAAATGGAATATTTTGAATTTTCGCGAAAAATCAGGGATAAGGAGCGGTTTGAGGAATTTTTTAATGAGAAAAATGAACTTTTTTCTGATGAAACAAACATAGAAAGGAAAAAAGAGATCTTATCGATTTTGGCAACGGTAGACAATGTAAAAGCGTATCGCACAATTGAAAAGTTTTTAGAATCAGCAGAAGGTTTATTAAAATCATGGGCTGTTTTAGCTTTGCAGGAAAACCGCATGCTTCTTCAAAGTTCGTTGCTGGATGAAAAGCAGGTATTTATTTCTTCTGGTTTGGGAGGGAAAGGGCAAAAACTAAGATATTTTGTTGTATTTATAAACCAGAACAAAAATGAGATACTTAATAAAACACAACGCAAATTGCTGAAAGATGAACTTATATATGAACTTGGACAGCACGAAGGGGAGTTTGAGTTAATTGATTTTTTAGATGGTTTTTCAACCTCACAGGTGATACTGCCGCTTAAGGCTGATTTAAAAAGTGTTTTCAGAAATATTGTAGATGAGTGTAACCAATATGGTAATTTTTTACAGGAAGATATGATAATAACCAATGTTAAAGTTCTATCGAAAGGTGAAATTATACAAATGTTAAACAATAGTAACAGAGATGAAACAGAAGAGCTGGAAATTGAATAAAATTAATGTCGCTATCCAAGTTTTGCCGGAGGCGGAAGGAAAACTAAAATACTCATTAGTAGATGAAGCAATTGAGGCGATTGCCAAAACCGGATTTCGTTATCAGGTTTGCCCTTTTGAGACCGTTGTTGAATGTACTTTTGAACAACTGCCCCGGCTTATTGACGTGGTTCATACTGCATGTAAAAACGCAGGAACTGAAAAGATGCTTACAAATCTGAAAGTACAGGTGAACTTTGAAAATGATGTTACTATTGAAGATAAAATGGAAAAGTACACTTAAAGTTTTATTTTCTTGTTGCGTTTTATCAAAAAATATTATATTTGCACCGCTTTTGCGATACAGATGATTTAAAAACATTGGTTGACCAAGCTAGTTCTTAGGAAATATAAAATGGACCTGTAGCTTAATTGGATAGAGCACCTGACTACGGATCAGGAGGTTAGGGGTTCGAGTCCCTTCAGGTTCACCAAGAATTTACAAAAGCCTCGTAATTATAGTTATTACGAGGCTTTTTTGTGTTTGAACTAAAATTGAAAATATTTCAAGAAAGATATAATATTCTCAAGAATAATTACTTACGGATTCGAGTCCCATAAGGTTTAGTTTTGACTAATTTGAATCTGAACAATCCTCCTTGTATTATTAAATAAATGAGCCATCCTTCCAACATTTTACTCCGTTTATATTCTTTCTTCTGGTTAATCTTTAGGTAAATGATGCGCCATTTTTTTTGCAATGGAACGAACTGCCCGGTTAGGGCTCAAGCGATAAAGGATATCCATCATTTTTGCATCTTTACCTACAAATATCCTTTTCTTATTTTTTCCAATGCCGGTGATAATTATTTCGGCAGCTTTATCTGCTGATAACATTGAATTTTGTTTAGCTGCCTCTTTGGAATCAGCCGTTGTTTCAAGCCCCGAATTTGGCTTTATATTCGTATTCACCGCCCCTGGGAAAACAACTGTTGTACGTACATTTGTATTGCTTAGTTCCTGTATCAGCCCCTCGGTCATCATTTTTACTGCTGCTTTTGATGCCCCATAAATGGTTTGCCCCGGAAAAGCAAAAAAGCCTCCCATGCTTGAAATATTTACAATATGAGCTTCAGGACGGGTTAGAAGGTGTGGCAGCAATGCTTTTGTCATATATATCGTTCCCCACCAGTTTACATTCAATACACGTTCGATAACCGAATAATCCAAATCCTTCAACTTCTTAAAGGGCTGGATAATTCCGGCGTTATTTATGATTCCGTCGACTGTCCCTGTTTGGGAGATAATTTGCTTAATGGTTGTTTCAACTGCTTGTTTATCGGTAATGTCCAGCTTAAAAACAGACAATAAATCCTTTGCTTCAGCGGCCAATTCTGCAGTTTCTTCCAATCCTTTTTCATTAATATCAATGGCTGCCACACGGGCTTCCTTCTTCAATAATGCGAGAACCAGGTTTCGCCCCATTCCGCTGCCACCACCTGTTACTATTAGTGTTTTATTTTTTAATTCCATTTCCTGTTTTCGTTTATTATTTAACCTTCTGTATTTTTACTGTCATTCACTGTTTCAATAAGTTATTGTCATTTTATAGTGTCTCAAATTTTTCGCCACTTCTTGTTTCATCACTATAAAGTTCGGGGGGAAGAATATTGGGATAAGCATGCCATTGACGAACAGATATCGTTCCTCTGCCTCCGGTTAGTTCCTTTCTTGTTCCGTCGTTATAGGTAAAACGACCTTCCACTTTATCAAAAGTTAATGTAGCCACAGGATTATCGGGCGCTTTATATGTCACTCCCCAGGTAGTGGCATTGCAGACATGCGCTGTTACTTCATAAATGCCGTCTTCAACTTCCATTTTAATGTTATATTTTGTGGGAATAAAGCCATCAAGTTCACGTAAAAACACCCAATCTTCGTGCTCAATAGTCATTTTCCCTTCAGGATAATAGCGCTGCGTTTGTAAATCATAAACAGAAAAATCTTTTATCCCAAGCCGCATATCATACAGCGAAGAATGAATTTCGTTGAAAGCAACCCAGCCCCAATCTTCCCATCCGCCTAATTCGGCGGCAGAAGAATCAACCGCAACATAACGTTCCCTGATACCCCGGCCTTTCACATGAATCTCTTTCTTTTCAATATATAGTGTACCTTTTACGTCCCCTGCCCAATTGTATCCGTAGGTAATGGAGTGTTGTGTTAAATGCGAAGGTTTCTCCCGTCCGTACCACAGTGGATACCCCTGTGGTTTGTGGTATAAATCGGCTTTGTATATTCCGTCAAGAGAATCAATCATTAAATGCCAGGAGTTGTCTTCGTAACATTCCACTTTATATTCGTTGCCACATGTAACAATTACCTTGAGCTCTTCCTTTTGGATTTTTAATGTTCCTTGTGGCTTTCTTAGTAAGCGTTCAAATTGCATTCCCGGATACTTCCCAATTTTATAAATTGAGTTGGGAAGTTGTTTTGCACTCCCCTTTCCTTTAGCGCAGTTTATTGATATTACATCAAGCTTTTCTACGGCAAGAGAAAGAATTGAGCCACCAACTGAATAAAGATTTCCATCATCGCCTGTTACTGAAAATTGAAACAACCAGTCTAAGAAACCGGAACGGACATTTTCTTCTACACCGTTTCTTGCTTCGTCGGCAAGAGTTACTTTAGGATTTTCTATTTTCATCGCTTTTATTCTTAATATAAATACGTAGCAAAAGTATAACTATAAGAATATACAGGAAGATCTATTGTTCGCAACTATTGGATTATAAGGCTTGTTTTTTATAAAATTACGTATTTTAGATAATATTTGCTGGACTATTATGCGTACTTTTGAAAAATAACTTTTGAATATGGGAAAAAAATCATTTCTATTCGATTGGCGTAATGCAATAAAAAATGTCAATAACGGAAGTATTGGTAATGATATTGTTTTGTTGGATCAACCAGTAATAACACCGGATCTAAAATATCCTTTCAGGGTAGATGTTACATCTGTAATTATATGTTTGAAAGGGAGAACAAGGGGAACAATCAACTTAAAGAAAAACGAAATAAACGGACCAAGCCTAATTGTACTTTTACGGGATAGTGTTTTACAATTAGAGGAAGTTAGTGATGATTTCACAGCATTATTTATTGTAATGTCCCCAAATTTTCTGAACAGCTTAAATATCGATGAAAAAATACCGGCATTCCTTTCAATAAAGAAGACCCCCTCTATTGCACTTCAAAAAGAAGAACTGGATTCGCTAATTGACTATTACAAAATGATGCAAAGGATTATAACCTATAAGGATAATCCGTACCAGATGAACATTGCAAGACATCTTACAATTGCTTTCTTTTATGGTGTAGGATATGGTTTTCATTTAAGAGAACAAGTGAACGTAAACAATAATAAATCAAGATATGACAAACTTTTTGATGATTTTTTATACCTGGTACAAAAGCACTTTAAGGATGAAAGAAGTTTAGATTTTTACGCTAATAAATTGTGTTTGAGTTCAAAACACTTATCAAAAGTAATTAGGGAAAACAGTGGGAAATCGCCGGTGGAATGGATAAAAGAATTTGTTGTTCAGAATGCACAGGCACTTTTAAAATCAAGCGATTTAACCATTCAGCAAATAAGTGATGAGCTCAACTTCCCCTCACAATCGTTTTTTGGAAAATATTTCAAAAATGCTGTAGGAATATCTCCCAAAAACTACCGGGAAAGTAAAGATTAGTGGAGAAAGGCCGAAATAAGATTTGTATAATCAATGCTTATAATCTTACTCCCAATAACAAATTGAATGTCCCCATTGAATTGGCAGATACATAATCGCCTGAGTTATCCCAATTAATATTGTACTGACAATTAATGCCAAAGAAGTATTTGGGCAAACTATATATTACTGCAATTTTGCTTTTATTACGTGTTGTAAAATATTTCTTATGCGAATTGTCGTCCTTTTTAACTTTTGTACCAAGTGATGGGATTACAGTTAGGTTTGCCAGCCAATTTTTAGAAAACACAAAATTATAGCCGTATCCAACGCTTACACAATAGGTGTAATAATTATTTTTAATGGGGCCAATTTCACTTAATGCCGATAAGTCTTCATCATTCTTAAATTCAGAAAAGTCATAGGAAATATTATTATTGGAAAAAGAAATCCCGGCAATAAACGACCCTGCATTTTTATTTTGCGTATAGTAATGGCCATCGGCGTATGCCGCAGAATTTGAGTACCGTTTATTATTAAAATAGTAATAGAAATCTGCACCCAAAATTTTTGATTGTAATCCATAAAACGGAATATCCAATACTTTATTTATGTCATTAGGGCCATAGTCTGTAATTGTAGTTTCGCCCTCATTTTTTAAATAAAAACATTCCAGACTAACAATGTTGCTAACCAAATCAAGGTTTAATCCTTTTCTTTTAGCTTTTTCTCCCGACAATAAGTTATTCATGTTTATGTAATAGGCTACCTGTAAAAATTTATAGCCCGTAAATAATCCGAGATCGTAGTACAAATCCGATTTAAAATTGATATCCATATTATCAGAGTTTAGCTTATAGGTATCCAGCCAATTATGGTTTTTAATGCCAACAACAAACTTTGCATCTGTTTTTTTTATGAACGTAGAATCATAAGTATTAAAAATGTCAGACAATACTTTCTTCTTTTGCCTAAAATTATTTGTTTCCTGTGAAAAGACACGGTGAGGAGTAAAATATGTTAAACCTATCAGGATAAACATATATCCAAAAAATTTTGCCTGCCTCATTACGCTGAAGATGTGTTATTATTCTCAAGACTATTAACAGTTAAAAATGCAAATTATTTTAGAGATAGCAAGAATGCACGTGCTTCACTTCATTTTTACTATATACGAAGAACCGTTGGAAAACAGCCTCTTTCCCAACGCTCCCAATTAGGTGTTTTACCTTGAGCCGGCTATGAATAAATTAGTTGATTGGCCCCCGTTGATAAACGGGGGCAGACAGAAGACTTGCGAAAAACGGACTAGCGAGTACATTGCAACGTCCAAAAGCTTTAAAAGATATAAAAGAGGCTTAATTGAGCTACCCCCTGTTTATAATCTGTATTGTCAAAATCAGAAAAACTGAATTCTGACACTTTGGTCAATCCAACATAGTAACGAGCGCCTATTCCAAACCCCTCAAAACCATCACCTCTGTTAAAATGATAACCAATCCCTCCAACAACTCCAACATCAATTTTTTCAGCAAAGTCATCATTAAAACCATCATAATCATCAATTAGTAGATTGAACTGTGGTCCCGCCTCTAAATACAAGCCTATTTTTGAATGATACTGTAACACAATGGGCACATTCAAATAAGAAAGCTCTATATCTTCTTTAAACAACTTATTTTTTACTGTTGTGCCTTGTGTTGAAAACAAAATATCTTCCTGGATAGCAAATCTGTCTGAAATCTCAAACGCAATAATCGCTCCACCATGAAAGCCGATCAGTCCTCCTGTTTCAAATTTGGTATCAATAAAATCACTGTAATCTGTCCCTGCTTTTAACCCAAAATGAAGTTTGTCAAAGAAACCTTGTCCAAATGTTTGAATAGAGACAAAAACCAGCGCCATTAAAATAACTTTTTTCATATTAAAATCTATTTATAAATAATGGTGCAAACCTAACTTTGTTTTTTGTCTGCGAAAAGGTCGTAACGGGCACAGAATTGGTCTAAAAGTCGTTTTTTAATTAAGCAAGCTTTCTGGTTATGTTGGTATCGTGTCGGGAAAATAGTTGGAAGATTTGTCAAGCATCTGATTTTAAAGTATCGATTCTCTAACCAGTGTGAAGGGAAAGCCATTGCATATCAGGGGCGTATAAATGGAATGTTTAAAAATATGAATCGTCATTTCGGCACAACTTAGACCGGGAAGCATAGAAGGTTTATTAAAAAAGATTAAGCTTTTAGTAAAGCTTATAATCGAACGTTTGATTTGAAGTTAGGGGCACTATCACATAATACTGCTGAATAATAATTATTTCTTTTCGATCTTATTAAGCGTCGTTCTTATTTTTAGTCGGATAGATTTTATAAAACCGAAAGGTTTCCCAAAGCTTTAATTCTGCTATTAAATGATTCGAATTTTGTGCCGTTTTTATTTACCTCCTATTTTATTGTCTATCAGTAGAATATATTTTAACGCTTCATTTATTCTTGTGGTTCGAAATTGAATTTCGTCAAATGTCAATTTTTCAGGGAAGACCGAACCAATGATTTTTCTTTTCTGGGTAATATTGTCATTTTCGTATAATGAATCAATTGAGGTTGAAAAATTGCGTAAGGCTCTTAAGGAAAAACAATTAGAACTTGAAATCTAAAACAAGGCTGTTCACATCTTTTCTAGGAGCGATGGGAAATCTACCAATTTATAGCGGAGTATCGACATTTATATTCCATCGAAAGGATGTGCAGGGTTTAGTAGGAGTAGTTATTACCGGTGGTTTAGCCAAGGTCCTTCTAAGCGTGCTGTGGAGCGTAGTTTGTTTGCGGATTTAATTAAGAAGGAATTTGATGCAAGTCATGCTACTTATGGATCTACCCGCATTACAGAGCGGTTGAAACGCAAACACTATAAAATTTCGAGACGCAGGGTAGCCAAAATAATGAGAGAAAATGGTTTGGTCAGTAAATACAAAAAGAAGTTTAAAGTCACTACCTACGGCGATCATAGTTATCCGGTATGTAGAAATTTACTGGACCGCAACTTTAGGTCAAATTAATTAAACCAGGCCTGGGTATCAGATATTACCTATATCCAAACTCAAAAAGGATGGTTGTACTTAACCACTATCATGGATTTATACGATAGGCAAATCATCGGTTGGTCATTAAGTACAAGTTTATATACTCAGAAAACTATTATCCCGGCCTGGAGAATGGCTATAGGGAAAAGAAAAATAATACAATCGATACTTTTTCATTCTGATAGGGGATACAATATGCTTCCAGGGAATTTAGAAAGCTATTAAAGACCAATTCTTTCATCTCTCAATCGATGAGCAGGAAAGCCAATTGCTGGGATAACGCTGTAGAATCCTTCTTCAAAACCTTGAAAACAAAATTAGTATATGGCAATAAGTTCGAATCTATTGAGGATGCTAAATCAAAAAGTCATTGAATGGATAGAAATATGGTATAACAAAAAGCGATTGCATTCTTCATTGGGATACAAAACCCCTTATGAGATGGAACAGGAATTTTATCAGAAAATTAATCATGCGGCATAGTCTTTAAAAAATTGTCCGACTTTTTGTTGCAAGTCCATAACTTCCTTAGAATCTTTCCTGACAATAGTAGCAGGATTTTTTAAGACAGAAATAAATAATTTTGATCCAAAAGAAGAATGAAAAATTTTAATATTAAAGCTAATTATCATTCATCCCCAGCGCGGTGTTTACTTCATCTCTGAAGCTCCTTCCCCAGGGCAAGTGAACACCGTTTACTTCTACTGTATTTCCAAAAATGGCTTCGATGTTCTTTATTGAAACAATAAAGGATTTGTGGATTCTTATAAAACCTCTTCCTTTTAAAAAGTTTTCGAAATTCTTCATGCGATCGAGTTTGGTATATTTCTTTTCTTTTGTGTGAATAACAACATATTCTTTCATCCCTTCCACATATAAGATATCGGAAACATTTACCTTAACCGATTTGTATCCCGATCTTACAAAAATATAATCACGCATCGAAAAACCTGCATCCTCCAATTCCTCCGAAACTGCAGATTCGACACCCAATTGAGAGTTAAGAGCTGAAACCACTTTATTCACAGCCTTTGCAAACCGTTCGAAAGCCACCGGTTTTAAAAGATAATCAGTAACATCGAGTTCGTAGCCTTCAAGGGCGTACTCCGAATAAGCTGTTGTGAGTATAATGTCCGGTTTTTTTTGCAGGGTACGGATAAATTCAATTCCATTCAATTCAGGCATTTGAATATCAAGGAATACCAACCGGGCTTCTCCTGACTCAATCAATTCATAAGCATCAATTGCTCTACTGAATGTTGCAAGCAATTCCAATTGAGGCATTTTATTGACATAAGCTTCCAGGTACTGCCGGGCAATCGGTTCATCATCAATAACTATACACTTTATAGAGGGTATCATAATTAATCTATTTTAGTGAAAACCGGGAACTGGAGTGAAACTAAGTATTCATCATCCTGCTTCACTGTTTTTAGTTCAAACTTATCATCAAATATTAAATTTAGACGTTTTTTCACGTTATCCAGTCCAATTCCTTTAGCTTCGAATATTTTTTGATAGTGGAAGCTGTTTTTACAAACAAAATTGAGACTCTCCTTTTCGTCCCAAATATCCAGTTCCATCCAGCCATCCTCTTCTTTCCCGATTGTTCCATGCTTAAAACAGTTCTCTATAAAAGGCAGGAATAATAAAGGAGGAATAAAAGCCGCCGGTTGTTCCACCTGTATAGAAATACGGATGTTCTCAGAATATGAAATGCGCATTTTTTCAAGGTTGAGATAGTTCCGGATAAAATTAAGCTCCTTTTCGATAGGTACCAGTTTTTGTTCTGTCTCATAAATCAGGTATCGCATGGTTGCCGACAAGCCCAAAATCATTTGGGGCGCTAAATCCGATTTGGAATAGGCAAGTCCATAAAGATTATTTAATGTATTGAAAAGAAAATGAGGATTCACCTGAGACTTCAGGTACAAAATTTGGGCCTCCTGACTATGGCGTAATTTTTCCCGGCTTTCCAATTCTTTTTGTGATTTATGTTCATATAGACGGTACAAAGAGGCAATTACCAAAGTGATAATGTTCAATAAAAATCCGTTTAGAAATGCTCTCCTTCCATTTCCAAGTTGATTTATCAAACCAAAAATTCTTTGACGGGAAGTTGACTTCTGTGATAACCAGTTCTCAAATAAAGATTGTGAGGTAAAGTCCGGTAAATCTCCTGGTAATACATCTATCACCTTTATCCTGAAAACAGAAAAAGCAATAATTGTAATTAAAGCAGCCAACACGAAAAGCACAGGACGATATCGCCTTATAAGAAATTGTTCACTCAGTACCCATCCTGCAAAGTAAAACATCCCCGCAATAAAGCCAATACTGGTTAGTGCCCGGGTTGCTGCCAATATCTCCGGTAAAAACAATGAAAGGGAGGCAAACAAAAAGTAACATAAAACAAGCCAAATCCCAATATGTGCAAAGATCTTTTTCATTGTACAATAATACAATAATAAATAATTCCAGATGAACTGTTTAAACCAACACAATTAATACATAAACCAACTGCAAAGTTTATCAATATACAGTTGATTAACTCTATTGGTTGTTGATGTTATCCGATTAGTAGTTCGATGAAAATTTTTAGTCTTGGGGAACAGATGGTCTATGTTTGAAGCAGAATTTGAAATGATGGCAAAATACCAATCATTTAATGTTAAACAATTAAAATAAAAAATGATCATGAGACAAAAAATTCGTTATTGGAAAGGCCTGTTGATTCTGCTATTTGCGATAACAGGAACATTGACAGATGTACAGGCACAAGTATTTGTTCGCCGGCCTGTCGCCCGAGTTTATCACCCTCCTGTGAGAAGGGTAGTTGTTGCTCCACGACCTGTTGTTGTGCCCCCTGTTTATGGTGCAGGAAGGTTCTTTGCTGTATTACCAGCGGGCTATACGATAACCTACGTTAACAATATTCCATACTATTATGCCGATGGAATTTACTATGTAAAAACAGATCGTCCTGAAAACAATGAGGAGATCTATAGAGCGGTAGTACCTCCTTTGGGAACTATTGTTCCATCGCTTCCTGAAGGCAGTAAAGTAGTTATTGTTGATGGGAAAAATTATTTCAGATTTGACGATGTGCTCTATAAGGAAATAGTAATTGAAGGTACGATAAAATATGTGGTTACCGGTTATACCGATTAAATAATAATGAATAAAAACAACAAGATGAAAAAAATGAATATAATAAAATCAAAAATTCTAATTGGTGCAGTTATTGGATTATTCCCTTTGATGCAAAGTTGTGAAGACGACGGCGATGTAGTGTACATCGATCCTGCATATGCTTACAGTGATTCTCAGGAAGCAATTGCTGTTTCACTCTGTTATGATTCATATGGTCTGGTTGCCAACATGAATCAGGCCAGTACTGACATTCAGGAAATTAGCGAATGTGGACAAATGTATTATAACAATGATACTGTTTACAAAGAATCAGCTCCGGGTTATGTAAGTTATGAATATAAATACGCTGAAGATTATATGATGTCGTGTGAAGAATCATCGGTGGCTTATAATCTAACTGCCGAAGAAACTCTGTCTGCCGTTCGTACCGATAAAAACCATATCATAGCTATTAATTTCACAATTACCGGGTTAGAAGAAGAAAGCAATGATGAAGTTTATAACGGAAGTTATACAAGGACAGGTCGCTGGGATGCAATCTATTACGAAGAAGACTATGAGTTCACTTTCGACAGCAAAATCGACAGTGTGCTTCTGGCAAAACAGTCTGGTAAGATTTACTCAGGCACTGTTACTTTTACCCTTGTTCAAAGTTATGGTCCCTCAAACATTGATTATACCTACCATGGGACAGTTGAATTCCTGAACGAGGATGAAGCCAAAGTGGTTTTTGACGATGGAAACGAGTACACAGTTAACCTTTACAATATCAGTGTAGGTAATAAATCGTAATATATGTCGCGGAAACAGATTCCTTTAAAGTCATTCCCAAAACATATCCAAATTAACCTTAAATGATTTAATAAAATATTTAAAAGATTATCATAATGAAAAAACTATTATTATACACTTTACTTTTCATTTCTTTTACAGGAGTGAAAGCCCAGGAGCTAAAAAAAGATTCTTATTTTATCCCTGTATATAGTATACATGAACCCAAATTTGGGATTATAGGAGGACTGCACACCAGCGGCTTCCATGATGCAGAAGCCGCCGATCCCAGTTTTCAACTTGGGTTCCATGGCGGATTCACATATTCTATGCCGTTAAGTAGACGGCTTTCTTTTGAACCCCAGTTTATTTATTCAGGAAAGGGTGGCGAAGTGGATTATGCTTACACACCCTATAGTCACCAATCAGTGAATTACAGGCTTCATTATCTGGAGGTTCCTCTTCAGCTAAACATTCATACAAGAAGAGCTGTAGATATTGTCATTGGTGGTTATGGCAGCTATTTAATCGATGCGACCTTCAATATAGGTACCAATAACAGGTATAATTACGGGGAGTTAAACTACGGCGATTTTGAGAAATATGATTATGGTGTTATCGGAGGTATCGCATTTAATTTTCCTTTCAGTAAATTGACTATCTCCTATTCTCATGGGTTGAAAGATGTGGTCAATAATATTGAAGCTTATCCATATCTGGAAGGTGCCAAAAACAACGAAATAACACTGTCGTTTACAGGATTTTTTAAATAAATGTTGCAGTACTTCCACCTGCTGCTATTTTCAAAAAAATACATGTAAAGCATACCTGAAAATAACAGGACGTCTATAAGTATGGTATGATTTCAAAAAGAAGAATGCTGTATAATAAAAATAAAACAAATTTAGAATGAAGACAAAAAAAGTATTTTTAGCCACAACGGCTTTGCTCGCTATAATTGTGCTTAGCAGTTTTGTTGCGGGAGTAAGAAACGGATTTCCCCGCTTTTTAGGGCGGAGTCCTGAAACACGCGCCAATATTGTGACGGGCATCATGAAAAACAAGCTTTCTTTAAACGAATCCCAAGTTGAAAAGACTTATCAGGTTAATCTTAAGTACGCTAAAATGTTTCAGCCTTACATTGGGAGTGAAGAGATAAGTTCTGAAACCAAAGACAAATTGATTAAGCTTAATACAGAACGCAAAAAAGAGCTTATGATCTTGCTTACACCGGAACAAACTGAAGAAGTAAAAGTCATTCGCAAAAAAGTGATCGAGCGGTTAGAGGCCATTCTGGAACATATGAAAGCAAACGATGTTAGTTCGCAATAACCTATAGTAGAATGGGGACTTAAAAGACGGGGAATCTAGACACAGGACAGCAGAAATGATATAAACATTTACAATACAAATGAGTTTTGGCTCTATAAACGGTGTTACTGAAATAATTTAATAAAGTTTAGTCATTAAAATGAAACACGTGTCGGCTCAATTTATCCGGCACGTGTTTAAGGCAAAAAGAAGCTGTAACCGAAATTTATTAGCAAATGTGAATGAAGATTAAATTTTTACTGCTTTTTTTTGTTGATTATTTTCTCACTTAACAGATTATGAAAAATATAATTCAAGTATTAAATAGTATCGTACCTCTTAGCGATAAAGATTGTAGCAGTCTGAATGAAATTCTAAATACTACTAACCTGAACAAAGGTGAATACTGGATTAAGGCAGACAAAAAAAATTATAATATTGCATTTATTGAGGAAGGATATTTGCGAAAGTTCTATATTAAAGAGGGTAAAGAGATAACTGATTTTTTCTATTTTGAAAACGACTTTAGTGCTGATCTGCCTTCAATTATTGGAAATACAAATTCGCAGGCAAGTATAGTGGCCATGCAAAAATCGATATTAACAACTTTTTCATATTCCGATTTTAACGAGTTATGTAAGCAATCCCCAACCCTTGAACATCTCCATCGTGTAATAGTAGAGTTAACGTTCCTCCGTTTTTATAAAAGGTCGGTATCTTTCATTTTACAAACCCCAAACGAGAGGTATAATGATTTGATGATTTCTTACCCTAATGTATTTCATAAAGCAGCCCAATACCATATTGCATCCTATTTGGGGATAAGTCCACAACATCTTAGCAGATTGAGGGGCCAAAATACCATTTCTTAGCAAATGCGAACGTTTATCCTTTTGGGATAACTTTACTTTGCAAGAAAAAATATGAGAATTAATAGTTTAGAGAAAGTATCAATTAATGATTCAGACCAATGGCTCCTTGTTCGCGGAAAAAACCCCGATGCACCACTTCTTATTCACGTTCAGGCAGGGCCAGGTTTGCCAATTATTCCTGAAGCAGAGGCAATGGAAAAGCTGTTGCATCTTGAAAATAATTATCTCGTAGCTTATTGGGATCAGAGGGCATGTGGAAAATCTTTTACCAAAAATATAGATGCTGAAACAATCAACTTCTCCCAATTAACAAACGATGTTATTTCTTGCACCAAGTACCTTTTGGAGAAATACAACAAAGATAAAGCAATAGTTATTGGGTATTCGATAGGCGCTACCCTCAGTTTAATGGCAGCTGCAAGAGATAGCCATATATTTGAATGTTTATTTCTTGTGGGCATTGACATTGATATACCAACAGCAAACAATCATGCTTTTGAATTTTTAAAGTCAAAGTTAAATGGTAATAAAAAACGTTTAAAACAAGCTTTTGATTTAGGCAAAAAGCCAATTACAAATAGAAGACTATTTCAAAAACGCGCAAAACTTTTGACTGATTCGGGAGGTATTAAAACAAATAGTAGCTATAATCAATTATTGACTGCAACTATTTTAAATATGTTGACCTGTAGTGCTTATCGGTTAGTTGATATTCCGAAAACAATAAAGGGAATGAAATTTTGCCAAAACGCATTACTCCCCGAATTAAACACCCTTAATCTTTTTGGCAAAATAAAAGACATTGGTGTGTCTGTCCATTTTATACAAGGGAAACAAGATGGTATTGCTCCGTACCAAACAGCTTTTCAATATTATGATTTCCTCCGGGCAGATAAAAAAACATTTACCAGTTTTGATCATTCAGCCCACATGCCACACTACGAAGAACATGAGAAGTTTGCTCAATTAATAAAAGAATCGACAAATAAATAGTATTCTGCCAGGTTTGCTAATGATGGAGTGAAATAAAAATTTAAAATGCCAACGTTAGGATACATGCCATTCTACAAGGATGGTATCCGTTAAAACAAGATTCCGCGAGTCAAACAAAAAAGTTTTGTCTGCTAGGCTGAATTTTGGAAATGATACATAAAAGACTAGTTCGCTTATTCACTGCCGCCTCCTGTAAATAAGTTTGGTGAAAGCAACCTCTTTTTCTTTATTCTTTGAGATGATTAGGCGAGGACTGTTAAAAAAAATAATGAGATTAATGAATGATAATTTATTTTTCAACTCCGCTTATACCATTTATTTTACTGATATTATTTTCCTCCATTGTTTTTGAGATCGTTCCGGCACTCCTCACAAAATGGCGGAATTATTCCCCCGCTCAGAAAGTTAAGAATCGGGCCACTGTGTTCGGCCGCAAAGTACATAAGACAATCTTTATTATCACAATGCCTGCCATTGATAACGTCCTGATGAAATTCGACCATGTTTGTACCATTATTAACCAAACCAAGGATATGTCCGAATTCATGTTCAACGACTGTTGTCTCTAATACTTTCTCAGATGGCTGCCCGAAACCGTTACTGAATTCTCGTATTGTCTTTTTAAAAATAACAATGGAACTGGAACTATATGTAATCCCAAGCACTTTGGAGTTTTCTTCATTGTCGGAATAATCGGCATCGACAAAAAAGCACCATGATGCCAGATTGCTTCCCTGAGGGTATGCAGTACGGTAATCTTTCTCTAGTTTTTTTATGTCATCAAGCGAGTAGGCGCTTTTTCCTAATGAGGGGACAGAAGACATTGTAACAGAAATCCCTTCACTTTTATTCAACTGTTTTTCCAAAAAGGTTTTGAGGTTACTGATGGTCTCAGTAGTTGGTTCATTTCCCTCCATGTAAACAAATTCGGCTATCAATCTATCATAAACGCTTTCAGAGAGAAAATCTCTAGGTTCAACCGAGGCTATATTGGCAGAAGGCTCCTCGGAAGGATTATCTTTCACGCAGTGGGTAAAAACAGTTATGGATAATCCCGCTATTATAAAGAGTTTCAGATATTTCATTCGTATCTATTTAATCGGCCGTAACACGTATTTATAAAATTTAGATTGATACAATAGTAGGAAAATAGAGTTTAAGACATTCGTTATATCAACCAATGCATGAATTTTAAAAAAAAACGCCTCTTTTTATTCAACAATATGTAGATGCATGATAATGTTGAGTTCGTTTAAAAACCTTTACCGTTTGTTGAAAACTTTCAAGTCGTTGAAAACGCTGAACTACCTTCGCAACAAGTCAAATCTCGGGGTAAATTATTGTCAGAGATATGTACTGAGATTCCAGTGTTTTAATTATAAAAATGAATTATTATGAAAAATTTAATGAATTACAAAGTAATGGTAGTAGGGACAATGCTCGCGGTTTTATTTGCTTCCTGTAGCGACGATGAAGTAGCACCAGAATTAATAGGTGATGTATATTATATTTCCAAGGTAATAGAACAGGACACCGTTTATGCACTGGGCTTTCAGGCAGCTTCAAATATAGAGATGAATTCGGTTAACGTAAACTCTAATTCCACTGATGTTTCTCTGAAAATGGCAAACAGCACTTATTTTTACCATGAACCAGACACATCCGAATATTCAATCGAGATTCCTGCCCCGGAGAGTTTCAATTTTACAGGCCAGTTTTCTAATGGAGAAACCCTGACAACAACAGACATGTTACTGGATGACTTTCTGTATCCATTACAAATTGATTCTATGAGTACACAAGACGAAGGCTCATTGTTTATGGGTTGGAGCGGGGCTGACGGGGCTGGATATTATCAAATCAGGTTGTTCGACTCAAACAGGGATGTTGTTTATGAAAGTCTACTACTTTCAAGCTCCATAGTTAATTATACAATTAACGTGAATGATGACGGGTGGATCAATGGATATTATCCTGCTACCGACGAAATTTTCACCTTCGAAATTATAGCCTATCTTTTTGATCCGGTGGATGATAATGGCAAGTACCAATCTTTATCAATTACAGAAATGACAGTGGTCTGGCAGGATTAATTCCTTTTGGGTCGAATTAACCCTAACGGTTTCTGGCAAACGATGTAGTCATGGAAAATTAAAACAAAGATACCACGACTTGTAAAGTTAAACCAGTAACACAGTTGGGGTCAAAGTAATAATAAAAATAGGAATAAACAGATTTTAGTCAACCTGACAGAAATATTGTCTCTGGTAAAAATTATCAAGAGGCTGAATGAAAAAATACATTACGCCACATGTTGGATTAAAACTAAAAAGAAATTCAGAAGAAAGAGATGAAAAACTTTCCATTGGCTAAACTGAGTCGACAAGTAATAACACAGGGCAGTAAGCCCTATTCCCGACAGTTACAACAAGCCTCCTTTGTTTTGTTATTTACCAATATAAGTGTCATCGAAAGCGATACGCCTATTGGTAATGTAAATTTGAAAAACAGCAATACCGTATTCGATAGTTTCTCGCAGCTGGAATCAGAATACAGGCAAGCCACCATTAAGGTAACGAATGACAATAGGTTTTCTTCCAATTCCAACCCAATAAAATACTGATAGATGTTGAATTTAAAAAGAACTTCCAATATTAGGATGGGCAAATTCGTATTGTTGATGGCTTTATCTTTCCCCATTCAGTTTCAGCAGTTATATGCACAGGAAGGACAAACGCTGGACACAGTTCCCCAAGCGGATAGTACAGGAATTGCTCTTTCATACAACATTACCGATACAATGGCCAATAAGATCCCCTGGAAAGTTTATATGGATTTGAAGATCCAGTTTCCCATCCAGGATGCCATCGGACTACAACTTGTTTCTCCCCGAGGTTTTTCGGGCTACATTGGATTTGGAATGTTGTCAAGGGCATACACTGTTGCTGCCCTCGATCTGGTTCGGGCCAAAAACGAAAATGAAGAGGTGCGTAAACAATTTATAAAAGATAAGCTGGAAAATGGATTTATATTTGAATTGGGAGGTTATTATCATTTCCGAAGATGGAACGGGTTCTATACAGGGCTTTTTCTCCAATTCCAACGATTTACCATGTCTGTTACACCCCAGGAGATGGTGGAAAGTTATGATTTTGGCGACACACAGGGGCTGTCTGATAATTTGCAGGAAATTCTGGACAACAATGATGCTGCCCGATCGTTTTACGAGAATACAGTGTTGGTACCTACAGTACGGCCAATACAAGCAGGACTATTGGTTGGAAAAACGTTTCAGTTCGCGAAAGTTCCCCGTCTATCTGTTTCTACGGAACTTTCGTACCAAACGAACATAACAACCAAATCCTCTATCGAATCAGAATCTATTGTCGGACAGATTATTGTAAACCAAATAGTCTCACCAATACTATCATCCGGTTCGTCAGCTAATTTTAAAGGATTCAATGTTCCTGCTTTGACATTTAAAATTTCATATACATTGGGAAAATCTTTTTAAATGATCGATTTCATTTTGTATCAGATTATCCAAATGCAAATAAGTCAGCTCAATAATCCGTTTTTGATACTTTAAGATGACATGTTCGTTGACTTATTCTCCGGGTTTCTTGTACCTATTTCAGTGTAAAAGGTTTTATATATTTGTTTTCACCAAAAATTTGAATTAATATTTCAAAATTATGAAACATTATCCTTTAGGTTAATCCCAATGTCCCTCTGTAAATACTATTCCATAAAATTAGCTTCAAACCGTATTAACCAGAATAGATTTCAATCATCTACCGAAACAAAAAGATTTGTATTTTTAACGGGATTCTATACTGAATAATATGCAGCTAAAACAAATCCTACAACGAAATAACTGGAAAATAGCCGTTCTGTTTTCGGCTGTTTTGCCACTTTTTAATATTATTATTACCAGTCAGCACCGGGTGTTTAATAATTTTTCCCAACTCTTGACAAATGCGCTTTTTACCTTCGCGTTCTTACTGACAAGTTGGTTCGTCAACTCATATCTTACAGTTTATTTTCAACAATTTAAAAAGAAAAATGCCTTAATCAATAAGATTATTCTGGTTGTCATACTTAATGCAATTTTGTTAGCCTTCTTTATATTAACTATGGTATTTATACTGAGAGAAATAAATGAAAAATCTCTTCCCAATCGAGAATATGCTCTCTTCATGATTATCCTGAAAGGCGCTGTCAGTATTGCATTGATTTACATTATTCAGAACCTGATGAACACCCGTGCACGAGAACAGCAAATAACCTTGCAAAACGAAATGCTGAAAAGCGAAAATTTGCGTGCCCAATTTGAAATCTTACGCCAACAGGTAAATCCTCATTTTCTGTTTAACTCACTTTCAACCCTGCGCTCAATGGTCCGCTCGAAAGATTCAAATTCCGAAGAGTTTGTCATTAAACTTTCGGAAATGTACAGACAGTTACTTGATAAGCAGCAAAAAGAACTGGTACCGTTAAAAGAAGAACTCGATTTTGTAAATGACTATCTGTTCATGCTATCCTCTCGTTTTGACGATATGCTAAAAATAATTTTCGACGTTCCGGAAGAAACTCAGAACCTTAAAATCCCGACATTCAGTTTGCAATTGCTTCTTGAAAACTGTATAAAACACAACATCATTTCATCAGAACACCCGCTTGAAGTAAAGGTTTTTGCCACTTTACCGGACAGCTTAACGGTGGAAAATCACCTTCAACCCAAAATAACAAAAGCTGAAAGTTCGGGGTACGGACTTCAAAATCTAATTCAGCGGTATAATCTTTTAGGATATCCCGATGGTGTTTTTATTTTTTCCGACGACAATGTTTTCCGCGTAAAACTTAAATTAATCCCATGAACATATTGATTATTGAAGACGAACCGCAGGCAGCCAAAATCCTGAAGGAAATTATTGGGGAAGAAAATCCGGCAGCAAAAGTGGATGCTATAACCGAAAGCATCAGCCAAACGGTGAAATACCTTCAAAAAACCAGGCCCGACCTTATTTTTTCTGACATTCAACTGGCCGACGGTTTAAGTTTCGAAATCTTTTCGCGGGTCGAAATACATTGTCCGGTGGTATTTTGCACCGCTTACGACCAATATACTTTGCAGGCTTTTAAAACCAACGGGATTGAATATATCCTGAAACCGGTAAAGAATGAAGATGTAAAAATTGCTTTCGAAAAAGTGGAAAAACTAAAGAAAGTATTTTCACCGGGGCCGGAATTGCTGGAATCCATTCAAAGTATTTTCAGCTCGAAAAGGAACTACAAAAATTCTATTTTAATCCGTTACCGCGAAAGTTATATTCCTGTTCAGGTAGAAAACATTGGTCTTTTTGTACTGCAAAATGAAGTGGTTTACGCTTACACTTTCGACCAGAAAAAACAGGCAATTTTTAAAACTCTCGACGAAATGGAAGCCTCGCTCGACCCCGCATTGTTTTTTCGTATTAACCGGCAAACGCTAATTAACAAAAATGCGGTGATGGAAATTCAGCCTTATTTTAACCGGAAAATGGTAATAAAAACCCCGTTTCAGACAGATGAAAAATTAGTGGTAAGCCGTTTAAAAGTTTCACCGTTTTTGCAGTGGATGGAACAATCCTGAGTGACTTGTTCAATTCACCCTCCAAAATGTTCAATTCACAAAAAATTCAATTTTCTACCTTTCTTTTATGATTCACTTTTGTACCTGAATTTTAAAGGTATAAATGATGAAACAACTTCTTTTAACCATCTTCCTGATTGGATTTATCACAACAGGAAATGCACAATCGGACGGAGATCAGATTCAGGGTCTCTGGCAAAATGAACAAAAAAATCTGACGGTAGAATTTTACAAAAACGGCGAAACATATTCAGCTAAAATTGTAAACATCATCTCTCCAAACGGTGAAACAGTTCTTGATAAAAACAATCCTGACAAGAAAAAGCGGAATCAGCCATTGGTAGGAACCGATTTCATTTCTGGTCTTCAATATTCTTCACAAGAATGGAAAAACGGGAAAATCTATGCCCCAAAGCGTGGAATTTATCTCAATTGCAAAATCACTGTTCAGGACAACAAGCTGTACGTCACTGCCTCAAAAGGTATTTTATCTGAAACAAAAATCTGGACAAGAAAACAATGAAGGCAAAATTAATATATTTCATCGGCATATTATTACTAGCTTCCGGCCCACTGAAAGCGCAACACTCCATGAAATCGTTAGGGGAGGTTTGGGAGTTTGCCCTGGCAAATAGTTCTGAAAAAGAGATACGACAATGGCAAGTAGGGCAGGCACTTCAGGACAAAAGAACGGCCGGAAGCTTTCTTTTTCCCACCATTTCGGCAACAGGAAATGCACAGCACAACATCGACATTGCTGAAACTCCTGTTCCCGGTGAAATTGTTGGGCAGCCAGGAGAAACTGTTTACACTAAATTTGGAAAAGCATACAGTTACTCTGCCGGTATCAATGTTAATTATAACCCACTCGACTGGCAGTCGATTTACCGGAAGAAAATGGCTGAAGTAAATATTCAACTGAAAGAAGCGGAGAAGGATTATTTCGAACAAACATTGAAAGAGCAGGTCGGGCAATTTTACTATGCAACACTTACGGCTCAAAAGGCAGTTGAAATTGGACAACAGGATTTAGCCGTTGCCGACACATTGCACATGCTTACTGAACAACGTTTTAACGAAGGCGCAACAGATGCCATTGCCCTGAACCAGGCACGGGTGAACCGGAATGCAGTAGTACAAAACCTGGAAATTACCCGGCAGTATTACAACGAATGCCTTTTAAATCTCAAAATCCTGATAGGAATAAATGCCGATGAAGAACTCGTTTTAACAGAAAAATTGTCGAATGAAAGTTCTTTATCGAAGGTTTCGTACCCTTCTCCAAACATTCGTTATACCGAAATTTACCGCTTGCAGGAAATGTATGCAGAAAACGGTGTAAAAAAAGCAAAAGCTGATTTCATCCCACAGGTAGGTTTTCACGCCTATTTTGGTTACAACCAATACCAGGATAACCTTACGATGTCTTTTCAATCCGGTAACTGGAAGCCGAACAATTACCTGGGGTTTTCAATGAACATTCCGATTTTTACTGGTTTTGCCAATAAATCGAAATACAAATCGGCAAAAATCGACCGCCAAATTGCCATGCGAAAGTACGAAGATGAATTACGAAAATCAGTCATCAATGACTCTCTTCTTTACTCAAAAACCGTGAGTACTTCAAGAATTGCAACTACAGGACTGGAAAATTTTCATCTCTCAGCGGAAAACGTAAAACTCGCAGGTCAAAAATATGAACAGGGCTTACTCTCACTCGATGGTTATCTGAATGTTTTCAACGACTACCTGAAAGCCGAAAGCCTGTATCTCAATAATTTATCCGAATTTCTTATTAACAAAGTAAGTATAGAATCGAGAAAACAATAAACAATGAAGACTCAAAAATTAATACCGGCCATACTTTTGGCACTTGTTGTCCTTTCAGGATGCAGTCCGACAGAAACTACCATCCCGAAACGAAGAAACTTAGTGGATGCGGTTTTTGCCAGCGGAAGCGTAGTTATGAAAGAGCAGTACCTGGTAACGGCTCTTTCCGAAGGTTATTTACAAAAAACACTGGTTGAAGAAGGCGATTCCGTAGCCACCGGGCAGTTACTTTTCCAGGTGCAGGACAATGCTTCGCAGGCACAGTTGAAAAGTGCCCAAAGTGCTTACCGCGTAGCTCTGGAAAACAACCACCCCGACTCGCCAACACTACGGAGGCTTTACCAGCAGTTGCAAAAATCTCAAAATCAGGCCCAAACCGATTCGCTAAATTTTAAGCGTTATAAAAACCTGATTAAAACCAATGCGGTTTCAAAAGCTGAATATGACCGGGCCAAGCTGGCGTTTGAAAGTTCAAAAGCAGAACAAATCTCACTGGAAAATACGATTAAGGAAACCAAGGAAAATTTGGAAGTGGAACTGGCAAATGCGTGGGCAAACCTCGTAACCCAGCAAAATAATAATTCCTATTTTTCGATTACCAGTCATTCCAATGGGATTGTCCTTCAAAAAAACAAAGAAAACGGCGAGCTGGTTAAACGGGGAGAAACACTGGCCGAAATAGGTTCAGGCGAATTTATTGCACGTCTGCAAATTTCGGAAGAGGACATTCGTCGGATTACGGTCGGGCAGGATGTTTACATTGAGCTGAATACACATAAGAATCAGTCATTCAAAGGAGAAATCAGTAAGGTTTACCCGGCCTTCAATTCTCAGGAACAATCGTTTATTGCCGAAGCATCTTTTTCTGAAAACGTACCGGAAATAAAAGCCGGCACCCAGCTACAGGCCAATATTGTGGTTGCCCAAAAGCAGGAGGCGTTGGTTATTCCCGCCTTGTTCCTGCTTAACGATGATTATGTTCTGAAAGGTGACTCGAATCAAAAAGTTCATGTAAAAACCGGGATTAAAACTGCCGATTGGGTCGAAATACTTAGTGGCGTAACTGAAAATGACAAACTGTATTTACCCCGCAAAAAATGAAAGAAAAGAATGGTAAAAAGGCAACGGTGAACCGACAGATTGCTTCGGTTCACATGACATCGAAAATAGGACAGACTTTTGTGGCTGTACTGGGCGTGACTTTCGGGGTTTCCATGTATATTTTTATGAACAGTTTTATGAATGGTGTAAATCAAACGCAGGATGACCTGGCTTTTAGTTCGCTGGCGCACATCCGGGTTTTTAATGAGGATGAAACACGTAATTATAATCCTGTAGAAAGTCTTTCAAAAGAGCCGGGAACATTGTTCAACATCCGCAACAAAAAAAGCCTGCAATACACCGAAGGCATAAAAAACAGTTCCGAAGTAGTTTCCGTTCTTGAGAAACAGCCTGAGGTAACCGGCATTACAACACAGCTTAATTTCAGTGTATTTTTCAGAAACGGCTCAAAAAAAATCAATGGCGCAATTTCGGGTGTGGACGTGGTTTCAGAAGACCAGCTTTTTGGCACCGCCGAAAAAGTGGTGGAAGGCAGTTGGAACAACCTGGAATTTCAAAAATCAGGAATTATCCTTGGAATTGTATTAGCAGAAAAATTGAATGTTGGACTGAACGATAATGTGAATGTTCTTACCTCGGAAGGTGTCTCGAAGAATTACCAGGTGGTAGGCATTATTGAAACTTCGGTAAAAGAAGTGGACAAATCGAAAGCTTTTATGAATATTTCGGCAGCACGACAGTTACTGGGCAAAAACTTTGATTACTCCAGCGATATTCAGGTGAATATTAAAGACCGCGACAAAACAGATGAAATTATAAATCGCCTCTCATCATCCATTTCTTACCAGATTGAATCATGGCAAATTGCCAACCAACAGTTGGTAGCTGCCTCGCAGCTTCGAAATATTATTGCCAGTGCCGTTTCACTTACCATTTTGCTGGTAGCCGGTTTCGGGATCTACAATATCATGAACATGACCATCAACGAAAAAATCAGGGAAATTGCCATCTTGAAAGCCATGGGATTTTCGGGGAAAGATATTCTGTACATTTTCCTGACACAGGCAGCTATTATTGGGGTAATTGGGGGCGTGACAGGTATTTTCCTTGGCTACGTGGTTTCGTCGATGGTAAATCAGGTACCGTTTAATATCGCCGGGTTAAGCACATTGCCCATCAGTTATCAAACCCAGGACTTTGTGCTTTCGGTTTTGTTTGGAATAACAATTACACTTTTTGCCGGGTATCTACCAGCCAGAAAAGCTTCAAAAATCGACCCTGTGGTCATTATCAGAGGATAATATTATGGAACAGAATAATAACATATTAGAGGTTCGCAACCTCATCAAATACTTTCATGATCCGCAAACTTTCCAGGTAATCAAAGGTGTTTCGTTCGATGTAAAACGGGGTGAATTTCTATCGATTGTCGGAAAATCAGGGTCGGGGAAATCAACACTTTTGTATGTACTTTCTACCATGGATACCGATTACGAAGGGAGCTTACGAGTAAACGGAGATTTGCTAACCGGCCAAAGTCAAAACCAACTGGCCGCTTTCCGTAACGAAAATATTGGTTTTGTATTTCAGTTTCATTACCTGCTGCCTGAATTCAGTGCTTTGCAGAATGTAATGTTGCCTGCTCTAAAACTGGGTAAACATTCGCAGGATGAAATTGAACACCGGGCTTATGAAAGTCTGAAATTGCTTGATTTACAGGGACAGGAACTAAAAAAAGCCAACAAGCTTTCGGGCGGACAACAACAGCGGGTAGCCATCGCGCGTGCGCTGATAAACAATCCGTCAGTGATTATGGGAGATGAACCTACCGGAAACCTTGACAGCAAAAATTCGATGGCAGTGCAGGAAATTTTCCGCAATCTGGCACAGGAATTCGGGCAAACCATTATTTGCGTTACACACGACAATGATTTTGCCGCCAACACTGACCGTACCATTGAAATGGCCGATGGCCTGATTTTACAAGATTAAATCCGAAAGATGAAGAATTTAGCACTTTTTCGATTTTTCCTGCTGGTAACATTACTTGCCGGAATACTACCGGTTTATGCACAGAATAATTCTCCATTAACTTTTGAACTGAATTCTATTCGACCAGGTTCGGAAATAAATAATATGGGAAATTTTCAATTGGCTGTGCCGCTTTTTATTTCAGAAAAGAATCAGCTCGTTGTTTCTCCCCAATACCAGTTTTTAAATACGGGTGAAAAATTTCCGATAGATGACAAGCATTTTTACCAGGCAAGTACGCGCTTTGTCTGGCGTCACAAAATCAATGAACAATGGAATTCTATAATGCTGGCTTCAACCTCCCTGGCTTCCGCTGGCGGAGACTATTCCTCCAAGGGTTTATTGTGGTTTTCCGGAGTTCAGCTGGTATATATTCAAAATCTATCGCTTAGGTATCATTTTGGATTGGCGTATGTTTATCGCTTTTCAAATCATATCATCGTCCCGTTTCTGGGCTTTACATGGAAACCCGCTCCCGATTTAGTTATTACTGGCAATTTGCCTTCTCGTGTCCAGTTACAGTGGAAACCCAATTCAAAAATAGTTACCGGGCTTCTTTTTCGTGGCGAAAGATTTACCGCACATATTCCCGATTCTCCTGATTACGGTTATTTCTGGTTTAGGGAAAGAAACATTGGCTGGGAAGGCAGCATAAAAACCGTTCGCAACTTTTGGCTAACCACAGAAATTGGCTATAGTCTTAAGCGAAATTTCAATCTGTATACCGAGCCTGAAACACCCAAATGGAGCTTTGCCACGCAGTTTATTCGACCTGAAAACGGAGCTGTATTCGAATACGACGAAAACGGATTCTATGTGAAATTTGGTATTGTTTATCGATTTCGCAATTGAACAATACCATAAAATCAACTTTCGAAAACTTTTAGCTAACGATTCAGGAAAAGATAAAAGATTATGAATTGTATTGTAATAAAAAAGCCCGACGAAAATAATACTCTTATTGAATTTATAAAAACAGTTCCCTACTTTGAACTGTTTGGAACTTATAATTCAGTTTTCGATGCATACAAAATACTACAGCTCCACGATATTGATGTGATATTTATCGATACCGACCTTCCCAATATTTCGGGTATCGATTTTATTCGCAGCCTCGATATAAAAGCGATGTTTATTTTTATTTCGGAAGATAAAAATCTGGCTATCGAAGGATTTAATTTAAATGCTATCGATTTTTTGATAAAACCGCTTTCATTCGAACGGTTTTTAAAGGCAGCCAACAAAGTCCTGTTCTATTCCAATTTAATGGAAAAAAGAACCAGTCGCGGGAAAAAGGATGAAATCAAACAGAGCGATTATGTTTTGGTAAAAAGCGATTATCAAACCCAGATAATTAAACTGGGCAATATTCTTTATGTGGAGGGATTAAAGGACTATATTAAGATTTACACATCGAAACACGAGAAGCCAATTATTACGCTGAATTCGTTAAAGAATTTTGAAAGACACCTGCCTCCCGACCGGTTTTCACGCATCCACAAATCGTATATTGTCGGGCACGAACACATTAAAACCATCAACAAATCGCAGGTATTCATTCAGGATAAAAATATTCCGATTGGAGAAAGCTTTCGAATACTCTTCTTTACAAAAATGGAAGATCTAAGAATTTGAGTCGTCATTTGTTAACTATTTAAATCGCATAGCTTAGAAAGTTTATTACAAAAGATTCAGCTTGTTGCAAATATCTTGTCAGTTGCATAAAGAAAGTAACGAAGGAATGGTTCGCTTCGCTGAACTTAATTTTGTTGGACTTTCGTTTTGCGTAGAATTCCAGATAAGCATCCTTGCCAACAATTATAATTTCTTCATTCGGATTGTAATCGACTTAGAAGCTCCCATAATCTGCAATGCAGCCCAAGTCAATACTTTTTAAATTATGCAATGCTTTAAGGTGTCCTGTTATGGTATTGTTGTTTTTATGCTTAAAAGAATTGGTGCTGCATAAATTTCCCCAACAATTTTAGCCAAAGGCTTTGGTTTTTGTTTGATACCGCCGTCTTAGCCACTCAATCCAAGCATTCTCCAGAGCATCACCTTTTGAGCCTGGATGTTTAATAAATTGAAAAATATATCTTTTCATTTTTTTGAGTTATATTGGAATTAGAGATTGCAGAGACGTCTTAATTTTGACTGACATCGAGTATTGTTATTTAATTTAGTCAATCACTGAATTTGAACTCTTCATTCATATTTATTTGAATAACAACAATTGTTTCCGGTACTTATTAATAGTCCCATAGAATTTCTCAAAGACTCAATTCGGGAAATATTGTCAACACAAAGGGAAGTGAAGGTATCTGTCATAATGATGCCCGCTAATATCTTTGTATTATAATATAAATAGTTGAAACAATGGACTTAAATAACAAAATAAGGACTGCATATTTAAAGAATGCATTCGTATCTATTTTCAATCGTAAAGGAAATTAATATAAGTCACGGAAAACAAAACACAAAAAATGAACCTTGTAGTTAGTTAAGTAGATATTTCATTGTGAATCAAAATAATACATCATTTAATAAAAGTAAAAATGAAAAAAATAATTAAACAAGTATCAGTGTCAGTAGTTATATTTTGTCTTTGTATATTCTCTTCGTCAGCAGTAAGGGCTCAACAAGACGATGCGATGAATAACGATATGAAGCAGATGTCTTATGCGATTCCACAAAAACCCGAAGATATCAGCCCTTTGCTGGATGGAGAAACAATACCTATGGTCACCTTGCCCGATGCATCGGGAAAAAGTTTTGACCTAAACAAAGCGGTTGCCGAAAAGCCCACTATTCTTATCTTCTATCGGGGAGGTTGGTGCCCATTTTGCTCAAAGCAGCTTTCAGGATTGCAGGAGATAGCTCCGGAGTTGGAACAACAAGGCTATCAGTTGATCGCTATCAGTACAGATAAACCAGAAGGTTTAATGCAATCAGCTACAAAAGAAAAATTAAGCTATACCTTATTGTCAGATGCCAGCCTTAATGTGTCAAAGCAATTTGGGATTGCCTATAAAGCACCTAAAGGCTATTGGGATATGTTACCCAAAACTACCGGGGGAATGGATACAGATCTGTTGCTGCCAGTTCCATCAGTATTTGTTCTTGATAGAAAGGGTGTTATCCATTTCGAGTATATCAATCCCGACTTCAGGCAAAGATTAAGCCCTGAATTGTTGATGGCTGTGAGCAAGAGTATCAAACAAGACCTTTAATATTCAAAATCATGTATGAATTCTTATTCCTTATTAAAAAGAAAATTTTAGCACCTGGCATTGTGCTGCTTACAATTGCTACTGGTGCCGTCTTTGCTCAACAGGAGACGACAATAAAAAAAGGTTCTTCCACGCAGGAGATTGTTTTTACAAACACTAAATGGCAGAAAGTAACTGAGGATGCAAAGAAAAGTGGTAAATATATTTTTGTTGATGCCTACGCCAGTTGGTGTGGTCCTTGTAAACTATTAAAATCTACTACGTTCAAAGACAAAGATGCGGCAGCTTATTTCAATAAAAATTTCATCAACTATTCTGTTGACATGGAAAAAGGGGAAGGTATTGCGTTGTCAGAAAAATGGGATATAACAGCTTATCCTACCTTACTTATATTTAGTCCGGATGGGAAAATTGCATTGAAGCAGATAGGATATATCGATGGTAAGAAACTAATTGAATTTGGAAGACAGGCTCTGGCAAAGCAATAATTTTACTAAATCCGACAGAAAAGGGGCGATGATATTGGGCAGAGAAAAAGCCTATAACAATAGGTTGCATACTCTAATAATGCTTATTGACTTTAATTTAATTAAAAGAAAAGACAGTCTATTACTGCGACTCCGTGAGTAAGCCCATCTACTTTTATATCTTTGATACGATTGAAGCAGAAAAGAAACTCTGGATAGTTTGCGCTGAGATTGAAGAAGCCACTAATGGGTAAGCTGATGGTGTGTAACTGGTAGGGAGTTGAAAAGTTTGTATTTTAAGCTGGAAGTAAAATGGTAGTGAGGATAGGGTTAAACGTTAAAAATGATACGAGAATATAAAGATAAATCGACTCTTGGCCGTTTTATTATGCACATTAACAATGACGCATTAAAGGGGACTGGTCTTCGTAATGCTTCGTCTGTCCCCATCAATACCTTTGTATATAATAAAGATGAAGCTCAACATGTAATCATAGATGAGATTGCCTATACGATGCCGGCAGCTTCTATCTTGCCTTTGGTTTCCAACCAGCATTTCTCTTTTGAGCATCCTGATAAGCTTGTCGCCTGGCAATTTAACAGGGAATTTTACTGTATCGTCGACCATGATGCAGAAGTGGGGTGCGTCGGTTTTCTTTTCTATGGTATTAAACATCCAATGTTTATCACGCTTAGCCCATCCGAAAAAGAAACAATATCCCAGTTGGAAAAAGCATTTTCCGATGAATGGCGGTCCAGTGACAATTTTCAGGGAGAAATGCTGCGAACATTATTAAAGCATCTGATCATAAAGACAACCCGTATCGCAAAACAACAAAGTGAGAGTTACCAACAGTTTCCGGATGAAAAAATGGATATTGTACGGGAATTTTCATTAATGCTTGAGGGGCATTTTAAGAAAGAACATCGGGTTAGTTTTTATGCGGCAGAACTGAACAAAGCACCCAAGACTCTGAGCAATATTTTTGCACTGCTTAAACAACCCGCTCCATCAAAGCTGATACAGAACAGGATTATATTAGAAGCCAAACGTTATCTTCATTATACGGATAAATCGGCCAAGGAAATAGCCTATGAACTGGGTTTTGAAAGTCCTGCTCATTTTAGCCGTTTCTTCAAAATACATTCACATATAAATGTTTCAGAGTTTAGACGTTTGTAAGAAAAGATGTTGTTAAGCCAAAGAAAGATAATGCTGTTAGATTTTCTACCTCTAATGAATCAAAGTACATACCGTACATGCCGTGCGCAAATTGCTCCAAAAAGAGAAACAATATGAAATACACTTTAGCATTTGATGTTTACGGTACACTGATAAATATTTCTGGAGTTTTTGACTCATTGAAACAAATGATCGGATATAAGGCAATAATTTTCAAGGATATATAGAGAAGTAAACAATTGGAATATTCATTTAGACGTGGATTAATGAATAAATACGATGACTCTTCCGTATGCACTAAAGAATCAATCACTGGAATTTTGCTGTCAAGTGTTTAAAATTGATTTGCCAACAAAACAGAAACAAACGCTGATGGATGAGTATACTGTTTTACCGGCTTTTCCTAATGTTGAGACTGGATTAAATAATCTGAAAGAATCCGATCATAAATTATTTGCTTTCTCAAATGGCAGTAAAAAAGCAGTTTCAAAACTTTTAACCAAAGCCAAAATTATTGATAGTTTTGACGGTATTGTGAGTGTTGAAGATATGCAGACTTTTAAGCCAAGCCCACTGGTTTATGAGCATTTCAATCATGAGAGTAATTCTGCAAAATCAGATTCCTGGTTAATGTCCAGTAATTCTTTTGATGTAATCGGAGCAATTTCATATAGGATGAGTTCAGCATGAGCACAACGCAGTCCTGATTCAGTTTTCGCCCCATCGGGGATCGAACCAACAATAATAGTTGATAAATTGACTGATCTATCTTTGAAGTTAGAATTGAAAGGATGAAAGGGTAGACATGAACAATTCTAAAAAGGAAATCTTAAAAAGAATTTGTTACACTGACCTTGTTTACGACCAAGCTTAACAAATGGAAGAATCCCTTTGCGTTGGTAGTGGTATAAAGTGGTCAACTTAAATTGGAATTAGGTGGTCACTTTCGTCGTTATTTGCACCTATATTACATTTTCACTTTAAAATATAAACTAAGAATATATTGCCTTATCGTTTATTTTGACTAATTTAAAATTAAACCAGTTTTCATTTATAAATTACCCCGTTTCATTAAACTAAGATGTCTCCTAAAAGCTTCAGTTCTGCTACTAAATGGTCGAATTTTGTACCGTAGGGTCCACCTTAAGAAACCAAAAGCCTCGTAATTATAGTTATTACGGGGCTTTTGTGTGTTCGATGTAAAATCAGAGACACTTCAAGAAAAGTGTAATTATCTCGAATATAGTTATTTAATGATGCGAGTCTCATAGGGTTTTTCTTGAAAACGCATCCGCCTACTTATTGTCGTAACACTTTATAACTATACAATTTAATATTCCGCATGACATAAAAATAAAATGTAAAATATAAATATTCACAGAGGTGAAAAGTCGGTTGCTTACTAAAGACAACCGACTTTTAATACAATGCAATCAATTAAATTATCTTTTAATCAATTTCACAGTGCTCGTTTCCTGTTTCAACAGATAAATACCACTGGGCAACCCAGATGCATCTATACGATTGTTGCCTGGTTGCAAAAGCACATTAAACATGGCTTTCCCCGATAAACTGTAAACAACAGCATACCCGGTATTTTTCGCATCAACAATAAAATAATCGACAAACGGATTCGGATATACTTTCAGTTTACTCACCTCCCACGATTCTATTCCGGTAATTATTGTATGTTGAACGACTATTGCTTTTTCTGATTTATTTCCAGCTTCATCAAAAGCTTCCACTTCAAACGTATATTCCGTATCGGCTTCCAAATTAACTACAGTAAAGGTAGTATCAATCACTGTCGCAATTGAATCGCCGTTGAGATAAACAATATAACCAGTTACACCAACATTATCGGTCGAGGCTGTCCACGAGAGTACGGCACTTGTGTCAGAAGCTACTGCTGTAATACCAGAAGGAACCAACGGAGCTGTTTCATCTGTTGTAGTAACTGTCAGCAATGCCTTTTCTGATTTATTGCCGGAAGCATCAAAGGCTTCTGCTTCAAATGTATATTCCGTTAAGACATCCAACCCTGTTGCAACAAACGCAGTTTCAGTAACTGTATTAATTGAATCGCCATCGAGATAAATAACGTATCCTTCTACTCCAACATTGTCAGTTGAAGCAGTCCATGAAAACGAAGCACTGGTTTCGGTAATTACCGCGGCAAGATCGGAAGGAACAGAAGGTGCTGTTTCGTCGGTGGTTGAAATCACAATCCATGCTTTTTCTGATTTATTGCCATAAGCATCAAAAGCTAACACTTCGAACGTGTACTCAGTTGAGGCATTCAGCCCTTCTACCAAATAATTTTTCCCTGATTTTTTTGCAACAGAAACCCCATTTACAAAAATGTTGTATCCTTTTACCTGAATATTATCTATCGAAGCAGCCCATGACAGAGCAACACTCGTTTCACCTGGTACGCCCATAAAATTTTTAGGAGTAGAAGGTTTTTCAGCATCGATAACTGTTACCTTGAATGATGTTTCAACATATTTAACTCCATAACTGGAGTGCATCGCTGAGTCTTTTACGGTTATGAGTACCTCGCCTGTTTTATTTGGGGTTAATGACAGCGTAAGTGTATCGTTAACAATAGTGGTTGTTATTAACCCCGAATTTGTATTTTCCGAAACAGTTCTCCCAAAAGTAACACCGCTTGACGAAGTATTCGTAAACACATCTGCCAATGCTATTTTAATATCTGCACTGTTAATCTCCACAATCGTATCAGCAATAGGTTTTGCTACAAGCGGTTTGTAAACACGTGGTTTTATGGTTATATCAAAAGCTCGTGTTGCTGAAAATCCATAATTATCAATTGCATCTACAGGAATTGTAATTACAGAATCTTTATCTACAGTCCCGGTAAAATAAGCATACAATCTTTTATTTCCCGACGATGTGTAGCTGGTGTACCATGTTAACCACGAAGTATGTTCCAGATACCTGGGATAGATTTCAAAATTATCTTCTCCATCAGTAAAACGGTTTTTATAAATGGTAACAGAGGTATTACTTGTTGCCTTTTCGTAGGCAGTGAAGTTGCTCATACTATACGAGAGATTAGGCGACGGCTTTTCGTTTGCCTCTAAAGCCTCAACACATTTTATTGAAGCAGGAGCGGTTTCTACACTGTCGAAACCGGCAACTTCAGCAAAATTTAAATCAAAAGCTAATCCTTTAGATTCTGTTTTAGCGGCATTTGAATAACTCACAAAATATTTACTCAACGAAGCATGATAAGCAATTGCTGTTGGATAAAAATCATCAGTAGTTTTAATTAACACATCGGTACCAAAAGTTCTTGTTGAAATTGTATAAGCAACATAGCCTTCACCGTTAGTAAGCAAAATGCTATCGCCTTTTACCACGGCATTTGCATCTAATGTATTGCCAAATTTGTTGTTTGCTTCCGATACCGAATACGTGTTATTTTCCGTATCATATTCCATTACAGCAGTATTTCCTGAGGCAGAAACTGTTCCTGTAATATATAATTTTGTTCCTTTAATCAGCTCATCAGAAGCTATGAGTCCTGCATCAGCAAGTGTATATTCGCTTTCTGCCTTCCCCTCGATTAAATCAACAACCACAACTTTATTCAGCACACTGGTAGTCTCACCTGAGAGGAAAACATAAGCTTTACTTCCGACTACTTTTACACTATGAATTTTGCCTGATAATGCAATTTTCCTGCTTAACGTTAAATCGACTTTATAGTAAATGGTAAGATTTGATTGTTCAGTAACCAGCAAAAGGTTGTTATATATTGCCATTGCACTATTTCCTGTTTCGTCAATATCTATAATGTTTTCTTTTTCGTATGTTGTAAGATTATATTTCGACAGAAAATTTTCACCCGAAACAAAAGCAAAAGCTCCGTCAACAAGAACATCTTTTACCGAATAAGCGTCAAGCTGGTCATCAATTACTAATGTTGTATCCAAATCAGGGATGTAAGCATTTAACGACGATTTGTCGGGATTTTGGACTCGTGCATTATTTATAAACAATATCTGCGCATCCTTTTCATATCCATCGGGTTTATAAATAAACGCAACGCTTATTGTAGTATCCTGTTTGTATGAAGTAAGGTTAAAAGTTAAGGTGTCGGTTCCATAAACACCATCTGTAAAATTACACTTCAATGCATTCTTTTCAATAACAGGACTGGACAAACCAGTTTTCGAAACTACTGAATTAAGATAAGTTACAGAGTTTGTTCCGGTAGCAAAAAGCTCGCTACTCGTTTTTTCCCCCACCGGATTATAATATGAAATTACTACCGGATTGTTTACCGGGCTTAGTTTCGGGATTTCGTTCACAATAACCAGTATTGAATCAGACAATTCAGGATTGCTGTTGGAATATGCATGAACCATTGTTCTTCCAACTTTTTTCCCGGTAAACAAACCATTATCGATTGTCCCTATTTCAGGATTTGAAGTTGTCCAGGTATAAGTATCGTAAACAAAACGATTAGAAGTGCTTCCGTTTAAAACATCGCCGATGTTATCCAAGCCCTGTGCTGTAATGCTGATACTTTCACTAACAATAAGGCTGGTACTATCAGACGAAGCGGAAGAGTTTCCTTCCATTTCCAAATGCACACCTTCCAGTTCAACCACCAGTAAGCGAACAGAATCAGTAGGAATATCGCTTTTTTGCGAAAAACGCAACCATGTTTCACCATCGCCAACAGCAGTAAACAAACCGGTATTATCTACGGTTCCAACTTCTGTATTGGAAGAACTCCATTGTTGTACTCCATCGGTTTGGGGACGGCCATTTTTAAATAAAAATCCTTCAAACTGGCAGGTGTGGCCTTTTAATACTTTTAGTTGTGTTATTCCTATATAATTTACATAGTAGTCTTGTGTAACATAATCAGGGTCGGGCGTTGTTATTCCTACTCCCAATACTTCCGAAGACCATTCTCCCAACCACCCTGCATTGGCAAAACCACCTGTATATATTTTCACAAAATCGATTTGGTCCAACTCTTTATGATTACCGTCTCCGTCTACAGCCCAACTGATATCAAACCCATCGGCAGCTTTTCCTTTATCATCGGCATAATATGGATTTTGAGGGTCGGTCAGGTCCGAGCTATTCCCGCGATTATCACAATATCCGAAAAATGGTGCCCGGTAAAACTCGATGTAACTTGGAGTACTCATATCAAGCGAGCTTTTTATAATACTCCCTTCATAAGTCATAGAGTCTTTATTACATCCAAAATCAAACGGGTCGGGATAATAAGGATGACTATGAAATGCATTGGATAACAACGCGCCTGTTTCTCCATTGTCTTTCTTCCATGGAACAGTATAACGCTCATTATAATGAGGATTATAGTAGGTCATTTTTACATTTTTTTCGGTACTGCTCATGTAATAGTCAGAACCTGCCAGTTCGTACCACTCTCCGTCATTGGGGATACCATCGCCGTTTTCATCTTTCATTACACGCACGGCAGCAGGTTCGGTCCAAACACCGTAAAGGTTGGCTGCAAACGAATTTCCTTTTACAGAAAAATCTACACCGTAAGGATTTTGCGGATTATTTACAATAGGTTGGTCAAACCCATAGACGACATATCCACCAAAAGCGCCTAAACTTATCATGCCACCTTGTGTTCCAAGTGTTTTTTCTGCCGAGTTGCTTTGCCCGATAGTTTCGTTGGTAAACTGTCCGGGAGCAGGCATAAATTCGATAACACGGCTTGCATACGAATTCTTGTGAATGTTTATTTTAACGGTTGCTGTGTCATAGTGGCCTTCAACATCTGCAATACGATATTCAAAGTTTTCGAATGAATAATTAGGGGTAATATTTTCATTAACATAGGTTAGGGTTCCATCATTATTATTTGTGAGTGTACCAAAACTTGTATTTTGAAGAATCTCCAGACTTGTTTTATCAAGATATGAAGATGGGATATCATTTCCGGCAACATTCATTTCTAACGTTTCTCCTATATCAATGGTGTAAGAATCATCCCTGGCCGAGATTGAAGATACATTAGCAATAACCATAACTTTAGAAGTAAAACCATGATAGTCGATGCTAATGGTCAGCGTATCTGTCCCATAGGCTCCGGCAGGAATTTTATAATAAAAGTATTGGCCGCTGGATGAGCTATAATAGTAGCCATCAAACAACAAATGATTTTCATTTGTAGAATTGTATGTAATAGTTACATCGCTGGGTTTGGAAATTTCTGTTTTAATGTTGTAACCGTCAGGATAATTGAACAAGTCCGTAAACTTTTTGGTCACTCTAAAATCACTGGCATCCCGTGTGCGATTAACTACTAAATTATCTTTAAAAGAAAACGCTAGTTTTGCAGTGCTTTCTCCGGAAAGAATAACTGATGTTTTCCCTGATTTATTTCCTGAAGCATCCTCAGCATCAACTTCAATCAGGTATTCAATACCAGCCTCTAATCCCTTAATTGTATCGGTTACATTGACCGTTGAATTTAAGAACTCGCCATTTACATATACATTGTATTTAGTTACTCCAAAATTATCGGTTGAGGCTGTCCATGATAACTCAACTCCATTTTCAGTTGCTTCTGCAACCAAATTTTCAGGAGAATCAGGAGCGGTATTGTCAATGGGTGTTGAAGCGATAACTGATGCTTTCGTCGATTTGTTCCCGGTCGCGTCTTCTGCTTCTACTTCAAACTGGTATTCGGTATTAGGAGCTAACCCTTTGATGGTGTCTTTTAATTCCGTAGTAGAACCGGTCAGTTCTCCGCCTAGATATACGTTGTATTTTGCAACTCCTACATTATCGGTTGAAGCTGTCCAGGATAATATCATTTTATTATTATTGGCGTTTGCTTGCAGATTTGTTGGTACTGTTGGAGCAGTCCTGTCAATGGCTGTTGACAATGTTACGGAAGCCTTTCCCGATGTGTTCCCTGAAATATCTTCAGCTTCTACTTCAAACAAATATTGGGTATCGTCGGTTAAGCCCACAATTGTATCGGTTGTTGCAATAGTAGTGCTGACCAGTTCCCCGGCCACATACACATTGTATTTTGCCACACCAACGTTATCTGTTGAAGCCATCCACGACAGTATCATACCACTTTCTTTAGATATTCCTGTTAGGTTTCCCGGAGCAGAAGGAGCGATATTATCAGCAAGAGTTGTTGCAGATACTGATGCTTTTTCCGAATTATTCCGGTCGCCGTCTAAGGCTTCCACGTCAAAGGTATATTCTGTTGAAGGAATCAACCCATTTACCACATAACTGGTCGTTGTAACGGTATCTATTATTATTCCATCCAGGGAAACCCGGTAGCCTTCTACGCTAATATTATCTGTTGAAGCTTCCCATGAAAGAGTTACAGAAGTTAAGTCAGGTTGGGCGATAAGTTCTGTCGGAGCCGTTGGAGGAACAAGGTCGCGAATATAGTTCGTCAAACAGAAATCCTTCAAATCAGGAACATCGCCGTCCGGGGGGGTGCTATTAAAATTATTCGGAGACAGGCGGGTAATAACCAGTTGTACCGTACCTTCAATTTTTAGTTTATCATAAGCGACTTCATTGAAAACTAAATCTTCTGCTTCAGAATCTGTTATGGTTTCTGACCATACAACCGACCAAATTCCTTCTATTTCTTTTTGAATTTCTACCTTAAACGAAGGATAACCAAACTCATAATAATCATCTTTGGCATATTTAAAAGAAACAGAGTTACAACCATTGGATAGAATCGGAGATTTCAGAACGCCGAACAAACAAAGATAATCGTTATAATGCTCAGCAGAACTGGCATACCATCCGTTTGGTGTTGTTAATCCATTCTTGTAGACTTTTTCCTCCGTTGAATTAAAATCATCTGAATTATCACACTGTACTTCCGAATAATTAAGCAGATTGGCACTTTTTAGTTGCTTATTAGAGGTAATAGAACTTCTTGCACGTCTGGCTGGCATGTCCGCAATATCAGCAGAACTTTGCGCCGTAGTAATTTGGCTTGCCAGCAAAAGGTATAGACAAACCAAAGAAAAAAAGTAGTTTTGTTTCATAATACTGTTATTATATTTTATTAATGGTATTGCAACTTGGGAACGGTAGAAAGTTTTGGCGAACGCTACCGTTCCTCTTTATTATTTATGAATGATGTATGTAGAATTTCTTAAAACAGGAGCTTTGTATTGAACAAACTCGAATATTCCGAACAATGCCCCCGAATAAGCCAAATTTCCTATCAGCGTATTCTTAAAAAACGGTAATCCGGCAGCATAACAGCTCATTAAACCGGAGAAAGTATCAGGATACATTGTACCCGAAGCCCACACTCCGAAGTTTGATACCAGAAAAAATACAACTGACGCCAAAAGACTGGCAATTAACAGTTTTGCCGGACGAACTTTTTTTAATAGTCCAAAGCCGATAAGCCCAATAAATATAAATGCCACATATGTCCAATAAAAACCTTTGTAAAACCAAACAAAGTGGTCGAAATATTGTCCGTAAATTACATTGTTCAGCACCAAATCGCTTAACCACATGGCTGCAATTGGCACAATAAAAGCCAGGTATTTTCGCGAAAAATAAGTTGCCCCGAAAAGCGACATTGCTCCAATCGGCGCAAAATTTGGAGGATGTGGAATTAAACGGCTAAATGCAGCCAATAAAATTACCAGGGACAAAACCCCGAAACGAATATTAATCTTCTTCTTTTCCATTGTGTTTATTTTTTATTGTATTGACTAATAATTTTATTTTATAAGCTTAAATGTATCTGTACCGCACCTGACCAGGTAAACTCCTTTTTTTATTTCTGACGTATTAATCTGAGTCATTCCGGCTTCTACGCTTATTTGCAGCACTGCATTCCCGGAGACATCATAAATTATTACTTGCTGATTTTTTACTGATTTGATAATAATGAACGATGAAAACGGATTGGGGTAAACCGTCAGTTCACTTTCTTTTACTGATTCAACACTGGTTATAATGGTACTCTGTGTAACCGTTGCTTTTTCTGATTTATTCCCCGATGCATCAACAGCTTCTACGCTAAATGTGTATTCCGTTCCGGGACTTAGTTCTGTTAATGTAAAATTCGTTTCTGTTACATTGTCAATCGAATCTCCGTTGAGGTATATATTATAAGCGGCAACGCCCACATTGTCGGATGAAGCCGACCATGAAAAGACAATGCTTGTTTCTGAAGCTTCGGCAATAAGATTGGTTGGCGCAGACGGGGCAATATCATCTGCAGGAGTTGTTGTTGAAACAGTTATTTCTGATTTTTCCGATTCATTACTGGAAGCATCAAAAGCCACCACTGCAAGTGTGTATTCTGTATCCGACGATAATCCGGTTACGTTAAGATTCGTCTGGTTAACAGTTGAAATCAAAACGCCATCAAGATAAACTGCGTAACCCAAAATACCCACATTATCAGTAGAAGCCGACCACGAAAAAGCAATGCTTGTGTCGGAAGTAACAGCCACAAGATTGGTTGGGGCTGTTGGCGCTTCATTATCAATTACCGGACTTGTTGGAATGTCAATCTCTACTTTTCCTGATTTATTTCCTGCCGCATCAAAAGCTTCTACCGCCAGGAGATAATCTGTACCAGGCAATAACCCTGTTACAGTAAAACTTGTTTCTGAAACAGTTTCAATTAAATCGCCGTCGAGGTAAACAATATAGCCTTCAACTCCAATGTTGTCAGTTGAAGCTGTCCACGAAAGGGAAATACTTGTTTCGGAAGGAGTAGCTTCGATTTTTTCTGGTGTTGTTGGGGCAATATTGTCAGCAATGGCTAAGGTTGAAACTGTTACTTCTGCTTTTCCTGATTTGTTTCCCGCTTCATCAAAAGCTTCTACTGCCAAAGTATATTCTGTTGCAGACGATAAGCCGCTTATGGTTAAACTGGTTTCTGAGACTGTTTCTACTAAACCTCCGTCGAGATAAATAGTATAACCGGCCACTCCAATATTATCGATTGAAGCCGTCCACGAAAGGGCAATGCTTGTTTCGGCAGCAACAGCAATAAGATTGCTTGGAGTTGTTGGCGAAGTTTCATCAATATTGGAAGTTGTTGAAACAATCACTTCCTGCACCCGGTCAACTGTTTTTCCATTCGAATTAAACCGCACGGTAATTCGGGCTGTTCCCGATTTCTCTTCTTTTGCAGTAAGCGTTAAAACGTTGTTTTTTATGCTTGCCGAAAGAATATCTCCATTATCGTTTGTAAGAATATTTTTGGTTATGGCTGCCGACAAATTATCCCGGTCGCTTGCCATGTCTTTTAAATTAATTGTTACCGGCTGTGTATTCTTGAGCGTAAGTGAGGAAAACTGCGACACTTCCGGCGAATAATTATCAGGGAAAATAAACATGGCCGGAAACCAGTAGCGCTTAATCGGCTCGAAAGTTTTTAGCAAATTACCACTGTTATCTAATTGATAGATAAAATAAGTTTGATTGATGTTATCGAGGTATAAAGCGGCATATATTTTATCGTCCAGCGGGTTTATGCGAAGACTTGCCCCGTAAAAGTAGCGTTCTTCATTTTCACTGTCGTATATCAGTGTAAATTCGTTATTGTCAATATCGTAACGATACATTTTGGATGTGGTAAACCAGTTCCAGTCGCTTTCGTTATAAGCAAAATAGAGTGCGTTTTCTTTGGCGCTGGCACATAGCGAACCGGCTGTCCAGGCATACCAGGTTTGGTTAATACCTGCACCACCGCTCATATTTATAGTCTCTGTGGCTAAAGTATTCGGGTTAATTTTTAACAATTGATTACCATCCCAATTTTCGCCAACAGTTCCGTAAGGATATTTCTGGTAGGCCATATTTGAGTTTTTCCCAACCCACACCGTTCCATCTTTACTTTGCGTTAGAGTACTGTAACATCCATTAATTACCTTTATTATAGTATCAGATTCCGGGTCGATAACCAACACCCCTTTGTCTTGCTGAATGGCAAACACATAATCCGGTGTCCGGCACATCATTCCAATTTGGTTATTGTACAAAGGCCCAACACCATCAGCATTACTTTCTCCACCTGAAATTAAAGGGTTTTCTGTGCCTTCAATTCTTCTTCCAATTTGAAAATTGGAGAGATTCATAACGAAAATTCCATTAGAGGTACCTACGTAGCCTTTATTCTCGTTTACGCCAACAAAACCACGGCCGTCAGCTGCTGACTTCCCATTAATCTCAAAAATCACAGGAATTCTTTTCTTTATTTTTAGCGTTTTAGCATCGGCTACTACAATTCGTCCTCCACTTATTGGATTGGTTTCGCCAGGATCCTGATCTTGCTTCGACAGCACATAGAGATTATCTCCGTATATTGTCCCAAATTGTGCCGTACATCCCAACGAAGTACCTGTGTTGTCTGCATTTTCCTGGAGGATGAGGTAGTCGAACATCCCCGTTTCAGGATTTAAAAAATTGATTGTACTGTTGTTGTGCCCAAACCAATCTTCGTTGAGGATAAAAATCCCGTTTGTATAATTCTGAGCCTTTACTCCTAAAAACAACGATAGGAAAATGGTATAAATGAATAATTTTTTCATCATCTTAATTATTATGGATTAGGTAATATTGTCGGGTCTTGAACATGTAAATCTTCTGCGCGGGCAAGCTCTGTCGATGTTTCGCCAAGCCAGCCACATTGCTGGTTAACACCGGTATAAACCCGGACAAAATCGACACCAGGCAAATGCACCGGATTCCCGTTTTTATCTACTGCCCAACCGATATCGAAACTGATTTTGTCTTCGTACTCATTTGGGTGGTTATCAACATATCCCCAGGGATAGGCATAGAGAACATAATAAGAACCGTTTTTGCCGGCACTTTCGTCAACGGCATTGTTTGCCAGGATTGTCCCATTGAAAGCCATTTGGTCGCTATCCAGCCATTTCGGATAATAATCCTGCGTATGATATACATTTTTTGCCATGTATCCCTGTTGCCCCAGGTTGTCGGTCCAGCGTATATAAGTTGTATCCGAAATCGGGCTGTTGGGCTGTGGAGTGGCTATTTTACCGGCATCCGGCTTGTAATATGTTATTTCGTAATCATGTTTGGTTTCGGATTTGTAATATTCGCTGCCAGCCAGTTCATACCAATCATCATCTGGAATACCGTTGTCATTTTCATCTAAAGCAACCAGCACAATGCCGGGTTCGCAACTTCCTCCTTCTGCCGGAGCATTGGGATTAGGATTAGAAGCTGCATAAAAAGAATTGCCCCGGATTTTAAAATCTTTTTCGCCTTTTGCATTAACAACCGTGTGGTCGAACCCGAAGGTTATATACCCGCCAAATCCCCCAAGCGAAACCATTACATCATTTTTCCCGGAAATACTTTCCTGCGCTTTTTTTCGCATTGTTTCTTCAGTATCTCCATCTTCATATTCGGGCATGGTATTCACAAACTGACCGGGAGCGGGGCGGTATTCAAAAACCTGCGTAATGTAAGGGCTGTAGGCAACAGCTTCTTCCCAAACAAGAATCTGAACAGAATGCTCCACGGGGTTTTCAGCATCAACAATGTTCAATTTCAGGGAATATTCTCCTGTATTTTCGGCAACAAAAATGTAGTCACGCTCTGTAGAAACCACCGAATCCTGGCCATTTATATCCTTCATACTCCATTGATACTCACCGGGAAATTCGGGGCGAAGAATGATTTTTTTCATTCGTTCAACAGTATAAACATCGTCTATTCCTAAATTAACCATAGGAATATCCTTCTCGCAGGAAGAAAGAAGAAAAACAAAAAATATGACAGGTAGAAATTTTTTCATTGGCTCAATTTTTAAACAGGAAAACCATGTGTGCAGGGATATCGCCAGCACGTACACTCCACTTAAGTTTTCCATTGCGATTGTAACAGTGCACAACTCCGCTGGACACATAGTTCTTAGCATCGGTTACATAAATATCTCCATTGGCAGGATTGATTTGTAGCCCGTACGGAATCGTTATATCCTTTTCGGTTCCATCGGTAATAAAATGGTCCGTAACCAGTTCTTTTGTTTTTACATTGATAATTCCATATGAAATTGTGTTTTCTTCGGCCTGCTCATTCCACTCGGTGCTGTAGAAATAAAGCGAATCTCCCTGGATACACATATTGCTGCACGGAATATCAAGGGTATCGGTAACCACCATTTCATTTGAATTGGCGCTTTTTCGCTCCAACACAAAAAGGGTTGAAGGGATGCTGTTGTAATCGCCCCGCGATGAGACCCATAACTTTCCATATTTGTCTTTGCGCAGACGGTGCAAATTAATGCCCACGGGTATTTTCTGCACCTGTTTCATTCCGTACATTTCAACCACCGAAATTGTGTAGTCGTAGTTCGGAACACGATAGCCTCCTGAGTTGGCAACATAAATGTATTCGCCCATTACCTCCAATTCATCCGGCTGGTAACCCACTGTTACTTTCCCGGTAATTTCCAGCGATGTTGTATCGATGCGGTAAATAGCCCCTAACTGCGCATCCGGGTCGATGGCTACCGGCCCCACATAAGCTGAAACATAGGCATTGCCACGTGAAAAACGGATATAACGGCAATTCGGAATATCCACCTGCCCGAGCCGCACACCGGTTTCGGCATCCATCACCTCAACTTTGTGCGAGCAATTGATTACCGCATATAGCTTGTTTCCATAAATCTGAATGTCGTTTCCAACATCGCCCAGCTCTTTAATTACATTTAGGTTTCTTTCTGCGTACAGGTTTCGGATATAATACGCATTTCTGAAATCCACAAAATCAATCGAAGCTTTATTGCTCCCCATGTTCCCCTCGTTTAAAATATACATTCCAAGAGGGTCAGCATAGGGATTTAGTTCGATAGGCAAAACATCGTATTCTGTGGGAACAACCAGTTCGTCTTTACGGCAGGAATACAACAGAAAAATAAAGAACAGTATGTATATAATTCGATTCATTTTCTTGCTTAAATTTCAATACTCATGCGAAAACGATAGTTGCGTTTTGGCATCGGATAATTGAGGATTACATCGTAATCCTGACTTAACAGGTTATTTAGTTCAGCTGAAAATTTCAGAGAAAAGTCCTTCATTTTTAATGATTTTGAAAAAGAGATATCGCTGGTGTACCAGGGTTGTGTATAGTTGTAGCGAATGTTTTCCTGCTGGTTATAGCGTTCACCAACATAAATATAGCTATAGTTCATCGACCAGCTTTTCCAGTTAAGCATGGCAATGGCCGAACCACTGTGCCAGGGAATGTATGGAATCTGGTCGCGGTAATACGTGTCTGCCGGGTCGGTTATATCAATCGCTTCCTGATAGGTATATTGCAACTTTGTGGTTAGTCTCCAATCATTCAGAATAAGAAAAGTGGCCATTGTTGTCAGGTCAATTCCCCGGATATCAACTTCACCCAGGTTTAGCATTGTCCACCGGAACTGTTGTCCTTTGGGATAAGCTACAATTTTATCTTTTACATAATTGTAGTAAACATCAGCTCCGATATGAAATGATTCCAGTGTTCGGTTTTCCCGGTTTATATCGTACAGAACGCCCAGATTGTATTGCTCGGCATATTCGGGACGGAGATAAGCATTGCCCATATCGGTATAATACAAATCGTTGAAAGTAGGCATACGAAAAGATTTCTTGTAAAAAGCGCGGAAAACAAGGTCGGTTGCAGCAAATGGCTGGTATGACAGAAATACTGCAGGAGTAAACACCTGTTTGTTCGGAACGGTGTCCCGTTCGCGGTTTTCTTCATTAACAATGGTTCCCAGAATACTGGCCTGAATTTTCAATTGGTCGGCCACGGTAAAAGCGGTGGCAGCCGAGAACCAGTGCGTTGTTCGGGAAACATCTACAAATTCAGACAAGCCATTCCACTGAAAATCGTAAGCCGCGGAAATATCCCAGTTTTTGCGCAGTGCATATTTATTTGCCCACGAAAAATAAAGCTCTTTTTGCCTGTAAGTATTGTCCACATGAATCAGCTTGTCATCATTATTGATGTAATGCGTCAGGTCAACAGCGTACTTCATGTTTAGTTTGGAGCTAAATTTCGAACTGAAATCCTGCTCGTAAACGCCCTGTATAAAAGAGTTGTTATCCCACAAACGCTCACCGTTTCGCCACACATTGTTTACGATAGCTCCCGGAACCCCGCGTTCCGAACCGTAATGATACAGTTGCACTTTCCAGAACCCAGAAGATAAATATCCGTTCAGGCTCCCCTCCAAACGAACAGCGTCGATATCGCCGTTTTGCCGGATTGCCGTAGTATCGTAGGCTAGCTCACCGGAAGGTGTAACACGCCGGTAGCGAAATTTGTATTTGCCATCGGCATTAATCCATTCGGCGCTAAATGTGGTGTTGATTTTTTCGCTGATTTTATATTCATAAAGAACCGAAGGGTTAAACAGCCCAAAAGAACCGCTTCGCATGGCCGCTTTAATATTTGTGTCTTTTTCTTTTGCGAATCTCGGACGACGGGTTGTCAGGTAAATACTTCCGGCAGAACCAAATTCTTTGGCCGATTGGAAAATCTCACTTTTTTGTCCGTTATACAGCGAAATCTCTTCTACATTTTCTAAAGAGAACTTGCCTAAATCAATTTGTCCGTTTTGAGCATTGCCCAGTTGAATTCCGTTGTAGTAAACTCCCATGTGGTTGGTTCCCATACTACGAATGTTCACCGTTTTTAATCCGCCAATACCTCCATAATCTTTAATCTGAACGCCGGAAAAAAAACGAATTGCATCGGCAACAGAATAACTGTTTAGCTGTTGCAGTTCTTTCCCTTTTAGGGTTTGAGCAGGAATAATTTCTTTGTAGCGACTGGCAACTACCTTTACTTCGCCGATGTGCTGAACGCTGTCTAATTTACTCTGTGAGAACGCACTAATTGATATTGCAAATAGTGCAAGCCCACAAAAGAACCTAACAAAATACATAAAAAGCCATTTTAATTTTTTCAATCAAAACAGACTTCGAAGACCAATAGTATCGGGATAAACCTGGAGCAAAATCAGCGATTCTGCCTCTGTTTGTCGCCGGCTTTTATTCCTCGAAAGCCATCAACTAAAATCTTGGCAGGTCTTCTGACTTACTCCATCTTTGAAACGCCCTTCCCATCCCGAGGACTCGGGACAGTGGTTTTGAGTATTGTTCAAAGACTTTGGCGGAGCTTACAGCAGCGGGTCTGTTCAGGATTTTCACCTGATTCCCTTTTCACCGTTTCTTCGTTTATGAAAAATGCGGCACCAAAATCGCGGTAAAGTTAGCACAAAAATTGAAGATTGTCGCCCTTGTTTTACTCAAATAATTAGTTTTCTACAAAAAGAACTTTAGAATATTATTAACAAATGTAAGAATCAAAGCTCTCCCAAAAGCTTTAATTCAGTTATCAAATGGTTCGAATTTTGTTCTGTAGGGTTCACGAAGAATTTACAAAAGCCTCGTAATTATAGTTATTACGGGCTTTTGTGTGTTTGATGTCAAGCTAGAAATATTTCAAAAATATAATCATCTAAAATAAAGCCACTTATGGATTCAAATCCAGACAGGGGTCAAATCTTCTAGTGCTATGTTCCTCTTGCTATGAATAGTTTATTCTTGTCTTTAAGAATACTAGGATTTCCAAAACAATTCCCATGATTGAGAGGCTATTGATAATTTCTGTGTCTATGATATTTGTTGTAAGATCGCCAAGTATTATATATTCACACTGGGAGGGTAATGAATTATATCCGGTATTTTGCGGATAATCATTAAAAAAAGAGGCTCATCTCTTTTTTGACAGCCTCTATTTTTATGCCTGACTAAATTTTATTGATTCAGTTTATTATATGTATCCGTATATGTTCCGGTAATGGTTACATTATTTCCTATTGTTACATTCCCGTATATTGTAATGGTTGAACCAGCTCCTGAAAATTCAAGTGTTGAGTTACTGTTCAGAATCAGATCTCCATAAATAACAAGGGCGCCTTCCATTATTAATTTTGAACTTGCATTTATCGCTAAAGATGTGGTGCCGTTCATGTTTCCAACAGCTAAACTGCCTTTCATATAGAAAATGCCGCCGCTGTTAACATTAAGGTTACTACTTGTAGCCAGAGAACCACACCAGGTTAAATTTTGATTTACATTAACTCCTGTTACACTTGCTGAACCACTATATTCCAACGTTTGGCCACTATTAACATTTAACCAGTTGCCTCCGGTATAGGCAGGATATTGGCTGCAATCTAATTCACCAGAGCCGCCGTCAGAACCATTATCAATTGTTGCTATCTTCAGAATTTTCAGGCCGCCAAAACCATCAGCAACAAAAACAAAACCGGCTTCACTTTTTACGTAGTTTGCTGAACCGTCTAAATCAAGGCTACCAAAATCAGTAAGGTCTGCAATATTTTCTGAATTAATGCTTACAACAGAAACGCCTACGCCGCCATTGGCGATAAATATGTGTTCATTGTTAACGGAAACAGCGTTTGTAACCACTTCATCGTCGGCAACATCCAACCCGGTGGCATCTGCGACGGGAATCGAAGTCAGCTTTTCCCCATTGGAAAGACTGTAAATGCCAGTGCCATTGGCCCCTTCGGATGCTAACACATTGGTTCCGTAAAAATCAATTGTTCTTTTGGCTTCTGTAACATCTGTAGGGGTAGAAAATGAAAGATTCTGGGTTAATGTGGAGGCATCAAAAGTTCGAATGCTTCCATTCTGTAAAATTACTACCTGTCCGTTATTTACTCCTACCGACCTTAAATCGCTCAACGATGCGCTTGCAGCCAGAGAATTGTCATTATAACTGTATGCTCCCAATATACCATTGTCGCCTGATACTCCGTAAATATAGTTGTCTCCCAAAGCAACGTCGGTTGCAACATAGCCCGGCATATCTATAATTTCAACATCATCAGTTAATGAGCCATTGTTTAGGTTCATTTTTAGTAATATGGCCGGGTTTGTATCATCTCCGTCAATAAATTCTCTGGCGCCAGCTAAATAAAGAGTATTGTCTGCATAGGCAATAGAACTAATATCTGTTTCTGTGAAAATGGCACTTTCAACCAGAAATGGGTTATAAGGATCAGAAATATCGATCATATCGACTGCTCCCAGATAGGTACTTCCTTCGTAATTATAGGAAGCGTATGCGTAATCGCCGTTAATACAAACGTGTGTTGATCTTAATACCGTTCCGTTGTAGGTAAGTGCCTCAACCTCTGCAACCAGAACCAGTGGCATATCGCTTACTATCTCTTCCTCGCCGGATAAACTGGCACTCTTAGTTGTATTTGCTGCGCTCCTTAATGCAACAACTCCTGCATTTTCGGTACTGAGTCTTTCTGCATCTCCTTGTTGAATAACTACTGTTGGATCATCAATTGTATTGTCAATATCATCGGAATCATCATTACAGCCCGATAGTCCGATAATGGTTAATACTGCGAAGAATAAGAAATAACTTACTCTCTTAAAGGTTTTGCTTTTTTTTTCATTCAATTTTACTAACTTTTTCATAATTAAAAATTTAAAACGTCCATAAATAAATTATCCATCGTATTTGTGTTATACTGGTTGTTTCATATTAGAATTTCCATATGTAGCTAATAAAGCTTCCCAATTGGCTTCCTGACTGATTATTGGCAAATTCCTGTCGGTTTACATAAAAAGTGGCTTCCAAAACATTGTATTTGCGAATACTTTTTTTAATTCCCAATGCAATACGAACAGACTGTATTTTATCATTGCTTGCAATGTCCTGAACAACATTTGTCTCGTCCGGAGATAGCCCGTAACCAATATTTATTTTGCAGAAATCATCGGCGCCTCCAAAATAGTAGCGCGTATCCAGTAAGTAGGAATGTGATACTTCATTATTTTCGGGTGTAAGGTATACACGTCCGTTAAACCAAAATTTTTTATAGTATTTTGACAGTCCGCCTACGTAGAAAATAGTATTGTCGTTATAATGCAACAAGCGTACTCCGGTTTCTATTTCAAAATTGTATGGGAGCGTTGTATATAACGACGTTCCAATTTTGTAGTCAGGAAAAACTACCTGTTTGTTTGATACTCCGGCATTTACAAAAGCGCGAAAATTTTTTGCAATGCGAGGATAAAGTTCTGTTTCAAATTGAAAGGCGTCTGTGTTGAATCTGTTGCCATAATTGGCATAGATTACGAGAGGACCGACCCCTGTATATCGTTTATATCCCAGTTTTGCTAAATGCCAGGGAAAGCGGTGCAAGTAATCAGCATAATCACTGTTAAACCATGTAAGTTCGTGAGAAACACTAATTTCATTTCTTAAGGAATTAAAATGAATATTTTCCACTGTTTCTTTTACTACAACATCGTCTGGGTACTTTTTTTGCAGCTTTGAAATAATTTTTCTGGCTTCATTGTTTCTGTTTAACGAGCTTAATAATCTGGCTTTTCTTAAAAGCAATTCTCTTGATTCGGGATGATTTTTCAAACCTGCATTGCAATAATTTAACGCATCTGAATAATTCTCCTGCCAGTATTCCAAATCTGAAAGAGCAATGAAAGCATCTTCGTAATCCTGATTTGTTTTTATAATTTCAATAAGAGTGGATTTTGCTTTCCCAAAATTATTGTTCCATGCATATAGTCTGCCCAAAAATATCTTTATATCAATGTAATCGGGGCTAAGCATCAATGCTTCCCGGCTTAGTTTAATAGCTTTGGTATAATCTTTCTGTTCAAATGCTGCATCGCGAGCTTGTTTGAAAAGAGAATCAGATGATTCTTTGGACTGTGCATGCAGGTGTACTGAATTAGCTCCCCAAAATAGCAAAGTCAACAGTACCGCAGCAACTTTTATTATTCTTCTATGTTTCGTATATATTTTCCTGTTCATTTCTGTGGGTAATTAATTTTAACTTGGCTTTTTCAAAGTGGCAAATCCCTGGTGTCCCATTTCTCCCCAGCCTTTCTTTTTGCCTTTTATAAAGTATTCGTAATTTCCTATTAAGGCGTAAAAACTGTTTAATAAATTGTATGAAAAAGCTTCAATCCATGCAATGAGAAGCAGTTGTATAATTTGCCAGGTATTTCGGTATTTGTGGTAAGCAAAATGGTCATATAGCAATGCCCATGTGGAAAAGGCGATGCCAAATAAATAGACAAAAAACAGCAGGATTAAAAAGTACGGCCAATATACATGATGAATAGAAGCCAGGTATATAAAGTAACCTACGCCAAATATTTGTATTACAGGGGCCCACCACTCATAAAGAGCTGTTACGGGGAAAATGATTAAACCCATAATTCCGTAGCGAGGATTAAAAAAAACTTTTCTGTGATTGATTAGAGAATAAATAAGCCCTCTGGTCCAGCGCGAACGTTGCTTCCCAAAAATACGTCTCTTTTCCGGCACTTCTGTCCAACTTAAAGGATCAGGAACTAAAACAACTTTGTGTTTTTCTTTCATCTCGTACATGTGGCGACGCATACGAATAACAAGATCCATATCTTCTCCAACAGTTTGAGTATTGTAACCACCGCATTCCGACACAATTTCTCTGTCGAACATACCCAGTGCCCCAGATACCAGGATTAATCCGTTGAGCCTGTTCCATCCCAGTCGTGATAAAAGAAATGCCCTTGTGTATTCAAGTACCTGGAAGCGTGCAAGTATACTGCCGGGAATGTTTATTTTTAACAGGTGCCCATGCCGAAATTCACAGGAATTTGCTACACCAATTGCCCCGCCAACGGCAATCACTTTTCTATCTGTATAATCAAAAAATGGCTTGATGAGGTGTTGAATTACATAGGGGCTAATAATCGTATCAACATCAATAGTCATAAAATATTTACCCTCGGCAATATTGATTCCGGCATTTAGTGCGTCTGATTTTCCCCCGTTTTCTTTATCAATAAGAATTATTTTTTGGAAAGCGTCTTTGGTTGATTTATAAATTCCCCGAATAGGTTTGTGGGCAATCTTATTGTCAATCGCAAAGGCTACTTTTTTTAAATCAAATGCTTTTATAACCGTGTCTAAAGTATTGTCCTTGCTTCCGTCGTTTACAACTATTACTTCATAATGAGGATAATGTAGATGTAAAAGTCCTTTTATGTTTTCAATTATGGAGTTTTCCTCATTGTATGCTGGTGCAATAATCGAAATTTTAGGAACATAGCTGCTAATCATAAGAGATTTATAATGAGATAGTTTTGATTCAAGTGTTGAACGGCGCAATTCGAATAAAGCAACTACTGCCAGAATAAAATAATGAACCACAATTGAAATGGCATATATTAGAAATATTACATCCAAAATGTTATGAAATAATTTATTCATCGTGTTTCGTTTAAGGGTTCCGTAATATGATTTATAAAACGATTTAATTTTCCTCCGAGAGCATCATTTACTTCTTGTAAAATCTTTCTGCTGTTGTCATTCATTTTGTATAAAATACGCACAGCTTCACGTTTCTCAATGAATGTACCGGTGTGTGCAAGTTCTGTAAGGAATGGGATATCTTCTTCTGCAGAAAAATGTTTCAAAAAACTCAGAATTTCGGTCTTTATTTTTAAAGGTTCTTCTGAATATTTTTCTTTCAAAGGTGCTTTCGCCTGCCAGTTTTCAATTGCTTCGGATGTTTGTATGGCAGCTATTCGTACTTCGGGATTGGGATGCGAGAGACAATGGGTTACCTCTTCTTCCGAATCAAATTGATTGTATGTGGCAATTAGTCGAAGACACCATATTATGACTTGCGGATCCCGGTGGTTTAATGATGAACGTGCAGAAGGCGGTGCCAAATCATTAAAATAAAGCGTATAGTAAGCACTTAATTGAATCCACCGGGAGAAAGGCCTGTCAAGATGTTTCAAAAATTCCAGTGGCGATTGTTTTTCCAGTAAAATATAAGCCAGTATAACTTCCAAACGAACCATTGCATCCCGGCTATTCAGATAAGGGGCTAAAAATAGGCTGTGTGATTTGGTGCTTAAGTAGGCAAGTTCACGTATTCCCATAATTCGTCGATAGGGATTGATTGACTTTGCATTTATGATAGAGATGTTTTCCAGTTCCAGCCGGCTGTATAAATTAGTAAGAATATCTATACTGCTGCCGGTGAGGTTACGCCTGGTTTCAAGCATAACGTCAATAACAACTCTTTTTTCCTTTATCGACTTATATTTTGAAAGTTGGTGCTCGGCAAATTTGTGTTCTTTCTCATTAAAATTGGTTTCGTCTTCGCCAAAAACAAGAGGGGACAGAATATCTATAACTTGGTCTCTTGTCTTGTTATACCATTTACTGCGGCGGTTCATTAGCCAGTTACTAAGAACAGTTATTAAAGTAACAATGGCAATATTTAATAGAAAGAAAGAAGCAAGAATAGCAAAATAGAAAAGTAATTTATAGCCCAGCGAGAACTGCTCAAAAAAAGGAAAGATTTGATCATTGTTATTTATTTTGAAAGGGGATGGAATGTCGTTTCTCTCAGAGGTTATTTGCAGTGTATCCCCCGGCTTTTCATTCTCTTTCTGAAAAGAGAATAGATTCCTATCATCTCTCTTTGTTTTTGATGCTGAGATCGCAGGATATGTTTGCATGATTTTCTTTGGTAAATGAACAATGGAATTGGTGAGATTAATAGAAATATTTCCGGACATACTTTTATTAACCTCATGGATTTCCATATGAAATTCCTGCAAATTTTTCTCTGGTATCTCTTTATTTGCCGATAGCAGAAAACAGATTATTAGCCATATCACTTTTATCGCATTCATTATCCTACATTAGGTATTGTAGGATCCTCTTCCTGATTGTCATGAGAGATTTGGGAAAGTACTCCTGTCTCGTTAAAAATCTGGCTTAATTGTAATACTCTTTCTACCCGTGTACTTAATTCGCCTGCTCTAAATGGTTTGGAAATAAAATCACTTACACCCATTTTAAAAAGTTTATCAACAAGTTCTTCCTCATGTGAGGCTGAAATAACAATAATGGGGATTTTGTATGCATGTTTTTCCCTAACAGTTTGTATTAGCTCCATTCCATTCATCATCGGCATGTACAAATCAGTAATTAGAAGATCAAAAGGATTTTTCTTCATCCAGTCAACAGCCTCTTCTCCGTTTGAAAAAACTTTTACTTCGTAACCATCATTTTTTAAACGATATTCAAGGACACGATCCAGTATATCGTTGTCTTCTGCAATAACAATTCTTTTTTTCATTGACTTAAAATTTTAAATGTTTATGAAAACATGGTATTAATCCTATGATTTTGGGATTGTTTCATGTTATCTTTTTTTATGCCAAATTAACACCTTTGGCAAAGGATTTCCTTCCCGAAAATACTGATTAGATATATGAGAAATGCTGATTCTTTATTCCAAAAATCTGATTGAAAACTTTTTATTATCTAGTTAATGGTTAAAACCTTGCAATTTATTGCAGTTACTTTAGAACAAATATCAAATCAACAGCAAAGAAATTTATGCAGTTGGTTTCTCAAATGGCAGACAGTTTTCAATGAAGTTGTGAACCAGAAAACTGAATGGTTCAAAAGTTTTGCAATAATGATTGCACAACTTTCTTACGAAAATGAAAGGCAATGCAACAATCCGCAAAGCCCTGTTTCGCTCATTATTTTTAACGGAATGAAAGACCATATAATTCCATACAATGGCGGTGAAGCTATGTTGAAAGGGATGAGTTACGGACACATTTATAGTGCGGAAGAAAGCGTTCAACATTGGTTAACAGCTTCAAATCCACCCTTGCATCTAATTGTGGGACCTGATGCTTACGAAAGAGGAACAGAATACTACTGTTCGCAATTGACGGACATCGAAAAAAGAAAAGAACAAAGTTTTTCTACAAACTTTGAGTAAGTAATTGATAGATTTACTATCGTTTGTGTGTTTTCTGTCTTTCTAAGTCCAAAAATGTCACTACAGCTTCATAATCTTCAATTAAAAAGTTCGACATTTTCCCGGTTTTTTTATTTTGCTGTCTATCAATAGAATATATTTTAACGCTTCATTTATTCTTGTGGTTCGAAATTGAATTTCGTCAAATGTCAATGTTATACTTATGCTTTTATTCCTTTGGATTTAGTTTTTTTTCCAAAAATCTCCTTACTCCAATCATCAGAAAGGCCAGTATTCCAAAGAACAATGTTAGCCAGGGGGTGTATACCACACTTTTTGTCGCGATAAGCCATCCGCCAACTGTCGTTCCCAGGGAAATACCCAAATTCCCGAATGATGTTGCAAGGCTGTTTGCAAATTCCAAAGACTTTGGTACAGATGAAATCATGTAGGTAGAGGCATTTAGAAAACTTGGAGAATACAAAAATCCCCAGAGCCCTATTACAATAACTGTTGCCATGGAATTTCCCCCTGAGAAATGCAATAATATGGGGATTAAAATTGTTCCGGAAAGAAAGCCGGCGGTTGTTTTCGTTACACTTTTATTCAACATCTTTCCAGCTGCCCAATTAGCTACGACCCCGATTATTCCAAAAACAAACATCATATAGCTGACCATTGTATTGTCCATATCTTTGGCTTTGTTCAGGTAGTCAGCAAAATAACTATACGAAGAAAACCAACCGGCTATCATAAAAAAGTTCATTGCAGTGCTGACAATAAAAGTAGGCTGTTTCAAGATTTTTAACTGGCTGGCATATGATTTTCGCTTTTCTACAGGCATATTGGGCAAAACAAAATAAATACCAGCCAATGCTATTATACTAATAATTGATTGCACAATAAACGAATATTCCCACGAAAAAATACTTGCTACATAAGTTGCAAAAGGAACAGTGGTAACCATTGCAATCGCAACTCCGCTAAAAACAATACTCATTAATTCATTTTCGTTCTTTTTGTTGCCTTGTGAAACAGCAACAGACAGAGCTGTTGCAATATAAACAGGTTGTAAAAATGCAGGTAAAATACGAACCAACATTAGCAGCCAGAAAGGGGGCGAGAATGATGAAACCACACCCGTGATGGCAAAAAATAATATGGAGAGTAACATTACTTTTTTCCTGTCGAAGCCCGAAGCAAGCAGGGTCATAAAAGGTCCTGTTAATGCTATGACAAGCGCAAAAGCACTCAATAAAATACCTGCCTGATCAACACTTATCCGATAATGCTCTGCTATTTGCGGTAAAATACCGATAACTCCAAATTCGGTGGTAATAACGCCAATAAATCCGAGACATCCAATGTATGCGTATTTCTTCATTTGTTGATGATTACTTATAATTTTGCGACCAAATTAAAATTTATACTATAAATTTGTATGGTATACAGCTATTTGTATGGTACTAACAATTTTGTAAGTAATGGGAAAAAGAAAAGAAAATTCAACCAATATGTTGAATGAAAAAAGCATTATGGAATGTGATTTGACTTATGCTGTTTGTAAAGTTGGTGGCAGGTGGAAGTTGTTAATTATGTGTAAATTAGAAGAAGGCAAGTTGCGTTTTAGTGAAATCCGAAAATTAATACCCAATATTACCGAACGAATGTTGACCCTGCAACTCAGGGAATTGGAAAAAGACGGCCTGGTAAAGCGTACTGTTTATGCAGAAGTTCCTCCAAGAGTTGATTATGAATTAACTCCGATTGCTATAGAACTAATTTCCATATGGTCGAAACTAAGTGACTGGGGGGCAAAACATAAAGCTCTCATAAGCTGATCGAATAATGATCATCTTGCTATTTTATTAATTCCTTTAAGTTTAACAACTTAAATTGAATAATGAGTGTTTACGGATATTCAATTAAGATTACTTTACATTACAGTTTTGTACAATAGTTTAATAGCAAATGGTAATATTCCCATTAACCCAAATGCGCTATTTAAAAATTCCTGCATTTAAATTATATCCAACACTACTTTTCTTTACATGCATATTATTCTTATCAACCACAAAGGGATTGTTGACATCCGGTTCAACAAATTGAACTTTATCATTATGTATAATATCCTTTTCAATAAAACTGTAATTCCCTTGAATTTTTTTGTCCCCTTCCTGCCATTCGCCGTTATAAACTTCCACATCCGAAATCACACAGTTTTCAATTGTGTAGGTAGATTCATTGTAATAGTTTTTCATCCAAAAGTATCTGCAATTGCTGACAACATTATTATAAAACTGAAAATCGTTATCCACCAGACTGGTCCAAATAGCCCCTGAATAACAGTCTTTTATTATGCAGTGGTGTAAAGAGCCGTTTTTAACCGGGGTTTCCCAACCTTCAGCATAAAAGAATATAGCAGCCCACCGGCAATTTGAGAATACGCAGTGTTCTACTTCAACTCCGTGCCCATTTACCATTACAGCTACCTGTATGGGCATCATATCTCTGTCGCCCAAAAACATACATTGCGAAACTTTTAAGCTGGAAAGGGTGTCGCTCACCCGATAAATGCAAAAGTGTTTGGTATAGATTGAGGGGTTACTTAGAAATTTTATGCCTCTTACAGTTGCATGGTTAGTCTCAATTCTTAATGAGTATGTACATAAATCGCCTCCGGCTGATTCCGGTTTTGAAGTTGAAATTATGATGGGCATGTTGTCTGTTGACCAATCAGGATGATCTGGTAAAATGCTGGACTCAATAATTAGAGGGGTATTTTGAGTAAAATTTGTATTATACTCCACAGTTAAATTTTTACTAACATCGTATAACCCGGGTTCTAATTTTAAGACCAGGGGTTTATTTCCTGAATATTGGTTTATTCTTTTAACTCCCTCTTCGAGTGTTTTCAATGGCTCATTTTGTGTGCCAATATTTTTGTCATTTCCTTTCCCGGGATTAATATAAATATCCCGGGAAAAACAAGCATTCAAAATGCAAAGACCGCAAATGGTTAAAAGTATTTTCTTCATTGTAGTTAGATTTTTGTAAGTTTTTGAATATAATAATCTTTGAGATTTTTAAGACACTGGAGTTTTATCTGCGCAGGGTTACTATTGTCTTTTTATTTCATTCCCCATCCAACGGCATAAACAACCTCATTGGTTTTTACTGGTTTGTACCTTATCTTCAAAGGATATAAATCATAACTTTGTAAATTGTATCTTTAAAACTAGTTTCATTTGTAAGTGCAAAGTCCGGCGATTGGGAGGGAGGTTTCTCAATCCAGTTCTCTTTTACTGTAGATGTTTCGCTTTTGCATCCCAATATAAGTAATAAGAATGCTCTTGCAATTAACTTAGTTTTTTTCATCGTTTCTTTTAATAATTGTTCTAATCATAACTTATCCAGATTTGTCAGTAGTTTTAAATTTTATTCATATCTCAAACTTTCTACTGGGTTACTCACTGCAAGTTTCAGTACGTGGTAACTAATGGTAGCGAAAGCGATAATAGTAACCAAAATAATGGCTATCACAAATTCAGTTACTGAAAGCGGCTCCTTGTATGCACCCGGCATGGTTTTATAAATGTAAATAGCACCGGGACACCCAACAAGAATGGCAAAACCAAGCATTCCAATTACTTCTGTGGAGAGTTGCCAATAAACTGACGCGACCGAACTACCCAATACTTTCCGTACCCCAATTTCTTTTGTTCTGCGTTTTATGGTAAACAGAATTAATCCGAACAAACCAATGGTCGAAATAAACAAGGTAACTACAGAAAAGAACACAAACATTCTTTTCATCGTCTGCCAGAAATCAATTGCTTCATCCAAATGAAATGCAACACTAAAATCTTTAAATTCGAAAGGAGCGTTGGGAAAAATATTTTCGAGTTCACTGGTTACCAAAGCTTTTGCTTTTTGTTCGTCGCCGTTAAAACGCACTGACAGCAGGGTTGACCCTGAAATTGTATTGCTGTTCAGAAACATAATATATGTGGGTATCGGATTGTGAACCGAGTAGGGATGGAAATCCTTTACAACACCGATAACAGGATAAGACCTTCCGGATAAAGTAATCTGTTTGCCAATTGGATCTTTCCACCCAAAAACCTTTAAAGCCGTTTCGTTTATAATACAAGCCTTATTATCCGTCGGATACTCTTTCGAAAAATTACGCCCATAAGCCATTTTAATGTTATAGGTTGGAATAAAATCATAATTTACATAGTTACGGCTAACCATTTCCTTTTCGTCAGACGAGGCACCTTCCCAGCTCACAAATCCACCAATATTGCCAATGAACGGTATGGTACTTGAGAACGAGATGTCCGCAATTTCAGGGTGTTGTAAAATGCTGTTTTTTACGGTTTCAAATGATATATTATCCCGGGGGTTGATTTCGGTATAAAGTATGTTTTTGCTATCAAATCCCAGATCCTTTTTCAAAATAAAATTTACATGGTTGAAAAGGATAAAACTGACAACAAGCATAAACAATGAAATAGAAAATTGCGCGGCGACTAATATTTTTTTTATGTTAATGGACCTTCCACCGTTGCTGAATATTTTGCCTTTAAGCACTTTTACCGGGCTATATGCCGAAATAACCATTGAAGGGTACAAGCCAGACAATACTCCTACCAGTAAACTTACCAGAAAAATGAAAAATATTAATTGTGTGTTATCCCATAATGAATACTCAATATTTTTATTTAGTAAATGGTTCAATAACGGAAACGAAGCTCGTGCTATAAAAAGCGCAATAATGGTGGAGAAAATGCTATGAATAATAGTTTCTGCCAGAAACTGGCCAGCAATAAGCTTTTTTGATGACCCAATTACTTTTTTTATACCAATTTCTGTTGAACGTTGGGTAGAATTGGCAAGCGAAAGATTTACATAGTTTACACAAGTGAGGATTAAAACCAGGATTGCTGCCAACGAAAGAATTCCAAGGCCAATCATCATGTCGGGCTGACTATTGGGCGAAAGATGCAACTTTGAAAGCGGGTGAAGGTAAGGGGAACTTTTTTCAAAGTTTTTTATATGTTTAAAGGCATCTTTGATTTTTGCATCTACCAATTTCGGATCAGCTCCTTTTTTCAGCAATACATAATTATCGAAAGAAATACTCGTCCAGTCTTCCCGGTATTTGGTTTCGCCGCTTAACCCCTGATAAGTTGCCATTGAAACCATGTAAGTAGGCTGAAGCGTTGAGTTTTTTGGGAAATCAACATAAACTGCAGAAACAGTCAGCGGAAATCGTTTTCCTATAATAACTTGTTTCCCTACTGCATTTCCTTTAGGAAACAGTTTGTTTGCAACAGTTTCAGAAAGTGCAATGGTATTAGGTTCGGTAAGTGCAGAAGTTTTATCTCCCTCTATTAATTGCACCGTAAAAATATCAAAAATGCTGTTTTCGCTCCAATAACCATTTTGCTCGTACAATTGTCCACCATCAGGTAAAGTAAAAAACTGCCCCGAACCTTTAGCTCCTCCGGAAACTTCACGCATTAATAAAACCTTTTCAACCTCGGGCAAATCGGCCATTAAATGAAAACGATAAGCAGGTGGGCTATAAGCGCAATAATTTATTGGATAGGAATCTTCCTGTTTGGTCTGTACACGGTAGATTTGATTATAATTGGTATTGAATTTATCGAAGTTGATTTCAAAACCTATTACAACGCTAAACAATACAAACACGGTAAAACCAATGATAAGATTTGTAAAATTGATAACCGTAAATACCACGTTATGGCGGATATTCCGAAAAATGTTGGTAAAAAAATGTTTAATCATTGCCTCGCTTTTACTAATCTTTAATTCTATTCATATCGTAATGCCTCAACCTCGACGCTTTGGTCGGGATTCCTGCCTGCAGTCAAGTCGTCACTCATATCTGAGTGCCTACATTCCTAGTCTTTTCGTTCTCGGTATCTCTGCTTTTCTCTATTCATATCTGAGAATATCAACAGCATTCCTCGTAGCTGTCCGCCAACTTTGTCAACTCATCGTTAGCAGCGTAATTCCCAGCGCCAATGCTCCGCAAGGGCAAAATCAATCCGCTTAAATTAGTTTTGTAAGCAAAATGTTCGACTTTTTCATAACTATCTACGTAATACCCAAAACATTAATGTTTTATCAATAAAAATGCCTTTTTGTTAATCCATTGACTAATAAAATATTACAAAATAATTAATGAGAACAAGTGTCAACTTATTTTACATCGAGTGTCTAATTTTTAGTCAGGTTATAAATCGTCAGAATTTAAAAAAGTAAATAGTATTTTGTAGGGTTACATATTATATTTTCGAACAAATTACTTAGCTGATATTTATGATTTTAACAAAAAAAGATTAGTGGAATTTATTAGTTTCAAAATGATTTTAACAAGAATTTTTATCTTCATTCACTTGTGAAAATAACGTTACCTTCGATATCTCCCTATCTGGAATTTTGGGCGTAGCCTGGTTTATTTTTTAATATAGTAAAGAAGTAAATTCATATTGTCAGAGTCAGTGAAAACAAAAAAGGCAGGAACAATAGATGCTCCTGCCTTACTTTTATATCAAAAGAGAACATTTACCACGGAAGTGTATAGCGGACTTTTAGTCCAAAACCGATTGTTTTCAGTTTATCTGCATAAACTTTACCCTGGCCTCCCGGTGAGGCATTTGTAATAGATTCAAACTGAAATTCAGTGGGATTTTCAGTATCATAGCTAATCAATTCTTTTGAAGGACTACTTTCTTTATTTAGCTCATTTAACCCAAATTCTGCATACAGCCCAATATATAAATCTTCATTTTCTTTTATCTGCTGTTTTATTCCCAGGTCAAAAAGTAATGAAAAGCTGTTTTTTATATCCAGTTTCTGGTTATCCTTTACTTCAGTTCCCCAATTTCCAAAACCGACAAATGCAGGTGATTCAAGTAATGCATCATATTGTTCGTAGTAGCCTGCCGTTTTTAAATCAGTGGCTGTTACCTTGTATTTGGTTTGTACCGGAATTCCCCACTGAATACCTGCTGATGCGAAGAACCTTGTTGGTTTGCCTGTTGTTTCATATTGAATGCGCAACGGAATATTCAGCATATCCAACATTTGTTTTTCCTGGTAAGAACTTGCCGAAGAACGGAATTCAAAATCGTCTCCTTCCGAATCTGTTGTTGGGTAGTAACCTTCAAAATCAGAGAAGGTAGTTTCTGAATGATATTGCTGGTATTCTGCTCCGGCAGAAACGCTCCAATTGGAAGATAAATAGAGAGCATACTGAACACCCAAGCCTCCGCCCAAACGGCCGTCCTGTTTTACATCCATATCCATATCGTATTTCAGGTAGGAAATTCCCCCATTCATATAGACTGAAATTTCATTTCGCAGAGAATTGGATTGTTGGGCAGCTATTATTCCAGCAGATAATAAAAGGGTGCAGGATAATATAATATGCTTGTAGAATTTTAATCTGTTGTTTTTCATTTTCGTTGTTTTATTCATTTTCAACATATTCGTGCAGTATTTGCTTTGAAACTCTATTTTACAATAATTTTTCCGGTTAATTTAACTCCGTCAGCAGTGCTGGTTACAATGTAAGTTCCTGAAGTCATGGTTGCCGGCAAATTAATCTGGCTTTTGTTTGTTTCTGAAACTGTTTCCAAAACTGTGGTTCCATAAAGCCTGCTTACTCGAATGGTCATGTTATCCAGCATTTTGGTAGTGAAATTTGTGATAACATCAATGGAACTTCCTGCGCTCACCGGATTTGGAGATACAGCCATTGTGAAAACATTGTCTTGAGAAATAATGAAATCACAAGTTTGCAATACATCTCCGTCTTCAGTGGTCATTGTTGCCGAATAATTCGCGTCTAAATCCAGTTGGTTGGTAGAGTTCTCTCCTGCCGAATAGTACTGATCCGTCCCCATTAATACTCCGTCCTTGTACCATTCAAACGACTCAAAATGATATCCTCCATTGGTTTCCGGATTATTGTTAATGAGCAAAACATTGTTAAACTTTCTTACAATAATATCCTCGTATGAGAAACGTTTCTCAATTGTAATTTTGTATCTTTCTGTTTGGCTGCCATCCTGAGAGGTGAGTTCTATGTCTCTTTCATAAATACCAGGGGCCGATGTGTTAATGACAAAACCATCAGATTCTGAAGAATTGGCATTGGTTTCACTTCTCAAATTGATTTCAACGGATTGCATATCATTGTTACAGTCGATAAGATAATAAATGTTATTATCCGGACTATCATAAACTTCCCCGTTAATTGTTAATTCATGAATAGTTGCATCTGAGCTTTCTATCGTTAATGTTCGTGTTACAGGTGTTGCCTGCGAATAGTTCTCATTACCTTCCTGGTGTGCTGTAATTTCAACAGTTCCTGATGTAAGCAGACTAACTTCTCCTGCTTCACTCACTTCTGCCGGAGGTGTGTCGGCAGAATAACTGTAAGTATAGCTTACCGGAAGCCCGGAGCTTGCTGTTGCTGCTAGAGAGAAATCAGTATCTGTTTCCAGGCTTTTATCAAGGATTTCATTAAAAGAAATGGTTTGTTCTGCTTTCTCGATGGTGAGTGTTGCAGTTAATGTTGTTGAGGAACATCCTGAAGAGCCTGGATTTAACGTAGCGATAACTTCATAACTTCCTGCATCTGTTTGTCCATTGTTTTGATAATTAACAGAGGCTCCTGTGGGAAGGCCATTTACTTCAATGCTGTGAACGGTTCCATCATAAGCAACAGTTACATCACTAAAGCTTACATCTGACAGCGGTAAAGACTGAACAATAATATCTTGTTGCTGAGTAAATTTATTACCATTCTCATCTTCGAAGATCCAGGTAATTGTAGTAATACCTGGTGTATTAATTGGGAAAATAGCATTTGTGGTTCCCTCTAATGTACCGGAACAATTATCTGTAGCTGTTGGTGTAGGTACATCAGCTTTATTTACTTCGCAGTATTCCGAGATGTTGGGAAGCGTTGAAACGTCAGGGACAGGGAGTGTGCTGTCGTTAAAATCGATGTTTACTGTTTGGGTAGCTGTACAACCACTCTTATCAGTTATGGTTACACTGTGGTTCCCAAGGGTAAGGTTGGTAACAGAAGCTGTTGTTGCCTGATTGTCCCATTCATAGGTGTAAGGGACCATTCCTCCTGTAACTTCAACCGTTGCTCCACCATTGTTGTCATCACTGCATGTTAAATGGTTATCTAATGTAATATTTGCTGAAAGTGCAGCCGGTTCAGTAACCGTTACTGAGGCATTTGCCGTACATCCGTTTGCATCGGTTACTGTAACACTATATGTTCCGGCTTCAAGACCTGCTAGATTCTGTGTTGTAGCTGTGTTGCTCCATACATAGGTGTATGGTACTGTCCCTCCGCTTACGGTTAAATTAACTTCTCCATCAATCTCGCCATTACAGCTTATATTTGTTGCAACGCCACTGGCAGATAATACTTCTGGTTGCCCTACTTCTGCAGAAGCTGTTGTTGTACATCCATTGGCATCCGTTACTGTAACATCATATGTTCCGGCTTCAAGACCTGCCAGGTTCTGTGTTGTAGCTGTATTACTCCATAAGTAGGTATATGGCGCTGTACCTCCAGTCACTGTTAAATCAACAGTTCCGTCATTACCGCCGTTACAACTTACATTGGTTGTTGCTGTACTTGCAGAAATCCCAGAAACAGGTTGTGTTACAGTAACACTTTCCGTTGCGGTACATCCATTTGCATCTGTTACTGTAACATTGTATGTTCCGGCTGTTAAACCTATCATATTTTCTGTTGTTGCTCCATTACTCCATGCATAAGTATACGGAGAAGTCCCTCCGGTTACATTTACATTTACAGCTCCGTCGTTTCCTCCGTTGCAGGTTACGTTGGAAGTTACCTGTCCTGAAGCAATTAATACATTTGGCTCCGTTACCTCTACTGATTCTGTTGTTGTGTATCCGTTTGCATCAGTTACCGTGACATTATATGTTCCGGCCTCAAGACCTGCAAGGTTTTGTGTTGTAGCTGTGTTGCTCCATACATAGGTATATGGTGCGGTCCCTCCTGTTACTGTTAAATTTACAGTACCGTTGCTGCCACCGTTACAAGATACATTAGTTGCCACTCCACTAGCTGAAAGTGTAGCTGGTTCTGATACTACTATATCTTCTGTAACACTACATCCATTATCATCTGTTATAACAACAGAATAAGTTCCTGCTGATAAATCTGTTAACGTTTCTCCTGATGGGCCTGCTTCGTAAAGTCTTACATTATCAAAACCTAAATATTGATAATTGCCATTTTGATGAGTTTGTAATCTTAACCTTACATAGTTTGCACTAGAAGGAACATTTATAGTTACTTTTTGCCATCCACCTGTATTTTTACTTAAATCTACAGGAGTATCTGTCCAGGTATTGGCGTCATCATAAGCTACAATATATTGAGTAGTAAAATTGGAATTGTAATTTAATGCATAATAGCTGAATTCAAGAATCAAATCTCCATAAGCTGAAACATCTATAGCATCAAATGTGATAGTATGAGGAAAATCCCCACCTCCATTCGTATTATTAACCATTTGAGCTGCAAAGAATTGATTTCCCTCTGCTGCTGAAGTGTTAGCATTATGATTATACGCTTCTACAGTATCCCATACATTACTAAGATAATTATCTATAACTGAATCTCCTTCAGTGTTATAAGTAGTAGAAGGATCTAATGTGTAATTCCAGGTTCCTCCTGATGTTTCAAAACCTTGAGTTGCTAAAATAACCTCAGTAATACCATTCCAATAATAAGTGTATGGAGAGGTCCCCCCTATAGTATTTAATGTTATGCTACCATCATCATTTTCATTAGTGCTAACATTGGTTACAGTTTCATTTCCATCAATTTCAAGAGGCTCTAGTACTTCCACAGTATCGGTAACGATACACCCGTTAGCATCGGTTACTGTTACACTATAAGTACCGGCAGTAAGGTTTGATAAATTCTGAGTTGTTTCTCCGTTATTCCACAAATACGTATATGGTGTGGTACCCCCAATAATAGTAAGATTTATACTGCCATTATCACCGCCATTACAGCTCGTAGGTGTTTGTGTTATAGAGTTTACCGTTAATACATCTGGCTCTATAATCGTATAATTCTGAGTAGTGAAACATCCGTTAGCATCGGTAATAGTTACCGAATAGTCTCCTGGTGCCAAGTTGGTTATAGAGGTACTTGTTTCACCTGTATCCCAGGAATATGTGTATGGTGCAGTACCACCAATTCCTGCTACTTCAATAGAACCATCGTTATTGCCATTACATGTTACATTATTTATAAGACCACCGTTAACAAGCTCAACCCGCATATTTTGAGACACCGCACCACAAGTAGAGCCTGTACCTAAACCTCCCCAGTTAGTATTTGCTATCCCGGGTCTTATAACCTTATAGCTATCTGAACCACATCCACATCCACTAATATCAGCTCCGGTTGTGTTTACTACTAACTCTACTGCATTTGTGTTGATACCTATAGCACTACATCCAAAGTCTACACCCCAAGTAACACCATTAACGGTAAAACTAATTTCCTGATTTCCGCTACGTAATGCTTGTGCTATTGCAGTAGCTGCTACAGGATCATTTAATGTAAGTCCATCAGGCAATTGAGAACCTGAGATAGTTATACTTAAATAATATGAATCAGGATCTATTGACTCTCTAAAACTAGCCCAATTATCATAATTATCCGATCCAGGCTGGTATGTTTGATTTTGAGTAAAAAACTCATCGTAAACTAAAATACCATTGGCAACTCCCGGAGCTACAATAGATAATACATCAGGTTCTGTAACCGTTATATATTGTGTAGCAGAACAATTATCACTGCCTGTAACAGTAACCGCATATGTACCGGCACTTAGCCCTGATATATCTTCGGTTGTTGCTCCGTTACTCCAAGAATATGTATATGGTGTAGTACCTCCTGTTACATTAATATCTATAGCGCCATCGGTACCATTTGTACAAGTTACACTTGTTATGTCTGCTACTGTAATAACCGGAGCAGTTACTGCTCCTTCAATAGTTGCACTACTAATGGCAGTACATCCATTAGCATCGGTTACCGTTATTTCATAAGTACCAGAGCTTACCCCTGATATTTCTTCGGTTGTTGCCCCGTTGCTCCATGAATAAACATAAGGTGCCGTACCTCCGGTAGCCGTAGCCATAGCTGCTCCATCGTTATTACTACATGAGGCATTATCAGATACCGAAGTACTCACTTCAAGAGCAACTGGTTCAAGTATTTCTACTGATTCGGTTGCAGTACATGCGTTAGCATCGGTTACTATTACTTCATAAGTACCTATGGTAAGCCCTGTTATATTTTGGCTTGTTTCCCCATTGCTCCATTCATAGGTATATGGTGCGGTGCCTCCGGTTACTGTTAAATTTACACGACCATTACTATCTCCGTTACAGCTTACTGAAGTTACTACTGCATTGACTATTATAGCAGGAGATCCTCCTATAACTACACTTTCTGTAGTAGTACAACCTTTACTATCAGTCACGGTTACATTATATGTTCCCGCTTCAAGACCAATCATGTCTTCGGTTGTTGCAGTATTGCTCCATACAAATGTGTATGGTGTTGTTCCGCCTGTTACTGTTAAGTCTACAGTACCGTCGTTGCCTGCACATGTTGCGTCAGTACCCACTCCGTTTGCTTCTAATATAGTTGGCTCAAGTACTTCTACTGATTCGGTTGCCGTACATCCGTTAGCATCGGTTACCGTAACACTATAAGTACCTGCTTCAAGACCAATCATGTCTTCGGTTGTTGCAGTATTGCTCCATACAAAGGTGTATGGTGCTGTTCCGCCGGTTACGGTTAAATCAACAGCGCCATCGGCCATTACAGCTTATATTGGTTGCTACACCACTTGCTGAAATTCCTGAAATCGGTTGAGTTACAGTTATACCTGCTGTAGCGGTACATCCGTTAGCATCTGTTACTGTAACACTGTATGTTCCGGCTGTTAAGCCTAGCATACTTTGTGTTGTTTCCCCATTACTCCATGCATAAGTATAAGGGGAGGATCCTCCGGTTACATTTACTGTTGCAGCTCCATCGTTTCCTCCGTTACAGGTTACGTTGGAAGTCACCTGTCCAGATGCAATTAATATTGCCTCAGTTACATCTACTGATTCAGTAGCCGTACATCCGTTAGCATCTGTTACGGTTACACTGTATGTGCCTGCTTCAAGACCAATCATGTCTTCGGTTGTTGCAGTATTGCTCCATACAAATGTGTATGGTGCTGTTCCGCCGGTTACTGTTAAGTCTACAGCACCATCGCTACCGCCATTACAGCTTACATTGGTTGCTACACCACTTGCTGAAAGTACTGTCGGCTCAGTTACTTCTACTGATTCAGTAGCCGTACATCCGTTAGCATCTGTTACGGTTACACTGTATGTGCCTGCTTCAAGACCAATCATGTCTTCGGTTGTTGCAGTATTGCTCCATACAAAGGTATATGGTGCTGTCCCTCCGGTTACTGTTAAATCAATAGCTCCGTTACTACCGCCATTACAGCTTACATTGGTTGCTACACCACTTGCTGAAAGTACTGCCGGCTCAGTTACTTCTACTGATTCAGTAGCCGTACATCCGTTAGCATCGGTTACTGTTACACTATAAGTACCTGCTTCAAGACCAATCATGTCTTCGGTTGTTGCAGTGTTGTTCCATACAAATGTATATGGTGCTGTCCCTCCGGTTACGGTTAAATCAACAGCACCATCGCTACCGCCATTACAGCTTACATTGGTTGCAATTGCACTTGCTGAAATTCCTGAAATCGGTTGAGTAACAGTTATGCCTGCTGTAGCGGTACATCCGTTAGCATCTGTTACTGTAACACTGTATGTTCCGGCTGTTAACCCTATCATACTTTGTGTTGCAGCCCCATTACTCCACGCATAAGTATAAGGGGAAGACCCTCCGGTTACATTTACCGTTGCAGCTCCATTGTTTCCTCCGTTGCAGGTTACGTTGGAAGTTACCTGTCCTGAAGCAGTAAGTACTGTTGGCTCTGTTATAGTAGCAGAAGCTGTTGCTGTACATCCACTGCCATCAGTTATAGTTACACTGTAAGTCCCGGCAGTTAAGCCAGAAATTGTATTTGTTGTTGAAGAAGTATTTGATGTTGATGAACCATTACTCCATGAATAACTATAGTTTGAAGTTCCATCACTTGCCGTAACTGTTAGTGAACCTGTATTTCCTCCATTGCAGGCAACATTCGTTTGTGATGAAATAGAAGCTGTCATGGTACATGCCGGTGCGTCTGGTGTAATATTAATACCTGAATATTCAGTAGAAGCTATATTAATAGGATCATCACTACTACTCCAATTCGCAGGATTATTTATCGCTGCTCTTATAGTGGATACGGTTCCTGTAAGAGTCCCCGTGTATTTAGCATTATCTTTTTCTCCTGAAGTAGGGAATAAAGCTATGGCATTTTCTCCGTTTGTTAAATCTACAGGCAAACCCGAAGTACTTGTACCTGTTGTGGCACAAGTTCCACTAAGATGAGTACAAGTAGAACAATTAAGCCAACCACCGGCATCATCACACCCAGCAGTGTGTGCATAATTATCATCTCCGTATATCCCGGCAATAAAAGTTGGACTGGCCGGTTCGATACCAGATGATGATTGATAGGCAAAAATATTATCGCCTGCAGACAGGGTGAAAAGTTCAGATCCTGAAGCCAAAACTGCTGTTCCTTGAGAAACTGTGAAGACATCTGCAGATGTTTCTATGATTGATACTACAGTCCCCATAGAAAGTCCTCCGGTTGGAGCGGTCCAGATAATATGATCTTCCGTATTTGCATACCAAGTATCATCTGTTGCATTCCAGCCTTTATCTGTAAAATAAATAACTTCACCTGCCGGTAAATCCTTTAAGGCTATAAATGTAAATCCGTCCGGATCATCGGTAACATAGCCTATAAAAGCTATATCTCCAGCTTGCAATGTTTGTGCATATGCATTGTTCTGCATGAAGAAGCCGGAAAAAAGTAATACTAAATAAAGTAAAGTTTGTTTCATATAATTGAATTTTAATTTTTGGGCATAATTTGACTTTTCAGTGTGTTTTAGCTAAAAACACAGCTATTTAATAGTAAAGCATGTTAATATCTTTTTAAGCGAAATATGCTATCCATACATCTCAAAATAGAATTTAATCTATTAGTGGAATTTGAGGTTTTATGTTAAGATATGCGGATAGGTTTGTAAATCTTTCTATTTAAACTTTTGTTTCTTTTAGAGAAATTTTAGTTTGCATACTAATTATCATCATCCATTATTAGGCAAATATATGAATTAAATTAAAAAAGTCAAGTCTGCCTTCTATTGTTGCACGTATCTTGCAGATTGATAATCGTTTAATTTGCAAATAGTTTTATATTTATTGATTTGTAAGTGAGTATAATATTGTTTTTGTTATAGAACAAAAGTTATTTTTAGTAAATAGTATTAACTCTGTTTTTTATAAAAAATAGAAAAATGAAACTTTACTTTCCATATTATTTTAATTAAGGGAAGATTTTACATATTCACTTGGGCTGCGCCCGTACATAACTTTAAAGCTTTTGGAAAAACTGGATAAGCTGGAAAAACCAACGGCATACATTATTTCGGTTACGTTTCCTTCATTATTTTTTAGCATGTGCGCAGCTTTCTGAAGACGGTAGTTTTTTATAATGTCTTTGGTGGGTTGTTGGGTAATGGCCATTAGTTTTCGGTAAAGATGCGTACTGCTAATGCCAATTTCGTGGCTGATGAGGTTTACCGAAAGGTTGTTGTTGTCGATGTTTTTTTCGATAATATCCATTACTTTTCGGATGAAAATCTGGTCCTGGTTATCGTCTGGTGTGCTGCTGTCGGGAGCCTGAATTTGCAATTCATTTCGAATATAGTTTTCCAGGACATTTTCACGGCGGAATAAGCTTTCGATGCAGGAATATAAGTATCCGGTATCAAACGGTTTGGTTATGTATAAATCTGCGCCGGTCATCATTCCTTCAATTTTTTGAGCGTCGAGTGATTTTGCTGTTAGCAGGATAACCGGAATAGTCGCAGTTTGTGGCGTCTTTTTTAGTTTCCTGCATAATTCCAGCCCATCCATAACAGGCATCATCACATCCGAAACAATTAAATCTGGCGTCTCTTTTTTGGCTATTTCGAACCCTTTTTTCCCGTTTTCAGCTTTTATAAAATGATAATGTACTCCAAGGTTTAGTTCAATGTATTCGAGAATATCTGGATTATCGTCAATAATAAGTATGGTTTTTTCGTGTATTTTACTTGCGGCTAAAGGTATGTTTCTATTCGAATTTGAAGATTCTTCTTCCTGCAACAATATTTCATCTGGCAATGTCACTTTTTCTGTAGCCGGTTGAAAGGGAAGCACAAGAGTAAATAAGCTGCCCGTTCCCGGAGTACTGTCAACACGAATGGTTCCTTTGTGTAATTGTGCATATTCAAGCGCCATGGTTAGCCCGATTCCTGTGCCGGTTTTGGGCATGTTAAAATTATCGGTTTGATAAAAGCGCTTAAAGATGTTTTCCTGTTCTTCTTTGGGAATACCTTTCCCACTGTCGGATACTGAAATCTCAAATTGCTCCTTTGCTCCGCTATTGGTTTTGCTGAGTTGCAAAATGATTTTTCCTCCCGGAAGCGTATGTTTAAATGCATTGGAAAGAAGGTTGAAAAGAACCGTTTCAATTTTTGCTTCATCAAACAAAACCATACACGGAGAAATTTGGGTAATAAAGCGGTAATCAATCTCATTTCGTTCTGCAAGATCGGAGAATGACTGATGAATGTTTTTGCAAAAAGAAACCAATTCAAATTTGGAAGCAGTAAGCTTTAATTCTGTTATTTCCAGCTTTCTGAAATCCAGAATTTGATTGACAAGCCGCAGGAGCCGTTGCGAATTTTTACCTGCCAGTGTCAATAATCTTTTCTGAATTTCATCCAGATTGTTTGATTTTATAATTTGCTGAAGTGGCGGAACAATTAAACTTAGCGGCGTACGAAATTCATGCGAAATATTGGTAAAGAATTGTTGCTTGGCCTGTAATAATTGTTCCGAATGAATTTTTTCAAGCTGAGCGATTTTTAACTCGTGTGCAATACGGTGTCTGTAATTAAGAAAACGGAGCGTACCATAAATAATGCCCGCAACCAGAAGAAAATAGATAGCTAGAAATCCTTTACTTAACCAAATGGGAGGGCTTATTTTTATATTCAGACGAGTAGGTGTGTCGTCCCACAATCCGTAATGGTTTGAACCTGTTACCTCAAAAATATATTTGCCGGGCGAGAGATTCGAATACACCGCAAAGTTTTTTTCTCCTTCTGTAATTTGCCATTCTTTGTCGTAATCAGTCAGCCGGTAACGGTAGATGCCTTTTTCGGGCATCCAGAAATCGAGTGTACTAAAATCGAGCATTAGTGTATTGTCGGCATATTTTAGTTTTAGCTGGTGCGTAAAGGCAATATCTTTTTCTAAAATCTTGGAATTCTTGTCGTAATAAATTTGTTTATTGTTGATGTGAAGACCACTTATGTAAGTCTGTGGTTTTTTTAATGGATGATTGTTTTGATAAATATCTATTTCAACATAACCGTTATTTCCTCCAAAATAAATTTTACCGTTTCCCGATTGTAAACTGGAGCTGGTATAAAAATTTTTTACCGGCGAGTTTGGGTTTAGTGGCATGAAAATACTTTCTTTTGTTTTGGGGTTAAATTTGAATACCTGCTCAGCCCCGGCTCCCCAAACTATTCCGGACGGGGCAATTTCAAGACTGATTAATTTCTGATTTTCATCCACCAGGTGATACCTTACAAGGCTATCGGTATTTGGGATGTATTTGAGGAGTTGCCCGTCGCCACCCAGCCAAATGTTGTTCTCAGAATCTTTGTTTAAACAATGAATAACTGTGTTCAATTTTTGGTCTGACAAGGGATTTATTAATTCAGGCGTATCTGTATTATGTGGTAAATGATACACATTGTTGCGGCTGATAAAGTAAAAGTCGGTTTTTACTGCCAGTCCAATGGCTTCCCCGTCATTTGAGATGGATTGAAAGTGGAGATTTTCCAGATTTTTTAAATCTCCTGAAAGCCGGTATAAACCACCTTCCCAGGCGCTAATAAATATTTCTCCCTGTTCGGTAAAATAAAAACCACTTATGTAATTTGATTTTAGACCGTTTGAAGGATCGGCAGTAATAGAATACATCTTTGAACGCCGGTCATCCCATATGTTTATTCCGCCAGCAGTTCCCATCCAAATGCGGTTTTGCATATCTTGCCCCAGGCAATAGACATTATCCAGTAATATCGACGTTGTCCCTGGTGAGTTAACCGTGAAATTTTGTTGTTTGCCGGTTTTTAAATCTTTCCGGATTACACCATGAATAGTGGCCATCCAGAAAATGCTGTCGCTACCAACGAGCATATCGCGAACCTGGTTTCCTGCCTGTTCCTTATTATCACTAAAAAAAACTTCATGTGTTTTGTAAAATTCCGTTCTTATGTTTAGTTGGCTGATTCCGTTAGAGGTTATAAACCACAAAATACTATTTGAATCCTGAAAAATATCCCAAATAACATTGTTGCTAATGGAATGGTTAACAATAGGGTTGTGATAAAATACAGAGGTTTCTCTGGTTTTCTGGTTGATTATATTTAACCCGTAATCCGTTCCCAGCCAAAGAATATCTCCTTCCGGATAAATACATTTGATAACCTCGTTGCTAAGCTTGGTGTTTTCCCGGTTAAAGGTTTCGTAGTTTCCTGTCTTTGTATTAAAAAGGCATAAACCGGTTTCTGTACCAATCCAAAGTAATTGTTTGTTTTCTGTGTTTGGAATAATGTCCAGCACCAGGTTGTTTTTGATGAGGGATTTGTAGTGGCCTTTTAAATCAAATGTTTCAAATATTCCGTCGCGATATCGATTAAGCTTGTCAAATGTGCCTATCCACAAATCACCGTTATCTGACTTATAAAAGCAGCGAATGGTATTGTGGCTTAGCTTACTGTTTTGGTCCGTGAATATTTTGTAGCTGCTATCCGTTTTGTTATAACGAATTAACCCGTTTCCTGTACCAATCCAAATCGATTCATCATCATCTTTTTGTATCGCCCTTATTGCCCGGTTCTCTCCAATATCAACGGGAGTGATTTCAAAAGTGAGTACATTAATTGTACAGATTCCGTTCCAGGTTCCTACCCATAAAAGCTCATTGTCCAGATACAGGCAGCTAATTCGGTTCGACGGAATCGAAATTTCCTGTCCTGAATATTTAAAGGTTTTCATAGAATAAGCATCATATCTGCACAGTCCTTCCTCAGTGCCAATCCATATAAATCCGGTTTTATCCTGCACAATTGAGTTTATGGTATTGGAGGGCAGTCCGTCACCAATACTCATGTTTTGGAAATATAGAGATGCAGGTTGCGAGAATACAGTGTACACCAAAGCAAGTTGCAAAAGTAGTAAGCCTGTTATTTTAGTGAACATGTTCATTTCGAATTTTTAGAATAGTAAAAGTAACATTTTACTTCTTTGTTTGAGTCTTTTCTTTGTTTGATGTATGAAATAGATAAAGGTTGTTTGTGTGTTAATGATTCTGATTTGTAGTTGTTTAGTGAAATATGTTTAAGAGCATTGTAAGATTTTGACAAATATAAGGTTGTTTTTGACAACCCTGAATCGACCGGGCGATATAGCTTTGTAGAGTACTTTTTTTATCAAGCAACTGAATGAACAAAATGTAAATGACAACTATTCTTATTCTTCATTGATTTAGTAAGAATAGGAGTGTAGCGAAAACTAAAGTAGATACAATTAAAAACAATAAACTATCAAATCTTAATTTATATAAAATGTATAAACTCGTTTTATCTATTCAACGGAAGCAAAGAGAAACATTCTGGAAGTATGGATATATATTTCTTTTATTGGTTTTCTTCCTGCTTTCCTATTCTGTTTCCCATGCCAGCAAAAGCACGGGGATTGATACAAAAGCAGAGTTGCAGCAACAATTGGAGATAACTGGTAAAGTAACCGATTCAAACGGGGAATTACTTCCTGGGGTTACGGTTGCTGTTAAAGGAACCAGTATGGGTACTATTACCAATAGTAATGGTGAATACAGTTTAAATGTGCCGGACGGAGCTGATGCCCTCATTTTTTCATTCGTGGGTATGAAAAGCCAGGAAATTCCATTGACAGGTCAGTCTGTAATAAATATTGTGCTTGAAACAGAAACCATCGGGCTGGAAGAAGTGGTTGCTATTGGTTATGGTGTTCAACGTAAAAGTGATTTAACAGGTTCTGTAACCAGTGTTAGCACTGATGACTTTAACAGCGGCCTGATTAGTTCTCCGGAACAACTGATTTCCGGTAAAGTTTCGGGCGTGCAGATTATGTCCAACAGCGGTTCTCCAACAGCAGGAAGTACCATCCGGATTCGGGGAGGCGCTTCATTAAATGCCAGTAACGACCCGCTGATTGTGCTCGATGGGCTTCCTTTGGAAAGTGGCGGAATCAGTGGAAACAGTGGTAACTTTCTAAGCTTGATAAACCCCAATGACATTGAAAATATGACCATCTTGAAAGACGCGGCATCAACCGCTATTTACGGTTCACGTGCATCAAATGGTGTAATTTTAATTACCACAAAAAAAGGCGCTTCAGGCAAAGGTTTAAAGGTGAATTTTAGTACTACAAATTCGGTACAGTTTCATACAAAACTTGCCGATATGTTATCGCGCGACGAGTTTGTAGATGTTATTAATTCCTATGGTTCAGATGCTCAAAAAGGACTTATCGGAGATTATGATACCGATTGGAATAAGGAAGTTTATCGGGCGGCTTTGGGTACTGATAATAATCTCAGTATTTCCACAAGGGTGGCGCCAAATGCCCCGGCACGCTTTTCGCTTGGTTATTATAATCAAAACGGAATTGTAAAAACGGACAATGCAGAGCGGGTAACCGGAAGCTTGTCTGTTTCACCATCGTTTTTTAACGATTTTCTGAAATTTAATGTAAACGCCAAAGGTTCTCATAATAATAACCGGTTTGCCGAAACAAGCGCTATTTGGGGAGCTTCAACATATAATCCAACCATCCCGATATATTCCGGTAACAATAATTTTGGGGGTTACAACGAGGCAATAGATAATAACGGAGCGCTTGTTACCCGGGCGGTTATTAATCCATTGGGCTTACTAAAACAATATCATTCTACCAGTAAAGTAAACAGGGTGGTAGGAAATATTGATATGGATTATAAAATGCATTTTTTACCTGAACTGAAATTTCATGTAACGGCTGGTTATGATTATGCAAAAGGTCAGGGAGACATATATGTTCCTTTGGAAGCGGCCCAATATTCTACCACCGGAGGACGTGATTTTGAATACGGCCCGCAGAAAAAAACAAATAAGCTGCTTACCACTTATTTTAATTATAACAAATATGTGGAGCCTCTGAAAAGCAACATTGAAGCTACTTTGGGCTACGATTACCAGTACTGGAAAAGTACTTCGCCGGCTTATTCCGAATTTAATACCCTGGGAGAGGCACAGAACACATATGCAGCAAGCGATCAAAGACATTCGTTGATTTCCTATTACGCACGTATAAATTACAGCTACGATTCGCGTTATATGATTACCGCCAGCTTACGACGCGACGGAACTTCGCGTTTTGGTGAAGATAACCGTTGGGGAACCTTCCCTTCGGTCGCACTGGCATGGAGAGTAAATGAAGAGTCATTCCTGGAAGATAATCCGGTAATAAGTACATTGAAATTAAGGGCGAGTTACGGAGTAACCGGTCAGCAGGAAGGAATTGGAAACTACAATTACCTGCCGGTTTATACACTCAGTCAGGATGGCGCCCAGGTACAATTTGGCGACCAGTGGTATTATACGTATCGCCCCGAAGCTTATGTTTCTGACTTAAAATGGGAAACAACCAAATCCTATAATGTGGGCTTTGATTTTGGAATTTTCGATGATAAAATAACCGGTTCATTTGATTATTATACACGAAAAACGGAAGACTTGCTGGCTACCGTACCATCGGCTGCCGGAACAAATTTCGATAAATCAATTCTTACCAATGTAGGAAATGTCGATAGTGAAGGGATTGAAGTATCGTTAAGTGCAACACCGGTAAAAACAAACGATTTGACCTGGGATGTGAGCTTTAATATGAGCTGGCAGAAAATGACGGTAAAAAACCTTTCGCTTATTGAAGGGACAACAACAACCAACACGTTGGTTGGCCCTACCATCGACAGTTACTATTTCCAGGTATTGAGCGAAGGATATGAACCTTATATGTTTTATGTGTACCATCAATTGTACGACCCGGAAACAGGAAAACCCATTGAAGGGGCTTATGCTGATTTAAACAATGATAAAAACATCAATTCCAGCGACCTTTACCGGTATCATTCTCCGAGTCCTGATTTTATTTTAGGTTTCAGTTCTTCGCTGAATTACAAAAAGTGGACACTTGATATGAATTTCCGGGCAAATATTGGTAACTATGTTTATAACGGAATGGCTATGAATACAGGAGCTTTAAGTACAACAAGTTATAATTCTTATCAGTTAAACAATCTTTCGTCAAGTTTTTTGGAAACCGGATTTCACAGCCGCCAGTATTTGTCTGATTATTATGTGGAAAACGCATCATTCCTGAAAATGGATAACCTCACATTGAGGTACAACGTGGGAGACATTGCATACGATTTTTGGGGGAATGTGGGCAAATTCAACCTAACCGTAAACGGAATGGTTCAGAATGTATTTACCATTACCAAATATTCCGGTGTCGATCCGGAAGTGCCTAACGGAATGGACAGTTCGTTTTATCCGCGTCCCCGTACATTTTCACTTGGTTTAGGCCTTAACTTCTAATCGCTAAATAAGAAATGGTTATGAAAAAGATATATTACACACTATTGGTTGCAGGTATATTTTTACTGGCATCCTGCGAAAAAGATTTGGATCAACTGCCGCACGCCGAAACAACATCTGCCAGTGTTTACTCCGATGTGGCTAACTACAAGGCAGTGCTGGCAAAGTTGTACGCTTCGTTTGTTATTAACGGTCAGGAAAGAGGCGGAGGTAATGCCGACTTATCAAGCAACAACGGACAGGATTATATGCGTTCCTTTTTTAACCTTCAGGAATGTGGAACCGATGAAGTAGCCTCTACCTGGCTGGAAGGTGATAAAGTAGCCGACCTTACGTTTCTTTCCTGGGATGCCAATGATCCCTGGGTTTCTGATATGTACTACCATATTTATTATACGATTGCTTTGTGTAACGAATTTATCCGGAATGCAACGGATGAGAAAATTGCTGATTTTACAGAAGCAGAACAGGAAAACATAATACATTACAGAGCGGAAGCACGGTTTCTAAGAGCGCTGGCTTATTATCACGCCCTCGATTTTTTCAGAAATATTCCCTTTGTAACCGAGGAAGATCCGGTGGGCGCTTATGCTCCTCCCCGTTACGAGGCTCCGGCTGTTTTTGAGTACATTGAGTCGGAACTAAAAGCGATTGAGCCCAATCTTTTGGATAAAGAGGAAATTGAATACGGGCGGGCATCCAAAGCAGCCGCCTGGACATTACTGGCAAAACTTTATTTGAATGCTGAAGTTTATGTTGGTGCTGATCATTATTCCGATTGTATAACCTATTGTAATAAAATAGTTAATGGTGAAGGCGGAAGCTATTCTTTGGAAAGTGATTTTAAAAAGCTTTTTAATGCCGATAACCATTTGCGCACCAATGAAATAATTTTCCCTCTTCCAGTAGATGCCGAGCATACCGTTTCGTGGGGAGCTACAACTTACATTATCTGCGGCGAAGTGAGCAATACATCAGATTATCAACAGGCGTCTGATTATGGTATTACCAGCGGCTGGGGGATGTTCAGGGCCCGTGGAGAGTTGCCCGCTTTATTTGATGAAACGGATGGGCGTAATCTCTTTTTTACGGAAGGACAAACGCAATATCTTGATGAAGTTGACAATCAGAGTTACGGCTATTTTCTTGAAAAATGGACGAATCTGACTGACGACGGTGAAATTGCTTCCAACTCCGATGATGGTGGAGTTGATACTGATTTTCCTATGTTTCGCTTGGCAGATGTATATTTAATGCTGGCAGAAAGTGTATTGCGCGGAGGTAGTGGCAGTTCGCCGGCAACAGCACTCGATTTGGTGAATGAATTAAGAGAACGGGCTTATGGCGAAAATTATGATTCTGACGGGAAGCTTACTTCTTCCGATTTAACTACCGATTTTATTCTGGATGAACGTGCTCGTGAATTACACTGGGAAGCAACAAGGCGTACCGACCTGATACGTTATCACAAATTTACAACCGGCGATTACATCTGGCAGTGGAAAGGCGGTGTTAAAGACGGAATGGCTGTTGACAGTAAATACAACATTTATCCCATCCCGACTACGGATCTTACAGCGAATCCAAATCTGTATAACGAAGATTATTAATTACAGTAACTTAAGAAAGTAAATGATGAAAACTATAAATAGAATTCTGATTACAATAATGTCGCTGGTGGCATTGGCTGCCTGTGAAAAAGATGGGGATCTGATTACTTTATCAGGACTTGATAAAAGTGAGCTGATAGTTACTGAAACAGATGTGGCGTTAACCCAGGAAACAAGCACCGCGAATGTATTGTCGGTCTCCTGGACAACGAGTACGCTTACGGTAAGCGATCCAACGATGTCGGCGCCGGATATTCTTTCAACAACTTTACAGATATCTGTAGCTGAAGATTTCTCAGGAGCAATAACTGAATTGGTAGAATCAAATCTTTCACACACATTTACAGGAGCTGAACTAAATACCATAGCCAAAAATCTGGGGGCTCAACCCGATGTGGCAACTCCTCTTTATTTTAGGCTGGAGGCATCCATTGGCGAGAATATGGATCCTGTTTTAAGCAACGTGGTTTCGGTGAATGTAACGGCTTATCAGATCGATATGAGCGTTGGCTTTATTCTCAATTCAGATAAGGAAGATACTGGCTTTACATTGCATTCTGTAGAATCGGATGGTGAATATGTAGGATTTATGGGGGCTACCGGATGGTATAATTATTTCCTGCAGGAAGGCGATGGTACCATTTGGGGAAATGATGGGATTATTGAAACTGCTTTTGTTCTTACTTCAGCCGATAGTGACGACGAACGATGGAATTGCTGGTTCCCGGGTACGGGTGGATGTTATTATGTTGATTTTAATACCAATGATAAAGAGTGGTCAGCACTATTAATTCCTTCACTTACTGTTTCCGGTGATATTGAAGGAGAAATGACATTCGACAGGCCAAATGTAAAATGGACACTTCCGTTTACTGCAACATCAACAACATTAACTGTGAAAGTAAGTGGCGCCGGGAAATTGTATAATCAATCAACTGGTACAGATGATGCCGCAGCTATTGATACACCGGTTGCATTTGCAGATAACGGCGGAAATATTGCTTTGGCCGATCAGGCCGGAGATCTTACAGTAACCGTTCCCCAGGCCGGAGAATATACATTAACCATTGATCTCAGCGACCCGAAAGGCTGGACCATTTCTGCTTCAGAAGGGTCGGATGAACCGGTTGAAATCAGTCAGTATATATATTTACCGGGAGTTGACGATGGTACTTCCGGTGAATGGACTTTTGATAATTTCCTGACACTTTACAGTGAAGATAATTTGGCGTATGCCGGCGTAGTAAATGTTAATTCGCTTTGGGGTTATACCATAAGTCCTGAAAAAGATAACTGGGAGGATAAATATACTCTAGATTCGGGCGATGGTATCTCTGGTACACTTGTATACAATGGTGCTGATAATATTCCGGCTCCGGAAGCAGGACTTTATTTGATTGATGCGTCATTAAGTGGATTGACTTACAACCTGACAAGCATAGGAGAACAAATTTATGTTTCAGGATTAAATGATGTTTGGGATTTTAGCATAACTCTGGCGGCTACAGAAACGGTTGGTGTTTATTCCGGAGAAATAACCATAACTACCGCTTCTGAATGGGGATTTCAGATTCATCTCGACGATTCCTGGAACCATTATTTAGGCGGGTCGGAAGGAAGTTTGTACTACAAAGGAAGCAATATTACGGACGATGCTGGTTTGAGTCCGGGGACGTACACCCTTACTGTTAACCTGCCGGAAGGCACTTACAGCATTACAGAATAAAACACAAGAATTTCGGTCGCCGTTTATTTTAGTAAGCGGTGACCGTTAATTTATTTTTAGACAGAATACGATATGATTTTCAGAAAAAAGAAAAGATTTATACGAAAGGTGAGCAAAATTATTTTGGCAGGTATAATTGCATTGGGGCTGTTTTCTGCCTGCGAAGGGCCACAACTTCAAACGCCTCTGCCCGAACCTGAATACGATATGACTGGTTTTGCAAAAGGCGCTGACGTGAGTTGGCTTACTGAGATGGAAAAAGCGGGCGCACAGTTTTATAATACTGACGGTCGTGAAATGGAGTGTATGCATTTGCTGCGTGATTTGGGTATGAACTCGATTCGTTTGCGGGTGTGGGTAGACCCCGATAAAGGTTGGTGCAATAAATACGATGTGATGATAAAAGCCTGGCGCGCCCAAAATTTGGGTATGCGGATTATGATTGATTTTCATTACAGCGATAGCTGGGCCGATCCCGGACAGCAGACAAAACCTGTGGCCTGGGAAGATTTAAGTTTTAATGAGTTAATGGGAGCAGTTGAAATACACACAACTGAAGTTCTACAATTTTTGAAAGAGAATGATATTGATGTGGAATGGGTGCAGGTAGGAAATGAAACCGGCAACGGAATGCTCTGGGAAGAAGGCAAGGCTTCTGAAAACATGGAACAATATGCCAGCCTGAATAATGTTGGTTACACGGCTGTTAAGAAGGTTTATCCTGATGCCAAAGTAATTGTGCATGTACAATCAGGAAATGATAATTCTTTGTTCCGATGGCTTTTTGACGGGCTGAAAAATAATGGGGGAAAATGGGATGTGATAGGCATGTCGCTTTATCCAACGGCGGATAATTGGGAAAACATGACTACCGATTGTATTGCCAATGTGAAAGACATGATTGACCGCTACGGAACAGATGTTATGATTTGCGAAACCGGAATGCCTTGGGATGAGGCTGCAACTGCAAAAGAATTTCTGACCAGTTTGGTTACCCAGAGCAAGGAAATACCCGACGACCGTTGTCTGGGGGTATTTTATTGGGAACCACAGTCATTTAATGGATGGAAACAATATACGCTTGGAGCTTTTAACAACGATGGCACGCCTACCGAAGCGCTTGATGCTTTTGCTGCAGACAATGAATAACAAATATTCCTGTTGAAAAATTAATTTGAAAATCAATGAATACATTAAAAAAAATCAATTCAATAGTTCCTTTTGCACTACTTGCTTTTTTCGTTTTCGGAATACTGGGAAGTTGTAAAACGGAAAGTACGCCTGCCGACGATACCATGTATGGCGGCGATTTTTCCATTATAAAAAAATTGGAAGATTCCGGCGGTGTATATAAATTTAACGGGAAACCGGTAGATCCGCTTCAGCTTTTTGCAGATAACGGATATAATTATGGACGGGTGCGGCTTTTCCATTCGCCCGATATGGAAGGTCCGGTTTGTAATTCACTGGAATATACTATCGAACTTTCAAAACGAATAAAGGCTGCCGGAATGAAATTGTTGCTCGATATTCATTACTCGGATACATGGGCAGATCCTGCGCATCAGATTAAACCCAAAGCCTGGGAAGGACTCTCTTTTGATGTGTTGACCGACAGTGTTTACCAATACAGCAAATACGTTATTAAGGCGATGCAACAGGCAAATGTGGAGCCGGACATGGTTCAGGTAGGGAATGAAATAACCCCCGGATTTATTTGCCGGATGGGCAGATTTATAAAGACTCAACAGAGGATTGGACAAGTTTCTGCACATTGTTGAAAGCGGGGATCAAAGGAGTGGAGGACGCTTATTCCGGGAGGAAAGTGCCAATTATGATTCACATCGACAGGGGAGGAGACCTGCCAAAAACGCAGTATTTCTTTGACAAAATTAGTGAGCAGGGCGTTTCGTTCGATCTTATCGGACTGAGTTATTATCCGTGGTGGCACGGCACTTTTAACGATTTGGAGGAAAACCTTACATGGCTGTCTGAAAATTATACGCAGGACATTGTTATTGTGGAAACAGCATATCATTCCAACGGATATTATCCAGAGCCCGATAAATGGGTACTGGATTACCAGCCTTTCCCGCCCACAGAACAGGGACAGTACGATTATATGGTAAAACTCGACAGCATTGTTCATCAGTATCCAAAAGCAAAAGGTATTTTTTATTGGAAACCCGACGGACTTGAAGTTCCCGGTTCTAAGGTTCATTACCTGGGGCGAAGTATGTTCGATAAAGATGGTAACGGCTTAAAAGCAATTACCGCTTTCAAAAAATAATAATTCATATAGTAACATCTGAAAAAGACATAACAATGCGCTGTATATTTTCTGCACCCAAAAGCATGATTAAGAGGAATTTTTTAGTTATGTTGATTATCTTCTTTTCCATTTTTTCAGGCTGTAAACAGTCTTTATCTCCTTCCAAAGAAGAATTGTTTAATGCCGACTGGCAATTTACCATTTCCGATGCTTCTTTTGAAGGAATTCAGAAAAATGAAAAGTGGGAAAACGTTTCTTTACCGCATACTCCGGTCATTGAATCAAAAGTTATGAACGGACAGTGGCAGGGAATATGCTGGTACCGGAAAAAATTTCAGTTGGCTCCGCAGAAAGAGACGAAAAGATATGTACTGCGTTTTGATGGTGCCATGAATGCTTCCGAGTTTTGGATAAACGGAACCAAAGTAGCTACGCATCAGGGAGGATATTTGCCTGTAGTATTTGATTTTACAGATGTCGCCAATGTGGGTGGTGAAAATGAAATTTTGGTTCGTTTAGATAATACAGACAACAAAATTACCGGGCCAAAGCCAATGAACACGCTCGACTTTAATATGTATGGAGGGCTGTATCGAAATGCATATTTGTCGGTTGAAAATCCGGTTCATATAAGTAATGCTCTTTTGGCAAATAAAGTAGCAGGGGGCGGTATTTTTGTAACCTATCCCGAAGTTTCAAAAGACAAAGCAATTGTTCAGGTAAAAGCAAACGTGGTCAATCAATCAGGTAAAGAATCGGCAGTAGAAGTAAAAAATGAACTTTGGCGAAACGGGCAAATGGTTTTATCTGTTGATGCTGAAAAGCAAACTATCACAACCGGAAAAGATGCTGATTTTATTGTTCAAATGCCTGTTGAGAATCCGGAATTGTGGTCGCCTCAGTCACCCAATTTATATGAATTGAAAACCATTGTTTCTAACAGAAAAGATATAGTTGATATTGAAACAACACGTATTGGTATCCGACGGATTGAAATAACAAAAGACGGTTTTAAAATTAACGGGCAGAAAATGTTTCTGCGCGGAGTAAACCGCCATCAGGATTATCCGTATATTGGTTATGCTTTGAGTGATAATGCCCAGTACCGCGATGCCGTTAAAATAAAAGAGGCGGGTTTTGATTATGTTCGGTTAAGTCACTATCCGCATTCACCGGCTTTTATGGATGCCTGTGATGAACTGGGGCTTGTGGTGCTCGATGCCATTCTTGGCTGGCAATATTACAGTACCGATTCATTGTTTCAGCAACATGTATTTGAAACAGCACACGATTTAATTCGTCGCGATCGTAACCATCCGTGCGTGATAGGCTGGGAAGTTTCCCTGAACGAATCGTGGATGGACGAGCCGTTTATTGATGAGCTGCATGAGATTGCCCATGCTGAATACCCGGGTGACCAGTGTTATTCGGCAGGCTGGCAGAAATATGGTTACGATATATTTTTACAGGCGCGGCAACATCGGCTGGGGCATTACTCTGACCCTGAAAAACCGTATGTTGTTTCCGAATACGGCGATTGGGAATATTATGCAATGAATGCCGGATTAAATCAGGATGATTGGGGCGATTTATTACAGGATGAACGTTCCAGTCGCCAGCTTTTATCCGATGGCGAAGTGCGGCTTTTACAACAGGCAACCAATGTACAGGAAGCACATAATGATAACTTTAATACTCCTGCTTTTGCCGATGGTTACTGGGTGATGTTTGATTACAATCGTGGCTATTCCCCGGATTTGGAAGCCTCTGGTATTATGAGCATCGACCGTTTGCCAAAGTTTAGTTACTATTTTTACCAGAGCCAGCGGGGTGCTGATGAAATTTCAGATAAATACCAAAGCGGGCCAATGGTGCATATTGCCAGTTGGTGGACTCCGGAGTCGCCCCTGAATGTGCGGATTTTTAGTAACTGTGAAAAGGTTGAGTTATTTTTGAACGGGAAAAGCCTGGGAAAACAGAAGCCGGATAAAAACAGCATCAGTAACAATTTGGCACATCCCCCTTTTACTTTTCATTTAGCAAAATTTGAAGCGGGAGAATTATTGGCAAAAGCTTATATTAACGGGAAAGTAGTAGCGGAACATTCTGTGAAAACTCCTGGTGAATTAGCGAAAATCAATTTGAAACTGGATGAAAGCGGCAAAAAAGCTACTGCCGGTTGTAACGATGTGTTGTTTGTTTATGCAACGTTAGAAGATGAATCAGGAACCGTAATTTGTAAAAATGATATTCCCGTTCAGTTTTCAATAGAAGGAGATGCAGAACTGGTAAGTCCTGTTGAGATTCTAACAGAAGCTGGTATTGCTTCGGCACTAATACGTTTTGGGAATGCGACAGAACCTGTTGTGATTACAGTGAAAAGCAAAGACGAAAAATTAAAAAACCAGATAACTGTTTTACCTGAAAAATAAGACAGAAGTGTGAAAAATTAGATCTTATCTAACAAATATTGGACTGAATGCTAGATAAAAAGCTCATCTAAAAGCTTTAATTCTTCCATTAAATGATCCGAATTTTGTGCCGCTGGGATCACCAAAAATTTATAAAAGCCTCGTAATTATAGTTATTACGGGGCTTTTGTGTGTTTGATGTAAAATTAGAATCACTCATGGGTGTAAATATTTGATATTTAGGTTCTTGTATGTTTAATTGTCGAGTCCATTTCCGTATTTCAAAATGTAATTTGAATGATTCCAAAATACTGAAAACGTGAGAGCTACTCTAATAGCGATTTCCTAATTGAATGTCTGTTGTTAACATAGTTCAGTTACGTTTGGATAGTTATTGTATGGGCAATACGGAAATAACCGGTTTTCTTTGATTTCAGGATTTTATATTCTAAGAAAATTAATTAAACTGTTCTAATGATGATCAATTCAACTCGTTATTTTAGAAAGTCTATCAGGATTAATATGTGCTATACTTGTATTTGATAGATAACACAATACAAAGAAAATCTTTTCAGATTTTATTAAATTATTTAGTCTTGTAAAATATTGATTTTTATTCCGCCATTAATAACAAAACCATCCGTTGGAGCCCAAATATCAGGAAATGTGGGATTGTTGTATGGAGGCAATACCAATGGCTCATATTTTGTTTGCCTGGTATCGGTAAAATTTTCGAAGTTGAGAAATAATGAAATGTTCTTTAAATGCCTCATTACCATTAAGCCCATAATCCAGTAGTCCGTTTTGCGGTTATAGGCTTCATCATATTGCCAACCGGTATAATAAAGCTCATAACCAATCGACCACTTCTCTTCCTTATCATACATAAGAACCGCCCCGGCACTGTGTTTCGGGGTAAGCGGCTTTTGATTGTTCAGATTATCGTATTTCAGTTTTGTATTATTTAGTGCATAATTCAGGAACAATTTAAAGTCGCTTAGTGTAAATTTCAGATTAGTTTCCAGTCCTGAACTGAGAATACTACCATCCGCATTCTCGAAAAAGTACGTGTCATCCGCATCGTTCTCCCTCAGAACAACTGCATCATTTAATTGAGTAACATAAAGTAACTGGTTAAAAGAGAAGGTCAACTGGTCAAAAAATACAGTCTTATAATTAAAGTCAAAATTCCCGCCAATTGATTTTTCAGCTTTGGCATTACCATTTGATAGTGGCCGTATATTCTGATAATATAGTCTTTCTGCATCTTCGGTAAATATGGTTGGCAATTTATATCCAAGTGCACCACCCAGCCGCAATGTTAGTTTATCAGTGGTTTTAAACATCAAAGATGCCCGTGGCAGAACAAATGATCCAAAATCAAAATCGTAGTCGTACCTTAATCCGCTTTCTAAGGTGAGTTCAGGATTAAAATCGGTTGTGTTCTGGATAAAAGACCCAATCGTATTATGCGTATAACTTTTATCAAATTCATATCTTACATTTTTTTCATTGAACTGCTCAAAATAGTGATTTGCTCCAAATTGCCAGTTTGATTTATTCTCTTTATCCATTACATAAAGAATTTCCGTGAATCCGGAAACCTGGTTTCCTTTAAATTCATAATCTGGGATCTGAAGCTCCCGATCAAAATAGCTAATGCTGTTTTTAACACTAAAATTGCTTGCCTCTTTATGACTCAGAAACAGAAACTGAGTGGAGAGTCTTTTCGACTTGTTTTCTTCAGTAAAAATATGCGTGTCATCCGGATCCCCATTAACCACCTGCAAATCTCCACCAATGCGGTTATCAATGGTCGTGTTCAATCCAAAATTAATTTCTGTGTTCGGGTTTAAGTAAAAATAGAATTTGGGGTTTAGGCTTAGCGATCTTGTTTTAGGCATATTTGAGAATCCGTCATTATCAATGTCATACGCCTTTTGAGTATTAGCAGACCCATAAATTGATATTCCGGTTTTATCAAACTTTTGAGAATAAAAAACATTTCCGGTTGTTCCATTTACACTGGTTTGGTCGACCATGATTGTAAGTTCGGGGTGTTCCACTGGTCTTTTTGATACCAGGTTAACAATTCCTGCAATTGCACCGCCTCCATATAACGTAGAATTACTTCCTTTTATTAACTCAACCTGTTTCAAATCAAGTGGTGGTATCTGCATAATTGATAAGCCGCCGGCAAAACCTCCGTAAAGCGGAAATCCGTCTTTCAGAATTTGCGTATAACGTCCGTCAAGTCCCTGTATTTTTATGCTCAGGTTCCCTGAACTCAAAGAGGTTTGTTGCATCTGTACACCGGTTGTTTCGCTCAGCAACATGCCAATATTGGTTGAGTTCATCGCCGCTTTCTCTCCAAGTTCTTCACCGGATATCGCTTCAATCCGGGTTGGGATATCATCAATTGTCCTTGAAGAGCGTGTAGCCGATATAACAACTTCTTCCAGTTCTTCGCCTTCTTCCAGTTTTATCCTGAAAGTTTTATTATTGTCTGTGGGAAAATTCAATGTCAACTGTTTAGAATCAAAACCAATAAAACTTATCTGAAAAACTGTTTTACCATCCGGAAGGTCAGTCATTTGGGCTTTGCCTGATTCATCGCTTATTGTTCCCGTACCAGTACCTTTGATAACAATATTTGCTCCCACCAAGGGCTCGTCTGATTGGTCTGAAATAACAAAATAAACTGTATTTTGAGCATAAGAAGCCCCGGAGACAAGGCATAAAAGGACAAAAAATATTTTTTTCATTTCTGCATCTTTAATTCAGGGTTTAAAAATACAGACATTAGAAGTGCAACAGGATTGCAAAGTTTTACCTGCAATCCGCGCAAATTCCCTTGATTACAAAATTGGCGCTTTCAAAAAAGAAATTTTCAGGAAGAGTTGGTTTTTCAATCAGATGGTCTTTAAGACAAGTGGTTTGCCCACACTGGGTACAGTAAAAATGTGCGTGAAGGTCGCCCAATATACAGGAACAGTTTTCGCTGCATAAAGCAAATTTCATTGCCCCTGTTCCGTCATCAATTTTGTGGATAATACAATTTTGCTGAAAAGTTTTTAAAGTCCTAAAAATAGTAGAACGATCCACCTGTTCAAACTGCTGTTCTATCTCCATTAAACTAACCGCCTTCTGTTTCTTTAGCAAAATCTTTAAGACCAGTTCACGCATAGCGGTTGGCTTAATGCCCTTTTTATCCAGAATTTTTTGTACCTGACTTCCCATAAACACAAATATAAAAAATACAATTTAATGGGACAGTTCTCTTTCTGAATTGTGCACCTGTTTTATGAAAGCAGGACAAAAATTAGTTCACCAGTGAAACCAAAGACAGCATTACAAGGTCTTCTTCCAAACCACCTGCTCCTGTTACAAAGTGGCAAGTGGTTCGCTTACCGTGAATCATCGGACGACAATCTGTTCTTTCAAGCAAAGTGTCATCGATTTCTGCGTCAATACTACACATAATTTCATCGTCTCTGACTCCGATACACATTTTCTCGTCAGCCATAAATGTTTAAGCCTTGGGAGATTTTTTTTTCTTCTACTTTTTTGAAATATTCAAAAGATCTTCTCTTATTCTATTGACTAAATTTTTATTATACGCCATATTCAATATTACTTTTATAGAAGATAATTAATTCTAAAGGTCTCACTTTCTTGAAGTAATTTCGATTTTTCACTAACATTTAGTTTTCTGTTTTCTCTATATATAACCTTCCTCTTTTGCGGCTCAATCCGTTTGGTTTTGCTTATACACTGTGGGGTTAACAAAAAAACAAACTCATTTAATCCCAAACTTTTATTAGATTTATTTGTGTTGTATTATAAGCAATATTTATAGTAATATCTGAATTATTTCGTAGTGATCTTATATGAGGGATTACCCGCCTCCTGATGTATTTCTCGTTTTGTACAACTAGGGTCAGGTTCAGATTTAAACGCAAGAAAAGCCTCTCCGGAGAGTTTTTTTATCTGTCTTTTGCGATAGGACATCCGGTAATATTTAATCTTGCAAATAATATAATTATAAACTTAATTGGTTGATAACAAGCTTACTTTATCCTCAAATGAAATGAGATATAATTTTATTGTTAATTGATTGTGAAAACAAAATTTATTTAGATAATAATATCTTTTTGTATTAATTATTTGATTTATTTTAGTGATATAATGAGTAAAGCAGAACGAACACGGCAGTTTATCATTGAAAAGGCGGCTCCTATAATCAATCGGAAAGGGATGGCCGGAACCTCAATCAGTGATATCATGGCAGCTACACAGTTAGCTAAAGGGTGTTTGTATGGTAACTTTGTGAATAAAGAGGAAATTTGTTTGGAAGCCTTTAATTACCTTACCTGCCAGTATGTGAGTAAGGGGAAGGAAATTTTAAATAAATATGCCAGTGCTAAAGGAAAACTTTTTGCTTATCTGGATTATTTTAAAGCTGGAACATTTCGGGAAGAGTATGGTGGTTGTCCTGTGTTGAATTTCGGGATAGAATCGGATGATACCAATCCGGAGATTAAGGAAAGGGTTCATCAGGTTATTCAGTCTTCTCAGAAATATCTGAAAGAACTTCTCTCAATGGGAATAGGTACTGGGGAATTTCAACCTGAAATGAACCCGGAAAGAATTGCGCTGAAATTTTACGCCATGCTTGAAGGTGCGGTATTTATAAATAGGGTAAGTAATGATGATAAACAAATGGATGAGGTTATAATGTTGATTAAAGAAGAAATCGAATTATTCAGTATATAATTTTTTTTAATATAAATAGACCGATCGGTCTTAAAAATAGAACAATGGAAAACAAATTATTAACATCGTTTCAGCTGGGAGATTACACATTGAAAAATAGAATTGTCATGGCTCCGTTAACCCGTATGCGAGCAAATGCTGATTTAGCGCCAACTGACCTTAATGTTGAATATTATCGTCAACGTTCGTCGGCAGGATTGATTATTACAGAAGCAACACAAATTTCAAAGTTGGGACAGGGGTATCCGATGACTCCTGGAATTTATTCCGATAAGCAGGTAACTGGTTGGAAAAAAGTAACAGATGCTGTGCATAAAGAAAAGGGGCATATCTTTTTGCAGTTGTGGCATGTTGGACGTATATCGCATTCGTCTTTTCATCCGGAGGAAGGATTACCAGTTGCTCCATCAGCTATTCAGCCCGAAGGAAATACACTAACATCTGAGTGGAAGCAGGTTCCTTTTGAAACTCCACGCGCACTAAAAACGGAGGAAATTAAAGCCATTATTCAGGATTACAGACAAGCTGCAATTAATGCTAAAAAGGCGGGTTTCGACGGTGTAGAATTGCATTCGGCAAATGGTTATCTTTTAAATCAGTTCCTGCATGGAAAAACGAATCATCGTGCAGATGAGTATGGCGGTTCTGTTGAAAACAGAGCAAGGCTCAGCCTGGAAGTTATCGATCAATTGACTGATGTCTGGGGAGCTGGGAAAGTGGGCATTCGTTTGTCGCCATTTACTTTTTCCGGAGATGTGCATGATCCTGAAGCCCTGCCTGTTTACGAGTATCTTCTACAAAAACTCGATTCCCGAAAACTGGCTTACGTGCACTTTGTAAGAGCAAGATCAACTGAAATTGAAGATCAGAAAGTATTCGAAAAAGAAAAGGAACTATGGAGTCTGTATTCTGGAACCCTTATTGCTGCAGATGGATTTACACCCGAAACAGCAGCAGAATATCTGGAAAACGGATGGGCCGATGCAATTGCATTTGGACGTAACTTTATTTCTAATCCTGATTTACCCCAGCGAATTGAAATAGATGCTGATTTGAATCCATATGATCGAAATACATTTTACGGGGGAGGAGAGAAGGGATATACGGATTACCCTTTTTTACGTGGCTAAAAATGCTTAAGTCTGTTAAAGTGAATTTTTATTGATGGATTTGTTCAAATTTAGCATATTATGAAATGATTCGGATAAATGGTTTGCTAATCTAAAGAATGTTACAGTAATAATATGAATGTGTTCCAATTTCCACAACAGGAATCGATAGACAGACTTAGAAACATAGTTAATGAGCCCCGGGGAATTGAATGGCCCAATGTAATCGTAACTACTTCAGAAAAAAAATACAAGAAATCTGTTTATGAAAGTTCGTTTACGATTTTAGCGAATAAGAAAGGTATCGCGAATCTATATGTAAATAAGCGGAATTTAAAGATATGCGAACAAACTTTTTTTATCTGTAACCCTTTTGAAAACTTTAACTATGAAATTTATTCTGATGATGAAGTTGAAACCTTCAATGTGCATCTGAATTATGATTTCTACATGAAAGCGCAATATGCTTTTTTATCTTCAAATGAAAAGTTACTGGACTATCCGTTTGAAAATGATATAACATACAAATACACCAATCAATTACATTTTAGAACTCCGGGGTTCAATCGAATCATTAAATCTTATAAAGAAAACAAGGAAGAATTATTTCTTACTGAAATACTGCGAAGCTGTTTAATTTTAGACCATAAGGAAAAAGGTAGAAATATAAATATTCCTGCTGCAAAAAAATCAACAAAACAAGAACTAATTAAAAGAATGGTTGTGGCAAAGGATTACATTTACAGTAATTACAATAATCCCACTCTGTCTGTCGGTTATGTCTCTGAATGCGTATCCATGTCTCATTTTCATTTTTTAAGAATATTTAGGCACGTTTATGGAATTTCTCCCTACCAGTACTTAAAAGGAATTAGAATAGAAAAGGCCAAATATTTAATCAGGAAAACCCAAATGCCTATTGATGAAATAGCTTATGCGGTTGGATTTCGGGAAGCTACCACTTTATACCCCATTTTGAAAAAAGAATTAGCACAAACACCGCTGGAGTACAGAAAGAAAATTAGCAATTTTCAATAGCAGCACATCGGCCAACAAGAGCTACGTTTGTTAAAAATGTAGTTATGAAAATTCAGTTAATTAGAAATGCAACAGTTAAAATTGAGTTTGCAGGAAAAATCTGGCTGGTGGATCCTTTTCTGGGAGATGTAAATAGTTTACCTCCTTTCGCAGGTAAATCGTCAAATCCTGTGGTTCCATTGCCCGTCTCAATATCAGAAATACTAAATAACGTGGATTATGTGCTGCTTACTCATTTGCATCCGGATCATTTTGACAGGAAAGCACAGGAAGCCATCCCAAAATCGATGCCTTTTATTGTTCAGCCATCGGACTTTGGAGCAATCAGGGAATTCGGGTTTAATACAATCGAAGTAATCGACAACCTAAAAACAATAGACAATATTAAAATCTCGCGGGTCAATGCTCAACATGGCGAAGGTGAGATTTTGAAAGTAATGGGAAGTGTATCGGGGTATATACTTGAAGCAAGTAATGAAGAAACTTTATACATTACGGGAGATACAATTTTGTGCGACATGGTGGTCCGAAATCTGGACAAATTCAAGCCGGATGTTATTATCTGTAATGCCGGCGGAAATGTTTTCCTTCCTGAAAATAATCCTTTCAGAGAATATATTTCTCTTGAACGTGTCCATAAGGTTATTATGGATGAAAAACAGGTATTAGAGCTGTTAAACTATAAAAAAGACACGATTGTTATAACTGTGCACATTGGCGCATTGGACCATGAAACGGTTACTCGTAAAAGTATGAGAGAATATCTGAAAAATATGCATGTAGATATGAAGAGAGTTTATATACCAACAGATGGAGAAATCGTTGAGCTTTATTAGGTTCCCGTTTGTTCAAAAAAACAAAATGAAAACAGAATAAATACCATGAATGATTTAATTTGTCATATCAGGAAATACATCAGTTTAACACTTCTTCAGGAAAAACTCATTCTATCAAAAACAACCATTCTTTCTCCCGTAAAAAAAGAAATTCTTGAACAAAGTAGTACCATACACAGACATACTTATTTTGTAAATCAAGGATGTTTACATCTCTATCAGGTCAATGAGAAAGGGAATGAACAAACCATCCAGTTTGCCATTAAAAATTGGTGGCTTACGGACTATGATTCTTTTAATTTCCAAACGCCATCCAGGTACAACATACAAGTTTTGGAAGATTCGAAAATCAGTGTATTGTCAAAAAACGATTTAGAAGAATTACTCTTTCAAATTCCTGAATTAGAGAGGTATTTCAGGCTTATTTCCCAAAGAGCTTACGCAGCATCCTTATACCGTATCTCGCTTATGTACAGTTACAGCAAAGAAGAACGTTATTTGAATTTTATTCAGCAATTTCCTGAATTTGTTCAGCAAGTACCACAATACATTTTGGGTTCCTTTTTAGGAATGAGTGCTGAATACATTAGTGAAATAAGAAAAAAACAAACCCAAAACGATTCTTAAACCAGCTTAAGTTTTTTGAACTTTCCGCTATTTAGTTTTGCATGAAGTAATTATTTAACTATTAAAAAATGAAAAGTGCAAGTATCCTGTTTATATGCCTGATTTTTATATCAGCCTGCAAACAAGAAGAGCGTTTTATTATCGAAGGCACCGTTCCTGCTGAATGGAACACACAAAACGTACAATTAAAATTCCTTGATGAAAATCTGAATGACAGTACAGTTATCACTCATTCGCCGGTTAAAAACAATCAATTCAAAATGGAAGGTTCAATCGCGCATCCCAATTATGTTGTCTTGCAGTTTAACAACGATAAATCTGTTTATCTTTTTCTGGAAAATACCATTACAAAAATTAAATTTTCGAATCAAACAGGCGCTCCCATTATAAACGGGTCTGCATTAAATAATCAACTGGAAACGTTTAACACGCAATTTTCTCCATATCGGCAACAGTTACAACAGGTGCGCGATGATATTGTAAAAGCACGAAATGAGCAAAAAGACAGCCCTGATTTTCTGACCCGTAAAAGAGCTCGAATGGATACCATCATTCAGGAAATGGTGAAATGCCAGAAAACATTTATCGCAGAATATCCAAATTCTCTGGCAACAGCGTATATTTTAAGAATGTCGAAAACCGATTTGGAGATGCCTTTTGTGCAATCAGTGTATAACAATTTTGATAGCTACATTAAAAATTCTTCCATCGGGAAATCGTTGAAAAAACAAATTAAAGCCCAAGAGAAAACTGCTTTAGGAAATTCATTTATTGACATACAACTGGCTGATGTAAACGGCAACGAAATTACTGTTTCTGAGTTGGCAAAAAATCAGGAATATTTGCTTCTGGATTTTTGGGCTTCATGGTGTGGCCCATGCCGGCACGAGAATGACAACATTCTTAAAATTTACAATCAATATAATTCAAAAGGATTGCAAATCGTCGGCATTTCTCTGGATGTAAAAAAAGAAGACTGGCAAAAAGCCATCGAAGAAGACAACATTACTTGGACACAGCTTTCTGACTTAAAAGGCTGGAACTCTCCTTTAGTTGCAAAATATGGTATTGAAGGAATTCCGTACACCGTGTTAGTCAATAAAGAAGGTAAAATTGTTGCCAAAGGATTAAGAGCCAAAAACCTGAGAAATAAACTGGACGAGGTATTCAATAAGTAAGAAAATTGTCAAATGAAAAATCTTCATCAATAATACGCAATTCAAAACGATGATTATTCGAAAAGCAGAACTGTCTGATATAAAAGAGTTAACCCGGCTTATGATGGAATTCCGGGCTTTTTACCAGCAGGAATCCAAGACGGAAGAGCTACAAAACTTTATTGAAAGCAGAATTAATAACCGGGACAGTGTAATTTTTGTCGCTGAAGAAAACAATAAATTAGTCGGATATGCGCAATTATATCCGTCATTTTCAACTATAAAACTAAGTGGAATTTGGATACTAAACGACCTTTTTGTTTTGGAATCTTTTCGAAAAAAAGGCGTTGCATCTCAATTAATAGATACTGTTTTGGAATTTTCGGAGAAGGGACAAAGAAAACAAGTGTGGCTTTTAACCGGAAGCGACAATAAAAGTGCGCAACGGCTATACAACAGGAAAGGATTTATAAATACAAAATTCAAACATTATGTCTGTAACATCAAAATACCAACAACGAATTAATATCAAAGCATTGGAACCGGAGTGCTGGAATTTGGTAATAGCTATCGAAAATTATTTGGCTAAAACCGCCCTGGATAAGAAACTAAGAGAGCTCATCAAAATCAGAACTTCCCAAATCAATAAATGTGCTTTCTGCATCGATTTACATACAAAAGATGCTATAAAAATCGGAGAATCAGAACGGAGAATATTTGCTTTGCCGGCGTGGAAAGAAAGTCCTTTGTTTTCGGATGAAGAACGGGCAGTTTTAAAGTTGACGGAAGAAATTACCGAAATAACCAGGGAAGGAGTTTCGGACAAAACTTATGAAACGGTCCGTAAATATTTCAACGAAAATGAAGTGGCACAAATTATCATTGCCATAAATCATATGAACTTTTTAAACCGGGTGGCGGTTTCCACTAAAATGGTGCATCCAAACTGAATTTTGCTGAAATAGATTAAGACCTATCGAGTATACGAATTTGTAAAATCAAGTATGAGACACAATCATCCTTTATATTTACTTGCCAGAGAAACAGTTGTACATATCAAAAAATATATGCCGGAATTTCATTCTTCCGGGCAAAAGACAGCTGCTGCAAGGTTTATTGACGATATTGAAAAAGTTAGTCAGCTAACAATGCAAGAGCAATGGCCGGGAGAATCGCTGGTTAGAGCTTTACAGTTTGCGCCACATATATTTGGTAAACAATGTGAGGCTGGGGTAAAACCATTGTATGAAGTCGCATGTGCGTCATTTGCGTCGGTTCGTTGGGCAGAGTTTTATGAGGAAGATGATTGGAGCCGTTCCTTTTTACCCAATTTTGCCAACGGGGAAGGAATTGGACCAGATGGCCGTTTCTTCAGTGATAAAATAATTTTGGGGCTTTTTCTTCTTGGCCCGAATACACATTATCCGGCGCATGCTCATCCGGCTGAAGAGTTCTATTTAATATTATCGGGAACTGCGAAGTGGCAAATTGGTACAAATACTTTGTTCGAAACAAAAAAGCCTGGCGATGTTATGATACATTTGAGTAATGAAAGCCATTCCATGCAAACAGATGAAGAACCACTATTTTGTATTTATGGATGGAGAGGGAACATTAATGAAAGAACTTGGTACCGAGATAATATGGCCGATAACACCGAAAAAATCAAGTATCCTACAATTAAAAAGTAGAAGAGTTTGAAAAGAAAGTCTATGATGAAATTTAGCATATTTCGGATTTTATACCCCAAAACCATTTCCGAGATTTGTTTTTTAAAAAGTAAGTCAAAAAATGGGCACAAAGAATGTCATTCATTATAAACGGATAGAGGAAGCAATAGACTTCATCAGACAGAATTTCAGACAGCAGCCCAGCCTTGAAGAAATTGCCCAAACTGTTCATCTAAGTTCTTCCCATTTTCAACGATTGTTTACCGAATGGGCAGGAACGAGCCCCAAAAAGTTTCTACAGTACATCAGTGTAGAACATGCCAAGAAGCTCCTGAAAGATAATAACGCTACACTTTTTGATACAGCCTTTGAGACAGGCCTTTCCGGTACAAGCCGTTTGCACGATTTGTTTATTAATATAGAAGGAATGACTCCTGCCGAGTATAAAAACGGAGGGAAGAACCTGATGATTGATTACAGCTTTTCAAGCAGTCTGTTTGGAAACATACTTGTTGCTTCAACACGAAAAGGGATTTGCCATTTGGCTTTTGAAGAAGACGATGAGGTGGCTTTGAAGCAATTGAAAAGTAAATTTCCGAATGCAATATTCCAGGAGAAGATGACCTCAATGCAAGAAAATGCGCTATCCATTTTCCAAAGCGACTGGAATAAATTGCATAAAATAAAATTACATTTAAAAGGGACAGACTTTCAATTAAAAGTTTGGGAAAGTTTATTAAAAATTCCATTTGGAAAACTTTCAACTTACGGGAATATTGCAAAACAGATTGGAAATCCAAATGCTTCGAGAGCCGTAGGAACAGCCATCGGGAACAATCCAATAGCTTTTATTATTCCCTGTCATCGTGTAATACAGTCGACTGGTAAATTCGATGGCTACCAATGGGGAACAACCCGAAAAACAGCTGTAATAGGCTGGGAACAGTCCAAAGTTAATCCATAAATGATACAGGTACGAAAAGCCACTATTGAAGATGCTCAGCATATTGCGTTGTTAGGTCGAATTACTTTCTCCGAAACATTTGCAGAATATTTCAGGGACAAGCAGGATTTGTTTGATTATCACGAACAGACTTTTGGTGTGAGTAAAATCACAGCAAGTCTACAGAAAGAAAACAATCGTTACTGGATTGCTTTTTGGAACGGACTGCCCATTGGATATGCCAAACTAAAAGTTTCCTCAGCGACAGAATTCATTGTAACGGGAAAGGTATCGCAACTACAAAAAATCTATGTGTTAAAAGAATTTTTGAATAAAAAAGTTGGGAGATTCCTAATGAACGAACTGATGATGTCTTTCAAGGAATCCGATAAAAGCTACATCTGGTTATCCGTATTAAAATCCAATGAAAGAGCAATTCATTTCTATCATAAAAATGGATTTAAACAGGTAGGAGAACATCTGTTCCAGATCGGAAAGGAAGTTTTTGATTTTTATGTTCTATGCTTTTAAAAAAGCATTTGCTAATTTATTCAGATTTTAATAATCAGAATGGGGAAAAAGCAATGAAAAATTTGTAACCTGGAAATCTGAAAAATAAGATAATAGAAATATTTGGTAATTAGTGCCACGGCAGAAAGAGGTATAAACAATAATATGCGAAGCAAACAAGACCATTCAATCTTCGTTTAGAATATGGACATTTGCCAATCCAAATGATATTAATATGAAAAAAATAATTGTAACAGGTTCATCTGGCCAATTAGGAAAAGAGATAGTAACGCAACTAAAACAGCATAATTATACGGTATTGGGAATTGATATAATTGCAAGTGAGACAACAGACAAGATAGTCGATATCCGAAATCGGCAGACAGTTGAAGAGGTAACTAAAGGATACGATGCTATTATTCACACAGCAGCATTACATGGAAAACACACCAGCCTAAATTATCCCCGCGAAACGTTTATAGAAACCAATATTAACGGGACCTTTAATCTACTATCGGCATGTGTTAACAATAACATTAAGAAGTTTTTGTATACCAGTACAACATCAATTTACGGTACAGCCATGGTAGATGATAATCGGGCTGTCTGGGTAGATGAATCTCTGACTCCAGAGCCAAGAGATATTTATGATATTACAAAGCTGACTTGTGAATTGCTTTGCAAAGATTATTTCGAAAAAGAAGGAATTGAAACCACTGTATTACGGGTATCAAGGTTTTTACCTGAAGATGATAATATAAAAGCAAATCATAGAATCTATCGTGGCTTAGATGAAGAAGATGGTGCTGTAGCACACTTGCTTGTTCTGGAAAAGAAATTTGATTCGTTTGAAATCTATAATATCTCTAATGATAGTCCGTTTCAGAAGGAAGACTTAGTTGAATTATACAATAATCCGAAACAGGTAGTATGCAAATATTACCCTGAAGCAGAACAATATTATCAAAATAACAATTGGCATTTTTTAGAGAGAATAGACAGGGTTTACTCTATAGAAAAAGCCAAAAGAGACTTAGGGTATAAACCTGCAAAGAATTTCGATACCTTTCTGAAATAACGGAGATTAAACGAACCTGCCATGGCAAACTCATTAAAAATATAATTTGTAAGAAAAGTAATGTTTATGAAAGAAAACAAAATTTACATTATTGGTTCAGGTGCAATAGGAAAAGCGCTGGCCGTTTTTCTGCGACGCGAAAACAGTGAAGTTGTACTTGTTCGTGGAAGTATTGATAATATGCCCGACGAGAAAGTTCTGATAACCGTAACGAATAAAGAAAACCAAAAATTTCAGCAGGAAATAACCACAACCACTTTTAGTAATTTGAATGACATCAATGGCATTGTATTAATCACTGCCAAAGCTTTTGCCAATGCTGAACTGGCTCAAAAACTAAAAGCGAAACAAGGCAATTTTTCAATTGTTTTGCTTCAAAACGGGCTTAATATTGAAAAACCTTTTGAAAATTTTGAGCATGTCTATCGTTGTGTTTTGTTCGCAACAAGCCAAATGACTGACACAAACAGCGTCTCTTTTAAAATGGTCACCGATTCTCCGGTTGGAAACCTGCAAGGTGAGAATTCCAATCTGGATGCGATAGTTAATCAGATAAACACTTCGTATTTTGGCTTTAAAAGGGAGCCAGACATTTTGAGAGTGGTATGGGAAAAGGTAATTATAAATTGTGCATTTAATTCTATCTGTCCATTACTTGAAACAGATAACGGAATTTTCCACCGTAACCCCGAAGCAACTAAATTGGCAAAAGCGATAGTTAGTGAATGTATTGAGGTGGCAAATAAAAGTGGAGTCATACTTGAGCAAAAGGAAATAGAAGAGAAACTGATTCTGATAAGCCGACGCGCCGACGGGCAACTTATTTCAACTTACGAGGATATCCGGAATAAAAGGAGAACCGAAATAGACAGTTTAAATCTTGAAGTCTCAAGACTGGCGGAAGAGATGGGAATATCAGGGCAAGTAAACAGCACCAGGTTGTTAGGAGAAATGATTCAACTGAAATCAAAGATTGGAATAACACATAGTAATCAGGCAGAATAAAGCAACATTTATGGAAGATTGGATTTTAGAAAACAGTTTTGATTTTGAAGGCCGGGAGGTCCGCTGGGGAGTTCAGGGAGAAGGGAAAGCAATTGTTATGGTTCATGGGACACCCTGGTCTTCGTTCAATTTACGACATTTAATTAAAGGCTTATCCGATGAATACAAGGTTTATTATTTCGATTTGCTAGGTTACGGACAGTCGGACAAATCAGATAATGATGTTTCCCTTGGAATACAAAACAAAGTTTTAGCTGCCCTTATTGATTTTTGGGAACTTGATGCTCCCATCGCAATCGGTCATGATTTTGGCGGAACAACCGTGTTAAGAACGCATTTACTAAACAAAAAAACGTATGAAAAACTGATTGTAATTGACCCGGTGGCAATTTCTCCCTGGGGTTCTCCGTTTTTCAATCATGTAAACAAATACGAGGACGCTTTTTCGGGAATGCCGCATTATATTCACGAAGCAATTGTTGAAGCATATATTAAAACTGCGGCATACAATCAATTAAATCCAGAAACCATTGAAGGAATTATCAAGCCATGGAAAGGAGAAATAGGCAAAGCGGCATTTTACAGGCAAATTGCACAGGCCAGTTCTAAATATACCGCTGAAATACAAAACAAATACAGCTCAATAAAAATACCTACATTAATTTTGTGGGGAGAAGAAGATAAATGGATACCAGTAGAAAAAGGAATTAAGCTGAATAAAATAATAGCAGGCAGCCAGCTAAAAACAATTCCAAACAGTGGGCATTTGGTTATTGAAGAAAAACACCAGGAATTAGTTGCTGAAATAAAGCGTTTCATAGAATAGAGAGCAAAGATCTTTAAAATAAAATATGACTCAGAGAACACCAAATAAAATTGAAGCCGTCATTTTCGATATGGACGGAGTAATCATCGATTCCGAAAAAATATGGAAAAGGGCCGAAAAGGAAGTCTTTTCATCGGTCGGGGTAAAATTGTCAGATGAGTTATGTAAGATAACGGAAGCAATGACCACAAGCGAAGTCACTAGCTTTTGGTTTGAAAAATATCCTTGGGAAAACAAATCGTTAGATGAAATTGAACAGGGAGTAATTAATCGTGTAGCACATTTGATTGCAGAAGAAGGAAAGGCGATTGACGGGATTGAAGAACTTATAAAGAATTTAAAAGCCCAAGGATATAAAATTGGTTTGGCTACAAATTCACCATCAAGTTTAATTCCGGTTGTGTTGGAAAAGCTGGCACTCGATAAGTACTTTGACGCCACTTCATCAGCCGAACATGAATTGGAAGGGAAGCCAAGCCCGTACGTTTACCTGAGTACTGCTAAAAAGCTAAATACAAAACCGGAAAATTGTATCGCCATTGAGGATTCTCATTCAGGATTACTGGCTGCAAAAAAGGCCGGAATGAAAGCGGTCATTATCGATGCAAATAACCTGTATCACAAGAAAATAGAAATTGCTGATTATAAAATCAATGATTATAATAAATTTGATTTTTCATTTCTATCGTAAATACAGAACTTAGGCTCATTCGAATAATTCTGTAAAAAGAGCGAAATACAAAACCGAAAGCATGGACAGACTTATAGACAACATTAAATTATATACGCCGCTTAATGAGGAGGAAACCCGGTTGCTCCAAAACGCTGTGGAAAAGAAAGCCTGTCAGAAAAATGAGCTGATTTTCACTGAAGGAAAAATATCTGACGAGATTTATTTTGTAACAAAAGGGTGTGTGAGGCTTTTTTACAATGTAGGCGGCATTGATAAAACAGCTTTTTTTTATACCGAAGGACAATTTATTTGTGCCGGGGAAAGCTATACCTTTAACATCCCGGCGATTGAAGAGACAGAACTATTTATCTTTAGGAAATCAAACATTGAACCTTTACTAAAAGAAGTACACAAGTTTGAAATAATCGCGCGAATAGCAACGGAAAATGAGTTAATTACCTGTCAGAAGGTAATTGCATCATTTGTTACAAAATCGGCAGAAGAACGCTATATTGATTTATTAAATACCCAGGGCGAACTTTTTCAGCGTGTACCACAGCAATACATCGCATCCTTTTTAGGCGTATCTCCCGAAACTTTAAGCCGAATAAAAGCCAGGGTATTTAGTAGAAAGAATTCTTGACGATGGTCAAGAGAATGCTGTTAAGGAACCTGTAACTTTGTAATAAAAACAATGAAAACAAAGAAAGTTTTAGTAGCAGGAGCAACCGGGTATTTAGGCCAATACCTGGTAAAAGAACTCAAAAAAAGAGGTTTCTGGGTAAGGGTATTAATTCGGAAAGAAGCTCAGAAAAGTAAATTCAGGGATGTTGACGACTTTTTCGTAGGTCAGGTAACAGAGCCGGATTCAATAAAGGGAATAACCAATAATATCGATTGGGTTTTTTCTTCTATTGGTATCACCCGGCAGAAAGACGGGCTAACGTATATGGATGTTGACTACCAGGGGAATTCAAATTTGCTAAAGGAAGCTTTGCTGGATAAGGTTGAAGCATTCCAGTATATTTCAGCAATTAATGGCGACAAATTGAGACAGCTAAAAATTTTTGAAGCCAAAGAAAAGTTTGTCGATGAATTGAAAAGTTCAGGAATCCGGTATTGTGTTTTACGGCCCAATGGATTTTTTTCCGATATGAAGGATTTTCTTACAATGGCAAAAGGTGGCCGGGTGTATTTATTTGGAGACGGAAAGCTAAAACTGAACCCAATTCACGGAGAGGATTTGGCAAAGGTTTGTGTTGATAAGATGATTACAGGCGTTAATGAAGAAAGCGTTGGTGGTGTCGATATTTTTACACAAAATGAATTGGCTGAACTGGCACTTAAAGCCTGGGAAAAGCCGTTAAAAATCAGCCACCTCCCCGATTGGACAAGGCGATTTACAATTTGGGTGTTAAGGACTTTTACTTCTTCAAAAATATATGGCCCGATAGAATTCTTTTTAACAGCTATGGCTTACGATAATATTGCGAACCAATACGGAACGAATCATCTTGAAGACTTTTTTAAGTTAGAGGTAAAAACAATGAAGGGAGAATAAACAATGTTGGCAATAGAGTATAATATAACCATAATTTTGCAAGTTGTAAGTTTGCTTTAAAAAACTAAAAAAAACAGATATTTGGCAAATGGAATATTCGGGTTCTTGCTTGTGCAAAGGGATTAAATTTAAAGTGACAGGCGATTTTGAGAGTTTTTATTTATGTCATTGCAGATATTGCAGGAAAGATACGGGATCTGCCCATGCTGCAAATTTATTCTCTACAACTGCCAAGCTGGAATGGGTAAAAAGGAACACAGAAATTAAAACTTATCAGCCTCCCAAAAGTAACCATGTAAAGGCATTCTGTACAAATTGTGGTTCTGCATTGCCCAACTTGCAGATGGAAGGTAAACTTTTAGTCGTACCGGCAGGGTGCTTAGATACACAATTAGAAAAAAGACCGGATGCACATATCTTTGTTTCCAATAAAGCCGGCTGGGATGAATCTCTGGAAAGAATAAATAAATTTGAACGTCTCCCTGAATAAATCCTAAAAATAAACCAAGATTTACTCATTTGTTCCGATGAGACAAACGACAAAACTCATTATAGATTAAAAACACCTGAATGTGAGAGATAAAATAGAAAACATGTTTAACGAAAGTGCCGCGAAATATGATGAACAGTATGCCAAAACAATAGCGATAAAAGATGCCCTGCATTTTTTAATGAACGCTATTCTGAGTGATTTGCCACAAGAATCAAGGTTGTTGTGTATAGGTGCAGGAACCGGGCAGGAATTGCTCTATTTTGCTAAGGCTTTTCCAAAATGGAAATTCACAGTGGTTGAACCGGCATTAGCCATGATGGATATTTGCAGGGTAAAAGCAGAAAATCAGGGGATTGCTTCACGATGTTCATTTTACAATGGATATCTTGATACTTTGCCGGGAGATGAGAAATTTAATGCAGCTACATCTATATTGGTTTCCCAGTTTATTAAAGAGAAAGAAGAACGGATTGCCTTTTTTAGCGGAATTGCATCAAGGCTAGACAAGGGAGGGATATTGATAAATGCGGATCTTGCTGCTGATTTTACAACTGAAAAATTCAAAAAACTGTTCGGCATATGGACAAATATGCTTAATATCCCGTCAGAGAAAGCTGTATTCCTTCAAGAGCAATGGAAAAAAGATTTGGCGGTGGTTCCTGTCAATGAAGTGGAAAATATCATTGCCTCAGGTGGTTTTGAGCCCCCCGTTCTTTTTTATCAAACGCTTTTCATTCATGCCTGGTATACCATAAAGTTGATTGAGTAATTTTAATCTTATAATAGAGAGCGAATAATGTATGTTTTTGAAAATCAACAAAGACAAATTAAAAGATTTATGTATAAAAAACAATATCATATACTGAATGGGGATGCATTAAAAGAACAGTTTCCTGAAAATATAAAAGGCGAGCTTATTGTGGCACGGGAATGTTTGGTTGACGGGAATGTGGATGGACATGATTTGGCCGAACTGTATCATTCGAGAGCCCGGTTTATAAGTCAGAATTATGAAGGCTATAATGTGGAAGATTATTATGAAAATGTAGTTCCTGAATTGAACAAAATACAAAATATTATAGCAGATTCCGATGTTAACCTTTGGTTCGAAGAAGACCTGTTTTGCCAGGTAAATTTATGGTTTGTGATTCACCTGATTTTTGAAAACTATAAGAATCAACAAGTCTTTTTAGTTCTGCCCCAAAACAATTATGCCTACAATTTTGGTGGAATGAATAAAGAAGAATTATTTAACCAGTTCAGAAATAAAACTAAAGTTGAATTATCTGAATTAAAGGAATTGAGCCGGTTATGGAAATTATATCAGCAAAATGATTGTGATGAAATGATTAAAATTGCCGGAAGCTTCGAAAAGAAATTTCCATTTCTTATTCGTGCTGTTAATGCGCATCGCGACAGACTTCCTCAAAACGGAAATCCGGGAAGACCAGCCCAAACACTAATCCAAATAATGAACGAGTTGAATACCGAAGATTTCGGGCCAATTTATAAAGAATTTTACAAGCGGGAAGGAATATACGGATTTGGTGATTTACAAGTAAGAAGAATGCTGAATGAAATAAAAAGCAACCGTTAGTATTTTGTAAACCAAGTGTTTTAATGAACATTAAAACTTCATATAATTGAATTCTATCAAGGTAAGAAAATATCAGGACACCAATTTATCCGGCAATTTTCAGGTTGTGAGCCTTGATTCTTTATTGGCTGATCAGGAAATGTATGAAAAGTTACATCGACATGATTTTTATTTTCTGTTGGTTATACAAAGCGGAAGCGGAATACATAAAATAGATTTTACCAATTATTCAATTGATGATTGTTCCGTTTTTTCGCTGCGTCCCGGTCAAGTTCATGAGTTATCCTTAAATAAAAGTGGGAGAGGGTTTTTAATCACTTTTAATAAAGATTTCTATACTCCGGGTAAAATACTAAAAGAGAACACGTTTCGAGCCTTATTTCAAACCAATTTTTATAAATTAGAAGTTGAATCATTCAATCAACTCTATCATTTTCTAAAAATGATTTTAATTGAAGATTCAAACAAGAATATTGGCTATCGTGAATCAATTGAAGCATACCTGGACCTTTTCTTTATACAACTATATCGTTTTCGCAACGATTCTATTGACATCAAAAGAGTTAATTCATTTGAATCGGATATTATTGAAGCTTATTTAGAACTGCTGGAAAAGGATATCTGCTCGCATAAAAAAGTTAGTTATTATTCTAAGAAGTTAAATGTCAGCCCCTATCAATTAAATTCGATAACTAAAAAGATGTTAGGGAAAACCAGCGCGGAATTAATCTCCTGGCAAATAATTCTGGAATCCAAACGAAATTTATTGGCCACAAATCAACAAATAAAAGAAGTCGCTTTCTATATGGGTTTTAGTGATGTTTCTTATTTCATCCGCTTCTTTAAAAAGCATACCAGGCTAACACCAAAAGAATTTAGAGCGTTTAATTGATTGTACCATCGTTCCTCGGTTTTATCCTATCCGGCAAGTATTGGCTGTCCTACATTTGCAGAAAAAAATATGAACAGTACATTTCAAACTATCTTAGTTGGCATAGGAGCCACAATAACTATGGATGTCTATGCTTTAATTTTAAATTTAATCGGAATCAAAACACTCGATTACAGGTTTGTTGGTCGGTGGATCGGACACTTTTTTAACGGGAAATTTTCGCACAATACAATCTTTACGGCTTCACCCATAAGGTATGAACAAATTATCGGGTGGACAGCTCACTATCTGATTGGAATTTCGTTTGCTTTTCTTTTAACGATACTAGTTGGTAAAAAGTGGCTGGAGCAACCAACATTCATCCCCGCATTAATTATTGGCTTGGTAACGGTTGTAACCCCTTTCTTCATTATGCAACCTTCATTTGGTTTGGGTTTGGCCGGGGCAAACTTACCAGACCCGAATAAGGCCCGATTGATGAGTTTAATTACACACTCTGTATTTGGGTTTGGTTTATATCTGAGTGCAAAAATTCTCTCGTTTTAGGCTTTTTTCCCACCTCCATTTTACCGTAGCGAATTGAAATGGATTAAGAGTTAGATTTATATAATCGAATATTTCATGGAGGAGACAAAGGCGTCCGAATATGAGTCTGATAGAGTTTTATTAACTCAGACAAGGCATCTTTTTGTTTCCTAATTTGACTTATCTTTTTACAATTATGAAATTCATGCACATTTAAAGTTTTATCGCAAAATTCGAGTAGGAAAAAGAACCACTGCCGTGTTTTAACTTGCCGTTCTGGAACAAATCGTTAAAGGCCTTGTCCATATCTTTAATAATTGATAGCGGTACATCTAAATCGTGGTGTGCTGGCAAAATTTTAGTCACCGGTAATGGCAATAATTTTTTTATAGAATTCATATAAGCAACCGGGTCTGTTGACGGGAAAAATGCGAACAACTCGCCGATATAAATTAAGTCGCCAGTGTATAGATACTTTTTGTCTTCTTCATGAAAACACATATGTCCGGGAGAATGTCCGGGAGTGTGCAAAACCCGGATTGTCCGCCCGCCCAGGTCTATTGTATCATCATCTTTTAGCACTCTTGTCGGAACGCCTTCGAATAGGTTATAATTGCTAACATTAAAATCTTCAGGGAAATCGCAGGGCTCTTCTGTCAGAAAATTCCTTACCTGTTCAATGGTTAAAGGAAAACCCCCATTTATCCATTCTGTTTCGGTTTCGTGAACATAAAAATCACTGAAATATTTATGCCCGCCAAAGTGGTCGTAATGCACATGTGTTGTAACAACGGTGACGGGTTTGTCTGTTAACTTTTGTACCTGCTCTAAAATGTTTTTAACTCCAAGCCCAGTATCGATTAGCAGGCATCTTTCTGTTCCGTTTAGAACGTAGCAATGAGTTTCTTCCCAATGTTTGTATTCACTTATAACAAAAGTATCATCATCAATTTTTTCAATAGTGAACCAGTCCTCTTTTTTGTCTGTCATTTCCTTTTCTTCCATTCCATTAAAAATTCCTTTTCACCTGTTTCCTCATCTGTATCTTCCGATATAATTTTAAAATCATGACTTTTATAAAAAGCTACTGCTTTCGTATTTTTTAGATAAACTTTTAGCTGAATTATTGTCCTCTTATTTTTCACAAAATTCAATAATGTTTTCCCTATTCCTTTTCCCTGAGTTTTACTGTCCACAAAAATTGCAGCTAAATAATTCTCAGCCATTGATATAAATCCGATGATTTTTCCTTGTGTGATAGCCAAATAAGTTTCGGAGTTTGGTAAATATATGGATGCCATAGCTTCCTTGTTTTTTCCCCAATAATTGTTGGGAATAAAGTTATGTGCGATTATTGAAGTTTTATACCAAAGTTCAACGACGGTGTCAATATCTTTTCCTTCAAATTTTTTTATTTCCATACCTAAGCTTTATCGTTGTTATTGTTCTCAAACTACAACGGAGGTATATAACAAATATTCGGTTTAAGTAAAAGATTAACAGTTCTCCGCTTCAGCGAAAACCAGATACTCAAACCGGGCACTTTGTAAAAAAGCTTCTTTCATTTGCGTTTTTAGATTGACGGATGCCTGTTGTCCGTATTTTTCAACTAGTTGAATAAAACGAACAGTTACCTTGTCGTAAGTTTCGCCGGCATAAGTATCAATAAATCTTTGGTACGGATTATCAGTAACCTGGTGCGTTATTATGTGTTGACCAACTTCACCATACAACCAGAAACAGGGTAATAAAGCTGCCAACGCAACCGGATAAGAGGAATTTTGTGCAGAGTGGAGTAAAAAACGTCCGTATTCGCCAAAAACCGGCGACTGTTCTTTCGCTGTCTGAATATTAAAATAAACGAAATATTCTTTTTGCATGGCCTGTTCAACGGCAATACCATCTTCGGCCAATTGCCGGAAAAAATCTTTTTCTGTTTCATCCGTAGCCCGCTGCGACAAGAGTTCCAGCGCCTCATTATCCTGTCGTAGGTAAAGTACATCCTGAGATAAATAATGAGCAAACCATTCCCGAGGAAGTGTGCCATCAGCCAGTTCGGAGATAAACCGGCAATTTATTATTTGCTGAAAGACAGGAAGCGTGGATTCCCATAATTCCTTCGTAAAATTGCCTTGTGCCGTAACCCGCATTATTTCCAGAATTGATGAAAATGATGAACCGGCCCGTGCCCTTTTCCTATTTTATAAGCAGAGCCTGTAACAATAGCACGATTGATATAATCTTTCGCGCTGCGAATAGCATCGTTCAGTGGTAATTGCTGCGCTAAAAAAGAAGCTACTGCCGATGAAAATGTACAACCTGTTCCATGTGTATTTTTTGTTGACACGCGCTGAGAACGAAGCTCAATAATTTCATCCGTTTCGGCATTGTAAAAAACATCGACCAACTCATCTTCGGTTAAATGCCCGGCTTTTAGTAAAACCGATACTGTTGCATTACATGATAAATCTTTTACCACCAATGGCAAATCGGCCTGCTTTGATATTTTTCTTCCAGAAAGGATTTCGGCTTCCGGAACATTGGGTGTAATTACGCTTACCATCGGAATCAATTCATTTTTGAGGGTTTCAATGGCTTCATCCTGCAAAAGTTTATCGCCCGATGTTGCCACCATTACCGGGTCCAGAACAATATTACGAATATTGTATGGCTGTAACGTATCCTTCACTGCCCGAATCAGTTCGGAAGAATGCAACATGCCAATTTTTACGGCATCAGCGCCAATATCGTCCAGTACCGATTTAATTTGTCCTTTTACAAAGTTGATAGGCACCGGATGTACCCCAAAAACTCCCACTGTATTTTCATCAACAATAGCGGTAATTGCCGTTGCGGCAAAACAGCCACATGCCGATATGGTTTTTAAATCGGCCTGAATGCCGGCACCGCCACTGGGGTCGCTCCCGGCTATACTTAAAACGCGTTTATAGTTCATTTTTTGTTTTTATTCTTGAAAATGATTAAATCCGGCTTTCGAAAAAACAACTTTCTGCCCGTTTTTGTACCATTCAATTGCCGGTTTGCCTTCTTCTACTTCACCAATAGGATAAACCGTTTTCCCAAATTGCCGTTTAAATTCCTTTTGCAGTTCATGTAATTGCTCAGGGGCAACAGTGAAAACCAGTTCGTAATCTTCGCCACCGCCAACTGCCAGTTCATCCGGGCTCCAGTTTTGCGTAGCACAAATTCTTTTCAACGGTTCCGACAATGGTAGATTTTCCAAATCTATTCGTGCCGCTTTTTTCGAAGCTTTTAAAATGTGCACCAAATCAGAAGCAATCCCATCCGAAATATCCATCATAGCATGAACACCGGAAAATCCAAGCAAAACCTGTCCTTCTTTTATACCCGGTTCAGGCAGATTATGCCGTTGCAGCAAGTATTCAACATCAGCCGAGGTATCCGTTTTTTTCAACATAGTTTGCAAGCCACCTGCCGAATCGCCCAGATTTCCCGAAACACAAATTAAATCCCCGCTTTGGGCATTCCTGCGCAACTTTGCCTTTCCTTTTGGGCATTTCCCGATTGCACATACATTAATGGCCAAATGTTTTACTGATTTGGTTGTATCGCCTCCGTAAAGCGGTGTATCGTATTTGTCTGAAATATCATGGTAGCCTTTCATAAATTCATCGAGGTATTCCACATCAATTCCCGGCGGAACAGCAATAGATAAGAAAGTGCCCAGTGGTGTTCCGCCCATTGCAGCAATATCACTCAGGTTTACTGCCACCGATTTGTAGCCCAATTGCCATGGCGTAATTTTATCCCTAAGAAAATGAATATCTTCTATCAGCATATCGGTTGTTACCAGTAAATCAGAAGTTTCATCCATGGGCAAAATGGCACAGTCGTCGCCAATCCCTAATACCTTTTCTGACAAGAGAGATTTAAAATCAGGTGCGAAACGTTCGATAAAACCAAATTCTCCTATTTCTTTTAGTTCCATTGTTCCTGTTTAACTTACAAAGAAAACAAATTAACTTCATTTATACCGGCCATTGTTCCAATCGCCACGCGCTATCCCAGAACATCCATTCCATTTTAAAAGACAGTTTGAAAGCCCGTGTCATTGATTCTCTCAAAGCGGGAGTCGTTTCATTTGCCGCTTCATCGCAAATGGCTATTGCTTTTTGAACAGCCAGCGCAAAATCGTCACCTCCATAAGTATCAATCCAGGGCTGATACGGATTTTCTTTTTCTACCTGATTTTCCAAAATATAATCGCCCACTCTTTTATACACCAAAAAACAGGGAAGAATAGCAGCCAATGCCTCTTCAGTTGATGCACAGGCCAATTGACGGTACATATGCCCGGTATAAAGCGCACAGGTTGGGGTTGCTTCAATATCTCTGTCATTATTTTTTAAATAATACTCATGTAAGACCTGCTCTACTGAAACGGTATCTGATGAAAATTTCAGAAAATCCTCGCGCCATTCTTTCCGATTTAATTTTGCAGCTATACCTGCTAAAATTTTTCCGTATTCGGCCAGATAAATTGCATCCTGCTGCAAATAGAACTGAAATTTTTCCTGTGGCAGTGTACCGCTCATCAGCTCGTTCAAAAAAGGCAACTCCAAAATTTTATCGTAAACAGATGCACATTCATTCCATGCTTTATCACTCCACTTCATATGTTTTTTCTTTTTATTTCTTTTTTTAATAATTCGGCAGCAAGCTTTGGGTTTTCAGCCGACGAAATAGCTGAAACCACAGCAACACCATTTGCCCCATGTGTCATAACTTGTGCTGCATTTTCCAAATTAATTCCACCAATTGCTACATTGGGATGGCTGGAAATAGCGCTAACCGCTTTTACACCTTCCAATCCGAAAGGCGTAAACGTATCGGTTTTGGTTGGCGTAGCAAAAACAGGAGAAATGCCAATATAGTCAATGTCCTGATGATTGGATTCTTCTGCCTGTTCCATCGTTTCAACCGACAAGCCCAGTATTTTATCTTTTCCCAGAAGTCGCCGGGCAACATCCCACGGTAAATCGCTTTGACCAATATGCAAGCCATCGGCGTCAACCGCCAATGCAATATCAAGCCTGTCGTTAATAATAAGCGGAACATTATACGGTTTTAGCACCTTTTTTAAGCGGACTCCCAGTTCATAAAACTCCAGCGAACTGCAATTTTTTTCACGCAACTGAACCATGGTAACACCACCTTTCACGGCTTCTTCCACAATAAATTCCAATGGGCGGACAAGCGACAAATCACGGTCGGTTACCAGATATAAGCTTAAATCAAATGATTTCATTCTATTCTATTTAAGCGATAAAAACATCAGCAATATCTTTATCTGTGAGATTGTACAATGTATCGATAAAGTGCATTTGCAAGCTTCCCGGGCCAGCCGATTTTTTAGCGGCAATTTCACCACAAATACTCATTACCGCCATTCCGTGGGCTGCAGCCAGCAAGGTATTTTTATTTACTGCGGCAAAAGCACCCAAAACTGCGGAAGCCGTACATCCCATTCCGGTAACTTTTGGCATTAATGGTGAACCATTTTTTATCGTAATAACCTGTTCTCCATCGGTAATAAAATCTTCGGCACCACTAATTACTACAACAGCCCCGCTTTCGTTTGCCAAACTTTTTGCTGCATCAAGAGCGGCATTGGCAGAAACGGTACTATCAACTCCTTTGGTGGCAACATTCTCTTTAGCCAGCGCCATAATTTCAGAAGCATTTCCGCGGATAAGCGTAGGTTTACATTTCTCAATAATCTGTACGGCCACTTCGTTCCGGTAAGGCGTAGCGCCAACGCCAACGGGGTCGAAAATAACCGGAATCCCTTTATCGGTAGCTGCCATACCGGCTTTCATCATTCCCTCTACCCATAAAGGATTCAGCGTCCCAATATTAATCACCAATGCAGAGGCGATACCAGCCATGTCGGCCACTTCTTCAACAGCATGTGCCATAACCGGCGAAGCACCAATGGCCAGCAAAGCGTTGGCAGTGTTGTTCATTACTACAAAATTGGTGATGTTGTGTACCAAAGGAGAGTTATCTCTTAGAGCCTGCAAATCGGCTGCAATTGATTTTGCGTTTATCATGATAATCTTTTAGTTGAGTTAAAACTTATTTTTTGGCGCAAATGGCCACATAATCACCCCGGTCGTATCCTTTGCTGGGTTCTTCTGCCACATTATTGGAATAAATGGGGTGTGCCGTTAGCGTTTGTGCAAATTCTAAGTTATTAAATCCTGACTTTTGTAACATCTCCACTTTTTCTGCCGTAGTTCGCCAATTGGCAATTTTTACAAATTCAATGGGATATGGGTCTTCCGGATGAACGTTTTCAAGCAAAGGATGTTCCCAGGTTCCAAGGGCTTTTGCCAGGTTGTACAGCAATGCATATGAACTTTCTTTAGGTACATCGATTACTACAATTTTACCCCCCGGACGCAGTGCTGCAAAAGCTTTATCAAACGCAGTCTGTAAGTCGGTAATGTAACTTGGCGTGCCATTAAACAGTACAGTATCGTATTTTTCGGTGCCCAGTTCTGCTTTTTCTACAGTTGTTACCTCAACTGTCATTCCACGTTTACAGGCAATTTCAGCCATTCCTTCCGATGGTTCCAACCCGCTTTTTATGGAAATCCCAAAGTCTTTTTCCAGAATCATTTCAAAAAGGCCGCTACCACAACCTACTGAAAAAACATCTTTTGAATCTTTAAGAAAATGCGCCACCAATTTCACTTCGGAATACAACACATTTGTATTTTTCATAAACCATGCGTCGTATTTTGATGCATGCTCGTCGAAACCACTTTTCATTTTTTTACTCATAATAAGTATTTATTTAACAAAAAAAGCCGCTCCGCAGAAATGCGAAACGGCCTGTATCTTTGTTCATTATAAAATCGAATACAATCCTCGTTTCCCTCCGCTGTTATTATACATATCAGGTTACAGGGTATAATCTCAGCCAGCCTCAGTAGACAGGCACCCCTAACGAGATGACGTAAAAGTATTTATTTTTAGAGGAATTTCAAAAGATGATTACTTTTATATTCGTTGTTTCGGGAACGAGAACTTATCATTTTACAGCTAATTTTCATCTCTATCCTGTATCGCAAAAAAACAAAGAAATTGATATAAAGCCATTTAGTTTACATCAATCATTTTGATTAACGAGCGCCTCCTTCTTCGTCTCTTTAACCAAAGAATAAACCCCGTTACCGGGAGGCTTGCAGCGATAAAGCTTGCAAAAAATGCCAACAATTTGCCGGGAAAACCGAGTATTGAACCATCATGAATGGGAAGATTCATAGCACGCAGCACATCTCCGTTATTCTTATCCATCCAAAGGGCAGAACGAATCAGCTCCCCGGTCTTTCCATTAATGGTATACCCATCGTTACGGTTGTAGTTTTTTCCTTTTTCGGTTTGAATATAAAAACGGTAGTTCTCCTGCGAATCATCAGGAAAAAGAACAAAATATTCATTCACATGGTCGTATCTTTTCATTATTTCCTGAAAGGTGTTGTCAACATCCTGCGTTTCCTGCATAAACAGGTTTTGCCCGTTATTTTCCGGATTGACATCAATGCCCTCTTTCTCATTGTGAGCCAGATTGTAAATTGCTTTATCAACCCAGGAATAGCTCATTGCAAGGCCTGTGATAACCACAAAAATCAGAATCCATGTGGCATAAAAACCAACAACATTGTGCAAATCGTAAGTTAGTTGTTGAGGGCTCGCTTTCAATCTTATTTTAAACAGCCGCTTTTTACTGTGGCTTCTTCCCGGAAACCAAAGTACCAAACCAGTGCACAGAAGAATGAAAAAGATGAAGGTAGAAGCAGCGACAATGTGTTTCCCAACTACCGGTATTCCCAGGTTAACATGAATTTGCGTAACCACTGCCCAGAAATTACTTCCATAAGCAAAGCTGTCGATAACACTGCCGGTGTATGGATTAAGAATATATGCGGTGTAGTCGTGATGCTCACCTTCTACCCAGGCAACAGTTGCCCACTTTTCATCATAAAAAACAGTGGCATTCATACTTTCAACCGGTCCTTCATGATATTGGTGTAAAATTTGCTCAATTTCAACCGGTGTCAGGTAATCCGCGTTTTGTCTTTCAACACTTCGATAAACGCCCGTTTCAAATAGCTGATGAATATCTTCATTAAAAACAAGGATGCAGCCCGTTATGCTTACAAAAAACACCACCAGCCCGGAAACCAGTCCGAGCCAGAGGTGAATTTTATATATGAAATCTCTTAATTTCAAAGGGCTATGTTTTATTATTCAACAGGATGTTTGGCAATGGCATAACCTTGCACATTAGTTCCTTCGATTAAGGCTCCGGTTTGCCAGTCATCAGGTCCTCCCGTTGCGTCAATTTCCAGAATGTGTGTTGTTCCTGCTGCCATTTTTAAGAAAGTATAATACTTCCCATCGTCAACCAAAGGCTGCCGGGCAATGCGTGAGCCAGATTTTGGAACATTATACTTAGTTACCTCTTTTGTTTGTAAATCAATTTTTACAAAATAACAGATATCAGTATCAAGATCGCCATAGGCAACTCCTTCGCAATTGTACACCATTGCAATGGCAGTATTGTTTCCGGTGTAAGTTAATTGGAAGATGTTGGTTGGTTCACCTAAAGCATCAGTTAAATCCAGAAAATAATCCGGGTCAAATTCTGTTTCACCTGCTTTTATTTTCAGTATTCCGCCATACACTCCGTTTTTTCCCGGCTTTCCCCACGATGATCCATCATCAGAACTGGCTAATATGTATAGATCTCCGTTGGCCGTTTGGGCATAGTTTGAAGCTGAAATCACCCCCAACTCTGCATTGGCTAAATCAGTTTCAATAATTGTAGGATTCTCCATACTTGGCCAGTCAAAAACAATAGCATGTGAATTATCAGCAAAAGTATAGGGATCCGGGGTCCAGAAAATGGTTCCCATCACCAGGTGATTACCATGAAGTACAACATTCCCGGGATTAACACTCCAACCTTCGCCCAGTGTTGGCACATCTACCGTACCATGGCTTTCAACTACAAATTCAGGAATTTTAATTTTTAACCATTGCAATGCTGGAGATCCCCACTGAATCGCGTCCATTACAAACAGCGTATTTTCATCCAGAATACAACGGACATAAGCTCTGTCACTGATATATTCTGACGCCAGAATTGAAGCCACTTCAACCACTGAGCCATCTACTTTCAATTCATACTGATAGAATTTTTTGTCGCCATCATTAAAATCATAAACATATTTTCCAGAAGGGAGAAACGAACGGCCGGGAAATTCAACGCCGTTCCCAACAGTCGAAACACTTCCCTCCATGGGCGAATCGGTTGGGAGGATGTAACTTTGGTCATCATTGATAATACTAAGAGAATAAAAGGGTTCGCCCGCTGGCGGCGGAACTATATCATCATCATCGTCGTCACTACACGATGTTACCAACGTAAACAGACTTAAGCCCAAAAGAAGAATCTGAAACTTTGAAAATTTAAATGCTTGTTTTCTCATTCTATTTATATTTAATTGTTAATGAATATCCTGAATTTAGCAGAGACAAAACGTCCCGGTTTTTGCAGCAGGTAGTTATCGTAAACCTGTTTGTTAAAAATATTTGAGCAATCGAGCCCAACACTGTACATCCCGGAGCGAAAGGCATAACTAACACCGGTATTATTGACGAATTGTGTGGGTATCGTTGATTTTGTTCCGGGATCGCCCAGGCTTGGCCACCGCAAGAAAAACTCATGAACGTATTGTACATTCCAATAAAAAGACACCTCATCCTCCGATTGAAAAAGGTCGCCTTGGGTAATGTCAATTCCCCCATTTGCTGTTAAATATGGCGTATTGGGCAAGCGGTCTTTGTATGTTTGATTCTGATTAATACCATCCTGGGCAAATTGATTCCAGTCACGTAAATCGGTGTAGGTAGCATTCGCATTCAGACGAATAAAATTTTTAATTGCGTATGTCAAATCCACTGAACCTCCCAAGCCTCTTACTTTTCCAATGTTGATGTAAGAACCATCGCCACGACTGTTGCTGACGGTATACAGAATCAAGTCGGTGGTATTACGATAAAACCCATCCAGTTGCAACGATAAATACGAATTGTTTTGTACCGGGATTCCCGTTGCCATGTAACCAATATTCAGGTTAAAACTCTGTTCGGGCTGCAGATTTGGATTGTTTTGCACAAACATACCATCACCCAATATTTCAGAGGCATCGGGCAAACGAACAGCCTGTTCAAACGAAAGCTTAAGTAAATGCATACGGTTAAGCGTATATTTTGCAGCATAACCATAGCCTGTCTTGTTTAAGTGATTTTCTACCGGAATACCAACAGGACGACGCCCCAGTGAATCTGTTATGTATTGAATTTCAACGGTAGATACTTTAAAATTGTAATTCTTGACCCAGATATTGTTGTTCCATTTTTCTCCGAACAGATTGAACGTATACCCCAGGCTGCTGATATATTTACTTGTAAATTGATTTTCACGAAAAACAGCCGTGCGATCGCCTGTATAGGGATCTTTTCCAACGCGATCCAGTTTATCCCAGGTAACGGTTAAATCGAAATGTTGATTTGTATGAGTATCATACCTCCACGAACCTTTGGCAAAGTAGTTATCCGATTTAAGCGTAAGCAAAGATTTACCATTATTGCCTCGTCCCATTTCGCTGTTCAGCGGGTGTTCATATATTACCTCCCCCAGCCAGTTATATGTTCTTGAGCTGGTATCGGTTGTTACACTGGTTAGTTTTGTATAAGCAGCAAAAACACTGGCTGATAATTTGTCAATAATAAAATCGTTCTTTTTGTATTGAATCGAAGGCGAAAGGCTTTCAGAAGTATTCATCGCTTCACCGTAAACGTAAGCCATCGTTGTTCCGTGTTGCAATTCATTTTTATTATCGACCAATAAAAAATCGAATCGTAAATCGTCGGCCCAGGGAAGTTTAGTCGTACCAATTCCGCCTTTTACAGATGCCGAGCGATAAGCATCGTGAAAACGTTCGGCCCTGATTTCTTTTGCCCGGCCTGTTTCCGGATCGGCAATTTCAACCCCGGAGCCCCATACTTCATAATTATTATCAGAATAGTTGTAAAATCCCTGAAAATTGAAATACAGGCCACTCTTTTGGTTTAACTGATGTAGAGAGAGAGCGGCATGGTGGGTATTAAATGAACCAACGGAATACGATGCATCTATATAATTTTCAGCACTCACCTTCGGAACAATATTTACAGCCCCACCCAATGCGTCTGTTGCAAAATTAGAGGGCAGAGCACCTTTAAAAACTTCAATGCGTTCAATTTGCGTTACAGGAAAATCATTGATACTATATCCCGAGCCAAATCGTTCAATGGGAATTCCATCTACAAAAAAGCGGATTGACCGCCCCGACATTCCATTAATCGAATAATTAAATTCGGATCCCAATCCGCCACTTTCGCGAACTTTTACACCTGCAGACTGACTAAGAAGCCGATTGATATCGATGTTTCGCGATTCAAGGTTCTCTGTACTAATCGCCTCAATGGCAAATGCTTTTTCCCGAACAAGGGTTGTTTCACTCTTCCCGGTAACAGCTACTTCATCAATCTCATTCGAGTCAATTTTCAACTGAATCCGGAGATCAGATTTATCTATCTCATTTAAATTGAAGAAAGTAACTGATTCTTTATAGCCAACACACCTCACCTGAAGCCAAACACCTGATTTTTTTGCTACCGCCAGAGAAAACCGCCCGTCTTTATTCGTTACCGTTCCGGAGGAAGTATTTTGTACTCCCACTGTTGCAAAAGATACAGGTAACTCTTGCTCGTCAACTACAACTCCGGAAATAGTTATTTCCTGAGATTGTGAACGACTGCTAGCAAAAAGCAGGATAATGACTGAAAGTAACGTTAAGAAATTTTGCCCTATTTTTAATCTTAGTTTCACACTTTTGAGTCTTTTATTCGAAAAACGACAAAAATATGAAACCTTCACCACGCTTTCAATCCCCAAAAATAGGGATATTATATCTTCAGCATTGTATAGCTTCCCCTCTGAATAATATCTTTTTCAACATTACTTTTAAGATGATAGTAATCTCTACGAACTCTATTGATATTGCAAAGGTTACTTACTATTTTAAATCTGGTGTGTTTAAGCAGACACACAAAACAATCTTATATTAAATCAGGATACTGGCAAAAAACAGCTCTTGTTTACTTCATCAAATACGTTGTAGGTACCTGCCCTTTGGCAATTTTCTTTAACTTTCCTTCTAATAATTTCCGGGCTAACGGATTGATTCGATCGACATATAATATACCTTGCGTATGATCATATTCATGCTGAATTACACGGGCAGTGTATCCACCAAAAGTGCGCGTATGTTTCTTTAATTTTGAATCAAAATATTCAAGGGTAATATTCCACGGGCGTTTTACTTCTTTCGAAACAGACGGGATACTTAAACACCCTTCATTATCTTCCCATTCTTCTTCAGACGATTGAATAATTTTGGCATTTATAAAAGTCTCCAAAATTCCTTCATCACCTTCTTCAAAGTATCCTTTGCGGTCGTCGGGTTGTAAAATATCGAAAGTAGATTTTGTATTGACAATAAATAGCCGGATGGCTTTTCCAACTTGCGGGGCTGCCAGTCCACAGCCATTGGCACTGTCCATTGTTTCCCACATGTTTTCAACCAACACCTTTAAATTAATGTCGTTCAAAGAAACGTCAACGCATTTCTGCCTCAAAACCTGATTTCCGTATGTTTCAATTGGCAATTTCATCGTTTGCTATTTTCAAACAAAAGTCAGTATAATATTTTGAGTGTGAAAAGAATCGGTGTTATTTTAATTTTTTTGAAAAGTAGAGGATTTAAGAATAGTATTAAATCTGGTTGCGATCTATTGCCAGCGGTAGAGCTGCCAGCGGATGATAATCCCCTATCATACTTGTTAAATGGATATTTCTTATCTCGTACACAGTTTGAATTGCTTCTTGTGTCTCACCAATCCTGAATCCTTTCCCGTTTAAAATATGTTCATAACTTATAGCATACAGCTCCGGGGGACATTCATTAATTTCAACTTCCTCTCCATTTACTACCATGGAACAAAAGGCTCTTTTCCCATTTTCTTTTATTACTTTGGGTATAGTTTCGTAATTTGTGCTTAGAAACCATCGCACCCGTGCTTTTTCCAAATGAAGAAGTCCCGCGGTTCTGTCATCTTTATTCAGAAAAACGATATTTTCTTTAACATTGCCAAAAATCCAAATCAGGATATCAAAAAAATGAATTCCTATGTCGGCAGCTACACTTTCAGATTGTGTTATATTCCCTTTCAGGCTTTTATAATACCAGCTATCTTGGTCTGTAATGTAACTTAAATCCACATCATAAATTTCGTCAGGTTTATCATTTTCTACTCTTTTTTTCAGTTCGACAATACCTGGGTGCAACCGTAATTGCAGAATGTTAAAAATGTTTTTTCCACTTTCTTTTTCAAGTTTTTCTAAGGGCACTATATCTGAAGGATTCATTACAATTGGTTTTTCACATATTACATTGAGGTTATTGTGTAACCCAAAGCGGATATGAGATTCGTGCAAAAAGTAGGGAGAGCAAATACTCATATAATCAATTTGGATACCCTTCTTGTGCAACTTATCCAAAAAATATTCTAACTGTTTAAACTTGGAGAAAAATCGGGCTTTAGGAAAATAACTATTTAGTATACGCTTTCCATTATAAGGGTCGAGTGCAGCCACGAGGTTGTTTCTGGTTTCTTTAATTGCTTTTATATGGTGTTGGGCAGTGTGCCCTGAGGCACCAATAAGCAGAAAATTTTTCATATTCCAGAATTTTTAATTTCTATTATGTGTTGATTTCCGTTTCTGCAGTTTGTATCTTCAGTATAGCAAATTGGAAATAGTAATTAACTACCGGTGGAGCGATTATATCTTTCGACTTAGTAGTGTCATTTACCTTACAGGCGTATAGTTAATGAGAGAGAGAAGAAAATTATTGTCATAAATGCAATTTGTAATTATCATTTTTACAACTTTTCCTGTAATGGAATTTTTTTACACTAAAAATAGTAAATCTCTGTATCAAATAACCTACAATCGGCTCCTTCCGTATTTTATTTTTTAGAATCATTCTGTTTTTTGCATTACCGTTTATTTTATAAATTTCAACATGATTAATTTTGTATTAAGGTATTTTCAAATTTACTATCTTGTTATAAAATAGAGAAATAGATATATTCAAAATATCAGTGAAATGACAAAACAATAAACCGGATGGTGAGATTTCGGGGATTATCGGTCGTTTTCGACTACCCTTTAAGATAAGAAAATCCGATTATCATTTTTTCTATCAGATTAAGAGCGGATAAGGTATCGTTTTCAGAATATTTTATAGAGAAACGAAATAAATTTTGTCCTAAAGTCCTCTTTTTCAATGCCGACATTTTTTGTACTTAGGATCTCTTTTTTTCAGATGATTTGGGGCTTCTGCTAACTAAAGACTACTGTTGGTGTATATTTTTGAATGTTGGTACAAATTGAAAAAAGTCTGATTCCATTAAAAATTTTTAAGTTTGCATTTCAACCTAATGATTTAATGGAGCAAAAAATTAATCTGGAAAGGGAAATAACAGAACTGAGTAAAGATAACGAATCAGCATTGGAGGTTCTGTTTAACTATTACTATCCCAGATTATATCATTTTTCTAAATCATTTTTAAAAATAGAAACAGGTATTGACGATATACTTCAGGAAGTTTTTTTGAAAATATGGCACAACAGAAAAAATATTTCATCTGTTTCCACATTCAATGCTTATATTTTTACTATTACCCGTAACCTGTTACTAAATGAGTTAAGAAGTCGGTTGAATAATCAAAAATTAAAAGATCAAATTCAGAAGTTATCTATTGCAGAAGAATATACATCTTTTGAGCAAATGGAATATCAGGAGCTAAAAGAAAAAGTTGAAGAAATGGTGGATGAATTACCGGAACGCCAAAAAGAAGTTTTTATACTTAGCCGGAAGGAAGGTTTGTCACACAAAGAAATTGCAGAAAAATTAGGGCTTTCAACAAAAACGGTTGAGTATCATATAACGCAGGCTATCAGTTTTTTGAAAAGTAAATTCAAAAATATGGGCTTGATTGCACTCCTCTATTTTTATCTTTTTTTATAATTTTTCTACTTTTTCACCAGGGATCATCATTTTTGCTGTGTAATACTTATAAGAAATCACAAAAATGAGGCATTTATTCAGAAAATATTTTCGTTCTACATTAAGCCCTGATGAATTTGAAGAGGTTGCCAATTGCATTTCCGAAAAGAAACAGGAATCTGTTTTCTTTGACGAAATAGAGCAGTTGTGGTATAAAAGTGCAGAAGAAGATGAATTGCCCCAACCCAATCGGGTATTATTTCAGAATATTAAGGATATTATCAGAAACGATGAGCGTAACACTTTTCAACGGAAGATAAAACTTTATTCCTGGGGATTACGGATTGCCGCAGTTTTGGTTATTGGGCTTATTGCAAGTACTGTTTTCTTTTCATTACAAACACCGCCTTCAGAGCAAGTCTTGTTGAGTGAGGAACTACAAACAATTACTACTCCCTATGGGGCAAAAACCAATATTACCTTACCCGATGGTTCAGTTGTATGGCTAAACTCCGGTTCAAAATTAATATACCCGCTTCGTTTTGGAGACAGCCGGCCTGTTAAATTGATAGGTGAAGCATATTTTAAAGTAGAGAAAAATAAAGGGCCTTTTATTGTTTCTACAAATTTTGGAGATATAAAGGTAAAAGGTACTTCTTTTAACGTAAAAGCATACAACGACGACGATTCATTTGAGGCAACACTTGTCGAAGGAGTTATTGCTTACAATACTAAAAATTCAGATAAAGAAATTACGTTAAAACCGGGAGAGCAACTAGAGAGAACAGCAGAAAGAGTAAATATAAAACAGGTTGAAACCAAATATTTTACTTCCTGGAAAGAAGGAAAATTACTTTTTAACCGTGAACCTTTTCCCGGATTTATAAAAAAGCTGGAACGATGGTACAATGTCCAAATTGAATACAGCGATCCCAAACTTAACGAAATATGGTACACAGGAACAATTGAAATGGAGAGCATTAGCGAAGTCATGGAAATGATTAGTAAAGCAGCTCCTGTAACCTATAGCTTTAACAATAAAACCCGCGTATTTACAATAAAAGCCAAATGACTATATCAATAAAAAAATAATCAGACTTAAATATATGATGCCTATGAAATAAAACAGAACAGCACTGACAGCTACCAGTAAAAAAAGAAGCAAGAACTTGCACTTCCCGCTTCTTTCATGTAGTTGAAAAATAATCGTAGTTATTTATTCAAACCAATTCAAAATTATGGAAAAAAACCGAGGTATCCATGGTTTAGAGCCGTGTGTATTTAAAATGCTTAAAATTATGAAGCTAATTGTTTTTTTGATGTTGATATCTTTTATGGGAGCATTCGCATCTGAAACCTATTCGCAAACCACTAAACTATCATTGAAAGTAGACGAAATGAGTCTGGAGGATTTTCTCGTTAAAATAGAGAACCAGAGTGAGTTCCGCTTTTTTTATACCGGTGAAATTAATGTCGAGAAGAAGATTTCAGCCAGTTTTAAAGACAAAAAAATAACGGAAATTCTAGATGAAATAAAGGATGTGGCCGGCATTCAGTACCAGGTTATGGGACGCCAGATTATTCTTTCTCCTAACAATGGGAAGAGTGAGATAAAAAGTGTTCAGCAGGAAAAAACTGTAACTGGTGTGGTGAATGACAAATCAGGACTTCCTTTGCCCGGAGTAACTGTTATTGTAAAAGGAACTACTATTGGAACAGTAACAGATATGGATGGGAATTTTACTTTGAAAATTCCGGCAAGTAGTGATATACTACAGTTTTCGTTTATTGGAATGAAAACAAAAGAGCAACCCATTGGGAACGAAACAACTTTTAATGTTACATTAGAAACAGAAACCATTGGCATTGAAGAAGTGGTTGCTATTGGGTATGGAACAATGACTCGCAGGGAACTTTCTTCTTCTGTTAGTTCGGTACAAAGTGAAGATATTGTTGAAAGGCCTTCTGCTTTTAGTATAATGGAAAGTCTTGCCGGAAAAGTGGCAGGAGTTCAGAATGTCTCATTTTCAGGAAAGCCTGGAGGTGGTTCATCATTAAGGATCAGGGGGATGGGCTCAATTAATGCCGATAGCGATCCAATTTATGTAATGGATGGAGTTGTAGGTGTAGACCCACAACTGATTAATTCTGCGAATGTTGAATCAATAGATATTTTAAAAGATGCTGCAGCTACCGCCATGTACGGGGCTCAAGGCTCCAATGGCGTTGTGATTATCACAACCAAAAGTGGAAAGAAGGACAGTGGGACAATTACATACAACGGAAAAGTGGGTGTTGGCCTCCTTAATAGGAAAGTTGACGTATTAAATGCTGATGAATTTATGGAAGTTCAGAAGCGTGCTTATGCCTACAGCGGTAAAGTAATGCCTCATTTGGTAAATCCAATGGAAAATTTGTTTTACTATTCAAAAGATGAATCAGGTAATTATGTAAGAGACGATAACGGATATTTAATTGCATCGCCAAAATACGATACTGATTGGCAGGATGCGATTACACAAAATGGGCTTACAAACGATCATACGTTATCTTTCTCTTCTGGCACAGAAAAAACATCGGTTTATGCCAGTTTAGCTTATCAGGATTTTGAAGGGCTGGTAAAATATACCTATTCAAAACGTTATGCCGGTACTGTAAATGTTCAAAGCGACATAAAAGATTGGCTCAATGTGCAGGCGGTTGTTACAACTGGTTCGCATAAAAGAAATGATATGGAAGGTGGTTTTGGTCAGGGGCCAATACGTAACATGTTGGAAATGCCTCCTATTGTGCCGGTTAAATATGAAGATGGTACGTGGGGGCGCAAGAATGATTATCCTTTGGGTGAAACGGCTGAAAATCCTATTCTTCTGTTGCAAAATCAAAAGAAAATATACGACGAAAACTTTTCTGTATTTAATATCATCACCACATTCAAGTTGAGTAAAGATCTTCAGTTTACAGCTAAAGGTGATATGCAGAATACTAATTCAAGAGATATAAGCTATGCGAAAGCAGGACTTTTGGATGTTAGCGAAAATAACAACGGATATGCAGATATTGCCAACACGTTAAGACGGAGATGGTCGAACGAAGATTACTTTACATACAGCAATAGCTTTTTTAACGACCAGTTAAGTTCTCAGTTTGTATTAGGTGCAAGCTGGTATTATTATCGTTCTGAAAATTCATCGTCAGGTTCCGAGAATTATTTCGATGACTATTTTGACTATTACAACCTGGGAGCAGGTACAACGTATCATGCACCAACGTCGGGGATGACGCAGAACACAATGAATTCATTTTATTTCCGGATGAATCACAGCTTTAAGGACAAATATCTTTTTGGTTTTACTTTCCGAGCCGATGGTGCATCGAATTTCGGAGATAATAATAAATATGGTTATTTCCCTTCCGCTTCGGCTGCATGGCGTATTTCTGAGGAAAGTTTCTTTGACCCGGTTAAATCGGTTGTTAACAATATGAAACTGAGGTTAAGCTATGGTGCGGTGGGAAATGCATCTATTCCTGATTATACAACAATTTCTTCTTATTCAAACAACTCTGTTATTTTTAATAAAACACTTGAATCGTATGTTGTTTTGAGTAATTTGGGAAACGAAGACCTGAAATGGGAAACGTCAAAACAATTAAACATTGGCTTAGATTTGGGGTTCTTTAACAACCGGATTGAATTGTTAACCGATTACTATTACAAATCAACTCAGGATCTTTTATTTTCGAAACAAGTTCCCTACTTAACAGGTTACTCAAATACCTGGACCAATCTTGGTGAAATCGCAAATACAGGTTTTGAACTTACTCTTTCTTCAAGAAACGTTGTTCGCCGTAATTTTAGCTGGTCAACTGATTTCATTTTCTCAACAAATAAATTACTGGTTAAAGATATTGGTGGTGAAACCATCGACACCGGCAATAATACCATTGCCAGAGAAGGTGAAGAGTGGGCTTCTTATTATGTGTTCAAACGATTGGGAACATGGGGATTAGATGAAGTTCAGGAAGCATCTGTTTACGGAAAGAAACCGGGAGATATAAAATATGAAGATGTAAATAATGACGGAGTTATCGATGATGCCGATCGCCAGATAATGGGAAACGGGCTTCCCAAAGGAGACTTTAATATGGTGAATACGTTCCATTATAAAGGCTTGTCTCTTATGGTAGATTTAAATTACCGTTACGGAGCAAAAATAATGGGAATAACTGCGGCAATGATGGAAAACAGACAAGTTTACGGAAACTCAGTATCTTCTGTACTGGATGCATGGACACCGGAAAACCAGAATTCAATGATTGCCGCTATCCGACTTCCTTCGGATGTTTATTTCGGAGAAAACGAAAAGGATAGCCGCATGCTGTATAATGGCAATTTTTTAAGAATAAGAAACATTGCTTTAACCTACAATTTTGATTCTGATATTTTAAGTAAGATTGATCCTATACAGGGATTAAGTGTTGGACTTAACGTTGAAAATGCACACGTATTTACAAGTTATCCCGGATTCGATCCTGAAATTGGAGCATTCTCTACCGATACCGGGCAGGGAATTGATTTTTATTCCTACCCGAGGCCAACTACTGTTTCAGCAAATATTAAAGTCGTATTTTGAAAAATCTAACAATTATGAAGAAATATATTTTAAATATAAGTTGGTTGTTTACACTTGTGCTTGTTTTAACCGCATGTAACGACTATCTTGAAGAAGAACCAAAAACATTTCTGTCACCCGATTTTTACTTCCAGTCCGAATCTCAGATTACCGCTGCAGTAAATGGCCTTTATACGTTTTTGGACGATTGTTTTGATTCAGATATTGAACAGGGATCGCAAACATATCTGTTTTTTGAATACCTGCCGGGTTATGGAGACAGACCTTATTCGGGAAGTACAACAGATCTGAATCAGGCAATTAATCTGAATATAAAAGAAGATAATACATATGTAGAAAAAGTTTGGGAAACAAACTATAAAGCTATTGAAAATTGCAATAGCATTATTGAAAGTATGGATGGGGCAACTACTGATATCATTAGCGAAGCAAATAAAAATAAACTGTATGGCGAAGTCTTCTTTTTACGCGCCTATAATTATTTCAATCTGGTTCAGTTGTTTGGTGAAGTGCCTGTTAAGCTTTCCAGTACAAAAAATCTTTCGGATGTTGAAAGCGAGTTGTCTTCTATCGATAACGTTTACGCCCAGATTGAAAAAGACCTTTTAAAAGCTGATTCCCTGATGGTAAATAATACCTGGGCAAGTGTTGAAGGACGAGTTGCCAAAGGAGCTGTTAAATCGTTACTGGCAAAAGTATATTTAACTATGGCTGGTTATCCGTTACAGAAAGGTGCTGAATACTACCAAAAAGCATATGATGAGGCTAAGGAGGTAGTGGGCAGCGGCCAGTTTTATCTTTTTGATAATTATGCAGCTTTGCGTGACGTTGCAAATGAAAACACAGGCGAATATATTTTAATGGTACAGCGCGAAAGTCAGTATGCCGGCTCTCCGGTGCATTTTAACATGTTGCCATATCCGGCTCCGGAAGTTGCGATCTCATCGGTAGGTTCTGCTGGTGGGGGATTGGCGCCTTCACTGCCTTTCTTTGAATCTTATACTACCGGGGATTTAAGAGTTGAAGAAAAAGGTTTTTATTACACGCAACATGAAGCGCTGGATAACCCGGAACAAATAGTAGAATTGGGCAGACCATATATTTATAAGTATTGGGATAGTGAAGCTGCTGAGTCAGGAAATTCAGGCAGGAATTATCCTTTAATTACCTATGCTGATGTTCTGTTAACTTTAGCTGAAGCCAAAACACAGGTTGACGGCGGAGCAACAAACGATGCCGATGCTATCAATGCATATTTCGAGGTGAGAGGACGGGCGAATCCTGATGAGGCCAGACCAGGTCTGATTTCAACCGAAGATGTATTAAAGGAACGTTTCTGGGAAATCTGTTTTGAAGGACACACCTGGTACGATATGCTTCGTACCAGAAAAGCATTTAACGTTACTTCGCGCAGCATTGTTAACCTTATTGGTTATACGGCACCAGCGCATCCCGAAGGACACCAGTTTGAGGAAGATGATTTGCTGTTCCCATATCCGTTAAGAGAGAAAAGATTAAATCCAAATTTAGTAAGAAACTGATAGTTGATTCATTTAAAGCAATAGCTTTTATTTGAATTAATGCGTTTCCAATGGTTTTAAAAAGCCTTAATGATAAAAATGATTATTTAATGGAATTACGGATAAAACAAATGTTGGTTTGGGGATTTATATTAACAATGCTTATTTCCTGTGATAAGGATGGCTCAAGTTTGAGACCCAACATATTTGACAATGACGACACAAAGAGTTATTTAAATATAACCCAATCGTCAAATGCAGATACTGTATTTCTTTCATGGGAACTGTTAAATGCAGATTTGAGTTTTGATTACTACCAGGTTTCTGAAACAACCACAAACCAAACGGTTACGGCAGATCGTTCCTCTGAGGGATGTATTCTAACTCATGTGCCATATAACCAGCAGGTTAAAATATCTGTGTCACTTATTAAAGAACAGGAAGTCGTCAAAACAATTGAAAGGAATGTAACAATAACAGGATTAGATACCGTTTTTGCAGGTACATTAATTCCTGATAGGGGAAGTGTTACCGGCGGAGACGGGACTTATTCAATTGCTTTACCCGACGGGCGAAGTATTTTCCTTATGGGAGATTCATATATTGGTCCGGTAACCAACGGAGCACGTTCTATGTCGGACTACATGTTTCGCAATACCTACATTATGTATAACAATGGGAATGTTAGCGCTATATATGGTGCCAACGGCGATAAAACGTCTGCTGCTGTTCCTCCGGGGGTAACGGATGAAGGCCAAAAATGGTACTGGCCCGGACATGGTTTTGTGAATGACAATAAGCTGTACATTTTTCAAACACTAATGTATCAGGGAGCCAGTGGAATGTGGGGATTTATGTATGAAAAAACCGATATTCTGGAATATTCGCTACCAGATATGGAATTACTACAAACCACATCTGTGCCGTTTGAAGGTTCAACCGATATTCACTTTGGAATGGCTGCTTTAAAGGAAAACGACTACATCTATATTTATGCTCAAAAAGATGTGGATAATGGTCTGGATCCTATTTCAGATGCGTTGGTTGCGAGAACTACTCCTGATAATCTTTATACAAGTTGGGAATATTTTGATGGTTCGGGCTGGAGCGGCACTCCTTCGGATGCTGTAAAAATGGAAGGGCTATCAGGTGTTGCTGTTTCTTCTCAGTTTAACGTTTTCAAAATAAACGGAAAATATGTTTTGCTTACACAGGAAAAACAATTTAACTCGGGGGAAATATATACGTTCATTGCAGATAATCCTCAGGGACCATGGTATAACAAACAGTTAATTTACACGGTACCTCAAATGGACGACTCAAATCTGTTTACGTACAATGCTATGGTGCATCCTCAATTTGAAAAAGACGGGATGATTTTAATTAGCTATAACATAAATACATCAGATTTTCAGCAGCAGCATGATGATGTATCTACTTACCGGCCCAGGTTTTTTTGGATAGATACCAACAAAATATTGGGAAATTGAAATGGCTTTTTTAAGACAAAAGACTATGAATCAAATTAAATTACGAATTATGAAAAATTATAAAATACTCACCATTATATTTTTATTGATTTTTTCACTCTTCGGCTGTGAAGAGGAAATTTCAAATGAGATGTCGGCTGATTTTCAGCAGAATTATGACATAAATTATGAAATACGACAGGTACTTCAGTATGATGCAATGAATATTAACGGAATCGATATTTCTGAAAAAGTGGACTTTTTTAGTACTGTAGAGTTTACATTACATTATAACGATGGAAAAATTACCGGATTAACATATTCAAACGGAGATGTGCCTTTTTCTCCTTTTAGTTTCGAAACAGATTCTGAAATTGATGTGGATTGTGAACTGGATTATGATGTAATGCCAAATGAATTGCGCATAGCAGGAACTGACGATGTTATTGCTTATTACCAGAATGGTGAATTTATTATGCCATTCCAGCTCGACTGCAGTTCGGTAAGCTACAAATATACATTCACAAACAAGGAATAATTGGTTCAATTAAATTTTAAAATAAGTAGAAATGAAATACCTGAAAAAATATAGAAAATGGATATTGATCTTCATCCTGCCTTTTATGGTTGTGATGTGTATGACAATAGAGAATATTACTCACCCTGATAATGCCCAGGTAAACAGCGAAATTGAAATTGGCGTTGATCTAAAACTGGTACCTGAAAACGACGATAATACAAAACTGGTATTTGCTGTTTTGGCTCCCAAAAGTTGGAATATTGCAAACAATGCAAACTTAACTTTTACAACCAGTGGTTATTCCAAAGGCGATGTAACAAACGAGGCATTAACGTTAATGGGAACTTCTGAAACAGAACCTACTACAGCCTTAAAATGGTCGGAAGCATTACAAAGTGAAATCGGATTAATGGGAAACCTCGGGCCGGTAGAATGGGTGGTGTTTGAATCGCAAACCACATTTAATATTACCGATGAAGAAGATAAATTGGTTACTGCCAACGTGAAAATTAAATTAACTACAGGTAGCCAGAATATTAAGCTTTATATGGGATATTTCTTTTGTGGGAAAAACAGGGGAATGCATGAAGAATATTATAAAGAAAATGCCAAAGCAAAAGTGCTGACTGTAACAGGTGGTTCAAATGTGATGCTTGATTACACAACGGTAAGTTTGTTGTCAACAACTCCTTCCAGTTTCGGATTTGGTGACGTTTTTGCCATAAATTTTGAATCTGTTGCGGGAGTTGTGGAAACGCCTCTTAAAGATGCCGATAAAGTATATTTGTATGGCAAAGCATATTTTAATAATGGAAATGATTCGGCGGTTGTTAATGTAATTAGCGACAAAACCTTAATGGAAAAGGTTAGTTCTACTACTTACCAGAAGTATATTTATCCAAAAGATTTTTTTGGATTACCTGATGACGCTGTAATTACAAAAGCTTATTTCCATTTTACAAACGAGGATGAAAGCATTGTCGTTCAGCAAACTGAAGGAGAAGATTTTGTGGTAGAAGAAAGTTGTAATTAAATAATAACGGATATTATTGATAGAAAATATAGCCGGGAAATTTATTCCCGGCTGTATAACCCGGATTGTATTGCTTGCTGTATTTTAATATTTTTTAGTACTACTATTCTTATCAAAAAAGAGACGATTCCATTTGAATCCATTAGAAGCTTTTTCAAACATGAAAAATGTGTAGTCAATATATTAGTGAAGATGAAGAAGGAAGGTTTTTCTTTACCTAAAATTAAAAAAATGAAAGTACAATTTTTTATAAAAAATGCAGTCTTGTTTTTAGCTGTAACGTTATCTGCCTGCCAGCAGAAAGATAATAAGGAAGAGTTAAAAGACTGGGCAATTGGACCATTCGTAAGGCCAAAGAATATTAACCCGCTTATTATTCCTTCTCAAACTACATTTTATTGTCCGGTTACGGAAGATACTATCCCCTGGGAAAATGGTGATACCTTTAATCCGGCGGCTACCATAAAAAACGATACTATTAGTATTTTATACCGGGCTGAAGATCAGTCGGGACAAGGAATCGGGAAGCGAACTTCCCGCATTGGCCTGGCTCGAAGTATAAATGGTGTAAATATCATAAAAAAAGCAAAGTCTCCTGTATTGTATCCCAATAAAGATGCACAGCAGGAGTTGGAATGGCCTGGCGGTTGTGAAGACCCACGCGTAGCTGTTACCGAAGATGGTACTTATATTATGTTGTACACACAGTGGAACCGGAAACTGGCAAGGCTGGCAGTAGCACATTCAAAGGACTTGATACACTGGGAAAAGTTTGGCCCTGCATTTCAAAAAGCTTATAACGGAAAGTTTGCCAATATTTTTAGCAAGTCGGCATCAATTGTTACGAGTTTAAAAAACGATCGCCTGGTTATTACAAAAGTAAACGGAAAGTATCTTATGTATTGGGGCGAAAGGCATGTATATACAGCAACATCTACAGATTTGATAAACTGGGAACCTTTGGTTGATAATAACCTGGAATTAATACCACTTGCATCGCCACGAAATGGATATTTCGACAGTGAACTTACTGAATGTGGGCCTCCTGCTGTTCTTACAAATAACGGTATTGTTTTGATTTACAATGGTAAGAATAAAGCAGGTAAGGATGGCGATTCAACTTTTACGGCTAATGCATATTGTGCAGGCCAGTTTTTGTTTGATAAAAACAATCCAACCAGGGTTCTTGATCGCTTGGATAAACCTTTTCTGGTACCCAGCGAAGATTTCGAGAAAAGTGGTCAATATCCATCGGGAACGGTGTTTGCAGAAGGTCTGGTTTATAAAGATGGAAAGTGGTTTCTGTACTATGGCTGCGCCGATTCACGCGTAGCGGTTGCCGTATCTTCTCCGGAGATTGAAACCCGATAATACAAACCAACCAATTAATTCAATTAAAATAGAGTTTGGTATTACAATTAATGCTTGATATTCTTCCCGTAACAAATTCATAAATCAGATGAGGCGATGAGTTAAAGATATTTTAGGAATCAAAGTCCAAAAAATAGCTTTTTCTGAAGGGAAGGTATGGCTTGTAAAAACCTTCATTCATTTCATATATGATGATTTTTAACGGGCGAGTAGCCTTTGAAAAATATTTAAAAATGAACTTAAAGAGAATTTATTTATTATTCCTGGTGGTTGTGTGTTGCGTTGCAGCTAACGCACAGGCCGGGAAAACCATTCGCCCGTTTAAAAAAGGAGAACGGGTAATATTTGTGGGAAACAGTATTACGCACGGAGGACATTATCATTCGTTTATATGGTTGTATTATATGACGCGTTTCCCTAAGCAGCCAATTACAGTAATGAATGGCGGTATTGGCGGCGAATGTGCCTGGGATATTGAAAAACGCATGGAGGATGATGTTTTTGATAGAAACCCTACTTATGTGGCGCTTACTTTTGGTATGAATGATACCGGGTACGGAATTTACAATGAGCCGGATGCAAAGCAAAAATCGGAACAGCAAATAAAAAAATCATACGAAAGTTACCTCAACATTGAAAAAATGTTGCAGAATAAAAAAGCAGTGGCCAAGGTGCTTATTGGCGGCTCACCATACGATGAAACAACAAAATTCAACGATTCTTTTTTTCCAAATAAAAATGAAGCATTACTAAAGATAATCGATTTTCAGCAAGCATCAGCCAATAAGAATAATTGGGGATTTGTAGATTTTAACAAGCCAATGTTGGCGCTGAACCTCCGGGAGCAAAAGAAAGATCCGAATTTTACTTTTTGTAATGTAGACCGAATTCACCCGGATAATCACGGGCAAATGGTTATGGCTTATTTGTTTCTGAAAGCCCAGGGACTTGCCGGGAAAAAAGTTGCGGAGGTTGGAATTGATGCTTCAACAGCAACAGCCGGAACACAGGACAATTGTTCGATTTCCGGATTAAAAAATACTGGTAATAAACTGGAATTTGATTACCTGGCTAAAGCGCTGCCTTATCCTATCGACACAATTCCGAGGCATGGTTGGGGCGAAAAGAAATCGCAACGAGATGCATTAACGCTGGTCCCTTTTATGGAAGAATTTGACCAGGAAGTGTTAAAGGTAACTCACCTCGAAAAAGGGGAATACCAGTTAAAAATTGACGGAATTACCATTTCTAATTTGAGTTCAGCCGAATTGTCAAACGGAATAAACCTGGCAACGTTTACAAACACTCCGCAATATCAGCAGGCGTTAAAAATTATGTTTCTGAACGAAGAACGGTTTGAGGTTGAAAAACGGTTCAGGGAATATAAATGGGTTGAATATACTTTTCTTAGAAAAGAGGGATTATTGTATGCTGACAACAGGGAAGCCTTAGACCGGATTAACGAGGCTTTACCAAACGACTTCTTCCTGCAAATGAGTTACGATAATTTCACCAAAGCAGTTTATCCTGAAGTACGAAAGGTGTGGAAAGATTACATGGAGCAGATTGTGAGTACCATTTATAAAATAAATCAGCCGGTTTCTCATCGGTTTGTGCTGGAGAAAACTCAATAAAAATTTCAAAGAATGAAGTTCCAAAAGTTGATTATAAAAATTTCAATGTTTTTCCTTTTTATTTCTGGAGGATGGACATTAAATGCGCAAACGGCCTGGTTTGTAGATGGTTTTCATGGTGGCGTTTACGGACATTACCCTATGTGGCAGGCAAAGTTTATGGTAGAAGAGCTAACAAAAAATCCGGATTGGGCAATTTGTCTTGAAATTGAGCCGGAAACCTGGGATACGGTGAGCGTAAAAGATGCAGACAATTTTAAAGCTTTACAAAAATATTACGACACGAAGGGGCGTTTCGGACGGATTGAATTTGTAAATCCAACTTGGGCACAACCTTACTGTTACAATATTTCAGGGGAAAGCATTATCCGTCAGTTCAGTTACGGAATGGAAAAGATTCGTCAGTATTTTCCAAATGCGACGTTTACTACATATTCGGTTGAAGAGCCCTGTTTTACAGGTAGTTTGCCGCAAATATTAAAAGGGTTGGGATATAAATATGCGGTGTTACGTAACCCAAATACTGGATGGGGCGGATATACCAGTGCCTTCGGGAAAGACATGGTAACATGGATTGGCCCTGATGGTACTTCTATTCCGGCGGTTCCGCGTTATGGGTGTGAAGAATTGTCGTCTGAATCGACCTGGCAAACGGAGTCGTGGAGCAACAGCAATAGTTTTATCAGAAAATGTTTTGCCAACGGAATTCAGTACCCTGTTGGAATGACTTTTCAGGACGCCGGCTGGGACGGAGGCCCCTGGAAATATGAATATAAGCCAACTGTTTATACTACATGGACAGGGTACATAGAGCAGGTGAAAGATAAAGTTGAACCTGCCGACTGGCATTTTACACAGGAAGATATTAAACCGGGTTTGGTTTGGGGGGCACAGGTGCTACAAAAAATAGCGCAGCAGGTTAGGGTAACTGAAAACCGGTTAATTGCAGCCGAAACAATGTCATCCCTAAACTACGTGTTTAACGGAGTTTCCTGGCCTTCTGCAGAAATTGCTGAAGCATGGAGAACGTTGATGTTGTCGCAGCATCACGATTGTTGGATTGTTCCTTACAACGGAAAACCGGGAAACACATGGGCTGATAAAGTAACGCGTTGGACTACTTCTTCCAATACTATCGCCGATGCGCAGGTGGCCAAACTTTTTAATGCGTCTGAAAACTCAACTTCCAAATACATTCGGGTATACAACACGCAGGGAAGCCGGAGGACGGATCGTGTAACCGTTGTGTTGCCGGAGAAAATGGACTACGATTTTGGCGTTTACAGTTCGGAGGGGAAAGAGTTGCCTGCGCAGTTTTCAACTGATAATAAAGGAAATAAAATACTTTATTTTGACGCAAGTGTACCGGGAATGGGGTACGCCACTTTCGAATTAAAACCACGACGGAAATCTTCGGTGGTAAAAGCAGCCAAACTGCTTTCTGATGGAAAAATAAGTGTAGAAACTGATTATTACTCAGTGGTAATCGACCCTGAGCATGGAGGAACCATCACTAGTCTTACGGATAAAAAACATAACAAGCAACTGGTTAAGAAAGGGAAAGAGCTCAATAATTTGCGTGGCTATTTTTACAATGAAAAGCAGTTCTTTGAAGGCGCGGCGCAAAAAGCAAAAATTTCAATTGTTGAAGATGGTTTGCTTTTTACACGAGTAAAGGTTGAAAATCAGATTGCCGGGAACAATTATTACCAACTTATTACTTTTAATAAAATAAATCCGCGTATTGATTTTGAGTTGCACATTGACTGGGACGGACAACCCGGAATTGGCGCCTACGATCAAAGTTCAACTTACAAAGCAGAAGATCGTAACAAGGCATTTTACAACGATAAATACAAATTGCATCTGGAGTTTCCGTTGGCTGAAATCAATCATAAATTGTATAAAAATACGCCTTTCGATGTTTGTGAAAGCGCACTAAACAATACTTTTTATTCGAGTTGGGACAGCATTAAACACAACGTTATTTTAAATTGGATTGATGTATTAAACACACCCGGAGATTATGGAGTGGCTCTGTTTACGGATCATACCACGAGTTATCTGCATTCAGAAGATTTACCCATGGGCTTAACAGTTCAGTATACCGGCAAAGGATTGTGGGGGCGTAATTACACTATTGACGGCCCTACGAACATAAAATATGCATTGTTGCCTCATTCCGGAAATTGGGAACAAGGCGAGGTGGAAAATGCCAGCAATCAATGGAACCAGCCTTTTATTGCTCAATTCGTTGAAAAAACAAAAGATGCTCAGGAGAAGTCTTTGTTTGAGGTGAATGACAAGCATCTTAGTGTTTCTGCAGTTACTGTTCAGGATAATGATTTGTTGGTTCGTTTTTACAATGCCTCGTCTACCCGCAATAAGGCGGAAATAGTTTGGAACTGTAAAGCTAAAAAAGTCGAGTTGGTTGATTTAGCCGGGAAAACAATTTCGGAAGTTCCTGTAAAAACAGTAAGAAACGGGAGGCCGGTTACCGAGTTGTCTCTGCCTCGTTTCGGATTTCAAACGGTAAAACTTAGCGGTGTTAACGTAAATAATTAAAATGAAAAGGCGAATTCTTATACCGGCTTTATTCAGTCTTTTATTGGGCTGTACCCAAACAAAACAGGAAGAGAGTAATCCGGATGTGGCACAGTATATAAATCCGTTTATTGGTGCAAGTACAAGTGCCGATGCTGCGGGGGTGTATCACGGGCTGGGGAAAACATTTCCCGGGGCAGCCACTCCTTTTGGAATGGTTCAGGCGAGTCCGAATACAATTACCGGCGGAGATAATGGCTCTGGGTATAGTTACGAACACAAAACGATAGAAGGTTTTGCTTTAACGCAAATGAGTGGCGTGGGCTGGAATGGTGATTTTGGGAATTTTCTGGTAATGCCAACTACCGGAGACTTAAAAACATCTGCCGGAAATGCTGATAATCCGCAGGCCGGGTATCGCTCTGCATACTCCAAAGACAGCGAGCAGGCTCAATCGGGCTACTATTCCGTTTTTCTGGATGACTACCAGATAAAAGCAGAAATGACAGCAACAACGCATTGCGGGATGTTCCGTTTTACGTTCCCTGAAAATGAAAATTCAAGAATACAGATTGATTTGGCACGTCGGGTAGGAGGGACTTCTACGTTGCAATATGTAAAAGTTGTGAATGAAAATACAATTATCGGCTGGATGAAATGCCCTCCCGAAGGCGGCGGTTGGGGAGATGGCCTTGGAAAGGCTGACTACACCGTATATTTCTGTGCTGAATTTAATAAACCGTTAAAGGATTTTGGCGTTTGGAGTGCAAATATCCCTGATAATCAGCCGAGAAAATTAGAAGATGTAACCAGTCCTGAATACCAGAAAATGGTTGCAAATGCAGAAATAAAACCCGGAATTAAAGAATTGCAGGGGAAACATTTGGGATTTTTCACCAATTTTTCCACTGAAAAGGATGAACAGGTGATAATGAAAGTTGGAATTTCTTTTGCTGATGCGGAAGGGGCCAGATTAAACCTGAAGCAGGAAATTACTGACTGGGATTTTAACCGGGTGAAGGAGGACGCTTTTCAAAGTTGGAATAATGCTTTTCAAAAGATTTTGATAAAAGGTGGAACAGACGAGGAGAAAACGGTGTTTTACACTGCATTGTACCATACACTGATCGACCCCAGAACATTTGAAGATGTAAACAATAAATACATTGGCGGTGATAAAAAAATTCATGAATCGGCCAGTTTTACCAAACGGACTGTTTTTAGCGGCTGGGACGTATTCCGCAGCCAGTTTCCTCTTCAGACTTTAATAAACCCAACGGTTGTTAACGATATGCTGCAATCGCTTATTACCCTGGCTGACGAAAGCGGGAAAGGTTATTTTGAACGCTGGGAACTGGCTAATGCATACAGTGGTTGTATGATTGGCAATCCGGCAATTTCAGTATTAGCTGATGCCTGGGCAAAAGGAATAAGAGGCTACGATATAAAACAGGCTTATAAAACGGCTTTGGCAACCTGTGAGTTTAGCGGAAATGAAAAACTGGGTTTCACGGTGCGAAGTAACGACGAAAATTCAGGATATGCAGGTTATGCTACCGGTGAATTTTCTATTTCCAATACGCTTGAGTTAAGCTATACCGAGTGGTGTATGTCGCAACTGGCCAAATCGCTGGAAAACGAGGCAGATTACAAAAAGTACGCAAAACTGTCTCAAAGTTACCGTAATATTTTCGATGCCGAGAAAGGCTGGTTTAGAGCTAAAAATGAAGACGGAACATGGAAGGAGTGGCCTGAAAACGGACGGATTGCAGAATGGTATGGAACGGTTGAAAGTAATCCGTATCAGCAGGGGTGGTTTGTTCCGCACGACGTGGATGGAATGGTAGAACTTATGGGAGGCCGGGAGAAAGTATTGGCTGATTTAACGAGCTTTTTTGAAAAAGTGCCTGAGAATATGATGTGGAACGATTATTACAACCACGCCAATGAACCGGTGCACCATGTACCTTTTTTGTTTAACCGGTTGGGGGCTCCGTGGCTGACACAAAAATGGACAAGGGAAATTTGTCGCCGTGCCTATAAAAATAAAGTAGAAGGTTTGGTTGGAAATGAAGATGTTGGGCAAATGTCAGCATGGTATGTTTTATCGGCAATTGGTTTACAACAAGTTTGTCCGGGCAATTTACGATACGAAATTACCAGCCCCGTTTTTGATGAAATTACACTTCAGCTTGATCCGGAATATGCTACCGGGAAAACATTTACAATTAAGGCCGACAATAACTCTTCAGAAAATATATATATCCAGAGTGCTACACTCAATGGAATTCCATTGGAAAGATGTTATTTGAATTATTTTGAGATTACGGCAGGAGGGACACTGGAGCTCCAAATGGGGTCGCAGCCAAATAAGAAATGGGGATTAAAAAAGACAGAGTAAAGGTGAAATTATATTTCAATGGTTTATCTGTATCTTATGTATTCATAAGATTAAAAACAACATCGTAAGCTTTAAGCAAAAGTTCGAAGTATTTCGAAAAGGGAATACTGTTGTTAAGGGGGTGTAAGATAAATTTCTTACACCCCCTTTTTTATTACCAAATCCAAGCATAATTATATTAGGAGAATATGGGATTTTTATTTAAAGCAAAGGAAATAGTAGCTCAGGTAATAAAGGTTTATTATTACCGGTACCATTAAGCGTTCTGCAAAATGATCCGACTATGAAACAAAATCCGAAGTATAAATAAGTTTTGTTAATTAGCAAGACAGAAGCAATTTTTTTCATCCATCTTACTATCAATTTAGTTAACTTACACGACAAAAGTCTTATTAATACCGAACTTATAAAAATGAACCTAAAAATTACCACTATACTTTTCACCACAGTCGTTTTTTTCCTAATATCTTGTTCTGTAAAAAAAGCAGATAAACCAAACATCATTTTTATTCTTACTGATGATCAACGTTGGGATGCCCTTGGATACGCTGGGAATTCAATCATCCAAACACCTGAAATGGATAAATTGGCTGAAAGTGGAATATATTTTAAGAACGCCTTTGTTACCACTCCAATTTGTGCCGCAAGCAGGGCCAGCATTTTTACCGGTTTATACGAACGGACACATGGATATACTTTCGGACAAGGAAATATAAAAGATGCTTACATTAAAAACTCATATCCGGTTTTATTGAAAAAGGTGGGATATTATACCGGTTTTTTTGGAAAATTTGGTGTTCAGTACGATAGTATTGAATCGTTATTTGATGTTTCTGAAAGCTATGACAGAAATGGTAAATTTAATGATTACAGAGGGTATTTTTATAAAACACTTGGAAACGACACTGTGCATTTGACCCGTTATACGGGGCAGCAGGCTATTAATTTTATAAACGATGCTCCCTCTGATCGTCCTTTTTGTCTTTCTCTGAGTTTTAGTGCGCCACATGCACACGACCCTGCGGAGGAGCAATATTTCTGGCAGGAAACTACTGACTCTTTATATCAAAACATAACAATGCCTGCGCCTGTTTTGGGCGAGGATGAATATTTCGACGCACAACCTGAATATGTAAAAACCGGTGAAAACAGAACCCGCTGGCATTGGCGTTATGATACTCAGGAGAAGTATCAACACAGTATGAAGGGCTATTATCGAATGATTTCGGGAGTTGATAACGAAATTGGCAAAATCAGACATGCTCTTGAAAATAAAGAACTCGCTGAAAACACGATAATTATTTTAATGGGAGATAATGGTTATTTTGAAGGAGAACGCCAGTTGGCAGGAAAATGGTTAATGTATGATAATTCATTACGTGTGCCAATGATTATTTATGATCCGGGAAAGGAACAGCATAAGGATATTGATGAGATGGCTTTAAATATTGATATTCCGGCTACCATTCTCGATTTGGCAGGAGTTGCAATCCCCACAAATTGGCAGGGAAAAAGCCTTGCCGGTTTTTTATCCGGACAAAATCCCCTTAAAGAGCGGGAGTCATTTATTTGCGAACATTTATGGGATACACCGATTATTGCTCCGAGCGAAGGTATACGAACAAAAAAATGGAAATACTTTCGTTACCGAAAAGATTTGGAACACGAAGAGTTATACGATTTGGAGAATGATCCCAAAGAAGTTTTAAATCTTAACGATTCGCTTGCATTTCAAAACATACTGGAAAGCTTAAGAATGAAAACCGATAGTTTTGCAAATGAACTCACAAAAGTTAAAATCGAAAATTGAATTTTATCCGGGCGAATTTATCAATCGGAAAAGTAAAAATACATTTCAATAAACTAATTTAACAATACTACATGAAGTTTCTTAGACACATCAAAATACTTACAGGAATGGCACTCCTCGGTATTTTTATCATCAGTGCTCAAAAAGGGCAGAGTCAAAATAGAACTGCAGAAAAACCAGTTCACAGTAATTATTATGTAGCGGCGTATGTTTGGCCATCCTGTCACCACGATGAACGTTTTGGAGATATGCTGTGGCCGGATGGAATTGGTGAGTGGGAAGTTATAAAAAAAGGAAATCCGAGGTTTGATGGGCACTATCAGCCACGTTTACCATTATGGGGTTATGGAATGGATAACGATCCTCGGGTGGTGGAAAAATGGATTGATGCCGCAGTTGACCATGGAGTGAATATTTTTGTTTACGATTGGTACTGGTTTGATGGAGGTCCTTTTTTGGAAAGTGCTCTGAATGACGGTTTTTTGAAAGCAAAGAACAATTCAGAAATGCAGTTTTATATTATGTGGGCCAATCATGATGTAAAACGCAATTACTGGAATGTTCATAAGTTTAAGGATGATACTTCGCTCCTTTGGGATGGTGCTGTTGACTGGGATAACTTTAAAATTATAGTCGACAGGGTTATTAAACAGTATTTTAAACAGCCCAATTATTTTAAAATTGATGGGAAACCGGTGTTCTCAATATTTAGTATCGATAATTTGCTCGAAGGTTTTGGCGGAAGTACGGAAGAAGCTCGGAAAGCACTGGGTTATTTCAGAGAAGAAGTAAAGAAGGCGGGATTTCCGGACTTGCATATTCAATGGAATCAGGGTGGAGGAGCGATTATGTCGCAAGCCGCAGCCAGCCAATTTTCTGAAAAGGTAAATAAAATGGGGTTTAATAGTGTGGCTATGTACAATATGGGCGGTACTTCAGAAGATTACCTGACTTATGGCGATAATTCTGTTAAAATAAGAACACAAATGGATTCCATTTTGAACGTCCCGCTTTTTCCATGCGTTTCCATTGGTTGGGATGATACACCACGTTTCCCCGCAAAAGGAATGAAGGATGTTGTTCATTATCATAACACGCCTGAAAGTTTTGCAGCTTTGTTATTCAAGGCAAAAAAGTACGCTGATAGTCATCCGGAACAACCTCCTCTTATTACCATAAATGCATGGAACGAGTGGGTGGAGGGGAGTTATTTGTTACCTGATATGTTAAACGGATATGGCTATTTGAAAGCGGTAGAGAAGGTAATAAAAGGAGACTATGACCCTTATTCAGAATAAAAGAATAGATCGAGCAATCTGGTTATGGTATTTTTATAGATGAAATAAAAAGGGGGGGGCACAATTTTCAATGCCAAATAAAAGATATGGTGAAAATGAAACTCGTTTATAAAGCTAATTTATATTATTTACTGACTCTGATTATTTCTTTTTCCGGATGTGTTGATAAAAATGCAGAATTGGCAAAAGATGGCTGGTTTCCCAATGAAAAAGTCGTATGGATTGGCGATGGGAAACCTGAAATTCAGAATGATTCATTATTTTATGAAAATGATCCGGCTCCTGTTTTTAGAAAAGAATTTACAATCAATAAAAAGGTAAAATCGGCTCATTTGTATATTACAGCGGCTGGTTATTACGAAGCCAGCATAAATGGGAAAAGAGTTGGCGAAAAACGGCTCGAACCCGCATGGACGGATTTTAGTAAGCGGGTTTATTATTCAGAGTATAACATCACGCATCTTTTGCAAAGTAAAAATAATTGTTTGGGTGTGATGTTGGGCAATGGCTTTTATAATCCGTTGCCATTACGAATGTGGGGGAATTTAAACCTTCGGGAAACATTACCGGTTGGCCGCCCCGTGTTCACCGCCAAAGTGGTTATTGTATATGAAGATGGTGACGGGGAAGTGTTGATTACCGACGACTCCTGGAAGTTTGCAGCTGGGCCAATTCATAAAAATAACGTTTATATTGGTGTGGTTTACGATGCCCGTAATGAGCAGCAGGGATGGAATACTCCCGGTTTTGATGACTCTTCCTGGGAGAATGCAGTTGTAAAAGATGGCCCTGGCGGAAAGCTTGAGAAAGCATTCTTTCCCTCTGTGCAAATCACAAAACAAATCGCTCCGGTGAAAGTATATTCGCCATCAAAAGGCGTCTTTATTGCTGATATGGGGATAAATTTTGCAGGAACTTTCAGAATAAAAGTAAATGGGACAACAGGCGACTCTGTCGTTTTTCGTTTTGGGGAGCGGATATATCCCGATGGTAATCTTAACCCGATGACAACGGTTTGCGGACAGATTAAAAGACCAGGGGTGGGTGGGGCCGGCGCTCCTGATGTTGCCTGGCAAACCGATACCTATGTTGTTGGGAATGATTCAGTGGCGTGGTTTCAACCAGAATTTACATTTCATACTTTTCGTTACATTGAAATTTTAGGATTAAAAACCAAACCGGAAATTACAGATATTGAAGGACTGGTAATGCACACGGATGTGCCAAATGAAAACCGTTTTTCCTGTTCCTCTGAACTAATTAATTCGATACAGAAAATGGGTGAACGAACTTTTCTGGCCAATCTACAAAGTGTTCAGTCCGATTGCCCGGCACGCGAAAAATTCGGTTATGGCGGAGATTTAAATGCAATAAACGAAACTTACATTTATAATTTTGATATGAATTCGTTTTATCGCAAAACTATTTACGATTGGGTAGATGCGATTAATGATTCGGTTTTCATTGATACGGCTCCTTTTGTTGGAATAAAATATTGCGGGTTAAGTTGGGAGTCTGCATTTCTTACTACTCAATACTATCTTTTTCTTTATTACAACAATGAAAAATTAGTGAGAGAGTTATATGATTTTGATAAAAAGTGGATGGGAAAAGTGTCCCATATTCACCCGGATGGAATAGTTGATAACGGACTTTCAGATCATGAATCGCTTGAACCTGTGCCGGTAGAACTGACCGGAACCTGTCACTACTTATTTTGTGCACAAATTATGCAACGTTTTGCCGCACTCACCGGAAATACGGAAGATGAAGAGAATTTCCATCAGCTTGAGCAAAAGTTAAAAAGAATCATTAAAGAAAAATTTTGGGATAATCCTGTAAACGAAGAAATAAACAGGCAAACGCTTTTTGCCAGCCTGCTTTATTTTGATATTTTATCAGAGAAAGAGAGCACCGCCGCTGCCGATTCTTTGCTTGAGGCTCTAGAGGAAGAACCTGCCGGACATTTCACCACCGGAATTTTTGGAACAAAGTACATCCTGGAAGCACTTTCAAAATACGTTTCGGCAGAACAGGTTTTTGATATTGTAAACAGCACTAAATACCCCGGATGGGGATTTATGATTGAGAATGGTGCAACTACAATTTGGGAAACTTGGGAGGAAAGTGATAATACATATTCAAATTGCCACCCTATGTTTGGTTCCGTTTCTGAATGGTTTTATCGCTGGCTGGGAGGTATTGAACCTGATGAAAATTATCCGGGTTTTGAAAAATTTTTGCTTCATCCGTCTGTACCTGCAAATCTCGACTTTGTAAACTGTAGTTATCTGTCGCCACACGGAAAAATTGTTTCAAATTGGAAAAAACTGGAGCATAGTACAGTTTTTGAAATAGAAATTCCACAAGGCACGCGAGCTTCTGTTTCATTAAAGAAAGAAAATTCGCAGCAAATTCAGATTCAAAAATTCTCGGATCCAAATTTTAGCTTAACGCAAGTTGAGGGTGTTCAAGACGGAAAATTCGACTTAAGTGAAGGCCATTATTTTATTTCCTTGCAGTAACAGAAAATAAAAGATACAAAATGAAAAGTTTTATTTTACTAATGGTAATTGCTTTAACCTTTCGGAAAAGGAAGGGAACTTTATATAAAGTATGGATGAACAATAACTTTGCTGGCATTGCAGTATTGGAACCTTTTGAACGAAATGTTTCCGATTTTATAAAAGGGGTTTTAAAAAATTGATTTAAGGGAATCGGGAACTTGAAGAATTTATTTGGGTCCTTTTCAAAGATCCGGCACCGAACTCGCTGGATCAGGAAACTGGAAAATGTTGATAGAAATATTCCTGGTTTCGATTATAAAATGATGAATTATAGACTTTTTGAGAACTTTAAACTGATATCTTATGAATAAGCGATTCTTACTTGGGTTTTTAATGGTTGCAACCTCTTTTTGTTTTATGGGCTGTAACTCACCTTCTACCGTTGAGGTAGATAAAATGTTGGTAGAGTATCTTCCCAATCCTTTAGGGATAGATGTTGCTAAACCTCGATTTTCCTGGCAGTTGTCATCGTCTCAGCGCGATGTTCATCAGGTGGCTTATCAGCTGGTTGTGGACGAGAGTATTGATGACATTAAAAGTGAACAGGGGCTGAATTGGGATAGTGGAAAAATTGTTTCAGGAGAAACAGTTAATCTGGCGTACAACGGAACAAAACTGGAAAGTAACACAAAGTATTTCTGGCGGGTACAGGTGTGGCTGGATGATGAAACTTCTGTTTGGAGTGAACCTGCATTTTTCCAAACAGGTATTCTGAATGAGAATGAATGGGAGGCCAAATGGATAACCACACCGGAGAAGATAACAGATGCGAGTCCGTTGTTGCGAAAAGGCTTTGAGATTGAAAAAAATATTAAGCAGGCATTTGCGTATACTACCGCAGCGGGTTTTTACGAGTTTTTCCTTAACGGCGAAAAAGTGGGCGACCATGTACTCGATCCGGGAGTAACCGATTACCGGAGAACTATTTTGTATTCTACGTATGATGTTACTTTGTTGTTAAAAAAAGGTGAAAATGTTGCCGGAGCAATGCTGGGCAATGGCGCCTGGAATTTGCTTAAAACTGAAGGACGTTATAGTTGGGGAAGGGGAAATCCGCTTGGAAGCCCTACATTTTTTATGCAACTTATGATAACTTATGAGGATGGCAGCAACGACTTGATTGTTTCGGATAATTCATGGAAGAAGTCCGCTGGTCCGATTACCTTCAATAACCTTTATGGAGGTGAAGATTATGATGCCGGAAAAGAACTCCCCGGTTGGTCAGCCAGTAATTTTGATGATTCAGACTGGGACTCGGCTGTATTAAGTAATGGGCCCGGAGGAAAATTGAAAGCTCAGCTAACCCCGCCAATTAAAGTTACGCAAACACTAACTCCCGTAAAACAAATCAATCCGCAACCCGGAGTTTTTCTTTTTGACCTGGGACAGAACATGGCTGGCTGGTGGCGCCTTGAAATTGAAGGAGACCCCGGGCAGGTAATTCGCATTCGCGGTTCAGAAACGTTAAATGATTCGCTATTTTCAGAACCACTGGAAGAGGGAGACAGAATCAGCACAAAGGAGAGATATCATGATCAGGTATGGACTGATTATACAATTGCAAGTAGTAAAAGGGAAATTTACGAGCCCCGTTTTTTTTACTCCGGATTTCGGTATATTGAAGTAACAGTGAGTGACCAAAAGAATCCGAAATATATTAATATCGAAGGGAAAGTAGTGCGCTCGGCAAATGAACGAAATGGCACATTTGAGTCTTCAAATTCATTGCTAAATAAGACTCATGAAGCCGGCGTATGGGCGCAAATGAGTAATATGCAAAGTTACCCTACTGATTGTCCGCACCGCGAAAAAGGAGCTTATAACGGCGATGGACAGGTGATTGCCGAGACATTGATGCACGATTTTCACATGGCTTCGTTTTATACTAAGTGGCTAAACGACATGCGTGACTCGCAACAGGAAAATGGCCGCATCCCGAATACATCGCCAGTATTGGTTGGTGGCATGGGAGGTGGCGTAGCCTGGGGGAGTGCTTACATTCTTATTCCCTGGTGGATGAATAATTATTACAAAGACACCCGTATTTTGCAAGATCATTATTCTTCTATGAAAAAATATGTGAATTATCTCAGGGAGCTGGGCTCAAAAGATGAGGATCCATCTGAACCCTACATTATCGATAATTTCAACGGGTACTGGTTTTCGCTTGGCGAATGGTGTGCTCCCGGTGAGAGGGATGGTCCAAACCATCCGGTGGTGAATACTTTTTACTATTATCAGAATTGTTTGTTACTATCAAAAATAGCAGGAAAACTGGGGCATTCTGACGATCAGGAATATTACCAGGCATTATCGGATACGGTCAAACAGGAATTCAACAGGAAATTCTTAAATAAAGAGACCGCTTTGTATGGTACCGACTCAACATACCAAACCTATCAATTGCTGGCTTTATTGGGGAATATTGTACCTGAAGACTACAAGGATAAAGTATTACAAACACTAACTGATGATATTAAGGCAAGAAATAACCATCTGAATACAGGAATCATCGGAACCAAATATTTATGGCCGGTACTGGTTGAAAACGGTGAAAATGAAATAGCTTATAAAATAGCTACACAAACCAGCTACCCCAGCTATGGATATTGGTTAAAAAATGGCGCAACTACATTGTTGGAATCCTGGGAAGGAGACAATTCACACAACCATCAGATGTTTGGTTCTGTTGCTGAATATTTTTATAAATTTCTCGCCGGCATTCAATCTCCGATGGAAGGTAATACGGCAGCTGGTTATAGTAGCATTCGTATTGAACCCGTTATTCCTGCTGGACTTGATTTTGTAAATGCTTCTGTAGAGACTATTGTTGGAAAAGTTGTTTCAGAATGGAAAAAACAGGATGGAACTTTTGAACAGAATGTAACTATACCTGCAAATACGACTGCAACTATTGTTCTTCCGTCATCTCAAAATCCTGATTTAGCGGTTTGGGAAGGTGAGTCAAAAATCTGGGAGAATAATAAATATATAGAAGGTACAACAGGAATACACAGCATTGCAAAAAATGAAGATAAGATATTGATTAATACAGGTTCAGGAACTTATCGTTTCAGAGTGGAAACGAACAAATAAAATTGGTGGTCGGCGGAAAAGACAAGCTATTTTTAGAGTGGTAGGTACCTTCTGTTTGAAATCTAAATAAATTAAAATGAAGATGACACGGAAAGAGGGGAAGGGGATTGCTGTGGTATTCGGGTAAAATTGAATCCGCTCGAAAAAAGCTTGTTAAACCATACATCATCTGATTCTGTTTTATTGTTAATGATTCTGATACAAGCTTTGCTTATAAGAATATAAACTGATAAAATAATCAGGAATTGGCTGAATGTTTCATGATTTATTATTTTTAAGATTTTTTTATTAATAACGAAGTCTGTTTTTGATTTCATCAAACAAAAATGCCCCATGGTTAATCACCCCAAAAATGTAACAGGAATTGATTGTCCTGCAAGGTGTAAATGGTTGGAAGATTGGATGCTGATGAGTAAGGTTATTACATTGATTTTAATATTTGCCCCTTTACTTGGCGTTTCACAAATAAAACATTTTGGAACGCCGCAAATCTATAATTATCCAAAATCGGTTTACAGCGCTGCTACACAAAACTGGGGCGTAAGCCAGGATAAAAACGGATTTTTATATTTTGCCAACAATAACGGGGTGCTTCGGTTCGACGGTTCCAATTGGGAATTAACAAAAATTAGTGAAACATCGCCTATTCGTTCGGTATTTGTTGACGATCAGGATCGAATATTTGTTGGCCTGCTGAGCGATTTTGGGATGCTTGTTAAAACAGAACAAGGTACAATGGCTTTTCAAAGTTTTCGTCAGCTTTTGCCCAACGATGTTACTTATTTTGGAGACATTTGGAAGATATATCAAACACCAATGGGTATTGTTTTTCAGTCATTTGAATACATTTTCATTTATAAGGATAATAAAATTGAATTCAAAAAACCGGTTCGCAGATTTAACTATTCGTTTTTTGCCAACGACAGGCTTTTTGTTCAGGAACCGGGAATTGGTTTATTTGAGTTAACAGAAGGGGAGCTATATAAAGTTGAGTGGGCAGATGATTTGAAAGACTTTGAAATCTGGTCAATAATAGAGACGGAAGATAGCAACTTAGTCATTGGGACCAGTCGCCATGGGCTTTATAAATACGAAAATGGGAAGCTCACGAAATGGGAAACCAGTGTTAATGAAATGATAGAGCAATATAAATTATTTAGTGCAACCAAAATATTAGATAATTATATTGCATTCGGAACCATTCTCAACGGTGTTTTTATTTCCGATTTTGAAGGCAATATAATTCAACATATAAACAGGGACAAAGGACTTCAGAACAATACAATTCTTAGTATTTTTTCTGATAAAGATAAAGATTTGTGGTTAGGGCTTGATAATGGAATTGATTATATCGAAATTAATTCACCAATAAGTTTTATTTCTAATTCTTATAGTTTAGGATCGGGGTATTGTTGCAGGGTTTTTGAAGATAAACTATATCTGGGGACAAATCAGGGGGTATTTGTGAAGTCGTTTGGAAAACATGCGGATTGCAGGGAAGATTTTCGCTTGATTAAAAATACAGAAGGCCAGGTATGGTCGCTGGATATTTTTAACGGGCAACTGATTTGCGGACATAACAACGGTACATTTATAATCGAAGGAGAAAAGGCTACTAAAATAAGTGATGAAGAAGGTTGCTGGAAATACATCACCTTAAAAAATAATCCGGATTTATTACTGGGCGGGCACTACAACGGACTATCATTGTTAAAGAAAGGAAATGGCGGTTATAAATTTTTACGAAAAATAAAAGGAGTTAATTTATCAAGCCAGTTCCTGTTCCAGGATGAAGTGGGGGATATTTGGATGAGCAACGCATCAATTGGTGTTTTGCGACTAACATTAAACGAATCTCTTGATAGTGTTGTCAATTATAAAATATATGGTAAAAATGATGGATTACCATCGGATAAACAAAATATTTTATTTGAGTATAACGACGATGATTACATTTCCACTACAAATGGAATTTATGCCTATAATGATTCAACGGACTTATTTTCTTATGATACAAGCCTGAACCAACTGTTGGAATTAAAGGGACGTTTGAAAACACTGGAACCCGATAATAATGGAAATTTATGGTTTATTGCTGAAAAAGAATCTGGGGTATTACGGCGCAATGAAGATTTATCATACACAAAAATAACCTCTCCGTTAGAGCAATTGCAGGGGAGGTATATAAAAGGATATGAATTTATTTATCCGTATAACGACAATAATATTTTTATCGGACTTGATGACGGATTTGCGCACTATACAACGCAAATGCCAAAATCATATTCAGAGGAGTTTCAGTCGTATATAACCCGGGTTGAAATACCTAACATTGATTCTGTTGTTTTTGTTGGAGCCCCCAAAAGAGATGAAAAATTTAAATTTCCATTTCGGAGAAATGCATTTAGGTTTCACTACACAGCACCTTTTTACGAAAATCTGGAGGCTTTAAGATTTAGCTTTTTGCTGGAGAATTATTCAGAAAACTGGTCGGGGTGGTCTGCCGACAGGTATAAAGATTTCACCAATCTTAGAGAAGGGGATTATGTATTTAAACTGAAAGCCAAAAATATTTACGGTATTGAAAGTGGAATTTCTACCTTCCGGTTTACAGTGATGCCACCATGGTATCGTTCTCAAGTAGCGTTTTACATTTATTTTATGCTCTTCATTGCACTTATTTCATTGTCGGTTTGGTTTGCTATTTATCGAATTGAATTAAGTAAAAGAAAAGAGAAAAACAAACATGAACAGGAAATAAGGAAAAAAGAAGAACAATATAAACGACAGGCTTTGGTCGCCGAAAAAGAGATTATTCGTTTACGAAATGAAAAATTACAAAGCGAAATGATTCATCGGGATAAGGAATTGGCAAATCAAACAATGAGCGTAATTCAAAAAAACGAGGTCTTAATAAAGCTCAGAGATGAAATACAGCGTGTAGTAAGCATAACTGAAGATGATGAATTAAAGAAAAAGTTGGTTCAGCTAAATAGAAGACTTGTTCGGGAAATTGATAATAAAAAACAAAATAAAATATTTGAAACCTATTTTGATGAAGTACATGAAGATTTTTTTAAACGTCTGACCGAACGCTTCCCGTCTTTAACTCCTCGCGAGCAAAGGCTCTGTGCATACATCAGAATGAATATTTCTACTAAAGAAATTGCCGCGCTGCAAAATATATCGACAAGGGGTATCGAAATTAGCCGCTACCGTCTGCGCAAAAAACTGGAGTTAGACAGAGAAACAAACCTTGGTACCTTTATTTCAGGTATATAATTGGCATGTTGTATGCCGAATTCTGCAATGATGTATCTTTTTAATTTTTTTATTAATTGTTAATTATTTGATTAATAATTGCATAGGTTTTTTGTGTAGTATTTTTGTAGAGGCTATATTTCTTCTATGTAGTATTATTGAAGTAGGTTAATATTTGAAGGTTTTGTTGTGAAGGGTCATTTTTGTAAGCTGATTTTTAGAAAATAAAACAATAAAAGTTAACTTATGAAAAGAATCTCATTCTTCTTATTATGTCTTTTCTTTAGCTTAAGTTTGTTTGCACAGGAAATCTCAGTGCAAGGTACAATAACTGCTAAAGAAGATGGACAACCCCTCCCCGGGGTATCTGTAGTAATTCAGGGAACTATTAATGGTACGGTTACCGATATCGATGGTAATTATACAATAGAGGTTCCAACTGATGGGGTTTTACAATTTTCCTATATCGGTATGAAAAGCCAGATAATTCCAGTTGAAGGAAAATCTGTAATTGATGTAGAGCTTGCCTCTGAACTCAATGATCTGGATGAAGTAATTGTTGTTGGTTATGGAGTTCAGAAGAAAAGCGTAGTAACCGCAGCTATCAGTAGTGTTTCTTCTGAAGATTTGGAGAATTCAACTCCAACACGTATTGAAGATGTGATGAAAGGACGCGTATCCGGAGTTCAGATTACTCAGAGTTCCGGACAGCCTGGAGCTGATTCAAAAGTTAGGATTCGTGGTATTGGTACCATTAATAACAGTGAGCCGCTTTATATTGTGGATGGAATGGCTGTTGGTGGTGGTATAAGTTATCTGAATCCATCAGATATTGAGTCGATTGAGGTGTTGAAAGACGCCGCATCTGCTGCTGTTTACGGTGCCCGTGCAGCCAATGGTGTTATTCTTATTACCACAAAAAATGGTAAATCAGGAAAAGCCACAATTAATTATGATTTCACTTACGGATGGCAAAATCCCTGGAAAAAGAAATCGGTACTGGATGCTCAGCAGTACATGATGATTATGAACGAAGCACAGTTGAATGACAACAGTGCACCCCGTTATTCTCAGGAGGAGATAGCTAATGCGGGCGCCGGTACTGACTGGCAGGACGAGACATTCAATTATGATGCACCTGTTCAGTCTCATCAGATTAGTATTAACGGAGGCGGCGACGATGTAACGTATTTTGTTTCTTTTGGTTATTTTAATCAGGAAGGTATTGTAGGAGGTAATTACGGACGTTCAAACTATGAAAGATACAGTGTTCGTACAAATACTACCTACAATGTTTTTGAGGCCGACCGCTCTTTCCTGAATAATGTGAAAGTGGGGGTAAATGCAGGTTACTCACGGTCATTATCCAGTGGAATTGAAACCAATTCTGAATACGGCTCTGTTTTGGGGAGCGCATTGACTTTTAATCCGTTGATCCCGGTTTATGCCGAAGATCCGGATCAGGTACTGGCTGAACATCCAACTGCTGTGGCCGATAAAGATGGAAGGGTATTTTCAATTCCGCCGGCAGGATTTCAGGAAATTGCCAACCCAGTGGCGATGCTAAATGCACCAACCGGAAGTCAAAACAACGAAGATAAATTTGTTTCAACCTTTTGGGCTGAAGTGAATGTAATTGACGGTTTGAAATTTAAATCGAGTTATGGCGCGGATCTCGCTTTCTGGGGAGCCGATGGTTATGAATTTGAACATTTTCTTGCCACTCAGGGAAAAGATCTTACACAGAGTCATGTTTACTCAAATATGCATAGGGGATTTACATGGCAGTTGGAGAATACTCTTACATACAATAAAATATTTAATGAAAAACATAGTTTGACGGTTCTTTTAGGACAGTCTGCACAGGAATACACTGTTCGTCATTTGTATGGCGATGACTATGATTTATTGGAAAATGATCCGGATAAAGCAAACATTGATTATTCTATAGCTCCTCCTACCAAAGGACTCGTTGCTGGCGGAACCGGAGGTTTCTCAAACGAAACTTTAGCCTCATATTTTGGGCGTGTTGACTATAATTTTGATGAAAGATATATGTTGCAGGCCACTGTTCGTCGCGATGGTTCTTCTTCATTCGGGCCAAATAACAAATGGGCAGTATTTCCTTCTTTTTCTGTAGGTTGGAATATTACCAACGAAGCGTTTATGGAATCTGTTCCTGAATGGTTCAACTATTTGAAAGTTAGAGCTAGTTGGGGAACAAATGGTAATAATCGTATTGGTAACTTCACCTATACCAGTTTGATGGATGGCAACCAAAATTATTACTATGGAACCGGTGACGATATGTACATGCAATACGGAAGCAGTCCTTCAAAATTAGCCAATCCCGATGTAAAATGGGAAGAATCAGAACAAATTGATTTTGGTTTTGATTCCCGTTTCTTTGACAGCGCTTTGTCATTTGGATTCGATTATTTCAAAAAAACTACGAACGGAATGTTGATTGCTCAGCCAATTCCTGGTTATGTCGGTAAAGGCGCTCCAACAGCCAATGCTGGTGATATGGAAAACAGCGGGTTGGAATTCGAACTCGGTTATAGGGGAAATGTTGGCGATTTTAAATACAATATTTCAGCCAATGCAACTTACCTGAAGAATAAACTGATTGATATGGGGAATGATTCTGGGGAAGCGATTTATGAAAATGCCGGTGCTTCAGGTGTTGGTAGCTATGTTAAAGGTGAGAACGGAGAAGTTTTCCCATATTTCTACGGATTTAAAACGGATGGTATTATTCAAAATGCAGCCGAAGCCGAAGCATATAATTCAATGTATGGCGAAAGTGCAAAACCAGGAGATGTTCGTTTTGTCGATTTCAATGGAGATGACGCAATTACCGACGAGGATAAAACAAAAATTGGTAAGGGTGCACCGGACTGGACCTATGGTTTGAACCTGGGAGCAGAATGGAAGAGTTTTGATTTAAACATGTTCTTCCAGGGAACTTACGGAAATGATATTTTCGATTTCTCACAACGTGGCGATGTCCCTGCAATGAACCGTCCGAGCTGGATTCTGGATCGTTGGACAGGTGAAGGTACATCAACCAAAATTCCGCGTATGACAAACCAGAATGGTAACCGTAACTGGCGTTCTTCTGACTTATATGTAAAAGACGGATCATATATTCGTTTGAAAAGCATTCAACTCGGATATGCTTTACCTTCTTCATTGTTACAGAAAGCGGCAATATCTCGTTTGCGGGTATTTGTATCGGCAGAAAACCTGCTGACATTCACAAAATACGATGGATTTGATCCTGAGCTCGCTTCTGGTGGTTACACAACCATTGGTGTTGACAAAGGAATTTATCCTCAGTCAAGAACAATCAACATTGGAGCTAATATCACTTTCTAAACAATAAAAACAGAAAAAGTTATGAATAAATATATTAAAGCAATACTTTTTATTGCCATCATAGGATTCTCGTCATGTAGTGATGATTTCCTTACCAATTATCCGACTGCTTCGCAGGAGGCTGGTGGAACAGCAACCGAAGGGGCAATCCAGTCGAACCTGGCTGCGTGTTACCAGATTTTGTTATTCGACAGTTATGCAAATAACAATTATAACAGTGTTGTGCTGATGTCAGATCTTCGGTCCGATGATATTTTTAAAGGCGGTGGAGATGCTGGTGACCAGGGACAGCTATATCGTTTATCTCAGTTGGACGCTACACCCGATGAATTACCAGAAGGACTTTGGTCAATCTACTATAGTGGTTTGAGCCGCTGTAACGGAGCAATTCAGGCTTGTGAAAATGCCGTTGGAGTTAGCGAAGAGAAACTAAATCAGTACAAAGCAGAGGCTCACTTTCTTCGTGCCTATTACGTGCACTGGTTATGGAAATTCTGGGGGAATATTCCTTATTTCGAAGAAGATTTGGAAGCTCCGTATTTTGCACCTCAATATACTGCCGATCAAGTTTACAATGAAATTATTGAAGATCTTGATTTCGCCATTGAAGGAGACAAACTTCCTATGGCAACTGCTGGTGCAAATGTTGGTAGGGTAACAAAAGCTGCGGCAATGATGCTGAAAGCACGGGTTGTTATGTATCAGAAAGATGAGTCAAAATATGGCGAAGTATTGGCAGATATGAATGAAATATACGAAAGCGGAGCATATAGTTTGGTTGATTATTCATATTTGTGGAGCCGCGAAGGAGAATTTTGTAATGAGTCCGTTTTTGAAACCAATCAGTTACCCGGCGAATACGGTGGAAAAACCTGGGCAAGCGGATGGCAGGGATTTGGTACCAATCTGCCGGCATTTATTGCTCCGAATGGTTTGAGTGAGTCAGCAGTTGACCAATTTAGCGGATTAAGTATTTACAAGGGAGGCTGGGGATTTGCTCCTGTTCGTCCGGAAGCGGTTGATATTTATGACGACGGTGATGTACGTTTGGCTTCTTCAATAAATCATTTTGAAGATGGCGCATATACTGCACGTTTCCAGAATACAGGTTATTTTCTTGGTAAATATGCTGCACGTCAGGGATATAACGAACCTCCGGGTGATGTTGATTTGAACTACGAGAATAACCTGAGAATTTTCCGTTACGCAGAAGTTTTATTAAACGCTGCTGAACTCATTGTTATGGATGGGGTTTCTCCGGTTGGGGCGTTAACAGCTCAAACTGCCCTTGATGAAATTAGAGAAAGAGCTGGTTTGGAACCGGCTACACCAACTGTAGATCTAATTAAGCTGGAACGCCGACGCGAGTTTGTAGGTGAAGGAATGCGTTTCTGGGATTTGGTTCGTTGGGGCGATGCCGCAAATTTAACTGAAAATTTACCCGATTTTTCTTCTAATCGTACCTGGGCTCCTTACAAAAAGTATTTGCCTATTCCACAATCAGAAATTGATAAAACAGAGGGCGAATTCAAGTTGGTTCAAAACGAAGGTTATAACTAATTTTTCTAAAAAAAAGACAATATGAAAAATAAAATATTTAATTTTTTATTCCTTGGGTTTGTGGTTCTGCTTGGAGCCTGTGCACCGATGGTAGAGGATGATATAAATTTAGGCGCAAAACCTGATATTGAAGATGTTGATTATTCGGTTGTTTTTGATGAAGTTACCGGTGTGGGAACTTTCGAAGTAACAAATCCCGAAATGGTTGCCGTATGGTATTTCCCTACTTCAAATCCTGACGCTCCGGCAATTGTGACCGGCAACAAAATTGAACGTTCCATTTCAAAACGTGGAACTTACCAGGCTGAATTAGCGGTTTATAATAAAGCAGGGTTATCGGAAAAAACCAGCTTTTCTTTCGATGCTCCTGGCGCTCCGCTTCCTGAAGAAGCAAAACCTCTGTTGGATAAAACCTGGATGTGGGACAAAGAAACAGCAGGTCATATTGGTAATGGGCCAGCAGACGGTTCTGCTGCATCCTGGTGGGTTGCTGCACCTAACGAACAGGACCCAAAAGTTTATGATGACGAATTGATTTTTCATACGGATGGCTCCTATGAATTGAATGCCAACGGGTATGTTTTATGTAACGAAGCAGCATCTCCGAAATTTGGTATTACTGCCGACGCAAGTGTACTGGTTCCATATACACAGCCCGAAGGCCAGGAATGGTATGTTTCAAAAGAAGGGGATAAACTGTTTCTTTCATTCAGTGGCGACGGTTTTCCAAGTTACATTGCCGGAGATAATTGGGGAGCATTAAAATATGAAATTATTGAGTTGACGGATACAACTTTACATATTAAAGTTGCTTTTGATTGGGGAGCTTTCTTTATGCGTTTTAAAGCAGTAGAATAATTTTAGTACAGGAATTTATCGGCGTTTATTATTTACGCCGGTAATTCAATATTATAGTTTAGTTAGATTCAAACCTTCCTGTCCCTATTTGAGGACAGGACAGGTTTTTTTACGCAAAAAATATGAAAACAACATTTCTTTTTTTTATCGGATTACTTATTACCTCGGGAGTATTAGCAACCGATCCTCCTGAAAAAAACAGAACAACAGAACAAAAAATAAAGGAACTAATTGGGAAAATGACGCTGGATGAAAAGTTGGGACAGATGTCTCAGTTTGATCCATCCCAGTTTGGTGGCGAAGATGCAATGAAGAAGTCCATTAAAGAAGGGAAAGTAGGTTCTGTTTTAAATATTATTGGAGCTGAAAAAATAAACGAGCTTCAGCGGGTAGCGATTGAGGAAAGCCGTTTGGGGATTCCTGTAATTGTGGGGCGTGATGTTATTCATGGTTATCGCACAATAGCTCCCATTCCGCTGGGAATGACTGCCAGCTGGGATACCGCACTGGTGTCAGAAACTATGGCAATGGCGGCTGATGAAGCGGCATCTGAAGGGATTCACTGGACTTTTGCTCCAATGATTGATATCTCACGAGACCCTCGCTGGGGGCGTATTGCCGAAAGTTGCGGGGAAGATACTTACCTGGCATCAGCAATGGCAAAAGCAATGGTAGAGGGTTTTCAGGGAAATGACCTTGCAAATCCGAAATCGATTGCTGCATGTGCAAAACATTATGTCGGTTACGGCGCTGCCGAAGGCGGACGTGATTACAATACAGCTTATATTCCGGAAACTCAACTTCGGAATTATTATCTCCCACCTTTTAAAGCTGCCGCTGATGCTGGGGTAGCTACATTTATGTCAGGATTTAATGACCTGAACGGAGTGCCTGTCAGCGGCAACGAATTTACATTAAAAACTATACTTCGCCAGGAATGGGGTTTTGATGGTATGGTCGTCAGCGACTGGGCGTCAATTGCAGAAATGATTGCTCACGGTTATGCTAAGGATACAAAAGAAGCAGGTTTTAAAGCGCTAAGGGCAGGAGTGGATATGGAAATGGTAAGCCGCTGTTATGCCGACAATGTACAAACACTTTTGGATGAGGGAAAAATAGACATGGCAACCATCGATAAATATGTTGCAAATATCTTGCGCGTGAAATTCCGCCTGGGTTTATTTGAACATCCTTATACCGACGAAACTTTAGCTAAAAAAACTATCCTCTCGGATAAAAATAAAGCAATTGCAAAAAGGGTGGCAAGCGAGAGCTTTGTGTTACTTCAGAATAAAAATGAAATTCTGCCACTTTCAAAAAATATTCATTCGGTAGCTGTAATCGGACCTTTGGCCGATGCTCCGCACGAGCAGATGGGAACCTGGGTTTTTGATGGGAAAAAAGAGAATACTGTTACTCCTTACAGTGCATTAAAAGAAATGTTGGGAGCCGCCAAAGTTAATTTTGCCAAAGGCTTGGAAACCAGTCGTACAAAAACAACTGAAGGTTTTGCTGATGCAATTAAAGCGGTTGAAAAATCAGACGTTGCCCTGTTGTTTTTAGGTGAGGAATCTATTCTTTCCGGGGAGGCACATAGTTTGGCCGATTTGAATTTGAGAGGCGCTCAGTCGCAATTGCTGGATGCGGTTGCAGCTACCGGAAAACCAATTGTAGTTGTTATTATGGCGGGAAGACAGTTAACGATTGGAAATGTACTGGAAAAAGCTGATGCTGTTTTATATGCCTGGGCGCCCGGAACAATGGGAGGCCCCGCGTTGGCCGAAACAATTTTTGGAGAAAATACCCCTTCAGGAAAGTTACCTGTAACATTCCCAAAAACAGTGGGACAGGTACCGTTGTATTACAATCATAAAAATACAGGCCGCCCGGCAGATTGTAATAACTGGACTCCCATTGATAAAATTCCGGTGGAAGCTGGTCAAACTTCATTGGGAAATACTTCGCATTATCTTGATGCAGGTTTCGAGCCACTTTTCCCTTTTGGTTTTGGACTTAGTTACACAACTTTTAAATATTCAGATCTTGTATTGTCGTCAAAAACAATGGGAACAGATGATTCAATAGAAGTATCTGTTAATTTGAAAAACACAGGGAAATACGAAGGTGCAGAAGTACTTCAATTGTACATTCGCGATCGTTTTGGAAGTCTGACACGACCGGTAAAACAACTTGCCGGCTTCAAAAAAATTAGTTTAAAACCCGGTGAATCAAAAAAGGTTAACTTTATTTTGAAAGCAAAAGATTTGGAATTTTATAATGGTAAGGAATATGTAATTGAACCCGGTGACTTTGATATCTGGGTAGGTACAAATTCTAACGAAGGATTACATGATGAGTTTTCAGTAAATTAATCATTCGGACTAATCTTTTAATGAATTTGATGGCGGGGAATATTTGAATGTATTCTCTGCCTTTCACAAAAAAGCAGTTTACTGTTTTGAACGGATCGTCATTTATAACTTTAATAACCAGGTCTTCAAAATTTTAAAAAATATATATCTCCTATGAAATCCACTCTTAGTATTCTTATTTTGGTTTTATTTCTGATAAAAAGCGTATCAGGGCAATATCTACATCAGAAAGGAAAATATATTGCAGATGGTAACAATAATGAGTTTGTGATCAGAAGTATGGGTTTGGGAGGCTGGATGCTGCAGGAAGGATACATGCTCGGGACTGGTGGATTTGCAGGAACTCAACATGAAATCCGGGCATTGATAGAAGAATCGATGGGGAAGGAGCGTACAAATGAGTTTTATGATGCCTGGCTAAAAAATCATTGTTCAAAAGCAGATATCGATTCGCTGGCATCGTGGGGTTTTAATGCGGTGCGACCGGCGTTGCATTACAATTTATTTACTTTGCCTGTGGAAGAGGAACCCGTAGAAGGGCAGGATACATGGCTGGAAACCGGTTTTCAGATGCTCGATAGTTTGGTGAAGTGGTGCAAAGCAAATGATATGTATGTGATTCTGGATTTGCATGCTGCTCCGGGCGGACAAGGGAAAGATGCCAATATTTCAGACTACGATCCTTCAAAGCCATCTCTCTGGGAAAGCAGCGAAAATCAACGAAAAACAGTTGCTTTATGGCGAAAACTGGCGGAAAGATATGCCAACGAAAAATATATCGGAGGTTACGACTTGATTAATGAAACCAACTGGAACTTTAACGGAACCAATCCCAATGGCTGTGACTGTAGTAATGAAAGGCTCCGCAGCCTGATGATTCGCATTACAAACGCCATTCGCGAAGTGGATAAAAATCACCTGCTGTTTATTGAAGGAAATTGTTGGGCAAATAACATGACAAGTATGTTTCCTCCCTGGGACGATAACATGGCTTATAGCTTTCACAAATACTGGAACGGAACAGATCGGGGGACTATTAGTAATTTTCTGGAGTGGAGAGAACAGTACAATGTTCCTTTATGGCTCGGCGAATCGGGGGAAAACTCTAATCAATGGTTTTATGAAACCATTGATATGCTTGAATCTGAAAAAATAGGATGGTCGTGGTGGCCGTTGAAAAAAATTGGTTCAGTAGTTGGGCCTTTAACCGTAATTCAAACACCGGAATACAATCAGTTGCTGGAAGCCTGGAGTAAAGGTGAGACTCCGGATGCTAATTTCTGTTATGAAAGCCTGATGGAAATTACAGAAAATTTGAAAACAGAGAATTGTGTTTTTCATCCGGATGTAATAGATGCAATGTTTCGTCAGCAAAATGAAGATACTACTATCCCTTACAAAAAAAATCAGGTTCCGGGAGTTATCGCTGCTACTGACTACGATATGGGAAGACAAGGATTTGCTTACGCAGACGATGATTATTTAAATACCAAAGGGAATGGCGGAGCTGAATGGAATAGCGGCTGGATTTATCGTAATGATGGCGTTGATATTGAAGCAAGCGAGGATGAATCTTCGTTAAGTAACGGATATAATGTTGGTTGGATAAACCAGGGCGAATGGATGGTTTATACGGTAGAAGTGAAAGAAACAGGAACATATAAAGTAACATTCAGATTGGCAGGTAATGCAGGAACCGGTAAGTTTCATCTGGAGGTAAATAACAAAAATATTACAGGAGTGGTAAATGTACCGTTTACCGAAGGATATCAGGACTGGACAGATGTAACAATTGACGATGTTATTCTGGAAAAAGGTGTGCAACAGATTAAGTTTTACACTGATGAAGGTGGTTTTAATTTTGGGTATTTTCAATTTTCAGATCCCGGTGCAACCAGTAAAGTCCCGGCCAGAATACTAAATGGCTACAGCAACTCAAGCGGAGCTTTTATTTATTTGGCCTGCAACAAAAGTTTTGATCAAACAATTCCTCCGGATATTAACGATTTTGACCTGAAAGTAAATGGTGAAGCGGAAGATATTGCTCAAATTTTTTTTGACTCTACTGACTCTTCAAAACTGATTTTGGAGCTTAAAAAAAAAGTTCAAAAGAATGATAATGTTCTTGTGAGTTATACTCCCGGCAACTTGCATGCAACTGATACAACTCTGTTGGAAGCTTTTTCTGATTTGTATATTTCTACAACGGGTATCGATTTGAAAACGATTCCGGGAAAAATCGAAGCAGAAGATTTCGACATAAATAATGGCTGGGAGATTGAGGATTGTTCCGATACCGGCGGAGGTTCAGATATGGGCTACACCAATCCGGGGGATTACCTCGATTATAAAGTAGACATAACCGAAAAAGGACTTTATGAAATTTCATACCGGGTGTCATCAGGTAATTCGGGAGGGAAAATCGATCTTTTGCTTATTGATTCTACGCAAAACAGATTGTTAAATTCAATTGTTGTACCGGCAACAGGTGGGTGGCAATCATGGACTACTATTAAAAATGAAGTCAGTCTTCCTGTGGGGGAGTATATTTTACGCCTCCTTGTCAATCAAATGGAGTTCAACCTGAATTGGATGAATTTTGAATTGCTTGAAGTTACCGGTGTGAATGAGCATTTTAATATTCCTTTGTCGGATTTTTTTCAGATCTTTCCCAATCCTGCACAAAATAAGCTGTATATACGTTTTTCTTCCGCACCGGATACTCAAACTCAATTAAAAATTTGTAATCTGACCGGCGAGATATTAATTACTCAGCCAGTTGCAGATAAAAAACAAACTATGGTTGATTTGAGCGGATTAGCTAACGGATTGTATGTGTTGCAGATAAGCACCAAAAACAATTTCTCCTCCAGACAATTTATAATTAACAGATAGTAGTTCAGGGATATATGAAAAATCAGGTAGAATATAATTCTAACGGAGCGCTACCTTATTTTCCTGCCCGAAACATTCATTCTTGCCTTGATGCTAAGAAAGGGTACAATCTGCCTGATAAGGTAAATGTTTCAATTAATTTGTGAATAAATAACCGGAGAATATGCGTAAAATCTAGATTCACAGGAATTAAATTGATTATTTGTAGTTCACACATACATTGCTAACAGAAGTTTAAATACGAATACAGACCTCCGTCAATACTTACGACGATATCAAAAAAATATAATAGTTAAGATATTTAAAACTAGGCCGGAAAATGTGTGAGTTTGACTCTTTTTCTCTTAATTAAAACCGACGGCACAAATGATAAGACTGTACCCAATATAAATACCAGTAAAAATTGAACGGTTACATTTATTCCCAGATTATTTAAGAGTACCGACATACTAATTATAAAAATAGTTGCGGTAACCAGTATTAATGTAACCTGAAGGTGTGTGGGAACAAGTTCAAGAAGCCTGTGGTGAATATGATTTTTATCCGGAGAAAATGGAGATTTCCCGTTCATTATTCTTATGGTCATTACTCTCATTGTATCAATTAACGGTACAATAATAATTGCAAACGAAACAGATGGTGCACTGTGAATGGCAACCGGAGAAGTTTGCAGAATATTAAATTCGTTAAATTTTACAGCTAGTGTGGAAATAATCAGTCCTATGATTAAGGAGCCTGTATCGCCCATAAAAAGCTTATTTCTGTGGCCAAAAACGTTGTAAAGAAAAAAGCCGCATAAACTGCCAACCAATGCAAACGACATGATGGAGAACTGTATTTCACCCGACAAAAAGAACCAGATCCCAAATACTGATGATGCAACAATCGCTAACGAAGATGCCAGGCCATCAATTCCGTCAATAAGGTTAAAAGCGTTGATGACTGCAATCATTACAAAAAGTGTAATAAAAATACTTACAAAGTAATGAATGTCGTGTATCCCCATTAAACCATGTAGATTTGTAAACCTGACATTGCCCAGCGTAATCAACAACACGCCTGCAAAGATTTGGACAACAAGTTTTTTTCGGGCTGAGATTACCATCAAATCATCTTTGAGCCCAATAAAAAACATTAAAATAACCGAAGCTATGATATATTTGAGCGAATCAAATGTATAACCATCTGTTGCAATTATAGTGCTGAGAACAAATCCAATAAAAATAGCTACACCCCCCAAAGGTGGTATAGAACCAGTATGAACTCTTCTTTCGTCATGAGGTTCAAATAAGCTTTTAGCCCTGGCAATTTCTAAAATTGGAGGAACAGCAACCATTACGACTGTAAAGCCGATGAGGATTGCTCCGAGGATTAAAACAACTTCCATAGTAGAGCGGGTTAATCAAAATTTCTAACAAAATGTCAAGCTCAATTCCCAAATTGAGACTTCAAAGATAATAACTTTTATTTACGTCAAAAATTTTACTCTCAAATGTTATCATTAAATTAATAATGTTGGAGAGATGTAAACAATTTGTTGTTTTTATTTGGTCTTCACCCACAATATGATAGCATACCAAAGTTGGGTTGTTAACATTTGTGCGTAAAAGTGTTTTTGGATTATTTTCTGTAAAATTTTGTCTGTTTTGCTGCGTTTATATAAAAGTTTTTACTTTTGATGTCCAAAATGAACAATTATCTTACTCAATTTCATTTCGAAATGCCTGGCACACGAAATGTAACTGAGGAAGCGGAGCTGTGAAAAAGAGTCAGTTTTTGAACATATTGAGATCAATATTCTGTGGCTTTTATTTTCTGAGGTACCTTAAATAATTTATAAGTTAAATTTTAAACAGAAAATACTTCAGCAGGCATACAGAAGATTACAGGCAATCAAAAAGCTGCAACACGTTTTTATCGTATATTTGGAACAGTTTTATTTTGACTAAAGCGTAACATTCGAAAATTATACATTATGCAAAGTAACTCTCTAAAGCTTTATTTTCTTTTGTTTTTTTTAATGATTGGTTTCTTTTCTTTTGCTCAGACTCAGGATATTAAATCGGTTGATGTAAAAAATCTGAAGGAAAAAGATATCAATCAGGCCCGTCAGGCTTTAAAAGATGCAGGTTTGACAGAACAGGAGGCTATTGAGCTGGCAAGACAAAGAGGAGCAACGGAACAACAAATTAGAGAATTTCGTGAACGTTTGCGCGCACCCAGAGATACATCCTCTGTCTCCCCTTTTTCTGAATCGGAAGATATGGAGATTATTCCGGGATTTACCTCTGATGAACTAACTGAAAGAAAAGATTCATTTGAAATAAAAAGCAAGGTATTTGGCGCCGGTTTTTTTAATAGCCGGAACCTTACTTTTGAACCGGGTGTGAATATTCAAACCCCTAAGAGTTATGAAATCGGCATAGGAGACCAGATAATAATTAATATATGGGGAAATTCTCAGAACGATTACCAACTGGTAGTCAATCGCGACGGACAAATTATTATTCCCGATGTTGGGCCGGTATATATTGCCGGACTAAAAATTGAAGAAGCCGAAGCTAAAATTAAACAGCGGCTTACTTCTATTTACTCGGATATGGGAGGTTCTAACCCGCAAACTTTTGCCCAGATTAATTTAGGACAGTTACGTTCAATCCGGGTAAATATTGTTGGTGAAGTTACATCGCCGGGTACATACACGCTCCCCGTAACATCTTCAGTGTTTAATGCTTTATATCTTTCCGCAGGGCCCGATTCAATCGGATCACTCCGGAATATAAAAGTAATTCGTGATAATGAATTGTTTCAGGAAGTAGATGTGTATAAGTTTTTAGTTAGCGGTGATCCTTCCGATAATGTTTCACTTAAAGATGAGGATATTATTTTTGTTCCGCCCGTAGATATCCAGGTAAAAGTTGCCGGAGAATTCAGAAGAAATGGAATTTTTGAAATGAAATCCGATGAGTCGGTGGAAAAATTGATTCGTTTTGCCGGGGGCTTTTCCGGGAACTCTTTTTCCTCACATGTACAAATTTATCGCAAAACACAAAAAGGGAACATGATTATTGATGCCTCGGCGGAAGAATATGCAAATGTTTTGCTGCAAAACGGAGATTCAGTATATAACGGTAAGGTTACCGATGACTTTGAAAATCGCGTAACGATTGATGGCGCAGTGTTTCGTCCGGGAGAATACCAATGGAAAGAAGGTTTGACCTTGTATGATTTGATTGAAAAAGCAGGTAGCCTGGAGAAAGACGCTTTTCAGTACAGAGGCTTAATCGCCCGTGAAAATCCGGATAAAAGTACTTCCAGTATTTCTTTTGATGTGGAAAGCGTGATGAACCGACAAAACAATATTGTTTTGCAACCGGAAGATTCGGTTTTAATTAAGTCGCATTTCGATTTAATGGAGGAACCTTATATTACAGTTGCCGGTGAAGTTCTTAGTCCCGGAGAATATCATTATTCAGACGGGCTGACACTTAGCGATGCTGTTTTTCTGGCCGACGGGTTTACCGAAGGGGCTGACAGTACTTTTATTGAAGTGGCGCGCAGGCTTTCGCATGAGGAAGCCGCAGAGTTAAACGATCAGTTGGTACATATCTTTACTTTTCAGTTGGACAGAAACCTGACCCTTCAGCCCGAAGATGCTTCGTTTACCCTTCACCCTTTCGACCAGGTTTCGGTAAGGCAGGCGCCCGGATTCCGAAAAGCCGGGAAAGTAACCATAAACGGTGAAGTTAAATACGCAGGGAGTTATGCCATAAGCAAAAGAGGGCAACGGATTTCCGATCTTTTAGAAATGTCAGGGGGGGTTACTTCTCATGCTTTTGTGGAAGGGGCTACGTTTACTCGCACTACCGCATTGCTGGGACATGAAAATATTGCCATCGACTTAAATGAAATAGCATTGGACCCCGGCAGCCGTACCGACCTTATTTTGCGTGACGGAGACGTACTCTATATTCCTGAATACATTCAAACCGTAAAAGTATCGGGAAGTGTACAGAATCCCTTCTCGCTGACTTATCAGAAGGGGAAGAACCTGACCTGGTACATTGAAAAAAGCGGAGGATTTGCTACCGATGCCATGAAAAGAAAAGTATATATACGTTATGCCAACGGGGAAACAGCCGCTACACATAGTTTTTTTGTAAAAGATTATCCTCCGGTTGAACCGGGCAGCGAAATTATTGTCCCGGCAAAAGAACAAAAGGAAGCGATGAGCACCGGACAGTGGCTTGCCATTGCCAGTACATTTTCATCTATTGCCGTTGCCATCGCTGCTATTTTTCGTTAAACAATTTTTTCACTTCTTATAAAGGGGGTGAGCAGGATAAAATACAAAATTATAAATATTGTATGTCAGGAATGATAGTTGGAAAAACAGGCTCGTGTCATATCCGGAGTGAAATACCAGTTAGTCAGGCTGAGCGTAGTCGAAGCCTGATTACCCGGATCATGTTGAGCGAGTCGGAGTCTGACTACCCGGGGTCATGTTGAGCGTAGTCGAAACAAACCTGATAGTATTCCCCGAAATTTAAAGATTGGACTGACACCAGATTACAGTATATTCACAGGTAAAGTACTGATTATGGTATAAAAGCGGATAAGCGTTTTATAAAATTTATTATCACAGAAAGAAATTATAATCAATATGGAAGATCAGCCAACAAAAAAGGAGGAAAAACATAAATCTGACGATGAGATTGATCTTATCGCACTGGCCAAGACCGTCTGGCAGGGAAGACGGATAATTATTCGAACAGTTGTTGTTTGTTCCGTTATAGGCCTGATAATCGCATTGGTCTCTCCCAAAGAGTTTACCGCTTCCACCACTTTGGTGCCACAGACATCAAGTGGAAAAACCAACCTTGGCGGGCTCTCCTCGCTGGCGTCTATGGCGGGTTTTAACCTCGATTTATCGCAAGGAGCGGACGTACTTTCCCCGCAAATATACCCGCAAATTGTACAAAGTGTGCCTTTCCAACTGGAGATAATGAATACACCGTTCTCCTTTCCGAAGGTAGAGGGAAAAATGACATTATATAAGTATTATACCGAAGTTCAGAAACCAGGAGTACTGTCTGTAATAAAAAAATATACACTGGGCCTGCCCGGAATGATTATAAAAGCTATTAAAGGGGAGAAGAATGTCACTGGACCGAACAGAAGTAATGAGACAATGATTCGATTGACGGAAGAACAGGAGGAGGTCCGAAAGATCATTGATAAAAATATTTCTCTTTCCATTAATGACAAAGAGGGGTACGTGGAGTTATCCTCCAATTTTTTTGATTCTGAACTGGCGGCGCAGGTCACGCAAAAAGCAAAAGAGTTGTTACAAAAAACCATCACCGAATTTAAAATTGAAAAAGCCACGGCGCAGTTACAGTTTATAGAGGAACGCTACAACGAAAAGAAAAAGGAATTTGAAGAGGCGCAGGAAAAATTGGCTGCCTTCCGCGATCGGAATAAAAACGTAACCAGCGCCGTGGCGCTCACGCAGGAAGAACAGTTGCAAAACGAATACCAGTTGGTCTTTAATGTCTATTCCGAACTGGCAAAACAACTGGAACAGGCACAAATAAAGGTAAAGGAAGATACACCGGTGTTTTCTACCATTAAACCGGTAATCATACCCATTGAAAAATCGAAACCGAATCGTCCTCTTATTCTTATAATTTGGATTTTTTTGGGCTTATTAGTAAGTATTACAAAGATACTCGGACAACAATATATTGTTGTTCTTAAATCATATTGGAATAACTTGAAATAGAAAAGTTAATTTTTATTATTATTTCGATTATTTATTGGTAGCAAAAGAGTAGTTTTTAATAAAGCATAATCTTTCAATTTGATTTAGGTGTGATTCCCAATGAACGTTTTGTATAATACAAATATTTTTAATTGAGTCTTAAAGAAAAAACAGTTTCCGGGCTTGTCTGGAGTTTCATAGATACTTTTGCTGGTCAAGGAATTCAATTTATTGTTGGGATTATTTTGGCTCGAATTCTTTCTCCTCGAGAATTTGGATTAATCGGAATGATAACTATTTTTATAGCTGTCTCTCAGTCTTTTATTGATAGTGGGTTTGGTAATGCGTTAATCAGAAAAAAGGATTGTTCACAAGATGACTATTCAACGATTTTTTTCTTTAACCTTACGACTGGGACTATTCTTTTTATAATTCTTTTCTTATCTGGACCAGCAATTGGCAATTTTTTTAAGGAACCAGAATTGATAATAATTGTACAAGTATTCGGATTAGTATTGGTAATTGATTCATTAAGTTTAATACAGAGAACAATACTTACAAAAGATATTAATTTTAAGCTTCAGGCACGTATTTCCATTATCGCCTCTTTGGGATCTGGAGCCATTTCTATAGTCATGGCCTATAGAGGTCTGGGGATTTGGAGTCTCGTAGCTCAACGTTTAAGCCGCCAGACATTCAACTCTGTTTTTTTATGGGTCTGGAATGGATGGAAGCCGACCTTTACATTTAGTGTCAGATCTTTCCACGAGCTTTTTGGGTTTGGAAGTAAATTGTTATTAAGTGGACTGATTGATACTTTTTACAATAATATTTATTATTTAGCAATCGGGAAGTTTTTTTCTGCCTCTGAGCTTGGGTATTATGCTAGAGCAGATCAATTCAAATCACTTCCTTCCAAGAATTTGAATTCAATTATTGGGAGGGTTACTTACCCAATTTTATCAAGTATACAGGATGATCTTCCTCGCTTACGAAATAATTATCAGAAACTAATCCGTTCTACTATGTTTTTGACGTTTATTTTAATGTTGCTAATGGCCGCTGTCGCAAAACCACTGGTTTTAACATTAGTTGGTGAAAAATGGCTTCCTTGTGTTATTTATTTACAAATGCTTTGTTTTGTTGGAATGTTTTACCCACTGCATGCGTTAAATTTGAATATGCTTCAAGTTCAAGGACGTTCAGATTTATTCTTGAAACTAGAAGTTATTAAAAAGATTTTAGCTATTCCAATTGTTATTGGCGGAATATTTTTGGGAATCAAAATGATGATAATAGGAATGATGGTAAATACTTTAATTGCATATTACCTCAATAGTTTTTGGAGTGGAAGAATGATTGGTTATTCATTTAGACAACAATTAAAGGATATTTTGCCAGGCTTTACCCTTGCCCTTTTTTCGTCAATAGTTGTATTCTTGTTAGGTTTTGTAATTTTATTGGCGCCATTATGGTTATTGATGATCCAATTAAGTGTTGGTATTATTCTTATTATTGTAATAAGTGAAATTATTAGTTTTAAGGACTATATATTTTTGAAAATATTAATTTTGGACAAGATTAAAAATTTTAACAAAACAGAAAATTGAAAAAATTAAATAATCCAATTTTTGTAACCCAGCCCTCATTGCCTGAACTTGAGGAATTTATTCCTTATCTTGAACAAATATGGGAAAGTAAGCATCTTACCAATGAAGGACCATTCCATAAGCAGTTAGAAAAAAGATTAGCCGAATTTTTGGAAGTACCCTACATTTCATTATTCGCCAATGGTACCCTCGCTTTGGTGACGGCTCTACAAGTATTAAGAATAACAGGAGAAGTTATTACAACTCCTTATAGTTTTGTTGCGACAACTCATAGTTTATGGTGGAATAATATTAAACCTGTCTTTGTTGATGTTGAACCTACCTTTTGTAATCTAGATCCTGAAAAGATTGAGGCAGCCATAACCCCAAGAACCTCTGCTATTTTGCCAGTGCATGTATATGGAAATCCATGTAACGTTGAGCGAATTAAAGAGATTGCAGATATATATGGATTAAAGGTAATTTACGATTCAGCACATACGTTTGGTGTGAAATATAATGGAAGTAGTATTTGTAATTATGGAGATCTCTCAATTCTTAGTTTTCATGCAACTAAAGTATTTAACACAATGGAAGGTGGTGCAATCATTTGCCATGATGCAGCAATGAAAAAAAGGATTGATTATCTTAAAAATTTTGGTTTTGCTGGTGAAACCAAAGTTATTGCTCCTGGTATTAATTCAAAGATGAATGAAATGCAGGCTGCTTTAGGATTATTACAATTAACGTATCATTCTGAGAATATCGAAAAAAGAAAAATAATTGCGAAAATCTATCAAAAAGAGCTCAATTATATAAAAGGGATTTCGCTTCTACCCATTTCAGAAAATGTAGAGTCTAATTATGCCTACTTTCCTATATTTGTAAATGAAACTGAATATGGAATGAGCAGAGATCAACTCTACAATAAAATGAAGCAGAATAACATTTTTAGTCGCCGTTATTTCTATCCACTTATAAGTGAATTTCCCATGTACAAAGGGTTAGAATCAGCGAATCCGAAAAATCTGAAAAACGCGGAACGAGTTGCAGAGCAGGTTATATGTTTACCACTATATCCTTTGTTAGATATAGAGGAAGCAAGAATAATTTGTTCTTACATAGCAAAATAATTTATAATCTCAGTGAGGAAATAGAAGTGTAATCTAATCAGAGATTACTTAAAACTTATGGGGTAAGATAGGTTGTTTGAATAGTTTCTTGGATTGGATTTGGTTCCTTCCCTTAATGTAAAACCTGAAATGTTATTAGACAAAGCAAAAGGGTTGTACAATATATCAGTTGTATTTATAAAGTTAAAAAAAGGACTTTCAACTTTCTCATTCATTTACGTTGAGACATATTTGCACTAGAGCTTTATTCTTGTTACTTTGAATACTCACAAAAGTTTATATCGGGTAACTTTTATTACAGCATTAATCTTAAAAATGGTAATCTAATTAACAATCTCAAATGTGGGTTAGTAAGTTAAATCTTACAACTAGTATAATGAGTAAATACAATTTAATATTATGAGAACTTCATTTTATACAAAAGATGAACTTTCCAATATTGGATTTAAGCAAATTGGAGAAAATGTTTTAATTAGTAGAAATGCTCAATTTTATGGTGTCAATGACATAATTATCGGAAACCATGTAAGAATTGATGATTTTTGTATCTTATCTGGGAATATTAGGCTTGGAAATTATATTCATATTTCTGCTTATAGTGCTCTATATGGGAGATTTGGAATTGAAATGGAAGATTATACAGGGCTTTCCCCTCGATGTATATTATTTAGTGCCACTGATGATTTTTCTGGGGATTATTTGATCGGTCCTTCGGTTGATTATAAAAATACAAATATAACGGGAGGTAAAATACTAATTAAAAGATTTAGTCAACTTGGAAGTAATTGTATCGTTTTTCCCAATATAAAAATAGAGGAAGGTGTAGCCGTAGGTTCTATGTCTTTAATAACAAAAAATTTATTAGCATGGAATATTTATAAAGGTATCCCAGCTAAATGGCATTCAAAGAGAAGTGATAAATTACTTAAATTATTAGAAAATAATGACAAATCCAGTGGTTGTTAGTGTATGTATGATAACATATAATCATGAGCAATATATCAGGCAAGCAATCGAGAGTATATTAATGCAAAAAACTAATTTTAAAATTGAATTGGTAATTGGAGAAGATTGTAGCTCTGATAAAACAAGACAGATATGTGAGGAGTATGCGTTGAGATATTCCATTGTAAGATTATTACCTTCAGATAAAAATCTGGGTGTAATGCCAAATTTTATAAGAGCATTAAATTCCTGTGTAGGATATTATACTGCTTTTTGCGAAGGTGATGATTACTGGGTTGATCCTTTGAAATTACAAAAGCAGGTAGATTTTTTGGAACAACATTCCGAATATAGTTTGTGTTTTCATAATGCTATAGAATTATGGGAAAATAACTTGAGACCTCCTAAGTTATTTGTTTATAAACAAATAAGAGATTCTTTTGAAACTAAGGATGTGATTGAAAACGAATGGTTTATTCCCACTCAGAGTATGGTAATACGAAGTAGGACTTTACAGAATTTTCCTAGCTGGATCAACAATGTTTATAATGGAGATTATGCTATTGTTTTACTTGTTTCGTTAAATGGAAAAATGAAATACATGCCAGAATGTATGTCTGTTTACAGGAGAACCTTAGGTAGCTTATCAAAGACAGTAGGAGTAAATCCTGATTTTATAAAAGAAAAAGTGACTTATTTATTGGACTCTTTTAATAAAGAATCCAATTACAAATTTCATAAGGAGATTTGTTTACGCAAGAGAAAGCTGAAAGTGCGTTATAGAAGAATGTATTATTATAAGAAATTTGGTATTTTTTATCTTTTAATTAGACCGGATGTTGCATTAAGAATGTTCAAAAAAAAATATATTATACCATATTAAGATTTTTTATATGAATACTGACAAAAGTATAGTGAAATGATATCTTTACTGTATAAAAAAGTAAAAGTTCCATTGAAAGTAAAGAAAAATAGTATTATTTCTTTGGGGATTCTATTTTTTTTACAGTTTTCTATATTTGCTCCTCCGGTGCTTGGACAAAGTCTAGTCGTTTTTTTAGTGATATCTTTTTTTAGTTTTACATATTTAATATTTACAAAAAAACTTGGTAAAGCATTATTTGCATATAAGGCAGATATTTTAGTAATTTCTTTATTGATAGTTTATTCTTTTTTTTGGTTTATTGTAACCAGAGATAATAGTTATTTAAGTAAGTTCATAATAATTCTCTTTTGTTGGATTGTTAATCCGTATGCAATTTCTTATTTTTGTGTGAGATACAAAATAAAATTAATTAGACTTCTGATAATTTTAGTTATTTTAAATGCACTTGTTTCTTTTTTTCAATATATATCACCAGTTTTTAATAATATAATTAAATCCATTGTGCCACAAGAAGATAGGAGTAATCCTATGGTGCAACTATATGACGGAATTAGGGGATTTGGTTTTAGCTCGGGATTATTTTATTCTTATTCCATCAATTTAGGTATTATCGTAGCTATGTGTTTAAATAAAGCTTTATTTAAACAAAAGTATTATTGTCTACTAATTATTCCTATATTATTGATGGGGATAATGATAAACGCAAGAATTGGCCTAGTTCCAATTATTGTATATTTGATTTATATAACCATAGTAAAATTTAATTTTAAACGCTTTCTGATAACTGTAAGCGTTTTTATTGCAATGTATTTTGTAATAATCAATATTGCATCTGAACGTATGTTTATTATGTTGGATTGGACCTATCAGATATTTGAAGATGGGTTTAGATATATTATTAAAGGAGAGCAGGTTGAAGGACATTTTTCTCGACTTTTTGACACTTTTTTAGTTTTTCCGGGAAATTTAAGAAGTTGGATAATAGGGACAGGAAAATATATTTTTACAAATGCCCCAAGAACGAGTGATATAGGATATATTTTACAATTAAATTATGGTGGAATTCTTTTCTTATTTATTCTCATTTTATTTTTCCTTGTGTTTTACTTTAAACTTAAAAGAATTATATCAAAGAATAATTTTCTAGAAGAATATTCATTTATCCCATTTTTATTTTTATTAACAAGTTTACTATGTAACTATAAAGGTGATTTTATTCGGTCAAATGTTAATTTATCATTCTTTTCAATCTTTTATGCTTATTTTTTTATGCTAAGTTTAAAAGTTAGGCAGCATACTCATACTATATGATTTTATTTTATGTGGCGTTTCCTTATTATTAAAACATTAGTAATTTTATGAAGGAAGTAAAAATATGTATTTTAGTTCCTGTACATAACAGGCTGGAGGTAACTCAATCTGGACTTGCTTCTCTTTCTAAAGCACTAGATTATTATAAAAGCAATTCAATAAATAGTATAAAATACAAGGTTGTTGTAATTGATGATGGCTCTTCTGATGGGACAGGCAAATGGATAAGAGAGCAATATCCAGATATACATGTTCTGAACGGAGATGGGAATCTGTGGTGGAGTGGAGCAATAAATAAAGGAGCACTTTTTGCAATAAATGAATTAAAAGTCAGCTTTGTGACTTTGTGGAATAATGATATTTTGCCTACACAGAAATATTTTAGCATTTTAAGTAAAAGTATTTTATCTCATCCAAGTCAAATTACAGGTTCAATAATTTACAATTATGAAACAAAAAAGATTTGGTCATTGGGTGGACGATTCAATATACTCACTGGGAAAAGAACAATGAACCCTGATAAAATAAAAAAGTCAAGATATACTTATGAATGGTTAACAGGTATGGGAACTACAATTCCTTCTTCTTTTATCGAGAAGATAGGGTATTGGGATGATAAGAATTTTCCACAATATCATGGGGATTTTGATTTTACGTTAAGAGCTAATAAAATTGGGATACCAATAGTTGTGGATGAAAAACTTGTAATATACAACATTACAAAATATTCCGGGTATAAAGGAAAAGATATTAGAACCTTTTTTAAATCATTCAATAAGAATAATTTGAGAAGCCGTTACAATCTTTCTAAGGATATAAAAATATATAAACGCCATTGCAAAGGATATCTTTGGATTCTTGCCTTATTAAAGAAAGATATGATTTATTTATACGAAACATTTATAAAAAGATACTAGGCCAAAAATAACTCCAGTTTTTAATGACAAAAAAGTAGATATGAAAGTTTTAATCTCACCCTCATCATTGGGGCAAATAAGTAATGAACCATTTGAAATATTAAAGAAAAATGGTTTTGAAGTAATAAATAATCCGTTTGGAAGAAAACTAACAGAAAACGAAGTGATAAGGCTGGCAAAAGACTGTGTGGGTATAGTCGCCGGTGTGGAGCCCTTAACTGCACGTGTAATGGATACATTGCCTAACCTGAAATGTATTAGTCGGGTTGGTGTTGGAATGGATAGCGTTGATCTGGAATATGCTAAACGAAGAGCGATTACAGTGGTGAATACCCCTGATGGCCCGACCAGAAGTGTTGCGGAGTTAACCATTGGAATGACGATGGCACTGTTGCGTAAAATTCCGCAAGCACATTGTGCATTAAAAAATAATATATGGAAAAAACAGATAGGAAATTTATTAATCGGTAAAAAAGTTGGTGTCATTGGTCTTGGCAGAATCGGAAAGATGGTCAGCACTCTTTTTCAGGGGTTAGGAAACATTGTGGTTGGTTACGATTTATACCCTGACGAAGAATGGGCAAAACAAAATAACATTCAATTGCTTGAACTGGATAAGTTGCTTATGGAGTCGGATATTGTTACTCTGCATGTACCAAATTCTGGTGTGCCTTTAATAGGTAAGCATGAGTTGGAGAAAATGAAATTGCAGTCGTTTCTTATCAATATTTCTCGCGGGGGAGTGGTTGATGAAAGTGTGCTGTTTGAATTTCTGAAGGATAGGCAGCTGGCAGGGGCAGCGATTGATGTTTTTTCACAGGAGCCTTACATTGGGCCTTTATGTCAGTTGGAGAATGTGATCTTAACTCCGCATCTGGGCTCTTACGCAAAAGAAGGTAAATTACAAATGGAAATAGATGCTGTTAACAACTTGATAAAAGCTTTAAGGGATGATTAACCTGCTTTCAAAAACATTTAAAACAGTAAAACGCGATGGTTTCATAGCGGCAGTAAAAAAAGCTAAAAATCGTATTAAATCAAAACAACAACTCCGGAGAATTGATTTCTCCGCTGAAGAGAATAAATGGTTTAGTTTAAAAGACTGTTATAAAGGGAAGCGGGTATTTTTAATCGGGAATGGACCCAGTTTGAACAAAACACCTTTGTATTTATTGAAAGATGAATATAAAATGTGTTTTAACCGATTTCACATTATGACAGAAAGATTAAACTGGACCCCCGACTTCTTTATGACTTCTGATAATTTAGTGCTCTCCGATTTGATAACAGAATTAGATCAAATAATACCACAATCTAGGCTTTCTTTTTTTCCCGGAATTCATTTTCGGGGATACAACTATATTGATCAAATTGAAAAGTTTGAAAATGCGTATTGGACTGTTCAAATGCATGGGAGAGGATTTTCCGAAAGAATGCCTGAGATATATCCTGGAGGATCAGTTATTTATGAAGGTTTTCAGGTTTTGAAATACCTTGGGTTTAGTGAGGTTTATTTGATTGGTGTTGATATGAATTATCAAATTCATAAAACTGCAAAACAGTTGCAAAAAAAAGGAATCGATATTATTTCACAGGATGACGATGACCCAAATCATTTTGACCCTCGTTATTTTGGAAAAAATAGAAAATATCATCAGCCTGAAAAATTTGTCATTGATAACACCATCAAAGATTTGGACTACTTAGCTAAAAATTTTGTCAATAAAGATTTTCAAATCATAAATGCAGGATTGGACTCTAAGCTCCGCGTTTTCCCTAAAAAAGAGCTTTATTCTATTTTAAATATCTCAAAAGAAGAGCAGCGAGCGATATTTTTTACAATGGTAGAAGATATGGCCAAACAACAAAATGAAACGTTACCTTTTAAAAACTGGATTTTTATCAACACAGAAGATGGACAAAGTATAAAAGTAGATATTAGTTTTATTTGTGAAGAGCATCTCGCGTTGTCAATGATTAAACAATTAATATTTACGCATATTCCGTTAGGTCCATTCGATAATAACTACTATTTTATTAAACGTAAAGAATCATGACATATAAGGTTGGAATAATAGGTTATGGTAAAATGGGCCGTACCCGACACCAGACGATTGATGAATTGGGCTGTGCCGAAGTGATAGCGATATCAGAACCCACTATAGGAGCTGAATACAAGGGAATCCCTAATCTTACCCATGAAGAAATGATTTATCACAAAGAGTTGGACGCAATCATTATTTGTACTCCGAATAAATATAACAAACCTCTTACCATTAAGGCACTGGAGGCTGGAAAACATGTATTTTGTGAAAAACCCCCGGCTTTTACTGGTGAAGAAGTGAACGAAATCCGTAAAATAGAAGCAAAGGCTAAGGATAAGAAACTGATGTATGGTTTTAATCACAGGCACCATGACAGTATTATTCGAATGAAAGAATTGATTGATAGTGGCAAATTTGGTAAAATTATTTGGATGAGAGGCCGGTATGGAAAAAGTGTAACGGAGGACTACTTTTTAGAATGGCGTGCCAAAAAAGAAATTGCAGGTGGGGGGATTCTTCTCGATCAAGGAATTCATATGCTGGATCTTTTTCTGTATTTGGGAGGAGATTATGACACGGTTAAAGCAGAAGTAACCAATTTGTACTGGAAAAAAGAAATTGAAGATAATGCTTTTGTTATTTTGAAGAATTCAACAACTGGAATAGTTGCATCTTTGCATTCCACGATGACACAATGGCGTCATCTCTTCTCTTTGGAAGTATTTATGGAAAAAGGTTATATGGTCTTAAATGGTTTGATAACCTCTACTATGTCTTATGGTGAGGAAGTATTATCTGTTGCTGAGAATCGTTCAACTGCACCTGCAGCAACATGGAAAGATGAAGTAAAAACACAGTATCTCAACAATAATAGCTGGCGTTACGAGATGGAGCATTTTTTTACATCTATTAAAGACAATACTCCTGTTAAAATTGGAAATTCTAAGGATGCACTTGGGCTAATGAAAATAATTGATGAAATATACAAACAAAAAGATTTTTAAAAATGGATAGAAGTATTAAATTAAAGGCTTATTATGATAATTATCGGGTAAGATTATCACACCTTATGGATAGCGTTGATATTGGCACTTTAACACAAGTTGTATCCTTGATGATTGAAACTTTTAAAAAAGGTAATACTGTATATGTATGTGGTAATGGGGGAAGTGCAGCCACTGCGTCTCATATGCAGGCCGATTTTAGTTTTTTTGTTAGATATTATACAAGCTTCAGACCTAAGGTTAGGGCGTTAACAGACAATGTAGCCATTTTGACAGCAGTAGGGAACGATACTTCGTTTGATGATATTTTTGTTGAGCAGTTAAAAGGAAATTTTGTTGAAGGGGATACGATTATTTGTATATCTGCAAGTGGAAATTCCGAAAACGTTATTCGGGCTGCAGAATTTGCGAATAACAATGGTGGCAAGTCAATCGGATTTGTTGGATTTTCAGGTGGCCGTTTAAAAGGTGTATGTTCAATATCGCTTTACACACCGAATCCAAAAGGAGATTATGGACCGATTGAGGATTTGCATATGATTTATGATCATCTGATTGTAAATTATTTATCACAAGATGAAGAATTTTTATCCATACAGAAATGATGACTCAATTTGACTTTTCAGATAAAACAGCGCTGGTTACTGGTGCAACAAGAGGGATTGGAAAAGCCATTGCTGACCTGCTATACACTAATGGTGCAAATTTGATACTTACCGGCACAAAGGAGTACGAAATTAACGAGCTAAATCAGCAATTAAAAACTGAACAAAATTCCAGAAAAAAATATTTCCAGGTCGATTTTTCAGACTCTGATTCGGTAGGATTATTCCTGAAGAAAATAGACACGTTTGAAAAAATAGACATTTGTGTTAATAATGCGGGAGTAAACAAGATTAATGAATTTGCGAAAACAAAGGAGGAAGATTACGATTGGATGCATAAAATAAACCTTAAAGTTCCTTATCAGATTTTAAAAGTTGTTGGTCCCAAAATGGTTACAAACAACTACGGGAGAATCGTTAATATTGCATCTATTTGGAGTGTGGTAACACGTCCCGGACGTTCTTTGTACACGACCACCAAAAATGCATTGGCAGGGATGACCGAAACTATTGCGGTGGAATGGGCTCCTTACAATATACTCGCAAACGCAGTTAGTCCAGGGTTTACGCTTACCGAGCTAACTAAAACAACAAATACGGAAGAACAACTGGCCGCCATTGAGGGATTGATACCCATGAAAAGAATGGCAAACCCTGTTGAGATCGCAAGAGTCGTAGCTTTTTTATGCAGTGATTTAAATACTTATTTAACCGGACAGAATATAACAGTAGACGGAGGATATACCAATGTATAATTTTGAAATAAAATCAGTTATTCACAACTACGAAGTACATTTTATCGACAATTTTGGAAAATCAATTTCTGAGGAAATTCTTGATGGAGACTTTATTATTGTTGATAATAAAATCAAACAATTATATAAAGCTCAGCTTACGCCAATTTTACAAAAATGTAAGCATATCGGTATTGATGCCACAGAACCACAAAAAAGTTATGAGGGGATTATTCCAGTTATCCGTCATTTGATAGAAAATGGATTTAGAAAAAATCATCGTTTAGTTGCAGTTGGAGGGGGTATAACACAGGATATAACCGCATTTATTTCTTCCATAATGTATCGTGGCGTAAAATGGATTTTTTATCCAACAACTTTACTTGCACAGGGTGACAGTTGTATAGGGAGTAAAACTTCAATTAATTTTGAGGCATATAAAAATCAGGTTGGCGGATTTTATCCACCAAACAAAATTTTAGTCTTCCCCGGTTTTATTGATACGCTTTCAGAAGCAGAAATGAAATCAGGAATGGGAGAAATGCTCCATTATTTTATTGTTTCAGGAAGAGATGATTTTGAAATGTACAAACTGTTGTATAAGGAAGCGTTTACAAACAAAGAAACGTTATCAAAAATTATAGCCCGGAGTCTGGAAATAAAGAAAGGATATATTGAAGTGGATGAGTTTGACAAAAATGTCAGACAGGTTTTTAATTACGGACATTCATTTGGACATGCCATCGAATCTCTTACCGAATACAGGGTACCCCATGGAGTTGCTGTAAGTTTCGGTATGGATATGGCGAACTTTGTTTCGGTAAAATTGGGTTTGATCCCCGAAAAAATCAGAGAAGAAATCAGAGAAATTACTGAATTTATTTGGAGTGGATATTTTATTAACGAAATTGACATAAATAAATTTTTAAAAGCTTTAAGTAAAGATAAAAAGAACGTCGGAGCCCAATTAGGATTGATTCTAAACAAAGGTTATGGCCAAATATTCAAAAACATAATGGATGCTGACGAAGCATTTAAAGGCTGGATTACGGAGTATTTTGAAAACGAACTTAACTAAAACCAAATTTATGATAGTAGATAAAATTAAAAATATTGAGATATATAAAAATATCTCTCCGGATATTTATGCAGGTCTTCAATTTATTGCAAAAGCAAGTCCTGATATTGAACCGGGAGTTTACTCAATCAATAAAAATGTAAAAGCTTTAGTAACGGAATATGAGACAGTTGATAAATTTGAAAGAGGGTATGAAGCTCATAAATATGTTATCGATATTCAATATCCAATTATTGGATTGGAACGGGTTAAATGGTCACCTATAGAATATATGAATGTTAATATTCCATATGATGATAAAAAAGACCGCATATTCTATAAAGACCCTTCTTCTCAGGGAACCCATGTCGATATTGGCAATGGAATATTTGCAGTTATGTTTCCTGAAGACGGCCACAGTCCGCAACACTATGTGAATCGGCCGGAAATGATAAAAAAAATAACAATCAAAGTTTCAATTTGATGGAAATTCCAGAAATAAAAGCACTCGTTCCGATGAAGGCCCATTCAGAACGTGTGCCAAATAAAAATATTCGGATGTTGGCTGGTAAGCCTGCGTTTCACTGGATTATGGAGGCGCTGTCGCATAGCCGGTATATTGATGAGATTATTATAAATACGGATTCGGATGAGATTGCAGAAAATGCACAAAGCAGTTTCAAAAAAGTTACCATTTTGAAAAGGCCGGACTTTTTATTGGGCGACATGGTAAGCATTCAGCCCTTAATTGAGTACGACATGTCTCAAACTGCAGGTGATTATTTTCTGCAAACGCACAGCACAAATCCAATGGTTAGTACCGAAACCATAAATAGGGCTATTGAAGCTTTTTTCAATCAGAAGGAACACGACGCTTTGTTTTCTGTTACCTCCGTCAAGACGCGTTTCTACTGGCCTGATGGAAGAGGTATAAACCACGATCCAAAACATTTAATTCGTACCCAGGATTTGGAACCTGTTTTTGAGGAAAACTCCTGCTTCTATATCTTTTCACGGAAGACAAACGAAAAAGTAAAAAACAGGTTGGGGGCGAATCCAATGATGTTTCCGATTGACCGTCTTGAAGCTGCTGATATAGATGATATAGAGGATTTTTATTGGGCAGAATTTTTACTCCAAAGAAAATTGAGTAAATGAGCATTCACATTTGTTTATCACATCCGATAAAGCAAACGACACCCTCTTATGGAAACCGGGATAAAGTAATCATCTGCGATAATTCCTCCATTAAAAAGGGAGAGACGGCAAATACATCATCTTGGATTTTTTCAAATAATCATATTGGAACACACATCGATACCCCTTATCATTTTGACGAATCAGGGAAAAAGACGATGGATTATCCTGTTGACTATTTTTTTTTCAGCAAGGTTCAGCTTATAGATATCCCCTGTTTCGGGGCGAAATTAATAGATATTGAGGACATCGGGAAAACAGAGCTTAAAATAAATAGCCTGGTAGAAATTCTTTTTATTCGTACCGGTTATGAAAAATTTAGGAGAGAAAATAAATATTGGAATGATAACCCGGGACTTGCTCCTGAGCTTGCTGATTATTTTCGACTTTATTTTCCTAACCTTCGTTGTGTGGGATTTGACTTCATATCGCTGACTTCATGGAAATTTAGGGAAAAAGGAAGAGAAAGTCATCGCTCTTTTTTATGTCCGGGCGATAATGGACGAGAAATTCTTGTTATTGAAGACATGGCTTTGAGTAAAATTAATTTCCCAATATCACAGGTGGTGGTGGCACCACTGTTTGTTGAAGATGGTAATGGAGGAGCTGTTACCGTTTTTGCTAAAGTTGATAAAAATTCTTAGTTATGAAAAATACGAGTCTAAAAGAAAAACTAAAAAAAAATGAACTTACCATGGGAACATGGATAAGTATTGGTCATCCCGCTGTTGTTGAAATTCTTTCTACCGCTGGTTTTGATTGGCTGACGATCGACATGGAGCATAACTCCATAGATAATTCAATGATGCAAATTTTAATCAGCACAATCCAATCAAAAGACAAAGCGGCCTTGGTTAGAGTGAGTAAAAATGAAGAGGTTGCGATTAAGCATGCACTTGATGCCGGAGCAGATGGAATTATTGTGCCTCTTGTAAAATCAGGAAAAGATGCAAAGCAGGCTGTGGATTTTGTTAAATATCCTCCTGAAGGGAAAAGAGGCGTTGGCTTGTCAAGAGCTCAAAAATATGGAGTAGGTTTTGAGGAGTATAAAGATTGGTTGGATAAAAGCGTTGTAATTATAGCGCAGGTGGAGCACATTGATGCTGTACATCACCTCACTGAAATAATTTCTACTCCAGGTATTGATGCGATAATAATTGGTCCTTATGATTTATCTGGATCTCTTGGCTATCCCGGAGATTACGACAGACCTGAAGTTATAAGTGCATTAAAAAGAGTGGAGGATATTTGCCTTGAGAGAAATTTTCCTATGGGATATCATATTGTTCCTCCGAACCTGGATCTATTAAAAAGTACTCTCAAAAAGGGGTATAAGTTTATCGCAATGAGTACAGACTTTAATTTTATGGGTGAAAATGCGAGAAACATTATGAATGGGATAAAAATGAAGTAAAGTGGAGAGATACTACTATTTTTATGATCTGAATGAAATACTTATTGACAGATATCCTGCTCAGATAGCAACTCATATATTCTCGGAGACAAAAAAGAATAATTTTATTTTTATTTATTCGGAAAAATATGCTGATTCAAATCCTATAAATATCCCGGAAGGAAGTAAATATTTCTTTTTGCCAAGTTTGTCAAAAAAAAGCTTAATCCAAATAATTTCAAAATATCCACCGATATCTCTGACTACAATTGCTCAGAGAATACCGGACATGTGGATGATTACTCTGTTCAACCATTTAGGGTACCCGACCTTCGTTGTTCAACATGGTTTGTGGTCTGATAAATTGGAACGTATACCACTAGTTCCCTTGCTATTCGGCAAATTTGTAAAATTTGTCCATTATATAAAACATGTTCAATCCATATCTAAATTAAATAATCTTTCACAACGAAGAACATTGTATGAGTTGTACAGATTTTTATTAAAGGAGGATATAAATATTTCAGATACTTCACAGTTGCATAATGATATGATTCGGGCTCGAAAAGTGTTTGTATTTGATAAAAGCTGGGATGATTATTATTTAAAGAAGTATGGGTATCAGGCTGATAATCTTATTTATATTGGTAATCCTGACTTTCTTCTGTTAAAAGATAAGAATCTAAATAATAAAGAAGATGCCGTTTGTTATTTATGCCAGTCATTGGTTGAAGATGGAAGATTTATTTATTCAGAATATCAGAAATTTTTAAAATTGTTAAAGGGAAAAGTGGTTCCTTTTAAAAAATTATATATAAAGCTTCACCCGAGATCGCGTGTTTCATATTATGAAATACTGAAAGACGTCCCCAATGTTATTTTTACCAAAGAATTACCCATATGTCAGTATTATATTGGACACTATACAGGGCTTTTGGCAACAGTAGCCCAAGTAAGCGATAATATATTGATATGGAAATTTCCTGACCATCATATTCCTGAATATTTCTTGACGTTTGGTAGCATAATCTCAAGTGATCAAAGGGATTTAACAAATTTTGTTATAGGTAAATATAAGAAAAGAGCAAAACTGAATCAGAATAGATTAAGTACACAAGAATTGAATTCATTCAATCCAATAAAAAAAATATCTAATACTTTAATAAATATTGTAGATGGCAAATAAAAATCAAAATAATGTTCTTTTTATCGGTGCCTCTGGTTTTGTAGGTACACGTTTAATTGATACCTGCCACAAAGAGTTTACTATCTATAATTTAGACAAACAACAAAGTCCATTTTTCCCTGAGTTAACTACTTTGGGAGATGTACGTAATCCTGCTGACATTGAAAAGGCTTTACAAAATAAGGAAACAGTGGTTTTACTGGCAGCAGAACATCGTGATGATGTGAGTCCAACTTCTTTATATTATGATGTAAATGTGCAGGGAGCGCGTAACGTATTGGAGGCAATGGATAAAACCGGGGTGAAAAATATAATTTTTGTTAGTTCGGTAGCAGTTTATGGTTTAAATAAAAAAAATCCCAATGAAGAACATCTGTCAGATCCCTTTAATCATTACGGGAAAAGTAAGTGGCAGGCGGAAAATGTTTTACGTGAATGGTTTCAAAAGGGGCCGGAAACAAAATCATTAACGATTATTCGGCCTACGGTTATATTTGGGGAAAGAAACAGGGGAAATGTATATAACTTACTTCAACAAATTGCTTCGGGTAAATTTTTGATGGTAGGTAAGGGTACCAATTATAAATCGATGGCTTATGTTGGTAACATTGTAGCTTTTATTAAATATCATTTGCAAAATATAAAACCGGGCTACCAGGTTTTTAATTATGTAGACAAGCCGGATTTAAATATGAATGAACTGGTTTCACAGGTGGAAAAAAGTTTAACCAAACATATTCCTTCCACACATTTTCCCTATTGGTTGGGAATGTTGGGAGGTTTGGGCTTTGATATTCTTAGTAAACTAACAGGTAAAAAATTTTCCGTGAGCTCTGTTCGGGTTAAAAAGTTTTGTGCTACTACCCAGTTTGATTCAGTCAAAGCTCATAACAGCGGCTTCGAAGCTCCGTTTACACTGGCTGAAGGACTTCACAATACGCTCCATTACGAGTTTATAGATAAAAACAAAGACGGAATAACTTTTGAATCGGAATAGTTTCTTTCCCTGCTACAAAATTTGGTCTTCCAGCAGGGCAGGAAGCATCGGGAAGCCCGCAGGAGAGGTAAAAGGTGAAGCAGGAAAGGGTTAAATATCAGCAGGAGGGGTAAAAATGAAGCAGGACGAAGAGGCAAAGCAGCAGGAAAGCAAAAAAACGGGCAGGACACCCTGCCAGGGTAGCAGGGCGCCCCAAAATCCGGCAGGGAGCTGTTAATCAGTTGTTTCCTCCGTTTTTTTAGCTGTAGAAGAACTTTGTTTCCGCCAGTATTGGCTAACATAGCCTTTTAATCGATTCGGATTTCTCCAGAAGAGATATTTCCCTGCTTCGCGGATATCGTCAACACGTTCTTTTAAATGAGTATAAGCCCTGTCGCGCAAGTCTTTGCTCTCGCTTTGTTCGCCTTTGTCGCCATTGGCCTTAGCCAGCACATCAGCCATTTCATCCGACAGTGTTGCAGCGTCGTCGAGTTGGGTAAGCGCAACGCCAATTTTGTCCAGCTCGTTTATATTGGCACGGCCAAGTACAGCCAGGTCATTCAGGTCCTGAATCATATCGGCATGGCTGCTTCCTTCGGCAATCGCCGATACGCGGCTAAGAACAGAAGGGGTGTTCCGGTAGGCAAACCGGAAGGTATGGACCAGTTCATCACGTAGATTGTACGCCACCGGCGAACGTTCAGCCCATTCACGTTGGGCTTCTGCCTGGGAGTTGAGTTCCTTGTACCATACAGACTGTGCTTCGCGCAGCGCTCCGGTTCGAACTTGCAAATCTTTTAAATCCTTTACAGCAATTCCGATAACAGCCAGTTCATTCTGGTCAACCATACTCCACTGATAAAGGTTCTCTGCTTCCTGGAGAAAAACATCAACAGGAAGTGATGGAGTTTGTACTTCTTCGTTGGGGATGGCTTTGAGCACATCCAGTTTTGAGTTAAAATCATCTTTATTAGACATACTTAATAAAATTAAATTAATAAATGGCCCTTTGGGGGCGTTACCTGTTTGCGGCAGCTAAATAAAGCACACCGTAAATTGTTGAGCCACCAGTGTTCGGGTAAAAAATTGTGTTTGAAATTTAAAAAGCGATGTGTCCGGTGGTTATATTCTGTATTAAAATTGTTTGTGTTTATCAGTAGAAATTAAAAATATAATTTTTAGATGAAACTGCTGAACAAGTTAAGCAGTTGTATAACATGCCGTTTTATGTAACCTTCGCCAATAAAAAGATATATCGTCCGCATAACGTACAAAAAGAAAATATGAATCAGGTCAATCCTGAAATTTTGGGTAAGAATATCAGGTCTGTTTCGACTATGCTTAACATGACCCGGTTAGTCAGGCTGAGCGGAGTCGAAGCCTTAATTGGTATCTCACACAGACTTGACACGAATTTTTGAAATTTTATCGTATTGCTTCAATATCCGAGATAATACCACAGAGTAAACTTAATTGCATGAACTTTCCCTCACGTCTTCTCTTTGCAAAGAGAGAGACGATTATGACGCTGTTCTAATCAGGGGGAGTTTAGCAAATTGGCAAATGACAGGCCGGTTTAAAACCGATTCGCAAATAAACTGCTTGTGGTATACAAGCGGATATCACCTTGTCAAAAAAAAATAAATTATGCTTGATTCGATTATCACATCCAAAACCCGGATCAAACTGTTGATGAAATTTTTTCTCAACAGTCAGACCAGGGGCTATTTGCGCCAGCTGGAACAGGAGTTTGGCGAATCGACTAATGCAATCCGTGTGGAATTAAACCGTTTGGAAGGAGCAGGTTTGTTAACATCGGAGGTTTCCGGAAACCGGAAATATTTTCGCGCCAATACTTCCCATCCTATGTTTAATGACATCAATAATATTCTGAAAAAAATTGTAGGAATTGACAAGATTATAGAACGTATTACGAGCCAGATAGGCCGTTTGGAAGCCGCTTTTATTACCGGTGATTTCGCACAGGGACGTGATTCAAGGATTATTGATTTGGTGCTTACCGGTGAAAACCTTGATAATCGTTATATTGGCAGCCTGGTGGAGAAAGCAGAAAAAATAATCGGGCGTAAAATTCGCCATCTTGTACTGTCGGACACCCAAATGCACGATTTTTTTGAAGATAAACCATCCCTGCTTATCTGGTCGGCTGATGGTGTAACCGAAAAGGAATAATACGCATCGGATATAAATGATTCGGAGTTTTTATAATAATCGGGCAGGATAAGAGCTAAATGTCAATACTAAAATCATACTTTGTGCTTCTGAGAAAAAAATATATTTTTAAATAGTGACTATCGAAACCTACATAGTAATTGCAACCTTTATTTTCCTGATAGTTGCGTTTTTGTTGGAAGCCATGCGTCCCGGGCTGATTCTTTTCAGCGCCGCGGTAATTTTTCTGGCTGCCGGAATTATTTCAGCCGAAGAAATGGTCGCCGGGTTTTCCAATAACGGAATTATAACCATAGCCGTTTTGTTCCTGGTAAATGAGGGGATAAAACAGTCGGGGCTGATAACCCGGCTGGCCAAAGCTTACCTGCCCAGAAAAAAAAGCCCGATGCCAATACTAATTCCGCGTATTATGATACCGGTTTCACTGCTGTCGGCATTCTTAAATAATCTTCCTATTGTGGTGAATGTAACGCCTTTGCTTATTAAGTGGGCGGATATGATGAAATTTTCATACAAAAAATTTCTTATTCCGCTTTCGTACGCCGCTATCTTCGGGGGGATGTGTACCTTAATTGGCACTTCTTCCAATCTTGTGGTTCACGGACTAATGATTGACAGAGGGTTTCAGGGGCTTCACCTTTTTGAATTAGGTAAAATCGGGCTTATAATTTCATTTTTCGGATTTGTATACATGGCTCTTTTCAGCAACTGGCTGCTTCCGGGAAAAAAGCTGCGGATAATGCGTGGAGTAACCGAAACCAAAGATTATTATTATAATCTTCAGTTGACTGAAAACAGTTTACTTATTGGTATGTCGGTTGAAAACGGGATAATCAACGGGCTCAATGGTCTTTATGTATACTGTGTGGAAAGAAACGGTAAAATTATGTATCCGGGGAAACACAATATAAAGCTCCAGCGAAACGATGATATTTTGGTTCTGGGGGCTTCCGACCGCCTGAACTACATCCTCGGACACAAAGAGGTGAAACTGAAAGGTGAAGAATACCTCGATGACGTAGCCCCCGGTGAACTAAAACAATACGAAGTTGTTCTCTCTCCACGTTTTGCTGGTTTGGGACTGACTGTTCCTGAATACAATTTTTTTGAACACTTTAATGCCGTTGTTCTTGCCATACACCGTAACGGGGAAAGGATAACCACAAATTTGAACAAGCTGAAATTAAAGGTAGGGGATAATGTGGTGTTGTTATCTACCGATCAGTTTCTAAGTAACTGGGAAACTTCCAATATGTTTTATCTGGTTAACTATCTTCAGGACTACCGGGTAGAGAAAACTTCACGGACACGATGGATGGCGCTGGTTATTCTGATGGCTATGGTATTGGGAATTGTAATCAATGAATTGGTTTCATGGGGCTACGGAATGCGGTTAAATATTTTTCTTTTTGTGGCTGTTGCAGCCATTCTTCTTATCTGGTTGAAAATTCTTCCGCATCAGAACTATACAAAAAATATAAGTTGGGACTTAATTATTTCTGTAGCATCGGCTTTTGCTATTAGTAAAGGTATCCAGAATTCAGGAATTGCCGGCGCTATGGCACAGGATGTTGTGGATATTGTTAAATCCATTGGGCCGGTGGGGGTACTGGCTATCATTTATTTAATTACTTCTGTTTTAACAGAAATTATTACCAATAATGCCGCAGTAGCACTGGTATTTCCTGTTGCCATGCTTGCTGCCGAGTTGTTGGGGGTAAATGCAAAGCCGTTTTTTGTGGCTATTGCCATTGCTGCCTCTTCCAGTTTTATGACGGCACGTGGTTACAGGGCAAATCTGATTATTAAATCTATTGGAAAATATTCCTACAAAGATTTTCTTCGGATAGGTACGCCTATGCAGCTCATTGCATTTATTATCAGTGTATGGCTAATCCCGTATTACTGGCCGTTCGGATAAGATTATATTTTATGTCTCTACAGCTATTATTATATGCACTAGCCCCGGGATTCATCCCGGGGCTAAGAGGAACAACATTACTTTATTTTTTTAGGTGCAGCGAATTCCGGTTCATGGAAAATGATGCGATTGGAAATCACATCACCCTTGTCAGGCAGAGCGTAGTCGAAGCCTGATGTTCTTGAACGAACTTTGACTTGATACTAAATGTAACGATAAAGTTTATCACCCCTGAATCCCTTGTGGTGGACGTTAAGCTTCACCTTAGATTTGAGGGACCTTGTCTGTTTCATAAGAATAGGGGAGGTTTGGAGGGGTGAAGAATCCGTAATCTGGTTTGTATAATGATACGATTGAAAATCGCGTCACCCGAAACATGAAGCTATAATAAAGGGCCGGTATCTTATTTTTAACCTTTGCTTGTCCCATTTTCGAAACATTTAAATGTTGTGGTTGTTTAACAGTATGTGTTGCTGAATAAGTCTTCATTTTTCAGTAACTTTAATCAAAGTAACTTGATGAACAGGAGATAATTAGAAAAACAGAATAATACAAATAATATCAAAAATTTATGTTTATCAATAAGCATAAACAGAATTTAAAAATCCAAATACGAATAAAATGAAGAAAGCGCTTATTACGGGGATCACCGGGCAGGACGGGGCTTATCTTGCCGAATATCTGATAAAAAAAGGATATATTGTTCATGGTCTCAAACGCCGTGCATCGATGTTTAATACCGAGCGGATCGACCATCTGTATCAGGATCCGCATGTGGAAAAACGAAATCTGATACTTCATTACGGCGATCTTACCGACAGTATGAACCTGACCCGTATTATCCAGGAAGTTCAGCCGGATGAAATATATAATCTGGCTGCCATGAGCCACGTAAAGGTAAGCTTTGATACACCTGAATATACCGCCAACGCCGATGGTATTGGTACACTTCGGATTCTTGAGGCAGTACGTTTGCTGGGCCTTGTTTCCAAAACCCGTGTTTACCAGGCTTCTACTTCCGAATTGTATGGAATGGTGCAACAGGTGCCGCAAACGGAAACTACGCCGTTTTATCCCCGTTCGCCCTATGGTGTAGCAAAATTGTATGGATACTGGATTACGGTAAATTATCGCGAAGCTTATCATATGCATGCCAGTAACGGTATATTATTTAATCATGAGTCGCCTATCCGCGGGGAAACATTTGTAACCCGTAAAATAACAAGAGCCATCGCCCGTATTGCGCTTGGCCAGCAGGACGCGCTGTTTTTGGGGAATTTATCATCAAAACGCGACTGGGGGCATGCAAAGGATTATGTACGTGCCATGTATCTGATCTTACAGCAGGAAAAGCCCGATGATTATGTGATTGCTACCGGGGTTACCACAACGATTCGCGATTTGGTTAAAATGGCGGCAGCAGAAATAGGAATGGAAATTACTTTTTCAGGAGAAGGAGTGGAGGAAAAAGGCTTTTTAACGGCCATTGATGAGACCGTTTTTAATTCTAAAGTTGGAGAGAAATATCTTGAAGGACTTAAAAAGAATATTACCACCAGCCTTACAGATAAATCAAAGGCTGTTATTGCGGTAGATCCGACTTATTTCAGACCTACAGAAGTAGATTTACTTATCGGTGATTCCTCAAAAGCAAGAAAGCAGTTAAACTGGGAACCCCGTTACGACTTAAAAGGATTGGTTGAAGATATGATGAAATCGGATGTAACCCTGATGAAGAAGGACAGTTATCTGAGTGAAGGAGGGTATCGTACGTTAAATTATTTTGAATAGCAAAATAGATATCATATCGTAAATATCGGTCTGAAACGACACCGGATTGTTTCCACATTTTATGTTGGCAATCAATTTTATTTAGCAAACTTCCGATAAAACGAAACAAGAATGGAAAAATCATCAAAAATATATGTTGCCGGTCATCGGGGACTGGTAGGGTCGGCTATCTGGAAGAATCTGAAAGAACGGGGCTATTCCAATTTGATTGGGAGAACTTCCGGAGAACTGGATCTTTTGGATCAGAAGGCTACAGCTAAATTTTTTGCAGATGAAAAACCTGAGTATGTATTTCTTGCTGCAGCACATGTTGGAGGCATCGTAGCCAATAATACCTACCGTGCCGATTTTATCTTTCAAAACCTTATGATTCAGAACAATGTTATTCATAATGCTTGGAAAAACGGCGTGAAAAAGTTGTTGTTTCTGGGAAGTACCTGTATTTATCCGCGAGAGGCGCCGCAGCCAATGAAAGAAGATTCTTTACTTACTTCCCCGCTTGAATATACCAACGAGCCCTACGCCATTGCAAAAATTGCCGGGATAAAACTTTGCGAGAGTTATAATATACAGTACGGCACTAATTTTATATCGGTAATGCCAACCAATCTTTACGGGCCAAACGACAATTTTGATTTGGAAAAATCGCATGTTTTGCCGGCGCTGGTTCGGAAGATATATCTTGGGAAATGTTTGGAAGAAGGCAATTGGGAAGCCATTCGGAAAGATTTAAACCAAAGGCCCGTAGAAGGAATTGATGAAAAGAACAGTAAGCAGGAAATTGAAGAGGTTCTTCAAAAGTACGGAGTTACTGCTCCGGCCGCGGGGAATAAGGCTTCGGTAGAAATATGGGGCACCGGAAAACCCATGCGGGAGTTTTTATGGAGTGAGGAAATGGCTGATGCTTGTGTATATCTTATGGAGAAAGTCGATTTTTCAGACTTGTCGCCAAAACCCGATGCAAACAACTTTAAGCCCGAAATACGCAACACTCATATTAATATTGGAACAGGCAAGGAAATCAGTATTAAAGCGCTGGCTGAATTGATTAAAGAGACAGTTGGATTTAAAGGAGATTTGATTTTTAACTCTTCAAAACCGGACGGAACATTGCGGAAACTTACCGATGTTACCAAACTCAACGAGCTGGGCTGGCACCATAAAATTGAAATTGAAGAGGGGGTAAAAAGAATTTTTGACTGGTATACATATTAATATTCCTGAAACGGATTAGATTGAGCAAAATTCTGCCTGACGGATACAACATTAATGATACTGTTGAGTTAATAATGGATAAAGGACAGATTATCTTAAAACCAATTTCAAAACCAGGAAAGGGTTGGGAAAAGGCTTTTGAAAAAATGGCTAAAAATGGAGATGATAATTTATTGATTGATGATGTATTTGACGATGAAACCGTGGATGAATGGAAATAAAACAACATCAGATCATTTTACAATCTCGATCTGGTAAAGGAGTAAAATAAAAAAGACGAGACTCTGGTCTGACCGGATTTCTCTTTGAAGCTCAGCCTTGACCACATACAAGTGAGCGTTAAAAAACTAAAATCACCAATAAAATTATGAAGCATCTGATTTCGGTACCGCCTAACGTTGTAAATCACTTCCATTCTGTTTCAGGTTTATCACCGGAGGAGTGGTTTGTTTCTTCTGATCCGGAAAATAAGAGAGTTGGTTCGGGGGGTGGCAGTGCGTTTATTCTTTCTGAAATGTGGCAAAAAGAAACTACCGGTAGTTTTGAAAGCTGGCTAAAAAAGGAAAAACGTGTAATCATTCACGCCGGAGGAAAAAGCCGGCGCTTGCCTTCATATGCTCCCATTGGAAAAAGCCTGATGCCTATGCCTGTATTTCGCTGGTCGCGGGGACAGGATTTAAATCAGCGGCTTATCGATCTGCAAACACCCTTTTTTGAACAAATACTGGAGCAGGCACCCCCGTATTTGAATACATTGGTGGCCAGTGGTGATACACTGATTTTTGGAGGGAGAAAAGTCCCTGAGATTCCGGATGCTGATGTGGTTTGTTTGGGGATGTGGCTGGAACCGGAAAAAGCAACCAATCACGGCGTTTTCTTTACCCGCAGAGATGCGCCCGAAAAACTGCAGTTTATGCTGCAAAAGCCATCCATCACAAAAATAAGGGAACTGATACAGAACTATTATTTTTTAATGGATATTGGTGTCTGGCTGATGAGTCCCCGGGCAGTTCAGCTGCTTATGCAAAAGAGTGGCTGGCAGGGAGAGCATTACAAAAATGAAATTCCGGATGACTACGACCTTTATGGTGAATTTGGTCTTTCACTGGGAAAATATCCAGAAGGACAAGACGCCGCTATTAACGAACTAAAAGTTGCTGTAGTGAATCTTGATGGTGGTGAATTTTATCATCTAGGAAATACCTCAGATTTGGTTTTCTCTAACCTCGCCATTCAAAACCGGATAACCGATCAGCGTGAAATATGGCATAAACGCATAAAACCGCATCCGTCGATCTTTACATTAAATGCGGAAACCAAAGTGCATTTCACAACGTCAAATAAAAATATATGGATTGAAAATTCATGTATTCCTGAAACCTGGAATCTGACCGAAAACCATGCTTTCACAGGAGTACCCGAAAACGATTGGAAGTTGGAGCTTGCCCCCGGAGTATGTATTGATTGTGTTCCTTTAAATGACGATGAATTTGTAATCCGGAATTATGGCTTTACCGATATTTTCAGGGGAGAACTAAAAAATAGTTCAACTCTTTTTATGCAGGAACCGTTACAGCAATGGTTGTCAGAACGAAATCTGTTTGGGGTGTTTGTTGATGTTCACTCCGACACTGATATCCAGGAACTACCATTGTTTCCTGTACTGAAGAAAAAGGAAATAACAGGTGAGTTTATCCAGTGGTTGCTGGATAAAATGCCTGAAAAAAATATCCTATTTGAGAAGATCTGGATTTCAGCAAAAAGAATGAGCGCCGACAATCTGAGCGAGTGTTGTAACCTGCAACTGCTTGAACAACAACGGAAATATTTTCATATTCAGAATCTTGAGTTACTGGCAGAAAATCACAAACATTCGGTTTTTTATCAGCTTGATTTAAGGCGGCTGGCCAAAGAGTATGTGGTTAAGGGCCTAACTCTTCCTTCTGATTTGGGAGAAACAGAGCCGGTGTGGGCTCCCATTCACGACCAGATGTTCAGGGCTGCATATATGAGAGCAAAAAAACAGGAGGGGGCGATATTTGAACAGAATGCATTTGGAATGTTGCAAAACCATGTGCTTCAGCCTTTTTATCAGAATACGGTTGATCCGCTTATCAATTTGCTTCCGGATCAGATTGCCTGGGGAAGAAGCCCGGTGCGGTTGGATATTGCGGGCGGTTGGACCGATACGCCACCATATTGTATGTTACATGGAGGTAAAGTGCTAAATGTTGCTGTTGAATTAAACGGACAGCCTCCTTTGCATTGTTATGTGAGGGCAACGGAAAATCGGGAAATCGTTCTTCGTTCCATTGATTTGGGAGCCCGCGAAACGATAACCACTTTTGATGAGTTAAACTCATTTAATAAGATTCAGTCTGCTTTTTCTATTCCGAAAGCCGCACTTGCACTGGCAGGTTTTTTACCGGAGTTTTCAACACGAAAATTTTCATCGTTGAAAGAGCAACTGGAGCATCTTCAAAGCGGATTGGAAATAACCATTTTGTCGGCAGTTCCCAAAGGTTCCGGATTGGGAACAAGCTCTATACTGGCAGCAACCATACTGGGAACACTTTCTGAAGTGTGCCAGCTTAACTGGGATAAATCGGAAATCGGAAACCGTACGCTTGCGCTGGAGCAACTCCTGACAACAGGAGGAGGCTGGCAGGATCAATATGGTGGCTTGTTGGAGGGAATCAAACTTCTGGAAACCACTCCGGGAGGAGTACAAATACCATTGGTAAAATGGCTGCCAGATTCACTGCTTTGTAATCCGGCTTTTAAAAGGCAAATACTTTTATATTACACAGGAATTACCCGGGTGGCAAAAAATATACTTGCTGAAATTGTGCGGGGAATGTTCTTAAACTCCAAAAAGCACCTTCCAATTTTGGAAGAGATGAAACAACATACGGAACAAACTTACGAAGCGATTCTGCAAAAGGATTTTAGCTGTTTCGGTCAAAAAGTTGGAATTAGCTGGCTCTTAAACCAGAAGCTGGATTCGGGTACAAATACACCTGAAATTCAGCAGATAATTGATAAGATTCGACCCTACATTATAAGCCAGAAATTGCTTGGTGCCGGTGGTGGCGGATTTATGTTAATCGTTGCAAAAGATGAGGAGGCTTCCAATCATATTAAAAATATTTTACAACAAACACCCACAAACAAAAGGGCTCGATTTGTCGATTTTGAAGTGTCGCAAACCGGATTGCAGGTAACCAAAAGTTGATATCATAGTTTGAATTATAAAATTTATTCTAAATACATGATAGTGAAATTTCCAAAGCTGCTCGTTATTATTTATTGTGCTTTTCTGCTTCACTCATTTGCTGAAGGACAAACTGATACGAAATTTTCAATTTCAAATTCGACATTGGGATCGACAGAAAATCGTTTGCCATTTTGGTTTTGGGCCAATCATGATGGTAAGATAAAACCGGGTGAATCATTTTTAAATCTAACTGATTTTGATGTTCGCACGAATAGTTTCTTTCCCAATAATAAAAATTGGCAATTCAGCGCCGGAACGAATTGGGTTGGAGCCTTGGGAAGTGAAAGTTATTTTCAGATAAACCAGTTATTTGGTGCTGTTGATTATAAAGGATGGAAACTGGAGGGTGGTTTGTTTTCCGACGAATTACAATTTGGCGGGCTTTCTACTTCAAACGGGAATTTAGCCCGAAGCAGAAATGCTCGTCCGTTCCCAAAAATTCGACTTTCCACTTCAGACTATAAACCTGTCCCGGGAGTACAAAACTGGCTTTTTTTCCGCTTTGAATTTGATGAAGGATTCTTAAATGATAAGCGTTATGTTGAGCATACCCACCTGCATCATAAATCGTTATATCTAAAGGTTGTACCTGAAGAAAGATGGGCAATACAGATGGGAGTCGAACACTTTGTAATGTGGGGAGGTACCTCGCGCAATAAAGAGATTGGGAAAATGCCCAATGGGTTTAAGTCCTATTTGAAATACATTACGGGAAGATCAGGGAGTAGTGATTTCCCAACTATTGATCAGGAAAATATCGCGGGAAATCAATATGGCACTTACCAGTTAAAGGTTTCAAAAGAATTTGAGGACTTCACCCTGCATTTTAACCTTAGTCATCCGTTTGAGGATTATTCCGGGATTAACTGGCGAAACTGGCGTGATAATTTATTAGGATTAATGATTGATTTTGATGATTCAGAACGGTTTTTCTCAGAAATACTATATGAATTTGTAAATACCCGTCATCAGGGGATTGTGGAAGAATTCCGTATGAATGAGGAAACAGGAGAATTGGAAAGAATAACAGCAGATAACTATTTTAACAACGGAGTATATAGATCTGGTGCTACATACCATCAAATGGCTATGTCGTCACCGCTTTTTTTCCCGATTAAAGTAGAAGATGGTATCAGTCAAGGTTTTTTATCGAACCGTTTTTATGCCCATCATTTGGGAGCAAAAGGAAAATGTTTTAATAATATATACTGGGAAGGCCTTTTTACATATATCGAACATTTTGGAAAATACACGGCTGATATGCATGATCAGGAGATGCTGTTGTTTTTAGGATTCGATTACAAAAATCCGTCTTTCCCGTTTGATATTGGTATTCGTTTTGCTGCCGACCAGGGATATAACCCCGGGAATATTTACGGCGGGCAAATTACCCTGTCCAAAACCTGGTGAGATTAAATTTAGGCAGGTTCGCTGGGTAAAAAGCTTAAATGAGAAGCTGGTACTTCGGCTGTAAAAATACTGTTAATTTGATAAAGCCGGAGGATGAACTTGTTTTTTCCCCGCACTTCGAGTAATTCACCCCGGGTTCCCATCATCGGGCCTTCAATAATTTCCACTTTTTTCCCGGGTTCAAAAGTTTCGTGTGTTACCGATATGTCAAAATCCTGCTGTTTGAGCATCCTTCTAAGTGCGTCTATCTGTTTTTCCGGAATAATAGCCGCTTTCCCTTCAAAGGTGATGTAACAGACTACGTGGTTTGTTCTCAATACATCATCATATTCCTTTAACGAAATTCTGACAAAACAATACCCCGATATCAGGGGTGTTTCAACCCACTTTTTTCTATCTTTCCATTGACGTAATTTTTTTTGAAGCGGTAAAAAGCATTCAATTCCTTTTAGCGTCAGTTCTTCCTTTACTTTTTTTTCTGCCCTGGAACGAGTATAAATCACATGCCAGTGTTTTTCAGTATTGGCGTTTATTGTCATCGGGTTAAAACGGTGTTAACAGGTTTATATTTTGGGTTCCAAAAATAATATTTTTTGGCTTTTGAGCCCATAATATGATATATAAACGAAAAGATTGTTTTTGCGATAAAACCGCACTATATTTATATAAGTTCGGAAACCTTTTCTTTATTATGAAGTTTTTATTGGTAAGAATGACTAACAAAATAAAAAGATATGGCTGTTTTAAAATTTGATAAAGTCCCTTACGAAAAGGTGAGAGAAGGGTTACAACGAAAGATAATTTATACCGAAAAACTGATGACGGTTTTAATTGATTTCAGCGACGGCCCCTGGGATGAGCCGGAACCTCCGCATTCCCATCCCCACGAACAGACTTCTTATGTGGCTGAAGGAGAGATTATTTTTTATTGTGATGGAGAAGAAGAACAACATCTGAAAGCGGGAGATATGTTTGCTGTTCCTTCAGGAAAGATGCACACCGTAAAATTGCTGACACAAAATGTTCGTTTAGTGGATAGTTTTACTCCTCTACGGGACGACTTTCTTAATTAAATCCGGTCGTATTAAAACTAAATTGTTGTATGCTGACTGTACTTCCCGGTTTTTTGTATTGAAGCGGTAGACCGTTTTCTTTTATTGGAAGAGTTTTTTACATGTTAAAATAATTGGTTGCATTTATGTTACCGTTTGGTGGGAAATTTAAAAGTATATTGGCCATGTGGTTGTCTGTTGTCATGGCGTTTTTGCTGAATTCCTGCATTCTGGATGAATTCAAATTCAGTGAGATTCATCTGAAAGATGAATGGAAGATGGGAATAGTTACCCCTATGTTTTATGGAAATTTTACTTTTAAAGATTTGGTTGACACCTGGGATACAATAGATATTTATAACAACGAAAAAGTTGTGAAATTAAAATCAGCCAGTCAAACAATGGAAATTCCCTTACGGTATGTTTACGACCCTACAAGAATTATAACCGGGTTTAATTTTCTGATTGAGGGAGATGATTATTTATCTGCGGGGGAATTTATATATACGGTTTCCAATGGCAGTCCTTTTCCGTTAAATTTTCAAATGAGCTTTTACGATAAAAATAAACCTGACAAAATTGGGCCGGAAATAATTCCTCCGCCATTTCTTGCAGGCGAAATATTAAATGACACTGTTATTGCGAAGGAAACCGTTTTTCATCTCAACTTAACGGCTGACCAATTGTTAAGCTTTAAAAATAGTAACCGGATTAATTTTACATCATGGTTTGAACAACCTGAACAAACTTTTAATACCGACACACTTTTTGCTGACTACCCGATAAAAATAACTGTTGTTTTTAAGGGAGCATTTCATGGTGAATATGAATAGAAGGGTTAAAATTACTTTATCGTTTGTTTCTTTGTATCTTTTTTCCATTTCTGTAACCGCTCAGTCAAATGGCGGTCTTTTTATGCTTCAGGATAATTTTTATGCTCAACTTCAGAACCCTTCATTTATGCAGGATGATGAGAGTTTAATAATTGCCGTCCCGGGATTTTCAGGATTTTCTTTCCGAAATGAGGCTAATTTCAAATTTTCTGATTTTATGTTAACTCGTTCCACAGGTAAAATTGCCTGGGATTTGGAGCATTTTCGTGATAATGGAAATGAAATAAATGCAATTTCACAATGGCTGAGTATTCCTTTATTTTATATGTCTTTTCCTGTAAAAGAAGGCAGAGTAAATGTATTCTTTAAGGATAAAATTCAAGATGTTGCTGATTTTCCTGGCGATGCGGTAGCTTTTTTTGAAAATGGAAATATTTCTGAAACTTATCGGAATTATTCTACCGGTGAAATGGATTTTAGTTTGCTGGCTACACACCAGTTGGGGGTAGGATATACAAAAAAGGTAAATAAAAAAATTACGTTTGGCATTCGGGGAAAGCTGTTATTCGGAGCCGCATATCTTGAAGCGAAAAACTGGAATTATGAAATTCAGACTTCAGAAAGTGGTGATGAAGTTTTTTTAAGTTCCACAGGAACCGGAATAATGGCTGTTAAATTTCCCTTGGAAGTTGTTTCTCAGGATAAAATCAATAAAATAAAAATGGAAGGTTTTCTGAAAAATTATTTAGGAAACATTAGTAGTCCCGGGCTGGGGATTGATGCAGGATTTACAAGCGAATTAAAGAATAATAATACGTTAACAGTTAGTTTAACCGACTTTGGTTTTGTTTTCTTTCGTAAACACGGAAAGGATATCTACCTGGATGGTTTGTATTTATTTCGGGGAATGGATATTACAGACGTAATAGATAGCAGGGAGAGTGCAGAATATCAAAAGCCGTCTGATTTGATGATGAGTACAAAAGACAGCATTAGAAACGTATATCGTCCGTTTTACTCCCATACTAGTTTTTATAAGGGAATAAGTCCTCAATTGTATATTCAGTACAGGCATGATTATTCTGATTGGTTTTCAGTTGCAATTGCAAATCATACTGTTTTTCAAAAGGGATGTTGGATAAATAGTGTTTCGTTGAATGCTTTACAACGTTATAACCGTTTCTCTTTTGTAGGGAATTTTTCGGTTTTTAATTTTCGTTCAGCAGGGTTGGGAGCAGGAATTCAGTGGACAAACAAGTATTCACAGTTATTTTTTGTAACCGATAATTTGCTCGCGATATATCATCCTGCGAACCAGAAAACATTTTCATTAACAGTTGGTATGAACCTTTTATTGAATCAGGATCCGGAAGAATATGATAAGAAACATCCACGCGGCATCGGAAGGATTTTTTTATTCCGGCCTTTTTACCGGAAATACAAATAATCAGAAAGTATAAACAAGGCTTAATCCTTTTTGCCGCCCCACCTGAAAGGGAAAAATATCCAATCGTTTAATATGTTCATTATCCCATTTATACTGATGGGTAAGATAAATCAGTTCCGTGGAAAGAATGCCAATTCCCGCACCTGCAAAAACATCTGAAATCCAGTGAGCATCTTTTGCAATTCGTAATACTCCAACAGTTGTAGCAGCAGAATAAGCTCCAATACTAATCCACGGGCTTTTTTCTCCGTATTCCTTATGTAAAACATGAGCCAGTGTAAACGCTTTTGATGTGTGCCCCGAAGGGAAAGAATATAAATCTCCGCCAGGTCGTTCTTCGCCGGCCCAGCGTTTTAACCCGTGTGTAAGCATGGCGTTTAGCATAAAACTTTTTATTGCAATCGCTGTAACATTCCCAAAGTTATTTTCGCCTTTTATTCCCAGAGCATGAAGAGAATAAACGGTTATTATTGGGGCAAATATCATGTATTCGTCGAGATTTCCATCGTAAGGAAAATGTTCTTGTGCAAAATCCCGGAATCGTTTCTTGGTGTCGGGCATAAAATTGATTATGGTTCCGGTTGTAATTAGCAGGGCAGGAGCAATGTAAGGAGTTAGCCCTCTTTTTTTATCTGCATATCTGAAATTAAACCGGTGGATTGAATCGTTGTGAAACGAATAGGAATACGTTTTCTTTTCAGTGGCAAAAACAGATTTTGACAATACTGCATTGTTTTCTTTTCCTAAAAAATCAGATGTCAGGTTATCATTCTGTGCAAATAACAATTCTTTATTTGATGGTAAGAAAGAGCTATATAATTTGTAGGGATTACCTGCATTTGTTTTTTTTTGCTGGATAAAGATCAATAAACTGATAACGAGGATTATTTTGAAAATATTTTGTTTCATCCACATGGGTTTTCGATATAAAAATAGGGAATTATTTTAAGGTTTTCAGAAGTGCTTTCCTTTTCCGCATTTTTTATTTTAAGCAAGCTTCAAAAGATTTCTGTAACAACGGATTTGCAATGTTTTCATTTAATCCTAATTCTTTTAATACCGCTTTACAAAAATCTAATGTTTGAATATTTTGAAAGTTTGAAGCAACAATGTTTACTTTTTTCTGAATATGTAAAATATAATTTCGGCTTTGCTCAATAATATTCTGGATATCATTATTAAAACGAGGTTCATCCCAGGCCGAATAAAGAACTTCCGGGTTGATTTCTTTTATTTTTTCCAACGAATTAAGATAAGCATCAACATCTTCGAAAACAGGGAGTTCGCCCGGAAGTAGTATAGCATCACCTGAAAACAAAGCATTCTCACTTTCCAGAAAAAAAGATGTAGAACCATGTGAATGCCCGGGAGTTGAAATCACCTGAATGGAAATGTTTTCTTCCAGTTCTATTTTATCTCCGTTATTTAACACAGTATCAATTTTTACCGGGCCTGCAACGAGTTGGTGAAAACCTGGTACCGGACGTTGTTTAAACTGTAGTTCAGTATCTTCTATCCAGAGCTGTTCTCCTTTTGCGGCAATAATTTTGCATTTCGATTTTTCCTGAATCAATTGGGCAGCCCCGATGTGATCGGGGTGAGAATGAGTTAAGATTATGTTTTGGGTTTCAGAAAGCTTTCTTTCCAGTTTTTCCAGAAAAGTTTTAATCTGCATAACTCCGCTGGCAACCCCTGAGTCGATAAAATGGATTTTTTCTCCTGCGAGAATGAAGAGATATACAAAACGGGGCAGCTTTATTTCTGCAGAAATGGGGATTTCAAAATTTATTCTAACAGGATGAATAACCGTTGATACTTTCATTATTGATTTTTTAGGATAAAAGAAAACCTGCCCGGAATATCCGAACAGGCTGTAGTTATGAATCTTAGGATAATCCTTATTTTCCTGGTCGTAATTTACGGACAGCAGCTCCTGCCTGCCACAATTCAGACTCACGCATTTCTTTAAGTTCTGCGTTAAGACTGGTTTTGTAATCTATACTACTGGTTGAATCAAGGACACGTTTTGTTTCAGCTCCTGTTTTAACGCTGTTGTACAGGTCGTTAAAAACCGGGAGTGTTGCTTCGCGGAATTTGTGTCTCCAGTCGAGAGCCCCACGCTGAGCAGTTGCGCTACAGTTGGCATACATCCAGTCCATCCCATTTTGGTCAACCAATCGAATCAAACTTTGTGTCAATTCTTCAACGGTTTCGTTAAATGCCTCAGAAGGGCTATGACCATTGTCGCGCAACACTTTATATTGTGCTTCAATAATTCCTGCCAATGCACCCATCAAAACACCACGTTCACCGGTAAGGTCGGAATATACTTCATTTTCAAACGTAGTTGGGAACAGATAACCTGAACCAATAGCTATTCCAAGGGCAAGAGTGCGTTCTTCTGCTCTTCCTGTATAATCCTGAAAAATAGCATAACTTGAGTTGATTCCGTTTCCTGCAAGGAAGTTCGTACGAACACTGGCTCCTGATCCTTTAGGTGCTACCAAAATAACATCAACATTTTTAGGAGGAATAACCCCGGTTTGTTCTTTATAAGTTACTGAGAAACCATGAGAGAAATAAAGTGCATCTCCTTCATTCAAACACGATTCCAAAGCAGGCCATAATATACGTTGCGCAGCATCAGATACCAAATACTGAATGATAGTACCTTTTTTTGCTGCTTCTTCTACGGGAAAAAGAGTTTCTCCGGGAACAAATCCGTCGCGGACAGCCTTGTCCCAATCTTCTTTAAACTCCGGTGCCTGTCCGATGATAACGTTAAACCCGTTATCTTTCATATTTAGTGCCTGGGCTGGTCCCTGCACACCATAACCAATAATTGCAATTGTTTCATTTTTTAATACCTCCCGGGCTTTTTCTACCGGAAATTCTTCGCGGAGAACAACATTTTCCATTTCACCGCCAAAGTCAATCTGTGCCATAATGTTTATTGTTATTGTAAATTTTTAATTTTCATTTTATCGTGCTGCAAATCTATAATTTTTTTACCAGAAACGCTTTTAATTTGAAAGCTCTGTTTGTATATTAATAAGAATTAATCTAAACTATTTAGAAACGCATCTCTTTCCTTTAAAAACTCGGAAAGCCGTTCAATTGGATCACGGGTGATAGCCACCCTGCCTGAGCGGATAAATTGAAGAACTTTAAATTTATTGAGTTCCTCAAATAAGGCCTGTGTCTCTTCCTTGTGACCGGTTTTTTCAATCACCGTATATTCCTGAGTGATTTCTAAAATACGGGCGCCTGCTTTACGTACAATTGCTTCAATAACGTTGCTTTCAAAAATGGCTTCGTTCGGAACCTTGTACAATGCAAGTTCCTGATATATCATTTCTTCATTGGTATGATAAAATGCCTTTAAAACATCGATCTGTTTCTCGATCTGCCGTACAATTTTTATTGTTTGCTCTTCTGTCGTATTCACTACAATTGTGAATTTATAAATTCCGGGAATAGCAGATTCTGAAACGGTTAAACTATCGATATTAACTTTTCGACGTGTAAAAACAATGGTGATTCGGGTTAAAAGACCTATGTGGTTTTCCGAAAAAATAGTAATTATATGTTCTTGCTTCATGATGATTTTTTTTCGATTTATAAATCCTTTGTTATTAATCCTTTTATGGTTCGAGAATTATTTCCGAAACTGAAGCGCCTGTAGGAACCATTGGAAACACATTGTCTTCTTTTTCAATTACTACTTCCAGTAGATAAGGACCATCATAGTCAAGCATTTTTTGAATTCCGTTATCCAACTCATCTCTTTTTTCCACTTTATGTCCCGTAATTCCAAAACCTTTTGCAATGGTTATAAAATCAGGATTCTGTAATTCAGTAAATGAATATCTTTTTTCAAAAAATAATTGCTGCCACTGACGTACCATACCCAGAAAGTTGTTGTTCAGTATGATAATTTTTACGGGAAGTTTGTTTTGTGCAATCGTTCCCAATTCCTGAATTGTCATTTGAAAACCTCCGTCTCCGATTACTGAGATAACTGTACGATCCGGTTTTCCAAGCTGTGCCCCGATACTTGCCGGCAGGCCAAATCCCATGGTTCCCAGTCCTCCTGAAGTGACATTACTTTTTGAATTTCTGAATTTAAAATACCTGGAGGCAATCATTTGGTGCTGACCAACATCGGTAACCAGAATGGCTTCATGGTTTGTTTTGTCAGCAGCAATGCGGATAACTTCCCCCATTGTCAGTCCTGGTTTTTCCGGGTAAAGATCTTTATGAATGATTTTTTCATTTTCAATCATTTCACACTTTCTGAAACGTTCAATCCAATCTTCATGATTGTTTGCTTTTACATTATCAGTAAGCATTTTTAGCGACTTCTTGGAGTTTCCCAAAACCGGGACAGTAGCTTTTACTATTTTATCAATTTCAGCCGGATCGATTTCCAAATGAATAATTTTTGCATTTTTTGCATAAGCGCTTACTTTGCCTGTAACACGGTCGTCAAAACGCATTCCAACGGCAATAATAACATCTGCTTCATTGGTTAACAGGTTTGGGCCGTAATTTCCATGCATCCCGAGCATCCCTACATTCAGCGGGTGATCGGTTGGAATGGCAGATAATCCAAGCAGTGTCCAGGCAGCGGGAATTCCTGTTTTTTCAATAAATGCTTTTAATTCCTCTTCTGCATTCCCTATAATGATTCCTTGTCCGAAAAGTATTATTGGTTTTTTTGCCTGATCGATAATTTCGGCTGCTTCTTTTATTTTGAAAGGATCAACCGGCATTTCAGGTACATAGCTTCTGATTTTAGTACACTTTTTATATTTGAATTCCAGTTCACCAAACTGTGCATCTTTTGTAATATCAATCAAAACCGGCCCCGGACGCCCGGTTTGCGCAATATAAAATGCCTGTGCAATTGCTTCCGGAATTTCTTCAGGCGTTGTAATCTGGTAATTCCATTTGGTTACCGGCATCGAAATACCCACCACATCGGATTCCTGAAATGCATCTGTTCCCAAAAGCGGCGATGCTACCTGTCCGGTAATGCAGACCAAAGGAGTAGAGTCGATCATTGCATCGGCAATCCCGGTAATAAGGTTGGTTGCACCCGGACCGGAAGTGGCGAAACAGACTCCTGCTTTACCTGTAACTCTGGCATATCCTTCTGCACCATGGACAGCTCCCTGCTCATGACGGGTTAAGATATGTTTTACATTTTTATCGAAATCGTACAAGGCATCATAAATGGGCATTATTGCACCACCCGGATATCCAAATATGGTATCTACTCCTTCTTCTAATAACGAAAGAATAACTGCCTGTGAACCGGTAACTTTTTTTGTTGTCATATACTGAAAATTTAGCTTTTAGCTACGAGCAATTAGCTGCGAGCTTTCATTATTTATTTCTTGTTTTATTTCATTAATCAATTAAGCGGATAGCTCCTCTGTCGGCTGATGAAACCAGGCTTGCATAAGCTTTTAGAGCTTTTGAAACATTTCTTTCTCTTTCTTCAGGACAGAAAGCGGCCTTACCTTTAGCTTCTTCCTCTTTTCTCCGTTCTGCTAATTCACCTTCTGAAATAAGAAGATTTATGGATCTATTTACAATGTCAATTTCAATTTTATCGTTGTGCCGGATTAATCCTATGGCACCTCCGGCAGCTGCTTCGGGGGAAACATGGCCAATTGATAGTCCTGAAGTTCCTCCTGAGAATCTCCCGTCGGTAATTAACGCACAATCTTTATCCAGTTGCATTGATTTTAAGTAGGAAGTAGGGTAGAGCATTTCCTGCATTCCCGGACCACCTTTCGGGCCTTCATAACGAATTACAATTACATCTCCTTTTTGAACGGTGTCTCCCAGAATTCCGTTTACTGCTGCTTCCTGAGAATCAAAAACTTTAGCTGTTCCTGTAAATTTAAAAATGGAAGAATCAACGCCTGCTGTTTTCACAATACAACCTTTTTCTGCAATATTTCCGTAAAGAACAGCCAATCCTCCGTCTTTGTTATAAGCGTGTTCCACATTACGAATACATCCTTTTTCACGGTCGGTATCCAATTGTGTGTAATAGTTATCTTGCGAGCCCATAACCAGGTTTCTGGTGCCATCTCCGGGAGAAGACGAGAACCGTTTTTTCGCATCGTCGGTAACTGTTTCGCCTACGATATCATATTCTTTTATGGCTTGTTTTAATGTTCTTCCATCAATGCGTTTTACTGATGTGTTGAGTAACCCGCCGCGGTCAAGTTCTGCCATAATCGATAAAATTCCGCCCGCACGATTAACATCCTGAACATGAAAATGAGAACTCGGTGCAACTTTACAAAGGTTGGGTGTAGCCCTTGATAGTTTATCGATATCTTCCATTGTAAAATCGACGCCAGCCTCGTGTGCAATGGCTAAAAGGTGGAGTACTGTATTGGTTGAACCTCCCATCGCAATATCCAGTTTCATTGCATTTAAAAATGCTTCACGGGTAGCAATATTTCGGGGAAGTACAGAATCATCACCTTCAAAATAATATGCTTTAACGGCTCTAACAATTTTTTCTACACCTTCTTCAAAAAGTTTGGTACGGTTGGCATGGGTGGCTACAATTGTTCCGTTTCCCGGCAGTGCCAATCCAATTGCTTCAGCCAAACAATTCATTGAATTTGCTGTGAACATACCTGAACAGGATCCACAGGTCGGACAGGCATTTTGTTCTATAATTGAAAGCTCCTGATCGGAAATTGATTTGTCGGCTGCTAAAACCATTGCGTCAACCAGATCATAATGTCTATTTCCAATTTCACCGGCCTCCATCGGACCACCGGAAACAAAAACTGCCGGTATATTTAGCCGCATGGCAGCCATTAGCATTCCTGGTGTAATTTTATCACAATTGGAAATGCAAACCATTGCATCTACTTTGTGCCCGTTACACATATATTCCACACTGTCGGCAATTACATCACGAGAAGGTAATGAATATAACATGCCATCGTGCCCCATTGCAATTCCATCGTCAATAGCAATGGTATTAAACTCGGCGGCGAAAAAGCCTTGCTTTTCAATTAAATCTTTTATGTATTGCCCTATTTTATGCAAATGAGCATGACCCGGAACAAATTGTGTAAATGAGTTTACTACTGCAATAACGGGTTTCCCAAAATGTTCTTCTTTCATTCCGTTGGCACGCCAAAGACTTCTGGCTCCTGCCATTCTTCTTCCTTGTGTGGTTGTGTTGCTACGTAATGGTACTTGCATTTTTTTAGTCTTTAATAACTGTTATTTATATTAAAAAAGCCTTCCCCGAAACTGAGAAAGGCTTATTCTATATCTTCAATTCTATATAATACACTAACCTTTCTCAGTAAAACCAAGAATGACCACGAGAATGACTAGAATGTATATAGAGAATAATTTCATGTTAAATACATTGTATTGGGGCAAATGTAAAAAAACTATTCAAAAACAAAAACGATTTATAAGTAATATTCTGTTTTTTGTACGAAAAATAAATATAAAATTCATTTTTGGTTAGAAATATTGTTCAAATACATTAGTTCTTTTCCAATATAATTTTTGTCTTTTTTTCTTTCATTACAATTTCAACGATATAATTTTTACTCTTTTCCCTTATTTTAAAGTCAAATTTTTGGGCACTCTTTATCTTTGGTTTGCCATATTCTACAGGCCAGCGTATTTGTTGCTCTCCTGGTTCACTTGCACTATATGTAAAAACAGAGTTTTTGTCGGTGGTAATTTCGTTTACAGGCACAGTAGATGAAATAATGGCTACATTTAAAGAAGTATTTGTGATCGGAAGAATAAACGCTCCAACCGATGCGTCCTGTTCTGCAAATTTCAATTTAATATACAATTGATTATTTTCAGACGAAAACGATGCATTAAGTATTCCTTGTAAATGGTTGGTATTAATATTTATTTCCTGGGTTTTTTCTAACTTTTTTTCGGAAAATCCGATAACCAGACCGGCAGCTTTTTCTGAATTGACTATGGTGTAAATTTCAGGTGAATTACCAACTGTTCCAATAACTTCAGGTTTTGTGTCAAGAATAAAAGGAAGTATTTTTTTTGAGTTTTTAACCTGTGTCCTTACCCAGTTTCTTTCGTCGGCCGACATGAGTTGCAGATTTCCCCAAAAACCATGGCCGGCTAAAATCGAATTATACACGTTGTATTTCATAGCATCTTTTTCGTTTTGAGGGTAATTGGCGTAGGTAAAAAGTTCCAGCGGGATAATTCCGGCAAACTCATTGACAATGGTCCGCATCGATTTTGAATGGTACGTACTGTAATCATTGTACCAGCTCGCTCCATTATTCATCCAGAATACTTTTCCCTGGCTCAGTGGGGCGAGTCCAACCATTACCCGGCGAGCTTCGGTGAGATCGACTTCAATTACCAGTTCTGGTTCATAATCCGTTAGAATCTCCATTGCACGTACTACATAAATTGGAAGCAAATATTCATAACGTGCCCGTAACTCTTCTTTTGAATATTGATTGGAACCGTGGTCAAGGTTGGGTAAGCTACTGTAAAAAGTGTTTATTGCATCCCATTTCATAAAACGACATCCCTGGTCAATCATTTCTTTGCAATCGTTGATAAAAACATCAAAGAAACCACTTACAAAATCAAATGCAGGATGGTTCCACTGTGCCTGAATCGGTTTACCTTCTGAGTCTTTTATCACCCATTCGGGATGTTCTTTGTAACGCTGGGTTGTAGAATCTATTCCCATTGGAGAATACCAAAGTCCCATTTTTATCCCGTATTTGTCCAATCGTTTTTTTATTGGAGCCAATCCTTCCGGAAATCTCTGCTTGTTGGGAAACCATTCTCCCATTGCATTTTCCCAACCGTCGTCGAGAACAAAAATATCGACACCAAGTTCGGCAGCATAGTCAATTTCTTCAAAAATCCGGTCGTAGGTTAAAATTCCCCTGAGCGGTTTTGTACGGTCTTGTCGTTGCATGCCCCAGGTGTTGTAGTAATACTCAGGAACCCGTGCTGACGGGGTCTCATAAATCTGGTTAAGCAGGTAATTGCGCAGCATTGATTTCCCTGTTTCTAGATCTTTTCCGGCATAAAACCCCGAAGCAACCCAAACAGTGGAGTAGGGATGCATACTATCAATTTTTTCACCATCCAGATATCCACCGCGTAATATGTCAACCGAGATGTTTATTTTATTTTTTACAGGTTTTGTTTCAATCCCTATAAATTTAAAATCGTCTTCTGAAACGGGAAAATCAAAAACTCCTTTTATTCCTTGCATTGCATCGTTTACCTTGTTGCCGGTTCCTTTTTTCTGTTCGTCAAAAAGTCCGTTCAAATTGTCCTGTGATGCATGTTCGTATGCCGTAAACCAACTGAGCGAATTATTCGAAACAATTGAAACTGGTCCTTTTACCGGAGACAGGTTTTCATTTATTTTTTGCGTTTTTATTTCCGGATAATACATGTGGTTTCCTTTTTTTTCTTCTCCAAAAGTAACCGGCTTTTTCTCCCAGCTCGCAATTCTGATTTCAGTCAAATCAGTTTCATTGTTATTTTTGCTATCAATGGTATAAACTGGAAATTTGAAATGAAGTTTTCCCTTTAATTTATTCAATTTAAAAGAATCATTTGTGGTTTGAAGTGTAAGTTTCTCTCTTATGAGAGTGGAGCCTGGAAATATTTGTTGAAATAAAATAAGCTGTAACCCTTTTACCGGCTCAACACTCCCTTCAAAGATAAGCTGGTGTTCTGTTCCGTGGTTTTGCATTTTACGAACCGTATGTTTCTTGAAAATCCAAAACGGGTCGTTTGCTGTAATCATCTGGTTATGAATTACAAATTCAAAATAAGGCTCAGGTTTTTCGTTGGTAATGTTTTTATTTTGGGATTTTGAGTAAACTAAAACTCTAATTTGTCCCGGTTCATTGTTGCTAAACAGAAATGTTTTGGTCACATTTTCATTCTCAACTATATACTTATTTTGACTTGTCGCATTGGAAACAGAAAGAAAACAGAAAACAATAAAAAAGGAAAGAAAAATTATTCTAATTTTTTTCATATTGGTTTAATCAATTTGGTTGGGCAAAACTAATAAATCAAAATATAAACTGAAATTGATTGGTTACTATTTAGTTGATCGAGAAAATCTGTAGCGTAATGTACGAGGTTGCAGTTAATTCTTTATTTTTGCGAAAACTAAGCGTTTATGAAAATGAGAAGAATAGCATATCTGCTGCTGTTTGTTGTTGTGAGTGCATGCGGTAACAAGCCAGAAATAGATAGCAAGTTGGTAAATAAACTGCCGAAAATCAGCCCTGATTATTCCGAACTCATTATTCCGGTTAATATAGCTCCTTTAAATTTTCTTATCCAGGAAGAAGGCGATGCTTATTTTGTTGAAATTGGAAGCCCGGATGGGACATCCATTCAAATTTCATCGTCGGACGGAATAATAAAAATACCGGAGAAAAAATGGAAACAGTTGCTGGCTAAAAATAAAGACCAGCAAATTGAGTATAAAGTATTTGTTCAGAAAGACGGTGAATGGAATCAATTTCAATCATTTTCCAATCAGGTGTCGGAATCACCTGTCGATCCTTATCTGTATTATCGTTTGTTATACCCGGGCTACGAGAGCTGGACTGAAATTCGTATTATGCAGCGAAGTGTGGAAAGTTTTAAGGAGCACACAGTGGTTGAAAATAATGCTGTGGGACAAAATTGCGTAAACTGTCATGCTTTTAATCAGCAAAATCCTGACGATTTTATGTTTCATATGCGTGGTTCAATGGGAGGAACTTATTTTGTTACTGATGGTGATTTGGAGAAATTTAACCTGAAAACAAAAGAAATGGAGAATAGTGCTGTTTATCCGCGCTGGCATCCTTCCGGCAAATATGTTGCATTTTCGTCAAATAAAGTAGTGCAGCAGTTTCATTCCATGGCAAGCAAAAAAATAGAGGTTTCGGATTTAAACTCCACGTTGATTTTGTTTGATAAAAATAAAAATGAAATTTTGGATATACCGGTAAACTCCGAAAAAAAATATATGGATACATATCCGGAGTGGTCGCCCGATGGAGAATACCTCTATTTTTGCCGTGCTGAACAAATTGAGGCGGGCTATGATTACAAGGATATTAGATACAATTTGTACCGGGTGCATTTTGATCCGGAGAACCGCAAATTTGGTGAGGCAGAACTAGTGTTTGATGCCGCAGCAAATTCGAAAAGTGTTTCATTTCCCAGAATCTCGCCCGATGGAAAATCTCTTGTTTTTACCTATCATGATTATGGCTGTTTTCCTATCTGGCACAAGGAGGCTGATTTGTATTGCGTTAATTTGGAAAATCACCAGGTATCAAAGTTAGATTTAAACAGCGATTTTACGGATAGCTATCATTCCTGGTCGTCGAATGGAAGATGGATGATTTTTAGCAGCAAACGAGGTGACGGTTTATCGGCCCGTCCTTACATTTCGTATATCGATGAGGCAGGCAGGGCAGGCAAACCATTTATCTTGCCACAGGAAGATCCAACTTTTTACAGTCATTTTCTAAAAACGTTTAATATTCCTGAATTCGCAAAATCTGAAGTTTCGTTTACCCCGGGGCAATTAAGGACAGCAGCAGCAAAAGCAGCTATCCAACCTCAATGGTCATCAAATTAAAGAGCCGGACTAACAATGAATAACAAAAACCAAAAAAAACAACTAATCCTTTTACTTCCTTATCTTTTATTTTTTCTTTCAGGTATCTTTTACCTTTATGGGTTTACCAGCTATATATTTTTTTACCAGGAAAAGTCGGAATTATTTCAGACTACATTTTCATTTTTTTCGGAAACAGTAAATTATCCGGGAGGTTTTCTGAATTATTTAGGGCATTTTCAAACAACGCTTTATTATTATCCTTTTATTGGGGCTGTTTTGGTTGTTCTGGAAATAATGTCCGTAATATTTTTGATTTCAGCAATTGGGAGAATAATTTCCGGGAACCGAATTTTTATATTACCATTTTTATTGGGAGGGGCGGTGTTTTTTCTGCAAACTCATTATCAGTATTTGAGTTTTAATACCTTGGGAATTTTAACTCAATTATTTTTCTTTTGGGTTACAATCCGGTTTTTAAAGAATAAAACTGAGTGGATTCCTGTGTTTCTGTTTCCTCTGAATTATTTTCTTTTTGGTAGTTTCTCATTTCTTTTTCTGGTGATGTTTGTTTTACGGTTGATTCAGAAAAAAGAGAATCGTTGGTGGATGAAAATTGCCGGAATAATGCTAAGTGCCAGTGTATTTTTTTATATAGGAGCCGAATTTTTATTTTTTCAAACCATCAGTAATCTTTTCGTTTTACCTTATTCTTCAACAAAAATAGCAGGGCAGCTTCCGTTGTTTTTGTCAGTATTGATTGTTTTAGGGCTTCTTCCTGTTTTGTTTCGGATAAAACCAGGAATTATTGAAAAATTCAGAACAAAAAAATTTCCGGTTTTACAACTTATCCCAGTAGGGCTTCTTATTGTATTGGCCGTTTTATGTTTCAAAAGGATAGATAAAAAGAACAGTCATTATTTTTATGTGGAAAAGCTTTTTTCCCGGCAAAAGTATGACGAGGTTATTGCTTTTAATTCCAAATTTCCATCCAATAATATTTTAACAAATTATCTAAATAATATTGCTTTGGCAGAAACCGGGCAATTAAACGATCGGTTTTTTAGTTTTCCGCAAAGTGAAAACGGAGGTACTTTGTTTCTTAAGTGGGATTTGGTAACTGAGGTTTTGAAACGTGGCGGATACTATTATTATTCGCTTGGAATGATTAATGAAGCCCAGCGATGGGCTTATGAATTTATGGTAATGCGCGGCTTGACTCCGGAAGGCCTCAAAATGTTGATTAAAACGGAACTGATTGATGGAAATTATAAAGTAGCGCAAAAATATATTTCAATACTAAAAAGTACGCTATTTTATAAAAAGCAGGCAAGGGCATACGAAAAGCTGTTATTTAACGATGAAGCAGTAGCAAAAGAGCCGGAGTTAGGAAAGAAAAAGGCTTTGAAAACAAAGACTGATTTTTTTGTTTTGGCAGACGATCCGGGAGCTAATCTTGATTTTATTATTAAAGCGGATTCTACAAACTATATTGCTTTGGAATATAAGCTGGCCTGGTTGATGTTGCAAAAAGATATGAAGGGAATTGTAAATCTGTTACCTGTTCTTGAAAAATGCGGATATCAGAAAATCCCTCAAAATGTTGAAGAGGCAGTTGTAGCATATCAACAGTTAAATATTGGAAAATTGCCCGAATTGGAAAGTTTGCGGATGACTTCTGAAACGATGCAAAGATTCAGGCAATATTATCAGATTTTTCAACAGAATAGTTCAAATAAAGAACAGGCTCAACGTGCACTCGCGGGAAATTTTTCCCATACATTCTGGTTTTATGTATTTTTTGGTTGAGTATTTTATCATATTATAAATCTTTTATAAAATAGATAGGAGGGGAATTGTTTAAAAGATAATTATTGCCAACATCTTTGTATGATTAATTCATAAAATACTGATTTATAGTTTAATTTCTGTTGTAATTTATGAATGATGGAAAGCAATAAGTAATAATTGTTATTAGTTAGAATAATCTGCCGATAGGTTATTCATATCCATTTAATACCAGGTGGCAGATACGCTTGCATAGCCTGGGGTAGAAAATACCGCAGCACTCATATAAACTGAACTGAAACTTCCTGAAAAATTTCCACTTTTTGTCATAGAAGTGGTGTAACTATAGATTTGATCTTGTCCACTTGAAGTACCTATGTATGCACCTCCATGATCAATAGACAAAGTATAAGAAATATAACTTCCCGGGTTATAGTATGTTTGAGCGATTTGATACTCGCTTCCATCGTTATATATATAACCACTATATGCATAACTCTTTGTTGAAGTAATTGCAAAAATTGCAAAAATCGTAAAAATAAATACTAACTTTTTCATAATTGTGATGATTTAATGATTTATACCCCTCCTATACTGGTTTTGTTGAATATTTTAATTGTTTACTAATCAGTGGTTTCGTTAATCGAAAAGTTTTAATTTTCCTTCTGTTCTTATGAAAATGATTTCTTTTTCATACATCCTACTGGTTTTATACAACTCTTTGTAAATATATTTTGATTTGTATTTTCAGTAATTTTAGTCGTGTAACTAATTAAACTGATAACTTGCGTCAGAAATTGAATTGTCTCATTTTTATCTTGAAAAGTAAAGATTGAAACAACGTTTGGTTTTGTATAAAAGATAATGATTGCAGTGCTCAAAAAAAGAAGAGAGCTTTTTAGAGATTGTTAAATTACCACCAGGCTGATACTTTGGCGTAACCTGTTGGTAGATTTAAGTGGCAAGCTGTAAGAGTTAAATTATTTTCACGCCATGGTACATTAGTAAAATAGTCTTCTATTAAAGTAGAACCATCCGTATCAACAACAGAATCTGCTTGTCCTGACGTTACCGAAATACCTGCTGCGCCATGATCGACAAATAAGTAATAGTTTATTGTTCCTGACGCAGAATAAGTAGCAGTTAGTTGGTAAGGATCTCCTGCTGATTCCCAGCATTCAACCCATCCACCGTAAGCAAAACTTTGCTTAGATACTAATAAAATGATTGTAAAAACAGAAAGAATATAAATTAACTTTTTCATAAGTGTTTGTTTTTATTTGTTTTGTGAATAAGTAGTGAGTATAGCTCTCTTCTATTGTTGTTGAATATTATTAATTGTTATAGAATATTGTTTTTTTAGCCTTTGTAGTTTGTTTGCCTTTAATTTTTCCATTTTGCTTATCCCTAATTGTTTTTTTATTGCTTCCTGAGCAACTTCAAAAGGCATAACTTCTTGTCCGGTTTCTTCTGTTTTAACAAGTACTACGGCTTTGTTATTCATCTTTAGTGGTCCAATTCTTTTATTTAACCCTGATGTAAACAGTTGTTCTATAATTTCCGGCGGATATTCTTTATTAGTGTAATCAATAGTAACGTTTGGTTGATAGGACTTGAGATTCATTAATAACGTGTCGGATTGATTTTTCACTCCTCCCTGAGTCGCAATCTGATCAAGGTGAAACATATGTGGTAAAGCAGAATTTATGTTCTTAAAAGTTAAAATACAGGCTGAACATTCTTTGCATGTCGTGAAGTTTTTTTTGTTACTGTTATAATATTCCTGTAATTCTTTTAAAGGAATTTCTTCAGTGAAAAAGTTATCACGTATATATGTTTCCAGAATAAGACTGTTTTTATAATTTTTCCGATCTAATAAAAATTCTTTTGAGTCGGTTATTCCCAGGTTAACACATTCTAAATAAATGTATTGTTCCAGTACGAACCCTTTAAGAGTTTCTTCCATGGCCGCACTGCTTGTAATAATGGGGATAAGAGGGTTGTGTTTGCAATAATCAATAAAGTCGGATACTAAAAGAATTTCTTGCTGATTGTTTCGCGTATAGTTTAATATGGTATCACTTAGAAGTGATGTATTGTCATACTTCAGTGATGGTTCTTCGATAACTTTTAGTACTAAATCTTTGATATTATTATTGATATGAATATTAGCTTTGTTGTAAATATGCTCTCTTTTACTATAAACAATGTATCTTTCTTTAAAGTGCCTGTATCGGTTTTCTATTGTTGCTTTTTCTCTTTCAAAATCTTTTTGTTTTCTTTCCGACACTTTTTTTAGATGAATAACTAAAATTTTATCATCTGTATAAGGGATCTTAGTGGCTTCATTTTCATCCAAAGAATAAATAATATTTTTTACCGGTTCTAATTGGTCAAAAGGATAAAGAAGCTGACTATGATTGTATTTGATGTTACTTTTTTTGCTTTTTTCAATTACTTTGTAAAAATCAGTCCCCGACTTAAAACTTGTATCTTTTTTCAGGACTGAGTAGAAAGTATTCAAATCAGGAAAAATGAAATATTCAAGATCAAATATTTTATTTTGTTTTTTGTAGATTGACTTTATCTCTTTTTTTGAAAAGTTTAGTTTGGGTTCTTCTACCTTATTCCACAAATATCCTTTATATTGGCCAAGCATTGTTAAAGCCGCATAATTAACCGTTTTATTTATTTCGGAAATCGTATCATAGTTTTTTTTATAGGCATCAGCCAAAAAATAGGCGTTATTAGTATAGTCATCTAACCAGTCATCTGTATTCCTGAAAGCTTTACTATCAATGGCTCTTTTTTTATTTTTCTCAAATTCGTATTTTGTAATTTTGAAGGAATCTATCTGGAGAACTATCTCATCATCAATATTTTTGTCGTGATATTTGTTCTGCTTACAAGAAAGGTTTACAGACATTGTCGCAATTAAAAAGCAAAATAGCAGAAGTTTAATAGTGGTTTTAGTTAAGTTTTGTTTATGCATATTAGAAGAAGTATGTTAAATTAATGTGGTCGAATAGATTTAGGAAGGGCTTAAACAAAAAATATGTGATTTTAAGATTGAGCGTTCATTATAGTTTAGGTTTTGCGTTCGTTAACATCAAGTTACAACAAAAAAAGTTATTAACAAAATAATAATATTGGTTTATTCTGTTTTATCGTTTAGTTTCCAGTTTGTTGAGACGAGTAACTGATATCTTGATATTGGCTTTTAGTTATTGTAAAAGTTCCTGTTTGTGTACGTTTTTTTTTAGCGTAATGTCTTATTAGAAAAGGGAAGCTTCCCTTGGCTCTGCTTTTTATAAAAATTAACTTTCAATTAGTACTTCTTGTCAACACAAATGATGGTAGTTTATTTTTATATAACAGGAAATAGAAATAAAACAATTGGGGTGATTAGAAAACAGAAATATATTTAACTCATTGGTTTTATTTGTTGTTCTCCGTTTATGGGTTTGGGTTACACGAAATGAACCAACTAAAATTTTATATGTGTAAATGGGGGAATTAAGTAAAAGTGAGGGGGTATCTTTTCTATTCTTTACTGTCCTTATTTTTGAAAAGAATCACAAAAAGTAATAATGTGATTACGGAGAGAATTGTTGTTACTCCCCAAATGGCATTCCAGTTATTTCCGCCTTCTATTCTGAAATAGTCGATAATATGAGCGCAAATAAAGTTTCCCACGAGCAATCCAATACCAAAAGTTACAAGGAAAATGAATCCCTGCGCTTGTGATTTTAATTCTGCCGGGGCTTTTTTATCAATATAAATTTGTCCTCCAACATAGAAAAAGCCAAATATTAATCCGTGAATTAAAATACCGATGTAATACATCCAGTTTTGGTCAAGAGCACCTCCTGAGTATAAAGAAAGATACCTGATAACAAGTGCAATTAGTCCGTATGTCATGGTTCTTCGTAGCCCGAATTTTTTTATAGATAGTGGCACCAATAGAAGGAAGCCCATTTCAAATAATACACCCCAGTTCATGGTAACAGATATATACTTGGTATTTATATGCAATAAAAATTCGGAAAAAAACGAGTAATACATTGCAAACGGAATCATTGAAACAAAGGAGAGAATAATAAAAATGGCAAAGTTACGGTCCTTCATCATTTTTAGCGTTCCCAAACCAAAGATTTCCATAAAAGAAACTTTTTTCCCTTTTGCCGGGGGAGGGGTGTTGGGCAAAGCAAAATTAGTTAAAGCGGCAATAATACTCACACCAGCACCACAATAGAATGGGATATGGGTACCGTCAAAATCGATATTCAGAAATTGTATAAAGATTACACTAAACAAGCCTGAAGCTACCCATCCAATAGAGCCGAATACGCGTACTTTGGGGAACTCTTCGGATGACAAGTGAGCCATCGAAATTGAACTGGTAAGTCCCCATGTAGGCATGTATCCAAACATGGCTATCAGGAGGTAAACAAAAAGTAAATCGGAACTTTTTGTTGTTGCGGCCATAAATAACATTACAGCATTGAGAATATTTAGCCCGGCCAATACTTTTTGGCTGGCGAAAAAACGGTCGGCAATCATTCCAATAACAGGGGAGAGGATACAACCCAACGCCATTGAACTTAAAATGAGTGCTTTTTCAGTACTTCCTACGCCCAGGTTGGTTAAATACGCAGCTAGAGGAACCCACCAAACGGCGTACATCATATACTGCAAAAACATCATCAGCGAAAGCTTAATTCGTGTCATAATATCAGGTATTTAAATATTGGTTTTAGGTATTAAAATTGGTTTAGTAAGATTTTCGCTTAGTTTATTAGCCAGGTTATTTTTAAATGAAAGAGTTAAAAAAGACCGACTCTGAGAGGAGTCGGCCTTTCATTGAAACTAACCAAACTTAACTATCCATTATCTAGTTATATCCAGGATTCTGTTGTAGTTGTGGTGCCTTGTTTATTTCAGTACGTGAAATAGGCAACCAGTAGTTGGCATCTTTCCAAGCTCTGTCATCAACACTTTGTGCTGTGTTGTATACCCATTTTGAACTGCCATCTGCATAGTGATAAATGTATATTGGATATACATTTTCAATCGCTTCGTCAGCTATCATCCATTTACGCATCATATACCAACGATCACCTTCACCGTAGAATTCTATTTGACGTTCGTGTCTGTACCATTCTCGAGCCTGAGCTTGATCTGTGGTAACACGGTCAGGTAGTCCGGCACGGTTACGTACCATGTTTAAGGCATCTAATCCTAGTTGCAGGTCACCTCCCCCCAGTTCAATACATGCTTCTGCATAATCCATCAGAACTTCAGCATATCTCATTTCAATCCAAGCGTTTTCATTATTAAAATACTGGCCATCGGTACCTATGTCCATATATTTTCTGAGATAATACCCTGTTTTTGTTCCGTTCCATGACTCTGTATCACTTTGGCGGGTATCCATCCCGTTAATAGTGTCGTTGCCTGAAATATAATAGCTTATTTGTACAAGACCATTGGTTTCTGGGCGAGCCTGCCATGGTGCTCCGTCATACAACACTGTAGCATAAAACCGTGGTTCTCTTCCAACATATGGATTAATTTCAGGATCTGTAGCTAATTCTGTTGCTGTTGCTTCGCGAACAAATTCATCACCTGAATTATATTTATCCCAAACAAATGGGGTTCCATCAGCCATCTCAAATTTTCTGATCATCGGTTCAATCGGACCATTGTTTCCCCAGTTATGGTATCCGTTAGGTCCCCACCATTTGTTGGAAGAAACTCTGTTGCCCTGAGCTTGCAGATACTGTATTCCCCAAATGCTTTCTGAGTTCCATTCTCCTTTTTGAGTAAAGATACTTTCAAAGTTTTCAGCATAAGCCATAATATCTTCTTCAGTCATATTTGCCGGAGGATCATCAGTTGTTCCGGTAAGAGAATAGTTTCCATATGTTCCGTCCATAATTACTTTGGCTGCTGCCTTAGCAGCTTCTAGCCTTTCAGTACGCGTACCCGATTGGAAAGAGACTAATTGATTAGAAGGCTCATAACCACCGTTCATTAACTCACCGGTGCTCCAGCTTAATATTCTTGATTTTAATGCTGCAGCCGCTCCTTTATTTGCCCGTCCTTGTTCTGTTGCTGCGTCACCTCGTTCCGGTAACAAGGAAATTGCCTTGTCACAATCATCAAGGATTAGTTCAAGCGTTTGGTCAATAGATGACCTTTGGATAGAAAGAAAATCCTGATCCAGTTCAAAAGGCTCTGTAACAAGAACTACACCTCCGTAAGAACGCATAAGGTTTGCATATTCAAAGGCACGAATAAAATAGGCTTCCCCTTTCATTATAGGGATTTTTTCTGCTTCCACGTTTGTTGTTGTTGGTACATTGTCAATATTGGCAAGTAAAAGGTTAACATTTTTAATGTTATTATATAACCTCCATGTTACCCAGCTAAACTGCCAGCCTCCGAAATGTCCCAATTCATCCGGAGTCATAATCCCTTTGATTGACGGATAACTTCCCGGACGGTGAATACACAAACACTCGTCGGTTGCCCCGGCAAGAATGTCTTCCCTTAGTCCTAATGTAGCATTATTACTGTCACCATTATCATCACCTCCCATGTAATCGTAACATTTACCAAGGAAAGCTTTTGTTAGATTTAGATCTTGAAATACGGATTCTTCATTAAAAGAATCTACCGCTTTCTGGTCGAGAATATCGTCGCACGATGTTGTTGCCAGAATAAGCGACAACACCATTATTGAATATCCTAATATTTTTTTCATATTCTTCATTTTACAAAATTCTTTAAATCGTTAAAATGTAACTCTTACCCCAAGTGCAAGCGTTTTTAATGCAGGATATGCCATTGGAGCGCCAATTTCCGGGTCAAAGTTCTTTTGAGCCGAATAAATGAGGAATAAATTATTTCCGGAGAAATAAACGCTGGCTCTTGAAATACCGGAATTCCCAAATACACTGGAAGGAATATTATAGGTAAGTACCGCATTTTTCAGACGGCAATATGCCATGTTATCATAATGATATGTGCTATTGTTTACGTCAAAAGCCCAGTAGAGGTCATCACGGTTGTATGCCCTTGCAACATCGGTGTGAGTATTTTCCGGTGTCCAGCGGTTATCGAAACTCCATTGGAAATAGTTTCCGGCTTCACCACGACGTCCATCCTGAATATTCATCCGATAATAAGTACCCTGGCCTTGTGCTAATAAAGACAGGTTCCAGTTTTTGTAAGTGATGTCAAGATTAATACCATAGAATATCTCAGGAGCATCAGTTTTGTCCAGCAATATTTTATCATCGCTGGTAATTTCTCCATCTCCGCTTACATCTTCAAAAATTACATCTCCTGGTTTAGCATTTGCCCAGTGAGGATATGCATCCACTGCTGCCTGGTCTGCAAAAATGCCAATTGCATTGTAAAGAAGTGCTGCTCCGTAAGGATGACCTGTTCTTTGTTGCCATGGAACAGCTCTTTCCGGCTCGTCCATAAATACAACCTCGTTGTGGTTGTAGGAAATATTACCTCCAAAATCAAATCTTAAGTCTTTGGATAAGTCTTTGTGGTATCCTGCTTCAATTTCAAAACCACGGTTGTCTACTTCTGCGATGTTTTCGTCAGGTAAAGCTAACCCGGTAAATTCAGGAACAGAAGCATCTCTTGGAGCCAGAATATCAGTACGTTTACTATAGAAAAATTCAGTATTTAAATGGAACATGTTGTTCAGAATCTGGGAATCAAATCCAAAATTGTATGTAGTTTGTTTTTCCCATGTAATATTTGGATTTGCTACAACAGCTTGTCTTACTGTTGTTTCTACTACTTTTCCTGAACCCATAACTAATCCCGGAGATAATTCATATTTATTCATATACTGGAACGGATTTCCCGGGTCCATACCCATTTTTCCGTAAGAACCTCTTAGCTTAAAGTAATTGATAAAAGCCAGGTTTTGTTTCCAGAAATTTTCTTCAGATGCTCTCCATCCAAGAAGGAATCCAGGGAAGTTACCCCAACGGCTGTCTGGTGGAAATTTCAAAGAACCATCGCGACGAAATACAACTTCGGCCAAATATTTACCTTGGTAACTGTAGTTAAGACGACCGATCCACGATTTCCGTGCATATATGTATTGAGTTCCCCAAGCATTTTTATCTTTATCAGAACCGGCATCTAAAGTTTGAACAACATCAGAGATATAATATTTTCTGAATCCGTGGAAATCGTTCCATGATTCGTCAACTTGCTCGTAGGCACCAAACAGTGTAAATGAGTGGTCGCCAAAATCGCGTGTGTAGTTGAAATTGAAGTTAGTCAGTTTCCTGATATCTCTTCTGTAATATTCTTCTAACTCCGGACTTGAATATCCTCTGAGTTTTGGTATCGGAGTCATGTCGGTAACAAAACCTTCTGAGTCACGTGTTGCGTTGTCCCAGTCTGCAGTATATAATGTCCAGGGTTTACGGAACATTTTATCATAATAGTTGGTAATGTCATATGTATATGAAACTCCTAATGTCAGACCTTTTACCATCGGTGGGGTTATCGTTCCACCAAAGGTTAGCTGGTTAACATACCATTTTTGGTCGTTATAACCACCTTCGAAAGTAGAAGTTACAACAGGGTTATCTCCATATTCAATATCAGGTCCTGGTAATCCGTTAGGCCAGAAAGACCACTGAGTTGGCAGTAAACGAGTGGACTGACCATAGATATCATCAGCACCTTTGGTTGGGTACTTCTTATTGTTTAGGTATCCGGCATAATCAATTGAGGTTTTCAACCAATCGGTAATTGGAACTTCCAATTTAGTACGCAAATTGTATTGTTTGTAATTGGTTGATTCCTGCTCGTAAATTGCTTCTTCATTTTTGAACCCGAATGATACATAATAATACATACCATTACTTCCTCCATCAAGGGTAACATTATGCTTACTTGTGGTGTTCCATTTTTTTACCAGGTCACCAAGCCAGTCTGTGTTAGGATGTTCCCAAGGGTCTCTTCCGCTATAGAATAAAGCAATGTCATCATCGGTAAAAGTTCTTGGTTTTCCCATGTAGTCCTGATATTCAGTTAACATGGTAGCATAATCACCAGCATTGGTTACTTTAGGAAGAATAGTAGGAGTCATGAATCCCTGGTAAAACTGGTAGTTTAATTTCGGTTTTCCGGATTCCCCTTTTTTAGTAGTGACCAAAATAACACCGTTAGCAGCCTGAGCACCATAAATTGCGGCAGAGGCATCCTTTAATATCGAAATACTTTCGATATCTACGGGGTCAATATCTGTTAATGAACGACCGGGAATACCATCAACAACTACAAGCGGAGCAGACAGTGCTTTATCTCTACCCGAGTCATCCGGATCTCCTAAAGTTGATCTACCACGAACCAATATTCTGGCATCATTTTGTCCGGGTTCACCACTTCCCTGTATAAAAGTGGCACCAGGCATACGTCCTGACATTGCATTCGAAACATTTGCAGAAGGAATAGAAGCAATCTTTTCACCACTTACAGATGTAACAGAACCAACAACATTGGCCTTCTTTTGGGTGGCATAACCTACGGCAATTACTTCATCCAAACCAATAGATTCAGCTTCCAAAGAAATGTTAATAGTCGATTGATTACCAATAGTTACTTCCTGTGTTTTCATCCCTACAAAAGAGAAAGAAAGTACTTTAGCATCAGCAGGTACAGTTAGGTTATAGTTTCCGTCGATGTCGGTCACTACACCCACGGTTGTTCCTTTAACAACAACAGTAACACCTGGAAGCGGAGCTCCGTTTTCGTCCACAACCTGACCTGAAACAGATTTTTGTTGGGCATTAGCCGGCGTTGCCGTTTTTGTTGTTGCATTTGTATTTCCTTCAGCAGGAAATACAATAACTTGACGATCAATTACTTTGTACTCCAAGTTGTGTTCCGGAAGAATTTCATCCAGAATTTCTTCAACTCGAGCATCATTAGAAGTAACTGATACTTTCTGGTTGTCATTTACAACATCATTGTTATAAATGAACTTAAATTCACTTTGATCAGTGATTGTTTGAAAAACTTCTTTCAGACTAACTTTTTTCATATTCAAGTCGAATTTAACCGACTCAGAATAAGCACTAGCCTGAACGTTACTTGCAATCACCATGAGCAAGGCAATTAATGCTGCCCCTTGGCGAAGTGTTTTTAGCCATCCGGAGAATACGGAAGGCGTTCTTTTAACGCTATGTTCCATAAAATTAATGGTTTAGTTTGTTAAACAAAAAAAATAATTTCACACTTTTAAAGGAAGGAAATTGACCAGATTTCCTCCCTTTTGATATTAATTGGTTTAAGTCACCATAATGGTCTTTTTAATATTTTGAATTTATAATGATTCAATAATGATTCCGTTTTCTGTTTCATAGAATTCAAATTCATGTGCTTCATTTAGCAACTCAAGAATCTTTTTTAGTGTTTCTCCTTCAAAATTGGCAGTGTATCTCAATTTACCAACTTTTTCGTCTTTGATCAGAATTTTTGTTTGAAATCTTCTCTCTAGTGTGATAGCTATATGGTTCAATTCTTCATCATAAAAATGCAACATTCCATTTCTCCATACTGCAGGTAAGCCCAATTCTGTGGCTTTCACAAGAAAGTTACTTTTTTCACAATTGAAATAAGCTTGTTCGCCAGGGTTGATTATTACATTATTCCTCGAATTTTTTTCATCGATTAATTCCACTTTTCCCTCAAAAAGTGATATTTCCTGATGTTTTTCTCCAGGATATGAAACAATGTTAAAATGTGTTCCTAAAACTTTAGTAGTTAATCCGAGGGTCTTAACTATAAATGGTCTTTCCGGGTCATGGGTCACTTCAAAATAACCTTCTCCAATTAGTCTTACTTCGCGAGTATCTTTTTGAAACGGTTCTACTGTAAGTAGGGATGAGGCTGCATTTAACCAAACTTTCGTTCCGTCAGATAAAGTAATTTCTTTTACTTCATTTGGACCACTTTTGTACTCCGTAATTTTTGCTGCATTGGTTTGGTGCGTTTTTAAAAGATATAATCCAATTAAACCTAATGAAGCTATTAAAAGGAGGGTTGCAGCCATTTTAAATACAAATCCTTTTTCAGATTTATATTTTTGATGATATGTGAAGCCCAACTTTTTTTCTGTTTTTTCAATTATATTGTTTTCGCCAATTTTAGGAAAATAGGAAAGCCAGAAACGTTTAATTAAATTGTAATTGTTTTTTTGTTCTTCGTTTAGCAGAAAGTTTTTTGAAATGCATCTTTTATCTTCCTCCGAGGTTTCGGACATCAGATCCTTTACAAATAACTCATATAATTTTTCTCTTTCCGTCATTTTATATCTTCTATGCTTAAAGACGCAGTGTTATAAAAATGTACCTAAGGATAAATTATAATTCTTTCCTTTTTTTAGAAGAGACTAGCCCGGTTCATTGAAACCGGTTTGTCATTTGATTTTTTTGTTATAGAAAGAATTTCTGAAATTTTATTGACAGCATTTACTAAATGGTTGTTTACTGTTTTCTCCGAAACATTCATTATCTCGGCAATCTCTTTGTATTTCAACCCATTTACCTTTGCCAGCGTAAAAGCGAGTTTGCATTTAGGAGGTAGTTTATCAATTGCTTGGTAAATAAGGTTTACAGTTTCCTGTTCAATTAGATCGTCTTCAGGAGCATCAACCGGGAGAAAAATATATTCAAAATTATATTCTTCAAATTCGTCAATGGAGATAATATTTTTATTTCTTGATTTTCTTAAATGAGATAAGCAACCGTTTTTTACACTAATAAATAGGTAAGACTTCATGTTTTTTACTTTTAACAAGTCTTTCCTGTTATTCCATATTTTTACATAAACGTCACTAACTATTTCTTCGGCTGTTTCTTTTTCTTTAAGAAATCCCATTGCAAACAACAACAAATCATCAGAAGTCAACTCCATAAGTTGTCTGAATTTTTTTTGATCCCCTGAAGCTATTAATGATTTATTTCTTTGATCGTTTATCATTAAGCTTATCGTTTATTAGTCAGATCGTTCCCTTTTCTAGTTTAAAAGTATAAAATACTCGTTTGTAAAAGTATAAAACTTAAAGAAATTAAAAAAAAAAATTGACAAATTTATTATTTGCGGATATAGGTCTGTTTTTCATAAACCTAGTTCTTTACTTATTTCCTTCATGGCATTAACAGCAAGCTCCGCAAATTCATTAAGAGGAATCCCAATCTTTTCGCATTCCATTATATTTTCCCGCTTGACTGAGGCTGCAAAAGCTTTTTGTTTCATTCTTTTTGTAACTGATTTTGGGTTGACACTTTCGAGCTTCTTGTCGGGATATACCAGTGTTGTTGCTGTTATTAAGCCCGTTATGGTCTCTCCTGCGGCCAAAGCATGCTGGAATTCTGTTGTTCTTTCTTTGCCTGTAGCAATTTCGTTGTGCATGACGATGGCGTCGAGCATTTTATCCGTGATTTTTCCCTTTAGCATTTTTTCTGCATAAGGGCCATGGATATTTGGATCGGCTTTGGTTATCTCAACGTCAATGTCATGGAGTAGACCTGCAATTCCCCACTCATCCTCGTTTCGGTTCAGTTTTTTTGCCATTGCCCGCAATACCGCCTCCGACGCAAAGCTGTGCTTGCGCATATTTGCTGCCGTAATATTCTCATTTAGTATCTGAATTGCTTCTTCTCTGGAAATCATTTTATTTTCATTATGATTTTAGATTTACTTTCTACGATTTGCCCCTGTTTCTATTTTTGATGGTAGCAATGTAATATAAAACTTGGTATGACGTGGGGGCTGTTAAAAATTATTTTTATTTAATTGATTCGTAATGTAGATTTTCATTCCTTTTTGATTGTAATTTAGCTGCAAATATAAAAAGACATGATTGAGATTGAACGTAAATTTGTGGTTTCGCAGGGGAAATGGAAGCCTTCTTCGCAAGGGATCAAGATTATTCAGGGGTATTTATCCGTTAATTTGGTAAGTACAATCAGAATTCGAATTGCAGGCGAAAAAGCGTTTCTTACGATTAAAGGTAAGACGGTGGGAATCAAAAGAACTGAGCTTGAATATGAGATTCCGGAGAAAGAAGGTTATATTCTGTTGAAAATGTGTCAGGGGGGACTTGTGGAAAAAACACGTTATAAAGAAAAAATCGGCAATTTAATTTGGGAAGTTGATGTTTTTGAAGGCTTGAATAAAGGTTTGGTGATCGCAGAAGTTGAACTTTCGGATGAAAATGAAAAAGTTGAGATTCCGGAATGGGTAGAGAAAGAAGTTTCCGATGATAAACGTTTTTTTAACTCCTATTTATCATCAAAGCCATTTTCTACATGGTAAAAATAAAATTAATAATTGGGGAAATTTTTTCCTTGTGTCGCAAACGAAATTCCCTGATTTCCGGTTGTCCATATCATAACCGATTCAAATAAAGGTTCATATTTGGGATCTTTTACAACCCAGTCGAAAATGAAATTTGCACCGCTACCGCCAAGACTATCTCTTCTATGGATTACAATTTCTATAGTTTCCAGTGGAGTTAAGTAAACAGGAGAATCTACGTAAGAGCGGATTAATTCTCCCTTTGTATCAAAATAATCGGCTTTTGTAATAAAAACAGAATCGGCTAGAGATGTATTTCTGATACTAACAGTGGAAGTTAGCAGATGTTTGGTTTTATCAGTTAAATCATAAATGTCAGAGTATACCGATAAGTATGTGCGCCCTGAGAAAAGGCTGTCACTTTTCTGTAGTAGTATTTTTCTTGTTTGCCAGGATAAGGAATCATTTCCGGAGCCTTTTTTTTCCTGAGTACAAGAGATTGTAAACAATAAAACCAGTAGAAAAATAAAATTTCGCATAAAACGGTAATTATTTAATATTTGCTATAAGTTTTGAAATAAATGAATTGGAGTAAATATTTTATTCAAATTTACGATAAAGGTTTCAATTTATTTGAAAATAGAATAACATAAATATTATTTTTGCGTTTTGTGAAAAAGCTTTTAAACAATTTTGTATGCGTTTGGGAAAGGTAAGATTTGTTACTTTATTGGGTTTTATTTTGTTCTCCATCCCTTCTTTATATGCTCAACATCCTTTAAATGAAAAAGATGATCAGTTACTAAAAGATGGAGTTAATATTCTTAAAAAATATTTTATTGAAAAAGGGTTTTGGAATACAACGAATCCCGAGTTAGAGGAAGATGTAAAAGGACTAATTCATTTTATTGAAGATGAGCCAATTGATTCAATATTGTTTTCCATTGACACGTTGACCGTAGACTCATCGGTAAGGTTTGTTTACCGTTTGCCTGAGTATGTAGCCGACAGTCTTGTTGTTCCCGGGTACTATTCTTATAATAATGTTAAGCAGGATCTTGAAGCGATCGGAATCAAGTTACAAAGCGAGTATCGTACAAAAAAAATAAATTTGCCCCAGGAAAGGCTGGCAAAAATAAATCAGGATGTTAAACTCATACCGTCTGGGCAGGGGATAAAGTTGTTTTCCGACTCTGTATACAGAATGCCTGATTACTTAAATATTCCAGAGGTGATACCGGATTCAATGCTCGAAAACGCTGACAGTTTTAAGCAACTCATGAAGCTCGATAGTATTCGTGCTGCATATGTTGAAAAAAAACGACTAGAATACAATGATTCAATTTTAACGCGTTATCGTGATTCTGTGTTGATTCAATATCGAAAAGAGATTTTGGAGTCAGAATATCATCAAAGAAGTAAACGGTTGGTGGATTCCGTTCGACTTAATAATTACAACGTTCTTAAAAATTATAATGAATCGGTGATGCAAGCAGTAAACGATACAATTTTTACGGTTGTTAAAGTTCTTGCACAATATGCTGATTATATTGATACCACAAGAATTGAAATTCAAAATCTGAGAAACGAATCATATGGAATTAATTTAAGTAGTTTAGACGATTATTATCAACACGTTTGGCTTAAAAATGAACAGAATGATTCACTAAGATTACTTGTGAAAAATCTCGATAAAAGAACGATACAACTGATAATTGATGATGGAGTTACATTTTCGAGATTTAAACCAAAGGAAACCAAAGACTTTGATTTTTCTTCATTAACCCGATATTCGACGGGATTATCCGGAATTGGGAAACAATATGAGGTGCAAACCCCCTGGACAATAACAGGTGATGGAAATATTGGTTTTACGCAAACTTATTTAAACAATTGGAAGAAAGGGGGACAAAGTGCTCTTTCATTACTTATTGTTTTAAAGGGAGCAGCTAATTATTCGCGGGCCGATGGTAAAGTAAAATGGGAAAACTCTGGTGAAATAAGAAATGGCTGGTTACGTCCCGGGGGCGAAGATGCGGAAACACAAAAAAATGACGATAAGATAGAACTTACTTCCAGGTTTGGAGTTAGCGCATTTAAAAAATGGTATTACAGTGCTGAATTAAATTATGAAACCCAATTTTTTAGGGGATATAAATATCCTACGAAAGATTTCCCTGATCCAATTTCAGCTTTTATGGCTCCGGCAAAAACATTTTTTAAAGTGGGTTTGGACTATAAACCGAATAAGGAATTTTCACTTTTATTGTCGCCACTTACGGTTAAGAATGTTTATGTAAGAGATACTGCATTAATCGATCAAACTAAGTTTAGCATAGATGAGGACCGGAAGAGCTTTTGGGAACCTGGTTTAAACGCAGACATTGATTTTAAAAAAGCAATTACAAAAGATATTTCTTTTGAAACAAAATATAAGATGTTTATTAACTACCAGAAACCATTTCAGAATTTTGATGTAAACTGGGAAAGCCAGGTAGAGATGAAATTAAACGATTATATTAATGTTCGCCTTTTGTTACATATGATTTATGATGATGATGTAAAATTTCCGATTTATAACGAAAATGACGAACAGATAGGTCAGGAATCCAGACTTCAGCTTAAACAGTTTATTTCTGTAGGATTTTCATATACCATAAATCATAAAGTGCTTAGAACAAGACGTGTGAAGTAGATTTTTGTTGGAGTTATTTAGAATTTTGGGCTACAACTCAAAATAGAACGTTGTTCCGTTTTTTTCCGTGCTTTTGAAACTAACTTTGCCATTCAGGTACTTTTCACCTAACAGTTTCATACTGTAAGTACCCAACCCTCTTCCTCTTCCTTTCGTGGAAAAAGAACGTTTGAATATTTGGAGTTGAATATCGTCAGGAATGAAAATATGATTGTGGACAGAGAATAGAATTTTTTCTTTCTCCTTATTACACGATATTGTTACTGTTGTTTCAGGGAGTGATGCTTCAAGTGCATTCTTAAGCATATTCCCCAAAATCCTTCTTAATAGTGCCGGGTCAGTACGTACAAGGCAACTGTCTGCAGTTGTACTGATTTTTATAATTTTATTGGTAGCAATATCTTGTTTTGAGAATGTGCTTTTTAGTTCGTAAAGGATTGAATGAGAGTCGTTTTCGGATATATTTATCTGGAGTTCACCTCGCTCGGCGGCAAGTAACTGGCGTTGTGATACAATTTCGTAAATCATGCCATCGGCAGCACGTTTGATAATTTCGGCAATTTCCAGCATTTCGTCCGACGATTTTAACTCTTGCAAAACATTTGAAAGATCCGAGATGCCACCTGCACTGTTTAATACGTCGTGAAAAAACAGTCTTTCCAGTGTTTGTCGTCTTTTTTCGTTACTAATATCATTAATAGCAAAAATGGTGAATTCGTAACCATTATATTGATAAGGAGATGATGTAATTTGTAAATCAAGTGCTTCGTTTTCTTTATTTAAAATATTACATTCCTGAACAGACTGTTTTCCAACCTGCGATTCCAGAATTGAATTTACTGCACCACATGTTCTGCAAAATTCACTATGTCCGCAACCACCTTCAACAAGATCGGAATAAATACAACTAGCTGCTTCGCCAGGTCTTTTCCCAAGCACTTTTTCCAGGTCACTTTTTTTTAGAAATTGTAAAAAGAGTGTGTTAGCAAAAACAATTTGTCTTTCAGGATTTAAGACAACCAACATTTGTGAAAGGGAATTTGTAAGATTTAGTAAAATTTCATTTTCTGCAAAAATTCGGGATTGTTCTTTTAAAATCTCATAACTCACACGTTTCGGCAATAAATTCCGAGACTTCTTCATTTGGTCTGTCATTACTTTCAACGATTATTTGAATGTGTAAGTTAAGATTCATTTTGTTTGGAGTCAAGTTTTTTATACACTGTTAATATTTTTTACAGATATATTTGTCTGAAATGTCTTTTGGGAATAGGAGGGAGGGCTCGTTTTTTCTATAATTTAACATTCTCTGGCTGTGCAATAATTTATAGTTATGTTAGGCTATTTTAGCAAATATTTTGAACCAGAATTTCTTTTCCCTGAAATATTATCTTTTCTCCTACAATTTTTTTCATAATGTTTTTCCCCAGCGGAGAAATAGGGGAGATACAAAAGATGGAAATTTCATTTATTTCTATTTTCCCAAATGCAATTGAAAGAAAGTAATTTCCATAGTTTGTTTCAACCAAACTTCCATACTCAACTTTTTTGAATTCTTTTTGAATGTCGATCTTGGTTAGTGTGTCTTTTTGGTGTTTTGTTTTCATTAATAGAGACTGGGTTTTCTCAATTTCCATTTGCACCATGGCGCGCCCTGTTTCATATTTGTCACCAACACTGCTTTTTGTTTCATTATCTCTTGAATTTTTGGCTGTTTCAATGGATTGTTTTATCCATTCAATTCTACTGTCGATTAGAGCAGCTAACTTTTCTATGATTTGCAGTTTTATATCTTTGTTTTGATTCATTTTTACTTTTGTATAAAGTAACTAATTAAAAATAAAAAATGCTACTCCTTCTCAGGAACAGCATTTTTCGATATCCGGATATTTGTCTTGTTTACATGCTTTTTATTTCGTTCACCAGTTTCTGGATCGAACTTTTTGCATCACCAAATAACATGCGGGTTTTATCGTTAAAGAACAGGAAATTTTCAATACCTGCATAACCTTTTCCCATTCCCCGTTTCATGATGATAATATTTTTTGCCAGGTGTGCGTCTATAATCGGCATACCATAAATCGGACTACTGGGATCGTCGTACGCTGCCGGGTTAACCACATCGTTGGCTCCAACCACAATAGCAACATCCACGTTTGGCATATCCGGGTTAATGTCGTCCATTTCTACCAGTTTCTCATATGGAACGTCAGCTTCAGCCAGCAAAACATTCATATGCCCTGGCATACGGCCTGCAACCGGGTGTATAGCGTATTTAACTTCAACACCTTTATTTTCCAATAAAGAATCGAGCTCATGTGCAATATGTTGTGCCTGGGCAACGGCAAGCCCATATCCAGGGATTACAACTACCTTTTGCGAATAACTTAAAAGAACAGCAGCATCGCTAAGTGTAATTTCTTTTATTGTGCCCTGTTCATGTGCCGCAGCAGCTCCTCCGCCACCAAATGCGCCAATAATTACATTAATTAATGAGCGGTTCATTGCACGGCACATTTGAATTGTTAGAATTGTACCTGCAGCACCAACAAGAATACCGCCCAAAATCATCGCTTCATTTTGATAGATAAATCCGGCCATTGCAGCTGCAATACCTGTAAGTGAGTTTAGAAGTGAAATTACCACCGGCATATCGGCTCCACCAATGGGCATTACAAAGCTTACTCCGTAAACTAAACTTAGAATAAGAAGTCCGTATACAAGATAAGTGACGATTTGAAGGTCAAATCCACCAAAGATAACAAGAACGATAATGGCCACGATAACTGCCATAAACAACAGGTTTAGATAAGTCATAAACCTGGAAAAAATATCGCCCACTTTTCCATCAAGTTTTCCATAGGCAATCATACTTCCACTAAATGCAATGCTACCTACTACCAGTCCGAGTAGTGTGACAAGTACTGCCTGATTCGGATTTTTATTAAATTCAATGAGAGCAACTGTTGCTGAGGCTGCACCGCCGGTTGCATTAAAAAAAGACACCATTTGTGGCATGGCAGTCATTTTTACTTTGCGCGCCATTATGGTTCCTGCAATGCTCCCGGCTGCAATAATGAAGATGATTGCTACCACATTTATCAACGCTATACCTTCTCCTGCTCCGTTCTTATTTAAAATTAATGTGGTTATCATTGGGAGAATCATTCCTGATGCTGCCCACAAATTTCCTTTTCGGGCAGTTTCCGGGTGGCTTTGCAATTTTAGCCCGATTACAAACATAATAGCTGAAAGAAGATAGCTGTATTCCAGGATTACTTGTCCCGGCATTAGTGTATTTAATAGAATCATAGTATTCATGGTTATTTTTTCTTCTTTTTAAACATTTCGAGCATTCGATCCGTAACAACAAACCCTCCGGCCACGTTCAGTGTTGCTAAAAACAGGGCAACTGAGCCAAGTACCCATTCAAAGGTTGTTGAAGCATGGCCAACTAAAATAATACCTCCGATAATAATTACACCACTAATAGCATTAGCTCCCGACATGAGTGGTGTATGTAGTACTGAAGGAACATTTGAGATAACCTCGAATCCAAGAAAAACCGATAGTACTATAATGAATATCGCGTCTTTATTCGTAGTTAAAAAAGTTAATACGTTTTCCATATTTCTATTTTTTATTTATTCAAAAGAGCTTTTACTCGTTCATTGTAAATTTCTCCAGCATGTGTAATACAGGTTCCTTTAACTATGTCGTCTTCAAAATTAAGATTCAGTGCACCTTCCTCTGTAATCATAAGTTTCATGAAGTTCAGAACATTTTTGCCAAACATTTTACTTGCGTCCATTGGCATTTGAGAAGGATAATTTGACTGCCCGATAATTCTTACTCCTTTGTGAATTACTGTCTCATTATTTTTTGTGAGCTCGCAGTTTCCTCCGGTTGAAGCAGCGAGGTCAATAATAACAGAACCTGGCTTCATGCTATCAACAGCTTCTTTGGGTAATAAAAGCGGTGCTTTCTTTCCCGGGATTTGAGCCGTACAAATCACTACATTCGACTTTGCTGCAATATTATTAATTGCCTCTTGTTGTTTTTGTTTGTATTCTTCGGTTTGTTCAACTGCATAACCTCCGGCAGCTTTGTCTTCTGTAGCGCCTTCTACCTCAACAAATTTTCCACCTAAACTTTTTACTTCTTCTTTTACAGCCGAACGAACATCAAATACCTGAACCTGCGCACCTAACTTCCTTGAGGTTGCAATAGCTTGCAAACCGGCAACCCCGGCACCAAGAATTAGAACATTTGCTGGGCGAATAGTTCCGGCCGCAGTCATAAACATAGGAAAAAATGTAGGTAATTTTGAGGCAGCTTCTAAAACTGAAAGATATCCTGAAACAGTCGCCATTGATGATAAAATATCCATTGCCTGCGCACGTGTGGTGCGGGGAATAAGATCGAGACTAAAAGTAGTAACTCCATCGCTTAGGAACGTTTTTACGAGGTCGGTGTTCCAGAGCGGATTGAATGCACTTATCCATACCTGGCTTTTTTTAATTTTCTTGATATCTTCATCAGCGGGTGGCTGAATTTGTAGCAAAACTTCTGACTTTTCAAACACATCTGCGCGTGAAACAACTTTCGCTCCTGCAGCTTCATATTCGCTGTCAGGTGTATAAGCGGTTTCTCCGGCTTTCTGTTCAACTAAAACCTCTACTTTCATGTCGGTTAAAGTCTTTACAATTTCCGGAAGTAAAGCTACACGGTTTTCTTTTCCATGTTCTTTTAGTAGTCCAAGAATCATAAATATTTGATTTAGATGTAAATTTTGGTGCAAAGCTAATCATTTAAATTTACCGTTAGCGCTAACGGAATATTTTTTTGTTATGATATTTAGCAGATTTATTAACAATAGATAGTAGTGTTTGTCGATTAATTTTTAGTGGGATCTAAATAAATTTCTATGACACTATCTTTTCTTCGTTTAATTTACTGGAATTTGTATTTGTTCAAAATTTATTTCAACAGAATTGGTATCAACGGGAAGAGATAATTTTACGTAGGATGCCTCTCTTACTGCCGGGAAGAAAACAATTCCCTGTATTTTATAACTGGGTTCCAGAGTTGTTTTTCTTATTGTGGAATTCTCCCAGGCTTCTTTTTTTGTTTCCAGATCAGCGGCTTTAAAAGCATTTACTTCTCTACCTGCCTGAACACCTTCAAAAAGGTGTGTTTGCAAAAAATCGTTGTCTGGGTTATCATCGGTAGCAGTAGAAACGGCTGTGGCAACGTCTATACTTGCAGCAAGTAGGCTTAATCCTGTATGGTTGGCTTCGCGGTAATCAGTTTTTACCAGTGATTTTTCAATATTCAAAATTTCATTCTCCGGATTTAGTGCTGCTATTTCTTTTATTGGCTTTCGATAACCATTATACGCTATCATGCGAAATTGAGAAGGATCGATTAAAATAGGCAAATTGGAATGATTTGTAACTGAAAAATCGAACCAGTACTGTTCATCCTGGCAACGCGAAAAACCAATCTCATAGATAATTCCATTGAGCGAATCGGCAACAAATTGCTGACCATAAAGCCACTTTCCAATATTTTTTTCCTGGGGTTGAAGTTTGAGTATATTTTTTGGGCCGTAACACGATTGGAGTAAAAGCGCACTAAAAATGATGATGGCTAATGAGGTAAGTCTTGTTTTCATAATAAGTTGTTTTCTGTTTCCTGAATACCATCAAACAACATGCCATAGATGGACTTGGAGAGGAGTTCTTATCTTAATTTTTTTGTTTCTGATTTATGCTCCCGTTTGTTATTCTTTTTTTCTATTCACTGTTTCAATGTAAAGCTTTTCTACTTTTTCTCTAGCCCATGGGGTTCTGCGTAAAAATTTCAAACTCGATTTTATACTTGGGTCTTTTCTGAAAGAATTGATACGAATTTGATTTCCTAACTCCTCCCATCCGTAAAAGCTCACCAGGTAAACAACGATTGCTTCCAGTGTTTTTCCATGTAGTGGATTATTGGGTTGTTGCATTTATTTTTATTTATTCACAATGTCAGCTAAAACTTTAAATAGCAATTACAATTTGAGCCCTTCCAGAATTTCAATATATCGTTCAATTCCAGCAAAGATTTCACTTTTGTGAATATATTCATCGGCCGTGTGTGAACGAGCAGAATCTCCGGGCCCCATTTTTACAGAAAGAAATGGAATAATGGCCTGGTCTGACGTAGTAGGGGAGCCGTAAACTTTTATTCCCATACTTTTCACTCGTTGTGCAAATGGATGAAGTTCGTTTATCCCTGAAGAATTTAATCGTAAGGAACGCGGTTTTACTTCAGAATGAATTAGATCACTTATAATTCGATAAGCACTTTTGTTCGGATAATGTTCGTTTGTACGGACATCAACTACAAAATGACATACATCAGGAACTACGTTATGCTGTGTACCAGCTTCTATTTGTGTGATACTTATTTTTACTTCACCCAGGACATCTGAAATTTTCTCGAATTTGAAGTTTCTGAGCTTTTCAATATCTTCAATGGCTTTGTATAGAGCATTTTCACCTTCGTTACGCGCTGCATGCCCCGATTTTCCGTAAGCATAACAATCAAGAACTAGCAATCCTTTTTCGGCAATAGCGAGTTCCATTTGGGTCGGTTCTCCAACAATGGCAAATTCTACAGGAGCAATTTCGGGTAATACAATTTCCAATCCGCGACGGCCCGAGATTTCTTCTTCCGCAGTTGCTGCAAATACCAGGTTATATGGTAAACCCTCCCTATCATAAAGATGGATGAAGGTTGCCAGTAAAGAAACTAGTGGTCCTCCGGCGTCGTTGCTTCCTAATCCAAAAAGTTTGTCTCCATTTTCAATTGGCCTAAACGGGTCAAGCGTATAACCTTTAGCCGGACGAACGGTGTCGATATGCGAATTCAGCAATATTGTTGGTTTCTCTTTTTCAAAATATTTATTGAAAGCCCAGGTATTATTTTGTTTGGTTTGAAACGGAATTTGTTCGCGGGTTAAAAAATTTCGCATGACCTCAGCAGCTTTTTCTTCCTCTTTGCTAAACGATGGTGTTGAAATCAGCGATTTTAAAAGATCAATATATTTTTCCATATTCTCGGATTACTTTCAAGGCTGCAAAAGTCGGAAAAAAAAATCATTTATATCAAAATCATTTTCGTCTAATCCTTATTATCTATCAAAAAAGTTTTTTTTAGGAAGGGGGTGAATAATTTTCTTCAAATTCGTTTAACCGACCTGAGATTTGAAAAAGGAAAAACACCGCAATAAATGATTTAACTTTAAAAATGTATAGAGAACCATTTTTATGGTTTTATTTGTTTATCAATTTTTGGGGAGTAAATTTTCCGGAACTACATAGTCGAAACGAAAAGTTGGTTCCGGTCTTCCTGGGCTTAAACAACTCCATGCTTTTTCTTTAACCTTAATCTTATCTGATGTTTCATTTGCAATATGTTGGCGGATAATATTTTCCAAATCATAAGGAGTCATTTCAACTCTGGCGTTTAGCGTTAACAGGGCTTGATCTGATTTTCCTGCAAACCCGTTAAAACTTAATGTGTCAGATAACCCAGTGAGGTTTGCTGTCAGGTAGTTTTCGTCGTTTTCTAAAATCATTTTAACATGGCCGATCGCAGCTTCCCTTTCCTGGAAAACATAGCTTAGTTTTTTCATTATTTGCCGGCAAAAAATGTCCCAATCAATATTTTCGCCTGTTAATTTCATACTGGCATTTAACCAGCCTAAAACAGCCTCTCCTTCTGTGTATATATCATAGTCAACGTCAATTAGCCGTTTCCCTGTGTCAGTGCGGGTTACAACTTCATTAATCCATTCTTCCAGCCCTTCACCAGTTTTGGTGCTGATACTCATTACATCAGAGTCCGGGAATTTTTCTTTTGTTTTTATGATGAGTTCCTTTAGTTTATTGGAATCCGTCAAATCTGTTTTATTTATTACAATAATATCGCTTTCTTCCAGTTGCTTTTTGTAAATATATGCAGCACTTGGATGTAATCCGGCAGTTCCTTCATTTAGAATATCAGAAAGTTTTTCCGGATCGGCCAGAACAGAAAGTGGACTTATTTTTAACTCACGGCCCATATTTTTTTTGAGGGGTTGGAGTATAGTTGCCGAGAGATCTGTACAGCTTCCTACTGGTTCGGCCAAAATAATTTCAGCATTGGCTTCTGTTTTTATTTTGTTTAGTGCTTGTGTTAATCCATTGAAATTGCAACAAAAACAGCTGCCACTTACCTCGGCAACCCTCAGCTTTTTTTTGAGAAGCACAGTTGTGTCGACAAGTTCCGGCGCCTGATCATTAGTAATCAGTCCTACTTTTTTCCCCTGTTTAATAAAACGGGACGCCGTTTCCCAAAGAAGTGAGGTTTTTCCTGCTCCTAAAAATCCTCCCACTAAAATAAGTCGAGTTGTTTGCATATTTTCTGTAAAAAATTAAAGTTTATTTTGAAGAACAATCACATTTTTTATTTTTTTGATTCATTGCCGGCTCCAGAATTTTTATAAAGAACAGAGCTGCTATTAATGCCCCAATAACCGGACTTAAAATATAAACAAAAAAGAACCCTCCGGCATTGTCAGGGAAAGCAACATTTCCCCAACCCATTATCCACGAAACCATACGTGGACCAAAATCGCGTGCCGGATTTATTCCTGCCTGTGTTAGTGGTGCAATTAAACCAATGATTGATGAAACGGTAACTCCAATGAAGACAGGTGCTAACGCTTCTTCTGGTCGGCCAACATTACAACCTTCGGTCAGTGCAAAAATCATCAATAGCAACAGAAATGTTCCAAAAGCTTCTGCTGTCATAGCAAGTGGAAGTGTTACTGTTGCTGAACTTCCGGGGTTTGGGTAATATTCACCAAACATCATAGCTGTTTTTAGTGAGTTGGACGAACCTCGAATAATACTATTCGCCTGTTCAAAATTGGATATGGAAGCCGAAAAAAGCAGATATAAAGTCAGACCAGCCAGAAAGGCTCCTAAAAATTGAGCGATTAAATATACCGGTAGCTTTTTTATATTCATTCTCCGACTTGCAACCATTGCAATGCTCACAGCCGGATTCAGGTGTGCACAGGATAAATGTCGGGTTAGGTAAATAGCTAATGTTACTCCTATTCCCCAGGCTAACGCTATTTGCATTAATCCTTCGTAAGCATTAAACAGCACAGATACTGCTACCGAACCACATCCAAACAAAACGAGCACAAAAGTACCAAGGATTTCTCCTGTAAATTCTTTTTTATATTTCATTTATTTCTGTTAAAGATGTAGCAATTTAATATTTTTTCCTATGTAAAGACTAGACTAAGGGGCAATTGGTTCCTTTTTGCGATGAATAGTGTATTAACGATGGTGAATCACAGTTAAAATCTTGTTTCTTTGATGAATGAATTTTTATCTTAGCTGTAAATTTAAAGTATGAAAAAGTACTTATATATAATTTTTTCCAGTTTTGTTATTTTGCTGCTTGTTATGGGATTTATCTTTAAACAGGATTTAAATAGTCTTATCTCAACAAAAATACAATCGCAAGCTAAGGAAGAAACTTCTGTTTCCGCACAGGAATTTGTACAAAAAAATTACAATTACAACGAGAACGGGAAAAATTATGATTTTACTTTTTTAGAGTTTAGTTCTTCCGGATGTACCATCTGCAAACAAATGGAGCCGGTTTTAGATGAAATTAGAGGTTTGGATAAAACAAAAGTAAATGTTGTCTTTTTGCATATTATGAAACCTGAAAATCTGAATATGATGAAATTCTATGGTATTTCTGCGGTACCAATGCAAATTTTACTCGATAAAGAAGGGAATGAATTTTTTCGACATTATGGATTTATTTCTACTGCTGACTTACTGGCAAAATTTGATGATAATTAGGTTTTAATTTTCTATATCAGAAATTAGTGCTGAAGTCATATACTTCATGTTTTTTGAAATCGTTGGATAACCAAATTCGTGCGGAAATCGGAAATAACAGAAGTTGCTGGAAAAATTAATAATAATATTTGCATTGGTTTAATTATTCATTATATACCGTTAATTTCCTGAATTTATCCAAACGAATATCGCCATTACAGCTAAAATTAAATAAGCATTTTGCAAATCGTATAATGAGCAGATGACAGTTTATTTTTCCGAAGAGAAGAGAAGAATAGTATATTATTAAGAAATTTTTAACACAGATATTATTAATCAATTTCAGTTTCTATAAAAAAAATAATATTTTTCATGGATTTTGTTTGTTGTTTATTTAAAATATTGTAATATAGTTTGTTATGTGTTGGTGTGAGAGTTTGGTTGAATAATTGGAGATAGATTCAGGAACTGCTTTCCAGCATAAAAATGGTTTCGTTTAGAATATTTTTTTGTTACAATAATGCAAAGATTTAATTCAGAGGGGAATCTTGCTTATTTTTCTACAATTTCCAAAAGATAATTTCAATTTTCAAATATTTTATTACCTTTGTAATGCATAGGTCGTTCAGACCTATTGTGTGTTTGGGGGTTAACATTTAAGGGGTGGCTGTTGAGCCGCCCTTTTCTTTTTTCCTTATTGTAAAAAAACTTTTTCTTGTTCTTCTTCCATTTCTGTTTTTAACAAAAGTTACTATTCTCTTTCTCTCAAACACTCAATGTGATGCTTAATCAATTTATCTATCTCATCAGGTGATAAATGCTCAATGAAATCGAATTTATTCTTTACTGATTGTTTCCGGATGTTTGTGAAAGGGCAGTTTGGAGCCGCATTTCCTAATGGACAAGATACCAATAATCCCCAGAGCCAAATTTTACTGTCGTTTAATACCATTATGTGTTAATTAAAGAGGCGTTCCGAAGTTAGTAAAAATTGCGAAAAAAACATTATTGACTCTGCTCTTGATAGGTATAAATTTCTGATTTTTTAGGTTATAAATGCTGATTTAATTCTAGAATTCAGTTGTTCCAATATTATAAAATCGTTTTAATTCTTATGAGAACCTCTCGTAATGGGAACTACAAAATTTTATAATAATTTATAATGGAATAGAAAGAATAATTAGCTCTTATACATTGTTACATAGCTGTTTTTTTGTAAAAAAAAATTGATAACTTAAGTGGCATTTTAAGCCTTTAAACCCTATTCTTTTCATAAGAACTTAATAGTTGAGAGTGCGAATGTGTAGTGTGGCTAAACAGATGTTCTTTGTTTAGTAATGTAATAAGGAGCTGCTAATATGAAAGAATAAAATGCTGAAAATTCGTAATTCTTCAATTAGAGAGAAAAGATAGACATTGATAACTATAATTTTTCGGTTTTGTTGGTTTTGTTAAAGGTGGTATTAATATTTGAAAAATTCATTGTGCTTTATATCTCTTTTTTGAAGTAAAAAAAAGTTAAAACAAATCAGAAGCTAATTTTAAAAATAAAGAGTCATGGATAGATTAGAAAATATAAACGTACTTGTTGTTGAAGACGACATAGTTGGACGGATGTATATGGAAACTTTGTTTAAGAATCGTTGTAAAAATCTTCATTTTGCTTCCAATGGAATAGAGGCGATAAATATGTGTGAAAATGGTAGTGGTATTAACTTGATTTTGATGGATATGAAAATGCCTCTAATGGATGGTTATGAGGCTACAAAAAAAATAAAATTGTTTAATGAAGATGTTATTATTATTGCTCAGACCGCTTTTGCGCTGGTTGGAGATGAAGAAAAATCTCGCAGCTGGTTGTGATGATTATGTCTCTAAACCGATTAAAAAGGAGAATTTATTTAAAGTGATAGGAAAATATTACAAGTGCTAGCAAAATGAAGTGGGCACATGAAGTACAAGAAAAGCCAAAGTCTTTCTCTTTGATTTTTCTTGTATTATTTTATTCTTCTATTTCTGTTTGTTGTGGCACAGATTTTTCTGAAAAATAAGCTGCTACAATAATTATAAGAACAACTGCAATTGCTATATATACACCAGCCGGTACCGGAGCCGCTTCTCCCTGTGCATACGAATGTAAACCCGATAAATAATAGTTTACGCCAAAATAGGTCATCAAAACAGAACTGATTCCAAGAAGAGCTGCTGCACTTACTGTAAAACGACCTTTAAACCCCGGGATTTTATGCATATGTCCAATAAATGTATAAACAAGTACAGTTACCAGTGCCCACGTTTCTTTGGGATCCCAGCCCCAGTACCTTCCCCATGATTCGTTTGCCCAAACACCTCCTAAAAATGAGCCCACAGTAAGCAACAAAAGCCCAATCATTAAGGTAATTTGTATGATATTTACCAATTCTTTAATCGTGAAATTTACACGTAGCATGTTATTTTTATTTCGGAAAATCATAAGAATCAGGTTTAATAATCCAAGTAAGGCACCAATTCCCAGAAATCCGTAACTTGATGTAATTACAGCAACATGAACAATCAACCAATACGATTTTAATACAGGAACAAGATTTGTAATTTCCGGACTCATCCAGCTCATTCCAGCCACCATTAGTGCCAAACCCGATAAAACAGTTGTTAGGGAAAGGGTGATTTCAGAGCGATTGGCAAAAATAAGTCCACCAAGACACGTTGCCCAGCTTATAAAAATCATCGATTCGTAACCATTACTCCAAGGTGCGTGCCCCGAAATATACCAACGAATTCCTAACCCGGCTGTTTCTATTAAAAACAATAAGAAAATGAAGATAATGGCAACTTGTTTTAACCGGAAGAATCTGAATTCAGGATTAAATAATGTTACCAATTGAAGAATAAGAAGGGCTAAGCCGGTGAACATAAATATTTTGGAAAGCTTTCCGAAAATGTTCATGTTGTTATAAAGTATTTCAAGATTTATTTTTGTCTTTGATGGTAATATATGGGAGCCATATTTTTGCTGGTTGTCTTTGAGATTTTGTAATAATTTGTCAGCTGTTGCCCAATCGTTACGACTTACCGCCCCGAAATATGAGGTAATTGTGTTTTGGGCAAAACTAGCATCCTCTTTTGTCATTTCATTGAGCTGATTTTTTGAAATCCATTTGTGGTTTTCATGTCCCGGTACCGGGAAAATATTAAGGAAATCACTAGTAAAAACGCCCATTAATATATTTACTCTTTCATCAACGTTCATCACTTCCTTATCAAGTTTATTTCGCTGGTTGTTGCTTTTGGCATAGGCAGCAGAAACCATGGAACTAAGCTTGTAGCCTCCCATTTCTCGTGGAACTACTATCATATTAAATGAAACGTATTTCCCATTTGCCCCTAGCATCCTTCTTAATTCAGGGTTTGCTACTTTAATAATTTCTATTGATTTCCATTTTTCAGGGTTTGCCTGCATGTCAAGGAAAACTTCGGTTGGCGACATTCCTTCCCAGCTATTCTTTTTTGCTACTTTACGAAGGATTTCTGATGCAAGTGTTGAAACTGGTTCAATTCGTCCCTGTCGGCTTTGAACAACTAACTCTGAAAAAGCCGAAATGTGATCTTTATTTATTTGCTGAGGTGTTGCAGGTTGTGCGCTTGTAGTAAAGGTAAATACAAATCCCAAAATAAGAAGGGCGAATAATTTTTTCCTTTCCTGTCTTAATTTTGCCGATGTACGAACCAGGGTTTTAAAACGGCTGTTTTTATTGAGTAAAGTCAATGCCATTCCAAGTGCCATAATTAAATATCCAAAATAAGTTACCCCGGTGCCTAAAGCATCGTGATTTACCGAGAGAATGGTTCCTGCTTCATCCGTATCGTAAGAAGACTGAAAGAAACGGTATCCGTTATATTTCAGTATATTGTTCATGTATATGCGAAATGGTTTTTCTATGTTTCCATCTTTCAAAACAACCTCACTGGCGTAAGAAGAAGGGCTGTTTGAACCAGGGTATCTTTCTAGTTGGAAATCTTTTAAGTAAATAGAAAATGGAATTTCAATAATTTTTGATCCGTAGGAAACTGAAACGTCAACACCATTTATGCTGGTTGTATAGTCTTCACCTACTTCTCCTTTATTTCCATAAATAATTAATTCTTTTGTTGTTCCATCAACTGTAATTTGTGTTTGAAGAGCATCGGTCGTTACCATGCCCTGTTGTTGCGGTTGGGAATAAACTAACTGAGTTTTTCCTTTTAACAGAAACTGTTTTATGGCAAATGTTATATCGCCAACCGTATAAGCATTTTGCAGGTTTACTTCAATTTCTTTTCCGGGAGGGAAAGTTTCAGCTGTAGACTGCATCATTTGAGAAGCAGAAACTGAATCGTTTGCTGTGAAAAATAAAGAACCGTTTTTTATTTGAAAATTGATTTGATTTTCGGCCCCAAATGTCTGAAATCCCATTGTAATTCCATCCATCATTTTTTTATCTCCCTCCTTTAAATTAAAATCATTTCGTTGCATGCTTTTTCCAACGGTCATTAGCGAAATTATTGGCTCTCCGCTTGGATCGATAACTACTGATTCCGCGGCAGATGGCATGTAATGCATACTTTTTATATGAATATTTTTCCCGTTCAATTCAAGTGTTGCTGAATATCGATTTGCTGTGTATGGAGAAAACTTTACTTCATTTTCCTTTTCAGTAGTTTGGTTCCCGTCTGTAGCTTTTACTTTAATAACTGAAAAATCTGAAATTATAGAGTTTGATGAACTTCCTTCCCGGATATGCATTGAACCTTCATATCCATAATAACGGGTAATAGCGGCACCAATAATAATAACAACAAAAGCAACATGAAAAAGTAAAACAGTCCACTTTTTTTGGGTTATTAACTTATATTTAAATGCACTTCCAATTAGGTTGATACAAATTATAAAAAGTAATATTTCAAACCATTTTGAATTGTATATTAAAATTTTAGCGGTTATTGTACCATAATCATTTTCTACAAATGTTGCATAGGCAATTGCAATGGCGAATATCATTACAAGTATTCCGGTAAAAAGCATTGAAAAGAGGAATGAAACAAATTTCTTCATGATTTCCTGAACTGTTTTGTAATTAAAATTTTACGAATATTAAACTTTATTGAGTTTTTTCAAAAATTTGAACGGATGAAAATTGAGATAACAAAAATATGAATGGATTAAAGAATAATTTAGTGACAATGATCTGGTAACTAAAAAAATTCCCTTGTTGAGCCAACAAAGGAATTTTTCTTTACTTCATTTTGAATTCCAATTAATTAGTTGTTGGATCATCGTGAGCAATTTTTGCGGTGTATTCTTTATAATTGAAGCCTTTAAATGTTGGACTTTCTGAATTATGACACTGAATACAAACTTCCTCAGTGGGTAAAATCATTCCTTTTGAAAGCGCCAGTTTCTGGTTTTTCATAATAGCAGCAGATTTGTAAACGCTGCCTGGGCCATGGCATGATTCGCAGGAAACACCTTCTTCAACTTTAATCGTGGCAACAAGACTTTTGTCTACACGTGCAGCAGTAGAATGGCATTTCAAACATTTTGGATCATTTTTTTCGTCACCTTTCAGACTTTCCATTGCATGAGCATGTGGGCCTGCTTCCCATTTTGCATATTGTTCACCTTTATCGGGTTTGTTGTGGCACATTTTACATTTGGTTGCACCAATGTATTTAAAATTTTGTGCCATTGCTACTGAACTAACTAAAATTGCCAATCCAAGTAAAAGCATTAATTTTTTGTACTTCATAATGGTATTCTTTAAAGATTAATATTACTTTTTCAAACTGAGTTACAAACTGGTTTAAATTATATAAATATTTTATTTTTTACTAATAAAGTGCTGTATGACACATCGAACAAAGTTCAGTTTGCCATGCATCTCCAACATCAGAAGGATGCTCAAATTCCAGCGGTTCAAATGAGGTGGCATATTGCATATTACTTTCTGTCCCCTGGGCCAATATATTGTGACATAAATTACAATCTTTTGAAATTACTTTTCCAGATTCAGTAGCGTGTCGATCATTATGGCAACGGAAACATCCATCTGATTCCATATGGCTTATATTGTTCGGATATTCTTTCCAGCTTGCCTTCATATATGGAAATATGTTCGTTGCATATCCATTCTGAATTTCTGCAATGGCGTTGGTTACGTCCGATTTTCTGCTTTCATAAATATCAGGATATCCCGATTCATACCAATCAGTAACTTGTGTTTCAATTGCCTGAAAAGCACTGTCTTTATCCGGATATTCCTGATTTAGCGCCAGCATTGCAACCAACTTAATGCTGGGTAATGTTTTTGAGATTTTTCCTTTAGTCATCGATTCGTCAATAAAATTTTGAGGAGCATTATAATTATGTGACGGACGATTATGACAGTCCAGACAATCCATTACACGGGTTTCCAGTGAATCCAATTGAACTTGTGTAAAAGTACTTTCACTGTCTGTATAAATTTCTGTCTCACCGGTTTTCAGATTCGTATATTTTACCCAAGGAATTACTTGCCTGTTATCAGAACCGGTTTTGTATTCAATTCTAACATCAGGACTGATATGTTGGTGAATTCCCTTTTCCAGTTTACCATCAACCATTTTCGTGCTGGTTTTTATCTGGAGGTTAATTATCCTTTCGGAGTTTTCTTCGTCTGCAAGAAATGAATGTTTTACTTTTAATTTTCTATCATAGAATTTGTCTGGCCAATGACATTGTTCGCATGTTTCCTGTGCCGGCCTTAAATTGGCAATAGGGGTTGGAATAGGTTGTGGGTATTTTTTTGCCAAAACTGAATACACCTGGTATAAGCCAGATAATTTACTTTTAACGTACCAACTTGCTCCCGAGCCAACATGGCATTCAACACAAGCAACACGTTCGTGCGACGAACCATGATATGTCGTATACTCGGGTTCCATCACCTGGTGACAGAGTTTTCCGCAAAATTCAACAGATTCGGTATAATGGAAAGCTTCGTAGCTTCCTATCGACGAAATTATAAGAAGAAATACAGAGCCGATTACAAATATTAGGGATGCATTTCTGGTTGCAGTGTTATTGAAGTCGATAATGGGCCAGTTTAATTTTCTGCCTTCTTTTTCTGCTTTTCTTACTTTTCTTCGGTTAATTCTCATTCCAACAGGAATCAAAATCAGACCTATAACCATAAATGCAGGCAAAACAATATAAATAAATAAACCAATGTAAGAACCACCAAAACCAAAAATAGAATTTAGTATTGTTAACGACAAAATGGATGCGAGGTTGAAAACAGCTAACAACGCACCAGTAATGGAAATCCAGTTTTTTACGGAGGATGGTAATTTCATTTTATCTGATTTTTAGTTATTTACAACCTAAATATGTAACGCAATTTGGCGAAAAATATGTAATTTTTCAACAGTGGGACATAATTTATACAATTTCTATATATGGTTGATTATTATGAAATTATGTTTCTTTATTTGTGTTTATTTTATGATAACTTTTTTGTTTTTGTACTACGCAATCAGGCTCTACAGAAAAGATGAGTTATGGTTTATTTTTTTCTTTTTGAAATTTTGTTTTGCCCTATTTTTTCTGCTCTTTTTTTACATGGCAATTATTTTGAAACAGAAAACTGCAAATACCAACCTTTTTATCATCCTATATATGATGCCATCCGCTAATTATACTTTTAAAATTTTCTAATGGATTTTTACCAATTGAGGCGACATATAAATGAATGACCAAAAAGATGGAAATAAAGAAACCCATGGCTGAATGCAAAATAGCAGTAAGAAATACACCACTGATGTTATATACCTTATCAATTATAGTTTCCGGATATAACAATGCAAAACCACTTATAATAACTAAAGGTACCGCTATATACATTACCATTATGTAGAAATATTTTTGAAGTGGGTTAAACTTTCGTTTTTCAGAAAGAGGGTAGGGAGCTTTCATCCCGTGAAACATTCCCCAGGCATAATAGTAGGCTTGTTTCATTGGCCTCTTTAAAAAACCTTTAGGTTTTACAATATAGAATTTGTTGTTATTGGTAAATATATTTCCAAGCAAAAACAAAAGATAGTTGGTTGATACTATTACTCCTGCATAGTTATGTATTGTAACATTGGTATTAAAATTGAAAATGTTGTTTTCAATTCCTGAGTTCATAGAAAATCCTGTAATAATTAACAGTATAATTCCAATAGCATTTATCCCGTGCCAGATTCTTAGCCAAACAGGATAGAAATATAATTTGTTATCTGATTCCATATTAATTATTTTTTTAATATCCTGAAAATTCCGTGAATGACAATGCCAGCCATTGTTAAAATAAAGATAATAAAGCTTAATTTCTTTAATAACGGGAGCTGGTGTGTCCCAATTACATATGATTCATTTGACAGCACTCCAAAAACATCTTCTCCTTCCGCTCTTTGCTGCAGATTCTGATATTTGTATAATGAGGCTTTTAATTTTGAATTTTCAGAATGACACTCAACACATTTACGTACAGCAAATTCTTTTTTGAGAATATTATGTGATACCATCAAACTGTCAACTACCTGGGTATGGCATTCGATACACCTGACGTGTTGAAAATGAAGCTCCTGGTTTGGTAGCCATTCGTGTATTTCTACTATTTTGGGATTTTCTTGTCCGGATACCATCTGGTATCTTTTCATGTCATTGTGACACGAAAGACACATTTGATTGCTGTAACTTACGATTTCAAGAACATTATTGCTGGTTCTTGCCTTTGGCGAGTAGGTATGCTGACTGTGGCATTTTGAACAAGTAAAATTATCTTCGTAAGCTTGGTAATGTACACTTTTCTGAAATTCTTCCTGAATTCTCTCGAATTGATAAGTAGCAAAAGAATCGTCACCACCATGACAGTCGAGACATGTTGCCAAAGGTTCCAGTTTTAAATTGGACGCATGTGGATAAGTGGAATATTCATATGAATGACAGTCAGTACAATCAAAAACACTGTGTACTCCATCTTTTAACGCAACTGTATCCAGAACATAATAAGGATTCATCAACCTTTTTTCTTCGGTATCCATCAAATTATTGTGATAGCTGTACGATTGATGTGAATGGCATTTTAGACATTGATGATTTTCAGGATCGTCGTAATACTGCGCCTTTAACGACGATGAAGCAAAGTATAAAATAATTAATAAGAAAAGACGATTATTCATCGGTATATATTTAAGTGATTGATTTTTATTTTTGTTTTAATTTTTGTCGTTTAGTTTCTGAGAATATTTTTTGTTAAAAGTTAAATATTTATGTTGTAATATTTTGAAAAATGGTAATATCACGCATTTAAGAGATATTACCACTTTATTTTAAACAATTAAATTATAGAGGAGAATTAAAACATCCATAGACGAGTAATGGTAAAACCAATTGCTAAACCTTTGTCTTTCCAATCTTTTTGGTTGTACATCATAATATCCTGAGGAATAATTCCATCTGCAGTTCCTACATACATTTGAAAAGCATGTGTAAATGTAAATATTTCAACCCCTACAGCAAGATTTGGCTTTGGGTGTGTATCCCAAGTCCATTGTTCCGAAATATCTTTAATTTTTAAAGGATGATCATACATGAAAATTAATGATCCCTGAGGAGAGAACTTAATTCTACCGTTAACATGGGCTCCAATAATATCGTGGTTATAATCCCAGCCGGCCATGTTATAATGTGTAAAGCTTGCTCCGGCTTGAATAGATAACCAATCGGTAAATTTACGCCCAATAATTAGCTGTGAGAAATAGGAAAAACGGTCATCAAATTTAATATTTTTCGGGAGTGTTTCTCCTTTGGTGTCAACCACTTGTCCTGTTTCCAATGTACTTACATCTCTTCCGTCAATAGCAAAAGAGCCGAAAAGAGCAACTGAAACAGGTATGGTGTTTTTTTCTGTTTGTTTAAAAATAGTCCATTTGGCATTCAGGTCGGTGTACATGTTTTTTTTCGTTTGGCCAATGCCGATCTGTAGATTTTTGATTGGGACGAAGTTTAATCCTAATCTCACATTAGCGCCCGGTGCATATACTCCCCATAAATCAGATGAACCGTTATCCATCGTTCCAAATTTGTGTTGAATAACAAATTCCAATGTTTTTACATCCGGAATTACTGTTGTTTGTGCATCAATCAGAATTCCACTTTCAAACGGGTTACTTACTGGCTGGTCTTTTTCTTCCTCCTGTGCAAAAGAATTGCTAATAACAATTCCTAAAATAAAAAGAAGCAATATATATTTTTTCATAATTCTTGTTCTAAAATTTATTAGTTATTCTTTGCTCCCTGCTGAATCCATCCTAATACAAAAACTGCTTGAGTTTCGGTATATTTCGGATGTGAGCCCGTATTGTCAGGATTTGGTTTGGTATAAATCAAACTCTCTTCTGGTGTTGAAGAATTAATATACCTTGCACTGTTCAGCGAAGAAAAAGCGTTTGCTGCCGATAAATCGGGAAGTTGCCCCCCTGCTTTATGGCACGCCGTACACTTGCTTTCGAATATTGGAATTATGTCTGCTGAAAATGAAATTTGTTCTGCATCCGGATCCGTTGGGTCAATTACCGGAACCTCTTCGGGCAGAATAAAATCATATTTACATCCAGCAAGGCATAATGTAATTAACGCAATTGTGAATAAATATTTTAATGATTTCATTTTTTCAAGTTTTAAAAAAAAGACTTCCTTTTTTTAGAAGTCTTTTTTTGTATTCAGCGTATATTTTATTCTTCTACAGCTTCTACAGCTTCAATCGTATTTATCAGAAGTGCTTTCACATATTCAGGGTTGTGTACACCTAAACTGCGATCTTCTTCCAAACCAACCCAGTTAAAATATGCCTGGGCTAAAATTTTAGGAAATTCTCCGGTGTGTGGGTGGTATCCATCAACATCGTTTCCTTCAACAACATGGTGTTCAATTAACAAATCTCTTAACTCAACCAGTTTTTCTTCAACCAAGGTTTGTGTTGCTTTGTAATCATAAGACCCGTTTAAATCAGCACCACTATGGCATTCGTTACAGGCAGAAGTACTTGGAATGAATGAGTGCCCACCCTGGCTTGCCGTTTGATCGAATTCAGCCATATGACATCCAGTGCATGAAGCCATGTTTAAGTGAGGAGAAGATCCTGCACTCGGATAGGCAATTGAACCAGAGATTTCTTCGAATCCGACACCAGCAACTACGTTTGCCTGTGGTCCATGGTGTGGCCCCCAATGTGTACTTGTAATATTAAATGTTACATCATCCGGGTTGGTTATAGAAGGACCAGCAGTTCTTGACTGGTGGCAAACAGCACATAAATTACTGTTCCCTTTCATATCCAAAGTTACTGAACTATCAAAGTTAGCAGTAACCGGATCCGAAGAACGGAGGGCATAATCAACGCCTTCGAATGTTTGATGTAAACCATGACAAGTGTTACACTGCCATGCACTAGGGTTTGTGATATCTCCGGCTACAAATCCTACTGTCATTGTTTGAACAAATTGTTCGTGAGAGTGACAAGGAGCACAGGCCGCACGGCCACCGGCATAATCTACTGCAATAGCGCCAACACTATGTTCAGACATGGCAAATTCGCCTTTTTTCAGATCCATGTTTTCACTTGCATGACAAACCAGACATGTAACATTTCCGTCAACTCCGTCAGTTCCGTCAGTTCCGTCTTTTCCATCTGCTCCTGCAGGTCCCATAGGGCCTTCTTTAACACACGAAGAAGCTAAAAAAGCACATATAAAGCCAAACAGAATAAGTTTAAAAGTTGATGAGCATTTCATAATTAGATAGATTTGATATTAAAATTCAATTTTTGTAATACTTTGCTGTAAAATTACTTTACAATTGAATTTGTTTTACGTAGAATATGGTGATATATTAAATAGAGGGGATTGATATAAATTTAGCGAGGTGTTGATATTTGTCAACTATCCATTTTTGCTGACAGACAGCAACGCATTTTCGTTTAATATTTGAAATTCGTTTCCGTTTGTTTTTATAAATCCGGAACTCTTAAACTCTTGAAGTATTCGTACAAAACTTTCCTTTGTCATATTTGACATTTCAGCTAGTTCCTGCCTTGTTAAAGGGATACTGAACGTATTATTTTGAAATACTTCATTTTTAAGGTATAACAGTGTGTCTGCAACGCGCCCGGGCATATATTTTTGCGTCTGGTTAACTAATTTGTTCAAAAGATAGTTGTTTTGTTTAATATGAAAACGTAACATTTCAACAGCAAACTCATTGTTTTCTTCAAAAAGTTTAACCAGCTTTGACGAGTCTATTAAACAACAAACTACAGGGGTTATTGCCGAAATTGTAAATTTTTGAATATTTCCATTAAACAGGCCGCCACCCGTAACAAAATCATGTTTTGAAATTAACCGAACAATCGAATTTTTTCCCTTTATGCCTTCGACATAAACTTTCGCTAATCCCTGGCGTACACATACAACAAATGCAGAAGATGTATTTTGTTTCACAATTGTTTCTCCCGGGTTATATTTGATCTGTTGTTTCCCATCGGTTAGAAAATCCAGTTCCGGGTCGGTTAAACTGATAAAAATACTTTTCTCATCTTCCTCAAAACATCCTTTACAACAACCAGATTCTCGTTTTGAGCATATTCCACATTTTTCTTCTAAAATTTTCGCCACATTTACCTCCTCAATTTAAACGGAATATTAGTTAAGTTTTACAGTCTTTAATTTTTTCGCTCTAAACTAATAATTTAAACTAATATTTTCAATATTAGTTTAACATTTAACCGAAGTAAAAAGTTATTCATTTGTGCTGGGTAAGTTTCAACGAAAGATTTGTTCAATATGAATTATGCGAGTCTTGTTCCTCTGCCACTGGCTATGTTTTCATAATTAGTGATAAGTACTTCCTTGACTCCACTTCTTTTGGCTTTAAAACCATTATCAAGTTTGGGAATCATGCCTTCTTTTATTATACCTTCGATCTGGTATTGTTTAAACGATTTTGCATCTAAGTCATAAATGATACTGTTTTCATCGTTAGGATCGGTTAAAACACCTTTTTTCTCAAAACAATAAAAAAGAAATACTGAATAGTAATTGGCAAATTCGATGGCTATTTCCGACGCAATTGTATCGGCATTTGTATTTAGAATATTTCCTTGTCCGTCGTGTGTTAGAGGTGCAATTACCGGGATTACATTTTCATTTATAAGAAGTCGCAATTCATCGGAGTTGACATTATCAACATCACCGACAAAACCAAAGTCGATATCAGTAACTGGTCTTTTATGGGCATGAATTAAGTCTAAGTCGGCTCCCGTTAATCCAATAGCATTGCATCCCCGTGCCTGTAAGCCTGCTACAATTTTTTTGTTTACAAGACCTCCGTAAACCATGGTAACAACTTCCAGAGTCTCTTTATCTGTAATTCGCCGGCCATCTACCATTTTTGTTTCGATGCCCAATTTAGCCGCTACTTCTGTTGCTGACCTTCCTCCTCCATGAACCAGTATTTTATTTCCAGATATCCGGCAGAATTGATCGAGAAGTTCTTTTAGTGATTCAGGCTCTTCAACAACCTTTCCGCCAACTTTTATAATTGTTAATCTATCCATGCTTAAAATTACAATTAAATTTTCAAAAAGTTTTCCAATATTTTAGCTCCAATATCGCCACTTTTTTCTGGGTGAAATTGGGTAGCATAAAAGTTATTCTTTTGCAAAGAAGCACTGAAAGGAATAATGTAATTGCACGTTGCTGCAGTGTGTTCTCCAATACTGGCATAATATGAATGTACAAAATAAACGTACTTATTTTCAATTTCAGATGAAAACAATTTACCTTTCAGATTTGAAATCGAGTTCCATCCCATATGCGGAACTTTTGTAATGAATTCTTTGCCGGGATTGGGAATAAAACGTTTTACTTTTTCTTCAAAAATTCCAAGGCAATCCACATTGTTTTCTTCTGAATGCGAACACATGAGTTGTAACCCGAGACAAATTCCCAAAACAGGCTGTGTTAATGAAAGGATTAACTTATCGAGTCTGTGTTTCCTCAGGTAATCCATGGTTGTGCTGGCCTCGCCAACTCCAGGGAATATTACCTTGTCGGCGTTTCTGATTTTGTCATGATCGGCTGTTATCTCAGCATTTACACCCAAACGGTTTAAGGCATTGTTTACCGATTCAATATTTCCGGCATTATATTTAATTATTACGATATTCATTGTTTTTTCATATTTCTGTTTTTTCGCGCAAGTTATATCACACGTCCTTCTTCATAAACAATTTCGTATTTTATTCCCTCTAAATCTTTAAAGAAGAGAGCATAGTAACTTTCGCCATGCTGAGGATAAAATTGGGGTTCGTTAACTATATTTGCTCCGGATTCTTTAATTTGTATGTAAAGGTTATCGACCTCCTCGCGGGAATTGGCTTTAAAGGCTAAATGATGCAGCGAACCCGGTTTCCTTCTGTGGATGGTTTCATCTTTGAAAATACTTCTCGGCGAAACAATTGCAAAAAGTAATCGGGAATGACAATATTCAACAACATCAAATTCGTGTGCTGCAACTGTTCCCTTATGTTTATGTTCCAGTCTAAATCCTAAAATGGGTAAGAACTTATCATAGAAATGTTCAGCAGCCTTTAGGTCTTTTACCGTTATAGTTATATGGTCGATAATCGGTTCCATAATTAGGATTTTGTTCAGCGTTGAATATTATTTTCGCAACAGGAAATCAATTACATCAACCATTTCTTTGAATTCATCTTCTTTGTATAGTCTTGTCATATAGGCAATTTTCCCATTCTTGTCAATGATTACATTTCGGGTAACACCAGCTCCCTGTGCTGCAAATGTGTAAAAAAGCTTTGCTCCTGGGTCCAAAGCCAACGGATAAGTAATTTTCATGTCCTTTTTGAACTTTTTTACCGTACTTAATGGTTCATCCATATCAATTCCATAGAGAGCAAAACTATTGTTGTTTTTGTGTTTTTGCCAAATGTCACTTTCTATATGAGGCATTTCTTTTCGGCATACACTACACCAGCTCGCAGTAAATTGCAACATTACTACTTTCCCTTTTAAATCCGATGTTTTTACCTTACTTCCGTCGGTTAGCCCAAATTCAACGTCAGGCATTTGTTGGCCAATTTTAACAATATAACCATAGTCTTCCGGAATTTCTTTCTCCGGTAACTGAGAGAGCTGTGCATTACATAAGCTTGTAAGCATCAGGAAATACAGAATTGTAGAAGTAATTGTTTTCATGATAATTAATTAAATACTACTGTACGGTTTTTATATACTAAAATTTTTCTTTGCAAGTGTTTAAACACTGCTTGCGAAAGTACGATTTTTTCCAAATCTCTACCTTTACGGATCAGCTTTTCAATCGTATCTACATGACTACAGCGGGTTACATTTTGCTCAATAATTGGGCCTGCATCTAAATCGGAAGTAACATAATGACTGGTGGCGCCGATAATTTTTACTCCGCGTTTGTGTGCTGCGTGATAGGGCTTTGCTCCCGCAAATGCAGGCAAAAATGAATGATGAATGTTGATTATCTTGTTCGGATATTCTTTAACAAATTCAGGTGAAAGAATTTGCATGTAACGTGCCAGAACAACAAAATTTATTTTGTGCTTTTTTAGCAATTCCAACTCTGCTTTTTCCTGTTCGTCTTTGTTTTCTTTTGTAATAGGGAAATAATAAAAGTCTATTCCAAAACGCTCAGCAACAGGTTTCAGTGTTTCATGATTACTGATTATCATGGGAATTTCAACATCCCACTCACCTGCAGTGTAACGTGCCAGAATATCAAATAAGCAATGCGGCATTTTTGATACAAAAAGTGCCATTCTCGGAATCTCATCGGCAAAATATAAACGCCAGTACATTTCCAGTGGCTTTCCAATCAGAGTTTCGAAATATTCGCCAATTTTTTCCTTTGGAATAGCAAAATTTTCAAGCTCCCATTCCACCCGCATATAAAATATTTTTTCCTGCCGATCTACGTGCTGATCGAGATAAAGAATATTTCCATGGTTTTTATTTAGGAATTCTGTAACTGTGGCCAGAATTCCTTGTTTATCAGGGCAGTGAATCAGCAAAATTGCTGTGTTCTTTTTTTCGTGAAGTGGTTTTATGGTTTTCATAACTTGAAGCCCCCAAACCCCCAAACAGGGGCTTTTGGCCGTGGAAGCGCGGTTTTATTTAGTTTTTTATAATCATTTTTAGTTTTTTACTTTTAAACTTCCCCCCTTTTGGTGCGGATAGCAGGGGCTTCTATAATTTTCCCTTTGTAGAAGGAAGTTCAAAGTTAAAAATATCTCGTTTTATAGCCATTTTTATTGCTTTTGCTGTAGCTTTAAAAATGGCCTCAATTTTATGATGTTCATTTGTTCCCTCAGCCTTAATATTCAGGTTACTAAGCGATGCATCTGAAAAGGATTTGAAAAAGTGCATAAACATTTCCGTGGGCATGTCACCAACTTTTTCCCGATGAAATTCTGTTTCCCAAATTAACCAGGGGCGGCCGCCAAAATCGATGGCAGCCATTGCCAAACAATCGTCCATGGGTAAACAAAAACCGTAACGTTCCATACCCAGTTTATTGCCAATTGCTTTTTTGAAAGCTTCTCCTAAAGCCAAACCTGTATCTTCAATTGTGTGGTGTTCATCTACTTCCAAATCGCCATTTACTTTGATGGTCAGATCTGCGCCGGAATGCCGTCCAATTTGATTCAACATGTGATCAAAAAAATTCAGTCCTGTTGAAATGTTACAAACACCTGACCCATCCAGATTTAGTTCAACAAATATGTCGGTTTCTTTTGTTGTTCTTTTTATTGTTGCAGTTCTTTCTGGAGCCGCCACGCAAGCGTAAATATCATCCCAGTCGTTGGAAATTAAAACGCAGGTATCCGCCAAATCTTTTTTCTCTAGTTCTTCCGATAATGAACCGTCGTTTATCAGAATTCCTTTTGCTCCAAGGTTTTTTGCCAGCTCAATATCAGTCAGCCGATCGCCAATCACAAAACTATTTTTCAGGTCGTAATTTCCTTCTGTGTATTTTTTTAGCATCCCGGTTCCTGGTTTTCGGGTAGGTAATTTCTCATGAGGAAAACTTCGGTCAATGCAAATATTATCGAAGTCAACACCTTCATTCTCAAAAGTTTTCAGAATAAAATTATGTACAGGCCAGAAAGTGTTTTCAGGAAATGAATCCGTTCCCAAACCATCCTGATTGGTGACCATAACTAATTCGTAATCGAGATTCTTACGAATAAAATACATATTTCGAAAAACCCCGGGGAGAAACTCTAATTTTTCAAAAGAATCAATTTGTTCATCTTCAGTTTCAAAATTCAGAGTTCCGTCTCTATCAATAAAAAGTACTTTTTTCATTCGCTTAAAATTAAATCAATTCTCGTAGTGCCTGCAATAATGCATTGTTTTCTTCTGACGAACCGATGGTGATTCGCAGACTGTTTGTACACAAATGTACTTTAGAGCGGTTACGTACAATAATTCCTTTTTCAACGAGGTAATTATAAATTCCTTCAGCGTCGTGCATTTTAACCAGCAAAAAGTTAGCATCTGACGGATAGACCTGTATGACAAATGGAAAATCTTTTATCAGGTCGGCCATTTTTATACGTTCGGCAATCAGCAGTTTTACCCATTTTTTCACCTCTTCAGTTTTGTTCAGTAGTTCCAACGCTTTTTGCTGCGTTAGAATATTCAGATTATATGGGTATTTTATTTTATTCAGAATGCTTATAAGTTCAGCGGATGCGAAAGCCATTCCTAAGCGAATTCCGGCCATTCCCCATGCTTTTGAAAATGTTTGCAAAATCACAAGATTGGCATTTTCGTTGAGTTTTGGAAGGAAGGATTTTCCCGGTGCAAAATCAATGTACGCTTCATCCAGAACAACAAGTCCGTCGAAATCATCAATTACTTTTTGAATTTCTTCTGAGCTGAGGCTGTTCCCTGTTGGATTATTGGGTGAACAAAGAAAAATAAGTTTTGTATTCGCATTTGTTGCTTCGAGTAGTTCTTCCGCATCGATATCAAAATTTTCGGAAAGAGACACTTTTTTTACTTCAATGTTGTTGATGTCGGCGGCTACCTGGTACATTCCGTAGGTTGGATTAAAAGTAACAATATTGTCAGTACCAGGTTCACAAAATGCACGGATTAACAAATCGATTGGCTCATCGCTGCCATTTCCCAGGAAAATGTTTTGTTTTGAGATATTTTTGAGTACGGCAATTTTTTCTTTTAGTTCTCTTTGAAGAGGATCCGGATAGCGATTGTAGGGTTGGTTAAACGGATTCTCGTTGGCATCAAGAAAAACCATGGCTCCGCCTGAATATTCGTCGCGTGCTGATGAATACGGTTTTAACCCGGCTATATTTTTTCGAAGTAGTTTGCTTAAATCCATCTTTAATTTATTGGTTGCGCCTCCACTCTTAAGCGTTTCGGCATTTTGGGTTTATGTTTTTTGATTCTGAAACAAGTTCAGAATAACGTTACTATTTTATATTTTTTAATCTCAAAGTTACTGCATTTTTATGAGCCTCAAGTTGCTCTGCTGCAGCCATATTTTCAATAGCCGGACCAATATTCTTGAGTCCTTCTTCTGAAATTTCCTGAAATGTAATTTTCTTAAAAAAACTATCGATGTTAACGCCACTGTATGAACGTGCCCAACCATTTGTTGGCAACGTATGATTTGTTCCCGATGCATAGTCACCAGCACTTTCCGGAGTCAGGTTTCCGAGGAAAACAGAACCGGCATTTGTAATTTTATCAGCGGTTTCAGTAGATTCAGATGTGCAAATAATTAGATGCTCCGGTGCATATTCGTTAATAAGATCAATTTGCTCCAATTTGTTGTTTAAAATAATTGCAACACTGTTGTTCAACGCCGCTGTTGCTATTGCTTTTCGTGGAAGTTTCTCGATCTGAATTTGAATTTCACTTTTCACCTGATTAACCAACTGTTCCGAATTTGCCACCAAAACCACCTGGCTATCGGTGCCGTGTTCGGCTTGTGAAAGCAAATCGGAAGCAACAAAAGCCGGATTTGCTGATTCATCTGCAACAACCAATACTTCAGAAGGACCAGCCGGCATATCAATGGAGACATCACTCATGGCAACCAATTGTTTGGCTGCCATTACATATTGGTTGCCAGGTCCAAATATTTTATAGGTTTTCGGAATCGTTTCAGAACCCAAAGCCATGGCTCCGATTGCCTGCACGCCGCCCAGCTTAAATATTTTTGTTACGCCCGAAATTTTCGCTGCATACAAAATAGCCGGATGAATTTTTCCTTCTTTATTGGGCGGAGAACATAAGACGATTTCCTTGCACCCCGCTATTTGAGCCGGGAGAGCTAACATTAAAACGGTTGAAAACAACGGCGCAGTTCCTCCCGGTATATACAATCCAACTTTTTCGATAGGAATTGCTTTTTGCCAACAAGTTACACCCGGTGTAGTTTCCTGTTTTTTTAGCTCGGGAATTTGTTGCTTATGAAATTTTTTGATGTTTTCAGAAGCTAAAAATATAGCCTCTTTCAATGCTGAATCAACCTGCGCGTCTGCTTCATTTATTTCTGCTGTGGAAACTGTGAATGTGTCCAGTTTAACCCCATCAAATTTTTGAGTGAACTTACGAAGTGCTTCATCGCCGTGAGTTTTTATTTCGTTTAAAACCGACTGAACCGTTGGATATAATTCGGAAACACTAAAAAGCGGTCGTTTCAAAATCTTTTGCCAGTCTTTTCTATCCGGATTTGTGAATGTTTTCATAATAATAGTTTTTGTGTCGTCATTGTTCCTGGTATTTTTTCAGAGGCGAAAACAAGTACCCGGAAAACTGCGGCAGCTTTTATTTTATGCTTAGGTTCATTCTCTATATTTTTAAAAAATCATTTTTTCAATCGGAACAACTAAAATGCCTTCAGCACCTGCTTTTTTTAGTTTTCCTATAATTTCCCAAAAATCATCTTCAGCAATTACCGAATGCATCGAACTCCATCCTTCCTGAGCTAATGGAACAATGGTAGGGCTTTTCATTCCGGGAAGCAGAGCCGCGATTTCCTGTATTTTATCATTGGGTGAATTTAGCAGTATATATTTTTTCCCAACGGCGCGCTGTACCGATTCCATACGGAAAATAAATTCATCCAGAATTTCCTGTTTTTCTTCCGAAAGATTTGGATTTGCAATTAATACAGCTTCAGAATGAATAATCACTTCAACTTCTTTTAAACGGTTGCTAATAAGAGTAGAACCAGAACTTACAATGTCGAAAATAGCATCTGCCAATCCTATTCCCGGAGCTATTTCTACAGAGCCGGTAATTACATGGATTTCTGCTTTGATATTATTCTCTTTGAGCCATTTTTTTAGAATAACAGGGTAGGAAGTTGCAATTTTTTTGCCGTTAAAGAATTCAGGGCCTGTGTATTCCATCGATTTTGGAATTGCAAGCGAGAGTCGGCATTTGCTAAACCCCAGACGTTTTACAATAACTACATTTTCCTCTTTTTCAAGCATTTCATTTTCACCTACAACTCCAATGTCGGCAACACCATCGGCAACAGTTTGTGGAATATCATCATCGCGAAGAAACAACGCATCCATCGGGAAATTTTTGGCCGCCGCAACCAATGTCCTCCTTCCCAGTGAAAGTGAGATGCCTGTTTCCTTGATGAGTTGCATGGAATCTTCGTTTAATCTTCCTTTTGTTTGAATCGCAATTTTAAGTCTGTTTTCCATCTTTTTATATTATATAATTTATTTCTTATTAAATGGTGCTCCTTTGGTGAACAGAAGCGGGATAAAATAAAAAAGGCCTGCCTTTTTCCGGCAAGCCTTTTCGTAAAATATTTTTTAAAATTGGACAAAACAATTACAGCCTACCAGATGATTGGTTATTCCCATGATGGCCGTGATGTCCTAATCTTATATTCATTTTAATTCTTTGCTGCAAGTATAGAAGATAAATTTGAATTTTGCAAAGCCGCTGCAATAAAATTATGATTTATAAGATAAATTTCACTTACATTTTTATTTTGAAAAATGCAATCGATTGCATACATTTGTCAAATTTTAACTTTAAATATATTTTAGCAATACAAAGTACTTATAACAAATTGAAACAAAATTTAATAAACCATAAAAACTAATTAATATCAAAATGAATAAGCTAATTACCGTTTTACTCGTTTTCACCGTTTTTACAGGAACTGCTTTGGCTCAGAATGAAGGGAATGAAAAGCTTTTTAAAGATTCGTATATTAAAAAAACGATGAAAAAAGCTTTGGACTGGCAGTTAGAACATCCGAAACATGAATTGTATGATTGGACAAACGGTGCTTTTTATGCAGGTGTTTTTGCCGCTTATGAAACTACCGGTTCGAAAAAGATTTGGAAGGCGCTGGAAGAAATGGGAGAGGCCAACGAATGGAAACCCGGACCACGTTTGCAACACGCCGACGATATTGCCATTTGCCAGACTTATGTTGATATGTACCGTATTTCGGATGACAAAAAGATGATTCAGGCTTTTATTGATTCCACTGAAAAATTTATGGTAACTCCGTACGAAACTGATAAAGTCAGGAAGTGCACATGGTGGTGGTGCGACGCCCTTTTTATGGGACCGGCAGCTTATGTAAAGTTGGGTATTACTTTAGACAATGATGAATATTTGAAATTGAGTGATAAACTTTTCGAGGAAACTTATGATTTGTTATGGGATAAAGAGGAACATTTATATGCCCGTGATGTAAATTATAAGTGGAACGAACCTGGTTTTGAAATTAAAAAGGAATCGAATGGTGAAAAAATTTTCTGGTCGCGTGGAAATGGCTGGGTAATGGGAGGTTTGGTTCGAGTACTTCAGGAATTGCCAAAAGATTATCCGACCCGCGATTTTTATATTCAGAATTACAAGGAAATGGCGGCAAAAATTGTTTCTCTTCAACAGGAAGATGGTTTATGGAGAGCCAGTTTGCTGGATCCGGAAGCGTATCCGGGAGGTGAAGCCAGTGGTTCAGGTTTTTATACCTATGCACTTGCCTGGGGAATTAACAACGGAATTCTGGATAAAGACAAATATTTGCCTGCAGTTAAAAAAGCCTGGATTGGAATGAATTCACTAATTCAGCCCGATGGGCATGTTGGTTGGGTACAACCTATTGGAGCGGACCCGCGCAAAAATTTTTCTGCCGAGAGTTGGGAAGTATACGGAACCGGTGCTTTTTTGCTTGCAGGAAGCGAGGTAATAAAATTAGAAGATTAATAATTGAAAAGTATAATGAAAAGGCTCCATTTTGGAGCCTTTTTCAATTTGGTTATTCTGTTTTTTCAGCTTTTAAATCAATTTTTCCGTCTGGAGAATCAACTGAGCCTGTCATCTTTTTACCATCAACTTTGGCCTCGATACCAATATAACTACCTTCCAGATAAAGACCGCATTTTAAGACATCGTCTTCAAAAGTGACTTTTGACATTGTCGCTTTACTTCCGTCGGCAAATTGTACTTCGCCCACCAATTTATTTTCACTTTCAGTAAAAACCAGGGTGCCTTTTTCATATCCGTAAGGAGCCGATGCAACTTCGTATTTCCATTTTCCGAGAAGATCTTTTTTGTTTGTTTTTGGAGTGGCATTTAACGTTGCAGCGAATGCAATAAGCAAAGTAAAAATGAATAGTTTTTTCATGTCTTTAATAGTTTAGTTTGAATTTGAATTTATTTTGATGAAGATAGGAATTTGTGTTTTCTTTTAAAATATGCTAGCGGAATTTATTTAAAAATTAATTGTTTGTAGTAATCAATCAAAATAAGGTTCGGTTCGTTCTCCCCTGTAAAATTCAAACATCATTTTTAGTACTTCTTTGTTATTACGAGGATTGGAGAGTTCTGGAAGAGAATCTTCGTTAAACCAGCCTACATCAAGTGTTTCTGAGCCAACGGAAATGTCATCTCCCTGTTTTTCGCAGAGCAGGAAGATCTTGTAAACATATTCAAAAGCAGGGGGCATACCTTGCTTTTGTTTGTCCATTACCGCGAGAAGCCGGGTTGCATTTACTTTTAATCCTGCTTCTTCCATACATTCTTTCTCTGCAACTTCTTTGGGACTATAACTAATGTCAGACCAACCACCGGGCATAGCCCAACAGTTATCGGCTTTTTCCTGAACTAGGAGTATTTCTTTTTTTTCGTTAAAAACAACGGCTCTTACATCTACTTTTGGGGTTTTGTAACCATTGTTTTCTTCAACAACAGGAACGATCTTTTCTATCGGGATAGTTGTCATCTTTTCCAGCATTTCCAGACTTAGTTGCTGAAGTTCTTCATATCTCTCACGGTCGAAAGTATTGTCGGAAAATTGAAGACCTATTTCAGCAAGGGTTTGGACTCGTTTGATTTTTTCAAAATAAAAAGTGTTCATTATTCTGATATCGGGAATTGTGTGCGTATTAATCGTCTTTTTTTACCAGTAAATATTTGTTGTTTTCCAACTCAGAATATCCCTGATCGTAGCAAAAATAATAGTTTCTTCCTTTTCCGGTGGTGTAAATGTGGGTGAAGTAGTTGAAATTAAACCCCTGCTTCTCCAATACACTTTTAAAAGTTGTAGTCTTTTCTTCCGGATTCAGTTCTTCCAGAATAGAATGGTTTCGTTTTAAAATGCGGTTAATTTTCCGAACATATTTGGAAGATTTTCCTAATTTCTTGTTGTTATATGCGTTTCTGCAAAGGTCATTACAAAATTTTTGATCCGCTCTTCCTCTTAATACTTCGCCACATTCCAAACACGTTCGTTCTTCCATAATTTTTCATTTTTGTTCTATAATCGTTTTGCTGTTTGTGTTTTTTATTTTTGTTTTACGCCACCGAATATTGAAAGTTCGAAAACTTTAAAAAAACAATCTACCTGCGAAAAACCAATTTTCCGTAACCAATCACATTGGATCTCAACCGGCGCCAAAATATTTATTTTTTTGTCTTTGTAGAATTCTGTTTCAATCGTTTCAATTGAAATTGCAGTGCTATTTTTATTTTTAAACTCCTTCATTTTGTCCAGAAAAAAATTATTGAATATAGATTCAATCTGTGGTGTTGCCGATTTTACCTGTTCCAGATTTAAAAATATTCCTCCAGGTTTTAAAATTTGCTGAAAAATGTCCCTGTATATTCTTTTTTTGCTCGCATCATTCTGATGATGTATGGCGAAGCCTGAAACTACAACATCTACCGGCAAACTTTTAGAAATTGAATCTAACCATTGATGCTCTCCGATATCCTGAACTACATATATGGTTTGATTTTCATATTCACTGCATCTCACTTTCGCAGCTTTTATCATAGGTTCTGAAAAATCAAGAAAGATACCTTTTGCGTGTGGCCAGTGAGTTAACAATGATTTTCCCAAAACACCATCTCCGCAGCCCAGATCTAAAAATGAATTTACCTCGGGCTTGAAAGATTTTATTACCCGCAACAGAATATCAATTTGTGCCTGTGCAAAGGGTATCGCACCTCTTACTCCTTCCAGATAGGTTTCGGTAAGGTTTTCTGTTCTCCATGTTTCCATATTATTCTTTTGTTTTGTACCCAGGTTTATATTGAAACGGTTTTGTGTTTGTTTAAATTATTCAACGTTTCGTTTGTTAAATGCTTCAATGCCTTGAGGGAACGCCTGTTATATTACGAATTATCAGCGAGTACTTCCTCCCTTTTTGGTTTTGCTTGAATAATTTCATCTATTTTAGTTAAAACCTTTGTCCAGTCCTGCTTGTCAAGATTAAAGTTATGACTGGCTTTTACAAATAATAGTTCCACATTCGGGCTAAAAATATATTTATCTTTTATTTCCAGTCCGCCATATTCATCTTTATCTCCCTGTATAATTAGCATGGGTGTTTGTATTGTTTCCAAATGTAAATAACGTTCCGGTTCAATTTCTTTATCCGGGTGTTTAAATGGATATCCTAAACAAATTATATGGTTGATATTTAGTGAATCTGCAATAAGAGAAGAGAACCTTCCCCCGGATGAACGGGAAAGTATAATAACTTCCTTTTTGTTATTAAACTTAGAAAGGTCTTCTTTTAATTTTTGTAACCGGAATTCTAACTCCTGGTTTTTTCTATCGGTTAAATATCTAAAATAGCTCCAATGAAAAAGTCCGTAGATTATTTGAAAGGCTCTCAGATTAATTTTGCGGATAAATGCAGGAAGCCATCGAAGTTGATTTTCAATGCGTCTTAATTTGTAAAGCATATTTCCGGCCGGATCTTCCCACCTTATTTCGTTGCCGGTTTTTTTTAAGTGCTCAACTAATAAATTGTTTAGAAAAATATCCTTTTGCCAATTGTCTCTTCCGATGAGATAAATTATTTTTTTGTTTTTCATAAATAATTCTGGGTTAGGTTGTAACTGGTTCCTTGTGCTGGATGAATCAAAGCTTCCCGAATATTTTTAAACTGTCAGAATTGCAAGCAGTAGCAACAATTGTTTGATTTATTAATCCAGGGAAAAGCCGGCATTTTATATTCAATGCTTTTTTTTCGCTCAGTTTTATAAATATATAGCTGATATTCTTTTATCCTTTCTATTTGATTCCGCCAAATGCCCCAAAACACATATTTTTATGTAGAATTTCAACTTTTTTGAATCCAACCTGCTTCATAAGGTCCAATTGAAAATTCATTGATCTTGGAGAGTCTTCTTTATCTATATAGTCTAAAACTTTTTGCCGATACTCTTTTCCTCCCACTGATTCTAAATAGTCGCCATATTTTTCCCATGTATATTGGTTTAATACTTCTGTATCCTGAGTTATTAAATCCGAAATCATTAAACAACCATTCGGTTTAAGTAGTTTGAATATTTTACTGAAAGTTGTTTCCCAGTCTTTATCATCTCTTAAATGGTGTAAGACAGCACCTGCCAAAATAATATCAAAAGAATTTTCAGGTAGCCCAACTTCCCGTATATCGCCTTGTGAAATTGTTACTTTATTATTGGTTTGTTGAGATACTCTCTCAAATGCCTTATCTAACATTGGTTTACTCAAATCAACCAATGTACAATTCAGGTTTTTTATTTTTGATAACATCATTAATGTAAAATTCCCTGCACCACAACCAATGTCTAATAAATTTTCCGCATTCGGAACAATTCTTTTGGATGCCTCAGTAATAAGTTCCAATGAAATTTTTGCATCTATTGTGGAGACTTGCCCGGTGTCAAGGTTTGAAAATCTTTCCACATCGTTGTTAAATCGTTGTTTTATTTCTTCTACTGTAGATTTATGCATTTTTGATATTCTCCTTATTCATAATTTCATCTTTCAAAGTAACAACCTTTATACAATCGGCCAAACTTTCAAGGTAAACAATGTCATCGAACGGAATTTTCCCATTGAAGAATACAAAGGTTTTATGTAAAGTTGCCAGGAATACATAAAACAACAGCAACCACTTTAAGCAATGAACGTGGAATTATTCCTGACCATTATATAATTCCAATATCCATAATATATTATCTAATACGGATACTGTATTAAACTACACTTTGTTGTAGTGCGTTTTTAATCAAGTATTTCTTGATAAGACTTGTATCTGAACTCAGTATTGTCTGTATTTTGTTTGATTTCATATTGGAGTTTTGTAAACTTCGCACCACGATAACCTTTTCCTTGTACTTTTCTTAGGTCTTTAAGTCTTTCCCAATTATTCACAGTCAACATAATTTTTGCACACAAGCCATCTCCCTGAACATAAAAATATAAATATTCCTTACCATTTTTTTCTTCATATTTTTGAAGCCAATAACGAAGCTTAGCTTGGTCAACTTCTTTAATTCTCTTCGCGAGTTCTTCTTTGTAAATTTGGGAGTCAGGTTGATTTTGTTCAAAAATTGGGTTGTCATTGGTACATTTAAGCATGTCACAATAAACAAGAGTTAAACAAATAACAAATAAAAGGACTACCTGAAAAAATTTTGATTTCATAATTTCAAATTTAGTGTTGATTAATCGATTCTGTTTTAATTAAAAACATCCTTGACTTATAATTATTGTTACGGTTTATTATTAATCATGTGTTATACAAATGAAACTATTTCTAATAACCAATACATTAAGTCCAGCGTTCCAATGTAGTCCTTTTTCAAAAACAATGGTCGGCACATGTTGCCTTACTGCAATATGTACTGTGTTACAAACTGTAGTTTAATTTTTTATCCAATCGATATATTTAAATGTTTTCCTCATCCAATTTCAATTAATTTATAGTAAGTCGAAATTTGAATGTCACTTTGTCCTCTTTCAATTCGTGAGATATAACTTTTTTTTGTCCCAGTCCTCTGGGCCAATTCTTCTTGAGTTATATTAGCTTCATTTCTCACTTTTTTAAGCAAGACTCCAAGTCTAAATGCTAAAGAATCAGCGTCATATTGGTCTCTGGTTGGGGGTCCTTTTTCTCCGTATTTTTCTTTTAAAATATCTTCAAAGTCTGTTATGTTTTTCATTTTAATTTCCTCCATATTTTTCATTCAAATATTCTTTTTTCAATTTCTCAGCCATTTTTATTTCTTTACTTAGGTTTTTTGGAGTCTTTTTAAAAAGCAATTAGTCAAGACAACTAACTCACCTTTGTCGAAGAAACACAAGATTCTAATGCTTTTAAAAGTTGTAATTACTCGTATTTCATAAATTCCATCTGTCTTTTCAAAGTTTTTGAAAAATTTTTTTGGCACCTGTTTTTCAAATCGAACTAAGTCAAATACATATTCCATTTTTTTCTGAACTTTCAAATCCTACGATTTATAAAAGTCAATGAAATAATTTTTGTAAGCAATTATTTTTCTAATCATTTAGCAAAATGAACTAATCAGTTTACATGATTCAATATTTTTGGCTATTAATTTTAAAAGGAATTCTTCTTTTTTTACTATTGTTTGTAACTAACCGAGAAAGAAAAATCTGCATTTTAACAACAACATATTTATTTCATGTGAGAAAAAGTATCTGATATATAAATATATATCCGTTTGTAAACGCTTGCAACCGTTTATTGTCGATTACAAACATTTAAATACCGCTTAACATCTGGATGCCGGCCTACCTTTGAATCAACAATTTCGTTTTAAACATTAATTTAAATTTTAACATCATGAATGCACTAAAAAACAGCGTCAGACTTATCGGCCACCTGGGCGACAACCCAAAAGTAAGAAAGTTGGACAGTGGAAAAACAGTTGCTAATTTTTCTATAGCAACCAACGAAATTTATCGCGATCAAAATGGAAACAAGCAATCGGAAACCACATGGCATCGTTTGGTTGCCTGGGGAAAACAAGCCGACATTGTAGAAAGCTATGTGAAAAAAGGTTCCGAAATTGCCATCGAGGGAAAACTTACTAACCGTTCGTACGACGATAAAAATGGCGAAAAACAATTTATAACAGAAGTGTTGGTAAATTCAATTTTATTGCTTGATAAAAATAAAAATTAGGTATTTTCTACATGTGTAGGTTGAAAATCAGACAAATGATTCTCAAACAAAAAGGCTTTTCCGGATATTCAGAAAAGCCTTTTGTTATATTGTAGATGTTATTTAAGGATTGTACCCTAGTATATTAAACATATCCTGTACAGTTTGTTCCGTACGGTAAACGTAGTCAACAAAGTTACCGGTTTCATCCCGATCAATTATTACGTGCTGTGGCGATGGAATAAGGCAGTGTTTAATCCCTCCGTAACCACTGATTGAATCCTGGTATGCCCCGGTATGAAAAAATCCAAGATACAAGGGTTCATTTCCTCTTCCGGTATATCGGGGCAACATTATTTGCTGGTTCAAATCTTCCGAGTTGTAATAATCGGAATGATCGCAACTAATTCCACCAATATTTACCCGGGTATATTCATTTTCCCATTTATTCACCGGTAGCAAAATAAATTTTTCGAAAATCGACCATGCGTCAGGAATAGTATTCATTAAGCTGTTGTCGATAATATACCAAAGTTCCGTATCGTTCTGCTGTTTTTGCTCTAATACCGAAAAAATAGTTGCGCCACTTTCGCCAACGGTATATTTGCCAAATTCTGTGTAAATGTTTGGTTCCTTAATTCCTTCAGCATTACACATTTCCTTGATGTTTTTTACGATTTCCCGAATCATGTATTCGTAGTCGTATTCAAAACCAAGATGATTTCGAATGGGAAAACCTCCGCCTAAATTCAGATTGTTCAATGTTGGACACTCCTTTTTTAGTTCGATATATAATTTCATCGATTTCTGGAATTCTCCCCAATAGTATAGGGTGTCCTTAATTCCGGAATCGACAAAAAAATGGAGCATCGTTAATTCCAGGTTCGATTTGTCTTTAATCTGGTTGCGGTAAAAATCCAGAACATCGGAAGCCCGAATGCCAAGACGTGATGTATAATATGCGCTTTGGGGTTCTTCGTCGATGGCTTTACGAATGCCAATTTTAATTTTCTTCTTCCCCGCCATCGAAAGGATTTTTTTCAACTCATTTTTGTTATCAAGAATAATAGTTGAGTCGGTAAAACCCAAATCCTGTAACGACAAAATTTTTCGTATGTATTCATCCGTTTTATACCCGTTGTGAACCAGTTTTACGCTGTTTTCAAGTTCGCCTTTATTGTATAGGTTCAGAATCAGGTCGATATCAAACGACGATGAAGTTTCAAGGTTCACATCGTATTGCAGCGCTTTGCTTATTACATGATGAAAGTGGCAGGTTTTTGTACAGTAACAATAATTATATGTTCCCTGGTAATTTTCGGCCTTTATTGCCCTGCGGAATAAATTCCTGGCCTTCTTTATTTGATCCCCGATACGTGGCAGGTACATCAGCCTGAACGGGGTGCCATATTTTTGGATTAAATACTTCAGCGAAACGCCGTAAAATGTAAGGTAGCCATCCTGAAGGTCGAAGCCTTCCTGTGGAAAGTAGTAAGATTGCTCAATTAGATCGGTGTACGTATTCTTCATTATTCAAAAACCCACATAAATTATTTTTTATTTTTAGTGGGGTCAAATTAAGGATCTTTTTTTGAAAAAGTAAACAATAGAATGCCGAAAATTAATGAAAAAAAAGATTTTTATGATTTTTGCTTTTTTGTATAACCTTGAGGCAAAACAGGAAATTAAAAAGCCTGTTTTAATCGATTAAAAACTACTTCTCTATAAATGTGCCGGCAAAATCCATTACACTCATAATGCCATATTTAGGATGCTTTCCAACTGCCACCCCTACTTTTGTAAAATCGGGATGAAGAAACGTTTTTCTGTGTCCACGGTCGCGCACACCGTCGTCAATTAAAAGGTAAATAACAATTTGCTGGGCAGTAATTCCGCCGTATGCAATATTCTCTGCAATCCGTACTTTCCACTGTCCGTATCTTTCAATCCTGACTTTTGAATTTGAATGGTCGCTTCCGTTATGTCCTACTCCTCCTGTTTGAGACTGATCTTTTGCATGATCTTTGGCTGCCTGGGTTAATCCTTTGCTTGGATAAACCAACGAAAGTGGCTGTTGCCTTTTTAATTCGCGTACACATTCGTTTAAAGCACGAACCCCTTCATGTGTTTGTAGTGGCTTGTCACCCGGATAATACAACATATTTTGCTGGTAATTTTTGGCTAGCGGTACAATATAATCGTTGGCATATTTTTCCGGATTTGAACGAAGTTTGTTAATTTCTAATATGATATCTTTTTCGAGCTGTGATAAATAATTTGCCTTGGCAGCAGTATTTAGAGTATTGTTGTCCCAGCTCATTTTTTGGGGATGATTATTTTCTGCATAAACCTCTCCGGATTGTAATCCCGCCACCAACCAAAAAATTAACATCAACTTATTCATCCCTAATTTTTCTAACGTCGTTAATTATTTTCCTGTCTTCGAGTGTGATTTTACGATGTGCTTTGTTCACTACCCGTTGATCATGTGTGAAAATATAAACGTTATTTTTTCTTTTTTATTAAGTGTTTCATAATATCAAACAAGCTTCCTGTTGATTTTGAATTAAGGTTTACAGTTGGTTCATTGGGCAAAATGAAATTTGATTTTGCCCCAGCATCTTTATATTGTTAGTGTTATTTCTATTGTCCAGGTAGTTTTTAACGAATGATGGTTTGTTGTTTCAGTAATTCTTTGGTGAAAGAGGCAGATACTGACCAAAGAAAAGTCCTGTCTATACCACTGAATAAATATTTCTTGACTACATTATATTATGTATTGTATATAGATAAAATGACCTATAGTGTTGAAAAAAATACAATTAAGTCTTTGTTTTATTTTTAAGTTAGATGCTTGAGTGTAGTTGTGTTTTTGAGTAAGTGTTCAATCTTTATAAAAAAATTTAAAAACTATTGTTTTTTATTTAAAAATTATTTTAACTTGCGTTAACATTTTTTTACAAAAAGTAATGATTTTAAAGACAGGTAAAAAGGGGAAAAAGCTTGTCGGAGGTGAATTAAAAAAATACCGACAAAAAAAAATGGTGCTCAATTTATTGTATAAAAATGGAGAACTTTCCGGAAGTAAGGTTAGCACAGGAATTGGGGTAAGCCTTCCCACTGCATTAACAACCTTAAACGAGCTGGTTGATTTAAATCTTGTTGAAATTCGTGGTGTTGGAATGTCAAGTGGAGGCAGAAAGCCTGTTTTATTTGGATTGCGAAAAGATTCAGTATTTGTTATTGCTTGTGAACTTGGGAGATACAAAGGAAAGATGACCATATATAATGGTAATAATCAGCATATAACACCAGTAATAAATTTTGATGTTCATATTGATGAGCCGGAACTTGCAGATAAAATCTATGACAACGCGCTGATTTTGATCGAAAAATATCAGATTGACGAGAATAAGATCTACGGTTTGGGGGTAACAATGCCAGGGCTTATCGACGAACAGCAAGGGATAAATTTTACAATAAAAAATAAGGAATATCAAAATATAAAAGAAAGGTTGGAAAGTAAGTTTGATGGGTTGGTATATGTAAATAATGATGCACGTATGCAGGCCTACGGAGAGTTTATTTTTGGAACAGCCAAAGGATATAATAATGCTATAATTGTTAATTGGAGTTGGGGAATCGGGCTTGGTGTTATTTTGAACGGTAAGTTATATAACGGTTCCACTGGTTTTGCCGGTGAATTATCGCATATAAAAGTAGTTGAAGAAGGAGATTTGTGTATCTGTGGAAAAAGCGGATGCCTGGAAACTGTTGCCTCGGCTAATGTGTTGTTAAAGAATGCTGTAAGTGGTATAAATTCAGGAAGGGTGTCTCAGTTAACACAAAAATATAAGAACAAAATTGATTCATTAAAATTTGAAGATATTATTGAAGCTGCAAAATCAGGTGATGAATTCTCAATCTCTTTGTTAACTCAAATTGGATTAGCTTTGGGAAAAGGATTATCATTTGTAATTCAGCTATTAAATCCAAATGTTATTGTATTGGGCGGGCCGATTTCCAGGGCAAACCAATATGTTTTAACCCCAATACAGCAGTCTCTTAACAAATATTGTTTGGAACAGATATACAGTAATACAAAAATTCTTGTATCTAAAAATTGGGAACAATCAGGCCTGTTGGGGCTTACTGCAATGATGTTTCAAAAGATATTTAGTGATTCGTTGAACTAAAGTAAGTTTTTACTTAACATTTAAAATTAAATCTATGCGAAAGGTTTTTTTTATTTTGATGATGTGTTTTGCCCTTATAACGGGGGCGAGGGCACAGGTTGCAGTAACGGGTAATGTTACTGATGCAGAGGGCGCCGGAATTCCCGGGGCTACAGTACTTGAGAAGGGAACTTCGAATGGTACAATTACAGACATTGATGGAGTATATTCCATTCGTGTTTCTTCAGAGGAGGCAGTTTTGGTTTATTCTTTTGTGGGAATGACAACTATTGAAGAACCGGTAAATAACCGTTCTGAAATAAATGTTGTTCTTACTGTTGATCAAATCGGGCTTGATGAAGTAGTAGTAACAGCACTCGGGATACCGCGTGCAACAAAAAAGATTGGTTATGCTGTAACCGAAGTAGGTGGAGAGGAAATAGCTTCTGTGAATACAGTGAATACGGTTCAGGCCCTGCAGGGCAAGTCGGCTGGTATGAGTATCACTTCTTCTGACGGAGGTCTGTTTGGAAACTCGAAAATTCAGATTCGTGGAGTATCCGTTCTGAATTCGAGAAACAACCAGCCTATCTTTGTTATTGATGGTGTTATTTTAGAGAATGATGTTTCCAGTGCACATGCCGACTGGGCAGGAAGTTCTGACGACTTTGGTAATGAGTTGAAAAACCTTAACCCGGATGATTATGAATCAATTTCAGTACTAAAAGGTGCAGCAGCAACTGCCCTTTATGGTTCCCGTGGGATTAACGGGGCAATTGTAATAAAAACAAAAGACGGTAAGGGTAAAAAAGGACTTGGTGTAAAAGTAACCCAATCGGTTGGTATAGAGCATGCTTATGGTCAGCCCGATATTCAATATGTGTATGGTACCGGAGCCATTCCCGGATATGTTGATTACGGAGAGAAGGATGGGAATGGTAATTACTATCGGTTTTCGTCGCAGAGTCAATTTTATACAAATGCCGATGGAATTCCTACCAAACAGGATCACCCCTGGTGGGGGATAGGGTATGGACCCAAATTTGACGGTCGGGAGATTGTTGATTTTGACGGTTCTACAACCACCTTCAGTCCTGCAAAAAATAATTTGCTGGATGCCTATGATTTGGGTTTTAACAGTAATACTTCTGTTGCTATTAGTGGCGGTAACGACAAAAGCTCTTTCTATTTGTCAGATTCATATAATTACAGGACCGGTGTTTTCCCTGCCAACAAGTTTACAAGAAATTCATTGAAATTTTCAGGAACACATAAAATGTCGGATTGGCTGGAAGCTGACGCCTCTATTTCCTTTGCAACATCAAATCCTCAAAATCCGAGGAACGATTTAGCCGAATATTTTATTACCGGAACATGGGACAACTGGTATGATACAAAAAAGTGGAAACAACGTGAAGTTTACCAGGCATCCCATGGCGGTATTCCACAATCGGCTTATGGCGATGATTATTCTTATGTGCCCGGAAACTCAACATGGTTTGAATACAACATGAACAGAAGTTCAAGAGAAGAACAACTGATAAGGCCAATTGTAGGGTTAACAGCAAACTTAACCGACTGGTTTTCTTTAAGAGTGGAAGGAAACATGAGTGCCTACAACATAAGTTATGAAAAGAAAGATCTGGGAACAGGCTATGCAAACGATGGCGGAGAATATCAGCTAAGACATGACAAAGATGTAAGCCAGACAGGAAAGATTGTTGCTAATATTACACACCAGTTGAACGATGATTTTTCTACCAATATTATGGTGGGAGGAGAAATCTGGAAACAGGAGAAATCGTATTCAATGGTGAGAACCGATGGGGGATTAATTGTTCCCGGAAGTTTTTTATCAGTAACTCTAAAAAAACTGTTGTTGGAGAAGGAAAAGTTGAGGCAACAAAACAAATTAATTCTCTTTATTTCCTTGCCAACTTTGGCTGGAGAGACCAATTGTTTGTGGACATAACCGGACGTAACGACTGGTCTTCGGCCCTGGTGTATTCCGATGGAACAGGAAATTACTCCTATTTTTATCCGTCAGTAAGTACTTCATGGCTTTTTAGTGAAACCTTGAATGCACCAGACTGGTTTTCATTTGGTAAGGTTCGTTTGTCGTGGGCACAGGTTGGTAACGATACCGATCCTTATTTCCTGAACCCGGGATATACAATTGGAAATTATGAACTGGACAACGGAAGTTTTGTGTATAACAATTTTAAAAGTACCACTTCAGTTGACAGAGATATCAAACCTGAAAGGAAAAATTCATTTGAGGTAGGTTTGGATATCCGCCTTTTTGAAAACCGTTTAGGATTTGATTTTGCTTACTACAACGAAAATATCAACAACCAAATCGATAAAGTGCCAATTCCCCAGGAATCAGGGGTTTCTGATTTGCTTACCAATATCGGTTCACTGCAAAATACCGGTGTAGAATTGAAAGTTAATGTATCACCAGTTCGGACAACAAATTTCAACTGGACATCAACTTTTAATTATTGGAACAACACGACAAAGGTCACGGATCTCCATGAAGATTTCGGGGCGTACAAAGTATTGGGCGACACGTATGTAAATTATGGAAACTACCGTATCGGCTCCGTTGCTTTCGAAGGCGGGGACTATGGCGTGTTAATGTCTGATATTTTGCCTAAAAAATACGTTGCTTCAGATCCGGGCGATCCCAAAAATGGTATGCCGGTTTTAGCTTGGTCCGATTCAAGAAGAGGTGCATATTATGAACGTAGCTACGAAGTTGAGGAAGTAGGGAAAATCCAGCCCGATTTTGAAGGTTCCTGGGACAATACATTTACATACAAAAATTTGTCTCTTTCTATTTTAATTGATGCCAGGTTCGGAGGTTATGTTGCTTCTTATGCCAACCGATACGGAACAGCTTACGGATGGCTTGAAACTTCCCTTGAAGGAAGGGATCCTGAATATGGTGGTGTAACCTGGACATCACAGTATGGCGATACAGGCGGCAGAACTTATACTGATGGTATTATTCCTGACGGAGTATTTGCTGACGGGCAAATGGTTACTGCACCCAGCGGACAGCAGGTTGATGTTGGTGGTATGACCTACCGCGAAGCTTATGAGGCAGGATATGTTGAACCGACACATGCTGGTTTTTACCATTATTTCACCAATTCATGGGGACAAGGGGTAATTAACGATAGCTGGTTTGATGAGTTAAGTTATATCGCCCTGAGAAACATTTCAATTGGTTACAACTTGCCCAAAAGAGTAGCTCAAAGTTTGAAAGCGCAGAACCTTTACGTTGGTTTTAACGCCAGGAATCTTGGTTATTTATACAATACAATGCCAAACCACATGAATCCGGAAAGTCTTCGCGGTACAACAAGCGATGCCAGCTTTCTTCAGCGGTCTGTGATTCCAAATACGGCAACATATACTTTTACATTGTCTGTTGACTTTTAAACCATAAAAATTAGGAAACAATGAAAAATAAATTTAAGATAATATTATTCGCTTTGATGTTTCTGATAGCCTGGGGGTGTGACAAAGAGCAATTCGCAGATTTGAACTCAAACCCGTCAGACCTGTCAGAACCGGAACTTCGGTATTCTGTTACCAAGGCTATTGAACAGATGTACGGGAATGATTATACCAACTGGTTTTATACCAATTTTCAGTATATCTACCCATGGTCGCAAGTAACAACAATGCAAGGAGGCAACGGCCCAGGTATGATGGAAATGGGACCTTATGGTTCACAAAATATCTATTCAAGTTTGATTCCTCAAACGATGGATGTTCGTCATCGTATTGATGCATTGAGCGAAGAGGATCAGGCTATATATCAATCATTAAAGGCCATTACTTATGCAATACAGATTCAACCGGCAATTACCGTAACAGATCTTACCGGCTCAATGATTTATACTGAGGCAGGTTTGGCTCCCTATACCACTCCGCCGCTCATTACCCCAAAGTATGACAATCAGGAAACTCTTTTTAATACATGGCTGACTGAACTTGATGATGCTATCGGAGTTTTGACTACAGCAGAAAATCAGGTTGTAATGGGTAATCAGGATGTTATTTATGGTGGCGATTATTCAAAATGGGCTAAATTCTGTAATTTATTAAAATTGAAAATTGCCGCACGCCTTGTAAATACGAACAGCGCTAAAGCCATTCAAATTGCAGAAGAGGTAGCAAGTTCCCCGGCAGGTTATATGGATAACCTTGATGATGATTTTATATATAATCGCGGAGTTAAATATTATGGGACCGAGAATGCGATGTGGATTGGATACGCAGGAAGAAACCTGGTAGATTTTCTGATTGAAAATAAAGACCCAAGGGTTCGTTTTATTTTTGAAAAAAATGGTTTTAATGCAGAAGTAGTTCAGGCTTTTATTGATGCCGGAAAAGCATTGCCACCCTACGTGGAAGAAAATGTGGAATACGACGGAGATGGAAATTTTGCCGGTTGGAAAGGCCCGGGAGAACCCTGGGTGAGATATTATGGAGTTCCGTTGGCACCAGATGCTACACTGGCAGGTGATAATGATATTTATTTTAACCAGGGAGCACTTTATCGGATCTCATTAAATGGAGTGGAGAAATCTTATTCCGCAACTTCGTTATACGCAGAAAAGCTGGTACGAACAACTTACGACTACACGTACCCTACAAAACCGGGAGGACGTGTAATCGAACTTAAAGATAACGATCCTCCGTTAAACGTTATTCTTGGAAGTTCTGCCGAAACAAATTTATATTTTGCTGAGTTTAAACTGTTGGGAGCCAACCTTCCAAAATCAGCTCAGGAATATTTTAATCATGGTGTTGATCTTTCTATCCGCAGGGCAGATGCTTTAGCTGAAAATAATCAAATGCCATATTACGAAGGCGATCCGGTTTATACAGATGCAGAAAAAGCAGCAGAAGCTTCAACCCAGTTGAAAAGTGGTGAGATAGAAGAGCTGTTGGCTCAGCCTGCCTATGACCTCAGCACCGACGCGTTGGAAAAAGTTTATATACAACAATATATAAATTTTGCTAATACCCCGGGCGATGAGTGGACTTTAGTTCGACGTTCAGGTATTCCTAAAAAAGGAAGCAGTTATCTGCCGTGGGATGATTTTGTTGCTTCAGGTAGCGAATTAGTTGTACCCAGAAGGTTCACAATTGGTACGCCAACCGAGGACAATAAAAATTATGAAAATGAAGTCCAGTCGGCCCAGGAACAGGGTTTTACAACCGGAACTTCTGACCCTGCCACACTAAATAGCGAAAGATTATGGTTCGACAAGCAAGATCCGAATTATGGAGCAGGTCCTAAATAACGGAAAATTTGAGGTGAAATATTTTCGTGATAAATAATTAAAAACAGGAGCTGTCCGGTAATTGGATGGCTCTTGTATTTTTTGAAATATTGAATTAATCTGCCCCAAAAACTTTAGACATGAATACGAGAACTTTATTTGCACTGTTTGTTATATCTTTTTCCTGCTTTTATACCAACGCGCAGGAATATACAGTAAAAGGGAAAGTGACAACTTTTGATGAATATGCGCTAAATAAGGTAAGTATTTTTTCAAAACAAACAGAAACTGTTGCATATACTGATACTTCAGGATTATATTCAATTCGTTGTGCCAAAAATGATATTCTTGTTTTTAAAGCCAATGGTTTTTATGACAAAAAGATCAAATTAAAAAAGGAAGATGTAATCAACGATGTTGATGTAAACCTTAAATTCAGAAATGTTAAAGACAATGTAGAATTGGCAACCGGGTATGGGCATATCGACAAGGATAAACTAACACACGCAATTGAGCATTTAGACTCAAATGAAGATTTTAGTAGTTATAATTCTGTTCTCGAAATAATTAAAGGAAGAATAAGTGGGGTGAGTGTCGGTACTTCTTCAATTACCATAAGGGGAGCAAGTACATATCAAGGGAACGAGGCATTAATTGTTGTAGACAAAAATGTTGTCGATTTTAATTATTTAAAGAATTTGCCAACATCCGAAGTTAAATCTGTTGACGTGTTGAAGGGGGATTCTGCTTCCGCTCGCTACGGGTCGAGAGGAATGGATGGGGTGATAGTTATTCAAACGAAATCTGAAAATTAATAGTAAAAAGGATGATGTACAGGAGAATAATTTTTTTATTTATTGTTTTATGTCTCGTAATAAGTTTTTCAGTAAGTGCAAAACAAAAGGACACGAAATCATTAGAAATAGTTTATGAGACTGTTCGAAATGGAGAGAAATTGCAGAACGGAGGAAAAGTAATTCTGATTGCAAATGCGAAACAGGCAAAGGTTTATTCTGACAGTCAGGATGAAAAACTTATTCCCCAAACTCCTGTAGAAATAAGCTATCTCGATTTTAATTTACGAAAAACATATCAGGTTGCAGTGCTTTACAGTGGCAAAAAGTTTTTTACAGAAGAGGATTTTTCAGAATATCCTGAAGTAAAGGAAACCGGCGTAACAGATACAATCGCCGGTTATGTATGTAAAAAAGCAACAGCTACTTTGCGTTCAAATTCAATTGAAATCTGGTATACAACAGAGTTAGGTGCACGTGGTACACCGCTGATGAGTCATGGAATTGTTGACGGACTGGTTTTAAAAGTGGTGAGAAATGGGAACTACGGTTTGGTAGCGGCTGAAATTAGAAACGCTGAAACTAAAGATATAACCCCGGTTATTCCGGAAGAAAAAGGTGAAAAAGTTGATCTTCCGTATTACCGGCATCTGGTAACCAATAGTTTTATTACCCAGGTGAATGTGTATGATAACGAGAAAATAAGTTGGGGAAATCCTATTGAAAATCCGGAAGGAATTCAAAATAATAAAACTTACCGTTTTGCAGGTGGAACAATCATTCTTAAAAGGATGAAACTACCTGAGGTGAGTTCCGATTATCAGGTCTTTGCTGAGTTGGAACAGTATTCCAATGGAGATGCATACGACAGGACAGGAACCGTTTTTATAATTCCGGAAAACAAAGAAAAGTCGTTTTTTGATGCATTGCAAAACGGTATTGAAACCGTCCCCGGTTTTGAAGCTGCTAACGGAAAGAAATATTATGCTACTGTTGCAACTCCCGATTTTTCACCAGCTGTTGAGTTGATACGTTTTTTTACGCCTTTTGGAATCAGAGAGTTTAATAATCAAGTGGAAGTTTACGGACAAAAATGGGAAGATCATGCCTATTATAAACAAGAAATAACAGAACTCTTGCCACTCTTGCAAAAGGAAGTCTGGATTGGGGTTTTTATCGGTAATTATGACAAAGGAGGTCATAAAGTGAGTCTCGATTTAAAATATTATCCGGGAAGTCGCAGAATCAGTGATAATGAAAATGACGACAAAAAAAAGTGGGTATATCCATTGTTCAATACGCTTAGTATAATGGAAATGGCTGGTCAGGAATATGGAACCATGTTCGAGAATGATTCGCTGAAAATTGAATTTGAAGTTCCTGAAGGCACTGAAAATTGCGTTTTGAGATACATATCTACCGGACACGGCGGTTGGGATGGAGGTGACGAATTCAATCAAAAGCTGAATGAAATTTTTATCGATGACAAGCTTGTCGGTAGTTGTATCCCCTGGAATTGTGATTGTGGTTCATTTCGTAAATATAATCCGGCGTCCGGTAATTTTTGGAACGGACTTTCATCCAGTGATTACAGCAGATCCGGATGGTGTCCCGGCGAAGCAAGTAATCCTGTTTATATTCCGTTAAAAGGCTTGAAGCCAGGGATTAAACATACAATGAAAATAGCTATCCCTATTGGAGAAAGAGAAGGCGGAAGTTTTAGCCATTGGAATGTTTCAGGGGTGTTATTAAAATAATTGATTTTTTTTTAAGGGTAAAACCTTTTTGAATTGTCTAACTTACTATACGGTATTTTTATCATAAATTGATAAAGCGTTTAGTTTAGTTAAAAAAGACTAAGAGGCAATTATAACAATTGCCTCTTTTGTTTTATCGTGTTTAATGCTTTTACAAGTTTAGCTGGTTTTCTGTTTTTTCTGTTAGCCGAACTCCGGTTGTACCTCCTTTTGATAAGGTTATATCCACAGGTGTATTGGTTTTCCATGCACCATTTGTAAAATCAGGAACGTCAATAGAGTTGGAACGATTTGCTACCGACCACTCGCTTAACGGGCCAATAATACTCCAGGTGGCAGCATCATAAACATCCTGATCAAGCGGAATTCCGTTTCTTAAGCAATCGATTAATCGCCAGTCCATTATAAAATCCATACCCCCGTGTCCGCCTACTTTTTTAGCCATTTCACCCACTAATTTTACGATGGGGGGAGTGTATTGTTCTTCGAGTACTTTGAATTCATCTTCTGTAAACCAGGAGTGACCTTTGGCAATTTTCGGTGGATCCGGATATTTCCGTGCACAACCGTCTGTTCCGGTAATTTGATGAATACGGGAATAGGGACGCGTACTGGTTACATCATGCTGGATCATTATGGTTTTGCCCTTATTGGTTTTTACGATGCTTGTATTCAGGTTGCCACGGTAGCTGTTGGTGTCAAAAGGTTTAAAGAAATCGTCGGTGGCCGCAAGTTCCGAGGCCCGTTTTCCCATCTGAAAATCTTTGGTCGACATCGAAGTGAGGTAGTCCATTTTATCCCCTCTGTTGATATTCAAAACCTGGCAAACAGGTCCAAGACCGTGGGTCGGGTAGAGGTTTCCGTTACGGGTTTGGTTCTCAATTAAACGCCACATATCCGCATAACCTTCCTTATCAAAATTTAAATCAAGTAAGTTGTGCAAATAGGCGCCCTCTGCATGGACTATTTCTCCAAAAAATCCCTGACGTGCCATGTTGAGTGTCAGCAATTCAAAGAAATCGTAACAACAGTTTTCAAGCATCATACAATGCTTTTTTGTTTTTTCCGAAGTTTCTACCAATTGCCATGCCTCTTCTATGGTTTTGGCAGCCGGGACTTCAGTTGCAGCATGTTTGCCGTGTTCCATGGCATAAACCATTATTGGTGTGTGCAATTCCCATGGAGTGCAGGTGTAAACCAAATCTATATCCGGATTTTCACATAATTCTTTCCATGAATCGGGAGTGCCGCCATATTCTTTTGCCTTGGGCAAACCGTGTTTGTCAAGAATTTTCTGGCAACGGGCAACACGATCCAAATCTTTATCGCAAAGCGCAACAATTTCAACTCCTTCAATATTCGACATCCTTTCAACCGCTCCTGGACCACGCTGTCCTAATCCGATAATCCCCAATCGGACAGTTTCCAGTTTGGGTGCAGCATAACCGCTCATATTAAATATTTGCGGGTGCGATACGGCAGTGGCTTCTTTTATCCCGGCCAGCTGCGACTCAGGTTGCTGCGGTGAGGAGCTTTGATTACAGGAGGTAAAACCTCCGGAAAGTACTCCTGCTCCTGCAACTCCTGCAACTTGAAAAAATTTCCTTCTATTTGTTTTCATTATTTGTATAGTTATAGTTTTGAATTTATTTTAAAAGGGTGGTCGTAAAAATAAAAATTTTTAAGAATAAAACTAATATTTTAAAGTGCTTTATTACTATTATTGAAATTTAAATTACTGATAAAGTTAAATTAAAAACAGATTAGACATAAAACATTACTTTTCATTTTCGGGTATAAAATTATTGTTCTGAATATATAAATAAACGATATTATGAAATATTTCGCGGTTCTTTTGATTGGTTTCTTTACTTGTTTTAGTGCTTCCAAAATTGACAACAAAAAGCAAATTCTGCCTGCTCATGCGCACAACGATTATGAACACGATAATCCATTGTTTGATGCTTTGAGTTATGGTTTTAAGAGTATTGAGGCGGATGTATATTTGATTGACGATTCTCTTTTCGTTGCCCATAACCCCGATGAGATAAGGCATGGAAGGACTCTTCGGAAACTTTATCTGGAACCCTTAAAAAAAATTGTCAGTGAAAACAATGGTTCGGTTTATGGAAATGGAGAAGAAATTATTTTGCTTATTGATATTAAAGACGACGGATTGAAAACATATAAGCTTTTACATCAGATTCTCGGGGAATACAAATCCATAATGACCTCATTTGTGAATGGCAAAAAAGTAAAAGGCAGTGTGCTGGCTGTTATTTCAGGTAATCGTCCTTTTGAATATATGAAAGAGCAAAAGGTTAGATATGCCGGTTATGATGGTCGTTTAAAAGATATTGATTCCGGGATTATTCCAACATTGATGCCCATGGTAAGTAACTCATGGGGTGAATATTTTTCCTGGGATGGAACAGGCGGGATAAGTTCTGCTGAAAAAGAAAAACTAAATAATTGGGCCAATAAAGCCCGGGAAAAAGGGTATTTACTGCGTTTTTGGGGAACCCCCAACAGAACAGATGAACAGAAAAAAAATGTTTGGAAAGTATTAAAAGATGCTGGTGTCGGATTAATCGGGGCTGATGATTTAGAAGAACTTCAACACTTTCTTTTAATGGAAGAATAATGTTATAAACAATTCCTAAACAATAGAATTCAGGGAAACAACATTGTTTTGTATATGGCCTGAAAACCTGCGAATTAGTTCACTTTTAAAATTCAATACATATTTTTTCTATATTCGTTTTTATAAAACTGAATTAATGCTTTACGAAAACGTTTTGATATTTTGTTCTTCGTTTCCACAAATTTTTCTGAATTTATAAAACCTATTCATATGAAAAAATATTGGCTATTGCTTGTTCTCAGTGTCGGGTTTGTGGCTGCTTTTGCTCAGGAAGAGGTAACAAAAACCGGCTGGAATTTTGGCGCTTTACCGACCATAACTTTCGATACCGATTTGGGGTTTCAGTATGGAGCGCTGGTTAATTTATACCATTATGGCGACGGAACTCGCTATCCCAATTATAATCACTCGTTGTATTTCGAAGTATCACGTTTTACCAAAGGGAGTGGAATAAATCGGTTTTATTATGATTCTGATAAATTGATTAAAGGACTTCAAACATCGGTTGATATCAGTTTTTTATCGGATCAGGCCTATGATTTTTACGGATTTAATGGTTATGATGCTGTGGTAAATTCAGAATGGTTTGATGACGGGAGTGACGCATACAAAACCCGGATGTTTTACAAATACGACCGAAAAATGTTCCGTTTTAAAGTGGACTTACAAGGAAAGTTTTACGGAGAAAATTTACGCTGGGCAGCCGGAGTTAATTTGTTGAATTTTAAAATTGGTTCAGTTAACCTGGATAAACTCAATAAAGGAAAAAAAGGCGACGATATTTTACCTGATGTTGATGGTTTGTATGAAGAATACCAGGACTGGGGAATAATTTCAGAAGAAGAAGCTAATGGCGGATTTGTTCCTACATTAAAGGCCGGACTGGTTTATGATACCCGCGACAATCGTCCTAATCCGATGAAGGGAATTTGGACAGAAGCTGTAATTGTTGGTGCCCCTGAGTTTTTGGGAGGTGAAAGTTCATTTGCAAAATTGAATTTAACACACAGGCAGTATTTTACTCTTATTCCAAGAGATTTATCGCTGGTTTACCGTCTGGCTTATCAAACTACCATTGCAGGCGATGTACCATTTTATTATCAAACGCAGGTAATTACCTCGGTTTTAAAAGGTGCTGCTTCGGAAGGACTGGGTGGGGCAAAAACCTTACGCGGGATTCGCAGAAACAGGGTTGTAGGCGATGGTTTTTTCTACGGAAATATTGAGGCTCGTTGGAAGTTTGCCCGCTTTCAGTTTATAAATAACAATTTTTATTTGGGGTTAAATGGATTTATGGATTTTGGACAAGTAACTCAAAAAATTGATGTTGAATTTCCATCGCCAGAGCCAAATCCTTTAATTGATTATGGTGAAAGTCAGTATTACAGGGAAGGAGCAGAAGAAATGCACTTTTCGTACGGTGCCGGTTTGCGGGTAGTAATGAACCAGAATTTTGTTGTTGCAGTAGATTATGGAGTTGCAGCAGATGAACGCGACGGGGATTCCGGGTTATATATCGGGCTGAATTATTTGTTTTGAAATCAGTTTGTCAGTATAATTTCCTAACTTTTGATAACAAAAAATCCAGATTATGAAAAAAACATTTCTTCCTTTAATTATTGTATCGTTGTTTTTCTCGCTAATGAGCTGCACTCAGGCTGGGAAAAAAGAAACCAAAGCTATTGACAGTTTTTCGAAAGATACACTCGAATTAGCTACTACTGTAGTAAAGAAATATGTTGATGAGCAACAACTGGCCGGTGTTTCAGTAATGGTGGTTAAAAATGATGAGACTGTTCTTTCTGAACAATTTGGGTTTGCTGATGTGGAAAAACAGCAACCTATTGATGACCAGACAATATTCAGAGCTTTTTCAATGACAAAACCGGTTACAACTACTGCTTTAATGATGTTGTACGATGAGGGGAGATTTCAACTGGACGATAAAGTTTCCGATTATATTCCGGAGTTTAAAAATACCAAAGTATACAACTCCGAAACAAAACAACTGGAAGCTCAGGAGAACCCTATAACAATTCGAAATTTATTAACTCATACTTCTGGTTTAACTTATGGTTGGGATATGAATTCGTATGTAGATTCATTATACCGGGTTTCAAATGTAAGCGGATGGGATGAAGTGCTGGGTGAAAAAGTAAAAATATTGGCAGATATTCCGTTAAAATATCAACCCGGGACGCGGTGGGAATATGGCCTTTCTATAGATGTTGCAGGATATCTTGTTGAAATTTTATCAGGGATGCCCTTGGATGAATTTTTTAAAACAAGAATTTTTGAACCTCTGAAAATGGACAATACTGGTTTTTATGTCCCGGAGGAAAAACTCGATAGATTTGCCCGCCTCTATTCAAAAGATGAAACCGGTAATTTGGTGAGTATGGAAAGCCCGATGCAGGATATTTTTAAAAGTCAGGTTGTGCTTTTCTCTGGTGGTGGTGGATTGGTGACTACAGTAGAAGATTATTCCCGCTTTGCCCAGATGTTGCTGAATGGCGGAGAGCTGGATAGAGCACGTATTTTGAAGGAATCTGCAGTGGATATGATAATGTCGGACCAATTGCCCGAAGGTGTGGTTTATGAAGAAACCGGTGGCTATGGCCTTGGTGGTTCATATAATCCCGAAAACGGACAGTATGGATGGAGTGGGGCGGCATCTACTTTTTTTACAGTCGACACTAAAAATGAAATGGTTGTATTGGCATTTACTCAATTTATGCCTTTTGATATTAGCTATGCGCTGGAATTCAACAAAATTGTGCACCGTGCAATAATACAATAGTTCAAAATAAGTTTTACCGAATAAGATTTTTACCTGTTGCGTATGTAACAGTTTTTTGTGTAAACAACTTTTCGATCTTAACGACAAAAAATCCGATCACAACGAAAAAAAATAGAAGTGATGAAGAGCTGCTATACTTTTGAATCAGAATCTTAAATCAGTAAAAATGAAAACACGAATTTTATTCATCGTATTTTTTATCGCGGTTCTGTTATCAGGTTGTGTGGTTTATTCTTTTTATCCGTTGTACAATAAAGAAGATTTGTTTGCCAACGACATTTTAACCGGAAAATGGACCGACGACGAGGGAACTGTCTGGAATTTTGAACATGCCTATAAAGGTGAAAAGCGACCTGAAAATATCGACAGTACTTCGTATACCTTGTTTTTAAACGACAAGGATAACAGGAAGTCGGAGTTTAGTGTGCATATTGTAAAGTTGGGTGGTGATTACTTTTTAGATTTTTATCTGAAGGAAATGTCGGATGATGACAACCTGGATTTGGCTACTTTTCATATGATACCGGTTCACACTTTTGCAAAACTAACGATAGAGAATGATAAGCTGTTAATTAACTGGTTCGACCAGGAGTGGTTAAAAAATCTGATTCAGGAAAATAAAATCCGTATTCACCACGAGGAAAATGACGATATTATTTTGCTCACCGCCAAACCCGGCGAATTACAAAAATTTGTCACAAAATATGTAAATTCGGAAGAAGCTTTTAAAAATGGCCTGGAAGCTGTTCTTACACGGCAATAAAATGGCGGCAGAGTTAAACAAAATATTTAATCAGCTAATCAGAAACAGGGTATTGCAACATATCCTGTTTTGGGCATTATCATTTTTAATCCTTGTTAATATTCTGAAAGTCTCGGCTGAAATTAAAAAGATAGATCTGATTTATACCGCTATTTTTCATGTGCCTGTTTTTTTGATTGTTTATATAAATCTGAAAGTTCTTTTTCCCTGTTTTCTTGAAAAAGGAAAGTACCTTTTGTTTGCGATTCTGGCCATTGCAATTATCGCTTTTGGTGCTGGTTTTTATCTCATCCTTTTTAACCGGTGGATTGATTATATTTTTAAAGGCTATTATTTTATTGCCTATTACAGTTTCTGGGATATTTCGCTGTATTACCTTGTATATCTTTTTTTAACCAGCTTGTTTCGGCTGGCCCGCGGGTGGTTTAAACTTCAGGAAATAGAAAAAGACAGGACCGAAACGGAGTTAAAAGCTTTGCGTTCACAAATCAACCCGCATTTTTTATTTAATTCGTTGAATAGTATTTACAGCCTTTCGCGAAAGAATTCACCATTGGTTCCTGATAAGATTGTTCAGTTAAGCGATTTAATGCGACACATCATTTATGAATCGGATACGGATTTTATACCACTGGAAAAGGAAATAGAGATGGTTCGGAATTACATTGAATTACAAAATTTGAGAACAATTGAGTCAGAAAAGATCAGTATGGAAATTACCGGCGATATTCAGAATAAAAAAATAGCACCTTTTGTTTTTCTTCCCTTTGTGGAAAACAGTTTTAAACACGGTTTAAAAAGCGGGGCCGAAAATGCATTTGTAAATATTCGCATACAGATAATTGAAAATAACCTTGTTTTTGAGGTGGAGAATGCAAAGGGAAATAAACCTTCTCTGTCTGATACAAAATATAAAGGAATTGGCATTCAAAATGTGAAAAAGAGATTGGAACTGCTTTATCCTGATTCCCATAAATTGAAGATAGTAGATGATGAAAGGAAGTTTAAAATATTTTTGCAAATTCAGTTGAATTAATATGCAGCTAAAATGTTTGATAGTTGATGATGAACCGCTTTCGCAGGATGTGATTGTTGAGTTTGTGGGAATCTGCCCGGAGTTGGTTCTGGCTGGTGTTTGCCATAATGCTCTCGACGCAGGTAAAAAAATTGCAGAGGAAAAAATCGATGTTCTTTTTTTGGATATTAACATGCCCAAACTTTCGGGAATTGGTTTTGTGAAAAGTTTAAAAGAGCCTCCTTTGTTTGTTTTTGTTACCGCATATCCTGAATTTGCTGTGGAAGGTTTTGAAGTTGATGCTGTTGATTATCTTTTGAAACCGGTGTCTTTTGAACGATTCAGAGCTTCTGTTAATCGTATTCTGGATCGAATTTCTGCAAAAAATGAAATTAAGAATACAACCGGGCATATGATGCTGCGGGCCGACAAAAAAAACTACCGCGTAGATTTTGATGAGATTTTATTTCTTGAAGCGCAAGGCGATTATGTGAAATTTGTAACTGAAAATGATTCTTTAATGGTTCATGGAACAATGAAAGAGTTTATTGCTCAGTTACCTCCCGAAAAGTTTGAGCGGATTCATAAATCGTATGTTATTTCACTGGAAAAGGTTATTTACCTCGAAGGAAACCAGGTGAAAATTGGCAGCCATAAACTTCCGGTAAGCATTAATTACAGAGAACAACTCATTCAGAAATTAGGATAGTTGCAGTGTTTTTATCGCAATAATGTGGCAATAAAAATTCCAAGATAATTTCCAAAAGCGTAACCTAGAATACCGATTGTGAGCCCGGAAATAATAATTTCTTTGTTTTTTAAAGCGCCCGCTACCGTCGGTACAAATGGGGGAGAGTAGGTTAAGGCCGTAATCGCAATAATCGTGGTGTCGGCATCTACTTTAAAAATTCTGGAAAGCACAACATGAATTGCCATGGAACCAAACACAACCAGCAACACAAACAAAAATAACTGCAAAAATTCTATCTGGAACATGTTTCGCAAATCGGCCATGGAAGAAACCACCAGCGAAAAAACAATGATGAGGTACATTCCAAACTGAAAACTGTTTTGAATCCGGCTGATTGGTTTTACAAGCGACGCCGCCAACCCGAGTGTAGTAATGGTTAGGATTGCCACCATTGTTGATGAAGATTCAGGAACCAGTAAACTTAAACCGCCACCAATGGCAAAAATCAGAACTGTTACTCCAAAAGCTTTTAGTAAATCGGGGACAGATTTTCGTTTAAACAGGTTGTCAAAATTGTCCATATCGTTTGTTTCGTCGGCCAAATGAAAAACATTTTCGCCCTTTTTAACCACCCCGAATTTGGGGAGAAATGTATGGAAAAGCCGCTGTGCAATAGTCATTAAAAAGAGTAGGGCTACTGACCCGATTATCAAATCGTAAGTATGGGTAAGAATAAAAATATTCGGACTCACATCCAGAGCAGTGCCAATGGCTGCCAGATTGGGTGTTCCGCCGGTATAAACGCCGATCAGCATTCCGGCTACTTTCCATGATTCAGTAACATGTTCCGCGAATAAATAATAGCCTGCAAAAACAGATATAATCAGCGAAATCATTGCAAGAACAAGCGACAAAACAGCTCCCTTGGCCAGCTTTATCCATTTCCGTAAATCAAGAGAAAACAGTAATAGAGGAATAGCCAACGGAATAATAATTGTCATTAAAATATCCTGAACATGTGAGATTTGGTTTACTATAATATCGCTTTCCAGTATTTTCCCCGAATTTAATAATGCTGTAAATTCATCGTTTGGCATTACTGTTCGCGTTCCGAGCAATTGCCGGAAAGTACTGCCTGGCGAAGGGAAGATTCCGATATTGCCGAGCAAAAGTCCCAATGCATAAGCCAAAACCACTGCTCCAACGCGGTTTAAGGTTTTGGAAATTTTACATAAATAGATTAAAAATACAGGTGCAGTTAGATAGAAAAGAATAAGCAAAAAAATAATCCACATATTTCCCCCGGTTTAATTAGAAGTGAACAAACATAAAAAAAACTACTTTAACTGGCATTGGTTTTACACTGAATTCAAATTTGCAGCAATATTGGTTTTAAAAATCATTTTAGGCAGGTTAAAGTTTTAACATGGTAAAGGAAATTAACAGCATTACTACCGCTACAACTGCTCCTCCAATAAAAGCCGTTCCGGTTCCACCAAGTGCATAAAATAACCCAATAATAATTGGTCCGGTAGTTTGCCCTAACCGCAAAACCATGCCATTTATCGACATAAAACCAGCTCTTTCTGTAATTGGGGCAAATCCTACAAGTAAGGTCTGAATTCCCGGGATTATCATTCCATGCGCGATACCAAAAGTTACAACCGGGAAAAACAATTGCCACCACTGGCTCGAAAACGACAAAAGCAGCATAGAAACGAGATACAACCCAAACCCGGTTTGCAACTGTGTTTTGGGTTTCAGAATACGATTGATTCTCTTAAGTTGTGAAGAAGTGATAGCTGTAACTACCGAAAAACCAGACATAAAAAGCCCAATGTACAGAGGAGTAAATTGCATTCGTTCTTCCATAAGTTGCGGGAAGTAGGAAAGATAAGCCCCGTATAAAATTACAAACAAAAGAATGTTCAGAATAAAAAGTCCCCACACGGTTTTTTGATTCACATTCTTCCATGTTCTTTTCAGGTATTCTTTCAGGTTTTGCTTTTTATCCGGTTCGGGGTTTTTTAGCCAGAAAATTATCATTAATGCCGTAGGAATAGCCAGAAAAGTAAGCAGAAAAGGAAACTGCCAGCCTGCCATCGCCAAAGCACCACCAACGGCTGGGTAGGTAGCTGTACCAACACTTAAAACACTGGCATTGTACCCCATAATCTCACCTCGTTTAGGACCTTCAAAAAGGTCACCTATTAATGTAATGTTTAACATTCCCAGAGATGCCGCCCCGATGCCCTGAAAAAAACGGAGTGCCAGTAAAACGTGCCAGTCTTTGGTGAAAAAACATCCTAAACCAGCAAGGCCAAAGAGTAAAAGCGATGGCACTAAAATGGTTTTACGTCCAAAGTTATCAGCAAGAACTCCGATAACAGGTGCTAAAAAAATCCCCGGAAGAGTAAACACAGTAATAAGCATAGTTACCTGTGTGGGAGTTATTCCAAAATGTTTAATTATTGATGGAAATGCAGGGGTAATACTTGCTACACCCATTACTCCAACTAGTGTTATCAGAAATATTACGGTTAAGTTTCTGTTTTGCATAAGCTAATTTTAGAATGGCTAATGTAATTCATTCAGTTTGAAATGATCAATTTTGATGGTGATTTTTTAATTGGTGTATATTTAGTTTTATTGTTTCTAAAAGATTCTTTTGTATCTGCTTTCCTGGAGCAATTACTGATTTTAATTCTTTTTAGCAAGTAATACTTTATTTACATTCGCTTTTCAATTTACAAGAATGAATCATGCGAAAATTTTTATTTCTTTTTCTGATTGTGTCGCAGATTGCTGCTGCCCAGCAAAAACAAATGACACTCGAAGATGCTATTTTAGGTCGTTACAGGGGCTTGAACCCCGAAAATTTAAATGACCTTTCATGGAAAGATAAAAATACATTTACCTATCTGAAAGGTGACACATTATGGCTGGAATCGGTAAAGAAAACAGAAAGGTTTCCGCTTATTCGTTTAGATGAAATAAATGAAACGGTAAAGAATTTGACAGGTACCAGTTTCAAAGGCTTCCCGTCATTTTCGTGGTTGAATACTTCCGAAATGTTGATTCAAAATAAAAATAAGTTCCTGGTGATTGATGTGGACAAGAAGGAATTGCTTTACAAAATTCAGTTCCCGGAAGAAGCAGAAAATGCGGTTTTTAACGAAGCCGGAAAATTTGTTGTTTATACCATAAATAATGATTTATATATTTCTTTTACCGATGGCAAACAAACACGGATTACTTCCGACGGAGGGAGTGGAATTGTAAATGGTAAATCCGTTCACCGGAATGAATTTGGTATTACAGGTGGCATTTTTAATTCACCAAAAGGAAACTTTACTGCTTTTTACCGGAAAGATGAAAGTATGGTTCATGATTATCCGCTGGTTGATTTTATGGAGCGCCAGGCAGAATACACACCAGTGAAATATCCGATGGCCGGTTTAACAAGCGAGCAGGTCAAATTGGGGGTGTACAACATTGCTACCGGAAAAACAGTGTTTATGAAAACCGGCGAACCGCTCGATCATTATTTAACCAATATTGCCTGGTCGCCCGATGAAAAGAGTATTTATATTGCCGAGTTAAATCGCGAACAAAACCATATGCAACTTAACGCATACAATGCGATAACAGGCGAAAAAGAAAAAACGTTGTTTGAAGAAAAAGACGAACATTATGTTGAGCCTCTTCATCCAATTCAGTTTTCAAAAGTAAACGAAAAAGAGTTTTATTATCTGAGCCGGAAGGATGGCTGGCTTCATTTATATAAATATAATACAGCCGGAGAGTTGCTGAAACAGATTACAAAAGGGGAGTGGGAGGTTACCAATGTGCTGGGATTTGACAACAAGGAACGTTTTGTTTTTGTGGAAGCTACAAAAGAGGGCCCGCTGGAGACGCATATTTATCGGGTAGAAATAAAAACCGGGAAAATGGAAAAACTTTCGTTGGGCGAAGGTATTCACAGTGGAATGGTTAGTCCTGGTGGTGACTATATAATCGACAACTGGAACGGCCCGGAAATTCCCGGGAAAATAGAATTAATTTTTGCCGACGGTAAAAAGAGGCAGAATCTGCTTACTTCAAAAGACCCGTTTGAAAATTATAAATTAGGAGAAAATAAGCTTGTTCCGGTGATGTCGGCTGATGGAAAAACAGAGTTGACCGGCCGTTTAATTTTGCCGGTTGATTTTGATCCTTCAAAAAAATACCCTGTAATTGTGTACGTGTATGGCGGGCCACATTCACAACTGGTAAATAAAAGCTGGCAGAATCAGGCGCGTTGGTGGCAGTATTACATGGCTTCACAGGGATACATTGCTTTTACCATGGATAACCGCGGAACACAAAACCGTGGTCGTGATTTTGAAACGGCAGTACATCGCCAGTTAGGAATTCTTGAAACGGAGGATCAGATGAAAGGCGTAGAATATCTGAAGTCGCTGCCGTATGTAGATGTTGACCGAATTGGTGTACATGGCTGGAGCTTTGGAGGTTTTATGACTCTTAACCTGATGCTCCGTCATCCCGAAGTATTTAGAGTAGGAGTTGCAGGAGGGCCGGTAGTAGACTGGAGTATGTATGAAGTTATGTATGGCGAACGTTACATGGATACGCCACAGGAAAATCCTGAGGGATTTAAGGAATCGAACATGTTAAACTATATATCTTCTTTACAGGGGAGATTAATGCTCATTCATGGGGTGCAGGACGAAACAGTGGTAATGCAGCACAGTATGAAATTTCTGCGCGAATGTGTTGAGGAAGGAAAGCAAGTCGATTTTTTTGTATACCCGACACATCCGCACAATGTTCGTGGGAAAGATCGTGTGCATTTAATGCGAAAGGTTAGCGATTACTTTATTGATAATTTGTAATCTGCAACAAAGACAGAAGGAAGATTGTGTGGTAACACGGTTCATTTTTGTTTGATTTATAGTTGGTTATACTTGTTTTAATTCGGCCGGATTGTTGGTCGGATAGTTAAACATAGTGCCCCAGTTCGTTCCGGTCGTTTTCAACTCGTTTCATAATGCCATCGCAGGTTATCGTCCTTGTGTAAAAATACAGAAAAGCTTCTCTTGCCATTAAGTGAACCGATGTTAGCATGTTTTTCCGATGGTGAAAAAGTATTTTTTAGGACCTTATTTATTGTTTGGTGTGGTATTGTTTTTCATGTGGTTATATGCATTGTATCCGTAAATTGTTTTATGAATCCTGTACTGTGGAGACAATTGTTTTTTTACAAAAGATTATTAATTTTAAAAACAAAATATAAGCCTTGAATACACTACCCAACATAACGCTTAGAAAAGGTGTTCACAGAAAACAAAATGTTGTACGTGTTGAATTTCAGTATAATGAGAGATTTATTGAGATTTTACGGGAAAATATAACTGTGCGGTGGAGCAAAACAATGAGTTGTTGGTACTTAAACGAAAGTAATTTTAACCTGCATATTTTTTTCGTGATATTTAAAGATTTGGCATATATTGATTATTCTGAATTAAAAGTAAAAACACAACCTGTTGTTAATGGGCAGATAAAGCGCGATTATACTTACAGGAAAAACATTGAACTTCCGAAAGGATACCTTGAATTGCTTAAACAAAAACGTTATAGTGAAAGCACTATAAAAACTTATTCCACGTATTTCAAAGATTTTATTCATTATTTTTCTCACCGGGTTTTAACAGAGGTGACAGGCGAAGAAATAAACACCTATATTCTTGAATTGATTGAGAAATGGAATATATCAGTGAGTGAACAGAACCAGCGAATCAACGGGATTAAATTTTATTATGAAAAAGTACTCCGAAAACCGAAGCAGGAATACGAAATAGAACGTCCACGAAGGGAAAAGATTTTACCTGATGTTCTTAGTAAATCAGAAGTTGGGGCAATTTTAGCAGCTACGGATAATGTGAAGCATAAAACAATTATTTCAGTAATCTATTCATGCGGGTTGAGGAGGAGCGAAGCAATTGATTTAAAGATAAGGGATATTGATTCGCAGCGGATGATGATAAAGATTACAGGAGCCAAAGGGAAGAAGGACAGGTATGTTCAGCTTTCGGATGTTCTGTTAAAATTGCTGCGCGTGTATTATGGAGAATACAAGCCCAAAATGTGGTTATTTGAGGGACAAAAAGGAGGGCAATATACGGCAGAAAGTATTTCGTCTGTATTGAAAACTGCAGCTCAAAGAGCGGGAATAAGCAGGAGGGTTTATCCACACATCCTTCGTCACAGTTTTGCCACACACCAATTGGAACAAGGTATTGATATTCGTTTTATACAGTCGTGGTTGGGTCACGAGAGTGTTAAAACCACACAACGGTACACTCATGTTTCGGAGCACAATTTTAAAAATTTTAAAAATCCACTGGATGAATTACTCTAACAGAAAACTACATTTACACGCCCTAATTAGGAGTATAACCCAAATCGATAATAGAGAAATAACCCAAATTTTTGGGATGCACATACGTTGGCAACAATATTAAAGAAGAACATACAATGATAATATTATGGGAATAGGTATAAAAACACATAAAATGTTATGGGGACGGTCAGGAAATATGTGTGCATATCCAGACTGTAAAAAAGAACTTGTAATGGATGAGACAGAAACTGATGACCCTTCTGTCATTGGAGAGGAAGCACATATTGTAGCAAGGAAAAAGGATGGACCAAGAGGTGAATCTGATTTAGATATAGAACAGAGAGATAAATACGATAATTTAATTTTATTATGCAGTGTGCATCATAAAATAATTGATGACCAACCTAAACATTATACAGTAGAGAAATTAAAGGAATTCAAAAAAACGCACGAAGAATGGATAAAATCAACTCTACAAATTGACCCCCAGAAACAACGTGATGATGAAGTTTATTCAACATATCTTGATAAAATAATTCAATTAGCGAATGCAGAGAATTGGAAAGCGTGGACATCATACTTATATGGAGGTGGACATGCAAGAATGAATAAAGAACAATATGAAAATTTGAGAGCTCTTGTAGAATATATTCTATCCAGAGTATGGTCACATAGATATACTAAACTTGAAGCAAGTATTCAAAATTTAAAAAATGTAACAAATGATTTTTTAAATGTTTTTGATGAACATGCTGAAGAAGTCGGAGATGATGGTATTTGGACAAAAAAGTTCTATAAAATTGATGAATGGGATACTGAGTTATATGAGAAGTTACATGCTAAATATCGATACCACATTCAATTAGTTCTTGATTTAACAAGTGAATTAACAAGGGCAATGAATTACGTATTTGATAATGTAAGAGCTAATCTGTTACCAAGTTATCGCCTTGAAGAAGGCGTTTTATTAATTGAAGACGGGCCGAGCATGGAAATGACTTGGCGAACTTACAGGTTGGAATATCGAGACAAAGAAAGAACAGATTATCCTTACCCCGGATTAAAAGAGTTTATGGAAATTCGAAAAAGTAGAGACTTGCATTATGGGGAAGGATTCTCAAAAGACTATTTCCCTATGGATTTTGAATAAAAATACTGTTGCCAACAAAGTACATATTGCAGGGCGGGGTTCAGTGGTATGCCAACTACGGATTCCCGTTTCGCAGTTCCGTGTCCTTCGGACAGGAACGCTCTCCGAAATCCGCCCCGACAACATGTACCAACCGTTACCGCCAAGTGTAAAAAAAGACATAAACAACTGATAATTTGACATATAAATAAAAAAAACATAATGAAATGCCAGCGCACATTAGGCACATTTGGTTTTTCCCTACCCAATTGCCAAAACAGAAAAACCAAAAGAGTCTAATCTTAGCCGACACACGAGAACTAAGATGAATAATGCTTACAATAAAATACTAATTGATTCCTTAGAAAATATTTCTGATTGGAGTAGTTTAAAAACCAGACTCGAAAAGTACAATACTTCGCAGACTGAGACTACAAGAAAGAAAACTATTGCGGGGAAAATCTTTGAGTATTTTGCAAAGTATTATTTCTTGACAGAACCTGAGCAAACAGACTTATATAAGGAGGCGTATTTGTTTGAAGAAATACCTTTTGAAATCTCACAGAAATTAAAACTACCTACTGTTGACCACGGAATTGATATTTTACTTAAAGATAAAAAGGGGAAATATCACGCAGTCCAATGCAAATTTAAAAATGATGAGTCCCAGAAACTAAGTTGGTCAGGCGATAAAATTGCAAATGTATTTGCACTTGGGACACATTGTGATTCAATAATTGTATTTACCAATGTAGCTGACGTTACTAATGTTGCTAAGAATCTTGGACAATATTCCCAAATCGCTTATGACCGACTAATTTCAATACAACCGGATGTATTTGAAAATATTCTTTTGCGAGCAAAATCTCTGAAAACAAAAGAATTAGTAAAATACAAACCTTTAGAACATCAGGAAATAGCAATAAATAAAGTAACAGAATATTTTAAGTCTGGTGATAGAGGACAATTAATTTTACCTTGTGGAGCAGGAAAAACACTTGCCGCATTATGGATTAAGGAAAAACTAATGTGCAAAAGCACATTGGTTTTGTTGCCTTCATTGGCTTTGTTAAAGCAGATTAAAAACGAATGGGCAAGACATAAAAACCACCAATTCGATTATATCTGTGTTTGCTCAGAAAAGGATATCGACAAAGACCGAATTGATACACCTAAAGTAAATACCTATGAAATTGGGGGAACTGTGACCACCGATTCAAATCTGGTTACTGACTTTTTACATACAGACGAAAATAAAATTGTTTATTCAACTTATCAATCCTTAAAAGTTATTCAGGATGCTTGCACGAAAAACAACGGTTTTTCTTTCTCATTGACAATTTGTGACGAAGCACACAGAACCGCAGGTAGTAAAAACAAAAATGTTTACACTTTAATCCACGATAACGTAAAAATTCCTTCCGACAAAAGACTTTATATGACCGCAACTCCTAAAGTTGCCACCACAAGTCTTAAAACCAAGCTCGGTGACGAATATGAACTTCTTTGCGACATGAGCAATCCAGAAGTTTTTGGTGAAGAAGCTCATCGAATGTCATTTGGAGAAGCTATCGACAAAGGAATCTTAGTTGATTATAAAATCATTGGAATTGGAGTTACAGATAAACAAATTAAAGAGTTTATTGAAAAACAGAATTATACTGGTGAATTTACCTTAAAAGATATTGCACACAATTTTGCCTTGGATTTGGTAATGAATAAATACAGTGCATTTCATGCACTTACCTTTCATTCAAAAGTTCATTTGGCAAAAGAGTTTGCAGAAAGAAACCAGCTTTTCTTTGAAAAAACATTTTCTGAGTATGTTGAAGGGAATCAAACAACAACTTATCGTTCAAAAGTTTTACATAACTTCAAAACAAGTCCGAAAGCCGTTGTTTCAAATGCACGCTGCTTAACCGAAGGTGTTGATGTACCTACCATTGACTTAATTTATTTTTGCGACCCAAAAACTTCAAAAATTGATATCGTCCAAGCTTCGGGACGTGCATTGAGAACAGACAAAAATGCAAACAAGGAAATGGGTTATATCGTTGTTCCTTTATTTCATCATATTGATGAAGATATTGAAACTGAAATAAAGCGTAAACCAATTTTTAATTATCTCATTCAGGTTGTCCGTTCTTTGTGTGACCAGGACGAAAGACTTCAAGCAGAAATTAATGCGATTGCATTTCAAAAAGGGAAAAGGGAATCTTCCAAAATAGAGATTGAATTACCGGATTCAGAAACTGAAAGAATAATCAAGTTCGAAGGACTGGAACAAAAGCTTAGAACTGTTTTGTTCGATGAAATTATTGAAAAAAATAAAGATAATTGGGAAATAATGTTCATGCGATTGAAAGAATTTTTAGCAGAACATGGTCACATGAATGTTTCCCGAAGTGATGATAAACAGCTTCAAAACTGGATATATGAACGCAGACGAAGTAACAGAGAAGGAAGAATTGACCCTAAACAAAAGCGGAGACTTGATGAAATTGGGTTTGATTGGAAGAGTGAGCAGTTACAAAGCATAACAGACTTTGATGAAATCTGGTGGAATAATTATGAGAAATTAATCGATTTTCACAAAGAAAATGGGCATTCAGAAGTACCTGCACGATACAAAAAAGATAAATCTCTAGGAACTTGGGTTGTAGCGCAAGGTCAAAAAAGAAGAGAAAATAGATTATCTCAAGACAGAATTGATTTATTGGATGAGTTAAATTTTAATTGGAATAGATACGCAAGGGTATTTGACCAATTTTGTGAAAAGCTCGTTGAGTTCAAAGAAAAATATGGTCATACAGAAGTTCCTATTTTAAGTAAAGATTTTCCGAAACTTGGTAGATGGACTAATAAATACCGTCTTATTCTAAATAATGGTACAGAACAAACAGATGGCTCAGTAAAACATAAAAGTGGTAGTCTCTCCAAAGAACAAATTGAAAAATTAGAAGATTTAGGTTTTAAAAAATCTATCAGAATTAAAGATTGGTATGTTTATTATCAAATGCTCAAAAATTTCTATGATGAGAACGAACATTCAAAACCAAGTCTAAGTGAGAATGGCACACTTTATTATTGGTGTTACAGGTTAAGAAAACAACAAACAAGTTTATCGGACGAGCAAAGAAAGTTATTAGAGGAAATAGATTTTGATTTCTCATTAGATTTCAAATTCAGTTCAAAAGGAAGCCGTACATATTGGGAGGAAAGAATAATTGAACTTCAACTATTTTTTGAAGAAAAAGGGCATTTTAACATTACCAGACAAAACGAAGAGTTTGAAGGGCTTTACTCATGGTTAGTTTTTCAAAGGAGGTATTTTAAAAATGGTCAATTATCTGATTCAAAGATTAATGATTTAAAGAAAATAGGATTTGATTTTGACAAACACTTTCAACCAAAATATGCAAATAAAACAAGTGGAGATGTTGACTGGAACGACCGGTTTGAAGAATTGAAAGAATATTTCGCAACTTACGGTACATTCTATATCTCTTCAAAGGAAGAACAATTCAAATCGCTTTTATGGTGGTTGAGATACCAAAGAAAATTATTCCGGGAAGGCAAATTATCACTGGAAAACGCAGAAAAACTAATTGAACTTGGCTATTCATTTGAAACAACTTATCGAGGGACAGGGCATCAACCAAAGTCAAGAGGAGAAAATAGTTGGAATGAGAAATTTGAAGAATTAAAACAATATTATTCAGAATACAACACTTTTTTTATTCCTGGAACACTCGGAGAATATTCTTCATTACAATCATGGGTGCGTTATCAGCGAAAACAATATCGAGAACAAAAGTTAGATATTGGACGGGAGCAAAAACTTAAATCAATCGGTTTTTCTTTTGTTGATGATTTCAGAGGGAAGAAAATTAAATACGACGATGTCCCCGAGAAAGAAGAAAATTCACAAAAAACTGAACGAAATACTTGGGAACAGAATTATTTAAAACTTCTTGAATACAAAATAAAATACGGTAATTGTAATGTACCAAGGACTTTCGAAGATAAATCGTTGTCCTATTTCGTTACTCGCCAAAGACATAATTACAAAACTCAAAATCTTACAGACGGACAGATTAAAAAGCTCGAACTTTTAAGTTTTGATTGGGAAGTTGAGCGCCCAACCAGTACTTTAGCATGGGATAATCAATTCTCAAAACTGAAAGAATTTTTTGATAAATACGGACATTCTCACTATAAAAAATCAAATGGTGATGAAACTTTATATAATTGGGTTTTACGCCAAAGAATGGACTTTAACAAAGGGCAAATTGCAAATGAAAAATTAGAACAATTAAATTCCATAAATTTTGTTTGGGATGCTTCTTCTGTAGCTCAAGCAGGACGTCCAGACGAGGAAAGATGGCAATTAATGTATGATAAACTTAAACGTTTTAAAGCGAAAAATGGAAATTGCCTTGTTCCACAAATTTATTCTGAGGATAAATCGTTCGGTCGCTGGGTTAATGACCAAAGAAACAACAAGAAGAAAGGGAAACTGTCCGAAGAACGAGAAAAACTTCTTCAGGAACTTGATTTTGTTTGGGATACAAAAGAATTTGAATGGAATCAAAAATTAGAACAACTTAAAGAATTTTATAACGAATTCGGACATTTCGAAATTAAACAAAATGATAAAGGTTACGAAGGTTTATATTACTGGCTATACAAAATCCGTAAAGATGGAGTTACTCCTGATAAAAAAGCAAAGCTTGAAGAAATAGGTTATGAGTTTATCGAGTACAAACCGGAAAATTGGTTTGAAATGTTTTCGAAATTAGCAAAACATAAAGAAGCTACTGGAAATTTTGATTTTGAAGATTCAGAAAATGAAATTGCAAAATGGCTGTCACACCAGAAGATTCTAATAAGCCGTGCAGAATTGCCAAAAAATAAAATTAATATTCTTGCTGCAATTGGACTAAATCATCAATCAATACCAAAGCCCAAAAAGAAAAACAAAAAGAATTCAGCAAACTGGGATGAAATGATGGAAATGCTGAAAGAATACCACAGGATTCATGGTGATTTTAATGTTCCGAAGAAATATTCAATCAATCAAACTTTATCAAGCTGGCTTTATTATCAAAAAACTTTAAAGAGAACAAATAAGCTTGAAGAAGATAAAATCAAAGCATTGGAGAATATTGGATTTGAATTTCCCAAACCGTTAGAAAATCAAAAATCGTGGGAAGAACGCTTTGAAGAATTATTAGAATATAAAGCTAAAAACGGTGATTGTCAGGTTCCGGTAAGATTCAAAGAAAATCAACAGTTGGCAACTTGGGTAAGAACCCAAAGGAGAAATTATAAAGAGGGAACAATTGACACAGATAAGAAACAAAAACTTGAAAACATTGGATTTATTTGGCGTGTGAATAATTAATTGTAATTCATTTTTCATGATTAAAGAATAAATGGGATATTTCCTAATTTAGCAATATGGATAAAATGGAGTTATCGAAATCGGACAACCAATTATTTGGTAAAATAGCAGGATTGCTTAATGAGGCAAGAAAGTTCATTGTTAAAAATGTAAATCAAACAATTGTCCTCACATATTTTGAAATTGGGAAACTTATCGTTGAAGAAGAACAACAAGGGAAAGAACGTGCTGAATATGGAAAGTCTGTTTTAAAAGAACTTTCGCAAAAACTTACCGATGAATTTGGGAAAGGTTATTCTGTTTATAACTTGGAAAGAATGCGGAATTTTTATCTTGTTTTCAAAGACCGAATTGCGGAAACTGAAAAATCCGCATCAGTGATGCGGAAATCTGATGAAGAGAAATCTGCATCACCGATGCGGAAAATTGAATCGCCATTTAATTTAAGCTGGACACACTACCTTCAACTGATAAAAATAGAGAACGAAGAAGAACGAAATTTCTATGAAATTGAAGCTGTAAATAACAATTGGTCGGTACGGGAATTGGAAAGACAATACGATTCATCACTTTACGAACGATTGGTTTTAAGCAGAGACAAAGAAGGAATTAAAGAACTCAGTAAAAAAGGTCAGGTTGTAACAAAGCCAATTGACACTATAAAAGAGCCTTACGTTCTGGACTTTCTGGGACTCGAAGAAAAAGACAAATACACAGAATCTGACCTCGAAACAGCAATTATCAACAAACTGGAACATTTCTTAACGGAATTAGGGAAAGGTTTTTTGTTTGTTGGCAGACAACAAAGAATTACAATTGAAGACGAGCATTTTTATGTCGATTTGGTTTTCTATAATCGACTGCTACAATGTTTTGTGCTAATTGACTTAAAAATCGGAAAACTTAAACATCAGGATTTAGGTCAGATGCAAATGTATGTCAACTACTACGATGAGTTTAAAAAAACTAAAGAAGAAAATCTCACCATCGGAATAGTACTATGCAAACAAAAGAATGAAACATTGGTGAGAATAACCTTGCCAAAAGAAAACCAACAGATTTTTGCGAGCAAGTACCAGACAGTTTTACCGAGCAAAGAGGAACTAAAACAACTGATAGAAAATAAAGAGTAGAAATGCCAGCCCAAAGCCATACACATTTGCAATTCGCACCAGCCAACGCAAAGACCAAAAACTGCAAAAGAGTATGTCTTGCCATCACACGGACTGACAGAAAATGTGTAGCAAATTGAAAGTAAAATGACAGAAAAGAATAAACACCAGGCGGTAACACGCGGTATAGTTAATAAGGGTTTCAGTGGTTTTCGGGGCGTAGTAACCCGCACCAAAATTAATTGTAACTTGACTGGTAAAAAGTCCGCAATCCCTTACTAACCATACCGCCACCGTTACCAAGCAGTTTGACTCGTCCGGAATAAAGGCTACATAATTTAATTAATTATGTACAAAAATGACCAAGTTTACAGACGTTATTCGGAGAGTTTCAAACTCAAAATTTTATCCGAACTTAGTACCGGTAAGTATAACAAACGTCAGCTCGGGCGTATTTACGGGATCCAGAATTCAACAATCAACGAATGGATTAAAAAATACAACCGTACTGACCTAATGAACACTCGCATAAACGTGGAAACTAAAGACGAAATCACTCGAATCAAAACACTCCAAAAGGAAGTAGAAAAGCTCAAAGAAGCACTTGTAAAAAAAGATTTAGACCAGCTTGTGCTGGATTCATACCTCGAAGTTGCTTCGGAGAAGCTCGGTTTTAAAAACGTAGATGAGCTAAAAAAAAACTTAAGCAAGAAACAGTGATGAAAGCTGTTGACAAAACCAAAGAAACCAAGCAGGCAAGTTGCGAAGTAACTTGCCAATGCTTTGGCTTGCACCGCGATGCTTACTACAAGTACAAGAAGCGGCATGCTGCCCTGCTGGAAGTTGAAAAGCAGGTTATTGAACTGGTCAAACAAGAACGCATTGAACAACCCCGGATGGGTACGCGCAAACTCTTGATGACGTTACATATCACATTTAACCTGATAGGGGTGAAGGTAGGCAGGGATGAGCTTTTCAGGATCTTGCGCAAGTACGATATGCTGGTCATGCGCAAAAAAGCCAGTTGTAAAACAACAGACTCGTACCACCACTTCCACAAGTATAACAACTTGATAAAAGATATGGAAATAACAAAATCCAACCAAGTTTGGGTGAGCGATATTACTTACATCAGGACTTACAACGGATTTTGTTACCTGGCACTGATCACTGACCTGTATTCACGTAAGATAGTTGGCTACGACATCAGCAATTCGCTCGAACTGGCTGGCTGTTTACGAGCCCTTAAAAATGCTTTTAGAGTTAACAAACCCGGTAACGGATTGATTCACCATTCCGACCGTGGAGTACAATATTGTTCTAAAGAATATGTAAAAACCCTTAAAAACAACAAGTGCAGAATCAGTATGACTGAAGAAAACCATTGTTACGAAAATGCAGTAGCAGAACGTGTTAACGGAATACTGAAAGATGAGTTTTACCTCGACCAAAGTTTTGCAGGGTTAAAAGAGGCTAAACGTGCTACAAAAAATGCAGTCAATATTTACAATAATAAAAGACTTCATTTATCTTTAGGATATAAAACACCCGGACAAGTATTTTCACTTGCCGCTTAAACAACTAAAATTATCACAACAAGTCATTTTCCATGGTAAACATCCAAATTGATAGCACGAAAGAATTGTACAAGGAGATTTTTGAAAATACCCTTCGAAGAAGGAAGATTTTCAGAAAGACCCGAAGGGCTTGTCCTTGTTCAATTATTACGAGCAAACTAAATTTGTTTAACCTGGGTAATGGCCTGGAAATACAATTTTTAATGGCAATTTTTATAACAAAAATATCATTGTTTAACCTGTAGCCGTATTTCAGGACGGGACATTATAAAAAGAGAGTTCTGCAACATAGATTTTGATAAAAACAATTTGACAAGTGTATCTAATTAGGTACATTTGTTGAAAAAATTAGTATGCCCACAATAGATTTCTTTGACGGAATAAAAATCTGCATTTATGGTGGAGAACACAGACCACCACACTTTCATGCAAATTACAACGAATTTGAAGTTGTTATCGAAATTGAAAGCAACAACATTTATGCAGGAGATTTGCCAAACAAACAACTTAAAAAAGTATTTGACTGGCTGGCAGGAAATTCGGATTGGGCAACAGAAGTATTTTATGAATTAAATCCAGAATTATTATGAGAAAGACAATTAAAATGCCGAGGATATTAAAAATAAACTGGATAAAAGATTTATCAATTTCAGTTGTTTTTAATAATGGAGAATCAAGAATTATTGATTTTAGAAAAGTATTAAACAAAATCAATTTAGTCGAAAATTCCCCTGCACGAATTCTTTATGACTCAAATGAATTTAAAAAAGTGGAACTTGAAAATAATACTTTGTCCTGGGACAATGTTGAGCAATACATTACAATGAGGAATAAAGAAAAAATGAAAGTTCCGTACCAAATTGGTGCTGACGTACTTTTAAAATACAGTCGTCCTGAGAAATCAGAATTAGCTTTAAAAATTGGTCGCTTAATCAAAGAATCAAGAATGTCTTTGGGGTTAACACAGCAAGAATTGGCATTAATGAGTGGTACTTCGAGAACATATATTTCACGAATTGAAAATGACAAATCAGATGTTGAGTTGAGTACATTAAAAAAAATTATTGAAACTGGATTAGGAAAAAACTTAGAGATAAGTATTAAATAATTATTGGTAACAATTTGTATATGTCAGGCGGGGGTTTTAGCGGTCTGACAAGTCAGACCTCGTGCCCACTTTCCTGCGGGTCTGACACGATTTCTTCCAGAAATCCCGCCCGACAACATGTACCAACCGTTAGCCTTAATTTGGTACGATAAAGGGACATCCGTTACAAAGTTAAAGGGACATAGTTTACACTTTTCAAAGTTTGTAATTTGACATAAAAATCAAATTGCCATGCCTTGGAAAGAAAAAACTATTATGGAAGAAAAAGTAGAATTTATTTGTGAATGGAACTCTGGAAAATATACTATCACAGAGTTATGTAACGGATTCGGAATATCCAGGACAACTGCGTACAGGATGATTCAGCGCTATGAAAAATTTGGTATTGAAGGCCTCCGTATGAAGGATAAAGCACCTATAAACCACCCCAACCTGACAAACAAAGAAATAGAAAAAAGAATTCTATGTTTAAAGGATAAACATCAACGTTGGGGAGCTAAAAAATTAAGGATATTGTTGTTTAACGACTTTCCTGAAAACCAAATCCCCTCGGTGGTTACGGTTCACAACATTTTATCACGAAACGGACTGGTATGCCCCCAAAAACGCTTGCGTAGGGTAAAACCCCTGTACTCGATATTTGACCCAAAAGACTGCAACGAAGTTTGGAGTGCCGATTACAAGGGCAAATTTTTAATGGGCAACAAAAAATACTGTCACCCCTTAACTATTGCCGACTCTAAAAGCCGGTTCCTGTTTACTGCAAAAGCTCATCACAAAGAAAATTACAAATCCGTAAAAGAAGAGTTTACAAGGGTGTTCAGAAAGTTCGGACTGCCAAAACAGGTACATACCGACAACGGCATCCCCTTTGGCTCCGTATCCGCCATCCAGCGCTTTACCACATTGTCGTACTGGTTTATCGACCTGGGAATACTCCCCGTGTTTTCAGACCCCGCCCACCCCGAACAGAACGGAAGGCACGAACGCATGCACAGAGACCTGAAAGCAGCCTGTGCAGCCCCTTCAGCATTCGATTTACGTTCTCAACAAAGGAAATTGAACTATTTTGTAAAAGAATATAACTCAATAAGGCCACATGAAGCTCTGGATATGAAAACCCCTGCTCAGGCCCACCAATTCTCAAACAAGCCTTTCCCTGAGAAAATTAAACCATATATCTATCCTGCACACATGAAAACAATGAATGTTTCAAAAAGCGGGGCAATGCGCTGGAAAGCTTATTACTGGGTGTATATGTCAAGTGGATTGATAGGTAGACAAGTAGCTGCTGAAGAAATTGGAAACGGGGTTTGGAAAGTATTTTACCGTAATGTATTTTTAGGTTACTTTAATGAAAAAGATATTCGTGTTAAACAAAATATTACAAGGCTGAGTACAAATTTAGTGTAACTTATGTGACTTTAACTTTGTTAACCATCTGCCTTAACGAACATTTTGACGAACACCTAGACAATAATTTGATAAACCGAAACAAAACAATTATCTTTGACGTTACTAATGTAAAATGACAGTATGATTGTTTCGTTTGGTTCAAGAGATACTGAAAAAATTTGGAGTGGAGAACGTGTTAAAAAGATTCCTATTGAAATTCAGCAGATTGGTCGGAGAAAATTGAGAATGATTAATAACTCACAAAACTGGTCTGATTTGAGAATTCCACCTTCGAATCGATTAGAAAAATTGCAAGGTTCAGAATTTTACAGTATTCGTATTAATGACCAATGGCGAATAGTATTTCGCTGGATTGACAATAATTCACACGATGTAGAAATAATGGATTATCATTAAGAATTGGAGGATTAAAAATGGACAGATTGGCAAATATTCACCCAGGAGAAATTTTATTAGAGGAATTTTTACGTCCTCTAGAGATAACAGCATACAGACTATCAAAAGATACAGATATACCACAAACTCGAATCTCGCAGATAATCAAAGGGAAACGTAGAATTACCGCAGACACTGCTCTTAGATTAGCTTCTTATCTTGGTACGACTGCAAAATTCTGGCTTGGATTACAAAATGATTATGATATCGAGGAAGAAAGAGAAAGTAAAAAAGACATCCTTACTAGAATAAAGAAAAACGCACCACAACACGTGGTATAAGTCATGGCTGGGTTCGTGCGGATTCGACAAGTCGAATCTCGTCCCAACCTCAGTTTCGGTCGGACTGGTCAGACTCTCGTCTGACCGCCACGACCTCATACCACCACCGTTACCGGTAAGTTTGACCCGTCCTAAAAAAAGGCTACACAAAATGTAGCAAATATGTATAAAAATGATGGTATCTTGAGAAGATACAGCGAGGGTTTCAAACTCAAAATTTTAGCCGAACTTAGTACAGGAAAATATTCCAAGAGAGAACTAGGGGACATTTATGGCGTTAACCGGACTACCATAAATGAGTGGGTAAAAAAGTACAACCGGAAAGATTTAATGAACACAAGAATACTAGTGGAAACAGAAGGAGAAACATCACGACTGAAAGCCTTGCAAAAGGAGATTAAGCAACTAAAAGAGTTGTTGATAAAGAAAGACCTTGACAAGTTAGCTTTGGACTCATACCTGGAAGTAGCTGCAGAAAAGCTGGGGTACAAAAACGTGGATGAGTTAAAAAAAAATTTAAACATCAAGCCCAGATGAAGGCTACTGTAATTACAAAACAAACAGGTATAGCAAGCATATCAAAAGTATGTGCTTGCTTTGGCCTGAAACGCGATGCATACTATAAATACCTGAAGCGTTTCAATAAACGTGAAATAGTTGAATCGAAGGTTATTGCACTTGTTAAAAAGGAACGCAATACCCAGCCAAGGGTTGGCACGCGCAAACTCCACAAGGAATTGAAGCCTGCATTTGAGGAAGCAGGGGTAAAGCTTGGAAGGGATAGCTTGTTCGGCATCCTTAGGCAGAACAACATGCTGGTAAGGAGGAAGAAGGCTAGTTGTAAAACAACCAACTCATACCACCATTTCCATAAATACAACAACCTGATAAAAGAGGTGCAGGTTACAAAGCCTAACCAGGTGTGGGTCTCGGACATAACCTATATCCGGACTGTGAAAGGCTTTTGCTACCTGGCCCTTATAACGGACATGTATTCACGGAAAATCGTAGGGTATGACCTCAGCGATTCGCTGGAGCTGGCGGGGTGCCTACGGGCCCTGCGAAAGGCCCTGTGGCACACAAAGCCAGCGGCCGGGCTTATACACCACTCCGACAGGGGTGTACAGTATTGCAGCCATATGTATGTAAATGAGCTAAAAAGAAAAGGCATAAAAATCAGCATGACAGAAGAAAAACATTGTTATGAAAATGCTATTGCTGAAAGGGTTAACGGAATATTGAAAGACGAGTTCTACCTCGACCAATGCTTCTTTTCTACAGCTCATGCTAAACGCGCAACAAAAAGTGCAATTAAAGTTTACAATAATAAAAGGCTTCATGTATCTTTAAGGTACAAAACACCAAATACCGTGTTTTATAATGTAGCTTAACACAATGTTTAACCTGTAGCCGTATTCTAGGACTAGACAGTTTGAAATCATAAATATGTCAAATATCTCATATATATTATTAGCAATAGTGTTTATGTCAACACCATTTGTTTTTTTCAGACTTTATCTAAATTCAATTGAAAAAAATGCAAAAAGAATGCTTGAATCCAATATGACTGATTCTTCAGAGCTATTTAAAGATTTAAAAGTTTGGATAAAAAATTTTGACATATTTAAAAAGAAGAACAAATTTGATTTTGACCCTTCCCAAACTAATTATTCCTTTAATGACTGTGACTTAATCATTAATAATGAGAATTTTATAGTCATAGGGAAGTCTAAATTTTTCGGGAAGCGAAGGTACGCAACCCCAACAATCTTTGAATTTGGAGATAATAATACAAATAAAGAATACAGAGTTGTTAAATGTAAAAAAATTCGAGAAGTTGGAGCAGACTTGGAAATTGAGTTTATTGACTCTTCATATTCAAATTCAATGACTTTAGTAATTAAAAGAATTGATAATGTTTTGAAGGAAAAATTATTGCAGTCAAATAAAATAAATGGAAAAGAAAAAAATAAATAGTTAAAGAAGATTATGTTTCCAATTTATGCATTTATATACTTTCTTATTTGCGGGACATTAGGACTAATGTTACATTATAAAATGTTGGGAATATTGAAAAAGAAAGGATTCAAAGTGAATTATATTTTTCACAATCCATTGTAATTTTTTAGACTTTGGGATATAATGAAAGAAGAAGAAAATTTATCAATAAAACGAAAATATTAAATGATTATTTGGGGACAAATATTATTAATTCCTGCTTATTTGATTGGAATGTTTGTAATACTTGGACTAACGAATTAAATGAAATAAAAAACTGTTTATAACACAGTACATATTGCAGGGCGGGGTTTGGTGGTACGCCAACTGCGGATTCTCGCATCGCAGTTCCGTGTCCTTCGGACAGGAACGCTCTCCGAAATCCGCCCCGACAACATGTACCAACCGTTAGCATTAATATTGGTACGATAAAGGGACATCCGTTACAAAGTTAAAGGGACATAGTTTACACTTTTCAAAGTTTGTAATTTGACATAAAAATCAAATTGCCATGCCTTGGAAAGAAAAAACTATTATGGAAGAAAAAGTAGAATTTATTTGTGAATGGAACTCTGGAAAATATACTATCACAGAGTTATGTAACGGATTCGGAATATCCAGGACAACTGCGTACAGGATGATTCAGCGCTATGAAAAATTTGGTATTGAAGGCCTCCGTATGAAGGATAAAGCACCTATAAACCACCCCAACCTGACAAACAAAGAAATAGAAAAAAGAATTCTATGTTTAAAGGATAAACATCAACGTTGGGGAGCTAAAAAATTAAGGATATTATTGTTTAACGACTTTCCTGAAAACCAAATCCCCTCGGTGGTTACGGTTCACAACATTTTATCACGAAACGGACTGGTATGCCCCCAAAAACGCTTGCGTAGGGTAAAACCCCTGTACCCGATATTTGACCCAAAAGACTGCAACGAAGTTTGGAGTGCCGATTACAAGGGCAAATTTTTAATGGGCAACAAAAAATACTGTCACCCCTTAACTATTGCCGACTCTAAAAGCCGGTTCCTGTTTACTGCAAAAGCTCATCACAAAGAAAATTACAAATCCGTAAAAGAAGAGTTTACAAGGGTGTTCAGAAAGTTCGGACTGCCAAAACAGGTACATACCGACAACGGCATCCCCTTTGGCTCCGTATCCGCCATCCAGCGCTTTACCACATTGTCGTACTGGTTTATCGACCTGGGAATACTCCCCGTGTTTTCAGACCCCGCCCACCCCGAACAGAACGGAAGGCACGAACGCATGCACAGAGACCTGAAAGCAGCCTGTGCAGCCCCTTCAGCATTCGATTTACGTTCTCAACAAAGGAAATTGAACTATTTTGTAAAAGAATATAACTCAATAAGGCCACATGAAGCTCTGGATATGAAAACCCCTGCTCAGGCCCACCAATTCTCAAACAAGCCTTTCCCTGAGAAAATTAAACCATATATCTATCCTGCACACATGAAAACAATGAATGTTTCAAAAAGCGGGGCAATGCGCTGGAAAGCTTATTACTGGGTGTATATGTCAAGTGGATTGATAGGTAGACAAGTAGCTGCTGAAGAAATTGGAAACGGGGTTTGGAAAGTATTTTACCGTAATGTATTTTTAGGTTACTTTAATGAAAAAGATATTCGTGTTAAACAAAATATTACAAGGCTGAGTACAAATTTAGTGTAACTTATGTGACTTTAACTTTGTTAACCATCTGCCTTAACGAACAGCATAGAGAGATAGCAAAACCAGCAACTTAATGACTAATAATTACGAGTTTTGGTCATTACGGTATTAAAAACTACTTTTGAAATAAAAAATGTTTACAAGAGCAATAGAAAATATCATAAAAGAAAAATTCAATAGTGGAAAAGCAATAATCGTAGTAGGTGCAAGACAAGTAGGTAAAACAACTCTATTAAAAGAGATTTTGACAGACAAAGAGTTTTTGTTTCTTGATGCGGATGACCCATCAACAAGAAGCCTTCTTCAAAATCCAACAACTGAACAAATAAGAACATTCCTTGGAAATTATAAATATGTATTTCTTGACGAAGCCCAAAGAATTCCGGGAATTGGATTAACCTTAAAAATAATCACTGACCAATTTAAAGATGTGCAATTATTTGTTAGTGGTTCTTCTTCTTTTGACTTAGGGAATGCTCTTAACGAACCATTGACTGGCAGAAAATGGGAATACGAATTATTTCCTATTTCCTGGGAGGAATACGAAAATAAAATTGGATTTATCAAAGCAGAACAGCAAATCGAAAACAGATTATTGTATGGATTTTACCCGGAGGTAATAAATAATCAAGGCAAAGAACGAGAAACTCTAAAAAATCTCGTTGCCAGTTATTTATACCGAGATATTCTTGCATTTTCAGATATTAGAAAACCTGAAGTTCTCGACCAATTATTACAAGCTTTAGCTTTACAGATGGGAAGTGAGGTTAATTATAATGAATTATCCCAACTCATTGGAATTAACAAAATTACAATACAAAGTTACATTGATATTTTAGAAAAAGGCTACATCGTTTTTCGTCTCAATAGCTTTAGCCGAAACTTAAGAAATGAAATTAAGCAAAATCGTAAAATTTACTTTTATGATAATGGCATCCGAAATATGATTATTGGTGACTTTAAACCTTTAAACCTAAGACTTGATAAAGGAGCTCTATGGGAAAACTTTCTTATATCGGAAAGACTAAAACAAAATATCTACAAAGATACATTTGCGAGAATCTATTTTTGGAGAACGCAACAACAGCAGGAAATTGATTTTGTTGAAGAAAAAGACGGAGAAATCACTGCATTTGAGTTTAAATGGAAAGATAAAAAAACAAAATTTCCTCAAAAATTCTTAGATACTTATAATGCAAATGGATTTGTAATTGACAGAGATAATTTTAGAGACTTTGTAAAAATAAAAAATTAAATGCCAGTGCATAACAAAAGCTATATGTAATGCGGGGTTCAGCGGGTAATTCAACCGTAGTTCTTCGTAGCTGGCAACGCCAATTCGTCTTTGACGACTTGGCTAAAAAAAGAAAACAGGAATAAACGAATTGGCTCCGTGCGGGGTTGAAAGGAAACCGTTTCAAAGTCCCGTACTCCACATAGCCAAACCGTTGTGTGTAATCCTCCTACTGGTTGTAAAACAGTTGAGTTTTTGTGCTAACGGATTATCTTAGCATTGAGCTCCGAGTTAAGGCCGGTTTAAGCAATGGTGTTTATTAAACCCGAGCGCAATCAAGGTTAGGATGTAAAAAGTCAGTGATATTTCTTTACTGACCTGGGTTAGAGTTTAATGGCGATCCGTCTGTTGACGGAATCCCGATCGGAATATTTTCAAAGTTAAAGAGTTACATCCCTGGAGCTTTTTAACATTTTAAACATTTAAGATATGGGAAAGAAACAAATGAGTTTAGAAGTAGTCAACCCTGATGCAGCAGGGATTGACGTAGGAAGCAAAAGCCATTGGGTTGCCATTGGACAGGATGCCCAGGACATTAGGGAATTTGGTGTTTATAGTGAAGACCATCAGGAACTCTGCCGATGGTTATCTAAAAATGGTATCACCTCAATTGCGATGGAAAGTACTGGTACTTATTGGCAAACTTTGTTTAGTGCATTAACAGCAGAAGGTTTTGAAGTGATACTGGTTAATGGGAAACAAACTAAAAACGTGAAAGGAAAAAAAACAGACATAAAAGATTGCCAATGGATACAAAAGCTACATTGTTTAGGTTTATTGAGCCATAGCTTCCTTCCTGACAGTACCACTGAAATAATCAGAACTTATTCAAGGCACAGGCAAAACCTGATAAGACAAACCGGGCAAACAGTTTTGAAAGTCCAGAAATACCTCAGGCTAATGAATATGAGGTTGGATGTTGTTGTAAACGACATCGTTGGTTTAACCGGAACAAAAATCATAAATGCATTTATTAAAGGTGAAACCAAGGGTATAGAACTCGCTAAATACCGGCATTACAATTGCCGTAAACCTGAAAAAGAAATAGCAAAGGCATTACAATATAATGGAAGAAAAGATTATCTGTTTGCCCTCAAACAGGAATGGGAAACCTATTTGCATATACAAAAACAAATCAGTGAAGTTGATGTCCAAATAAAAAACCTACTTGAAGATATTATCGACCAGGACCACAACAAGAAACAGCACGTTGCCAATAAAAAATCATATAAGCGTAAAAATAAAAATACGATCAGGGGAACAGATATGAATCAAATCTCTTATCAGTATTTCGAAGGTGTCGACCTTATGGAAATTGAAGGAGTAAATGATGCAACAATAATGGCACTAATCAGCGAGATAGGACTGACTGGTATCAGAAAGTTTAAATCCGGAAAACAATTTACAGCATGGCTCAGGTTAGCTCCCAATAATAAAATTAGCGGAGGAAAGGTATTAAGCCATCACATCCCCAAAGGTAGCAGCAGATTAAAAATAGCCTTACGTAATGCGGCTAATGCAATTGGAAATTTAAAAGAAGGGCACCTTGCTGATTTCTTTAAAAGAATCAATTACAAAAAAGGACGGCCAACTGCCATTAATGCTACTGCCAGAAAGCTTGCAATAATAATTTGGAATATGCTTGTAAAAGGACAAAACTATAATCCACCAACTCAATATATGTTCCTCGACGAAAAAAGAAGATTGGGTTTGGTAAAGAGATTAAAAAAACAAATAACTAAATTTGAAATAAAACCCGAACAACTCGGATTTACAACTACTTGATTTTATGACTTGTAAGTTTGACGTTAGTCGGAAGCTTAAAAAAACGCCACGGCAGAAAATATTTCACAATTATGTCCAAAAACGAAAACCTTAATTGTCTTTAGAATAAATCAATACTTTATAAAATGAAACAATTTTTATTATTACTACACGAAGACATTGAGAAAATGAGTAATCTATCGCCAAAAGAAATGGAAAAACTGGCAAATGCCCATATGGCTTGGGCGGGAAAATTAGCAGAATCGGGACATTTGATTTCAGGTGACGGACTGCAAGAAAAAGGTGTTTTGATTTCAGGTCAAGACGCTGTCATTAAGGATGGGCCATATTTGGAATCGAAGGAAATAATTGGTGGTTATTACCTATTACAAGCGGAAAACATTGAAACGATTATTGAAATAGCCAAAGAATGTCCTTGCCATATTTGGGGTGGAACAACTGAAGTAAGGCAAATTATGGAGATGGAAGATTATGAACAATCCAACTGCCCAAATTAATTACAGAGCATTATATGGCCAGCTTTTTTCTGCTCTGACCCGTCAGTTTGGAATCCATTGTATTAATGAAATTGAAGATGCTATTCAAAACAGCTTTTTAAAATCGATAAAAAACTGGAATCCCAATAGTAGGCCGGAAAAGAGAGAAGACTGGCTGTATATAACGGCACGTAATGATTTATTGAACCAACTAAAGCGGAATAAAAAGGCATCTGAATTAATAGATTATCAAGGTGTAAGTTATTTTGAGCCTAAAGATAGCGATTTGCGTATTGAGACTATTTTACTTGTTGTATCATCTACTAAAATTTCTAAACAAGCCAAAATAGTTCTTGTGCTTAAAAATATTTTTGGACTAAACATCCGTGAAATTTCTGAAAGCACATTATTGAGTAATGATGCCATCTACAAAATGGTTGTCAGGGCGAAAACCACACTTCAAGATGAGTTTAAAAACCGCGAAATTTCATCCGTTATTAAAAATATCGGACAAAAAGAAATCTTGATAGTCGAAGAAATTCTGTATGCTGTTTTCAATTCAGGTTTTGATTCGTTCAATGAGAAAGATAAATCCATTGTAAATGAAGATTTGTGTTTGGAATCATTTTCACTTTCCAAAATATTGCTTCAAGAATACAATCAACAATCTACAAGTAATCTATTATCACTATTTTGCTTTCACATTGCAAGAATCTCTGCCAAGGTAAGCGAAGGGGAATTAGTGCCATTTTTCAACCAAGACAGACATAAATGGAACAAGGAACTAATAAACCTTGGTTTTCATTATTTGAAAAAGCCTGACAAAATCAATAAGTTTTATATAGAAGCCTTGATTGTAAGTAAATATATGACAGTACTTTCATTGACAATCGGGTTTTGGAACGATATTATTAAGCTTTATGAGATTCTGTTACAGCTTTCGCCTTCACCAATTATAGAAATTAATTATTGTTTCTGCCTATATAAAGCGCAAAGAAAAGAAGAAGCTATTAAATTATTAGAAAAATTAGAGCGCAAACTGACTTCTGAACACATTTATTTATCACTTTTAAAAGCAACCTTCTTAAGTGAAACCAATCCCAAAGAATCAGAAAAAATAACTTCAAACATCATAGAAAAAATGAACCAGGAAATACGGAAAAAGTATTTGTTGGATAACAAATTTATAAACTTATAATTCAATGAAAACAATACTGAAATCAATTACTTTAGTTGCAATGGCATTTATAATTGTGTCGTGTAATTCAAAAACCAGCGAGAAGAAAGACAAACCAGAAAAACAAGTCGAAAACTTTGACTGGTTGTTGGGGAAATGGAAAAGACTACATGAAGAAACAGGCAAAGAAACTTTTGAAAATTGGGAAAAAATAAGCCAAAATGAATATTCGGGCATTGGTTTCACAATGCAAAATGGAGATACGATAAAACAAGAAAGAATCCAAATCATCCATCAAAATGGAAAATGGGACTTAATTGTAAAGGTTCCTGAAGAAATGGAAGCAATTACCTTTCCAATTGCAGAAATAAAAAGTAGTGAATATACGTGTACAAATGATTCGTTGGACTTTCCAAAGAAAATCAAATATTGGAAAAATGGAGAAAAAATAAATGCTACGGTAGCTGGAGATTCATTAAAAATAGACTTTGAATTTGAACGAATGAAATAAAAAAGCCTACACACAACAAAGAACTGAGCTTAAAAGCAAGCAAAAAACCCATAATTTTTCTTTCGAAATAACCTTTTATTTTGGGAGGCCATTCCAAAAGAAAAAATTATTGAACGACAATACTACTTCGATAAGCCGGATCATACGGTATTCCCGATTGGGCGATTGAAAATGCCTGTTTAATAAGTTTGTTACACACTGCAATCAGGGCCAGCTTCTTCGATTTCCCTTTATTTACCAGTCGTTGATAAAGTGCCCGGCACTGCGGATTACATTGACAGGCCGTAAAACTACACATAAACAACTGGTTTCGGATATGAGGATTACCCCGTTTGCTGATACGTGAACGCCCTTTTACGCTGGTACCAGATGAATGCTCCGTGGGAGATAAACCACAAAAAGAAGATACCTGGCGATAATTATCAAAATCACGGAAGCCATTGGTTAAAACAATAAGAAAGGCTGCTGTCTTTTTCCCGATACCGGGAATGCTCGACAGGTTAACAAACAGATCTCCATCATACCGGTATATCAGCGATTGCATTTCTGCCTCCAGCAACTCGATTTCATGGCGTACCTGTTTGAGTTGCCGTTTTAGCGAACCAATCAGCACTCCGCTTTTAACTCCCCGGTTTTCCAAACTCTGGATATGATTTTTCAAGGAAGTGTTTTGTTTTAAATAAATGACAATTACCCGCTGAAGCTGCTTGCATTGAGTGATGTACTCAGGTGCCGGAATCCATGGGGATAACCCTGCCTGTTCCTGCCCATATAAAGCTATCATGCGCGCATCACTTTTATCCGTCTTGTTTTGCTGCAACTTCATCTGGATAAAGCGTTTGATCGAAATAGGATTCACTACCGCCAACTCAATATCATGCTCATACAAATACATCGCAAGCTGCTGGTAGTAGCTCGCTGTGGCTTCGATAACACAGAAACTATTGACTCGCAAATGCTTGACAAACTGTCGGAATCCTTTGGAATCATTAGCAAATGAACAATGCCCGGCTTTGGAATCCCACACATCAAATTTGTCTTTAGATATGTCAACTCCAACAAAATGAGTAATTTTATTCATAATATTTTGATTAGGAAGGAACGAAACTACCCTAATACAGCAACCTAAAAGCAGGCTTAACAGCCCAGAGAACTGATCGTATTTCGGTAGTAAAAGAGCGGGGATAATCTATGTTGACAGGCTCTAAAGGCCTATTTTGTATATCAACCTTACTCCTCTCTTTCGTTCTTTCTATTTATATGTAAAAGATAAGAAAATGTAAACTTAGGTTTTGTATAAGTAATGGCAGAGAAAGTGCTAAATATCAAGGTTTGCAACCCGCTCAAACTGCGTAGCAGTTTGACAGGAAATTACCACGAAATCTGCCACTACTCATACAATTTACCGTTAGCGTGCATTTTGACTCGTCCGGAATAAAGGCTACATAATTTAATTAATTATGTACAAAAATGACCAAGTTTACAGACGTTATTCGGAGAGTTTCAAACTCAAAATTTTATCCGAACTTAGTACCGGTAAGTATAACAAACGTCAGCTCGGGCGTATTTACGGGATCCAGAATTCAACAATCAACGAATGGATTAAAAAATACAACCGTACTGACCTAATGAACACTCGCATAAACGTGGAAACTAAAGACGAAATCACTCGAATCAAAACACTCCAAAAGGAAGTAGAAAAGCTCAAAGAAGCACTTGTAAAAAAAGATTTAGACCAGCTTGTGCTGGATTCATACCTCGAAGTTGCTTCGGAGAAGCTCGGTTTTAAAAACGTAGATGAGCTAAAAAAAAACTTAAGCAAGAAACAGTGATGAAAGCTGTTGACAAAACCAAAGAAACCAAGCAGGCAAGTTGCGAAGTAACTTGCCAATGCTTTGGCTTGCACCGCGATGCTTACTACAAGTACAAGAAGCGGCATGCTGCCCTGCTGGAAGTTGAAAAGCAGGTTATTGAACTGGTCAAACAAGAACGCATTGAACAACCCCGGATGGGTACGCGCAAACTCTTGATGACGTTACATATCACATTTAACCTGATGGGGGTGAAGGTAGGCAGGGATGAGCTTTTCAGGATCTTGCGCAAGTACGATATGCTGGTCATGCGCAAAAAAGCCAGTTGTAAAACAACAGACTCGTACCACCACTTCCACAAGTATAACAACTTGATAAAAGATATGGAAATAACAAAATCCAACCAAGTTTGGGTGAGCGATATTACTTACATCAGGACTTACAACGGATTTTGTTACCTGGCACTGATCACTGACCTGTATTCACGTAAGATAGTTGGCTACGACATCAGCAATTCGCTCGAACTGGCTGGCTGTTTACGAGCCCTTAAAAATGCTTTTAGAGTTAACAAACCCGGTAACGGATTGATTCACCATTCCGACCGTGGAGTACAATATTGTTCTAAAGAATATGTAAAAACCCTTAAAAACAACAAGTGCAGAATCAGTATGACTGAAGAAAACCATTGTTGCGAAAATGCAGTAGCAGAACGTGTTAACGGAATACTGAAAGATGAGTTTTACCTCGACCAAAGTTTTGCAGGGTTAAAAGAGGCTAAACGTGCTACAAAAAATGCAGTCAATATTTACAATAATAAAAGACTTCATTTATCTTTAGGATATAAAACACCCGGACAAGTATTTTCACTTGCCGCTTAAACAACTAAAATTATCACAACAAGTCATTTTCCATGGTAAACATCCAAATTGATAGCACGAAAGAATTGTACAAGGAGATTTTTGAAAATACCCTTCGAAGAAGGAAGATTTTCAGAAAGACCCGAAGGGCTTGTCCTTGTTCAATTATTACGAGCAAACTAAATTTGTTTAACCTGGGTAATGGCCTGGAAATACAATTTTTAATGGCAATTTTTATAACAAAAATATCATTGTTTAACCTGTAGCCGTATTTCAGGACGGGACATTCCCCACATAAGAACCTCCGAAATAGATTTAGATTAAAGTTATCGATTCCTCCACTTCTTATTAAATCCTGTTGCTAACGTAAGTGGGAGCCCTGATTAAAAGTCTTGCTATATTTGGAACAGGCTCTTTGTGTAACCGACTTTCAAAATGGTGCTTTTAAAGCCCGTGCGTAATTCTGGTTGAAATGTAAAAAGCCCCTGAAGAGCATTTCAGAGGCCTGTTGATAAATCCAGTGGTGGCACTGACAATTCATATCAGCGACCCCGTTCAGAATAATTCTCGATTCAAAGATACATTTCCTTAGGGTCATTTTAAAAACTAAAAAGGAAACTATGGCAAGGAAAAGAAAAATTGAAATGGAGATTATAAACCAGAATGCAGCAGGCATTGATGTTGGTAGCAAGTCTCATTTTGTGGCAATCGGACAAGCATTGGAAGATGTGAAGGAGTTTGGCGTATATGCCGAAGATTTGATTGAATTATGTCAATGGCTATTATCATGTGGCATTACAACAGTGGCCATGGAATCAACCGGGGATTACTGGCAAAACCTGTATGTTGAATTACAAAAACACGGAATAGAAGTGGTTTTATGTAATGGGAAGTTTACAAAAAATGCAAAAGGGAAAAAGACGGATGTAAAAGATAGCAGGTGGATTCAAAAACTCCATTCCCTGGGACTGTTAACCGGAAGCTTTCTACCCGATGAAACTACAGAAATACTGCGGACTTATTGCCGCCAGAGAACAAACTGGATAGAACTTGCAGCAAGTGCTTCCCGAAAGATGCAGAAGTATTTAAAACTCCTCAACTTTCGATTGGATGTGGTCGTAAATGATGTTTGTGGGCTTACAGGACTGAAAATTATCCAGGACATTTGCAATGGAAACCTCGCCCCATTTTCTTTAGCAGAACACAGGCATTACAATTGCAGGAAACTTAAACAGGAAATCGCGAAAGCACTGCATGGAAACAATCGCGAAGATTACCTGTTTGGGCTCAGACAGGAGCTCGACAGCTACAACTTCTTCCAAAGAAAAATCAAAGCCTGCGATAAGGAAATCGATATTTTAATTAAAAAGGAAATCCAAAAGAACCCGGAAACCCAAAAGCTTAAAACAACAGATAAACCATACAAAAGAATTAATAAAAATGCAGTGGAGATAAAAACTTCAACCAAATTGCTTTCCAATATTTTGGAGGTGTCGATTTAATGGCAATCGAAGGGGTAAGCCATGCCACTGTCGTGGCAATAATGAGTGAAATCGGAATCGACGGGTTTAAAAAATTTGAAACAGCTAAACAGTTTGGTTCCTGGTTACGCCTGGCCCCGAATAATAAAATATCAGGAGGGAAAATCCTGAGCAATAAAATACCCAAAGGGAGCAACCGCCTAAAAATAGCACTCCGGAACGCGGCAAATGCTATTGGAAATTTAAAAGACACACACTTGTCTGACTTCTTCCGGCGAATTGCTTTCCGTAAAGGACGACAGGCTGCTGTTTCCGCAACTGCCAGAAAACTGGCGACAATTATATGGACAATGGTGGTCAAAAAAGTCCCATACAATACACCTAAAGAATACCTGTTCCTCGACCAGAAAAGAAAGATGGGAATCGCAAAAAGAATTAAAAAACAAATGGCTAAATTTGACATAAAACCTGACGAAATCGGATTAGGTAACTCTCTGAGCCCCAATTATAATTTTTAACGTTAGTCAGAAAAAGAGACAATTAATTTTGGAATCTCGGAGTTGGAGAAAGTCTTTTCAATAATAAAAAAGAAATATAAAGCGGACTTTACGGCAACTGACAGTTTATTTATAATAAGTGGATATGACATGGAAACTGGATTCTCAAACGGTCGGATTTGGGATAAAAAGGGAAACGAGTTCAGATTTGAAAGAAAATTCGAATTGAAAAACTTCAAGATTGAAAACGAAACACTTTCTGTATTGAAAGTCACTCCAAAATATCTTGCTACGACTGAATTTCCTATTCTCACAGACTTTGCCCCATTAATTGAATTAATTGAGAAAAAGGATACATCTGAGATTTTCAGTTTGCAATCGGAGAATGCTGTTGATAGTGCTTGGAGTTATAATATCTCAATAATTGAAAGAAATGATGGTAAGTACAAAATATTTGAGTTTCCATTGGATGACTTTTGGATAAAATGAAAAACGTTTGGTAACAAATTGCAAATTGCATTGCGGGTGCAGTGGTGTGCGTTGTCTCTGCTCCTTTCTTGACTGTCATGTCCTTATCGGACACTGACGCTCTTCGAAATCCGCAACGACAACTTGCAAGTGACCGTTACCGGTAAGTTTGAAGAAAAAAATGGTGGTTATCTGAAACGTCCGTTCTTTGGTTTTTTGTCCGCCCGAAAATCGCTGTCACAAAACTTGCAGAAAAAATGTTTAGTGCAAGTTGCCAATTGGGGTTTGACAATTTGCCAAAACTGCTTTGCAACCTGACTGTGCAGTACGTTTATAAGAACAGCCAGTAGTTGTTTGACAGTTTGGTTTCTGCCCGTTTCGTACCTGACAGGAAATTAAATTGGCAGGGCTGGCCGGAAGCAGCAAGTTTTCCGCCAGCGGCTAAAACCCGGACTGGTTTGGCCTACGTCCCGGCGGGGCAATTTTCGGTGGTTACCTGCTGGCCCACAAGCTGGCTTTGACTTTTGGGGTTAAGAAAAAAATTAAAAATGCGAAGTAATTACTTGAGACTTTTGCGCTGAAAATGATACTTTTATATTGTTAACAAACTGACGATGAATAATAAAAACCTACCGGTAACACGGTACATATTGCAGGGCGGGGTTGGGTGGTACGCCAACTGCGGATTCTCGTTTCGCAGTTCCGTGTCCTTCAGACAGGAATGCTCTCCGAAATCCGCCCCGACCTCATACCACAACCGTTACAAACAAGGCTAAGAAAGACAGCATGCTGCGATTAATATCATTATTTATCGCATAATATGCGACGAATAGGATGAATATGCGGAGAATAAGTAGTATATTTGTCGCAAATATTGCGGAGAATGAAAATTTATATATACCAAAAAGAAGGTTGGGCTAACTTTAAATGGGACAATGAAAAACTGCTTTCGTTGTTAGGAAAAGTAAGAAATTTACAAGGAAAACTTGTAGGTAAAATGGAATCACTAGGTTTCGACCTTAGAAATGAAGCAACACTAGAAACATTGACTCTTGATGTTATAAAGTCAAACGAAATTGAGGGAGAAATCTTAAATCCAGAACAAGTACGCTCATCGTTGGCTCGTCGTTTGGGAATGGAAATTTCAGGACTAATTCCATCCGACAGAGATGTTGAAGGAGTTGTAGAAATGATGTTGGATGCCACACAAAATTATTCTATACCATTAACAAAAGAAAGACTTTTTGATTGGCATGCTGCTCTATTCCCAACTGGAAGAAGTGGAATGTATAAAATAATTGTTGGAGATTGGAGAGACGACTCAACAGGTCCAATGCAAGTTGTTTCCGGTGCTTTGGGAAAAGAAAAAGTTCATTATCAAGCTCCGGACGCTTCAACTATTGAGAATGAAATAACCCAATTTTTAGAATGGTTCAACAAAAAAGAAATACAAGACCCTGTTATTAAAGCAGGAATCGCACATTTGTGGTTTGTCACTATTCACCCTTTTGAAGATGGAAATGGTAGAATCGCCAGAGCAATAACTGATATGCAACTTGCAAAGTCTGATGGAATATCACAACGATTTTACAGCATGTCTGCACAAATAAGCAAAGAAAGGAAACAATACTACGATGTTCTTGAAAAGACACAAAAAGGAACTGTCGAAATTACAAATTGGTTGGAATGGTTTTTAATGTGCTTATTTAATGCTCTAAATTCTTCGAATCAAGTTTTAGGCAAAGTAATCTACAAGCACAAATTCTGGAATTTGAATGCAACAAGACTACAGAATGACAGGCAAAAATTACTTCTTAATAAACTATTAGATGGATTTGATGGAAAATTGACTTCATCGAAATGGGCAAAAATTGCCAAATGCTCAACAGACACTGCGTTAAGAGATATACAAGACTTGATAAATAAAAATATTTTGAGAAAGACTGAAGGAGGCGGGCGAAGTACAAGCTATGAGTTGGTCGAAATAGAATAGCAAAAATTAAAGCCCAGTTTGTAACAAAAGCTATATGTAATGCGGGGTTCAGCGGGAATTTCAACCTCAGTTTTCCGTAGCAACAACGCCAATTCGTCTTTGACGATTTGGCCATAAAAAAACTAAAACATGAATAAACGAATTGGCTCTGTGGCAGCCTGACTGTGAAACATTTCAAAGTCCCGCACTCCACATAGCCAAACCGTTAGGTGCTATAGTAAAATAAAGCCATATATCAAATGAAAGTAATTGCTACATTATTTTTCCTATTTAGTTATTCAGTTCTTATTGGGCAGAATATTACTCAAATTGCCTTAAGGTACTGGGAAAAGGGGGACTTTGAAAAAGTTCAGAAAAGTATTACTCAATTTTCACAGATTTCACCAGATAATGACTCTGTATTACTTTTAAAGGCAAAGATTTTTTTCGTTCGTGGAAAATACTCCGAAACGGTTAAGACACTAAATAACCAGTCTTTGTTAAGCAAATATCCTGAAGCAGTTGATTTGACAATCGAGGCTTCCCTTCATCTCTACGATTATGAAAACGCTCTTGACATTGCAAACACATACCGTCCAGGAAGAAATAAATATTTGGAAGAATTGAGAGAAAAACCTTTCAAAATATTAGCCGATAAAACATATTACTTACCCTTTGTACAAGACTCCGTCAACTCAAGTAACTTTATCCCATTAAGTAAAATGTATTTAAATGGAATTAAAAAGAATGTCATGTTTGATACCGGTGCAGACTTCCTAATAATCGGAGAAGACGTTGCTAATGACCTGGGAATTAAATATTCTAATCAGAGTACTGGAGAACATGCAACATCCAAAGTTACAGTATGGCACACCATTATAGACAGTTTATCTTTTGAAAATGGACCTGCTTTTTATAATGTACCAACAACAATCATGGGAGGCTCACCTGATTTGATGATATGGGGAACAAATATTTTAGAGCCTTTCCTCAGTACAATACCTAGGAATTGCATCAGACCTTAAAAAAGCGTTGTCGTTTTATTCAGATGCTGGCGGAAAAGGAGACCCAACCATTTTACAGGAACAAGCTGTTGAATTAATGTTGGAGAAATTAGAAGTTGTTTCTCAAATGTTTCATGGCTTTCCTTACGAAGATTATTTTGAGGCTGAAACTTCTAAAAAACTTTCAATGATACTTGCTGCGGAAGAACACATCCTCGGTTTGGAAGATGGAAAGAAAAGATACATTAATGAAGTAACCGCACTTTCAAAGTCATTTGCCATTGCAATTCCACATGAACAGACAATGGACGTTAAAGAAGAAGTTGCATTTTTTCAGGCCGTAAAAGCCCGATTGGCAAAATTTGACGGAACCGGAGCAGGAAAGACAGATGAAGAAATTGAAACAACCATCCGACAGGTAATTGACCAGGCGTTAGTTTCAGAACAAGTAATTGATGTGTTTGATGCTGCCGGAATTAAAAAACCAGACATTTCCATTTTATCAGAAGAATTTCTTTTGGAACTCAAAGGAATGGAGCACAAAAATGTTGCGCTGGAAGTACTCAGAAAACTTTTAAATGATGAAATAAAAGTTCGTGCAAAAAAGAATCTTGTCAAGAGCAAGACTTTAATAGAAATGTTGGAAAATTCGATTAAAAAATATCATAACAAAATATTGACTGCTGCCGAAGTAATAGAAGAACTTATTAAATTAAGTAAGGAAATCGTTAACATCGACAATGAAGCACAGACACTTGGATTATCAGAATTTGAATATGCATTTTATACTGCCGTTGCAGACAATAAAAGTGCTAGAGAATTAATGGAGAAAGAAAAGCTTCGAGAACTTGCAGTAATTTTAACCGAACGGGTTAAACAAAATGCATCAATCGACTGGACAATCAAAGAAAGTGTAAGGGCAAAATTAAGAGTCATAATAAAACGGACTTTAAGACAATATGGGTACCCGCCAGACATGCAGAAACTGGCGACTGAAACAATATTAAAACAAGCAGAGATGATAGCTAACGAGTTAACGAATGAATAGTCCACGCAAAGTCATACACATTTGCAATTCGCACAAGCCAAAACAATAACCAAAAATTGCAAAAGAGTATGTCTTCCCAGCCCTGACTGAAGAAAAAGTACGACCGCACAACAATCTGTATATGTCATAGCCGGTTTTGTGAGTAATCGTAAGTTCGTCACCCGCTTTTACTTCATCCCGGTTTGACAGGCAAGTAGCCCGCAATCGGCTACGCCACATACACTGATCGTTATGCAAGGCAAGGAAACGATACTGCATATAAAAAAATGATAAAATGAAATGAGAATGGTAAGTGGTTCGCAATAGTACGTTTTTTCAAAGATTGCTAAGCAAGACAAACGTTGCTTACGGAGCAGGAATTCCAATAATGCAAGAGCAATCGAAAGAAAGTTCAAGCATGTTGAGAATAAACTGTAATGTTCTAATTGACTTCATAGTATTTATTATTATGGACAAAGTTAAGAATATAATTCTTCCCGAAAGGGTAGTTGGGGCGACATCCAAGAGGGTGTTGTGTTATGCATGTACTGTTCTATTAATGAAAATTAATGTAAAAGCTTGCCCCGCCACTTACCTCTCATTTTAATTATGCGAACCGTCGTCCATGGTAAATTCCATGTTGATGCCTACCCGCGGAATGGCGTTGATACTGAATGTACTGTTGCCGTGACTGAGGGAAACCTTTTCTTCCAGGGGCATTTTGGCTAGTACTTTATTGGCCTGCTTTTCAGCCGGATCGTTTGTGGTACGACTTCTTGAAGTACATTGGAAAAGCGTTGCCGATACTATAAACAATTAAATAACTTTTACCTAAGTTCATCACCATGTGTAGTCGGTGAGCATTTCTCTTATCTCTCATTTCTATTTTTTTAATCGACTTATTTATAGTTAGAAAATCATTTTCAGATTTACGGCTTAACCTTATAGGAAGAAGTCCCTGCCGGAATTGCGTACTCAACACCGTTAATCGCTAATGTATAAGGATTGTCCGTTACCACATTGACGATACCGTTACCATCGTAGATCACATCAGTGGTAATCTGTCCGAAATGCAGTTTCCGGATGCCATGCCGGTCTGTTTGGGTCAATTGCCATACCAGGCGGTTATGCTCCCCGTCGGGTCGGAAGCCCAGCACATTTTCGATCAGCAACGTGATCGGCCCCACGCCGGTCCATCCGACAAAGTCGCCCCGACCGCTACTGGGTTCGATTTTCTCCGGCATATAGTTTTCAAAAACAGTTCTGCGTTCCAGGAAAACCTCAGCCATGGCCCCCAGGTATTTTTTAGTGGCCTCAGTAGCAAACTTTTCTTGGCCGCAGGCCTCTAAGCCTTTAATGATGACATAGTTGGTTGGAGCCCAGACTGCTCCTCTCCAGTAAGCTCCGGTAGGCGGATTGTATTCCGGTTCATCCGCCGCCAGTACAGGGAAGACAAAAGGCCGCCAGAATTCATTAGGATCCTTCAGGTGCGCCACCATACGCCGTACCTGGCCGGGTGAGGCAATACCGGCAATCATTGGCCAGAAACCGCACGCAGTTTTCTTTTTGAACTGCGTACCGTCAGCCAGAACGTCATAATAAAAACCATCCGTTTCATTCCAGCACCATTTGTTGATTCGATCCCTGATGGCCTTGGCTTCCGCCTCATATTGCGCCGCCTTCTCCTGCTGCCCCAGTTCATGGCACATGAAAGCCAGTTCCCGATACTGCATCACCATTTGACAGGACATGTCCACCCAGCCAGCACCTTTTTTCGTCGGCTTGGGAATGTCGTCCATCCCGCTGCCCAGATCGGTATTCCAATAAAGCTGATGCGGTGTCCCGACAGAACGGCGTCCCTGTTCCAGCCACTTTGCCAGCGGTGCCTCCGGATCGCCGTCGCGGTTCAGGAACTCAACATACTTTTCCAGCACCGGTAAAACATGAGCAAACCGGGACTTGTCTCCAGTAACCTTGAATGTCTCGCATTCTGCCCATGCAAACAGAGGCGGATTGATACTATTGGCCCAGCCTTGGGGATCATCAAAACCGCCGTTGGCTCCGAACTTAACCTCCTGTCCGGTCGCCTCCACGTATTCCCGGCAAATGTAACCGTTGCTGCGCTGCCTGCAGTAAAAATTATCCAGCGACTGGATAGCGGGAAATTCATAATGGGCATACCGGGCAAACATCATCATGAAATCGGTATCCCACTGAAAAATATTGGGACTAAACCATTCATCCAGCCAGTTTGAAACAAGCGGTGAGCCGGGCTCCGGCTGTTTGAGATGCGCAAAGGCCAGTTGCCAGCATTTCCAATACATTTCCTCCCATTCAGGCTCGGACGGAAGAACCGGTTCGGGCAGCTTGTCCCTGACCTGCCCGAATGTTGGCAGCGGTCTGGGTTCATATTTTTTCTTATAGAAATATTCTCCCAGCAGAGTGTCCTTCCTGGCAGTATCTTCCGCAGCAGCAATGATGGAGTCTGATTCTGTAATTTCACCGTCCACGCGCATAACCGGACTGTCAAATGTCAATTTGATGATGGTTTCAGGCACAGCCTGGCTGTCTGAGGGGATCGCAACCCAAATATGCCCGTCTTTCTCGACGGCTTTCACCCGAGCTCCAGTCAGGTTTTTGGCGGAAACCAATTTGCCATTGAGCACCGGCAAACGAAAAACGTTGTGTTCGGAGGAAAAGATGTGGAGATAGACCGTCTTGTCGACAAACGTGGCACCTCCCCAGCTGCCATTACGGAACGGACCGCCATGGGTGCCATAAATGCTTTCACCGTATTTCCGAATCCATGTGCCCATTTCGTGCAGCCGGCCAGCCTGATCGGCAGGAATTTCCCCGAGTGCATCCGGGCCGACACCGAGCAGAAGATTGCCATCGCCGGTTGCGCAGCTCACAAGGCTCTTGATGCACTCAGAGAAAGAGTTAAGTGTGCCATCTGGCCGGTAAGACCAGCCGCCATGATCAGCCGTCGTTACCACGGTCATACATGACTCCCAATGCCGGTCGTATTGATACTCCCCCAAGCGCTGTTCCGGAGTGTCGAAATCGCCTTCGAGCCCCGGACGGTTGGTCTCTTCATAAAACGAGCAGCGGTTATTGATAACAGCCTGGGGCTGAAGCTTCCGCACCAAAGTCAGCACTTCGTCTGCATGCCAGAATTTAAAAGAATCGCCGACGCCGAAACTGTCGAACCAGACAACATCAACTTTACCATAGTGGGTGAGAAGCTCGGTGAGCTGGCCTTTCATGTATGCAAGATATTTGCTGTTATCGCCAATACCGTAATCGGGATGGTGCCAATCGCGCGGAGAATAGTAAATACCAAAACGGATGCCTTCCTGATGGCATGCATCGGCCAGCTCCCGGACTATATCCCGGTGAAACGGCGTGTGCATAATGGAATAATCTGTAAGCTTCGTGTCCCACATACAAAATCCGTCGTGATGTTTAGTTGTGAACACAATGTACTTCATCCCAGCGGCCTTCACCAACCTTACCCATGCCAACGCATCAAATTTTACAGGATCGAATTTCTTGTAGAGGGTGTCATACACTTCGTCATATCCCGCCCCCGCAGGACCTCCCCCGTTGTAATCAGCCTCAAGCGGACGCACCGCTTTCCGTGACCAACTGATCTCCGTACCAGCCAAACTCGACATGTTCCAATGGATAAATATGCCGAACCGGGCTTCAGCCCACCACTTCATCCGGGCGTCCGGTTGTTCCGGTGTTTCCGTTTGTCCCGTTGCCGGGATGACGCACACCGCGAATGTCAAGAGTAGGATTAGAATTTTTATTTTTTTGTTATTCATTTTTTTGTTATTTATTTGGTTATCAGTCCTATCTCGGCGACAGTTATATGATTGCCATCGATGCTGTGTTTAGCGACGAATTTGAAAAAACGCGCGGTGACCGGATTGTCGAATGTAATGGATTGCCCTACCGGATTGGCATTGATATTACCGAACTCGCCTCCGGCTACCGGCTGGCCCCAATCTTTGCCGTCAGCACTAACGTAAAATTCATATTGATCCACAATGCCGTTTGTGATACCGTCCTGCCTGGGTAGATAGGTGAAGCCGGTAAAGTTTTCCGTCTTCCCGAGGTCAACGACGATGTCTTGCGGGCAGGGATATTCACCGTCCGGACCATGTGTATGCCACAACGTGCCGGGATCGCCGTCAATGGCATGTCGGGCTTGTCCGTCTACAGATGCTTCATAAGATGCCGAGACTATTTTCCAGTTGACTTTCATCGCCATTTCAGGCTTGCTGCTAACCGGAGGAATCCACGGTCCGAATTCGGGTTCAAGGAACAAACCGAAATCTGATAACGCCGGGCATACGGTCGATTTTGTGATGCGGAGCCGCACCTTTCCTGTAGTTGTTTCGGGAACGCGCCAGAGATGGCATTGTCCTATGGACTCAGCCCAGGCAATTTCGTCCCATTCACCGTTCTCCCAAACGTCCACTGCCACGCCTTCGACCCGCAATCCAAGGCGGATGTCTTCGCGGAGTCGGATCAGGTTGAATGTCTTCGTACCGGAAAGCTCAAATGTCACTTCGGGAGTTGTCTCCGGATCATCTGTAACCCATGCGCTCAAACGGTCGTCGTCAAGCAATTTTTGCGGGCCATATTGCCTCGCGTCACCGCCACGAATATTGCTGGCAAAAAGTTTCGCACCGTCGGCAAGGTTCGTTGCAAACGTGGTGCGCAGGTGCTCACCAAACTGACGGAGACTTTCGACGTCGATTTCGTTCAGGATGCCGCGTTGGTCAGGAGGAACATTGAGGTTAAGCGTTGCACCATGGCCGACGGAGTTCAGGTAGAGCTGCATGAGATTTTCCGGAGAACGTACCCTTCTATTCTCTGATGCATGCCAGAACCAGCCGGGGCGGATGGAAACATCCACTTCCGCCGGACACCAGACCTTGCCACCTTTGATACCGGGGCCGAGTTTGCCACTGTTGATAATATGCCCGGGAGCCTCGTCCGACGCGTAGTCAATCGTCGCACGGCACGGGTCGGGTGCCTGGCCGCGTTCGTTACCTACCCAACGGCAATCCGGACCGGCGTCAGAAAAAATATTCGCGCCAGGTTGCAGTTCCCGGACCAACTGCCATGTGGAAGGCCACTGGTAATACGTCGAGGCGTCAATATTCCGACGCTCGTTCACGTCCTGGGACTCGACCGGGCCTACCTTCCCTTTATAATATCCCGTTCCGCCATTTGCACCGTCGAACCAAACCTCGAAGATCGGACCATAGTTAGTAAGCAGTTCCCGGAGTTGGCTCTGGAAATAGGTAACGTAACCAGGCCGACCATATTCCGGGTGATTGCGGTCCCATGGCGAGAGATAGACGCCAAACTTCATGTCTGCTTTTTTGCAGGCCTTTGCGAACTTGGCAACCATATCCCCCTTGCCATTTTTCCAGAGCGAGTTTTTCACGCTATGTTCAGTGTATTTCGACGGCCAAAGACAAAAGCCGTCGTGGTGCTTACAGGTCAGAATCACACCATTGAGCCCACCAGCTTTCATTGCGTTGACAATTTGATTTGCATCAAATGCAGTTGGATTGAAGACCGTTTCACTCTCACCCCCGGTGCCCCATTCACGATCCGTGTAGGTATCTACCGTAAAATGACAGAAACCGTAAAGCTCCATTTCTGCATGTGCCAGTTGACGGGGCGTTGGCGTCGCTCCGTAAGGTTTCGGAGGTGCTACCTGCCCATATACCAGTATTACTGAAAAAAAAAGCAACACTGTTGCCAAAATTTTTGAATTCATCATTTAGTTGGATTTATTTGTTATTCTATATTTTTATTTCCTGGCCAGTATATATCTACTACTTCCTCTACGGCTGGACACCGAAATACTCAGAATTATTGCAGGAAACTTTGGCTTACCAAAGCTGATTGAATTAAAAAAATCCGAAATGCATTAAACATTTCGGATTTAAAGTTAACAGGATGCTTATTGTAATGGATCAAAAGTCCCCCCCCAGTTACTGTTCTGTTCCAGATTCGGATTACCATCTAAATGCTTTTTGGGAATAGCATAAAAATAATACTCATCTTTCCAGTTGTAAGAAAACAGGGGAGTAACCTCAACCATGCGTGGTTCAAATTTATTCCAGATTTGATTTATATCGTCAGTAAGCTCAGGAAGTGCTTCTCCTGATTTCAACCAAGATACGATTCCGTATTGCTTAACCTGGTCATTAACAATATCAAAACGTTTCCATCTTCTTAAATCATCCAAACGTTTACCTTCGAACAAAAATTCAACAAAACGCTCTTTGATATAACGTTCGCGAATTTGTTCCATTGTGGTTTCTTGAATCCCATAATGATTATCATTTCCAGGAAGAATATTTGCGCGTTCCCTTATTTGATAAAGTACATCCAGTGCCTCTGAAGTTTTGCCAAATTCATTCGCTGCTTCTCCATAATTCATCAATACCTCAGCATAGCGGATCTCAATCCAATCAACTGTCGCCTGTTCTGCAGTAGTTTTTAAAAGAGTCGGATCTAATCCTTTTTTGTTCATAAAACCTGTTATATTATAACTATAAGCTTCGGCAGGATTATGCACTGCATACTCTAACATTCCCCCATCGCTCGTGCGCCCAATCCAAAGATGTTCTCCATCTGTAAGTTCTCCAATTTTATAATCGCAACCATTGTAAGCAACAGTAGCATAGAAGCGGTCATCCCGTGATTTAAAAAGGGTGTCATAGGCAGTAGTAAGTGGATTAAAATCAGACCCGTCACGCATTGGGAAAGCATTAACTGTATTAAGCATAGGCATACATTTACCATAAGCGTCTCTTGAATAGGACAGTGGTCGAATGCTATTCTGTTGATAAACATGATCAGGATAGTAGAACTGATTCAGCATAATCACTTCTTTATTTTGTTCTTCTGTCCAAATTTTAGAGAAATCAGAGAGCAATCCCTTTCCAAGTCCAGATAAGAAAGCGACAGCATCTTTATTGGCTTCATACGCCCCTTGCCAGCGCGTTACGTCATTTGACGGATTAAACAAAGGGCTTGCCCAAAAAAGGAGGACACGACCCTTGAATGCCATGGCAGCACCTTTATCAATGCGTCCATAATTGTCGCCGTCCCATTGGTCGGGAAGATTGGCAATAGCTTTATCCAGATCTTTCACAATTTGTTCAAAACAAGCAGAAGTGGAGCTTCGTTTAACAAACAGTGATTCTTGATCTGTAGGATCTTGAGGTTCAAAAATCAACGGAACACCACCGTATCCTTTCACCATATTAAAATAACACCAGCTTCTCCAGAACAAGGCCTGTCCTTCCCATACCGGTATCTCGTCCGTAAAGTCAGTTTGTTTAATATTTTCAAGGAATTGATTTATTTTCTCAATATCGGTATAATACCAATGATCCCATCCATCAATAGTCGCAGTTCCTCTCAAAAAGTCATTCATTTGTCCCTGAGGGTCTGGAGCTTCATCAGAAACAATGCTTGCATTGTAATCCCAGCCAGGCATTAGAGAACCTTGTATTTCATTTATTACTGCATCAATCATTTCTGCACTGGTCCATACATCACTAGGAGTAATAGCAGTAAAGTCTTCTTTATCTAAAACAGAAGTACATGAAAGCATTAAAAATAGACTCAATATTATTATAATAATGTTAGTATTTTTCATGTTTATATTATTTAAGTTAATTGAGTTAAAATGTGACATCTACACCAAAGTTGAATGATTTCATATTTGGGTATGATCCTGTGGAGCCTAATTCAGGATCCCAGTAATCAAATTTTGTAATTGTAAACAAGTTGGTTGCGTTAAAAAACAAGCGTGCTGCGCCGATATTTTTCACATAACTATTTAAGAATCTTTTAGGAATATTATAAGCAATATTAAGATATCTCATCTTTACAAAACTTGCATCCTTAATAGTAAAAGTTGATGTTGCATTATAACTTTTCCAGTCATCTGCCCCTTTTGGTTCAGGCCAATAACCATTGGGGGTTTCCAAACTCCAATGATCCATCAATAAAGTCGGGAAACGGTTCCATTCATAAAAATTAAGGTAGCGTTGATCAAGTATCTTTTTGTATTTGAAGTCACCCTGGAATAAAGCTTCTACAGAAAATCCCTTCCACTCACACCCAAGAGTCAGGCCTGCAGATACAGGAGGCGTAGAATAGTTACTAATATTATCCTGGTCATAAGAGTCAATTTTCCCATCGGGTTCTCCTGTGGGGCCACTAAGATCCTGATACATTAACATTCCAAGTTCAAGAGGATGTCCGAAAACAGTAACATCCTGCCCATATTCTTGGGTGTATGCTTCCTGGATTTGATCGAGTTGTTCTTGGGTACGGATAATCCCGGCATCGCGATAACCAACAATATAATCCAAAGGACGACCGATTGGATTATCATAGTCCGGAGATCCGGTTGGGTAGTCCTTCTGGATAACCTTATTGGATGAATATGAAAACGTTCCTCTAATATTATATTTGAAATCTTTAATATTATTATGGTAGCCTAACTCCAGATCAATTCCCTTGGCATGAACTTCTCCATAGTTTTCATTTGGCATTGTAAAACCAAATGAAGTTGGTATTGAAAGTGTTCTTTCTCCTAAAATATCATAAGTATTCCGATACCAGGCATCTACCGTTAAATTAAAATGGTTCAGAAAGTAAATATCCGTACCAATATTATAAGACAATGCCTTTTCCCAAGTAATCGCTGGATTTATGACACCTCCAAATTTAATCCCGGGATTAATAGAGGGAGTTGTCCCTAAATAAGCAGAATTACCTGACACGTATGATTCCTGCCATTGCCAGCCAATAACATTATCATTACCAGTTAAGCCAACCGAAGAACGAAGTTTTAACATCTCTATTTTATCGCTGTGAAAGAAGTTCTCTTTAGAGATAATCCAGCCTCCCGATATAGCGGGGAAATATCCGTATCTATTACCTTTCGGGAAATTCATTGAGCCATCAACACGCATCGAAGCACTCAACAAATATTTATCATCATAAGAATAGTTAACTTGTCCGATATAAGAAAGACGACCATTTTCAGATTCACTTCCATCAACCCAGGAATCCTCTCTGGCACCGCTAGTGGCAAAAAACTGATCTTTTACGATTATTGGGAAATTTTCCCTACCTCCATTGAAATAGCGTTCTTTTCCCTCTTTCTGTTCATATACTGCGAAAGCTGATATGTCATGCTTCCCAAACTTGCGCGCATAATCAATCTGTAAATTCAACTGATAGCTTTTTATACTATTAGATCCTTGCCGAATGGTCTCTTTGCTTGGCGTTGAACTTTTTGTTACACCAATAATTTCGTCTGTCCAGATAATGCTGTGAGTCCCTTCTTTCTTTACTTGATATAATGTTTGTTTTTTTAAGAAATCCTTACTATCATAATAACGTGTATTATAGCTAAATTGGCTTTTAAACTTAAGCCCTTTTACATAGGGGATGTTATATTCTAACCGAAATAGAGACTCTGTATTCTGTTCGGAAGAACGAACGTAACCAGTGTTACTGGTGTTCGAAAATTCACCTAAGTTTCCAATCCATCCCCAATCAATAGGTTTACCATCACTTGTATGACCACTATAATAGGGCTGAATACAACGCATATGAGTATAGATGCCTGATAAATCACCACTGTTTCCATAGGTAATATTATCTCTATCGCTGAATATATTCGAAAGCTGTACTGCAATTTTCAAATTATCGCTAACATTGGCTTCAACGTTTGCACGAAGATTATATTTATGGTAATCGACGTTTTCCAGAAATGCATTCTGACCAAAATAAGAACCATTTACGAAGTATTTAATCTTATCCGTTCCTCCGCTTATATTAATGGAATGGTGTGTCGAAGTTGGATTGTTCCAATATTCATCTATTACGTCATAACCCCAACCATTGTTAATTGTTTTAATGTAAGCAATTTCATCCTGATCCCAAGCTGTCCAATGCCCCGGATTGTCACTATGCAAATAATTGGCCATTTCTGCAACCTGAACTCCGGAAGAACGTTTCATTTCCATCCCCCGTGTTTCGAAAGCATACGATCCGGAATAACGAATTTCTGTTTTACCTTCTTTCCCTTGTTTGGTAGTAACCAGAACAACACCTCCCGATGCACGGGAGCCATAAATAGCAGTAGCGGCGGCATCTTTCAATATACTGATATTATCAACCTCGCTTGCGTCCAGTCTGTCGAAATCTTCCTTTTCCCTGACAACACCATCGATAACATATACCGGTGGGGTTGAATTCCAGGAACTGTTAGTTCGGATATTAATTGACGAAGCAACCCCGGGAACCCCGGTTGAACTGTTAACTCTCAATCCGGCCATTGAGCCGGCCAAAACCGAAGACAAGTTAGATGTTGAAATATCTCTTTTTTCATCCGTCATTTTAATTGACGATATAGAACCAGTTAATGATTCTTTTCTTTGTGTTGCATAGCCAACTGCTACTACCTCATCAATGCCTACAGATTCTTCGGCAAGGGTAACATCAATAGTGGTTCTATCACTGACCAGTATTTCTTGCGTTTTCATCCCCACAAACGAAAATAGCAGTGTGGCATCGCCAGAAACACTAGTTAACGAGTACTCCCCGTTGGCATTGGTAACTGTCCCATCGGTTGTGCCTTTTACAACTATAGTTACTCCGGGGAGAGGGGAGCCCGAAGAATCGGTAACTTTACCTGAAATGGTCATCCCTTGTTCAGCATCTGCAAATTTAGTGTTGATTAGACCAATCTGGCGGTCGCTGATTCGGTAAGTTATTCCTGTGTTTTTGAATAGTTGGTCTAAAATATTGGTTATCGTCTGGTTTTCACAATCAATACTTTTCCTTTGGGTTACATCGATTTTGGAAGCATCGAACATAAAATAAAATTCGGATTGCTCTTCTATCTCATCCAGAATGTTAATGATTTTTTCATTCTTAAAAATAAGATTTAACCTTTTACTTTGCGCATAACTGTCGAGCGCAAACGTTTGGGTAATTGTAATCAAAATTAATAATGCAGCAATCTTCATTCCTTTCAATAATTTGGATTTCCAGATTATACGTGCCCTGAAAATCAATCCATAATAATTTTTTTTCATAAATTTGTTTCGATTTGGATTATCAAAATTCAAGTTAATTGTGCCTCTGATGTTTGTTTACCGCGAGGCATTAAAAAATAGGGGGAGATGTTAGCAGCATCTCCTTTCTTGTTTGCTTAATTTATTCCTATCATAGGCATCTATTTTTAAGTTAGACAATCTTTTATTTTTTTGAAATGATAATTTCGGGTTTAGCTTCTTTTTCGTAATTATGAATTAATTTACAATTGACATGGCAAACATCCCCGATAAGCCTGAATATTTCTTCGTAGCTTTCGTTTTGAATTGTACCGGAAAAAATGGAATTGTAAACTTCTGTGTCGGCAACTTCAATATCAATGTTGTACCATTTTTTTAGTTTATCAACTACATTTTTCATTGGTTCGTTGCGAAATATAAGTTTCCCGTCTTTCCAGGAAGAGTAAATGGAAGCATCGACATAACCTATGTTCAATGAATTAGCGGCTATATTGTAATTTGCCTTTTCTCCGGGTTTCATGGTATAGTTAAAGGACTCAAAATCCTTGTGTGTAAGTTCTACTTTGCCCGATTCAAGCACAACAGCAATCTCATCATTGTCAGGATATGCATCAACATCGAATTTTGTGCCCATTACTTTTACTATCAGACCATTCGCTTGTACTGAAAAAGGATTATTTTCGTTGTGTTGAACCTGAAAAAAAGCTTGTCCCCTGAGGATAACTTTTCTATCCTGTTCAGAGAAGTTGCTTGAATAAGAAAGTGTCGTGCCTGAATTTAACCAAACTATAGAACTATCGGGTAGAAAGACCTTTGATCGTTGACCATTTTCGGTTACCACAGAAGTATATATTAATTCTGCTGTGGTTTCCGGTTTATTATTTTGCTGTTTATTGTTTAAATAAAATATTGTTGTCAGACTAATCAAAGTGATTATCATTGCAGCATATTTAAGCACAATATGAACTGCCGGAGCCATGTATCTTTTTTTTCCTGAAATTTCAGCTTTAATTTTCAGGTACAAATTCTCTTCATCATAATCACTTAATTGCTTATCAGAACAAAGGAACGCCCATGCAATTTTTACCTTCCTGAAGATTTCCCAGTTTTCTTTCTTTGCATTAATTTCAGAAAGTACTTTTTTCTTTTCTTCACGCGGTAAATTACCAGTAACCAGATTTAATATGTCTTCGAAATTTTCCATGTTATATAGAAATAATGCACGAATAAGGATCTACACTTAGTCACACCCTGCATTTTTTTCATGCATTTACATTTTTTCTAAATAAGATAGTAATTTCTAAATAACAAATAGATAGGCAACTAAAGGCAAATAATCTTTCAGGGCAACTTTGAATGTTTTTATTCCTTTTGAGATATGCCCTTCCACCGTTCTAACAGAAATATTAAGCTCTTCTGCTATTTCTTTATTTTTCATCTCCCGAAACCTGCTTAATTCGAAAACCTTTCGGCACTGGGGTGGCAAATTTCTTAATGTTTCCTGTATAATTTGTTCAATTTCCTGAAACGCAACAACAGAAGTATCGACGGTAGCTAATGCATTTGTGTTTAAATTTATCTCACTGGCATCTATTGCATCCGAGAACAGTTTTTGCCGGTATTTATTATCACGCAACCTGTACAAAGCATTGTTTCTAGCACCAGTAAAAAGGTATGAAGCCAGATTCGTATTGTCTTTCAATTCCTTACGTCGGTTCCACAGCGTTACAAAAGTATCCTGAACAATATTTTCAGCAGCATCTTTCAATGGAATGAATTCCAAAACGAAGTAATACAACTTTGACGAATAATTGTTGTAAATGACCCTGAAAGCAGCTTCATCGTCATTTTGTAACCGTTCGAAAAGTTGTTGTTCGTTTTTGTTCATTGATTTTTATTGACAAATGACAAAAATATAAAAATTAAACTAATGAAAGCAGATTCAATTAACCATAAAACACATATATATTCTGTATTCTTACTGTTAATCAGATAATTGATGATTGTTTTATTTCGCTTAAACACTCTCTACCGGGATATCCTTTATATTCAGCGGTTACGCTTGCTTTTTGCCAACTTGGCTTAAAGATTCTAATTAGTCATACTGATTCTACAAAACCAAAAGGTCTCCCAGAAGCTTTAATTCTGCGATTAAATGGTTCGAATTTTGTACCGTAGGGATCACCTTACGGTACAAATTCAAAATTGATGAATTTGTCCCGTTTTTATTTACTTCTTATTTTATTGTCTATCAGTAAAATATATTTTGACGCTTCATTTATTCTTGTGGTTCGAAATTGAATTCCGTCAAATGTCAATTTTTAGGGGAAGACCGAATCAATAATTTTTCGTTTCTGGGTAATGTTGCCATTCTCATATAGGGTGCATTAGACTTCATTTATGTAAGATATCTTAATTGAGAGACTATTGTTCGTCAGGACTTTTAACAATGGAGCCTGAACACAGACACAGATTAACATGTATACAAATAATTATAACCTTTATGTCAGACTCCTCAGATTTGATAGAGATTGATGGGGTCGAACTGTAGTCTCTTGCTATGCTTAGAAATTTATTAAATCAATCAAACAAATTGGGAAATATCGTATCTTTATAAACAAAAGTCGCTCTTTGTTATATTAGCAAAAAGAAGAAACAAACAGAAGTTCGCTCGTTTCTAAATCGTTATCTGTCCTCAAAAATCTCTTTGCAACCTACTTGTTCCCAAACACAAAGACAAAATCACATATCTTGTGCAGTGGTGTGTCGTTCGCTGGATTCTCGCAACATCGTTCCGTCCGGACAGGAACGAGCTCCGAAATCCGCAACGACAACTTACAAGTGACCGTTAACGAACATGGGACGACCCAATATTAGAAGGAACTAAATAATAAATAAAACAAAAATCATGAGACAAATTTTATTAATTATTGGTTTTATTAGCATGATAATTATTTCATGTGATAAAGAAAAAGAACCTGAATTAAAGGATAAAATAATCCATTTAGATTTAACCCCAGATTTAACATTACACGCTGTTGATAGTGTAGGATTTCACCCATCTGGATTATGTCAAGAGGTTATTCCTTTTCCTTCTGATTCAACAGTAATTGTTGACCTTGATATTAATCTAGACGGAGATAGCGATTTTCGATTCACATATTCGACATTTTATGAATGGGTAAGTGCTAGTAGTCCTTGTGCCAATTACAACTCAACATTAGAGGTAAGTGGAATGAATGCCGATAACAAAATAATGGTTGCAAATGAGGATATACATGAGATTAGTGTTTTAGAAAATGGTGATTTAATAAATACTGACCAACTATTTTCAGATAATGCAATCATTTACCGTGATAATGCTATGGCATTTTTATATTTCGGGGATTTTTCAGGCGAAGGGTTTATTGGAATTAAATTATTTGGTGGAGAATTGGGCTGGATAAAACTCAACTTTCAGAAAGATTCATTTACATGTGCAATAATGGAATATGGATATAATAAGACTATAAATTCACAAATAGCAGCGGGACAAATTGAATAAGGTCAGTGGCTAACAATGTATATACAAAATAGGCGAAATAGTAGTAAATCCAACCATTGCAGCCCGCTTCAACTTTGTAATGGTTTGATAGGTTTAAAGCCCGCAATCGCCTACTTTACATATACTCACCGTTATGGCCAATCTTTTAGGAGCTGCTATAGCTATTTGTGAAATAAATGGCAAATACTATTATGGGTCAGGAAACTATATGTATAGTCCGTTACGTTAACCTTAATACAAAATAACATGAATGAAGAAATAAAAGGAATACGTCAATTGCATAAGAATGAATTGACGAAAGTGAATGGCGGTTATTTTGCCCTTATAATATTTATTGGTGCCTGCATAAATGATGCTCAAAACAATCCAGATGATGTTGCAGCTGGTTATGGATGGGTGATGTCAACTCAAAAATAGTACAAATTAACTTTGGGAGGATGTTTCTGAATGCTGAATATCTGTAAAATATCATGTATTTCAGAGGCAACCTCCTTTAATTTACTTTATGAAAACAAGTGGCTGGCAAAGAGTTTTAATGATAATCGTTCCGTTTTTTCTAATAGTAGGAATTTTTGAGCTGATTGGAATGATTATCGTGGGAATTCCTGTTACTGATGATGGTGCAGCTTACACGATATATCAAGAGTTAGTAATGGTTGCTTTCAGAACAGTTGGTGTAACGATACTGCTGATTTTGTTTGTAAAATTTATTGACGATGAAAGAATTATCCAAAGTTTGAAACTAAATAAAGGATGTAGTCTCTTTGTATTTGGGCTATACAGTTTTGCTACCTTATTCGTTTTAGGAATTCTGTTTTTCTTCTTATTTCTTTTGGGTGAAATAAAATTTGAAGGTTTTAAATTCGATGGTTTCAGACTTTTAGCAAGCATATTACTTTTTATCCTTGTTGCTATCTCTGAAGAGTTTATAATGAGAGGATATGTTCTTAAAAATCTGTTACAGTCTTTTTCTAACGAAATAGCATTACTACTATCTTCTGTTTTATTTGTCTTAATACATATTTTCAACCCAAATCTTTCGTGGGTTGCATTAGTCAACCTATTTTTGGCAGGAATAGTCTTAGGTCTGATATACATTATAACTGATAGTATTTGGTATCCGATATTAGTACACTTCTGGTGGAATTTCATTCAAACTCATTTAGGTTTTAAAATAAGTGGCCAGGATACATATTCGCTTATGCAGATTACTATTGATACCGACAATATTATTAATGGGGGGAAGTTCGGAATAGAAGGCTCAATATTATGCATAATTTTATCATTGATTGTTTCTATTTTTTTATATTTTGTAGTACGTAAAAAAATTCGCGCGACAGAGGGGGCAAATATTACGGCACGTTAAAACAATCACAAAAAATATACGCCCTTCCCCATAGTTTTCTTAATTTCACAGGTTCATAAACTAGTTTAGGAATCACTATTTAAAAAAACAGAATGAAGAAAATCAATAGAGAATTTAATTCAACAGGTATTATTATACTAATTTTTTTAGCAACAATTTTTACAACAAGCTGTGATAAAGATGAGATTGACCAAAATCTGCCGGAAGAGCTGACACTTTCAGTAAATGAAGAAATTATTTATACTGACAGTATAAAGTATTCATTTGACATTACCTCGGGGGGTGGCGACTATCAGATTTCAGTAGTTCAAACGGATGTTAACGGAGGTTACGCAACTTTAAAAGGAAACAGAGTTACGGTTGATTTAGTTTCAGAATACACCTATGTAGATGTTACTGATAAGTATGGACAGAATGCAACGGTTACCATAAAATCAGGCAACAAATCGCTGCAAGCACCAAACACAATAATAGATATGGGATATGGCACTATGCATAGTATAACCTTAGATTGGGGTGATGGGAATTTTAGTATATTAGAACAAAATGAAGATGGTGCTGCAGATATTACTTTTGATGGGCGAAATGCAACCGTTAAAGCACTGCATCCGGGGAAATCAAGATTTGTTATTTCTGACCTTCGGGGAACGATTGGTTACTATTCAGTAAGTGTTAGACAAGGTTGGGATTTAGATTCTGAAAAGTTAACCATTTCGGCTCAAAAAGGAACTCTTTATACATTTAGCTTAAAATATGGAGATGGAAATTGGGAAATCGCTTCCTGCTCTGATGAACTGAGAAATAACTGGCTATTATTAGGCACTAAAGAACATGATGAGGCTTTTCGCAATTATGATTATGATTTTCTTCAAATATTCACTCCCGAAGAGCAAACAGAACCTTTATTTGTCAGTCTAATGGATAAATCAAATAATACGGCTACAATTACAATAAATATTGAATCGAATTAAGAATCGGCACATAGCTGCCATACCATTGTATCGTGTAGCAGCTGTGTAGTATAACCTTCAAAAAAAGAGTCCCCGTAATCGGGAGCCCTTCCATACAATCTTTTAAGGCACTACCACACCAATGACGCAAAGTTTTTTTAGATTATTTTAGATGTTGAAAGTTAGTTTATGAGGCATAAACGATTCAGGCTTATTAATAGCTAGTAGAAAATATAAGACAATTAAAATACAAAATGAAAACATTCTTAATATTTGCATTTACCTTTTTATCAATAGTAATAAATGCACAAAATCCCTATGTTACATTTTTACAACAAAATAACACACCACCAACAGATTATTTAAAAAATCTGTTTCAAGAAAAAGATTTGGTAATGATTTGCGAAAGGGACCATCGGGAAATCACTCAATACGATTTGTTCTATGACATCATATCTCAAGACTGGTTTGCAAATCATGTCCGAAATATTATTTTCGAAACTCCATCTGTAAGCATACAAAATGAGTTGGACAATTTGTTACTTGCCGAAAATCTTACAGATGAAGAAATCGAAGCAAAAACAAAACATATCTATCAAAATTTATCATTTGCACCTCTTTGGGAAAAAACTAATTTGTATACGTTTATTATAAAAGTTGCTCATTTAAACAGAGAACGTAGCAACAATAAAAAAATTAGGATAATTGGCGCTGACCATAAGTTTTCTTGGGATAATATTCAAAACGATGAGGATTACACGGAATTTGAAAAAACGCTAGATGATAGAGACCGAAACATGGCTAAAAACATAAGCACTTGGTATCGGTCAAATTCTAATGAAAAAGCATTAATTATCATGAATTATCGTCATGCGTATACTAATATTTACTGGAAAAAGAAAAAGAAAACAGATAATGTTGGCAGATACCTAAAAGAAGAATTTCCAGATGAATTGACCAATGTTTTTCTGAATAGTTATGCCAATCGTCGTTATTCCAGAAAAGGAAAATTTCATGCAAAAGGGAAATGGGATATGGCGTTTCAGAAAAATAATAATAAAGCAATTGCTTTTTGTTTGAAAGATTCTCCTTTCGGAAATGACCGTTTTGATGATTATCCATACATAAGAACAAAATTAAAATGGAGTGATGTTTTTGACCATTTCATTTTTTACAATACTTTAAGCGAACGTCTGATTTCAATGGGCATGGATAGTATTATTGACATAGAATTTCAAAAAGAATTAGAGAGAAGATATTCTATTTTAGGCAAAGAATTGACAGAGGGGCGCATCAACGGACTAAACAAAGAAAGAACTTATCGCGATAAATGGGTTCCTAATTTTAAATAGATTGTTTTTAAGAAGATAAAAAAAGCGATTGGCGATCTATAGACAAAATAGGCGAAATAGTAGTGAATTCGAGGTGTATAATTCGTTTCAATTTTTTTTGCGGTTTTACAAGTTTGAAGCCTGTAATTGCCTACTTGCCATATACGCTACGTCAGATTGTTTAAAAATCTCTTTCCTTGAAAGAATTATTTGGGTAGCAGACTTTAAGAAGAATAAGATATTTAAATTTAACGGTTTAATTTTAGGCACACTGCCGTTCGTTAGAGGTGAATTGCAGGATCAAACGAGGTGAAAATGAGCATAAATAAAACAGAAATATTGAATAATATTTGTTACACAAAACTTGTTTATGGACGAATAAACAAAAAATTGAATAGTGAATATTCCAATCCAGAAATAAAAAAATTACTCTATGACATTATAAATCTTACACAGGAGGAATTCTTTGAAAAAAGAGGGAAAAATATTTATGTTTCAAATCTTGAAAACAATATCAGAATAACAATAAATTCAAATACATACCGAATAATAACAGTTGATAAAATAGAAAAATCAAAAGCAAAGAAAATATGACAAACGGATTTAAAATAATTGGAATTTCTGTCCGAACAACAAATAAAAACAACCAATCTCAACAAGATTTGGGAAAACTCTGGAACAAATTTTTTTCAGAGAACATTATTGATAAAATTCCGAATAAAGTTTCGAGTAATATAATTACAATTTACACTGATTATAAAAGTGATTATACGGATGATTACACTACAATAATCGGCATTCCTGTTTCGGCACTTGATGAAATTCCCAATGGATTGATTGGACGAGAATTTGAGGCTGAAAATTTTGAAAAATATACGGCAAAAGGAGAAATGCCTAATGCAATAATGAATACTTGGATAGATATTTGGCGAAGGGATAAAGACTTAAAACGAAAATATACTTATGACTTTGAAGTTTATGGACCAAAATCTCAAAACGGAAAAGATTCAGAAGTTGAAATTTATATTGCAATGAATTAAAGCCAGCCGTTAACATTTTGCTTTGGTAGTGGCAGGAAAACTACTAAACATAAGGGGGTTGCAACTCGCCCAAACGTTATCAGCAGGTATGACATGAAAATATCACATAATCTGCCCTCCATGCAATTTACTGTTAATGCAAAGTTTCTTCCACCGCTTCTTTGACTATCGAAAATGATTTTAGCTTTGCATCAATATCAAAAATGTGACTTGTTATCATCAGTTCGTTAATGTTTGTGTCACGAATAAAATCTGAAAGTTTTTCCTGGAGCGTTTGTTTGTCGCCCGTGAATGTATAAGCTGTCATCCTGTACAAGGCTTTCTGTACCTCTGGGTTTTTGAAAAAATCAGGTAGTGGAGAGGGCGGCTGTAGTGGATTACGCATATTAGTCAGAAGCCCCCAAAACATCCGGTAAAGACTGGTTGATAATAGCTCTGCTTCTTCGTTGGTGTCGGCGGCCATTACATTCACACACGCGATTACGTAAGGTGTTTTTAAATATCCGGATGGCTGGAATTTTTCACGATAGATGTCTATGGCCGCCATTAATTGTTGCGGTGCGAAATGTGCCGCAAATGCGTAAGGCAACCCCAATTTTGCAGCAAGATGGGCACTATCGGTGCTTGACCCCAGCACCCACAATGGCACCTGCACTCCCTCGCCCGGAAATGCCCGTACTTTTGCATGTCTGTTTTCAGTGCTGAAATAAGTTTGCAACTGCAATATTTCAGCTTCAAAATCGTAGTGCGAAAAAGAACTGTTTCTGCGCAAAGCCAGGGCCGTCAACTGGTCTGTGCCGGGTGCTCGTCCTAGTCCCAAATCAATATTGTTGGGGTAAATGCTTGCCAGTGTACCAAATTGTTCCGCTATTGTCAGCGTACTGTGATTGGGCAGCATTATGCCGCCTGAACCCACACGGATTTTTCCATTGGTTTGTCCTGCTACGTGTCCAATTAAAATGGAAGTGGCAGAACTTGCAATGTTTTCCGTATTGTGGTGTTCAGCAAGCCAAATGCGTTTGTAGCCGAGATTTTCAGTATGCTGAGCTACTTTAACGGTGTTAGAAATGGCTGTTGCTGCATTGCCTCCTTCCGAAACAATGGCTAATTCTAAAACGGATACAGGAACTTTATTCATTCTTTTTATTTTACGCTCTTTATTAATATTCATAATACTACCGTTCTCATACGGAAGATTTTATGCTGCTTGTAAATTCAAGGATTCTCATACTTAACTTCAATACTATATTTATTTCGGATAAACGCCTAATTTCTGAAGATTGTCCAGCATTTGAGTTTTGTTGTAGGCTAAGTAATCTTCGTCTGTTGCCATGGAATTAGCAGAAACCCCCACTGATACCAGGCCAACTTCATCATTTGAAACCCAGTTGGAATCATACCTGTTACGCATACGGGTAATGACGGGACCCAAAATCTGTGAGGTGATACGAAGCTGACTACCGGCTTCAGCCGACAGTACCTTACGCATCATTAAAAGCCCTGCCTGCTGGATGCTGATAATTGACGCTTCGGGTACAGGCTCTATTGCACTGCCACCCAAAATTAAATGATAACTTCCATTTTTAGATAGTAATGGAATCCAGGCCCGGGCTGTTGCAATATGAGTAGTGCTCATATTTACAAAGTAGTGTTGCCACTCCTCTTTTGTGATTTGCCACAAGGGTCTGCCTTGCCACCACCCACCAATTGATGCAGCAACATCCGTAACCGGGCCAAACTGGTGGGTGATACGTTCTGCCAGTTTCTGAGCCTCATCAAAATCGTTATAATTACCTGTTGTAAAATCCAGTTTATCTGATTGGCGAAGATTGCTAAGCACCTGACGGAACCGTTCTATTTTTTGTTCAGTACGTGATGGAACAATTACGTGTGCTCCGGTTTTCAGCCACGCGCGGACGATACCTTCACCTACACCTCCTGTTCCTCCCATAATAACTATGCGGTGATTGCTTAAATCAGGATAGAAGGCATTTTCTAAATCTATCATTCTAATCTTTTTTATAAAATATCGGCAACTGCATTTTCAATATCGGGATACTGAAATGTATATCCTGCTTTTATTATTTTATGTGATACCAAATGTTTTCCGTTAAACGGCTGTATCTGATGATTGGTGTTGCCAATGTTGTTGGCTATCGCCTTTAAAACATCCTGCATAGAGGCAGCATTCGGAGCTACTGAATTGTACACTCCGTCTAAATTGTTTTCAACGGCAAACTTAAAAATGCCTGCCACATCTTTTATGTGCCCCCAGGGCAAAGCATTCGGATTTGGTTGTTCAACTGCTTCAGGATTTGTTTTAACCAAATTTTCAAACCCCGGGAAAGCGCCTTCTCCCTTGCCCAAAACAACAGGAACCCTTATTTTACAAACGAATTCCGCCACTTCTTCTGCTTTGAAACGGTTGGCAGCTTTTTCCCATTCATCGCACACTTCTGCACCAAAATCAATTCCCTTGTTTCCGTTTTCGTCAATTTCTAAAGTGGTATCCGTAAAACCATAATAGCCTATTGCTGATGCCGATATGAATGATTTTATTTTTTGATTTCTTGCTTTTAGTTTCTCTCTTAAAAAGTTTGCTGCCCCAATCCTTGTATCGAGAATCAGTTTTTTTAAATCTTCGGTGAGTGGCGTTGTGCCGTCACTGAATTTAGCCCCGGCCAGGTGAACTATGTAATCAATACCGTCCAGGGCGTTTTCATCTATCGTAAAATTTTCCAAATCCCAACGGTATTCATTAGGTGCATTGGGAGTTCTTGTTAACAATTTTACGTTGTAATGTTGCTGTAATTTTGGAGCTAAGTATTTTGCCACAAAACCGTTTGCCCCTGTAATTAATACTGTTTGTTTCATTTTTTTTTATGATTATTATAAAAAAATATTTATTAACTAACTGATTTTGTGTGTCTTTGAGTCTTTATTTGTTGTGTTGTTCCATTACTCCAGCAGGTTCAGTAATCTTGTAAACCGTTCTTTATATTTCCCGCTTATTGTACCGTTTTGTCAAACAATTTGCTTCGCTTATATCTGAATTCTTAAAGCTACTATCCATACTAAAAAGCATCAAAACAATCGTCTTGTTTGTTTTAGCAACTTTGATAATGTATTTAAATTCATTTTTAATGATTTTTAAACTGTCTAACAAAGGTAAAATCAGTTTTCCTATTAAACAAGTATTAGCTTGTTTAATAACGCTAACTTTGAGGTTAGTTATGTGATGCTGTTGTTGTGTTTATAGGTTTGTTGAATAGTTTTCATATTTTTGTAGATAATAATAAATCAATCTCTTTGTTGTAAAATGAAAAAAACTACGACAGATAGAATTTTAATGATCTTGAAAATGCAAGGCGAAGTTTCTTTGGCAACTTTGGCAGGTGAATTGGGCATTACCAAAGAAGGCGTTCGCTTGCATCTGCTGAAGTTGGCGGAAAACGAGTTGGTGAAAATCGATTCAAAAAGCGAAGGCGTTGGCAGACCCGTTGCCTATTATTCGCTGACTAAAAAAGGCTTGTCAAAATTCCCTGACACCCACACTCAAATAACGGTTGATTTATTACATTCGGTAAAAAATCTTTTGGGCGAAAATGCCTTGAACTTGTTAATAAGCGACCGCGAAACGAAAGTTTATCAACGTTATGAAAAAGAATTGAGCCAAATTCCTACCATCGAAAAACGCTTAACAAAATTGAGCGAAATGCGTTCGGAAGAGGGGTATATGGCAGAATGGAAAAAAGAAAACGGAGCATATTTTTTTATCGAAAATCATTGTCCGATATACACAGCTGCCACCGAATGCCAGTGGTTTTGCCGAAGCGAACTAAAAAACTTTAAACAACTGATTGGTGACAATTATGAAGTAGAAAGAGAACAACACATTGTTTCGGGCGGACAGCGATGTACCTATAAAATAAAGAAGATCGTGTAATAATCTTATTTTAAAAGCATGGTTTTGCAATCAAACAACCAGCCTTTCTATTTTCCAATCACTTTTCTTCTGTGTATTATTCCCCAGTTTCTCAAAGCGTTCAATACTTCATCTAAGGTTCTGGCGTGTGCCGTAAGTTCGTATTCTACCGTTGGCGGGAACGCTTCAACAACGGTTCGCTTAACGAGTTGATTTATTTCCAAATCTTTTAACGCTTTGGAGAGCATTTTATCGCTAATGCCTTCTACCTCGCGGGAAATTTGCTTAAATCGCTTCGTTCCACCTGATAAGGAAACAAGAATTGGGAGTTTCCAGTTTCCGTTCAATGCATCCATAGCATCTCGCACGGCGCGAATTCCCGTAGCGTCACATTTTGTTTCTGTATTTTTTTTCGTTGTCATAATCACCTGCAAAATTATAAACTTTCCGAAAAGGTAGCACTATCGAAAAGTTAGCAAATGCAAATAATGTTATGCCATAAAAATTGTGTCGTAGCATAATAATGGTGAAATAAGTTTAGAATAAAATCATCTTGAGGTTTAGGTTTCAAAATAAAAGATAAACCTATGTTCGGTACAATCTCCTACATAGAAATATTCAATACAGATTTATAATTAATATCTATTTTTACAGTTTCTATAAATCATATACAAGCGATAATATTTGCAATCCTTTTAAGTTTTTATGGTACTTGATTAAAGGAATAGAGAGTAAATTTGATTAATTTCCGTTTGTTAAAATTTAAAAATAATCGTCAATGAAAGTTCATTTAATAATTTTATTTTCAATTTTTACGCTTTTTTGTAATGCACAAAATAAAACAGACTATCTAACAAAGAAACAAGTTAAAAGAGACCTGAAATATCTTAACAAAATTCTTCAAAACCAATCTTCGTATCAAGGATTAAACGGATTTGATTACCAAACAGATTTCAATGAGTATCTGGAACAAATTGAAGGAGAAAAGATCAATGCATCCGATTTTGGTTTGTTTCTATCCACGGTTATTGGAAAGATTGGCGACAGACATTCATACATAAAAGGTTATAATTTGCCGGAAACACTTTATTTTCCCTTTACTTTTGCTCCTTTTGAAGATAAAATTTTGGTTGTCAACTATAATAAAACAACAAAAGGTTACGAATTTTGGGATACTGAATTTCCATATCTTAAATCAATTAATAAAATTGCTGTTGAAGAATTTCTGCCCAGGATTGTCCCGGAAGAAATCACAGCTCCTCAGAAGTCATACACTCTTCGTGCCGTAAGAGAACTAAGAGATATCGAGACCATTTTTAGCAAAATTGGTATAGAGTTGCCGAATCCTCTTCCGATAGAGCTTATGAATAATAATGGAATTGAAAAAGAAATAAAGGTTAAGTTAGTTTTCAAGTCAGAAAAAGCATATTTATGGGATGAACGGTTTGGGAACCGAAGTTTTTTTTGGAATGAAGAAGATTTCAATAAATTGGAGAACATCAAACAACTCTTCTCGTTAGACGGCGATGTTGCTTATATTCAAATTGTTGACATGTTAAGTAAATATGATTGCCCTGCTTTTTTTAAGTATTTGAATACATTTATGGAAAAGGCAGTGCAAACAGATGCCATGATTATAGATGTACGAAATAACGGTGGTGGAACGCGCGACCTGATACAAGAATTGGCAGGCTATTTTGTTCATCCCGATTCTGTTTATGTCGTAAATGTTGCAAGACAAAGAGGAAAATTACCATTGAATAAAGAAATGAAAGAAGATTTGCACAGCCGTTATTTATTTTCCAAAAATGAATTGGATAGTAGAGAGCAAAAGGCTGTAGATATGTTCATGAATTCTTTTGAACCAATGTACGATTTGGATGACAAAAAATATAGTGACTTTTATTATTACATTTTTAATGGCGAGAAACTATCCAAAAACAAATACCATTACACCAAACCAGTTTACATACTGGCTAATGAACGAACTTTTAGTGCTGCATCAATTCTCGTTTCGGTATTTAAAGGACTGCCAAACATTAAAATTGTAGGTGTAAATACAGATGGTTCAAGTGGCAACAGCCAACGGTTTGAATTACCCAATTCAGAGTTCCGGGGGAAAATAAGTACAATGGTTTCCTTCCAAAAAGACGGTAAAATATTAGATGGAATTGGCACAAAACCCGACATTGAGATTGAAAGAAACTTAGACCAGATTTTTCTTAATGAAGATTTTCAATTTGAAAAATTAAAAGAGATAATAAGCCGTAGCAACCATTGGCCATAAAACCAGAATAGCAAAACTGTTCGTAATTTAAACCAATTGATAATTTTGAAAAATAAGCAAAATATGAAAGTATTAGTATTCCTGGCAAAAGGATTTGAAACTATGGAGTTTAGTGTTTTTATAGATGTTCTTGGTTGGGCCCGAGTTGATTATGGACATAATTTGTTTGTTGATACATGTGGTTTTACTGATAAGGTTATAAGCACTTTTAATGTACCCATAATAGTAGATAAAATCATTGAAGAAATAAATGCAGACGAATATGATGCCTTGGCAATTCCTGGTGGATTTGGAGAATTTGGTTTTTATGAAGAAGTATATGACGAAAGGTTTTTAGAATTAATTAAGGATTTCAATGCAAAAGGCAAAATTATTGCAACAATTTGTTCAGGGGCGATGCCTTTAGGGAAAAGTGGGGTTCTTACGAATAGGAGAGCAACTACATACCACTTAAGAAATGGATATTGGCAAAAAAAACTGAAAGAATTTGGAGTAAATGTTGTGAATGAGCCAATAGTCGTTGATGGTAATATCATTACATCTTATTGTCCTGAAACAGCTCCAAATGTTGCATTTGAATTATTAAAAATACTGACTTCTGAAGAAGAAATGGCTGTAATAAAAAAAGCTATGGGATTTTAAGAAAAATGCGAACAATATTTACTGGGAGATATACATAGAAACTCAACAGGAATAATATTTAAAAAATAATATCAGGGATACAGAAAATCAAGGGGTGTAACCTTCTTCAAACTATTTTGTAATTTGATAGGAAAATAGCTTCGTAATTGGGGTTTTTGTGCAATGTTAAATGTATAGATGAAATTGAAGATAAAGGTGCCTCAATGAAAGAGAAAATTAAAATCAGCAGTTTGCTGCGGACAATATCAAATTCAAAATGTGCGTTATTATATCTCTTAACTTTTTTAGGGGAAGTGAAAAAAAGAGTCTCCAAAGTTTTTCTTTTAAATTTAATCGCAGTGTTTTCATTCCCGCAGGAAATGATATTTTTGCAGACTTAATGAATTTTATTTGAATTGAATCTGAATTTGAAAAATATTGGTTTGTTACTGCTGGCGGGAGTTTTGTTTTTTATACCCCGATCGAAAGCGCAACCCGATACCATTTCTAAAGACTATTTTACTGTTTTTCAACAAAATATTGATGAACTTTCAGGTTCTTGGTTTTTTTCAGATTCTACATTTTATCGGGGGAAATTTAAATTTGAAAAGGTTTATGATTTTTCAGGAAAATATGAATCACTGAAATTCTCTGTTTTTCAGGATGTTTTGAAAAATTCCGGTGAATATTTTCGCCAGTTAAATTCACTTTCTGAGCGCGAAAAAAAAGATTTAATACGGTTGTTTTCATTTTATGAAAAAGATTTTGAAGCTGCTTTAAAAAAAGATGGGATTCCGGTTGAATTGAAATATATGGCTCCAGCGGTTTCCGCGTTAAATTCAAAGGCCGTTGGTACAGAAAAAAGGGCAGGGGTGTGGCAGCTCACACATTTCCAGGCTTTTCTGAATGGTGGAGAAGTAACCCGTTTGGTGGATGACCGGATGAATATTCAACGGGAAACAAAATTGGCTACTTTACAATTAAAACGAAATTTCGAAATTTATGATGATTGGGAATTGGCAGTTATGGCTTTTCTTTCTGGAAATACGTTAGTAAAAAATGCTATGTATTTTACGGGAGGGGAAACAAATATTAGTGCTATTTTAAATCAACTACCCGAAGTAGTTTCAGATCAAATTGAAGCATTTCAGGCGCTGTCAGTTTTTTTTGCCGCTAACCGTTTTATTCTCACACCTGATTTTTCGCATTCTAAAAACCTTCCGGATACAGTAATGGTTTACCGACAACTACATTTTAAACAAATTGAAAAAGTTATCGGGATTCCCGTAACACAGATACAGGCGTTAAATTCACAATTTAAATTTTCTATTGTTCCTGGGAGCTCAGAAGGAAAAAAACTTGCTCTTCCGGCAGGCGAAAAAAACAATTTTGTGTTGTGGAATGATTCTATAAATAATGCTTTGGATTCCACTTATTTTCAGTTGATTACGCAGAGGATTGAATATCCGCCCCTTCCCAATCGCCAATATGTGGGCGAAAGGGTAAAAGATTTAGAAATAGAAGGAAAAACAAAAATAAAATACCGGCTGAAAACCGGTGATGTACTTGGTGTTATTGCTGAAACATACGATGTTCATGTTGCCGATTTGAAATACTGGAATAATATAACAAATGAAAGACGAATACAGGCCGGACAAATGATTGATATTTTTGTTCCGGATGATCAGGCTGAATATTATGGAGGTCTTGAAAATCAGAAGCCTGAAGAAACAGGAGAAAAAAATAATGTGATTGATAAAATTCAGAATAGCAGCACATTAAAAGTATATGAACAGTTTGATTCAACACGAAAAATAGAACATATTGTAAAAAGCGGAGAATCTCCGTTTATCATTGCCAAACAGTATGAAGGAGTGACCCCGGAGTTGATTCTTGAGTGGAACCATATTGATAATCCGAGGAAAATACAAATTGGTCAGAAACTTATAATTTATCCACAGAAATGAAACCAGTTAAAATATTGTTTTTTATGTTTGGTGTTTTTCTGCTTCTGGCAGGAACGATGTGGGTTACCCCTGCAGACGGAGTAAAACTGGGTGTTTTTACTTTCCACATGCCAACTTTTGAGGAAATGCTTGGTGACGAAAAAGTAGAATATACCGACGTTTCTGAAATTTTGGAACAACAATTTGATATTGATTCTTTAGTTGATGTTGATTTGGAAATGGATACTGTTTTTTCAGATTCGCTAGTTGAGTTAATTCCCAGCGCAAGTTACGACTCATTGGTGGCATCCATTTACAAGATTCAATTGACTGATACCGGCAGAATTAATTTGTACCGTTTTTTTAAAACTCTTCACGATAGCACACTTGTTCGAATTATGCATTACGGCGATAGCCAGATTGAAGGAGACCGCATTACCGGGTTTTTGAGAAATAAATTTCAGTTAAAATTTGGAGGGAGTGGACCGGGTCTGAGGCCGGCACTTCAACCTTATGATTATATTTTTAGCGCTGTTCAGGAAAATTCTGATAACTGGAATCGATATCCTATTTACGGAAAGATAGATTCTACCGTGGAACACGATCGATACGGTGTAATGGGAGCATTCTCCCGGTATGCACCACCTGCCAGCGACACACTTCCTTTTAGAGATTCGGTTTTATATAACGCTGAACTTAGTATTTCAAAATCAGATATTTCATACAAACTTACCAAGGAATATAAACATTTCCGGATGTTTTACGGGAATTCCAAACGTCCGGTGGAAATGCAACTAATGGTTAAAGGTGAAAACTATCTTACGGATACACTACCGGCTAATTTGGATTATGGAGTGCTTGAATGTGATCTACCAGACTCAACAAGTCATATTTCTATTCATTTTAATGGATATGACAGTCCTGATATTTATGGAATAGAGTTAGCCGAACAGCATGGCGTGATAATGGACAATGTTGCACTTCGCGGAAGTTCAGGGACTATTTTTACAAAGTCCGATTACATCCATAGTCTAAAAATGTACAACGACTTGAAACCAAGGCTTTTTATTTTGCAGTTTGGTGGTAACGTGGTTCCATACATAAAGGATGAAAAAGCAATCAAAAATTATGGACGCTGGTTTAAAAGCCAGATTTTAAGGTTACAGATGTTATGCCCGGAGGCAGCAATTATTTTAATTGGTCCCAGCGACATGTCGACCAAAGAAAAAGATAAATATGTTACATACAAATATTTACCAAAGGTTGTTGAAACATTGAAAGAGGCAGCCCTGTCAACAGGTTGTGGCTTCTGGGATATGTACGAAGCTATGGGGGGGCATAACAGTATGCCTTCGTGGGTAAATGCCGATCCTCAACTTGCACGGCCTGATTATGTGCACTTTTCGGCACGAGGTGCGCGGCTGGTTGCAAACATGTTTTACAATGCCCTGATTTTAGAATACAACAACTTTTTAATGGAAAACAATTGAAGAAATTCATTTTAATATTGATGTTACTAATGGTCTTTGTGAATGTATACTCACAAGACGAGAATTACTTATATCAGGTTAATCCTTACAATTTTATCCGATACGATAAAAATGAACTACATCATTTTGGAACCGATAAATTTTCACAACAACTGTTTCAAAAGCTGGAAACATTGTTGCGTACCGGAGAAGGCAGAATTAACGTGGTTCACATTGGAGGTTCTCATATTCAGGCCGGGACATTTTCGGGGCGACTGCGTACCCGCTTTCAGCAATTAAACGGCGATATGAATGCAGGCTGGGGTTTTATGTTCCCCTACCGGATTTCAAGAACAAACTCACCTTTTGGTTATTACATTCGTTATTCAGGTGGGTGGCAAAGTTGCAGAAATATTGAACGACGAAAGAATGCTCAATTGTTGGGAGTAGGAGGGATTTCAGCTACAACACATGCACCATTTACCGACCTCACAATTTTGCTCGAAGATGAAAATGAAATGGATTACCGATTTAACACCGTAAAAGTCTTTTGCAATTATGAAACTTCAAATTATTCAGTTTCAGTTGATAGTAGTTTGGTGAAAAATAAAATAAATGGCGACGGTTTTATTGAGTTTGAATTGAATATGCATGTCGACAGTTTGAGGTTGTTAATTCAACGCGAAGCAAATTCTTCCGAAGGATTTACAATGTATGGGCTTACAACAGAAAAAGCGCCCAACGGATTTGTTTATAATAGTATTGGCGTTAACGGGGCACATGTTCCTGCATTTTTGCGTTGTCAGCTTTTTGAACAACAAATGGCTCAATTGCAGCCAGATTTGGTTGTTCTTGGCCTTGGAATTAACGACGCTTACGGAAAACATTTTTCCCAAACAAAATTTGAAAATAATTATACCGAACTGATAGCTGAGATTCGGAAAGCCGCACCCAATACGGCGATTATTTTGACCACAAATAACGACAGCTATCTGTACCGAAGATATGTGAATAAAAATGGTGAAAAGGTGGAAGAAAGCATGTTTAAACTGGCTGAAGAGAACGATACAGGTGTTTGGGATATGTTTGAGGTTATGGGTGGTTTAAATTCAGTGGTACTATGGGAAAAAAATATTCTGGCACAACACGATAAAATTCATTTTACACATGAAGGTTACATGTTGCTTGGTGATTTGTTTTTTGCCGCTTTCATGCAAAACTTTGAAAAGTATATTCAAACAAAAAATAAGGTTTCACTAATAACAAAATAGAATTTGGATCTTTTACAACAAATAGATTGGGCCGAATGGCTTCGGGGTATTTTTGTTTATGACAAATCGGCTCCGTTAATTTTTACCCGTTTTTTTTTCTGGGGGTTTTTTGCAGCTGTTTTAATCGGCTATTCATTTGTATACAATAAAAAGAACCGTACTATACGTGCCGGTTATTTGTTTGCGGCCAGTCTGTTTTTTTACTACAAATCCAGTGGCTTTTTCTTTTTTATTTTGTTGTTCAGTACCATGACCGATTTTTTTATCGGGAAATGGATATACAATTCACAGAAAGAAGTTGTACGGAAATTTCTGGTAGCTGCCAGTGTTGTTGTGAATTTAGCTTTACTGGCCTATTTCAAATATTCTTATTTTTTTGTTGACAGTATAAATACTATGCTGGGAACCGATTTGCATGTTATCAATCATTTGGCTGTGCTCGCGAATCAAACTGCAGGAACACATTTTAATGTTAACCAAATTTTATTGCCGGTCGGGATTTCATTTTTTACATTTCAAACTATAAGTTACTCGGTTGATGTTTACCGCAGAGAAACGGAACCTGTTAAAAATCTTATCGACTTTGGATTTTATGTCTCTTTTTTTCCACAGTTAGTAGCCGGGCCAATTGTTCGTGCATCGGGTTTTGTAAAACAAATTTATGAAGGATACCATGTTTCAAAACGGGAATTTGGATGGGCAATTTTTATGATTTTAAAAGGACTCGTTAAAAAGATTTTCATTGGTGATTTTATTGCGGTAAACTTTGTTGATCGTGTTTTTTCGGATCCTATTACATATTCCGGTTTTGAAAATTTAATGGCTTTATTTGGATATTCACTTCAGGTTTATGTCGATTTTTCGGGTTATACGGATATAGCAATTGGTGTAGCTTTGTTAATGGGATTCCGCTTGCCACAGAACTTTAACTCGCCATATAAAGCAAAAAGTGTTGGCGAATTCTGGAAACGATGGCACATGTCACTTTCTTCCTGGTTAAAAGATTATCTGTATATTCCAATTGGCGGAAACCGGAACGGTTCTGTATTTAGTTATATTAGTTTGGGCATTATTCTGGCCATCATCGTGTTGCTGGCCGGTAAATTTATTCTGGTGCCTGTTTTTGCCGGAATTGTTGTGGTTTTTGTTATTCTGGCAAAAATATTTCCGGGAGTAAAAAAACAAATCAACACAAATATAAATTTAATGCTTACCATGTTACTTGGAGGCTTGTGGCATGGTGCTTCGTGGCAGTTTATTATTTGGGGAGGATTAAACGGTGTTGGACTTGTTATTTACAAATTTTGGCGAAAAATAAGTCCTTGGGAAAAACGAAATAATGTTCTTGTAAATATTTGGAAGATAGCAATCACATTTAGTTTTATAACATTCACCCGAATTTTTTTCCGGTCAGAATCAATGAAGGTTGTAAGAGAGATGATGCATCAAATTGGGACCGATTTGCATTTAAGCACTATCCCCGAAGTTTTAGTCGCTTATAAATGGGTCTTTCTGGTTATGTTATTCGGGTTTATCATTCATTGGCTTAGCGATAACTGGAAAGAGAAAATAACAGAATGGTTTATAAGGACTCCGCTCTGGTTAAAAATTGGGATTTCTGTAATCGTTGTAATTATTGTTTACCAGTCAATTTCTGCAGATATGCAACCATTTATTTATTTTCAATTTTAAATTTATTCAAAACTAAGAGGAGCAGGGGCAGTTGGCTCAAAACTGTAAAAGTTTTTCTTTAACTGTTCTTCAATGATAAAGCCAACAAAATTCATATCGCTGGGGTGGAAAGGATAAAAAGCGAGGCGTAATTGTAATGTTTTAAAAACCAGGTTTTCATTATGTAACCGTAACCCAATGCCTAGCCCGCTATAATAATTTTCGTTAAAAATAAAGTGTTTGTTCGAACCAATAACTCCTACATCGGCAAAACCATAGAGAGCCATATTAAATTTGTAGAATTCCCGTCGTAGAAATAAAACATACTCAAGATCAATGCTTAATTTTTGTTTCCCAATGGCTTCTTTACTTGAAAACCCGCGAATATCTTCATGCCTGCTTAAATCCAGATTTTCAATGTCAAACCGGCGGAGACCAAAAACATAATTTGAGCTAACAAATAGCCTGAACCTTTTTCTTCCGGCATTAAACTGACGGGAGATAAAATTTGTACTTGCCTGAATCTGGCCCTGTTCGAACCGTGATTTATTAAAATAACCGCCAATTCCTGCCGACATAAAAAGGTAACCTTTTCGTTTAATAAGTAAATTTCCGTTTGAAAAATAAAGATGAAGGTAATGCCTGTTTCCAAATTCATTTGCATCGAAACCATAAACAATTTCGTTTTTAAATCCTTCAGGAATATCCTCTACAATTCCGTAACTGTAAATTAACTGGTCCTGTATGTACCTTCTCTGCGTGTGCGTAATACTTGTAAGATAAAATGTATTATTAGAAAAGAATTGATTTTCAGGAAGAGTAGGATTTGGTCTTTGATGATATGTGCGGTTATAAAGCCCGGCGGAGAGAACAATCTGTGAATTGTTGTAACTATTTTTATTGAGTTGAAAACTTCGCCCAGCCCATGCACTGTAAAATGAAAAATCAAGTGGGTCTTCAGTAATTCGGGGTTCGTCATCAAAGATTTTGTTTGTTCTGTACATTCTTAATGCGGAAGCGCCGTATCCCCATTTCATCGATGGAATTAGAAATGGTTTTTGCATCTCAAAAGAGAATCCTTCTTTCAAATATGTATTCATATATCCTGCAGAAATGTCTATAAATTTTCCTTTGATGTTATTTATCGAATAAAATGTTTCTAATCCCATGTAAGGCTGTTTATGCAGGTGTCCAACAAAACGTAAAGATATTTCGTGTCCAACACCAAAAATATTTTGATTGTAAAATTCCAGTGCTGCTGAATTTGTTCCGTTTACATCTCCTGAAAGTCCCAGTGAAAATCTATCTTTAGTAATTACATGAACAGTTACCTGGTTTGTATTAAGCGTGTCTTGTTCCAGAAAAAAACGAACATCTCTTATATATGGAAGCGCCCTGATTATTCGTTCGTTTTCATATAATCTCTGCGCATCAACAACATCACCAACCTTAAACATTAACATTTTTTTTATGGTGTTAAGATTTGATTTTGTATGAATCGAGTTAGCAGTACGTTCAATCCAACTTTTGGCCTTCAACGTTGTATCTTCCAGGTTCGGACCAAAAACGTCAAGTGCAGTAATGTCAATATCCGAAATAATTTTACCATCCATCTGGCTGTAATATTCCAGAGCGAGTTGTTTTTTATCTGCATATGGACGAGGAGGAGCAATAAGAAAATTGTAAAAGAAGCTGGTGATTTTATTCTGGTTGGCTTTATACTGTAAACTGTCGTAAAACTGGGTATATTTTTCTTCCGGTAGTTTTTCTGTTATAACAGAATCAACTTCACTTATTTGCGCATGCGCTTTTAAATTGAAGACAATTTGCAGTATTATGCTAAATAGAAATAATATTTTGAAACGACCACTCATTCGAGCATGAAAATACAATATTCTTTTTTATTTCAGAGGGAATCAAATTTCATTCCATAAACATGCAAAAAAAATATCATTTGCAATTTAAAACTTTGAAAAACAGAATGTTAAAAACTGTTAAACTAAAGGTGTATTTTTAATATTTAATAAAAAGAACTGGAAGTAAACCGGATTAGCCGTAAGGATAATATATTATATCAATAACTTATATTAACTATTAAACTAGTTGATAATAGGTCTTTTTAATTTATTATAATTTTATGAGGACAGATTTATAAATTTCGTTAGAAAAAATGAGTTAAGGTTTTAGTGGTTATTTTATACTTTTGCTGCATGAGCAAATTTGGAGATTTTTACAGGCGTAATATATATGGAGTTATAGGAACTTTGGCATTCCATATTTTGCTCGTTCTAACTTTTCTTTTGGCCGACGTAGATATGAAAGGAAATGTAAAGGAAGAAGAAATAATTATTGAATTTCCCGATATTGATCCGGAACCGGAAGAATTGGTTGAGTCAGAAACACCGCAGCAGGAAGATGTTCCAAATAATCCTTCTTCTCAAAATTTTGAACCCCAAAGTCAGAGAACAAATAGAGCATCAAATAAATCCTCATCTACAACCGACGAATTTTTTGATGAGGATTATATGAATGAGGTAGAAGCAGCCCGGCAGTTATCTGCTGATGTCGACAATCAGTTATCCAAAGAAAGAATAAAAATAGAAGATATTGAAATGCCTGTAGAGACCACGGAAGGCATGAATCCGGACTCCATTAAGAATATTGTTTACACAGGTGAAAGTAATATTGAATATTATCTTGAAAACCGTTATCATTTAAAATTACCCATTCCGGTTTATCTTGCACAAGGAGGCGGAAAAGTAGTTGTAGATATCTCAGTTGACCGAAATGGTCGGGTTGTTGAAGCTACTGCACGGAAAAATAAATCTGTTCGGGATCAGCAAATTTTTACCTATGCGGAGGTGGCTGCATCCAGAACCATTTTTAACTCAGATCCCAATGCCCCTGGTATTCAGAAAGGTACAATTCAATATAGCTTTGTTGCACAATAGAGTTCATGTTAAATTAATATAATCTTTAACATGATTTAACAGAAATTAGTTGCCGGGTTTCACTTCCGCGCTTATATTTGTGGTACGTTTATTTTCATAAGTTTAGGTTTAGTTAGGTTAGTTAGTTTAATGAGAAAAGGTCGGTTGTTGAGCCGGCCTTTTTGTATTTTATAACCTTTAAAATTTTAATCCCATTTTTTTATAATTCATAATTAGATTTGTACATTTACAACATTAAATGTAATCTGTTGTTTATGAGAATATTTGCGTTTGTTATTTCGTAAGTGTTAATAACAATTTAAAGAAATATTAAAAATACGGGTTACCTTTCCTACAAAAATCGAATTATATAGTAGAAGATGAGAAATTATAGTGATGAGCAAATCCTTAAAGGTATTTTAAGACATGACAATCTGATCTTACAATACATTTATAAGGAGTATTATTACAAGGTTAGTTTTTTTATTAAAAAGAATCAAGGTAACGAAGATGATGCTAATGATATATTTCAGGAAGCCATAATAGTTATCTACAGAAAATTAAAAGAGAATGATTTGATTTTCGCAAAAAGTGGATCACATTTAAAATCCGGTGGATTTGCTTTTTCAGGCATAAATTTTTGCTACTCTAAACAGAAAATATTTAATGTCACTTACGCCTCTCAATGCTGCTCTAAAAGCTTTCAGTTTAGCATTGAAAGATTCTGCTGAAGCATTGGTGCTTCGCCGGTCAAAGAAGTTGAGTATTTCCTTGTAATGGGTGTAAATAGTAGCCGATATTGTGTTAAACGAGCGAAACCCGGAGTCTGCGACTTTATTATACCAGTGTGCCAGTTTTGTGTACGCCACCGCCTTCTCTTTTGTTTTTGCGAAAATGATCCTTAAATCGTGTGTTAGGCCAAATGCCTTTTTAATATCGGGGTATTGTGCAAAAAGAATTTTGGCTCTTTGTTTTTGAGACTGACTCCATTTGTCAGCTGATTTAAACAAAAGATACCTGCTGCGTGCCAGTAATTGTTTTTTTGTATCGCCATTATCAAAGCGAAACGGTATGTAAATTTTCTTGTCCCATTTAGCATTCTCTTTAGCATTTGTTTCTTCGTCAATGGCGTCCCACCTGTGTTTTATGCGTATCTCCTGCAGGGCATCGAGTGCAAGCTTTTGCACATGAAAACGATCAATAACACGTGTTGCTTTTGGAAAGCATTGCCTGGCAATTTGTCCCATCGAACCGGCCATATCAAGGGTTATTTCCCTGACCTTACGACGCTCACTGAGAGGAATGATTTTTAAAGCTCCGACTACATCTTCAGCCCTGGTTCCTTTGATCATAGCTACCAGTACACCTTTTTTACCTTTGGCCGCTTTATTGGTAAGAATAGTGTAAAGCTCGCCGTTCGATAACGAAGTTTCATCAATGCTTAAATGACTACCAATATTCTGCGCGAAAACCATCCAGTCGTCGGCATGAGGCCGCATTGGCCAGTTATTGTAATTGCTAAGGTGCTCTTTGTATTGCTGCCCAAACTGTTCTCCATCGATGTGGAAAAACTTATCCAGGCTGTTACTGCTAATCGGGTAATTGTCCAAATAATCCTTTTAAAAAAGACGCGAAATCCTTTGTATAACGCGTTCCTTTTGCTGCTGTTTCCCAATTGTTGCTGATGATTTTCCCGGTACGTTCTTCTTTCCATTTACGCCTTCTCACATGAAGAAAAACAGCCTTTTCCCGGATCGGAAAATCCTGGATTGTAACTGCTGAATGAAAACCTTTCGATACCAGTTTTACGTTTTTGTGCGACAATGGAGGAGTGTTTAACTCATCCAGATAAACATCTATTGATGAAGGCTGAACCTTAACATCGACAATTTCAAAATAGCGAAATAGATCTTCGGGAAGAAGGGCTTCTACCAAGGCCTTATATTGACTTTGTTGCGGAATCATTTTATAGCAAAAAATAAAACCACAAAGATCAATCTAATTTTTTACTCCACCTACTTTTCAATGTGATCCCTTTTCATGGTTATTTATTTTCGGTTTGTAGATTTTTGTGGTTAAAACAATTGGAAAAAAGACGAATCGAAAAAGAAAAATTGAATGACACTCTGCCATATCAGGACGATTTATATGATGAAAGTCTGGTTGATCTGGTGGATAAGAATGAGAGGTATAGTTTATACCAGAAACATTTTAAAACACTTGGATCGGATTGTCAGAAATTGCTGCAACTTTTCTTCGATAAAGTACCATTAAAGGAAATAGCCAGAATAATGGGTTATAAAGGAGAAAAATATGCGAAAACCAGAAAATATAAATGTAAAGAACTACTGATTAACAGAATAAAACAAGATACAGAATATAAAAAAATACTTGAAGATGATACCTAAAGCAGAATTTTTTGAATGGATTGAAAATTACTACCAGGGCCAACTAAACGAATCAGAAAGAAATGAATTTGAAGCAGAACTCCAACACAACGATGAACTAAGAGAAGAATTCAAATTTCATCAGGAAATCAACGAAGCAATTAGCGAAAAAGACATTGTTAACCTCCGTGACAAACTCCAAAACATTTCCCAAGAGCACAAATCAGGAAAAAATACTTATGGAAATTTTGAATTCCTTGATGATTTTGCAAATATTGAGGAAATAAACGAAAATATTTCCCCCGAAGAATTAATTAATTTTTACGACTCTCTTCCTAAAGTCCATGTTTATCAGCATGAGATTAGTTCGAATGAAAATGTTCATGAATTTTATAAAGAACAAAATAAATCGAAACTTAACGGGGAGATTGATGACTCTCTTGATGGTTTTGATTTCGAAGAGTTGGATGAAGAAATGGAAGGATTGGAAGAAGCTATTCTTGAAAAGGATATAATCAATCTGAGAGAGACGCTGTCACAAGTCGCTAAATCTATGAAACTTCAGTACTCTACTGAGGATATAGACTGTTTTATAAATGGTGACTTAAGTGGAGAGAAGTTGCAGCAGTTTGAAAAAGAGCTTGAAAATAACCGAACTTTAAAAGAAGAAGTCGAGCTACACCGTGAAATGGAGACCGCTCTTCTGGAAGATGATATATTGAAGCTGCGCAACCAGTTAAATCATATTATGGAAACAGAAACTTCTTGGAACGTTAGCGAAGAAGATATCGAGAAATATATTGATGGCGAACTGGAAGTTGAAATGCTCGATGAATTTCTTGCTGAACTTGGAGAAAATACTGATTTAATGGCAGAAGTTAGTATGAGGCAAAATGTTAATGAAGCAATAGGGGAGAAAGATATTCTTGCTTTACGTGATGAATTGTCTAAAGCCCGACAAAATGCTGAAAATAATGAAGTCAAGTCAATTATCCCTGAAACAAATTTAAAGCTGGCAAAAACCTTGAAAAGGTATGCAGCAGTAATGATCTTACTATTGGGACTTTCAGGGCTTTTAAATATAGGTTTTAATTCGCTAGATAAAACATATGATTCGTATTATAAATCGCCACAATGGTCTCCGGAACGTTCTTTTACATCTGAAACATCTGGAACAAATCATTATTTTACGGAAGGTAACCTTCATTTTATGAACGGGGAATATGAAAAAGCGGTTGAAAACTACAACAAGGCATTAGCTACTGAAGGTGAAGAATACGCTTCTCACTTCTACAAAGGGGCCAGTCTTCAGAATATGAGTAAGTTCCAGGAAGCTATACCTGAATATAACCAGGTTATTAAGCATGCAAACAATTTGTTTATTGAAGAAGCCGAATGGAATAAAGCATTATGTTTCATTCGTTTGGGCGAAATTGATAAAGCAAAAGTACAATTAGAGGTAATTGTTGATAAAAACAGTTATTATAAAAAGGACGCAAAGGCTATATTAAGAAAATTAAGATATTCATTTAGGTAAATAAATTATTGATTTGTTTGAAATTGTTTAAATCACACATTCTACTAAAAACAATTCAAGCATTATTATTAAAAAGATCATTGAAATAAATTACTGAAATTAAACTTGAAAATCACACACACATTCTAAAAGTTAAATAATCAGTAATTAAAAGAATAAAATTAGTTGGTTAAAAAAACGAAATGAAAATCACACACATTCACATTCATCGTAAATTCGTTCTATTAACTAATTAAAAATATTGGAAGATATAGCTATGTATCAGGAAAAATAATTATTCTGTATAATTTATTTCAGCCCGCGTTTTTTGCGGGCTTTTCTCATACGGATAATTTGCTCGATTACAACACCTGAAATTGTTAGTAGTAAAAGACCAAAAAAGTAGTAGTCATAACTTCGGAATAAAGAGGATTTGTCGCCAATACTTACATATCCTAACCAGTAGTGAGGATGTGCTAGTCGTGAATTTGAATTTTCAAGGTATTCCAGTTTTGCAAGCCGCAAAGCTTCATCCTTACGTTTTCCTTTTTTTAGGAATTTATAAAAGGAACTCATAATTTTTGTTCCTGAATTGTCTTCTACTTCCCACAATGTCATTACAATTGCAGGGCATCCTGCATATAAAAAGCCTCGCGCAAGACTGATTACACCTTCTCCCTTTTTTATTTGTCCACTCCCTGTGTTACATGCACTAAGAACAGAGAGACGAGCTTGCAGTTTTAAGTTATATATATCTGCAACACTTAAAAGCCCGTCAGAATCGAGCCCACCATTATTAATTTGCTGAAAGGCGAATTGAGAAAGCGACGGTAATGAATCGTTTATAAAAGCATGCATCGCCAGATGTAAAATGTCATAATTTTCACATTTTTCTCTGAAATTTAACTCCGTGGCATCATTCCCTTCATAAACTTCTGTTTTTATTTCGGAAGCGATTAAGTCAACTTCTTTTTTTGTGCCTAAAAGTGGTCGTAAAGGGAAGATAGCATTCCCAATGTGAATGGAATCCGAGTTATATTCAGGAGCAAAGGCAAGTATACTTTTTTTCGAGTCCTTTTTAACTTTGTTCGTATTATAAAGTAAGTTAGCTGAATATGAATAGTTTATGCAGTTAAATTTAATTAGGTAGTTTAATTCGTTAAAATGGATTGTTGATGAGGTATCAGGGAGTTGTGTCAATAATGCATCAAACGAAATATAACTTAATTTACCATCGGGAATAATAAGTATATCTTTATCTTTTATCTTATTCTCATATTGTCCAATTAGCTTCTTATATAACAGGTTTGAGGCTATACAGAATTTTTTTGAATCTTCATTCTTTGTGAACATATAACTTGAGTTTGACATAAAGTGAAATATCTTGTCGATATCTTTGGTAAAGGATTGAGTCAATTTCTGGCGATCAAATTGTACTTCATCTTTGGTGATAAAAAACGTGTAAAGTTCTATTAATGAGTCTGTCTCGTTTAATGCATATTCAATAGTTACTTCATCCGGTGTCAATTCTTTTTGTAATTCGTTTATATTTATTGCATTATCTGAATATTTTAAGTTATAGTATTGGCTATAGTTTTTTTCTAAGTAGTCGTTAAGTTCAGTTCTTTGCCTTTTCAGATCAAAAATGATGGAATCGAGCCTTGTAATTTCTGATAGGTCTTGACTTTCGGAATTCTGTGCATTGTATTTCAAAGCCTCAAAATTACTGATATTAGTGTTTATCTTACCTTCTTGCATCATCAGGCTGTCAGGTATCAAACTTTCCTTCATTGCAGCATCATTGGAAAGTTTATCAAATAAACTTCCTGATTTTAATAATTCCGCATTCTGGAAAGCACATTCAAGATACTCGGATGATTTATCGATTTCGTAAGCCTTGTAGGATGTTTGAATTAATTTTATGAAAGTAGATTGTTCTAGCCCCGATAATATTATTCTACTATCATCATCAGATATCTCCTTTTTTGTTTTTTGAATCAATTTGCTTACAACTTGATAATAGTCAAGTGATTCTAATATCGAATTTTTATAAATTGTGTTTTCAATTCCTGCAAATACTGTGGCTATATCATTGTAAGTATCAGCAATCAGTTTTAAAATATCCATACTTACTATTACGGAAATGGAATTAATTTCATCGAGGTTTTTAAATGAGTCAGGTTCTGAAGGGAAATTATATGCTTTTAAGGCCTTCTTAAAATATTCTATTGCTTGTTGATAATTTTTATATTTTTGAATTCTGAAGTTATCCACATCTGTAGTTCTTATATCTTTATCTGAATAAAGTGCACCATATATTTTATAATATTCTGCCAAATTTCTTCCTGTCTTTGAGCCTTCCAATGAAATTATAGAATAAGCTTTGTTTAGCATCTCTTCACACGTATTATATTGGCCCGAGTTATAAAGGAAAAGTGCATAGTTAATGTATTGGGTTGCAATATGAATATCATTGAGTGAATATAGTTGTGTTGAATATTCTATCGCTTTATTATAGGCTTCTGACGCTAAATCATAACTCTTTTTAACCTGATAAATAGCTCCAAGCAATTCATAATAATAAATCTTGTCTTCAGTTGAAGAATTACCAACATTATCTTTAATAACTTCAATAGATTTATCGTAACGATTCATTTGATAATATATCTCTGCTACGCTATAATAGTTGTATGCTATTTGTAGATTGTCAACAACTTCTTGGTTTTTTAAAACTTTTATGCTTTGTTCAAAATATCGTAAAGCTTCAGGATAGTTTAACTTGGCCCTGTATATATTGCCAATATTAAAATAGACGTCAGAGATGCTTGTATTATTTTCTCCATACCTGTCTTTGTATAATTTCTCAGCAATTAAAATGTTTTGAATAGCCAAATCATATTTTCCAATGTTTTTATATATAGTTCCAATTGCCATATATAAATTGGCAAGGCGATTACTCTCTTCTCCATAGAAATTTTTTCTTAATTCTAATGTTAACAAAAATGAATCGAGTGCCTCGTAGTATTGTCCAGTTCGGTAATAATCTCGGGCTACTTGATATAAATGGGCAGCTTTAATACTATCATTTTTGTTATTTGTAACATTTCCAAATAAGTGATTTGGGGACAGGTATAACGTTATGTAAATGAGTGAAATAAAAAGTATTTTCATTCTGGATTGGCTGTATTTAATGATGCCAAATTAATTGAAATAAAATTTTTTTCCAATTCAAGGGTTACCTTTTTATCAATATCAGAATATATAAGTAGAATGTGTGATTTTTAAGTTTAACGAATTAATTTATTTACGATGAAAAAGATGATTGACAACTCAGTTGAAAATTTCCAGGGATTTGATGTTTTAAGTGAAAACGAAATGATGCAAGTACGTGGTGGTGGAAATCCTATACCTCCAGCAACCCGCGACAGGGATATTTTCGATGACGAAGAATTATAATAAGGTCTATTTTTATTTCCAGTAAAATATATTTAGAGGTTTTTGGTTATTGTTGTGATAATTTGCCGCTGAATAGGTGGTATTGGTTATAACTACATTCTAGTGAACCATTAAACAACCTTAGTTTTTTTGAGGGTTTTAAACCTATTTGTTTCATGCTTGCTGATGAAGCACTCAATATCCACGCTTCAGTGTTTGTAAAATGGTGTTTTAACCGTTCTCCAATCATAGCGTAAAGATTATCGATATTTATTGGTTTTAACCGCTCTCCATAAGGTGGGTTTATTATAACAACTGAATTATTAGAGATTTTTAAACTCAGGTTTTCAAAGTCAGCTGTTTTAAATTCAATCTGTTTAAAAACTAGGGCTCTGCGTGCATTGGTTTGAGCATTAAGTAAACTGCCTGCTGATATATCGGAAGCAAAGATTTTATTTATAAACTCTTTCTTTTGCGAGGTTTGCTGAATAGATTCAAACAATTCAGCATTGTAATCGGGCCAGTTTTGAAAAGCATAGTATTTTCTGAATTTTCCAGCCGGTAAGTTTTGTGCAATAAATGCTGCTTCTATTGGAAGTGTGCCTGAGCCACACATGGGATCTACAAAATCGGAATCTCCTTTCCAACCTGAGAGTTGAATCATTCCTGCTGCAAGGACCTCGTTTAAAGGAGCTTCTCCTTGGATAACTCTGTATCCTCTTTTATGCAAAGATTCTCCGGAACTGTCCAGCGAAATAGTACAGCTATTTTTGTGTATATGTACATTGATAAACACATCAGGATTTTGAGTATCTACATTTGGCCTTTTTCCTGTTTTTTCTCTGAAAAAATCAACTAGAGCATCTTTTACCTTAAGTGATGCAAACATTGAATTTCTAAACTCTTTTGAATTGGATACCGTGCTGTTAATCACAAAACTCTGGTTAACCGCTAGATAATTATTCCATTTTATCCTTTTGCAGTATAAATAAAACTGATCTACATCATTAAACTGGAAAAATTCAATTTCTTTCAGAACTCTTAACGCTGTTCTTAAGAAATAATTGGATTTATATATCATTTCCAAGTCTCCTTCAAAATAAACTGCACGTCGACCAGGTTCTATATTTTTACCTCCCAGGTTTTTGATTTCGGAAGTCAGCACATTTTCTAAGCCTGCAAAGGTTTTAGCTGTAAGTTTATATGTTCTCAATGGTTATTATTATTTAAAAATATTAAAATTAAATTCCCGCTCCATCAGCAAATGTTGTTTCTTTGGGGCGCGATTGTATAACTCTTGAATTTGCTGGCAAATCACGTGTAACCCATACGTTTCCACCAATTGTTGAACCTTTACCAATTGTAACTCTTCCCAGAATTGTAGCTCCGGCATAAATTACAACATCATCTTCTACAATGGGATGTCTCGGGATTCCTTTTATTGGATTACCCTCGTCGTCGAGTGGAAAACTTTTTGCACCTAAAGTAACTCCTTGATAAATCTTTACGTTTCTCCCCAAAATACAAGTGGAGCCAATAACAACACCTGTTCCGTGGTCAATGGTAAATGATTCCCCTATTTCAGCTTTGGGGTGAATATCTATTCCGGTTTCGCTGTGTGCCATTTCAGAAATAAAACGGGGAATTAAAGGAACTTTCAGTTCCAGTAATTTATGAGCCATTCTATAATTTGTAATAGCTCTGATTGCAGGGTAGCAAAAAATGACTTCCCCACGGTTTCTTGCTGCGGGATCATTTAAATATGTGGCTTCAACATCTGTTACCAGTTTTCTTCTCATTTCTGGAAGGTATTCAATAAATTCCATGGCTGTTGTTTTGGCTCTGTCGGAGTGTTTTTCTACTTTATTGGCCTTTTCATCTTCACATTCAAAACACATTCCTGCCAAAATTTCTTTACTTAATAACTCATATAATTCATCGATATAAACTCCCATATAATGGTTGGTAGTGTTGGGGCGTAAAGTCGTACTCCCAAAATATCCGGGGAAAATTATTTCCCGTACCATTTCAATTACCTTCCCAAGTGATTTTTTCGATGGCAAAGGTTCGCCCAAACGATGTTCATGGCAAACTTTTGTATACGAATTAGGATTACTGAGTTTTTGAATGGTATCATTAATTTTTGACTCTAATTCTCTTGTTGTCATAACTTATATAAATTATACCAGAGTTTTCATTTTTTTTCATTCAATTTTAAAACAGCTTGCGCAAGACATAGTTTTCTGTTTTTATTCAAAAATTAAACTATTTAGTGCATTTTCGAAGCGTTTTTCATTCTTGCCTGAAATAATAGTATACCTAAAATTATATTTTTTTATTTGTTGAATATACTTCTGTTGTAATATTTCACGGTTTTTTCCTCCATTCTCTCTAACTGTATCCGGAATCCATGGTAAATCAGTATCGCAGACCAGAAAGAGAGCTACTCTTGTATTTTGAATTTCATTCTCAATCCATGTTGGAACCTTTTCAAAAACAACTTCAAACCATATTTTTGTAATGATAAGCCAGGTATCGACAAAAATATAAGGTTGATTTGATTTTAAAAGTTGATTTAACAAATTTACCTGTTTTTTGGCGATTATCTCAACATCCTCGTAGCTATACTTTCTATTAAGGTCCTCGATATATTCACGGGCAATTTCAGGGATGAACGGTACCTCAAAATGTTTTGCAAGCGTTTCTGTGAGTACACTCTTTCCGGTCGATTCAGCACCTGTGATGACTATTATTTTAGGCAAGTTGTTCAATTTTCTGTAATTTTATATCTTCTTTCCACTGATAATATCCAAACACGGCCATTGTCGTGTAAATAATAAATAAAACCGCAGTAGGCCAAAGATTTTTATAAACATATAAACCCGATGAAAATAAATCTACAAAAATCCATATCAACCAGTGTTCTATATATTTTCTGGCAAGCATCCATGTAGCAATAATACTCAGTGCAGTGGTCATTGAATCCATAAAAGGAACATCAGAATCGGTAAATCGAATGAGGATAAATAATATTGTAAAGTAAATAATAACGGTTGATATAGTTAACTTTATCCGTAATTTCGAAGAAACACTTTTCACCAGTACTCTATTCTCATCCTTGTTTTTTCCCCCTTTTAGCCAATAGTACCATCCGTAGACACTTATAACGACATAATAAACCTGTAGCCCCATATCGGCATAAAATTTTGATTGAAAAAATACAATCACATAAAGAGCGGATGTCAAGAGTCCGGTGGGCCAGGTTAGAACATTTTGTTTAATTGAAAAAATGATGTATAAAATACCAAGAATGGCCCCCAGGATCTCAATTTTGTTTGCCAGGAGCCATTCAAAAAAAATGTCTTGCATAATTTTATCAATCTTTTGACACAAGCAGATTGTTGTATTCACTTTGGTTTTTAATAACTTCCAGAGCTTTTAATATACCTTCATCATCAGCATAATAAATCCTGTAAAATTCATTACGCGAAAAAAGATCGCGGGCAATTAAAGCTTTTATCTCTTTTTTCATATCCTTTCTGGTGAATTCCAAACTTTCTTCATCTTTTTCAATTCCTGCTTTTTCACCATTGGCAACAATTTTATCAATCATGTCATCAGTTACGGTAAAATCAGTTTTGTATGTTTCAAAATCAGGATTTTTCCCGGATAATTCTGAACGGTTTTTATCTAAGTAAGATAGTACATAATTGTAAACAATATTATTTCTACGTAATTGATTAAAATAACGATAATATGATGAAGTGTCCATCGGAATAAAAATGTCGGGGATAATTCCACCTCCACCATAAACCGGACGACGGTTGACCAGTGTTTTATATTCGAGTGAATCGGCAATTGTTATGCTATCGGCACTAAACATTTCACCATTGGTGAGCCTTGTTTGATAATCATGGCGGTATTCAGTTATTCCGTGGTCGTATGGTTTTTGAATACAACGACCGCTGGGGGTATAATAATGAGCAGTGGTTAAACGTACCATCGAACCATCGGTTAAAAAGAAGGGCTTTTGCACCAGGCCTTTTCCAAAAGAACGACGACCGATAATAATACCCCTGTCCCAGTCTTGCACCGCGCCGGAAACAATTTCACTAGCAGAGGCGGTTGATTCGTCAACTAAAACAACCAGGTTACCATCTTCGAACATTCCCATTGCTGTCGATTTATATTCTCTTCTTGGTTCATTTGACCCTTCTGTAAAAACAACCATTTTGTTACCCTTCAAAAACTGATCTGAAATTTCGATGGCTGTTTTTAGATAACCGCCCCCGTTTCCGCGAAGATCTAATACCAGATTTTCCATATTTTGTGTCCGAAGTTCTTTCATTGCCTCAACAAATTCTTCAGTAGTGGTTGCCGAAAATTTATTCAGTTTGATGTATCCGGTTGATTCGTCAAGCATATATGAAGCGTCGAGACTGTAAATCGGAATTTTATCACGAACAATAGTAAAATCCAATAAATCTTTTTCAGGTTTTCGTAATACTTTTAGTTCTACAGTTGTACCTTTTTTCCCTCGTAACAAATCAAAAACATCACTGTTCTTCAAACCGATACCTGCAACATTTTTCCCGTCAACTTCAACAATCCTATCACCAGGTTGCATTCCAACCTTTTCTGACGGCCCGCCTGGAATTGTAGTAGTTACAAGTAAAGTATCCTTAAAAACGTTAAATGATATTCCAATTCCTTCAAAATTACCTTGCAAAGGTTCGTTCATTTTTTCTACTTCTTCTCTGGAAATATATACGGAGTGAGGATCCAGATCGCTAAGTAAACTTACAATTGCTTTTTCTGTAAGATCGTCAATATTTGTTGTATCAACATAATAACCATCCACTAAACGTAATAATCGTCCAAATTTCAATTGGTTTTTCTGAACTTCTTCCTGCCCATTTACATCAACTGGCGCAGAAATTAGAAATGCGAAAAATAATATGGCTGCTATATGTGCTACAAATTTAAATTTCTTCTGCATGATAATTTATTTTTTTGTTAACGTATTATAACTCTTTCCGTTAGAAATTAAAACCCAATTTCCTGAGTTTTATTATCGGGAAAGCAGAATTATAATAGCAACAATCATTCCCATTCAATTGTTGCCGGTGGTTTTGAACTAATATCGTATACTACGCGGTTTATTCCACGTACTTTATTTATAATTTCATTTGACATTTTTGCCAGAAAATCATAAGGTAAATGCACCCAGTCTGCAGTCATGCCATCGGTAGAGGTTACGGCACGTAAAGCTACAGTATTTTCATAGGTTCTTTCATCGCCCATTACACCAACCGATTGAATTGGCAATAAAATAACGGCCGCCTGCCATACTTTGTCGTACAATCCCCAGTCTTTTAGTCCTTTTATAAAAATAGAGTCGGCTTCCTGCAACATTTTTACTTTTTCAGGATTTACATCGCCAAGAATTCTGATTCCCAACCCAGGGCCGGGAAAAGGATGGCGGCCAAGTAATTCTTTTTTTATTCCAAGTGCTTTTCCTACTCGTCGCACTTCATCTTTAAACAGCAGACGAAGTGGTTCAACAACTTTGAGGTTCATCTTTTCTGGTAATCCACCAACATTGTGATGCGATTTTATAGTTGCCGAAGGACCATTTACTGAAACAGACTCAATAACATCCGGGTAAATAGTTCCCTGCGCCAGCCATTTTACGTTTTGTATTTTGTGCGCTTCAACATCAAAAACTTCAATAAAGTTGCGGCCAATAATTTTCCTTTTTTGTTCCGGTTCTGTTATTTCTTTAAGGTCATTCCAGAATTTTTGTTTTGCGTCAACTCCAATAACATTTAGTCCCATGTCTTTATAAGAATGCAAAACATCTTCAAATTCATTTTTTCGCAAAAGCCCGTTATCTACAAAAATACAGGTTAGATTCTCTCCAATTGCTTTATTGAGAAGAACCCCGGCAACCGATGAATCAACGCCGCCTGATAACCCAAGAACCACCTTATCGTTTCCCAGTTTCTTTTTTAATTCGTTTACCGTAGTTTCAATAAATGAATCCGGTGTCCAGTTTTGCTGACATCCGCAAATGTCGGTTACAAAATTACTCAGTAGTTGTTTTCCTTCGGTAGTATGATACACTTCGGGGTGGAATTGAATAGCATAGGTTTTTTCTTCATCAATTTTGTACGCCGCATAATTAACATCTTCAGTAGATGCAATTACTCTATAATTTCTGGGAAGTTTTACAATTGTATCTCCATGCGACATCCATACCTGCGTATGCAGTGTCATATCTTTGAAAAGATCGCTGTCGTTATCAATAAATCCTAATTTGGCACGGCCATATTCCCTTGAATCGGAGGGAGCTACTTCACCTCCAAAAAAGTGTGCCATATATTGTGCCCCGTAACAAATACCCAGCAATGGGAGTTTTCCCTTAATCGCTGATAAATCCGGACGCGGTGCATTTTCATCTCTAACAGAAAAAGGACTGCCCGATAGAATTACTCCTTTTACACTTTCATCAATTTTCGGGAAATGATTAAATGGATGTATTTCGCAATACACATTCAATTCACGAATTTTACGTCCGATAAGCTGCGTATATTGCGAGCCAAAATCAAGAATTAATATTTTTTCCTGCATTAATATTTATTTTAAATAGTGAACACCCACGTCAAAGGGCAAAAGTAAAAATAACAAAGCAAAAGTTTTGAAATATTTTGCAAAAAGAACAAGTTCTTAACAGCAAATGAATAAATTAATGAATCAGAAAGCACACGTAAAATTAATTTCAAATAGAAACGTTTAAAAACTAACGTTGATCAATAATTGTTAAATTTGAGCCAATTTTAAAATCCGATATTTCAATGAAGATTTTTCAGATAATAGTTTTGTTCCTGGTTTTTATTGTTGTTCCGCAATTTGCCGGAGCGCAACAATTAAAAGAAAATGAAGTAGTTGTAATTGGTGGCGAAAAATATATTTTACACCAGGTAAGAACGGGGGAAACTATCTTTTCCATTTCGCAAAGTTTTAAAGTTGACAATAAAGAGTTAATCCGGAATAATCCTAGAATTAAAGATGGACTAAATATTGGTGATGTTTTAAAAATTCCTTTTCGTGAAGATGCTAGCCTGACAAGCGAACCAGTCTATAAAAAAGGAGATCCGACAAGTTTTAAATTTCACACCATAGAATCAAGGAGTGAGACGCCTTATTTTATAGCCAAAAATTACGGAATAACTGTTGAAGAATTATATGCATACAATCCCGAAGTTAAAAAATTCAAAAGAGGAACAAAGGTTCGGATTCCAGTCTGGGAGAAAGAAACCAAAGAACAGAAAGAAACCGCTGTAGCAGAACAAGAAGCGACAAATACAAAGAGCCAGCCACAAAATGATTTGGTTGAACACACTGTAAAAGCAGGAGAGACACTGTTCTCTATTTCAAAACAGTATAATATAACAGAAAAAGAAATTTTGTTTTACAATCCTTCTGCCAGGCAGCTAAAAGCAGGGAAAAAGATTTATTTTCCTAAATCTATTGTGAACAAAACAAATGTTCCGAAGATCGCAGATAATAGTGTTGCCAATTATTTTGAACACATTATAGAATCAGGGGAAACGTTGTGGGGAGTTACTCGAAAATACGACGTAAGTGAAAATGAACTTCGCGCACTAAATCCGTTTCTTGAAAATGGATTTCCGGCCGGAGCCGTGCTTAAAGTTCCGGTAAAGGAGACTGAGACAATAAAAGTTGAACCTGTTAATGACGGGGCATTTATTAAACATGTGGTGAAACGTGGTGAAACATTGTATGGACTGTCGTCAGAATACGACATTAAAATTCCTGAAATAAAAAAATATAACCCTGTGTTGGAAACGCGAAATTTATTGCGTGGAGAAACTGTTTTGATTCCGAGAAAACCGGAACCGGAAATTACGGAATTTATGACGGAAAAAAATAACGAAAATCCAGTTGAGACAACAACGCAGGAGACTGAAGCTGAAAGCCAGGAAGAAACTGTATCTGAGGATTATTACGAAGTGAAAGTTCCGTTGGAAAGTCCTGTGGTATCGGTTCCTGAATCGTGCCGTCCGCACCAAACTGCATGGAATTCTTTTGAAACCTATAAAATTGCTTTGTTTCTGCCCCTTTTTATAGAAGCCAATGACACGATAAATAAAGCGGTTGTAATGCCGGGAAAAGATAGTTTGTTAGCTATCACAGACGAAGATCCAATAATTGAAAATGAAGTAGATACTTTAGTTGAAGAGATTGAGAAAGATGCATTTATTGGTTTCTATCGTAGTAGCGAGAATTTTGTTCAGTTTTATGAAGGTGTTTTACTTGCAGTTGATTCAATGCAACAGACAGGAATGAATATCGAACTTAATGTTTTTGATACACAGCAGAATGCGGATTCGGTGCGAAAAGCAATTTATTCTGACGACTTTCTGCAAACAGATTTAATTATTGGCCCGGTTTATCCGAATGTACAAAACGATATTGCAGCAATTGCGGCAAAAAACCGTATTCCCATGGTTTCACCTCTTTCTGCTCAACCAGATAAAACTCAGCAAAATCCATATTTTTACCAGGTAAATCCCGACCGCGATTACTTAGCTGCAAAAACCGCAGAACTCGTTGCCGAGGAATATTTTAACAGTAATTTCATTGTCTTTAGAACCAGCAAATATGAAGGAACCCCTGAAGGAAAATTGGTAAATCTTATTCAGGAAAAGTTTTACAATTCGGGGCTTATGGGAAAATCATCGGGAGCAAATTTTAGCGTGTATGATTTTGAACACGATGGGCCGTTTGGTTTACGAAGAATTCTTTCCCATGAGAAAGAAAATGTAATTTATATTCCATCATCGGTTGAAGGGGAGTTAAGTGTTGGTATTTCCAACATTAATAATCTTTCCAATGAATATTCTATAACTTTGATTGGAACAAGCCGGTTTCCGCAGTATGAAAGTATTCAAATCAGTCATTTTCATAATCTGAAACTTGAATTTATTTCTCCATACTGGACCGATTATAAAAAGTCATCGACTATAAATTTTATCGAGAAATTTAAAAATAACTTTTACACCGAGCCCAATAATTTTGGAATGCAGGGATATGATGTTACCTTTTACTTTTTGAACGCATTAAACAGTTATGGAAAAGATTTCCGCGATTGTTTGCCGTATTTGCAGGTGGATTTAATTCAGGGGAATTACCAGTTTGAAAAAGTTTCACCATTTGGCGGATATATGAACCAGGGTGTTTCCGTGATTTCTTATCAGCGTGATTTCGATGTGGTGCGGAAGAGGGTAGAAGGACAGTTGCATTTGGCAACAAAGTAATTTTCAGCTTTGTTTTTTTCTCTTTATCAGCCTTGTTATGATTATAATGATAAGAAACGCGAAACTGGAGAGTATTAATACATTTCCTGCGCGGGAATAAAAGGTTTGATTGGATTGTACAGGGACTTCAGCAAACAGAATTTTTTTATCCGATGTTAACGTATTTACCGAGGCAATTGTATTTCCTTTATAATTGTAAATGGCAGTTTCACCTTTTCCGTTTGCCCTCACAATTGAACACCCAAACTGAATAGCTTCAAGACATGCCATTTCTGAATGTAGCGGTGTAATTTCAGGCCAATCAAATGCAGGCACCAGTAAAATATCAACGTTTTGTTTTCCTGCTTGTTTAATGTAATTAGGCATATCTAAATCGGCACAAATAACATTCCCGATTGTTCCGTATTCTGTTTTAATAAAAGGGATTTTAAAGTTTCCTGCATTTATTATTGGTGTTTCTGCATAAGGGTGCAAAGATGACTTCATGTATTCCCAAACTACTTTTCCATTAGGCGAAATAAGTATGCTTTTATTATTAAATGGCTTTTTGTCGTGCTCCGAAGATTCTTCCAGAAAAGCGACTAAAACATAAGTCTTATTTTTTAGACAAAGGGATTGAATTTCTGGAACCAAATGTTCTTTTTGTTTCTGACTCAGTATTAACGCGATTTCATTCCATACAATAATTTTTGCACCTTGTTGTGAAGCTGTTTTTGTACGGTTGATGAGTTGGTTTACAAAAGCAGGTTGGGAGAAAATATGTGGAGGAATTTCATGGGTATACTTGTTTGCGATTGTTTTTAAGGATTTCTGTTCCTTTACAATAACATTGTGAACATCAATCTCGCTAAGTACAGCCGCAACTTTAACTGTTTTTTCATTCGTTGAATGCAGGTTGACTCGGATTACCCCAAACAATACAACGGCAACAAATATGCTACTATATATTAAAACTCCGGTTAAAAATGTATGACGTTTTTTTCTTTTTTCGAAAAGCCAGTTAATCACCGATGCAAACCATGCTACCAGAAACGAAATTCCATAAGTACCGCTGATGGAACTAAATTGCAATAACGGCTTAAAATCAAATTGCGTGTGTGCTATACTTCCCCAGGTTCCAATCCCAAAACTAACTACAAATTCAACCAAAATAACAGCAGATGGAAATATTAAACTGACATAAAATGAACTGTTCCTTTTATATAAAGCTTTGTCAACCACGTAAGAAATACTGGTTAGTACTCCAAAGCTAATTCCGTTGAAAATAGTAACGGCAGGTAAATGAAACAAGTTGTTGCCGGTTTGTGAAATCATTCCTGAAACAACCAGCACCAGGAAAAAGATCAGCATTTCTACCCATTTTGCCTTTCGGGTATACATCAGCAGAAAAATGGGTGCAAGCCAGGCAGCTATTGTAATGGTCCAGTTTATTCCAGCCAATGTAATTGCGATTCCTCCGATGAGGAGTAGAAATATCTTTTTTATTATTTCGCGGCTTTTCATTTTTTATTCTTTTGAATGGCACTAAAATTCCAATTCGGTAACATTAGAATAATTCTTAATTTTGATTGCAAAGTTATGTAACCGGCCTGAGGCTCTAAATAGTGATTTATCATCAATTTTATGAATAAAAGCGCAGAATTACTGAATGCTGAACGACTTCAGAATATGAATTCGCACAACTGTGATGTAACCGATGAGGATTACAACCGGATTATGCCTAAAATAGAGTTGCTCCAACGCTTAGCCGAAGCAGAACGTTCTTTGTTTGCTGTTTTTGATATGAACAGGCAAAATTATCTGCTTGAAAGTTCGGAGCAGAAAAAAATATTTGGCGGAAGCAACTCCATTTCGGAAAAAATATATGATGCTGAAATTTTATACCGGAACATCCATCCCGGTGATTTACCTTTTGTTCTTGAAACCGATAATATGATTTACCGCTTCTATTCCACACTTCCGGTAATGGAGAAAAAGGATTATAAACTGGTTTACGATTTCAGGGTAAAAGATACAGAAGGGGTTTACCGGCGATACATGCACCAGTCAATTATTTTGGAACTGGATAAAAATGGGAAAGCCTGGCTTTCACTGGTAATAACCGATTTGCTTCCTGAAAGTGCCGGGGGCAGCATTCCTCTGCGAAGGTTGATAAATATGAAAACCGGAAACTTGCATCTGTTTTTCGACGATGAAATAAATTCTGCAGGTTTATTAACCCGGAGAGAAGGTGAAATTTTACATTTGATTGCCCGTGGTTACGACAGTAAAAGTATTTCGGGAAAGTTATTTATCAGTGTAAATACCGTGAATAATCATCGTCAGAATATCCTCCGCAAAACGAAAACAGAGAATACCACACAAGCTGTGTTATATTGTAAAAGGCTGGGTATTATTTGATTTTTATTGAAAAGGAGAATCGCTATACTGTTTGAATAGTTTTCTCTTTCCAGTTTTTACCAACCTTTTCAATAAGCCGGATTCCCATTTCTGTGCTGTTTAAACTGGCAGCAAGTTCACCATTTTTATTCCAGAAGGCGCTTTGCCCGCCACCGGAAAGTCCGTAAGGTTGTCCAACAAAATTTGACATCAGCACATTCATCTGATATGTTCCAGCATAACCGGAAAGAGTTGTGTGTGCTTTACTCATTTCATGTGGTTCAAAGAATATTCCTGCTGCATAAATGGTTGCTCCTTTACTCTTTGCATTTTTCGGATGTTCCGGATGGTTGATGTCGGCACAAATTGCAAATGAAATTCGTTCATTGCCTAAATCTATAATAGGGTTGAAATTAAACGACGAGGTAAAATAGTTGCTTTCTTCTCCGTGTAGAAATTGTTTGGTGTATATAGATATGGTGTTGTCGGGTTTTAAAATAAATGCACCAATGTACAAATTGTTGTTTATTTGTATCGGCGCTCCTGCAACCACAATAATTTTTTTGTCTGCAGATAATGCTCTTAGTTTATCGAGCCGCGAATCTTCAGGGGTAAAGGCCAAATCAGCAGCTTTTTCCCTTTCATAGCTACTTAATGATAGTTCCGGGAAAATAATTATACCGGCTCTGTTTTTCGCTGCTAATTCGGTTAATCTATAGTGGTCGGTAAGATTTGAATGAATATCTTCCCGTTTGGGATTGGTTTGTGCAGTAGCAAGGATCATCGTTTTCAGTTTCAGTTTTGTTTTAAATTTTTCAGCTTTGCGGTAAAGATACTTTCCTTTCCTTAACTATATTTATAATTCGTACAAAAACAGTGGCCGAAATAATGCACCAAATGGTGTAAAAAGCAGCAGGCATAGCAACTGTTGCGTCAAAATGTTTTAGGGCAAGAACCACACCTAATCCTGCATTTTGCATCCCGATTTCAATAGCCAGTGTTTTTCTTCTCCTCTGGTTAAATTTCGGAATATAACCGGCCAGGTAACCCAATATCATCCCTGATAAATTAACGAGGAATACAGCCAAAAGAATGATGAAAGTTGTCATCTTCAGATTATTTACATTCGCCGCCACTACGTATGAAGTGATAACAACAATGGACAATACGGAAATTAATGGAGGAATATCTTCCATTTTTTCTACGAAAGCAGGAAATAATTTCCGAACTCCAAAACCGGCAAATAATGGAACAACAACCGTGACTACAATGGTATTGAACATAGCCCAAAAACTCACAGGGATTCTTTGCCCAACAAGCCACAATGTTAATAACGGTGTGAGTATAGGCGCTAAAAAAGTGGCAACTGTGGTTAATGAAACCGAATAAGCAACGTCGGCTTTGGAAAGAAATGAAATTACATTGCTTGTCATGGCGCCGGGAGCTGCCCCTGTAATTACTAACCCCAAAATTACCACATCGGGGAGTTTCAGGAGTATTCCTATGGCCAGTGAAAGTAATGGCATGATGGTAAACTGACAAAGTGTACCAAACAATACGGCCAGCGGAGATTTCAAGATATTCCGGTAATCTTCGGTCTTTAAAACCAGCCCAATGCCAAACATAGCTCCGGCAAAGAACCAGTTGATGGAATTTTTAAATACTAAAAAAGCAGCTGGGTAAAACCAGGCCAGCAGTGCAAATGAAATAACCCAGAGCACAATGTTCGAAGAAATAAAACGTATAATTTTCATCGTTTAACAGCCTAATGATTTTTGCCTGTCAAATTGCTAAAAATATAACGAACTTCCTAGAATATAGAGCTGATAAGCAGATTAAATGACAAGTTTGTCCCGGAAATAGTTGTTGTCGTTCGTTTTGGAATATGAAACTATGTTTGTTTGTATTTTATTTCCTTTTCAGATGAAGAAACTTTGTTCTTCGTTAGTTTTTTTGCTAAAAGAAAGTACAAATTATGAAACCCAAAGAATTGATAAAAAAGTAAGTCGATATTTTTGATACGGGAAATGCAGACAAAATAGAAGAATAATATCACAATGAATATATCAATAAAATAAAACATTTGCTGTACTGGAAACGATGGTTGAAAAGGACTTCAAAGAAGGAATTGAAATGACATTCGAAAATTTAGGCAGAGTATTGGTATCTTTATCGTAAAAAATGAGGCGATGCAGCTTTTATTCGGAAATAATTATGTTATTGAATAAATGTGTATTAAAGGCTATGTAGTCGATGCTTAATTTGTATTCTCAACTATTCCATAAAATATTTACCGTAATTTAAATAAACAATGAGATTTTATTTGCTTTTATTATCTTTTCTAATCGGAGAATTATGTTTCTCTCAACAGTATAATACACTTGTAATTGAACGAAAGAATACAGATTCCAATAATAACATATATAAAACGGGAAATGTATTCGTATTTGACTATGAGATTATTCATAACAATAGTAAGTACAGGTTGAATTACAATGGCAGATTTTCGGGAGATAAATTTACAATGGTAAGCGAAGGCGAAGATTCACTTGGACTGAAAATACAACTTATTGTTCCCGAAGTTGACAAATCTCAAAAAACGAATAAAAATCAAACCGAAATTTATTATTTATTTCAACCGTATTTTTCAGGTTGGAGTGCAACCGGAGTGGTTGAGAATGAAAATAATGTTTGGGTACATCCACCTCGTTCCGGGTTCTTTTCTTCATTGGAAACATGTCCGTTCCCTTATGTAAAATACCCAATTGTAATTGGTAACGAATGGAAAGACAAAATGAAAATTGGTGCTCAATGGAGCAATGAAAAATGGGGAGTTTGGAGAAAAAAACTTCTATTATCTTACAATTATAAAATCACGCAAAAAACAAAAATCAAAACAAAAATTGGAGCGTTAGAATGTTTTGTGATTGAAAGTACAGCTGAATCTGAAATTGGAGAATCAAAACTGAAAAGCTATTTTTCAGAAAAATATGGATTTGTCAGATTGGAATATGAGATGGTGACAGGCTTAAAAGTAAATTTATGGATAGACAGTTTTAGTGAGAATAACAATTTTAATGGTATTGAAAATGTAGGAAAATATATTAACGAGCAACGAACTAATAGTATTTAATAAACAATCCTGCAAAATTTAGTTGAGAAGATATAATTGACATTAGTAAGCATAAAGACAATAAATTGAAATGATTACCGAGGATTTGGCAAAGCAAATAGAGTTTATTAAAGAAATTGATAAAATAAAATATATTCAAAGACGAACAAAACTATTTAACAGCGACCGAAGCGAAAACGACGCAGAACATAGTTGGCATTTAGCAATGATGGCAATAGTTTTGCGTGATTATTCCGATACGGAAATTGATTTGTTAAAGGTTTTGAAGATGGTATTAATACACGATATTGTTGAAATAGATGCCGGTGATACTTTTATTTACGACGAAACCAAAAATCATAAGAATACAGAGGAAGAGACGAAGTCAGCCCGGCGTATTTTCGGAATTTTACCTGAAAAACAAGCAAAAGAGTTTATTGAAATCTGGATTGAATTTGAAGACGGAATTTCTCATGAGGCTAAATTTGCAAGATCAATGGACAGACTTGAACCTCTCTTACAAAATACATCAAATAATGGCGGAACCTGGAGAGAATATGGAGTGAAATACCCAAAAGTAGTCGACAAAAAGAAGGTAATAAAAGATGGTTCGGCCAAATTGTGGGATTATGCCGCAAAACTTATTGAGAATAGCCTGGAAAAAGGAATTCTGGAGAAATAAATACAATTATCAGCACCTTATATACTATGACTAATAAAAAGAATTAAGATGGATTCGTGAGTAAAAAAAAACAAATAATGGTAAATAACAAACAAATTGATTTCCCGTCTTACAACCCATCAGTCAATCCGGTTTATTTAGATGTTATACAACGCACGCTTGTGGGAACATCCCGATTATTTAAAATTAATACAACAGCGTATAAGCTCGATTATTTTGAGAGGATGTTAAATTATCTTCGGATCATTGGATTGTATGTTTTGTCGAATAATCAGCATATTAAGCTTGTAGATCCAGCCTTGCAAAAAAAATTAGATGCTACTTACGAAGAGAGAATAATCCGGTCGCTTACAGAGTTTCTGGTTCACTTTGGAGTTGTTTTGTTTCAGGAACGAGTGCAGGTGATAAATTCAGATTATATTTCACTATTAAAGGATAACCGGATAGAAAGCCTTGTAAAGAATAAGCAGAATTTAGCAAAAGAATCGTTAACAGGAAAAGAGAAAAGTATGATTCGTGATTTTCATTTTGTTAATGATCTTGTGCTGAAATACAATAATCCGGGACACCAATTTCAACATATAAAACAAGGAAAAAGCAGGGAATGGGAAACGTTGGTTATGGAGCGAAAGCTGGATTACGAAATCAGACTGAGTGAAACATTGTATAACCTGGTAAACTTAAAGATTCCCCGGAAAATAGAAAGCCCTTTTGATGAAGATTATTACACTGAATCGGGGCAAAATGCATTTAAGAACTATACACAATTCAGATTTCCCGGTTATTTAAAACAAATAACCGCAAACAAAGAGAAAATAAAAGTATTTGATTTAGGTTGCGGCTATGGCAATTATGTAGATATTGTATATCGTAATTTCCCTGATGCTTTTATCACAGGTATCGAGAAAAACCCGAAGGTATTTTCTGATACGTCGGAAAAATTTAGTGATATTAAGAATGTAGAGATTATTAACGACGATTTTTTTCGATATGAGCCCGATAAAGAATACGATATAATACTTATGAATTATGTACTCTTCTATTTTAATTTTTCTGGGAAAAAGAGAATAATTGAGAAAGCAAAAAATATGTTAACAAGCAAAGGATCCATTGTGCTTTGCCAGTATTTTTCAGGAATTGAAGCATTGAAAGAAAACATTGCCAAAGTGCAAAACGATTATTCCGCAGCTAAAAAAATTGAGATGTATTACAGTAACAAAATCCTTTATGCAAATATACTGTGGAACGATGCTGTTGATACATTTTCTGAAGCCGTAAAATGGAACGAATTCAAAACAATTGTTTCATAAACAGGGCTTTATATGTCGAGTATGACCAACGCCGATTCGTTTTATTATTCCTTGTTTGTGGAATTAAAGAAAAATTTGTGAGGAACTTTTATTTTTAAAACTACAAAAAGATATTGAAACGACGGAAGCCAACATTCCGATTTTTGGACTTCTCAACACAATAATATTGGACTTTACAGCAAAGCCGGGTATAAATTTTATGCTGAATTTTGTAGCATAAATTATTAAACAATGGAAAATAAAGAAACAGTTTTAGTGACGGGTGGAACCGGTTTTGTTGGGGCACATTGTATTCTTCAACTTTTACAAAAAGGATATAAGGTTAAAACAACGCTCCGTTCGCTGAAAAGAAAAGACGAAGTATTTGAAATGCTGACCAATGGAGGTATAACTTCATTTGAGGACCTTGAGTTTGTCGAAACAGATCTTACCAAAGATGCCAACTGGGACAAAGCCGTTAAGGGGTGTAAATATGTTTTGCACGTAGCGTCGCCCATTTTTTTATCGCTGCCAAAAGATGAGAACGAAATGATACGCCCCGCAGTTGATGGCGTACTTCGGGTGTTAAAAGCGGCAAAAAATGCTGGCGTTAAACGGGTTGTTATGACGTCGAATTTTGGTGCTGTAGGTTATAGTCATAAAGACCCGAATACGGAGATAACGGAAAAAGAATGGACCAACCCGAATGAAAAAAGACTGTCGGCTTATAATAAGTCGAAAGTTTTGGCAGAACGGGCAGCCTGGGATTTTATAGAAGCTGAAGGAGGTAGCCTGGAGCTAAGTGTTATTAATCCCGTTGGGATTTTCGGCCCGTCGTTAAGCGCTGATGTTTCAAGTGGATTTGAATTGTTACGAAATATTTTAAATGGCTCAATGAAAGCGATCCCCAGGTTGGAAATGAATATTATTGACGTACGTGATGTCGCTGATTTGCATATCCGTGCAATGATAACTCCCGAAGCAAAAGGACAGCGGTTTTTAGCATTGGCCGGTGGTAAAATGTCGCTACCTGAAATAGCCTCGTTTCTAAAAAAACAAATGCCGGAAACAGCAAAAAACGCTTCTTCAAAAAAAATCCCGAATTGGTTTGTTATATTAGGAGGAATGTTTAGTCCGAGATTGAAAAATATTGCTTCAATGTTAAGAGCAAAACGCGACAGGGTAAGTAACGAAAAGGCGAAGAGAATTTTAGGGTGGGAACCAATAGCCGGGAATGAGCAGGCAATTATCGCCTCGGTAGAAAGTATGATTAAATTCGGAAATTTAAAATGAGAGTAACGGAAATAAAATCGTGTTATATCGGACCGGAGATTTCGCCCGAACAGTTTATTCCTGAACATTTCTTTTTGTATATCGCAAAGGGAGCAATACATGGTTATGATGGAGATGAAAAGCAAACGTTACATGCGGGAGAACACTGTTTGGTTGTTAAAAATCATCTGGCGCGTTATAATAAAGAAAGAATGAATGGAGAATTTGAGAAAGTGGTTGTTATTTTTGATGAGGCATTCCTAAAAAAGTTCCAGGAAAAGCATCAACCTACTACAGCAGGATTTAAAGCAAAAAGAGCATTTTTACCGCTGGAAAAGAGCATGTTGGTATCTGGTTTTATTCAGTCGTTAATGCCTTATTATAACCAGGGTGGTAAAATAGATGCGGCATTTGCCGATGTAAAGCGTGAAGAATTACTTATCATTCTTTTGCAAAACCAGCCTGAGTTGGGCGGTGTTCTTTTTGATTATGGAACACCCGAAAAAATAAACCTCGAAGCTTTTATGAACCGTAATTTTAAGTTCAATGTAAGTATTCAACGTTTTGCATATTTGACGGGGCGAAGTCTTTCCGCTTTTAAACGCGATTTCAAAACAACGTTTAACGATACTCCGAATCATTGGTTAATTCAAAAACGGTTGCAGGAAGCATACTTTCTGATTGAAAAGAAAAATAAGAAACCCACTGAAATATATCTAGATCTTGGTTTTGAAGATTTATCGCATTTTTCATTCACTTTCAAAAAACAATTCGGGTTTACGCCAACAGAACTAAAAGAAACAAAAAAGAGTGCCAGTACTGATTAGCAGTTGTTTTCCATCAGGTTTTCAGATATTGCAATCTTCCCGACTAAAAAACGAAATTCAAAGTGGCCTACTTTGCCGGTAATTGCTATTGGTTATTATAAGGTTGTTAATTAATTGCGACGTTTTCAGTTATAATATTTTGTTCAACGTTTTATAGAAATTCTTCTGTGTAATTTTGCTGGTGAAACTATCATAAACAAATAGAAGAATATAGAATCTTCGGATAGTTGGATGAAAAATTAAAATTACTGTAAGATGGAGAGGTTTACTTATGTGGCAGGCTTTTTCGCCGGAGCTTTTCTAACCAATTTTGTTCCTCATTTTGTACAGGAAGTTTGTGGAAACCGGTTTCCCACTGTTTTTTCAAAACCACGTGGTAAAGTATTTTCATCGCCAACCACAAATGTTTTGTGGGGAATGTTTAATCTGATTTTGGAATATACTCTGTTGAAAGCATCGACTGTTGCTTTCCGGAATATAATCGCACTAATCATTTTCTTTTCTGGTGTGTTGTTCATGGCAACGTACTTAAGTAAACGATTTTTACAAAAGGAGAAGGAATAAATACGCATGAGTAACCGATTAATGGGAGCATTCAGGGCATTTGGTTATCCAAACTACAGGATATTTATTACAGGTCATGCTATTTCGCGTATCGGGACATGGATGGAACGTACTGCCGTTAGCTGGGTAGTTTATGACATGACACACTCGACTTTTATGTTGGGACTAACTGTTTTTGCATCGCAGTTTCCTTCCTTTTTATTGTCGTTGTATGGCGGAATTATTTCTGACCGTTACAGCCGGCATAAAATTGTACTGGTTACCCAGATTGCATCGATGATACAGGCAACTATTCTGGCTGTTCTTGTCCTTTTCGGTTCTGCACAGGTTTGGCAAATTCTTACAATTATTACCTTGCTCGGAATTATTAACGCTTTTGATGTTCCGGCACGGCAGTCACTGGTTCACCAATTGGTTGACAAGCCTGAAGATTTGTCGAATGCTGTAGCTTTAAACTCGTCAGTTGTAAATGTTGCACGTTTAACCGGACCGGCTTTATCAGGAATTGTTCTGAGTGCATTTGGAGCTGGTATTTGCTTCTCTTTGAATGCACTGAGTTATTTAGCGGTTATTGTTTCTCTCCTGTTCCTTAAACTGCAGCCACAAGAAATAAAACCTAAAAAACACAGTAACTACGAGGAGATAAAAGAAGGGATTAATTATATGAAACATCACCCGCAGCTGGGGCCAATTTCATTGTATATTGCGGTAATGAGTTTGCTGGTTCTTCCCTATAATACGATGCTTCCTGAATTTGCTAAAGAAGTTTTCCATGGAGACGCACAAACGTACGGCTATATTTATAGTTGTATCGGAGTTGGTGCATTGCTTGGTTCCTTGTTTCTGGCATCGTTAAAAGAAGGGGCAAAACTGGTAAATGTCCTTCTGTTTAATGCCACATTGCTGGGAATTAGTCTCATTGGTTTTTCATTTATGCGTAATCTTCCGGTTGCTCTTGGCATTGCCGTTGTTTCTGGGTTTTGTGCGTTAACCCAGTCAACCATTTGTCTCACCATAATTCAAACACGCTCTGCTGCAAACATGAGGGGAAGAATGATAAGTTTGTTTGCCATGGCTTTGTTTGGGATGCTTCCTTTGGGAAGTTTACTGGTCGGCTCTGTCTCCAGCCGGGTAGGAAGCCCAGTTACAATGGCGATACAGGGTGTCCTTTCTTTTGTAATAGTAGCCTCGTTTTATAAATTTATCAGGCGTAAAGCAGCAACCAATTAAAAGGAAACAGGTGATTCCGGATCTGAATAGTGCCATAGTTTAACTATTTGCTATATAACTTTTTACCGAAAGGTTATTCTTTATACATTTTTAGCTCATCGATATCTTGTCCCAGCTTATCCATTTTTCTTTTAAATTCTTGTAATTGTTTTTTCCCCCATAAAAAGGCAAACAGAAATGTTCCTATAATAAGCAGGTACAGGTTTTTATCAAATGTCAGACCGTTCCAACCAATTAAAAGCACTCCTATCCATGTAACAGGCATCGTAATAAATGTTGCTTTAAATCTCGAAACAACGATTTGTTTATAGTCATTAATTCGCTTTGCTGATTCAATTACTGTATTGTTTGTCAAATCTATCTTTTTTAATTTATTGATTAATGAAATAAAAAACCAAGTGGAATATGCAACGACAAATAACAGAAAAACTGTTCCGGTAACAAACTTTGCATCATGCAAACTGTCGGGTTTAAATTGAGGATGTAGAGCAACAATTAAAATCAAAGGGCCCATAACGATCCATAAATAATTCCGGAACTGTAACCAGCTAATCTTTTTTTGCGGCTTCTTCGACAAAGTCTCAAAAATTATTTTTTTGTTTAGCTCTTCCAAACGGTTCAGTTTATTGTCGTATTGGAGCCAGAGTTTTTCCAGGTCATTGTATTCCATGATTCATTGTTTTAATTGTTCGACAAATGATTTTTTAATTTGAGCTTCAATCGATTGATTTTTGTAGCCACATTTGTTTTGGTTATACCAATAATCTCCGAAATATCATCATAAGAATAACCGTCGAGCTGTAACAGGATGATCGCTTTATCAATCTTTCCCAGATGTTCGATAGCATTGTACAAAATTTCAGTCATTTCATCCAGTTCCGGATCATCGGTTGTATTCGGCAGAAATCCAGTGTACTTCATATGGTTCCGATGGTTTGAATAGTCGCGAAACCACGAAATAGCTGTGTTTATGGAAACTCTGTATGCCCATGTACTGAACCGGGAGAGGCCTTTAAACTGAGAATACCCTTTCCATAAGTTGGCAATAATTTCCTGAAAAAGATCATTCCTGTCGCTTGGAGAATCGCAATACATGTGGCTAACCTTATAAATCAGCTTTTTATTTTCTTCAACTAATTCCAGAAATTCATCGGTGATTTTTTCTTCAATCATTTTTGATTTGCTCATTTTGAATCGTTAGTCGGGAATAGGAGGGAAAAAGTCACAGAACAGATTTTTTTGTTGTTTTGAGGATTTGATAGTGAAGTTATTCTTGGAAAAATTTGAATGAGAATGGTGTTGAGCTAACTCTTGAATTTTTGCCCATCTTTTTTTCCTTAACTCTTATTTAGCTTCTCTTTAGGGCACACTAGCTACCGGACGTGGCATTGTAATGCTTACAGCTTTTTATTAAATCTCTCTAATAAAACATCGGAAGCTTTTTGGTATGCGGTGTGTGCTTTTTCTTCTGTAATGATCTTTAATGCTTGTTCGTTCATCCCGTTTGGAGTAGTTGCTTCTTCTTTTAAAGCTCCGAAACCCGGCATTTCTTTGCCTTTTAGTGGGGCAGATAACGACCAGAATAAATCCATAATATAGGTGTTGGCAGTGGTAGGTTTAATCCCTTTAGCCTGTGTCCAGTTACTTAATGTTTCACAAAGATCATAAAACGGGGCAATTAATCCGGTGAGTGTCCACAGGGTATGCAATTCAGTTTCACTTTCAACCGGAAGAGGTTCTCCTAAACTTTCAAGAATCTTTAGAATGGTTAGGTCGGCATTAAAAACAGGAATAGGGCAGTTGTGTTTTTCAACAGTGGGCAAAGGAATGGCACGGGAAATTTCAATTGCCGGACTCACTAGTTCAGACAGTTCTTCATGTTTTAGAAATGGGATGAACGACACTACTTTGTGCGTACTGTAGAAATTGAGTTCGCTAAGTATATTTTTTGCGCTTGCTGGTGGTAATGCAATAAAAACAATTTCGGAGTTATCAAGGACCTGTTGGTTGCTTTCCATTCTGGAAACTTCGGGAAACGCGTTCTCAAGAGCAACGGAACTGGTTTCGTTTCTTGGAGAAACAGCAATAGTTATATTTTTAATTTCCGAAGTACACAATCCTTTAATTACTGATGTTGCGATTCTGCCAATGCCTAAAAAACCTAGTTTCATTTGAAATAATTTAAAATGTTGCTACCTGTTATTTTCTGATCTAATTCTTCTGCCACCTATAAATTTGAACTGGCTTATTTTTCGCAAATTTTACAAAATTTTGTGTTTACTAATGTGTCTGATTATAAAAGTAAGTAAACATTTACCATAGTTTAAGATTATGTTTGTTTGGGAGTTTGTTTTCCGTTCAAAATAAAAAAACGGCAATAAAAAAACCGCTCTGTATGAACGGTTCTTTTGTTATTGTTTTTTTCGTTATTCTGAATTTAGTGCATGAGCTTTTTGTAATTATTCCGGATGTCGAATAATTGAACACGGATAATGTTTTATATACCAAATTCTTTAAATGTTTTCTTTATAATTCCAATGGCATCCATTAATTGTTCTTCGGTGATTACCAGTGGCGGAGTAAAACGTATAATATGTTCATGCGTTGGTTTGGCAATCAGGCCGTTTTCTTTTAATCCAAGACATACATCCCAGGCAGTTTTGCCGTTGGTTGGTCTTATAGCCACTGCGTTTAATAATCCTTTTCCGCGTACCATTTCAATCAGTGGTGAGTTAATGGCCTTCATTTCATTCCTGAAGATTTTTCCAAGATGTTCTGCATTTTCTGCCAGTTTTTCCTCCTGGAGTACATTAAGTGCAGTAATGGCAACTTTTGCAGCCACAGGGTTTCCACCATAGGTGCTTCCATGTTCACCGGGTTTAATCGTAAGCATAATCTCATCGTCGGCCAGTACACATGAAACCGGATACATTCCTCCCGACAATGCTTTTCCCAGTACAAGAATATCAGGCCGCACACCTTCGTGGTCGCAAGCCAGCATTTTTCCCGTGCGTGCGAGTCCGGTTTGAACTTCGTCGGCAACAAAAAGTACATTGTATTTTTTACACAGTTCCGCAGCTTTTTTCAGATAACCGTCTTCCGGTACATAAACACCCGCTTCTGCCTGAATTGGTTCAACAAGAAATCCGGCAACATTTGGGTCTTGCAATTCTTTTTCCAATCGTCCGGTGTCGTTGTATGGAATATTTACAAACCCAGGAGTGTAAGGTCCATAATGATTGTACGCATCCGGATCGGACGACATGGAAATAATGGTAATAGTACGCCCGTGGAAATTGCCGTCGCACACCACAATTTTTGCTTCGTTAGTTGGTATTCCTTTTACTTTATAAGCCCATTTGCGAATGAGTTTAAGTGCAGTTTCATCAGCTTCAGCACCCGAGTTCATAGGCAGCATTCTGTCGTAACCAAACAGTTTGGTCATGTATTCTTCCCATTCGCCAAGTACATTGTTGTAAAATGCCCGCGAAGTAAGCGCCAGTGTTTTCGACTGGTCAATTAGCGCCTGCGTAATTTTTGGATGGCAGTGTCCCTGGTTCACCGCCGAGTAGGCAGCCAGAAAATCGTAGTATCTTTTTTCTTCCACATCCCACACAAAAACGCCTTCGCCCCGTGTTAAAACCACCGGTAGCGGATGATAGTTGTGGGCACCAAATTTATCTTCCTTTTCAATAAAATCCTGTGAAGTTAATGTTGTCATGTTTTTGCTTTTATTTTTTTACAGAATTACAATTTTCAGTATGATTTTCAAAACATCCTGTGCTGTTAAAAAGCACGGCTGAAAGCTAAATTTTATCATTTTTTGATTGAGTTTTTACTGTTTCCAGAAGCGGGTAATCAGAACTTCGGCAAGAACAAAAAACAGGGCCAGCAAAATACACCACTTCCACAACTGTTTCCCGTTCTGAACTTCGTCAAAAATATCCGAAAAATTACGCGTTACATCTTTTATCACTGTTGCGCTTTTTATACCGGAATTTTCAAGCTGGCTTTGCAGTTCGTTTGTGGTAAAATATCGTAAATCCGATTCATTGCGGTTATAATTAAATGCAACTGTGGAAATAGTTTCTCCATCGTTTTGAATCAAATAATGGCCTGCTTCATCGATCTGATCGCCAAACTCAACGCGGGTTCCCAGGCTGGTTACAGTTTTTTCGGGAATAAACCTCTCACTTGTTTCCCGGTTTTCTATTTCAATGGATGAATTGAGATCTATTTTTTCATTTCTTGGAATATTGTAAGAATTGTTTTCTCCAATAGTGTAAGAGATGGCCTGCGAGGGTAAACTGTTTAAAACGATGTTATAGATGGTAGGGACAAAAAGTACATCGCGTGCAAACTCTTCATTAGAGTTATTTAAAGGAAACCCGAATACCCATAACCTTCCGTTTTCAAATGGTTGGGAAAAAAGAGCATTATCACCATTAGGAAACCATAACAGGCGAGTTGCGGCACTTCTTGTATTTTCCTGAAATTTCAAGTGCCCATCGATTTCAGGAAGAACAGCATTTTCTTCTCTTTTTTGAAAAACATGCTGGTAGAATTTATTGTCGAAATCGATTCCTGAAATTTTCTGCTGTGTGGTATCGCTGCCGGTAATGAGGCTGCCGCCAAACCGCATTAAAAAGTCGTTGTTTGCAGTCTGGTTGTTCAATCCCGGAAATAGTACAACCGATGCTCCGTTCCGGACTACATCGGTTAGCCCGTTTATAAATCCGCTGGTAAAATTATTAAGGTTTACCAGAAAAATAGTATTGTATTCCGGCAGACGGCTCATTTGCATACTCTGCACATTCATTTCGTCGAGCTGAACATAATCGTCTTCATTAAACAACGCCGAAATATAACTCAGTCCCTCACGCGATTCTGTTTCATTGCTGTATATAGCCAGTGCTTTTAGTTTGGGCTCTACGTAATAACTAATAAACCAATTATTGTCGTATGTGAACGGATAATCGGTAATTTCGATCTTCCCCAACTGCGAGCCGGGTGAATTATTCGTATAGATAAGGCTGCTTGTAATTTCATTTTGTGCCTCAACCGAAAAATTGGTAATGGATTTTACCGAATCATTCAGATAAATTTTTAACGGCAGGTTTTGGTAATCCTGATTCGAGCTGTTTTTTATTCTTACATAAATGGTTTCTTCCTGGTTCAACCGGTGCGCTGGAATTTCAACCCAGCATGAATCAATATATAAATTGGCAACTTCGTTGGGAACCAGCGGCATAAAATAACTGTAAATATTTTCATCTCTGAAATTCTCCACATCGGTAATACTGCGTTGAAAATCGGAAATAAAATACAGGCTTTTATCGCTTTCTTTATCTGTTTCGATCTGATTGGCAAAGCGGTTAAAAATCATTGACAAAGGAATAACATTTGGCGAGGGGGGTATTTCTGATACTTCCTGAATAAATTGTTCGCGATTAAAAATGTGTTGGTGTTTGGGTTCCAAATCGTTGGTAAACAATCTGAATTTTGTTCCGGGAGGGTAGGCGAGAGCAATTTCCAGAGCTTTGTTTCGTGCCACTTCCAGCAATTGCCCCTGTTCTGAAAGCGCGTTCATGCTAAATGAATTATCTATATAAATGGCTACCAACTGGCCGGGTTGTTTTTTCGCTTCCTGGTTGTTGGGAATGTAAGGTTGGGCAAAGGCAAAAACAAGAAAAACAATGGTTAAAATCCGTGCGAGCAAAATAAGCAATTGTTTTAGCCTCGATTTTTTATGCGATTCTTTTTTTACATCTTTCAAAAAGCCAACATTGCTGAAATACACGGTTTTGTATCGCCTGAAATTAAACAGGTGAATAATTACCGGAATTGCAATTGAAAGTAGCGCAAATAAAAATGTTGGGAAAAGAAACCTCATAGTTGTTCAATCGTTTTTTAGTCTTTGAAAATAGCAATTTCTCTTTCTCCCGACGATTTTATATAACCGCGGAACATTCCTTCTGTATTAAATTCCATTGCAATATTTCCTTTCGCATCCAAAGCAATAACACCTCCTGTTCCCTGAAGTTCAGACAATTTCCTGATCTCCTCCCGGCAAGCGGCGTCTACATTCATATTTTTGTATTCCATTAGTGCTGAAATATCGCGGGCAAATCCCAGCCGGATGTAATATTCTCCATGTCCGGTACACGAAATGGCACAGGTTTTATTGTTTGCATAAGTTCCGGCGCCAATTACCGGTGAATCTCCAATACGTCCGTATTTTTTGTTGGTCATTCCTCCTGTTGATGTGCCGGCAGCAATATTTCCATGCCTATCCAGAACGGCGCAACCAACGGTACCATGTTTATCGTTTTGAGTGCTTTCCCGTTCTTTTTGCTGCAATTGTTTTAACGACTGGTACCGCGATTCGGTGTAAAAATATTTGTTATCAACAATTTCAAGGCCTTGTTTTTTTGCAAATTCAGAAGCGCCTTTTCCGCTTAGAAAAACATGCTCTGAATTATTCATTACTTCGCGGGCTGCTACAATCGGATTTTTGATATTTTGTACTCCGGCAATGGCCCCGGCGTTTAATGTTGCTCCATCCATAATAGAGGCATCGAGTTCGTTTTTCCCGTCGGCAGTAAAAACTGCCCCTTTTCCGGCGTTAAACAAAGGTGAATTTTCCATCACCTGGATAACTTCTACTACCACATCTTGTGCAGCTGTTCCTTCCTTTAATAGTTTTTCTCCAAGGTTGAGAGCTTCTTCCAGTTTTTCGAGGTATTTTTTTTGTGCCTCTTCGTTATTTTTTAAACTTCCCATAACACCTGCACCTCCGTGAATAACAATAGCATATTTTTCCTGTGAAAAAGCAGAAATAGTTATCAGAAAGAAAAGAATCACAGTCTGAAATCGATATGTTTTCATCGGTATTTTCTTTTGTGTTTACAAAAATGAGATAATAAGTTGAAATGAAGATAAAATATTTAAAATTCTTTTTCACTGTGGCAGTCTATATTTCATTTTTGTTAGGTAGTTATTATTTGAAAGTAAGGACGAATTCGTTTTGATTTTGTTTATTTTACACTTGTTAAACCTTAAACAAAATAGTGCTTGATGTGTTTCAGGGATAAATTATACAGGTGTAATGAATTCGTTGGGTTACTCAATAAAAGATTTAGAAGTTCTTTCGGGAATTAAAGCACATACAATACGAATTTGGGAAAAGCGTTACAATCTGCTTGAACCCGAACGAACAGATACAAACATCCGTTTTTATTCGGACGAAGATTTAAGGAAAATATTAAATGTGTCGTTACTTGTCAGAAGCGGATACAAAATCTCAAAAGTTGCAGAATGGGATGGGGAACAGGTTAAAAATGCGGTTCTGAAAATTTCTGAAACAAAAACTCCGGAATCAAATTATATTGATCATCTGATTATTTACATGCTGAATTTTGATAATGATGGTTTTGTTTCTCTGGCCAATGAAATTATTGAAACCCTTGGTTTTGAAGAAGCTGTGGTAAATGTTTTTTTCGACCTGTTTATGCGAATAGGAATCTATTGGCAGGTCGGCACTGTTTTTCCGGCTCAGGAACATTTTGTTTCTCAAATTATCCGGCAAAAATTAATAGTGGAAATTGATCGTTTAAAGAGCATTTCAAAGAGGGAGATAACAGTTTTGTTTTATCTTCCTGAAGATGAGCTTCATGAATTAAGTCTTCTTTTTTACTGTTATTTGGCGGAAAAAGCTGGTTACAAAACTATTTATTTGGGACAGGCGGTACCGTTTGACGATCTGAGCAAAATTGCTTCACAAATGAGAATTGATTTTGTTTTTACAGCTTTTATTAATTCGCTTCTTAAAGAAGAAGTAGAAGAATATTTAGAAAAGCTAAAAACACTTTTTGAAAAACAAACCGTATTTGTCACAGGTGGGCAGATTTACAAACACAATCCTCAACTGCCCGTAAATGTGAAGGTAGTAAAAGACCAACAAGATTTTAAAAAATATCTGCAGTAGCTATTGCTTTCCCGATTTCATTTTTGTCTTTTTAATTCCAGAACTTTATCTACACACGGCGGAATTTCGTTACGATAGTGTGTAACAAAAATTAAAGTTTTATTGGGCTGTTTGCAAAACGAATTGATAACTGTGGTGCATTTTTGTTTATTAATTTCATCCAATCCATTGAAAGGTTCGTCTAAAACAAGTAACCCGGGGTTTTTTACCAGCGCACGTGCAAAAAGTATCATTTGCTGCTCTCCCGATGAGATTTCCCCAAGAGTGCGGTGTTTTAAATGGCTTAACGAGAACTCGTCCATCATGTGCAGGGCGGCATCTTCTTGTTTTTCGCTGCATTTTCTGTAAAGGCCAATACTATCGTAAAAACCGGATTCAATGATTTTGATACACGATACATCTTTAGGGTAGTACAGAAACATTTCGTTAGAAATGAACCCGATGTGTTTTTTTATGTCCCAAATACTTTCACCGCTTCCGCGTTTCCGATCAAACAATGCCAGTTTTTTTGCATAAGCCTGCGGATTATCTGCAAAAATGTAGCTAAGTAATGTCGATTTTCCAGAACCGTTCGGGCCGAGTAATGCCCACTTTTCTCCTCTTTTTATTTCCCACTTGATATCTGAATTTATCAGTACATCGCCGTACGAAATTTCAATGTCTTCCATTTGTACTACCTGTTGGTATTTTGGGGAAGTTGTCTGTGGAATTTTTCCCCAGTCTACACATGGTAATTTTTCAGGATTTAATATCGGTTCATTAATATTTTTGAATTCTTCTGGTTTTTTTGTTTCTACAAAACCCTGATTGTCAATTTCCAGAATATTTGTAGTGCATACAGGCATTTTGTCAAATGAAGGAACAAGAAAAATAAGTTGAATACCTTTCTCTTTTATCAGCGGAAAAATTTGGTTGATTTGCTCCCGGGCATCCTGATCCAATCCAATATAAGGATTATCAAAAATAATCATCCGGGGATTTTCCGAGAGAGTTTTGGCAATCACCAGTTTGCGTTGTTCTCCGTTCGACAAACTGATAATTCTTCGTTCCAGAAGGTGGCTAATATTCAACAGTTCAACTGCTTCTGCTGTTTCCTGGTTTTTAAGATCAAATAATTCAGAAACCACCGGAGCCAGGTCTGCATCCTGACTGTTAAACCGTTGCTGGTAATAACTTCCACGGAAACTGGTTACAGAATGTATAGTTTCAAAAGTTATCTTCTGAACATATTTTCCTGGCCATAAAAATTCATTGCTGTTTTTCTTTTTTATTTCTTCAAAATAGTGGTATACAATATTCCCTTCTCTGATTCTTTGTTTTCCCTGTAAAATATTAGAAATTAATGATTTTCCGCTGGCATTATTCCCCAAAATAGTCCATATTTCACCGGTATTAATTGTCCAGTTGATGGTAGAGGAAAATAATTTTTCTGCATTAAGGGGCAGTACCTTATGAAGAGAAATAAATGGTTTCATTTGCTTTAGTAATCAGTTTGCAAGTTTTATTACAGACAATTTTGCCCAAAAATAGACAGAATTAAAAAAGACAGCAGCAAATTACCTGAAAGATTGAATAAAGCTTAACAGTGGCGCTTCTAATGCCATAAAAAAGGGGCTGCTAACCCCTTTAAATACTATTACAACTGGCTAAAGTCAGCCGGTGTTAAAAATTTCTTTTTCACTTTACTTACCGTGTTTACGTATTCCGGTTTGTCTTTCATGGTGTTCCACTCATTGCTGTTACTAAACTTCCCCCAGTTGGCTTCCCGTTCTTCCATATCTTTAAACCAAAGCATGTAAGTAAGTGCAGGCATGTATTGACCAGCCATTAACTGACCAAAGAATACGGGATGTAGCCCTACTTTTTCAAAAAGAGGCAGTTCTTCGTTATTAAACATTTTTACTTTTCTAATTCCTGCGTCCTCGTTATAACTTTCGTATGTACGAAGTTCAAAAAGTCCGCGGCTTTTATCCGGTTGTTTTATTCGTGGAATGGTATCAAACGCTTCCATTAAAAAAGTTTCGTAACGTACAAAAACCGGGTTGTCGGCCGGAATTTGGCTGTATTCTTTAGCAGCGCTCAGAAATGAGGGATCTGATTTCATCGCCTGGGCAGCATCATAATAATCCATCGGGCTTTTGTGTGCATGCAAAATGTACATTACCGGTGGGTCTTCCATGCTGTACTCATTGAAAGCACCAACTTTAGCACCTCTTCGGTTTAAAAAGGGAATTACAACATTGGTGTAATACTTTTTTAGCTGGTTTTTTCCAGCCCCTCCACTTAATTGAAAAACTTTAAGTTCATAAAAATCTTTTTCTTCACCGGAAAGTGAATTTGCTTTTAAACTGGTTGTAGTTACTGCTGCTCCGGCTGCCAGAGCCGAGCTTTTTAGAAACGATCGTCTTTTCATTTTTTATTGATTTAGGTTTAATTTTTTTATTATGGTTAATCCCGGATAAAGCGAGAGCTTTCTGAAATCATCGGTATTTATTTCCAGCACTTCATCGTCTTCTTCCTCCGGTGTATTGCTAAAATAAACATTATAATCTGCATTTACCGGCACAAGCATCGAACATTTTTCAAACGGTGGAATCCGTATATCCATAAAATCACAAAAGTTATCCTGATCCCAGTATACATCCGTTAGCATGTTTACATAAATAGTGTCTTTCGTGGGGTTTATCAGCTTTATTTTTTTGAATTCCTGTCCTTGTGGAACAAAATCTGTTTCTACTTCCAGGGTGGCAGAAACAAAAGCCGAAGCCATCATCAATCCAATGTCGCCAAAAACGTTTCCGGAACGGTTCTTTTTTAAATCTTTCTGACGTTCCCGGCTTTCCGGATCAAAAAAATATTTTTGCGACGAGCATGAAATAAAAAGTATAGAAAGTGATAAAATAGCTGAAATGAATTTTAGTTTCCTGCCCATTGTAGTTTACTTTTGGTTTTAAAAATACAAATATTTGAGTAGAGTTAATTTTATAATTCAAATGTTATGTTAATCCTCAACGAAAAGAATTATTTTTAACAGTTGGTACAAGTTTTGACCTGTGTTTACCGATTTAATTAAATACTCAAATACTTAAAAGATGATAATATCGTTTATTAATAAAAATTATAAGTCATGAGAAAATTAACAGTTTTAAGCATGTTATTGCTACTTGCAGTAACCATTTCCGCCCAGCCAATATTCAATTTAGGTATAAAAGCGGGATTAAATAATTCAAAAATGACCTTCAAGAAGGACGAAATCAATTCCGAATCAATTACAAAATACCACGTAGGGGCTTTTGGGCGTCTGGGAGTGGGAAATGTTTTCGTTCAGCCAGAAGCTTATTTTAGTGCCAAAGGGGGCGAGTTGGAAAAAGGAAGTGCAATTGCAGCTGCTTCTCAGTTCGATTTTAATACTGTGGATATTCCATTATTACTTGGTGTTAAAGTTATTGACGGCGAAAGGGCAAATATCCGGGTTATGGCCGGGCCTGTATTTAGCTTTTTAACGAAGCATGATGTTGATGGCGACCAGGTTTTGGATCCGGAGTATTATAAAGATAATTATGTCGGGTTGCAATATGGAGTTGGAGCCGACATTCTGGGCTTTACTTTAGATTTACGCATGGAAAACAGCTCGGATATATACAAGCACATGAATTCTGAGTTTAACGGGAAAAATCAGACTTTTATGATTTCGCTGGGTTATAAAATCTTTTAAAAAATTAAGATATTTTTGAAGAAACACTTCCTGTTTAGGAGGTGTTTTTTATTTTGCTGAAACTACACAGCGAAACCCTAAATGCGACATTCCTGAATCTTCCGTACTTTTCATTCTTGCTGCTGCTCGATAACCGGAACAATAAGCATCGTTACACAAAAATGACCCACCCCTGATAACTCTTTTCCTGGCATTGGGTTCCATTGGATCATAGCTGGTTTGGGGACCGGTTGGATTATTGGCTATTTTGTTGGTGTCAAATGTTTTATAGTATTCATGGTGGTATAAATCGTTGCACCATTCCCAAACATTTCCGGCCATGTCATATAATCCAAAACCATTGGGTTGAAACTGTCCAACCGGAGCTAAATTTTCAAAACCATCGAATTGAGTATTTACAACCGGAAATTCGCCATCCCAACTATTGGCTTTGGGTTTGCCTTCCGATACCCGTTCGAATCCCCAGGCATAAACATAATCGTCGTGGCCGCCACGAGCAGCATATTCCCATTCTGCCTCGGTAGGTAAACGTTTTCCTGCCCATTTTGCATAGGCATAAGCATCTTGCCAACTCACATGCACCACCGGATAATTTTCTAATCCGTTGAGGTTGCTCTCCGGCCCGTATGGGTGTTTCCAGTTGGCTCCGGTTACCCAGCTCCACCAGCTTGAAACATTATTCAAATCTACCCGGTGTCCGGGAGGGGTGAAAACCAGGGAGGCTGCTTTTAGCTGCTCGTCGTCAGGTTTTTGCGTCCCCGACGGAAGCTGCTTTTTCATTACTTCCCAATCGATATCTTTTTCCGCCGTAGTAACATACCCTGTCGCATCAACAAATTTTTTAAACTGGGCGTTGGTTACGGGATGTGGATCCATAAAAAAGGAGGAGACCTTTACCGGGTGAACTGGATATTCATCTTCCCGGGCAAATTGGGCGTCGCGGGCACCCATGTTAAATTCTCCCCCCGGAATAAAAATCATGCTCTCTACTTTGGGATTTTTCTCAACAAAAGAATCAATATCAATTTTGTTGTTTGCTGACGCCGTTGAAATACCCAGTCTGTCGGGAATATTTATACATTCAGCGATACTGTCGTTTTGTGTAAGCATCTCCGAAATACCTTCAGCTTTTGATGAATTCCCTTTTTGTCCGCAATTTTGAAACAGAATTACAGCAGGAATAGCCAAAAACAAAAATCTGTTTTTCATTTTGTGGTTGTTTTAGTTTTAAACCAGTTTTTAGGATTTAGTTGTTTTTTGTATCTGGCAAATAGTTCTTTTCCTACAAGTAGTCCTCCGCTCCAAAATATAACTTCCATTAATACAAGGCTGGTTGTTGATAAAACAACTTTTGTTTTTGTTGGTAAATCGAATAAAGGAATAATAAAAGTGGCTCCGAAAAATACACCGGAGAATATCATAAGGAAGATACCGAGTTTAATTTGCCAGTTTTTTTTCTTCATGATTTAGAATAGACTACTGTCATTCAAAAACCACTAAAACAGGCAAATTGTTTTTACGATGTTCTTTTATTATGATTATTTAATTCATTGTTAAAAAGTTTACAATTTCCGGTTGTGGTAATTATCCAATCCGGGTTTGCTTGGATGGGAATGCATTTTTATCTTGATGATATAGATTTATTGGTGGAATAACCCCAGGTTTTTGGAAAGACAAAATGCTGGTCGGTTTGTTAAATTTTGGCTGGTTTTTCCGTGCACAGGAAACGGGTGAAATAATTAATAAAATAGCGTGTAGAATAAAAAGTGTTTACATTTTAGCAGTTTGGTTATTTGTTTAACAGGTTAAGCAAAATGCTATATCAAACTTTCTTCAAGAATTGTACAGCTGTTCGGGCCAGAATTAAACAGCAAATCCAGAATACTTAAATTGGGGGTAAATCCGAATTTTTCTGAGAATACCTGGGTGTATCTTTGAGGTTTAAAGTTATTGTTTTGTGTTTTATTTTTGGGGGAAATAACTTCTCTTAAATTTAATGTTTGCGCGGTTGTTCGTTCAAAATCTGTAGTTAAAACAGTATTGTTTTCCAATTCCAAAAGTTCTAATATTATTTCATGAATTTTTAAGTTAAAATCAAGTAGGAATTTTTCATTTTTCTCAAAAAACGGGAAAATATCATCTTTGAAAAATTCAAAAAAAGGAGAAGAGTTATAAGCAGAAAAAATGGTTCTCCAGTGGTTTCGCTGCCAGTCAACATCGTATGAAATCTTTAAATCCTTTATCAATGTTTTCGGGCCACGGCCTTTAACAACAGGAATAACAAGCGAAACAGGCCCGTTTGCACCCAGAATAACACAGCGGTTCCGGTAGGTTTGTTTTATAAAGTTCTCAAACTGTTCGATATAAATAGTCTGGTACGCCAAACACATGGTGTAATATTGAACAGGGGCAAAATAGGCTGTACTTAAAAGTAGTGCTTTGTTTTCCTGCATAATTTTTCTGATTGAATTGGCGAAATTAGTATTTAATTCCTAGTCGTAAAAATGGTTTTGTATTGTTAATTTTTATAGAGGATTTTGGAATTAAAGTATAACTGTGTTTTTATTATTTTGTATTATTGTTCTGAACTTAATCAATATAAAACCTACTTCATGAAAAATAAAATTAAACTCACAATTATCTCCGTATTTCTTTTAATTATTACAAATTATACATTTTCGCAAAAAATAAACGACTCAAATACACCGCTGCATTTGTTGCAACCGGATTATGATACTCCTTACGGAAAGCCTAAAATGGAGGACATAAAAGCTGTTTTAGATCGTGTGTATAATTATTTGGCTCAAACTACGCCAACAAAATTAATTGATAAGAATTCAGTGGAAGTACTTAGCGATTTTTCTCAGATTAATGAAAATACTGCTTTCCAACCCGGTGATTTTAGATTGATTAGTTATGAATGGGGAGTTACCTACGCTGGTATGCTGCGTGCTTCCGAAACTTCGGGCGATCCTAAATATGCTGAATATACAGAACAGCGTCTGGAATTTATTTCGGAAGTGCGACCTTATTTTATCGAGCTTGAAGAGAAAAATCCGGGAACCCGAACAGCATTACATTCGGTTTTGCATCCCCGTGCACTGGATGATGCCGGAGCCATGTGCGCTGCAATGATTAAAACACAGCGAACAGGACTCGACGTAGACTTAGATCCGATGATCCGGAATTATATTGATTATATTATGAACAAGCAATTTCGGTTGGAAGATGGCACGTTGGCGCGTAACCGTCCGCAGCCAAACACCTTGTGGCTCGATGACTTGTTTATGAGTATTCCTGCTCTTGCACAAATGGGCAAATATACAGGCGACAAAAAATATTATGATGAGGCTGTAGCCCAGGTTTTGTTGTTTGCCAAGCGCATGTTCAACTACGAAAAAGGTTTATTTATGCATGGTTGGGTTCAGGGCATGGAAGAACACCCGGAGTTTCACTGGGCACGTGCCAATGGCTGGGCGGTGATGACAATGGTAGAGTTATTGGAAGTTCTGCCCGAAGATCATGAAGGATACCCAAAAATTCTGGATTTGTTGCAACGGCATATTCACGGACTGTGCAATTATCAGTCACCACTGGGTTTTTGGCACCAATTGATTGATAAAAATGACTCGTACCTGGAAACTTCGGCAACGGCAATTTATACCTATGCCATTGCACGGGCAATTAATCGTGGGTATGTCGATGCAAAAGTGTATGGCCCAAGAGTATGTCTGGCCTGGAATGCTGTTTCAACAAAGGTGACTGAAAAGGGACAGGTAGAAGGCACCTGCGTGGGAACAGGAATGGGGTTTGATCCGGCGTTTTATTATTATCGGCCGGTGAATGTATATGCTGCCCATGGTTATGGTCCGGTTTTGCTGGCGGGTGCCGAAATGATTCAACTGATAAAAACACACAAAATTGAAATTAATGACAGCGCACTAATGTTTTATTCTGATAATAACAGAGAGAAAACCAATGAATGGAAATTTGATTTTGGTGATGGCGCTGCAAAAGAAGGTTTTCAAAAAACAGGCTCAAAAACAACTTATTCAGAAGAAGCAGGTTTTGGGTTTGTAAATACTACAGATATTAGCGCAAAACAAACATCGGAAGATGCACTTACCGGCGATTTTGTGACATCCGACAATCCCATTTATTTTAATGTGAAAGTGCCGGAAGGCAGATATAAAGTTACGGTTACTTTGGGCGATAAAAAAGGAACTTCCGAAACAACCGTTAAAGCCGAATCGCGCAGGTTGATGCTGGAAAATATTAAAACCGGCAGGGGAGAAGTGGTTGAGAAAACATTTTTACTGGATGTTCGTTCGCCACAAATTAATGCTACGGAGAGTATTAAACGCAAACCTCGCGAAATGGTTTTTAATAATTGGGACGATAAGCTAAACCTGGAATTTAATGGGAAAAATCCTTGTGTCTCGTCCGTAACAATTGAAAAGATAAAAAATGTTCCGGTAATTTTTCTGGCAGGAAATTCAACAGTTACCGATCAGGAGTATGAACCCTGGGCTTCATGGGGACAAATGTTTCCACGGTTTTTAAAACCTGAAGTTGTTGTAGCCAATTTTGCTGAATCGGGTGAAACATTGCTCGCGTTTAAAAGTGAAAATCGCCTTAAAAAAGTGTTGAGCGAAATGAAGCCGGGCGATTATCTTTTTATTGAATTTGCCCACAACGATCAGAAACCTGGATGGACGCATGTAGAACCATTTACAACTTATAAGGATGAATTGAAATACTTTATTAACGAAGCCCGGAAAAAAGGAGGAAAACCTGTTTTGGTAACTTCTATGCATCGCCGGAATTTTAATGAAAAAGGGGAAATAATAAACACATTGGATAACTATCCTGAGGCGATGAGACAAACCGCGCAGGAAGAAAATATCCCACTGATTGATTTGAATGTCATGAGTAAAAAATTCTACGAAGCAATGGGGCCGGAAGATTCAAAAAAAGCCTTCGTACATTATCCTGCTGCAACATTTCCCGATCAGGAAAAGCCTCTTGCTGACAATACTCATTTTAATCCTTATGGAGCCTATGAGTTAGCTAAATGTATAGTACAGGGGATTAAAGACAATAAAATGGAACTGGCAAAATATATGATTGATGGCTTGCCGGAGTATGATCCTTCAAATCCGGATGATTTTAATAGTTTTTACTGGCCACAAAGTTTGCCTGCTTCTACCGTGAAACCAGAAGGAAATTAACCCCTTCGTATTTAATAATCAATTTGTGGGGAGTTATTTTTCTTTGAGCACTCGTTTGTTGAAGAGTATAAGTCCTTTTCGAAAGACCGAACGGCCAGTTCTATAAATAGAAAACTAATCATTGAAGAATGAATCATCATCGTCGTCGTCATCTAGTTCAATTCCTTCCGGATCGATATCTTCTTCACGTACTTTTTTCTTTTTTTGGCTCATCTCATGTAGTTCTTTAAGTTCTGAATTAAATTTGATGAGTTTTTTATAGTCTTTTTTTAGTTTCCAAATCCGCGGATAAAAATAGATGGTGGCCAGAATATAACCAATAACAATACAACCTATTAGTACTAAAACTAAAGGAGCCTCTTTTATTTCCCAAAAGAATACATTGATGGTAATTTCCATTGAATTTTGTAATGTGAAAATTACGAGAAGAACAGCGATGATTAGTAGAATAATGATTACAGCCTGCATTTTTCTTTTTATTTGTTAATATAAAAAAAGGACAACAGTTTCCTATCATCCTTTAAACGAATATTTTATGTTTTTTATTTTATTTGATGGTCCTGAACATTCTTCTTAAACGAATATTTTGGGGGAATTTTCTGTCTTTGTCCAAGGATAACCAAATAAATTTAGCTTTTCCAACCACATGATCTTCCGGTACAAAACCCCAGAAACGGGAGTCTGCGGAATTGTCGCGGTTATCACCCATCATCCAGTAATAATCCATTTTAAATGTATAACTATCTGTAACTTCCCCATTTATAATTATTTGGTTGTCTTTAATTTCCAAATCGTTATTTTCATAAACATCAATAATTCTGCGGTAAATAGGAAGGTTCTCTATGGTTAATGAAACTGTTTCTCCTTTTACCGGAATTTTTAAAGGTCCATAATTGTCACGGTTCCATGGGTAGTTAGAGTCTGAAGGGAAAGCATTTCTATCCCATTCACCGGGTTCTTCAATAATTTTTGTTATCGAAGTTACATTGTTAAATTCTTTTAGTTTGGTAACGTTTTCATCGGTAAGAGGGAAAATGTAGCCTGTTCCGGAAACGGTCCTGTCATCATTGGCAATGTGTAAGCGATCCAGAGCTTTCGGATTTATCGAAGTCCCGTTTGTTCTCACAACATAATTATACTGCACGCCCCCGTAATGTTTTTGAGGCTGACCATTTATATAAAGTTGCGAGTTTACCACTTTTATTTCGTCGCCTGGAATACCAACACAACGTTTGATATAATTTTCACATTTGTCAACCGGGTGAGCGATAATTTCACCAAAATTACGCTTGTCGCTCCAAACGCGTTCTCTTCCATATTCCCGAATTAGCTGATAATAACTTGCATTTGGGATATTGGTAGCTACTGTATCTCCTTCCGGAAAATGGAAAACAACAACGTCATTGTTTTTTATATCGCTAAAACCTTTCAACCGTTTGTAAGGACGTTTAATCCATTCAACATACGATTTTGTGTGGTGTGTAAGCGGCATTTTATTATGCACAAACGGAAATGAAAGCGGTGTATTTGGTGTTTTGGGACCATAGGCTGTTTTACTTACAAAAAGATAATCGCCTACTAACAACGATTTTTCCATCGATGAAGTCGGTATGGTATATGCTTCAATAAAAAACATACGAATAAAACTAGCTGCAATAACAGCAAAAATAATTGCATCGACCCATTCCACAACTTTGGTTTGTTTTCCGTTCGGCGGGTTTTTCTTTTTCCAGAAAGACCAGTGTACTTTCTCTGTGATGTAAATATCGAAAATTACAGCCAGTCCGATAAGCCACCAGTAATTGCCCAGCCAGAGTACCCAAAGAGTATAGAGCAATCCTACGGAAATAAATTTAAACCATTTATTCGATAACAGATTTTTCATTATTTATGTTAATTTTTTAAATGTTCAGTAAATCTTTCATGGTGAGAATACCATTGTGTTTTTCGCAATACTCGGCAGCTAAAACTGCTCCAAACGCGAATCCTTTGCGGCTTTTGGCACTATGGGTTATTTCAATATAATCGACTTCCGAATCATATTTTATCGTATGAATACCAGGTACTTCCCCTCTGCGTTCCGATTTTATATTGAATTCATTTTTAGCAGGTGTAGTATCATTTACCCAGCCGTCTTTTTCAGGTAATTTTTCCAGGATATCTTCAGCTAGGCTAATTGCTGTTCCGCTTGGAGCGTCCAGTTTTTGTGTGTGGTGAACTTCAGTCATTTCTACACTATATTCTTCTCTTGAAGCCATTAGCTCTGCCAGCTTTTTATTGAGTTCGAAAAACAGGTTTACACCCACCGAGAAATTACTTCCGTAAAAGAAGGTACCATGTACTTCTTTGCATTTGTTGTAAACTTCTTCTTTTTTGTCGAGCCAGCCGGTAGTGCCACTTACAACAGGAATTCCTGCCTCGAAACAGGCGTAGTAATTGTTTACCGCCGTTGCCGGTACAGTAAATTCAATGGCCACATCACATTCTTGTAAATTTTCTGTTGTTAAATCCTGTTGATTATCGATATCAATTTTTAAACCTATCTCGTGTCCACGGGAAACTGCAATTTTTTCTATTTCCTTACCCATTTTCCCGTAACCTATTAAAGCAATCTTCATGTCCGTTTATCTGCTTAATTTTAAAACAAGTGACAAAGATAAAATATTACGCTAATGTAACCAGTACTATTTAAAAGTAATAGTTATTTCGACAAATGATTTACGCTTATGGTTCAAATCTTGTTCTTTAACGGGTGAAAGATTTTTTTGTGAAAGTTGATACGGCAAATTTTTTAGTGTTACATTTCTGTAAAATCGCCCTTTTTGTATTTTTACTGTTGAAGTTTTAAAGTGGAGAAGCAAAGTTAATTTTCATAATGATGCAGGGAAAGAAGTGGTAACTCCAATTAAAAAATTAAAAATGATTGATTTAAAAGAAGCTTTTGAAACAGCGCAATTGCAGGCATTTTCTTTGGGAACGGAGGTGGTGACTTACCGGGAATGTAGAGGATGTGTACTGGCGGAGAATGTGTATTCTGATATTTCGATGCCGCCGTTTAACAAATCGGCAATGGACGGTTATGCGTGTCGTTACAATGATTTGCAAAATGTACTCGAAGTACTGGAAGTTATTGCTGCCGGCACTGTACCACGGTTTAAGATCGGGCAAAATCAATGTTCAAAAATTATGACGGGCGGAGTTGTACCGGAAGGAGCAGATACCGTTATTATAATTGAGGATGTTGAAAAAGTTGACGACAACCATATACAGTTTTCAGGTAATAAAACATCGCGCAATATTTGTACCCGGGGAGAAGATGTGAAAAAAGGGGACCTTGTTCTTTTGAAAGGTGAAATTCTTACCAGCCGGCACATTCCGGTTTTGGCGTCGGTAGGAAAAACAAAAGTTAATGTTTCCCGAAAACCTAAAGTAGGAATTATTGTAACCGGCGACGAACTAAAAGAACCTCATGAACCAATTGGTTTGGTAAATATCCGAAATTCAAATGCATACGCGTTAATTTCGTTACTTGAAGAAATGCAAATACAACCCTGGTATTTTGGTATTGTTGGTGATAGATGGGAAGAAACAGAAACAACATTTTTGAACGCTTTGGACGAATGTGATATTCTTATTTCCAGCGGCGCTGTTTCTGTGGGCGATTTCGATTTTGTTCCTAAAGTTTTAAAAGAGAATGATTTTCAGATTCATTTTCACGGAATTAATGTAAAACCTGGTAAACGTACAATTTTTGCAACAAAGCAAAATAAAGCTGTTTTTGGATTGCCGGGAAATCCGGTTTCAACTTTTACTCAATTTTTGTTTTTGGTTAAACCTTTTATTCTGAAAAGTATGGGAGCTAATCCGGAGCTTCAATTCCGACATTTTCCGCTTAAAAATAATTACTACAGAAAGAGAGCAGATAAAACAGAATTTATTCCGGTACAACTGGATGAAGACTCTAAAGTTGTTACAACAGAATACCACGGGTCTGCGCACTTTCATGCTCTTGTATCTTCGGATGGTTTTATGATGATTCCGAAAAATAATACTGAATTAAAAGCAGGAGAAACAGTTCCGGTTTTTCTTTTTTTATGAATATTTTTGTCGGACACTACTGATTCTTTTTGAAATAACTAATTTTATCCCACAAGCTATTTATCTATGAAAAATATAAAATTGGTTGCTACCGATTTAGATGGTACTTTTTTAAAAGACGACCATTCCATTAGTACGAAAAATTTGGAAGCCCTGCATTTATTGGGAGAAAAAAGTGTTGTGCGCGTGGTAGCTACAGGAAGAAACTTAAAAAAGGTGAAGGAGGTAATTCCTCCGGACACTCCCTTTGATTACATCGTTTATTCTTCCGGTGCCGGTGTATATAACTGGAAAGAACAAAAAGAAATGTTTAGTCAGAATATTGTTCAAAGTTCAGTTCATAAACTTTTAAATTATTTTATCCAAAGGAATATTAGTTTTCATGCGTTTTTCCCGGTTCCAGATAATCACAATCACTGGTATTTCCGGGGTGAAAATTCCTGCGAGGAGTTTGAACGTTATTTTACGTTTAACAGGGCTTTTTCTTACGAACTGGATACATCGAAATTGCCGGAAACAGAATTGTGTCAGTTTTTAGTAATTATAAAAAAAGACAAGCTGTATTTTGAAAAGCTGAAAGTAGAAATTGAAGCTATTTGCAATCAGATTCGGGTAATCCGAACATCGTCGCCAATTACGGAAGGTTATATTTGGATTGAAATTTTTCACCAGTCGGTTTCCAAAGGAAATGGAGTAAAACACATTTGCGACCTGCACGGAATAGACCGGGCTCAGACTGTTGGAGTGGGAAATGATTTTAATGATCTTGATTTGCTGGGATTTACGCAATATTCATTTTTAACTGAAAATGCCCCGGCAGAATTAAGGAAGATTTATAAACAGGTTCCGTCAAACGAAAATGATGCATTTGCCCACGTTATTCAACCGATTTTGCAGTGAATTGTTGTTTGAATAGGTTAACGAATATTAGAAGGTTTTAAGCTAATTTAAAGTCTGTGTAATGTAACTTTACTGCGAATTTTAGTACAAATTATTTGAAACACAATAGAAATATGAAGATTATAACTAGTTTGATTTTTTTGTTGAGCGTTTTTTTTGTAACTGCTCAAAACAATATTGATTTTAAAGCTCCTATTCCAGAGGATCCAAAAGTAAGTAAAGGTGTCCTCGATAATGGAATGACGTATTATGTTCGTGCAAATGATAATCCCGAAAACCGTGCTGAACTAATGTTAGTTGTAAAAGCCGGTTCGGTTGATGAGGATGATGACCAGCAGGGGTTGGCACATTTTGCTGAGCATATGTCGTTTAACGGAACAAAGAATTTCCCAAAACATGAATTGATAAATTATTTTGAGTCCATAGGTATGGAATTTGGCCCGGAAATTAATGCTTACACCAGTTTTGATGAAACTGTGTATATGTTGAAAGTTCCGCTCGATTCTATGGAATATATGGAGCAAGGGTTACAAGTACTATACGACTGGGCCTGTCAGGTTACCGATTCTGATGAGGAAATAAATAACGAGCGTGGTGTTATTCATGAAGAGTGGCGTGGAAATAAAAGTGCAGAAGAACGCATGCAAAAACAGTGGTGGCCTGTTTTTCTAAAAGATTCAAAATATGCAGAACGTTTTCCTATCGGTAAAATGGAAATTGTTGATAACTGCTCTCCGGAAGCGTTGCGTCGTTTTAGGAACGACTGGTATCGACCTGACTTGCAGGCTGTAATTGTTGTTGGTGATTTCGACCAGGAAAAGATGGTTAAGGAAGTAAAAGAAAAATTTTCAAAGATTCCGATGCCTGAAAACCCGCGTAAGAAGGTTTATTTTGAAATTCCGGATCATAAAGAAACCCTGGTAAAAGTGGTTACTGATAAAGAAGCAAGGTACCCGATGGCTTATGTAATGTATAAACATGACTTGGAAATTGAGAATACAATAGGAGATTATAGGCATATGATCTTGGAAAATCTTTATAATGCTATGATAAATAATCGGTTGGCAGAGAAAACCCAACAGGCGGATCCTCCATTTATTATGGGACAATCGTCTTTTGATGAATTAATTGGTCCCAAAAGCGCCTATTTGTCAATTGCTGTCACACAAAACGGGAAGATTGAAGATGGGATAAAAGCTGTTCTTCTTGAGAATGAAAGGGTAAAAAAGTTTGGATTCACACAAACTGAGCTTGATCGACAGAAAACTGCCTTGCTGAATTATATGGAGAAAGCTTATAATGAGCGCGAAAATCAAAAATCGATTAATTACGCTGAAGAATACCAGCGAAACTTTTTAATGACAAAGGAACCTTTTCCGGGAATAGAGAAAGAGTATGATTATTTTAAAACCTTTTTACCAGGAATTACTTTGGAAGAAGTTGATGAACTTGCCGACAAATGGATAACAGATGAGAACCGTGTTGTAATTGTTACAGCTCCCGAAATTGAAGGTGTTGAGGTGCCCACTGAGGAGGATATTTTTACTTTGCTTGATGAGGTTGAGAGTACTGAAATTGAAGGATACGACGACGCAGTTGCCGATGTTCCTTTATTGGATGAAGAGCCAGCCGGAAGCCCGGTTGTTGCCGAAAAACAACTTGAAAATGTAGATGCTGTTGAATGGACGCTTCAAAACGGAGCAAAGGTGGTAATAAAATCTACGGATTTTAAAGATGACGAAATTTTGTTCAATGCCTGGAGTTTGGGTGGAAACTCATTGTATGGAATGAAGGATGATATATCAGCTGATTTTGCTCCCGATATTTTAGGAATGAGTGGAATAGCTGATTTTGATAATATTACGCTGAATAAAATGTTGTCGGACAAAGTATTTAGTGTTTCGCCATTTGTAAACCAGTTACGCGAAGGATTTAACGGAAGCTCTTCTGTAAAAGATGCTGAAACTTTGTTGCAAATGGTTTACTTATATTTTACACATCCGCGTTTTGATGAAACCTCATATAAATCCTATTTAACAAGGTTGGCAGGTGTTCTTGAGAATAAATCAGCATCCCCTGAATCGGCTTTTCAGGATACTTTGCAGGTTACAATGGCCGGTTATAATGAGCGTGCCCGCCCTATGACAACTGAGTTGTTGAAAGAGGCCGATTTTAAACGGATACAAGAAATCGGAAAAGAACGGTTTAAAAATGCTTCCGACTTTGTTTTCTTTTTTGTTGGAAATATAGACACCGAAACATTTAAACCTCTGGTGGAAAAATATATTGGAGGAATTCCTTCAACGGGAAATAAAGAAAACTGGAAAAATTTGCATATCGAAACCCCTGATGGTATAATTGAAAAAACGGTGAAAAAAGGTCAGGATCAGAAAAGTATCCAGTACATTGTTTTCCATGGCGATTTTGATTACAATTCAAAAAATCAGGTGGAACTGGATGCTATGGGCCGAATTCTTACTACCCGTTTGTTGGAAGTTATCCGTGAAGAAAAAAGCAGTGTGTATTCCATTGGAGCTAGTCCTTCTACTTCAAAATATCCGGAAGAGGAATATACCGTAGCTATTTATTACGGAACAGATCCCGAAAAATTACCTGAATTAAAAGAAGCTGTTTTCGATGAAATTAAGCATTTTGCTAAAGATGGGCCTACTAAAGAGGAGCTTGATAAAGCGAAAGAAAAAATGTTGCGTGAACGTGAAACGGCTGAAAAAGAGAATGGTTTTTGGCTGAATATTTTGAGTAATACTTATTATATAAAAGATGGAGATTTCTCGAAGTACGGAACGTATACCGATTTAGTCGATAGCTTAACTGTTGATTCGGTTAAAAAGGCCTTTAAAAAATACTTTGATTTTAATAACTATGTTAGTGTAGCACTGGCGCCCGCTAACTGATTTATAATATTGTTTTTCTAAAGCCGGAGTTTCATAACAATTCCGGCTTTTTTATATCTCAAAAAATGTATTTTTGATTTTTAATTTTTTACGGATGAAAATTAATTCTCCTCTTTATATTGCACTTCGGGTAATTTTGTATTCACTTTTTGTTTTTGGAATAGCTGAAGGAATTTTTTACGATGCAGGCCATCCTCTGAATGGCAGCTATTTTGGAGAGATTACGTTTGTTGAAATAACACAGGAAATTATTCTGTTTATTCTCTTTCTTTTTTATATTTTTTGGGGGGTAAAGTGGAAAAGTATTCAGCCGGTCACTAATTTAGCGGGCTTGTTTTTTTTAATTTCATTTATTCGCGAATTTAATTTCCTAAAACTTAATTGGGTTTATCCTGCGTTAATAGTATTAGGGATTTTTATTTGGCTGGTAATTCGCGATTTCAAAAAAATAAAAAAGGCAACTGTTGAATTTTTTAGTGTTCCCGCATCTTCCTGGCTTCTGTCTGGATTCCTCATTACCTACATTTTCAGCCGGTTAATGGGACGTTCCCGTTTTTGGAGGCTAATGTATAGTGAAGAAAACTACCGGTTGGCAAAAGCAGCAACGGAAGAAAGCATTGAGTTGCTGGGAAATGTGATTATGTTAATTGGTGCTTTTGAATTTTTGCTTTATTTCCTAAACCATAAACAACTTTCGGATAGGGAGCAGCTATAGTCTGTGTATATATTTGAAGTGATTTTTGTTATCTGAATTTTGCTTTTTTAGGAAAATAATCTTCTTGCCTCCTCAAGTTGATGTGGTTTCCCAACATCCATCCATAAATCGGAGTCATCAAAATAACCTTTAATAAGTTGTGTCTTTGAAAGTTCAAGATAAAAGTCAATAATTGAAAAACGATCGTTTACCGGCATGTAGTCAAATATCTCAGGGTTTACCACATGAACACCGCTAAACGTTTTTTCAATTGCGTTTTCAAATTGTTCGGGAACAGATATTTTTGTTTGCCCGGTTTTTTTGTTTAGCCAGCCAACCAGCCGCCTTTCTGAATCGAATTTTAAATACCGTTCTGTTTTTCTGTCGCGAACGGTTAGCGTAGCCAAAGCTCCTAAACTATTGTGATATTCAATCAGTTCTTTTAAATTTATAGTGCTCAGAATATCAACATTGTGTATTAAAATCGGATCATTTCCAATTAAAAGGGGAGCCGCTTTTTTCAACCCTCCGCCAGTATCCAGTAGTTTATCACTTTCATCGGAAATATGTACCGGAATTTCGAAATTGTTTTCCCCAATAAAAGTTTTTACCTTTTCTGAAAAGTGATGGACATTAACAACAATTTCGTCAATGCCTTCATTTCGGAGTTTTTCAATAGTTCTTTGCAGAAGTGTTTTTCCACCAATTTCAACCAGTGCTTTGGGTCTGTCCGAAGTTTCATGTTGTAAACGTGTGCCAAGCCCGGCGGCAAAAACCATTGCTTTCATTAAAGAGAGTTTTTTGTTATCGTATCCTGTCGAGACTGCGCACCAGCGCTTCATCTTTTCCAATGGCGCGAATGGCAAGATAGTCGAGAATTATGGCTACAACAGGAAAAGCCACCGGCAGCCTAAATGCCACTTGTACTCCTTCGAAACTCGCATAAGAGAAATAGAAAAACATTCCGAAAAGGCCAAATAAAAGTACAATGGTGAAAACAGTCAGTCGAATTTGCCTGATGCGTTTTTTGTATGAAAAAATAATAACAGAATGCAGTAATGAAATAATGGCAATGAGTATTGAAATAGGAAGCCCGTTAAACACCAGTGTTTCGCCATTAAAGATTCCATTAGCGCCAAATCTGTATATTTCGCCATTTACAGCTAATTCGGCAAGATTGAGTTTGTAAAGAGAGGCTACCAGTAATCCGGCAACCAATAAATATGCAGTTTGAATTCGTTGAATCATAATTTAAAATTTTTGCAAAAATAAATTTTTTCGTTGGGTGAAGGTTAAAATTCTCCCACTTTTTCCACCTCATTTAACGCAACATACCACAAGTACCCTTCTACTTTTTCAAATCCGGTTTCTTTTAATGTTTTCGCGTATCGTTTTACCTGGCTGTTATACTTCTCCGATTTTTGTTCTCCGGTTTTGTAGTCAACAACAATTGCTTTTTTTTCTGAAACCATTATTCGGTCGGGGCGCAGTATTTTCGTCGATGTTAAAAGACTTCGTTCGTTAATTGTTCTCCAACTTCCGTCGAACCAGTCTTTTACCTGCGGATTTTTTATACTGTCAAGCAACTCCTGCTGAATTTCAAAGCGTTCTTTTTCATCAATCCTTCCTTCAAAAACTGCTTGTTCACAGGCTCTTTCTAAATCTTTCTCTGTTTCTATCGCGGAAAGGATTTCATGAATAATCTTTCCTTTGTTTTTTACTGATTTATTTTGCTTGTCTGAAACCAGGAAATCTTCTCCGTTAAAGCGAAGTTTTATTTTCTCACTGAAATTATTGAATTCATAATTTTTTATCAGGATCAGATTTGACTCCTTTTCTTCTTTTTGTTGAATAGGATTCAACTCTCCAAATTCAAAAGTAGTTTCGTTATTCTGCCAGCATGAATCAAATGGTTCTTTTAAACTCATTAATTGCAGTGATTCTTTTAACAGGCTGTTTACGCTTTTCCCTGTATTTTGAGTGTTGATACAATTGATTTCTAATACCGATTCGGCACGTGTGAATGCCACATACAATAAATTCAATGTATCAATAAATGTGTTGGTCTGTTCTTCTAAATAGTCTTTTTTAAAAATCGTATTCTCCAGTATTTTATTTGCTTTTACCGGCAGCAGTGGGAACTTGTTAAACGGTTCTGCGTTTGAATTACACCAGAGGGTGGGAGCGAGGTTCCCGCTCCATGAGGTTTTCCAGTTTAAAAACGGAATTAAAACGGCTTTAAATTCCAATCCTTTTGATTTATGCACGGTTAACAGGCGGATGGAATCAATTTCATCGTTTACACTTACGGATGTTTTAAACCCTTTTTCGTTCCACCAGAACAAAAAATTTGAGAGGTCGTTTGAAATAGACGTCTTTATTTCGCCTGCTTTATCGATTAAAGTTTGCAAAAAAGGGAGTTCACTTGCTTGTTTAAAAAGTTGAAAGTGGCTGCAAATTTCGGTAAGTGTTTCGTCCAGCGAATTCAGTAAGATTTTTTTCTTTAGTATGTTTAATCGCAGACCAATTTCGCGTTCAAAACTATTTTCGAAATCTTTTTCGAGTTGCCATCTGTCTTGTGGTGCCTGAGTGAAATTAAGTGTTTGCTGAGCTACCGAAAAAGAAATTCCTTTTTTTTTCAGTTCTGGTTTTATACTTGTTTCCCACAGGTTGAGAATGGCAGCTTTGGTAATTTTATTCTCTGAGTCAATAAGCCACTCAACAATTAACATTACAAATAAAACCGAGCGGGAGGCATGTAGAAAGAGTGATTCATTGGATAAAACAGAGAGATTGTAATTTTTATTTTCTTCGTCTTTTGCTGCTGATAAAAATTTACCAATTATTTGGGTTCCTTCCTTGTTTGTCCGGATTAAAATGGCAATATCAGAAGCTTCAAAGCCTTTATCCTGTAGTTCTTTTACCTGCTCAATTAATAGTTCAACAGAATTTTCCTGAAAGTTATCTTCCTCCAGAAAATTAACTTTTACATATCCTTTTTTCCCGGCAGAATTTTTTCCCGGTTCCTGCTTAAAATCGCTGTAAACCTTAGCAAATTTTTCTCTTAATATATCCCAATCTTCGTCATTTGATGAAGGGAATAAATGAATCTCAAAAGCTGCCCGCAGGTGTTCAATTACCGAATTGTTGAAATCGATAATATTTTTGTCGCTTCGCCAGTTTTTGCTTAGTGTTTTGGTTTCGGGTATAAAATTAGGAAAATCAGAATCAACTTGTTCCGCCAGGATATTCCAGTCGCTATTCCGCCACCGGTAAATTGATTGTTTTACATCGCCCACCAAAAGATTTTTGTTTCCTTCAGAAAGAGAATTCGCAATTAGCGGCTTAAAATTTTTCCATTGTAATGCAGAGGTATCCTGAAACTCGTCGAGCATAAAATATTTGAAAAAGTTTCCTATTTTCTCATAAATAAATGGAGAATCGCTTTCTCCAATAATTTTGCTCAGCAGCAGGTTGGAATCGGAAAGCTGTAACATTCCCTTTTCGTGGAGTAATATTTTTATTTCTTCTTTCAAGTCGGTTAAAATACCCAGCATTCGCAACTGGTTATTTACAGCCACAGCTGAAAAATATTGAATTGATTGATTGCGGTAAAAGTTTAAAACTTCTATCAACAACGGTCGAAGCTGATTTTCGACCAAAGACTGAAGTTCTGTTTTTTGTTGATGATTTTTGGCAAACCATTTTTCTATTGATTCTTCTGCGTTTAAAATCCGGGCACCGGGTTCTTTTGTTTTACCATCGGAGAGAGATAAAAAGTAACCCGCAACACCGGTTGATTTATATGAAAAATCATCGACAGAAAAACCGGCGTTTTCTATTATCTGAAGTGCTTCTTTCCCTTTCTTTTTTAGTGTCGATTCAAAAACGGAAATAATTTTTCCCAGTTCCTTTTTGAACGTGTTGAGGTTTTCACGAGAATATACTGAATCTGTGGTTTCAGGGAAAAACAATTGGAATTTTTCTTTAAATAATTCCTGTCCCAGCGATTTTATATCCTCTTCAATTCGTTGGCTTTGGTTTTCTGTAATTTTTTCTTCACTAAATTTAACCAGCCAGTCTAACAATTTTTTATCATGGTCTATTTTTGCCAGCATTTGATCGACTGCCTCCTCTAGAATCAAACTGTTGTCGAGCTCCAGTGCAAAATTTGGTGCAATACCAAGTTCGCGGTTAAAAGCTTTGATAACACGTTGTGTAAACGAATCGATGGTGTTAATGGAAAACCGGTTGTAATCGTGCAAAATATTTTTCAGAATTTGCCGTGATTTTTGCCGTATATCCTCTTCTTGTAAATTTAGTTCGTTTTTTAAGGTTTCAAGGTATTTTGTATTTTCCTCTTTTGCCAACAAATACAACTGTTCCAAAATCCTGCTTTTCATTTCGTTGGTAGCTTTGTTGGTAAAAGTTACCGCTAAAATATGTTTGTAATTGTATGGATTCAGCAGTAATAATTTCAGGTATTCAACAACCAGTTGAAATGTTTTTCCGGAACCTGCTGATGCTTTGTATATTGTTAGCATTGAAATGATTCGAAGATATTGATTTAAAATCCGGGGCCGTTTCCCTGTGAAACACTCACGCTGGTTTCAATTTTAAATTTGTCGGACACTTTATATTGAAAAAACATAGTAGCTCCCCGGGTATCAAAATTATTCATGTTTTGATTGGGTAAAGGTGCTGAAAAAATGGAATTAGCGCCAAAACTGTATCCGCCAATTTTCGCTTTGTCGTTTAATTTGTATGTCGCTCCACTAAATACGGCCCCATTTCTTAAAAACGGAGAAAAAGTGAATCCAGGACTATAGAAGGAAAAAGTATGCAATTCTCCCGGGGATGAAAAATCCTGTATATAAAAATTGTATCGCTGTTGCGCAATTTCTTTGCTAATATCAAAAGTTGGGAGTTCCAGAGCCGAAATCATACCTCCATTTTGGATATTTCCGGATAAAAGTTGCTGGTAAAGAATTTGCCGTTCCAGTTCAATCCGGGCCGAATCTTTTTCCACAGGCATCACAGGCATCAGTTTTTCCTGAGCCATGGAATTACAGCCAATTAAAACCAGAATAATAATAAATATTGTTTTCACGCTCTTTCCTTTCTTAACCTTCATTTATATCAAAATTAGAAATAATAAACAAAAGAAAAACGGATTGGTAAAAATTCGGGATTAAAAAAAGTTAATTTGAAATCGAAAAATTCCGAGTTTCAACGCCAAAAGGACTGAATCGTTCAGTTTGCATTGATTCTTTCGCCGGAGGCCATTCTTCCATAAGCTATATAAAGGAAATGACTTGGCTTAACTCACCATTCATTCTCTACATTGTAGAGTCAGAGTACCGGTAATTGTACAGATAGTGAGTTTTAATATTTTTTTAATCGTAATATATGTATTGCCATCAAAGTATGTTTTAAAATAATTCTGTTTAAAAACAAGAACTATTATATTTACAAATCCAATTTAAACATTCAAAAACCACAAAGATGAATTCAGACAGAAGAAACTTTATTAAAACTTCGGCAATTGCTACAGCGGCGATAAGTACATTTCCAACAATTATGAATGCATGCGCATCTCCTGCAGAAAGGGTAGGGGTAGCATTAATCGGCTGTCGTAGTCAGGGGTTTGCCAATTTAAGAAGCTTTTTAAATGATAAAAAGAACAACGTTGATTGTGTAGCTCTTTGCGATGTTGATTCAAAAATTCTTGAAGATCGGGCGGCAGAGGTAGAAAAAATAACACAAAAAAGGCCGACAACGTATGCTGATTTTCGCGAATTACTTGACAACCCTGAAATCGATGCAGTGATTATAGGAACACCAGATCACTGGCACGCCGTAATGATGATGATGGCTCTGGAAGCAGGAAAACATGTGTATGTTGAAAAACCAATGGGACACAGCATTGAAGAATGTAATGCAATGGTTAAGGCAGCTTCAAAATATCCTGAACTTGTAGTGCAGGTTGGCATGTGGCAGCGCAGTTCGAAACATTGGTTTGAAGCTTCTGATATTGTAAAATCAGGACAACTGGGAGATGTTCATTTAGTCAGGGCATGGATTTACAAAGGTTATGATAATCCTTATCCGGTAATGCCCGATACAGAAGCTCCTGATTACGTGGACTATGATATGTGGTTAGGTCCGGCTCCTAAACGACCATTTAATCTGAATCGTTTTCATTATAACTTTCGCTGGTGGTGGGATTATGCCGGTGGTGCAATGACCGACTGGGGAGTTCATTTACTGGATTTTGCACTTTATGCAATGGATGCAGGGATGCCGCAAAAAATTTCTCCCGGAGGAGGTATGTTTTATAATGACCCGGGAGCAATGGAAACACCCGATATAGAGCAGGCATTATATGGTTATCCGGAACACACAATGATTTGGGAATGTGGGTTAAACCCGGGAATTGGAGTGTATAAAAGAAGTAACCATGGTGTCGCATTTGTTGGAAATAAAGGAACTTTAGTTGTGGATCGTAGTGGTTATGAAATACTCCCGGACTATAATAACGAAAAAAGAGAGCCGTTTTTCGATGGTGTTGTAAAAGAAAATTATGGAGATGGATTGGATGAACATGTAAAGAACTTTTTGAAATGTATCCGTGAGGGAGGTACTCCAAATGCTTCTGTCGAAATCGGAGCAAAAACGGCTATTGTTTCTGAAATGGGAAATATTGCCTACCGTGTGGGGAAAATTATTAATTGGGACGATGCAAACAAAAGATTTGTTGAAGAAGAGGCAAATAAATTAGCCCGTTTGAGTTATCGCGATCAATGGAAACTTCCTGTTGTATAGTATACAATTGGATAAGTTGAAAGTTATAAAATTAAATGTCTGATTTATTTTATGGTAAAGATTGTTTTTTCTGTTTTACAATAAGAAGAATTGAAATAAGATAATTTTGTTGTCCACTTGCGTGTTTCAAACCAGAATTATTTTTAATTTTGGCTCGAAATGCGGGAGTAGCTCAGTGGTAGAGCATCAGCTTCCCAAGCTGAGGGTCGCGGGTTCGATCCCCGTTTCCCGCTCGTTAGTTAACAGGGAGTTAAATTAAATTTTGGCTCCCTGTATATTTTCCGGGTGCAACATAGGTGCAACATTTGATTAGATTTTATAGCTCGACATTTTTTGCATTTTTTAAATCGACTTCATTTAAATCAACTGAATAAAGGTTTACTCCACTTAAGTTTGTTCCATTTAATATTGCCCCTTTTAATTTCGCATCAGCCAATTTCGCATTTGATAAATCTGCACCAGAAAGATCAGCGAATTCTAGATTGGCTCCAGTTAAATTTACCTTTATAAATCTTGCTCCTAAAGCTTTTGCTCCTTTTAAGGATGATTGAATCATTTTGCAGTCTGAAAAGCCTGCGCCTGATAAATTGACGTTGTCAAGGTTTACGTAATTAAGGTTTGATTTTAAAAAGCCTGCATTGGAAAGATCAGAGTTTTTCATTATGGCACCCTGAAAATTAGCTCTATCAAGTTTTGAATTTATAAAAATGGAATTTTTAAGAATTGCATCATTAAACTTGGGATATAATAGTTTTGAGTCGCTAAACTTTGCATTGTTTAAATTTGCATTTGACAAATTTATACTTACCAGATTCCGCCCAGATAAATCAATTCCATCTAATTCCAATTTACGATCAAGTTTATTTGTATAGTATACTGATAATTCATGTTCCTTCTTTCCGGTTAATTTCAATTCAATATATTCCAATAATTTACTCTTGTCATTATTATTTAATTCGATATGTTTATTTTTACCTTTTGTATTTGAAATTGAAAATATACCTTTAAATCTGTTCCAAATTTCCATATTACATAAATTGATGATGATTACTATCAAATTTATATTAAATAGGAGAGAAAAAAAATTGAATTTTGTATATGAGATTATGTAATTATCTATAGACTATAAAATGTTTTACATGATAAGCATTATCTTCAATAATAAATACATCCTTCGATCCTGCTGTAGTCTGCACTTTTTGTACCCAGACCTTATCGTTAGCTTTTATAGTAGGAAAATTGACCTTTGATTTCACCTGGAAAGGGCAAAGCAGATCAATTATTTCTCCATCGTTCGACACGACTAATACGTTATATGGTGATACGTATTCATAATATTTGTAATGGATATCTTCATCTTTCATGTCAAATTAATTAAAATTTATTGATGAAATAAATTAAGCGTAGTTATGAAAATACAAAGTTCAAATATCAATCATTTTCATCAAGAAATTGATATAACATATAATCATTCTTAGCTTTTGCATCACTGATTGAATTTTCACTTTCATAAAATTTTGTATAAGCTAGGTTTATTATCTTCCCTTTTATATAGACAGTGTTCAATAATATAAGAGACACCTTCTCGTAATCTTCCAATTGGTATTTAAGTATAAAGATATAGGACGAGGCATTGTCTTTTACTGAATAGTTAGATAATAGAACTGGTCTGCCAACGCTATAATAATTGTTATTTTCGATCACTTCTTTTAAGTCATCCCAATTCTTTTTAGCAAATGAATTACCGAGCATTTTAGTAATCGAATTATACTCATCAATAGTAAAGGTTCTTTGATGCATCTCGTTTGAAGCATAAACCACAAAAAAATCCTCAAATACTAAATCATATATACTGTCAACCTTGCTATATGTTTTATCGTTCAAGTAGTATCCAAGAATAAATTCATTTCCATGATATGATTCATCGGCCTTACTCTTTACAATTGGAACAGAATAACATTCTTTCATTCCATCAAATTCTGGAAGGTTAATTAAAACTTTGCCAACAGATATTATTGACTTTTTGTTAACCGATTTGCGATTTGTATCGGGAATATTATCAAAATAAATTTTCAGACTGTTTAATACCTTAGCGAAATCATTTTGCCATATAATTGAATCCTTTGCCCTGTAGGACATCGTAAATGAAAATAGTATATCGTCTTTCCTAAATAAGTAGGATTTAACATTTACAACTGGATTATTTTCAAGTTGTCTCAAATAGGATAGTTCCAATGCATTTTGTCCATTTATACTGACAAGCCTAATTACTTCATTCCAAATGCTAAAATCTTCAACATTATTGAGTTCATTCTTTATTGCATTTAAATATTGGGTCTTAAAATCATCAAATTTAGATACTCCAATTTTATTATTTATATCAATTGAGGATAGAGGATCAGTAATCTTTTCAGTTCTTACTAATATCCGAGCATAGTTTTTAGATGCTTGTGAATCCTGAAAATTAAGTCCCTTTTGTTGAAAGATAGCTTTGGTTATAATCGATCCAGACAAGGCCATGGAAACGTCTTCCGTATTTTCAATTTTCCTTTCTAACGTTATGGGCAGCAAAAATTCTCCAAAACCGTATATTTTATGAACTGTGAAAGAGTCTTTCAATTCAAACTTTGGCAGGTTATAAATGGTATCAATTGAAATAAATTCATTGTCAGATCTAAACATCTTGAATCTGGTGCTAACAATCGTTCCTAATAAAACAATTAATAATATCAGAATGGTTGGAATTCCAACTACATTTTTTTTCATGTCATTCTAATTAATACCACAATAATTACAATAAACAGAAACACTGCAGAAAGTATAAGATATTGCCACCAATTTGGCTCTCCTTTAATCAGTGCTTTAATAGCGTAAAATAATCCACCCAATATTGGTATAAATGGAAATATTAAGAATAATACCCAATAAATAAATTTAATTTTTTTCATTTTATTTGATGATTAATTCACTTCAGTCCCAAAGCGAGGATTATACATAAAGAAAAAGCGTGGAACTGTAGCCTATCTGTCTCTTGGTACCGCTAAGAACCCTAACCACAAATAAACACAGCCCACGCCATAGCGTGAGCGTTTGTGTCTATAATTCCTGTGGTTATCTTGAAAATTAGCGGTTTTCAGAGACAAGAAGAATAGCTAACGCTTTATATTTTAAATTCGTTATCTACGAACTTTGTTTCAAAATTAACTATTTCGGTTAAATATGTTATATACCGTATAATATAAAACTAAAGAAATTGCTTCATAAGATTAAAAATGTTGCTGAGCTATAAAATGAGACCCGACCATTTCGGTCGGGTTCATTGTTTTATACTATCTGGTTACAAATCCTGAGCGAAAAGGAGACCGGTATTGATCCCGATTAGCGAGGTAATTTATTTCCATACAACTAAGCCAGATACATTTTTATTAGGTATCACATTTGTTAATCTGTAAATAAAATGAACTTTAAATATTTTTTCTTTTTTATCTATTTCATCAGATAAATCCAATTTAATTTTATTCATCTCATTATTCTCTAACTCTATAACAAATTCATCACCCTCCATATAATAAATCTGATATAAATACTTTTCGTCTTTAGGTACTTTATAAAAAACGCAATTCTCATCCTTTGGTAATACACCAAGTTCCATTATTTCTGCCTTTTTAGGGCAAAACTTCTTTAAATACTCCTTGCTTCTTAAGCTAATTGGTAACAAGTATATCCTTTTCTGTTTAAACGGATTCCACTTTTTGATGGTATCACTTATGTTCTCATCTTTATCAATAATAGGTAAAAAGAATGTGACCTTTTTTAAATCCACCATTCGATCATAAGACTTACCTTCTTTTTTTAAATTTTCATTTTTTACTAAAGCCTCTACTTCTGTTTTAATATATCTGATTACATATATACCCTTCGTCCCTCTAATTTCTTTACAATTTTCATTAGCTAAAGTATTACCAAAACAATTGGAAAGAATCACTAAACTTATCAAACTAAAAACTGTAGTTTTCATATCAACACATTAATTTTTTTTAGTCCATAATCGACCATCAGATGGTTGATTTTTCTGTGAATCTCTTTTGTTAAAAATTGTTTTCATAAAGCCCTTGGAAACAGAGGGATATGAATGAATTGTTGTTGTTGTTCCATTACTCGTTTTTATGGTCGTGTTTACGCCCTGCATAGTTGAAGTTCCATCAGAGTGCTCTCCTCCCAGATTATGCCCTATTTCATGAATTGCAACTCCTTCCATAACTGCAGTTTTATTATATCCTTTATCTGCCACCCCTGCATCAATATTTGTTTGGTTAAAATCAATTCTAATATTATTTGCAGACCCTAATTCATCTCCAAGACCACCAATGTTGGCTTCCGTTCCTACTTTATTTCCATAGTATCTAGTTTCTCCAGAAGAATTTTCAAATTGAGTTCCTAACCTTGCTTCATCAACATTGTCAACTCCTTCAGCTCTTAAATTGTATTTAGTATAGGTCATATTGCCATCGGCATCTTTATTTTTAATTCCATCTTTACCCCCCATGCTGTTATATGCATTAACTGCTTCATTAAGGGCTTTTATCTGATCTTTATTCAAGCTTCCATTTTCATAAAAATATGTCGCCGTTACAACATATGGATCCTGTTTAATCCCACTTCCTGTAACCATTCCATCACGGCCATCTGGATCAACATATTTTATTGGATTATTTGTACAATAATTGTAAGGACTTAGGATGTTATATTTTTCAGCAAATGGGTCAACCGAGTGGAAACGCCCTAATTCCGGGTCATAAAACCTTGCTCCGTAATCATACCAATCCAGATCAAAATCAGTTTCATGTTCTTTTCCGTTATATAGGTATTTATTAGTACTGTTATTTACTGATAGCGTACTCATTTCCATACCAAACGGGTAATAATGTCTTTCCTGGATAACTTCTGCCAAGCCGTTTGTCCCTTTATGAATTACTGCCCGTACATTTCCAAGATGGTCAGTAAGATTATATTCGTAGTCCCAGCTACTGCCATTTTTTACCGCCCTTCCCTCAGGGGTGATAATATATTTTAAAGAACGTGTTCCACTTACAGTTTCATATACAAACGGCCCACAATAATCAGTTTTAGTTATTATGCCGTTATTTTCCACCGATTGTCGGACTTTCTCTCCATCAAAAGTATAAAAATAATGTATTTTTTTATTGCCGCCAAAGTCAGCTTCATAGGGCAAATTAAGTAGATTATACACCAGATGAATTTCTTTTGAAGGTTCATAAGTCATATTTCCGTTTTGGTCGTATGAGAACGTACTGCTGCTAGCATCTCCTGGGTAATCCACAGTCGAAGCATAATCACCTGAAGCATCATTGACATAATTAATTTTATTACCAGTGTTATTGTAATTATACGAAAGATTATCGATGGTAGCACCAGTTGAGCCTTTTCTAACAATGGCAGTAATATTACCTTTTGAATCGTAGCTGTAATTACAGTCAAAAGCAGAAGATGAATACGCGGAATTGGAAAAGTCGGCCACGGTCAGTCGGTTACCGGCATCGTAGCTAAAACGGTATAACATATTTGTCCGTGAAGGTGTTCCCCATTTCATTCCTGAGATGTTGCCATTAAACAGGGCTGTTCCTCCACTTGGAGGGACATTATAACTCAATTCAAGCCCAAACTTGTCGTTTTCAGTAAAGCTGGTGGGACTATTTATCAGAGTTAGCCAGCCACGGATATTATAAGTATAATCCATACGTTGCAAAAAATTGCCTCCACTTGTTGAATGCAAGTATTTATCAACTAACTCTCCCGCTTCATTGTAATTATTGCCTGCCATTAATACCTCATTGGCACCATTTATCAGATGCCTTACTTTCATTACCTTACCTCGGTGATCATAGTCGTTATATTGATCAATATAAGTAGTCACACCATCGGCTGTGTGACGATATCGGGTTTGAATAACCAGCCCGGCAAAATTGTAGGCATTGGTAATGTAATCTTTTCCTCCCAAATGATTGTCTTTTGCTATTTGTATGAGCCGTCCGTATTTGTCATAATAATAGGTTATAATAATCTCTGTATCCATCCCTGTTTCTGAATCCAACAAGATAGTTTTTTCCATAGTTAACCTTCCAGTGTTGTTGGTAGCTTGAGTTTGCCCAAGTGTGGTCACATCGGTATGGATAGGAATTTCATCACTCATAGAATAATTATTATAATACAGATATTTTTTGGGGACACGACTTACCTGTGAAGACACATAGTTAATATTTCCATCTACAGCAGTTTGAAGTGTTGAACGGCTCGAAGTTGAAGACCACAGCCCCTGCTCCATAGTTCGGTTCAACCCATCGTAAATTGTATATAACCATTTATTTTGGGCTTTTAGGGTCCCATCTTGTGATAGCACCAAACGATCACGCACATCATACACAAAATATTCTTTTTCTTTTCCAGGTATTTGTTTTTCAATAAGGCGGTCTCTATCATCATAGTTATAATAAAAGCAAAATAAGGTGGAAGCAGGAGAGGTGGCCCCTGGTTGAAGAACACAGCGTAACAACTCCTTTTCATCGTAACAATAAATGGTTATTTGGCCACCTATATCTTTTCCAACTAACTTTCCTGCTTTATCGGTATATTCTTTTATCACTTTATTATCTTCATCAATAGTTTCTTTCAAAAACAGGCTTCCAATTGCATAGGTTATTTGAGAGTAGGTACTGCCCAAATAACGCCATGAAACCAAAGCCGTGTTTGTTTTATACGAATAATCGACTGGATTTTGGTCAGTTTGCCATGCATAACCAGGAGCACCTTGTTGTAATGGTTTGTTTAGTGGAGATGCCTCATACTTTGTTTGAGATAAACCGTAATCTTTGTCGGTAGTCCCATAAATACCTGAAAGAAATGTTTTTTGCCCAGATAGAAAAGTGGCTTCATCAACAAATACCCCATTGTTAGTAGTACCTTTTGCATAAGGTAAATATTTTTTTTCGAGTCGGCCAAAATCATCATATTTTTGAAAGCTAACCATGTCGCTGCCAAGTTGAGAAGCCTTTACTTCAATGGTTTCTATTTCTCTTCCCAAACCATCAAAATACTGAACGGCGGGTGCTGTTTCTCCTGCTTTGTATGTAGATGAATGGCTTGTTTTTGGCGCCAGATAGGTATAAGTTACTACATAATTTTTTGTGGATAAAGGTGTAACACTCTGACTGGCATCTTTTACACTCGCTGGTAGGTTCGAAGGGCTCCCTTGCCCCAAAGATGTGAAAACTGTTGCAATGAATAATAATATTGCATAATATATTCGTTTCATCTATTTTATAATTTTTGAGTTGATTTACTTTTTTAAAGTTACCTTTGAAATCTCATGGAATCCTTCTCCTGATATTTTCAATAAATAAGTACCATTTGTTTCTCCGGAAAGATTTACAGAATAAACTTGTGGTTTTATCCTTTCTAGCTTTTGTTGTGAAATTTTTCTTCCCAGAGAATCAAATACTGAAACCGTTGCAGGAAGATTTTCCCATGTCGTTGCAGGTTCCCAATAGACGAAGTCAGGGGTAACCGTTGGATAAACTTTAAATCTGACTGCTACTGCATCTGGTTTTATTTGAGAGCTCTTCTCAGTAACCAGGTTTATTCCCGAAGAATAGGAGCATCCAAAAAAATCCTTTACCATTACATTGTAATCTCCAGTTTGGTTGGTTATCAGGTATCTTGAACTAGACAGGCCGTCATTCCATATATATGTTAGAAATTCAGGTCCTGCATCCAATTCCCATACCGTTTCATCTTCATTTTCTCCCAGAATATTAACTTCTATACTTGGCGAATTTTTATCTGAACAGTTTTCGATCCTTGCCAAAAAGATATCCTCTTTCCCCGCAGAAAGTAGTTCTGTATTCTCCACTTTCATTTTCTCTTTAAATTCACCAGTAACGAATACTCCAGATTTTGTTGCAAAAGCCGAACAGGGAAATTCATTATTCTCGCCTGTAAAGGAAAAAATCTCTGAAGGTGTGCAGTTGTCATCAATCAATGCAATAAAGATATCAGTTCCTTTTGTTGCTGATTCAACAGTTGTGGCTCCAAAAATTACTTTGCCGGAATATTGTCCGGTGATCATTAGTCTCTTGCCAGAACGCACCAACTGGTTAGCCTGGATATTTCCTTGTCCTCCAATCCGGAAATGAACGGAGATGCTATCAGAAAAATTGAATTTAAATAGTAAAGCATTACTTTTTCCCTGTGCAGGTATTTTTTGTTTTTCGTCTATCGTAACATTATTTTTGAAGTTCGCCAAAACCCAGATTGACATACTGTCATCAATTATTTCTAATGGAACTATATCTGTTCCTGATAGTACATATTTGAAATTTATCATTTCACCCTTTTCTCCGACTTCAGCTATAAATAGATATTTTTGTCCTCCTTCCGTCGTTTGAGGAATCTCTACTCCTGGAAAACATCCTTTATCGGTAGTACCACAGAAATAAAAAGTATCTCCAGCCTCATTAGATGTTAGAGAAGTAATCAAATCATCTTCATCACCCTTAATATGTTTAAACCATTGCTGTTCTCCTTTTGACGACAGCTTTCCTATAAAAGAATCTTTACCACCTTTAGATATGTAAATCTGATCTTCTATTCTGAGCGTATCCGAGAACCATCCTGAAAAAATACAACTCCCATCTGGAAGGGACTTAATTTCTGTAATGTCGAACTCCTTTGATCCGCTAATCAGAAGATCGTTAGTAAGATTTAATTCTTTGTCTAGCCATGTTATCAGAATATTATTTGCAAAATTATTTTCAAATGTATGATCAAAGATTTCTGTAGTATAGTTGAAACGAACAGGTACAATTAGACCGTTTTTTGTTGCCTCAATTTTTTTTGCATAATCGAAACCTTCTCCTCCAATAGAAGTAAGCTTTTCCAAATTTCCATCCGTATTAAAGATGGCTATAAAAATATCTCGACTTCCTTTTGATTGCAAAGTATCTGATTGACATCCGATTGATTCATAAAAAGCTCCTGCAATAGCTAAGTGTCCTTCGGGTAGTTCAACAATATCTGTAACAACATCCCAGCCTGGACCACCAATTTGTGAAATCCAGTTAAATTTCATCTGTTGACAGTTGGCATGCAATGAAATACCTGTTAATAACAATATTATTGCTAAATTTTTCATAATGATTTACTTTATGTGGTTGGTTACTTATTTGTTTGAATAATTATATAAATACTGGTCCAATAAATTTTTATCATCGTTTTTTATAAAACTTAACCGCCCATATTTATCATAGGTATAGCTGGTATTAATGTTTGTAGGGTCAGTTATTTCTGCAATACCGATATGTCTCCTGTATTTATAGCTGGTAATAAGGGTGCTTGTAGCAATACTGTTCAACCCGTTTCTTATTTGAGTCAGTTTTGTACTGATATCTGACGGATTTATTGAATTTTCGAGACCAGAAATCAAAGAAGATCCTACTCCACTTAAAATTTGAGAGTAGGTCGCATTTTCTATTTTCATGACAGGATAGGTGCTGCTGTATGACCATAGATAAGTTGTTGGATAGTCATTAACAGGAGCAATTTCCCGTATGTTATAATTTGCATCATAAGAAATATTCATTAATACGTTAAATGTATATGGACTATTACTATTAAAATTGATCGCTCCTCCATATGAAATTCTAGCCTTACGAATAATAGTTGGCAGCCCATATGCATTGTATTCAAATTGCTGTCCTTTAGTCAGTTGATTATTGAAATAAATGCGAATATCAATAGGTTTACCGATGATGAAATTACCTTTAAGAGTTGAAAATAAAGAGGAGGAATAATCATGAGGATAATAATAATACGTAGATATACTGTCACCTGTACTTGTATAATCAACCTGTTTAGTCATCTGCGCGTGAGTAGGATTTCCGTAATAGTATTTGGTGTTTTCAACAACCGTTCCACCAGTTAAATAACTTTTTTTTGTTTTCCCTTTGAGATAAAACCATCTTGAATAATAGTAATATTCCTGGTATCTCTGACTTGAGAAATTTTCCTCACAAGCTGGTAATTGAATATTTGTATCATATCTCTCATAACCTACTTTTAACCCTTTTACATCAGTTGAATTTTGTGGGTTACCTGTTATGTTTCCGTAATCATAGATTGTTTCTTCCACCAGTGTAAAAGAACCGGAATTATAACTGTAATGCTTTTCATTTAATAATTTTCCCCTGGCCCAATCATAAGATGTCCCTGGTGAAAACGGATATGTAACATATCCCTGGTCTGAAATAATATTATAGGTTCTTTCTGTTTTTCCACCTTCTCCGGATAGTCCTATCCATTCTGTAACAGATGGATAGCCAACATAGCTACCATTTGAAGTTCCTAACATAGTGTGAGAAAATGATTGGCGGTACAGGTTATCACACCAATTATTTTGTACTTTAACTTGCATTGTATATTCATAAACAGGATTGGAAAAAAGAGATCCAGTTCCATAAGTATATTTTTTTTTCGTAATTGTTGTGCCATCATAATCATAAATCTCTTTTATTCTAACACCACCACATCTTATTGTTGTAGAATTTTTATGAGCTTCATATACGAATTGTGTATAACCACCAGTTGGATACGTTATTTTTTCCAATATACCATTTCTTACATAGGTCTCATTAGGCTCTCTGTTTGCCCCGCTAAAACCATAAGTTGTGCTAGCAGGGACTAACGTCGTATTTCCGTTCGCTCCATTATAGAACCCCCAATGATCCTGAGCTTTAGAATTTCGAGGGGGTAAACTTGTCCTGTTATAATATTCAAATGTATATTTGTTTATACTTGTATTAGTGGAATCCTTAGCCGTGATATTATCCAGGAACATTCTTTTTCCTACATATCCGGTTGCTGAAGGGGAACTCGAAACATCAGTATAGGCAAAATTAAAATATTTATAAGGGGAAGATGCTCCTTTAGAATAAAGTGAGATTGAAGTTAGTTTTTTCCCTCCTGTACAATCGGCTCTGCTTGAGTTTGAAAAAACTATTTTACCCTTTTTTGATTCAATTGTACTTAACTTTAAAGCATTAACAGACAGTATCATTGTAGATTGAGATGGTGTGCATGTCCAGTTCATAGTACAGTTGCTTTGACATACAATTGTTTCGTTTGTCTGTGTATCACCTGTAAAAACGTGACCTGTATAAGTGAATTTGATCGTATCTTTTAAATCAGGTGAAACAATTCTCGACAGATACCAACTTGAATAAAAATCCCCCTGATCAGGCCCTGACATCAAGGCATTAGATGTTTCAATGGCTCCTGCACCTCCAAATTCGTATTTTGTCCCATCAGGGGTCTTTACGGTAAAGTTTGTAATGCCATAAAAACCTCCTGTGGTTCCAATTTGTTTAGTATAAATTAAAAACCCACCTCCTTTGGTGGTGGTAATGTTTAATCGGTTTTACCTGAAATATTTTAACTTAGTGACATGAGCAATTTCAAAAAGCTAAGCCATGTCATTTATCGGTGCACATATCATATTGTATGGACACCGAAGTATCGATACCGCGTTCTTGAAGGTCTTGTCAAAGAAATGTTGAACAACGATATTCGGACATTGATAGAGTGGAAAGGTTGTGAACTGACAGAGGTGAATATTCAAAAGGATCATATTCATCTGATTGTTAGTGTCCCTCCCAAACTGTCAATATCCAAATTGATGGGAATCATGAAAGGTAAGACTGCCATCAAAATATTCAAAACATATCCTCAATTGAAAGTGAAACCTTATTGGGGGAATCACTTTTGGTCCAGAGGATACTGTGTCGACACCGTTGGTCTTGACGAAGAAAAAATCAAGAAGTATGTCAAGTATCAAGAAGAGCAAGAACGTATTGAAGAGCAACAGCGGCTCAACTTTGGCCCCTTATAGGGGCTCCTGCAAGCCCACCTTCTCAGAAGGTGGATTATTTAGTTATTTCTAATTTTTGAAATGGAATTAATTTGGGCATCCCATCATTTCCTAAAACAAATTTTCCTGTTAAGCCTGCAAAATTGAAAAAAAACACATCAGGTTCGGTGTCATATCTGGATTCAGCAATATCCATTAAAAATTGACAACTTACCCCAAAAAAGTTAGCAGGAATATTATTACAGTAACTGAGATAACCATTGTTCTTATCATCTGCCAGACCTCTGACAGAACGCGTTATAACACCACCTGCATTTAACGACCATCCTAATCCTACCCATCCCGGTATTTCCTCTACCTTTACACCTGTTGCTTGGTATGACATCGAAATTGGGAGGGACAATTTTGTACTCTCCAAATTAAAAAGAGGAATTTCAATATTTGGAGTCCCACTAAACATTGAAACAGGTATCTCACCATATTTGCCAAGTGAAGCTGCTGTAGGAGAGGGTGGAATTACATTTTGTTCTTTTCCGAAATATCCAGGAGGAGATAAGCTCAGTAATGAAGACTCTGAAAGAAAAGTATCTATTGAACACGTATCGTTATCCAAAATTAATTCGTCCTGTGCATAGGTATTGCCTAGTACACAAAATAATATATTTATTATAACGACAAATTTGAAACCACATATAATAGTGGTGCGATTAAATTTTTTTTTCATAATTAGTTGTTTGGAAAATTGATAATGATTTTTTATGTTAAAAACATAGAATTCTAAACTGAGCACCAACATTTTCACTCAGAAGATTATTTGGATTCTAGCTTTTAAAATCGAAACTTTTAAAGAATTTGACGAATTGAGGATTTGCTCCTAAATTTCAATTTACTATTCTAGTAAGTTGAAAATTCTAATAGATTTGGCAATGGATTATTACACTTAATTTATTACGTTTTAAAGGATTATGATTTTATCTGGAACGTTCCGGGGCAAATTAGCTAGTAAGGCGTTTGCAAAGTAAAATTACAAAATATTTAACATCTTCAATCAAGTTTATAAAATAAATATTGCTGATTTACCTATAATTTTTTAAGATCAATATGGAATCTTATTGCATATATTCGATTGGTTCTTGCTTTATTATTAAATATCTGGTGCACAGTAGTCCTTTCTCTCTAGATGTCCTGCTGTTTCGGTACAATTTTTAGTCATTTTTGTAGGGTCAATACTGTAATACGTAACATGATTTTAAACTTTTTTTAGCTTAAGGTATCCATCCATACAAATCCTTTAAGGGGAAAAGATGGATGGACGAGAACGTTAATTTACAAACCAATGATATTTATTCATGCCAATAGCCTCATTAAGCCCATTCACGAACTGCTGGCAGCCAACATTTCTATCCAGAAAATTATCAATATAACTCATTTTATTAGCTCCTGTAAAAAGGTTATATAGTTTCCAAAGATTTAAATTTCCAGTATCATCCCTGGAAAACGACTCGTTGGAATAGTAATCTTTTATTACAAGATTTACCTGACTATCAGAAAGCGGAAATAGGGGAAGCTCTTTTCTGTCTTTGTATGGCATATTTTGAAACATTCTGGCTCTCCCGACAATTTGGGCAAACTGACTTTCGGTAATAGTTGTTTCTGGCAAATTGTTATATTTTTCTATTTCTCTGAAAACATTAAATCCGCCAAATAAATCGTATGCTGCTTTGGTCAGTTCTGAAATATTTCTCACTTTAACATCTGATGTAAATCCATCTGTTGAAATACACAAGTTTGTACAGACTTTATTTTGAAAGCCAATAAAGAGTTTGAAACGTTCTTCTGACTTTCTGGAATAAAGGTTTTCAAGGTTATATGCACGTACCCCTCCTACGGTTAAACTAAGGCTATTTTGAGCCACATTATCATGTATTGAAGGTATTTCAATAGCAAACGCCAGCCTCTCATAATATAGTGTCTTTTCATGTTCCAGAAGCTCTTTTGCAGGCTTTCCAACCGCAGATGGGATTCGTCCTTTAATAGGATGTGATACCCTTATTGCAGGTTTTAAGATGGTTTCACCACCGAATATCTGGTCAGTAACATAAGCTACAGTTTCGATTAGTTCCTGATGAGAAATTGTCGATTCATTGTCTTTTGCAAATACTGGTATTGTGTGCTTATTCATAAGTTCATCAATATCAACCGGAACCGTATTTGCTTCCATGAAATGAATATCACTGGTTTTTTCAACCGGGGTAAATTCTACAATTGGAGATATTGCCCTGATGTTTTCGTTTTTAACTAATTCCATTGTTCGAATTTTTAATAGGTTCAATAATTTTTAATGATAATTGCTCTCTGCGTTTAACCGCCAGAGGTTCTAAAATATCACGATGCTCAGGGTATTGTCTAAGGATTTCCCTTAGTTTTTCTACTGTTTTAGCAGTTGATATATAACTGCTAATATTATTAATGCTAACTCCAGAATTACACCAGAGCAAAATCTTTTCTCCAAAATCCGATGTGATTATTTTTTCTGGTTTATCCATAAAAACTCCCGTTCTGTCTTTAGAGGCTTTGGCAAAATGTTTTATATCCAAATCGAAAACTATTGTGAACTCATAATCCATACCATCGCGGGTAATGCCTTTTAAGCCTACTTTTTCAGGAACCATTTTTCCATTCTTTTCTGAAAGTGTATAGTCTGTTTTGGTTCGAATCGTAGCAATAATATGACATGGTGATTCCAAAATTTTCTGAACAAAAGCGTTGTGCCGTGGGGTTATCTTTGACCAGTTCGTAAAAGAATTGCCCGACATATTTCCGTGAAGGTCGAGAATACCTCCTGTGCCTCCCCATTCTTGGGTGATAGAGTCTATGATTATTACTTCCATATCGGCCTTTTCACAGGATTCAATGGCTTTAATATACCTCTCCGGAGCAAAAGGTTTAGAGAGCTGGAGAACATTATATTCTCCCAAATGAGCGTATAAATCAGCCGAGTGGTTTTCGGTATCGATTACCGCTATTTTTGACCAATCAGCTATTCCCGATGCCAGTAATAACGCTGACATAGTTTTTCCTGATCCCGAAGGACCTTGCAGGGCAAGCTTAATTTTAGCTGCCTTGCGTTGGGCTTTACGAATTTCCATGAAATATTATTTTATTGAATTTTTAAATAGGAAAAGGTCAACCTGGTTGGCTGACCATGTTTCATTTTTTCAGTGGATTTATATTTTAGCACATATCACAGGAATAAATCCTTCTCAAAAAACAAATAAAAAATACAGCATAAAAACCTGATCATTGATATATACCTTGCGCAAATAGAAAAAGGAGGCTTATGACCTCCTTCATACCGTAATTAAACTGGCTCGGTTACTTTTCCAGTATACTGCATCTGTTCTTTTTCGGCTCTTTCAGTAGTAACAGTTGGTACAGTTTCGTCATAGGCTGTATAATCTACAAAATGAACGGTAGCTCCCTGACTGGCCAAGTTCGTTGTGCTTTCGTTGTCTATCTCTCCCCACGACCACTCCTTGGGGTTAAGGACGCTGCCAATTGGATACTTTTTAGAATGCTCAGCTTTGAAGGCTTCTGCTTCTTCTTTGGTTTCAAACTTTTGCCTGAAAGTTACAAAGCCAACCTTTATGGACTTTTCTGAAGTTCGGTTTGGATTAAAAGTCCCAACTAACATGTTGTTTCCGTTTAACCGATTGGCAACGACCAATCCAGCACTGAAATTTCCTTTTGCTTCCTCGCTTGGTGTTTCATAAACTAGGAGATTCGAAATGAATATTTTTTCCATCTTTTTACGTTTAAATGGTTAATAATTACCCGGCCAGAATTCCCTGCCGGGGGGCACAGCCCATAAATTCAGGACGGTGGCCGTACTGTTGAGGTGGAGCGCGTGTTTTATGATGTGGAGAATATAGATTGAGAAGTGTGGAATTTTACCCAAACATTATAACTTATATTTATATGTAATTTAGTCATATAATTAAATTAGAGAATTTAAGTAAAGAGAGGCGGAGATGATTTTAATAGGGATATTACATCGTCTAGATAAATAGAAATAAAAGGAGATAAAAGGTTTTTCGAATTTATTATCCCCAATAACCCCATATATGTCCGCGTTGAGCCCTTATATATCTCTTTATTTATATGGCTTTGGGGGTAGGGGGATATGAATTACTAAAAGTTCTATATTGTTTATATTATTACTTCTATAGGAGATAATTGGTCTTAGAAATATTCTTTTCTCTACTCCCACGCCCTTACCCCCAATTTTTCTATTAAGGAGGCTTGGAGAAGTTTTAGGTGGTGTAGTGAGGTTTAAATAATAATGCTTTTTTTTTTATAATTATCTATCAATTCATTTTTGATTTTTATAAGATCTGATTTACTTCCCTATTGCAAAATTTGTCAATTTGTCTCGCTGTATTTAGAACTATCTAAAATCTTCATTGAATTCTCGTTTCATTTCATCTTTAATTCTTAGAGCACAATATTCTATTTGACGATTTGCATATTCTTTGTGTTCGTAATAATTTAATCTATTCGGTAACCTATCAATTACTGAAATAACGTTTTCCCAAATCTTCTTTTCACCTTCTAATATTGGGATATAGCTTCCTGACCAACTTTTACTTCTTTGAATTATCTCAAGATTCATAAATAATTCATAATCACTGTTTAGTTTCAAAAACCTCTCTAAGAATTCCAACTTTAGTTCAGGAAATTTATAGCAGATAACGCTAAAAACAACTTCCATATACTTATCATTTGAATATTTTTTATCAATTATCTTTTCCAAGTATTCTATTGGTTTCTTGCCATATTTATCTTTTACATTTGGGAAAAAAGCTGCAATTACATTACTCTCTGGAAAATAGGAAATTTCATTATTTAAAAAATAATCGAATATAGAATTGACAATTTCATTATAATTATCCAATTGCCAAATAAAATCATAGTTCTCATCTTCAATATCCTGATATGGAAATCTTCTGAGAGAATAAAATTTTAATAATAGGATAATAAAATTTGAATCTAGCTCCAATAAGTTTTTGAGTATCTTTTTTTCATAATCAAAATGCTGCTCAATATTATTTGAATACAAATAGGCTTCAATAACGGATTCAAATGAGAAATTGCTAAATGAAAAGCATTTTTCAATAAAATGTTGACCAACACTGATCTTAACTTGTTCTTTTTTTATTTTACTAAGAGCAATTCCTAGAATTTCAGAATAAATGTCCTCCTCTCTTTTTAGCTTTTTGTATTTACTTACGAAAGTTAAATCCCAGAAAATATATTGTGATTTCAAAGATTTGATTGATGTCAACAAATCTGAATATAGTATTGGTAAATGTTTACTTTTAACTTCGTCAATACTTAATGTTTGATGAAAGCAAAATTTGGTATCTATCTCTAAACCTTTAATTAATCCAAAAAGTTTAAAGTAGAACTGTGGGGCGGTTTGAAAAAAACGGTTGAAAATATATGTGAAATTGAGATTGAATTTGAACTTTTCAAAGTTTAACTTAAGTGCTTTAAAAAATAGATTTACATCTGTCTGAGCAAGATTACCAAATATTGTATTTAGAGAACTCTCATATTGCCAAATAAGATTATTTCGGCTTACTCTTTTTACTCGTTCTAATATGAGTTTTACATTCGAAAAAAGAGAAAAATAATTGTCAAAGTCAAAATCAGAGCAATATTCTTTTAGCTCTACTTGACGGAGTTTTTCCTCTTCTCTCCAACCTAGTTTTCTTTTCCTTTTTCTGTTGCTTTTTAATACTTCAGCAAGTTGATATAGCTTGCTTTTATATTCCTTTTTAATTTCCTTAGAATAATCTACTTTAAGCCAATCCAATCCTTCAATTATATTTTGAAGGACAAAGCAGTCTTCAAATTCATCAGGGGAAAAATGTTTATTTATTATCTGATAAATAAAACTCAAATCATACTGTAAAATATCATTAGAATGTTTGTATTCAAAATAACTCAACCGATATAATATTTGCAATACAATTGACTTATTTGCAGTTTGCAAAAGATAGTTAAAACATTTAGTTCTAAATGCTTTAATCGAATCAGAAAGCCATAAATGAAAAGTCCATATAGTTATTCCTCTTCCATTTCCTTCCTCTTCTTTATATTCTAGTTTTAAGAAATTTGGAAGTAATTCAGTTAAAACATTCTCATATATAGTTTTATTGGCATTAATTTGAGCATTTGTTATTAAAAAGTCAAAAAGTAAATGCTGAATACGATCACCATACATGTATCCTAATCTCGAAAAACTATATTTCTCTTTAAGAATATAAATCACAGTTGGCATTTTGGAAGGAACTTTTATTGCATAATAAAACATTAATTCCAATGCATCTTTAAAGAGTACATCACTATGATATCTAAATCGGGATAAAATTTCAAGGTCTTTTCCTATTCTGTATGAGAATTCATTTAATTCATAACTATATCTATATTCAGTTGTCGTTTCAGCATCTTGATAATCAATTTGTTTTTTTAGGAAACTTAACACCTGTGGGCTTAAATAAAACCAAAACAAATCAAGATATTTCAATGAGTTTTGATGATTACATTCCTTTTCAATATCTAACCACTTTTTGAAAATTAATGGTTTTAACTTTTTTTCTATTTGCTTGTAATTGAAAGTATTTAATACCGGAACAATAGTATCTGTAATTCTGTTTTCATAGTCCAAATAATTGTCAAGAAAAAAACTAAAGCTTAATGTTTCATTATCAATTACTGCTTTATAGAAGATATATACTGAGAATATTTGGTCTGATATTTTAACAACTTGCTGTTCGAACAAGTCAACTAATTCATATTCATGAAGAGCATAACAAATCTCCCAAAACTTATTTTCTTCAACTTCGAGACTTTCAAAAATAAAATCACATAGTTCACGATTTTCTTTGTCAATTCGAGAAAAGAAAGATACTAGCGCTAATGATTTCTGAGCTATTGGCTCTTTTAAAAGTTCGACTTCTTTAAATAAAGGCTCATAATATTCATCATAAATTTGGGATGCATCGTTAAGTTCTAATATATTTCTAGCTTTAAGAGCAACTTTTACGCTCATAATTGCCAAACGTGCATTTCCTTGGGCAATTTTGAGTATTCTATCGATATATGAGGGCTCATTTATTTTTAAATCTTCTGATTGAATAATTTTTTTTAATTCATCATTTGAAAATGTTCCAATTTCAATCGATGCAAAATCATAATTTGCAGCAATAGACTTAACCTGAGGTAATGCGTAATCTCTTACGGTTACTACAACTTTTAGAGTATTTTTATCCCTATCTTCAAATAAGCTTAAAATCCATTGAAAATTTTTGGCAAGTCTATTGGCATCATCAACTAACAATATATATTTTTTATCAGCTCTAATAATCGTCTTGAGGTCTTCCCATATTGGAATTCCTTTATTTCCAATACACAAAAAACAGAATTCCTTTTTATCAGAAAAAAGTTTTGCAAGTTCAATTGCATATTTTGACTTTCCTGTACCGGGAGCTCCGTGAACTAATAATAAGTCGTTTATTTCTAAATAATTTAATCCATTTTCGATTTCTTTATTCCTACCCCAAAAGATGTTACTTAGCGGTGTCGAGATTTTATTTTTTTCATAGTTAGCTATGAATTCAGATGGTTCTTGAATCTGACCAGTTCCAACTTTGATGTCGATGTAAATTCCTAATATTGGAAAATCAAGGACTGCGAATGCTAAGTCTCTTATCCCTTTTAGATCAAGGATGCATCGTGGGTTATGTTTTTTACATAATTCTTCAAGATTTTTCTTTTCATCAGGTTTAATGCGTTCTGTAAAACAAAGTATTACTCTGTTTATTTCTTCTTTCTTTAAATTTGTTTTGGAAGTATCAAAGCAGTTTGTAATATCTGATTTTAATTTATTGTAGAAACTTTGACCTTTTTCTAATCTTTCTCGTGTGGTATATTCTGCAAAAATTAATTCATTAACAGCATTTGTAAAATAAGAATCTGGAATACCTTTTCTTGATTTTTCTTTGCCTATAACACTTCCAATAGGAGTTATTGTATTAGGATTTAGTTTTAAATACAAGAAGTGATTACAAAATTCCTGGAATATATCTCCATTAATCCTCGTTAAAGCATTCTCAATTTCAATGATTTTTATCATTAGAAAAGGTATTTGTTAATATTGGTTTATACTTTTGTGAAATTTATTAGCTCTTTATAAGCACTCTTATTCTTTTCGTGTTCAATAATTTTTCTACAAGATAATTTTGTCACTTAATTAAGTAATCTTTTTTTTTGCAAAACAGCATTTAACCCTTCTTGATGGATTGGAACTTGTGAAGTCTTCCTATTTTCATTAAAAATATTGAGTTTGGTTATTTTTAATATAAAATTAGGAATTTTTTGTATTTCAAGAAGATAATAGGTAATAAAAGCCCACAATCTGTGAGCTTTCATCAGATTATGTTGTATTTTTTATGATAAATTCAATATACCTAGTATTGTTGCTATGAGATTCTCTTATCTCCGCTTCTCTGTAATTCCCATAATATTTTAACCATTCTGTGAAAATCCTTTGTGACATCCCCCTGAAACGGTAATAGTTTATTATAAACTTGTCATGTAAGATACGTTTGTCATATTTGGTATTAACTTGTATTTCTTCTTCACAAAAATCAACGAAGTCTTGATTGGTTTGACTTATTAGTTTCGTGAATTTCATGTTGATGGGTTCTGTTGCAATCAATCCATTTTTGAGATATATTTGAATACATTTTACGATTAAATTAAGAAACAAATTCCATTCAACAGGGAGCCAATCATCAAAAAAACGTTTTTTGTATTTGTCTATAGGAGTATAAGTGTCATTGAATGTATTAGAAATTTCAAATTCAAATGCCCTTGCATTGAACGAACTTCCTTGGCCATTAATCGCATAATTGGTCGTGAGCATTATTTTGGGTGACTTTTCGAACGGCAGATGAATAGCATCTTTATACTTTTTTTCAATCGTTATGCCTGTTGTAATAATTGAAAATAATGCCTCGAAATCAAATTTTCTTTTTACGTCATCAAATACGATTAAGTTTGAATTAATATCAACTCCGGAGAATTTAAATGTTTTTCTATTATCGTAGGATTTTCCGTCTTCAATATGAGTTTTTCTTACTTTTTTAATTGCCTGGCTTATTAAAGTTTTTCCTGTTCTGCCTTTTGCACTCTCACTCGGATCTGCATCCATCAAAATTATTGCAGGTGATCTTGTTCTATCTTTGTATCGATGGCATAAATATCCTATTATCGAGGCCAGTGCCCTGACTCGTTTCTTGTCGTGTTTGTTGTTTCTCTTAGTTATCTCTTCCATGAAATTACTAAAATCGCCTTTTAAAATATTTTGTGGTTCGGCTAAGATAAATTTGAACGGAAGTATGTCTCCTTGCCATATATGACTTTTTGTTTCCTTATAATTTCTTAATTGAATGTTATCAGGATTAATCTCGACAAACCCATTTTTAAAAAATACATACGATGTCTTAGCTGTATCATCTAAAAAAATTAAGTTAGGAGCATGAAGAGATAGCAAGTTATTATAATTGATTATTTGATTTTTGGAAAATAATGAGTTCCTTATTTGTCTCATTATTTCATCGTCTAACTTAAATCGAGATAAGTGGAGAAAACAAATTCTTCTTATATAATTTTCATTTACTTCATTTACAAAATTATCCTTTATTTGGATTAATAGAGGTGATATTTTTTTTATCTGTTCATTGTCTGGATAGTAAAGTCCAAATCCTTCCTTCTCTAAAAAAGTATATAATTTGGATAGATCAATCGTTCCTTTTACGTCCCAAAACTCGTATCCCACTGTTTCTGGTGAAAATCTTATATTATTCATGATGATTCCCCCTCTTCATTATTGACTTTACCTCGTGGTTGTCAAGAAATTCTAATAGTTGTTTTGATGTGAAGTATGTTTTGGAGCCAATAATGGTGCAGGAAATCAATCCTTTATCCTTCCAATTGTATATCGTCCGCTTGGTGACTTTGAAGAGCTTGGAAAGTTCATCCAAAGAATATAATTCGGTTTTATTTGACCTTATATTTCTTATCTGACTTAATAATCGAAGAATCTCCGACTGACCTTCTTTTATTTTGCTGAATTCGATGTTTAAATCCATTATGATAAAATTTAAGGGGGAGAATTAAACTCCCCCTGGTTAATTATTCTTCGAACCAACCTTTTTCAGAATTGGAACCTTCTTTCGTATCGTCATCCTTTTTTTCAGGATCTTCAGTACTTTCATTTTTTAGAGGTTCAGTATGAGCATTAGAATCCAATTTAAGCCCAGTAGGTTCCTCTGAAAAATTTTCAATAAATGGAACGTACCTCTTTCGAATTAGGTAACGACTATGGTTGTTACCATTTCCGTAATCAACAGCAATGCGGAATTTTTTACCTTCAATGTTCTCAATGAAGGCGTTCATCATTTCGTCCAACATTTCTTTTGTGGTTTCAAAAACAGGAATTTCTGTATTTCCAACTATCACTTCCCAATAATGTCTCAAAACAATTCCTTGAGCTCGAAGCATTTGCTTAAACTTTGGATGCTCTTCTTTTAAATAAGATTGATAGTCACGTAATTCAGAATCATTTTCATCTTGGAAAATAATAAACCAAAAGTTTTTTTCTTTACGAATTTCGCTGATCATTACGTTGGTAATACCAGCCATACCTTTGTTAAACGGCCTGAAATTTTTTGACTCGTATTCAGAGTCTTTTAAATTAAATTTCATTTTATAAAAATTTTAATGTTAATAAATGCGAATTAGTAGTGGTGCCATTCCTAATTCGGAATATCAGTTCAAATATTGAATCTTTATAAAATGCGTACAACTTGCAGTGGCTTGTACAAGGGTAAGTTGTTGTGTGTTATTTATTTTATAATCAGCTTATTGTGCTAATTTGTTTTTTTCGGAAATCTTTATACTATTCAAAATGCTCTGAATATGTTGTCCTTTCTGATCCCAAAAATCTAATGCTTTTTCTGTTGGAGAATACATTAGATTTTTAAAATTTTCATGTGATAAATTGTCCTTCTTATCAATTTTAAAGATGCTAATTATAGCTTTGGCTAGATTGGATTTATTTAATTTTTTTGAATTGAATTTGTGTTCAAATATTGGAAGTTCCGATAATATTCTAACAAGTAATGCTAATTCTTCAATTCTTAAATTTGTACCAACTTTCTGAAAATTTAACGGTTGATTTAAAAGAACTGCTAATTCGTCGAGCTTATCTATTAGTTTATTTATAATTTCTTTGTTAAACTCAATATATTCCTTAATCTTTTCCCTCATTGAATCGTTAATATCTTTATAAGATATTGCCCCTACATATTGAAATTTTTGATTTTCAACTTCATTATATCTTTCACTTTCTGACATAAAATCAGCAAAACTTTGATATCCCTTTAGAATCTTTAAATTATCGTCTAATAGCTTTTTTTCAAACAAATCGATTTTGGATAGGTACTCATTTATTAATGAAGAATGATATTGTAAAACAAAATCAGCATTGTTAGCCTCAGAAATATAATAAATCATTTTCGATATGGTAGCTTCTGATAAACTTTCAATTTCATTATAATATGAAAGATTAAATTGGTTATTTATATAAAGAGCCGTTAACTCATCAGCCCCCTTTGTAAACTTATTTATAGTAGGATCCATCTCAAGAATTAATAGATGCGAAGGAGTCATTATTTTTAGAAGTTGATCAATATTTTCCATATTAATTAATTATTTGATCATTAGCATCATCCAATATATCATTCTCAAAGCTATCTAAATATACCTGAGTCGTTTCTTCAGATTCATGGCCTAATCCTTCGGAAATTACAGCTGTAGATATCCCTGATCTCTTTGCAATTGTGGCCCAAGAGTGCCTTGAAACGTAAGTGGTTAAAGGTACATCCAGTTTTAATAAATCTGAGATTTTTTTTAATTTTTTATTCATTAACCTCATTGCATTCCTATAATCCAGGTATTCTTTCCCCCTTCTATAAATAATTGGGAAGATATAAGAATCTGGATTTCTCAGGTCATTATATTTTTCCATAATAACCCTTGCCTTATCTGTTATTTTAATGCTGAACTGCTGACCGGTTTTTTGTCTTGTATATTCAAGTCTGCCATTTTTAATATTATTTACTTTTAGGAATGCCATATCTACAAAATTCATCCCTCTATTGTAAAAGCTAAACATGAATAGATCCTTGTACATTTGCAAATTTTCTTGTACTGTCATCTCTTCCACCATTTTAATTATATCCTTGTTTACAGCTCGTTTACGGGTCTTTTGTGACTTAATCGTAATATTCTTAAAAGGGTAGGAGGTTTCTTCTATTAAACTTTCTTTGATGGCTTTATTAATTATTGCCCTAAGAGTTCGCAAATAGAAAGAAATACCATTTGTGGTTAATTTTTTCTTTGTTTCTTTTTCAGTTCCTTCGTACAAGATTGTTTCTTTTTGTTCTAAATACCTTTGATATTTTTTTACAAACGAATAATCTAATTCTGTAAGTGCTATATCTTTTCCTTTTGTAAAATCTTTTATTGAATCTAGACAGGATTGATAGACGGAAGCGTTACCAATCTTTCCAGCTTTTTTTAAAGAGTTAATTAAATCTTCGCAGTATTTGTAAAAAGAAGATTCATTAGGTTTATTTCTAAAATTTTTTTCAATATCGTCGAGAGTAAATTTTTGCTTTTTATTTTCGAAATCCAGTATTATGCTTTTAATCTCCAATAATGTATTTTTTATTTTCGATTTTATTAACGAAGAATCACGATGGTTCTTCTGAGGTTGATTTTTATTTATATCCCATTGAGCTTCGGATGCCGAGTAACCTAAATAAAAAATTTTACGCTTACGATTATGAATGACCTGTATTATGATAGGATGTGTACCATCTTTTAAGATTTTGTCTTTTTTTAATTTTACTTTTACTGATGCCATACGTTTATTTTTTTCATTTTGGGTGCAACATAGGTGCAACAATTTTTTCAAAATTATACAATTTAGTTCATTTTATTACATCCTGTAAGTTGCTAAAATATTGGTGACTTAGGAATGTTTAAGCATATAGAAGAAAATAATAGAAATAATATTCTCGCTTCCCAAGCTGAGGGTCGCGGGTTCGATCCCCGTTTCCCGCTCGATAAAAATCAGCAAGTAATTAACGGGCTGATTTTTTCAATTTTGGCATTATGTAAACTTCCGAATGGAACCTCTTTTCTTATATCCATATATTATGAATTTATTTTTCCTGGCAAGAGATATGAGAAGTGAAGTTTAACCCAGAACCATGTGTTAATCATTGGAGCCGGTCTTTATTTATCAAAAGTTATTGTTAGTAAAATTGTATTGACAAATTAAAAATTTATTTGTAACTTAGATATGCATATGGGGTTCTTCCCATATTGTGTGTTTGGGGGTTAACATTAAAAGGGTGGCTATTGAGCTACCCTTTCTTTTTTGTTTATTATTCCGGAAAAATAGTCAGAAACAGGATGAAATTGTAGAGATGATATTTTTTTCTGCAAAAAAAATTGTTTTTCCAGAGAAAAAAATATTATATTCAAAACTTTTTATTTAACGTGTTTATTTATAATTAATTAACTATTGTTATGGAATCATTTGCCAGGTTAATCCACAAATCATACATAACATATCTGCCAACAAAAACTCCGGTTCAATTTTATGGGCTGCCTGATGGGAAAGTATATCTTTTGTACTCAAAGTTTTTTAAAGTTGGCTATGAAAAAGCAGGGCTTGAGTTTATAATTGCGGAGCATGAGGAGTTTTCTTATGATTATAAAAATGAAAAACTTATCCATGTTGATTCCTCATTGAATAGGGTTTACGTTTACCCGGAGACGGTCGATAAACCTAATCCTAAAATAAAAATTATTAAAGTATTCAGGGGGATAAGATCGTTTGCCGAAGCTTTTGAACATTTAAATAAAAAGGCCGAAAAGATTCTCAAGAATAATGTATCTGAAAAGCAAATTAAAGTTGGGGATAAAAAGGATTCTGATCCCAAAACTGCTTCTGCTTAATAACAATTATTGTATCTGTGCTCCTTTAATCCAGTTTATTATTTTATCATCATTAGGTTTTATTTTAGACTCGACCATATCAACCAATTCCCCATTTTCATTTATGAGGTATTTCTGAAAATTCCAACCTATTTCTGAGTCCAGAACTCCATTTTTACTTTTTTGAGTGAGCCATTGGTAAACAGGGTGAATATCGTTTCCTTTTACACTTATTTTGGACATCATTGGAAAAGTTACTCCATAGTTCTTTTGGCAGAATTCTTCAATTTCGTCATTGGTGCCTGGTTCCTGATTTGCAAAGTTATTAGCAGGGAATCCGATAACCACAAAATTTTCCCCTCCGTATGTTTTATAAAGTTCCTGAAGTTGTTCATATTGAGGTGTAAAACCGCATTTAGAGGCGGTATTAACAATCAATACTTTTTTGCCTTTCAATGAAGAAAAATCGAAATTGTTTCCATCAATATCTTTTACTTTGAATTGATAGATGGAGTTCTGGGCGTGAGAAATTATTCCTGTAAATAATATAGAAACAATTAAAAAAGCCAATGGTTTCATTTTGTTTATTTTTCGGATTGTTCAAAATAGAAACAAAATAAAAATTTAAATGTTTTAAAAATATTTTTCCTGTTACTGGTTTTAAGACGCTTAAAAATATGGACACAGTAAAAGTTCGAAGAGTAATGTATGAAACCCCCAAAGCATTACCTGTATAATAATGCTTTTTTGTTTTATGCCAATTAAAGGATGATTTTGCGATGTGTTATAGGCTTAAAATCAGTTTTTTATAAAAGTGAAATTGCTATAGGTAAAGTCTCTCTTTTAGGTTCTTGCATCTTTTATATTTAAATACATTGCTATAAATTTATTATCATTTCAACTATGAAAATTTGAGCTTTTGCTTAATAGTTATATGCTGTTTTGAGGTTTATGGATTTCGCGACACAGTAGAAAAACACAAATTAAGATCAATATTTCATGTGTTAATTTATCTTTTTGATGTTCGGAAAACGAAAGTAGAAAGCTTAGTGATTAGAACCTGAATTCAATTTATATAATGATTTGTACGTATTTAAAGCGGTGTTTGTGTCCAATGAATTAATCATGCTAAAACTCTTTGTGTATACATTTGTCTATTGAAACGAAATTTCATTTTGCCTCGTTTTCTCTAAATTCTGAATATTGAACTACCATTTTCGTCCGCTTAACGCCAATTTGGTCCGTTCATCATTATTTGTTGGCATTAATTATTTCTGTTTGCTATTGTTGTAATATATTAAGGGTCTGTTTTACAAACCAGTATTTTATGCCTGCACAACAGGGTGCTATCTGATTTTTAACAGAAGAACAAAATAAAATCATTATGAAAATACATTTAGCAGGAAACCCCAAAACTGGTCGATACAGTATACTATGGTTTTTGCTCGCTTGGCTTGTGCGTATTCTTACTATTTATTCTCAACCTTACTCTATTATACACTTTACCACCTCAAACAACTAGTTTCCTTAAATATGAAAAGTATTTTTAATGCATAAAGTGCTTGTTTGTAGATATATAAAGACAAAAAAATTATATTTGATTTAGAAAAGCCAAACGCATGAAAAATTTGAATAATTACAAAAATTTATATGAAGATATAGGAGTCGGGATATTACTCTCAGATGTGGATGGTAATATTTTTGAGATTAATGATACTGCCCGGGAATTATTATCCGTTCGAGACAATATAACAGAGTCCTTAAAGATTGGTAAGTCAGTCTTGCATAGAATTTTAAAAGAAGATCATTCCACTTATAACGAAGAACATCCGGTTTTAAATACTTTAAGAAACAAGAAACAATTAAAGAATCAAATAATTGGGGTTTATAATGATGAAGCAAAGCTTTCTTGGTTAAGCCTAAATGTGGTAATTAACAGTGAGGCAGATTCAAACTATTTTATTATTACTTTATATGATATTACTCCATATATACAATCGTTAAACAGGTTGAATAAAGAATTCGATGTTGCTATAAAAAAGGCAGAGGAAAGCGATCGTTTAAGAGCTGCTTTTCTTGCCAATATGAGTCATGAGATCCGCACGCCACTGAATGGTATTTTGGGATTTTCAGAGTTACTCAAAGTTAAGGATATTTCTGATGGGGATGTAAAGCAATATGCTGAAATAATTTTTAAAAGTGGGAATAAACTACTTAACATTATCGATGATTTAATTAATATTTCTAATATAGAATCCGGGGCTGTCAATATAAGTAAGGAGAAAGTGTACTTCAATTATCTATTGAAAAATTTACACAAAGAATTTACAAAGAAAGCTTTGAATATTGGTGTTGAATTTGAATATGATTTCGGATTACCGGATAACGAATGTATAATAGAAACTGACGAGTACAAATTAGAACGTATAATATCTATCCTTATAAAAAATAGCCTGAAATTTACTAAAAAAGGGAAAATAATATTTGGCTATGAAGTACTTTATGGTAACCAGCCAGAGGTTCGATTTTATGTTCGAGATACTGGTATTGGGATTCCCAAAGCGATGCAGGAAATGATTTTTAAACCGTTTATTCAGGCCGATACTTCATATAACAGGGCTTATGAAGGTGCAGGCTTGGGGCTTGCTATATCTAAAAAATATGTTGAATTATTGGGAGGAAAGATTTGGGTCGATTCGGAGGTTGGTCAAGGGTCTACATTTTTCTTTACGGTTCCTGGTTTGTTATCTGTAAAAGAAGTGGAACATCAATCGAATAATAGTGTAATTGCAAATAATATATTAAAGGGTATGACCATACTTATAGCAGATGATGACAAAGTGAGTACCTGGCTTATAAGAGAAAGCCTGAAGGGATTGGATGTAAAAATAATATATGCCGAAAATGGGAGAAAAGCTGTTGAGCTTGTAAAAGGTAATCCTGATATCCAACTGGTAATTATGGATGTACAAATGCCGGTTTTAAATGGAATAGAAGCGACAAAAATGATCAAGGATTTTCGACCTGAACTTCCTGTTATCGGCCAAACTGCTTTCATATTGTCTGATGATGTTAAGGCAGGTTTTGAATCAGGTTGGGATGATTATTTAACTAAACCTATTGAAATTGCGCACTTACTGCAAAAGGTACAAAATTTTGCGTTAGGTTAATCATACCTTTTATAATGAAGTATTTGACTGGATTAAAAACCTTCTAAAATACTTTTTACCTTTTGGGAGGTTAAGGGCTTTTCCAAATAATCTTTCACACTGTCAAATTGATTTGCCTTTATTTTGTCTTTAGGTCTTATCGAAGACGTTAAAATATAAATTCTTGATTGTGCACAAATTTCTTTTTCATAGCTTTTCTGAAGGAACTCGAATCCTCCCATTATGGGCATATTTAAATCTAATAAAATTATATCGGGCGATGTTTTTTCCTGTTCCAAATATTCTAATGCTTCCAATCCGTTACGAGTAATATAAACATTTACTATCCCACAGCTATTGAGTACAATATTCGATAAATAATTGGCTACATCATCATCTTCAACCAAAAGCACTTTTAGGTGTGAATATGGTTCCATAATCTTAATGTTTAAGTTTTCTGTTAATAGATCTTTACTGATTGACAAATTTATGGACAAATCTATGTTGATTTAATAATTGTATCTTTTAAAGATTTGTAATCAAATATAATTTATAATAAATTGAATCAAAATTATTTAACCCTTATTCTTCCATCCATTTTTATTTAAAAAATATATTATAAATGTCGTTCCTTCTCCAACTTTACTTTTTATTTCAATATGTCCGCCATATCTCTCCACGATAGATTTTGTAATATGCAACCCAATTCCTTTTCCTGCGGTATCAAGATGAAATCGTTGAAAAAGCCCAAATAATTTATTACCGTAAGTCTCTAAATCTATTCCTCTTCCGTTGTCATTTACAAATAGTTTATCATATTCTATTTCTTTTTTACTATAAACACTGATAAGGGGCGTAGTGTCAGGCCTTTTGTATTTAATAGCATTTGTAATTAGGTTTTGCAAAATACTATTTAAGTGCACCGAAGGAAAGTTTATTTCAGGACATTCATGAAAATCGGTATTAATTTTTGCTTGGGTTGATTTGGCCTGCTCTTCTATGGACAACATAACCTCATTAAAAGCATGATTGAGATCAACGATTTCCGGTTTAAGGTCAAGATTCTTTTTAATGGTGATTACTTCATTTAAAATACCAATAGTACTATCCATGCGCAGAATCACTTCTTTTAATTTGTCGTAAGCTATATCGTTGTTTTTATTGGTAAAACCACCTCCATTTTTATCGATAAGCTTAGTCAAAGCCTGTAAATTTGTTATAGGGGCTTTCAGGTCGTGTGCAGCCAAATAAGCAAACTGTTCTAATTCTTTATTATTTATCTCCAGTTCTTCAGTTTGCTTTTTCAAAACATTTTCGATTTTTTTAAGTTCATTTACATCGACAAAAGTAATAACCACGCCTTTTACTTCTTTTTTGGAAGTAATATACGGTAATGCCTGCATTAAATAAATATTCCCATCAACTGTAGATACTTCTCTTTCAATTTTTTCAAAATTATCCAGTACACTCTGAGCTACTGAAATTAAATCGAAAGATTTAAATACATGAGTGAAATCACCAATGTACCTCCCCATGTCATTTTTTGATATTTTGATTAAAGGAGTTATTATATTTGTATATCTCTTTATACTCAGTCCAATATCTAAAAATAGTGTAGCAATCCGGGTACTCTGTATAAAATTATTTAGATCATCATTCAGTTCAGTCATTTCAGTTATCTTGTCCTGAAATTCATTATTTACGGTGTATAATTCTTCGTTTACACTTTGTAACTCTTCGTTGCTGCTTTGTAGTTCTTCGTTGGCTGCCATAAGCTCTTCATTGGTAGCCTGTAGCTCTTCATTAGAAGTTTCCAGTTCCTCAACCGCTGATTGGAGATATTCTTTCGTTTCTTTTATTTCATCTTCCAACCGTTTAATATGCTCGTCTTTTTCTTTTGAAAGCGCAGTTTTAGCAACTGAGCTTGTCTGTGGTTTATGCGATTGTTTAGCCTCTACAAAGCTTATAATAAAGTAATTAATTCTGGTTATTGGTTCAGTATAAGGTTTGGCAATAATATTAAGGAATATGCTTGTTTCTCCTTCAAATATTACAACGGGTGAAATAATTTTGCTCCTACTGCTCCTTATTTTTGAAATAATATTACTTAAAGTGACATATAACTGTTCGTCAATCATTTTTAAAATGTTTAACGTAAGTTGTTTTTTGGGAAGTTTTAAATATTTATCGACTTCCCCGGCAACATGTACAACTTCCTGGTTACTGTTAATTATTACTGTTGGCGGTACTAGATCATCAAGTAATGCGTCTTTGAAATTCCCAATAATTTTTGATTGTGAGATAACCCTTGGTGAATCATCTTCTGGCTTTTCATCTTTTTTATTCAGTCCTTTCATCCGGTCGAAAGGAAATAACCGGTTAATGTCTATAATACGGTTGACACTTTGGTTTTGGAAAATTTTGTATTTCTTATCTATTTCAAGGAATACTTTTGAGAATGAGCTTAAACTTTCGCTTATCCCGAGAAATAAATAGCCTTTCTCCACGAGAGAGAAATGAATAAAAGCAATTATTTTTTCCTGTAATGGAGGCTCAACATAGATTAGAAGGTTTCGGCAACTGGCAAGGTCTATATTATTAAAAGGCGGGTCACGCGTAATATCATGCTTGGCAAAAATGGCAATTTCCCTTAGTTCCTTCTTTATATGGTATTTGTCTTCTACTTTATTAAAATACCGGTTTAATAATATACCGGGCACCTCCTCCTCAATAGCCTCAGAATAAATTCCCTTACTGGCTTTATCTATGGCTCTTTGGTCAACATCCGTAGCAAATATTTTAATAGGTACATCCTTTTTTTGTTTGCGGCACTGTTCTTTCAATAGCATTCCTAATGAATAAACTTCCTGTCCGGAAGAGCATCCTACAACCCATAGTCTTAGTTCTTTACCGGGTTCCTTGTCTTTAATCAAATTACTCAAGACTTCTTTTTCGAGTATATCGAAGGCTTTTTTGTCTCTGAAAAAGCCGGTTACCCCAATAAGGATATCATTGCTTAAAAGTATTACTTCTTCAGAGTCGGCTTTTAGGAACCTCAAATACTGACTACGGTTCAATATATTCTGAATCCCCATTCTGCGTTCAATACGGCGGATTAAGGTAGCCCTTTTGTAGTTTCTGAAATCGAGATTTATTTTTTGATGCATATAAGCCAGAATCTGGGTTACAATATCCTCTTGTGAGTCTATAATTTCATCTTCCAGAGGGTCTAACTGCTTTACATAGGGGTGCTTTACATAGTTTATAATCGTTTCAGGCATTTCTGAGGGAGGCAAAATAAAATCTGTTAACCCTGTTGCAATAACACTTTTAGGCATGCTGTCGAATGCAGCTGTTTGTGGATCCTGTGCAATTACCATTCCTCCCTGTTCCTTGATAGATTCAATTCCTAATGTGCCATCGCTTCCTGTTCCTGAAAGAATAACGGCAATGGCTCTTTTCTTTTGGTCTTTTGCAAGGGATTTTAAAAAAATGTTGGTTGGGAGATTTAGTGTTTTTGGTCTTCCCCTGTCCTCAAGATAAAGTTTTCCACCAGATATGGTAATGTTTTTATCGGCAGGAATTGTATATACACAATTGGGTTGCACTGTTGTTGCATCGGTTACCTTGCTAACTTTTAGTTTTGTATGCTTGGCCAATAATTCCGGCATCATTGACTTGTAGTCAGGGGAAAGGTGTTGGATTAAAACAAAACTAAGATTTGTATTTAATGGAACATTTTCAAAGAAGTCATTGATTGCATCAAGTCCCCCGGCAGATGCACCAATGGCAACAACATATTTGTCTGCCGTTTTCACGCTTGTTTTTTTCTTTCCGTTAGCCTTATCTTCCATAATTAATTAGTTTAGTTGCCTAATTTAATTGTGTATCTTATATTTTAGTCTCCAGTTAAATCATTTGAAATATCCTTCAGATCTTCAATCATCTTTTTAATATTATCAATTATCTCATTTGACAATTGTCCGGTTCTACGGTTTTGGATAAATTCATCTAATCTGTCCAAAGCTTTTTGGTTTTTCTGAATTCTTTTGTTGATCCGTTCATTTGCGTTCTTCAGTCTTATATGCCGCCATCTTCCTTCCTCTTTAAAAACATTTTTTACGGTTTGGGGCAGGTTATTTAGTTTTGATTTAAGAACGAGTCCTGCCGCCCCATTTAGGATTGTTTCGGCTGCTATTTCTTCACCTATGGTGCCTGTAATAAAAACAAAAGGGATTTCCGGGCATTCCTGTACTGCAATAGCTAAAGCTTCCAGCCCTGTAATCGTTGGAAGAGAATAATCCGATAGAATTATTTCCGGGTTGAAATTACTTATACCGTTTCTGAACCCTATCTCATTATCTACTATCTTGGCTTCAACGATAAAACCGTCAGTTTCCAGTTCTCTTATCATGAGTTCTGCATCTGAGGGCAAGTCTTCCAGAATTAGTATCCGCAAGGTTTTATATTTTTCTATCACGTTCTGGGGCATATGATTCAATTATTGATTAGGAGCTCTGTTTAATACCAACCAGTATAATCCAACCTGTTTTATAGCTTTGGCAAAGTTGACAAAATCAACAGGTTTTACAATATAACTATTGGCACCAAGTTCATAGGCTTTAGCTATGTCAATATCCTCATTTGAAGAGGTTAGAATCACTACAGGTAAATGTTTAAGGTCCTCTTCCTTCCTTATACGTTCCAATACTTCCAATCCACTAACTTTAGGAAGTTTAAGATCCAGTAATATAAGTTTTGGGAGTTCGGGCTTGTTTTCTTTATAACTTCCATGGCCAAACAAATAATCAAGTGCTTCCTGTCCGTCTTCAATTAATTTTATCTGGTTTACCAGGTTGTGTTCCTTTAGGGATCGAATTGTAAGTTCTGCATCCTCGGGTCGGTCTTCGACAAATAAAACTTCTACATAGTCAGTTGTTTCCATAATCTTGTTCATTGGTTAATAATTGTTTTATGGTAAAGTAAAATAGAATATCGCACCTTCGTTTAAGGTACTTTCTCCCCAAACATCTCCTCCATGTTTGTTAATTACACGTTTCACAATAGCAAGTCCGATACCAGTACCTTCAAAATCACGCTCGTTATGTAAACGTTGAAATACCTCGAAAAGTTTTGATTTATGGCGTTCATCAAAACCAACACCATTGTCTTTTATGTAATAAACATTTTTACTGTCTTTTGTCTCATACCCAACATGTATAATCGTTTTTTGTTTTGTTCTGGTGTATTTCAGTGCGTTCGAGACCAAATTGGTAATAACCTGCGTTACCATTGTCCGATCTCCCTTTGCCGGGGGAATATCTTCTACTATAAATTCAATGTCTCTGCCTTTGTTCTCTTTTCCCCCCAATTGTCCTGAGTAAACATCCATGAAAATAGTTTTCAAATTTAGCTGAGCAGTTACTATTTCTGAACGACTAAGCCGTGAAAAAACGAGTATGTCATCAATAAGTTGGCCCATTCGGGTCGTATTATTTACAATGATGGAAATAATTCTTTTGCCTTCTTTGCCCAATAATTCATTAAAATCTTTTTGTAAAATGGCACTAAAACCGGTAATGGCCCTCAATGGTGCCCGTAAATCGTGAGAAACGGAATAGCTGAAAGCTTCCAGTTCGTTATTGACTAATCTCAATTGTTCCGTTCGCTTTTCTACTTTCATTTCCAGTTCATTGTGGGCTCTTTCCAGTTCTTCTGTTCTGTTTTTTACTTTTTGTTCAAGGTTTTTGTTTAATTCCATCATTTCGTCCTGCACTTGTTTTTGCCGGGTGATGTCCTGAACCAAGCCAATTACCTGAATATTGCCAAGGGAATCCCGGGTGAAATAGTTGTAGTTTTTTACATGAAAAGTTTCTTTTGTTAACGGGTTTATCATGCGATATTCAATTTCATAGTTTTCTTCTTTCTCCAGTGCTTGATCCAATGTGCCTTTGAACGTTTTTAAATCATCAGGGTGCATTAATCCTCTCATTTCTTCACGGCTAAGTATCTCTTTTGAGGTTCCAAACAAACTGCTAAAATTTTCTGAAACCTCAAATTTATCAAGACTGGAATCGGTTTGATAGTAGCCCATACGGGCTATTCGTTTCACCAGTCCAAGGTTTCTCAGGTGCATCCGAATTTCATCTTCAGCCTTTATTCTCTCCGAAATATCACGCACTATGGCTGAAATCATCAATTCAGAACGTATTTTTATAGGGCTCAGGGCAATTTCTGCCGGGAATTCTTTTCCACTTTTTTTTATCCCTCTCAAAATTTTTCCTTCGCCCATTATTCTTGTTTGGGCAGATTGGTAATAATTGCCCTTATGTTCTTTATGTGATATTCGGAATTTTTCGGGCACCAAGAAGTCAATCTCCCTGCCAATCATTTCTTCTTCCGTATATTCAAACAGTTTTTTTGTCTGTTCATTTATCAGGATAATAAAGCCATTCGCATCTACGATTATCATGGCATCGGGGGCAGATTCTATTAAAGTTCGGAATTGTTCTTCTGCTTGTTTTAAGGAGCTTAGTAATTTTTCCTTTTCAAGATCTTTTTTGTTGATAATTATCCCTCCCCATATTATTAATCCAGCCAAAAGAAGAGTAAAAATTGCCCATTCTATAACAAAGTTGAAAGAACCGTGCAAGTGTTCAATATTGATAAGATAAAGCACCCCCCAGCTTAATATCAAGGGAACCAATGTTACAATAAGGAAGAATATCTTAGCCATTTTTGCGCTTGGTGTGGAAACTTTAAAAAGTCCAATAACACCTTTATCTGGCCACAGGCTCATAACACCAAAGTCGAGGATGATAAAAGAAAGAGCTGTAATTGGAGACATTCCTGTTTTGGGAAAATCAGGGATAAGGTAAAACTCTTCAGTGGAAGTAGAATAACCAAAGAGTGCTATCCATGGAAGTACAAGTCCCAGTATAGAGGAAATAATAGCAATATTTTGAAGACTACGCTTTTGGGAATATGCAAAAAACATAGCTGTCCCAATAAACAAGAAAGTCAATACAGTACGATCTGATGGACGCCCGGGAAAAACAGGACTTTGCAATTTCACCATTTCGGGATAAAAAATGGTTTCTATGCTTGGCGGAAGATAGAAAGCATATTGAAACCCGGTAAATGCCACAGCAAGTATTACAATTGTCACAAGAGTTCTAAAAGCAATATAATATCCGGGTGCTGTAGAATCCTTGGTGATTTTTTCGGATAAAACCAGTGCCACTGCGAGCAATAAAATTAAAATGGCTGTCATTGGTGTTGTTTCAGGCACTCCGGGAATTATACTACGGAGTGCAGGAATATCCCATTGCCAGCCTGATAGTACCAGGATGCATAGTAGAATTGCGCTATAACCACAAACTGATGTTAATTTTATTTTCTTTATATCCATCAATTTTCTATTTGAGAAGTTAGCATTCCAATTATTAAAATCCCTGTTTGTTTTTCAGGGGGCTGGTTAGAATATCTAAACTAAAATGTTATCACTAAAATTAATACTTTTTTTGATTATTCGTATTTAAAGATGCGGATATATTGTTTTTTTTAGTTTGTAATTCATTGTAAATAAGATATCAAATATTTTAATGCCTGTGATTGTACAAACGTTGATTTGCATCAGTAGCTTTTTCCTCTTTAAAAGGGGACCATAGTTACGGGCAAAAATCAGAAGAATAATTTGAGGAGTTGGCTGATTAAGTCTTGACTATTTTATTTATAGTAGCTTGTTTGTGCTTTTTTGACTTTCTTGTAAAAACAAAAAGCGCTCAAAATCAATGACTTAAGCGCTTTTGATATTTTTTAGATTTCTCCTGGTGCCCAGTAAAGGACTCGAACCTTCACGTCCAATTGGACACTAGTCCCTGAAACTAGCGCGTCTACCAATTCCGCCAACTGGGCAAGAGCGGTGCAAATATAAAAAAAATACCGTTCCTTGTTTATATAAAAAAACTATTTATGCCAAATCAGGCTTTGAATTTGTTTTCAGCAAAAATTTAATACATTTTTATTTGATCTTTGGAAGTAATTTTTTCACAATACTTACATTTTAATTCCAGTGATTCCTTTGAAACCAGCGAAAAACAGGTTGAAATCTTTTCGTGGTTGGTAATACATTTCGGATTAAAGCATTTTACAATTCCTTTTATTATTTCAGGTATTTCAACTATTTTTTTCTCAACAACTTCGTAATCTTTGATGATATTCAGTTTTGCATGAGGTGCAATTAAAGCTATTTTATTTATTTCGTCGTTTTCAAAAAATTTGTCGGAAACTTTTATTATCGCTTTGCTTCCCAGCTTATCACTTTCGAGATTGGTTCCAAAAGTAATCTGGTTTTCAATGTTATCCAATCCCAGTATCGATATAACTTCAAACAGGTTTTTTGCCGGTATGTGGTCAATTACTGTTCCGTCTTTTATGGCGCTTACTTTTAATTTCAGCTTTTTTTTCATATCGTTATTCATATCGGTCTATTTTAAATTCATGGTGTGGGCAATGATAGCTTCGCGGGTATAAACCCCATTTAATGCCTGAGTAAAATAATATGCCTTCTCATTTTTATCAACATCGGTACTTATTTCGTTTACACGTGGCAGAGGATGTAAGATTTTTACATTTGGTTTTGTATTTTTCAACATTGAATTCCGCAGGATATAAACGTTTTTGACTTTTTCATATTCAATTGGGTCAGAAAAACGTTCCTTTTGTACACGTGTCATATAAATGATATCGGCTTCACTTATTATGTCGGTAAATTCGGTGTGTTCAAAATATCTAATGCCTTTTTCTTTTAGAAATAACTTATAAACTTTTGGCATCTGAAGTTCTTCCGGTGCGATGAAATTAAAAATCGGACTCCCAAATTCCGACATAGCCATTAATAAAGAATGCACTGTTCGCCCGAATTTTAAATCTCCAACCATAAAAATATTCATATCATCGAGCGTTCCCTGGGTTTTTAAAATTGAATACATATCGAGCAATGTTTGCGTCGGGTGTTGATTTGCTCCGTCCCCGGCATTAATAATTGGTACGGGCGAAATTTCTGCAGCATACCGGGCTGCTCCTTCCAACGGGTGACGCATTACAATTAAGTCAGCATAGTTGCTTACCATTTTGATCGTATCGTGCAGGGTTTCACCTTTTGTTGCGCTCGAACTACCCGGATCCGCAAAACCGATTATCCGGCCCCCCAACCGGTTTATGGCTGTTTCAAAACTCAGGCGCGTTCTTGTCGAAGGTTCAAAAAAAAGGGAAGCAACTACTTTCCCTTTTAGTAAATCCTGGTTCGGATTTTCTTCAAATTCGGCGGCCAGTTTCATAATTTTCAGATATTCTTCCTTGGAATAATCTGTGATTGAAATTAAATCCTTTTTCATATTATGCCTTTAACTTGTGGTTGTAATCTGTTCCATAAAAAAGAAAACCAACATTCTGAAAAAAGAAATGCTGGTTTTCCATTGATTAAAAAAGGAATATTCTTTTTATGTAGAAATTCAAAAATCTGATTTAATGGACTTATGATGAATACCCGGGAACAAAGAATTATTTTTCGGTGAAGCTTTTTACCTTCTTTCTTAGAATTAAATTTGAGATTTAGGTGTTTCATCATGCTTCAAAATTAGCAGGTTAAATTTTTCAGGTTAAAAATTCGTTCAGGTATTTATTACCATTTTATTAACAGAGTCTAATTTGTCTTTTTTATCTCAATGCCATAGAAATTTGTAAAAATCTCTTCTGCCTTTTTAGCATTTGATTTTCTTACAGCAAAATCCAGTTTACAGTCGATTTCAAAGTTGGTATTCAGAATGGTATAATTTTCCTGCTTGATAATGTTCATTACGTCATTTAAAACCGGATAATTGAAATGAATCTGGTAGTGCCGTTCTATGGTTTTGGCAACTATCGGGGTTTTATTCAATACATCGGCAGCCGCATTTTTATATGCATTGATTAATCCGCTAACACCAAGTAATGTGCCACCAAAGTATCGAACTACAACAACTAAAATATTTGTAATGCCAAAACTTTGGAGCTGTCCCAGAATTGGTTTTCCCGCGGTAGAAGAAGGTTCTCCATCATCGTTGGCCCGGTAAACAATTTCTTCTGTGCCGAGTCGCCATGCATAGCAGTGATGACGGGCACTGTGATGTTCTTTTTTTAACTGAATTAGATGTTCTTTAATGTCATCTTCTGAATGGACAGGAAAAGCATAAGAGAAGAACTTGCTGCCTTTGTCTTTGAAATATCCTTCGCCGGGTTTTTCTATGGTTTTGTAAGTATCTTCCATTATATAAAAAAAGCATCCGTATCTGGATGCTTTCGTTTACATTTTCAATTTCTTTTCTATATCTTCTACAAATTGTCTGAAGTTTTTGTCAGTATCTTTCAGGTTATTTACCGTTTTACATGCATGAAGAACGGTGGCATGGTCTTTACTCCCAATTTGAGCGCCTATGCTTGCCAATGAATATTTGGTGAGGCTTTTGGAAAAATACATCGCAATTTGCCTGGCCTGAACAACTTCCCGTTTCCTTGTTTTCGCTTGTAATGCATCAACCGGCATATTAAAATAATCGCAAACTACTTTTGATATGTATTCAATTGAGAGTTCACGTTTTGAATTCTTAACCAGTTTGTTAATCAGTTTTGCTGCCAGCTCCAGTGTAATTTCACGCTTGTTTAGCATTGATTGTGCCAGCAGGGAAACAAGAGCTCCTTCCAGTTCTCGCACATTGTTTGAAACATGCGACGCTATGTATTCCAAAACTTCGTCTGAAAGTGAAATCCCATCTTTATAGACTTTCCTTCTCAGAATTTCCATCCGGGTTTCAAAGTCTGGTGTTTGCAGGTCGGCTGTCAGTCCCCATTTGAATCTGGAGAGTAATCTTTGTTCCATCCCTTTCAATTCAATCGGTGGCTTATCAGAAGTTAAAACCAATTGTTTTCCCATTTGGTGAAGATGATTGAAAATATGGAAAAATGTTTCCTGCGTTTTTTCTTTTCCGGCAAATTCATGGACATCATCCAGAATAAGGACATCGATCATCTGGTAGAAATGCAGAAAATCATTGCGATTATTATTTCTTGTTGCCTCGGTAAATTGTGTCTGAAATTTGTTGGCGTTAACATAGAGTACAACTTTATCTGGAAAACTTTCTTTTACTTCAATTCCAATTGCCTGGGCAAGATGTGTTTTCCCCAAACCCGAGTTACCATAAATCATTAACGGATTAAAAGCTGTTCCTCCCGGATTTTGAGCTACAGCAAAACCTGCACTTCGTGCCAATCTGTTGCAATCTCCTTCAACAAAGTTCTCAAATGTATTGTCTGGTTTTAGTTGTGGATCGATTTGAAGTTTTTGTATTCCGGGAATAATAAACGGATTTTTTATGGAAGCCCTTTCTTCCGAGCGCAACGGAACAGTTAATGGTTTGTTTAAGATTTTATTATTATTATTTGTAGGATAACTTACCGTAAATGGTTCGTTTTCGTTATCAGAAGCATTTCCCATGACAACGTTATATTCAAGCTTTGCACCTGTGCCAAGCACCATTCGGAGCGTTTTTCGAAGAATATCTATAAATTGTTCTTCCAGATACTCGTAAAAGAAAGCACTTGGAACCTGTATTGTTAAAACTTTATTTTCAAGTTTCACCGGTTCTATTGGCTCAAACCATGTTTTATAACTACTGGTAGGCACGTTATCTTTTATAACGTGAAGACATTTTTCCCACGCAGCTCTGTATTCGTTGCTCATTTAGAAATGCAAATTAACGAGGTTTTATAAAATAATTCTTAATAATTCTCGGTATTCCCGAGAACAAAATTTGCGAAAAAAAAGTTAAAAAAAAAATGAATGGGCTATTGATTTTTTCGCGATTTTTATATTGATTTCTTTTTCAGAGTTTTAAAAAATGAATATTTAATAAAAATATTAAAACTCTGTAAGTCAGCGTGTTGTGTTTAACTTGTTAATAAACAACTATATATCTGGTTGGTAGTAGTTGGTTTTTTTTTTCCATAACAAAATATATTGACAGTAGTTAGTTATTATCGAAGGGATTTTAGCGCTTTTTCTAATTTTATTAACCGTCCGTTTTTGAAAGCAACAACAGTCGCATCAGGAAATTTTTCTTTTGCTTTCTTCTGTATTTCCTGAATTTCATTGTATGAATTTGTTGCACCCGTAAGATAAGAATAAGCTCCGCTGGTTGAATACTCTTCAATCTCAGTTTCCAGTCCATCGAATATCTTGGAATTTGTAGGAATCTGATTTTCCGTAGATATGAGGTGTACTTTAAAAATTATATTTTTGGAAGCTGTATTGCCGGCTGCTGTAACATAGACTTCTTTTCCCAAATCCAGTGCTGAAAAATGCAGGTATCTTTTGGGGTTGGTTTGAATATCGTTAATAAGTGAGCTTAAATTTCCCGAAAGATCATTAATCGAAGAATACAGTTCATCGTCGTTTAGCAAAAGACCAGCTGAATTATCGTCACTATTTAGTTTTTCTATGATGCCTGACAATTGGTTTGACGCCTTTTGTAAATTGTTTAGAACCGGTGAAACAGATACCTGAGCCAACGTGTCGCTAAACGCTGATAAATTTTGAATAGTATTTTCCAGTTTCCCTGTGTTGTCTTTAAATGCTGTTGTTATTGTATCAACATTTACAATAATTCTCTGAATGCTGTTTTTATCAGACGAAACAATATCATTTAAATCAGCAGTGGTTTTTTCAAGGTTCTCAATTGTTTGATTGATATTTTCAAAACTTTCAGACAGATTTTGCCGGGCATTTTCATTGAAAATTACTGTTAAAACAGTAACTGCTGAATCGAGGGTAGCCAAAAGTTGTTCTGCTTTATTTTTTAAGGGTAAAACCTGCATACTTACCTGTTCTTTTAAATCACCTTCAACTGCTCCCGGAATAGTATCATTCGATAAATAAATTTCATTTTCGTTGCTAAGTACCAGTTTTATTGAACGCGTTCCCATAATATCGCTGCTAATAATTTGAGCCACCGAATTTACGGGTATTCCGAAATCAGCATCAATCATTAATGTAACCAATAGATTTCCACTGTTGTCGGGAGTAAAGTTGATATTTTTTACCTGCCCTATTTGGTAACCATTTAAAGTAACTTTGCTTGCTTCCACCAGTCCGTCAATTCTTTCGTAAACCACGTGGTAATATTTGTTCTGCTTGAATACATCATTTCCTTTCAGGTAGCTTAGCCCCCAAATTAAAATGGCTATTGAAGCTACTATTAAAATACCAAGTCGTGCATATTTCGAAATTCGTATTTTCATTCGTACAATTTTAAATTTTTAGCAGTAAAATGAATAATTATGAATCTTAACCTGTTTTATTCAGATACGCTTTTGATGATGTAAAATTAGGGATTTCAGACAGGAATTACATTTTTCAGCGAATCTTTTTCACTGAAACCAGTTCTCCGTCTTCCAGAGTTACAATAAATGCATCTTTAAATTTTTTTTGCAGTCTGTTTTTTTCTGCCATTGCATCATTGTATGAATCAAATTTGCCGGAATAGTATTTATAAATTTTTCCAGCGTTGATTTTAAAAATATTTTTTTCACCCTTGAAATTCGAAGGGTGCGTTTCCAGTGATCTTTTTGTTGCCGCAATCTGAACAGAATAAAAGGCATTGGATTTCGATTCTTTTCCTTTCGCTTCATCCTTAAGTTGAGCATGCTGGGTTGTTGTTTCCGTAATAAGATTAAAACTGCTTTTTTCTTCAATTCTTCTTTTGTATTCTCTGAAAGCCTTAAAAACAGAAGAGGCAATACTGCTACGGCCTGATTCACTTAAAAGATAGTTTCTTTCCGACTGATTACTTAAAAAACCGGCTTCGATAAGAACGCTCGGCATTGTTGTTTCTCTCAACACCAGAAAACCTGCCTGTTTAACACTTCTGTCGTACCTTTTTGAAACCTCGCGAAATTGATCCTGAATAACGGAAGCCAGCATTACGCTTTGTTCAAGGTATTCATCCTGAATCATTTCAAACATAATATACGACTCCGGAGAATTTGGGTCGAAATCTTCATAGGTGGTTGAGTAGTTGTCTTCGAGTAGAATTACCGAGTTTTCTTTTTTTGCCACCTCCAGGTTATCTTCACTTCGGTGCTGTCCTAAAACAAATGTTTCTGTACCTTGTACCGACTGAGCCGCAACATAATTAGCGTGGATGGAAATAAAAAGGTCTGCATCGTTTTTGTTGGCAATTTCTGCTCGCTTGTATAGAGGTACAAAGACATCCTTGTCGCGGGTATAAATAACTTTTGTTTCAGGATAATTTTTTTTAATAGTAGCTCCCAGTTTTAACGCAATATCTAAAACAATGTCTTTTTCTCTCGCAGAACCAACCACTGCTCCGGGGTCTTTCCCTCCATGTCCGGCGTCGATAACCACAACAGAAACTTTTGATTCATCTTTTTTTATGAATGCTCCGGTTTTTCCTTTAGTTTTAAAAACATCCAGAAAAATGATTGAAAAAATGATAAGAAATATGAATAAGATTTGTTTCATAACAATAATCATTTCGGCAACAAAAATAGAAATATTAGAATTATTTTGCATTTATTAGGGCTTTTGTATAACCCTTATTTTTATTTTTGCACGGCAAGCCTGATAATATAGGTTTTAATTCAGAAAACATTTTGTATAAATTAGTTTTAACATATCTTTTCATAGTCTTTCCTTTACTAGTTTTTTGTCAGGAAACAGAGAAAAATATTCGTCCGTTAGATATTAATCAGCAGGACACAGTTCTCGCTGATATGCCTGTGCAGGATACTTTACTGGTAGATACTCTTGAAGTTGATTCGCTCGTACCACCTGTAATTGAGGCTCCTATTGATTATAACGCAGAAGATTCAATTATTGTATCTTTAGATGGGCAAAAGGTTTATTTATATAATAATGCCCATGTTACTTACCAGGAAATTGAATTAACGGCCTATTTTATAGAACTTGATTTGGAAACAAAGGAAGTATATGCTGAAGGGCTTTTAGATTCAACAGAGACACTGGTTCAGAAACCGGTCTTTAAAGATGGTGATGAAGAGTTTGAATCGAAAACACTGAGATATAATTTTGAAACCAAAAAAGGAATAATTACCGAGGTTGTTACGGAGCAAGGGGAAGGATATTTTCATAGTGCACGAACAAAAAAGATCTCTGATGATGCATTTTTAGCCACCGACGGAAAATATACCACGTGCGATGCAGAGCATCCGCATTTTTATCTGCATCTTTCAAAGGCAAAAGTAATTTCAAATAATAAAATTATTACAGGACCTGCTTACATGGTTTTGGAAGACTTTCCGATATATTTCCCGTTCCTGCCATTTGGTTATTTCCCAAGCACACCAACATATTCTTCGGGAATTATTGTTCCGAGTTATGGTGAAGAAGCTAACCGTGGCTTTTTCCTAAGAGATGGAGGTTATTACTGGGCTGCCAGCCAATATTTTGATTTAGCCCTGAGGGGCGATATATATTCAAAAGGTTCCTGGGCCGGAAAAATTAATACCAACTACAGAAAGCGTTATAAATTCAGTGGAAATTTCGATTTTAAATATAACGTAAATGTATTCGGTGAAGTAGGAACCGATACCTATAATAAATCGAAACAATTTGCTGTAGCCTGGAGGCACACGCAGGATGCAAAAGCAAACCCCAATCAAACATTCTCGGCGAGTGTAAATTTTTCGACCAGTGGTTACGATAAACAAAATTCTTATTCGGCAAGTAATTACCTGAGTACCCAGAAGTCTTCGAGTATATCATTTACAAAGAAGTTTGAAAATACACCTTTTAATATGTCTGTCAATTTGCGGCATTTGCAAAATTCTGTTGATTCTACTATCTCACTTTCGTTGCCGGAGATGACTTTTAGTATGGGAAAGGTTTACCCGTTACGAAGAAAAAACAGAGTTGGCTCCGTTCGCTGGTACGAGAAGTTTGGAATTAACTACTCGGGTAATATGAAGAATACGCTCCAAAATGCCAAAGAATCTGAAGTGTTAAAATCTTCGTTTGCCAAAGACTGGAAAAATGGTATTAAACACAACATTCCTATTGCGTTACCCAGTTTTAACTTGTTTAATTATATTAATTTCAGCCCTGGTTTTTCTTACGATGAAAAATGGTATTTCAAAAAACTGAAATATACTTATGTGCCAGGCGGAGATTTTAACAATCCGTCTACAATTGCAAATACTGTTCGGATTGATACTTTAACCGGGTTTAACCGGGTTTACGAGTATTCGTATAGTTTGAGTGCGTCTACAAACATTTATGGAAATTTTAAACCTTTAAATCCAAAATCAAAGATTAGTGTAATACGGCATAAAATGACCCCTTCGGTGAGTTTTAGTTACCGGCCTGACTTTGGGAAAGAGAAGTATGGTTACTGGCAACCTGTTCAGGTTGATTCCGCAGGAACAATAAGGTATTACGATGTAAACCGAGGGGGGACCTATGGAGGTTCGCCGGGGCAGGGGGCTTCGGGGGCAATTTCCTTTTCCTTGAATAATAGTTTGGAGGCAAAGGTTTTGGATGTTCGGGATTCTACTAAATCTGACGAAGAGCAGAAATATAAAAAAGTTAAAATAATTGATAACCTGGGTTTTACCACTTCATATAATTTAGTTGCCGATTCATTCAATTTGTCTCCTATTGGAATAAGGGCCAGAACAACCATTGCCGGTGTGAATTTGGATATGGGAACAACACTTGATCCATATGTACTTGAGGAAAGAGGTCGGGTTAATAAATATGCATGGAATGAAAAAAGCGGGTTAGCTAAATTAGGGCGTTTTACTCAGGCACGTCTTTCTTTTGGATTACAATTTAAATCAAAAAAAGGACAGGAAGAGGCGCAAGCTAATGAAGAAGCCATTGAAGAAGAGAATTTACTCCCGGGTGATTATTCAAATTATTCTGATTTTAATGTTCCCTGGGACTTTAACGTTGATTATAGTTTTAATTATGGCGGCCCCACCAGGTTAGGAGAAAAAGGAAAAATTATGCAAACTCTTGGTTTTAGAGGGAATTTAAATCTTACCGAAAAATGGCGAATTGGCATGACAACTAACTTTGATATTATGGCCCGGGAATTTTCCTTTACCAATTTTACTGTGAACCGCGATTTACACTGTTGGCAAATGGCTTTCACTTTTATTCCTTTTGGGCAGAGACGGAGCTATAGTTTTACGATTAATGCAAAATCGTCGTTGTTAAAAGATTTGAAGTTAACGAAAAATAAGAGCTACTTCGATAATTATTAAGATTACAAAAAATATGAAAAGAATAATTGAAACTGCAAATGCCCCGAAGGCAATTGGTCCATACAGCCAGGCTGTTGAGGTTAACGGAACACTATATATTTCTGGACAGGTACCGCTGGATCCGGAAACAATGAAAGTCGTTTACGGGGGAATTAAGGAACAAACTGTTCAGGTATTAAAAAATATTGGAGCTATTCTGGAAGCAGCGGGATATTCGTACCGGGATGTTGTGAAATCGACCTGTTTTTTGGCAAATATGAGCGATTTTAAAGAAATGAATGAGGTTTACGGACAGTTTTATACTGAGAGTCAGCCCGCCCGTGCCGCTTTTGCAGTAAAAGAACTGCCCCTCAGTGTTTTGGTCGAAATTGAAACAATTGCAGTGAAATAAAAAGCAGCTATCTCAGAATAAATTACTTCGATGTTTTTGTTGCAAAAACCCCCGTTGGTTTTCGTTTTTGATTTATGCTAAGAGTTGAAATACTAAAAGATTTTTCGATGCTTTAAAGTCGGACCTGTCTTTTAATGCCATTAAAACCTGAAAGCAGGGCACTTTGTGTTGCCAAACACCTCACATCCAGGGTCACCTTCCCGGGTTTTAAGGAATGTACTTACAAAAATAAACCTGAGATTCACAAACAAGTAAAACCGAAAATTATGAACCCGCCACTCAAAGAACCTTTACTTATACGCCGGAAGGTGTGAATATTCCTTATGCTGCTTCACAACGCAACCTTTTGGTAATTAACTTCATCTAAATCACAAATGAACAAGCTGTAAAAACCTAAAAAATGAAACATGCCCCGTAAACCAAACCATTTAAAACATTCCCGGACAACAACAAGGTTGTTTAGCCCGCTCCTCCAAACAGTACCCCTCCTAATTGTTCTCACCCCCGGTAACTAAAGTTACCCTGAATACCAAAAGTACTTTGTACGAAATACTCACTACTAAATACTTTAATTATGAAACAAAAAATTTTAAGTCCTACAATTGGCGGATTAAAACTATTTACCATTTTTCTGCTCCTTTTGCCGCTTTGTGTGGTGTTGCTGGGGGCAGGGTGCGAAAAAGATGAATCAATCTCTGTCGTTTCGGATGATATCGGTAATTTATTAAGCGTGTTTGAATTAAAATATAGTGATTCGAAAGAAATTACTTACAATGGAGAGAAAATAGAACTTTCTATTAAGAATATTGAAGATAGTGTTACTATTGATTGTTCATTGGCAGATTTTAGTAATAATCAAGACGCTCCTACAACTATTAGAGTATATTCCTATTTACAGATAAACAATGGAGATAAAATTGTTAAGGTAGCATCAAAGCCTTGTGGAGCCTTATTCTATGAAAATAACGGGTACGATATACAGGGGGTAAAAGATTTGATTAATGATTTGGAATCTGCTCCGGCCAATTTAAAAGATAGTTCCTATTTTGTCGATGCTTTTATTAATCTTTTTGGAGAAGGCTCATTTATTGAAAATACTCCATTCAGAATTTTTATGGCAAAAGCGTCACCAATAAATTATAACCAGCCCGATGCAAATATTGAAGATTATCAGTTTGTATTCATAGTAACTACTAAAAACTAAATTCGTATGAAAAAAATTGTATTATTCCTTTTATCATTTTTAAATGTAACAATTATAAGTGCTCAAGAACAATGTTTAACCGCCTCGCCTGAGCCTCCTCAATGGATTTTTAATAAATCAGCAAGATCAATATTAACTTCTACATCATACTCATTGAATATTTTTGTCCATATTGTTAGGAGCAGTAGTGGGCAGGGATTGGGCACAGGAATTTTATCAACAATTGAAAACTCATTAAACAGTAATTTTGGAGCTGCTGATATTCATTTTTCATTATTAGGGTCAGAATTTATTGATAATGACTACTATTATGTGAATTTTAGTGGAAAAGAAAATCAGCTTTTAGGACTTAATTCACATTGTGAAGCTATTGATATATATGTGCTTGGAGAATCAACAAGTTGGAGTGCTGCAGGAATGGCGCAGAATATTCCTTCTACTGCATTAATAATCCATGGGGGCTATTATGTTACCTCAAGTTTACCTCATGAAATGGGACATTGTTTAGGACTTTATCATACACATCACGGAACTGTATCTGAAGCTGGTGGTGATATTAATCAATGTCCCGAATTAGTGGATGGAAGTAACTCCGTAGTTTGTGGAGATTATATTTCAGATACTCCTGCTGATCCTAATCAATGGTCAATTAATAGTTGTACTTATACCGGGACAGGTACTGATGCTAATGGAGATCCTTACTCCCCAGATGTTTCTAATCTAATGTCATACGCCTACAAACCTTGCCGGGATTTATTCTCTGAATTGCAAATCGGTAGAATGAAAGATTTTATAGATAATACAACAATTCTTCAGAATGTATTTCATTCTACCATCTCCGGCCCCTCTATAGTTTGCTCCAGTGCTATGTTTACCGTTAATAACCAGCCTCCGGGAACCACTGTTTCATGGGACGAATCGGCAAACCTGACTGAAGACCCGCAGAACCCCGGAACTTTTACCGCCAACGGTTCAGGAGATGGATGGGTTCGGGCAACTCTTACCAATGATTGCGGGGAGATAACCTTACCCCGAAAGACTGTTGAGGTAGGCAAACCGGAACGCCCGGAGGTATCCGGTTCCGCTACACTGGATTGCCGGGAATTAATGTATTACGAGGAATATCGCCGGATAGTTAGCTGGTCGGTTTTCGGGCCCCTGGAGATTGTCGGTTCAAATTATGGGTATAAATGTAGGATAAGGGGTACTAACACGGGTAATTCTTATCAGGAAGGCTGGATATATGTTACCGATGAAAATGATTGCGGTTCAATCCGTGGAGAGCTACGTGTAGAGGTATTTTGTAGTCTTCACTACCTGGTTTTGTCACCTAACCCTGCTACCGGCGAAACTACACTCATTATTGAATCAGATTCTGAAGAGAAAAGTGAATTTGATATTGAGGCTGAGTGGGAGTTGGAAGTTTACAACAACACCCAAATGCTTAAAGAGAAAAAGACCAAATTGAAGGGCAACGAATATAAACTCAACACCTCGAACTGGAAAGAGGGGGTGTATATGGTGCGCATAAAATACAAAGATGAAATTTTAACCGGAAAATTAGTAGTAACACGATAGTACTTTTATCTTGAATTTTTGACCTTTCGGGTTTCCAAAACCCTAAAGGTTTTTTTATGTCTATCCTCCGAACAATTTTTACTAAAAAGACACGCATTGTCCGAATATTCTACAACAACGGAAAGGTTAAAATACCCTTGTGTAGGGGGGCCCGCATAGGAGAAAAGTCCCTAAAGGACTCGGGGAAGGGAAAAATACAGAAAGTGAAGAGGCAGAAACAGAATAGCCGAAAACAAAAAAGGGTTCCTGACTCAGAAACCCTTTTTGTATATCTTGAATTATTCAGATTTTATTCAGCCACAACTTCGAACTCAATACTTACAACAACTTCTTTATGTAACTTAATTTTTGCTGTGTAGGTACCAACTTCTTTTATGCTATCCTCGGGAAGAATAATTTGTTTGCGTTCAATTTCAAAACCTTTTTTGTTGATAGCTTCTGCCAACTGAATGGTATTAACTGAACCAAATATTTTGCCTGAAGAACTGGTTTTTGCACCAATAGTGATTTTCTTATTTACTATTTGTTCTGCAATTGCTGTAGCTGCATCTTTTAGTTTGGCTTCTTTGTGAGCACGTTGTTTAATGTTCTCTGCCAACACTTTTTTAGCCGTTTCAGTAGCAGCAATTGCCATCTTTTGTGGAATCAGGAAGTTACGTGCATATCCGTCTTTTACCAATACGATATCGTCTTTACTTCCTAAACGTTCAACGTCTTGTGTTAATATAATTTCCATTTTGTGTCCTCCTTTTATTTCAACATGTCGGTTACAAATGGCAATAAAGCAATTTGGCGGGCACGTTTAATGGCCTGGCCAACTTTACGCTGATATTTTAAAGAAGTTCCGGTAATTCGGCGAGGTAGAATTTTACCTTGTTCATTTAAGAACTTTTTCAGAAATTCCGGATCTTTGTAATCCACATATTTAATTCCGTTCTTTTTGAAACGGCAATATTTTTTCTTTTTGATTTCTACTGACGGTGGAGTCAGATATCTGATTTCACTTGAATTTTGTGCCATTTTTTATCCCTCCTTTTCTGTTTTAGCTTTTTGTAATTTTTTTCTTTTGTTGCTGTACTCAATCGCATATTTGTCGAGTTTAACGGTCATAAACCTGATTACTCTTTCATCGCGACGAAATTCAGTTTCAAACTTTGAAATAAATGAAGGATCTACTTTAAATTCAAATAAATTGTAAAAGCCTGTAGATTTCTTTTGGATAGGGTAAGCCAGTTTTTTCATTCCCCAGTCCTCTTCATGGAGCAACTCGCCTCCGTTTTCAGCGATGAGGTCCTTGAATTTTTTTACCGCTTCCTTTACCTGTGGCTCAGATAAAACGGGAGTACAAATGAAAACGGTTTCGTACTGATTCAACATAAACATCTAATTTTTAAATTAATACTTAAATCCAAAATTTTTTGGACGCGCAAAAATAGAAATAAAATGTTATTTCTCAAACAGTTTCAGCTTTTTTTGGAAATATATTAGCCCAAATGTTCAATAAATAATTTTTGAACCTATTGTCACATAAATAAAAAAGACGCACAAATGTACGTCTTTTAGTAAATATCTGTCTATATATTCTATAATGGAATATTTCCATGTTTTTTGGGAGGATTGGATTTTCGTTTATTCTGCGTCATTTCCAATGCTCCTATAATTTTTTTGCGAGTATCTTTCGGATGGATTATTTCATCGATGTACCCCAGCGAAGCTGCTTTATATGGATTTGCAAATTTCTCACGATAATCCTGAACGGCCTGAACTTTTTCGTCGTCGTTCAATTTATTCCTGTGTATTATATTAATTGCTCCCTCTGGCCCCATAACTGCAATTTCTGCCATTGGATACGCAAAGTTGACGTCGCCTCCAATATGTTTGCTAGACATTACATCATACGCTCCGCCATACGCTTTTCGGGTAATTATTGTAATTTTAGGAACTGTAGCTTCAGAGAATGCATACAAAAGTTTTGCCCCGTGTTTTATAATCCCGCCAAATTCCTGACTTGTTCCGGGTAAAAAACCAGGAACATCGACAAACGTAACCAGTGGTAAATTAAAAGCATCGCAAAAACGCACAAAACGTGCTGCCTTAACTGATGAATTAATATCGAGAACACCTGCCAGATGAGCGGGTTGATTGGCAACAATTCCAACCGGTCTCCCTCCAAACCGTGCAAAACCAACTATAATATTTTTTGCATATTGTGCCTGAACTTCCAGAAAATGCTTGTTGTCAATTACTTTTTGAATGATTTCGAGCATATCATAAGGCTTGTTCGGATCTGCCGGAACCAAATTTTGCAGGCTTTCTTCCGCTCGGTCAGCCGGATCAATTGTGGTTTTTACCGGCGGATCTTCCAAATTATTTGAAGGTAGAAAACTCAATAATTCGCGAATCATCATAAGGGTCTGATCTTCGTCTGCTCCATTGAAATGGGCAACACCGCTTTTGGTATTATGAGTAACTGCGCCACCCAAATCTTCTTTTGTAACTTCTTCATGGGTTACAGTTTTTATAACATCAGGACCTGTAACAAACATGTGACTTTTTTCATTCACCATAAAAATAAAGTCGGTGAGGGCAGGAGAGTAAACAGCACCGCCTGCGCATGGCCCCAAAATGGCCGAAATTTGTGGAATAACACCTGATGAAATTACGTTGTTATAAAATATATCGGCGTAACCGGCAAGGCTTTCTACACCTTCCTGAATTCGCGCACCACCGGAGTCGTTTAATCCGATGAGCGGTGCACCCATTTTTAAAGCCAATTCCTGTATTTTTACAATTTTATCGGCATTTGCCCGGCTAAGTGAACCACCGAAAACTGTAAAGTCTTGTGCAAAAACATAAACCAGTCGACCGCTTATTTTTCCATATCCTGAAATTAATCCGTCGCCAAGAACTTTGTTTGTTTCCATCCCAAAATCATAATTCCGATGTGTTACAAGTTTGTCAATTTCGTTAAAAGTTCCGGGATCGAGTAATTGTAGAATGCGCTCGCGTGCCGATTTTTTACCGGCTGCATGCTGTTTTTCAATTCGTTCAATTCCTCCACCCAACTCGGCTTTTTCATTATATTCTTCGAGCTGGTTGTATTTTTCTTTTAAATCCATATGCTTTATAGCTTTTAATCCAGTTCAATTAAAATCTGATTTCCTTCGATTGTTTCGCCTTCGCTTACGTTAATTCTTTTGATAATACCATCACGGGGCGATTTATATTCGCTTTCCATTTTCATGGCCGAAATAATAATCGCATTTTCTCCTTCCTTAATTTCGTCACCTTCGTTTACCAGGATTTTTACAACTTTGCCAGGCATTGGCGAAGAAATTGTATTTTCATTTGAGCCAAATCCATTGGCTCCCCGGTTCATAAGGTAACGGGCCTCCGCGTCAATAACTTCAACTTCAAATTCTTTGTAAAGAGTGTAAGCTGTATATTTTTTGGGTTGTTCGTGGGGGACAAGTTCAATGTTATACGAATGTCCGCTTTCCAGAATGGAGAAGGTACCATCGGCAGTATGCATCAAATCAACTTTGTAAAGTTTACCATCTACTTCTACTTCTAAAAGGTTTCCATTCTGGTTTAAGAGATTTACCCATGCAACCCGGTCTTCTATTTTTATTTCTACTGGCATATTATCGTTTTAGAAATGATTAATAAATGGAATTTTTTTCCAGCGACTTTGTGCAGGTGTAAATTCTTTTTGATTTTTTTCGGTGGAACCCAATTTATCCAGGTAGTCAATAAAAGCTGCGATAATTACCATATCGTCGCAGTTTTCACAGTCTCCGTCTCCCATTAATTGTTCCTGGTTTTTTTCAATAAAATGGGTATCATAATTTCCGGCAATGAAATTTTTATTATTCATTATTCGTTCCAGAAATTTAATAGAAGTTTTAATGCCGGTAATTTTATATTCATACAAAGCGCGGCGCATCCTTCGGATAGCTTCATCGCGTGTTTTCCCCCAAACAATCAGTTTTGAGATCATTGAATCGTAAAAGATCGGAATTTCGTATCCTTCATATACATAACCATCGGTACGAACACCTAACCCGAGTGGTTCCGATATTTTATATATTTTTCCGGCGCTGGGCATAAAATTATTATCAGAATCTTCCGCATAAATTCTGCATTCAATGGCATGCCCTTTTTGAGATAAATCTTCCTGTGTAAATTCCAGCGCTTGTCCTTCTGCAACTTTAATTTGTTGTTTTACAAGATCAATACCGGTAACTCTTTCTGTAATCGGATGTTCTACCTGTAGCCTTGTATTCATTTCGAGGAAGTAATAATTTAGATTGTTGTCGACAAGAAATTCAATTGTTCCTGCTCCTGTATATTTTACCGCTTTCGCTGCTTCAACTGCCGCATTCCCCATGGTTTCACGAAGTTCTTCTGTCATTAACGGCGATGGGGTCTCTTCAATCATTTTTTGATGTCGGCGCTGAACCGAACACTCTCTTTCAAAAAGATGAACAGCATTTCCGTGTTGATCGGCCAGGATCTGAAACTCAATATGATGAGGTGAGGTTATATACTTTTCAATGTAAACAGAATCATCACCAAAAGCAGATTTTGCTTCAGACCGTGCTGCCCGAACTGCTGATACGATGTCTGCTTCATTTTTTACCAGGCGCATCCCTTTACCGCCTCCACCTGCAGAGGCTTTTATCATTACCGGAACCCCTATTTCTTTTATAATTGAAAGTGCTTCTTCTTCTGTTGAAATGGCGCCTTCAGTTCCCGGGACAACAGGAATGCCTGCTTTACTCATTACTTCGCGGGCCTGAATTTTATCGCCCATTTTTACGATTACATCGGGTGTAGGCCCGATAAAAGTAATTCCTTCGTCGAAGCAACGCTGTGCAAATCTTGCATTCTCCGACAAAAAACCATATCCGGGATGAATTGCATCGGCTCCGGAGTTTTTGGCAACTTCAATTATTTTTTCAATGTTTAAATAACTTTCGCTTGATGGCGCTTTTCCTATAAGGTAGGCTTCATGAGCGTATCTAACATGAAGTGAGGTGCGGTCTGCTTCGGAATAAACAGCAACGGTTTCTATGCCTGATTCTCTGCATGTACGCATAATACGAATTGCAATCTCGCCACGATTAGCAACTAAAACTTTATTTATTTGATTCATATTGATTTTATAAATCGATAAAAATTTATCTGTTTTATAAACACAATCATGTATAACTAAACAAACCTAAAATTGTTTAATTCGGAACACCATTTGAAATTACCTTTTGTCGTTCAAATTACAAATCAAAATGTGTTAATAAATGTAAATTGTAAAAAGAGAAGGAGGGAAAGAAATTTTAAATTCGAAAAACAAAAAAAACTGTTCTAACATTGAAATACATTTTCTATCAAAAAGTTTTGTATTTTTCGAAAAGCAACTAATTTTAACCGCTTATTTAAATAATAATTATGTACAGAAAACTCCTTTTAATACTATTTCCTTTTGTATGTTTTATTTCTGAGGCCCAAGATTTTAATTACACACTGTCCGATGATTCCCTTGTAAACCATTTTGCAAGTATAAACAGAGTTTATTATGCGACCCGTACAGAATTAAAACCCAAAATTGACGGTAAACTTGACGATGAATGTTGGAAATTGGTTGGAAAATGGGATGGTGGTTTTGTTCAACAACAGCCACACCAGGCAAATGACCCTTCGCAACAAACTGAAATAAAAATTTTATACGATGATACCTATTTATATTTTGCTATTATTTGTTACGATGATGAGCCTGAAAAAATTAGTCCTATCCTGGGGCGTCGTGATGAAAATAACGGGGATATGGCTGGAATTGCGCTTGATTCATATAATGATAAACAAACGGCTTTTGAATTTAATGTGACTGCTGCCGGCCAAAAGGTTGATTTGATGCACTTGGGAGAATATGGCTGGGATTTTAACTGGGATGCTGTTTGGGATGGAAAGTCATCTGTTGGTGATTCCGCGTGGTATGCTGAAATGAGAGTTCCGTTTACCCAGTTACGTTTTGCAAACAAAGAAGAACATGTGTGGGGAATGCACATTTGGAGATGGATTCACCGACTTAGTGAAGAAGACCAATGGAAATTGGTACCTGTTGATGCTCCTGCAATGGTATATATTTTTGGAGAGTTACATGGGATAAAAGATATTCCATATAAAAGGAATTTTGAAGTGTTGCCTTACACTAAAGCAAAATACATTTCGGATGCACAGGAAAAATATAAATATGGAGTGGGACTGGACGGGAAAATAGGAGTAACTTCAGATTTTACTTTGGATTATACTGTTAATCCGGATTTTGGACAAGTAGAGGCGGATCCGTCGGAGTTAAACTTGACTTCATATGAGGTCTTCTATGACGAAAAGCGTCCCTTCTTTTTGGAAGGAAATAGCATTCTTGAGTATGAAGCGGGATCTGATCTGCTTTTTTATTCCCGCAGAATTGGTCACGCGCCGAGTTATGAGCCTGAATATACAGATGGAGTAAATGCAATTACAACTCCTGATAATACGTCTATAATTAACGCTTTAAAACTTACAGGGAAGAATAAAAAGGGGCTTTCACTTGGAGTAATTAATAGTATGACATCCCGGGAGATGGCTACAATTGATTATACCGGAGGCAAAGATAAAGTGGCTGTTGAGCCTTTTACCAATTATTTTATAGGCCGGGTTAAGCAGGATTTAAATAGGGGAAAAACAGTAATAGGTGGACTGGTAACTTCTACGATACGAAATATAAAAGATGATAATCTCGATTTTTTAGCAGACAATTCAACGGTTGGCGGAATTGACTTTGAACACAACTGGAAGAACCGGAAATATTTTGTGAATTTCAAAAGTTTTTATTCGCAAATAAATGGAAGTACATCTGCAATATCAAATTTACAGCTAAATTCCAGACATTACTTTCAAAGAACTGATGCCGACCATTTGAAATATAATAAGGATCTTACAAGGCTTGAAGGTTGGGGAGGAGAAATAAGCGGAGGAAAAAGAAGTGGTAAGCTAAGATTAACAGGAGGTTTCGACTGGCGTTCTCCAGGAGTGGAATTAAATGATCTTGGATACCTGAGGCAGGCCGATTATATCGATCAGAATGTTAATTTTTTATATTGGATAAATAAACCTAAAGGGATTCTTTTGAGTTATTATGTTGAATTTCAGCAGATTCATCACTGGAGTTACGGGGGTGAAAATATTGGCGATGAAATAATTGCTAACTCCAGGATACAATTTAAAAATCGATGGAAACTGGATCTGATTTATAACCGCGATTTTAATACCATAGATACCCGTCAGCTAAGAGGCGGACCTTCGCTTAGAATTGACAATAAAAACAGAGGCAGGATAAATTTACAAACCGATCCAGGTAAAAACGTAATTATGGGAATAAGCAGTTATTTAACAAGATCTAGTGATAAAATTACCAAAGAAAATTATTATCAGTTTTATATTCAGTGGCTGATTAGCAACAGGATTAATATAAGTGCCCGTACTACATATTCAGATGAAGTTGATAATAGTCAGTATGTTATGCAAAAAACAATTGATAATAGCAGAGAATATATCGTAGGTAAACTAAACCGGAAAACACTCTATACAACTTTGCGTGCAGAGTTATTTCTTACTCCTGAATTATCGGTTCAATATTATGGCAGTCCTTACGCATCAACCGGGAAATTTCTTAATTTTAGAAAAGTTGCTGATTCTAAAACAAAAAATTTAGCTGAGCGATATTCATATTTGCGAATAGAGGAGGGAGAAGAGCGATTGCTGGTGGATGAAAATTCCAATTTGGTATTAAATCTTACTGAAAATAATCAGGACTTTAACTTTCAGGAATTTCGTTCAAATCTTGTTCTCAGATGGGAATATAAAACGGGCTCTACTCTTTATTTTGTATGGACAAATAACCGGTCGAGGTACGAAAATCTTTATGATTCCTCCATTGTTAGCAGTTTAAAAGGAATTTCTAAGGTAAGCGCACAAAATGCATTTATGATAAAACTTAGCTATTGGTTCTCACTTTAATTCAAAAGTATAACTTTGTTGCCCCAATTATTTGTTTCAGAGAATGAAATTAGCACATTATCTGCCTTATTACAAACGTAACCTTAGACTGGCATTACCTGTTATTTTGTCTCAAATTGGACAGGTTTCTGTACAATTGGTTGATGTTATGATGGTGGGGCATGTGGGAACAACAGAATTGGCCGCGTCATCGTTTGTTAACAGTACTTTTATCATCGGATTATATTTTGGTATGGGAATTACACTCGGGCTTACTCCTTTAGTTGGTAATGCTTTTGGTAATAAAAAATCTGATGAAATAAAAAAGTGGCTTAAGAACGGCATGTTTACACATGTAGTTGCTGCGTTTATTTTATCGGGAATAATGGGGGGAATATATTTTTTATTGCCTTTTCTCGGGCAACAGGAGGATGTCCTTGAATTGGCAAAACCTTATTATATTTTGTTGTGTCTTTCTTATTTTCCATTCATGTTATTCTTTTCTTTCAAACAGTTTTTTGAAGGTTTGGGAAATACTAAAATTGCAATGCTGATTACTTTGATATCCAATGGAGTAAATATTTTTTTGAATTATATATTGATTTTTGGGAAGTTTGGTTTTCCGGTTCTTGGTTTGAATGGAGCAGGAATAGGCACTTTGATTTCCAGATTAGTAATGCCAGTGCTGTTCATATTTTTTATATGGAAAAGAAGTAGCTATATAAATTATTTCAGGGAAGCATGGTTACAACCCATTGAGATTAAACGTATAAAAGAGGTTTTGAGGATTGGAATCCCAATTGCATTTCAAATTATTGTTGAAGTAATGGCGTTTGGAATCGGAGCTGTTATGATGGGATGGTTGGGCACTACACCTCTGGCAGCTCATCAGGTTGCATTGGGAATGGCATCGTTTACTTATATGATTTCGCTGGGAATCTCTCAGGCAAATACTATTCGAATTAGCCACCAAATGGGAAATTATGATTTTAATGCATTAAAAATGGCGGCTTTTGGGGCAACACACCTTGTTCTTGCTTTTATGTCTGTTATGGCTCTTGTTTTTGTTGTTGGAAGAAATTATTTGCCTTTTCTTTTCACCACCGATCCTCATGTAGTGGCTATTGCTTCTGGCTTACTGATAGTTGCCGCGGTATTTCAAATTTTTGACGGGCTGCAAGTGGTAATGTTAAGTACTTTGCGGGGAATGGCAGATGTGAAAATTCCCATGTTTATTGCCTTTATTGCCTATCTTTTTATTGGTATCCCAACAAGTTATGTTTTGGCTTTTATCCTGAAAATTGGACCACAGGGAATTTGGCTTGGTTATCTTGTTGGATTGGGAGCGGCAGGAACAATGTTTTATTTCCGTTTTAAACATAATATTAAAGAAAAAGCATAAAAAAACGGGTTATCTTCTTCTGGATAACCCGATTGTTCATAGTCTAGTTTAGTTAGATAAGAAAACTTTATTGGTCTAATAGAGAAAAGGTAGTTTTCAATAATTTTCTTAATCTTTCGCTTTAAGCATTGCTAATATAGTACAAAATTGTTTTGATCGTTAAGAATTTTTAAAAATTTATTAATATTTGTTAAAAATCAAATTGATTACTCTCATAAATTGTTGATTTTTAGACGTCAAAAAACTGACAATATGTTATAGAATATAAATATTTTTTTTCGAATAATTTTTTTGTTTATTCTATTGGCTTTGGTTGTATATAAATATGATAAAAATCATTTTCTAATAGCAGGTTCTTAATTGTGTTATTGAGAATAAATGTAAATAGTTATTTTTAAGGCGTAATCTGCAATTTCTGTAGCTATGAAAAAAATAGTTTTGACTGCTATTCGAAAAATGGAGTCAACAAATGGATTCGAACCCAAGTTGATTCTTCCAACTGATGTTAAGATTAAAATTTTGACTGTTGGAGTGTGTGGTTCCGACATCCATTATTATTCCGAAGGTAAAATAGGTTCCCAGGTCGTTAAATATCCGTTTGCTGTAGGACATGAATGTTCTGGAGTTATTGAAGAAGTAGGAGCGGATGTCTCACGGGTTAAAGTTGGTGATTTAGTCGTAGTCGATCCATCAGTTCATTGTGGTGTTTGTGATCAGTGTTTGGCAGGGCGCCCACACACATGCAGAAACAACCGGTTTTTAGGATGTCCCGGCCAACTTGAAGGGTGTTTGGCTGAATATATTGTTATGCCTGAATTTACTTGTTTTCCCGTAACTGGTAAATTAAACAAAACACAGGCTGCTTTAATTGAACCACTTACAATTGGTGTTTATGCCGTTAATCTTTCCGGAATTTCCAATACGAAAGTTTCAGCAGGGATTTTTGGCGCTGGCCCAATAGGGTTAAGTATTCTAATGAAATTGCGGGCAGACGGAATTTCAAACATTGGAATGATTGAGCCGCTGGAATATAGATTGAAAAAAGCAGGAGAGATAGGTGCTTCTTATTTAATTAATTCTGAAAAAAGCAATGTGGAAGAAGATGTGCGGGAGCAGGAAGAATTGTTGCTAGATGTAGTTTTTGAAGCGAGTGGAGACCAACAAGCTGTTGATAACGCTTTAAAAATTCTGAAGCCCGGTGGCAAATTAATTTTAGTTGGGATTCCGCCTTCTGCAGAGTATTATTTTAATATGGATTTAATGAGAAGGAAGGAGTTAACTGTGATTAATGTCCGCCGTCAGAATCATTGTGTGGAAGAAGCCATTGATTTGGTTGTGAGTGGCAAAATTGATGTTGAAAAAATGGTTACACACAATTTTATTTTTGACGAAACAGCAAAAGCGTTTGACATTGTTGAAGGTTACAAAGACGGAGCTATAAAAGCGATGATCAATCTGTAATTTCAGAAATAAAAAAATCCGGAGGTCCTCCGGATTTAAAATTATTATTTCCTATTAATTTAGACGTTGTAAGTAGAAGAAGCTGTGTCGCCTCCATGTCCGGTCCAGTTAGTGTGGAAAAATTCGCCGCGTGGTTTATCGGTTCTTTCGTAAGTATGTGCACCGAAATAATCGCGCTGGGCTTGTAGCAAGTTTGCCGGCAATCTTTCGGTACGGAAACCATCAAAATAACAAAGAGCGGAAGTTAATGCAGGGACCGGAACCCCGTTTGCTAATGCAGTTGCACAAACTCTTCGCCAGCCTTCTTGTGCCTGTTCTATTTTTTCTTTAAAGAAAGGAGCAAGCAATAAGTTTGGTAAATTCGGATTCTTATCAAAGGCTGCTTTTATATCGGCTAAAAATATAGAACGGATAATACAACCACCTCGCCACATTAATGCAATTCCTCCGTAATTCAGATTCCATTTGTATTCTTTGGCTGCTTCCATCATTAGATTATAACCCTGGGCATAAGAAATAATTTTTGCGCCGTATAAAGCCATTTTTAAATCGTCGATAAATTGAGCCTTATCTCCTTCGAACTTTTTTTCCGGCCCCGAAATTGCTTTTGAAGCCTGAACTCTCAAATCTTTTTGTGCCGAAAGACAACGTGCAAAAACAGATTCTCCGATTAATGTTAAAGGTATTCCAAGATCCAGAGCCGAAATACCTGTCCACTTACCTGTTCCTTTCTGTCCCGCAGTGTCAAGGATGAAGTCAACGGTTTCTTCACCATTTTCATCTTTAAAACCTAAAATATCACGTGTAATTTCAATCAGGTAACTATCAAGCTCCTGTTCATTCCATGTTGCAAATACTTCGTGCATTTCGCTGTTGCTCATTCCAAGCAAGTCTTTCATTAACTGGTAAGCTTCGGTAATAATTTGCATATCGCCATACTCAATTCCGTTGTGTACCATTTTTACAAAATGTCCGGCGCCACCTTCGCCAACCCAATCGCAACAAGGAGATCCATCTTCAACTTTTGCAGCAACCGACTGGAATATTTCTTTTACGTGAGGCCATGCGTCAGGAGAACCACCAGGCATCATCGATGGGCCTTTTAACGCACCTTCTTCACCTCCTGAAACTCCAGTGCCAATATAAAGTAAACCTTTGCTTTCAACATATTCAGCTCTTCTTATTGTATCCGGGAAATGTGAATTTCCGCCGTCGATAATAATATCGCCTTTTTCAAGATGCGGAATAATTTTTTCAATCAGGTCATCTACTGGCTTACCTGCTTTTACCAGCATCATTACTTTTCTTGGTTTTTCAAGAGAGTCAATAAAATCTTCAATAGAATGTGTTCCGATAAAGTTTTTGCCTTTTCCCCGTCCGTTTACAAATTTGTCAACTTTTTCCACTGTACGGTTATACACTGCAACTGTGTATCCTTTGCTTTCCATATTTAGAACCAGGTTTTCGCCCATAACGGCTAATCCAATAAGTCCTATATCTGCTAATTTTTTCATGTTATTATGTGTTTTATATTTTTATAATCTTGAATCCTAATTTTTTTAATTTATCTAATGTTTTTGTTTCAACATCTTTTGCTTTTATTGTATAACTGTCAAATTCTCTTCTTACCGGGTAATCACCTCTTAATTTTTCAAATAAATGAGGTGCTTCCCGTAAAGCTTCATCATCATTTTCAATATCATAAGTTGAAAGGATAGCTTCAGCCAGAATCGAATATTCACGGCGCTGACTTCCATCAATTTCAACAACTGTATTTTTAGGAAGTTCAACTCCGACAGGTTGCCATGAGTCAATTCCCAAATTAAAAAAGCGGCTGATAGCTTGAACACTCATTTTTGTTCCGTTTGCTTTTCCATCTTTGGAATATCCTGCAATATGTGGTGTCCCAATTTCAGCAAGGTTTAATAATTCCAAATCAATTTCAGGTTCATTTTCCCAACAATCGAGAATAACACCTGAAATGTCGTTTGCTTCCAGTGCATTATAAACAGCTTCTGTATCAAAAACTTCGCCTCGGCACGAATTTATTATTAACGGTTCTTTTCTTAGTTTTTGCAGGAAAATTTCATTAACCATATGAAAAGTTGCATCCTCTCCAATCGTATTCAGCGGAACATGAAATGTGATTATATCTGCTTCTTCCTGAATTCTTTGCAGGGATGTAAATTTTTCTTGGCCTTCAATCCTTTCCCGGGGGGGATCGTTTAATAAAACTTTCATTCCGAGCGTTTCACAGGTCCTTGCTACTTTAGAGCCCACATTTCCAACTCCTACTATTCCGATAGTTTTTCCTTCCAAACTTTCCCGTTTTCTCATCGACCATGAAAATAAAGCGGAAGCGATATACTGATTTACACTTTCAGCATTACAACCTGGTGCATTTGTCCATTTGATTCCTGCTTTTTTACAATACGATGTATCGATGTGATCGTATCCAATAGTAGCTGTGGCAATAAATTTTACTCCTGAACCGCTAAGTAGTTCTTTGTTGCAAATGGTGCGGGTACGTGTAATTAAAGCATCAGCATCTTTTACAATGTCGGATGTTGTTGCTTTTCCCGAAAGATAGATAACCTCGGCAAAAGGTTCCAGAGCGCCCTTTATATAAGGTATTTTATCGTCAATAATTATTTTCATTTTATTTTTCTGGATAATAATTCTTTACCATTTCATCGAGAACCCAGTTTGTGCGGGCGGCAGAAATTCCTGTACTTACTGACTTTTCTCCACCTCTGAATTCGTCGGAAACTTGTTGCACAAGGTTTTGTGAAATATGTTCCGGATTTGTAAATTCAAATTCTTTTTTCCCACTTTCGTTGTGCAAAATTATTTTCCCATGTGAAAAACAAGAAAGTGTGATTTTGCCCTTGTCTCCAATAATTTCAATTTCATCTTTTTCTGATGATTTATTTACAACAAAACACCAGCTTCCTGTGCCCGTAACTCCTGAATCGTGCTTCCATGTTCCGGTAACGGTATCTTCTGCGGGATATAATTTTGCTTTATTTTCTGCTTTCCCTGAAACTTCTGTTACAGGCCCCAAAATAAAATCGAGGTAATCAAACTGATGAGAGGCCAAATCAAAAAAATGACCGGCGCCTCCAATGTCAGGAAAAACATGCCAATGCATCTCTTCTTTTTTCTGATTTCTTTCCAAGGCCTGTTTGTATAGTTTTATATTTACCAGGAAAGGTTTTCCAATCGCATTTTCATCAATAAGTTGTTTTACTTTTAAAAAAGCCGGCAATGTTCTGCGGTAGTATGCGACGCATAAAGGCATTCCTGTCTCTTTCGAAACTTTTATCATTTCGAGGCATTCAGCATAATTTCTGGCCATAGGTTTTTCAACATAAACCGGCTTGCCCGCCTGCATGGCCTCAATCGCATATTTAGCGTGAGAATTGGGTGGAGTAGCGATATAAACTGCTTCTACTCCCGGATCGTTTATCAGTTCTGATGCATTTGAATAAAATTTTGGAATATTATGCCGGCGTGCATAATCTGCTGCCTTCTCTGCATTACGACGCATGACTGCAACCAGTTCCGAATTTTGGCATTTGTAAAAGGCCGGGCCACTTTTTACTTCGGTTACATTGCCAACACCAATTATTCCCCAATGTATTGTGTCTTTAATTTTCATCAATATTCAAATCGATCTTTGTATGCCCACAAACCTATTGCCGGGTTTGAAATATAAAAGATTTCTTCGCCGTCGGGTAAAATATTAAATCCGTCTTTTAGTATTTCCGGATTGTACCTGGCAGTAACTACATCAAAGTCGCCAAAGTTAAAACCAACGCTCTCTATTTCTTCACGGTTCAAATTTTCTTTCTCTTTCCCTGGACAATAAGTAATGTTAAAACGACCTTCGGAAGAACCATGTATTAAGTGAGCCGCCGCTCCAAGATTATTTTGAAGATCTTCATTTTCTTTTACCATCTTTAATGTATGTGGAGTACCATGGTAACCGTATTTTCTAATCAGAGCGTCTATCTGGGCGTCTTCACCGAATTCTTTCAACGCAGGGGCAAGTACAATTAATTCACCATCATCTGCTAATGCCATTCTGGTTCGGTAAATACTTTTATTTCCCAACCATGTACTCTTGAATTCTGTCGGGTCCAACCAAACAACTACTTTTTTTAGGGGTTTGTCAACCATTTCGAAATTTACCAGCAACGAAAGTTTTGCTGCTTTATCGAAAACGCTGTAGTCGTCGCCAATAAAGAGCCCGTAAGTTTGCAGTTTACCATGTTTATTTAACCCTACCACTGTTTGAACATAAACGATAGGAAGATCTGTACTGATTTTTTCAGAAGCATAATTAAATATTTTTCGAACGGGAGTATCTGCACGTCCCATCATTTTTTCCATGCCATATGCCGCCCCAATAAAATGGCTTTTGTTTATTCCTTCGGAACCACCGGTGCCTACGAATATATTTTTGTTATAGTTTGCCATTCCAACAACTTCGTGCGGAACTACCTGACCTATTGAAAGAATAAGGTCGAATTTGCCTTCAATAAGTAATTTGTTAACCTGAACCGGCCAGTCATAATTAACAGCGCCTCCTGAAACTTCCTTTACAAAATCAGCGGGCACAGTTCCCAGAGTAACTACGTCATTTCGCCAGTCATGCTCGCGGAAAAGGTTTTTAGGTGTTGAGCCGAACATATGGCTGATTTGTTTTTCAGTCATTGGAGTGTGTGTGCCTAAAGCAGGTAATATATCTGTTAATCTTTCTCCAAAATATTGCCAGGCAAATTCGGTTAATTCGCCAGCTCGAGAAGGAAAGCGGGTATAATCGGGCGGAACAGCCAACACTTTTCTTTTAGGCTCCATTTTTTTTAGTGCCTCAAAAATTCCCTGTTTTAAATCTTCCGAAGAAAGGGATGTGTTTACAGATCCTTTTTCAAAGTACATCATTGCTTAAATTATTATATGTTTTCAAAAGACCGAATTGTTCTTCCCTGGAAGGGCCCCCGACATTATGCCGGGGGCATCGCTCAAAAAATTAAATCTATGCGAAAGGTATTAATGTTTGAGCTTATCTTTTAACTCTGGCGTTTCCTTTCCAGATACTCCAAACCATTTCTTCGTCGGCAGGTTGGGCATAGTCAGTGAGGAAAGTGGTAGCCATTGCGCCTGTTGCCCAGCCAAATTGCGGCCATTTTTCAGGTTCCCAATTGCGTAATATTCCGTACAACATTCCACCCACGAACCCGTCGCCGCCTCCAATTCTGTCGAGTACATTAATAGTTCGCGGTTCTACTACATGCCAGTTTTCACCTTCCAACATAATTGCGCCCCAAAGATGCTCATTTACATTGACAACTTCACGCAAAGTGGTGGCAAAAACTGATGCATTGGGAAATGTTTTTTTAACTCTTGTTATTAATCCTTTAAAACCATCGATTTTTGCAGTTAATCCTTCGCCGCCAGCTGCCGGACCTTCAATTCCAAAGCAAAGTTGAAAATCTTCCTCATTTCCAATTAGTATATCGGATACAGAAGCAATTTCAGTAAAATTTTCGTGTAATTCTTTTTCTCTTCCTTTCCAAAAAGAGGCGCGGTGGTTTAAATCGAATGATATTTTAGTTCCGTATTTTTTTGCCGCGCGGGCAATTTCCAAACAAAATTGGCTGGTCTCAGGAGAAAGTGCTGCTATTAATCCCGATAAATGAACGATTTGAACACCTTCTTTGCCAAAAATTCTTTCTAAATCAAAATCTTTTACATTCAGTGTTCTTCCAACTTCTCCGGCGCGATCGTTAAATACCCGTGGTCCACGCGACCCAAATCCACTATCTGCAATATTAATTTGGTGGCGGTATCCCCAGGGCGAACCTTGTTCTACCTCGGGGCCTTCATAATCCATGTGGCGTGCTTTTAAATTGCTTTTTATAAATTGAGCAATCGGGCTTCCTTTTACAAATGTTGTGAGGACTTTTACCGGCAATCCGAGGTAGGAAGAAATACTCGCTACATTTGTTTCAGCACTGGTGGCCTGCATCTTATACGTGTCGCTGCTATGGACAGGCTGGCCATTTATCGGAGTAATTCTGATTCCCATACTCGTGGGAACAAGCAAAGCATATTTACAATTATTTTTTAGTTCCATGTTTATTTTCTTGAATAATTTTATTTTTTGTTAAACTCCGCCAAAGGCACTATATCCGCCATCAACCGGAATTACAATACCGGTGATAAATGACGATATTTCAGAAAGAAGAAAAAGTGTAGCACCCTGTAAATCTTCCGGTTCTCCAAATTTTCCCATTGGAGTATTATCTACAATTTTTTGTCCGCGCGGTGAATAGTTACCAGTTGCTTCATCTGTAACCAGAAATCGGTTCTGGTTAGTTATAAAAAATCCTGGCGCAATGGCATTTACCCTGATTCCAACTTTTGCCAGGTGAACAGACAACCACTCGGTAAAATTATTTACTGAAGCTTTAGCTGCTGAATAGGCCGGAATTTTTGTTAATGGTTTGTATGAATTCATTGATGAAATATTCAGTACAACACCATTTTTATTTTTCAGCATGTCTTTGGTGAAAACCATTGTAGGCAGCAAAGTTCCCTTAAAATTCAAAGCGTACACTTTATCAAAACCTTCCATTTCGAGTCCATAAAAGGTATTTTCTAATTTATCCAGGTCGTTTTCAGTTATTTGTTCCACTTTGGTCGTTGCCTGGGGGCTGTTTCCGCCAGCTCCGTTCACCAGAATATTTATATCGCCTAATGTATTGTTAATTTCCTTTTTGGCATTTTCAAGCGATACTTTGTCTAAAACATTGGCTTCAACACCAATAACTTCGGTGCCAAACTCAGAGGCTATTTCTTTTGCTACTTTTTCTGCTACTTCTTTATTAATATCTGCAATCGCAATTTTCAATCCAACCGAAGCCATGGCTTTTACCATTGCAGTTCCTAAAACGCCAGCGCCACCGGTAATTACACATACTTTTCCTTTCAAGTCTTCAAACGACATTGTTTTCATATTCATTATTTAAATTCCTTATAAAAATCCAGATTTTCTCTTATAATTATATCAATTGAAGTGTAGTTTTCTTTTGATACATTTCTTTTTTGAACTACATGCCTGAAAAGCTTATTTATAGCATTATAGCCCTGTTCCTCAGGTCTTTGGCAGATGAGGAACTGTACTACACCTTTTCTCAGAAAATCAATATTTTCTTTTAATAGATCGTGCCCGATAATCTTGAAATTTTGAAGATTATATTTTTCTATCAACCGACCGATATAGAAAACTTTTGAGTTGGTTACAAAAATTCCTTTGATATTTTTATTGCTGATTTCATCCAGAATTTTTTTCATCCACAAATCCGTATCCGTATCCGAAACTTCGGTAGTATAAATTTTATGGTTTTCATTGTTACTTTGTTGGAACCATTCATAAAACCCTTTTTCACGTTGCACAAGATGATTTTGATTATCCATCTCTTTTGCAAAATGAATAACCAGGATATTTCCTGAACGAAGCGATAGGTCGAGCAATTTTGCTGAAACAAATCCGCTTTGATACGAATCTTGCCCGATATAACTTAATTGTCCTACATTTTTAACTTCAGAGTCAATAAATACAAAAGGAATTTCATTTGCTTTTAATTGTTCTATAAAATGAACAGATTCCTTTTTGAAAAAGGGTGCCAGAACTACACCGTCGGGCTGAATTTCAATAATTTTTTTTGCTTCGATAACAAAACTGTCTGGAGCCGATTGGCTAAAAGTAAAATGTTCAATTTGAATACCATAGGGGCGCAGTTCACTGATTCTTTTTTTTACTCCCACAAAAGGCTTATTCCAGTATCCTTCTTCCGATGGCGGTTGAGGAAACAAAGTAGCAAAAACGGCCGATTTTTTCGAGGCCAGAGTACTGGCAAGAAAATTAGGCTGATAATTAAGTTCTTCAATTATCTTTAAAATTTTCTTTTTTGTCGATTCTGCTACTTCACCCCGATTGTGTAATACTCTGTCAACAGTTCCTATTGATACTTTTGCCTTTTCTGCAATATCTTTAATTCGTATTTGATTATTCTCTTTTATAATTATTTGATTTTTAGCTGGTTAATTTTATATGCTAATAAATTGAAAGAACAAAATTACAGATTTTTTTTGATTCTCGTGTTCGTACACGGGAAAATGTTATATAAAAATGTTCAGGAACATTTAGTCTTTGTTTTTATCCAAAGGAGAAATTAATATATGTGTTTATCCAGTAATTCGGGGGCTTTTACGGCGTGTTTTATAAATCTAAAAAGCTTTCCGCCATGAGAACCATCAACAACCCGATGATCTAATGTTGCAGAGAGGGATAGAATTCTTCTGGGAACGATTTTATCATCGATAACCACCGGTTTTTTTGCCACTCCACCCAAAATCATAACAATGGAAACATTGCTTGATGGCATAAGTGCTCCGTATCCACTATCGAGGCCAAGTGTACCGATATTTGAAACGACGTATGAGCCAAAGCTATTTGCCGATAGTTTTATAAACGGAAATGAAAATCCCCAGTGAATAGTGAAGAGCCGGTATAAAAAGAATACCCATGAGCGAAATGGCCACGGAATTTTTGACAGAGAATCTTTGGTTTGCATTGTTTTGTTTTCGTGCCCTTTTCTCGATGCTTTTATTTTTCCGGCAATTTCATTCGCCAGTTCCGAAATGTTTAATTTATCGATATTTTCAATTTTTACAGAACCCATTCCCTCAGGTAGTAAAACACTTACCATGGCATCAATCTTTTGCCGTTGTGTAATTTTTCCTCTTTTTAAGAAGGTATTCAATTCCGGTATTTCCTGTTTTATAGCTCTTCCAACAATAAGGGTTATTACATGAGTGAGTGTAATTTTTATGCCTTCTTTTCTTCTTGCTGTAATATATTTTTCCAGTTCAGTGACATCAAGCTCTACGGAGCCGTATATTTTGGAATCAACAGGTTTTCGGTAAATGGTTGAGGCTACTTTTCTCCAATTGGTATTAAAACTGTCCGATGAATTCATAAACGATTTTTTGTTTTGTTTTCGTTTTCTGAAATCGTTTTCATGAAACCCATGCAAATATAGGTTTTTGTGATAAAAACCGAAGATACTGTGCAGGTTTTAATTTTTATCCGGAAAATGGGAACAAGGTTATGGCAGGAGAAAAATATAACTATTTATCTTGGCTCAGATTTAGTAGGGCAGAAGGTTTATTTTTTATGGAAAAGTTCAAATAAAAATTTGGGGATCATAGAATCAATATAATGCAGGATATTTTTTTATGTCTGTTTCACGAATCATTTCATAAACATTTTTAAAAAGAAGTTCAACGTTGGGTTTTGAAAAATATTCGCCGTCAATTCCGTAAGCCGGACGATGTTCCATGCCTGAAAGTGTTCTGGGTGCTGTATCTAAATAGTCAAATGCTTTTTGTTCCTGTAATACTTTTTGCATCATGTATGCAGTAGCTCCTCCCGGCATATCTTCATCCATAAAAAGTACTTTGTTCGTCTTTTTTACCGATTCCAGAATTGTATGGTTTACATCAAATGGCATCAGGGTTTGAACATCAATTACCTCGATCGATATTCCTTTGAACTTCTGAAGTAAATTGGCTGCTTTTAGCGCATGGTGAACATTCCACGCGTAGGTAACAACCGTTACATCAGTTCCTTCCCTCATTATTTCAGGTACACCCAGCGGAACTTTATATTCGCCGTGGTTTTCAGGTAGCTTTTCTTTTACGTTATATCCTTTTAATGGTTCAATAACAATTGCCGGGTCGTTGGCCTCCAGTAATGTATTATAGAAACCTGCCGCCTGTGTTAAATTTCGCGGAACACACAAATAGATTCCTCTTAATGATCCCAATAACATTTGCATTGGCGAACCGGCATGCCATATCCCCTGTAACTGATGCCCTCGCGTACGGATAATAAGTGGCGCTGCCTGTTTCCCTTTGGTTCTGTATTGCAATGTTGCTAAATCGTCGCTTAACTGTGAATGGGCGTAAATAAGATAATCCAGATATTGAATTTCAGCAATAGGGCGGAAGCCTCTCAAAGCAAGTCCAATTCCCTGTCCGATGATGGTTGCCTCGCGAATACCGGTGTCTGAAACCCGTTCTATTCCGTATTTCTCCTGCATCCCTTTCATCCCTTGGTTTACATCGCCCATTTTTCCAGTATCCTCCCCAAAAGTTACGAGGTTGGGATATTTTTCAAATAAAACATCAAAATTTTTATTGACGATCTGCGAGCCGTTTACATCTTCCGGATTTGAACCATATCTTACAGGATGCCCCTCTACTTTTAACGCAGAATCGGAACCGGTTCGATGTAAATTGCTGTTATAAAAATCAGAGGTTCTTGTTTTAAAACGATTAATCCAGTCTTGTAATTCAGCTCTTTCATTCTGTAAATCCGGATTTAAATGAATTTCAAGATTTAACCGTTTTGCAAAACTTAAGTGTGAGCGCCTTGTTGGGAAAATTCTTTGACGTACAACTTCAAATTTACGGTCGTTTTGAAGGTTCGATTTTTTATCTATTTTATAAAGAATCTCTAGTAACTCGTTTTGTTCTTTTTTATATCCGTTGGTGAAGTTCTCCCAGGCTTTATTTCGTGCTTCTTTTGCTTTTTGTTTGGCAGATTTCTCTATTTCAACCAGCATATCAATGTCGGCTACTCCGGTTTCCAACAGCCATTTTCGCATTTGATTTATACAGTCGTAATCATTTTCCCACTGCAGGCGTTTGGATGTTTTGTAACGCTCGTGCGATCCGGATGTTGAATGTCCTTGAGGTTGAGTGACTTCTTCAACATGGAAAACAACAGGTGTATGTGTGTGTCTGCAATGAGAGATCCCCTCGCTAAATATTTTTACCAGTCCCGGGTAATCCCATCCTTTGCATTTATATATTGAAATTCCATTGGAGCCTTTTTCTTTCTGAAAACCTTTTAATGCCTCCGAGATGCTGGATTTTGTAGTTTGCAAATCAACCGGAACACTAATTCCAAAACCGTCATCATAAACTGCAACGGCTAGTGGAACCTGCATTACGCCTGCTGCATTTATAGTTTCCCAGAAAATTCCTTCCGAAGTACTTGCATCACCAATACTTCCAAATGCAACTTCATTCCCGTTTACATTGTTATTCAATGCTTTTTTCATTTCCGGTTTTTCCCTTACAATTTTTGAAGCCTGTGCAAGTCCCAGCAGCCGAGGCATTTGTCCGCCCGTCGATGAAATGTCGGATGCAGAATTGTATCGAAGAAGCAAATCTTTAATTTCGCCTTTGCTATTAATATTTTGAGTGCTAAAATGATTGTTAAAATTTCGCCCCACAGTTGAAGGGTTTTCATCTTCGTTTGTATCGCCGTAAATCATCGCAAAAAACTCTTCCGGCTGTAACAAGTTCAGTGCGAGCATAAAAGTTTGATCCCGGTAATAGCCTGAACGCCAGTCGCCTTTCTGGAAATTTTTTGCATAAGCAATTTGAGCAATTTCTTTACCATCGCCAAAAATTCCGAAATGAGCTCTTCCGTTATGCACTTCACGACGTCCGAGAACGCTAAGCTGGCGACTCAAAAATGCTATGTAATAATCGTTTAGGATTTCTTCCGTAGAAAACTGATGGTTGGTTATAATCTCAGATTTTTCCAAATACATTCGGCTTTTATATTAACGACAATCAAGTCTGTTTTTGCTTTAAAATAACACTCATAAAAGCGATTTGTTTAATATGCCCGCGTAACCAAAATTTGATTATTTTTAGGATACCTAAATCAATTGTTTATGAATCAAAAGTTTCAAACTACAATTTCCAACTGTAAATTTTTTCTTGTATTATTTTTTTTCACAGGAGTTTTTACTCATGTTTCATTTGCGCAGGAATTTTTTGTTTCTCCTTTGGGAAACGACAGGAATGACGGGACAGAAGCAAATCCTTTAGCAACCATTTCTGAAGCGAAGGAGCGGGCATACGCGGGTGCCGCAAAAGAACGAGGCTCCGAAATAATTATTGGGTTGCTCAACGGGAAATTCCAAATAACTGAACCCATTGTTTTTGGGCCGGCTTTGGCTAATGGGAATTCGATAACTATCAAAGCTGTAAAAGGGAGTCGTCCTGTAATTTCTGGGGGAATTCATTTATCGAGTTGGGAAAAGACTACTAAAGGTTGGTGGGAAACAAATGCGCCCGTTTTGGCGAAAGTGAATCCACGCGAACTTTTTGTAAATGGACAACGAGCAAAAAGGGCGCGGTTTCCAAACGAAGGATATTTGCGTGTAAAACAGGTTGGAGTAAACCGCCGGACGAATTTCGTTTTTGAAAGAAACGATTTTCCAATTCCTGAGTTTGTAAGCAACGTTGAATTGGTGGTACTTCATGATTGGTCAATTTCACGAAATCGTGTGAAAGAAATTGACCAAACAGAAAACAGGTTGTTTACAAAAGATTCGATTGGAGCAAGAGACCCTGCTTTTTTTAACCTTGACCATTGGGAACCCAATCCACGGTATTTCCTTGAAAATGCAGTTGAGTTTATTGATGAGGATTTTGAGTGGGTTTTTAATTCAGAACAAAACAAAATTGTCATGAGATTTCCAGCCAATATAAATCCTAACCAGGAAAACATCGTGGTTCCGGTTTCAGAAGGCCTGATTCAACTGCAGGGAAGCGAAGATTCGCCTGTTCAAAATATTCGCTTTGAAGGGATAACATTTTGTCATTCGTTGTGGAATATACCCGAAGAAGGTTATTGCGGCGTACAGGCATGTAATTTTGACCCCAGGCCTGAACGTGGGGGATGGGCAGTTGTTCCGGCTGCAATTTCTGCTGAATGGGCAGAAAATTGCAGTTTTAACGATTGTAAGGTAAGCGGTGTTGGTGGTTCCGGAATTTGGTTTGGAACCGGGTGTAAAAACAATACTATTTCGAATTCGGTATTTGATGATATTTCCGGTAACGGGATAATGATTGGTGAAGGCCGAGATAGGGAAATTAACGGGCTAAAATGGTGGAAAGCAGCGCCGCAGCAGGTGGCTGTAAAAAATATTGTTTCCAATTGTTTGGTTACAAATTGTGGTGTGCAATTTTTTGGTGCCGTGGGAGTTTGGTGTGGTTTAACGGCGGAGACAACCATTAAATATAACGAAATTTTTGATTTGCCATACACCGGAATTTCTGTTGGCTGGATGTGGAGCCCGGAGAAAACGCCTTGTCGCGAAAATACGATCGATAATAACCATATACATCATATTATGAATATTTTAAGCGATGGCGGCGGAATATATATGTTAGGTTTGCAACCGGGAAGTAAAATAGTAAATAATCGCATTAACGATGTGAAAATTAATGCCGGGCGAGCCGAAAGTAACGGTATGTTTCTGGATGAGGGAACTACCGACGTGGTTATTGAAAATAACCTGATTTACAATATTGCAAAATCACCGCTTCGGTTTCACCGGGCAACAACCAACCTGGTAAAAAACAATGCTCTTTTTTGCAAAAAAGAAAATCCCCCTATTCGTTATAATACGACAAACGAAGAAGATATTCGGAAAGTAGAAAATGATATTTTCTATGAAAATGACACTGCTTATGAAAAGGAGTTGGAAACTGCCATTGAAAAATGGAAATGAAATTGGTTTTAGTTAAGTATTTTTGCCGCAATTAATCATTTTAGATAGTTCAAAGAGACTAGATCTTATTCCTTCGGTTTTTATTTATGAAATCTGAATTATGAAACTAAATATACAATTTACAGTCCTTTACATTCTGATTTTTATTGTTTTTGTTTCCTGTGACGATTCACGTGTTTATTACATGGATAGGGAGAATGGAAATGATAAAAATAGTGGTTTAAATCCGAAAGAAGCCTGGGCATCATTTTCAAATGTAAATCAAACAAAGTTTCTTCCCGGTGAAAAGATTTTGTTGCATGGTGGCCAGGTTTTTCAAGGGAATATTTATCTTAAAAATATATGTGGAACTGCCACTGATTCTGTTTTTATTTCATCTTACGGAACTGGCAGGGCGACGATTGAAAGTGGAAACGCAGAAGCTTTTATCGCCGACAGTTGTTGTTTTCTTTCAATTCGAAATATCAATTTTAAAGGTTCCGGGCGGGAAAATGGAAATACTACTTCGGGGTTGATTATTAACAAGGGGCATGATATAATTGTGGACGGGGCAGATGTTTCAGGATTTCAGCAATCAGGAGTTGAAATAATCGATGCACAGAATATTAAAATAACACATATTCATGCTTTGGAGAATGGTTCCGCCGGTATTTCAACCGGTAAAACCTATTATGAACCATTTATGCTGCTTTCAAAAAATATTTACATTGGCCACTGTGTAGTTGAAAATAATCCTGGAAATCCAACAATCCTTGATAATCATAGTGGCAGTGGTATTATAGTAAGCGGTGCTGATGGTGTGTTGGTGGAATATTGCCTTGCAAAAAATAACGGGTGGGATCAACCCTGGGCTGGCAACGGGCCAATTGGTATTTGGGCTTTTCACGCAAACAACGTCGTTATCCAAAATTGTATTTCACATAGTAATAAGTCAAATCCGAATGGTTGGGATGGCGGCGGTTTCGACCTCGATGGCGGTGTTACCAATTCGGTACTGCAGTATAATTTATCGTATAATAACGTTGGCCCGGGGTATGGTTTATATCAATACTGGGGAGCGGCTCCGTGGGAAAATAATATTATCCGTTACAATATAAGTGTAAATGATGGTTTGGAAAACGACAGTTGCGCACTGCACCTGTGGAATGGCCAGCCGGACAAACCGACTTTCAAAAATGCTGAGATATATAACAATTTGTTTATTAGTGATTTTGGTAGGGCTGTAGATTATAAATCGGGTGATGTGCCGGGAATTATCTACCGGAACAATATTTTTATGAGTGCGCAGGAACCTATCATGGGGGAGCACAAACAATCTGTTTTCGACAATAATTTATACTGGCGCTTTGGAAATAAATCTGTTGATTTTAATGAAGATATTGCAGGTATTTTTGCTGATCCGAAAATTAAACTGCCTACTCCTTTACAAATGAAAATTGAAAACCCGGCGAAACTTAACGAATTGGATTACTTCCAGCCCTTTTCCGGTTCACCATGTTTGGGGTCCGGAAAACCAGTTAAAAACAATGGTGGATTCGATTTTTTTGGAAATCCGGTTCCTGGAAATATAGAAACGTTAAATCTTGGAGTTTGCAATAAAGCAGATAATTAACATTAACTGTCTTCATTAAAACCGCTTTGTATATTTATGACAATAGGGAGTTCCTCCTTTATGTGCATAATAATCCTGATGATAATCTTCAGCTTTCCAGAACTTTTCGGCAGGGGTGACAAGCGTTGCTACGCGATAACCTTTTTGTTTTAGTTGAGCAATTAACTGTTCGGCAGTAGCTCTCTGCTCCATGTTTTTGTAGAAAATTTCTGAACGGTACTGACTTCCAACGTCTGGTCCCTGCCGGTTAACTTCAGTAGGGTCGTGTATTTCAAAAAACAATTTTGCCAACGCTTCATACGTCGTTTCTGACGGGGCAAAAATTACTCGGACAGCTTCAGCATAGCCGGTTGTATGGCTGCTGACTTCCCTATAAGTGGGCGCTTCTTTTATTCCTCCAATATAACCCGAAACCGCAGAAATTACTCCGGGAGCCTGTTCCATATAATATTCTACTCCCCAAAAACATCCGCCTGCAAAGTAAGCAGTATCGCGGGGTGCTAAATTCGTTGTTTGGGCGGGAACAAATAATAGTGAAATGGAATTGACACAGTGGCGTGTATTTTTATCAGTTAAACCTTCTCCTGTAAAAACATGCCCTAAATGAGCTCCGCAATTACTACAGGTAATTTCGGTCCGCATTCCGTCCGGATCGGGAGTTCTTTTTACTGCAGCGGGAATTTCATCGTCAAAACTCGGCCATCCGCAGCCGGCATCAAATTTGTCTGACGAACGATACAATTCGGCTCCACAGCGCTTACAAACGTAGGTCCCGGTTTCATAAAACGAATCGTATTTTCCACTAAATGGCATTTCGGTACCTTTGTGTATAATCACCCGTTCTTCGGCTTTTGTCAGTTTTCTGTAATTCTCATTTTCCTGTGTAACCGTTTGTGAACAACCTTCAATAACAAACAGGCTAAAAAGTATAATTTGCAATAACTGTTTCATAATTTGCTTTTTAACGTTTAAAAATGAATTATTTTGGCATTGTAACCAGAGCAAAGTTTCAGATTATCTATCACGAAATAATAACAGATATTTCAAATTTTTATAAAAATTTTGTTGGTTCGTATTCATCCACTTTCCCCGGATTCTGTAAAAATAGTTTTGAATAAATTGCAGTTCCTGAAAATCAATTGTTTATCTTCTTGCTTCGAGATGGCAGTTTCTTAAATGAATTCCGTGTAAAGTTTGAAATCATTTTTTTTTTGATGTATTTTGTTGCTTTGTAATCTAAACTAATTGTAAAATGAAAGCAGCCGTTTTAGAAACCTATAGAAATTTCGTTTGGAAAGATGTTCCCACGCCCAAAGTGAAATCAGGAGAAGTTTTAGTTCGGATAAAATTTGCCAGCATCTGCGGTTCTGATATGCATATTTTTCCTGGTGATTTTCATCCCCGCACTCCAATTCCATTTACGCCCGGTCATGAAATGGGAGGGATAATTGAAGAGATTGGCGAAGGAGTATCTAAATTTCAAATTGGCGATAAAGTGGCGATAGATCCCATAATATGGTGTGGTAAATGCCCGGCCTGTGAACGAGGTCATTATCCTGCGTGTACTAGTTTGAAACTTCTTGGGGTTGACATGAACGGAGGTTTTGCCGAATATATTTCTGTACCACAGCATATGGTTTTTAAAGCCGCATCTCATTTGCCAAATGAGCATGTGGCGCTGGTTGAAATTTACGGCATAGGTTTTCATGCTAATAACCGGGCTCAAACCAAAGAAGGCGATACAATTGCTATTTGGGGAGCGGGCAGGGTAGGACAAGTGATTTTACAGGCGGCTCGTACCAAAACGCAAAATACTATTTTTATGGTTGACCCTTTGGATAAAAGATTGGAAATTGCTACCACTCATTATAACAATGTAGTTACAATAAATCCAGCAAAAGAAAATCCGGTTGAGGCAATCAAAAAATATACAGATGGAAAAGGCGTTGATATCGCTTTTGAGGCTATTGGCCATGCTCATGAAATAGAAGGAATTCCAACTCCTGTCAGAGCTTGCATTCAAAGTATTCGTGGCGCCGGGAAAGTATGTGTACTTGGTTTGGGCGATGAGCCTTCTCCCATTGTTTTTAAGGAGCTTATCTGGAAAGAAGCGAAGATTATTGCATCACGGGTAAGTCATGGTGAGTTTGCGGAAGTAATAAAACATTTAAATGCCGGCACATTAAAGCCTGAAGCATTAATTTCAAAAGTGATGCATGGCTCTGAAATTCAGCAGGCGTTTGAACTTGTTCAAAACGAAAGCCAAAATTATCTGAAAGTTTTACTGGATTTTAGTAGCTGAAAAGACGCTGAATTCAAATTTCCTAAACCCGAAAATAAACTTCAATGCAAACCGATCCTTATGTTTTAACAAAAGACGGTGCTAGAGATGCACCCACTTCATTTTTTGGAAAGCTAAAATATCTGGGGCCCGGGTTTATTTTGTCGGCTTCGGTGGTTGGTTCAGGTGAGTTAATTTCTACCACAACTCTTGGAGCAAAAGCAGGATTTGTTACGTTTTGGGTGATTTTGGTTAGTTGTGCAGTTAAAGTCGCCATTCAGCTCGAATTTGGAAAACAGGCAATCCGAACCGGCGAAACTGTTTTTACATCGTTAAATAAAATTGGTGGTCCGCGTTTGGGAAAACAAAAGGCTAACTGGAGTTTGTGGACATGGTTTTTCCTCTGGCTGTTTAAGCCGCTGCAATTAGGCGGAATTATTGGTGGTGTGGCAATTACGTTAAATATGGCTTTCCCCGAAATTGGTATTACCTGGTTTGCAATAACGGTAGGAATTATTGTTGCAACAATGGTATTTAAAGGCTATTATTTTTTTATTGAAAAAGTTTCGGTGGTGTTAATGTTGTTGTTTACGGCTTTTACGGTTGTGGCTGTTTTTATGCTTCAATATACCGATTTTGCATTTACGCAAGCAGACGTAATTGATGGGGTGAAATTTAAGCTCCCTGCTGCTGCAGTGGGGTTTGCAATAGCTGCTTTTGGCTTAACAGGTGTTGGCGGCGACGAAATTGTGGCTTACAATTACTGGTGTCTCGAAAAAGGATATGCGCGTTTTACCGGTCCTTCTGATGGAAGCGATGCGTGGCGCAAACGGGCTAAAGGCTGGATTAAAGTAATGAATCTTGATGCTATTTTGTCGATGGCGATTTACACTTTAGTAACTGCTGCTTTTTATTTGCTTGGTGCTGCAGTGCTGTACAAGAGAGGCGAAATTCCAGATGGCTTCAGGATGATTGAAACTTTATCGAGAATGTACACCGACTCGTTTGGGCCGTGGGCAAAGAGTTTTTTTCTGTGTGGTTCGTTTGTCGTATTGTTTTCTACTTTGTTTTCCGCTCTGGCAGCACGTACCCGCATTTTTTCTGATCTGTTCGGACAACTTGGATGGATTGATTTTTTTAATATAAAACAAAGAAAACGAACTGTTGCAATTTTAGCATGGGTTTTTCCCGTTTTATGGGTAATCGCCTTTTTATGGATAAAATCGCCGGTTTTTATGGTAACCATAGGTGGCATAATCACTTTTTTTATGTTGCTGATAATTGTATATGCCGGGCTTCATTTTCGTTATAAACAGAAACAATATGGTCTTGAGTCTTCAATGTTTTACGACGTTGCTTTATGGGTAAGTTGCCTGGTTATCTTTTTGGTCGGATTTTACGGTGCAATTTCACTTATTTAAAATCGAAACATATAATTGTATAACATTAAAAAAGCTTTTGTTACAAAAAAATATATCCATATTTTCGTGTTCGTACACGGAAGATTGTTTCTAAATGTAAATAATACAAAAATCATAAAAATAAAATGGAATTAGGAAAATATAGCTTTGGTGTTGGCGACCGCTTTAATCATGAAGGAGAAGCGCAGTTGAGTGCCCTGATAACTGCTACATATGAAGGCGTTGAAATAACCCCGGTTTGGAATAAATCGAACAGAGAACATAATATTGTTCATTCGGAACCGGAAGGAACCCGGAGAGAAGCAGACACAGCAGTTCGAAACCTGGGCTGGGAAGGACCTTATTTTGTGGATGCCGACCACATAAATCTCACGAATGTGGATCGGTTTATCGATTTCTGCGATTTTTTTACCCTTGATGTTGCCATGTATATTGGGAACAAATCAGAGGAAAGTGATATCGCGAAATTTAAAAGTTCATGTGCCAAATTAGGGAACACTGTTTCTATTCCCGGTATCGCTGAACCTATTGTTATTTCAGATGAATTATTAGAAACTGTAGCCGGTAAATATCTGGCAGCTGTAAAAGAGGCAGGGAAGATTTATCGCCACATTGAATCGTTGAAAGGCAAGGGAAATTTTGTTACCGAGGTTTCTATGGATGAAGTGGAGACGCCACAAACACCGGTGGATATGTTTTTTATCCTTAAAATGATTGCCGATGAAGAAATCCCGGCGCAAACTATTGCTCCCAAATTTACCGGGAGATTTAACAAAGGGGTTGATTATGTTGGTGACACTGTGCAGTTTGCAAAAGAGTTTGAAGAGGATGTTCTTGTAATTGATTACGCCGTAAAAGAATTTGGACTTCCGGAAGATTTGAAATTGAGCGTTCATTCCGGTTCTGATAAATTTTCTATTTACCCGATAATGGCCGAAATCATAAAAAAATATGATAAAGGGATTCATGTAAAAACAGCAGGAACAACCTGGCTCGAAGAAGTTATTGGGCTCTCAATTTCCGGAGAAGATGGCTTGGCCGCTGCAAAAGAAATTTATAAAAAAGCATTGGCACGGAAGGAAGAATTGTGTGGCCCTTATGCCGATGTAATTGATATTGATGATTTAAAACTTCCGTTACCCGAAGAGGTTGACAACTGGGATGGTGAAAAATTTGCAAATAGCCTGCGTCATATTCCTGAGCATCCGGATTATAATTCCAACTTCAGACAGTTGATTCACGTAGGTTATAAGGTCGCGGCAGAAATGGGAGAGGCATATACAAATCTCCTTAAAAACAATGCCGAAGTAGTGGGGATTTGTGTTGAAGAAAATATTTACGAACGCCACTTGCAAAGATTATTTGATTTAGAAGGGTAGTCTCTGGCGAAAGAAACATTAAAAATTACGGAACAATGAAGAAGTTTATGGACGAAAATTTTCTGTTGCAAACAAAAACTGCGCAGGAATTATATCATAATCATGCGGCTAAAATGCCGATTTTCGATTATCACTGCCATATTCCACCGCAGGAAATAGCAGAAGATAAGAACTTCGAAAATATAACCCAAATTTGGTTGTACGGCGATCATTACAAATGGCGTGCAATGCGTACCAATGGTGTAAATGAAAAATATTGTACAGGAAACACAAGCGATTGGGAGAAATTTGAAAAATGGGCTGAAACCGTTCCTTACACATTACGAAACCCTTTATTTCATTGGACTCATTTGGAACTAAGAAAATTTTTTGGAATTGAAAAGATTTTGAGTCCGGCAACTGCCAAAGAAATTTGGGAGGAATGTAATGCGAAATTGCAAACAGAGGAGTATACCGTGCAAAATATTATCCGTATGGCAAATGTGCATACCATTTGTACTACTGATGATCCGGTTGATTCATTGGAATATCACCAGGCAATTAAAGGCGATGGATTTGAGGTAAATGTACTGCCTGCCTGGCGTCCGGATAAAGCGATGGCTGTTGAAAATCCGGAAACATTTAATAATTATCTTGATTCGCTGGAAGAAGCTGCTAACGAAGATATCGGTTCGTTTGATGCATTAATGGATGCTTTGGATGTTCGCCACCAGTTTTTTCATGAAAATGGTTGTCGTTTGTCTGATCATGGTTTGGAAACCGCAATAACAGAAGATTATACTGAATCAGAAATTAAAATTATTTTTAATAAAATAAGAAAGGGAAATAATTTAAATCGGGATGAAATTTTGAAATTTAAGTCGTGCATGTTGTACGAATTTGGAATAATGGATCATTCGCGTGGATGGACTCAGCAGTTTCACTTGGGAGCGCTTCGGAACAACAACACCCGTTTGTTTAAAAAACTTGGCCCTGATACAGGTTTTGACTCGATTGGTGATTTTGAGATCGCCCGTCCCTTGTCAAAATTTTTAGACCGTCTTGATCAGGAAAATAAACTCTCTAAAACAGTGTTGTACAATTTAAATCCAAGGGATAATGAACTCATCGGTACAATGCTTGGAAATTTTCAGGACGGTTCAGTTCCCGGGAAAATGCAATTTGGTTCAGGCTGGTGGTTTCTCGATCAGAAAGACGGGATGGAGAAGCAGATAAATGCGCTTTCCAATCTCGGATTGTTAAGCCGTTTTGTTGGCATGTTAACCGACTCACGAAGTTTTCTGTCTTATACACGTCATGAATATTTCAGAAGAACATTGTGTAATTTGTTGGGAAATGATGTTGAAAATGGAGAAATTCCCAATGATATGGAATTACTTGGTCAAATGGTTGAGAATATCTGTTTTAATAATGCAAAGGAATATTTTAATTTTTGATAAACATGTATTGAACAAGTGTAAAGATTTGATATTTTCTTGGGATAAATATATCTTTGCAATCGATTGCATAAATTTGACTATAAAGTATAAAAATGGGAAATAAAGTAATAACATTTGGAGAAATTATGTTGCGTTTGGCCACGCCTGATTATTTGCGATTTTCGCAAAGCAGCCAGTTAACAGCCACGTTTGGAGGCGGAGAGGCAAATGTAGCAGTGTCACTTGCTAATTATGGAATTCCGGTTGATTTTGTAACGCGTTTGCCCCAAAATGATATGGGGCGGGCATGTATGATGGATCTGAGGAAATATGGAGTAGGAACGGAACAAATCGTATGGGGAGGCGACCGTTTGGGGATCTATTTTCTGGAAACAGGAGCAGTGAGCCGGGGAAGTAAAGTGGTTTATGATCGTTCACATTCATCGGTTTCAGAAATTCAGCCCGGGATGATTGACTGGACAAAGGTTTTTGAAGAGGCAAACTGGTTTCACTGGACCGGTATTACCCCTGCCATTTCGCAAAGTGCAGCCGATGTTTGCTTGGAAGCGATAAAAAAAGCGAACGAAATTGGAGTAACAGTTTCGTGTGATTTAAACTACCGTAAAAACCTCTGGAAATATGGAAAGACAGCAGGCGAAGTTATGCCGGAACTTGTTGCGGGAACGGATATTATTTTAGGCAATGAAGAAGATGCCGAAAAGGTACTTGGAATAAAAGCAGAAGGAGTTGATGTAACGGGCGGACATGTTGAGGCGGCAGCTTATGAATCGGTTTCAAAACAGATAATGGCACGTTTTTCCCGATGTAAAAAAGTGATTACTACGTTGCGGGGCTCAGTAAATGCCAATCATAACAGTTGGTCTGGAGTTTTATGGGACGGGGAGAAACTATACCAAGCGCCAACTTACCAGATTACGCATATTGTAGATCGCGTTGGTGGCGGCGATTCGTTTATGGGGGGGCTGATTTACGGTTTGCTAACTTATAACAACAATGACCAAAAGGCCCTGGATTTTGCTGTAGCCGCATCTTGTCTGAAACATACAGTTTACGGCGACTTTAACCAGGTAACGGTTGATGAGGTTGAAAAGCTGATGGGGGGAGATGCCTCAGGACGGGTTGCGCGGTAATTATACACATTGAATAAAAAAAATAAACCATAAATTACAATGGCCAGATTTACCAGGATAGAAGTAGCATTAAAGATGAAAGAGACCGGAATGGTCCCGGTGTTTTATCATAAAGACACTGAAGTTTGCAAAAAAGTAGTAAAGGCATGCTACGACGGGGGAGTACGTGTTTTTGAGTTTACAAACCGTGGGGATTTTGCCTCGTTGGTTTTTGCCGAAGTAAATCAATGGTCAATTGTAAATTGCCCTGAAATGATACTTGGAGTAGGTTCTGTAATTGATGAGGGAACGGCCGCAATGTATATTGGACTGGGAGCTAATTTTATAGTTTCTCCGTTAATTGATGAGGGAACAGCACGAGTGTGCAATAAACGAAAAATATCGTGGAGCCCGGGATGTGGTTCCGTAACGGAGATAGGAAAAGCGCATGAACTGGGAGCAGAAGTAGTAAAGATTTTTCCGGGTTCACAGGTTGGCGGGCCATCGTTTGTAAAGGCGGTAAAAGGTCCGATGCCGTGGACAAGTATCATGCCCACTGGAGGTGTTTCGCCCACAGAGGAAAATTTAAAATTGTGGTTTGAGGCCGGAGCTACGTGTGTGGGTATGGGCTCACAACTTTTCCCCAAAGAAGTTTTAGCCGAAGAAAATTATTCATACATTACAGAAAAATGCAAAGAAGCACTCCTGATAATTAAGAAATTTAAAAACTAATCAACCATAGACGGATGAAATACAATAAACTAATCATTTTTACCGGGATTATTTTGTTAACGGTATTCACTTCGTGCAATAACGTCTCTGATAAAACAGAGTTGAAACTTGCTCACGGTTTACCAACCGACCATCCTGTTCATAAAGCAATGATGTTTATGGCACAACGTTGTGCTGAACTTTCCGACGGAAAATTAACGATTGAAGTTTATCCGGCGGAGCAGTTAGGTTCTGAACAACAGTGTGTTGAGCTGGTACAGATTGGCAGTTTGGCAATTACAAAAGTTTCGGCAGCAGTAATGGAAAGTTTTACCGATGCGTATAAAGTATTTGGCCTTCCTTATATTTTTCGTTCCAAAGAACACGCTTTTAAAATTATGGATGGTGAAATCGGTAAAGATTTGTTACTGAGTACAGAAGACAAGTGGATTCGTGGATTAACTTATTACGATGCCGGTTCTCGCAGCTTTTATACTATCGACAGACCTATTCATTCTCCTGACGATTTATCCGGGCTGAAAATCAGAGTGATGCGTAGTATTACAGCCGTAGAAATGATTCGCGCTCTGGGTGGTTCCGCCACGCCAATTTCCTGGGGCGAATTATATACTGCATTGCAAAGTGGTGTGGTTGATGGAGCTGAGAATAATCCGCCAAGTTTGTATACATCCCGCCATTATGAAGTATGTAAATATTATTCTCTGGATGAACACACCACCATTCCTGATGTGTTGGTAGTGAGCAAAATAATTTGGGATAAACTCAGCGACCAGGAAAAAGAATGGTTGCAACAGGCAGCTGATGAATCGGCAGTATTGGAACGTAAACTTTGGGCCGAATCAGAAAAAGAATCTCTTGAAGAAGTTCAAAAAGCTGGTGTTGAAGTAATTTATCCGGATAAAGAACCATTTATCGAAAAAGTTCAGCCGCTTATTGAAAGTTACCGCGACAACGAAGTAATTTATTCCTATATAAAACGGATTCAGGCAGTAAAATAAAATCAGAAATTATGAGCATACGTAAAACCATTGATAAAGCTTTGGAATGGCTACTTGTTTTTCTTCTGAGTATACTTGTTTTAGATGTTCTCTGGCAGGTAGCCAGCAGGTATATTCTGAATGCTCCGAGCAGTTATACCGATGAACTGGCAGGGTACCTTTTAATTTGGGTTGGACTTTTAGGGGCAGCTTATGTAGCCGGGAAACGTGAACATCTCGCCATTGATTTGCTTCTTCAGCGCAGTTCCGCCAAAAGAAAATTCCGACTTGAAATAACAATAAGTATTGTGGTTATTTTATTTGCCGTTTTTGTAATGATCATTGGTGGAAGTTGGTTGGTTTACACGCGGTTTTATCTTTCCGTAAAATCCGCCGCACTGGGAATGCCACTTGGTGTTGTTTATCTGGTTCTTCCTTTAAGCGGTATTTTAATTGCCTATTTTGATATTGATAATATGTATAACATGGTTAAAACCTACCGAAAAAATTAATTGTCATGGAATTTTTAGAAGTAATTGTTCTTGTTGTCAGTTTTGTGATATTACTTGTAATTGGGGTTCCAATTGCGTTTAGTATTGGCATATCAGGTATTTTAACCATGATGGTTAGTATTGATTTAATACCTGCGTTTACAACTTTCTCCCAACGAATGGCTACCGGGTTAGATAGCTTTGCATTACTCGCCATCCCGTTTTTTATACTGGCCGGTAATATAATGAACAGTGGGGGAATTGCTATCAGGCTGATTGATTTTGCTCGGATACTGGTAGGTGGTATCCCCGGTGGAGTTGCCATGGTGAATGTTTTGGCAAATATGTTGTTTGGTGCAATTTCCGGTTCTGCTGCTGCTTCGGCTTCTGCAATCGGGAGTATAATGCAACCCGAAATGAAAAAGGAGGGATATCCGGATAATTTCAGTGCCGCTGTAAATATTACTTCCGCAACAACCGGCTTGTCCATCCCGCCAAGTAACGTTCTTATCGTTTATTCACTGGCAAGTGGTGGTGTTTCGATTACCGCGCTTTTTTTGGCCGGTTATCTTCCGGGAATTCTTACCGGATTAGGAATTATTATTACTGCAATTACAATGCTTATTTATAACAGAAAAGGAACAAAAGCTGCATTAAAAGCATTGGGCGTGGTTGTATTAATCGCGCTCGGATTATTGGTGATTTATAAAGGAGTTGCATTTTCGAGAACGACATTTTCAGCAGGGGTGAACAGAATACTTCTCTATGTTGTTTTGGCTGCATTTGTTGTATGGGCTGTAATAAAAACAAACAGAAACAAAGAAAAAGCAAAATATGGTACAAAGAAGTTTCTTGATGCAATTCCCAGTTTGCTTATGTTGGTTATTGTTATCGGAGGAATTGTTGCCGGATTTTTTACCGCGACCGAAGCTTCTGCAATTGCTGTTTTATATGCCTTGGTTTTGTCATTTATCTATCGTCAGATTAAAATCAAAGACTTGCCGGATATCATTCTCCGCTCAGTGAAAACTACGGGTGTTGTTATGCTTCTTGTTGCCACCTGTTTAGGATTGTCGTGGATTATGGCTTATGAAAATATTCCACAGAATGTAAGCGAAGGTCTTCTTTCTGTAACAAGTAATCCGTTTATGATTTTACTGATTATAAACATGATTCTCTTGTTTGTTGGCGTTTTTATGGACATGACTCCGGCTGTTTTGATTTTTACACCAATTTTTCTTCCAATTGTCACAGCAATGGGAGTCGATCCTATTCATTTTGGGATTATCATGGTGCTCAACCTGAGTGTGGGTTTATGCACTCCTCCTGTTGGGTCGGTATTGTTTATTGGCTGTAGCGTAGCCGGACTTAGTATCGATAAGGTGCTTAAGCCGCTTATTCCTATGTTTATAGCTATGGTGGTTGTGCTATTGCTGGTTACCTACATCCCGGATATTTCGTTGTGGTTACCGCAGCGTTTAGGTTTTTAAAAAATTTTGAATATTATATTACGTTAAGGGAGTTTATTGCTCCCTTATTTTTTGAATTTTATTGATGAGTTACAAAATTTTTGTTTTTGATTTGGACTTTACACTTTGGGATGCCGGAGGAACCTGGTGCGATGCCACTAATCCACCTTATTTCTGGGAAAATGAGAAATTATTCGATCAGAGCAGAAGGTGGATACATTTATACCCTGATGTTTTACCAATTTTAAATGAATTAAAAGACAAAGGAAAACTTATAGTGGCTGCTTCGCGCACGTTTGAGCCAAATTGGGCACAGGATTTACTTTATCTTTTTGATATTGATAAGTTTTTTAATCTGAAGGAAATATACCCCGATAGTAAAGTTATTCACTTTAAAAAAATTCAACAGTTTTTTGAACTCCCATTTTCAGAGATGGTGTTTTTTGATGACGAATATCGTAATATAGAAGCTGTTAGCCGGCTGGGGGTAAAAGCCGAATTGGTAAGAAAAGGTATTACTTTTAATCATTTGAAAGATTATTTATAGAAAATAAGGTGCCCTCAACAGGACACCTTTTTGTAATTATATGGTTAAATAAACCATTAGAGCGCTAAAAAGCAGCTTTTTTTAGTTTGATGCATTTGTATGTTTCAAAAATAAATCCAGATAAAATATATTTTAACTTATTGTTTGTATGTTGTTGTATTTCAGGGGTTAATATGCAGCGTTGATGTTCTTGCTCTTCTTTTTTGTAGATTTTAAACCTCAATGTGTGGATTCAAATTACCACCTGGAAACATGGAATACAGAAGATATTATTAACACAAAATATTATTAATGTGTTGATTCAGAGCTTGCCAACCAATCAGGTCTCCTAAATTTTAAGAACTGGCATAATTGTTAACATTCATCTCTGTAGATTTTCAAAATTATACAGATATGGAAACATGCAAAAACTTTAAAAAAATTATTACACCGTTTTTATTATCAGCAATTCTTTTATTCGCTTCATGTAATACAACCAAAACCTTTAAAGGTGGTGCAATTGGTGCCGGAGCAGGTGGTGCAATTGGTGGAGTTATTGGTTCGGGCTCCGATAATACGGCGAAAGGAGCCATACTTGGTGCTGTGATTGGTGGAACAGCAGGAGCTTTAATCGGAAATTATATGGATAAGCAGGCTGAAGAGCTTGCAAGAGATTTGGAGGGAGCAAAAGTTGAACGTGTAGGCGAAGGGATAAAAATTACTTTCGACTCAGGTATTCTTTTTGGTTTCGATTCTTCCGACCTGACTCTAACTTCCCAGCAGAATATTTCTGAAATGGCCCGAACCCTTATTAAGTATGATGACACCAAAATCCTTATTCAAGGACATACGGATAGTAAAGGGACTGAAGAGTATAATCAGAAACTATCCGAAGAACGTGCTGGCTCTGTCTCTGACTTACTGAAGGAAAAAGGAGTTGCATCTTCGAGAATTTCAGAAGTGGGTTATGGAGAAGATATGCCGGTGGCCGATAACTCTACCGAAGAGGGGCGCAGTTTGAACAGAAGAGTTGAGGTGGCAATTTTCGCGGACAAGAAATTACAGCGCGCCGCTGAACGAGGTGATTTGGATTCATAAGATAAATAAAGCAGGATTAGTAGAAAGATATAAATAGAAAATAAATAAAAAGTATGAATATGAAAAAGTTATTAATAGTATCATTATCAGTTATTTTATTAGGAACTACATTATACGCACAAGAAGCGGAAACAGGAATAAAAGGTGGGTTAAATTTATCCAGTTTATCTACCGACGACAATAATGACAAAAATCTGAAACCTGGTTTTCATGTTGGTGTTTTCACCAAAATTCCTGTTAGTGAATCGTTTGCTATTCAGCCCGAGTTATTGTATTCAGGGAAAGGAATAAAGCTGAATTACGATGAAAGCTCCTTTGCCGATGGAGAAACAAAGTTTAATCTTAATTATATTGATTTGCCTGTAAAATTGGTTTTTAATCTTTCTGAAGATTTTGAGTTTCAGGTAGGTCCTTATGTAAGTTACCTTGTAAATGCTAATGTTGATACCGACGCGGAAGTCTTGGATTTTTGGAACATTGATTCCGATGATGAACTCGACCGTGAGCATTTTCATTCCCTGGATTACGGGCTTTCAGCAGGACTCGGTTTCGACCTTGATCCTTTAATTTTTGGATTGAATTATAATCTTGGCCTTAACCCGGTTGCAAAAGATGACGATGTTTCGCGCGATGTTCTTGGAGACGCGAAAAATTCGGTTATACAGGTGTATGTTGGAATGAAATTTTAACCATAAAAAACAATAGTTATGTTACGTTTAGCAATAATCTTTTTAATTATCGCGCTGGTAGCGGCTCTGTTTGGTTTTGGCGGAATTGCAGCAGGCGCGGCAGGAATAGCGAAAATTATATTCTTCATCTTTGTTATATTATTACTTCTGTCGGTAATAGCGGGAGGAATTCGGGGTTTTAAATAGAAGAAAGAAGTAGATAATAGTTTTTCATAATCAAATTTTAAAAAGTTTGGTTTCGGGGAAGTTGGAAAGCCAGCTTCCCTTTTTTCTAACTTATAGAACTATTATTATTAAAACTGCCAATAAATATTTCTTTTCATTATAACAAATGTGGCAGTAAATCCACAATTCAACAGAAAATCTACATTTTGGAAGCTCTGCCAATTCTTGCTATTATTACTATTGGGGTGTTTGTAAGATGTTGTGAATGTGTTGATTATGTTTTAAGGTTTCTGTCTGGATATTTTTATAAATGCAATAGAACGGAATTTGTAAAGGAATTATTGAAAAGAGAAATTTAAAAATGAAGACCATGAAAAAGATTGTTTCAATAATTTATTCCTTCGAGGAAGTAGAGAGAACAGCGGACTATGCAATAAAGTTAGCACGCGACTTAAATCGTGAACTGGAATTTTTACATGCAGCCGAATCAAAAAATATAAACTGGGATCCGACCATAACAAAATATAACTCATTAAGTAATGTTTCCGAAGGAGACGATAACTTGCTTGTGAGAGAGCGTGAACGAGTTTTACAAAAGTTGTTTCAGGTAAAAAAAGCTTCGCTTGATTATGACTATCCGATACATTTCACAGTTGTTCCGGGTTCCGTTTCTATTGTAACAAAAATGCTTTCAGAACGTGATGACATTGAAATGGTGATTGTTCCATACACCACTAAAAATAAAATGGATGTTGTTGTTTCAGAGTTGATTGATACTTTGAATTTACCTGTATATACTTTCCCTGTTGAAGAAGAATATCACCGGATAAAAACAATTGTTTACGCTTCTGACTACCAGAAACAGGATATAAAGATTTTGAAAAAAATTGGGAGTATAGCGAAGAAATTTGTGGCTTCAGTTACGGTTTTTCATGCTCTAAAGTCAAACGAATTTGAAGCAGAACTTAAGAAAAATGGTTTACAGGAAATGGTGAACCAGAAAATTGATTTAAATGATATTCGGGTGGAACAGGAAAAATCAGGCAGTTCAACAAAAGGAATCCGAAGATTTACACAAAAATCATACGCCGACCTTGTTGTGTTGCTCAAACAAAACAAAAGTTTTCTGAAAGAAATTTTTGGAAGAAGCACCACCAGGGAAGTGTTGCGCGATATTGATACGCCGATACTAATTTACCATCAGTAATTATTTCGTTGTTTATTTGGTCAATAATTAAAAAAGGGTTTCCTAATACTGATCTGAGAGATCCTTTTTTTATGCTGCTACAATTATTTCTCTAAAAAAATACCAGGTCATCATTCCCGAAGTAATGAGTTTTAGCAGTGTTCCTGCCAGAAAACCAAGAAAAGAGCCAAAGCCGGATTTTAGCGCTGTAGCCGAATCTTTTCCTGCGGTTAGTTCTCCGGCCACGGCACCCACAAAGGGGCCAATAATAATTCCAAACGGTGGAAAAAAGAGAAGTCCGATTAAAAGCCCTATGATGCTTCCCCAAACGCCACGTTTACTACCGCCAAATTTTTTTGTACCCCACACCGGAATAATATAATCCAGTGCATATACGACAACAGTAATTACTGCCCATAGAATTAAAAAACGGGGTGAAAATTGATATTTTTCGGTAAAATGGAGCAGGAGTAACCCAATATAACTAAGCGGTGGACCGGGAATAACAGGAAGTACACATCCTAAAATTCCACTGATAATAAAAATGATGCCAAGGCCAATTAAAATGTAATCCATAACTGAATAGTAAATTTTTTAGCAAAAATATTTAATTGGAGCGGGACCTAATTTTTATTTCGGTAAACAATAGATTATTCTCGGTTACTTCGTTTCCATTTCATACTTAAAAAGAAAATCAGAATTAATGATAATAAAACTACCAGGCTGCTTAGCCGCATAAATTCTTTCTTTTCAAGTAAATAAATAGCATGAGTACTGATTTTTTCCCAGTAAGTTATGGAAAGCAAAACAAGCAAGTTATTTATGGAATGGCCTAAAATGGAAAGAATAATGTTATTCGCGCGAATCATAATCCATCCTAAAAGTAAACCCAGTATAAAAGTTGCCGGCATTTGCCACGGGTTTAAATGATACAGTGAAAACAATAATGCCGACATAAAAACAGCAACAAAAGCATTGTAGTTGCGTCGCAATCCCTGTAGAATTATTCCACGAAAGATGAGTTCTTCAACTATAGGAGCAACCACTGCAACTTTAAAAAAGGCGCCCCACCAGCCATAATCACTGTCAAAAATTTTATTAAACATTTCCCAGAACCAAACCGGTGCGGGAATCATTTTTTCAACCCAAATATTAACATCATTAAGCAGGTTCTGAGCTCCCCAAAAAAATGTAATTATTGGCAGCAAAATCAAGGGGTTAAACATTTTAATCGGAAACACCTGTAACAAAGGGGCTTTCGATTTTTTTACGCCGTAAATTAAAATAAAAAGCGTGGAACCTACACCCAGTACAATCTTTTTTACCGGGTTGTATAAATACTCGGTATCCTTATAGTAATCGATTAAAGCAAGTGGAAAATCTACAATAGTTTGAATAAACATGTAGAGAATAAGCAAATGAATGGCCTGTAAAATAGTTGGATAGTATTTTTGTCTTATTTCATTATTCATTCGATTTTTCCTATTGTATTGATTCAATAAACATACAGAATTAAAAATAGTAAATTAGTCAATCCGGTATATTTTCAGGAATCAGAATTTTATTGGTTTTAAATGAAAAACAACGTTGTACAATATAGCTGTAAATAACAACCAGTATTGTTGTTAATAGTTTCGACAGTGTTGCATACAATCCGAACACTTCAACAAAAAGTTTTAGAAAAATATAGTTCAGAAAAATGGAACCACTCACCGTTAGCCCGTACCTGAAAAGCTGAATCCGGCCCCGAAGTTCGGAAGTTGTGAAAGTAATGTATTTTGCCAAAAGGAAACCAGTGGTGAAAGTTATCGGAAAAACCATCAGAAAGGCAGCAATGTGTGGGCTAATAGCTACAAATCCTATATGAACAATCTGCATATCCAGCACAAAACGATAAAAAATAAAATACAGGACAAGATCAAATACCGTGTTTGCCCCACCGGTAAAAGCATATCTGAAAACTTCTACAGGAATAAATCGTAAAAACGGAAAATAAAACCAATCAATAATACGAATGATTAAATCCCTTATTTTTCTAAAAAACTGAATCATAAATTGTAACTGTCCCCTTTTAAACTCAATAAAGAAACCAAATTCTTGGTAATAAATAAAAAAATGAAGTTAGAATTAAATTTCGGGATTTTTTCTTAATTGTTTTTTTTGCGAGTTGATTTTTTTCTTTTCCAACCGTTTTTGTTTTGAACTTTCTGTTGGACGGGTTTTTATACGTTTCTTTTTTGGAGTTGAAGCGTTTTTCACTAAAAGTATAAATCGCTCGAAAACCTTTTGTTTGTTGGCAAGTTGTGTACGCTCCGATTCGGAAAAAAGTAATAATTCACCTTCTGAATTTATCCGGTTGGCAAGTTTATTCAGAATGTTTTCTTTTGCTTTTTCTGAAAAAACAGAAGATTCATTTACCGGAAAGCGTAGTTCGACACGTGTATTTACTTTGTTAACATTTTGTCCGCCCGGTCCACTGCTGCGTGTAGCTGTGAAAGTACACTCCTTTTCAAGTCGTTTTTTAATTTCTTCCGAAAAAATCATATTATCCGTTTTTACTAATCGATTCCAGCTTCCCCAGGTTAATAATCGAAATATCTTTTCCTTTCAGTTTTATGATCTTTTCTTTCTCAAATTCTTTTAAAAATTTAATGGCACTTTCGGTTGAAATGGATGCAAAATCTGCAATTTCCTGTCGAGTGAGAAATTTGAACACGTTTTCTTTTAAGAATTCTTCCTGCGAAAGGTAGAGCAGAGATGAAGCCAGTTTTCCGCGCATTTGTTTGTACGAAACATTTTTTATTATTTCAAAAAGATGTCGTTCGTTTCGGTAATTTTTTGATGTAATTTCCAGTGCAAACTGTGGATTTTTTAGCAATAAATCTTTTAGCGTATCTTTTTCAATCATACAAATTTCGCAGTCGGTTAAGGCTTGTGTCGAATAGGTATGGATGTTCTCACCAAAAATGGAAGAAAAAGCCAGAAAATCGCCGGTTTTTGCCAGACTGATGTTAATTTGTTTGTCGACACCGGTTTGCAGGTAAACTTTTACCAAACCTTCAACAACATAAATTACATAGGGGGCAAAAGCTCCCTGTTTGAAAATATTTTCACCTTTTAAATACGAAACCCGCGTTTTATTTTTGTTCAAAACCTCCATCTGAACAATATCCATTTCTTCTAGCGGATTTAGTACCGTTTTATTTTCCGAATCTGCCATAACTGCGGGCTATATTTAGCTTTTGCAAAATTATCAAAACCTTTTATATATCGCAGATTAAAAAGCCTTTAATTCACTACGCTGTTGTTTGACAGAAAAAAAACAATAAAAATTCAGTTTTTAATATGGTTTCTTCAAATGCATTTCTTAAGGTTTTCGTTTGGCTCCGAATTATTTTTGTAGTAAGAATTTAAAACCAATGAAAAGAATAGCCATACCGGTAACAAATAATCAGTTGAGCGAATTTTTCGGTACATGCAATCACTACGAAGTTTTCGAAATTGAAAGAAGAGTTTCAAAAAGTTATGTATTGCAAGTTCCTATTGAAATGGACATTATAGAGTTGCCCGGCTGGCTCGAAAAGAATAGTATTACTGATGTAATTGCTTACCGGGTGAACCGGGAAATTATATCACTTTTTGCCTCCCGTAAAGTGAATTTGTTTGTAGGTGTCCCGCTTGACACACCTCAGAATTTAGTTGGCAAATATTTACAGGGACGGCTTGAATCAGATAAAAAGATTATTGCAGAGATAACACAAAATGAAGTTTAATAAATAAAAGATTTAAAATCATGAAATTATTACAAACAGGTTTGCATGAATTTGAAACCGCAACAGAATTGGAAAAGTTTATTAACGAGAATGAAAATGTGATGGTTTGTTGCGGGCGCATGGGACCAATGTGTATGCCGGTTTACGATGTTATGGAAGAGTTGAAAGATGAACGCGAGAATGTAAAATTTGCGGTTATGGCTTTTGATAATCCCGAGGCAGCGGTGATTAGAAATGCCCCTGAGTGTCGTGGTTTTATGGGATTGCCATTTACCATGTATTACAAAAATGGAAAAGTAACACATGCAACCAGCAGTATTCAAAGTATGCAACAGGTAACCGGTATTCTTGACGAAAAGTTTGGCGGGTAACAGATATCAAAAGGCTGTTCTGAATTTTAGTTGGAAATAAAACTTTGTTGGTTTTGTTATTTTTTGATGTTTTTATTGGATATATGCAAGGTTTTCAGAGCAGCCTTTTTTAATTTTTGAAACAATGGACGAATTTTTTGATGTAATAATAGTAGGAGCAGGAGCCGCAGGATTGACCGCTGGTATTTACGCTTCGCGCGCTAAACTTTCGACGCTTATTTTAAATGAAGGCGCGGTTGGCGGACAAATGGTGTTAACCGAAGAAATTGCCAATTATCCAGGAGTGCCGGTAACCAAAGGTTACATACTTGCTAACACCATGAAACAACAGGCAAAGAGTTTTGGCTGTAAAATAAAGTCGAACATTAAAATTGCGAAATACAATCTTGAAGGTGAAATAAAAGAAGTTGAACTGACAGACGGGCGAACATTCAAAGGAAAGTCAGTAATTCTGACACCCGGAGGACGGCCAAGATCTTTAAATATTAATGGCGAAGAAGAGTTTAAGGGGAAGGGAATTTCGTACTGCGCAACCTGCGATGGCGACTTTTTTACCGGAAAAGAAGTGGTAGTGGTTGGCGGTGGGAATTCGGCGCTTGAGGAGGCTGTGGCTTTAACTACTTATGCAACTAAAGTTACTATTGTGCATCAGTTTGATCATTTTCAGGCATTTGAACATGCCGTTGAGGAGGCTCAAAAGAATCCGAAAATAGAGTTTATTATGGAGTCTGAACTTCGGGGATTTTATGGGAACGGACAGTTACAAAAAGTATCTGTTGAACATTTGCCAACCGGGAAAGTCTCTGAATTAAAAACCGACGGTACATTCATTTTTGTCGGTTACCAACCCAATACCGAAAGTTTAAATGGTTTGGTCGAATTAAATGGGCGTGGAGAAATAGTTGTAGATTCGTTGATGAAAACGAGTGTAAATGGCGTTTTTGCTGCCGGCGACTGTATTACAAAACGATATAGGCAGGTTACAACAGCAGTTGCCGATGGAACAATTGCAGCACTCAGCGTATCTGAGTATTTAAGGAATTAGTAATCAATTGAATTTTAGTTTTAGAAAGAACGGTGTACTTTTGTGCGCTGAAAATCTGAAAGGAGAATCATTATGGCAAAGCAGGAAATTAAAATAAACTGGATGGAGAATATGGCTTTTGAAGCCGATGTAAATGGTCATAAACTTATTTTAGATGCAGGGGAACAGGTAGGTGGCGAAAATCGGGGACCGCGGCCAAAACCTTTATTAATGGTTGGTTTGGCCGGATGCACAGGGATGGATGTTATTTCTATACTTAAAAAAATGCGGGTTGAGCCGGAAGAGTTTAATGTACGGGTTGAAGGCGACATCACAGAAGAACATCCTAAACAGTTTCGTCAAATGAAAGTTATTTACGAATTTAAAGGCAAAGATTTACCTATAGAAAAATTGCAAAAAGCGGTCAGCCTTTCAGAAGAACGTTATTGTGGTGTGAGTGCCATGTTTAAAAAAGCAATTGAAATAACTTCAGAGATTGTTATTTTAAATTAAAACAAAAAATATGTCGACAACACTAATTGTTATTATTGCTGTTATTGCAGCTCTTATCGGGTTGATTTCATTTAACTATTTCCGGATGAAAAATGCAAAACCGGTAGAAAATAGTAAAAAAATCAAGGTTTTGGGGAATAAAAATTTTAAAACCGTAACACGCAGAGGTGTAGTCCTTGTCGATTTTTGGGCTCCCTGGTGTGGCCCTTGTAAAATAATTGCTCCTGTTTTGAATGATATTGCAGAAAGTGAAAATAATATTACTGTTGCCAAAGTAAACGTAGACCAGCAACAACCATTGGCTAAAAAATTTAAAGTTCGTAATATTCCTACTCTTGTAGTTTTAAAAGATGGGGTAGAAGTGCACCGTTTTGTTGGGGTTAAAACCAAGCGTGCCATAATGAAAGAGGTTAATGTTCATTTGGCAGGTTAAGGTATATAAAATCAAATAACCTGTAAATACACCGCTTTTTTTTTGAAAGGCGGTTTTTTATTGGCGAAATGCAGCTTCATTTTCCTTTTTTATAATTTCTTATTCCTTTTTTTGTATTAATTCTGATTACTTTTATGCTTTACCTACCAATAATTCTATTCAGAAAATATTGATTATTAGCTTGTCACTTTCTAATAAAAAGAGTATTCCTAATAATAAACTCCTGTTTTTTTCTTAATTTTAGCTTTAATAAATTGTCCGATATATATTCTCGGGAAAAGTAAGGGAAAGTACTGACAAATTAAGCATGCTCAGAATTGTGTTAGGCTTAAAGTAATTTTAGACTCCAAATTTTAAATCGATTAGCAAAAAGTATATGAAGGCCAACCAAAGCAAAAAACAAAAAGATTCGGTTGAGGATGGGAATGGTAATAATAAAAATACCTCTGCCGACCAGCAAATAGTAGTTGCAATTGGTGCTTCAGCGGGAGGTTTGAGTGCTTTGGAACGTTTTTTCAAAAATATATCACCTAACGAAGGGCTCGCTTATATTGTGATTCAGCACCTTGATCCCAAGCATAAAAGCATGTTGCCTGATATTCTTCAGCGCTTTACATCAATGGAAGTGCAACAGGCTCAGGACATGATGGATGTTGAACCCAATAAGGTGTATGTAATTCCTCCTGGCTATGATATGTTCCTTGACAGAAACCAGCTTATTTTAAATAAACAGGAAAATCCGAGAGGTGTGAGGCTTCCTATTGATTATTTTTTCCGTTCATTAAAGAACAGTAAGCATGAAAAAGCTGTTGGGATCATTCTTTCCGGGACAGGTTCAGACGGAACGCTTGGACTACGCGAAATAAAAGCAGAAAATGGAACTATTATGGTGCAATCGCCAGAAACAGCTGACCATCGCGGAATGCCGGATAATGCAATTGAAACAGGGTTAGTCGATTTTATTTTACCTCCGGAAAAAATGCCGGAAAAATTGCATGAGTTTATTCATCAGATTTTTAATAAACCTTCAAGAAAGGAATATGAACAACCTCAGACAGAGATACATATAAAAACCATTTTTGAGATTCTTAAAGCCCAGACAAAACACGATTTCACCGATTACAAATTAACTACAGTTATCCGGCGGATTGAAAGAAGAGTAGCCGTAAATAATGTTTCCTCGCTGGATGATTATATTGAATTGCTTAAAGAAAAGCCGGTAGAGGTAGATTCTCTTTTTAATGAATTTTTAATTGGTGTTACCAGTTTTTTTAGAGATAAGGAAGCTTTTAAGTCACTTGAAAGTTTAATTCTTCCTGAAATAGCAAAGAAAGATCAAAAAGAAACAATAAGGGTTTGGGTAACAGGATGCTCCACGGGAGAGGAAGCATATAGTCTTGCCATTATTATACATAAATTTCTTAATACAAACAATCTGAGTTTTGGTGTACAGATTTTTGCTTCTGATATTGATGAAAAAGCCCTCGATTCAGCACGGTATGGCAGATATCCTATCAATATTGAAGCGGATGTGCCAATTGAGTACCTGAAGACTTATTTTCACAAAAAAGACAATCATTATCAAATAAAAAAGGAAATCAGAGATATGGTTGTTTTTGCTAATCAGAGCATCATTAAAGATCCGCCATATTCCAGAATTGATTTAATCAGTTGCCGGAATTTGCTTATCTATCTTAAAAGCGAGATGCAGACCCGTATTCTCGATGTTTTTCATTATGCATTAAATCCCGATGGATATTTGTTTCTGGGAAATTCCGAATCTCTTGGGGCAAAAAAAGACTTTTTTAATGTTGTAGACGGTAAATGGAAGATATTTCAAAAAATAAAAAATAACCAAACTCTCAGAAGTTTTTGGGCATTCCCTGGGAAAAGCTATTCTTATTATGAACAGGAAAAATTAAAACAGGTACAGCAACCAAAAATATCTTTAAAGGAATTTGCCGAGAAAACAGTGCATTCTGAATATATGTATCCCTTTTTCATTATCAATAAAGAGGGGGAAATTCAATATTCGCTCGGTAAATTAAAAACGTATTTTGAGTTATCTGTGGGAGAACCCGACAATAATATTCTTTCGCTGGCCATTGATGCTATTAAGGTGCCTCTTGCCAATGCTTTAAGAAAAATGCGAATCAGCAAAGACAGACTGGTGTACGACAATATTCGTATAAAATTAAATGAAAAGACGGAGTTAATTAAGCTTTCTGTCATTCCGATAAATAAACCGGCTTCCTTAAGTAACCTCTACATTGTTACTATTCAGCCTTCCAGAACCATAAAATATATGAATAGGGAGGATGAAGTTGTAAATGACATTGAGAACCAGGACGAGTATATAAAAACGATTGAAAACGAACTGAATGAAACAAGAGATTATTTGCAAAATGTAATTGAAGAACTTGAAACTTCGAATGAGGAATTAAAATCGGCAAACGAAGAAGCTCAGTCTTCGAACGAAGAATTACAAAGTACTAACGAAGAACTTGAAACTTCCAAAGAAGAATTACAGTCATTAAACGAAGAGCTGGAAACGTCAAATCATGAACTGCAGCGTAAGGTTAGTGAAACAACCCAGATTAATAACGATATGAATAATTTTATCACCAGTACTCAAATTGGTGTAATTTTTCTGGGAAAAGATATGACCATCCAGCGGTTTACCCCGTCAATGCGGAAAATAATAGATTTGCTCGACTCCGATATTGGCAGGCCCATTTTTAACTTTGTTACCAGGTTAAATTATGATCATCTGATTGACGATTCGAAAGAAGTATTGGATACACTTGTTCCTAAAGAAGGAGAAGTAACTGTAGAAGGAGGCGGACACTATTGGATGCGCATACTTCCTTACCGAACCATGGATGATAAAATAAATGGTATTGTAATTACATTTACCGATATTTCTGAACTAAAAAAAGCAGAAGCTGAAAGCAATAAAAATAAGGAACGCTTCCAAATGCTTTTCGAGAATATGAATAGTGGTATCCTTGTAGTTGAAATTATTTATGACGATAAGGGAAACGCTGTTGATGGCAAAATGTTAAATGTAAATAAAGCCTACTGGAAGCAGATTGGAATTGAAAGAAAAAATATTATTGGTAAAACTCTGAATGAGATTTTTCCGGAGTATCGTAGGGATCTCTTTAAAAAACTGGTTCATGTAGCAAAAACAAATGAATTTTTTGAAGCGGAAGAATATATTCCGCAGTTTGAAAAACACCTTAAAATATCAGCTTACCAATTTGGCGAAAATAAATACATTGCGATTTTTGATGATATTACAGAACGGATAAAAACGCAAAAAGCGTTGGCCGACAGTGAAGAAAAATTCAGAGGACTTTTTCGCTCCTTTAATATTGGTGTAATGATTGGCAAAATTATAAAAAACGGCAAATCATTTAAAATGGTGGTAGACAAAGCTAATGACTGTTTTGAAAAAATTACCGGAATTGAAAATCCTGAAACTGAAGAAGATATACGGAATGCGCTGATGGATAAAGGAATAGCTATTGAAGATAAAATTTTTAGTCTGAAAAAGAACGGTGAGGTTGTTACAAGGGAATATTTCTGGAAAACACAAAACAAATATCTTCAGATGGAAAGTTTCCTTATAACTGATAATCAGTTTGTTCTTACCATCGACGATATAACCAATGAGAAAAAAGAATTACTTGCAAGTCAACATCTGGCATCTATTGTGGAGTCATCAGAAGATGCTATTTATAGTCTTTCGTTCGACGGAACTATAATTTCATGGAATAAAGGAGCTGAAAAATTTTATGGATATTCGCAAAGTGAGATTATCGGCAGGAATGTATCGGTTCTTTCTGTAAAAGACAAGGAAAATATCCACCATGAATTAATTGAAAAAGCAATAGGAGGGCAAAAAGTTAAGAATATTGAATTGTTTCAGCTGCATAAGTCGGGAAAAAAAATACCTGTTTCGCTGACCAAATCACCAATTAAAAATGAAAAGGGTGAAGTTGTTGCCATATCAGATGTCGTAAAAGATATGACGAAAATAAAAATCAGGGAAACGCAATTGGTTACTGCCATGAAAAAGGCAGAACAGGCAGCAAAGTTGAAAACTTCATTTTTGCAAAATATTTCGCATGAAATAAGAACGCCAATGAACTCGATTATAGGTTTTGCTGATGTTTTGAAAAACCGTATCAAAAACCAGGAAGATCTGGTCCTTATGCATGTAATTGAAGAAAGCGGAGAACAATTAATCCATCTTATTGATGATATTTTGGATGTTTCCCGTATTGAGGCCGGCGAACTTTCTGTAACAGAGTCTCAGTTTAATATTACTGAGTTATTATGGGGAATTAAAGAGCAGTTTGAAGCCGTTAAGAAAAACAGGAAAAAAGACAATCTTGAATTAAGGCTGACACTGCCAAATCCGAATAAGGAAGAGTATATCCAAACAGATACACACCGGTTAAAACAAATTATCTCAAACCTTTTAAGCAACGCCGTAAAATATACAGAAAAGGGACATATAGAATTCGGATACAAACGAGACAAAGATTTCTTATTGTTTTTTGTGAAAGATACCGGAAAGGGGATTAAAAAGGAATATCATACACAGATATTTGAGCGGTTTCAACGCGTTGATATTGATGCCAAAAATATATTTTCAGGAACAGGATTGGGGTTGGCCATAACGAAAGGACTAACGGAAATGCTTGGGGGAAAAATCTGGTGTGAGTCGGAGGTTGGTACCGGGAGTAACTTCTTTTTTACCATTCCTGCTGTTAACATGGAGTCTTTTGTTAAGGAAGAAAAAAAAATACCCAAGGAAGACCATGTAAAAATACCGGATTTAAAGGGTAAGGCCATTTTGATTGCGGAAGATGATCAGTTTAGTTTTCTTGTTCTGAAAGTAATGTTGGAAGAAACAAATGCTACAATTTTGCATGCCGGAGATGGAGTAGAAGCAATTGATTTTATCAAAACAAAAAAGATTGATTTGGCATTGCTCGATATTCGTATGCCTAAAATGAATGGTTACGAAGTTCTTGAATTTATTAAAAAGAGTAAAAAAGATTTTCCCGTATTAGCGCAAACCGCTTATGCCATGGCCGATGATAAGGGAAAAATGATGAACGCAGGTTTTGAAGGCTATCTCACAAAACCAATTACAAGTATTAATCTTTACCGAATGATTAAAAAGGTTTTACACCTTTCTAATTAGTTCTCTTTGGATTGTAATAAAGTTGATTGCTTTTTTGTCACAGTTCTATTCCAACCGGACAATGGTCGGAACCCACAATTTCGTTTAAAATAAAGGCACCTTTTACTGAAGGAAGAAAAGATTCGCTTACTAAGAAATAATCGATTCTCCATCCTACATTTTTGCCACGTGCTCCTGCCCGATAACTCCACCATGAATAAATATCTGTTTTATCAGGATAGAAATGCCTGAATGTATCTACAAAACCACCTTGAACATAACGGTTCATGCCATCAATTTCTTCCTGCATGTAACCAGCAGATTTATTATAATTAGCTTTCGGACGGGCAAGATCGATAGCTTTATGCGCTACATTAAAGTCGCCACAAACTACTACCGGTTTTGTTTGCTCCAGATTTTTTAGAAAGTTAAAAAACGCCAAATCCCATTCCTGGCGGTACCCTAATCTTTTTAATTCACTTCCGGAGTTGGGAACATAAACATTTATCAAATAAAAATTTTCATATTCCAGACATAAAACACGACCTTCCGTGTCATGCGCATCAATGCCAATATTAGGAGTTACCATTAGTGGTTTTGTTTTTGAAAGAACTGCCACGCCTGAATATCCTTTCTTTTCAGCAGAGTTGGAATAAATATTAAATTCATTTATTGATGAAAGTGCTGTTGCTATTTGTTCAGATTGTGCCTTGGTTTCCTGTAAACATAAAATATCAGGAGCCATTTGTTCAACACTTTCTGTAAAATTTTTATTGGCAATTGCACGGATGCCATTTACATTCCACGAGATAATTTTCATTTTTTGACGCTTATTTGAAGACAATACTACAAAAAAATGGTATTTTATATTTACGTGAATGTAAATTTTTTTGATCCAAACAGTTTCTTCATTGTTAAATAAATGGGTCAAAAAGATAGTTTTGTTTCTTTCCTTTTTGAATTGTATAACTTTGAATATGATTAGTAAATTATTAGAAGAAAATGGATAATAGCACAAAAACAGTACAGACTTTCAAAAAAAGCAAGCGCGACAGAAGAGATATGATTCAGTATATCAATCTTCAACTTGCTTCGTTAGGGCAACCGTTATTTTACGATGATTCTGATGCTGGGACCAAATATGCAAATGAAAAATTTCAGGCATTAACTGAAGGATTAATAAGTAGCTTTCGTGAAAAATCGCGGTTACTCAGAGGACATCTTTCTCCGGTTGATACCCGTATTCAGAATTTTATTGACGATTACCTGAAGGAAATTCAGTTTGACAAAGATTATCGTTTACCGTCAGAAACTTTTGTTTTAAATCAGAAAGGAATGGCGCGCGAACTGAGTTTGCCACCCGACGGGAATGAATTTAAAAGTGAATTGCTGAGTTCATATCGTTTAAAGCAGGGCATTTTGAACAACCCGGCCAGCGATAAAAGAACAACAAAAGGTACTTTTCATATTGTGCGTGGCGGACTTCCTGTTCCTCCGGATAAAAAGGAAGTTCCAAAAATTACTTTCGCACATTTACTTCATGAAGCTGTGAACCCAACAGATGAATTGAAACTTTTGCCTTTTACCGCCAATCAGAAAGAAAAAGCCAGGGTTATGATATCGCTTTTACTTCGCCCGGTGGTTTGTCCTGAGGTAAAAGGAATAATTAGCGAAAAAAGTATGGAAATCCGATTTTTTGCACCGGGAAATTTGGTAAGTAACCTTGATTTTGTTGAAACTATTTTTGGAAATGCAGGAGATCATAACCTGGCCTTAAACGACGCTGCTCTTGATGTTGAGCATTGGACTGGCCATACCGGTTGTGTTATTTTGGCTCCGCAACTTACAAAACTCAAAAAGAAAGATGTTGGTTTGCCACATTACGACGATGCATCTGAACGCCAGAAACGAGATGGAATGTGCTGGAAAGATGAAAACGAGCTGTACAATGATGGCACAGCTTTTAAACTTACCTGCCGCGATGAAAGGGGAGTTGTGGTTACATTGATCGCCGATAATTATTACGGATATTCAAAAAAAGAAGTTAAAACTCAAATCAGTTATTCGGCCAACTTGTATGGATTGGTTGAAGAAGAACACTCCGGCGGAGCTATTGCTTTTCCACGTGGGAATATGAGTGATAAAGTGTTTGGTACCAATTTCACAAATAAGTTTGATGTTCCCTATAAATTTGAGGAATTAAAAAAGTTGCTGGCTGATAAAATTGATTTGCAGGAAGGAAATTATGCTATCGATAAAAAATACAAAGATATAATCTACATTCCTGAAAATGCTGATATAGATATTGAAAAAACCAGTGTTTACTGGACATACAAAGACAAAGAGTACAATTTGAAACTTTCACCTCAAAAAGTGTATGTACATCCAACCGGACATAAGTTTCAGTTGGTGAAACATCCAACAGAGCAAATGTGGAGAATTATAGATACTGCTCCCGAAGGAATGTTTTGCCACAAGCCCAGTACCGTTTCCGGTGGCGGGAAATCTGAAATTTCAAAATCAATGCAGAATGCCATTAAATACGGATATTTTTACATTGAAAATCTTGAAGATGCGGAAAATAAGGTAGATGAAATAATTAATAAAGATTATTCCGACCGTTGGAAAAATATTCGTCCAGATGCAGCGCCATCACGATCTTTTTTGAGCAAAGAGCGTACTTTGGGCTCTGCCGTAAAATTATTAACAACATCAGAACAATACAGCGATAAATACAATAAATTTCTGTCTGAGATTCCTGAAAATGTGAGAACGTTTGCATTTTTTGTAAAGCGTCATTACCGGGGCAACGAAGAGAAAGGTCTGAAATGGAAAGAATTATTTAACGTGGAAATTGTGAACGGTCGTCCGGGGAATGTTTTACGTTATAAACACCAACCTATTACTGCAAGTTATGTTCGTATCGGTTTTAATGAGGAAGCCCGTTGGTACATTCATAAATTACGTTCCGATTTTGTTCCGAGTTTAAAAATTCAGACTGAAGACGATATTTCAGCTACGATAACCCTTCCGGCAAAACGTCTTAAAAATCTGAATAAGGAATTTGGTAATCCGAGTGTAAAACTGGCTGCCAATTGCGAAAGTTATTTGTTTCAGCGTCCGGATGAAGCTGTAATTCGTGGTTACGATAAGGAAGCGGAGAGAGAAATTGTGGAAAACAATACTTTCCTGACAAATTATGAACCCCTTTCAAAAGAAAATGCAAAGGAACTTGTGGAGAATGTGATTACTTTTGAAAAGTATACAGACCCGGTTAAAGAGTTTATTTTAAAAGTTGCTGCAAGCGATAGTGACAATTATTTTGTAACACCATCGCACCCGCGAATTGTTGATGGGGAACCAACAAAAAACCCACGTTATCTTCAACGTAATATTTTTCAGGAAGAAACTATGGATAGTTACCTTGCTGAAGTCGGTGTTAGGTTATTCCGAAAAATAAAACCTCAGGATCCGGTTTACTGGCCTGTAAATGCTGTTCTTCCGGGGAGAAGAAATAATCCTGCCGACAAAGAATCCGGTATTCGCCCCTTGAGTGTGTATAATCCTATTCACTATCAGGAACTACCTGAATTGTTCATGGATTTTATTGCCAGTATTACCGGGAAATCACCGTCTACAACGGGGGCCGGTCTGGAAGGTGCACTTACAAAAGGACCTTTTAATATGCTTGTTCCAACCACCGATTTAAATAATGCACTTTTGTCGTATATTTTAACTGAATACCAGGGATTCAGCAGCGCTGCCGGTTATATTGGTTCCGAAAACCGTTTCGACCATGATATTAGTATTTTAATTCCTGAAATTTGGGCAAGGCTTGTTCCTGAAGATCGAGATGCAAAAAAACTAATAAAAAATGGTTGTTTGGAGAAACTCGAAGATTTTGAATACAAAGGCAAAAAAGTTTTGGCCAGCCGTTTAGGATATCGTATTACCCAGAATTTTGCATTCCGTTGTATGAACCGTTTGTTTGATGAGCCTTTAGCAGTGTTTAACGAACGCATGCTAAAACCGGAGCTTCAGGGAATGGAGGATTATGTTGACGGAATTAACAATATAACAGAAGCAATGCAACGTGCCGCATTACCCTATTTTGAAGATGGAAGTGTGGAAGCAGCTATTCCTCCGTTGAAAATTCTGCTTCATGTTATGGCGCATGGGCATTACAACGGAAAAGATATTAATGACCCGGAATTGCGTAAAATGTTTGAACGTGAGGAAGTTGTTAAAAGCGACTGGTACAAGGAACGTTTAAAAATTAAACAGGAAAAAGATATTACATTTTATAAGTTTCAGATTGAATATCTTGAAAAGTTTAAAGCAAACAAACAAAATAAATTGCTGGTTCAGGAAATGGATATTGAAGGCCGCTTGAAAAAAGCTAAAGAAATGCTTGTACACGCAGAATCGAAACAGTACCTGAGCGAATTAGTTGGTACAATTGGAGCTGATCCTTTATTTAAAAAGTAAATACTTTACAATTAGAAATACGAAAGCCGTTTATTTTTGATGAACGGCTTTCTTTATGTTATTCTGAATAGAACTTTGCTTTGTGCTGCTCGGCAAACCCCATTAGTTTTTCTGCGATTTCAGGATGTTTGTCAATAACATTTGTTGTTTCGTACGGATCGTTAACCATATCGAAAAGCGATAATTCAATATCGGTTTGTTTGTACTTTCCGGGCATGCCATCTTTCCCGGCATAATCAAGAGTGCGGTAGTTATGCGGAAGATGAAGTTTCCATTTCCCGTCGCCACTCATTACTGCCTGAAAATCGGAATTGTTGGAAAAAGCATAATAATCGTGCGGGTTGGCAGCATTTTCTTTCTCTGCAATCAAATCCCACACATCGCGCCCGTCAATTTCTGTTTCGGGCAGAGGCACATTTGTCAAATGACAAAGTGTTGGCAAAAAATCGATGGTTAAAAAAGTATTTTGAGAAGTTTGATTGCCTTTTAGTTTAGCGGGATATTTAACAATACAGGCCGAACGTGTCCCCCCGTCAAAAGTGGTTCCTTTTGCTTCACGGAATGGAGTAGTCCCGGCATGATTTCCATACGAAATCCAGGGGCCGTTGTCCGAAGTAAATATTACAATTGTATTTTTATCGATTCCGTTCTCTTTTAACGCATTATTTATTTGTCCAACCGACCAGTCGAGTTCCAGCAGCACATCGCAGTATAAACCTGCGCCCGATTTACCTTCAAACTCCGGACTGCAAAAAAGCGGTACATGTGCCATGTTGTGCGGAACATATAACAGAAACGGCGCGTCTTTATGACGGTTAATGAAATCAACAGCATGTTGCGTATACCATTTCGTTAGCATTTTTTGGTCAGCAGAATCAACATCAGGGATCGTTACCTCCCCATTTTCCCAAAATTGAAGAGGATAACGTCCCCAGTATTCCGGGTTTTCTGGGTGGTTTTTCCACATGTCGTTGGAGTACATCAATCCGCAACTTTCATCAAATCCGCGAGCGGCAGGACGGGTTTCCGGCTGGTCGCCGCAATGCCACTTCCCAAATATGGCAGTACTGTACCCCGCTTTTTTAAATACCTCGGCTATAGTCGGGAACTTGGTTTCCAATCCTCTTTCTTTTGGACCATGTGCCCCAAAAACTTTGGTTCTTCCGGGGTAGCATCCCGAAATCAGAGCTGAGCGGGAGGCAGAACAAATGGCTTGAGGAACATAAAAATTGGTAAAAGTTATTCCTTCTTCAGCAAGTTTCTGAACGTTGGGTGTTTCTATGTTTTTCTGCCCGAAAGGCGAAAAATCAGAATATCCGGAATCGTCAAGGAAAATGATTACAATATTGGGGTTTTCATTTTTATTGTCGTTTTTTGATGGTGAATTTGTACAGGATAAGACTAAAATAATTGGACAAACTAAAACAAAGAGTAGAAATCTTATTTTCATGCGGGTGACTTATTGTATTTACATCAAAAATAGAAGATTTGATTTAAAATATCCCAATGATTTAGTTTTATTCGTGAAACCTGGATTTAGAAACATAATGTATAACTTTTGTACGTTGAAAGAATTTTTATTGTATATACGGATAAATGAGTTGGATACTTCGATGTTTGTGGCGTCAACTTATTAACGCAATTCTGTAGTTTTAAATAGAAATGATTGTTTATTTTTGTTTTGATTACAATCTGGAATATTTACCGTACCTTGCACCTAACAAATTTTATAATATCATGAATAAAGGAACAGTAAAGTTTTTTAATGAACAAAAAGGTTTTGGGTTCATTAAAGATTCTGAATCATCAAAAGAGTATTTTGTACACTCAACAGGGTTGAAAGACAATGTTGGAGAAGGCGATGAAGTAACTTTTGATTTGGAAGAAGGAAGAAAAGGATTAAATGCAGTAAATGTTAAACTGGCTTAGTTTAAAATAAGAGAATACATTTAAGAATTTTAGGTCCCGGAAAGCGGGACCTTTTTTATGGCATCAAATTTGTTTTTTTTTACTTCCTTATCTGGATTAAAATATCAAATCGTTTTTAGCAATTCATTGTGTTTTTTCTGTTTATACCAGCTAAGTTTAAACTGATATCGTATCTGCTTGGCATTTGCAGGGTTAAACAATTTTTATGATTAGTCGCGGTAACGTTTTAATATTTCGCTATATTCTTCAATTCTACGATCGCGCAAAAATGGCCAGATTCTGCGTACATTTTCAGAACGTGATAAATCAATTTCAACCACCTCTGATTGTTCTCTTTCAGATGAAAACTGGTGGACAATTTCTCCTTGAGGACCGGTAACAAACGAACTTCCCCAAAAAGTAATTCCATGCGTAATTCCAGACGGATCGGCCTCAAATCCTGTTCTATTAACACTAATTACGGGTAGCCCGTTAGCCACTGCATGTCCGCGCTGAGAAATCATCCATGCATCCCGTTGTCTGTCTTTTTCATCCTGCGAATCCGTACTTTCCCAACCAATTGCTGTGGGGTAAATCAGAACTTCGGCTCCGGCCAACGCCATTAAACGAGCGGCTTCAGGGTACCACTGATCCCAGCAAACCAGCACCCCCAGTTTGCCAACCGATGTTTCTACAGGATTAAAACCTAAATCGCCGGGAGTAAAGTAGAATTTTTCGTAATAAGCAGGATCGTCCGGAATATGCATCTTCCGATATTTTCCGGCAATAGATCCGTCTTTCTCGAATACTACCGCCGTGTTATGATACAATCCGGCAGCTCTTTTTTCAAAAAGTGAGGTAACCAAAACAATACCCGTTTCTTTTGCAAGCTGCGAGAATATTTCCGTGGCCGGACCCGGAATCGTTTCTGCCAGATCGAACATTTCCGTATCTTCAGTTTGGCAAAAATACAGGCTGCTATGCAACTCTTGTAAAACAACCAGTTCTGCTCCTGCCGAAGCGCATCTTTTTATTTCCTCAACACTTTTGTTTATATTTTCTTTTTTATTTGCGGTACATTTTTGTTGCACCAATCCGGCTTTTATTTTTCCCATTTTTCAAGAATTTTCTTATTTAATTTTACCGGCTCCGGATATTGCATGGTAATACAATGCAACGAACCGTGTTGTTCAATTAACACTCTGCAATTTAACGGAATTATTTTTCTTTCTGGAAAACACTCTTGTAGTATTTCAACTGCAATTTTATCTTCAGGAACTCCGTAAACCGGAAGTAAGACAGCGCCGTTTATAATCGTAAAGTTAGCATATGTAGCGGGTAATCTGTTCCCTTCATTATCAAAACATGCCTCAGGCATTGGGAGTTCAACTAAATTGTACCCTGTTCCGTTTGGCTGAGTAAATTGTTGTAATTCTCTTTTCATATTTTGAAGTGGGTAAAAATGCTCATCGTCTGGGGTGTTGCAACCAACATAAATTATTGTACTTTCATTGCAAAACCTTGCCAATGTATCTATATGCGAGTCGGTATCATCTCCGGCTAAATAACCGCTGTTTAACCATAAAATTCGTTCGACTCCAAAATTTTGTTTCAGAATTGTTTCAATTTCTTTTTTTGAATGCTGTTCATTTCTGTTTTTTGAAAGCAAACATTCCGACGTTGTGAGAATCGTTCCTTTTCCATCGCTTTCAACGGAGCCGCCTTCCAAAACAAAATCAAAACTTTTAAGATTACAGTTTTCAAAAATACCTTCTTTAAACATTTTTTTTGTGATCTGATTGTCAAGGGCAGCTTCAAATTTTTTGCCCCAACCATTAAAAATATAGTCGTGAATACATGCTTTACCGTTATCTAGAATAGTAATACCTCCATGGTCACGGGTCCAGGTGTCGTTTGATTCTTCCTCTATAAAATATATATTTTTGGTTGTTGTGAATAAGGATTTTACCCTGTTAATGCTATCGCAAACAACCAGTACGTCCTCAAACTGAGCTGTGGTTTGAATAATTTTAATAAAACAGGCAGAAACTTCATCCAATAAATATTCCCAGTCGCTCTTTTTATGGGGGAAAGTGAATTGTAAAAACGATTGCGTTTCCCATTCTGCGGGAAAAATCTTTGTTATGGAGTGTTGTTTTGTCATAATTTTACCTTTTGTTTTGGCTGCGTTTCGTTGCATAGCGCAAAATTACTGAATTTATGGGTTTAGCAATCTTCTTACAATCAACTTAAATTTGAACAGTATTCTTTCCCTAAGAATTTACGTTTTTTTAATTTTTGTAATAAAAACAAAAAAACTATGAGGGTTTGTTGAGTTTTCATTTATATTTGCCCAAAATTTTGTTATGGAAGTTCGCGACAGAATAATTGAGGAAGCAACAAAACAATTTTTTCAGTTTGGAATACGGAATGTGACGATGGATGATATCGCCATTTCATTAGGTATTTCTAAAAGAACTGTTTATGAAATATTTAGAGATAAAGGGGAACTGGTTGAAACATGTCTCAATAATTTAACCTTAAAAGAGGACAAAAGGGTTCTTGAAGTGGTAAATAAATCGGAGAATGTGATTGAAACTATTTTTGTTTTTATGCGAGAGGGGATAAAGGCAATGAATTCTATTAACCCGGTTTTTTTTAAAGATTTGCAGAAATTATATCCACAACTTTGGAAAAGACTAGATGCTGAAGTAAGAGCAAAAAGGCTGAATTTATCGGCCAGGTTTTTAAAAAAGGGTATTAAAGAAGGACTTTTCAGAAAGGATTTAAACGTAGAGATTATTTCAAAACTGTTTCAAGAACAAATGAATCTTTTGGTTGACGAGACAATTTTTCCTCAGGATAAATATGACCATCGCGAAATTTTTCAGAGTATGATGATAAACTTCACCCGTGGTATTTCCACTTCAAAAGGAATTCAGATTATTGACGAAATACTGGAATAAAATTTTTTTCAGTAGAAAAAACTAAAAACAACAACAAAGTTTTCTGGGTATATGATTAATAAAAACAGGATAATAGAAAAATCTTCAGAATTATACATAAAGTATGGAATTAAAAGTGTAAGTGTAGATGATGTTGCTTTGGTGCTTGGAATATCAAAAAAGACATTGTACGAACACATAGAGAATAAGAATGTACTTATTCAGGAGGTTGTAGAAAATAGTCTGAATGATTTTTTTGATGGAATTACAGCTAAAATTGAAAACGATGATGATGTGTTTAGGATCCTTTGCACCTTTCTTTTAAACATCGTTAAAGTTGTAAAAAAAACAAACCCTTCATATCTGCATGATTTAAAAAAATATCATAGAAGTGAGTATCGAAAGATTATTGAATTTCGGGACAATAAGCTTTATAAAACTTTTGAAGCGTATTTAAAAAAGGGAATTGAAAACGGATTGATAAGTGAAGATACAGATATCCGATATGCTTTCTTTAATCAAATGTCCAAAATATCAATGCTTTACACTAATTCTGATTTTGATTGCGCTGAGTCGCTTTCTGTTCATAAGATTTATAAAATGCTTATAAATGATATACGCGGAATTACAACACTAAAAGGACATGAAATTTTGGATCGAAATTACGAAACACTTATTCAATTAAAATAAGCAGAAGAATAAAAACATGCAAAAAAGGAGACAAACAATTAAAATTAGTTTTATGAAAAGAAAACAGATTACTTTTTTCATTATTGGGCTTTTTCTCTTTCAGGGGGTTTGGGGCCAGGAAAAGTTATCGCTTGATATTGAAGCGGCAAAGGAGTATGCTCTGAATTTTAATAAGACCATTAAAAATTCGGGGCTCTCCGTTGTTCAGTCGCAAGAACAACTTCGCGAAACCATTTCAACAGGCTTGCCTCAAGTTAACGCAACAACTGACTATTCAAATTCACTGGGGGCCGAAATTAGTATCCAGTTTGACGAAAATGCACCGGCATCAAAAATTCCGATTAAGCCAACCAGTAATTTTAATCTACAGGTAGGACAGTTAATTTTTAATGGAAGCTACATCGTGGGGGTTCAAACCGCAAAGCTTTACCAAAAAATGACGGAAAAAAACCTTGAGAAAACAGAGCAGGATATTGTTAGCCAGGTAATTGAAAGTTACTATCTGGTTTTGGTCTCCGGCGAATCGCTGAAAATTTTGGAAGCGAATATGAAAAATCTTCAGGAGATTTATAAAAAAACCGAACCAATGGTTTCCGTGGGTATGATGGAAAAAGTTGAACTCGACCAACTTTCTGTTCAGGTGAATTCTTTAAATAATGCAATGAAATCTGCTGAACGACAGTACGAAATGACGCAAAATATGCTGCGATTGCAGTTGGGGGTTTCTGCAGATACTAAACTTGAACTTACTGAAAGTTTGCAGGATATAATGGAAAATACCGAAACTAATTCATTGGCAAACGGCTCTTTTGATATTGTTCAAAATATCGATTATCAATTAATTAATGTTCAGGAAGATATGACTGAAAAACAAATTGATTTACAGAAAGCGGCTTATTTACCAACAATTTCTGGGTACTACAACTATACATATAAAATTTTAAAACCTGCATTTGACATGTCGCCGCCACATGTAGTTGGTTTACAAATGAATATTCCCATTTTTTCCAGTGGTGAAAGAAGAGCAAAAGTTCACCAGGCTAAAATCGATCTGGAAATGGCAAAAAATAATAAATCTATGCTGGAGGATCAGTTGTCTATTCAGTTTAAACAGTTGAATTTTAATATTTTAAGTGCAGTTGAAAGCTTTGAAAACCAGAAGAAAAATGTTGAAGTTTCAAGAGAAGTTTATAAAAGCCTGAAAACCAAATATGAACAGGGAATTATTTCGAGCCTCGAACTTACAACCGCAGATAACAATTACCTGCAAGCAGAATCGGATTACCTGACTTCGATGCTTGAGGTTTTAAGAGCTAAAAACGAATTAAATACATTAACCGGAGTAGTAAACAATTAAAAAAAACAATAATGAGACGATTAAACATTTTTACCTTGATGCTTTTCATTCTGCCGGCTGTTCTGTTTTCCTGCACTCAAAAAGCAGCAGAAAATACTACAGAAGAAAGCCAAAAAGAAAGTAAGGAAGTAGTGAGAGAAACAACGCTTTCCGAAGAAGAAATTTCACGTTCAATAGAATATACATCTACATTCGAGCCGTTTGAAGAAGTGCACCTGGCTCCATCAACTCCCGGGAAAATAGAATCTATTCCTGTTGAAATAGGTGATAAAGTAAGTGAGGGAGATATTCTTATAAAAATGGACGACACTCAATTACTCCAGTCAGAAATTCAAATGAACAATTTACAAACCGATTTTTCAAGATTGGATACACTTCGAAAAGTAGGTAGTATTGCACAACAACAATATGACCAGATGGCAACACAATACGAAGTTGCTCAGAAGAATGTAAAACACTTGTCTGATAATACAACTATAACGGCACCGTTTTCAGGGGTTATTTCAGGTAAATATTTTGAAAATGGTGAAATGTATTCAGGTTCGCCAATTGCAACTGTAGGAAAAGCAGCTATTGTTTCTTTAATTCAGATTGACAAACTGAAAGCTATTGTCAGCATTTCTGAAAAATATTTTCCGAATGTGAGAAAAGGGATGGAGGCAAACATAAAAGTAGATGTGTATCCGGGTATGGAATTTAGTGGGAAAATCTACCGGATATATCCAACTATTAATCCACAAAGCCGCTCTTTTGATGTTGAAGTGAGCATCGATAATTCGAAAAATTTGCTGCGTCCGGGAATGTTCTGTCGTATTTCTGTTGATTTGGAAGAAACAGATGCACTGGTTTTACCGGCAATTGCAGTATTAAAAATGCAGGGCTCAAATGTTCGTTACCTGTTTGTTGACGATAACGGAAAGGCGAAACGTATAGAGGTAGAACTTGGTAAACGGTTTGATGATAAAGTGGAAGTTATTTCCAGCGAACTAAAAGCCGGCGACAAAGTAATTGTGAACGGACAAGCAAGGCTTCTTGATGGAGTTGATATTGAGGTGATTGAATAAGTCAGATTTCAAATTCATCAAAAAAATTATAAGTAAAGAATTATATTATGAGTATATATAAAAGTGCAGTAAATAAGCCCATAACTACAATTATGATTTTTGTGGCCGTTGTAGTAATGGGGATATTTTCTCTCATAAACATACCAATTGATTTGTACCCGGACATGGAACCGCCGTACATTTCGGTTATGACTTCATATGCAGGCGCTAACGCTTCAGATATTGAGACTAATATAACCAAGGTTCTGGAAGATGCATTGAACTCAGTAGATAAGCTGAAAGAAATAACTTCTGTTTCATCGGACAACCTTTCTGTTATTTCACTTGAATTTGAATGGGAATCGAACCTGGATGAAGCCACAAATGATATAAGGGATGTTATTGACCGGGTTTTTGATAACCTTCCGGAAGGTTGCGATCGACCAACCATTTTTAAATTTAATACCAGTATGATGCCGATACTTTTTTATGCTATTACGGCTGAAGAAAGTTATCCTGGTCTGGAAAAACTGATTGATGAAAAAGTTATAAATCCGTTGAATCGTGTAAATGGTGTTGGGTCGGTTTCCATGGTCGGTACTCCAAAACGAATGATTTATGTTGACGTAGATCCAAAACGACTGGATGCTTACAATTTAACCATTGAACAACTGGGAAGTGTTATTTCTTCCGAGAATATGAACCTTCCACTTGGAAATGTGAAAATGGGAAAAATGGATTACCAGATTCGTGTTGAAGGAGAATTCGATGAGAGTGAACGGATTAAGAATTTGGTTGTGGCCGATTACAATGGGCGCACTGTTTATGTACACGATGTTGCTACTGTAAAAGATACCTTAAAAGATGTAACGCTTGAGGAAAAAATTAATGGTGAGAGTGGTGTGCGTATGTTCGTGATGAAACAATCGGGGGCAAACACAGTAAAAGTTGCGCGCGATATCAAAGCAAACCTGGAAGAATTAAAAACCACTTTACCACCTGATGTGAAAATTGAAGAGATTTTCGATTCTTCAAAATTTATCAAAGGCTCCATAAGTAACCTTTCATCTACTTTGATGTGGGCAATGATATTTGTAATTTTTGTTGTGTTGTTTTTCCTCGGGAGATGGCGGGCAACATTTATTATTGTTTTAACCATACCGATATCGTTGATTGTTGCTTTTGTGTATTTATACCTTACGGGAAACTCTTTAAACGTAATTTCACTTACTTCGCTTTCCATTGCCATTGGTATGGTGGTTGATGATGCCATTGTGGTTTTGGAAAATATAACCCGGCATGTGGAGCGGGGGAGTAGTCCGCGTGAATCGGCCATTTATGCAACAAACGAGGTTTGGCTTTCGGTAATCGTTACTACGCTTGTTGTTGTCGCCGTGTTTTTCCCGCTGACACTTGTTACCGGAATGACAGGAGTGTTATTTAATCAGCTGGGGTGGATTGTAACTATTACTGTAGTAACTTCAACAATTGCAGCAATTTCGTTAACACCTATGCTCGCATCAAAATTTTTAAGGCTGAGACCCAAAAAGAAAAGAAGAAAATTTAGTTATGAAAACACCATTGAAAAATGGATGGACAAACTGGACAGATTTTATGAGTCTGTCTTGAGGAAACTGCTTCATTTCAAAACAATTGTGATTATATTAACGCTTGGTATTTTTATATCATCGTTGGTTTTAGTCAAATTTATAGGAACCGATTTTATGCCTGAATCAGACGAAAGTCGTTTATCTGCAGCTATTGAATTGCAATCTGGTTTAAGGGTTGAAGAAACTACAAAAGTTACTCGTAAACTGGAACAACTCATTAATGAGAGATACCCTGAAGTTACACTCATTTCGTCTTCTTCCGGTTCAGACGATGAAGGTGGATTTTTGTCGATGTTTAGTACTACTGGTTCGAACATAATAAATTTAACGTTGGCATTAAAAGATATTGAAGACCGCGAGCGTTCAGTTTTTGATATTGCCGATGATTTCAGGGAACAAATGTCGCAATTCCCGGAGATTGTAACAGCATCAATTTCTACTTCTACACAAATGCTGGGAGGTTCGAATACCGTGGATGTTGAGATTTACGGATATAATTTTGATGTGACAAATATTTATGCAGAGAAAGTTTTGGCATGTTTGCGTGGAATGGAAGGAGCTAAAGAAGTCGTCATTTCCCGGAAAAACGACAAGCCGGAACTTCAGGTGATTCTGGATAAAGACAAGCTGGCGGAACATGGTTTATCAACAGCACAGGTTTCAACGTTCGTGAGAAATAGGGTAAATGGTCTGGTACCATCCTATTTTAAAGAGGAAGGAGAGGAATACGATATTAAAATAAGGCTGAATGAAGAATACAGGAATTCAATCTCTGATATTGAAGAATTAATGTTAATGACTCCTGCTGGCGAGAAAATAAAACTGAAAGAAGTTGGAAAAGTAGAAGAATTCTGGTCTCCACCGAGTATCGATCATAAACGAAGAGAAAGGGTGGTTACGATTTCTGCACTTCCTGATAAAATTCCGCTGGGAGAACTAGCTTCGAAAATTAAGACAGAATTGTCAGGATTGGAACAACCTCAGGAAGTTTTAACAACTATTGGAGGTGCTTATGAAGATCAGCAGGAATCGTTTGTTGATTTGGCAATGTTGATGGTGCTGAGCCTTATCCTTGTGTATATTGTTATGGCCTCGCAATTTGAATCCTTACGGATGCCATTTATAATTATGTTTTCCATTCCTTTTGCTTTTACAGGGGTAATTTATGCATTGATTATAACTCATACTACTTTAAGTGTTGTGGCCGCTTTAGGAGCTGTTCTGCTTATCGGTATTGTGGTTAAAAACGGAATTGTATTGGTGGATTATATCAACCTGATGCGCGATCGTGGCTACGAATTGTACGAAGCCATTGCTATTTCCGGTAAATCAAGATTGAGGCCGGTATTAATGACCGCAATGACTACTATTCTTGGTATGCTGCCTCTGGCTATGAGTACGGGAGAAGGTGCTGAAATCTGGCGACCAATGGGGATTACCGTTATCGGTGGTTTGATTGTTTCTACTTTGGTAACCATGATTATTGTTCCTGTAATGTATGCTGTGCTGGCAAGCAAGGGCGAACGCAGAAAGAAAGAGAATATTAGAAAGCAATTCGTATTTATGGACAAGTAAAAAATGAATGATGAAAGCAGTTTTTATAGTTTTTAATCAGGCAAATACAGAACGTGTTGAATATATGCTAGACCGTTTAGGAATACGTGGGTTTACATGGTGGAATGATGTGCTCGGACAGGGCTCTGAGACAGGTGAACCCAGAATGGGAACTCACACGTGGCCTGAAATTAATTCGGCGGTTCTTACCATTATCCCGGATGAAAAGGTGGATGAGCTTCTGGAAAAAATTAAAAAGATGGATGAAGTTAACAAAGAAGTTGGCGTAAGAGCCTTTGTTTGGGATGTTTTGAAAACAGTATAATAAGAGTAGGGTTCCTTTCTTCCTCAAAGGGAAGAAGGAACCTACTTATTTTTCTTTTTGAATATACTTTTTATTGCATTCCAAAGTGGTCTTGTTTTTTTCTCTTCAGGTTGCTGAGCTGTCCTTTCCCCTAGATCAACAGCGTCATCCTTTCCAAAAATTTTAGCTAAATCGAAGAATTTTTTGTCGGCTTCAAGCATTTCTTTGTATTGAGGCTCGTCGAGCATCGCAAGCAGTTCCGGCTCTGGTTGTTTAAATCTGTTGTATTTAAGTGACGCAAATTTGGGATCGTGATAGGTTTTATAGAAAAATTTTCCAACAATGGGCAGTGCCATGTATGCTCCTTGTCCATATGTTGTTGTCCTGAAATGTATTCGTGGATCATCAGCACCTACCCAGCAACCTGTCACCAGGTTTGGAGTGACCCCTATAAACCACCCGTCGGAATTGTTTTGTGTAGTTCCTGTTTTTCCGGCAAAATCACCAGGTACGTGATATACTGTTCGGATAGCGGTTCCTGTTCCCTCATCAACAACAGCTTCCATCATATTGATAACTGCGCGACAATTTTCTGCCGATAATCTGGATCTTTTGCGTTCAGGATAGTCAAAAGTTTCCAGTATATTTCCATTGTTATCCGCAATTTCTATTAAATAATGTATTTGAATCGGTTTTCCGTCGTTAACAATTCCGGCATAAGCTTCAACAATTTCTTTTAATGAGATGGAAGCCACTCCCAGGGCTAAACTTGGAGTATTGGGTAAATCGGCAGAGATGCCAAGATTTTCAGCTACGTTTTTTACGTTTGAAATACCGGTCTCCATCAGTACATCAACCGAAATGGTATTTATCGACTTCGCAAGGGCTCCTTTCATTGTATAGTATCCGCCATATTCATTGTGTGAATTTTGCGGCGACCAACCCTCATAATCATCGTAAACCCTAAGTTTATTCTCGAAATAATGATCCGGAGGCATGCCATTTTCCAGTGCTGCCAGGTAAACAAAAGGCTTAAATGTTGAACCTGTTTGGCGTGGAGCTGTAACATGGTCGTATTTAAAAAAGCGAAAATCGATACCACCTACCCATGCTTTTAAATCACCGTTTTCAGGAGCAATAGCAATAAAACCTGCATTCAACAATTTTAAATAGTGTTTCAAAGAATCGAGCCGGGTGGTTTTTACCTCTTTTAAGCTGTCCCATGTAAACAAATTCGTGGTAATTTCTTTGTTATATTCGCTTAGTGCTTTGTTTACGTCAACATTTGATTTTCCTTTTTCCTGTTCAATTCTCCGTAGCGCGCTGTATAAAACTTCAGGATTTTCTTTTAAAATATCTCTCGACTTCCAGTGGTTATCAAAAACATTCTGGAGATTTTTCATGTATTCTTTTACCGACTGTTGTGCATAATGTTGGAGATTATAGTCAACTGTGGTTTTTATTTTTAATCCATCGGTGTATAAATTGTAATTTTCACCGTTTTCGTTGGTATGATTTTTACACCATTCCAAAAGTTGTGGTTTTAAATATTCTAAAAAATATGGTGCAGGCCCCTGGTTATATGAAATTACCCGGTATTTAATTTCCAGTGGTTTTGCTTTGTACGTTTCTGCCTGTTCTGGCGTTATGTACTCATATTTAGTCATTTGGTCAATAACCAGATTTCGTCTGTCAAGCGCGTGTTCCGGATATTTTCTTGGGTTATAGTAGTTATTGGCTTTTAGCAAACCAATTAAAACCGCGGCTTCCTGAATATCCAAATCAGCCGGATTTTTTGAGAAAAAACGCTCTGCAGCAACTTCAATTCCATAAATATTTTCAGAAAATGGAACCGTATTCAAATACATGGCCAGAATTTCCTGTTTGGAGTAAATGCGTTCCAACCGATAAGCAATAATTGCTTCGCGTAGTTTATTAACCGGCATTGATAAAGGACCAAGTTCTTCCCGCGGAAAAAGGTTTTTGGCAATTTGCTGACTTAATGTACTTCCTCCACCGGCACTTTTGTTTTGTAAAAGAATTGATTTTACCAAAACCCGTATCAGGGCTATTTCGTCAATCCCCCTGTGCTCGTAAAACCGGGCATCTTCTGTTGCAATAAGAGCATTTATAACATTCGGTGAAATTTCATCGAAACTAACATTACTGCGGTTTTCTACGTAATAACGACCAAGAATTTTTCCGTCGTCCGAATAAACTTCAGAGGCAACAGGCGTACTGATTTGTTTTAATTGATATGAAGAAGGTACCGGTCCAAGTACTCCCAGAAAAACTAACATAAAAAAAATAAACCCTAATAAAATCAGTGCAACCAATGATTTTAAAATGATGGGAAGTACTTTTCTCTTTTTCGCTTTGTTCTTTTTGTTTGAACGCGAAGAAGTAGTCCTTTTATTTGTTTTTGTATTGCTGGTTTTCTTTTTAGCCATTTTTGTTGAAATGCGAAACTAAATAAATAACTCAAAGGCAGTAAAATTAGTATAAATCCATCGCTTCAATGATGAAAAACAGGTTATATTTCTGTTATTACAATTTGAATCTGATTTCTATTTCTTATAAAACTCCAGAGCTTTAGGCATGATTTGTTTTAAATGGTTTATTCTGCTGTCGGGGTTTGGGTGAGTGGATAAAAATTCAGGTACTCCACTTTGTCCGGCTGATTTCATTCGTTCCCAGAAAACAGGAGCTTCAGTGGGATTGTAACCAGCCATTGCCATAAAATAAAGACCTAATTCATCGGCTTCATTTTCATGATTCCTGCTGTATGGCAAAATTACTCCCAGTTGGGCTCCAACTCCAAAAGCTGTCATGGCAAGGCTTTGCACCTGTTCTTTTTTTTCGCTTAAGGCCTGTGATAATGCCATTCCTCCCATTTGAAGGGCCATTTCCTGTGTTAATCGCTCATTACTGTGTTTTGCAACCGCATGACCAACTTCATGAGCCATTACCACCGCAACTCCGGCATCGTCTTCACAAATGGGCATTATCCCTTCGTAAAAGGCAATTTTACCCCCGGGCATACACCAGGCATTCATGGTTTCGTCCTGAATGACGTTAAATTCCCATTCGTAGCCGTTAATTAATTCCTCTCGCTCAATTTGGCGAAGATATTCTTCAACAGCTTTTGAAATTCTTTTTCCAACCCTGGTTACCGATTGCTTATATGATACATTTTTTGACAAGGTTGATTCCTCCAAAACAGCATTGTAGTTTTGATTACTCAGGGATAACATTTCTGAAGATGGAATTGCTGTAAACTGTTGCCTGTTTGTTAGAGGAACAGTGGAACAGGCAACAAGTAAAATCAAAAATGAGAAATAGAGAATTTTTTTCATACCACTTATATTTGAATTTACAGAAACTAAAAACGAAGAATGTGCCAAAATTTACTAATGGTTTAATTTCCTTTTAAATATAAGTTTTTTAGTTATTTACGTCGGGGGATATTTACAGGTTATTTCGAAATTTTGTCCCGTAACATACTCAACCTGTGGAAAATAGTCGCTTGTTGTGTGCTATGCGATTTTGAGGGCTGAATAAATGGATTTTTAATAAATTTTTAGTGACAAGGAGAAAGAGTATTTCAAAAAAACAGGGAGACAAAATTTGACTCCCTGTTTTCTGAAATTTTTTATAGCTAAATTTTATTTTGCTATTTCGGCTTTATCTCCCAATGATGGATTGTAAGGTTTAATGCTGTAACTGAATTCAGTTTTTTCAGTTTTTAACAAGTATCTGTCCATTGGAGGAGGACCACAACTTGCCCCACCAAGTCCGTTGTGGGCCACATCGATGGAAAGCACTGTTTCTTTATGTTTTGTAAGTTCGTATGGATGATCGGCTTTATCTAAATCAACAGGTGTGTAATGAAGAGCGCTGAAATCCAATACATTTTGTGCTTTAATCATAATTCCGTGTCCGGTGCGATTGGTTACTGTTACCCATCTTACATCACTTCTGTTCCCGCAGTCCTGAGTTCTGATGTAAGGAACGAACATATCGTCAACAGTGGTTTTATATCTTCCGATTGCTGCTGCATGTTTGCGGTCAACATAATTTTCGAACGGGCCTGCTCCAAAATATTCCACATTTTCAAAACCTTCAGGCAAATTAATAATGTATCCTAACTTTGGTAAAGGCCATTCTTCCTGGTCGGGAGTAAATGAAGTATTCACATCAATTTGTCCATTTCCGTGAATGGTGAAGGTGCTGTTGGTAACCACTGAAAATCCTTTTGGAGTTGAGGATTTTACATCAACTTTAATTTCTACGGTTGAAGGATCCACTTCGTTAAAAGTAACATTTTGTACCTCGGTTGTGAGGTCATACAATTCCTGCTCCATCCAGAATCTGGAGAAAGCTTTATCATTATCGGTTGGAGCTCTGAAAATATTCAGCATAGGACCGCCAACTGCATCATATGTAATTGTTGGTGGTACAGGTGGCTGGTTTCTTCTTCTCCATGTGTAATGAATTTCTTTTTCAGAAGTTAAAATTTCCTGATTGTAGTACGATAAGTCTGTAATTGTACCAATTTTTTTACCAAAAACAAGGCTAAAATATCGGCCATCTACTTTGATGTCAAAATCATCTTCGGTTACTTTTATTTTTGGCATAGGTTCTGTTGAAGCTACAACTTCCGGAACATCGTACGGCATTTTAAATTGTTCCCAGGCAACAGTATGTCCTGGTTTTGCCCAAAGTTCTTCGTTTTTCAGAGAGAAACATACTTTGAGGAAATATTCGCTACCAGGATTCAGCTCCGGTTTTTCAATAGGAACTGTAATTGTTGCTGATTTTCCCGGCGCTACATCAGGCGACTGCATTCCTCCTGACTGGATAATTTTTCCATTGCATTCCAGTTGATAAGTCAGGTTGAAATGATTCAGGTTGAAAAATTGGTATTTGTTGGTAATTTTTACTTTTCCAGTTACAAGATCGACAGGCTCAAAACCAATATATTGATAAACCTTTTTTACCTCCTCCATTTTTGGAGTAACCTGGCGATCGGGTGTGGTTAATCCGTTGATACAGAAATTACGGTCATTCGGACCATCACCAAAATCACCACCATATGCAAAGAAATATTCACCTTCTTTTCCCGGAACCGGTTTTGCCAATCCCTGGTCAACCCAGTCCCAAATGCAACCGCCAATTAATCTTTTATGGCTTTCAATAACATCCCAGTATTCCTTCAGGTTCCCAACAGCATTTCCCATGGCATGTGCATATTCACACATAATAAAGGGTTTAGGATTGTTTTTTCCGCCGGTTTCATCCAACCATTCTACACTTGGATACATACAAGATTCTACATCAGCAACTTCATTATATCTTTCATAGTGAATTGGGCGTTCTGTATCGAGTTTTTTGATGACATCGCGACAAGCAGCAAAGTTTACGCCGCCGCCTGCTTCATTTCCCATTGACCAGAAAATAATTGAAGGGTGGTTTTTATCGCGTTCTACCATACTTACAACCCTGTCAATATGGGCTTTTTCCCATTTTGGATCTTTGGCTAAAGATTCTTCACCATATCCCATTCCATGAGATTCTATATTTGCTTCATCAATAACATAAATTCCATAGATGTCGCATAATTTGTAAAAATCAGTATGATCAGGATAATGGCAGGTTCTTACAGTATTTATATTGAATTGTTTGAAAAGCTCAATATCACGAATCATCATATCTACCCCAACATGTCTGCCGTTAAACGGATCGTGTTCGTGGCGGTTTACTCCTTTAAAAAGAACACTTTTCCCGTTTACCCATACCTGTTGATCTTTGATTTCTATTTTTCTGAAACCATAATGATTTGACAAAACTTCGGTTACGTTTCCTGAAGCGTCTTTTAATACAAAGTAGAATTGGTAAAGGTTAGGTTCTTCAGCTGACCACAGTTTAGGATTCTTAACGGTAATTTTTTCGTTGAGCTCCGAAAGTTTTTTCGAAGAAACATTTTGTGCAGAAACTGTAGCAACTTTATCCTGTTCTCCCGGAATTTCACCAAATTTAGCCAGATAAATATCACAAGTAGCAGAGCCACGACTTTCAAAGTTTCTGAATTTCATAGTGATATTTACTTCAGCTTCAGACATATCGCTGTTGAAAACCGATTTCATACCAAAATCCCACAAATGAACTTTAGGAACAGAGTACAAAAATACATCGCGATAAATTCCGCTTAAACGCCAGAAATCCTGGTCTTCAAGATAGCTTCCGTCACTCCAACGATAAACTTCTACTGCAAGCACATTCTCTCCGGGAATAAGATATTTTGTAATGTCGAATTCTGCCGGAGTCATACTTCCCTGGCTGTAGCCCACTTTTTTACCGTTTACCCAAATGTAAAATGCACTTTTTACGCCTGCAAAATGAATAATAACTTCTCTACCATCCCAGTCAGCTGGTATTTCAAATGTACGCCGGTAAGAACCTACAGGATTTGGATTTGAGTGAGCTGTATAATTTTCGGGCGCATCTCCCATTACTTTAGGAGGATTCTTTGCAAACGGGAAGGTTATGTTGGTATAAATCGGGACTCCATATCCGCGGGTTTGCCAGTTGGCAGGAACGTCAATGTCATCCCAGTAAGAGACATTAAAATCGGGTTTGTAAAAATCAACCGGCCTTAAATCGGGGTGTTTTACCCAGTTAAATTTCCATTTCCCATTTAAATCGAGAACATAAGGCGACGAAACCAAAATATCGGCAGTGGCCTCTTTTACATTTTGAAACGGTACATAGTAATTATGGGCAACTTCTTTGTTGATGCCGATTACCTGTTCATTTTCCCAGTCGTTTTGTGCCTGTATAAAAACAGTAAAAAACAAACTGAAGAATAGTAGTACTATTGACTTCATAATTTTTTAGAAAATTAAATTTTTGAATTTTGCATAGTTATGCAATGTTTAATATGGTTTAGATTCCAAGCACGTAAAGATACTTAAGCATTGCGGTTTGACAAACAAATAAATAAAAGAAGAATAAATAAATAATCAGTATAAACAGGTTTATCTTTACTCATTCTAAACAAACCGGAATTAAACAATTGATAATCAAATTTATATTATTGCAGCTGAAAATCGTATATAAAGTTTTTTTTTATATTTGAACCGTGATTGGTATTACATTAAATGTGCTTCGATACTTCTAAAAAAAGATTATGAATTCAATTTCCATAACTGGCGCGTTTGTTATCACCCTTTCTTTGCTTTCCTATGGAATTGGAAGTATATCTTTACAACGATTTAAAACCGTGTCGCCTGGCGTTCTCTGGTTTTTAACTTTGGGAGTTATTCTTGATATAGTAGCTACCATATTTATGATTATAGGTTCAAGAAATCCTGGTTTTACTTTACACGGACTATTAGGATATTCAGCACTTTCTGTTATGTTGGTTGATATAATCCTTGTATGGCGTGTTTATCGTAAAGAAAAAATTAATGCTTCAGTCGGGAAAAAACTACTTTTGTATTCCAGAATAGCTTATGGTTGGTGGTTAGTTGCCTATTTAACGGGAAGTATGTTAGTTATTTGGAGGTAATTTATTATGGCAAAAGACTGGAAGGATAGGTTAGGGGTTGTTTATTCCACAAATCCGGATTTTAATTACGAGAATGAACAGGAGAAAGAACAGAATACGCTTCCTCCACAACAACAAAATTTAAAAGTATTACTTGACCGAAAACAGAGAAAAGGAAAAAGTGTTACTCTGGTTTCTGGTTTTGTTGGCGCCGAGGATGATTTAAAAGAACTCGGAAAGTTATTAAAGACGAAATGCGGGGTTGGAGGTTCTGTAAAAAATGGTGAGATATTAATTCAGGGTGATTTTTGTGTGAAAGTATTGGAAATACTCAGGAAAGAAGGATATAAAGTAAAACGTTCGGGTGGTTAACCAGTTTTATAAATCTGAAAATGAATTCAAAAAAAATATTTTTTGTTTATTGTTTATTGTTCTTGGTCATTTTTGCCGGCGCTCAGCCTGCGAAAAATGTATATATGTTCTGCTATTTTATGGGAAATGGAGAAGACGGACTTCATTTGGCATACAGCTATGATGGGCTTAAATGGAAAGCGCTTAATAATAATAAGTCGTATTTAACGCCAGAGGTTGGCTCTGATAAGTTGATGCGTGATCCTTGCATAACAATTGGTCCTGACAATAAATTTCATATGGTTTGGACCGTGAGCTGGGGTGAAAAAGGAATTGGTTATGCTTCTTCAGATGATTTAGTTCATTGGTCGGAGCAAAAATATATTCCGGTTATGGAACACGAACCAGCAGCAAGGAATTGCTGGGCTCCAGAAGTATTTTATGATAAAGACTCAAAGCAATACCTGATTTTTTGGTCAACTACCATTCCCGGAAGGTTTCCAGAAACAGAATCCACAGGAGATTCAGATTACAATCACAGGATGTATTATGTAACTACCAAAGATTTTGAGAAAATTAGCGATACCCGACTTTTTTACAATCAGGGATTTAACGTAATTGATGGAACTCTGATTAAAGAAAACAACAAATATGTTCTGTTTCTGAAAAATGAAACAAGAACGCCTCCAGAAAAGAATATTCGGATTGCTACCAGTAAAAAACTCACCGGGAAATATAGCAAGGCATCAAAACCTATCACCGGAGACTATTGGGCAGAAGGACCAACTCCGGTAAAAATAGGAAAATACTGGATTGTATATTTCGATAAATATACCGAACATCAGATGGGAGCAGTTCGATCAACCGATTTAAAAAACTGGGAAGATATTTCTGATGAGCTTGATTTCCCGGATGGCACTAGGCACGGAACTGTTTTCAAAGTTTCGGAAGATATATTGAATAGATTAAAATAAGTACACTTCAAATAAAATTTATCTTGGCTGAAATTGGAAAAATAAATACCCTGAAAGTTATTCGGGGAACAGAGAATGGCTTGTATCTGGATGGTGAAAATCTGGGTGAGATTTTAATGCCGCAAAAGTTTATTACACAAGACATTAACGAGAATGGTGAAGCAATCGTTTTTATATACTCGGATTCGGAAGATCGTTTAGTTGCAACAACTGAAACTCCGCTGGCAAAAGTGGGAGATTTTGCACTTCTAAAAGTTGCTGCAACCAACCAGTTCGGAGCTTTTCTTGATTGGGGACTGCCCAAGGATTTACTGGTTCCTTTTAGTGAACAGAAAGCCAAAATGACTGAAGGAAGGTATTATCTTGTTTATCTTTTTGTAGATTTATTAACCAATAGGATTGCTGCTTCTGCCAAGCTCAATAAGTTTTTGGATAATACCCCGCCCACCTATTCCAAAGGAGAGGAGGTTCAACTAATAATTGCAGAGGAAACAGATTTAGGATACAAAGCAATTGTTAATAATGAACACTGGGGAATTTTATATAAGAATCAGGTTTTTAGGTCGTTGTCGGTTGGTGAGAAAGTGCCGGGATTTATAAACAAAATAAGAGAAGACGACAAAATAGACCTTCTTTTGGAAAAACCAGGTTATGAAAAGATTGACTCAATTTCTCAGCAGATTTTGGATTACCTGGAAGAAAATAATGGCTTTGTCGCACTTAATGACAAATCGTCTCCGGAAATGATACAGGCGATGCTCGGAATGAGTAAAAAGAACTTTAAAAAAGCCATCGGAAACTTGTACAAAAAACGTGTGATAGAATTCAAATCTGACGGAATAAAACGAATTAATTAAGTTTTTTCATTTTTAGTATACCTTCTTTAATTCAGCTAATTTCTTAGTATTTTTAGCATTAATCATTTGATTGTTTGCTGTTTAAAGTGTTTTGTATGATGTGGTAAATCAATGAGTGTCGTTCGTACGTTTTATTTTGTTTTTATTTTAATAATTACTATGTTCGTTTGAAATAAATACTTAATAAACCATAAAACCTTTACAATGAATCTCAAAAGAACTTTACTTGGATTTATATTATTAGTGACAGCCATTGTTGCTGCTCAGGCACAAAACAAAATTATTGTAAATACCGACCTGGGTAAGGAAACGATCAGCAAAAATATTTATGGCCATTTTTCGGAGCACCTCGGGCATTGTATCTATGGTGGTTACTGGGTTGGAGAGAATTCTGACATTCCAAATACACAGGGAATAAGAAACGATGTTGTTAACGCGTTGAAAGATATCGGAATTCCTAACTTACGTTGGCCAGGGGGATGTTTTGCTGATGAATACCACTGGATGGATGGTGTTGGTTCACGGTCAGAGCGTCCTACGATGATAAACACGCATTGGGGAGGTGTTACAGAAGATAATAGTTTTGGTACGCACGAATTTCTTGAACTCTGTAACCAATTAGATTGTGAGCCGGTTATTTGTGGAAATCTTGGAAGCGGAACACCACAGGAGATGTCGCAGTGGGTTGAATACCTGAATTCAGACAACGTTAGCCCAATGACTGATTTGAGAAAAGCCAACGGACGTGAAGAATCATGGGGGGTAAAATACTGGGGGGTTGGCAACGAAAGCTGGGGATGCGGTGGAAACATGACAGCCCAGTTTTATGCGGACAACATGCGCCGGTTTTCAACTTTTACCAAAAACTATGGCGATAATCGTTTATACAAAATAGCTTGCGGACCAAATGTTGATGATTATAACTGGATGGAAACATTAATGAAAAACGGAAATCCGGGAGGAAGCTTTCAGGGAATTTCTCTCCATTATTATACAGTTTGTCATACCTGGCGTCAGAAAGGTTCAGCAACTCAGTTTGATGAAGAGGAATATTTCACTACAATGAATAAAACTCTTTATATGGATGAATTGCTTCAGAAGCACATCACAATAATGGACAAATATGATCCGCAAAACAGAGTTGGGTTAATTGTTGATGAATGGGGAAACTGGCATGATGTAGAACCAGGAACAAATCCGGGTTTTTTATACCAGCAAAATACACTTCGCGATGCCATGGTCGCATCAGTAAATCTGGATCTCTTTAATAAGTATTGCAGAAGAGTAAAAATGGCGAACATCGCTCAAACCGTAAATGTTTTGCAAGCCATGATTTTAACTCAGGATGATGCTATCGTAAAAACTCCATCGTATTATGTTTTTAAAATGTATAAAGTACATCACGATGCAATTTTGCTCCCTTCGGATGTTGTTTGCGATAACTATTCATATGAAGATGAATCTGTTCCGGCTATTTCAACCACAGCTTCAAAAGCCAGCGACGGAAAAATTCACCTCACCATTAGTAACCTGGATCCGCATAACAGTAAAGAAGTACTATGCGAAATGCGAGGTACTGATAAAGTGGTTTTTGGAACAGGAAGTATTGTAACCGGTGAAAAGATAAATTCTTATAACGACTTTGGCAAAAAGGAAGAAGTTTCGTTAAAAGATTTTAAAGATGTGAAAGTGAGTGGAAACATGGTAACAGTAAAAATGCCAGCCAAATCTATTGTAATGGTTGAGCTGAATTAGAAAACCTTAATTACATTATTTCATATTCACAACAGTCGGTCTTGTAAAAGGGGCCGGCTGTTTTTTTATGTAGAGCTTTGTAATTGCTGGTTAATCAGTTTTAAATCTATTTTTCTTTTTCCAAGAATACGGATATAATCAGTACAGTTGAGGTAATGAACTTGGTTTTTGCTGCCAAATACCTGGAACGATCTAACAACCCAGTCAATGGCAGCATCTATGTCTCCCTGCATTTCACAGGCAACACCAAGATTGTACATCGATTTTGCTGCGATATTTTTGTTTGGATTGTTTATATTGGCTTTCCAAATCTCTGCAGCGTCGATCCACTTTCCAGCCTTAACCAGTTGGTTGGTCTTTCGTAATTCTACATGCCCGGAAGTATAATAAAGTCTTTGAACTTGGGTCCAGTGGGGGATGAGTTTTTCTGTCAGCCTGATACCCATGATATCAGCTGCATTTAAAACCGCATCTTTTCGCGGAGGCAAGGTTCGTTCCGAAAACTCTTTGAATTCGTCTTCATTTGTCCACATTAAAGTATCAAACTGGTTATAGTAAAATCCGGGAGCCCCGGTTTTTAGATTATAAAAGTTCCACAATCCCATACTGTATACTGATACGTCACTGTAATAAAGATTTGCTGCCAGTTTCTGAGTGGATTTAATATCGACAGAGGAAAAATAATCAAGCGAAATAAGAATGTCGGCATGAGTCGAATCTGCAATTTGTTTTAGTTCATTTTGAGTATATAACCCCAGTTTTGGATCTAAAAATCTTAATTCGCAATTATTCTTTAAAGGAGCCTGGTTTTCGCTAATAATATTGCTTAACATTGAAATAGAGGGAAATAATACATATTCTTCTATTTTAGAAGTATCTACTTCGTGTATACGTACCAGGGAATCAGAAAAACAATATCCAGAGTTGCCATGAAATGGAAGTTCAATTATCGAATCAAAATAAAACTGTTTATTCAAATTTTCAACAGAAGAGCTAAAATAAACCTTGGCTGAAATGCTGTCAAGATTAAGGGTATCCTGATAGGGCTGGCGATTATAAAAATAGGTATCGTTGTTTGGGATATAATCCAGGATATTGTTGTACGCAATAGCTGCTTTTGAATACCTTTCAGGAAGCAGTATTTTCCCGGGTTCGGCCACTTCGATGTCAATTAGGTTGTAGCTATAAAGTGTATTGCAAGCTTGTAAACCTCCAATTATTGTTATAATTAACAGAAGGTTACGAGTATATTTCATTTAGTTCTGGTTAAGTTTGGCTATATCTTTTTTTCTTTGATTTAAAACTTTCTGATATATAAGTATCATTTTCAGGTCTTCTTTGTTTCTATATTTAACAGCCAGTTCTTGTGCTGCATCAGCCCAACGTGAAGCCATATTAATATCGTCTTTCATTTCGTATGCCAGTGCCAGATTGTAGCGGGCGTTTATAGCCAGTTTCCCGTTTTTATCAGTAGCATATTTTTCCCACAGGGGAATAGCTTTATCCCAGTCTCCTTCGCTAACATAATAAGATGCCTGTTCAAAGTCGGGGAGAGGGGGGATTGAGTACATCCTGTTTACTGTTTGCCATGAAGCAAAAAAACGTTTTGCATAATTTTCACCACTCAATTGTGAGGCTATCCTTAAAGCTGTTTCCCGAGGAGGGAATTTGAAGTTTTTGTCGTAGTTTCCATTGTTGTCGTAACCATTCCAGTAAATGGTATCAATTAATGCTTTTCGTTCAATAATTTTTTCACGTGCCGGATCAAAAACCGCCCATACATTTGCTGTTATTACCTCGCTTGATTTTGGGGCTTCATAAGTTTCCGGGAATTCGGAAAAGAAATATGAAAATGTTTCGAGTGAAATGACTATATCAGATTGTGTTGTTTCACTGATTTGTTTTACCAAGTCAAAATTCAACGCTGGTAGTTTTTTTCCCGAATGCCTTTTAAATGCGTTGTAAGGTAGAATTTTTATGTCATCAAAAGTATTTCTGGTCTTCAGGTTTTTTGCCAGTTCGCTTAAACAGGCGGTTACTAAGATGCTGTCCATGTTTTCCGTAGTTTTCCGGGCCTTTTTTAGCTGGTAGTTATCTTTATAATAGTGTTGAAGTGTATCACCCGGATATTTAAAATTCCGGTAAATTAAAACTACATTTTTTGCTGTAGATGGCACTTGCACCTCGCCTGGTTTGTAAATATCAATCGGATACTCTTTATAAACAGTACATGATGTAAGTATGAGAATGGTAATAATTAGTAAAAGAAATCGGTTCATGGCTTTAAGTTTTTAAGTTCATCCTTTCTTTGCCGGAGCATTTCCAGGTAAGTATAAGTTTGTGGTCTGTACATTGTTTCGTAGGACTTTAGTGCCCACGAAACAGCTTCATCTATATTGCCAAGAATTTCATAACCAACTGCAATATTAAACTGAACCTTACTTTTCTCAGATTTTGAGCCGGAAGTTTTTTCCAGTTCCTGCCATGCAGCAATAGCAGCTTCCCATTCTCCATCTTTTGCTAGTGCTGCTCCATGTTCCATTTGGTCAGAACCCGATGAAAAATAACTTCTTGATTCCTGGCGCCAGCGAGTACTTATTTTATCTGAAAAATCGAGTGCCGCAGCGATGCCAGCTTCTGTAAGCGCTTGTTTAACAGGTGTGAAATGACTAAAAAGCTGACGGGCGTTAATATCTGCATCTTCCCAAATTAGTGTATCGCGCAGAAGCTCGCGCACCAAAACTTTTTCTTGTTTTGGTTCATAAATTCTGAACATTATTTCATAGTTAACATTCATTTGCGCCGACGAAGCTTCAACAAAATCATCACTCACCGGGTCGTAAAAAGTTTCGCGGCCATAATTGGCAGAAACCCTGGTTCTGTAGTAGTCCATCGATAAAACGGCGTCGGTATTATATGTTTCACACAATTCTCTTACCTCGTCCCACGACATTTCGTAGCTTAAAAATGAGTTCTTCCTGAAATCAATAAAACGTTCAACAGGAATAACATAATCATATCTTCCTGATTCATATAAAAGTTCTCCCAGTGCTTTCAATGTTGTATCTACCGCTTGCAAATCGTAAATGGTTGTATCCAGATTAAATTGTTGCAGGTAAAAAATATTTTGTAACGAATCTGCCTCCAAATTTTGATATCTGTTATCAACTGTACGGTTTACCAGTGTTAAACTTTGAATATTTGCCGGAAGTTCCTCTTTCGCCGGCTGTGGAATCTCAATGGTCAAAGTTTGTGTTGTTACACACGAAGCAAAAACGATTGCTAAAATTATAATTGAACTGAATTTCAGTTTTCTTTCAAATTTCTGGCCCATATTTTTATGAAACCTTTTTTAATAAATACCCCAATATTTCCTCAAAAACCATTCCATGCTTAATAGTAACAGAACAACAGCGAATATCCATCGCAGGTTTAACAGTTCATTTACCATCTCCTGGAAATAAACAGAAGGTTTTAATTTCTGGTTGTTTTTAATATCGTTAATCATTTGTGTAGCTTGCCCGGGCAGGTAAAATTTTCCCCCGCTTAGGTTGGCGAGTTGAAATAAAACCTGGTGATTTGCTTTACTCAATGTATTTTCAATATTTACTGCAATTACAGTAAAACTTCCTGTTTCTGTAAATGTTTCTTTTCCAACTTTAACTTCGGCTTCAAATGTGTAATCCCCTTTGGGCAAATGGCCCGCATTTAATACATAGTTGTCGTTTTGCGTATCAAAGGTAAAATCATACTCTTCACCGGTTTCATTTGTAATTTTTATTTTTACTTCTTCAGAAGTAATTTTTTCGTACGATTCGTTGTACACCTCTGCCCTCAAAATAACTTCTTCCGTTTCTGCATAAACTGGTTGGAAATCAACTATGAAATTGTCTTCATTTTCACGTAATGCCAGATATTGCACCAACTGGTTTACCAACTCGTCAAATTGATTCTGGTTTTGTTCAAAGTAATAATTGTAAAGCCGCCAGCGCCATATACCCTCACCAAAAATGAAACCGGTTTTCCTGCCATTAATATTTCCGGTTGCAATCAACGGTTTTACCGTTTCAATATTTTTGATTTTCTGGTAAAATAAGGTTGAGAATTCCGGCTTCAGTTCATATTCAGCAAAAGGAGCAAATATTGGGGGGAAACGCTTCACCATTTCTGTTAGTTCTTCGCTTAATGTAAAAATACGGTATCCCGGATTAACAGTTGCCTGAACCTCTTCGCCGGCACCTGCAAGTGGGGTAATTTTTACTCCCTGTTCCAACGTATTTAGTTGCGGAAGAAAAGTGTTGTTCCCCACAATAAACAGAATCGGCAAACGGTTTTGTTCTGCCTTTTCAATAATGCTTGCTGCTGATTTCGATGAAGTTGGTAACTGGTTAAGAATAATTAAATTATAATCTTTTAAATTGGCAGGATAAGGCTCTTCTGTAAATACCGAAACATCGTAGGTTTGTTGTAAATCGAGCGTGTTTTTTATGGCGCCAATATCGGGATGTGGCCCGTCAGAAAGAATAAGTATCTTTTGTTTATTTTCCAATACATTTACTACAAATTCAGAACGGTTATTTGCGGTATTTCTTTCGTTTTGGGCATATTCAATGCGTGCTGAAAAATGTTTTAACCCCGGAGTCCCTGCTTCAAGAATAAATTCCTGTGATACAAAATAATCATCGTTTACAGGAATAATAATTTTCTCTTCGAGTTGATTTTCCCCTTCGTACACTGTTAACCGGAGCGGTGTATTTTTTAGTTTCGAGAAATAGGTCTCAATTTCAACCGGAAACCGGTTTCCCGAGAATGCGGTCCTGTTTACCCTGATATTTTCAATTCTTGCATCAGTAACATCAAGCGTGTCACCCAAACCAAGCGTATAAACCGGGTAATTTATTTCATCTGCCAGGTTTACCGGGTTTTTCCCCCGGTTGTAAATTCCGTCGCCTAAAATAATTACAGCTCCTATATTTTCATTAAAATGATTATTGTTAATAGTAGAGATGAGTTCGCTGTAATTTGAATTTTTTTCAGAAAAATCAAGTTCTCTGTTTTGTTGTGTGCTTTCGCCAAAAGAATAGTTAATAAGTTGGTAAGAATTTCCCAACTCTTCAGAAATTTGTTGTTCAATTTTGCCTATTTCTGTTTTTATTTTCGTGGAATCGGGAACAGAAACCATTGACGCGGAATTATCCCATGCTGCAATAATGACCGGGTTTTGAACAATCTTTTTTAAGTTTTTTATAAATGGAGATAAAAGTAGAAATGCAATAAGAAGTACGGAAAGAAAACGCAAAATGGTTAATATACGAACCTGGTTTTTAGAAAGTTCGTTATTCTTTCTGTTTTTATAGTAAAGAATAGTTACGATTCCTGCCGAAGCGATAATTATAACAGGAAGTAGAATAAACCAGTATTTAATTCCGAATTCTATCAATTCTGTCTACTTATTTTAAGCCCGTAAATATACATAACTCCTTTTTTTAAATCATGATTAATGCTTAATATTACAACTTCATTTAAAAACCATTTTTATAATTTTTTGTTGTGAAACAAAAATATAATGCCAATATAAATGAAAAATTTAATCATTATTCTATTCCTATTTATTGTTGTTTCCTGTGGTAAAAAATATAATCCCGAAATAACGGTAGACGAATTAAAAGCCAATATTGAATACCTGGCTTCCGATTCTTTAAAAGGGAGAAAAGCGGGTGAAGAAGGAGATAGACTGGCTGCTGAATTTATCCGGTTGAAATTTGAAAATGCAGGTCTTGATTTATTATTTGAAAATGGCTTTCAAAAGTTTGGATTGGTAACTTCGGCTGAGGTGGCTGATGGAAATACTTTAGCGGTAAACGGAAAGTCGTTCGAGGTTAAAAAAGATTATTTACCCTATGCTTTTTCGGCCAATAAAGAAACAGAGGCACCAGTGGTTTTTGCGGGTTACGGAATGGAAATTGACAAAGATACATTGAAATGGAATGATTTTGCCGGCGTTGATGTGGAGGGGAAATGGATTCTCGCATTACAGGGAGATCCGGATATGGACAACGCACAAAGTCCTTTTGTTGAATTTTCTTCAGAAAGGGCAAAAGCACTAACTGCTTCTGATAAAAACGCTGCCGGGTTAATTTTGGTTGCCGGTCCGACATTTAGTGAAAAAGACGAACTTTCTTCCTTGTTTTTTGATAAAAACAGCAGTCGTTATTCAATGCCGGTAATACAAGTAACACGCGCGGTTGCGGATTTTATTCTGGAAGGAACTGGAGAAACAATCGAATCGCTGGAAACAAAAATGCTAGGACAAAACAAGCCTGTTCAATTGTCTAGCACTTCCAGTGTAAAGGCAAATGTAAATATACAGCTAAAAGAGGCCGAATCGCAAAATGTGGTGGCAATGCTTCCGGGTACCGATGAAAATTTGAAAGACCAATATATTGTAGTTGGCGCTCATTTCGACCATTTGGGAATGGGAGGCCAGGGGTCAGGCTCGCGTGCCCTCGATACAATCGCCATTCACAACGGAGCCGATGATAATGCATCGGGAGTTGGAGCGATAATTGAACTGGCTGAAAAGTTTTCTTTGGAGCATAATAACAAACGAAGTATCATATTTGTAAGTTTTGGTGCCGAGGAAATGGGGTTAATTGGTTCAAAAGCTTTCACCGCTCATCCTCCGGTAGAAATAGACAAAATAAAAGCCATGTTTAATTTTGATATGGTTGGAAGACTTGATACGACTACAAATACAGTTAGCATTGGTGGAACCGGAACATCAAAAGAAGCAGAAGATTTGCTTAATAAATTTAATAACGGATTTAAGCTTGGTTTTTCGGAAGAAGGTGTTGGCCCATCGGATCACGCTTCGTTTTATTTACAGAATATTCCGGTATTCTTTTTTTCAACCGGAGCACATCCCGATTATCATACGCCCAATGATGATGCTCAGTTTATTAATTATGAAGGGGAGAAAAAAGTGGCCGAGTATGCATATGCTTTAATTCATGAAATCGCCAATCGCGACAGCGTGTTAACGTTTCAGGAAGCAGGGGCAAAATATCAGCGCAGCCGTGGAGGCAGGTTTAAGGTTACCCTGGGAATTATGCCCGATTATGCCGGACTGGAAGATCGGGGAATGCGCATTGATGCTGTAAGTAAAGGAAAACCTGCCGACAAGGGGGGAATGAAAAAAGGCGATATTATCACTGCCATCGAAGGTAAAAAAGTGGGTAATATTTACGATTATATGAATCGTTTACAAACGCTTGAAGCCGGGCAGAGGATTTCGGTAGATGTAATTCGCGACGATAAAGAAACTGTTTTAATAATTCAATTGTAAATGAAGAAACTGATTTTTGGTCTGTTTTCTGTTCTTTTATTCTTAAGTTTTAATCTAAATGCACAACATTTTAATGTTGAAAAATCGGAGTTAATTTATAAGGAAATTGACGGGTATCAACTCAAAATGGTGATATACCAGCCACCGGCACTAAACGAATTAAAATTGCCGACCATTGTTCTTTTTTTTGGCGGAGGCTGGGTAAATGGCGACCCCAGTCATTTACAGTTACAAGCTGAATATTTTGCTTCGCGTGGAATGGTTGCCATTTGTCCTGATTATCGTACAAAAGGGCGTCATGGAACTTCTCCGTTTGAAAGTGTTAAAGACGCCTTTTCGGCAATGCGTTACATAAAATTACATGGTATGGAACTGGGAATCGATACCAGCAAAATAGTTGCTGGAGGTGGTTCTGCCGGAGGACACCTGGCCGCCTGCACAGCAATGCTAGCTGATATAAATGAATCTTCTGACGATTTATCTCTTTCTATTGTGCCAAAAGCTTTAGTTCTTTTTAATCCGGTGGTAGATACGGGGAAGAAAGGTTACGGACAGGAAAAAATGGATGGACGTGAATTTGAAATCTCACCGGTACATAATATTTCAGAGACGGTTCCGCCAACGCTCATTATGCACGGGAAATCGGATACCACCGTTCCTTTCGAAAATGTTGTAAGGTTTAAGCAAATTATGAAGCAGGAAGGCAACACGTGTATTTTAAAAGGATACGGCAAGCAGGCACATGGTTTTTTTAATTATAGCCGAAGCCCGAAATATTTTGAAAAAACACTGAAACAAGCGGAAAAATTTCTGGAGAACTTTGATTATTTGAGGGGTACCAGTTGGGTAAAACAGTATTGTCGGGGGCTAAAGTAAGTTAAATTTAATCTTTTTATTCTTCGAGCAAAGATTTACCGGTAGTTTAAAACCGTCAGATTTTGAATAACCAGTGCAGAACACAAATCAATGTTATATTTTAATCTCATTTTTCATTCATAAATTTGAATATTATTTTATTAAAATCTTCAGGTCTTTCCATATTTGCAAAATGTCCTGCACTTTTTATGCCAACTGATTTTGAGCCATTGATATTTTTCAAAATATAATCAGCGATTTCTATTACATAATTCATTTCAAATTCAGGACGGATGACAAGAACTGGTTTATTTATTTCTGCGACTTTGTCGATTGTGGTCATATCCTGCTCCTTAAATTTTAGATTGACTGAAAATGAAGTTGTTATTAGGAGTATAGTGAAATATAATTTCATTGTTTGCTTACTTACTTTTGAATTTTTCCGGGAGCGTATTACTGTGTTATTTCATTTTTGATTTCAGCCCTTAATTGTTCAATTTTATTTTTTACCTGCGAATAATACTGTAAAATGAAGTTTCGGTTTTCATGTATTTTCCATAAATAAGTCAACAAAATTTTCTTTTTGCCTGGTTCAATTTCTACCGGCGTTTTGATCCCTGTAAAAATGTTATCTTCGTTAAATTCAAAATTTTGAGAAATGGAATGATTAATTTCTTTGAAATAATTTTCATGAAATTGTAATTCATAATAATCTTCTTCCAGTTTTTTTAATGAATTATAGTCGTATTCGTAAAGCGAGATAATTTTTGTTCTTAAAGAGTCGTTTTCGATAAGCTCCAGTCCTCTTGATTTTAGCGTTTCATATCCTGATGTATTTTGAATGGACACAAAATCTCTTGTCAGTTTTAAATAATAGAACATTACTGAATCACTGGAAACAGGTTTTTGTGCTAATAATTTTCTAAAATAATTAACAGCTTCTATTCCTCTTTTATGCCCCATTTCATTTAAATGGATATCATTTAAATCTTTTTCCAGTCCGTTGTATATTTCAATGAGAATCTTGTTTTCCGCATTTCGATTATGCCTGTTATCGTTCCAGTTATTTAATGCAAAGGCTGAAACAACGGCAACGAATATTGACAAAAATTCAAAAGTATATTTTCGCCAGTTTTTTATTTCTATTTTTTTCATTCTGAATATCTTCTCAAATGGTTGGTCAATAGCAATTTACTAAAAACATTTTCAAATTTGCGATTGAAACATTTGAAGACAGCCTGGAAATTTTTTTGTTTTCATTGTTTTTTTTTAGTATTCGCATATTGGGCTTAAAAATAACTTAAAATGACTGATTTTGAAATAGTAAACATGAAAAACACAACAGAAAACCCAGTGCAATAATAAAGTGGAGCTTTAGGAAATAAAAAGAAGCCCTGAATGAATTGTTTCTTTATTAGCAACTGTAATTTATTCAATCTCTATTGATGTTTTCTTTTCAAATAGATTATCAGAAATTACACGAAAATCTTTCCACTGAATTATAATTAGAAATACTCCAATGTTTACTAAAACATCCGCTACATTAAAAACAGGAAAATTATACTCATAGAAATAGTGAACATGAAAGAAGTCTGTTACAAACCCGTTAAACATCCTATCTAAAATATTTCCATAGGCACCGCCAATCAAAATAAAAAAGGGTAGTAATATTCTGAATTTCTTATTCTTGATTTTCCAGATTATTACAAAAGCAAACATCGTTGCAGAAATAGTCAATAGGAAAATTAGCGGAATTCTGATACTTTTTTTAATTGAACTTAGAAAACCAAAAGCAATTGAGTGATTCTCCACATATCGAAGGTCAAAAACATTTTTAACTAGAACTATTGAATTGTCTTTCAAATTTGTTTTCGCAATTTCTTTTGTTTTTAAATCAGCCGAACATCCGGAAATCATAAACGATATTAAAATCAAATATTTTATTATTGTTTTTTTCATTTTTTAATATTTCAGTTTTTCCAAGTTTTTATATTGAATAATTTCTATATGAATTTTGTAATTATGAGTGTAATGCCTTTTATGTCTGATTTTTAGTATTTATTCAATCATCACTTACTTTTATATTCATAAACAACTTTATCCTTTCCTTCACTTTTAAATACTTTTATTTTGTTCATTCCTATTTTTGAAGACACTTTTTGCGATGCCTTATTCTCAATTTCAGAGTATGAATAAACAGATTTAAATCCCAATATTTCTGTAGCATATTTTTTACAGGCATCAGAAGCCTCAGTAGCATATCCCATATTACAAAACGTTTTGATGATATGAAAACCTATCTCTGGCAAAATTTCTCCATCAATGTTTTGTAATGTGATTCCACAATCTCCTAAAAATTGATTGTCTTTTTTCCGTATTACCGCCCATAGTCCAAATCCGTCATATTTATATCGTTCAATGTTTCGTTCTATCCATATTGTAACATCTTTTATGGAGAAGACATGAGGGTAATATTTCATTGAATCGTCATCAGATAAAACTAATGAAAGATTTGAAATATCATTGTGAGTTAGTTGTCTGAGATATAATCTAGGTGTTTCAATTATTGGTTTCATCTATAAATTTTTTATTTGTATCATATCTTGTTTCACGTCATTTCATGTTTGCCAACAGTCACTTGTAAGTTATGGTTGTGGATTTCGAAGAGCGTCAGCGTCCACAGAACGAAGACGGTCAAGAAAGGAGCTGAGGCAACTAATACCACGACCCCGGCAATGCAATTTACACTTTGTTCGCGGTAGTTTTATTGTATCAAGTCTATTAAAAATCCAATCCCTAAAGCCACGATAATAAAAGTAATAAATCCTAAAAAATAGGAAACAGGAGCTTTTATATAATTCAATATTTTTCTTTTGTCAAAAAATTGACCAATTGCCCAGAAAGTATAAATTAAAACGATTTTAGCACCAACGCTTAAAACTCGTATTTTTGTCAAACTCTCTAGTGTGCCTAAAAATGAAAACATTAGCATTTCCATTCCGTTTATGAAAAGTAACAGAATGAGAATTTCATAAAAGTTGTAGTCATATTTTTGATAAAATATTTTAATCCATATAGCCACAAAAACTGCCACTAAAATATTTGAATAACCATAATTTTGAGTTATCCATTGAAATATTAAACTCATTGCCGAATCTGAATCATCAAATTGGAAATCGATGTATCCATCCTTAAACTCAAAAATCTGAACAAACAGAGTATAGGTCAATGAGCAGATTAATATAAAAAGGATTGGTTTTACAAGTCGATTTCTGTCTTCAGAAATAAATTGTCGAATATTTTGTCCTGGTCTTAAAAGTAATTCCTTTATTGTGTGAAGAATTCCTTTCTGAAAGTTTAAAACACTAGCAATTTCAGATATAATATAACGACCATTTATCCTTTCTAATTTCTGTGGATGTCCACAACTAGGACAATAATTGCCTTCAAATTCATTGTCGCATTTTTTACATCTATTCATTGATTCTTATGTTTTTATCAATCATTTGGGACTCTGACTGTCAGTAAGAAATTGTCTATCATTAAATTCTGTCTAATGTAAAAATTAGTCTCTGGTTTTCAGTTGTTTAATATTTACTCAAATTTATCATTTTTTAGCTCATTTTTTAGCTCATTTTACGTTAGCAACAAGATTTAATTACCGCTAACGGTTGATACATGTTTCGGATTTCGGAGAGCGTTCCTGTCCGAAGGACACGGAACTGCGAAACGAGAATCCGCAGTTGGCGTACCACCAAACCCCGCCCTGCAATATGTACCGTGTTACCACTCGTTTTTTAATTATATTCTCATTTTTAGAATCTATTGTTTTTCTTGGGGAAGAAATGAAGGGATTATAAATCTTTCCATTTCTTTCCAGATGATGCTGTGATTGCCAACAATGTCAGTTGGATTATGGTGAAGTACCAACACAACCAAATCTAATTTGGGAATTATCCATAAATATTGTATCCCATAACCTTCGGCATAAATAGTACTGTATTTAGTTTGGTTAACCTCAAATATGCCTCTCCACCACTGATATCCATACCCCACTAGATTTTTTGAACTATTTATAGGTAAATGTAATGCTGTTGATTTTTTAATCCAGGATTGTGAAACGACTTGCTGTCCATTCCATTGCCCATTGTTAAGTACTAATTGTCCAATTTTTAAAATATCTCTGGGTTGCAAATACAATCCACCTCCTGTATGAACCTGACCATTACTTGAACTCCAGATATAATGTTTTATTCCAAGTTTACTAAACAAGTTTTGTTCAGCATATTCATCAATCGGTATCCCTGTTGCGTCTAGAACCACACCACCAAGTAATACGGAAAGTCCGCTGTTGTATTCGAACTTCTCACCCGGTTGTTCACCTTGCCTGATATCACGAGACAGGACATAATTGTACATATCACCGCTATTATTCATAACCACAGCATCATTGCGTGGATCGGTATATGGAATTTTCTCTTGCCAGTCTATACCTCCAGACATCATTAGGGCGTGCTTAAGGCTAACAGGCCAAGGTTTTTGACTAAAGGAATCTCTGTACTTTGGGAAACAATCCTGCAATGGTTGGTCTAGGTTACTTATAAAGCCATTGTCATATGCGATACCAACCAAGAGAGAAGTTACACTTTTCGTTGCGGATTGAATACTGTGGACCCTATCTCTTCTGCCTAAATGGAAATACTCTTCAAGTACCAATTTGCCATTTTGCGCTACAAGTATTGCATCTAATCCTTGATATTTACCATCAAGAATCTTCTGGAAAAGTTCTTCTAATGGTTGGCAATTATTATTGGAATCACATAGTGCTCCGATTGTCCAATCATCATTAATTAAATCAGGAGCAGCGTAATTCCATGATTTCACTTTCTGGCCTTTATTATCAAGCCTTGCAGGCATCTTAGATGTCCCATTTTCAACCATATGGTACATTATTGTATCACTTCCCAGAGTGGGTGAATAGCGTATTACGTTCATAGATTTTTTATCCTCTAATAAAATACCTTTTAAAGTCCAGCCGGATTCCAAATCAACTTCGATGTAAGAAGGAGTTACTTTTACATCTTTATACACTCCAAAACTCATTAACTCCGGAATTTCCCAATTTGCACTCCATGTTTTATCAATGGAATCTTGATGTAATTCAAATTCACTGGCTACTGTGAATCCCGGGTAAAACTCAATATTTGTTTGCCAGACACCCTCCCAAGTATGTTTCTCTTTCGAACATGCTAATGAAATCAGAAGAATTACAAAAATAATAACAGCATTACTTGTTATCTTAAGTTTATCAATTTTTAGATTATTTCTCTTCATACCTATTTTATGATTGTAATAATTTTTAATATAAATTAATGAGCCCGTCTAATTAAATGAGTGGTAACAGTCACTTGTAAGTTGTCGTTGTGGATTTCGAAGAGTGTCAGCGTCCGCAGGACGAAGACGGTCAAGAAAGGAGCAGAGACAACGCACACCACTGCACCCGCAATGCAATTTGCAATTTGTTATGGGCTGGGTTTTTTCCTATATTTTAGATTAATAATTATCTCGTCAGCTTCAATAGATTCGTCATCATCTGGATTGTTCAAGTTGTTTTGGTCATAAACTTTTGCATTACCTTTTAAAGTAATTTTGTGTTTTGATTTATCAATATTGTTCGCTGAATACTGCAAATCCCCATCAATTAACCAATCTTTGGGGTAATCAATTGTAACTTTACTTTCCAGAAATTGTCCTTCTACAAACAAAGCATCAAATTCACGAGTGTCTTTATCGATGACTATCATCCGTACGTTTTTAACTTTTACTCCACTTAACTTGAAAGAAATATCTCTCCCGATTACTAATCCTTTTCTCTCGGTACAGCCATAACAAGAAAAGTCAAAAAAAGGTAAATCTGAATTTGAAACTTTATTAAACTCGCTCATCTCATCCTTTGGATGGGTTGAGTCTTGTGCACTTAGTCGGTTATTAACAGCAATAATTCCAAATAAAATCGCTGTTGCCATAATTGATAAAATTGAAATTTTTTTCATCGTGTTTGTTTTTAAATTAAATAAATTAATAAAACTTATATAAAATTGCTCGAACCACTTTAGTATCAATCCCTTTTCGTTTGGTTTGTCAAAGGAATATTCTAAAGCTTCAAAAATTAACCTAAGTGTATAGGTTCTTGGAGTTGCCTCTCCTGATTCAATTCGTTGCAAAGTCCTTACATTAAGGTTACATTTCTCAACAAGTTCTTCTTGTGTCAGACCTTTTGCTTTTCTTAACTCTGCAATCTTTTTCCCAAGTTCCGGTTGTTGAATCATTTTGAATCTTTTGAACAATTTTAATGTTTCACTTAAAAACGGCACACGAATTTTTGTAGGTTTTTAGCCGACTTTTAACACGGTGTCAACCCGTCGTTTATATTTATCCAATTTATGTCATATCTCAATTGTTAATAGTGTTTTTTCAAGCTTCCGACTAACGTCAAAGTTAACTTTGTGATTTATTGATATTTAGTTGTTTTGCTTTTTTCATTAAATAATGGCTAAAAAGACGTTAGCAGAAAAACTCAACTGTTTTTCATCAGTAGGAGGATTGCGTACAACGTTTGTGTATCTGTATTATATTTATTCCTCTTTTGCAAAACATTATAAATCACTGTTTTATTTCTGTATTTAATTTGTTTTGAAATGTTTACAAAGTATTCTAAAATTTCGGGGTGGCTGTCGCTCGCTACTGGTTCTTTACTAATGTGTCACCGGGATATTTTGCTTTTAAATTTACAGGTTAATTGCTAAAAATACAATAATCAGATGACTATTGTAATTGAGATTAAGTTTATTTCATAATTTTTATGGTGGGAAAAATTTTTTCTAAATTTGGTAAAATGCTCTCATAATTTCCTCTTTTATAAGAACTTTTACTTTTTTGTGATACTTCTGTGATGAACTGAACATACATTTGTAATGTTAAACTTGAAAAAAACAACATGGAAAAAGTTCTCATTATCGAAGACGACAAAGACATTTCCGAACTGATATCCATCCATATTTCTGATATGAGCTACGAGGTTGACCAGGCTTTTGATGGAAAAGTAGGATTGCTGAAAGCCCTGAACAACAGCTATAAATTTATTTTGCTCGATATTCGCCTTCCGTTTGTGGACGGGTTTGAAATCTGTAAAAAAATACGACAGGAAAAGATTAATACGCCAATTTTAATGCTCACTTCTAAATCGGAGGAAATTGACAAAGTTCTGGGGCTCGAAATTGGCGCCGACGATTACATCACAAAACCGTTTAGTGTGCGCGAACTGATTGCCCGTGTTAAAGCGGTTCTCCGCCGGGTTGAAATTTCGAAGCAACCACAGGAAGAGAAAGATCGGCAGATAAGAAACGGCGATCTTTTTATCAATATCGGCATGCGAGTAGTGGAGGTTGGTGAAAAAAGGATAGAACTTTCGCCCAAAGAATTTGACCTGTTGGTGTTGCTGGCTTCCAATCCCGGAAAAACATTTACCCGGATGTCGCTTCTGAATCAGGTGTGGGGATATGAATTTGAAGGATTTGAGCATACCGTAAATTCTCACATTAACCGCTTGAGAACCAAAATAGAAACAAATTTAAACCAGCCTGAATATATTTTAACCACCTGGGGAGTGGGCTATAAATTCAGGGAAAATTAATTTTTGAAAAGAATGGACACAAGAGAGAACAATATACAAAACGAGAAACCGCGTCGGTTTAGTCGTTTATTCTGGCAGGTTTCAGCCATATTTCTGTCAGTGCTAATTGTGTTTGCTGCCATTGCTTTATATATTTCGGTACAGGCGGCGCGTAATTATTCCGAAGAGGTAAACCAAAAGCTAAACCGCGAGTTGGCCAGCAACATGCTCGATGTAATTACTCCAATGGTAAAAGATAGTATTGATGCCGGTGCGCTGGCCGATATTATGCATTCCATGATGGTAATTAACCCGACTGTTGAAGTATATCTGCTGGATAAGGAAGGGATTATTTTGAGTTATGTTGTTCCGGAAAAAGATGTAAAACTGGAGAAAGTTTCCATGGAGCCAATCCAGGATTTTCTGAATGACCATAACCAGTCGGTAATTTATGGCAACGACCCGCGAAATCCGGGCGAATCAAAAATATTTTCAGCAGCCCGCATTACTGAAAATAATGAATTGCTGGGATATTTATATATTGTTTTGGCCAGCCGGGAATATGTTTCCGCATCGCACCTGGTTATTGGAAGCTATATTCTGGGGCTTTCCATTCGCTCCGTAATCGCTATTTTAATTGTAACCGCCTTAATGGGACTGGTCGCATTTTGGTTTCTTACCAAAAAATTAAATGTGATTACCAGCGGGATTCAGAAGTTCCGCTCGGGTTTGTACAATGCCCGGATTCCGGTAAAAGATAAAAATGAACTGGATAAAATAGGTTTGGTATTTAATGAAATGGCCGAAACCATCGAAAAGAATATTGAAGAATTAAAGGGAGTGGACACGCTTCGCAAAGAGTTGATAAGCAACGTGTCGCACGATTTGCGTACGCCGGTAGCATCTATCCAGGGGTATGCTGAAACACTGCTGCTGAAAAAAGACGATGTGTCGGAAGAAGACAGGGAGCGTTACCTTAAAACAATTGTAAAAAGCAGCGAGCGTTTAAAGAAACTGGTTTCCGAGTTATTTGAGCTTTCAAAGCTGGAGTCGAACCAGATTAAGCCGGAAATGGAAATCTTTGTAATTGCGGAGCTGATTTATGATATCGCCAACAAGTACCGGATTATTTCTCAAAAGAAAGGAATCAGTATAAATACTGTTCTTTCGAAAGATCTCCCGCTGGTAAAAGCTGATATTTCGTTGCTCGAACGTGCTTTGCAAAATCTGATTGACAACGCGATTAAGTTTTGCGATGAGGGCGACACAATTAATATTGAAGTGAATACAGATGAAGTGGGAAAAGTAGGAGTACGCATTTCTGATTCCGGACAGGGAATAAAACAGGAAGATATTCCGCATATTTTTGAACGATATTACAAAGGGCGCGAACATACTGAAAGCACAGGTTTGGGGCTGGCCATTGTAAAAAAAATTATGGAGCTTCATCATTCCGACATCAAAGTATTTAGCCAGTTTGGCAAAGGAACTACCTTCTCATTTCAACTTCCCGTGGCTCAAATCGCATAAGAATTTAGTATTCACTTCAAGCATGAAGAAGGTGTCTAAAAAGTCAAATGGGAAAAGATTTAACTTACAAAATGAAAGCAGCCCTGAGTTTACCCCTCCAAACCTTCCCTAAAGGTGAGGCTAAAAGTCCCCTTCAGGGGATTTAGGGGTGAGAAGCTAAGTGGTTACTTACAAATTGTAAGTTCATTTATCCTGAACGATTCTTTTGGGACAGCCCCTTTTTTTGTAATAAGTTGAAAGTCAATAATTAAAATTTTATAAAAGCTTGAATCTTTCGTGATATTTGTGTGATACATTAAGAAGACCTTTGAATGGTAACCAAAATTGTATTACCATGAAGAAAGTAAGATTATTTATCACATTAATTGGGCTTTTAGCTGTTTTAGCGGCTTGTGAGAAAGATGACGAAATGATGCCCGAAGGGCCGATGCCGGTAGATCCGGGTACAGCGGAAAAAGCAATGATTGACAGGTTTAGTGCCGAAGCCGGGCATTTAATGGTTCGTGATGGTTCCAATGGGCTTCCCGGAGCCAACGAAGCTATTAATTTTGACCAGGGGCCGTTTATTACTCAGGGAATCGGGCCCAATGGCGAAGTCGTTAAATATTATAATTTCGATGTTCAACCCATGAAATCGGCGCCTATTTATGCGCTTTTCATAGAAGGGGAGAGCTCGCCTGTTTCGGGGCAGCTAAATATTATCGATGTAATTCCCGGCGACGAGGGTTATAACGATTTCTGGCATGTAAACAAAGTAACCGTTCCGGCAGACTATGTGGCAAACACCATTACCAGCGTTCAGGAAATTATGGACATGGGTTACCCGGTAGAACGTACGGATATTGTTGTAAACTGCCCGGTTGTTCCTGAAGGCTCAACAGCTTCTATGCGTTTTAATTCGAGCGAACCTGCGGGTTTAATTAACGGCTGGTACAAAGGAAAGCTGGTTTACTATTTTACGTTTGCTGAAAAAATGTTGACCGTTGATCTTCCGTCAAGTGGTCAGCCGGAGGTGCCGGTTTCTGATATTTTGGTAACCTTTAACATCAATCCGGATATGGAAGGTGGTGGTCCGGCATCGGGGTTTGTAACCGAAGGAATGACAATGCAGACCCATAACGTGGTTCAAACTATTCCAACCGACGCTGAATATTCACCTTTGTGGGATGTGGATGTTTATGACAACGCTGATTTTAACAATGTTCATAACTGGATGAGTGCTTCAAATGCCAATATTATGGCTATGGGCGTTGCGTTGGTGAACTGTCCGATCGTTTCAGTAGAAGAGGGAAATCTACCTATGGATCCGGATATGGCGGCAAAAGCTTCCATTGACCGTTTTAGTGCCGACGCAGGACATTTGATGATCCGGGATGAAATGAATGGATTGCCAGCTGCGAACGAACCCATCAATTTTGATCAGGGGCCATTTATTACCAAAGGACTGGGGCCAAACGGCGAAAAAGTGCAATACTACAATTTTGATGTAATGCCCTTAAGAACAGCGCCAATTTATGTTCTGTTTAAAGAGGGTGAATCAGCCCCGGTTGAAGGACAGTTGAATATTATCGATGTAATTCCCGGCGATGAGGGCTACAGCGATTTTTGGCATGTACACAAAGTTACGGTTCCCGAATATTACCAGGCAAACACTATTACCAGTCTGGCCGAGTTAACTGCAATGGGATATCCAACAGAAAGAACAAATTTGGTTGTGAACTGCCCTGTAGTCCCGGATGGTTCAACAGCTATGTTGCGTTACAAAGCGGAAAATAACAACGGGTTAATACGGGGGTGGTATAAAGACATGGTGGTTACCTACTTCGATTTTTCAGAAAAAATGTTGACAGTTGAGTTACCTGATGAGGGACACCCCGATGCACCTGTGTCCGACATTTTGGTTACCTTTAATATCAATCCGGACATGGAAGGTGGTGGCCCTCCATCAGGTTTTGTAACCGAGATGGGAACCGACCAAACACATAACGTTGTTCAAACCATTCCTGAAGATGAGATGTATTCACCGCTGTGGGATGTAGATGTTTATGACAATGCAGATTTTGATATGGTAAATGACTGGATGAGCGCTGTAAATGCTAATAATCTGGCGATGGGAGTTGCACTTGTAAATTGTCCTATTGTTTCAGTTGAGCAGTAATTCTTTTTGATTACACGCAATATCTGTCTGAAGGAGAATCTGAATAATGAAGGTGCTCCTTCTTTTTTTATTCCGAATGATATGCTGCTTTTTATATTAAAATTCTCGGCAGATTAAATCCACCCCCTCAACCTGTAATAGCTGAGTGCCACCAATTCCCGGGCAATCAGTATCTCATATTTGAGATGGTTCCACATCTGGTAACGAACTGAAATGTTGTGCCCCACATCCGGAACAAGAATGGTGTTCCCGCCAAGTTCATCATCTTTAAACGAAAGATCGGCTTCGGTAGCATTTTCAAAAGCGGGCAGGGCATTTACCTTTTCAAACCCGGCTTTTCTGTAACATAGTACAGCCCGCCGCATATGTTCAGGCGAAGTAACCAGTAAAACCGGGTTTTGCATTTTTATTAGTCGCTGCGAATTTATAGCTTGTGCGCGGGTGTTTGTTCCTTCATTTTCAAAAGAAATTCGGTTCGTTTCTATTCCCCGAAGTTCCAACTCTTTTCTCATTAAGGCAGGTGTGCTCAGGCTGTCGCTTAAATCACCCGGCATGGCAATTATTACATTTGCTCTGGGAAAATTCTGTGCTGCTTTTTCAACATACCAGCTTCGCATTAAATTCGATTCACTGGGCATTCCGCCTCCACCAAGTAAAATAATGGTTTTAGGAGTTTCAGTTAACTCTGATTTACTGGTACCCAACCAGTGAAACCCCCAAAAAGGAAGTGTTGTAAAAGCAAGAATCAGGCAAAGAGAAAAGAAAATACCAATCAGCACAAGTAAATTTCGAAGGTTCCTTAAAAAATGAATATTTTTGATTTTTACCATAATTTTGTAGAAAGTATAAAAATACGTTTAATCTTTTAAAATTTAGCATTTGGAAACTTCTGTCAAAAACGAAATAATTCAACTTTTTGAACATCATTTTAGTGAGAAGGTAGAAACGCTGGAAATGCTTCCGCCTTCCGGTTCATACCGCGAATATTGCCGGATTCAGAGTAAAAAACGTTCGGTAATTGGCGCCTTTAATTCTGATGTAAAAGAAAATACGGCCTTCCTTTCATTTTCCAATCATTTTTCTAAAAAAGAATTGCCTGTTCCCGAAATTTATACGGTAAGTTCGGATCTGAAAAAATATTTACTTGAAGATTTAGGGAACACCACTCTTTTTGACTTCTTGAGCCAAACGCGTGAATCAGAGGGATTCTCAAAAAATATAATTTCAGAATATAAAAAAGTGTTGGAAGTGCTTCCGAAATTACAAGTGGTAGCAGGCAAAGATTTGGATTATTCGGTTTGTTATCCACGTTCGGCATTTGATAGCCAGAGTATGATGTGGGATTTGAATTATTTTAAATATTATTTTTTAAAGCTGGCTCAAATCCCTTTTGATGAACAAGCTCTTGAGGATGATTTTCAGACTTTTACAGACTATTTGCTCAGTGCTGATTCAAATTACTTTTTATATCGCGATTTTCAATCGAGAAATGTAATGCTAAAAGACAATAATGTTTATTTTATCGACTATCAGGGAGGCCGGCGCGGAGCATTACAGTACGATTTGGCATCGCTTTTATATGACGGAAAAGCTGATGTTCCGCAAAGTGTGCGTACCGAACTTTTTGAATTTTACCTTTCGGAATTGCAACGATATATTCCGGTGAACAAAAATGAGTTTACGGCATATTTTCGTGGTTTTGTGCTGATTCGGATTATGCAGGCGATGGGCGCCTATGGTTTCCGCGGTTTTTATGAAAAGAAAGAACATTTTCTGAAAAGCATTCCTTTCGCATTAAAAAATCTTGAGTTTTTATTGGGGAATCTCAATTTACCGGTTGAAATTCCCGAACTGACCAAAGTTTTAAGGTTACTTACTAAATCAGCAGTATTAAAGGAAATAGGGCAAATAAAAAGTAACTTAACAATTCGCATTACCAGTTTTTCATACAAAAAAGGAATACCGGATGATCCTTCAGGAAATGGTGGCGGTTTTGTTTTCGATTGTCGGGCGATACACAACCCGGGGCGCTATAAAGAGTATAAGCAACTTACAGGAAAAGATCTGGAAGTACAGAAATTTTTAGAGGAAAAATCAGAAATCGGTATTTTTCTTGATTTAGTAAAAGCATTGCTGGAACAGACAGTGAAAGTCTATTTGGAAAGAGGTTTCAAACATTTATCTGTAAACTTTGGATGCACTGGCGGACAACATCGTTCGGTTTACTCCGCTGAAAAGGTTGCCGGATTTTTACAAAACAATTATCCTGTAAATGTTGTTCTTATTCACCGTGAACAACAGCTATAAATATGGGGAAAGTTGCCTGTAAAACAAAAGATTTTGAAGACAAGGAAAATCCAAAATATGAATGTAAAAAGTGCGGTGCCAAAGTAAAAAAGGAAGAAAAAGTATGTAAGCCTAAAAAGATAAAAAACTAATTGAATTAATTTAAGCGGTGTGTTTTTTTGATTTTTGTGATTTGTACTTTGGTTTTTATCATTTCTGTTTTTTATTTTCGCGGAAAATTTTTCAAATATAAAATCTGATATATGGGAAGAGCATTTGAATACCGCCGGGCAGCGAAAGAGAAACGCTGGGATAAAATGTCGAGAATATTTCCGAAACTCTCGAAAAAAATAACCATTGCCGCAAAAGAGGGTGGCCCCGACCCGGATTTGAATGCCGCTTTGCGTACTGCAATTTTGAATGCGAAAGCGCAAAATATGCCCAAAACAAATATTGATGCGGCTATTAAACGCGCGTCGGGGAAAGATGCGGCGAACTACACCGAAGTAAATTACGAGGGAAAAGGGCCGCACGGAGTTTTGGTTTTTGTGGAATGTGCTACCGATAATACAACCCGTACTGTTGCAAACGTAAAAAGTTATTTTAATAAAGCGGGTGGTGGTTTGGTTCCAACTGGTTCGCTTGAATTTATGTTTTCCCGGAAAGCCGTTTTCGAATTCGAGAAGCCGGAAGGAACTGACGTGGAAGATTTGGAACTGGAATTGATTGATGCCGGTTTGGACGAAATTGAAGAAAACGAAGGCGAGTTTTACGCGTATGCTGATTATACCAGTTTTGGCGACCTTGCCCATGCCCTGGAAAATTTGAATATTGAAGTGAAAAAAGCCAATTTAAAACGTTTTCCTAACGACCCGGTAGAATTCTCAGAAGAACAACTGGAAGAGATTGAAAAAATGCTTGATAAGTTGGAAGAGGATGACGATGTTCAGGCGGTTTATACAAATATTGCATAATTACCGATTCAGTACATAAATTTCAGAAGGGCTTTTTTAAAGCCCTTTTTTTGTTTCCCTGCGAAATTCCGGTATTGCCCCTTTAATCATTTTCGTTCATCTAAAAAATAAATGGTTCTCCCTTCGATTAATTAACTTTACTCCAAACCAAATTGTTATGATACCGGTTAAAAGTTATATCAGTCATTTTGAAAATATCTGGAGAGAAAGTTCTCTTGATTTTCCTGCTTTCGGGAAAATGTATTCAACAAGCGAGCAAAAGGTGAGGGAAGGGTATTTCTCAGAATTTCAACAAAAAGTAAGTGGGCTAAAATCGAAACGAAAGGTGGAGGAATTGCAGAGAAGCGATCCGGCTAAAACATTTTTCCCCGTTTTTAAATCGTTTCTGAAAACTGTTTTCGATTTTGAACCGGAACATCTGGAAATTATTTTGTCTGACAAATTCAAGAATGTAAGTAAAGATTTTTTTTACAAAGCCCGTGAATTTGGTCCTGAACTTTCGCCGGAAAATATTTATCAGGGATTACGAAATGTGTGGATAATGAATGGAATCCAACTGATGATGAATATTCCGGTGGAAATTACACCTTCCATTTTTGGATATAGTATGATTTATCCGTACAGCGATAATCTTCTCGACGATCCAACCATTTCAGAAGAAGAAAAAAAATGTTTCAGTATGCGGTTTAACCAAAGGTTGCATGGCGAAATTGTACTTCCGCAAAGTTATACTGAACTGCAACTTTTTAAGCTGGTTGAAATGTTCGAACAGCAATACCCAAGAAGAGAATTTTCCAAAGTATTTGAGAGTTTATATGCTATCCAGAAGGGGCAAACTGATAGTTTGCAACTCAATGGCGAAACAAAAATTCCGGACAGCGAGATTCAAACCATTTGTTTTGAAAAAGGGGGCGCTTCTGTTTTAGCTGATGGCTACCTTGTTGCAGGTCGGTTAACTGAAAGGGAAGAAAGGGCGTTGTTTGGTTATGGTGTGTATTTACAACTGCTCGACGATATTCAGGATGTAAAAGAAGACACAGAAGCAAAAACCAGAACTATTTTTTCCTGTACTCCAAATTTGAATCTTGATGAATTTGTAAATAAAACCATTCATTTTGGACGTAAAGCATTGGAAGAAATGTATTGTTTCAAAGGACCCGAGATAGAATCATTTATAAAACTGATGAACCGCAGTATTGAAACCATGATTATTGAATCAGTAGGATTAGATGAACAAAATTATTCACGTGAATATTTGCTCGAACTAGAAAAGTATTCGCCTATTCGTTTTGATTTTGTAAGAAAAAAACGGAGTCAGTCAAAATCGCATCGTTTTTCATTTTTTAGGAAATATTTTGAACAAAATGTTCCGCAACCTGTGGTTGAGTTTTAGCTTACAACAATATCCTCATGCCGGTAATCTGCCGGAAAATATTTAAAAATTCTTTTAAATACATAATAACATATGCTGCAAAACTTGAATTGCAGAAAACTAAGCTAGTGATTTTAAAGTTATTCTACCTGAATAAAATAATTCATGGTTATTTTTTATCTTTATTGGAAACAAAGAGGATTTCTTGTAAAAAAAAGAAATTTGACCGGAACAGAAATATCCGTTTTGAGACGGATAATTGTATAAAAGAAAGGAATTAATCTATAACCTAAGTATATAAATCAAAAAACTAATAAAGTAACTGGCATGGCTGAAAAAATTAAATTTGAACTTAACGGAAAATCGGTAGAAATAGAAGCCGACAACGATCAGACGTTGCTTTGGGTAATAAGAACACAGCTTGGCCTCACAGGAACAAAATACGGATGTGGCGAAGGATATTGTGGAGCCTGCACTGTTTTGATTGACAACGAAGCAATTCGGTCTTGTTCTACTAAAATTGGTGAAGTAGCTGGTAAAAAAGTAGTAACCATTGAAGGTTTGGCAAAAGATGAGAAACTTCACCCTGTTCAAAAAGCATTTGTTGAACACGATGCACTTCAATGTGGTTACTGCACTCCCGGAATGATTATGAATGCCGTAGGATTGTTAAATCAAAATTCAGACCTTTCACGAGAGGATATTATTTGGGGCATGGAGGATAATCTTTGTCGATGCGGAGCACATAACCGTATTATTGATGCCATTGAAACAGCTGCCGGTGAAATGAAAAAAGGCTAGCCTGGTTAAATTAACTCGTTTTATTTAAACTAAAAGAACTCGAAAATGAATGATTTGAAAGATTTTAAAGAATATCTGAAAACTCATATTCCAGAAGTAAAAAGAAGGGAGTTTTTGAAATGGATGGGAGGTGGACTCTATATCTTTTTTAATGCAGGTGCTGCTATTAGTGTATTGGCTGGCAACGGAGAACAGGGACAAAGTTTACCCGATGATTTTAATGCATTTTTGCGGATTCATGATGACGGAACAGTAACCTGTTTTGTTGGAAAAATTGATATGGGGCAGGGGGCTATTACTTCTTTCCCGCAAATGGTTGCTGATGAGTTGGATGTTGCTTATGAAAAAGTTAAAATGGTTTTGGGGGACACCGACTTATGTCCCTGGGATATGGGAACCTTTGGTTCAATGTCGGTGCGGATTTTAGGTCCGTCAGTCAGGGCTGCAGCAGCAGAGGCTCGGGCAGTTTTACTAGAAATGGCTTCAGAAAAACTTGGAATTGATGTTGACAATCTTTCCGTTGAAGATGGAGTAATCTTTAACAAAAACAATAAAAAGGAAAAAGTAACTTTTCAGGAGCTCACAAAAGGCCAAAAAATTGCCCGGTTTATGGATAAAAAGCCAGAAGTGAAAGATTACTCTGAATTACGTGTTATGGGAACGCCAAAGTTTCATCAGGATGCTTTGGATAAAGTCACTGGAAAAGCGTTATATTCAGGTGATATCAGGATGCCCGGATTGGTTTATGCGCGTATTGTGAGGCCGCCATCTCATGCAGCCAGACTTATTTCAGCAGATACTTCTGAGGCAGAAAAGATAGAAGGAATTCAAATTGTTCGCGATGATGATTTAGTTGCTGTTTTACATGAAAATCCGGAAGCAGCAGAAAAAGCCAGGAATTTAGTTAAGGCAGAATTTTCGGTTGAAGAAGAAAAAGCAGTTAATAATAATAATGTGTTTGAATATCTTCTGAAAAATGCGCCGGGAGGGAACAGCAATATTGATAAAGGAAATCTTCAAAACGGCAAAAGCCAGTCGGTTACAGTTTTTGAGAATGAATATCATGATGGTTATGTCGCTCATTCCCCAATGGAACCTCATACTGCCATGGCGTATATGGAAGGTGACAAAATGATTGTCAGAGCCGGAACGCAAACTCCTTTTCCCGCCAAAAGTAATATTGCCCGTGTGTTGGGTGTGGACGAAGAAAAAGTGAGGGTACAACCGCCATTTCTTGGTGGTGGGTTTGGAGGTAAATCGCCACATAAACAAGCGATTGAAGCTGCCCGTTTGGCGAAAATTACTAAAAAGCCTGTTATGGTAGACTGGAGCCGGGAGGAAGAATTCTTTTACGATGAATTTCGGCCGGCTGCAATTGTCAAAATAAATTCCGGTATTGATAATAATGGTAAAATTACTTTTTGGGATTACCATGTTTATTATGCCGGCGACAGAGGGTCGGAGACAATGTATGATGTGCCACATCAGAAACGGACAGTTTACGGCCGCGGATGGACTGCACCCGGAATACATCCGTTTCCAACAGGGGCATGGCGTGGGCCGGGCAACAGTACCAATACTTTTGCCCGCGAGGTTCAGGTGGATATTATGGCAGCAAAAGCAGGTATAGATCCTATTGAATTCCGGTTGAAGAATCTTACCGATAAACGAGCAATAGACGTGCTTGATGAGGTCGCAAAGATGGCGAACTGGAAACCGGCAAAATCACCGAGTGGCAGAGGCTTCGGAGTCTCCATCGGTTTTGATGCAGGTACTTATGTGGCTCATATTGCAGAGGTTGAAGTAAATAAAGAAACCGGTGAAGTAAAAGTAAAAAAAGTATGGTGTGCACAGGAAATGGGATTTTGTGTGAATCCACAGGGAGCAACAATCCAAATGGAAGGCTGCATAAACATGGGAATGGGTTATGCACTGAAAGAAGTCGTTGAATTTGAAGGTGGCAACGTGAAGACAAAAAATTTTGATACCTATGAAATTCCCCGTTTTTCCTGGATTCCGGAAATACATACCAAAATTTTAGACAGAAACGAGCCTCCACAGGGGGGAGGGGAGCCCGCTATTGTTTGTATGGGGGCTGTTATCGCCAATGCAATTTATGATGCAACGGGCGCCAGATTGTTTGAGATGGCAATGACACCCGAAAGAGTAAGGAATGTATTGAAGAAAGTGTAGTATTAGTGATAAAAACATAGGGATTTAACAAACTAAATCTCTATGTTTTTTTATATGATTATTTAAGTTATTATCGTTTTTGCTGCGTTTGAATTAACTTATACAGATAACCCGTGATTTTTTTCCTCATAACGGGATAACTTTCCCCATTCCTTCCAGTTGACTTTACAGATAGTAAAACGGCGGTAAAAATATGCCGGCATTTGGGGCAACTCTTTCAAAAGAGGAACTAGATAAATTGGTAAGTTTTTTGGAAACAAGGAAATAGTAAGAGAAAATTATTTAAAAAAAAAGTTATGGAACATAAAGTGAAAATTAAACAGAAAAAATGGCTTACACACGATGTAATGCAACTTACACTTGAACGCCCGGAAAATTATACATACAGTGCCGGGCAAGCAGTAGAAGCAACTCTTGACGACGAAAAATATAAAGATGACTGGTCTCCATTTACATTAACGAGTTTAAACGGCGACACTGATTTGCAGTTCACTATAAAAACGTATCCAAAGCATAATGGAGTAACTCTGGCGCTTTCAAAATTGACAGAAGGAGACAGTTATTTAATTACCGATCCCTGGGATTCGTTTGAAAACAAAGGTCCGGGAGTATTTATTGCCGGGGGTACAGGAGTAACTCCTTTTATTGCTCTTCTGCGACAAATGGAAGCAGATGGAAATATCAATGGCAGCACATTGATATTCTCAAACAAAAAGGAAGAAGATATTTTTATGTTTGAAGAATTTGAAAGATTGCTGGGAGATAACTTTATAAACGTACTTACACGGGAAAAAAAGGAGCCTTATTTGCATGGCCGCATCGATAAGGATTTTTTGAAAAAGCATATATCCGATTTTGAGCAACCGTTTTATTTATGTGGTCCCGACAATTTTGCTGACGATATCAAAAAGCTTTTGACAGGATTAGGGGCGGGTAATGATTTGGTGAATGTGAGTTTATAGCCAGCATATTTTACGCGTACAAATCAAAACAAAAAAGGTTGCATTTCTTTTGCAACCTTTTTGTTTTTGATCTATCTATTATAATTATAAATCTTTTTTAGCAAGGTAGAAATCTACCATTTCGTAATCACTTTTTTCGCGTTCTACCATTTCGTCAACAGTTTTTGGCGGCGGAACAATAACTTTTTCACCCGGTTTCCAGTCAAGAGGGCAGGCAACTCCGTGTTTGTCGGTTGTTTGCAAAGCGGTAAGAGCTCTTACAATTTCGTCCATATTTCTGCCAACATTCAGCGGATAATACATAATTAAACGAATTTTACCCGTTGGGTCGATAAAAAATACGGCGCGAACTGCTGCAGTTTCACTTTCGTTTGGCTGAAGCATACCGTACAACTGCGATACTTTCATGTCAATATCAGCAATAATTGGGAAATCGAAAAGAACGCCCGTATTCTTTTTAACATTGTTCACCCAGGCAACATGAGCATGAATACTATCAATACTCAAACCAATAAGCTTTGTGTTTAAGGCTCTGAATTCATTACCACGAACGGCAAAGCCACTCATTTCAGTTGTACAAACTGGTGTGAAATCCGCCGGGTGTGAAAAAAGAATTGTCCAGCTGTCTTTTATATATTCAGAAAATTGAATTGGACCATGTGTCGTATTTGCTTTAAAATCTGGGGCCATGTCGCCAATCCTTGGCATTTGTGTAGTTTTTTGTTCTTCCATAATGGTTTTATTTTAAAATTATGTACATTAAAATTTTCTTCGGTAGTAGAACAACAATACAAGGAATAAGTTTAAAAGAACATAAGTTGTTTTCGGTTTTTTTATTGATTATTTCAAAGGCCTATTGATTTAGTTGATAATGATTAATATAAGACTTTATTGTCTTGTATTTTATATTAGGAGTTGTTTGAAAATAAGTAAGAAAATTTATCATATTTAGTAATAGTTTATTCTGATCCAAACAAAATAAGAAAATAGGTGCATGTAATTACATTGTGTTAATTGACAGGGGATTAGAATCAAAATAATTGAATATCTTTGTGAATTAACAGTTAATTGTTAATTGTTTATTGAAAAATTGGAGTAACAACTTGATTATTTATTAAAAAAGTATTTTCTTTGCAAGCCGTTTGAATAATGTGTTTGTATAAAACATTAAGAAATAATAAGGAAATGTCACGAGTTTGTCAAATAACAGGAAAAAAAGCTTTGAGGGGAAATAACGTATCTCACTCAAAAAGAAGAACTAAAAGAACGTTCGATGTAAACCTGTTTAAAAAGAAATTTTATTTACCTGAAGAAGATCGCTGGGTAGATTTAACAGTTTCTGCTGCAGGTATCCGTACGATAAATAAAAACGGAGTTAAAACCGCTTTGCAGAACGCAGTTGAAAAAGGTTATATTGATAAATATTAAAGATATTTAGAAATGGCAAAAAAAGGAAAAGGTAACAGAATTCAGGTTATTCTGGAATGTACAGAGCACAAAGATAGTGGTGTACCAGGAACTTCACGGTATATTACTACTAAAAACAGAAAAAATACACCTGAACGTATGGAGTTGAAAAAGTACAACCCAATTTTGAAGAAGGTTACAGTTCATAAAGAAATAAAATAGTAAGTTATGGCAAAGAAAGCGGTTGCTACATTACAAAAAGGAGCTGGTAAAGGTTATGCCAAAGTGATTAAAATGGTAAAATCTGATAAAACCGGTGCATATACTTTTAAAGAAGAAGTAGTTCCTAACGACGACGTAAAAAATTATTTTAAAAAATAATCCCGATTTTCGGGACTATGCCTACAGAACAAAAAAAGCTTTCATCAATGGTGAAAGCTTTTTTTGTATTTGTTTTAAGTCGTCAGCAATAAATCAAAAATTGTTATTTTTACCTCGTTAATTTATTAATATGGCGTTATTCGGAAGTTTCAGTAAAAGTAAAAAAGAATCCCTCGATGAAGGGCTTTCAAAAACAAAAGAGAGTGTTTTTAAAAAATTAAGTCGCGCTGTTGTCGGAAAATCAAAAGTTGATGATGAGGTATTGGATAATCTTGAAGAAGTTCTTATTACATCCGACGTTGGAGTAGATACTACTTTGAAAATAATCAAAAGAATTGAAGAACGCGTTTCCCGTGATAAATATATGGGGGTTAACGAACTAAATAATATTCTGAAAGAAGAAATAGCTGTTCTTCTGGAAGAAAATAACACGGGAGATATTGATGATTTTGAACTGCCTAAAACAGATAAGCCTTATGTAATTATGGTGGTTGGCGTAAATGGGGTGGGGAAAACCACAACGATTGGGAAACTGGCCTATAATTTTAAGCAAGCCGGTAAAAAGGTAGTGCTTGGTGCTGCCGATACTTTCCGGGCCGCAGCTATTGAGCAGTTAGAAATTTGGGCTCAGCGTGTTGACGTACCGATTGTAAAACAAAAAATGGGTTCAGATCCCGCTTCTGTAGCTTATGATACTCTTTCTTCTGCAAAAGCAAGTAACGCAGATGTGGTTATTATCGATACTGCAGGACGCCTTCATAATAAGATAAACCTGATGAATGAACTTTCCAAGATTAAAAAAGTGATGCAGAAAATTGTACCGGATGCACCACATGAGGTTTTGTTAATTCTGGATGGCTCAACCGGGCAAAATGCTTTTGAACAAGCCAAACAGTTTACCAAAGCTACGGAGGTGACTTCAATGGCGCTTACCAAACTCGATGGCACTGCAAAAGGTGGAGTTGTAATTGGCATCTCCGACCAATTCAAGATTCCGGTAAAATATATTGGGATAGGCGAAAAAATGGAACACCTCCAAATTTTCAGAAGAAAAGAGTTTGTTGATTCCCTATTCTCATAAATTCAGCTTTTATATATGGCTTGAAGAAGGCTTCCTTTTTTGGTAATTTTGTTTTATTAAAACTCAAAGCAAATTTATTGCAAAATTGTTTCCATATAATTATGGAAATAAGTGATAAACTCCCGTAATACTAAAAAATACGACCCTAAATAGAGAAATTACAATTTTGCTTTAACTTTATGAACTTTCATGAAAATAGATAATTACTTTCTATTTGTCAATGAGTCTGTTTTTTGTTCCGGTTTAGCTTGTTGCTTTGTTTCAGGTTTTGGTATAAAGTAATTCGCAATTTTATAGACTGGTGGTTCCTGTAAATCCATTGTTGTATTTGTTGCAATAGCCAGCACCAGTTCTTCTTTGGGGTAAATAAGGATAGTAGCTCCTCCTCCTGTTACATATCCTGTTCCTGAGTAGATAGTTCTTCCAAAACCATCACTCACTATATCCCAACCGTTGGAATTTTCTGTTTTGTATCCCGACTTTAAAATAATTGGGGAGAAAATTTTTGTTTTTACATTTTCAGGAATATAATTGCTGTAAAGAAAAGCATTACTTAATTTAACCAAATCCTCAGCGTTTGACAATATTCCTTTAGAGGGTGCCTGAGAACGTAAATCAATTGAAGCTGCATTAATAGTTAATGCTACAATGTTGTGGTCATAAAAGGCGCTGCGCCCTTTAACCGTGCCAAACAGATGATCAAAAACTGTATTTTCCAGATGCAGTGTGTCAATCACCAATTCATGGACAAGACTATCAAATTTCTTATTGGTCGCTTTTTCCATAACTGCACCCAGAAGATTATAATTCAGTGGCGACATATATTGATAGTAACCGGGCTTGTTTATTAACGAATCGTTTTTAAAGGCGTCAAGTCCTTTTTGAAGATTGATATTATAATTGGGCTTATACGCTTCGCTTGAGTATTCAGGGCGAATTCCGGATGCATTGTTTACCAGGTTATCCAATGTAATTCTATATTTTTTTTCAGGGAATTCAGGCAAATAATATTGAACAGAAGAATCGGGTTGAAGTGTCCCATTTTCAACAAGCATTTGGTATGCTAAAGCGGTAAAAATTTGAGAGCATGAACCAATTCTGAACTTTGTTTCTCTGGTTACGGGGACTTCTAAATCCCTCGATGCCAGTCCCATCCCTTCGGAATAAATAATTTCACCTCCTTTGGCAATCGCAATTGATGCGCCTGGTATTGAGTTACTGGCAAGATAAAACCTTAAGTCATTTCGGGTTTGTTTTATCTCGTCAATATACTTTTTGTTGTAAAGAATATTATTATTCTGTTTTCTACAACTGGTAAGACCAATTAAAATGATTAGTAAAAAAATAACGAATTTAAATTTTTTTAATTCCATTTTGTTAGGTTTTCAAATTTTCAAAACAGATGCAAAAATATTGATTTCGCTAAAAAACCAGTATTAAAAAATGTGAAATTTGTATTTAAATGATGAGATTATTAAGATGATACAGACTAAACTTCTTTTGATATTTGCTTACTTTAGCAATCTAAACCAAATATAATGAAACTTCAATTCTGTTTTTACCGGCTTTTATTTACCAATATTTTTTTATGTATCCTTTTGTGTTCCTGTTCAAAAAGCAGGAAAGAAAAGGAATCCATGCAAGGAAAACCCAATATTATTTTAATAATGGCTGATGATATGGGATATTCAGATATTGGTTATTACGGAGGTGAACCCCAGACCCCTAATCTGGATCGACTGGCGGGCGAAGGACTTCGTTTCTCTCAATTTTATAACGCCGCTCGCTGTTGTCCTACGAGAGCTTCATTACTTACCGGACTTTATCCGCATGAGTCGGGAATGGGCGGCATGGTTAATCCTTCTGGTCAATTGGCTGAAAATAAATCGTACCAGGGATTTTTAAATGAAAATTGTGTAACTCTTGCTGAGGTATTAAAAACTGCTGGTTATTACACTGCTATGTCAGGAAAATGGCATGTTGGAGAAGAACGCCCACATTGGCCAACTGATCGCGGGTTTGACAATTATTACGGATTAATTAGCGGTGCAATGAATTACTGGGATATTTCCCGTACTAAACAACCGGGTATAAAGCGACATTTTGCCATTGATTCAACCGAATATTTGCCACCCAAAAAAGATTTTTATATGACCGATGCTATCACAGAAAATGCTGTAAAATATATTGAAAAAGCAGGGAGCAAAAACCAGCCTTTCTTTCTATATGTTGCCTATACTGCGCCTCACTGGCCGTTGCATGCCTGGCCTGAAGACATAGCAAAATATAAAGGAAAATTTATGGCAGGTTGGGATTCATTGCGGATAGCACGCTTCGAAAGGATGAAGAAAATGCGGATTCTGCCTGAAGATTGGGAAATGAGTCCAAGAGATCCTGAAGTGAAACCCTGGAATTCACTCTCAGAAAAGCAAAAAGAAGAGATGGAAATGTATATGGCTATTTATGCTGCTCAAATCGACAGAATGGATCAGGGGATTGGTCTGATTTTAGATCAGCTGGATGCCGCAGGAAAAATGGATAATACACTTATACTTTTTCTTTCAGATAACGGTGGTTGCGCAGAAGGTGGAATCTGGGGCCAGAAATTCTGGGAAGAACAAGGAGAACCGGGAACTGCCGATTCTTATTTAAGTTATGGCCAATCATGGGCAAACCTGAGTAACACACCTTTCAGAATGTATAAACATTGGGTTCATGAGGGTGGAATTTCAACACCATTAATTGCTCACTGGCCGGCCAAAATTATGGATAAGGGCGGGTTGACTTCTCAAGTGGGACATATTGTGGATATTATGGCTACTTGCTGCGATGTGGCAGGGATAAATTACCCCGAAACGTACAAAGGGAATAAAATAAAACCATTGCGGGGGAGAAGTCTTGTTCCTGTTTTTGAAGGTGAACTGGCAGAACAACGGGATTTTATTTTCTGGGAACATGAAGGGAATAGGGCTGCTCGAATGGGGGACTGGAAAATTGTAGGAGAGAAAGGGCAGTCGTGGGAATTATATAACTTAAAAAACGACCGTGCCGAATTACATAACCTTGCAAACGACAGTACAAAATTACTTCAGAAAATGGCGGTTGCATATCAAAATTGGGCCTCAAAAGCTAGGGTTATCGAATACGAGATTAAATAAAATTCTTCTTATTCAGCATATTAAAAAATTCCACCTTGTAACTGTTACTTACCGGAATAAGTTTGTTTCCGATTTTAATCGCATTATTTTCAATATAGTCGATTTTATCAATTGATATGATATATGATTTGTGTACCCGGATAAATTTCTTTGGATCGAGGATCTCCTGAATCGCTTTAAAATTCAACAGTGTCATAAGTTTACTGTTTTCAGTATGTATTTGGAGGTAATCACGCATTCCTTCGATGTACAGAATTTTGTTAAAATATACTTTAACCGTTTTACTTCCCGATTTAATAAACGTAAAGTCTGGCGATTCTTTAGGCTTAAATTGTGATTCTCCCGGTGTCACAATATTTTTATGAGCAGCTTCTTTTAAAAAACGAGCGTAAACTTTTTCTACTGCTTTTACAAAACGTTCAAACGGAATGGGCTTTAATAAATAATCCATTACATCCAGTTCATATGCTTTTAATGCAAATTCATCGTAAGCAGTTGTTAAAATCACAAAAGGAGGATCTTTTATTGTTTCCAAGAGTTGGATTCCGGTGAATTCATCCATTTGGATATCCAGAAAAATGAGGTCAATTTTATTTTCGCGGAGAAAGGAAAATGTTGATAATGCATTATCAAAGGTTCCACGTAAATTCAAGTAATCAATTTTGTCGGCGTACCTCTTTATCTTTTTCAGGGCTAAAATCTCATCGTCAACAGCAATACAATTCATTTTCATGATAACGGTACTTTTAGGTAAACATCAAATTTATCCATATCCCTATTAATTTCAAAAATGAAATTTTCATTGTAGAGGAGATTGAGCCGTTTTCTCACTATTTTCAACCCATTTCCCGAACTTTTGTCGGGAAGTTTAAAGTCGTTTCTCTTTATGTGGTTTAAGGTTTTTAACTCAATAAAACCGTTTTCAATTTTGAAGGCGATTTGAATACCAGGTGATTTAACCTTTTTGTTACAGTGTTTCACTGCGTTTTCTATTATAGGAATAAACAAAAGCGGTGGAATTAATTTGCCGGATGTTGAGCCCGATGTTTCGAATAACAGAAATTTAGGATTTTCAAAACTCAACCTGGCAAGCTCAAGATAATCTTTTACATAGGTCAATTCTTTGTCTAGCATCACTTTTTCTTCGGTAGATTCCTGCAACATGTAACGCATAATTTTTGAAAGCAGAAAAATGGCATTTGATGCTTTTTCTTTGTCTTCAAAAATCAACGCATCGATGTTATTTAAAACGTTAAACAAAAAATGAGGATTTACCTGAGATCGCAAAATCCCGAGTTCCGATTGCACTGTTTTTCTTTCGAGTTCTGACTGGTTGAGTTGTATTTTTGCGGAATAACTAAATAATTTGAGTGTTGAGGCAGTTCCTACAATCATAAAATTAGAAAGAAGTGAATAAAAAAGCTCAACTGTTAAAGCACGCCGGCTTACCCAGAAACCAAGTTTTGGCTGAATTACAAAATTAATATACCGGGAAATCAGAATGTTTAATGTGATTGCAATTGCTACCCCCAGCATGAGAATGGCAAGATTGCGTTTCCTGATAAAAAAGCGCGGAATTAGAAAGCTGATTACGAAATAAACAGTTAATATATCAAAAGGTAAATAAATCAGATTAATAAAAGCATCTGTTTCAAAACCGTAAGAGAGGATAAACGGAATAGTATAAAATGCATATATAAATATCCAGAAAAGGATATGATTTAAAATTCGGTACTTAAAGATTTTCATCTAAACAATATTGTAACATTAACACAATGGTAAGATTTTTATTGATGAAAAATACTGACATTCTGCCAATTAAACAATTAATTCGACTAATGTTGGTTGTCGAGTAAAAGTGTATTTTTGTAGATTAAAATGTAAATTTTACTGACAAACTCCGGTTAAATTGCCACGGTTGTTTCCTCATTTTCAGACCGGGCAATTGTTACTGCGCCGCAACTGTCGCTCCATACATTTACCGAGGTACGAATCATATCCAGAATACGATCAACGGCCAGAATTAGCCCGATTCCTTCCAATGGTAGTCCAACAGCAGATAAAACAACAGTCATCATTACCAGCCCGGCCATTGGGATACCGGCTGCCCCAATTGAGGCAAGCAATGCGGTTACAACAATGAGTGCCTGTTGTGTTAAACTCATCTCAATACCATAAACCTGCGCAATGAACATAGCTGCAACACATTCATAAAGTGCAGTTCCATCCATATTTATGGTTGCTCCCAGCGGCAAAGTAAAACTTGAAATTTTATTGGATACACCGCTGTTATTTTCAAGCGCTTCCATGGTTAGTGGCAAGGTTGCACTCGACGATGACGTAGAAAACGCTGTTAACAACGGGGTAATCATATTTTTCATATGAGCGAATGGTTTGGCTTTTCCAATAAAACGTACTATGAGAGGCAAAGAAATAAAGGCATGAATTGCCAATGCTGAAATTACACAAAGACTATAAATAGCAAGGCTTCCTGCAATGCTTGCTAATTGCTCTGAATTACGGGCAACTTCACGAGTCACGATTCCAAAAATTCCAAGTGGTGTAAATTTTATAATAAACAAAGTGATTTTCATCATTACCTCAAAAACTGCATCGAAAAAAGTGGTAAGTGATTCCTTATATTTAGTATCTACTTTGGTTATAAAAAAACCAAAAATAACTGCAAAGAAAATCACAGAAAGAATGGAACTTTGAGCCATTGCATCCACAATATTGTCTGGGATCAAACGAAAGAATATATCTTTAACCGAACCTGCATTTTCCGTTAAGTCTTCAACCGGTTGGGTAAATCCCATTTCAACTCCAACTCCCGGTTTTATAACATTTACAACAAGCAAGCCGGTAACAATTGCTATAGTGCTTGTGCCAATATAATACGTTATGGTTTTTAACCCGAGTCTGCCCAGATTTTTTCCTTCACCCATACTGGTAACACCGCTTATAATTGAGCTAAAAATAAGAGGGATAATTACCATTTTTAATGCCCTTAAAAATACATCGCCCATCCAGCCAACGTATTTTATGCTGCCAGGTATAAAATATCCAAAAAGTACAGCGAAGATTAATGCAATTAAAATTTGCCAGTGAAGTTTTATTTTTTTGATTTTCACGCTTTGGTCTTTTTCATAATTATGTAAGTTGCTAATTTATCTCTTTTTAAAGATTTGACAAATTCCTGTTTTGCATTAAAAGCCCGAAATAGAAAATTTAACCGAGAAGCTCTCAAAATGGTCTTTGTTAAATCCTGCGAAAACACCGATATTACCCATGAAAAATAAATTATTCAGACTGTAACTAGCTTCCCAGTAACTGTTTAATGCCGGAGTAGTGAGATAATTTAGATGTAAGCTTTCGCTCCAGGTAAGTTTGTTAAACAACGATAAATAACGCATAACCAGGTATTCAGATCTGAACTCAACTCCTATATTCAAATATTTGTTATTGGTGCTAAACTGATAATCATTCAGCATTTGAAAGATATGTGTGAATGTTTTAAAGGGAACCACAATTTCAGAAGTTTTGAAATGTTTGAATTGCGAAAAATGTAGTTGGTCAGCATTAAAAAAATAGCCGGCATTAACACGCCAGTCTATTCCTGTTGTTGGAGAAATATTGGCTTGCTGGCGGAACTCAAAATTAATCTGGTTAAAATCGGCCACTGAATTCAAAATGTCGTTTACTCCTTGTTTATACGATAAAAGAATGTCTATAAAATCGGATATCATTAGAAAGCCTGAGGTTTGTAACCATGGTTTCTGCTGGTATTTATGGTAATTTATACCGAGGGCATAAACAAGACTTTTTTGCTGCTGTAAATACGGACTGGTGGGAAAGAAACCTTTGGGAATGTTAGGAGCAAATTCTTTTTTGTCTGAAAGTCTGTAAGAAGCATGATTTTCAAGTGGATAGAAATGATTGTAGTCAATCATTGCTTTTAGGTGCAGGTTTTTAAATGTTTTTTGGGTTGTATTAACCCGGAAAAAACTTGTTTCATATAAGCGCATGTAATTCTCGCCAAAAAACCAGGAGCTTATAGAGTTTAATCCAGGTTCGATCCCATCGCTTTCAAATTTGAAATCGCGGCTTTCTTTTCCAACAGAGATTTTTGTTTGGTTTCCTTTTGAAAGAAGATTTTGAAGATTGGATTCCATAGCCCAAAACAGCGCCTTACGATTAAATGCATAACCGATTTTAGGAGAAATATCCAGGTGCTTTTCTGAATCTAAATCAACTGAGAATTGTAACGATTGTTTGTATTTATATCCGTCAACAGCATTGTAATCTGCATTCTCGGTAGCCAGTATTCCCGGATATGAAAGTCGTATGGTTGAGTCTTTACATAAGTCGTGATGCCCTGTGAGAATTTTCATAAACATAGAATTTTTAAACGATTGAGTTTCAGCAGGAGGTGTTTTTTTTGTGCTAATCGCTGCCAGCGAATCATTTATTTTGTAACTCCTGAGCTCAGCTGGAGTGAGTGGAATGGTTCGAACCGATTCCCACGAAAAAGTATCAATTGCCAGTGTATCTTTTGTATCTTCAATTTTATAGTCATCATTAACAGAGGCCGCAAAGCTCGAATCCTGGTATTGTTCTTTTAATATTTTTCTGTTCATTCGAGCTACTTTGCGCACATCGTTGTTAGTTAATTCTTCTTTTGCATTTATTAGCGCAACCTGTTTTCGTAATTCGAGTTCTTTTTCATTGATTTGTTTTGCTTGTTGTTTTGTTGGTGTTTCTGAAAAATTTGTTGCCGGGTATAAATCATTTTCCTCAATTAAATTGTATTTCAGTGTAGCTCCGTAATAGAATTTTCCTTTGAGACCTAAAACAGAGAAATCTCCTTCGATAATATGTGAAACCGGCAGCCAGTTTTCGTTGCCTAAATTCTCATATTGTTGTTTAATACGATACCTGAAAAATTCGATTCTTGTTACAAAATCAACATTGTAAATACACCATAATTTATCTACAATGTAAATTGTTCCGGAAACGAGCTCGTCACTTGTGCGTTTGGGAATCACTCTGATTTTAAAAATGTCGAATTTTCCGACCGTAATAAATCCTTGGTATTCATAAGTATAATGGTTAAATGCTATTGCCGAAAGTGGTGAAATAACCTGGTTGGGCCGTTCTTCATAAAAAGTGGATGACATTAATCCCATAACCGGCGGTTCGTCAAAACCGGTTAACGATGATTTTTTGCTAATAACTTCCTGTTTATACGACTCAGGGTAGTCAAAAGTAATTTTGTTTTGCGATTCAACAACGTAAGTAACATCTTCTTTAAAGGCATCTTTTAACTTTTTATCGTTTACTTCAATCCGATTTTGGTATAGTTTAGGAATATTTGTGAACGTGAAGTTACTTTTTATATACAGGTCTGCTTCATAGTGTTTTATTTTTTCGCGGAAGTAAGCTGCATTCGCTATCGCTTTCCGAATGATAAAATAGGCAGGGTCTTCTTTCCCCGGAAAAACTTTCACTTCTTTAATTTGGTATTCCTGGCGTTGTAAAACAATATCGAAGAGCAAAGAATCGGAATTCAGCCGAATTTCTTTTTCAATTTGTTTGTATCCTAATGACCTGATAGTGAAGTTGTAGATTCCTTTTTTTAGATTTAAGTTATAATTGCCGTCGGCATTCGAAATCGTACCTTCGCGGGTTTCCGAAACAAAAAGTGTGGCATACGGAACAGGTTGGTTTTGCTCATCAACTATTTTTCCATAAACGGTCTGGCTCAAAACAACAGGTGTAAAAAGCAGATATTTTGTAACCAGAATTGTTGAAAACAGTACTGTTTTTAATGTAAAAAAACGGGTCAGTATTGGCATCGTTTTATTTGTTTTATCTGATGGGATTACGAATATAATTGCTTTTTTAATAAGCAAAAGCCAGATTAAAATAAATTCTGAAAATCAGAACAGAATTAAATCATCTTAACATAAAAAATTAAACATGCTGTAAAACAATTCTTCATAAAAACAGAATGTGATTAGGTTATTGTAAATTGCAGCACAGTACAGGACAGCATAGTTTTGTATAAATAAAATAACAGGAGTTTTAATCGTATTAAATAAAAAGATATGGCAAGCAGATTAATAGGCAGGTTACCAAAAGTTGGCATTCGTCCGGTTATCGATGGACGGGAACGTGGTGTTCGTGAATCATTGGAAGAGCAAACCATGAATATGGCGAAAGCTGCTCAAAAGCTTATTGAAGAAAATTTACGCTTTCCCGGAGGTGAGAAGGTGGAATGTGTAATTGCAGATTTTACCATCGGAGGTGTAGCAGAGGCAGCAATGTGTGCCGATAAATTTGAAAAAGAAGGCGTTGGTGTTTCGCTAACTGTTACTCCTTGCTGGTGTTACGGAACTGAGGTAATGGATGCAAGCCCGTTAACTCCAAAAGCAGTGTGGGGATTTAATGGAACTGAACGTCCGGGAGCGGTGTATTTGGCCGCTGCTTTGGCAGGGTACACACAAAAAGGATTACCGGCATTTGGAATTTATGGTCGGGATGTGCAGGATGCCGACGATCAAACAATTCCTGGTGACGTGAAGGCAAAAATTCTCCGATTTGTAAAAAGTGCACTTGCCGTTGCGCAAATGAAAGGAAAGTCATATCTGTCAATTGGATATACTTCGATGGGAATTGCCGGTTCAATGGTTAACCCCGATTTTTTCCAGGATTACCTTGGCATGCGAACCGAGTTTGTTGACATGACGGAAGTAAAACGACGGATTGACGAGGAGATTTACGACAAGGAAGAGTATCAGAAAGCATTAACATGGACCAGAGAAAATTGCGCTGAGGGCGATGATCATAACAATGTTCTTTTAAGAGGCGACAGGGAAAGAAAGGACTGGGAATGGGAGATTGTGGTAAAAATGACTTTGATTATGCGCGACCTGATGATTGGAAATTCAAAACTAAAGGTAATCGGTTTTGGTGAAGAATCATTGGGTAGAAATGCAATAGCGGGTGGTTTTCAGGGACAACGCCAATGGACTGACTATTATCCTAATGGCGACTTTTCTGAAACAATATTGAACAGTTCGTTTGATTGGAACGGCATTCGGGAAGCATTTGTTTTTGCTACCGAAAACGACAGTTTAAACGCAGTACCTATGTTATTTGGTCATTTGTTGACCAACACAGCACAAATCTTTTCTGATGTAAGAACTTACTGGAGCCCTGATGCAGTAAAAAGGGTTACAGGAAAAGAACTTACCGGGTTGGCAAAATTCGGAATTATCCACCTGATAAATTCCGGCTCTACAACCATGGATGCAACAGCACAGCAAAAAGATGAGAATGGCAACCCGGTAATGAAACCATTCTGGGAAATTACAGATGATGACGTAACCCGATGCCTTGAAAATACTCGCTTTTGCCCTGCAAACAAGGGATATTTCAGAGGTGGAGGTTTCTCCAGTCAGTTTAAAACAGCAGGTGAAATGCCGGTTACCATGTCGCGAATTAATCTGGTAAAAGGGCAGGGGCCAGTGCTCCAAATTGCAGAAGGATATACTATTGATTTGGATGAAGATATTCACAAAATATTAGATAAACGTACAGATCCAACCTGGCCTACAACCTGGTTTGTTCCTAAATTAACAGGCAAAGGCGCTTTTAAAGACGTTTATTCGGTTATGGCAAATTGGGGCGCAAACCATGGTGCAATAAGTTATGGACATATTGGAGCTGATTTGATAACATTGGCATCAATTTTACGCATACCGGTTTGTATGCATAATGTTGATGAAGATATGATCTTCAGACCCAGTGCATGGAATGCTTTTGGCGAAGATAAAGAAGGTGCTGATTACAGGGCATGCGAAAATTTTGGCCCTATATATAAATAAATTTATACGGCGTTACCCGGCAAAAATTGCCGGGTAACATATTTTCCAAATGAAAAAAGCAGGGTTATTCATATTAATGGTTTTTCTTTTTGGTTGCGCCAATACCGGAAAGAAAAAAAATATAGTGGAACCAATGCACAAATTTGAAAAAGGAACATACGGTTTTGATGTGGAAATTCTTGAGAAGAATGAAGAACCACTTGAACTAATAAACGGAAATTCACGTGTTTTACTTTCTCCCAAATACCAGGGAAGGGTAATGACGAGCACAGCCGAAGGTAAACAGGGAAAAAGTTATGGATGGATAAATCATGATTTAATTAAATCGGGCGAAATTTTACCGCAATTTAATCCGGTGGGGGGTGAAGAGCGTTTTTGGCTGGGACCTGAAGGCGGACAATTTTCAATCTTCTTTCCGGCCGGCAAGTCTTTCGACTTTGAAAACTGGCAAACGCCTGCTTGTATTGATACCAAAACATACGATATTGTTTCGGTTAAAAAAACGGAGGCAGAATTCTCAACCAAAATTGACCTGGTGAATTACAGTAATTTTCTTTTCCATTTACAGGTGAACAGAAAAGTTAAGATTCTGAATAACGAATCTTTAGAAGATGAACTTTCAATTCATATTCCGAAGAATATAAAAAGTGTTGGTTATCAAACAATAAATAGGGTGAAAAATATCGGAGAAAAAAGCTGGAAAAAAGAAAGTGGCCTACTTTCTATCTGGTTGTTGGGGATGTTTAACCCGTCATCTTCGGTCACTATTTTTGTTCCTTATAAAATGAATGTAGAGTCGGAGTATATTGTAAAAGACGATTATTTTGGAAAAATTCCCGCTGACCGTTTAACAGTACAGAATGGTTTGATTTTTTTAAGAGGGGACGGAAAGGAACGTGGTAAGATTGGGATTCCGCCACAACGTGCACTGCCATTTCTGGGAAGCTACGATGAAAAAAATAAGGTTTTGACTATTGTGAAAAGCGAGGTTCCTGAGAAGACAAGGGATTATGTAAATTCTGCCTGGAAATTACAGGATTTCCCGTTTAAAGGAGATGCCATTAACGCGTATAACGACGGACCTTTGGAAGACGGCAGCCAGTTGGGGCCATTTTATGAATTGGAATCATCATCTCCGGCATTGGATCTGGATCCCGGAGTAAGCGCTGGTCATAACCAAATTACAGTACATTTTGAAGGCGATGAAAGTGAATTAAGTCAGATTTGTGAGCAGGTCTTTGGTATCCCGCTTTCAGAAGTAAAAAACGTCTTTTAAGAATTATTTTTATTTTGAGTAATTTTCGTTTAAATATTACAGAGACAGCCGGACAAACCAAAGTTCAGCAATTGGTATATACAATAACTGAAGCAATAAGTACCGGTAAATTAAAAGTAGGGGATGCTTTGCCATCGGTGAATCAATTGAGCACGGAAAGCGGTTTTTCACGCGATACGGTTTTTAAAGCCTATAATATCCTCAAAAAAAGAAGTGTGGTTGAATCGGCGCCTACAAAAGGATATTATGTTGCAAATGAGTCATTTAAGGTTTTTATGTTGCTCGACGATTTCAGTGCTTTTAAAGAACAACTGTACCAATCATTTCGCGCTAATTTACCGGAAAGCTATTCGGTTGATTTACTTTTTCATCATTATAATCCGGAAGTTTTTCGCCAGCTTGTTCAAAATAGTCTGGGCCGGTACAGTATGTATGTGGTTATGAATATTGATCACAAAAGTATTGATCCCATTCTGGAAAAAATTGATGCAAACAAGTTACTTGTCATTGATATGGGAAAGCCGGAGAATGGCAAAATGAATTATCTTACACAGGATTTTAATCAATCGGTAATTTCCTGTCTCGAAAAAGGAATTTATGCGATAAAAAAATACGATGAACTGGTTTTGGTTTACGAAGAAAATAGTACTCCTCACCCCTCGGAGACAGTTGTAGCAATTAATAAATTCTGTAAAAAGTACAGGATTAGATTGGTAAATGATACTTATTTTAATTCTTCCCGCTTAAGAAAAGGACAGGCATATTTTGTAATTCAGGATGCCGATTTGGTAAAAGTTATAAAAGAGTGCCGGAACCGCAACCTTATTTTGGGGAAAGATGTTGGTGTTCTGTCATACAATGATACACCCATGAAAGAGATTGTTGGCGGTGGAATTTCTGTAATTTCTATTGATTTTGAGGAAATGGGAAAACAGGCAGCAGCTTTTGTGAAAAACAAATTACGTATCGGAAAAGTACTTCCTACCTTCTTAAAATTGCGCGAATCACTTTAGTTTTTTATCCATAGCCTGGCTTATTATTTCGGCAATTTGCTTTTGGCCTTCGGGTGTTAAATGAATTCCGTCGGAAGTGATGTTTTTAAAAATATCCTTTATTTCAGAATAGATATCGATAAAAGCGCACTTTTCGCTTTTAGCAATTTCTCTGAAGCGTGGTTGCAAATATTCGATTCGTTTGCTGCCGTTTCTGTATTTCTCTATCAACATCTCTTCCGGTCCAAACGGAGGAGGGGAGACGATAAAAATTTCAGGTTCATATTCTTTATAAAAGTGATGAGCTTTAATCTTTGAAATCAGTTTTCTCATGTTTTGAGCAACCTGTTGCAGACTGTCGGTAAAAACAGCTTTACAATCGTTGGTTCCGAGCATAATTACAATAGCATCCATTCCGTTCAACTCAGAACCACTTTTTTCCATAAAAGAATCAACATTTCGTAAGGTATTCAGTTGCTTTCTTCCCAGGTTGTCAAATCCAATTGTATTTCCTGAAATTGCCGTATTTATAATTTTATCGGTTGAACGAATTTTCTGAAGCTGTGTTACCCAGCCAAAATCAAATTCACCATTGGAGTCGCCGATGGCCAGAATTTTAAAGTGAGGACTTTGAGCAAATGTCGATACAATAAAAAGAATGAATAAGAAAACAGCAATAATTTTTTTCATGTTTAAGTATAATGTTGGTTGAGAATGATAAAAATAGTAAAGATTGCCCGGACAAATCTTTCATTTGAAGAAATTAGGCTAATTTTAATCGTCTTCATTTTGTTTTATGACAGAAAGGAATATAAATAGTACTGATTTTCATGCGCCTTTGGTTCGAACCTCATTTTTCCGTTTTTATGAAGAGTTGAATGACTTTTTGCCTTTAAAATGGAAGAAAATTTCATTTCCTTTTTCATTTACCGGAACACCTTCCATTAAAAATACAGTTGAAGCAATTGGGGTTCCGCACGCCGAAATTGATTTAATTTTAGTTAATGGTGAATCGGTAGATTTTGAATTCTTATTAAAGGGCAATGAAAATATTTCCGTTTACCCGGTTTTTGAAACCTTTGATATTGAACCGTTAACTCATTTACGGGCGAAGCCGCTTCGTAAAACCCGTTTTGTAGTGGATGTAAATTTAGGGAAACTCGCTAGAAAACTTCGTCTGTTGGGGTTTGATACTCTTTACCGAAATGATTTGGAAGACGATGAAATCGCAGAAATTTCTGTTCAGGAAAAGAGGATAATTCTCACCCGCGACAAAGGCGTTTTAAAACATGCAAAAGTAACGCATGGCTACTGGTTACGCAGCGATAACCCAAAAATTCAGCTAAAAGAAGTTGTTCGAAAGTTTCAGTTACAAAATCAATTTCATCCTTTTTCCCGTTGTTCCAACTGCAACGGGAGATTGTGTCCAATTGAAAAACGAGAGCTAAAAAAACGAATTCCGGAGGATACAATCCAAATTTTTGATTCTTTTTGGGAATGCGAAGGATGTGCAAATATTTACTGGCAAGGTTCGCATTTCGACCGTATTAACAAATGGCTTGAAGAATTAACCGGGAAGTAGTTTTTAACCATGGATATTTGTTTTCTCAAGAAAAACAATAGTGAGATTTTTATTTTCCTTTAGGTGTTTAAATTCCATATATCCAAGTTTTTTATATAAATGCAAATTTTTTATGCTTTTGAAACCTGTAAAAAGTTCAAACCGTTTACATTCGGTAAAGGCAGTTTCTATTGCATCCATCATATCTTTTCCAATTCCTTTGTTTTGAAAATTCGGACTCACAATTAAACGACCGATGTAACAGGTTTCGTTTTTTCGAAATGCTCTTACAGAGGCAACAAGTTCTCCGTTAATCTCAGCCTTTAAAATGGTTTGGTTTTCAAAATCTTTTTTCAGTGATTTTAAATCCTGTGTGAGAGGAGGAATGCTAAAATCATTGTAAATTTTTGCTTCGGCTTGGTAACATTCCTTTTGCAACTCTAAAATTTGTTCCAAATCGTTTTTGTTTGCTTGTAAAATTCGAATGTTCATAAGTATTAGATTATTGAATTTTTGAAAAGTGAGAGTTCCTGAGCTAAAACAGATGGTGGAAAATAAATGCTGTTTTGGTTGATATTCATTTCTGGGTTTGTTTTTAGCTTATCTTATTCATTAGAAATGATCTCGGATTTGCTCCAATATGTTTGGTGAAAATTCGGGAGAAATAACAAGGATCATTATACCCCAGGTTATAAGCTACTTCCTTTATTCTCATTGACCGATTCGTTAGTAAACGGATAGCTTCCTGCATTTTTAAATTAATAAAATAATCAAGTGGCGATGAACCGGTTTTGTTCTTAAAAAGTTTTGAATAGTGTGATTCAGATAAGTTGACATGGGTTGATAAATCTTTAATTTTTAAGTCATGCTCAATGTTTTTTTGCATGTAAAGAATCGATTCATCTACCGGATCTGAACTTTTTAAACCTCTCACAGTCCGGTAGGTATCCCAGTAAAAAAAAGACGCCAGAAGGCTGTTCAGGCATAAATTTGCATATTCAATGTTATTTTTAGAAAAGCCGGACTCAAGCGAAGTCAGAATTTCATTAAAGAGATTGATTCTGTCATTGATACGAGAATTCATTGCGGGCTCAATGGAGAACACTTTGTGGAAATATTGTTTGAATTGGAAACTACGATCACCTCCAAAATGCAACCAGTATATCGACCAGGGATCTTCCTTTGAAGCCCAGTAAGAATGCGCTTCATATGCATTGATTATAAAAAATGTGTTGGGGTAAAGTTTGTAAATATTTTCTCCGGTATGAATAATTCCTTTCCCGTCGATACAATAAATTAAAATATGTTCTTTATTTCCTTTTTTTCTTTTGCGGAAATGATTTCTCGCATGTGGGTAAAATCCAATGTCGCTAATAAAAAGTTGACCAAATAAAGGATTATTTTTTATGGCGGATAGTTGCTTTTTAGATAGAACAACACTTCTGTCTCCATAAAAACTATCTGACTTTCCGGTATTTGGTTCTTCAATAGTTCGATTCATTTATATAAAAATTTGCAATTTACTTAAAATTGAATTGTTAAATATTTTTGTTCGCAATTCCTATTTTAGTTGAAAAAGAATACAATTCTATATTGAAAAAAATTCCTATTTGTTCGCATATAAATAAATAAAAGAAATATTTATGTCATTCTATATATTGATTGTCAGTGACTTTGTTTTCGAAGTAATTTAATTCAGAGATGAAAGTACAGAATAAAATAACTATAATTTATAATTTGTCAAATTTTTTATAAAATAATAGAATAATCCAATTTTTAACTTTATTGTCTATTTACCGGAAATTGATTGCTATCTTTCTTTGCATAGAGAGATTTTACCTTTTATCAATAAATTTAACTTATGAATATACTTCTAAAAAAACTGGTAGATAGGGGAGTTTTTCCTGTGATTTTAAAAGCTGAGTTTACAGATGATCACATCTCATAATTAAAATAATGGTATTAATTCGAATGAAATCAGTTCTTGAATAGCAAAATCATATAAACCAATAAATCACATAAAATGAATAAGTTCAATGTAAAGTACATATTTACCATATCGATGGTGTCGGCGATGGGAGGTCTCCTGTTTGGTTACGACTGGGTCGTAATCGGAGGAGCTAAGCCTTTTTACGAGCAGTTTTTTTATATTAGCCAAAATCCTTTACTACAAGGTTGGGCAATGAGCTGCGCATTACTCGGATGCTTGCTTGGAGCAATTACTTCCGGGGTATTTAGTGACAGGCTGGGGAGAAAAAAATTACTGATATTTTCAGCTTTTTTGTTTACACTGTCGGCCATTGGAACAGGAGCTACTTCTGACTTTAACTTATTCATTATTTATCGTATACTTGGAGGAGCTGGCATTGGGTTGGCTTCCAATTTATCACCCATGTATATTGCTGAAGTCTCACCGGCATCAATGCGCGGAAAGTTTGTTTCGTTAAATCAACTTACCATTGTTATTGGCATTCTGTTGGCGCAGATAGCCAATTGGCAAATTGCAAAACCAGTTCCTTTGGGTGCAACCGATGTTGAAATCCTGAATTCGTGGAACGGGCAAATGGCCTGGCGCTGGATGTTTTGGGCCGAAACATTTCCGGCAGGATTGTTTTTTCTGTTAATGTTTTTTGTCCCTGAAAGTCCGAGGTGGCTGGCTAAAAATGGTAATGAAAAAAAAGTTCTTCATATTCTTGGGAGAATTGGTGGCAATGAATATGCCCAAAAAGAATACAACAGCATATATGAAAATTTGGTGGTTGACGAAGGCAAGGCAAATTTAAAATTTCTGAATGCTCCGGGAATGAAGAAGATATTGCTAATCGGTATTATTATCGCGGCTTTTCAGCAATGGTGTGGAATAAACGTAATTTTTAATTATGCTCAGGAGGTCTTTGCGGCAGCTGGTTATGGGGTTTCTGACACTCTTTTCAACATTGTTGTTACGGGCAGTGTAAATCTGGTTTTTACCTTTGTGGCCATCTACACTGTTGATAAGTTAGGCCGCAGGGCGTTGATGATTATTGGAGCTGCGGGTTTGGCGGGTATATACGGCTTACTGGGCGCCGGGTATTATTTTCACCTCACCGGATGGCCTCTGTTGCTTTTAGTAGTTATGGGAATTGCCTGTTATGCAATGTCGCTGGCACCTGTAACATGGGTGGTCCTCTCCGAAATATTCCCAAACCGAATACGGGGGGCTGCCATGTCGTTTGCAACAGCTGCATTGTGGATTGCCAGTTTCCTGTTAACCTACACCTTTCCTCTGTTAAATTCAACATTCGGAGCTTCAGGAACTTTTTGGCTATACGGAATGATTTGTATTGCCGGACTGCTATTTATATACAAAAAATTACCTGAAACAAAAGGGAAGTCCTTGGAAGAAATTGAAGCAGCAATTTTGAAATAGTGCGAAATTCCGTCCCTATGTTAAAAAATAAGGAAATGATGAAAAATGTAAAAGCATATAAAGAAAAACTGGTGCTTCCAACTTATGAATTGGGGAAACCGGAAATAAATCCTGTGTTTTTTGAAAAACGTGTTTACCAGGGCTCTTCCGGGAAAGTATATCCGGTTCCCTTTATTGATAAAGTTTACGATTACAAAACAGACCGGGTTTATGATGCCGCAGTTCTTGAAAATGAATTTGTAAAGCTTGTAATGTTGCCCGAAATAGGCGGCAGAATATTTGAAGCTGAAGACAAAACAAACAACAATTATAATTTTTTTTATCAGCAAAAAGTGGTAAAACCTGCATTGGTCGGGTTAGCCGGGCCCTGGATTAGTGGCGGCGTGGAATTTAACTGGCCTCAACACCATCGCCCCGGGACTTATTTACCCAGCGATGTTTATATTGAAGAGGAAACTGACGGGGCCAGAACCATCTGGATGTCTGAATATGATCCTATGTCCCGTCTGAAAGGAATGCATGGAATACGTATTCGCCCCGACAGTGCTTTAATTGAATTGCGCGGGCGCTTGTTTAACCGTACGTCCTTAACACAAACATTTTTATGGTGGGCAAACGTAGCCGTTGAGGTGCATAAAGACTATCAAAGTTTTTTTCCTCCCGACGTACATTATGTAGCAGACCATGCAGTGCGCGCTCAAAGCAGTTTTCCTTTTGCTGAAAATGATTACTATGGTATTCCTTACTATAAACGACAAGGCAAAAACGATTTACGTAAATACAGTAATATTCCGGTACCAACCAGTTACATGGTTTGCGATACGAAATATGATTTTTTCGGCGGATACGATTTTAAAGCAAAAGGTGGTTTTATTCATGTGGCAAATCGGTATATTTCCCCGGGTAAAAAACAGTGGACATGGGGGAATGCAGAGTTCGGTAAAGCCTGGGACAGGGAATTAACCGATGACGGAGCTCCGTATTTTGAGTTGATGGCTGGAGTTTATACTGATAATCAGCCCGATTTTTCTTACCTGCTTCCTTATGAAACCAAAACCTTTTCGCAATTTTGGTGGAGCTATAAAAACCTTGGGCCGGTACAAAATGCGAATAAAGATTTGGCTATCCGGTTGACAATTCAGCAGGGAAATCAATTGGATTTGGGAGTTGCCGCAAGCAAAAAATTTGAGAATCTGCAACTTGCCCTGCTAATAGGAAACGCAAAACAAGTTTTTGAAAAACAAACCGTCTTGCCTGATAAACCATGGAAAAATAATACGATTTGTATTGAGCCAGGACAGGAGAATTCTATTTCATTAATTGTATATGATGAAAAAGGGAACGAGTTAATTGCATACCATAACCGCGAAATTTCAAAGGAAAGAAACAGAAAAATTGCAATTGAACCTAAACAACCCAATGAAATTGAAAGTGCCAATGAGTTAGAATTAATTGGCGAACATTTGGAATTGTATCGTCATCCAACACGTTATCCCGGGCCATACTGGCAGGAAGCAATTAAACGAGATCCGAATAGCTACAAATCATACATTGCTTTAGGGCGGAGTGAGCTCAAAAATGGCAAATTCGCAGAGGCTGAAAAGAACTTCCGGGCTGCCATTGATATTATAACAACTTATCACCCCAATCCTGCATCGGGAGAGGCGTACTATTTTTGTGGTCTGGCTTGTTCTTTACAGGGGAAGAAGGAAGAGGCGTATGCTTTGTTTTATAAGTCAACCTGGAATTTCGAATGGCGTTCGGCAGCTTATTACCAGGTGGCAACGCTTGATTGTTTAAAGTCCGATTACGAAACTGCATTGGAGCACTTGGAGGCTTCGTTAGATACCAACCGTCAAAATAATAAAGCACACATTTTAAAAGCTGTAATTCATAAAAATCAAGGAGAAAAATTAACTGCACAGAATACTCTGGAGGAACTGTTAAAAACTGACTCACTTGACCAGTGGGCTAAATTTGAAATGGCAACATTGTCGGGTAATTACAATGAATTTATTGAATCATCAAGAAATGATGCCCAGACTATAATTGATATTGTTTTTGATTACGCTGAAGCTGGTTTTTACCCGGAAGCCATAAATATTATTAATCTTCATCATAAAAACAAAATCCCGGAATGTGCTGTGCCTAATCCAATGGCAAAAACAGTAATGACTGAATTTATTCTGGCCTGGTTAAATGAAATGGTTGGCAATAGCTCCACTTCCCGCGAAATCCTGAAAAGGACGAATTCAGCATCTTCTGATTATTTTTTCCCGTCGCGTACATACGAGCAGCTGATACTTGAATGGGCTTTACAAGTTGATTCTGAAAATACAGTGGCAGCTTTTGGATTAGGTAATTATTATTTTAATTTAAAACGGCATGAAGACGCGATAAATGTGTGGCAAAAAGCTGCCAATGCAAATAGTAACTATGGTACATTATTCAGAAATCTTGGGATTGCAATCTGGAATACCTTTGCTGATGGTGAAAGAGCAAGAAACGTTTTTCTTAAAGCAATTGAACTTGTCCCAAATGATATGCGTATTCGTTACGAATTTGATCAGTTGCGAAAAAAATTGAATGATAATCCAAAGGAACGGCTGGAGAGTTTACTGCCTATAAAAGACCTTATAACAACGCGCGATGATTTTTCGGTAGAGTTGGCTGCGCTCTATAATTTTACAGGAGAATACAAAAATGCCTTAAATCTGTTGGAGAACCGGAATTTTCATCCCTGGGAAGGAGGTGAAGGCCAGGTTTTAAGACAGTTCACTTTCGCTTGTTTAAAATTAGGACAACTTGCACTAAAAAACGGAAATGCAGAGAAGGCTTTAGTGTATTTCCAAAAGTCGATGGAGATACCTGACAATTTGGGCGAAAAATATCATCCGCTACAAGCAGTAGCCCACATTAATTACTGGAAAGGAATGGCATTGAAAGCTTTAGGAAAAACAGAAGAAGCCAACATCCATTTTTTCGAAAGTATTAATGAAGAAGGTGATTTTATCGACATGGCTGTGAGTACTTATTCAGAAATGTCATATTACAAAGCACTTTCATTAAATGAATTAGGTAAAACTGAGAAGTCTCAGGAATTATTAATAGATATCCTGGAATTTGGAAAAACTAAACTGAATGAAAAAGTTCAGATTGATTATTTCGCTACCTCGTTGCCCCTGTTGTTGGTATTTGAAGATAATATTCAAAAAAGAAACACCATTGATGCAAAATATCTAATGGCGCTCGCACAAGTTGGACTGGGAGACATAGAGAGTGCTATGAAAAATCTGGAAGAAGTGCAGCAGTTAAATTCAATGCACGTGGGAGCAAAAGATTTACAGGAACTTATTTCTACAGAAACAGCAGATTAATTGGATTTAGGAAAATAGAATTATGAACCCGATATTGAAAAATTTAATAATAGTTGTAATTGCAGCTTTAGCAAGTTGTACAAAACCTGAGGTGAACGAAATAAGTCTGGCAGGAGAATGGAACGTGAAACTGGATTCCATGGATATTGGTGTGAAAGAAGGATGGGCAGGACAAGTGCTGGACGGTATTCCAATTCAGTTACCCGGTACTCTGGATGATGCTGGAATTGGCAAGAAAAACACACAAAAACCAATAATGAACAACAGTGTAATGTGGGGATTGACGCGGAAACATCAGTATATTGGTAAAGCCTGGTATCAGAAAGAAGTTGTTATTCCTGAAAACTGGAAAGAGAAAAACATTGAGTTGGAAATGGAACGTGTTATTTGGGAATCGGGAGTTTTTGTTGATGGGAAACTGGTTGGGAATGAGGAAAGCTTGATCGCGCCGCATCGTTATAATTTAAGTTCGGTTTTAGCCCCGGGGAGACACACTATTACAGTATGCATCGATAACTCAAATATTTATCCACTGATAAATACAAAAAGTGATAAGTATCCCAATCCTATCAATCAGGAGTTGGCACATGCATATACCAATCACACACAAATAAAATGGAACGGTATAATTGGAGATCTAAAACTTTCTATGTCAAAAAAAGATAGAATTGAAAATCTACAGGTGTATTCAAATGTCGCAGAAGGTACAATAAGTGCAACCTTCATGAGCCCATTTAACATCGAAAATGAACTGAAATATCAGATCCGGACAACAACCGGAGATATAATCGCAGCCGGAGGTATTGAGAAAGGAGCACAAAAAATTACAATTACAAAACCTGAAGGTATTAAACTTTGGGATGAATTTAACCCCAATCTCTACGAGTTTAGAGTTCTTGTGAATAAAGAAAGTACAAGTGTAAAGTTTGGGTACAGTCAAATTCAAAAAGAAAATAAGGTGCTGTCTTTGAATGGACAGCGTATATTTTTACGTGGTAACCTTGAATGTTCAATTTTTCCCTTAACAGGTCATCCTCCAATGAAAAAAGAAGAATGGGCTAAATTAATTGCACAAGCAAAAGCATATGGTTTAAACCACTTAAGGTTTCATTCCTGGTGTCCGCCAACTGCGGCATTTGAGGCTGCCGACGAGGCTGGTTTTTATTACCAGGTGGAGTTACCACACTGGAGTTTGCATTTTGGGCAAGATAAAAAAACTACCCTTTTTTTATTAAATGAAGCAGATCGAATTTTAAGGGAATATGGAAACCATCCCTCCTTTGTTTTAATGTCGCTTGGTAACGAACTGGAAGGCGATGTTAATTTATTAAACTCTACAGTTGCTGCCTTACGGGCGAAAGATAACCGTCATTTGTACATGACAACAACCTACTCTTTTCAATATCCGTTGGGAACGATTGCCCAACCTGAAGATGATTTTTTTGTGACTCAAAAAACAGATAAAGGATGGATACGCGGTCAGGGAATTTTTAATACTCAGCCACCAAATTTTAACGAAGATTATACTACCGCCAGCGAACATGTGCCGGTTCCGTTAATTTCGCATGAAATTGGGCAGTATTCAGTATATCCGGATATGTCCGAAATTGAAAAATATACAGGAGTCCTGAAACCATTGAATTTTATGGCAGTTAGGAATGAGTTAGAGAAAAACGGATTATTGGATCTTGCTGATGATTTTACGCATGCATCAGGGAAATTGGCTGCAATTCTTTACAAAGAAGAGATTGAACGTGCCCTAAAAACGCCGGCATTCGATGGTTTTCAGTTGTTGCAGCTCCAGGATTTTCCTGGACAGGGTACTGCACTGGTTGGTTTGCTGAATGCTTTCTGGGAGTCGAAAGGTATAATTAGTGCCGAAGATTTCCGTGAATTTAATTCTGAATTAGTGCCTCTTCTTCGTTTCGGGAAAGCTGTATACGAGGATGGAGAAACATTTAAAGCTTCATTAGAAGTTGCCAATTTTTATAAAAATATGCAAGGGCAAACACTGGATTGGGCAATTACCAATGAAGCAGAGGAGAAGGTAAAAGAAGGCACTCAAAATAATGTTGATTTACATTTGGGCAATAACGCCAATTTGGGGATCATTGAATTTGAGATTTCTGCAAGGAAAGCGGAGAAATTAATGATTAGTGTCGCATTGCGTGGCACGAGGTATAAAAACAGTTGGCCGGTTTGGGTGTATCCTGAAACAGTTAGAGTAACTTCCGATAAAATTATTATTACAAAATCTCTGGAACAAGCAAAACAGGAGTTGAATAAAGGAAAGAAGGTACTGTTAAATCCGGATTATAAAAATTTGAGTGGAATTGATGGCCGGTTTGTTCCTGTGTTCTGGAGCCCGGTACACTTTCCAAATCAGCCCAGTACTATGGGATTGCTATTAGACGAGAATCATCCGGCTTTTAATGATTTTCCAACCAGTGAGCATTCCGAATGGCAATGGTGGGATTTGTGTATCAACTCAAAATCATTGATTATTGACTCACTAAATGTAACACCGATTGTACGTGTAATTGATAATTTTGTCAGCAATCATCACCTTGCAAATGTGTTTGAAGCTAAAGTGGGAGAAGGGAAATTGGTATTTTCTTCCATTGATTTAACAAATGGGATTGATAAACGACCTGTGGCACGTCAGCTAAAATCGAGCCTGATAAAATACATGGAAAGCGGTGCTTTTGATCCTTCAGGAGCTATAAATCTAGAAGATCTGAATTTTATTGATAGAAAATCTCAAAAACAATTTAAGGTCATGGATATTTATAAAGATTAGCTATATCCCGCTTAAAATATTTTATTGATATGAAAAAGTTTATTGTAAACATGCTGTTCCTTTTTCTACTTGTATGAGGTTGAATATAAATCACACTCAATAGTTCCATTTTGAAAATCCAATCCTTCTAAATAAGCAATTCCGGTTCCTTTGGGAATAAATGTCGTCAGGATTGAATCAACTTTTGTTACTTCTGCGCCAAAAGTTTTTCAGTCATTGGATAAGAAATCAATATTTATGGTTTCCTTTTATGCTATAGAGATGTTTGAAATGATTGAAAAAAGTAAAATCAGTTTTATTTTATTCATCTTTCTTTTGGGACGAGGAAAAGCGTATTGGTAAGGTTGGGTAGCCGGGTAATTAAGAAAGCTCCATCATGGGGAATATAAAATTCTATCTCGCTTGTAGAACAAAGAAGCGAAAATAAAATGAGCATATTAAATATCATCAGGAATAAACTTATTACAAAAACATATGCTTTTGCAAAACAAACGCCCTTGTGGATTTAACTGTTTTTTTGCTTTTTATCTAAAAACTTGCTCCTGTCCTGAGAAAATCTAGCATCCTGTTTTTAATTTTTATTTATATATCCAAGTTTTATTAAATCGTTTCTGTTTTTTGTTAAGTAGGTTTTTCCATTTAAAATTACATAAATATCATCGCAAATGTCAATAATATGTTCGTACAAATGATCTGTTATAATTATTCCTTTATTTTTTTTCTCTTCTAAAATGATTCTTTTTATCGTATCGACGTGCACCGGCATTACTTGTGAAAATGGTTCGTCTAGCATACAAAATTTTGTTTTCGAAGCGAGAATTGAATAAATTTCTAAAATCCTGATTTCTCCACCTGAAAAGGTTTTTACTTTAGAATTAAAGTATTTTTCAAATTCCGGAAAATATTCAATAAATTTTGAGAAATCTAAATTGAAATCCTTAAAAATTCTTTTTGTTTTTAAGAATTTAGGAATAAAGTTAAACTGGGGAAGATATCTCAAAGTCTCAGGGTTCCTGTATCCATCAAAAATTGCTTTCCCATCAACTCTTACTGATTTATTTGTCGTTTGAAGTTCTCCATAAATTATATTCATTAAGCACGACTTTCCCGTTCCATTGCGACCGAGAATTCCAGTTATTTTTCCTGTTTCATTCTTAAGAAAAACATCCTGGAGTACTCTTTTGGTGTCAAATTCAAGAATTATACTATCAACTTCCAGACTGTGTTTCATGAAGACTTGAGGCTAAAATTATTATCGAAATCAAAAAAAATAAAAAGTCAAAAATTAATATTGGAATCCATAATGTACGTCTTGATATTCCAAGGTTTTTATAGTAGTAGATTTCATTTTTTTTATAAACACTCATAGAATAAACAATTATTGCGAGCGTAAGAATTTTAAACCAAAACAAGGCTTGAATCATATAAATTCCATTTGTACCAAAACCATATAAAAGTCCAAGACAAATAAAAGTTATTGAAAAGCTTAAAAATGCGAATGATTTATAAAAGGTCAATATTAGTCGTATTGTCTTCATTTCAGAGTGTTTGTTGTGCCTTCGTGCTTTTATTTATGTTAATTTTTATAACTGCATCATTTTTAAATGTTTTTTTAATTGTTGTGTTGACGATATGTGAAATGCCACTTTGGTCAATGGCTGTTTTTTTGTTTAAAATTAATAATCTTTTGTTAAAAGGCTATTGTTTGTGTGGTGTAAAGTTGTACAATATAGTTTGTCAGACAGAAACTGTTAATTTGTTGAAATAGAGGAGGCATTTGTGTGTTATGTGAAGAATTTAAAGTGCTTTTATCCGGGAAAATCGTTTTTTTAGAGTTGATTCTTTTTCTTGTTTGATAAAGAAGAAAGGTCAGGAAATATAAATAATATTTATCTGCATCTTAAATTTAGTTTACTTTAGGAAAAAAATAAGTAATGAAAGATATAAAACGTTATTATACGCTGAAAGCTGAACCAAAGGATGTGTACAATGCACTTACAAATCAGCGAATGTTGGAAATTTGGACCGGTGAAGATGCACAGATGGAACCACTGCCCAATACTGAATTTTCGTTGTGGGAGGGGAGTATTTCAGGCATTAATCTTGAGTTCGAAGAAAACCGGAAAATAGTTCAACAGTGGTATTTTGAGGGACAGCAAGAAAAGTCGGTGGTTACGATTGTACTACATCCTCATAAAAAAGGAACAAGCGTACAACTGGAACATACAAACATACCGGATGATGCCTTTGAAAATATTTCCGCTGGTTGGGACGAAGATTATTTTGGCGCATTAAACGAATTGTTTATTTGATTTATGGTCAGTGTGGTCCGTAATTAATCTGAAAACAATAATTTATGGGATATACATCGGAATTCTATATCAAAAAAATGCAATTACAGAGGCACCCGGAAGGTGGTTGGTTTCGTGAAATTTACCGTTCGAAAGAAGTGATTCCTCAAAATTCTCTACCTGTTGATTTTTCAGGAGATAGAAATTTTTCTACGTCTATCTATTATCTTCTTGAGGGTGAGGATTTTTCTGCTTTTCATCGGATTAAGTCCGATGAAATATGGCATTTTTATGCTGGTAATTCGGCTATAGAGGTTTGGTCGATACAAAATGGTCAACTTGTAAAGCAAAAAGTTGGGAACCATCCCGAAAACGAGGAACAGTTTCAGGTTATTGTCCCGAAAAACACATGGTTTGCCGCCAGGCTTACAAATATAAAAGGTTTTGCTTTGGTTGGGTGTACTGTTTCTCCTGGATTTCATTTTGAGGATTTTGAAATGGCCAATAAAAATTTGCTTGGTAAATTCCCCCAACTGTCAGAAGAAATTGAACGTTTAGTAAAAATATAGCATCATTTTCATTTGCTGACGGTAGGTGAAATTTATTCCAATTCGTTCATTAAAAGTTCTTCTTTTAGAATATCTTTTACCGCCAGAAAATTTTCTTCCAGCTGAAGCATATTTTCGATAAAAAAGTTAAAAATATCGGGCCATTGATTTTGGCGGTGTAAATCGGCACCATTCATTACGGCATAAATCCGGCAAACTTCCTGCTGACTGTCTTCTCGTTGATGATAAAATTCCCAGTTGAGTCCATCCTCGAATCCATTTTCGATGATAATTTTGTACCGTTCAAGGATTTCATAAGCCTTCAACCGTTTGTTTTCATTGCGGTGGCCAAGCTCAAGAATTACTTTTGCATCTTCGCGTCCTACTTCAAAACGAAGAGCAACACCCTTAATCTTTGTCCGGTGTAATATCCATTTTTTCGTTTTATTGCGTAACAGAGGATGAATTTCACATCGTTTGCCAAATTGTTCCCAAAAACTGACTCTTAACTTTTTTGCTTCTTCTATTGAATACATATTCAAAATAAATCAAAAAAATGACTGAGACCCAAATTGAAGTTAAAATTCAGGTTGATTTTAACTGGAAATTTTAGTTCCTTAGAGGAAAATCTTTTAGCATGCGAACGTTACCTATTCTTGGTTTTTGCCTATTTGTTTGTTCCCTTATAAATGCACAGCCTGTTGAAGTTCAGGCTGATAATAATGCTGTTGGTGATGTTGATTTTGTGGCTTATAACAATACAAAGGCTCCGCTTTTTGTACATGTTATTCTTACCGACTTAAGAAATACTTACTACAAAGAAACTTCGAAGTATATACGTCGGGTAGAGCCGGGTTTCAATGCGTTATTTACTGTTGAGAAAGTTTTGGATGGTGGTCCGGTTAGCTTCCATCACGAAATCAAATATTTTCGGTCAAATCCACTGGCTGAAATAAATCTTGAGTTTCCATATTTAATTCCACTGGAACCGGGCAAAATAGTGCATTCCGTTTTGGTCGAAAATATCAATGGATTTATGGGGGAAAAAGTTCCAAAATCGTGGACAGCTACTGGTTTTGAAGCCCATCCGGGAGATCCGGTTTTTGCAGCTAGGAATGGAATTATTACAGAAATAAATGGAGCGCATCGGGAAGGAAATACATTAATAAGTTACAATGGGTGGAATTATGCAGTAACAATTTTACATTCCGACGGAACATTAGCCTGCTATCGGAATGTGATAACTCCCGTGAAGAAATGGAAAGTGGGAGATAAAATTTATGCAGGGCAATTTTTGGGAGAAATTGCACCGGGGGCAAATGAGTTGGTATTTATGGTTTACCATGAAAAATTAAATTCTAACGGACTCACTTTTATTGTACCGGAATTTGTGCTTTCTGAAAATAAAACAGATTTAATTCTTTCTGAAAGTGAATTTACGATTGTTCATCCTGGCGAGATAAAGGGAATGGAAATGGATAAAAGGGAGAAACGAAAATACCTTAAATAGTTTATTGTTTTTTTTGATGAAAAAACGCAAATTTATTTTTGCAGCTTTATATTTTTGAATGTATTTGGTTCCTTCATTCCAGTTTGCTTTTCTGTAGCCTCCAATGTTCGTTACTCATGCAGTTTTTAATTCTTTTACGGAGTATTTTTTATGATTTTTTTTTATTTTATTTTATTTTATATTGTGAGCTATATTGTTGATTTGTATATGTTTAATGAGTTAGTGGTGTTTGAATAGAAAATAAAATTTAGCATGCTTCAAGAAGAAGTTTATTTCCAAGATTATTTTTTCTGTATTAAAAATGCTGCGTTAACGCAGAGCGCCACCAACTGTAAAATTTCGATTCCAGTTCTTTAACCGATGGGAATGGATAGTATAAATAGCGTTCTTTTTCACCGATAAAAAAGCCTGTTTTTATGGTTCTGAAATTAAGTTCGCCGGGCATAAAACGCAAAACTGTTTTTGTTAATTTGCCTCTTGTTTCATTTAATTTCACCAAACAGTCTCGTAAATGATCCGGATTTGGGTATGGAAGATTGTGGAGTGAAGCACGAGGATTTGTTGCCAGTTCGTTTAGAAGCAATTCAACAAAAAATATCTTTGGTGTTGAAACCGGTTTACTGGTATCGGTTAAAAAAGTAATGAACTCATTTGGAAGTAGTTTTCCTGCAACTCGGGTGGTTATTGGATTAAATTGTTGGTATAAATGTATTTCATCAGATTCAATTTCTTCATAATATGATGAATACAGTTCCAATACTTTGCCGTCATCGGTGGAAAGGTACAGGTTTTTTAATGCAGCCAGCGGAGTTTTTTCAAGTGCCCTGTATATACTGAAAAACACCGATCTTTTGGGTTCCCCGTTTTCATATGGAATAAGATGTTTCTCAATATATTCATAAGGAAGATCCGGCATCTTCTCGGGGGAAATTTCAAAGAAAATATTTTGCCCGTGGATGCGTTTTTGGGTTCCTACAGACAAATAATTTCCAAAGTCAAAAGGATTAAGGTGTGACGCAATTAACGACTCTGGTGTTAGAGTCAGGTAATAATATTTTTCCATGGCTCCTGTTTTGTATTAAAGTTACTGAAAAAAAGAAGTTTAGTCAATATTATTCTGAGCTGGAAATAACATTTTTTTCTTGGTATACTAATACCGTTGATGCCTGGTGTCGCATCTAGCGTAATTGAAACAGGAAAATATAACGTTGATATTCAGCTAACAAAAGTTGTTGGTTATGCAGTTATTCAACTTTCTTTTAACGGGGTTGTTTTACATAGTAAAATAAATGTGTTTAACAGCGATAAAGTCGTTCCTTTAAGTTGATTTGAAAATACATGTTTTAGCGAGGGAGAAATGTTTTACGGTTAAAATTATTGGAGCAGATAGAAAAGCAAAGCCGAAAAATATGGTGGGAATTGACTTTACCTGCTTTCAGAAAAGTTAATTACTAATTTTAACATAATATAATATGAAAAAGATTATTTTGTATTTTTTTAGTGCATCTTTCCTGTTGTTTTCGACGTCGCCGCAAATTTGGGCAAACGAAAAGGAAGCAAAGAATTCTGCTCCTGGAGCAACTGTTTCTGAAATAACGGAGGTTAACAAAATGGTTGATCGGCTGAATGAAATAAAAGAATTGGATTTCGAAAACATGTCGTCAGCTGAAAAGAAGGAATTAAGAAAAGAGGTTCGTACTATACGTCACGATTTAAAAGAGATTGCGAAAAGTGACTCTGAATCGGAAGCTTCCAGCACTGCAGAAGCTGCAGCTCGGGCTACAAATGGCTTTTATATTTCAACTGGTGCTGCAATAATTATTGTATTATTGTTGATATTGCTTCTTTAAAATTTTATAGTACTCAATAAGTAATAATAAAAGGATCCTTGAGGTCCTTTTTTTGTTTTTCTGTCTGTTTTTCTTCTCTTATTGCCCCTGCGATTTCAAAACTGTAAAAGAGTGATATTGTTTCTCCATCACTGCTATCGGCCATAATTTATACTAAATTTTTTTATGATTTCCTTTATTGTCGGGATGAATTTTTATTGTGATAATCTGTCAATATAAATATAGGAACTCAACTCAGAATTTAATCTTTATCTAATGTTAACAAAAAACGGCGGTGCTGAGTTCTTCTAAGAGAACATAATTGTTAAGTTTTGATTTTTAATGATGTATAAAATCCTGATAGTTTGTTGTATTGTGACAATTGTTACATATTTTATTGTTTTGATTTCCTTTTTTGTAAGAAAACAACGATTAATATCATTTATATGGTGAAAAAAATGGAATAATTGTAGATAAATGTTAATTCCGGTTTTTTTTAGTATTTTAGTATAGTCAAATTATTCTGTTTTAGTTAGTTAATTTAATTCTTAAAAATTTATCTATGAAAAAAGTTGCGCTAATACTGTTTAGTATTGCCATATTTGGCGTACTCGTAGTTGAAGCACAGGTGAAGAGTATCTCCGGAACGGTAACAAGTTCTGAGGATGGTACCGGAATACCTGGAGTTTCAATTGTTGTAAAAGGAACTACGATTGGTACTACTAGCAATATGGATGGTGGGTATCAGTTAAGTGTTCCCGATGATGCACAAACCTTAGTTTTTTCTTTTGTTGGGATGAAAACTATTGAAGCACCAATTACGGGGACAATCGTTAATGTAGCAATGGAATCTGACTACATTGGTGTAGATGAGGTTATTGTAATGGGATACGGTACCCAGGGGAAAAGTGAAATAACCGGTTCTACGGTTCAGGTGGGGGGAGAACAATTGGAAAATATGCCCGTTGCCACACTCGACCAGGCTTTGCAGGGAAAAGTTGCTGGGGTGTCTATTTCTGCTTCTTCTGGTACTCCCGGTTCCGTTCAGGATATCCGAATACGAGGAATAAGCTCTATTACTGCGGGTAATGAACCGCTTTATGTAATTGATGGGGTACCAATGGTTAATGAAGATGTTTCTACTGCAACCTCAGGTTCTAACTTATCATCACTTGCAAGTTTAAATAGTAATGATATCGAAAGTATTACGGTTCTCAAAGATGCTTCAGCAACCGCTGCTTATGGTGCACGTGGTGCAAATGGTGTAATTGTTATCACCACTAAAAGTGGCAGGTCCGGTGAAGCAAAAATTAATTTTAGTGCTACATATGGTTTTTCAAATGATGCAATAAAAGGGCCCAAGGTATTAACAGGGGCTCAAAGAGAAATGTTATTTTATGAATCGTTATATAATACATTTGGGGAAGATGAAGGTTTTTCTAAGGAGCAGGCTAAAGATTTTTATGAAGCACACCCCGATGATTATGGTACTGCTTATACAGACTGGCATGCAGCAGGTAGTCCTGAAACTGACTGGCAAGATGTAATTACCAACAAAAATGCACCTATGCAGGAATACAACCTCTCTGCAAGCGGGGGCAGTGACAATATAAGTTATTATACCTCGTTTGGATATTTCGATCAGGAAGCGACGGTTATAGGTTCCGATTTTCAGCGTATGTCTGGTACACTAAACTTGACTGCTGAGATTAAGCCCAAATTGACGTTTTCAACAAGAAATACTGCATCTCATTCCTATCAGGATGGTTTGCTTGAGACGAGTGCTTATTTTTCTTCGCCGCGTACAGCAAAATATTTTATGCCGCCAATTGAACCTGCTTATTTAGAAGATGGCTCAATTAATGTAATGGGGACAGCATTGCCAAACCCACTTTGGATTGCACAGGAAGATATCGATGATTCAAAGTTTACAAGGATTATTTCGAATAATACCATGATATGGGAAACGCCAGTTGAGAACCTGATTTTTACAAGTAGGGTAAATATCGATTACCATGTATATAACTACAAACGTTACCGTAATCCAGTAAGAGGTGACGGTGACGGAGAAACCAATGGATATGGCTGGCAGGCAAACCGGAATCGAGCTAACTACGTTTTTCAAAACTCTGTTGACTATTCATTGGATATTGATGGTGGACATTCTTTTGATTTTAAAGTACTGCAGGAATTCCAGAAAAACAGGTTATATTATTTGGAAGCTGATGGTGATAATTTCTCTGATGTTGGTCTAACAAACCTGAACTCGGCAGGCAACCCGACAACGGCAAATTCAACGTTCACTGACTGGGCTGTTGCTTCTTATCTGGGTATGATTCACTATTCATATAATGGTAAGTATATTGCTGATGCAACTGTCCGTCAGGAAGGTAGCTCACGCTTTGGTCCCAACAATCGCTGGGGGACTTTCTGGTCTGTTGGTGGAGCATGGAATATTCACAGAGAAGATTTCCTGGCAGACTCAGATATTATAAATAACCTGAAATTAAGGGCTTCTTACGGTGTAACAGGTAATGCAAATATTGAATTGAATCAGTATCAGGCACTATTAAATTATGACTCTGATTATGCAGGAGAAGGCGCTTCTTATCCCGAAACTTTTGGTAATAACGATTTGTCATGGGAAACATCACATACGATTGATGTAGGTGTTGATTTTGGTATCTTAAAAAATAGAATTACCGGTTCTGTTGGTTACTTCAGAAGAGAGTCAAAAGACCTGCTGCTAGATGTTCCTCTTTCGTTAACTACTGGTTTTGATGAACAAACCCGCAACATTGGCCGAATGGAAAATAAAGGTTTCGAATTTGAATTAGTGGTTGATGTTGTTCGTACAAATGACTTCAATCTGTCAATTGGTGGTAACCTCGCAACCGTTAAAAATGAGGTATTGGAGTTGGCTAAAGATTTGAATGGTGTTGAAATAAATATAACGGATCAAACGACAAGAGTAGAAACAGGCCACCCGGTATTTGGATGGTACATGCCCACCTGGGCTGGAGTCGATTCTCAAACCGGAGATGAATTATGGTATATTGATGGCGAAGGAAGTGCGACTACTAACGACTTTGATCAGGCCAACCAGGTTTGGCAAGGAGGCAGTGCTATCCCTACACTAACCGCCGGGCTTAATTTGCATGTCGATTTTAAAGGCATTTTCCTTGATGTAAATGGATATTATGCCGGGGGTCAAAAAGTATATGAAGAATGGCATCGTTATACGAATGGAACGGATCGTTATACCGTAGATGTTTACCAGGGGGTTGCTGCATTACTGGACAGGTGGCAACAACCTGGTGACGAAGGTACCCGGTATGGAAAATTTGAATATCTGGCTAGACCCTGGCAACGTCATTCAAAGTTTTTATATGATGGAGATTACTTCCGTTTGAAAGATATAACTCTAGGCTACAGTCTTCCTCGGAGTGTTACGAGTGTAATAAATGTTGATGGGGTAAGAATATTTGTAAGAGGTACAAACATGTTTACATGGGTGAAAGATGATAATCTGAAATATGACCCGGAAGTAGACGCAGGCTCTGCTGGTGAACCCGGAGGTTATACAGAATTGACTACTCCTCCTATTAAATCAATTATTTTCGGACTTAATTTAAATTTTTAAGAAATCATGAAAACATTAAATATACTATTTAGGCTGGTACTTGTATTTATGTTGGCAGCTTCATTTAATGCTTGTACCACCGACGATTTGGAACCTTCAACAGAACAAAATAAGCCTGTAGAAGGTGGCATCTCTTCAGTTGATAACCTTTATGGGATTTTAAAAGGTGCATACAGTAGAATGACGGCTGTTAATTATTATGGCCGGGATTTGATAATAAATAATGAAGTCCGTACTGATAATTGTTTCTCCAATGGACATTCCGGACGTTTTACAACTCAAGCTTCATTCGCGTATAACGAAAACACTGGTTATTTCTGGGATGAGGCATACGCCGCAATTGCAAGTGCGAATATTATTATCGGGGTTAATATTGACGAATTGGAAGGGGATATAGATTATGCAAGACATATGCAGGGACAAGCTTATGCAATGCGCGCTTTAATTCATTTTGATCTTCTGAAACAATATGGTCAACAAAATGTTGGGGGAAACTTAGGTGTTCCTTATGTTAAAGATTTTAAAGGAGAAGATCTCTTCCCATCTCGTAATACGGTTGATGAATGTGTTCAATTTATTTTGGATGATTTGAATACAGCCTTTGATATGATGGATGAAAAGTATTATGATTCATCACAGGAATTTCTTAACAAATATGCGGCTAAGGCTATTGAATCAAGTGTTGCTGTCTATTTCGAAAGATGGGATTTAGCCCAGTCGGCTGCAGAAGCTGTAATTAGCTCGGGACATTATTCAATAATTTCTGCCGGAAATTATGTAGCGAGTTGGGCTACGGATGGTTCTGCAAATTCAATTTTTGAACTGGCGTTTAATTCAACAGACAATAGGGGGATTGATGGTTTGGCATATATTTACAGAACCACTGGTGGTGGTAGTTATGGAGATGTTCAGGTCCTTAATCTAGTTGAAGATATTTATGAAGAGGGGGATATAAGAGCTGATATTCTTGGCCGGGAAGATGATATGCTTAGGAATATAGGTAAATTTCCAGATAACCAGGGATATGACAATGTCGTCGTCATTAGGTACGAAGAAGTAATTTTAAATTATGCAGAAGCATTGCTTGAAACTGGTGGCGACGCACTAACAGAAATTAATAAAATTACTTCTAATCGTGGAGCTGGTGCTTATACATCAGTTACAAAGGAAGATATTCTAAATGAAAGAAGAAAAGAGTTTATTTTTGAAGGTAAACGCTATGATGATTTAATGAGGACCGGAAGTGATATTGAAAAAGTTTCAATGCAGCAAAATTTTACAGCAACTATTCCTTACGGCGATCACCGGTTAGCATGGCCAATTCCCAAAGCTGAAACCGACGCTAATTCGAATATGGCACAAAACGAAGGTTATTAATTTAGCTATTGAAAAGTAATAGAAAAGGTTTGCTAAAGTCCGGCAAACCTTTTTTTGTGTAGTTTAAACAATCTAGCTAATTATTTTCTTCCCATTTCTTTTGTAATTCTTCAATTTCTTTTTGATGCTTCTCCATGAGTTCCTGCCATTGTTTTTGTTGTTCCTCATTTTTAAATTGTGGCTTTTGAGAATTATGTAAAGGGAATTTTTGTAGTTGTTCGTTTAATTGTTTTTCTAGTTCTTCAAAATCAGGAGTATCAAATCCTTGAGGAATATTCCCCGGGTTGGAGAAATAGAATTGTTGCATTGCCGAATCGGGGAGTTGCCCTTGAAACTGTCTGAAAAATTCTTCGTCATCAAATGGCATATTTCCGAAATGACCTGGAAAATTAAACCCAGCCATTGCTGAGTCACCCATAAAATTCTTGAAAAATTCGTTCAAATCAGGGAACCCGTTTCCCGCAAAAAAATCATCATCTGGAAATGAAAAATTCATTGTGCTGTCAGATGACCAGGTATGAACATAAGTAGAATCAAACTGAATAAGATTTCCGTTTTCGTCGTACTTCTTATTTACCGTTATTTTTTCATCCGGGTCTTTTTCCTTTTTCCTGGTATCCTGAGCAAATAGCTGCCAGGAAAATAAAACAAATCCAATGGTAATTAATCCTAATTTTTTCATGGCAATTTTTTATACAAAATTAATTTATAGAATGATAAATAAGTTTTAAAAAATTTTAAAAGGAGTTAACAATATTGAAGACGAATAAGCTACTGAAATGCAACAAAAAAGGGACCAGTATTTGGCCCCTTTGAAATATATGGATATAATAAATTAATCAAATTGGTGGTCATCGGGATCTGGACCGCAGTTACAGTCCTGATGTAATCCTTTTTCATATTGTTGTAATGCACGCAGGCTCATTCCCATATTTGAAAATCCGCCATCATTAAAAAGGTTTTGCATTGTTACTTTTTTGGTCAGGTCGGAAAATAAGGTAATACAATAATCCGCACATTCATCTGCAGTAGCATTTCCCAGTGGCGACATCCGTTCTGCGAAGTCCAAAAGACGATCAAAACCTTTCACTCCGCTTCCGGCTGTTGTTACTGTTGGTGATTGAGAAACAGTATTAATTCTTACATTACGTTCGCGGCCGTAAATATATCCAAAACTACGTGCTATCGATTCGAGCAATGCTTTTGCATCTGCCATATCGTTATACCCGTAAAATGTGCGTTGAGCGGCTACATATGATAATGCTACAACAGAACCCCATTCGTTTATTGCATCGAGTTTACGGGCTGTTTGCAGTACTTTATGAAATGAAACAGCTGAAATATCAAGTGTTTTATCCAGGTAGTTATAATCTAAATCGCTGTAATGTCTTTCCTTGCGAACATTTGGAGACATTCCTATAGAATGCAACACAAAGTCGATTTTTCCACCCAATATTTCCATCGATTTGATGAAAAGATTATTCAGGTCGTCAACATTTGTAGCGTCGGCACCAATAACTTCCGTATTCATTTTTTCTGCAAGCTTTTGGGTTTCACCCATTCTTAAGGCAACAGGAGTATTGGTAAGCGTTAATGTTGCACCTTCCTCGTAAGCGCGTTCAGCAACTTTCCAGGCGATGGAATCGGGATTTAATGCACCAAAAATAATCCCCCTTTTTCCTTTAAGTAAATTAAAACTCATAGTATGTTTTTATGAAATATTTGATTTGCAAAGTTAATTGAGTTTAAATAAAACTAAAATCATCGTGTTTATTTCATGATAAAACTCCGCAATTTTAACTTTTGAAATCGAATATTGTTCATGTTTGGTTGAAAAGTTTAAAACATAAACTCCCTATTAAAACTAATTTGCACTTGCAGTTGAAGTATGTATCCCCGGTATTTTTATGGAAAGCAGGTTTTTCATTATAATTTCGATTTTTATTAAGAAACTTTTAATCGCTATCTAAAAGATTCATTTTATGATTTGCATGCAATAAATTAGTTTGTACATTCAACGTATTAATTTTTATCGTTATGCGCCAGGTACTTTTACTGATTTTTATGTGTGGTTTGCTATTTGAACCAGGAGCACAGACAACAGAGGAAGAAATTGTAAAAACAATTTTTGATGAAGCTTTAACAGATTATGCAGCTTACTATAATCTTGGATATTTATGTAAGAAATTTCCGGGCAGAATAACAGGATCTGTTGAAGCGGCTGGTGCTGTTGATTATACTTTTGAATTAATGGAAAAAATGCAACTCGATACTGTATTTAAGCAGCCTGTGAAAGTTTTGCATTGGGTGAGAGGCGGTGAAGAGAAGGCGTTTATTGATTCGGAGAAAAACGGGAAAAAAAAGGTTCCCGTGATTTCGCTGGGAACTTCGGTTGGAACAGGTAAAAAGGGATTGACAGCAGAAGTTATTGAAGTGCATAACTTTGAAGAATTAAAGAATTTGGGCTTGGAAAATGTAACAGGTAAAATTGTCTTTTTTAACCGCCCAATGGATCCCACAATGATAAATACATTTGGCGCTTATGGTGGGGCAGGAAATCAGCGCACACAAGGAGCTGCGGAAGCTGCAAAATATGGAGCGGTTGGAGTTGTTGTGAGATCGCTTACTACCTCACTCGATGATTTCCCGCATACCGGAGTTATGCATTATGAAGAAAATGGCCCGGAAATTCCGGCAGTAGCTATTAGTACAAACGGAGCCGATTTATTGAGTTCATGGTTGAAAATGGAACCTGATTTAAAGTTCTATTTTGAAAATTACTGTGAAATGCTGCCTGAAACTACTTCATATAATGTAATTGGCGAAATTCGTGGTTCTGAATATCCTGATGAAATAATTACAGTTGGAGGCCATTTAGATGCTTGGGAACCGGGTGAGGGAGCTCATGACGATGGTGCAGGTTGTATGCAAAGTATTGAAATGCTTCGGATATTTAAAAAATTGGGAATTCATCCCAAAAGAACTATTCGCGCGGTTATGTTTATGGATGAGGAGATTGCACAGCGTGGCGGAGCAGAATATGCCCAGCAGGCAGAGTTGAAAAACGAAAATCATTATTTCGCTCTCGAAGCCGATCGTGGAGGTTTTCGTCCTTTGGGATTTGGCGTTTCGGCTCCTGAACCCCGGCAGCAGAGAATACTTGCATTAAAAGATTATTTTGAACCTTATGGGATAACCAACTTTGTAAAAGGAGGAGGTGGTGTTGATATTGCTCCGCTTGGCAGGTTGGGAACTCCGCTTTCTTCATATATTCCTGAAATGCAACGATATTTTGATGTACACCATAGTGAAAATGATACATTCGAACAGGTAAACTTTAGAGAATTTCAAATGGGAAGTGCAGCAATAGCTTCTTTTGTTTATTTGATTGATAAGTTTGATTTGTAATTGGGGAGTTCGCTTGTATTTTTCATAGACAACAATTTATTTGGGGCTTAACAGAGGTTGAAAATTATCCATATATTATATTTATCTAAACTCATTCCAGATAAATTTGGTGTTTTGAAAAAACCATTTATATTTGTTGCAAACAAAATCGGTAGGAAAAATGGATTTTATAGAAAATGAAATAAGAAGGGGAGCCTCAAAAAGAGGATTTCGTGGATTCATTTTACCGTCGTTTTCTATGTGTATGCGCTAGCCTTCATTCAGTGGTTAAACAGGAACATTGACTGAAGGCATATTTATTCTGAGCGTAAAAATCTTAAACATTAATTTTTCAATTTTACATCATGTCGAATCGAATTATTCGGTTGGGTGGTAGCAATATAGGAGATATTCAATCCATTCAAAATTTAGCGGGTTTTCTTAATCGTGAAGAAGGGAAAAAATTTGTTGTGGTTTCAGCCATTCCAGAATTGCTGAAATTTGTTAGAGCAAACATCGAAAATGTGTTTGTTCAGGAATTAAATGAAAAAGCAATTATTTCCCGGCTGAATGAGTATTACATTTCAATATTGGATTCAGAACCAGGCACTGAATATCAAAATCTTGCGGAACAGTTGGTTAATCTTTTAAAAGGGATTGCATTAATCGGAGATTACTCAAAGGCTTTAAAAGACCAGGTAATTAGTTATGCCGAAAAACTTTCGGCCGAGATTCTTAAAAATCAATGGAACGAGGTTCGGATTATTTTACCGGAAGAAATAAAATTACAGGCATCAAATGATTTTGGAAATGCAACTTTCATTTCTGCGGATAAAAGGTTTTTCGATGATTTATTGGATGGGGTGTATATTGTTCCGGGGTCATACGGAATTACCGAAAATGGCAAAATTGCAAGAGCCGGAAGAACCGCCGCAGATTATACATCAGCATTTTTAACCGCCTGGCTTGGAGCCGAAAAACTGGAACTCTGGGGTTTAGATAATGATTTTCAGAAAGCAGATCCCTGTATCGTTACAAATCCTCCAAAGATTGAAAGGTTAACTTATTCTGAGGCGAGCGAATTGGCTTATTTTCAACATTACTCTTTTCATCCTCGCACAGTTGAACCACTGGAAGATTTGCATATTCCTATTTATGTATTGAACTCTTCCTCTGATGAAGGTTTGGTTGAAACAAGAATTAATACTGAAACATTTGTTGACGACAAGATTGTAAAAAGTGTAGCTTGTACCGATGATATTTCACTACTGAAACTAGACGGTCCAGGAGTAGGGCTAAAACCTGGTATTTTGGCCCGGGTTACTACCTGTTTGAATGATGCCGGAATTAATATTAAATCGGTAATTACTTCTCAAATTTCCATCAATTTAATTTTGGAGAGAAAAACCGGGGAAGAAGCATTGAGACTGATTGAACAACTCGGCTTTAATTCTGTTCAGGAAAAAACTTTGGTACAGGATGTTTCGTTAATTGGAATAATAGGGCACGGTATGCAGCAGAATTATGGAGTGTCAGCCCGAATTTTTAACGCCGTTGCACAGCATAAAATTAATGTGGTTTTAAGTGGTTCCGGGGCTTCCGATTTGGTAAGCTACCTGGTTGTAAAAGGCTCAGACAAAGAAAAAAGTGTACGTGAAATCTACAACGCATTTTTTAATAATTAAGTTTCTTCAACTCAAAAAAATGATAAATTATGACAGCAAAAAATTTAAATTTTGAAACCCTCCAACTTCACGCAGGACACGAACCCGATAAAACAACAAACTCGCGTGCGGTACCTATTTATCAAACATCTTCGTATGTTTTTAACGACGCTGATCATGCAGCCAATTTGTTCGCATTGAAAGAATTCGGAAATATTTATACTCGTATTATGAACCCGACTTCCGATGTATTTGAACAACGAATTGCAGCTTTGGAAGGCGGAGCCGCAGCTTTATCGGTTGCATCGGGTCATGCTGCACAATTTTTGGCTTTAGCAACCATTTTAGATATGGGTGATAACATTGTATCATCTCCTTATTTATATGGAGGATCATACAATCAGTTTAATGTTTCTTTACGACGACTTGGAATTGACGCGCGTTTTGCTGAAAATCTGGAAGTGTCGTCGTTTGAAAAACTAATTGATGAGAAAACAAAAGCAATTTATTTGGAATCAATAGGAAACCCCGGATTTAATATTCCTGATTTTGAAGCTTTCGGCAAGCTGGCAAAAAAATATGATATTCCTTTTATTGTGGATAACACTTTTGCTGGTGCAGGATATCTTGTCCGTCCGATTGAATATGGGGCAAACATTGTGGTTGAATCGGCTACAAAATGGATTGGCGGACATGGAACCAGTATTGGTGGCGTTATTGTTGATGCCGGTACTTACAACTGGGGAAATGGTAAATTTCCGGGATTTACCGAACCTTCTGATAGTTATCATGGGTTAAAATTTTGGGATATCTTCAATTTTGACGGACCGTTTGGCAACATCGCATTTATTATAAAAGCCCGTGTTGAAGGCCTGCGCGATTTTGGACCGGCAATAAGTCCGTTTAATTCATTCTTATTGTTACAGGGATTGGAAACTCTTTCTCTACGCATGGATCGGCATGTTGAAAATACACTGGCTTTGGCAAAGTGGCTGCAACAGCATCCTAAAGTTGAAAGTGTAAATTATCCCGGGTTAGAAGGAAATCATTCCTACGAAAACGCAAAAAAATATTTGCCCAAAGGAGCCGGAGGAGTATTGTCGTTTGTTGTTAAAGGCGATAAAGAAACTGCTAATAAAGTTGTAAATAGTCTCGAACTGGTGAGCCACCTGGCAAATGTTGGAGATGCAAAAACGTTAATTATTCAACCTGCTGCAACAACACATCAGCAGTTGCCGGAAGCTGCACAAATAGCAGCTGGTGTTTATCCGTCGCAATTGCGTGTGAGTGTTGGATTGGAGCATATTGATGATATTATTGCCGATTTTGAACAAGCGTTAAACAAAGTCGGTTAATTTGATTTGTATTGAGCTAAAATGAGTGAGTAGTGAAAAATACATTTTTTTCATTACTCACTTTTAAAAATATTTAAAGTAAGAAAAATGCCATTAAACGTTTCGGATAAATTACCTGCCATAAAAATTTTAGAAAAGGAGAATATTTTTGTAATGGATGAATCCCGTGCTTCACATCAGGATATTCGCCCATTGCGAATTATTATTCTCAATTTAATGCCTTTAAAAATTACAACAGAAACCGATTTGTTGAGGTTGTTATCAAATTCACCTTTGCAAATTGAAATCGATTTTTTGAAGATTAAGGGCCACAGACCTAAAAATACGCCGTCGTCTCATATGGAAGCTTTTTACAAAAATTTCGATGAGTTAAACGGCAACAAATATGACGGCATGATAATTACCGGAGCGCCGGTTGAACAGCTTCCTTTTGAGGAAGTTACCTACTGGAATGAAATGAAAAAGATTTTAGACTGGACAGAACATCATGTAACGTCAACTCTGTTTATCTGCTGGGCAGCTCAAGCCGGATTGTTTCATTATTATGGTATTCCTAAATATCCTTTGGAAAAGAAAATGTTTGGCGTTTTTAAACATACTCATGTAGAAGAAAATCTTCCTATTTTCAGAGGCTTTGACGACATATTTTTTGTTCCACATTCACGTCATACAGAAATCAGAGCCGAAGATATTGACAAAGTAAGTGAACTACAGATTATCGCTTTATCAGAAGAGGCCGGGGTTACTATTGTGAAAGCAAAAAACGGGCGACAGCTTTTTATTACCGGGCATGCTGAATATTCGCGTCATACGCTTGATGGGGAGTATCGCCGTGATTTAGCAAAAAAATTACCTATTGAAATTCCTAAGAATTATTATTTAAACGACAATCCGGATTTAAAACCTGTGATGAGTTGGCAATCAGCAGCAAACCTGTTTTTTTCTAACTGGCTGAATTATTACGTTTACCAGGAAACACCATATAATCTTGAAGAAATTCAGTAAAAGAAATACAATTGTTACTCATTCAATTTTCGAAAATTCGCTATTTAGCCTTAATTTTGAAAAAGAATCAAAAAATAATCGGAAATGAAAAAGATAGCTGTAGTTTTAGCCGGAAATGGTGTTTTTGACGGATCTGAGATACATGAAGCCACCTTAACTTTACTGGCCATCGTCAGAAATGGTGCAACGTATCAATGTTTTGCACCGGATATTAACCAGGCTCATGTAATTAACCATATAACCGGCGAGGAAATGCCTGAGATAAGAAATGTTATGGTAGAATCGGCCCGTATAGCGAGGGGAAACATAAAACGGCTTTCGGAATATAATGCCTCAGAGTTTGATGCTATCATTTTTCCTGGTGGGTTTGGTGTTGCTAAAAATCTTTCAACTTTTGCTTTTGATGGCGCTGATTTTGTTGTTATTCCCGAGGCGGAAAAATCTGTGAGAGATACTGTTAAGTCGGGTAAGCCAATTGGGGCGCTCTGCATATCTCCGGTTCTTGTAACAAAAGTTTTAGGTGATGTTAAAGTTACTATTGGAGACGAAGAAGATACCTTAAAAGCAATAGAACAAATTGGAGGAACTCATGTAAAAACCACGCATGGTCAGATTGTAGTTGATGAAAAATACAAAGTTGTTACTACACCTTGTTACATGCTTGATGCAACTATTGAGCAAATTGCTGTTGGCGCAGAAAATGTGGTTAAGCAAATATTAAAAATGATTTAGAAACCGAATGCACACTGTTCCTTTTGTAGATATTCATACTCATTTGTTCCGGCCGGAAAAAAAAACAATAACGGTTCAGAACATTTTTCCGGGAGAAGGTTTTGCTGCATTTTCCGGGAGAAATTTTTATTCCGTTGGTTTGCATCCATGGCATATTAAAACATCTGAAGAGAATAATGAAATGTTGGTTCAGGTTGAGGAGGCTTTGGAATTCGACCACGTTATCTTTGTTGGCGAAACCGGACTTGACAAAAGGTCAGAGACCGACTTTGAAGAACAAATACGTGTATTTGAAGCCCAGGCTTTTATGGCTGAAGAATATAGTAAACCTCTTATTGTTCATTGCGTAAAGGCATACAATGAGGTTATTGAAATCCATAAAAAGATGAAGCCTAAAATGACCTGGATTTTTCATAGTTACAATGGAAGTGTTGAAATGACGAGACAACTCGCAAACCAGAATTTTCTTTTTTCTTTTGGAGAATTTTTGTTTTTGCCAGGAACAAAAGCTATCGATTCCTTCAGAATACTTCCTTTAAATAAAATATTTTTTGAAACCGACGAGTATGATGGTGAGGTAGAACACATGTATAAACAGGGCGCGCGTTTAAAAAATATCTCTGAAGAAGAAATAGAAATGGCTGTATGGGATAATTTTAACCGGATGGAAAATAAGTTAATGAGTCGGTTTTAATGGTTAAATTTTATGGATTGGTTAGAACGAACTGAACTTCTTTGGGGAAAAGAAAGAATATTAAAATTAAAAACATCGAATGTTTTAGTTGTTGGCTTGGGGGGAGTGGGAGCCTACGCTGCAGAAGAACTGTGCCGTGCTGGAATTGGTAAAATGACTATTGTTGATGGCGATGTTGTGGAAGTTTCGAATAGAAACCGGCAACTTCCGGCTTTAATAAGTACCACAGGACAACCCAAAGCAGAAATTCTGTCCAGCCGTTTTCGGGATATAAATCCCGAGATAGAGTTAACAGTTGTGAATGATTATATTAGTGATGAAAAAACGCTAGAGCTACTAAAAAGTCAACCTTTTGATTACGTTGTAGATGCTATTGATACACTTTCTCCGAAGGTTTTTCTGATTTACCATGCCTTGCAATTGGGTTTAAATGTAGTTAGTTCGATGGGGGCAGGAGGAAAAACTGATCCACAGAAAGTAAATATCTCCGACATTTCAAAATCATACAACTGTAAACTGGCTCGGATGATTCGAAAACGCTTGGCAAGACTGGGAATTAAGAGTGGTGTTAAAGTCGTTTTTTCGTCGGAAGAAATTTCAAAAGACGCTGTAAGATTGGAAAAGGGAAAGAATAAAAAATCTACCGTTGGAACAATTTCTTATATGCCTCCGGTTTTTGGCTGTTTTGTAAGTAGTGTGGTTATTCGTGATTTAATTTCAGAATAATAATATAGTAAAACAAAGAATTTTAGGCTTTCCGTTTGAAAAATATAATTTTAGTTTACCTTTGTAAGGTTACTTTCAGGATGGGTTTGAATATTTGAATGTTTGGATTGTCTGAAAACTAACAAGTTGGTCTTTTTTTATTGAGTTTTTTAAACAATCTGGACACAGTATTCCTTTCTTGTTTTCTCCGCGGCTTTTATTCGTAATTTATAATTCTTCAATTCTATTTTCCGGTAAATCCAAGTAGTAAAAATGTTAGTTGATTTACTGTGCACAATGAATAGAAAAAGAAATTATTAATTTTTTAAAAAATAACAAATGAACATTTATGTTGGAAATCTTCCCTTTAATTTGGGTGAGGAAGATTTAAGAAAAATTTTTGAAGAGTATGGTGAAGTTACTTCTGCTAAAATTATCACTGATAAATTTACAGGAAGAGGTAAAGGTTTTGGTTTTGTTGAAATGGAAAGCGACGACGACGCCAACAACGCCATTGAAGAATTGAACAACGCTGAAGTTGCTGGAAGAAACATTAAAGTTAATGAATCTAAACCACGCCCAAGCTATGGAAACGATCGCCGTGGCGGTGGCGGTGGTGGTGGTTACAACCGCAGCAGGAACCGTTACTAATAATGGTTGGAACAGTAAAGTGGTACGATTCCACTAAAGGCTTCGGGTTTATTTTATCTGAAGACAAAAAAGATTACTTTGTTCACCGTTCCGGAATTTTAGATAATTTTCTGACACTCGAAGCTGACCAGAAGGTTGAATTTGAAATTAGAGAAAGTGATCGAGGACCGGTAGCTTTTAATGTGAAAGCGATTTAACAAAAGCATATAAAAAAGGGGATTTTGCAACTACAAAATCCCTTTTTTATTGTACTTTACTTGTTGTGATTCCTATAGTTAACACCCAATTTATCAAGCCGTTTGTATTCCTTGTTAAGTCGTCTTTCAAAGTCCGGATAATCTTTTAGTTCCTTTTTAGTCCAGGCTACTTCAGCTTCTGCCTCTAATCGCGGGAGAAGCATATATTCAGCCTTTTTTGTATTTGCAACATATTCTGTCCATAAATTGGTTTGAACTCCTAAAATGTGTTTGGCTTCTTCCTGTGTCAGTTCTTCAGGAATGGGCTCATAGCTGTAAACTTTTTCAACAGGGAGAAATCCTCCAATTGCCAAAGGTTCATTTTCTTTGTCTTCCGACTGGTAATAATCGATATACATGTGTGTGGTTGGGCTCATAACCACATCGTGATGTTGTTTGGCCGCTTCAATTCCTCCTTTTATCCCTCTCCAACTCATAACTGTTGCCTGAGGTGCAAGCCCTCCTTCCAAAATTTCGTCCCAGCCGATTAAACGACGTCCTTTCGAAGTCAGATAATGATCCATTTGGGTAATAAACCAACTTTGTAATTCGTGTTCGTTTTCAAGTCCAAGGTCCTTTATCCTTTTCTGGCAATCCGGGCATTTTTCCCATGCATCTTTGGGACATTCATCACCTCCTATATGAATAAATTGTGAGGGAAAAATGTCCATCACTTCATCGAGAACATTTTTAAGGAAAACAAAAGTTTCGTCTTTCCCAGCACAATATACATCTTTACTTACTCCCCATGTTTTTCTTACTTCGTACGGGCCGCCGGTACATCCCAGGTTCGGATAGGCCGTTAAAGCTGCAACAGAGTGACCGGGCATTTCAATCTCCGGAACCACTGTTATGTAACGTTCCGCAGCATAACGCACAATTTCGCGGGCCTGTTCCTGAGTATAAAAACCACCATAACCAATTCCGTCGTATTCTGGTGTATTGTGCCCTACTACGGTTTCGTCGCGCCAGCTTGAAATTTCAGTAAGCAACGGGTATTTTTTTATTTCAAGCCGCCATCCCTGGTCTTCAGTTAAATGCCAGTGGAAAGTATTGATTTTGTACATCGCCAAAATATCGATGTATTTTTTTATAAAACTTACCGGGAAAAAATGCCTTCCTACATCCAGCATATTTCCTCTCCATGCAAAGCGTGGTTGGTCTTTTATATCAACAGCAGGAAGGATAAGCTTTCCGTCTTCCGCCTCAAGTGGTAACATTTGTTTTAAGGTTTGTATCCCATAAAATAAACCGTTTGGCTCCGAAGCTGTAATTACAATCGAATTTGGATTTATTTTTAAAAGATAACCTTCTTTGTCCAATTGCAACTGGCTCATAATCTTTAATTGTACCGGTTTTTCTTTTGAATCTGCATCGATCTTAAATCCGTAAATATTGTCCAGGTACTCATTAAAGAAATCTGCTATTCTTGCAACTTCTTCGTTGGTTTTGTCATACTGGAAACTACAATTTTTATCCAAGGTAAAATTGCCGTTTCTTAAAGATATTTCAGCAGGTTGGGGAATTACTGAAATATTCTGTGCGGAAATGTTCATAACAAAAAATAAAATAGAGAAGAACAGATAATGTTTTCGCTTCATTTTGTATAGTTTTGATGAATTTTATGAAGCTAAATTAATATCTTTTTGTAAAAAAAATTAAGAAGTTTAAATCGGTTTTTAATTATTTTATTATTTGTTTCAGCTCAAAAATGACAGAAATAACCATTTTACCGGAATTAAAACAAAAGGTTACGAACATTCAACTTTCCTGTATTCAGTGCGATGTTCATGTTCGGGAAAGGGATGAAATTCTTTGGAAAGAAATTGAAGATAAAATTAAAGAACTGGGAGATTCTCTGGATATTGAAAATATTAGCAAAATACAAACCATTGCCGATTCAAGAAAAGCATATAAAATATGTGGAAAGGATCCGGCACGTTACCGTCTTTCCGCAGAGGCACTTTTGCGGCGTGTTGTAAAACGTAAAGAATTATATCAGGTAAATAATGTGGTAGATTTGTTAAACCTGGTTTCTATTTCAACGGGGTTTTCTATTGGCGGTTACGATGCAGAAAAAATTGTTGAAGATGTTTCATTTGGAATAGGGAATTCAAACGAGCCTTATGAAGGAATTGGCAGAGGCGAGTTGAATATTGAGTTTATACCGGTTTTCAGAGACAAGCTGGGGGCTTTTGGTACGCCCACCAGCGATTCGGTGAGGACCTCGGTTTCGTTGGAAACCAAACGATTTTTAATGATTATATTTGATTACGGAAAATCTTCTAAATTATTAGAAGCCACAGAAATGGCAATTGAACTTCTGAGAAATTATGCTGCTGCAACACATTTCGAAATAAAGACTATTGACTGATGTTACAGAAAATTTGTAAAATACTGATGCGCTTAGGGGGCTGGAAAGGTAAGGATTTTAAACCGCCATATAAAAAGTGTGTTATTGTAGGAGCACCACATACCAGCGCCTGGGATTTTGTTTGGGGATGGATTTATTATACATCGATAGGCGGGAAAATGAACTTCCTGATAAAAAAAGAATTTTTCTTTTGGCCTGTTGGTTTTTTTGTACGGAAAATGGGAGGGATTCCAATCGACCGCTCAAAGGGGGCAAATGTTATACGGCAAACGGTAAAATTATTCGAAGAACGCGATGTTCTTTTGCTTGCAATTACCCCGGAAGGCACACGAAAAAGAACAAAAAAATGGAAAGCCGGCTTTCATACCATTGCAAAACAGGCGAATGTACCTGTATTTCTTTCAAGTTTCGACTGGGGCCGAAAGTATATGACTCCCGGCGACCAGTTTGAACTTTCTGACGATTATGAGCAGGATATCCGCAGGATAAAGGATTACTATCGCGAAAAAGGAGTTCGTGGCAAACATCCTGAGCAATTTACTACTGAATATTAGGTGAATACTACAGTTGAATTTCAGTGGTAATTATTGGTTGTACCAGTTTATTTTTCTGGTGAAAGACATAGTTAATGCAAGTACTGCAAATAACCCAATACTTCCAGCCAAAAGGGCAAATGTTTCCAGTTGCATTAAAATAAAAATGAATCCGAACGAAAATGTGAGAATCAGGGTTTGAATGAGCGAGTTAATCCATGTTTTCAGGAATGTACGCGAGTAAAAGAAAACCATTGTAATTACTGCAACGGCTGAAATTAAATACGCCAGGTTAAAGCCCAGCTGTTCCGAAATCGATAATAACAACAGGTAAAAAATAAGAATTGCAAAACCTACCTGAATATATTGGAAAGGATGAATTCTTTGTTTGGTAATTACTTCGTTTAAAAAGAAAGAAAGAAAAACAAAGAGAATTACCATTATAGCATATTTTGAAGAGCGGGAACTCTTTTGATAGTGGTCGGCAATGGTTACCAGGTTCACACCAAAATCGGCATTTGTAATGCGGTATTCGTCATTTTTCCATTGCTGTGGAAAATTACGGTTAAAATTCAGAATCTTCCAGTGTGCTGTAAAGCCATCTTTATTTATGTTGTGTTCTTTAGGAAGGAACATTCCGTCAAAACCAGGGTCGTTCCATTTTGACTGTAATTCAACCTCGGTAGTTTCGCCAAGTGGTGCAAAATTTAGCGATTCCGAACCTTTTAGTTGCAATGTGAAACGAAATTCTCCGGGAAAATTTTCTGGAGAAAGGCGGGGAAAGGGCAGCGAAATACCATTATTCCCAATCAACGGATTTTCCATTCCGGGGATAAAAGAAAAATCGGAGTCGTTCCACATAAGGGTAATCCGGTTGCTGATACCCCGTAGATCACTAATTGAAACCAGTAGTTTTGCCTTTTCCCATAGTACGTTTTCCGGGGCTATTTTTAATTCGTTAAAATCGGCAATATCAAAATGCCCCGAAATTGTAGTTGCCGACTCATAAACTACTGTTTCATAAATGCTTCTTGTACGTTTTTCCGGAGAAATTTGTCCATTTATTTTTAATGTTTTGGGTAAAATGTAGGAATTTAGAATCTCTTCTTTTATCTTTTTTCCCTCGCTGTCGAAACTTTTTTCAATATACGGAATATTTAAAACCGGCCCTCTCACTGTTTGGGCGAGCGACCATTTTTGCATCACCTCCTGTGTTGTTGAATTAGCAGTACCCTGCCTTTCTTTTACCAGATCCAGAATCATAAATTTTGGTATTAGTAAGAGGATTGCAATAATACCAATGATGAATACTTTTAGGGTAATTTGCCAGTTGACAGACTTTTGTTTGTTCTGAAAAAAATTTTTTGTTTCCATGTTTTTTAAATTGAAAGATTATTACAAAGAACTTTGTATTTCAAAGTAATTGTTCAAAAAAAATTATAGTTGCTTTAATATTTCCTCCAATGCCTGCAAATGTTGCTCAAATGCTTTAGCTCCTGAATTCGTAATCTCATAATTTGTATTCGGTTTTCGGTTTTTGAAACTTTTATTCACTGAAATGTATCCGGCATTTTCAAGCGATTTGAGGTGGCTGGCAAGATTGCCGTCAGTAACCTCCAGCACTTCTTTTAAATGGTTGAATGATGCGCGGGTGTTTATCGACAGCACGGACATAATCCCGAGGCGGATTTTATTCTCGAAAGCTTTATTTAAATTTTGAAAACTGTTTTTCACAACCTACGCGTTTGTTTTGTACTCATATCTGAAATACATAAGTGCACCATAAATAATATGAATTATGCCAAACCCAAGTGCCCAAAGTACAAGCGCCAGCGACGGGAACAGAGCAGCCAGAATTCCGAGAGATACCTGGAACAGCCCCATATAAAAAATTTCCTGCCGCGTAAATTTAGCAGCATTAATCAAGGCCAGTCCGTAAAAAATAAGACATGACGGCGAAATTATCTCAAATATTCCTCTATACACAAAAATCAAAATCAGTATTCCTCCACTAATTAACGGAATTGAAAGGTTGATTAACATGAGACGTGAACCGGGGTTCCATATTTTTCTTCCCGCTTTTCTTGCGCGGTTATAAGTGAGTAAAATTACTGTTATAAGCGAAAATATTAACACCGAAAAAGCAATTGCCATTAGCTGCGGAACCAACTCAACGCCGTATATGTTTTCTTGGGGAGAACTATTTTGAATCATCCGGAAAGCAAGGACAGCTCCGGTTAATGCATAAATGCCAATCAGAATTCCAGACAAACCGCTAAGAGAAAGAAAACGGCTTGAATCTTCCATCATTTTTCTGATTTCTTTAATTTCTGCCAGATAATTTTCTGTAGTTTTCATTTTAAAGTACTTTGAATTTCAAAGTAAGATATTTTTCAAATAATTTCAAAATTTAAGTTTCATTTTTATGTTCTCAAATAACAAAAAAGTTTTAATAATAATTTGTGGTTTGGTTGAGATCTAACAAATTAAAAATTAGTGTAATAATAAGGAAAACAAAAGTGTGTCATAGCCTGTTGAAAATAATTTTGTTTAAGGAAACGCAATATGAATGCTAATTCCTATTTTCCCACTTTATAAGTTTTTGTTTTGTTGACGTACTTTTGTTCTCAATTTGAATAATATACATTCCCGGTTTTAGCGCAGAAATATTTATTTGATTGTTTTGAATATCAGGAGTATAAAATTGAACCTTGCCGGTTAGTCCATAGATTGTGGCAGAGTAGGGGGGAGAAATGCCTGATATATTAATTTTGTTTACCCCCGGATTTGGGTAAATATTTATAAGGTTTGTTTTATATTCGGCAGCCGTTTGTACTGCATCAATTGTAACTGTTGTACTTGTACTGTCACAAGCCAGATTTTCGTTACATACTTTTAATGTTATTTTGTATTCGCCGGGAGTAGCATAATTGTGTTGAGGTTCCCATTCCGATGTTGAGTTTTCATCACCAAAATTCCATGAAACCATATAATTAGTGGTTGAATTATTTGAAGTAGTTAGCAATTGCCCAATGGTTTCGAAATTAAATTTGGCAACAGGCTGAAACTGCTGAATAAAAAAATTGGTGATTTTTTGTTGGATGGTATCCCAGTACTGATTGGGACCTTCGGGAGGAAATGCACCGGTTTCTGCGCCGTAAAATTCATGTTTTTTATCTTTTACAAAATATGTCTCGTGCAAAATTCCCCGGTTATTCAAAGCTGTGTCGATGCAGAAGCTTCCGTAAGTTTCGGGCATTGTAAAACTCACAAGCGGGTTATCAGGCACAGTTCCTTCAAGAGGAATGCCTTTTTTGAACGGAACAATATTGTCGGCTTCTCCATGAACAAGTAATACCGGAATGTCAGTATTTTCTATTGATTGTGTATCCCAAACGGCTCCCCACAAAGAAACAACGGCTGAAGGGAGAGAATTAGCACCCGGCATGCCAATCGCATCCAGTTCACCCAGCGAAGGCTCAGCAAGAGCATATTCAGGAATTTCATTTTGTTTGTCGAGATAAATTGTAGATAACGCCTGAATTCCTCCTGCGCTGCTTCCCACCATAAAAATTTTTGAGGAATCGACTCCATATTCGCCGGCGTTTTTTTTCAGGAAACGAATAGCAGCCCTGCTGTCCTGTATTCCCCGGTATGCTGCCCTGAAAGCATTTTTTTCATCCACACGCAGTCCTACTATCATTCCGAAAAGTTTTGACACCGTGGCTCCCATTCCCAGCCGGTATCCTAAAGTGGCAGTCACATATCCTTTTCGGGCAAATGAATCGCACAACGCTAGCATGTCGTCGTTTTGTTTTGAGCCAATTAGAAATGCTCCGCTGTGTGAGAAAATAATCGCCGGACGTTTGGTAAGTGTATCGTTCCGGGGCATAAAAATATCCATATATAAAGGGCGGGTTTCCGTTATACTTTCACCGTCGTGAATATTATATTCCGATAAAAAAGAAATGGAATTGTTAAGCCATTCTGCTGTAGCATATTCAACATTTTTTAAAGTGTCGGTAGCCGTAAAAACTGATGTTGTATAACGAAATGGTTGGGCAACCATAACAATGCAATGAAAAACAAAAAGAAAAAGAATGGACCATTTTTTGCTATTTGCGAGGATGTTCTTCATTTGCCTGTTTTATCCCATGCAAGGTAGAAAATATTTCAGTTTAATCCTGTAATTCTTTGTTGTCCGGCTACAAACTCCTCCAGTTTTTCGAGTGCCTCTTTCATGTTTTTTCTGGCAAAACCAATTCTGAACCCATTTCCGGGGAAGTTATAAACAGAAGAGGGAAGGAGCATTACACTTTTTTGCTCAACCAAATCGGTACAAAAATGAAGAATACCAATTTCCAGCTTCAGTTCAGGAAATGCAATTGATCCGGCTTTGGGAGCATGCCATTTAAACATGGTATTGTATTTTGCGAAAAAGGAATTTAACAGGTTCAGGTTTTCTGAAATTATTTTGAGGTTTTGTTTGAAAATTTTTTCCTTGTTCCGAAGTGCAATTATTGCTAAAATTTCACCGGGAGCATTATTGCAAATTGTGGTATAATCTTTAAACGAGGCAATGCTTTGCATCAGCTTTTTGTTTTTTGAAGTGAGCCATCCCATACGTAAACCGGGCAGGGAAAAGCTTTTTGAAAGGCCAAAAAGTGAAATGGCATTTTCGTAACTATCAGAAACCGAAGGAAGCCTGTTTTTTGAATTATACTCGAGAAACCGGTACATTTCGTCGGAGAAGAGAAAAATGTTGTTTTGGCGGCATATTTCAATAATCTCGTTTAGTTCTTTTTCTGAAATGGTTGACCCGGTTGGGTTGTGAGGAAAGTTAATTACAATAAGTTTTGTATTTTTTTGAACCAGCGATTTTAGTTTTTCAATGGTAAATTGCCATCCGGAATTGTTTTCAGGTATCCATTTGGAAACTTCGCAACCAATTGAATTTGCAATTTCATACAACGACTGGTAGCCGGGAAAGGTAGAAATGATATGGTCGCCCTTTTCCAGGATACAATTCATAGCTACAAAAATCCCTTCTTCCGGAACCATTACATTTATATCGGAGGTAGAAACAGACGTGTATAATTTTGCGATTTCCTCTTTTAATTTGGGGTGGCCGGTAGATTCAGTGTAGCCCAGTTGGAGGTTTTCCCATAAATAATGTGTTTCAGCATCCGCCATTTGCAATACCTCGTGTAACGACAAAGGTTCGCAATCGGAACTACTCAGCAGATATTTTGATGTGAACTCATATTTGGCAAAATAACGTTCGAGCTCGAATGATCTGATTTTCATAATTTTGATTTTGACCTGATAGTACAAAATTAAACTCTATCTCAAAATTTTGGTAATTATTGGTACATTTTTAAATTTTGGGCTAAAGCTGTCGTTCGCGGGGACTTTTAAATTCAGTTTTAATTACGGGAAATAAATTGTTTAAATTAAAAATTGAAATAAATCCGGTTTTTCGTTCAAATACACATAGATAAAACCATTTTCTTTCATTCGCTGAATTAGTCCAAAATAATCTTCCTTTTTTTGTACTTCAATTCCTATGACAGCCGGCCCTTTTTCGCGGTTGGTTTTCTTTGAATATTCAAAATGGGTAACATCATCGGTTGGTCCGAGAACCACATCAACAAATGTTTGAAGCGCGCCTGCACGTTGCGGAAATCTTACAATAAAGTAGTGTTTTAGTCCTTCGTAAAGCAACGAGCGTTCTTTTATTTCTTCAGTTCGGGTAATATCGTTATTGCTTCCGCTAACGATACAAACTACGTTTTTTCCTTTTATTTCATCACGATAAAAATCGAGTGCGGCAATGGAAAGTGCACCTGCTGGTTCAACAACAATAGCGTCGCGATTGTAAAGTTCAAGTATTTTTGTACAAATTCTTCCTTCGGGAACTGCAACCAAATCATCAATTACTTTTTTACATATTTCAAAAGTAAGTTCGCCAACGCGTTGAACAGCAGCTCCGTCAACAAATTTGTCAATATTTTCCAGTTCTGTCACTTTGCCGGCATCAAACGAATATTTCATCGATGGTGCCCCCGCCGGTTCAACGCCAATAATTTTGGTTTGAGGATTTGTTTGTTTAAAATAGGCACCAACCCCGGCAGCCAGTCCGCCACCTCCAACAGGGATAAAGATATAGTCGATTTCATCAATCGAATCCTGTAAAATTTCCAGACCAACAGTTGCCTGTCCTTCAATAATTTGTGGATCATCAAAAGGGTGTATAAATGCCATTCCTGTTTTTTCACAATCTTCACGGGCGGCCTGGTCGGCAGCATCGTAGGTGTCACCAATCAAAACAACTTCCACATAATCTCTCCCAAACATTTCTACCTGCCTTATTTTTTGCTTGGGAGTTGTTGCAGGCATATAAATTTTGCCTTTAATCCCCAGTTTCCGGCAGGAATATGCAACCCCCTGGGCATGGTTTCCGGCACTTGCGCATACCACGCCATTTTTTAATTCTTCTTTTGTTAAATGATTGATTTTATTAAATGCACCACGCAGTTTATAAGAGCGAACGATTTGTAAATCTTCTCTTTTCAATAGGATGTTCGCCTGAAATTCTTCTGAAAGATTAAGGTTCTTTTGCAGCGGCGTTTTTAACACGGTATCATTAAGGTTGATTTTGGCCTTGGTTATGTCCTGCAATTGCGGGAAATATGGTTTTGTTTGACTCATGTTTCAAATTTTTTACAAAGATAATGATTAAACAGAAGGTAGTGTTCTTATTGATTTCAACTTAAAATTATGATAAAGTTGAATGGATTTTAGGGGCATTTTAAAATTATATTTATTTTCATGAATCAAATCTCAAACATAAAACATCGAATGAAACATCTTGAAAGTGCGTTAAAACAGGAAAATAAGTGGTGGCAGTATGTGCTGGTTGTGTTTATTGGTTTTTGGGGTGGCCAAATGGTAGGTGCCATTCCTTTAGTTGTTGCAATGATTATTGCAGCTTCACAAAATGGCGGAAATCTACTCAGACCCGATAACCCGATGGATTTTTCTGCCTATGGGATTGATCCTAATTTAGGATTGGTTTTGATGGTATTTCCGTTTATTGTAATGCTTTTTATTTCCATTCTTTTGATTAAAGCTTTTCACAAACGAAGTTTAAAAGAAGTAATTAACGGCGGCGGTTCTTTTCGTTGGAATCGTTTGGGTAAAGGGTTTTTTATTTGGGTTGTATTGTCAGCAATTCTTTTGTTGGTCAGTCTTTTATTTGATCGTGAAAATTATGAACTAAATTTTCAACTCACAAAGTTTATTCCGCTGGTTATAATCTCTTTACTATTAATTCCTTTTCAGGCTGGAACAGAAGAGTTCTTTTTCCGAGGATATCTGGCTCAGGGGGTTGGTACCTGGACTAAAAACCGGTGGCTGGTGGTGCTTATTCCTTCCATCCTTTTTGCTTTAATGCATGGTATGAATCCGGAGATTAAAGAATTTGGTTTTTGGACAATGATGCCCGCGTATGTATTGTTTGGACTTGTATTTGGTGTTATTTCGGTTTTAGATGACGGAATTGAGTTAGCAATTGGAATCCATTCTGCCAATAATATTTTTGCATCTATTTTTGTAACCAGTAAATCTTCAGTGTTGCAAACTCCGGCCATGTTTGTTCAAAAAGAAATTAATCCTTCCGGAGAATTCTGGGGATTACTTGTTATTGCAATTGCTTTTATTTTGGTGGTTTCGTATAAAAGTGGGTGGAATTTTAAGACTTTATTTAAAAGAATTCAGCCGGAAGAAGAATTGGGAGTTAGTTCGTTATAGTTGTCACCTAACTTTAAAGTCAGGTGACAGCTAATTATCCATTTTTAATTTTTTTCAATCCAGCTTGCAATCCAGTCGCCAACCTGCGAAGTTTTATATGATTCACCTTCGGCAATATCAACTGTAACGTAACCTTCGGTCATTGACGCTGCTACTGCATCGCGTATAATTTTTCCTTCTTCCATCAGGTTGAAAGCATATTCAAACATCATTGCTGCAGAAAGAATTGTTGCAATCGGGTTGGCAATATCTTTTCCGGCAGCTTGCGGATAAGAACCGTGAATGGGTTCAAAAACAGATGTATGAATTCCCATGGAAGCTGATGGCAATAATCCCAGTGAACCTGTTATTACACTGGCTTCATCAGTAAGAATATCGCCGAACATATTCTCGGTTACCATAACATCGAAGTTTTTTGGCCATTGAATAATTTGCATTGCCGCATTATCCACAAACATGTATTCTGTTTTAATATCCGGATAATTGGGAGCCATTTCCTGTGCTACTTCGCGCCACAAACGTGAGCTTTCCAAAACATTGGCTTTATCAACCACTGTCAGTTTTTTATTGCGTTTTCCGGCAAAGTCATATCCCAGTTTCAGAATACGTTCAATTTCTTCGCGAGTGTAGGTGTTGGTGTCAAAAGCGGTATTTCCGTTATCTTTCCGTCCTTTTTCACCAAAGTAGATACCACCGGTTAGTTCTCGAATGCATACAAAATCAGCACCTTCCACCAGTTCGCGGCGCAGCGGGGATTTATGTAGCAACGATTCAAATGTTTCTACGGGCCGAATATTCGCATATAATCCTAATTTTTTGCGCATTGCCAATAACCCCTGTTCCGGACGCACCGGCGCTTTGGGATTATTATCGAATTTTGGATCGCCAATTGCTCCGAACAAAACTGCATCCGATTTCATACACAGCTCATGTGTAGTGGCAGGGTAGGGATCTCCTACTTCGTCGATGGCAATTGCACCGGTTAATCCATATTCATAAGTTAATTCGTGATTAAATTTTTTTGCCACGGCTTTTACACTTTTCATGGCCTGTTCAACAATTTCCGGCCCGATTCCGTCGCCGGGAAGTACTGCAATGTTTAGTTTCATTTATTGTTTTTTTCGGGCATTTATCCCTCGTTTATATTGTTAAGAAATACTGCTTAAAATTTTATCCAGGATGCCTGGTTTAAAATCATTTTCAATAATATTCAGCATCCTGATGGTAGCTTTTATTGCGGCTGCATTTTGATCCGGATCCAGACCTTTGGTTTTGAACTCACGGCTGTTTTTCCAGGTAATTACAGTTTCTACAAGTGCATCTGTTTTTCCTCCGGGAGGGATGGTTACGACATAATCAATTAAAGCAGGGAATGATTTTCCCAACCGCTTGTATATTTTCCGGAGTGCTTTTACAAACGCATCATATTGTCCATCACCATCACAAAATTCTTCGTACTGTTTGCCGCCAATTTCCAGGGAAACATTGGCTACAGGTCGTAATCCCATTGTATGAGTAATTGAAAAGTTAACTACCCGGATGTTTTGCTCAACAATATCATTATTTAGCACATCAGAAACAATGTAGGGCAAGTCGTCGTTAGTTACGGTTTCCTTTTTATCTCCCAATTCAATAATCCGTTGTGTAACTTTTTTAAGTGATTCAGCATCAAGTTCAATTCCTAAATCTTCCAGATTTTTTTTGATATTTGCTTTTCCTGAAGTTTTTCCCAAAGCATATTGGCGGATTCTGCCAAAACGCTCAGGCAGAAGTTCGTTGAAATACAGATTGTTTTTATTATCACCATCAGCATGAATACCACTACACTGGGTAAATACAAATTCACCAATTAGTGGTTTGTTGGTAGGAATACGAATTCCTGAAAATGATTCAACCAGTTTGGAAACTTTGTTTAACTGCGTTTCGTTAACACCGGTTTTTAATTTCAGGTGGTCTTTAACCGTGGCAATTACACTTGAAAGTGGTGCATTTCCTGCACGTTCACCAAGCCCGTTTACTGTGGTGTGTACACAACGAATACCGGCTTTTATTGCATGAAACACATTGGCAATTGCCAAATCGTAATCGTTGTGGGCATGAAAATCAAAGTTTACATCCGGATACGTTTTAATCATTTCGTGGCAGAAATCATATGTTTCATCCGGATCAAGAATTCCAAGGGTATCGGGAAGCATAATCCGATCTACTTTTTCATTCTTCAGATTTTTTATCATAAAATGAACATAGTCTTTGGAACTACGCATACCATTCGACCAGTCTTCAAGATAAATATTTACCCTGATTCCCATTTCTCGGGCGTTTGAAATTACCTTTTTTATATCGGTAATGTGCTGTTCCGGTGTTTTTCGAAGTTGTTCCGAAACGTGTTTCAATGAGCCTTTACAAAGCAGGTTAATTACTTTTCCACCTGCGTCTGCAATCCATTGAAGCGAAATTCTGTCATCAACAAATCCTAATACTTCAATTTTGTGCAGGTGTCCTTTTTCTGCAGCCCACTGCATCACCCGTTTGGTCCCTTTAAATTCACCTTCCGATACCCTTGCAGAAGCAATTTCAATGCGATCCACTTTTACATCGTCTAGTAAAACTTTGGCCACACTTAGTTTTTCCCCTTCGCTAAACGAAACCCCGGAGGTTTGCTCGCCATCGCGAAGGGTGGTATCCATTATTGTCAGGTGTTTGTCTAAAATTTCAACTGTTCTGCCTGTCATTTTTTGTATTTATTTACAGTTGAAGCAGTCAGTTTACCTCGCTGCTTCAAATGCTTCAATTTCGTTTTTCATTTCCACCAGATAATCAATGTCGTCAAGTCCGTTTTGCAAACAATGCTTTTTATACGGATTAATGTCAAATTCTGCTGATTCACCAGTAGCTGAAATCGTAAAAGTCTGTTTTTCCAAATCCACTTCAAACGTTGCATTGGGATCATTTTCTATTGTGTCGAATATTTTCTGAAGGAATTCAGGTGATACAACAACAGGTAATAGCCCGTTGTTCAAAGCGTTTCCTTTAAAAATATCGGCAAAGAAGCTTGAAACTACTACCCGGAAACCATAATCGTAAATAGCCCAGGCTGCATGTTCTCGGCTTGAACCACTTCCGAAGTTTTTTCCACCTACCAGGATTTTTCCTGAATATTTTGGGTTATTTAACGGAAAATCAGTTTTAGGACTTCCATCTTTATTGTAACGCCAGTCGCGGAACAGGTTGTCTCCAAATCCTTTTCTTTCAACTGCTTTCAGGAAACGGGCCGGGATGATTTGATCTGTATCAACGTTTTCAATTGGCAGAGGAACTGCCGGCGTTGTTATTACTGAAAATTTATCGTATGCCATTTTTTATTGTTATTTTTTGAATGTCATTTTGAACCTGTTTTAGATCTTTAAAAGATTCTGAAATATGTTCGACCAGACATTTTAATCAATATTCAATCTTACATTAACTCTCTCGGATCGGTTACTTTTCCAGTTACTGCTGCCGCTGCAACAGTTAGCGGGCTTGCTAATAGAGTTCTTGCTCCGGGGCCCTGCCGTCCTTCAAAATTTCTATTTGAAGAAGAAACCGCATATTTACCTTCCGGAATTTTATCGTCGTTCATTGCCAGACAGGCCGAGCATCCCGGTTGACGTAATTCAAAGCCAGCAGCTTCCAAAATTTGAACAAGGCCTTCTTCCCGAATCTGGTATTCCACATGTTTTGAACCCGGAACGAGCCATGCTGTTACATTAGGAGCCTTTTGTTTTCCTTTTACAAATTCGGTAAATGCTCTGAAATCTTCTATCCTTCCGTTTGTGCAACTTCCAAGGAATACATAATCAATGGGTTTTCCTTTCATTGCTTCACCTTCATTGTATCCCATATATTGCAACGATTTTTGAAATGTTACCTTATCACTTCCGGCCATACCTTTAGTAGAAGGAATCGTTTGGGAAATTCCAATTCCCATTCCCGGATTTGTTCCGTATGTTATCATCGGTTCAATGTCAGCAGCCTCAAAGGTGTATTCGGTATCAAAAACAGCATCATCATCACTTTTTAATTCACTCCAGGCTTTTACTGCTTTATCCCAATCTTCACCTTTTGGGGCAAATTTACGGCCTTTTACATAGTTTACAGTTACATCGTCAGGGGCAATCATCCCACCGCGGGCGCCACTTTCAATACTGAGATTACAAAGAGTCATGCGGCCTTCCATACTCAGGCTTGCTATAGCAGTTCCGGCATATTCAATAAAATGCCCGGTGCCTCCACTTGTAGAAATTTGAGAAATAATATAAAGAGCAATATCTTTTGCTGTAACTCCTTCATTAAGAACACCGTTTATGGTAATTCTCATTTTTTTAGGTTTAGGCTGCATAATACATTGGCTTGCCAAAACCATTTCCACTTCACTTGTTCCAATACCAAATGCAATAGCACCAAATGCTCCATGGGTAGAAGTGTGACTGTCGCCACAAACAATGGTCATGCCTGGTTGGGTTAGTCCAAGTTCCGGCCCGATGATATGAACAATTCCGTGTCCTTCCGATTGCAAATCGTGATATACAATCCCGTGTTCAATACAATTCTTCTTTAACATTTCCACCTGATGACGTGAAAGTTCATCGATAATAGAAAGATGTTGATTTTCTGTTGGAACATTATGGTCGGGTGTTGCTGTTGTTTTGTCGGGACGAAAAACTTTTAACCCCCGCTTTTTTAATCCCAGAAATGCAACGGGGCTGGTTACCTCATGGATCAGGTGACGATCGATATATAAAACACTGGGGCCATTTTCAATTTGTTTAACGGCGTGGGCGTCCCAGATTTTATCAAATAATGTTTTTGCTTCCATTTTTATTTTTACGAAATATCGGTTTTAATTCTAATCAATGTTAAACGGTGGCCGGCTGTGTTACCGGAATTTTGTTAATAGCATCAAGAAAAGCTTCAACTGCAGCTGTGATAATATCAGTATTTGCTCCAAAGCCATGGAAAATACCTTCTTCATATTCAATTTGCATATGTACTTTTCCAATATCGTCACTTCCACGTGTAATTGCCTGAACCAGAAATTCTTCGATAACAACTTGCCGGTGGATAATTTGTTTTACAGCTTTTATGGCTGCATCAACCGGGCCATTACCTGCTGAGGTTGCATCAAATTTTTCGCCTGCAATATCCAACAGAACAGTAGCCATTGGCTTCATATTTTTACCGGTAACAACCTGCAAAAATTCCAGCTTTATCCTTCGTTCCTGACGTGTTGCATCACCAACTAGCAATGCAATATCATCATCACGGATGTCTTTTTTCTTATCAGCCAGTTTCAGGAATTCTTCGTAAACTTCATCCAGCTTTTCTTTTGATAACTCAAACCCAAGGATTTCTAACCGGTGTTTTAATGCCGCGCGTCCGCTTCTTGCTGTAAGTAAAATTGAAGATTCATTAATGCCTACTTCAGCAGGATCCATGATTTCATAATTTTCACGGTTTTTTAATACGCCGTCCTGGTGAATTCCTGACGAGTGTGCAAATGCATTTCTTCCAACCACTGCCTTATTCGGCTGTACCGGCATATTCATTAAAGTAGATACTAAACGGCTGGTTCCATAAATTTTCTGGGTATTAATGCCGGTATCAATTCCAAGCGCTTTGTAATGAGTTTTCAATGTCATTACAACTTCTTCCAGAGAAGTATTTCCGGCACGTTCTCCAATTCCGTTTATGGTTACTTCTGCCTGGCGTGCACCATTCAAAATCCCGGAAACAGTGTTTGCTGTTGCCATTCCTAAGTCATTATGGCAATGAGTTGAAATTGTTGCTTTATGAATATTGGGTACATTATCAACCAGATATTTTATTTTTGCTCCAAATTCGTGTGGAAGGGTATAGCCTGTTGTGTCAGGAATATTTACCACCGTTGCACCAGCGCTTATCACAGCCTCGATAACACGAGCTAAATACTCATTGTCAGTACGACCGGCATCTTCTGCATAAAATTCTACATCTTCAACGTACTTTTTGGCATATTTAACAGCTTCGACAGCACGAACGATGATTTCTTCAGGGGTTGAATTTAGCTTGTGATAGATGTGGAAATCAGATGTTCCTATTCCAGTATGAATACGCCCTCTTTTTGCATGTTTTAGCGATTCAGCAGCAACATCAATATCTTTTTTTACTGCGCGGGTCAAAGCACAAATAGTTGGCCATGTAACCGCTTTTGAAATCTCAACTACCGATTCGAAATCACCAGGGCTGGAAATGGGAAATCCTGCTTCAATAATATCAACACCCAAATCTTGCAATGCTTTGGCGACTTCAATCTTTTCCACTGTATTCAACTGACAACCCGGAACCTGTTCTCCGTCCCTCAAAGTTGTGTCGAAAATGTAAAGTCTGTCACTCATGGTAATTATAATTTGTTATTTGTAATTTATTACTTTGTCTGTTTTTATCTCAGATACTTTTTTGCATGAAAAAAGCCACCCTCTTATATTGAGAATGGCCTTACTTTTTCTAAATATCTTTTAATAACATACCATTCTCATTTCTTCTTAACTAGAAGAATGATACCTAGAATTAGGCTAAGAATTGATATGTTAATTATGTTTCTCATTCGTTTTGCTTACGATTTGCTGCAAATATGAAAATATTTTTTTAAAATGAAAACAAATAACCTCTTTTATTTATGAAACTTTAAAATAAGATTAGATTATCTGTTTATTTAAAGTTACAATTCCATATTGTTCTTTAACAATCGTATGTGTGATTAGTTTTATTCTTTCGGGTAAAAATCAATTTTTGGGGAATATTGATTCAAAAAATAAGGTAATTTCTATTCCAGGAGAATTATAAATCGTTGGATTAATTCGGATTTAGATTTTTATCTTCAGCAATATTCGTTGTTTCTTCCTCTTTTTTAGGAACTTCCCGTGGGAAAATATCATACTTTGAAAACGGTCTTAAATTTGCCTTCCAGTCGAAGCCGCTTAGCCTTTTTTCTTCCTCACTGAGTTGCGAAATTGGTTTTAATTGTCCTTCCGGTGTTTTTAGGAACACAATTTTAAATATTTTACCTTCCTTGAACTGGATTGCAATGTTACTGCTTTCTGCCCTGTTTAATCCAATAATATCATCTTCCTTCTCCCGGGCATAGTAAAGTGTCTGTCCGTTTCCATCAACAAGAATATGATTCAGTTCTTTATTGATAACATATCCGGTCATGTTTTTTCCTTTAATTTGGTCGAAACGGTTAGAATCTTGTTTAGAAATAATAAAACTGTTGTTCGTGAGATGCAATTCATCAGGTGCATCTTTTTTTTGCTGCATGTCTATTAAATTGGCGCTTAACTGATGATTTTCTGACCAAATTACAGGATTGTTATGCATCTCTACTAATGAATCTTTGCTGTAATAAACCAATGAGTCGCAAACTCCCTGAAGGTCTGCCCTGTAAAAGCGAACGCCGTAAAATGCAGTTACCACTTTTTCTCCTTCGATTGTGTCAGGAATGGTTCGTAAAGTGTCAGCGTGCATAAACAAAGTGTCACTTTCTGAATACATCATAAAAATGGCCGAATCGGTGACAGTAGCAATTTCAAAGGTTTCATTATATGTTGCATCCAAACCGGTAACAATTATCTGGTTCTCAAAATCTTCTATTTGAACAGCGCCGGTTGCTTTCCCGTTTCCATTTTCATCGTTATAATTAATATGGTTTGCTTTTAACATTTGTTTTTGGTTTGATACAACAGGATTTTTAAGCAATTCAGCTTCTCCAGTTTTTGTGTCATACCAGCCGCTTTCAGCATACAAGGTGTTTGCCGAATCGCGGATTGTTGTTGGGCCAACAATGGTAATTTGCCCTGTTCCGGTGTTATAATACAAGGTGTCGCTGGTTAATGTATAATCATCGCTGTAACCTTCTACATCTTTGTAAAAATGAACTACATCATCATTCACAAAATATTTTCCTATTACACTGGTTAATACATTTGTACTGTCGATTATTTTTCCATAATCGTCGTAATATCCAATATTACTTGCCAGGTCATAGTCAAGTGTATCGGTATATAAAGTTGTTTCTTTATTTATCAATTTAACCGAATCAATGGCCTGGGCAAAACTCCTGTCTCCATTGTAAAATATTGTTTGGGCATATAAATGCAAAGTGTCCCCCTGATTGATATGAACATGTCCAAATGCATCAACCCGGTTGCCTGTATAGGTATAAGCCGTGTCGCACCACATCAGTATATCTTTATGTTTGATTTGAACGTCACCAACTAATCGCTGAGCATTTTCATTGTTGGGAACAGATTCGCCATAATCTGCTCGAATTATTTCAATACGCTTTTTCTCCTGTGCTTTCGAAATGGAAAATAGGAGTAGAAAAAAAATGACAATATAATATTTTGAAAAAGACTTCAAGGTGATGCCAATAATTTGCCAATGCATTAAAGCAGTTTGTCAATAATTTCTTCTATAGAAATATTTTCTGCTTCTGCCTTGTAATTTTTAATTAAACGATGACGTAAAATCGAAGGAGCTACCGCTTTAACATCTTCAATATCGGGAGAATATTTTCCGTGAAGTGCAGCATGCGTTTTTGCTCCTAAAACCAAATATTGTGATGCACGTGGCCCGGCCCCCCATTTTAGAAACTGGTTTGAAATATCGGCTGATAATTCGTTTCCTGGACGTGTTTTGGCCGCCAGCTTCACTGCGTATTTTAATACGTTATCGTTAATCGGAATTTTTCGAATTAACTCCTGGAAATAATTTATTTCACTTCCGGAGATTACAGGTTTGAGTTCTACATTTAAGTTTGATGTAGTATTTTTTACGATGGTAATTTCATCATCAAATTTTGGATAATCGAGCCACACCGAAAACATAAACCTGTCGAGTTGAGCTTCGGGAAGGGGGTAGGTTCCTTCCTGTTCAATAGGATTTTGAGTTGCCAGTACAAAAAATGGTCTCTCCAGTTCAAATCTTTGGCCGGCGGCTGTTACTGCCCGTTCCTGCATGGCTTCCAGCAGCGCCGATTGTGTTTTGGGCGGTGTCCTGTTAATTTCATCAGCCAAAATAATGTTGGAAAAAAGCGGCCCCTGAATAAATTTGAACTGGCGCTCTTTATCCAGAATTTCAGTTCCGATTATATCCGATGGCATTAAATCGGGAGTAAACTGGATGCGGTTATATTTTAACCCAAGGATGTTGGCAATGCTGGTTACCAAAAGTGTTTTGGCCAATCCCGGAACACCGATCAGTAATACATGCCCCCGGCTGAAAAGTGTTACCAAAACCTGTGTAATTATTTCATCCTGCCCATAAATTACTTTTGTAATCTCCGCCTTAAGCTCGTCGAATTTTTTTCGCAGAGCATCCATTGCTTCAACATCATTTTTAAAATTCATCTGTTTTTCTTTTTTATTCAGATTATTTGTGGCGCCTGTATGTTATTTAATCCAGTTATTGAATTTAAAGTTACAGTTCGCGTACGTATCGTCAATACGAATATAAGTTTCCGACTGTTTGTCGGCAATCCATTTTTGTAGAACTTCTTCTTTCTTTTTTAGCAGATACATATTTGCCAACTGCTGGTAATCGTCCTGGATGTTTGCTTTGTGTTCATCCACTTTGTCGATCAATTTTATGATTTTATAAACAGGTTGTTGTGATGTTTCATCAATGGTTTCAAATGGTTTTGAAATTTCGTTGATATTCATTGTAGTTAGCAATTTACTTACATCGGCGTCCAGTTCTTCAACCGAAAACTTAGAGGACATATCATTCGGATTTATGGCAATTCCACCGCTGTTACGGGTATTTTTATCGGAAGAGAACATCATTGCTGCTTCATCAAATGGAATTTCGTTTTTTCTCAACAGATTTGCTAAACTATCCAATCTTTCGTAAGCCTGTTCTTTTGCTTCAACAGAAGGTTTAGGCATCATTAAAATATGCCGTGTTTTTATTTTTTCGCCTTGTTTATCAATGAGCTGAATAATGTGGTATCCAAATTCACTTTGTATAACATTGGAGACTCTGTCTCCTTTCAGATTAAAGGCAGCAGCAGCATAAGCCTGGTCAAGTTCACCTCTGCCATAATAAGGAAGTTCACCTCCTGTTCTACTGGCTCCGGGTTCTTCGGAATACATGGCAGCCAACATGGTAAAGTTTGTTCCTTCCTCAACTCTTCGTTTTAATTCACGAAGCTGGGATTTCACACGGTTTTCCTCCTCAACCGAAATTTGTGGTTTTATGGTAATCTGTGCATATTCATATTTGGTTGGAATGGTAGGAATTTCATCTTCCTTTAAATTTCTGTAATTGTATCTTACTTCTGAAGGGGTTACTGTAACATCCTGAACAATTTTATTCTGCATTTGCGAACTCAGAAGGTGATTGCGGACTCCTTCCTCCATTTCTGATTTGACAACAGCAATTGGTTTATTAAATTGTTTTTCAACCGCTTTTTCCGAGCCCAGTCGCGAAATGTACATTTGCATTTGTGCATCCATCTGTTGGTTTACCTGGCTTGGTGTTACTTCGATTAATGTGTCCATTTCTGCCTCAGCAATCAACAATCTGTCAACCAGTAAATCTTCCAGTATCTCACATTTCATGTCACCTTCCGATGTCATACCTTGTGCCTGCTGCTGTATGTTCATATACTCAACATCCGACTTTAAAATTATATTTCCGCCAACTATTGCAACAATTTGATCTACAATTTTGTCTTGAGCAAATGTTGAAGTGCTTGTTATCGCCAAGATTATCAGCGTAATCCAAAATTTCATACTATTATTCAGTTTCATCTGTTTCCCTGTTATATATTTTAAATTTACTTTTTCTAATTCCCTCTGTATAAACGTTTTCCTCTGTTTGTTTTAGAAAATCTATTTTTCTCCGGTTTAAAATTAGGTTTCTGATATTCTCTTTTACATAATCTAACGGAGCTATTTCGTTTATCAGTTTATAATCCTGAATGCTGACAAGATAATAATAATCTGTATCAGTCAGTTCAATAATGTTGTTGTGTTTGAGAAACTGTTCAGGATCAGTGATTTCCTTTGGAACGTTTTTCAAAACGGTTTCAAAATTAACCCAATTATCGATAAAAATATCGAACCCCTTTGCATATTGCAAACAATATTCCTTTAATTCGTTTAGTCCCTCAGCCGATGTATCGTCACAAAGACTTTTTATTTGTCGGGGATTAGCAAATTCTTGCGGAATCTTTATAAATATAGCTTTTACTATATTTTGGTTTAAATTAAAATTATCCTGGTGGTTTTGGTAGTATTCTTCAATTTGAGCATCGGTAACTACCGTATCCATATGCTGTTTTATCAGCTCATTTTTATATTTGTATATAATCAATGAATTTCGGTAATCTTCAATTTCCTGGTTCAGATTTTTTTGTTCCTGGCTCAGATTTTCTTCCGCTTTTTGAATAAGTAGCTCCTTTTTTACCCATTTACGAATATAATCGTCGGCCATTACAGTACTGTCTTCTTTTTCAATCCCGGCAGGAACAACTGACGAAATATCGCTTAAATAAAGCTTGTTTTCACCTACTTCTGCGATTACTGTTTTTTCGATATCGGCAGTTTTACCACAACTAAAAAGCAAAAAAACAGCAATGATTTCTAAACCATATTTCTTTAATACTTTAAACACCCTGTATTGTTTTCAGCAGTTTTTTGTTCACTTTTATTTTATATTTTTTTCGAAGTTCTTTTATCCATTGTTCTTCCAGGTAATTCTGATAATCCGATATATATAATCCTTTGGCTTCGTCAAGAGTTTTGGGCCCGGAAGGAATTTTATCGCCACGAATAAAGGTGGTTTCCGTATCAAAGTTGCCGGGCTCAGGACCGTTCCAAACGTAGTAATCAACAATTGGGTTGCTACCCTTTTCCCACGCACCTTCAGTAATTGTTATCTTTTTTTCATTTGCATTTATTATGTCCGAGATTTCTTGGCTGTCCATTTCAGCAGCAAAATATTTTTCAGCTTCCTCTCTTGTTACCAAATTGGTGCATTTAACAACATACCCTTTAAATCGTTCTTCCCAGGAATACTTGTCTTTGTTTTTGTTGTAAAAACTTTCCAACCCTACACTATCTTTTGCTGCAAAGTTCCAGATTTTCTTTTCTGAAATATTGAATAAAAGAATTCCATCATGATATTCCTGTAACAGATATTTGAAATCGGGATATTTCTCTTCAAGTTTGGAATTTTCCAGTTCTGTAATTTCGCATTCGGTCCAGCTCTCCCAATAATCTTCATAACGATTATTTTGAATATTTTTTCCAGTCAAATAGTGGTTAAATTTATTCAAATCGAAATTTTGCCCGTCGATGGTGAATAAAATTATATCTGGTCTTTCAATCTCAGAACCTACTTTCTTCGAACGGATTAAAGCTATATTTTCCTGATTTTCTTGATAATTATATTCGTTTTTTAGTTTTTCTATGAACACCTTTTTGCTTGATGTACTCCGAAGAGGATCTTTTTTTATCCGGGCTTCTATTTCTGGTTTTAGCTCTTCAAATGAACGAACAGGCTTTTCATCCAACTTTTTTATGATATGAAATCCATAAGGTGTCTCTATTGGTTTTGTGTAATTTCCAATATTTTTGAGTGAAAAAGCCGGTTCCGAAAATTCGGGAATCATACGACCGGATGAGAACCAGGGAATTTCCCCGCCTGTGGCTGCCGAGCTTTTGTCGTCAGAAAGTTTTTTTGCAAGTTCAGCAAAATCAGCACCTTCTTCAAGAAGATTATAAATGGAATCAATTTCTGTTTTTAATTGTCTTTTTCCTGCCTCTGTAACGCCCGATCTCGGAAACATTTTCATAATATGCGCCACCTTTATTTCACCTTTGTTTATTCTTTTGGCATGAACCTTAATAAGGTGATAACCGAAAGCAGTTCGAACCGGTTCGGAAATCTGATTTATTGGTGTTTTGTATGCAGCGTCTTCAAAAGGGGCTACCATTGTAAAAGCTGAAAAATATCCCAGATTTCCTTTATTGGCTTTAGCGGATGGATCCTCAGAATATTCAACAGCCGCTTCTTCAAAATCTTTTCCGTCTAATATTTCCTGTCGAACCTTTAATGCTTTCTCAAGTACTTTTTTTTCTTTTTCCGGTGGTGCGTTTTCTTCCAAACGAAAAAGAATGTGGCTGGCATTTACTTCCTGTACCGTCCGCTTGTACATTTCTTCTACCAGTTCGTGCTCAAAATTAACATCAGTAAGATAAGGGGCTGCAAGCTCTTCTCTATACCCGGCCAATTCGTTAATAAAAGCCTCGCTTGTATCCATTTTAAGTTTTTGGGCTTCCAGCACTTTTAATTTGAAATTGATAAACAGATCCAGATATTCTTTAGGAGTCTTTTTATCATTGTCGTTATATAAATTACTATTGTTTTTTTTGTAAACCTGTTCGAACTCAGCCTGGCTAATTTTTGTGTCGCCAATAATAATAAGGGGGCTTTCTTTTTGACCCCAGGCCAACAAAAACGAAAAATATAAAATGAAAAATAGAATTAGTGTTTTAACCATTTCCAACTGTTTATTGTTAAAACAATATTTTCAGATGAATCGTATGTGTTCATATATCAAAAAAATGTTAACTGCTTTTTATAATCTGAATTTCACTGGCGACTACTATAATTGGGAGCCTCCCTTGTTATACTTACATCATGAGGATGGCTTTCCTGCACTCCTGCCGATGAAATGCGGGTGAATTTCGCCTCCTGCAGCTTTTCAATATTCGCTGCACCACAATAACCCATTCCGGCACGTAACCCGCCAATAAGTTGGTAAAGTACTTCATAAAGCGAGCCTTTGTAAGGTACTCGTGCTGCAATTCCTTCAGGAACAAGTTTTTTTATATCTTCCTCAACATCCTGGAAATAACGGTCTTTCGATCCTTTTTGCATGGCTTCAATTGAACCCATTCCACGGTAGGATTTGAATTTTCTACCCTGATATAATATTGTTTCTCCGGGAGATTCTTCAACACCGGCAAATAAACCGCCTGCCATAATTGAATTCGCTCCTGCAGCTAATCCTTTTACAATATCTCCTGAATAACGAATACCACCGTCGCCAATGACCGGAATACCTGAGCCTTTTATTGCCTTTGCCACACTGTAAATAGCTGAAAGCTGGGGTATTCCAACACCTGCAATTACGCGTGTTGTGCAAATAGAGCCAGGTCCAATTCCCACTTTAACTGCATCGGCCCCGGCATTGACCAGCGCTACTGCGGCGTCTGGGGTTCCTATGTTTCCTGCAACCACATCCTTTTCAGGATATTTAGCTTTGATTTTTTTTAGTACTTCCAAAACTGCTTTTGAATGACCATGTGCAGTATCAATTACCAATGCATCTACTTGTGCTTTTACCAATTCATCTACACGTTCCATCGTATCAATTGCAATTCCAATTCCGGCAGCAACACGTAGCCGGCCTTTCTCATCTTTGCAGGCCAGAGGTTTATCTTTTGCTTTCGTGATATCTTTATAGGTTACCAGTCCGATAAGTTTATTATGCTTATCAACAACCGGTAATTTTTCAATTTTATATTTCTGGAGAATTTCAGCGGCTTTTTCTAGGTTTGTTGATTCCGTGGTCGAAACCAGGTTATCTTTTGTCATTATTTCCGAGATATTACGGTTCATATCTTTTTCAAACCGTAAATCGCGGTTCGTTACAATTCCAACTAAATAACCATTCTCGTCGATTACCGGGATTCCCCCAATTTTAAATTTTGCCATAAAATTCAGTGCATCACTTACTTTCTTATCTGGTGTAATTGTAATCGGGTCGTAGATCATTCCGTTTTCAGCTCGCTTTACCGTTGTTACCTGATGAGCCTGCTCATCAATTCCCATATTTTTATGGATAACACCAATTCCTCCTTCGCGGGCAATAGCAATTGCCATCTTGTTTTCGGTAACCGTATCCATTGCAGCTGTAACAATGGGAGTATTAATGGTTATCGACCTTGTGAATTTGGAGGACAGATCTACTTCGCGCGGTAACACTTCTGAATATGAAGGAAGCAATAAAACATCGTCAAATGTTAATCCTTCAAAAACAACTTTTTCCGACAGAAATGACATGTGCAACTGTTTTTTATGTGTTAAATAATGCGCAAAACTACAAAAAAATAGCGTACTGCCGGGGAATAATTTCCTGGTTGAATACGTTTTGGGCAATAAAAATTGTTAAACCTTGAAATGATTTCTTAATTTGTATTAATGGAAGATTTCAGGCAGATATTATTGCGCCATTGGGGCTATTCACAATTCCGCCCATTGCAGCTCGAAATTATTGAATCGGTAGCTGAAGGGAAAGATACGCTTGGGTTGATGCCAACCGGGGGGGGGAAGTCTATTACCTTCCAGGTATTTTCATTGTCAACTAAAGGAATCTGCCTTGTAATTACGCCACTAATTGCTTTAATGAAAGATCAGGTTGAAAACCTGAACAAAAGGGGAATTAAGGCGCTGGCTATTCATAGTGGAATGTCGCAAATGGAAGTTAAGATTGCTCTTGATAATGCAGTATGGGGCGATTATAAATTTCTTTATGTTTCCCCGGAACGGTTAAATTCAGAACGGTTTTTGGAGCGGCTGGAAAAAATGGATGTCAATTTAATTACGATTGATGAAGCGCATTGCATTTCGCAATGGGGGTACGATTTTCGGCCAAGCTACCTGCATATTGTAAAACTACGCGAGGTTTTACCTGATGTTAAATTCTTGGCACTGACGGCTACTGCTACTCCCAAAGTCGCAGATGATATTCAGGATAAACTGGGGTTTAAAGAGAAGAACCTTTTGCAAATGTCATTCAGGCGGGAAAACCTGAACTATTTGGTTCGCAATGTTGAAAATAAAGCCGGTTACCTGTTGGATACATTACGCAAAGTTGCCGGTTCGGGAGTAATTTATGTGCGGAGCAGGAAGGCTACCCGTGAAATTGCTGACGAATTGAGAAAACATCGAATATCAGCTGATTTTTACCATGCAGGTTTAAGTAACCAGGTAAGAAGTTACAAGCAGGATTTATGGATTGCAGGAAAGACAAGGGTAATTGTGGCCACCAATGCATTTGGGATGGGAATAGACAAATCAAATGTGCGGTTTGTTATTCACTGGGATGCCCCGGATTCGCTGGAAGCATATTATCAGGAAGCTGGAAGGGCTGGGCGTGATGGGAAAAAAGCCGCCGCAGTTTTGTTGTTTAATAATGCCGACAAAACAAAGTTAAAAAAACACGTTTCCACTGCTTTTCCCGAAGTTGAGAATATCCGGAAAATATATCATTCGCTTTGTAATTTTTTGCAAATAGCCGAAGGACACGGAAAATCTCAGATTTTTGAATTTAGTCTTCAGAATTTTGCGCAGGCATTTAAATATCAGCAGTCTATGGTTTTTAACAGCCTGAAAATTTTACAGCGCGAAGGTTATGTTGAATATACAGAGGAGGTCGATAGTCCATCGCGGGTTTATTTTATGGTTTCGCGCGATGATTTATATAAATTTCAGGTTGCGAATGTGGAATTTGATGGATTCATCAAGCTGATCCTTCGTTCTTACACAGGCCTCTTTTCAGGTTATGTTGCTATTGATGAAGATCTTCTTGCTAAAAGAGCAGGGACCGACAGGGATAAAGTATATAATTATCTGAAACATTTGAGGAGATTGAAAATTATAGATTATATCCCGCGTAGTCAAACGCCTTTCATTTTTTTTAATAAAGAAAGAGTAAAACAGGAGCGGCTAAAGATTTCAAAAGAAAATTATGATTTACGCAAAAAGGATTTTTTAAACCGTATAAATGCGGTAATAAATTACGCGTCGGGTACTACCAAATGCCGCAGTCAGCTTTTACTCGAATATTTTGGCGAAACAGAATCTGTCCGCTGTGGGCAGTGCGATGTTTGCAAATCCGTGGAAAACCTTGAAATTAGTAATATTGAGTTTCATGAAATTTCAAAAAAAATAAAGAATATAATCGCAGAACCTTGTTCATATGAAAATTTATTGCTGAAACTTAGTGGTGACCAGGAAAAAATGAGGCAAACTGTGAAATGGCTTCTCGATAATAAAAAAATAGTATTCCGAATCGACAATAAACTTGAATGGACTGAAAATTAAAATGTTCCTTAAGTTATATCACAGCTTTTTTCTTTATCGTTTATTCATAATAATCTTTTTTTTACTTTTGCATTTGTTTTTCGAGTTAAAGAAATGGAGGGTAAAATACACGAGTTGGTTTATTCAAAAGCTGTAATCGAATTTGTTACAGTCGCAAATGAATATTGCAAGGCCATTGAAGTAGTTGGCAAATTTTCTGCGGAGGAAAATCTGCAAAAGATTCAGAAAATACTACCGCTTCTGTATTTGAAAACAACAATGCTTCCAAAAAACGAAAGTGTTTTGGATGATGTGTTGGAAAAATATTTAAGTGAACTTGATTATAATGTTCTACTTCAAAAATGGTCGCAGGCACTTGGAGAGCACGATGGTTTTTATGAAGTTTTTGACCCTTCTATTCAGTTTGGACAAGAAACGGTAACGGCCAATATATCGGAAAATTTATTGGATATTTATCAGTCGTTAAAAGATTTTTTAATGGCATACAGTATGGGAAACGACGAAGTTATGAACGATGCGTTGTTTCAGTGTGTGTATAGTTTTGAGGAATACTGGGGACAAAATTTGGTGAATGTTTTGAGAGCCGTTCATCAACTGCTATACAGCGGAGTGGATTTGGAAGAAAACAACGATAATAATGAAATAAAACCGGGAAGCGGTAACCCAAAATGGCTTGATGAATTTTGGGGAACGGGAACCGACGAGGATGATTAAAAATGTTTAAAGAAAGTATAACAAAAGAGGAGTTAACTGACTTACCGTTAAAATGGTTTGAAGGGGAGATTATTTTGGTCGATACTTATGAAAAAGTAAAATATGCAGCCCGGGTTTTATCGTCCGAATCGATAATCGGTTTTGATACTGAAACAAGGCCTTCCTTTAAAAAAGGTGTTATTAATAAAGTCTCGTTATTGCAGCTTTCAAGCAACAAACAGGCTTTCCTGTTCAGAATTAATAAAATAGGTCTTCCCGACGAAATAGTTGAAGTGCTTGCAAATCCGGAAATTATAAAGCCGGGTGTTGCTATCCGCGACGATATAAAAGGTTTGCAGGGAATCAAAAAATTCCGGCCGGAGGGTTTTATTGAATTGCAGGACTATGCAAAAGAATTAGGAATACAAAATTTTAGTCTGAAAAAGTTAACGGCCATCGTTTTAGGGTTTCGCATTTCAAAAACTCAGCAACTTTCGAACTGGGAAGCCGACACCTTAACAGAAGCACAGGAAATCTATGCAGCAACTGATGCCTGGACAGCACTCGAAATATTCAAAAATTTCTCAAACAATTAATTTTATGGCAGAATATGCAAAGATTGTACTGAAATCAGGAAAGGATCAGTCGTTAAAACGTTTTCATCCGTGGGTGTTTTCCGGGGCTATAAAAAAGGTTTTAGGGAATTTGAATGAAGGCGATTTAGTGACGGTTTATTCCAACAAAGATGAATTTTTAGGGCTCGGACATTACCAGGTTGGTTCTATTGCCGTGCGTATCATTTCTTTTTCTGATGTTGAGATTAATTACAGTTTTTGGAAAAGTAAAATTGAACGTGCCTGGAATTTAAGAAAAACACTTGGTTTTTTTGATAATGCGGCAACCAATGTATTCCGTTTGATTCATGCTGAAGGTGACGGAATGCCGGGGTTAATCGTTGATTTTTATAATGGAACGGCCGTTATGCAAATGCATTCGATTGGGATGTATTTTATTAGGAAAGAGCTGGTAAAAGCATTACAGGAAGTGTTGGGAAGCCGGTTAAAGGCTGTTTACGATAAAAGTGCAAAAACGCTACCTTTTAAAGCTGATATTGAACCTGTAGATGGTTTTCTTTTGGGGGGAAACAGCGATACTGAAGTTTTGGAATATGGTTTGAAATTTAAAGTAGATTGGGAAACCGGACAGAAAACAGGTTTTTTTGTCGATCAGCGGGAGAACCGTTTACTGGTTCAGAAATATGCAAAAGACCGAGACGTTTTGAATATGTTTTGTTACACCGGAGGTTTTTCGTTTTACGCCATGAAAGGTGGTGCAAATTTGGTACATTCAGTTGATGCTTCAGCAAAAGCAATTGATTTGACCAACGAAAATGTAGAGCTGAATTTTCCGGATGATCCCCGTCACAAAGCTTTTACCGCTGATGCTTTTGAATATTTGAAAGATATTCAGAATAAATATGATTTAATTATTCTGGATCCACCGGCTTTTGCCAAACATCGCGATTCACTTCACCAGGCATTGCAGGGATATAAACGAATAAATACACGTGCTTTTGAACAGATCAGGAGTGGCGGTGTTTTATTCACGTTTTCGTGTTCGCAGGTGGTGTCAAAAGAAAAATTTCGTGAAGCTGTATTTTCAGCTGCCGCAATTTCTGGCCGCACAGTGCGTATTTTGCATCAGCTTACTCAGCCTGTTGATCATCCGGTAAATATTTACCACCCCGAGAGCGAATATTTGAAGGGCTTGGTTTTATATGTTGAATAAATAAACTAAAGAATTAAATTATGAATGGTTTCGATAAAGCAGAATTTTTAAATTCAGAGTTACATCAGATGTCTATTGTTGAAAAACTGGAATATTTGGCTGAAATGTATGAAGGAAAAATTGTGTTTACGACAAGCTTTGGATATGAAGACCAGGTAATTACAGATTATATTTTTGGGAACAATTTCCCTGTTGAGGTAATTACCCTTGACACCGGACGTTTGTTTGAAGAAACATATAAGGTATACAGAAGTACGGTAGAAAAATATAAGAAGCCAATTAAGGCATATTTCCCACCTGCCGAAAAAGTGGAAGAATTACTGGAAAAGAAAGGACCGTTCAGCTTTTATGAATCGTTGGAAAATCGCAAGGAGTGTTGCTACATTCGCAAAGTTATTCCATTAAAACGTGCGTTAAAAGGAAATGAAGTATGGATTACTGGTTTGCGTGCTTCGCAATCGGAAAACCGCAGCGATATGATGGAATTTGAATGGGATGAAGGTAACCAGATTATCAAATATAATCCGCTATTGGAATGGAGCCTGGAAGATGTCAAACAATATGTGCGTGAAAATCATGTCCCGTACAATATCCTGCATGATAAAGGATTTGTTAGTATTGGATGCGCGCCTTGTACTCGTGCAATAAAACCAGGTGAAAATTTCCGTGCCGGTCGTTGGTGGTGGGAACAAAATTCAGGAAAAGAATGTGGGTTGCATGCGAAATAGTTAATGTTGGGATCGGCGAATTGAATTCCCGGAGACCAGGGATCGGTGAATTAAATTCGCCGAAATCTTTCTGTTTGTATTATTTCATCAAAAACTCAAGTTTCCCTCCCTTTCTCAAATCTTCGTGTTTTAATGTAGTGCCCGTTTCTTTTCCGTTTAATTTTACAGTTGAAAATTCATTGTATTGATTTCCTTTTGGGGCTTCAAGGATAAATTCTTCTCCGGGATAAAATTCAGGATCAAGATGCAACGTAATTTTTTCAAAAACAGGCGATGAAAGTTGGTATTCATTACTTCCGGGGCAAACAGGGTAAAATCCAATGGCCCCAAAAACATACCATGCCGACATTTGTCCGGCATCATCGTTGCCTGATAAACCACCTGCACCGGTTCCGTATTCGGTTTTTAATATATGTTTTACTGTTTTTTGTGTCTTTTCCCAATCATTAACATAGTTGAAAAGAAATGGTATTTGGTGACTTGGCTCGTTTCCGTGCCAGTATTCTTTATTGTCAATCAATGAATTCAGTTTATTATGAAATGTTTCCGCTCCACCCATTAACAGAATTAATCCTTCAACATCGTGTGGAACATACCATGAGTAGTGTTTTGGCGTGCCTTCGGTAATATATGGCATATTTCCGCTGGCATTAAAATCATCAGTAAAAGTTTTGTCTGAGAAACGGCCGCAAACCCAGCCTTTTTGAGGATCGAAAACATTCGTATAATTATAAGATCGAGCTGTGAGTTCTTCAAAATCTTCGGTTTCGTTTAGTTTTTTTGCTACCTGAGCAACAGCCCAGTCATCGTATGCATATTCAAGCGTGCGTGATACCTGTTCTCCGCGATGAAAAGCATAATCGACCTGATCTTCCAACGGAATATATCCATACTCCAGATATGATTCCAAAGAGCGTCTTCCTTTTCCATCAATATAATCCTCGAGGTTTGTAGGAGTTTCAAATGCATTCTTACGCATATATTTATAGGCTTCTTCCAAATTAAAATTAAATCCTTTCATTGCTGCATCGGCAATAATTACACTGCTGTGGTCTCCAATCATCGCTGAGGTATAATTCTTCCACATTGGAAAGATGGGCAGCCATCCACCTTCTTCAGCCTTTGCAATAAGCGATTTTACCATATCCTGATATTGTTTTGGAGCAATTAAACTTAGCAGTGGCATTTGCGCCCTGTAAATATCCCAGTTGGAGAAATCGCCGTAATATTCAAAACCTTTGGCTATATGTGTGGTGGTATCCCCGTCAAAGCCTGGATATTCGCCGTTTACATCACTATAAAGCCGCGGGTGGAGAAGGCTGTGGTAAAGCGCGGTGTAAAATTTGGTTGTGTCGTCTTCAACGGCTCCTTCTACTTCAATTTTTCCTAAAACATTATTCCATATTTTTTCGAGATTGGCCCTTGTTTTTTCAAAATTCCAGTCTGGAATTTCTGAATCAAGGTTTTCCCTTGCATTATCAATACTTGTAAATGATGTTCCAACCTTCATTTTCAATGTTTCCGATTCAGAAAAGTTGAAAGTTACATATGCGCCAATCTGTTTTTTATGCTTTTGCTCTGTTGTATTATCGTTGTACTCAGGTCCACTAAATGTTCCGTATTTTATAATTTCTTTATCAAATTTAGCTACAAAATAGCCTTTAAAACCTGCCGGTTTGCCATTGCCATTGTATATTCTTCGAACCGGATTGTATCCCACAACTTCCTGCTTTTCCAAATCAATTTTAATGTATCCTTCTCCCTCATCATTATTTACGTCAACAATAATTGTAGGATTTTCCGGAAGCAGATATGAAAATCTGAAAAAGCCTGAACGTTTGGAGGCAGTCATTTCAGTTAAAATATCACTTTGTGTGAAAGTTGCGGCAAAATAGGCCGGCGAAGCAGAAGACGCGTCAAACACATACATTGTTTTGCGCTGGTCGGGTAAATATTTAAAGTTATTATTAAGTTCTGTTGGGAAAAACGTAAAACTTCCGTAGTCCTGAACACAAGAACCACTGAGCCAGTGAGTAGCTCTAAAACCTTGAATTCCCCGTGAACCTATATAAAAGGGTGCAATACATTTTTCTTCAGTGGAGCTAACTTGCGGTGTCCATTGAGTCATTCCAAATGGAGCTGTAACAGCAGGAATAGTCTGCCCAAACTCTTCCTTTGAACCTTCCCGTTCTTTTGCTGATTCTGTATCCGCTTTTCCGGTACCAATAAAAATATCTACGTATTTAATAGCTTGTTTATTTTCTTTTTGGCTACACGATAAAATAATAAATACAATCAGGGACAGGATAAGGTGATTACATTTCATTTTCACAATATAGTTTAGTTGTTTCTCAAAAACTGTTTGTAAAAATACAAATTTCAAGAACATTTGTAAGTAGTGGACTATATTTCCGAAAAATTCTTTAAAAAGAAAAAATGAAAGCCAAATACAGGAATCTGTATATAAATGCATAAAATGCCTGCGTATGGAGTGTTTCTGTCTGCAAACGACACAAATTACAACTTATAGAGATAAAATGCATTTTGGTTGTTTTTGAATAGTCATTAGTTGAAATAAGATTTTAATGTTTAAAGGCTTACGTAAATTTAAACTTGTAAAACAATTAAATTAAAAACAGATGAAAGCAAAAGCATTATTTTTAGTCGTTTGCATTGCACTTTTAAGCCTGGGTGCAAATGCAGGAATCACTGATGGAAAAGCTTTAACAGGAAACTCTTTAACCAAATTTGGCAAATATACCATTGTAAATTCGGAGGCTCCAATGGTTTTGAATAACCGGGCAGTGCCAACATACGATTTAAAATACGATGATACAAACAGTATGGTTCGAATTGGTGTTTTAAAGGAAAAAAATTGTACCAGCTATGTGGTGCGCTCCGATGAGTTTGAAATAATGTACCAATGTAATGAAAATGTATTTGGCGTTAAAAAACTGGAGAAAAAGTACCAGACATTGCCGGTGTCTTCAATCAACAAAAAACTTGACAAAGTAAGTTACTTTTCTCAACGTGTAATTTGCCAGAATCCAAAGTCGGAGGAAGACCTTTTAGGTTTGATTGCCTGCTATTTCCCAAACCTGATTAATGAAGAATATCAGGCTTCATTTTAAGAAAGAAAACTAAACAGCGCAATTTTTTTCATAGAAATATGAAAATATGGGCTCCCGTCAGAGGACGGGGGCTTTTTTATTTCCGACCCTGTAAAAGGAACATAAAATATCATGATTGGAGAGCCCTTGTTTTTGAATTTCAAATCGGCCCCTGTATTTTTTATGCGGGTTTTTCAATTAACAGTATAAAATGTTCTGCGAATAAAATGTTGTGGTCTATAAAACACTATTTTTTTCATGCTTTTAATCAGGCTTCAGGAACTTATCGTTTTTCTGTCCTTTGATTATAAATTATATTTAAGGAAAAAATGTTATAAGTGAATTTAATAATTATTGATAAAGCTATTCACAAACGTTTTTTACTCCATATTTTTTTCTGGCTTTTTTATGTTTTGTTTTTTGGATTGATTTATGGAAAGTATGGGAACGATTATCGATGGTATTTTCTTGAATCATTGTGTATGCTCCCATTTATAATGGTTGCAACCTACGGAACTATTTATGGAATTTTACCTTTTTATTTAAAGAGGAGAAAGCTTTTTTTGTCCGTTTTTTTTCTTGTTGCCTTACAGTTCTTTGTAACATTGGGAGAACGTGTTTTCTTGCGGAAATTAAATTCGCTTCCGGTTAGTCTTGATAGTCTTTTCGGAATTACATTTTTATACCTGATGCTTGAAACCAATTTTATGGTTGCCATTGCTTTTGCTGTAAAAATTGTAAAAAAATGGATTGAACAACAAAAAGAAAAGCTGGAAATGGAAAAGCAAAATTTGCAAACCGAATTGAACTTGTTAAAAGCACAATTGCACCCACATTTTCTTTTTAATACAATGAATAATTTATATGCTTTGTCTCTCGAGAAATCTTCTAAGACGTCGGAGGGAATTGCTAAAATATCATCGCTATTACGATCTGTTTTATATGAATGCAACGAAGTCGAAATTAACCTGTCGAAGGAAATAACTCTGATAAAAAACTATATCGATCTGGAAAAGATGAGGTATGGATCGCGTTTAAATCTGAAGTTTAATATTGCCGGAGAATCTGAAAATAAAAAGATAGCGCCAATGATGTTGTTTACTTTTATTGAAAACAGCTTTAAGCACGGTGCCTGCAACGATTCGGGAAATCCATATATTTTTATCAACTTGAAAACAACTGACCAAAACATTGAATTTGAAATTACAAACAGTATTCCTGAGAACAAGATGTGGAAAGATAAAAAGGCAGGTGGAATTGGTTTACAAAATGTACAAAAACGACTCGATATTTTATATTCTGGAAAATATCAACTTGAAATAAACGAGGAAAAAGCTAAATTTAAAGTTCTGTTGGTGATTGAAAAATAAAAATGAGTAAGCTGTTTTTTGAAAATAGTTTTAAGTATCGCCTGGTGAGACATATTATCTTTTTCCTGGTTACGGTTTTGGGTTTTACCTTTGTTTTGTTCAGTCAGAATCCAACAGAGAATTTTCTAGTTTCATTCCGGATAACTTTTGTAAATGCGTTTTTCTTTTTTGGATATGCCTACATTACCATTTTTTTATTAATTCCTGAATATTTACTCAAAGGGAGTGTTTGGTGGTTTATTTTACTCTTTTTGCTTATAGGTGTAGGCTTGTCGGCCTTAAAATTAGTTGTTTCAAACAATATTTTTTATTCTGCTTTTTCACCCGAAAATACTAAACGAGAGGGGATTATGAATCTGCGATTTATGGTTGTGAATACAAAAGATATGACTTTTGTTGTGGCCTTGTTTTGTATCGCCAAATATGTAAAAGATTACCTATATACAAAAAGTCTTCATAAAGTATTAGAAAGCCAAAACAAAGAAGCACAGGGAAAACTTTTGCAATCGCAGTTTGATCCTCATTTTCTTTTTAATACTATTAATAATTTATATGCACTTTCGTTGCTAAATCCTGCAAAAACGTTGGATGTAATTACCCGGATGAAAACTGTGCTGGCCTATATTATTGAGGAAAGCCAGAAGGATTTTGTGGAATTGGAAGATGAAATAACTCTTGTGGAGAATTATATTCAACTGGAAAAACTTAGGTATGGGAAAAGATTGAAAATAGAATTTCATCAAAGTAATGGGCCTAAGTATTTTAAAATTCCTCCTATGATTTTGTTTTTTCTGGTTGAAAATGGTTTTAAGCATGGTACGAGTTTGGACGCTGGAACACCATGGTTAAAAATTAGTATTACAGTTACTCCCGGAGAAGTTTTATTTTCTGTGGAAAACAGTAAACCAAAGACTTATATTGAAAAGAAAGAAGATGAACTAGAGGGGAGGGGATATAAAAACCTGAAGAAAAGACTTGATTTGATTTATTCAAAAGGATATAATATTGTTATTGCAAATAACAACACTTCATTTAAAGTTGATTTGATTTTAAAGGAAAAAGAACTTGAAGCTAGCCGGAAAACATATAGATAATTCAGAAATAAAACTTCACGCTATTTTTTGGATTGCCTGGGTTGTTTTATTTACCCTAATTCAAAGTTTTGGGTTTGGGATAGAACAGTATTTTATATGGTTTATGTATTACGTTATCACACTTCCCATATTCATGATTCATACTTATTTGATTACTTATTTACTTATACCACAGTCTTTTTTTAAAGGGAATTATTTCTTATTTGGTTTTGCTCTTTTTGTGTTTCTGATTGTTTTTTCAATAATTGAACTGGTGGTGAGCAACGAGTTGGTTTTTAAACCTTTCGCTCCGGAAAAAGTATTTGCTCCGGGTTATTTAAATGTCAAGAATATAGTCATAAGTGGTATTGGTAATCATTTCGTTATTTTGGTGTTTCTGGCAATTAAAGCGGGGCGTTCATGGTACTTTGCCAAAACAGAACGAGATGATTTGCTTCACTCAAAAATGGAAACTGAGCTGGAAATTTACCGTTACCAGTTACAACCTAAACTTGTATTTTCATTAATGGAAGAGCTCGAACAAACGGCTGGAAGAATGGAAGAAAATATGCCTGGCATGATTATTGGAATTTCCAATTTTTTAAACCGGTTTTTATATGAAGGAGAGGAAGAACTAATTCCGTTACAGTTGGAAATAAAAATAATTGAAGATTTTTTAGCGATTCACGATAAGACACTGCAAAATAGATTGAAAAGCAATTTCATTGTCAGTGGTCATATTAAATCATATTTAGTACCGCCGTTTTTGTTACTGCCATTTTTAAACGATGCAATAAAATTGGTATACGAATGTAACGAAACGTTCGAAAGTACAGTCCTTATAAAAGGGGAAAAGAAATATTTACTTTTTTCTTTTACATTTTGGAGCGAAAAAAAATTGGGATTAACAGGAAATCAGAATACTGAAATTACCCGGAAACGTTTGAATTATAGCTTTCCCGGTAAATTCAGAATAGTAGAAAACAGTGATGATAATTTTAGAGAATTCAGTATTGAATTATTTTAATAAAGATGTAATGCATTAAATAGGAGTGTTACTTATCTAAAAGCTACAGAACAAAAAGCAACTTTTATTTGCCATGAAAACAAAATGTCTCGTAATTGATGATGAACCTCTCGCGCGCGATCTGATGCGGAGCCATATTGAAAAGTTAGAAAATTTTGAAATTGTTGAAGAATGCAGTGATGCAATGAAAGCGCTTCATGCCTTGCAAAATTATCCGGTTGATTTAATGTTTATGGATATTCAAATGCCCCAGATTACGGGTATCGAATTTTTGAAAACGTTAAAACATCCACCCAAAGTGATAATTACTACTGCTTATCGCGAATATGCTATCGACGGTTTTGAACTCGACGTGGTGGACTACCTGCTCAAACCAATAACTTTCGAAAGATTTCTAAAATCGATTAATAAATATTTCCAGGTTTCACAGGACGATTTAACTCCTGAGCAATCAGCAAATCCAACTATTCAAAATGAAGAAGCTTTCATTTATGTGAAAGAGAACAAGAAAGTGATTAAAATCCATTTGAGTGAAATAGTGTATGTTGAAGGACTTAGCGAATATGTACAGATTTATACCGAAAATAAAAAGATTATTACAAAAACCAGTATGACGAACATGGAAGAAAAACTTCCTGATTCGGATTTTCTGCGTATTCACAAATCATATATTGTTTCATTGCCCAAAATTGAAGCTTTTACATCAAGCAGTATTGAACTAAATGGAAAAGAACTTCCGATTGGCAGGAGTTATAAAAGTTTTGTTCAGGAAGTTTTACTCAGCCAGGGAAGTGTTTCTATTGGGAAATAATAGAGTCAGCTTTCCCTAAATAGACGCCAGATTTTAAAAATCCCGTTATCGTAGTTGAGCGATTTGATAGGGGAAAGATGCAGGTACTTTTGACGAACGAAGTTAACCTGTTCTAAATTATCTTTCATATTTTTTGTGATAGTTGCCGATTGAACCTGTAATGCCAGCACAGTTTTTAACGTTGTTGCACGAATACGTAAAGTGTGTTTGGAATATTTGGCCGGATGAATATGAATGTATTTCAGTGTATCTATTCCTGGTTTTATAATCCACCGGGAAGAGTCACTTAATTTTGTTTCCCGGTATCTGTTTGTTCCTATCCATTTTATCAGATCATCACGATTGTCTATATTTTTAGTTTGGAGATACGGAATAATTTCTTCATAAATTTGTTCTTTCGTTAATTTACCAATGTAGAAATCGAGTAAATTTTCTCCTATACCAAGAAACTCTTTTTTCACTTCACTCCAACTCGTTTCTTTCCATTTGCCAATTTGATGTTTCAAAAACAGAAAGTGATGTTTGTATGCATTAAACGTTATAGGAAACTGAATTTTGTCCATGGCTCAAAACAAATTATAAAACAAAACCATAAATTTACCACAAAACAATAAAAAATGGCATTTTTACCTGTTCTCGAATTTTATGTATTTAACGATTCTATTCAGCCCGTAAGTAATTTTACATCTTTGGAAGAAGAAGGGGGTGTTTACGAAGTTTTGAGAGTTATTGAAAGCGTTCCTCTTTTCCTGGAAGACCATTTGGAACGGTTTTATAAATCAGCTTCATTGGCAGGAATATCAATTCTTCTCAGTGAAATTCAAATTGAGAATTTATTAAATAAATTAATTGAGTATAATAAGGTTAATGAGGGTAATATTCTTATTTCATACCAAACAAATTTTAAGGCATTTTTTATACCTCATAAATATCCAACACACGAAATGGTTGAGAATGGTGTACTTTGTGGAATTTTGAGAGCAGAAAGGAGAATTCCAAATGCAAAAGTGTTTCAAATGTATGTGAGGGAACAGGCCAACCAAATAATGAAGGTAAACGGTTTTTATGAAGTTTTACTTATCGATCATAATGAAAAAATTACTGAAGGTAGCCGTAGCAATGTATTTTTTGTGAAAAATGATTCAATAATCACACCTCCTGCTCATAAAGTTCTTTTGGGAATTACACGTCAAAAAGCTATAAAACTGGCCACAGAGAACGGGATAAAATGTATTGAGGATGATATATATTCAAAAGAAACAGACTTATTTGAAGCCGCTTTCTTAACTGGTACATCGCCCAAGATATTGCCAATAAGTAAATTGGATGTTGTTAATTATAATGCTGGAAATAAGTTAGTTGTTGAGCTTGTGGAGAATTATAACTCTCTGATACAGAATTATGTTAAAAGTAAGAAAGAAAATAGATAAAGTAAGATGGACTCGCAAAAGGAATCCATCTTTTATGGTCATCTGTGATTTTTATAATCTGTCTTTTAATATTTCTCCAACTTGTTCGTAGTCGATATCACCCTTTTCACCCAGTTTACTTTTTCTTTCCTGAAAACGGGTTGTTATCTTTCCAATAGTCTCTTCCGGTACGTCGTATTCAGGCAGGGTAGTGGGAACGCCCAGTGATTCAAAAAAATTTACTGTTCTTTCTATTGCTTTGTCGATTTTTTCATCGTCGGTCCCTTCTGTAATTCCCCATATCCTTTCTCCAAACTGCAAAAGTTTATCTTTTTTATTTTTCCGTTTGATGTTCATCATTCCGGGTAAAACAATAGCCAGCGTCCGTCCATGGTCAATTCCATGAAAAGCAGTTAATTCATGTCCAATCATGTGGGTGGCCCAGTCTTGCGGAACTCCTGTTGCAATTAAGCCGTTTAATGCCATTGTGGCGCTCCACATAAAATTGGCTGCTGCATCATAATCCTTCCTGTTGGCAAGAACCTTTGGGCCTTCTTCAACAAGTGTGGTTAAAATACTTTCAGCAAAACGATCTTGAACAGGAGAATTAACAGGGTAGGTTAAATACTGTTCCAGCACATGAACAAAAGCATCAACAACGCCGTTAGCAACCTGTTTGTTGGGTAAGGTAAAAACACACTCGGGATCGAGAATTGAAAACTGCGGCATTACATGAGGTGATCCAAAAGCCATTTTTTCCTGTGTCTCAGCCTTTGTAATTACAGCGTTTCCATTCATCTCGGAGCCGGTAGCCGGTAGTGTTAACACTGCTCCAATTGGTAATGCCTTCTCAACGTCAATGGTATATCGTTGAGAAAGAAAATCCCAGGGATCTCCGTTGTATAAAGCGCCGGCAGCAATAAACTTTGTAGCATCTAAAACTGACCCTCCACCAACGGAAAGCAAGTAATTTATTTTTTCTTTTTTTACCAATTCAATGGCCTTCATACAGGTTTCGTAATGCGGATTAGGCTCAATTCCCCCAAATTCGAAAAGACCAAAATTTTTCAATGCTTCTTTCACCTGGTCATACACTCCGTTTTTCTTGATGCTTCCCCCACCGTAAGTCATTAATATTTTTGCATCTGCTGGCAGCTCTTTTGTTAACAAGGGAATTGTATTTTTCCCAAAAATAATTTTTACCGGATTTTGGTATTCAAATTGTTCATATTAAAAGTTTTTCGTTGTTGAGTTATTTTGTTGTTCTTTTAAAAACTGTAATATTGAGCGATAAAATTATCTTAAAATGAGGGAAAAATCAAAGGTTAAAATGGGGAAACCTGATTTTACAGAACAAATACCAGAATATAGTGACCAGGAGATTATGGCGATTTTGAAACGGCGGGATCATTATCAGCCGGAAGCTGCCCGTTTAGCTATTGTAGAGGCATTAAACCGAGGATTGATAAATTCAGAAGATGACTTACTTGCGATTGAGTACCGGGTGAAACCTTTGAAAAAATATTTATTTCCCAAAATTGAAAATGAGTCTCATCGGAAAAAAATTAGCAGAAGTATTTCCCGTGGGCTTTTAATAGCGGGAATTATTCCAATTATTTTTGGCATACTTAAAATAAATGAAGGCAGGCAGATTGAAGGCGGACTTATTGTTGCGAGTGGGATTATTTGGATGATTTTTTCTACGCAAACTATACGAAATGTGAACCTAAAAATTTTGCGTTTATTCTTTGTGTTATTGATTATTGCAGCTGTTTATCTGGTGAAAGTTTTTGTTCAGTTAAAATCAATCATTTTTATGGATATTTTTATTGTTGCGGCAATCTATTGTTTGACAATTTATGGGTTATTGTATCTCATAAAATTACATCAAAAAGAAAATACAACACTGGAAAATAATTAAATTCCATTATTCATCTACAAAATGCCTTTGTTTATCGAAATTGAACCCAGTTCGTATAAACATTAACTTACTTTTGAATCATAAAATTTTAAGTCATGAGAATTTTTGGTCTGTTATCAACAATTGTTTTGATTATTTTCTCTGGTGCTGTTTATGCTCAGCAGGATTCCAACTGGAAATCGAGAACATACGATTTAAGTGATTTCCGGGAAATAGAACTTGAAGGAGGATATCGTGTCTTCCTTATTCAGGGAGATGAAAATTCGTTGCTTGTAAAAGCTTCTGATGACGATGTTTTTGATTATTTGGATATTAATAGCAATACATCGTCCTTGAAACTTAAAATTAACAGGGAGCATTTCAATTTTGACCGGATTAATTTATATATCACTTTTAAAGAGTTGGAAAGAGTTAATATTGAAGGCGGGGTGCGTTTAAAAACCAGAGGTTATCTTGATTTGGATGATTTTGAAATGCATGTTGAAGGCGGGGCAAAAGTTGAACTAAATATGAAGGCCAAAGATGTGGATATTGTTAGCCAGGGAGGTGTATTATTTGAAATGAATGGCGTTGCTGAAACTCTTAATGTTAAAGTGTCGGGTGCAGGACACGTTGATGCCAGCGAATTAAAAACAAAAGATGTGAGGTTCAGTGTAGAGGGAGTTGGTACTGGTAGTGTGTATGCAACGGATAATTTGTATGCCCACATTCAAGGCGTGGGAAAGATAAAATATCGTGGAAATCCTCAGATAACCAAAAGTATTGATGGTGTTGGTACTGTTACAAGCGAATAAATGAATTAATTATAATCTCTTCACCTGCTTTTCAAAAGCAGGTAATTTATTTCTTATGGTTTGGTTTAGATTTAGTTAAAGAGGCTATTTGTTGAAGTAGCCTCTGTTTTTTTGTTCTGATTTGTAATATTCTAAAAGTTGTTTTGCTATTTTTTTACAGGTATCATTTTACGGTCAACATACATTTCTTTACTAAACCGCGACATATCCTGCGAACTTTTAAATGATTTTAAGGGAATATTTCCAAAGGTGACCGATTTTGTTGAAATTCCACGGATATCATCCAATGCAACTTTTAACAAAGTTTCATTTGTATCTCCAAAAGGAAGCAGTTCTCTAAAATCTTCTTCTGCTTCAATATCTGGCTGCAATCCATTAATATAATCAGAATACCCATCTGAATTTGCAATTTTTAAAACAATAGGTTGCATTGCCCAATCTTGTTCAGGTGTGATATCCTCATAATCGTACCAGTCTTTAAGCGTGATTGTAAATGAACCAACGTTTTTACCAGTGGTATTGGTGCCGATTTGTTTTACAGTAATGTAAGGAGATAATCCGTTAATAAGCAATTCGCTGGCTGAGGCTGTATTTGATGACGTAATAACGTATAATTCGTCGAGGTTTAAGCTACTTACTTGTGTTTCAGGGGTGTTTACTGTTTGTATTATATTTCCATTAGCGTCTTTAATATCCCATTTTTCATTAGAAATAACATCTGAGAAGTAGAAGTTAAAATAATCTTCACCAAACTCATCTTTGTAGGCATTCTGTACAAGATCGTTATAATTGTATTCTGCAAACACCTGACTGGTATTTGTGCTGTAAATCATGCTGGCAAGATAGATAGATGTTAACACTGAGCCGCCGCCATTATATCTCAGATCTAGAATGAGTTTGTCAATTCCTTTGCTCTTGAAAGAAGCAATTGTATTGTTAAGTAAAATGTCGTATGAATTTCCCAGTTTACTGTCATAAGCTGAAGTAAATCCGTTGTATACCAGGTATCCTATGTTTGTGCCGTCAATAGTATAAACAGTATCGAGTAAAATGGGATTCTCCTGCACTTCAACTGCCGTCATCGTGTACGCTTTCCCATTTTCTGAGATGTGATTATTTTCAATATCGGCCATTCCCAATGTGTAGGTTTTTTGTGTAAATAAAAGAGCCTGATAATTTGATAATGTAAGTTGGGTTCCGTCAACTGTTGTAAAAAAGTCACCTCTTTTGATTCCTGCCAAATCTGCTGGGGTATCCTTTAGAACATACCTTACAAAACCAAATAAATTATCAGTATCTCCAATATAGCCTAACATAAAATCGTATCCCATTGATTCCGAAATACCTGTAATCCAGTTGTCAATTTCCTGTGAATTATCAACAATAAATGACCACTTGTCAATGGTTCCATACGAGTAAAGAAGATTGTAAAAAAGATCTTCAGGGGCGGTGTAAGTATTTAGAAATGCATTTAAACTGTCTTCATTATTAAACTTTCCATTTGTCAGGTTTGGTACATCATTTACCCAGTAATAATAGGTTGCAAGTCCTTCCCATATAAACTTATTCACCTCGCTGGCTTCAGGAATCTCCTTTTCATCAGGATTGGGCTCAGGAATAGGATCGTCCTTTTTACAACCTGCAAAAAATAAGGTCAATATCAGGATTACATTAATGTTCCAAAACAAAATTTTTTTCATGCTCTTCGGTATAAAATTTATATCCGTTAAAAATAGAAAAATAAAATTCAGAAAATGGCAAACTAATTGTATAGTAGTTTTTCGAGTTAATTCAGCTTATTATGCGACACTTTCACTTAACAATGATAATATTAATAATGTTTTTGATTTTTAATGTGTCTTGTATTTCTCAAAAAAAAGCCACAATAAATCCGTTTGAAATTTCTGGTGTATCGTATTTTTCATGGGTGGTTGATGAAAATGAAAAAGGAACAACAATTGAGGTGGGATTGGGTAATCTTGTTTCAGAAGTTCAGTTTGATTCAATTATTTTTAGAAAAGTAATGTTGCCTGTTACCTTGTCAGAAAATAAAAATGGGAACCATACTGTTACTGCTATTCTTCCTTCAGGAAAATCCCGGATTCCGGTTAAAACCAAACATATTGATAAGCCGGACCAGTTAATATATCATTTCAATGGAATAAGGAGAGTACAACTTTTAGAAGATGTAGAACGCAGAAATATGATTTATTATCGACAAGGTAAAAATTAATTTTTCTTTTCTTCTTCCTTTGGATATTCAATCCGGATATGATAAATGTTTATGAGTTTCTCTAGTAATGTTGCTTTAATAATATTTATATCGTTAAAGGTCAATTTTGAACGATCCAATTGTTTATCTGTAATTTTTTGGTCAATCATGTTGTTTATTAATTCACGCAGATTTTCCAGTGTTTTGTCTTTTAAACTTCTTGACGCAGCTTCAATTCCGTCGACCAACATAACAACTGCAGCTTCTTTGCTTACCGGCAGCGGTCCCGGATATATAAAAGAATCCTCATCAACTACTTCGTTTGGGTGGTCCTGCTGATGTTTTAGATAAAAATATTTGGCTTTAGTAGTACCATGATGAGTGGCTATAAATTCCACCAGAGAATCGGGAAGTTTATGCTTTTTGGCCATTTTTACTCCATTTTTTACATGGTCAATAATTACTTCGGCGCTTTGTTTATAGTCCATATTATCATGCGGATTCATTCCAATTGCCTGATTTTCTATAAAAAAGTTTGGTTTGGCGATTTTCCCGATATCGTGATAAAGGGCACCGGCACGTACCAAAAATGGATTACCCCCAATTTTTAGAATTACTTCTTCAGCCAAATTTGCAATTTGCATCGAGTGCTGGAAAGTCCCGGGAGCTTCTTCGGCCAGTTTTCTCAGCAAAGGTTGGTTGCTGTCTGAAAGTTCAATTAACGTAACATCAGAAATAAACCCGAAAAGTTTCTCAAAAATGTAAATCAACGGGTAAACCAAAAGAATAAGCATGCTACTTAATGCAAACCATTGTAACATTCTGTAATTATAAGTTAGGAATGAACCTTCGTGGATAAGATTTAGCGCTGAGAAAACCAGTAAATAAGTAAGAAAGACCCAAAGCGTTGCAATTACCAGATGTACCCTGCGGTGCATTTTGTTCAGGCTAAATACTGCAACAACACCTGCGGTTACCTGTAAAAGGATAAATTCATAATTATTTGGCGCGTAAAAACCTATCAGAAGTGTAGTTATGATTAGCATAAAAATGGCTGTTCGCGAGTCGAAAAAGGTACGGACCACTATGGGGAAAATGGCTAGCGGAACAAGGTAAATATTCAGGTTCGGAAATGAGTTAAAGAAACTGGCAAGAAACACCATGAACACCATAAACAGCAGTAGAAACAACAGACGACGGAACCCATTTAGAATATCGCGGCGGTATATATAGAGAAATGTAAAAATTAAAGCCAGTAATGAAAGGATTAAAATTACTTTCCCAATTGAAACTGTATAACGGTCAAAACCCTGACCACGTTCTTTTTCAAAGCTGTCTTTTAACGACTCAAGAATCTGGTATTTTTCGTTGGTTACAATCTCGCCTTGTAATATAATTCGTTCGCCCATTTGAACCATCCCACGTGTTGTTGAAATATTCTGTGTTATTTCGTCAACCTCTTTTTGAGTAGTAGCAGCGTCGTAAACTAAATTCGATGTTATATAATTCTCGATAGAAATATTGCTAAGCCAGTTGTTTAATCCTGAATATTTTTGTTTGAAATTTTCAACTTCCGCATGTATTTCGTTATAGGCTGTTTTTTCTGAATATATTTTTTCTTTGGCTATTTTCGAAACCTGTGTTCCGGTGCGTTTTCTAATTTCGGTTTTATCAGTAAGTTCAGTATAACTTTCAGGAGAGTGCTGTAAAATTCCGGCTGAATATACATCCTGCAACTTATTGGAAAGTGTTTGGAAGATCTCCTTTTTAACTCTCTGAAGAGAATCGCTGTTTAAATTTAAGTTGGCTTTTAAATCCTCAATTTTAGTTTGTACTATGGTAGTATCAAAAGTAAAATACGGAACAAGTACTTTTAGTTGCTCAGCTTTTTCATCCTCCATTTCTTTCGGAGATTTTAGAATAGCAAAATCGAAGGGAGCAACCAGATTCTCATGACGCCACGGAAAACCCTTTTGATATTCATATTTAAATTTGGGTTCGCCTGGTAAGATTAAAAATAACAAAACAGCCGCAACCATGAATACAAATATCCAGTAAAAAACCCTTGTGTATTTCATCAATCGTTCACGAAATTTGCTCATAATGCCAATCAGTTAATTCAAACAAAGTTAAAAATCACGAAAACCCGTTGTTCATTTGTGAAGAAAGAATTAAGAAAAATGTTAAATGCCTCGTTTTTCTAACTCTAATTTTTCATAGTTTTGTGAATAATCGGGTAAAGCAACGCAATTTGTTTTACAAAATAAAATTAACAAATTATTTTGATGAACTACGGTATATCCAGTCTTAGTATTATTCCTGTAAGAAAAGAACCGTCAGAAAAGAGTGAAATGGTGACCCAGATTTTATATGGCGAACATTTTGAAATCAGGGAACAAATGGTCGGTTGGTCGAATATAAAATTAGCATACGATGGTTACGAGGGCTGGATTGACAGCAAGATGATTACTCAGTTGACTCCTAGGACGTTAAATAAAATTGAAAATAGTCCGTCGGCAGTAACCGGAGATATCTTTAGCATTATCCCCGTGAACGAAGAACAAAACCTGATGCTTACAGCAGGAAGTACTTTGCCAGTTTGGAGGCCCTACAAAAAAGAGTTTTCAGTAAACAAAGAAAAGTTTAAACTGAATGGTGAAATATTTTATGGCGAATTAAAAGATCCGCGAAATGTTGCGATAAAACAAGCATTAAAATATTTTAACGCTCCGTATTTATGGGGTGGCAGATCGCCATTTGGAATCGACTGCAGTGGATTTACACAGGTAATTTATAAAATGATTGGTGTAAAAATTCCTCGTGATGCCAGCGAACAAGTGAGAGTTGGAACTGCTCTTAGCTTTGTTGATGAGGCTGAGCCGGGTGATCTTGCTTTTTTTGACGATGATGAAGGGAATATTGTACATGTTGGAATAATCTGGAAGCGAAACAAAATAATACATGCCTCTGGGAAAGTTCGTATTGATAATGTAGATCAGTTCGGAATTTTTAATGTAGACACGAAACGTTATACTCATAAAATGCGTGTAATGAAGAAAATAATCCAACCCAATGGAGAGAGTTAAACTGCTAATTTATATTGTAATTTTTGTTGCTGTTGTTTTTCTGGTGTTAAAACATTGGAGAACCGGTAAGAAAGATTAGTTGCAGAATTAAGAGACGGAATATGCTTTTCATAACAGAACATTTCCTTTTTTTATCCTCAAAAACAAAATTAAATGTACACATATAAATATCCGCGCGCAGCTTTAACCACCGATGCTATTGTTTATGTTGAAGAAAAAGATTCAACCTTTGTTTTGTTGATTCAGAGAGGAAATGAGCCATATAAGAATAAATGGGCACTTCCGGGCGGTTTTATCGAAATGGATGAAACACTTGAGCAGGCTTGTATTCGGGAATTGGAAGAGGAAACCGGTTTGAAAGTGGAACAAATGAAACAATTTCGGACTTACGACGCTATAGATCGTGACCCTCGTCATAGAACGATTTCTGTGGTACATTCTGTTGTGTTAAAGGAAAAGCAACCGGTAAATGGTAGCGATGATGCCGCACAAGCTGCATGGTTTTCTGTCGACTTATTGCCAGAACTCGCTTTTGACCACGGTCAAATTTTGAAAGAGTTTTTTCCTTTTTTGTAATGGGAAATTATGTATTTTGATATTTTAGTATAAATTAAAAACCCACCTCCTTTGGTGGTGGTAATGTTTAATCGGTTTTACCTGAAATATTTTAACTTAGTGACATGAGCAATTTCAAAAAGCTAAGCCATGTCATTTATCGGTGCACATATCATATTGTTTGGACACCGAAGTATCGATACCGCGTTCTTGAAGGTCTTGTCAAAGAAATGTTGAACAACGATATTCGGACATTGATAGAGTGGAAAGGTTGTGAACTGACAGAGGTGAATATTCAAAAAGATCATATTCATCTGATTGTTAGTGTCCCTCCCAAACTGTCAATATCCAAATTGATGGGAATCATGAAAGGTAAGACTGCCATCAAAATATTCAAAACATATCCTCAATTGAAAGTGAAACCTTATTGGGGGAATCACTTTTGGTCCAGAGGATACTGTGTCGACACCGTTGGTCTTGACGAAGAAAAAATCAAGAAGTATGTCAAGTATCAAGAAGAGCAAGAACGTATTGAAGAGCAACAGCGGCTCAACTTTGGCCCCTTATAGGGGCTCCTGCAAGCCCACCTTCTCAGAAGGTGGATTATTTAGTCTGTTTTTCAGTAAGCCGGTTTTTTTTTGGAGAATGTGTTAAGCAGAACGATACATATTTAATCTGTCCTTTCCAGGTATAATCAAATCTGATTGAAGATGAGTTTATTGTAATTCCAGATTCATAATTTTTTCAAGTACCAATGATACTGCTCCAATAATTGTGGCCTGCTCTCCGAAAGTAGAAGGAAGAATTGGCATATTTGTATTTGTGTGCAACAGGTATTTAGATTTTTTACTTTGGACTAAATCAAAAAGGAGCTTTTTGTTTGAGGCGATGCCTCCTCCAAGATACACCACTTCCGGATTGAGAAGGTTCGCAATGGTGCCAATTCCTTTACAAAGGTATTCTGTAACTTCGTTATAAATTTTCAAACACGACTCGTCTCCCATTTCAGCTGCTCTTGCTACAAGTTCAGCCGTGATTAAATCAGGATTTCCGTTACTTAACTCACGTAAAATTTCTGAATTATTATTTTTTACTTGGTGCTTGCCAAGTGCGGCAATTCTATGTCCCGATGCCAGGGCTTCCAGGCAGCCGTACATTCCGCATTTGCACTTCACGCTGCTTTCTGTATCAACAGAGATATGGCCAAACTCACCTGCAAAACCAATATGCCCTTTAACCAGATTCCCTTCTACAACCAGACCGGATGCAATACCATACCCGAGGTTTATTACCGCGAAGTTTTTTAAATCTTGCTTTGTGCCCAGTTTTAACTCCCCGAGAGCCATTAAACGGGTAGAATTGTCATAAAATATGGGAAGGTTTAATCGGTATTCCAATTCTTTTCTTAAGTCAATTTTTGACCATCCAAAATCGGGTGAAGATTCGATTATCCCTGTTTTACTATCTACGAGCCCGGCAACACCAATTCCAATACCCCATATTTTTGAACCGTCCTCTTGTCTGCTTTTCAATTTTTCAATTACATTTATAACTTTCCCGATAATACTTGAAAATCCTTTTTCAATTTCGGTAGGAACCTGTATCTCGTATATAAATTTAGCATTAAGGTCAACAAGACCTCCTCTTATATAAGTTGCTCCAAGGTCAATTCCAATAATATAATTGGCTGCGTTTTTAAATTTAACAATCATCGAAGGTCTTCCTCCGTTGGAACTTCCTGTTCCGATATATTCAGCCAGATTATCCTTGTAAACCAATTCGTCAACTATTCTGGTTATTGTTGGGGGAGTGAGCTTTGTTGCCTTTGAAAGTTCAGATCGACTGATTTGGCTTTTTTGGTTAATTAGTTTTAGCAGCACTCTTTTGTTCGCAAGATGTAATAATCCTGCATCCATTTTTGAAAATTCGTTTTTCATGTAAATGTATTTCATGCAAAGATATTAAAATAATATTATAATATATATAGATTTTTTCTATTTGCCACTTTTTGAATGTTTATTTTAAGATTATTAAAGTGTTTTTAATTTTGTTTTAAAATTATCTTAGTAGTAAATATTTATGATGTTTTGTGTTTGAATTTTTTATTATAATATGTTTAAAGTGAGGTTGTTTATTCGTCTATTTGATGCTTTTATTGTTGTTTGTTTTGATTTTTGTCATAAAATAATTCTATTTATATTGCATTGTGAAAATTATTGATGTATATTTGAAAATGATATTAAAAAGTATTATTTGTTTAGTGTAATTAAAATCAATTCAGTTTATGAATAGAATGTTGTAAAAAAGTATACTGGTTAGATTGTAATTTTTCTAATGAAAGACTGAAGGAGAGCAGTTTTTTATTTAAAAAAATAATGACTGGTGTATTTTGTTGGGGCGAATAAATAATGCTTTGATATGAGTTTTAAGAATTATAGAGATTTGTTTGATTAGAATAACTTACATGAAAAATCAAAAAAAAGGATCGTGTAAATAGCTGAAGGAAAATTTGGAATTATAAGAATTTTGGACTATGCCCGGTTTAGGGCTTGTGCAGGATTGTGACATTGGAAAGTATAATTCCAAAAGTGTAAATGGAAAGAATATGATTCGTTGAGAATCAAGTGAAAATCATGTTGCATATAATCTTCAAAAATGAGTGAAAGAATAAATTTAATTGATTTATCAATCATTGTCATTTACCTGCTTGGCATTTTATTCGTTGGTATTTTGTCGATACGGCTAAAGAAGATGACGAGTGAAGGTTATTTTTTAGCCGGGCGGGGACTAAGTTGGGTTGTGGTTGGCGCTTCTTTGTTTGCATCAAATATCTCTACAATTCATTTGGTTGGGCTTGCAGCATCTGGTTATGGCGAGGGTTTTGTCTGGGGAAATTTCGAGTGGCTTGCGTCAGTTACGCTTATTTTACTGGGATTAATATTCGCCCCGTTTTACTTCAGAAGTAAAATTTCCACTTTGCCCGAATTTTTGGAAAAAAGATATGACTCACGGTCGCGCACTGTATTGGCTTTTATAGCAATTATTGGCGCTTTGTTTGTGCATATTGGAATGAGCCTGTATGCCGGTGCTGTAGTTTTTGAAACTTTTTTTGGCATTAATGTTACAACATCAATCTTTGTTATATCGGTTGTTACCTCAGTATATACCGTTCTTGGAGGTTTGAAAGCTGTTGTTGTTACAGAGACAGTGCAGTCTGCAGTTTTAATACTTGGAGCAATTACATTAACAGCTTTTGGCATTTTTGCTTTATCCGATGCTGGCATTTCTTCCATTGAGGCGTTAAAGGCGAATTTGAAACCCGGTCAGCTGAATATGTTGCATTCAGCCGAAAGTATAAAAGATTTAGGTGGAGAGGCCGGGCTAACCTGGTACGCATGTATGCTTGGATATCCGATACTTGGTTTGTGGTACTGGTGTTCTGATCAAACTATTGTCCAGCGTGTACTTGGAGCAAAAACACAGAAGGATGCTCAATTGGGCTCTTTGTTTGCCGGTTTTTTGAAAATACTTCCCGTTTTTATTTTGGTATTTCCGGGGGTTATTGCCTACGTACTATTTAAAGATATTATAGGAACAAATGCAAATATGGCTCTGCCGGTATTGATTAATCAACTGCTCCCGGTTGGACTAAAAGGATTGATGGCCGCAACGCTACTTGCTGCTTTAATGAGCACAATTGCCGCAGCGCTTAATAGTTCTGCCACATTGGTAGCCGTGGATATTGTAAAACGTTTCAATCCGGGGGTTTCAGATAAAAAGCAAATCAGTATAGGACGTTATTCGGCTGTTATGGTTATGATACTTGCTATGGCCTGGTCTACGCAAGGCGATAAATTTACCAGTATTTTTGAAGCGATTAATAAAATTGCTTCGGCGATAGCACCGCCCGTAGCTGTAGTTTTTCTTTTTGGTGTTTTTTCAAAAAGAGGGACACGACAAGCAGCTTTTGTGACATTAATTTTAGGTCTGTTAATTGGTGTTACTGCATTTTGTTTTGATTTTGAGCCGATTAGTGGATATATGTATATAACAAACGGATGGCATGTGCCATTTATGATGCAGGCGTGGTGGCTGTTTGTACTATGTTCTGTTATCTATTTTATTATTAGTTATGTCACGCCAAGACCTGATAGGCAAATTGTAGATAGTTACACATGGGAGCATCCTCTTGCAGTAATAAAAGGAAAGGTAACGAGTTTTACCGATGCACGTGTTGTTGCTGTTATTTTACTGATAACTTTAATTGTGTTATACATAATATTTTCATAGATAAAGTTTTGTTAATGAAAAACTGAGCAGCCCGGGTAGGTTTAATACCTGCCCGGTATAGCTCAAAACAAATTTAGAAAATGAAACAAGCCATAATGTCTTCTCCTGGAAAAATAGAATACAACGATATTGCTCTGCCGGAAGCGCTTAAATCCTATGAAGTTCTCCTTAGGATTGAACGAATAGGAATTTGTGGAAGCGATATTCATGTATTTCATGGTGAACATCCTGCAACACCATATCCGGTTGTTCAGGGGCATGAATATTCGGCTACTGTTACGGCAGTAGGAGACAAGGTGTCAAAGGCAAAACCGGGAATGAAAGCAACTGCCCGGCCACAGCAGGTTTGTGGTGAATGCAACCCATGTAAAAGAGGACAATATAATGCTTGTCAGAATTTAAAAGTTGAAGGATTTCAGGCTCCGGGTGTTGCACAAGATTATTTTATAATTCCAGAGGACAGACTTGTAATTCTTCCCGATTCCTTCACTTTTGAACAGGGAGCAATGGTTGAGCCAACTGCTGTTAGTGCACATGCAACAAGTAGAGCAACAGAACTAAAGGGAAAGAACGTGGTGGTGTCGGGAGCCGGAACAATCGGTAATTTGGTTGCGCAGTTTGCCAAAGCACGTGGTGCAAATAAAGTACTGATAACAGATATAAGCGATTATCGGTTGGAAAAAGCAAAAGAGTGCGGTATTGATTTAACGCTTAATATAAGAGGAACTTCGTTTGTTGAAGAAGAAATTAAAGCGTGTTTTGGCGACGATGGTTTCCAAGTGGGGTTTGAAGCTGCAGGGGTACAGGCTTCTTTAGATTTATTGCTGGCAAATGTGGAAAAAGGAGGAGATATTGTAGTACTTGGAGTATATGCAAAAAATCCGGAAATAAATATGTATTACGTTGGGGAGCATGAACTGAATGTTTTTGGCTCAATAATGTACCGGCATGAAGATTATCTAGAAGCTGTATCCATGATTTTAGAAGGAAAGATAAGGACAGAACCTCTTATTTCAAAACATTTTCCATTTATTGAATTTAAACAGGCATATGAATATATCGAACATCAAAAAGATAGGGTTATGAAAGTAATAATTGATCTTTAGCATCAGAAAAGATAGCTGAAACTACTAAAGAGCATTGGAAAGATACTATTTAAAATGAGATGCCCGGTTGCTTTTTATTAAGGCATTGAATCCGGGAGCGAATTTTTTACTGCAAAATTAGAAACGGCAATATTTAAAGCAGATACTCTCCATAAAGTCAGAATAGCCTGATAACTTAATTCTTATCTGCCAGGCTGTGTTGCCGGAAAATAAATAAATGACCGACAGAATTATTCTGTTGGAAAAAGTATCCCGTACCTAAGAAGTGCGGTGAATACCTGACTAAATCTATTTAGGTACCTAAATGATATTGAATAGCGACCAGGCAAAGATGTTGTCTGGCTGGTAAGCTTGCTTTTGTGGCAACGAACAAAAAATACATCAAGTATTCAAATAAATAAACAAGAATGAAACAATTTAATTTTCATCAGTCAACGCAAATAATATTTGGCAAAGGACGAATAAATGAATTAGGTGAAATTTCTAAAAAATACGGAAATAAGGCGCTGCTGGTGACAACAAAGGCAAATGTACCTGCATTGAAAGATCAGTATGCACGAGTTATTAAAATTCTTAAAACAGCAGGAATTGAAGTCGTACATTACGATGGGGTCATTCCTAACCCTACAATAGAATCTATTTCCAGGGGGGCAGAAATGGCTAAGAATTTTGGCGCAAATTTTATCGTTGGACTGGGAGGTGGCTCCAGTATGGACTCTGCTAAAGCTATTTCGGTTGAAGCAACACATGCTGGTACAAGTTGGGATTACCTTTTTTATAAATCGCCGCAACCTGATCCCCAAAAATTATTGCCTGTTATTGCTGTTTCAACTACTTCTGGCACAGGGTCACAGGTTACGCAAGTGGCGGTAGTTACCAATGCTGAAACAAGGGATAAATCAGCTTTGTATAACAATATTTTATATCCGCAGCTTTGTATTATCGATCCTGAATTGATGCTGACAACTCCCGAATTTGTTACCGCAACTACCGGATTTGATGTGCTGTGCCACGCGTTTGAAAGCACAATTAATCCGGGAACAGGAGCCTATGTGGATCTGTTGGCTTGGGAAGCAATTACAATTGTTTCGGAATATTTACCTAAAGTTTTATCGGATTTAAAGAATATTGAAGCACGTGAAAAAATGGCCTGGGCCGACACTTTGGGCGGGCTATGTATTGCGAATGCTGGCGTAACACTTCCTCACGGGATGGGAATGGCAATTGGAGGAATGTATCCACATGTAGCCCATGGAGAAGCACTGGCCATTGTGTATCCGGCCTTTGCTGAATTTACCTGGAAACATGCTGTTCCACAGTTTTCCAGATTGGCGAGGATATTAAATCCGGATTTAAACGCTCTTTCTGACAGAGAAGCTGCATCAGAATCTTCTGTTGAAATTGCAAGGTTTTTGAAAGATTTAAAGTTAAACAAAAGTCTGAGAGACATTGGAATGCCTCAACATGAAATTTCCAGACTGGCAACGCAATGTATGGTGTTGCCCGACTATAAAGCGAATCCTAAGATTGCAACTGAAAACGAAATGATTAAGCTTGTAAAAAGCTGTTATTGAAAATATTAACCCATGAATATCAGTGAATACCTTTTATTTTTTAACCTTAAAAATTGAGTCTATGAAGAAAGCACTATTTTCAATTTATTTGGTTCTGTTTACTACGCTTTGTGCGCTTGCGCAAAACCGGACGGTGAGTGGAACAGTTACTTCGTCGGCAGATGGCGAAAGGATGGTGGCTGTTACTATTTCGGTAAAAGGAACAGGCATTGGCACTATTACCGGGGCGGATGGTACATTTACGTTGGAAGCCCCAGGTTCAGGAACTTTGGTCGCATCTTTTATCGGTATGAAATCGGAGGAGGTTCCTCTAACAAGTTCTTCTGTTTACGATTTTGTTTTAGAACCTGAAAACGTGGGACTGGACGAAGTTGTTGTGACGGCACTTGGAATAACCAGAGAGAAAAAAACACTGGGGTATGCCGTTCAGGACTTATCTTCAGAAGAAATGAATATGGCAAACGATGCTAACCTGGTAAATTCGCTTTCCGGAAAAGTTGCCGGGGTTCAGGTTACAAGTGGCGGTAGTACCATCGGATCTTCTTCGAGAATTGTAATCAGGGGAAATGCTTCCTTTTCGGGAAACCAGCCTCTTTTTGTAGTTGATGGTACCCCTATTGATAATTCAACTACGAACCTCGATGGTGCCGGAGGGGTCGACTGGGGAAACGCTGCATCTGATATTGATCCTAATAATATTGAATCGATGACTGTACTTAAAGGAGCAAGTGCTTCTGCATTGTATGGAAGCCGTGCAACAAACGGTGTAATTCTTATTACCACTAAGAAAGGAAATAAGGATAACCGCAAAATCGGAGTGGATATAATTTCTTCCGTAGTTATGGATAAGGCTTCTTATTTTCCTAATCTTCAGAATGAATATGGAGGTGGTTGGAACGGTAGTGAGTATATTTATAATAAGTATAACGAAGAAAACGGAACTTCGCTGACCTATAACGAATATGCCAAACAATTTTCGTACAACTATGTAGATGGTGATGGCGGTGGTGTTAACGACAGTTGGCCCATCAACTGGGGGCCTCGGTTAGATGCAGGCTTGCTGCTGGATCAGTGGTCAACAGGACCAGACAGTCCCTGGGTGTCCCGCCCCGATAATATAAAGCAGTGGTTTGAAACAGGTATAAATATAGAAAACAGTGTTGCTGTATCGTCAACCGGAGAAAAAGCTTCTGGAAGAGTAACATTTACCAACCGCAACAGCACGGGGATTGTTAACAACACAGATCAAAAACAAAATACCGTTGCACTTAATCTCAGATTAACTCCTTCTGATAAGATCGTTACGGCAGCTAATTTTACTTATCTGAGGAAGGAAAGCGATAATTTACCAAACAATGGTTATAGCTGGGCAGATATTTTTGGTTGGTTGCAAAGAGATTATCCAACACAATATGTAAAAGATTTATTTTACGAAAAAGGAAATGAAGGTTATATATTTCCCGGTGGGGATAACCCGTTTTATACGCTCAGAAATACAACCGGATTCACCAGAGATCGCGTATTTGGGAACATCAGTGCAACTTACAATATAACCAGCTGGTTGTATGCGAATGCCCGTGTTGGTCTTGATTTTTATAATGAATATAGAAACGATATTACGCAATCTGGAACAGTTAATAATGTCAGAAGAGGAAGAGGCGGCCAGTTTGCCGACACTGAAATTACTACAAGAGAAACAAATGCTGATTTTACATTGAACTTTGATAAAACTTTTGGAGATGTTCGTGTTGACGGCCTTGTTGGAGGAAACTACAGAAACGATCAGTACAAAAGCATGAGCATGGCTGCAAATGACCTCACGGTTCCCGATTTGTATACCATATCAAATGTGAAAGGAAATCCATCGGTGGGGATGTATAAAAGCGAATATGAAACCAACAGTCTTTATTTCGCCGCAAATGCATCTTACAAAAACTACCTTTACCTTGGTGTAACCGGTCGTAACGACTGGAGTTCTACCTTGCCGGCAGAAAACAGATCTTATTTTTATCCATCGGTAAGTCTTGGGTTCAGTGTAACAGATGCCTTTGGATTTGAATCAGGTTTTCTATCGTATGCAAAATTAAGAGCCAGTGTAGCAAAAGTTGGGGGAGATACCGGCCCGTATCAGTTAGCCAGAACTTATAATGCAGGAAGTTACAATTCAATTTCTACATTTAGTCCTACTAGTACAATGCCTCCTGTCGGACTAAAACCAGAAGAAACTTCTTCTTATGAATTCGGTGCTGATATGAGATTCTGGAATGACCGTATTTCATTGGATGTAACTTATTATAACCAGACAACGGTTAATCAGATCCTTTCGGTTGCAACCTCTTCCACAACAGGTTACAGGGCAATGAGGCTCAATGCCGGTGAGATTGAGAATAAAGGCGTTGAGTTGATGTTGTCGGGAAATATTTTGAATTATCAGTCGGGGCTGAAATGGGATGTAACCATAAACTGGGCTACAAACAAAAGTGTAGTAAATTCACTTTATGGCGACCTTGAGTCGTATGTGATTTCAAATGGTTTCGGAGGTGCTACTTCTCTGGGAATACCAGGGCAGGAATGGGGAGTATTATGGGGACTTCCTTTTGTTCGTAACGATGAAGGTAAAATTGTTGTTGATTCAAGAGGTATTCCGAAAACTACCAGCGTGGCAGAAAGACTAGGGACAGTTACGCCAGATTGGACAGGAGGTATAACAAATTCATTCCGGTATAAAGGATTTAATCTGAACTTTTTAATTGATGTAAGGGTTGGCGGTGATATTTTCAGTACAACGGCATGGCACTCTTATCCAACAGGTACTTATGCGGTTACAACAGCAAACCATGTGCGTGAAAACGGATTGATTGTGGACGGTGTTTTTGAGGACGGGACTCCAAACAATATACGCGTATCAGCTCAGGATTATTATGGCGGAGACTGGATGTGGAACAATCACGAGTACTCAATACTAGATGGAACCTACGTGAAGTTACGTGAAGTGGTATTCGGATATGATTTTAATCTCTCGAAAGTAAAGTGGATACAAAAACTGAATGTTTCACTGGTTGGAAGAAACCTTGCAATCCTGTATCGTGATAAGTCAACAAAAGACCTGGGTATTGACCCTGAAGTAGGACTAGGCGGTGGTGAAGGAGGAGTTGGTTTTGAAAACTTTCAGATTCCAACTACACGGAGCTATGGCTTAAAACTTAATGTGAATTTTTAATAACAGAATACAAATACTGGAATTATGAAAAATATAATTAAAGCAAAAGTATTTATACTGGCTGGTGTCATATTTCTTATTGGTGCTTGTACCAGCGAGTTCGATGAAATGAATACCAGTCCCAATTCGGCAACAGTTGTACCTGGTACGAGCGTATTGGGGGCTTCAATGCTGACTTCAATGTACACATTGTTCGGAACAAGACTGGATTGCTATTATGCAGGTGCTTATGCAGGCTATATAAGTGCACCAGATTATGAATACAGGGTAGATATTAATAACAGCATGTGGACCAGTATGTATACCACTATGACTTATGCAACAGATGCCATGCGACTGGCGGTTGACGAGGAAAACAACAATCTTTATGCGGCTGCATTGACATTCAGAGCATATAATGCACATAAAACTTCAGATATGTGGGGCGACATTCCGTATTCTGAAGCATTTAAACTTGAAGAAGATATTATATATCCGAAGTACGACGACCAGGAAACAGTTTATAACACCATTCTTTCGGAACTAAAAACTGCCGCTGATATGTTTAGCGAAGATGGTGCTGATATTGGCGATGGCGACTTTCTGTATAAAGGCGATATCAGTAAATGGAAAAAGTTCTGCAATTCGCTTCGTTTACGAGTAGCTATCCGAATGTCATCAGCTAACGAAGCTGCGGCTGCTGCTGTTATTCAGGATGTTCTTGGAAATCCGTCGAAATACCCGCTAATGAAAGAAAACGATGATAATGCATATTGGTATTTTCCAGGAATTGCACCTGACGAGGAAATCTGGTACGAGTCGATGGGAACTGTTGGCGATAATCCAAAACAATCTACGTGGAGGATGCAGCAGCCAATTATTGATGCTCTTCAAAATAACAACGACCCCCGTTTGCCGGTATATGCCGATAAAAATGCGTATGGACTGTACAGCGGACACAGGTTTGGGCCGGAGGATAAATCGGATACGCTAAACAATAGTTTTAACAAATCACATATTGGCGACTGGTTTATGAATGATCCTCAGGGTTTTGTTCCCTATATGAATTGTGCTGAAGTATATTTCTGTCTGGCCGAAGCATATGTTAGAAATATGGCAACTGGCGATGCTCAGACTGCCTATGAAACCGGCATCATAAAATCTTGCGAGGAAAGTGGTCAGATTACAACCACTGAAATTGAAACTTTTTTAACCGAATCAGAAGTTGCCTGGGATGGGGGAACGACATCGAATCTCGACAAAATTGCCTTGCAAAAGTGGATATGTCTCTTTAAACAAAGTGTGGAAGGATGGTCAGAAGCAAGAAGAACAGATGTTCCATTACTTACCGGGGTGGCCTCTGATTATGCTTCTTCGCATAACCGCCCTCCGTTTAGGATGGCATACGCAGATGAGGAAAAATCTCTGAATTCTAATTTTCCGTTTGATATTGTGGAAAAGGACATTTTTTACGGTACACAACTGTGGTGGGATAAAAGAGCCGGAGTGGAGTAATCAACACACGATATAAAACAAAAAGAAACAGTTGAATTAGAAATGGTTCGTCTGTTTCTTTTCTTTTAATGAAAAGAAGAAAAATCTGTAAAATGACTGATTCATCAGTTTTAATTTTGGGTATTCAAAAGTAGATAATGCGGTGGCAGGAACAATTTAAAAGGTTAGTTTTAAAATCCTGAAACCGAGAAATCAGCGAAAACAAAAAAGTATCTGTAATGAAACGAATTACAAAATCTGAAATCGTGAAAAATAAAGGGAAGGGTAAAAGTTTAATTTTCTCATTTTTGTTAGTTGTTGCGTTTTGTAATGTGTCGGTTGCGCAGGCTCCTGTTCTTTCCTGGGATTTTAGCAAAATCGATAACCGAAATGCAACGGAACTCCAAAGCGGTGTCGCTGATACTCTTGAGGGTAACTTTACTATAACAGAAGGGGTAAAAGGCAGGGGCTTAAAATTAGACGGGTTTACCACTCGTTTGATACATGATAATCCTGCTCTGCCTGTCCCTGGAGAAGAGATTACTGTTGAAGCATGGGTAGCACTTGGAAATTATCCGTGGAACTGGTGCCCTGTGCTTACGACTGAAAATAATGAAACAAAAGGATACCGTTTAATGATTGGACCGCATGGCGAAGCTTCCTTTCAAACGGCAATTGGAGAACAATGGATATCCTGTACAACAGAACGGCTAATCCTTCCTTTAAGAAAATGGATGCACATTGTTGGTGTTTACAGGGCAAATAAAGACTTGACGTTGTATATTAACGGCGAAAAAACGGCCCAGCTTTCAATATATGGTAAACTTGGCTTTCCAAGGGAAAGTAGGTGTATAATAGGTATGGTTGCCTTTCCCGAAAAGCCTTCCGATATTCATCGCACGTGGGGAACACTTCCTCAATATTTTGGACTCGACGGAATAATAGACGAAGTAAAAGTTTTTAACAGAGCCAAATCCGATTCTGAAATTTCAGATGCTTATATCGAATTTGATGTTAAAGCCCCGGACATTCAGCCACACCGTCTTCCTTTGGTTGAAAATAACCCCGGTCGTTTTGGCGCATTTTATACTAAATTAAAATATTATGATGGATGGGATAATTTATGGCCGGTGGAACAGGACCCTGATATTGTAGTGTGTTTCGATAAATCACCGGTTCATGTAATTTTTTGGAGAGGTATCAGGTATGGCGCATCCTGGGTAGCAGAAAATAATAACTGGATGTCGGATCAGAGCGTTGAAGCCTGGGGGATTGGAGATGAAGACACCGAAGGTTGTTTTGAACACATGCAGGATCGCCATTGCAGGTTTTCTCATGTCAGAATTATCGAAAATAATGAAGCCAGGATTGTTGTTCACTGGCGGTATGCCCCGGTGAGTTCACATAATAATACCTGGCGAGTGGATCCGAAAACAGGATGGGAATGCTGGGTTGACGAATATCATTACATTTATCCTGATGCGGCCGGCATTAGAAAGGTATCCTGGAAAAAAGGAACACTTGGATTTCCCCGTCAGTTTCAGGAATCATTGCCACTGTTACATCCTGAACAGGTGGAAAGCGATTTACTGCATGAAGACTTTGTGCATGTAGCCAATTATGAAGGAGATATACATCCGGTATCCTATGTTGAAAATCCTGAAAAAATGGATGTTGACTTTGCGAATGATTATACCATTCAGCAATACAATTTTAAATCGGAGAATAAGCCTTTTATTTGTTTTGAACCCGGAAACGAAATGATGGTAAGGTATAATAACATAAGCCGATATGAGCAACATGGTGGCTGTAATCATTTCCCTGTTGGGCAGGCCCGGTGCGATGGGCGCACGAGTACTACATCCGACCGTCCTTCGCATTGTGGTAGTTTTCCTATCTCGTACCCGGTAATTAACGAAAAAGGCGATCGGTATTACTGGAATGGCTTGTATGGAATAAACGAAATGGATATGAATGAAATAATAAAACTCGGGCGGTCGTGGGCTTATTCTCCTGAGATAACGATAACAGGGAACGATTTTGTTTCACACGGTTATGATAAAAGTGAGAGGTGCTACCAAATTGAAAATAAAGTCTCAAGGGTTGAACAACTGCAGTTTAAGGTTGAGGGAAGTACTAAAAATCCGATTTCCAATCCTGCATTTTTTATCAAAAACTGGTGTGGCGAAAAACCCAGAATACTGGTTAACGGGAAACCGGCAAAGGATGCAAGAGTAGGGATTAACCACGAACTGGAAGGGGATGACCTTGTAGTTTTCTTGTTTCTGGAGAAAAAAGAACCTGTTACAATAACTTTTGCACCTCCGGTATTATAGTTGTTATTTTTTATTTGACGCCATTTATCGTTTTAAATCAAAAAGAATGAAAAATGCTTATTTACTTTTTATTTTTATCGCGGTTATACGGCCGCTTTTGGGGGCAGAAGATGAAAATTACCGGCTCTGCATGGAAGGACACCTCTAATTGGTAAAAAAAATGAGGGCAAGTTGTTGAATATGAAGTGAGTATTGAAAGTATTCTTTTATTTGCAAGAAATGTTTTCGATTATACATTGGAAGAAAAAAAGTAGAAGAAATAGTATGAAGAAATCAAGTTTAGTTACGACGTTTTTGGCCCTGCTTATTTCAATAAATATAAGCGCGCAGCAGGAACCCGGTTTATCTTCAATTATCGACAGTAGAAGTTTTAATCCTGCCACACTTTTGTGGTACGATAGTACGGCTACCGTATGGGAGGAAGCCCTTCCTGTTGGCAATGGCAGGCTTGGCGGGATGGTTTTTGGAAAATATGGTGAAGAACGTATTCAGCTTAATGAGGAAACCTATTGGTCGGGAGGGCCTTATTCAACCGTGGTGAAAGGCGGTGCAGAAGCATTACCTCAAATTCAGGAATATCTTTTTAATAACGAACCAATTAAAGCACACAAATTGTTTGGGCGCAAATTAATGGGATATCCGGTAGAGCAGCAAAAGTACCAGTCGCTGGCGAATCTTTATTTGTTTTTTGAAAATGAAAAAGAGGTCAGTGGATATAAACGATGGTTGGATTTAACTACCGGAATCGTGGGTGTTGAATATTCCGTTGGCGGGGTAACTTATCACAGGGAAGTTCTTTCTTCATCGCCCGATCAGGTTATACTGGTGCGTCTCACGGCTAGTAAGCCGAGGAGCATTTCTTTTAAGGCGCAGTTGAGAGGTGTAAGAAACAGTGCGCATTCAAACTATGCTACCGATTATTTCAGAATGGACGGAGTAGGACAGGACGGTTTGATGATAAACGGAAAGTCAGCTGATTACATGGGAATTAAAGGAAAGATACGATATCGTGTTCAGTTAAAAGCTACTCATGAAGGAGGCACAGTGAGCGAGGAAGATGATTACCTTATTGTTAACAATGCCGATGCTGTAACACTGGTTATTGCGGCAGCAACTAATTTTAAAAGTTATAAGGATGTAAGCGCCGATCAAAATTTACGGGTACTCAATTATTTGAAAAAAGTGGAAGGTAAATCATATAAACAAATGGCTTCTGCAGCAGTTGCCGATTATCAGAAATATTTCAATCGGGTATCTTTGGAGTTGTCAAAAACAGAAATCTCCTTTCTGCCCACCGACAAACGAATGTCTGCAATTGCCGATAAATCCGACCCCTGCCTTGCTTCGTTGTGTTACAATTTTGCCCGTTATGTATTGATTAGCTCATCGCGGCCGGGAACACAACCTGCAAACCTGCAGGGAATATGGAACGACGATATGAACCCTGCATGGGATTCAAAATATACGACCAATATCAATACAGAAATGAATTACTGGCCGGTAGAATCCGCAAATCTCAGTGAACTTGCGGAGCCGCTTGTAACCATGGTGAAAGAAATAACCGACCAGGGAGCTCAAGTGGCAAAAGAACATTATGGTGCTGGCGGATGGGTGCTTCACCAGAATACTGATTTATGGCGAGTGGCAGCGCCAATGGATGGTCCTTGTTGGGGGACTTTTACTGTAGGTGGCGCCTGGCTTACAAATGAATTATACGAACATTATCTTTTTACGCAAAATAAGGAATTTCTAAATGAGCTTTATCCGATAATGAAAGGTGCCGTTCAGTTTTTTATGGATTTCCTGGTGGAAGATCCGAAAACAAAATGGTTGGTTACCAATCCCTCCACATCGCCGGAAAACCCGCCTAAAGGACCCGGATATAAATATTTTTACGACGAAGTTACTGCGATGTATTATTTTACAACGGTATGTTACGGGGCTTCAATCGATATGCAAATTCTAAATGATTTATTTGGTTATTACATCGAAACATCAAAAGTACTTGGTGTTGATGGCGGTTTTAGTGCAAAAGTTGAGCAAGCGCGGGCAAGGCTGGTTCCACCTCAAATTGGGAAAGATGGAACTTTGCAGGAATGGACTGAAGATATGGGGCAATTGGAGGATAAACACCGCCACTTTTCCCACATGTATGGTTTATACCCGGGAAATGTGATTTCAGTAAAAAGAACGCCGCAACTGATTGAAGGCTGTAAAAAGGTATTAAATCAGAGAGGTGATGGAGCTATGGGATTTTCTAGAGCCTGGAAAATGGCGCTCTGGGCAAGGCTTTACGATGGCGACCGTGCAAACAATATTTTTAAAGGCTATATTCAGGAGCAATGTTATCCGCAGTTATTTGCCCAATGTGGTGAACCCTTGCAGATAGACGGAACGATGGGTGTTGCTGCAGGAATTACTGAAATGCTGGTGCAGTCGCACGAAGGTAGCATCGATCTGTTGCCTGCATTACCACAGGAATGGGACAAAGGAAGTTTTAACGGAGTGTGCGCCCGCAGTGGTTTTGAGCTCAATTTTAAGTGGGAAAATAGTCGTGTTTTCGAGCTTCAGGTTTTGTCAAAAGCGGGAGAGGTTTGTCGCATAGATGATGGTAAAGATTTTAAAGTGACCCAAGATGGAACGAAAGTCGCTTCGAAGGAGAATGAAGATGGATCAATTGAATTTGAAACAATCAAAGGTGGTTTATATCTGCTCACAAGAAAATAATAAAAGATAGTTTATAAATAACCCAATCTTTTTGTAAATGAAATACGACAAATTTAATAGGAATTGGAGATGAAAAAATTACTTGTTTTTACATTGGGGATCGCTCTTCTGATTGGAGCATTTTATAATGGTTTGGCACAGCAAAACGAACCATTAAAACTTACCCTTGAAGATTTATACAAAAATAATGTGTTCCGCCAGAAAGGAATTAATACCATCCGGTGGATGAAAGATAACAAAGGTTACTCCGTTTTAGAAGCCAATGCCGGAATGGGGGGCAGAGATATTATACGTTATGATGCGAAAACCGGGAAAAGGGATGTTTTGGTCTCTGCAAAAAGTTTAGTTCCTTCGGGTAAGGAAGAACCAATTAACATAAGTAATTATGCATGGTCGGAAGACAATGACAAACTGCTGATATTTACAAATACCCGGAAAGTATGGCGATACCACACCCGCGGCGATTATTGGGTGCTGGATTTAAAAAGCGGGAATTTGACTCAGATTGCTCCTTCGATGGAACCAGCATATTTAATGTTTGCTAAATTTTCGCCTGACGGAGAAAAAGTCGGGTTTGTGTATAAGAATAATATTTATACGCAAACGCTTGGAACAGGCAGTGTGGAACAACTGACATACGATGGAAACGACCGGATTATCAACGGTACTTTTGACTGGGTTTATGAGGAGGAACTGGATTGCCGTGATGGTTTCAGATGGAGCCCGGATAGCAAAAAGATTTCATTCTGGCAGATGGATACCAAAGGAATGGGAACTTTTTATCTTATTAATAATATTGATTCAATTTATCCGAAAATTATTCCTTTACCTTATCCCAAAGTGGGTACAGAGAATTCTTCAGCAAAAATAGGGTCGATAACTCTCGATAATAAGAAAATTACCTGGATAGATATTCCGGGAGATCCACGAAATAATTATTTGGCGCGTATGGACTGGGCCAATTCTTCTGACGAATTAATTATTCAGCAATTAAACCGTGAACAGAATACCAATAAGGTATTTTTTGCCAACATTAATACAGGAGAAGCAAAAGCAGTTTATACCGAAAAAGCAGATACATGGGTGGATATTCACGATGACCTCACCTGGCTTGATAAGGGAAAAGAATTTACCTGGTTGAGCGACCAGACAGGTTGGTTACATCTTTACCGTATTTCACGAAATGACGGGACTATTACTTCAATTACTTCCGGAGATTTTGAAGTGATAGAATTGGTGGGAATAGATACGGAGGAAAAATGGGCTTACTATATTGCATCGCCCGACAATGCTACTCAACGGTATCTTTACCGAAGCAGGATGGATGGAAAAGGTAACCCGGAACGTTTGTCGCCCGTTGACCAAACAGGGCATCATTCATATAATATTTCTCCTGATGGAAAATATGCCATTCATACTTTTTCAAATCACAACACCCCGCCTCGATATGAGGTAATTACATTACCCGATCATAAAGTTCTTCGTGTATTGGAAGACAATAAAGAGTTAAAGGACAAACTGGCTCAATATACTATTCCGGAAAAAGAGTTCTTCAAAATAAAAACTGATGACGGGCTGGAATTTGATACATGGATGATTAAGCCGGTTAATTTCAACCCGGAGAAAAAATATCCGCTCATATTTTATATATACGGGGAACCGGCCGGCTCAACTGTTCAGGATAGCTGGAGCAGCAATTTGTGGGATCAGTTGCTGGCGCAGGAAGGATATATTGTAATGAGCATTGATAACAGGGGCACCAACACACCACGCGGGCGTGAATGGAGAAAATGTGTATATGAAAAAATCGGGATTATCGCACCGGAGGATCAGGCAGCATGCGCTCGTCAGATTATGAAATGGGACTTTGTTGACCCTGACCGGATTGGTATCTGGGGATGGAGCGGCGGTGGTTCAAATACATTAAATTGTATTTTCAGGCATCCCGAGATTTATAAAACAGGTGTCGCAGTTGCATTTATCAGTAATCAGTTGCTGTACGATAATGTCTACCAGGAGCGTTACATGAATTTGCCGAAAAATAATATGGAAGGATACAGGGATGGAAGCCCGATTTCACATGCAAAAAATCTGGAAGGTAACCTGCTTCTGATTCATGGTTCGGGAGATGACAACTGCCATTACCAAAGTTGTGAAATGCTGGTAAACGAATTGATAAAACAGAATAAATATTTTACAATGGTAGAATATCCGATGAGGACGCACAGTATTAATGAACGGGAAAATACCTCACTTCATTTACGAATGACCATGCTGAATTATTTTGAAAAGAATCTTCCAACTGGTCCAAAGTAAAGAGAATCTATTTTGTTGCCGATGAGTACTGTACATTTAACGAGAAGATCCACGCGAATAATTAAAGCCAGCGAAATACAACAAAATTATTCGATGAAAAATGCCATTGATGCAATGGAAAGGGCTTTTACTTTATTGTCTTCTGGGGATAGTTTTGTGCCATTACGAAATGTTTCGAAATTACCTTCGAATGAATTACTTATGCTTTTTAAACCCGCTTATGTGGAAAAAGACAGAAAAGTTGCGATTAAATTTTTAACACAAAGGGAAAATAGTTGCATTATGGGGATTCCTGTAATTCAGGGGATTGTTTTGGTTTTGGATTCTGTAACCGGAGAAATCCTTTCGATTATGGATGGGGAGTATATTACCGCGCTTAGAACCGGGGCAGCAAGTGGTTTAGCTACGAGGTACTTTGCTGCCGCGAATGCCCAAACGGTTGCTTTGTTTGGTTGTGGTGCGCAGGGAAAAACGCAACTGGAGGCTGTGGCTTGTGAGCGAAATATCAAAAAGGTTTTTGTGTTTGATAAAAGCAGCAAACGGGCGGCAAACTTTATCAAAGAAATGGAAATATCTTTGAACCTTGAAATGGTGTATTCTAAGGACACCTCTGTTTTGAAAGGAGCCGAAATAATTTGTACGGCTACCAATTCTACAAAACCTTTGTTTCGAAGAGAAGAGGTAAAGAACGGCACGCATATTAATGCCATCGGCTCTTTCCAGCCCCACATGCAGGAGCTTGACCCGTTGCTGATAAAAGCAGCAAAAGTATATGTTGATCAGGCGGAACCGTGTCTGAAGGAGAGCGGCGATTTTATACGGGCAAAAGAGCAGGGAATCATTGGCGATAACCATATTATTGGGGAATTAGGCGATTTTTGCTTAAATAAAATTCAGGGAAGGGAAACAGAAGCGGAAATAACTTTGTTTAAAAGTGTAGGAGTTGCAATACAGGATTATGCAGTTGCAACAGATATTTATAATTCGTCGTTGGCGAAAGACTTTGGAATGCAAATCAACTTTTTTGAATAGGTCAAAAATTGATGATTAAACTGGTTTCAGGTCAAGGGTAAGAAAATGGTTAAGGCTTCGACTTTGCTCAGCCTGACTATACAGATCTTATTAAACGGAGTAGAAGCAGGCCTAATATCCTTATCCGAGATTTGAAGATTGAATTGGTATCAGTGGTTTGAAATAGTTGTAAGATTATGTTGATGTATTGGTTTTTAATCAATGTATTTTTATCTAAAAAATAAACACACAGAAAATGAAAAAATTACCATGCATATTTAACGACGTTATTGGCCCGGTAATGAGAGGACCGTCAAGTTCGCATACGGCAGCATCGTGGCGGATAGGCAGAACTGCGCTTGATATTTTGAATGAACCTTTGGAAAGAGCCCTTATAGAATTTGATCGCGACGGTGCATGGGCCCCAAATTACAGGGAACAGGGTACAACTATGGGAATTGATGGTGGACTGTTGGGGTTCGATATCACCGACGAGCGGATGAAATTTGCCGGAAGCTATGTTCGTAAAGAAAGAAAAACAATTGATTACAAGATAAGCTCGTTTCCAACCGACCATGCCAATACAGTTCGACTTACCCTTTGGGGTGTTTCCCGAAAAGAAATACAAATAGTCGCGGTTTCTCTTGGGGGCGGTTCGTTTGAAATAAGGGCTGTTAACGGTTTTTCCGTGCAGTTAAACGGGGATTTGTATGGAATAATCATTTTCTCCCGGAATACTCCAAATATTACCGATGAATTAAAATCGTTAACTCCGGAGGGCGTTGAGTTTTTTTCTGAGCAAAAAGAGAGGGTATTTAAATATGAATTTAAATCTTCTTCGCCATTTCCGGATGATTTTATTTCTGTGCTCCGGAATCATCCGGAAATAAACGAAGTAGCGCTTATAAACCCAATTATGCCTATGGTTTCTGGCAAACAAATTGAAATGCCTTTTTCAACCATCGAATCGTCGATTGCTTATGCCGAGAAAAATGATTTGGATTTGGCCGATTTGGGGATAATATATGAAAAGTGTATCAGCGGAATGTCAGAAAACGATCTGTTGCTGAAAATGGAAGAAATTATTGAAATTATCCATGGAAGCATTGATAGGGGGTTAAGAGGGACACAATTTGCTGACCGGATTTTGCAGCAACAATCTCATCTGATTGGAAAGGCTGTAACAGATGGCAAAATTAAAGACTCTGTGATAACTCGAATAGTCGCTAATGTGTCGGCTTTAATGGAATCGAAAAGTGCAATGGAAGTTGTGGTTGCTGTGCCCACTGCTGGTTCGTGTGGAACCGTCGGCGGTTCACTCCGCGCGGTTGCTGAAAATATTGGTTCCTCCCGCAATGAGTTGATTAAAGCATATTATGCTGCTGGTTTTGTGGGAGCTTATTTTGCTCAGGGACCTGGTTTTTCAGCAGAGGAGCACGGTTGCCAGGTAGAATGTGGCGCAGCAGCTGCAATGGCAGCAGCTGCAATGGTACAACTGATGGGCGGTTCGGCTCGTCAAGCCGTTGGAGCAGCTTCAATGGCTATCCAAAATATGATTGGACTGGTATGTGATCCGGTAGCAGACAGGGTAGAAGTTCCTTGTCTTGGAAAAAACACAAGCGCTGCAGTTAATGCTTATTCTTCTGCAATTATGGCCATTTCAGGATATGACCCTGTGATTCCTTTAAGTCAGGTTATTCAAACCGTTTCGAGGGTAAGTAAAACAATGCCATCCTGCAATAAATGTACAGGAAAAGGAGGATTGGCAATTACCCAAACAGCTATCAATTTAAAAAACAAACTCAAGGAAATATCGGTTTTGGAAAGCCTGAAAAACGCTGATTTTTCAATTGATGTAAAAAGTGAATAGCGATTCTGGAATTTACATTCGACAGAAGTGTTCAAAAGATGCTAACTTGCACATAAAAACATGAACAAACAACCAAAATCAGGGTTGGTCGTTGTATTTCGCGGAAATCCTGTCGATTCGGAAATAATAAAAGATATTTTGGAGGACAATGGCATTGTAACAAGTATAAGAAATAAGCTGATGGGCTCTATTGCTCCGTGGCAGGTTTCACCCGGTGGTATTACTCCTGTGCAAATTGAAGTATTGGGCCGGGACGAAGAAAGGGCATTGGAATTAATAAACAAATTCCACTCAAATAAATAATTGTCGGAAACATGTGTTTCCTTATAAATAGTGTTCTTTTTTTACTTTTCACAACATTGCTGTCCCATTAAAATCTAATAATGTTCTTTGAAATGTTTGAAATTTAGTCAGTTACAGGCTTTTTTCGGTTAAACGGATTTCAATTTGCATTTTCGCTGTTCATTAACGGATTAGCAAATGCATAAGGATAAATACGTTTTTGCTCAGTTAGCATCGTTCCTAGATAGGAATAAGTTCAACTACATCGTTCGCAAGTATGACGGTGACAAATACGTGAAGCATTTCACTTGTTGGAATCAATTGCTTGCTCTGATGTTCGGGCAATTATCAAATCGTGAAAGCCTGAGAGATTTGATTGTTGCAATTGATGCTCATCATTCCAAATCTTATCATTTGGGTTTAGGCAAGAATGTTTCAAAATCATCCTTAGCCAGAGCTAATCAAGACAGAGACTGTCGCATCTTTGAAGAATATGCTTACTATCTGGTTAACGAAGCCAGGCAGAAACGAGTTTCTGACATCTTCAAGCTTGATGGCAATGTCTACGCTTTTGATTCAACAACGATTGACTTGTGCCTTTCCGTATTCTGGTGGGCGAAGTTCTGCAAGAAAAAAGGCGGAATCAAAGTGCATACATTATATGATGTAGAAACACAAATCCCAGCATTCTTTCATATTACTGAAGCTTCGGTACACGACTCTACGGCAATGAAAAAAATTCCTTATGAATCAGGATCATATTACATATTTGATCGTGCATATAATCACTTCAAGATGTTGTACAGGATTCACCAGATAGAAGCCTTCTTCGTTGTCAGAGCAAAAAAGAATCTTCAATACAAGATAATCAAATGGAAACGAAGAATGCCCGAGAACGTACTTTCAGATGTAACGATTGAATTGACTGGTTTTTATCCCAGGCAATATTATCCAGAACATCTTCGAATGGTCAGATATTGGGATGAAGAACAAAAGCGTGAGTTTGTATTCTTAACCAATGCAATGCACATTTCAGCTCTTCAAGTTGCTGAACTTTATAAGAACCGCTGGCAAGTCGAGCTATTCTTTAAATGGCTAAAACAACATCTGAAAATCAAGAAATTCTGGGGTACTACTGAAAATGCTGTTCGAATCCAGATTTACGTTGCTATATGTACCTACTGCTTGGTAGCAATTGTCCAGGAAGACATGAATCTTGACAGAAGTACTTATGAGGTTTTGCAAATCTTGAGTATATCATTGACTGATAAAACTCATCTTCGAGACCTTTTTAAGAGAACTAAATTTCAAAATGACAAAGAACGTTTTAGACTTAATGAGCCAAATTTGTTTAATATTAATAACGTCCCAATTTTAATGGGACACTAGTGTTTTCACAACTTAATACAGAAGCCATTTAACCATAACTTTTCTTCATTATCTTTGTTGCTTCTTTCAAAAATTAAATTATGTACGAAATACTTTTTGGGGTTATCATTGCCATTTTAATTCTCGATTTTTTGTTTGAAAAATACCTTGATTACCTCAATACTACAACCATGAGTGAAACTTTACCTGACGAGGTAAAAGGGATTTACGATGAGGAGAAATATAAAACACAGCAGGCGTATCAGCGCGAAAACCACCGGTTCGGCATTTTATCGAGCAGTGTAAGTTTTGCTATAACCCTGGCTATGTTTCTTTTTTATGGTTTTGCATTTGTTGATAATCTGGTTTGGGGAATGACAGGAAATGCAATTTTGGCTGCGCTCATTTTCTTTGGAATTATTATGTTCGCTTCAAATATAATCGATATTCCATTTTCGGTTTACGATACTTTTAAGATTGAGGAAAAATACGGGTTTAATAAAACAACCCCCAAAACATTCATTTTTGATACAATTAAAGGCTGGCTGATTGGTGCCTTGATTGGCGGAGGTTTGCTGGCACTTATTATTTTTATTTACCAGAAGACACAACACATGTTCTGGGTTTATGCCTGGATTCTGGTCTCAGCCTTTTCTATTTTTATGGCCATGTTTTATTCCAATATCATTGTGCCCTTGTTTAACAAGCAAACACCACTGGAAGAAGGACCATTACGGGATGCCATTCAGAATTTTTCGGATAAAGTAGGTTTTAAGCTCGACAACATTTTTGTTATCGATGGTTCTAAACGCTCTACAAAAGCAAATGCTTATTTTACCGGATTTGGCGCAAAAAAACGGATAGTTTTATACGACACATTAATTAATGACATGGAAACAGAGGAACTTGTTGCAGTTTTGGCACATGAGATCGGGCACTACAAAAAGAAGCATGTTATTCAGGGACTAATAATTTCATTGATTCAAACTGGCGTGGTTCTGTTTATCTTTTCGCTGTTGATTGACAGCCCGGCTTTAAGCAGGGCGCTGGGAGTTGAAGAACCTAATTTTCATATCGGACTTATAGCATTTGGAATTTTGTATTCACCTGTTTCTTTTGTGCTGGGAATATTTATGAACATTCTTTCTCGGAAAAACGAATACCAGGCCGATGCATTTGCTGCTGAAAATTACAAACCAGAAGCCATGGCTTCGGCATTAAAAAAGCTTTCTGTAAAAAATCTGAGTAATCTTACACCCCATCCGAAATATGTATTTTTTCATTACTCTCACCCAACCTTACTGCAACGCTTGGCACATTTGAAAAAATTTGAGAAGTAGAGAATTCAAATTCATATTGACGGTTTTACAATTCTAAAATTATGAAAGCAGAAATTATAACTATTGGCGACGAAATTTTAATAGGGCAAATTGTGGATACCAATTCGGCCTGGATTGCCGAACAATTCAATTTGAACGGCATTGAGATATACCAGATAACTTCAGTTCACGACGATCATCAGCATATTTTGGAAGCGATGAAGAAAGCTGAGGAGAAAGTAGATTTGGTTGTTCTTACCGGTGGACTTGGCCCAACAAAAGACGATATTACCAAAAATGCACTTTGTGAATATTTCAATACCAAACTGGTTTTTCATGAACCAACTTTTGAACACATTAAAAAGCGTTTTACAAAGTTCAATATCGAAATAAATAAACTAAATAGAGACCAGGCGCTGGTACCGGAAATATGCACAGTTTTATTTAATAAAATAGGCACTGCTCCGGGAATGTGGTTTGAAAAAAACGATACTTTTTTTGTTTCTATGCCGGGTGTACCGTTTGAAATGAAATATTTGGTCGAATACCAGGTACTGCCCCGCTTGAGGGAGAGTGGAAAAACACAGGCTATTTATCATAAAACCGTTTTAACTCAGGGAGTTCCGGAGTCGATGCTGGCAATTAAAATAGAAAAATGGGAAGATGCGCTTCCTCAAAATATTAAGTTAGCTTATCTTCCTAATCCAATGTCGGTACGGCTTCGCTTATCGGCTATAGGAATTGACATTGATGAATTAAAAAAACAAGTAGAGGCAGAAGTCGAAAAACTTCAGCAGATTATTCCGGATGATATTTATGGTTTCGATAATGAAACGATGTCGGAAGTTATAGGCCGGTTTTTAAAACAAAAAGGAAAAACCCTTTCTGTAGCGGAGAGTTGTACGGGGGGCTATATTTCTCATTTGATTACTTCAATTCCCGGGAGCTCAGAGTATTATAGTGGTTCTGTTACTGCATATTCTAATAATGTTAAAATAAGTGCTTTAGGAGTAAAAGAAGAGTCATTGGCTGAATTTGGTGCTGTGAGTGAACAGGTAGCAAAGGAAATGGCGCTGGGAGTAAAAAAGGCGCTTCAAACTGATTATGCAATATCAACTACCGGAATTGCCGGCCCCGACGGAGGAACACAAGAAAAACCGGTTGGTACCGTCTGGATTGCCGTGGCCGGCGAGAACAAAACGTTTGCTACCAAATTTGTCTTTGGAAACGACCGTGAAAGAAATATTATTCGATCAAGCCAAACGGCATTGCAACTTTTAAGAAGGATAATTTTGAAAGGGCTCTAATTTCAAAAATTTAACAAGGAATTTTGAAACATTAACAAAACAAATACAATTTAACTCGTTCTTAAATAGTTTTGTATATAGGTACTTTCACTCTTTTTGCGTTTGATATGGTTTTTAAGAAACGAAAGTTTTCCTACAGATTTACCGGAACCGGAACAATTCTTGAAAGTAGTAAAACGAAAACAAAAGAATGGTTTAAAAATGAAGAAAATAATTATCATAATTTCTGTTGTAATTCTAGTACTTATTGGGTTACTGGCGGCAATCCCGCTATTTTTTAAAGATGCTTTGCTTGAAAAAACAAAAACAACCATAAATAAGCAGGTGAATGCGGAGGTAAATTTTGATGGTTTTAAATTGTCTCTTTTTAAGAATTTTCCGAAAGTAACACTTGAACTGGAGAATGTATTGGTGACTGGTGTAGAAGAATTTCAACAGGATACATTGTTAAATGTTACTTTACTAAGGGCAAATATGAACCTTAAAGAGCTTTTTAATAAGGAGGGGACAAGCATCGAAGGAATCTATCTTTTGAAACCCAATTTGAAATTAGTTGTAGGCAAATCAGGAAAGTCAAACTGGGATTTAACAAAAGAATCATCAGATTCATCGGGAGCAGAAGGAGAGGGGCAAAAGGGATTTAATCTGCAATTAGAAAAAATTAAAATTGAGGATGCCAGTGTTTTGTACCTCGACAGGCAAACAGATATGTCGTTAGATTTTGAAAACGTGAATTTTGACGTAAATGGTGAAATGTACGGCACTTCGGCAAAACTGAATGTTGACGGGAAAGTTGACCGTTTCACTACAGAATACGGAGGGACAAAATATATTTCAAACACATCGCTGGAAACCACTACATTACTTGATATCGATTATGAAAAAATGAATATTGCGATTCAGGAAAATGAATTGTTCGTAAATCGTTTGCCACTGAATATTACCGGAACAATTAAAATCCCATCCGATTCCATGTTTTTCGATCTGGCACTTTCCACTAGGGAATCAGGTTTCGAAAATTTTCTTGCACTGGTTCCGCCTGATTATGAAAATTATCTAAAAGACTTTAAAACATCAGGAACGGCAACGGTTTCGGGAAAAGTTTCAGGTGTATATTTTGAAGATGATTATCCTGCATTTTCACTTGCAATAAACATTGCCAACGGAAATTTTCATTATGCCGATCTTCCTGAAGAAATAAAAAATATTAAAGCTGACATTTCTGTAAATAAACCACAGGGGATTCTTGATCTTACTGAAGTTAAAATTAAAGAGGCACATGCTGAAATTCGGAATAATCCGGTTGACCTTTCACTTACATTAAACAAATTGGTTTCGGATCCGTACTTTGACGGAACTTTTGTTGGAAAAATAAACTTTGATCATGTTAAAGATGCCATCCCGATGGATAGTGTAAATGTTTCCGGAATAGTTGATGCAAATCTTTTTGTAAAGGGCAGATATTCCGCAATTGAAAAAGAACAGTATGACAAGATTCAATCGGATGGGGTGGTTTTACTGGATAATTTTGTTTATGAATCAGCAGATTTTACCCAGCCGGTTTATGTGCCAGCCGGAAACCTGGATTTCTCTCCACAAAGTATCAACCTTTCACAATTTAATGTAAAAGTTGGGCAAAGTGACTTTAACCTTCATGGCAAGGTAACCAATTATCTGAATTATATTCTTAAAGATGGCGTATTGGCCGGCGATTTACAATTGAACTCAAATTATGTAAATTTGAACGAATTGCTACGGTTGAAGATAGATAAGGGTGAAATTCAGGAAAATGAAAGTACAGAGCCGCAAAAAGAGGTTTTTGATATTCCGAAAAATATAAACTTTACTTTTCGTTCCAATATTCAGAAAGCAAGCCTCGACCAGGTTGCTATTTCAAATATTAAAGGGCTGATTACAGCAAAACAGGGAGAATTAATACTTAATGGATTGAATATGAATATGTTGGATGGTGAGTTAAAAATGACAGGTTCATACGAAAATACAACCCAAAATCAACCTCTCTTCGATTTTGGATTTGATGTTAAAGAAATAGATATTCCAAAAGCTTTTCAATCGCTTTCGGGAATGAGAAATATGATACCAGTGGCAGGGAAAAGTACTGGAAAACTTAATACGAATTTAAAACTGAACGGTAGATTGAGCGAGCAATTTAATTTAATTTCAAGTTCGGTTGTCGGAACAGGAGTCTTTAGTACAGAAGATCTTCAGATAAATAATTCACCGGTTTTTGACCAATTGAAAGGCATATTAAAGGCAGAAAAATTACAAAACGTTGCGGTTGATGATTTCAAAGCTAATTTCACGGTTCAGGATGGTAATTTATTATTGCGTCCGTTTATAACCAAAATCGCCGGGCAGGAAACTAATGTAGCCGGAAGTTTAAATGCTCAAAATCTATTGGATATGCGGCTTGACTTTAAAATTCAGCGCGATGCTTTTGGTTCCGATATCCAATCAATCTTAAGTGCTATTCCGGGTAATAAAAATATTACAGTTGTTCCTGCCGGGGTTGTAATTAAAGGTCCTGTGGGGAAACCTGATGTAAAGATGGATCTTTCTGCCACCCGAAAAACGATTACAGATGCTACAAAAGACGATCTGAAAAAATCGATCAACAAGCTGGGAGAGGGAATCAAAAAATTATTTCAACAAAATTAATTATACATTTTATTCAATAATGTGTAGTTAATTGATATTCAGATTATTGTAAGTGTTGTTTTATGGATAAGTATAATAAGATTTCAACTTCGCTCTGTCTTACAGTCACAGTGAACAGAGTCGAACTGTGAGCTGACAGTTATAATTAATTTTGTAATTCGTTATGTTCAGTAAAACAGAATGCTTTCTGGATCAAAAATTCAGTAAGGAATTGTTTCAAAATCATAAGAAATGAGGATTGTTTTATTCTTGTGATTGATTTATTATTGAACCTAATTATAAAAAAGGGTTACTGATATTTTATTGCCAGAAAACAAAAATGGTAACTCTTTGTTTGTTAAATGATTCATGAAAAATACAATTCTGCAACTTAGAGAAGGAGAGAAAGCAATAATAGAGAAGTTTTCGAAAAATAAAATTCCCGTTAAATTTCAGGAAGTAGGCTGTTTGCCCGGAAATGAAGTTCAACTTGTCCGGTTTTCCCCTTTTAAAGATCTCGTTTATCTGACGGTTGATGATAGTCATTTTGCTATCCGCACAGAAACGGCCGGGTTAATCGAAATCAGGAAGAGTAATTAAATATGGGAAAACAACTAAATGTTGCACTCATCGGAAATCCGAACACAGGGAAAACATCAGTATTTAATCAACTTACAGGGTTAAACCAGAAAGTAGGAAATTATCCTGGTGTAACAGTTGATAAGAAAGAAGGAAAATGTAAACTTCAGGACGGCGAAATAGCTCATATCGTTGATTTACCTGGTACATACAGTCTCAATGCAACCTCTCCCGACGAAAAGATTGTTACAGATCTCCTGCTTCATAAAACAAACGATATTTATCCGGACTTAGCCGTTGTGGTCGCCGATGTGGAGAATCTGAAGCGAAATTTGTTACTGTTAACGCAAATCAAAGATTTAAATATACCTGTCATTCTGGTTGTTAATATGGCCGATGTGATGAAACGCAAGGGTATTTCTCTTGATTTAAAACGGATGGAGGAAAAACTCGGAGCAAAAGTTATACTCGTGAGTGCAAGAAAAGGCACCGGAATAGAAAATCTGAAACAAAATATTCAGGATTACAGACAATTATCTACAGCTTCTTGTGTTAATTTCTCGGAGATAGATCCGATTTATTTTGAAACACTTAGCCAGCAGTTTCCAGGTGAAAATTTATATAAACATTGGTTGGCAGTTACACAGGATGCTCATTTAAAGGATGATGAAGATATTCATGAACAGGAAGAAATTAAAAGTATAGCGAAATTAAAACGGTTACAGCAGAAGGAAACAATTTTACGCTATTTATTCATTAATTCTTTGTTGAAAGAAACATACGACAAAGATGTAGCGTCTGCCAAAGATTTGCGAAGCCGGCTCGATCAGATTTTAACTCACCGTATTTTGGGGTACGCTATATTTTTTCTGATAATGCTTTTGGTTTTCCAGTCTATTTACAACTGGAGCAGTTACCCAATGGATTTAATCGATAGCTTTTTTTCACAACTTTCCGAATGGGTAAATAATGCGCTGCCGGAAGGGGCTCTTACAAATTTGCTGGCTGAAGGAATTATTCCGGGTATCGGAGGTGTTGTAATTTTTGTACCTCAGATTGCATTTTTATTCCTGTTTATTTCACTCCTCGAAGAAAGTGGTTACATGAGCCGGGTTGTTTTCCTGATGGATAAAATTATGCGTCAGTTCGGTCTGAACGGGAAAAGTGTAGTACCCCTGATTTCGGGTACTGCCTGTGCTATTCCTGCTATTATGGCAACTCGTAATATAGATGATTGGAAAGAACGATTGATTACAATTTTAATTACGCCGTTTACAACCTGTTCAGCCCGACTACCGGTTTATCTGATAGTAATTGCTTTAGTCATTCCGGATAAATCTTTTGCAGGACTAAATCTGCAGGGGCTTACACTTATGGCACTATACGTTCTGGGCTTTTTAATGGCTGTTTTTTCGGGATATATTTTGAATAAAATATTGAAAATAAAAACCCGCTCATTTTTTATTGCTGAAATGCCGGCTTACAAACTTCCTTTGGCGAAGAATGTAACATATACTGTAATTGAAAAAACCCGAAGTTTTGTTGTTGGCGCCGGTAAAATTATTCTCGCTATTTCAATTGTATTATGGTTTCTGGCTTCAAACGGACCGGGAGAAGACTTTAAAAATGCCGAAACGATTGTACAATCTGATACACAAAATTATTCGCTTACTGAAGATGAGATGAATACAACAGTTGCGTCTTATAAACTTCGTCACTCTTATATTGGAATACTTGGCCATGCTATTGAACCGGTTATTCGTCCGTTGGGGTACGACTGGAAGATAGGTATTGCATTGGTTAGTTCATTTGCCGCCCGCGAAGTTTTTGTCGGTACACTGGCTACGGTTTACAGTGTAGGAAGCGATGATGAAGAAACAATAAAAAGTAGGATGACAAACGAAATTGACCCGGCTACAGGTGAAAAGGTTTTTAATTTTCCTACCGGTATTTCACTCCTGCTTTTTTATGCTTTTGCTATGCAATGCATGAGTACTTTAGCTATTGTTAAGCGAGAAACCAATAGTTGGAAGTGGCCGGTTATTCAGCTTTTTTTTATGAGTGGTTTTGCTTATTTTGTTGCAATGGTAGCATACCAGGTCTTAAAATAGTTTTAAATGAATAATGGATGAATATGTGGAATTTTCAAAATATAGTGGTTTATATTATTGTTTTCGCAGCCGTACTCTGGTTGGTTAAAATTTTTTTTTGGAAAAAGAAGAATAAATGCGGACAAGCCAGTTGTAACTGCCATTAATTTTATCTTTTAGGTATTTCATATAACTATCAGAAAAAAACAGATATAGATTGTTCTAAATCTAACAACACTGAAGTGCAGGGAGTAAATTTTATAATACCGTAAAAGGATTCTGAAATGCTATTTCAATTTTAAATAAGCTTCTTTGATTTCATTATACGTTTCGTCGCTGATTTTATAAAGAGGCGTACGGAGCACATTCTCAACAATTCCCTGGTAATTTAAGAGCGCTTTTACTCCTCCCGGATTTCCTTCTTTAAATAACAGTTTAAACAACTCAATCATTTCAAAATGCAAATCGAGCGATTCACCGAATTTCCCGTCTAATGCGAAATGAATTAACTGGCTTAATTTGCCCGGCAATGCATTTGCAATTACAGAAATCACGCCTTTTCCGCCAACCGAAATAATGGGAAGTGCCAGAACATCGTCGCCGGAAATAACCGTGAAATTATCCGGAGTATATTTTCCTATTTTTGTGATTTGTGACAAAACGCCTGACGCTTCTTTTATCGCAGCAATTTTTTCAGAAGCTTCAGCCAGTCGGGCAACGGTTTCTGCTTCCAGGTTCACCCCGGTTCTTGAAGGAACATTATATAAAATAATAGGGACAGGGCTTGCTTTGGCAATTTCGTTATAATGGTTAAACATCCCTTCCTGCGAAGGTTTATTATAATATGGAGTTACAATAAGAAGGCCGCTAATACCGTTAAAATCAAATTTATCGATTTGTTTAATGATTTTCCGAGTGTCGTTTCCTCCCAGACCAACTACAACAGGTAGTCCTGCCGACTTTTCTTTTATCAACTTTACAACATCCAGTTTTTCTCCGGACGACAAGGTTGGGGTTTCAGCAGTTGTTCCCAATGCAACCAGATAATCCATTCCTCCTTTCACCTGATTGTTAATAATTGTCTCAAGTGATTTAAAATCAATACTGTTATCCTCTTTGAAAGGAGTTACCAACGCGACTCCTGCACCTGTAAAAAGTTGACTCATTTACTCGTTTTTTGATTTAGCTGCCCAAGATAGAAAATTTGTTGTTTGGCAAGAAACATTGCATCTTTATTTTCGCCAATATTAATGTTAAGGTCTAAATAATTTTTGTTATTTGGCGACCATCCAACTTTGAATTTTGCCTGTGTGGTAAGGGTAATAAAATCGAGGGTAATATTTTGATTTAAAGCGATATTTAGCAGAATGTCGAATTGCAACTGTGTAAAGGTCTCCAGTTTTCCAGGTTTAGGAAATTTTAGCCAGTTCAACTCTTTGGGCGTTAGCGAATTTGTATCGGTTGCGAATTTTACATCTTCTTTATAAATGCACATTCCGTGAACAGAAACACCTCGTTCCGAAAAATAATCGTTCAAATACTGATATGCTTCTTTTTCCTCCGGCTCCCAAATTATCCCTATCTTTTTTATTTTTTCAAGTGTCGGAACCACCGGATGACGAGGGTTGTCATCTTCAGCTTTTTGGAGTTTTCGTTTAGCGTATTTCTCTTTTAGTCCCATTCGTTCGGCAAATGTAACAAATGATTGATGAAAGTCTATTTTAAGAAGAGAAATCAAGTTCATTTTATTCTATCATTTTTAAAAAGTCGTCTTCCGAAATAACAGGAATACCAAGTTGGGTAGCTTTTTCGAGTTTACTTGGCCCCATATTTTCACCCGCAACCAAATAGTTGGTTTTTTTGGAAATAGAACCAACATTTTTCCCGCCGTTTTGCTCAATCATATTTTTAAGCTCATCGCGAGAAAATTTTTCAAAAGTTCCGGAAATTATAATATTCAGTCCTTTTAGTTTTTCTGTTTTGCTGCTTAATTGTTCTTCGCTGATGGAGAACTGCAATCCTTGTTCTTTTAAAAATCCAATCAATTCCCGGTACTCCGTTTTTGAAAACCAGTCAACGATACTTTCTGCTATCTTTCCTCCAATTTCGTCAATTTCGATGAGATCTTCATAACCGGCTTCCATAATTTTTTCAATTGTGTGCATACTTTTCGCCAGCGTTTTTGCCACTGTTTCACCTACAAAGCGGATTCCCAAAGCGAAAAGTACTCTCTCAAATGGAACTGTTTTAGATTCTTCGAGGCTTTTTAAAATTCTCTCCGCAGATTTTTCACCCATTCGTTCCAGTCTAACCAGTTGTTCCTTTTGGAGGCGGTACAAATCGGCAATGCCATGAATCAGTTTTTCGTTGTAAAGCAATTCAATCGTTTCCTGTCCCAATCCATCGATATCCATTGCTTTGCGGCTGACAAAGTGTTCAATTTTACCCTTTATCTGTGGCGGGCAGCCGACTTCATTAGGACAATAGTGGGCTGCTTCTCCTTCATTTCGGATAAGCAGTGTTCCGCATTCGGGGCATGCTTTTATAAAATCGACCGGCTGGGACATCGGGTGCCTTTTTCGCTCATCAACCCCGGTTATTTTCGGAATAATTTCACCACCTTTTTCCACAAAAACAGTGTCGTTAATATGCAACCCCAGATTTTGAATGATATCAGCGTTATGCAGCGACGCACGTTTTACAATAGTTCCTGCAATCAGAACAGGTTCAAGATTTGCAACGGGAGTAACAGCTCCTGTTCGGCCAACCTGATACGAAACGGCTTTTAAAACGGTAGAGGCGCTTTCTGCTTTAAATTTGTAGGCGATTGCCCAGCGTGGCGATTTGGCTGTAAAACCGAGGTTGTCCTGTAGTCTTTTTGAATTTACCTTGATAACAACACCATCTGTAGCAATCGGAAGATGGTGTCTCTCTCTGTCCCATTTATCGAGGTAGACAAAAACTTCATTTAATGATGTACATTTTTGCATGGCATCCGAAATTTTAAAACCCCATTCCCGTGCTTTTTGCAGGTTTTCATAATGACCGTCAAAAGGCAGGTTTTCCCCCAACAAATAGTAAAAATAGGCATCCAGTTTGCGCGAGGCAACAAGCGAAGAGTTTTGCATTTTTAAAGTACCGGCTGCAGTGTTTCTTGGATTGGCCAGTAGCGGTTCCCCATTTTCTCCCCGCTTGGCGTTTAGTTCTTCAAAAACCTGGAAAGGCATAAGAATTTCACCACGTATTTCGAAACTTTCCGGGTAACCGTCGCCGCGTAATTTTAACGGAACTGAACGAATAGTACGAACGTTGCTTGTGACATCGTCTCCACGAATTCCGTCGCCACGAGTGACTGCTCTAACCAGCCATCCATTTTCATATAATAAACTAATGGATGAGCCGTCGAATTTCAGTTCACACACATATTCATAGTCGGTATCAATTATTCTTTTTATTCGTGCATCAAAATCTTTGATTTCTTCCTTTGAATAAGCGTTGGATAGCGAAAGCATGGAATATTTGTGTTCCACCTGTTCAAACTCCTTATTAATATCGCTTCCCACACGCTGCGACGGTGAATTCAGCTCCATAAACTCTGGAAAGTCTTTTTCAAGCTTTTCCAACTCCTTCATTTTCATGTCGAAATCAAAATCAGAAATCACGGGTTGGTTCAAAACATAGTAATTGTAATTATGTTCTTCCAGCTCTTTACGCAGCTTATCAATAATAATTTTTGCCTCCTTTTTATCCATCTTTTTTGCTTTGAAGCAAATATACAAAAAGCAGTTTTGGGTTGGTGTTTCCCTATTTTTAGAATTGCACTTTTATTTGAAATTCTTTTCATGGGATTTTAATAAACCTGTAGTTCTGTATGTTGTTACTTTAATATAACTATTAAAAACAGAACGATATGAGTTTTACACTTGAAATAGGACAAAAAGCAATTGATTTTAATTTACCAGCCACTGATGGGAAAAGCTATACACTGGAGAGTTTTAAGAATGCAAAGTACCTGGTTGTTTTTTTTACTTGTAATCACTGCCCGTATGTAGTTGGCAGCGAAGAGATAACCCGTGCAACTGCAGAAAAATTTGTTCCCCAAGGGGTTCAGTTTGTTGGGATTAACTCCAATAGCAAAAATACCAATACAACCGACGATTTCCCGCACATGGTGGAGCGGATGAAAGAATATAATTTCCCATGGAAGTATTTATATGATGAGTCGCAGGATGTGGCTGAAGCTTACGGGGCACTCAGAACTCCTCACTTTTATGTTTTTGATGAAGATCGAAAACTGGTTTATACGGGCAGGGGAGTGGATAATCCGCGCGACGTATCAAAAATGACTGTGAATGATTTAGAGCGTGCTTTGGATGAACTTACTTCCGGTAAAAAAGTTTCAGTACCGCTTACCAACCCTATTGGTTGTAATGTAAAATGGGAAGGTAAAGATGCTCACTGGATGCCGGTTGATGCCTGTGATTTGGTTTTGTAAATCTTAACCGGTATTTGTAAATCATTCATTCGTAAAATTTATTTGTGAGGTACTGATATCTGACCGCAATGAAGTAAATTCAGAGATTGAGCGGTCTGTTTTAAAATGAGGAAGTTTTTTAAAAGAGCTTTCTCATTTGTGGAAAGAGAGGAGACGATTCTGTCGGAATTTTTGAAAAATGTCTTTTTTGAATTATCATTTTTTACACACTACCTGCCAAAATCGTTGAGAAGGTTTGTTCCCGGTATTGTTCGCAGGTTCACTTATTTCCCGTGTTTCAATTAATCCGTAATTTCCAAATTCATCTACTATTGAATCTGGATCGTAAAAAAACAGGGTGACTCCGTGTTGTGTTTTGAATGTATCTTTAGTTATCTCTTTGCTATTTCCGTATCTCTCATCATTTTTTGAAATGGTTATAAAAACCATGTATCCACCAGATCTCAGCTGATTGTAACAATTGTTGATTAGCTTTATTCGTTGGGCAGGATTAAGTAAATGAATTAAGGCATAGCAGAAAATTCCATCGTACAATTCCTCGTCGAATGGCATAGAATCAACGGAGCCGTGGTGTATTTTTACAGAATCTCCGAAATGTTTTTTTGCTAAATCGATCGCGGTTTCTGAGATTTCAATTCCGGTTACTTCGCAGCCCTTACCGGAAAAAGCTCTTGCATTTCGTCCGTAGCCAAATCCGGGAATCAGAATTTTATTTAATTCGTTCTTTTTGAATAATTCTGATATTGCGATTGCAGAATCGGCTGGTTTCATTCCCCACATTTCCTGTTTTTCTTTAAAGCTTGATTCCCAGAATTCTGTCATTTCTTTATTCTTTTAAATGGATTTTTAGTGGTTTTATATTTTGCTTTATGGTTTATGCAAAAACTCCGCATTTTATACTATAAGAAGTCGTGCTCATACTTATAGGTGAACTGTTTTGCCTCCAGTAAGGCCTGGCATTGCCAACTTAATTGTTGAAGTTCTATTGCTTTTTCCTGAGCAAAATTTTTCCATGAGGAACGAATCCTGCTTGTTTGTGTTTTGATATCGGAATCCTTTAATGGAACTCTTTTCCATTCCGCAATTAATTGTTTCAATTCTGCTTCCTTTTCCTTAATATATTTTCTGTAGGCTTTTTCTGAATATTTTGTATTTATTTCATTTCTTACATTATTCTGAAAATTTTCATCTTCAAACTGCTGGTTGTCTTTTATCGTTTGTAAAGATGAAATATATGTTTTTTGATAGATCAATTTCTTTTTTATTTGAAGCATTTCGTTTGTTGGCTTAATAACTGTTTTGTATTCAACCCTTGTAATTGGTCTCTGTTTTGTTACAGTCACATTTCTAATCCACTCATCTCCTCCTTTCATATATTTTTCCGGTACTACCTCCTGGTAAGTTTCAAAATCCTCTATATCTGTACGTTCTTTCTGCTCGTACGTATATTTTAAAGGAAGGATGAAAATAAACTCACCATTATTGCATCCGCTACTATTTTTTTCGTCCCAGGTAAACTGAATATCGTCACACGTTGATTGCAGAAAAGTCTGAGCCTGCTCTTCCAGATCGGCAGGTATATTTGTTGATTTAAAATAAGGATCGTTTTGAGACCACAAATAATTTGATACCACAAAAAGACAAAGTGAAATAAAAATTGCTTTCATATTATTTATTGCACTGTTATCACATCGGCACATCGATTTTAATTTATTGATTTTTTATATACGCTCTCTTATTAATTTTGGTCTGATATATTATAATTGATCTGCTTCTAATCCTTTAATCCCCGCATTACAACGTTTGATGTTATCCTTTTGGTATAACCTGTGGCGGTATCAAGGCAGTACAATATTATATCAGCTGTTGATGTTTCATTTTTTTTAACCTTTTAAAATTAAACATAATTTTGAGAAAATCTTTATGGGAAATCTTAAAAACAGATTAATAATGCCAGGGGAATTACACTTTTTATAGTAAGGATTTGGGGTTTTGATGTTCGACTATATTTAGAGTTGCCTTTTCGTCATCAGACGATATCGCCCCTGAAATCATTTTTCCGGTTTTTATATCGGTTATACTTCTAAATTTTTATGTTTTTATTCACTTTTAATTTCCAATTCAGTAAAGTTTCTGTCTCTCCGGTTTTTATAAAATTATTTTTTTTCAAGTACTTTCAACGAGGCCTCGTTTGTTTTTTCAGTTGAAGCAATTATTGATTTTACTTTTTTTTGAGTTCTAACCCAACTGATAATTCCCCTTACAATTTCTGTCATAAATCCTTTGTTCCTGAATTCGTCATATGTTCCATAACCAATTTCAATTTCTCCGTCTTCATTGGGTTCTCCATACATACATATATCTGCAACCATTTTATTTTCTTCTTTTGAAATAGCGGTCCAAATAGTTGAGTATAAATAATTTTTACTTTTGTCTGCCACATTGGGAAGTATTGCCTGTTTTAATGCTTCATTTAGTTCTGTTGAAATTGTCCTTGAAGTTTTGTTTAGGTTTAATTCTCTTTCCAAAGAATTATCACATTTTGTGTATTTTATTAATTGTTCGTAAGTTAATGGTTTTAAAATCAGGCGTTCTGTTTCTATCATTTTCGGTTTTATTTGTTTTGTTTATATTTTTTATGCCTAGCTTTCTCAATATTGGGATGGAAACCTCAATTTTTACTTTTGCTGCTTTTAAAGTTCATTAATATGTTAAAATATTGGGGAATGCCAGTCTCAAAAGTCATTTCTTTTTGCGTATATGGATGTGTTATTGTAAGCGAAAAGGAGTGCAAAGCCAAACGTTTAACTGTTTTGTCAGTTTGTCCGTAGACTTTGTCACCTACAACAGGATGTCCTTTTTCAGAAAAATGAACACGTATTTGGTTTTTTCTTCCGGTAAAAAGTTCAATTTCCAGCAGACTATACTTTTCCGTTTCTTTAATCACCCGATATCCTGTTTGGGCAAATTTCCCAATTTTGGTGTCCTTTGTTGAGTATACCTTATATATTTTATTTTCTGTAAGATACGATTCAATTATTCCTTCCTTTTCTTTAAGATTCCCGGATACAACGGCAACATATTTTTTTCTGAAATTCGACCAATTTTCCTGTAAATAGAATTTGGCCTTTTCTGTCCTTGCAAACACAAGCACCCCCGATGTATCTCTGTCAAGACGATGTACTATAAAAATTCGCTCTTTAGATCTTGGATTTCCTTTTTTTACATAATTGTTCAAAATGAAATGGGCAGAGTTCTGTTTATCTTTATCTGTACCTATCGATAACAATCCATTTATTTTATCCACTACAATAATGTCACGATCTTCATAAAGAATTTTAAGACCCTTTGGCTGATGATTTTTGGATACTAATTTATTGCCTGACATAATTTTTTACTAACGTTTCATAACTGATTATTATACAGCAATTCAATATGGCTCTGATATTCACCATAATTGCATATACATAAAAACCTATTTTAGGTAGTGCTAATGTAAAATAATTCGGGTATTTAAAAACAAATGCAACGTTTTTGATTTTTCGTCATTTTTTGGGGTACTTAATTTTGTTTGTTAAAAAATAGCTTTAAAGGACAAATATTTAACATAGATAAATAAAATATTCATATGTATTTTATGGTGATTTGCATCTGATTTTTTATTTGGGAATTTGTTTTGCCTTATAATATTAGGTGCCGGGCTTCTATTTTATCTGTTATTATTTTTCGTAATATATTCTTTGGGTGTCATATTCGTATATTCCTTGAAGATTCGGTAAAACGTTGATTTGGAATTGAATCCGGATTCGTAGGCTGAAGCCATTATCGTAAAATTTCTACTATCATGTTCTTGTAGCTTTTGTTTTACCATTTCAATTCTGTAGTCATTAATTAGCTTGTAAAAATTGGTTTCCATTTTTCGATTTAGAACCGTTGTAAGTTCGTGTTCATTAGATTGGAGTAAATCAGCCATTTTTCCTAAACTGAATTCACAATCCAGATATACTTTTTGTTCGTTCATCAATTTATTTATTTGAATGATTAACTCTGAATTGTCTTTGGTATTTGTTAAATTTTTTTTTCGTTGTTGCTGTGTTTTCTCAAACAACGAGGTGACAGCTATAAAACCACCGATGAATATTAAAATACATATTATGAAATGAAAACTATTCGTAATAAGAATAGTCTGTTCTTCAGTGTGTTTTATAGACATCAGAATAAATGCATAAATTATTGCCACAAATTTGCTTAGAAGTATAAAAAAACTCAGTCTGATTTGGCTATCCCGGAAAGCACTATTGGTGTATAATTTGTTTTTAAGTTGGTTTGCAAAAATATACCCGTCAAAAACAATGCTTCCTAGCCCAAATAGTATGAAACAAATCCCAAGTATTTTTTGCATAATTCCTGCAAAAGAAAGAATTAGTATTCCTGCAAATAAAGTAATTAGTATCCAGTATATTATAACCATTATTCTGGGCATATATCTGAATAATTCTGATGCTTTGTAGAAGCTTAATAAAAGAAATGTCAGAGCAGTTCCCACATATATTATCTTTTCCGAAATATTTGTCTCAAGAACAATATGCAAATAATGCAAAATGTATATAAAACATATAGTGAAAAAGGCCAATCCAAGCCAATTCTTCCTTTGTGGTGATTGTTTAAGCAAAAGTGTAGCCCAAACAAAGCTTTGAACAAATATTATAACATCTAAAATCTCCATCTCATATTTTTTTGAATGCTGAACGAATTGCAATTTCGGCTTCTTTCCCTTTTTGAGTGCCAACTAAAATTTTTTCTCCGTTTTTTAGTTCAAGTTGGATACCTATATTTCCTGCAACATTGTATGCTTTACCATTTTTTGTATTAAATGCTTTTTTTACACCCCAACCACGATATTCTTTTATGGGGGAATATAATCTGATATAACAATTTTTTACGTTTTCCCATTTAATAATAATCGGTTTATGATAGAATGGTTTGTAGTGGAAAAGTATGTAATTACTTGTGATTTCAGTGTAAAGGTTTGATTTTACGAGAAAATAAAATAAAACAAGTAATAACCCCAAAATAGCGAAGAAACCCCAATCCGGAATTGGATGAGTACCAAAACTTTTGTTGAAAATTATTTGCTGAATAGCACCTATTAGCGTCGAAATAATTAATACGATAAGTAAAAACCAAATCCACTTTTGTTTTTGCTTTTGTTCTTCTTTAAAAAGAATTTTGTTTTCCATCTTTTTGAATTTAATAATTAAACTTATATCAAAAATATTAATGGATTTTGAGAAAGTAGTCTCAATAAAATATTGGGACTCTATAAATTTATCCCACTTAAGTCGGATTTACTGTCTGGTCTTAAATTATTTTTGAGCTATACTGGTTAACGCACGTTTGGGCGTAAGTTTTTCCGAAAGGGTGGGTTTGTTTTTGAAGTAAAACTGGAATAATATAATTTTGAATTGGCGAGTAGGGGAGGTTACAGGAAAGCGTGGTTCCGTTAGCTGCCCAATTTCTTTTTGCAGGGCTTTAATCCTGCTGATTTCATCTTTGGTTTCCACGATAATCCTTGTATTCATTAAATCTTTACGGTCGTATTTTCGTACCCATTCATTGATTGTACTTGATGGGAGCCCGTATATTCGGGATAGTGGCATCTTGTTCAAATGCAAGCTAACGGTTGGTACATGTTGTCGGGGCGGATTTCGGAGAGCGTTCCTGTCCGAAGGACACGGAACTGCGAAACGAGAATCCGCAGTTGGCGTACCACCAAACCCCGCCCTGCAATATGTACTTTGTTGTGGGTAGTTTTTTCATCATTTATATTGGCAATCTGAACAGTATATTTCAAGTAATTTTCGATTAATATTTAAATCACTGAATTTGATTTTATAAGAATCCATTACTCTAAAAACATTCACCGTATCAGATTTACTTTTACAAGTTTTTAGAACATATTCAACTTTTTTTAAATCATTGTCATGGTAAAAATATGATGCTAAAATCATTCTTTCATAAATAGGTGCATTTTCTAACTTTATCGCTTTCTCGAATAGTTTTTCAGCTTTTTGTTTGTCTGATAGCCAAAGGTCTTCAATGTAAGGTTCGTCCAAGTCATTGAATTTATTTTGCTTAAAGTCATACATATAAACTTTTTTTAAGACAAGAATTGAATCTTCTCTACTCAGCGATTTTTGTTCTTGACCACTCACCATTTTTACTGTCAGTATAGTAAAAATAGCCAGTAAAATTTTCTTTATATGATTCGCCATTTTTTAGTCCTTTATTTGATTGGGATATTCTGAAAGGTATAAATCAAATCCTTTGTCCGCCATGATTTTCATTAGTTTAGAATCAATTACAGCTCCGCCACCAGTAGAATCTGGCTGAATATCAAACCCAATATCAATTACATATTCATCTTTTGGTAAAGATTGAGTATAAATTAAAAACCCACCTCCTTTGGTGGTGGTAATGTTTAATCGGTTTTACCTGAAATATTTTAACTTAGTGACATGAGCAATTTCAAAAAGCTAAGCCATGTCATTTATCGGTGCACATATCATATTGTTTGGACACCGAAGTATCGATACCGCGTTCTTGAAGGTCTTGTCAAAGAAATGTTGAACAACGATATTCGGACATTGATAGAGTGGAAAGGTTGTGAACTGACAGAGGTGAATATTCAAAAAGATCATATTCATCTGATTGTTAGTGTCCCTCCCAAACTGTCAATATCCAAATTGATGGGAATCATGAAAGGTAAGACTGCCATCAAAATATTCAAAACATATCCTCAATTGAAAGTGAAACCTTATTGGGGGAATCACTTTTGGTCCAGAGGATACTGTGTCGACACCGTTGGTCTTGACGAAGAAAAAATCAAGAAGTATGTCAAGTATCAAGAAGAGCAAGAACGTATTGAAGAGCAACAGCGGCTCAACTTTGGCCCCTTATAGGGGCTCCTGCAAGCCCACCTTCTCAGAAGGTGGATTATTTAGTCTCATCTTTTAACCATTTTTCAAGTTCTGCAACCTGATTTGGCAAATCCCAAATACCTTCGCAAAGCCAGGCAATTTTTTCAGTTGTTTTTCGTCTGTAAATATTTGTCGGCATACTTTATTTTGCGTTTTTTAAACTTCTGACTAACGTTAAAAATTGTAATTGGGGCTCAGAGAGTTACCTAATCCAATTTCGTCAGGTTTTATGTCAAATTTAGCCATTTGTTTTTTAATTCTTTTTGCGATTCCCATCTTTCTTTTCTGGTCGAGGAACAGGTATTCTTTAGGTGTATTGTATGGGACTTTTTTGACCACCATTGTCCATATAATTGTCGCCAGTTTTCTGGCAGTTGCAGAGACCGCAGCCTGTCGTCCTTTACGGAAAGCAATTCGCCGGAAGAAGTCAGACAAGTGTGTGTCTTTTAAATTTCCAATAGCATTTGCCGCGTTCCGGAGTGCTATTTTTAGGCGGTTGCTCCCTTTGGGTATTTTATTGCTCAGGATTTTCCCTCCTGATATTTTATTATTCGGGGCCAGGCGTAACCAGGAACCAAACTGTTTAGCTGTTCCAAATTTTTTAAACCCGTCGATTCCGATTTCACTCATAATTGCCACGACAGTGGCATGGCTTACCCCTTCGATTGCCATTAAATCGACACCTCCAAAATATTGGAAAGCAATTTGGTTGAAGTTTTTTATCTCCACTGCATTTTTATTAATTCTTTTGTATGGTTTATCTGTTGTTTTAAGCTTTTGGTTTTCCGGGTTCTTTCGGATTTCCTTTTTAATTAAATTCTCGATTTCCTTATCGCAGGCTTTGATTTTTCTTTGGAAGAAGTTGTAACAGTCGAACTCCTGGCGCAGGCCAAACAGGTAATCTTCGCGGTTGTTCCCGTGTAGGGCTTTTGCAATTTCCGCTTTCGGTTTTTTGCAATTGTAGTGCCGATGCTCTGCCAGTGAATACGGATCCAGGTTTCCATTACAAATATCTGCTATTATTTTCATTCCCGTAAGTCCACAGACATCATTGACTACTATATCTAATCTGAAGTTCAAAAATTTTAAATACTTCTGCATTTTATGCGATGCACTAGATGCTAAATCAATCCAATTTGCTCTTTGCCTACAATAGGTACGTAATATTTCAGTGGTTTTGTCAGGCAGAAAGCTTCCGGTTAACAGTCCCAGGGAATGGAGTTTTTGAATCCACCTGCTATCTTTTACATCCGTCTTTTTCCCTTTTGCATTTTTTGTAAACTTCCCATTACATAAAACCACTTCTATTCCGTGTTTTTGTAATTCAACATACAGGTTTTGCCAGTAATCCCCGGTTGATTCCATGGCCACTGTTGTAATGCCACATGATAATAGCCATTGACATAATTCAATCAAATCTTCGGCATATACGCCAAACTCCTTCACATCTTCCAATGCTTGTCCGATTGCCACAAAATGAGACTTGCTACCAACATCAATGCCTGCTGCATTCTGGTTTATAATCTCCATTTCAATTTTTCTTTTCCTTGCCATAGTTTTAAAATTAATGAGTAAAAAGCTCTAAGGAAATGTATCTTTGAGTCGAGAAATATTCTGAACGGGGTCGCTGATATGAATTGTCAGTGCCACCACTGGATTTATCAACAGGCCTCTGAAATGCTCTTCAGGGGCTTTTTACATTTCAACCAGAATTACGCACGGGCTTTAAAAGCACCATTTTGAAAGTCGGTCATACAAAGGGTCTGTTCAAATTTAACAGAAGTTTCATTCGGAGTGGCTCATTCGTTAGCAACAGTAGTTAATTGGCTCTGGAAAAATAGAGTAACTTTTTTAAACTCTATTTTGGATGTGCTTATGTGGAGAATTAAAGCTAACGGTTGGTACATGTTGTCGGGGCGGATTTCGGAGAGCGTTCCTGTCCGAAGGACACGGAACTGCGATGCGGGAATCCGCAGTTGGCGTACCACCGAACCCCGCCCTGCAATATGTACCGTGTTATAGCCAGTATTTTTTTCAAATTGAATATTCATCAATCATTTTATCAATTTCCTTTTTCTCTTTTGCTGTTTCTATCAATGGGATTGTTTCTTTTAGAATTTCTACAGCTTTGTCTTGTTGATTTGTTAAATAGTATAGCTTTGCTAATTGTTTTCTATTGTGGATACTTGGTATATCTTCCTCAAGCTGGACTGCATATTGTAAGGCTTTTTCCAATCTATAATTATGATATACCGCCAGAACAATATAAAAATAGTATCTGTTTTTGCTGTCTTCAAGATTTTTATATTTAATCATCCAGTTGTCAAAATTGTCAAACGCTTCTTCTTTTTTCCCTTGTAATGCGAGCTGGTGTCCTTGCAGAAATGGTGTCCAGTGGTCCAATTTATTGTGCACAGCCATATTATTTGTAATCCTATTTGCTGTCTCTAAATCTTTATTGTTTTCGTAGAGGTATCTTGCGAATTGTCTGTTCCAATAAAAATTCATTGGATAATTCTTTTCCAACTCATAACAATAATACTCATAAGTGTCAATGTTTACATTTTTATAATAACCGATTAACTCACTGAGTATATTTTCTTTCCAATAATCATCTAGATTCTTATCACTGTTTAGCCTGTTTTCTAAATAAGAAGGGTTTGGTGATTGCCTATTGCGAAGTTTGGCAAAACCTAGAAACAAATCAGCCTCATTCAGTAATGTTTCATTTTTTGAAGTTGTCTTAACCAATTGAATAAAATTTTCAATGGATTGGTAATCTTCTTTTTGAAAGAGTTTTGTAATTATTTCTTTTGCGTATTCTGCATTTTCTGTATTCTTTAAAAATTCTACTTTAAATGAATCTAAATTTTCTTTTCCAGTTAAAATGTTTTCAATGAGGTCAATATAGTACTCGGGTTGTTCACTTTTAAAGCCAATTATCCTGTCAATCTCTGTTCCATCAGGATTTGCTATAATTATAGTTGGATAGCCAGTTATTTTATATTTATTAGCGACTGTTTTGTTTTCAGGTAATTCTGCATTTAGTTTTAAAGAATAGAAATCTGTCTTTAGATACTCTATGAAAGAAGAATCAGGGAAAATGAAATTGTCATACCCCTTGCAGCTTCCACACCAGGTAGTATAAAAATCTATGAATATTTTTTTGTCGTCTTTTGGTGCTCTTTTAAAAACAGATTTATGGTCTTGTGACAAATAAAAGTCCTTGTCATTTTTACATGAAATAATAACAAATAAAGCGAAAAGGAAAATCAATATTTTTTTCATTTGTCTTAGTTTTAATTGCTAACGGTTGGTACATGTTGTCGGGGTGGATTTCGGAGAGCGTTCCTGTCCGAAGGACACGGAACTGCGATGCGAGAATCCGCAGTTGGCGTACCACCAAACCCCGCCCTGCAATATGTACTGTGTTAACGGTTGTTTTTATATTATACAGTTTTTTATCTCTGTCAAAAAACTTTGTCTTTGATTTTTTAAATCCACATATATTGAAATTGGATTCTGTACTTTAAAGTTTTTCATTTTAGCTTTATTTGATTTTTCATTGTAATAGAGCCAAGTAAATGAACCAGCAATTAAAGGAAAAAGAGTTAGTTCATTTTGTATAAATGGTATCCCTAAGTTCGCGCTTAACCAATACTTTCTTGAATTTTCAGCAAGTTTTTTGATTGTTGTCCATTCACTTTCTGCTTTTTTCAATTCTTCAATAAATCCTTCATTCAAATCTCTATAGTGACTCTCGTTAATGTCATTTATATTGATGCTGCCTAGGTCGTTGTATATTTTTTTTAATTCTTGTCTGACTCCTGCCAACCTATTGTCTTTTCTAATTTCTAGTGCAAAGCTACTATCAACATTATTCAAAAAATTTAGGGGTATATTACTGTAAAAGCGATTTAGCTTTGTCCAAAAGTCGTTTTGCCCAATCTCTTTTAATTGATTCCAATTCGAATTGTCTGGAGTATAAATATTTGCACCAGAAACCTGAGATATTTTTAAAATTGATTCTATTGGTCCTCCTCCTTTTGACGGGAGCAACGTACCTTGACTTTGTTTAATGTTTAAGTCTTTAAACAACGGATTTGCAAATGGCTCTGAATCTAAAATTAGTTTAGCAAATTCTTCCGCTTCTAATTTTGTGAATCTAGGATTTTCCCAGGAAAGTATATTTTTGATTATGAAATCTTTGCTTTTTCCTTTGTAAATAGGCGCGAGATGCTCTGCCATATGCCTCTTAGAAGAACCCAAATCTTCTTCTGTATAATTTTTAGTCAAAAGCTTTTGTGCTCGTTTTTCTATAACACTTTCAAGAGATTTTTTTAAATCATCATCATAATCGTAGGGATTAACAATTAGTTTAACGATTCCTGCTTTAACCCACTTTTGAATAACTATATAGAAATAAAGCGCATCTAAAAAATCTGTAAGCCAGAGTAGTGGATTGTTTCTTGGGTCCATACTCTGATTTGTAACGGATGGGTTTTGAAGTGGGTGAAATACAAATATTTTGTCTGAGTATAATGAAAATCTCACAACCTCATTAATGATGCTGTTTGCTTTTATTAATCCATAATGAATACTTGAAAATTCAGTTTTAGATTTTTCAAGTTCGACTAGATAGTTCGCTTTTCTTGGATAAAGTTTTGCGAAAAATCTATATGTCTGTCGAACTTTAGTTTTGGTTACATTTTTTGATATATCCGACCAACTTTTCGCTTTATGAATTAAAAAAGTCTCTCTTAGAAACTCATAAAATTTTTCATTTTGTTGGTCAAAAAAGTCCATGTTTGTTATGTTTTTTAAATAACCGTTAACGGTTAGTACATGTTGTCGGGGCGGATTTCGAAGAGCGTTCCTGTCCGAAGGACACGGAACTGCGATGCGAGAATCCGCAGTTGGCGTACCACCAAACCCCGCCCTGCAATATGTACCGTGTTAGCGTGTCGTTGTTTTATTTTTTTCAATATCCCATTTTATCATCCAATAATACAACTCGACAAAAATCATCCTTTTAATAAATGGATTTTCAAAGTCTTGAGTCTGAGTTAAAAGAGCAGAGGCTACTATGTTAGGTGAAATGTCTCCTGCGATTATTTTTACCTCGACATAACCTTGTACGATAGAGTCATTATTTGCATATTTTGCCAGACCATAAAGAAATTCGCCATTTACATTTGTCGTAAGTGTGTTATTATATTGCTCTTCCAATTCTTTCTCTTGTCTAGCAAGCTCTGTCGAATCAATAGCTCGTCTTGCAGGTCTTTGAATTGGAATTATTTCATCTTCAATAATCTTTAAGTCTCCTAAACTTTGTAGAGAATCTTGCTTATAATAATCAACTATCTCATAAATATTGTGTTTCGCATCGTAACTCTCTTTACCATAAATCCATATTTCCTTTCTCAGTTCTGATGATTCAAATTGTTCAATTATTTCTTTGTTCCGTTTGGTTGTAAAAATCCAAGATGAATCAGGACTAAGAGACTTCGAAAGTTTTTTAAGAAATTCTTTTGTTCTGTCAGATTGATTATTCTGATTAGGATAGTTTGCTACTAAAAATTTGTCAAAAGATTTTATTCCTTCATTAAGCGCTTTTGCTTTTTCTTTTCCAAGAAACTTATTAAAATCTTCAATGTCATTTTTAGTGGATTTCTCACAGTTTATAGAAAACCCTAAAAGCAAGAATGATATAAGTATGTAAATTGAGTTTTTCATGGTTCTTTTTACTTACCGGTAACGGTGGTGGTATGAGGTCGTGGCTGTCAGACGAGAGTCTGACCAGTCCGACCGAAACTGAGGTTGGGACGAGATTCGACTTGTCGAATCCGCACAAACCCAGCCATGACTTATACCACGTGTTAGCGTTAGTAATTTATTTTATCCATTTTTCAAAATTTGAGCTGTTTATCACTTCAAATGAAGCGTCTGGATATGCGTTTTTCCATTGTGTCGGAATTTTTACTTTATCTTCTTTCCACTTAAATTCATATCCGTACAATGAACCTCCTCTTTCTTCCACCCAATCTATTTCCTGTTGTTCGTAGGTTCTCCAAAAATAATTGTTAGATGATATTCTTTTGTATCCTTGATATTTAAGCCTTTCACTAATCATATAATTTTCCCAAAGTTGTCCAATGTCATTTCGGGCTTCGATTGGATTAAAATTTGCAATAATTGCATTTCTAATTCCATTATCTAAAAAGTACCACCTCGAATTTTTAGTAATCTCTTTTCTAAGGTTGCGGCTAAATCCTTCAACTTTATGAAGGATGAAAATTTTACTCAATAAGTCAAGATATTTTTCAACTGTGTTTTTGCTTATTCCAAGCTGTTTTCCTAATTCTTGTAATGAAACTTCTCCACCGACCTGAAAAGCAATTAATCGTAGAAGATTAAAGATGGTTTGAGAATTTTTGATGTTTTCATAAACTAAAATGTCTTTAAGTAAATATGAACTAACCATATCATTCAGGTAATCAATTTTATCGGTCTGGTCAGGTAAATGAAGTAACTCAGGATAATTGCCAAAGATTAAGCGTTCTCTAAGTTTATCAATTTTTGATATACTATTTTCAATTTGGTTATACTCGTTTTCCGATAATGCAAATAAATTAAATGTATATTTTCTTCCGGTTAATGGTTCTCCGGCTTCTTTAGAAATATCAAAAGATGATGAACCTGAAATTATGATTTTTAATCCTTCGATTTCATCAACCATTAGTTTTAGTTTTAATCCAATATCTGGTATTTTTTGAGCTTCATCGATATATAAAATTCTATATGAACCAATAAGTTGCTTGTAATTTTCAACTGACCGAATAGCAAGTTTGTCATGGACATTGATATCTTCTCCGTTTAATGCAAGAATTGGTTCGTCAATAGTTTCTAAAATTTCTTTAACGAGAACCGTTTTTCCAACACGTCTTGCACCAAAAACAATGACAACCTTGTTCGGTTGAAGTTTTTTTATGATATTTTCTGTGATATCCCGCTTTAAATATTTCATAATTCCGTCATTTGATAGACGCAATTTATAATAATTTTGTCAGCAGATAAAATTTTGTGCTGAATTTATTATTAACGCTAACGGTTGGTACATGTTGACGGGGCGGATTTCGGAGAGCGTTCCTGTCCGAAGGACACGGAACTGCGATGCGAGAATCCGCAGTTGGCGTACCACCGAACCCCGCCCTGCAATATGTACTTTGTTACCACACGTTTTTTAATTCAATATGTTATACATCTTGTCTATTAGGTTCTCACATGCCAGTCCAAATGAGTTTGGATTGTAATTTATGTCAAAGCCTTTGAAAACAAGTTGGTCTTTAATTAACTCGTCAAGTTCCTCTGCATTCTCAATGTTTGTGAATTTGATAATATATTCGTGTTCATTTATTTGCTCAAACTCATACAAATCTGGATTTGAGGTCGAAACTTCTTCAATTACTCGAAATTCGAACTTAGTTACTCTTATTTTTAGTTTTATGTCTTTACTCAATTTTTAATTTTTAAGGTCCACAACAATTTAAATAATAGTCACTAATTCCAAAAGACAAATGAAAAGACAAATCACAGATTCCCGTTTCGTCTGTCTCTGCCCAAACTATCGCCTCTAAATTTCCGTTCCCATCCAAATTCCCTTTTAGTTTTATTTTATCATTTGGAATTTTCGCTGAAACTGGCTCTATTTTTTCTCTGTTAATGTTTGTAATTACAAAACACGAAACATTGTCAGCTTGAAAGTTTGTCTTTAATTCTCTCTTTAAATTTTGTTTTTTTATCCTTGTCGTAAATGTTGGTCTGAATTGAATACCACCGTCATTTTCACACCAAAATTCAATTTTTATTGAGTCTTTAAAATTTAATGTCGCCAATTCTCCTTTGTCGTCAAACAATGTAATTGGTGAGTTATTTACAAACTTGGTAATTACGTCCTTCCATTCAAGAATCGGTCTTTCGATTTCATAGTTAGAAATTGTCTTGTACGGAAATACTATTTCAACTTCATATTCTGTTTCTAAGTCCAGTTTAACAGTAACTACTCCAATTGAATTTTCTTTAAAATCCTGAGAATAGATAATGCTTGTTGAAAACAGGATTATTAATAATATGATTGTTAGTTTCTGCATCTCGTTCAAAATGTGTGGTAACGGTTGGTACATGTTGTCGGGGCGGATTTCGGAGCGCGTTCCTGTCTGGTAGGACACGGAACTGCGATGCGAGAATCCGCAGTTGGCGTACCACCGAACCCAGCCCTGCAATATGTACTTTGTTACCGTTTCGTTTTTTTATATTTTTTAAATCCAATCACGTCAGTTCTAACTTCCTTTCTCCAAGATTTGCCATACTTTTTGTCTAAATATTTAAAGACTCTTTCATTGTATTGGACGATACATTCATGCGCTGGAGTAACATCACCGAAATCAAAATATTGGATGTTATATTTTTTCTCAAATTTGTTTTGGTCTTGATAGACTATTGGAGCAATTCCTCCAACTAATAATAGTCGTGGCTTGTCGTTTTGAATATCTCTTTCTGCAATTTCTTTATTTATCTCACAGTCTGCAATTACTAAAAGATTCAGATTTTCAATTGATTTATTTTCAAGTTTTATCAACGTGTCTAATGGCTGATTTGTAAATCCGATAACATTTAAATTATAGTTTCCAGGCTTTAAATTGTCGAAACAGAAATTTCCCAAACTGTCATATTGTGCAATAGTGTGAGTTTGTTTTATAACTAATGTCGCTTCTTTGGGAGATATTAATTCCAGTCCAACGAGCAGTTTTAGATTTCCTGAAATTCTTAAACTATTCTCATTGTTTTGAGCATTTAGATTTAGTCCTAAAAGAGTCAAAACGAACAAACAAATTGTCCGGATAGAATGCTTTAATATTTTATGCTCATGTTCCATTTTTGGTCTTTCAAAATGTCCCGTCCTGAAATACGGCTACAGGTTAAACAATGATATTTTTGTTATAAAAATTGCCATTAAAAATTGTATTTCCAGGCCATTACCCAGGTTAAACAAATTTAGTTTGCTCGTAATAATTGAACAAGGACAAGCCCTTCGGGTCTTTCTGAAAATCTTCCTTCTTCGAAGGGTATTTTCAAAAATCTCCTTGTACAATTCTTTCGTGCTATCAATTTGGATGTTTACCATGGAAAATGACTTGTTGTGATAATTTTAGTTGTTTAAGCGGCAAGTGAAAATACTTGTCCGGGTGTTTTATATCCTAAAGATAAATGAAGTCTTTTATTATTGTAAATATTGACTGCATTTTTTGTAGCACGTTTAGCCTCTTTTAACCCTGCAAAACTTTGGTCGAGGTAAAACTCATCTTTCAGTATTCCGTTAACACGTTCTGCTACTGCATTTTCGCAACAATGGTTTTCTTCAGTCATACTGATTCTGCACTTGTTGTTTTTAAGGGTTTTTACATATTCTTTAGAACAATATTGTACTCCACGGTCGGAATGGTGAATCAATCCGTTACCGGGTTTGTTAACTCTAAAAGCATTTTTAAGGGCTCGTAAACAGCCAGCCAGTTCGAGCGAATTGCTGATGTCGTAGCCAACTATCTTACGTGAATACAGGTCAGTGATCAGTGCCAGGTAACAAAATCCGTTGTAAGTCCTGATGTAAGTAATATCGCTCACCCAAACTTGGTTGGATTTTGTTATTTCCATATCTTTTATCAAGTTGTTATACTTGTGGAAGTGGTGGTACGAGTCTGTTGTTTTACAACTGGCTTTTTTGCGCATGACCAGCATATCGTACTTGCGCAAGATCCTGAAAAGCTCATCCCTGCCTACCTTCACCCCCATCAGGTTAAATGTGATATGTAACGTCATCAAGAGTTTGCGCGTACCCATCCGGGGTTGTTCAATGCGTTCTTGTTTGACCAGTTCAATAACCTGCTTTTCAACTTCCAGCAGGGCAGCATGCCGCTTCTTGTACTTGTAGTAAGCATCGCGGTGCAAGCCAAAGCATTGGCAAGTTACTTCGCAACTTGCCTGCTTGGTTTCTTTGGTTTTGTCAACAGCTTTCATCACTGTTTCTTGCTTAAGTTTTTTTTTAGCTCATCTACGTTTTTAAAACCGAGCTTCTCCGAAGCAACTTCGAGGTATGAATCCAGCACAAGCTGGTCTAAATCTTTTTTTACAAGTGCTTCTTTGAGCTTTTCTACTTCCTTTTGGAGTGTTTTGATTCGAGTGATTTCGTCTTTAGTTTCCACGTTTATGCGAGTGTTCATTAGGTCAGTACGGTTGTATTTTTTAATCCATTCGTTGATTGTTGAATTCTGGATCCCGTAAATACGCCCGAGCTGACGTTTGTTATACTTACCGGTACTAAGTTCGGATAAAATTTTGAGTTTGAAACTCTCCGAATAACGTCTGTAAACTTGGTCATTTTTGTACATAATTAATTAAATTATGTAGCCTTTATTCCGGACGAGTCAAAATGAACGGTAACGGTGGTGGTATGAGGTCGTGGCGGTCAGACGAGAGTCTGAGTGTCCGACCGAAACTGAGGTTGGGACGAGATTCGACTTGTCGAATCCGCGCAAACCAAGCCATGACTTATACCACGTGTTACCGCAAGTGGTTTATCTTTTTGTCAATAGGTTAAATAATTTTTCGTTTATATAATAGTTTCCGGTTCCAATTCTTTCTTTCTTTAAAATCCCATCCTCAGCAAGTTTATTCAAATAATTAGCAGCCGTAATTCTTGAAACATTTAAGTCGTTGACAATGAATTCAATTTTCGTATAGGGATGCTTAAATAAATTGTTTAGTAAATCTTGACTATAAAATTTATAATTGTCACGAAGTTTATGTTTGTATTCCGTCATTAACTCCCTGATTTGGATTATTAATTCAATGGTTTCACGAGAAGTTTTTTCAACCCCGCGAATTATGAAAAGCAACCATTCTTCCCAGTTTTCATTGTCTCGGAGTTCCTGTAAAAGCTTGTAATAATCTGATTTATTTTGAATAATATAATTGCTCAAATATAAGATTGGGAGGTTTTGCAATTTTTCAATTATTAGATAAAGAATATTAATTATTCTTCCAGTCCGACCGTTTCCATCGTAAAATGGGTGGATGCTTTCGAATTGATAATGAATGATTGCCATTTTTATAATCGGGTCGTAATCGCACATCGACGGGTCATTGATGAACTTTTCGAGATTTGTCATCAATTTATTTATTTCATTGATGTCTTGCGGAGGAGTATAAATTGTTTCTCCAGTCGAAGAATTTTTTAGAGCAGTTCCTGGAAGTTTTCGAAATCCGGCGCTGTTTCCTTCCAATTCTTTTTGAATTTCAATGATTATGTTATTTGTAATTAATCCTTTTGTCTTAATTAATTCAAATCCTTTTTTTAGGGCAGAAATGTAGTTCTGGACTTCCTTTGCTTCAAGTGATTTAAATGAATCAAGGTTTAACTCTGATTTATACAAATCATCATGTGTTGTAATGATATTTTCAATTGCAGAACTGTCTTTTGCCTCTTGCAGTCCAAGGGTATTAACCAAAATGTTTTGATTGGGGATTGTTGATGCAATCCCTTTTAGTTCAGCCAAGGCTGCATGAGCAGAAGGCAGACTTTTTAGAACTGTTTTAGTCTCAACGTCAACTATCAGTGGCAGTTCTTTTAATTTCCAATTTTCATTTTGGCTCATTGTGTAAAGATTTTTAGATTTTCTTTACAAATATAGTTTGTTCTGTAAAGAGAAATGAATTTTCTTTACAAAGAATGGTTGATCTGTTAATATTTTTCAATTTTCTATACATTCTGCATTCTTTTTCACCATTTGCGGTAACGGTTGGTACATGTTGTCGGGGCGGATTTCGAAGAGCGTTCCTGTCCGAAGGACACGGAACTGCGAAACGAGAATCCGCAGTTGGCGTACCACCGAACCCCGCCCTGCAATATGTACCGTGTTAGCAGTTGTTTTTTTATTTTCATTTTTTGTCAATAATACTATCCCAAAATGTAATTACATCATTTATAATTGTAGATGCATTAATAAATCTATCTCCAATTGAGATATTCTCAAATTTAATTGGAAATGATGCCGGCAATGTTGAACTCATTTCTATTTTAGGAAACTTATTCTTAGGTGTCGAGTGTTTTGAAAAATTACAGAAAATCCGAACGAATCTTAATTTTTGGTTTATATCATCAAATTGTGTTTCGTCAAAGATAAAACCATTGCTTGCAGACATATACGCTAATTTCTCGTTTGCAATATTTTTTAAATTTTCAGGTGCGTTGTCACTTTTTGCTATCCATTCTGGTAGAACATTTAAAGTCAATAAACAATCAGCTAAATCGTAAACACCATACGAATTTTGATATTTCTCAAAATTATATTTTGCTTTATCCAGCCAGTCATTATAATCGTTTAGTACAGGAATATGGTAATTGATTTTTTTTAACATGATTGTTTTCAAAGTTTTATTTAACCGACACCTTTTATGTTTTCACGAACAGCCTTTTTTTGTTGTTTTGCATAATCATTTTCTATTATACCTATCTCCAGCAGATTATTAATTGCTCCATCGAATAATTTTAATAAATCATTGCCCACAGGATTTAAAACACCTCTGTAAATATGGTATTCTCCACTTTCAACATAGTCGCCAGCTATATTTGAGATAACACCATAAATCCAGGCTGTCGAGGAAGACTTGTTATTATAAATAATATCAGAGATTGATTTTGGGTCTTTACGTATGCCTTTTACTATACGTCCTTTTATTAAATGGAAAGATTCATTATTTAAATGTTTTTCTGCTTTGTTAAGCTCATCCATTAAGGTCTGTAAGGAATTTTTACTTACTGTCTGTTTAGATTTAGAAAAGAACTTTTTCAATTTCCAATTGTCTCTATATTTTTTTGTTAGTTCTAATTTCACAACTGGTGTATCAATTTCGTCAGAGACAAATGTCAGACTGTTTACTTCATCTGAGAATAGTAATTTATACTTCTCGTCGTATTCATTTTTATAAATGATTAATTTTTTGGCATTATCCTCAAGAAAATGTGACAATGATAAATTAAGCTTCCAAAAGTCATTTTTGCCATTTTTAAGAATAATCACATTCTGACTGAATGAAATTATGCAGTTTTTGTAAAGTTTTTTTTCTTGGAGTTCACCTTGTGGCGTAAAAAACGATATGTTATTTACCTTACATTTTAGTCCAAGTAAGGAATTATTTAATCGTTTAAGAGTTGATATACTCTCAATGTTTATCATTGATTGTTCAGGTGTAACTATTCTCATTTTTCGCTTTTTTAAAATAACTGCTAACGGTCACTTGCAAGTTGTCGTTGCGGATTTCGAAGAGCGTCAGTGTCCGGTAGGACATGACGGTCAAGAAAGGAGCAGAGACAACGCACACCACTGCACCCGCAATGCAATTTGCAAATTGTTAGCGGTATGTACTTTTTATTTCCAGTATTTTTCTATTAATTCCATTACTTTTTCTCTGTCAAGCATGTACACACTTCCTTTTAATGTATTCGGAATCTTATTTGCAATTTTCTCTTTTGCATTTTCCGTGAAGTTTCCACTAATGGCTATTACAAAAGTATTTATCCTTCTTTCTTCGTTTGCAGTAACTTCAAAATATGGCATGGAAAAAGCATCATCTAACTGTCCAATTATTTCGTCAATGTCTGCATTAACATTCCCTCTCATATTGCCGGCTTTAACCTGCATTCCATAATGTCTCAAATTTCCAAAAGCCGTTACATCAGAAAAAGTAAAGTCTTTCCCATACTCTCTTTTGCCATGTGTATATCTAACATCTATGAATCCCATTTTTCGGAGAAGTGGATATAGTATCTCAGTGGAAAATAGTTTTTCCTCTGTTTCATATTCTTTTTTCCAAACAGCACCCGAAAGAAGTAATTCTGTCTGTTTTATTAGTTTCCTTAGCTTATTTGAATATTTGTCAATGACTTCTGAAATTTTGAGATTACCAGAAACATTAAAGTATACCTCTAAATATTTCCAATCATTTTCAATATCCAATGTTTCAAGGTCTGCTTTCAATTCGTCAGATAGGTTTACATTTTGTCCAAGTTCCATCAATAAAGTCGATAGCCCGTATTTTCCTTCCCAATATTTATTCGGTTGGTTGCAAATGAAAACAAAGCTAATTTCATTGTCAGCTTTAAAAATCTCAACTTCATGAAATAAATAAGTTCCAAAACCATCTGAGCTGTGTGCACGAATTATCAAATTGTCAATATACTGAGCAGAATCAATTTCTAAATCTTGTATTTCAACATAGTCAGAGTCAATTCTGTAGTCTTTCCCATCGAATTCGAATTCAAATTCCTTATTGAATATCGAGATTGTTGATGTTTCGTTATTTATTTCCATTTACTTATATGGTTGGTTTTCAGTATTACCGCTAACGTATGTGCATCCCAAAAATTTGGGTTATTTCTCTATTATCGATTTGTGTTATACTCCTAATTAGGGTGTGTAAATGTAGTTTTCTGTTAGAGTAATTCATCCAGTGTATTTTTAAAATTTTAAAAATTGTGTTCTGAACCTTGTCTGTAATTTTGAGCAGTTTTAATATTTTTCCACCTAATCCTTTGCTATCTTTTAAGTCCATTGCATGTTTAGAATAATGCTCCGCAAAGTTATTACTAGAACTAGCATGGAATGCCTGTTTCTTTGTTTCTAATTTTGTTGTGGTATTTGCATTCAACACATTTATTATTGACATATTACAAGTCAATTTAATAAGTATTACATTTTGTTTGCCGGGAATACTTCTTTCAAAAGTTATGTCGGGTTGTTGGGTCAATGGTTATTTTTTTGTTTAAAATTAGTAATCTTTTGTTAAAAAGCAACTGCATTTAATGCCGGGTTGATAGAACATGGTTTACTAACTGCGGTATTTTATATGCTACTGTAATACAGTGTTTTATTGTATTTGTGACGATAGTTTTTAGCGAGAATTGGAATGCGAGTGAGAGGGAGGTAATGTTTTTCTATTTGTGATTTTTTCAGTATTCGTTCATTAAACAAGGTATCACGTTGGTTCTCTTTATTCTTTAGCTTTGTTTTTTTTAACTTGTAATTGAACCAACTTCTTTTTGTACATTTGAAAGTATTACTTAAACCAATAAAATTACTTCAGATGAAATCATCAAAATTATTTTTAATTGTCTTGTTTTGCTTAGCCGTATTAACCGGGGGGGCACAAAATTCAAACAATGGCTTTTTCGGAATGTGGACCATTGCCATCGAAGATGGTTCGGTAGGATGGTTGAATGTAAATGACGATAACGGTTATCTTGATGCTGATTTGCTTTGGCAGGGTGGGAGCGTACTTCCGGTTGATAACGTATATTTCGAAGATGAGAATACGCTGGTGATAACCCGCAGTGGAGAACGCCTTGCCAACCGCAATGATAAAGATGGTAGAAAATTTATTGTGACCCAAAATTTTCGGTTTACCCGAAACGGCGATAAAGCAAAAGGTGTTGCTATTTTCCCTTCTCGTGACCGCATGAATGTAACCAAAGTAAAATTTGAAGCCTGGAAACTTCCGGCTGTACCTCCGGCGCCCGATTTATCGAAGGTGAAGTACGGCCAGCCTGTTCAACTGTTTAACGGTAAAAATATTGATGGGTGGCGTCTGATAAATCCGGATCAAACCAACGGTTTTAAAGTAATTGACGGCGCTTTGGTAAACGACCCTGTACAAGAGGAAGGACATCATGTTTCATATGGAAATTTACGCACCAAAGACGAATTTGAAGATTTTAACCTGAAACTGGAAGTAAATATTCCGGAACATAATAACAGTGGGGTGTATCTGCGCGGGATGTACGAAATCCAGGTTTTTGATTCTTATGGGCAACCACTCGATTCGCACAATATGGGAGCTTTGTACAGCAGAATTACTCCTTCAACAAATGCTGAAAAACCTGCAGGAGAATGGCAAACGCTCGATATTACGTTGTGTAATAGGCATGTAACTGTTATTTTGAACGGAACAAAAATAATTGATAATCAGCCCGCTTATGGTCCTACTGGGGGCGCTATTATTGCCGATGTGTTTAAACCCGGCCCGATTTACCTGCAAGGCGACCACGGAAAAGTTTCGTACCGGAACATTGTATTAACGCCGATTGTGAAATAGTCTTTCATTATTGATTGAACCCTCATTATTACCGGTGTGTAAACTTCGGTAAAATGCGAAACTCTGTATTAAAAATGGATTTTGTCAGTTTAAGATGAAATCCATTTCTTATTGTAAACAGGTTGTTGCCGAATTCCTTTATTTGTTGTAGGTTGAGCCTAATTTACAACAAGTAAAGGAATTTTTATTTTGTGCCGTACAGAATCAACTGTTGTCCCAAAAATGAGATCTTTAAAACCTTTATGTCCGTGTGCACCCATTACCAAAAGATCCACATCGCGGTTCGAAACTATTTCGGTTATTTCATTAGCTGCATTCCCAAAACCGATTTTAATATTAACCTCGTAGCCCAGTTCCTGTAATTTGCTTTGGTATTTGATTAAACTGTTATTATCGAGTTGGGTTTCATAGTCCATCGTATTTTTGCCATAATAACGAGCTACTGCACTTTCTACAACGTGAATAATGGTGTAAACGGCTGATTTTCCGCCTTGGTTCAACGCGCTTCTGATGATTAACTGATCGTTCCCTGAAAAATCAATAGCAATACCAACGTGTTTGTAGGTTACCGATTCCATTACTGCAAAATCGGTAGCCTGACCGTGAGGCAGGAGAACGGTTTTTCTTCGCTTGGAAACAAGAAATGGGTGAATAAATATATAAATGAGAAGAATGAGTGCTCCAACAGCAATGGGGACAACCGTGGTGTAAACAATTATTTTGTTTTGTGAAGATGCTTCAATCCACCCCGAAATTTCATCGATTACAAGGTGTATATTTAAATAAACAATTATGGATGCGCTAAACCAGGCAAGAATTTTCACCCAGGTTTTAATGGCAAACTCCTTCATCATATTTTTGTCGGAAGTAAAATGAATAAGAGGAATTACGGCAAATCCAAGTTGCAGGCTTAATACTACCTGACTTAATACCAGTAATTTTCCCAAAGCCTGATCGCCAAAATATAAAATAGTGAAAATAGCAGGGGCAATGGCTAGCAGGCGCGTTATTAACCTCCGCAGCCAGGGCTGAATACGCAGGTTTAAATGGCCTTCCATAACAATTTGCCCGGCCAGTGTACCGGTAATTGTTGAACTTTGCCCGGCGGCTATTAACGCAATACCAAAAAATATGGGTGCTGTTTTCCCAAATAAATTCTGAAGGAGTTTTGATGCGTCCTGTATTTCGGCCACCTGGTAAAAACCTCGGGTGTAGAATGCCGCTGCCGCCAGTACTAAAATGGCTGCGTTTACAAAGAATGCAAGGTTGAGTGCTATGGTTGTATCAAAAAAATTCATCCGAATGGCATTTTTCATTCCTTTTGAAGTGCGTTCAAACTTTCGTGTTTGCACCAACGAAGAGTGCAAATAGAGATTATGGGGCATAACCGTCGCGCCAATAATTCCGATGGCAATATAAAGCGCATCGCCGTTTAGTTTGGAGGGCACAAATCCTTTTACTACTTCTCCGTAAACCGGTGAAACAATAAACATTTCAATCAGAAAAGAAAAACCGATAATAGAAACCAGAGATACAATAAAAATTTCCATGGTTCGCATTCCTTTATTTAAAAGGAAAAGCAATAAAATGGTGTCCAGAGCAGTAACACTTATTCCCCAAATTAATGGTAAGCCAAACAGTAAATTTAACCCAATTGCCATTCCCACAATTTCAGCCAGGTCGCAGGCTGCAATTGCAATTTCGGCTAAAATATACAAAGGAATATTTGCCCATTTAGGATAGTTGTACTTTGAGGCCTGCGCCAAATCCATTCCTTTTACAATTCCCAAACGCGCACTTAACGACTGTAGCAAAACGGCAATCAGATTTGACATCAGCAAAACCCAGATAAGTTTATAACCAAACTCAGATCCTCCGGCAATATCGGTGGCCCAATTTCCCGGATCCATATATCCTACACTCACTAAATAGGCAGGTCCCAAAAAAGCCAGAATTTTTCTCCATCCTTTTTTATCGGTATTTACAGAGGAATGTACCTCACTTAACGATTCTGATTTCATATTGTTGTTGCTAATATTAGGCTAATTTATAAATAAAATTAGATTACTCTAACAATTATTTCCGATGTTTGTTTATATTCGTACAAAAGTGTCAGTATTATGGCTTCACAAACCGAAGAAAATTATTTGAAAGCGTTGTATGCTTTGGCAGTTTCCAAAAAGGGTGTGAGTGTAAAAGCATTGAGCGACCTGCTTCATGTCCGGCAACCCACTGTTAATAGTATGATGAAAAATTTTAAACGTCAGGGCCTTGTGTATTACGAAAAATATAAGCCTGTTTTGCTTACTGAAAGCGGCGAAAAAGCAGCTGCATTGGTTTTGCGTAAACACCGGCTTACAGAAATGTTCCTGGTTCATAACATGGGATTTGGCTGGGAAGAGGTACATGATATTGCAGAACAAATAGAGCACATTAATTCTTCTGTTTTTTTTGAAAGGATGGACGAATTGCTGGGGTTTCCTGAATTTGATCCGCATGGTTCGCCAATTCCCGATAAAAACGGCAAAATTACAAATGAATATAAACTGCGCCTGAGTGATTGTAACCCCGGTGAAAAAGTGAGGCTCGCTGCTCTTTCGCACGATTCATCCGATTTTCTGAAATTTCTGGATAACCATGAAATAAAACTGGGAACTGAATTTGAAATAAAATCGATTGAAAAGTTTGACGGAAGTATGATTGTAAACTATAAAAAGTATTCATCTCAAATGCTCTCTGAAGTCGTTTGTAACCGTTTGTTGGTAGAAAAAATAAATTTGTAAGTATTCTACCGTATAATCAAATTTTAGAAATCTTTTCCCGTATGAAACTGGTGTAAGCATTGATTTACAAAAACTTTCTTTACATTCGGAATATAAAAACATATGTAAATGAAATCGAAATTGTTTATTCTTTCCGCTTTTTTAATTTTCCAGTCCGCCGTTTTTGCCCAATTATCGGAGAAGATTAATCTGGAAGCTAAAAAGCAAACCGCATCCATGCTGGAGCTTTGTATGGATATACACCAACACCCGGAACTTTCGTTTCAGGAATTTGAAACCTCAAAAAAAATGGCTGCCGAGTTGGAGAAAGCAGGTTTTGAAGTTACCCGCAATTTTGGTGGAAATAATGTGGTTGGTATTCTGAAAAATGGTGAAGGGTCAGTTGTAATGTTACGAACTGATATGGATGCACTGCCGGTGCAAGAAAAAACCGGATTTGATTTTGCCAGTACAAAAACATCAAAAAATACCAATGGCGATGAAGTTCCTGTAATGCATGCCTGCGGGCACGATATCCACATGTCGGTTTGGGCGGGAACGATTCATGCATTGACAACATTAAAAGACCAGTGGAATGGTACTTTGGTTGTAATTGCACAGCAAGCCGAAGAATTTAGCGGAGGCGCAGGCCTGGCTATTAAAACAGGATTGTTTCAAAAATTTCCTACACCTGATTATGCTATGGCTTATCATATTAATCCGGAGCTTGAATCGGGAACTATCGGTTTGGTTGCCGGACCGGTTTTTGCAGGTGTAAAAACAGTTGAAATTAAGGTTTACGGAAAAGGCGGGCATGGGGCGTATCCTGAAAAATGTATCGACCCGATTGTAGTTGCTTCGCGAATTGTTCTTGATTTGCAAACAATCGTCAGTCGTGAAATCAGCCCGCTCGAACCTGTGGTTGTCACTGTTGGTTCAATTCATGGAGGAACACGCCCTAATATTATTCCAGACGATGTGAAAATGGAACTGACCCTGCGCTATTATTCCGATGAAGCCATTGAAAAAGTTATTTCGGCTATTCGAAGAATCAGCAAATCAGCTGCGCAGGCTGCCGGAATGCCGGAAAATAAATTGCCTCTGGTGGAAGTGTCTCCGGCTGATACCCCTCCGGTATTAAATAACCCGGCATTAAGTGAAAAGATTAATGGATTTGCCTCAAATATTATCGGTTCAAATAATATTGTTAAAGTTTCGCCTGCTATGGTTGGCGAGGATTTTGGCAAATATGGCCGAACACCCGAAAATGTCCCCATTTGTTTGATTTGGCTCGGAAGTACCAGTTCTGGTTTAATGCAGGAATTAGCTGCAAAAGGTGAAAAACCTGCTCCTCTTCATTCGCCGCTTCTGCATCCTGATTACGAAAAAACGATTGAAACAGGAATAAAAGTTATGACCGGAAATGTTATTGGCTTGTTAAAATAATAAGGGATTTTTCAGTTTTTTTCCAATGTAATCCAGAAACCATCAAAATAGTTTTTCTGTTGGTTTGTCGTTCATTTGGAGCTACTTGTCGAATAAAGTGGCAATAATATTGGATTTTCTTCAACTTTGAAGTAACGAAATTTTGGGTTAACCGTCTTAAGGGTAATCACTAAAATTCAAAGCTATGAAACGAAATCTACTTGCCATTTTTATTCCCCTGCTGATTTTAACTTCCTGCAGTGGTTACGACCCCGGAATTTCAGAGGCATTTATGAAATACCGTTTTAAAGAAGGAGTAACCACTGTTACAGTTCCTGGATGGGCGATTCGTCTTGCATCGAAGTTTGGCGATTTGGATAAAGAAGAACGTGAAATTCTCCAAAGTATTGATAAAGTTCGTGTTTTGACCATTGAAAATCAGGAGTTAAATGCAAAGGTAAATCTAAACAAGGAATTTTATAACCATATTAATCGTAATCGCGATTATGAACAATTGCTGGTTGTTCACGACCACAATGATGACGTCACTATTTTTGGGAAAATAGATGAAGACATTATTCGGGAAATGGTGATTCTGGTTGGTGGAGACGAAAATGTGCTGGTGTATGTAAAAGGAGAAATAAAACCTGAATTACTGGACAATAAAATTGATTTTTCACATCCCGATAAATTTCTGTCATTTGACTTTTAGATTATACGATTCTCATAATTCTTCCCGGATTTCTCCGGGTGTTGTTAGCGTTAAGGATTTCACATTGGTGAAATCCTTTTTTCGCTATAATCTGGTAATATGAACTTTAAACTAGCTTTCTATATTTTTTATTAAACATAATTTTTGAAAATTAAATTCAAACATCTATTTTTATCTTCTTTATTTGTTTGGATTATGAAACCTTTTACCGAACATGAATTGATTTTGGAGAGTAAATGCAATCTTCATCTTGTGGAGAGCGGTGTTTTAAATAAAAAATATTCTCTTTCAGAGATTTCTGAAATCCTGCCCGGAATTATCCATATAAATTCGATTGACGATTTTGCCATTAATTTTATTAATAAATATGCGGAGGAAAAATATGGAGTAGAAGCTGAAGAAATTGTTGCCGGTGGGGGAGAGTTTATTCGAAATCTTTTTGAGCCAGGTACGTTTGAAATTTTCTCACAACCTCTGATTCAAATGGTTCAGGAAGATGATCGTTCAAAAATTATTTCATTCTTTCAGAAAATAAAACTGAAGGAAGATGAAGATTTTGCATGGTTGCTTACAACTTCAAAAATATTAAAAGACAGAGGCGAATTTATTTCCATCTCGCAGGAAATTTCAGGAATGGACGGCTCAACCAAAGCAGTTTTGAAGTTATTGGATGATAATTTATACATCAGAAAAAATATAAAAAAGTTTGGTAGTCTGACGAAACGAGAGAAACAAATATTACAATTGGTCTCACAGGGAATGTCATCGAAACAGGTTGCCGAAAAATTATTTTTATCACCCCAAACTGTAAAAACGCATCGCAAAAATATAAGTAAAAAGCTTGATCTGAAGCGGGAGATTGATTGGGAATACTTTGCCGGTATTTTTGAAATTTAGTTTATATATAGTGCGAAATTTTCACCGGAAATTTGGAATGAGAAAGCTCAATTACCCGAAAAGAAGATGATGTACTGTTGTATTTTAAATTACCTACCCATAGGTATTTCACGACTTTTGGGGAAGGAGTATTTTTGTAAGCGTTTCATTTTTATTATTGTTGTATGCAAAAAGTTATTGCGATATAAATATGTTAACTCCCAAATTCCTTAATAAGGACTTTATTTGGATGAAGTCCTTTTTTTATTTCTAAAGTTCAAATTTTTATATGGGGCGCTTTATCTGATGATTTCCTCAAAATCTTTAATTATCCAGTCAGCCAGGGTTTGATCCTGAAACTCTGCACCCGGACCGGCAAATGCAATTACTTTCATTCCGGCAGTTCTTGCAGCCTTTATTCCATTTGTTGAATCTTCAATTACCATACATTTCTCAGGTTGAATATTTAATTTCTTTGCAGCCAAAAGAAAAATATCGGGTTCCGGTTTGCTTGCTCCCGCCATTTTACTATCAATAACTACATTAAAATATTTTCGTAACCCGGTTTTTTCTAGAACTATCTCAATAACATCAGGGTACGACGACGATGCTAAAGCTATAGGAGTACCTTTTGAGTGCAGGAATTGAAGTATTTTTTCGACTCCCGGCATGGGGGATATTTTTTTAATGATTGAAAATAAGGTGTTACAACAGAATTGGTCATTTCAACCAATTCGGGAATAGAATATGAAATTTTATATTTCGCTTTTAATGTTTTCCACATTAAATCGGTGGCGGTTCCCTGGAAAGTCCGGTGTTCTTCTTCTGATATTGTTAACCCTAATTTTCTGAAATTTTCTTTTTCAACTTCCATGTAAAAAGGCTCGGAGTTTATTAAAACACCATCCATATCGAAAATAATGGCTTCAGAATTTTTAAGTGTCAGCTTCATTTTTAGTCTTTTGAAATATAGTTAAAGAATGCTAGTTTCTCTTTTGGTACTTGTCTATTTTCTTTGTTGTTTTTTTATCCAGCGTTTGTCTGCTTTCTAAAAATTTAAAAGCCAGGTTGGCAATATACCTGTTGTTGTTTTCCAAAAGCAGTGCCACATTGTTATTTACATTGTTATTTTCAATTTTTTGATATTGAAGCAACTCCAGTACTTCTTTTATTAACTGAGTATTGAATTTATTCAGTTCGTTTGTAAGCAATTCAGTTGTTTCTTTTTCCAAAACAGGCGCTTGTTTGAGCTTTTCCGCAATAAGTTTTTGTTGCAGATCATCCGAATTTTGAAAATTTTGAATTAATTGCAATTGAATTTCTTTTGTTAATTCTCCAGGCCGGATAACATGCAATGCACGTTCAGCCAGATAGATATCGTTCTGAGAAACCAATTGTAGCAATTCTTCCAGCAACAGGTGTGAAATTGGCATGTTTTGAGGAATATGATTCAAAGCCCATACTTTATCCTCCAGAACATCAGTATTTAAAAATTTCACGACTTCTTTCGATGTTAATTTTTCTGAAGTTCGTAGTTCAATTTCACGTTTGGTTTCGCCATAAACAATGTGCCACAGTGTGTAACTGGTATAAACTGCGCCTGGGACAATATAGTCCATAACAGCAGCAATAGTCGCCGATGAAACAGCGTCAACTCCTGTTTTTGCAGTGTCTTTTTCTTTTACTAATTCATTAATAGAATAGTGTGCCAGAGCCGAAAGTGGATCTTTGAGTAGTGTATCAAGGCGATCGTACTCTTTGGCTGTAAAAGGTGTATGTTTGGTCTTGCTTAAAAATTCTCCCTCCGGAAGTTTATAGCCTAAATATCGTCCTGTATTATTCCAAAATAATTCGATATTTACAGGGCGGCATTCATTGTCGATGCAAACGGCAGTAGGGATCTTGCGGGAATACATAACCGGAAAATTATCTGTTGAAACGTATTCAAAAAGAGTGTCGCTATGAATGGTGTCGCTAAAATTTATATAATGCTGAATGACTTTTTTCAATTTTGTCGGAAAATGACGGATTGTGTAAACGAACAATTTCAGGATATTTGTTCTTTTCAAAAAAAGAAAAAAGCCATACAATCAATAAAAATTTTATATTCCATTTCATAAGGAACAGTTTCCTTTATAATTTTAAAATTAAGTGTTTACCGGTATGTTTTTTAGCTTCTTTTTTCGGAAAGATAATGGAAAGAAGAATACTGGCAAGCATAACAAATGCAATAAAATATAGTGAGTATTCCGGTTGAAACCCCCATTCTTTAAGTTTGGTATGGAACAGTAGTTTTATTCCTACAAAAATTAAAAGCACAGCAATCCCTGGTTTTAGAAATCTGAATTTATTCACAAGGTTTGCGATAAGAAAAAATAGCGAACGTAATCCAAGTATCGCAAAAATATTGGAAAAGAAAACGATAAATGGATCGCGTGAAACTGCAAAAATGGCTGGAATAGAATCAAAAGCAAAAATTACATCCGAAAATTCAATCATAATTAAAACGACAAACAACGGTGTGAAAATTAGATGTTTGTTTTCCCTGAACCAAAATTTTTCCTTAGAATAATCCTGGTGAATTTTAATGTGCCGGCTCAAAAATTTAAATAACCAAGACTCGTGTGGATCTTTTTGGTTTTCTTCCTTTTCAAAAAATATTTTGAATCCCTGAAAAACAAGGAAGCCCCCGAAAATTAGTAAAACCCACTCAAATTTTTGAATTATGGCCACACCGGCAAAAATGAAAATAAAACGCAATACAATAGCTCCCAGAATTCCCCAAAACAAAAACCATTTTTATAATCCTTTTTGGGGCACGGAAAAGCTTTGTAAAAATCATTAGCATAACAAAAAATATTGTCGATAGAAAGTGTTTTTCTCAATAAAGTAACCGGAAATGTAATTGATAGCTTGCGATTTTTTTATATTCTTTCAACATCTCCTCAAAATTGTTAGATTTAAACTGAAGGTACGGGTTATATTGATCCACGATTTCCTTTAATTTATCCATTGAGTCGATACCGTGTAGAAGGTGTCCCGAAATGAAGGATTATAAAATAAAATGACAAACCCAATGAAATCCAAAATTATGCTCCATACTGTTGCTTCGCGCATGGAAATTACATGTGTTTTACGACCTACCACTAACAAATCGACTAGTAAAACAGCCGTAATAAAAAACAAGAAAAACCAGGGTTGAAAGTATTTTCTATGCTCATTTTTTCAGATATTTCAATGCGTGTAACACCTCCCGAAACAATAAATTTCATTACTTCTGCCGGTGACAAATCCAGCTTTTCAACCCGTTCGGCAGGAACAAGGTATAATTCTCCGGAAAAATTATATGAATGAGGAAAATAGATAGCTACCATTTCCGAAAGTTTAAATTCATTTAACGATTCTTTGGTAATAAACCCTAATTTCCACAAATTGTTTTCCTTGTTGAAATGAACTTTTACAGGAACATTGAATTTCTTTTCTTTCCCCATAAATGCTGAAAATAAATCGTTTAGGGAAGAATAAAGAAGGTTTAATACCGGTATTCTCAGGATGATTTTTCCAGTAACTTTTTTGAGTGGTTTAAATACCGCAGTTTGCCCAATAAAACCAAGAATAGTGAGCGTAACAAAACAAAATTACGATGCCTAGTCCCCGGTAGATAAAATCCTAAAAGTGGTTTTAATGTCTTCAACAAGCCACCCATCGACGGTCCTGAATATGGCATATAAAAATATAAACTGTAATCGCTACAGGGGCAACAAGGAGAGTTCCTTGCAAGAAATAACCGCTTATTCTTTTCATAGTTGAATTTTATTCTAAAGTTAGAAACTAAATGATAAAGAATAAACGGTTTACTTTAGTTTTATGTTTACTGCAACTGGTCTTTCAAAAAGCTGGTCATTTTTTGTGTACAGGTGCTTCGTTGTATTTCCTCCGTATATACCATGGTTACGGTTGGTATATATTGCCATGTCGAACTGAACGCCGGCCTGAACCATTTTTTTCAGTGAATTCAAAAAGTATTTTTGTGTATGTACATTGTCATCAGCCGAACCATGAATTATCAGTAATCGCCCTTTAATATCTTCTGCATGGAAGAGGGGGGAGTTTTTCGTCGTAACCTTCCGGGTTTTTGCTGAGGGGTGCGCATGTACCGTTTCAGTATAAATGCTATCGTAAAAAAACGCCAGCTTGTAACAGGGGCAACAGCAATTCCGGCTTTAAAAAATGTCGCCTCCCTTTTCCAGGGTAAGGCAAGTCATAAAACCTCCGTAACTCCAGCCAAAAATGGCAATGTTATTTTTGTCTACATAAGGTAAAGTGCCCAGATATTTTTGCTGCTTCTACCTGGTCAGTTGATTCGTATTTGCCCAGTTGCATGTAGGTTACCTTTCTGAAATCTTCGCCGCGGGCCGCAGTGCCTCTCGGATCAACACAAACAACAAGGAACTCTTCCTGTGCAAGATACTGGTTCCAGCTTACTCCGTCCCACGAATCGGAAACACTTTGTGAGTTCGGCCCGCTATACTGAGTCATAAACACCGGGTACTTTTTTGATGCATTAAAGTCAACCGGTTTAATCATATAGCCATTTAGTTCTATACCTTCAGAAGTAGTAAAGGTGAAAAATTCCTTTTGGGGGATGTCATAAGTTTTTAGTGTGTTTTTTAGTACCGTATTATCCTGTAAAACTCTTATTTGTTCTCCTTTACGGTTTTCATGTAAGGTTATTAGCGTTGGAGTAGTATTATTGCTAAAATAGTTAATATAATATTTGAAATTCTTGCTAAAAACCACATCATTTGTTCCTTCCAGTTGAGAAAGTTTTCCTGCTTTTTTTCCGTCCTGGCTGATAAAATAGACTTCTCTCCGGAGTGGAGATTCCGCGGCGGCCTGGTAATAAAATAATCTTTTTGCTTCGTCGTATCCGTAAAAATCAGTCACATCAAAATTGCCTTTTGTTAACTGGCCGAGTTCAAATCCCTGCCGATCGTACAAATACAAATGCGACCAGCCATCGCGTTCGCTGACGATTACGAAATTCCCGTTTTTCAGAAATTGAAAGGCATCCAGAAAATCTTCAGAAATGTATCGGTCGTTTTTTTCTGTAAGTAAAGGACGTGTATCTCCGGTGTATGGATTGGCATAAAAAAATATCCATTTGGTTTTGCTGGCGGTTAAGTCGCATTACAACCAGGTCGTTGGCATCGGGCGACCAGTTAAGCCGAGGAATGTACATATCGGTTTTCTTCGCCTAAATCAACCGGAATAGTTGTTTTGGATCGAATTTCATACACCTGCGCTGTTACAACTGAGTTTTTTTTCTCCGGCTTTAGGATATTTAAAAGTTTCTTCTCCCGGATATAATTTGTATTGCTCGTACTCCGGCGCTTCCCCGGCATACATAGGCATCGAATATTCCGGAACTTCAGTTTCATCGAAACGGATAAAATGCGAGAAATTTACTGTCGGGCGACCACCAGAAAGCTTTGTTAAAACCAAACTCTTCTTCGTAAACCCAGTCTGGGGCTCCGTTGATTATTTTGTTTTTTTTCTCCGTCGGATGTTACCTGGCTCTCGCTTCCAAACCGCAGATTTTTAATAAAAAGGTTGTTTTCCCGAACAAATGCAATTCTTTCACCATCCGGAGAAAATGTTGCCAGTTGTTGTGCCCCTTTTTCAGAAAGAGGGGTTAGATCTTCGGTAACCGAATTCCAAACATAATACTGGGCAGTGTAAGAACGGCGATAGATTCGCTGGATATCGGTAGTTAAAAGTATTTTTGTCTCGTCGTCGCTGAATTCATAACTCATAAAATTAGAAATCGGGGCATCCGGCACTTTCGTAATATCGAATATTACATCAACCTGTTCGCCGGTTTTATAGCTGTATTTTATAATTTTTGTCCCTCTTCCTTCCAGGGTAGTATAATGGTCTCCATCGTTCATTGAATTTAATCCGGAGACGGATTGGGCACGGAAAGTTCCTTTTTCAAAAATATCTTCAAATGTAATTTTTTGTTTGTTTTGAGCCTGTGTTGCAAATGTTAAAAACAGGATCGCCAGAACAAGGAGTGTTTTATTCATAATTTTCTGATTTATTAAATATAAATAACAAGAAAACAAAAGTAAAAATTGTTCTATAACGTTAAAATGAAACGAGCCTGATTTTTGGTATTAAAGAATGTTAATTGAACGATATGTAATTTCAGGATGAAATATAATATGGAGTGGAATTTCTGAATGGCTCTTTATTTAAAACAAAAAAAACGCCTTCTTTACAGAAAGCGTTTCACTAATTCAAATTCCAATTTTTTAGAGTTTATCCATCAATTTGTGGATATATAATTTTATTCAAGTAATTCATAATCGTGCATTTCCTTCATAAAAGCTACAAAGTCGTCTTTCTTTTCTGAATCCATCCACTGCATGGCACTTCGGGGATGTTCGTTTAGTGCACCGGTAATCAGATATGGAACATGATAACCCCAATCAATTTTTCTCCTGCCACGGTTTTACATGATTCTGAATTGCATCGAGCAACGGAAGCAGGCGGTATTTCGGATTCTTTAAAAAAGCAATTAGTATTTCAATGGGGCAGTTGCCGGCGCCGCGTCCCATTCCCAGCAATGTAGCATCAAGCATGGTTTGCCCCCATTCATGAGCGAGGTAATTGTATTTGACATGGCCAGTTGCATATTATTATGGGCGTGGATTCCCAGTTCTTTTCCCGGCAAAGCTTTCTTGTATTTTAAAACCAGCTTTTCAATACTTTTCGCAATACAGGCTTCCAAAACTGTCAACCACATAAATTGTGGGAACTCTTGACTCTGCGAGGTCAGCCAGCGCCCTGATCCAAATCCGGTTCATTCACTTTTGAAAACGGCCATTAAATTAATGGTTACTTCATATCCTTTGTCCATGCAATGTTCAGCAAGCCAAACAGCTTTATCAACCTGGTGTACATAACATGCTACGCGCATCATATCAATTACACTTTCACTTTTAGGTGGAATATCTTCCGGATCGATACGGCCAATATCCGCCATTGCAGAAAGTTTCAACGATGTATTATTATCTCCTACAATACGCCGTAAATCTTTGTCGTCGCAAAATTTCCACGGGCCAACTTCTTCACGGGAAAATGCTCTTTCGCTGCTTTTGTAGCCGATTTTCCATATAATCGATTCCGGCTTCTACACAAGAGTTGTAAACGCCCTTTACAAATTCGTCGCTAAACTGCCACTTATTCATAAGTCCACCATCGCGAACGGTGCAGTCCATCACCTTAATATCTTTTTTTATACATCTTTTTCTTTTTGAAAAATTACTGATTAAACTGTTTTTTGATTTTTTCTTTTTCAGAAGTTCTAACTCACGTTTGATGTTGTTGTCAATAAGAATTTGATACATTCTTTCAAAAGTATCAGCATCCAGTCCATTTTTCCGAAGCCCATTTTCTTCGGTCGCTAATCACCTGTTTTTTTCTGTCACGGGCAATTATTCCTTCTTCGTCATCCTTAAACCGAACAATTTCTTCAACATATTTATGACGTTCGCCATATAATTCTATAATTTTTTTTGTCGATTTTATCTATTTCATTTCTGATTTCTTCTGCTGAAACACAGTCCGCCCGGATGTATCAAGTTCATACTTGCTGAATATTAAATCTTTAGTAATTGAAATGTTGTAGTTGATCGCAAATAAAATAATTATTTATTGAATTTAATAACGATTTGCAAATTTACTAGCTGGTTGAGTATGAATTTATATTGATTATGGATAGTTTTAATTATAATTTATAATTGCGGGTGATAATTATTTTCAATAAAAACATATTCAGAATTTGTATTGTTAATAAAAAGGAAGATCAATATCTTTGCAACCTTTAAACAGAACAAGAAATTTAGGATTTAAATGATACAAATAACTCTTCCTGATAAAAGTATAAAGGAATTTCCTGAAGCGGTGAGCGGATATGAAAATTGCGCAATCAATATCGCCGCGTTTAGCAAAAGATGTTTTTATCTGTTTCGGTAAACGGGCAGGTTTTGGGATTTGAACCGTAAAATTACGGACAACGCAACGGTAAAACTTTATACGTGGGAAGACAGGGAAGGCAAAGAAACATTCTGGCATTCATCTGCACATTTAATGGCGGAAGCAATTGAACATTATTATCCCGGAACCAAGTTTGGCATTGGACCAACAGTAGATACGGGATTTTACTATGATATTGATTTGCCCGAGGGAAAAACAGCTTTCTGAAAAGGATTTGCAGAAGATTGAGCAAAAGATGCTTGAGCTGGCCCGTCAGAAGAATGAGATCGTTACGTTCCGAGATTTCAAAAGAAGATGCTTTGGCAATGTTCAAAGAAAAGAACGATGAATTAAAACTTGAGCTGATTAGTGAATTGGAAGATGGTACAATAACATTATATAATCAGGGAAATTTTTACCGATTTATGTCGTGGCCCGCATTTACCAAATACCAGTTATATTAAGGCAATAAAACTGACTGCGATTGCTGGTGCATACTGGCGTGGCGATGAGCATAATAAAATGCTTACCCGTGTTTACGGCGTTACTTTTCCGAAGCAAAAAATGCTTGAGGAATATTTGATAATGATTGAAGAAGCCAAAAAACGCGACCACCGCAAAGTTGGAAAGGAGATGGAACTTTTTGGTTTTTCAGAAGCTGTTGGACAGGGATTGCCATTGTGGTTGCCAAAAGGAACTCAACTGCGTATGCAATTAGAAGATTTCCTAAAAAAGGTGCAAAAAAAATATGGTTATGATCAGGTGATGACTCCGCATATTGGTGATGTGAAACTTTACAAAACATCGGGACATTACGAAAAATACGGGAAGGATTCATTTCAACCTATTTCAACTCCTGCGGAAGGAGAAGAATATTTGTTGAAACCAATGAACTGTCCTCACCACTGTGAAATTTACAAGTGGAAGCCCAGATCATATAAAGACCTTCCACTTCGGATGGCTGAATTTGGAACCGTTTACCGTTATGAAATGAGTGGTGAATTGCATGGACTGACGCGTGTTCGCGGTTTTACACAAGACGATGCGCATATTTTTTGCCGTCCCGACCAGGTAAAAGAAGAATTTCAGAAGGTAATCGATATTATTTTTATAATTTTCAAAGCATTGAGTTTTGAAAATTATACAGCGCAAATTTCATTGCGCGATCCTGAAAAACCGGAAAAATATATCGGTTCAAAAGAAAACTGGGACAAGGCCGAGCAAGCCATAATTGAAGCTTGTGAAGAGAAAGGGTTAAATACGGTTACAGAATTGGGAGAAGCCGCATTTTATGGCCCGAAACTGGATTTTATGATTAAAGATGCGCTTGGAAGAAGCTGGCAGTTAGGAACTGTTCAGGTGGATTATAACTTACCTGAACGCTTTCAGCTTGAATATATTGGCGCTGATGATAACCGTCATCGTCCGGTAATGATTCACCGAGCGCCTTTTGGTTCCATGGAACGTTTTGTGGCTGTATTAATTGAACATACGGCCGGGAAATTTCCATTATGGCTGACACCAGAGCAGGTTGTTATTTTGCCGATTAGTGAAAAGTATAATGATTATGCGAAAAAAGTTTCAAATTTTCTAAATATTTCCGATATTCGCACCGTCGTTGACGACCGTAATGAGAAGATAGGTAGGAAGATACGCGACAACGAATTAAAACGGATACCTTATTTGCTTATTGTTGGCGAAAAAGAAGCAGAAACAGAAACGGTTTCTGTACGGCGCCAGGGGGAAGGAGATAAAGGGACAATGAAAAGCAGCGAGTTTGCTGATTTTGTTTTAAATGAAGTAAGAGATCAATTATCAGGATTGTATAACTAATAATAGGAGGAATTTAAAATAGCTATTAAAAGAAGAGGTCCAGGCAGAAATTACCAGCCACGCAGAGAACAGGAGCCAGAACACCGTATTAACCAAAAAATTAGGGTGCCTCAAGTTAGGCTGGTAGGGGATAACATTGAAAATCCAGGGATTTATCCTTTACGAGAGGCACTGCGAATTGCAGACGAAATGGAGCTGGATTTAGTAGAAATATCGCCAAAAGCCGATCCACCCGTTTGCAAGATAATTGATTACTCAAAGTTTCTCTATCAGCAGAAAAAGAAACAGAAAGAAATGAAAGCCAAATCGGTTAAAGTAGTGGTTAAAGAAATACGTTTCGGGCCACAAACCGATGAACACGACTTTAATTTCAAACTGAAACATGCAGAGAAATTCCTGAAAGACGGAGCAAAAGTAAAAGCTTTTGTGTTTTTTAAAGGAAGATCGATTTTGTTTAAAGAACAAGGTGAAATTTTACTGCTGAAATTGGCTACGGCTTTGGAAGAATTAGGTTCAGTAGAACAAATGCCAAAGTTGGAAGGGAAACGAATGACAATGTTTATTTCACCAAAAAAGAAGTAATATAGTTCTTTGGAAAAATTTAATTAGTAGGATTATGCCAAAAATGAAAACGAATTCCGGAGCTAAAAAACGTTTTAGACTTACCGGAAGTGGAAAAATTAAAAGGAAACATGCCTACAAAAGCCACATTTTGACTAAAAAAAGTACAAAACGTAAACGGAACTTAACTTATTGGACAACTATCGATAAAACCAATGAGAGTAACGTTAAGCTTTTGTTAAACATGAAGTAATCGTTTCAGGTTACCTGTAAATCCTTTTAATGAGAAGGTAAATTAAGTTATTAACCAGATGATTGTGCTTTAAAGTGTCTCGAGTTATTCGGGATCGCCGATTATCAAAAAAAGTAAAAGTATGCCAAGAAGTGTAAATCATGTAGCATCACGAGCCCGAAGAAAAAAATTATTGAAAAAAACGAAAGGTTATTTCGGTTCTCGTAAAAATGTCTGGACGGTTGCCAAGAATACTTGGGAGAAAGGCCAGCAATTCGCTTACCGCGACAGGAAAGCGAAAAAAAGAACATTCCGTGCATTGTGGATTCAGCGAATTAATGCTGCTACACGCCTCGAAGGAATGTCATATTCACAATTCATGGGATTGTTAAAAAAGAACGATATTGAAATTAACAGGAAAGTTTTGGCCGATTTGGCGATGAACCAACCTGAAGCATTCAAAGCAATCGTTGAAAAAGTAAAATAATTGAACTGTATTATTTTAAGGTGAAATATAAATGACCCGGTCTGTCTATTGACAGATTCGGGTTTTTTGTTTTTTACAGTTTTTGTTACTGACTTTTAACTATGCCAAAACTTTTTTTATTCGTTGTTGCGATTCTTTTTTCGCTGTCTTCTTTTTCGCAGGAGAGAAAAATGCAACTATGGAATTATAATAAAGTTTCAATTTCAATTACCGGAAGAACATTTTTTGAAGTTGCTGAAAAAATTCATTATACGCCAAGAACAAACACTATTGACTTGAAATTCGGAGATATTTGGTTATCTCATGAATGTAATAATTGGTTTGGATATGCAGGTGGTTTTCGTTTGAGTTATTCCAGAAAGATTTATGGTTGGCAGGAAGAGAGACGTCCTATGGTTTTGGCTGAAGTATCTCCAAATATCAAAAATTTTAATTTCAATTTTTCCGGCCGGTTTGAATATCGGTGGTTTGAGGAGGAGCAAAATCATTTTCGTTTCCGGCAAAAACTGGATGTTGATTTTCCTCCAGTTACAAAATGGAATCTGAACCTATTTGCAGCCGAAGAATCATTTTTAAAATTTAACAGCGAAAAAATACACCTGGCTCGTGTTTATGCCGGAATAAATACCTTAAATAAGGCACATTTTAAAATGAAGATTTATTATTCCCTCGAAAAGTCAAAATCACTTCATCTTTGGAATACTGCTGATATTATTGGAATGAACATGAATATCAACTTATAATAAGCCCTTTCTCAAATAAAAATATCAAATAATAATTAAACTATTCGGCCTTCAAACGGTCTCAGCATTATTAATAATATTAATTAATAATTGAGCCAATGAAAAAGTTAGGATTTTTGTTTGTTGCCATCGTTCTTGGAACAACATTAAGTATGGCACAGCCACAGGGTCCAAGAAATATGAATCCTGAAGATATGGCAAAACGCCAGACCGAACAGATTAAGGAAGCTGTTGGTTTGAATAGCGATCAGGAAAAAAAGGTTTATGATTTGAGTCTTGAAATGAGCAAAAAAATGCGGACAATGTTTCAGGAAAACCAGGGAGGTGATAGGGAGGCAATGCGTGAAAAAATGACAACTTTAAGAGGAGAACAGAACAAGAAAATGAAAGAAATTCTTACCGCAGATCAATGGAGCAAATACGAAAAATATCTTGAAGATAGACGTTCCAGATTTGGAGGAGGGCCAGGAGGTGGTCGAAATTAATAATGATATTTTAATAAGTTGGTTTAGTTTAGTTAGATTAGGGTTTACACATTTGTGTAAGCCCTTTTTATTTGGCTAATAAAATTTTTTGAAACTTTGTTTTTTGTAAAGCAATATTTAAAATAGGGCTACTTTTTCTTTTCCACAGATGACAAATCAATCGTGTCGTCTACCTGTTTGGAAAAAGCTTGTATAAAAGCGTTTTTTAATATATTGCCAATGGCTGGCAAAATGTCGACATCTATATTATTTAAATCGCCATGCACAGGCGTTTTTGTTGCAAATTGATCTTTCGAATGATTCTTAAATAGAGAGGTTATTCCGCCAACAATTGATTCACATATTTTTGACAGAAATGCTTCTTTTTCTTTTTTCCAGTCTATAATTTTGAGATCTTCGATAACTGGTTTTAAGTAACCATCGAGTATCCTATCTTCTGCGGCTAACTAAGTATAGAAACTCAAACTTCCTTTTTCTACATCAGTTTTTGTGTATGCTTTTATAAAATCATTTAAGGCAGTCATGTTTACTGCTTCGAATTCCAGATTTAAATCAAAATCCGGAATATCTTTCAAAATATTTACGTCAGCCTCAATGTTTAGCTGTCCGCCTCCTATAGAAGTTGCTTATGCTGTAATTCCTGAAGGAAGTTTTTTATTTTTATGGTTTACATTTCCCAGATTATTTGCTAACAAATTTAAATTATTTAAGTAAATATCTATCTGGGGATTGGAAGTAAAATCCTTATATGATATTTTACCGTTATTTATCTCAAATCTGTTAATTTGTAAGGGCATTAGGTCTTTTAAAACTTCGTTCCAGTTAGCTCCTTTTCCGCTTTGGTTTATCTTTTCTCCAGTGTTCATATTTCCAGCAGTGGCGAAATTAAGCACCAGTTGTTCCAGTATTACTTCCCCCACGAGAGAACCTTTTTGTAACGCTTTCCAATGAATTGACAAGTGAATTTGTGAAACATCGAGGAAAGGTACCGGGAGGCTATCGTTCGTTTTTACAATATCAACACATTAATACGCACCACGAAAAAGATTTAAATTAATATCATCTAAATGTCCACTGTACCCGTTAAGATCATCCAGTGTTTTGTTCACATATTTTTTTATAATAAATGGTAGCATTAATCTAACTACCAATAGTAATACTACTATACTAAGGATGATTTTCCATTTCTTTTTCATAATGGCTTTTTCTATTTGCGCATGAGTACAATAAATGCATGTATTAGCCCCGGAATATATCCTAAGAGTGTTAGAAGCAGATTAATCCAAAACTCTTTTGAAATACCATAACGTAAACCCACTCCAAGGGGTGGAAGTAAAATGGCAAAAATAATTTCTAATATTGTCATCGCTCCAATTTTAATAGTTTTGAATAACTATGTAAAAATATTGCCAGTTCTCATTTCAACTCCCAATTCCTTTTTTGTTGTATTTGAAAATATTTGATTTGTAGGTGGTTATATTTTAGGTTCTAGTTTAATAACTAAGAATTTAGCAATGTCTTCTTAAAATTAAATGTAGAAAACTTTACGCAACCTGTAGAATAATAATGTTTAGTAAAAGAAACAATTTGTCCGGGAGTAACCACTTATTCTTTTGTATAATAATTCCATTTTAAGCGAATTCGCAGAGTTTCTGATTTCTGCTTTAAATATGGATGAAGTTTTGTAAGCAATGGTCAACAAAAAAGTCAATAATATGCAAGAAGAAAAAAAACAGGGAATGGGGGCAATTCCTGGTAAAAACAGTGTTGCTTTCCGGGTATGGGCTCCACATGCAAGGAAAGTATTTGTTACCGGAACATTTAGCCAATGGGACAAAGATGGGCTGGAACTTACTTCGGAAGGTAATGGATATTGGTACCTGGAAACCGAAAAAGCGAAGACGGGAGATGAGTACAAATATGTGATTTATAATGGTAGTCAAAGGTTAGAGAAGAATGACCCCTATGCAAAAGAGCTTACTCATTCCTCGGGAAACTCAATTATTGTTGATAATGATTTTAATTGGGAAGATAAAGAATTTAAAACCCCTGACTGGAATGAGATGGTGGTGTATGAAATTCATGTGGGGACTTTTAATGCACCACAACGCGATATGCCGGGGAATTTTAAGTCGGTCATAGCAAAACTGGAATATGTTAAGGGTTTGGGAATTAATACATTGCAAATTATGCCACCACTGGAATTTCCGGGCGATTACTCCTGGGGGTATAATCCATCATATCCGTTCGCTGTAGAAAATAGTTACGGAAGTTCGAAAGAATTTAAAATGCTCATAAATGAAGCGCATAAACTGGGTATTGCAATAGTTCTAGATGTGGTTTATAATCATTTTGGCCCGGACGACATTGATATGTGGCAGTTTGACGGATGGAAAGAGGAAGATTATGGTGGTATATATTTTTATAATGATTGGCGTGCATCTACACCCTGGGGGAATACACGCCCTGATTATGGAAGGGATGAAGTTCGGATATATTTACGGGATAATGTATTAACATGGCTGGAAGAGTATCATATAGATGGACTTCGTTTTGATGCGACAGCATATATCCGAAATGTGGAAGGTTTGAATGACAGTCCTTCCAACGACATCAAGGAGGGGTGGTCGTTTATGCAATGGGTTAATGAAGAAATAAAACGTCGGTTTCCATGGAAAATTGCTATTGCGGAGGATTTGTGTGGTAATCCGTGGATTACGAAATCAACAGGTGAGGGAGGTGCTGGTTTTGATTCCCAATGGGATAATTCCTTTGCAGGTGACATTAGGAAAAACATTATACCTAACGATGATAATTTTAGGGATATGAATATTATTGCGGATCAAATACAACGGCGAATTGATAATAAAATGATTTCAAGAGTTATATATACAGAATCGCATGACGAAATTGCTAATGGGAAGGCGCGTGTTCCGGAAGAAATATGGCCCGGAAATGTTGATAACTGGTTTTCGCGGAAAAGATCGGTGTTGGGAGCTGTTCTGGTATTTACATCAGAAGGAATCCCAATGATTTTTCAAGGCCAGGAATTTCTGGAAGATCGATGGTTTCACGATCGAGATCCACTCGATTGGAACCTGGCTTCCCGATATGCAGGACTCGTAGATTTATACCGGTCATTAATTCATCTCCGAAAGAATAGTAATGGAACAACAAAGGGACTAACAGGAGATAATACCGAAGTGAATCATATTAATACAAGGGATAAAATACTGGCTTTTCATCGTTGGCAAAACGGTGGTTCGAAAGATAGTGTTGTGGTTATTATTAATTTCCAGAATAAAACATTTGATAATTATGTTGTGGGCGTTCCTGCTAAGGGAGAATGGAAAGTCCGGTTTAACAGTGACTGGAAAGGTTTTGACGAAGAGTTTACAGATAATTTTACCGGAGACCCGGTTGCAGAAGAAGGCAAAACCGATAATATGCCATATTATATTTCAGTTTCGCTCGGCCCCTATACTGCATTGATTTTATCTCAAGACTGAGATTAAGTAATTCTACTGAAATGAAGATTTTAATGCAACCATTTTAATAGCAGTAACTGCGGCTTCATCACCTTTATTTCCATGCTTTCCACCAGAACGGTCGAGCGCCTGTTGCTGATTTTCTGTTGTTAAAAGCCCAAAAATAAATGGTTTATTGTATTTTAAATTCAGGTCGGTTGTTCCCTGAGCAACCCCCTGACATATAAAATCAAAATGCCTAGTTTCTCCCTGAATAACACAGCCCAGTAAAATAATAGCATCCACATTTTCCATTTCAGCAAAATACTGCCCCCCCAGAGGAAGTTCAAAACTACCTGGAACATATTTTACCAGTATGTTTTCGTGTGTTGCCCCGTGTTTTTTTAGTGTATTTACCGCACCTTTCGCAAGAGCAAAAGTAATTTCGCTGTTCCACTCAGCTACAACTACTCCAAAGCGCATGTTTTCTGCTGAAGGAACTGAATTTATATCGTATTGTGAAAGATCTTTAGTTGCCATGTGTATATAAATAAAAAACCCCTCGATGTGAGGGGTTATTCAAAAAATAGTTTAGCTTAATTTAATTTTAATCCTGGCAATATATCTGTCTACATTTGTGCCTTCCGTTGAATTTGGATACTTGGTTTTTATATCCTCATACATCGAAAGAGCATCTTCCAGTTTGTCCATTGATTCAAGCAATTTTGCTGCTTTTAGCATATAAACCGGAGTAGTCAATTCATTATCTGATAGTGAAATAGCTTTTTTGTAGTGTTTCAATGCGTTCTCCATTTCACCAAGTTCGACATATGCATCACCTTTTGCACCTTCGGCAACAGGGGCAAGCAACATATCATCGGTTTTAAAATCGTTTAAATAATCAATAGCATCTTCATACTGTCCTAAATAGAGGTATGAGATTCCGGTATAATAGTTTGCTCTGTTAGCTGCTTTAGTAACTCCGTAATCATCAATAATGTCAAGAAATCCAAGATAGTTGCCATCTCCATTAATGGCCAGGTTAAATGAATCTTTTTCGAAGTAATCAATAGCCATATACATTTGAGATCTGGCATCATCTTCCTTGGGTTGCAAGTAAAATTTGTTAAAACCCAAATAACCTGCGACAACCAGAATAATAGCACCAACTACATATGTAATTATTTTCGAATTGTCCTCAATAAATTGCTCCGTTTTTGTTAAAGCACTTTCAAGTTCTTGTAAATTATCAACTTGCGGAGTTTTTTTCTTTGCCATCTTTTTCGTTTTCAAAATTGTGTGGCAAAAATAGTTTTTTTTTCACAACTCATTAAATTATGCTACTATTATTTTGAATATTAATCAACATATAACTGTTTGTAATACTATTTCCCCGGAGAATTATTTCATCTGTGGTTTTTAATTAGTTTTGTATCACAGCTAAAATATTATTCTATGCATATTGAAGAAATTTCAATTGTAAATTTTAAAAACATAAAAGAGAATAAAGTCCGGTTTTCTCCAAAGCTCAATTGTTTCATCGGGAATAACGGAGCCGGGAAAACAAATATGCTGGATGCTGTTTATTATCTTTCGTTTTGCAAGAGTTTCTTTAATTCAATTGACGGTTTGAACATCAATCACGCCGAGAATTACTTTATGCTGCAGGGAAATTATATCAGAGGGGAATCAAATGAAATTATTTCGTGCGGACTGCAAAAAGGGCAGAAGAAGCAATTTAAACGCAATTCAAAAGTTTACAAAAAACTGGCTGAACATATTGGATTATTGCCTTTGGTTATGATAACTCCTTCGGATGTGAACCTTATTCTTGGAGGAAGCGACGAACGCAGGAAGTTTATGGATGGCGTAATTTCGCAATACAATCAAAACTATCTTGATGACCTATTGAAATATAACCGGGCCCTTCAGCAACGGAACAACCTGTTAAAACAATTTGCCTCGGATAAATATTTTGATGCTGAGTTATTGTCGATTTGGGACGGGCAGTTGGTAGAATATGGAACACGGATTCATGAGGAGCGGAAAAAATTTGTTGAGAAACTTATTCCTGTTTTTCAGGAATACTACACTTTTATTTCACAAGGAAATGAAGAAGTCGGGTTAATCCACCAGTCGGATTTTTACAAGAACGATTTTGAATATTTATTAAAAGATTCGGTTCCAAAAGATCGGATTGTTCAGTATACCACTGTTGGAATTCATAAAGATGATCTGGAACTAAAACTGGGTGATTACCCGATAAAGAAGCTGGGGTCTCAAGGTCAAAATAAAACATACCTGGTGGCATTAAAACTTGCCCAGTTTAATTTTATTAAACAAATTTCAGAGTTAAACCCTATTTTGCTTCTCGACGATATTTTTGATAAATTAGATCAGAACCGTGTTGAACAAATTATTAAGGTAGTTTCGGGAAATGAGTTTGGTCAAATTTTTATAACCGATACTAACCGCGAACACCTGGATGGAATTATTAGGAAAATGGAGACCGATTTTCGTATTTTTTATGTGGAATCGGGGAGTGTAAAACAAATGGTATGAGAAGGAGCAATACACAATCGTTAAGTGACGTTTTGCAGGAATACATCCGTGAAATGAGGATGGAACGCAAACTGAAAGAAGTTAACGCTTTACACTACTGGGAAGAGTTGCTCGGAAAAACAATTGCTAATTATACTGGGAATATTTATATCGCTCAGAAAGTGTTATATGTTAAAATAAATTCGCCGGTGGTAAAGAATGAATTGATTATGATGCGAGAAGAAATTCGCCGGAAACTGAATGAAAAAGCCGGCGAAGAAATTATTCAGCGAATTGTATTCAAATAAAAAGGTTGCCCGGAATACCAAACAACCTCAACTGAGTTTCTTTTGTGATATCAATATCTTTCTGTTTTCGAAAAGAAAAAATCTGATTCAATTATTGCATTTTCATCACTGTCGGAGCCATGAACTGCATTTTGTTGTAAACTGGTAGCATATAATTTTCTGATGGTACCATCGGCGGCATTCTCCGGATTAGTTGCTCCGATTAGAGCACGGTAATTTTCTACTGCATTTTCTTTTTCGAGAATTGCTGCGATAATCGGTCCCGAACTCATAAATTCAACCAACGATTCGTAAAATGGTTTTCCTTTATGAACTGCGTAAAATTCGCCTGCCTGCGAAGGAGTCAGTTGGGTTAATTTCATCGCTTTAATTATAAAACCGGCTTCATTAATCATTTTTAAAATGGGGCCTGCATAATTATTTTTAAAAGCCGTTGGCTTAATCATTGTGAAGGTCAGTTTTCCTGCCATTTTCTAGATTCTTTAAAATTTGTAAATAAAGCACAATATTATAAAAATTGAAATAATTAAACCCAACACGAACCACAGATTTCTTATATTTGTCGATTCAAATTTAAATAGTTTTGGAAAACACTGGAAATGAGATTTTTAATTTTGCAAGTGAATTTCTTGCTGTAGCGGGGAAGAATATTGTTATTATACCACATGAAAATCCGGATGGAGATGCAGTTGGTTCATCAATTGGATTAGCTGAAGTTTTGAAAAATAGTGGTCATAATATTTGTATAATTTCACCCAACGATTACCCTGATTTTTTAAAGTGGTTTTCTTCAGAAGTAAGTGTGTTGATTTACGAAAAGGAAAAGAGAAAGGCAAAAGCATGTTTAGAAAGTGCTGATTTGTTAATTTGCCTCGACTTTAATGATGCTAAACGTACTGCCAGTCTGGAAAAGAAAATACTCAACTTTTCAAAGCCTAAATTATTAATAGATCATCATCCTTTTCCCGTGTATTTTTGCGATTATACCGTTTCAGAACCTGCTTACAGCTCTACCGCTGAATTGGTTTTTGATTTCATCAATAAAATTGGGTTTGAAAAATATTTGAATTCCGGAGCAGCAGAAGCACTTTATACCGGAATTCTTACCGATACCGGCTCGTTTAGTCATAATACTTCGCGCCCCAACCTGTTTAAGGTGGTTTCCGAACTCATGAAATTTGGAATAAATACGGATAAAATACAATCGAATATTTATCACAATTTTTCTTCAGACAGGATGAAACTCCTCGGATATTGTTTGAATGAAAAGATGGAAGTTTTTCCGGAATTGCGTTCAGCTGTAATTTCGATTACAAAAGCTGAGTTGGAAAAATTTAATTTTAAACCCGGCGATACCGAAGGATTTGTAAATTATCCGCTTTCCATAAGCAATATTGTTTTTAGCGCTCTGTTTATTGAAAAAGAAGATTTTGTAAAAGCTTCGTTCCGCTCTAAAGGAAATTTTCCTGTCAACGAATTTTCCAGCAATCATTTTAACGGTGGTGGCCATTTAAATGCGGCAGGAGGAGAGTGTAATGAGACTTTTGAAAGAACAATTGAATTATTCAAGCAACTTTTACCCGGGTATAAACATCAATTACAGGAAACAAAAATTTAAAAAAAATGAAAATGAAAAGTAGAATCTTGATGAACCTTGGAGTTGTGGTTATTCTTTCTGTTATTTTAACTTCCTGTTTTGATGTTGATAGTGATGATCAAACATATGAAGAAGAAATTGGTAGATTGAATGAATATATTGCGGGGCTGGAGTCGGAAGGAAACGATGTGGATACCACCGCGTTGGGCGTTTATTACGTAACAATGGAGGAAGGAACCGGTGATTATCCTGTAATAGGGGATTCTGTTACAGTTTCATATTCCGGATTTTTAATGGATGGATCTTTGTTTGATACTTCGGTCCGCAATGCAACCGATACTACATGGACCTTTGAAGTAGGAGAACAAACTTACATAAGCGGATGGAACGATGGATTGAGGGTAATAAATAAAGGCGCAAAAGTTCAATTGATGATCCCCTCGACTTTGGCTTACGGCGAAAATGGTTATGGAAATATTCCTCCAAATAATTCACTTATTTTTGTGGTTCGAATGGTTGATATTAAGAAACAGTAAATTGTATAATGAAATTAATAACAGAAAAAATGAAACTATTCCGTATTTCCGGTTTATTACTGATGGCAGCCTTGTTTATTTTCTTTTCTTGTAAAGATGACAACGGATATGAAAAATTGAGAAAACAAGAACTGGAAATTTTAAATGCTTTTGTTACAGAACACGACTATACTGAATATAGAAAACCCTCTGGTTTATATTTCATAGAAACACAAGAGGGGACTGGTGATACTATAAAAGGTGGAGATCAGGTGCAGATTTTTTATTCAACCTGGACATTAAATGCCAGCGATGACAGTACTTTAGTTGACGAAAGTTCAGGTTATTCTTCCGGGCATCGTTATGAACCCTATGAATTTGTTGTGGGAGCAGATAATTCTCTAGCAGGATTGGAAGAGGCCGTAACTTATATGAAAAAAGGAGGTAAAGCAAATCTGGTAATACCTTCAGAGCTTGCTTATGGACAAAATGGTACCTATGGTGTTAGTAGTTTTACAACCTTGTTAATGGAGGTTGAAATCTATAAGGTCTTTCATGCCGAAACTCCCGAAGAATAGACGAAGCTCAATATTATGAATAGGGCAGAGCTCCTAAAAAAATTATTGCCGGGTTTTATTCCTCTGTTTGTTTTTATTGCTGCCGACGAAATTTGGGGAACCGAAGTTGGGTTATATGTTGCTGTAGGAGCAGGAGTTGCAGAAATGGCCTGGGTTGGTATTAAAGAAAAGCGTTTCGATAAGTTTATCCTTTTCGATACGCTTTTGCTGGTTATTTTAGGAGCTGTTTCAATCATTCTTAATAACGATATTTTCTTTAAATTAAAGCCTGGATTGATTGAGCTAATTCTTGTTGCTGTGTTGGCAGTATCAGCTTTTTCATCAGTAAATATTGTTGGATTAATGAGCCAGCGATATTTAAAAGGGACACAAATTTCTGATGCACAGGCTTCCTTGATGCGAAGAACATTAAAATCACTTTTCTATATATTTCTTGCCCATAATATTTTGGTTTTCTATTCTACCTTTTTTATGAGTAAAGAAGCCTGGGCATTTATTAGCGGAGGCTTATTTTACATTCTCTTTGGAGTTTTTTTTCTGGTTGAATTTTTAAAACAAAAAAGAAAACAAAAACAATTTTCAAAGGAAGAATGGGTGCCTTTGGTTGACCAGAATGGGAAAGTGACCGGGCAGGCCCCCCGAAGTGTGGTACACAATGGAAGTAAACTTTTACACCCTGTAGTGCATATGCATGTAGTTAACAAAAGCAAAGCCATTCTTTTACAAAAACGTCCGGCTGGTAAGTTAATTCAACCAAACAAATGGGATACCGCTGTTGGTGGTCATATTTCAGCCGGAGAAACATTAGAGAAGGCTCTAAAAAAGGAGGCGTTCGAGGAAATTGGATTGGAAAATTTTTCGGCAAAACTACACAAAATCTACAAATGGGAATCTGATATTGAAACCGAATTGGTTTATCTGTTTATAACTTATGATTCAAAAGATTTTCATGTACAATCAGAAGAAGTTGCAGAAGTCCGTTTCTGGACAAAAAAGCAAATCGAAAAACAAATTGGACAAGGAGTATTTACTCCCAATTTTGAATACGAATTCTCCTTGCTAAAAGAATATAAAATCTTTTAAATTCCCAACAGGAAAATGGATGGAATTTTATGTAAGTCGGGAAGTTTCTGTTTCCAGTCTTTTATACTTTTTGTAGCAATAAATTCGTCGTCGCCGGTTATATTGGCAGCCACACAAAGTAAGATACCTGGCGAACAAGTCTTAACTAAGTCGCTTAACATCTGGTTATTTCGGTAAGGTGTTTCGATGAATATTTGCGTCTGTTGATAGTTTTTTACCTGTTTTTCCAATGTTGATATTGCCCGTAAACGTTCGTTTGGTTTTACCGGTAAATAACCGTGAAATGTAAAATTCTGCCCGTTTAATCCGGAAGCCATGAGTGCAAGTAGAATAGAAGACGGCCCGACCAATGGAACTATTTTTATATTTTTTTTGTGGGCCATTTTAACAATATCAGCACCAGGATCGGCAACTCCCGGACAACCAGCTTCCGAAATCACCGCAATATCAAATCCCTTATTTGCAGGTTCCAGAAATTTGGGAAGGTCAGCAGGCTGAGTGTATTTATTTAATTCAAAAAAAGTTAAACTGTCAATATCTATTTCTTTGTTCACTTGTTTTAAAAAGCGACGAGCGGTACGAATATTTTCAACAATATAATATTTTGTGTGGGTTAGTATCTCAAAAATACCGGAAGGTAAAACATTTTGCCAGTCGCCTTCACTCAAAACATTCGGAACAAGAAATAATTTTGCCATATGAAACCAAGCTTTTCGGTTATAAAATATTCTGCAAGTATATTAACTAAATTTTTGCAAAAATACAGATATTCATTATCGGAACACAGCTTTTGTTAATTTTGTGGAATGCATGAACAGAAGAATTTCAAAATAGAAGCTACGTTTCTAGGGACAGGTACATCTCAGGGAGTGCCTGTAATTGCTTGTAATTGTGATGTATGTAAATCGCTGGATTCAAAAGATAAACGATTACGCTCATCGTTATTAATAAAAATAAATGAGCAGAATTTTGTGATTGATGCCGGCCCTGATTTTCGGCAGCAGATGCTACGTGAAGAATTATTTGCACTTCGTGCTATTTTGTTGACACACGAACACGTAGATCATATTTTCGGGCTCGACGACATTCGCTCTTTTAACTGGGTGCAAAAATTACCTGTTGATATTTATGCCGAGAGCAGGGTTCAGGAAGCTATAAAGCGAATTTTTAATTATGTTTTTGCCGATCATAAATATCCAGGGATACCCAAAATGAAACTTCACATGGTGAGTGGAAGAGCATTTAAAATAGACAATGTGAAATTTATACCCATTCGTTGCTTTCATCATAAATTGCCGGTTTATGGTTATCGGGTGGGGAATCTGACTTATATTACAGATACCAATTTTATTCCTGAAGATGAGATGCAAAAAATTGTCGGAACCAAAGTTTTGATCATAAATGCACTCAGGAGAGAGAAACATATTTCGCATTTTAATTTGGAAGAAGCCTTGGATGTGATTCAAAAGATTCAGCCAGAAAAAGCATATTTAACACATTTAAGCCATGCATTTGGGAAACACACAGATATTGAAAAGGAATTACCCGGGAATGTTTTTGTTGGATATGATGGTTTAAAAATTGAAATTTAATTGTCGGGAGATTTTAACCAGGGTAAAACAATCAATAAAGCAGCAATAAGGTAAATTGTACCCGCCAGCATAAATGCACTTGTTAAATTAATGTTGTCGGTAATGTAACCAAGCAATGGACCAATCCCAGCAAAACTAATGCGTATAACAAAGTTGCGAACAGACAACATGGTTGCACGTACTTCACTCCCGGTATATTGATTGATATAATTTTTCAGAATTGGTGTTGCTAATCCACGGACAAGATAAAATAAAAACAAAAATGCAAGTCCAAAGTATGATATTGTGATCCCGGAAAAAAAGTATCCAACAGAGAGTAAAATAATGATAGAAATCAGCGACCACTTTTTGCCAACAAAATTTTCAAAATTATGTGCAAAAACCGATGAAACTCCTACTGTTAAATTTAATGCTGTCCAGAAAATGCCAAACATTTCTACCGGCAGGTTTATGGCTTTAAAAAATGGTTGAACAAACCATGCAAAAGTGAGGGTTGCAGTTCCGGTTATGGACGATAAAAGAATTGCAATTCGTAAATCTTGGTGGTGTATAAATGTAGTTTTAATATTTTGCACCAATTTTTTTAAAGAGTGTATTTGGTCTGTTGTATGAATTTTGGGTTCTAGTAATGTAAAAGCTGCAGGAATGGCTATGGAAGCCACGCCAAATTGAAAATAAAAAGGCCAGCGTAAACTTATTGCTGCCAGAAAACCTCCGGCAATTCCGGCAATTGCTTCGGCAAAATTCCCAATAGAAGTAATTCGTCCTTCAAGTTTTACATATCGCTCTGTTTTTCCGGAAGCTTTCAAACTATCAAAAAGCAATGCAGAATCAGCACCGGAAACAAAAGAGTGGCCAATTCCCAGAATAATTTCAGCAATAGCAAAAGCCAAAAAGCCATATGAAAAACTATAGATCAGAAAACCGGAACTACCTAAAATACTACCTAAAATCAATGTTTTTTTTCGGCCCCAAACATCGGCCATCCATCCTGAAGGAATTTCCATGAAAACAATAGCAACAGAATAAATTGCTTTTAGAATAAAAATTTCGTGCATCCCCATTCCGTTATCCTGGTAAAAAAGTACAACAACGGGCATTACCAGGTTAAACCATTTTGAAATTTTAATCAGGTATAAACGGATGATATTTTTATTGAAGTTGGCCAAATTCAAATTTTGCCACAAAAATAAGTTGTTTCGGAAAGAACGCTAAAATAAAGTAAGAAATATTTATAAACGTAGCATTTTCGAAACGCTTTTATCCTTAGGCATATAAGTAAATAACTGTGATTATTCCGGTCATTAAAATTATATTTTTCAAACATTGCAGGCTTTTACGTGTTTGATTTCCTGTATATATTGGGGTTTTCCCTGATGTATTTCGTTAAATGATAAATAAGTACAAATAATCAAACCGTTTAACTCATTTCATGAATTCAGAAATTACTGCAGATAGCACAGAGGTGGAGAAGAAGATGCCATCTTTGTCCGAGTTCCTTGATACTCTAAAAAACAAAATGAAGAGTGCTTTTTATGAAAAAGCTGACATCAATAATTTAAGTCTAAAACGCGGTCTTCCTTCCAATGCATTTAAGGAAATAATGTCGGCTAATCCGCTGTCTGTTGGAATTCCCAAGGAATATGGCGGACGTGGCGGACTCATGCACGAAAATATTGCATTGCTGTCTACCGCATCATATGAATCGCTCTCTCTTTCATTAACATTCGGAATTAATTCTGCTTTATTTCTGCAACCAGTTGCGAAATATGCAAAGGATGAAATAAAATCTTCAGTGTTTAAACGATTTCTTGAGGATAAAAATATGGGAGGTTTAATGATTACTGAACCCAATTTTGGCAGTGATGCATTAAACATGCAGACCTTTTATACTGAAGATAAAAATAGTTACTACATAAAAGGGAAAAAACACTGGGCCGGGTTAACCGGTTGGGCCGATTTTTGGTTATTAACTGCCCGACAGCAATCTAATTCCGGCAATCTGCAACGCGATATTGATTTTTTTATTTGTGATGTAAGTGCTCCCGGGCAAAAAATAGTGGTTGAAGAAATTTTTGAAAATCTTGGTCTGTATATGATTCCTTATGGCCGAAACCATATCGATGTGAAAGTGCCAGCTATGCAAAAACTCGAACCACATACAACCGGAGTGAAAATGATGCTCGACTTATTACATCGAAGCAGAATGCAATTCCCGGGAATGGGTATGGGCTTTATAAAACGAATGCTCGATGAAGCACTTGCACATTGCAAACAACGTTTTGTAGGAGGGAAAACACTGTTTTATTATGATCAGGTGCAGGAACGCTTATCAAAACTGCAGGCATCATATACAATTTGCTCCGCAATGTGTGCCAATAGTAGTGAAAAGGCTGGAATGGAAGTTGACCTTGTTCCACATGGGCTGGAAGCAAATGCTGTGAAAAGCGTTGTTACCGATTTAATGCAGAATGCAGCACAATCTTTGTTGCAGTTGGTTGGAGCAAAAGCCTATAAAATAAACCATATTGCTGGTCGCGGCACTGCCGATAGCAGGCCGTTTCAAATCTTTGAAGGTTCCAATGATATTCTTTATGCTCAAATATCAGAGACCTTGCTGAAGCTGATGAAACGGGCAAAAGAAAATAATCTTCTTCAGTTTTTGAAAAAATTTGATCTCACAAGTAAAGCAGCAGAATTTGTAAAAGAGCACGCAAATTTTGACCTGAATTTTCAGATGCCGCAACGAAATCTGGTGGAACTGGGAAAAATTATTGGCAGAATTATTTCTATAAATCAGGTTATTCAAATCAAAGAAAAAGGCTTTAGAGCAGACCTGGCAGAGGGAGGAATTGCAATGCTACAACAGGAAATAGCTGGATTGATAACTACTTTCTCATTTAAGAATGAGCGCAAAGTTATCGATGGTTATGAAGAGGGGAGCCTGTGGTTAAATTTTGCCTGCGTGTAAAATGAAAAATTGTATACCAGTATTATCCCGGGATAGCTTGCTTTTTTTGCTTGAGACCTTTTTAATAACATATGCTTTGTAGCACAAAGGTATTTCCTGAATTTTTCGGTTAAAATAAAAGTAGAGTTATATTTTTGCCCATACAGATAAAAACAGACAGATTTATGAAATTATTTATTCCTAAAAACTACAAATCGGTTTTAGATATAAATCAAACCGAACAGGCGATTAAACAAATAAAAGATTTTTTTCAGCTCAATCTTTCATCCGAACTCCGGCTAAGAAGGGTAACCGCTCCGTTATTTGTAAAACGAGGAACGGGGGTGAACGATGATTTGAACGGGATTGAGCGTCCTGTTTCTTTTCCAATGAAAGATTTGGATGAGAACGTTGCTGAAATTGTACAATCATTGGCCAAATGGAAAAGAATGGCTCTAGCTGATTTGGATATAAAACCCGGCCTTGGAATTTATACCGATATGAATGCCATACGGCCGGATGAAGAATTGACAAATATTCATTCATTATACGTGGATCAGTGGGATTGGGAACGTGTAATAACAAAAGAAGAGCGAAACCTGGATTTTCTGAAATTTATTGTTCGCAAGATATATGCTTCGCTTGTGCGTACTGAATTTTTTGTTTCTGAAAGTTACCTTGATATTGAACCTGAACTTCCGGAAGAAATTACATTTGTACATACTGAGGATCTGGCAGAGGAATATCCGGAATTAACTCCGTTTGAAAGAGAAACCGAAGCTGCTCGAAAATATGGTGCTATATTCGTTGTTGGTATTGGAGGAGAACTGCCTGATGGAAGTATTCATGACGGACGTGCTCCCGACTACGACGATTGGATTACTCCGACCACTAAAGGACATAAAGGATTGAATGGCGATATAATTGTGTGGAATAACATTCTGAACCGTGCTTTCGAACTTTCCTCCATGGGAATCAGGGTTGATAAAACCGCGTTGATGCAACAATTAAAATATCGCGGATTGGAAGAAAGAAAAGAATTAATGTGGCATAAAAAGCTTCTGAATGATGAACTTCCATTAACACTAGGTGGAGGGATAGGTCAATCGAGACTTTGCATGTACTTTTTACGTAAGGCACACATTGGAGAAATCCAATCGAGCATTTGGCCTGATGAAATGATTGAAACATGCAAGGTAAATGGGATACACTTGTTGTAAATGACGTCAATTTTCAAAAGACCAATAGCAGATTTTATTAAAAAAAATGAAATTTTATAAAATGGGATTTATTTAAGATTTTGAATTTGTTTTTTGAAAATTGATTTTTACTTTTGCACGGCAATTAAGAGGATGCCTCGGTAGCTCAGTTGGATAGAGCAACTGCCTTCTAAGCAGTAGGTCATGGGTTCGAATCCCGTCCGGGGTACTAGCAAAACAAACAGCAAGCTGAAAGCCCTTTATTACAAGGGCTTTCAGTTAATTATATCTCGAAAAACAGTCCTGTTTTTCATTCAAATTTCATTCAAGTATTATGGCTACGTCATAAGGTGTTTTTAAACAAAGGATATAAGAAGAAGGGCGGCGAATGTGCCATATACTTACTTGTACACATGTTTTCTCTGCAATAACTTCATATCATCCTTTAACCGGTATTTGAGAGGCAACGGTTATCGAGCCATTATTATTCCTGTCTTTGATGATTTCTAGGAATGCAATACGGTGTTGATTATCAAGTGTCTGCAGTCCAAAATTATCGAGTATAATGAGTTTTGCCGCTATATTTTAGCCAGTTCTTTCAGGTAAGAACCATCGGCTTTGGCCATTTTCAAATTCGAAAAAAGCTTTGTGGTATTCAGATACAATACCCGGTAACCGATTGCAGTTGCAATGTAGCTATTGCCGGCCCCTGTCTGACATTATTTCTTACTTTGTTGTATTATTGATAATCATGACGGTTTTTTCGAGAATGAATAATTACAACACCTATCTTATATCAAATCATTAGTTTTATTCTTTCCTTTTCTTAACAGTAATGTTCAATTACTATTGTTTTAGAAAATAATTCTATTAGTTTTAACATATATTATAAAACCTCATTTCAAAAACAATACGCTGATGAAATGGCGCAAGCACTACAACATTATGACCACCGACAGGGGATTAATCACTCTCTGGATTTTTATAAAGAAGCATTGAGGTATGTCTTCTCAGTGTAGATAACTGGAATGGATACATACATACAAGGTCAGGATGAATATTCTATTTTGTTGTTCTTTTAAAAATTGTAATTAAATGAAAAAACTAATCATTATTATAGTTATTTTGGGGTGGCAATGTCAGTCACCCCATTCTACAAAAATTTCAAAACCTGTTTATATATATGATTCAAAGAATTTATTTGAATTAACACAGAACCAAAATGATACTATTAATTATTTCAGCTACAGTATAGCTAAGCCTGTATATAAATATGTTGATACTTTTTTAGCTGCAAAAAATTATAAGTACTATTCTTTGTGGCATTATTCAAAATACAACAATTATAAGGATACTTTCTTTGTAAAACATACAACATTTTTAGATAGCATTGAATTTTTTAGCGATAACTGGCTTGCAGATGAAGAAAAACTTGATTCATTTTGGGAACCAGTTTCCTGTTGGAGATGTAGCGGAATTTATGACTCTTCAGAAATATATTTAATATTGCCAAAAGAAAATACAGATTCTTTGATTTTAAAACAGGTACATCGATGGTTTCATAAAACGCAGTGATTCGCAAGTCGTGTAAAATTGGATATCGATGTTTGGCCTGCATACCAAATATCTAATTTGCTATTGGTTTATGCCCTCTCATAATGTAATTTAGAGATATTGTTTTAGTCAAGCAAGACCTGTTTTCATTATAAAAATGAGAGTTACGATTGTATTTCTTTAAAAACATTCAAAGCTAGGAAAGATGGTAATTGTCCTATTTATGTAAGAGTCACATATAAAAAAAGAAGGATGGAGTTATCTTCAGGAATATTTGCAAAGAAGGATCTTTAGGATGCGGCAAATCTTCTGATATAAAAAGCACAAACAACCGAATACGCAAAATATACGGTAATATTCTAGATGCATATTGCAAGTATCCAACGAAAACTTGGAAATTAATCATTTAAAATCTGAATTAACTGGAATCTCTGATACGCATTCTCTCTTTGAGATTTTCGATTACTATATAGATATGATTTCAGATCAACTTGGTAATGGATTCTCTACAAGAACATTAAAATATTATAAAACCTCAAAACACAGATTACTAGAATTTGTTAAGAAGAAATATCGAAAATTGGATGTTGACATTCTGGATATTGATTACGCTTTTATTGTAGATAATTGACTGACTAAAAGATTGAGATTCTGTTTAAAAACGTTTTTTAGGCTTTTTAAAATTAAAAAGATATCACGTAATTATTATACCCACGTGTCCCAAATAGGCTGTAGTTATGCAAAATAATGAGTTTGAAAAAAATGATTAATATTGCATTTCATGGCAGCATTCGATTTTATATTCAGGGAACATTATCAACCTTTACTGCTTTACTGTTTAAAGTTTGTTGAGGATGAAAATGATGCTCGTGATATTGTTCAAGAAGTTTTTGTTGCTACTTGGGAATCCCGAAAATACCATCTTGAAAAAGGACATTTAAAATCGTATTTGTTTAATGCCGTTAAAAATTCGTGTTTAAATTATTTAAAACATCAAAAAGTTGTTCGAAAATATTTAAAAGAGGAACAGTTTCTGAAGAAATATGAACTGGAGTTTTATAAGAGCGGCGAAAAATCGATAATAGAAAGAGAAGATTTAAAAATAATTTATAATGCCATTGAGTCGTTATCGGCTAATTATAAATAAGTTATTGTTTTAAGTAGATTTGAAGGCTTAAAAAATAAGGAGATTGCAGAGAAGCTCAACATTCCTCTACGTACTGTTGAAACGCGTTTGTTTAGGGCTTTAGTAAATCTTCGTAAAGTACTCTCCGAAAAGCAAATTTGTATTCTGATGAGTTTTTCGTTTCCAAACTCTGATTGATAAGTTTTAAAATCAAATTCAAAAGACTACTTCGTAGAATATTGAATGGATTTACTCTTTTTATTTGTACTTATTAACCTGATAATTTTTAGTTCCACAATAATTATTAAAAAAAATGATATTTGATTGACGTAGTTTCTGATGTAATGTTGTGTTTATAATATTACAAGAATAAAATGAAAGTAAATACGGATATAGAACAGTTGATTGCGAGATATCTGAATGGAGATTGTGATGATAATGAAAATCGCGAACTACTAGCTTGGGTCGAAGCATCAGAAGAGAATAAAAAATTATTTTTCAAAATAAAAGATACATGGGATGCATCGCTAAAAAAAGAAGATATTACAGATTTTGCATTACTTCAATTTTATAAACGCCAGGCAACCAAGAGTTATAATTCAAGAAAGACGATCCAACTCTGGAGGTGGTCGGCGGCTATTGCCGCATCACTGGTTGTGGGTATGGTAGCGATATTTTTGATAAACTCCGCACAGAATATGAGTACGGAAATGGTAACATTTAAAGTACCTATGGGATCAAGGTCGGAGGTTATTCTGGCAGACGGAAGCGAAGTTGTTCTTAATTCAGGTTCAGAAATTACTTATCCTGAAACGTTTAACACTAAGCGTAGAGAGATAAGTTTAAATGGAGAGGCATTTTTTAAGGTAACGTCTGATAAATCGAATCCATTTATCGTAAAAACATCTGACTTTGACGTGCATGTAACCGGAACCCAATTTAACGTTTGTAGTTATAGCGACAATAATTATTCATCTGTAACTCTTTCTGAGGGAAAAGTAGATGTGAATTTTTCAGGCAAGGACGAACCGGTGATTCTATCTCCGGGAGAAAAATTAAAGTTAGACAGAGAGAAGCAAAAATATAATATCTCGGAAACTGAAGTGGAGGCCGATATTGCTTGGAAAAATGGAGAATTTAGATTTAAAAAGATTGCTTTTCCTGAATTAATAAAACGGTTAGAAAGGTGGTATGATATATCTTTAATTTACACCTCTCCTGAACTTGAAGATATGGTGTATAGTGGAAGTTTTAAAAACCAGGAAACAATTTGGCAAGTCTTAGATGCCTTGAAATTAACTTCCCCCATCGACTATGAAAAAATAGGATTCAGACAATTCAAAATAAAATATAAACCAAAATAACTAATAAAAAAGGTGGCATGTCGTGCAGGACACACCACCTTGGGTAATCAATAATTTTTAATCATTGTATTAACATTTCAAATTTATGAAAAAAAAACGAATTCGTGGAAGCGGCCTGTTCTATGCAGAAGTTTCCAAAATTTACCGACTTATGAAACTAATTTGTTTATTTATGTTTGTTGCCTTACTGCAAGTTTCTGCTTCGAGCTATTCTCAGATTACAAAGCTGGATATCTTTGGACAGAATCTAACGCTTGAAGAAGTATTTGGCGAAATCGAATCACAATCTGAGTTCTCGTTTATTTATAATCTGAAACAGATTGATTTAAGTAAAAAAGTTAATGCCGATTTTAGTGGTGAAACTCTTGATGAAATTTTAAATGAAATTTTGAAAGGAACAGATATCACTTATTCGGTGAATAACCGCTTAATTGTGGTTTACCGGGATGGTGCGAATGTAGATTTAAATACATCAGGTATTCTGCAAGAATCTGTCTCAGGTAAAATTACCGATAAGGATGGGACTCCTTTACCTGGCGTAACAATCGTTGTAAAAGGAACAACAAAAGGAACCGTTTCAGATTTTGAAGGAAATTATTCGGTTAATGGTGTATCACCCGATGCAGTCTTAGTATTTTCTTTTGTGGGAATGAAAACTCAGGAAATTTCCGTAGGTGAGAAGACGCAAATTGATGTAACAATGGCTGATGATGCCATTGGATTAGATGAAGTTGTTGCTATTGGTTATGGAGTAGCCAGAAAAAGTGATTTAACAGGTTCAGTTTCAGTTCTTCCAGTGGGAAATATTGAGCGTAAGCCCGTTATCAGAGTAGAGGATGCATTAAGTGGTCAGGCATCAGGAGTACAAGTTCAGAAACCCAATGGTGCTCCGGGCTCAGGAATAAAAGTTAGAATTCGTGGAGCCAACTCAATAAATGGAAGTAACAATCCTTTATATGTAATCGACGGGTTTATTGGTGGAGATATTGCTTCTCTAAATCCAAATGAGATTGAGTCAATGACGATTTTAAAAGATGCTTCTTCAACAGCTATTTATGGGTCCAGAGGATCTAATGGTGTAGTTCTGATTACAACAAAATCTGCAAAAAGAGGAGAAGCAAAAATTGAATTTGATGCCTTTTACAGTCACGATCAGATTAGTAAAAAATATGATTTGTTAGGGCCTGTTGATTATATGGAAACTGTAAACGACAGGTTAGTTGCGTTGGGTATGGACCCTCAGTTCACTTCAAGTGAAATTGACGAGGTTGCTGCAAACGGAGGAACCGATTGGCAGGATGAAGTTTTTAGAAGTGGTGCTACCCAAAATTATCAATTGTCGTTTAAAGGAGGAACCGAAAAAACACAATACTACCTTTCAGGAAGCATTGCCGACCAAAAAGGTATTGTTTTAAATTCATCTTATAAACGATACGGTTTACGAACCAATATTAATTCAAAATTACGCGAGAATTTTGACTTGGCTTTTACCATGTATTCAACATATGAGGAAAAGAGAAATAATTACAACCATGATGGTAGAGGGAATGCCTCGGGAGCAGCTTTAATTTATTCTCCTAATATTCCGGTTTGGGATGATGAAACCAATAATTACTCGCAATCTCCCTCATACGGTCCTATTGCAAGTAATCCTGTTTTTTCCGCGAAAGAAATATTGCATGATAGCAAACAATTTAAATCATTGGCAAACCTTCATTTAAATTATGAAATTATAGAAGGATTAACATTGTCGGTGAGCGGAGGTGCAAAAGCTTATATTTATAGCAATCCATTCTTGAAAAAAGCTGGCCCGGGTACGCCGGAGTCAAATAGTGAGGCAGGATATAATAATAGTTATTCCTGGAACTTGCAAAATACGAATATGATTACGTATAAAAAGCAAATTAACGAAAAACATGATCTAAATTTTTCTGCCGTTTACGAACAGCAAATAAACAAAACAAGAGCAAATGGTTCTTGGGCTACTGGTTTTCCAACATTAGCTTTAGGGTACAATAGTATTCAATTGGGAAGTACCGCTACCGTTAGTTCGGGGTATGAAGATTGGTCAATAGAATCATATCTGGGTAGATTCAATTACACTTATAATCAAAAATATTTCTTTACTGCAACTTTTAGAGCTGATGGTTCTTCAAAGTTTTATGGAGATAATAAGTTTGGCTATTTCCCATCGGGAGCATTTGCCTGGAGAATGTCAGACGAACCATTTTTGAAAGATGTAGAGACGATTCAAAATTTAAAATTCAGAGCTAGTTATGGAGTTACGGGTAGCCAGGCAATTAGTCCTTATAAGACATTGAGTTTGTTGGCTTTGGGACAGAACTATTCATTTGATGGCACGACCAATTTGAGTATTGGGATTGGGCCAGGAGTTGCTGCTAATCCTGATTTGAGATGGGAAACCACTTCACAAACCAATGTTGGGGTTGATTTGGGTTTGTTTAAAGGAAGACTTTCTGGTAATATCGATTATTATTACAAAAAAACAACCGACCTTCTATTGGATGTAAATATTCCAGATTATAGCGGAGGTGGAAAAATTACGCAAAACGTAGGATCACTGGAGAATAAAGGATTTGAATTTTTGCTGACAGGTGTTTTGGTTGATGATGCAAAATTTAAACTGAGTACCAGTTACAACATGAGTTTTAATAGAAATAAGATTCTGGATTTAGGTGCAGAAGAGGAAATTTTCACCGATGGAGGTTACTCCGTTTCATCATATTCTGCTCCACCATTTATATTAAAGGTTGGAGAGCCACTTGGACAATTTAGAGGATATAAGTTTCTTGGCTTATGGCAAGAAAACGAAGCTGTACAAGCTGCCGAATACGGATTAGTACCAGGCGATTCAAAATATCTTGATTTGAACGATAATAAAAACTACGATGGTGAAGATATGGTTAATATCGGCTCCTCACAGCCCGACTTTATCTGGGGATGGAATACCAATCTTTCGTATGGTAATTTCGATCTTTCTGTTTTTGTTAATGGTGTACACGGAAATCAGGTTTGGAATCAAACACGTTGGTTAACAATAGGTATGGGAACTGATGTTGAAAGTCCAACTTCTGTTGATATATTAAACAGATGGACACCTGCTAACACTAATACAACTGTGCCGGGTTTCAGTGCAACAAATACTACTTATGCTCAATCATCGCAATTTGTTGAAGATGGAAGTTTTATACGTTTAAATAATGTAACCTTGGGATATACATTCCCCGAAAGAATATTGAACAATAAATTAAGTGATGTTAGAATGTATGTTAGTGCACAAAATTTATTTGTCATTACCAATTATTCGGGTATTGATCCGGAATTAACTTCTACTCCAAGCTGGTCAGATACGGCACAGGGAATTGATAATGGAACATATCCTTCAACCAGAACATTTACGTTTGGTATTAAGGTTGGTCTTTAACAAAAAAAGGATTTAAAAAAAATGATTGTTATGAAATTCAATAATATTATACACAAACCACTATTCTACCTTGTTTTGGTAGTGATGTCTTTTTCATGTCAGGATTTGGATGAACATCCGTTGGGCTCGTTGGTTAATGATTCTTTTTTCAAAACTGAATCGGATTTGGATGCAGCAGTAACTGCTGTTTACAGACCATTGATACTGGATCCCTGGGGAGGATTTGGATCAACAAGAATGTGGGTTCCATTAATGGGAGCCGATGATTTAACAACACTTCCGGGGGGAAATAAGCAGGATTATCGTGAATTTGACACATTTAATCCAACTAACATTAATCCTGCTCTAATTGGTGCTGCATGGCGAAAACAATATAAGATTATTTATGCAGCCAATAATGTTGTAGAGAATTATGAAAAAGTGGAAGGAAGAGAAGATTACATTAATCAGGCAGTTGCCCAGGCACGTTTCTTAAGAGCGTTTGCTTACTTCTGGATGACACGTGTGTATGGCGATTTACCTTTGGTTACTTCAATTGTTACCGACCTGGAGATAGAACTTTCTCCTGTAGCAGACATTTATAATTTAATTGAGGAGGATTTAGTTTTTGCAAAAACTTATCTGCCAGCTTCGTGGAGCGAGCCAGGAAGACCAACTTCATGGACAGCAAAGTCCTTATTGTCGCAAGTTTATTTAACCATGGGAGGATGGCCGTTAAAAGATGAGTCGAAATATGCGTTAGCTGCAGCTGAAGCTAAAGATGTAATTGATAATGGTCCATATACTTTAGTGAGCAACTTTGCCAATTTGTGGACTATGGAGAATGAGAAAAATGATGAATTTATTTGGACAATCCAATATACAGGTATTGCCGGAAATCCTCAACTTACATCAATTGTTGGTTATTCTACTATGCCTGGCGAAGAGAAAGGGTGGGATGATCTTTTCTTTGAAGTTGGTTTTTATAATCGATTTCCTGAAGGACCAAGGAAAGATGCGACCTTCCATACGCAATTTGAAGATGAAGAAGGAAATCCTACAATAACCTTTGAACAAAGTTCTACGAAACATCCGTATATGGCTAAATATCGTGATGGAGCAATTAGCTATAAAGCTAGCTTTATGCACCCATATATGACTGGACGTGATATTTGCCATCTACGATTTGCTGAAGTATTGCTTATTTATGCTGAATCTCAGGCAATGGCAGATGGTTCTCCTAACTCAGCAGCTTACGATGCTGTTAATAAAGTAAGAGCGCGTGCCGGACTGGAAGATTTGACTCCGGGATTGGATAAGATCCAGTTTCGCGATGCAGTTGTGGAAGAACGAGGTTGGGAACTGGCCGGAGAATATTCTCGATGGTTTGATCTCATTCGCACCGAAAAAGTCGAAGAAATGGCGGCTTTGAAAGACCCGCTTGACCTGGAACCAAAAGGGACTGTGGATAAAAGTATTTATCATGCTCCAATCCCATACAGTGAAATTTTGTTGAATCCAAATCTGGCTAATTCAACGCAATACGAATAATCTTTTTGTTTTAAAGTGAATTCCCGGGTTAGCCGTGGATTCACTTTGGACTCTTTTATTGATAAACCGATAATCAGAACTCGTTTTTTTCTAGGTGCTTTGATATTAAAAGAACCATTGAATAGAAATGCACACTGACAATTATGAGTTTTTATGCTTGGTTTAAAGTGTTGTGTATCATTCTCTTTTTTACTCTTGTAATACGCAGGGTATTGATACCATTATGTCTTTTTTGTAAGAAAAAAGGTTCTTAATACAAAATATTAATTGAATGAATTCATTTTCAAGTAGGCTTAAAATACCCCAAAATACAGATGCCTGAAAAGGGAAACGAGTAAAAATGAAGAATTAACGAATCGAAAAATCAATGTTTAGCATAATTAAAAAAGAATACGACCATTTTAAGTCGTTTCCGCGTAACATGCGCATTTTACTGATGACCAACCTTATTTATGCACTGGTTTTACCAATATTGGAGCTTTTTGTCGGTGCTTATATTTTGCGGCAATCTGATAATTCTTCATATGTGGTAATTTACCAACTGATGGTCTATCTGGGAATTCCAGTGTCGTTCCTTGTAAATGGGATGTTGCTTCGACGAATAAAAATAGCCCGGTTATACTCTCTCGGAATGCTCATGAGTGGTATCGCAATGACAATTATGATGATGCTTAACTCGATAGATATTGTTGGAATATCAGTTTCAGGATTGGTGATGGGGGGATCATATGGTTTTTTCTGGTCAAACCGAGATTTTCTCTCACTGTCATCAACCGATAATAGTAACCGAAACTACTATTTCAGTATGGAAACGTTTTTTTACACAATCACATTTATTATCATTCCAGCTATAGCAGGATATTTTATTGCTTCAGGAGAAGAGTTTGGATGGTATCCCGCCAAAGTAGCTTATATAACCCTAACAGTGGTTGTATTTGGATTAACCATTTTTTCATCAGTTATAGTTCATCGCGGCAATTTTGTTAATCCTAAAAACGAACGTTTTGTCTTTTTCAAGTTTCATAAAGATTGGAACTGGATGTTGTTACTAGGTGGGTTTAAAGGGATAGCTCAGGCTGCAATCTTTTTCTTTCCGGTTTTACTAATTCTGAGTTTCGTTGGGAAAGAAGGATCTCTAGGAGGATTAGTAGCAATTGGTTCTGCCATTACTGCCTTGGTTCTATATCTCATCGCGCGATTTTCTAAGCCAGAGCATCGTATTTATGTTTTTTCGTTTGGCTTAGTGGTCTTTCTTATTGGAGGATTGGTGAACAGCATTTTCTTTAGCGCTATTGGCGTAGTTATTTATCAAATATGTAATTCTTTGTCGAGACCTTTGCTTGATGCAGCTTACTATCCAATTCAATTGGGTGTTATCGATCACATCTCAGCACTGGAAAAACGAAACAAATTTGCCTATATTTTCAATCACGAAGCCGGATTATTTGTTGGTCGAATGATTGGGTGTCTACTTTTCCTGATTGCTTCAAAATATGCTTCGCCAGAGTTCGCGTTACGGTATGTTTTGGTCATTATAGCTTTAATTCAGGCATTATCCATTCCTGTTGCCAAAAAGCTAATTTCAAAAATAAACAGTTATAAACAACAGGCAACTGTGTCATAAAAATCACAATAACAGAAATGAGTAAATACGGATTTTTTAATGAAGAAGGAACAGAATTTACAATCACTGATCCAAAAACACCACGCGCATTCGATAATTTTATGTGGAATGATGTTTTATTTTCATCGGTTCAGCAAACAGGGGTTGGTTTTTTAGATTACCAGGTTGATGAAAAAGAAGCGGTTCAGCTTTTTACTGGAATTGGAAGAATTTGTGATTTTGATGTTTTTGGCCGCGACCACCTGATGAGCCGATTGATTTATGTGCGCGACAACGAAACAGGGGAGTATTGGAATGTTAACTGGGAGCCGGTGAAAAAAACATTTGATGTTTACCAGTGTACTCATGGATTAGGTTATTCAATCATTAAATCAGAAACCAGTCGAATAGCTTCATCACTTCGAATTTTTGTTCCCAAAGGGAAAGATCCCGTAGAGCTTTGGACAATGGGATTTGAGAATAAGTCGGACAAGAAAAGAGATCTGAGTATTTTTGTTTACAATCAATTTCAATTTTCATATAAGTGGGGTTTTAATAGTTATGGCGACATGTTTTTTCGTACTACTTATTTTAGTGAGGAAAATAATGCCATAATTGCCAACAAACACCCACATGTTACACCACATAATCACCAAACGGCTTTTATGGCTCCCGACAAACAAGTAGTTGGTTTTGATGGTTGCAGAGATTCTTTTGTTGGACAGTACAACAGTATGAATGAGCCACAGGTTGTAGTTGAAGGGAAATGTCGCGGTTCCATTGGATCCAGCGATGCTACAATTGGTGTTGCTCAATTTAACCTGGAGTTGGAATCCGGTCAATCAGAAAAAATCAACCTTGTTTTGGGGATTTCCGATACAGTAGAGGGAATGAAGCCTTTAAAAGAAAAGTTCCTGTTAAAAATGGATGAGGCTTTTGAAGAACTAAAAGAATATCATAAGGGCTTCATAGCTAATAACCATTACACTACACCTGACGAGCATTTGAACCGGATGTTGAATGTGTGGATGAAACATCAAACTGCTTATGGCGCTCAATGGTGCCGTTGGGGGTGGATGGGGTATCGAGATATCGTACAACATGGATATGGAGTATCTTCTTTTAATCCTGAACGAACGAAAGAAATACTAAGAGAATCATTATATCATCAGTATTCAAGTGGGATGGCCTTGCGGGGCTGGAACCCAGTTGATACCAAACCTTATTCTGATAGTGCTCTCTGGCTGGTGTTTACTTTAATTTCATATTTGAAAGAAACTGCGGATTTTGATTTTCTGGAGGAGGAAATCGAATTTTTCGACAAAGGGTCTGGTACCGTCTTACAACACATCGAAGTGGCGCTAAACTTTCTTGAGAGTAATAAAGGGGCGCACAACCTGATACTTATAAAATTTGGCGATTGGAACGATTCATTAACCGGAATAGGAAAAGAGGGACGCGGAGAAAGTGTTTGGCTGAGCATGGCTTATGCCGAGGCTTTGAGGCAAATGGTTGATTTGTTCTCGTATCTACACGACAGTAGGGCTACATATTACAACTTACGATATGAAAATATAAAAAATGCCATAAATGAAAACGCTTGGGATGGCGAATGGTATTTGCGATGTTATGATGATAATGGACGTGCTGTGGGGTCAAATGCAAACAAACAAGGAAAAATATTTCTGAATACGCAAAGTTGGGCTATGATAGCTGGAATTACAGATGAGCAGCGGGCACAGCAAGTAATTGATTCTTCAGATAAAATGCTGAAGACCGAAATTGGTTACTTATTGCTGGCGCCGACTTTTCTGAAACCGGATCAACATATTGGTCGAATTAGTTACATGGAACCTGGAATTTGTGAAAACGGTACGGTTTATTCGCACGTTAATGTATGGATGATTTTAGGGCTTCTTCGTTCTGGTAGAATTGAAGAGGCTTATGAGACATTTAAAAGAATTACTCCAGGCTACTTTACTGATATTGCGAAACAAAATATGCCCCCTTATATATACGCAAATGGCTGCTACGGGCCAGATCATAAAAACAACAAATTCCAAATGGAATTTACCTGGATTACCGGCTCCGTTGCATGGTTTTATAATGTGTTGACAAAAGAGATGGCAGGTATTCAGCCCGATTTTGATCAACTTATTATAGATCCTAAACTGCCAAAAGAATGGAATAGAATGAGTGTAAGCCGGATTTTTAGAGGCAAGACCTTTGAAATTGAGATTGAAAGGGCCGATGTAACGGGAATTACCATCGACCTAAATGGAAATGTTATAGCAGGAAATGCAATTGCCATTAATAGCGCTAATGAAAAAAATAGAGTAAAAGTTACTATACCAACATTATAAAATCTAAATTTTGAGAATAACATTAAATATCTGTTTAATAATTAGTGTATTAATGACTTTCGCCTGCACTAATAGGAAGCCTGAAATTATAAGGATTACTGAAGAAATGGTCATCAACGAAACCGGATCCGGAGAGCATATGAACTGGTTTGATGAACAAGATACAACCTCCGTTCCTAAAACAATGTGGAATACTTATGGAGGGTTGAGCTACTGGCCGGCTGGTTTATCAATTAACTTAGGATGTAAATATCAAATTAGTTCTATCTGGTTATTTGATGGCGTTAAAGAAAAGAATACAGAAGGTGGAAAGTTTCAGGTTTCATCAGGAGAACCTTTTTCCTGGAAAAAACTTCAAACGTATGAAATGCAAAATAGTGGCAAATGGATTAAAATTGATTTGAATACTCAAACACAATTTATTCAGTTGCAAAAGCTGGCAACAGCGCAGTATAACAAATCTGCAGAGTTTCCCGGTAATTGCGATCTTGCTATCAACGAAGTGATTACTGTTGGTTATGCTTTAGAAGAACTAGTTGAAAAGAATCCATTTGTAGCTCAAAAGTCGGTAACAACTACGATGGATCAGTTTATTGGAATGAATTCGTATATCAATACGCCCGATCGTGTTCATGAAGCCATTGGTTGTGTGAGAGAATATCATCCCTGGCGCTGGAATGGTGTATTGGACTTAGAAACTCCTGTTGATTGGGGAGACATTGAAAGTGATAAAAGTGAAAATGAGTATGCTGGGATGAGAATCGGTAACAGCGATGAGTATTACCAAAAGATGCTGGATATGGGAGTGGAGTGTATTCCGTGTATTCACCGACATGTTGATGAAGAGAACGAAGAAGAAAGCAAACCTAATTTTGGAGGGGATCCGGCTGATCCATTTTCCTATAAACTAATTTCCGACTATTCATACCAGTTCGTCGCTCGTTATGGACATAACAAGGTTGATGAAACCTTATTAAGAACTACGGAAGCAAGCCCGAAGAAAACAGGATTGGGATTAATTCGCTATTTTGAAAACTGGAATGAGCCCAATGGATGGTGGGGACCGCCCTCCGAGCATTTTACTCCTTATGAGTTCGCGGCATTTTGTAGTGCCTCTTATGATGGGCATCTGAACCAAATGGGCGAAGGCTTTGGGGTTAAAAATGCCGACCCGGGTATACGTTATATTTTTGGTGGTTTAGCAAACATTTCCTTGGATTATGTGAAAGCCATGAAGTTATGGTCTGATTACCATCGTGATGGCGATTTTCCATCAGATGTAATCAACCTGCATCACTACTGCAATACTAAGGGAAAACAACACTCGGGTGAAAAAGCGAATGGAATAAGTCCTGAAGCCGATAATTTAAAAGCCAAACTCCAGGAAGTTATAAAATGGAGAAATGAAAATCTACCTGATAAAGAAGTTTGGCTAAGCGAGTTTGGATGGGATACAGATTCGTCAACCTATCAATCTTCAGCTTGGGGACACGAATTGTATCCTGACAAAATTACTTTGGAAGAAATTCAGGGACAGTGGTTAGTTCGTGAATATTTGGTGGGTGCTGCAGCTGGTTTGGACCGAATGATGATGTTTTTGGCCAACGATCTTAAAAATTACCCACACGGTGTTTATGGTTCGTGTGGTTTCATTACTGTGAAAGAAGAATATAAACCTTCATGGTACTACGTAAAAACTTTAAGGAATGGTTTATCGGGAATGTTGTTTGAAGAAGAAATTAATTCGGGCAACGAAAATGTTTGGATTTATAAATTTAAAAATCCTGAAACCGATGCCGGAGCTTATGTCGTTTGGTGTCCTACATCAGACGGAACTTCGGTAAATGATTTCAACTTGAATTTGAGCGAACAAGCGACAGCAATAACTTTAATTTCAATGAAAGACAAAGAGGAACTTGGCATTAAAGAAACGCTGGAAATCAGCAACCATATGGTAAAAATTAATGTAAGTGAACGTCCTGTAATTATTCAGGCAAATAAACTTTAAACGCATGACTAACCTAAAATCTAAAACTAATAAATTATTGATTTACATTCTGATTTTTGTGCTTGGTTCAAACCTTGGAATGGCATCAGACAATTCAGTAAAAAAAGATACGAATGGGGAGTTTGTGACCTTTACAACTCCCTATTATGCCATTGCTTTTACCAAAGATTTTCCGATGCTGGCATATTTTAATGTTGAGTCGGGTGGCAGGAGCAGAAGATTGCTTGATAAATCGTTGATTAGATCAGGACTGGGCGGAACTGTAGTTTCTGGAGAAGAAGAATCTTTCGGACTGGAATGTACAGCCATTGTTGGCGAAAATAATTTGAAATATGAAGATATCCCATTTACGGAGAATGCTAAATTATCAATGACTGTATCAACAACTGACGAGCGAAATTTTGAGATACAATTTGCAAATCCTGAAAGAATTAATGGCGAGTTTTTTAAAATCGCAACAGCTCCCGATATAGCTCCGGTAACCATTTGGGCAACTGCTTGCGAAATGCCAGCCTCCGATAAATACGACAAGGAGGTTTCGTTTTATAACCCCAAAGTTAGAAAAGCTTCATATGAGCTTCCTGCTATTCTGCATTTCCCGGATTATGGATTGGTAAAACTGGAAGCAGATAATGACCAGGTTTATCTGCAGGAACATATTATCCCTGACTATTCCAATGTTGGATTATCGCTTGGTCCATTTAATCGCGGACCCCATCCGGGTTTTCGGGCCTATCATAAAGGCACCGTGATGCTGTCTTTTCATACAAAAAGCAGCGTTAAAGAAGTAGGAATTAAGTTTACGGTGTTGGACGAAAATTATCCTAAAATTGAAGGGTGTGATTTTTCTGACTCCAGATTTGATGGATTGAAGCGATGTTGGCAAAATTCCTTTCCTGTAAGACCGGTACAGCAATGTATGGGCGACAATATTTTGCTTAATGGTATTGCTCACCTTGCTATGGGTTTCAAGGCCGACATGTTAGTATTTACTCCGGATTTACCAACAAAAGAAACCATGATTGTGGCTCTAAAGCGAGCTTTGGATGCAACTTTTACAGAACGAATTCAGGAGAATGGGAGGATTAAGGATTATGGATGGGAAAGTACAGAGGTTAGCTTAATCGCTTTGTATGATTATATGCTCATTACAAACGATTGGGAATTTGTGAACAGACACATTGCCAATATTAAGCAGGCAGTTCAATCTGTAATTGATACGGATGTGGATAATGATGGCATTTTTGAATCCCCCTTTCATGGCAATCATTTTGAAGATAACCGAATAAGTTTAAACTGGTGGGATGATTTTGCATTCGGGAACACTAGTGTCCCATTAAAATTGGGACGTTATTAATATTAAACAAATTTGGCTCATTAAGTCTAAAACGTTCTTTGTCATTTTGAAATTTAGTTCTCTTAAAAAGGTCTCGAAGATGAGTTTTATCAGTCAATGATATACTCAAGATTTGCAAAACCTCATAAGTACTTCTGTCAAGATTCATGTCTTCCTGGACAATTGCTACCAAGCAGTAGGTACATATAGCAACGTAAATCTGGATTCGAACAGCATTTTCAGTAGTACCCCAGAATTTCTTGATTTTCAGATGTTGTTTTAGCCATTTAAAGAATAGCTCGACTTGCCAGCGGTTCTTATAAAGTTCAGCAACTTGAAGAGCTGAAATGTGCATTGCATTGGTTAAGAATACAAACTCACGCTTTTGTTCTTCATCCCAATATCTGACCATTCGAAGATGTTCTGGATAATATTGCCTGGGATAAAAACCAGTCAATTCAATCGTTACATCTGAAAGTACGTTCTCGGGCATTCTTCGTTTCCATTTGATTATCTTGTATTGAAGATTCTTTTTTGCTCTGACAACGAAGAAGGCTTCTATCTGGTGAATCCTGTACAACATCTTGAAGTGATTATATGCACGATCAAATATGTAATATGATCCTGATTCATAAGGAATTTTTTTCATTGCCGTAGAGTCGTGTACCGAAGCTTCAGTAATATGAAAGAATGCTGGGATTTGTGTTTCTACATCATATAATGTATGCACTTTGATTCCGCCTTTTTTCTTGCGGAACTTCGCCCACCAGAATACGGAAAGGCACAAGTCAATCGTTGTTGAATCAAAAGCGTAGACATTGCCATCAAGCTTGAAGATGTCAGAAACTCGTTTCTGCCTGGCTTCGTTAACCAGATAGTAAGCATATTCTTCAAAGATGCGACAGTCTCTGTCTTGATTAGCTCTGGCTAAGGATGATTTTGAAACATTCTTGCCTAAACCCAAATGATAAGATTTGGAATGATGAGCATCAATTGCAACAATCAAATCTCTCAGGCTTTCACGATTTGATAATTGCCCGAACATCAGAGCAAGCAATTGATTCCAACAAGTGAAATGCTTCACGTATTTGTCACCGTCATACTTGCGAACGATGTAGTTGAACTTATTCCTATCTAGGAACGATGCTAACTGAGCAAAAACGTATTTATCCTTATGCATTTGCTAATCCGTTAATGAACAGCGAAAATGCAAATTGAAATCCGTTTAACCGAAAAAAGCCTGTAACTGACTAAATTTCAAACATTTCAAAGAACATTATTAGATTTTAATGGGACAGCAATGATTCGGGAATAAAGATGCATACGTGAATATTAAAGCTTACAGAGCATTAAAAGGAATGAAGCAAATTCTATCCAAATTAGGACTGGAGGGAGAGGTTGAAAATATTGAGAATCAGCTTGCTCTTTTTAAATCAGCCTTTCACAAAACCTTTTATAACCCGCAAACAGGAGTATATGCAGGATGGATAAGCAAGAATGGGAAAGTACATGATTACATGTTCACTTTCATAAACGGAATGGCTGTTAACCAGGGATTAGTTGAACAAGAGGTAGCAAAAGACATCATGCAAAAATTATTAATCCAACTTGAAAAAGAAGGATATGATTTTGTTTATGGTGTTCCCGGCCCTGCTATGGAAGTTGAATGTGAAGACCGCCAAAAGTGGGATGAAATGTCGCAATGGGGGCGTTATGAAAATGGAGGAATGTGTGGACAAACTGCATATCACTTTATCCAGGCATTGTATAATGTTGGTATGCGAGAGAAGGCGGACGAAATCCTTTTTAAGATGATGGCAACTTTTGAAAAGGAACCAACTCATTCAGGCTTGTTCCCGGGCTATTTGCAGAGTGTTGACTGGCGAACAAAAGGTGGAGCTCCAACAGGGTATAACTATTTGGCTGACAACTATTATTTTTTGTTGGCTGCAGTTACCGGGCATTACGGAGTAGAATTCCCTAACTTGAGAGAACCTGAAAAATTTGAATAAGCTGTGACAAAATATAAAATCTATTTAGCTATGAAAAATCTACTGTTTTTCTTCCTTTTTACATCGGTTGGTTTGCCGGTCCTGGCACCAAAAAGGAACAAAAGTATTTACGAACAACAATTTTCAATCTGAAGCAATTGCTAAAGTTAATAACTAAGACTTGTGAAATTTAATAAATATTCAAAATGTTGAAAATGAAAATGTTTAAAGTCAAAATCCAATATTTTATATTAATTGTTTTTCTTAGCTCTTGTACGAATATTAAAGAAAAACCGAATATATTGTTTATTGCAGTTGATGATTTACGCCCGGAATTAGGATGTTATGGTCAAAACCAAATTATTTCTCCAAATATCGATAAGCTGGCAGGAGGAGGAGTAACCTTTTTAAATGCATATTGTAATGTGCCTGTATGCGGAGCTTCGCGGGCGAGTTTGTTAACTGGTATTCGTCCAACCCGCACCCGATTTGTCGGTTATAATACCTGGGCAGAAAAAGATGCTCCGGAGGCCTTAAGTCTGCCGGAGGTATTCAAAAAGAATGGCTATCATACCATTTCAAACGGGAAAGTATTTCATCATATCAATGATATCGCTGAAAGTTGGTCTGAAGTACCGTGGAGCCCGCCGGAAGCAGCAGGTTCTTATCTGGATTATCAAACAAATGCAAATTTAGATATATTAGGAGAGGGAATCCCGCGTGGCTTTCCTTATGAATGTGGTGATGTTAACGATGAGGACTATTTTGATGGACAAATTGCATCAAAAACAATTGATGATATAAAACGCCTGAGTGAAAAAGGAACGCCCTTTTTTTTGGCTGCCGGTTTTTTAAAACCGCACCTACCTTTTAATGCTCCAAAAAAATATTGGGATTTGTATAAATCGGAAGATATTTCGCTTCCCAATAATTATTTTCCACCGTCAAATGCACCCAAAGTCGCCATCCATAATTTTGGAGAACTAAAGTCGTATTATGGGGTTCCGGCTGAAGGGCCGGTTTCAGATTCGATGGCAATTAATTTAATTCATGGATATTATGCCTGTGTAAGTTATGTTGATGCCCAGATTGGACGCGTGCTGAAAGCATTGGATGATTATGGACTGACTGAAAATACCATTGTGGTATTATGGGGAGATCATGGCTGGCAATTGGGCGAGCACAGTTTGTGGTGTAAACACGCTAATTTTAATACTTCATTGAATGCCCCATTAATTGTTCGTGCTCCCGGAACCAAGGGAAATGGAAAAGCAGCAGCACTGGTAGAATTTGTCGATATTTTTCCCTCATTGTGCGAACTGGCAGGATTTGAATTACCAGTACAGCTCCAGGGAGAAAGTTTTGTAGAGTTGTTAAATCATCCTGAATTAGCAGGAAAAGATGCCGTTTACAGTCGTTATATTAATGGTGAGTCGATAAAAACAAAGGATTTCCTCTATACTGAGTGGTCAGATAAAAGTGGTAACGACTTAGGTAAAATGATTTATAATCATATTAATGACCCCGAAGAGAATGTAAATATTATTCAGGAGAAATCTATACAGGATACTATTGTGCAGTTAAGAAATAAACTTTATCAAATGATAAAAACAAGAGACTAATCTATTAATGAAATCTATAAACAAGAACGATTAAATGATGAATATTACTAAACGAATGATTGTAGCTATCTGTGGCTTATTTATAGCTTTTGGTATAAAGGCAGAGGGAGTGGGAGAAGACAAACCCAACTACATAATAATTTTTTGCGATGACCTTGGTTATGGAGACCTCGGCTCGTTCGGACACCCTACCATTCGAACTCCGAATCTGGATAAAATGGCCGAGGAAGGTCAAAAATGGACTAATTTTTATGTGTCTTCCTCTGTATGTACTCCCAGTAGAGCAGGTATTATGACAGGTCGACTGCCGATCCGAAACGGAATGTGCAGTGATAAGCACCGGGTTATTTTTCCGGAATCAAAAGGAGGCCTTCCGGAATCAGAGATTACATTTGCGAAAATTCTCAGGGATCATGGCTATCATACAGCTTGTATCGGTAAGTGGCATTTGGGACATGAACCGCAATTTTTACCAACGAGCCACGGATTTGATTATTTCTACGGATTGAAATATAGTAATGACATGGATCGCGATCCGAACATCGACTACTGGAAATCGTGCAGATATCCTGAACAGGAATATTTCCAAATATCACTTTATCGAAATGGTGAAGTAATTCAGGAACAGGCCATTCAGGCCGATTTAACTAAGAACTACACCCGGGAAGCGGTGGCTTATATTGAAAAAAATAAAGATAAATCTTTTGCGCTATACCTGGCACATGCAATGCCTCACGTTCCGCTGTTTCGCTCCAATGAGTTTGAAGGTACCAGCAAAAGAGGGCGTTTTGGCGATGTTATTGAGGAACTGGACTGGAGTGTTGGACAGGTTTTGCAGGCAATCAGGGATAATGGACTTGTAAAAAAGACGATAGTCGTGTTTACTTCTGACAATGGGCCTTGGCTAACATTTGATACGCATGGAGGTTCTGCCGGATTATTAACCGGGGGGAAAGGCTCTACTTACGAAGGAGGGATGCGTGTGCCAACCATCTTCTGGGGGCCAGGAATTGTTAAGCCGGGAGTGGTTATGGAAATGGGATCTACTCTCGATTTATTTCCTACATTCTGTGCCCAGAGTGGTATTGATTTACCTGAAGACCGAATTTATGATGGAAATGACCTTACTCCACTGCTTCAGGGAGGGAATGAGCCTGTGCGTAATGAAATTTTTTACTACAGAGGAACAAAAATATATGCCGTGCGAAAGGGAAAATATAAAGCGCATTTTCTGACTAAATCGGGCTATGGAAGTGATCCTGTGGTCGTTCATGAAACGCCTTTGTTGTTTGATCTGGAAGTTGATCCTTCCGAACGGTTTGATATTGCTGCAAATCATCCGGAAGTAATAGAAGAAATCATGAAACTGGTAGAAACCCATAATAGTACGCTAAAACCAGTCACAAATCAATTAGACCTATATTAAAAAAATGAGCAAAAATATCTCAATCATAGTCCTTTTGTTTTATATCGTTTTTACGTCAGCCTGTAAAATGCAGGAAAATGAGAACGGTGAAAAAATCAAAACTTATGCTAATCCATTGAATTTGGATTATCGTTTTCAATTGGAAGCCCCCTCAAGGCGAGAGGCCGCAGATCCGACTGTCGTTTATTTTAGGGATCGGTATTATTTGTTTGCTTCAAAGTCAGGCGGCTATTGGCATTCAAAGGATTTGGTTGAGTGGATTTTTGTAGAAACAGATCAGATACCAACGGAAGAATATGCGCCAACTGCAGTTGAGATTAATGATACACTGTATTTCCTGGCTTCTTCGTGGACCCAAAGTACAATATACAAATCTGGCGACCCATTGTCTGGTAAATGGGAGATCGTAAAGGATTCCCTGGATATTGCTGTCTGGGATCCGGCTTTCTTTTTAGATGATGATAAACGTTTATACCTCTATTGGGGATGTTCGCACAAACTTCCAATTAAGGGAATTGAATTGGATTATGAGAACAATTTTGATGCGATTGGGCGTCCAGTCGAGATTATTCTGGCTAAAACAGACGAGTATGGTTGGGAAGTTCCGGGAGATTATAATGATCGGATTAATAATCATCCATGGATTGAAGGTGCATGGGTTAACAAATTCCGGGGAAAATATTATTTACAATATTCAGGACCCGGAACCGAATTTAAAAGTTATTCGGATGGGGTATATGTCGCTGACTCACCTCTCGGTCCCTATGAAATCGCGAAACATAATCCGTTTGCGTATAAGCCGGAAGGTTTTGCTGCAGGGGCAGGTCATGGAAGCACATTCAAAGATCAATACGGAAATTACTGGCATGTTGGAACAATGAGCGTTTCGGTAAAACATCCATTTGAAAGGCGTATAGGTCTTTTTCCAACATTTTTTGATCAAGATGGAGAGCTGTTTTCAACAACTAAATTTGGAGATTACCCCATTCAAATTCCAAGTAAAAAGATCGAGTCATTCGACGACGTCTTTCCAGTATGGATGCTGCTTTCTTATAACAAACGTGTAATAGTTTCATCGGAAATTGATTCACATCTTGCTTCAAATATGGTGAATGAAGATATCAGAACTTATTGGTCAGCTAAAACGGGCACTGATAAAGAATGGGCTGTGATTGATCTGGGGACGAATTGCGATGTTTACGCGATTCAAATCAACTTTGCTGAACATGATACCAAAATTTACGATCGGCCCGATAGCGTTTATCATCGGTATATTATCGATTATTCTCTTGATAACAGTAATTGGCAAATTCTATTCGATCAATCACAAAACCAAAATGATCGCAGCCATCCTTATTTTCAATTACCTCAAAAAGAAAATTGCCGTTACCTGCGGATTCGAAATATTGAAGTTCCTGATGGAACTTTTTCAATTTCTGGTTTTCGGGTTTTTGGAATTGGAAAAGGAGATAAACCCAAAGAGGTTTCTCACGTCGAAATAGAGCGAAAAATGGACAGAAGGAGTGTAGCATTAAAATGGGGTAAAGCTCAAGATGCAGAAGGATACAACGTTATTTATGGTACTGACATGGAAAAATTATACCATAATTACCAGGTATACGATGATACGACTGTTACAATTAATAGCTTGAATACAAACCTGTCTTATTATTTTAAGATTGAGCCATTCAATGAAAATGGAGTTGGAGAAAGTGAGCTAATCAAATTTATAGATTAATATATTTTTATTCAAATATTGCCCAGCTATGAAACTACTTCGGGGTGTCATCTATTTTTTTCTTATTCTGCCTCATACTTCATGTGTAACAAATAAAGTGGAGCTCAGTACAGAGCGGGTCGTATTTGTTGCTCCCGAAAATAGTTCTCGTATGAGGCTTTTTGACGAAGGGTGGCGTTTTTCCAAAACAGAAAGTGAGGACGCGTTTTTACCCGGCTTTGATGATAGTTCCTGGAGAAAGATTAATTTACCGCATGACTGGAGCATTGAAGATTTACCAGCAGGAGAAGGTGTGATAGGCCCGTTTTCAGAAAGGAGTCAGGGAGGAATATCAACCGGATTCACTGTTGGTGGGACCGGTGTCTACAGAAAGAAATTCTCAGTTGCTCCTGCTGATTATGGAAAAATTTTTACGATATATTTTGATGGTGTTTATATGGAGTCAGATGTCTGGATTAACGGGCATCATTTAGGTTTCCATCCAAACGGATATACTCCTTTTTACTATAAGATATCGGAATATCTAAATGCTCCCGGAAAAGAAAATGTTTTAGTTGTCAAGGCACGAAACATTGGTGAAAACAGCCGGTGGTATTCCGGTTCTGGTATTTATCGACATATTTGGCTTCGAGTAACAGATCCTTTGAATATTCCGTTTTTTGGGATTTCAGTAAAAACGGTTGATTTAGATAAAAATTCTGCAAAAATTGATGTTAAAACATCAATTCAAAACCAAGGAAACGAGGAAGAAGCATTTGTTTTTCGCCAAGAGGTTGTAGATGCAGAAGGAATTACGCTGGCTGAACTGCAGAGGGAAATAAGTTCCGATGACAAAAATTTAGCAATACAAAGAAGCTTTGAAATTAAAAAACCCATCCCGTGGTCTCCGGATCAACCGAAACTTTACATGTTAAAAACAGAGATTCTTCAGGATGACAGTATCGTTGATGTAGTTGAAACCCGTTTTGGCATTCGGACAATGGATTTCAGCCCGGATAAAGGTTTCCTTCTAAATGGAGAACCGATGATTTTAAAAGGAGCTTGTCTTCATCACGACAATGGGATTCTGGGGGCGGCAACTTATGATCGGGCAGAGCAGCGGAAGATAGAGCTAATGAAAGCCAATGGCTTCAATGCGATCCGGACCAGTCATAATCCTCCATCACAACAATTTTTAGATGCCTGTGACAGTATCGGGATGTTAGTTCTCGACGAAGCATTCGATCGTTGGGAACATCCGAAAAAGCCCAACGATTATCATCGTTATTTTAAAGAGTGGTCAAAGAAAGATATCCAGAGCATGGTGATGCGTGATCGAAACCATCCTTCGGTATTTGCCTGGAGTTATGGGAATGAAATTCATGAGCGTGCAGATTCATCGGGAATTCATATGGCTAAAAATCTAATATCGGCAATTAAAGAAATAGATACAACCCGACCTGTCACACAAGCTATTTGCGGATTTTGGGATTTTCCTGATAATCGTCCATGGTCGGATACCGAACCTGCTTTTGAGCTAATGGATATTCATGGCTACAATTATAAACTGCAGGAGTACGAAAGTGATCATGACAGTTATCCCGATCGGATAATAATTGGAACAGAATCTTTCCCGATGGAAATGTATGATAATTACAAGATGGCTATTGAAAAGCCCTATGTAATTGGAGATTTTGTTTGGACTGGAATGGATTACTTAGGGGAAGCAGGTCTTGGACAACCCTCATTAGATTCTATTCAAATGGAGTATCCATGGTTTAACGCTTATTGTGGAGATATTGATTTGATAGGTCGAAAAAAGCCTCAATCATATTATCGCGATGTGGTATGGGGGAGAAGTAAATTGGAGATCGCGGTTGAAGAGCCTTCTCCTGAAGGGCATTCTTGGAAGATCAGCAAATGGGGATGGCGCAATGAGTTGCCATCCTGGAACTGGGAAGGGTATGAAGGAAAGTCTCTAAATATTTATGTTTATTCACAAGCTGATAGAATTGATCTGTTTTTAAATGGAGATTTATGTGCTAGTCAATTGAAGACAGATACTTCAAAATGTATTTTTCAGTTTGAGGTTCCGTACAAGAGTGGAGAATTAAAGGTAATTGCCTATGTGGAAGGAGACATACTTAATGAAAAATCAATCAGAACAACGGGTCCTGCCACCAAAATTAAAATTAAGCCGGACCGGGAAATCATAACGAGAAATATAAATGACTTGGTTTTTATGGAGGTCAGTTTGATGGATAATGATGACCAATTGGTAATGACCAACGATCGGCTAATACATTTTGAGGTTAAAGGTGCGGCAACGACAGCTGCAGTCGGTAACGGAAATCCAACCCAAATGAAAAGTTTTCAGGCTGATAGTTGTATGACGTATCGCGGGAAATGCTTGCTTGTATTAAGGCCACTGGGTTATGAAGGAACTGTAACTGTTAATGCCAAATCAAACCTGCTGGAAGATTTTGACATTCAGATTGCCATTAAGTGATTTAGTAATGAGAATATTCAATGAATAAACTTTATAAAATGGATCGTATAGTTGCAAAAATCAAATACAAATTTTCGCTTTGTGTTACTGTAGTGCTTTATATATTGTTGTTAACAGCATGTCAGCATGTTGAAAACAAGAATGAAGCAGATATCATTGTCTATGGTGGCACTTCTTCGGGCTTGGTAGCGGCAATTCAGGCAAAACGAATGGGCAAGTCTGTCATTGTTCTCGAGCCGTCAGACAGAATAGGAGGCTTGACAACTGGGGGATTGGGGCAGACCGATATTGGGAAAAAACATGCTATTGGTGGTATTGCCCGGGAATTCTATCAAAATATCAGAAAGTATTATGACAATCCGGATAACTGGAAATGGCAGGACCAATCGGAATATAAAGATGGAGGACAAACCAGAACGGGAGAAAATGAAGATGCCATGTGGACCTTCGAGCCGTCAGCCGCATTAACGGTATTTCAAGAGATGATCGGCTCCGAAAATATTGATATTAGATATAGTCATAGGCTCGATTTAATTGAAGGAATTAATAAAGGGAAAGGAAAAATTGTCTCAATTAAAATGGAGAATGGTGAAGTCTTTCTGGGTAAAATGTTTATTGATGCAACCTACGAAGGAGATTTGATGGCTAAAGCTGGAGTATCTTATACTTATGGAAGGGAGAGCGTCAATCAGTATGGTGAGTCATTAAATGGTGTGCAAACTGAACGGGCGACTCATCATCAATTTAAGGATGGAGTAGACCCATATCTGATAGAAGGAGATCCGGAGAGTGGCTTGCTTAAAAATGTCTTTGAAGAAGCAGGTGAAGAGGGCAGTGCTGACAAAAAGATACAGGCCTATTGTTTTCGGATGTGCTTAACTGATTTGCCTGAAAATAGAATTACCATAAAAAAACCAGCCCGTTACGATGAGCAAGAGTATGAGCTATTGTTTCGGGCTTTTGAAAAAGAAGATTTATGGCCGCTATTTATCATGTCGAAAATGCCAAACAGGAAAACAGACTCCAATAACTATGGCTGCTTTTCATCTGATTATATCGGGATGAATTATGAATATCCAGACGGAGATTATCAGACACGCGAGGCGATCATTGAAGCTCATAAAAACTATTCGTTGGGATTATTGTGGACCTTGGCAAATCATCCTCGTATTCCTCAGAAAGTTAGAGATGAATTTAAAAAATGGGGTTTACCAAGAGACGAATACATTGAATCAGGTAACTGGTCGCCACAATTGTACATTCGTGAAGCTCGTCGTATGGTTAGCGATTATGTGATGACGCAACACCATTGTACCCAGGATTCTATTTCGGCTCAACTTTCGATTGGGCTCGGTGCTTACACGATGGATTCTCATAACGTTCAACGGTATGTTACAAATAATGGTTTTGTAAAGAATGAAGGAAATATAGAGGTTGGTGGATTTGGACCTTACCCAATTGATTATCGTGCAATTATTCCTAAACAAGATGAGTGTCTCAATTTACTAGTGCCTGTTTGTTTAAGTGCAACACACATCGCTTTTGGATCCATCAGGATGGAACCAGTTTTTATGGTATTGGGGCAGTCTGCAGCTACAGCAGCCAGTTTGGCAATTGATAATCAAATGGGTGTGCAGGAGATATCATATGATGAGTTAAGAAAGAGATTGTTGGATGATAACCAGAGGCTGTAGCTGGTCGTTATATGAGTCTCAATTGAATTTATCGAATTTAAAGTCGTTTTTGACCGATTATTTTTGCTGGATAAACGAACTTAAAAATGAACACAGAAAAATGACAGTTTATAGAGATGTTGATACATTAGGTCTGGAATATGCCAGGGAATTCACAAAAGCTTACAAAGCCGGATCTGCACAAAACAAATATGTGCGGGAATCGCTTTGTGAGGATGTTCAATTTCCTAAAGTTTTGGTATCTCCCCGAGGCACTGATTTGCTTTGTGGCAAGCGTTTGTATCCCGAAGTAGGATATTCTCCCCAAGTAGGAGGTTTAGGTTTTTATTTTGACTCAGGAAGTTGGGAGGGAAAGAATGCAACGTGTAAATACTCAGAAGCAGAGTTACAGGAATGGAATACATTAAAAAAGTTTTGGTTAACTGAAACAACCGCAGCCAAGTGTTTAAAATCATTTTCACCTGAAATCAGGAAAAGGATTCCGGGTGTGTATGACGGCGGGAAGAATTTAGAGTATCCAGCCTATGCACTCTATCGGATGTCGGGCTTACAAATCAATTTAAAGAAGTTGGTTCGTTTGGGGATTGGTGGTTTAGGGGAAGAAGTAACTCGTTTTCTCAATGGTGCTACTGATTCAGAATCCGTTGCTTTTCTTCAAAGTGTTCTCCATTCGGTAACGCGAATAAGAAAATGTGTACAGCATTACATTATTGAAGCTCAGAAATTGCCGGAATCTCAGAAGAGCGTAAAAATGATCGATGCTTTGTCAGGCTTGTTAGAGCATGCTCCTGCGACTTTTCATGAGGGGCTTCAATTGGTTTTACTTGTGGAGACCATTACTGGTGTTATAAATTTTGGGCGTTTGGATACCGTCTTAGGAAATCTTTTAGAAGATGATCTCAAGGCGAAAAGAATGGGCTGGGAAGACGCACTCGAACTGATGCAAAATTTTTATACCATTATTGAAGAAGAGACCTGGCATTTTGACGGACGTATCATTATTGGTGGACTGGGAAGAGAAAACGAAACGGCGGCCGATAAATTTGCAATGTTGGCTATGGAAACCACCGAAAGGTTAAACCTCCCGATGCCTCAATTAACCCTGCGCTTTTATCAGGGACAAAATGAAGAGCTAATAAATAAGGCGTATGACATCATTGGGAAAGGAAAAACATTTCCGATGCTTTACAATGATGATGTAAATGTGCCTGCTGTTGAAAAAGCGTTTAAGATTAACAGACAGACCGCTGAGCAATGTATTCCTTTTGGCTGCGGTGAATATATGATTGAAAACCGTAGTTGTGGAACTCCTAATTTTATTATAAATCTGCAGATGTGCCTGGAGTTGGCAATGAATAATGGAAGAACTATCAGTAGCGGAATTCAGTACGCACCTAACTATGGCTCGATTAAAGTGTATGATAATTTTGAGAAACTCTGGAATGCATACGAGAAAACGGTAGATTATTTTCTTGAGGTTGGAGCTCTGGCTCAGTATCAAATTTACGAAGTTACCGGTCAGGAATGTCCTTTCTCCCTTATAAGTGCTCTGTATGATAACTGCTTAGAAAAAGGGCGTTCAATATTTGACGGGGGGATTGAGTTTCTTGGAGGTACCAATGAAACCTACGGAAATAATAATACTGCGGATAGTCTGACTGCGATTAATCAATTAGTTTACAGGCAGCAAAAATATTCGGCAGATGAATTGCTGACAGCATTGGAAGCTAACTGGAAAGGGTTCGAAACAATGCAAAGAGCATTCAAGGAAACTCCAAAATTTGGAAACGATAATGATATTGCTGATAGCATGCAGATGCGCGTGCACAATCATGTTTGTAAAGGAACTCGGGATTCAATAATTAATACAGGACTTCATCATTTTTTGGTGGTCATTATCAATAACAATCACAATACGTTATGGGGAAAACAAACCTCAGCATCAGCTGATGGAAGAAATCATGGAGATCCATTGGCCCCGGGAAATTCGGCTAGTGCTGGAAGTGATAGAAATGGACTGACAGCTCTTCTCAATTCACAGACAAAGCCAACTCCATCCATCCATGCCGGAGCAGTGCATAACGTTAAACTATCATCCGCTTTCCCGATAAAAAATAAAGACATGTACCATGCATTATTTAATACATATTTTCAAAGCGGAGGGACACAAATGATGATTACAATTACTAATCGGAATGATTTAATTGCAGCTCTTGAAAAACCTGAAAAGTATACAAACCTTTTGGTTCGTGTAGGGGGATTTTCAGCAAGATTTATTGACTTGGACAGAGCAACACAGATGGAAGTGCTTTCTCGCACCGAGCATTTATAATATCAACTGGTTTGAAAGGAATAATTTCTGACATACACAGAACCTCAGTGGTAGATGGGCCGGGAATTCGTACAACCGTTTTTCTGCAAGGTTGTCCTCTTCGATGCATCTGGTGTCACAATCCTGAAACTCAACACTTGAATGCCGAACAAGTTAATGGGAGGAGCATGGAGCTTTCAGAAATCCTAACAGAGTGTAAAAAGGATGTTGCATACTATGTTCAAAGTGGAGGAGGGGTGACCATATCGGGAGGTGAACCTTTGATGCAGCCGTTATTCACGCTAACGCTTTTGAAGGAATTGAAAAAGGCAGGCATACACACTGTGCTGGATACTTCGGGTTATGCAGATAGAACAATCGTTGAAAAGACGCTGTCTTTTACAGATCTGTATTTATTTGACTATAAGGCAACAAATCCATTGTGTCATTTGGAGTTAACCAGAAAACCGCTAAATAAAATTCTGGAGAATTTAGAATTTCTGCTGGAAAATAATGCCAATGTTATTCTACGGTGTCCATTGATTCCCGGGGTGAATGATCAAGAAGGACATTTGCTGGCAATTGCCGAGATGGAAAGCAGATATCCGTCATTAATGCAAATAGACATTCTTCCTTGGCATACTATGGGCATCTCAAAGTATTTAAAATTAGGAATTGAGATGGATTCAAGGTTGCCTAAGAGTAATCCTTCTAAAGCTTGTATAGAAAAATATCGCAGCTTTTTTCATAAAAAAGGAACTTGCAAAGTTAAGCTAAAAATATAGTTTCCTTTGATGAACAAGCCTGAACGTATGAGTTTTAAGGTTTGGATGTGATTGTTTGGTAGGCTGTGAGTAATTAAATAAGAATTTTATTGTTTAGTTTTTTTTGTTGATTAAAGGTGAAATAAGCCCCGATTTACAATCTGTCCTTCATAATCAAGATGAAAATTGTCCTATTTATGTAAGAGTAACGTATAAAAAAGAAGGATGAAATTATCTACAGTATTGTTTGTGGATAAAGAATCTTGGAACTTAGCAAAACAGCAGTAGAGGGGAAATCAAAAAATGTTAAAAGTGATTGAGTAAGATATATAGCAATACCCTGGATGCTTGTTATCGTCTTAAAACTATCAATGTGAATTATAGCGTTGACGACCTAAAATTGGAGTTAACAGGAGTATCCGATTTACGTTGTTATGTTTATTTTTCTAATTTTGCTCCAGCATACAAGAACTTATGAACAAAAACGAACAACAACTTTTAGAGAGGTTAAGACATGGCGATGAAGCTGCTTTCAAAGTTCTTTTTAATGACTTTTATTCAAAGTTGTATTATTTCGTATTTGAGTTTATTCCTTTTAAAGACATTGTAGAAAATATTGTTCAGGATACTCTTGTCACGTTGTGGAACAAGCGCAACCAATTAAAAGACGATTCAAATATTACTTCATATCTTTTTACTGTAGCAAAGAATAATGCCCTAAAAAAATTACGGGAAAAAAAGTACAACCAAAAGTTGTTTTCTAATGCAATAGATGTTGGTGAGCTGGATTTAAATGTAGAAACGTTGTCAACTGTTGATACATCTGTATGTGCCTTCAAAGATATTGAACAAATAATACAGGAAACTTTAGCAAGCTTGCCCCCACAATGCAGAAAAGTATTCGAGCTCAGCAGGTTTCAGGAAATGAAAAACCGCGAAATTGCAGAAGAACTCAATATTTCCATAAAAACAGTAGAAAAACACATTTCGAAAGGAATTAAAACCTTCAAAGTTGCTTTGAAAGATTATTTACCCTTAGTAGCCTATCTGTTTGTTATTTAATTTTTAGTCTTTTATATAAAGACGCAAAAAAAAATATAAAAAAATAAAGCATTACTGGGGGTAAATGCTGTTTCATGGTTTATTTATAATATACATGGAAAACTTTGAAGACATATTAAAGCTGGTTACAGGAAATTTGTCCCGTGAAGAAAAGAAAAAAGTTATTGCTGATATATGCGATAAAAAGGAAAACAAAGAAGTATTCAAAAAGGTTAAAATTTCCTGGGCATTTCTATCGTCAACGAGAAAATTGAACGATTATGAAATTGAAAATGCATACCTGAAGATTCATGATAAAATTTCAGGGAAGAAAAGGAGATTAAATACAACCCTGAAAACTGTCTTTAAATATGCAGCTATAGTTGTTTTTCTTATCAGCCTCACCACAATTTATTATACAAACAAACAGCAATTTAGGCGTACCGATACTTTTCAAAAGTTATCATATACTTCTTTTATTACCGAAAATGGACAACGATCTAAGGTCGTTTTACCCGATAGTTCAATAGTTTGGTTAAATTCAGGCACTACACTTTCTTATCCCAGTAACTTTTCTGAGCAAAATAGAACGGTTACCTTAAACGGACAAGCTTTCTTTCAGGTTTTCCACAACGAGACTAGCCCTTTTTCAGTACAAACAAATGGTTTGATCGTAAGGGTATTGGGGACAAAATTTGATGTAGATGCATATCCTGAAAACGATAAGATTGCTGTAGTGCTTGAATCGGGGAAAGTGGAGTTAGCACACAATGGCTCCGAGTCCTTTAGTTATACCATGAAACCCGGAGAAAAAGCAACTTATAACATTGTCAATAATGCATTAACAATAAATTATACCGATGCTGCCATATATTCATCCTGGAAAGATGGGAAACTTATCTTTCGTAACGAATCAATGAAAAATGTAATTGAAAAACTAAAACGATGGTATAACATCAATATTGAAGTTGTCGATGAAGAAGTGTTTAACTCTATTTTCTCAGGAACAATTCAAAATGAAAGCTACGAAGAAATTTTCAGGTATATAGAAATTGTTTGCGATGTCCATTGTAAACTAATACATAATTATGAGGAAGAAGCTAAACCCGAAATAATCATTTCAAAAAAATAATGAATTGTATAAATTAAAAATCTATGCTTATGATATGAACTAAAACAATTACTAAAAAGGAGATGCTGTTAACATCTCCCTCTTGCTTTATTATTGCCTCGCAGTGACCAACTCCAGAGGCAAAAACAACTTGAATTATTAAATAATCCAAATCAAAACAAATTTATGAAAAAAAATCATTATGGATTGATTTCCGGAATATGTAAAATCTGGAAATCCAAATTTTTAAAAAGAATGAGGATTGTTGCATTATTAATTTTGATTACAATAACCCAAACGTTTGCGCTCGAAAGTTATGCACAAAATAAACGGTTAAGTCTTGATGTAAAAAACGAAACAATTGTCAACATTTTGGAAGAAATTGAAGAGCAATCCGAGTTCTATTTTATGTTCGATGCATCAAGAATTAATGTCAGTCAAAGAAAAAGTGTCGATTGCGAAAACCAACTTATAAAAAATGTCCTCGATCAACTTTTCGAAAGTACAGGAATAACATATAGTATTAATGATCGTCAGGTTTTGCTTACAACAATTGATAAATCAGATGGCAGTCAACAAAAAACAGTTTCAGGGAAGGTAACAGACACTAACGGACAGTCCCTTCCTGGTGTAACGGTAGTGGTAAAAGGCACTACTCATGGAACAGTAACCAATCCTGAAGGAGAATATTCGTTAACTGATATTCCTGAAAATGTAATATTGCAATTTTCTTTTGTTGGAATGAAAACCCTGGAAGTTGCCGTTTCCGGTAAATCATACATTGACGTTGTGATGAAGGAAGAAACAATAGGTATCAATGATGTTATAGTTACTGCCTTAGGTATCAAGAAAGAGGAGAAATCATTAGGGTACTCGGTTCAAAAAATATCTCCTGAACTTCTTACTAAAGTACAAAATACGAGTATAACCAGTAGTCTTACGGGTAAAGCTGCCGGATTAATGATTGAAAATACAACTGAATTTTTCAGATCATCGACGGTGAAACTACGTGGAGAAGACGCTTTAATTGTTGTAAATGGGGTTCCGGCTCCGAATGTCTCATTAAACGATTTTTCTTCAGAGGACCTTGCTGATATTAGCATTCTAAAAGGAGCAACTGCTTCGGCTTTATATGGAGATCGAGGCCGAAATGGTGCAATAATGATTACTACAAAGAATGGAGGAGGAGATAAATCCGTGATAGAAGTAAACAGCAGTGTTATGTCAAGTATTGGTTATTTAAGGATTCCGACCAGTCAAACTGCATATGGAACAGGAACGGGGAACAAGGCTTTGTTTAACGGCCAATTCGTTTGGGGGCCCAAATTGGATATTGGCCAAACAGCTAGGCAAGTAGATCCGATTACAGGTGAATTAAGTGATGTGGAGACCCCCTTGATTTCAAAAGGACATGATAATTTGAAGAATTTTTTGGGTGAAAGCATTGTTGCAAACAACAACGTAAGCGTTTCTCAGTCCGGTGAAATTGGGAGTATACGCGCATCTCTTTCTCATATGTATAATAAAGGGCAAGCACCAAATACAAGAGCAAACAAGTATGTTTTCAATATTGGTACAAACATTAAAGTTAGTGACAAGTTTTCCCTTGATGCTTCTTGGATGTTCTCAAAACGGGAAACTCCGAACGAGCCTAACACTGGTTACGGAAGAGGAGGTTCATACATTTATCAGTTGATATTGTGGAATGGGGCAGATATGGATATCCGAGACTGGAAGGACTATTGGAAAGTTAAAGGAAAAGAACAGAAGTACTATCAAACAGATTGGTATAACAACCCATACTTCATCGCAAATGAAGATTTGAGACCCCGGTCTATTGATGTTAACAATGGAGCCTTTTCCGCGAATTATAAACTGACCTCACAAATAAACGTGCTTTTGAGAAGTGGTATAAATACTTACACAAACCGATATTCCCATAGACAAGCAATTAGTTATAATCGAAGTGAAAATGGATTATTTGAAATCGGACAGAATTATTACATGGATGTTAACAATGACTTAGTTTTGACCTTTGATAAAACATTTAATTCGTTTGGAATTGATGCCTTGGCCGGAGGTTCTTTGAACTATTACCAATCCAGGGACATACACTCTCAAACAAATGGGGGACTTTCGATTCCTGAATATTATTCACTGAATGCTTCTGTCGATCCTGTTACTTCTTCAAGTTCTGTTGAAAAGAAGCAATTAAACAGTTTATACGGAAAGATTTCTATCTCATATAGAAATGCTTTGTATTTGGATTTGACGGGTAGGAATGACTGGTCGTCAACATTGCCGAGTTCGTCAAGGTCTTATTTTTATCCCTCAGCTGCGCTTAGTGCTCTCGTTTCTGAATTCGTCCAACTTCCAGAGATAATAGATTTGTTTAAAATAAGAGGAGCCTGGACATTGTCAAAAAACGATTTGGGCATCTACGACTTAAATGAAGTTTACAATGTTGACGTAGCTGCATGGGGGGATATAACTCAGAATCCTATACATCAACAATACGCGATCAAAATGTTAAGCCGCAAACTGACAGGACTTATGAAATAGGGACCGATATTCGATTGTTCAAAAACCGATTGAGCTTCGACTATACTTACTTTAATAAATTACAGTATAACAACCTGGTTAGCGCATCAATTTCTGATGCTACTGGATTTAGTTCTAAAAAAACTAATACTAATGAATCGTGGGTGCAGCGCGGTATGGAGTTGACAATAAAAGGAGTTCCAATAAGGCGAAATAAATTTAAATGGGAAGTAGGAATAAATGGTTCTTTCAACCATTGGTTTTTTAAAGAACTTGATCCCGTTTATTCGGTAAATAGGTATTACGTGAGAGAGGGAGCTCGATACGATTATGTAACTACGAAAGATTGGGAGCGGGATCCTAATGGGCGAATTGTACACGGAGCAGATGGAATGCCAAAACAAAGCGATTATAACGCAGAAAAAATCGGCTGTAGTGAACCTGATTTCTTTTGGGGATTGTTGAACGAATTTAACTACAAAAACTGGTCACTAATGGTGTCCGTTGATGGTCGTGTAGGAGGTATGACATATTCAAATACAGAATATGGATTGTGGGCTGCAGGTTCGCACCCGGACAGTGACAATCAATGGCGCTACGATGAGGTGGTAAATGGTGCTATCAATTATATTGGTAACGGGGTAAAGCTTTTGGAAGGTTCACTGGTACGCGATGCCTCTGGGAAGATTATTGAAGATACGCGTGTATTTGCTGAAAATGACATAAAAGTGCCTTATACAGAATATATGAAAACTTTTAGTGGTTATGGAAACGGAATAGGTGTTCGCGAATTTTACCTTGATGAAACTTTTGTGAAACTCCGTGAATTGTCAATTTCATACAATCTTCCTGCAGTTTTTGCACAAAAATTGGGGCTGTCGGGGGGAAGTATTGGCCTGGTTGGGAACAATCTGCTTATGTGGACAAAAGAGTTTCGTTTTGACGACCCGGACGGTGGAACAGGTAATGTTCCTTCACCCTCTCAGCGTTTTATAGGATATAATCTCAAATTAAAATTTTAAGTGAATAATTATGAAACCACTATCAATACTTTTAATACTTATTTTCGTTATTATAATATCAGGGTGTTCCGACTTTGACGAAATTAACACTAATCCGGATGCAACAACTGCTGGTGATGCATCAATGTTGTTAACAGGAGTGGAGCTTTCATTTTTACCTCTGCATGAGAAAGATTTTATGTTTGCCCCCCTGGCTGCTAAGCAAATTGTTTGGACAGAAGGGACTGCAGCAAATTATCAGTATAATGTTTTTACACGAACAGACTTCTCTGATTATATCGTTTTAGAGAATATCAATCGAATGAATGCTGCAGCATTAAATTCTGGTGATAATGTGCGTATGTTTGAAGCAATAGGGAAATTTGTGAAATGTTACAAACTCTTTTATTTATCTGCCTCGGTGGGAGATATTCCATATTCTCAAGGATTGCAAGTTGAAGAGGGGAATTACACCCCGGTTTACGATACACAAAAGCAAATAATGATTTCAATTTTAGATGAATTGCTTGCTACTTCTCAACTTTTTAAGGAGGCGGAATTGGATAACGAAAATATTAATGGAGATATTTTCTATAATGGGAATGCATCAAAATGGCGGAAGTTGACAAATACATTCTATTTAAATGTATTAATTAATCTGTCGGTGAAAAGTAATGATTCTGATTTAGACCTTGTTACTCGTTTCAGATCAGTACTGGATAGCCCCAATGACTTTCCTTTGTTCAATTCTAATTTAGATAATTTTGCTGTTGTTTACAATGACAAAGAAGGCGAATACAAACCATTTTATGCAAATGGTATGGAGCAATATGCTGTTATGTCATCCTATTTGGTGGATAAACTAAAGGAGTATGAAGATTATCGTTTATTTTATTATGCGGATCCAATCATCGGTAAAATAGAAACTGAGTTTAGTTCATACAAAGGATTGGATCCTTCTGCTCCAAATCAGCAGAACATTGACATCTATTCCACTCAAAATGTTTCACTAACTAATAAGTTATATTACGACCATGAAATTCCAGAGGGAATACCTTATATTATTTTAGGGTATCATGATCTTCAATTTATTCTGGCCGAAGCTGCAGCCAGAGGATGGATAGATAAAGAACCAAGTAGTTATTATCTGGAAGGGATAAAAGCCTCAATGGAAAACAGGATGAATGTTACACCGACAAAATGGGTTCATAATATGCCTATTACGCCAGAATATATTAGTAGTTATTTAGAAAAACCGGAAATTCAATTACCTATTGATGAAGAAGGGCAAGTGGAAAAAATTATTTTGCAGAAATTCTTAGCTTCGTATTTGCAAAACGATTGGAATATTTACTTCGATTATAGAAGAACAGGTTTTCCTGATTTGCCGATCAATCCGGAAACAAATAAAAATCCAGTTTCAGATAAATTACCATTAAGATGGATGTATCCACAACGTGAGTATGACTATAATTTTGACAATGTATCAAAAGCTATCTCCGATCAGTATGGAGGAAAAGATGAGGTCACTGAAACAATGTGGATGATTCAGAAATAAGTTCCCATTTTGGGCGATTTTGCTATCTTGCTAAAATAGAATAGTTTATGTGATGTATTTTATTTTGGTAAGGTAGCCGATTTTTCTATGAAATTATTTAAATAAGAAAAATGATGGCAAGATATCAATCAATTTTTTATATTCTTCTTTTATTAGTAGTACAAAATATTTGTTTTGGACAGGATAAAAATCAATTTAAGATTTTACAGCTTAATGTCTGGATGGGAGGTACAAAGATTGAAAACGGAATAGATGCAACAGCAAATGTTATTTTGCAAACTGATGCTGACTTTGTTACGTTAAATGAGGTTAACAGCGAGTTTATGGTTTCTCTTACCAACAATCTTCAATCAAAGCAACATACTTACTATTGTATTCCGAGTGAGGATTGCGGTATACTTTCAAAATTTCCAATTGAAGATCAAAGTTATGTTTATTCACCATCTACTGGACACAATGGAATTTTGAAGGCAAGCATAAATGTGAATGACATAAAACTGAAATTATATGCAGCTCATTTAGACTGGTTACATTATGGTGCGTTTTTACCGCGAGGTTATAATGGTCAAAGCTGGAAAAAAATGGAAAGCCCGAAAACAGAGGTAGGTGAGATCTTGGCTTTTAATTTAGAATCCTATAGAGATGAACAAATAAATACACTGATAAAAGATACTAATTCAGAATTAAAAAAGGGGAGTATTATTGTTGTAGCCGGAGATTTTAATGAACCGTCACACCTTGACTGGGGCGAAGCAACGAAGGATTTATTTTCACATAATGGCACCGTAATTACTTGGTATTGTACTTCGGCTTTGGAGAAGAATGGATTTATCGATGCCTATCGGGAAAAGTTTCCTAATCCCCAAACGCATCCTGGATTCACTTGGCCAGCCGATAATCCTTTGGTTTCTATCGATGAATTATCATGGGCACCGGATGCCGACGAACGGGACCGGATCGATTTTATCTTTTTCCACAAAGAAAATTCAATTGTGATCGATTCATCTATTATTGTTGGACCCAATTGTTCAATAATAAGGGGAATACGTGCAGTCGAAAATACAGAAGACCCATTTTTCAATTATGAAGGAAATTGGCCCTCTGATCATAAGGGGATATTGTCTCAATTTTCCATTGTTCATTAACAAGCATTATATCACGAATTCTACAAAATGCTGAGTATTTAATAGAATATTTTCAAAATGATTCTCTAAATAGGAAATAATAATATTCTTGAATTTTAAAGAAGTGAATTAACAGCATAGCTAGATATAAATTTAAGTTGTTCTTTTAATGATAATGTTGTTTCCCCCTTCTGTTCTTGTAGAAATACAATTGAGTATATCTTTTATAAAGCTTATTGTAGAGAAATGAGAAATCGTTTTTCAGAGAGTAAATAGAAGAATACAAAGGAGTGGAAATATACATCTACTCGTTGTATTATCTTTCGATAATCGTCAATATCAAAAGGCCTATCGTTTAATTAAGTTTTATGACAAAAAAATTTTGTAATCACATTAGAAATAACCTTTATGTTTAAATCAACTTTAAATCGAATACTTATAATTTTTGCTGCCGGAGTTTTTCTGGGGGCATGTTCCACCCAGGCACCACCACAAAAGGAAGAAGCAGGGGTAGAGTTTCGCGCACCGGCTTACCCGCTAATCACTGTCGATCCGTATATGAGCGCCTGGTCAACCACCGACCAGCTTTTCGGTTCGCCTGTGAAACACTGGACCGGACGTAATCACTCACTAATCGGGGCTGTGCGGGTTGATGGACAAGCATACCGTTTTCTTGGCAAAGAAGAAATCCCAATGGAACCGGTTCTTCCCAATGCGAAATACGAAGCATGGCAGGGAAAGTTTGTAACCAAAAAGCCAAAGGCAGGCTGGGAAAAATCAGATTTTAATGACAATAACTGGAAAACTGCTGCAGCCGCTTTTGGGACCAAAGGAATGGATCAGGCCAATACCGTTTGGGATACACCTGAAATTTGGGTCCGCCGGGAATTTATCCTGCCCGGAAGTGGTGCTTCCAAGTTATACCTGGTTTACTCGCACGATGATGATTTTGAGCTTTACCTCAACGGAACAGAGATTGTAAATACCGGAAACCACGCCAAAAGCAATGTGGTGCTGGAGCTGGATAAAAGTTTGTTAAACGTTAATGGCAAAAATGTAATTGCAGCACACTGCCTCGATCGTGGCGGACTGGCTTATGTTGATTTTGGTATTTTTAAAGAAAGCGACCAGAAACAGGTATTTGAACAAACTGCTGTTCAGAACAGTGTAAAGATTACAGCTACTCAAACCAAATACAACTTTACCTGCGGCCCTGTAAATCTGGATGTAGAATTTGTTTCGCCTTTGTTGATGGATAATTTGGAAATCCTTTCCCGTCCTGTGAATTATATTAACTATGAGGTGGCATCCAACGATGGGGAAAATCATGAAGTAGAGGTTTATTTTGAAGCAACTCCCGAATGGGCCATAAATGAACTGAGCCAGGAAGTAGAAGTAACAACCGGTAAAACCGGCAACATCAGTTTTGCTAAAGCCGGAACTACGGAGCAACCAATTCTGGAGAAAAAAGGAGATAATGTGCGTATCGATTGGGGCTACTTTTATTTGGCAGCACAGGAAAAAGAAAGCAACTCAATAGCAATTGGCGGCTTTGATGCCATGAAAAAATCATTTGCCGAAAGCGGAACATTGAATCCATCTGAAAATACAATCACTACAGTTATGTCAAAGTCGATGCCGGTACTGGCATGTGCTGACAACCTTGGAAAAGTTTCTTCAAAACCGGCCAAAGGTTATGTTATGCTGGCTTATGATGATATTGAATCCATTCAGTATTTTGGTGATAACCTAAAGGCCTGGTGGACAAAAGACGGGGCCGTGAGCTTTGACGAAGCCCTGACTTCTGCTGCAAACGATTATGCAAGCATCATGTCGAAATGTAATGCTGTTGATGCAAAGATTTATGATGAGGCGCTGGCAGCCGGAGGCGAGAAATATGCGCGGCTTTGTTTGCTGGCTTACCGTCAGTCTATTGCAGCCCACAAACTAACAAAAGACAAAGAAGGAAACACGCTTTTCCTTTCCAAAGAAAATTTCAGCAACGGTTCTATCGGAACAGTAGATGTTACTTATCCTTCTGCCCCCTTATTCCTGAAATACAACCCAGAGCTGTTAAAAGGGATGCTAAACCCGATTTTTTATTATTCGGAAAGCGGGAAGTGGACAAAACCATTTGCTGCGCACGATGTAGGTACTTACCCCAAAGCCAACGGGCAAACCTATGGCGGCGACATGCCGGTGGAAGAGTGCGGGAACATGATAATCCTAACAACCGCAATTGCGGATGTGGAAGGAAATGCTGATTACGCTGCGAAACATTGGGATGTGTTAACAACCTGGGCAAATTACCTGATGGAAAATGGCCTTGATCCGGAGAACCAGCTGTGTACCGACGATTTTGCAGGGCATTTTGCGCACAATGTAAACCTTTCGGCAAAAGCCATTATGGGAATTGCCGGGTATGGAAAACTGGCCGCAACATTGGGAAAAACGGACATTGCAGAAAAATATACTTCCGAAGCCAAAAAAATGGCGCAGGAATGGATAAAAATGGCAGATGATGGCGACCATTTCCGTTTAACGTTTGACCAGCCCGGAACCTGGAGCCAGAAATACAACCTGGTTTGGGATAAGTTACTAAACCTTGGAATTTTCCCGGAAGACGTTGCGCAGAAAGAGATTGCGTATTATTTAACCAAACAAAACAAATATGGTTTGCCGCTGGATAACCGCAGGACTTATACCAAAGCCGACTGGATTGTTTGGACAGCCACACTGGCTGACGACAATGCTACCTTCCAACAGTTTATCGATCCCTTGTATGGTTTTGTAACCGAAACACCTGACCGTGTGCCTATGTCCGACTGGTACGAAACACCCGATGCAACCCAGGTTGGTTTCCAGGCGCGTTCTGTTGTGGGAGGTTATTTTATTAAAATGCTGGAAAAGTAGTTATTTCCGGAATTCGGAAATAAACCATAGCAAGTTATCCCTGCTTCTTAAAAAGGGGCAGGGACAATTTTTATAGAAAAGCATTATCAGAAAATCAATAATAACAACCTTTATCAAATCATGAAAAAACAGATTTAGTTTCTTTCTGAATTGTGCGCCAGTTTTATGAAAGCAGAAAAAAAATTAGTACTTCCACCTGTTGGCCAGTGCAACTAAAGACAACATTACCGGAACCTCTACCAAAACTCCGACTACTGTTACCAATGCAGCCGGTGATTGTAATCCAAATAATGAAATGGCAACAGCAACAGCCAATTCAAAGAAGTTGCTTGCTCCAATCATAGCTGCCGGAGAACAAACAGCATGGGGGAGTTTTAATTTCCTTCCGCCAAACCAGGCAATAAAAAATACAAAGTAAGTTTGAATTACAAGTGGAATAGCTACTAACAGAATAATCATCGGATTTTTTACAATAATATCTCCCTGGAATGCAAATAATAATATCAATGTAAATAGCAAAGCAATAATTGAAACAGGTTTAAATTTGGGGAGAAAATGGCTTTTGAACCAATCTTTACCTTTTCTTTTTATCAATATTTTGTGGGTAATAAATCCTGCCAGAAGAGGAACAACTACAAATACAACAATACTTGCAGCTAAGGTATTATAAGGAATTGTAATATTTGTTATACCCAAAAGGAATCCGACAATTGGAATAAATGCAACTAAAATTATAAGGTCGTTAACCGAAACCTGCACCAATGTGTAATTAGGGTCGCCGTCGGTTAAATAGCTCCATACAAATACCATGGCTGTACAAGGAGCCGCTCCTAATAATATTGCACCGGCCAGGTATTCCCCAGCCTGTTCAGGAGAAATAAAAGCAGCATAGATTTTTGTGAAAAATATCCAGGCAAAAAACGCCATCGAAAATGGTTTAATTAACCAGTTTACTACTACTGTCAGAATTAATCCTTTGGGACGTTTGCCCACATCTTTTATACTCGAAAAATCAATCTGAAGCATCATGGGGTAAATCATCATCCAAATTAAAATGGCAACAGGAAAATTTACGTTGTAAATTTCCATATTGCTTAAAACCTGAATACTGTCTCCGGTAAAATTACCAATACCAATCCCCACCGCAATACAAATTGCAACCCACAGGGTAAGATATCTTTCGAAAAATCCGATTCGTTTTTTTCCAATTGTCATAATTGCGGCAAAATTTCTTCCTTATACAATTTGTAAAATGCTTCTTTTATTTCATCGCGTACACGGTAATATTCGCTTTGAATAAACTCCGGTGTCCCTGTAGCATGAGACGGATCATCAAACCCAATATGCAGACGGTGTTTTACTTTTCCTAAAAAGGCCGGACAACTTTCATTGGCGCCACCACAAACGGTTACTACATAATCCCACTCTTTGTCCAGATATAAATCAACAGAGTCAGAAGTGTGTTGGCTGATGTCGATACCAGTTTCTTTCATAACTTCTACGGCTTTCTGGTTTAGTTTGCCGGATGCTTCTGTTCCGCCGGAAAATACTTTTAACCTGTTATCAAACGATTGAAGAAAACCATGTGCCATTTGACTTCGGCAGCTATTGCCAGTACATAATATTAAAATTTTCATATTAATCACATTTATAATTTTCAATCTCTATATTATTCAAGAAGTTCAGAAATGAATTTTTCAACTCTTTCATTTTTTGAGGGGCAAGACAATACTTTGTTCTAACTCCTTCGATATGCCCCAGAATAAGGCCTGCATCCTTCAATTCTTTCAAATGCTGGTTAACAGTAGTTCTTCCCAATGGTAACTCATCGGAAATATCACCGGTAATACACGATTGTGTTTCTGCAAGAAATTGCAGAATTCGAAGTCGGGCAGGATGTGCCAGCGCTTTAAAAAGCATTGCTTTATCAACCAGTTCTTTATCGAACAATTCTGTTTTTGATTGTACCATTATATTATTATTTGATGTAAAAATACGTCAAATAAATTATATGATGTATATATGCGTCTAAATAAATTGTTAATTTTGTATTAGGTGTTTACAACCCGAGTTTAACAGAAATACTGTTTGAAAAATATACCCTGTATATCTGAAACACACTTTTCTTTCCTTGTTCAATAATATTATGTAAATAGTTCAAGTTCTGTAATGTTTCCTAAAAGGCCTATTATTGGGTAAGAAAATATTGACGGAAACAAAATCCAATTTATCCTCATAATTAAGCCAACAAAACAATCCCAATAGAAATTTAGTACTGTCCCAGGAGAGTATACTTCCTAAGCATCATTTACGGTTTGATTTTTTCAAATAAGCCTATCAGTTTTGTATTCAGAATATTTTTGATTTCAGGTTCATTCTCGCCAATGGGTTTTACAGGGATTAAATCCAGCACTTGTCCGGAACTTAACCCTGATTTATAATATAGTTTCAGCGCTTTTTTCAATGTTGACGAAATCGTTTTTTCTGCTTCCTCCTGAGTCATTCCAATTTCCTGTGCAATTTTTTCCATTTCCTGCCACTGAAACCAAAAATATGTTGGCAACATTGCCGAAGCAATGGCGTAACTCTCCAGTTTAACTTCTTCTGTTTCGAAAGTTTTACCCAACTTTCTTAACAGTTTTATCAGTTGTTTTTTCTCTTCTTTTTGAAAATCAGGAGAAAAAGTTATTGGATTGTATCCCTCATTGATAAACGATGTGGCATTGGGAATCATCCTTGCCAGTTTATTTGTTGGCAACACATCAGCCATCTTTTTTAGTGTGATTTTTGGTGCCAGTGAAATTATAATTGTTGATTCATTTACAATAGCTTTAATCTCCTGTAAAATATCCATCACAAGTGGTGGATGAACAGCGATGAAGACAAGCTCCTGAGTAGCAGCATCCAGCGCAGAATCTGCAGCTATGACTTTGGGGAATTCAGTTTGCAATGCCTTTAGTATTTCTGCGTTAGGTTCGTACACTTTTACGATTTCGGGCAAAGTTTTTTTGTTTGACAGCCCCTGAAGAAGAATTCTGGTGATTCTTCCCCCGCCAATAAATCCAAGTGGTTTTAATTTCATCGATTTAATTTTTACGTGGTTAAATAATTTCGGTTTTTATAATATCAAGTTAAATAAATAGCCCAACAATACAATGAAAATACTGATGGTTCCAAAGAAAATACCAATAAGTTTCCATGTCATGACTTTCTTCAGGAGTGTGGCTTCGGGAAGTGAGAGCCCCACAACAGCCATCATAAAGGCAATAGCCGTTCCTAACGGTACACCTTTAGCCACAAATACCTGGATTATGGGAACAATTCCGGCAGCATTTGCATACATGGGAACTGCAAGTACTACAGCAAGTGGCACAGCATACCATTTGTCAGCAGAGAGATAACCTGTAAAGAAATTTTCGGGGACAAAACCGTGCATAACCGCGCCAATAGCAATTCCGATAAGTACATATATAAGTACTTTCCGCACAATATTCCAACCTTCCCGGATGATGCCTGGCAAACGGCCGATAAACGATGTTTTTTCAGCTTCCCACTGTTGATTGGTTTGTACCGAGTTGACCTGAATTTGTTTTACCCAGTCACTGAGGTAGCGGTCGAGTCTCAATTTCCCAAGCAGAAAACCACCCGATATCCCAAGTAAAATTCCACTTCCGGCATAAATAAATGTTGCCTTAATTCCGAACAATCCCAAGAACATGGCAACGGCTACTTCGTTTACCAATGGTGAAGTAATTAAAAAAGAAAAGGTTACACCAAGTGGGATACCGCCATTCACAAAACCGATAAATAGTGGAATGGAAGAACAGGAACAAAATGGAGTGACAGCTCCAAAAAACGAAGCAAACAGATATTGCAGGCCATACATTTTTTTTGTGGTTAGGTATGTGCGCAAACGTTCAACCGGGAAATAAGCATTTACCACGCCCATTAGCGAACTGATTAAAAACAATAGAATCAGTATTTTCAGCGTATCATAAATAAAAAAGTGAAGCGATTCAGCCCAATGTGTATGGGGCGTTATTCCAAATAGTTTGTAAACAAAAAAATCGGCAACAGGAACTAAAAAATTGTATAGTAACAGCAAAGCAGGTAAAACAATTAAAATGGAGGCAATTAGCCGGATTTGCTTATTGGGCCTCTGGGGTTCAATAAATTGAGTAGTTCGTGTTTTTACGAATGACATAATGAAAAAAATTAAAAATAGACTATGATTATATAATAAATGCCCACAGAAATAAATAGTATAGAAATAATTCTGCGGAACCAAATTTCAAAAGTTTTCAGTTTGTTATAAACTGTGCCCACACCAGATAATGTGTAAGCGATTAACCAGGCGAAAATAATTACAGGGACACCCGTTGCAATGGCAAAAACAATAGGTAGATATAATCCCGAAGCACTACTGATAGTTATCGGAATCAGCATGCCAAAATAAAGTACTCCGCTGTATGGGCAAAAAGCCAGTGCAAATAAGATTCCAAGCATTAATACGTCACGGTAACTTTTGATACCTTTTTCTTCGAATTGTTTGGTGAATCTTTGTACTCCCGGGAATTTCAACTTCAGGATATCAAGCATAAAAAAACCGATTAATATTAGCAATGGTCCGATAATCTTCTCCCCATAGCGCTGAAATGTCCCGGATAACTTAAACTGGTCGGCTCCAAGAAAAATAATCAGTGCGAGTATGGTATATGAAAGTGCCCGTCCCAAAGTGTATACCAGCCCGTTATAAAAAACACGATTGCGGTCTTCAATATTTTTACCAATAAAACCTATGGCTGTAATATTAGTTGCCAGGGGACAAGGGCTGATGGCAGTCATCAATCCCAATATCAGAGCGGTAATAAAAGGGGCAGAACTATTTTCGAGCAGGCCGGTTAAAAACTCTTCCACGTTACAGAAGCGGTTTAATTTTTTCTTCAATAATTTTTTTGAATTTTTCCGGATTGGTACGGGCATACATAAATCCTTCATTGGTCAGGTCAACTCGTTTGTCTCCTTTAACAACGAGCAACATCTGGCTATTCACTCCCAATTCGTGCCCTTTTTTATCACCGGTAACGTCGTCAAGATTATACGCGGAAAAACTTACATCCTTGCCAAACAGTTCTTTTATATCTTGTTGAGCTTCCGATTCAACCGCACGGCAGGTTTCGCATCGTGTATTAAAATGAAAATAATATACATCTATTTTAGTTTGTTTTTTTTTGAATCTTATTTTCGTTTTGCGCAATCAGGTTAATGTTTGTTAACACAGAAAAAATAACTGTAAGTAAAATTGTATTGATTTTTGTTTTCATTTTTTTAAATTTTTAGTATAAATTAAAAACCCACCTCCTTTGGTGGTGGTAATGTTTAATCGGTTTTACCTGAAATATTTTAACTTAGTGACATGAGCAATTTCAAAAAGCTAAGCCATGTCATTTATCGGTGCACATATCATATTGTTTGGACACCGAAGTATCGATACCGCGTTCTTGAAGGTCTTGTCAAAGAAATGTTGAACAACGATATTCGGACATTGATAGAGTGGAAAGGTTGTGAACTGACAGAGGTGAATATTCAAAAAGATCATATTCATCTGATTGTTAGTGTCCCTCCCAAACTGTCAATATCCAAATTGATGGGAATCATGAAAGGTAAGACTGCCATCAAAATATTCAAAACATATCCTCAATTGAAAGTGAAACCTTATTGGGGGAATCACTTTTGGTCCAGAGGATACTGTGTCGACACCGTTGGTCTTGACGAAGAAAAAATCAAGAAGTATGTCAAGTATCAAGAAGAGCAAGAACGTATTGAAGAGCAACAGCGGCTCAACTTTGGCCCCTTATAGGGGCTCCTGCAAGCCCACCTTCTCAGAAGGTGGATTATTTAGTTAGCGGGTCAATAGTGTTTTTAGTTCGTTGTTGTTTGGCAGCCTTCCACTTACCACAACTTTCCCATTAATCACCAATGCAGGTGTTTGCATCACGCCAAACTGCATAATTTCCATAATATCTTCTACTTTGCTTACTTCGGCCTGCAGTTTTAGTTCTGTAACCGATTCATTAACGGCCTTTTCAAGTGCTTTACATTTCGGGCATCCGGTACCTAAAACTCGAATGTCCATTTTACCGGGTTTTAAATCTTTATAATCCATATTTCTTTGTTCGTTGTTCGCAGAATTGCGAACTATTTGTTAAAAATTTTTAGATTTTCAGAAATTCTTTAAACAGAAGTTGTGCTTCTTTCCAGTTTTCTTTGTTTATACAATATTTAACCCTGGGAGATTCTATTTCTCCCTGAATTAATCCAGCATCTTTTAATTCCTTTAAATGTTGTGATAAGGTTGATTTAGCGATGGGTAATTCATCACTTAAATCACCACTGTAACAGCAACTCTGATTGGAAAGCAGTTCCAGAACATACATCCTAACAGGATGACCCATTGCCTTGGCGTAGCGAGCTGCTCTTTGCTGTTTATTTGTAAATACAGTTTCTTCTGGCATTTGTTTATTCGTAAAACTACGAACAAATATATAGATTTTTTTTGCAAATGGAACTTATCTGTCAAATTTATAGAAAAAACAATGTAAATGGCGGCAAATGATCAACGCCAGTCTTTATAAAGAAATAGGTTTTTTCTCATATCAACAAGCCAGCATTAATGCGAAATAAGCCGTCAGTTTTATATGGTGAGTTCAATAAATGATTGCTAAATTCACCGGAACTATGTTACTGGATAGCTGTTCAAAAATCTTTTTCGGATAACTATTGGGTTGAAAATAATTATGCAGGTTTTCGTAAATATCAGTTGAACGTTGAATAAACTTCTTTTTGTAGGCGTCTATGTTTTTATTATTCGCATTGTAGTAATGTTCTTAGCCGCCGGAGAGTCCGAATACTGATTTTTATACATTAGCTACTTTATTGCTACTAAGCAAAATATCAGTCTGATTTCTTTTTTATTCAATACTTTTAACTTCTGACATCTATCCAGGTTTCCTGAAGTTCTTTCATGATTTTAGCAGAAGTTCCGGCAATATTATAGAAAAGACGGAGCTGTTGTTTTTTTAAGGTGTTTTCAGTGGAAACAATTTGTTTTTGGAGATCGAATAATATTGGAGAAAGATCTGTTGGAACAATATTCTGTTTATTTCCGAGGTATTCGCTGGCCTCATTTAAAATTTGCGTAATTTGTAACATAACTCGTGTAATGTTTTCAATTACCGGCATATTAGTTTCGCGGTGTGCCCCTAGTGCTGATATATGAGATAATAAAGCGTGATTCAAATAAGTAAGAGTAAACGCATGGCGCATTAGCTTTCTTTTACTACGGGGTTCCTGACGCATACTGTTCCATGCCAGGGCAAGTTCGTTATCAGCTAAATGGGCTTCTCTTCGGGCGATGCGATATTCCAGGTCATCGGCACTCGATTTTTTATATTCACTCACGATCGCTTGCAAATAAATCATATTCTTTTTCATCGCTTTTGATATTAGTTCTGGCATGCGCCGGAATTGCCAGCCGGGCCATAAAAAACGAATTGTTAAAAACGATAAAGCTGCTCCTAATATCGTGTCAATCAGTCTTGGAACCATAATATGAATCCCGGCATCTTTTGAAATAAGATTAAAAGCACTGATTACAAATGTGGTAATAAAAATTACTGCAATGGAATAATTGATTCGAAGCCAGTAAAAAAATGCCAGCGCAGAAGCAAACATTAAAATTGTCTGTGCAGCGGTATTCGTAAATATTTGTATAAGTATCGCCCCCAGGAATACACCGGTCACTGTGCCCAGCAAACGCTGAAATAATCTTCGCCTTGTATCGCTGTAGGTAATTTGGCTTACAAATAAACTGGTTAGCATTACCCAGGCCCCTTTATCCAGCGAAAAATATTTTTCGAGAATAAATCCAATGGCAAAACTCAAACTTAACCGTAAAGCATAACGCATGCGCGGATGGCTAAACTTCAGTTGTGTGCGAAATCTTTCAACCGGGCTTCGTTCATCTTTTCTCAGTCGCGGAATTGATGTTCCTTGTTCTATGTTATCAAGATATTTTAATGAAAGGTGCGAGCGATACAAATTATGATGTAATAAGATTAAAGGCTGGGTAATGGTGGTTGAGTCCATTTTTTGTAATTTGGAATCGATGGCATCCGATATCCATTCCAATGCCAACGGATGATGATATGGAATGCCCGTGAGCATATTTTCTGCGACTTGTCGTGTGGCATAAGACAATTGCCGTAGCATTTCACCAAATCCCTCCATAATTTCCAGTCGTTCTTTTTCGTCGCTGAGCTTATCGTGTCGTTCGTGACTCGAAGCTGCCCGTTCGTGTAAGCTCTGTAAAAGCATAAAACGCTGCAAATAGGGGCGGAGCGGGTCCTGATTGTTCAATTCCCTTCCATAGTTATTAAGTACATCTTTTATCTTTTCAAGAGAATTTACTACATTAATATTCAGAATAGCCAGGTCGTTGTTAATGGTTGCCTGTTCTTCTTTTTTACTGGGAAATAATGTGGCTTTTTTTTCCAGATAATTAGCCAGATTTTTAAATCCTTCAGCCATTTGCTCATCGAGTAAGCGCCATGGATTCTGGTACAATAATATCAATGTGAATAATCCGTGAAACAAGGCCCCGGCAGGTAATAATACCGCCTGCCAATACCATGCCGGACTAATCTCAATACCCAACATGGCATAAATTCCAACCAGTACGGAACCGAATGTTATAGCGCGGTAACGTTCGCCAATTCCGCCAAGTAAAATAAATATTATAGTGGAAAAGATAAAACCTGCTCCGAGCAACCATGTGTAGTTGTTTAGTAACCCAACAGAGAAACTGGAAATAAAAAAACTAACAATGGTTATTGATAATGCTTTTATCCGTCCTTTGGGGTGATCGTTGGTTTCCGATAGAGCCCCCGCCAACGCTCCCAGGGCAAGAGTTACACCATAAAAAGGTTTGCCGGCAACAATAAAAGGAATAGCCAGAATCCCCATCGAGGTCGTTGCTCTTAATGCATTCAGCCTTCGGGGGTGCCGCCAGAAAGCCTGTTGGAATTTTTTAAAACGGGGAAAAAAATACATTATCTTCTCGTTATTCATTACCGGGTTTACTCGTACATATTTTGCAAAGCTAATGAATGGATGTTAAATTCTTATTCATATGGAAAAAACACAAAGTCAAAATAAAATTCAGGTAAAGTTGAAATATTATAAAAACAAATCATCCAAATCTTGTTTTAAGGTTGAGGGAAAACTTTACATTTTATAGTTTTGAGCAAAATTAAAACAATCAATGCAACAATACTTGCCGTCTTTATTGCTTTGTTTTCCCTTGTAAAGTCATATATCAACAACTTAAAAAGACGGAAAAAAGAAGAGATAATATTATGAAACAAAGAGCTGAGGAATTTGTGTCGTTTAAATTAACGACTGATTTAAGTGTGTTAACTGAAAAAGAAAAACAAATGTTGCCTTTATTATTTGAAGCAGCCAAAATAATGGACGATATTTTTTGGCAGGAAGCTTTCGGGCAAAAGGACAATCTTTTTTCTGAAAATATAGATGAATACACTCGTAAATTTTTGAATATAAATTATGGTCCGTGGGAACGGTTGAATAATAATGAATCTTTTTTACCTCAATATGGACAAAAACCCTCTGGTGCGAATTTTTACCCCAAAGATATAACCAGAGAAGAATTTAACCAGTGGAAGGATGATACAAAAACAAATCAGTACACAATAATAAGACGCGACTACGACGGTAGTCTGGTTTCTGTTCCTTATCATCAGTTTTTTGATGATAAAATAAAGAAAGCGGCTCAACTGGTTAGTGAAGCTGCTCTTTTGGCCGAGGACAAAGGTTTTAAAAGGTATCTTGAAAAACGGGCGGATGCGCTTTTAACCGATAATTATTATGAGAGCGATATGGCCTGGATGGAAATGAAAAACAATACGATTGATTTTATTATCGGGCCCATTGAAAATTACGAGGATCAACTTTTTGGCTACAAAGCTACTCATGAATCGTTTATTTTAATTAAAGATAAACAATGGAGTGAGAAATTAACAAAGTTTGCTGCCTTGCTTCCCGACCTTCAAAAAACACTTCCGTGTGACCAAAAATATAAAAACGAAATGCCCGGAATTGATTCTGATCTAAATGCTTACGACGTAATTTATTACGCCGGCGATTGTAATGCAGGAAGTAAAACAATAGCTATCAACTTGCCTAACGACGAAATAGTGCGCGAAACAAAAGGAAGTCGTAAATTACAACTGAAAAATACAATGCAGGCAAAATTTGATAAAATTGTGGTGCCAATCTCCAAATTGTTAATCGCGAAAGACCAACAAAAACATGTGAAATTTGATGCATTCTTTGAAAATACAATGTTCCATGAAGTTGCACATGGTTTGGGGCTTGGAAACACTGTGGATAAAAGTTCTACTGTACGGGCGGCGTTAAAAGATACTTACACTTCTATTGAAGAAGGAAAAGCAGATATTCTTGGATTATGGTGTGTTTATAAACTGACTGAAGCGGGAGAGTTGGGCGAAAAAGAATTGATGGATAATTTTGTTACGTTTATGGCAGGTATTTTTCGTTCAGTACGTTTTGGTGCTGCAAGTGCGCATGGAAAGGCAAACATGATTCGCTTTTACTACTTTCAGGAAACCGGTGCATTTAAGCGTGACGAAGAAACCGGTAGTTATCGAGTAAACTTTGAAAAGATGAAAGAAGCTATGATAACGCTTTCTGAAGAGATTTTAAAGATTCAGGGAGATGGTAATTATGAGTCAGCTTATAATTTAATTAAGGAGAGGGGATACATTCGTGAGGAATTACGGAAGGATTTAGACCGAATTGGCAAGGCTGGCATTCCGTTGGATATCGTTTTTGAGCAGGGGTCGGAAATCCTTGGGCTTTAGGTTAAATGAAGGTATATTCTATTGAATGCTTAGTAATGAATAATATTTGAATTTATGTAACAATCATTTTTTGTTTTTATATTTGAGAACCAAAACTGAATTCAATAAAACCTTTTATTTGAATGGACGCAAATTCTTCAGATGAAAATTACAACAGAAAAACAATTGCTCTTTTTTTCGTTTTTGTTTTCGGATATTTATTGGTGCTTATTTTGTTGATTGGAAGTCTTTATTCTTTCACTGAAACTAAAACCAGGAAAGACATAATACAGGAAGAAAAATACTTTAATCAAAAAGCAGTAGATGTTACCAATGAAATTATAAGCCAAATAAAATCGGACGTTTTGTTTCTGGAAAGGCAAACTGCTTTATTTTACGAAGAGGATGGAGTCGATTTTAAAAAACGTTTAAATGCGACGTTTTTCGAGTTTGCAATTTCAAAAAGATCATATAATCAGATTCGATTTCTGAATGAAGCCGGGAAAGAGGAAGTTCGGATAAATTTTGATAACGATATAGCCAAGATTGTAAGTAAGGATAAACTTCAGGATAAATCCGACCGATATTATTTTAAAGAGATAATTCAACTGCCGGATGATTCGGTTTATTTCTCACCCATGGATTTGAATATTGAAAAGGATACAGTTGAAATGCCTTTTAATCCTGTGATACGAATTGGTTCACCTGTTTTTAACAGCAAAAATGAATTAATTGGAATTTTGGTGGTTAATTTCTTTGGTGAGATTATTATCAATAAGATAAAAACGGAAGAGAAGGGGAGCATTGGAAAAACTATGTTTCTGAATAAAGATGGATATTATTTTATTGGCATGAGTTCTGAAGACGAATGGGGGTTTATGTTTAATGAGAAAAAGGAGAAAAATTTTTATGCCGATTTTAAAAGCGAAAGTGATGTAATTTACAAAAATAAGAATGGTGCATTTGTTAACGGGAAAGGAATATTCGTTTACGAAACTGTTAGTCCTGTAATTAAAAGCTCTGCTCCGGGCGACAATGTTTTTCGGTGCAAAACACTCACATGGAAAATTATATCCTTTGTCCCTAAAGATCGGCTAACCAAACTGGTTGTTGCTCAATTAAAATCGTGGTGGTTTGTAATTGCAATCCTAAGTTTGATATTTTTTGTCCTTTTTTGGTTCTTATCCCGGAATATAATATTAAAAATTGCTACCCGCGAAAAACTGAAGGAACAGAATGAAGAACTGTGTTATGCAATTGCTACAAAAGATAAATTTTTTTCAATTATTGCTCATGATTTAAGATCGCCTTTTTCTGCACTGCTAGGCCTGGCTGAGGTTGTAGCACTGCACCGAAAAGACCTTTCGGAAGAAAAACTAAATTCATTTCTAAAATCAATCCATTCAACTACGGAAAACATATATGCATTGCTCGAGAATTTATTACAATGGGCACACTTGCAGAGTAACAAACTTAATCCTGATTTGCAAAAAACGAACTTGAATGACATTTTGTATGAAAACATCAGTTTGTTTCAGAAGATAGCTCAACAAAAAGAAATCACAATCGCCAATGAAATTCAAAGTGGACTAAATGTTTTTATCGATTACCAGATGATAAACACGGCTATTCGAAACATTATTTCAAACGCCGTAAAATTTACCCCTGCAGGCGGATGGATAGAAATAACAGCAAAGGCTTTTAACGACGATGTTGAGATCAAAGTTAAGGATAGCGGAATTGGAATGGATCGGGAGCAGGTTGATACTCTTTTTCTGGTTGGCAAAGTTAAATCGAGGCGTGGCACTGCCAATGAAAAAGGAACGGGGCTTGGTCTTGTCCTGTGTAAAGAATTTATTGACCTGAATAATGGAAAACTTATGGTTGAAAGTACTCCTGGTAAAGGAACTATATTTTACATTTTTCTGCCTGTGGCGGATTGAAGTAGTTTTTTGCGAGGTTGAAAACACTCTTGCCATATTCAGGCGCAGTATTAATTTATAACTAAGAGGAATTTGTAAACAGGCATTACTAATATACAGAACTACCAATTAACTTTTCAACTTTATAAACACAGATAGTAAAAATTGCACATAGGGTAGAATAATAATCTGTTTTAAACATATGTTTTTAAAAATATAATTGATATCTAAAAAATGAGTTCCATCATTTTTATGTGCTCATTTTTTATTGTATTTTCGACACTTATTGTTTAACCGAAAAAATAATCCGAAATGATAAAGGCTATTGAATGTTGTAAAAAAATAATTAAAACTGCTTTGGTTGTATTAATTTTATTGCAGGCATTGCAATCTTCAGCTGCGAAGAAAGACAAATCTTCTTCAAAGGAACTGTACCTACCGGCTAAAATCGATCGTGTTCCTGAAGGAAATGATTTTAACGACAACAATAGCGAGTATAGTTTTCAACGAATGGTAGAGTCGGATAACATTGCCATTTTCTGGAATAAAGAATTTGGCGATGATCCTATGGCCAATCCCGACGAAAGCAAACGTTTTGATGTTCATTTTGCGTTACAGGAATGTGAACGTTTTTACGATTACTATGTGAATGAACTCAAAATGGTGGAAAAGGGGAATTCATTGACTGATAAATATAAAATGATTGTAATTGTTTTTGGTGGCAATGAAGCAACAGCATTTGGTGGCGGTGAAGAGGAAAAAATCGGGATGTTATGGACTCCGGCTTCAAGAATTAATAAAACGCCATATGGAGCGTTGGCACACGAACTTGGGCATTCATTTCAGTATATGTCGAGTATTGACGCAGGTACGGGGCCACGTGGGGCAATTATGGAAATGTCGGCACAATACATGCTTTGGCAGGTTTATCCGGAATGGATGACTTTTGAAAATTACCACTTGGTTGATTTCATGAAACAAACCCATTATGCTTTTTTACATTCGGCAAATATGTATCATTCCCCTTATGTTTTGGAATACTGGTCGATGAAACATGGTAAAGATTTTTTTGGCAAACTTTGCCGTTCAACAGAGGAAGGTGAGGATCCTGTAATGACATACAAACGTTTAAATAACCTAACACAGGCACAATTTAATGATGAAATGTTTGACGCATCGCGTAGATTTATTACATGGGATTTGAAACGGGTTGATAAGGTTGCTCACAAGTATGCCAATCAACATCAAAGTAAACTTACAGATGCGGGTGACGGATGGTTTCGCATCGCAGCCTCAAATTGTCCGCAAAATTATGGCTATAATGGAATAAAACTTCAGGTGCCGAACGCCGGGACAGAAGTACAGTTACAATTTGAAGGGATTGCCGGAGCTGAAGGATATGATGCTGTTAAGGTAGACAAGGCCGGGTGGCGCTATGGCTTTGTGGCTTCATTAAAGAATGGAAAAAGGGTTTATAGTGATATTTATAAAGATCCTAACGGAACGGTTTCGTTTACAGTTCCTAAAAATACAGAATACCTTTGGTTGGTTGTAAGTGGTGCACCCACTGAACACTGGCCTGTAGTGATGCGCTGGGGGCGTCAAAATGAAGAAAAACCCAAAGAAGAAATGTGGCCTTACCAGGTTAAACTGGCCGGAACTTCGCTAGACTAGGGTTTTATAGAGTAGAACTATTTCATAGATGTATTTTAATAGTTAACAGAATTGAAACAGACATCGGCTCCATTTACGAATGAGTAAATGGGGCTGAGTTTTTTCTGGCTGGTAATGATCACTACTTTTATTAAAAGCTTTCGCTAACTATATTTTCGGAATTAATAAATACCCAAACTGCGAAGAACAGCAAATAAATTGTTGTTGAATTTTACTGGCAGGTATGACTTTTTCTTCAGAATTGATAGCTTTGCTAAAATGAATAAAATAACCTGAATGATGAAGAAAATTTTATTGTTGCTCCTTGTTGTATTTTCGTTTGTTTTATGTAAAGCTCAAACTGGAAAAGTTATTGAATCACTTCAGTTTAAAAGTAACCTGGTGGATTATCCGGTAAAATATTCAATTTATCTTCCGCCTGGTTATGACAGTTCGCAAAGAAGTTACCCGGTATTGTATCTTTTACATGGTTATTCCGATGATGAAACAGGCTGGATTCAGTTTGGTGAAGCAAATTTTATTGCAGACAAAGGAATTAAAAACGGCGATTTTCCACCTTGCATTATTGTAATGCCCGATGGAAAAGTTGCCTGGTATTCCAATAGCTATGATGGGAAAGATCCATGGGAAGATATGTTTGTCAAAGAGTTTATTCCTTTTATTGAAAAAGAATATCGTATTCGTTCAGATAAACAATTCCGGGCTGTTGCCGGCTTGTCGATGGGAGGATATGGTGCATTAACACTGGCGATGCGTCATACTGATTTATTTTCTTCATGCGATGCAATGAGTTCAGGGACATTTACCGACGACGAAATTTTAAACAGTGATATGTACGATCGTTATTTTGGGCATATTTATGGCCCCAAACCAAATAACGAAGTAAGTAAATCGTGGAAAGCATATAATCCTTTGCATTTGCTCGATAGTGTTGAACCGGAAAAATTAAAATCAGTTCGTTTTTATATTGATTGTGGCGACGATGATTTTCTGTATAAAGGAAATTCAGCTTTACATGTTAAAATGAGAGATTTAGGTATTCCTCATGAATATCGTGTTCGAAACGGAGGACATGAATGGAGCTACTGGCGCATTGGTTTATTCGATGGGCTTAAGTTTATTTCGGAAACTTTTCATCGTTAGAAATCTGCGGGGAGAAATGTAAATTGATGTTTTTGATGGTTCCGAATACGTTTTAAGTAGAATAACTCTTAGTGTAAATTGTTGAAAAAACTATCGCTAATATTTAATCTGTTTTTATGGCTTTGTTCGGTTGGGACAGGGCAAAATACTACTCCTGATTTTAGTTGGGGAAACAGCCATTATTTTAACCTGAATACAGGCGAAAGCTGCGTCTTCAATAATGTTGAAATAAAATTGCTCCGGTTGGAAAATCATTTCAATTATATTAAAGTTGGTAATGATACTGTTTGTATTCGGGTAAGCCGAAGAACTTTGCCTGTTGTCTCGGGTGGTGTACGTTTATTTGTAGCCGATAATAAAAATGTAAAGTCAATAACGTCTGATTCCCTGGTTCATGGTCTATTAACCAAAGATGTATTAATTTGTGTTTCCGACTATTTACAACCACTGCTGAATCCCAACGATTATACTTTTCCGGTAAGTTTTAACGATGGTTTTGTATGGAATACAGAGGCAGACGGGTATATGTTTGCGTATCTCGGTTTAAATAAAAAAGAATCAGGGGAACATTATTACCAGTCGCATGAGGGAATTGATTTTGATTTAGATGATGCACGAGGTAAAGAAAAACACTGGATTGTATCCATAGAAAATTCGGAAGTAATTTGGATTAAAGAATATGAAGTTGCAGGAGAAGAAGCTGCCTGTGTGCTATTAAAAAGTACGACTTCTCCGGATATATTTTATATTTATGACGGCTTGTTGGCAAAAACTCTGGAAATAAGAAAAGGACAAAATATTATACAAGGAGAAATATTAGGAACGATTTGGGGCGATGAAACAAATGGTTTTTTACAGTTGGCAGTGGTAAAGTCCGATACGGTCCCTCAATTTCAACATCGGTTTTACAATGTTGTAAATTACTTTCCGCAAGTTTTCCTGTTATATTATAACCAATTCTACACGCTTAGCAAAAATTATACAAAAGGCCGGATTGTTTTTGGCGATAATAAAAATGCCTCAGATAAGAATAAAACCAATATTCATTCCTATGAAAATTATCTTGGGAAAGGCTGGCTTTTTGATCATTGGAATATTACACAAAGGGTAGAATGTGCAACACGGGGCGACACAAGCAACGCACGACTGAAAAAAGTCTTGTTCGCAGGAACACCGGCAGAGGTTATAAATCCGGAAAATGAATACTATTACGAAATCAATGTACCTAACGGAGTATATCGTATTCGGACAAAAGTTGGTGATTCAGAACTCCCATCATGGCAAAAAATTGAATTTGAAGGAGTAGATTCCGGAACTTTTGAGCTTGGAGCCGGTGAGTATAAATGGACCAATGAAAAGGTAGTAACCGTAAAAGATGGGAAACTAACCGTTACTATCAATATCGATCCTCTTGGTAATAAAGTTGCAGGATTAAGTGAAATTGTGTTCCAACAAGCTTACTAAATTCTAATAAATGTTATAAGAAGAAAACCACTCAACATGAAGAAAATAGTACCTGTTTTAACTCTTATTCTCATTTTGTTTTCGTGTGGAAGAATAAACAGCCCGGAGTCCGGCAGGATGATGAGTTTCCGGAAAATGAAAAAAGAATTCCAGAGCCCGTCGCCAGAGTACCGGACGGCACCGTTATGGGTTTGGAATACAAAGGTTACAAAAGAAATTATTGATAAAACGCTTAGTGAATTTAAAGATAAAGGAATTGGCGGAGTTTTTCTTCATCCGCGCTATGGGCTAAAAACGGAGTATTTGTCAGATGAATGGTGGGAACTAGTGGAATATTCTTTACAAAAAGCTGAAGATTTGGATTTGAAACTCTGGATTTATGATGAAAATTCATTCCCCAGTGGTTTTGCAGGCGGGCATGTAGCAGCCCAAATGCCGGAAGCAAATAGCCAGGGAATACGTCTTACTCCAAATTTTATGGATGTATTAAAAATTCAGGGGGATGGCACAAGGGTGAAACATGTTTTCAAAAAAGAAGATGGAAAATGGATTGAAATAACACGGACCGCGACAAGTGAACTAGGAAGGGAAGGGGAGTATTGTGTTTTGGTTCTCGATGATTATGAAAAATCAAAATGGTTTGGCGGATATTCATATGTTGATTTATTAAAACCAGGTGTAACCGAAAAATTTATTGACATTACAATGCCCGGGTACGAGAAAGTGTTGGGAAAAGAATTTGGGAAACGCGTTCCCGGAATTTTCACAGACGAGCCCAACACAAATACCCGCAAAGACGAAACGATTCGTTACTCACCGGATTTGTATGAACAATTTCAGAAAAAATGGGGATATAAACTCGAACCAAATTTAATGTCGTTAATTACAGAAACTGGCAATTGGAAGAAGGTTCGGCACGATTATCAGTCGTTAATCTTGCAGTTGTTTATTGATAGATGGTCAAAACCATGGAGTAAATATACAGAAGAGAAAAATCTGCGCTGGACAGGACATTACTGGGAACACGGCTGGCCAAGCCCGCAGGAAGGTCCGGATAATATGGCAATGTATGCCTGGCATCAGCAACCGGCTATTGACATGCTTTTTAATGCAGAAGAACTTCGCCCTGACCAGTTTGGAAATGTGCGAAACGTAAAGGAACTTTCCTCGGTTGCCAATCAGTTTGGACGTCACCGCGCACTAAGCGAAACATATGGGGCCGCAGGCTGGGATTTAACATTTTTCGACATGAAACGTCTGGGGGACTGGGAATATGTTTTAGGTGTAAATTTTATGAACCAACACCTTTCATATATGTCGCTTGTTGGCGACCGGAAACATGATTTTCCGCAGTCGTTTGGACCACACGCACCTTATTGGGGTGTTTATAAATACATGGCGGATTATTTTGCACGTTTATCGGTAGCGCTTTCTTCAGGCGTTCAAAACAATAAAATTCTTGTTATTGAACCCACTACAACCTCGTGGATGTATTATAATCCTCAGAATGAAAATGAAGAATTACAGCGGATAAAAAATGAGTTTGAATCATTTTTGGATGAGTTGGAACATTGGCAGGTGGAATATGATTTAGGATGCGAAGATATAATAGCACGGAATGGCCAGGTTGATGGCAAAAACTTTGTGATTAACCACGCTGAATATTCAACTGTAATCTTACCTCCCGCACTTGAAAACCTGGATAAAAGTACATTTAAATTGCTGAAAGAATTTGCTTCAAAAGGAGGCGAAATTATTCAGGCAGGTGCAAATCCTCAGTTTGTTGATGGCGATGAAACATCCTTTTCTGAACTCCAAAATAAGAAAAGCTGGAAGACAGTTAATTCCGTTAATTCTTCTTTGTTTAAACAGTTGTCGGTAAATGAAAATATTCAGTTTGAACATCCGGATTCTATTGCCGGAAAGGTATTTCACCAACGGCGCGAATTTAAAGATGGTCAGTTGTTGTTTATCTCTAATTTCGATAAAAAAGAAACAGCGAAAGTTAACCTGAAAATGAAGGGAAAAGGAGTTGTTCAGCTCATTCCAGAAAACGGGAAAATTGAAAACTATACTTTCCTGCGTAATGGTGGAGATGTAACTTTCACAACCAGCTTACCACCGGCCGGAAGTCAGTTGTTTTTTATTCCAAAAAGAAGCAAAAAAAGCAAAGAGCCTGAACCGGAAAGAGAGATGGAACTATACAACACAGACGAAATAACCATAAAACCGGTAACCCCGAATATTTTGAACATTGATTATGTGGAACTCACAATGGATACATTTTCAAGCGAACCAATGTATTTTTATGATGCAGCTAATAAAATTTGGCAACATCATGGTTATCCCGATAATCCGTGGGTTTCTTCCAGCCAGTTTAAAACCGAACTGATTGATGCTGATACTTTTGGTGCTGGCAGTGGATTTACGGTTTGTTATCCGTTTGTAGTGGATTCAGCTTTTTCACAAAAAAAGGTTCAGTTTGTGGCAGAACAACCATGGTTGTATAAAATTAAGGTAAACGGGAAAACAGTAAGTGAGCTGGATGGTGAATATTGGATGGATAACGATTTTCGCTTGTTTGAGATTGGAGACATCATTCAAAAAGGCAGAAATGAAATTGTTTTAACAGCTTCGCCATTTTCAATTTATTGTGAGCTGGAACCGGTTTATTTGCTGGGCGATTTTGCTGTTACACCTGCCGAGAAAGGCTGGAGGATCGAAAATCCGAAGGAATTAAAATTTGGCTCGTGGAAAGACCAGGGAATGCCGTTTTTCGGGCAAACCGTTGCTTATTCAAAAAAAGTGCAATTAAAACTGGAAACCGATTTTCTGGTAGAGCTAAATACATGGAAAGGTACAGTTGCAGAGATACTTGTTGATGAAAATCACCAGGGAATTTTATACAAAAAACCATACAAAATGAAGATTACCGTTCCTTACGGTGTTCACGATATAAAAGTAAAAATTACAGGAAGCAATAAAAATACGTTTGGGCCGCACCATAATTTTTCAACGCCAGGAATAGTAACTCCATGGAGTTTTAAAACTGCACCTGCAAAACAACCTTCAGGAGACCAATATGATTTACTGGATTATGGTTTAATGAACGACTTTGAAATTTATAAATATGCAGCGAAAGAAATGGATTATTAGAAATTGAAAATCATACCCGTTTTTACCTGCTGAAATTCAAAATTCTGATAAAAAGCAGTTAGAGCTGGGAAAGCAGTGCAGTGAGAAGGATATACATTTTTTACTGCATTTTTTTTGAAATATTCGATAGTTTTTTGAGTTTGAACATCGTTGTATTTTAAATGAAACCCACCCAGTACTGTCTCAATTTTTGAAATACCTGTTACATTTTTGGCATGTTCTGTAATGTTGCAAATTCCGGAATGCGAACACCCGGTAACAACAACCAGTTTTCCTTCAATCACAGCAGCTAAAGCCGAATCATCAGGGATAAAATCTTTTCTCCCTGATTGATCTACAAATGAAGTATTCTGTGACTCAAAATCGTTTTCGCGCGGAATTTCACCCAAGAACCATAAATTTTCAGTGATTTTATATGGAGCAGCTGTTTCAATAAAGTCAAACCTTTCCTGTAATTTTTTTTTGCCAGGAGCCGGACCTACCGGCGAACCGTCCTTTTTTCTGAACCGTTTCATAAAGGAAGACGGATGGGTAATCAATATTTTATCTTTCAGGTGTTGTAATCCGTTAACATGATCCCAGTGCCCATGGCTTAATGCAATTTTTTTTACTTCTTTATGAATGTCAATTCCGAGTTTTTCTGCATTTTTCAGAAACACATCTGAGTGTCCGGTATCCCAAAGAACCTTTTCGTTGTCAATTTCAATTAGGTACGAAATTCCATGTTCCGCAAGAAATTCTCCTCCGGCAACATTTTCTGTAAGTACAGTTAATTTCAAGATGTTTATGTTGAAAAATTTGAATTGGATTACTTAATAGCCAGTTTCAGAACCCCTGTATTAATTCTGAAAAGCATGTGCGCTGATTTGCGGTTTTTAAGCTCGTCTTTAATCCATTTCATGTTTTTGTTTAGAATCTCCACCACCTGTTCCGGATTTTCCTTTTCAATAAGTACAGGAATGAAATCGTCGGTTACCAAACGTAAATTCTTGCTAAATTGTCGGGATACCAGCACTGAAACATCTTTGGATTTTAAAAGAGAAACTATTTTATCTCTTTTATCGTTGATGTTAACTTCCATTAATGTGCTAATAAATGGATTTGTTAACTCTTCTCTCACTTTTAATTCACCATCTGAAAATTCGTAAAAAACAAATTTATCGGCCTCACCAAAATATTTTTTTGTAAATATATTTTCGTTATTTAACGCAAATGCAAAAACTATCTTTTTCATATGCAGAGTTGCTTCTCAATTTCTTTCCAAATGTAATAAATCTCTTTACTAAAAATACTATTAGGAGAAAATTCAACGATTGTCTGACCATGAATCATCGATTCCACTGCCTTATTGTCGAAATTGACTTTTCCGGCCAGTTTAATTTTTTTATTCTTCAGAAAACGAATGACATCATCTGAAATTTTGGGGTTCAAATCAAATTTATTTATTACTGACAAAATGGGAATATTAAAACTTTTTACCAATTCAATCAACCGTTTTGCATCATGTAATCCCGAGAGAGTTGGTTCAATTACCAATAAAACAAGATCGGTTCCGGTTATCGATGAAATGGCTGAGCACCCGATTCCGGGAGGCCCGTCGTTAAGAATAAAATCAGCTCCGTTTTTTAAAGCAATATCTTTTGCTTTTTCCCTGACACGGGTTACCAATTTCCCTGAATTTTCTTCCCCTGGTCCCATTTTAGCATGAACAAGTGGCCCAAAACGCGTATCGGAAACATACCAGAAATTGTTTTTGCTTTCAGTGATCGTAATTGCATTTTCCGGACAAATACGCTCACACAAACTGCATCCTTCACATTGAAACAGATTTATTTTATACCTGTGAATGGAATTTAAATGAATGGCATCAAACCTGCACTTTTCTGCGCATAATCCACAGTTTGTGCATTTTTCTGGGTGTATTTCTGCCTTCTTTCCACTACTAAATGAATGGCTCTTTTTTATGTTGGGTTGAAATATAATGTGAAGATCTGCAGCATCGACATCATTGTCACAAAATACAGTATTGTTGGTAACAGAAGCTAAGGCTGCAGAAATAGTGGTTTTTCCTGCGCCTCCTTTACCGCTTAAAACTGTAATCTCTTTCATAACATGGCTAATTTTAGTTCAAGTTTTTGAATTAACTCTTTGTATATGTTCTCAATATTTTCAGGAATATTTTCGAGAACATGGCCCGCTGCATATTTAATTGCGTAATCTTTATTGAAAGGAATTTCAGCCAGTATTTCAATATTGTTATGAACAAGAAACCGGTGGACATCGCGGTTGCCAACACCTGCTTTATTAATGATAACACCAAATGGCTTTTGCAATTCAAGCAGCAATTCTACTGTGATTTTTAAGTCGTGTAACCCAAAAGGAGTTGGTTCGGTAACCAGAATGATAAAATCAGCATCAGAAACTGTTTCCACTACCGGGCAACTTGTTCCCGGGGGCGCATCAAATAATATAATTTCAGCATCTCCTGCGGTTTCTTTTTTTGTCTTTTTTATTAAGGACGATTGCATCGATGAACCTATTTTTAAACGTCCCTCAATAATTCCAAGCCCTATTCCTGTATTAAAGTGGCTTATTTTTCCCAGTAAATGTTTCTCTTCTTTTATTGCATTAAAGTTGCACGCCTCCAGGCATGCCCCACAGGAATGACATAAATCGGGATTTATTTCTGCAAAGCTTAATGCTTTAACAATGGTAATTGCGTTAAATTCGCACCAAGAATCGCATTTCTTACAGAATTTACATTTTTCAGGTTCAATTTCAGGAACAAGATTAAATTCTTTTTTTTCAGAATTTAATTCTGCGTTGGAGAAAAATAAAATATCGTTGGGTTCCTCAACATCGCAGTCAACAAGCTGAACTGCTTTGTTGAAGAACTTTTCGATAAAATAATATAAGTTAATCGAAACGGTAGTTTTTCCTGTTCCACCTTTTCCACTTGCAACGGCAATCTTCATTGGTTGTTTTTTTGTTTTTATTTCAGGGTACGATTGAGTTGAAGTTGTTGTTGCAGTTAGGATTAAAATAGTTAATGATCGCAATAATTTGCCGTGAATTGAATGGTGTCATTTAAGAAGCCATTTACTAATTCTTCGGCTTTTAGTTTAGGTGCGCCTACAAAAACATTAACATTATGATGGTTAAATATTTCAATGGCCCGGTTTCCCATTCCTCCTGCAATTACATCTGTAATTCCTTCTTCTGCCAGCCACTTTGGTAAAACACCCGGCTCATGTGGCGGAGGTGTTAACCGGTTCTCACTGGAAGTGAGTTTCCCTTCTGTGTCAAAAACGGCAAAAAATTTACAATGTCCGAAATGTCCATCCAAAATACTATCACTATCAATTGGTATTGCAATTCTTTTCTTCATTTTATATCTTTTTTTTGTTTTGTATTAAAAATAATCGTGTCGAAAAACAGTATGGTTATCAGAAAGAAAGATTAGACTCTCGCTATTCTTCTTTTTCCTTTTTTGTGGACTGAATTGCATCCATCTTCCGGAACATTCCAGCCACTCCTCAGTCGCTTTTTTCTTCCGAATCCGCGTTTATGTTGATTGAGCAATTCTTCAATGTCCGTATTGCTGTCTTGTTTGCACCTGCCTATTCTTCTCCTTCTTCTTCTTCCGGTAAAATTTTGCCCGACTGGTTTGGATTTATCTATTTCTGGCATAATTTTCAATTTTTAATTATATCGATAATTTCACGGATAGATTTATTCTTCTCATCCATAATAATCATTTGAATTTTTAGTTTTTCCAGCATCGTTTTTGCTTTGGGACCAAAATCGCCGGATATTACACTCTGAGCTTCCAACTCTGCAACCATTTCTGCTGATTTTGTTCCTGCGCCACTATTGTTGTTTTTATTGGCGTTTTCAATGAAACGACTGGTTTTTTCGGTTGTGTCGTAAATACAAAACCAACTGCTTCTTCCAAAGCGCAGATCAAATTTTGAATTTAAACTATTTCCTGAAGAAGTAATTATAATTTTCATTTTTTGGAATATTTTGTTTTTGAATCATGTAGTTATGATACAGTGACAAAGATAGTAAAAATAAATTGCATGCATCAAATTTTAATGAACAAAAGTTTATTAAAATGATTTGTGGAATTGTTGTGAGCTGTGAAGATGGAGTGGGAGAGGTTGATTTTATGTATTATTATTCGGAATAAATGATTAGAAACAGGTATTTTTTTATGGAAAAGTTTCTGTTTTTATAAAAAAGCTTAAATTTGCAGCACTTTTAAAGGAATCGGGATGTAGCGCAGTCCGGTAGCGTACTTCGTTCGGGACGAAGGGGTCGCAGGTTCAAATCCTGTCATCCCGACCAATACAAAATTTTTTTAAAAAATATCAAAAGCCTGAAAATCATTTGATCTACAGGCTTTTTTTACAAAGTCAAAATACACCATAAAAAACCATCGAATTGCCTTTGTTATAACAGTTTTTCGATACACTGAAAATTCCGGTGGAAGTTTTTCATAATTTTGACGAAGAACAGGCTGCAAAGATTATTTCGAATACATTAGATAATGGGGCAATTGCAGCGATTTATACTACAAATAATCATCCCATTGAGCAAATAATGAAGCTTCACGAAGAATAAATTGTGCTCTACAAACATATGCTGAAAGAGAAAGACGAGATGATGGAAGGCTGGAGAAATTAATCATGGAAAAATAGCTTCACTTTTTAGGTTACCTGCCTCGTTTTCTATTTTTATACCGTTACTCCGACCCTTTTGTCGAGAGCACTATAAACTGAATTGAATCAGGGGACCCGGCAACTGGGTTACATATAAGTTAGGCTCTTAATTTGGCTAATTTGGCTTCATATGTCCGGTGTACAAACTATTTAAATTAGCTTTTAATCTCTTTTTGAAGAAATTGCAGACAGATTTCCAATAGAACTTATGGTAAAATTGAAGAATATACTTAAATTTCGGAAAACCTTACTAATTTGACAATCAAGCCTCAAATATTGTTATCAAACGAACACCATAACGGGCAGCCTGTAATCGGTATAAGGTTCAAATATGACCAACAGATTATCAACAGGCTCAGAAAGGAAATATTAGCCACATGGAGTGCCTCTAAAAGGTATTGGTATATAGAACCGGAAAATTTTAAGTTGAGACTATTTTTTAAACAGTTCAGAGATTTGGCCAATATCGATTACTCGGCACTCAAAATTCAACAAGGAACTTTTAATCAAAAATCTTTAAAGCAGGAATACGAAATAGAACGTCCACGAAGGGAAAAGATTTTACCTGATGTTCTTAGTAAATCAGAAGTTGGGGCAATTTTAGCAGCTACAGATAATGTGAAGCATAAAACAATTATTTCAGTAATCTATTCATGCGGGTTGAGGAGGAGCGAAGCAATTGATTTAAAGATAAGGGATATTGATTCGCAGCGGATGATGATAAAGATTACAGGAGCCAAAGGGAAGAAGGACAGGTATGTTCAGCTTTCGGATGTTCTGTTAAAATTGCTGCGCGTGTATTATGGAGAATACAAGCCCAAAATGTGGTTATTTGAGGGACAAAAAGGAGGGCAATATACGGCAGAAAGTATTTCATCTGTATTGAAAGCGGCAGCTCAAAGAGCGGGAATAAGCAGGAGGGTTTATCCACACATCCTTCGTCACAGTTTTGCCACACACCAATTGGAACAAGGTATTGATATTCGTTTTATACAGTCGTGGTTGGGTCACGAGAGTGTTAAAACCACACAACGGTACACTCATGTTTCGGAGCACAATTTTAAAAATTTTAAAAATCCACTGGATGAATTACTCTAACAGAAAACTACATTTACACACCCTAATTAGGAGTATAACACAAATCGATAATAGAGAAATAACCCAAATTTTTGGGATGCACATACGTTAGCTTCCATTTTGAAAAACAGCCTATGACACTAGAAAATGAAATAAAAAAAGCAGAAGAGAAAAGTGAACTAAAAAAAGTAGATTTTGAAAATAAAATATCAAAACTGGAGAAACAAGTTAAAATCTATACTTTCTGGGCTTGGAGCTTTGTAATTATTGGATTTCTGATTTCTGCTTATGGGTTAATTGATTATAAATGCAATGGTTCATTTGAGCTAAATTTACTCGGAGACTTTTTAGGAGGAGCTGTTGCTTCGATATGGTCATTAGCCGGACTATTTTTCATTTATGTTGCCTTCTTAGGACAAAAACAACAGTTACTTAATCAACAAATGGAATTAATGTTTAGTCAGTTGGAAGTTAAATATACTCGACTTGAGATTAAAGGGCAAAAACAGGAAATGATTGAACAAAATAGAACCTTACGCCAACAAAGATTTGAAAATACTTTTTTTCAATTATTACGTAATCATCAGGAAATTGTCAATGGCATTGACATGAGAAAAAAAGTAAGAGGTACAGGTGAAATGGCAATATCCGAACAAGGTAGAGACTGCTTTAAAATTTTCTACCAAAGGTTTTCTGGAAATTTAAATAAGAATGTTCCATTAGATAAAATTCTAACTTCATACATGGAATTCTTTGATAAGCATCAAGCAGATTTAGGACATTACTTCAGAAATTTGTACCACATTTTAAAATTTGTGAAAAATTCTGAAGAAATTACCCCAGAGGAGAAATTTAAATATTCAAGTCTTTTACGCGCATTATTATCTAGTTATGAGCTGACTTTATTATTTTACAATGGACTTGGTAAATATGGAGTGGAGTTCTTTAAACCATTAATTGAGGAATTTTCATTCCTTAAAAATAATGACAAAAAACTTTTAATTGATACAAATCACATGAATGAATATGATGAACTTGCATTTGCTGATTCGAAAACAAGAAAAAAAATATTAAAAGAAAGAATGAAAAACGGAAGCTAACACAGTACATATTGCAGGGCGGGGTTTGGTGGTACGCCAACTGCGGATTCTCGCATCGCAGTTCCGTGTCCTTCGGACAGGAACGCTCTCCGAAATCCGCCCCGGCAACATGTACCAACCGTTATGGGCAATTGAAACAAAACCTGCAAAACTCTGATTATTAATGAAAATAAGATTTTACTTTATAATCGCAATTATTCTTTTATTTGAGAGTTGTCATGACAATTACCACAAATTAAGTGGAGTAACCCATGCTCCTTATCATATTACTTTTAAAAGTAATAATCCAAATAGTGTGGAAAAATTAGTACAAAATGAATTTAGAAAATATTATCATTCTCTAAATCCATTTGATTCTCTTTCAATAATTTCACAGGTGAATCAAAACAAAAAAGTTGAGGTTGATTCAATTTTTATAAAATCATTTCAAAAAGCACAACAAATATCGGAATTGTCTGATGGAATGTTTGATGTCACTTGTGCCCCATTAATTAATTTATGGGGATTTGGTTTTTCTAAAATGGACAGTGTAACACCCAAAACGATAGATAGTTTACTCACTTTTGTTGGATATCGAAAAGTAAAATTGAAGAATAATGAAATAATTAAAGATGACCCAAGAATACTTCTCAACTTTTCAGCTTTAGGAGACGGTTGCATCTGCGATTTGGTTGCAAACTTATTTGACAAAAACGGAATTGAAAATTACTTGATTGAGATAGGAGGCGAAATGTCCATGAAAGGAGTCAATCCGAAAGGAAAACCATGGACTGTTGCAATAACTAAACCAATTGATGACAACATAGGATTTCAAGAGGAAATCATTAATCAAACATTGCATATTACGGAAAGAATGGGACTTGCAACTTCTGGAGATTATAGAAATTATTATATCAAAGATGGGAAAAAATATGCGCATACAATTAATCCCAAAACAGGGTATCCTGCTGGTCAAAATATATTAAGTGCGACCGTTTTGGCAAAAGAATGTATTACTGCCGATGGGATTGCAACGGCTATTATGTCAATGGGGACAGAAGGTTTTAACGAGTTTAAGAAAAAAGTTCCTGACTTGATTTATTTTATTATTTACTCTGACAGTATTGGAGATTATAATATTGGATATTCACCTAAAATAGAAAAATACTTATCGACTATTGATTAAAAACTTGAAAATAAAAAATAAACAACTGCCCATAACAAAGTACATATTGCAGGGCTGGGTTCGGTGGTACGCCAACTGCGGATTCCCGTTTCGCAATTCCTTGTCCTTTGGACAGGAACGCTCTTCGAAATCCGCCCCGACAACATGTACCAACCGTTATGGCTAATTTTGACAAAACATTCTGCAAACAAATAAACAAATATAAATATGAGAAAGCTTTTAATAACATCTTTATTACTCTGTATTATAACATTAGGGTATGCGCAACAGGATTCAATTAGAAAATTTGGAATTGGATTACATGTTGAGCAATTTAAATTAATTGATTTAGGTTTAAATAGCTCGATTATACCCTCAAACAAAATAATCTTTACTTATAATTACAAATCCACATATCGTATTGAACCTGTTTTTGGTTTAATTAGGTATAAAAGAGATGATTACCAAAGTACTGGATACCATCTTGGATTAGGGAATTATTTTTTATTGAAAAAGGAAAGAACATTGATTCATTTAGGATTTAAAGTTGGTTATGACAATGTTTATGAGGAACGAGACAGGTATGATTATGGAAGTGAAAAACTTCAGGAAAGAGAAACTAGATTATCTATTGGTCCATCCATTGGAGGGGAATATCTTTTTGGGAATCATTTTAGCATTGCTGGTGAAATTGGATTGTTTTATTTCAAATCAACTCAAAAGGATAATCAGGATACATATGATTCCGAAGATAGCAAATCAAGTTATTTATTAACAGATACAGGTTTAATTCTTAGATTTTACTTTTAATATGAAATATTCAGTAATTATATTATTTACCATTGTTCTTTTTTCTTGTAACAAGGATTTTGATATGCTTCCACCAGAAGTAAGAGTTTCTTCTCCTTATTGGATAAATTGTGGCGATACAGTTTTGTTACCTGTTGAGACAAAGATGGAATTTTCAGCTTATTCTGATAATAAGAATATAACATATGATTGGGATTTTGGTGATGGATATAACTCAACAGAGAAAAGTAGTTATCATTCATATTCTTCGAATGGTCTTTATTCTGTAAAAGTTAAAGTGGACAATGGTGATAAAGAAAGTGATTGCATATTTTATGTAAAGGTTTTTGGACAAATTGTTGGAAATAAACAGGATTACAGGAAAGGTATATGGATTTTTGAGAATAATTCAGATAATTATGTATTTACAGAGGGCGGTTCTGGTGGTTCTGGATATGGTTTATTTTTACATAAAATAAATGATGGACATGAATTATTTGCAAAACAACCAAATCATTTTGATACCTACGTTGATGTTGTTGATTTACAAATGGATTCTGATAATAATTTCATACTATTAGAAAATGATGGATTTGCTAAAATTGACCTAAGTGCTACAACTTTAACTAAAAGAGGCTTTTCATTTTTTTACAAAGGACATATTTTAGCTACCTCTAATAATGACTACTATCTAGTTGGAAGGAATTCCTATGAAGTTGAGTATGAAAATCGTACTAATTCAGGTGATAGAATTATAAGGGAGCAGTTATATGATAATGAAAATTCAGATAAAAAATGTTTAGATGCAATGTTTATAAGCGACAAGGAATATCTAATGCTATTCAATAATGATGAATATTATGATTATCCATATGATACTGCTAAAATCTCCATTGAAAAAAGAAATCTAGATAATAATAACGAAATTAAATTGGCAATTCCTAATGTATATTGTGAAAACATCTTGAATTCTGATTCTGGCTATATAATGTATGGATTTGATATAGAATGGTCTTGCGGTGGGTGTTATAGCTATCTCAATATTGTGAGAATTTCATCAGATCTAGATTTTGAGTGGCATCAGCGAATCAATCTTGGTGATTCATATCCTGATTGGAATACTTTCAATGATAAAATATTATTAAGAGAATATAATGATAGAAGTGTTATTTTCCATGATAAAGATGTATTTATTTTAACCAAAACTGGAGAGATAATTAAACAATTTACATTAATTGAGAACATTGATTTTCAAATAAATTCAGTTTGCATCTCTGGACAAAATACTTTAATACTTGCAACAATAAAAAATAGCGACTTTTGGGATACATATGAGGATGAAACATTTCCAATAATTTTTAAGATTGATAAGGAAGGGCAAATAATTGATTAATAACAAACTAGCCATAACATGCGGTCATAAAACATTTGGGGTGAAGTGGTTATTCGAGCATCCTGCCACGCATCAACTTTTTGCAACGGTGGATACGAACGCAGCCCGCTCTCCCAACCGTTTCATACCGCAATACCGTTAGCCTTAATTTTGAAATTCGACAAAATGTTATAACTTTGTAATTACACATTTAAAAATTCAGTTATGGAAATTTCAGTTATAAAAATCGGAAATTCAAAGGGGATTAGGTTGAGCAAAACTCTACTTGACAGATACAACATCAAAGACACTGTTGATTTAATAATGGATAAAGGACAGATTATCATAAAACCAATTTCAAAACCCCGAAAAGGATGGGAAAAAGCTTTTGAAAAAATGGCTAAAAATGGAGATGACAATTTATTGATTGATGATGTATTTGACGATGAAAACCTGGAAGAATGGAAATAAAACAATATCAAATCATTTTAGTCAATCTCGACCCGACAATTGGGAGTGAAATCAAAAAGACCAGACCTTGTGTGGTAATTTCTCCCAATGAGATGAATAAATATTTGCGGACAGTTGTAATTGCTCCGATGACAACAAGTTCTAAAAAATATCCGACAAGAGTTAAAATAAAACATGACAATAAAATTGGATGGATTGTTTTAGACCAAATTCGTACAATTGACAAGCAACGAATCATCAAGATTTTTGGAGGATTACATGATTCTGAAATTCAAGAATTAAAGTCGGTTTTAAAAGAAACTTATATTGACTAAGAAAAGAAAAAAACTAAGGCTAACACGTGGTATAAGGCATGGCTGGGTTTGTGCGGATTCGACAAGTCGAATCTCGTCCCAACCTCTGTTTCGGTCGGACTGGTCAGACTCTCGTCTGACCGCCACGACCTCATACCACCACCGTTAGCAACAATGTTAAAAAACAAGCATGTATAGAATATATCTTGATTGGAATACTTTCTCATATCTGAAAAACTTGATTAGAAATAAAGAAAAATCAGATATTGTTGATTTGGTAGAAAATAACCAATCAGAATTTCTATTTCTATACTCGCCTGCTCATATTCAGGATTTAATTAAAGGCGCCGATAATCCAGGAAATTTAGAATATATAAAAACTGACCTAGATTTTATAGATAAATTAAGTAGGCAACATTGTATCCAGGTTGATTTATTAGATAAAAGCAAAGTAAAGCCTTTCATTGGCAGTTCTCACATACTTTTTGAGAGTTTGGTTAAAAACGAATACGACGATTTTTTTAATCCTTTAAATCTTGAAAAATCAGATAATCCGTTATTACCGAATTTTGGAAAAACTATAACAGAGACTTGGAAAAAGACCCCCATCGATTTAAAATTTATATCCGATGCTGACAAATATGAAGGTGCTAGAGAATTCTACGACAAATATTTTAAGCGAACACAAGCAGAGAATAACATGTATAACATGATGCTTGACTTTTCAGACTTTTATAAAGAGTTAAAACAAAACCCAGACATTTACAATTCTCTTGGAGAACTTTTAAGAACACAATTAAACTTGCAACCAAGGGAAGTTTCGAACTTCGAAAACCCTATTGACGAACTAAATAAAATATTTAAGAACTCTATTTACAATATGGATTTTGAACAACTTAGTTCAATTAACTTAGATGAAACAAACAATTACATAAATAGTCACTTTGCCAAATACGCAGTAGAATACGGTAATCTAGACATGTCTGGTTTTCATCCCGACAAGCTAAATAAGAAGAATTTATATACCAACTTCACAAACGACAGTCATCACTCTTTTTATGCAGGATTTTGCGATTGTTTAGTATCACTTGACAAAAAAATACTGTACAAATCAGCAGCCTTATATCAGAAATACAAAATTGAAACTAAAACATTTACTCCGCAAGAATTCTACGACTATTACTCAAAATTGATAAATAGTAACTCAAATATTTCCGATGTAATTAAAACCATTACAAACACAATTAATAATAATCTGATAACCGAAATTAAAGAACATGACTTTGAGGAAGCTAGGTTATTTTTATTCAAACCAGAAAGCAAAATTCTTTCTTATTTCAACTTTCTTTATGTTGCTTTCCACAAAGAGGAAAGACAAACAATATTCTTAAGACAGGTACATAAAAATTTTTCATACTTCAATTTTTACATTGAATGGGAAAATTTAATTAACAAATGTGCAGCAGTATTTGGGGACGATTTAAATGGTAAAAGTGTTTTTGAAGCCGATGAAAAAGAATTGGTAAATAAGGACAAGTGGACAGGTAGAATTTGGATAACCTCAGATTTTATTATAGAACTTGTTTTTGATAAACTAACATATGGCTTAGAATTAATATTTGAACAAATAACAGATGACTATTTGAATAAATTAAAGAAAAAACACAGTTGCTAACACGTGGTATAAGGCATGGCTGGGTTTGTGCGGATTCGACAAGTCGAATCTCGTCCCAACCTCAGTTTCGGTCGGACTGGTCAGACGAGAGTCTGACCGCCACGACCTCATACCACCACCGTTGGCGTTCATTGTAAGAAAACAAAACATTGTAAATATGAAGCACATTTTTAAATGATATAAAATTATGACTATGCTAAAGAAAAATATAGTTGTGTTGCTTATTCTATTTATCTCAACAATAGGAGGAAATTGTCAAAATTCTATTCTTAAAATTAACTTGGAAGAAGCAATGAAAAAACATCAAACTCCTAAATTAAGTGACATTGCAAAGAGTATAACTTATTTACCACTTGAGACTAAACCAGAATGTTTACTGGGTGAAGATATTGAAAAAGTGATTATCAGGAATGATAATATTTTGGTATATGATTACCAACACTGTTATGTATTTGATATGAAAGGTAAATACCTATCAAAATTCATTGACATTGGCAAAGGACCACATGAAGTAATACAGGTACTCGATATATGTTATTCAGATAAAAATGACCTAATATTTGCAGTAGACCCCCGTGCTGAAAAAGTAGTTGTTTACGACAAAATGTATATTCCTAAATATGAATTCAAAACTGAATTTTGGGCTATCAGAATATGTCCATTTAACGGCAATATTGCTTTTACAAATATGAGTTGTGATTACGATAGCAGAAAAATACTTTTTAATGTAACAGATTCTAAAGGAAAATTAATAAAAAGTTTTAAGCATAACCGTGACCCTAATTTAAAAATTGGACTTAATTATTTATCTGTTATTCTTTATCAAAAAGAAGATAAACTTTTCTTTAAAGACAAATGGTGCGATACGATTTATAGCGTTAATTCAAATTTGGAAATTTCACCTTATATGACATTGTACCTTGGTAAATATAAAAACTCTCCTGCATTTAATGATGAATCCGGATTTCAAGGAAAAAAAAGAAAGGCTACGAATTTACTTGAAATATTAGACGTAATAGAATTAAACAATTATGTGATAACCAAGGTAAATAAAGGATTTATATACTGCAATAAAGAAACTGGAAATACTTATTACCATGAACCCAAAATAAACGAAAACCAGAAGTGGATTGGATTAGAAAATGATTTTGACAATGGTCCTGATTTTTTACCAAGTTTAAAATTAAATGACAATTCAGTAATTTCAGTAGCTTATCCCTACAATGAATCTTTTGGGGATGAAGATTTTAAAAAACAAAATAATTGGGCAAATAATGTGAAATATAACGATAATCCCATTTTAATGATTGTAGAACTTAAATAAACAACGAAACGCCAACAAAGTACATATTGCAGGGCGGGGTTCGGTGGTACGCCAACTGTGGATTCTCGTTTCGCAGTTCCGTGTCCTTCGGACAGGAACGCTCTCCGAAATCCGCCCCGACAACATGTACCAACCGTTAGCGGGCAGTTTGAAAACGCAACCATTAGTATAAAAAACACATCTAATAAACAGTCAATAATTAACTAACGAACAAAGACATGAAAAAAATAAAATTCATTCTGGGCTTAATTTTTTTGATTGGTTCTATAAGTTGCGACAAAGAAAAAAATGACAATCAGAATTTATTAATAAGCACAAACAAGGTGTCTTATTCTTCCAATGAGTCTGTTTATTTAGAAATCTCAAATCATTATGAAACTGAATTAAGTTATTATGTATGTAGTTCCTATGACGGAATACCACCATCGATTTGGATACTTGAAAATGATGAATGGACAGGTTTTTGGGGACCGATATGTGATGGATTCCAATCGCATTGTTGTGGAGCACTTGAACCACAAACTGAATACAAAGACACTTTAAACATTACTTTTGAAAAAGGTACTTATAAAATAGAGTATAGTTTTATAGTCGAACATGGAGAAGGTTATCAATCTTTTTATTCCAATGAATTTACCGTTGATTAAAATAAAACCAACCCAGAACAATTTAATAATCATAAAAATGAGATATAGTTTTAAAATAAAGAATTTCATCTTTGCACTTATAATTCTGAGTTTTGTGAGCTGTGACAAAGATGAAGAACTTAGCTTTTCGGACTTAAAAGGTGTTTACAACGGAACTTTTACTGTCGAATATTCAGAAGCCCCAATTTTCTATGACCAAATGGAGCTTTCCAATGAAATAATTATCGAATTTGAAGATGGAAACTTTTCGTGTTCGAGTGGAGAAAACTACATCCCAGCAGGAGGGAGTGGAAAATTTGAGATAAAAGAAAATAAAATCACTTTTATAGATGAAAATGGGTGGTATGCTGACTTTGACGGTAACTTAGTTTTAGATGGAGAATATGACATAAAGGAAGAAAATTCCCAAATCATAATTTTTGCCCAAAAAGGAATTGGATTTTATAAATATAAATTAAATAAACAATAAAAACCGACCCGCTAACACGGTACATATTGCAGGGCGGGGTTTGGTGGTACGCCAACTACGGATTCTCGCATCGCAGTTCCGTGTCCTTCGGACAGGAACGCTCTCCGAAATCCGCCCCGACAACATGTACCCACCGTTAGCGAAAATACTAACCTGAAAAAAATTTGATAGTAAAAATTTAAAAACAAAATAATGAAAGTAAAACGGCTAATTTGTGAGAACTTATATGGTTTTATCAATAAAACTATTGATTTTAAAGACAATATAAATCTTCTTGTAGGCATTAATGGTTCTGGAAAAACTAGTATATTAAATATTTTACATTGGCTTACAAAACCATCTCTTCCTGACTTAGCTGTTACTGAATTTAGTCAGCTTATTCTTGATTTTACATTCAGAAATGAAGATTATCAATTAAGAGCTACACAAGATGAGCTAGAAGTTAGATTATTTTTAACCAACTTAACTAAAAGCCTGGAATATGAATCTATTCAAGCTACCTTTCATATACATCCTTCTAAAATTTCTAGAAATGAAAAACTAAAGGCGGAGTTTAGGGAAAAATATCTTGGATTAGGACCAGAGAAACACGAAGTTGTTACATGGAGCTTTATTTTCGATACTTTACCAATGCCTATCGTAATCGGCTTAGACAGATTTCTACAGGATAAAAATGATGGTGAACGCAAAAGAAATCATAGAGGTTTTTCTGAAAAAAGAAATCCGATTGATAATGTTAAAGAAATTGCAAATCGAGAATATAGCATGTATAGTAGTAAGATGCTTACATTAAATTCTAACATGAACGAAAAAATTATGATGGCTCCCTTCAATAAAGTTTATAAGCAAGACCAACTAAATGAATTAATGGAAAAGCCTATAATTACGAAAAGGCAGCTTGCAGATTTAGAACGTAAAATTACAAAGTATTTTGAAGAGTCTGTTTTCCCGAATAAAGATAGAACTGCAAAAGAAGTTGAATCAAGACATTTAATCAAAGATTATTTTAAAGAACTAAAATCAATATTGACTGAGGAAATAAAAGACAGCATGCCACTAGTTTATTTAATGAATATTAGTCAAATCATGAATATTAATATGCTAATGGCAGAGTTTGATTTGTTTGAAAAGCGTTCTAAAGTTTATTATAAAAAAATCGAAGCCTATTTAACTACGCTTAATGGATTCTTTAAGGATTCTTCTAAAGAAATTATTTTTAAAAAAGATATAGGTGATTTAAAATTTAATATTCTCGATAAAGACAGAAATATTATTGAAGAAAATAGGGATATAGAAACTTTATCTTCTGGAGAAAAACAGATACTAACTCTTTTCACCTACTTAAGTTTTAACACACAAAACGGTAATTTATTTATTATCGACGAGCCTGAACTTTCTTTACATCCAAAATGGCAAGAAGATTTTCTTCCAAATGTTGAAAAACTAATGCCAAAAAATGCACAGCTTCTGATTGCTACGCATTCTCCAATAATCGTTGGTAAAAAGAAAGAATATTGTACAGTATTACTCCCCTATAACAATTAGAATATGATTACAATAGACGAAAGTTTCCCTAGTTTCTCTGAATCTTATCTGTATGGGCAAGATATTTTTTGGGAGCAATTTAATGAAGTGAGTTTTTACATAGAAGACACTGAATTAGAAGAGCTTTATCATCAAATTCTAAAAAAAATATTCCCCGATATTAGCATTGAAAAGATATTTCCATTAAATGGCAAACAAAATGTTATCAATTGTGCCAAAGAGTATGAAGGAGCTAAGAATCGAATATTTATTGTTGATAAAGATTTTGACGACCTTCACAACCGAATTGAAAATATTTCAAATCTTTTCTACTTAGATAGATATTGCATTGAAAATTACTTATTTGAAGAAGTGTCAGTTATTGAGTTTGTTGTCTCAGAAAATCCTAAAATAAGACGAAAAGAAATAAAAGAAAAGTATTCATTTGAAGAGCGAATGAATGATATTTTAAATAAGTTGTTATACGTGAATTCTTTATTTTATATAGTTCAACATTTTTCGCTTCCTTTTGAGAATTCAAGTTTACATATTAGTCGATTCCTTCAAAATAACAAACTTGAGTTGTGTCAAGATAAAATAACTAATTACAAAAAAGTATTAAATCAATACATCTCAGAAAATGACCTATTTATTGACTTAGAAGGCGCAATTGAGCAAAATATTAGTTTTTGGAAAGAAAGTGGTATCGTAAAAAATAACATATGTGGTAAATCAATCCTATTTATTCTATTACAAGATTTGAAGAAGGAATTTAATCTTAAAAAAATGCCTGAGCACTACTCTGCATGTTATAGATTAGCGCGAGAATGTAGATTTGAAACCTTACACTTTTTAAGAGATAAAATAGTACAATTTGTAAATTAAGTATTTTCGCTAACACGTGGTATAAGTCATGGCTGGGTTCGTGCGGATTCGACAAGTCGAATCTCGTCCCAACCTCAGTTTCGGTCGGACTGGTCAGACTCTCGTCTGACAGCCACGACCTCATACCACCACCGTTACCGGTAAGTTTGAAGAAAAAAATGGTGGTTATCTGAAACGTCCGTTCTTTGGTTTTTTGTCCGCCCGAAAATCGCTGTCACAAAACTTGCAAAATAAAGTTTAGTGCTGTTGCCAATTTTCGCAGTTTGACAATTTGCCAAAACTGCTTTGCAACCTGACTGTGCAGTACGTTTTTAAGAACAGCCAGTAGTTGTTTGACAGTTTGGTTTTTGGCCGTTTCGTACCTGACAGGAAATTAAATTGGCAGGGCTGGCCGGAAGCAGCAAGTTTTTCGCCAGCGGCTAAAACCCGGGCTGGTTTGGCCTACGTCCCGGCGGGGCAATTTTCGGTGGTTACCTGCTGGCCCACAAGCTGGTTTTGACTTTGGGGGTTAAGAAAAAAAATAAAAATGCGAAGTAATTACTTGAGACTTTTGCGCTGAAAATGATACTTTTATATTGTTAACAAACTGACGATGAATAATAAAAACCTACCGGTAACACGTGGTATAAGTCATGGCTGGGTTTGCGCGGATTCGACAAGTCGAATCTCGTCCCAACCTCAGTTTCGGTCGGACTGGCCAGACTCTTGTCTGACCGCCACGACCTCATACCACCACCGTTACCGCAAATATTGAAACGAAGCAAATTCTAATTTACAATATTTTGAAATAGGAAACTTATAAGTTACCTTTGTCATATGAAAAAAGTCAGGGAGGTAATTGCATATCGAAATTATTTTGAGGATTTTCTGAGTAAACAACCGATTAAAATCCAGAATAAAATTTATAAAGTCATTGAGATTATTGAAACTTACGAAAGGATTCCTACTCAATACTTTAAATATATTGCTGGAACACCTGGACTTTTTGAAGCGAGAATTAAATTAGGTTCAAATATTTGGAGAGTATTTTGCTTTTTTGACGAGGGAAAACTTGTAATTCTATTAAATGGATTCCAAAAGAAAACTCAAAAGACACCCAAAAAAGAGATTGAAAAAGCAACTCGATTAATGTCTGAATATTTCATTGAAAAACAAAAGGAGGACAAAAAATGAATACAACAAGTTGGTCTGAAATAAAAGATAGAGTCTACGGAGAAAAAGGCACTGAGAGACGAGATGAATTAGAAAGAGACTTTGAAGCTTTTCAAATTGGGTTAAAATTAAGAGAGGCACGAGAACTAAAAAATATGACCCAAAGTCAGTTGGCTGAAAAATTGGAGAAAAAACGGACTTACATCTCAAGAGTTGAAAACAATGGAAGTAATCTGACTTTAAAAACATTGTACGACATTGTTGAGAAAGGACTTGGGGGAAAAGTAAACATCTCGATTGAAATATAAAATACTTGCGGTAACACAGTGCAAATGTAATGCGGGCAGGCGTGGTATTCCATTGTTTTCGCATTGTTCAACCACCGCCAATCCGTCTTTGACGGATGACGGTTTAAAATGAAATTTAGTGCTGCGCCGGCTTGGCTCCCTGCAAACTTGGACAGGTAACCGTTTCAAAGCCCCGCACTCCACTTGCACCAACCGTTAGCCTTAATTTTGAAATTCGATAAAATGTTATAACTTTGTAATTACACATTTAAAAATTCAGTTATGGAAATTTCAGTTATAAAAATCGGAAATTCAAAGGGGATTAGGTTGAGCAAAACTCTACTTGACAGATACAACATCAAAGACACTGTTGATTTAATAATGGATAAAGGACAGATTATCATAAAACCAATTTCAAAACCCCGAAAAGGATGGGAAAAAGCTTTTGAAAAAATGGCTAAAAATGGAGATGACAATTTATTGATTGATGATGTATTTGACGATGAAAACCTGGAAGAATGGAAATAAAACAATATCAAATCATTTTAGTCAATCTTGACCCGACAATTGGGAGTGAAATCAAAAAGACCAGACCTTGTGTGGTAATTTCTCCCAATGAGATGAATAAATATTTGCGGACAGTTGTAATTGCTCCGATGACAACAAGTTCTAAAAAATATCCGACAAGAGTTAAAATAAAACATGACAATAAAATTGGATGGATTGTTTTAGACCAAATTCGTACAATTGACAAGCAACGAATCATCAAGATTTTTGGAGGATTACATGATTCTGAAATTCAAGAATTAAAGTCGGTTTTAAAAGAAACTTATATTGACTAAGAAAAGAAAAAAACTAAGGCTAACACGTGGTATAAGGCATGGCTGGGTTTGTGCGGATTCGACAAGTCGAATCTCGTCCCAACCTCTGTTTCGGTCGGACTGGTCAGACTCTCGTCTGACCGCCACGACCTCATACCACCACCGTTAGCGGTAATTCGCCGTATAAGCACTTCCTGATTAGAAAAACAAATGAAATTATCTAATCTTACAGAGCTGATTAAATCCTGTTGCTAACGTAAAATGGGTTGCGAAAATAAGCTAAAAAATGATAAATTTGAGTAAAAGTTAAACAACTGAAAATCAATGACTAATTTTAACGTTAGTCAGAATAATAAAAGCGAATCAATGAGAAATTGGATATTAATATTAATCTTTCTAATCTTCATTCACTGTAGCGACAATGGACAAGAGAAAAAATGGTTATTAAACAAAGATTCCCTTTTTACATCAATATCTTCTGAACATTTCAATCTATACACTTTTGAGGGGCATCTAAGTGAGAAATCAAAGTCTCATTTTCTAATTGAAAGGGAATCTGCTTATGGAGAGATTTCCAATTTTTTTGAAATTAAAACAAATTTATCCATCAATATTTTTCTTTTCAAAAATGAGCAAATAAAGTATAATCTTACTGGTCATAAAGGTTTTGGGTGGGGATTTGACAATAATATTGTTGAGGTTTTTAATGATTCAATACAAATTGACCCATATCATGAGTTGGCGCATGTTATTGGATATACACTTAATGAACCTCCTGCATTGATTGATGAGGGTACTGCTATTTATCTTTCTCAGTTATACGGAGACAAAGCTTTTTCAAGATTAATTGGTTACCCAACAAAAAGTATTAATGAGATTCTTTTGTTGTTTAACAAAAACGAAAAAGTGCTGACTATCTCAACTCTGCTTTCATATAATGATATTGGTGATAATTTAGCATATTGCACGTCGGCATCTTTTGTTGAATTCTTAATCAAGGAATTCGGCAAACAAAAATTCCTTGAGTTATATAAATCATTATCCAATTCAAATAGTGACAAGAATAAAATGATTTTTGAAAAAATTTACGGTATAAAATTTAATCAAATCGAAAATAAATGGGCAAAACAAAACAATATTGACAACTAAATTACTACCGCTAACACAATACATATTGCAGGGCGGGGTTCGCTGGTACGCCAACTGCGGATTCTCGCATCGCAGTTCCGTGTCCTTCGGACAGGAACGCTCTCCGAAATCCACCCCGACAACATGTACCAACCGTTAGCAGCAATCCGGTACGATAAAGGGACATCCGTTACAAAGTTAAAGGGACATAGTTTACACTTTTCAAAGTTTGTAATTTGACATAAAAATCAAATTGCCATGCCTTGGAAAGAAAAAACTATTATGGAAGAAAAAGTAGAATTTATTTGTGAATGGAACTCTGGAAAATATACTATCACAGAGTTATGTAACGGATTCGGAATATCCAGGACAACTGCGTACAGGATGATTCAGCGCTATGAAAAATTTGGTATTGAAGGCCTCCGTATGAAGGATAAAGCACCTATAAACCACCCCAACCTGACAAACAAAGAAATAGAAAAAAGAATTCTATGTTTAAAGGATAAACATCAACGTTGGGGAGCTAAAAAATTAAGGATATTATTGTTTAACGACTTTCCTGAAAACCAAATCCCCTCGGTGGTTACGGTTCACAACATTTTATCACGAAACGGACTGGTATGCCCCCAAAAACGCTTGCGTAGGGTAAAACCCCTGTACCCGATATTTGACCCAAAAGACTGCAACGAAGTTTGGAGTGCCGATTACAAGGGCAAATTTTTAATGGGCAACAAAAAATACTGTCACCCCTTAACTATTGCCGACTCTAAAAGCCGGTTCCTGTTTACTGCAAAAGCTCATCACAAAGAAAATTACAAATCCGTAAAAGAAGAGTTTACAAGGGTGTTCAGAAAGTTCGGACTGCCAAAACAGGTACATACCGACAACGGCATCCCCTTTGGCTCCGTATCCGCCATCCAGCGCTTTACCACATTGTCGTACTGGTTTATCGACCTGGGAATACTCCCCGTGTTTTCAGACCCCGCCCACCCCGAACAGAACGGAAGGCACGAACGCATGCACAGAGACCTGAAAGCAGCCTGTGCAGCCCCTTCAGCATTCGATTTACGTTCTCAACAAAGGAAATTGAACTATTTTGTAAAAGAATATAACTCAATAAGGCCACATGAAGCTCTGGATATGAAAACCCCTGCTCAGGCCCACCAATTCTCAAACAAGCCTTTCCCTGAGAAAATTAAACCATATATCTATCCTGCACACATGAAAACAATGAATGTTTCAAAAAGCGGGGCAATGCGCTGGAAAGCTTATTACTGGGTGTATATGTCAAGTGGATTGATAGGTAGACAAGTAGCTGCTGAAGAAATTGGAAACGGGGTTTGGAAAGTATTTTACCGTAATGTATTTTTAGGTTACTTTAATGAAAAAGATATTCGTGTTAAACAAAATATTACAAGGCTGAGTACAAATTTAGTGTAACTTATGTGACTTTAACTTTGTTAACCATCTGCCTTAACGAACATCCTCCTACTGGTTGTAAAACAGTTGAGTTTTTGTGCTAACGGATTATCTTAGCATTGAGCTCCGAGTTAAGGCCGGTTTAAGCAATGGTGTTTATTAAACCCGAGCGCAATCAAGGTTAGGATGTAAAAAGTCAGTGATATTTCTTTACTGACCTGGGTTAGAGTTTAATGGCGATCCGTCTGTTGACGGAATCCCGATCGGAATATTTTCAAAGTTAAAGAGTTACATCCCTGGAGCTTTTTAACATTTTAAACATTTAAGATATGGGAAAGAAACAAATGAGTTTAGAAGTAGTCAACCCTGATGCAGCAGGGATTGACGTAGGAAGCAAAAGCCATTGGGTTGCCATTGGACAGGATGCCCAGGACATTAGGGAATTTGGTGTTTATAGTGAAGACCATCAGGAACTCTGCCGATGGTTATCTAAAAATGGTATCACCTCAATTGCGATGGAAAGTACTGGTACTTATTGGCAAACTTTGTTTAGTGCATTAACAGCAGAAGGTTTTGAAGTGATACTGGTTAATGGGAAACAAACTAAAAACGTGAAAGGAAAAAAAACAGACATAAAAGATTGCCAATGGATACAAAAGCTACATTGTTTAGGTTTATTGAGCCATAGCTTCCTTCCTGACAGTACCACTGAAATAATCAGAACTTATTCAAGGCACAGGCAAAACCTGATAAGACAAACCGGGCAAACAGTTTTGAAAGTCCAGAAATACCTCAGGCTAATGAATATGAGGTTGGATGTTGTTGTAAACGACATCGTTGGTTTAACCGGAACAAAAATCATAAATGCATTTATTAAAGGTGAAACCAAGGGTATAGAACTCGCTAAATACCGGCATTACAATTGCCGTAAACCTGAAAAAGAAATAGCAAAGGCATTACAATATAATGGAAGAAAAGATTATCTGTTTGCCCTCAAACAGGAATGGGAAACCTATTTGCATATACAAAAACAAATCAGTGAAGTTGATGTCCAAATAAAAAACCTACTTGAAGATATTATCGACCAGGACCACAACAAGAAACAGCACGTTGCCAATAAAAAATCATATAAGCGTAAAAATAAAAATACGATCAGGGGAACAGATATGAATCAAATCTCTTATCAGTATTTCGAAGGTGTCGACCTTATGGAAATTGAAGGAGTAAATGATGCAACAATAATGGCACTAATCAGCGAGATAGGACTGACTGGTATCAGAAAGTTTAAATCCGGAAAACAATTTACAGCATGGCTCAGGTTAGCTCCCAATAATAAAATTAGCGGAGGAAAGGTATTAAGCCATCACATCCCCAAAGGTAGCAGCAGATTAAAAATAGCCTTACGTAATGCGGCTAATGCAATTGGAAATTTAAAAGAAGGGCACCTTGCTGATTTCTTTAAAAGAATCAATTACAAAAAAGGACGGCCAACTGCCATTAATGCTACTGCCAGAAAGCTTGCAATAATAATTTGGAATATGCTTGTAAAAGGACAAAACTATAATCCACCAACTCAATATATGTTCCTCGACGAAAAAAGAAGATTGGGTTTGGTAAAGAGATTAAAAAAACAAATAACTAAATTTGAAATAAAACCCGAACAACTCGGATTTACAACTACTTGATTTTATGACTTGTAAGTTTGACGTTAGTCGGAAGCTTAATAAACTGCTACTATGATAAGAAAAGCTGATAAAAGAGATAAAGTTTCAATTCAATACTTAATTAAAGAATTGACAGGACATGAGATTTCTGATTCTGATTTTAAAAACCGATTTGACTTAGTTGAAAGTAGCTGTATTGATTCTTTATATGTTTATGAATTAGAAAATAAGGTGGTTGGTTTACTTGGATTTCGGATTCGTGAAAATATTGAAGAAAATAGCAGATTTGGAGAAATTTCTGTAGTTGTGGTAGACCCAAGCTATAGGAAACATGGAATAGGTAAACAATTAATGGCTTTTGCGGAAAATTTGGCGAATGAAACTGAATGCCTTGGAACATGGCTCGTAAGTGGATTTGGAAGAGAGGAACAGGCGCATCCTTTTTATAAGTCACTTGGTTATAAGACAACTGGATATAGATTTGTAAAACTAAAATCATGATTAAAATTAGGAACCTAATAATTGAAGACTTGTATGGATTAGTTATGTTATTGGAGCAATTGTGGATTGGTAAACTTATCGATAAAGATGGAGTTAAGAAAGTAATTGAAAAGGGATTAAAGAGTGATAATCAAATCTATATCTGTGCGACCGATGATGAAAAAATAATTGGTTATTGCTCATTGACAGTTAAAAATAATTTATGGATGACTGCAAATCTAGGAAATGTTGATGAATTAGTGGTTGACAATGATTATAGAAATAGAGGGGTTGGAAAATTGCTTATGAACGAAATTGAAAAGATAGCAAAAGAATACGATTGCAGACGATTGGAGCTTGATAGTGCATTTCATAGAATAATTGCACATGATTTCTATAATAAATTAGGATTTGAAAAACGTGCATATTTGTTTACAAAGGAGATATAAAAAGCCAGCAGGCAACACGCGGTGTAGTTAATAAGGGTTTCAGTGGTTTTCGGGGCGTAGTAACCCGCTTCAAATTTGCTGTACCTTGATAGGTGAAAAGCCCGCAATCCCTTACTAACCATACCGCCACCGTTAGCCATAATTTTGAAAAACAAGAACAAGATAAGCCATGAGTAAATACTTTTTAATAGCAATCGGATTGATAGTTTTCAGTTCATGTGGAAAAAACAAAAATGATTATTTTCTTCAGGAATCCAAGATTGTAAATGAAAAAGTTATGTATAATCTTGGAATGATTGAGAAAAATTATATGCTTAATCCGGGAATGGCAAAACCGTATTTTGACAGAGCCGAATATTTAAAAACCAGCTTTGATTCATTATTATATTTTATTGACAAAGAGAATGAAACTAAAATGGAAAATGGAATAATTGACTTGTACAGTTTTATAAAATCAGATTCTTACTTTAAATCAAAATTCATTCAAGAAATTATTATTTCAAACCGATTCAATAAATGGATTGAGATTGATAAAAATTCAATCTTTTCAGATAACGAAGAAATTCTAAAATTAGATTTACTTAATCTGGAAAATGAGCTTACAAACTATTTGTATAATAGAATTGAAGCAGACTACTATAAATTCAACAAATTGCAGGCAATGGTTGTGGATTCTTGTGACAATATTAAAGTTGGAGAAACCTATCATGCAAATATATTTCTGGCAGCTGAAGACACAACATTTTATCCATACATTATGGTTGCTGATTATACTCAACCGGACAGTATTTTGCTCTTAAATAAACCTGACAATGAAAGATTATTTCTTCTCGAGGCTATGGACGGCAAAGGAATTTACAAAAAGAAAGTAAGCAAACCGGGCAAGCATGGATTCAAAGGAGTGATTCTAATACGAAACTCAAGTGGAGAAATTGAAAGATTTATGTTTTCTAAAGAATTTACAGTAAAACAATAAAAAACTATGGCTAACACAGTACATATTGCAGGGCGGGGTTCAGTGGTACGCCAACTGCGGATTCTCGCATCGCAGCTCCGTGTCCTTCGGACAAGAACGCTCTCCGAAATCCGCCCCGACAACATGTACCAACCGTTACCAATAATTTTAATGAAGAAACTAATCTACATATTCCTATTGCTTATTCCGTTTCTTGGACAAAGTCAAGATACAGTTGATGAACTTCTGTTAAAAGCAGAGGAAAAACAAAATCGTTTACCCGAACTAATCAGTATTTACCATAAAGTCCTTGAATTAGATTCTTGTAACTACGAAGCACTTCTTGGACAAGGAAAAGCATATTATAGTAGATGGAAAATCTTAGGACGAGTAGATAAAATATATTTAGACAGCGCTTACATTCAATTCAATAAAGCATGCAATGTCCAACATGTTGACTACCGATCTTTTATTGCAAGAGGTGACTACTATTCTGACTTCGAACATTTTCAAGAAGCCTTTGACGATTTTAGCACCGCGATTAAAATTGCTCCAGAACAATACTATGTTAGATTTAGAAGAGCTCTGATTTATATGAGATGGCAAGATTTTGAAAATGCCTTGATTGATTTAAATCTTTTCATAAATAATTATCAGGACATACTTGACAACATTTATATACTTAGAGCAACTTGCTTTGCTAACTTAAAGATGTTCCCAGATTGCAAGAAAGATGTTGAAAAAGCATTGTCTATAAATCCAAAAGCAAACGAGAATATCCTCGCTTTAGCAGATTATTATGCTATTACAGGACAATATAAAAAAGCAATAAACAAATATTCCTTCATCATAAACAGAAATAATGTATTTGCCTTGGCATATTTAAAACGAGGTAGTGTCTTTTTTGTAATGGACGAAAAAGAAAAAGCTAAGAATGATTGGGATACTGCATTAGCAAAGGGAATCGCTGTTAATGAGAGAAGTAAAAAAATAAAATTTGGAAAATAAAAAACTATTGGTAACACAGTACATATTGCAGGGCGGGGTTCGGTGGTACGCCAACTGCGGATTCACGTTTCGCAGTTCCGTGTCCTTCGGACAGGAACGCGCTACGAAATCCGCCCCGACAACATGTACCAACCGTTACCGGTAATTGTGGAAAAAGGAAATTTATCGATTAATGAAGATGGAAATTAAAAACTAAATTTGTGTAATAACTGAAATTATTACAAATGACCGAAATCAAACATAGTCCAGAAAATCTTTATAATAAAGTTGCTGAACTTTTAAAAATAGCACAAAGCACCGTCGTTCAGACAGTAAATAAAACAATGGTACAGACCTATTTTGAAATAGGGAAAATGATTGTTGAAGAAGAACAAAAAGGAAAAGAACGAGCTGAATATGGACAACAATTAATTGAAGAACTTTCAATTAGACTTTTAAATGAATTTGGGAAAGGATTTTCTTCGACAAATATCAAACAAATGAGGAGCTTTTACCTCACTTACTCAAAAAGTCAGACAGCGTCTGACGAATTCAATTTAAGTTGGTCTCATTATTTAAAATTAATGAGGATTGATGATGAAAATGAACGTCGCTTTTATGAAATAGAAACCTTAAAGAATAATTGGAGCCTTCGTGAATTACAAAGGCAATATGACAGCGCACTGTACACCCGTTTGGCGTTAAGTCGTGACAAAAAGAAAATTATAGAATTATCGGAAAAAGGTTTAATAATTGAAAAACCTAAAGATGCAATAAAAGACCCTTATGTTTTGGAATTCATCGGATTGCCCGAGAAATCATCATATTCAGAAAATGACCTGGAACAAAAACTAATTGATAAACTGGAACATTTTTTATTGGAATTAGGAACTGGATTCACTTTTGTTGCCCGACAAAAACGAATAACGTTCGACGAAAAACACTTCCGTATTGACTTGGTTTTTTACAACCGTATTTTAAAATCTTTCGTGTTAATTGACTTAAAAATTGGAGAATTAAAACATCAGGATATTGGGCAAATGCAAATGTATGTCAACTATTATGACAGGGAAATCAGACTAAATGACGAAAATAAAACGATTGGATTGATTCTTTGTCAAAACAAAAGCGAGGCAGTTGTAGAATACACACTGCCGGAAAATAACGAGCAGATTTTTGCCAGTAAATATCAAACCGTTTTACCAAGCAAGGAGAAATTAAAACAACTTATAGAAAATAAAGAAGAATAAACAACTACCGGTAACACAGTACATATTGCAGGGCGGGGTTCAGTGGTGCGCCAACTGCGGATTCTCTCATCTCAGTTCCATGTCCTTCGGACAGGAACGCTCTCCGAAATCCGCCCCGACAACATGTACCAACCGTTACCGGTAAGTTTGAAGAAAAAAATGGTGGTTATCTGAAACGTCCGTTCTTTGGTTTTTTGTCCGTCCGAAAATCGCTGTCACAAAACTTGCAAAATAAAGTTTAGTGCTGTTGCCAATTTTTGCAGTTTGACAATTTGCCAAAACTGCTTTGCAACCTGACTGTGCAGTACGTTTATAAGAACAGCCAGTAGTTGTTTGACAGTTTGGTTTTTGGCCGTTTCGTACCTGACAGGAAATTAAATTGGCAGGGCTGGCCGGAAGCAGCAAGTTTTCCGCCAGCGGCTAAAACCCGGGCTGGTTTGGCCCACGTCCCGGCGGGGCAATTTTCGGTGGTTACCTGCTGGCCCACAAGCTGGCTTTGACTTTTGGGGTTAAGAAAAAAAATAAAAATGCGAAGTAATTACTTGAGACTTTTGCGCTGAAAATGATACTTTTATATTGTTAACAAACTGACGATGAATAATAAAAACCTACCGGTAACACGTGGTATAAGTCATGGCTGGTTTTGCGCGGATTCGACAAGTCGAATCTCGTCCCAACCTCAGTTTCGGTCGGACTGGCCAGACTCTCGTCTGACCGCCACGACCTCATACCACCACCGTTGTGTGCAATCCTCCTACTGGTTGTAAAACAGTTGAGTTTTTGTGCTAACGGATTATCTTAGCATTGAGCTCCGAGTTAAGGCCGGTTTAAGCAATGGTGTTTATTAAACCCGAGCGCAATCAAGGTTAGGATGTAAAAAGTCAGTGATATTTCTTTACTGACCTGGGTTAGAGTTTAATGGCGATCCGTCTGTTGACGGAATCCCGATCGGAATATTTTCAAAGTTAAAGAGTTACATCCCTGGAGCTTTTTAACATTTTAAACATTTAAGATATGGGAAAGAAACAAATGAGTTTAGAAGTAGTCAACCCTGATGCAGCAGGGATTGACGTAGGAAGCAAAAGCCATTGGGTTGCCATTGGACAGGATGCCCAGGACATTAGGGAATTTGGTGTTTATAGTGAAGACCATCAGGAACTCTGCCGATGGTTATCTAAAAATGGTATCACCTCAATTGCGATGGAAAGTACTGGTACTTATTGGCAAACTTTGTTTAGTGCATTAACAGCAGAAGGTTTTGAAGTGATACTGGTTAATGGGAAACAAACTAAAAACGTGAAAGGAAAAAAAACAGACATAAAAGATTGCCAATGGATACAAAAGCTACATTGTTTAGGTTTATTGAGCCATAGCTTCCTTCCTGACAGTACCACTGAAATAATCAGAACTTATTCAAGGCACAGGCAAAACCTGATAAGACAAACCGGGCAAACAGTTTTGAAAGTCCAGAAATACCTCAGGCTAATGAATATGAGGTTGGATGTTGTTGTAAACGACATCGTTGGTTTAACCGGAACAAAAATCATAAATGCATTTATTAAAGGTGAAACCAAGGGTATAGAACTCGCTAAATACCGGCATTACAATTGCCGTAAACCTGAAAAAGAAATAGCAAAGGCATTACAATATAATGGAAGAAAAGATTATCTGTTTGCCCTCAAACAGGAATGGGAAACCTATTTGCATATACAAAAACAAATCAGTGAAGTTGATGTCCAAATAAAAAACCTACTTGAAGATATTATCGACCAGGACCACAACAAGAAACAGCACGTTGCCAATAAAAAATCATATAAGCGTAAAAATAAAAATACGATCAGGGGAACAGATATGAATCAAATCTCTTATCAGTATTTCGAAGGTGTCGACCTTATGGAAATTGAAGGAGTAAATGATGCAACAATAATGGCACTAATCAGCGAGATAGGACTGACTGGTATCAGAAAGTTTAAATCCGGAAAACAATTTACAGCATGGCTCAGGTTAGCTCCCAATAATAAAATTAGCGGAGGAAAGGTATTAAGCCATCACATCCCCAAAGGTAGCAGCAGATTAAAAATAGCCTTACGTAATGCGGCTAATGCAATTGGAAATTTAAAAGAAGGGCACCTTGCTGATTTCTTTAAAAGAATCAATTACAAAAAAGGACGGCCAACTGCCATTAATGCTACTGCCAGAAAGCTTGCAATAATAATTTGGAATATGCTTGTAAAAGGACAAAACTATAATCCACCAACTCAATATATGTTCCTCGACGAAAAAAGAAGATTGGGTTTGGTAAAGAGATTAAAAAAACAAATAACTAAATTTGAAATAAAACCCGAACAACTCGGATTTACAACTACTTGATTTTATGACTTGTAAGTTTGACGTTAGTCGGAACTTTGAAAACAAAATTAATGAAGTATTTAATTTTAATATTCTTGGTTTTATTGACTTCATGTGGGAATAAAATAGAAATCGTTAAATGTGATTCTAACATTTCTAATTATTCTGCTTTCAACTATGAGATTCTTGAGAAGGAATTAATTGAAGTGGTTGATAAAGATTCCTTATTTCATGCGGATATTTTAATAAAAAAGTTAACGAAAGACTCTATGATAACAATGGATTCTGTCGGATGTTATTGTCTTGCAATTTGTAAAAAAGAATCACTAATTGACGCTCGTTTTTATGGTGACAAGATTGGATATGAAATAGCTAAAAAATATAACATAAATGAATTTAGTGCTACACTTGTAAATGTAATGATTGACAATAACATTGATTTACAGAATATATGGAAATATGCGTTATTATCATTTCATGAAAATGATTATAAACAAAACTGGATTAATGGACTAAACTCTGATAATTTTTCAATGTTATGGCCTAGACAAATAGAAACAGTAGAAAGTAAACATATTAAAACAAAACTAATAATTGAATAAAAAGCAGTGCCTAACAAATTGTCATATGGCAGGCGGGGGTTTTAGCGGTCTGACAAGTCAGACCAGTGTTGCCACTCTCCTGCGGTCTGACAGGATTTCTGTTGGAAATCCCGCCCGACCACATACAAGTGACCGTTAGCTTTAATTGAAAATGAGCACCATGCAATATACAACACTTGAATATTTCGCTCGAAATTTAGTTGACCCAATGTTTGAAGTTTTTGAGATATTAGACAATACAAAACATCCAGAACATGAGAATTTAATATCTGATATTAAAAATATAAATAGTTATGATTTAGATTTATTTGTTGAGAAACATCATATTGACAACGTTCTAAATCGGCATGAAGATAAAGACCTTGGAAGAAGGGCCTATTATATCGTTTTTAATCTACAAAAAGAGATTAGCAACTTAAGGATTAAAAAGCTTTTAAACTTTGATTCATTGTCTGAGCCATATGATTCTAAGAACTTATCAAACATTGAGTATGATAAAAATTATCTAATTCCAACAAACCAATTTGACCTTAAATTTTATAGATTTCAAGTTAATGATTTTGTCTATGAAATGTGTCCGACAACAGGTGCATCAAATTCGAGCTACTGGATATTCCAAGCTATTCTTAACTGTATTGATGAGACAAAAGTTAACTTCAAAATAAGACTTGACCCATTTATTGAAATTCAATCTAAAAACTACCAGCCTATGATGTTTAAAATGAATGTTCATGGCAAACCATTAGATTGGAACAATTTAGTTAATTTAAGAAACGATGATTTTGGTCAATGGTTTAACGAGCAAGATAGTAGCTTTACAGATTATATCTGGGCACCAAAGGATAATGAAATCCATTTTACATGTGAGGAATATCCATGTAATAGTTTTGACGGCTTATCGACAAGTAGATACTTTCATGCAATATTTAATAAGAGTACTGGAGGAATAAAACATTGTGATGGAGCTATTCGAATCTATGATGATATCGAGATAGAATCACGATATAAATTTCATATCAAACAAGCTGAGGTAAGAAAAATTGGGAAAAGGATTAAAATATTTCAATTTGAGAGCAAAGAAAATAAAGGCAAAGAAATCTTTCAAAATGACTTCTGTCAATTAGCGGTTAACTTCTTTGTTTGGAATTATGATGTACAGAATTATTTTAACACATAAACAACTAAAGCTAACACTTTGTAAATTGCATTGCGGTATTGGTTAAAAAACAAAGCAAAAGCAAGTCAAAACAGAGTAGTGCAGATAGAACGTAACAAGTTTAAAATGAGTATATTTTCTTCTTTTTGCATTTTGTGGATGAACAGATTTCGGCAGAATATTGCAGCTTTTCAGTTACCAAAGCGTTAACCGGTAGTTACCAAACTCCGGATTGGTAACCAATAGCAGGTTGCAGAAATGAAAACCGGAACCTTATTCACTGATTCACAATATTTTGCATAACAAAGAGCGCTTATATAACGGGTAATTTTACCCATAAAAATAAGCGTATGAAAATTGAAAAATTCAAGGTATTGCTCTACCTTAAAAAGAGTAGCCCCGACAAAGGGGGCAAAGCAGCCATTATGGGGCGCATCACCCTAAACCGCTCCATGGCACAGTTCAGTTGTAAACTATCCTGCAACCCCAGACTGTGGAACCCACGAGAAAGCCGCCTGGACGGCAAAAGCCATGAGGCCGTATCGGTAAATGCAAAACTGGAAAAACTTCTCCTTGTAGTCCATTCGGCATACGATACACTTGCAGGGCGCAAACAGTTTTTTGATGCCACAGACATAAAAAATATGTTCCAGGGGAACATGGGGACGCAAATGACTTTGCTGCAACTCATGGACTGTTTTATCGAAAGGTTTCGCAAACGCATCGGGGTTGACCGCTCTCCAAAAACAATTGCCCATTACCTCTACACACGTCAAACCGTGGCAGAATTCATCAAAAAAGAATTCAATGTAACCGACCTTGCCTTTGGGCAACTTTCCGAGCAGTTTATCCGCGACTATCAGGATTTTATTGTCCTGGATAAGAAACTGGGCAACGAAACCCTCCGCCATTACCTGTGTATTCTGAAAAAGATTTGTAAAATTGCATACAAGGAAGGGCATTCGGACAAACATTACTTTGCACATTTCAGTATCCCAAAGCAAAAACTAAGTACGCCTAAATCGCTTAGCAAGGAAAATTTTGAAAAAATCCGCGACCTGATAATCCCCGACGCCCAATATTCCCATATCCTTACCCGGGACTTGTTCCTGTTCGCCTGTTATACCGGAACTGCCTATACTGACACTGTTTCTGTTTCCAAAGAAAACCTGCAAACAGATGATAACAACGACCTGTGGCTTAAATATTACCGCCAAAAGAACGATAGGCTTAGCCGTGTAAAACTATTGCCTGAAGCCATTGAGCTGATAGAAAAGTATAAGGATGAAACAAGGGAAACACTTTTCCCTCATATCAACTACACGTCACTACGCCAAAACCTGCAAGGGCTACGTGTGCTTACCGGCATGAAAGACAAACTGACCTACCACATGGGCAGGCACTCGTTCGCCTCGCTCATTACGCTCGAAGCCGGTGTACCGATAGAAACCATCAGCCGGATGCTTGGACATAAGGACATAAAAACGACACAAATTTATGCCCGTGTAACCCCAAAAAAGCTTTTCGAAGACATGGACAGCTTTATAGAAGCAACACAGGATTTATCACTTAAACTTTAACCTAAACCTTAAAAACGAATCGTTATGCGCAGTACATTTTCAATACTATTTTATATCAACCGCAGCAAAGTAAAAGCCGACGGAACTACGGCCATTATGTGCCGTATCAGTATCGACGGTAAAAACAGTACGGTAACCACCGGTATTTGTTGCCGTCCTGAAGATTGGGACAGTAAGAAACAGGAAATCGGCATTGTCCGGGAAAACAACCTTTTAAAGGAATTCCGCCAACGTGTGGAACACACTTATGAGGACATCATTAAAGAACAGGGTGTTATCAGTGCCGTATTGCTCAAAAATACCATCACAAAACCGGATATGGTAGCGGTAAACTTATTGCAGGCCGGGGAAGTAGAACGGGAACGGCTGAGGGTACGTTCTAAGATTATCAATTCTAAGTCTTCTTACCACCAATCGAAGCTTACCCACAAGAACCTTAGCGATTTTGTTGCTTCGATGGGGATGGACGATATTTTGTTTACCGATATTACAGAACAGTTTGGTAACTCATTCAAAGACTTTCTTAAACAGGATTTGGGGTACCAGTCAAGCCACGTAAATCATTGTCTGCGTTGGCTGAACCGGCTTATCTACATTGCTGTTGACCAGGGGATACTAAGAGTAAACCCAATAGAAGACGTTAAATATGAAAAGAAAGCCCCACCCCAACTCAGGCATATCAGCAGGAATGAGCTTCAATGGCTTATGGAAAACCCCATGTCTGACCAGCGCAAGGAATTGATAAGAAGGGCATTTATCTTTTCGGTATTTACCGGGCTATCGTATGTTGATATTCGTAATCTGTACCCACGCCATATCGGAAAAACAGCAGAAGGACGGGTATTTATCCGCATAAACAGGGCAAAAACCAAAGTGGAAGCTTTTATACCACTACACCCGGCAGCTTTGCAAATACTCGCGCTTTACAATGCAAGCGATGATACGCAACCTGTTTTTCCTTTGCCAAAACGTGATATGATTTGGCCCGAAGTACATCAAATAGGCTTTATCATGGGACGGACAAAAAATCTTAGTTATCATATGGCACGGCATTCGTTCGGGACATTAATGCTTTCGTCCGGCGTTCCTATCGAAAGTATCAGCAAAATGATGGGACATACCAATATTTCAACCACGCAGGTTTATGCCAAAGTAACTGATGATAAAATTTCGGAAGATATGGACAAACTGATAGCGCGAAGAAAATTAATTGGGAAAGCGGAAACTGCCGAAAATGAGCACTGACCGGTAATTCTGGTCAACCTTTCTGAGATGGAAAAATGGCAGGCTGTAATTATTACAGCCTGCCATTTTTGTTACAACATTCTCCCGGGTACAAATTGATAGAAACATCTTCCACAAGAAAACAAGGAGAACAGGAGCCGATATGTTCTATTTTGTAAATCGCTCCCGATATCCGTCATACAACATTTTCTCAACGTCAGAAGACCGGTAAAGTATTTTTCCACCCAATTTTATATAAGAAATCCGTCCTTCATTACGGTAGTCCTGTAAACTTCGGCGGCTAATTTTTAACTTTTTCGACAATTCCTCGTCAGTGTAAAAACTTTCCCCATTTAATTCAGGTTTTCGGGAAGCAAACATATCTCCCATAAGCCGGGAAATACGTTCCAATGTTTGAAAGAATGATTTTACCCTTTCATCATTTTCCTGTGTAATTAACTGGTTGCCCATAATCCTGATTTTAAGAAATTCACAATCAGACTTTTTGTACGGCCATTCTTCGTTTACGGGCAGGCTGTTGGCGTTTACCCTCTATTATCGGCAGAATCTTTTCCACGTCTTCCGCTTTGTAATAGATTTTATGGCTGATACGCGAGAAAGCAAGCGTTCCGTTGTCCCTGAGTGTTTGCAGTGTCCTTGGCGAGATATTCAACAACAGGCAAACATCCTGGTTGTCCAGCCATTCGCCTATATCGTGGGTACTATGTCGCCTGTAAAGTTGCTCCATTTTTGTGGCGAAGGTTTCAAACTTCGTGAGCATTCTTTCAAATGTTTCTGCATCTATATTTACGATTTCCATTGCTATTGTTTTTTAAAGTTTTTCTTCCTTCACCCAAAATAAAGCAAAACAACAGGTACTCCTGCTGATTTAAAGCAAGTTGGCAGCATTTGTCACACCGATGGCTGTTTATTGTCCTCTCAGGCTGAGTGATGTATTTTTCAACCTGTCAGGTATTTCATCGTGAAATTATTATGGGGAATCGAGGAATTGATCCACAACAATTTCCGCCATTTCGTACATAAAATCAAGTATAACCTTTGCCTGCTTAATGGTAACATCTATTCCATCTTCTTTCAAAAGTTTAACTGCCCGTTCAGATGAAATTCTGCTTCCACCATCGTTTTCCGATTTATTCGCTATCATATCCTAAAAATTAGTTCATTACAAAATTGGATAAGAAAAATAATGATTTAAACGAAGTCGGATAAATCCCACCTGTTTATGCGGTTATATCATTAAACCACTAATTGAAACAGTTTAATTTTTACTGTACTTCTCTCCTGAAATTTCTTCCCCTTTAGCGGTGTATCTGGTGCCCCTGAGCGACCGTGTTCAGGTGCGAAAGTATTTCCGTGTTCTTAACGCCGACGCAAATTCAAGCCTGACGGTTTTGCAAAAAATCTTCCTCTTTCCTTTCTGACGAGTGTATTTCCCGCAAAAAATTTGACATCGGCTAAACACTACTTTCCCATGCCCCTGAAACACGGTCACTCCTCACCGGCTCCGATACGGCATAAAAAAAAGGTCAGAAATTATGAGAAGCACAGTAAAAAATAGGAAACAACGATCTACCTACCTTCCAACCAACATAAAACTGGTTGTGAAAATCGCTCTGATAGCATTGGGTTTCTACGTTTGGGGAACAGGGTTTATCTGGGTGCTCTTGGGTTTATACCTCGGTTGGGCAGTTATCAAACAACTGGCTTCCTGTCTTGTCTCCCTTCTCGTTCTCATAATCATTCTGGCTTTGCTGGTTTCATTAATCTTTTAATAGTAAAAACAATGGCAAAGTATTATTCACTATTCGGAAAAACTACCACCGACACAGAAGTACAGGTGGTGAAAGAAAATCAGGTTGTTATCGGTTATGGTTATGTGATGAGTGAATCCCGGTATGTGGTTTATAAGGTTGAACACATCAACAACCGGGGTTTTATGTACCATTTAATCAATACCGACACCAAAGCTATAGACAGGACCGACATAATAAACCCCTTATCCCAAAAGTTTGGCATTGGCAGGTACTACGATGATGTAAAACCGGAATTTATGGATGCTTTTGAGGTGGCCATACTATTTCAGGAAGCGCAGGCGAAAGCCAAGGCAGAGGAGGACGAAGCCGAAAAAAAGCAGATAAGGATTAGTGAAGTAAAACAGGTCGGTCGCAAACGTTTTGCCGAAATATTCCCGGAAACGGCACAGGCAATTATTGTGGCAAGGTTGAAACAGGATGAAAGCGATATGCAAACCGACTACTTTGCAAGTAGCACACAGCGCACCGTCATTTTAGGTTTTTCTACACACAAAAGGGACATTTTTTCGGAGATGCGCAAACACGCCTCTAATTTCGAAGAAACGGCTTACCTCTCGGAATTCAATCAGGATTACGAACATCGGGAAAAATACAGTATGGGTGCAGGTTACTACCTGGGAGAAAGCAAATATCACGGGTGGATAATTGAAAAAATGCTTGTATATGACCGCTCCAGAACGATTGAGGAATTCGCATACATCGCAGGGAACGAAGATAACATACGCATTAATAAGCCGAACGGAACACCGTCTGATACCCCTAAGTTGGAAGATAAAGCCAATTGTACCATGGTAGAATATTCAGCCAAAGCGGTCGCTGTTTTCGGAAATACCAAACCAATCAAGGACGAACTCAAAGCGATGGGCGGACGGTTTAACAACCGGTTGACTTTTAAGGGGGAAAGAATCGCAGGCTGGATATTTCCCAAGTCAAAAGAACAGCGTTTAGCCTGCTATTTCGGATTGGATTAAAACGAAAGTTTCATAGGGACAATTCGTTGTCCCACAATTCTACAAGATATGAAAGCATCAAATCATTTTAAAAACACCATAAAGGCATATTTAGACCAACGGGCGGAGAACGATGTATTGTTCTCACTTCAATATTCCAAACCTGAGAAGAATATAGACGATTGCGTGACTTACATCCTCAAAACCGTTCAAAAATCAGGCTGCAACGGCTTCGCTGATGAAGAAATCTATTCTATGGCGGTACACTATTACGATGAAGACAATATTGATATTGGAAACCCTGTCAATTGTCAGGTAGTGGTCAACCATGTTGTTGAGCTTACCGAAGAAGAAAAGCAACAGGCACACAAAGAAGCCCTGCAAAAGGTTCAAAACGAGGCTTATGCCAAACTCACACAAGCTCCTAAAAGGGTGAAGCAGTCCGAAACAGCCAATCAACAATCACTATTTAACTTTTAAGGAATGAAACCACGCAATAAATTCCAAAAGACAATAACGGAGGCAAGTAAAAAACTGCCCCCGGTTACCGAAGCGCAGGTTAAATGGGGCTACCGGAACTGTATAGAACACATTGGGCGCAGGACGAAAAAGGGAGTAATAAACTGTCTGGAGTGTGGGCATTCATGGACAGATACAGCAGCAAGAAAACATTGCACCTGTCCGAAATGCAATACAAAACTAATTGTCAAAGACACAAGGCAACGTGTGTTCGATGATTATCAGTATCTCTGTATTATTGCAGCTTGCGAAGGGTTTCAGGTGTTACGGTTCATCTACATCGATTACAAGGCAAAAGTCGGGGAAAAAGCACGGTATTTCCACTCGGAGGTGGTACAAAGCTGGATAGCCTCTGACGGCAAATCTGCCACACTTGCTCGCTTGAGGCCAATGGGATTCTTTGTACATACTTGGAGTTTTCACAGTCCGCTCGAACTTCGTCACGAAAAGCCGTTGTACAACATTACGCCAACCTGTGTTTATTCCCGGCAAAGACTAATCCCTGAAATTAAACGAAGTGGTTTCACCAAACAGTTTTTCGGCTTGACCCCATTTGATTTCTTCCAGTTCCTGCTCGTAGAAAATAAAGCCGAAACTTTGCTGAAAGCAAGGCAAACAGAGCTTTTCAAATTCTTTGCGCTCAATAACCTTCGGAACGCCAACAATTACTGGGCTTCCATCCGCATCTGCATTCGCAGCAACTACAAAATAGAGGATGCTTCCATGTGGTGCGATTACATGGATTTACTCCGGTTTTTCGGCAAAGACCTGCACAACGCCAAATATGTTTGCCCTGCCAACCTGCAAAGGGAACATGACAGGTATATGAGGAAAAAAAGGGAACGCATAGAACGGGAACGCCGGGAAGAAGCTAAAAAGAAGGCGTTGGAAGATGAAGCTGAATTTCTGAAAATGAAATCCCGGTTTTTTGGCATCTGCTTTACTGATGGGTTGGTACAGGTAAGAGTACTTGAAAGCGTGGAAGAAGTCATACAGGAAGGTGATGTCTTGCACCACTGTGTTTTTACGAACGATTACCACATGAAAACCGATTCGCTTATCCTTTCAGCACGTATTGATGAGCAGCGATTGGAGACCATTGAACTATCCCTCTCAAAATTACAGGTACTCCAAAGCAGGGGGCTATGCAATGAAAATACAGAATACCACAACAGGATATTAAGGCTTGTGAAAAAAAACATGCCCCTCATCCAAAAGAGATTAATAGCTTAAATATTAATAAGGTTGGGAGATTTCCCTTGAAACAACGAGAAAAATAAAGATGAAACCGACAGAAGTAAATAACAGCATAATAGGAAAACGTTGTAAGTGTATTTTTACAGGCATGATGGTTACCGGAGTGATTGAGGAAATTACAAAAGACCAGCACGCAGCGCATGTAAAAGTACGTTTCGATGAACCTCACGTTTGGGGTAATGAACAATTTGAATACAACTGGTCGTTTGCCCGTCTGTCAGATGGGTTTGGCTCACTACGATATCTGGAAATTATTGACGACAAATACCAAACTGTCAGGGTAACTTTTTCGAAAACCATTCGGGAAATAGACCGGGATTTTGTCAGGGACTACACCAAATGGCAAAGGGTCAACCTGAAAGAATGGGTTGACAACTACGAATCTTCGCGCTTTACACAAATAAACGACGTGTGTGCCATTATAACCACCGGGGACATGAGTTACCTTAAAAAGTGGCTGGTTGAAAATACCCCGGTAAAATCAATTGAAGAATTAATCTAAAAAATCAGGAACAATGAAAACCAACGATTCAATTAACGATAATGGGTGTTCAACCTGTGAACAAGGGAATGAAAATTATACAACATTTCATCCGGCACACCGCCCAAATCAAACATTTTACCAGTACGATTACCGGCACACTGACGGGGAACTGTTTTCAACAACAGCCCCAACTTTGGGAGAGTGCCGGAGTCGTCGCGATAAATGGCTGGCTAAGAGGGATAAAATGTATAAACTCTTTATCGGTTTTCGAAAGTTAGGCGAATTTGATTCCTTACTGGAAGCCAAACAATTTGCTGATAACAGCAATTTTAGTGGCGTGTTTACCTTACTGGGCAACAACTATTCTGATAAGTGGTATGTATCTAAAAAATTATTGGGACAATGAAAATGACGATAACCGATATTACAGGAGCAAGCATTGAGGTAACGGATTTGGACAAAGCAATTGAGCAATGTGAACTTTGCAAAGCCAGCCCATACAAAATGCCATCGGGACAAACGGTTGGAGAAAACTACAGGCATATGTTATCCCAACTTGAGAAAATAAAACAACCAAAGTAAACAGACGGGCGGGTCAAACCGCCCGTTACTTTTTCCATGAACCGGTCACCTGAGCGGAGAAAAAGTAACAAAAAGCCCTTTAATGATGGTTTCTCCCTTTAACTTTTTAGGTTAAAAACCAATTATTTCCAAAACTTATAGATAGGAAAAGATCGAAATGCTTCTTGGTCTTGCTCGCAAAGCTGTTCAAATTGTATTCTTGCTACTTTATGGTTTTCAAGCAATAAATTAGCTCCCAACTTGAACATTAAACTACTATTTTCATTTTCTGAAATTTCATATAGTCTTTTGTTTTCCTCTGCGGAGAGCTCTCTTTCTCGTTTTATTGTTTGTAGATAATTAATCATTTTTATTTCAGCTTGTAAATTATCTGCACTTTCATTTAGAAGCCAGGAAGCTATCTCCTTGGCTGTGGCAAGAATCTCAATAGGATGGTCAGTATGTTTGTCATAAGCAAATAATAGATTTAGTAAATCATAATTTGCAGCTTCAAATATGTTTACATTTCTATCAGTCATGATTTTATATGACGGAAGCATTTTTGAAAGATCAATATTTGACAATTCGATATAATCATCTGGAGATAATACTGAGTAGTGGGACGCGATGTATTCTGTATTACCTCTCGCAACTTTAAAAATCCCCTTATAATCAAAAAAGTTGTACACTTTGTATAAGGATTTCTTTTTGTCAACGGCATCCAAAAAAAGTAAAATTTGGAAGTTTGACATACTTTTATGAAGTAAATACCCGGTATGTTCTCCATCCAAATTAATGTGAATGGCTTGCTTGCCATTAATTGATTTCATTAAAAGATACAATTCTTCTAAACTCGAGTTCGAATCAATATTCCCGATATCAAAATCCGCCTCAACTTGCAATGATTTCCAAAATTGCTCAATGCGCTTATATGACTCTAATTGCTTTTTAGCAGAAATGATGTCAAAAGGTGTGTCAGCGTGGATTTGCCCCAAATCCACCTTTTTATTTTCCCCAAAAACAATTACTCCAGTTTCTATTATGCTTATTATAAAATTAAGATCCTTTATCCTATTTCTCAGCATACCAGTCAGTTTGTAATCCAGTCTGGCTCCCTTTCCATTCTTTATAAAAACTAGTGTCGTACTTTCTCCAAACTGGATGGTAATATCATCTTTTGTTTGAGTTTTGGACATATAGTTGTCAAATCTATCCCCATTAACATAGATTGGAGGAAATCCATCTTTGGAAATCAATTTAATATCAGAAACCAATTCAATAGGGTGAGGAATAGGACTATTTGCAATCTTTGCATACCAATAGACTTCATTGTTTAAGAATGCGTCTATAGGGAATGGAAGCTTCTTTTTAGGTGAGAAAATAGTCAAACTTGATGTGATCTCTACAATGTCATTACTTGATGACAATGTCCTCAATTTAATTGGAGGGATATTACTAAAGCTATGTTGTTTTTTACTGTCCTGATAAAAATTATAAAAAATAGTTTGAATTGCATATTTATCCCCGGGGAGTCTTTTAACTTTAATGACCCTTGAGTTTTGATTTTTATGCCCTTTTATGTAATAATCAATCTTTAAGGGTGTTAACGTGTCATAAAAGACCTTTCTTTTGCTTGGATTATTTTTATCAATTAACACGACAAAATAAATAGTCCCCCCATCGTTTTTATAATTAACCAGGTCAGCCAATTCAACAGAGAAAGAGAATTCTTCTCTATTGATATTATCGGCCATTTCTCCTTTAACCTGAACGGTGACTTTACCGATAATATCCTTTTTATCAGTCCTATTGCTTTTATAGATTAAAACTTCACCATCCCATGAAGGAGTTTTATCATTCTCCTTAATAAATTGACTAAGGGTATCTGTCATCGACAAACTGTCTTTGACAGCTATCGTTGCCCAATCTTCTATTTGCTTGTTATTGTATCTTTTTCTCATTATTAATTAGTGGCATGATGGGATATTGAGTATAAAAATAGGATGATTTTCTATTTTATTATAACGGTCATTAGAGTGTCTAATCCCGTTGGACATGTTTTTCAATTCTGAATCAACCATTATATTATTAGTACCGTAATATTACGATTAAAAGTAGTTTCTCCCCTCTAATTTTTCGGTAAAATACAGGTAAATCACTGACAAGCTGCAAGGTCATGCCCTGCGAGTTTTACAAACAATCTCCACACCTGCGGGTAGTATTCTTTATAAAAACCTTGCACGAAGTCACTGATTACCTGTGGTTGTGAAAGCAAAAAATTAGTGTTGAACCATTAAAATTTTTGCATTATGAAAGTTAATTATTTCTCCATTCTGGAAATTACAGTGTCGTATAAAGACAACGTAAAAGCTTCAGAACGTTTTGTTGTTAAATGTTCAGAAGATGCTTCGCAGATATTTGCCGAGGCGCATAAAGATTGTATGGAACACCACGAGGAAGTGAACGTATTGTTCCTGAACCGTGCCAACCGGGTAATTGGAATAAGCTGTGTCAGCAAAGGCGGACTGGATGGTACTGTAGTTGATATACGGATTATCCTGCAAACAGCCTTGAAAGCGAACTGTGCCTCCGTAATGCTATCACACAATCATCCGAGTAGTAGCCGGAAACCCAGCCAGGCAGATATTACAATTACTCAAAAACTGAAAGAAGGCTGCAAAGCCGTTGGTCTGCTGCTCTTAGACCATCTGATTATAACCAGCGAAGGATACATGAGCTTCGCCGATGAAGGGCTTTTATAGCCCTTTTTTTGGTTGAATACACAGTGTGTTTTCGCTTGTTTCAAGCACTGTTCTTTATTATGCCCGCTATGCCGCAAACGGAAGCCGGGACCATTCCTGGCTATGTCAACATCCAATTCAGATTGGGTATTGCGGTCATCAGAACGCATAATTATTAGCGAGTGACTTTTTATTTGTTTGTCAATAATAGTTTCATCATTATATCTGTCTGTTCGTCATTGCCCAATTTGAAAACGTGTTTGTCAAACTCTACAAATCCGTTTTTTTTGTAAAAACTGATTGCCCTTGGATTTTCTTCCCAAACCCCCAGCCAAACGTATTCAGCATTTTTTTGTCTTGCGATTTGAATTGCTTGGTCGTAAAGCATTTGTCCAACTTTTTTGCCGTGAAATTGTCGTAAAACATAAATGCGTTCTATTTCAAGTGCTTTGTCGTCCTTCAATTCTGTTTGAGATTGTCCAAAATTTACTTTTAAATAGCCAATAACTTTGTTGACATGTTTTGCAAAAAAGAATGCTGAGTCTTTATCTGTGAGTTCTGCTGTCAACTTAGTTTCGCTAAAACTTTTATCTAAATACTTTTGCATGTCTTTTACTGAATTTGAACCCGCAAAAGTTTCATAAAAAGTTTGTTTACCAATTTCTTGTAATTGGTCAATTTCGTTTGGTGTTACTTTTTGTAATGTTATGTGTTCCATAAATGCTTTAAATGTTCCATTCGTAGTTCAGCCAATCTTTATTTTCATTTGCACCCAATCTCTCATAAAACCGTTGTCCAGCTTCATTCCAAGGAGCGACTGTCCATTTTATTTGGGTGCAATTATTTGCTTCTGCTTCATTTCGTAAGGCATTCATTAATTGCTCTCCAACTTTTTGCCCTCTGTATTTTTCGTTCACATACAACTCTTTCATATAGATTGCAGGTCTGTTTTGTACTGTATAAGAAAGAAAATAATACACCAACATTCCTACGATTTTGTCATTGTCTTCTGCAACAATGCAATAAAAGTCAGGTGGATTTTTCTGAAACCCGCTGTTTTTGACAATTTCGGGTGTTATAGCAAAAGAATTGATATACTTCTCAAATACTGCAAGTTCTTTCATTAAATGCCAAAGTTGCTCACTGTCCTTTTCTTCTGCTTTTCTGATTAATATATTCATTTTTGAAAGTATATGTTAATGAGGTGAAACTACTTTTAGACCGATTATTGACCCAATTAAAGTAGTTAGAAAAAGTATTCTCCAAAATGTGGCAGGTTCTTTAAAAACAAAAATCCCAATCAAGACTGTCCCTACCGCTCCTATACCAGTCCATACGGCATATGCTGTTCCAATCGGTAAAGTCTGAGTTGCTTTAATAAGTAAAACCATACTTATAATTAACGAAATAAGAAAACCCAAATACCACAAATACATTTCCTGTCCTGTCGTTTCTTTGGCTTTTCCCAAACATGAAGCAAAAGCTACTTCAAAAATTCCTGCAATCACTAATATTATCCAATTCATTTTACTTCATTTTTTGTCTGCAAAATTCGGAATTGGAATTGAGGAAAAATTATACAAATGATAAAAAATGAAGCATTACTTTATTTCGGCTCGAATTCTGCTTAAACTAACTTGGGTTATACCTAAATAAGAAGCTATGTGGCTTAATTGAACTCGTTGGATTAAGTCGGGATAATTTTTTAAAAGCTCTATATATCTTTCTGTTGCAGTTCCGATTTGTCTTGAAATATGTCTTTCTTCAGCTTTTATCCATTCATTTTCTGCAAACTTTCTACCCCAGTTTGCAATTTCTATGTTCTCATTGAAAAAATTTTGGAGGTTTTCAGTATTTAACTCGTAGAGTTCACTGTCTTCTAGTAGTTCAATGTTTTCATATCCTTCTTGATTAGCAGCGTAGCTTTTCAATGATGCAATTGTATCTCCTTCTTTTCCAAATGAAAAAGTAATTTCGTTGTCGTCAATATTGGAAAAAGCTCGGGCTATTCCTTTTTTGATAAAATAGATGTTTTTTTCAACCTTATTTGCACGTATTATAACGTTATGCTTGGGAGAACTTATTTCAATAATATTTTTCTTGAGTAAAAGTTTGGACTCCGTTGAAAGAGGATGTATTTTATCTAGTATGTGGTCAATATCCATTATGGAAAGAACTTCTTAAATTTCCTGATAACTAGGTTGTTATATAATGAAAAGCCTTCTTGTAAAACAGAATAAAGTTCTTATTACAAGGTGATTATTTATTATTTTAGTATTTCTCGGGTATGGAGCCATTGGTTACGGTTTTGAGTTTAAAATTAAAAAATAAAACAAACTGAATCTTCTGTTTTTTACTTTTTGTTTACCATCGACATCATTGGTTTTATAGGTGGGACATAAACGACTCTAAGAAAGATGTGAATCATCACCTACCCATAAAAAGGAAACTATTCTGAAAGTAAAACGATTTCCAGCAGAAATAAAAAAGAGGTAATTGAATTACCAGGAATCCAAATCACCTCTCCGTTCAACAGAAATTCTGAAAATAAATACCTTGATAAGCGTTATAAGCTTTCATTATAAAGCTGTCAGTGGTTTTACTGATGCCATTTACAGCTGACGTCCTTTTTTCTTTTGCAGTGGTATCCGGGCAGTATGCCTTTCATTATTAAAGCTGGGTTGAGATTCTTTACGAATATTAGGATAATCGCGGTTTAATATTTCTGAGGCCATATCTGTCATTACCTGAGCAAGAGTTTGTTTTTTTATACTGTCAGAACATTTTTCCATTTTTCCGGCCAGCTCAACAAACTCTTTTTCGTATTTAAAGTCCGCCATGCTACCGTCAAGTAAAAGGCTGTTGTAGGATTCACCTCCGGCTATCTCCTGCAAGGTACTTATATTAAAGGTATCGCCCCTTACTGGTATATGAACGCCAACTACATAATCTGTTATTTTCTGTATCTGTTCAGGGGTGGGCTCCCATCCATTTTTCTTCACAGTTAAACTATCAGCCAAAACATTTGTGTCGGTAAAACATTCGTCTTTTACCGGGATTTTCAGTGGCAAATGCTTTTCGGGATACTTCAGGGCAATATCACATTTCTCACGTAACTCAGGGTCACCCGACTCGATATAGTGAAGATTAAAACAGGTGTTGTTGCACAACGGATTATAGAGATTATCCATAAATAAACCCATATAATCATGAAAAAGCTTAAAGCCTTCACTTGTTCTTGAAAACAGCAAAACTCCCTTGTCGATTTCAATGGCATTATAACCGCCATAACCATTAATCGGATTTTCTAAAGACATAATAACTGTATCAGGATTTGTTGGAATAATTTCGCCTGATAAAACTGTTAATTCCTCTCAAACTATATCGGGTTAGCAACATAACTACAAAAACTTTCACAATTTTGATAGTAGTTGTAAGATGATTCATTGACATTAAAAAATTAAGCACCCGGCCATCACCGGGTGCTTACACTTAAAAGAAAAATTACTATTCTTCTTCATTAGGTTCATTGTTAAAACTAAAAGTTAGGGTGACCATATTCCCAAAATTATCAAGGAAATACAAGTCAATGACTTGCTGGTCTTCAGACTGCGAAGTATAATACAGCCTAAATGTTTCCTTTGAGATTTCGTACAGGTCATTTGGCTTGAATATCAAACCGTCTTCCGTTTTCAACTCACCCGTTCCGTCTGGCTGAAAATACCGCATGTAGTATTCAGCGCCTTCCCAACGACCTGACCTAACCAGTTGTAACCGAATTTCAGCAGCTTCACCTTTTTTTATACTTTTCTGTACAGGAAGGTGATTAACCTCAAATTCATAATCCTGTTTGATATCAATATCTTCGTTGCAGGCACTTGTTATTGCGATTAACGATAACAGGTATAAAGTATTTATTAAAAAATTTTTCATTGGGTTCTCTTTTTATTTAATTACTATTTTAATACCGGCACCTGCCTGAAACCCGAAACGGCTGATGGGAGAACCAAACATTGCCCTCTCGCGTGCCCTCAGCAGCAATACAATCTGGTCTGTAAGGTAACTCTCCATTTCCAGCGTAATCGCGCCGCCATAAACGAATCCGTCATCATTTTGTAAGGTGGCCCCGTCATAGAGTAGTTTTTCTCCATGGTTTGCGGTTTCATATCCGGCTAACGCCGATGCACCAATAAAGAAGAAAACCGCTTTGCCGGGGCTTGACAGAAAATTGTAGTAAAACCCACCTTCTCCGTTAAACTGCTCTACTGGGATACAACCGTTTTCATAAGCGTAATTTCGTCTTAAATACTCCGCTCCAAAAACCCATTTATTGGCATTTTTACTATAGGTTGCCATCGCTGCACCAAAGTAATATCCTGATTCATTGCTGTTATCGGTTGAATAAATTCCATCAACCATTCCTCCGGTTATTTGCAAACCCTGCATTCCCGGCAGGGCACGCTGGGCGTGTGCCTTGTTGCTCAGGACAAAGCACAACACCGTTGCTATTAAAATTACTGCAGCTCTCATTATTTAACTTTCAATTCGTTAATCACTTTAGCACGAACCAAATCTGCATTCTCCACAAAAAATGACTGGTGCCGACCGCCCTGCTTTTCGTGCAACTCCACCAATAAATGTTTATCATCTGGAATAGTAAATTTGGGAAGCGTAAAAACCATGCGTTCAGTGGTTTTACCTCCAACTTCCTGAACATTGTTGTAAGCGCGGAGGGGATATATTACCTGCTCCTGAATAGCGGTGCGCTTGGCTACCTTTTTATCCACAATTTTAAAAGTGATGTAATCCACCGAAAATGGCACGTGTGAAGTATTCTTCAGTTGGGTATGGAAGTACAGCAGCCGATTGTGTACATATAATCCTTTGAGCGAATATTCTATCCCGAAACGTTTGGAACCGATATGTTTTATTTCCTGTTTATTGTTTTTGTAAACCGATTTCATAATCAGTTTTACCAGGAGTGGAGATTCCTCTCCCAATTCTTCCAGGTGAACATCCAATGAATTCGGCCGGCTCCCTGCTTCCCCGTTATGGATAAAATCCGTCATTTCCACAGATAGCTTTACCGGCTCATCGGCATATTTTACGTTGAAAGTGTAATACGCCCCATCCTCGGTAATCACGGCAAGATTGCTTTCTCTTGAAAAGTCACGGACAGCAGCTTTCACCCTCAGTACGTTTTCTGCACCGTCAGCTTTAGCAGCCAGTAAATCTGATGAGCCTAAGTCCACATATCGGATAGCTGATGGGAAAATAATATGTACTGTTTTGTTGAAAGTTACTTCCAGCGCATAAGGTGGAATCATCCGGTCGAAAGTCAACGGACGTGTCAGTCCGTTGTAATAGTCTCCGGTTGTGGGTTTTTCCTGTGCGTTAACCGCAAATAGCATTGCTGCAAAAGCAAGCATCAAAATAATTTTCTTCATACTCTGATTGTTTTAATTGAACTTGTTTGTTTTGGATATTTTAGTGGTGAAAATCTTGTTTACTGCACGGATGGGAGCAGCAATACCCGGTGCCCGGCTTTAAGGGTAACCCTTACTGCCCGCATCTTTTTACCTGCATATTGTGAAGCCCCCTGAACAACACTCCGTCCCAAATCTGCCAGCAGTTGCGAACCGGCATCGTCGGTAATGGTAATACTGCTTCCCATTGATGTGCCCATATTGGCAGCTACTTCCTTTACTGCATTGAGTTCTTCGGAACCCGGCACAGAAATTCCCGGATTTCCGTCCATATCAAAAACTTCCATTTTAACCGGAATAATGTTCCCGGAACACTGGATATGGGTTATCAAGATGTTCATCCGTTCTCCGGAAATCCGGGCAGAACCGGACACAAGCGTATTTTCCGGGACCAGTATTTTTCCGGCATGTATTGGCTCCAGGATGCGAACCTGAACTTCCTGACCGTTGGTAATAGTTACCGTTTTATCAACGCAGGCACTAATAGTGTTCTTTGTCGATTCTGTCTCCTCCCCGGCAACCGTATGAAAACCCAGGTTGCGGGGTTTTGCATATTTTCTCATAAATACAGAATCAGGTACGGGAGCAGAGAGAAGCGAAACCACTTTGGCGGACACCTGAGATACAGGAATAGACGCAGTTTCCTTTTCTGTTTCCGAAGCATTTTGTACAGGTGCAGCTACCGTTTCCGACTTGTCTTTATCTGCAGGCATGTATCTGGCAGCAATCTCATAGGATTTTTCTACCAGGGCAAGTTGCTCTTCCGCTTCGTTTTTCTCCTGAAGCTGTCGCTCCAGTTCCCCGATGCGTTCTTCCAACTCAGCCTGTTCCTGACCGTTTGCCTCGAATTCAGGCTCTTTATAGAAACTCCCCAATTGCCGATTGATGTCCTGGTACTGACCGGCGGATGAGCGGAACGCGCTGGTCCGGCTGTTTCCCGAACTGGTTTTGAAGGGTGAAGAGTTGACCTTGTTCCCCGAAGATGCCGGGACATCCTGAAGTCCTGTCTTTGCCGACAATCTTTTTTCTTCGGGCGCTTCATCGCCTAACATAAAAGCAAAATCCTGTAGGGAACGCATTTTTTCCTGCTCCTTTTCCCTCATAGCCTCCTGCCGGTAAGCATCTTGTTTGTCGGCTACAATTCCACTTTTTTTTGGTGTGGGCAGGTTGGTATTAAAGGTATCGCCGGTTTCTTCACTTTTGTCGCCTAACGGTGCAAAAATGAACCACATGCTGACGGCAAACAGCAGGAAGAAAAGGGGAAAAATCACCATTTTCTTCCTTTTTTGTAACTGCTGGGGCGAAAGCGGCTTTTTTTCTTTCGCCGCAAGCTTTTCCCCGTTGTTATTCTCTTGTTCTTTCATAATAAATTTCATTTGATGGTTTTAAACTATCCACTTTGTTCCGTCTGTTCCTTAATTCCAGTTGCAGGCCTTCGATATGCTTGAAGTTCAGCTTCTCTTTTTCATCATGTCCGAAATTGAACAGGGACGAAAATGTGATGTAAAGCGATAGCCCTGCAAAAAGGAAAAGAAGGGTAAGTATTACGGTAATCCTTTTACCGGGAGGAATCCTCCCGCACCACAGCCGGAGACGATTTTCCAACTGTTCTCCAAAGACAGTGATTCTCTTCCGTTTTTTTTCCATAACACTTTACCGATCCAAAACCCGGATGTCTTTGTTTTCAAGGATTTCAAATTTCTCAATGGTAAACCCGTGAGGGTTATTATCGCTCCTGACCGAGTTAATCAGGTTGCAGCGGGTAACCAGCGAGCGTTCGGTTACATTGCTCGACCGGATAATCCTTTGCCGGGCGTAGGTAACAGCCATGTAGGGATAACTTGCGAAGTTGCATGACACGCTGTCTACCTTGTATTACCTGCTGGATATTTCCTGCGACCACCCGGTTGAAGTACCCTTTTTCCTGAATGTCCTGATAATAGTTATAGGCACTTTTGTCGGCAAGGTAGAGTGCGCGGGAGATGTTAGTTTCAATAGCCTCACGGTCGGGCGAAAGAGTAAAGAACAGCTCATGAAAGCGGGTCACATGGTCACGCGCCTCTACCGGCCGGTTTTGGTCCATGTCCTGGGAGAGCGCCAACATAAGCGATTTCCCCTGGTCGAGTACATATATTTTCTGCCGCTGCGCTTCGGCGTAACTGAAAGCATTCCATACCGAATAAACGGTTATCCCGGCGCAGAGGCAGATGAACACAAGGGCAAAAAACCGGATTTGACGGAAAGATGTCTCTATATTTTTCAAACTTTTAAACTCCATAATTCTTTTTTTTTGTTGTTATGATTATCGCCCAACGAGACGCCCGCCTATATTTCCGGCAGCGCCCCCGGCCATACCAGCGGCATAGCTTCCGGCTTTTCCGGCGGTTTTGTTAATGGCGTGGTTGGCACTGCCCATTCCGCCCGACTGGATAATCCAGTTGGCAACTGTCGGAACCGTAAAGTACCCGATAATACCAATGAGCATAAATACAATGTAAATCCCGTTGGAACCGTCAGGAATATAATTGGGGTCTTCCAGCAGCTTGATATCCGCTTCCAGCATCAGTACCTGGATACGCGCCAGTACCGCAGAAAAAAGGTCGGAAACCGGCAACCACAGGTAAACGCTGATGTAGCGGGCGAGCCACTGGGTAAGCGTTACCTGAAACCCGTCATAAACGGAAAAGGCAAACGCAACAGGCCCCAAAATGGATAACACCACCAAAAAGAAAGTCCGTAAAGTGTCAATTATCAATGCCGCGGCGTTAAACAGCAATTCCAGTAAATCTCTTACCACCTGACGGAACCACATTTTAATGTCGTACCAAAACCTCTCGCTCCACATCCCGATGATTTCAGGGGTGTCCCAGATTCCGAGGTCTTTCAGTTTCTGGTCGTAGGCTTCATCGTCCACCAGCCATGCTTTCCCTTCCCGCACACGCGCTTCGTATTCCAGTTCTTCCTTTTGCAACTGGTAGGCTTCCATATCGAAGGTCTGGGTTTCCAAAATGCTATGCGTACCCGTTACAATCGGACTCATGACGGCTTTGATAGTCCCCAAAACAATGGTTGGAAAGAAGAGGATACATAGCCCAATGGCAAACGGGCGGAGCAGCGGAAATACATCAATAGGTTCAGCCCTTGCCAGTGCCTGCCATACCCGGTATGCCACATAAAACAAAGCTCCCAGTCCGGCCAATCCTTTTGCCACGCCAATCATGTCGCCGCAGAGAGGTATCATATCTTCGTAGAGGTTCCTCAGAACCTGGTGAAGGTTATCAAAATCCATAATTTACGAGTATTATCTGTTACCAATATCTTTCCGAAGGGCTGCCATAAAGCGCCAGCACCCTGTCTGTATCGGCTTTTGCTTTGGCCCGGATAAACGAAACGGAAATGCTTTTCTGCGTGTAATACCTTGTCAGATTACGGTACCCAAGCATCCGGTTATAAATCTGGTCAATCATTTCCATACGTTCCTTGTCCGTCATGGAAAGTCCGTTACTACTGGTTACGATGTTTTTCAGTTCCGTAATCAATGCGCCCCCTTCTTCCATCAGCCGGGCATATCCTAATGAAATAGCCGCGAGCTCGTCCACCGTAAAATTGGGGTCGGCAACCATCTTGTTAAATCCCGTGATGTACATATCGCTGATTTCGCTAATCATTTCGATAGTCAGTTTTACCATGCGGGCATCTTTAACCAGGTTATTTACCGACTTTAAGGCTTCATAGTATTCTTTACCCTGCTCATAAATTTTAACTGTTTCCTGCACATTCTTTATCATATTGGTCAGGGTGGACGAAGATTTGACCACCTGCTGGATATTCTGTACAAGATTGGACGGGTCGATTACCGCCCACTGTGCTTTGGACTGGAAGGAAAAGCCAATCAGTGCTATGCACGTAATTATAAAGATTCGTTTCATATTCTTTCTTTTTTGTTTATCGATACTTTGGGTTGAAAGGGCTGGGATTAGTTCCTGCAGGATACTAATCCTCAACCCTGTAATATTTTTCGTAGGCGGAAAGTTGCAGTACGTCATTGTCGGTATTGTAGGACAGGCTCATCACTCCGTAAAGGTTGACATACCGGATACCCTGATGTTTTTTGACAGGACACCGGAACATTTCTCCGGCTTTGAAAGCAAACTCCATAAAGAAGCAGCCATTTTTCTTATCACTGTTTCTGTATATCCGGATATCCGGCGCACCTTCCCGGCTTTTCCATCGGCCGGTTATATCATCCAGGGCAAATTCAGTTTTTGCTTCCAATGGATTGGTCCCGGTAGTTTCTGAATACATGGGCTGCCTGTTATTGCTGTTTGCTTTCAGCAAGTTGTTTAATGGCCAGTTCGATGTCACCGTCCAGTTTTCCTGCAAGCTGCATCACTTCCATTTTTTCCGATTCTTCGGTGGTGTAAGTCATGTATTCACTCATCGAGACTTCTGTAGCATAGACCGCACTTTGAACACCTCCCAATCCTATCCAGACCTCTTTGTAACGACGGCTCGGTGCATTACTCATATTAATGGAAAGAATCTGCGATTTTTCCTTTTCTGTCAGTCCCAGCAAAGCCTGTATTTGGTCGAACTTGTTCATGTATTTGCGCTGGTCAAGCAGTATCTTGCAATCCGAATTATTGATAATACTTTCCTTGACCACCGGGCTGGAGATGATGTCGTCCACTTCCTGCGTAACCACAATGGCTTCGCCAAAATATTTACGGACGGTCTTGTACATGTAACGCAGGTATTCAGCCATATTAGCCGAAGCGATAGCCTTCCATGCCTCTTCCACTATCAATTGTTTCCTGACCCCTTTCAGACGGCGCATTTTATTGATAAAAGCCTCCATAATGATGATGGTCACCACAGGAAAAAGCTCGCGGTTTTCCTTTATGGCATCTATCTCAAATACGATAAAGCGCTTGGAAAGCAGGTCGATGTTCTTATCCGAGTTCAATAGGAAATCAAACCTTCCGCCCCGGTAATATTGCCTCAGGGTGGTCAGCATATTGTCGATATTAAAATCATCCCGACCAACTTTGATTTCTCTTTCTTCCAGTTCACGGCGATAGTCATCGCGCATATACTCATAGAAAGTATTAAAGCAGGGTGTGATATTCCGGTTTTTCTGAATCCGGTGGATATAAGATGATACAGCACTGCCCAACTCACCGCTTTCGGTTTTGGACACTTTATCGTCTTCACTTTTCCAGAGCGTAAGGAGCAGTGTTTTGATGCTGTCTTTCTTTTCCACATCGAACACATAATCGTCGGTAAAAAATGGGTTGAATGAAATCGGGTGTTCTTCGGTGTAAGTGAAATAAACGCCGTCCTCTCCCTTGGTTTTCCGGTGAATCATTTCACACAATCCCTGGTAACTGTTCCCGGTATCCACCAGCACAACATGCGTTCCCTGTTCATAGTACTGCCTTACCAGATGGTTCATAAAGAACGATTTTCCGCTTCCGCTTGGCCCCAGCACGAATTTATTCCGGTTGGTGATAATCCCTTTTTTCATCGGTAAATCAGAAATATCCAGATGAATGGGTTTCCCATTTACGCGGTCGCACATCTTAATGCCAAAAGGTGACGGTGACGAGCGGTAATTGGTTTCTTCGGTAAAGAAGCAAAGTGCCTGTTCGATAAAAGTGTAAAAGTTTTCTTCGGAAGGAAAATCGCCCGCATTGCCCGGCATGGCTGCCCAGTAAAGGGTAGCTGCATCCACCGTATTATGTCGTGGCTTGCACTCCATTAATGCCAGTTGAGAACCAACTTCGTTACGAATATGCTTTAGTTCCTGCTCATCCTCACTCCATGCCATTACGTTAAAATGAGCCCGGATAGAAGTCAGCCCGTGAGAGTGGGCCTGGTTCAGGTAAAGGTCAATCCATTCCTTGTTAATGGCATTGCCCCGGCTGTACCGTGATAGCGACTGCATGTTTCGGGCACTCTTTTCAAACTTCCGCAGGTTTTCTGTACTGTCATCCAAAAACAAATACTGGTTATACACATGGTCACAAGCAAGCAAAAGTCCAACAGGAGCGGCAAACGATAAAAGGCAGTCGCTCCGGTCGGTGGACAGTTTTTCGTAACGCATATCAGTACTCACCTTCCCGGGTAAATCTTCCACATCTGACAAGGTATGTAGGCAGACATGTTTTTCTCCAATCCGGAGGCCATCTGCCCCCAGTTCCAAATCTTCCAGACAGGTGGTATTATCGAGTGAAAGTGAAAAGTATTTCTCTATTAACCCGGCATTTTCCAGTGTTCCGACAATCTCATCGGTCGTAAGCCGGGCAAGGCTTACAAAACCGCTGTCGTTGATAATCCGCTCAAACTGTCCTACAGCTTCCAGGAACCTGACCGTATTGTCTTTATTGACTTCTTTGGGGATGATATTGCCCCGACAGAGGGATGAAAAGTTGCTTTGCATCCGCATCCGCTCTTTGGTCGTTTTGGTCAGGTAAAGAAAGCATTCATGGTTCAGGTACGGACGTTCATTAAAATGACGTTCGTAACTTCGGGAGAGGAAACTCATATCTCCGTTGTCTGATTTAGGTTGGTAAGTTTCCCGGACAAACCAATCCTGCTTATGTACTACACTATAATCGGGAAGCACTTTGACCGCTTTGGCCCAGGCAGAATGAATGGCTTCGTATTCGGGCGAAGTTACCGTAAATAGTTCCGGCAGGGTTACACGGAAAACTACCGTTACATCAGCATCCTTACTGATAATACAATCATGTTCCACACTCAACAGCGGGAATTTACTTTCAATAGTTGTTGCTTTCATTGTATTCCTCATGCTGCATTCTCCTTTCTTATTTTTTGGAAAAGGCTACGGGGAACTTTCCGGCTAATCAGGTAACGGGGATGCTGTTTTTTTGCCATGAGCTTCATCAGTCCTGATTCCCCGTAACGGGTGTTCAGGTTGAAAGTCAGCCAGACAAGCACCGAGGCTGCAATTACACCGAAAGCGATGCAAACCCATTGGCTGACGCCTGCCATGTATAGAATGATAAACACCACAAACACGGCAAGCAGCCCGCCGGCGAAAATAAACAGGTATTGCGATTTCAAACCCTTAAATTCCACGCTTTTGCCTATTCCTTTGTTGATATTGTACTCCATAATAATTTTCGGGAATCAGTTAAAGGAAGAAGGAACGCAGGATGGTCGCAGCCACAATAAGGAAAATACATGCCCCGAACCAGCTTGCAGCAGTTTTACTGGTGTCCGGGTCTCCTGAGCTGAACTTGTTGTAAACTTTGATTCCGCCAATAAGCCCAACTACAGCGCCAATGGCATAAATCAGTTTGGTTCCGGGATCAAAATACGAAGTAACCATATTGGTAGCTTCTGTAATCCCGGCGGTGCCATCGCCCTGTGCAAATGCGGTTGAAACAGCAGCCATTAAGAAAGCTGCCTGCATCAAAATCTTCTTTTTTGTCATATTGGTTTCTTTGTTTATGGTGCGGGAGCTATTTAACCCCCGCACCGGGTAAATAAAATGTTTGTTGTTTCGGATATTTTAGTGGTCGTATGAAATGAGCCTTCCTATCCGTAATCGTATTTTTTCATTCGTTTGCATTTTAATGTGTTAGACATAATTTCTGATATCAAACCCTTTGGGAACAGAGCTCGCAGAAGGTTTGTCTTCTCCTGACCTTTCGGCTTTCCGCTGATGAAAAGCTTTCAGGTACGAATCAATTAATCCACCGACTCTGTCCTCCCTCTCGGGTTCACCTGAAACCATTGCTTCAAACATGTCGGTATGTTTCAGGTGCAGAAGAACTCGTCCTGTTTCTTCTTTTTTCTCCTCGGTAATAATTGGATTGTGTACCACGGTGCGGTAGGCTTCGCCCATTTGTTCAAAACTGATTCCCTCGGCCAACAAGCGGCCTGAAACCTGTAAGGCCTCGTATTCTTCCTCTTCATCCGCCGGTTCCGGTTCTTCCGGTATCGGACAGTCAATATCGAGTGGCGGGTTGGCTTCGCCGGGAGGAACTTCGCCGAAAACTTCATCCAGTTCACTCACTGGAATTATCCGGGAATGTTCTTTTGGTACATCTGACGGGACAAATATATTTTCTTTCCGCTTATCTTTTTCATTGTCCTGTTCTGTGGCCGTTTGTGGCACAGGGATGCGTTCCTTGAGGACAAACTGGCTTTTGCCGACAATATCACCTTTGTTCTTTTTCCTGTCTTGTTCCAGGAGCATTGTCTCCCTGTTTTCTTTCTGAAAACGCCGGTTTTCCGAAATGAAGAAGTACATCGTCCAAATAGCGTAAAGTATGGCAAAAGCTATCAGCAGAGTTAAGACTGTATTGGGTGTAATTGTTATCATCTGTTTCTGGAATTAAAACCGTCTCCCGGCATCAAAAAATATCAGTATTCTTTTTCTTGTACAGTTTGGTAATGTCCTCCTGGAACATACCAAAATGATGTTCCAGCACATTGTCCAAGTAGCTGAACAGGGATAGTTCGTTTTCTCCAATCACCCTGACTATTTTAAGGATACGGTCATGGAACTCTTTGCGGATATAGACTACTTTGCCACTACGAGTTTTGACTTCTGCTTCTTTGAAAAAGAAAGCCCCGTAGTTTACCCCATTGCGAGGATTGCTTTCCGCATTTCGTTTGTCTGATGCTTGCTTTGCTGTAGCTCGTTTCTTACTGAATAGATTCATTTTTCCAAGTCTTTAATAATGTTTATCCCTTTATGCTTTTCGTTATAAAGACGGGTTATCTCAGCGCCATAAGTTTCAAAATGATGTACCATTATGTTGTCTATATAACCGGAGAGCGATACCTCATTGTTCCCGATTACACGGCATATAGTCTGGATCGTATCGTGAAAATCCCTGCGGATATAAACCATCTTGCCTGTTCGGGCAGTAATGGAGGATTCTTTGACAAAAAGTGTTTCATAATCCTGTTCTTTGCCCCGTCTGCGCCGGGTTTCATCTTTAGGTGCTTCCGTTTGGGGGGCAGGCGGTTCACCGGGACTTTCATTATTTCCCTTCACCAGCGATTCATGGTCCACCGGTTCGTCCTGCAGGAAAGAAGCGATAATCTCCTTTTCGTTTATATCCTCTTTTTTGATTGTTTTGGCCATGGCATTATATATTGATGATTTCTAAAATTTCTTCCATAAGGGTATCGAGGTTACTTCCTTTCAGCAACGCATTGTTGGCAGGAAACATGGTCGAACGGAACAAGGCTTTATGAGATGTAGGAAGCTCGCGGCGAAAACGCTTGCTGTCGGGCAAAAAGGTTTTTAGAAGTGGGAGGTGAAGTTCTGCAATAACCTGTTCATAGACTTCGTATAATTCTGTTTTCTCCCGGCCATCCACTAAATTCCAAACCAGGTATAGGCCTTTAACCTTGGATTTTCCGGTGGTGATGATGTTGTCATTCAGACGGGATGCAAAACGTAAGGTGCTTTCAAGTACCACCCTGTCGGCGCTGATGGGCGAAAAAATATAATCCATCAGAGACAGGGTATAAATTACCCCTTCCTTATTGACTGTTCCCGGTAAATCAAAAAAGATAATGTCATATTTCCCTTTAGCCATTAACGCTTCGGCAGTTTCCGGGGCTTTTTCGGGAAGGCTCTTTACCACCGGGTACATTTTCTTTTGCAGCCGTGTGAACTGTTCGTATGCCAACGATTTGTAATAATCGTCGTCCGTGGCCATTCTTAAATCGCGTTCCCGCATTTCGGCAATGCTGTACTGCGGATAATCGCAATCCACTACTGCCACATCGTAACCTTTCACGTAGTGCAGGTATGAAGCTGCCAGCACTGTCAGGGTTGTTTTTCCCGCCCCTCCTTTTTGGGTGGAGAAAGCAATACACAAATTTTTCTTTTCCATTTTTAATCATTTAATAAGTTATACATACAGTTAATTATACCTCTGATTTGCCGACTGATTGGGTGGATAACCGGCCATAAAAACATCCGTTAGTACATGTAGCTGTTTGGATTTTTCAATGTTTGTCCGTTTTAACGTATGAATGCTTGAATGACTGGCTGCATAGCGAAACATACACCTGATTATTTTATCAATCATCCAGTTATACCGTGTTATGTCCGGCCTTTTGAAAAGCCACTCATTCGGCTTTCTGTTCATTATATCTCTCATCCATTTTATCCTACCATCAATCAGTTGCATAATCAGTCATATTTTAAAATCCTACTGCAAATAAAAATCAATAAAATACTGATTAAACAGGCTTTACGGCAGGTGGCACTTTGTGGCATTTTAGTGGCATCATTCGGCACAGTTGCATGTTGTACAGTCGGTTACAATGACCGCTAACTTTGCCTCCGGTTCGATACCGGTAACAGGTCAGACTGCTATCCATCATTTTTGCAGCCCGTCAATTTATCTGTCCGGATTGCGGACAGATTTTATTTGCAATGTGGCAAATAGCAAGCTGTGTTTTGAGTTACTCATTTCATTTCACGTAACCCAAAACCGCTTGCCCGCAAGGGGAGAAAAGCAGGCTCCGAAGTCGCTGCTTTTTGATAAGGACAGTAACAATGACTGTGTTATGGTACCGGATTTTTGAAACACTAAAATATCCGACAAATGAAACAGGAAAATACAAAAGGCCAACGGCGAAAAGGAGGACGCCCAGCTAAAACCGACCCCGCGACAGAATGCGTTATGGTACGCTTTAATGCCCGTGAATATGCCCGTTTTTTGACACTATTTGAACAATCAGGGGTAAGAGCAAAAGCTGTTTTTATCAAAGCAAGGGTATTCAGCCAGCCGTTCCGCGTAGTGAAAACCGACCGGGCAGCGCTCGAATATGTGGCAAAGCTGACCACTTTTTATGCACAATTTCGTGCCATTGGGACGAATTACAACCAGGTGGTAAAAGAACTGCACAGCAATTTTTCGCATAAAAAAGCACTCGCGTTGCTCTTTAAACTGGAGAAACTTACCACTGAATTTGCGGTAACCGGGCAACAAATTATCGCCCTGTCGAAAGAATATGAAGAAAAATATTTAAAGAAATAGCCCGGTATGATTGCCAAAATAACCACCGGAAAAGACATTTACGGCGCACTTGCCTATAACCAGGAGAAGGTAAACGAAGGGCTGGGAAAGGTGCTTGCATCGAATATTATCCCGGAGCCGGAGGATCGCCGTTTTAGGGTGGCAGCGTGCACCGATGCCTTTAACCGCTGGTTGCCCTCGCATTACCGCACAGAAAAACCGGTCATCCATATTTCGCTCAATCCACATCCGGAAGACAAGCTAACGGATGACCGGTTGGCGGATGTCGGGCGTGAGTATCTGCAGCAGATGGGTTACGACGCACAGCCGTACCTGATCTTCAAACATTCAGACATTGAACGGGAACATATCCATATCGTTTCGTTACAGGTGGATAGTGAGGGCAAAAAAATCAATGACAGTAAACGCAACTTGCGGAGTGTGGCTGCAACTGAAAAGTTGGAAAAGAAATACGGCCTGCACCGCGCCAAAGAACAAAGACAGTCGGAACAAGGACAGTTTAAGCCCGTGGATGCGGAAAAAGGCGATTTGAAAAGGCAAATAGCTTCGGTAATCAAACCGGCAGTTGCGATGTACCGGTTCCAGACAATGGGGGAATACAAAGCTTTGTTGTCCCTCTACAATATAGGATTAGAAGAAGTGCAGGGAACACGAAGCGGAAAGCCTTACCGGGGATTGCTTTATTCGGCATTGGACAATGAAGGAAACAAAGCCGGAACGCCAATCAAATCATCTGTTTTCGGCAAAACAACCGGGTTCGCTGCCCTCGAAGAGCGGATGAAGAAATCTGCTATCCTGATAAAAGAAAAGGGATATCGCGAACGCCTGCGTCTTTTGGTTGCAAGTGTAATGCGAGAAACCAAAAGTGAAACGGAACTGCGCCAAAAGTTAAAGGGAAAGGATATTGACCTTTATCTCCGGCGAAACAATACAGGGCGGATTACCGGGGTTACTTTTATCGACCATCAAAGCCATTGTGTGCTAAATGGCTCCAGACTGGGCAAAGAGTTTTCTGCCAATATATTCAACGACCTGTTTAGAGAGTCCCCTATAGTTGAGGAACACACAAAACAAGTGGGCGAAAAAGGACCGTTCACACCTCTGGCTGAACCGTTCTCTCCGGCCAATAGTCAGACCGGCCATATTGAATCCGCCATCAGCAGCCTCTTTTCAATTTTCTCGCCGGAACCGGAACCATATCCAGAGAATCAACAACAAATTCGAAAAAAACGGAAAAAGAAGAAACGAAGATATGGGAGGCAGATGTAAAACCTCTCAATTCTTATGAATAGCTCCAAATTCACAGGCATTTACGCATTTTAAGCAACCAATACAGTCATTTGCATTTTTTATGATTACGTGTTTATGAATAAATATATTGATTTTTCCAAACACATTTTTGGGGCATTCTTCTACACACTTCCAACATGCCTGGCAGTTATGCGTATTCAGCTTTATATATGATGTTTCTATCATTGTAACTTTTTTGTGTATTTATGAATTTAAACAGAACCTATATTTTTATTTTCTTCATCCCCTCCCGTAATGTATGTTAGTTCATTGCAATAATATATCTGGTCATTTTTTAACCGGAATTCAGCAATAACTTCTCCTTTTATTGTTTTTCCCCCTTGGGCAATTCCCGATATAAGATGATTTGTAAAAATGATTTCGTTTTCTTTCACGATGCTTCTTATCGTTATCGATAAATGTTTTATCGTTTTTTTCAAGGTATTCAGATGTCTGACAAAATCATTGTAGTTTAATGTCTTTCCGTCAACATGCTGGATGTAATCTCTACTGAAGTATTTTTCAATTATCTTTTCGTTCACTAGAGGGTTCTCAAGTATCTCTTTGAAGATCCTTTGAAAATGTTGTTTGTCCATTTTTGTTTTCTTTTTCAATTTGTTGTGCAATTTTCAAAAAACAAGATGAACCAACGATAACAATTGTTAAGAAATAAGCCTGTTTCGGATCCGGCTCAACGAAACAGGGGTTATTCCCAGATAAGAAGCAATATAATGTTGTGGAATACGCTTTAAAATCTCCGGATTATTGTCAATTAAATCCATATATCGTTTTTCCGGCTTTTCGGTTATTCTTGAAACAAATAATTTTTGATAAAAAATAAGTCGTTCGAAAACATATTCCTGAAACAGTTCTTTTATATCAGGACGTTTTTCCAGTATTGCCGTGAACGCTTTCTTTGGGATTTCCTGTAAAATGCAAGGCTCAATTGTTTCTATGGTATAGAGGCTGGGCTGATTTGTGCGAAAGCTCTCGAAAGACGAAATAAACTGTCCTTCAAAGAAAAACTGAAAGGTTATTTCTTTTCCATCCTTGTAAAACCATATTCGCAAGCAGCCCTTTTCAATATAAAACATATTCTGTGTGACCTTACCCTCGTGTAACAAAATAGTTTTTGCATTGATTTCTCGTCTGTAAAATAGGGAACTTAAAGATTCCCAGAACCTTTTATCCATAAAAAAATCTTTTTATAAAAATAGTTTAGAAACCGTTTGTTTCTGGTTTATATTTTTTAGCATATATGTACTTGAAGTACATTTATGCAGGATAAAATAACCCCAAATCTCAAAACCTTCATTTTTTGTATGTCTACAAACTCCCTTCGTCAATGCCATACAATGGAACGTTTGTCATCCACTGTTCTTCTTTGTAATCGGTTAATGATGTCCGGATGGCCTTTGAAGGCTTGTATTTTTCACAGAACAAACGGAAGCTCTTCGCTTTCAGGTTTTCACCCGATTTTACTTCAACCGGGATAACCTTTCCTTCTTCCTGAATAACAAAATCAACTTCGGAAGTACTCCGTTCGTTTGTCCAATAACTGATATACCGCTCACTGTTCAAACGTAGTTGCTGCATAACGTATTGTTCGGTGAGTGCGCCTTTAAACTCGGTAAAGATTCCATCTCCTTCAATAATTGTCCGTACATCCAGCCCTGCCATAGCTCCAAGTAAACCGACATCGTGCAGGAACAATTTGAATATCGAAATTTCCTGGTATGCAGCCAGCGGAATTCCCGGTTTTGATATCCGATGGCTCTTTAAAAGTAAGCCGCAATCTACCAACCACTGAATAGCCATTTCAAAATCTTTGGCACGGGCACCTTCTCTTAAGACCCCGTACACGAATTTTTTATTTTCTTTGGCCAACTGTGATGGAATACTTTGCCAAACCATCCGAATCCGGGGAACGGTCTCATTGGGTGCGTGCTTTGAGAAATCACCTTCATAAGAGTTAAGTATCCTGTTTTGAATTCGGCGGACTAATTGCCAGTCGCGGGTTTGGATAAAAGCAGACACAACTTCTGGCATTCCACCCACATAAAAGTAATAACGTAGATATTCTTTCAGTTTTTCAGTAAAAACGGAAACAACGCTCCAGTTCTTCGCCTTTAAAGCATCAACCAGCTCCGATTCATTCAAAGAAAGCAGGAATTCATAAAACGAAAGTGGACGTAAGTCGAGGAAATCGACTTTGCCAACCGGAAACGAGACCTGGCTGTGTAATCCCATTCCAAGCAGTGAACCAGCCGCAATTACATGATATTGGGGTGCATTTTCACAGAAATATTTCAGGGAAGTCACTCCACGTTCTGCCGACTGTATTTCATCAAGAACAATCAATGTATCTTCTGCTGTTATCGTTGTCTGAGCCTGTATCTGAAGTACTGTGATGATTCGCTCAATGTCAAAATCATTGAAAAAAATATTCTGCAATGCCGGGGTCTCTTCAAAATTCACATAAACAAGTTTGTTATAAAAGGTACGGCCAAACTCCTGTAAAAGCCATGTTTTCCCTACTTGTCGGGCGCCTCTGACAATAAGCGGCTTACGGAATTTATCTTCTTTCCATCTTTTTAAGCTGATAATTGATTCCCGGTACATATATCCATCCAATTAATTCTGATGCAAAAATACACTTTTATCAAGATAAATCTGACAATTATGCACATTTTTATCAAGATAAAATCGAAGTATATGTTTCGACAATATCCCTGGACACATGCTGCCACTACTAGGCCACAAGCTGCCAGACTTTTAATATCCTAATTTTTTCTATGGAGGGCTTCCTACTTTCGCTCCTCAAACATCAAGAAACTAAGCAGTATGCAACAGGAAGACGATTTAAGGGCACTGGCAAAGGTCATGGACTTTATGCGTGCATTGAGCATTTTATTTGTGGTCATCAATATTTATTGGTTTTGTTACCAGTCTATGGTCGAATGGGGTATTAATATTGGGGTAATCGACAAAATACTTCTGAATTTCAACCGCACTGCTAAATTATTTGGTAGCATCCTTAATACGAAACTTTTTTCAGTGGTGTTTCTGGCTTTGTCCTGCCTTGGAACAAAAGGTGTTAAGCAGGAAAAAATCACATGGAATAAGATTATCGTCTCCCTGTTTATTGGCTTTGTCCTTTTCTTTTTCAACTGGTGGTTGTTGGATTTGCCGTTGCCATCGGTTGCCAAAACAGCTTTCTACATTTTCACGATGGCTGCCGGTTATCTTTGCCTGTTAGCTGGTGGTGTTTGGATGAGCCGTCTTCTGAAGAACAACATGATGGATGATGTTTTCAATACCGAAAACGAATCATTTATGCAGGAAACACGCCTGATTGAAAATGAATATTCAGTGAACTTGTCCACCCGGTTCTATTACAAAAAGAAATGGAACAATGGCTGGATTAATGTTGTAAACCCTTTTCGTGCGGGTATTATATTGGGAACGCCCGGCTCCGGGAAAAGTTATGCGGTAATCAATCAGTTTATAAAGCAGCAAATAGAAAAAGGGTATTCGCAATATATCTATGATTTTAAGTTTCCCGACCTTTCAACGATTGCTTATAACCACCTGCTGAAAAACCAACGTGGATACAAAAAAGTACCGACGTTTTATGTAATCAATTTCGACGACCCGGCCCGTTCACATCGGTGCAACCCGATTAACCCTTCGTTTATGAGCGATATATCCGATGCTTACGAAAGCGCTTATACCATCATGCTGAATCTGAACCGGACATGGGTGCAAAAGCAGGGCGACTTTTTTGTGGAATCACCCATTATCCTGTTTGCTGCCATCATCTGGTATTTGCGCATATACAAGGAAGGCCGGTATTGTACATTCCCCCATGCTATTGAGTTCCTAAACAAGCGGTATGAAGATATATTTCCAATTCTAACAAGCTACCCCGAACTGGAGAACTATCTTTCTCCTTTTATGGATGCCTGGATGTCGGGGGCACAGGACCAGTTACAGGGGCAAATAGCATCGGCTAAAATCCCACTTTCGAGGATGATATCGCCGCAATTGTATTGGGTAATGTCAGGCGACGAATTTACGCTGGACATCAATAATCCCAATGCCCCGAAAGTGTTGGTTGTGGGTAATAATCCCAACCGTCAGAATATTTACGGTGCAGCATTGGGTCTGTACAACAGTCGAATCGTAAAACTCATTAATAAGAAAGGGCAGCTAAAAAGCTCGGTTATCATCGATGAATTGCCGACTATTTATTTCAAAGGGCTGGATAACCTGATTGCCACAGCCCGGAGCAACAAAGTAGCAGTCTTATTAGGATTTCAGGATTTCTCGCAGTTAAAACGCGATTACGGAGATAAGGAAGCTGCTGTAGTAATGAATACGGTTGGTAATATTTTCTCTGGACAGGTTGTGGGCGATACTGCTAAAAACTTGTCGGAACGTTTTGGTAAGGTTTTGCAAAAACGCCAGTCAATGACCATCAACCGCAATGATAAATCCACGTCTATCAGTACCCAGTTGGACAGCCTTATCCCGGCCAGCAAAATATCCACTCTCACCCAGGGCATGTTCGTTGGGGCAGTTGCTGACAATTTTGATGAACGCATCGAACAAAAGATTTTTCATGCAGAAATTGTGATGGACAGTGCAAAGGTTGCCGCCGAAGCCAAACGATACAGGCAGATTCCGGTTATCACTAATTTTGTAGACGAAAGCGGTGTTAATCGCATGAAGGAAATGATTCAGGATAATTACAACCGCATCAAAGAAGAAACAAAAAATATTGTTGCTGATGAACTGAAAAGAATAAAAAATGACCCCGCGCTTTCTTATTTGTTGCCGAAGAAAGAATAATATTTCCTTATCACTATAACTTCATTGTAGTAATTATTTCAAACTTCCTTAGGAATTAATTTCTTGTGTAGATCATTCTCGTTAACAAATGTTGAAACAGTTAGACGATGAACCTTTAAATATCTTGCAATAGCACTGTATGAAATCCCAGCCTCCAACATTTCTTGAATCTGTTTGTCTTTTCCGGATAATTTTTTCTTGGTCGATTTTTTCCCCTTGGGTCTTCCTAAAATTACACCTTCAGCTTTTTTTCGTGCTAGAGCTTCCTTAGTGCGTTGCGAGATAAGATTTCGCTCTATCTCGGCAGCAAGTCCAAACGCAAATGCAAGTACCTTTGAACTTATATCATCACCTAATCGAAAATTATCTTTAATTGTCCAAATCCTTACATCCTTTCGCATACAATCATTTAATATACCCATAATCATTAATAGGTTTCTGCCGAGTCTTGAGAGTTCGGTGCAAATAAGAATATCACCACTTCTCATTTTTTTGATAAGTTTCCCTAATCGTCTGTCGTTTAGTTCCTTTGACGCAGATATAGTTTCTTCAATCCATTTGTCAACAATAATTTCTTTTTGTTTACAAAAATTTACTACCTCAAACCTCTGGTTTTCTACTGTTTGTTTGTCAGTACTTACTCTAATATATCCGTAAATCATAACTTATTTTGTTTTTTCTTACTAGTATAAAAAAAATGACCGATTTTACGTGGCAGGGATATAAAAAGGTATAAAGCAGATTTTGCTAATTTATGGTTGATTAACACTCACAATGGAACTAAAGAAAAAGGGTTAAAACCAATAAAAATAGACGATTACCCTTCAGTAAAAAAACATTTAGATTGTTTTGAACCCAAATTATCTAAAAGAGCAGATAAAGGAGATACTCAATATAATTTGAGAAACTGCGCATATATGGTCGTATAATTTCGGCAGATCTTGGGTCTTCTTCAATTAATCGATCTTTTGTTGATTTGTCAATAATGAAAGCCTCATTGTAACCGGTCAAAATACCTCTATTTATTCTAATGTCCCAGTCTTTTAAGGGTATTCCAATCTTATCAATTTTTTCTTTAATACTTTGTTCGATAGGCGATAATATGACCCAACTATTCTCTGATAATTTATTAAGTTTAGTAAATGTATTATCAGTCAACTTTAATAAGTTTGTTTTTTTCGTAACAGTAACAGCTTTCACCGAATTATCAACTGGATTTTCGTTTTGAATAAGTAAAATATTTGTGTCTACTGTTGCTGCTTCAAAAATACCGGCTCCCAAATCCAACAATTTCAGAGGTTTCTTTTTGATAAAGTATTTGCGTAAACTTTTTCCATAACCAGCACGCATCCATTTATTTGAAGTTATAAAACATAGTATACCTTTTTCTTTAAGTAAATTAATCCCTTTCTCATAGAAAAGTGCATAAATGTCTCCTGTCCGTTCATATGATTCAAAGTTCATTGCTTCATATAATTCACCCAAATATCCCCCGTCTTTTTGTAACTGGATATACGGTGGGTTACCAATAACAATATCAAAACCGATATTCTGACCTGCAATTTCTTGGTTTAAAACCTCTGGAAAATCAAGTCTCCAATCAAAATGTGAAAATGATTTATTGGGATTCTTCTTTAGATTCTGAAGTTGATTAATAGTATATTTCCAACGTTGGGTTTTAGCAAATTGCTCTTTTTGTTTCTTTAATACTTGAGCATTTACACTTGTCTGGATTTGCTCTAAGCCATTCTTTTTTAATTGTAATTGTAACTGATTTATCAGCAAGTCAATTTTTAAATTTCTTATATCAAAACTAAAAGTCTCCTTGTCTTGATTTTCGATTGTGAAGAATATTTTTTGTCTCTCCGTTATTTCTTTGAGAAGTCGATATTTCTCCTTTTCCTTTTCATCACCGAAGAGGTCTCCTTGAACCGGCTCATTTTTTATTTTCCAGTCAATATCAATTTTTTCATTTTCAAATTTGGATATCAGAGAATCCCCAACAACTACTTTGTAATCCAAACTGGGTAGTGTTGTTGGTTTTTCTTCGTCAATTATCAAGGACAACCAAAAGCGCAGGCGTGCAATATCCACAGCTCCTTTTTCAATGTCCACACCATAAATGGAGTTCTGAATAATATGTTTCTTTACCGTAGCAGGTTGCCAGTTCTCCATTTTCCATAGGTCTTCTATCACGTCCGGGCTTGTGTTGTGCAATACATTAATCAGTATTACCATTTCATTCAACAATCCCATGGGGAAAGCACCGGAACCAATGGCAGGATCACAAATTTTTACATCATATAATGCTTTTGTTAAAACATGGTCATATTCAATAACGTCTTCAGCTTCATATTTTTTTACAAAATTTACCAGCTTGTCTTCGATTTTTGTTTTTGTCGATTTTATAAGATCTGATTTTTCAAAGAATGTTATAAAATATTGAATCAGGGATTCCTGACACATATATTTTACTACTGATTTGGGGGTATAGAAGGCTCCTTTATCTCTGTTGTCTTCCAATAAATTTTCAAAAATATGTCCTAACATTTCAGGGTCAATCCCAACTTCATTTTCGTAAGGATCATTTTCATCAATGGTAAAATTGTATTCATTAAAGAATTCAAACAGGTTGTTGAAGTATTCTTTCGGAAAAGTGAGAAAGTTGGGTTCATTCTGCTTTTTTTCAAATAATCCACCACCAAGGTATGGTATTGCATATGATTGTCCATCGGAGAATTCAAAGTTGCTATTTGTACGATGATTTTTGTCTAATGCGTCAAAAAATAATGGAGATAGAATTGTCTGATAAAATGATTCATCTTGTTTCGAGTTCTTCCATAAGCTATACATGAATTGTTTATCACCATCGCTGAATCTGTCATCCGAAGCTCCAAGCCACCCTTTCTTTTGCACAAAATGCAGGAATACAATCCTACCCAACATTATCTTCACAAAATCACGAATTGCTTTTTCATCGTCATTAAATGCAGAAATTTTGTAATAAGAACTGTTTAGATAATTTACAAATGCAGAATAATGGTCTTTATACTTAGTAAAGAATTCCTTACTGAGTTTTTCGACCGAGAAGGCGGTTTCAATATCTTTAATCGTGGCTTTTTCCTTTTTCTGACTTAGCTCCCAAAAACGGTCACGAGCAGTTCTACAACTTTCATTCGAACCTAAGATATATGTAAATCGTTTTGTTTCTGTTTCCTTGTCAACAAAATTTCCGGTTGTTTCATCGTAGTCGGTTTCTTTGGCTGTAAATGTAAATCGATAATCTTCAATCCCCTTTTCATAAATAGCAAGTACTCCATGGTTGCGTTCCTGATCGATGTATTTAGCAACCAAATTTCTTAGTGCTACACGATTTCGGGCTAAGTTCACGTTTGGTTTGGTATGCACCTCAAACATCGCAAGGTTTTTACCGTCACTCAAACGTACTGTTCCAACCTGCTTAAAAGATTCAACTAAATCATCACTAGCCGGAATTTCCAATGGCATCTGTAAATAGGATACATTTGGGAAAGTAAAATCTATAACCTTTTTCCAGTTCTCAAATTGATAAGGTTGGTTTAACAAGGTTCTTAGTTCTTCTTTGTTCATGACTTTTGAGGATATGAGTAGGATTCGGAAATTATGATTTCAGGTTTAAGTTTTTCGTACGTTTTAATCGTAACCGTAGGTCGGTTGTCGGGATTGTCTTCCGGATCCAGCGGATACTTTTGGATAATTTTCAGGAGCGCATCAACCAAATCAACTGCACTTAAAGGTGTCTTTTTTACATTCTTTTTTAACGCATTTACGTCACGCTGAAGTTTTTGAAATTTGCCCAACTTAATGGCTTGTTTGGCTGCTTTAATCAAATCTGTTTCTTCGGGTGACAAAAATGGAAATTTGAAAAATCCATCAAGATAAGACAGCGCTTTCTTTTCGTTTGGTCCCTGCGTAGCATCTACCACTATCTGACTTGCGGCTTCTTCCTGTAATTTCTTTTCAAAGTCGGAAACAGCCACAGTAACATGTTCATGATGCTTTTCGTGCAAAGGAATACAATGTTCGGGTAGATCGGCTCTGAACTCTTTTGCTGTTTCAACAAAGGTTAATTCCTCTAACTCGCCATTGTCCCGAATCCAATAAAAAGCGTCACGTCTTTCGTTTCGAATAAAAGTAATGGTTGTTTCCCGCTTCATCCTGTCTTTTCTGCCTACTCGTGCTCGAAGCGGCATATTTCTGATTTGCCGGTATTTTTCAGGATTTTCTTCTTTGAATTTTCGAAGTTCCATTAACAGTACCAGCTTTTCATCTTTTTCCTCACTAACGGTTTTATCAAATAATCCAAAGGTTCCTATTTCTTCAACCGTAGAATAAATCTGGCTGTCTTCTCCTAAAGCAGAATGAAACGCCTGAAGTTTCATGACTGCTTTCTTTTCCAACTCGATATCATTGTTCACCTTTGCAGTTGGGAAAAAATTGTAGATATATACATTAGGTGCTGATGACCCAATCCTGTTAATTCTACCTATTCGCTGCATCAGACGGGTGGAGTTCCAAGGAGTGTCGTAGTTTACAATTACATTGGAACGATGCAGGTTGACACCTTCCGCCAAAACCTCAGTAGAAATGATAATATTGTAATCAGAGCGGTATTCATCTCTTGGAATGTTCGCATCAAAATTTTCCCGAATTACAGGAACGAGTTTGTTTCTGTTGGCTGCGTTGACCTCTAAAACTTTACTATACCCGTTCTTTTTCAGCTCTTTTAAGAGGTAGTCTGTCGTTTCTTTCGATTCAGAAAAAACTACCAGTTTTTGTTGGGGATTTATACGTTTATTTAGAATTTCATCCTTGAGGTATAATAGGAATTCATCCAATTTTGGATCCTGAGTAATTTTTTTCCAACGTTGAACCAAATCTTCAAGAATAGCTAAATCCTTTTCCAAACCTTCTTTAAATCCGGGTAAAAAATCATCAGGAGAACAGATTTCTATTGTTGGATCTACGTCACGCAATGAGTTGATTAATTGAATGAGTTCATCCTCTTTGTCTTCAATAATAAATTGGGAAACTTTCAAATTTGGTGCAATGTAAATCGTCCCTTTGTCGAACATGGTTTTCATTGCTTTGGTAGCTTCGTAGAATCGGTTTAACGATTGTTTGAAAGCAAAGAAACTACTGTCAATCCGTTTAACGAGTAAGATTTTCATAATCTTGGCTAACTGGGTGGCAGCCAGATCTGCGTTTTTGTATTTCTTCTTTTTCTCAGGCTTGAGATATTTTATGGCTTGGTATCTGTTGTAAGTCAATCCTTTCTTTTCATCGCTGATGTAGAACATCGTTTTGTCATACAATTGTTCCAAATTTTCATCGAGCTGGTAAAGAATCTTTGAAGGCGGATTTATTACAGGAAATACAACACCTTGTTCTTCAAGGTCGGTGGAATATTGTTCGTGATCCATCAAATCGGTTCTGGTTCTTCGAACAGTTAATGGAGCAATTACTTTTTCCCTTATGGCAGCGTAGATATGTTTTATGCTGTTCTGAACTTCAGAAATGCTATATCTACCTGTTTTCAGTTTGTTGTAAGCATCAATACGTATCCTAAAGAAATGTTGCAGGTTTGAAACCTCAAGCGTTGAATCCTTCGAATCCATAAAAAGATAAACTTGATTGGCAATATCTTCAGGTCGGTTATTTAATGGAGTAGCAGATAATAACATCACCTTTTTATCGGCTTTTGTCCCGTCTTTTAAAAAATGTTTAGTTTTTGTCTTACAAATCTTCTGTAATTCATTGTATGCTTCGGCAGTATCATTCCTGAATTTATGAGCTTCATCAACAATTACCAGATCATATTTTTCGGCATTTCTTACTTTGTGAAGACTCCCGTTGGTTATAATTGTGTAGTTCTGTGATCCGAACTGTTCCAGCGTTTCAATCCATGCGTCCTTCAATGCGGGTGGAATTACAATCAGCGTATTTGTGATGTATGAAGGAAAATCGTTGGTATAAAAGAATCGTTTTGCTATTAAAGTAGCTACCACCGTTTTACCAAGGCCAACCACATCCGAAAGGAAAAACCCATTGTGTTTTGTTAAAAGTTTGTACCCTTCATTAACAGCATCCACCTGATAGGATAATCGTTTAAATCCTTTGGGTAAATCGGAAATGGAGTTTGGATCAAATTCAACGCTTTTACCAAAGTATTCAATCAAAAACTTCATATAAATCTCGTAGGGAGAAAAATTATCATTCAGGTAAGTTTCCTTCCTAACCTTTTCAATTTCAGTCGGCAGAATTACGATACCTTCATTCCAAAGTGTTTCAAACTCACCAGTAGCGAATTTTACATCTTCATAATTGTGAAGTAATACATTAAACTCATAATTGGATATTTCACTTGACCCTAATCCTGCATCTGTTAGATTTGATGATCCGGTGATGACATATCCTTCATTGTGAACGTTCCAATTTTCAGGTCGGAAAATATATATTTTAGCATGAAGTTTCCGGCTTGGATGCGCTTTAATTTCTATTTTCTTTTCAGCAATATCTTGAATGAATTGAAGAATTCCTTTTTCAACGTTATTACTATATTCAGCGTTTTGGATATCGGATTGAACTTCCTTTAAATATTCCTGAACGGTTTGTGTTGCATCACCCTGAAAGAGTAATCCTTTAGAATGATATTTGGCAATTAGTTTATCGACATTAATCCCAACCAGTATTCGAATTTTAGGAACATTTTGCAGATAGGGGCGAACTGCGAAGTAACCAGATGCACGGAAATATCCTACCAAAGCATCGAAGAATTCAATATTCTTATGGTTCACAAATATCCCTATAAATTTCTGGAGTAGTGTATTCTGTCCGTTATTAGTAAAAAAGTTGGTTGACATTAAATGATTTTGAAAAATGAATGATGCAATTTAGCAAAAATTGTAATTGGAATGCCCTTTGCGTTATTTTTGAGACTTTTACCGTTGTAATATCAAATCACAGGCTGTAATCTTAGAAATCGTTTCAAAATAAATCACAATTATGCCATCAAAACAAACCGTAGCAGAACTAACTATTTTTTATAAACGTCAACGTTTAACCAGCCTTCTTTTTGACAATCAGGAAACTGCCGATAAATTTGTCGAAACGATGACGAGTTTTTTCAATAAGAAAGGTAACGATGAATTCTCTTTTAGCGGAGAAATTAAAACTGTTTATACTCCAGAATCGCTTATCGGTGAATTGGGCAGTTATGCTGAAGGAGATATCTCTCCGGAAGGTTGGATGGTGAATATGATGAAAGTAATTGATGGCTTGAATTAAGTCAAATAACAATTATTGGTAGAGATATTGTAGCATTCCAAACATTTTAATTGTATCAGATGGAACTTTAATATTTTATTCTCATAAATTTATCAACTCATTCTTTTATTTATCAGGTATCTAGCAATAAGATAATATGTCAGATAAATAAATACTGTCGCAGTTAACAATTTTGCCAATTTTAAAAGATTAAAAAACATCTCTTACAAAAACATCTTTATTATTTTTGCTTTTATATTTATAGGAAATGGTAAAGGAAAAAATCAGAAATATTGGTGCAATTCTGCTTTCAGTAGTTTATTACCTGGAAGTAATTATTTCAACTTCCGGTTCATTTGTGGCACCGGAAAACCAATATCCTTCTGATGCCAATTCTAAAAGTCAGGCTTATTTCTCAAGTATCACAACCAATCTTTATTACTCTGCTGTTGGGACAGAAAAAGTAGCTAAAGACTCGAACCACGGTCCGGTTGTTGATTTTAAAAATTGTGGCAGTACACCTTTGGGAATCATCTATTCAGACAGAATTTTATTCAGGTCCAGATTCTCGCAATATACAAAGCACGCAATATCTTTTCTAATTCGTTACCGAAAAGCGGACATCATTTTCCCGTTTCATTATTTCTGGTAATCCATTTTTTAACAACAGACAGTTTTATTTATTCAATTTTATGTATTGTAAAGAGTTATAATACAAATCTTTAATATAAAAACGAAAAAATGGATACAGGAACCATTATCATGGGAATAATACTAATAGCCATAGTTGTTGTCCCTCTGGTTTTATTAGGCAGAAAAGGGAAAAGAACAAAACATAAATTGTTAGATTTATTAACCACTATAGCGAGCCGGGAGAATTGTCAAATCACAGAACACGAGGCTTGCGGGGACTTTGTCATTGGGTTGGACAATCGGAACAACTTTGTTTTCTTTATCAAAGCTACCGGCGAAGACTATGAAACGAATAGCGTCAATATAGCAGAAACTAAAAATTGTAAAAGCAATATTGTAAGCCGTACTGTTAGTTTCAATGGCAGAAACGACAAAGTAATCGAACGTTTATCTTTAAGTTTTATTCCCAAAAGCAACATTATTCCGGCAGTAGAACTGGAATTTTATAATGCTGAAAGAAGCACGCAACTTGTTGGAGAACTTCAGGCTCTTGAGAAATGGCAGAAAATCATAAATGACCAGATACAAGGCAAAAAGAAGTAATCAAAAAGCACCGTGGCCAAAGCCACGGTGCTAAACAAGGTGAATAAATGATATTATATTAGTTAAAAAATTAAGTGATATTAATTGTCCTTACCCATAAAGCAACCATTTTCAAAAAAATATACAAAACTCTAAAATACAATCAACATGATAGACCCTGTTTTACAAATGTACCTTCCAGCATTTATGCTCATAGCTATGTGGCTGATACTCTTTTGGAAACAATTCAGGAAAATTGCAACAGTAAAGGAAAAAACACATGATATTGACAAGATTATGGAATATAACCGGTTGAAAAAGGTCAGTGGTTATTTTGGGATAATATTTTCAGTCTTTAGCGTAATGACCGTTATTTACTCATTATTCCCGGACTTTTATTTTGTTTTTTTCCCTCTTGATAAATTTAATCATCCGATAATAAATACGATGGGCCTGCTCATTATGAAGATAGCAATCGTTTGGATAGTCATCGCACAAGTGCATATTGATAAGGAACTTTATAAATATTCAAGAAACATTGACAGTTTATCGGCAATGGAATTGGTTCGATATTCTGAGAGAATGTTACTCTCGGGAATGCTGGCTTTTTTTATTGGTTTTTTTACAACAATCACAAATATTGCAGGATTATTACTTGTTATTTTGGGAATTATGATTTATTTCAGGACATTCTCACATAATCCATCTTAGCAAATGAAATAATAATTTGTTGATTAGGAATGACCATAACAACCGGAAACATATTATTGGTAGGCTCAATTTTGCTGTTTATTTCGCTGATAGCAGGAAAAACTTCCTATAGGGTTGGAGTCCCGGTACTGATACTTTTCTTATCCATCGGGATGCTGGCTGGCTCCGACGGGATTGGCGGAATCTATTTTGACAACCCTCAAATCGCACAATTCATAGGAATTGTAGCGCTTAATTTTATCTTGTTCTCAGGAGGTCTCGATACTGACTGGAATTCAGTAAAGCCGGTATTGTGGCAGGGCATTACACTTTCAACGTTAGGGGTAATGCTCACAGCGTTTTCTGTCGGGCTTTTTGTCTGGGCGGTTACCGATTTTTCAATTTATGAAGGCCTGTTGCTGGGAGCGATTGTTTCTTCTACCGATTCCGCAGCAGTGTTTTCAATTCTCCGTTCAAAAAATCTGGCATTAAAAGGAAACCTTAGACCTGCACTGGAACTGGAGAGCGGGAGCAACGACCCGATGGCTTATATTTTGACTATTGTTTTCACCGGTTTGGTCGTTAACCAGCATTCAAGTATTTCCGGGATAATTCTATTGTTCTTCCAGCAATTACTCCTCGGTGGACTTTTAGGATTTGTTTTAGGAAAAATCGGGACGATTGTTATTAATAAAATTAAATTCGACTATGAAGGATTGTATATTGTTTTAGTCATTGCAATTATGTTTTTCAGCTTTTCAGCAACAAACTTCATCGGGGGGAATGGATTTCTTGCCGTTTATATTTGTGCAGTTTTTTTGGGAAACCAGGATTTGATTCACAAAAAGAAGATATTAAAATCGTTCGACAGCTTTGCCTGGTTAATGCAAATAGTTTTGTTCCTGACTTTGGGATTACTGGTGTTTCCAAAACAAATAGTTCCTGTGATTGGGATAGGGTTAATAATTTCTGTGTTTATGCTTTTTGTAGCAAGGCCACTAAGTATTTTTGCCAGCCTTGCACCTTTTAAAATTGAGAGTAGAAGCCGCTGGTTTATTTCGTGGGTTGGCCTTCGCGGAGCAGTCCCTATTGTATTTGCAACTTACCCTCTAATTGCCGGGGCAGAAAAGGCAGATATGATTTTTAATATTGTATTTTTTATCTCTATATCTTCAGTTTTAATTCAGGGAACTACACTCCCTATGGTAGCAAAGTGGTTGCATCTTACTTTACCTGAAGAACTCAAACAAAGAAATAAAACGGACATAGAGTTAAGCGATAGCATAAAATCAAACCTGACGGAAATTATCCTTCCCCAATCTTCTCCTGCTGTCGGAAAACAAATTGTTCATCTCGGACTTCCTCAAACATCACTAATTGCTTTTATAAAACGTAATGGCAAGTTTATTACGCCAAATGGTTCAACAGTAATAAAGGGAAATGATAAATTAGTTGTTCTTACAGAGGATAAAGAAACGTTAGAAAAGGTATATGAATGTTTAGAAAAAGCATGACATAATTTGTTGATTAATTACATATTAAACGAGGGACAATCAATAATTATGACTCGCGAACTCCCAGAAACGCCATAAATCACCGCCACTGTTAGTAAAGCTGCCTCCTCCCGATAATTCCTTTACTTAAAAAAATAGTTATGCCTATTTTTGTGAACTGGGCGAAGAAATCAGTAATTTTTCGATTAAATACAGAAACTTACCGAGAGGTTTGGGGATGTTATAGATTACTTTTGTTTTACGGTCGGGCATCTTTCATTTTTGTGAATATTATTCAGAATGAACAATAATGAAAGTCACTTATTATCTTAAGGCCGTTATTTTTATGGCTTCTATTCTTTTTACTACAAATATTAATGGAAGCAACCTGAAAAAAACGTTGACCGGGAAGATAAAAGACGCCGAATCAGCAGATAACATTGAATATGCTTCCATTGCTTTGTACAATCAAAATGATTCCACTTTAGTTACCGGAGCTATTTCTAATTCAGAAGGTATTTTCACGATTGAAAATGTTTCGTCTGGGAATTATTTTGTTCGGATTACGTGTTTAGGTTACAGGGAACAGAACTTAAATGTTTCAATAGAAGAAACCCAAGAGACTGTGAACATTGGGGAAATAAGCCTGCAAATAAATTCAGAGAATATCGGTGAGGTAGTCATTAATGCGGAAAGAAGAGCCATTGAATATCATATCGACAAAGATGTTATTAATGTTGCGCGAAGTTCAAACAATTCAGGTAGCATGATGAGCAATGTTTTAGCAAATCATCCGGCAATTGAGGCTGGTTCTGATGGTTCAGTAAAGCTTCGCGGAAGTAACAATTTTATTGTTTTAATTGACGGCAAGCCAACTTCTGATGAAAGCACCGATATCCTTAACCAGATTCCGGCAACAAATATCGATAAGGTTGAAATTATAACTAACCCATCAGCGAGATACGATGCCAATCATGCGGCAGGGATTGTAAATTTGATTACACGCAAAAGAGAGCTGAATGGTTTCTCTGGAATATTTAGCAGTTCTGTTTCAAACGCAGAAAGAAACAACGCGAATCTGGCGCTGAATTATAAAACCGGAAAGATTAGTGTTTATGTTCAGGCTGATTACTATCATAGCCCAATATTCCAGGACCGTAGTTCTGTTGAGAATCGGGTTATTAACGGACAAAGCGGGCTTCAGAATTATCATTCCGACAATATTCTTTTGTGGAAGGGGAAAAGCATAAACACGGGTATTGATTACTATCTTAACGAAAGGAATACACTGTCGGCTTATGTAAACCGGAGTTCATCAGTATTTGGCTGGAGTCCGCAGAAAACTATTTCTGAAGGAACAAGTCTTGATACAAGTTATTATATGCTTGACGATTTTATGCGAAATTATCGCAATGCATGGCATTTCAATGTTAGCGATGTGCACCGGTTTGACAACAGCGGTCATGAGATTAGTTTCGATGCCAATGTTATTGTAGTTGATATGTCGCGTAAGAACAATCAGTACCTGTACAACAGTAACGAGGATTGGATAGAGGGAGATTTAGCCGAAGAATATCACCTGAAAAGGTACCAGGATATTACCCGGCAACAATACCGCGTCGATTATTCGTTGCCAATCAATACGAATAAATTGGAATCAGGGCTTATGTTAAAACTGGATAGCAGGACTATCCGGAATAATATCATTACACAGAAATTTCAGGGAAATGATGAGGATATCAATAAAGATGAATATAAAGCAAACAATGACCTTTTTGCTTTTTACTCCACCTTTTTATGCAAGGTTCTAAAAAGCGACTTGCAGGTCGGTTTGCGCTTGGTGTATGCGGACCGAAATACAAATCTTACGAACGGTAATTTTAGCAAAGCATATCATCAGTTTGCATTTTTTCCCAGTATAAACCTGAGCCGTAGATTATCTGCTAATCAGAAAATCCGTTTTAGCTATGGGCGGAGCGTTTGGCGGCCAACAGACTTACAATTAAACCCAACCATTTATTTTCGTGATATTTCGGGAGAATTTTCGGGCAATGCGGAACTTCGACCATCATACACTAACTCTTTTGAACTTAGTCACAACCTGGTTGTAGGAGAGCACTCGCTTTCGACAACTGCTTTTTACAGGCATACCCAAAACAATATAATGACAGTTAGATACCTGAATGAGAATTCGGTGTACCGAAATAACCCTGAAAATTTACAGGGAGGGAAACGTGACATTGGTATCGAATTCTCGGGTAATATGAAATTTAATAAGTGGTTAGAGATAAACCCAAGTGGCAATATTTACAATGGTTACATTCATGGAAATATAACTGGCCAGACTATTAACCGGAGGTCTAATGTGTGGTCGCTGCGTATTATTACCAATATAAAACCCTCAAAAACAACCAATGCACAGTTAAACGCTTATTATAACAGCCCAACTTTGGGCGACCAGGTTACAATGTCCGAAATCTACGGATTGAGTTTTTCTGTAAGAAAGGAACTTTTTCAAAACAAATTATCGCTCAGTATTTCCGGTGATGATATCCTACGGACAGAAAAACGAAAATTTACTGTAGAGGGTGAAGATTTTAAACAACAAATAACCGATAAGTTTCCGAAACACCCCATTCTTAGCTTTAATCTAACTTTGAAACTAAATAATTTTACCCGAAAGAATAGAGAAAATGTCGAAGGAGGGATAGGTTTTAACTAATTGTATCTTGCTGTTATTAAGCGAATCCTTTCGATTTTAGCAGCTTAAAAAAGGGCTTTCCATAGGTTTCGCTCACCGAAAGAGTTTCATTGCCAATTTTAACCCTGTTTCTTTCAATAGAATCAATATGCCGCAGTGAGACAATATATGATTTATGAATTCTCACAAATTCCCCTTCAGGCAATAATCTACTTATGTTTTTAAAACTTTGCAGTGTCATTATATTTCCTTGGGTGGTAACAATTTTCAGGTAGTCGCCTTGCCCCTCGATGTATTTTATATCGCTGTAATTAACTTTCCGGTGTTCAAAGCCTGATTTAACAAACATGAAATCGTTTATCGCTTCAGTTCTGTTTTCACTGGTACCTATATTGCTGCTTTCAGCCAATTTTATTTTATGAACCTTATTTACGGCTTTAACAAATCGTTCAAATAAAAATGGTTTTAACAGGTAATCGGTAGCTTCGAGTTCAAAACCCTGTAACGCATAATTTTCATAGGCGGTGGTAAAAATTACATGCGGCGGATTTTTTAATAGTTTCAAAAACTGAATGCCAGATATTTCCTCCATCTCAATATCAAGGAAAAGCAGGTCAATCTTTTGAGTATTTAAAAGGTCGACAGCTTCCAAAGGGTTTTGAAAAGTTGTTATTAGATTCAAAAAAGGAATTCTGCACGAAAAATCGGCAATAACATCCAGTGCCAACGGCTCGTCATCTATTGCTATACAATTAATCTTCATTACCTCAAATCAATCGTTAAGTAGACTCTAAATCGTTTTCTGTCTTTGTTCTCTTTAATTTCCAACTGGTATCTGTCTTTGTAAATTATGTCCAGACGTTGTTTTACGTTCTCCAACCCGGTGCCTTGTCTGTTATCGTTTGAGTCTTCTTTTTTTTCTTTAATAAAGTTGAATACGTTCATCTTTATAACAGAGGCTTCAATTTCAATATCGATTTCAATTCCCGGAGTTTCCGCTTTCTTGCTTCCATGTTTGAAGGCATTTTCGACAAAAGGGATTAATAACATAGGAGCAATCATTTTCTCAGATACATCACCTTTCAATTCAAATTTTATAAGCTCGGTATCGTTTGTTCTTAGTTTTTGCAGCTCAATGTAACTTTTCAGGTATTCAATCTCCTTTTCAAGAGCTACTTTTTCAACAAGCGATTCTTTTAACATATACCTCATTATTTCGGACAAACGAGCAATTGAAACTGCTACATTCTCCGATTTCTGTATGGCCAGGGAATATAAACTATTCAGTGTATTGAAAAGGAAATGAGGATTTATTTGTGCACGTAAAAGAGCCAGCTCGCTTGCTTGTTTCTGATTTTCCAATTCTGTTTTCAGTTGCTGGTCGTGAAACCATTTTATGGTGAATTTTACTAAAAAAGACAACCCGGTGTAGGTAACCACAAAAAGGGTTTGCAACCAAACGGAGTTGTATTTGTCAAGCCATGTTTCCTTTTCAACGAAAGTAAAAATGAAACGTGAAATAGATATTCGGAAGATGATGTTTGCCGCGAGAAAAAATAAAAGGAGTATTGATAACCTTAATTTGGGAGTATCAAAAATCCGGGCAAATATAAAAAAGTACGCACCGTAAAATGTGATGAGATTTAACAGAATCTGCACACCAACTACGAAATAAAAGGCTGGAGAAATATCACCATAATTCAAGGCAATGTAGCGAGCATATTGCAATACGTTAAAAATTAACCAGAAGGCGATGTGCAATAATATTTGATATGATTTTTTCATCAGCAGCTACATGATGTTGTTTCCTGCAAATGTGCAATATACAAAGCTTTAAATGACTTTACAATTCTGCAAAATATTTGACTGAAAGGTTTTGTATAATACTGGCTATTTTCTTTTAATGAAACTAATGGACTGATTAAATCACAGCCGGTTATATTTCTATTGCCCCTGTATTAACTAATTATTCAATAAGAACGCCACAAAGCACCACCACACTTCCTTAAGCTGCCACAATCTTCACATTCATTTACATATCACATAGTTACGCATAAATTCGTCCATGCATTAATAGTGGTGCAACAACTAAAACATTCGTAAAATGGACGAAAAAATCAGTAACGACGACAAAACAGTATTACTCGTCAAAGACGCAAATGACAACAAAGTAAAAGCCGTCACAAGTATGGATGAAAAAGGCAACATCCAAACTACGAAACCAACGGCAAAAAATCAAAACAGCCTTTTTGCCGTGAATACAAACGAGGCCATGCTGGAGGCATTCTTCAAAAAAATGGTAGAACAGGTACACCACCCCTCACACACAGGATTTTTCCTGATGACAGAAAAAATGCTGGATAAGCTTCTTAAAATTGACCTTGACCCTCACGAACTGGAACTGCACCGTGTTAACCCGATGGAATACCTTGAAAAAGCACAAAAACAAAACCCACGGCAAATGCAGGGTGGCGAAAATGAAGCTTCTCAGAATGCTTTCCAGCCGATGGATGTCAGTAAAATAAATCTGCAGGAACTCCAAAAGTACGGTATCAATGCTGCAGATATGGAACCTCACCTCAAAGCCATGTCCTACGGGCACAAATCACCACAAATGATACCTCTAAATCCTGAACTGGAATCAGGTATCCGAGTTTCCACCAAAGGACGTGTATCGCTGGAAGAACAGGACGATGGTTCGCTCAAAATCATCCCGCATTACTGGCAGGAAAAGCCTAACCTGGATGCCCCTTTTCACGGCGTACTTCTCAATGAACAGGATAAGGAAAACCTGCGCCAGTCATTGAATGCAGGTAGGGTGATTGAACTGGAACCTTCGCCCGGACAGAAAATTCCGGCTTTTGTTTCACTTGACCGCCTTACCAATAAACTCGAAGCCCTGCCCGTGGAGAATATCTCCATTCCTAATAAAATAAAAGGGGCAGACCTGAATGAAGACCAGCAAAACAAGCTTAGTGCAGGCGAGAAAGTGCTGGTAGAGAAGATGGTTTCCCGCACGGGCCGGTTCTTTGACGGGTATATTCAAATCAATGCTTCGGACAAAAAGTTTGATTTCTCTTATGAAGGGCTCGACCGTAACCGCTATTCACAAGAGAATAAAGAAGCCCGTCGCCAGCAAAAAGAAAACGCACCTGAAGGGGAAACCGAGAATCAAAAGCAACTGTTTATCCCTAAAAAACTGCTTGGTGTTGAACTCACGGAAAAACAACAGGAATACTTAAAAGCAGGCCGGGCCACCTATATCCGGGGAATGCTGAAAGATGATAAGGGCGAACCGTTTAACGCATGGGTAAAACCGAATCCGGAAAAAATGAAATTCGATTTTTTCAAATGGAATCCCGACAAAGCCAAAAAACAAGGGGCAGAAGTCAAACCTGCAGAAGAAAGCAAAACACAGGTAGCTGTCAACAACGAAGGCAAAGCCAATGAAGCAACCAAAAATGTAAAAGAGCCGCTAAAACAGGGACAGCAAAAGCCTACGGAAAATCAGTTTAAGCATGAAACACGCAGGCCTGCCGCGAAGAAAAGCGGTGTCAAAATCTGATTTCTGTTTTAAACAGTTCCGGATGAAATCTACAGAAGACAAGTTCAACCGGGAATGGTTATATTTACCACTGAATATACCGCTTGCTTTCTTCAATAGGCATAATTTTTCTTTGTTTATTGTTTGTCAGTGACGGATATCTTAGTGGTGCGCTCCGGGTGGGAACCCGGGGCGCTTTTGCCTGATATGCCTTCCCTTTTTCAACCACTAAATATCCGTTATCGTGAGAAATACTAAAAATAAAACCGGGCAGGAATTGTCCTATTACGGGTTCTCCCTCCTTTCTTACCTCAAAGAAAACCACCCCGACCGTGCCGGGGACACAGCTTTCATTAAGGAACGCGCTGATGCTGCAGCAGAAACGTACAGCAATGCTGTTAAATACGGGCAGACACATATAGAGGCCGAAGAACTGGCTTCAATTGCACTTTTCCAGGGCCTGCACTTTTCTGCTTACAACACCCTTGTTCACATTCTTTGGAATGAGTTTTCAGAAGAAATACCAGAAGAACGAGCGAAAGAGGTTGCCTTTCAAATCTTGCCACTTTGCAGTGAAGTGCTGGACAAACAAACCCTTACAGATGATTTTGCCGGCACCTCGCAATACGGTGAACTATATTCTGAAATGACGGGAACCGTCGAAATACTACTCGAAGATGGCTTACAATAAAAAGGCACACCTGCGGGCAAATATCGATGCGATAAAAACTGCATTTACCCTTGAACAGGAGAACCGTCGGTTAACAGCCAGGGAAAAAGAAATACTCTCCCGCTATTCCGGTTTCGGTGCCATTAAGGAAATCCTCGAACCCCTTCCGGCTACCGGTTCAGCCAATCCCCTGATAAATGAGTTGCATGATGTTCTAAGAGAAAATACCCGCAATGAAAAAGAATACAAACGCCGTTTCGACGGTTTGAAAAACTCCATCCTGACAGCATTTTACACACCGCCGGAAATAGTGAATGTTTTGGCTGCGGCACTCAGCGATAGCGGAATCAAACCATCTCGACTGCTTGATCCGAGTGCCGGAACCGGTGTATTTTCACAAGCATTTTCACAGCTTTCCCCCGATGTAGAAGTAACTTGTTTTGAGAAAGACCCAATTACAGGAATGATACTCAAACACCTTCATCCCGAAAACAAAGTAAGGGTGCAGGGTTTTGAAAACATCAAAAAAAAATATGCCGGTTATTACGATGTGGTGGCAAGTAATATCCCCTTTGGCGACGTGGCGGTGTTCGACCCGACTTTCTTCACTGACAACGACCCGGCAAAAAAGATTGCCTCACGCTCCATCCATAATTACTTTTTTATGAAATCGATGGATATGGTACGTCCGGGAGGACTAGTTGCCTTCATAACCTCGCAGGGCGTACTGAATGCCCCGGCAAACCGACCGGTACGGGAATACCTGATGTCACGTTGCGAGCCTGTTTCCGTTATCAGGCTCCCAAGCAACCTGTTTCGCGAATATGCTGGAACCGAAGTTGGCAGTGACCTGATTGTCCTGCAAAAACGGGAACAAAAAGACCTGTCCGTTTCTAACCCTATAAAACAGGCATTTATTGAATCAAGGATACTGTCCAATGGAATTTCGGTCAGCAACAGTTTTAAAACCTTCGACAGAGTAGTCCACACCGATGCCAAAGTCGATACCGATCCTTACGGCAAACCTGCAATGGTGTTCACCCATAAAGGCGGCATTGAAGGAATTGCCAAAGACCTCCGGCAAATGCTGAAAGAAGATTTCTCCCAACATTTAGATTTGCAGCGTTATCAATCCCATGCACAGGATACACCGGAGCAACAGGCAGCGGCCACCGAAGAAATCAAACCGTCGCTTGAATCAAATTTCAATGAACTCGATCCCTTTTGGCAAGCTATCGAGGATGATTGGTTTCCCAACGATAATCAAACCACAGCGGTAAAACCTACGATAGAAAATGAATCCGACCCCAAAAAACAACAACCAATATATTCTGGGCAAGGTACGCTTTTCGATAGGAACGATACGGCCATTCAGAAAGAGCCTGCTTCGGAAGCGAAACCCCGGCAGGCTATTACGCAGGAACCATTAATCAGTTTGTACGAATTATTTGGTCTTTCCAGGGAAGAACGCAGTCAGCAGGGACGCCCCACCCGAAGAAGGAATCAACAGCCCAAAAAACAGGAACAGCAGGAAATTCCTTTCATGGAATGGCGCGAGCGATTGCATTATGAAGGAATGCAAAAGAGAAGGCAGCAGAAAAAAGAATCCCTTAAAAACAGGAAAGTACATCCTGTAAACGTTACAGGAAAAGAAGAACAGTCTGGGGACTTAAAACAGAAGCAGGAGCATCTCGAACGTGAGGAAGCAATGAAACCAGTACCGTTCAAAACTGAATTGTTACCTCATTACAGGGAAGATTCACTGGTATCTGACGAGACCAACCGTATTGGGCATTTAAGAAATATCGAAGGCTTGCAGCCGATGTTCTATCCGTTGGATATAAGTACCGTTCAAAAGCAAAAAGTATCTCTATACATAGAAATACGGGACACATATCACCATCTGTACCGCAACGAAGCCGAACGGCTGGAAGCCAATCCTGCCCTCCGTGAAATGCTGAACCATCTGTACGACAATTTTTCCTTTCGGTTCGGATTGCTCAATGACAAGAAAAACCTTGACCTGATTAAACTGGACGCAAGGGGAACAGAAATATTATCGCTGGAACGCTACATCGACGGGAAAGCGGTAAAAGCAGATATTTTCAACCGTCCGGTGGCGTTCAATACAAATGAACTTACTTCGGTTGATACCCCTCACGAGGCGCTGGCAGCTTCACTAAACAAATATGCCGGAGTAGACCTGGGTTATATGGCATTATTGACCGACAATACGGTGGAAGACCTGAAGGAAGAACTGAAAGGGATTGTTTATTTCAATCCCATGACCGAAGGGTACGAGGTGGCAGATAAATTTATTTCGGGCAACGTCATTTCAAAAGCAGAAGAAGCAGAACATTTCTTGGAACATAATCCCGGACACCATGAGGCTGAAGAATCGTTACATGCATTGCGAGAGGCTATCCCAAAACCCATTGCCTTCGACGACCTTGATTTTAATTTTGGGGAACGCTGGATTCCGACAGGTATTTATAACAAATATGCATCGCACCTTTTCGATACCGAAGTGAACATCCATTATGCTTCCAGCCGTGATGAGTTCAGTGTTCAATCCGACTATTTGAATGTAAAGATTACCGATCAGTATGCTGTAAAATCGCAAAGCCGCACTTTCAATGGACTTGCCCTGATGAAACACGCTTTGCAGAACACTTCGCCGAATATTACAAAAACAATCCTCGTCAACGGCGAGGAAGTAAAAGTGCGCGACGGGGAAGCCATCCAACTTGCCAATACCCGTATTGATGAAATGCGAAACGGTTTCTCCGACTGGCTACGGGAACAATCACCGGAGTTCAAAGACCGGCTGGCCGGTTTGTATAACCGCACTTTCAACTGTTTTGTCCGCCCGGCCTACGACGGTTCACATCAAAGTTTTCCGGGACTTGACCTGAAAGGGCTGGGCATCGACCGCCTTTACAGAAGTCAGAAAGATGCTATCTGGATGGACAAACTCAACGGAGGCGGAATTTGCGACCACGAGGTTGGTGGAGGAAAAACGCTTATCATGTGTTGTGGCGCTTATGAAAAGAAACGCCTCGGACTGGTCAACAAACCAATGATAACAGGGTTAAAAGCCAATATTCATGAGATTGCCAAAACATTCTGCACGGCTTATCCTAATGCGCGTGTGCTTTATCCGGGCAAGGAGGATTTTACGCCCAAAAACCGGCAACGGATTTTCAATGAGATAAAAAATAACGATTGGGATGCTGTAATCCTCACTCATGAACAGTTTGGTATGATTCCCCAGTCACCGGAGATACAGCGCGATATTTTACAGGCAGAACTTGACAGTGTGGAGGAAAACCTCGAAGTTCTTAAACGTCAGGGCAAAGAAGTTTCGCGTGCCATGCTGAAAGGCTGTGTGAAACGCAAACTGAATCTGGAAGCCAAACTCAAACAGATTGCTTTCAATATTGATAACCGGAAAGACGATGCAGTGGATTTTCGCCTTATGGGAATAGACCACTTGTATGTAGATGAATCGCATAAATTCAAGAACCTGACCTTTAATACCCGACACGACCGGGTAGCCGGGATGGGCAATCCCGAAGGTAGCCAGCGGGCATTGAATATGCTTTTTGCACTTCGTACCATTCAGGAGCGCAACGGCAGGGATTTAGGCGCAACCTTTCTTTCTGGTACCACCATCTCCAATTCTTTAACTGAACTGTACCTGCTGTTTAAATACCTCCGTCCGAAGGAACTGGAGCGGCAAAACATTAAAACATTCGATGCCTGGGCAGCTATTTTTGCGAAGAAAAGTATCGACTACGAATTTTCGGTAACCAATGAAATCGTACAAAAAGAACGCTTTCGCTATTTCATTAAGGTGCCGGAACTGGCGCAGTTCTATGCCGAGATTACTGACTACCGGACAGCTGCTGATATTGGCATCGACCGCCCGAAAAAGAATGAAATCCTGCACAACATTCCACCAACTCCGGACCAGGTAGATTTTATAAACCGACTGGTACAGTTTGCCAAAACAGGCGATGCAACATTGTTGTTTCGTGCCCCGTTGAATGAGCGGGAAGAAAAAGCTAAAATGTTGATCGCAACGGATTATGCCCGAAAAATGTCGCTGGATATGCGTATGGTCGATTCCCGCTTTGAGGACCATATCGACAACAAAGCAAGTCATTGTGCCCGTATGATTGATGGCTATTACAGGAAGTATAACGGACATAAAGGGACACAGTTTGTGTTCAGTGACCTGGGAACCTATAAACCGGGGGAATGGAATGCTTACAGCGAAATTAAGCGTAAACTGGTGGAAAACCATAACATCCCGGCACACGAAATCTGTTTTATACAGGAAGCAAAAACAGAAAAAGCCCGGAAAATGATGATATCCGATATGAACAATGGGAGAATCCGGATTATGTTTGGCTCTACTGAAATGTTGGGTACAGGTGTAAACGCACAGAAACGTGCAGTAGCCGTTCATCATTTGGACTGCCCTTGGCGTCCGTCGGATTTGGAACAGCGCGATGGGAGGGCAGTAAGGAGGGGTAATGAAATAGCCAAAACAGTTGCAGGGAACCAGGTAGATGTTATTCTTTACGCTGTGGAAAAATCATTGGATGCCTATAAGTTTGGCTTGCTACATAACAAACAACTTTTTATCCGCCAGTTAAAAAACAACAACCTGGGATGCCGAACCATTGATGAAGGGGCAATGGACGAAAAAAGCGGCATGAACTTTTCTGAGTATGTGGCTATTTTATCGGGTAATACGGAATTGCTGGAAAAAGCAAGGCTGGAAAAGAAAATTGCAGCACTGGAAAGCGAACGCCATGCATTTGTCCGGGGGAAGTCATCGAGCCGATACAAGCTGGAGAATATTACGCAAGCGGTCGAAAGGAATACAGGGCTTATTGAGCGTATTTCCAAAGATGTGAAAAACTTTAAATCCCGCGTCCAAATTAACGAAGACGGTTCCTACCATAACCCGGTACAATTGGACGGCGTTACCGGAAGCGATTTCAAGGCAATTGGCAAAAAGCTGAATGAAATTGCGAGTACAGCCAAAACACATGGAGAACATATGCCGATTGGAAGTTTGTACGGCTTCTCACTTTACGTGAAAAGTGAAACCACGAATAAAGATGGTCTCGATTTCATACAAAACCGCTTTTCTGTTCGTGGCGATGGAGAAATATTTTATCAATACAACAACGGTCAGATGGCCGTTGACCCAAAGCTGGCTTCTCAAAATTTTCTTCATGCTTTAGTGGAAAATATGCCACGTCTGTTAAATCGTTATAAAACAGATATCGAAAAACTGTCAAAAGATATTCCCGTGCTCAAAGAAGTGGTGGAAAGTACCTGGCGAAGGGAACCGGAATTGGCTGAATTAAAATCGGAAATGGTAAAGCTGGAACGAAAAATTGAGCAGTCACTGAAATCAGCCGGTGAAACGGAAGGACAAATTTCTGCTCCGGTTAATGGGACTGTAAGCAAGCTACCTTCACCCGAAAAGAATAGTCCGGAAAATTCACCTAAAATACGGGAACGCTTGCAGGAAATTGCTGAAGCATCAGACGGAAGAATTATCATTGCCGGTATTAATTATTCGGCGAAACAGGATAATCCCATCGTTTCTAAAAGTTTTAAAGTATAGTATACAACGAAAAGAGCCGATACTATAGTTGATACCGGCACTTTTCTTTTAACTTCCCAACCCGCACCGTTTAACAACGAAGCGGGTAAAGCAAAAACACACAACTCATTTTTTATCTTTTCGGTTACGCCGTGTATGAAAACGACTGAAATGGGTTTCAATGAATTTCATGACATCTGATTCTTTATAAAAAGTTTTATGATATATCATTTGAAATGGAAGTCCACCTGACGAACGGTAACGTTGTAATGTTCGTTTGCTGACATTGAGCATTCGGCAGACATCGTAATTGTCCAGTAATTTTTCTCCATCAAATAAAGGAACTTCCTCTTCTGAATCATCCAGTTTATCAACAACATCATCCAGCCGTGACAAAATACGATGCATCCAGTTCTCAAAATATTCTTTGTCTATAAACATTACAGTAACTCATTGAATTACTGTAAAATTATGGTTTGGATATATAGCTTATCAGGAAGTCGGTATCGCTTTTTTTTGAAATAATTTTCGACAAACTAGTATTCAATGATTTACACAACTAATTTCTACTATGATGTTTACACAAAAAATGAAAAGATACTCGGGATTAGTAAATCATTTTTTTCTCCCCATACGCCGGAGCAGTGCAGCTTTTAGCTTATCTAAAAAGGGAGTAGGAATATTCCGGGTTTTCATTTCACTAAAAGCACGCGAAAGGTTTTTATCTAGTCGAATATTGAAAACGTTTTGAATGTAATCTGACAACTGTGTTAATGGCACGTCCCCGAAGGTGCTGTCACTGTCCCAGGAATAGAGCTGTTCCATCAATTCTGTTTTAGTTCCCCGCCACGTAAGTTTAATCAATGGAAACCCATAAGAAAAAATTGTTAGTCCATTGGTATCCAGTCGTTCTAGCTCATGCATTAAATAAGCTAAGAGCATATCATTGGATAATATTTTAGCAACTTTAAAGTCGCAATTCGTCGAAAATTTTGGATCGAGTTCGTAATAAAATGTTTCGAGATATTGTTCTGTGTCCATCTTTCCTCGTAAAAAATACAATGAATCCAGATGTGTAGCACCAGAACGATAATACCTGATGAAGTCTAATCGTTTGATATTATATTTGTTTATTTCGTTTAATTCTTCGCTCAAATATTCCTTTTGCCTGTCTATACCAGCAGGACGGTTCATTTCAATATTATACAATTTTCTATAATAAATCAGACGATAACAGAACTTAGGCTTGATTTCCTTGAAAAAAGAAATCTCTTCCTCTGCATTTTTAAATTGATAGGATAGAATAAAAGTCTTCAGTTGGTCAAATGCTTCGGCAAGCACATGAGAAGCTTCTAATGATTTTTTTAGGATATTACTGTCTGAAGACTCAATGTTTTCAATTAACTCATCCGTTTCTTTGCGTAATTTGGCTGTATAGTTAACCATATTATATATTTTAAAACAAACATATATTTCTATCAATAATTTTAAATGTACTTTTTTATTATCGAACTTTCTTGCAGACTTCAGTCTTGGCTTTTTCAAGTATATTATTAAAATTATTTGTTCTTTTTATTATCATACTGAGTATAACTTATCCTATAATTATATGCTTTCAGAGGATTGTATAATAAACTCAAAAATTAAACTTTGCTTTTACCCAGAATTCTGAATTGTCTTTATAATAGGAAAACGTTCCGGCATCGCCATGGAACCAGTCGTATCCCGCCATCAGGTGAACCTGGTCTGTTAGTGAATAGTCAGCATACGAGCGATTGAATAACGCCTCGTTACTGATATCAATGTATGAGAAAGTGGACAATTCTAAGGTACTTCGCACAAGTTTCTTTGTGATTCCCAAAGTGGTGTACACTGTATTTTCATCAGTTTCCATTGAATGTTCGTAATCGTTAATTCGTTTATGGTAATATTGCGCTGTAACAGCCCAGTCATGGCCGGGATACCAGTCGATACCCAGAAGCAGATTCGTATTGTTTTTATCAATGGATTCGCCTTGGTTAACCTCCAGTAGCTCGTTAAAATACCCGGCAATTTCTCCCCTGACTACAAATTGCCTTACCGGCAGCGAAAAGGTAAGGCCCGCCATGTCGAACCTCTCATACTGGGCATCCATATAAAGCGTGTCTTCATTTCCGGAATAACCGTAATTAAAAACAGGCATTTTGTTCCAGGTATGTAAAGCTGATACGGAGAAATCGATTCCACTCAGGTAAAATGAAAATCGCCCGCCAAATTCACTGTTTTTAAGGTTTTGAGTTGGAGTATTATCCATATCGACCTGGGAAGGCATTTCAAAGGAATGAGTGATTGCCCAGGGATTTTCTTCTTCGACCGGTAACACAAAAAACTCGGAAACAGGAACAAAAATCAATTCCAGGTTATAGTTCGGTTGAATGTATTTCATGCGGAATGCGTTCACCGGAATGCGAATATCATCATAATCGCGGGCCAGAAATTCACTGTAATCCATTGGTGAAATAATGTCGGTAATGCGTAAGCCGTCGGCATTCCCCCAAATCACGATTTGTTTTCCGGCTTTAAAATCCCAGTTGCTGCTGGTGTACTGAAAAAAAGCTTCGCGCAGTTCGATTTTGGTTTGGTTTTCAACAAGGCTGTTATAAACCGAGTTGAGTGATGCGAACATATATGATTTGCCTTTGGTTATATCAAGCTCAGTGCGTAACCGGCTTCGCGAACTCATAAAATCGTAAGGGGTCTGACTTCGCACAGCGTGATACGTATCGGCAAAACCACTGAATTTGAAATCGATGTCTTCTTCCTGAGCAGAAAGGAAAAAAGAGCTCAGTAATAAGCTAATCAGGAAATATAAGTTTTTCATTGTTGTAGATTTTCTGTTACTTCAAAAATTATCGATGCAAATGCAAAGCACGTAAAACATCAACCTGGATTGATTTTGCCCAAAATTGCAACTACATCAACAAAAACACCTGATTCTTTTAGTAGCAGTAGAGAGAACTGCCTACTGTCACTAAATGCTCCCTTTTTCCAAGGTCGTCACGGTAAACGAATTTTCATCAATCGGAATGTTGTATTCCAGGTTTTCATTAAGAATGATGGTCTGGTGATTGGTTTGCGCATTGGTCATATGCATCTTTTTAGCTATCCAGAAGCCATCGACTTTTTCAATGTCCGACATTTTCAGCACACGATGTAGCTTCCCGGTTCTGTCATAATATTCTACCTTCATGGCAATGAGGCAATCCTGGCGTATCCAGGATATCTTTTTTGAATAAATATCGCGGCTGTCTTTCGATGTGGATTCCACCACCCAGCATTTATGACCATCCACTGTTTCTTCTCGCAAAAATTGATGTTCATCTTCGTCCACGTTGCGGCTTCCCATATCGTCATACGTAAAATCGGTTCCCATGAAATAATCTTTTTTGGCCGATGAGCCGCTAATACGGCGTGTTCTTTTCATAGCTGGAAGATACAGCCATTTGTCGTCGTCTTTCCCAATTTCGTCATAATCCCAGGTGAGGAAACCTGTGCCTTTTACATCGCCGGGATATTGAAAAAACATCAGGGTTTTCCGGTCTTTTTTGTTTTTTCCTACATCCATCGAATAGGAAATGACTTTACGTTCACGCTCTTTCCCTCGTTTGTTAATGAGTTTCAGCGTCATTTCAGAGGAACGGGTGTCGCCGTCAGGGCGGTCTTTCACTTTTTGGATGATTTCACGACCGGTAAGTATTTGCGCCTGAAGCGTTGTTGCCATAAACAGGCAAACAAGCAAAAAATAAATTTTTCGCGTTTTCATCTGTATATTTTTTTAAGTTTTATTGCAATTTTTATCTCTTAATTATTTTACCGCCTATCATTTCGTATACAAAAGGTTTATCTGCAGGTATTTTTAGTTTTAATATCTCTTTTTCTGTCCTATTTTCAATAAACATGAGAATAAGACGTAAACTGTTATGGTGCGCCGATATAAGAACATTTTTCCCTTCTTCTAATTGAGGGATTATTTCTTCTCTAAAAAAAGGGATGCAACGTTCAGCAGTGTCTCTCATACATGCCTCATTTTGTAAAGGGCTGTCATAGCTAATACACCATCTGTCAATGTGTTTTATACCATATTTTCCAGAAGTTCCGGGGGGATTCTTTCCTGGTAATTCACACTGTTCATTAAGATGCCATTTCCGAAAAACAGGGATGATGCTTTCCTCCATCGATTTGTTGTTGTTGCTTATCCAGTTTTTCATTTTTTCATTATCGGAAATAAGCACGGGCATTTTTTCGCTTTTATTCTGTGTGAGGGCAATCATTGCTGCTTCTATAGCCCTAATTTGCATTGACGTAGCTACAATATCGAACTCAATTTCCGATATTCTTGTTCCTGTCTTTAATGCCTCAACAATACCATTTGCCGATAAGGGTACGTCAAACCAACCGGTAAAGACATTTTTACTGTGCCAAACACACTCTCCATGTCTCATTAAGATTAGTTTTGCCATGATTTTGTTTTTGTTTGTCAGATTGTATGGTCTTAATACGTCCTACCTTTTTTCAACTCTCCGTTTTTCATTTCATAAAAAAGCGGCTTTCCGGTGGGAATCTCCAGGCTAAGTACGCCCTCTTTTGTCAGGTTTTCAATATACATTACAATCGAACGCAGGCTGTTACCGTGTGCCGATACCAACACATTTTTCCCTTGTTCCAGTTGCGGAACTACCTGTTCTTTGAAAAAAGGGATAGTCCGTTCAGCAGTGTCTTTCAGACATTCGCCGTTTGGTGGCGGAGAATCGTAGCTTCGGCGCCATTGATGTACCTGTTCATCACCGTACTCTTTGGCTGTTTCGGCTTTGTTTTTTCCCTGAAGTTTGCCATAATAGCGTTCGTTTAAGTGCCAGTCATGAAAAACGGGAATAATGCTTTTGTTCATCTCTTCGCTGTAAATAGTTGTCCAGTCTTTCATTTTTCCTTCAGAATGAATGACTACCGGCGTTTTTTCACTTTTGTTTTGTGCCAATGCCAGCATAGCAGTTTCTATAGCGCGTACCTGCACCGAAGTAAACACAACATCAAATCGTATGTCTGCCAATTGTTTTCCGGCTTCTATTGCTTCAACAATTCCATTGGAAGAGAGAGGAACATCAACCCAACCGGTAAATACGTTTTTAAGGTTCCACAGGGATTGTCCGTGCCTGATTAAAATTAATTTTGCCATAATTTTGCATTTTCTGTTTGACTGTTTTTGATTACGCAATTGTTACTTTTTCATCTAAATACACTGATTGAACAGCTTCGATAATGGAAATGCCATCCTCAAATGGTTTCTGAAAAGCTTTTCTTCCCAGTATTAGCCCACTTCCACCGGCACGTTTGTTAATGACTGCTGTTTTTACAGCATCGGCAATATCATTATCTCCCGAAGCACCACCAGAATTAATTAAAGGAATTCGTCCTGCATAATTGTTCATTACCTGGTAACGCGCTAAATCGATGGGATTATCGGAACTTAATTCAGAATAAATCCGTTCGTCGTATTTTCCGAATTTTTTTCCATCGGTATTCAATGCCTTGTAACCGCCGTTATTTTCGGGAAGTTTTTGTTTAATGATATCGGCTTCGATGGTAACACCAAGATGATTAGCCTGGCCGGTGAGGTCGGCTGAAACATGGTAATCTTTATCTGTTTTAAAATCGCTGTTTCTGAGATAGCACCACAAGATTGTAAACAAACCTTTGGAATGTGCATAGGCAAACATTTCACTGACTTCTACAATTTGCCTATTGGATTCAGGAGAGCCAAAATAAATGGTAGCCCCAACCCCTGCAGCCCCCATTTCGTAAGCCTGGTCAACAGAGCCAAAAAGAATCTGGTCAAAAGTGTTTGGGAAACTGAGCAACTCATTATGGTTCAGCTTAACAACAAACGGGATTTTATGGGCATATTTGCGCGATACAATACCAAGCACGCCCAATGTGGAAGCAACCCCGTTGCAGCCGGCGGCAATAGCCAGCTTTACAATATTTTCAGCATCAAAATATATGGGGTTCTTTGCAAACGAAGCTCCCGCAGAATGTTCAATTCCCTGGTCAACCGGCAGAATTGAGAGGTAGCCAGTGCCCGAAAGATGCCCTGAATGATACAATCGGTTTAAATTTCCCAATACCCGGTTATTGCGGTCAGATGGCATATAAACGTTATCAACCATTTCCTCGGAAGGAACAGTGATTGCTTCTTTTTTAATTTTTGGAGATGAAAAATCAAGCAGTGATTCATCATTTCCCAATAATTTCTGAATTTGTTTTGTTTGTAACATTGTTTGTTAATTTTAATAATTGATTAACTTTTTATTTCCTTTACAGCAATTATATCCCATTTGCAGGGTAATATGCCGGATTCCGAATTTTTCATGTAACAGCTCTTCTGTTTGTTCCCTCACTGCCATCATTTCCATCATATCAATATTCCTTTTCAGGTTCAGATGGGCTTCAAGATGTGTTTGTGAATCGTCAAGTTTCCACACATGCACATGGTGAATGTTGTCGACCTGGTCCAGTTGTTCAACCTGAGTCTTTAATTCGTCAAGGTTAATTTCATGAGGGGCAGACTGCATCAGGATATCAATGGTTTCTTTGACAATTCCCCAGGTGTGCCAAATGATATAGATTCCCACCAAAACCGTGATAAGCGGGTCTATCCAATAAACTTCCCAAATCCATATTGCTAATCCGCCGGCAATAACGGCTACTGACGAAAGCGTATCGCCCAGTAAATGCAGGTAAGCCGCTTTTACATTCAGGTTGAGCGATTTGTCCTTCTGTAAAATCAATACAGAAATCAGGTTGGCTAATAACCCGAATGTAGCTACCACCAGCATCAATCGGCCTTTTATTGACTCGGGATGCAAAAATCGCTCATACGCTTCATAGAACAGGAAGATACAGATTGCGATGAGCACAATGGCGTTAAAAAGTGCAGCCAGTATTTCTACCCGCTTGTAACCGAAAGTGTTTTTGGTATCGGGTTTTCTTTTACTGATTTTTCCGGCTACGAAGGCAATGAATATTGCCGAAGAATCACCCAGGTTATGCAGGGCATCAGACAACAGAGACAAGCTGTTAGCTATTAGCCCCCCGATTATCTGTACCACCGTTATGGAGAGGTTCAGCAGAGTAACCCACAAGAGTTTTCTGCCGTGCAGGTTTTCGTTATGATGGTGGTGTTCATGGTGATGTGACATATCTTTTTTATTTTTTTTGACCTTTTACGAACAGTGCTTTCGATTTTTCGCCAATCAACTCAGCATCCGTTACTTTGAATTCATCGGTTTTCAAAAGGCCGATTGCATCTTCCAACCCGAAGTTCCTTCCGCCTTTGGGCCATTTTCCATACGTTTTGAGGTAACGGTAAATCAACCCGATTCTGTAACGGAGTTTCATTCCTTTCTGGGTGTAGCTGATTATGATTAAACGGCCACCTTTTTTCAGAACCCTTTCGCATTCCCTGATGGCATCTTCCGGCCGGGGAATAATATGAATAAGATTGGCCATGAAAACTGTGTCGAAACTGTTACTGGAATATGGAAGATTAAAACAATCGGCTTTTTCAACCCGGATATTACTGAAAGTTTTAAGACGGCTTTTTGATGCTTCAACCATTTCGCCAGATAAATCGGTAGCCAGCAATGAATCTGCATTTTTTGCCAGTATTTTTGAATAAGTGCCGTTGCCACATCCAAGTTCAAGGACATTCTTCAGATTCTTTAACGAAGCCACCTTGTTCAGAATCAGCTCAACATCAGACTTACCCACCACATAGTAATTTCTTTCTTCGAAATCGGCAGCAAATCGTGACCAGTATGTTTCTTTCTGTTTCATTCTTCTTTTTTAGTTTCCTAAGATGCAACCAGGTAAACCATAGGTATTGGTCCTTCCAATAATTCTTCCCTGATTAATTCAAAACCATTTTCTGTAACAAATTTTTGAAAAGATGCAACCGACCATCGTGTCCGTGCCCTGAACCCGATGATGTTCATACAACGCGAAAAAATATGGCTCTGCAAATTTTCTCCGTGGCAGTAGGTTGGCAAAATCACAATTCCTTCCGGCTTTACCACCCGTTTTATTTCCTGTATAGCTTTATCGGGTTCAAATAATAAATGCAATACATTTGAGGCAATTACAGCATCAAAAGAATTATCGGAAAAACTTAAATTACAAATATCTCCTTCATCAAATTTTATATTGTTTACCTTCTGTCGTTTAGCTTTTTCTTTTGCAATTTTCAGCATTTCAGGCGATAAATCGATGGCTGTAATTTCCGGAACAAGTTTATTTAATTGTAAAGAGATTAATCCTGTACCTGTGGCTACTTCCAGTAAATTCCGGGTTCCAGTGATGTCTTTTTTAAACATTTTAAACAAGTTATCATAAGCTTCATTTGCACCCGATTTCTTCCTGTTTTTATCGTACTTTTTCGTAAATGAGTCCCAAAATTTTCGCTCATTATTTATCCTGTCTTTCATATATTTTTAGTTATTCGACTTTTCTGTTAATAGCTAATTTTTCTCTTTCCCAAACGGTTTGGTTAATCTAATCAATGCCGGAGTCACAAAATAATCGGCAAATAAAGCAGCAAGCAATCCCATTGGAGCCAGATAACCAATACGAACCATATTAGCCACCGGTGAAAAGGTAAACATTAAAAAGCTTACACACAGAATTATTGTCGTCATGGCCAGGTTTTTACCCACTGTATGAAAGGCATTTATGATTGCCTGGTTGTAATTCCCGTATTTTTCAAATTCAACTTTAATCTGGTTAATAAAATGGATGGTATCATCCACAGCAATACCCAGCAACATGGGCAGGATGGTCATGGTCATCATATCAAGTGGTGAATTAAAATGTCCCATATAACCACCAATAACTACCATTGGCATCAGGTTGGGAATCATTCCGATGAGTCCGGTTTTAACACTGCCGAATACAGCGATAAGCAGAACGCCTATGATTACAAATGCCCAAATCACTGATTTCAATTCTCCGGTTACAATTTTTCGGTTTAATTCGGCAAACTGTACTGCGCTTCCCACGTAGTTTACCGTAGCCCCGTCAAAGCTTTCGTTTCCTATTCTTTTTATAGCATCCAGTTCCCTAACAATTTCACCCGTTGCAAATTTTTCAACCTGAACTTGCGCCCGCAACATCGAATAATCTTCGTCTATCCAGTTGAAGGTTTTGGTTCCGCCCGACATTTCATACAGCAACAATACCTGTGCAATCATATCGCTGTTGTCGGGGATGGCATGGTATTTAACACTGTCGCTGTGCAGGGTTTGGTTCATCTCTTTAATAATATCGAGGATAGAAAAAACCGAAGCAGCATTTTTATTCTTTTTGGTAAGTTCAAATGCAGAAACGGTATCCAGCAAGGCATCAAATTTTCGAAGTACTTCAGGGTCTTTTATGGCATCAGGTTCATCAAATTTCACCGTAATATTATAGGTGAGATAGGAACCTAACTGCGATTGTGTCACATTGTAAATCCGTTTGACGTAAGGAACTTTTGTTCCCAGAAATTCAAAGATATCCATATTGGTGGTGACGTTGCGGATTCCCGGGGCTATAATTACAATACAGGCAGCAAAGAAAATCAGCACAGCAACTTTCTTTTTTAGAACAAACTGCCCGATGTTTTCCATCCATTTTTCAAACAAAGGAATTTTGCTTATATCCTCTTCTTTTATTGCTTTGTCTTTTCCAAAGCTCATTAATATGGGAATAAGGATAATCACAAACAGGTAATCGATAAGAACAAAGGCAGCACATGCATAGCCAACCCATGCAATAGTCATGATTCCGGCGGTGACGAAGGACAATACAGAACCAATAGTTGTGATTGCAGTAAAAAAAATAGGCCAGCCGGTTTCTTCAACGGCTTTTATAACCGCTTCTTTGCGCCTTCCTGTTTTTCTGAAAATGCGCTTAAACGCATTAATCAGGTGAATGGAATAGCCAACTGACAGCGCCATACCCAGAATCATGGGAAGCATCATCATGTTTTGGTCGATGCCAATCCCCAGCCAGCCCATGCCTCCGAATACAACTATTACTCCGAGAATGGTAGTAACAGAAGGAACAATAACACCTCGGAAGGAACGGATAAACAGCGCTAACAAGATAATCATAGCGATAAATGCCGACAGGAAACGTTTCATCATTTCTGCCCCGAAAAAATCGCGTTCTTCGGTTTCGGTATAAGGGGTACCTGCCGGTTTCAACGTGTATTTGTCACTTTTCCACTTAGAATTGGTAATAATGCGTATAGCCACTTCGCCCGACTGAAACATCGGGTCTTTATCCGTTACTTTTTCCCATTCCTCTTTTTCTGGATATTCCAGTAATGAAAGGGTGAGCCAGGTTTCAGTACAATCTTCCGAAACAACTTTTCCCTTCATGGCTTTTCGGGATAACACCAACTGACGAATCTTTTCCAGTTTCTCGGGGTTGGTGGGAATACTATCTTCAAAGGGATTGATGACCTCAATTCCTTCTTCGGTCCCCACCGATATTTCCATATCGACCAGTGAAGTAATTTCATCAGCATAAGGCACACTATCAACCAATTCCTGCCCAATATTTTTCATCATGGTAAGCACTTCCGGGTCGAAAACATCGTCTGCTTCAATAAGGATACTGATGTTATCGTTGTTGCCAAACTGGTCTTCAAATTCTTCGGTGGCAATTTCAATGGCTTCTTTATCGTCAAACCAGTCATCGCGTGCATTGGCGATGTGCATCTTCTGAAGACCAAAAATTCCGAATATCGTGAGTAACAAGGCAAAAATTATCAGAGGCCAGCGGTATCTGATTTGAAACTCACCCACTTTTCTGAAAAAGGTGTTGATTTTTTGGATTTTCATGATTGTTGTTCTTTATGAATTTGAATGGACCTTTGGTAGCATTTGACAGTAGCCGGAAAATAAGTGGACTGTCACTGCCAACTGCGACTCCCAATGGTAATTGATACTACCAACTACTCACTTCCATCTGCCGTTCCATCATTTTAGAGAAAATCCCCTTCTGAATTTTTAACTCTGCCGGGGAACCGGTTTCTGCAACTCCGCCATTGGCAAGCACCACTATTTTGTCGGCATTGGCCACGGTTCGCATCCGGTGGGCAATAATCAGTACGGTCTTATTTTTTACCAGCGCTGAAATCCCCGCCTGTATTTTGGTTTCGTTTTCCACGTCGAGCGAGGCGGTAGCTTCATCGAGCAAAACAATCGGGGCATCTTTCAGCAAAGCACGGGCAATGGAAATGCGCTGGCGTTCGCCGCCGGAGAGGGTTTCGCCATTTTCGCCAATGATGGTTTTATAGCCGTCGGGCATTTTTCGGACAAAGTCATCGCATTGTGCCAGTTTTGCTACGTGCAGTACTTCCTCGTCAGTCGCGTCACGTCTGCCAACACGGATGTTGTCCATCACCGAAGTGTTGAACAAAACGACATCCTGAAAAACCACCGAATAGTTTTTAAGCAATGTTTCCGGTTCTATTTCCCGAATATCCTGGTTTCCTAATAGAATTTTTCCTGAACCGATATCCCAGAAACGGGCAGCCAGTTTGGCCGAAGTGCTCTTTCCACCGCCAGAGGGTCCTACCAAAGCTGTTATTTCGCCTTGCTTCGCGGTAAACGATACATCCTGTAACACCTGCTTCCCTTCTTCATACGAGAAATTAACCTTCTCGAATACAATGTCGTAATTAGCAGGGGTAAATGCTGTTTTTCCCTGTTGAACGGGCAAGGCTTCCATCTCGTTCATGCGGTTGATGCGTATATCGAGATAAAACAAAGCGGCCAGGTTATTGAAAACGTCGCTTACCGGGTTGTAAATGCGTGAAGCTATCATCAGGAAGATAAGGTACATAAACAAACCAATGCTGCCTGACGCAAGAAGGCTTGCCCCTGCGATGATAACACTGGCCATCCCGAGTTTCAGGAAACTTTGTGCCGAATTCACCAGTCCGCCGGCCAGCAGTTCGCCTCTTATCAGGTGTTTTTCATAGCTGTCTATTTTTTTATCAAGAGCCGCAATGTAAGTTGCTTCCTGACTATAAGATTTAATTTCCTGGATAGTGTCCAGGCCTTCCTGTATTTGCTCGCTTACATCCCGTTTTTTCTGATATGAAGCCTGGTTTTCTTTATTGAGAATTCTTTTGGCAATAAAAATAATGGAGGCCGCCACCGGCACTACCCAGAATAAGGCAATCGACAATTGCCAGTTGTAAAAGAATAATCCGATGGCAATCAGAATAATACTGATAACCGAAGCAAATAATTGCGGCACGGCATGAGAGAACGTATGCTCCAGCTCGGTGCTGTCGTCCATAATGGTCGATGTGAGGTCGGAAAGATTTTTCTCTCCGAAAAAAGCCAGCGGTAGTTTACGCAGCTTCTCTGCCAGCGAAATACGGCGGCTGGCACTTTCTTCATATATTGTGGTATATGTGCTCCGGTATTGGAGAGTAGCAATAATATACATGATTAGAAGAAACCCGATGCCGAGCAAAATGTAATACCACAATCCGTTGGTGACCGAGGAAGAAGGATGAAGCACCGGGCGCAAGTATTCATCGAGAAACAGGAAGATGAAAACAGCCGGCAGCATAAGCGCTATATCCTGGAGCGTTGTAAAAAATACACCTTTAAGAAAATCCTTTGCTCCCTTTTCTGAAAGTGCTAATCGTTTTTGTAATATTTTAAGCATGGTGAACCTCCTTTTTTATCGTCCATTGCACTGATTGTTGGTATTCGTGCCACATTCTTGTATACATTCCTTCTTTGTTAAGCAATTCATGGTGAGTGCCCTGTTCGGCGATTTTTCCTTTGTCGATGACCAGAATATTGTCGGCATCAGTGACGCTGGAAAGGCGATGGGCAATCATCAGCACAGTTTTCCCTTCGGTGAGTTTTTTCAGCGCCTGCTGTATCAGGTGTTCATTTTCCGGGTCGGTAAAAGCAGTGGCTTCGTCCAGCACTACGATTGGCGCATTCTTCAGAATCGCCCGTGCAAGAACAATCCGCTGTTGTTCTCCTCCCGAAAGGTAGGTGCCTTCGGTTCCTATTTTGGTACCCAGTCCGTTGGGCAATTTGTCAATGATTTCACGGCATTGTGCCAAATCAACAGCCTGTTCTATTTCCTCGCGTGAAGCAGAAGGTTTTCCGTAGCAGATATTTTCGAGCAGGCTTGTTTTAAACAGGCGGGTATTCTGAAATACAAATGAAACATGATTCATCAGTTCTTCGGGCGCGATTTCCCTGACATCGGTTCCCCCAATGCAAACCTGCCCCTTGGCGGCATCCCAGAAACGCGGGTACCAGCCGGGCAATGGTTGTTTTTCCGCTGCCCGATGATCCGACCAGCGCCACTGTTTTCCCGGCAGGAATAGAAAAACTCACGCCGTCGATGGCCTTTTGGTCAGAGCCGGCGTAACTGAAGGATACATTTTTAAAGCTCACGTCGTAGCTTGTTAGCGGTTTAGGGTGCGCAGGTACAGGAAGTTGTTCCGCATCCGTCAGGTTTTCGAGCCGGGTAACCGCTTCGTTTGCCTGTCCGAAAGCCTGGTTCAGGTACATGCTCCGCATGATGCTTTGTGAAAACACAGGGGTAATCAGCACATATAAAAACAGGTTTAGTATCACGCCGGTATAATTACCTGAATAGCCAATGAGCAAAATAGCCACCGGAACTAAAAAGAATACAAATCCGTTGATAATTACGGTGTAGGCCGACATCGGTTTTTCCCACATTTTGGTATATTCAAACACCATGTTTTTGTATTTCAGAATACTTTTATGGAAATTTTTAAAGGAAAACACGGTTTGCTGAAACACTTTTACCACCGGTATTCCCCGCACATATTCAACCGCTTCTGTATTCATTTCTTCGAGTGAGCTCATGTAAGCTTTCATAAAATGCTGCCCTCTTTTTCCCATCATAAATCCCGTTATCAGCATAGATGCAACTATAGGTACCAGGCAGGCAAGGCCCAGCCGCCAGTCGAAGATGAAAATCAGTACGAGCGCTGTTAGCGGCGTGAGGATAGTCCCGGCAAGGTCGGGCAACTGGTGGGCCAGGAAACCGTGTGTGATACTGGCGTTATCGTCAATGATTTTGCGGATTCGCCCGCTGGTGTTGTTATCGAAAAAACCAAGAGGCATGCGTATCATTTTCCGCATGGCTTTGCGCCGCATGTTGGTTTCTACTCTGAATGCTGCCAGGTGCGAAAAAGTAAGCGCAACAAAATAAAGAAGGATGCTCCCTACGGCGGTTCCCACAGCCCACCACGCATAAGTGCTGATGAGGGTGGAGGAATAGGCTTCGGTGGTGAATAGTTCACGGACAATTAGCCATATAAAAATGTAGGGCGCCATGCCTGCCAGTGTGCTTGCGGCCGATAATGCGAGTGCCCCGGGCAGGAGCGCTTTCCTGCCGGTCATATAGGCCTGTAATTTTGATAATGTACTCATATTTTTTTTAAGTTTTAACCCGGAAGCTCAGAGACGGAGGCTCAGAGACGGAGGCTCAAGACCGAAGTCCGGAGTCCGGAGTCAGAAGAAGAACTTCCGTATCTTAATTTTACATTTTGTTATTTCTTATTGATTTACAATTGCTTAATCCATCAAATTTTATCAAAAAAGAACAATGTTCATATTTGTTCAAAAAAAATTAATCTTTTACCTGCATTAGCTTTTTCCAGCCGGCGGTTCCGAATTCCATATATTCCCTGATGAAATCTTCCAGTTCCCGGTGCGATAAATCGTGCATTACCAGTTCGCCTATGATGCTCATCCACCACGAGCTCATTGTGTGAATGAAGAAATCAGATACGCCCCCGTTAATTGACGGAAATTTTTCTTTCATCAGGGCAATGTATTCTTTGCCAACCTGGGTCTGCGATTCGATAAACTCTTCCCGGTAATTACCGAGTGAGGAGCCGGAGGACTTGAACAGCAACAGTTTAAAATCTTCTTTGTGATTATCAATGAGCTCCACAAACATATCAATCTGGCTTCGCATGTACTCTTCCGAACTGAAAATATCGATGCTGATATATTCGGGGCTGTTATGCTCTTCCATCACCCGGTCCATTGTACTTAAAAGTCCCGATAATATTTCACGGAATATTTCATCTTTATTTCTGAAGTAATTATAAATATTGCTGAGCCCAACACCGGCTTTTTTTGCAATACTGCGCATAGAAGCATCTTTGAAGCCTTTTTCAAGAAATTCCCTGCGTGCTACCTTCAGAATTTTTTCCCGTGTATCTGTTTTTTGTATTTGCATAAGTGAACATTGTTCTTTTATGCAAAAAAAGGTAAAAGTATTGTATTCTGCAATCCCCATTTTTAGTGATTCAGAAAATTGGAAATCGTTATTTGTTTTGCTTTTGGAAAACAAATCAATTATTTTCCATTTCTTCAAATTCTTTTAAAGCATCGAGGGCCATTGTTCCGTAAACAACCGCCGGGCCGCCTCCCATAAGGATTGCCACTCCTACGGCTTCCACTATCTCGTCGTGGGTTGCACCAGCATGAAGCGCGTCTTTCACATGACAGGCAATGCATCCTTCGCAATGTACGACAACGGCAATGGCAACGGCCAGTATTTCTTTCTCTTTTTGAGTTAATGTTCCTTCTGAAGAACTGGTTTTATGGAGCATTCCGAATCCTTTCATCAATTCAGGGCTCTCTTTAGCTAACTCGCCCATTCCTGAATAGACTTTTTTGTAAAGGTCATAGTAATGTGTTTCCATTATAATTTATTTTAAAAATTAAAATTCTGCTTTAGTCAAATCTGTATTTCTATTTTTAATTGAATATTAATATGTTATCAAAATATACCTTGTCCGGGGTAAAATACCACGTGTTCCTTTTTACTGATAGTAAATCTTTTAATTCATTAAATTCATTGGGACATAAACCAAACATCACCTTGTTAGATCCAACTTCCAAAAACAGTTTACGCCTGTTGAAAGTGTCTTCATTGTGCCTGAGGTAGTATTTATAGTCGATGGAGTAAATATAACCGTAAAAATGCTGTAGCTCTTCAGGTGTTAATGTCAAAAATACATTGCCAAATTCAATATGAAATACCTCATTTCTAGTACAAAAGGTAATTTGACCATTGCAAGTTCTGTTTATCAACTTCATTAGTATTTTATTTTACTGGTTAATTTTCTCCATTGAAATAGTACTATTTATAATACATTGGAAGTTACTTCCAATAGCCGAAATAAGTGAACCGGAAAAGTTAAAAACTTCACCAGTTCTTTGTCTTTGTTATTATTCAAAAGAGTGCATAAAATAAGGTGCCCCTTGGGTAGTAACAACGTGTTCGACTTCTTCTGTGTCAGGATCATAGGTAAAGAAACCTACTTCGTTCTCTCCATCCGAACCAAACACGATTAAATCGTTATATGATCCAATAAAAATACCGTGTCCGTTGGACAGGGGAATGCCTTCGATTTGTGTGATGGTTTTGGCATTCAGGTCAATCATCACCGGCATTGAGTTTCTCGCGGTATAGGGATTTGTGGTAGCCAGTTCGGCAATGCCCACGTAAGCTGCCAACTTTCCGTCGCCAATATACTTGCTGTTAAATACAGCTACCGACTTATATGAAGTACCCTGGATGGTGGTATTCGATATTTCCCACGATCTGGAGGAGTCGAACTCTGTCTCGCCCGAAGGGATACATACAAAACCATTTTCAGGATAAACAGGGTTATATCCAAAATAGCCAACGCAGGCAATGTAAATATCGTTTTGCTCGTTGGTGAAAATCATGTCTTTTAACATTGGTCGCGTGGGGAACGACATTTGGGAGACGGTTTCGGAAATTACTTTTACCACTTCGTCGGTACTGATATCGATAATTGCGACATCAATCTGCCGGTAGTTTTCATAAGGCATATAACTAGCATTCACCTGAGCCAGAGGTAGGTAATAGTACCCATCGCGAATTAAACCGTATCCGGGATCCGCACTGTTGTCTTCGTGGGCATAAGACGCTAAATCAATTTCACCAGTTTTTTGCATGGTAGCCGGATTAATAGTCAGCACACGGCCAATGCCATATTCCGGAACGTAAGCTTTGGTGCTGCTCACACTGGTAATATTTGAAGCTCCCGCATAGGCAGTTACCGGCAATGTAACCGGATCACTCAGGGTACCATCACTACGGTATGTGTATTTGCTAATTTCATTAACAGCAGCGGTACCGAATGTAGGAAAAACAAATATATCGTTACCGATTACGGCGGTGGGGCTTGCAAAATCAAGCTGAATTGCTGTGGAATTGTCAATATTACCTGATAATTCAGGTATTAACTGGATATACGAGGAGCCACTGGCACCATCCGGATTGAGCAGGGTCGTTTCAATTAGTATATCACCAATTGCCCCGCTTGGTTGCGGATCGTCGTCGTCGCAACTTATAAGTAGCAATGCAACTGCAAAAGTTGCTAAAAATAGTGTTCGTTTCATAATCTTTAATTTTTAAATGGCATTTTAATCTTTGTATTGTTGTTGTTTATGTTTAAGACGACAGGCAATCAAATGACCATTTCAAGGCTTTTGTGCTGTTCAATTTGACGAGAACAAGTACCTGAGTTTTATCCCAAAGCTCCTGCCCGGCAGGGGGCGGTTAAATTCGGTAAGCACTTGTTCATCGGTCATGTTTTTAATCTTCCCCGACAAAAACAAGTGCTGATTCATAAAACTGTGTTCGAAACCTACATCGAAAGTAAGACTACGAGGTATGCGCCGCTTTTCGTAAATGGTAACTTCAAAATCGTATAAATACTCTTCGATAAACGATGCATCGGCAAAAATTCGCGTATTTTGCCCTTTGCCACCAAGCAGGTTTTGTTTATGGAGTTCCAATCCTGCATTGGCCAGTAAATAAGGGATATTGGGCATCCGTTTACCCTTTGTAGGGTTGGCAACAGTGCTGTTTTCCTTATATTTACGGGTGTCGCGCAGATCCTGATAGGCAATATTGGCATAGCCATATAACCAAGGTACGATATCGGCCTTAGCTTCTGCCTCGATTCCGAGTGTCCGCATTTCTCCAAAGTTTTGGTATTGTGCGCCCAAAAAACCTTTGGTAAAACGTATCATATCTTCAAGGTACATGTAATAGCCCCCGAGTTCTAACTGCAAATTATGTTCGCCTTTTCCCATGCGGTCGTACAACACCCCTAGGTTTACGCTGGTATTCCTTTCGGGGAGCAGGTTTTCAGAAGGCGTAATTGAATATCCGTCACCAAGCAGTTCGGTTTCCGAAGGGATACGCACGTCGTACCCTGCGGAGAATTTAACTAAAAAGTCGGGCGTGAACCGGTAACGCATGGCATCGCTTACGCCTATATCGCTCTGATTTAACGAAATGTCTTCAATTTCGATGGTACTATACAAATTTGCATTTCTCGTATTCATGGCATAGTGATAGTATCGGGTAGTGAACGAATTCAGGAACCTGTCGTCGCGGCTACGGAAATCATAGGTTATGCCAACTACCCAGCTCCGCATTCTAGAATCAAAAACCGTTTCTTTGCCGAGGCTGAGTTTCCGCATTTCGTTTTTTGGCGTACCGTTGGCCAGGCTAAAAACCGAGCTAAAGTTGAGTGAATGCCGGGCATTTAACAGGTATTCCAAATTTAATTTATCCATAAAAGTAAATTTCCTGTTGTCGGAATTGGAAGCGTAGCGCGTTCCCAGCTCGCCACCATAAGGAGATGGCGTGGGGAAGGCATTGCCATACCAGTCGTACCAGGTTGTTGCCGTATCCAACAGGTTGTAGCGGGTATAGGCAATAGCGTTCGACATGTCAAAATCAAGCCCTTCGATGAAAAAATTGTCTCTTTCCAGTTTGTTGGAAAGTATATACGCACGCGATTTGATATAGGCTTCCCTAATATCGGCTTCAATACCTTGTATTTCGCGGTAAGTATTCAGAAACACGGGTTCAAACTCCACTTTATCGAACCACCATTTTGTTGCCTCTACTGCTCCCCCTATCAGTATTTTTTGAAAATTATCGTGCTCGCGCTTTATTTTTAGCCCCTTGATGTAAGGCGATTCCATAGTGTAATCGTTGTCGGCATAGGTGTAACCGCCTCCGATGCCATATACAATGCCCTTTTCTTTGTTGTTCCGCTTAAGGATGGTTTGCATCTTATTGGTATTAAACGATTCACGGCTATAGCTGAAATCGCCATACCGGTCGGGGTATTCTTTAATAACAATATTTACGGCTCCTCCCATGGAAGACCCCCCAAATTTGGCAGGCACTACGCCTTTATAAATTTCAATGCGCTCGATCATATCAATCGGGATGTCGTTGAGGTCGATAAAATCGGATTGGTCGTTCAATGGGGTTTCATCGATAAAAAAACCGATGCGTTTTCCTTCGAGGCCCCTTACTGATAGCCGAGATGCACTGCCCACCCCGCCCGACGAGCGGATAGTAACGCCCACTGTTTTCGTGAGCACGTCCTGTATGCTGTTGACCGTACCCGCCAATTGCTCGATACTTATAACCGAAACGGGCATAGCCTGTTCGCGTATTACACGGGCTTTGGATTTCCCGGTAACCTCTACTTCATCAATTTGGGTTACTAACTCTTCCATAGTAATATTAAGTGTGATTTTATCTTCAACGCTATCCACTTTTTTACTAGTACTTTCATAACCAACAGAAGAAAAAAGGATTGTACTGTTTGTTCTGGAAAGGGTTAATTGGTATTTCCCATCCTGGTTTGTTACCGTTCCTTTTTGAGATTCTTTCACGACAATATTTACCCCCGGAATCGGTTCCATCGTTTTTGAATCGCGAATAACACCTGAGAGGAGAGTTTGAGCTGAAATATCGAATGTACATACGAATAAGAATACTACAAATAACAGCAGATTATTTTTAGTCATTTGAAATAAAATTAAGTTTATTGAAGGCTTTAGAAATGTCGTTTTTAATTTAATTTATTTCTAATCTTTTCAACCCACATTTCAATGCGGTCGTCAGTTAAATCGCTGTCATTATCTTCATCCAGTGGAAGCCCGACAAATTTTCCATCAACAACAGCGGTAGATTCACCAAATTCGTAGCCGTCGGTATCAACCTGTCCAACAATTTTACACCCTTTGTTTTTTACAGCGTTGTAAATTTCTCCCATGCCGTCAACAAACGAATCGGGGTACATATCGGCATCGCCCAAACCAAATAAGGCAATGTTTTTACCATTTAAATCTGCATTTTCAAGTTCAGAGATGAAATCTGCCCAGTCGTCCTGTAAATCACCTATCCCCATGGTTGATGTTCCCAGAATAAGATTATCATATTCTGTTAATTTATCTGCCTGAGTATTGGCTACATCAAAAATATCTGCTTCTAATTTGGCTGCTATCTTTTTCGCTGCTGCTTCTGTATTTCCGGTGTCAGAACCATAAAAAATTGCTGTGTTACTCATTGTATTTTTATTTTGATTGATTTATTAATTACAGAATGAAGGAAACAGGAAATTGTCATTGGAGATATTATTGAAAATAATTTTTGTGCCTGAGCGATCGGTAAGCAATATCTTTAATTCGTTCAGTTCCCTTTTATTCAATAAAATGTTAAAGGTACTCTGCCCGGTAGGTATCCTGATTTTCCGGGAAAAATAAGAGTCTTTATTTCTCTTTTCCCACTCAGCGCCATCAAGTTCCAATATACTTTTCACAAAAGATGGGAACTGTTTTTCAGTAAGGTTAAATCCAAGGTTCCTAAATTCAACATGTATTGCATTACATTTACTGCACTTAAAAATTTTACCGTTTGATGTTTTGCCAATTAATTGTGTCATAACATGATAATGTTATTTGTTGCCTGTCCTTCATTTATATTGATTTCCAAATACAAAAGAATAGAAACAATAAAAAAAGGACAATCCCCAATAAATGGGTTTTTTAAGAAGGGAAAAACCCCCTGAAATTGGGATAATGTTTAATACTGGATTTTGGTTGCAGATAAATCTTCAGAAATTTTTTATTCCTTTTTGCTGATTAAAGTTCTTACTTCATCTTCTTCAATCCTGAAAGTTTTAAAATAAAAATTTTCTTCTTTTAGGTAGTTATATATTGCTTGTAGCTCTTTTTCATTAATTAACCAGACCGCCTCATCGTTTGCTATATTATTTAGTTTGTGTGCCAGCTTTAAAATAGCTGTTTCCGGCTTTATCCCACGTATATCAATTGTATTTTTCAAATTCATTAATGAAGTTTTAAGTTTCTGTTTTCTACAGATTTGAAAAAGAAAAACTACTATAACTCAAACATTGTATTCTGTATATTCATTTATAAAGATGTACCAACAGATTTTAGACTAAACTGCACTTTATTCTGCAAATGCCGTTTCTGTTTTTATATACATCACAAAAAAGGTTTCATAAATCAGTCAGAGTTTTTAATACTATTCGAGCTATTACAAAAGAAAATAAACAATCTAAGAGGGACAATCCCCATTATTTGGGTTTTTGAAAAGGAGAAAACCACTTAAAAATGGGAGGAAGTTTATTCCTGGTAATTTTCTATATTGATAATATTGTTTGAAATGGCATAAATGGTAAGCCCCGACTGGCTTTTTATCCCCGTTTTCTGAACAATGTTTTTACGGTGACTGACAACCGTATGAATACTGATATTTAACTGGTCGGCAATTTCTTTGTTTGATAAACCCTGAATAAGGTGTTTTAGTACATCTGTTTCCCTGGGGGTAAGCTGCTCCTTTAATGTCGACTTACACGGGCATTTTAAAGAAATCAAATTTTGTATTGTACAAATAACGGTTTCCGGCGAATCTGTTATTTGAATAAATGCATCAAATAAATCTATAATTTCTTTTTCAAAGAATGAATAAATAAGAGCCACCCATGGCACAGAATTGCTTGTTTTCTTATGAGAATGAAAAGCTTTTATGTTACCTTTTACAAGGGAAGGATTTGCAATGAAAAGATCGATTTTACCTGTCGGTATTTCGCAGGATATTTCTTCAATGTTATCGAAATGGTAAAGGTTGTAATGATTACATCCTTCCTGCAACAGGATATTTGATAAACCTTCATATATAATTGTTGAAGGTTCTGCGATGGCAATATTTATCCTGCATTTATCCAATATCTTTTTGCTTTTCGATTTTTTTGATTAATGGAATCAGTATTGATTCTTCTATCACTGAATGGATGGCTAAATCGGTTTCCAGTTCAAAAAGGCTTGATAAAAGTTTTCTTCTTAATGAACCATCTTTTTTTAGGGGAATGTGTTTTAGTAAAAGATTTTTTAACTCCCCTAGTTTTGTTTCAATATCAGTATGATGTTGTCTGTATTCTTCTGCTGAAAATTTGGCGTCATTCAAATCAACATTCTCTCTATCGCATGCCAAAAAACTAAAATAGGGAAAAGCCACCACGTCCTCATACTCAAGATGCTCTTTTACTTCCTGTGAATATTCATCAAAGAATTTACCGACAAGCCTTATTTCAGGTATATTATTCTTAGCATATACCCCGTTAATACAACCACGAATTTCCGGAATCTTTTCATCGAGGTAATAACGGTGACTGTTTTTCAGAAAAAGAATGATTGACACTATATCCTGTCTGTCCATATTTTCAGTGCCGAAGATATTAAACCCGTTATACAAATTTGCAATGCTAATAAATAACTGTTGGTTAATTTGATTTTCATTGCATATTTCTTCCACTGTTTTATTCCGTACCACAATGTTTATATCGAAGTGTTCCATCATTAAAAGCAGTAATGGGTTTTCGAATATCAAATCTGACATCTTCATATCAGGGTTAATGTATATTTTAGTTGTTTGGTACATGACAAATATTTGTTTACCGGCGTTTATGTCTTTTTGTAAAAATTTAACTCTAAAATTACATTAAAAATCTTCTTTTAAGATTTCAGAAACTGTTTAAAGACCGTTTAAATTTACTTTAGTAGCTTTTGAATTACACGATGATACAATACAACTAAGAAAGCAATACAAAAAGTACTGGGATTATAATTCCCGCAGCCAGAAACCATTTACCCCGTCCTGTAATACCATTTTTTCCTGCAAAAATGAACAAACCCGACAGTGCCAGGAAAATTAATGAAAAAGCAAAAAAATCGGCTACCGGAGTCCAGTCTTTAACTTTGTTGTAATGTAGTTTGTTCAGGAAATAAATCAATATCCTTTTCCGGTGAAATTCATAATCAACTTCACCGGAAGAGATATTGTAAATTCCAATACCGCCATCGAGCATAACACGATAAAAACCTTCATCGGCATTTAAAATACCTTTTAAAGGAGGAAGGTCTTCGTTACTTCCCCACAACTGCTTGAGTGCTGTTTTTGATAGGCCGGGCTTTAATGCTACCTTTTCATAAGTAGTTTCATAAGCCGGATCCTCGCCATCCATGTGATTTAGCAGGAAACCGGATATAGCATAAATGAGGCAGAAACCGGTTAAAAGGTAGCCTAAATCGCGATGCAGTATCCGTAACCATTTACGAACTTTATTCGATAATTTCATAGTCAATTCCGTTCAGAAAAAATATGGAATAATAGTCTTTGTTATTTTCAGACATCCAGTCGCGCATACTGTTTATGTTAGTCATTTCTGCCTCGCAGGTTTCGGCCGATCCATCCTCTTCCAATTCGCGGGCTTTTACCTTTTCCTCCCATTGCGCAAGGTATTCTTCACTTAGCCGGCGTTCTTTCAGGATACCACGTACCTGCAGTCTGTTGCCTACAAGCTCACGATTAAAACCGTTAATTTTTCCACCCGCTTCAACACGAATAGAAAAAGTTTCATTATCACCTACTAGAAAACAGCGTTTGCCCGAATGTTTACAGGTATGGGTTACATAACCTATAATTTCAATCTCCTGATCCACCAGTCCAGGAGCTATCTCCAGAATACTATCCACAGAAATTACCTGGGGACTTACAGTTTCGGAAGTTTTTTCTTCCGTTTGAGCGGCAGTTTTGTTTGCATTGTTACAAGCTGAAAAGCTAATCAGCAAGACAATCATCGTTGCAAAAAGTAATTGTTTCATTTTTATATGATTTTTATTTAAGTTGAATAATATTTTTTGTTTCCTGCTTTGGACTATTGAAAAGTTGCAGTGCTAAAAAGCCACAAAACCCGGTTGTTAGGATAAATATGAATTTCAAGATTTTTACAGGAATTCTGTTTTGCCTGAAGAAAACAAGGAAACCAATAGCAAAAACAAGGTTTAGTAGAAATGCTTTAGCCGACCAGCCTAAAAAACGTGGGTAAACAAAAGTCGATTGATATGATTCAATTTCGATATAAAACGGAAAAACCCAGGGCTGAATCTTTTCCCAACGGCTTAAATCCCGAAGCTCAGTGTGCGCATCAACCCTCTCTACGGTTTTACTATTAAGAACAGTGTATTCGCGTTGTTGGTTTCGGGTAACAACCACATTCCAAAAAAACAGGTTGGCCATAATGAGCATCTGGTCAGATGCCGGATTGAAGGCTTCTATAGGAAGTTTAACCAGTTCATAACTAACGTCTGATAAAAAATATACATTTTGCCGACTGTCGAATATAAAACCATAAAACCTACGATTCGACGTTTCAATAGTTTGCATCCACACAACATTTAGTTCTTTTCCAGCATTGGTATTTTTTACAAACGGCTTTCCGTTTACCATTTTTACATGAAAAAGTTGCCCATTGGAATCAAGCATAAACCAACCTTCATCGTAAGGTTTTCGTGCCGACGGGTTTCCGGCAATCCATTTTACAGGAAACTTAAACCCCTTTTTCTCCATAGCCAATTGAAATTTCTTGCTTTTTTCCGGTTTAACCCGGTTGCTTTCAGCCTCGTAAAAACAAATGCTATTACCCACCGTAAACATATCATCTGGCGATTCCAGTCTTACTCTTCCTGACATTGACTCGTACATTGGATAAAGATTAATCCCTTTACTATTGTAGCTTCGGGGAGAAGAACGAAAATAAAAGGTGTTACTACTTAAGATTCTGGGACTAATTTCTACGCCAAGTATTGAGTCTGGTAAACGGCCATCCTGTAGCAGTTGACGATAATTGAACATCGGCGTAATACTGTCATACTCATCACGGTTATATTCATTACCATCTAAATCGATATATTTTAACTCTTGCCCTTCGAATTTGTTTTGTACAAATTGGTTAATTATACAGGAGTAATATGTAAAAGGGTATGTAGAAGCTTCGTTCGTAGCCAGTTTTAATAGCCAGGGAAAAACCCACAAAAGTATCGCGGTAGTCAATACCGTCAGGATGGCTTGTATATTTGTTTTTGTAATCATTTTTTCTCTTATATAAATAAAATTGTGTGTTTATTCAGGTACGCCTTCTTTGAACCGAAATACAGAATAGAAAGGAAACAGTATAGCCAACAGGCAAACTGCAATGAGAACCGGCATAAAATATTGATAACCGTAAGAACCTGAATTGCCTAGGAATACTGTCAGTATCGCTCCGGAAATAACCGTATTAATAGCCCGTTGTTTCCACGAAGGTTCGATACATACCCAAACTGCCAATAGATAAGCCGCCAGACCTGCCAGGTACCAGGGCAGGCTTGCATATAACCAGGCACCAATAACTGTTGATGGCAACGAAAAACCAAGAAAGAGCAACAGTATGCCACCTGTTATTATAAATATAGTTGTAAGGCTACCAAAACCAAACAGCATCATTTTAATAACTGTATGTTTCTCGGGATGAGGTAGATGCAGTGTCAGCTTTAAGCTTTTTTTATTCATCTCAGGAGCAAACTGAAATAAACCTAGCAAGAGACCAGCAACCAACGGTAAGTATTGTAACTGGCTAATTAAATTAACATCTTTTTCGGCAATGACCGCCCACAAATGAGCCTTCCCTGCAAACCTGAATTTACTCTGAATACTTAAAGTCAGATAGGGGATCATTGCTACAAAAACACCAGCTAAAACAACCAGCACCCAACGCATTTTAATCCACTCTTTGTAAAATATTGCTTTTGTCATTTTTTTTCTTTTTAATATTTTCCTGTTAAGCCGATAAAGGCGTCCTCCAGGTTTAAATACACCGCTTCCATGTTGGTTGGTAAAACACCTTGTTTTTTTAGTGCTCCATACACTTCATCCTCAGATAAAAAGGAGTACAGTTCTCCACGGCCGTTCATAATCTCGGGATGATACAACTCATCAGTTGTTTCAATTTTTGTGTTGTGCGGACAATTGAACCGGAAACGCCGGAACTGTTCAGTAATATTTTTCGTTGAACGATGCAGCAGTATTTTTCCGAAATCGAGAATAATAGCTTCATCAATCAGTTTTTCCATGTCTTGAATAATGTGGGAAGTAAGAAAAACAGTTTTTCCGGTCGCCGTTACATATTCGCGCAGGTAATCAACAAATAAACGCCGGTAGCCCGGGTCAAGCCCCATCGAAAAATCATCGAGGATAAGCAACTCCGGGTCTTGTGCCAAAACAAGGCCAAGCGCTACTTGCGACCGCTGGCCACACGACATGGTTGACAACTTTTGTTTCCAGGTCACCTTCAGGCGGTTCATTAATTCCCAGTAAGGTTCACTTTTCCAGTTCGGGAAGAAGCTGGAATAAAATTTCTCGATTTGTACGATGTTGAAATAATTATGCTGCACATGCCCTTCGAGTAGCAAACCAACCCGTGCTTTGGTGGCAGGAGTCAAAAAACGCATGTCCTCGCCAAACAGGCGACATGTGCCAGCATAAGGTTTTAAATAGCCGTTGAGAATATTGATAATGGTTGTTTTACCGGTTCCATTTTTACCTAACAGACCAAGAATTTTTCCCTTTTCTACTGTGAAATTCAGATTCTCATAAATGAGGCGTTTCCCGTAGTAGTGTGTAATGTTTTCACATTGAATGACTGAACTCATATATTTTATTATAAAACAGTTTCATTGTTAAATATTTTAAAAAGAGCAACCTACATTAAAGCTGGCTGCATTGAAGGAATTTCCGTTACTATATTCTATATCATGAGCTTTCTTTCGTTCGTAGTTGACTCCGACAAAAGCCCTTATTTTGTTTTGCTTTAACAAGCGGGCATATTTAAAACCGGCTCGCACAGTTATACATGTAGCGGTTAAATATTCGTATTCGCGGTACAGGTTAAAATCGGTACTGCGGTAATTGGTCGAATTATCGGTGGAACCGGCGTATGTTCCTGCATCAAGAGCCGTTCCGTTACCTGATGAAAGGGAGCTCCCCAATAGAAATGTATATTGGTTTTTGTCGGAAACGATGTTTCGTTTTACGTGTAGGTTCCCTATAAATTGATTGACGCTTTGATTTCGGAAAAGCGGATAAACGGATACTTTTTGTTCCCGTTCTTTATAACTGACACCTGCCACTAAGCTCCATGCCGGATTAAAATCTGTGTAATCAACATGAAGCTGATATTCAACAGCTATCTGCCTGTTTGTACGTAATAAAACTTTGGTTGGTGTATTGTATTTCACGTAGTCGATGCCCGATGCGGGATCAGCATCGAAGTAGTAATTTGTTTTCCAGTTCTCCAGTTTCTCGTTCGATGCCTGAAGATGAAGCTGGTGCAAAGCCTTTGGGCGACGATATGACAATCTTCCTTTATAGATGTAAATATTGGCGCTATGATCGGTATAAACTATGGTCTGATCAGATTGCACCCCAAAATAACCTTCACGTTTGTTTAGCGTAAATTCGTTAAAATAACGAATCCGGGGAGTGATGTGCAGGTTCAGCTGAAGCGAAAGTCCGTTGGTTTTATCAATAAGAGGGTTGTTGTTGCCTTCGCCAGTGTAACCATCCGAGCCAAAATTCTCAACCTGTCCCCAAAAGGTTCCCCATGAGATGAGCGTACTGTAAGTACGGTCGGTATTTCCATAGGTGTCGAAGTTGGTTTCTTCAACCCGTTTGCTGTAATTATAATTTAACCCCAATTCACCCCACGCATTCATCTGGTATAGAATCCCCAATGAAAGGTTTAAATCCATCAGCATGTTCAAATGTCTCAGGTCTTTCTTCTTCACATAGTTGGCCGACAGATACTTTATCTTTCCTCCGATGGTTAATTTTTCACTTAAGTCGATGGCTACGGCTCCGGTTAGAAGATAGCTTTCCTTTGATTTTTTGCCTCGTGTGGTATCTGCATATTCAACCATGTTGAATGGGGCAAAGTCCGGCTCAATCCAGGCTGAAGCTCCCATATTCTTCCCCATAAAGTTATTATAGCTGATATTTCCAAACAGCACGACTTTTTTGTTGAGCCTATAATAGGATTCTGCCAATCCGCCGTAAGAATAGCTTTGATCGGACTGGTTGTAATTAACAAAAGAACCTTTGTTAAAGGTCCCTGAAAAACTGATTTCGGAAATGGTATCAACCGGTGTATATTTCAATCCGGCAGCATTGTTGCCGGTGAGCCAGGCTTCCGACTGGCGGACAAAGCTCAAATCGGTCCACGGCGTTTTTTCCTGGGCATGAGAGTGAAAGGCGGAGCAAAGAACTCCGCCTATAAATGCTGCTATTTTTACCGTTTTGTGCATTAAAACTAATCTCTCAACGAAGCCTGGCTTCTTTGGTGGAAATCGTTGCTTGAGTTATTGGTATCCAAGTAAATAATCCGTGCCCCGTTAGCAATGGACGCTTCCGCATCAATTCCACTGGGGTCGGTGCTGCTAACACCATCAACCTCGGTACCATAGGTATAGTTGTAAACCAGCTTTCCGGCGTTTTCTGTAATGGCTTCTGTTGCAGCCTTATCCACGTTACGGTACACCGTGTAGCCTAATTTCCCTTTTAATTCAATGCTGCCGGCATCCACGCCATCAGGGAAACGTTTGTAATTTTCATAACCAGTCCGGAATACCTCCACGCCATCAAGAATCCAATCTGTATCCATTTTTTTAGTCCAGGTTCCTTCTTCTTCGGTATAGTTATCGGTACTTGAACTATAAGCTTCGGGAGTAGACCCTTTTGTTGTACAGATAAAGAAAGCAGGGCTAGAGTTACTAAACACCCAGCCATTGCCTAACCCCCACCGTTGAATACCCAGATACTGGCTGGTAGGGATACTGGCATCAGGAGCTACGTATTTTGAATGGGTGAGCTGCACACCGTAATCGTAAAGCACCCAGTATTCTGAATTGGCCAGATTGACTGACTTGCTATAAGTAAGGGTATGATCGATAGCCCCGCACAATGCGATAACCATTTCTTCGCCCGGCTCTAACGAAACCGCCGATTGCGTATAAGGAATGGCATTGGTTGCCGGCACCCATCCTTCATTGAGGTAGTTTAATACTCCATCTACCAAATACTTACTTGTAATATTTGAATTATACGGCGATAAAGATCCAAGGCAAATATTGTCTAAACCCGCTGTTTGATCGGAGTTATTGTAAAGGATCACGTATTGGTCGTCGCTATAAGAACCCGAACCATCATCTTTCTGACAACCGCTGATGTACAGCTCTTTGATGATGATTTGCCCTGAAATAGTTTCTGTTAACTCCAAATCAACAGGTGTTTCACTATCCCATGATTCACTGATAACAATATCATTTTTTGTTATTCCATAGGTGTATATATATCCGTTTCCTGCCCGTTTATCGGAAACCAAAGCTTTGTATGTTCCCGGGCTGATAATAAAATCAGCTATACCCTCGGTTGTTGTGTTAGCTTCAAACGTTTCTTGCGTATTAGAGAGCACCACCTTTATTCCTTCTACTGCATCATAACTACTTTCGGCGGGGTAACCCAATTTAAAACTAACTTCAATTTTTGAATCGGTACGCCCCAGGTAGCTTTCAGTTAATTCAAGAGTTACCGAAAGTTCTGTTTCGCTGACTGTAATATTGCTTTCTGTACCTATATACTGGTAGGCATATACCTCGTCAATCACTCGGTCTTCGGTAACAGTTACTTCGTAAATTCCTTGTGGAACTTGAAATGTAGCCTTGCCGGCTACATCAGTATCCACTTCAAATTTCTCACCGGTACCACTAGTGAGCGTTACTTTTATTCCCTCCGTGGTTTCTGTTTCGCCAGGATAACTTAACTGTACATTTACGGTTGTAAAATTAAATTCATCATCATCTTTACACGAATAAGTAAGAATGATGGAAAAGATTGAAATAAGATAAATTAATTTTTTCATTGATATATTTTTTAATAAAAAGCAAGTGGTTTAAAGTTTAAGTTTCATGGATATTCCGTAATAAAAACTGGGAATGTATGAGTTGTATAGGCTCGTTTTACTATCGCTTCCCGACAACCTTACTTTTCCAAGGTTTTGTGTAAAGTTTCTCGCAAAAAAAGAAACAGAGGCGATGTCTCCAATTTCCTTAGTCAGGTTGATATGAGCCGAATAGTAAGCCGATATTCGGTTCGCATCGAACCAGTTTTTGTAGTGGGTTTTTTCAACTAATCTGGATAATTCGGTGTACAACTCCGGATCGTTTTCTTTAGCCCACAAGAATTTTTCTTTGAATGGTATTTTTGTATTCATATCATCCCATGTAGTGTAATAAAGAGGGTAAATACCTACATACTCATTTCGGTTATATATATCCGTGTCGTCGCCGACATAGTCTGCTTTGTTCTCCAATACAAAGCCTCTTGTTTCACCTTTATACTCGCTTAAACGCTGACTGTACTGGTATAGAGAAGACTCTATTTTCAGGGTCACTACCATTCTTACTTTTGGAATATGAGTTTTAATTGTGAGATTAGAATTAAGTTGTTTGGATATACTACCGTTTGAATACCCTGTCGATCCGGCATAATAACCTACATATTTGTAAGGTTCGCCATTTGCCATGAGCATACTGGAACTTGATGCCAGGATGTGTGCTTCCACTCCCTTATAGTATTTGTAATTACCATCGATACGGAACGAGGTACTAAGTGCTTTTAACTTGGCAAAATCAACCACCCACTCGATCCCCATACGAGTTACCGGCGAACCGTTAGTGTATCTTCTGCGGCTTTGAAATTCTTTTCTGGTTTCAGAGCTTAGCTCGTAGCTGCCATTGTTTCCACTTATATCATGAATAGTAACAATGCCTGTTGTTTGGTCAATGGTAAATCGCCTGTCGTCAACCGGGATAGGGCTGTTTTCAAGCTCCTTCTGGTTGGTTCGCTTATAGGAGTAAGGAAAATAAACCTCCTCATAAATATATGGATTAACCGTTTTGTTGCGGTAAGCTGACAGGTTGATTTTCGTACCTTTTATGTTCGCTGAAAAGCCGATTTCAATCTGGTTGTTGTACTGGTATTTTAAATCGGGATTGTATAACGTCGTGTAGGACTGGTTAAAATAAGCGTAATAGGCTACATTGTCGGCAGTTGAAGTGGACGCAAAAGCTTGTTTGCCGGAATAACTTGGGGTGGGGTTTAACACGCCAAGGCTAGGTAGCTTCACCGATTTTCCCCAACCGGCATATACCCTAAAACTTTCGATTAAAGACCTGTTTCCGTTCTTTTGTTCATATTTTAGATTAACGCGCGGAGAGAGGTTACTAACCCAACCATATTCTGAACGGCTAATGTACGTATTGTCGGAGCGTACGCCTGCAGTCAGTTCCACTTTTGAATACTTATCCAGCACTTTGGTCAATTTATCCTCCAGGTAAATGCCCAGATTGTTGGTATTTGGCACTTCGTATAGTACATACGGCCGCCAGTTAGGGGCATAGCGCATATCGTCAAAATATGTCCCCTTTCCGAGGTTGCCACTATTGCAGTAATCAACCCCGAGCAAGATCTTATTGGTGTAATCAGCGAAACTGTTCACCCGGTCTGCTTTTATTTTTGCAGCAAAGTCAATCTTCTTGCTGTCGTAGTATTCTATCTCGTCCCAATAACCGGTGGGTAGTAATATTATTGGGGCATCAGGGTCTTCATCGTAATTGGTAGCAATAAAATAGCCTGTTTCAGTAGCATGGTTGGCAGGCAGTGTTGCCGCACCGCTTTTCCGTTTTTTTGTCTCTGATAGCTTGTTGGAATAGTTGAGCGATGTAGAGACCATCAGTTTGCTGATCCATTTTTTATTGAGGAACCATTTGGCAGCTATTTGTCCCCTCGCCACATGGTCTTTTGTTTTGCTGTAGGTTCCTGTAAACAGATCAGGATCCGATTCATTATTATAGCCTCCCAGGTTGAAAGTTAAACCGGAGGTTAGTGTAAGTTTGTTTTTAAAGTACTTCTCGTGGGTTGCGTTAAAGCCGTTTCTGACATAACTGGTATAGGGTGACATCAAATTCAACACGGACTTGGTATGTTCTCCGCTTAGATTCAAGGTTCCGCTATTTTTCCCTAAGTCAAACCCTTTGCTTAAGCCATATTGTTTAGTGTTTGGGTTGATCGTGACCGTAGCGCTCAACGGTATTCTTCCTTTTGTTGTATTTATTTTTACAATTCCGTTGGAGAAGTCTCCGTGCTCAACCGAAACGATCCCGGTAAGCACCTCTACCGATTCGATATTGATCGTACTGATGTTCCGGGTATCAACCCCGTAAGGGGTATTCTTATCAAACCCGGCATTGTTTTGCAACCGCACACCATCTACCTCCAAAGCCGTACCAAATGAAGTATTCCCGCTTTGGGAAGCCGATTCACTGCGGAGGGACAGTCTTTTTGAACCGGTAAGACCGGTGCCTGCATCTGTTTTTCCTCCGGGCAGCAACCCTTGTATTTGTGAAACATCCAAAATCTGCTCGTGTTCTATCGCCGTACTCGAGATATTGTAGCTTGTCGATTGCTCTGTTATCGGCTGAGCCATTACCATTACTTCTTCTATGGCTAGTGAGCTTTTCTCAAGCTCTATATTTAGATTCGAGATTGCCTGGTGTAGGTTTACCTTTACTGTTGTGGTACTATAACCAAGGATGCTTACTTTTAGAGTTAAATTTCCGGGGGGTACTTTGTTAATTGAAAACCTTCCATATTTGTCGCTGATTGTGTATTGTTCACTTTCAACAATTTGAACAACGGCAAATTCAATTGGTGTTTGCTCTCTGGCATCCAACACCCTTCCCGAAAGGGTAAAATCCCGTGCAAAAGCAATAGGGGAAGCAAGCAATAATGCAGTTGAAAGAATGAGCAATCGCATTAGAAATCCGGATCAAATTTAAGCTATTAGTAATTATGTTCTACGTAATATTTATTTAGATTATATCTACGTAATTTTACAACTGCAAAGCTACTTTACCTCTAACAGAATGCATATCCCTAAAAATTAGGATTCTTTAGGAATATATACCCCTATAAACAGGGGTAACCATTAAGCAGGGGTAACCATCATTTCAAATAATCAAGACATGAAATTAGATTAAGGCTGGAAAAGTTATTTTCCAATCAATAGCATTGAGTATGATAAATAAAAGTGTGAATGAGCTCCTTTTTTGTGCTTAATACTTTTCCATCCCTTTATTTTTAACGGGACACGCAGGCATGTATAAAGCATTTTTACTCAAACTAGTTTAAATATTGCGTTGCTGTATTGTTATGTCCTCCAATCTCTGAATGGTAAAAAACTTGCTCTCGCATTCAATAGAGTTCTGTCTTAAGTATTTAACAATTTCCTCTCTTACCTATTCTTATTGACCGATAACACTACTTCGATAAGCCGGATCGTATGGTATTCCAGATTGCGCAATCGCAAATGCCTGCTTAATTAATTTATTATACACTGCAATCAGCGCTTGTTTTTCGATTTTCCTTTGTTTACCAACCGTTGATAAAGTTACCGGCACTGCGGATTACACTGGCAGGCAGTAAAACTGCACATACACAACTGATTTCGAATATATGGATTGCCCCGTACTGATACGTGAGCGTGTCCTTGTACGCTGGTGCCTGTAACCTAAAGAGGCTGTTTGGAGCAGAGGGCTGGTTTCCAAAATACACCGTTTAAAATTAAAAAAGAGAAATTTAAACCGAAGAAAAAAATTAAAAAACGTAACATACTAAATTGGACTCTGAGCGGTCGGCACGCCCCAGCAAAGAGTCGGTGTTGAACTACAACCCGGTCAGATTTTGAAAATATTTTGTTCTATGTACTTACTGACGGTTTTTGTGTTCATACTTATTGAATACAAGGGAGTTAAGAGGAAAAACCACAGCACAGCTCTAAATGTAAAAATCAAATATAAAAATTTTGATGCAATAAGTTTTAAACAGGTGCACGAAATAAAATGAATGTATTGATAATGATTTTGAATTTATTGGGAAAATTGACAGGAAAGTATTTAATTGAAGCTATCCCGCAGGGATTTAGTTCAACAACAGACATAAACAATAGTCCATCAGGCCAACGCCATAGCAAAACCATGGCACATGTGTTAACCATTTTAATATTTTTGAAATGAGTGTTTACACAGGTTCGACCTTGAGATTTGTAGTCTTGACACCTGTTCTGTTTAAATGGGAATTAAGGAAAAAAAACAAGGGGCTACGAAAAATTTATACACAAAACTTTCAGTTATTTTGGCTGCAATCTTTTATTGGTTATTTGTAAGTCAGAATACTTACGCCTCAATTGAATAAAGAAAAGAATATCAAACGCTGGTTACCGGGCTTAAACCAGGAACAAATGTGAAAATTGTCGATGCAAACAAGGATAGGATAAATCAAATATCCGAATTTTTGAGTAACAGAAATAATCTTAAAGCAATGCATTTGTTTTCTTAAGGGAAACTAGGTGGGCTTAATTTTGGAACTGCTCTTCTAAATAATGACAGTATTAAAGAGTACTCAGAGCAATTGTCCGTAATAGGAAATGCTCTTTCAGAGGAAGGTGATATTCTTATTTGTAGATGTAATGTAGCCAAAGGTAATACAGGAGAAAAGTTTATTATTTCTCGTTTGCAAGTTTCACAAAAAGGCTCTCACAAACCTCACGGCTTAAAGTTACTTCAGATTCATTCTTATAAGAAACTGTCATGCTTCCATCAAAAGATTCAATCTTATTAATAGATATTTGAGCTCCCAGTTTCAGTTTTTTACCATTCAGAAATTTTAAAAATTCGCTATTATCATCATATAAAGCCATTAGTTTCACCATATCCCCTTCTTGCATTTCAGATAATCTGGGGTAATTGTCCAGAACAATATGCCCATTTTTATCGGGAATTGGTGAACCATGCGGATCAAAAGTCGGACTTCCTAGTATTTCATTCATGCGTTCAAAAAGTATTTCCGATTCAACATGTTCCATTTCTTCTGCAATATCATGAACTTCTTCCCAGCCAAAATGTAACTTTTCAACCAGAAACATTTCAGCAATACGGTGTTTTCGGATAATAAGCGCTGCTTCTTTTTTCCCTTTCCCAGTTAGTTTTACCGGCTTATATTTTTCGTAAATTACGAATCCGTCATTGTGCAACCTTTTGGCCATGCTGTTAACCGTTGGGATACTTACTCTTAGTCTCTTCCCAAGTTCCGATAAGGATATTACACCTTTTTCCTCATCAATCATGTACATGGTTTTTAAATAGTTCTCTTTTGTTTTTAGCGGCATTTATTAAATATTTACTACAAATATAGAAGAATATACAAAAAATAATTGTTAGAGTATTCTAAGTTTTTATATTTGTCCATGCAAAGAAGTAGATAAAGTCTATTTTAAAATAAAAGCAAACAGAAATGGAAACCTTCTTAAATCCGGGGATTGCAATATTAATTATGCTTTTAATAGCAGCAATAATATTGTGGGTGATTTGGCCCCAAAATGGCCTTTGGGCACAACTAACCAGATTAAATATAAACAGCCAGCGTGTTTTACTGGAAGATGCGCTAAAAATTCTATATGACTGTGAATACAGAGGGGCAAAATGTAAGCTCAATGATTTGGCGGAAAACCTGAATCTTTCAAAAGAAAAGTCTGAAATACTATTAAGCCGACTTCAAGCAATTGAATTAGTTCTTAAAAAAGAAAATGAATACTGCTTAAGTGATGCCGGACGCTCCTACGCATTAAGAGTAATTCGTATGCACCGGATTTGGGAAAGATATCTGGCAGATGAAACAGGTGTAAAGGATACGGAATGGCACACACAGGCCGACTTCCTGGAACATAAGATATCTGATGATGAAATCGATAAAATTGCCGCTCAAATAGGCAATCCGGTTTTCGATCCGCACGGCGACCCCATTCCAACATCCGACGGAGATCTTCCTAAATACAGAGGAAAAACATTAGAAAAATTAAGCGAAGGCGATATAGCGCGCATCATTCACATTGAAGATGAACCAGTAGAAGTGTATCAGCAATTGTCTGCAGAGGGACTTTACCCGGGAATGCAAATTTATATACTCAAAACTGAAAAAAATAAAATAACATTTGCTGCCGACGGTGGAGAATATACTCTTATTCCGCAGTTTGCCACTGGAGTTACAGTTGAAGTAGTAAAAGGAGGAGAGTTCACATCTGTTAAACCGGAACAACTTTCGTCTCTTAAAATTGGAGAGAAAGCGGAAATATCAGGAATTTCTCAAAACGTCCGCGGACAGCAACGCAGGCGGCTTATGGACTTGGGCATTGTTCCCGGCCGCGAAATTTCAGCAATAATGAAAAGTGCATCCGGCGATCCCGTAGGATATCGTGTTATGGGAACAACGATAGGAATAAGAAAAAGTCAAGCCGACCAGATTTTCATAAAAAACAAAAAACAAGAGAGCCATGAATATTCAAAATAATTGCTCAACCTGCCCCGTACACCATAAAGAAAATCTAACCAGATTAGGAGTAGATATGGAGAATGCAGACTATGTTGTTACCCTGGCCGGAAATCCAAATACAGGGAAAAGTACGGTATTCAATAACCTTACCGGATTGAGGCAGCATACCGGAAACTGGCCGGGCAAAACAGTAACCCGTACCGAAGGAGGCTTTTCTTACGATGAAAAACGGTTTAAAGTTGTTGATTTACCGGGAACCTATTCTTTGCTTTCAACCAGTACCGACGAAGAGGTAGCCCGTGATTTTATTTTGTTTGGTCGCCCTGACGTGACGGTGATTGTTGCTGATGCAACCCGGCTAGAGAGGAATTTGAACCTTGTCCTTCAAATTCTGGAAATTACCGACAGGGCTGTTTTGTGCTTAAACCTTATGGATGAGGCAAGACGTAATGATATCAAAATTGATGAACGTGCACTTTCTAGGGAACTTGGAATTCCGGTTATTCCTGCATCAGCAAGGCGCAGACAGGGAATGCAGGAATTGCTTTCCGCTATTGAGGCAGTAGCATCAGGGGAATTTGTTTGCAAGCCAAGAAGAGTAAAAAAACAACCTGCAAAAATGAAACATGCCATTTCTGTTATTGCAGAAAAACTCAATAAACAATTTACCGATCTTCCAAACATTAACTGGGTAGCTTTACGTTTACTGGAAGGAGATCAAAGCGTTATTGATGCCATACGCTCCGGCGATCTTGGTCTTTTAAAACAAGACCTTTCGTCGAACATTTCAGAAAGCCCAACAAAAACGAATGAAAACCAAAAAGAACGAGAAGATATATTATCAGCAGCAAATTCCATTCGGTGGAAACAGGGAATTGATTTTCACGATACAATAATTGAATCGATCTATGCGGAAGCTTCAGAAATAGCAAAAAAGACCGTATCTCTGACAGGCGAAAAACCAGCTTATAGTTTGGATATGAAGATTGACAAAATTGTTACCGGAAAATGGTTTGGGTTTCCTATTATGTTTCTTTTACTGGCAGGTGTTTTTTGGGTAACCGTTTCAGGAGCAAATTATCCATCTGGATTATTGTCAAATCTCCTCATTAATAAAATACATCCGCTTCTGAAAGAATTCGCAACGAATATAAATATGCCCTGGTGGCTAAGCGGAGTTCTGATTGATGGTGCTTACCTTTCTATGGCTTGGGTAATTGCTGTGATGTTACCGCCAATGGCCATTTTTTTCCCGCTTTTCACACTTCTGGAAGATTTAGGATATTTGCCACGGGTGGCTTTTAACATGGACAAAATGTTTCGAAAAGCAGGCGCACATGGCAAGCAGGCTCTTACCATGAGCATGGGATTTGGCTGTAATGCTGCAGGGGTAGTTGCTGCGCGGATAATCGACAGTCCGCGGGAACGAATAATTGCTATTATTACAAACAACTTTTCGTTATGTAACGGAAGGTGGCCAACTCAAATTCTTATTGCTTCAATATTTATTGGAGCGGCTGTTCCAGCAAGGGTTGCCGGCCTTGTTTCAGCAGGAGCAGTAGTAGGAATTGCTGTATTTGGAATATTTTTAAGTTTGGTGGTTTCCTGGGGATTAAGCAAGTCTGTTTTACGGGGAGAAGCTTCTGCTTTTAGCCTGGAACTTCCCCCTTATCGTCCGCCACGCATATTACAAACGCTCTATAGTTCACTTATTGATCGTACAATTTTTGTTTTGTGGCGTGCTATTATCTTTGCTGTTCCTGCAGGAATTGTTATATGGCTGGTTGCGAATGTAAAAATTGGCGACTTAAGCCTGGCTGAGCATTTTATAGATTGGTCAAATCCATTTGCCATCATTTTTGGACTAAATGGAGTTATTTTACTAGCATACATTATAGCAATTCCGGCAAACGAAATTGTAATCCCTACCATTTTAATGTTAACGGTTCTATCTGCCGGATTAACAGGAATTGGAAATGGTACCGGGGTAATCTTTGAAATGGATTCGGTTAACGGAACAGGAGAAATACTACGCTCTGGAGGATGGACTTTACTTACTGCAGTAAATTTAATGTTGTTTAGTTTACTGCACAATCCGTGTTCAACCACTATTTACACCATTTACAAAGAAACCAAAAGTGTAAAATGGACAATGATCTCCACTCTCTTACCAATTGTTATGGGATTTATGATTTGCTTTCTAACAACGCAGGTTTGGATATTATTACATTAATTTACAGAACAAATTAAGAGATTAAATTATTAATAATATTCCTGCTGCTACATTTATATGTTAAAAAAACTCTCTTTCTTAGTAGAAATGAAAACAACATTCAAAAATAAAATACAAAAGTTAATCGCCGGGTTGCTTATATTTTCTGTCGGGTTGCTTATCGTAAATAATGTTGTTTTCCTGCACTCTCATAAATTATCCAATGGTAAAATTATTGTCCATGCACACCCTTATAATAAAAGCCAGGATTCTGCTCCGTTCAAAAAACACAACCACACTTCAAAAGAATTATTTCATATATCACATATTCAACTTCTGTTTGTTTCGGTTGTATTTGCAATTCTGATCATATTATCAATAACTTACAACAATATTTATTTCAATCAAACACCTTCAGTTCATACTGATTACTTTTTCAGGCTAAAAGGCCGGGATCCGCCCCAAATTCCACAGAGCTTATCTATATAGAATTTAGCTTCTTTTTTATAAAAATTTCGAAACAGATAAAAAACTTATTTGTAATGAATCTGTCCGGGCAATATATACTTCGGAGAGAGAGAAAACATAAAAACAATAACAATTAAAAATAAAGAAAATGAGAAAATTATTACTAATTACAGCTATTCTCCTGGCAATGATTTCTGTTGGGGAAGCACAAAAAAAGAATACAGATGCCAATATTATAGGTGATGTGCAATGCAATGGCGAACATGTCCCCTTTATCAATATTACAATTGATGGAACAACCATAGGAACTGCCACAGATGGAACAGGGCATTATCAGCTAATAAACCTGCCAATAGGTGAATTAACTATCAGGGTAAGTGGCATTGGTTATAAAACCATTGCAAAGAAAATAACAACCGAGATGGATAAAACACAAGAAATCAAATTTGAAATTGAAGAGGATGTTTTAAATATTGAAGGCGTTGTTGTAACAGCCGACAGAAACCAAACCAACCGGGCAGAGGCTCCTGTTGTGGTTACCTCTATTTCTCCGGATTTAATGGCTAAAACCCAGTCGGTAAACATTGCCGAAGGCTTGGTATTCACTCCAGGACTTAGAACAGAAACAAATTGTCAAAACTGTGGGTTCACTCAATTAAGAATGAATGGTATGGAGGGACCATATACGCAAATACTAATGAACAGCCGGCCGGTATTTAGCGGACTTGCAGGAGTTTACGGACTTGAACTTATCCCCGCAAACATGGTTGAACGAATGGAAGTTGTCCGTGGCGGTGGATCAGCACTTTTTGGAGGTAATGCTATTGCCGGAACGGTAAATATTATCACCAAAGAACCTGCAAGAAACTCTTTTAATATCGATGGGCGGATTGGAGCAATTGATGTAGGAGGAGAAAGTGGTTCTACTACGGCAGCCGACGGGCAGTTGAACCTAAATGCCTCGGTTATTACCGACGACAGAAAAACCGGCGGATACATTTTCTCTATGTTGCGCAATCGTGACTCGTACGATGCTAATGGAGATGGTTTTAGCGAAATGGTAGAAATGAAAAATACCACCTTTGGTTTTAATGTGTTTCATAAACCGGGAAACAAAAGTAAAATTTCGCTTGACGGGTATCGGATTAGTGAGTTTCGCCGTGGAGGGAATAAGCTCGACTACCTTCCCCACGAAGCAGATATTGCAGAACAACTCGACCATTTAATTACAGGTGGAAATCTTTCGTACGATTTGTTTACAAATGGTAGCTACGATAAAGTTACCGTTTATGCTTCAGCTCAGCATGTAAAACGTGAATCGTATTATGGTGCACAGCAGGATCCTAATGCTTACGGTGATACTAAAAACCTGACATCTTCTGTTGGTGCCCATTATAATTTTCATGCCGACAGATTTTTATTCGCACCATCAACAACAGTTATTGGTATCGATAACTCAAACGATTACTTGCACGATGTAAAACTGGGAGCTAACGGCAATGCCAATACAACCCTAACAAAACAATACGTAAATACGCTGGGGTCTTTTATCCAACATGATTGGAAATCGGAAAAAATAAATATTTCGCTTGGCCTTCGATATGATTATTATTGGGTAAAAGATAAAGAAAGCAATGACGGTGATTTAAGCAATGGCGTTTTTGTCCCCCGTGTTGGATTAATGTACAAGTTAACTCCCGAAACACGCTTTCGTCTGGGTTATGCCCAGGGCTACCGGGCACCACAGGTATTTAACGAGGACTTACATATTGAACTGGTAAACGCAACCCGCGTTGAGACATTTAACTCGGAGGATTTGAAGCAAGAAACGTCGAACGCTTTTACGGCTTCGTTGAATTCTGTTTTCAATATAGGAGACACTTACAATGATCTTTTAATTGAAGGGTTTTATACACGACTGAAAAATCCGTTTGCCAATGAGTATTACCCGCTTGATGATGAAGGCAACTTTGCTTACATGCGGGTAAATGCAGAAGACGGTGCCTATGTTACCGGGGTGAATATTGAGTGGAAGTCGTTTATCTCAGATCACTTTGAAACACAAGTGGGGTTTACTGTACAAAGTAGTCGCTATGAGTCGGCACAAGCGTGGGGAGATGAAGAAACAAGTGTTTCAAAAAATTTTATGCGAACACCCAACCAATACGGATACGCTACTTTTATTTGGAAACCAACACATCATTTCAATACGTCCTTGTCATTAAATTACACCGGCTCTATGTATGTTCCTCACTTTGGATTGAATCCTGAAGACTATGAAGGAGATGAGTTTATAACTGTACGGGAAGCCATTGATAATGGTGATATTATTGAAGGCGAAACACTAAAAAAGGCAGATGGTTTTATTGTTGCAGATATCCTTTTTTCGTATGACATTCATTTTGGAAACGAAACTGAAATGCAATTTTATGCAGGGGTAAAAAACATTTTTAACCAAATACAAAAAGATTACGACAGGGGCGTTTACCGCGATGCCGGTTATATTTATGGCCCGTCGTTGCCGCGAACCATTAACTTCGGGATTAAATTTGGAAATATATTTTAACCAGTAATAACCAAAGTTACTGTTAAAAGGCGGAATAAATCATCTTCCGCCTTTTTTATTTTGCTTTTACATTATTTTTAAGATAGCTATCTAAAGCAATAGAGTATTGAATATGAGTCGAATAATATGTAATTAGAAAGAATATTGTCCCTTTGTCTGTTAATAACTACCCGTTTTTCAACAGTTCGAATTGCACACCTGCATTTTGCTGTTTTTTTATATTGAAAAAGGTCAGAAATAACCTGAAAATCGAATTTATTAACACCAATAAAGCCGCCTACGTAATGGATTCTTTACTTGTTTTTAACCTGCCTGTTCATAATTCAATTCATCCTTTTTGGCTCTAATTCTTTAAAATTGTGAAACGATTAGGGTTATTGTCCGAAATCACCTTCTGACAATATGAAAAGGGAATCCCGTGAAAATCGGGAGCTGTACCCGCAGCTGTAAGTCCGTAAAATGTTTTTGAAAATCTTTTGCCACTGTCGTTGGTTTACGAATGGGAAGGCATCAAAAACAGGACAAGCCAGAAGACCTGCCATAATCGGTTTTGATTAGACTTTCGGGAGTTGAAGTCTGGTTCAGGATCGAATTACATCCTTTTCTTTCTTCAGGACAAGTTGTATTCTGTCTTTGCACCTTCATGCTTCCGGATATTAATTAACATTAGAAAATAACGAATAATGAAGGCAAAATTAATTGGACGCACATCGGTGCGCGACAACATTAAACTCAGCGAGAATCCCTCGTATCCTGTTTTTCGCGAATTGTACGAAAAGCAAAAAAAGGCCATTTGGTTTCCCGAAGAACTCAACATTCAGCAAGATGCGCTGGATTATCATCATCTTTCAACCGAAGAAAAAGATTTGTTTGACACAGCAGTTGGTTATTTTTCATCGTCCGAATTGCTGGTTCAAAATGTGTTGGTCAATGCCTTCTTCCCGTTGCTGACCGATCCGCACGCGAAAATGAGTTTTAGCACGCAGCTTTTCATGGAGAACATCCACAGCGATTTTTTCGAAAGTGTGTTGCAATCGTTCGGAATGGATCATGCAGCCATGTACGATGTAGCATTCAACGATCCGTACCTGCGGAAAAAGCAATCGTTAATTGTGGAAGAAATTGACAAAATAAGTTACGGACAGATCAATCCCGAAACGCTCGAAGGACAAAAACATATTTTACGCGCCATCCTGCTGAATAATATTGTGTTGGAAGGAATTTTCTTTTATTCGAGTTTCGCACACTTTTTTGCCATGAAGGAAATGGGCAAAATGAAAAATGTGGCTTCGGGAGTTGAGTTAATTTTGATTGATGAATCGCTTCACCTGCAAAACGGAATTGAAGCCATTTTGATTATGCTTGATGAAAGTCCGGAGATTGTAGAGGATGAAGAATTTGTAGCCGAAATGCGCGACATTATTCTGAAAGGATTGCAGTTGGAATTGGATTACATCCGCTCCAAATTCGGTCAACGCAGCTTGTTGGGCATGTCGTATCCCGAGCTGGAGAAATACCTGAAATACATTACCGACCGTCGTTTGGTGGAACTGGGCTTCGATCCCGAATTCAACATCACAGAAAATCCGCTCCGCTTTCTTCAAAAAGAAGATATGAAAAAACTGATCAACTTTTTTGAAGTATCATCCACCGAATACACCAACTATTAAAATTTGAAAAACATGCACAGAACCGTTATAAAAAGAGATGGGAGCGAAGAACGTTTTCGCACGCAGGAGATTATCAATGCCATTTTTGAGATCATCAAAGGCATGGAGGTAGAAGATGATTATGAGTTGGTTTTCAAAATTATTAAGGAGCTGGATTTAAAAGTTCCGGAGCGCGTCACCACCGAAGAGCTGGACGTGTTGGTGCTGAAAGCCATCGAACATCTGATTCCGAAACACCCGGTTTATGATACTCTGGCTACTTTGCAGTTGTTGAAATTGATCAATAAACGCATCGACCGGAGATTTAAATCGTTCACAGCTTACCTGAAATTCAACATTAAAAGTGGCTATTTAAAACAAGAGTTAGCTGATTTTAATTTGAAAGAAATTGAAAAGGCCATCGATTATAAAAATGATCGACTGCTTGATTATTTTGGCTTGACGACCTTGCGCGATCGGTACCTGTCGAAAGATACCGAGCAAGAAGTGATTGAAAAACCGCAGTGGTTTTTTATGCGTGTAGCCATGGGAGTTGGAAACGATGAGCAGGAAATAATTGCAGTTTACCAAAAAATGTCGCGGCTCGAATACTTGCATTCTACGCCTACTTTGTTTAACTCCGGGACCAGCGTTTCGCAATATTCGTCGTGCTACGTGAATGTGGTGGATGATTCGCTGGAAGCCATTACCGATAAATTAACAGAAACAGCTTTTCTGGCAAAATATGCCGGTGGCGTTGGCACGGATGTGAGCCGCGTGCGTGCAACCGGTTCGCACATCAAGTCGCTCAATGCGAAATCGTCAGGCGTTATTCCGTTCATCAAAGTGTTCGATACGATGGTTAACTCCATCCAGCAAGGAGGACGCCGGCGCAGTTCGCAGGTTATTTCCATGCAACCTTGGCATTACGATATTGAAGCGTTTATGGAATTACGCGAAACTACGGGTAATGCTTATTTCCGCACCCCATCGTTGAATACCAAACTTTGGATGCCCGATGAGCTCATGCGGCGTATTGAAAATGACGAACCCATTTATTTGTTCGATCCGGGTGAATGTCCGGAATTGGTGGATGCCATTGGCGACGAATTTACGGCGAAATATAAAGTACGGATCCTTCAGGCAGAAACCGGCGAACTGAAGCTTTTCAAAAAGTTGCAAGGACGCGACTTCTTCAAAAAATACCTGTTTAAATTGGCCAAAACGGGCCATCCGTGGTTAACCTTTAAAGATGCTCACAACCGCCATAATCCGTGCCCAAACTACAGTGTCATCAACAGTTCCAACCTGTGTACGGAAATTGCCATCCCCAATAAACCGGATTCAACGGCAGTGTGTACGCTGGCTTCCATCAACCTTTCGAAACATGTCAATAAAGAGCAGACCGATTTCAATTGGAAGCAGCTGGAAGAAACCATCCGAATTATTGTAAAAGCACTGGATAATGTGCTGGATAAGAATTTTTATCCGACCGAGGCCAGCCGAAAAAATACGATGGACTTGCGCCCGCTGGGAATTGGAATCATGGGATTTGCAGAGGCATTGGTGCAATTAAAAGTGGCTTACGACTCAACCAAAGCGGTAGAAATTGCTCAAAAACTGGGGCAGTTTTTCCGGGAGAAAGCCTACGATGCATCAGAAAAACTGGCAGCCGAGAAAGGTGCTTTCGCTCATTATGATGAAATAGAAAAAGCAGGTACACCTTATCAGTATCCGGCACGCCGAAATGCGGTATTGCTGGCCATTGCGCCCACGGCAACCATCTCCATTATTTCGGGAACAACTTCGTCGATCGACAGTTATTTTAGCAATTTGTACTCGCGCGATACATTGTCTGGAAAATACATTGTCATCAATAAACGTCTCATTCAGGATTTGGAAAGCAAAGGACTTTGGAATGATGATATTGCTGATGCCATAAAACGCAACAACGGCTCGGTGCAGCACATCGAAGGATTGCAGGGAAAAATCAACATCGACCTTTATAAAACGACCTACGAAGTGCATCCCAAACGACAAATTGATATCGCTGCTGCTTTTCAGGAATCAGTTGATCAGGCTGTTTCAAAATCAATTTACATCGATGAGCAATTGCGTGCCGATATGGAAGACATCTATTTGTATGCCTGGAAAAGAGAATTGAAATCAACCTATTATTGCTTTATTGATAAAGTGATTAAAGGGGAAAAATATACCTCAGAAGTAAATAAGCGCGGTGCCCGAAAAGGATTCGGACGCTCGAAAACGCCAGTCGCTTCTGTAAATGCTTCAACAAAAATGGAATCAGAAATGCAGCTGAACGAAGTGGAGTTGAAAGCGCGCGAAAAATTCGGCGACCAGGTGGTTGACGAAGTATTGAACAGCAATGGAGACAGCTGCCCAACCGATCCATTGCTGTCCAAATTGTGCCCCAGTTGCGAATAAAAAATAAAACCAAAAATCAATCATATAAGACACAAGTTATGAGTAGTGCTGAAATAACTATTGTAAAAAGAGACGGGAAGAACGTTTCCTTTTCGATCGATAAAATCAAGAATGCCATTCGGAAAGCATTTCTTTCGGTAGGAAGTTTTGCGAGTGATGAAGATCTGACGAATATTTTACATCGCGTATCGGTTCGGCAGGGAATGAGTGTAGAAGATATTCAGAACCAGGTGGAGCGATCGCTGATGGCGGAGAATTATTTTGCGGTGGCAAAATCGTACATGCTTTATCGGCAAAAGCATTCCGAAGACCGAGAGACACGCGACCGTATTAAATTTTTAATTGACTATTGTGCTGCCGGGAATGCGGCTTCGGGAAGTAAATTTGATGCCAACGCGAATGTCGATAAAAAGAACATTGCCACGCTGATAGGTGAACTTCCCAAAGGGAATTTTATTCGGCTGAACCGGCGTTTGCTTACCGACCGGATTACGGAAATGTACGGCAAAGAGTTGTCAGACAAATATCTCAATTTTCTGAACCAGCACTTTATCTATAAAAATGATGAAACCAGCCTAGCTCCGTATTGCGCGAGTATTACCATGTATCCGTGGTTGCTGGAAGGAACCTCTAAAATTGGCGGAAACTCAACGGCGCCAACCAATCTGAAATCGTTTTGCGGTGGATTCATTAATATGGTATTCATTGTTTCCAGCATGTTGAGCGGCGCTTGTGCCACCCCCGAATTTTTGATGTACATGAACTATTTTGTGGGTAAGGAATACGGCAACGATTATTACAAGCTAAGCCAAGAAATAGCTGATTTATCGAAACGAAAACGATCGATTGATAAAGTGATTACCGACTGTTTCGAGCAAATTGTGTATTCGTTGAACCAACCCACGGGTGCGCGTAATTTTCAGGCTGTTTTCTGGAACATTGCTTATTATGACAAATATTATTTTGAAAGTTTGTTTGGCGAATTTGTTTTCCCTGATGGTAGCAAGCCTGAATGGGAATCGTTAAACTGGCTGCAAAAACGGTTTATGGGCTGGTTTAGTAAAGAACGTACCAAAACAGTGTTGACTTTCCCTGTCGAAACCATGGCCCTGCTTGCCGATAATGGCGATATAAAAGACAAAGAATACGGCGATTTTACGGCCAAAATGTATTCCGAAGGACATTCTTTTTTTACTTATTTGAGCGACAATGCCGATAGTTTAAGCTCTTGTTGCCGCTTACGTAATGAAATTCAGGATAATGGTTTTAGTTACACTTTGGGGGCAGGCGGGGTTTCAACAGGTTCAAAAAGTGTGTTGACTATTAACCTGAACCGCTGCATTCAGCAAGCAAAAAAGGAACACATTCCGTACATCAATTTCCTTGAAGAAGTGGTTGATTTGGTACATAAAGTTCAGCTTGGATATAATGAAAACCTGAAAGAACTGCAGGAAAAGGGTATGCTCCCATTATTTGATGCCGGTTACATAAACATGGGGCGCCAGTACCTGACCATTGGCGTAAACGGACTGGTTGAAGCCGCCGAGTTTTTGGGCATCGAAATCAACGATAATCAAAAGTATGCGGTATTTACAAACGAAGTGCTGGGCCTGATTGAGACCTATAATCGAAAGTATCGTTCAGGAGATGTCATGTTCAATTGCGAAATGATTCCGGCAGAAAATGTAGGTGTAAAACATGCCAAATGGGATCGTGAAGACGGCTATTTTGTACCACGCGATTGTTACAACAGCTATTTCTATGCAGTAGAAGATGAATCGCTGAATGTGATTGATAAGTTTCGTGTTCATGGCAAGAAATACATTGAGCACTTAACCGGAGGTTCTGCTTTGCACATGAACCTGGAAGAACATTTAAGTGAAGCCCAGTATCGACAGTTGTTAAAAGTGGCAGCCATTGAAGGGTGCAATTATTTTACCTTCAATATCCCTAATACAATATGCAACGATTGCGGGCACATCGACAAACGTTATTTAAAGGAATGCCCGAAATGTAAAAGTAAGAACATCGATTACCTGACGCGCATCATCGGTTATATGAAACGGGTAAGCAGTTTCTCTGATGCCCGCCAAAAAGAAGCCGCCCAAAGATATTATGCAAAAAACAAGGCCGGAGAACAGGTGAAAATTAAAGTAGAAGAGTATGCTCAAATATTATGATCACGATATTGTCTTTCAGGAAATTCCGAATGAAGTGACTTTGGCTGTAAATATTACCAATTGTCCGAATCGTTGCAAAGGTTGTCACAGTCCGCATCTGCAAAAGAATATAGGTGAAGAGCTTACTGAGGAACAGATTGTCTCGATGATGAGTCGCTATGCTTCGGCGATTACCTGCTTTTGTTTTATGGGGGGCGACGGTAATCCTCAAAGGGTGGCAGAGTTAGCTAACTTTATACGCCTTCGTTACCCCGAAATAAAAACAGCCTGGTACTCGGGCTGTGCAAAGCTTCCAGAAGCTTTTGATAACAAACATTTTCAATATATAAAACTGGGAGGTTATATTGAAAATTTAGGCAGCCTAAAGAGTGAAACTACAAATCAACATTTATATGAAATTCAAATGGATGGCGAGATGAAAGATATAAGCTATTTATTTCATTAAAAACAATGCGAATGAAAGGTTTCGTACAAGTTTATACCGGTAATGGAAAAGGCAAAACAACCGCTGCTTTGGGGCTCGCGTTACGGGCTGTTGGTGCCAGTAAAAAAGTTTATTTTGCCCAGTTTGTAAAAGGAAAAACCTATGCTGAGATTGAAGCTGTAAACGAGTTTCTGCCGGATATAACCATCGAGCAATATGGTTTGGGGTGTTTTATCGTAAAAGAACCAACACAGCACGACATTGAGGCGGCACGAAAAGGTTTGGCTGAGGTAACCAAAATTATTGAATCGGGAGAATATGATTTAGTGATTCTTGACGAAGCCAATATCACCCTGTATTACAAACTATTTTCGGTTCAGGCACTGTTGAAAACCATTAGTAAAAAACCAGAAAATACAGAACTAATTATTACCGGCCGGTATGCACCACAAGAAATAATTGATGTTGCCGATCTGGTAACCGAAATGAAGGAAATAAAACATTATTACCAAAACGGGATTGAAGCTCGAAAAGGAATTGAATATTAAGTATTAAACCAATGAAAAAGAACCTTTCAGACATGATGTGTCTTGATATCTACCTTTCAAGTCTATCGGAGGCTGAGCTGGAAAAAGTAAGAAATGATATAAAACCATCAAAAAGACTTGTTCCTCCTCTTATGTGTTGGGAGTTTTATTATCCCAAATATCAAGAAACACTGAAAAAGGCAGGGCATAAAGCTGAATTTCAGAATCTTAACAAATATTCAAAAAAATATAACTGGAAAGCTAATCTAAAAAAAATACTAAAGGCCTACCGATACGAAGCACTGGTATTAACCGACGCCACCACAACTATTTTGTGGGTAAACGCTGGCTTCTCGGAAATGACAGGATATGCGAAATCAAAGGCCATCAACCGGAACCCTTCTTTTTTGCAGGGCGAACTTACTTCCGAAAAAGTAAAAGAAAGGATAAGGCAGAAAATCCGGTTGCAAAAACCTTTCAAAGAAGAAATAATTAATTACCGAAAAAACGGGGAAGCATACAATTGTGAAATCCGGGTATTTCCTATTGTTGGTGACAACTCGTTACACTTTTTAGCGCTTGAAAGGGAGGTATCGTAACTTATCAATTGAATATTCGATATAGTTTACTGATTTTATAAAAATACCACAAGTTGTTTCTTAATATTTTGAAAGCTTATTCTCAAGAAGAAACAGGAACACCGATTAATAGAATTTATTCTGATTTTCCGATTATATATCGTGAATAGATAGTTAGTTTTAAGTTACTTTGCTATATCAGGAATCTATAACATGAATCAACTGACCACAGATAAAAAAGATAATGCTTCACGTTGTTTTTATTGCATGGAAAAAATAGTGAACGCCGATAGTATTATCGATGGAGTGGCTGTTTGTAGCAGTTGCAAGGATAAATCAGTCAAAAAGATCATTTATGATTGGTGCCTTACTTCAAACTGAATAGATCCAATTGAAATGGCAACACACCTTATGGAGTTCCCGGGATTTAAGATGCACTGTCCAGAACACCATTTTCTTGTTCCTGCTGTATTACTTTCGGCGTATAGTAATTGCATTAGTAACGAAAAAGACAAGTTGGAGAAGTGGTTAATAGCCGCCAGCCAGCGGTCGGAGAAAGTACCGGGAGCCTTTTGCGGAACGCATGGTAGTTGCGGGGCTGCGGTTGGAACAGGAATGTTTATCAGCATTATTACAGGGGCAACACCATACAAAACAGAGGAATGGAAACTGGCCAATTCGATAACTGGCCGTTCGTTGCTGAAAATGGCTGCTTACGGTGGCCCAAGATGTTGTAAACGGGTTTCATTTATTGCCATTCTGGAAGCATGTAACTTTTTGGACGAGTCTTTTGATATTTCACTTTCTGTTCCTGAAAAAATTGAATGTACATTTCATTCCGAAAATCAGGAATGCTTAAAAAATGATTGTCCGTTTTATCCTTTATCTTAAAATAGCTTAATATGGTAGCACGAATTTTTTTTTGCTTTTTTATGTTGTCAGGAATACTTAAAGCTTCCGATACGGAAAAACAGATAGTACAGTTTATCAACAATGAATTACAATACTATCCCAAAGCACAATTGGCGGATTTATATAAAAATTATTTTCAGGATGCTTACGGTCCCGGTCACCTGATACCCGACACAACCCAAGCCGGAAAATACCTCGACTGGGAACTAAAACAACACGAATGGACAGATACATTACCATATCAGGCATTGGGAATTAACCACGATTATTACCGGATTAATCTTCAAATGGTTAAAAATGGCACCATTCCTCGTGACACATTGCTACTGGCAATGGTTGAAAGTGCAACACTCGCCCGAAACCCGGATTTGGAAAGCTGGAAAAAGGAATGGAACGAGGTTCTTGCCGTTATAAAAAAAGTAAAACCCGAACTTTCTAGTATGAAATCGGACGAAAAATTGATTAACCAGGTTCTTTCAGATGGTGATGTAGTGATGCATCATAGCGAGAATTATGAAGAAACTTATCACCCGCACTACCGCATTGTTCATCGTACAGTTTTTGAACGATGGAAAGAGAAATACTTCTGATATACTTTTTCAAAGCTTATTAATCCGGCTGGCCTGACTTGCAGCACCAAACCCATTATCAATATTTACAACACTTATTGTTGTACAGCTATTCAACATCGATAGCAATGTGGTTATGCCATTCAGGTTGGCTCCATATCCAATGCTTGTTGGGACTGCAATTACAGGTTTATCAATAAGTCCGGCAATTACACTTGCCAATGCCCCTTCCATTCCGGCAATTACAATAACTACACGCGCCTGCCTGATTTTGTCCAGTTTATCAAACAAACGATGGAGTCCGGCAATTCCAACATCTATTATCTTTTCTGCACGGTTACCTAAAAAAAGAGCTGTTTCATAAGCTTCTTCCATCACCGGCAAATCAGATGTACCCGCTGAAACAATAGCAATATATGTTTCGGTAAGTTTCGTTTCGTGTGATAAAACACAAAGTGTTCTGGCTACAGAATTGTAAACGGCATCAGGAATTTGTTCCCGGACATTATTGGCTACATCAACTGAAACCCTGGTTGCCAGTATATTACTACCAGATTCCATCATGTGTTTTATTATTGTCAGCATCTGCTCCGCTGTTTTCCCTTCCCCAAAAATAATTTCCGGCTGCCCTGTACGTTGTTCGCGTATCGTATCTATTTTGGCAAAGCCAAGGTCCTCATACCCTTTATTCTCGTTTTGCATTATTTGTTCATCTGTCGGTTTAAGCTTCCCATCGAATATCCTTCCAGTTCCAGACATACATAAAGAAAACCAAATGATTTTAATCTTCTCGAAATAGAATCCATCAACTGCGTATCGAACAGTTTGTCACGTTCTTCCGGCATCACTTCAATGCGAGCCATACTATCGTGATTTCTTACTCTTGCCCCGCAAAAGCCAAGCGACTGAAGGAACACTTCTGCTTTTTCAATACGTTCCAGTTTTTCCAGGCTGATTTCTTCATCATAAGGAATGCGAGAGGCAAGACAAGCATAAGCAGGCTTATCGCTTGTCGGTAATTCAAACATTCGGGATAATTCGCGTATCTCCTTTTTGTTCAACCCTGCTATTTGTAACGGACTTTTTACTTTCAATTCATGCGTTGCCTGTGTGCCGGGGCGATAATCTGAACGGTCATCAGCATTTGAACCATCCAGGACATGACTGATACCTTGCTTTTGAGCTTCTTCAATAATTCTTCCGAATTCAATCTTCTTACAGAAATAACATCGGTTTACGGGATTCTTTCTTACTTCCGGTTCGATTTCATTATTTTCCAGCAGGATGTGTCTCATTCCAATTTGTACGGCCACCATTCGGGCATCGTCAAGTTCTTTTTCTGCCAGCATGGGAGAAACTATGGTTACAGCCAAAGAACGTGTTCCCAGTACATCAAAACATACTTTGGCAAGCAACGAACTGTCAACTCCGCCGGAAAGACCTACTGCGGCACTTTTCAATCCCTCAATGTACTGTGTCAGAACTTCGTATTTTCTTTGGGTTTCAGGCAGTAATTGATAAGCCACAAAATCAGCCATTTAATTTGTCTCTCGTAGTCCACAAACCTGCCGATGGTGTGCTTATGAAATAAATTTCTTCGCCGTCCGGCATAATATTAAACCCGTCTTTCATTTTCTCAGGATTGTAACGTTCAACGGCATGGTTGTAATCCATATAGGTGAAGTTTACATTTTCAATTTCCTCTTTCGTTAGATGACCGGGAGCATAGGTAATTTTAAACCTTCCTTCAGAGGAACCGTGGATAAGATGGGCTGTTGCATGGGTCAAATCCTGTAATTCGTAATTCTCTTTCCAAGCTTTCATCACGGCAGGTGTTCCCGAATAACCATATTTGCGGATTATCCGGTCCACTTCGTCCTGTTCGCCAAATCTTTTTAAGCCGGGGGCAACTATAACTAATTCCCCGCCGTCGGCCATTGCTTTCCGGGTGCGGTAAATGGCTTTGTTAGCGACCCAGGTACTGAAAAACTCATCGCCCTGCATCACGGCTACGACCTTTTTTAGTGGTGGAACTATGGTAATATTTTCGGCCTTCGATTGCTCGGCAGCCATCAAATAGGTATCAACATCGTTGCCACAATAAAAACCGCTGTGAACCAATTTTCCGTGCTGGTTATATTTCATTACTACCTGGATATAAACATCAGGAAGATTGGCGAGATATTCCGATTCGGCTTTGTTAAAACAGTGGCGCAACGGAGTTACAAGATTTCCCAGGTTATTTTCAATGCCGTAGCAGGCCGCAGCCATGTGAGACGCACAAATCATCTCTTTCCCGCCCAGCCCGATAAAGTAATTTTTGTTATGGTTGGCAAATCCCAAAACCTCATGAGGTACCACATGTCCGATATTGATGATTAAGTTCCATTTTCCTTCAATGACCAATCGATTGATATTCACAGGTATTTCCCAGTTAGCTTTTCCACCTGTTATTTTTTCGACATAAGTAGCAGGAATCGTTCCCAAATGGTTGCCGTCTTTAATCCAGTCATGTTTTAGGATTCGTTCTTCCGGTATGTCGCCAAACATCCACTGGTTTTGCTCCGGGGTATGGGGAAGGTGCTGCCCTAAAGTTGGCATTACATATACATCGGCTGAAGAAGCAAAAAAATGGTAAAGAATATTGGTTATTTTGCCAGCCCCTGAATGTCCGCGGGTGATGTCGGGAGGTAGCAGTAAAACCCTTTGAGGCGAATCATGAATACGTTTTAAACACTCTTTTGCACTTTTTTCAACCAGTATCTCAAGTTGTTCCGGGGTGATTTCATCTTTTTTTTCAAAAAACCAAGCCATTTTATCTTATTTGTTTAGTAACACGTTTTCTAATAAAGATAACACTAATGTCAACAAAGATATTAAATTAGCTCCTTTTGAAAGGTTCTACGCTTAAAATCTTTCATCCTGTAAACTAAATATATTTAAGAAAATACTGGTTTACCTATAGATACAAGGGACATCATACGTTAAGAATGAGAAAGCTATAAAACCTCACGAGCTTACATTCAAAAAGCTAAATGCTTTTTAAAAAATTAGGTTTTTGTGAACAATGAATTAATAAAACAATAGTTACTATTAAATTTATTTGTTTTTCACCTAACGAAGCTTACATTTGCCCTCACGTTCATTCAAAATTTGAGAATAAGATACCCGGTAAAACGGGTTTAATAGGGAATCACGTGTAAATCGTGAGCTGTCGCGCAACTGTAAAGTCCATTTCGGTTTTATAATACTCACGCCACTGCCCCGAATCCTCGGGATGGGAAGGCATTATAAACGGACAAGCCAGGAGACCTGTCTTATTTTATTGAACGGCAATTGCTTTCGCGGTTAAAAGCAGTAGTCTGGAATGGAACTTATCTTTTTATTTTTCAACCAACTATTTTTTATTCGCAAAAGCATTCAGTTTAAAATTATGAATTTAAAAATTGCTGTATGCTTACACAAAACCTGGGGTTCCCGCGTATTGGAGCCGACCGTGAACTAAAAAAGGCCTGCGAAGCCTACTGGAAAGGAAAAATTTCGCTATCCGAACTTAAAGAGGCCGGAAAAACTGAACGGCAAAAAAACTGGGAAATCCAACAAAAAGCCGGAATTGATTTGGTTCCATCCAACGATTTTTCGTTTTACGACCAGATGGCCGATATGGCTTTTATGCTGGACGCTATTCCTGAGCGATTTCAACCGTTAAATGGAAAACTCGTTCCAATGGATTTATATTTCTCCATGTGCAGAGGTTATCAGAAAGACGGGCTGGATGTTACCCCGCTTGAAATGACCAAATGGTTCGATACCAACTATCACTATTTAGTGCCCGAATTTGAAAAAGGGCAGACTTTCTCGTTGGTTGGTACAAAAGCAATCGACGAATTTATTGAGGCAAAAAAACTGGGCATTCAGACAAAACCTGTGCTAATTGGGCCTTTTTCTTTTTTAAAACTTGGAAAAGAAAAGCACGGTGATTTTAGTAGGCTGGAATTAATTTATTCTCTTCTTACTGTTTATATTGAACTTATTGGGAAACTGGAAAACGTGGGAGTTGATTGCATTCAAATAGACGAACCCTGCTTGGTTACCGATTTAACGGATTACGAGCGTAAACTTTACCGGACAACCCTTACCGAACTTTTTGGCTCGTTCCCCGGAATAAAGTTTATTTTGGTTACCTATTTCGAAAGCATTGAAAAGGAAGCCAACTGGGTTACTAAACTTCCGCTCGAAGTGTTGCACCTAGATTTGGTGCGCGGCGAAAAACAACTCGACACTTTCCTCGAAAAAATCCCAGCTACCATGTCGCTTTCGCTCGGCGTTGCAAACGGAAGAAACATCTGGAAAAACAATCTGGAACATTCGCTTCAACTGATAAACAAGGCAAAATCTGCGATTGGCCCGGAACGGATAATTCTGGCTCCATCCTGCTCACTGCTTCATGTTCCGTATGATTTGGAAAATGAACACGACGAGAATGGGCTACCGTCGAAAGTGAAAGAAAGGATGGCTTTTGCCAAACAAAAAATTGATGAAATAATCACTCTAAAAGAACTTTTTGAAAATTATCCTTCGGAAGCAGCGCTAAAAAAACTGGAGCAGGAAAAAAGCGGACGAAAAGAATGGGAAACACTCGACTTTGTCCAAAATCAGGAGATAAAAACGCAAGTAACTAAAATGAGTTGCCAGTGGAATTCGGTAAAACGGGATTCTTTGTTTCCTGCTCGTATAAAAGAGCAACAGGAAAAATTAAACCTCCCGGCATTTCCAACAACGATGATTGGTTCGCTGCCGCAAACGACAGAAGTACGCAAAATGCGTCGGCAATTTATCAATAAAGAAATTACTGCCGAAGAATATAACGAATTCATTCACGAATCGATTGAGTCTGCCGTTAGCTGGCAGGAAGAAATAGGTATGGATGTGCTGGTTCACGGCGAATTCGAACGAAACGACATGGTTGAGTTTTTCGGGGAACAGTTAAACGGGTTTGCTTTCACCCAAAATGGCTGGGTGCAAAGTTACGGCTCACGCGGGGTGAAACCTCCGGTGATTTACGGCGATGTTTCACGTAAAGGCCCGATGACGGTCAATATTTCAAAATATACACAATCGTTAACCAATAAGCCGGTAAAAGGAATGCTTACCGGGCCGGTTACTATTTTGCAATGGTCGTTTGTACGAGACGATCAGCCACGAAAAGATACGACAATACAAATTGCGTTGGCCATCCGCGATGAAGTACTCGACCTTGAAAAAGCCGGGTTGCCCATCATTCAAATTGACGAACCTGCTTTGCGTGAAGGCTTACCCATTCAGCAGGAAAAGCGTGCAGAGTATCTGAAATGGGCGGTGGATAGTTTCAAATTGAGTTATTGGGGAGTGAAAGACGAAACGCAAATTCATACGCACATGTGCTATGCCGAATTTAACGACATTATGCCATCGATTATAGCGATGGATGCCGATGTTATCAGCATTGAAACCTCGCGCTCACAAATGGAATTACTGGATGTATTTGCCAAAACAAATTACCCAAACCAGATTGGACCGGGTGTTTACGACATTCATTCTCCACGTATTCCGTCAGTAAATGAAATGACTGATTTATTGTATGCGGCTTCGCGTTATATCAATGCCGACAAACTTTGGGTAAATCCTGATTGTGGATTAAAAACACGTGGATGGCCTGAGACCAAATTGTCAATTCAGCGAATGATTGAAGCTGCAAAAACAATAAGAAACGCTATTGTAACCCTCAAATAATTTTTTCCCGAAGCAATGGGGGATGCCGGCTGGGTACCACATCCCCCCCTCTTCATTTAAAAATGAAATATTTTATCCTGGTTATATGGGGAGTTATGAGGTGTAGCCAAATTGCTCCCCTTTAAACAAACAACAATGGGCATCATTAATTTATTTTCAGAAAGTGGAACCCCTTCTACTTTGGTTTTTTTGAGTTTAATAGGAATTTCCGGTATTTTACTGGGAAAGATTAAGTTATTAAAAATAAAATTAGGTATTGCCGGTGTACTATTTACCGGCTTATTGCTTGGACATTTAGGTGCAAACCCTAATCACGAAGTACTTCATTTTGTCAAGGAATTTGGACTAATACTCTTTGTATATTCCATTGGGTTGGAAGTAGGGCCGCGGTTTCTTTCTTCTTTAAAAAGCAACGGGTTGAAACTTAATTTTCTGGCCGTGGGAATTGTAGTACTGGGTTTCCTTACTGCTATCAGCTTAAAAATAGCATTTGATATTCCCACTCCGGTAATTACAGGGATAATGTGTGGAGCTGTTACAAATACTCCAGGACTGGGAGCTGCCCAGCAGGTTATCCGCGAACAACTCGTAAACCCAGAATTAACAGAACTAACTGGGATGGCTTATGCAGTAGCCTATCCGTTTGGCATTGTCGGAATTATCCTGACTATGTTAATCATTCGAGGCTTTTTTAAAATAAAAATTCAAAAAGAAGCGGAAGATTTTTCAAATAAAGTTTCCGGTGTTTCAGGAAAACTGGAAGCTGTTAATCTTAAAGTCGAGAATCAGGCATTGGAAGGTAAAACAATTGCTTTTCTTAGGAAAACACTGTCTGGAGAATTTGTTTTGTCCAGAATTTTCAGAAACAATGAATTTATCATTCCCGAAGAAGGCAACACCATTCAAAAAGGAGATATGCTTTATGGAGTTTCGACCGAAATAAATTTTAATGAATTAGAATTAAAAGTAGGAAAACTTGAAAAAACCGGGGATTTGAACATTACGGGTCGGCTGGGAATGCGGCATGTGGTTTTTACCAATAAAAAACTGGCCGGGAAAACCATAAAAGAAATTGGTATTTCAAGGCGCTTCCCGGTAAATGTTACCCGTATTTTCAGGGCGGGAAGCGAAATAATGCCCTGCGAAAATGATAGTATAGAGTTTGGAGATACTATTCGAATTGTTGGAGAGCGTAATGCGCTCGACGAAGTAGCTAAGCTTCTCGGAAATTCGATGAAAGAATTGTCGCATCCAAACATAATACCAATCCTGATTGGAGTTTTTGCCGGGGTATTAATCGGAAGTATTCCTTTTGCGATTCCGGGACTACCTGCTCCTGCAAAACTGGGCCTCGCTGGCGGGCCATTGCTGATAGCTCTTTTCCTTGGACATAAAGGGCGAATCGGGAAACTTGATTTTTATATGACTCCCGGAGCCAACCTTTTTATCCGCGAATTGGGAATTGTTTTGTTCCTTGCCTGTGTGGGCCTTTCAGCCGGGAAAGACTTTGTAAACACGATTGTAGGAGGTGGCTACATCTGGATGCTATATGGTGTGGCTATTACGTTTCTGCCATTAATGATTATCGGCTTTATTGCACGATTTTTAAAATTCAATTTCCTCACCATTAGCGGACTTTTAGCAGGTTCAATGACTGACCCGCCTGCGCTAGAATTTGCCAATTCACAGGCTCCCGTACAAGCCCAGTCAACGGCTTATGCCACTGTTTATCCTCTGGTTATGTTCTTCCGAATTTTATTAGCCCAGGCTTTGGCTTTAATCTTTATTTAAATATTTATGAAACGTTTTTATATACTCTTCTTTCTGTTGTATCGTTGTAATTCGTCTTTTGGATTTATTCCAGTGTCACAAAAAAAAGAGATAAATAACCAGATTGTTATAAAATTAAACGAATCGGGCTCGACGTATTCGAAACTATCGTTTGCCACACAATTCTGGATGAGGCAAACCCAGTTGAATCCTGGCAGCACTACTATTTCGGGTGACCCGCTTTCATCTGAATTCGACTTTGCCCTGCGTCGTACCCGTTTTTCGATGTACAATAAATTGGACGAGAAAACGACTTTTTACACCCAGTTGGGATTTAATAACCTGAGTGCTTCAGGTTCAAAACCAACCATTTATTTTCATGATGTTTGGGCGATGTACGATATCGTTTCCAAAGCGCTGAGTTTTGGGTTTGGACTAAATGGCTGGAACGGAATTTCGCGTTTAACAAATGTCAGTTACCAGAAAACAATGACACTGGATAATCCGGGCTTTAGCATTCCAACGGTAAACCATACTGATATTGAAACCCGCCAATTAGGAGTTTTTGTAAAAGGTATTGCGGGAAGACTTAATTACCGGGCTGCCATTTCAAAACCGATGGTTTATGATGGAATCCCTGACGAATCCGCGCCCGGCAAGAGCTACGAATATCCTTCAACCAATTTGGAATACAAAGCATATTTTGTCTGGCATTTTTGGGAGAAAGAATACTTCACTACTCCTTATCTTTCTATGACCTATTTCGGAGAAAAGAAGGTTTGCAACCTGGGCGCAGGTTTTGATTTTTACCCGGAATCGGTTGCCGAATTTAACGAAAACGGAAGCCGGACTTTGAAAGACCGGTCGTTGCTTGGCGCTGATTTTTTCATGGAACTTCCTTTCAGGAAAAATCAGGCAATTTCAGTTTACAGCGTAATTTATAATTACAATTTTGGAACGGATTATCTGCGTTCTTCAGGAACCATGAACCACTGGTACGGTGGGTCGGTTGCAGAAGGTGCCGGGAATCTTGAATATAAAATTGGCACCGGGAACATTTGGTACAGCACGCTGGGGTATATTTTCCCCAAAACTATTTTGGAAAAAGCCGGGAGGCTTCAACTCTTCTGTGCTTATTCGCTAAAAGATTTCGAAGCGCTTTCACAAAAAATATACAACTATGATTTTGGGGCAAACCTGTTTCTCAACGGACACAATCTGAAATTAAGCATGCAATATTCGCTTCGCCCGTTCACCGGCAACACCGAAGCCGGAATTCATTCCCAACATTTGGGAACTTTTATTTTTCAAACACAAATTGTTATTTAAATGGAAATAAGGGATAACCGAAAAGCATTCGTAAAATTTAACGAACGAAATGAAAAACTGGCCGCACAATACAGTGGCAACTACGAAGAAAGGCAACATTCGAAAGGAAAATTAACAGCCAAAGAGCGGATTGAAATTCTTTTTGACCCTGATTCTTTTGAAGAACTCGATGCTTTTGTCCGTTCAAAGAATATAAACAAAGATTCAGCCTCATATGGCGACGGGGTTATTGTAGGTCATGGTAAAATAGGTGGAAGAACAGTATTTATTTATGCCCAGGATTTTAATGTTATGGGCGGTTCTCTTGGAGCTGCCCATGCCGAAAAAATTATAAAAGTACAGGATATGGCCCGCAAAATGGGGCATCCCATAATCGGGTTAATTGATTCAGGAGGAGCACGTATCCAGGAAGGGATTGCCAGCCTCTCAGGTTATGCGGGTATTTTCCTGCGCAACATTCAGTCGTCCGGGATTATACCACAAATTTCTGTTATTCTTGGTCCGGCAGCAGGAGGAGCAGTTTATTCGCCTGCGCTTACCGATTTTATTTTTATGACCCGTCAAACCTCAAGGATGTTTGTGACTGGTCCAGAGATTGTGAAAGAAGTGCTGAACGAAGATGTTACTTTCGAAGAATTGGGGGGTGCCGATGTTCACGGAACCAAAAGCGGTGTTGCCCATTTTGTTTACGATGACGAAGAGCATACTTTATTGGGTGTGCGCAAACTTTTGCAATATCTTCCTTCTAATAATATTGAATTGGCGCCTGCTATCAAAGCAGAGGCCGTGGCTCCAACCCGTCAGGAAAAGCTCCGGCTGATTGTTCCCGATGAAAATACTGCTCCCTATGATATGCTTGATATCGTTGGCAACATGGTTGATGTAGATAGCTTTTTTGAAGTGGCCGATTCTTTCGCACAAAACATTATTACCGGGTTTGCCCGGTTGAATAACCGTGTGATTGGCATTGTGGCAAACCAGCCTAAAATTCTTGCCGGAGTACTTGATATAAATTCATCAGTTAAAGCTGCACGTTTTGTCCGCTTCTGTGATTCATTCAATATTCCTCTACTGGTACTTGAAGATGTACCCGGATTTTTGCCTGGCACCAATCAGGAGCATGCCGGATTAATAAGGCATGGGGCAAAATTACTGTATGCTTTTGGCGAAGCTACCGTTCCCCGAATTACTGTAATCATAAGAAAAGCTTACGGAGGAGCCTATATCGTTATGAATAGCAAAAACATGGGAGGCGATTTCAATTTTGCCTGGCCAACCGCTGAAGTGGCTGTTATGGGGCCGGAAGGAGCCATCAAAATTTTGCACCGTAAAAAACTGGCAGAAGCTGAAGACCCTGAGACATTAAAAAAAGAACTCATTACTGAATACCGTGATACCATTGCCAATCCGTATATCGCCGATGAATACGGTTTTATTGATGAAGTTATCGACCCGGCAGTTACGCGCCAGAAATTGGTTTCTGCTTTTGAACTTCTTCAAAACAAGTACATGGAAAAAATGCCGCAAAAACACGGAAATCTGCCTTTGTAATTCAAAACAGTAAATCATGAAGATACAATCGATATTAATTGCCAACCGTGGCGAAATTGCTGTTCGGATAATAAAAACAGCACAGCGAATGGGCATAAAAACCTATGCATTTCAAACGCCGCAGGAAGCCAACGCGGTTTACTTAAACTGGGCTGATGAAATTATAGCATTGCCCGAAGAGAAAAGCAATAAAATCATTTTTCTGGATGCCGCAGCCATTGTCAGGTATGCAAAAGAACTAACTATCGACGCCATTCATCCCGGTTATGGATTTTTGGCAGAAAATCCCGAATTACCGAAACTTTGTAAGAAAGAAGGAATCTTGTTTATTGGCCCCGATGAGCAACATCTCCGGCAGATGGGCGATAAAAACGAGGCCCGGCTAATTGCAGAGAAAGCAGGTATACCCATCGTAAACGGTAGTAAAACACCAGCTAACACCCTTAACGAAGCTAAGATAGAAACCGAAAGAATCGGCTTTCCCCTAATTCTAAAAGCCCTTGCCGGTGGTGGCGGAAAAGGGATGCGCGTGGTGAAAAAAGAAGCCGAGTTGGAAATGGCTTACAAAATGGTAGTGAATGAAGCTCAAAATGCTTTCGGAAACGGGCAGATGATTGTAGAGAAATACATCGAAAATCCGCGCCATATCGAAATTCAGGTGTTAGCCGATCAACAGGGAAATGCAGTGCATCTTTTTGAAAGAGAATGCTCCATTCAACGAAACCACCAGAAACTGCTGGAAGAAGCGCCTTCGAAAGCGTTATCAAAGGAGCTGCGCGATAGCATGTGCAAGCATGCTTTGGACTTGGTTAGGGCAACTGGTTATTTTACGCTTGGAACGATAGAGTTTTTACTTGACAGCAACGGAGATTACTATTTTATGGAAATGAATACCCGGATTCAGGTTGAACATCCGGTAACCGAAGCAATAACCGGACTTGATTTGGTGGAACTGCAAATACGGACTGCGACCGGAGAGAAATTACCTTTTAAACAAACTGACGTAAAATGTAACGGTTGGGCTATCGAGTTCCGGGTAAATGCCGAGGACGTTCAATTTGGTTTTACTCCCAGCTTCGGAATAATCGACGAAATGAATTTTCCGGCTTATCCAGGATTAAGGGTGGACTCAGGCTTTGTGCCCGGCTCTGTTATCCCAAATAGTTTCGATTCATTACTGGCCAAACTGATTGTTACAGGTCGTACAAGGGAACAGGTTATCGAAAAGACATTCAATGTTTTAAATCATTCTCGTGTTGAAGGCGTTAAGACAACTATCCCGTTTTTTAAAGCACTGCTGCAACATCCCGACTTCGTTTCAGGAGATATCACTACTTCGTTTATCAACAAAATGGAAATGCTGTTTTTCCAGGAAAAACATGAAGAGGAAGCTGCTGCCATGATTGCGCTCCAGGCATATCTCGACGATTTAAAACAAATTGAGATAGGCGAAACAACTCCGGAACATACGACTGCCTGGATTTCAAGAATGTGGAACAAATTATTTTAACAGGTTATGGCTAAAAGTAAAATTCAGAAATACATTGTTTCAGGAGAGAAGAAATATCGTTTTAGTACCCTTGATTTCCTTGTGAAGAAGAGTAAAAAACACAGTATTGGGCAAGTCGACTCTGGAAATTATAAAGTTTCTGTTGACAATGTCTGGTTTGAAGGAAATGTGGTTGAGAAAAAGCAAAATAAATACAAAGTATTATTGAACGGGAACACGTATAGCTTCACCATCGATAGGGAAAAAACGCATAAGCGCAAAGCAATGCTCGCTGAAACTGAACCTCAAAATTTACATCTCCAGTTAAAATCTCCAATGCCAGGGAAGATTTGTGAAATTTTTGTAAGCGAAGGAGCAAAAGTAAAAGCTGGAGAACCCTTACTTATACTGGAAGCTATGAAAATGCAAAATCAGATTCTGGCTTCGTCAGATGCAATTATTGAATCGATAATGGTAAAACCAAACGAAGTTGTACTTGGCGACCAATTGCTGATAACATTAACACAAGAAAAATAAAAACCATGTCGGAAAAATTCGAACCTCGCGAATGCCCCAATTGCGGCGAATTATTTTCCTGTACAGGCGATATGAACTGTTGGTGCCTTAATATTGAAATTCCTGAAAAAGTACAAGATTACATTGCAGCTTGTTTTGATGGATGTTTATGTGAAAAATGTATAGAAGAACTTATCAAAAGATTTGAAGGACAAAAATAGTTAAGCAGAAAAAAATGACTGAACCAACTTAATCTGACACCAGGATAAGTTTCTTGCCTGTCTCTTTTCTCCACTTATTTGAATCGCGCAAACTGTATTCACAGCCACAGTATTTTTGCCGGTAAAAATTATATTTTCTTGTGATTGTTGCCTGCTTTTCTGCCAGGCCATTTTTCCTCCAGTTATTTGCCCAAAATGTTACATAGGGAAACATATAAGCCGCATATTTACCTGCCTGATTTATTTGCTCTAAGTTTTTCCAGCGTGAAGTTGCTAAAGTTGTTGTAAATAAAGTATAGTCGTTTTCTTGTGCAAATCTGGCAGTAGCCACTAATCGAAGTTGGAAACAAAGGCTATATCTTTCCCCCCTCTCCGGTTCTTTTCTTAAACTCCAGGTTTCATCTTTCCATTGCCGGTGGTCGTAATCTGGATCAAAAACATCAAACCAAGAGCTGTAGCATATCGTTTATTTTCTTCTTTTCTAATATTATATTCTTCACGAGGAAAAATATTCGGATTGTAATAATAAATAAGCGGGGTTATTTTTTCTTCCAATAAATAATCGACCAGGGCCGAAGAACAGGTAGCACAACAGGAATGCAACACTATCTTGTCAGTCACAACAGGCTTTTCTATAAATTCCATTTTTGCCATAATACAAAGTTAGCCATTTCATATTTCGGACAAATTACCTACAAACAAAAAAAGACAGGGATAACACCATTGCATTATTCCTGTCTTTTTTTAGAATAGTTGCTAGCCCCAAACTTCTTTCGAAATCTCCTGTACTAATTGCATCTTCTTCCATTGGTTTTCTTCAGTAAGAATATTTCCTTCTTCAGTTGATGCAAAACCACACTGCGGACTCAGCGACAAACGCTCTAAATCGACATATTTTGCAGCTTCTTTAATTCGTTTTTTCACTTCTTCTTTATCTTCAAGCTGAGGCTTTTTACTGGTAACCAACCCCAATACCACTTTTTTATTTTTTGGAACAAAACGCAAGGGCTCAAAATTCCCTGAGCGTTCATCATCAAATTCAAGGAAATAGGTTTCCACATTCTCTTTTGCAAACAAGCTTTCGGCAACTGGCCCGTAACCTCCGGAAGTTGCATAGGTTGAATGATAATTGCCACGACAAACGTGGGTTGAAATACTCAAATCTTCAGGCAAATTTTCCAGAGCTTTGTTATTGAGTTCCAGATAAAGGTTCTCCAACTGCTTTACGTCAAAATCTTTACCGGCCATTGTGGTCCAAAAATCAGTATCACAAAGCATTCCCCAGGTACAATCGTCGAGTTTTAGGTCGCGACAACCGAAGTTATAAAAAGCAAGAATTGCATCGTGGTAGGCTTTGCCAATATCTTTAACCAGCTCTGCATTATCAGGATAAATTTCTTTTACCTTTTCTTCGTTTACACCCCGTACAAGTTCTGCATAGAATTGTGCCGGCGACGGAATACTCATTCGTGCTTCAACATCTTCTCCTGCATTTTTCTTGACAAAATTATAATGTGCAAGAAAAGGATGATTCTCTGTAAAACTGATTTTTCCAATTAACCGGGCAGAATCGTCACGGGTTTCTTCTCCATGAAAAAAGTAACCCTGTCCCATATGTACGTGTTCTACTCCTTCAAATCCCCAGAAAAAATCGAGATGCCAGTAACTTCTTCTAAATTCGCCATCGCTTACTGCTTTGTAGCCCAATTCCTTTTGTTTGGAAATTATTCTTACGATTTCTTCATCTTCAACTTTTGTTAATTGTTCTCTGCTAATCTTTCCGACTTCGTAGTCCGCCCGAGCTGATTTTAACCTTTCAGGACGTAAAAAACTTCCAACTAAATCAGCTCTTTGTTGTGTCTTTGTATTACTCATTTTGTATTCATTTTTGTCTATGCAAACATAACTGAAGCAGTTATACATTCTGCCTATATAATAAAATATGGAAAATAAATCTATATATTTGCCGATAACTTCAATTTAATTCTAAACAAAGCAAGGAATGAGCAGAAAAACAGAAAAAAATTCTTTAGAGAGCCTCGACAATACCGATATCCAAATATTAAAAATCCTTCAGGAAGACTCTTCTTTAACCACAAAAGAGATTGCAGCAATGGTAAATCTGTCGCCAACTCCGGTTTTTGAGCGAATAAAACGTTTGCAAAAATCAGGTTATATAAAAAAATACACGGCCATACTTGATGCTGAAAAACTGAGCCAGGGATTTATTGTTTTTTGCAACATCCGTTTAAAGCAACATTCAAAAGAACTGGGAAATGAATTTATGGATGCCATTCTTGGAATTGAGGAAATTACCGAATGTTATAATATTTCGGGAGAATACGATTTTATGCTGAAAATACACATGCAAAGTATGCCGTATTACCAGGATTTTGTATTGAATACTTTAGGAGAGATTGATGCCATTGGCAATCTTCAGAGTTTATTTGTAATGGGAGAAATAAAACATTCGTATGCAATTCCTTTATCCGGGAGATAGATTTTCTGAAAAATTGCAAAAAAAGGTTGGTTATTTTTTATAACCAACCCCGATATTTTCTCTTCAAAATCTACGATATCAAACTACAAAAACTGATCCAGGCATTCCGGCGGCCTCCAAAAGGAAATTATGAAGATTTTCATTCTTCACAAAAGGCGGTAAATTTTCACTGCCAGGCCCAAACATTCCAAGTTCAACATAATCCGCAGAGTGGTTCATTCCCGACCAATAAATTGAAGTATAATTATGTTGTATTTCTGCGAGTTGTCGGTAAGGCAGTTTGTAATCATTATACAAACCGTCGTTTTCCAGCGACTCATAATGTTGTAATATACTTTTAGCTTCGTCCTGAGAAATGGCAATTCCCTGTGCATAGTTTAATCGCTCGATAACATGCGAAGGCTTATCTGAATTGCGAATTCCTTGTAAGACCCACTCGTTTGAGTTTTTGACCGTTTGCATTAAGTCAAATTTTTTGTCCACATTGTGGCTTTTTATCAATCCTGGATTTGCATTCCCATGGTCGGTAGTAATCACTACCAACGTATCATTGCGGCTTTCAGCAAAAGCAATTGCAACAGCCACTGCTTCGTCAAAAGCAATTTGGTCATAAATCAGTGCAGTAGCATCATTCGCGTGGGCGGCCCAGTCCACTTTTCCTCCTTCAACCTGCAATACAAAACCTTCGTTATTTTGTTCCATTAGAGAAATTGCCTTTTTTGTCATTTCAGCCAGCGAAGGAATTTTGGCTTCTAATTCAGCGTTTGATTTCAAGTCAACCGAATAAGGTAAACCATCTTTCGAAAAAACGCCTAAAACAGGTTTGCTAACTACTGTATTTTCCATTTCAGATTTTGTATGAACCACCTGAAATCCATTGGATGAAAAATCCGGAAAAATATTCTTTTTGTCGGCACGTTTTGTTCCGTCAAAATATTCCATTCCGCCTCCCATCATCACGTCAAACTTGAGGTTTAGATAATCTGAAGCAATTTCATCTTGCGCGCTACGCGTTTTTTTATTCACGCAAAAACCAGCAGGTGTTGCATGGGTAATTGGCACCGTTGTTACACATCCTACGGATTTACCGGCTTCCTTAAATTTTTGTAGAATAGGTTTATTAAAAGAGCCATCGGCATTTACATTCAACCTTCCGTTTTTTACTCTTTTTCCTCCTCCCCACGATGAACTTCCGGCAGCAGAGTCCGTCACAAGTGAATCGGCAGAAGCAGTATCCATAAAAGCCCGATTTGCTTTTCCTGTTTTATATAAATCTATCCAGCAACTCCCGGTTCCTGTCTTTCTTTGAAGAAGCAAGTCTGCCATTACCGGAGTTCCCATACTCATTCCGTCACTAACCATGAAGATGATATTTTTGGCCTGATTTTGCCATTTTTTACTATCAACTTCGTTACATCCTGTTAAAATTGCTGGTGAAGCAAAAGCTCCGGTTAAAGCAGCCATCGTTCCTGCCTGCAAAAAATCTCGACGTTTCATTTTTGTATATTGAATTTGACCGCAAAAATTATAAAAATAAAGTACAAACAGCTCTGAATATTATTAACATTTTATTAAAAAAACAGGAATTTGTCTTTCAGAAACGTCTTATAGAAAATTGAAAATCAATTAAATAATTTCGAGTTTGCACACTGGTAAACGTTAGTTGCGTCCGAACGCTCCTCTATTAATTAATAATAAGTAAATGTTTTTCGATTATTACTTCAATATTTATTTGCAACACTGATGCATTTAAAAAAGTGTTTTATATATTTGCAACATTATTGCAAATAACACATAGAAGCATTTGTGATTTATTCTTTTGAAAACGAGAAAAATAAACAATGAAAGACAGAAGAATCTCAGTAACAATTATTACAGGCTTTTTGGGTGCCGGAAAAACAACACTTCTGAATAACTTAATAAAGCAATACCCTGAAAAGAAATTTGCAATTATTGAAAATGAATTTGGCGAAGTAGGTATTGATGGCGGCTTGATTGTGGGTTCAGACGAGAATATTTTTGAACTCTCAAATGGCTGCATTTGCTGTTCGCTAAACGAGGGATTTTATGAAACTATTGAGAAACTGTTAGACAGTCAATACGAATTTAATCACCTCCTGATTGAAACCACTGGAATTGCTGACCCCGATTCTATTATTCAAGCATTCCTTTCATCAGAAAGTATTCAGTTGCATTTTAGAATAGACAGCGTGATTTGCCTTGCCGATTGTGCAAATATGGAAGACTTGATAGATGAAGAACCTGAAGTTAGAAAGCAACTGGCTTTGGCCGATGTTGTGCTTTTAAATAAAGCTGACATCGTTCAACCGGGATATCTGAAAGAACTTGAAAAGCTAATTGGTGGCATAAATCCTATGGCCTCGATTTATCCGGTAAAATACGCCAAAGTTGATACAATGAATTTATTAAACTTAAAAGCTTTCTCCACAAAAACCATCGAGAAATCAACTACCTCATTTCAAAATGTATCGGTTTTTGGCAATTCATTTGTTAATCAATCTTCATTTTTAACGAAGCCGGCACATCATCAGCATAAACACAATATTAAATCATTTGGGTTCATTATTCCCGGAAGTTTTGATATGAAAAAGTTCAACCTTTGGATACAGAACTTTCTGTTCTTTAATCAAAATACTGTTTACAGAATAAAAGGGATTGTTAGTTTTAAAGATGTACCAGAAAAAAGGGTTTTCCAAGCGGTTAGAAGTAATTATATGATTGAACCCGGTGCAGAATGGGGAAACGAAACCCGTTTCAGCAAGCTCGTTTTCATTGGAAAAAAATTAGACTACGACAAACTTGAGGATAATCTTTATCAACTTCTGGAAACTCCTGTAGAAGAAACCCTATAACTAATTATTATTCAACAACAAATCGCAAAAGTGACTTAAGAGATGATGTTACAGCTAATGTTATAAGTGAAAATATAGTTTAAAAACAAAACTTTTTTAATATATGGAATTTCAGAATTTATTTTTTGCAGTTGTAGCAATGGTTGGCTATGTATTATTACAATCGCTATTTATTCTTGGTGTGAGAATAGCTGCCGACGGCGGAACAGAGAAGCTTCCCAACGGAAAGGATAAAGACAGCGAGATGCTGTTATACCCGCTTTTCAAATTTCTGACAAGAACAAAACAAGTGCCTGTTTACTACATCGGGTTACAGTTGGAAATTTTATTAAAACAGCTGAAACGTGTGAGGCCTGACTTTGACTTCTTGGTTGACGGCGAAATTATCAGGTTGAACAATCAGGGCGATGTTGCGACACCCGAAATGCTTGAAAATACATTGTATCAACTTGACCCAAAGATTTTAATTGACCAAAACGAAGATGGTTCATTTCGATTGTATAAAACAGATGAAGTGTTCATTGTTAACAAATACCTGAGAAAACCAATTATTCAATGTCCAATTTGCATGTCATCATTTTGGAGCATTTTCAGTTATTGGATACCCATGATTTATTTGTTTGGAACTCCTTTGTGGCTGTTTTACCTGGGTTTTGCCAATATATGTATGCTTGCCTCGCTAAACTGGCTTTTATGGATGAAGGGAAGTGTTAATAAGGCACAATTATTAAAAAATATTAATTAACTCAAATTCGAAAATATATGAATACAAATAAATTGCCTGTTACAGTTTTAAGCGGTTTTCTTGGAGCCGGAAAAACAACCTTGTTAAATCACATCCTGCACAACAAAAATGGTTTGAAAGCGGCTGTTATTGTGAACGATATGAGCGAAGTCAATATTGATGCGCAATTGGTTGAAAACGAAAATGTACTTTCCCGCACCGAGGAAAAGTTGGTTGAAATGAGCAACGGCTGTATTTGCTGTACACTGCGTGAAGACTTAGTAAAAGAGGTTGAAAAATTAACCCGGCAGGGACGATTTGATTATTTGTTAATTGAAGGAACCGGAATTGCCGAGCCTGTGCCAATTGCCCAAACATTTACTTATCCTTTTGACGATTTGGGAATTGACCTGACAAAATGGGCGAAGATTGATACCATGGTAACCGTGGTTGATGCGCTTAATTTTGAAAAGGATTTTGGTAGTTTGGATACCATCGGAGATCGTGATATGAATGACGACGATCCGAATGACGAAAGAACCATTGTGAATCTGTTGACAGATCAGGTGGAATTTGCCAACGTCATCATTATAAATAAAGTGGATTTGGTGAGTCCGGGAAAATTGGAAGAGCTTAAAAGTGTGCTTCAGAAATTAAATCCCGGAGCAAAAATACTTACTTCTACACACGGAAAAGTTGAAATCGACGAAATCGTAAATACAGGAAAGTTCGATTTTTATGAGGCTTCCACATCGGCAGGCTGGATAAAAGAATTGGAAGAGGAACATGTACCGGAAACAGAAGAGTACGGAATTGCATCGTTTGTTTACAGAGAAAAACGCCCTTTTCATCCGGCGCGTTTCTGGAAATATATAAACGAAAATTGGGATTTAACCATTATTCGGAGTAAAGGGTTGTTTTGGATGGCTTCGCGTCCGGAAGCGGCTTTTAGCTGGAGCCAGGCCGGTGGTTCAATAAAAGCCGACCGCGCAGGAGTTTGGTGGGCTTCGTTAAGTGCGAAAGACCGAAATCAGCATCCCGCTTTTCAGCAAAATGAAGAATACATCATGAAAAAATGGGACAAACGTTTTGGCGACCGGCAGACCGAATTGGTTTTAATTGGCCAGAATATGGACGAAGAAGGAATACGCGCAGACCTGGAAGAATGTTTGTGTACCGAAGAAGAAATACGGGGAATGGAAACAAAAACACATGAGTTTTTGGACCAGTGGCCGGTTTAGATTAATAAAATAGTTTACGATGGCAGCAGATTTAAAGAAAACATACGGCGAATGGAAGCAATGTTTATTTGGCGAAAGCGGACAAAAGTTTTCAAAGGATTTTATTGTTTCCCGACTTCGTGTTATGAGCGATAAAAAGAATATTGAACGGATACGTTTTTCTGAGAAATACGGAGAAGAATATACCGTACGTATCAAAGAATATTTTGAAAAAGCATTACAGGAATTGTCATGATTTTATCTGGAAGAGAAATAAAACGACAGTTGGGAAAAAATATTTTTATTGAGCCTTTTAACGAAAAAGCGCTGAATCCCAACAGCTACAATTTGCGACTGCATAACGAATTGCTGGTGTATGATAAACCAGAGCTCGACATGAAAGAGAACAATCCTTATCGCAGTATTCAAATTCCAGAAAGTGGATTGCTTCTTCAGCCCGGAGAATTGTACCTGGGGCGGACCATGGAATTTACCGAAACAAAAAAGTATGTTCCAATGTTCGAAGGTCGGTCTTCGGTTGGAAGGCTTGGTTTGTTTATTCATGTTACCGCCGGTTTTGGCGATGTTGGTTTTAAAGGATATTGGACGCTGGAAATGTTTTGTGTAAAACCGGTGAAAGTGTATCCAGGTGTGCCGGTTTGCCAAATTTACTTTCACACCATTGAAGGTGATTTTGACGAATATAAACATGGAAAATATCAGGGAAACAAAGGTATTCAGACCAGTCGTTTGTATCTCGATTTTAAATAAAGTGATGTAGGCTGAGGTGTTTAAATATGTCGGTTTGTAACGTTTTTCTAACCGAGCGTTTCTTGCGACCGTCAGACTGAGCGAAGTCGAAGTCTTTTTTAATCAATTCAGTAAAGACAAGTATAAAAATAAAAAGTTAAGAAAGTGGAAATTTGGATATCAACAATAGCCAGCACTGTGCTGGTAAGTATTTTATCATTATCAGGAATTGTAATTGTAGCTTTAAAAGGAATAAAAACCGAGTTTATTGTTTTTAGCCTGATTAGTTTCGCGGTTGGAACATTATTCGGGAACTCGTTCTTTGTTTTATTACCCGAGTCATTCCATATTTTCCACGATGGAAAAATGGTTGGAATGCTGGTAATGGGCGGATTTTTAGTGATGCTCGGAATTGAAAAGATGGTTCATTTAAACCACAATCACAACGTTAAAAAAGATGCTGAAATTATGCCGCTGGGGTACATCAGTTTGGTTACCGACGGGCTGCATAATTTTACTGACGGTATTTTAATCGCAGCCGGCTGGGTGACTTCTCCAGAAATTGGTATAACCACAACACTTGCTGTAATTTTACACGAAATCCCACAGGAAATCAGTGATTTTGGGGTGTTGATTCACGCCGGGTTTAAACGGAAGAAAGCACTGTGGTTTAACTTTCTATCGGCAACAACAGCCATTGCCGGGGCAATTATAACATTGTGGGCAGGTTCAATAATTAGCTCGCTTTCGGTTTATGTATTGCCGGTGGCTGCCGGCGGCTTTATTTACCTTGCCGGAAGTAGCCTTGTTCCCGAAATCAATAAAGAAAAATCCTTTCGTAAAAATGTAATCCAGTTCGCATTCATTTTTTTAGGACTTTTCTTAATGCATTCTTTAAGTGAAAATCATTCGCATACACACACGCATACACAGGAAACAACTCAACCTACTAATACTTATTTAAGTTATACAAAATGATAAAAACCAAAAGTTTAAAATTTAAGTACAAACGAGGCAACGAGATGAATTTTCCGGATTTGGAAATGGCCTCGGGCGAACAAATGGCGATGATTGGCGATTCCGGTTCAGGAAAAACCACTTTGCTTCATTTGCTTGCAGGAATTTTGTCTCCTTCTTCAGGAGAAATAGTAGTTGACGATACCAACATTTGCAAACTAAAGCAAAACAAGTTGGATGAATTTCGTGGAAAGAACTTTGGATTTATTTTCCAGAAGCATTTGTTTGTTGAAGACATCAGTATGAACAAAAATTTGCTGATTGCGCAGACCTTGGCAGGCGGTTCAAAAGATGCGGATTATGTTTCCCTGTTAACAGAGCAGTTGGGAATTGCAAAACTGGTGAATAAATATCCTTCGGAATTAAGCCAGGGCGAACTTCAGCGTTTTTCGGTGGCGCGCTCCCTGGTAAATAAGCCTCTGGCTTTGTTTGCCGATGAGCCAACTTCAAGTCTCGATGATAACAATTGCATACGGTTTATTACGCTTTTACAGAAAGTTTCATCGGAACATAAACTTACATTACTGATTGCAACGCACGATTCCCGAATCAAAAAACAATTTGGGAATATTCTTTATTTAAAACCATCGGGAAAATGAATATATTCAAATTAAGTATCGCAAAATTAACCGCCAAACCCTTCAATACATTTTTAAGCTTGTTATTATTTGCTATCGGAGTCACTATTATTTCGCTGATATTCCGGTTCGAAAAACGTTTTGAACAAAACTTTCGACAAAATATTGCAGGTGTAGATTTGGTTGTTGGAGCGAAAGGAAGTCCGTTGCAATTGATACTTTCTTCTGTTTTTCAGGCCGATGTTCCTACTGGAAATATTAGTTTGGAAGAGGCCAGTAAAATCAAATCAAACCCAATGGTGAAAAGTACCATTCCGCTGGCTTTGGGAGACAATTACAAAGGCTACCGCATTGTTGGAACAGAACAATCGTACCCCGACTTGTATAAATGTAAACTGAAGGAAGGGAAGTGGTTTTCAAAATCGATGGATGTGGTAATTGGTTCTGAAGTTGCTGAAAAAACAGGTTTAAAAGTTGGCGATTTGTTTACCGGGGTTCATGGTTTTACCGAAGCCGGCCATCATCACGATGAATTTAAGTACACTGTTGTAGGAATAATGGAACCCAACGAAAAAGTGACCAACCGGCTTGTTCTTACTCCTGTAGAAAGTGTTTGGCTGGTGCATTCTCATCATCACCATCACGAGGGGGACGAAGAGCATCATCATCATGAAGAGGCAGAAGTGGAAGAACATCACCACGATGAGCATGCGGAAGAGGAGGAAGAACACCACCACGAACATGCGGAAGAGGAGGAAGAACACCACCACGAACATGCGGAAGAAGAACATGTTCATAGCGCTTTGCTTGATTCGGCGCTTTACAAAGTGGACCACCAGCAAGATCTTTCAAAAGAGGAGCTCCGCGCATACAACGATTATAAAGGAATTCTGCAGGAAGCAGACAGTGATCCTTCCAGTGAAGTTACAGCGCTTTTGGTATTTGCCCGCAGTCCGATCGCGATTGCATCTTTGCCGCGTATTATCAACGAAAATACAAATATGCAGGCTGCGTCTCCGGCACTCGAATTAAACCGATTAATGGGCTTTTTAGGTTACGGAATTGAAACATTCAAAATTCTGGCGTGGATAATAATTGTTATTTCCGGGTTGAACATTTTAATTCATTTAACCAACACACTCAACCAAAGTATTTACGAAGTGGCATTGTTAAGAGCTCTCGGCGCTTCCCGCATCAAAGTAATGTTTCTGTTGCTTTCGCAAGGAACCATTTTATCGTTGGGTGGCTGGCTGGCCGGAATCATTATTTCAAGAATAATTTGGCTGGTATTGCCGCAAATATCGGCAATTAGCTTTTCGGGAGTGCAAGCAATAAGCGGAAAAGAATTGTTGTTATTGGTATATTGTTTTATTGTCGGGGCGCTGGCATCGCTGTTCCCGGCTATTAAAGCATATAAAACAGATATTCATTTTATTTTAAGCAAGATTTAAGCAAATGAAGTTTATTGGTGTAATTCTATTTTGTATTCTCTCTTTTAACAGTATCGGACAAACATTAGATAATGATACGGTTTGGAATTTGTTTCTGAATGATGTAAAAGTAAAATACCGCTTGTCTTTGAAATACCAAGCCATGTTGCCAAAGGCAAAATTTGGGGATAAACTGGAAGAAATCAATGGAAAAGAAATCACCATTGAAGGATTTTACCTTCCGGGCGACATGACAGGCTATATTTTCGTTTTATCGCGCGCTCCTTCATCCATGTGCTTTTTTTGTTCCGGTGCGGGTATTGAAACAATAGTTGAAATGAATATCAAGAAAGATGAAATGGATAAATTCAGGAAGCTTAAAACCGACGATTATATCGCTATAAAAGGAAAGTTAAGATTGAATAACACCGATGAAGAACATTTGATATATATTCTGGATGATGTGGAATTTGTTCGAAAGATTAAGTAGATTAACTGGTATTAAATAAAAACATCTTTCATTAAAAGTCACCAGGTATTTTAATTTGTATAACTATTTAATTATTTTTGCAACAGTATTGCATTTACTTTTGCCTTATGGAACCATTGGAGATTTTACAGGCACATAAATTAAAGCGAACTGCTTGCCGTGAAGGCATATTATCAATGATGCTTGAATCGGGGCATGCTCTTTCCGAAAATGACATAAAGGATAAATTGAGCAGTAATTTTGATAGAACAACATTTTACCGTTCGTTCAAAACGCTTCTCGAAAAAAGGATTATTCATAAAATTGTGGTGGACAACCAAGTGGTGAAATATGCATTGGATAATTCCATTACCCATAAAAACAGACATGCTCATTTTTATTGTAAGGAGTGTGATAGTGTAATTTGTCTTGATGATGTTTCTGTAGAAGTGCCTCAGGTTCCGCAGGGCTTTGAAGCCAGTGAAACCGAAATAATTATTAAAGGCGTATGTAGTACCTGCAAAAAGTTGAAATGAGAATTGTATAAAGTAAGAAAACATATCGCTGTTTCTTTTTTACTGGTATTCCTTTTTCCAATAGTTTACCAGCCTGCTCACATAATCGGGCACCACCAGCACAAACACGATTGCTCCTTCGATTTTCATCATGACACAGAATCGTGTACCCCGGTTATTCAAAATAACGAACATTGTTATGTTTGCGAATATGAATTTACGGTCACCAACCCGCCCGATGAATTCAAAATCTCATTTACTGAAATTCTCCTGAATGAGTTGAAGCCCGAGAAAACTCAGAATATTTTTCCTTGTGAAGTCATTTTTCACGCTTCACCGCGGGCACCTCCTTTTTTATCTTAACACAATCTCTCCTCCTTTTTAGTTATAATTTTGATTACACAAGTTTTATGAGAAAGCTTTGTATGGCTTTTATTGCTGTGCTTACACTATTTACAGCAGTTAACAGCCAGAATTTATATGAATTATCGGGAACGGTTTCCGATGAAAACAAGCATGCGCTACCTGGAGCCTCAGTTGTGGTTACTCCAGGCAAAACAGGAACAGTTACGGATGCAAACGGCAACTTTCATTTCTCTGCGCTGGAAACGGGTATTTATATCCTCGATGTTTCTTTTATTGGGTACAAAACCTTCACTGATACCATTGAAGTTCCTGTTTCGCAGCATATCCTCATACAAATGCAGCCTTCGGTAATGACTTTGCATGAAATTGTTGTGGCAGATAACTATGCGCAAACAAAAAACAAGGAAGACTCGCGGAATGTAGAAGTGGTAAACGACCGCTTTGTAAAGATGAACCTTTCCGGGAGTTTGATGAAATCGCTGGAAAGGCTTCCCGGTGTAAGTACAATTGGTATCGGCTCCGGTCAGTCGAAACCTGTAATTCGCGGTTTGAGTTTTAACCGGATTGTAGTAGCCGAAAACGGGATAAAACACGAAGGCCAGCAGTGGGGTGAAGACCACGGACTGGAAATTGACCAATATGCTGTCGATCGAGTGGAAGTGATAAAAGGCCCAGCATCGCTGATGTACGGCTCTGATGCTATTGGCGGCGTTATCGATATAAAGCAACTGGATGTTCCGGCAGAAAATTCATTTGGAGGTTCGGTTGATTTAACCGGAAAAAGTAACAATAACTTATTGGGAACTTCTGTCGATATCTTTGCCCGGCGGAAAGCGCTTTATTTTACTGGCCGTGTTACTTTGCTCGATTTTGGAGACTACCGCGTGCCAGCCGACAGTGTAGATATATATTCATATAAAGCCGCCTTGTATAGGAATCACCTTCGGAACACAGCCGGAAACGAACAGAATTTTCATTTTTCGCTTGGCGCCATCGGGCAACGGTTTTCAACCCGTTTTTTCCTTAGCAACCTACATACTAAAAGTGGTTTCTTTGCCAATGCGCACGGGTTGGAACCACGCAACGTAGATGCAGAGTTGCACGATAGTTCTGCCCGTGATATCCAGTATCCTTTCCAGGAAGTGAGCCATTTTAAAATCACGAATAAAAGTGAGTGGCGCGGAAATAACTTCGATTTGGAAATGGAGCTTGGTTTTCAGAACAATTTCAGGGAAGAGTGGAGCCAGTATGTTAGCCACGGTTACATGCCTGCTGTTTCGCCCGATTCATTGTCTTTTCCATCGGATTTGGAACGGCAGTTTGACAAAAATGTCTACTCCGGTAATGTGAAGGTTTCTTTTAAACCTGCTGTTAATTTATCTGTAACGGGCGGACTGAATACGGAACTTCAGGATAATAAAGTTAGCGGACGTGGTTTTATTATTCCCTCGTTCACACAAATTACTGCGGGTGCCTTTGTGTTGGGGAAATATTATCTGACTCCAAACAGTATTTTACAGGCGGGTGTGCGTTTCGATTACGGAAGGATAAACAGCGAGACGTATTCCGACTGGTTTCCGAGCCCGGAAGAAATTAACGGAGATACTGTCTGGAATTATCTTCAGCGTGCTCCGGAGATATCGAGAAACTTCAGTAACATTTCATGGTCGGTAGGTTTTAATCAGAATTGGGAAAAAATAAGCATGAAAGCCAATGTTGGAAAAAGTTTCCGAATGCCGATTGCAAAAGAATTAGCTGCCAACGGGGTAAATTATCATCGTTTCAGTTACGAAGTTGGCGACCCGGATTTATCACCCGAAGTTTCTTACCAACTGGATTTGGGAACAGAATATAATTCAGCAGATTTTGCAGTTGGCATCAGCCCGTTTCTGAATTATTTTTCGAACTATATTTTTCTGAATCCTACTTCGGAACACGACCGTTTGTATGGCAACGGAAACCAGATATTTTATTACACACAAAGCAAAGTAATGCGTTTGGGCGGAGAGATTCATTCGCATTACAAATTATCAAAACCGTTAGTAATCGGCGTTATTGGTGAGTATTTGTATTCAGAACAACTTTCGGGGGAAAAGGAAGGTTTTACCCTACCGTTTTCACCTCCGGCATCTTTACTATTCAACCTGAAATATTCGCCTGAAAATACAGAAAAAGTCAAAAATCCATATTTATCGGTTGATTACAAACTCGTTGCCTCTCAAAACCGGATTGTTCCGCCAGAAGAAAAAACCGAAGGCTATCAGTTGGTTAACATGTCCTTGGGAGGAGAATTAAGTGTTGGAAACGAGAGTATTGCGGTTGCGTTTCAGATTCAGAATGTATTCAATCAGAAATATTTTAATCACACCAGTTATTACCGACTGATAAACGTGCCCGAAGCCGGGCGCAATTTTGTATTAAATGTTAGTATTCCATTCAGTAAAAATATCAAGAAAAAAAATGAAAAGTAATTATTTAAAAATAAGTATTATGAAAACAGCAATTAAAATGATGGCGCTAATTTTTATAGCGTCCAGTACACTATTCTTTACATCTTGTGACGATGACGACGATGTACAAAAACCTGTAATAAGCAATTTGGAACTTGGAATAGGTGATAGCCATATTGCATATGCAGGTGCCGACTTGCACATTGAAGCTGAAATCTATGCAGAGGGAAAAGTAGATGTAATTACCGTGGAAATACACCAGGAGGAAGGCAGCAGTGATGAAATAGAGGCTACTTATGATGATTATTCCGGGGTGATAGATCCCACATTCCATAAACATGTGGATATTCCGGCGGGAACACCTGTTGGTACTTATCATGTTCACATTACAGTAACCGATATGTTAGGTTACCAAACTACTGTTGAAGATGAAATTGAGATTCAGGAACTGGCCGATGAAGAGGCCCCTGAAATAACTATTTTGTCGGGACCCGAAAATGGAGCCACTTATTCAACCGGAGAAACAATTACCATCTCAGGTAGTATCACCGATAATATTTCGCTTGCAGGAATGCTCGTGGCATTGGTCAAGGAATCAGATAATATTGATGATGCTGATGTTAGCGGAAGTAATTCTTCAGTTATTGTAATGCTTCATACTCATGACTTTGACGATCCGGATGAAACAGAGTTTACCGCTTCTATTGTTGTGGGAACAGAAAACGATAATAACATGACCCCAGCGCCTATTCAAGGTGACAATGCATGGCGTTCCGGGAATTATTACATTCTGGTAAAAACGAAGGATGCAAAAGGGAACGGGGCAAAATCAAACCATTACCCGATTGTAATAAATCTTTAAAAATAGAAAACAGGGTGGAAGTTATAAAGAACTTTCACTCTGTTTAATACAGTTATCATGAAAACTTCAAAAATAATTTCAGGATTGCTATTTGTGTTGATTGTTTTTACAACTTGTAGCAAAGATGATATTGATAATCAGGATCCGGAAATCGATTTGACAATTTCCAGTGCGTTTCCTTTGAACTGCGACACACTCTATTTTGGCGAAACTTTTACATTTAAAGTATTGTTTACCGACGATGCAGAACTGGGTTCTTACAGCATCGATATTCACAATAATTTCGACCATCATTCACACAGCACTGAAGTTACTGAATGTAATTTGGATGATGTGAAAGAGCCGGTAAACCCTTATCTTTTAATTGAGGAATATGACATTCCCGAAGGATTAGATGCATACGAAACTTCGCAGGAAATTACTATTCCCAATGGCGACAGCAACGGCAATTTTGATGAAGGCGATTATCATTTTTTTATTAGCCTGGTTGATAAAACTGGATGGTCGGCACAAAAAGGACTGAGTATTAAGATTCTAAGAAAATAGCTTTAGATTATTGGATTATTACGAATAATCTCGAATTCTGGCTATATAAAAGACATAAAATCATTATTTATCGGGATTTCATTTCACTAAAATAATACCTTATTTTACACTTATGAAATGCAGGTCAAGCAGGTGGTTAAAACTGTCCAGAATGATTTTGGGTGTTACTATAATAGGGATGCTCATTCTAAATAATATCATATTTCTGCATGCCCATAAATTACCTAATGGCTATATTTTAGTTCACGCCCATCCCTTTGATAAAAAACATGATTCAGCACCATTTAAAATGCACCAGCATTCACATGCTGAATTATATCTATTACAAAATCTACAATTCTTTTGCTTCATTGGCATTTTTGTGTTAGGTACCGTATTTCTAAGGATGTTAAGATCATTCCTCAACAGGATAACTATTCGCATTAATAATCTTTCCGTTTTCAATTTTTCTACTCGAGCACCTCCAGAAGAATCAATAACCAAAGTTTTATTTACACACAATTTTTTATAGCCTCTTGAAATTTTAATATTTTCTAAAAGGAGAAAATATATCTCAGGTTTGCACATAATTATCTTTGATAAATAATAAAGAAGATGACATGTGATATTTGGGATTGCTTCAGTGTTAGCGTAAAACAACATTAATAGTTAGAGAGAAGTATAGTGTGTACATGCTTCAAAACTCTTGCTCCAGGGTTTTTAGGCTTTACTTATACTATATTTTAAATATTGTTTTTATAAACGAATGATTAATAAAACATGAAAAAAATATTATCACTTATCTTTGTATTTCTTTTGTTGATTTCTTTCAGCAATGCACAAAAACTAAAAACCGATGCCAATATTATTGGACACGTTGTTTCCAACGGTGAACATTTACCATTTGTTAGTATTTCAGTAAAAGGAACTACTATGGGGACTGTTACTGATGAAACCGGACATTATCAACTTGTGAACTTACCGGAAGGAACATATACTATTAAAGCACAATACATTGGATATAAGCCGGAAGAAAAGCAGGTAACTGTAACAAAAGGAAAAACAGTTGAAATAAACTTTTCATTAAATGAGGATGTCCTCGGACTCGATGAAGTGGTTGTTACAGGCGACAGAAATGAAAAATATCGCCGAGATGCCTCTGTAATTGTAAATACAATAACCCCTAAATTATTTGCAACAACTCAATCAGTAACGTTAAGCGAGGGCTTGAATTTCAGCCCCGGATTACGGATGGAAAATAATTGCCAGAACTGTGGTTTTAGCCAGGTACGAATGAATGGAATGGAGGGGCCGTACTCACAAATACTAATTAACAATCGACCAATATTCAGCGGGTTGGCTGGCGTTTACGGATTAGAGCTGATCCCTTCGAATATGATTGAACGAATTGAAGTAATTCGTGGCGGAGGATCTGCCCTTTATGGCAGCAATGCCATTGCCGGAACTATAAATCTTATTCTTCAGGACCCTATCAGGGATTCTTATGAATTTGGGGTTAATGGTGGAGCTACTGGTGTAGGAATAGACGGTTCAGGAGACCCGGCATCAGATTATAGTGTAAATGCCAATGCTTCTGTTGTTTCGGATGATAACAAAAGTGGGCTGGCTGTATATGGATTTTACCGGGACAGGGATCCTTTTGATGCCGATGGAGATGATTTTTCAGAAGTTACAAAAATACAGAATACAACTTTCGGAACACGTATGTTTCACCGTTTTGGGTTCAGAAGTAAAGTATCTCTGGATTTCTTCAATATCAAAGAAGATCGTCGTGGAGGAGACCGTTTTGATTATCCCAAACATGAGGCCAACATTGCAGAAGCGGTTGACCATGATATTACAACCGGAGCAATTACCTACGAACAATTTTTTAGAGAAACCGATTTATGGTCCGTTTATGTCTCCGGCCAAAGAGTGCTGAGGGATTCCTATTACGGAGCTGAAAAATCATTAGCCGATTATGGCAAAACAAAAGGAAATACTTATAGTTTCGGGTCACAATACAATGCCCAGTTTACATCCTCGAACCTCACTGTTGGAGTAGAAGAACGCATTGACCTCCTAAACGATAAAAAATTGGGATATCTTGATTGGGAAAATGCAGAGATTGAAAATGATTCCATTATCTCTATTCCACATACAGACAATACTATTGTAGCCGACCAAAAAAGTACTACATTCGGAATATTTGCACAATATGAAATAAAACTGGGAAAACTGGATGCTTCCGTAGGCGGGCGTTTCGACCACTATAAAGTAAGTGATGAGGAAAATAACAGCGATGATAAAACCGGGAATGTTTTTAGCCCGAGGGTAACCCTTAAATACGATTTTTATGATTATTTGCAGGGACGTTTAAGTTATTCCCAGGGATACCGCGCCCCGCAAATATTCGACGAAGACCTTCATATCGAAACTTCTGGCTCCCGACAGGTTATCCACGAGAATGACCCGAATTTGAAACAGGAAACCAGCCATAGTTTTATGGCTTCGCTCGATTTTAATAAGCAATTGGGCAAAGTTAATTTTAACTTTTTGGCAGAAGCATTTTATACCCAACTAAATGATGCATTTGTAAATGATTATGGCGATCCTGATGAAAACGGGGTGGTCATTTATACCCGGACAAATGCTGAGAAGGGAGCAAAAGTACAAGGGGTTAACATAGAACTGAATATAGCTCCCAGTAACAAATTTTCTCTAAAATCTGGATTCACTATTCAAAGCAGTAAATACGAGGAAACACAAGAATTTGATGAAAAAAAATTCTTCCGTACCCCCGACAATTACGGCTATCTGGCGTTGGACTGGACCCCGGGGTATCGGTTTGGTATTTCTACAACGGCCAATTATACGGGTAAAATGCTGGTCCCTTACTTTGGAAACACGATAGACGATCCGGATGCAGGAGAGTTGAGGGAATCTGACCCGTTTTTCGACATGGGGCTGAAACTCAGGTACGATTTTAGACTTAACGGGGCAACTTTACGTGTTTTTGGCGGAATGAAAAATATTTTCAATTCGTATCAGGATGACTTTGATAAAGGAGTTGACAGGGATCCGGGGTACATCTACGGACCAACTCTACCACGTACCGTTTATTTCGGAATTAAAATCGGGAATATGTTGAATTAGAAAGCTCTTTAATATTTAATATGAGAAGTGGCAGGCATATATTACAGCCTGCCACTTTTTACTTATTTTTTTCCGAATCTGTTATTTCCAGATTGTGAATTTAATATTCCGTAGTTTCTATCACAATTACATATTCATTTCCCCAAAAAAGCGGAGCACTTAACCACCTTTGAGATTAAACCTAAAGAAACGAAAAGCTTTAGAATAAAATTTAATCAGAAGGAGCGATAAACAACTTCATTAAAAAGGGAATTATAATCTATTTGTTTGTCGGAACAGTAAAAGTAAATTTGCTTCCTTTCCCGGGTGTACTTTTAACCCATATCGTTCCATTATTGCGTTGTACAAAATCCTTACAAAGCGCAAGTCCCAGTCCGGTTCCTTTTTCATTGTCCGTACCATAAGTGGAATAGAACTGATTTTTTGTAAATAGTTTATCCGCCACATCCCGGTAAATTCCTACTCCGTTGTCTGCAATTTCAGTTAAAATGTAATCGTCCTGTTCATAAATACGAATACGGATTAGTCCTCCCTGCCGGGTAAATTTAATTGCATTGGAAAGCAGGTTGCGAAATACCAGGTTAATCATATCGTAGTCGGCATAAACACTGTAATTGGCATGGCATTCGAACTGTATTTCTATTGATTTTTGGCCGGCAGTACCGGATAGCAGGGATATGCTTTCAGTTACCAGTTCATTTATAATGAATAGCCTTGGTGCATAAGTAATTTCACTTCGTTGCGACCTCGACCAGTTGAGTAAGTTTTCCAACAGGTAGAAAGTTCCCTGCGACATATCTTTTAACTTGTTAAGTAAGGTAATTTGTTCATCAGAATCAATATGAATGTCGCTGGTCAATAACTCAATTACCTGCATGAAACTTCCTATGGGACCGCGCAAGTCGTGTGATATAATAGAAAAAAGTTTGTCTTTGGTAGCGAGCAATTCCTGCAACTGTAACTCTGTTTCCTTTTGTTGGGTTATATCAATGTGGGTACCAATAGCCCTGACGGCTTTGTCGTTTTTATCCCACTCAATAATTTTTCCATGATCCAGTATCCACTTCCATTTACCTGAACTGTCCTTTATCCTAAAAACACTCTCATAATAATCGATAGCCCCTTTCGAATGTTTTTCAAATATTTTCAACACATTTTCAAAATCATCCGGATGGATAAGCTCTTTCCAGTTATACCCTTGTGCTATCGGATTATCAGGTTCATAGCCAAGCATCGTATAGCAGGTATCGGTAAAATAAATTTCCCCTGTTTGGAGGTTCCATTCCCAAATACCTTCTTTTGCCCCGCTAAGTGCAAGCCTCAAACGCATTTCCCGCTCTACCGATTGCTCCAGGTACCTTTTTCGCTCAAGGGCATTTGCAATATTGTTTGTAACTGTTAAAAGCAGATTTATTTCGTCTTCTGTCCAGATTTTATTACGCAGGCATTCATCAAAACCAACAAAGCCCCAAAGATGATTTTCAAGGTAAAGCGGATAAACCAAAATAGATTTAATCTGCATCGGTTCCAGTACATCAATAATATCCCGGGGAAGTTCCTGTATATTTTCCGAAAAAATGCGGCCTTCCCGGTTTAAAATCTTTTTCCACGAAGGGACTTTATCAAAAGGGAGCATTTGAAGTTCTTCTTTTTTCCCTTCAATTCCTTTATTACACCACTCATGCGTATTACTGGTAAACTGTTCGTCAGTTGTATTTTCAAAAATATATACCCGGCTAACATTCGAATGCTCGCCTACCATTTTCAAAACAGTATTGATAATATCATCAAAATTCCCTGGTTTGTTAAGAAACTGTGCAACATCTGCGAGTAGTTTTTGTTGTTGGTTGAGATATTTGAGCTTCTCTTCCGTCTTTTTTCTTTGCGTAATATCTGTTGCGGCATAAAGCAGGTATGTATTCTTCTGTATTTCGATTCCTTCAAGCGAAAACAGGCAGGTAATCAATGTCCCTGACTTTGTTTTTATAGTGACTTCCCCTTCTGCTTTTCCGTTTTTTTTGAATTGCTGAAGCACAGCCTCTCTCTCTGAATAATCATAAAATAAACCAAGTTCCCGACTGCTTTTACCGGCAATCTCATCCAAAGAATAACCAATGGTTTCCATAAAAGCCTGATTGGCATTAAAAATAATGCCAGAATCAACAGTGCTGATAACCATCATTATCCGGGAATTGTTAAACAGGCTAAAAAACACTCCTTTTGAAAAGTACTCTGTCGATAAATTAGTACAAACTACAGCAGCAACATTTTTTCCCTTCCACCATCCAACATAAAACTTAGTATCTACCGGAATTATTTCACCTGTTTTTGTTATAAATGGGTAAGGAGAGGAGCTTATGGTTCCTTTTATTGCCAAAGGAACGGTGACCATCATTTTTTCCTTATACTGCGAAGGATAGACTACAGCCAGGTTTTTCCCTTTCACCTCTGCTTCAGGGTAACCCAGTATTGAATAAACGGCAGAATTCATCTCCAGAATATTTCCATCCATAGTTAAGATAAATAGAAAATCGAGTTCATTATTTAGCCATTCTTCCAGTTGGTTTTCGGAAATAAAATTCATAATATTTTAATTAGGCGAACTATCGTAAAACAAATAAATATAATCAAAATTAAAATATTTGATTGTTAAACGAAAAGGATAGTTTGAGTGAGCAGATTTCATTCACAATTTAGACCTATGAGACGAAAATCCATCGTGTTTGAGTCATTCCCTAAACGATAGCCAATATTAATTTTCTCAAATTTCGGATTAGAATTAGGAGAAGTGGGATTCTTCCTATTCAATATTAATAGAACTATTCTTAATCTAGATTATGAGGGTTTGATCCGTTCTTATGCATAATTCTGTTTTTCTTATACCTACCTAACGATATATAATTTTAAAATCACAAGTATGAAAAATGGTTATGAGTTTATCCGCATTACTAAAGATTGTTTCAAAAATCAGAGAACGGCAAGATAATAAACCGGACAATAAAATGTCGATCTTTCGGGAAGACCGAATCAATAATTTTCTTTCATGGTAATGCTGCCATTCTCATATAGGGTGCATTAGATTTCATTTATGTAAGATATCTCAATTGAAAGACGATTGTTCGTCAGGACTTTTAACAATGGAGCCTGAACACAGATGCAGATTAGCATGCATACAAATAACTATAACCTTTATGTCAGACTCCTCCGATTCGATCTGAGATTGATAGGGTCGAACTGTAGTCTCTTGCTATGCTTAGAAATTTATTAAATCAATCAAACAAATTGGAAAATCTCGTATCTTTATAAACAAAAGTCGCTCTTTGTTATATTAGCAAAAAGAAGAAACAAACAGAAGTTAGCTCGTTTCTAAATCGTTACCTGTTCGCAAAATTATTTCTACAACTTGCTTTTTTTCAGACACGTAAACAGAATTATATGTCTTGTGCAGTGCAGTTTGTCGCTTCGGATTCCCGCATGATTGTCTTTCGTCCTGCGGACGGACAATCACCCGCAATCCGCAACGACAACTTACAATTCACCGTTATACCGCATTTTGACTCGTCCGGAATAAAGGCTACATAATTTAATTAATTATGTACAAAAATGACCAAGTTTACAGACGTTATTCGGAGAGTTTCAAACTCAAAATTTTATCCGAACTTAGTACCGGTAAGTATAACAAACGTCAGCTCGGGCGTATTTACGGGATCCAGAATTCAACAATCAACGAATGGATTAAAAAATACAACCGTACTGACCTAATGAACACTCGCATAAACGTGGAAACTAAAGACGAAATCACTCGAATCAAAACACTCTAAAAGGAAGTAGAAAAGCTCAAAGAAGCACTTGTAAAAAAAGATTTAGACCAGCTTGTGCTGGATTCATACCTCGAAGTTGCTTCGGAGAAGCTCGGTTTTAAAAACGTAGATGAGCTAAAAAAAAACTTAAGCAAGAAACAGTGATGAAAGCTGTTGACAAAACCAAAGAAACCAAGCAGGCAAGTTGCGAAGTAACTTGCCAATGCTTTGGCTTGCACCGCGATGCTTACTACAAGTACAAGAAGCGGCATGCTGCCCTGCTGGAAGTTGAAAAGCAGGTTATTGAACTGGTCAAACAAGAACGCATTGAACAACCCCGGATGGGTACGCGCAAACTCTTGATGACGTTACATATCACATTTAACCTGATAGGGGTGAAGGTAGGCAGGGATGAGCTTTTCAGGATCTTGCGCAAGTACGATATGCTGGTCATGCGCAAAAAAGCCAGTTGTAAAACAACAGACTCGTACCACCACTTCCACAAGTATAACAACTTGATAAAAGATATGGAAATAACAAAATCCAACCAAGTTTGGGTGAGCGATATTACTTACATCAGGACTTACAACGGATTTTGTTACCTGGCACTGATCACTGACCTGTATTCACGTAAGATAGTTGGCTACGACATCAGCAATTCGCTCGAACTGGCTGGCTGTTTACGAGCCCTTAAAAATGCTTTTAGAGTTAACAAACCCGGTAACGGATTGATTCACCATTCCGACCGTGGAGTACAATATTGTTCTAAAGAATATGTAAAAACCCTTAAAAACAACAAGTGCAGAATCAGTATGACTGAAGAAAACCATTGTTACGAAAATGCAGTAGCAGAACGTGTTAACGGAATACTGAAAGATGAGTTTTACCTCGACCAAAGTTTTGCAGGGTTAAAAGAGGCTAAACGTGCTACAAAAAATGCAGTCAATATTTACAATAATAAAAGACTTCATTTATCTTTAGGATATAAAACACCCGGACAAGTATTTTCACTTGCCGCTTAAACAACTAAAATTATCACAACAAGTCATTTTCCATGGTAAACATCCAAATTGATAGCACGAAAGAATTGTACAAGGAGATTTTTGAAAATACCCTTCGAAGAAGGAAGATTTTCAGAAAGACCCGAAGGGCTTGTCCTTGTTCAATTATTACGAGCAAACTAAATTTGTTTAACCTGGGTAATGGCCTGGAAATACAATTTTTAATGGCAATTTTTATAACAAAAATATCATTGTTTAACCTGTAGCCGTATTTCAGGACGGGACATTTTGAAAACAGACACACAAATTATCAACATGGGAAAATAAAATTCAAAACAATTATACAATATTGATAATTTATTTATACATTTGAGTATGATTTATATCTTGGATAAAATAAACGGAGAGCTCGTAAAATCTGAGATCGTACCAATGGATAAAAACACCACTCCTCTGAAAAAAGATGGTTGGAATTTTAATTGGAGAAACCTATCAAAAAATAAAAATGGACAGAGCTATATTTTAAGGACATTAAATTCTCCAAGCCAAACAGAAGGGGCTTTATGTTTAAAACTTGAATATGGGATGTTGATAATGGATGCTTTAGAATTGGCTCCCCACAATATTGGACAAAAAAATAAACGCTATGATTATGTAGCAGGTTGCCTGATTGCTTTTGGATGTAGGGAGAGTTTTAAGATTGGGGGGGATTACAAGGGATTCTTAACATTTGTCTCTAAGACAAATTTAATTAAATGGTATGCAGAAAAATACGGAGCAGAGTTAGCCCTTGGACAGCGGATGTTTATTGATTGGGAAAATGGAGAAAAATTAATTGAAAAGTATTTGTATCGAACAAAAATTGATTAGTCATGAAAAACAGAATAGAAGAACCACAAGAAAGTATGCTAACTCAAAGAATGGATATCGGCTCACAAGGATTTAATGATTTCCAGGCTATTTTGTTAAACAAATCAAGAAGACGAACTGAAAGCCAGAAAATGGGAATTGATTTATTGACTATAAAATACGAAATGGAAGATTATCTAATTTCGGATACTCCTGAAGTTAAACCCGTAGGAGAATTTTTAAAGACCATTTTAAAAACATTAAAAATTCAACAAAAGCAGTTTGCTGAGTATTTGGATTTAAAACCATCAAATCTTAGTAAACTGATTAACGGAGAACGTACAATAAATTACGATTTAGCTTTGATATTTGGGCGGTTGTTTAATCATAACCCGATGTTATGGATTGAGATTCAGGCAAAAAATGAATTAAACAGATTACTTCACGCTGAGAGAAAAAAATATTCAGTCTATTCATTGACTGACCTGATACAAGAACAAAAAAACGCGGTATAACACAGTACATATTGCAGGGCGGGGTTCGGTGGTACGCCAACTGCGGATTCTCGTTTCGCAGTTCCGTGTCCTTCGGACAGGAACGCTCTCCGAAATCCGCCCCGACAACATGTCCCAACCGTTAGGTGTTATTTTGACCCGACAAGATTCATCTTTGAGTTTAATTAAATAATATGTAAATGAATATAATAGAATTTATAAAATATGCCTATAATGTCATTGAGGCATACTCGTGTGAGACAGTCCCAAGAAAATACTCACCTATTTACATTTATTATGATGAACTATCTATAGATCTAAAAAAAGACCTTCCTGAGTTAATTTTGGTTTGGATGCTAGAAGGTGAATCTCTGCTCATGGAATTTGAAGGCAGAAAATACATACTATACAATATCCAATACTGTGCTGTTTTTAGCAGCATATATTCTTCAATTGAGAATGGAGAGATATCAAAAGATATGATAGACAATATTCTTCAGCATTTGTATCCTGGATGCCATCACTTATCTCCTATTACTGACTTTGCGTTTGACAAAAGCATTGCTAGTAATGAAAAGTATTTTTATCCTTTGCTTAAATTATATCCAGACTGTTTTAGTAGTTATAATGAAATTATTAAAACTTATGATTTTTCTATTTTAATGCTGATGTTCATTCTTGGTCATGAAATATCTCATTATCTATTACATAATCATGATGTAGATTTTGATATTCCTTTTGAATATGAAGACGACAAGATACAGTTTGATGAAATTGATGAAGCCTTAAATAAAATTTACGATAACAAATTGCCGTATAGCAGTATTTTTAAAGAAAAGACTTTACAAGAAGAAATTGAATGTGATAGAATTGCTGTAATAATAACATGGAAATACCTTGTTTTTAAAAAGAACTCGATTGATCCAATTTACTTAGTTCATTCCTTGATTTTAATATTTAAAATATTTAAACTATTAAAATTTATTGAACTTATATCTAAATCTGGTAATACGAAAGTCATGTATGAACTGGATATTAGAGATGTGCTAATGCAAAGATTTTTCTCAATTTTATATGACTCATATCAAATTGTGTCATTAAACGACTTAGCAGAAGATAAGTCATTTGAAATGTTAAGACATTTTTGTGGAGCATATGAAACATTAATTATTACTTTAAATGATGTCTTCAATAGGTGTACAAATAGAATCCTCTACATCGTCAATCATATATTGGATATGGCAACACAGATGTATAACGGAGCTTATTATGATGAAAATAATAATCTGAAACTTAATTGGAATTTGAAAATGAACAATGAAATATATAAATATTGTGACATTTTTAAAAGTTGTAATTTCTTAATTAAAATAGCTGATGATATATCATCAAAGTATGTTGACAAGGAAGGAATATCAAGTGTAAAATTGAAAAATTTGTTGTTTTCTATGGCAAAAATGCTAAGTCTGGTTCATAATAACACTCCATTTAAAAGAAAGATAACAGGAGGAGACATAGAAAATATATCAGAAATAACTATGATCAGAAATAATTTTTATTCCATGTTTAATGAAAGAATATTTCTTGAAATAGACTTAGGAAGTGAAGATGAGAATCTAAAATCTTTGTATAGACAGCTAATTAAAGACACGATAAAAATAGAATTAACACTATAATTCATAATCAAAAAAATATATTAAAATGATTGTTATAAAATTTACAGGGGCATTAACAAGTCAAGACCAAATAATAATAGAAAGATATAATCTAAAAGTTGCCTCATCAAAGTCTTTGTCAGGAGGTGAATTAATTGTTGACATTTTGATTCCGTTAATTCCTATTGTCATTGAGCAATTAGGTGCCATCGTTAAAGAAATCATAAAAGGCAAGAAGGGAGTGACAATAAAAACTAAAGATATTGAAATCAAAAATGTAGAACATGACAAAATTGATGAAATAATTAACAAAATACTTGATAAAAAAAACAACACCTAACATTTTGTATAAGTAATGGCAGGCGATGTGGTAAATATCAAGCTTTATAACCCGCTCAAACTGCGTAGCGGTTTGACAGGAAACTACCACGCAATCTGCCACTACTCATACAATTTACCGTTAGGTATAATTTTGACTCGTCCGGAATAAAGGCTACATAATTTAATTAATTATGTACAAAAATGACCAAGTTTACAGACGTTATTCGGAGAGTTTCAAACTCAAAATTTTATCCGAACTTAGTACCGGTAAGTATAACAAACGTCAGCTCGGGCGTATTTACGGGATCCAGAATTCAACAATCAACGAATGGATTAAAAAATACAACCGTACTGACCTAATGAACACTCGCATAAACGTGGAAACTAAAGACGAAATCACTCGAATCAAAACACTCCAAAAGGAAGTAGAAAAGCTCAAAGAAGCACTTGTAAAAAAAGATTTAGACCAGCTTGTGCTGGATTCATACCTCGAAGTTGCTTCGGAGAAGCTCGGTTTTAAAAACGTAGATGAGCTAAAAAAAAACTTAAGCAAGAAACAGTGATGAAAGCTGTTGACAAAACCAAAGAAACCAAGCAGGCAAGTTGCGAAGTAACTTGCCAATGCTTTGGCTTGCACCGCGATGCTTACTACAAGTACAAGAAGCGGCATGCTGCCCTGCTGGAAGTTGAAAAGCAGGTTATTGAACTGGTCAAACAAGAACGCATTGAACAACCCCGGATGGGTACGCGCAAACTCTTGATGACGTTACATATCACATTTAACCTGATAGGGGTGAAGGTAGGCAGGGATGAGCTTTTCAGGATCTTGCGCAAGTACGATATGCTGGTCATGCGCAAAAAAGCCAGTTGTAAAACAACAGACTCGTACCACCACTTCCACAAGTATAACAACTTGATAAAAGATATGGAAATAACAAAATCCAACCAAGTTTGGGTGAGCGATATTACTTACATCAGGACTTACAACGGATTTTGTTACCTGGCACTGATCACTGACCTGTATTCACGTAAGATAGTTGGCTACGACATCAGCAATTCGCTCGAACTGGCTGGCTGTTTACGAGCCCTTAAAAATGCTTTTAGAGTTAACAAACCCGGTAACGGATTGATTCACCATTCCGACCGTGGAGTACAATATTGTTCTAAAGAATATGTAAAAACCCTTAAAAACAACAAGTGCAGAATCAGTATGACTGAAGAAAACCATTGTTACGAAAATGCAGTAGCAGAACGTGTTAACGGAATACTGAAAGATGAGTTTTACCTCGACCAAAGTTTTGCAGGGTTAAAAGAGGCTAAACGTGCTACAAAAAATGCAGTCAATAATATCACTTACAGATAAAACTCATCTTCGAGACCTCTTTATGAAAACTAAATTTCAAAATGACAAAGAACGTTTTTGGCTTAATGAGCCAAATTTGTTTAATTATTAATTACGTCCCAATTTTAATGGGACACTAGTGAAATCAATTTTTAATTGAGGACGACTTTGAAATAGAGGATTTAATTATTTATACATTCCGACACTTAATAAGTCACGGAGATATTTTCTGGCATAAAGGAAACATAGTAGATGATGAAATTAGAAAATCAGCAAGAGGGTTAATTACGAGTAAATTTGGTGAGCGAGAAATTGGAAAATTAGTTCGACATATTGACGATGCAGGAATTACAAGGGGAAGTATGGGACAGAATATTTATCCTATTATAGACTTGATAACAGAAAAGATTGATTTATTAAAGAAAGTAATTCTAGATAAAGCAACTGACGATGATTCAAGAGCATGGGCAGGTGTTATTTTAATTAATGAATTTCAACGTTTTGATATTGAGAGAGCAATTAAATTTGCTGAAAGTATGATTTGTAATTTCCCAGATTCGGAATATATTGAACAATTTGGATTAATACGAGATAGTTTAAAAAATGATGGATTTGTTGACTTTGTGGGATGAACAACTACCACCAACAATGTATAAAAAACATAAGTGGCTCAGTGGTTTACGAAACGTTTGTGCGTTTAATCAGCTCCGCCAAATCTGCGATTTGACGGGTTTATTTAATGTTTTAAATTTGTGTCAAAACGCAAATTTGGCTCAGTACAAATTGACAGGTAAGAGCTTCGAAATCACTTACGTTTCTTATACTTAACGTTACAAAACATTTTAAAAGAGCCCAAATGAAGCATAAAAGCAATAATTTGACAAGGACGAGAATACTGACAATAATGTTGTTAGGATTTATTCTTTGGGGATGCTCGACAAATAATGAACCAGTAAAAAAGAAATTGCAATCATTGACTGAAAACTACTTCAACTCGACAAACAGAAGACCGAATATTGATAGTATAAAGGTAGACAAAATCTCAGATGAAATATATAACGACATTTCGAATACTTATAGCAACTCAAAGATTCTGAAAATTCTGGAATCAAAAAACAGCGAAGACGATTCATTGATTTATAATCTAATTTATAAATATTCTTTCCCAATAGCATATAATAGCAGACACATAATTCTCAATAATTTAAACTTAGTAGGATGGTTGAAAGATAGCATCAACGACTCATTTCAACCTACTGACAACGACTACCGAAAAGCGGAGACAATTTTGCTAAAAGGATTAAAATCTGAAAAGGAAAAATATTCACTATTCCTTGATTCAATCAATATCAGAAATTATTATCGACAATATGTGTTTTTCAGTAAAACCAATGGAGATTCGATGGTTTATGTTAATGGATTTTGCGAATTATTAAAACAACCTGTTGATTCTTGCAATACAATTATTTGGAAACCTATTGACTGGAAAAAAACAATTGTAATCGTTGAAGATGGTGGAGATTGTTATTGGAGAATATTAATAAACCTAACGAAAAAAAACTTTGATTTCTTTATGATTAATGGAGAAGCATAAAAATAAAAAACGTTTTGTAACAAATTGTATATGGCAGGCGGGGGTTTTACCGGTCTGACAAGTCAGACCTCGCGCCCACTTTCCTGCGGGTCTGACAGGATTTCTCTTCGAAATCCCGCCCGACCACATACAAGTGACCGTTAACTGCAATCCTCCTACTGGTTGTAAAACAGTTGAGTTTTTGTGCTAACGGATTATCTTAGCATTGAGCTCCGAGTTAAGGCCGGTTTAAGCAATGGTGTTTATTAAACCCGAGCGCAATCAAGGTTAGGATGTAAAAAGTCAGTGATATTTCTTTACTGACCTGGGTTAGAGTTTAATGGCGATCCGTCTGTTGACGGAATCCCGATCGGAATATTTTCAAAGTTAAAGAGTTACATCCCTGGAGCTTTTTAACATTTTAAACATTTAAGATATGGGAAAGAAACAAATGAGTTTAGAAGTAGTCAACCCTGATGCAGCAGGGATTGACGTAGGAAGCAAAAGCCATTGGGTTGCCATTGGACAGGATGCCCAGGACATTAGGGAATTTGGTGTTTATAGTGAAGACCATCAGGAACTCTGCCGATGGTTATCTAAAAATGGTATCACCTCAATTGCGATGGAAAGTACTGGTACTTATTGGCAAACTTTGTTTAGTGCATTAACAGCAGAAGGTTTTGAAGTGATACTGGTTAATGGGAAACAAACTAAAAACGTGAAAGGAAAAAAAACAGACATAAAAGATTGCCAATGGATACAAAAGCTACATTGTTTAGGTTTATTGAGCCATAGCTTCCTTCCTGACAGTACCACTGAAATAATCAGAACTTATTCAAGGCACAGGCAAAACCTGATAAGACAAACCGGGCAAACAGTTTTGAAAGTCCAGAAATACCTCAGGCTAATGAATATGAGGTTGGATGTTGTTGTAAACGACATCGTTGGTTTAACCGGAACAAAAATCATAAATGCATTTATTAAAGGTGAAACCAAGGGTATAGAACTCGCTAAATACCGGCATTACAATTGCCGTAAACCTGAAAAAGAAATAGCAAAGGCATTACAATATAATGGAAGAAAAGATTATCTGTTTGCCCTCAAACAGGAATGGGAAACCTATTTGCATATACAAAAACAAATCAGTGAAGTTGATGTCCAAATAAAAAACCTACTTGAAGATATTATCGACCAGGACCACAACAAGAAACAGCACGTTGCCAATAAAAAATCATATAAGCGTAAAAATAAAAATACGATCAGGGGAACAGATATGAATCAAATCTCTTATCAGTATTTCGAAGGTGTCGACCTTATGGAAATTGAAGGAGTAAATGATGCAACAATAATGGCACTAATCAGCGAGATAGGACTGACTGGTATCAGAAAGTTTAAATCCGGAAAACAATTTACAGCATGGCTCAGGTTAGCTCCCAATAATAAAATTAGCGGAGGAAAGGTATTAAGCCATCACATCCCCAAAGGTAGCAGCAGATTAAAAATAGCCTTACGTAATGCGGCTAATGCAATTGGAAATTTAAAAGAAGGGCACCTTGCTGATTTCTTTAAAAGAATCAATTACAAAAAAGGACGGCCAACTGCCATTAATGCTACTGCCAGAAAGCTTGCAATAATAATTTGGAATATGCTTGTAAAAGGACAAAACTATAATCCACCAACTCAATATATGTTCCTCGACGAAAAAAGAAGATTGGGTTTGGTAAAGAGATTAAAAAAACAAATAACTAAATTTGAAATAAAACCCGAACAACTCGGATTTACAACTACTTGATTTTATGACTTGTAAGTTTGACGTTAGTCGGAACCCTGAAAAGATAAAAAAGCAATACATGGGACGTTATAAATCAGTCGAAATAGAAAGTTTATTTATTGAAGATTTCAAAGAAATTTTTAATGAATCATTTACTGATTCTATAAAACAACAAAAGCTTTCAGAAAAGGAAATTAGAGAAAAATTAGCTCCCAAATTGGATGATATAATTTCTGAATATGAGAATACTATTTCCAGTTTATATGTAGAGCATCATAAATTTAATCTTGACTCTTTTTTAAAGATACATTTCAAAAATCAAAAAACGATAGCGGAAACCAATAAAGAGTCCTTCATTCCTTTTTTCGTTTACATTAATAGTTGCGTTGTCGTGTATAACAAAATCGTTGAAAAAATTTCTGGAAAAAGAATTGACAGCACATTAAAGATGAATGTTGCTTTATTTGGGTTAGTAACAAGGCGTGCACAGGAAATTGGAGATTTACTACTTAGCGGATATATTGATGCTGCTATGATAATTTGGCGTTCATTGTATGAGAACAGCATTATCCTTTTGTTGCTTGCGTTAGAAAATGACCCAACTCTTGCCGACAAATTTTATAGACATTCAATTAGAAATTCTAAAAAAAAGGTCACTAGTTACGACAAACATTTTAAAGAATTAAAATTCAAGCCACTTCCAAAATCGACTCATAAAAAATTACAGGACAGTACTGAAAATCTAAATAATATATTTGGTAAAGATTTTTTAGATAATGAATATGGATGGGCTGATAGTTTATTTCCAGGAAAACAGAAAGCGAGTTTACGACTTCTTGAAGAAAGAGTTGAAATGAGTGCCTATAGACCTTACTATTTATTATGCTGTGAGCAGATACATCCAAATTTTAGTAGTTTTAAAAGATACATGGAGGGTAATAAAATAATTCTTCCGAGACTCATGAATCAAGATGTAGACTTAAAATCTTTTATCGACCCAATGCAATTTACTTTAAGAATTTTACATGACGTTAATGATTATATTCTCTATGAGTTTTCTACACCAGGCGAATATGATGTTAATGTATTATTGATGACAAAAATTTATGAAAAACAACAAAGCTCTTTTGACAAAAAAAAAATAAAGGGCAGCAGCTAACACGTGGTATAAGTCATGGCTGGGTTTGTGCGGATTCGACAAGCCGAATCTCGTCCCAACCTCAGTTTCGGTCGGACTGGTCAAACTCTCGTCTGACAGCCACGACCTCATACCACCACCGTTATGGGCAATTGAAACAAAACCTGCAAAACTCTGATTATTAATGAAAATAAGATTTTACTTTATAATCGCAATTATTCTTTTATTTGAGAGTTGTCATGACAATTACCACAAATTAAGTGGAGTAACCCATGCTCCTTATCATATTACTTTTAAAAGTAATAATCCAAATAGTGTGGAAAAATTAGTACAAAATGAATTTAGAAAATATTATCATTCTCTAAATCCATTTGATTCTCTTTCAATAATTTCACAGGTGAATCAAAACAAAAAAGTTGAGGTTGATTCAATTTTTATAAAATCATTTCAAAAAGCACAACAAATATCGGAATTGTCTGATGGAATGTTTGATGTCACTTGTGCCCCATTAATTAATTTATGGGGATTTGGTTTTTCTAAAATGGACAGTGTAACACCCAAAACGATAGATAGTTTACTCACTTTTGTTGGATATCGAAAAGTAAAATTGAAGAATAATGAAATAATTAAAGATGACCCAAGAATACTTCTCAACTTTTCAGCTTTAGGAGACGGTTGCATCTGCGATTTGGTTGCAAACTTATTTGACAAAAACGGAATTGAAAATTACTTGATTGAGATAGGAGGCGAAATGTCCATGAAAGGAGTCAATCCGAAAGGAAAACCATGGACTGTTGCAATAACTAAACCAATTGATGACAACATAGGATTTCAAGAGGAAATCATTAATCAAACATTGCATATTACGGAAAGAATGGGACTTGCAACTTCTGGAGATTATAGAAATTATTATATCAAAGATGGGAAAAAATATGCGCATACAATTAATCCCAAAACAGGGTATCCTGCTGGTCAAAATATATTAAGTGCGACCGTTTTGGCAAAAGAATGTATTACTGCCGATGGGATTGCAACTGCTATTATGTCAATGGGGACAGAAGGTTTTAACGAGTTTAAGAAAAAAGTTCCTGACTTGATTTATTTTATTATTTACTCTGACAGTATTGGAGATTATAATATTGGATATTCACCTAAAATAGAAAAATACTTATCGACTATTGATTAAAAACTTGAAAATAAAAAATAAACAACTGCCCATAACAAAGTACATATTGCAGGGCTGGGTTCGGTGGTACGCCAACTGCGGATTCCCGTTTCGCAGTTCCTTGTCCTTTGGACAGGAACGCTCTTCGAAATCCGCCCCGACAACATGTACCAACCGTTAACGGCAAGTTTAAGAAAAATATATTAGTGGTTATTTGATAAGTTCGTTCTTTGTTTTTTCGCTCGTTTGTAAATCGCTGTCACAAAACTTGCAAAAGATTGTTTAGTGCAAGTTGCCAATTTTCGCAGTCTGACAGGCAACCAAAATGTTTCTCTGCCTGACTGTGAAGCACTTTTTAGGAACAGCTGGTGGTTATTTGACAGTTTGTGTTTTGGCCTTTAGTTATCTGGACTGGAATTAAAAAAATTGGCGGACATTTTTGTACTCGCAAGTTTTCCGCCAGCGGCATAAGTTAGGAATGGAAAAACTCACGTTTTTGCGGGGCAAACCGCCGTTGGTTACCTGCAACCCACAAGCAACTTTGACTTTTGGGGTGAAGAAAAATTTAAAAAGCGACGAGGTTATTTGAAACTTTTGCTCAGAAAATGATATTTTTATACTGTTAACAACTTGACCATGAATAAAAAACCAGCCGTTAACAAAGTACATATTGCAGGTCGGGTTCGGTGGTTCGCCAACAGCGGATTCTCGTTTCGCAGTTCCTTGTCCTTTGGACAGGAACGCTCTTCGAAATCCGCCCCGACAACATGTACCAACCGTTACCGGTAAGTTTGGTACGATAAAGGGACATCCGTTACAAAGTTAAAGGGACATAGTTTACACTTTTCAAAGTTTGTAATTTGACATAAAAATCAAATTGCCATGCCTTGGAAAGAAAAAACTATTATGGAAGAAAAAGTAGAATTTATTTGTGAATGGAACTCTGGAAAATATACTATCACAGAGTTATGTAACGGATTCGGAATATCCAGGACAACTGCGTACAGGATGATTCAGCGCTATGAAAAATTTGGTATTGAAGGCCTCCGTATGAAGGATAAAGCACCTATAAACCACCCCAACCTGACAAACAAAGAAATAGAAAAAAGAATTCTATGTTTAAAGGATAAACATCAACGTTGGGGAGCTAAAAAATTAAGGATATTATTGTTTAACGACTTTCCTGAAAACCAAATCCCCTCGGTGGTTACGGTTCACAACATTTTATCACGAAACGGACTGGTATGCCCCCAAAAACGCTTGCGTAGGGTAAAACCCCTGTACCCGATATTTGACCCAAAAGACTGCAACGAAGTTTGGAGTGCCGATTACAAGGGCAAATTTTTAATGGGCAACAAAAAATACTGTCACCCCTTAACTATTGCCGACTCTAAAAGCCGGTTCCTGTTTACTGCAAAAGCTCATCACAAAGAAAATTACAAATCCGTAAAAGAAGAGTTTACAAGGGTGTTCAGAAAGTTCGGACTGCCAAAACAGGTACATACCGACAACGGCATCCCCTTTGGCTCCGTATCCGCCATCCAGCGCTTTACCACATTGTCGTACTGGTTTATCGACCTGGGAATACTCCCCGTGTTTTCAGACCCCGCCCACCCCGAACAGAACGGAAGGCACGAACGCATGCACAGAGACCTGAAAGCAGCCTGTGCAGCCCCTTCAGCATTCGATTTACGTTCTCAACAAAGGAAATTGAACTATTTTGTAAAAGAATATAACTCAATAAGGCCACATGAAGCTCTGGATATGAAAACCCCTGCTCAGGCCCACCAATTCTCAAACAAGCCTTTCCCTGAGAAAATTAAACCATATATCTATCCTGCACACATGAAAACAATGAATGTTTCAAAAAGCGGGGCAATGCGCTGGAAAGCTTATTACTGGGTGTATATGTCAAGTGGATTGATAGGTAGACAAGTAGCTGCTGAAGAAATTGGAAACGGGGTTTGGAAAGTATTTTACCGTAATGTATTTTTAGGTTACTTTAATGAAAAAGATATTCGTGTTAAACAAAATATTACAAGGCTGAGTACAAATTTAGTGTAACTTATGTGACTTTAACTTTGTTAACCATCTGCCTTAACGAACAGTTTGAAGAAAAAAATGGTGGTTATCTGAAACGTCCGTTCTTTGGTTTTTTGTCCGTCCGAAAATCGCTGTCACAAAACTTGCAAAATAAAGTTTAGTGCTGTTGCCAATTTTTGCAGTTTGACAATTTGCCAAAACTGCTTTGCAACCTGACTGTGCAGTACGTTTATAAGAACAGCCAGTAGTTGTTTGACAGTTTGGTTTTTGGCCGTTTCGTACCTGACAGGAAATTAAATTGGCAGGGCTGGCCGGAAGCAGCAAGTTTTCCGCCAGCGGCTAAAACCCGGGCTGGTTTGGCCCACGTCCCGGCGGGGCAATTTTCGGTGGTTACCTGCTGGCCCACAAGCTGGCTTTGACTTTTGGGGTTAAGAAAAAAAATAAAAATGCGAAGTAATTACTTGAGACTTTTGCGCTGAAAATGATACTTTTATATTGTTAACAAACTGACGATGAATAATAAAAACCTACCGGTAACACGTGGTATAAGTCATGGCTGGTTTTGCGCGGATTCGACAAGTCGAATCTCGTCCCAACCTCAGTTTCGGTCGGACTGGCCAGACTCTCGTCTGACCGCCACGACCTCATACCACCACCGTTACAAACAATTTCAAAAAAGATGAGAAAAGGAAATATTAATCTTTGGATTTTGGGTGTTTTATTTGGCTCAATACTGGTATATACAGGTTGGACAGGATTTGGGACACAAACGTTCTTAATGGGAAATACTAGTGAAATTTCCGGAAAAGTAATAGAGGTATTTCCAAATAAAGAAGTACAAAGTTATAGTCGAAGAATTAAATATATCTACTCAGTAAATGACAATTTTTATGTTGACTTTAAAAAGCTTGGAACAGAAGATGCAAAGCAAGAAATTGGAAATGATTTGAAACTTATTTATTCGATTAGAAAACCTAAAAAAAATAAAGTTAAAAGCCTTTCTTCAAAGTATGACAATTCAGTCGGGAAAAAATATTATTCGACCAAAGAAAATGGCTTTATTGAGTTACGACTGATTAATGGAATCTTTAAATACAAAGAATTTGCAGTAGGAGGTAAAATGATTTATGACTTTGTTGGAGAATATAAAATCATCAATGACTCCATAAAATTTGAGAATTATATATTCGAGACTGATAATAAGAATAAAACCAGACCTGAACTATTTGTGTTTTCACCAGATAATGACTGCCAATTAGTTGATTTAAGCACAAAAAAAATTTTTAGAAGAATTTAATAGTTATGATTAAATTAAAAAAAATAAAAAACTGTTTGTAACACAGTACATATTGCAGGGCGGGGTTCGGTGGTAAGCCAACTGCGGATTCTCGTTTCGCAGTTCCGCGTCCTTCGGACAGGAACGCTCTCCGAAATCCGCCCCGACAACATGTACCAACCGTTACCGCAAATATTGAAACGAAGCAAATTCTAATTTACAATATTTTGAAATAGGAAACTTATAAGTTACCTTTGTCATATGAAAAAAGTCAGGGAGGTAATTGCATATCGAAATTATTTTGAGGATTTTCTGAGTAAACAACCGATTAAAATCCAGAATAAAATTTATAAAGTCATTGAGATTATTGAAACTTACGAAAGGATTCCTACTCAATACTTTAAATATATTGCTGGAACACCTGGACTTTTTGAAGCGAGAATTAAATTAGGTTCAAATATTTGGAGAGTATTTTGCTTTTTTGACGAGGGAAAACTTGTAATTCTATTAAATGGATTCCAAAAGAAAACTCAAAAGACACCCAAAAAAGAGATTGAAAAAGCAACTCGATTAATGTCTGAATATTTCATTGAAAAACAAAAGGAGGACAAAAAATGAATACAACAAGTTGGTCTGAAATAAAAGATAGAGTCTACGGAGAAAAAGGCACTGAGAGACGAGATGAATTAGAAAGAGACTTTGAAGCTTTTCAAATTGGGTTAAAATTAAGAGAGGCACGAGAACTAAAAAATATGACCCAAAGTCAGTTGGCTGAAAAATTGGAGAAAAAACGGACTTACATCTCAAGAGTTGAAAACAATGGAAGTAATCTGACTTTAAAAACATTGTACGACATTGTTGAGAAAGGACTTGGGGGAAAAGTAAACATCTCGATTGAAATATAAAATACTTGCGGTAACACAGTGCAAATGTAATGCGGGCAGGCGTGGTATTCCATTGTTTTCGCATTGTTCAACCACCGCCAATCCGTCTTTGACGGATGACGGTTTAAAATGAAATTTAGTGCTGCGCCGGCTTGGCTCCCTGCAAACTTGGACAGGTAACCGTTTCAAAGCCCCGCACTCCACTTGCACCAACCGTTAGGCGCAATCCTCCTACTGGTTGTAAAACAGTTGAGTTTTTGTGCTAACGGATTATCTTAGCATTGAGCTCCGAGTTAAGGCCGGTTTAAGCAATGGTGTTTATTAAACCCGAGCGCAATCAAGGTTAGGATGTAAAAAGTCAGTGATATTTCTTTACTGACCTGGGTTAGAGTTTAATGGCGATCCGTCTGTTGACGGAATCCCGATCGGAATATTTTCAAAGTTAAAGAGTTACATCCCTGGAGCTTTTTAACATTTTAAACATTTAAGATATGGGAAAGAAACAAATGAGTTTAGAAGTAGTCAACCCTGATGCAGCAGGGATTGACGTAGGAAGCAAAAGCCATTGGGTTGCCATTGGACAGGATGCCCAGGACATTAGGGAATTTGGTGTTTATAGTGAAGACCATCAGGAACTCTGCCGATGGTTATCTAAAAATGGTATCACCTCAATTGCGATGGAAAGTACTGGTACTTTGACTCGTCCGGAATAAAGGCTACATAATTTAATTAATTATGTACAAAAATGACCAAGTTTACAGACGTTATTCGGAGAGTTTCAAACTCAAAATTTTATCCGAACTTAGTACCGGTAAGTATAACAAACGTCAGCTCGGGCGTATTTACGGGATCCAGAATTCAACAATCAACGAATGGATTAAAAAATACAACCGTACTGACCTAATGAACACTCGCATAAACGTGGAAACTAAAGACGAAATCACTCGAATCAAAACACTCCAAAAGGAAGTAGAAAAGCTCAAAGAAGCACTTGTAAAAAAAGATTTAGACCAGCTTGTGCTGGATTCATACCTCGAAGTTGCTTCGGAGAAGCTCGGTTTTAAAAACGTAGATGAGCTAAAAAAAAACTTAAGCAAGAAACAGTGATGAAAGCTGTTGACAAAACCAAAGAAACCAAGCAGGCAAGTTGCGAAGTAACTTGCCAATGCTTTGGCTTGCACCGCGATGCTTACTACAAGTACAAGAAGCGGCATGCTGCCCTGCTGGAAGTTGAAAAGCAGGTTATTGAACTGGTCAAACAAGAACGCATTGAACAACCCCGGATGGGTACGCGCAAACTCTTGATGACGTTACATATCACATTTAACCTGATGGGGGTGAAGGTAGGCAGGGATGAGCTTTTCAGGATCTTGCGCAAGTACGATATGCTGGTCATGCGCAAAAAAGCCAGTTGTAAAACAACAGACTCGTACCACCACTTCCACAAGTATAACAACTTGATAAAAGATATGGAAATAACAAAATCCAACCAAGTTTGGGTGAGCGATATTACTTACATCAGGACTTACAACGGATTTTGTTACCTGGCACTGATCACTGACCTGTATTCACGTAAGATAGTTGGCTACGACATCAGCAATTCGCTCGAACTGGCTGGCTGTTTACGAGCCCTTAAAAATGCTTTTAGAGTTAACAAACCCGGTAACGGATTGATTCACCATTCCGACCGTGGAGTACAATATTGTTCTAAAGAATATGTAAAAACCCTTAAAAACAACAAGTGCAGAATCAGTATGACTGAAGAAAACCATTGTTACGAAAATGCAGTAGCAGAACGTGTTAACGGAATACTGAAAGATGAGTTTTACCTCGACCAAAGTTTTGCAGGGTTAAAAGAGGCTAAACGTGCTACAAAAAATGCAGTCAATATTTACAATAATAAAAGACTTCATTTATCTTTAGGATATAAAACACCCGGACAAGTATTTTCACTTGCCGCTTAAACAACTAAAATTATCACAACAAGTCATTTTCCATGGTAAACATCCAAATTGATAGCACGAAAGAATTGTACAAGGAGATTTTTGAAAATACCCTTCGAAGAAGGAAGATTTTCAGAAAGACCCGAAGGGCTTGTCCTTGTTCAATTATTACGAGCAAACTAAATTTGTTTAACCTGGGTAATGGCCTGGAAATACAATTTTTAATGGCAATTTTTATAACAAAAATATCATTGTTTAACCTGTAGCCGTATTCTAGGACTAGACATGTACCAACCGTTAGCTGCTATTATGAAAAAAACGACAGAATTGACCTTGAAACCTAAAATTAAAATATTCACATTCACCGTTCTATTTTGCTTCAATTATTTGACTGGATTTTCCACAGTAATGGGGCCAGTTAAAATTGACATTCTCGGATTTGACAATCATACAAATTCAATCTTTTTTACGCGTACTGACTGGGGAGAATGTGACTGTCAAACTGATTTATATATATACCGAATTGACACCGACTCGCTTGAAATAATTTCAAACTGGAGTTCAAGGACAGAATACTCAAGACATAGAAATGAAATAATTAAAAATAAAGGGTTTGCAAATTTAGAACAACCGGACACTTCTGTTCTTCCTGACTTTGTATTGTTTAACTGGGAGCCGGAAGTAAAATATTATAGCAAAGTAATACAAGCCGAGACAGTTAGTTATCCATTTAAACTATCAATTTTTGGACAAGATTATAAATATTATCAGTGCTCAAAAAATAGCGGTGAACCCAAAATAATAAATCTAAGAATCGACAAAGACTCTGGATTGATATTCGTAAAATTTCAAGGCGACTGCTTCGAGGGAAACTGGAAAGATTCGTTGATTTATTATTCTCAAAAGAATGGAAAAAAATTTAGTAAAAAGCTAACAACAAAGGATGTTGCACCATTGAAAATTTATGAATGAAGAAAAAATAGCAGCAGCTAACAAATTGTAATATGGCAGGCGGGGTTCCTCTCGGTTTGACAAGTCAAACCATTGTTGCCACTCCCTGCGGGTCTGACAGGATTTCTGTTGGAAATCCCGCCCGACCACATACAAGTGACCGTTAGCACCAATTCACCACATCAGCACGTTCGAAATAGATTTAATCGTAAATTATCTATTTCACTAGAGCTTATTAAATCCTGGTGCTAACGTAAAATGGGTTGCGAAAATGAGCAAAAAATGACAAATTTGAGTAAAATATAAACAACTGATAATCAGTGACTAATTTAACGTTAGTCAGAATTTTAAAAACAAGAGATAGATGAGATGAAGACACAATACAAAAATGTGTACGAGCTAAAGATCGGTAAGAAGAATATAAAATACTCCATATATAGTCAGCAATTTCATTTGTTTTGATACCTCACCAGATGTCAGCATATTCGCTTAAAATATTATTTTTGTTTTTATGTTCCTGCAGGATAACAAAATGTAGGTTACGTAATTTTATTATTCCATTTTAAATTATTGAGAAATTTATGAATGTAATGAAAACCCCGGGAATTTATATCGTTGAAAAAAATGCCTTTCCAAATTCAGTAGTTGAAGTTGCTACTGCCGTGCCAGCATTTATTGGGCATACGGAAAAAGCAATCAATGGAAACAAATCGTTATTAAACATTCCATGGAGGATTACTTCAATGTCTGAATTTCAAACCTATTTTGGTGGTGGTCCTGATTCAACATTTTCAATTAACGAAACTACAAAATCTCCGGATTTTGTTTTTAATAATAAAGACTACGAGTTAAAGCAGGAAAAAGGTAAATACTTGCTTTATTATAGCATGTTAATGTTTTATGCCAATGGAGGAGGTCCGTGTTATATTGTTTCTGTCGGAGACTATAAAACCAAGATTAACGCAGGTTTGATAACTGCTGGAATCGACGAACTAATCTGTGAACAGGAACCTACCATGGTAGTAATTCCTGAAACAACGCTTCTCCCTGATTCTGATACCAGCTCCAATGTTCAGCTCGTAATGCTTGAACACTGTGGCTCCAAGATGAAGAACAGGATTGCTATTCTTGATATTTATGAGGGTTACAAAGACCGTAAAGATCCTTCGGGCGATAAGGTTTCGGATTTTAGAGATAAGATCGGCACCAATTTCCTCGACTTTGCCACAGCTTATTATCCCTGGGTAGATACTTCAATTGTCCAGGACAAGGATCTTAGCTACCAAAACATTTCCAATAAAGATGTTCTTCAAGCCATTCTTACCTCGGAATTAGTTCCTGAAGGAAAGGAAATGGATGAATCCACCAGAACTGATATTTTGGCTAAAATTGCAGAAATTGTTGATGAAAATCTTCTTCCTGAGGATCAGGCCGTGTTAAATAAAACTCTAGCGACCATTAGTCCAATATTCAATTCCATGCTCCATGCTATGAAAGAGAAATTAAATAGGATGCCTCCCGGAGCTGCAATAGCAGGTATTTATACCATGGTTGATAATACACACGGAGTCTGGAAAGCTCCAGCCAATGTTAGCTTAAGCTCTGTTATAGCCCCGACTGTCAATATTACTCACGATGACCAGGAAGAGCTAAATGTTCCCCATAATGGAAAGTCAATCAATGCCATTCGAACTTTTATTGGAGAGGGCACTTTGGTTTGGGGGGCTCGCACCATGGATGGTAATTCGCTTGACTGGCGCTATATCAATGTTCGCCGAACTTTTATTATGCTTGAAGAATCAATCAGAATTGCCTGTAAAGCTTATATTTTTGAACCTAATAGTGCAAATACATGGGGAGCGATAAAAAGCATGATTTCGAATTTCTTAACCGGTATTTGGAAGCGTGGTGGCTTAGCAGGCTCTTCACCCGATGATGCATTCAGTGTTCATGTCGGGTTAGGAGATACGATGACTTCAGAAGATATTCTGGAAGGAATCCTGCGAATTACAGTTCTGGTTGCAGTAACCCGCCCGGCTGAATTCACCGAAATTACATTCCAGCAACAAATGCAGAAATCTTAGTTAATTAAATATCAGTATTTAAAGTTATATAAGTTATGACAGGTGGTGAAACATCTCAATCAAAAAGTACATGGCCTTTACCAAAATTCCACTTTCAGGTGGAGTGGGAGTCTGAGCAAGCTTTGTTTCAGGAAATCTCGGGTCTCGATACTGAGGCACAAATCATAGAATACCGTCACGATGATAGCCCCCAGTTCTCAACCATAAAAATGCCCGGAATTCAAAAGTCAGGTAATATAACCATGAGGAAAGGTATCTTTAAATCCGACAATAAATCCTGGGACTGGTTCAATGAGATTAAAATGAACACCATAAAACGTAAAAGAGTAACTATTCAATTACTGGATGAAGCTGGATCTCCAACAATAACCTGGGTTTTAAGCAATGCATATCCAACCAAAATTACCGGCACCGACTTGAAATCTGATGGTAACGAAATAGCTATAGAATCTATTGAGATAACTCACGAAGGAATTACCATTATTAACTCTTGAGCTAACAACTGATAGTGGAAAGATTCCGGCGCCTATCAGTATCTTAAAACTCGAATTGGATTCAAATTACGCGCGTTACAACTTTTTGCAGCAGGTATTTATTTTTATAGTCTATCTGCAAAATGGTTTTGGAGTATTTCTTCCAACATTTTAATTGTTAGCGGTTTATTCTTAAAATCATTAATTTCGTTGTAACTTTTTGCTTTCTCTTTATCGTCTGGATTCAAAGAAGTGGTGAGCATAACAACGATAATCCTACCTTGTATTTCCTTACTTAATTTTTTATACTCATCAAGGAATTCCCATCCATTCATGGCTGGCATATTAATATCAAGAAAAATAAGATCTGGTCTCGGATATTTGCCATCTTCTTTTGATTGTAAATACTTCAGCGCTACCTGCCCTCCCTGAACGGCAACACACTTTTCTGCATAACCACTCTTTTCAACTATTCTTTTATTTAAATAGTTGGTTGGTTCACTATCGTCAATTAGCAATATACAATTTAGCTTTTTCTTCATTTTGCATTTATAAGGTTGGTATGGTAAAATAGAATGTACTTCCTCTATCGGGCTGTGAATCTACCCAAATTTTTCCACCATGCAGGTTAACAATTTTATAGCAATGAGCCAGGCCAATACCAGTACCCTCATATCTGTTTTTGACATGCAGGCGCTGAAAAATAATAAATATTCTTTCTTTGTGTTTACTGTCAATCCCAATCCCATTGTCCTGAATGGAGAACACCCAGTCAGTAGTTTTTTTTGCTTTGATGATAATATGAGGTGGTATATTATTTTTACGGAATTTAATGGAATTGCTAATTAAATTTTGAAAAAGCAGTCGTAGTTCGGTTTTATAGCCTTTTATTTTAGGCAATTGCCCGATTTCAAAAGTGGCTTTACTTGCTGTAATAGCTGCCGCCAGATCTGTTTGTACAGCTTCTACAAGTTTGTTGCAATCAATATTGCACAATTCCCGGTTTTTCCCTATACGACTATAATCCAGTAGTCCTTTTACAAGTTCGCTCATACGGGTACTGGCCTCAGAAATGTAGTGTAAATATTGCGTTAAATTCTCATCCAGTTTTCCCTGGTATTCTTCATGTAATAATTTAATAAAATTATTGACAGTACTTAAGGGCTCCTGCAAGTCGTGGCTTGCAATATAGGCGAATTGTTCAAGCTCCTTGTTCTTGGTTTGTAATTGTTGGTTAAAGTTTTTTAGTTCCTTTTCAGCTTGCTTACGTTCTGTAATGTCCTGAATAAAAACATGAATTACAGGTTTGTCTCCAAGTAAATATTTGCATGGTGTTGCTTCGGCATTAAAAACGGAGCCGTCTTTTCTTACAAAACTTGTTTCTACGCTCATCTTTTCCTTTTTCTGCATTTCATTTAAAACCTCAGCAGAATGATCCAGCTCCTCTTTTGTATGTAAATCAAATATGCTTTTCGTTAGCAGTTCTTTTTTTGAATAGCCAAATTCTTCCAAGGCACTATCATTTGCATTAATAATATTCATTTTCATATCATGGACGATAGTCGGAATTACGGAATATCTAAACATTTGTTTAAAGATGTCGCTATTTTCATCAATTTGTTGAAAGTCTGCAAATGGATTTTGGATAATGTTGGGATTATTTAGTTTTTTTTCCTTTTCCATAAATAAACAATATTATGATGTTTTTTTGATTCACTTGCTGTAAACCGGAGTGTGTATCTATTTTGTGTTTTTGATGCTTTTTGCATATTTGATTGGTTACGATAAATATTGGCTAACAATTAGATTCGTGGGAAATTAAACTGTTTTTCTAAATTTAAGACTAATTAGCCTTAAATTTCTTAAATATTTTAATAGAAAACAATAGTTTATACTTTTTGTTTGTCAGTGTTTTATATTAATCTTTTACATAAATGAGAGAAAGAGGATACAGAACTAATTTTTGTTAAAAAGATTCAGGATTTTTTTTGGAGTAACAGAGTGGAAGTAAATTACCGCGGATAATAAGTTCACGAACCGGTTTTATCTGGATAATTAAGCAGTAGCATAAAAGAAATGTTAATTGTAGTTCTATTTGAAATTGTACTTATTACAAATGTGGCACAGCTCGGGCACTTTTGAATATTGTCATTTATTTAATCTGGAATGAAGAGGCAACCAGTTCACCTTTTGTGCATTTATGGCTTTATATATCTCATACTGACAAAGAGCCGAATTATGTTTTCCTTTACAGGTTTTTCCGGTAGGATCATTTTTATAGAGTTCATTTAATATTGGTAACGCTTTCTCCGATTGTATCTGCCCTAAAGTCCAAATAGCTATACTTGAGCGATTTTGAGCCGAGTTTGCAGTGTCTTGTAAATACGCGATGAGTGCATCTTCTGCAATGCCAGGATATTTTTCTTTAGCTGTCCTGATATTTTTTTTTACATCAATATCAATCCAAATGTAGACAGCAATAAATCCTACCAGGAAAAGGGAGAGAAGGCACCCGCTTACAATATAAATTATTCGTTTCATTATCAGTTGATTTGTTTTATATCAGTTTGTTACATAAACAAATTTACGCTATTCCGAGACAAATCACAACTGATTTTCAAAAGATACTTGGTGTGCTTTCGATGTATCCTTTGGCGAAATCTTTACCCTGTTTGGAGCTTTTTCAATGTATTTTAAAGTGCAACAAAATTACATGCTGTTCTACAAAACATAAAAGCTTTACTTTCTTTTGATTGTTAATTTATGAGACTTTCCGGAAATAGCCATGTCAGCATATAATTTCCCGTTTGCTTTTTCAAGTTTGCATTTTTGGCCATCGAGCCGGAGCTCCCAAATATCGGGTGAGGTAATAAAAATCCGGGTTATGTGTTTATCTCCGCTCCGGTTTTCAAGGATTGCAGATATTTCTTTTTCTGAACTGCTAAAAACCACTTCTGTCTCTTTGGCAAATCCGTCTCTTTCCAGTTCCATGCCTAACCTTTCATTTTTTGTAACTACCCAGAATCTGGTTCTTAAACCATCGCGGGGAATAACCGAATAATTGTTTCCTTTTATATCCAGTTTCCCTCCATAGGCAATCATCCCGAATAATGGATCTTCAGCAAGAATTGTTTCGGCAATTCTCACCGCCGAACCATGGCCCAGATCCTGTTCTCCGTCGTAGAACCATGCGCCGCGTTCAATATCTTTTCTTATCCATGCACGTCCTTCTTTTGCTGACATAAAAGCCCAACCAGTGGCACCGTCATTTTCTTTTCCCGGTGCCCAGAATCCATAGTTGCTTTCTTCTGTTCCCGTATTCATAAGAGACCATGCACTGAGATAAGAAGCATATCCCAATTGAAGCCAATCCCACGGCTTATCTGAAAATCGGAGCCCGTAATCAAGAATTGACCAGCCACCCATTCTGGCCATGTATGACAGGCAATGCTTGTCGGAGCTGGTGGTAAAATCGGAACCTAAAAGAAAATATTTGGTCTCGAGCCAGCCTCTTACAGCCAATCCGGCATAATGTTGCTGTTTCATAAATCTCATTGCATCAGCCTTGCTTACATGAGGATGAGACCACCATTTTTCAAGTTTAACATCGTACCATAAATTAGAATCCGGTTTCATATCTGTTGTTGCTCCATACCGGGCAAAGGCGTAGGATGACTCAAAAGCAGTACGGTCTATCGCATATTCTGATCGGTAGGGATACGCATCATCATATATAAAGTATTTCACTTTCTTTTCGTATTCATTACGAAGCCATGATGCTTCTTCTTTTCTTCCTGTTTCCTCTAAAGAAAAGATTAGATCTTCTATAACCAGTTCGTTATAACATCCCCATTTGTAGGTGTCGTACCAGGGTAATATTTCATAAGGATAGGTAAAATAGGCCTTGGCTGTTTGCCATGCTCTTTCCAAATAACCATCAGCATCCAGATATTCGACCATGTTGGGATACATTTTTGCAATTTGGTACATATGGTAATACAACATTACAATGTGCGGATAGTCGTATGAACGCCATACATTCATTTTATCCAGATTTACATTCTTTACCCCGGCACGCAGCACCGAATCACGGTTTACCATCCAGTTAGGTGTTCCGTATATTCCGTATGGATACGGGGTTTCCTTGTCGGTTCGCTGAAGCCCGCCCCAAACAAAATTTTTCAGATAATATTCAACTGAAGCTATTTCTTCTTTATCCGGATAATACACATTCTTTGCAGCAACATAAGGGGCTTTACACAAGGCCGGATCATCAGATGCGAGTATATACCCCCACCAATAATCATATCCGTCTGTATTTTCAGGTCCGCGCAAGACCCCGTTTTTCATATCATATTCAGAGTATAATCCATCCCACCATTTGCCTGGAATTTTGTGCTGCTGGTGGTTTACAATAAAAGATGAGCGTTTCTTAAAAAGTGTTTCCATGTCTTCGGTTGAAAAGAACTCGAGGTGATTGGTAAGATTATCTCCGTAATCGACATAGAGCATATTCTCTCCCAGTTTATGAAACTGAATATTATATATATAATGATTGTCATCGGTTTTTTTGAGGAATTTTATTTCTGTCTGTTCCGGAAACTCAGCTCTTATTTCCTTAACCGGTGTTTTTGAACGGATAGCTATTTGTGCGTCCAAATCCCTTGGAACCGACATACCTGGTACAACCCGGATGTCAAGTAGCCCGTTATTGTATAGTATTTCCCTAAGCTCATCATAGCTGCTGGCCCATTCCATTCTCAACCCGTATTCCACTTCAGAGCCTTGTTTTCCTGCAGAGGCAAGGTTATAGTAAGTATGTTTGTATCTCCAGTTTCCTTCCTGTAGATTACCTGCATGGCCCGAATGGATAAAAACTTCATATCTGTTATTTGAATCAAAGTACTCCAGCCTTGTCCCGGGCAATGCCATAAGGATTAAATAAGGCGCTTTTCCTGATGCTTTCGTAAAAAATATAAATGAACCGTCTCCTGCAATATAGTGGTGTTTAATAAAACCTTTCTCAAAAGTATTTTCAGGATTGTCACCATGGGGAGTATTCCATGGAATTGGTATAGCAAAATCTCCGATTTCAACCGGGAATTCCATCTCTGTTCTTAGTTTCATGTTCCAGGTAATTCCTCCGTTTTCTACTTTAAATGTTTGCTGCAGGCTCATAGGCATGCCTTTTATATAATGAGAATATCTCACTGAGTTTCCTTCAGCAGCCATCTCTGTATTTTCCATATTGTGCGTAAGCCAGTCTCCATTCCCTATCCTGTAGACTATCAATGGTCTTCCCCAATAGCCGGGAACAGGGTTTGCCCGATAAACATCATCTGTACATTGTATGTTTGATATACCTCTTATGCCAAATTTAGCATACATATTCCCGTCTGACAATTCAACGCTGTTTTGCGGGTATGTTAACAAAGTGGAACCGAATAATGCTAAAAAAAATAAAATTGATTTCATATTATCACTTTTCAAGCAAATTTAAATTTATTTCAATAATTATTCTGTTAAATTCAGGATTAGTCAGTAACAGGCTTAACAGGCTCTTTCCAATTCAAATTTTTTCTTAAGTGGTAACTTGGGAGTGATAGTTTTTTTGATAGGATTTTTTTTAGGGAGCTCGTATTTTTATACATGAGGAAAAAAATATGAATTTCCTGAATTTTGTACGAAAATCAAATCGTATAAAGCTTTAATTGTAGGCATAATTTTTGTTATCTTTAGAACTAAACTTTTAGTCGTACTTTTCATGAAAAAACTAAATCCTGCTCCGAAACGAACCGTTCTCTTTCAATTTGCTTTTTTTCTGATAGTTACATCAATATTTCTTTCCTGCAAGAATCAAACCTCAAGTGAAAATCAATCAGAGCATGATGCCTTACCCGAAGAAAAGAACCTGGTTGAGATTACCATTATTCAACGCGAGGATTTTACCCGTGAAATTATTAGTAACGGGAAACTGGCCGCCATTCAAAAAGCAGAACTGTATTTTGAAAATCCCGGAATTATAAAAACCATTCCTGTAAAGAATGGACAAGCTGTTCAGCAGGGAACCACACTGGCAATCCTGGAAAATAATGATTATAAATTTGCTTTTGAAAAAGCAAAAGTGGGGTTGGAGAGTGCTGAGATTGAAAAGATGGATGATTTGCTTAGCATGGGCTATAAAGATGTGCCAGAAAAAGATGTGCCGGCTGACCACCTTCGAATTGCCAATATCCGTTCAGGGTATAATCAGGCAAAGCTGGATTTTGAAGACGCCTCGCGTGTACTTGAGAATGCGACACTGAAAGCTCCTTTTTTAGGGAAAATTGAGGGGGTAAAACAAAAACCTTATGAAAAGGTAAACCAGTCGGAACCATTTTGTACCTTAATTAATGATGCCCGGTTTACGATCGATTTTCCATTGCTCGAAACAGAAATTAGCGAAGTGCAGAACGGACAATTGGTAACGGTTATGCCAATAGCAGGTGCGAAATCAACAGTCGGGGCGATTACTGAAATTAATCCGCGCATTGATGAAAACGGATTGGTTTGGATTAAAGCCGAGGTGAATAATCCCGGTGGTTATCTGGAAGGAATGAATGTAAAAGTTAGCATTAAAAAGGCGGTAGAAAATCAGTTGGTTGTACCGAAACAGGCTGTTGTTTTACGCCAGAACCGCGAAGTACTCTTCCGATATACAAATGGAATTGCCTACTGGACTTATGTAAATATTTTAGATGAAAATGAGAGCCAGTATTCAGTAGAAGCAGCTGAAGGAGCTACTCTCGAACCGGGTGACACCGTTATTATTTCAAATAATTTGAATCTGGCTCATGAATCTGAAGTGGAGGTGGAGTGAAGAAGTTTGAATGTTAGGGGAGGTGAACCAAACAATATTAAACCAATTAAAATGTACTCAAACGATTTCAAACAACATCAAACAAAAACCAACGCATGGTAAAATTTCTCATCCACCGACCTATTGCAGTAACTATGGCTTTCCTGGCCTTGCTGCTGATAGGAATTGCAACCACAACCAGCCTTCCGGTTTCTTTAATGCCTGATATTGATATTCCGGTAGTTTCCATCAGGGTTTCATCACCGGAAATGCCGGCACGGCAAATGGAAAATACAGTGATGAAAACCCTGCGAAGCCTTTTGAAAGAGGTGAATCATGTGGAGGAAATGAGAAGCGAAACCCGCGATGGAACCGCGTGGGTGGAACTACGGTTCCGGCACGGAACTCCCATTGATTTAGCATCGGTGGAAGTAAATGAAAAGGTGGATAAAGCCATGAACTCCTTTCCTGACAATATCCGTCGCCCGGAAGTTATCAGAGCCAGCGCTTCAGATATTCCTGTTTTTTATTTAATGGTAAACCGCAAAAAACAAGTGACAAGTGGTAACACGGGCGAATTTCTCCAGTTAAGTAATTTCTCCAGCCAGGTTATCCGCAAACGATTAGAACAATTACCCGAAGTAGCTTTGGTTGATATGAGCGGCCTTCAGTATCCTGAAATTAAAATTCTACCTGACAACGCCTATTTACAAAGCGGGGCATTTTCAGTGGCTGCCCTAGAGCAGGCACTGCAGGAAAATAATATCGATTTGGGAAACTTGCTTATCCGCGATGGTCAATATCAGTACAATATCCGTTTTAACACCCGTCTTCGTGATGTTTCTGACATTGCCGCAGTTCCTGTGAACCTAAACGGGAAAGTAGTTCGCTTGGATGAAATTGCCAAAATAACGCAACAGCCACAACAACTTCAGGGCGATATAAAATACAACTCTCAGGATGCAGTTAGCATGGCAGTAATTAAACAGTCGGATGCCAAAATGGCTAACCTGAAAAAAGAACTCGATTTTCTGGTGGAACGGTTTCGTGAAGATTATCCGGACCTTGAATTTTCTGTCACCCGCGACCAGTCGAAGTTATTGCAATATTCCATAAACAATTTAGGGCAAAGTTTACTTTTTGGAGGTTTGCTGGCATTTCTGGCTATGTTTCTTTTTCTGCGCGAAAAAAGGGCTCCCTGGCTTATCGGCGTTAGTATTCCGGTTTCTTTGATAATTGCGCTGCTGTTTTTCTATCTGGCCGGGCTTTCTATAAACATTATTTCACTTTCTGGTTTAGTGCTCGGTGTAGGAATGATGATTGACAACTCGATAATTGTTATTGATAATATTACCCAGCACCGGCAGCGCCATTCTATACTGGACCGCGCTTGCGATGAAGGTACAAATGAAATTATCCGACCGTTGATTAGTTCGGTGTTGACTACCTGTGCAGTTTTTATCCCGTTAATTTTCATGAAAGGAATGTCGGGCGCCTTATTTTTCGACCAGGCCATCGCGGTAACCATAGGGCTAACTGTTTCGCTTATAGTTTCCATAACATTATTGCCCACTTTATACCGGATTTTCTACAAAAAACACTCCGATGTTGACCCAAAAGCAACATATCCAATCTATTATGACTGGTATGAAAAAGGACTGAAATTTGTATTGCGTCACCAGTTGTTAACCATTATCATGGTTATAGGTATGATTGGGGCGGCTGTTGTTTTGTATAAAGTATTAAACATTTCCCGTTTTCCGGAGGTAAGCCAGGACGAGACTGTTTTAAAAGTGGATTGGAACGAACCGGTAACGCTTGAAGAAAATAATAACCGAATAACAAAGTTACTGGCTGTGTTGTCTGAATCTCCCGAATATGTAATTGAAGAAGCAGGGAAACAACAGTATTTGCTCAATACAGGAGAAGAAGCCGGTACATCAGAAAATCGACTTTACCTGAAAACTGCCTCGCCAGCCAGGCTGAAAAAAACAGAAACTGAACTGACAAATTATTTACAGAATAACTATCCGGAGAGTGATTTTAGTTTTTCTGAAACGGATAACCTGTTTAATCTGGCTTTTGGAAAAACAGAAGCACCGTTGATTGTTAAATTTGTCCATTTTAATCCTGGAGAAGAAGGATATATCGATGGTTTGACTGAATTACAGAAGAAAACGGAAGCTCAATTTCAAGGGAAAGTACAATCAAAATTAATTACACGAAACCTGATTCTTTTGGAGACTGACCCGGAAAAGCTGATGTATTATCTGGTTGATAATGACGATTTGTACCGTGAGATAAAAAGCGCATTTAATGTAAATACTGTTTTTACCATCAACGATAATAATATGTATGTTCCGGTAAGTATCGGGAATAATTATACATCGGTTTACGACATTATTCAAAATATAAGCATCCAAAACAAAAATGGTGAAAAAATTCCATTGTCGGGACTGGTAAAGGTTAGTTCAGGTAGTGGATTAAAAGCCATCGTCGCAGGTAAAGACGGTGAATATTTTCCTGTTTTGATGAATATTAAAGACAAAGATTTTAATAACGTTACCGGCGAATTTAAAAATATGGTGAGCAACGACGACCGGTTTGAGGTAAGTTTTGGAGGCGAAATTATTGCCGATAAGGGAATGATAAAAGAGTTGCTCGTAATTATTGGTGTAAGTTTGCTTTTACTTTATTTTATTCTTGCAGCTCAGTTCGAATCGTTTATTTTACCGGTAATTGTTTTATTTGAAGTACCTATTGACTTGTTTGGTGCATTTTTATTGTTGATGGTATTTGGTGAAGGAATCAACATTATGTCGGCTATTGGAATAATTGTAATGATCGGGATTATCATCAATGATTCCATCCTGAAAATCGATACCATTAACAAGCTAATGGACAGTGGATATTCGTTGCTGCGTGCCATTTTTGAGGCTGGGAAACGCAGGTTAAAGCCAATTATTATGACCAGCTTAACAACCATCCTGGCCATGTTGCCTTTTCTTTTTCAGCATGGAATGGGAGCGGAGCTGCAAAAACCACTGGCGCTGGCCATTATTGGCGGAATGACGATTGGAACACTGGTGAGTTTATATGTAATTCCAATGTTGTATTATATGCTCAAAAAATTATAACCTCCTGTTATGAAAATTAGAATTGGATATGTGTTTGCCCTAATTATTGGTTTTGTTTCCTGTTCAAAGAAATCTGACAAACTTCCGGCGATTCCTTTTGATGATATTTCAGCTATCAGTTTAAAGTATAAAATTCCGCTTGATTCAGTGGTGGAACGAACAGAAATCATTCGATTTACCACTGACACGAGCCTTATTATCGGAAACATATCCGAAGTAGTTGAAAGCGAAAACAATCTTTTTGTTATTGCAGACAATAAAATCTTAGAATTTACAAAATCCGGCGAATTTATTCAGCAAATCGGGAAGCAAGGAAAAGGCCCCGGAGAATATTTGTCGCCACAAACACTGGATGTTGATAAGGTAGATCAGCAGATTTATGTAATGGATTATTTTGGCCGGAAAATGTTACGTTACAATTTTGATGGCTCTTTTTATGATAAATTTGATTTGCCGGAAAATTTTAACATTAACGGGTTTTCGTTATACCAGGGAAAAATACTATATACTTCTGTCGCTAATTCAGTAATTCCGGAGCTTTATATTTATGACCAGGATAATAACGGGTTGACCCAAATTTCGTCTCCCGAGCGGAAAATGGCGGCTGGTGAGGCGTTGATGAGTGCAAATTTTATTTTGGGAAATCCCGATCATCCGCTTCTGTTTCATTATTTTAATGATACTGTTTTTGCAATTGAAAACAACCAGTTGATACCAGCGTATCTGTTGCTGTTCGGAAATCTCAAAATTAAGTTTGAAGAGTTGAATATAGAAAACGGTAAAAAGGCCAATGCTCCGCGGGCACAGGTTTACAACATGGCTATGGGAAACCGGTTTACGTTTATTCAATATGGCGTATCAAGATTTAATGGAAAAACCGGACAAACGTTTTTAACCGGACTATACAAAAACGATTGTTCTGCATATTCGCCCAATGTAACGCTCGTGAGTAACGAAAATCCGTTGTATACAATTCAATCAGGTAAAAGTTTTTTTAAAGGGAATGGCAATACACTTTTAATTCCGGTTTCTGCTTTGGATGTATTAAAGGCAGCTCCCGGTTTTGATATTTCAGAAAACGATAATCCAATCTTATTAAAATATTACCTGCGATGAAAATAATCCGAATCAATAGGATTATGGTAAATACTGCACTGATAATAATTGTTGTTAGCGGAAGCCTTTCATGCAAACAATCAGGCAATGAAGACTTGCCTGTTATGGATATTGAAAAGGCTTTAAAAAACGGGCTCGAACTTATTGACGACGGTTTTAAAAATTATACAAAAGCAAGTAGTAATTTTTTGAAAAACAGTTCCTCTTTTAACCCGGAGGAAATCAGGAATATCTGTTGTTTTGAAAACGATTTGTATATTCTTTTCCCGGATAAATTTTTACACTATAAGCTTGTTTCCGGTAATTTGCTTTTTGATTTTCAGCCTTCAGACCCGGTAAATTTTGTCGATTTTGTATTTGATTACGCCAGCCAAAGTGCATTCATTCTCGATAATAAAGGCTCGCAGATACTTGAGCTATCTTCAGACAAAAACATTGTAAAATCCGTTAAACTTGACGCTACACATCGCTATGCAACAATTAAGCGGCTTGCCGGCCATATTTTTCTGGTTCCGGTGCAAACCGTTCCACACCCTGCATTTTTATCGGTTGATTTTGAAACAGGTGAAGTAAAAAAGTTGGATGTTCCTGATTCAGAAAAGACTCATGATATTCCTTTGGAAAGTGACTCGTTTGGGGTAAAATATCCGCTTTATGTTACTGATGAAACACCTCGCGGAGTACTTGTAAAATATTTGTTTAACGATAATGTGTTTTTATGCACATCAACCGAAATTAAACCAGATTACCAAATAAACCTGGGAAAGCAAAAGGTAAAACGTAAATTTCCTTGGACGACAACAAAACTTAAAAACAACAACAGGTTCAGGATTCTAAATTTCTGGCATACAAACAATAAAGTGTACGTTGTTTCGCAGCAAATCGTTAAAAATACACTCGGAACGTTTGATTACAAAACACTTTCCCAATTTAAGGATTTTAGACCAGTTGATTCGTTTTGCGGATTTATAGCAAAAAATAAACTGGCATCGTTGCAGGCAAATAAAGAAGCGGTATTTATGGATGAAAAACATGAGCGCTTCCTCAGTTTTCGGAAGCTTACCGGTGAAGAAAAACGGGAAAAGAATAATTGGCCAAAGAATATGCTTGGCGCCGAAAATGAAGATGATTTGGTGCTAAGTGTTTTTACAATGAAATAAATGTTGATTAACACAGCTGTTATTTAAAACTAAAACTAAAATGAAAAAACTAAACTTTCAACTTTATCTACGTTTTCTGTTAATTTCAGTTTTTGCTGTCAGCCTTTCGTTTTGCAAAAATGCAAAGCAGGAAAATTCCAAAGCCGACTCTTTTTATACAATTCCTTTTGCTGAAATTATCAAAAATAAACAGGAAGTAAAACTGTCAGAATTTGCAAGCGATGTTAAAGTGATTCAACTTGAAAATATTCCGGAGGCAATGCTCGGAGATGTTGAAGATATTGAATTTACGAAAGATTTCATTTTTGTCAAGTTCTGGATGCACCCTGTTTTGCAATTCTCAATTAACGGGAAATTTATAAGAAATATTGGTGAGAAAGGAAAAGGTCCGGGGGAGTATAATACATGCATGAAAATGTCTGTTGATGAAAAAAATCAAAGGGTATACATTCAAACCCGGGAACTAAGTATGATGGTTTTTAATTTTGAAGGGAAACATATTAAAACGTATTCCTTTCAGGCACTTGCCTCGTTTGCTAATTTTTGGATTTGGGCCAGAGACAGTATGTTGCTTCGTTATATGGAGCCTATTAATGGGGATGAGCCCTTTGTTTTTATTGAGTACAATGAACAGGGAGATACATTGCAAGCCATTAAAAATCATATTTTTTGGGAACCTGCCGAATTGAACAATATTGCTCCTTTGGGAGAACGGAATTTTTATTATCAATTTAATAATGAAGTCTGTATGAAAGGGTGTTATAACGATACGGTTTACAGCTATAATGAAGATAATAAGATTGTTCCGAGATTTTTTATTGACTTGGAAGAACACAAACTCCCCGAAGATTTTGTGTATGAACGAAAATGGACAAAGCCTTTACCAGCTGATCTTTGCTGGACTGGGGTACACGAAACTTCAGAGTATGTTTTTATTCCTTACGGTTATCATTTCGACGAAAATAAACCTGAGTCAGAAAAAGAGGAAAAGGGGTATGTGCTTTATAATAAAAATACAAAAGAAGGAATTGCAGTTGAGGAAACAAAGCAAGGCGGTTTTATTGACGACATTACCGGCGGCCCGGATTTCAGACCAATAGTAACCAACGACAATACTGCGCTGATGCTGGTATCGGCGTTCGACATGAAGCACTATCTTAATTCGGAGGAGTTTAAAAACAGGGCCGTAAAATTTCCTGAAAAAAAAGCAAAGCTGAATGAATTAAATAAAGCACTAACAGAGGAAGATAATCACTTTGTTGTACTGGCAAAACTAAATAATCCACCTTCTGAGAAGGTGGGCTTGCAGGAGCCCCTATAAGGGGCCAAAGTTGAGCCGCTGTTGCTCTTCAATACGTTCTTGCTCTTCTTGATACTTGACATACTTCTTGATTTTTTCTTCGTCAAGACCAACGGTGTCGACACAGTATCCTCTGGACCAAAAGTGATTCCCCCAATAAGGTTTCACTTTCAATTGAGGATATGTTTTGAATATTTTGATGGCAGTCTTACCTTTCATGATTCCCATCAATTTGGATATTGACAGTTTGGGAGGGACACTAACAATCAGATGAATATGATCCTTTTGAATATTCACCTCTGTCAGTTCACAACCTTTCCACTCTATCAATGTCCGAATATCGTTGTTCAACATTTCTTTGACAAGACCTTCAAGAACGCGGTATCGATACTTCGGTGTCCATACAATATGATATGTGCACCGATAAATGACATGGCTTAGCTTTTTGAAATTGCTCATGTCACTAAGTTAAAATATTTCAGGTAAAACCGATTAAACATTACCACCACGAAAGGAGGTGGGTTTTTTAATTTATACTAAAGGAATAGACTGGAAAGGCTGGCCTCTGCAATGTAAAGTCTTTCGTCACTATACCGGTATGATAATGGAAAGAAATAAATAGCTCAATATGCCTGAACTGCAAATACGGGCTGCAAATAAGAATTTATGCATATAACCTAAAAACAAACACTTATGAAAAACACAGGTGCCATCTTGTTGATCTTCGTTTTTTTTTCATGTTCACCAGAAAAAGAACCGGAAGAAGATGTGTTCTATATCAATCCCGAAACATTTCAGGAAAAGGAAATTATGTTGTCTGAAATCGCCGCTTCAATTGATTATATTCCACTTGAATCTACTCATCCTATTCAGCACATAATGAATATTATATCTGTAGATTCATTTCTGTTTGTGTCGAATTTTCCGGATGGGTTGCATTTGTATTCCAAAACCGGTGCTTTCCTGACTAAAATTGGGAAAAGAGGCAATGGACCGGGAGAATATCAATTTGGAACAAGTTTTACAGTTGATAATAAAAATAAACTGGTTTATATTCTCGACAAGAATAACATTTACAAATACAATTTTCAGAACCAGTTTTTGGGGAATATTGCAATTAAAAATCTGAATGGGAATTTCAGGGATATTGAATTTTATTCAGATCATTTATTTCTTTTTGAAACCGTTAACAATGGCTATGCAAACTACAAATGGGTTGAAGTGGATACTTTGGGGAAAGTCATTTCAATTCAACCAAATTCGAATCCGCAATTCGAGTGTAAGATCGGGTTTCGTTCAGATTGTTCTTATAAAATAGCCAATTCACTTATTTATTGGGACAAGTACAACGACACCATTTTCCAAATTAAAGACCAGAAAATCATTCCCAGGTATTTGTGGGACAACTGGGAAAACAAATTACCACGAGCGAATATTACCCCCGGGCAATATGAAAACTTCTATTTTGATCCCTGGAGTATTATTGAATCCAAAGACTTCCTGTTTATATTTTATCATGAAAACCAGAATTACAACACTGCTTTTCTGGATAAAAAGGAGAGGCAGTTTTATGTTGTAAATAAATCGACGGATGAAAACGACAGATACAACGGCCCCGGATTTACAAACGACATTGATGGTGGTTTAAACTTTGCCCCAATGGAATATTATTCCAGTTCGGAAGGGGAATATTTAACAGGGTGGAATTTTGCGACTAAGTTAACGGAGCATCTACATTCGTCAATCTTTAAAAACGCCGACCCCAAACACGCTGAAAAGAAAAAAGAACTGGAGCAACTCGCGAATAGTTTGGATGAAAATGATAACCCAGTGCTGATGCTGGTGAAACTGAAATGATAATCTTAAATACAATTCAAAATGAAAAACCTAACTTTTTTACTTACGCTAATTGTCTTATTTTCCTGCAAACAAAAAAAGGAACCGGATAATAGTATTGATCTTACCGCAATTACTGAACCCAGTGAGCCCAATTTATCAGAACTGGGGGCAGAAGTAATGTACATCCAGCTGGAAACAAATGAAAGTTGCATAATACAACAAATAGACAAGTTGATTTATGAAAGCGGGACCTTTTTTATTTTAGGATCAATAAACCCATACGTCGAGTCACCCGATAAAGACGCTCCTCCGCCACCACCAATGATGCCCAAAAGGTCTGTATACCGGTTCTCAAAAACCGGAGAATTTATTTGCCAGATAGGTCAACTGGGAAAAGGACCTTCCGAATACAGATACATTCATGAATTTTTGTACAATAGAAGTAACAATACAATCAATATTTATTTCCTTAACGAAATCAAAGAATTTTCGTTAGATGGAGTATGGGAAAAAAATATAACTATTGATTCCGACGAGGTGATTTCGTTGGGGTATACCAACAATCAGTTTCTTGGATTTATCGATAATTCAGCAGGTCAAAACGAGTATAGCTTTGTTTTGATCGATGCAAATGGGAAGGTTTTAAACAGGTTTGAAAACAAGTACAAATTTAGTATTTCAAAAAATGCTATAATTTACCCATCTGAATGTATCTTTTATCAATATAACGGTATTTTGCATTGTAAGGAAATGCATTCCGACACTATTTTTTCATTTGATAATGGGATTTTTATTCCCAAATACATTCTAAAACAGGGCGAAGCGAAATATACACCTGATTTGAGGAAAGAATACATTTTTGAGAATAATAACCGTGATAAAATTATTATTCAAAAAAATTCCTTTGAATCAGAAAACTATCTTTTCTTCCAGTACAGATTGAAAGACAGGGGCAACTGTTTCATTCAAAACAAATCTGATGGGACCCGGTATTTAGTTAATAACGATACGGGGCTGGTTAATGATATGGATAATGGGCCAAACCTTAAAATTCAAAACACCTTGACCGTCGATGGAGTTGAATACCTGGTTTCCTGGATTAATGCCTTTGAACTCAAAGCCCATGTAACTTCCGAAGCCTTTAAAAACTCCACCCCAAAATACCCTGAAAAGAAAAAAGAACTGGAACAACTTGCCAACGGTTTGGATGAAAACGATAACCCGGTGTTGATGCTGGTAAAACTGAAAGAGTGAGTCAGCAGCATTGTTGGTTGGAAATTTAACTTGCGACAGAAAGAAAATATAAAAACCAGAAAAATATTGGAAAACTGGTAACTATTTTGAATGGAAATGAAAACCTGTTCGACTAAAACGATAAAAATGAAAGTTATACTAAAAATAATTTTATTAGCCTTAGTTGTTGGTTGCACGAATGTCCAAAACCCTGATAACAAAAAAAATATATTGCCTTATGTGAAAATCGGAGAAGCGCTGGATAATCGCAAATCAAATACAAAATCATTGATTGACTTTATTGACTCAGTAAAGTATATTCCTTTGGAAACAACTCCTGAATGTAACATTGAGGAAATTAAAAAAATTATAAGTTACAACGGGAATTTTTATATATGGGATTACAATGCGATTTTAAAGTTTAATAGCAACGGGAAATTTATTTGCCAAATTGGGAAAATGGGAAGAGGACCAAAAGAATATGGCCGGAACAGGGAGATGACCATTCGGAAGGATACATTGTTTGTAAACGAAGGAAAAAAAATAGTTGCTTTCAACGCTGATGATGGAAGCTTTATACAATCATACTCTTTTCCGGATCGTTGGTTTGCTGAAAGATTAAACGGACATTTTGTAAGCATAAATTCCAAAACAGGTTTTATCGAATTTGTCAACAATAGAGGCAGTGTAACCGATTCCTTAGATTATGAACATTTCAGCCAAAATGAGATTTACCCGGATATGATGATATATCCTGTTTACGATGTATTTTTCGGAACACCGGGTGCTTTAAAGATATCAACATCGCATAACGATACTATTTTTGAAATAAATCGTAATCACCAGTTAATTCCCCGTTATATTTTTGATATGGGCGATTATAAATTACCTGAAAAAGAGCGGCTTGAATATTCGGGAGATTTTATGCAATTTCAAAAAATAACGTCCGGATTCGTCCGGCCTGTTCCGCTTGAAACCACCAGGTTTTTAATTGTTCAACTGGGAAAGTGGGGAGCTGAAAGCAAGTATGAAGATTTGGGCTTCCGGGATAATAAGGCTGATTTACTTGGTTTGGGAATATTTGATAAGAAAACAGACGAATTTTTTGTAATCTCAGAAGACAACGAAAATTATCCTTGCTTTTTTCCACATGTTTCTGATGAAGAGAATCGTTTAATCTCCTGGGGCTATCCCGTTGATTTGATAAGTTTCTACAATGAAAATAAAGAAAAGTATAATTTTTGCGTTTCTTTTACCCATACAGTAAAAAGTTTAAAAATAGAAAATAACCCCGTTATAATTGAAGTTAAGTTAAAAGAATAACGAAGTGGTTAATATCGTTTTTGTAAAACCATAAAAACCAAATCATGAGGGATCAAAATGCGATTTCATTTTTAAAATTCTTCAGCTTTGTTTTTGTTTTTGTTTTTTGGGGATGTCAGTCAAATTCAACAAAAAACAAAAAGAATACTGAACAGTCAGAGGGTAAACTTTCAGAAAGAGTAACAGCGCAATTCAAAGAAATCGATCCCCGTAAATTTGAAGACAACGAATTATGTTTATCATTATTTACGGATGACATCAAATACATCCCACTATCCAATAAAATCCCCATTGGAGATTTCTACGTTTTCAGGGTTACATCCAATGCTATCTATTTAATATACGACAATAGCGAAGGAGGTGAAGGCAACGGTCATCCTCAATTGTTCAGGTTTGATAAAAATGGCAAAAATCCGGTTGAGATTGGAAGCGTAGGCAGAGGTCCCCGGGAATATTTGTCTGCAAACTATTTTGCTGTTGATGAAGCCAACAACCGGATTTATATTAATGGGAAGTTAAATACGGTATTGGTATTCGATACGCTTGGAAACTACATTCGCGACTTCAAATTTAAGACTCCTGAAATAGGCTTTTCAAAAATGGATTTTTTGAGTAACAACAGATTGTTTTTACCTCAACAGTCACTAGGAGCCCAAAGAGCTTATTTGTGGTATGTTACGGATACGTTGGGAAATGTAATTTCAAAGAAAAAAAATTCAATACCACCATTTGAAACTCATACAGGGTCATATTCGGGAACTTTTAAGTATAAGGATAAAATATCATACTGGATTAATTACAACGATACGATTTTTGAGGTATCACCAGGTTTAAGTTGCCAACCATCGTATCTAATTGCCCCGAATGAAAACCGTCTTGAAAATTTGAAATCAACTTCACCTACCGGAATGTTTTTGAAGCCTTCAGAATTTTATTTACCTCGTTTTTTTACAGAAACCAATAAATATTTAATAAACAGATATTCCTATAACGGGAAATATGCTTTTACTTTTATCGATAAGAAATCTGGGGAAACATATACTTGCAATTACAAATTGGGGGAAGGAGGAATTACGAATGACTTTGATGCCGGGTTAAAGTTTTTCCCATTGGAATATTTTTCTGATGGAAAGGACGAAAACCTGATATCTATTATCCAACCATTAGAACTTAAAATTTATGTAACTTCCGACGAATTTAAAAACTCCACCCCAAAACACCCCGAAATGAAAAAAGCTCTGGAACAACTCGCCAATAGATTGAATGAAAATGGTAACCCGGTGTTGATGCTTGTAAAATTGAAGGAATAAAAAACGTTAAAGTATGAATTAATATGCCAAGAATCGACCATTTAAAACTATTTTACTTTGCAGTAAGTTGTTTCCTGCTAATTCCATTATTGATAAGTTGTGAATCACAAAAGAACGATGTTTTTGTAATAGATCCTTTAGAATTTTCAAATAAGAAATTCACTCTTTCAACGATAGCTGATGATGTAAGTTATATTTCTTTAGATAATCAGGTCCCCATAGGTTTGGTTTATTCCTTCATACATAACAATAATGGCATATTCATCAGCACAAAAGAATCAGGACTATTACATTTTGATAATAGGGGGAATTTTTTAAAAGTATTGGCTCGAAAAGGTAAGGGGCCGGATGAGTATCATTATGGACTTGTGTTTGCTATGGATGACGAAAACAAGAATATTTATCTTGTAGCTAGAAATGAAATTAAAGTATATCAATTAAATGGTCGTTTCATTAGATCCTTTTCTACAAAGGATTTTTTTACTGGAGCGGCTAGTGATATTAAATTTTTTAATTCTTCAATATTTTTAGCAGACTACGGTGAGGGTGGTACTTTTAAATATAACTGGGTTATAACCGACACATTAGGAAATAGGTTATCTTATAAATACAGCAATGTGAAAGATCCTGGGTTTTTATTTCGAGGCAGCACATATAAGATAGGAGATAAATTATGTTATTACAACTGGTTAAACGACACAATTTTTTCAATCTCTCCTGACTTTAGCTTTAAGCCCGGATATTTATTTGCACAAGGTGATTTTCGTTATCCCGAAAATATAGAATTGAACGAATTAATAGCGGATAAAAAAATGAAAACCTTTTTCCGACCATTATCTATGTTTGAAACAACTCATTTTGTTTTCCTGAGGTATGCATTCAGGGATAAAAATGCATCAATATTAATGATTAATAAAAAAAACAAGGAGACATACCAGGGATATGTTGAAAATTACGGCGATTGTATTGAAAATGATTTTGATGGCGGTTTACATTTTATGTCAGACGCATATCAATTTTATTATTACACTGATGAACATGACCGTGAATATATTTTAACATTAATCTACCCATTTGAACTGAAAGCACATGTTGCATCCAAAGAATTCAAAAACTCCACCCCAAAACACCCCGAAAAGAAAAAAGAACTGGAACAACTGGCCAACAGTTTGAATGAAAATGATAACCCGGTGTTGATGCTGGTAAAGTTAAAAGAATAATTTGGCAGTTCCGGGAAGCAGACCTTTCAGCGTTTCCGAAACCTGAAAGAGTCTGAAACCATCAATAAAAAGTTTTCCCAAAACGAATATTTTAATTTCATAACTGAAGAAATAGTTGCATAACTGAAAAATCAGTTGTAAGTTTATCGTTGTAATTTAAATTGTTTATCTCAATTCATTTTACAGAAAATTAAAAACAACAAATTCCGAACCATGAACATTAAAAAACAATCGCAGCATTTTATTTTTGTCTTGTTATTTATTCTGGTTAGCTGCTCACCCAAAGAAAAGAAGCAGGAAAATATACTTTATGAAGTAGAAATCTCAGAAGCGTTTCAAAAAAATACCGATGGTTATTTAAGCGAATTCGCCGATGGTAAGGTTGAATACATTCAACTTGATTCGGAAAAGGAACATCTTTTAGCGCAGAATCCCTGTTTTTGTGTTTTGGGTGAGGAGGTATTCGCAATTACCAGTCAGCAAATTTTTGTGTTCAATCGAAACACCGGTGAGTTTATCCGGGAAATTGGCCACTATGGGAAAGATCCGGAAGGTTACAGAAAGACTCTGGAGTCGTTTTCATTTGATGAAGAGAGAAAACAGATTTATACCAGTGGTTGGGATCCTAAAAATTATTACAGGTATTCTGCCGATGGGCATTTTCTTGATAAGGTAACAGCTTATTCAATAGACAAAGAAGGGGATGTGATGGATAATATTTTTGGCGAAATAGTTACATCGATAGCGCCGCTGAACGACACCTGTTTTGTCGGTTATGTTTGGAATATAAACGGGAAACAGGAGGCCAAACTCATTGTATTTAATGAAAAAAATCACCGGATAAAAGTCTTTCCGCAATACAAACGTTTCGACTATGATATTAACCGCGACGGCATTTCTGTTTATAGCTGGAACGCAAAATATTACCAACTCAACAACCGGTTGCATTTTTTCGAACGTTTTACCGACACTGTTTTTACTGCTACGATAGATACCCTGCAAGCAAAATTTGTCCTTCATAAAGGCGAAACCGAAAATGCAAACGCAACTGATTACACAAAGAATGAAGGTGAAGTAGCGTATTTACCTGTTGAAAACGTGTTTGAATCCGACCGGTTTTTGTTTTTTAAAGTAAGAAAACCTTTGGAAAATTTTGAAAGCGAGTATTATTATGGGTATTTTGATAAAACAGACCAAAGCACAAAAGTTTCCAATAGTCAGGAAGGATTTGAAAACGACCTGGACAGTTTTATCCCCTTTAAATTTATTTCAGCCAGCCAAAATAATGAAATCATTGGTTTCAGTGAAGCTTACGAAGTAAAACTCTGGTTTGAAGAAAACCCTGAAAAAGCCGCGCAACTTTCACCTGAATTACAAAAACTAAAAAACATAAAAGAAACCGATAACCCGGTAGTGATGATTGTAAAATTAAAAGAATAAATTTACAGTTACAGTCTTGGCACAGTGGTATTCAAACTAAACGAACAAAAAAACAGCCAAATAACGGAAACCTAAAAACCACAAATGATGAATAACCGAGTACTTGTATTGCTAATTGCTCTTTTGTTTTTCGCCTGTCAGGCAGAGAAAAAGTCGGAATTATTAGTAATTGATGTTGAAACAGGCATTGAAAATCCAGGCGAAATTCTATGTTCCGATTTTATTGGGAGCTTTGAATACATTCCTTTGGAAACAAGAGATTCATGTTTAATAGACGGGAATCCTGCAGTACAGATTTTAGATAATAATTTGCTGGTACGAACGCCCAATGATTGTTTTCTTTTTGATGCCAAAACAGGAAAATTCAAAACACGTATTGGCAAAAGGGGGCGTGGCCCGGGAGAGTATAGGCAAACAATTGATTTAATTGATTTTGATAATAGCACAGTCTTTTTTGCTGGTCAGAACGGCGATTTGCTTGAGTACTCGTTGCAAAACAAATTTATTAAAAGTATAAAAATACCAACTTACAACGATGGTTTTGAAAATCCTTCTATACCAATTGCATACACCAGTTACAAAAATTGGATTGTGTGCCATTTTGGTAACCTCACCGGCACTGAAAAAAAGTTTTTAATGGGGATAAATAAAAGCACTGGTAACGCTGATTTTATCATTCCGAACAAGCGTATTTTCGAATACAACGGCTTGAAAATATCAGCCAAAGAAGTAGCTTTTTATCGTTTTAACAATGAGTTCTACATGAAAGAAGATTACAACGATACCATTTACTGTATGCAGGATTCCTTACTAATTCCGCATGTTGTATTAAGTGCCGGAAGGTTTCAGTTGACCCACGAAATGTATTGGGACAAAAATGTGGAGGAAACAGAATTTGTAACCCCGGGCGATGTATTTGAAACCAACAATTTTTTGACTTTTCAATATTTTTATCGGAAAAAGCCATATTTCGGATTATATTCAAAAAAACATCAAAATGTTGTAGTTACCGAGATAGAAAATGGCTTAAAAAACGACATCGACAATTTTGTGAATTTTAAACCTTTCATGGGAATTACAAATCATGTTCTAGTAGGAATTGCCGATGCTTATGTTGTTACTGAGTGGTTTCTTAAAAATTCGGAAAAAATAGACCAACTTCCACCTGAATTACAAAAACTAAGAAACATAAAAGAAACCGACAACCCGGTTGTGATGATTGCAAAATTGAAAGAGTAATTCGTATGGTACTACGGTTCTATTTTTGAATAAATATGTTTAATTTCAAAAAGTTTAAAACCAAAATGGAAACATAATTTTTAAAACCAGAACCAGGAAAACAGTCGTATTTGCTGGTTTTCGAATTTAATTACTTAACTGAAATAACAGCAATGAAACAAACTACATCCTTATTATTATTGTTAAGTTTTTTCTTTTTTTTAGTTCCGCATCTGATTTTTTCTCAATTGAATAAATCGCTTCCGGTTTTGGATAAAACAAAATCATACCCGTCAAAAAAACTTGAGTTCAAAACCGAGATAAAATATGTACCGCTCGAAACCTCAAATGATGTATTGTTAGGGGAGCAGTGTAAATTAAATTACGTTTCTGCCGAAAAGTTTTTACTGATAGACAAAATGCTCGGAGATGTATTTATCTTCAATAATGAAGGGAAAATTTACTCTAATTTTAATCAGAAGGGAGGATTGGGATATTCGCAAATAACATTTGTTGCCTACGACGAAAAAAGAAAGGAGTTGTTTATACTCGACCAAATAAAGAAAAAGATTTTTGTTTTTTCTGAAAACGGAGTTTTATTGCGTAGTTACAAAACGCCGCCAAAGACATTTATTGCCGCAATTTTCAATTTTAATGATAACACTTTACTAGCTTTTGATGAAAATATAGCCGGTTCTGATGTACCTGTAAAACCATACCTTTTTATTGCAAAGAGTGACGGGGAAGTAACCGGCTACGTAAATATTATAGCCAAGAAAGTGAATCCGATGTTTATGGAAGAAGACCTTGGAAAAAATAATTCCATGGGATATACATTTATGCACTCAGGAATTCCTGATAATTGCAAATTTGGGAATGATTTTATCCTGTTTAACAGATCGATGGATACAACTTATCTGCTAAATCAGGATAAAATACTCATACCCTTGTTTACTCAAACTCCTTCCGTGTATTCCGAGCATCCAACTGCCACATCGGTGGGAATGGTTACTGATCGGTTTTTGAAGATATGCGTTTCATCTTACGATATTAAGGAAGCTGTAAAAATTATGAAAGCGGGAAAAAACTGGAAACCCAAATTCCGACACTTTATTCTTGATATTGAATCCGGGAAATTTTTTGAAGACCCAGATAAAGGCGAGCTTACCATCAATAATGTTGACACTCCCAAAAATCAGGATTACAGGGTTATGCAGGCAGTTAATCTTGTAAAAGCAAATCAGGAAGGATATTTAAAAGGAGAACTGAAAAAAGTGGCAACAAAACTTGATATTGGAGATAATCCGGTAATTAGAGTAAGGATTATACAATAAAAAATACAAAAAGAAATCTATTATTCCCTGATATAAACGCAAATGTGGATATATAAATAACAAACATATACTCATCAACTAAACCTTTAGGTATGATTTTTGTAAGATAAAGATTACTTTTTTTTGAACCATATTTGAACCAAATTATGAATCAAAAACGATAATCATGCAAACAAAAGCTACCCTTTTTTTTCTTGCTGTCTTACTAAGTATTGCCTTGAGCAACTGTCAAAAAGCCCCCAAAGGCTCTCATGCAAAAATTGTTGAAGTAAACGGAACCGAGGTTGTTGATTGCAACATCAGCGAGGTTACCGACACAATTGACCTACCATTAAGTGACATAATAAACGAATGTGAAGTTATTCCGCTCGAAACCAATGATAAATCATTGTTTGAAAGCGTGTATCATGTTGGAATATCCGAAAACTATATCGCCATTCACAGCCGGGGTAGTCTTCCAATAAAATTGTTTTCACGTGATGGAAAATTTATTCGCGACATTGGTAAAATAGGCCGTGGCCCCGGTGAATTTAATTCACTTTATGGAATACAGCTCGATGAAGCAGCAAACAGGATTTATCTCACTCCTTTTGCAAATGCCAAAGAATTAATAGTTTATAGCCTTGATAATGAAAACCTGCCCTCAATACCGTTGGCCTATAAACAGACCAAATGCCAACCCTTTGTTGAAAATAATACAGTTACGGTTTTGTCTATGCCTTTTGAAGGCAGCAACATTCCGGTTGCTTACCAGCAGGATTTAACCGGCAAAGTTATTCAGAAAGTACAACCTATGCCACATCAGATTCTGCGCCCTGATTTTAGCAGCGAAATTTCATCAACGAGAAATTCCGGGGCTTTTGATCTTTTTATTTTAGCTTACGGTTCTGAAACCCCGGATACTCTATACTATTATAATACTGAAAATAACAGGCTTGACCCAACGTTTGTAGCCACATTTAATGGCGAAAAAGAGGGAACATGGTCATACGACTGGAAAAATTATTACTGGACCTGGGTATTTGGAAAATACAACGGGAAAAAAGTTCTGGTAGATAAGAAGACACTGAAATCAGACTTCTTCAGAATAATTAACGATTTTTGGGGCGGCTACGAAATCAACAAATTTTATATGAGCAACAACGGAATGTTTATTTCGTCTGTAAATGCTATGCAACTCATGGAAGAACTGAATAAATCGCTAAAAAAGGGAGATTTAAAGTCAAAAGAAAAACAAAAAACAGAAACATTGCTGAGCCGGCTAAAAGAAGATGATAATGAAGTTCTGTTTATTGGCAAAATGAAATAGCGCAAACGTAAATAAACGATAATAACACATATTATTTAAAATGAAAAAAAAAGTATTACAATCATTATTGCTCCTCCTTTTTATTGCTACTGCGTGTAACAACAAGCCGCAAAGTAATATTCCACAAGAAATTGCCGCGAGTGACAGCATTTCATCCAATGCATTTTTCACCATTCCTTTTGCTGAAATAATTAAACATAAACAGGAAGTTCCCATTTCTAAAATCGCCGAAAATGTTGAATTTATTCAGTTTGAAAATAGTGACAAAGCATTGTTGGGCAGAATTATGGATTTGCAACTGACTAAGGATTATATTTTTATTAAGCATACTGGCTCAAATTTGTTAACACAATTCGACCGGAACGGGAAATTTATCCGGCACGTTGGCAGGGAAGGCCGTGGCCCGAAAGAATATGGATTGATGCGTGTATTTTCAATTGATGAGAATAATGAGTTAATTTATATTCACACCAACTGGACGAGGAAAATTCTCGTTTATAATTTCGATGGTGAATACGTAAACACCATTAGACTGGATGGATTCGACCGTTTGCAAATGGTTTGGGCTCATGATAGTGTATTCGTTAGTTTTAGTGAACCCAATATGGGAACAGAACCCTTTGTTTTTATGGAAACCAACTTTCATGGTGATACTTTACAAACAATTCAAAACCACATCTTCTGGGAAAAGAAAGGACAAAATAGTTTTCTTATTTCTTACCTGGGGCGAGACAACTTCTATCTTGCCAATAATAAGCTACATATGAAAGGCTGGTACAATGACACGGTTTATACTTACAATAATAAAAATAAAATTATTCCGAAATTTTTGGTGGATTTAAAGGAACATAAAATTCCGGAGGATTTAATTCCTGAGAAAATGTCGGGAAAACCACTTCCGAAAGAGTGTTACTGGGTGGGGGTAAATGAGTCGGCGGATTACATTTTTGTACGCTATGGTTCGCATATGGACAAAACGAAAAGCAAAGACGAAATGGAAGAAGGCTGCGTGCTATACGACAAAAAGACAAAAGAAGGAGTCGCTTTAAAAAATAAAGGGGAGGAATATGGTTTTGTAAACGATTTAAATGGCGGGCCTGATTTTAAACCACGCTTTTCAAACGATTCGCTGGTGTTTGTTGACATTACTGCAATGGATATGAAACAATACCTCGATTCACAGGGATTTAAAAATCGAGAAGCAAAATTCCCGGAGCAAAAAGAAAAACTGGCTCAACTTGGCAAAACGTTAACAGAAGATGGAAACAGTTTTTTGATGGTGGCAAAGCTGAAGGAGTGAGTTTTTATTATAAAATAACTGGATAAGAGGCACGTTTTTTTGTTAAATTGCACAATAAACCTGAAACAAGCAAAATGCAGCCTGCACTGAAGAATAAATCAGCTTTTTCGCCTTTTTCAATTATTGTTGTTTTTCTTGCGCTCATGATAATCGGGATGGCATTTATTCCGATGCTTGACATTAGTTATAAACCCAACCGTACACTGCCTCAATTGACCATAAGTTTTCAATGGCCCAATGCTTCGCCCAAAGTAGTTGAGGAGGAAACATCAAAAATAGAAGGCATATTGGGGAAAGTAAGCCAGGTGAAAAGTATTGAATCTACTTCTTCCGTTGGCAATGGCCGTGTGACGCTGGAGTTTGATAAAACTGTTGACCTGAACAAAAAACGCTACGAGGTTTCAACACTTATCCGCCAGCTCCGTAGCAATATGCCCGATGGAATGACTTATCCCGAGATTGTTACTAATGCTGAAGACAACAACGATGTGTCAACATTTATGGTGTTAACTCTAAATGCCAGCGCTTCTACACATTATATCGAAAAAGTTGCCAATCAACAGGTAATTCCTGCATTATTGAAAATTAAAGGAATTGCCGATATCTCGTTGTATGGCGCTACTCCGTACCAGTGGGAAATTAGTTTTGATCCGGAACTGTTAAAAAATTATTCTATTTCGCCTTATGAAATTGCTTCCACTGTAAATCGTTTGGGCGACAAAACTTTTCTCGGCAACCAAAAGAATGCAGCAGGTTCTTCTATTCCAGTGCTGGCTTCAACAAAATATATTAATCCGGAAGAGTGGGGGAGACTGCCCATTGCCAATAAGGGGGGCCGTATTATAAAACTTTCTGATGTTGCTACTATAAAATTAAAAGAAAAACCGCCCACATCGTATTACCGGATTAACGGGAAAAATACCATTAACCTGGTAATATACGCGGCACAAGGCGAAAACCAGCTAAAACTTTCCGGCGAAATCCATGATCAACTGGAAATTATCCGCGGAAAATTACCATTCGGATATTCTGTTTTGGTGGCATCCGACAGTACGGAGTATATTCACGAAGAACTGAATAAAATAGGTTTGCGTACGCTTTTTTCGCTCGTAATATTACTGCTGTTTGTGCTTATTGTAAGCCGTTCGTTTCGTGTTCTGGCGATTCTTTCCATCTCTTTAATTGCAAATTTGCTGATTGCCTGCGTATTTTATTATATCCTGAAGGTTGAAATCCATATTTACTCGCTGGCCGGGATTACGGTCTCTTTCGGGATAATTATTGACAACAGTATTCTGATGGTTACTCACCTGCAGAAACAAAAGGGATTACGTGTTTTTATCTCGCTTCTGGCAGCCACTTTAACCACGCTTGGCGCACTTTCTGTAGTGTTTTTTCTAAAAGAAAATCAGAAAGTTCTGTTGATTGATTTTACCTATGTAATGTTGATTAACCTTTCGGTTTCGCTGGTTGTTTCATTGTTTCTGGTTCCGGCATTAATGGAGAAAATGTATCATCAGAAACCGGATGCAAAAGTACCGGTTCGGGCACGCCGGCGGGTTGTGAAAGTTACGAATGGATACAGCCGTTTTATTGGTTTTGAAAAACGATTTAAATGGGCATTTTTTATTTTAGTAATTCTGGCCTTTGGTCTGCCGGTTGGTTCTATTCCCGGAGAAATTGAAAAAGAAACCAAAACTGCGGAGTTTTACAACAAAACGCTGGGGAGTGAGAAATTTCAATCGGGTATAAAGCCCGTTTTGGAAAAAATATTCGGAGGAGCACTGCATTTATTTACGGAATATGTTTTTGAAGGCAGTTTCTATTCCGACCCGGGAAAAACAACCTTATACATACAAGGTCAAATGCCGGAAGGATGCACAATTCAGCAACTAAACGAAGCCGTTCGGAAAATGGAACAATACATTAGCCTTTTTAGCGAAGTGGAGCAGTTCGAAACCCGGATAACAGGCTACAAAAATTCGTCTATAACCGTTCAGTTTACCAAAGAAGCAGAAAAATCATCATTCCCCTTTTTGTTGAAAAGCCAGGTAGAATCGAAAGCTATTTCGCTTGGAGGAATGGATTGGAGTGTTTACGGTGTGGGGAAAGGTTTTTCAAACGCGCTGAATATGGATTATAAAAACAGTCACATACTTCTAACGGGATACAATTACGAACAATTATACAGGTACGCCGAACAGTTGGAGCAAAAGCTTCTGCAAAATCCGCGGGTGAATAATACCGAAATAAACAGTTCCAATTCATGGGGCTCAACAACACGATATGAATATAAACTGGAAGTAGATAAAAATTTGCTTGCAATTCAGGGACTCGATTATTACGATTATACAAACACGCTGTTTACTCAACTGTTTTCGAACAACCTGGCGCCGTTTTACAATGAAACTGAATTGCAGCCCGTAGTTCTTATGTCGGACCAAAGCAACAGGTATAATAAGTGGGATTTTTACAATGTTCCAGTAAGTACTTCCGAAGGACAGAAAAAACTTTCGCAGGCGGGCGAGATTCATAAGTTGCTGGCCGGAAAAAGTATTGTAAAGGAAAACCAGGTATATCAACTGTATCTCAACTATAATTTTATTGGGCCTGGCCCGCTTTCAAAATTGGTGCAAGAGCGCGAAATTGAAGCCACAAATGAAATTTTACCGCTGGGTTACAAAGTACAAAAGCCAGATACATACTGGTATTGGGATCAAAAAGATAAAAAGCAATATTACTTATTGGTACTTATTATTGTGATAATCTATTTCATTACTGCCATTTTATTTGAATCGCTGTTAAAACCACTGGCGGTAATCAGCCTGATACCTATTTCGTTTATTGGTGTCTTTCTTACGTTCTATCTTTTCGATTTTAATTTTGATCAAGGTGGTTTTGCATCGTTTATTATGCTAAGCGGACTTGTTGTAAATGCCGCCATTTATATCATTAACGATTTTAATAATCTGGTTTCCAGAAAAGGAAAAGATGTTTCGGTACGGACGTTTTTAAAAGCTTTCAATCAGAAAATTGTAGCCATTACTTTAACTATTTTATCAACTGTTTTGGGGCTAATTCCTTTTGTATGGGGCGGACAAAAAGAAGTGTTTTGGTTTGCTTTTGCTGCAGGCGCTATGGGAGGCTTGTTGTTTTCGATGGTTGCAATTATTATTTATTTGCCTTTGTTTTTAAAATTGAAAAATTAGAAGTAGTGGTAGTTGATTTGCTCAACCGGCATCTGTACTAATTTTTTGTTACAGGACTGATTTTTTTTTGAAAATAATTCAATTTCAGAGTCTACAAAAATGAAAATAAGCTTTAAAAATTTGTTGCTTTTACTACCGTTGTTATTTTAATAAGTTGTTCTGGAAATGTGCAAAACAATTTTGTCGCTCTCAAACCTACGTAAAAGGAAAACTGGAACCGGACAAATCTGTTCAAATAATAAAATTGGAAAGCACGTTGGAATCTCAGCTGGGAGCAATTTCAAAAACCACCATCGGCAAAATGAATAATCGCATTTTTGTATTATCCAATTTCATTGTTTTTATTTTCGATCTGAGTGATTATCGTGTTATTTTGCTGTTTGGTTCTACGGATTTTTGAAAGAGAAAAGCACGGCTGCTGGCAGTAAAGTGTACCGCAAGGAAATAAACAATGTAACCAAAACCACTGGAAGAATTGGCTAAGAGATATAGCCTGAAAAACGCTTCCCCATGTTGAGTACATAAGGTCAATTTCTAAAATCTTTCTATTTTTGGGCAAATTTTTTTGTTATGCTGATAATTAATTCACCTTCTAATAATGCGTATTTTAATATTGCCTCCGAAGAATACCTTCTTAATAAATACCCCAAAGAAGAGTTATTTTTATTGTATGTAAATGCACCGTCGATAATTGTTGGGCGCTTCCAGAATACACTTGCCGAAATTAATCTGGATTATGTTGAAGCAAATAAAATAAAAGTAGTTCGGAGGTTATCAGGAGGAGGAGCCGTTTATCATGATTTAGGGAATCTGAATTTTTCTTTTCATACACCGCTCTCCGATGATGATTTTTCTGACTTTTCAAAATTTACACGGCCGGTGGTTGATTTGTTAAACAGCTTAAATGTACCGGCAAAACTGGAAGGCCGGAATGACTTGCTGGTGGATGGAAAAAAATTTAGCGGCAACGCCAAACTGGCCCGAAATGGAAAGATGATTCAGCACGGAACCATTCTGATTAACTCTGAAATGAAAGTTTTAAGCGAGGCGCTAAAAATAAACCCGCTTAAATTTCAAGATAAGGCTGTAAAATCGGCCAGGGCCCGGGTTACGAATTTAATTGATTATTTGCCCAAAGAAACCACAGTTGAGTCGTTCAAAACATTACTGATAAACCAGATTATAAAAGAAAATCCCGGAAATTCTGATGTTTACATTTTGTCGCCGGAAGATTTGTTGGAAATTGAAAAACTGGTTGCTGACAAATACAGCACCTGGGACTGGAATTTTGGTGTTTCTCCAGCTTACAATTTTAATAAAGCAATTAAAGTTTCAGCAGGTTTTATTGAGGTGCATCTGGATGTAAAAAAAGGAGTGATAAAGAGAGCCCGGATCTTTGGTGATTTTTTTGCTTCAAAACCTATCGAAGAACTGGAGGAAAAACTGGTTAACGAAAAACATGAAACCCAAAATATCTTTAAGATTCTTTCCTCTGTAAACCTCTCTGAATATTTTGGAAATGTTTCACCGGAGGAAATGATGGAGGTGTTTAAGTAAATGTTGTAAACATTTAGCCTCTATTTAATTTAATTACACATTAGTTGAGAAAAATCCATTTTTGGAAGATAAACGTAAAATATAGCTATTTTGTAAAAGAGCCATAATTTTGGGTTGAATTTATTAAACGTTCAAATAATGGAAATTTTTCTCTGAAAGACAGCATTAATATTTTTTACATGGGAAAAGATAAAATATACATTGATGATTGGTTAATACTAAAACCATATAAAAATCAAACACTAACTGATAACTATTATTTAAAACTTTGTAATAAAATTAAGCAGGTTTTACTTTCAGATAAAACATCGCTTGTTTTTTACATGTATATTGAAAAGGAAGATATAAAATTGCTTGCCTGTTTTTTAACCGCCTGGTTCGAAGACCTGATCTCAGGTATAAAAATATACAGTACTTTTGTGTCGCAACATAAACGATTGTACAATAAACCACTCCCTTTTTACGATTGCGAGGAGTATTTTAACGACGAAATTAACCCGCAAGATATAGGTTTTCTTATTTGGTATTTTATAAATACGGCACAAACTGACAGCTTTATTTCTCCTTATAACGAATTTATAGAAAGTAATGCCAGGAATGTTTTTGATGTTTTTGACGAAGCCTGGGAATACGCGCCGGAAAATAAGGTATTACAAAAAATTTATACAATTAGTGAAGATGCCGATTATTACCAATCCCGGAACCTTATCGATATTTTGCTTTTTAAAACCTACCTGTTTTTTCACGACACTTTATTTCGACTTGAAGAAACAGAAAATGAGATTATTGAAGAAAACAAGACCGATGAAAACCTCGTAATGATTTTAAACGAAAACAGGGAAAGCACGCTGCAAAACAGCTGTACTGGATTGTTGGCATTAAAAGGCAGCATCTGGGTGGCTGAAATAATAGGTAAGGAACATAGTTTATATAATGCCTATTTAACTGTCTCAAAAAGAATACGAGGATTTTTTCTTTATAAAGGACAGGATGAAAATGATATTTTTATTGAACATATCGCCTCCGGAAAAGCATTCACCCTGACCAAAAAATCGTTCGATCATTCCAATGATTTAACACAAATTGATACAATTGTTTTTATGGGAATTGTGCAGTGGAAAGGAGAGTGGTGGTTTTCCGGCGTATATTTCCAAACTGATTTTAATGCCGATTTGGTTCTCGATGAAAAAAACTCAATCGAAAGCAGACAGGCAGTCAATTTTCTTGACTATAAAAAGGAAAATATTCAGGAGACACTAAAAAAACAGTATTCAGCTTTTCTGGATTTTAACAATGGTTCGCCCATTGCTTTTATGGCTTCGGACAAAATAGCAGAATTTAATCGTAAATATTATGACTATTTTAACGACTCGCTGAACCTTACAGAAAAGGAGATTAAAGAAGCCCGTGAACGAGGCCACAGGGATGGTTTCCTGAAAACAAACAGAGAACCGGAAATAACTAATTTTTCGGGCGATGCGGAATCTGGTTTGGTATTTTTTAACGAGAAAAGCGGAGTTGAAATCGTATTTGATTGTAATTCAGCATTTCCCTTGCCAGACAACCCGTTTTTCGATAAAGAAACCAGTGAAGACCATATTTTTAGATTATTAATGGATGAAAGTATCTCCTCCGAACTGGCTATGTATTGTATCAATAATTGCAAAGATAAACTTCCTTTTTTTACGGAAGGCATGGGTAAACTTTATATGAGTGATATTGATTTTTTGCTCCGTTTTTGGAAGAAAGAAAGATATTATTCCGAACCATCAATTACTACAATTGGAAACAAAGACTAACTTACTAAGTTTTAAAATATGTAGCTATAACTATGATCGGCGAATTAAATTCGCCAGACCCCGATTAGTTTTTTTACCATTTTGAGATGACGGTTACTTTCCGATACAGAAATTCTTAAAAATGTGCCCTAATACTTCGTGTGTTGATATTTCTCCGGTTATTTCGCCTAAATAATGTAAACATTCACGAATATCCTGAGCCAGAAAGTCGCCGGTAATTCCGTTGTCCAGACCATCCAAAACACGCAAAATAGCCTTATGTGCATTTTTCAGTATTTCATAATGACGGGCGTTGGTAACAATTACATCTTCCTGGCTGGTTGTATCCAAATTTACAGAACGAATCATGAGATGAATTAATTCATCGAGGTTTTCTTTTTGTTTGGCAGCCACAAAAACCATTTTTTCGTTGTCGGTTAAATCCATAAGTTCAAGCTCCTGAATAGTATCCCGTAATCCTGTGTCTATTTTATTCGCAACAATAATTAACGTTTGCCCGGCATTAATCCGCTCTCTGATTTTGTTTATGCGTTCAAAAACTATAGGGTAGGGGTTATTGGTATCAACTACCAGTAAAACAGCAGTTGCCTGTTCCAGTTTGCTGTAGGTCCGTTCAATTCCGAGACTTTCGATCTGGTCTTTGGTTTCACGAATTCCGGCAGTATCAAAAAAACGGAAAGCCGTTCCGTGAATATTCACCACATCTTCAATAACATCGCGAGTTGTTCCGTGAATGTCGGATACGATTGCACGGTCCTCATTTAGCAGGGCATTTAAAAGTGTCGATTTTCCCACGTTGGTTTCACCTACAATCGCCACAGGTACTCCGTTCTTAATTGCATTTCCCAGTTGAAATGAGTTCTTTAATTTTCGCAAAAGTTTTTCAATTCTTTCGGTGAGATTTCGAAGTTCGGTACGGTCGGCAAATTCAACCTCTTCTTCACTGAAATCAAGCTCTAATTCCACCATTGCGGTGAAATGCAAAAGTTGCGCCCGCAAATCGTTAATTTCTTTTGAAAAACCTCCACGCATCTGGTTTAGTGCCAGTTTATGCGCCGCTGCATTCGACGATGCAATTACATCTGCTACTGCTTCAGCTTGCGATAGATCCATTTTCCCGTTTAAAAAGGCACGCTGCGTAAATTCACCTGGGAGAGCCAGTCTCGCACCATTTTCAACCAAAACTTCCAGTATTTTTTGCTGAATAAATGTTGAACCGTGACAAGAAATCTCAACACTGTTCTCTCCTGTAAAAGAATGTGGTTCTTTAAATAGGGAAACAACCACTTCATCAATTATTTCGTTGTTGGAAACAATTTTTCCAAAATGAAGCGTATTCGGTTTTTGGTCAACCAGCTTTTTCCCCTTTTTCGGACTGGTAAAAATCTTATCGGCAATAACAATTGCATCGCTTCCCGACAAACGGATTACAGCAATGGCCCCCATTCCGGGTGATGTTGATATGGCGCATATGGTAGATTGGTCTATCATTTTCAATTTCTTTTCGCAAAGATAAATCAATATTTTAATTAGTTTTAAACGTGAAAAAAGCAGGATAAATGAATACACTTATTAAAGAAGCGGCTAAAATTATAAAACAGTCAAAATTTACTATTGCATTCACCGGCGCCGGGATTTCTGTTGAAAGCGGTATCCCTCCATTTAGAGGTAAACATGGACTTTGGAATAAATATAACCCCGAAGTGCTTGATTTGACATATTATCTGGAAAATGCCGAATATTGCTGGGAATATATCAGGGAGATTTTTTATGACTTTTTTGTTAACGCTAAACCCAATAAAGCCCATGAGGTTTTGGCTCGGATGGAAGAGGAAGGCCTGCTACATTCATTAATAACTCAGAATATTGATAATTTGCATTTTGAAGCCGGAAATAAAATCATTCATGAATTTCACGGGAATTCCCAAAAATTAAAATGTTTAAACTGTGGAAGAACTTATTGGGCCAGCGAGTTTGATTTAAAAACAATTCCTCCACTTTGTAAAGAAGATTCAGGGATTTTAAAACCCGATTTCATTTTTTTTGGAGAAAGTATTCCACATGAGGCCTATTGTAATTCATTCGCGGATGCCGAAAAAGCAGATGTTTGCTTAATTATTGGTTCAACCGGAGAGGTAACGCCTGCTTCTTATGTGCCGAGAACAGCAAAACAAAACGGAGCCATAATCATTGAAATAAATCCGCAGGAATCGATGTTTACCCACCAAATAACAGATATTTATTTGAAAGGAAATGCCGGTGAAATTATGACTTTACTGGAAAATGAACTATTTTGAATATTCCAACCATAAGTTTGAATTTTGGACTATTTACTCCTGTTTCAAATTGTATTCACAAGATTTGAACTGTTCAACTTTTTTATAAAGGTAAAGAACAATTATATTTGCGCAACTAAAATTAAAAATGATGAAGTTACTTGAAGGAAAAACAGCAATAATTACTGGCGCGTCGCGCGGAATTGGAAAAGCAATTGCTTTAAAATTTGCCCAGGAAGGTTGTAATGTGGCATTTACAGATCTTTTTGAAGACGAAAATATGAAAACGACAGAGGCTGAATTAAAAGCACTTGGAGTTGAAGCAAAAGGTTATGCTTCAGATGCCAGCAAATTTGATGATACCGACAGAGTAGTTGGCGAAATAGTGAAAGATTTTGGCCGGATTGATGCATTGGTGAACAACGCAGGGATTACAAAAGATACTTTGTTGATGCGAATGACTGAAGACCAGTGGGATGCTGTTATCAATATAAACCTGAAATCAGTCTTTAATTTTACAAAGGCAGCACAAAAAACAATGTTAAAACAGCGCTCTGGCTCAATAATAAACTTAAGCTCGGTAGTTGGCGTAAGTGGTAATGCCGGGCAGGCAAACTACTCTGCTTCAAAAGCCGGGATTATTGGTTTTACAAAATCAATTGCTCGCGAATTGGGATCACGAGGAATTCGTTCAAATGCCATTGCCCCGGGATTTATAATTACGGAAATGACTGCAAAGATTCCGGAAGATGCCAGAAAAGCATGGGAAGCTTCTATTCCGTTAAAACGTGGCGGAACTCCTGAAGAAGTTGCCGGTGTTGCTACGTTTCTTGCTTCAGATTTATCGTCGTATGTTAGCGGACAGGTTATTCAGGTTTGTGGTGCAATGAACACCTGATAATATCCGTTAATTTGAACAAAATATTTTTTATTGTCATCACAAAACTGACAATAGTATTTTACTTTACGTTTAAATATAAAAATTAACGTCTTAGGGGCAAAGAAATAAAAGGTGGCATTATCTGCCTGGAGAAGCAAAATACAAACTTTATGTTTTCGAAATTCTTGCAGCTAACATTTCGGTTTATTCCTGGAAAATAAACCGAAATATTAGTCGTGAGAGTTGTTTAAATAAAAAAACAAAAAGTTGAAAAAGAAATTTGCCATACAAAACTTTTATTATCGAAAATAGAAAACAATAATTTATATGGGAGATTTCAGGGGACTTTTTATTGGATTAACAACTATTGATATTCAATATTTTGTTGGCGAATTTCCCAAGCCAAATTTAAAAATCAAATCAGCACCGCCTGATATTATTATAGGGGGACCCGCTGCAAATGCAGCGGTTGCTTTCGCAAAATTGAACGGTAATGCTAATTTTGTTTCATCTGTCGGAGAAAATGTATTTTCAAAGCTTATTCTTGATGATTTTCACCAAACAAATGTTGATTTCGCAGATTTAGCGGGAAATAAAATTTTTAGCCCTGTTTTAGCAACTGTTGTAACATCGTTAAAAAACGGAGATCGAAACATTTTTACCCACAACCCGGAAATCATTAATTCAGAAATTGACCCTGAACATTTGATTGAAACAATTTCGCCTCATATTGTAATGCTTGATGGATTTTATCCGGAATTCGGAATTTCAGTTGCAAAACTGGCAAAACAAAAAAATATACCGGTGGTTCTGGACTGCGGAAGTTGGAAACCTCAGTACGATGAACTTTTACATTTTGCCGATTTTGTCATCTGTTCAGAAAATTTTTTTCCACAAAATGCTGTTAATAGTCAACATACAATAACCTGTTTGCAGGAGCGAAAGGTACCTCATTTTGCTATATCAAGAGGTGAAAAACCAATATTATTTTACCATAATAATTGCATAAACAAGGTTAAAATACACCAAACAGAAGTAGTTGATTCACTGGGAGCTGGCGATGTTCTGCACGGAGCATTTTGCTTTTATTATTTAAAATGCAATGATTTTATAAAGGCACTTGAAAAAGCCTCTGAAGTTGCTACCTTTTCTTGTAAATATAAGGGAACCCGCCAATGGATAAACTTTTTTCACGAGGGGTTATTTTGAAAAATATTCCTTAAATTGTAATTGGTGGTAAATAATATATAAGAATGATAAATAAGTCAATTTCTTACAGGCTAAGTATATTTATTTCGCTAGCTGTAATAATTGTTTTTATTTCCTTCATAATTATTTCTTATTTCTTCGATCAACGATTGTTGAAAGCGAATATTGAGCATCAGGCCATAAGCGAGAGCTCAAAAATAATTATGGAGGTTAAAAGGCTTGTTGTGTCAACAAAGGAAGTATCTTCAAACATTTCGGATCAAATTTTATTTTATGGTGCTCATAATGACACTGAAAATTTTATTCGTTCAGTGATGTCAAAGTACCCCTTTATCAATTCTATTCATATTAATATCGATTCTACGGTTCAAAATCAGAGTTATCATAATTTTGTATGCATAAATGAAAAGGATACTATTTCTTTTAAAAGATTAAATCAGCCATTGTATCATTGCAATGCAGCAAAGGAAAATGCAAAACAGGTAATTCAGCAAAATACTTCCGGATGGACAGAGCCTTTCCGTTGTCCCAACGACGAGGCTATTGTTGTATCTTATATATCTTCTATTGAATCGCCAGTAGGAAACAATACGGAGAAAAGAGTGGGGGAAGTTATAAGCGAGTTGTCTCTTCTGGAACTAAACGATTCTATAAATTCAATAAAAATAGGAGAGAGTAAAAAAGGGTATGCTTTTTTGGTTTCCCAAAAGGGGGATTATATAACGCATCCGATAAAAGAGCGAATCTTAAACAGGAATCTGCTAACAATTTCGGATAGTGTGTATGACAAAAGTGAAATAAAATTTAATGAAATAATTGCTGAGCAGAAAAGTGGCACAGCGATAGTTTATTCTGATGTATATGACTATGAAAAAACGTGGGTTTATTATACACCGGTGCAAGAAACCGGCTGGTTGCTTGTATTTGTATTACCATATAATGAATTGTTCCAGCCTCTTTATGTTATGCTGTTAAAGCTATTGTTCTTTTCAGTGATTGGAATTTTAGCAATTTATTTTATCATAACATTTATTACAGGAAAATTGGTGGAACCTTTGAGTACCGTAACAACACAGCTTAAGAAATTTAGTAATCTTTCAGGACAAACAACTGTAAATACGCTGAATGAAGTAAAATTAATTTCAGAAAGCCTGGATTATCTGAAAGACTGGTATGATAATTATCGTATTTCACAATTCCAGGAAAAAAAGAAAAGTTTAAAACAGATGCAGGATTTGGAGCAGGCTTCTGAAATTCAACAAAGTCTTATAAAGACCGATTTTGCAACATTCTCAAAAAATAATAGTATTAATTTATTTGCGATTTATAAACCAGCCAGAGTTGTGAGTGGCGATTTATTCGACTACTTTTTTATTGATGATGAAAATTTTGTGTTTACAGTTGGCGACGTTTCCGGGAAAGGTATTCCTGCGGCAATTTTTATGAGTATTGCACAAACAATTATAAAAAGCAGCACAACTGTAAAAAGAGCAAAAAATATTGTGAAAAAAGCGAATAGTGATCTCTATACCAATAATCAACACCAATTTTTTCTCACTCTTTTTGTTGGCGTTCTGAATGTTAAAAAAGGCATTTTGAACTATTGTAATGCCGCGCATACATCAACATTAATTTTGAAACCGAACGGACAGATATTTGTACTAAATCATTCCCACGGACTTCCTTTGGGCTTATATCCGGATAAAGATTACTCCGATAAAAAAATACAAGTTGAGAGGGGAGATAAATTAATTCTATATACCGATGGAATTACAGAACTACAGAATAAAGATCGGAAACAACTGGGATTGGAAGAATTTAAAACATTTATAAAAGAAACCAAGGATGGCTCATTGGAAGATTTTGTTACTGAGTTAGAGAACAAAATTAGAAATTTTCAAGGAGAGGCTAATCAGGTAGATGATATTACTCTTTTTGTAATTCAATATTAATTTCGCACTTTAAATTTACTGTTAAAGCAAAAAGTTGCAGGAATCTATTTTCCCACAACCTTTTATCTTATACGAAATAAATCATCTCAAAGTAAAATTCCCTTCCAATCCTTCAACAGAATTGGTTCCAACCCAGAGTTTAAACTCACCAGGTTCTGCTTCCCATTCGTTGTTAGCTCCATAAAAAGCCAAATCGTCAGGTGTAAGTACAAAACTAACCTCTTTCGATTCACCAGCGTTTAACTTTATTTTTTCAAAACCTTTTAACTCTTTTACCGGACGCGAAATACTTCCCACCAGGTCTCTAACATATAACTGGACAACTTCTTCGCCTGTTCTGTCTCCCGTATTTTTTACTGATACTGTGACTTTTAATTCCCCGTCTTTCATTAATTCTTCCGATGAAAGTGAAAGATTTGAATATTCAAAAGAAGTATAACTTAACCCGTAACCAAACGGGAAAAGTGCTTCATTTTTTTCATCGGTGTAATGCGACCAAAAAACAGCTCCGCCGCCGCCAACTGAACGACCAGTATTAAAATGGTTATAATACAGAGGCAATTGACCTACACTTCTGGGAAATGAAACCGGGAGTTTTCCTGATGGATTATAATCGCCAAACAGAACATCAGCTATTGCATTTCCTGCTTCCGAACCCAAATGCCAGGTTTCCACAACTGCAGGAATATTTTCAGCCATCCAGTTTATTTCCAGTGGGCGGCCATTCATAAGAACTACCACAACATTTTTATTTACTTTATATATCTCTTCAAGTAGTTCCTGCTGTAGCCCTTTTAATGAAATATCGGTCTGGCTGCGTCCTTCCCCGGTTTGAAAACAATCTTCGCCCAAAGCAATAACTACAACGTCGGCCTTGGCTGCTACAGATTTAGCTTTTGTTATTCCCGATCTATCAGTGGTATTAAATTGAAGTTCCTGTGAAAAACTACGCTCGTTAACTACATAATCTGGCCCTTTAGCAAAAGAGACTATGGAATTTTTTACTGCATTTTGAATACCTTCTAAAAGCGAAACCGCTGAATTTGTGACGGCTTGTGCGCGCCAGCTACCAAGGGGGACATCTTTGCTTTCAGCAAGTTCTCCAATAACCGCAATTTTTTGATGATTTTTGGAAAGAGGGAGAAGGTCTTTCTCATTTTTCAATAAAACAATGCTTTTTCTTGCCACTTCTCGTGACACGGCTAAATTATCTTCACTTAAGAGTTCATTCTTTTCCCGTTCTTCATTACAGTATTTAAAAGGATTGTCAAATAATCCGAGCTCAAATTTCACTTTCAATATCCTTCGGACGGCATCATTTACCAAAGCTTCATCAATGGTTCCATCTTCCACTAGTTCTTTTAATTCTTCAATGTAAACCCGGCCTTCCATATCCATATCGGAACCTGCTATAATAGCCATTTTTGCCGCTTCTTTTTTATTGGCTGCAACGCCATGGTTAATCAATTCACCAATCGAGTTCCAATCCGAAACAACAAAGCCATCAAAGTTCCATTCTCCTTTTAGAATATCGCGCTGAAGATGACTGTTTCCGGTTGCAGGAATTCCATTTACAAGGTTAAACGCGTTCATAAATGTAGCAACATTGGCATCTACACACGCTTTAAACGGTGGTAGAATTGTATTTCTTAACAATCTTTCCCCTACATTCGCGGTATTATAATCGCGCCCGGCCTCTACAAAACCATAGGCAGCAAAATGTTTGGCGCAGGCAGCAATAGTATTTTCTGAAGACAAATCATTACCCTGAAACCCGTTTACACGTGCATACGCCATTTGGGCTCCCAGATAAGGATCTTCACCCGAACCTTCCATAATTCGTCCCCAGCGCGCATCTCTTGCAATATCAACCATAGGAGCAAAAGTCCAGTGCAATCCAGCAGCAGAAGCTTCTGCCGCTGCTACACTTGCTGAACGTTTTGCGGCTTCAGGTTCCCAACTGGCAGCTTCTGCCAATGGAATAGGAAACATTGTCTGGTACCCGTGTATAACATCGTATCCAAAAATTAAAGGTATTCCCAGTCGACTACTGTCAACTGCCCATTCCTGAACACGCCTGGTTGCTGCCACTCCTGTAACATTCAGCATTGACCCAATTTGGCCCTCTTTTATCAAACTGTAGAGAACCATAGTATCTACATTTTCAGGTGCTGGCCCTGTCATTTCCCAAAATGATGTAAATTGGTTCAACTGTCCAATCTTTTCATCAAGTGTCATCTGAGAGAGTAAATCAGTTACTCTTTTTTCAATGTTGGAGTCGGATGATTCGGTTTGTTTTTGTTCTGTCGGCTGACAGGAAGTCAACAAAATAATCAATCCTAAAATTCCTAAATTTAATTTTTGTTTTATCATATAATTATCTGTATATAAATATCTTATTTATATATTAGATTAGTTCCTGTTAAAAATACAAATATAAAATTGTTGCTTGAGATAATGTTCTATTTTCTTAAGTAATACAGAAAAAGGCTTTATATTAACTAAACACATTGTATAAAAAGTATTAATTACAGCAACTGAAATAGGATGGAGTAGAATTCTAATAATTGGATAATAAATTTTGTTTCTTATAGTCAATTGTGGAGTAAACATAAACAGAGGATCTTCGTTTGAATAAAAAACTAAATATTGATAACTATTGAAAGACGGCAAAACAGATGTTTAAGACTACAAATTATACCGTTTCATTATTTCTCCTAGTTTTCTGTTTCACCTTTTATTCAGAGATAATAGCAGCACAGACAGAGTCGACCGAAATAAAAAAAGACAGTACGGAACTGTCCGGTAAAATTGAGGAAGTAACAGTGACTGCATTTCGTACACCATACAACTTGCTAAATACACCTGCACCGATTAATTTACTTTCTTCTATTCAATTGGAAACAGGTAGCTCATTTACTCCAGTTGAAGCTTTAAATCAGGTTCCGGGAATATTGATGCACCATGGGTCGTTAAATACCAATCGGCTTACTATACGAGGAATTGGCTCACGCACTCCGTATGGCACCAATAAAATAAAAGCTTATTTTGGTGAAATACCATTAACTTCGGGCGATGGGGAAACTACATTGGAAGACCTGGAGAATTCAGCAATTCAACGAGTGGAAATTATAAAAGGACCGTCTTCCAGTTTGTTTGGAGCCGGATTAGGAGGAGTTATTCTTTTTCATCCCAAAACAGTGGCCAGGGATTTTGCCGAAAATCAAATAACAGCTGCTTCTTTTGGGACGATAAAGAATATTTTTTCTGCTGGAGTAATTCAACAAAATCTAAGTATTTTTGCTTTGGGTTCGTATTTGTCAAGCAATGGTTTTCGGGAAAATAATAATACAAAACGAACCAATGCCCTGTTACATTCACAATATGAATTTTCTCAAAATGTTAATCTTCAGGTTTTGCTGAAAGCCACAAAAATGAAGGCTTTTATTCCAAGTTCGCTTGATTTTCCAACCTTTAAACAACATCCGGAACAGGCCGCCGAAAACTGGAACAGTACTAAAGGGTATGAAGATTATGTATCAGGACAGTTTGGTATTTCGCTCAACATTTTCACTAACCGCGATGAAAAAATATCGTTTGTCTCCTTTGGAAATTACAGAGATGCAGAAGAGTTGAGACCATTTAACACGCTGGAAGAACAGTCTCATTATTTGGGATGGAGGGGGTATCTTCAAAAAAATATTACAGGAGAACATTCCAGTATTACTTTCACTTCGGGATTAGAATTTTTCAGAGAAAAATACAATTGGTCAACATTACAAAATGATGTTGAGGATATATTTTTATCAGATAATCTTGAAAAACGCTCGTACGAGAATTTATTTTTTCAAATAGAATCCGGTTTCCGGAAGCGGTTGTTTATTTCAGCCGGGATAAATGGTAATCTTACCCGGTTTGACTACTCGGATCATTTTATAAAAAACGGTGACCAATCCGGAAAACGTTCCTATGAACCAGTTTTGTCTCCCCGGCTGGGCGTTAATTTTTTAGTAAAACCCCAAATTTCGTTTTTTGGGAATGTAAGCCACGGATTTTCTACTCCCAGCTTTGAAGAAACACTGCTTCCGGAAGGTGAAATTAACCCGGAAATAAAACCTGAAAGTGGCTGGAATTATGAAGCAGGTTTCAGAGCTTTACTTTCCCCACAGTTTCAGGCGTCGGTAAGTTATTACCGGATTTATATAAAAAATCTTCTTGTTGCACGCCGTACCGGGGAAGATGCTTATATTGGTGTAAATGCAGGCAAATCAATACATCCGGGGCTAGAAGCTGAAGTTCGGTGGTCCATTTTTCCGGCCGGCACATTTCCTGGTTTTGTAATTGGCGGAAATACTACTTTTGCTAATTATCATTTTACTGATTTTGTTGATAATGAAATCGATTATTCAGGAAACAACCTTCCGGGAACAACAAAAAATATTTGGCAGGTAAATTCTCTATTCACTCCGCTTAAAAATTTGAATATAAATATTTGGTACCGCCATACCGGGAAAATGCCTGTTAATGATGCTAACAGTGATTTTTCAAACTCAAATGGCATTACAAATGCCGAAATAAAATATACCGGGAAACAGAAACATTTTTATGTGGAGATAAAAGGGGGAGTACAAAATATATTTGACTTGAATTATGTTGCTATGCTTGCTGTAAATGCACCCGCGTTTGGCAATAGTTTACCACGATATTATTATCCCGGAAACCCGCGAAATTTCTATTTTTCGTTGCTGGTAAGATTGGAGTAATAATTCTCTGCTTACTTCCGCAAAATTCACATATTCTTTAGGCACCACTTAAAATTAGAATCTGTTTAATGATTCATTTCACATCGAAAAGTAATTTTACATTTGGGTCAAGTTGTATATCTTTTACTTTTTGTCCGGATTCTAAGATAGTGATTGTTTTCCTTTCAGAAATATTGATGGTCGTTATCCTACTTTTTCCATCTTCAGAAAGAAGTTCAAGTTCAAGCGGAAAATGAAACACATAATTCTTTTGAACCTGCTTTATGTTTAATTTTATTTTCCCATTTGAATTTTGTCTCCATTTCCATTTTAAAACAGGAAAACCGGATTCCCATAACCACTGGTGAAAAAATTCATCCAGGTTTTGTCCTGAATTTTTCTCGGCTATACGTTGAAAGTCGGATGTTAATGCTGTAGAATCCCTAAAAGTAGTGTAATATTCCTGTAGTGTTTGGGCAAATATTTCTCCTCCAATTTTATTCCGCAACATATGCAAAAACCAACTTGCTTTCTGATAAGTATTTGCATTTAAAATATCCATATAGTCTGTAACCGTAGTATCAATAATTGGAACCAATTTTTTTTCGGTAAATTTTATCACTCGTTTTCGGTCTTCTATCAGACCTTCTTTTAAAGCATTTTTTCCAAGAGAACTCTGTTCATACAAATGAGTTAAATAGGTAGCAAAACCTTCACTTAACCATGCATGATACCAATTTTTTTCGGTTGCTGAATTTCCAAACCACTGGTGGGCTGTTTCATGTGCAATTAAACTTTCAATTTGTTGTTTGCCCGAAATGGCACGCTCAGCATAAAAAATGCAACTGGCATTTTCCATGCCGCCATATCGCGTTGTTGACTGCACATGTGCCAGTTTTTCATACGAATAGGGACCTATAATTTTTGTATAATATTCCATTGGTTTTATGCCTGCCGTAAAGTCTGCGAATCCGGCTTCTTTATTTTGAGGATATACCCAACAGGTTACTGGGATATTCCGGTAATCACTTATTTTTTTTATATCAAAATGGGCAACACCAATAACCATTACCTTTGTCGAAATAGGTGTATTTTCTTCCCAGTGAGTAAATAATATACCATCCCCTAAATTTATTTCATTATCCAAAATTCCATTTGATATAACTTTGTAATGGTCGGGAGCAAACACAAGGAATTCGAGCGTAGCTTTGTCTGATGGGTGGTCTACAGTAGGAAGCCAGAAGTGTGCCCGGTCGGGCCAATTATCGCCAAAAAAAGTTCGGTCACCATATTTATTTTCCGATATAATTAGTCCGTCGGAAGGAATTCCGGAATAAATAACACCAACATTTATTGTTTCATTTGCCTTAATGTCCCGATTGAAATTAATAATAAGTTTATTGTTTTTGTGACTATAATTAACCGGTTTTTCTTCGAATAAAACTTGTTTAACTGTCATGCCCTTATTCGTTGAATCATTTATTCCCGCCAAATCAAGTTCCAGTGTTTTGGCGGGCTTTATAAATCTTACGAGAATATTAGCCTTGCCTTGGATACAGTCCGTGGTATCGTTTAAATGAATTTCAAAAATGTAATGTTTAACATCAATGCTTTCAAAACGGGTATAATTATTTTGGGCACTTACAATTTGAGTTAAAATAACGAAGAGCAGGGCGAGGTTGTATTTTTTTTGCATTTCCAATTATTTACCATACAGTTTTTATAATTCCTCCGTCAACGGCGAGACTGGCACCCGTGATATAAGACGCTGCCGGAGATAATAAAAAAGCTCCTGCTTTGCCAAATTCTTCAGTAGTTCCGTAACGTCCCAACGGAATATTTTTTTCGAATTTTGTTTTTATTTCGTTGATCGAAAGCCCCGAGTTTTCAGCAAGGGTTTTATCTAACGATTTTACACGGTCGGTATCAATTCTTCCGGGAAAAAGATTATTTACTCTAATATTGTCAACAGCCAATTCGTTTGACAAACTTTTTACCAAACTTGTAACGCCTGAGCGAAAAACATTCGATAGCAAAAGCTGGTCTATAGGCTCTTTTACTGATAGCGAAGTAATAGTAAGAACTGCCCCTCCCTTTTGAATTCGCATTAATGGCAAAACGCCTCTTATTAAACGTACGGCACTCATTAGCGTAAGGTTAAAAGCGGCATCCCAGTCTTCATCTTTAAATGCATCAAAATTGCCGGGAGGCGGGCCACCAGCGTTCACTACAAGTCCGTTAATACATTCAAAAGCGTTTGCAACTTCCCATATCCAGTTTTTAATTGATTCTGAATTTGAAACATCAACTACCGACGCATGAATTACAGAACCAGTTTCTTTTCTAAGTATTTCGGCTGCAACTTCAATTTCGCTTTTCGTTCTGCTGGCTATACAAACAGTAGCGCCATTTCGTGCTAATTCCAGGGCAATTCCAAATCCTAACCCTTTGCTCGAGGCTGCTACCATAAAAACTTTCCCTTCGATTTGTAAATCCATTTAGAATAAATTTTGAGTTCCAATGTTCAAAAACAAATAGTAAAAAACAAATAAAAGAAAAAAGTATTGCACTTTCTTTACAAATGCTTAATTAGAGCGTAAGTTGCAAAAGAAGCAAGCCAGTGTGCACCGGCATATTCTCCAGAGTCCATTTTTTCATAACTGGAGTTAAAATGTCTTTCACCAAATTCAATCATTTTCTGATTATTAAGCGCTTTTCCAATTTCAAATAAACACCAGGCCCGGCTAAAATTTAACCCGTCAAGGTGAGCCAGTTTTCCATCGCTACGGTCGGTTACAACAGCCACTTCCAAATATTTTTCCGGATTTTTTTCAAACCCCGGAAGAAAATCTTTTAGCCATTTTTCGAACTCTTTTTTAGGTAATACTTTTTCCATTAATGAAGCTTCCTGTAAACAAGGCGAAAGAAAATCAAAACCTCCGGGTTCCCATGTTAGTGGGCAATCGCAATCTTCCATGTAATACTCCCTGGCTTTTTGTTCAATTTTTGAGGACAGTTCCTTATTGTATTTTTTAGCATAATCGTAAGCAAACGACATCCCAAAGGCGATGTTGCTATGTTCTCCAATTCGAATCGGATAAATCAGTTTGTCGAGGAAATTACCGAACTTTTGGGAAATAAGTTCTACCAGCGGAAGCAAATTCTCATGTAATTGTTTTGCTTCCGGAGTGTTCCATCCACGTAATGCTTCATCTAGTTTTAAAAGCCAGGCCCAACCGTATGTCCGTTCGTAATCCTTGTTATGCTCATCATCAAAAAAGGCTATTTCTTTTAAAATATTCTCTTTGGTTATATTCTTTTGAAGTTTTTTAAGAATTTCATCCCGATATTTAAAATCAGGAAAGTGGGTTAAAATAGTTACTAAAGTCCAGTGTCCATGGACTGAAGAATGCCAGTCGAAACAACCATAAAATGCAGGGTGTAGTTCGCGGGGAGGGGCGAGGTAACTATCATCACCCAAAACCTGACCCAACTTATTTGGGTATTCTTTGTCAATACATTCATAAGCAAAATGATACAGGTATTCTGCTTTGTGTTCGTCGAAATTGAGTAAAGAGTTCACTTGTGTTTTTCCGGAATAAAAAATGAGTAAAAAAGCAAATAGCAAAAAGGACTTCGGCTTCATATTTTTTCCTGTGAAAATAGGCTTTATTTATGAACAAGCCAATAATCTTTTTAATCTTGAGGAATATGCAGGAATATTTTGGCAAACTATCTGTGTTCTATTTTTTTCATTTACCGTTAAGTCTGTTTTCGGTTTTTTCGTTGAGGTGAATTTTTGTTTTACAAACAAGTATCCGTGTGGTTATCATCAAACTGTGAATTTCTAATCTCTTTGGGGTTAGTCCCAGTCCCCCGCTGTCTGCAGCGGGATAGTTCATTTTAGAAAAAATGAATGAAAAAAATATTGGGGATTAATTGTAATTCATTTGCTTGCGTTAAGTACTGGAAATTACACTTCGCGTAATTTCCATTTGCCTTTTTTAAATAGAAAAAGAGCAATGAGGGCAAGTAAACTTTCGGCTGCTACAATTGAAATACTGGCTCCAATTAACCCCATTTTTAGCACGATAGCTAAAATATAAGCCAGCGGAATTTCAAATAACCAGAAACAGATTAGATTAATACGGGTAGGAGTGCTGGTGTCTCCGCTTCCGTTGAATCCTTGTACCAGAACCATTCCCAAGGCGTAAAATAAAAATCCAAAACTGATAACCCGTAAAGCTAAAGTGCCGTTTTCAACCACAGCCAAATCGGCAATAAACAGGCGAATGAAAAACTCAGGGAATGCAGCAAGGAATATTCCTAAAACACCCATGAAAATCATATTTACATAACCAGTTATCCAAACTGAGCGTTCAGCTCTTTCTGGCTGTTTCGCTCCCAAATTTTGTCCGACGAGTGTTGATGCAGCATTACTTAATCCCCATGCAGGTAATAATGCGAATATTATTATCCTAATGGCTATTGTATACCCAGCAAGCGCTTCGGGACCGGAAACGGCAATTATGCGCACCAGTAAAATCCAACTCGATGTGGCTATTAAGTTTTGTAATATTCCTCCTCCTGATATTTTTATTAGTTTGAACATTACACTTACTCGTATTTTTAGACTGTTCCAATAAAGTTGAATACGATGATTTCCACGGAAGAGCAGGTAAAATTGATAAATTACAGCCAATCCCCGTCCAATAGACGTCGCTACTGCAGCACCAGCTAATCCTAATTCAGGAAATGGGCCATACCCAAATATCAGCAGCGGATCAAGAATAATATTAATAATATTGGCAAACCACATTACACGCATTGAAATTGCTGCATCGCCTGAACTGCGAAATACGGCATTAATTATGAAAAGAAGCATAATTACCATATTGCTGCCAAACATAACAGCAGGAAACAGGCGCCCTTCGGTAGCCATTGTATCAGTGGCTCCCATTATTTCTAAAAAACGGCCTGAAAATAAAACTCCTGGAATAGCAATACAAATCGAAATAATTATTCCAACCATTATTGCCTGAAATGCGACAATTCCTGCTTCCTGTTTTTTCTTTTCTCCAATTCGGCGTGAAACAAGTGCTGTAGTTGCCAAACTTAGTCCCATTCCGATAGCGTAAACTATTGTCATTGCCGATTCAGTGATTCCAACTGTCGCAACAGCATCTGCTCCCAGCCTAGAAACAAAGAAAATATCCACAACAGCAAAAACAGATTCCATAATCATTTCCAAAACCATTGGAACAGCCAAAATAAAAATGGCTTGCCCCAGGCTGGCTTCTGTAAAATCGCGCTCTGTTCCCGAAACAGCTTCTTTTATATCAATCCATATAACTTTAAAATCGATCTCTTTAAATTTTTTTAAAGACAAAACTTTTATTTTTTTGTCTGACATGATATGTGAAAATTATGAAAAAAGTGAATAACTACTTGAATAATCTCTCTACTGCGCTAGTACGGCAGTGTACATGTGACGGCGATATAAATGAAGAGATTCATTGTAGCTGTTTTTAATTAATAATTGCTCAAAGATATGGAATATTTTTTTGTAAATATATATCTACCAACAAAAAGAATAAATTAATATAATCTTATTTTTTTCTGTATTCTTTTAGTGAAATACCATTCAATACAAAAACTAAATGAAATAAATTGAAAGAAATAAAAATGCCAGGTAGATAACAAATACGAATCTTCTCTTTGTTATTTTATGTGGATTTAACATAATGGTGAGAAGCGACTTTTTGTCCTAATTCTTTTATGGATTCAGGTGAACCGATTGAATAAAATTATGTTACTATTCCTGAAATAGAATCATTAAAATGAACCGATTAATATATACCACAGTTTTTATTTTTCTTTTGTCGTGTAGTGACAAAAACCGTTTTCCCGAACTGGTTTCTGAAAAAGTTCCGGACAGTCAGATAGAAGTGCTTGAAAAACTCAAACTAGCAAATCGTGATTCAAATTTCTCAATTGACCAAAAAGTTGACGCCAAACAATATTTTAATGATTTGAATCATTTTCAGGATTTATATTTTAAAAAAGATTCTGAATTTAATCTTGAAAATTTCGAAAAAGAGTGGACTGAAATTTCGGCAAATATTAATTATTCAAAATTAAATTTGAACGACGCTGAATCATGGTTCAAAATTAACGGCACATTGACACAAATTACAGGCGATGCAAAGTATGCGGAAGAAATGCAGCAAACTTTGTTGCAAGGTTTTTCGCCCCAAGATAATGAAGAATACAAAGAAATAGAAAATCTGGTGGCGCCGTATATTTTTACAAAGAATGTGGATCATATCCATGTAAATATTTATACGCCAGCTGAATTACAGTTTGAACATACTCTGGAGGGTCATGTAAAAGTATGGCAGGAAACCGATTTTCCTGATTCGGAAAATATGACTATTAATTTTTCAATGGAAAAGCAGCGTTATATTGAAGTATTTGTGCGCATTCCGAGTTGGGCTAAAGGAACAACAGTTACAGCTATGGGAGTTAAATATTTTGCCCCCCCGGGCGATTACACATTTATTGCCAGAAAGTGGACCGAAGGCGATAAAATAGAAATTCATTTTCCCAAAAAACAAAAAATGGCCGGATTATAATTTTGGAGAGGCGCTCCAACGGGCCAGTCCTCCCAAAGAAGTCTCACGATAATTGCTCTGAAGATCAATCCCTGTGTTGTACATCGTTTCAACAACTTCGTCGAAACTAATCCTGTGCCTGCCATCTGACATTAATGCATAAGTATTATGCGAAACGGCGCGTTCCGCAGCAAAAGCATTCCGTTCTATACACGGAATTTGTACCAACCCGGCCACCGGATCGCAGGTTAATCCCAAATGGTGTTCCAGCCCCATTTCAGCAGAGTATTCAATCTGATAAATTGTTCCGCCCATTAATTGTGTGGCAGCTGCTGATGCCATTGCACAAGCTGTTCCCACTTCGCCCTGGCATCCCACTTCAGCTCCGGATATCGAAGCATTGTTTTTTACCAGGTTACCAAATAAACCAGCGGTTGCCAATGCTCTCAGTATAGCATTTTTATCGGTTTTATATACTTTTTTGAAATATTTTAAAACAGCAGGAAGAACACCACTTGCTCCACAGGTGGGCGCTGCCACAATTTTACCCCCGGAAGCATTTTCCTCGGAAACAGCCAAAGCATAAGAAAATAATTGAGAACGTCGTTTAAAAGGCGTAGCAAAATTTTGTCCTTTTAAATAAAACGATTTTGCTTTTCGGGGAAGTTTCAATATGCCTGGTAACACACCATCTTTTTCCAGACCATTTTTTATACTGGTTTCCATCACCTTCCAAACTTCTTCCAGAAACGACCATATTTGATTGCCTTCGTATTCTTCAACATACTCCCAGAATTGACTCCCGTTTGAGTTACAGTACTTTAGTATTTCATCCATGTTTTTATGCGGGTAAATCTGTTTGGTTTCGGTTTCCGAATAGTCATCAATTATTGCACCACCGCCAATACTGTATGCCGTCCATTCATTAAGTACTTTATTTTCCTTGTTGAATGCTGCAAATTTTATAGCATTCGGATGTTTGGGCAAAAATACTTCGGGATTCCAGAAAATTTCAAAACTTTGATTTTTAAATGTTTCCTGGATAACACGATCGGTTAAATGCCCTTTTCCGGTAGCTGCCAAACTTCCATAAAGTGTAATCTCAAAATGTTGTGCTTCTGAATTTTTTTGCAGAAATTGTTCTGCCGCCTTTTTAGGTCCCATCGTATGACTGCTGGACGGACCATGTCCAATTTTGTATATTTCTTTTATCGATTCCATTTTGCCGGTTTAAAAACACAAATGAATAATAATCCCGCGAAACAACCAATAAATTGAGTAAATATAAAATTGTGTTTTTGTTAAGGATTTCGAATGACAAGTAATAAGACAATCTTTTATTTCATGTTGCCGGCAATTCCCTGCTATTTTGTATTTTTAATAAAATTTTTAAGCAATATTATGAAAAAACTGAGCCTTTTTTTATGCATAGCCATATTTACGGCATGCTCATCTTCTCAACAAAAAAGTATTAAAATGCCTTACAATGAATCTGATTTTGAAAGCATGATTGACGGAAAACCAACCCACGCTTATACGATGGAAAATAGCAATGGGATGAAAGTTGTTTTAACCAACTATGGGGCAAAAATAGTTTCTATTTATGTACCAGACAAAGAGGGTAACTTTGCCGATGTTATGTTAGGATTTAAATCGATTAAAGATTATCAGCAATATGGTGCCAGTCATGGTGCAGTAGTTGGACCATTTGCCAACCGTATTGCCAATGCCCAATTTACAATTGACGGAGAAACATATCATTTTCCTGTAAATAATGGCGAAGCTTGTTTGCATTCCGGTCCCGACAGTTGGTACAGGAAAGTATGGGACGGAGAAAAAAATGGAAATGTTACTGTTTTTAGTCTTGAAAGTCCGGATGGCGAATTTGGCTTCCCCGGAAATAAAAAGGTTACTGTAACCTACACCTTAACTAACGATAACGAACTAAAAGTTGATTATCATGTAACTACAGACAAAGCTTGTCATTTTAATTTAACGAATCACAGTTATTTTAATTTAAGAGGCGAAGGAAATGGAAATATACTTGATCATGTTTTGGTTATAAATGCGGACAAATCGACCCCGGTTTCTGATGCAGCAATGATTCCAACCGGAGAAATCATTGATATTCGTGGTACAGCGCTTGATTTTACTACTCCACACACGATTGGTGAACGAATTGATGCAGACAATGAAATGCTGGAATATGGTTCGGGCTACGACTTTAATTATGTTATCAATAAAGCGGATGGTGAATTAGGATTTGCTGCCAGTGCTTTTGAACCCGAAAGTGGACGTTACATGGAAGTATTTACCACAGAGCCGGGGGTACAATTATATACCGGAAATCATTTGGGTGGAAATGAAATTGGTAAAAGTGGTGTAGCCTATGCCAAACGAACAGGTTTTTGTCTGGAAACTCAACATTTCCCGGATAGTCCAAATCAACCCAATTTCCCATCGACGTTGCTAAAACCTGGCGAAGAATTAAACTCAACTACCATCTTTAAATTTTCTGTTAAAGAATAAAGAACGGTTATATTAAAGTCTTGAATGTGTTTTATTTTTTTCTGAGACTTACAAGATATTTCCCCAAAATTTTACAGGTGATGTGATTTTCTGATTTGTTAAAATGATGCGATTGGGAAATTGCATCACCTTTTCTTTTATTTTTTTACCCGTTTAAAACGGAACATCTTCAACATCCAGTTGGGAAGGGGGCGATTTCCTCTTTTCCGAAAATCGAGATACCAGTTTAGCTTTTTCAGTAACGGAATCCGATGTGTTTCCACAAATTCGATTAAGGTTCCTTCCGGTGCCTGTATATAAGCAAAGTTGCCGGCAGCTTCACCCATGTCGAACGATTCCAGAGCTTTTGCACTGTCAACAGTAAACGGATGCCCTAAATTTTTCACTGTTTCTCTGAAAGCATCCATTCCATTAATATCAAAACAAAGGTGAATAAAGCCAGGATCGCCCCAAATTCTTCCGGCATAAATCGCTTTTGGTTCTCTTTCCAGTACCTGAACAAGTTCAATTACCGACTGGCCAAAAAACGGGCTAAAGGCCCCGCTTTTAATATCGGAGTGTTTCAGTAATATTCTTCTGAATTTTTTATCTCCTCCGGGGATTCCTGCCAGATCTTCAAAAGTACCGGTCTTGTCATAAACTACTTTATCATATTGAAGAATTTTCTGATAAACCGGAAGACTTTCTTCCATGTCTTTTACACCAATGACGGCACCAATTACACCTCCGCTAACTGATTTTTCTTTTTTCCGGAAAACTTCTTTCTGGTTTTTAACTTCCCACATGTTTCCGTAAATATCTCTTATATAGAAATGGTCGTTGCCCGCCGGATCCTTTTGAACCGGAGTCAGCAGTTCAAGACCTTCGTCTGAAAATTTTTGATACGCAGCCTTAACATTATCGGTCTTTATTTTCCCCATGTTAATTCCCAAATCGCCAATTTGTATTTCAAAACTTACCGGTTCAGGTTTTTTCCCTTTATGTTGCCAAATTTCAAAACCACCGCCACCACGCATATTTAGTGCCAATACAGCATGTCTGGCTCTTGGTTTTCCATCTGTATGAGCAAGCATTAATTCGGCAACTGCTTCGTCTTCAAACATTCGAATATCCATTGAAAAATGTTCCCGGTACCATTTCCATGCTTCCTCAACATTCTCAACACCAACTCCCAATTGTTGTATCCCGTTAATTTTTACTACCATTTCTTTATTCCTTAAAGTGTCATCATAAAGGTTTTACTTTTGAAGATAACCTGTAATACAAAAATGGAAGGAATCTTCGTATATAAACCATAATAATTTCACTTCCACCCACTAAAATTTCTTTTTTCTCTTGTTTCAGTTTTCTGCAAATAATCCGGGCCGACATTTCCGCAGACATTCCTTTATCTTGCCCTTCATCCATTTTTGCATGTGTATTCCCGTCTTTATTTATGGCATTTAGCGAAATATTTGTTTTTATACGTCCGGGAATTATAATAGAAACCCGAACGTTATTCTTTACATTTTCAGCACGTAAACTTTCAAAAAAACCATGTAGCGCATGCTTCGATGCAGAATAAGAAGAACGATAGGGAAATCCGAATTTCCCAACAATGCTGGATGTAACCGCAATTTGTCCGCCACCATCTTTAATCATTACAGGAAGAATGGCCTTCGTAAGTGCAATTGTTCCAAAATAATTAATCTCAAATATTTTACGATCAACAAACAACGGAGTTTCATTTACAAATGAACGTTGGCTTATTCCGCCAAAATGATACAGAGCATCAATTTTAATTTGTTTCGAAATAATTTGTTTTATGGCTTGATTTATCGATTGTTCATTGCTTAAATCAAATGACAGAACCGTAGTTGTACTCCCATTTTTTGCACATTCACTTGCAACCGTCTGAAGCGATTTTTCATTTCTTCCTGATAGAATAAGATGCGCTTTTTCTTCGGAGATTTTTAAAGCAACTGCTTTTCCAATCCCAGACGAAGCTCCGGTTATCCAAATGGTTTTTTTATTAAAATTCATCACACAAATTCCGAGCGTACGAAGATAATATAATATTTTTGTGAATCATGACATTTCGGCTTTTGTAACTACAGCAAAAATTCAAGTATTTTGTCATTTTTTATTTATTCTGTCGAAAAAAAAACAAACTATTTTTTTGTAAATCTTTCCACAAGAGTTTTTCAATTCTATTTGTATTTAGTTAATTAAACGTTTATCTTCCATGCGGGTTTGATTTTGAATATATTACAAGCCTCTATTTTTTTTAACCAGCTTACTAAAACCTTTCAAAATGAGAACAATCTTTATTTTATTATTTACGGGTTCTACACTAATATTAAACGCACAGAAACCTCAGAAAAAAGTTGAAGCACTGGTGGCTCCTAAAGTTACCGAACGCGAAATAACTGTCGGCGGGGAAAGAGCAGATTATCAAAGGATATGATAATAACTCTATTCAGTTTGCTATCGATTATGTTGCACAAACGGGTGGCACTGTAAAATTAACTACAGGTACGTATAAAATAGTTGCTCCGGTGCGGTTAAAATCGAATGTAAAACTAACCGGCACAGGGATGGAAACAATTTTGAAAAAAACAAAAGGTGTGCAAACTAATTATATTGTAGATGCCGACTACGGTGAACTAAAACTAACCGTCGAAAATACTGAAGGATTTGAAGTAGGAATGAAGATACAGGTTACAGATGCCGATAATAGTAGTTGCTGGAATGTTTCTACAGCGTATATAACCGATATTTCTGATAATATAATTTATATCGATAAAGGATTAATTCGCGACTACCGTTCAGATAAAAACGGTCTGGTTTCAAACGCTTCATCGGTAATTGAAATTGTTGATGCTGAAAATGCTAAAGTTTCGAATTTAACAGTAGATGGTAACCGTAGCGAGAATTTTTTTGCAGATGGTTGTAACAGTGCTGGTATACTTATTTTACATTCTAAAGAAATAGCGGTTGACAATGTGCTTGTCAAAGATTTTAATGGTGAAGGGATCAGTTGGCAGATAACAGAAAATGTGTCCGTGACAAATAGTGAAATTTCAGGCAGCGGAAATACCGGTCTTCATCCGGGAACAGGTTCTCCTTTTTCGGTAATTGCCAATAATAATGTTCATCACAACGATGTGGATGGTTTGTTTATTTGTTGGCGTGTTTACCAAAGTGAAGTTTCTGGAAATCAATTTCATGACAACGGGAGATTTGGCATTTGCACAGGCCACAAAGATGTTGATGTGCTTTTTGAGAATAATCATATATTTAGCAATAAAAGCGATGGCATTCATTTTCGGGGAGAACGTGAAAGTAATGCTCCACACCGCAATACTTTTATAAATAATATTATTGAAGATAATGGGACAAAAGGGGGCGGATATGGCTTTTCCATTAATTCACCCGCAAAAGATTTGGTGTTAAAAGAGAACACTTTTAAAAACTCATTAGGAACACAAAAAGCTGCGATCTATATTTATCCAAACGGACTTAAGCCCAAACTTATTGACAACAAGTTCGAAAAGCATGAATTAGGAGAAATAGTCGACGAAAATCAGAAGAAATAAATCTGTTTTGAGAAGAGAATCAAATCTCTTTTTTATTCTACTTTGGATTTTGGTTTTCCCGGTTCACAGTATTTTTCTATAAATTCCAGCATCATTTCTGTGTTGTGATTTTGTTTACTGGAAATATCTTTTATTTCTGCCATGGTTATGGGTTTCCCTGATTGTGCAAAGTATGAGTTGAGATTCATTACATCGGCAAACCAGTTGGTTAAAATAACCATCAATTGCGCCAGATTTGCCCTGCTGCTTTGAAGTTCGAGAGGTGGTTTAAAAATAAAATGGCTAACCACATCAATTAATCCAACAGAACCAAAGGCAATACTTAATATCATTTTGTCGTATGCAGCAAAAACCAATGCAACAATTAAAAGTGCAATACCAAAGTAAAACGCAACAATATACATCCACAATACATATTTATAAGCTCTTTTAGAATCTTTTATGACATCCTGAATTGAGTTTTTCAAATTCATCATGGTATCAATGGTATTGTCCATGTTTGATTGCATTTTCTCAATATTCTTTATTTGAAATTCCATTAGCTCAGGCTGAGGTTTCTGACTTATTGCTTTAATATTGTTAAGAATATGGAGAAGTTCTTCCTTGTCTTTTTCATTAAGATTGAGGTCATTGGGGATATCCTTTTCAGCTGATGAATCAACAAACAACAGGCGGTTGATATAATCGAAGGCGATGTCTTTCTTTTCCACGGATGTACAAATTAAGTTTCGTTATATAAATTACGAAAAAAAGGTTAATCCGCGAAGTCTGTTCAAATTCTTTCTTCTATAAAAATCAGGAAATTCTATCGGATTGTTTTTCCGGAAGAATTAAACTAAAAATAACTGCCATAAAAAATGCGAGAAGGTAACTTGCCAAACGCTCAGAAATACCGGTAGGATCAAGCAACCATGTTTTCCAAATTACTGCAGATAAAGTGCCGGTTACCAAAGAGGCAAAAACGCCTGCACGTGACAATTTCTTCCAGAAAATAAGCAAAATAATAGCTGGACCAAATGAGGCCCCAATTCCACTCCAGGCATACGAAACCAATCCGTAGACAGTATCTTTCATGGTAATTGCCAGGAGAAATCCAACCAATCCAACTACCAGTGTCAGGATTCGGTTCAGAGCCAGCATTCTTTTTTCCTCAATTTTGCGTTTTGTCACATGAGCATAAAAATCTTCCGTCATTGAGGAGGAAACCACCATAAGTTGCGACGAAGCTGTTGACATCATTGCTGAAACGGCACCAGAAAGCAAAATTCCTGCTAAAATTGGATTAAGTAATGTCATTACCATAATAGGAAGAATCTTTTCCGAATCATTTGCTACTGCAGAAGCAGCATCACCTAAAGCGCCTGCCTGAACCAGTTTGTATCCTATAATTCCAATCATGAATGCTCCAATATAAGCCAATAATGTCCAGGCAATTGCCAGCCACCGGCTTTGACGTGTCTCCTTTTTATTTCGCATGGCCATCATTCGAGTAAGCAACTGTGGTTGCCCGGTATAACCAAAAGCCCAGCTAAATCCGTTTAAAATTAACAATCCGCCTGTGGCCTGTTTTACTGTGGCGCTGTTTAACGGAACAAAATAGTTTGCATTTGCCATTGCTTCGGCAATATTAATATTATATGTAGCTGCAATACCTAAGGCTATGATGGGTAAAACCACACAGGTTACAACCATGAGAACTGCCTGAAAAGCATCGGTAGCAACCACTGTTATAAAACCTCCAAGCATAGTATAAATGGTAACGAGTGCTGAGCCGATAACCATTCCCCAAAATGGATTGATATTAAATGTATCATTAAATATTTTTCCTGCACCGCTGAATTGAGCTGCAATATATAACACAAAAAAGAAAATAATAATTAAAGACGATAAAATGCCAAAACTACGCTGTGTGCCTTTAAATTTTTTAGAGAAAAGCCCGGGAACTGTAAGAGCCCCTGTTTCGAAGGTAAGTTTTTGCAGTGGCTCAGCTAAAAAAATCCACAGAAACAAAATACCCGAAACACACCCCAAGGCAACCCAAATAGCTGCCATTCCTTCGGAATATGCAATTCCTGTAAGACCTAGCAGCAACCAGGCCGATTCGCCCGTGGCCCGTTCCGATAAAGCCAGTGAAAAACCGGAGATTTTTTTACCTCCCAAAACAAAGTCGTCATTGGTTTTTGAACGACGTGCCGAGTAAACAACAATTCCTATCAAAATAATGATATAAGCTACAAAAACAATGATCATAGTTTATTATGTTTTATGAAGATGTTAAAGATAAAAAAAGAATTGAGCTTTCAGCTTCTTTTTTTAGTCCCCCTTATTTTGATTGCATGAATTTAAAAATATTTTATTATTTCCAATATCAACCCTTTCTTTGCAGGGGTAATGCAGATAAAAATTGTTTTTTTTTGTTCCATTGTCTTTGAGATACTCTTTTGTTCTAACATAATTTGAATCGGCTTATGCTCTTTTACTGTAAAAAGTTCGGTCGCTTGATTTTTATTCATCATAAGTTTATAAATCGGGATGGAAATAAATTTATGACAACTCAACTTAAATATAGCGGGAAGTATTCTGAAAAATAATATAATACAATTCATGTAGTTGTAATTATATTTACAACTATATTTGTTGTTAAATTAAAAACAACTATATTTATTGTATGAAAAAAAGGCAATTGATATTAGTGGGCGATGTTATTAAATCGAGTAAGAAGTTTCGTCCAAAAGAGTGGGAGAGTTTTGAACACTCTATTGAAGCAGTGAACATAAAATTTAAATCGTCGTTACCAATTCCAATTACAATTTATTCAGGCGACAGTTTTGGTGCGGTATGCAACGATGTGGTATCAGCAATAGAAATTATTTTAGCTATTCAGGAAACGCAAAAACATCAGCGATCGAGGTTTGTTCTTATTGAAGACGAAATAACCTACGGGATGGACAAAAAGAATTTCCTGACACTTGAAGGGCCGGCTCTTTGGAAAAGCGAAGAAAAACTAACGGCTATAAAAAAGAAAAAGCAATTATTTTTGGCCGATCTACAAAATGACTTGCTTACAAAAACTGTTAATACAATTGTCAATCTGATTCTTTCGTTACGAAATGACTGGGGAGAACAAGAATGGATTATTTACAAAAATTATAACGCAGACATAAAGCAAAAAGATTTGGCTAAAGAGCTGGGAATAACACAGCAATATGTTTCTAAAATAATCCGGCAGTCCAGGTTACGAATGATTAAAGACGCAGAAGAAAACTTAAAAAATATCATCGATGGAATCAATTCATGCATTCATTGAAAATTACAGTTTGCTGGTAAAAATAGTAGTGGTATTTGCCGGTTACTTTTTTACGTTTTGGATAACCAATATATTGATAAAGAAGATTGTACTAAAAGGAAAAATAACAACGGATGTGAATAAGGACGGGACAGTCGATAATGCGGATAAAAAGATGATTCGCGATGGTTATATCATCGGGAAATGCGAAAATATAATCATTCTTAGTTTTATTCTTTTTGGTGAAGTAACTGGCTTGGCACTTATTTTTGCAGCCAAAAATCTTGCCCGCCAACGCGACATCAAAGAAAATGCCGGTTTTTTTCTTGCCGGAACAATGGTAAATTTTACCGCTACTTTAGTTATTGCATATGGGTTGAAGTTTCTCCTGACATTGATTCCATAATTTAATCTCAAAGAGTTATTTTGCTCAGTTACAGTATTTTTTTGTTGAACTTCTCAGATTAAACAAAATGAAAAATCCACAAAAGTTTACCATTTCTGCAAGAATCCAAAGTTTTAAATATGCACTTAATGGTTTAAAAATACTTATTAAAGAGGAACATAATTTTCGGATTCACTTACTGGCAGCGGTTTTGGCAATTATTCTCGGATGGTATTTTCAACTCAGTATTTCTGAATGGCTGTCTCTTATTTTGGTTTCAGGATTGGTGCTTATCACTGAAATTGTAAATACGGTAATGGAAAATTTTTCTGATTTTATTTCCCCCGGACAGAATAAAAAAATTGGAAAAATAAAAGACATGGCAGCAGCAGCAGTTTTGGTTGCTGGTATCATCGCTTTAGCCACCGGCTGTCTAATATTTTTGCCAAAACTTATTACGCTCTTTTTGTAATTTTTATCCAATTACCTGTTGGGCTTCTAAAGTTAACCCAATTTTACCTTTTGCTTTAAAAGACATTCAAATCCTTTTTTACGGGCAACATACCTTAGCTTTGTCGAAAAATTTTGAATGAAACTAAAAACACACCTTAATAATTTTCCTTTTTCGCCTAATAAAATACCTTTCTTTTATGGTTGGATAATTTTGGTTGCATCCACAATTGGTGTTTTAGTCAGTGCTCCGGGACAAACCACGGGGGTTTCAACATTCACTGATTATTTGCTTGATGCTATTGGAATAAGCCGCACACAGTTAAGTACGGCTTATATGGTTGGAACCATTGGCAGTTCGCTGGTATTAACATGGGCCGGAAAAATGTACGATAAATATGGAGCCCGCTGGGTCGGGATGGTCGTAGCTTTAGCCCTGGCATTTATTTTAGTGCTTCTTAGTCAGTCGGATCGAATTATCCGTTTCTTTATTCCCGATAAAAATTCAGGTATTTACCTTGGTTTTGCAATCGCTGTTCTTATGATCCTGTTCTTTATGCTCCGGTTCTCGGGGCAAGGGGTGTTAACCATGGTCTCAAGAAATATGCTAATGAAATGGTTTGTTGCCCGAAGAGGTCTTGTAAATGGCATTTCAGCAATTTTTGTTGCACTTGGTTTTTCTATTGCCCCATTAACATTTGACATGCTAATACAGGGAACTTCATGGAGACTGGCCTGGTTATTAATGGCAGCTTTTATCGGAACATTCTTTATACTTTTTGTATTTCTTTTTTTTCGTGATAACCCGGAAGATCTGGAATTGCTTCCTGATGGCGAAAAACATGGAAATAAAGAACATGATGTTATTATAAAACCTTTTAAACAATTCACATTGTCGGAGGCAAAGAAAACAACAAGTTTTTGGTTATTTTCAATCCCTCTGGCTATGTATGCATTATACATTACAGGGTTTACATTTCATTTGGTTTCTATTTTTGAGAATGCCGGGATGAGTCGAGAAAAAGCTTTGGCTGTATTTATTCCATTTTCAATAATCTCAGTCACTATTTCGCTGCTTGGCGGCTGGGTAAGCGATCGCATAAAATTAAAATACCTGCTGTATCTGATTTTTTTTGGTGAAATTGTGGCACTCATATCCCTGGCAAATTTGAACGAAGGGATTTTTTATCTTGGATTTATTTTGGGAAATGGAATTGCAAGCGGATTATATAATGTTTTAATGGCAGTAACTTGGCCCCGGTTTTACGGCCGTGAAAATTTAGGAAGGATTACAGGTTTTGTAATGTCGTTGATTGTTTTTGCAAGTGCGCTGGGCCCCATATTGTTAAGTTTTTCATTCTCTGTAGCGGGAAACTATTCTGTTGGTTTTTATGCTTTGGCAATACTAATTCTGACAGCAACATTTTTGGGGTTTAAAGCTGATAATCCACAAGATAAATATACAAGTATGCAAGATTTTAGTTAGTTTTGGTGCACCAACAAAATTACCTATATTATCATGAGAAAAATAACACTTTTTTTAGTCCTTATTTCTGTTAGTGCTTTCATAATTTCTTGTCAGCCAAGACTTAAAACAGGAGAGTGGCAAACCATTTTTAATGGAGAAAATCTCGATGGCTGGAAAAAAGCCGGGGAAAACCCAAAGAGTATAACTGTTGAAGATGGGATGATAAAATGTTCAGGAGAGCGTTCACATTTGTTTTACAAGGGTGATTTTAAGAATTTCGAATTTGAAGCCGAAGTGAAAGCAATGGAACACTCCAATTCGGGAATTTTCATTCACACAGAATATCAAAAAGAGGGCTGGCCTTCAAAAGGTTACGAGATTCAGGTAAATAACTCATTCCGGGGTTCAGAAAGTAGTCCTGAACTCCGAAAGACAGGTAGTATTTACAACATACGCAATATTCATTTTCCACTTGCGAATGATAATGAATGGTTTAAAATGCGAATTAAAGTGGTAGAAAACATGGTAGAGATTTTTGTAAACGATGTAAAAGTGAATGAGTACATCGAACCTGAGAATCCATGGAGATGGGAGGGAGGTGAAACTTGTAAATTGAGTCATGGAACTTTTGCACTGCAGGCTCACGATCCGGGAAGTACAACTTATTTTCGTAATATTCGTGTGAAACCGCTTTCAGAAGGAGAACATATTGAACCGCAGGTTGATAAAGAATGGGACACAATCGTAACAAAACTTATGCATGCCGGATTTCCACTTGTCGATTATCATGTACATTTAAAAGGTGGATTAACAATTGAAGAAGTGGTTGCAAATTCTCAACGTTTAGGAATTAATTACGGAGTTGCTCCAAATTGCGGATTACATTTTCCTGTAACAAACGATTCTACTTTATATGAATATATCAACGATGTAAAAGGAAGTCCCACTTATAAAGGAATGCAGGCAGAGGGAAGAGAATGGATAACTTTATTCTCGCCGGAAGCAGTATCAAAATTTGACTATGTTTTTACCGATGCAATGACATTTACCGATTCAAAAGGACGCCGCAACAGAATCTGGATTCCTGAAGAAGTTTGGGTTGATGATAAACAACAGTTTATGGATCAATTAGTGGGTAAAATTGAAGCTATATTTTCACAGGAACCAGTGGATATTTATGTGAACCCAACGGTTCTCCCCAATGAATTAATGGACGAATACGACGAACTTTGGACTAATGAACGAATGGAACGGGTAATAAAAGTTCTTGCTAATAATGGAATTGCATTGGAAATTAATGCCCGTTACAAAGTGCCAAGCGCAAAAATGATAAAAATGGCCAAAGAGGCCGGCATAAAATTTACTTTTGGAACAAACAACACTGGCAGGGATTTAGGACAACTGGAATATTGTATTCAAATGATAGAAGAGTGTAAGCTCACGCCAAACGATATGTTTGAAATTAAACCAGATGCTAAAAAACCAATCAATGTAAAAGGATTACCGGATAAAATAACCGGTTAAGGAAAAATAAAATAATAGAAAATATATATATTCAGCGGTCGACCAAAAGTTGGCCGCTGAATTTTTATAAAAATGCAAAACAAAGATATGCCATCTGTTTTCTTAAAGAACTTGAAAATCCATAACGACTGGAAACCTTTTTTTTCGAAAGAAACCAAATCAATACTTCTTAAAGTTGAGTCTGAAATTCTGAAAGAAAATTATACTCCCGCAAAAGAAAAAGTTTTGCGCTTTTTTGAATTGCCTTTAAGTTCTGTTAATGTACTTATTTTGGGACAAGATCCTTATCCACAACCGGGTGTGGCAACCGGCCGCGCTTTTGAAGTGGGAACGCTAAAATCATGGAATGAGCCATTTAAAAATATTTCTCTGAAAAATATTTTACGTGCATTGTACAAAACATATTCAGGAAATATTTTAAAATATAGTGAACTGAAAACAAAATTTGATAATGAATTCCCGGTTTTGTCTCCGACAAAACTTTTTAAACATTGGGAAAATGAAGGAGTTCTGTTACTCAATACTTCATATACATGTGAAATAGGGAAACCAGGTAGCCACAAAAATATGTGGGAAGAATTTACAAAAGTATTACTGCAATTTATCAGCCAACAAAACCAACAAATAACCTGGTTTTTATGGGGGGCGCATGCACTTGAAGCAACAACCAATCTTAAAATAACAAACAAAATTGTAACTCAGCACCCCATGATGTGTTACGACAAACCGGGAAGAGATAACGACTTTTTGTTTGGTAAAATAAACTGTTTTGAAGAATTGAGGAGTGAAATAGACTGGACCGGTTTCAATCTGGGAGATGGCTTTATAAATGGAAACACACTTTTCTAATAAAAATCAATTTGTGGTTTATTTAATTTTAAGATCCCCTTCTCTCTCGCGGCAAATTCAATAATATCAACAGCAGCTTCATCACTAAATGAAGCTCGGTTTATACTAAGATCAAAAAATTCCTGCACTTGGTGTCCTTGTAAAATTGCATTCCGAAATGCTATTCTTTCCGTTTCAACCCGTTGTATAAATGTGAGGGCTTCATCATAGGTTATGTTATTGTTTGCCATAATCACCTTAATCCTATAGTCTACTGGAGCTACTAACCTTAAATGAAGAGCGTTTTTAATGTCGTTGGCAATTAAATTCCCGGCGCGTCCAACAATGATACAAAATCCATCAATCGCAAAACTGCGAACTACATCAAAAACAGTTTTTATTATCTTGCGTTCGCTCTTGAATTGTTTGTCTTTGAATGCAATTAATATCTCATCAAATGTGTATTTGTGGGTTTGTTTAAAAATTTTCTGAACTCTCTCTGGTTTTAAATCCAGTTCTTTAGCACTCTGATAAAAAATTTCTTTGCTTAATACCCTCCAGATTGTACAATTTTTCTCTCTGTTTAAACGCTCCGCTGCCAATTTTGCAAGTTTTAGTCCATCACAACCAACCTCTCTCGAAATGGTAATTACCGGCCCGGCAGTTGTAGCAGGGTCTTTTCTATATGAATTCTCTTCTTTGAGGCGCTTGTTTAAGTAAATCATTAATGAATTGCCCATGATATGATTTTTTGTTTATTTCTACGATTAAAGGCTTTAATTGGTTATAAAATTAAATTTGAAAAATCCTCTTTTTATGAAGACTTAGACCAATCCAGATTCCTTTCAGATAATATTATACTACAACAATATTCTGATTTCAAAAACCTTGAAAAAACATTTTTGTTGTAATGACAACTATCATCAGATATTTACAATTTTAAGCTTATTTTTAAAACCCATTTTAAAGTCTCCCCAATAAAATAAATTTGAAATAAAAATGTACAATAAAAAAATAAAAATATGTTTGAGAAAAGCATTTACAAAAGTAGAAGAAAGGCTCTGATAAATAAACAATTAAACGGTGTTGCTTTGATTCTGGGAAATATTGATTCACCAATGAATTATCTGGACAACACTTTTCATTTCAGACAAGACAGCACATTTCTTTACTTTTTTGGCCTTGATTTTCCCGGGTTGGCCGGAGTTATTGATTTCGACAATGGAAAAGAATACCTGTTTGGAAATGATGTTGATATTGAAGATATCATTTGGATGGGACCTCAGGTTCCGTTGAAAGAAAACGCTCAAAATGCAGGAATTGAAAATACTGCTCCGTTAACAAAATTATTTGAATATATTTTGGGAGTTATCAAACAAGGAAGAAAAATTCATTTTACTCCGCCATATCGTGGAGAAAATAAGTTATTTCTTGAAAGATTGCTTGGGATTTCGGCATTAAAAATCAGCGAATATGCTTCGGTTGAATTAATTAAAGCCATTGTTGATTTGCGTTCAGTAAAAGAACAGATCGAGATAGATGAAATAGAAAAAGCATGTTTGGTTGGATACGAAATGCATGTTACTGCCATGAAAATGGCACAACCTGGAATTTGGGAACAAAAAATTACCGGAATTATTGAAGGTATTGCCAATTCCGGAGGGGGAATGATTTCATTTCCGGTTATCCTCTCTCAAAACGGGGAAACCTTGCATAATCATAATCACTCCAACTACCTTGAAGAAGGAAAACTAATGCTTACCGACGCAGGAGCTGAAACTTCATTACATTACGCTTCTGATTTTACAAGAACAGTGCCTATAGGTGGGAAATTTACACAAAAACAGCGTGAAATTTACGAAATTGTACTTGCCGCCAATAATAAGGCGACGGAGCTTACAAAACCAGGCGTAACATACCTTTCTGTTCATTTGGCAGCAGCTGAAGTTATTGCATCCGGATTAAAGGAACTGGGACTAATGAAAGGCGATGTAAAAGAAGCAGTTAAAAATGGAGCGCATGCCATGTTTTTCCCACACGGATTGGGGCACATGATGGGACTTGATGTGCATGACATGGAAGATCTCGGACAGATTTATGTTGGCTATGACGACGAAATTCGCCCGGTGGATCAATTCGGAACCGCCTATTTACGCATGGGAAGAAAACTGGAACCAGGTTTTGTTATTACCAATGAACCGGGAATCTATTTTATTCCTGCTTTGATTGACAAATGGCAAAGTGAAAAAATAAATGCTGATTTTATTAATTTTGATAAAGTAAATGAATACCGCGATTTTGGAGGAATCAGACTGGAAGATGACATTCTGGTTACCGAGGAAGGAAGTAAAATATTAGGGAGGCGAGTACCAATTGACCCTGATGAAATTGAAGAAATTGTATCATAAACAAGAAAAGCAGCTCACAAGGCTGCTTTCTTCTTTAATATTTTATGGTAAAAATAATCCATCTCCGTTTTTATTTCATCTCTGATTTCGCGACACTTTTGTTTTAATTCTTCCCGATCACGGAAATTCTTATATGGGTTATGAAACCCGAGGTGCATCTTACGTTTAAATTTTACCGGGGGCAGTTTTAACTGATCTGCTGTGCCATCGCCAACAGTAATAAGGTAGTCAAATTCAATGTCGGCAAATTTTGAATAGTGTTCCGGCATCACCGGATTTAAATCGATCCCTATCTCGGCCATAACTTCTATTGCAACAGGACTTACATGGTTAGCTGGCTCAATTCCCGCTGAATAAATCTCAAGCTCGCTACCGAAACTTCTCAGAATCGCTTCGGCCATCTGGCTCCTGCAAGAGTTTTGATTGCTAAGAAAGAAAATTTTTATCCCATTTGCTTCGTTTTTTTAGAAAGATTAGTTTTTAATGAGAAAATGAACTTTCAAGATAAAGAAAAAAGGATTCTTATAAAACCGTTTATAGTATATTGTATATTGAAAATTAACACATTACAAATGTTGTTCAACAATGTTTAAGAACATGTGTCTTCAAGATTAGTATCTGTTTTGAAAAAGTTTAAATATTGTAAGTATGAGATTTTAAATAAGAATTTTGTTTTCAATTTTTAATGAACAAGAGGTATTGTGAAAATTATTATAGAAATCCTTTTTAGCGAAATTACTGAAATATAGATTTTGCTTCAAAAACTTTGAGTATTAAGTGGTAAATGTCTATTTTCGTAGTTGAATGTATAGTATGCACACCATTTTTCTAGTGGTACAAAAATTATGTAAATGGAACCTAAAGATCTAAAAAACTCAGAAGAGTTAAAAAGTACGGAAAAAACCGGCCCGGAAAATTCTGAAAAGAATGAAGTACCTTCGACAGAAGAGAAACAAGTAATAAAATCTGTTGAGGATGATAAAGCTGCATCTGAATCTCCTGAAACTTCGCAAGAAGAGCCTCATAAGGAAGAAGAAGTAAAAGCTGAGGACAAGGACACTGTGGAAGAAAAATTGGAGAATGAAGAAACTGATGCTCAACCAGAGGAGGAATCAGAAACTAAAGAGGATATAACGACAGAGGAAGAGGAAAAGGCTCCAATTGCTGAAACATCTGAAGTTTCAGAAACAGAGAAACCCCCATCAAAAAAGGAAGAGGAAGTTTCTGAAGAAGGACAGGTTGAAGGCGCAGAGAAAGAAACAGAAGCGGAAGATGAAAGCCCTAAAGAGAAAGTAGCGGAAAAAACTGCCCCACAACCAAAGAAAGAAAAACCTGATTATTCCCAGTACTCACAGGTAGAGCTTGTAAATGCACTGAGAGATGTTTTGGACAGCAGTGATGGTTATGAAATAAAAGAAGAAATTGACATTATAAAATCAACCTTCTATCGAAATTTTAAAGCCGATTTGGAAGAGCAAAAAGAGAAATTTCTTGAAGAAGGCGGAAATATTGAAGAATTTGTTGCTGAAAAAGATCCTTATGAACAAGACATAAAAGATCTGTTGAAACGTTTCAGGCAAGTTCGAATTGAGCATAATAAAAAACTTGAGGTTGAAAAAGAGGAAAATCTAAAATTGAAATATGATGTTATCGAGGAAATTAAGTCCTTAATAAACAACGAGGAATCGATTAACAAAACATTTCAGGAATTTAGGGATTTGCAGCGTCGCTGGCGTGAAATAGGTTTGGTTCCGCAAGCCGAGATGAAAAATTTATGGGACACCTATCATTTCCACGTAGAAAATTTTTATGATTACATAAAAATCAACAAGGAACTTCGCGATCTCGACCTCAAAAAAAATCTAGAGGCCAAAATACGGCTTTGCGAGAGAGCGGAAGAATTACTTGTTGAACCTTCTATTATTAAAGCTTTTAATACACTCCAAAAATATCACGAGCAGTGGCGGGAAATTGGCCCTGTACCCATTGAACAGAAGGACGATATTTGGGAGCGTTTTAAAGCGGCAACTTCAAAAATAAATAAGAAACATCAGGAATTCTTTGAAGATAGAAAATCAGAACAAAAAAAGAACCTGGAAGCCAAAACCGCACTTTGTGAAAAGGTTGAAGAAATTAACCAAACAGATATCTCCAGTCACAAGGAATGGGATGAGAAGTCAAAAGAATTGATAGAACTTCAGAAAGTTTGGCGGACAATTGGTTTTGCCCCAAGAAAAGACAATAATAAAATTTACGAGAGGTTCCGTTCGGAATGTGACAAGTTTTTTGATGCGAAACGTGATTTTTATTCAAAAAACAAAGAGTTACAACAAAACAATCTTCAAATGAAACTCGAACTCTGTAACGAAGCAGAGGCAATGAAAGATAGTACTGATTGGAAAAAGACCACGCAGGATTTTATTAATATTCAGAAAAAATGGAAAGAAATTGGACCGGTTCCGCGCAAACATTCCGATACCGTTTGGAAACGTTTTCGTGCTGCCTGCGATTACTTCTTTGATAAAAAATCGGAACACTTCTCAGGTATCGATTCTGAACAGGTAGATAATCTGAAGTTGAAAAATGATCTGATTAAAGAAGTGGAAGAGTTCACACCTGAAAAAGATGTGGATGAGAACCTGAAAAAACTTAAATCATTTCAGCGCAGGTGGACTGAAATTGGTCACGTTCCAATTAAAAAGAAAGATGATGTTCAAAATCGGTTCCGTGAAGCCATTGATAAGTTATTTGATGAACTGAATCTCGATGAAGAAAAACGTAATTTGCTGAAGTTTAGAAGCAAAATGTCGTCGTTTACTGAATCGAGCAGAGGACAGAGTAAAATGCGTATGGAACGCGATAAATATATGAATAAATTAAAACAGCTTGAAAGCGACCTCGTTCTGTTAGATAACAATATTGGCTTCTTCGCTAAATCGAAAAATGCGGAATCTCTGATTAAAGATGTGAAGAAGAAAATTGAGAATACGAAACAGAAAATAGAATTTTTAAAAGAGAAAATTCGTGTTATCGACGATTTGGATGCCAACGAGTAGAATTTAACCAACTTCAAAAAAAATATAAGGAGGACTTTAAAGTTCTCCTTTTTTGCTTTTATCAATAGGTATAAACTCAAGCGAAACCGAATTTACACAATGTCGCGTATCCTTATCGGTAAAACCTTCACCATAAAAAACATGTCCTAAATGAGCACCGCAATTATTACAGGTAATTTCCATTCTTCGTCCATCGGCATCCAATGTTTTAAGAACCGCTCCCTCAATTTCATCATCAAAACTTGGCCAGCCGCAACCGGAGTTGAATTTATCGGAAGAATGGTACAACGCAGCACCACAGCGTTTGCACACATAAGTTCCGTTTTCATAAAATTTATCATACTTTCCGGTAAAAGGGCGCTCTGTTCCCTTTTCTAAGATTACGTATTTTTCAAAATCAGTGAGTTCATTGTATTTCATGGTATCATTTTTTTCAGCCCCCTGCTTTGTAATCTTGGGATTAGCCTGACCGCAGGCAGAGAGTGTAATTCCTGTTAAAACTATTAAAAATATTGTCTTCATAGTTGTAAAGACAAATTTGTCCTTTAATTGGTTTACAAAATGAAAGTTAAGAATTACTAATTCCTATCCCGGGTTTATCTTGAAGCGTAATTTTTCCGTTAATAATTTTGATGCCGGAATATGGATCATTGTTAATTAAAAGGTTCCCGTCCAAATCGGCCCAATTAGTTTTAGGGGAAAGTTGTGCTGCTGCGGAAACTGCACATGATGTTTCTGTCATACAGCCAATCATTACCTTCATTTTCCATGAGTGTGCCAGATTTACCATTTTATGTGCTTCCCGCATTCCTGTACATTTCATTAGTTTGATATTAATACCAGAATATATACCACGTGTCTTTTTTATATCGCAAAGCCGCTGAACAGCTTCATCTGCAATAATCGGGATAGGTGAATTATCGGTGAGCCAGGCAATATCGTCAATTTGCTCTTTGGGCATGGGCTGCTCAATAAATTCAACCTCTTTTTCTTTTAACCAGAGAACCATATCAAGGGCTGCTTTTTTATCTTTCCATCCTTGATTAACATCCACGCACAAAGGTACCCGTGAAACCGAGCGAATGGTTTCTATTATTTGCTTATCATTTTTCCTACCCAGTTTTACTTTTAAGATTTTAAATTCCGCAGCTTCTTTTACTTTCTTTTGCACAATCTCACGTTTATCAATTCCAATAGTAAACGAAGTGTTTGGGGCATTTTCAGGTGTGAACCCCCATATTTTATACCAGGGTTGTTGCATCATTTTACCGGTCAAATCATGCAGGGCAATATCAACCGAAGCCTTAGCAGCCGGATTTCCGGGAGCAGCTTCATCAACATACTCCAGAATTTCGTCCATTCTGAAAGGATCTTTAAACTGTTCCAGATTTAACCGCGACAGAAATTCGCCAACACTTTGTTGAGATTCTCCCAGATAAGGAGGCATAGATGCTTCTCCAAAACCGGTAATCCCGTCATATTCCAGTTTTGTGAGTATTACCGGAGTTGTAGTTCGTGAATTATTTGCAATGGTAAAAACATGCTTTAATTGTAAATTGTATGGTTCAAAACTTAATTTTAGTCCGTGAGCCGGTAATTTTCCTTTCATATTATTTGAATACATTAACCCGGGGAATAAAATTCCGCCGAAAATAAAAATAGTTGAATTTCGTACAAATTTACGTCTGTTACAATTCATTTTTACAACTGAATTAGTCAGATTTGGTTTTATTTTTGAAATAAACTTTAATACCAAGGATGATTCTTTACAAATTGAATTCCCGGATCGTCAAGTCCAATTATACGTAAAGCTTTTACAAAAGATTTTTCCCGATATTCAGAATAAATTTCGCTGGCCGGATCAAAACTATTTTGTTTCACAAATCCCGAGGCATGAATAAATTCAGTTCCTCCTAAAGATAAAGCTACATGTGTTATTTTTATATTTTCTGCTTTAGCCGCATTTTGTCCGAAAAATAATAGGTCGCCCGGTTCAACCTCGGAAAGTCTCAGCTCAAAACCATGTAATGCCTGTAATGATGCGTCGCGCGCCAGAATAATTCCGGTGCTAAAATACACTGTTTTTACAAAACCACTGCAATCCATCAAATTCACAGATGTGCCTCCCCACAAATAAGATCGGCCATTTAATTGTTTGGCCACTGAAACTATTTGTTCGCGATTGTATTCTGTTTCGGTTTTAAAAATATCAAAGTCAATCCAGTTTTGTGTATTAATAAAACCAGTTCTTCCATCCGGAAAACGAACTTTAAGTGAGTGATAACTTTTATCTCCTTTTTCAAGGATGCTTCCAAGTGTAACGTCTGAGATTGGTGTGGTTAAACTTTCATCTTTAAATATAGAACCATTAATTCCAGTAAAAATAACTCGTTCTGAATTTCTCCATTTTTGCAATTCAGAGCCTGTTACAGGGGAAATAGCTGTTTCGTTGACCCAGGAAATATATTTATCAGGGGTTTGGATACAGAACCAATCTTTTCTCTTTTTTAAAATTTTCACTGGGGTTCCTAATATAGCTTGTGTAACCAATTCAGAAGAGTAGGAGGGAGTTGCTTTTAAGTTGGCTACCGGAACGGTTACTAAAGCATATGTTTTTTCATCTACAGAACTGTCGGGCAAAACAACAATTGAGTCAACAAATTGGATTGGTTTTAATTTTGTCAGTAAATGATTCTTTAAGATTGGCTCACTTGTTTCTCCTTTTAAAGTTAGTTCCCCGTGGTTGTAAGTTATCTGAATATCAAAAACAATTTCGCGCTTGTCTGAAACATTATTAATCTCAAAATCTTTTATAATTTGTTCAACCTGTTGTCTTTTGCCAACATTGCAGGCAATAAGTAAAATGAATAAAATGGTTGCTGTAAAATTAAATCCTCTCATTTTTATCAGGATAAGTAAATGCGAAAGAAACGGTTAGATTTTTAAAATGTAATAAATAAATCAGGCAAAACAGACCCGCATTGCTGCGAATTCACTATATTCATCTTCCTTTTCAACTATTAACAAAAATAAAAAATAATAAGCTTTTAAAAGATAACAATTATCAATGAATGAGTCTTTTCATATCCCTGTAATTTTTCAGGATGAACACTTGATTGTGGTAGAAAAACCGGTTGATCTACCAGTGCATAAAAATGATTTTATGCCACATGATGCACCTTATCTCACAAAACTTTTAGGTGAAATTACCGAAAAATGGATTTACAATGTACATCGTCTCGATTCAAAGACATCAGGAATAATAGTTTTGGCATTTTCATCAGAAATTGCCAAAGAGCTAACACTCCAGTTTGAAAGGAAAGAAGTGCAGAAGACCTATTTTGCCGTTGTTCAGGGAAATCCAGGAGAGGGGAAATTTGAATCAAAAGTACTGGTAAAAAAGAAAACAAAATTTAAAAAACCGGCTGTCACAAATTTTAAAACACAAAAAACTGTTCACACCAATATTTCATATAAAGAAAAAGAGAATATTCTGTTAAGTTTGGTGAAAATTCAACCTGAAACTGGCCGCTGGCACCAAATACGTCAGCATTTTGCACAGAATCATTGCGACATACTTGGCGACACCCATCATGGGGATTTCACACTAAATAAAATAGTAACAGCAAAAACCGGAATAAACCGGCTATTTTTGCATGCCGGTGAACTGGGATTTAAACATCCGGCAACAAATAATCCCCTGAATTTTAAAGTAAAATTACCCGGAGAATTTGAACAAGTTCTACAATGTTTTATTTCCTGAACCACCGATTATATTCAACTTTTGATAAAAAGATTGTATTTTAAACGAAGGCATTAAGTTGATATATTATCTTGAATTTTATTTATGACTAATAAGAAAATCCGACCAATTACTATGAGAGTTTATTTTGTTTTTATAATTTTTTTGTTTTCCTCTGTTCAGTTAGGAGCCCAGCAAACTATAAAAAAAACAATTCAAATTGACGACTTTAAAAACTGGAATGTACTTTCGGACGGGAATATTTCGTACAACGGGAAATATGTTTCCTATGAAGTTGCTCCACAAAAAGGCGACGGAAATTTAATCATTTATGATGGAAATAATCAGGATACTATTCCCAGAGGTTATTCTGCAACTTTTGGTGCCAATAACGATTTTCTAGTTTTTAAAATAAAACAACCGGAAGCGGTTACTCGAAAAGCGAAGAGAGATAATATAAAAAAAGAAAAGATGCCAAAGGACAGCCTTGGTATTTATCTTTTTAAAAACGACGAGCTTCATAAATTTCCAAAATTGAAGTCATATAAAGTCCCGGAGGAGAGTTCGAATTGGGTTGCTTTTTTAACTGAAGTAGAAAAAGATACCACACAAAACGAGAAAGAAACGAAAAAAGAAAAGGAAGAATCAGCAAGCAATTTGATACTTTTTAAAGTCCAAAATGCTGATACTCTTCATTTTGAAAATGTAACAGAATATTTTTATTCAAAAATGGGAGATGCGATATATTTTACAACTCAGGTGGAAGACTCTTCCAATACAACTTCCGAACTCTTTGTTTTCGATACCCAAAATGGGATAAGCCACAAGCTATTTACGGCAAACGGTTGGCTCAAAAAAATAGTTTCCAGTGAAACAGGAGAGAAGTATGCCTTTTTAATGTCGAAAGATACATTTGAAGAAAAAGTTTATTCGCTTTATTTGGGAGAAGGAATAAATCAACCTTCCAAAATTATTGATAAATATACTAGCGGAATTCCAGTTGGATGGTCACCAAGTGAAAATGGAGATATTTATTTCTCGCAGGATGGACTGAAATTATATCTCGGAGCTGCGGAAAGCCCAGTTCATGTGCCCAAAGATACTTTACTGGATGAAGATAAACCCAAGCTTGACATATGGAACTGGAAAGATGAAAAACTCCAGCCACAACAAAAAATTGAAGTTAAAAAGGAAGAAAAACGAACGTATTTAGGTGTTTATCACCTGAATTTGAAAAGATATATTCAACTTGCTGATGTGAATATTAATAAAATTTCCACTATTCAAAAAGGAAATGGTAATATTGGACTTGGTAGTGATGAATTGCCTTATTTACGAGCCTCAAGCTGGACAGGAGAGAATACAAAGGATTATTATCTTGTAGATTTAGAATCTGGTTTGAAACGACTGGTGTTAACTGAAAAAAGTTGGGTCAGACTTTCACCTCATGGTAAATATTTACTGTGGTATGAATCGACTGACAGCAGCTATTACTCAATGTCAACCGATACCGATATTCAGGATACAATTTCATTAACAAAAATTTTACCTGTTTCGTTTTATGATGAATGGCATGATTCTCCTTCGAATCCTAATCCGTATGGAATTGCAGGCTGGAGCCAGGATGATCGTTTTGTATATATTTATGATCGGTACGATATATGGAAAATTGATCCATCAGGAGAACGTGTTCCGGTAAATCTCACGAAAGCTTTTGGACGAAGAAACAATACCCGGTTACGCTATTTGAAGCTTAATAAAGATCTCGAATACATCCCACAAACAGAGCCCGTTTTACTCAGTGCATTTGATGAAAGAACAATGTCTCAGGGATTTTTTAGTATGCAACTCAATACAATGAAAGATCTTGATTATGTTATTATGGATAAGTACATTTTTGACGGATTAAAAAAAGCAAAAAAAGCAGATAAAATAATTTTTACAAAGCAGGATGTTCAAACATATCCTGATTTGTGGATAAGCAATCTTGAATTCAACCATTCAAAGAAAATATCGAAGGTTAACCCGCAACAGGATGAATACAACTGGGCAAAAGTTGAACTGATAAAATGGAATTCGTTTTCTGGTGAAGAATTAAAAGGAATGCTTTATAAACCGGAGAATTTAGATCCAAACCGTAAATATCCTATGATTGTCTATTTTTATGAGCGGAATTCAGAATTATTGAACCGGTATCATCTTCCTTCGCCAAGTCGTTCAATTATAAATATTACGTTTTATGCCAGTAACGGTTATCTCGTTTTTGTACCCGATATTACATATCAAGTTGGGTATCCCGGTCAAAGTGCATATAACTCGGTGGTTAGCGGAACCCAGTATTTAATTCAAAAATATGATTTTGTGGATAAGAATAATATCGGCCTGCAAGGACAAAGCTGGGGCGGTTACCAAACGGCCTATTTAGTTACTCAAACCGATATGTTTGCAGCCGCCATGGCTGGTGCACCGGTAAGTAACATGATTAGTGCGTATGGCGGAATACGATGGCAGACAGGAAAAAGCAGGATGTTTCAGTATGAACATACACAAAGTAGAATTGGAGGTACATTATGGGAGAAACCATTACTTTATATCGAGAATTCCCCTCTTTTTTATGCCCCTAAAATTAATACTCCGTTGTTAATGATGCATAACGACAGTGACGGTGCTGTGCCTTGGTATCAGGGAATTGAATTATTTGTGGCAATGCGGCGGTTGAATAAACCTGCCTGGCTGCTTTCCTATAACGATGAACCCCACAATTTAAAAGCTGAAAGTTGGGCCAATCGAGTAGATTTAAGTAAACGAATGTATCAATTTTTTAATCATTATTTAAAAGGCGGATCAATACCTGATTGGATGGAAAAAGGCGTTCCAGCAACTGAAAAAGGAAAGGATTTGGGGTATTAGTATTTACTCGTAATAACCGAGGTTATTTATTGAGTTTAACATTCACGGCCGTTGGACCTCGTTGGCCTTTCTCAACTTCAAACGTAACCAAATTGCCTTCTTTTACTGGTTCAGCAAGATTATTTATATGAAAAAAAACATCCTGCTTGGTTTCTTTTTCTTTTATAAAACCATATCCTTTGGATTCATTAAAAAAAGTAACCACACCTTTTTTCTCCTGATCTTCTTCATCAGATGAGCCTCCTTTCGGAACACTCACTTCAATATCTTCCAGTTTTACTTCTGTTTTTTCGCTTTCGTCAGGCGGAGTATCAACAATTTGTCCGTTTTCATCTACATAGGCAATCATATCATCCAGGCCCGATTTATTTTCATTTTCTCTTTTCGCCTGACGTTTTGCAGCCTTCTCTTTTCTTTTTTTCTCTTTTTTATTTCTTACTTCTTTTTTGTTAAATGTTTCTTGTGATCTTCCCATATATATTTTTAAATTTCAAATACTATCTTTTAGTTTATTTTTAGCTTGTTGTTTATAGAACAAGCAAGTTCTGAAAAATTAACAAGCCTGAATTTTCGTATAATATACGATAGATTTTAAAAAGGGCGATAATAAACTAATAATGAGTCGGAATTAGTAAAAACGCGAATTCTTAAATCTGATATATGGTAACAAAAGTAATGTTTTATTTTTAGTTAGACCAGAATGATGTGAGTTTTACCCTTCTAAAAACTTTAGTAATCGACACTAAACAGATTCTATATCTGCTAATTGCCAATTTTAATCTGGAAATAAATTTTCAGATTCCGTATTTAAAATTCAAAAGCAGACCCAATAAATGTCGTCAGAGCAGAATCATTTACCTAAAATACTATCATATATTTCATAATTTCCGCTATCGAATACACAGAAAATTACTTCTTTTAGTTTCTTCGTATTCGCCAGAAATTGAATCACTTCATGAATGGCTATTTCTGCTGCTGCTTCCTTAGGATATCCGTAAACACCGGTACTGATATTGGGAAAGGCAATGGAATTAATTCCGTTTTCGATTGCTACTTCCAAACTTCTTTGGTAACAGGATGCCAATTTTTCCTGCTCGTTATAATTACCTCCGCTCCAAACCGGGCCAACCGTATGGATTACAAATTTTGCCTGCAGTTTATATCCACTGGTAATTTTAGCATCGCCGGTTTCGCAACCATTTAATGTGCGGCATTCTTCCAAAAGTTCTTTCCCTGCTGCATGATGGATTGCACCATCAACTCCACCACCTCCCAATAACGACTTATTTGCTGCATTTACAATTGCATCCACTTTCAATTGAGTGATATCACCTTTGTGCAGTTTTATTTTTCCGTTTTTAAATTCTTGCATTTTTTATCCTGATATTTTCTACATTTATAGTATAAAATTAAAAAGCCTACTACCATGTACAAACATATTACCTTATTTTTAATTTTAAGTGTCGTTTGTATTTCAGCTAAAAATCAACCACTTGCATTGCATCCGACAAATCCGCATTATTTTATTTACAAAAGTAAACCAACATTACTTATAACATCAGCAGAGCATTATGGTGCTGTTCTGAATAAAGATTTTGATTATAAGAAATATTTACAAACAATTCATGAAGCTGGCTTGAATTATACGCGTGTTTTTGCTGGTTCATATGTGGAAATTCCAGGGAGTTTTGGAATTGAGAACAATACGCTTGCTCCAAAAACAGGAAAATTCCTTGCACCATGGAAACGGGTTGATGAAACAGGGTTGTATGATGGTGAAAATAAATTTGATTTGTCACAATGGAATCCGGATTATTTTGCAAAGCTGCACAGCTTTGTTTCATTGGCAAATGAGCTGGATATTTTTGTTGAAATTACTTTCTTTTGTTCAACGTATCAGGATGAGTATTGGATAAGATCTCCGTTTAATCCCGGAAATAATATAAACAAACTTCCTGCCGATTTGGATCGAAGGAAATCGAATACATTGGAAAATGGGAATTTGATAGATTTTCAAAAGAAGCTGGTGAAAAAACTGGTAGCAGAACTCAACGAATTTGATAATGTATTTTATGAAATTCAGAATGAACCATGGGTAGATGCACCTAAAAAAGCAATGAGAATCTTGCGTACAACCGATCCTAATCCAGAGCAGGGAGGGTGGGGTAAATGGTCAGAAATGGCTTCCGAAATATCGATGGAATGGCAAAAAGAAATTGCTTTAACTGTTGTGGAAACTGAATCTAAACTTCCAAAAACACATTTGATTGCACAGAATTATACCAATTTTAAACATTCATTATCCGAAGTTGATACAAATGTATCCATTTTGAATTTTCATTATGTATGGCCAGAGGCAATTTGGTTAAATTATGGCTGGAACCGCCCGGTTAGTTTTGATGAATCGGGATTTGCAGGGAGTTCCGATACTACCTATTTACGACAGGCATGGCAATTTATATTAGCTGGCGGTGCAATTTTTAACAATCTCGATTATTCGTTTTATGTTGGCTCTGAAAATGGCATGGGACAAAACACAGCTCCCGGCGGTGGAGGTGCAACCCTTAGGAAACAATTAAAAATCCTGAAAGATTTTATGGAATCATTTGATTTTATAAAAATGAGTCCCGACTTTACCTCCGTTTATCATTCTCCAGGAGCTGAAAGTCAATGTATTTCTGAAAAAGGGAAGCAATATGCAGTTATCCTTACTGGTGATAAAATGAGAAAAATACGGCTAAATCTTCCGGAAGGGAATTACAATTTTCAATTTATTTGTCCTTTTAACGGGGCTTCGCTAAAAGAAGGATTCTTTGAAATAAAAGATAACGAAATTAAAGAATTAATATCCCCGCCTTTCAATGAAATGATAGTGCTTAAAATTACCGGATAATTTAATATTCGGCATCATTATTATTTTGAAACCCCCAGAATATAAGTGTGACTTTACATACTTTTGTATCGGATTGGTCAACTGTAAGATATCCTCGATTACATTTTTCAATATTCTCTATCTTCAATAATAATTATTGATTAAAAATCAAAAAACTTAATATATCATCTATTGTTAAGTAAATGAGTGATGAGAAGTTATATCCAAAAAAATAAGGTTCAGATAGCTTTTGCGCTGGGTGGTGCAATAGGTGGGTTTTTATACTGGAAATTAGTTGGATGTCAAAGTGGAACCTGTCCCATTCGTTCAGTTTGGTATTGGACTACTTTGTGGGGTATTGCAGTTGGGTATTTAACAGGTGATTTTGTCAACGATATTTTGGCAAAACAAAGAAAAAAGAAGGAGGACAATAGTGAACGGAAGATTTCAGAGCATAATTAACTCGAAAAGGCCAGTTTTAGTTGATTTTTATGCCGACTGGTGTGGCCCGTGCAAACAGGTCCCGTCAATTTTAAAAGAAGTTAAGGATGATTTCAGGGAGAAAGTTAAGATCATTAAAGTGAATGTTGACAATAACCCTTTTATTGCTTCAAAATATCAAATAAAAAGTGTTCCTACGTTAATTATATTCCAAAACGGAATTCCCAAATGGACCGGAGTAGGAGTAAGGCACGCCAGTGAACTCAGGGAAATAATAAAAGATATTTGTGAATAGTCTTAATAGTTAACTTCATTTACATATACATTGTTACTTTAGTCATTTGTGAGAGAGTTTAGAAAAAGAAAGGCTTGGTTTAAACCAAGCTTTCTTTTAGTTTTAGTGGGATGACAAGATTTGAAAATCATGCCACTAATGCCTTTTTTTGAAACAATTAAAACTATTGGATTTTACTTTTTACCAGACAAGCTCTGTTGTAATTTTAGATCAAAGTGTTGGCTTGTGGAAATTGCAAATGTGCTTGACCGCTTGGGATAGCATGCTCGGAAAATTAACTATCTCTTTGAATAAATTTAACCCAAAGACTAAAATAAAAGGTGTCGCTATCAAATTTTGAGATATACTATTTAAGGAGTAAATTTAACCTTAACGTTTGAGGCACAATTTACAAAATCGAGCCAGCGGGCTTATAGCAATAACTTTACCAAGATAGGAACAGAACCAATAGTATTAATAACTACGTGAAATACAACTGCATAAAAAAAACCGTAATTCATTCTAATGAAACCCAAAAATAGTCCCATAATAATATATGGTAAGGTTAATAGTGGCGAAATTATTATCATCCACCAATGGATATCTTCATAATTTAACAGATGCATCATACCAAACAAAACAGAAGAAGTATAAAAGAGCACCTCGAAATTTTTATGCCAAAACCTTTCAATTGACGAAAATAATCTCTTCTTGTATGAAAAAATAAAGAACAACAGTAAAGATGCAGGAATAAAAAACAAATAAATAAGGTTGCTGTAGGAGCCGAGAAAAAAAAGTTTTAGAAAAGCAATTAAAGATACCGAACTACAAATGGAAAAATAAAGTCTACTAATTCTCAAACTAGCGCGAAATATCAATTCTTCCAATATTGGCCCTAAGATGACAACAAACAAAATTGTGTTTACGGCATTACCCATGCTATTTAATGAACTATCTGGTAGGGTATTAAACATTTGCAGAATAACAATTACTACCGAGCTTGGAATTGAAATCAGATAAAAGAGCATTAATGTACCCACAAAGACAATAAACTTCATAGGTGCATTCTCCGAAATATAAACAGGCTTTTTTATATATGAAAACAGTATTGTGCTCATCTATTGTTCAGTTTTTAGTTTATAACTCTAAAATATTACCCTTGTAACAATTTGTCTATATGACATTTACAATGAAATGAAGAATTATAGAATAAACAATCCCAAACTTACCGCTGACGGAAAAAACCATAAGCCCGCTTCTTGATTTTTAGCATACTCCAAAGAAAGCACCTCTAAGTCCTCCTTCAACTTCTCTTAGTTGTCTCTACCCACTTCCATTACCTCGGGCGTTTTCAAATCTAATCTTTATTCCATACTTGTAAATTTTTAATTGTTGATAATTAAGGTACAATATTTTTAAAACCTGGTGACCAAAATAAATCAGTAGAGTGCATAAAAAAAGCACTCTGCAATTTTTTATGGAAAAAGATGGTTTTTAAGCGTTCCCCATTTATGTCCTCTTCCATGTTGTTGTTGTGACATTCGACCAGTTGTTTAGTGTTTTTCTGGTTTCTTCAAGATCTGCTCAAGATAGGAGCTAAGCGGTGCAACTTCAGGAAATTTTCCTTTTGCCATGCCTTTCCTTTTGTTTCAGGTGGTAACGGGTATTCTCTTTTTTACAGAGATCTCACAGCGCTTGGAGTCAACCGTAATTGATGCATAAATTGGTGCTGTTTCATGCACTATTTTGGCTCTTTTGGGCACAAAATGAATTCAGAAAGTACTTTTTGTTTTCTAATAACATTTGGTTGAACTCATCTTCCAATTCCAGTCCTTCTTTGGATATCCCCCATCAACCTCTGGTTGATATTTTTTTTGTAAAAAAAAATTGCCGGATATTCGTACTGTTTCCACTGTAAGAAGGACGATTCAATGAATTTGAAAAGCATTTCCTTTCCTTTTTTAATTCTTCAATACCTCCTTCAATCAGCAGATGAAGAATTCGGAACGGCTTTTTGTAATCGGCTATGATGGTTGAATTTGTTGTACCTAACAAAAATAAACAAGGAGTTAGTCTTTTTTTTCTAACTCCTTGTTTATCAATATGTCGGGATGACAAGATTTGAACTTGCGACCCCTCGCCCCCCAGACGAGTGCGCTACCAGGCTGCGCCACATCCCGAATTTGTGCCTGCAAAAGTAATTGTTGATTCCTTATTTGCAAAACTTTTTTTCATTGTAATGTAATTTATTCTAATTCAAATCGAATTTGTCTATCGTATCTTTGTAATTATCGATTAAACTTGTTGCTGTGAAATAAAGATGTTTTGTACTTTTGTTCGACAAAAAAATAAAAGATATGTTTAAATCGCTTGATATTAACGAAAACCAAGAATCTAAGATTATGCCGGCTGGTGATGCCGAACATGTTAAGTGTTTAATAATTGGCTCTGGTCCTGCGGGTTATACTGCAGCAATATATGCTGCCCGTGCAAATTTGAATCCTGTAATGTATGAGGGATTACAACCAGGGGGACAGTTGACCACTACCACAGAAGTTGAAAATTACCCGGGTTATCCGGAAGGGGTTACCGGCCCGGTAATGATGGAGGATTTCAAAAAACAGGCTCAACGGTTTGGAGCTGATGTGCGTTGGGGAATGGCTACAAAAGTCGATTTTTCGGGTGTTATTCATAAGGTTTGGATCGATGATAGTAAACTAATAGAGGCTGAATCTGTAATTATTGCTACTGGTGCAACGGCCAAATATTTAGGACTGGAAGATGAGAAAACTTATGCAGGAGGCGGTGTGTCGGCATGTGCAACCTGTGATGGGTTCTTTTATCGAGGAAAAGATGTAGCTGTTGTTGGTGGTGGTGATACTGCTGCGGAAGAAGCGATGTATCTTGCTGGTTTGTGTAATAAAGTTTATTTAATTGTGAGAAGGGATTTACTTCGTGCTTCGCGTGTAATGGCAGAGAGAGTGAAAAAAACACCCAATGTTGAAATACTCTGGAAACATCAAACCAAAGGATTATATGGAGAAAACGGAGTTGTTGAAGGAGCTAAACTAGTGAAAAATTTGGGAGAACCTGGCGAAGAAGAAGTTGACATCAAAATCGATGGCTTCTTTCTTGCAATTGGTCACCAACCAAACTCTGACATTTTTAAAGCATATCTAGACACAGATAGTGTTGGTTATATAAATACAATCCCTGGAACATCGAAAACCGAGGTGCCAGGTGTTTTTGCATGTGGCGATGTTCAGGATTCTCATTATCGCCAGGCAGTAACAGCGGCAGGGTCCGGGTGTATGGCTGCCATTGATGCCGAAAGATATCTTTCAGAAAAGAACGGATAAAGAAGAATTATTTCAAAAAATAAGCGGGATATTTCATCCCGCTTTTCAAAACAAGAGGAGCAATAAGTTCCTCTTTTATATTTTTATCAAGTAAGTGTTCTATTTATCAACCTCTACTTTGGCAAGATTCTCACTCTTATATTCACCACCGATTAATTTTCTGTGAATTACTTTAAAGGCATTTAATGTGTATTCAACATCTTCTATAGTATGCATTGCTGTTGGAATCAGTCGTAAAAGAATTTCGCCTTTGGGAATAACCGGATAAACCACCATTGAGCAAAAAATTCCATAGTTCTCACGTAAATCGTAAACAAGATTGGTCGCCTCTGCTTCTCCACCTTTCATATAAACCGGGGTAACCTGGGTATTTGTTTTTCCCAAATCAAAACCAGCTTCTTTTAATCCTGATTGAAGTGCATTAACAACATCCCAAAGTTTTTTGCGAAGTTCAGGCATTGTTCGCAACATATCCAAGCGTTTTAGCGCACCAATTGTCATGGCCATTGGTAGCGATTTTGCAAATGTTTGCGAACGCATATTGTATCGAAGATAATAACAAATGTCGGTATCACAAGCAACAAAACCACCAATTCCTGCCATTGCTTTTGCAAAAGTTCCAAAGTGCAAATCAACTCCATCTGCAACACCAAAATGTTCCGGAGCCCCCGCACCTGTGGGGCCCATTGTTCCAAAACCGTGTGCATCGTCAACAAGCAGGCGAAAATCAAATTCTTTTTTAAGGGCTACAATCTCATCAAGTTTCCCTACTTGGCCGGTCATACCAAAAACACCTTCCGTTATTACCAAAATTCCGCCACCGGTTTCAGCAGCAAGTTTCTGGGCAAATCCTAACATTTTACGGCATTTTCCGATATCATTATGAGAGTACACAAAGCTTTTTCCACCTTTTGCTTTATGAAGGAAAACCCCATCCATAATACAAGCATGCGATTCAGAATCGTAAACAATTACATCTCTTCGGCTTGCTATTGCATCAATAATTGACACCATTCCTTGGTAACCATAATTTAACAGAAATGCGTCAGGCTTTCCAACAAATTCAGCCAACTCGCGCTCCAATTGTTCGTGTTTTACTGTCTGACCAGACATCATACGAGCTCCCATAGGGTAAGCTAATCCATATTGAGCTGCTGCTTCGGCATCTACTTTTCTAACCTCGGGGTGATTTCCCAAGCCAAGGTAGTTATTCAAACTCCAGGTTAATACCTCTTTTCCCCTGAATTTCATTCTTGCAGAGATTTCCCCTTCAAGTTTCGGGAACGCAAAATATCCATGGATTTGGTCCATCCATTTTCCGATATCACCTTTGTTTGTCCTGAATTTTTCAAATATATCCACGATATAAATTTTAGTGATTGTTTAAGGTGCAAATGTAAACTTTTTTAAAATTTTGACAAATGTGTTAAATATTACTAATGCACAGTTAAATTCAGGCTGAGAATAGTAAATTCGTCGACCAATAAAACATTTGAAATGTATAAAACTCAAAATGAACTTGATACAATAAAATGTTGTTAACACTGTTAGGTTAAAAATAACCTTTCATTTGGTTCCATGTATGTAAAAAAAGTATATTTTTGCGCCATGTTTATGAAAACAAGAAAAATAGGGTTGATTTTAATTCTGCTTTCCGTTCTTTTTGCGGGATGTGGAGACTACAACAAAATTCTGAAAAGTACAGATTACGAATTTAAGTATAAAAAAGCAATTGAATATTACGAAAACGGAGAATATGTGAGATCCGGGACATTGCTGCAGGATCTTGTAACTATTTATCGCGGAACGTCACGCGCCGATAAAGTATATTATTATTATGCAAAAAGTATGATCGGTCAAAAAGATTATCTAATGGCCGGCCACTATTTCAAAACGTTAATAAAAGAATTTCCAACCAGCGAATATGTTGAAGAAGCCCAGTTCATGGTAGGATATTGTGCATATTTGCTATCACCAAAACCTCGTTTAGACCAATCCGTAACAAACGAAGCCATTGATGCTTTGCAATTGTACATCAATCTTTATCCATACAGCGACAGGATAGATGAAGCAAACAGGTTGATCGATGAGTTGCAAAATAAATTGGTATATAAATCGTACCTCAACGCTAAATTATATTACGATTTTGAAAATTATAAGGCTGCAGTTGTGGCACTATCAAATAGTTTGAAAGATTATCCCGACAGCAGATACAGAGAAGAACTAATGTATATGTTGTTGAAATCAAAATACTTGCTTGCAATAAGAAGTGTGACAGACAAAAAGGAAGAACGTTTGTCCAATGCACTTGATGAATATTTTTCTTTTGTAGATGAATTTCCTGAAAGCGAGCACAAAAAAGAGGTAGACAAATTTTATGAAACTACCGCTGAAATGTTGAATTATAAAGAACAATCAAATACGAATTAGAAATGGATTATAAAAAAACAAAAGCAGCTCCGTCCACTATTTCACGAGACCTTGATGTATTAACGCAGGAAACCGGAAACATTTACGAAACTGTAATGATTTTGGCTAAACGCGCTAACCAAATCTCATCGGAGTTGAAGGAAGAATTAAATCAAAAATTGCAGGAATTTGCTTCATATACCGATAATCTGGAAGAAATTTTTGAAAACCGGGAGCAAATTGAGATTTCAAAATTTTATGAACGTCTTCCAAAACCAACTTTAATTGCATTTGAGGAATTAAAGGAAGGAGAGATTTATCATCGAAATCCAGCAAGAGAAAGCAAAAAAGGTATTTAAAACATTCCTGCCCATGAGACTTAAAGGGAAAAAAATAATATTAGGTATTACAGGGAGTATAGCTGCTTATAAGGCAGCTATACTTTTACGTTTACTAGTAAAAGAAGGAGCCGAAGTACAGATTGTTATCACTCCTTCAGGTAAGGAATTTATCACCCCTGTAACACTTTCTGCCCTTTCCGGAAAGCCGGTCATTAGTGATTTTTTTGGCGCTAACGATGGGACCTGGCACAGCCATGTTGATCTGGGACTTTGGGCCGATTTAATGATTGTTGCTCCTGCAACAGCATCAACCCTGGGGAAAATGGCTAACGGAATTGCTGACAATATGCTCGTAACAACATACATGTCGGCAAAATGCCCGGTAATGATAGCACCAGCTATGGATCTTGACATGTTTGCCCACCCTGCCAACCAAAAAAATATTTCAACACTAAAGGAATACGGGAATCTTATTATTGAACCGGGAGAAGGTTTCTTAGCCAGTGGACTTAAAGGAAAAGGCCGAATGGAGGAACCTGAGAATATTCTTGAATTTATTGTTGACCTTTTAGCCAGAAAAAAAAAACTTCTGAATAAAACTTTTCTTGTTTCGGCAGGCCCCACGTTTGAAAAAATAGATCCGGTCCGCTTTATCGGAAATTATTCATCAGGAAAAATGGGATATGCTATTGCTGAAGAATTGGCAGCTCAAGGGGCAAAAATTATTTTAATTTCCGGCCCGGTAAATATTTCAACTAAAAATGAAGCAATAGAAGTAATTGCTGTCGAATCGGCCAAAGAAATGTACTCGGCTTGCTTAGCCAATTTTCGTAATACTGATGGCGCTGTTATGTGTGCAGCAGTAGCTGACTTTACACCAGCCCATCCTGAAAATGTAAAAACAAAAAGAGGGGGAAATAGCTGGAACCTGGAATTAACTCCAACAAAAGACATTGCATCTGCATTAGGCGAAGAAAAGAAAGCGAACCAGATATTGGTTGGTTTCGCACTGGAAACAAATAACGAAGTTGAAAATGCATCATTAAAGCTTCAAAAGAAAAAACTCGATTTTATCGTATTGAATTCTCTGAACGATGCAGGAGCTGGCTTCCAAACTGAGACTAATAAAATCACAATTATTGATAAAGACAATAATCATCAGAATTTTGAGTTAAAAACTAAAAAGGAAGTAGCAATTGATATTGTTGAAAAAATGATTTCTACTTTAAACAGCATTTTAAGTTGAGTTCTTTTTTTGTATTTTCATATTTCAACAGCAAGAATTTTATGAAAAAGATAACCATTTTATTTGCCATATTTTTTCTCATTTTGGGTTCAGTTTCTGCACAGGAACTAAGATGTAATGTAACTGTTTCTGCCCAGAAAATAAAAGGGGCAAATAAGAACCTTTTCAGAACCATGCAGTCTGATATCTACGAATTTATGAATAATCGGAAATGGACAGACCATGTTTACTCATACGATGAAAAAATAAAGTGCAATATTGTGATACATCTGGATGAGCAAATTGCTGCTGATGAATTTAGAGGTACTATCCAGGTTCAGTTAACAAGGCCGGTATATAATTCAAGTTACGAGACGACGATTTTAAATATCAAAGACAACGATTTTCATTGTCGATATGTCGAATTTCAACCATTAGAATTTAATGAAACATCAAACCGCGATAACCTGACAAATATTTTAGCATATTATGCCTATGTTATTTTAGGTTTTGATTATGATACCTTTTCACCAATGGGAGGAACACCATTTTTTGAGAAAGCACAGGCAATTGTCAACAACTCTCAAAATGCCAATATGAAAGGATGGAAAGCTTTTGAAAGTGAAAGAAACCGATACTGGCTGGTAGAAAACATGTTGAATAATTCTTATCAGGATTACAGAAACTGCTTATATCAGTATCATCGACAGGGATTGGATATGATGTCTGATCGACCTGATGAAGGACGTGCTACTATTGCTAATTCATTACGTGACATTCAGAAAGTTTTCCGCCGCAAACCAAATACCTACATCCTGCAAGTATTTTTTGATGCAAAGGCAGACGAACTTGTTAACATATTCTCAAAATCGTATCCCGACGAACGAAACAGGGTTATGGCAATTTTAACCGATGTGGATCCGTCAAATGGAAGTAAATACGGAAAAATTACTGAAAACGAAGGTTTCTAAATCATTCTCCCTCATTAATTTTATTCCTACTAATTTAACTTACCTTGGTTGATTTTTGGTATTTTTAGGGCGTATTCAGTAAATTAAATTCGCTATATATGCTCACGAAACTAACGATTTCAAATTATGCACTAATACAACAACTTTCTGTAGAATTTTCTCCGGAACTGAATATGATTACCGGGGAAACTGGTGCTGGTAAATCGATTATTTTAGGAGCGCTGGGACTCATCCTTGGAAACAGAGCTGATTTGTCGGTTCTGAAAAACAAAGATGAAAAATGTATTGTTGAAGGTTTTTTTGAAATCTCGGGATACAACCTGAAATCGTATTTTGACGACAATGATTTGGATTATGACAACCAAACTATTCTTCGAAGAGAAATAACACCCGCAGGAAAATCGCGTGCCTTCATTAATGACACACCGGTAAATCTAAAAACCATTAGCCAACTGGGGTTAAAATTGATCGATATCCATTCTCAGCATCAAAATCTGGAACTTGGGAACCAAAAATTTCAACTCAATCTCGTAGATGAAGTTTCGGGTTCAGCAAAAATATTAAATGATTACAAAGCTGCTTACAAAAGATATAAACAACTTCACAAGGAACTTGAGGAATTAAAGGAAAAAGCAGAGAAAGCAAATGCTGATTTAGATTATTTTCAGTTTCAGTTTAACCAGTTGGAAGAGGCAAAACTTAAAGTAGGGGAGCAGGAAGAATTAGAAACAGGGCTGGAAAAACTAACTCACGCTGAAGAAATAAAAAGCTCATTTACAGAAGTATTGCATTTGCTTGATGATGAACAACTTTCAGCTATTCAGAATATAAAGGAGAGTGCAAAAATTCTGGAACGTATTCAAAATTACATTATCGATATTCCTGAACTAAGGAACCGCTTGCAAAGTACGTTTCTGGAATTAAGAGATATTTGGGACGAAATAGACTCACTGGCAGAGAAAGTAGAACACGATCCGGAGAAAATAGAAGAAGTAAACGACCGGTTGAACGTAATTTATAATTTGCAGCAAAAGCATAATGTAAGCAGTATTGCAGAACTATTAGAATTAAAAAACAGTTTTGACAATAAGATTAATCAGGCGGTAGGCTTTGGCGAAGAAATTATTAATAAGGAAAATGAACTTAAAAAAGCATTAAATCAGTTAAAAGATTTGGCTGGTAATCTTTCCATTGTCCGCAAAAAATCTTTTGCAGGAATTGAAAAAGCAATAGTGGAAGACCTGAAACAGTTGGGAATGACAAAAGCGAAACTGCAAGTCGTACATCAGGATTTACCAGATTTTACTTCATCAGGAAAAGATTTGATTTCCTTGCTTTTTAGTGCAAATGCAGATTCAACGCCTGCTGAGATTTCAAAAATTGCTTCTGGTGGTGAAATGTCACGATTAATGTTGGCAATCAAAAATTTATTAAGAAAATCAAAAGAACTACCAACCATTGTTTTTGACGAGATAGACACGGGTATTTCTGGTGAAGTGGCCATTAAGATGGGAAATATTTTAAAAGCATTTTCCGTTTCCACACAAATCATAAATATTACTCATTTGCCACAAATTGCTGCAAAAGGAGATAGTCATTTTATTGTTTTTAAGCTCGAAGAAGAAGGTAAAACATATACTTCTATTAGAAAACTTGAAAAAGATGAGCGAGTTGAAGAGCTAGCCAAAATGGTAAGTGGTGAAGATGTAACTGAAAATACATTAAAAACCGCTCGCGAGCTTCTAAAAAATTAAAATTTAAGCCGGATCTATTTCAGGCTTTACAATAATACGAACTGAAATTAACCATAAATGAAGCACCCTGTTTTTATAATCCTGATTACATTCGTACTCTTTAATTCTTGTAATAATACATCTAAAAAAGAAGAAAGTAAGCTACCAAATTTTATTGTATTTATTGCTGATGATGCTGCGTGGAATGATTGTGGGCCTTATGGAAATACAGTAATAAAAACGCCTAATATCAATAAATTGGCTGAAGATGGAATGGTTTTCGATAATGCCTTTTTAACCGCTAGTTCTTGTAGCCCGAGCAGATGTAGTATTTTAACCGGACGTTATCCCCACAGTACTGGAGCACCCGAATTGCATATGCCATTACCTGACGATCAGGTACTTTTTGCAGGAGAACTTCAGAAGGCTGGCTATTATAATGTAGTTGCCGGGAAATATCATATTGGTCAGCCACGAGCAGAATTTGACAGTATATACGGCGGGGGGCCAAGTGGTTGTGAAAACTGGATTAAAGCAATGGAAAACAGACCTAAAAATAAACCTTTTTTTATGTGGCTCGCTGCCATGGATCCTCACCGCCCATATCAATCAGGTATCATTCCCGAGCCTCACGATCCTGCAAAAGTAATAGTACCTCCATATTTACCTGATACCGATTCAACCCGGAAAGATTTAGCCCTGTATTACGATGAAATTTCACGCCTCGACAGTTATTTGGGAAAAGTAATGCAATTACTCAAAGAACAAGGTGTTGATGAAAATACATTAGTTATTTATATGACAGACAATGGAAGGCCTTTTCCTCGTGCGAAAACACGGCTGTACGACAGCGGGATAAAAACACCTTTTATTGTGCGCTGGCCTGACAAAGTAAAAAAGGCACGTACCAGTGCGCTAATTAGTTCTATTGATATTGCTCCAACTCTTTGTGAACTTGCGGGATTGAATAGTTCCGCCACCTTTCAGGGGCTTTCTTTTGTGCCGGTGCTACTTGACCCTTCAGCCAAAATAAGAGATTATATTGCAGGAGAACATAACTGGCACGATTACCAGGCTTTTGAACGTGCCATTCGCAATGAAAAATTTTTGTATATCCGAAACTCTTTCCCAGAGCTAAATGCGTCGCCTCCTGCCGATGCCGTGGGAAGTTTAACCTATCAGAAAATGATAAATATGTATAAAGCAGGCAAATTAAACGAGGAGCAACTAGACTGTTTTATTGCACCGCGTCAGGAAGAAGAATTGTATGATGTTGTAAATGATCCGTATCAATTCGATAATCTGGCAGGGGATCCGGATTATGAAGATAACTTATCAAAAATGCGTTCAAAACTTGATGAATGGATTATTCAATATAGCGATACCATTCCTGAAAATCCGACACCAGACAAGTTTGACCGGTGGACAGGAAAAAAATTGGAATAGTGTACCCAATTTCAGACAAAAAGAATTTAATAATTGACACTTAAAATTCCCTGGATATGGAAGAAGCCAGCAATAAAGAATTATCTCAGGAAAAGAGAAAAGAACTATTAAAGATACTAAAAAAACGTTTTGAACAAAACATGCATCGGCATCCGGGTCTTGAATGGACTGACATAGAAACAAAATTACAAAGAACATCAGAAAAAAAATTATTGTCGCTCCGTAAAATGGAAGAAACAGGTGGAGAGCCTGATGTTACTGACTACGACGGACAAACACATGAATACATTTTTTTCGATTGTTCTGTGGAAAGTCCGAAAGGTCGCAGAAGTCTTTGTTATGATCGTAAGGCATTGAAATCCAGGAAAGAATTCAAACCCCTAAATAATGTTATTGATGTAGCTTCTGAAATGGGTATTCAGCTGCTTACAGAATTGCAGTACAGAACGTTACAAAAACTAGGAGAGTTTGATACCAAAACATCAAGCTGGATAGAAACCCCCACAGATATTCGAGAACTTGGCGGAGCTATTTTTTGCGATCGTAGATATAATACTGTTTTTACTTATCATAATGGAGCAGAATCTTATTATGCTGCCAGAGGATTTCGTGGCTCATTAAGAGTTTGACTGTTTTATATATACAAAAGGAAATCAAACATCATCCAGTATAGTTAATAACATTGGATTTATAAAATCCGCAAAAATATTTGATAGTACAAATAACTCTTAGCTCATCGAGAATTTATAGAATTATATTTTGCATAGTTATTCAGATTAGCAAAAAAAGCGTTGGCTGGTGCGATTTATTTACCTGAGCGAATTGGCGAAGGCAAACGAGGAACGAGTGCAGACATAATATTGAATTATAGGCGAACACTTCAAAAGAAATACCGAATTAACTTTTACATAAAATCTTTGACGTTATCGGACTCAGCCGTCGCGATAACTGATTTTATATAAACCAGCAGAGCTGGGCGTATTTTGTGTGGTATTCCAAAATATAATATAAATACACTTGTCCTATAATTGATATTATGTAAAGTAAAATATTTATTGAAAAAGGAGAGTGATGTGCTCTCCTTTACTATTTTTTATTGTCCTAATTTTTCTAATATCTCATTGTATTTATCCATTTCTTTCATTCGGTAATACAAGTTTCTTAACGATTCCAAAGTCATGGGATCATCTGGTTTTAGCTCCTGACATTTTTCCATATAAGGTAGTGCTTTTTCCCACCAAACATCAGCTTTTTTTGTTTCTTCCAAATATCTTTCATTTTCGCTGGCCGGAACTGAATTCGCAACTTCAATTTGTTGAACACCTTTGTTATAATACAAGGCTCCTAAATTATAATATGCGTTATATGATTCTGAATCGACTTCGATGGCCTTTTTATAGGATTCTATAGCTTTTTCATCATCGTTTAGCTTTTCAAACAAAACACCTTGCGCAAAATAGAAAGTAGAATTAGTTGGATCTTGTTCAATAGCCATTTTTAAATATTTCAATGCTTCTTCCGTTTTATTCGAATCCATATAGATTTGAATCATACTGGTAAGAACACTATTATCTTCAGGATATTTCTCAAAACCTTCCTGCAAGATTTCCAATGCACCTACGGTGTCTTTTTTTGCCTGATATGCATTTGCCATCAAACCATATGTTCTGGCTCCATTGTAACCATATTCTGCAGCTTCTTTATAATATTTAATTGCTTTGTCGTAGTGCTGAGCATTATATGCAGCTAAGCCCGTATTATAAACGATTACGGTATCTACGGCATCAGGATTATCTTGTTTAATCAATGGCAGATCATTAATTTCCAGAATTTGTTCAAACGCCTGTAAAGCTCCTTCATAGTCTTCAGTATTAAACCCCTCAACAGCTTTGTTTGATAGGTCGTTTGTTAAAAGCGTAAGTTTAATTTTCAAACTGTTACTAAATCTGCCCTTTTCATCCAGTTCCAGTGCCTTTTTATACGATTCATAAGCAGTAGTAAGCGGATCTTCTGCAAGTTTCTTTACATTCTCATCCTGAGATTGATATATTGCCTGATAAATTTCTCCCCTAACTTCCCAGGTTTTGGGCCAGTCAATAGTTTTCTCGGAATCTTCATTCGATGGATCCACTGTTCCCTTAATGGCTTCCAACGCTTTTTCCAGATTCCCACTATCTTTAAAATTCTGGGCACTGGTTACTTTCCCTTTTTGCGCGAAACTCACACTAGCGGCAAAAATAAAAGTCAGTAGAATTATTGTTTTTCTCATCACCTTTAATGTTTTATTGTTTAAATTAATTTTTACAAAAATAAATGAATAATAAATTTATTCAAACTTAACCATTAACAATCAGTTAATTATTTTCTTCATTTTAAGATTCCAAATCTTCATTATTTTCCTGATTATCTCCTGATTCTGTGTCTTCATTAACTTCAGGCGCTTCCTCTGTTGTTACGCGTGCTACGGAAGCTATTCGGTCGTCGCCTCTTAAATTTATTACTCTTACTCCCTGTGTTGCCCTTCCTAAAATGGAAATTGAACTGATTGCCAAACGGATAGTCAACCCGTTTTGAGTAATTATCATTAGATCGTTATCATTTGAAACGTTTTTAATCGCTATCAAATCACCGGTCTTTTCAGTAATATTAATTGTTTTTACTCCCTTTCCACCACGATTGGTAATCCGGTAATCATCTATTTTAGAACGCTTTCCATAACCATTCTCTGAGATAACCAAAATGTCTTCATTGCCATTATTCACACAAACCATGCCAATTACCTCGTCATTTTCGTTGCCTAATGTAATTCCTCTAACACCCGATGCTGTTCTTCCAATAGCCCGAACAATACTTTCATTAAAACGGATGGCTTTTCCGGAACGTACTGCCAGCATTATTTCACTTTCTCCGTTGGTAAGACGAGCCTCCAGCAACTGGTCGCCATCTTTAATGGTTATTGCATTTACACCATTTTGGCGTGGACGTGAATATGCTTCAAGAGTGGTTTTCTTGATGATTCCTTTTTTCGTTGCCAGAATAATATAGTTATTGTTTATGAAATCTGCATCAGATAATGTTTTCACTTTTATGAATGTAAGAACTTGATCATCTGCTCCAATATTTAAAATATTCTGAATTGCCCTTCCTTTTGATGACCTTGTTCCTTCCGGAATTTGATAAACTTTTAACCAGTAACATTTTCCTTTTTCAGTGAATAACAACAATGTGTTATGCATAGAAGCTATAAAAATATGTTCCAGAAAGTCTTCGTCGCGTGTAGCTCCGCCTTTTGAACCGACCCCTCCTCTTCCCTGGGTTCTGAATTCGGTTAGAGGGGTACGTTTTATATATCCTAGGTGAGAGATGGTGATAACCATATCTTCATCGGCATAAAAATCCTCAGGATTAAATTCTTCTGCATTAGGAACCAGTTCGGTGCGTCTTTCATCTCCGAATTTCCTTTTGATTTCAAGCAATTCCTCTTTAATAATATCCATCCTCATGGATTTATCCGCCAGAATTTGTTTGTAATGCTCAATTTGCACCATAATTTCTTCGTATTCTTTCCGAAGTTTATCCTGCTCAAGACCGGTTAACTGTCGCAGACGCATATCGACTATTGCTCGTGCCTGAATTTCAGTTAATTCAAATTTTTCCATCAACCGTTCCCTTGCTTCATCAGGAGTCGAAGAAGAACGAATAATCGCAATAACTTCATCAATGTTATCGCTGGCAATGATTAAACCTGCTAAAATATGAGCTCGTTTTTCAGCTTGTTCCAATTCATATTGTGTACGTCTTACAACAACCTCGTGGCGATGCTCTACAAAATGGAAAATGAGTTCCTTTATATTCAGCATTTTAGGCCTGCCATTTACAAGAGCAATATTATTAACATTGAATGAAGTTTGAAGTTGTGTATATTTATACAACTTGTTCAGTACCACATTACTCATTGCATCGCGTTTGATGTCGTAAACAACGCGCATCCCTTCTCTGCCCGACTCGTCATTAACATTTGAAATTCCTTCAATTTTCTTTTCGTTCACCAGATCGGCCGTTTTTTGAATCATTTCAGCCCGGTTCACTAAATATGGAATTTCTGTTACAACAATTTTTTCACGTCCGTTTTCATTCTCAATATGAGCTTTCCCGCGAATCACGATCCGTCCCCTTCCCGTTTCGTATGCTTCTTTTACCCCTTGATAGCCGTAAATAATCCCACCAGTTGGAAAATCAGGTGCTTTAATAATATCAACTATTTCATCAATAGAAATATCATTATCGTCAATAAAAGCTATTGTTGCATCAATCGTATCCGAAAGATTATGAGGCGGCATATTGGTGGCCATACCAACTGCAATTCCTGAAGTTCCATTAATAATGAGTTGTGGAATACGAGTTGGAAGAACAGTTGGTTCGTTCAACGACTCATCAAAATTGGGTTGAAAATCGACTGTGTTTTTATCTAAATCAGCTAAAGTTTCTTCAGCAATTTTAGCCATTCTTGCCTCGGTATAACGCATTGCAGCCGGACTGTCGCCATCAACGGAACCAAAGTTCCCCTGCCCGTCGATTAGCGGATAACGCAACGACCAGTGCTGTGCCATACGTACCATCGTGAAATAAACAGAAGAATCACCATGCGGGTGATATTTCCCTAAAACTTCACCAACAATCCTTGCCGACTTTTTATATGGACGATTGGAAAGTATTCCCAAATCATTCATTCCATATAATACTCTTCTATGAACCGGTTTAAATCCGTCACGCACATCAGGAAGTGCACGTGAAACTATAACTGACATTGAATAATCAATGTAAGCAGACTTCATCTGCTCCTCAATGTTTATTCTGATAATCTTTTCACCTTCAATCATTTATATCTCCTTTCAAAATAAATTATCATTACTATAAAAAGACCCACAAAAATAGTAAAAATCCGCAGGTTTACAGGCGTTTTACAGCCAGTTTTATGTTATATTAATAGAAGATATTAACAATTATACTGTCAATAATTCAGCTTTTGAATGTTAGTTTTAATAACTTCTGACATTATCGTTAACTTTGCGGTTGTTTTTTCAGTATTTTAGTAAGTCAACTTTTGGGAACAATTATTGTTGATTAAATAAAAAATGATATTTGTATGGATTCACAATTTTCACCAAGAATTAAAGATATAATTGGATATAGTAGAGAAGAGGCCATTCGTTTAGGAAACGATTATATCGGTCAGGAACACCTGTTTCTTGGAATATTAAGAGATGGAGAAGGCACGGCAACCGATATTTTAGTGAATTTAGGCGTTGATTTGGGAGAAATTAAGCAACTGATTGAAAAGAAAATAAGATCAGATAAAGAGATAGATTTGAAAGCAGATTTAGTGATGTTAAAATCTGCGGAGAAAACATTAAAGCTTATTTATCTTGAGGCTCGTTCTTTTAAAAGCACAACTGCTAACAGCGGACATTTATTACTGGCAATTTTAAAGGATAGTGAAAACATTGTTACCCAGTTGCTGGTAGAATTTGGGATTAATTATTATATCGTAAAATCACAACTTCAGGATTATAAAGGCCCAATTGCCAAATCAGACTTTCCTGAGGGTGATGATGATGATGTAAATGAACCCTTCTCGAAAGGCCCGGGCAGTTCAGGAGCAAAAAAAAGTACATCTTCCAAATCAGAGACACCAGTTCTCGATAATTTCGGAATTGATATTACCAAGTTAGCTGAAGAAAATAATCTCGACCCTATTGTTGGACGAGAGAGAGAAATTGAGCGTTTAGCGCAGATTCTGAGCCGGAGGAAAAAGAATAATCCTATTTTAATTGGCGAGCCAGGTGTTGGTAAGTCAGCTATTGCAGAAGGTTTGGCTCTTAGAATCATTAGCAAGAAAGTTTCAAGAATATTATTTGACAAACGTGTTGTTAGTCTTGATATCGCATCAATTGTTGCAGGAACCAAATATCGTGGGCAATTCGAAGAAAGAATGAAAGCCATTTTGAATGAACTGGCGAAAGTGAATAACGTTATTCTTTTTATCGATGAAATCCATACGATTGTTGGTGCCGGAGGAGCAACCGGTTCGTTAGATGCAGCAAATATGCTAAAACCGGCACTTGCTCGTGGTGATATTCAGTGTATTGGAGCAACTACGCTGGATGAATACAGGCAACATATTGAAAAAGACGGCGCACTCGAAAGACGTTTCCAGAAAGTGATGGTTGAGCCAACATCGATGGAAGAAACCGTTGAAATTCTGAATAATATTAAAGAACGATACGAAGATCATCACAATGTTTATTACACCAAAGAGGCATTAGATGCTTGTGTAAAACTTACAGCACGCTATATTTCAGATAGGTATTTACCGGATAAAGCCATTGATGCTTTGGATGAAGCCGGTTCAAGGGTACATATTTCAAATATAAACGTACCAGACAATATTCTGAAACTGGAAGAAAAAATCGAAAAAATAAAGGAAGACAAAATTTCAGCTGTAAAAAGCCAGAATTTTGAATTAGCCGCTGATTTCAGAGATAAGGAAAAGAATTTCCTTCAATTACTGGAAAACGAAAAAGTAGCTTGGGAAAAAGAATTGGCTACGCATCGTGAAACAGTTGATGAGCACAAAGTTGCAGAAGTAGTTGCTATGATGTCGGGGGTTCCGGTTCAGAGAATTGCACAGGCCGAAGGTAAACGTTTAATGAATATGGAGAATGACCTGAGAAACAAAGTTATTGGTCAGGATGAAGCTATTCAAAAAATTGTACGTGCTATTCAAAGAAACCGCGCTGGGCTTAAAGATCCGAACCGCCCGATTGGTTCATTCATCTTTTTGGGACCAACTGGTGTTGGGAAAACACAATTGGCAAAGGTTTTGACCACATATTTGTTCGATAGCATCGATTCTCTTATCAGAATTGATATGAGTGAATATATGGAAAAATTCTCCGTTTCCAGAATTGTTGGAGCGCCTCCGGGATATGTTGGATACGAAGAAGGCGGGCAGCTTACTGAAAAAGTGCGGAGAAAACCATATTCTGTTGTTCTTCTTGATGAGATAGAAAAAGCACACCCTGATGTATTTCATATCTTGCTGCAATTGTTAGATGAAGGAAGACTAACCGATAGTTTAGGGAGAAGTGTCGATTTCAGGAATACGATAATTATTATGACCTCGAATATTGGAACCAGACAGCTCAAAGATTTTGGACGAGGTGTTGGTTTTTCTACCAATCAGTCGGCAGAAAAAGAAAATGAGCATGCGAAGTATATAATTCAAAAAGCATTGAAAAAAGCATTCGCTCCTGAATTTTTAAACCGTATTGACGATGTAATAATGTTTAACACTCTGGAGAAAAAGCATATTCACCAAATTATTGATATTGAAATTAAAGATTTGTACAAACGTGTTGAATCATTAAATTACAAATTGAAACTTTCTGCGGCAGCTAAAGATTTTATCGCCGAGAAAGGATTTGATCCTCAGTTTGGTGCACGTCCGTTAAAAAGAGCGATTCAAAAATATTTGGAAGACGAGATGGCTGAAATCATTATAAAAGCTTCCATTACCGAAGGTGATACAATTTCAGTAGGTTTTGATAAGAAAAACGAGAAACTACAAATGCGAATCCTTTCGAATAAAAAAGAATTAAGTGAATAAATTAAAAAAGGCCTGATTTCAGGCCTTTTTTAATTTAAACATCCAGATTTTTGTATTTCAGCCGTTGCATAAACTGAACCTCTATGCTGCAAAAACCATATTCTTCAACTACTTTTCCTTTAATTAGATAGTACCCCGGACCAGTAAAAGGATTTTTTCTTTTTACATCTGGAAAATGAATAGTATCCAACCACTGTCCGTCTAAATCGAGCCAGGTGCCAAAATACATTTGTTCACCTTTTTTAGTTGGTGTTCTTTTTCGATGAACAAAATATCCGGTAATCTCAACTACTTTTCCAACCAGCCTGGGCAGTTCGGCAGCTTTTAATTTAGAATGAACAGGAGACTCCAGCAAATCAATTGGCGAATGAAGTGGAAAACCAAGCAGTTCAATTTCATCAAAAGTATCTTCCAGTTCGTGTTTCCATAATTCAGGAAGCTTAAATTCTTTTGGATTTGTATTAAAAAGTGTCCGTTCTGATGTTCTTTTTTTCGAATGCCCGAGTAAATAGTGTGCATCCCAAAGTAATTCCTTTTTTGTCTTTTTTGTAAACCGAAAAGCCCCTGCCCTAATGAGAATAATCATTTGTTCCAGCGAAATTTTTACGCGGTCGACAAAATCAACCAGATTTTTAAATTTTCCGTTTGCGAAACGTTCTTTCAAAAATTGTTCAACTATCACATGTTCCAATTCATGCAAAATATAGAAGCCAATAAAAATGGTTTCTGAATAAATTGTATTTAGCATGTAGCTGGTATTTATACAAGGCATTTCAATTTTAGCGCCATGCAACCGGGCTTCATGAAAATAAAGCTCAGAAGAATAAAAGCCACCACCATTATTTAACGTGGCTACCATGTATTCGCGCGGATAATACGCTTTTAAATACAATGCCTGGAAACTCTCAACAGCATAACTTGCCGAGTGTCCTTTTGAAAAAGCATAGTTGGCAAAACTTTCAATCTGGAACCAAATATCTGAGATTATATTTTCGGCATACCCTTTTTCTCTGCAATTATAAAAAAACGTGTCTTTTATTTTCCAAAATTCATTACGTTCCCTGAATTTCCATGACATCCCCCGTCGTAAGATATCAGCCTCGGCCAAAGTGAGCCCGGCGAAATAATGAGCCACTTTTATTACATCTTCCTGGTACACCATCACGCCGTAAGTTTCTTTCAGAATTTCATACAATTCGGGCAGCTCTTTTTGTGCTTTTTCCCGACGCGTTTTATCCCGGAAACGAAGAATGTATTCACGCATCATTCCGCTCTGTGCCACGCCAGGACGAATAATGGAACTGGCTGCCACCAAGCCCTTGTAATCATCGGCTTGTAGTTTAGTCAGCAGCATTCGCATACCTGGTGATTCCACATAAAAACAGGCAATTGCTTTACCTGTTTTCAATAAATGTTTCACTTTCGGATCATGTTTAAATTGGTCAACCCTGTTAATATCAATGTTTTTATTCCGGTTCTTTTTTATGATTTCCAGTGCGTCTTTTATTTTTCCCAATCCACGTTGACTAAGAATATCAAATTTGTAAAGTCCTACATCTGCCGCTATTTGCATATCAAAATGAGTAGTGGGATATCCCTTCGGCAAGATGTGTGTAGCCGTATAATAATTGATTGGTTTTTCGGAAATCAGGATTCCACTGGCATGAATACTCAAATGACTTGGCATTCCTTCAATAAACTTGCTGTATTGTAATACCCATTTCCCATACTGATCATTTTTCTGAGGTGCCAGATCTTTTTGCAACCGGGTAATTTCATCAGCAGGCAACCCAAATACTTTACCTATTTCGCGCAAGGCCGACTTGTATTTAAAAGTGATATAAGCTCCCAGGAGTGCGGTATTTTCCCATCCATATCTTCTGAAAATATAATTGGTAATATCATCGCGATCAGTCCATGAAAAATCGACATCAAAATCGGGAGGAGTAGTGCTACGTGCCGGGTTGATAAAGCGTTCGAAATAGAGATCAAGTTCAATGGGATCAACATTGGTAATTTGCAGTAAATAGGCCACCATGCTATTGGCACCACTACCCCGCCCTACATAGTAATAATTTTTGCTCCGGGCATATTTTAATATGTCCCAATTAATCAAAAAGTAAGAGCTATAGTCAAAATCATCAATCAGCTTCAGCTCTTTTTCCATTCGCTCAACCACCTGCTTAGATGGCTTTCCAAACCGGTATTTCAGCCCCTTTTTACATTCAGAACGTAACAGCTTTATATCTTCCTCATGCGAATGAGTAAAGAATTGTTTGTTTTTATTTTTCTTGAACTCAAATTCAACAGAGCATTCACTCAATAAATTCTGAGTGTTTTCAATAATTTCAGGATATTCTTTAAACGCATCAAGCAATGTTTTTTTATCAATCAGCATTTCATCGGGCGACGTTTGTTCCGAAAGTGGAAGCCGGCTCAAAAGCGTGTTGTTTTCAATGGCCCGCAGTAACCGGTGAACGTTATAATCACGTTTATTCCGAAATGTTACAGGCTGTAAAACAACAAGTTTATTCAAATGGGTTCTCCATTCAGAAAAAGACAATTTAGTTAATTCGGAAGATTTTATTCCTATAAATTCATTTGCTTTTAACGAAAAAAAATTCTGTTTTTTAAATGGATAAATAATAAATGCATCTTTTATTTCCGGAGCCTCTGTTTCAAACTCTTTTTTATCCTGAAGATACTTTGTCAGATGCTCATTTAACTCCTTAAAGCCTTCATTGTTTTTAGCCAGCCCAACATATTTCTGTTCTATCCCATTCCTAAAATCAACCCCCAGAACAGGCCTGATATTGTATTTTGAAGCCTGTCTTATAAAATCAATACTTGCTGAAGTATTATTAATATCAGTGAGCGCAAAGCTGAAATAACCTCGTGCAGACACTTCCTTTAACAGTTCTGCAGGTTCTATCGCCCCGTACCGTAAACTAAACCATGAATGACAATTGATTAACATTGATAAAAGCTCATCTTAATCTCTCCAATAGAGAGAAGTTTAATTGATTAATATGAATTTCTTGAAACATTTTTGAAACTGTAATTGCTAACTATTCGTTAGTCCGTTAAATGGATTAAAATTGCTGCTAACATTACCAACTCCCATAGTTACTGCACGTTGTATTGCTTTATTTCCAAACCGGTTACGGACTTTATCCATTGATTGATAAAGTTTTACCAATTTCTCAGAATCTTCAAATAAACGCATTTGGTAACTTCCCCCAATCAAATGACTAAACCTGACTCCCACAAGCCGGATTAAAACCCTCCGCTGATAAAGCGACTCGAATAATTCAAGGGTAGTTTGAATAAGTGTACGATCCAGCGAAGTGTATGCGATTTTTCGTTGTTTGCTGTAGGTCTGAAAATCGGAATATCTGATTTTTATCGACACACAAGCCGTGAGTTTATTTTCTGCCCTCAACTGATACGCCAGTTTCTCTGCCATTGAGATAAGAATGCTTTTCATTTGATAAAAATTGGCTGAATCTTCTTCAAAAGTTCGTTCAGTAGAAATAGACTTTCGTTCCTGCCAGGCTACTACCGGCGAATTATCTATTCCCTGTGCTTTTTTCCAAAGAACAATCCCGTTTTTGCCCAGCACTCTTTCCATTAGTTCCATTGGCATTTCCTGTACTGTCTTCACTTTTTCAACACCCAGATTTCGAAGTAAAAAATAAGTCTTATCCCCAACCATAGGGATCTTTTTTACTGAAAGTGGTGCCAAAAAAGTTTTTTCAAAACCGTCGGGGATATTTTTAAAGTTATTAGGTTTTGCTTCTCCTGTTCCAACTTTAGAAACGGTTTTGTTGATGGAAAGCCCCAAAGAAATAGGAAGCATAGTTTCGTGGATAATTTTTTCACGCAATTCTTTTGCCCACTGGAAACAGCCGTAAAATTTGTCCATCCCGGAAACATCTATATAAAATTCATCAATAGATGATTTTTCAAAAAGTGGTGCCCGTTCTTTTATAATTTCAGTTATTATATCGGAGAATTTGCTATAAACCGAACTGTTTCCACGAATTATTACCGCATCCGGACATAAAATCCGGGCCATTTTCATCGGCATTCCCGAATGAACTCCATACTGACGTGTTTCGTAACTGCACGATGCAACTACCCCCCTGTCACTTGTTCCACCAATTAACACGGGGATATTATTCAACTTCCTATCTATCAGTCTCTCACACGACACGAAAAAAGTGTCTAGATCCATATGAACAATATGTCTGTGCATAAAATGATAATATTATTATCAATAACAAGATAATAATATAATCAAAAAATATATATTTAATATAGAGATTGATAAAAAATGGCTACCAATTCAGGCAAAAAATCAAATGAGAAGATTTTGCTGAAAAAAGAAGGTTTGTCACGTTGATTGTAATAATTGAGTTATAAAAAAAGCCGGCTTTTTAGCCGGCTTTCAGTGAGATATATTTTAAAAGTTTTTTTACAACTCTCTAACTTTCACTCCGTCAATAAAGTAAACAACATCGGCTTTATCCTGCGATTCAGAAATTATTTTGTGTGCTTGTGCAACTTCTTCATTCGCTTCAGCTTGTACATCTCCCTCGTGTTCTCCCGGATTATGAGCATCGGCTTCGGTTTTCACTTCTTTCAAAATACCAACAATCTCGAGTTCGCTTCCCATTTGTTCCTGACTAAAAGCTCCCATTTTTTCTCCGGCTTCAACCCTAATATTAATTTCTTCGTTACTCCCCATAAGAAAACAACGCTGTCCACCATGCTGGCAAACGTGCATAACAGTTCCCTTTACAACCACTTCTTTGTCTACAATATCGGCGACATTTTTATATAAATCATCAACAGAGTAAACTACAGCTGCGGTCACCGGTTCGGCTGTGGTCGACTGCTCCTGATTTTTTGATCGGTTTCCACAACTAAGAAGGAACAAAGCAAATAAACTAAATAGTGCTAATTTTTTCATTTGTGCATATAATTTTAAGGTTACATGTATATAATTACGAAAAATAAAGGTACAATAATTCCGGCAATTGTTAGCCACCATCCCCACCGTCCAAAACCTCTTTTCCCTTTCAATAGAAATAAACCGGAGACAGCCACAAGAATCAGAACAGAGGCCATTATATCGCTTACCCATTTCCAGGTGGTTCCAATTGACGCTCTGTGTAATTTATTCATTTCAAAAATTACCGGGCGTTGTTGGAGATATTGCATCGTTCCTTTCCCCGTTTCAGGATTGAGAACTATTTCTCCATTCTCAATAAAAACTTTTATCAGTCCCTGATTATTCAGATAATGCTTTTTATAAACTACTTTTCTATCCAACGATGACAAAACAGACTTTATTTCGGATTCCCCTGCATTTGCATCTAACTCATTATTGGTTTGAAAGTCGGTAATATATATTTTATAATCGGGATTAAAGTCGTGTTTATGATTCAAAAATATACCAGACACTCCATATACAAGCGTCATTCCTACAATAAAATATCCAAAATCCCGATGTAAAATTCGCAGCAATCTTCTTATTTTCATTTGAAAGTATGTTTAAATACGAATATATTATTATTTGACAATATACGATATGAAAACAACTGATATCAATAGAAAAATATATATTGATAAATCTAATTCAATGAAGACGGACAATAATAAAATACTGATTCTAATATACGCCCTGTGCTAGAAGTCTTTGAAAATATACGTCTCCGGTTTTCAAACAATAACCTGAAATATTATTTTGTTAAAAAACATATGTTGAATAAAAAATTATTCAACTATTAATATTAATTGGAAATTAAAGCTTTGTATTATTGACTGAATGTGATAAATTTTGTAACTTGTATACTCCTAGTTTACTAGGGCTCTGGTTTTATCACAACTTAATTGGGTGCCACCGGCTATTGAGCCGGTGGTTTTTTATATATCTATCTTTGAAAGTCAGGAAGTATAATATTCATTTAAAGAAATAATATCTTTTGAATTGCAGACCGGGCAATTTACATCATCTTCAGTGTAATGATTAAAACTAGCCTGACATGTATTGCATTTAAACCAATTTTTATCAAAATAAATATCTCCACCTCTGAAAATAATATCTCTTCCTTCAACAAACGCAGTTGCTACTTTATTTCTGGCTTCTTCGTAAATTCGAGTTAATGTTGGCCTTGAAATATCCATATGTACTGCTGCTTCTTCCTGGGTGAGATTTTGGTAATCGAGCAAGCGAATCGCTTCATATTCTTCCAAAAGAAGATGAACTTCATTTGATTTTCTTCCCCGAACACCAAAAACTGACATTCCTTTAATTACAGGAGGCACTTGAATCCTTCTGTTACGTTTTCTTCTAGGCATATTAAATAGTGTTAAGTTTGCTCAATAAAAAATGATCTGCTAAAACAAGTGCTGCCATTGCTTCCACAATGGGAACTGCACGTGGCAATACACACGGGTCATGTCTTCCTTTCGGATTTATCGTAATTTCATTATTTTCTTTATCAATTGTTTGCTGTTCTTTTAACAATGTTGCAATAGGTTTAAAAGCTACCCTGAAATAAATATCTTCACCGTTTGAAATCCCTCCCTGAATTCCACCGGAATTATTTGTTTTTGTTCGAACACCTTCATTTGTTTTTATAAAAACGTCGTTATGTTGAGAACCACTAAGTTTAGTTCCTTCAAAACCTGAACCGTATTCAAAACCTTTAACCGCATTTATTCCCAGCATTGCAAAGCCAAGATCTGCATGAAGTTTATTAAATACGGGTTCTCCCCATCCTGCCGGAACTCCTTTTGCCACACCGGTAATAACACCTCCAACTGTATCGCGATCTTTTGAGGCAATTTCAATTCTGGATATCATTTTTGCAGCAGTTTCAGCATCGGGGCATCGAACAATGTTATCTTCTGTTTTTGACAAGTCAAGCTCGGTATACGACTTTTCAAGCTGAACTTCGCCCACCCGTGAAACAAAAGCCTGAATCGAAATTCCATGTGCCGCGAGAAGTTGTTTTGCTATTGCTCCGGCAACCACACGCGCTATTGTTTCACGTGCAGAAGAACGCCCGCCACCACGGTAATCGCGTGTGCCATATTTTTTTGTGTAAGTATAATCGGCGTGCGATGGACGATATACGTCTTTTAAGTCGTTATAATCATTCGAATGTTGATCTTTATTCCAGATTGCAAAGGCTATTGGTGTTCCCTGGGTTTTTCCTTCAAAAACTCCGGACAAAAATTCTACATGGTCGCTTTCTTTACGCTGAGTGGTTATTTTTGACTGCCCTGGTTTTCTACGTGAAAGATCTTTTTGAATTAAATCAATATTGAGTTGCAACCCGGCCGGACACCCATCGATGATTCCACCAATCCCTCTTCCGTGGGATTCTCCAAAAGATGTTAATCTAAAAATTTTACCAAATGTATTCACCTATAAATAATTTTAAACTTGTGTTCGCAGCTTTTATTTTACATTTCCAAAGGATACATTTTTCAAAAATAAACGCATCTTTCTGTAATTCTTTATTCTTTGGGCTATAATAAAAGTTGTTACAACATATTAAAACAAAAACCTCGTTTCCTGGTTCAAACAAGAAAACGAGGTTAATGTAAAATAAATTGAACTAATAATCAAAATATCTTATTAACATCCGCAACCACAACCACCATGTGAGTGATCAGAGCTGCATGAATCATCACTTCCGCAACCGCCGCTGCCACATCCACAGCCTCCGCCTGAAAGGTTTTGAGAAAGTTCTTCTTCTGAAGCTTCTCTTACTTCCAAAACTTTCCCGCTGAAATATAAATCTTCTCCGGCAAGTGGATGGTTAAAATCCATTTTAACGGTATCATTATTTACTTCAAGTACCAAACCATTTAGTCGCTGACCGTTGCTGCTCATCATCGGAACCATGTTTCCTTCTTTAATTAATTCGGAATCAAAGTTTCCATCCACCAGGAAAACCTGTTTTGGTAACTCAACGATAGCGTCTTCATTTACTTCGCCGTAAGCATCCTGCTTTTTCAGCTTAATTGTAAATGGCTCGCCTTCGCTCAAACCGGCAAGATGCGATTCAAACTTTTGCAGCATAACCCCGGCACCATATAAAAATTGTAATGGTTGCGCGTCTGTTGCCTGCTCAATTACCTCTCCCTTCTCATCGTCGATACGTAAATCATACGTCAACGTAACCATTGAATGTTTACCAACTTCTATGGATTGTTTATCAACTTCTAACATATTAATGATCTTTTAAACTTTAATGCAAATAAACATTTTTTAAACCAATGAACAAAATACCAAACTATCTTTTTATGTCATTATTAACAAATAAGTATTTTATGTCCCTTTTGTTCAAAGATGCTATTTTTCTTACAATTTTACAATCTTCTCAGTTTTAATCTCTGAATTTGATTTCACTTTCAGAAAATAAATTCCCGATGGAGAATTTTGTAAAGCAGAAATCTGAATCTTTTGCTCCTGAACTGCGGTATTTTGATAAATAACTTTCCCTGAAATATCAAACAAAATAACTTGTTCTGTATAGGTTGGGAGTTCAACAAAAAAATCAGACTGAATAGGATTGGGATACACTTTTATCTCATCATCCACTCTTATTATTGGTTCTGATGAAACCGGAACAGAAACAATCATTTCAAATGTATGATAAACTGTTTTACCGTTTGATGTACCTGAAATTGTAATGTTGGCAATTCCTGTCATTGCATCGGTAATATTTAATGCAAGCAAAGTCCCTTGTTCACCATCATTCCCTTCCGACACAATGTTACCTGTAAGCAATTCAGAATTATCAATGTTTTCAAGTTGAATTGTAATTTCAGAATCATCGTTATCCGGATCTGTAAAAACAGAATCAAGAGAAATATAGTACTCATTGTTGGGGTATGTAGCATCTTCAATTGTAGCAACCGGGATCGCAATTTCAGGAGCTAAATCCTGATGGTTTACCTGATCGATACAAAAGTAAGCGGGAGTGTTCATTCCCCAGTCGCCAACATCGGAAGACGAAAGACCGAAACGAAGCTTTGTGATTTCGCCTAATGAAGATAAATCAACCCATTTCCAATAGTCTGTAATATAGTCATCAGAACTGTTTTCCGACCTGAAATCGGCCAGGTAATACTCAACTATACCCGTAGTGTCGCCAGCTTCAGAAACACCGTAAATATTTACTTTAAACCAATCAGGCTCCGTACCGTCTTCTCCTCCAAATTTTTTGGAATAGTCATCACCATTTAGCATTGAAAAATATGCATAGGTTGAGTTGGTAATATACAGACCTGAAATTGCCGTTTTTTCAAATTGAATTTCAGCACCTCCGGAAGCATAAGATACTGCATATGCTGATGTTCCAAGAACACCATGCCCCGGAATTGCACTGTACTGGTTAGCCCATCCTTCTGTTTCGGTATCTGTAACTGTGGAAGCTGCAAATCCACTCCAACTTTCCCACTCGGTATTGTAATCGTTTAAAAATGTAAATCCACCGCTAGTAAAGCTTCCTGCACCATCAGAACCATTATAAAAACTTTCAGCAGCCAGGTTCAAATCCTCCAAACCTGCTTCAACAGTAATTTCCTGCGCTTCGGGAGATACACCATTAAAATCGTCAATACAAAAATAAGTAGGAGTATTCATTCCCCAGTCTCCAATATCAGTTGATTCCAGTTCAAATTTAATGGAAGAAACAACGCCCATACCACTTAAATCGAACCATTTCCAGTTTTTAACAATATAGTCTTCTCCTGAATTTTCCGAAGTAAAATCGGCAAGATAAAATTCAACAGGTCCAGTTTCATTTCCATAAATATCTGTTCCTGAAACTATTAGTTTAAAATAGTCCGGATCACTGCCATCTTCTCCGCCAAATTTTTTGGAATAGTCATCTCCTTCTTTCATAGAAAGATAGGCATAAGTTGCGTTAGTTATATAAAACCCTGTTAACTGAAGCGGATTTTCAAAATTCATTTCCAAAGCGCCAGACAAATAGGCTACAGCGTAGTTTTCAGATTCATTTGCCCCTGAAGCTGCTATTGCGCTGTATTGATTTGTCCAGCCTGCTGTTACAGAATCTTTTATGTTTGAAACAGAGAAGCCAGACCAACTAGCCCAATCTGCATTGTAATCGTTTGGAAAAGTAAAACCACCACTGTTAATTCCACCAGAACCGTCAGAACCGTTCCAAAACGATCCGACTTCCAGATTGATATCATCAAAAGTTGCTATTTGTTGGGCATTTGAAGAAAAAAGGGCAACCCAAAACCCGATAAAAAGGTAAAATTTTTTCATTGTAAAATTTTTTAGTTAAACAAATCATTTTACAATACCAAAACCTGTGGGAAAATTATAAGGTAAACTACCTCAAGCTTTTAATCCCGAAAGCTTTTAATATTGTTTTCGAATGGCAGGTCTTCTGGCTTGCCCAATTGATAACTGCCTTCCCGTCCATCAACTAACGAACAGTGGCTAAGGTTGTTATCAATATAAAAGGCTTACAGCTGCGGGTACAGCTCCGGAATTACTGCAAAAATACAGGTCACCGGATTCCCTTTTCATCTCCGAAGAGAACCAATCGCAGTAAAAATAAATCTAAATTTCCAATTGTAAATTACCGAAACAAAAAATCTGACGGATTTATCCCAACCTTAAAAGAGTCGATTAAAGTCCCTGACTGAGAGTACCGGTAAATAATTGCATTTTGAGTGTAATCTATTGCATCGGAAACATAAATTTCATTGTTGTGCGGGTTTAACCCCATACTGTAGAAAAGCTTGTTATTACCAGGAATAAAAACTGAATCGGGTAAAATTTTACTATCTACAGCCATTTTACAAATCCCCTGGTTTATAAAATATAACGTATCCTTTGAGCTATTTAATTCTAAATCATATGGGTTATTTTCGCTACTAAACCGAAAAATTTTTTCAACGGTAAATGTTTCAGGATCAATTAGTGTTAATGCAGGTGGCTCATTTCCCATTGATGAGCCTTCAAAACCTCCATCAGAAAAAATCCATATTTTCCCGTTTTTATCCACTTTCATATCTTTGGGCTGTAGTGGCACATCAATTTCTGTAACCAACACATCTTTTTCTGCATCAATAACCAAAATTTTATTATCGTAGGACCAACTCGAAACAAAGATGTAATTTCCAGCTTTTACCATTTGTTCTGAGGTGTGACTTTCAGAAAGATCAATCTGACCTGTTTTTTCGAGCGTTACCGGATTGAAAATAGTGATATGATGAGCATATAAGTCGGAAATATATGCTTTCTCTTTAGAAACAAAAAGTATGTATCTCGGAGAAGTTAACCCTGTTATTGCACCTTTGAACGCTGCGGTTCCCAGATCAATAACATATATTTTTCCTGAATTATTTGCCACAAGAAATAATGAATTATCATTTACATACATCGACTGTGCCACATCTCCAAGAGGTACATTATTCCGGGCATAAAATAAATTGTTTTGAACGCTTTTTGTTTCGTAATTATAAAATGAGAGCGATGCATTCCCATACATAAAATTTCCTTCACAGGTTATAAATACTCCGTTCTCCGTATCAAGATCAAAAAATATGGTTTCAACAGGCTCATCTGTACAAGCCAAAAGAAACATGGAAACGAATAGTATGAATATTATTTTTCGCATCATTTTTTGTAGTTCAAACCTATTGAAAAAGAATAAAATCTGCCTGGCATTGGCCGCCACAAAATACTTTGGTAATCTTCGTTAAAGAGATTTTCAACAGTAAATTTCAGATTTAACCGAAAAGAACTTATTTCCATCATTTTATCCAAAGAAATCTTACTTAGCCAGTATGGATTTAAAACACGTTCAAACTGCGACTCTTCATTACTTGAACTGGTGTATCTCGTTCCGGTATATTCCAAATCGTATTTAAGTGTGAAACTTTTAACCAAAGCAGCTATAAATAAATTCCCTTTGTTTTTGGGAATATAAATAAGTTGTTTCCCGCGTGATTTATCAACTGAGCGAATTCCATCCTGATTGGTTGTGTGTGTATAAGAATAATTTCCGCCTGATTTAAAACCCCAATTATTCCAACTTTTGCTGGCTGAAAACTGGTACTCAATACCTCTCGACAAAACTTGTTTTACGTTACTCGCTTCCCAGTAATATGCCCCGCTTTGCGAAGGTCGCCATACAATCCAGTTATCAATAAAAGAAACAAACCCGGTTACTTCATTACGAAAAGAAAACCGGTTATTTTCTTTTTGCCACGACACCGAAAAATCGCCGGTATAACCATCTTCAGACAATAACTCAGGGTTCCCTCCGGGCAACCAGTATAAATCATTTAAAGTAGGCTTATGATAATTTCGTGCAACATTCGATTTTAATAATAATGGCGAATTTTTCATTACCTGCCATTCAAACCCGGCAGCCGGAATAAACGAAACAATATGGCTATCGTAATTGTCCGAACGCATTAAGATAAAAGCAGCAAAACGATCAGATGGTTTCATGTGCCAGTTCAACAGGAGGCTTGTTTCAAACCTGTCCTTATTATATCCTTCGCTATTTATTTTATTACGAATTTTTACCTGATAATAGTTGATATCAAAACTGGCTGTTGCATATGATTTTTCATTAAATTTTCTGAAAATTCTCAGATGATTCTGAAACCCATTTTCTTTACTTTTTGAATCTTCATTTACAAAATCGAATTCAGGAGTTGAACGAAAATAATTCAACGTTGTAGAATTTAAACCAGTAAAAAAGTGATAGTTAAATTTATCGGTGTATTTTTTCAAGTCATACTGAACCCGTAGTTGCCCGTCTTTCTGGAATTCTTCCCTTTCGCTTCCTTCGTACGACATTAGTTGGGGTAAATTCCTATCGCTTTTTTGATACCAAAACCGCAACGACATAATTTCATTTGTATAGGTCCGGTAATAAAATTCCTGCAAAATTCCTGCTTTCCAGTAATCTGCTCCTTTTAAGGTATCCTTTCGTTGTGGAATTACTCCGTAGTTATAAAAAGGGAAATTATTTTCAGAAGTCTCATAAAACAGCCTGGTATTTGACTTTAGCCGATTATTCCCCAATAAAATTTTAAAAAATGCTTTTCGGGTTTGAAAAGAACTTGTTTCAAATAAACCGGCAAATTCAAGGTTTGTATTCCAGTCCATCTGATTATTCAAATGGATACTTCCTCCAAGTGCTCCACTACCCTCAGACAATGAACTGCCTCCATGAAGAAGATAAACATCGTCGGTGAAAAATACAGGAAGCAATGATAAATCGGCGACTCCGTTCATAGGCGAGTTCAGGTTCATTCCATTCCACAAAACCTGCGTATGTGTAGCCGAAGTCCCACGAAAACTTGCAGTGGCCGTTGAACCGCGTCCGTAAGATTTTATAAAAACAGGTGTATACTCTGAAATTAACTCCGAAAGCGACGTTGTTAGCGTATTTACTCTTGCTATTGAATCCGGGCGTGTGAGCTTTAAACCAGCTTCCTCCACCTTTCGTTTTCCCAATATTTTTACCTCCTGAATATGAATGGTATCGGTCAGATTCTGAGCCTTCACAATTGTAAAAACCAGCATTAAAATAATGAATGTCAGAAATTTAACTCTCATTATTTTTTAATGAATTTAAATATTTTAACACCCGATTCATCAACAATTTTCAACATATAGATTCCGGGGTGAAAATTCTGAATATCAATATTTTCACTGGATGAGAAAGCCGATTCTGACCTTATATATTTACCATTCATATCAAAAATATACATTTGTTTTCCGTACAATTCCTGTCCATTTACAATTATTTCTTTATCAGCGGGATTGGGATAAATTCGGATATCCGGTGCAGTAAAATCATGACTCGAAGTAATTATCTGTTTTGATATTAAAACAGCATCATTTCCAGAAGAAATAGTCATAGGCAATGATGTTATTGAAACCATGCCTTTTCCCAATTCGTCAGAATAATAACTTATTCCATCACCCAAGATTTCCTTATTCTGAATTGGTATTAAAGTAGTTACACTAATATTGCTATCAGAAAATGAACAGGTAGATTGTTGCAAAGTTATCTCAATTTCATCGTTTATACCAGCCGAATCTTTGTCCGGAATCATCCTGGTGTAAACCCACGAAGTCATAATATCCGAAACATGGTATAAAATAATTGTATCACTTTCAGAAAGCTCAACTTTGTCAAAATTATTTAAATATTGACTACTGTTTACAGTTGCAATCCAGGCTTTTGCAAATGCCGCAGGTGATGTTTTCCCTCCCCAACCATAGGTGTATTCATCATTCTTTTCAACAGAATATAAATACAATTTACCCTCCGGGCTTTCATCGTCACGGAAATAAAAATTAATACCAGTCTTCTGAAGTCCTGAAATAACAGCGTCTGCCAGAGAATGACGTTCGGAACAGGAATAATCAGTTTTCCTGTTTTCAACAAAACTATTTAGATCGGAAAGCTTGACTTCTATTTTTTGTAAAGGAATTAAATTTTCATTTTCTGTTTTTGCTGTAAAATAAACATGGATTAAATCGCTTTCAGATAATATTTTAAAACTCACGTCTTTCTCCAATTCTTCCACAACCAAATTTAAAGTTACATTTCCCTTTTCTTTTGCTACAAAATAAAATTTTCCACCTATTTCAATAATATTTCCTGCGCCAGGTGTATCTAAATGAAACAGAACTTCGGTATTCATTTTGTCGCCATTATTATCATAAACATTTGATTGAAGTAAAATGGTATCTCCAACATAAACCGATGAAAAATCAGATAAAATTTCAATGGAATCTGGCGCAACAACTGTTATTTCTGTCGTTTTTGATTTTCCATTTGACGATATTGTAATTTTTGTATTCCCGGCATTTTTAGCTGTTATCATGCCGGAAGGATTTACTGTTGCTACTTGTGTATTTTGGGATGAAAAGGCAAACGTTGATTCCGTTTGTTTTCCTTTCTCAAAATAAATAGCTTCAAGCTGTAAGGTTTTTCCAACAACTATTTTAGGTTTGTGATTATAAACTACCAATAATTTATTCTCACCGGAAACATTGTTATTTCCTTCTACATCAACAATATAGGAAATGTCTGTCGAGATTTCTCCAAGCCAGCCTACATTTGCCAGATTCCCTGTTACTATTTTTATAAAGTGAATGGAATCTAAATTCACATAGTTTCCATCTCCATCCACAGCCCATGAAATATCAATGGGATCCCCTCCCGCTCCTTCCACCTCGCTTGTGTAAGGATTATCTGGCACTGTTAAATCCATGCCCTGTTTTCGTGGGTGGGCATCTGCATAACCAAAATCAAAAGGCTTAATAACAAATTGATTAGGATTTGAACTGTCAATAGCCGGTGCCAGTAATGTTCCATCAAAAGCGATAGAATCGGGAGAATAAGTCGGAAAATATTCAGTATTTGGATAATATTCCTGAGTATTATAACTGTTTGCTTTTATCATTCCTGAACTTCCTGCATTATCCATCCAAAAAACATCACGGGTATCGGTTTTAAAATAAGTTACGTTGTAATTTTCTATTGTTTCAGACTGAAAATGTTGGCTGCCTTTTATTTCATACCAGGTATCATCTGCTTCACCGTTGTGGTTTTCATCTTTCATTACCCAAACTACGCCGGGCTCAGAAGAGCCACTAAAAGCATTGCCAAAGATTGTAAAATCTATCCCGTAAGGATTTTCCTGAGCATTGGCACACGGCTTTTCAAAACCAAGCACAATATACCCGCCAAAACTCCCCAGTGAAACAATACTATTAATATTAGAAGGCATATCTTCTGCGGCCTTTGGTGTTCCAATCGACTCCATGTTGATATGTTGACCAGGCGCCGGCTTGTATTCGATAAGCCGGTTTGCAATATTTTGAGTGAAAGCAAAACAGGGCATCCCCAGTAATGCAATAAATAATTTTAACTTTTTCATTCCCCTTTGTTTAAATTAAAAACCATGGGGAAATAAAACTTCAGGTATTAAACCGTCGCTTTTATTCCCGAAAGCATTTTTGAAAATGGCAGGTCTTCTGGCTTACTCTTTTTCCTGCTCCTTCCCGTCTACCAAGTAACAGACAGTGGACTATGCAGAAAATTTACAAGTTTACAGCTGCGGGCACAGCTCCGGTTTTTCACCGGATTCCCTTTTCACACTTTAAATGAACCATTTTCCATCTGCAAAGTTAATATTACTTTCAATTTAATTATTAATAATTATTCTAAATAATGCGGTTTTGTATTTGAAATATCTTTTCGTTGAATATTTATTCAACAAATAAACATCATTAAAAAAACATACATATTTAATATCAGCATTTTACTATTCGCTTTTTCTCATTTTATATACTCTCAGACCAGTAGTGATGCGGTTCTAACCGGACAATGTTGTATCAGGAGATGATATTTATGCTCCGGTAAAACCAAAAAATTTCTTTATCGGATCAAAAATATTTAACTAAAAAAGAAAGCCTGGAATTTACCAGGCCTTTAAATTTATTGATTTGTATTTTTATCCGTTTTTGAAAGTCTTTTCAGGAAGTTTTACAGCTCTAATAATCAAAAATATCCCAATCAAGACAAATGGAACACTTAGCCACTGCCCCATATTAAGCTTCATGGTTGCTTCAAAAGCTTCCTGATCTTGTTTTATAAATTCTATGAAAAAGCGAGCTATAAAAATTAACACGAAAAATGCCCCAAGTAATAAGCCAGGACGATTTTTCGCACTCGTTTTTTTATACAAAGTCATTAATATTATAAACGAAACAACATAAGCAAGCGCTTCATAAATCTGTGTTGGATGTTTTGGAACGACTTCCCCATTACGTTCATAAATAAACCCCCATGGCAAATTGGTTTGAACACCATATATTTCAGAATTCATTAAATTTCCTGTTCTGATAAATGCACCAACAAGTGCTGTCGGAACAGCAATTCGGTCCAAGGTCCACAAAACAGTTCGTTTGGTTATCAGCCGCGAGTGAATCCACAATGCTATAATAATTCCCATTGCACCACCATGACTGGCCAAGCCGCCATGCCAAACTTTTATAATTTCTCCCGGATGTTGCGAATAATAATCCCAACCGTAAAAAAATACATGCCCCAAACGGGCACCTACAATTGTGGCAATTATGATATAAAAGAACAAACTCTCAATCCATTTTTGTGGAACATTTTCCGATTTCAGCATCCATTCGCCAATATAATAACCAATTAACAGCCCGGATGCAAACAACAAACCATACCATCGAACAGAAAGTCCGCCAAGGTGAAAAATTTCGGGATTAGGATTCCAGTGGATAAAACTTAAAATATGAATCATATTACAAAATTAATTTTCAAATCAGGCGCTGGTTCTGCCGTGACATTGTTTGTATTTTTTTCCACTACCACATGGACATGGATCATTTCGTCCTACCCTTTTTTCCACTTTAACCGGCTGTGGTTTTTCCTTTTCCTGCGTTTGAGTATTTGCTCCCTCCATCGGGTTATTATTACCGCTCGGGAGATCTGATTTTTGTGTTTTGTAACGGCTCATATCCGTACGTCTCCTTGCTTCAGCTTCTCTCACCTGATCAGGACTTTGTATCGGAATTTGTCCTTTCATCAGAGTGGAAACCACATCTTTGTTCACCTTGGTTACCATCTCTTTGAAAAGGTTAAATGATTCAAATTTGTAGATTAAGAGTGGATCTTTCTGTTCGTAAGTAGCGTTCTGAACCGATTGCTTCAAATCATCCATCTCCCGCAATTGTTCTTTCCATGCTTCATCAATGGTGTTCAGAACAATTTGCTTCTGATACGATTTTACCAGTTCTTTTCCTTTATTCAGATATGCTTTTTCGAGGTTGCAAATAATCTGGAAAACCCTTTTCCCATCTGAAATAGGTACTACAATATTTTGATATTGCTGAGATTTTGTTTCATAAACATTTTTAATAACCGGGAAAGCCTGTTTGGAAATTGCTTCAACTTTCCGGTTATAATTCCCGATCATTTTTTCATAAATCGTATTCGTAATTTCCGATTGGCTCATTTTTTTGAACTCGTCTTCAGAAACCGGAGATTCAAGCGATAACAAACGCATCAATTCCATGTTAAAATCTTCAAACATATCGGAACCATGATATTCGTTCACCAGTTCTTCTCCAGAATCGTACATCATATTCAGAACATCCACTTCCAACCGCTCGCCAAATAACGCGTGCTTACGTTTTTTATAGATAACTTCACGTTGCGAGTTCATTACGTCGTCATACTCCAGCAGTCGTTTACGAATTCCAAAGTTATTCTCTTCTACTTTGCGTTGGGCTCTTTCAATCGATTTCGAAATCATGGAATGTTGAATCACTTCACCTTCTTTTAATCCCAAACGGTCCATTACTCCTGAAATTCGGTCGGAACCAAACAAACGCATCAGATCGTCTTCCAGAGAAACATAAAACTGTGAAGATCCGGGATCTCCCTGACGGCCGGCACGACCTCGCAACTGTCTGTCCACCCTTCTCGAATCATGACGTTCTGTACCAATAATTGCCAAACCGCCGGCTTTTTTAACTTCTTCCGTAAGTTTAATATCGGTACCACGACCTGCCATGTTTGTTGCAATTGTAACCATTCCCCAACGTCCGGCCTCTGCAACGATTTCAGCTTCCCGTGCATGCAGTTTTGCATTTAATACGTTGTGTTTTACTCCACGTATCTTAAGCATTCTGCTTAATAATTCAGAGATTTCAACCGATGTAGTACCAACCAGGGCAGGTCTTCCTTCCTGATTTAACTTTACAATTTCATCAATAACGGCGTTATATTTTTCACGTTTGGTTTTAAACACCAAATCCTCGCGATCGTCTCTGATGATTGGCCGGTTGGTTGGAATTACAACTACTTCCAATTTGTAGATATCCCATAATTCTCCGGCTTCTGTTTCAGCGGTACCGGTCATACCAGCCAGTTTGTGGTACATTCTGAAATAATTCTGAAGAGTAATGGTTGCAAATGTTTGCGTAGCAGCTTCAACCTTTACACGTTCTTTTGCTTCAATTGCCTGGTGTAATCCGTCTGAATAACGACGGCCCTCCATAATACGACCGGTTTGTTCATCAACAATTTTTACTTTGTTGTCTATTACAACATACTCCACATCTTTTTCAAACATGGTGTACGCTTTCAGCAATTGGTTGATGGTATGTACACGTTCCGATTTAACTGAATAATCCTGTAAAAGATGATCTTTCTTTTCAATTAATTCTTCCCGTTCCAACCCAGAATTCTCCAGCTCGGCCATTTTTCCACCCATGTCGGGAAGAACGAAAAATTCAGCATCATCGAAACCAGAAGAAATCAAATCGATTCCTTTATCCGTTAATTCGACCGAATTTTGTTGTTCTTCAATAATAAAATAGAGAGGATCAGTTACGATGTGCATGTTCTTGTTATTCTCCTGCATATAAAAATTTTCAGTTTTCTGCAGGACTGCTTTCATTCCTTCCTCACTTAAAAATTTAATTATTGATTTATTTTTTGGAAGTCCTTTGTGAGCCCGTAAAAGCAAAAGACCACCTTCTTTTTTCTCTTTATCGGTTGCATCTTCTTTTGTAAGTAATTTTTTTGCTTCAATAAAAATACCACTTACTAAATCGCGCTGTGCTTTATATAGCCTTTCAACATAATCTTTTAATTCTTCAAATTGCTGATTCTCTCCTTTGGGAACCGGCCCTGAAATAATTAATGGCGTACGGGCATCATCAACCAAAACCGAGTCAACCTCGTCGACAATCGCGTAATGATGTTTTCGCTGAACCAAATCTTCAGGATTAATTGCCATGTTATCCCTCAGATAGTCAAAACCAAATTCATTGTTTGTGCCAAAGGTAATGTCGGCATTGTATGCTTTTCTTCGAGCTTCAGAATTAGGCCGGTGCTTATCAATACAATCAACGCTCAGTCCATGAAATTCATAAATTGGCCCCATCCATTCGGCATCACGTTTCGACAGGTAGTCATTAACTGTCACAACATGAACACCACGGCGTGCCAAAGCATTTAAAAATACAGGTAAAGTAGCTACCAATGTTTTTCCTTCACCGGTTGCCATTTCTGCAATATTTCCCTGGTGAAGTACAATACCACCAATCAACTGTACATCATAATGAACCATGTTCCAGGTAATTTCCGAGCCACCGGCTATCCATTTGTTATTCCATATGGCTTTGTCGCCCTGAATATTTATGCTGTTACGAATGGCAGCTAAATCTTTGTCAAAATCGTTAGCCGTTACAATTATTTGTTCATTATCATTAAAACGTCGTGCAGTTTCTTTTATAACTGCGAAAGCAGTTGGAAGAATTTCATTTAAAACCTCTTCAATCTTTTCATCAATCTTTTCCTCCAGCTTATCAATTTGTTCGTAAATTTTTTCGCTTTCCTGAATATCAACTTCCTCAACCTTTTCTTTTAAAGAGGCAATTTCGTCTTCTTCGGGTTTTATTCTTTCGATGATTATTTGTTTCAGCTTGTCTGATTCACTTCTTAAATCGTCATTCGAAAGTTTTGTTATCCGATTATATTCTTCTTTTATTTTTTCGACTACCGGGGTAACTTCCTTAATATCTCTTTCTGATTTATTTCCTAAAATCTTCCCCAGTACTTTGGTTACAAAAGCCATTTCTAAAATTGTTTAATCATTAAATATATGCCAATGCAAATGTAATTAAATGTAAAGGCTTAAAAAACTAATAAATCCAAAATAATAATAATTGTGCCAATAAAGATAAATCCCTGAAATCCGGTCATATTTTCCGCTTTTCAATTTCTTTCTGACAAAAGAACGAAGTATTATTCGTTTGGGATTCACCCACAGACTTTAAATTTTATAATTTCGCACAAAATTTAAAACATGAACGGGCCAAAAAACATTAAAAATTCATGCTTTGTTTGTCATAAAGCAGTTACAGCGGGAAATTCAGAACTAAATAAAGAGGTTCTCCTTCCTGTTTGTTATTCATGTAAAGGAACAGATGACGAAAAAAAAGCAGTGGCGGAACAACTCGATAGTTTGGCTGACGGATTAGTTTGTGGATGTATATAAACAAAAAAACCGCGGTTTCCTGCGGTTTCCTAAATGCGGTTTAATATATTTTAATTTAAAAGGTGTGTGTAATCGTCGTTAACTAACATGGGCAAGTAACTGGCTATTAATCCCAAAGCTTTTTCATCATCCACTTTGTTTGGAGAAATAATTTCCTGACGTTTTAATTCATCATTGCTTAAAACTGCATTGCTGATTTTTTTAGGAACATGTCTCCATGAATTTCTTACTTCTTTGGCTCCAAAACCGTCTGCAGTGCTGGCATAACTTACATCAAAATATTTTGAATGAACCACATATTCTACTCCTTCCAAAGTTTTGCGTTTTACTACCGTAACAGGTAACTCGTTTGTAGAATAACTAATTGTCCAAACCTGCTTAATTTTCTTATTCATAAAAATATCATCAACAGTTGTGATTTGGAAATCGCGAAACTCTTTTCTTGTTCCTGTTGCATTTGCTGAAACTGAAACCACAAAAAGGCAAATAATTAAAAAGGATACTAGACTTAACTTTTTCATGACTTTAAAATTTAATTAAAAATTGTTTTCTGTTTGTTTTCGTATCCATAAGACGAATGAATTTCAAAGTCGTTTCACAAAAATATCCTGTTAAAGAACATATTGAGTTGTCGAAAAAATTTTGCTTTTTCAATTTTTGAAATTATCGGGATTAAATAGAACTGATTAAAACTATTTAGTCTTATTTTTTGAAGAAATGCAAGTATTTCACACCTTTTACTTACAATTGAAATCCAATAAAACACCAAAGAGTCTTTATATTGATTGAAAAAACTTACAAAATCACATTTTTTATACGGAAATTAATAGATTAATCTATCAATAGCGGGGAATCAACTATCGGGGGCGTTCAGCTCTCCGCTGTTTTTCAACTATGGAAGACTTGATGCTTAATCGTATCCACCACATTACAAAAAATTACACTGTGGGAAACGTAACGATTTCTGAATAATATTTTTTTAAATATTTTTCGAGTCGGTTACAACCTTCCTCAATATTTTCAATGGAGTTTGCATAAGAGAAACGAAGAAATCCCTCTCCGTTTTCGCCAAAATCAATTCCCGGGGTAACACCAACATAAGCATTCTTCAGAATATGAAAGGCAAGTTTATAACTATCTTCCGATAAATGTTTTGCATTTACAAAAACATAAAAAGCACCGGTCGGAGGAACTAAAATATTAAACCCCATTTTCCTGAGCCTTTCAACAAGATATTCTCGGCGTTTATCGTATGTTTTTCTCATTTGCTCAACATCTGCCCCTGCATTCTTAAGAGCCGAAATACCAGCTCGCTGGGCTGTAGAACTTGCACAAATGAACAGGTTTTGCTGCAATTTCTGCATTGGGCGCACATATTCCTGCGGTGCAATTACATACCCCAACCGCAAGCCTGTCATAGCATATAATTTCGAAAAGCCGTTTAAAACGAACGCATCTTTTGAATATTCAAGGATAGAATGTGCATGATTTTCATAAACCAATCCGTGATAAATTTCATCAGAAATAATTGGAATATTGAATTTTGTTAACTCCTGCATTACTTCAGGTGACAGCAAATTTCCTGTCGGATTCATAGGGCTGTTAATCAAAATTGCACGGGTGCGTTCAGAAATGCGTTTACAGATTTCGTCTGGTCGGTATTGAAAACCATCCTCTTCGTAAACCGGTACTTTTACAGCTTTTGCATTAATAAACCGGATAAAATTCTGATAACAGGCATAACCCGGATCAGAAAGGATCACTTCATCATCAGGCTCACATAAAACACCCAATGTTAATAAAATGGCAGGTGAACTTCCGGACGTAACAATAATCTGTTCCGGAGAAACCGTAACTCCATATTCAAGCTTATACTTTTTTGCAATTTCTTCTCTTAATTCAGGATCACCCAAACTATGAGTATAATGAGTCCGTCCTTCACCGAAGGCTTGGTTTACCGCTTCCGAAACACAGGGAGGCACATCGAAATCAGGCTCTCCCACTTCGAGATGGATTATATTTACCCCTTGTTTCTCCATTTCGGATGCTTTTTCCATCACCTCCATTACAATGAATGGTCGTATATCTTTTGCTTTTTGAGTTATCATAAACCAGACCTTGATTTTTGAAGCTAAATTATACAGAAATTAACCTCTCAACAATATCATTTCTCATCTTTTATTTGATTCATCCGGTGTAATAGCGGGCAATACGAAGTGCCTGGATCTGGTATCCGCCTCCAAATAAATAATAATGATTCAATACATGATATAACTGATACAGTTGATTTCTGTCGCGCCAATCAGGCGGCAATGAATTTATGGAATTATATGCATCATAAAATCGCTGACTAAAACCACCAAACATCGTCATGATTGCAAACTCCATTTCCCGGTCGGCATAGTAAGAGGCCGGATCAATTAGTGCAGGTCCTTTTTCAGTGGTCATATAATTCCCCGACCACAAATCACCATGAATCAAAACAGGCATTGAATCTTCCGGCACCAGTTCTGGAATTCTATTCAAGAGATTCTCATAAACCTGAACTTCGGAACCAGGCAACGGTCTTTCTTTTTGAATTAATCCGAGTAAAAATCGCAAACGATTATCACGAAAAAAATTAGCCCAGTTTTTTTCCCATTGGTTATTCTGCTGCGTAGCTCCACAATAGTTGTCATTGTAAAAACCATTTTCATTGCCGGAGTATTTATGAATAATTGCCAGTCCCCGTCCCAATTTTTCATCATCACCTGATTGAGAATAACGAGTTGGTAAATATTCCTGTACCAGAAATCCAGGCGAGTCATCCACCATTTTTGAAGCAAATATTTTTGGAACCACCAGTTCGCCTTTTGCTGCTTTTATTAATTCTTCTAAACTTTCAGCTTCGCGAAGAAAAATATCCGGAGCACAATTGGCATTCCACTTCAAAAAGAATTCTCCTACATTAGTGCTTATTTTTGATGCGTGATTGATACATCCCCCTCCCAACGAACCGGATGACTGAATTTTCACCTCTTTACCAAACTCTTCTGATAATAACTTCTCAACTTCGCTTTCGTTTAGTTTTTTGTTGCTTCCAAATAATTCCATTTCAATTTCTAAAAAGTAAAAAAGGATGTTGGTCAACAATAGACCGACATCCTTTAAATATACAAAAAGAAGCTTAAAATCGGGAGTTATAAATATTTCATTCTTCTTTTACACGAGTGAGAACAAATTCGTTATCGCCATAATCGCCGGAAGATTTCATAGTAATTTTATCTCCATCCAGCGTTCCTGTATGTGTTATTTTCATCCCCTGAATATCCAGAGTGTATTCTATCTGGTTATCAGAAATTTTTCCATCGGAAAATGGCATATCCCCCATGTCAGATATTAACGTTCCGGAAACTTTTTCACCATCAACTTTATATTCAATGGTAAACGACATTTCCCCCATATCGGTTTGAATAGTAGTTTTCCACTTCCCATCGAAATCGGAAGCAAACAGAACTACACTGCATAAAACCATAAAAATGGTTAATAAAAGAGTTTTTTTCATGATTTTAATTTTAGTTTATTATTGAAAAGTTATAGCTATTTAACGGTAAAAACATAATTTCCGGCAGAAACTAAAATATTTCCATCTTCTGTTTTTGAAACTCCTGTAATATCTGCAGAACCAATTTCGGTACCGCTTTCCTCAATTACTGAATCTTCATTTACCCCAGGGAGTATTACGAGTGCATCAGAATTTGGCGGAACAGTGAGATTCAACGTAAAGATCCCGTTGTCCAGATTCCATTCCACCTGAACTTCTCCATAATTGGTTTCATACTTTGCTTTAGTCCAAGTTAAATCATCTACGGGTTGCGGTTTAATAATAGCTCTTTTAAATCCTGGTTTTTCTTCACAAATATTAAGTCCGGCTATATTATTCCACATCCACTCGCCCACGCATCCCAGTGCGAAATGGTTACGTGAATTCATTCCTTCCGGCGGTTCCGTATCTGAGTTCCAAAGCTCCCAAATGGTAGTTGCACCGCTTTTTACCATGTATCCCCAACTCGGATAATCTGTTTGATTCATCATTTTATAAGCCAAATGATTGTGGTTGTACTTGCTCAACATTGGTAATATAAATCCGGTTCCCAAGAATCCTGTCGTTGGATGTACATCACTTTCTTCTACTTTTTTAACCAGATTTTCCACCACTTGCTCTTCCAATTCGTCCGGAGTTATTCCAAAGGCCAGTGGAAGAAGATTGGCGGTTTGTGTTTCCCCCGGATAGTTTAGTTTTTCAGTATCCCAATATTCCTGCTGGTAAACAGCGGCAAGCTTTTCAGCTAAATCAGCATACATTTTAGCTTCATCATCTTTGCCAATTATGGCGGCCATTTTACTTAACAATGTAGTAGAATAGAAATAATAAGCCTGCGCAATTGGTTTTGAAGGAGTTTCCTTTACGGCAATCCAGTCGCCATAGCCATACCATTCACGACCTGGATCTTTCCATACATAAAGGTTGTTTACACTTTCGCCGCGCATATATTCTACCCACGCTTTCATCGCATCATAATTTTCTTCAATTATACGCGTATCTCCAAAATATTTGTAAGTCATCCAGGGAATTACAACAACAGCATCACCCCAGCCCGGTTTTGAAGGGCCACCAACAACTATTGGAGGGCTCACATCATACACCCAACCTTCTTCATCCTGACCATCGGTGATATCAAACATCCATTTTGTCCAGTACCGATCGAGATTCATATTAAAATTGGCTGTTGGCGCAAAAATCTGGGCATCTCCCATCCATCCCAAACGTTCGTCGCGCTGCGGACAATCGGTTGGAGCAGGATAAAAATTACCACGCTGCCCCCAGGTTACATTTTTGTTGATCTGGTTTATTAGTTCATTGGAACACTCAAACGTGCCGACAAATTCCTGATCGGTATGAATTACTTTTCCAACCACATCCGTCATTTCCGGCTTTTCTTTTAGCCCTGAAACCTGAACGTAACGAAACCCGTGATAAGTAAATTTGGGTTCCCAAACAAGTTCTTCGCCATTGGAAACCACCTTATCCGTTGCCTTTGCCGAACGAAGATTTTCCTGAGCCACAGTTCCATCGTCGTGAAGCAATTCAGCATAACGTAAAGTAATTGTATCGCCTTTGGGAACATGTATTTTAAATTGTGCCCAGCCAACTATATTTTGGCCCAAGTCATATACGTATTCTCCGGCTACCGGCTCATTTAAATTAACAGGCTGAATATCCATCTGATGACGCATTGCCGGTGCCCGTGGTCCCACCAGTTGTCCTTCATAATTGTCTATTTCTACTGAATTCCAGGCTGAATCATCAAAATCAGGTTTATTCCATCCGGGCTGCTCCATTGTAGCATCGTATTTTTCCCCGTCGTAAATATGATCAGCCCAAATCGGAGAATCACTCCATTTCCAGCTGTCATCAGTTACAACGGTTTGTTTTGTTCCGTCGGTGTATTTCAATTCGAGTTGCATAAAAAACTTTAGCGGCCCTTCTGCATATTTTTGACCACCAGCCCAACCAAGACCGCCCGACCACCACATGTTTCCAAGAATAGCACCGGCTGCGTTATTCCCTTGCTGAATAAGATTAGTAACATCATAAACCTGGTATTCCAGGCGTTTCGGATAATGTGTCCAACCGGGAGTGAGCAAGTCCTCTCCTACTCTTTTCCCGTTGATGTTCAAAACATAATTTCCCAAACCGGTTACGTAAACCCGTGCGCGTTGCAATTCTTTTCCTGATGTTTCAAACTCCTTTCTCATATAAACCGAACGGCCGGAATTCTCGGAAGATCGTGCAATCCATTGTGCCTGCCAGTCGCTGTTTTTAAGCAATCCCATCTCCCAGGAAGCAACATTACTCCATCCCGAGATTTTTCCATCCTGATCCCAAACCCTTACGCGCCAAAAATATTCCTTGCCACTTTCCAGTCCCGGGCCGGCATATTTAATATGAACTGACTGATCAGAATCCAATTTACCGGAATCCCAAATGTCGCTTTCTGCATTATTAATTTTTGAAGAACTGCCGGAAACAATTATCTGATAAGCCGTTTGTTTTGCACCACGACGATTATCCTCCAGTTTCCATTGCAAGAGAGGTTGAAGCCTGTCTATTCCAACAGGATTTTCCTGAAATTCACATTTCAAGTCATAAACTTTTACCGGCGAATCAGCTTTTTTGCATGAAGTGAAAACCGTTGCCAATAAAAACAATGTAAAAAGAAGCCTGAGTTTTTTATTCATAAGTATTGTTTTAGCTGGTATTTTATTTGAATTTAAGTTTATATAAAAATATAAAAATTATCTGCTTTACTTAAAATAATTTTTCTGTTTCGAAAATAAATATTTAAGAGAACAGAAGTATCCTGCGCTGTCGCTTTATTCACTCAAAATATTTTAATTTTGAAAATCAATTTTAATGTCCATGAAATTATACGATTTAACACATCTGCTATACAACGAAAGTCCTGTTTACCCTGGAATTCCGGCTCCCCGGTTTACACCTTCAGCAACCATTGATGAGAATAGGTACAGAGAAACAAAATTTCAATTCCATTCGCACCTGGGCACACACATTGATGCCCCTGCCCATATGCTTCAAAACGGCTTGTCACTGGATCAAATGAAAATTGAGTCATTCCGGGGAAATGCACTGGTAATTTGTATCTCCGTAAATGAAAAAAGAATTACCAAAAAAACTATCCAGAATTTTGAAAAAGAACTTCCGAACATTGATTTTGTTCTCTTTAAAACTGGTTGGAGCCGTTTCTGGGGAAATGAAAAATACTTTGATGAATTTCCGGTCCTGGATTCATATGCACTGGAATACCTGCTTTCTTTCAAATTAAAAGGCATAGGTTTTGATACTATCTCTGCGGATCCGATGAATAGTGCAGATTACAAAAACCACTTTTCCATTTTTGAAAAAGGAATGCTTATTATAGAAAACCTGGTTTTTCCTCACGGTTTCAATGAAACCATCGGAGATTTTTCATGTTTCCCATTGTATTATGAAAATGCTGATGGTTCTCCCGTACGTGCTATTTTTCAAACAATTTAACTTCACCCTGAAGACAAATGCAAGGAAATTTAAATGAATCGATATTTTACTTGTATTTAACGCTGAAAACCCGAAAATAAAGTTTAAAAGTTCAAAAAAGACAAATTTGACTCAATTTTAAATTTCTTACTACTAAATTAATTCACAAACTATTACACTGTAAAAAAACAAAGAATAAAAACCATCACTTAAAATCCCTCTAAATAATAAATCATCAATTTTGAGCTTGGTTTACTAGTATCTTTGCGGATTTAAAATGAAAAAGAAATTATGAAAGCTCTAAATATTGGAGATTTAAACATTAAACTCCCGATAATCCAGGGAGGTATGGGAATCGGAATATCCATGTCGAAACTAGCCGCCGCCGTTGCCAATGAAGGAGGAGTAGGTGTAATCGCTGCCGTAGGAATCGGAATGTTTGAAAAAGATTACGCGCGTGATTTTATCGATGCCAACATCAGGGCATTAAAAAGAGAAATTCAGACAGCAAGAGAAAAAACAAGCGGAGTTATTGGTGTAAATATAATGGTTGCCCTAACTAATTTTTCGGATATGGTAAAAACAGCCATTTCGGAAAAAGTGGACATTATTTTTTCAGGAGCTGGTCTTCCAATGAATCTGCCTGAATTTTTGACAAAAGAGTCAAAAACAAAATTGGTTCCTATAGTATCTTCGGGCAGAGCCGCTGAGGTTTTATGCAAAAAGTGGAAACAACTTTACGATTATCTTCCCGATGCATTTGTGGTTGAAGGCCCCAAAGCCGGAGGTCATCTGGGATTTAAACGCGAACAACTTGACAACCCGGATTTTGCATTGGAAAAATTAGTTCCTGATGTAGTTTCTCATGTAAAACCTTTTGAAGAACAATACAAAGTAAATATTCCGGTAATTGCAGCCGGTGGGATTTATACCGGTGCCGATATTAAAAACATAATGGATTTAGGTGCTTCCGGGGTTCAGATGGGAACACGGTTTGTGACAACAAACGAATGCGACGCTTCAGAGAAATTTAAACAAACCTATATTGATTCAACCGAGGATGATATGGAAATTATTCAAAGTCCGGTTGGATTGCCAGGGAGAGCAATAAGAAACGAATTTATTGAAAAGATAAACCGCGGCGAAAAGAAACCGGTGAAATGCCCGTATAAATGCCTGAAAACGTGTAATTTTGAAAAAACACCTTATTGCATTTTTGCGGCATTAATGAGTGCCATGAAAGGAAATTTTAAGGGGGGCTATGCTTTTGCAGGTTCAAACGCGTTTAAATCAACAAAAATAATATCAGTGAAAGAAACCTTCGACTCTATTATTCAGGAGTTTAAAGAAGCAGTTTCAATAAAATAACTTTTGAGGGCAGCATAAATAAAAGCTGCCTTTTTTATTTCCCCTTTCGCCAGCGACGGGCAGCTGTTTTTACCGGAAAGAGGCCATGGCTTACTGATTTCACATCTTCAACAGAATAAAAAGCTTTTGGATTTGTTTTTTTTACAATTCCTTCCACTTTTTGAATTTCGTTGCGTTTAATAATACTGTAAATAATACTTACAGTTTCGGTGCCTCCCTGTGCCAAATGATGGGTAATCCCATACCCTGCCTGTTTTAGATTATTAATCAGAATATGAGCTTCTTTTCTTGTTATAATCTGGATTTTTACAATTCCCATTGCAAGCTTTTCTTCCAGTTTCAATCCGAAATAATTTCCAGTGGCATATCCTAAGGCGTATCCCAGGTAACAAGTCCAGTTATCAAGGTTTTCAAAAATACGGGAAATAGCTAACAACCAAATTAGAATTTCAAAAAAGCCCAGGATCGGAGCCCAAAATTTCTGACCTTTTGAAACCATTACAATTCTTATTGTTCCAATGGTTACATCGCAAATACGGGCTAAAAAAATCAAAAACGGAAGTACAAAATAGGTGAATGTAGCACTTTCATAGAAGGTGTTAAGAATTACCATTTTTTGATCAAAGTTATTTAAAATTCCGAAGTAAAGTGAAATTTTATATGTTTAAACTCGTCCTGAGCCATTTGCAGTATAAATGAAGAATCGGCCATAAAAACGTCTCTTCCAAATTTATCTTTTGCCATTTTTTGGTGTTTTCTCTTTTTAAATTCCGTCAGCACTTTGGCATCGTCAGATTCAATCCAACAGGCTTTATACATAGAAAGTGGTTCAAATCGACATTTCGCGTTGTATTCGTGTTCCAGCCGGTACTGAATAACTTCAAATTGCAACTGCCCTACTGTTCCAATAATTTTCCGGCCATTAAACTGGCTCGTAAAAAGCTGAGCCACTCCTTCGTCCATTAGCTGGTCAATTCCTTTGGCCAGTTGTTTGGATTTCATCGGGTCGGCATTTTCAATATAACGGAAAAGTTCTGGTGAGAAGCTGGGCAAACCTTTGAAATGAATTTCTTCACCGTCCGTAACCGTATCGCCAATTATAAAATTACCCGTGTCAGGAACCCCAATAATATCACCTGGGAAAGCCTCTTCAACTATTTCTTTCTGAGAAGCCATAAATGCTGTAGGACTTGAAATGCGCACTGTTTTACCCGAACGGATATGTTTATACATTTTGTTTCGTTCAAATCTTCCTGAACATATTTTTACAAACGCAATACGGCTTCTATGATTGGGATCGATGTTCGCATGAATTTTAAAAACAAAGCCGGTAAACCCGTCTTCCTCCGGTTTAACTTCACGCTCTTCTGAAGTGCTTGGTTTTGGATATGGAGCAATTTTCAGAAAAGCATCCAGCAGTTCCTGAACACCAAAATTATATAAAGCACTTCCAAAAAATACAGGCGCCAAATCACCTGCAAGATATTCTTCGCTATTAAATTCAGGATAAACGCCTTCAACCAATTCCAACTCTTCGCGCAATGTTTCTGCATCGTCGCCAATATGTTCTTCCAGTTCGGGGCTGGAAATATCTTCAAATTTTATCCGTTCTTCAATTTCCTGAATGTTTGGGTTAAACAATTTCAAACTTCGGTTAAAAATATTGTAAACACCTTTAAAATCTGGCCCATTATTTATAGGCCAACTTAAAGGGCGTACTTTTATTTTTAGTTGTTCTTCAATTTCGTCCATTAATGTAAACGGGTCACCTGCCGGGCGATCCATCTTATTCACAAACACAATAACAGGGGTTTTTCGCATCCGGCAAACGTTCATTAGTTTTTCAGTTTGCGGCTCCACTCCTTTTGCAGCATCAATAACAATAATAACACTGTCAACTGCCGTGAGGGTGCGAAATGTATCTTCCTGGAAATCCTGGTGTCCGGGTGTATCAAGAATATTCACCTTGTAACCATCGTATTCAAAACCCATAACAGAAGTAGCAACTGAAATACCACGCTGGCGTTCAATTTCCATGAAATCGGAAGTAGCGGCTTTTTTTATCTTGTTACTTTTTACCGCGCCTGCTACACGAATAGCACCACCAAAAAGTAGCAATTTTTCCGTTAGCGTTGTTTTCCCTGCATCGGGGTGGCTTACAATTCCAAAAGTTCTTCTACGTTTTATTTCGTCCAGAAATTTCATTTTGTACCCTGTTTCAATTCAGCCCGCAAAAATAGTAAAGATGTTTAAAGTTTAGTATTTTATCCTGAAAGATTGTTACCGGCTTAATAATCAATATATATTCTTAAAAGTACTGAAGAAAATTCGAAAACCAATTTACCTCTCGCTTTGTAATGCTTTTACTTTTGCAACCAAAAGAGTTATTCCTATTCCAAAAATTCCAATAACTGCATAAGAATATCTCAACCCGGCAGCTTCGGCAATAAATCCGATTAAAGGAGGTCCCATTAAAAAGCCCAAAAAACTTACACTTGAAACTGTTGCAAGGGCAATTCCAGGTGGTATTTTTTGATGCTTTCCTGCTGTACTGTATACTGTTGGAACAATGCTGGAAACTCCAAGTCCGACCATCATAAAAGCTAAAGTACAGGAAACCAGGTATGGAAAAATTACGGAAATAAAAAGTCCGCCGGAAATCATAACACCACAAATCTGCATCAATCGTTTTCTCCCAATTTTTGAAATAAAATAGTCGGCAAGAAAACGACCGGTAGCCATCATAATCATAAATGAAGTGTATCCCAAAATAACAAGCGATTCGGGTGCTTTTACCACATCTTTAAAATAAACACCACTCCAGTCAAACATCGCGCCTTCGCTGGCCATACTAAAAAATCCGATGATTCCGAGTTGCAACAAAATCCCGTCGGGTCTCATAAAAAACTTGCGACGAGGTTCGTTTCGTCTTCTATTAGCTTCACCACGCAGTAAATATGGATAATTAATTTTTACAATAGCCCAAACTATACCAATTATAGTTACAAAATGCCAGAATGGCTTTACTTTTAAATTTATCATTAATAAGCCAATTAATGCCCCTGTAAAACCAGCCAAACTCCAACCGCCATGAAATGAAGCCATTATTGGCCGGCCATAAAGACGTTCGGCAGCCACTCCCTGTGTATTCACAGAAATGTTGGACATATTTCCAAAGACTCCAAAAAGAAAAAGAACAACAGCCAGTTGCCAACCAGCCTGCACAAGTCCGATGCTGCTTAAAGCAAGAGTATATGCAGGCAGTGCAAATTTTAAAATATTATTACTGCCGAACCTTGTTACTAATTTCCCGGAAAAAGGCATCATTAAAAACTGTCCAACAGGAAGAGCAAACAGGATGCTGCCAAAAACACCGTCACTCAACTGGAGAAATGTTTTGATATCAGGAATACGGCTTGCCCACGAAGCAAATGCAAGCCCCATTGAAAAGTAAACTAACGAAACGGCTAACCGGGCTCTTTTCTTATTAATATGCTGTTCTGCTATTCCTGTATTTTCAAGTGTAATACCTGTCATTCTTTTTATTCCATTTTCACGTACAAAATTATGAAAAGCAGAATGCGAAAGTATTACGAATAAAAAATACCAGGGATACGTTAAGAAATTGAAAACCGTTTTATCTGTTATTTCCTGACTTCCTGATTATTTCAGAAATATGCTGCCAATAACGTTGATGAAATCGTACACTTTGTTTACCGATAATTTCATGATAACTCATTGGTTGGTCTTCCGGATGAAATTTCCTGACATATAAATCTTCATACAAACCCGGAACCTCTGGATGAAACTGAACAGCAAAAACATTTGGATAAGTACTGTGTACCAGTCCTTCTACAATTCTCCCGTCGGGCGAAAGCGCTGTAACTTCCATTCCTTTTCCAAGTTTTTCTGCAGCCTGGTGATGACTACTATAAATACGTGGCTCCCAACGTTTAGGCACTTTCACGACTTCACCAAAAAACGGATTATCGGTAAACTTAATCGTGTGCAGATTTATTCCCATTAGCAACGAATCAGTTACAATTTCCTGCCAGTAATTGCGATGTAAATTTGCCCTTCCAATTTTTAGCGCAGCTTCTGCATTCTTTGCACCATAAATTTCAGCCGGAATATCCTGTATCAGGGTTCCACCAGTGGCCACATTCATAGTTTGCATTCCAAGACAAAAACCCGTAACTAAATATTTGGGCTTTTCATCTAAAAATGGTTTGTAATTTTCATTTCGAAAACTTCCCAAAAGATGAAACAAAAAAGTGGTTTCAAAATAATGGCGACCGGGGTCATTAACAACCGAACGTGTGTTTTCTTCGCCATAAACTCCGGGCGGAATATCAGGCCCGCCAAAAAAGAATACCCCAACCGAATTTTTGAAAATAGTTGTTAAATCAGCCGTGCAATCGTTTTCCTCAAAAAGGTTGTCTTCTGTTAAATTTCCTCTTACTTCCTGTAAATAGAAATTTTTCAGGTGGTGTTTTTCAATATAATCTTTTGCCTGGCTAAAGTCGTAGTTCTGCCCTTCATAATACACACCAACAAATCGTGTTTTTCCTTTTTGAACATCGAGTAAATTTGCGTGAATCAGATATTGTATTGTCTGCAAATTCGAAACTGTTGGATTAGTTAGGAGCACATATTTTTTATGATGATTGAATTTCTGATGAAAAAAGTTCTGCGAAGTTGCAGAGAGAACAGAAAATACAAGTAATAATAAAAACAGACTTTTCTTCATAGGTATAAAATTTGTTTTTCAAATATAGCAATCAAAAGTTTATAACATGGTTTTATTGTTTTTTAAGAATTATGTTGTTTTAAATTTGCGAACTGTTCAAACTTTGTAAATTTGTGACTAAACCAAATTAAAAATGCAAGAAATGAAATTTAATTTTAAAACTTCTTACATCATCATTGCCGTAGTGGTATTAATCGTTTTATTGCTATTTAGTGGTAAAATGTTCCTTATAATAGAAGCTGGGGAACGCGGCGTAATTTTCAGGCCGTATACTACCGGTTTAGACAAAGAAAACGTATATGGTGAAGGTTTTCACATAATTGCTCCATGGAACGACATGTATATTTACAATGTACGTGAACAACAACGTGAAGAAACAATGGATGTACTTGATAAAAACGGGTTATCAATAAATACTGATATTACCGTAAGGTTTAATCCTATTTATAATAAAATTGGATATTTACACGAGCAGTTTGGAGTTAATTATATTAATGTGTTGGTAGTTCCAGAGGTTCGTTCTGCTGTGCGTCAGGTTGCCGGACGTTATACTGCTGAAGAAATCTATTCAACAAAAAGAGCAGAAGTAGAACAAACCATAAAAGACGAAACGCGTAAAGTTTTGGAAGAAAACCATATTAATATGCGAGCTTTGCTAATTCGTTCCATTAATTTACCAGAGCAAATAAAAGGCGCTATAGAAAGTAAACTAAAACAGGAACAGGAAGCGCTGGCATACGAATTCAGGCTGCAACGTGAAGAATCGGAAGCTGAACGTAGGCGGATTGAGGCAGAAGGTATTGCAAACTACAACGAAATTATTAATGCCAGTTTAACCGATAAAATTTTGAAACAGCGTGGTATTGAAGCTACTTTGGAACTTGCAAAATCGCCTAATTCGAAAGTAGTAGTTGTAGGAAGCGGAGACGATGGACTACCACTAATACTCGGAAACAATTAAAAATTTATAATATACAACAGGCTGGTTTTCCGGCCTGTTTTTATTTTAAGAGTACCATGAAAAAAATCAAAAATCCATTTATTGAAAAAGATTCATCAAGAAAAGAATACAATTGTTTTGGGTGTTCACCATTTAATGATATTGGACTGCATCTTGAGTTCTGGGAAGATGGCGAAGAAATTCTTGCAAAATGGCATCCTCATAAATCATTGGAAGGATGGCTGGGGGTTTTGCATGGTGGAATTCAGGCCACTTTGATAGATGAACTGGCAGGTTGGATTGTTTTGCTCAAAATGAATACCTCCGGTGTTACTTCCGCTTTAAATATCAACTATTTGAAACCTGTTTATATTTCAAAAGGCGAAGTTACCATAAAAGGAAAAGTAGTTTCTACCGAGGGAAGAATTGCAAAAATTGAATGTGTACTGCTCGACGGCGAAGGACAGGAATGCCTCCGTGCAGTAGCAGATTATTTTTGCTTCCCTGAGAAAATCGCAAGGGCAAAATACCACTACCCCGGCATAGAAGCATTTTACGAAAAATAGTGTAAAATGAATCTGCCCGGTTACAATATTTGGGTAAAAACGATATGTGAATTACTATCTCATTTTAATCTTTCGAGAAGTTAGAGACTTAAAAAATTCGTTATTTACGTTTCTTTTTGAATTTTTCGTAGCTCTGGAAATCATCTTCGTCGTCCTCGAAGTCTTCGTAAATAGATAGTCGTTTTTTAGAGCTTTTGCTTTTGGAGCCGCCGGCACCTTTTTTGTTTGAATTAAAGTCGTAATCATCTTCGAAGCGATTGTTGCCTCCTTTAAGATTCTTGTTCTTCATTTCTAAAAATTGATAAAAAATAAAAAATAAAATGTTTTAATAGTTTAATTTCATACAGCCGAAAAATAAATATTTTTTGTTTATCTGCTATTTCAGTATCAAATTTTTTTTAAATTTCTTTTCCGTTGAAAATTAGCAAATTAAAATAAAAGAACAAATAAATTGAGTTTTTACATCATTCATAAAACCATTTACGATATCAAAATAGAACGTTGTTTTAATCGTTTATCGATTAACAAGTTACTTAAAATGATTCGATTTTTAAGACAAAGAATACTTTCAACATTCATTTTTGCACTGTTCTTTTTAATCTCCCTGCTTTCTGAAGGGCAGGTAAATTCAAAAACTCAAAGGCAGTTTGACAAGGCTTTAGAATATTTTAAAACTCAAAATTTCCCTTCAGCTATCGACGAGTTAAATAAAATAATAGAAAAAAGTCCCGGGTTCCAGGATGCCTACCTGTTACTTTCAGATATTTACAGCGAAAGAAATGTTCCTGAACTGGAAATTGAGAACCTTTTAGAAGCCTACAATATTTTGCCAAAACCTCTTATTAATTATCATCTGGCTGAAGCTTATTTTTCTGTGGGTGATTACAAAAATGCTCTTCAACAATACCAAACATATTTGCATGACAATACTATTTCAGAGAAACGTAAATCAGAAGTTTCTAAAAAAATTGATAATTGTAAATTTGCTATCAAAGCAAAAAATAACCCGGTTAATTTTCAACCGGAAAGATTGAGTAATAACATCAATTCAAATTTTGATGAATACTGGCCAGTCATTTCTCTCGACCAAAAAAAACTGGTTTTTACCCGTTTAATAAAATCGGCAGGAAGAATCCCACAGGAAGATTTTTATTTTTCAGTATTAGACTCAGGCGAATGGAACAAGGCAATTCCTATTTCTGAAATTAATACCAGCCAAAACGAAGGTGCAGAAATACTTTCTGCTGATGAGAAATTGTTGTTTTTTACCGCCTGTAACCGAAATGATAGTAAAGGAAGCTGTGACATTTATTATTCCCGTTTTCTTGATGGGAAATGGACGAAAGCAAAAAATGCCGGCGATAAGATAAATACCACGGCATGGGAATCGCAGCCAGCCTTTTCTTCTGACAATCAGTATTTATATTTTTCAAGCGATCGACATGGAGGGAAAGGAGGAAAAGATATCTGGAGAGTAAAACTAAATGGATTTAACCAATGGGGAAATATAATTTGGGATGAGCCTAAAAATCTTGGAGATAGCATAAATACGCCAGGAAATGAAATTTCACCTTTTATTCATCCTAATAATCAGAATTTTTACTTTGTTTCCGATTTTCATACCGGAATGGGAGGCTACGATTTATTTACTTCCAACCTGTCTTCCGATTCTATTTTTTCAAAACCAGTAAATTTAGGATACCCCGTTAATACTCAGAAAGATGAACAGGGATTAAATATAAGTGCAGATGGTAAAAGTGGCTATTTTGCATCCACCCGTGATGAAAAAACAGGTCTTGATATTTATCGTTTTGAATTGGACGAAAGTATCCGTCCGACACCGGTAACTTATGTAAAAGCCAATATAATCGATGCAAAAAACCAGCAACCAATTCAATCACTTGTAAATCTGGTTGACATTTCACATCCTGAAAAAGTAAGAACAGAAGAAACCGATTCCGGCGGTGAATTAATGGTTTGCCTGCCCCAAGGGACAGATTATGCATTTAATGTTTCAAAAGAAGGATATTTATTCTACTCACGTTCATTTCAATTGTCAGATTCTAAAACAATTCGCGAACCTTATATTTTCACTATTGAATTGCAACCGATTGAAACCGGAGCTGAAATGAATTTATACAATATTTATTTTGAAACAGATTCCTTTTCTATTTTACCAGCTTCAGAACCGGAGTTAAACCGGTTGGTTGATTTTTTAAACAAGAATACATCGGTTAACGTAGAAATACAAGGACATACAGATGATACCGGCAACGAAAGCAAAAATCAGAATCTATCTGAACAACGAGCAAAATCAGTAGTTAATTATCTGACCCAAAATGGCATTGCTGATTTACGATTAACTTATAAAGGATTTGGCTCAACACAGCCGGTAGCAAGTAATGAAACAGAAGAAGGACGCCAGCTTAACCGGCGCACCACTATAAAAATTCTGGGAAAATAAAATCTTACTTCCTCAATTTTTGAACGTCTTCAGGTGAAATAGGCCCAGCATTATTTCCAAAATTACTTCTCATATAGGTAAGTACGTCGGCTATTTGCTGGTTGGAAAGATGTGCCTGTGGAGGCATTACACCATTATATACCTCCCCTTTTACTTCTACTTTTCCCGACTTTCCTTCCAAAACAATTTTAATAAGTTCCTGTGGATCACCATTTACAAATTCCGATTCATCGATAGGTGGATGCATACCAGGAACACCTGAACCATCAGCCATGTGACAAACCATACATACCGAGTCATATACTTTTTTCCCGGGATGGGGCTCCTGTGTTGCCTCTTTTTTTGCAATAGTATTGTCAGGTTGTTGAATAACTGATTTTTCAGCTTTTTGTTGGTTACTTCCACATGATGCGAAAAACAGAACAGACAAAATGATAAGTACAAACTTATATTTCATAAAATTATTGGTTAAATGATTTTTAATATAAAATTAGCTGGAATACATTATTTTCCAAATTTTTCCTTTGATACTATCAACAACATATAATGCACCGTCCGGCCCCTGTGCTAATCCGCAAGGTCGGTATTTTGCATCACGGGTACTAACAATGGTATCTGTGCCGGCAAACCCGTCGGCAAATATTTCCCAGTCTTCGGAAGGAAGTTTACCTTCAAACGGGACAAAAACTACAAAATATCCTTTTTGAGGCTCGGGAGCACGGTTCCATGAGCCATGAAAAGCAATAAAAGCTCCGTTTTTATATTTCTCAGGAAACATATCGCCGGTATAAAATAACAAATCGTTGGGTGCCATATGGGCAGGGAAAGCCATAATAGGATCTGATTTTGTTTCACACCGATCTACGATATCGCCATCACCGCCATATTCAGGAGACAGTACTTTTTTCTCTTTAAATTCATCGTAGTAACAATAAGGCCAGCCAAAATCGGAACCTTCAGTTGCGAGGAACATTTCTTCTGCCGGCAACTCCGCATTATCTTTAGTATTATACATATCCGGGAAAAACTGGTCGAGTTGATCCCTTCCATGCTGGACGATATAAAGTTCATCAACAGCTGTATTCCAGAAATTTGCCATTCCGTTTCGAATTCCCGTTACATACCGGATTCCGTCAACCAATTGCTCCTGGTTTAACTGATCATCTTTAAATTTCCAGGTTCCGCCTGCATATTCCAATATCGGACAAGGATCCATTCCGGGCGACCCCTTGGTTCTGGATTGCTCCATACAGGCATTCGACGGGGCTCCAACATTTACATACATATTTCCTTTTCCGTCGAAAGCCATGGGTTTAGCTTCGTGCTGATGTTCGTCAGGAAAACCACGGGCAATCATTTGCCAGCTGCTCCCGGGCACCAATTCCCCGTCTGTCATCGGATAACGAACAATAGCAGTATCCGCTCCAAAATAAAGGTACCCATTGTGCAATTTAATTCCGGTTCCGGTATGCTCTCCTGTATATTCAATAACATCTGCTTTCCCGTTTCCGGTTGTATCTCTCAAACAAACAATACCTTTATTATCTGCTTGTTGCCTAAGCGAAACATAAATATCGCCGTTATCATTTACAGTAATGTGCCTTCCGTTGCCAATTTCATCGGCTACAACCAATGCAGAGAAGCCTTCGGGCAATGTTAAACCTCCATTATCTGAATCTGCAACCTGTACATTAGCTTTTTGCTCCTGAGTACAGGAAAATAGAAAAAGAGCCATTAAAAATACGGGAATCAAATTTTTCATCTTGTATGTTTTTTGAATTCTGTCAATTTAACGTAATAAACCTTTCAAAAGTTCAGTAAATTAAAAGTTAAAAGAATAAACTGACATTTTATAGTCAACTCACCAACTCTTTTATAATTTTGCGATGAACGATAAAAACATGAGCAAATATTTACGAATAGATCACGAGTCTGAAGTTCCAAAATACAAACAGGTTGTAAATATTATAATTTCAGATATTGAATCAGGGATTTTTAAAAAGGGACAGCGTGTGCCTTCCATTAATGAAACAAGTGAAGATTTATTGCTTTCCCGTGATACAGTGGAAAAAGCTTATGTTTCCTTAAAAAAGAAAGGAATTCTGTCGTCGGTTCGCGGAAAAGGATATTATGTAAATCAATCCAACGTTTTCAAAAAGCTTAAAATTGCACTTATTTTAAATAAATTAAGCAATTATAAACGTAGTATTTATTATTCGCTGGTTGAAACTCTTGGCAACAAAGCCAGTATCGATGTTTTTATTTACAATTACGATTTGTCGCAGTTCGAAGAAATTATCGACAATCAGATTTTGAACTACGACTATTTTGTAATCCTTCCGCATTTTAAAAACGAAAATCAACTGGCTGCATCACTCATAAGGAAAATTCCAAAAGAAAAAGTTTTATTAATCGACAGGAACCTTGAATCGTTGAAAGAATACCCGGTGGTTTACCAGGAATATGAAAAAGACATACAGAATGCTCTTGCCGACGGTATTGAATTGATTCGAAAATACAAAAAAATAAATCTTGTATTTCCTACAGATCAATATTATTCGAAATATATTGTTCGTGGTTTTCAAATATTTTGCCAGGTGAATAATTTGGCGTTTTCCATTATAGAACAATTTTCAGAAAATAAGGTAAACGAGGGCGAAGCATTTGTTTTAGTTTCTGACGACGATTTATACAAGTTTATAAAAATATGCAAACACAATTGCTGGAAACTTGGTTCCGACATTGGTGTAGTGGCTTATAACGATAACTCTGTAAAAGAAATCCTTGAAGATGGAATTACCACTATTTCGACCAATCATGATGAAATTGGAAGAATTGCAGCAAAAATGATTGTGAATAAAAATTTTGAGCGAATAAAAAGCCCCTTTACTTTTATAAAACGCAATTCGCTCTAAAATGCAACACCTAAATTCACACCAATTCTGAACCCCGGAAAGAAGAGTGGCAGTTTGTATGTGAGGTTTTTGGGTTTACTTCATGTTTTAATCTTTTTTGAAGTAATTAATATCATGATACGTATTTTTTGGGTGCATATTCAATTTATGAAAAATTATAAAAATATTCTGCTCGCATTGTGTTAAATTTGAGTGACAAGATGTTTCACGATTGACTTTTATTTTGCAGATGAATATGTGTGGTTATTGAAAATCTCGTCTAATAAATAAATAAAAACTTTGCCTGAAATAATTCATGCTTAATAAATCATAACTAAACCTGTTACAATGAAATATCCCGGAATAATAGTTGTCATTTTTCTATTTTTTGCTGTATCCTGTAAACAAAAACTTGAATTTAAAACCAATTTCGATGATGTAAACGACAGAATTTGGGTTGGAAAGGATTTCTGGTCTGTCCCTCTGGAAGACTGGAAAGTTGAAAACGGGAAATTACACTGTGTGGGAGAAACTCAGAATTCACGTGTAAATCTTTTAACCCATGTTATTTCTGAAGAAATGGGTGATTATAGGATATCAGCCAGAATTATGCTTGAAGATGCAGGAGATACTCCCGGTTCTGCCGGATTCCTGATAGGAATGAATGATAAAGAAGATCCTGATGTAAGAGCTGCCTGTTATTTTGGGGATGGCATAAAAGCCGGTGTAGATTTAAACGGATATGCATTTCTTAAAGACAAAAAAGTTGATTTACCCGGTGGTTTTGATTTCAGTGAGTTTACAATTACTGTAACTGGAAGCACTACAAAATTAAAATTTGATGTAATAGATAAAAACGGATTAAAAGCAAAAGAGCTGATGGTTGGTGGCGAAGGAATCCAGGGATTGGTTGCCATGGCATGCAACTTCCCCATGGGAGAAACAGAAAATCCTGGTAAGTCAAGATTTTCTTTTGATGATTTTGAATTCTCTGGATCTAAAGTAACTGAAAAACCGGAAAATACATTTGGACCAATTTTATGGAGCATGTATACCTTAAGCAACAAAACGGTAAAATTAATGACATTGCTTCCTCCTATTGGAAAAAATGATAATCAGAATGTTAGTCTCCAACTAAAAAAAGGAGAAAGTTGGGAAACTATTGATAGTAAAACAATTGAACCAAACTCCAGAACAGCCGTTTTTAAACTTGAAAACTGGGACGATACAAAAGATGTAGAATACCGTATAGAATACATTGAAAAAGATAAATCTGGAAAAGAAGCACCAGATTACTATACAGGAACCATAAGGAAAGATCCAATTGATCAACCATTAAAATTTGGAGGACTGACCTGCCAGTTTCATTTTGGCTTCCCCTATACACCACTGGTTGATAATCTGAAAAAATTGGATCCGGATATTCTTTATTTTTCAGGTGATCAAATTTACGAAGGAAATGGTGGCTACGGAATAAAGCGGGAACCCGAAGATATTGCCATTGTTAATTACCTGGGAAAATATTATATGTTTGGCTGGGCTTTCAGAGATTTACTGCGTGACAGGCCAACCATTTGTACTCCCGATGACCATGATGTTTTTCATGGAAATTTATGGGGAGAAAGTGGGCTCGCAAAACCCGGTGGTGCCGGAAGTTCTGATACAAAAGGTTTTATGCAATCAGTTAAAATGGTAAATGTAGTTAACCGGACGCAATGTGGCCAATTGCCAGATCCTTACGATCCTACTCCAATAGAACAAGGTATGAGCGTTTGGTACACAAGCATGACCTACGGAAGAGTTAGTTTTGCCATTGTTAGCGATCGTATTTATAAAACCGGCCCTGAAGCGGTTGCTGACTGGGAAGGAAGACACGACCACATGGTTGAACCACGTGAAGATCTTTCATTTTTAGATAAAAACGGAGTAAAATTACTGGGCGACAGGCAAATGACATTTTTAAACGATTGGATTAGCAACTGGAAAGGGGCTGATATGAAAGTACTTCTTTCTCAAACTGTATTTGCCAACGTTGCAACACATCACGGAGGGCTGGAAGGATATTTATATGGCGATTTGGATTCAGGTGGCTGGCCAAAATCAGGTAGAGATAAAGTAATAAAATTAATGCGCAAAGGAGCTGTTTTCCATATTAATGGAGATCAACATCTGCCAACGCTGGTACAATACGGACTTCAAAATTACCGCGATGCAGGATGGAGTTTTTGCACTCCCGCAATTGCTGTAATGTATTTACGCTGGTTCTTACCCGATGAAGTTGGTTATCCGGTTTTGGATCGGCCGGAACATGGTTACCCAAACACAGGAAAATATACCGACGCGTTTGGAAATAAAAATTATGTTTATGCGGTAGGAAACCCCGGAAAAATAACCATCGACAGTGAGAGCCGTTATAATCATGCGCAAATCCGTTCTTCTGGTTTTGGTTTTGTTACTTTCGACAAAAATGACAGGACAATTACCATTGACGCCTGGCGTTTTAAAGCCAATGTTGACACCCCAAATCCAGTTCGCGATGAGTTCCCGGGCTGGCCAAAAAAAATATCGCAATTTGATAATTTTGGTATTGGGGAGGAAAATATACTTCCTGAAATTGAAGTTAATAAACCCAACCAAATTATTGAAGTACGTAAAACCAGCAACAATGAGTTAATCCGAATTTTCCGTATGAATGGAAACTCCGTTCAAATAAAACTCTTTCACCCCGGAACATTTAATGTAAAAATTGGCGAAGGCTCTGAAATAAAAGAAATTAAAAGCCTGCATACCCAAATGGGTTCAAACAGTGAACAAATTTCAGTTGAATTATAAATTTAACTTTAGAAATACATGACAAAAATCTGTCTGGCTTTACCAGATGGATTTTTTTATGCAATTTTAAGGAGTAGAAAAATTAACTTTTCATCCCTATGAAATCGACCATATTAACCTTTTTTATTCTCTCAGTTCTCCAATTGAATCTGTTCTCTCAAACTTCATATTTAAACCAGTGGCCAAGTTTCAGAGGTCCTTTTGCAAAAGGATTTATAGAAAATTCTGTAACAGTTGATAAGTGGAATCCGGAAACCGGTGAAAATATCTTGTGGCAAACACCAATTCCGGGTTTGGGACATTCGTCTCCCGTAGTTTGGAATGATAAAATATTCATTACAACTGCGATTAGCGGTTCCGGAGAAAACTATTTAAAAGTTGGGTTATACGGCGATGGTGATGCAGTAGAAGATAATTCGGAACATGAGTTTAAAGTTTATTGTCTCAATAAAAATACCGGGGAAATAATATGGGAACGGCTGGCTTACAAAGGGGTTCCTGCTGTAAAACGACATACAAAAGCCTCTCATGCCGACTGTACGCCTGCAACCGATGGGAAATATGTGGTTGCTTTTTTTGGTTCGCAGGGATTGTATTGTTATGATTTTCAAGGAAACTTAATCTGGGAAAAACAACTGGGAAAAATGAACGCCGGGCCATACAACGCCCCCGAACTGGAATGGGGATTTTCAAGTTCGCCAATTATTCACCATGGGAAAGTAATTGTCGAATGCGATTTCCTTGGCAATGGCTTTTTAGCTTCGTTTGACATTGAAACCGGAAAACAGGTATGGAGAACTTCGCGCGACGACGTGTCAACATGGAGCTCGCCAACAGTTTTCGAAAAAGACGGGAAAACACAAATTGTGGTAAACGGGTGGAAACATATGGGCGGTTACGATTTTGAAACCGGAAAAGAAGTCTGGAGAATGGGCGGTGGCGGCGATATTCCGGCTCCTACTCCCGTTTTTTCCAACGGACTTATTTTTATTAATAACGCGCATGGAAGATATGCACCAATTTATGCCATAAAACCAGATGCAAAAGGCGATATAACATTAGGAGAAGATGAAACATCCAATGAATATATTGTGTGGAGTGTGAAACGCGGTGGCGCTTATATGCAAACACCGTTAATTTATGGCGATTATTTATATAACCTTCAGGGAAACGGTTCATTAACCGTTTATAAAGCAACAACAGGAGAAGAAATGTACAAACAAAGTTTAGGTTCTGCTGGAGGATTCTCTGCCTCAGGGATAGCTTCCGGAGATAAAATCTATTTCTGTGCTGAAGGAGGTGATGTTTTTGTAGTGAAAGCAGGCGATGAATTTAACGAAATTGCTCACAATAATTTAAATGATATTTTAATGGCTTCGCCTGCCATTTCAGAAAATGTAATTTATTTTCGGGCACAGAAATCGGTAATTGCAGTTGGTAAAAACTAAACCAAAAAAAGAGGATGCTAAATTATATTAACAGCCTCTTCTTAATAAACAAATTTCTCGTGTCTTATCTTGGACCGCCAAATCCTCCCTGCCCTCTTCTGGCTCTCATTTCTTCCTGGAAAGCTTCATATTCTTCCCACTGTTTGTCGGAAAGAATAGCTTTTATTTTTTTATTTTGTTCTTCACGTACTTTTTGCATTTGTTCGCGCATGGCTTCAAAATCACCACTGCCACCTTCTTCTCGCATTTTCTGCATGTTTTTAAAATTCTCAATAGTAAGGTCGTAAACCTGTTTTTGTTGCTCTTTGCTAAGATTAAGTCGTTCAGTCAATCTCTCTACCTGGCGCTGCGCCATTTCTTCCGGATCGAAATTTCCACGATCACCAAATCCGCCAGCCCCAAACTGGGGTTGTTGAGAATTATTGCCTCCCTGATTATTGCAACCAAAGGTAAGTCCTAAAAATAGGAGCGCAACAAAAAATAAGATCTTGTTCATATAATTTAATTTTATGAGTTAATAAATCCTAAGTTTCCTTTAAAAAATTGCATGTTATAGTTTGATGATTTTTGATTCAATTTCGACAAAAAAGTTTAATATAGACATTACGAAATTTTAACTCTGCGTATTGAATTTTGTGAATATGCACCGGAACAATATTCATCAATGAAAAATAACTTATTATAACTTAGAAACCGGCGAAGTGATTCATCGGAAATGGTGCAATTGGGAAATCGCATTACCCGTAATAAACCCCATCATTTTTTTCGATAAATGGAGATTTAATGGCAATAAAAAACCCTGAGGAAAATCCACAGGGTCTCTATCATTTAATTCTATTTAATCTTATTTTTTTGGTGGCTGCATTCCTCTTTGCTTAGCCATATCTTCCAATCGTTTTTGAAAATTCGATTTTTTTGCCGGTTTCTTTTTATTTGCCTGTAGTTGTGCCCTTATTTTATCTTCGTCAACAAACGAGCGGATTAAATAGGTTTGGCCAATTGTAATCAGGTTGGCAAGAAAATAATAATAACTCAAACCAGCCGGATAACTATTCAGAATAAACAGGAACATCACCGGCATCATATACATCATTGTTTTCATTCCGGGCATTCCTTGTGTAGATGTAGTTTGCTGATTCAATCTTGTATAAAAAATAGTTGTAACGGTCATTAGCAAACAGAACAAACTCACATGGCTACCATACATAGGAATGTTAAATGGTAAATTGATAATTGAATCGTACGTTGACAAATCAGATGCCCATAAAAAACTTTCTCCCCTTAATTCAATAGATGTTGGGAAGAAGAAGAACATGGCAATTAATATTGGAAATTGCAACACCATTGGTAAGCAACCTCCCATCGGATTTACTCCTGCTTTTCGGTACAGCGCCATGGTTGCCTGTTGCTTTTCCATAGCTTTTTCACTTCCTTTCCCATACTTCTCGTTAATTTCGTCTACCTCAGGTTTTAATGCCTTCATTTTTGCCTGAGACATATATGATTTATATGTAAACGGAAATAAAATCATTTTAATAAAGACCGTAAGTAACAAAATGATTATTCCAAAGTTACCAATGTATTTACGCAGGAAATTAAAAACAGGAATTATAATGTATTTATTAACAGGACGTACAATTGCATACCCAAGATAAATCTGGCGTTCCAAATCAATATCATATTGTTTTAACGTTTGATAGTGATTGGGACCAAAATAGAACTGCATTCCAACAGATTCCTTAGAACTGCTGTTGTATGGTAAAGCAATATCTGCCTGGAAATTTGCCAGATAATCCGGATTATCCTCGTATTTATTTTGATGAACTTGTGCATTGGGAAAAGCATCATCGGCAATAATTGTAGAACTAAAAAACAATTGTTTAAAGCCGATCCATTTTACACGAGTGGTTAAATTCTCTTCATCATTTTTATTTTGTGAAAGATTTCCAACTTCGTCTTCAAAAAACTTGTATGTAATATAAGTATTCCTGTCCTCGCCAAATCTTGAAGCTCTCTCCTGCCTGGGCACATCAAACGACCAGGAAAAATTCAGATACGATTGATTTGAAGCAATGTATTGTTCCATCCCATTCATATTTACATCAAAATCAACCATATACGAATTGTACTTCAGGGTATATACATATTCCATGTATTTTCCGGGTGCAACTTCAAGCCGGAATGCTATTGATTCCTGCCCGCCAGGGTTTTCACTATTAAACTTCAGCCTGCCTTCACTACCTCTTTTCACCTGCGGCCCTGTTACCTGAACATTTTTTTGCGGTACATTTGCATTAAAATATAACTGTTCAGTTTTTATACTTCTGTTTTGAGAAAAGAAATTCAATCCGAATTCTGTTTCAGGGCCATCGAAAAGAATGAGTGAATCTCCTTTAAAAGTTTTATACCCCTTCAGTAAAACAGAATAAATTTTTCCACCTTTATTTGAAAAAGTAATCTTCATCAGATTATTTTCCAGGGTATAAAAATCTTCTTTCCCCACAGCACTATTTCCGAAAGCGCCAAACTCATCCATTTTTTTCTGTGCCAAATCGTCGGCTGTTGCTGCTGTGTCTGTTTGAGCCAGGTTCTGTCGTTCCTGGCTTTCTGCTTCTTGCTGTGCTGCAATAGCTCTTTCCGATTCTACTTGTGCAATTGAGTCACGTTTTCTTTTGGCTGCTTCAATTTCTTCTTTTGATGGTTGATTTAACACAGAAAAAACCACCAAAATGGCAAATATGAGGACAATACCAATAATTGATCTTTTATCCATTTTTTTTGTCTTGTACTAAAGAATTTTTTATGAAATCTACAAATAAAGGGTGAGGATTAAGAACTGTACTACGGTATTCAGGGTGGAATTGAACTCCAACAAACCATTTATGTTTTGGTATTTCCATAATTTCTACCAAATCAGTATCCGGATTTATTCCCACCGGTATCATACCTGCATTTATATATTGTTCTCTGTAAGCATCGTTAAATTCGTAACGATGACGATGTCTTTCAAAAACCGTTAATTTATTATATGCTTTACAAACATTCGAATCTTTTTCAGTTATGCGGCATTCATAAGCTCCCAAACGCATGGTTCCGCCATAATCAGTTATTCCTTTCTGGTGTTCCATTAAATCTATTACCGGATGTGGTGTTTTAGGGTTCATTTCAGAAGAATCTGCTTCTTCCAGTTTCAAAACATTTTGCGCAAATTCTATCACAGCCACTTGCATTCCCAAACATATTCCCAGGTAAGGAACATTTTTTTCACGGGCATATTTTGCTGCCAGAATTTTTCCTTCCATTCCACGGTGTCCAAAACCGGGTGCCACAATGATGCCATTTAAATGAGAAAAACTTTTTATGTAATTACTTGTTTTTATCGTTTCCGAATGAATCCAGTTAATATTTATCTTGCATCTGTTCATTGCACCTGCATGAACCAATGCTTCGGCAATTGATTTATATGCATCGTGCAATTCAACGTATTTCCCCACCAATCCAATTTCAACGGTTTGCGTAGGATTTTTCAACTGAACAAGAAAATTATTCCAGGCTGACAGATCTATTTCTTCATTAATAGGCAAATCAAGTTTTTTAAGAACCGTCAAATCGAGTTTTTCTTCCAACATTTTTAGCGGAACATCATATATGGTTGGAACGTTAACCGATTGTACAACCGCTTCGAGTGCCACATTACAAAAAAGAGCAACTTTTTCGCGAATGGAACTATCAATATCATGCTCTGTTCTTAGAACAAGTACATCGGGCTGAACTCCGGCTTCCAGCAATACTTTTACCGAATGTTGCGTTGGTTTGGTTTTTAACTCGCCCGTAGCGGCCAAATATGGAACTAAAGTAAGATGAATTACTAAAGCTTTTGAACCCAGTTCCCACTTTAATTGCCGAACAGACTCGATGTATGGCAAAGATTCGATATCACCTACAGTGCCGCCAATTTCAGTAATTACAATATCATATTTCCCTTTGGAACCAAGGATTTTTATCCTTCTTTTGATTTCATCGGTAATATGTGGAATGATTTGTACTGTTTTTCCCAGATAGTCACCACGTCGTTCTTTGCTGATTACAGATTGATAGATTCTTCCTGTAGTAACATTATTTGCCTGCGACGTTGCTTCATTCAGGAACCTCTCATAGTGTCCCAAATCAAGGTCAGTTTCTGCTCCATCCTCGGTAACAAAACATTCACCATGTTCATACGGATTTAAGGTTCCAGGATCTACATTAATATAAGGATCCAACTTCTGAATGGTTACACTATATCCTCGGGATTGTAGTAATTTTGCCAAAGAAGATGCTAAAATACCTTTCCCAAGCGACGAAGTAACTCCACCTGTCACGAATATGTATCTTGTATCAGCCAATTTTCAAGAATTTTTGGTTATTAAAAAGTGACAAAATTAATCAATAAATGCGATTTGAAAACATAACACGAAGCAAATTGAAAATTAATACAAATAAAATAATAACGCTTCGTTGTTGATTTCTTAGTTGTTTAACAATAATTGTTCTATTGAGAAGACAATATTTCCTTTTCCAACAGAAATTATTTAAAATATGAAAAAATCAACACCAAATTATTTTCTGTATTCTACCAAACCCATGCCTGACAAAATGACACACCCTTATTTACTTTTGTAAATAAGCAAATAAATCGACAGTAACAAATGTGTAATAGATTAATATTTAGAACATTGCACACAAAAGATGCAAGAATTAAATATTTATCAGCTATCTGTAATTCATTATTATATTACCTTTTTAAAGCAAACAAAGTATTTATTTTATAGTACATAACTCGTTCAACTTTGATAATCTTGGAATGACAAAAAAAAGAGGCTACCTTTTCATAAGACAGCCTCTCAAACTTTATTTTTATCCTTTTAATTCTACTACTTCATTTCCTTCTTTATTTGTTCTACCCAGTTTTCAATTCTTTTCTGGGTCATTCTGGCCTGATTCTCCTGATCCAGAGGCAATCCTACAAACACATCGCCTCTTTGTGCCCGCGAGGACTCGTAAGTATATCCTTCGGCCGGTATTTTGCCGATAATTCTCGCACCACATTTTTCCAGAATTTCAACTAAAATACCAATTGCATCACAAAAATTTTCAGGGTATCCTTTTTGATCTCCTAACCCAAAAACAGCAAAAGTCTTCTTTTTTAAATCCATTTCTTCCAAGTCAGGAACAAATTCATCCCAGTAATTCGGAAGCTCCCCATCAAACCAGGTAGGAGCACTTAAAATAAAATTATCATAATCATTAAAAGTTGCAGACGTAATTTCTTCAGCATTAATAGCATCAATTTTATCCTTGCCGAAAATGTCGATAATTTTTTCAGCAACTTTTTTCGATTTTTGTGTATGGAAACTATATATGATTACAGTTTTACTCATAATTTCAATACTTAATTAATTCATTAACAGCATTATATATTTTTTCAGCATTAGGCAAAATAGCCTTTTCCAAAATACGGTTAAAACCGACCGGCGTAAAAGTAGAACCTACTCTCCGAACCGGTGCATCAAGATATTCAAAAGCATTCTCCATAATAAACGAAGCAACTTCACCTCCAAAACCTCCGTGAATCTTATCTTCATGAACAACGAGAACTTTATTTGTTTTTTTAACCGTTTCAATGATAGCTTCTTTATCCATAGGGATCAATGAGCGCAAATCTACCACTTCAACACTAATTCCTTCTTCCTGCAATTTTTCGGCTGCCTGCAAACTCAAATGAGTAGTATTTCCATAGGTTATAATTGAAATATCGGTTCCTTCTCTGCGAGTTCTTGCTTTTCCAAATGGCACTTCAAAATCATCAGGAACAAATGTGGCTGCCTGTGGAGCCTGATACAAAGCTTTGGGCTCCATGAACATGGTCATACCTTTCGAACGTATAGAAGTTCGCAGTAACCCAGCTGCGTCATCAGCAAACGAAGGATAAACAATTCTTACCCCAGGTATTGCAGCCAACGAGCCTTCAATATTTTGCGAGTGATACATTCCTCCTCCGATATAACCTCCGGAAGCCAGTCGAATCGTAATATTCGGGCTAAACTTCCCATTCGAGCGCCAGTAATCATGACTTGTATCTACATATTGTTCCATTGCAGGCCAGAAATAATCTGCAAACTCTGCCCCTTCAACCACAACTCTGATTTTTTCATTGTATCGAGACATTCCATTCGCAGTACCAACAATAAAATCTTCAGCGATTGGGGCATTAAAAACCCGCTTAGGACCAAATTCTTTTTGCATCCCTTTGGAAACATTAAAAATGCCCCCTTTATCCTTATTGGCCATGTCCTGCCCCCAAATAAATGTATCCGGATTATTTCTGAATTCGGCTTTTAATGTCTCATTCAAAGCGGTAATCATTTTCTTTTTCTCACCTTCTCCGTTATGTAAACCATCCGGATATTTTTCAGAAACATAGGGTTCAGGAACAACAAAATCCAAAACTGATTCAGGGTCAGGATCCGGAGCTGCCATTGCTGCTTTGTGTGCTGCTTTAATAATTTTCTTGGTATCTTCCTCCAAAGCCTGGATTTCTTCCTCAGTGAACCGCTCGTAGCGGATTAACATTCTCCTGAATTTTGCCAGCGGATCATATTCTTCTACATAGTTTCTTTCGGAATCACTTCTATACAACAAATGATCATCAGAGTTTGAATGTGAATGCATTCTTACACAATTCGCCTGAACAATAACCGGTTTCGATTCTTCTATTGCAAATCTTTTGGCTTCCTCCATTGCATTCATCGAATCAAAAACATCTTTCCCGTTGCAATGAATAATCCTTAAATTTTTGAATCCAATAAAATTATTGGCTACCTTACGTTGTGCTGTTTGGTCTTTTTTAGGAACAGAAATTCCATAACCATTATCCTGGATAACAAAGATTACAGGTAATTCCTCCTTATCTGCTCCATTTATTGCTTCGTATACATAGCCTTCACTTACTGAAGATTCTCCCTGACCACTTATTGAAACCGCTTTTTCACCATAATATTTAATTGCACGAGCCGTTCCCACTGCGTGCAAAGCGTGGTTTCCTGTCGACGAAGACACACTATGAATATTCCATTCCGGCTTTGCAAGATGGTTTGACATATGCCGGCCCCCGCTTGATGGATCAGTAGCTTTTGAAATACCATTTAAAATGATTTCTTCGGCCGTCATTCCTGCGGAAAGTGCTGTTAACATCTCGCGATAGTACAAAAACAGGTGGTCTTTGTTTTTCTCAAAAACCTGACCTACGGCAAGCTGAATTCCATCGTGCCCGGCGTAAGGAGCATGATACGACCAACCAATAGCCTGCTTTAGGTAATTCGGCGCTTTATTATCGATTGCACGCCCAACAGAAAGCAAACGGAACCATTTTTCCAGCGTTTCCTTTGGCGTCTTCTTTATAGAATAAATTTTTGGAATATCTTTATCTGTCATTTTCCTTGTTTTAAATTGAACGATTTATATCAAATTGCTCGAGATTATCAGCTATTTTTCTCAGGAATGCACCACCAAGCGCCCCGTCAATTATCCTATGGTCGTACGACAATGAAAGGAACATTTTATGACGAATTACAATCGCATCGCCGGTAGGTGTTTCCATTACCGCCGGTTTCTTCTCTATACTTCCTGTGGCAAGAATAGCAACCTGGGGTTGATTAATAATTGGTGTTCCTATTAGATTCCTGAAACTTCCAAAATTAGTAATTGTAAAAGTTCCTCCCTGGATTTCTTCCACACCAAGTTTATTCTTTCTTGCTGCATCAGCCAGTCTATTCAGTTCTTTAGTGAGTCCGAGCAAATTCTTTTGTTCTGAATTTTTAATTACCGGAACAATCAAATTTCCATCCGGTTTTGCTACTGCTATACCAATATTAATATCCTTCTTCATTATAATTTTATCACCATCAACCGAAGAATTTACCAGTGGAAATTCGGCCAGCGCAGCAGCAACTGCTTCTGTAAAGATTGGCATAAACGTAATTTTCTCGCCATATTTTTTCTGAAACTCATCTTTATTTTTGTTTCTCCAGAAAACCAACTCTGTTACATCGGCTTCAACAACCGAAGTCACGTGCGGCGAAACTCTTTTCGACATTACCATGTGATCGGCAATAAGTTTTCGAACCCGATCCATTTCAATAATCTGATCATTTGCCCCAATAGAAACAGGTATCGGAGCTGGTTCTTTCATTTGAACAACTTTGGACTCTGCCACTTTTTCCTGTGTTTTAGCAGTTGTTTCAACTTTTCCTTTTACACGGTTTTCAAGGTAATCCAGAATATCTTTTTTCTGTACCCGTCCGTTTGCCCCTGAACCATCAATACTTTCAAGTTCTTCAAAGGAAATATTTTCTTCTTTGGCAATCGTTCTAACCAAAGGTGAATAAAAACGGTTTGAAAGTTGCCTTGCTGCTTTTGGGTCTGTTGTTTCTGAAGAAGATTCGACTTCCTGCTCTGCTTCTTTTGCATCATTCTTTTCAGTAACTTCTGAAGTTGATTCTGTTTCTCCGGCAACATCTCCTTCCATGTTCACAATGGCTAAAATTTCGCCCACCGGAACCAGACTGTCCTCCGGAAACAAAATTTTCTCAATCACACCGTCAACAGGCGAAGGAATTTCAGAATCCACTTTATCAGTGGCTACCTCAAACAGCATATCATCTTCTTCTACCGTATCTCCCTCTTTTACAAACCATTTCGTTATTGTGCCTTCTTGGATACTCTCACCCAGTTTTGGCATTATAATATTAAATTTTGACATAACTTTTTATAGGTTTTTTTATACTATTTGTAATTTACACATACAATAACATTACGTAAATTGAAATGTTCACATTACAATTTTACTTTTACAAAATTTTAATTTTTTTATATTTTCTACAGCAAAACCGAAGTACCAACAACTATAAAAAATTATGCTGCAATATAAAGAGAGAAAGAAAAATAAAAGATCTGTTTATTAAATAAAAAAGTTATGCAAATTGATTATTTACATTTGTAAACTACCAATTAAATCACTGGCTGAATGAATATTATGCCTTTCCAAATAATTTTCAATTCCTTTTATTATTTGAACCGGAATAAAAGGATCCTTAAAAATAGCCGTTCCCACCTGGACAGCAGTTGCCCCGGCAAGCATAAATTCAATAGCATCTGCAGCATTCATAATTCCTCCCATCCCAATAACGGGTATTTTTACCGCATTGTATACCTGCCAAACCATTCTTAAAGCGATGGGTTTTATAGCCGGCCCGGAAAGACCGCCTGTAACAGTTGAAAGTAAAGGTATCCGTTTTTCGGAGTCAATTGCCATTCCAAGAAATGTATTTACCAGCGAAACACTATCAGCCCCCTGTCCTTCCACTGCTTTAGCAATTTCAGTAATATCAGTAACATTAGGCGAAAGTTTAACAATTAAAGTTTTGTTATAAGCTTTTCGTACTTCACGTGTTACAGCCTCTGCACCGGAACAACTTATTCCGAACGACATGCCCCCTTCTTTCACATTTGGACATGAAATATTTAACTCTATTGCAGGAATTTTGTCCAGTTCGTTAACTTTTTCTGTTACTTCAATGTATTCCTCAATCGTTGAGCCATTAACATTTACAATTAATGGGGTATTATAATCTTTAATCCGGGGATATATATTTTCTATAAAATAATCGACTCCTTTATTTTGAAGCCCGACTGCATTTAACATGCCTGAAGCAGTTTCAGCCATCCTCGGATAAAGATTTCCATCCCGATTTTTAAGTGTAGTACCTTTTAATAATAATCCTCCCAGTTGCCCGACATCATAAAAATCAGATAACTCTTCAGCAAAGCCAGAAGTCCCTGATGCCGTCATTACCGGATTTTTAAGCTCTAAATTGTGAATTTTTACGTTTAAATCTACCATTTTAGTTCTTTGATATTAAATACTGGCCCTTCAGTACAAACACATAAATTTCCCTTTTGCGTAGGCTCAATACAACACAGACAAACGCCAAATCCGCATGCCATAAGATTTTCAAGAGATACTTCGCAAAAAACTCCGTCCTTTTTGGCGGCAGCAGCAACAGCTTTCATCATGGCTAAAGGTCCACAGGCATAAATTTTAGTATAATCAGCTATATTTTTAAATGCCGAATGGTGGGTTACAAATCCCTTTTCTCCTATAGAACCATCTTCCGTTGCAAAAAGTAAATTTCCATATTCCGAGTAATTCGAAACATCAATATGATCCTCTAGGGTTCGTGCCCCCAGTAATATATCAATATTTTCGGAACTTAAACCTGCTTCTTTGGCCAAAAACAACATGGGAGCCACACCACTACCTCCACCTATTAATAATGCTTTATCTCTATTTTCAGGAATTGTAAAACTTTTTCCCAAAGGATATACTAGATTTATAATATCTCCAACTTTAATTTCAGTGAGTTTTTTAGAACCACGCCCCAGAATCTTAACGATAAGCGACAAAGTATTTTGTGTATAATCAACTTCAAATATCGAGAAAGGACGACGAAGGAAAATTTCCTTTGAATTTTTTACCTCAATATTTACAAACTGACCGGGTTTTATTGCAGGTAATTTATTTTTAGAAATTAGTTTGATAAGGAAATTAGACGAATTTAAAGCAATATTTTCTGTTACCTTAAAATCTTCAACAAACTTTTTACTCATCTTGAAAAACTTTGCGTGCAAAGATAACCAATAATTTTACTTTAATATGAAAATGATTATGCACTACAAATAAAAAAGCCGTTATAAATTATAACGGCTAGCAACTTCTGTACTTTACAACAAACTAAAAAACAACTAAACTAAAATCGGGTTTGTAAATCATGATGTATATCTATATTCAACATCTTGTCTTATCATTATTAAAAGAACAATACAAATGTAAACAAAATATGAACACAAACAAAATACATTTGTAAATAATAATACAATTTTAAATAATAAAGATTGATTCAAAATAACACAACATATACTACATTTGTAACATATATTTAAAACAAAATAACACAAGGACATATATCACTGATATATAACACAATACGAACCAAGTGAACTTTTTACAAGCCTTGAATTAATACAATTTGATGTGAAATCTTTTTATTTTAATGGAGATTAATAAAAAATAAATTATTAATTTATTAATCGAATCAGGGATAATTAAAAGAAATAAGATTAAGATTATTTATTGAAAGAAACAAATGTCCCGTCGGTGTACAAAAGAACTATTTTTTCTATTTGTTTTTCGCCTGAAACAATTTTCTTATTGTCATTTTGTTTGATAAATGAAGCATTCTCCTCCCTTACTGATTTAACTGTAGGGTTGTTGTTTCCGCCTTCATCAAGCATATTCCCTTCACCAGTAAGTAACCATCTTGCATTTAATTCAGGAAATACAATTAGCATCTTTTCAATTAAAGAAGCTCCTGGTTTATTTCTACCATTTAAAATGTGAGAAATATTTGATCTCTGCACTTCAAGCAGAGTTGCCAACTCTCCGGCCGATATTCCTTTGTTATCGATGAACTCTTGTATTCGTTCCTTCATCACTGTCTGAGTTTTTTAAACATCTAGTGTAAACTTCGACTAGAAATTTACCAATACAAATGTAACTATTTTATTTAAAGTTGCAAACACCCAAAGAACATTCGTCATAAAATAAATTGCTAATACCCAAAAATAATACTTATATAAAACATTCAATGACTAATATTATTTAACTAATTATTAGTTTGTTAAGAATATAAATATACACATGAAATCATCAAATAACTACAAAATATACTTAATCCTATAAATAAGATTATATAATACATATTAAATAATTGATTACATGAGATATATATTGAATTATAATTTATTTATATTACTCTCTTATTATGATAATCTACTGATATTTTTATTATGATAACAACTGTTAAGTTATTTAAATTACATTCACGATTGTAAAATTTGAACAAACAAAATTTCTATTTTACTTTTGTAATTTGCATTCGCCTTGTTACAAATGTATTGGATTTTATTGCAATTTCATTCACATTTTAGAGGCAATAGAATAAAATTATCGTTTATAAATGTAACATCAATTCACTTTTTATAAGAAAAACGAAACTCTAAATACATTTTTGACTTATATTTACTGCAACAAAAAATTAATTCGTTTTTCTAAGTTATGAGAGAAGCTAAATCACTACAAAAAGCTTACAAACAAAAAATTTATAGCCCTGTTATCAGCAATGGGAAAATATTCAATTGTCAGACACTTAAAATCTCATAATTGAAAGACCAAACTACTGAAGTAGTGATATTTAATTATTGAAATACAATTTTTATTTTTAGGTTGAAAAAATTTAAAATACTATTATGCGATCATTTCAGCTTCTATATCTGGCTATTTTTATTGGTTTTTATTTTATTACGGGTTTGGGAGCCTATTTAAATCTGCGAAGGCTGAACAACTCTAAAATTTTCCGATTTTTATTTAGTGGCTATTCCGTCCTTTTTATATTTCTATTTATTTTCTTATACATTTACCCCAACCAACCGAGAGAAGCAGAAAACTATCTAACTTACTTTTATTTCAACGCTTTTCTTTTCATTGATCTAACTATTAAAATTATTCTAAGTTTGTTTTTCATTATAGGGGTATTTTTCAGAAAAAAGAAGATTATTTCGTACGCAGGATTAATTCTGGTAATTGGCTTAGGTATTAATATGCTTTATGGATTATCGTTTGGAAAAAATAAAATAAAAATATGCCGTCAGGAACTTGTTTTCGAATCCCTTCCAGCCAGTTTTAATAATTTCAAAATAGTTCAGATTTCTGATGCACATCTGGGAAGTCTCAGAAAATCGAATAAATTACTTTTCCGCACGGAAGAGAAAGTAAACAACATTAATCCGGATTTAATATTATTTACAGGAGATCTGGTAAACAATTTTTCTGAGGAAACCAAAGGCTGGGAAGAAGTTTTCAACCGTATAAATTCACAAACGCCAAGCTTTTCAATACTAGGCAATCACGACTATGGCGATTACGCAACATGGCCAAATGAAGGTAAAAAAGAAGATAATTTTGAAGATGTAGTTAAAGCGAATTCAATATTGGGTTTTGACCTGTTGCGAAATGAGAATAAAACAATTTATAAAGGAAAAGATTCCATTTTTATTGTAGGCGTTGAAAATTGGGGCTTTCCACCTTTTCCGCAATATGCAAACCTGGAGAAAGCAAGCAAAAATATTCCCAAAGATGCTTTTAAAATATTAATGACACATGACCCCGCTCATTGGGAATCAGTAGTAAAAGAAACAGGAGATTATCAGCTCACTCTTTCCGGTCACACTCACGGAATGCAATGGGGATTAAAACTGGCGGGCATCCCTTTTAGTCTTGCATATTTAACACGAAAAACCTGGGGTGGATTATACCAACAGGGAAATACTTTTTTATATGTAAATACCGGTTTGGGCACCGTGGGAATTCCCTGGAGAATTGACATGCCTGCTGAAATAACAGTTTTTACTTTAAAGTCCGCTAAAATTAATTGAGAACAAAAAATCAAAGTAAATATCTTTTAATTCCGGTAAATAAGAAGCACGAAAACCAACACTGGCGGGCGCATAAAAACGAAGAAAATTCCCATCTCCTGTAACTTCGACTCCCAACGATGAAATATCTTTTGAAAAAGTACCAACTATTTTGTTTTTGTCGTAAATATTTCCCTTCAATTGTGCAAAATCGTAAAAAACAGATGCTTTAACTCGTTGTAAATAAACAATTTTAGAAAGGCTCCATTCCGGATAAAAAATCGGAAATTTGTAATCAGCACCTGCCATGTACATTTGGGTAGTATTTATTCTTCCCCAACCTCTCGGGTATTTTACTACATCAGAAAAACTAAATGATTCACTTATGTTTTTATCCTGAATACCTGAATATACTTTTATACCATGATTTTTCAATAAACCGGGGAAATACAAAATCGATTGCAAAACGGACTGACTTCCCAAATTTGTTGAACCTGTTGGAGAATGCTGATAAGAAGCATCGACAACAATTCCAAAATCAGGATAAACATCCATCGACGCCTGTTTTAAAAGTTGATGGTAATATAATCTGTATGTTAATGATTGAAAATTACCTTCATAAAAATTATCTGGCGTGGAGGAATTGTGTTTGTAACTTGTATATTCATATTTAACTTCAGGTTGAAGTAATCTGTTAAAAGGTCCTTTCGTCAAATCCAGCGGAATACTGATATCTGCTTCGGCATTTGTTGTCTTCCACGAAAAATCCATCAGAGTTGTATCCTGGTGTACAATTCCTCCTTGTTGATTTTTTGTTTGCTCAATGCTATAATATTGTGACGCCCTGTTTCCTGTACTAACTTCGAACCGGAGCACCGGGTACCATCCTTTGTATGTATAACCTGCATAAAATTGTCCGGTTTTTTCTGTAACATTCCACTTATATCCCAAAACAGTTTCGGCTGTACCTAATTTATTTTGCGACAAAATACTTGCCCCCGGAGTTATTTCGTAAGAATTAACATCAACATAAGCAGGAGCCCAGCTATGAAAATTAAACAAATGTGCTGCCTTATTATATTTTTTGGAATAATATTTTATCGTGTCGGGTACATCCAGATCAGGAACACCAAGTTCCTGCTTGGCAAGTTCATTAGCCAAATAATATTTTTCTTTTGAAACCTTTTCAATTGAAACCGGCAATGTTTTATCCAACCAGATAAGTTCAAAACCATCTGAGGTATAATTACTCAACAATATTTTTCCGGAACTGCTAACTGCTGGATACTCGGCACTAAACCTTGGTTCGTAAACCAACTTAACACGATTTGTTTTTATATTGTAAGAATATAATCCGTTTTTTCCGGAATAGCTACTGACAAAAAATAAACTATCGCCGGAAAGCGTAAGCTGTTTAATTTCGCCTAAATCACTTTCAAATAAAATCTCTATATTATCCGTGTCCAAATCAATTTTTGCCAAACGTTTCCCTGTTCCGCTTTTATTCAGCATCACAACAGCAATTTCATGCAGGTTTAGCCATTCAGGTGAAAAAAAATAATTGTTATTTTCAGATTGAAAACGATGAGTTAATTTTCCCTCAGGAACAGAATAAACCGAGATAAAATAATTATTGGAAAAATCGGTTTCCACAACAGCAACTCTCGATTTTTCAGGTGAAACAGTGGGACTGAAACATTTAAATTCAGGATGAAACTCAGCCATCTTTTTATTCTTCAGATTAAGAAAACGAATTAAAGATTCGCCACTGTGCGACCAGCGAGGATCCGGAATTTGTTCCGACCAAACCAAAATATCGTCTCTGTAATCTACCGATTCATTAAAAATGGTGCCAGGAAAATATATATTTTCTTCATTCCCGTTTTTATCGATAGAAACAAAACGGCCTATTCTATCCAGCGACTTTTTATAAGATATTATTGTTGAATCGTTTAACCAATGATTATAGGTATAATTAGAATACCTTTTATTTTCTCCTGATATTCTATGAAAAGGAACAGAGTTATACTTTTTATCTTCGGTGGTCCAAACTGTTTTCAGGCTGTCGAAAACAGAATGATAAAACTGTACTTTGTTTTCACCGGTAATTTCTTTTAAAGCGGAATTAAAAGGCGCGAATTTCATAAAACGTTGTCTGCCAACCTTAGTCACCACCGACTCCCATAATTCCGACCCATATCTCAAACGCCCGTTTCCAACCAAATAATACCCCAATCTGTAAAAGTTAGGAACATAACTTTTATATGATCCGTTATAAGCTTTATCATACGAATAAACACCCTTCTCTACGACCTGGGCTTTGTGTTCTGTTAAAAATGAAGGTAAACGTCCTCTGCCATATTTGCTCAACGCAGTTTCTGTAACAACAGCATCACCTTCAATAAACCACCAGGGTAAATAGCCTCCAAAAATAAGCGCTGTTCCCTGTTCTCCAAGAATTGCCTTAATAATACCGGGAATTTCACTGTTTATTTTATCCACCTGAACCACATGCCTGAATTCGTGTAATGCCAATTGTTGTATCCAGTCCTGCGGATAAATATCCTGGTGGGGGGTAGTATAAAACTCCGCACGCCGGGGTGCCCATGCCACCAGCCCATTTGATTTAACTGTTTGTGTATGAAGAATTATTGATATTTTTTTTGGTTTGTATTCTAATGAATAACTTCCGTAATTATATACTTTTTCTAATACCTGCGTCAGTTTTTGCGCTTCTTTTTCATAATAATCAGGATAAATTATCTGAAAATCTGTAGTATTTATTTGCCTCCACTTTATAGATGCAGGATCTTCTCCGGTCTGAAAATACTGGGCATTTGAAAATAAAAATCCCAAAATAGAAATAAGTAAAAAAAGGGCCTTTTTCATTAAAAATTCTTTAGCTTACCAAATTATATAAAGTAGTTTAAATAAAATAAAAAGCCCGGAATTTTTTCCGGGCCTTCACTTTGCCTGAACTTGTTTTTATATTTCGTTAACTCCTAAAATGGGTATTGGATTGTCATCCTCATTTTGATTTAAAACAGATTGATACAAGGTTGCAAATGCTGAATGAATCCACATTAATGAAACAATAACACCCACAACAAAAGCAATTAACCCACCAATAAAAATAAAAATGGAAATAACCCCCATCCAGAATACTTTCCAGCCATGTCCTCGGGTTAGTTGCCAGCTTTTTTCAACTGCTTTCATCGGCTCCATATTTTTATCCATCACCAGAAACGGAACAAAAACCAGCCTACACCCAATTATAATCCCGGGAATTATAAGCATTACAAAGCCAAGCATCATTAATGCAAACACAATTAAATTAGCCAGTACAATATTCAAATAATTACTTCTGAAACCATCGAAAAGTAGTTTTAAATCGGCTTCTTCATCCCTCATGGCTTTAAGGAATATAAATCTTTCGCCATAATTTATTACAGGCATAAACAGAAATGAATATGCCAATCCCAGAATCACCAAAGGAAGAAATACAAGTGCTCCCCACCCAAGGGTCCCATCTGCTTTCCAACTAGCCCCAACCGGACCATTTAACAAACCGGCAATAATTACAGTAACCAATAAATAAAGGAATGCATTGCCAAACATTTTCCTCCATCCGTAGCTAAAACTTCCACCAATACTTGGTGTTAAATTTAAATAATCCTGTGCATTCATTTTTTTTGTTTTAAATTTCTGTTTTCTGTTATTTTCTGAATCGAAATTACGGCAAATCATAAAATTAACCTTCCAACTTTGGTAGGATTTTGAATATTCACTACTTTGGTAGCTATCTGAAAAACAAGCAACTTTATAATATTGCTGCCTACTACTTAAGTTGAAACAAATGCAAATTGAAATTTTCGTATACTTAGCTGCTTTTATAATTACTGCGGGGTTTGCTGTAATCGGAATTTCAATCTCTTACCAACTTTATCATAAAAACAAAAAACAAGAATTTCAAATACTTCTCTATCAACAAATTTTTCTGTTTTCGTTTTTTATTTACGGAATATGGGGAAATATGGTCATCCGCGAGTTGCTTGGAGATTTTAATCTTGAACCGGAATTAAAAGGAAAACTGGCGTTGTTTATTCCAATGATTGGAATTCCTTTTTTAATTGTGAGCTGGTTCATGTTAATTAAATTTGGATATAATCTGGCCAAACAACCAATATCAAAAGGATTTATTTACAGCTTCCTCATGGTTTTGATAATTATTCCGATTATTATAACACTGCTAATTCACAAGGGGAAATTAAAAACACCCGTAAATCCAGATCTGTTTGTCATTCGTATTTTACTTTTTCTGAATCTGGTTGTTCACTTCCTCTTTTTTGCTCCGCTTTTGTTTAAAGGTAAACAAAAAACAGAAGTTGGTATCGATAAAAAATACTTCTATCTATACTTTCTGGGCGTTCTGATTTATTCTGCGGTTTTGAATTATTATTCTCTTTTTGGCTATATTTCAACATGCATCTCCATTATTATTTTGTTTGGGGTAAACATTGCAATCCCGGTTTTTCTTAATTTCAACCGGAATGAAAATACTGTTGAAGAAATAAAAATGAATATTGATTTTCATACATTTTGTAAAATATATGAAATTTCGAAACGCGAGGCTGAAATTGTAATCGAGATTTGTTCGGGGAAAACCAATAAAGCAATTTCAGAAAAGCTTTTTATCACATTACAGACAGTTAAAGACCACACACACCGGATTTATACCAAAACGGGGGTAAAAAGCAGGGTACAGCTGGCAAATCTGGTGAGAGAAAAAACAGGAAATTAGTTCATTTTTCTATTCATCAAAAAACATATCTTCCTTTATTTTTGAAATTCGGTCCAGGGCATAATCCGTATTTCGCGCTGTAGCGCCGGCTTCCTTTAAATAAATCTTATAATAGTTCAGCGCCAGTGTTTTATTCGAATTAAACTCTTCATAAGTAGTCGCAATCTCAAATAAAACCTCATAATTTTCAGAATCCAGCTTATTCGATTCTTTTAATGCTGCAATCGATTCCTCAAACTTTCGTTGTTGCCCGTAAATCTGCCCCAAATGATGGTACATTTCTGAAAGATAAGCCGGAGTAGCAGATTCAATGGCAGCTTTCATATAACTTTCTGAAGTGTCATATTCTGCCATCCGTTTATAATTCAAACTTAAATAAAACAATACGTAAGGATCATTTGCCACCTGCTCCGCACAAATATCTAAAATGGAAACAGATTTATTTTCATCGCGATCAAAATAGAGGCTGATCCCGTAATTCATCAATACTTTATATGCTGAATCACCGCCAAAAGTAAAATAGCTTTCATAAGTTTTTCTGGCTTCGTTGTATTGTTTGGTTGAGAAAAAATAATCAGCCTGTTCTTCATAAACCTGAGCATCATTCGGAAAATTCTCCTTGGCCTTTTCTATAGTTTCCTGTATTTTGCCTGAAGGTGGCAACTGTTTATACAAACGTATTAAATTAAAATATGATGAATAGTCCCGCGGATTAGCAGAAATAACTTTTTCATATAAATCAACCGCTTTTAACATTTCCATTCGCTGGTAGGCACAAAATGCATATTGTTTATTCCAGTAAACATTTGTTGTATCGGTTTTATAAATCTTGTCGAAAATCCAATATGCCTTCCTATAATCTTTTAGATTGATATAATTGCGCCCCAGTTTTCCAGCCAGTATCAGATTTTCCGGTTGAATTTGTAAAGCCTTCTCATAAATTGGAACTGCATCTTTATAATTTCCAAGAATGGAATATGTTTCAGCCAGTTCATTTAGAATATCAATATTTGAATCATCCAACTCAACTGCTTTTTCCAATGCAGAAGCAGCATTGGAGTACTCCTGAAGTTGTCCGTAAACTAAACCTTTTTTAAAAAATAAATCTGCTGACTCTTTTTTATCGAGATCTTTTTCAATAAGTTTTATAGCACCGTCGTAATCCCGATGTAAAATAAGCAGATCTATTTTCTCCTGCGAAAATGTAAAACAAGAAATAAAGAGAAGAAAAACAATAGCTGAAAATTTTTTAATCATCTTCATAAAATTTGGGTTAAACGAAATTGAGTATCAAAAAAACGGTTAACTGTTTTCGCCCAACGAAAAGTTAATTGGTACTGTATAACTTACATTTACTACCTGACCTTTTTGTTTGCCTGGTTTCCACTTGGGCAAGCTGTTTACAACTCTCAAAGCTTCTTTATCAAGTTCAGGGTTCACTCCCCTGGCAATTTTAGCATTTGCAACCGTTCCGTTTCTGGTAACTACAAACGAAACATACACTTTTCCCTGAATCCCATTTTCAACGGCAATTTCGGGATAAACAATTGAACGGGCGATGTATTTGCGTAAAGAGATTTCTCCTCCGGGAAATTCAGGCATGTCTTCCACAATAAAAAACACCTGCTCGTCGGAACTCAATTTTGTATTGTCAACCTGTTCTTTTTTCGCCAAAACCATATTGTTTTCAACACTGTCGTATTTTACTTCAAAATCAGGATTTTGAGATAACAGATTTTTTATTTTTTCAATACCGTCAACAGCGCCTTCCACTTTTAATTTTTGGTCGAGGATAGTAACAGTCATCGATTCATTTCTTTTGTCCGGAGCCATTTCCAATGTATCTTTTTGCTCACAGGCAAAAACTACCAAAAGTCCCAATGCGGCAAAAACGCCTAAAATTATTTTCCCGTTAGCAAATTTTGAGGATCTGATTTTTGACATCATTTTAATCCGCCTTTTAATGAGCGAATAGTTGAAATTATTGGCAATTTCAAAATTGTAGCCTACGAACTGACTCAGAAGTAATTTTTTATAATACCCACGTTTTACACCCGATTTTAAAACTGCCTGATCTGCAAGATATTCATGATTTTCACGTATTGAAGTCCGCAACATCCACATAAATGGATTAAACCACTGAAATGACGAAAGAATTTCAAGGATAATAATATCAAAAGTATGTCTGTGTTTCACATGCTCTAATTCGTGAATGATCATTTTATGGTAATTATCGTTTTTTTGAAACGACTTATTCACAAAAACATAATTTAAAAATGAAAACGGGCTGGTTTCTTTTTCAAGTAAAACCAGTTTAAAACCATCGCATTTTTGAACCGGATTTTTAATTATCATGTATGTTAAATCTCCTATCCGAAATAAAAAACGGTACAGGAAAAAAGTAACACCAAGCATATAAAACAGAATGATAATATTGGTAGATAAAATTGCTTCTTCTATACTGCCTGACAAATCTTTACCATAAACAGTAACGGCCTCAATTAAATTCCGGTAAGGGGTAACGGTAATCTCCTGGAGCAATACGGGATTTGCATTATAGATTTGAAACTTAAGAAAAGGGAGAATAAGTGAAAAAAGAACTGATGTCAATAAAAAAATCCGGTTTAGACTAAAAAAAGTCTCTTTTCTCAGGAACAGAATATAGATGAGGGCTAATACAGAGAGGCTTATTCCTGATTCCAGTATAAAATTAATCGCGTGATTCATCTTCAGTGGAATTTTCGTTTTCCAAATCTCGTTTCACATCTTCCATCATTTCATCAAAATCGGTCAAACTCATATTATCTTCTTTGGCAAAAAACGATACCATTTCCTGGAAAGAACCACTGAAATAGTTTCGCATAAAATTTTTCATAAACGACCGGGTATATTCTTTTCTTGAAATTAATGGAAAATATTCATGTGTTTTTCCATAAGCATAATGGTCAACAAACCCTTTTTTTTCGAGGATTCTGATAATAGTAGAAACCGTATTGTAGGCAGGTTTAGGCTCTGGTATCTTATCGATAATATCTTTTACAAATGCTTTCTCCAATTTCCAAAGAAGCTGCATAATTTGCTCTTCGGCTTTCGTAAGTTCTTTCATCTCGCTCTAATTTTGTGTTGTTTTACACAACGTTATACTTTAACAAAAACTATACCTAAAACTAATAAATTAGTTTATAAACTACCAACTTAGTTTCTATTTTTCAATAAAAAACCTTCAGTCAACACTGAAGGTTTAGTTGAAACAGGCAAACTTAACCTGTTCTTATAAAAAATAAGTATATGAATTTTCCGGTTTTTATTGAAGCTGAAAGTTAATAACAGCATTGTAATACACCTTTACCGGTCTCCCTCGCTGTTTGCCAGGTTTGAATTTTGGAAGGCTGTTAATTACGCGTAAAGCTTCTTTATCCAGCGATGAATCAACGCCTCGAAGTATTTCTGCACTGCTGGCGTTTCCATGCTCATCAACAACAAATTTAACATACACTTTTCCCTGAATTCCATTTTCCTGCGCAACAACCGGATACTTTACCGATTTTGAAATAAAGTTGTACAGAGCCCTGTCACCTCCGGGGAATTGAGCCGGTTCTTCAACGATGGTAAAAATTTCAGGCGCTTCTTCCTCTTCTTCCTGCGTGGTTTCAACCACCGGATTAATATTAATTATGGTTTCGTCATCTGCCTCTGAATCCTCAATTTTAAGTTCATCCTCAATTTTAACATCATCATCAACAATATTTAAAACTTCAACAGTTTTTGGTGGTGGCGGTGGTGGTGGCGGTTTTATTTCCGGCTCGCGGGTAACCGGAATAATTTCTTCTTCCACAATCTGAGTCTGAATTTCACCCAAAGAGCCAACTTTATTCGGTTTGCTTGTCCATTCAAAAGCCAAAAGTGTAACTCCCAAAGCTGCTACCAATCCAAATAAAAAAAACATATTTCTTTTACTTTCAAGATCAGCTTTCTGCGATTTTTTCTGTTCCATAACATTCAAATTAATGTTTTAAACTCTATTAATGAAGCTGAAAATTAATAACAGCATTGTAATAAACCTTTACGGCCCTGCCACGTTGTTTCCCGGGTTTAAATTTGGGAAGGCTGTTAATTACGCGTAAAGCTTCTGTGTCAAGCGACGCATCTACACCACGTTGAACTTCGGCACTGCTTGCGTTCCCTTGTTCGTCAATTACAAATCTTACATATACTTTTCCCTGAACCCCATTTTCCTGTGCAATAACCGGATATTTGACATGATCTGTTAAATACTTATACAAAGCGAGATCACCTCCTGGAAATTCAGCAGGTTCTTCAATAATATTAAACAGTATTTCTTCTTTTACATCCTCCTCCTCTTCTGTTTCAATAACTGGAGTTACATCAATTACTGTTTCTTTATCTGCCTCGGAATCCTCAATTTCCAGTTCATCCTCAATTTCAACATCGTCATCAACAATATTTAAAATTTCAACCGTTTTTGGCGGAGGTGGTGGTGGCGGTGGTTTTATTTCCGGCTCGCGGGTAACCGGAATAAACTCTTCTTCTACTACCTGCGACTGGATTTGTCCCAACAATTCGGCCTTGCTTGGCTTTGTTGTCCACTCAAATGCTAAAAGTGTGACTCCCAAAGCTGCTACCAATCCAAACAAAAAGAACATATTTCTTTTGCTTTCAAGATCGGCTTTTTGCGATTTTTTCTGTTCCATAACTTTCAAATTAACGTTAAACAATTCTTCTTTTACCGTTCGAACTAATAATCCAGCTTTTCCGTTTAATTTTTGAATCTATTTCAATAAGAACAAACATAAAACTAAATATTTAGTTTTCAAACTAAAATATTAGTTTATTTAAGAAGTATTTTATAACAAATTACATACCAAAACAATACAACAACTAAAAAAATAGTTCAATAAAATTAATTTGAAAAATTTTTAATACAGAAAACAGCTATGCAGCGTATTAAACCTGAATAATAAACTCATCTTTATCATTCAACAAAGGAAAACGTTTTCGAAAGTTATGAAGCTCAGAGTATGAAATTTCGAAAGTTTGAGATGTTTCATTTTGTCCTAAAAAATTCCCCACCCCTTTGGGAAAAATAAGAGCGGAATCCCCCTGGTATCTTAATCCGGTTCCGTCAACACCAGTTCGGTTTACGCCAATACAATACGACTGGTTTTCGATAGCCCGAGCCACCAGTAGATTTTTCCATACATGATTGCGGACGGATGGCCAGTTCGCAACATAAATTAAAACGTCATAGTTTTCAGCATTCCGGCTCCATACAGGGAAACGAAGATCGTAACAAATTAAAGGACAAAATTTCCATCCTTTAAATTCAATTATAACTTTTTCATTTCCAGGAGAATAGTGATTGTGCTCATCTCCCATTGAAAACAAATGGCGTTTATCGTAAATTTCCAGTTCCCCATCCGGAAATACCCAAATCGCCCGATTAAATATTTGCTTATTATCTTCAATAATCAAGCTTCCAAGTATAGCCGAATTCGATTGCTTTGCCATCTTTCTCATCCACTTCACTGAAACTCCGTTCATGGATTCTTTCAACTTTTCCGGAGACATAGAAAAACCGGTAGTAAACATTTCCGGTAAAATAATCAGATCGGTTGATTCAATTTCCGACACCATTGTTGAATATCTATCCAGGTTGGCATGAATATCTTCCCAAATAATATTGGGTTGGATGATTGTTATTCTTAGGTTTTCCATGATTGTTTATTTTTATATGAAAGTCATGAGACTGTATCATCTGTGAGTTGTCATCCATCCCAATACCTATCGGGATATTTCTGAGTTTGTAACCCAATATTGCAAAGATGCTGAATCAAATTCAGGATGACGAGCAAATAATAAATATGGTCAGAACTTATTTACCACAGTAACTCCTAAATTTTCAAATTTATCCATATTAACCAGCGCTGCGGGAACTTCATCCAAGCAGATAGTTTTTCCAACCAGCAATTCGGGTTTTAATTTCCCGCTTTTTATCATTTCAAACATTTCCGTGTAACGAAAAGCCTGCATTCCGTGGCTTCCTATAATTTCGAGTTCGTTAGCCACTACCCTGTCCATCGGAATTTTTGGATGTTTGTGGTTCCCGGTCATTAATCCAACCTGAATATGTTTTCCACGTTTTCGCAAACAGGTCACAGAGTTAAAGCAGGTCTCCTGACTTCCAAGTGCATCAACCGATACATGAGCTCCCCGGGTAGTTACTTTTCTAATTTCTTCGGGGATACTTTCCACTATTTTGGCATTAATTTTAATTTCAGCACCAACTTTTTTTGCCAACTCCAGTTTACTTTCATCAATATCAACTGCAATTACATTTGCTCCGGCGGCGGCGGCAATCATAATTGCAGAAAGGCCTACTCCACCGCAACCGTGAACTGCCACCCATTGACCGGCTGTAACCTTTCCCTGGTCAATTACAGCACGAAAAGATGTAATAAAACGGCACCCCAAACTGGCCGCCGTAATAAAATCAATTTCAATAGGAAGCCGAACCAAATTGATATCAGCATACTTTATTTCTACAAATTCGGCAAAAGATCCCCAGGCTGTAAAACCAGGTTGAAACTGATTATCACAAACCTGATGATTGCCGGAAACACACTCGGGGCAATGCCCGCAACCTCCCACAAACGGAACGGTTACACGGTCGCCAAATTTCCAGTTTTTTATATCAGAGCCAATCTCAACAACTGTACCTGCCAACTCGTGTCCGGGAACATGTGGTAAAATAATATCAGGGTCGTGCCCCATCCAGCCGTGCCAATCGCTGCGGCATAACCCGGTTGCTTCAACTCTTATAACCACACTATCAGATGAAACCACCGGATTCGATACTTCCATGATTTCAACCGGTCCCTGAAATTTTTCGTAGTAAGCTGCTTTCATTTATTTAAAATCTGAAATTTTAAAAATTGATTATTTAGCCATTTCTTCTTTAAAAAGCCAGTCTTTATAATTTTATAAAATAACAAATAAAAGTAAGCAGAATTAGATAAACATTACGGGTTTTCATAAATTAAACATAAAGAAACCGCCCTTTACCAAGAGCGGTTTCTTCTGATATTATTTATAATAAATTACAATTCGCTAAAAAAGTCGTTTCCTTTATCGTCAACAATAATAAACGCCGGAAAATTTTCAACCTTAATTTTTCGTACAGCTTCCATTCCGAGTTCAGGAAAATCAATTACCTCAACCGATTTAATGCTGTCTTTCGCCAGGATGGCTGCTGGTCCGCCAATAGACCCCAGGTAAAAACCACCATATTTTTTACACGCGTCGGTAACCTGCTGCGTACGGTTTCCTTTCGCAAGCATAACCATTGAGCCTCCCATACTCTGGAACAAATCAACATACGGATCCATACGTCCGGCAGTAGTAGGGCCAAAGCTTCCTGACGCCATGCCTCTGGGTGTTTTTGCCGGGCCAGCATAATAAACCGGGTGGTTTTTAAAATATTCAGGCATTGGTTTTCCTTCATCAATCATTTTTTTGATCTGAGCATGGGCAATATCACGTGCAACAATCAATGTCCCTTTTAGATTTAAACGGGTTTTAATTGGGTATTTTGAGAGTTCTTCGCGAATTTTCTCCATTGGTTGATCCAAATCGATATCAACTGCCGGTTGCATATGCGGCGCTTCTTTAGGTAAGAAACGTGCAGGATTTTTTTCCAGTTCTTCAAGGAAAATACCGTCTTCCGTAATTTTTGCTTTAATATTTCTGTCGGCGCTGCAACTTACACCTAAACCAACCGGACAGGAAGCTGCGTGACGTGGCAGACGGATTACACGAACATCATGAACAAAATATTTACCACCGAATTGAGCGCCTACTCCACTTTCCTGGCAAATTTTTTCCACCTTTGCTTCCCATTCCAAATCGCGAAAAGCCTGTCCACCTTCGTTTCCTTCAGTTGGCAAATGATCAAAATAACCTGCCGATGCTTTTTTTACGGCACCTAATGTTGCTTCAGCAGAAGTTCCGCCAATAACCAGAGCCAGATGATACGGAGGACATGCAGATGTCCCCAAATCTTTAATTTTTGCTTTTACAAACTTGGCCAGGTTCTCTTCTGTAAGCAATGATTTTGTTTGCTGGTAAAGGAAAGTTTTATTTCCTGAACCACCACCTTTGGTTACAAATAGAAATTCATATTTGTTTCCTTGTTCTGCATAAATATCAATTTGAGCCGGAAGATTTGTTCCTGTATTTTTTTCTTCCAACATAGAAAATGGAACTACTTGCGAATACCGCAGGTTTCTATCGTGATAAGTATCGAAAATACCTTTTGAAAGTTTTTCTGCATCATTCACGCCGGTGTAAACATCTTCGCCTTTTTTGCCAATTACTATTGCCGTTCCTGTATCCTGGCAAGTTGGAAGTTCTCCTTCAGCAGAAACAACCTGGTTTATTAACATGGTATGTGCCACAAAACGGTCATTATCTGTTGCTTCCGGATCTTCAAGAATTTTGGCGAGTTTCTCCAAATGTTTTGGCCGCAGATAAAAAGAAACATCAGTAAAAGCTTCACGTGCCAAAAGTTCTAATCCTTCCGGATCCACTTTTAATATTTTTCGGCCGTCAATTTCAACGGTAGAAACAAAATCTTTGGTTAATAACTTGTATGGTGTTTCGTCTTTTAAAATTGGAAATGGTTTTTGGTATTTAAATTCAGTCATGGTAAATATTAATTAAATCAAATTCTTCTGACAAAGATATTACTATTCATATTTTTTAGTTTTGATTTTAACAAAATCTCCTTAAAGTTTAACTTTTCTAAATTATAATTGACGGAACACGGTAAACTTGTTATTTCGATTTTTATCTTTAAAGCACAAACATTTTAAACCAACTTCTCCAATATGAAGAAAGCAATAATTCTCTTTTTCTCCTTATTTATTTTCGTGTTCACAATTTATGCGCAAACCTGGTCCTTAAAAGTAAATACTTCTGTTTCAGAAAAAATTGTAACCAGTCTTAAAAAATCAGGAAGGATATTTCTTTTTGTAACACCAAAAACAAATACAGAACCACGGTTAAACACTTTTCCAAGCCAAACCAATTATATATTTGCCACCAATATTAAGAATTGGCTGCCTCTCACCGAATTTACTTTCGATGGCTCAAGCAAGGTTATAAAATCAGTTGATATTTCACTAAATTCTCTTCCTGCCGGAGAATACAGCCTTCAGATTTTATGGGATCAAGACACTTTTGAATCAAGAATAAATGCCCCAGGTAATTTATATTCTGAGGTAATCTCAATAAATCTGAAAGAAAATAAGACAGTTACAATCCCGCTGACAAAAATCATCGAACCACACAAACTAGTTGAAAACAAATATTTAAAAGAAATAAACCAAAGAAGCCAAGTTCTTTCCGATTGGTGGGGAAAAGATATGTTTGTTAAGGCTGCCATTTTATTACCCAGGAGTTATTATGATAAACCTGACAGAAAATATGTGGTCAGGTATAACATTGCCGGTTATGGAGGACGGTATACCCGGGCAAACCGCTATGTGGATAATCAGTCGTTTATGGACTGGTATCTTTCTGAAAACGGGCCTGAAATGATAACCGTTTTTTTGGATGGCGAAGGCCCGTTTGGCGACAGCTATCAGCTGAATTCTGAAAACAGCGGCCCTTATGGGACTTCACTTACTGAAGAATTAATTCCTTATATTGAAAAAGAATACAGGGGAATCGGGACGCCGGAATCGCGCTACCTCGACGGATGTAGCACCGGTGGCTGGGTTTCACTGGCTTTGCAACTTTTTTATCCCGATTTTTTTAACGGATGCTTCTCATATAGTCCGGATCAGGTCGATTTTGAAAATTGCCAGCTGGTTAATATTTACAAGGACAACAACATATTTTATAACGAATTTGGCTATGAACGTCCACTGGTTCGGGAAATAAGTGGAGAACCGATGGTTTCGCAAAAGGACTATATTTTATTTGAAAATGTGCAAGGCACTTCAAACAGCTACTTAAATTCGGGCGGACAGTTTAGTGCTTTTACTGCACTCTTCAGTCCCAAAGGCCCAAACGAATTACCCCTGCCAATGTTTGATCCAATTTCCGGCAAAATTGATAAAAATGTTGCTACATACTGGAAAAAACACGATTTAAAAAATATGGTGGAAACCAATTGGGAAACGCTCGGTCCTAAAATTCAAGGAAAAATTTGGATATGGATGGGCGACATGGATAATTTCTACTTAAACCCAGCAATGCGTGCGTTTGACCAAATGCTACAAAAAAAACAAAATCCAAAATCAGATGCATCAATAAATTTTTCGCCTATGGCGGGGCATTGTACTGAATACTATTTTAATAAGGTTTACGAGCAAATCAACAAAAAAATAAACGCACAACAACACAGCTCGTCTTATTAACATTGAAATGTGAATTTTATGGTTTTCATTTGAGAATAACCAGGTATAATGCGATATGAAGTAGTTTTCAACATGTGTTAATAACCCCAAAAAATACCTCGGCAAATCCCTTCAAAATCTAGGCTGGCCCGAAATTGCACAATAATTTTATCAGGAAGAATTAAAAATCTCTTTTCTTTTTGTATCAACTACAATAAGAATTACATTTGCGTTTAAACAAACTAAAGCAATAAAATGAAATTTGGATATTTTGACGACCAAAACAAGGAATATGTAATTACAACCCCAAAAACACCATGGCCATGGATTAATTATTTGGGTAATGACGATTTTTTCAGCTTGATTTCCAATACCGGAGGTGGATACAGTTTTTACAAAGACCCCCGGTTCCGGCGAATTACCCGTTTTCGATATAACAATGTCCCGGTTGACGACAATGGAAAATACTTTTATATAAAAGAAGATGAAACGATATGGTCGCCAGGATGGAAACCAGTTAAAACCGAATTAGATAATTATGAATGCAGGCACGGTTTGGGGTACACAAAAATATCGGCGCTAAAAAACCAACTTGCAGCATCAGTAACCTATTTTGTTCCCCTGGGAAAACCAGTGGAAATTCATCGCGTTAAGCTAAAAAACACTTCATCTGAAACTAAAAAATTCAAATTATTTTCATTTGTTGAATGGAACCTTTGGAATGCGCTGGACGATATGACTAATTTTCAGAGAAATTATTCTATTGGCGAAGTTGAAATAGATGGTCCAACTATCTATCACAAAACAGAATACCGCGAACGACGAAACCATTATGCTTTTTACTCTGTAAATAAAAACATTGATGGCTTTGATACCGATCGGGAGTCGTTTGTAGGATTGTACAATTCTTATTCCGACCCGGATGTAGTGCGCGACGGAAAATCTAAAAACTCCGTAGCACACGGATGGTCGCCAATAGCTTCCCACATGTTTGAAATGGAATTAAAGCCCGGTGAAGAAAAAGAGTTGATTTTTATTTTGGGATATGTAGAAAATGAGAACGAACAAAAGTGGGAATCAAAAAAAGTAATCGACAAAACCAAAGCAAAGCAGCTCATCTCTGAGTTAAGTACGACAAAAGAAATAGAAAATGAACTCCAAAAACTAAACGAATACTGGAATAAATTGCTTTCCAATTTCCGGGTAAAAAGTCACGATGAAAAACTAGACCGAATGGTTAATATTTGGAACCAGTATCAGAACATGGTTACTTTCAATTTGTCCCGTTCTGCATCATACTTTGAGTCGGGAATTGGTCGTGGTATGGGATTTCGCGATTCGAATCAGGATTTAATCGGCTTTGTTCATCTTATTCCGGAAAAAGCCCGCGAACGAATTTTAGACTTAGCAGCCACTCAGTTGGAAGATGGCGGCGCTTATCATCAATACCAGCCTCTGACAAAAAAAGGGAATTCAGATATCGGGGGAAATTTTAACGACGACCCGCTTTGGCTTATTCTTTCAACTACATTGTATATTAAAGAAACCGGCGATTTTTCCATTTTAGCCGAAACTGTTCCTTACAATAACGACGCCAGCAAAGCTCAACCAATGCTCGACCATTTAAACCGCTCGTTTCTACATGTGGTCAATAATTTGGGGCCTCACGGGCTGCCACTTATTGGGCGGGCCGACTGGAATGATTGTTTAAATTTAAACTGTTTTTCAACCAACCCGGATGAATCCTTTCAAACTACAGAAAACCAAACAGGTGGAGTTGCTGAGTCTGTAATGATAGCAGGGATGTTTGTTCTTTATGGAAACGATTATGCAGCATTGCTAAAGATGCTTGGTAAAAATAAAGAGGCGGAAGAAGTTCGTCTTGAAGTTTCAAAAATGAAAGATGCCATTGCCCAACATGGTTGGGACGGGAAATGGTTTCTCCGCGCTTACGATTTTTATGGAAACAAGATTGGAAGCACCGAAAATGAGGAAGGCAAAATATTTATTGAGTCGAACGGATTTTGCACAATGGCTGGTATCGGAAAAGAGAACGATTGGCCGCAAATAGCCCTTGATTCAGTAAAAAAATACCTTGACTGTGAATATGGCATTGTTTTAAATAATCCGCCCTATTCGGCATATGACCTCAGCAAAGGAGAAATTACAAGCTACCCTGAGGGCTATAAAGAAAATGCAGGTATTTTCTGCCACAACAATCCCTGGGTTATAATTGGAGAAACCGAAGCTGGAAATGGTGGACGTGCTTTTGAATATTATAGCAAAATCTGCCCATCGTATCTTGAAGAAATCAGTGATTTACACCGAACAGAACCGTACGTTTATTCACAAATGATTGCCGGAAAAGATGCATGGAAACCCGGCGAAGCAAAAAATTCGTGGCTTACCGGAACAGCTGCCTGGAATTTCTTTGCAATTTCGCAACATATTCTGGGAATACAGCCCGATTATGATGGATTAATTATAGAACCATGCATTCCCAAAGAATGGAATGAATTCTCCATACAACGAAAATTCAGAGGAACTACTTACAACATAAAAATTTCAAATCCGTTGCATATTTCAAAAGGCGTAAAAGAAATATGGGTAAATGAAATTCAAATAGCCGGAAATAAAATTCCGGTTCAAAAAACAACCAATTGCAAAGTTTTAGTTGTACTAGGATAAATTATTGTCGGTTATTCCCGTTAAAAATAATTTTGCGGCGGGAATTTTATTTTCTTCCCCAAAAGACGATAAAAATCTCCTCTGTCAAACAATTTATTTATCAATAAAAAGTTGATAATACAATCGTATTATTAGTTTTGTGTCCAGAATGAATATAAGACTACTTTTTCTTTTGTTTTTCACTAGCACCCTGCACGTTAATGTACTGGGGCAAAGTAACAATGCAACCTTAAAAGGGACTATTAAAGACGAGGCCGGCATGCCTCTCGATATGGTTAATATTGCGTTAAAAGATTATCCCATTGGAACAAGTTCAAATCGGAAAGGAGAATTTCTCTTACGTATTCCGGCGCGAAAAGAAATCATAGTGGTTTATTCATCCATTGGTTACATGCCCGTTTATGATACGATTGTTGCCCGGGTTGAAGAAAGCATTAACCGCGAAATTTCAATGAAAGTATTCAACGAACAACTTGCAGAGGTAATTGTAAAGGAACAACGCCGGAATTTGGGAAATGCAACACGAATCGACCCCAAATTTATGTCCATTATTCCAGGGGCATCAACCGGAGCAGTAGAAGCATTAATCAAAACTTTACCAGGGGTTTCTACAAATAACGAATTAAGTTCGCAATATACTGTGCGTGGAGGGAATTTTGATGAAAACCTTGTATATGTAAACGACATTGAAATATACAGGCCGTTTTTAATTCGTTCCGGTCAGCAGGAAGGCTTAAGCTTTATTAATAGTGATTTAGTTTCAACAATCAACTTTTCTGCTGGTGGTTTCGATGCCAAATATGGAGATAAAATGTCGTCGGTACTGGATATAAAATACCGAAAGCCCAGTGAATTCAGAGGATCCGCTTCGATGAGCCTTCTTGGAGCAACAGCCCATTTTGAAGATGTTGCGTTAAAAGGGAGGCTGTCACATATTTCAGGAATAAGGTATAAAACCAATCGTTACCTTTTGGGGAGCCTCGATGAGCAGGGAGAATATGATCCTAATTTTATCGATTTTCAAACCTATATTACATATCAGTTTTCTGAAAAATTTGATATTTCATTCCTTGGAAACGTGGCTCAGAACCAGTACAAATTTATTCCACAAACACGTGAAACTACTTTTGGCACATGGACTACCCCACTAAATACAAAAGTTTATTTTGATGGACAGGAAGTTGACGATTTTCAAACTTATTTGGGTGCTGTTTCCGCAAATTACCACCCCAATGTTAACCTAAATCTAAAATTTATTGCGTCGGCTTATTATGCTACAGAAGAGGAAACTTACGATATAACCGGACAATATTATCTGAACGAGCTGGAAAGAGACATGTCATCTCAAGAATTTGGAGACAGTGTTCTTAATCTTGGTGTAGGGACTTTTATAAATCATGCCCGAAACTATCTTGATGCAACAGTTTATAGTTTTTCACACCGAGGTGCATATAACTCAGAAAAACATTTGCTAAACTGGGGGATTAAGTTCCAGCATGAACAAGTAGACCACAAAATAAATGAATGGATTTACCGTGATTCCACCGGTTATTCTCTTCCTTATTCCGACTCTGAATTAAAACTTTTTTACACATTAAATAGTAAAAATAATCCAAGCTCAAACCGCGTAACAGGATTTATTCAGGATACCTACAATTTGCCTATTTCCAGTGGAGATTTATACATAACCGGAGGAGTTCGTTTTCATTACTGGGATTTTAACGATGAATTATTGATAAGCCCCCGGGCTACAATAAAGTACTACCCTGATTGGGAAAATAAAATTTCGTTTAGCCTGTCAACCGGATTTTATCATCAGTCTCCGTTTTTCAAAGAGTTGTTAACTACTACCGGCAATATAAATTATCAACAAAAAGCGCAACGATCGTTTCAGATAGTTGCCGGGTCCGACTATGTTTTTAATGCATGGGATCGCCCATTTCGTTTTACAACAGAAGCATATTATAAAAGTTTGTATCGGTTAATCCCTTATCAGGTTGATAATGTTCGCATTCGCTATATGGGGGAACAGGAAGCTACCGGATATGCCACTGGATTGGATATGAAAATAAACGGTGAATTTGTAAGCGGGGTGCAGTCGTGGGCTAGTTTGTCGTTAATGTCAACCAAAGAAGATATCAAAAACGACGGTCATGGAAATATTCCCCGACCAACCGATCAATGGATGAATTTCAGCTTATTTTTCCAGGACTATCTCCCAGGAAATCCATCTTACAAAATGCAACTCTCCGGTTTTTATGGTGCGCGTTTGCCCATAGGCCCACCCAATTCAGAGCGTTACATGGATACCTACAGAATGCCTGCATACCGAAGAATCGATCTGGGATTTTCAAAGGTAATAATAAGCGCTGCTAACCAGGTAAACCGGAATTTACTGCGTAATATCAACGATATGTGGGTGAGTCTGGAGATATTTAATTTGCTGAACATTAACAATACTATTTCGTATTTTTGGGTATCGAGTAATTCAGGCGATCAATATGCAGTGCCCAATTACCTTACCGCGAGAAAAATAAATTTGAAACTCACTGTACAATTCTAATTGAAATGGAACTTAATATTTATAAAGTTGATGCTTTTGCAGACCAGCCTTTTTCTGGAAATCCGGCAGCAGTTGTTCCTCTTGAAACCTGGTTGCCTGACGAAGTAATGCAAAATATTGCTTTGGAAAACAATCTTTCTGAAACTGCTTTTTTTATTCCTGACGGGGAAGGATTTCATATTCGCTGGTTTACACCAGGGGCAGAGGTAAAGCTATGCGGACATGCAACTCTGGCCTCCGCACATGTTTTATTTGAACATTTAAATTATACCCCAAAAGAAATTCATTTTAATTCTTTAAGTGGCATTTTAAAAGTAAAGAAGGAAAACGAAATACTTGTTTTGGATTTCCCTGCGTCACCGATTTCTGAAATCGAAATACCTGAAAATCTGGAAGTAGCTTTTAATATTCTGCCTGAAAAATGTTTCCGTGGCCGCGATGACCTCATGTTAATCTATGATAATGAACAGGATATCCATAATTTAAATCCCGATTTTCAAAAAATACTGGCCTCCAAAACCCGCGGAGTTATTGCCACAGCATCTTCAGTTGAATTTGATTTCATCTCACGTTTTTTTGCCCCATCTGTGGGTATAAATGAGGATCCGGTAACTGGTTCTGCCCATACCATGCTTATTCCATATTGGTCTGAAAAACTGGGAAAATCTGAAATGATTGCCAAACAAATTTCCCAAAGAGGTGGAATTCTTTTTTGCAAATTAGTAGGCGACAGAGTTGAAATCGGAGGAAGAGCATCTACTTTTTTAACAGGAAAAATTTATTTTTAAGTCTCTTTTATATTATAAACCATCAAAGCATCGCCGTGGCGAACATACAATCTGCCATCATTAATAACGGGATGTGCCCAATGTTCCATCGTTCCCATTGGTACCTTAAAACGGCTAACAATTTCAAACTTTTCAGGATTTGCATTTATTAAAGCTATTTCGCCCTCTCTTTCAGCATATCCGTAAAACATGTCATCTGCATAAATAATAGCACCTCCTCCCAGATCTTTATTCTGTGTAAGCATTTCCCCTGTGTTCCAGCTTAAAACCTCCCAGTCGTTCCGTAAATACCCAGAACCATAAATACAAGTATCTATTTTTACTAACCCGCCCATAAAATTCCGTAACTTTTCATTTCGCCACACCACTTCAGCATTTTTCCCATCTTCCGAGAGTTGTAATAAAACCATCCCCGAAGTGTCGCTTCTGTCGGGTGTGGCAACCAATATTTTGCCATCTGCATAAACAGGTGTATTGGCATGAATTTTATTTCCTTGTGTATGTTTTATTCTCCAGTACATTTCACCAGTGTTGGCATCTATTCCCATAATAGATTCTGCTGTCATTGCAATAACCAACCGTTGATTATTATAATCAATTAGAATGGGTGAGTTATATGTCGCCTGTTCTCCGTTTCCAGTGGAATTCCATATTTTTTCACCCGTAAAACGGTTTAGTGCAACTACATTATTTTCTTTTCCTCCCGGCACACAAATTAAACGGTCCCCATCAATTAATACTGATTCAGCATAGCCAAACTGAATGATTGAATCAACGCCCAAATCATTGATAAAATCGACGGACCAAACTTCATTACCGTTTGCTGTTTCCATACAATAAACCTTCCCCATTCCGCTTTCAATATAAATGAGATCTCCAACCACTACGGGAGTTGAGCGTGGTCCATGAAACATCAGATTATAATCGGGACCATATCCTTTCTTCCAGAGTAGCTCTCCGTTCTTGTCAAATAAAAATAAAGTGCCGTTAGCATCTGTTGTATCCTTCATTCCGGTTACAAAAACATTTTCATTGGTTACCACAGCACTTGAATGGCCATAGCCAAGTCCTTCAAATGACCAAACCATTTCCGGACCAGTTTCAGGCCACTCTTTTAGTAATTCAGATTCATTATAAATTCCATCGCGATCTGGGCCACGCCACTGTGATATTTCTACTTTCTTTTCAGAACAAGAAGCGAATACAATGACAAATCCTGTAAAAATGAATAAAAATCGGGTCATGTTATTTTGGTTATTTTAGTAAATTTATACTATTAGGAGAATATTAGTACTACTTTCGTTGAAAATGTTACAAATTATGAATGACCCTTTTGGATTCGCTATCCAGGATTTTTACCGCAAAGGAAAAACGTCTGATATTAAGGTTGATAGTAATTATACAAAAGATGAGCATATTACTGTTTCCCATTTATTCAGAGAAGAAGAAGAAATGCCTGACATTGAAAAAACGGCATTAAAAAGATGTAAGGGAAAAGTTCTGGATGTAGGTGCTGCAGCCGGATGTCACTCAATTATTCTGCAGAAAAAAGGATTTAACATTACTGCCCTGGACAAATCCGAACTCGCTGTAGAAGTAATGAAAAAGAGAGGAATACAAAAAGTAATTTGTTCTGATATTTACGAATACAGTGGAAATACTTTCGACACAATTTTACTACTAATGAACGGGACCGGAATTGGTGGCACTTTGGAAGGATTAAAAAAACTTCTCAGACACTTAAAAAGATTGCTTTCTGAAAACGGTCAGATTTTGATAGATTCATCCGACATTAAATATCTTTTTGAAGAAGATGATGGTTCGTTTTGGATTGACCTGGCCAACGAAAAATATTACGGAGAAATGAAATATAAAATAAAATATAAGAATCAGGAAGACGAATTTGAATGGCTGTTTATTGATTTTAACTTATTAAACAAAATCGCCATTGAAACCGGGTTTAAGTGTGAATTGATAACGTCAGGAAATCATTACGATTATCTGGCAAAAATTTCAGTAAAATAGGTTTTGAGCCCTCAATCTAAAATTACATGAAAAGACCTTTCGCTTTTTATAGACTATTTAATATCATTGGCAGAAAAGTTTGGCTTATTCACAGATAATGTTTCCCTGTTTACACCTGATTCTTTACTTTGGTAAAGAATTTTAAATTCAAAGCCAGAAACTTATGAAGGATTTCCTTCCCAAAAATGAAAACAAATGAAAACAATTATTTTAGTCGCCTCTATTTTTTACATTCTCGGATTAAAGCTGGGACATAAAATTGATATTGTAAAAAAAAGCAACCCAGTAGAAAAAATCATAACCAATTGTATTACTCCTCCTAAAACGCCAAAAACAGTTCATTTTAACCAGCAAGAAGTAGAAAAAGCTGAGCCGGACTCATTAAATAGTGAAGCAAAAAAGAATGAAGAATCAATATTTAACAACAAATAAAAAATTTTAAAAGCCTACCCGAAAGCAAAAAACAAATTTTAGTTAACAGGAAATCGTATTTTATGGTTTCCTGTTTTTGTTTTTAGTAAATTGGTAGTGAAAAAATCTGAACTTCAACCTCGATTATTAATACTATGAATTGTAAAATAACGTCAAATGATGTTGTAATAAAGAGTTGGTCGCAACTGGTTGACGAAGTTTATCATGATGCATGGAAACATCAACTGGGAAGATTCAGGAGCGACTATGCATTCCGTGGATTGTCCGATTGCCGGTATCAGCTCAAGAGCAGTTTCCTGAGAAATTGCGGAGAACGGCCAGAACTTGAATATCACATTTTACGAAATTTCAGAAAATATGCGCGAACAAGTGAACCCAGCTTGACCAGCACACAGCTTCGCTCCCTGGTGCTTGCGCAACATCACGGTTTGTCAACCCGACTCCTTGATTGGACTTACTCACCTTTTATTGCCATGCATTTTGCAACATCAAATACCGAGCATTACAATATTGACGGAGTTATTTGGAAAGTAGATTTTGTGAAAGTAAACCAATTAATCCCAGAGCCATTAAATATTCTTCTTGAAAAAGAAAAATGCAATGCATTTACGGTTGAAATGCTTGAATCAGAGTTTTCGAATGTTCAGAAATTCGATGAAAAAATAGGACCACACAATGTACTCTTTTTTGAACCGCCTTCAATTGACGATAGGATTGTTAACCAATTTGCACTTTTTTCCATTATGTCCGATCCTGTTTCTATTCTCGATGATTGGTTAGTAAACCATCCTGATGTATACCGAAGAATTATTATTCCGGCAGAATTAAAATGGGAAGTGCGGGACAAACTGGACCAGGCAAACATTACAGAAAGAGTTTTGTTTCCCGGACTTGACGGGTTAGCGAGCTGGTTAAAAAGACACTATCAACCAAAAAACATTTAATTTGTTGAAATAAGTACCGTTACTATCGATGAATAAAAAACATAACCTATTTCAATTATGGAAAATCTAAAAATGAACCGACGAAGATTTGTAGGAGCTTTATCATTAGGAACTGCACATTTACTTTTTTCAAATCCGATATATGCAGGAGTTACACAACTTAGTTCTATTGATCCGCTCCAAAAAATAAAACTTGGAAACTCAGGACTGGAAACGACTTTACTTGGTGTCGGAACAGGTGTCCATGCTACAAATCGCTCATCTTATTTAACACGTCAACAGAACGAAAAAAGCCTGGCTCTTTTAAGATATGCTTACGACAGAGGATTTCGCAACTTTGATTGTGCCGACACTTATGGAACTCATGGAATGATGGCCAAAGTACTTCCTAAAATGAACAGGGCAGACCTGACAATTACCTCGAAGATATGGGTGCGCGGAGGAGGAATTCCTGAAGCGGAAAGACCCGATGCGGATGTTGTTGTTGACCGCTTCAGAAAAGAACTGAATACAGACTACATTGATTTGGTGCAAATACATTGTATGGTTGATGAAAGCTGGACTGAAACACAGAAAAAACAAATGGATATTCTCGATAATCTGAAAGCAAAAGGAATTATTCGCGCACATGGAGTGTCGGTTCATTCGCTGGAAGCAATGAAAGATGCCCTGGCCAGCCCATGGGTTGACGTTATTCACGTTCGGATAAATCCTTACGGAATTGCAATGGACAAACCCGATCCGCAAGAGGTAGTGGAAGTTATCCATAAATTACATAATTCGGGAAAAGGAATTATCGGGATGAAACTGGTTGGCGATGGAAAATTAAGGGACGACAGCGAAAAAATTGACAATTCACTACGATTTGTTCTCGGGCTTGGCAGCGTTGATATGATGATTATTGGATTTGAAGAAAAAGAACAAATTGATAATTATTTAGGACGAGTAGAAAAAGCGCTAAAGGAAATAAAAAGCTAATATACTGAACGGATGATTGGATTATTGATAAATCGTAATAAAATTCGATGCTGAAATACCTCTTAATTATTTTATTGGGTCTCAATTGTGAAACCCAAAATCAGATCCAAAATTCATTTATTGAACAGTTTAAAAATATTTCTGAATGTCCTGTTGAAATACAAGTTTCAAATGAATTACCCATAAACAATAATGGCGGGCATATACAGGGAATTCAGCTTTTGCTGGCAGGGGAAAAAACTTATGCAGTTGCAACAGGAAGCTCCGATTTATATTCGTATTATTTAGTAATTAAACTAAATACAAAAAACGAAGTAATATCGGTTAATCGTCTTTTGGAAAAGCCGTTCAAACATGCTGGCGGATTCCAAATATTTGAAGATTACATGGCCGTTGGAATTGAAGATAATTTAGCAAAGAACAAATCAAAAGTTTGCATTTATTCGCTTTCAAACCCGGAACAAGCCGTAACAAAACCAGTATCCGTAATTGAACGCGATGGCGAGCCAGAGAGAGCAACCGCAGGTTGTGTTGGAATTACTAAAATTAATGATGAATTTATTATTGCAGTAGGTGACTGGAACACAGAACATATTGATTTTTACACATGCGAAAAAGGAAAAATTGAAAACGGAGCATTCCAAAAAGTATACTCAATCAACAGCAAGGAAATAGTAAAAAACCAATGGATTAACAACAATTGGCTTGCTTACCAAAATATAAATCTGTTCAATTTTAATAATCAGATATATCTGATAGGGCTTGGAGTAGATAACCAGGAACAAAATCTTGCAGATTTATTTATTTTAGAGTGGAAATTACCCGACTCCATTCAGCTAACCAAAGTTGCATCAAAAACATTCTCAACAACCCAAAATGTAAGCTTTAAAGCGGGTGCCGGCGTATGTCTTGAAAATGAGAAAATAAAAATAATTTCGAGCGGCTATAATATTGAGAAGAAAACGACAATTAATTTATTTTAACCGGGCATAAAATAGCAAAAGTATAATTCCTGAAAAAATCCCGGTCCTCTGACCGGGATTAAACCTATGTAAAGAAACACAACGTAAAGTTGATGAATCCTTATTTTGACCAGCCAAATTACCAAACGTTTAACGCAAAAGGGAAATATTTTTAAAAACCTTTATCTATTTAATGATTCCATAAAATAAAGAGTTGTGAATTTGATTTTTTTTGTTGATTTTTGACATTTTGAAAACATATACATTAAATGAAGAAACTTTTGTATAAAAATCGGTACTTTTTTATTCCGTATCTAATTTTTCTGATTTTGTGCATTACCTTGCTGGTAGATTTTTCCAAAGCGGATCTTCATATTTTATCTAATGAAGCAAATAATCCCTTTTTTGATGTGTTTTTTAAATATACAACTTACCTTGGAGAGGGAACAACGATTGCCATACTTTTTATCATTTTATTATTTGCCAAATATCGTTATGCACTGATATTTTTAGCAGCCGGACTGTTAACAAGTCTGATTGTATATATCTTTAAAAAAATTGTATTTCACGAAATGTATCGCCCTTCCAGGTATTTTGAATTATATGAAAGTTACAAGCTTCACTTCATTGAAGGTGTAAAATTACATTCGTTACAAAGTTTTCCCTCGGGGCATACTGCCACGGCTTTTAATGTCTTTCTAATGATGGCTTTAATGATAAAAAATAATATTTTAAAACTTTTCTTTTTTATTATAGCTGCTTTGGTGGCTTATTCCCGTGTGTATATTTCGCAACATTTCCTTATTGATATTACAGCGGGGTCGGTAATTGGGGTTTCAATTGTTGTGTTAACCTGGATTTGGTTCGAGCGATTTAACAGGAACTGGTTAGACCAATCAATTATCCGACGACAAGGGAAATAAATATGATAAATAAAACTCACCCACTAAAAATAGAATTCATTATTGCAGTAGTTGCAGCGCTTCTTTTTATTCCATTTTTAGGCAGTGTTCATCTATTCGACTGGGATGAAATTAATTTTGCAGAAGCAGCCAGGGAAATGATAGTAACAAAAAATTACCTGACTATTCAGATTAATTTTCTTCCTTTCTGGGAAAAACCACCACTTTTCATCTGGATGCAGGTGCTTTCAATGAAACTTTTTGGAATAAATGAATTTGCAGCCCGTTTCCCGAATGCCATTTGTGGAATAACAACACTACTGGTAATTTTCAAAATAGGCCGAAAAATCCGGAACAACAAATTTGGTATTTTGTGGGTATTGGCATTTGCAGGTTCTGTTCTTCCATTCTTCTACTTTAAATCCGGAATTATAGATCCGTGGTTTAATCTGTTTATATTTCTCGGGATTTACTTTCTCATATTATATTCTTCCCCGGAAGATACACAGAGCAAAAGCAACATAATTCTTGCTGCGGCTTTTGCCGGATTAGCAATTTTAACAAAAGGGCCGGTTGGATTTTTACTAATAGCACTAACATCTGCCGTTTTTCTTGTTGTAGTAAAATTTAAAGTGAAAGTAAAGTTTTCAGATGTTTTGCTTTATTTTTTTATATTAGCATTGGTAGGTGGTTCTTGGTTCATTGTACAAATAATAACAGGGCATTACGATACAGTTGTTGAATTTATTATATACCAGATTAGGTTATTCCAAACAAAAGATGCTGGGCATGGTGGCTTTTTTGCCTATCATTTTGTGGTATTATTCTTCACTGTCTTTCCTACTTCAATTATAGCTCTACAGTCGTTTCGAAAAGAAGGTGGTACTGAAGATGATTTTCATCGTCTGGTGAAAAAATGGATGTTGATACTCTTTTGGGTTGTACTCATCCTTTTTTCCATTGTAAAAACAAAAATCGTACACTACTCTTCCCTCGCCTATTTCCCATTATCGTTTCTCGCTGCCAACTATATTTATCAGGCCGCTAAAAACAAACTGGTATGGAAAAAATGGGTTTCAGGACTACTGATCTTTGTTGCTGCCTTATTTTCCGTTCCAGTCATTTTACTGCCATTTGCCGACAAACTAAAAGACAAAGTTATAGCTAATAACTTGATCCATGATCAATTCACAGTTGCTAATTTACAGGCAACGGCCAATTGGAGTGGCTATGAATTTATCCCGGGGATTCTCCTGATTGTGGCTGTTATTCTTATTTTAGTACGCATTCCTAAAACCAATGTACTAAAACGTGCGGTTTATCTTTGGATAACGACGCTTATTTTTACCTTTTCCGTTATTACTCTTGTGGTTCCTAAAGTAGAAAAATACTCACAAAATGCATTAATTGATTTTTTCAAATCGCACGCAGGCGAAGATGCATATCTGAAAAATATTTACTTCCGTTCGTATGCCACCTATTTTTACGGAGAAACTACTCCTCCTGAAAATAAAAATTTTTATGATGAAAACTGGTTACTTTCCGGCAATATTGATAAAGATGTATATTTTATTACCAAGATTCATAGAGCAGAGCGATTAAAAGAGTACAAGGATATCCATAAAATCGGCGAAAAAAATGGTTTTGTTTTCTTCAAACGCGAAGCCAGGTAAAATACGTTAATTCAAATATTTCTTATAAAAGTCCGATTTTTTTTCATCGCCCAAACGGGCATAAATATTAGCCATATAACTAGCATATTTCTTACCGGGGTTAATTCCCCACAATTTCTGAAAATATGGCAATGCTCTTTTAAAATCAGCAGTTACTTTATCGAGCTCATTTACTAAAATTTTGTATTGCTTGGTAGTTTTATGTTCGTTATATTTTTCCATTTGCTCCTGATAACGATTTTCTGCATTCCAATAATATTTTTTTGCATTCCATTCCAATGCATCTACATTTTTCGGATCCTTCTCCAGAATTGTCACAGAGAGTGAATCCGACACTTCAGTATTTTCGTTCTTAAGACTTATCTCAAAAATTTTTTCCTGGTTGGAAAGTTGTTTTTTAAAAGGTTCATTTAATTTGTCCCAAACTACCAACGCTTTATCATACATTTCAATCTCATAATAAATCTCAAAAAGCCGATTATTTATTTCATCCTGATTTTCATTATAATTTTTAGTATAAAACTCCAGGGCACTCAATTCTTTGGAGATATTTTCCTGTGAATGATAAATTTTGGCAAGAGTAAAATACATCTCTGCACTGGCATAATTTTTATAACGTGCTTCATCGTACCACTTCGAAGCCATATCAGAATCTCCAGCCAAAAAAGCTGCCTGGGCAGCACTTGCGTATGAATCAGCGTCAATTTCTTCAACAGAATGCTGGGAAAAATATTTCTGCCAGTTTTCTACAGCCAATGTGTAATTTCCCTGGGTTGATGCATTAAAGGCATTATCTTTTAAGGTGGTTAGCGGTTTTGGCCCGCTACAGCCCACCATAACAACTATTGACACAATACTTATATATCTGCTCCTTATTTTCATAATCAATTAACTAAAAGCCGACAAAACTAAAACTTTTTATTTCTTATCCCTATTTTAATCCAATTTCCAGGCAATTAAATTTCTTCTTTAAGTTTTATTTAGAAAGCAACAAAAAATGAAAATCAAAAATAATATTTTGTTAAAAACATTCTGATATTCTTTGGGTTACTATATATATGTTCTGTAATTTTAATATCGAAACCACCAGATTCGGTTAATCAAATTTATATGGATGAGATAAATTCAATTGTTATTGGGGGAATAAGAATAGACGAGCCGGTTGTTACCATTACCGACTTGCTGGTATCTGTACTGTGTTTCATTTACGCGTTTAAAATACACAGAACAGGTAAAACGGAAAAAATCTTCCTGTACTTCAAAATCTATTTTTTTGTAATGGGAATTGCAACCATGCTTGGCGGATTAATCGGGCACGCATTTCTGTACGCCTTTAGCTTTTACTGGAAACTCCCCGGATGGATTACCAGTATGATTTCGATTATGTTCGTTGAACGTGCAGCAATAGAACACACAAGGATTTGGTTAAATGATTCGCTTGTCAAAGTCTTTGGAATTATTAACATCATTGAATTTTTAACATTCTTAACACTAACGGTAACTTCTTTAAACTTCTTTTATGTAGAGTTTCACTCCGGGTACGGATTAATGTTTGTTGTTCTTTCGCTCGAAGGATTTCTCTTTTTTAAAGCCAGAAATACAGCAACAAAATACCTGCTCGCCGGCGTAGGTTTTGCAGCTGTTGCAGCGTTATTTTTCATGAATAAAGTATCGCCACATCAATGGTTTAACTATTTATCTGTTAGTCATATTTTTATGGCCATTGCGGCTACTTTTTTTTACCTGGGGACAAAAAAAATTAACATGTCGAAAGTGAAAAAGTCGTAAATTTGATATAAAAATCAAAAATGAACCTTGAAACAAATCGCTTGCTTCTTCACGAAATCTCGTGGGATGATTTAGATAAAATTCATGAATTACATTCTGTTCCGGAAGTAGATGAATTTAACACAATTGGGATTCCGGCAAATAAACAGGTAACCAAAAGTTTTATTTTTGCCGACATTGAAGATCAGTTTGCAAACCCGCGCTCCAGGTTCTGCTGGAAAATAATTGTAAAAGAAAACTCTGCGTTTGCCGGGTTAGCCGGAATGACGCTTACAAACGACAGGTTTAGAATGGGCGAATTTTACTACAAACTTTTTCCTGAATTTTGGGGTAACGGTTTTGCTACTGAAGTTGCAAAAAAAATTATTTATTTTGGTTTCTCGCAATGCAATTTACACAGGATCGAAGCAGGTGTAGCTATAAGAAATATAGCTTCAATAAGAGTCCTTGAAAAAGCAGGAATGCAAAGAGAAGGTATCCGTAGAAAAATATTACCAATTCGGGGAGAATGGAAAGATAATTATCATTACGCTATTCTTGAAGATGACGTCAAATAAGCAAGCCTACGATTAAAAATGGCAAAGATTACACTTCATCGTTGGTAAATATGAAGTGAATTTAAATACCAGAGACAGGGATTAGACTCCCGTCCTGTATATGTTATATAATGTAAATTTTCTACAGAACAATTCCGTAATTTTATGTCTGTCATCCCATGTGAATTCAATGATAAACTTTTTCAAAAATCATCCTTTTGCGAAAACCGGTCTTATATCGTTACCATTAATCGTTTTTGTTATTGTAATGGGGTTTTTATTCCCAAAATATGAATCTAACGGATTTGGCAGTTTCATTATAGCTTTTGAATTTGCCAAGACCCCTTTTGACATAAATGCTCTGCTGGAACCACTTTCGAGAGATGAAGTACGGAAAGTAAATATCGGAAATTACATTGATTACGGCTTCATGATTACATATACAGTTTTTCTCATTACTTCTTTTTGGAGATGCTCTGAACAACTGAATAAGAAGTTCATTAAAACGGGAATTTATATTGCAATGATTGTACTTATTGCTGACTTTATTGAAAATATATTCTTGCTAAAACTAACTGATAACTATGTGAATATATCATCCCAGAGCGATATGATTTCAAATTTATATTACCTTAAAATATTCACATGGATAAAGTGGTTTTCATTATCCATTTTGTTTACTGTATTCTATTCGATTTTTTATAACGAAAAATGGCACATTGGGATACCAGCTGTTGTTTTTTTGTTTCCACTACTTTATCTCATCGCTTCGCCCTCCCGAACGCCGGAAATGTTAACCACCTTCACGAATTCAATACTCCTTTGTTTTGCTTGCCTGGTTTTATTTTTGTTTATAACACCTAAAAAATGGATAGAAAAAAACCGCTGATTAGAAAGCAGCGGTTTGACATTTTATATTTTAATATTATTGTTTCTAACTATTCCTTAATAAACATATTCTTTCCGGTTAAACTAATTTCTTTTGAAACCGAATTTGAAGCTTTTCCCCCAGGCTGACCTCCACCAACTGAAACCACAAATTTTCCGTTTTCTATCACTCTTTTTTCATCGGCTCCTATCAGAGAAAATTGTCGTGGCTCCAAAGTAAAATCAACCATTTTTGACTCACCCGGCTGTAAATGAATTCGTTGAAAGCCTTCCAGTTGTTCAATCGGACGAGGAGATGAAGCTTCTTTATCTTTTATATATAATTGTACCACTTCGTCGCCGGCCATATTACCAGTATTTGTAACTTTTACATTTACTGTAACATCTTTTCCTATTTTAGTTTTTGCTGGTATTTTTAAATCTGAATATTCAAAAGTAGTGTAACTTAATCCGTAACCAAAAGGATACAAAGGTTCACCCGTAAAATATTTGTAAGTACGTCCTTTCATATCATAATCATCAAACGGGGGCAACTGGTCAACCGATTTATAATAGGTTACCGGTAACCTGCCGGCAGGATTATAATCTCCAAACAATACATCAGCTACCGCATTTCCACCTTCCTGCCCGGGATATCCGGCAGAAATAATTGCATCCAGATTTTGATCGGCCCAATTAACTGCAAGTGCACTTCCGTTTAGCAAAACAAGAACAATCGGTTTTCCGGTTTGCTTTACAGCCATCATTAAATCGCGCTGTGTTTTTGGTAATTTTAAGTGGGTGCGGTCGCCACCTGCAAAGCCATCCACCTGAATGGGCATCTCTTCACCTTCCAATCGCTGAGACAATCCCATCACCAAAATAACTGCATCCGACTCTTTTGCAATAGCAACAGCTTCCTCTGTCATATCAGGGTTGGGCATTGTCCACATCAATTTTGCATCACCATCGCCAAACCAATTCTTATATTCGTAAACAAATTTATATTTCCTTCCCGCCTCAAGTTTTATTTCTTTTTCATGGTGAAATGCATGATGTTCCGTATTATGACTCAATATTTTTTCACCTTCAAACCAAATCTCAAGTGTGGGCATTCCCCAGCACCCAATTTCATATATTCCAGTTGCTGGCGGAACAATATAACCTGTCCAGCGAATACTAAAATCATCATCAGGCAATTCAGGTGAAGGTGAACCGGTTTCCCAATAAAAATTAATATCCTTGTCCGTTCGTATAAATGCCGGTTCCCCTTCCAGTTTGGCATTAGCATAATACTCTCCGGTTACCCCTGGTTCTCCATCTTTATTTAATAAAAATTTACCGGGAATCGGATGTAAATTATGAACACCTTCCGCAAGGTGACATCCTTCTGCAAAAAGTATCTCGGTATTCTCTAATTTGTTTTTTAACCCTTGCAAAACAGTTACCGGATGTTTTGGAATTCCGTTATAATTACCAATTAAAGCTTCCCAATTGTCGGCATTTGGTCCAATTACAGCAACTTTCTTTATGCTTTTTGCAAGCGGTAAGATTTTATCATTATTCTTTAACAAAACAATACTTTCCCTGGCAGCCTCCAAAGCCAGTTCGTCATTTTCTTTAGAAGTATTTACCGAAAATGGAATTTTTGCATAAGGCACATTCGAATCAAACATCCCCAGTTTAAAACGTGCTGTAAACAAGCGTTTCACTGAAACATCTATATCACTTTCTTTGATGATTCCTCTCTCAACAGCTTCGCCTAAATGAGAATAGGCAACACCACAATTTAAATCCGTACCATTTTTAACGGCTATTGCAGCAGCTTCTGCAGCATCGGCAGAATAGCCCTGAAACTGATAAAAATCGGAAATTGCCCAGCAGTCGGAAACCACATAACCATCGAATCCCCAGTCGTTGCGTAAAATATTCTCAAGAATTGGATTTGCACAGCACGGATAGCCACGAAACTGGTTGTATGCTCCCATAACTGAATACACACCACCATCTTTTACCAACATTCTGAATGCCGGCAAATAGGTTTCTCTTAAATCGCGTTCACTAACTAAAGCATTAAATTTATGGCGCAAAGGCTCCGGCCCCGAATGCACGGCATAATGCTTAGCAGTGGCTACCACTTTCAGGTAATTTGGATCGTCACCTTGTAACCCTTTCACAAATTCTACTCCCATTTGTCCTGTCAAATATGGATCTTCGCCATAAGTTTCATGGCCTCTTCCCCATCTTGGATCGCGAAAAATATTGATGTTTGGCGACCAAAATGTAAGGCCTTGATAAATACCTCTTTTCCCTCTGCGAACAAATTCGTTATGTTTAGCCCGTGCTTCATCAGAAATAGCCGAGGCTACCCTATGCATCAAATCTTTATCCCATGAACCTGCAATAGTAATCGACTGCGGAAAAACAGTTGCATATCCGGCACGCGCCACGCCGTGTAAACTTTCGTTCCACCAGTTATACTCGGGAACCTGCAAACGTTCAATAGCCGGTGCAGTATAAACCATTTGGTCTATTTTCTCTTGCAAAGTCATTTGCGATACCAAAATATCCACCCTATCTTCAATAGGTAAATTGGTATTCAAAAATTCAAAATTTACATCCTGAGCCGTTGCAATAAAGGCAATTAAAGAAATAATCAGGCTTAAAAAAATCTTTGTCATAATTTGGTTATTTACTGTTCTGTTCTGGTACGGTAAAAATAGTAATTTGATTTTATTCTTCAGTAAATAATTTGGCGTAATTTAATTCATTTGCCTAATTTTCGGCCATGAAAACAAATTCAGTTTATAAAGAAAAATACAGAAAACTCAGAAAAGAAATCGACTTATTATGTTCAAAACTTGAAAACGAACACAAGAAACATCTGAGTTGCAAGAAAGGCTGCGATTTATGTTGCATGGATTACAATATTTTTCCTCTTGAGTTTTATACAATTTTAAATGAGCTAAAAGAACAAAATTTTATGCCCGAAACACCCGAAAACAATAAAGATGAAAACGCTTGTATATTTTTAAGAAACCATCGGTGTACGATTTATCATTCACGCCCGATAATCTGTCGCACACACGGATTGCCATTATTATATACCAACGATGAAGGAGAATGGGAACTTTCGGCATGTGAACTTAATTTTACAGAATTTCGTTTTGAGGAATTCGCACCAGGAAATACGTTCCCGCAGGATAAATTCAACAGCAAACTATTTCTTCTGAACAAAAAGTTTATATCCGAATTTAATGAAAAAAAATTCGGGGAATTTGATTTGATTCCAATAAAAAATCTGGTAAAAGAATTGTAATATGAACACACTCGCGCTATTTGATTTAAAAGGAAAAACCGCACTCATCACTGGTTCAGGAAGTGGAATTGGTCTTGCCCTTGCCGAAGGACTGGCTGGTGCCGGAGCAAAAGTAATTCTGAACGGGCGAAATGAAACAAAACTGGAAAAAGCAAAACAGGAGCTAGAACAAAAAGGGGCTACAGTTTCACTTCTTCCATTCGATGTTTCTAATTTGAAAGAGACAAAAACCGCCATCGAAAGTTATGAAACCAACGAAGGAATAATTGATATTCTGGTGAACAATGCAGGAATTAATATTCGCGGTGCATTTGAAGATTTTAACGAAAACGACTGGAAAAAAGTGCTGGACATTAATATTAACGGAGCAATGATTGTTTCCCAGGCTGTTGCGCCATTTATGATAAAAAGGAACGCGGGTAAAATTATCAATATCTGTTCTATGCAGAGTGAACTCGGACGGCAATCTATTGTACCATACGCGGTTTCAAAAGGAGGAATAAAAATGCTAGCCAAAGCCCTTTGTACCGAATGGGCAAAATACAATATACAAGTCAACGGAATTGGTCCCGGGTATTTTGAAACCGAACTTACCCAACCGCTAAAAGATGACCCTGAATTTGACAGTTGGCTCAAAAACCGAACTCCTGCCAAACGTTGGGGTAGTCCAGATGAATTGATTGGTGCGGCAGTATTTCTGGCTTCGGACGCAGGTAATTTCGTAAATGGCCACATCTTATATGTAGACGGAGGTTTGCTTGCCAGCGTATAAAAGAGTACATTACAGTATATAAAATTAAGCGGCATGAAAAGATTTTTTTTATTATTCATCGCAATTCCTCTATTTTCAGGAGTTTTTGCACAAACAGAAAATAAAATGGAAAATAATTCAAACAAACTGGCGGTACTTTGGACTAGCGGAGATCCGGATGTAGCAGAAAAAATGGGATTTATGTATACATACAATGCAAAGAAACAAGGTTGGTTTGATGACGTAGTTTTGATCGTTTGGGGACCTTCGGCAAAACTATTGACCGAAAATAAAATGCTGCAAGACTATGTAAAAGAAATGCAGAAAATAGGAGTAAAAGTAGAAGCCTGTACGGCCTGCGCTCAAATGTATGGAGTTAATCAGCAACTTATTGATATGGGAATTGATGTTAAAGGCATGGGTATTCCTTTGTCAAATTACCTAAAAGAAGGTTGGCAGACACTAAGTTTATGATTCAAATTAAAAAAGAAAAAGCACCCTTCTTTTGAAAGATGCTTTTCTCTATTTTTTTGAAAATTTCAATACTCGTCTTCGTTAAAAAAGAAGTCGTCTTTACTTGGATAATCCGGCCAGATATCTTCAATACTTTCATACATTTCACCTTCATCTTCAATTTCCTGAAGATTTTCAATTACTTCCAGAGGTGCCCCGGAACGGATTGCATAGTCTATTAATTCATCTTTTGTTGCCGGCCACGGAGCATCTTCTAATTTTGAAGCCAGTTCAAGAGTCCAATACATTTGCTGAATTTTAAGCGGTTAAACTCATTTTTAACTTAGCCGCGAATATAATAAAAAAATGAAATGAAAAACAAATGGTTAATTTTTTTTTATCAATGTTTCCACGGTGTTTCGTTGGCCCCTTTGTCAAAGGCCTGCTTTCTGCTTAAAATAAACAGAAAATCAGAGAGCCGGTTTATATATTTTAGAGTACCTGGCTGTACGGGATTTTGATCAGAAAACTCCAGAATTCTACGTTCAGCACGCCTACAAACAGTACGTGCTATATGACACTGAGAAACAACAATATCGCCTCCGGGAAGAATAAACTGTCTAAGCTCTGGCAACCCTTTTTCCAGGTCATCAATAGCATCTTCAATTTCTTTTATATCTGAGTCGCTTACAGATAAAGGACGAGTAAATTCTTCACTTTTTTCATCAGAAGCCAAACGAGAGCCAATGTTGAATAATTTATTTTGAATTTGAATTAGATAACTGTTTTCTACATCCGAAAGATTCTGCGAACGCAACATCCCAATCCACGAATTTAGTTCATCAACAGTTCCGTAGGCCTCCAATCGTGGATCGTATTTTTTTACCCTGCTACCCCCAACAAGACCGGTTGTGCCATCATCACCTGTTTTAGTATATATTTTAACTTTTTTGCTCATATTTAATAAATAGGATTCTCATTTATAATATCCGACTCAATCTCGCCATCTTTTAGTTTAACAATACGGTGAGCATGTTTGGCAATATCTTCTTCGTGGGTTACCATTACCAAAGTATTTCCTCTCCTGTGAATATCGGCAAATAGTTTCATAATTTCTTCCGAAATTTTTGAATCCAGGTTTCCGGTAGGTTCATCAGCAAGTAACAAGGCCGGTTTATTTATCAATGCCCTGGCAATGGCAACTCTTTGTCGTTGCCCGCCCGATAATTCATTAGGCCTGTGCTCCATTCTGTCCTGTAAACCAACATCTACCAAAATCTGTTCTGCTCTGGCTTTTCTATCCGCTTTTTTTATTCCTGAATAAACCAATGGCAACATTACATTTTCAAGCGCTGAATTTCGTGGTAAAAGATTAAACACCTGAAAAACAAAGCCTATTTCTGAGTTTCGGATTTCTGCCAGGCGGTCGTCCGACAAACGACTTACATCTTTACCATTTAAGACATATTTTCCGTTGCTTGGCGTATCAAGACACCCCAGAATGTTCATCAAAGTCGATTTTCCGGAGCCCGAAGCTCCCATTATTGCAACGTATTCACCTTTGTAAATATTCAACGAAACCGAACGCAAAGCTCTTACTACCTGCGTACCTACTTTATAATTCTTGGTAATATTTTCAATATGAATAATCTTTTCTTCCATTATTTAGTTTTTATAATAGGTAAGCAGGTTCTTTATTTTATTACATAATGTTGCGACCGAAATTTTTCATCAAAGATAACGAACCACAGGTTTAATAGTTCAATTAAAATTGTTCCGTTCTCATTTTCTAACAAAGCCTTAAAAATAGTTTTTGTCTGGTTGTCTTGCTGCTTCTTTATAAAAAACCATTTCCCATATTTATAAACTTCACGCTCCATATACTCCGGAATTTTATCACAAATAAAAAAGTGGCTTACCAACTTGTCTGCCTCTTCCAATTTTGCCAATTCGCTTAAGTGAATTTCATTAAAAACCGTTTGAGAATTAAACTTTTGAAGGATGGTCAGTTCCTCATTCAAAAAACTATTGTCGAAAAACACCATCTCCGGCTGAAAGCAGTTCAACAGGCGAAAAAGCAATTTTAACTGGTCTTTTTCCTGTTTGCTTCTGTTTAGCTTTTCAATTTCATGAAAAACATAAAAAACAGGTTCCACAAATAAAACATTGGTTACCAAATTATAAACAAACGGCGAATGAATCCCGAATCCTTTTTTATTGCTTCTTATTGTTTTCAAAGAGTTTCCTTTTTCTCAGATTAATTATATTTGCTTATGCCAGAATTTCTCGACCAAGATATAAAGTTTCTTCCGGGTGTTGGGCCTAAACGCGCCGAACTTTTGAACAAAGAACTGAATATAAAAACGTTCAAAGACTTACTTTACTATTTTCCTTTCAAATACATCGACAGAACTAAATTTTATAAGATTTCAGAAATTCATTCGCAAATGCCTTATATCCAAATTAAAGGCAAAATCCGTTCGATTGAAACTGTTGGTTCGGGAAACAAAGAACGACTTTCCGCCCGCTTCTTTGATAATTCAGGTAGCGTTGAGCTCGTTTGGTTTCGATCGGTAAAATGGCAAAAAGAAAATCTTCATCTTAATAAAGAATATATCGTTTTTGGAAAGCCCGGCGAATTTAGTGGAAAACTCAACCTTGTCCATCCGGAGATGGAAACAGAGGAAGAGATGCAACTAAAGCCATTTGGTCTTTTTCAGGGGTATTACATTACCACCGAAAAAATGAAAAATAAATACCTCACCTCAAAAACGATAAATAAATTTCAGCTTACACTGGCTCAGCTTTGCAAAGGAAAAATTAAAGAAACACTCCCTGAGCCGCTGATTAGCAAATTAAAACTTACATCGCTCGAAAAAGCCTTGACCACTATCCATAAACCCGAAAATACGATTGATTTAAAAAATGCGACTTTTAGATTAAAATTTGAAGAACTCTTTTTTATCCAGTTGAAAATTCTGGCTCTGAAACACAACCGCGAAAGTAAATTCAGAGGGTTCCGGTTTGAAAATGTGGGGTATAATTTTAATACGTTTTATAAAAGTTTTCTGCCTTTTGAGCTTACCGGGGCACAAAAACGTGTGATAAAAGAAATCAGGAAAGATGTAAACCGGAACATACAAATGAACCGGCTTTTACAAGGCGACGTTGGAAGCGGAAAAACACTGGTTGCTTTGATGAGCATGCTAATTGCCATGGACAATGGTTTTCAGAGTTGCTTAATGGCTCCAACAGAAATACTCGCTCAGCAGCATTTTCAGTCAGTTTCAAAATTTTTACAGGGAATGAATATTGAAATCGGGTTATTAACCGGCTCAACCAAAACCAAAGAAAGGAAAGTTTTGCACGAGAAATTAGAAAGTGGCGAACTGCAAATTTTAATCGGCACCCATGCTCTGATTGAAGACGTTGTTGTTTTTAAAAACCTTGGGCTTGTGGTTATTGATGAGCAGCACCGGTTCGGAGTTGCCCAGAGAGCCAAGCTCTGGCAAAAAAACGACCTCATACCACCACATATCCTGGTAATGACAGCTACTCCGATTCCACGTACTCTGGCCATGACTGTTTACGGTGATTTGGATATATCGGTAATTGATGAACTTCCCCCGGGACGAAAACCAATTCAAACCTGGCATTTCTTTGAAAATAAACGAAAACAAGTAATCAATTTTCTCCGGCAACAACTCGAAAAAGGAACGCAGATTTATATTGTTTATCCGTTAATTTCTGAATCGGAAAAAATGGATTTTAAAAACCTGGAAGATGGATACAAACATATAAAAGAAGCTTTCCCTGATGTGGAAATAAGCATGGTTCATGGGAAGTTGAAACCCAACTTTAAAGAAAAAATGATGCAGGAATTTAAAGCCGGGAAAACACGAATTATGGTTGCAACTACTGTAATTGAAGTAGGTGTTGACGTTCCAAATGCATCGGTGATGGTAATTGAAAGCGCCGAGCGTTTTGGACTTTCTCAACTTCACCAGTTACGCGGCAGAGTGGGGCGAGGTGCTGAACAATCTTTTTGTATTTTAATGTCTTCGTACAAAATCAGCAACGAAAGCCGTAAACGATTAGAAACGATGGTTCGCACAAACGATGGCTTTGACATTGCAGAAGTAGACATGAAATTACGTGGCCCCGGCGACCTTGAAGGAACACAGCAAAGCGGTGTTGGGTTCGACCTTAAAATAGCTAATCTCGGAAAAGACGGAAAAATACTGGAACTGGCCCGCAGCACTGCCACCGAAATTCTGGATGCAGATCCTCATCTTTCAACAGAAGAAAACCGAATATTATTAAAAAATCTTCTTTCCTCAAAAAATACCGACTTCGACTGGAGTTCAATTAGTTGAGAATAAAGGCCAATATTTCCACCCACTATGGAAGAAAATTGCCTCCCCAAATAAAGCCACAGAGAATTCTTCAGATTAAAAGTCTACCAACCTGTTTTTAAATGCATGAATAACAAGATTAACCGTATTTTGTGTATTGGTTTTTTGAAAAAGGTTGCTTTTGTATTTCTCAACTGTTTTTACACTTATGAAAGCAGTTTCAGCAATTTGATCATTACTTAAGCCTTTGCAGATTAGTTCGAGAATTTCAATTTCACGAGGTGTAAATTTTTCAGTGTATTGATTCTCACTTTTTCTGTTTTTTATTCGACCAATGTTTCCTAATAAAATAGTAACAATTTCTTCTGAAAAATAATTTCCACCATGGTACACCCTTTTTATCGCTTTGTCAAATTCATCTAACTCTGAATTTTTCAGCATGTATCCTTCTACTCCTGCCATTATCATTTGTTCAACATAATCTTCTTCCAGAAAAGTAGTAAGAACAATAATTTTCAAATTTCTGTTTATTCCGAGCGCCGTTTTTGTAGCTTCCAACCCATTAATTCCAGACATACGAATGTCCATAAAAACAATATCGGGAGTTATATTTTTTAATTTTTCCAAAAACTCAGAGCCATCTGCAGCTTCTCCTGCCAATTCGAGATATGGGAAGCGGGAAATCAATGCTTTCATTCCATCTCTGAATATTTTATGATCGTCAACTATAAAAACCGAAATTTTCTCCATTTCTGTAATTATTTTCACACAAATTATTTTCCACCTATCATATTTCTTTTTTATTCTTCATTTTCTCCGTTGCCTTGGTTTCTTTTATTGAGCCAAAACCAAAGTTTCACAGAAAGTCCCTCTCCTTTACTTGTTTGGATGTCATAACTTCCCCCAAGTAACTCTATACGGTTTATAATACTTTTCAGGCCTATTTTCCCCTCTTTATTGATTGTTTCTCCCAACCAGTCAAATCCAACCCCATCATCGGAATAATAAATAAATATTTTATTCCTGATACTTTCCAGATGAATATTTACATTTTTTGCCCGCGAATGTTTTAATGCATTATTCAATAATTCACTTATTATTCGGTATACAATTAACCCCGTATTACGGGATAGCCGGACTGAAAATTTTTCTGAGCTAAATTCAATATGAATTACATCCAGTTTATTCATGCGCATGCACATTTTCTCAACAGATGTAATCAACCCGTGTTTGCTAAGGAACAAGGGTTCCAGGTTTCCTATAACTGTTTTTACATTTTGCAACGATAAATCAGAAAGTTGTCGTAGATGATCGATATGTTCCGTTACATCTTTTCCTTCTTTAATTTCTACTTCCAAAATTTTAATATATAAATGAATACTGGAAAGTAACGATCCCAAACCATCGTGCAAATCAGCAGCAATCCGGTTTCTCTCTTTTTGCTCTGTTTCTACTGTTTTTTCCACCAATCGTCGTTCTGTAGCTTTCAGCACATTCATTAGCCTGGAAATAAAAATAAAACTGACAATAAGTATAGTAAAGGCACCTATAACCAGTATAGAGGCTGTTCTCTTATAGCTTAAACTTTCTTCTGATAAATACTTTTGTAAGCCATTTTCAAATTCTCTGAAATATTTATTGTATTCCAGTAGTATAATATTCAGGTATTGTTCTGAAGAATCTTTATTTTGCAAAGGCCAGGTTTCAAAAATTTCTTCAATTTTTACCAAATACTCCTGCATTTTTATTACATGTAAAACAAAATTATTTTTTGAAGTACTATCCACTCTTTCAATATTGATCTGAGAAATAGAAATAATTTCTGAAAGATATTCTTCAGCAGCATCCAGATTCTTAATTAAAGGAGTAAATAAAGCGGTATCGCCAGAAAGAAAAAAATTACGCTGGTGCACTTGAGACTGAAAAAATTCAGATTTTACATTATCAGCTAATTCAATAATTTTCACATGCTTTTTTTCCAAACGGTTCCCTTTTTGAAAAGTCACTAAAATTCCCACAAAAGAGAAAAGCCCCCAAACCAGCAAAATAATATTTATTTGTCGCTTCAAATAATTTAGTTTTAGTTATTCGCTTTCGATGAAAATACAATTTTAATTGATTCTTCAAAACAGGCTGAACATAATTTAAATAAAAATTACAAAAAAAACGCCCGGGGGAATTTCCCTGGAACGAGAAGAAAATCCGGACGTTTCACTATTCGCAAAAGTTGATTTAGGCTAGATGGAGGTGCTAATAAGAAAGGTAACAGCAAAAGCAACAATTGCATACAATTCCGGAAATACCGCCAGAATCATTGTTTTTCCAAATACATCATATCCTGAGCCAATGCCTGCAATGCCGTTGGCTGTTATTTTTCCCTGCTGCATGGCTGAAAACAAAGCAACAAATCCTAATGCTAACCCGGCTCCCAGAAATGCAGCGCCGTGCAACATGGTTACCGACTGCAATTCAGAAAGTTTCAAATTTAACACAAAGAAACCTGCAAATCCATATAATCCCTGTGTTCCGGGCAGAGCGCTAAGTAACATATAACTTCCAAAAGCGTCTTCTCGTTTTTTTAATGCACCAACTGTTGCATTTCCACCTTTTGTTACTCCAATTGCACTTCCTATTCCCGAAAGTAACACCATTAGAGCAAGGCCTACATAAACTAAAACATAAGCTAATTCCATAATTTTATAATATTAAGACGTTGTTGATAAATAACTTTTATTTTTTGAAAAGGGATTATAAGGTTTTCCCGATCCCTTAAAACCTGCATTTTTGTAGAATTCTACAAATGTGAGTCTCATGGGATGTACAAAAGCTCCTAAAGAAGAGATTGCAATATTAGCCGTATGACCAATAACAATAATTAAAATAAAAATAACCGGACCAATATATTTTGCTGAACCAAATGAAATGGCCATCTGGTTGATAACCAGTCCCAGTATTGAACTGGCAATTCCCAGAGCAAAAAGTCGTATATACGAAAGTAAATCCCCAAATATGCCGGTTACTGTATTATATATTTCCCACAAGCCTCCAAATAAACGCATGTGCACCGGTCCACCTGTTGAAAAGAAAATAATCATTACCAACGAAACCGAATAAAGCGCTATTCGTACTGTAGCCAATCCCTGCGAAATAGCCTGATGCTTTAATAAGAATTCAAAAACTCCGGCAGTTGCAAAAAGCATTAGCCAGCCGACAGAACCAATTGCCGTCAACGGATTTTCCTGACGGAGTTGATTAATAATCCGGAGAATAATTCCGAATGTAATTTGAACTCCTCCAACAACAAGCGATAAAGAAAAGACCTGTGAACTGTCGAGAAATACATTTTTAAAGTTATCAAGAGCGGGAACCTTAACCAGTTCTATTCCAAAGAATGTTCCGAAAATAAGCCCCATCACTAATGTTGAAGCGCCAAACAACTGTCCCAGGGTTAAATAGCTTTTCAATTCTTTTGACGCAAAAAATTTATACGCAGTAGAACCAACCAGTAAAATCAAACCATAACCGGCATCACCCAGGCAAAAGCCAAAAAAAAGCATAAAAAACGGCGCAAAATATAAAGTAAGGTCCAACTCCTGATAAGCTGGTAAAGCAAAGAGCTTCGAAATGGGTTCAAATAATTTTCCAAAACGGTTGTTCTTTAATTGAACCGGAGGATGTTCGCCAGACTGTGCCGGCGAAGACAAATAAAATATCTGCTCTTTTCTCAAATATTCCTCAAGTTTTTGTTCTTCTGAAACCGGCACCCAACCTTCCAATACATAAACCACTCCTTCACCAACCGGTATTGAAAGATTCATTTTTACATCAAGCCATTCCAGGCGTGCATTTACTTTTTCCAATTTTTGTTGTAAAACATCCATTCCGGAAACAGCCAATTTTTCCAGGTTCTTTTCGATTGTAACGATATTTTTAGTTGATTTTTCAAGATCCCTTTGCAATTGAGAAATATCTTCTTCTGGAATATTTTCTTTCTGTGCCCCGTTAAAATGCATATGCTGTGCATCTAAGGCTACAAACCAAGTACGGTTGCTTGCTTCACGAACAATTTCTACAGGATATTTCTCCAACCAACTCTTATTAAATTTTTTAGCCTGAATAGAAAAGAAACAAACTTCTACCCCACTCTCTTTTAACTTAGAAATTATCTCCGGAGAAAATGTTCCCCAAACTTCTGATTTTTCTGTTTTTGCTTTTACTTGCTCAAGCGTCAGACGTTCTGCATCCAATTCCTCTCTTAATTTCTCCACACTCAAAGTAATTTCGTCCGAAGAAGAAACTTTCGTTTTACTGCTCTGCTCCTCAGGAAGATAATTTTTCAGAAATTGTATTATTTTTTCCAGTTTTTCCGCTTCACCGCTTAAGGCAGAAGCTTCGCCACTGAGTATTTTCTCTTTACTTTTGCCCACATGCACAACGCCTAATTCCTGCAAATCATCAAGAAATGGAGAATATGCACGGTTATGTACAGCAAAAGTATATTTTACCATTGGTGTTATCATACCAGCGCCTGTTTATGAATTTTTAATTTGAGCAATTTCTGTGAAGCTTTCGACAAGTTGTCCTCATCCTCCAGGTATCTCTTTATTTGCCTAATTGCCGATTCCAAAGCCGGGATCTGCACTTTTTCGTAGAGGTTTACCTTTTGAGTGGCCTTTTTTCGGGCATCTTCCAGCAAAACCAATTGTTTCTCCAGTAACTGGTATTTCACCTTCGCAGCCAGTAAAACTTTCATTGCAGCCAAACCTTCCGGATACCAGTTCGGAAAAACAGCATACGAAAAATCCGGAGTATTAAATTCAATTCCGTTAAATGAAGAGAGTTTAATTCCTGCCACTTTCATTTCTTCTACTTTTATATCCTGAATTTCAAGCAATTCAAAATCAGAATCATATTCTTTCCACAATGCTTTCCAGGGCTTCATTTCTTTCAAAATATCCTGGTAATCCGACATTGCCTTTTCGAGTTTTCCACGCGTTTCAAAAACAATGGCTCGCAAGGCAGCTTCCTTATTTTTCAGGGTTGGAAGTGCACCTTTTCTCACATTCATCTTCTTCTGAAATTCGCGTAAAGCAGTTTTATTATATTTAATGTCGAGATTCATAATTCAATCGTATGTATAGAAATTCAACTTGCTGTTTGAACTACATTTTCCTGTTTCCAAAACTTATCAGCGAGTTCCTGTTTTATTCCTACCTCATCGCGGGTAAGATATTTACCAAAGAGGTGCCAGGTCTCATCAAGCATTTTATCTACCTCAAGGTTTACATCGATGGCAAGGATGTTTCGTGAATATTCCCCGGCAAAACTTAAAACACGCTTATCATAGTCTGATAATTCAAAACCATTCTCCATTTTTGTTCTGGAATTGGCAGCATCGGCATACAAGCGCACAGCTGCATTCATTACCTGTGGGTGATCCTCGCGTGTAGCCTTCCCAATAACCAACTGTTTTAGCCGAGATAAACTACGGAACGGATCGACAATAACTTTATTCACATCAGAAGAACGTCTCAAAAACAACTGTCCTTCGGTAATATAGCCTGTATTATCAGGAATAGCGTGTGTAATATCTCCACCTGATAAAGTTGTTACGGCCAGAATGGTGATATTTCCTCCATCAGGAAACTGAACAGCTTTCTCGTATATTTTTGCCAAGTCGCTGTATAACGAACCGGGCATACTATCTTTGGAAGGAATTTGATCCATCCGGTTCGACACAATACTCAATGCATTTGCATACTGTGTCATATCGGTAAGTAAAACCAGTACTTTCTCATTTTTCTCTACCGCATAATATTCAGCAGCAGCAAGAGCCATATCTGGTATTAACAACATCTCTATAGGCGACCGGTTATTGGTATTGATAAAACCAATAATATTTGATTGTCCGTAACCTTTTTCAAAGGTGTGTTTAAAGAAAAGGTAATCATCGAGTGTCAGTCCCATTCCGCCAAGAATAATTTTATCTACTTTCGCCCGCGAAGCAATTAAAGCCAGCACTTGGTTATAAGGCTGATCGGGATCGGCAAAAAACGGTATTTTTTGCCCCGATACAAGCGAGTTATTTAAATCAATACCTGCAATACCTGTAGCAATAAATTCGCTGGGTTGTTTTCTGCGAACCGGATTAACCGATGGTCCCCCGATGGGATATTCGCGGCCTTCAATTGCCGGTATCCCATCAATGGGGTGACCAAAAGCATCGAAAAACCGACCATTCATATGGTCGCTTAACGGTAGCCATGGCGCTTTTCCAGTAAAAATAACTTCAGCATTACTACGTAAACCTTCGGTGCCTTCAAATACCTGCAGTGTTACTTTTTTACCGGCAATTTTTACTACCTGGGCAACACGTCCCTGAACAACGGCCATCTCCTCGTAACCTATTCCGGTTGCCTCCAGTGTGCATGTTGCCTTAGTAATATTTGTTAACCTGTAATATATTTTCTGAAATGCTTTTGCTTTCATAATACGGTGATATTTTGGTCAATAAGTTCATTTAATTCTTTTTCGTAGCTGCGAAACATTTCACTTTCGAATTCAGAATAATTCATTTGTTTGCAGGTATTTATTATCTTTTTGAAATAGTCGCGCACTTCATTAAAATCACTGAAACTAAAATCCTGTCGTACAATTTTGATTATTTTTTCCAACATATATTTCTGGCGTTTCATTGGTGTATTGCAGTCAATATCGTCAAAAGCATCCTGCTGAAGAATGGCAAAATCAATTAATTCTGATTTCCAAAATGTTTCATGATAATCTACAGGAACGCCATCATCACCCAGAATATTAATTTGCTCCTTAATTTCCTGTCCCCGAATAAGATAGTACTTTACAAAATCGATATTCTCGAGCCAATCACTACCAATGTGATTTTTAGCAAAATCAATATATTCTTCATATTCAATATATTTTGAATAACTTTCATTCGGATCTATAGCAGGGTATCTTTTACTGTCTGCCCGACCTTGTGAAAGTGCGAAAAAGCAACGTGCTACTTTTTTAGTGGCTTCGGTCACCGGTTCCAAAAGATTTCCTCCGGCCGGAGAAACTGTACCGATAAAGGTAATAGAACCGGTTTTACCATTCTCAAGTGTGGTGTATCCGGCGCGCGAATAATAACTGGCAATAATAGCCGATAAATCCATGGGAAAAGCATCGGGTCCGGGAAGCTCTTCCATCCGGTTCGACATTTCTCGTAATGCCTGTGCCCAACGTGAAGTGGAATCTGCCAGTAACAACGTACGCAATCCCATAGAGCGATAATACTCTGCCATTGCCATTGCCGTGTAAACAGAAGCCTCACGTGCAGCTACCGGCATATTTGAAGTGTTGGCTACAATTATCGTACGTTCTGATAGTTTACCTCCGGTATTCGGATCTTCAAGATGTGGAAACTCAGAAAATATTTCAACAACTTCATTGGCACGTTCTCCACACGCTGCGACAATTACAATATCAGCAGCGGCCTGTTTTGCCAATGCATGCTGAAGTACTGTTTTTCCACTTCCAAACGGCCCGGGAACAAATCCTGTTCCACCTTCCATAATTGGATTTAATGTATCGATAACCCGAACGCCTGTTTCAAATAATTTTCCAGGCCTTAATTTATCGCGGTAGTGGGTAACCGGTAGTTTCACCGGCCAGTTAAAACGCATGGTTACCTCATATTCCTTATCATTATCGTCTTTTAACCGGGCAATAATATCCGAAAGTTTATATTCACCTTTCCCAGCCAACCATATTATTTCATAGGTTCCGTTCATTTTAAAAGGAACCATAATTTTATGTTTAATGTGAAATTCAGGAACTTCTCCCAGCCAGTCGCCTGCGTTCACGCGTTCTCCCTTTCTTGCCAGCGGAGAAAAATGCCATACCGATTCATCGTCCAGAGGATATGTGCGAACACCCGGCTCAAGAAAAATCCCTTCCATTTTATCCAAATCGTTTTGTAACCCGTCATAATTTTTCGATAAAAGACCGGGGCCAAGAGTAACTTCCAGCATCGAATCATAAAAATGAACATCGAGTCCAACTTTAAACCCCCGGGTTGTTTCAAAAACCTGAGCATATGCAACATCATCTTCGGTTTTAATCACTTCCCCCATAATCTCCCTTCCATTATGCTGGAAAAAACATATTCCATTTTGCAGAAGTGCCCCCTGGCTTTTTACTTCAACCAAATTACCTACAATACCTGTAACTTTACCTTTACTGATTATTAAATTATTTTCTTCCATATCTTTCAAATCCTGTAATCACAAAAATTCTTTCCTAGTTTTCATAATAATTCTGAATCCATTTTTCAGCCAAATCATCCGGTTCTATCATTTCCTTCTGAAAAATCGTTGTCCAACGTTCCAGCATCAGTAGTTTTTGAAAGTACCCAAGCACTACATCAACCGAGAAATATTCAAACCGGTTGATTGAATCGATAGCCTGCCAGCGCAATTTTGTAAATGCCTGCTCTTGTTCAAGAAGATTTTTATTTTGTCTGGCTTTATCAATTTCCTCAGCCTCGGGGAATTCACTTTTAATAATTCGCGAATTATCTGTAAAATCCGATAATAAATCGGCGTAATCATTTCCCTGAATAATTACAGTCTGTTTTTTCTCCGGTGAATTACCGTGTTGTGTGGAAAGATAATTAAGCAGATTAAGCTCCAAATCAGCCCATTTATTCATAAACCGATTTTCAGCATTTGCTAAATCTTCGAAGTAAAAATGCTGAATTTTATTACTTATCTTAACTTCATTTATAGCATCTTCTGTCGATTCTTTCCAGTATACCAAGCGCTTAATATAATTAGGTAAAAGGCTAAACGAATCACTTTCAGAATCGAATACTTCTGCAGGAAAACCATCCGGTAATTTTTTTATACAATCTTTGTCATTCAAGTAATAAGCAATTCCGGCATGGTACTTCCTAAGCCATAACAATGTTGCCCATTGCAATTCATCTTTTTGTAAAACAGTTGCTAACTGGTTCAAAAAGTCATCCGGTTGTGTCCATTTTTTTTCGGTCTCAAAGGCCAAATCCGGTAAACCTGATATGAAAGCATGGTACATATTAACTACTTATTTTCTTCGTTGAATAAAAATTCTTTCATATGTGGCTTTACCAGCGAAAAGAAAAATGTTTGAAAATCCTCTTCAGTAAATGAGACTTTAAAACCTTCGCCGTTATTAATTATCTGAAAGCCTTTTTTCAATCCTTTAACCGGCTTAATTTTTATTCCGGAAAGCTTATCAATGGCAGTTTCTTTATAGAGTTGTTCTGCTGCTGCTTTCTGAGATTCAGGAATCAGTACTTCCACATTATTGTTACTATTTCCATTTCCCCATTTGCGCGATAACTCAAGAATCATCTTTTTCATAAGGTTGAAATCACCAGTGATGCCCTCGGTAAAATTATCAGACAAATTGGAGGCCAGCAGATTAGTAATATTCTGCCTGGTAATCTCCATAACCTGCTGCGAAACTGCTTTCAGCTCGGTTTTCATTGAACGGTACATTTTCTCCGATTCCGATTTTGCCCCGGTAACCAATGTATCAGCTTTTTCTTTCGCATCGGCAATTATTTTATCGGCTTCTTGTTTTGCTTGTTCCAAAATTTGCTCCCCGTCTTTTTGGGCCTTTTCAACTCCATCTTTGTAAATATTTTCCGTGAGTTCTTTAATTTTTGTATTCATTTTGATTTTATTTTTTTGTTTTCAGCACATCAATTAAAATTGTTATAAGGGTCTCTTTTTTAGGTGTAATAACAAACACAGGTTGTTCTGATTCAGTAATTACCTCAGAGGCCATATCTCCAATACTATTGATATCAAGAATCGCTTCCTGGTGGGTCATTATCAGAGCTAAATCTTTTTTTGCCTGATTAATATATTCTGCAATTACCTGATGGGGCTTATTGTTTGATGAACGAAGAAAAGTGACCTCGCACGAAATATTTGATTTAGCCACCCATTTTTTTATCCGGCTCACTTTACGGTAAATTCTGCTTTTTTCTATTCTGATTTTACTGTTTAAAACGGAAACCAGGTGAACATCTGCATTATAACGCTGTGCCAGTTCGATTGCCCAAACTATGTTATGCTTATGTCTGCGGTTAATTTCAATTGGGACTAAAATTTCGTTTATGTCTGATTCTGTCGGGATGTCGTTAAAAATAAGTACCGGACAAAACGCTTCGCCCGCGATAAGTTTAATTCCCGACTCCCAATTTTGTAAAAGGCAGGTTCTCTGTTCAAGTTTTTTATTTATAATAATTAAATCGTACCTGATTGCAGAAATTAGAGAAATAACTATCCTTACGATTGTTCCCCGTTTTACTTTAAGCCTGACAAATTCTGGTATTTTACCTCCATAATATTCTGACACATATTCCTCTAAATCTCTAACAGCATTGTGTTTATACCTTATTTGCCCAATGGGGTGAAAAAGCCGGGTTAACAGATTCTTCATTGGGATAATATATAAAAACGTAATTTTCGCATTAAATTTTTCATGAATCATCATAGCCTGCTTTATGGAATTTCTTCCCTCGGCGGTTAGATTTAACGGAACAAGAATATTATTTACGGTTGTATTGATCATATTTTAGTAAATTAAAATTGGGACCCCGTTTTTATTTTCTACCCATTCTTTCAGATTAACAGCATTTCGGGAAGAAGGCTTCACTAGTTCCTGGTCAACAACTACCAAATCATACTTATCAGGTAAGCTGGAAAAATATTCTTCTTCCTTTTCTATTATATCTGCTGTTTCAGTGTGAAATCCATAATTTTTTGACAACTCATAAACTTTTTTTATGGTTCCATTAAGTTCAGAGTCATTCTTTGCAGCAATCTTAAAATCAATCGAAGCTTTTTTAATCCTGGATAAAACAGGATTATTTAATTCTTTTTTTAAAAATTCATTCCATTTTCTATTGGCCAAGAACAAAACTTTTTTGAAAGGTTTCTCCTTAAGTGGGTGTGGCAAAATGAAAAGAGGAATAGTTGTATTAGAAGCCAGGTTGCATACCTTCACTGAAAGATTACTTTCTGCCCCCGGAAAGGCTTCTTTCATACTCAACACCATAAGATCGCTGTTTAAAAAAATTCTTTTGTAGTAAAAAACAGATTTCCAATCTCCTTCCAATGGATGTATTGAAACCCGTCCTTCATCTATTTTGAAATGTCTTAGTGTTTTAAATTTCAGATCGAGCAAATCATTCTTTACAATTTGTTTTAAAACAGGGGTAATATTTTTCAACAACATTTGACCGAATTTTGGCCTTTTGTAAGTTTGTACAAATGCAAGCTCATGATTATTCAACATGAGGTTTTCGATGGAAAAACAAACCGATTCCCAAGCACTCTCAACAAAATCGGATAAAATAATGATATTTTGATTTTTGTTTTTTGATGTATTGCCTGTGAAGTTTTGCATAAACTGTTTTATTTAAATTGCTTCATTACAAAACTATACAGAGAAAATACCAAAAACAGAAGGGTTCTTCCCAAATCATCATAGGGCTTTCCCTACTTCACCATAAGGGTTTCCCCTATTTTTGCGATAATATATATATGAAGCAAGGAAACATTGGCTAAAAGCAGAATAAGAGGTCTCCGTCAAACGAATAAAGAATTGCATGTAACCTTAGTCCGTTTTTCCAAAGGAAGCACTTAAGATGTGACTTTATTGGCAAACAGAACAACATTTTACCTGATTGTAAATATTTTACATCCTTTTCTTCTTTAATACATATACATATCAATTTTTATGGAATATGTTATCTTTGTGCGCCTATGACAAGGAAGTGTTTTTTCACTAAAAATATCCCGGCAACTCCTTTAAGAATGCATCTCAGAGCAGGATGTATCATCGGACTTTTTGTATTCCTTATTTTATGGATTTTTCAACCATTTGGAACTTATGAATACACTATTGCTTTTAAAGCATTATTCCTTTTAGGTTATGGAATAACATCAGCTTTATCATATAATCTTTTTTATACTGCTGGCTTTTTGATTTTCACAAAATGGTTTTATCAACAGAAATGGAACCTGGTAAAGGAAACTGTTACATTTTTATTGGTTTTAAGCCTTATTGGATTCACTTCGCTCTTATATCATCACCATTTTGTGGGAAACAATCCCATAACGTTTTCAGCATATTTCTACTTTATGAAATATGTTATTCTGGTTGGTATTTTTCCCTTCTCCATTTTATATTATCACAAATGGATAAGCTCAAAACTTACAGTTACTAAAGAAGCAGAGTATAAAACAAAAGAAGCTCTGACGACCATTTCTTTTTTCAGCAACAATAAAAAAGAAGATCCGGTATGTTTAACCGAAAATGAAATCCTTTTTTTGAAGGCCGAAGGCAATTATGTGGAAATTGTAAGTACCGAGAATGGACAGAAACAGAAGTATCTTGTACGCAATACTCTAAATCAGTTGGCAAAACAATTACCGGAATCCGGTTTTTCAAAAGTACATCGTTCGTATATTGCCAATAAAACCCGCGCAAAAAGCATTCTAATTGAAGGTTCTTCTTACAAATTGCAATTCGATTATGAGGACTTAAAAATTCCGGTATCACGTTCAGCTGTAAAAGATATAAAAACGTGGTTTAAGTTTTAGTGCTCGCTTTTCTTTTCAGTCTAAATTATGTTGCAGTTCATCCCGGAAAATTGTTAATCGTCCCCAAAGCCTGCGTGTCATCACTATTCTATGCCGTTGGTCATTATCAATTTTTTACTTCAAAAAACCATATTTCATTTGCATAAAAGCTTTTGAGACTAAGAATTTATGCAGAAAGAAAATATGTTCAACAAAATAAAAATGCTGTAATCATGAAAAAAAACAACCTTTTCTCACTCTTTCTTCTATTTGCAGGATTTGCGCTTTCTTATTTCCTTGATAAAATATTTTATTCAATAAACCCAAACTGGGCAATCTGGTTTCCCCAAAACTATCTCCTGAGATATTTATGTATTCTATTCCTGCGGCTTCTTCCCATAGTCATAGTTTCAACTATTTTATTTGGGAAAGATGCACTTAAAAAACTCGGATTGAATAAAAAATTCCCAAAAGCTTTCTTATTTGCAATTTTGTTTACGCTGCCACTATTTGCAGGATTTGCCATTTTCGAAAATCTCAACCGGGAAATTACCTTAGTAAAAATATTCACGCATTCTATTTCTCCCGGTTTTTATGAAGAATTACTTATCAGATGCTTTTTAATCGGGTTGTTATTTCGTCACTTTAAATGGGGTTTTATTCCGGCATCCTTAATGGGCGCTTTATTTTTCGGTTCGTGGCATTTGTATCAGGGGCACGATTTAATAAGTTCTTTCTTTGCATTTCTGATAACTGCGATGGGCTCTGTATGGTTTGGCTGGCTTTATATAGAATGGCGTTTCAACGCCTGGATAAATATCAGCTTACACGCGCTCATGAATTTTTCCTGGATGTTATTTAACATCGATGGTGGAGCTGCCGGAAATATTTTATCGAATATTTTCCGGACAATTACCATCATCACATCCATTTACATAACGTTAAAGATATTCCCCTTGCAAAAAGGATTTATTATCAATAGAAAAACGCTCTGGATAAACCAATCAAAGCAGTAGACTTTTGCAATTTTCAACGTTAGGATTAACAATTCTATACCAACTCAAAAAATTTTTCCTGAATGAGCCGGGTAATTTTGCCCGGTTTACTATTATTAATTTTAACATCATTTACCTGTACAACAGGTGTAATTTCACTTCCAGTGCCGGCAATAAATATCTCATCCAACTCAAAAAGTTCATTTTCAGAAATTGCTCTTTCCTCGACCTTTATGTTATTTTTTGTACAAATTTCCAATACAACTTTTCGTGTTATTCCGGGCAACACAAGATTCGAAACAGGATGTGTAATCAACGTACCATCTTTAATTCCCAGCACACTGGAATGCGTAGCTTCGGTAACTTTTCCGTTGCGGATTAAAATACTTTCACCGGCTCCTTTGTTTACTGCCTGATCAAAAAGCATAGTATTGGGCAGAAGAGAAACCGATTTTATATCACATCGAAGCCAACGTATATCTTCCTGTGTAATAACTTTAATACCCTTTTCGAGTTTTTCTGTAAATGATGGCAACTCAAATACAAATGCATATTCGGTGGGTTGAATATCTTTGGGGAAATAATGTACCCGCTGATTTGCCCCCCTGGTGATTTGCAAATAAACTCCTGCATGTTTTTTACTGAGCCCGTTAACAGTCAATAATTCTTGAAAGATTTGCTGATATTTTTCCAGCCCCGGAAATTCAATTGAAATTTCAGTGAGGCTTCGTTTCAACCTCTCCATATGATCTCCGTAGCGAAATGGGGTTCCGTTATAATATTTTATCACTTCATAAACGCCATCAGCAAAAATAAATCCCCGGTCGTTTGGAGAAATTTTTGCATTCTTTTTGTCAACCAATTCGCCATTAACATAAACTGTTTCACTCATTTCTGCATATTTTTAAGAAGCTGAATCTCATCAGCCCAAAGTTCTTCATTAGGAGTTTCCAAAATTAATGGAATACCATTAAAACGTTCATCATTCATAATAAATTTAAATACTTCCCAACCAAGAGTCCCGGTGCCCAAACTGTCGTGCCTGTCCACTTTTGTACCTCTTTCTTTTTTAGAATCGTTTAGGTGCATTCCTTTCAAATATTTAAAGCCAATTTCTTCGTCGAATTCCTTAAAAACGTTTTCACATCCTTCCTGCGAACCTAAATCATATCCCGCAGCAAAAGCATGACAAGTATCGATGCATATCCCAACCCGACTTTTGTCATTTACCTGCTTTATAATTTTTTTTAGATGATTAAAGGAATACCCTACATTACTCCCCTGCCCGGCGGTATTCTCTATTACTGCAATTACTCCACTGGTTTTTTCCAGAGCCATATTTACCGACTCGGCAATAACTGATAAGCACTGTTCCTCCGTAATTTTATTCAAATGGCTTCCCGGATGAAAATTCAGTCTGTTTAACCCGAGCTGTTCACAGCGCTGCATCTCATCCAGAAACGCGTCTCTTGATTTTTGAAGTGCAACTTTGTCTGAATGCCCTAGGTTAATCAGATAACTGTCGTGCGGCAAAATATAGTCAGGATGAAAATTGTATTTTGTGCAGTTCTTTTTAAAGGCTGAAATACTTTCTGCTGTTAATGGCTTAGCATTCCACTGCCTTTGATTTTTAGTAAAAAGTGCAAAAGCTGTGGCTCCGATTGCAAATGCATTAACAGGTGCATTTTCCACACCGCCCGACGCGCTTACGTGTGCTCCTAAATATTTACCCATAAACTGTTAAAAATTAACAATCTATTCTTGTTCGGAATAGAATTTGCAGTAATTTAATTGTATTAACGAAAATAGAATTTCTTAATCATTAAAATTAAAAGACCATGAAAAAATTATTGATCATACTTGTTTTACTGGTTCCTTTTGTAGCGATGAATGCACAGGACACCAAAAGCAGAAAAGAAAAAAAGGAGAAAAAGGAAATGCAAACAAAAAAGGAAGTAGAAAAAATAATTGATAATCAATCGTTTGTTTTTAATGCTTCTCACGCAATGCCAATGAGTGGAAGTTCTGTAAGTTTGAATTATTATTTTAACGTAAAAATCGATGGTGATAGTATTCAATCTTATCTTCCTTATTACGGAGTAGCATATACGGCTGAATATGGAAGCTCGAATTCTCCCCTTGATTTTGAAAAAGAAGTAAAAAATATTGATATTGAAAAAGATAAAAAAGGATATCTGATAAATTTCGATGTTAAAAACGGAAATGATTATTTAAAATATTCTTTCCGGGTTTCAGAACTTGGATTTGCATCACTGAATGTTACAAGTACCAACCGGCAATCGATTTCTTATACAGGAAAAATAGAACCGATAGAACAAGACGGATAAACCATTTCAGATAAAATTAAATTTCCGCAGGAAGTCGTTTATGTAATGTTATTTCCTGCGGAGTTACTTTTGCTTGCATCACAATAACTTCAACACCTGCAGTTACAGCATCTCTTAAAGCCTGAGCATATGCAGGGTCAATTTCCTCCGCTGGGGAAAATATTTCCACATCAGACCGCTGCACAATAAATAACATTACGGCTCGCATCCCGGATTTTTTAACGTTAATAAGTGTTCTCAAATGTTTTTGTCCACGCGTGGTAATTGCATCGGGAAATAACGCGTATCTTCCTTCTTTAAGTGTTACGTTTTTTACTTCCACAAAACACTTCTCGCTGTCGTTTTCCGCATAAATATCAAAACGCGAATCTTCAAATTTCACCTCACGTTTTACAAAAGTATAGCCTGGCAGACCAGGAATTTGGTTTTGAGAAATAGCATCAAATGCCAGTTTATTGGGATGCCCGGTATTTATACCAACCCAGTCTCCGTTTATTTTTATCATTTCCCATGTATAGCGGGTCTTCCGTTTGGGATCACCTGAAAATGTGAGGAAAACTTCGGCCCCGTTTTCCAAACAACTTTTCATTGAACCGGAATTTGTGCAATGGGCAACAACTTCAACCCCGTTATCAAGCGCAACATCGGTTAAAAATCGTTTGTACCGTTTTATTAAAGTCCCGTGAATAAGTGGCTCCTGAAATTTCATTAAAAATTATAGTTGAGTCCTGGCAAATGGCACTACATTCTGACCGACAAACTCTTTATTCAAATATTTAAAATAGCCTGTAATAGCAATCATTGCTGCATTATCCATTGTATATTCAAACTTCGGGATGAGTAGATTCCAGTGGTATTTTTTCGCATTCTCCTGAAGTGCATTTCTTAATCCCGAATTCGCAGATACCCCACCTGCAACGGTAATCTCCCTTATACCAGTTTCTTTTGCAGCCTTTTTTAGTTTGGCCAACAGAATATCAATAATTGTTTTTTGTAGGGAAGCACAAAGATCTTCCTTATTCTTTTCAATAAAATCAGAATCTTCTTTCAGATTATCACGCAGAAAATAAAGAAAATTTGTCTTTAACCCGCTAAAACTATAGTTGAGATCTGGAATACGAGGTTTTGAAAATACAAACTTATCCGGATCACCTCTTTGCGCCAGCTTATCTACATGAGGCCCCCCCGGATAAGGCAGCCCCATTACTTTGGCGCATTTATCAAAAGCTTCGCCGGCGGCATCGTCAATGGTTTGCCCGATAACTTCCATATCCAGATAATCACGCACAAGAATAATTTGTGAATTTCCGCCAGATACCAATAAACACAAAAAAGGAAATTTTGGGGCATTATATTCACCCTCTTTTTCTTTTATAAATAAAGCTAAAACATGACCTTGCAAATGGTTAACTTCAATAAGTGGAACTCCCGCCGCCAGGGAAAAACCTTTGGCAAACGATGTTCCTACCAACAACGAACCTAACAGACCAGGGCCACGTGTAAAAGCTACTGCTGAGATTTCATCTTTTGAAATTCCGGCTTTTTTCAACGCTAAATCAACAACCGGAATAATATTTTGCTGGTGCGCCCTGGAAGCCAGCTCCGGCACCACTCCACCGTATTCCTCATGCACTTTCTGACTGGCTACAACATTCGACAAAATTGTCCTCTCTTTAATAATTGCCGCCGAGGTGTCATCACATGACGATTCAATACCCAAAATTACAGTCTCTTTATTTTTTTCTGCATTAATACTACTCATTTTTTTCTGCCGTTCTTTTATTAATGGCGTTCAATTTCAGTTAAAAACACCTGTACATGTTAATTTTATTTATTAAACTATAACAGTTGAAAAATCAAGTAAAACAATTACACAATTATTAACTGAAAAAGTTTAAGTTCGCCTCAAAAAGTACAAAATTATCAAAAAAGGCTGGAAAATAGTACTGATAGTGTTAGCAGCATTTACTTTGTTGCTTGCGGGTGGTTATTTTGCCATTCAGAACAGTCGTGTTCAAACTTACCTCACACAACTATTCGCCGACCAGCTTTCAAAACAAATACACTCAAAGATTACGGTAGGTAAAGTAAAAATCGCCTTTTTCAATAAAGTAATCTTAAATGATGTTTTGGTTGAAGACCAAAAAAGTGATACGCTTTTTTATACTCACAAATTATCTGCAAAAATTGATACTTTAAAGATTCGGAAAAAACATATTTCTATTGATGAACTTTCGTTGGTAAACAACAAAATTAATATTGAAAGAGACTCGGCTACACATTTTAATTTTACCTACATTCTCAATGCATTCCGAACGCAAAAAGACACAAGCGGTTTTTGGCAAATAAGTTGTAATAACTTTTCATTCTATCAATCGGGAATTTCTTATAGCGATTTATACTCACAGGAAAAACAGACAATGTACTTAAATAACATCAATTTCGATCTATCTGATTTTCAACTTCAACCCGATTCCGTATTATTTAAAATAAACGACTTAAAATTAAACGACCGGAAAAATCTTTTCATCAATAGTTTATCGGCCAACTTTGCATTTTTCAAAAACAATATACATGTGGATAGTTTGTTTTTAAAAACCAACGATTCTGAGATTCAAAATACTTCAGTCAATCTTGATTTTGGTGAAAATGGAGAGCGTTCGCTTGAATCCACAGAATTCGACATCCGTTTTTCAGACTCAAATATAAGTTTTTTGGAAATTGCGCAGTTAATTCCATCACTAAAGGGAATGGATATGAAAGTAAACCTGTCGGGCGAGATATATGGAAACCAGAATGATTTGAAAGGAAAGAACGTGGTTATTAAAACCGGTGAAAATACTTCAGCTTTTTTCGATTTTTATATGAATGATTTGACTGACGTTGAAAATATGTACCTGTTTGTTGATCTCAAGCTATCAAAAACCAATTTTTCGGATATCAGCCAAATAAAACTGCCGCTTGGAGCAAATATTCGGCATTTAAGTTTTCCAGAACCTTTTTATAATGCCGGCACAATAACTTACCGTGGAAATTTCTCCGGATTTTTAACCGACTTTGTGGCATTTGGAACATTTTCAAGCAAGGTTGGAACTTTAACTACTGATATTTCGGTAATACCACAAGCTGAAGGTTCAATAAAATATCGTGGAAAAATTAACACCAGAAATTTTGAGCTCGGCGAATTATTCAAGATTGAAGATATTGGAAAAATTACTTTCAATGGAAATGTTGATGGCATTTTTCACAAGAACTCGAACAAGTTGAGCGGCAAATTTAATGGTTTTATTTCGGAGCTGGAAGCATATGATTACACTTACCAGAATATTGCTCTCGACGGAACACTGGACAACAAAATGTTTGACGGGATGCTGCTGGTTAACGATCCAAATTTAAAATTTGATTTTACAGGTCGGGTAAACTTCAATCCCGCCGTACCGGAATTTGATTTCAATCTTCATCTCGATAAAGCATTACCAGGAAAGTTAAATCTGAGCTCAAATTTTCCGGCATCAGAGATGGCTTTTAATATGGCTGCAAACTTTAAAGGGGACAAACTTGATAACCTTGAAGGTTTTATTATGATTGAAGATGGTTTCTATAAGAATAGAAACGGGCAGTTTAAACTAAATGGAATGGAATTGAATTCTGTTCATACTGATACGGCAAATGTACTGACATTCAACTCCGATTTTTTCAACATAAAAGTATCCGGCAAATATCACTTTCAAAGTATTATCGATGCATTTAGGAAAAATGCCAATTATTACCTTCCAGCCACCAACTATGAAAGACTGGCGCAGGCCAAAGATAATATTTTTGAATACCAGATTGATGTTAACAATCTGGATACATTAACTGCTATTTTTATTCCTAATTATAAAGTAGAAACACCTTTTTTACTTTACGGGAAACTCGATTCTGAAAATACGCTTTTTGAACTGGAGGGAAGTATTCCGGGGATTGCAACTAAAAACCTTTTGGCAAAAAATATTTTTATAGGGAATAAACCGAAAGGCGATGAATATGCATCCAAATTCAGATTCGGGGAGGTAATGTTAAAGAACGGGATGTCCTTATACAACTTAACATTTGATTCTAAAATCTCTGATGATGTAATTGAAAACCAGATTTCATGGGCAAATTCAGGGGCACTTACCTATAGCGGAACAATAAAAACTAAAACAACATTTTCAAAAACAGATGATAACAGTCATCCGTTAGTAACTATCGAAGGCCTGCCTTCCAAAATTTTTATCGCTGACTCTGTTTGGCAAATCTCGCCATTTACAGCTACCATAGATTCTACTGCAATTGAAATCAAAGATTTTCGTTTTTTTAATAACAGTCAGCAAATAACTATTGATGGCAAAGTTTCTGAAGATAAATCAAATATATTATCAGCAAAATTCGAAAATATCAACTTAGGGTATATTGAGGAATATCTGGATAAAGAATTTGGTATATCCGGAATTTTAAATGGTTCAGCAGGTATCTTTGATTTCTATAATCAAAAAATGATTTTGTCTGATGTTGGAGTTACAGATTTCAGATTTAATAATCAGGAAATAGGTGATATTGTTTTTACAAATTACTGGAATAATGCGGAGTCAATTATAAATTCGGAACTTGAAGTAAAAAACAGCAAAGGAAAACAAAGGCTGCATGCAGAAGGCAACTACAATCCTTCGGCAAAAACACTGGATTACGACATATTAGCTGATAGTTTATCTGTTGTTTTGCTTGAAACTGTCCTTGAAAAGAATTTCTCTGATATACATGGCTTCGCTTCGGGAAATATTAAATTACATGGAACACCAGAAAAAATACTTTTCGACGGTGCTATGTATGGTTCCAATGCAGGACTCACCATTGATTATACGCAAGTTGACTATTCATTCAGCGATTCGGTATATTTTAAAGGAGACACTATTCTTTTTGATAATATTACAATTTTTGATGGTTCGAGCAATAAAGGAACATTTAATGGAACATTGGTGCATACCAATTTTCATGATATGGTATATAACCTTACAATGAGCTCACCCAAAATACTTGCACTAAATACCCAACCGCACAATAACGAACAATTTTATGGAAAAATGTTTGCCAATGGCAGACTATCTATTACCGGTTTTAGAAGAGATGTGGTTCTCAATGGCTCAGGGACAACACTTCCCGGGACAAGTGTAAATATTATGCTCGACGGTGAAAGTGAAATAGAACAATATGATTTTATCCAATTTGTTTCCGAAGACAAACCGGAAGAACCAAAGTTCTATTTTGCCAATACAGAAGAAGAAGAAGGTGATTTTCAAATGAATTTAACCATTAGAGCCACACCAGATGCACGTGCACAAATAATTTATAATTCACAAATTGGAGATGTTATAAAAGCACAAGGCGAAGGGATTTTGCTTTTTGGTATGGATAACGAAGGTGATATAACACTTTCAGGAAATTATACTGTTGAAAGAGGAGATTACCTGTTTACTCTTAAAAATGTTATCAACAAACGTTTTACGATTGAACAAGGAGGAACATTAGTTTGGTCTGGCGATCCATATAACGCAGATATCAATTTAAATGCAGTTTATAAAGCAAAAGCTTCGCTTTATGATTTATTATTTAGTAGCTACGATATTAATCAAAGCCAGCGAGTTCCGGTTGAATGTAAAATTATGCTCACAGATGAATTGTCAAATCCTGATATTCATTTTGAAATCGATTTTCCAACAGTTGAAGAACGCGTTGTAGATGAATTACAACAGTATTTCAGCACCGATGAAGAAATGAACAAGCAAATACTATCGCTTTTAGTATTGGGTAAATTTTATACACCCGAATATTTACGTGGGACCTTTGAGGCTCAAAATCCAAATGTAATTGGAACTACTGCCAGCGAATTATTTTCAAACCAGTTAAGCAACTGGCTTTCACAAATTAGTAACGTGGTTGATGTAGGGTTCAATTATCGCCCCGGAAATCAAATAACCAATGATGAAATTGAACTTGCCCTAAGTACACAAATGTTTAACGACAGAGTAACAATTAACGGAAACATCGGCAATAATGCCAACCCAAACTCAACTAATAATAGTCAACTGGTTGGTGATTTCGATATAAATGTAAAACTTATACCAAGCGGAAAAGTTCAATTAAAAGCCTACAACCGATCCAACAACAACATATTTTATGAAACGGCACCATACACGCAGGGAGTTGGTTTTTCCATTCAGGAAGATTATAATACGTTGGACGAATTATTAAAAAAAATGGGCTCGTTGTTTCGTAAAAAAGAAGATTCAGAACAATAAAATAAAGATGGCACACACCAATTGGTGTTATATTTTTCAATCTACTCCTTTTTACGTCCTGTTATATAACAAGATAAAAAGAGAATAATTCATCTTTTTATTTATTCTTAATTTTTCTAAAAATGATGTTTACAAATTATTAAATTCGTCCAAACATGATTTAACAACATCAAAAAAAGACCAAATTCTTAGTATAATTGACATTTATCAATGGAGTTAAAACTATAATCAAAAACTAAATTCAAAAAACTAATACTATGTTTATCTTAATGGTTGTCATATTTGTTCTGGGCTACACGGCGATTGCCCTTGAACATCCTCTTAAAGTTGATAAAGCAGCTTCAGCGTTGATCATCGGAAGTTTATGTTGGGTTGTATACATTTTAGGAGCAGAAAATATTTTACATCTTGGATTTAGCCCGGCCTGGGAGTCATTTCTTGCAGCTCATCCTGACGCACACGGACTGCACGCCATGCATGAATTTATCGTAGAAAATGAAATAATACATCATCTTGGTGAAATTGGTGAAATTTTATTTTTCCTTATGGGTGCAATGACAATTGTTGAAGTTGTTGATCAACATGAAGGATTTAAAATTATTACGGATAAAATTAAAACTTCAAATAAAGTAAAGTTACTTTGGATTTTAAGTTTCCTTACATTTTTCATGTCAGCATTACTGGACAATCTTACTACAACAATTGTATTGGTTGCACTGCTGCGTAAATTAATTGACGACAAACAAACCCGTTGGTTTTTTGCCAGCATGGTTGTTCTGGCTGCTAATGCAGGTGGCGCCTGGTCGCCCATTGGAGATGTTACGACCATAATGCTTTGGATTGGAGGCCAGGTAACCACATTAAGAATTATTGAAGGAGTTTTCCTGCCAAGCTTAATTTGCATGGTTGTACCATTAACAATTTTGTCTTTCACCATGAAAGGAAATGTTGCCCGTCCTGATGTTGATGACAATGACATTGAATATACCAAACCAAACGAAAGAATTCTATTTTTAATACTGGGAGTTGGCGGATTATTATTTGTGCCTGTTTTTAAAACAGTTACGCATTTACCTCCTTATATGGGAATGCTACTTTCGTTAGGTATTCTTTGGGTCGTTGGAGAAGTTATTCATAGAAACAAACCGCAGGAAATAAAAAACAAATTAAAAGTAACTGCAATATTACGGAAAATTGATGTTCCTACTGTGCTTTTCTTTTTAGGTATTTTATCTGCTGTTGCAGCATTGCAATCAGCCGGACATTTGAATATTCTTGCTAAATTCCTCGATGAGAAATTAGGGAACATTTTCTTAATTGACATAGCGATAGGTGTACTTTCATCAATAGTTGATAATGTACCTCTTGTTGCAGGAGCAATGGGGATGTACCCTGTTCATGAAATTGGTGTTACCGGTTACCAGGCATTTTTTGTTCAGGATGGTGCATTCTGGGAATTTCTTGCATATACTGCGGGAACCGGTGGTAGTATTTTAATTATTGGTTCTGCTGCAGGAGTTGCAGCAATGGGACTCGAAAAAATCGATTTCATTTGGTACCTGAAAAAAATATCTTGGCTTGCCATAATCGGATATCTTGCAGGCGCAGCTGTTTATTACATTGAGTTTGGTTTATAACCTATTAAAATCAAATTGTTCATAACTTAAAGTTAGACCAGTTAAATCCATCCGTTGGATTCTAAAATATTGCTTAATTTCGCGAGGTATAATAATATTTAATGTTATACCTCGTTTTGTTTTTAGTTTAAAAAAGAATAACTGTAAATACCCATGTTTCAACTTTTAATGATTCAGGCTGATTTGACTACAGAGATGGATTCTATAGCCGCAGTACAAGATGGTGGAATTTCTACAAAATTTATCGACCTTGCTTTTAAAGGCGGATGGATTATGATTCCAATTATACTGCTCTCCTTTATTGCAGTATATATTTTTTTCGATCGTTATTTTGCAATACAAAAAGCAGGAAAATTCGATCCAGGATTACTTGAAAAAATAAAAGTCTACATCACAAATGGGAAAATAGATTCAGCAGTTGCACTTTGCAGGAGCAGTTCAAATCCGGCATCCAGAATGTTGGAAAAAGGGATTAGCCGTATTGGCAGACCATTAACCGATGTAAATGCTGCTATTGAAAACATTGGGAACCTTGAAATCTCAAAATTGGAAAAAGGTTTGCCTGTATTGGCTTCTGTTGCGGGAGGAGCACCTATGATTGGATTCCTGGGAACTGTTATGGGAATGATTCAGGCGTTTTACGATATGTCGAATGCAGGCAATAATATTGATGTAACACTACTTTCTACAGGAATTTATCAGGCCATGGTAACCACAGTTGCCGGATTAATAGTTGGAATTATTGCCTATTTTGCATATAATATCTTAGTTTCGAATGTTGAAAAGGTGGTTTTCAAAATGGAAGCTACTACTTCGGAATTTATGGATTTATTGAACGAACCAGCCTTATAAAATTTTTATGGCACTAAAACGAAGAAATAAAGTAAATGCCTCTTTTAGCATGTCGTCGATGACAGATATTGTTTTTCTGTTACTCATATTCTTTATGGTTACTTCTACGTTAATTGCCCCCAATGCGTTAAAGCTATTATTACCACAAAGCAATAACCAAACGGCTGCAAAACCGATAACATCAATATCTATTACCAAAGACTTAAAATATTATATCAACGACAGCGGTTCATTGAAAAGAGTCTCTTTTCAGGAAATTGAACCTTTTTTGCTAAATAAGTTTGGCACAGGAAATGATGATATTTTTATCTCACTTCATACCGACAAGTCAGTTCCGGTTGAGGAGGTAGTAAAAATTATGAATATAGCGAGGAGGAACAGTTACAAAATGATTTTGGCAACTGCTCCGGAGGGGTAAGATGAATTTTTATGAAGAACATAAAAGAGGAATAATAGGAACAATAATTTATCATGTAATTATTCTCCTGTTATTAATTTTCCTGGGTTTTTTCACACCACTACCATTACCTGGGGAAGAAGGAATTCTTGTAAACTTTGGAACCAGTGATAACGGTTTTGGTGATCGCGAGCCAAGTCCGAGAAGAAGAACACAGGAACCTGTTCAATCTCCTCCTGTTCAACAGGAAGAGCAACAGCAACCATCAACACCTCCTGTTACAACTCCGCCAAAATCAATTCCAGAGCCCGAACCGGAAGAAGAAGTTGCCATGACTCAGGATTACGAAAAAACTGTAGCCATTGAAGCAGCAGAAAAGAAAAAGAAAGAAGACGCAGAGAAGAGAAAAAAACAACTCGAAGAAGAACGTGAACGAAAGGCTCAAATTGAAAAGGAACGTCAGCGACAGGCTGAAATAGAAAAACAACGCCAGGCTGAAATAGAGCGCCAGAAGCAGGCAGAATTGGAAAGAAAAAGAAAAGAAGAGGCCGAACGCAAGAAAAAAGAAGAAGAACAACGAAAAATAAATGAAATAAATTCCAGGGCACAAGGAGCATTTAGTAATAGCGGAGGTTCGGGTACCGGGGGCGAGGGGAACAGCGATGGAAAAAGTCAGGGAGTAACTTTCCCAGGAGGAAATCAGGGTGTTCCAACCGGCGATCCCAATGCAGGAACTTACGGTCCGGGAGGAAGTGGCTCGGGAAATCAGGGCTCCGGAGTTTCATACAGTTTGTCAGGACGTTCGTCAAAATCATTACCAAAGCCACATTATCCGGGAAATGATGAAGGAATTGTTGTTGTTAAAGTTACCGTTAATAAATTTGGCAATGTTACAGCTGCTGAACCTGGTGTTAGAGGAACAACAATAATGAATCAACAATTTTGGAACGAAGCGAAACAGGCTGCTTTAAAAGCAAAATTTAATGCCGACGACAATGCACCTGCTTTCCAGCAAGGAACAATTTCGTATAAGTTTGTATTAGATTAACTTTAGTAATTTTTTTTACCTCTTGCCAAGGATGATAAAAATCAAAGATCATGTCTGTAATTTTCCAGTGATTTGCAGAAAAAAATAACATGGCATTTCTAACAAAAGACAAAATCTTCAGCAAAAAATGGATAATTGATTATTTGCTGATCGTCACCGGCTCACTTATACTGGCGGCCGGATTTGTTTATTTTGTAACACCACACAAAATAGTTCCAGGCGGTGTTTATGGTATTGCAATTGTTGTTCATTATATGACACAGGGAATGTTTTCATTCTGGCCGGAAGGAATTCCTATCGGATTATTCGGGCTCGTATTAAATATTCCATTAACCATTGCCGGCATAAAAATTCTGGGCCCGCGGTTTGGTATAAAAACAATAGTTGGATTTGTTTTAACGTCTGTTTTTATTGATGGTATCACCTATTTTAGGCCAAACGGCAATGCTCCGCTTGTGGACGATGTTTTGCTTTCGTGTGTTTTTGGCGGTGTATTAATTGGTTTCGGATTGGGATTAATTTTTAAATCCAGAGCGACCTCAGGTGGCTCCGATATTATTGCCATGATAATTGCCAAATATACACGATTACAACTGGGAAAACTGATGATTTATGTTGATTCAACCATTGTTTTACTTGGACTTCTGGCATTTAAGGACTGGCATATTCCATTGTATTCCTGGGTTGTAATTTATATAACAGGGCGCGCCATTGACATGACTTTGGAAGGTGCAGACTATAACAAAGCACTACTTATAATTTCGAAAAAACATCTGGAAATAAAGAGTAAAATCCTGTTTGATCTGGAACGAGGGGGAACTTATCTAAGAGGGGAAGGCCTTTTTACCGGCGAAGAGAAGCAAATAATCTACACGGTTGTCAGCAGGCGGGAAGTTGCAATTCTTGAAGAATACATTAGCAAGATTGACCCTGAAGCTTTTATAACCGTAATGGATGCAAAAGAGATTCTGGGAGAAGGTTTTCAAAGTTTAAATTCGAAAATCGACTCATAAAAAAACAAAAGATTTCACGCTTCACATTTTTTAATATCTCCATTTACTCTGTTTTTTCCACTTTTTACCGAGAAAATTGAACCTTTCTGGAGATTTAAATAAAATCAATCAGCCAATTTTGTAATTTTGGTGTACTCAGAAAGCATCAATTTTTTGCCATGGCCGGAAAAATCCAATTTACTTTTTTTCTTGTACTTCTTTTAGCTCTTGAAACCCATGCGCAATCAGTTGGATTAGTATTAAGTGGTGGTGGTGCAAAAGGAATGGCACATATTGGTGTTATTCGTGTTCTCGAAGAAAATAACATCCCCATCGATTATATCGCCGGCACTTCTATTGGTGCTATTGTTGGCGGACTTTATGCGGCAGGTTATACCCCCGACGAAATGGAAGAGTTATTTAAATCTGATGATTTTTATTTCTGGTCGACTGGGAAAATTCAGGAAGAATACAGATACTATTTTAAGCAGCCGGAAGAAAATCCTTCCTGGCTTGAACTTAGGCTCACAAAACGCGATGATAAGGTAAAACTACTTCCTCCAACCAGCTTAATTCCTGAAGAACAAATGGATTTTGCTTTTATGGAATTACTTGCTGCAACAAATTCAGCATGCGAAAATAACTTTGACAGTTTGATGATTCCGTTTTTATGTGTGGCCACTGATGTGTACAACCATCAATCTGTTATTTTGCGAAAAGGGGATTTGGGTGAAGCCATTCGCGCATCGATGACAGTACCTGTATATTTCAAACCAATAGAAATAAATGACACATTGCTTTTTGATGGTGGAATTGTAAATAATTTTCCTCACAATATTATGACAGATGTTTTCAAACCTGACATAATTATTGGTCATAAAGTTGCCAGCGATCCGCGTGCTGCTGCACCCGATGATGTAATGGAACAAATTTCGAATATTGTTATGCGCCCTACCAATTTTGAGATAAAACCAGATGAAGGAATCCTTCTGGAAACCAATCTTACAAATGTAAGTTTACTGGATTTTAATAAAATTGAAACCGCTGTTGTGGCAGGAGAAAATATTGCAAAATTTTATATTGACAGCATAAAAACGCGAATTCAGCGCAGAGTCCCCAAAGAAGTAATACAACAGAGAAGAGAGACATTCAACAAGAAAAAGCCACAACTTTTTTTTCAAAACGTTCAGGTTGAAGGAATTGAAGACCCTGAGCAGCGACGCTTTATTATTCAATCTATAAAACACAATTTTGATGTGGTTTCGCTTTCGCTACTCAAAAAAGAATATTTTAAACTGGTTGCCGATGAGAATGTAAAATCAATTCGCCCCATTGCCAGATACAACAAAGAAACCGGTTATTTTGATCTTCATTTAAAAGTTGAGCCGGAAAAAAAATTCAAAGTAAATATTGGCGGAAATATTTCGACAAAACCGATAAACCAAGGATACGCAAGCCTGGATTATCGCTCCTTTAACGGACGAGCTTATAATTTGACATCAAATCTATACTTCGGAAGATTTTACAGCTCTTTTAAGCTGGGGGGAAGAATTGATTTTCCCTGGAGGTTTCCTATATATGTGGCAGGATATTCCACGCTAAACCGCTGGGACTTTTTTTCCTCAAGCTCTGAACTCTTTTTTGAAGATGTTCGCCCTCCTTATATTATTCAGGATGAATATAATTTACGGTTTGAACTGGGTTTCCCACTTGGTGTACATAGTAAATTCTCATCCGGAATTGCCTATTCAAAATCTAATGATGAATATTACCAGACTGATATTTTCAAAAAAGAAGATGAACCGGATCAAACGAGTTTTAAAGGCTTTGCAACTCAAATGGGAATTGAAAGTAACTCTTTAAACTATAAACAATATCCAACAGAAGGAGAATTCCGATATCTTATAGCAAAATATATCAACGGAAAAGAAACCAATACTCCCGGTACAACTTCAGCTTCAGCAGTGCGCTCAAGTAAAAATCATCATTATTATTTACTTGAAGCTCACTCCACCAAATACTTCAAATTTGGAAGAGCATTTTCACTGGGAACACATGCTGAAGCAGTGCTAAGCAATAAATTAGTAATGCAAAACTACCGTTCAACGTTACTTTCAGCTCCAGGCTTCTATCCCACCCCTCACAGCAAATCGTTGTTTATCGGAAATTTTCATTCTAATAATTATCTTGCAGGAGGATTGAGTGCAATAATAAATTTTAACCCCTCTCTTCATCTAAGATTCGAAGGATACGGATTTGTACCGATAAAAGAAGAATTGCCAAACCCGGATCTGACAGCATATCAGAATCCAAACACATTTGAAAATTATTATTTACAGGGAATGGCTGCTTTGGTTTATCAAACCGGAATTGGCCCGGTTAGCGTTGCACTAAATTATTACGACAAAGAAAATACCGACCTTTATTTTACCCTTAATTTTGGCTATGTTTTGTTTAACAAAAGAGGGTTTTAAAAACCTCATATCATTTTCTGAAAAAGTGCGGCATTTCTGAGGCAAGCTGAAATGAAAGTTCTACAATGCCGTTTATCTTTCCGGCAATCTTCCATGGTGTTTGATATATAATTCTTTTAATGCCATTTTTTTCCGTGGTGTACATATTGTCCACCGGATTCTCCAACATCTCTTTTAACTTTGATTTAGAAGGTTCCGGATGGCAATCCAATAAATTTGAACCGATTAGTTTTTCTCCACCATATTTATGAAATTGTTGAACGGAATGATTATTCATATAAACAATTACCCCATCTAAATCACATATTGTAATTGCACCATTAAATTCATTAGCCCAGTCAATTGTCATATCAAATTCATCTTTTACGATAACATTTTATCCACTCAATCTCAAAATTATTTGGTAGCCTCCCTTCGGGAACATCGTGAATAACCATTGTTGAAACCGTTATATATAACGGATAGTTTATATCTCCTCTGGTTGTTCTGAATACTTCAGTTTCATTAATTTTCCAGATAAAAACAGAACCTGATTTTTCTACCGAGAAAATATACCATCTGCCATTTTTCAGGTTCGATATATCCAAGCCAACAACACTTATTTTTCCCTTGTCATTTAATTTTGAAATTCCCAGACGATTCTTCATTCCCATTTCCAACAGGTTTACCATTGGCGAATTCCCGTCTCCGCTCAATTGAAAAGTACTAACCAATTGTTTTACTGAATTAAATTTAATTTTTGCTTCAAAAATTTCATCTCCTTTACCAAAACTACCCACTGATGAAAGCCAACCTGAAGTATAATCGAAATCAACAGGAAGGAAACCAGCCGGCATTTGCCACACCCTTCCTTTTACTTTTTCCTTTTTTACTTCAATTGTAAGTTTTCCGCCAGTTTTAACATTAGCACCTGAGGTAAAAAAATGTAAATCGCCGGGAAGCGAAAAGTTTTCACCAATATTTTCTGCCAGTTTAGTAACTGTTTGCCATCTTTCAGCATTTAAAATACCCGAAAAATCTTCATCAAAAGTTACTTCCCAATTTTTATAAAAATCAAAATCAGTACTGTTTTTATAAATAAAATATTTCTGAATATGAGGCTGCTTTTTTATTTCCTCATACCGGATTTGCTTTTGAAATTCTTCCGTTTTCTCCCATTTCTTTTTGTCTTCCAAATAAGTCTTTCTTTCCTGAAATTCTTTTGAAACGGTACGTTCTTTTAATTCTTTAAACTTTTTCAAATCATTGGAAGGCTGAACACTTAAATAGTTTTTATATAACGACGATTTTTTAAATCTGAGGAAAAACCGAATGTCAGAATCACTTTTTAAAACTCTGTACTTATCCTTTTTTTCCAAAGCTTCTTTCTTTTTTTCCCTTTTATCATTAGCAAATTTCTCCCCTCCAATGTATTCTTTTAACTGTTCAAAATCTTTGGGTTTTTCTGAATTCACAATTTCCTCAAACCGCTTCAAATCTTGCGAACCCGCAATTTTAAAATAACGTTTAAGGTGTTTTGCCTTTTGTAATTTTTTAAACTCTGCCAGTTCATTATATTCTTTACTCCCTTTGAAACGGAGCGCATCAACTTCATTTTTCTTCTTTTTAAATTCGCTGGAATTTATAAACGATTCAAGAGCCAAATATTCTTTTAACTCGTCAGATTGATCCACTTTTAAAAATCCCTGGTAATCTTTCCAAAGTGTTTCGCGCTGTTTTTCAATCTTTTCAACCGGCTTTATCTTTCCCGCTAACTGGAGGGCAAAAATCTTGAATGACATTTGGCAATTTTAAATTAGAGTTTATTTTAGCCAAAAATAGAAATTATACCAATACATTCTAATTGAATATATATAAAATGGAATTTTCTAATACTCGTACAAATTGTGAAACGTAAAAAACAGGAGATTTCAACAATTTTCATGTACCCACGAAAATTATGAATACTTAACTGTTTATATTTTTTTATGTTTACAATTGCGTATTCTTCTATATTTGAATATTTTAGTCGATATAAGTTAGTATTATGATAGGAAAATCAGAACTCATTCTAAACAACGACGGAACAATTTTTCATCTGCATTTGAAACCGGAAAACATCTCAAACCAAATAATACTTGTGGGAGATCCAGACCGGGTAGATACCATTTCATCTCATTTTTCATCGATTGAATTGACTGTTCAAAACCGTGAATTTAAAACAGTTACGGGATTTTATAACAATAAAAAATTAACACTGATTTCTACAGGAATAGGAACAGATAATATTGATATTGTTTTAAATGAACTGGACGCTCTGGCAAATATAGACTTGGAGAAAAGGGCAATAAAAGAAAAGAAAACATCTTTGAACATTGTAAGAATAGGAACTTCAGGAGGCTTACAACCTGACTTGCCCGTTAACTCCTTTGTGATATCGCAAAAATCAATCGGATTCGACGGAATGCTTAATTTTTATGCCAACAGGAAAGATGTCTGCGACCTTTCATTTGAGAAGGCATTTAAAGAGTTTACCAATTGGGATAATTCTCTTCCTACCCCCTACGTTGTTGATGCATCAAAAGAGCTAATTTCAAAGTTTGGCAGCACCGATTTTAAAAGAGGCGTTACAATTTCGGCACCGGGGTTTTACGGGCCACAGGGAAGAGAATTACGTCTTCCATTAGCATTTCCTGAATTAAACAGGAAAGTTGAAGAATTTGCATTTGAGAGTCTTAGAATTACCAATTTCGAAATGGAATGTTCTGCCATTTATGGTTTATCAAAACTGATGGGACACAATGCACTTACTATTTGTTTAATAATTGCGAACCGTGTTTCGTTAACAGCAAACGAAAACTACAGAGAAGAAATGAAAAAACTGATTAAAAAAGTTTTAGACGCACTAACTAATTAATTGGAAATGAAAAAAAGAAAGCTTCAGGCTTTGATCGATTTACTTGACGACCCCGATGAACTGGTTTACGAACTGGTTGAAAAGGAGCTTTTAAAAGAAAATTATAAAATTATTCCGGCACTGGAAGAAAAATGGGAATTGAGTTTCGACGAAAGTAGCCAGGAACGGATTGAGAATCTGATACAAAATCTACAATTCAAACAAACCAGAAAATTACTGGAAAAATGGATAAATTCCCCTGAACGCGATTTATTGTCTGGATTCTTACTTATTGACCGTTTTCAGTATCCTGATTTAAATTTATTGAAAATTGATCAGAAAATTGAAGCCCTGCGAAAATCAATTTGGCTTGAACTAAGTGACTCATTAACCATATTGGAGAAAACAACAATTCTAAACCATTTTCTTTTTAATATCAACGGATATTCAATTAATCACAAAAACATTCATTCGCCCCAAAATTGCTTTTTAAACCAAATTTTGGATACAAAAAGAGGAAACCCAATATCGGTAAGTATTTTATATGTAATTATTGCCCGTCAACTAGGGTTACCAACGCATTTTATCGACTTTCCCAGGAATCCGCTAATCGCAATTGTAGATCCAAATCTTGCGCAAAGAGTCCATGGAAATATCCGAAATTCGGATGTCTTATTTTATATAAATCCATCAAATAAAGGTTCTATTACAAGTCGTAAGGAGATTGAATATCATCTCAGAAAAAATAAATATGAACCTTTAAAGCTATATACCGAGCCTAAAACCGATTTATTTTTTATTCAGCGGCTTCTTGAATACTTACTCGAGTCATATCAGTCGGTAGGATTTCTCGAAAAAGAAAAAAGAATAAAATCTCTGTTAGAACTTTTCTAAACAAAAAAGGCCATCTTCTCAGATGACCTTAAAATATTATTCTTAAATAACAAACTTCTATTTCGCATAACTTACTGCGCGTGTTTCACGGATAACAGTAATTTTAATTTGTCCTGGATAAGTCATTTCATCCTGGATTCGTTTTGAAATATCATAAGAAAGCTGTTCGGTTTCCTGGTCACTCATTTTATCGGAACCAACAATTACACGCAACTCACGGCCTGCCTGAATTGCATAAGTTTTCATAACTCCCGGATAAGAAAGAGCCAAGTCTTCCAGGTCTTTCAACCGTTTAATGTAAGATTCAACAACTTCTCTTCTGGCTCCCGGGCGGGCACCTGAAATAGCGTCACAAACCTGAACAATTGGCGCAAGCAGTGTTTGCATTTCAACTTCGTCGTGGTGAGCTCCTATTGCATTAGCTATATCAGGTTTTTCCTTATATTTTTCGGCCAGTTTCATACCCAGGACCGCGTGTGGTAATTCCGGTTCATCATCCGGCACTTTACCAATATCGTGTAATAAACCGGCACGTTTTGCCTTTTTAGGATTCAAACCAAGCTCCGATGCCATGATTGCACTTAAATTGGCAACTTCGCGTGAGTGTTGTAGTAAGTTCTGTCCGTATGAAGAACGGTATTTCATTTTACCAATTAAACGAATCAATTCAGGATGTAATCCGTGAATTCCCAAATCAATGGCTGTTCTTTTACCGGTTTCAATAACTTCTTCTTCAACCTGTTTTTTTACTTTCTGAACCACCTCTTCGATTCGCGCCGGGTGAATCCTTCCATCGGTAACCAGCTGGTGTAAAGCTAAACGGGCTATTTCGCGACGTACCGGATCGAAAGCTGAAAGAACAATTGCTTCCGGTGTGTCATCCACAACAATTTCAACTCCTGTTGCAGCTTCTAAAGCGCGGATGTTACGTCCTTCCCTGCCAATGATACGACCTTTTATTTCATCACTTTCAATATGGAAAATAGTTACAGCATTCTCAATTGCTGTTTCAGTAGCAACACGCTGAATCGATTTTATCACCACCTTTTTAGCTTCTTTATTTGCGGTTTGCTTGGCTTCTTCCATTATTTCATTAATGTAGGAAACAGCTTCCGATTTCGCTTCTTCCTGAAGTGATTCAACTAACTGAGCTTTTGCTTCTTCAGCCGAAAGTCCCGAAATTTGTTCCAGTTTTTCCAAATGTTGGCGGTGTACTTTTTCCAATTCCTCACTTTTATGCTCAACACGTTGCAATTGTGTATTCAAGTTTTCACGAATTGCATCCACTTCTTTCCTGGTTACCTCAAACTCTTTCGTTTTTCGGTTTAATTCATCCCGTCGTTGGTTTATACCAGTTTCCCTCTGTTTCAACTTATTTTCCAGATTGTTAATCTGGTTGTTCTTGTCATGAATATACTTTTCATGCTCCGATTTTAATTGCAGAAATTTTTCCTTAGCCTGAAGAATTTTATCTTTTTTAATTACTTCACCTTCGGAATTTGCTTCTGCAATAATGGCATCTTTTTTCTTTTTTAAGGCTTTATCCCAGATGAGATATGCCAGCGCACCTCCACCAATAAATCCTGCGGCAGCGCCTATTAATATGTCTATCCAGTTCATTCGTTTTTAATATTAGTTAATAAAAAACCCGTAATAAATCACTCTGAAATTCAGAGTAATCTAATACGGGCTTCGATAAATATTTGTAATACTTTATTTTCTAACTATTTCTTCTCTTTTCTTTCAAAAAATCTGAAATATCGTCATTTAAATTTTTAAGCTCATCGATGAAAAGATCTTTATCTTCACTTTTTTTTGTTTCGGCCACACTTAATGCAATCTGAAAAGCGCTCATAGCCAAAATGTCTTGTGAATCATTGTCACGAAACTGCCCTCTGAATCTTCGAACGGTATCGTTTACAATTTTTGCAGCCAACCTGTATTTCTCTTCATCTTCACGATTGATATCTAACGGATAAGTCCGGTTATCAATCTTAATATGTATTCTAAAATTATTCTTCTCCACCTTACATTACTTATTTAGTAATGCGATACATTTATCAATTTCCCGTATTAAACTGTTTATTTTCTGTTTCGCTTTCCTGTTTTCATCGTTCCCCGATAAAACACGGTTTGCGATTTCCAATTGTTCATTGCTTTTGTTCAGTTCAGTTTTCGCCAGTTCTAATAATTCTACTTCATTTTTTAAAGTCTCTACTCTATTTTCCAGCCTCTTTCTTTCAGTGTTTAACTTTTCGAATTCACTGAATAACTGCTGTATATTTGCTTTTAAATCATTAAGAAGTAAGCGATCTTCATCAGTCATTTTAGCTGCATTTCAGCGACAAAGTTAATATTTTTCACATATTGTAAAAGAGATTGACGATAAATGAAACAATCAAAAATTGATTTGTTCAAAAAATTAAGAGAAAGTAAGGCTTTTTAAATATTGAGTTGAAAAGTTTTACAAGCACAACAAACATTATTTCAAAATAAACAAACCACTTTAAAATAATATTTTGAGTTCGGGAGTTGTTTAGATCGGAAAAATTAAATTTGCAACTCGCAACTATATAAACAACTTTTTTATGAGGATTTTTTTTCTGATTATTTATTTTTTAGTTTCGTTCAATTTAACCGGGCAAAATATTGTTTATACGCCGCCATTAAAAATTCCGTTGTTGCTGAGCGGTAGTTTTGCCGAATTACGGAGCAACCATTTTCATTCAGGAATAGATATAAAAACCCAGGGAGTTACCGGGTTGCCCGTATATTCGGTTGCCGATGGTTACGTTTCAAGAATTGTTATTTCTCCAACCGGGTTCGGGCATGCATTATACATCAATCACCCAAACGGAACAACAAGTGTTTATGGGCATTTAAGTAAGTTTAGAAAAGACATTTCTGATTATATCAAGAACATCCAATACGAAAAACAATCATTTAGTGTAGACATTTCTCTTCCTGAAAATAAATTTACAATAAAACAAGGCGATGAAATTGCAAAAAGTGGAAACACTGGAAGTTCAGGTGGGCCGCATTTGCATTTCGAAATTCGGGACACTGAAACGGAAGAACCGTTAAATCCGTTGAAGTATAATTTTCCGGTTATTGACAAAACTCCGCCGAAGATATTTTCCTTACTGATTGCACCTCTTGATCAATTATCGCATGTAAACAATCAAAATAAAAAAAGTACATATTCTGTCGTATTTTATAATGGCAAATATCATTTAAAAGAAAATCCGACCATACCGGTTTTTGGCAGAATTGGTTTTGCAATTGAAGCCAATGATTATTTTGATAATTCACTGAATAAATGCGGAGTCTATTCAGTTGAGCTTGTAATTGACAATGAAGTTTATTTTTCTTATCAGCAAGATAAATTTTCATTTGATCAAACAAGGACCATCAACAGTTTTATTGACTATGAAGAATATATAAATTCGAGAAAAAGATATCAAAAAACATGGAAAGATCCGGGCAATAAATTATCCATATATACCTATGAAAAAAAGCATGGAGTTATTGAATTTGAAGACAATAATGTTCACCCGGCACAAATGATTTTAAAAGATGCTTATGGGAATACTTCCATTTTAGAATTTAATGTAAAAAGCAGTTTTAAAGAACTTCAGGTTAAAGAGAAACCCTTTACTGAAATTTTTGCTTATAACAAAGAAAATAAATGGGAAACAAAAGATTTCAGAATTGATATACCTGATGGAGCGTTATACACGACTTTAAATTTCCAATATAACAGTATTCCGGCTGATCCTGATTTCTATTCCAGATTGCACATTGTACATAAAAATACTGTCCCGTTGCAGAAAAATATCAAAATACAGATAAAAACATTGGGTCTACCTGAATATCTTGAATCAAAGGCCTTGTTAGTAAATGTAGACACCTTAACAGGAAAATTCTACGGCGCTGGTGGCGAATTTAAAAATGGATGGGTTACCAGTGAAGTACGCAACTTTGGGAACTATGCCGTGGCTGTCGATTCAATTGCACCTTCGATTGTTCCTTTAAGTATTAAAGACAAAAACGCGTTAACAGAAGGAAGCCGAATAAGATTTAAAATTTCGGACCGACTGGCCGGCATTGAAAAGTATGAAGGTTTTATTGACGGCAAATGGGCTTTATTTGAATATGACCCAAGAATTGATCAAATAGTTCACTACTTCGACTCTGAACGATTTGAAATGGGAAAAAGGCATCAACTGTTGATAAAAGTAACAGACTACAAACATAACATTACCACTTACACAGCCACCTTCTGGAAATAGAAAATGAAAAAAATTAAAGATGAATTCTGAAATTGAGGCTGCAATCGAAACCCAACAAATACAATTGTGCTTAAAATTAATGAGACCACTCATAACAATCAAATAATAAGCACAATAGCATTGTAAAACAAAAGTCATTTTCACAAAGAAGTATTTCACTATATTTGTTCCTTTCGAAAAAACTAATGACAAAATATTATCATGAAAAAAATTTCATTATTTGGAATACTTTTCTTTGTATTCATTTTTGCAAACTATCAAATTTCAAATGGTTGCACTAATTTTCTAATAACCAAAGGGGCTACAATCAATGGTTCTACAATGATAACCTACGCAGCCGATTCGCATACCTTATATGGCGAATTGTATTTTCAACCTGCACAGGATTATCCGGCAGGCTCTATGCGCGATATTTATGAATGGGATACGGGTGAATATCTGGGACAGATTCCTCAACCGTCACATACATATAGTGTTATCGGGAACATGAATGAATTTCAGCTAGCTATTGGTGAAACCACGTTTGGCGGACGTAGCGAATTGAGCAGCCAAAACGGAGCAATCATGGACTACGGAAGTTTAATTTATGTAACGCTACAGCGAGCAAAAACTGCGAGGGAAGCAATTAATACGATGGCTGACCTTGTAAATGAATACGGATATTACAGTTCCGGAGAATCTTTTTCCATTGCAGATCCGGATGAAGTTTGGATTCTGGAAATGATTGGAAAAGGAGAAGGAGAAAAAGGAGCAGTGTGGGTGGCAGTAAAAGTTCCCGACGGATACATCAGCGGACACGCTAACCAGGCACGTATAACTACCTTTCCTTTAAACGACAAAGAAAATTGCTTGTATTCTGACGATGTTATTTCATTTGCCCGTGAAAAAGGATGGTACAATGGAACAAATAAAGATTTTAGTTTCTCAGATGTGTATGCTCCTGTTGATTTTGGGGCAGCACGTTTTTGTGAAGCACGTGTTTGGGCCGGTTTTAATAAAGTAGCCGCAGGAATGGATAAATACACCGACTATGCCAAGGGAATTGTAAAACATGGCGAAAACAGTTTTGCTTCGAACCGAATGCCATTATGGGTTAAGCCGGAAAAGAAACTATCTGTTCAAGATGTGATGGGAATGATGCGCGACCATTTTGAAGGAACAGAACTTGATATGACCCAGGATATTGGTGCCGGGCCTTATCAACTTCCATACCGCTGGAGAGGACTTACCTGGGAAGTTGATTCAACTGAATATTGCAACGAAAGGGCAATTTCAACACAACAAACCGGTTTTTCTTTTGTAGCCGAATGCAGAGACTGGCTTCCCGACCCGATTGGGGGAATTCTTTGGTTTGGCGTTGACGATACTTACAGTACCTGTTACGTTCCTATGTATTGTGGAATTACGGAAATTCCGGAATGCTTTACAGTTGGAAACGGCGATATGTTAACATACAGCGAAACATCTGCATTCTGGGCTTTCAACTGGGTGTCAAACTTTGCATATTTACGTTACGACGATATGATTAAGGATGTACAAATGGTTCAAAATACACTGGAAGATAAATTTGTATCCTTCGTTCCGGCAGTTGATAAAGCGGCCACCAACCTGTTTAATTCTGAAGGCGAAGACCAGGCACGAAAATTCGTAACCGAATATTCTGTAAATGAAGCAAATAGTATGACCCGGCGTTGGAAGGAGTTAGGACAATATTTACTTATAAAATACATGGATGGAAATGTTAAACATGAGAAAGACGGGAAATTTGAACGTACAGAAACAGGCCTACCTCCGGAACCGCTGCATCCTGGCTATCCGGAATGGTGGTACAAAGCAATAGTAAAAAGCACAAACGAGCATTTTAAAGTTATTGGTAATGCCGGTCATTAATTTAATCAAAACTGGAAATCAATAAACTAATTTGTATATTGACAGATATTTAAGTTTGCGGAAAAGATTTTTTTATTATTTTTGCGCCGATTTTATGCAATCTCTTTTCTGTCAGAAGACGGAATACATTGCCAACATTAATAAAAAGTATTAGAAATGGATTTAATCAAAGTAATTGAAGACGAATTCGCTGTAGAAACCGAAGTTCCTAAATTCGGAGCCGGAGATACAGTTACTGTAAGTTACAAAATTAAAGAAGGTAACAAAGAAAGGATTCAGAATTTCCGTGGTGTTGTTATTCAGGTTCGTGGAAAAAGAGCGACCAAAACTTTTACGGTTCGCAAGATGTCAGGGAATATTGGAGTTGAACGTATCTTTCCGGTTTACTCCCCTTTTATTGACAGTATTGAAGTTAATAAACACGGAAGTGTTCGTAGAAAAAGAATTTTCTATCTGCGTGAACGCACCGGGAAAAAAGCCCGTATCAAAGAAAAAAGATTTTAAGAAAAAAAATCAACCAATACAGGAAGGTCTCTTGAAAGAGGCCTTTTTTTATGCCTTTTGATATCCTCTGAATTAGTTCCCAGATATAAAAAAGTCCGGCTAAATATTAACTGGTCACCTGGTATTTTATCTGCCAGATTCTAAAATAGTGCCCCAAAGCAGTATACCTATATAATTTTCAAACCCCGGGGATAACTGCCGGAAGAGTAAATACAAACTCAGTTCCTTTTCCCGGCGCACTGTTAATAACAAGATTTCCCCTATTTCTTTCAATAAAATCTTTTATCAATATTAATCCCAACCCCGTTCCTTTTTCCTGTCGTGTACCGGGCGTGGATGCTATGCTCTTTGTTCGAAAAAGATTATTAATAATTTCGGGTTTCATACCTATCCCTGTATCTTTAATTTTTATCTCAACCTTACCTTTGTTTTTGGTTGCGGAAATCTCCACCTTTCCCCCATCTGGCGTAAATTTAACCGCATTGTTAAGAATATTATTTATAGCTACAGTAATGGTAAATTCATCGGCATAGAAATTTATCTCTTCTGAAATATTATTTATTATTCTTATTTGTTTTTGCCTTGCTATTACTGTATAAGAATCTATACTTCGTTCAAATATTGAATTTACAGTAAGAAATTCGGGATGTAAATCTATTTTTCCACTTTGTGAACGTGACCATGTTAGCAGATTTTCCAGCAAATCATATATAACTTTTGAAGATTTATTGAGTTCTCTGATAATTTTTTGCCGTTTTTCTTCGTCAAAATCCCGGTAATGCTCAACCAGTAAATCAGAAAAACCTAAAATCGCATTAAAAGGATTTTTCAAGTCGTGCGCAATAATAGAAAAGTATTTATCTTTGGTTTGGTTTGATTCTTCGAGTTCTTCGTTGAGTTTATTAATCGCCTCAATCCTTGATCTTAATTCCCTTGCCATATCATTAAACGAATTGGCAAGCATTTGTAATTCGCCTTTTGTATCCAAATCTACGGCAATTTCCAGATTACCTTTCCCGATTTCTTTCGTTCCAAGAATTAGTTTATATAATGGCCTGGAAATCGATCTGGAAATATAAAGACCAATAGCCAAGGACAAAAGGATACTCATTATTGTGAGATAAATTCCAAGATTTATGGCACGGTCCACTTTTACATTAAGCTGATTTATTGCCCATCCAACTTCTTCTTCTGCATCCTCAACAATTATCGATACTGAATCCTGGATTCTCCGGGAAACGGGTTCTACAATATTCTCAAAAATATCTTCAGCTCCTTCCAAATCGCCACGATCCAATAATTTTAATGTTGACCTCACACTTTCAATAAATTCAGGAGTAAGCACATTCAGTGAATCAAGCATAGCAAGTTCTCTCAATTCTCCCTCTTTGTGTTCATCCTCTTTGGAAAGAAGATAACCGGTATTCGTAGCTTCACGTAAAATCTGCAACGATGTAAGTAATTCCGTTATATTTTTTTCAGTTTCTTCTCTTGCATAGATTATTTCATGGGGTCTTACATCTGCCTCCAGCTCAAGAAATAATTCCCTCAAATTCGATTTTATCCGTTGGATAAGATATGCCACTTTATTCGATTGGGTTAACTCAATACGTTTTGAATATTCCAAGTCATCGACCTGGTTAATAATCTCAATATTATTCATCAAAGCATTAACATCAACAACTATCATAACGACAATTACCGATATAAAACCTAATATTATCCGCTCCCAGATTTTCATTTATTCAAATTAGCTAATCGTATAAAATATATTTAATCCTCTTCTCCGGTTATATTAAATTCAAAAGTAAGTATTCCCAGAATCAAAAACTTCTCCGATTCATTATTTAACCCAATTGAAGTACCAATTCCTGTTTCCCAGCCACCGGGCAAATCAAAAATTAAACCTGGAGTAAGATAAAGTTGATTTTCATCTCCATTGTCCCATTTGCTGGTCATCCAACTCAACTCAATATCTAATATCACTTTGTTTACCGGAGCAAATAAACCGCCACTCAAAAACAATTCGGATGCTTCCTCCCCTCCGCTCTCTTCTTTGTTCCGTGCGAAACTGATGCCTGTTTGTGCAAAAAGCTGCATGTTATTTAACGAAGGAAAATCAACTGCAAACGACGAATATTGAGTAAATTCATAAAACCCTTCACCAATTTCATTTTCTTCATTTCCCAAAGGAATGCCAAATTCCAAACCCAGTGCTGCATGAAAATTCGTTTTAGCGATATTCATAAAACTATACTGTGTTTCCAATTCCAAATCGCCGATGCCATTGGCTAACGAATTATCTCCTACAAAATTATTTTGAAAAGAATTCCAGGTGAATCCGATCTGCCAATCATTAGTCACGCCATATTCGGTAACGAAAGGAAAGTTTATGTGATTAACATTTGCCCCTTTCCCAAATTCAGGATTCAAAGAAAGCTGCACCTCCCCTTTTTCCTGAGGATAAACCAGTTCTGTCTGAAAAACATCCTGCAACGGTTGATAATAGCCTTTATCTTCATCTCCTTGTGCGAATGCCGCAGGTAAACAAGAAAGAAGAATACCAATTAAGACAAAAAACTCCGTATAAATTTTCATTTTGGATTTGTAAATCACTAACAATCACCGCAAAATAAAAACAAATTAGCGAAAAAAAAACTACCGGTTGAAATTTATTTTATCCTGATAAAGTCAGTCAAACTACAACCAGTAAGTATTAAACTTTGGGATTAACTGAGTTGTTTCTTATTTCAATTTTGCATCAAACCACAACACTTGGACAGTAAAAGCCATCTTCTTTTATGTTGTTTCTTATTTCAATTTTGCATCAAACCACAACGCTTAAATGTTTCTGTTGCTGGAAGCATTGGTTGTTTCTTATTTCAATTTTGCATCAAACCACAACAGGGGCAACTTTATAAGCAGAATAAATATTGTTGTTTCTTATTTCAATTTTGCATCAAACCACAACATCGATTTGTGTTATAACGAAAAACAGGTAGTTGTTTCTTATTTCAATTTTGCATCAAACCACAACACTTTCAATCATTAGCTCAGTATGAAGTTGTTGTTTCTTATTTCAATTTTGCATCAAACCACAACGGCAACTTGGTGCAACAACTTCGTATATTGTTGTTTCTTATTTCAATTTTGCATCAAACCACAACTCGTAGTTGGTTAGGTATATACCGTCGCCAGTTGTTTCTTATTTCAATTTTGCATCAAACCACAACGGGGGTGCAACCTACAGCTTCCGAAATTTGTTGTTTCTTATTTCAATTTTGCATCAAACCACAACATATTTTGGCTCATCAGTGTTATGTATGGTGTTGTTTCTTATTTCAATTTTGCATCAAACCACAACCCCCGGGGAGGTGGTGATGACACCTGAGAAGTTGTTTCTTATTTCAATTTTGCATCAAACCACAACCGGAAGCTGAACCTGCTGCCGAATTTATAGTTGTTTCTTATTTCAATTTTGCATCAAACCACAACAACCTCTGGAATTCTGGCTTCAAACAAAAAGTTGTTTCTTATTTCAATTTTGCATCAAACCACAACATTAGAACTGAACCACTCATCAAATGTTTTGTTGTTTCTTATTTCAATTTTGCATCAAACCACAACATTGCAATTGATGAATACTTAAACAATAAGTTGTTTCTTATTTCAATTTTGCATCAAACCACAACATGTAGTTCACATTTAGTTGGCATTCTCTCGTTGTTTCTTATTTCAATTTTGCATCAAACCACAACAGGTAAACAATAAATCCTTTCTTTTCTACTGTTGTTTCTTATTTCAATTTTGCATCAAACCACAACGAGAACAGCAAACGGCATAAATATTTTTTTGTTGTTTCTTATTTCAATTTTGCATCAAACCACAACTAGTATTCAAATCTAAAATGAGAATACCTTGTTGTTTCTTATTTCAATTTTGCATCAAACCACAACATGTAGTTCACATTTAGTTGGCATTCTCTCGTTGTTTCTTATTTCAATTTTGCATCAAACCACAACAGGTAAACAATAAATCCTTTCTTTTCTACTGTTGTTTCTTATTTCAATTTTGCATCAAACCACAACGAGAACAGCAAACGGCATAAATATTTTTTTGTTGTTTCTTATTTCAATTTTGCATCAAACCACAACTAGTATTCAAATCTAAAATGAGAATACCTTGTTGTTTCTTATTTCAATTTTGCATCAAACCACAACATTAGTCCAAGGTTCTGTTAAATTATAATTGTTGTTTCTTATTTCAATTTTGCATCAAACCACAACACGTCACACTACGGAATGCTTCTTTAAAAAGTTGTTTCTTATTTCAATTTTGCATCAAACCACAACTAAAAAAACAAGTGTTCGAATTTTTAAAAGTTGTTTCTTATTTCAATTTTGCATCAAACCACAACGGCAAACCGGCTGCCGGCCACAGGGATTTTGTTGTTTCTTATTTCAATTTTGCATCAAACCACAACATCATCCGTTTGGGTACAATGCTGAAAAAGGTTGTTTCTTATTTCAATTTTGCATCAAACCACAACCAAGGGGGAGGTATGTCCCGTAAATGCTGATATTCTCATCGTTTTTACAAGGAATAAAATCCCGTCTTTCCACAAAGAAGTGGTTAAATGCATTCATTTTTTTATTTCTAACAAAATTGATAATCTTTTTCAATATTTTCAAAGAACCGGATTCTTTCTTAATCAATATTTTCAAAGGTATGTAACATTTTTATGTTTTATATAGCGTGAGAGGTTAAAACATTTCCAGTTGTTTGGGGCCTTCGGGCACAGGCTTCGACTTTTTGCCCCAGTAGTTACATATATTTCCGTATTGTTTGTCGGTAACCGCAAGGATACTTACCTGCCCTTTTTCCGGTACAAATTCTTTTACCCGTTTTATATGAACTTCGGCACTCTCTTTACTGGCACAATGCCGGCTGTATACCGAAAACTGCATCATTGAAAAACCATCGTTCAGCAGGTCTTTGCGAAAACGGGTGGCCTGCCGCCGTTCTTTTTTGGTGGTAACGGGCAGATCGAAAAATACAAATAACCACATAATATGATAAGCGTTTAAACGGGTTTGTGCCATTCTGATTACATCTTATTCAAATTCTGGATATACAATTTTTCGCATATCGCCACTAAAACACCGGGCCAGTGATGCTGTGGTTTGCGAGAGGGCGACCATCAACGGACGTTTATTTTCACCTATTTTTACATCAACTGTCATGAGTTCGAGTAATGCAGCTTTGTGTTCTTTGTCGAGCATAAATGAGCCAGGCCATTTTTCATTCATGGCAAAAACAATTTCATCTACATACGGGCGGTAAGGCTCCATAATATCATCGGCCAGGCAAAAGGCGTTATAACGATTGCGGTGGTGTATGCCCAGCGTGGCCAGCAAACCTGAACCAGCCAGCGCCCTTGCTACTGCCGACCGCAACAATATATAGCCATAGTTCAGAAACGGATTGGGCGGTTCTCCGTAACGGTCGCGGATAAACTCATTTCCATACATTTCTGTCCAGTAAAGCCGGGCGGCAAAACCTTCCCGATTATCAGCATCTCCGCTTTTTACCGCCTTTGCCAGCGATTTTAGCGGAATATTGTTTTTTCCCAGTTTGTTAAGCAAGCTCGCCTGATTCCTGATTTTTGCTTCAATGGTTTGTTTCCATAAATTTTTCTTTAACGGTTCCGAAGCGCTGACCTGTGCCCTGAAAATTTCGCTTTGAATATGGTTTGCATCCAGTGGGAGCAACATGGAGGATGGCAGGTGTTTACTATCGCAAAAAACAGTGGCTACATTAAATTCATTCAGTTCCTCCACCAGTTTCATTGTAAATGAAATTTGCGGATGATCGAGCACAATAAAACCAAGGTCTTCAACAGGGGCGGTTTTTAGGGGCATTCCTGCTTTTTCTGAAACTACCAGCTGTTTATTTTTTAGTGACAGATGGTAAGGATTGGAAATAAATAAGGTTCGTTTTAGCATGGTTTTTTGGTTTTCAATTAATATCTTAGACTTTCAAGGTTTCGAAAACCTTGAAAGTCTGAATGCTTAACAGTCATTGAGGTAATCAATTTTTATTTCATCAAATTTCTCAATCTGTTCTTTCGAGTGGTATTGAATAAAGTTTTCTCTGTTATTATACCAATTCAAAACTTCTGTACGGCTCAATTTTGTATCTTTTGGCAAAAGCATCGTTAAATAGGAACTCCACGGATAATCTAGGTAATGTTCGCAAAACCCGTGGTGGATTGGATTGTGATGAATATAATATACCAAATACTTCAAATGGTTTTCAGATTCAATTTTTATTCTTCGGAACGGGTGCTCAAACAAGCTGCCCGTTCGATGAAAACGTTTGTTTATGGCTTTGGTGTAGGCGTTAAATAAATTGGCAAATTGCTGATTAACGAAAGTCCGGTTGGTTCCTTTTACACCTTCAAGGTTTTCAAAACCCTGAAGGTGTAGTTCGCTAACGGTTTTAATTTTTACCAGCAAATGAAAATGATTTCGCATCAGCACCCAGGCATATGTATTGGCTACCGGCAAAATGTACTTATCGTATAGATGCAGAAAGTATTCGTAGTTCTCATTTTTACGAAACAAATTACAGCCGTTGATTCCACGGTTGTAAATGTGGTAGAAATATCCATATTCAAGTGGTTCGATTCCCATATTGCCAATTTAAGGGTGATTTCATCAAGACTTCAAGGTTTTGAAACCTTGAAAATCTGTTATATTCGTTTTATGTTTCCAAGAATATCTATTTTTACTTTTATTGGATTATATTTTTCCCAAGCCCCAAAACTTTGAATATATATTTCCTCATTTTTATTATCTAAAGTCGAAGCTAAATGATGTCTGAAAGTGTAATATGAACTTGAAACTTTTTGAACACGATACAAATGCTTGCTTAATAAATCTGTAGAAGCAGTATCAATTTCAATATCTTTGCCCAGTCCCAGCAAAAACATATCGTTTATTTCCAATGTTGCAATAATTTTTCTACCATCCTCTTTGGGTAACTGATAAACAAGGTCGCCATTCCTTTTACGTTCTACAACTTCTATGAAAGATTCAACTTTCTCTCTTAAATTTCCATCGAAATCTTCATAAATAAGGACATGATGATTATTTCGTGGGTTCACAAATTGTTTGATGTTGTTTTTCAATTGGATAGCATTTCCTATATTTTCCCGCATCCTCACCTTTTTTATCGGAACCCGATCGCCACCTCTGTTATTAGGCAGAAATAAAGAATATTCCCCATCTTTATAAAAAGCATCTTTTGGCACTGAAAAATTATCTTTGGATGTATCAATTCCGTAATTTTCTCTCAGATGATTAAAAATCCGTTCTCTTATAGTGTCGTCAACAACCTTATTAATTTGCTTTTTATCTTTTAAACCTCTAATATCTTTGCGGATGTGATAGGAATGTTCTGAATGCCCCGGACTTCTTCGTTTTCCAAAAACAGTTTCTTTATGCAACTGTCCGCGTGCAGCAAAACCTATACTTTTTTTTACCTCGCCATTCTTTTGAATTTTCTTTGAAATTTTTGTTAGTACTTTATTGTTCTGCTTGTGCGAAATGAGCAACGATGCTGCTACTTTTTTTACATCGTTAGAAAAACCATCCCACGGTTCAGGAAATTTTTCAGTATTATCTATTCCTCGTTTTGCATTTTCTTCTTTTGCATGGTATGTACTTAAGCGCTGCAAGTACCCTTGCTCGGTTAATGCTACGGTAATTGCATCAATAGCATGGTGCCGATGATCATCCCGGTTTTTTTTAGGGTCATATTTTATTTCTCCGGTGGCTTCATCAACCCAAACAATAGCTTCTTTAATCCGTGTTCCTTTTGATAGAGCAGGAGCTTCATTTTCCATAGGATACAACTGTTCATCTATTGTTTTTATGTCGAAAATACAATAATAGCGCCCTGCTGATATTGTTACTTTCTTTTTATATCCAGGATCAGTATCTGCTGTCAGAAAACCTTTTTCATCAACCGTAGCATAACTTAGTATTTGATGTTCGTTTATTTCAGGTTTTGTATTTACTGCACGGATGAAATCAATGGTATCAAAATCAAGTTCCAGTAAAACCCAATATTTCCCATCTGGCATGTTGGTTTCACATTGGTAAATATGACAAGTAAACCGGCCATTTTTTACTTCTCCAAACAAGGCAATTTTTGAGCCTGCTATTTTGAGTTTTCCTTTTCCTTCTGCTAGTTTTAATTCTTTATTTACGATACTGAATTTAGCCCAGTATGTACCATCTTCAGTTTCGTCTGTCTTTATCTTTTTTCGAATAGTATCGTTATTAAAAAATTGCTTTTCAATACGCCCTTTAAAAACAATATGGTTTTCATCATCTGATGGCCGTTCAGAAAATACTTTTTGAAAAGAATGAGGTTCTGATATATTTACTACTGCCCAATAATCACCATCCTTCAGGTTTGGGGTATCAACTTTCAATTGCATATATTTTGTAGAAAAGGTCCCTTTATTTACTCGTCCTGCCAAAACAAGATTTTCTGACTCAACATGTGGGCGGTCATTTGTTTTAGGATGAATATTCAATACATTGTTGTTCTCATCTGTTACAACGTAATAAGGAATTCGTTTGTATTCCTGAACATCTGCATCAAAGTTTTCAATTCCCAAAACAGGGTTTAAAATATTGTTAATTCCCCATAAATGACGTAACTCAGACGTGACTTGACCTGGCAACATTCGAACATTGTCACAAACTGATGATAATAACTCAACGGCCTTTTTGCTGATATAGCGAGTATCGTTTAATTGTCGCTCAATAAAATCTGATTTTTCAAATTTCTTTTTCGAGGTAAATCTTTTTGCTTTGCCATAAGGTAATAGATTAAACGCTCTTTCCGAAATTTCTTTCCACGCATCTTCCGTTGTTTCATACTTATTTATTCCCCAAAGTTTATAATCCGGATTTACCAGGAAAAATTCATAAGGCGTTTTTTCGCCTTTCATTCTATTGAAATTAGCTTCACAAATGGTTTTATTATTAAAACTATCGTCAAGCGAAACGCTATATGGAATAATATGTTCTATCTGAACAACATTGCCCCCGCTAAATAGATCAGACATGCTAATAACCTTGCCTGTATATGGGCAAAGTACAGGCCCTGAAATATGTTTTTGAATTTCATCGTATAATAAATAACGGAGTAAATTATCGCGTGTCGGGCGTAACCCAAATTCCTCTAGTCTTTTTCGGGCTTCATCATTTTTCTTTTCGTTTTCCCTTATTTTCTGGGTTAGTTCACGACGTTTTGTTTTCGTATTTTTTAAGTCTCTCCCCATTTCAACATGGATACGCTCAAAAGAAAAGCCAGGTTCTTCTTTTTTGTATTTCACTAATAATGCATTTACTAACCTGCGCATCTCATGTAAAGTTTGCTGCACTATTGGGTTACGGAGATTTTCCAATTCAGGAAGAAAATCTTGTTTCTCTTTCTCTACAACTTCTTGACTGTGATGATACAGCTGTGTGAATGCTGGGGCGTTGTTTGAAAAACCAAAGCTATTTATTGGATCAGCCAAATAATCTTTAATTTTCTCCATTGCCTCACCTTCCCTGTTATCTTCTTTTAAAATTCTGCGAACGGTATCTTCTATTTCCAGATAAAAATCGCTGAAATTTTCCCATCGCTGACCAAAAGCATTTTTTATCCCACCTAAAATCACAGCATCAGAGTACGAATAACCTTTTTCCAGGAATGAGTTTATATTACGAATTGCTTTTAGCGAAACATTAGAATAACCATCCTTCAACTTGATTTTTGAAATTTTATCGATATCATTTGTTTTTAGTTGAAAGTCTTTTTTCAATTTCTCAAACAACTTTTCGGTATCATAAAAAAAATAGAAGCAATGCCATATGTCTTCATAAGATTCTATCCAAAGTTCTTCAGGGAAAAGTGATTTCAACTTTTTAATAGTTGTATTTCCCTGAATTTTCTGATCGTTGTCGTAATTAAATTTTTCGTAGGTTAGATTTAGTGCTTTGGGAATTTCTTCAAAATTGAAATTTCCATCCTTGCTATTTAGAATTTCCAATACCAGATGTCGTTGATCGGCAGTCAGAAATTGCCCTTTCCCATATTTTATATTGTTGATAAACTGGTACGACCTGAAAAGTTCAAATTCGGGATGAGATAACGGACATGGTTTTTTGCTTCGCCTTACAATATCTTTTCCTTTCCTACGGAATTCTCCGTTCTCCATAAGAACCGGAAGGTTATTTTCAAAACGGCAGTTATCCAGCAAGTTTTTCTGAGAACGCAAGGGACGTTGCCAAAACAAAAGGCTTTCGTTACTTTTAAATCTGAGTTGTTTATCATGTTCTGTTATTTCTCCAGCAAAAAACTGTTTTAACGGAACCTGTTCTTCAGTTATAACCCGATTTCCTTTTATAAGCACATGTTCTTTCCCATATTTCTCTATGTAGTTTTCAAGTTTATGCCTATTTCTTCTCGCGGTCAAACTTCCTTTCAGAAAACGACTTTTTCGGATTTCTATCGTCTTCTGCTCCAATCCTAATCGAGATGCTTGCTGTTTCCATATTTTATGAAATTCTTCAACATACATATCACGCTGGGTGTAGCGGGCTCGTACCCTCAATTCATTGCCATCATTATTTTTTTTCTGATTATATTTTTCTCCTTCTTTGTATGAAATATCGAACAATACTTTGCCCAAAGGTTTTCCGTTCATTAACTCTCTGGTGGAATCTATCCCCGACATGTTTTCCTTTCCTTTGAAAATAGCACCATCGTCATTCCCTTTTCTGCTACTTAAAAAACCTCGTCTTTGAATAAAATGGTAAAAAATGCGTCCCAGCTCCATTAACTCAACAGGTTCAATAAGTGCTTTGCTGCGTAATTTATACGGATTCATTTTTAACCAAGCAACAAATTTTGGCTCAGTTGGAAATAGCTTTCCTTCTGTTTTTTTCGATTTGTTCCATTTGCTCCATTGGTATAGTCCTTCAATCGATAATGGGCACATTTTTAGTTCGATTAAAGCCTCGAGTAGTTTTACTTTCCTCAATTTTTTCCGGTAAACTTGCCTGCGCATCTGACGATGTTCCCTGCGACTGGCATTCTTTGACTGCTCTTTATCACCTTGCCCAATAGTAGTAGGTTCAACACCCTCGGGGAAAATACGTACTCCGGAATCTGCAATGAAATTGTAGCGTTTTACTTTTCCGTCTTCTGTTGTTGCATCAATAACAGCCCACCCAATACTATTTGTTCCGAGGTCTAATCCTAAAATTTTAGCCATAGTTTCAGAGGATTTAAAGATTGAAGTTTTTGAATATGTTGTTAAATATAAAAACTCTTATGCTTAATTTTCTTATATTAGCACAGCAAAGTGTTAAACTTCTGTTCAATAACATAGGATTCAATTTTGTATCTTATCACAATAAGGCTATATGCCGAAGGAAAAAAATTCCTATACTCCCGCTTCGGTGGGAGTTTTTATTTGGAGGCCTTTTTCCATCCCCTTCAAAGGAGAGGGAGTAAAAGAGAATACGTCCGTCACGTTTGAATAAATAACACGGGAAAAAGTCAGAAAAATAAGCATTTAATGGAAAGGTTGAGAATATAAATCTTCCCCGACCATTGAGCCTTTAACAGACCTCAAAATATCCTAAGTAACTTTACCATACCACATCATCATTGGTGCGAATGGCATAATCAGGCAATGGATTAGAACCCGAAAAGACCTTTAACATTTCATAGGGTTCAATAACATTTCCATCTTCACTTATTTCTCCGTTTTCGTCAAGTACTGCTCGTAAATTCAACTTTAAATGCTCAGCTAAAAAGGGATAAACAGCCTTCCGTTTCGAAAACTGGTAACCATGACCTTCATTAGATAAATGCACATTTTTAACATTGCCTTCTGCGCCCATTAATTTATAGATGTATTGAATATGCGGAAACTCCACTTCCGGAGTATTAAGGGTCCAGTCGCCGCCATCTGAAACCAACAGCATGGAGCGGGGAGCAGCCAATGCAGCAATTTCAACATTACAGGTTTGATGATGGTTGCTTTTATGAACCGGCATCCCGCTTTCGCAAACACAACCTCCAAAAAAATGTGCCGAAACCTGCACAACAGGAACCGAAACTTTCACCCGCCCGTCGATAGCGGTTAACATAAAAGTTTGTGTTCCTCCTCCAGAAGCGCCTGTTACTGCAATTCTTGCAGGGTCGATATTTTCCAGTGACAGCAAAAAATCGAGAGCACGGATGCTATTCCAAAGTTGCTGCTTCAGCGCTTTCGGATGCTTATGAATCCAGCCTACTTCATTCATTTCGCCATATCCAACCATATCGTACACAAAAACCACAGCCCCCATTTTGGCCAGGGTAATGCATCGGTTTTGAATATCAGGGGTTGCCCTGGCCGATTCTTTACCATCGCCAAAATGTCCGTGAGGAGAAAGAATTCCGGCCATCTTTCCCGCCTTATTTTCAGGAAGATACAAACTACCGGTTACAAAAACTCCCGGAAGGCTTTCTATCGCAACATTCCTTACCGAATAACCGTCATATTTCCGTTCTTTTGAATATCGTGGTTTTAATGGTGTTCTTTCCGGCATTGAAGCCAATTCGGCGCCATCCAAAATTCCCTGTCTGATAATTTCGGCCCGCTTTAACCACTCTTCTTTACTTGTATATTCTTTTTTTAACTGCTCAAGGAATTCTTTTGCCTCCGGCTGTGTAAAATAATGCCCCATACAAAGATTTGAATCTTCTTTGCCCTGACCATTTGAAATTATAAAGCCAGCTATAAATACTGCAAACAATACGATTTTTTTCATAAGGGTTAGTTTATTAAAATTAATATTGTTACCAATCGTTTTATTTTAAATAAAGAGGTAATATATAAATTTCACTTTTTTAAAAGCAACTTTTCAATCTCCTCCAACGATTTCCCTTTGGTTTCGATAAGTGCAAACCGGTAAAAAAGAAGGCTTAAAAGTGTTGCTACAGTAAAGAAAACAAATACATAACCAACACCAATCATTGATGAAATGATCGGGAAAAGCAGTGCTATTCCGAAATTAAATATCCAGTGCGAAAACGACCCGATAGCTGTACCTTTTGCACGAACACTATTGGGAAACATCTCGGAAAGAATAACCCAGATAACTGCTCCTTGTGAAAATGCAAAAAAAGCAATGTAGCCAATTAATAATGACAAAAGGATAAAACCGGATTTGGTATCGGTTATAAATGCCCAGCTAAAAAGTCCTAGAAAAACCGACATTCCCGTTGCCCCGACATACAATAGAAATTTACGCCCAAAGCGATCGATAACTGACATGGCAATAATCGTAAACACTAAATTGGTAACACCTATCAACACCGATTGCAACAATGCAGCCTCGCCGGAAAAACCGGCTTCACGAAAAATATCAGTTGAATAGTACATAATAACATTAATACCAGCCAGCTGGTTAAACATTCCAACAGCAATACCGATAATAGCAAGGCGCAAATATGGTTTCTTTAGCAATGGTACATTTTTATTAGCATCTTCTTCTTTTAGCGAATCTTTTATTGAGGCCAACAAAACGTCTACATTTTCATCCGTATTTACGCGTTGAATCACCAAACGTGCTTCTTCATCATTCCCAATTTTCACCAACCAACGCGGACTTCTGGAAATAAAAAACAATAAAATCCACAAAACGGCGGACGGAACAATACCAGCCAAAAACATCCAGCGCCAACTTCCATGCAGCAGGCTGTCAATCATATAATCCGAAAAAAAAGCAACTAAAATACCTGTTACAATCGCCAACTGATTTGTTGCAACCAGTCGCCCGCGAATTTTTGGTGGAGAAACTTCGGAGATATACATCGGAGTTAATACTGAAGCTCCGCCAACTGCAATTCCTCCCATAAAGCGGGCTATTACAAATATCCATACATTAGTAGCCAATCCGGCTCCCAGCATGGAAAACAAAAAAAGCGCCGCCATAATTTTCAGCATATAACGTCTGCCGTATTTATCTCCCGGCTTCCCGATAAACAGCGCCCCAACTACACATCCGGCGAGTGCAGTACTTACAACAAAGCCTTTCATAAAATCAGTTAATTGAAAATATTCAGCTACGTAATAAATTGCACCATTAATAACCGCCGTTTCAAAACCAAACATTAAACCGCCCAAAGCAGCCACAAAAGTCACAAAGTAAAGGTATCGTCTCATTATAAGTTGTTTGTTTAATTCAATTTTAAAGATACTATTTCAACTGATTTCATGGAAAGAATAGCCATCAAAATCAAAGCAAAGTTTTTTTTCCAAAAATTATTGTTACAAACAATAAATAAAAGACTTACAACTCCTCTATCCTTCATTAGTATGATTAAAATCATATTCAAATTACAGAAATTAACAAATACTTTACAAAAGCTTTTGAACAAGATTTTCTGATATTCGAAATTTAAAAAAAAAGGAAGTTTTCTTTATATTTGCGCCCTTAATTTGAAAACCTGATTTTTAGTCCGGAAACCATGAAAAATATAAAATTCATAACGCCACAAGAGGCAGTAAAAGTAGTAAAATCAAACGACCGTGTGCATATGCACAGTGTGGCAGTAACACCACATCCGCTTATTAAAGCACTTTGCGAAAGAGGAAGAAATAAAGAGTTCAGAAATGTAAGAATACAACATATTCATACCGAAGGAGCTGTTGATTATGCAAATCCTGAGTTTGAAGGTATCTTTCAATTGGAATCTTTCTTTGTTGCACACAATGTAAGAAAGCAAACCCAATCAGGTTATGCTGATTATATTCCGGTGTTTTTACAGGAAACACAACGTTTAATCCGCGAAGGATATTTGAAAGTGAATGTGGCGATGATTCAGGTATCCGTTCCAGATAAATTTGGATATGTTTCTTTGGGCACATCTGTTGACTCCACTTTAGCCGCTGTTGAAAAAGCTGATACAGTAATTGCAATCGTAAATCCGAATGTACCTCGTGCATTTGGCGATGCGATGATCCATATAAACGAAATTGACCTGTTCTGCGAAGACGACAGCGAACTTGTAATTGCAGAACCCGGCCCTATCAGCGAAACCGACCGTAAAATTGGTGGTTATGTTGCAGAGCTGGTTGAAGATGGCGCCACACTGCAAATGGGTATTGGAGCCATACCAAATGCGGTATTAAGTATGCTTGGTAACCATAAAGACCTTGGCGTTCACTCAGAAATGTTTGCCGATGGTATTTTACCCCTGGTTGATAAAGGAGTGGTAAACGGAAAAAATAAAAAAATAGACAAAGGCAAAATGGTTGCTACATTCCTTATGGGATCAAAAAAATTATACGATTTTGTTGACGACAACCCGGGAGTTCTCATGAACGACGTAGGTTACAGCAATCGTGTTAATATTATTGCAAAAAACCCAAAAGTTACCGCAATTAACTCAGCATTGCAGATTGACATTACCGGACAGGTTTGTGCTGATTCTATCGGAACTAAATTTTATTCCGGTGTAGGCGGACAAATTGACTTTTTACGCGGCGCTTCTTTAAGTAAAGGAGGAAAACCAATTATTGCGATGCCTTCTGTTACCAATAAAGGAATAAGTAAAATTGCACCTATTTTAACACCTGGTGCCGGTGTTGTGAGTACACGCGCCAATATTCACTGGCTGGTTACGGAATACGGTGCCGTTAATTTATATGGAAGAACATTGCAGGATCGTGCCAAACTGATTATCTCCATTTCTCACCCTGACCACCAGGAAGAATTGGATAAAGCTGCTTTTGAGCGATTTGGGCCTCACTTCCATTTTGTATGGGATGAACAGTAAAAAACAGGATAACAAGGCAGGACTGGGTTCTGCCTTTTTTTTGTTTTGAACAATTATAAAACCTGGATAATAAGCAAATATTAACTATTTCTGAAATTCATATTTAAAAATGCATTGTTTTCTCGTTTTAAACTTAAGGAATAAACAGAAAAGTAACTTTGCACCTTAAAATTCTGATAGTAAACACTTTAAAATAATTCTAAATAAGATGAACATTTCTCATATTGAACACATTGGAATTGCAGTTAACAGTTTAGACGAGGCAATTCCGTTTTACGAAGAAAAGTTAGGTTTAAAATGCTACTCTATTGAAGAAGTTGCAGATCAAAAAGTAAAAACTGCCTTTTTTATGGTAGGACAAACCAAAATAGAACTTCTGGAATCAACAGACCCGGAAGGACCTATCGGTAAATTTCTGGAAAAGAAAGGACAAGGAATCCATCATCTGGCATTTGCTGTTGACGATGTAAATAAATCGTTGAGCGAACTCGAAGAAAAAGAAGTTCGGTTAATCGATAAATCGGCACGGAAAGGAGCAGAAGGATTAAATATTGGTTTCCTTCATCCAAAATCAACTTTAGGAGTGCTGACTGAAATTTGTGGAAAAGAATAAATTAAATATCAACCGATTTATAAAATGAGTACCCAAGATAAAATAAAAAAGCTGATTGATTTACGAGCTGAGGCTAAGCTTGGTGGAGGAATCAAACGTATTGATGCGCAACATTCTAAAGGAAAATACACTGCGCGCGAACGTATAGAAATGTTGCTTGATGATGGCAGCTTCGAAGAATTCGACATGTTTGTAACTCATCGTTGTACCAACTTTGGAATGGAAAAAACCAAATTCCTGAGCGATGGTGTTGTTACCGGTCATGGAACAATTGATGGACGTGTAGTATATGTTTTTGCACAGGATTTTACTGTTTTTGGAGGTTCGCTTTCAGAAACTTTCGCCCAAAAAATTTGCAAGGTAATGGATATGGCCATGAAAAACGGCGCTCCGGTTATTGGTATTAACGACTCAGGTGGTGCACGAATTCAGGAAGGTGTTGCTGCTCTTGCCGGTTATGCAGAAATTTTTGAACGTAATATCATGGCTTCGGGAGTTGTTCCCCAAATTTCAGCTGTTTTTGGCCCGTGTGCCGGTGGTGCAGTTTATTCTCCTGCCCTAACCGACTTTATTATGATGACCAAAAACTCGTCGTACATGTTTGTTACCGGCCCCAAAGTGGTAAAAACAGTAACGGGCGAAGTTGTTACCGATGAACAACTCGGAGGCGCTTCCGTCCATGGTTCCAAATCAGGGGTTTCCCACTTTATTGTTGATGAAGAACAGGAAGGCCTCCTGCTTATAAGAAAATTAATGAGCTTTCTTCCTCAAAACAACCTGGAAGATGCTCCACTTGCTCCATGCGATGACCCTATCGACAGATTAGATGATGTTTTAAATGATATCATTCCCGACAATCCGAATAAACCTTACGATGTTAAAGATGTCATCCACACTGTTGTTGACTATGGTGAATTCCTCGAAGTACATAGAAACTATGCACAAAATATAATTGTTGGTTTTGCTCGTTTCAACGGAGTATCGGTAGGTATCGTTGCCAACCAGCCAAAATACCTGGCAGGAGTACTCGATATTAATGCTTCAAGAAAAGCTGCACGTTTTGTTCGTTTCTGCGATGCCTTTAATATCCCAATTGTAACATTGGTTGATGTTCCGGGATTCCTTCCGGGAACAGCTCAGGAATATGGTGGCATTATTACACATGGAGCAAAATTATTGTTTGCTTACGGCGAAGCAACTGTCCCCAAAGTTACGGTTACACTGCGTAAATCATATGGTGGAGCGCACGATGTAATGTCATGTAAACAGTTGCGGGGCGATGTAAACTATGCATGGCCAACAGCAGAAATTGCTGTAATGGGAGCTTCTGGTGCAGTTGGTGTTTTACACGGAAGAGAATTAAGAGATATTGAAGGAGCAGAAGAAAAAGCAAAATTTGTTGCAGATCACGAAGCTGAATACAACGAAAAATTTGCCAATCCTTATCAGGCTGCTTCAATGGGTTATATCGACGATGTAATTGAACCAAGAAATACTCGTTTCCGGATAATCAGGGCATTGCAAACACTTGCCACTAAAAAGGATTATATGCCGGCAAAAAAACATACGAATCTTCCGTTATAAATGAGAGCCATGATGAAAAGAAAGATATGTGCTTTTGCAGGAGGAATCGTTCTGTCGCTTTTGCTATTCTCAGGAATAGTTTCGGCACAGGTTGTTTCCGACCTGAAATTTAACGAAATTCTTGTTGAAAATGATTCATTAAATGTCGATGAATTTGGCGAACACAGTGCATGGATCGAAATTTTCAACTCAGGATACAACACAGTGGATATTGGTGGATGTTATCTCACTGATGATCTGAACAATCCAACCAAATATTGGATACCTACAGGAGACCCGGTTACAAAAATCCCGTTAAGATGTTATATTCTTTTCTGGGCCGATGGAAAACCATCAAGGGGAATCCAGCACCTTAATTTTAAACTTGAGGGTGGCAAAACAATTGCTCTTTTTGATGCCAGCGGCAAAGTATTACTTGATAAACTTGAAATCCCGAAAGAACACCATTCCAATATGTCATACGGATATATGGAAAAAGGAACTGGAGCGCTGGGAGAAGAAGCTCAGGGAGAATGGGAATACCTGAATAAAATTACACCGGCTTCTCATAACGACCATTCTAGACATTCATCGTCCGGGGAACAGTTCGTAAAACACGATCCGTCCGGATTTGGGATGGCAATGGTTGCCTTGTCTGTAGTTTTTACTTCCCTGGCTTTGCTTTATTTCATCTTTAAAAATATTGGCTCGTTTTTCCTTCGCAGTTCCAGGAAAACAAAAAAAGCAAAAACAGGAGGAATTGAAACAACTGTTAATGACTCTGATTCAGAAGATATTTCAGGTGAAGTTGGAGCAGCCATTACAATGGCTCTTCATTTATATCAAACTGAAATTCATGATGAAGAAAATATGGTGCTAACGATAAAACGCATTTCACGTGCCTATTCTCCATGGAGTTCAAAAATTTATACATTACGTAAATATCCGCAATAAATTAAGCAACCAAAATGAAAAGTTATAAATTCACTATAAATGGCAATGTTTATGATGCTCACGTAAATGACGTTGAAGACAACATTGCCGAAATTGAAATCAACGGAACTACATACAAAGTAGAAGTTGACAAAAAATTAAAACCGCAAAAAACACCTAAACTGGTTCGTCCCGCGGCAGTGCCCTCGACTGATTCTCATCCATCAGTGGCAAAAACAACCAGTCCCAGTCCTTCTTCATCTCAGACAGCGCCGGCAGGTGCAGGAGCAATTAAATCTCCGCTGCCTGGTGTTATTCTCGATGTTTTTGTAAAAGAAGGAGACAATGTAACAGTGGGCCAAAAATTATTGTTATTGGAAGCTATGAAAATGGAAAATAACATTGAAGCTGATAAAGCGGGAAAAGTAGTTTCCATTAGCAAGCAAAAAGGTGACTCTGTTATGGAAGGTGATGTCTTAATCGTAATAGGATAAGGAACAATGAAGGAGTTTTTAAGTTTTATCGCAGAAAATATCCAGACTTTTTTGCATTTCACTGCATTTGCAAATTTAACTGTTGGACACCTTATTATGATTGTAATTGGCTTGATTTTTATTTATCTGGCCATTGCAAAAGAATTTGAACCGATGCTCCTAGTACCAATTGGCTTTGGTATTCTTGTTGGAAACATTGCATTTGTTCCAGGATTTAAAATTGGAGTGTATGAAGCAGGAAGTGTTTTAAACTATCTGTATTTTGGAGTTCTACAAGGAGTTTATCCACCTTTGATTTTCTTAGGAATTGGAGCAATGACCGACTTCTCTGCACTTATTTCAAATCCGAAGCTGGTTTTAATCGGAGCTGCTGCACAGTTGGGGATCTTCGGAGCCTACGCACTTTCCCTTCAATTGGGTTACAGCCCTACAGAAGCAGGTGCTATTGCTATTATTGGTGGTGCTGACGGACCAACCGCAATTTTCCTGTCATCGAAACTTGCACCGGATTTAATGGGAGCAATTGCGATTTCAGCCTATTCTTATATGGCTTTGGTTCCCGTTATTCAGCCTCCAATTATGAAACTGCTTACAACCAAAAAAGAACGTTTAATAAGAATGAAACCTCCGCGTGCTGTTTCTAAAAAGGAAAAAATCATTTTTGCATTAACGGGGATGTTGCTAACAACATCAATCGTTCCGAGTGGTATTCCGCTTTTAGGTATGCTGTTTTTCGGAAACCTGTTAAAAGAAAGTGGCGTTACAAAACGTTTGGCAGATACAGCAAAAGGCCCGCTTATCGATATTGTAACTATTCTAATTGGGTTAACTGTTGGTGCTTCAACTCAGGCTACCACATTCTTAACTGTTAAATCGGTTGGAATCTTTGCTCTGGGTGCATTATCTTTTGTAATTGCAACTACCGGTGGAGTTTTGTTTGTTAAGTTCTTCAACCTCTTTTTAAAAGAAGGAAACAAAATCAACCCGCTAATTGGAAATTCCGGCGTGTCTGCCGTTCCTGACAGTGCCCGCGTTTCGCAAGTGGTTGGTTTGCAATACGACAAAACCAATTATTTGCTTATGCATGCCATGGGGCCCAACGTTGCCGGAGTTATTGGTTCGGCAGTTGCGGCTGGTATCTTACTTAGCTTTTTAATGTAAAAAAACAAGTACTTTATATATTCTAAAAAACCTTCGGGGCATTTGCTTCGAAGGTTTTTTTTTGCCATAAAACGTAAAAAAGCAGTATAAAGAAGCCCCTGATTCTTTTCTGAAACCTCAACCTGTTTGCTTATTCCTGCCGGTAAAATCTCAAACTAAATTTCAGAACATTTAACTTCATTTTTAGCCCCTTCAAGACAATTTTCTCCCGTTCGCAATTTTACATCCCCTTAAAAATTCCTCATTTTCAATCATTTACATATTTTGGCAAAGTAAAATTTCTTTATGAGTTAATCTTATTCAACAGAGCTATTGTCCGTTGTTTATAATTATTATCCATGAGAGAGATACTCATTTCTTCCAGCCCTGATTGATAGATTACAGGAGTAGTAACCAGTTATTCGTATCGAAAATCTAAAGATGTGTTTTAGACCGGGGAATAACTGAATAATTAATCCAGATAGTTTTTTCACGTATGGCTAAACCCATTAAATACATATCAGAAAATTGGGGCAGGTTCCCGGTGTATTTTTCAATGTATTGTCAATGGTCAATTAAAAAATTTGCTGAAGAAAGATTTTCAATCACAAATCTTTTTTTCAAAAATATAAATTCGATACAACGCACCAAAAGAATAACCTGGAGCACCAAAACATTATATCCTTCCCAAAGGATAAATCATAAAATTCATACGCACAAGCCCAACAACTATCCAAATAGAAACACAAAACATATAAATAAACATCCCTATGAAAACTTATTTACTTCAATCCCTTTCTTTAAACGCTGTTGATGAATACACATTACATTCAGAGCAAAAAAAACAAAAAGCTACACATTTTGCATGCGTACTAAAATTAGTTATAACCACTTTGCTTATATTGGTACTTACCACCCCACTACTCGCACAATTTAGCGGCGGCTCCGGTACCAAAGCCGACCCTTACCTTATTTCCTCCCTGGAAGATTTAAAAACCCTTAGTTCCAATAATGTTTACTGGAGTAGCAAGTATTTTAAACAAACTGCCGATATTGACGCCTCTGCAACCCAATACTGGGACGATAGCGACGACAACAGCGATGGCCAACCCTATAACGACCCAAACGATGCAACCAGCGATGGCACCAACGAAGGTTTTTTACCTCTTGGTAGATCTGGTAAGGCTTTTGTCAATTGCAGTTACGATGGAAATGAGCATATTATTTCAGGGCTAACCATAAACCGAAGTTCAGGGTATGCAGGGTTTATTGGTGAATATTATGCCAGTTCAGCTAATAATTTAACCATTTTATCCAACCTTGGTCTTGAAAACGTTAATATAACAGGAGATTTAACTTTCGCCGCAGGTTTATTTGGAAAAATTACTTCCCATAATTCTAGCGGCCTGAAGATTTATGGCTGTTTCGTTTCCGGTAACATTACAAATACCAATGGAAACGCAGGAGGCTTAATTGGATTTGGAGATACCGATGGGCAATTAACCATTTCAAACTGCTACAATATAGCCGCTGTAACAGGAGTTAATCGAGCAGGAGGAATTGCTGGAACCTTAGATGCTGGTATTACAAATGTATACGATGTAGGTGCTTTAAATGGAACTGGTAGCGATATTCGCGGAGTAATCGGTTATATCAATACAAGTATTTTTAGGCAAAATGTTTATTATTGTTCAGCACTTACCACAAAAACTGCTTATGGGCAGTACTACTTTACTGACCTTAGCCTATCTCAAATGCAGATATTTGCAAATTTCTCGGGTTTCGATTTTGTAAGTAATACCGACGATGGTACCGACGATATTTGGGATATGGACCAGGACGGAACCATTAACAATGGTTTCCCTATTCTTGCCTGGCAGCAAGGTGCCGATGATATTCTCTTTGAAAGCCCTTTTTCCGAAGGAGAAGGAATTCCGAGTAATCCCTTTCAAATAAAAACACTGGATGACTTAATAATATTAAGATCAAACCCTGACTTATGGGCATTTAGTTACATTCAAACAGCCGATATTGATGCCTCATCCACCCAATACTGGGACGACAGTGATGACAATGGCGACGGAAACCCCTGGAACGACCCTGCCGACTCAACATCAGCAGGCAACAACGAAGGTTTTTCCCCCATCGGAAATAATTCTTTGGATTTTACCGGCAGTTACAACGGAACAGGGAAAAGTATTTCGGGGCTTACCATTAACCGCGCCAACAATGATACAATTGGCTTTTTTGGAAGCACTCGCGAAGCAACGCTTAAAAATATTGTTCTTGAGAATGCAAATGTATCCGGACATAAATATACCGGAGCACTGGCAGGTTACGCCTACACTCCATATTCCGGCACCACTCCAGCAATTATTGATAGTTGTTACAGCTCAGGAACAGTAAAAAGCTCATTCAGCCATAGTGGAGGCCTTATAGGTAACTTAATAGGAACCAGTACCGCGCAATGCCTCGTTTCTAATAGTTCCTCTTCGTGTACGATTAACGGAACATATAATTATAATGGTGGTTTTATTGGACAAACTCAATATGCTACCATAAACAACTGTTCAAGTTCCGGCAACGTATCTGGCGGTTATTATTCAGGAGGTTTTATCGGTACTGCAATATACTCTTCTATCTATCAATGTAGTGCCAGTGCAGACAGCGTTATCGGCGGGGGGAATATTGGAGGCTTTATAGGCCAATTACAGGTAGGATCAGGCATATACATTAATACAATTAACCAATGTTACAGTTCTGTCTCAAAAATAAAAGGAAGTGCTGACTACGTAGGTGGATTAATCGGGTATTATGGTTATGGAAATGAAATTAATAACTGCTATGCCATTGCCGGTAGTGTTGAAGGCGCTGATTATGTGGGGGGCTTTTCGGGTTATAATTATGACGATAATAATAATCAGACCACCACTACCAACAGTTACTGCTCTGCAACAGTTAGTGGCACCGGAACAAATGTACATGCCTTTATTGGTGGAATAAAGCTTCCCCCGTACGGTACACGCACCAACCTTTATTACAACAGTACCATTGCCGGGGTATCAGAGTCTTACGCCACAGGACGTGGCTTTTCTCAAATGAAAGATTACACCTATTTTTCAGGTTTCGATTTTGTTAGCCAAACCAGCGATGGCTCTGCCAATATTTGGGATATGGACCAAAACCTTGCCGTAAACAATGGCTACCCCATTTTAAGCTGGCAGGACGAAGCCGATAATGCATTAACTTTTGGCACCGGTTCCGATTTATTTGCCGGAGACGGTACCGAAGCCAGCCCTTACGAAATTGCTACACTGGAAGATTTAACCATGCTCGCGCGTATTCCGGGAGCATGGGCTTTTAACTACATTCAAACCGCCGATATTGATGCTTCGCCCACCCAATACTGGGACGACAGTGACGACAATGGCGATGGAAACCCCTATAACGATGCCAGCGACTCAACTGATACGGGGGAGAATACAGGAATGCCCACTATTGGCAATAGTCCAAATTTTACGGGTAGCTATAACGGAAACGGACATATTATTTCAGGGCTTACCATTAACAGGGGGGGAGGTACTGCCTTGTTTGGTTACACTAACGGAGCCAGAATCTCAAAACTGGGACTGGAAGAAGTTAACATAACCGGTAGCGCACAATACATTGGTGGTTTAGTTGGATATTCCCAGGGGAGTAGTTCCGATTCTACAGTGATTAGCCAGTGTTACGTAACCGGTACAGTAACAACAACCGGCAATTATAACTATACAGGCGGGATACTGGGCTATGCATATAACTATACTAAAATTACCGATTGCTACGGTACAGCCGGGGTTACCGGCTACCAATATATTGGTGGGATTGCCGGGCGCATGAACAACTCTTCCACACTCCAAAACTGTTATGCTGCAGGCCCGGTTTTCGGTTCTTCTAGTATACATTCATTAGTCAGTTCTTTAAGTGGCAGTTACGGAAATAACTATTTTAATGGCGATGTAACCCTTAATACTTCTACCTCTTATGGTTCTACCAATCTTAACAGCACACAAATGGAGCTGTACTCAAGTTTCACCAATTGGGATTTTGTAAGTGAAACCGCCAATGGCATCAACGATATTTGGGATATGGACCAGGACGGAACCATTAACAGTGGCTGGCCCATTTTAAGTTGGCAGCAAGGAGCCGATTCCATTTTAGTTAACATACCCTTTACCAAAGGCGATGGAACCGAAGCCAACCCCTTTGAGATTGAAACCCTGGAAGACTTGGCAGTCCTGGCTGCGGATGCTAAACTATGGAACTTTTATTATAAACAAACCGCCGATATTGATGCCTCACCCACCCAATACTGGGACGACAGCGACGACAACGGCGACGGCAACCCCTGGAACGACCCTGCCGATTCAACATCAGCAGGTAACAACGAAGGTTTTTCATCCATCGGAAATGACATTGCTAATTTTACCGGCAACTACAATGGAACCGGGAAAAGTATTTTGGGGCTTACCATTAACCGCTCTACAAATTACACCGGACTGTTTGGGTATATTACAAATACAAGCCTTAAAAATATTGTACTCGAAAATGTAAACATCAAAGGAGGCTCTAATACTGCAGCTCTGGCAGGTTTTGCTCAATGTAATTCCGGATATAATACAACTATTGATAGTTGTTACAGTTCAGGAACAGTTACAAATTCGCTTGGTAATGCCGGAGGGCTTATTGGTCAATTAAAAGGAAGCAATGCTTCTACTAAATGTCTGGTGTCTAACAGTTCTTCTTCATGCGAAGTTACTGGTACAAATACTTACTATGGGGGGTTTGTGGGGCGTACTACTTATTCTTCCATAACCAATTGTTTCAGTTCTGGAAATGTTTCGGGAAACTCTACCTTAGGTGGCTTTGTGGCATATTCTGAGTATGATTTTTTCTATCAATGCAGTGCAGTTGCTGATAGTATTATTGGGCAATACGGAACAATTGGTGGTTTTGCAGGTTTTGTACGTTCGGCTGCAAGTACCACTATAAATGTTGAGCGATGTTACAGTTCGGTTGCAAAAGTAAAAGGAGGAGGAAATAACGTTGGCGGATTTGTTGGCCGGATGTACCGCTCCAGCGGTATAAGGAACTCTTATGCCATTGCCGGTAGTGTTGAAGGCCCTGATTATGTTGGGGGCTTCTCGGGTTATAACGAAGACAATAGTTCGTCTACTTATACCACCCTTATCAATAACTACTGCTCTGCCCCGGTTATCGGCACCGGAACCAATGTAGATGGCTTTATTGGAGGCATATACAACAACAATACTACTTACGGGGTACGTACCAATGTTTACTATAACTATACAGTTGTCGGGAAGACCAGTTCTTTCTCTTCCTGGCTTGGTGATACCCAAATGAAAGTGTATACCAACTTTAACGGTTTCGATTTTGTAAGTGAAACTGCCAATGGCACTGCCGATATTTGGGATATGGACCAAAACCTTGCAGTAAACAATGGCTATCCCATTTTAAGCTGGCAGGAAGAAGCCGATAACATACTAAGCTTTGGCACCGGTTCTGATGTATTTGCCGGCGACGGCACCGAAGCCAGCCCTTACGAAATTGCCACCCTCGAAGATTTAACCATGCTTTCACGTATTTCGGGGGCAGGGAGTTTCAACTACATTCAAACCGCCGATATTGATGCCTCACTCACCCAGTATTTTGACGACAGCGACGATAATTTTGATGGAAACCCCTATAACGATCCTGCCGATTCTACCGATGCAGGCAACAACGACGGTCTTTTGCGAATTTTAAGTTTTTCAGGAGATTATAAAGGGGATGGGCATGTTATTTCTGGGCTTACTATTAACAGAGGCGGGAATTCAGCCATGTTTGCTAACGCTAACGGAGCCAGAATCTCAAAACTTGGACTGGAAGAAGTAAAAATAACCGGCAGCGGACACTACATTGGTGGTTTAGTTGGATATTCTCAGGGGAGTAGTTCCGATTCTACAGTGATTAGCCAGTGTTACGTAACCGGTACAGTAACAACAACCGGCAATTATAACTATACAGGCGGTATACTGGGCTATGCATATAACTATACTAAAATTACCGATTGCTACGGTACAGCCGGGGTTACCGGCTACCAATATATTGGTGGGATTGCCGGGCGCATGAACAACTCTTCCACACTCCAAAACTGTTATGCTGCAGGCCCGGTTTCCGGTTCTTCTAGTATACATTCATTAGTCAGTTCTTTAAGTGGCAGTTACGGGAATAACTATTTTAATGGTGATGTAACCCTTAATACTTCTACCTCTTATGGTTCTACCAATCTTAACAGCACACAAATGGAGCTGTACTCGAGTTTTACCAATTGGGATTTTGTAAGTGAAACAGACAATGGCACCAACGATATTTGGGATATGGACCAGGACGGAACCATAAACAGCGGCTGGCCCATTTTAAGCTGGCAGCAAGGAGCCGATTCCATTTTAGTTAACATACCGTTTGCCAAAGGCGATGGCACCGAAGCCAACCCTTTTGAAATTGAAACACTGGAAGACTTGGCAGCCCTGGCTGCTGATGCTAAACTATGGAACTTTTATTATAAACAAACAGCCGATATTGATGCTTCACCCACCCAATACTGGGACGACAGCGACGACAACGGCGACGGCAACCCCTGGAACGACCCTGCCGATTCAACATCAGCAGGTAACAACGAAGGTTTTTCATCCATCGGAAATGACATTGCTAATTTTACCGGCAACTACAATGGAACCGGGAAAAGTATTTTGGGGCTTACCATTAACCGCTCTACAAATTACACCGGACTGTTTGGGTATATTACAAATACAAGCCTTAAAAATATTGTACTCGAAAATGTAAACATCAAAGGAGGCTCTAATACTGCAGCTCTGGCAGGTTTTGCTCAATGTAATTCCGGATATAATACAACTATTGATAGTTGTTACAGTTCAGGAACAGTTACAAATTCGCTTGGTAATGCCGGAGGGCTTATTGGTCAATTAAAAGGAAGCAATGCTTCTACTAAATGTCTGGTGTCTAACAGTTCTTCTTCATGCGAAGTTACTGGTACAAATACTTACTATGGGGGGTTTGTGGGGCGTACTACTTATTCTTCCATAACCAATTGTTTCAGTTCTGGAAATGTTTCGGGAAACTCTACCTTAGGTGGCTTTGTGGCATATTCTGAGTATGATTTTTTCTATCAATGCAGTGCAGTTGCTGATAGTATTATTGGGCAATACGGAACAATTGGTGGTTTTGCAGGTTTTGTACGTTCGGCTGCAAGTACCACTATAAATGTTGAGCGATGTTACAGTTCGGTTGCAAAAGTAAAAGGAGGAGGAAATAACGTTGGCGGATTTGTTGGCCGGATGTACCGCTCCAGTGGTATAAGGAACTCTTATGCCATTGCCGGTAGTGTTGAAGGCCCTGATTATGTTGGGGGCTTCTCGGGTTATAACGAAGACAATAGTTCGTCTACTTATACCACCCTTATCAATAACTATTGCTCTGCCCCGGTTATCGGCACCGGAACCAATGTACGTGCCTTTATTGGTGGCATATACAACAACAATACTACTTACGGGGTACGCACCAACCTTTATTATAACAGTACTGTTGCCGGGGTGTCAGATTCTTACGCCACAGGGCGTAGCTCTAACCAAATGAAGGTATACACCAACTTTACAGGTTTCGATTTTGTAAGCCAAACCAGCGATGGCTCTGCCAATATTTGGGACATGGACCAAAACCTTACAGTAAACGGCGGCTACCCCATTTTAAGCTGGCAGGAAGGGGCCGATAATACACTAACCTTTGGCACCGGTTCCGATTTATTTGCCGGAGACGGTACCGAAGCCAGTCCCTACGAAATTGCTACCCTCGAAGATTTAACAATGCTAGCGCGTATTCCCGGGGCATGGGCTTTAAACTACATTCAAACCGCAGATATTGATGCTTCGCCCACCCAATACTGGGACGACAGCGATGACAATTTTGATGGAAACCCCTACAACGATGCCAACGACTCAACGGATACCGGAGAGAATACAGGAATGCCCACTATTGGCAATAGTCCAAATTTTACGGGCAGCTATAACGGAAACGGCCATATTATCTCAGGGCTTACCATTAACAGGGGGGGAGGTACTGCCTTGTTTGGTTACACTACCGGAGCCAGAATCTCAAAACTGGGACTGGAAGAAGTAAACATAACCGGCAACGGACACTATGTTGGTGGTCTGGTTGGATATTCCCAGGGGAGCAGTTCCGATTCTACAGTGATTAGCCAGTGTTACGTAACCGGAACAGTAACAACAACCGGAAATAATCACAATACAGGCGGGATACTGGGCTATGCATATAACTATACTAAGATTACCGATTGCTACAGTACAGCCGCAGTTACCGGTTACCAGTATATTGGTGGCATTGCCGGACGTATGAACAACTCTTCCACGCTTCAAAACTGTTATGCTGCCGGGCCGGTAAGTTCAAGTTTCAGCTCTTCTTATGCAAAACCTATTGCACATTCTATAAGCGGAACATATTCCAACAACTATTTTAATGGCGATGTTACCCTGTCAACCAATACACAGTATAGTGTAGCTAAGCTAAACAGCTCCCAAATGGAGCTGTACGCGAGTTTTACCAACTGGGATTTTGTAAGCGAAATTGCCAACGGAACCAAAGATATTTGGGATATGGACCAGGACGGAACCATAAACAGCGGCTGGCCCATTTTAAGCTGGCAGCAAGGGGCCGATAATATCCTGGAATATTTAATAGAACTCACAGCTGATTCTGTATCCAATGTTCAGAGTTATACCGCTACAGCTAACCTGACGGTAGAAAAAATGGAATCGTCCACGGTAAGCGCCAACGGCTTGTGCTGGAACACCACCGGTACACCAACCATTAGCGATAATGTAAGCACTGAAACCATACTTAGCTCCACCGGCAACCTTCAATACTCTTTAAGCGGGCTAAGCGAAGGCACCACATATTACGTGCGTGCCTATACAACCGATGCCGATTTAACCTATTATAGCAACGAGCTTTCATTTACTACTTTAACAGAACAAAGCATCACTTTTACAGCTTTATCTCCGGTAACCTATGGCGATGCCGCTTTTGATTTAACGGCTTCTTCCACTTCCGGCCTCGATGTGGTTTACACTACCGATGCACCGGATGTGATTAGCATCAGTGGCAGCATGGTAAGCATCCTTGCCCCGGGCACGGCCACCATTTATGCCAACCAGCCCGGCAATGCCACTTACGGCGCCGCTTTGGAAGTTACCCAAAGCTTAACCGTAAACAAAAAAGAACTCACCGTAAGCGGCGTAACAGCCGATAATAAAACCTACAATGGTACAGATGCGGCGCATTTAAGTGGCGCCACTTTAACGGGGACTGTAGTCAATGACGATGTAAGCCTTACAGCCGATACCATCGGTGTGTTCTCACAAACAGGCGTAGGCACAGCATTAAGTGTAACAGCCACGCTTGCCATAACAGGGGCAGATAAGGATAACTATACGCTTACGCAACCAACCAGTTTAAGTGCTGATATCACGAAAAAAGAACTCACCGTAATCGGTGCAGTAGCCCAAAACAAAACCTACGACGGCACAACTACGGCAACCATCAGCGGGGCAACTCTTTCGGGCGTAGTAGGCAGCGATGATGTAAGCCTGACCGCTGAAACTACTGGGACCTTTGTGCAAAGCAGCATCGGCACCGGCATTGAAGTCACCACAAACATGATCCTTGGCGGAATGGCAGCAGGCAACTACAGCCTTACACAACCGGATTACCTGGCAGCTAATATCACTTCCAAAGAACTGACTGTGGTGAATGCAGTAGCACTGGATAAAGTTTATGACGGCACCATGAATGCTCTGATAACAGGGGCTGCCCTTTCAGGGCTTATTTCCGATGACAATGTAACGCTGGAAAACGGCGGTAGCGGTACCTTTGCACAAAGTACCATAGGAAGTGGAATTGGCGTAACCACCGCCATGACCATCAGTGGGGATGATAAGGACAACTACAGCCTTACCCAGCCCTCCGGTTTATCTGCTGATATTACAGAAAAAAAACTTACCGTAACTGGCGTAACAGCCGATAATAAAACCTACGATGGTACAGATGCGGCGCATTTAAGTGGCGCCACTTTAACGGGTACTGTAGTCAATGACGATGTAAGCCTTACAGCCGATACCATCGGTACTTTTTCGCAGGCAGGCGTAGGCACAGCCTTAAGTGTAACAGCCACGCTTGCCATAACAGGGGTAGATAAGGATAACTACACGCTTACCCAACCAACCGGATTAAGTGCTGATATCACGAAAAAAGAACTCACCGTAACCGGTGCAGTAGCCCAAAACAAAACCTACGACGGCACAACTACGGCAACCATCAGCGGGGCAACTCTTTCGGGCGTAGTAGATAGCGATGATGTGAGCCTGACCGATGAAACCCAAGGTACTTTTGAACAAAGCACCATTGGCGAAAATATCCCTGTTACAAGCTCGATGAACCTTGGCGGAACGGCAGCAGGAAACTACAGTCTTACACAGCCCGATTACCTGACAGCCAATATCACAGCCAAAGAACTGACAGTAACTGATGCTGTCGCCCAGGATAAAATTTATGACGGCACTACAGATGCTGTAATTACCGGGGCCACACTTTCAGGAGTTATTTCCGATGACGATGTGACACTGGACAATGCAACAACAGGAACTTTTGCGCAGGCAACAACAGGAACAGGTATTGCGGTAACCGCTGCAATGACCATCAGCGGGGCACAGGCAGGCAACTATACCCTAACCCAACCAACAGAATTAAATGCCGACATCACGAAAAAAGAACTCACCGTAAGCGGCGCTACTGCAGACAATAAAACCTACGACGGCAACACCTCGGCACACCTTAGCGGAGCAATACTCTCAGGGCTTGTTAGCAATGATAATGTAACCCTTTCTGCCGATACCATAGGCGCCTTCTCTCAATCCAATATTGGAGAGAAGCTCACTGTTACGGCGCAACTGGCTCTTACCGGAACGGCAAAGGATAACTATACCCTTACCCAACCAACCGGTTTAAGTGCTGATATCACGAAAAAAGAACTCACCGTAACCGGTGCAACTGCTGCAAACAAAGTCTATGACGCAACAACCGCAGCAATAGTCAGCGGGGCAACTCTTTCAGGTATTGTCGGCTCTGATGATGTTAGTTTAACCGGTGAAACCGAAGGCACTTTTGAGCAAAGCTCCATTGGCGAAAATATCCGTGTTACAACCTTAATCAACATCACCGGAACAGCCGCAGGGAATTATTCCCTCACCCAACCCGATTACCTGACCAGCAATATCACGGCCAAAGAGCTTACCGTTATTGATGCAGTTGCACTGGACAAAACCTACGACGGAACTACAGATGCTGTAATTACCGGAGCTACACTTTCAGGAGTTATATCTGGTGACGATGTGACACTGGACAATGCAACAACAGGAACTTTTGCGCAGGCAACAACAGGAACAGGAATTGAAGTAACCACAGCGATGATGCTGACTGGTAATGATTCGGGCAACTACACGCTTACACAACCTTCCTATCTTACCGCAGATATCACTGGTAAAGAACTTACATTTTCAGGATCGTTTACGGCAGAAGATAAGGTTTATGATGGCACCACAGATGCTACGTTTGTAAGCAACAGTCTGGGATTATCGGGGATAGCAGGCACCGATGATGTATCGCTGGACAATGTGATCATTTCTTTTGAGACAGCATCAGCGGGCAATAGCCTTACCGTAAGTATCGCCAGTGCTGATTTAACAGGAGCTCATGCAGGGCAGTATTCGCTCTCTTTTAGCGGTGCCCCGGAGTCTTCAGCCACCATTTTACCCAAAGAAGCAACTGTTGCAGGAGCATCAGGATTAACCAAACCTTATGACGGAACATCAATGCTTCCTTCCGGGGAAACAGGGTATGGTACATTAACAGGGATTCTTTCTGAAGATGCAGCGCAGGTAGCGTTAACCGGCAGTCCGTTATTCGACGCTGCCAGTGCAGGCAGTCGGGCTATAGTACAAGGAGGCCTTTCGCTTACCGGCCCAAAAGCTGATAACTATAACCTAAATTGGACGGATGGTTCAGGAACGATAAGTAAAGTTATTCTGACGGTAACAGCAAACAACGATTCCAAATTTGTTACCAAGGAAGATAATGTAGGTTATGCCGGTGTTTCATACAGTGGCTTTGTTAACGGAGAAAATGAAGGGGATATTGACAGTGATGGTTTAACTATCATACGAATAAATTCCGGGACAGAAACTTCGGGAGACTATAGTGGTGTACTCGAAGCGAGCGGGCTTTCAGCATCCAATTATGAGTTTACTTACCAGCCGGGGGATTACAGTATTATACCAGCAGATGAACTTCAGATACAAGTAACGGACAACAGTGTTGTTTATTCAAACACTCCAGTATATGTTATTAACAGCGCCCAGTATCTTGACAGTGGTGATAACACGATTTCTTACCTTACAGAAAATATTACGAATGATGGTAATAACCAGTTTAGTATAAATGACGGGGCAGGAGGAAGTGTTAGCTTTACTATTTCAGAAGTAAGCCCGCAATATAACAGTTCAGGAAATCATTTATCTTCCGGCACCTACCAATTGGAAGCCAAAGAGGTTAGTGGTTTCAGCAGTAACTTTAGCAATATCATCCACCTACAGGGAGCCCTTACTGTAACAACAAAAGGGGTAGATGTAGGGTTGGCAGCAGGTTCTGCACAAAAAACCTTTGACGGGGATGCTTTCATGGACAACCTGTCTCTGGATGTTCAGGGGCTGTTAAGTGAAGACGATGTTAGTGTTTCAGGCAGTGGTAGTTTCAGCAGGAGTGAAGCAGGTAGTAATATACCTTATTCAGTATCCTTTACATTAGAAGGAACGGATAAAGAGAATTATCATTTGAATACGACTACCCCACTAACAGGCACAGACGGCGAAATTGGCCGTATTCAACTTACAATAACCGGTGCTACAGCAGAAGACAAAGAGTACGATGGCACCATTACAGCAGCGATTACAGGGGCAACCCTTTCGGGTGTTGTTTCAGGAGATGACGTTGCTCTGTCTAACTCAATGGAAGGTACATTTGCCCAGACGACAGTCGGAACAGACATTGAGGTCATTCCTGCGATGACGCTTTCAGGAGCCGATACTGAAAACTATACCCTTACACAGCCCACCGGACTTTCCGCCGATATTACACCGAAAGAGCTGACCGCTATGGAGGCCACAGCAGAAAATAAGGTGTATAACGGCACTGTGGAAGCCATAATCAAAGGAGCAACGCTTATCGGAGTGATTGGAACCGATAATGTGTTACTTAACAACGCCACTACAGGTATGTTTGCTCAGGCAACAGTCGGAACCAATATTGCTGTCACCACCAGGATGAGCCTCAGTGGCGATGATGCCGGGAATTATACACTAGTACAACCCACCGGTTTTACAGCCGATATAACAACCAGGGAGCTGACGGTAACAGATGCCATAGCACAGGGCAAAATTTATGATGGGACAACGGATGCAGTGATAACCGGTGCAACGCTTAACGGCGTGGTTGGTACCGACAATGTAATACTTGATAATGCTGCTACAGGTACGTTTGTGCAGGCAATAGTCGGAACCAGTATTGCTGTCACCACCATGATGAGTCTCAGCGGGGATGATGCCGGGAACTATACACTTGCACAGCCCACCGGTTTTACGGCCGATATAACAGACAGAGAGCTGACGGTAACAGATGCCGTTGTACAAGACAAAACCTATGATGGTACAACGGATGCAGTGATAACCGGGGCCACGCTTAACGGCGTGCTTGGCTCCGATAATGTGATACTTGATAGTGCTGCCACAGGTATATTTGCTCAGGCAAACATTGGCACTGGTATTGAAGTCACTACCTTCATGAGCCTTAGCGGGGCAGATGCAGAGAATTATACACTTACACAGCCCACTGGTTTTACGGCTGATATAACGGCCAAAGAGCTTACCGTTATTGATGCAGTTGCACTGGACAAAACCTATGACGGAACTACAGATGCTGTAATTACCGGGGCCACACTTTCAGGAGTTATTTCCGGTGACGATGTGACACTGGACAATGCAACAACAGGGACTTTTGTGCAGGCAACAACAGGCACAGGAATTGCCGTAACCACAGCTATGACGCTTACGGGTAATGATTCGGGCAACTACACGCTTACACAACCTTCCTATCTTACCGCCGATATCACTGGTAAAGAACTTACATTTTCAGGATCGTTTACGGCAGAAGATAAGGTTTATGATGGCACCACAGATGCTACGTTTGTAAGCAACAGTCTGGGATTATCGGGGATAGCAGGCACTGATGATGTATCGCTGGACAATGTGATCATTTCTTTTGAGACAGCATCAGCGGGCAATGGTCTTACCGTAAGTATCGCCAGTGCTGATTTAACAGGAGCTCATGCAGGGCAGTATTCGCTCTCTTTTAGCGATGCCCCGGAGTCTTCAGCCACCATTTTACCCAAAGAAGCAACTGTTGCAGGAGCATCAGGATTAACCAAACCTTATGACGGAACATCAATGCTTCCTTCCAGGGAAACAGGGTATGGTACATTAACAGGGATTCTTTCTGAAGATGCAGCGCAGGTAGCGTTAACCGGCAGTCCGTTGTTCGATGCTGCCAGTGCAGGCAGTCGGGCTATAGTACAAGGAGGCCTTTCGCTTACCGGCCCAAAAGCTGATAACTATAACCTAAATTGGACGGATGGTTCAGGAACAATAAGCAAAGTTATTCTGACGGTAACAGCAAACAACGATTCCAAATTTGTTACCAAGGAAGATAATGCAGGTTATGCCGGTGTTTCTTACAGTGGCTTTGTTAACGGAGAAAATGAAGGGGATATTAACAGTGATGGGTTAACTATCATACGAACAAATTCGGGGACAGAAGCTTCGGGAGAGTACAGTGATGTACTGGAAGCGAGCGGGCTTTCAGCATCCAATTATGAGTTTACTTACCAGCCGGGGGATTACAGTATTATACCAGCAGATGAGTTGCTGGTACAAGTAACATTAGCAGATATTACTTACGGCCAAACTCCCTCTTATTCTATTGCAAATGCATCATATTTGGATAGCAATGATAACTCTATTCAGGAATTAACCGGAAACATTACCCCACTCGGCAATAACAGCTTTTCAGTTAGTGATGGTGCTGGTGGAAATGTAACTTTTTCCATTATCGAGGTAGGTCCCGTATATAATTCACAAAATAGTTTTCTGATTGCGGGCACTTATCAACTCGAGAAGGCAAGCGTAACTGGCACCAGTTCCAACTTTAACAATAATATCCATATCAATGGTACATTAACCGTAAATACGAAAGCGATAGATGTCCAGTTGGTCAGTGGTTCAAATCAAAAAGCATTTGACGGAGATGCAGAGATGGATAACCTTTCCATAGATGTACATGGAATAGTTTCAGGAGATGATGTAACAGTTTCTGAGAGTGGATATTTTGAGCAAAGCGATGCAGGAACAAATATTCCTTATTCAGTTTTCATTACATTTGAAGGAGTAGACAAAAATAATTATTATTTGACGACTCCTTCCCCATTAACAGGCAACAACGGAGAAATTGGGAAAATACAACTTACTGTAGCCAATGCTATAGCTCAAAATAAAATTTATGATGGGAATACCGGAGCAACCATTTCGGGAGCTTCACTTCAGGGGCAGATATCCGGCGACGACGTTGTACTGTCTGGGCAAGAAACAGGAGTGTTTGCACAATCCGATGTCGGCACTAATATTAATGTTACCACGGCAATGGTTCTGAAAGGAGCAGATAAAGAAAACTACACCCTTATGCAACCGAAAGAACTTAAAGCAAATATTACTGAAAAAGAACTCATTGTAACCGGAGCTATGGTTCAAAACAAAGTTTACGACGGAACCACAGATGCAGTAATCACCGGAGCAACCCTTTCTGGAGCGGTTATCGCAGACGATGTACACCTGGTCGGAGAAACAAATGGAACCTTTGCCCAGGACAGCATTGGAGTAAATATTAATGTAACTACTTTTATGGCAATTTCAGGAAGCCAGGCCTTTAATTATATACTTACACAGCCTGCCGGACTGGTTGCCGATATTGTGCCAAAAGAAATTACAATTACGGGAGCAATGGCACAAAACAAAACATATGACAAAAATACCAATGCAATTATATCGGGCGCAATCCTTTCAGGCGTAGTTGAAAATGATGATGTATCTCTCGAAAATCAAAACGTGGGAACATTTAGCCAATTTACGGTAGGAACCGAGATTGAAGTAAGTACTGCAATGAGTATTGGAGGAAAACGCGCGGAAAATTATACACTGATACAACCGGCTGGTCTTGCAGCTGATATTACTGCAAAAGAATTGTTTATCACAGGCTCTTTCTCTGTCGAAGATAAAATCTACGATGGGACTGATACAGTGACTGCAACAACAAATAATCTAATATTGGAAGGAGTAATCTCTGGTGATACAGCTATTATTGACTCCATTACTATTGAATTTGTTTCGCCGGATGCAGCAACAGGAATAGAAGCAACGATTGTTGGTGCAGAAATTACAGGAACAGATGCAGCACAATATTTTGTTTCTCTGAATAACGCTCCCCTTGCCTATGCAGATATACTAAAAAAGGAACTTGTTGTTTCCGCAGACCCTCAATCTAAACCGGAGAGAAGTGCAAATCCTGAATTAACATTTACCTACAGCGGATTTATAGATGGAGAAGATGAATTGGTGCTGGATGTAATCCCTATTGCTACAACAACGGTTGATGCCAACAGCCCGGAAGGAATATATACTGATGCTATTACTGTTTCAGGTGGAAGCGATAATAATTACAGTTTTACTTATATCCCCGCCTCCTTTACTGTAATAAATACAACAACAACTGCATCTATAAATATTATCAATTTAGAACAGGTATATGACGGAACTCCTAAAAATGTAGCTGTTACGACCAATCCATCAGGACTCAATGTTCAGATAACCTATAATGGAAGCACTACCCTTCCTGTAGATGCCGGGGAATATAATGTATTTGCAACTGTTCAGGAATCGGGGTATGAAGGCTCTGCTTCCGCAACATTTACAATCCTCGCTGATAACGACCTTGATGGTATTCCGGATGCAATAGACCCGGATGATGATAACGACGGAACACCTGACACAGAAGATGCTTTCCCAAGAGATTCAACAGAAGTAGCTGATTCCGATGGTGACGGAGTTGGAGACAATAGCGATCCTTACCCCTCAGATCCCGAAAAGAATGCGGATACAACGGCACCGGAAATATATTGTTCTCCTTATACTATTTATCTAAATATGGAAACCACTTCCTATTTTTTGACTCGCAGTGACATTGACAATATAATCAAAGGGAATGTGGAAACAGGATTTACATCTGATGACGTTACCCCTTATGAAAAACTCAATATTAGAGTTGAACCGGATTCGATTGGAAGCGGACTTATTGACAACGAAATCCCGGTGACAATTTTTGTTGCTGACTCTGCAGGAAACATAGGACAATGTCAGACATTTATCTCGGTTAAAGAAAACCACACACCCGTAGTACTTGAAAATACTCCGGATACGTTTGCTGTAACCAGAGACAATGTTTTGTATATTTCTCCGGATAGTCTGTTCAGTGATGCCGATCTCGGACAGGAACTAAGCTATGAAGTTTCTGTTTTACGTTTGTCTGAAAATGAGACTAATTCCACAGGACAACAAGGCTTTAAAATTGAAAATGAGTTGCCTTCCTGGGTTGAGTTTGATCCTTCGGGGCCAACAATAAAATTAACCCCGACTCAAGACGATTTGGGAATATACATTTTCACGATTACTGCAACAGACCCCAATGGTATGTCTGTGTCTGTCAATATAACTATTGTTGTTCAACTCCCCACGGGAGTTGAGGATTTAACTACGGTAGAGGTGATGGAACTTTTCCCCAACCCAAGTAAAGGCATGATTTATGTTAAATTTCAGGGGAATCACGTACATGGCGAAAGTGAGGTAATAATCCGAGATATTACAGGAAAAGAAATCTTCCATCAAAATTATTTCTTTACCAATGAACCGGTAACAATTGATTTAGTTGGTCAGGATGAAGGGCTTTATATTATATCCTTAAAAACTCCGAACAACCAGATTATTACTAAAAAATTAGTATTAAAAAAATAAATCCCGATTGTTCATTTGTTTGTAGAGAGCGGGGTTCTTCCCGCTTTTTACAAACAGTATTAACAATGAACCTTCTGAAACAATTCACTCCCCATTCAAAATAAAAACCCATTTAATCCTCCAAAAGGAATTACACAACGGTTTGTACATAATATTCATTATTCCATTATAACCCATAATTGATTAAAACATATCCTCGTTTCACATAGGTTTCATAAAGATATATTATAACTTTAATGGCATGAAAGCATGGGTAATTGATAAAGTACATGATTTAACCAAAGAAAATAAGCCGCTCCGGTTAACAGAACTACCTAAACCTGTTCCCCGGAAAGGTGAAATATTAATCCGGGTAAAAGTATGCGGAGTCTGCCATACAGAACTTGATGAAATAGAAGGCCGTACTCCCCCACCTGAATATCCTGTAGTGCCGGGACATCAGGTCGTTGGGATCGTTGAAGAAACAAAAGGCAACAATACTTCCATAAAACTTGGCGACAGAGTTGGCGTAGCCTGGATTTTTTCAACTTGCGGAAAATGTGAATTTTGTACTTCAGGAAAAGAAAACTTATGCCCCGATTTTATCGCTACAGGGCGTGATGTAAATGGCGGTTACGCTGAATACATGACTGTTCCGGAAGTATTTGCCTATCCAATTCCCGATATCTTCACCGATGCAGAAGCAGCTCCTTTGCTTTGTGCCGGGGCAATCGGGTTCCGTTCGGTGGCGCTCTGTAATCTAAAAAACGGAGAACGAATCGGGTTAACCGGATTTGGCGCCTCAGCCCATCTGGTATTAAAACTTTTGCGATACAAATATCCGGACACAGAAATATATGTATTTGCCAGAAATCCCAAAGAAAGAAATTTTGCTGTTGAACTGGGGGCCAAATGGGCGGGCGATTCAAACAAACATCCCCCGGAACAATTGCACAGCATAATTGACACTACACCGGTTTGGAAACCAGTGATATCTTCGTTGGGATTTTTAAAACCGGGAGGAAGACTGGTTATTAACGCAATCAGAAAAGAAACTGCAGACCAGGAACACCTGTTTAATTTGGATTACCAACAACATTTATGGATGGAGAAAGAGATAAAAAGTGTCGCAAATGTAACCCGTTATGATGTAAAAGAATTTATTCGACTGGCAGCTGAAATACCATTTAAACCCGATGTTAAAATCTATCCGTTTGAAAAGGCAAATAAAGCAATTATGGATATAAAAAACCGAAAAATCAGAGGAGCCAAAGTTTTGCAGTTATAACAGCTTTTATCTGTATTTAAACTTTTATACTCTTTTAAAACCATATGAAATGAATTTATCCATTTCTCAAACCTTTTAATGGAGTGGAATTATTTAACAACTAACATTCCGAATAAAAATCAAATATTATTTTTGGAGAATAATAAACTAAAACGCCAACGAATGAGTATCAAAACAACTTTTCTTATTCTGATGATAATGACTGGTTCAGGTGTTATTAACGCACAAAAAACATTCCAGGTTGCTTTAGATGATTTGAAAAACGGTAGCATCAAAATAGAGCCTGAAATTCCTTCCGATGGAAAACTCCCTGAAGGGACAGTTCTAAAAATTACTGCAAAACCGGATAAGGGTTATGTTTTGGATGCCGGTTATTATTCAGTAAAAGGAATATGGGGCGCTATGTACCACGAAACCATGTCATCTCCCTTTGAAGTTATCATCAACCAGGATAAGCACATTGGAACATCGTTTATTGAAGAATCGGCAGTAAAACACATGAATGTTACCCATAATGTGGTCTTTGCAAAACCAGGTGTAAAAACATTAAAATATGATGTTTATTCTCCCAAAGGAGCTAAAAATATCCCGTGTATAATTATCATTCATGGCGGTGGATGGATGTCGAACGACGAAGATGTAATGCGTGGAATGGCGCGTGAACTAACCCAAGGCGGACAATATGTAGTTTTTAGTATTGATTATCGTTGGCAGGGGAAACTGGATGGCGACGAAAAAGGTAATACCATGGCTAACATTATTGAAGATGTTTTTGGGGCTATTGCACACATTATGGAACATGCAAAAGAATATGGAGGCGATGCAACACGCATTGCGGTAACCGGTGATAGTGCAGGAGGACATCTTTCGGCAGTAGCAGGTACAATGACCAACAAAATTGGCGACGGAGGTTTTGGAAAGACTCCTGGTGTATTTGAATTTATGCCAACATATATGCCCCAAAATAAAACCATAGAACAGGTTAGAAAAGAAATGACGGCTGCAATTCAGGCGGCTGCACCAAGTTACGGGGTATTTAGCAAGGAACTCTTAAACCACTACTCCGAAGATCCTAAAGCAGACGACACTTGGAAAGAAGCAATTGCCCCACTCAGCAATATTCCCAATGCCAGCGAAAAAGAAATTCCACATTATCTTACGCGCGGTACACAGGACGCTCTTATTAAGGACGAAGCCGTAAAAACGTACGTTGATGCACTGGTAAAAGCCGGCCAGCGTGTGGAATATGTACAGGTAGGTGGTGCCGGGCATGCATTTTTTGATTGGAAACCGGATGAGAGAACAAAAGCTACTTTTAAAAAATACGGTGTATATTATTGTGCTGAAATGAAAGCATTCTTTAACTCTCTTTTTTATCCTGAAGATTAACCAAATTTTTATAACTATTCTGAAATTGCCTGCTTATAATTTTGAGCAGGCTTTTTTATTTCAAATTCTCGGGGATGGGAAATTCCCGCATCGGGCTGTAACGCAGGTATGAATCAAAAATCTCCGGATTTGGACCAACCACACGCGGATCTTCTGTTTCTTTTAATTTGGCGAGTAACACATTTTTTAATTTATTTTCCACTTCTGTATAATCACTCTTCCCTGCCAGGTTGTTTAAACAAACCGGATCATTCGTAACATTATAAAGCTCAAACTCCGGCCTTTTCTCAACTGCCCATTCAAAATATTTACGAATATCTTCATCATTATAATTTTCAACAATAAACGATTTACTCGGAGATGCATCAATATCAGTAAATGCCTGGTCGGAATGATGAACACCTTCGTCATCAATTCCATACATAGGTAATAATTCTTCCGGGTTCTCAGGGTCTATTCTTTGCGGTGCCCCTGCCGGCCAGCGTTCCGGTTTCATATTCCAGATTAAAAGAAAATCTTTACTTCTTACAACTCTCTGCGGATATCCCCAGTTTCTATATCTGGAGGATGAGTGACGTTCCCTGCCTGCAAAAACATACTCCCGGCCCTCTTCTGCATTATCCGGATCCTCCAAAAGCGGTTTCATACTTTTCCCACTAATTGGCTTCATCCCCTCTGTAGACGTTCCGGTTAACTCCAGAATAGTAGGAGCAAAATCAACAAACGAAACAGGGCTTTCAATAACTTTTCCTGCCGGGAATTCTTTAGGATAGCGAATTGCTAAAGGAACATGCACACCGTATTCAAAACTATTGGCTTTGGCCCGGGGGAAAGGCATTCCGTTATCAGCAGTAACAATTACAATGGTATTTTCGAGTTCATCTGTTTTTGCCAAATAATCCAGCATACGTTGCAAATGCAAATCAAACCATTCAATTTCAACGGCATAGTCCAGCAAATCTCCTTTTATAATTGCACTATCAGGAAGAAACGATGGAACATTTACATTTGTAATTTTTTTGTCAGTCCTTTTCCATGAATCCTGTTCATAATCCCTGTGTGGTTCATGTGCTCCGTACCAAAAGAAAAATGGCTTCCCTTCAGGCTGGTGTTCAATAAAATACTTAAAATTGGCAAAATAGTTGGTATTGTGAATTCCGGTTGCTGTCCTTTCATCATCATCTTCCGAATACCGAATATCGGAACGAGCAATGCCAGCCGCGTTTTCTTTTCGCCAGAGTGAATCGGTTTCATTTCTTGCATATTGAAATGGAGCAACACCTTTTCCCGTACACCCTGTGTAATAACCATTATTTTCAATCAAATCTACAAAAGGAACGTATTCTTTCATCCACGAGGAAGCATGCTGCCCCGATTGTTCGTTTTGCCAGTGATATCTGCCGGTTACAATCGTACTACGCGAAGGCGCGCACCCCGGTGAACCTGCATAGCAATTCGTAAAATAAATTCCTTCACCGGCTATTTTATCAAATGCAGGTGTTCTAACGAAAGCACAACCGGCAAAACCGGTATGTACAAATGATTGATCGTCGGCAATAGCAAAAAGGATGTTAGGACGTTTTTGTGCCAGCCCCGAAACACTTGCTGTGAAAAACAAAATAAATATAAAACTTAGCTTCTTCATCAATTTACTTTCAGGACTATCATTAAATACAATCTTTATTCTCCATTGCAGATATGCCCAAACTCAATCTTTCAATATCATTATCTATTTTTCCATTGCCAGTTTTTTCATCTCTTTAGGCATTTTCTCAATAGCATACCTTAAAGAGGTTCGTGGCATTGTTCGTTTATTTTTTATTACATAATCAAAAATTTCTTTTTGATAAGCCTGACTTGCCGCCTTAAGCATCCAGCCATAACCCTTTTGCACTAAATCATCATCATCAGAAAACAACGAATCTGCAATTTCCAGAATATCGGGTAAAAATTTTCCTTTTCGAGCCGGAATAATTAAAGTTACAGCTGCAGCCCGGCGTTTCCACCTGTTTCCCGATTTTGTAAACTGCTTTAGCCGATCAACAAATTCGGGATACATTTCAACAAATTCGCCCAAAGTATGATTGCACAATGTATCGCAGGATGCCCAGTTATTTACATAATTATCAATCCATCTTTCGAAAACAGTAAAATCAGCAGGTTCATATTTTTTATGAATATAATACGAAAGATTACACGCTATGAAAGTTTCTTCAATGTACCCCGACTTCCAAAGCTCTTCACACAAATCAAAAATTTCAGTTTTGCTTTTATCTTTTAATTCCTGAAAAAACTTTTTACTGATTTTATTTACAACCGGAACTTTTACACCATAAAAAACTATTTTTTCCTTAAAAAAATTCTGGCTTGTTTCCCCTGTTTTAACATCAACATTTTGTTTTAACTCTTCCCTTATCTCTTTCAAAACTAAATTCATAACTGAATTATATAAAGATTATTTTTTACAGGCAACCGGATTAATATGAGTGGATATAATTATTCACCGTCAAAAACGGTATTATTGTTCTATAATTTTCTGAATCTTCCTGTCGCTCAGTTTTCCGGCGTAAACAATTAGCGAATATTTTAACACCAATGATTCTGTAGTTGAAATCGGAACCGTTTTATTTCCCGGAAAAACGGCATTTTGCATACTGTTTTTATCTCTTAGAATCCAATTTTGCGGGTACCCTTGATTTTTCGGATCATCAATAATTACAATTCCGCCGTTTGAATTATTCGCACCAACAGAACCGGAAACATTTACATATCCTTTCGATTCTACTTGTGCTACTTCTGGAGTAATATTTCCACGGGGGCCTGAGAAAGTAACATCATCAGGTAAAATCATACGAACAGAAAATCCACTGTATCCCTTTTCATCTTCAGAACCACCAATGGAGAGATTTTCTTCCAGGGCAAGCAAATGAATTTCAAAATCAATTTTCCGAAAATTACCATCTTCGGGGTGTATTGTTATTGTTGTATTTTCTCTCAGGTAAGGTATTTTTTCTCCAAGTCTTTTCCATTTGTCCGACAACCAGGCTACTTCTGTTTTAAAAGTTGCTGTTCCGTTTTTATTGGAAAAAAATTCAACTTCGTTTACTTGTTGTTCAAAATTTCTCAACTCCCAACCATCTCCAATTCTCTGATCTCCAATCCATATCTGGTGCCAGGCCCAGAAAATCCCTCTCTGATGCAAATGATCAACGGGAAAATCTTCGGTAAGTACATTTCCGTGGAGCCCCCAAAGCGGATGGATATAATTGCACCTCTCATATTTTCCATCTTTGCTTTTCGGCTCTGTCTGAAAAAAAAGTACTTTTTTGTTATTTTCGGTAAAAAGAAACCCTCCTTCACCTTTTTGCATTTTCACCTGAGATAATCCAGGATAGCTGATTAACAGTAAAAAGAGCAATCCATAAGTTATTTTCATTCTAGTTTTTTTGAATTAGTTTGGCAATGCTTAAAAATACCAAACGAAATAAGAATACCAAAAGGTAAATAAGAAAAGTTATTCCAATAACAATGGGTAACTGGCTGATTAATTCACTCCAATCGGACTTGTATTTTGATATGGCATAAATATTTAATCCTACAGAGGCTAAAAAACAAATCAACAGAATAATTCCTTCCTTTTTTAATCGAGAAGAAGTAACAACTAAATCTTTCATTTTACTATTTCCATTTCCTATTTGTGAATATTATTCCTTTTCCATCACATATTCAGCAGGCCAGTAAACAACTGAATTTGTATCCATCGACTGCAAACCGAGCAACGAAGCAACCGTCGCATGAAATGCTTCACGAAGCAGGTTGGGATAGGCTCTTCCGGCTTTAATAGCCTTTGTAAATCCCACCAATTCCAGATAAGTATCGTTGTTGTCGTATGATTTAATCATTTTTCCCGGGTCCCTCACCCCGACTTCCGGAAGCCAGGTGGCTCCTCCAATGGGTATAACGTCAAAAATATCGGAGGAAATATTATTCACCAACTGCCGAATTCCAGGTGCAGGTGGAGGATTTTCGGAATAAATACGATTAAATTCGGGTTCTATGGTTCCTTTATTTCCCATAATCTGCTCTTCCAATCCATAGTGTTTGTTGGCAATCATTGAATCGTAAATACATTTTGCCCCGTTCGGATAATCGTATACAAGCGCAACCTGGTCGTAAACTTCCCGGCCATCTTTCCAAAAGCAAATACTCCCACTTCCAACAACCTGTGTGGGAACCTGATCGATAAACCAATTGGCTACCTGAATCTGATGCGTTCCCAATTCTGTCATTAATCCACCGGAATATTCGGTGTACATTCTCCAATTAATTTTTCGTTCCAAATCGGGGTTGGGAATCGGCCGGCGCCAATCATTATTTCGGTGCCAAAAAGCCCTTACCTGTGTAATTTGCCCAATTTCTCCCATTCTTACCCTTTCGAGCGCATTGAGGTAGACAGGGTTAAAAAGCCGTTGCTGGCCAATCTGTAAAACCTTTCCTGTTTTAATCGATGCGTCAACCATCCTTTTAGCGTCTTCAATGGTTCGTGCCATTGTTTTCTCACAAAACACATGAATTCCGGCATCCAAACAATCAATGGTTATATGAGCATGTTCATGAAGTGGTGTTGCAATTACCACACCATCCAAATCGTTACATTCATCCAACATCTTGCGGTAATCGTAAAATGCTTTTGCACTTCCATTTGTCGTTTCAATTGCCCGTTCATACATTGGTTTATAATTGTCGCAAACGGCAATTATATCTACATTTTCAATAGCCAAAAGATTTAACAATAAAGCATGGCCACGGCTTCCAACCCCGATTATTCCTAATCTTACCAAATCAGACGGCGCATTGTTTTTACCGGATTCCTGTGCAAATACATTTATCCATGGCAACGACGAAAGAAATGCTGTAGAGCCCGCATAAAGGCCCATCTCTTTTAAAAACTCCCTCCTATTCTTTTTAGTTATCTCCATATTGCTGTCAAATATAAGTCTAAAGTATTGTGAGTTTAGTTTTGAATTCGCCACTTTCTATATATTCTACTTCCAAAATTTCGATATTCTCCAACTGCTCCGCCAAAATATTTTGGTCTTCTTCCTGAAGTATCAGCCAGGTTGTAGAAATAAATTCGCCTAAAGATGCCGATTTCGATTTTACAGAAACCAGTTTATTTCCTTCAACAGGGTGGCCATAAACAGGACTGATAATATGGTTTCGCCATTTCACCTGACCTTCATCGTCATTTACAACAATACCAGATGACGTAACAAATTCATTCTGTGCAGAAAAAACATGGACATATTCATTGGGGTGAAAAGTATTTCTGATTCCCAACGGCCAGTTTTGTCCGTTCGGATGAGTTCCCAATGCAAGAATCGAACTTTCACCAAAGCTCACAATCCCATTTTTTATCCCTTCTTTCTCGATAATGGGCTTGATTATGTCGAGCGCGACTCCTTTTCCAATTGCTCCAAAATCAAACTCCATTTCGTCTACTGAGAAACGGATTCTCTTTTTCTCAAAATCCATGTCAACTTTATGAAATCCACTTTTTTCCAATGCTCTCCTGATTTCTTTTTTGGAAATTTTATTCTTCTCTCCTGATTTTTCTTTCCACAACTTAATTACCGGCCCGGCCGTGACATCAAACGCGCCGTTGCTCATTTGGTAAAAATCAAAACAGAGTTTGATTACATTCCATAAATCATCATATACCGGCAACCATTTATTTTTACCGGCACGATTTAACACGGAAACAGGGGAATCAGCAATAAAACGACTTAAAATATGTTCTAAACGAACAACCTCATTTTTTACACGATGGAAAGTTTGTTCAGCAAATTCTTCTTCAATATCTGTAAAAACCACGTCGCAACGTGTGCCCATGGCAAAAAATGTATCACTGAATATGCGTGTTTCCGGCATTAGCGTTTTAATTGTTTATATAGCCACTCATTTTTTAATTCTTCCTGTTCAGGAAAAGTCCAGTGTTGTGTTTCCTGAAAAATATGCAATTCTTTGGTGGCTGTAATTACATTGTAAGCCGAATAAGTTGATGTTGGCGGACAAACATTGTCGTTGTATCCCCAACTATACCACCCCTGAGCTTTTACAAAACGGGCAAAATTTACTACATCATAATATTTTGAGGTTTCAATTTTTTCCGGCTTGTTGGTAAACTCTTCGCGGAACATGTGAGGCCACCCTCCTGCCCTTTCATGCAAATAGCCAGTTAAATCAGACAATGCCGGGTAAAATGCTGCGAGATAGTCGATTCTGTCATCAAGTCCGGCAGTAACAATAGAAAGTGCCCCCCCCTGGCTTCCGCCGGTAACACCAATATTTTCTCCATCAAAACACTCAAGACCTTCTATAAAATCAACGGCACGAACACATCCTAAATAAACTCTTTTGTAATAATAAATATCTTTATCGTCCATATTAATACTCCAGTAATTACGAAGTGCACCTGCCCCTAAATCCTGGTAAACACCCGGATCTAAATTCACCGGAATTCCGTGAATACCAATTTGAAAAGTTACAAAACCGTGTTCAGCGCCGTAAATATCGCCGTAGTACGGACGTATTCCTGCCCCCGGAACATGCAAAATTGCCGGATATTTTCCTTCTGCTTTGGGTTTACAAAGAATACCGTATATTTTTCCCTGAATATTATTAATGCTCACATGATAAACATCCACTTTATCAGTGCATCGTTCCGGTATTAAAGTCATTACGGGATTAACAGGAATTTTGGAAAGTTCTTCCTTTCCTTTATTCCAGAAATCTTCAAAATCGCCAGGTAAAGTTGTTGTGGGTTTAATTTCTTCAGGAGAAAAGCCTGCTGTTGAGTAGGAAGAATATGTTTTCCCGTTAATATTAACCGAAGCATGGCAACGCAAAAAACCAGGAGTAGTAAACTTTTTTGCTTTTACTGTGATTTTACCATCTTTTAATGTCACGCTGCCCTCTTCCCAGGCATCCATTTTTTCAGGTTGAATCCGATAATTCACATCAATCCCATTGAGAGGGACACTGTTTTGCAAAACCGAGATGGTAAATTCAGCGCGATCACCAGTTTTGTAAGTCCAGTCTTGTTTATCAGGCGAAACAATTACCTGAATCAATTCTTTTCTTGGCTGTGCATTTAAATTCAATGCAATTGCGGCCAAAATCAGGAGCAAAGTTATTCTAAATCGGTTCATAAGATTATTACGTGTTAAAAATTAGAAAAATTGATTTACTCGACTAAATTAAAAAATAAACTCCCTGGTTATATATAACCAGGGAGTTTAAAATATGTTTCTGTCTACAAACTAAATTTCGGGCTTCCAACCAGGTTCATAGTCGCGTGTCCATAATTTCATTGCATCGCGATCATACATCTTCCCGGAGACATCGTCAATATCATAACCTTTACCAATACGATAGGCAATATTTGAATAATGAACCATAGCCTGACTGATTGACGCATCGGCAATATTTGCATTTAATTTATCTTGTTCGCCCCGGATAACACCCAACCAGTTTTCAACATGTCCGGTTGTCATATCTCCGCCTCCGCCGAGCGCTGTTCCTGCTTCGTTTGAAGAAGACTTACTGTCTTTTATAACTTTCCCGTTTCTATCATAAAGGATATATTTTCCACGGTCGACAAAAACAGTTCCTTCACTACCGTAAATTATAGTACCACGGCCACCTTGTGCATAGGTGTCGTAACCATTTCGACTGCGTCCGTCCCAGTTAATTATTTTATTTCCATCAAAACGGAACGTGGCTTCCATGGTATCATACATTTCCCAGCCATCGTCGAAGAAATGGCGTTTCCCTGCTTCAACATCCACACGGATAGGAAAATCAACCTGTAAGGCCCAACGTGCAACATCCAGTTCGTGTGTAGCATTATTACCTGCTTCTGCAGTTCCATAATCCCAGCCATACCAATGCCAGTTATAGTCCCAGGTTTCTTCTGTGTACTGGCGGCGTGGTGCAGGCCCCTGGAAAAGCTCCCAATCCAAACCTTCCGGAACTGATGCTTTTTTCTGTAATGGAACTTCTCCCCTGTTGTTAATATAAAAAGCAACGGCACGATAAGGGACACCAATTGCACCATTATGAATCTGAGAAATAATTTCCTGTGTATGATCTGACGAACGTTGCTGATTTCCCATCTGTACAACTTTATTGTACTTTTTCATGGCCGCAACAATCATTTCATTTTCATACATATTGTGGCTGCATGGTTTTTCAACATACACGTGTTTTCCTCCTTTCATTGCCATTATTGCACCGGGAGTGTGCCAATGGTCAGGAGTTGCAATAAATACTCCATCAACATTAGAGTCGGCAATTACTTTGCGAACATCATTCTCTAATTTTGGTTTATAATCAATTCGCTTTGCAAAGTTAGCTGCCGCTCTTTCACGTTGACTCTTCTTCACATCGCATAAATAAACCAATTCTACATTGTTTTCCTTTTTTGAAACAGGTTCATAATAAGCACCTAATCGACGTCCAAGGCCAATAATTGCGACATTAATCCTGTCATTCGCACCAATAATTTTGCTGTAACTTTTTGCAGACATTCCCATAGCAGAACCACCAACAGCAACACCTGCCGCACCTGCAGTTACTTTTTTTATAAAATCTCTTCTATCCGAATTCATTTAATTTATTTTTAATTACATCATTTTCATAATACCTTTAACATATCCAAAAGATTCCATCATTCCGGGCAGTGGATCGTTTCCTTCTGCTTCGTATTCCAATGCAAGAGTACCGGTATATCCCAGTTCGTCTACGGCTTTAAGAAATGAAGGAAAATTAATAACACCGCGTCCAACAATACAAGTTTCTCCTTCCGGAGTTGCTTTTGTAACATCTTTAAAATGCATATCGAACACCCGATCAAAAAAATCTTTTAAATCCTGTTCAGGATCTCTGCCAATACGCTTGGTGTGCCCGATATCGATACAAAGTCCCATTCGCTCATCACGATTTTTAACTTTCTCATAAACACTTTCAGCGCTGGGATATAATTTATCGCCGGGGCCATGGTTATGAATCGCCAGTTTAATGTTATATTCTTTCACTTTTTCTTCAACATAATCAAGCAAATCATGGTTGGGAACGCCAACAATTATGCTCATTCCTGCAGTTTTTGCGTATTCAAACCCCTGGTCGACTTCTTTCTTATTTTTCATATAAATAACACCTCCACCATAAAGAGTAATGCCCTTCTTTTTACAGAGCTCCACTGCTTTCCGAATAGTTTCCTTATCGGAATCCAGAGGTAAGTGCATACTCTTAAAAGTAATCCTGTGAATTCCGCAACGTAATGTCATATCCAGTGCTTCTTCCTGTGAGAAATTACGAAGTGAATAAGATGCTACTCCAAGTTTAAATTTAAAATCGTTTTTCGGAGCAGGTACTTCCACAACTGAAGCACCCGCAATTCCGGGCACAGAAACGGCTGCAATGCCAATCCCTGCCGCTTTTAAAAAACTTCGTCTGTTGGTTGTCATTGTATTTCTCTTATTTTAATATTTTTGAAATGAACAGTATCACCATGATCTTGTAATAAAACAGGGCTTTTTTCAACCATTCCAAAATTCTCGTAATCTTTATATTTACTTCTGGCCACCAAAGCCCGGTAAATATTATTTCCCCTTGTATATTCCACTACTTTTCGTCCGTTTAACCAGTGTTGAACAGTTCCATCGGGGAAAACTACAATCCGTCCCCGATTCCATTCATTTGGACCTTTAACAAAACGCGGTTCTTTATCGGCGGGGATCAAATCGTAAAGCGATGCTAATGTCCGGTTTCCAACCACCCCTTGCTTAGCATCAGGGTGCCTTTCATCATCCAAAATCTGGTATTCCAGCCCAATTGATGGTCCGTTATTTCCTATACCATATTTTACGCCGCTGTTTGCCCCTTCAGTAAAATTAAAGTCGAACTTTAATTCAAAAGCACCAAATTTTTCCCGGGAAACAATGTCGCCTCCTCTTTTTGAAGCATCACCTTTGCTTGATATTACAGATAAAATTCCATCTTTTACTTCCCAGCCGCTTTCAGGGAATGAATTCCCATTTGCACTCTCAAAGTTGTCAGTCGATCTCCCGTCGAATAACAATTCAAATCCCTGTTTCTTTTCAGCTTCGCTCAGATTATTAGTTAGCAGGTTTACAACATATATTCCTTCGGATGGAGATGGTTTTAAATTTTCTGTTTTAATTCTGATATTTTTCCATTTTATTTCATGGCCAACTTTCGACTGGTCGTTTCCAATACTATGAACTTGCAATGCTATAAACCCTTCGGAAGTCATATCGTCGATAACATGCGCACATGCAACACCATTTAGCCAGGTTTTTATTGAATTACCAATACATTCAATGCGATAGTGATTCCAATCACCGATTTTCAAAGCCGGTTTTGCATCTGGGTTCAAATCCAACGGATAAAGCCAACCTCTTCTGGCTTCATCATAAATTCCAGCACTCCAGGCACGATCAGAAGGATCTACTTCACATTGATAACCATGTACTCTTCCATTGTTGTAGTCTGGCTTACTTTCACTTCTAAATTGAATACCGGAATTCATATTTTTTTCAACCAGCAAATCAACTTCAAAAATAAAATCAGAATAGTTTTTTTTAGTACACAAAAAAGAATTAGGAGTATTGAGCACTGTAGTGCCAACAATTACACCATCTTCAACTTCAAATTTTGCTTTCCCGTTTAGCTGCTCCCATCCCGACAAATCCTTCCCGTTAAATAAATAAGTCCAGCCATCGTTTTGCGCAAAAGCTATACTCCCAATAAACACCAACAGAAGTGTGAAAAAGAAATTTTTGTTTTTCATTTTAATTTTTTTTGAATTAAGAAGTTGGTTTAAGTTAATTCCGTGTACGAACACGATAGCTACAAATTTAAATATTTTTTGATGCGCAAACAGATGTTGCATAACACAAGTTTGAATATTTCAGGGAAAACAGGAACAGACAACTCTGATTATTCTCCAAAATAAAAATGTTGTGTAGCTAAATATCACAACAAATAGCAAATGTAAACCCAGGCTAAATTATACTACAGATTATATATGTTATAAAAGAGAAAAGCCGCTTCAATAAGCGGCTTTTCAAAACTAACTAACCAACTAAAATAAACCTTGAGAATCAAGATTTGTTTTTGAAAAACAACATTGTGCTTTAATAAGTTTCAAAACTATTTAATTTTGTTTTATTCTGATAATTATATTTGAAAAAGGTTTAATTTTTATTTAAACAACACACTAACAATACTCATTATACTTATGATTTTCAATACAATAACAAACATTTTCATCCTTGCTTATTTTTATTCATATTGAATAAATCTTAATAAACGCTTAATTTAACTTACAGCAAAAATTAATTTAATAAACCAAAATAAAAGAATAAAGTTCTTTTCACCGGTTTTTCCATTTTATTTAGTTCTCCGGCGGGCCCTAAATTCCAGGTGTCGTTGCTTATTCCCATGGCCAACTTCGTTCCTATGGGCGGAATTCCGTCAAGAAACGAAATATCGCCAACTGGTTGTACCGGATAGTTTTGTGGACCGGAGATTCCATAAAAATGAAACAGACGAACAAATAAATCTTCCTCATTGGCTACCACAGTAAATTTTCCATAATCGGTGTTAAATTCTATCCATGAAATATCGGAAAAGTACCCTTTAAATTCAGGATACTGCCAGGAGTTATCTGCAGGTAACTCATTATTATAAAATCGTTGATATACATCAAGTTTTCCTCCTTGCAACCTATTTTTCCATACATGCCGTGGCCCGTTTCCAAGCCATTTGGCACCTATTATATCCGATTCGGGAAAGTTAAAACTAATGCCGGTAAAATATTGCTCTCCTTCAACCTGGTATTCATAATTCATTTCCAGCCAGCCACTGTTGTACATGGTCCAGGTAACTTTCTTCAAATCTCCTGAATAAGACATTTCCAACACGTGCGATTTAGTGGAAGGAAAATGTTTTATTCCGGTTAACTGAGTTTTGCCGCTTACTAAAACCGGTCCGTTGGTAAATGGAATAGGTAATCCCATATCGTTTCCGATGCTTTGAATTGTCCCGTCTTTCTTACTGAAAGCAATTGATATTCCTGATGCTTTTAAAGTCATTACATCTTCATTCTCACTAAATTCAACCTGTGCCGATTCTTTAGAAATATCACCTTTCTGCTGTTCAATTGGCAATATGTTGTCGGCTTCTGTTCCGGCTGCGCGCAATTCATCCCGGCGTTTTTTCTCTTCTGCCGACAAATCAGTTACAACCAAATTATCTACAGGTTTTGTATTTCCTTTTATTTTCCAGCTCCAGCAAAAAATTTCCTTTCCAAAAGGATCGATAGCAGACAGATACAAAGCGTCGTATTTTTTATAATCGTCGGGAAGTTCCAAATGTAAATTACCTTTTTTTACCGGCAAGATATCCGGACTTTGAACTTTACCTGAATTTGCTACTTTATGTGCAGTTTCACGTTCGTGAGGCGAGGTAAAATTCACCAATTGCCATTCAAACTTACAGTCTTTTAAATTGGTAAAATGAAAACGGTTTTCCACGGGAATATTTCCGTCAAATTCTTCAGGGAGTTTCTTTAGCCAAATTTTCACCGGGCTGTAAATCTCACGCATAGCGTAAAAACTAGCTTCTTTCTCCCGGTGCGGCCCTACTACTCCATCGGGTGCATTTACGCGATTCACATCAATAAATCCGTTCATATCAGTGCGAACAATTCCTTCGTCGGAGAATACCCATAGAAATCCTCCTGCCGAAAGTTTTGAGTTCCAGAAAAGCTCCCAAAAATCTGCCAGTCCGGCAGCCATTCCTCCATCATCCTGACCATGCAAAAACTCAGTAGGCATATAAATCAGCGGGCCTTCCAGTAGTTTTTTTGAACTGTAGTAATTCTCATAATGGTTACAATCAATCCCGTTATAATCGTTCCCCGGACGGTGATGTGCGTGTATTACAGGACGGTTTGAAGGATCGTATATTGCAAAATCATCATCCAGCTCTTTGTTTGTTCCACCTTCATTACCATTGCTCCAGAAAATGATAGACGGATGATTTACATCACGAATAACCATTTCTTTAACAAGTTTGCGTCCGACTTCCGTATCGTAAGCATTTTGCCACCCTGCCAGTTCGTCCAAAACATACAAGCCCAGTGAGTCGCAATATTCCAAAAACGACTTATTGGGCGGATAATGTGAGCAACGCACCGCATTCAGGTTCATCTCTTTCATCAGCTGAATATCAAGCAAATCGATTGACGGATTAACACAACGTCCTGATTCAGGCCAGAACACATGTCGGTTTATGCCTTTAAACTTTACTTTTGTTCCGTTCACATACACTCCGTCACTTTTCCGAATTTCGATAGTGCGGAAACCAAATTTCTCTTTTAAGGTGTATTTTTCTTCAAAGCCATCCAAAAGAGTAATTTTAACGGAATACAAGTTTGGTGTTTCGGATGTCCATAAAAGCGGAGCTTCAACTTTACAACTCAAAGTTACCAATGAATCTTTGGGGCCTGCTTTTACTTCGCAGGTTTTTACTAATTCTCCATTTGCTTCGAATATTTCAGCTTTTATAGTCTGTTTCTTTTTCAGGTTTACGGGAAAGGCATCCATAGAAAAATTACCATCTGCATCGGCAGAAATAGACACGCGATCGATGTATTCTTCAGGGACTGCCTCTAAATAAACAGGACGAAAAATTCCGCCAAATACCCAGTAATCGGCGTAACGTTCAGCGTGATTCACTGACGCATTTGCCGAAACTTTATGTACAGTGGCTTCCAGTTCATTTTCTTTTCCTATTTGTATTTTATCTGAAATATTATACCTGAAACGGTAAAAAGCTCCCTGATGAACCGGACCAGCTAATTCGCCGTTAATTCTCACCTCAGTATCTGTCATTGAACCTTCAAAAACAATAAAAATCTCTTTGTTATCCCAACTGTTAGGAACTACAAACTTATGTCTATAAATACCTGTTTCATTTGCGAAAATATGTTTTTTCCCATAGGTTCGGTAATCACGACCATAGTCGTATTCACCAAACCCCTGTTGTTCCCAGTGCGAAGGAACCTGTATAGTTGTCCACACACCACTTTTTCGCCCCGATGTGCAAAAGAAATCCCATGATACAGTGTTTTCATTGTCAGTGCCAGAAAGGAAGAGTATCTCTTTTTTAGTTGGGTTTCCAAGCAAAATATTTGAAAAAACCGTTAAAAAAAGCAATGCTAAAATTTGCCATTTTAATTGAGGATGATTTTTGTTGAAAAAGGTTTTATTCATCAATTTGGTTTTTAATTTTCAGATTAATTTTTAAGCTGACGCTTTATAGTATTATCTTGTTTGCTAATGTTTTTCCCGTTTATCAATACATCAGTTAAGTTCAAATTTTCGACATAATTAACCCGGTTTCCTTTTCCAACACCTGAAAACCGACAGTTCTTAATTGAAATATTCTTAACACAATTCTCGCCTTTAATTCCTACAATACTTAGCGCGTACTCTGATTTTTTAGATGTAACATTCAAAATATTAACATTCTTCACCACAGGCAAAAAATTCCCCTGCCCCTCACGGGGATCATAAGAACAATTAATTTTCACCACTGCTTCCCTCACCTCTCCTACGGTTAAGTTTCGGATGTATACATCCTCTGTTACTCCACCTCTGTGGTTGTTGGTTTTTATACGGATTGCCCGCTCCAACTGCGGACTGTTCATTTCACAATCTTCAGCAAAAATATTTTTACACCCTCCTGAAATCTCGCTACCCATTACGACTCCCCCATGTCCGTCTTTCATTTTGCAATTTCGAATTAAAACATTCTCAACAGGAACATTGGCACGACGACCATCAAAATTACGACCTGACTTTAAGGCGATACAATCATCGCCAGTATCAAAAATGCAGTTCTCAATCAATACATTTTTACACGATTCCGGATCACATCCATCAGAATTTGGGCCGTGACTGCTTATTTTAACCCCCCGCACAATAATGTCTTCCGACAATAGGGGGTGAATGACCCAAAAAGGAGAATTGAGCAACGTTACGTTTTCAATTTTTACCTTTCTGCAAAAAATAAAATTTATCAATTGAGGTCTTAAATAATGGCCTTCTCCCATTTTCCGTTCTGAAAGCGGTGTTTTTGTATTGTCCCATTGGGTAAGCAAAGGGCGGCCTTCCGGATCAACCTGGCTGGGCATTGCTTCTCCATTACTTCCACGATGAAATCCTTTCCACGACCACCAATTTTTGTCACTCGCCTGCCCGTCAATAGTCCCTTTTCCGGTAATGGCTATATTGGTTTGATTATTAGCATAAATCAAAGGAGAATAATTATAACAGTCATTTCCTTCCCAGCGCGTTTGCACCACCGGTAAAAAGTCTTTTGTATTGGTTGAAAATTTGAGTGTAGCCCCCTCTTTTACAACTAAATTTACATTACTTTTTAAATGAACTGCTCCGGTTAAAAAGATACCTCCCGAAACGACAACCTGTCCCCCCCCCTCTTTATTACAGATTTCAATGGCTTTCTTTATAGCATCTGTATTTAATGTTTTCCCATCAGCAACAGCACCAAAATCGGTTATTTTATATTGTTTTGATGGGAAATTGGGTTCTTCTATATTTTGAATTATCGAATAAATCTCATTCCACTTTTTTTCGTTATCAGCCCCATTGGCCCTGATAAAAAGAACAACCAAGAGAAAACCTGCCATTATCTTTATTGTATTCATATTGTGAAGGCTTAGTTTGAAAACAATTAAAATTTAAAGTTCTTTTTTAATTGATAATTCATCACCTGCATCTTCCATCTCAAAAATATGTGGCCTCGAGTTTCTATCATTTGGTGAATGCAAAACACACATTAATTTTCCATCAAAGCTTTCGAACAGCATCCCATGGCCGCCATTATTGGCATACACTGGTTCGTTCTGATGAATCCAGGGGCCTTCCAGCTTACCAGTTTCAGAAAAGGCAACCCCCATTGTATATACCTCTTCGTGGTAGCTGGTCCAAATCATCATTAATTTCCCTGCTTTGTTGATTTTAAAATAGGGTCCGTCGGTAACAAAACAGCCATCATTTTCTGATATGGTTACCCAGGGCCCGTCGCTGCCACGAAATAATAAATGTGGTTCTCCAATTGTCTCAGAGAGGTCATTTTTTAACTGCATATATTCAATAGTTCCATTGGAAATCTGAACCCATTCATGCGCATACACAATGTAAGGGATTCCGTCTTGCTCCCACAAAGTAGCGTCGAGTGTCATCATATCAACCGGAAGGGTCGAATGATCCTGAAATACTTTAAAAGGACCAGTTGGAGAATCAGAAACCAAAATCTGTGACCCGCGGGTTACTCTCGGTCTCCAGTTTGGCCATTGTTCGTCGAACATATCCCGGGTATCTATCGTTAAAAACAAATAGTATTTGCCTTTATACAAATGAAGTTCCGGAGCCCAGATACTGTTAATAGGTTTTCCTCCCCAAAAACTTTCCGGAATTGTAAAAATTTTTGTTGGTTTTTCCCAATTAATTAAATCTTTACTTCTATAGGATAAAACAGACTTTCCACCAGGCCCAACCATATAGTAATAGCCAGATGCTTTGTCTGCCAAAATACAATTGTCGCGCCAATGCATATCATGAAGCTTGACCGTTTCCGGCGGATTGGGACCAAACTGAGCTTTTAACGGATGGATCGCGAGGAAGAAAATTCCAATGACTATAATGAAAAAGTTCTTATTCATCGTTACAGGTTTAGGTTCAAAAAAAATAATAGTTGTTAAAATAAGAAGAATTCAAAAAAACATGAAAGAAACAAACTATCCTTACAAAAGTAATAATTACTCTTAAAATAATAAATCAAAATTCTGAAAATCTTATAAATACTTTTCACAAAATCGTTTCCAGAACTGAATGAACCAACAAAAGAAAAGTTATTCTTTTCTGCCCAACTGATCTAAAATAAATGCATATTCAAGTGCCGTATCTTCAATCCACTGAAAACGGCCGGAAGCACCGCCATGACCAAAATCCATATTCACATGGAAAAGCAACAAATTATCGTCGGTTTTTAATTCGCGTAATTTAGCTACCCATTTTGTCGGTTCCCAATACTGCACCTGCGAATCGTGCAACCCAGTGGTAACGAGCATCGCCGGATAATCTTTTGCCTCTACATTATCGTAAGGCGAGTACGACATCATATAGTAATAGTATTTTTCAACCTTAGGATTTCCCCACTCATCAAATTCGCTTGTGGTTAACGGAATACTTTCGTCGAGCATAGTGGTTACCACGTCAACAAAAGGCACATCGGCAATTACTCCTTTGTATAAATCTGGGCGAAGGTTGACCACTGCCCCCATTAGAAGACCGCCTGCGCTCCCTCCGTTTGCAAATAATTTCCCGGTATTTGTATATCCCTCGTCTATAAGATACTGAGCACAATCATTGAAATCGGTAAACGTGTTCATTTTATGCAACAACTTTCCATCTTCATACCAGGCACGGCCATTTATTTGTCCACCGCGAATGTGAGCGATGGCATAAACAAAACCACGGTCGAGCAATGGTAAAACAGATAGCCTGAAAGTAGGGTCAATGGTATATCCATAAGAACCATAGCCATAAATTAATGCCGGATTTTTTCCATCCTTCTTTAATCCCTTTTTGTACACCAGCGAAAGTGGAATTTTTGTTCCATCCATTGCAGTTGCATAAATACGTTTGGTTTCGTAATTATTTTTATCAAAACCACCTAAAATTTCCGTTTGCTTAAGTAATTCACGCTCTTTTGTTTTCATATTGAAGTCTAAAACAGAAGATGGTGTAGTTAGCGATGTGTAATTAAACCGGAACGTATCAGTGTCAAAATCAAAATTCACATCAGAATCTACAGTATAAACCTCTTCGTCAAAATCAATATAATATTCAGTGCCATTCCACGGTATAACACGTAGTTGTGTAATTCCTTCCTTGCGTTCCGAAACCACCAGATAATCTTTAAAAATGTCGAAATCAGAAAAATATACATCGTCCCGGTGGGGAATCACTTCTTTCCAGTTCTCTTTGCCAGTAGCAGTAACCGGGGTTCTCACAAGTTTAAAATTCTGAGCATCTAAATTTGTTCGGATATAAAAATAGTCGCCGTAATGATCTACCTGATATTCCAACCCCCGTGTACGTGGTTGAATTATTTTGAACTCTCCTTCAGGATTATCAGCATCCAAAAACCGATATTCCGAAGTAAGTGTACTTTCACTCCCAATTATTAAATATTTATTCGATTTTGTTTTGTAAATAAAAGTCGAAAATGTTTCATCGCCTTCATTAAAAACCTCCACATCTTCCGCCACAGGAGTTCCTAATACATGCTTCATTATTTTTTCAGAGCGCAGCGTAACGTCGTCTTTCAACACATAATACACCGTTTTATTATCGTTTGCCCAAACCGAGCTCCCTGTAGTTAAAGGGATTGCATCACTAAAGATCTCGCCTGTTTCCAAATTTTTAAAATAGATGGTATATTTTCTTCGGCTTACAGTATCAATTCCAAAAGCAATCATTTTATTATTGGGGCTTACAGAAGCCCCACCCAGCTGGTAAAAGTCATATCCTTCCGCCATCTTATTTATATCCAGCATTACTTCTTCATCTGCCTTCAAAGAACCCTTTTTCCTGCAATATAAAAAGTACTCCTTCTCCGGAATGGTTCTCGAATAATAATAATAGCCATTCTTTTTATAAGGAACAGATTCGTCTTCCTGCTTTATTTTCGATTTTATTTCATTATATAATTTCTCCTGTAAAGCTTCGGTATGCTCCATAACCGCATCAGTATATGCATTTTCAGCTTCTAAATATTCAATTACCTTAGGATTTTCGCGCTCATTCATCCAGTAGTAATCATCAATTCTTGTATCTCCATGATTGGTTAATTCTGTTGGGGCTTTATCGGCAACAGGTGGCATTATTTTTTCTTTTGTATTACAGGCCCACAAAAATAAGAATACCATTGAAAGAGCAAAAACAGAGATTTTCATTGTATTTTGTTTTTAAATGAATGATTAAAAATACAATATTGGAACATAAATTCCGATATTTGCCCTTCTGAATTTATGCAGGTACAATTTATCATAGCAATATATTTTCTGGCTCTCATTGTGGTTGGAATATTTTCGTTTTTCAAAATAAAAACACCAACCGATTTTTATGTAGCCGGCAAAAAAGCAGGATTTATTCCTGTTAGCGGAAGTTTATTGGCAACAATACTTGGTGGCTCTGCAATTCTGGGAACCATTGAGTTGGGACAGCAAATTGGCTGGGCTGCACTTTGGCTGTTATTCTCGGCGGCTATCGGCTTACTGTTTTTAGTACCGCTTTCAAAATTTGTAAAACGATTTGGGAATTTTACTTTACCCGAACTCTTAGGTAAATTTTATGGAAAACAAACTGAAATAATTGCGTCCATAATTATTCCCGTTGCCTGGCTCGGAATTGTTGCTGCCCAGATTATTGCCGCAGCCAAAATTTTAAACGGATTGAATATCGTTGATTATAATATGGCAGCACTAATTGCAGGTTTTGTTTTTGTAATTTATACTTTAATCGGCGGGCAGCACAGCATCATAAAAACAGATACGATTCAATCCGTATTAATAATAGCAGGACTAATTGTTATTACTTTTTATGCCATAAATCATCCAAACTCGGGAGCAGTTAAAAGTTTTTCCCCGCACCTCCTTTTCAATGAAAAATTTAAATTGTTTGATTTGCTCGTACTGCTCCTTACTTATTCCGTAACTTTTGTGGTGGGACCCGATATTTACTCACGGTTATTTTGCGCAAAAGATGAAAAAACGGCTTCGAAAAGCGTACTTATTGTAGCGTTCATTTTAATTCCACTGTCCTTTGCCCTCACTTATTTAGGTATTTATTCAACAAAAGTTGAATCGAACGGCATTATTGATTTTGCAGAACATCTTTTACCTGGATGGATGTATGGCCTGTTTTTGGCAGCTTTGTTATCAGCGGTTATGTCGTCGGCAGACACAACCCTGCTAACTTCATCAATAATTCTGGGAGAGCTTATCACTGGAAACCTTGATAAAAAATCGTCCATGATCCTCACACGAATTCTAATCGTAGTTTTAGGAATATCCAGTATTTTAATCGCCTTATTTGTAAATTCAATTATTCAATCACTTCTTTTCGCATTAACCTTATTCTCTGGTGCATTTACAATCCCAACCTTACTCGGGCTATTAAGAGTTGAAGTGGATAAGCGCAGAATAATCCCTGCAATTATTGCCGGTGGTGCGATTGCCCTTTCAGGGAAAATTATAAATGTTTATCTGAATGAATTGGCAGGCAATGTCGTCACAATTTCGGCATTTGCCATCAGTGCCATTCTACTTTTCCCTTTCTCTCCAAACAAAAAGAAGAAAGCAAAAGCAGATTCAATTAAATCTGCTTTGTAATTTCAAGTAAAAACGATTGTAATTCTTCATTCATAAAAGGCATCAGTTCCGTCCTCACCCGCTGATGATAGTCATTAATCCAGTCAATTTCCTCTGGTGTCAGCAAACTTATATCAATTAGTGTTGTATCGATCGGACATAATGTTAGTGTATCAAATCCAAGGAACTTACCAAATTCTGTTTCTTCCTTTTCCACACAAACGATCATATTCTCAGTTCTGATACCATATTGTCCCTCTCGGTACATAGCTGGCTCGTTGGATAAAACCATTCCCGGGTCGATAGTATTAGGATTGAATTCCTGCCGAATAGCCATTGGCCCTTCATGAACATTAAGAAAATGCCCGACCCCGTGTCCGGTACCGTGTCCGTAATTAATTCCGTTTTCCCATAATGCTTTCCTTGCAAGAATATCAAGATGGCAACCTTTGGTACCAACAGGAAAAACGGCCAGGGTTAAACCAATCATGCCCTTCAAAACCAAGGTGAAATCTTTTTTTTGACGCTCGGTTATTTCTCCTAAAGCCACAGTTCTGGTTATATCGGTAGTTCCCTGCAAATACTGTCCTCCTGAATCAAAAAGTATAACCCCTTCCTGCTCCACGGGTAGTGCATCATCAGGGCCTACAATTAAATGTACCATTGCTCCATGACTTTTATATCCTACAATGGGCGGGAAACTTTCTCCTTTAAAATCATCTTGTTTTGCCCTGAATTCGGCCAGTTTCCTACCGAATGAATATTCTGTAATTTTTTCCTTTCCTATATTTTGTTTCAACCAGGAAAGAAACTCGACCAATGCAACGCCATCTTTTATCATCGCTTTGTGAAAACCCTCCAGCTCAACTTTGCCTTTTCGGGCTTTTAAAAGTGCCACAATAGAAGTTCCTTCAGCAAAAAGATTTCCTCCTTTTTCTAAAGCCTCATAAATTGAAAAGTTAGCTGTAGATGGATCAATAAAAATATTTTTCTTTCGAAGTTCTGACAGCCAAGGGAAAAACTCATCATAATTATTTACAATTATTCGTTCTTTTTCCAATTGCTGCTGAATATCAAAAGGGATCTTACTTTTATCAGCAAAAAGCAGCATATCGTTTTTACCTACTACTCCATATCCGGTAAAAACAGGATTGTAATTTACATCTGATCCCCGCAAATTAAACAACCATGCGAGCTCATCAAGCATCGACACAATATGATAATCAGCGTTGTATTTCCTTAATTCGGAAACAATAATATCTTTTTTATCTTTTCGTGATAAACCTGCGTATTTTACATCCAACTCAAAAACTTTGTCTTCCGGAATTTCCGGACGTTCTTCCCAAATCTTATCTAAAAGATCGGTTGTTTTTTGCAGGGTTATACCCTTTTCCTGCAATATATTTTCAAAAGACCGAAAACCGTCAATGGTAACCGACTGCGGGTCTATTCCTACCTTACTTCCTTCCGGTAATTTTTTTGCCAGCCAGTTTTCTGGCGAAACAGCTCCAGGAATACGTAGTTTAAACATTTTTATCCCTGAACCTTTTAATTGCTCTTCGGCTTGCAAAAAATAGCGGGTATCGGTCCATAAACCGGCTTCTTCCTGGGTTACTACAACCATTCCGTATGATCCGGTAAATCCGGTTAAAAATTCCCGTGTTTTCCACCTGGCCGGAAGATATTCACTGGAATGCGGATCGGTTCCTGAAACATAATAAGCATCTAAATTTTGTTTCAGCATTTCTAATCGTAATGCCTTAACTCTTTGTCTAATTTCGTTCATTTTGAAAATATTGTTGTACAAAATGTTTAATTGAGGGGGCTGGTATTTCGTTGTAATTTATTTCTTCTTCACTATAAAATTTATAATCGAGGATGTCATCCATGGCATGTAATCCTGAAATTGTTTTAGGAACAACCTTAAATGCCAAATCGACGGTAAAAACGCTAAACTCAGAAAAAATGTATTCATTAGGTGCTGAGCCCAAATACTCAAACGATTCTATTTTTAATCCTAACTCTTCATCCAGTTCCCGTTTCAAAGCGTTTTCTACACTTTCCCCGGGATCTACAAAACCGCCGGGTAAATCAAGCTTTCCGTAATTGGGATCAATTCCCCGTGTTGTTAATAACAATTTTCCATCGTTGCTAACAACCAAAGCAGCTACCGCTGCCGAAGAATTTATATAATAATGAAAACCACATTTGGGGCATTTTAAAGAGCGCTCACCTGCCACTTTAAATTCCGAAGAACCACACTTCGGACAAAAACGCATTGTTTTCAGAGGGTGTGTGTATTTCATCAATCGATTACTTTCTGTGCTTTTAACCACGAATAAAACAATTCAGGCCACTGGTCAACCGGCAAATTCTTTTTGTTCATTCCAAAGCCATGACCACCATCTTTAAATATATGCAGTTCTGCCGGAACTTTATTCTGCTTTAATGCCAAATAAAAGTTTATCGAATTTTGAGGAGGAACCACAGTATCATCATCTGCCAATACAAGGAATGTAGGAGGAGTTTCCGGTGTTACATGCATTTCGTTTGAATACTCTGAGATCATTTTCCAATCGTGTCCTTCGCCAATGAGGTTAGCCCTTGATCCCATGTGGCCGAATTCTTCTCTGAATGTTACCACGGGATATAACAACAACATAAAATCAGGTCTGCAACTTATTTGTTCAATTAGATCGCTGCTATTTTTATTTCCATAATCAAAATGAGTTCCTACAGTTGAAGCAAGATGCCCTCCCGCAGACGAACCTGCTATTCCGATTTTCCCCGGATTGATCCCCCATTTTCCTGCGTTTTGCCTAACAATACGCATTGCTCTGCGTGCATCGCTCGAAGGAACTTCATGATGTCCGTATGGCAAACGATATTTCAAAACAATTGCAGCTACGCCTTTCGAAGCAAGCCATGTAGCCATATCAAAACCTTCATGGTCCATTGCCTCCATTATATAACCTCCACCAGGGCAGATAACAACAGCAGCACCTGTATTTTTCTCTTTTTCAGGAAGAAAAACATACAATTCGGCTTCCGAAACTTTTCTCACCCGAACCCCATCGTACTTTTCCTCCGGTTCCTTCATCCCGTTATCGTTTGGCGCTCCGTTTGGCCATACTTTTATCGTTTCATTCTGTGCAAACGAGGTTACATTTATTATTGTCAACACAATAAAAGCTAATTTTTTTATCATGGTTATTTTGATTTTACTCCTACAAAGTAATGTTCTTTTTCCGAGAATAAAATATTAAAGGTAGTTAAAGAGCCGTAAATACGCGTAATATATTGTTGAAGATTAATTTTTTCTTCATCATCTAAAACTCCGTGGCTATTGATATTTTGTTCCAAAACGCGTAAACGATCCCGTAACATAACGATTTTATGAAAAAAACTTTCAATGGGAATTTCTTTGGGTTTTAACTCTGAATTTGCCGGCTGCAAAACCAATGTTCCCCCCTGCCATTTTTCGCCTAATGGAACAATTTCGGTCAATGCGCCATACTGATCAAGAACATAACGCATAACTTTTTCTATCTCCACGATTGAAAGACCTGTCTTAGCCGGAGCATCATCATTTCTCTGAATAACTTTTAAATCGGTATTTCGCTTGGTTATTTCAATTTTGCCCCCACGTTCAAAAAATATTTCGTAGGCTGTTAAATTGTTTTTGCTAACAATTCCTTCTCCGTAACGCGGATGATCAACACGCGTTCCTACTGTTAGTTCTTCCATAATTGTTTTTGTTTGATAATTTAAAAGTAAAAATATTTATTTCAACTGATATAATCCCACTCAAAAATCTGTTTCCTTCACAAAAAATTTACTTTTATAACATGATCTTTCAATTTCTTTTCAAAGGAATATTAATTGGTTTTCTGGCATCGCTTCCAATTGGCCCAATAAGCATATTAATTATTCAGAGAACCATAAAAAACAGCCGGATTGCAGGATTCTATTCGGGAATTGGTGCGGCACTTTCCGATACTATTTACGCAACGGCGGCAGGCTTTAGCCTTTCTGTTATTATTGAATTTATAAGCATTAACGAAATGTATTTTAAGATTGGGGGCTCGCTGGTTTTAATAATCCTGGGAATAATCATTTTTCTGGGCTCCCCCGAGCAAAAAACGGAAAAGATAAATAGCAAATCGACACCTCCAATAAAAAATTTGCTGGCTACATTTTTACTCACGTTTACCAATCCACTTGTTATCTTTTTACATATCGGAATTTTCACTGCGTTTAGGATTATTTTAGACGCAACCCGACCTATGCAGGCAATTTTAATACTTTCCGGTTTTTTCCTGGGAGCTGTTTTCTGGTGGTTTATATTAACTGGAACTTTAAAATTATTCAGAAATAGAATCAATACAAAGATTTATCAAAGGTCTAATAAAATTGCGGGGGCGACCATTGTTGTTATAGTTTTTATTTCTCTCTTGGTTGCCCTAATTCATAATGTTGGAGTTATTTTCTAAGAGGAGAATCGGGCTCGCTGGCAAACATCCGGTACATAAAACCGTCAATAAGGTCGGCCCACATTTTTGCCATAAAAACAGTAAATTTCCCTTCCCAGAAAGTAAGGATAATTTTGCGTCTTCTTCTTTTAACGGCCCTGTAAATATGCCTGGCACATTCTTCTGCCGACATCATTTTATTTTCATTTCGCGGTGTTTCTCCCTGCTGACGACCATCTGCTACCAATGCAGATTTACGTATTTCAGAAGAAGTAAACCCGGGAGCTGCCACCAAAACATGCAATCCCGCTCTTCGGTTTTCAACCCGTACAGTATCCAGAAATCCACGAACAGCAAATTTCGAAGCTGAGTAGCCGGTCCTTCCCGGTAGTCCTACATACCCACCAACTGAAATCACACCAACTAAAGAACCTTTACTTTCCAATAAATAAGGCAGGCCGAACTTTGTACAATAAACTGTCCCCCAGTAATTAATATCCATTGTTCTGTGCAGTACCGAAAGATCAACATTTTCAAAAATGGCTCGCATTGAAATTCCGGCATTATTTATTAATACATCTATTTTCCCGAATTTTTCAATCGCTTTCTCAATTAGATTTTTACAATCTTCAAGAATAGAAACATCAGTTTTTACGGAAAGTATTTGGGTATTTTGAAATTCTTTTTCCAGTGTATGTAATCTTTCAATCCGTCTTGCAGCAAGTACAAGATTCCATCCTTCTGAAGCATATTTTTCAGCCAATGCTTTTCCAATTCCCGATGATGCACCGGTTATTACAACAACTTTATTTTGCATAAAAACTTAAGGTAGACTGTTTTGGCAAAGTCACAATAATAATTTTTGCGCAAAGTAAGAAAATTTCCTCTATTACGTGGATATATTGCACATTTATCCTTGATATTTAGCAATGTTTTTCGATGTTCTGTCAACAAAATGTCATAAAAAAAGCTCCTCCATTCCTGAAAGAGCTTTCATTATCTTTTGTTAGAAATTAAACAGCCAACACTGTTTCTACTAATTCCTGGCCTTTTCTAATCGCCTTCAGATTTAACGGTATCAGTTTATGATATCTTTCAGGTAATGATTTCTGAAGGCCTTTTTCAACATTATCCAACGTAACTATTGGCCTTACTTTCAGATAACTTCCAAAAATAATCATATTAAAAACTTTAGGGTTACCCATTTCAACTGCGGCTTTGGTGCCTTCCACTTTATAAATATTTATATCAGTACGCGTTGGCGGATGAATAACTCCATTCGGATCATAAAGTAAGGTACCACCGGATTTTACCTTCTTTTCAAACTTATCCATACTTTGCTGGTTCAAAATAATAGCAGTATCAAACTCATGTAAAATCGGCGAACTAATACGTGTGTCACTAACAATAACAGTAACATTTGCAGTTCCTCCACGCATTTCAGGTCCATAAGATGGAAACCAGGTAACTTCCTTATCTTCCATAATTCCTGAATACGCTAAAATTTTCCCCATTGAAAGTACTCCTTGTCCGCCAAATCCGGCAATTATAATTTCTTCAGTCATAATTTTTGGTTTTAGTTTTTTGAAACAGGTTCTCCCTTCACTCCATCTTTTAAATCACCCAGCGGATAAAACGGAAACATATTATCTTCCATCCATTTATTTGCCGCAACCGGTGTCATTTTCCATCCTGAATTGCAGGTTGAAACTACTTCAACGAAAGATGTTCCTTTTTTTGCCAAAACATTCTGAATACCTTTTTTAATGGCACGTTTACACTTACGAACCGCCCCGGCATTATGAACCGACTGACGCGTAACATAAGAGGTTCCCGGAAGTTGAGCAATTAACTCTGTGATTTTCATTGGATAGCCATTCAAATCAACATTTCGCCCAAATGGCGTTGTTGAAGTAACCATTCCATCGAGTGTTGTCGGTGCCATCTGCCCACCGGTCATTCCATAAATACCATTGTTAATAAAAACAACCAGTATATTCTCTCCACGGTTGCAAGCGTGCATAATTTCACCAGCGCCAATTGATGCAAGGTCGCCGTCACCCTGGTAAGTAAACACAAATTTATTGGGGTTTAAACGAGCAATACCTGTTGCGACTGCCGGCGCTCTTCCATGTGCTGCCTCCTGCCAGTCAACGTCAATATAGTTGTACGCAAAAACGGCACAACCAACCGGTGCTATCCCAACCGTTTTTTCCTGAATTCCCAGCTCTTCTATTAATTCTGCTATTACTTTATGAACTACCCCGTGGGAACACCCCGGGCAGTAATGCATTATTGCATCGGTCTGTACGTCTGATTTATCGTAGACCAGGTTTTCCGGTTTAATAATATCTTTTAACTCCATAACTAATCTCCCATGAAAATTTTTCTTCTAATGCATCAACCACTTCGCCCGGAGTTGGAATAATCCCCCCCATCCGTCCAAAATGCTCAACCCGCGTATTTTTTCCCGCTTCATAAACGGCCAGTTTTATATCTTCAACCATTTGTCCGGCACTCATTTCAACCGACAAAAATCCTTTTGCTTTCTCTGCTAATTTTGCGATTGCTTTTTTCGGGAAAGGGAATAATGTAACCGGGCGAAGCAACCCAACTTTTAATCCTTTTGCCCGGGCAATTTCAATCGATTTCTGGCAAACCCGCGAGGACGTACCAAAAGCAACAAAAATATATTCAGCATCATCGCACATAATAGCTTCGTACCGGCAATCTTCTTCCTCCATCATTTTGTATTTCTCCTGAAAACGCAAATTATTGGCTTCCATTTTAGAAGAATCCATTTCCAAAGATGTTACTACATTTCGCGGCTTGCCATTTTGTTTTCCAATAGTAGCCCAACTTCCCGATTTTTCTTTAATTTCTTCATCTGTCCACCGGGGTTTAAAATCTGCCAGTTCTACTTTTTCCATCATCTGTCCGATGGCGCCATCAGTTAAAATCATAGCCGGATTGCGATATTTGAAAGCAAGTTCAAAACCCAGATTTACAAAATCATTCATTTCCTGAACCGATGCCGGCGCCAGAACAATCATTTTGTAATCACCGTGGCCACCTCCTTTTACCGACTGAAAATAATCTGCCTGTGAAGGCTGGATGGTTCCCAGTCCAGGACCGCCACGCTGAACATTAATTATTAAACATGGTAGTTCTGCTCCGGCGATATACGAGATTCCTTCGGCCATTAAACTGATTCCGGGGCTTGAAGAAGATGTCATTACTTTTTTTCCGGAAGCTGCCGCTCCATATACCATATTAATAGAAGCTACTTCACTTTCGGCCTGTAAAACAGTCATTCCTGTTTCATTCCAAGGCTGGCGGGCCATTAGTGTTTCCATAACTTCGGACTGAGGTGTAATGGGATAGCCAAAATAGCCATCGCATCCACATCGGATAGCAGCTTCGGCCAGCACCTCATTTCCTTTCATTAATCTTAATTCTCCCATTACCTATAATTTATAATTGATTATTTTTTCCATTTATCATCAGTCACCCTATTTCAAACAGTATAATTAAATTCGTAACTGATTACTAAAACTAAACCTTTACCCGGTAAACGGTGATACACGTATCCGGACAAACGACTCCGCAATTGGAACACCCAATACAATCTTCAGGATTTTCCATATACGAAAAATGATAACCACGGCTGTTCACTTCATTATGCAAAGCCAAAACTTTTGAAGGGCATTCGTTTACACATACACCACAGCCTTTACATCCCTCTTTGTCAACCACAACTGCTCCTATAACTTTTGCCATTTTTGTTGATTTTTCTGATAAATTTAAAAAGCTTTTCAGTCAAAAAAGACCATAAAAATCAGGTTCTGTACAAATAATTTTTTGTGGTTAAAAACTTTAAAACAAACAGGTTATTTCCTGTCAGATTATCAAAATACCACAATAAAAAATTTGAGTTTGATTTTTCTGAACAAAACTATTTTTATTTGGTAGAAAAGAATGCAACTAATGTTGCGAATTTCAGATTTTATAAAGAAATCGGGTTAAAATATTGCGGTGAATACCAAGATAAGAAGCGATGTGTTGTCGTTGTAATTTTGCTCCTAATTCAGGATTTTCGTGGAAAAATTTACGAATACGCTCTTCCGCGTTTAACGACTGAAATGAATGAATCCGATCCATTGCCTGGATATAACTTTCTTCAGCAAGAATTCGGACAGTCCTTTCAAACATCCCATCGGAATCCAGCAATATTTTAAATTCTTCTTTATCAAAATACAACAATTCTGAATCCTCGTATGCTTTTATCGATTCTGTAGAATCTTTTCCTGTATAAAATCCTCTGTGGTTGCTTACAATAAAATTGTTTGGGGGAAAAAAAAATCTGGAAATCCATTCTGCCCCGCTTTCTGAAACATATGAGGCATAAAGAAGTCCACTGATTAAAATACCTATTTTGTTGGTTTGCTCACCATAATCAATAAAACAATCTCCCTTTTTTAATGTTACAGGTCCGTGTTTTAATTTGAGTTTTGAGATAAGTTCAAGTGTTAGATTATAACGGGATATTACTTTGTTTTTATCCATCCTCTGAACTTTATGTTTCTTTATTTTTTTGAAAAAGTTTTGTTAAATGCTTTCAATCTTTCCTCAAGCTCTTCAAACTGTTCGCGTTTTACAAAAGATACACAGGCGCGAATTCCCTCTTCTTCACTTCCTGTATTATCAAGTGCAATGGCACTAATTCCAAAATAAATAAGGTTAGCAACCAATTCATTTCCCGTCATTCCGGGGTATGAAATTGTGAAATAGAATCCGTCGGCAATGGGCTGATCGATATCTTTTTTATACACAATATCAAAACCATTTTCAAGAAAAAGCCGCTTCATCACCTTCGCTTTTTCGCCATACTCTTTTATATCGTCAACAAAATTGAACGAACCTTCGTTTACAGCTTTCAGCATAGCAGCCAGCGCCCACTGTGCCGAATGACTTGTTCCCGACGATATAGAATACAGCAATCGCAATGTAATCGTATTTCCAAAGGTTGTACTTTTAAACCGCTTTTGAAGAACCGGGTAATCACGATCAAAAAGCGACTCAGGAATTATCATTACACCAATTCGCTGCCCGGCATATGAAAATATTTTTGAACTGGAAATAAACAGAATAAAATTATCGGTATAATTTGCCACTGTTGGCTGATATGGCGGCTTCCCCGGTTCCGATAAATCACGCCGGAAATCCATTCCGAAATACGCCAAATCTTCCATCACAATTACATCGTATTTATTAGCTGTTTCTCCAATTATCTTTAATTCATCTTCTGTAAAACAAATCCAGCCCGGATTATTCGGATTGGAATAAATAACAGAATGAATGTTTCCTTTGGAAAGATATTCTTCGAGTTTGCTTCTTAATTTTTCTCCCCTGTAATTAAAAACATCAAAGGTTTCATATTTTTGTCCGAGTACCAGCATTTGCTGCTTTTGCACTGGAAAGCCGGGGTCGATAAATAAAGCTGTGTCTTTTCCCTCGTGAATATTATTGGCTGCAAAAAAAGCCACATACGTTCCCTGCATTGATCCAACAGTTGGAATACAACCTTTTGGATGTACATCAATATTCATAAAATTCTTTACAAATTTTGCAGCTTCCTCTTTTAACGGTTTTATTCCGTCGACCATTGGATAAATGGCACCAACACCTTTTTTTAGTGCTTCAATTTCAGCTTCGGTGCCTATTTTTGCAGGTGGAAGACCAGGTACCCCCATTTCCATCCGGATATATTTCACACCGGTTTCCTCTTCTACCAGGTTTACCAGTGCAACAATTTCACGAATAGAAGCTTTCCCAACTTCAGGAATACGAAGTTGTTTTATTTTTTCGTCAACAATAGTTTTATTTAAAGGCGAATTGGACATATCAATATCAATTTAGTTTATGCCCCCATAAGGGCACAAAAAATAAATAAGACAAACATGTAAACAAATCTGTCAATCAATCACAATTACTACAAAAATGAACTAAAATCCAAATTCAGGACGAATCTGTTCCACCCAGTTTTTAACTCTTTCGTCGGTGAGCTCAGGTTCAAAATCCTCATCCACTGGCAATCCCAGAAATTTATCATCTTCAATTGCTTCCGATTCATCAAATTCATAATCGCCAACAGGAACTTTTCCAACGAGTGTACCACCATTGGCCATAATTTCTTTGGCTAGTAATCCTATATGATCGACAAAAGTAGCCGCATAAGTTACGTGGTCGCCTAAACCAAAGATGGCAAGCTTTTTCCCTTCGTAACTGGTTTTGCCAATTTCTGGCAGAAAGTTGGCCCAATCAACATTATTATAAGTAGCATGCCAGGTTTCTTTCCCAACAGTAGAAATTCCAAAAATAATTTTGTCATACTTTTCTAAATCAGCAACAGTGGCATCTTTTACAGGAACCATTTCAACTTTATCTTCACCAATGGCTTCTTTCACTTTGTCGGCAACTCTGTTTACAGCGCCTTTTAACGGTCCAAAGAAAATTGCGATTTTACTCATATCATTTTGGTTTAATAATTTTTTTAGTCGTGTATATAAATATCTCCTTTTATGTATTCCCCTAAAATTGAAAGACTCGACGCACTTTTCAAAACCTGATGAATTGCTTTGTCGTAGTTTTCTGTTTTTTCCCATTCAATATCAACATGAATAGTATACTCGTTTGGTTTACCTAAAATTGGTACCGATTGAATTTTATTCAGATTTATTTTATTTTCTGCAAAAATATTTAATACTCTGGCCAGTGCGCCGTAAAAATGCCCAACTTCAAAACAAATAGATGCTTTGTTTGTACCCTCAGTCGGATTTCCTTGTTTCGAAAGAATTAAAAATCGTGTATAATTCTTTTTATTGCTTTCGATACCGGTTTCCAGGATTTCGAGATTATACATTTCGGCAGCACGAAGATTTGCAATAGCAGCTCCGTTTTTGGGTTTCTGTTCCGAGATTAGTCTTGCAGCAGCAGCCGTGTCCAAATCTTCATGTAATTTCACATCCGGGTAATATTTTTCAATATACTCCATACTCTGCTGTAGTGCCACCGGGTGTGAATAGATTTCTGTAATGTCTTCCTTTTTTACGCCAGGTGAAACCATCAGATTCATTTGAATATGAAGATATATTTCACCAATAATACGAAGATGGAAATCGCGAATCAACTGATAATTTTTAAGCAAGCTACCCGCAATCGAATTTTCGATAGCCATAACTGCAAAATCAACCTTATCTGCATCAATCAACTCACAAACACTTGTAAACGATTTACATTCAACAATCTCGATCTCTTCGTTGAAAAATTTTAAAGCCGCATCCTCGTGAAAAGATCCGGCAATACCTTGTACGGCGATTCGTTTCATTCAATAAAATTTAATGAACCCAAAGATACAAATTCTGAACTAAGATTTCTGAATTCGTTGATTTTACTTTGCATCCGTTAAGTTTACAATAAAAATTCACCTTCTTCGAAAAGAAAATCATCTTTATAGCTTTGTAAAATTTCCATGCATTTCTGAATGCTGGCAGGACGAATTACAATTGTGGCTGAATTCTGTTCCATCGAAAATGCATACATATATTCAATAAACGAACCTCCTTCGCTTAATACTTTTAACAGTTTAGAAAGACTCCCCGGCTGATTTGATGTTTTTGCCAAAACCACATCCGTTGTTTTTACTGAAAACTGGTTTTGTTTTAATGCTTCGCAAGCTTTTTCGGGTTCAGAAACAATTAAGCGTAGAATTCCAAAATCCGATGTATCGGCAATAGTAAATGCAGAGATATTGATTCCGGCCTCACCCAAAATCCGGGTTACTTCATTTAATCTTCCTGATTTATTTTCAAGAAAAACAGAGACTTGTTTTGTTATCATTATTTTCAGATTTTGCGGTTATCAATTACACGTTTAGCTTTTCCTGCAGTTCTTTCAATGGTTTTTGGCTCAACCAGCTTCACATCAACCGAAATACCTAACGTACTTTGAATATTATTACGGATTTTTTTCCGGAGAGCTTCCAATTCACGTACTTCATCGGAGAAGAACTGCTCTTGTACTTCTACCATTATTTTCAGAATATCAAGCGTTCCTTCACGTTCTACAATTAATAAGTAATGTGGTTCCGTTTCACTCATCTCAAGCAAAACACTTTCAATTTGTGATGGGAAAACATTTACACCACGAATTATTAGCATATCATCGCTGCGTCCCATACATTTTTCCATTCGAACCAGGGTCCGGCCACATTCGCATTTATCATAAATCAAACGCGTTAAATCGCGGGTACGGTACCGCAAAATAGGAATACCTTCTTTGGTAATAGTGCTGAAAACCAATTCGCCAATTTCGCCAGGTTTTACAGGTTGTAGTGTTTCCGGATCAATTACTTCAGGAATAAAATGATCTTCATTCACATGCATCCCCATCTGGTGCGTGCATTCACAAGAAACGCCCGGCCCTATAATCTCACTCAATCCGTAAATATCGATGGCTTTTATTTTTAGTTTCGTTTCAATTTCTTTCCGCATATTTTCGCTCCAGGGTTCGGCACCGAAAATTCCAACGCGCAGGTTTAAACTCTCCGGATCTATTCCCATTTCATGCAATGCTTCAGATAAAAACAGCGCATAAGAAGGAGTACAGGCAATCACGGAAGAACCAAAATCCTGCATCAACTGAATTTGTTTTTTTGTATTTCCACCAGATATAGGGATAACTGTTGCTCCCAGGTTTTCGGTTCCGTAATGCAAGCCAAGTCCACCGGTAAACAACCCGTAACCATAAGCCACCTGAACAATATCATTTTTATGGACACCTGCCATACAAAGTGAACGGGAAACAACCTCTGCCCACATCTGTAAATCGTTACGGGTATAACCCACAACAGTTGGTTTTCCGGTAGTTCCTGAACTGGCGTGTAAACGAACAATTTCACTCATCGGAACAGTAAACATTCCAAACGGGTAATTGTCGCGCAAATCGGTTTTAATTGTAAAAGGCAGATCTTTTAAATTCTCAATACTTTTGATGTCGCCGGGAAGAATCCCTTTTTCCTGCATTTTTGCCCTGTAACTGGGTATGTTATGATAAATCCGTTTTACAGTAGTTAAAAGTCTTTCCGATTGAATAGCCGCCATTTCGTCTCTGGAAGCACATTCAATTTTTTCATTCCAAATCATTCAAATAAAAATATAAAAAGGTTAGTACTAAAATTTTTGTTTTTTATGAGCCCCGTGAATTTATTTATTTCCCGTAGACAAATTCGTCGTCGAGCAGATGCACATTATTAATTTCCAGTCTTCGTTTTGCTTCCAGCACATCCGGGACTTCCAAAATTAATACAGCCATTCCGTTTTCTGCAATTAACCTGCTATCGGCACTTTCAATATGAATTCCGGCACGCGAAATTTTCATCATCAATTCATCCAACCCCCCGGCCACATCTTTCATTTCCAAAGCAATAACTTCACGCAAAACCACTGAATTTCCTTTTTCCGATAACAATTTATATGCTTTTTCCGGGTCGTTTACCAACAAATGCAATACTCCCCACCCATGCAAAATGCTATTCATTGAAACCGAACGTATATTAATGTTTTCCTGCCTGAGAATACTGGTTATTTTCTCGAAATGACTAATCTTATTTTCAAGAAAAACAGATATTTCGTATGCCATTTTTTTGATTTTTTTCATACAAAAAGGCTGTCCTTTTTAATCACATCCGGCAGCCTTAATGAACTTTAATTCCTGTAAAATTAAAAAGTATTATTAAAATTTATAAGCAACAGAAATCATATTTCTAAAATTTGTTACGTTTTCAGTGTTTTTAACTTTTGCTTTATCACTAAAATCGTTCTCCCCGTAAGCCACAGTTGTAAAACTTATTTCCCATCCAAACATAAAATTTTTGTAATTATAAATTAGCTGCGGTGAAATTTTATACATCATATCAGCGTTAGTTGCAAAACCATAAAATGGGCCAACCGGATTTTCTGATGTCCCCATATTTTTCAGGTATCCGGCAAAAAGGCCAAATTTCCAATTTGTCCCATAAACAAAATTTACCCAATTGTAAATATGATTAAACGGAGTGTAAGTTTCTGCCCCGGTAGTGCTGTTTACCGAAGCAACTGCATAACCACCGGGAAGCAGACTTTCACAAACATTTTGCCCGTACATCGTTTTTGCTTTCAACTCAAATTTATCTTTCGTGAATTTCAAATAAGCAATAACGGCGGCTGTACTTAATTTTTCCGAAGTTTTATAACTTCCACTGGAGCCGGTTGTGAAAGTTCTAGGTTGAATCATTTTCCAGTCGACTGCAACACCAACAACCCAGTTTTCATTGTAATACTGAAGTTGGGCATGTAAATTTGGAACAATGGCATCGCGCTGGTATTGATACGATTTTCCATCGGGACCAGAGTTGGCATATTTAAACTGGTAAACAGCCGCTGCCATAAAATCCAAATAATTGTTTAACTGATAGGTTAAGCGGAGTTGCGGACTGCGGTTAAACACCTGAAAAGGAAGGCCTGTATTTTCATTTAGAGTGGCCGGGTATACTTTTTCTATAAAAGTTGGATGCCAGGTGCGGCCAAACAAAAGTTTTGTTTTTGGCCAGGTAAACTGTGTATATGCATGTCTGAAGCGTAAACTGTTAGTGGCAGTTCCACCTGTAAAATCGACTTCAACATAAGCATCAACTTTTACATTTCCCATTTCGAGCCCTGAAAACCGGGTTCCAAAACGTGTAAATGTATTCAGAAACTGTGCGCTTGGCTGCGCGTTAATATCATCTCCATTTGAGTCATAGACCGGCATTTGTGGGAAAATATCAAGCAAATGATCGCAAGCATCCACATTTCGTCTGGAGTCGAAAATAAAGTCATTTCGTACAAAACCGGAGAGATCGACTTTAATATTTTTAGAAGAAAAAAATCCCTGAGAGTAAACATGTACAGATAAACAAAGAAGCAGTAATGAAATTATCCTTTTCATGATTGAAAATTGAAATTTGGTTTTATAGAAAAAATATCTGTCGCTCCGGTTCTGAACTTTAAAATTAAAACAAAACAATCAACATATAAGTGTCAGATTTATAATTCAATAACATAGTTTTATTATTTATCCTAATTATAAATAACAATACTATATAAATGCATAAAATATTTTTAAGCGAGACTACCGGGAAATAACAAAAAATAAATAAAACCGGAAATAGCGATTGCATCTGCTTGAATCTTCTAAAAAACTATTCAGGATGTAACATCTGTTACAACTTAGCCGGTAAATAAAATACACTTTTACCTATCTCAATTTAACAGTAAACAACCAACGTTAAAATGAAAAGGAAACGCTGGATAAAATTCTTTAAAAAACTACATAAATGGCCGGCAATAATAATTGCATTTTTTGCCATTTTATTTGCTGCTTCTGGAATTATAATGAACCACCGGGACATGTTCTCGCGGGTTGATGTTTCGAGAAAGCTTTTGCCCAAGAACTACCATTACAAAAACTGGAACTTAGCGGCTGTGCGTGGTTCTGTTCAGACTGGTCAAAATGAAATATTGATTTATGGGAATATTGGAATTTGGGAAACGGATGGAGATTTTCAGAATTTTTCGGATTATAACCAGGGATTTCCAGACGGAATTGACAATCGGAAAATTTATTCAACACAAAAAATCAAAGACCAACTTTTTGCCGGCACTCAGATGGGGCTGTTCTCAAGAAATATTAATGACAATTCATGGGAAAAAGTGACACTCCCTGTGGAAGAAAAGCGGATTGCCGACCTGAATTTCAAAAATGATACCTTATTAGTTTTAACTAGGAATTATTTATTAAAAAGTGCAGATGGTAATCACTTTGAAGTATGTCAACTTCCGGCGCCTGTTGGTTACCAAAAGAAAACAGGACTTTTTGAAACATTTTGGCAACTACACAGTGGTGAGTTGCTTGGATTAACAGGAAAATTGATTGTGGATTTACTGGGGTTGGTAACCATCTTACTTTCCATTACCGGGCTATTGCATTTTCTATTGCCCAAAATAATAAGAAAAAGGAAAAAGAAACAAAAACAGGTAGTTTGGCTGGTTTCTGCAAAAAAGAAAAACATGAAATGGCATAATATTGTAGGATATGTTTTTGCACTATTTCTTGGAATTAATACTTTTTCAGGAATGCATTTACGCCCGCCACTATTAATTGGCATTGCCAGCAAACAGGTTGGAATTATTCCCGGAACACACCTCGACAGTCCCAATCCCTGGTTCGACAAACTCAGGCGCGTTCTGTGGGATGACAAATTACATCAATATATTTTTTCCACATCTGAAGGTTTCTATTTCGTTGATGAATCATTAAGCAGCCCCATGCAAGCCGCTTTTTCCCAACCACCGGTGAGTGTTATGGGCTGCAATGTTTTCAAATCATTAGGCAACAAAATTTACCTGGTTGGTTCGTTCAACGGCATGTTTCTGTGGAATATAGAAAATGGCGCCGTTATCGATTATTTTACGCAGAAACCTTATCTGGCACCTAAAGAAATGCAAAGTCCAATTGCCGAAAATATGGTAGCAGGTTTGGTGGAAAGTGAAACCAGTACCTTTTGGTTTGATTATAATTCGGGAGCCCGAAAACTAAGGTCGTTAAAAACCTTTCCTGAAATGCCGGAAAATATTAAAATTTCTCCTATGTCGCTCTGGAATGTTGCGTTGGAGTTTCATACAGGGCGGATTTTTGAAAATTTTATTGGCCCGTTTTATATTTTGTATGTTCCGCTGGCAGGTATTTGTATTTTACTGGTACTAATCAGCGGAATTTATTTGTGGTGGAAGTTGTATCTCCGATAAAAATGCTGCAAAAACAACAATCCCACAGTTATGCGTATAACTGTAAGTATTTGGACCGTCGTAACAATAAAACCCTAATTATTATTACAATAATTTATTCTCCGTGAAGTTTTCACGCGAATGGAATTCACGTGTCCCGGGTGATGTGATTTCCAATCGCATCAATCACCAGTTCTGCTAGATAATCAATTTCCCGCTACCAAAAGAATAAAGAATATTGTATGCATTTTCATGCGAATGGAATTCGCGTGTCCCAGGTGATCTGATTTCCAATCGCATCAATCATTGAATATCTCTTTAAAAATTTTCACAAAGAAAATTACCGGGCCAATCATTTCGGTTAGTTACAAAACCTGCATTTACCGGATTATTTAATGTATATTCGACAGCATTGTATAAATGTCTCTCATTTCTGATAGTAGTATCAAAACTTTCCTTTTGCCACAAACTACCGCGTCTTTGTTCCAGTTTATTAATCTTGTTAGCCGTATGCCTTTTCACCGATTGAAGAATATCCTGCAGATAAACTGGGTTACCACTTTCATCTTTTTCAAAAATCTCCAACACCCAATGTACATGATTTGGCATTACGCAACAAGCAAGATTTTTTAACCTGACACCATCCCAAAAATTAACAGCTTTTAAAATTATTTGGGTATGTTCTCTTTTCGACAAATCGACCTCCATACATTTATTTAATGCCAGTAAATCATCATACGCTTTTATGTATTTCTTCCGAACAATATTATATTGATTTTTAAGCATGTCAATATTTATTTTATCAGATTTATTATGCTTATAGAGTTCCATCTGGTTTTTCAGGTATTGCAACTTACCAGTATAACTTTGAAGTGCCTTCCCAGGGACAGCATCCTTTAAACTCCAAGTTATAAAATAAGCTTGTCCGGGTTGCTGAAAATGTGGCAAATTATTTCTGTAGGCTTCTTTTTTCATGAATGAAGGGTTTGTAATGCAATCTAATAATTTTCTCTGGGAAATGTAGTTTCTGCTCATCAAAACATTATATATATTTTGTTCACGCGAATAGAATTCACGTGTCCTAGGTGATGTGATTTCCAATCGCATCGATCTCCTGCTCCGAAGTAAAATACGGATTACTGACTGAAAAAAACATTTATGTTGTTTCACGCGAATGGAATTCGAGTGTCCTGGGTGATGTGATTTTCAATCGCATCGATCACCTGCTCCGAAGTAAAATACGGATTACAGACTGAAAAAAAACATTTATGTTGTTTCACGCGAATAGAATTCACGTGTCCTGGGTGACGTGGTTTTCAACCATTTCAAAATAATAACCATTTATTTTTCAATTCTCACGCGTGCGTCAACCGCAAGGATTTCATTTTCATTCCCCAAAAGCGGATTAATATCCAATTCTTTAATCTCAGTTGCAAAACGAAGCAACCACGATAGTTTTACAATAATTGCAGCAAATGATTCAATATTCACACCGGGTTGTTTCCGATACCCTTTCAGAATTTTATACGATTTCAGACTTTTAATCATTGAAATAGCTTCTTTTTTTGAAAGCGGTGCTAAACCGGAAGAAACATCTTTCATTACTTCGACAAAAATTCCTCCCATTCCGCACAATACAATATGTCCGAAATCCTGTTCATATTTCGCTCCCAGAAACAATTCCGTTCCGCTTGCCATTTGCGCTATTAAAACTCCTTCTGCACCATCTATTTCATTCAAATGATGAAATTCTTTCCTAACCTCACCGGTATTCCGAACATTTAAAATTACACCGCCAACATCAGTTTTATGTACCGGGCCTACCACTTTCATTACCAAAGGGAATCCAACATTTAATGCAGCCAGAACCGCTTCCATCTCTGTTCTCGTCACAATTTCTTTTACCCGTGGTATTCCAACAATGTCGAATAACTGATGGATAACCTGAGGCGGTTGATATCCATTGTCGGCCTGCCGGATTATTTCTCTGATCTTACCAACCTGAATAAATTCGGGAGTACCCTCAGAAACTGCCGGTCTGGGTGTAACCATCACTTTTGTAAGCGCCCGTCCAAGCAGAACTTCATCCGGAAAATTTACATTTCCATGCGACAAAAAATGGGCAACATCTTCTTTTACATTTATTAATGACGGTAAAATAGGATAAATGGGTTTCTGGCAGCTTTTCATTTTTTGGGAAAGTAAATCATACACATCGCGAATTGGGAAAAGACCTGGGCTACCAAAAATTACAGCCATTCCGTCCACATCAAAATCGTTTTCACAGGCATCAATAATCTCGCCCAGTTGTTGTGCTGTCCCTGTAGCTAAAAAATCAATCGGGTTTTCAACCGAAGAACCAGGAAAAAGTTTTTCTTTTAAAGTTGATTTCGCAGGAGAATCTTCGATGTGAGGAATTTTCAATCCACCATCTTCCAGGGCATCGGTGAGCATAACACCAGGTCCGCCGGCGTGAGTAATAATGGCTAATTTCTCCCCCTGTAATTCTCTACACATAAATATGCTGGCAACAGTTGTTAATTCTTCGCGACCATAACAACGTACAATTCCTGCTTTTCTAAAAAGCGCTTCCACTGCAGCGTCGGAACTGGTTAATGCCCCGGTATGCGACGAAGCCGCCCTGCTCCCTGCAGAAGAACTCCCGGCTTTTATAGCAGCAATTTTACAACCTTTATTAATCAGCGATGAAGCATGGAAAAGCAATTTATCCGGGTTATCAATGTTTTCAATGTACAATAGTTTCACCTTCGAACTTTGCCCTTCAACATAATTTTCGTCGAGGTATTGCAACACTTCTTCCACACCGGTTTGCGCACTGTTTCCAACGGAGAAAACATTGGCAAAACGCAACCCTTTGGGAATTCCAGATTCAATAATAAAAACCGCAGTAGCTCCTGAACCAGAGATAAAATCGCACCCATCAGGTGTTAATTTTGGAATAGGCGTAGTAAATACGCTGGCATGAAACGGAGTCATTACCCCGATACAATTTGGTCCAATTAAACAAGCCCCGTTTCGTGTAACCACATTTGCAATTTTGTGTTCCAGTTTTTTGCCCTCTTCATTTGTTTCGCCAAAACCGGCCGAAATAATAACAAATGCTTTTGTATCGTTTTGTTCTGTTAAAATTGTCACTGTTTCCAAACAGAATTTCGCAGGAATAGCGAGAACAGCCAAATCCACCGAAGGCAGCTCTTCAGCCGATGAAAACGAAGGAATTCCCTGCACCTGCGTTTCTTTAGGATTTACAGCATAAATTTCTCCGGCAAAACCAGAATCAATCAGGTTTTTTATAATCTTCCCTCCCGGCTTTGAAATATTATTCGAAGCCCCGATAATTGCAATACTTTTGGGATGAAGCAACTGTTCGTTTATCATACAAATGATTTTTGACTGCATAAAATTATAGAATCTCATTCAATCACCACTGATATATTTCACTTTGATTTTTTGATCTTGTATAAATAAACGACTTCTCAATAAAGAGAAAGTTTTTCCGGTGTCGTCTGGTTTTGCTAGTTTTGGCAAAAAATTGTTCATGCCCGAAAAAAAAGAACAAAAAGTAATTATACTCTTATCTCTCCTACCTTCCGATAAAAACCTGATTTTAAATGGCATTAAGATAGCTTCGATATTTCAGAAGGAATTATGTCTTTGTTTTAACAGCTCCGGAAAACAAAAAAAGGAACACAATCAAATCAAAAATAAACTGAATGAATACGCCAATCCCATAAAAAATGAAATTCCGGGGATAAATGTTTCAACACTTCTTGTATCGGAACATTTAAGAGACCTGCCCGAAAAACTTTCTGATGATTTGGAGGCTGTTTTTATGATTGCCCCAAAATCGGAATTCAAAAAATATTCGCCGGCCCTGACTGAAAGTCCTATTCCTTTTTTATTTATAGATGGTAACCAGGAAACAATTCCTGATTACAGAAGAATGGTACTGCCGATTGACTTACGTAAAGAAAACAGTGACAGCGCTTTGTGGGCATCGTATTTTGGAAGGTTTAACAACACGGTAATTGTTGTTGTGGCTGCAAACGATAACAATAAAGAAAACAAAAGCCAGGTGGCTAAAAATGTAATACTCACAAAAAAATTATTCCAAAAATTTAATCTGCAACATAAGTTTTTTAAAGCACAAAAAAGCAGTTTGGGCGTTGCCAATGAAGCGTTGGAACTGGCGCTTTCCATGGAAATTGATTTTATTATTTTACTTGGCAGTTCAACCATTACCCCACTCGATTTACTTGTTGGACTACCGGAGAAAAAACTCATCCGAAACTCCGGAAATCTCCCTGTTTTGATCATCAACCCCAGAAAAGACAATTATATTCTTTGCGACTAAATAAATCAGTTTAAAGTTGCAGCAGCGAGTTTTCAGATGTTTTATTACTTTCGCTGCTGAAATCTTTAAAATCATATGAAAAGAACAATAGTTTTCGTTTTTGTTTTAATTGCTTTTATCGGCAAATCTCAAAATTTTGAATACCAGGTTCTGTTTGAAGGAATCGGCGACAACAGGGAATTTTCAAAAAGTAACAAAGCTGAATCACAAAGTATTTTAGGTAGTCGTGGTGCTTTTGAAATTGGCGTTGAAAAAGACGGTCACCGGATTCGTGCCGGATTAAGTCAGCTCCTTGAATTTGGCAGCGACCTCGATTATCATAAACCAAAACTTACATTATACTACCAGTATTCCGATGATAAAAAAGATTTTCTTTTTGGCGCATTTCCTCGTCGTGGAAGGATTGATTTCCCGCTGGCAATGTTAACCGATACATTACTTTACTACCGCCCTAATATTGAAGGAATGTTTGGCGAAATTCGCTGGGACTGGGGCCATGAAAATGCTTTTGTCGACTGGGTGAGCCGCCAAACCGATACCATACGTGAGAATTTTATGGTTGGTCTTTCCGGCGAAATTGCCTATAAAAATCTTTTCCTGCAAAATTACCTGTTGATGTATCATGATGCCGGACCGGCGATTGATATGCCCGACGACAACGTAAAAGATTACTTAGGTTATGCGTTACAGGCAGGAATAAGAACCAATGAGAATGCCCTGATACGGGGATATATAAAAGCCGGCATTTTAAGTTCGATGTACAGAGAACGCAGCGTTACTGATGGTTTTCTAACGTCTACCGGTTTTTTTGCAGAAACCAACGTACGATATAAAAACTTTGGGGTGAAATCAGTTTTAAACTCCGGAGCCGGGCATAAATTTAAAATGGGCGATCTTTTTTACCGGGTTAAAAATTACTGGAGAACAGACGCCATTTGGTATTTTATAAACCATGAAAGGGTAAAAGGTTCGTTCAATCTTTCATTCCATTTGGTCGACTGGAAGTATTTGGATCAGCAACAGCAGCTTTCCATTGTTTATGTTTTTGGGAAATAAACTGAGGCTGTCCCAAAAAAAAGTCATTATTTTCAATTTTCCCGGAACCACAAAAACCGGAATGCAAATATTATTATGCTCCGGAATTACGTTCAGAATGACAATTCTTCGCTTTTTTTTACCCAATTGAATATCATATCCTTACCTTTTCAGACGGCTACCTTTTAAACAAAACGTTCTTTATTGTAAAAACAAAACAGGTTTGTAGTTTGTCTTAATTTGGGAATAGTAGCAATTTTATTTAAGGGAAGATCTCCGTAAATTAGTATTGCCCAAACATTGTACAGAACAAAAGAGTACAATGAGAAAAAATATCAGTTTTACCCTGCTTATGCTTTTTGCACTGGGAATCAATGCCTTTTCTTCAAACGAAGTTTCGAAGCCCGAATCAGAAAAAAAATCAGAGAATATTATTGCTTATGAGGTACAGGATTGCCCGGAAACTGTGACAAATGATATTGATGGGTCTACCACCAGAACTGTTTGTGAAGGTGATGTAATAAATTTCACTGGCTCCATCAGTCCTGCCACTGACTCAACAATACAGTGGGAATATGACACTGGAGGAGGATGGACTGAAGTTACAGGAGCTACTTCAGTGGATTACACCACTGAGCCATTAACACAAGATATATCCTTCAGAAGGGTGATTACCTATAAAGGATGTGACATGACGTACCCCAGCCTTCAAACAATTACAGTAACCGTAAACTCTGTGCCAGATCCACCAACTGTAGATGTTGAAGGTGCAACTTGTGGAGCCGCAGGAAGTGCAAGCATTACAAACTACAGTAGTGATTATACATATTCATTCTCCCCGACCGGACCAACGGTTGATAATAACGGGGATATTAATAATTTTAACACTGCCCAGGCTTATACTGTAACTGCTACAAACCTATGTAATTCTGCTCCTTCCGCTCAGTTTACTGTTAACGATGCTCTAAATACACCAACCACTCCTATTTTAAGTATCACCCAACCAACCTGTCAAACGGCAACCGGAACAATTACTATAACCTCTCCAACCGGAACCGGGCTTACTTATAGCATTAATGGAACAGATTATCAGGTGGACGCTACATTCACTGAAGTAGATCCCGATACCTATAATGTAACAGTAAAAAACGCAGACGGATGTGCTTCTTCGTCAATATCGGCTGTAATTAACAACCCACCATCTGCTCCATCTCAACCAGTATTAAGCCTCACCCAACCAACCTGTCAAACGGCAACCGGAACAATTACTATAACCTCTCCAACCGGAACCGGGCTTACTTATAGCATTAATGGAACAGATTATCAGGTGGACGCTACATTCACTGAAGTAGATCCCGATACCTATAATGTAATAGTAAAAAACGCAGACGGATGTACTTCTTCGTCAACATCGGCTGTAATTAACAACCCACCATCTGCTCCATCTCAACCAGTATTAAGCCTCACCCAACCAACCTGTCAAACGGCAACCGGAACAATTACTATAACCTCTCCAACTGGAACCGGGCTTACTTATAGCATTAATGGAACAGATTATCAGGTGGACGCTACATTCAGTGAAGTAGATCTAGGTACCTATAATGTAACAGTAAAAAACGCAGACGGATGTGCTTCTTCGTCAACATCGGCTGTAATTAACAACCCACCATCTGCTCCATCTCAACCAGTATTAAGCCTCACCCAACCAACCTGTCAAACGGCAACCGGAACAATTACTATAACCTCTCCAACTGGAACCGGGCTTACTTATAGCATTAATGGAACAGATTATCAGGTGGAGACTACATTCAGTGAAGTAGATCCCGATACCTATAATGTAACAGTAAAAAACGCAGACGGATGTACTTCTTCGTCAACATCGGCTGTAATTAACAACCCACCATCTGCTCCATCTCAACCAGTATTAAGCCTCACCCAACCAACCTGTCAAACGGCAACCGGAACAATTACTATAACCTCTCCAACTGGAACCGGGCTTACTTATAGCATTAATGGAACAGATTATCAGGTGGACGCTACATTCAGTGAAGTAGATCCAGGTACCTATAATGTAACAGTAAAAAACGCAGACGGATGTGCTTCTTCGTCAACATCGGCTGTAATTAACAACCCACCATCTGCTCCATCTCAACCAGTATTAAGTATCACCCAACCAACCTGTCAAACGACAACTGGAACTATCAACATTACCTCTCCAACTGGGACCGGACTTACATATAGCATTAATGGGACAGATTATCAGGTGGAGACTACATTCAGTGAAGTAGATCCAGGTACCTATAATTTAACAGTAAAAAACGCAGACGGATGTACTTCTTTGTCAACATCGGCTGTAATTAACAACCCACCATCTGCTCCATCTCAACCAGTATTAAGCCTCACCCAACCAACCTGTCAAACGGCAACCGGAACAATTACTATAACCTCTCCAACTGGAACCGGGCTTACTTATAGCATTAATGGAACAAATTACCAGTCAGGAAGGACATTCAGCGGAATAAATGCTGGCAATTACAATGTAACGGTGAAAAATTCAGCCGGATGTATTTCTTCAACAACTGCAGTTATCAATCAACAACCAACAACACCAGCAAAGCCTAATGTAGATGTAACTAATGCAACTTGTACAAACCCAGGCAGTGCAAATATTTTAAACTACAATAATGCTTATACATATATATTTACACCATCCGGACCAAATGTAAATTCCAGTGGCAAAATCTCCGGCTTTACCGCCGGACAAAGCTATACCGTTTCTGCAAACACAAGCCAATGTACTTCGCCGCAGTCTGACCAGTTTACTATCAATACCGCAATAGGCGCACCGAATCCTCCAACCATTAATGTTTCCAATGAATGTGGACAATCGGTTTTAACTGCTTCAAATTATTCTGGTTCTCTTTTATGGAGTACATCAGAAACGACAGAAAGTATTACAGTTTATGATAGCGAAGTATATACCCTTGAACAAACCGTAAACGGATGTATCAGTAATGCCGCCTCTGTTACTCCTTCCCCCAAACCAGTGCCTACGGTTTCGGCAACAAAAACAGACCCAAGCGCCTGTAACCAACCCGGAAAAATTGAATTTACTTTTACCAGCGTACCCGATGGAACGTACACTATTTCGTATGATGGAGGAACATTCCCAAATGTTTCGGTGAGTGGCAATTCAGCGTCGGTTGATGCAAACACCGGCACATATAATAATTTAAGAATATCGGTTGACGGATGTACATCGGTAAATGGAATTAGCGTTACGATTAATAATCCGGCACCGCCATCAGCGCCACAAATATCGGTTTCCAACGAATGTGGACAATCCGTTTTAACTGCCACAAATTATGAACAAAATGCAAGCCTGTACTGGAGCACCGGTGCAACAACGCCAACAATTACCGTAAACACAGGAGGTGAATACACGCTTAAACAAACTGTTGGCGGATGCGAAAGTAACGAAGCTTTGGCTACTGCAGCTCCTGAAGCTGTTCCCACGCTATCGGTGGAGGAAAACGATCCGGCCACCTGTGGCTCACAAGGTTCACTGGAATTTACATTTACAAATGTTCCGGACAATGGTATTCTCCCCATTAATCTCGTTCCATACACTGTTGAATATGATGGTGGAAGTTTCGGGGGCGTTTGGGTTACCAATGGTAAAGCCACAGTTTCTGCTGCCTCCGGAACATACAGTAATTTAAGAATAACGGTTGACGGCTGTACATCGCCCAATGGCATTACAGCTTCGTTAAGCGCACCAAACGCACCTGCCGCACCTGACTTTACAGTAACAAATAATTGCGGCGAAACAGTGTTAACTGCTACTGATTATGAAAACGGAGCAACTCTGCATTGGAGCACCGGCCCGGACGATGACGGAAAAACAAGTATTGTGGTGACCGAAGCAAAAGACTATTCACTTACACAGGAAATAGCCCAGTGCGAAAGTAAAGCAACAACAAAAACGGCACAACCAAAACCGATACCGGCAGCTCCCGATTTTTCAGTAACAAATAATTGTGACGGAACTTCTATTTTAACGGCTGTTGAGTATGTAGAGGGAGCTACTCTGCAATGGAGCACCGGAGAAACAACAAATACAATAACGGTTAGTGAAGAAGGAGATTATTCATTAAAACAAATTATGAATGGTTGTGAAAGTGGATTAACAACCAAAACTGCTGAACCGAAAACCGGTCCTACAATGACTGTTTTTAAGAATAATCCTGCAAGTTGCGGAACTTTAGGCTCTATCGATTTTGTTTTTACAGATGTTCCCAACGGCACATATACCATTTTATACGATGAAGGAAGTTTTGAAAATGTTACAGTTACTGAAAATATAGCTTCTGTTCCGGCTTCAGTCGGTACTTATAGCAACCTGGCTATTGACTTGAATGAATGTATCTCGGGAAGTGGAATAAATGTGACTCTTACAGAACCCAATGCACCGGAAACACCCAATATTATTGTTGATAACAGATGCGGCGAATCTGTTTTAACGGCTACAAATCTGGAAGAAAATGCGTTATTACGATGGAGCACAGGAGCAACCAGTCAGACAATAACAGTGGAAACAGCTGGTAATTATTCCGTAAGACAAACGGTAAGTGGTTGTACAAGTACACCCAAAACAGCTACAGCAGCTCCAAAAAGCTCACCCGATACTCCCGATTTTTCAGTGACAAATAACTGTGACGGAACTTCTACGCTGGAGGCAACGGATTACAACAACAACGCCACACTGGAATGGAGTACTAGTGAAACGGCAAGTTCAATTGTTGTTACTACAGCCGGAGAGTATTCCCTCACCCAGAATTTAAGTGGTTGTTCGAGCAACGCTGTAACTAAAGAAGCTGCGCCAAGAACTCCACCAACGATAAATGCAACAGGCGTAAATCCGGAAAATTGCGGAGAAGAAGGAATGATTAGTTTTTCATTTACAGGTGTTCCCAATGGAACATATGATATCCTTTATGATAACGGTAGTTTTACAGGAATTAATGTTACCGGTAACAATGCATCGGTAAATACAAAGGTGGGAACATATAACAACTTACAAATTATGGTTAATGAATGTAATTCGGCTGAAGGTGTGAATGTAAGAATTTCTGAACCCAACGCTCCTCCAACACCAACCATAACTGTTGAAAATGACTGCGACGAGTCGGTGCTCACTGTTTCTGGCTATGATGAATCTGCGTCCTTACTCTGGAATACAGGAGAAACAACTCCTGTGCTTACAGTATCCGAACCAGGTACATACCAGGTTACTCAAAACATAAACGGTTGTACAAGCGATGCAGCTTCCGCCGTTGCCGAGCCCAAAATTGCAGCCGGACAAGCCAATATTAGCAGTTTAGATGAATGTGGTGAATCCATAATAAAAATGAATAACTTGCCCACCAACACATGGTTTGTTTGGGAATATAATGGCGTTACTGACAGCACAAAGCTGGATAGTATTGTTGTTACGGAACCCGGAGATTACACCGTATATCAAAAAATTGACCAATGTCTGGGAACGGATACTACAATTTCAGTAAACCCGATGGAAGTGCCCGATACACCAATAAGCCGGGGCGATGTGTTAGTATGCCTTGAAGAAAACAGTTTATCTATTATTGCAGAAGCAACCATAGCCGATACCAACAATGTGCTGGTATGGTACGATGCCAATACAGGAGGCAACGAAGTAGAATCACCGGTTCTGGATTCATTTGGTACGGTAACGTATTATGCAGAGGCTGTAAACCCCAATACAGGCTGCACAAGTTTAAGCCGGACTCCCGTAAAACTTACCATTTTACAATCAGCCACATCATTAATTCTGGATACTGCCATAATTGCAAAGCCAACACGAAGCGTCGCTGTTCTTATTTTCCCGGAGAATGCAGAAACCTACCAGTGGTTCATGAACGACAGTGCTATAGCAGGAGCAACAAACCAGTATTACTACATACCGGAACCCGAAAGAAACAGCCAAAATAAATTTTCGATAGAAGTACAAATTGCAAATGGTTGTAGGGCTCTGTTCAGCTATTCCTATTCCGACATATTAAGCAGCGCCACATTAACAGGGACAAATAATTTTAAGTCGGCGCAAACACCAACGTTTAAAATATATCCCAACCCCGCAAACCAAAAGGTTTATATTTCACCAGACGTTTCATTGCTAATAAATGAACCCAAATTAAGAGGTAAAATATTTTCGGTAAACGGAACCTGTGTGTATGAATTTGGACTAAACAATGCTGTAGAAAGTATCGACACTCGTATATTTAATCCGGGAATGTATTCCGTTGTTTTGTATGGAGAAGACAACACCTTTTATTCAAAGAAACTCATTATTTCACATTAATTCAGGTAACAAATTTTAGGAATAAAAAAATCATGCATAAATTAGGAATCGGAATATTATTAACAATTGAGAATATTATACAAAATATAAAACAGGAATTTCAAGTAACTCATATTCATACAAAATAAAAAATACATATATGAAAAAAACAGTAACTTTAGTTTGGCTGTTATTTATTTATTTAATTGCATACCCGAATACGCATAAAAAAACAGAGAAAGAAAAACCGGTTGAGAATTTTTCATCTCTGCCATCAAAATTAAAACTGAACGATGATTTTATATACCCTGCCTGGGGATTTTATGTTGAAGTTTCTCCCGGAATATCAAATATTAAAAACAGCAATTTATCATCTGGTTTATGGGATTCTAAAAGTGGATTAGGTTATATATTGAATGTCGGATATTTTCATTCATTAAGCCCGTGGATTAAATTAAAAGGAGGAGTTGGTATTTCGGGACTAAACAGTACACTCAAAGCAAATGGCGAAGCTCCGCAACAGACACTAACTGACATTGACAATGATAGTTACACGGAAACACTTACATTAACGAATGTCGAAAAAAAGACAAATCCAATGTATGTTTCAGTTCCTTTTATTTTTGAATTTGGGAACCCGAATATAGATAAACCGGGATTTTATGCCGACCTTGGGTTAAAGTATTCCTTTCTTATCAATGATGATTATTCTGCATCAGGAACATATTCAACAAAAGGAACATACGAACAATGGGGTGTAACGCTGGAAAATATTCCTGAACTAGGTTTTTATGACGGTAAAGACATGGAGTCAAATGCATCTTTGAAAAAAAGTAATTTTGCAGTAGTAGCAGGTGCAGGAATATTTGTCCCCGTATCAAGTACAATTATTTTGAAAGGTGGTATTGTTACCAACATTGGCCTTAACGATATAGGCAATTCTACACCGGCAAACAACAATCCTGATGCTATAAAAGACGAAACCTATTCATACCGGGCTAGGTATATTGACAACAGTGTTGCAGTAACAAAGGGAAGTAAAACTTTTCATTTGGGAGTTGAATTTGGGCTCTACATAAGCCACCGTTTAAAATAATAACTATTTTTAAATTTTGTTTTATACATTGCGCACAACAAATTTAAATAGTACGATAAAGGGAATAGTGAGAATGAACAAAGTATCATACATTTTTTTAAGTTTATTCCTTTGTTTTTTTTCATCCGTTTTAAGCGGAAAAGAAAAAAGGACTAAACAACAAATCGCAAATACACCAAATAAAATTATTGTTCAACCTGAAAAACAAATAATTCCACCTCAGATTGAAACAGAGGAAGAGAATAATCTGTTAGCAGAATTTAAAACGTATAACATCGGCAAAAACACGAATGAGGGAACCGTTTCTGTAAAGGATTCAATTATTGAAATTGTTGCCAGCGGCGGTGATATATGGGGAAATGAAGATGAAGGATATTTCCTGTTTAAGCCGGCAAAAGGAGATTTTGAGGCTACTGTAAGAGTGCACAGTGTTTCGCCTGTGAATTTATACACAAAAGCCGGAATCATGGCCAGAAGTGATTTAAGCGATAAATCAAAACATGTCTATTTTCTTGTATTCCCCGATAATCAGGAGAGGAACAAAAATAACGGAGGTTGCGAATTTCAATACCGCGAAAAACGAGGCGGCGATTCAAAAGCAATTTACCCTGATCAGCAAACTGCCGGTGAAAAATTCAATGTAAGTTTTCCGGAAACCTGGATAAAGTTAAAGCGGGAAGGAAATAAATTTTCGGCATCTATCAGCAATGATAATGAGAACTGGAATGAATATTCAGTTCATGAACAAAAAATGCCAAAAAGTCTGTTAATCGGGTTGGCCGTTACTTCACACGATGCTAAAGGATATACCAGAACTGAATTTTCAGAGCTACAAATTGAAAATATTGAATAGCAGCTTTTATCTTAACAATCAGCAGCAGCAATATTAGTAGTAAAATATAAGACCGATATAAACATCTGTTTTCGAAAAAAAACAAAGGCCTGAAATCATTTTTGATTTCAGGCCTTTGCATTATTAGAACTTCAGGTATTAGTGATGTCCACCACGGCCACCAGATCCCCATGAGCCTCCCTGATTATTATTATTGCGAGAGCCATAAGAGCTACCTCCTTTACCACCTTTGTCATTATCCCAAATACCACCTCCTTTATTATTGTTGTGGTTGTGGTATTGTTGATAATCATTGTCTCTCCCTCCATTCTTTTTATAAGGAGAACAAGCCTGTGCCTTTTGACTTTTCATTAAAATCATCATAGTTGCAGCAGATGCAGCTACTAATCCTGTTTTTTTAATTGCTTCTTTACGAGTGATTTTTTTCTCGACAAAAAGTTCATCTTGTTTTTCAACTAAAGATTCATTTTTTTCTTCCATAATTTTTACTCTTTACATTAATACTTATGTTTTAGCTAGATTTAATACAGCCCTTTATGTTTGGATTTGACATCCCAATTAAACAAATACAAATTGGTACATCAATTTGTTCTTCTTAATTATATAATGATAAAATTGAGGGAATTAAAAGGTAAACCTACAGTCACCCACATTGGGATAACTTTTTACATATAATCGTTCTAAATAAATACACAAAAAAGATACAAACAAAAAGATAAAAATACAAGAATAAAAAGTATTTTATTTAACAATAACATCGAATATCATATGGTAATCCTACGAAACACACATCATTAACAACTAAATATAAGCAAGTTATAAAATCACACATAAATTAATCACACACAAACATATTTTCAGTTTGAGAACATATTTCCAAAATATGGACAAATTAAAATTCTAGAAAAACCAGAATTTTATACATAAATTTATGTCATAGAATTATTCTTCTATCATTCATTAACCATTATCAAAATTATACAGATAATTGTTCCTTATCTAATTACATATCGATATGACATTTACCGTCAATTTGTAATGGAAACAAGTTTGTCACATATAATTACAGAAGGCTTATAAAATCGGCTATATTTATAATATAATTCATATATTTAATTTGTTATTTTTTTAAGTTAATTATAAAAAACATCAGTTTTAATGACTAACATTCAGTTTGTAAAAAAGAAGATTGGAACATCGTATCTCGTTTGGTTTAAAGAGAGTAATCTCTATTATCAATTCCAAGAACCGGTTTGGTTTATTTTTGAGAATCTTTTAAAAAATACACAAACGGATACAATTGCTGGCAAATTCGCTGAACGTTATGCCACAGACTTTAGTGAAAGTTTAAATTTTGTTACAGATGTAAGCAATAAAATCAGAGAATTAAATAAGCCGGATAATATTGCTGGAAGGCAAGAACAACTATTACCGCCGGAGTCAGCCAACTATAATTATAGAACATATGCAACAAACAATTACCTGATTGGAAACCACACTGTCCGTTTTTCTTTTGAAACAGAATGGCTTGAAGGCTATATTCATCCTTTGATAGAGCATTTAAAAATCGATGAGCTTAAAACTCCATATAAAGCTCACTTTGAACTTTTTACCATCAACAACAGAGTTGTATTTCGGTACAACAACCAAATAATGGGAAATTGGACTGATGATGAAAGCCATCTGGTAAAAGGGAAAGTTTTTATGACTTTACTTAATACGGTTTACCAAAAAACAGATTCCGATTGGCTAATGACGGTCCATGCATCAGCCCTAACAAACGGGAAGAAAACGATATTGTTTTCAGCACCGCCAAACAGTGGAAAAACAACCATAGCCGCGCTGCTACTTACCCGAGGATACCAATTAATTTCTGACGATTTTGTTGCCATCGATAAAGCCTCATTTAATGCATATCCTTTTCCTTCTGCTATGTCGGTAAAAGAAAAGTCAACCGATTTATTAAAACCTTTTTTCCCATCACTGGAGGAGAAAAAGCTCAATTATATAAATGAAAAGAAAAGTGTAAGATACCTTCCTCTGGGGAACGATACTTCAATGATATTTCCTGTAAAAGAATTTGTATTTATTAAGTACGACAAAAATGTAGAATTTGAGTGGGAGAAGCTGGACACACTGGAAGCTATAAAGTTATTACTTGAACAAACCTGGGTTTCTCCTACATTTAGCAATGCAGAAACATTATTTAACAAAGTAGAGGAATCTTCCTTTTTTCAACTTACATACAGCAACAATGAAAAGGCTCTGCAAACAATAAAACAGCTATTTGAATATGACAAATAAAGAGTTGTTTTATTTTACCGGACGATGCTTAGCGCTTGACGAAAATCCTGAATTCAAAAACGAAATTATATATAAGTGCAACAACAATTTAATTAGCTGGGAGGAGTTTGTCCTCCTCTGCAGCAATGAACTTGTACTTCCAGCTGTTTTCATAAAATTTAGAAATCATAATTTACTGGAACATTTACCACCTGAGTTAGCAGAACATCTTTTTGAAATTCATGAATTGAATGCAGAAAGAAATAAAAATATCCTTCATCAGGTGGAAGAAATTACAAGAATATTAAATAAGAAAAATATTAACCCTTTATTTTTAAAAGGCGCTGCAAATTTATTGGATAAACTCTACTCCGATGTTGGTGAACGAATTTTAAGTGATATTGATTTTTTGATTCCAGAATCGGAATTTTTATATGCTGCGAAACTTTTAGAACAGGAAGGTTATTCAATAATATATGAAACGCCAGATTATATTGAGACCGAAGATCTAAAACATTACCCAAGACTTGTTCATCCTGATTTTGAAGCAGCCATTGAGATTCACCGTATACCCGTTGATACTAAATTTTTGACTTGGTTTAATTCCGAAATCATAGAAAAAGAAAAGAGGCCTGCAAAGTCGGACTCAACGTATTTTGTTTCTTCAGATCGCCATAAGATTATTCATAATTTCATCCACGGTCAACTTTCTGACCAGGGATTTTTATATGGTTTTGTCTCGCTGCGTAACATCTACGATCTATTGTTACTATCAAAAAGAGAACCCGTTCTTTCTGTTTTACCTGAAATTAAAAAGCAAAAAAAGGCTGTTGCTTATTTTGCACTTTCCGACTCGATACTTGGGTTAAATAAAACGCTTTGTCCAAAAGCAAATCTTGCTTTTTGGATTCTCTCCACTAAAAATTCTTTAAATCTTAATTCATCACTCTTCAATAGTACTTTTCGTGGAATTATTTTTTTAGCAGAAAGAATATTTACAGGTTACCTCGGGCGTCCTGTTAAATCTATATTCATAAAAAAAGAGAGAAAAGCTTTTATCGGGCGTTTACATAGTGATGAATGGATTCACAATCATATTTCGTTATACACTAAATTTTTTAACATCCAGAGTAAAAAGAAACACAAGAACAACTAATCAGCAAACAATCATTTGAAACTATCTCTACAAAAAAGTTGTGGTTATTCCACAATTTTCATCTCATCAAGTAAATAACCGGCCCCGGCAAATTTATCGATAAGAAAAAGTGCATAACGAATATCAAGCGAGATATTACGACACACATCCGGGTCGAACATAATATCACTCATTGTTCCCTCCCAACAACGGTCGAAATTAAGGCCGATTAATTCACCATTTGCATTTATTACCGGGCTACCGGAGTTTCCTCCCGAGGTGTGATTTGAAGCCGTAAAACAAACCGGGACATCTCCTTTTGAGGCATACCTTCCAAAGTCCTTTTCTTCAAATAGTTGCTTTAGTTTTGCAGGAACATCGTAATCATAAATAGCAGGATTATCTTTTTCCATAATTCCTGAAAGTGTGGTAAAATACTTGTATTTAATCCCATCAACGGGTTGGTAACCTTCCACTTTTCCATAAGTAACACGCAGAGTGAGGTTTGCATCCGGGTACAGTTGTTTGCCACTCTGCATTTGCATAATACCGGCCATATAAATTTTCATGTTTCTGTCGATATTTTCCTTCAGTGTATCAACAATAGGTTTAATTTTCACCTCATATTCGAAATTTAATGACTTAACCAGTTGGATTAACGGATCTTTCCTAAGTTTAAGGAATTGTTTTTCATCGCCATTTTTCAGTAAATCTTCCAAATCTTCTTCTTTTGAAAGTATCGATTTTCTGTACACTTTCTGCAATAATTCTTCTTTACCATACTTATTCATCAACTCCTGAAAATTGTTTGGCAAAAATTCATCTTCCAAATTGTTTTTCAAAACCGGCATTAATTCAACAAATAATTTTTCATCTGTTGATTGATTAAAATCTTTAAAAAACGTTTCCAGATTATCCAGCATCTTAAGTTTAATTTTCTCAACACGTTCTGTTTGTTCGCTTTCCAGATTGTTTATTATTGTATTAACCTGGGTGGCCAAATCAAAAATTTCAGGTCCGCGTAAAACAATTTCTGAATAGTAGTCGGATGCTTTAATTTGTTTTCGGTATGCATTATATAACGTTTCAAATTCGTTGAAAACGGGTTGATATACTGTTTTCCACTGTCCATTGCCCATGGCCCATTTTTTGAATTCCTGCTCAAATTCCAATTTTTTGTCCACGGCATCCAGCCTTTGCAAGCCTTTAATCTCGCCCTGCCATTTTTTCCATGCATTACTAACGCCCTGATATTTTGCAGAATACTGAATTCGAACTTTAGGGTCATTTTCCATATCAGAGCCAAGAATTTGTAATTTTTTATCCCTGATTTTTATCCGGTCAGGGTCGCGCTGATTCATAATAATATCCACCTCCTGATGTGGAATATATTGTTGAGTGCTTCCGGGGTTTCCAAAAACCATTGTAAAATCACCAGGCTGTATTCCTTTCATTGAAATTGGAAAAAACTTTTTGGGTTTAAACGGAACATTGTCTGCAGAATAATCGGCAGGTTCGTTATTTTTATCTGCATAAATTCTAAAAATTGAAAAATCACCTGTGTGGCGCGGCCACATCCAATTGTCGGTATCTCCTCCAAATTTTCCAATAGCAGATGGTGGCGCCCCAACCAAACGTACATCGGAATACGTTTTGTATACATATAAAAAATATTGGTTTCCGTAAAAAAGAGGCTTTATCTGAGCGCTGTATTTATTATTTTCCACGGCATCACTTATCAGCCTTTCGGAGTTTTCTTGTATAATTTTTGTTTTTTCTTCTTCAGAAAGACCTTCTGTATTTTTCAAAACATCGTTCGTTACGTCTTTCATATATTCTAAAAACCGAACAGTCAATCCTGAATTTGGTAGTTCCTCGCTTTTATTCATTGCCCAGAATCCGTTGGTTAGAATATCGTTCTCAACCGAACTGTGCGACTGAATCTGCCTGTACCCACAGTGATAGTTCGTAATTAACAATCCTTCATCGGAAATAAGTTCCCCGGTGCATCCCCCACCAAAAATCACCACTGCATCTTTCATACTGGAGTTATTTACATCGTAAACATCCTGCGCTGTTAATTTGAAACCCATTTGTTGCATTTCTTCAATATTATATTTCTCCAACAGCATTGGAATCCACATTCCTTCCTTAGCACACAAATGAGAGAAAAAAACAGTAACAATAACGAAAACCAGTAAAAGCTTTTTCATGAATTTTTATTTATATCTACAAATTTTACCCCGTAAAAATAAAAAAATGTAGAGCACAAACCATGCATTTTTAATCATGCGGTTTGTTTTAAAGAATTATGGAAAATATATAAAGAGAACGAGAATATTTTTCACCATAAAATAATTGAACAATCATAAGTCAGGTCTGCTTATATTAAACAGGCTTCATAAATTAATGCCTGGATGTAAAATTACAACTTAAAATTGTTAAAAATGGATTTAAATCTTAATGATAAAGTTGCTGTTATTACCGGTGCCAGTAAAGGAATTGGGAAAGCGATTGCAATTGAATTAGCCAGAGAAAAGTGTAAAATTGTAATATGTGCCCGAAACAAAGAGCAACTGCATGAAACGGCAACAGAGATAAATAAATTAACTCCTGAAGTTCTGGCGGTGCAAGCTGATCTCACTAAAATGGAGGATCAAAAAAAACTAGTAGACAAAACCGTTGAGAAATTTGGCACTATTCATATTCTGGTGAACAACGCGGGAACTATTGGAAATTTAGGGACATTTGAAGAACTTAGCATTCAGGACTGGAAAGATGTATTCGAGCTAAACTTTTTCGCTGTAGTCGGTCTATCAAAAGCGGTGCTCCCTTTAATGCTTAAAAATAAATGGGGACGTATAATTAACATTTCGTCTGAAAATGGCGAGCAACCGTATCCGGATATGCCACATTACAGTGTTTCTAAAAGTGCCTTAAATGGATTTACAAAAATGCTTTCCAAAAGTTATGCAAAACAAGGAATACTTGTAAATACAGTTTCGCCGGCTTTTATAAAGACACCGTTAGTTGAAAACATGTTACAGGAAATAGCAGAGAAACAAGGTATATCTGTAGAAGAAGCTGAAAACAATTTCCTCACGAAAAACCGGCCAAACATTGAACTACAACGTGCAGGAACACCCGAAGAATCAGCAAAAATTGTAGCTTTTCTGGCTTCCGATGCTGCCTCTTTTATTAATGGCAGTATCTATCGGGTTGATGGTGGATCTGTGGCGGCAATTTAGAAAGTAAAAAAACAAAACAGGGACAAACTATTTTAACTGTCTGTCCCTGTTTTAAATTTTTTATTCGTTACTAAATCAATTCAAATAAGGGTTAGCCAACCCGTTAAATAACTCTGTACTCCCCCACTCTTTATTTGGCTTTTGTCCCATTTCCAATCTCAGTTCTCCTCCATTTATTACGTCTTTATGGGTTATCCATGGTCCTTCCAGTGGTTTTCCGTTTAACCATGCTTTTTGAATATAAATATGGTTTTCAGCATAATTTTCAGCAATAATCCTGAAATCATTACCATTATCAAGATGAATGGTTACTTTCTCAAAAACAGGACTGCCAACTGTATACAACGGTAACCCCGGGACAACGGGATAAATCCCCATACTTGAAAAAACTACAAAAGCGGTCATTCCTCCACCGTCTTCGTCGCCGGGAATTCCAAAAATATTGTCGGGATACCAGGTGTCGAGCAACATACGGATTCGTTTCTGAGTTTTCCATGGCGAATCAGTAAAATTATACAGGTACGGAATATGAAAACTCGGTTCGTTGCCCATTGAAAATTGTCCCACAATTCCTGTAAAATCAGGAAATTTTGCCCAATTCGCATATTTACTTCTACCTAAATCTTCACGAAAAAGCTGGTCTAGACGAGCTTCAAATTCTTTTTTCCCGCCCATTAAATTCATTAAACCAGCAACGTCGTGCTGAACCTGCCATAAATATGTCCAGCCATTATTTTCGTCGTAATAATCGCGGCCGCCCATTCCTCCATCCCATTTGGGATCGATATCAATCCATTTTCCGGAAGCATCCTTAGGCATAAAAAATCCTTTTTCATCCCAGTACAGGTTTTTATAATTCTTCGAGGTCTTCGTGAAATGATTATAGTCTTCGTTTTTACCTAAATCTTTTGCAAGTTCCGCCAATGCCCAGTCATCGTAGCTATGTCCTAAAGTGATAGCCACTGCCTGCCGTTTTTCAAACGGATGCACCATAGGTTCTGTCTCGTTTTCGCCCGGATGTAAAGCAGGATAATAACCGTGTTCATGATAAAAAGTATCCAAGGAACAAGCTGCACCGTTTCTCCATGGCAACATGGTTCCTTGTAGTGCATTTTTCTTCATCCCTTCGTAGGCTTTAGACATATCAAAATCCAAAACATTTTTTCGATAATCATCTAAAAATGAGATGGTAGAATGAAAACCATTCATACATGGATTTTCGCCCCATAGCAAACAAAACTGGGGTAACCAGCCACTTTGTTCATACATTCTTACATATGAACTCATCATATCGTTTTCAATATCAGGGTCGAGTAAAGCACGCAAGGGATGGTGTGCCAGATAAGTATCCCAAATCCAGTCGTCAACATAGAAGTCCTGCGTATCATTGTGCACTTTCCCATCATAGTTGCTGTAATATTTCCCGTCTTCACTGATATTCACCATACGCTCGTAAATCCGGTAAAAAGCGGTATAGAAAGTTCGTTTTTGCGCTTCAGTACCACCTTCCACTTCAATCTGACTTAAACTTTTATTCCATGCACGATGCGCTTTTTCCTTCAGATTATCAAAATCCCAGGCCGCTATCTCATTTTGCAAATTTTTCTTTGCCTGTTCCAAACTAATGTATGAAATTGCATATTTAAAATCCAGGGTATTTCTATTTGCTGCGAAAGAAAGAATCAGTTGTTTTCCGTTTTCGTGAATATCTGTTGAAGAAATTTCAGAACTAAATTCTCCGTATAAAAAAGCTTTCATTCCCACAAAAGACTCCACACCTGAAATTGCGTGGTTATTTTCAACCTGAAAATTTCCTTCATTAGCAATTGTAAAATTAATTTTCCCTGTTGAAGCCTCCGGAAACCGGACTTTAAAAAAGCCAGCTTTTGCCCCCGGAGCAAATTCAAGTGTAGTATTGTAATCCATTAACCAAACCGAATAATAATACGGGGTTGCCGTTTCGTTCTGTTTTCCCCACAATGAAACAGGTTTTGTTGTTTCACCTGTAAACGGCATCAAACGAAAAAGTTGACCATTTCTATGCGAAATCATTGATAAAGGAAATGAAGTTATCTGGTCATCCAAATAATCTTCGCGATTGGGATACATACGAATGGGTTGATTGGGTAATTGCACCGTTGGCCGGGTAGGTACTAAAATTGGCGCTACTCCACCAATATTCGGATCTACATATTGCAGCGGATCAAAATCGGCATTCGTTTGCCCACTAACAGAAAAAGCGGAGAATAAAATAAAAAGGGCAATTAAAAACTGCCCTGCTTTCTGGTTCATTTGGCTCATTGTATTTACACTTTATAAACTTAACTATTTAAGCCTATAAATCTAATACAAAAACCTGAAACGACTCTGGTTCAATTTGAATTTTCGGTGTTTTTGAATTTAACGAAACTTCTTTCTCAACTGGTTTCACCAAAAAAGGATCGTTCAGCGTATTTTCGTCTTCCAGGTTTGCTTTTAAAGTAATTTGCCTGCCTTTCAGTATTTCAGGTAGTCCCTTTATTTTCAAATCAAGCTCAACCTCTTTTACTGATTTTCCTGTGTTTGAAATCTTTAATATTAACTGATTACTTTTTTCATCGGTAACCACACTGGCGTAAATTCCCTCCTGACCAATTACATTTTCACCATTCATTGTCACTTTCTGCACGTTCGTCCCTTTGTATTTGCTATATAGTTGCTGTACATAATAATTAGCTGATTTAACGGAACGCAGGTTATCGAACCAAATCATATCGGGTTTCCACTGCCATGCGTCAACGTGAGCAAAAAGCGGAGCATACGTAGCTAGCCGGACCAAATCAGCATTTCGTTCAATACCGGTTAGAAATGAGGCCTCACAAAGCGCCGCATAAAACGAATTTTTCTTTTCCGGCTGAACATGACAAGCGTATTCACCGGCAAAAACCTTCGGTCCTTTACGGCTGTAATTATCATACCTGTTAGCATTATTCAAAAACCACTTTGGATCTTTGTAATAATGTTCATCCACCAAATCAACATCCAGTTTTTTCATTTCGCCCCATAAATAATCAAATTCTTCACCATCGGCATACGGACCAGAAGATCCAATAATCTGAATTTCAGGATACTTTTTATCAAAGGCTTCTTTAAAAGCAGCTAAGTGTTTTGGGAAAATTTCGCCCCATTGTTCATTTCCAATACCAATATATTTTAATCCGAACGGTTTCGGGTGTCCCATTTCGGCACGTACTTCTCCCCATTTCGAAGTAACAGGTCCGTTGGCAAATTCAACCAAATCCAGTGCGTCCTGAATATACGGCTCCAAATCTTCAACCGGAACACATTCTTCTGTAACAAACTGGCAAGCCATTCCGCAACTTACAACAGGAAGTGCATCAGCCCCAAAATCTTCACAAAGCTGGAAATATTCAAAAAAACCTAATCCATAAGATTGAAAATAATCAGGCGTAAAACGATATTGGAAAATATAATTCCAACGGTTTTCATTTATCGGGCGATTTTCAACCGGTCCAACTGAATTCTTCCACTGGTAACGGGTTTCCAGGTTGTTTCCTTCTATAATACATCCACCGGGAAAACGAAAAACACCTGGCCTCAAATCAGCCAGCGCCTGGGCTAAGTCTTTTCGCATACCATTTTCACGCCCTTTCCATGTATCAGCAGGAAACATTGAAACATGTTCAATATCCGCTTCTCCCTGCGATAATAGATCGATACGAAGTGTCGCGTGTGGACAGGTTTCTTTGGCTTCAATTTCCAATTTGTATTTTTCCCAATCGTTAGAATTTACTTTTATTTCGCCATTGCCAATAATTTCGTTTGCGGCAGAAATAATTTCAAATTTTAACGTATTATCATGTGAATTTGTGTTTCTGGCATACAAACTTAAGTTATATTCTTTGTCTTTTTCCACCCCAATTCCCCGAAAACCTTCATTGATTAACCCTGTTCCTGTTAATAATCCATCATTTACCAAATGTGCGTAATGCGGGTTACGAGGAAAAGGTGCATCTTCTGTTTGAACCGACACTTTCCCATAAGTTAGCCATCCCATAAATGGTGAATTGGGAAAATCGAATGACCGATTTTTAATCATTTCGGCATACAAACCGCCGTCAGCTGCAAAATTTATGTCTTCGAAAAAAATGCCATACATATTTTGTGCGACAGTTTTCTCAGGCTTTTGCCTTTCAATAGTAATTTTGAATGAATCTTGCGAAAATATGCTCAGGTTAGCAAATAAAAAAGCCAGGATAAGGAATGATTTAGTTGTCATAGCAGGATATTTATCTTTTATTTTTAATATTAGTTTTATTGAATTACAAATGGTTTTTTTCAAAAATATCTGAATAATTTTATATTCAAAATTTTTTAATGTAGAAGTTACACTTTATTTTTTATTTTCAAAAAACGAAGTTTGGCATTATATGCCATAAACAAAAAACAGCGAAAAAAGCCCACACTCTTTTCGCTGTAATTCAATCAATCAATTAAGTAATTTAAAGCAATCCCCAAATCACTGTTTTAAATATCTTACAAGGATCTTCCTTCGTAAACAACAGAATTTTCCAATGCAACCAAATCTCCATCAAATATTAATTCTCCAGGCTTCAATCCTGTTAATCGTGCAACAGCATTACCAGAAGAACCGATTGACATATAAACATCGTAAATGCCAATTGGGGTCATCACATTCATGCTCAGATAAAATGTGTTCCTTTTTTCATCTTCTTTTAAAACCCATTTAGTAATTTTTCCTTTTGCTGTTACTCCTCCAACTCCATTGGGTCCAAACCTGCCTGGCGAACCTATCTGGATTACAGCATCTGAAGAATCAACTTTTACAAAATTTAGATTTGAACTTACCGGATATCGCACGCTGTGCCTACTTTGTATAAAATCCGATTCTAAAACAAAATTTTTGTCATCAAGTAACTTTTTTGTCTCTTTATATTGTTGCTCTAATTTAGCCTTACGCTTCTCTTTTTTCGACATAATCGAATCGTTTTTGGTTTGAGCAAAAATCAAATTCGAAGAGACTACCAACAATACTAATAAAGCTATCTTTTTCATCTTTTATTCTCCTTTCTAAATAAAAGAATACAAGCTCTGTTCCACTTTTATTTTACAAAACTGTTTTTAAACTACATTAGTACGATTTAACAGATTTAAACACTCTGTTTAACAAAATAACAACCAAGATATAATTGCCTGCAAATGGAAAGGCAGAATCAAAACACCAGGATACCTTTCTTTAAAGTAAACAACATCAATATTTTGAGAATACAAAATTTTAAAGAATACACAAACTAACCAGCCAAACAGTAATTGCAGAAACAATTCCCATTACCAATGTACCAATTGTTTGCAACCTGTACCCCTGGTTCACAGTCATCCCTGTCATTTGTGTTACTACCCAAAAGTAGCTGTCATTGGCGTGGCTGGCAATAATAGAACCGCTCCCGATTGCAGTAACCACAAGCGCACGTGCGGCTAACGAATCAAGTCCTAAAGAAGTTAAAAGAGGTGCCATTAAACTTGCGGAAGTAATGATTGCCACAGTACTGGAACCTTGGGCAATTTTTAGTGACGCAGCAATTATTATTGGCAACCATATCCCCAAACTTTGTGCACCCGAAAGATTATTTTGAATAACCTCAGCAATTCCTGATGCCTGCAAAACTTTCCCAAATGCACCACCACTGCCGGTAACAATAATTATACTTGCGGCGGCAATTATCCCCTGCCCCAGCCAACCTGTTGTTGACAACATTTCCCTGCTAAGTTTGGCCGGCAGCAAAAACGACAAACCAACACCGATAAGTAAAGCTACTGACGGCTGGCCTGCAAAATTTATTATGTCAAACAATTTCCCTTCGCCAAATGGGAATGAAGGCAAAGTACTAACGGAACGAAGGACAATTAAAATTATCGGAATAAAAACGGGCAATAATGATTTAAGAATTGAGGGACTATTTTTTTCATCAAATTCCATCTCAACATTTTTTTCCTTCACTGCAGTTTTAATTTCGTATTTGGAACCAATTTTTACAGAAAATACCCATCCAAAAATTAATCCGACCAAACTTACCGGAAATCCATATAAAATTACCATTCCCAGGTCGGCACCTAAAATACCCGCAGCAGCAACTGGTCCGGGAGTTGGGGGAATCAGCGAGTGTGTTACATATAATCCAAGACTTAAAGCGACTGCCAACATGGCAAGAGATAATTTTAGTTTTTTGGAAATTGCTTTTGCTAATGGAGAAAGCACAATAAATGCAGAATCGCAAAAAACAGGGATACTAACAATATAGCCAACAATACTCATTGCCAGCGAAATATTTTTCTTCCCAACAATTTTTAAAGCACTACTGGCCAGTTTAAATGCACCTCCCGACATTTCCAGAAATTTCCCAATAATCGAGCCGGCCAGAATCACAATTCCAATATATCCTATCGTATTCCCAAAACCGCTGTTTACGGCTTCCACAACTTCTGTTAACGTCATTTTACCGGAAAAAATTCCGAAACTAAAAGCAACCAAAATGAGAGATAAAAAAGGATGCCATTTTAAAACAGAAGTAGAGACAATAATAAAACCAACCGACAACAGTAATAGAATAATTAGCCACATAAAAATTAGGTTTAGGAAATTTTTGAACCATCCAAAGATACATAAACAGCGGAAATTTATTTTATATGTGGCTTGAAACCAACTTAAAATAAAATTAATTGGTAAAGATTTGTATTTCAATATAAATAATTGGAAATTGAAAAAAAGAACACAATGAATAGTCGGCAGCAACAAATAAAAACCAGGTTCTTTCCTCTTTTTATATTTGCTGTTTCAATGGGATTCCTGGAGGCAATTGTTGTCGTTTACCTCCGGGAATTATATTATCCCAAAGGGTTTGAATTTCCTCTAAAAATTTTGCCCTCGTGGTTAATGATTATCGAAATCATTAGGGAATTTAGCACATTGTTAATGCTTTTCTCTGTTTCATGGATTTCCGGTAGAAATTTTTTACAGAGACTGTCAGTATTTTTATTCCTTTTCGGTATCTGGGATATATTTTACTATGTTGCATTAAAGATATTTCTCAACTGGCCGGAATCGTTTTTCTCCTGGGATTTACTTTTTTTAATTCCAATTGCATGGCTTGGCCCCGTTCTTGCTCCGCTAATTTGTTCTCTTTTGATGATTATAATGACTTTTATTTTTGAATATTTCCGGGTAAAAAATAACTCAGCAAAAGTTAAATGGTTCGAACTCACACTTATAATTACAGGTTCTCTGATTATTTATATTACTTTCACATTTGATATCGGAAAGATAATTTTAAAAGGTAATTATTTAAAATCGTTACTTCAACTTCCACAAAATAAAAACTTTATAAGAGAATTGTCGGATTACGTACCAACATACTTTTGGTGGTCGGGTTTTATAGTAGGCTTAACATTTATTTCAGGAGGAATAATAACTTTTATCAGAAGAAACTTATCAACAAAAAATCCTTAAAAATCAGAACAAAAGCGCCGTATTTATTACAAATTGTCAGTTTTTCACACTAGACACTTTTAATTTATTAATACAAATTAAGACAACAGATATTCAAAATATATTACATTTGCCCCGATTCTGTGCGCTTATTTAATCCAAGAAATGAGTTATCAATTTACAGTAGAAAGTCTTATTGAGGTTATTACCGCTGTGGCTGCTTTTGTCACAATTGTATTTCTTTGGGAGAAACGTAATTCGCAGGAAGTAAGATACCTGATCCATCTGGAATTTGTTGTTGCTATTTGGGCTGTTACTTATGCATTTGAATTTGCCACCTACGACCTTCAGACAAAAATACTCTGGTCTAAATTATCCTATTTTGGAATTGCTTTCCTCCCGGTACTTTACTTTCTATTTACAACTGCGTTTAGCCAGAAAACAAAAATGATAAATACCAGGAATATAGCTATTTTGTCTATTATTCCAACAATTACAATCGGATTGATTCTAACCAATGACTTTCACAAACTGGTTTGGAAGGATGTAACCATGGATCCGATTTTAAATGTTGCTCATTATCACCATGGTATATGGTTTTGGATTTACTGGGCGTATGCAATGATTTTATTTTTTTTAGGTCTATATAATTTAATTCACTCTATTTACAGTTTTACAGCTTACTACAAATCACAAATAACAGTACTACTCGTTGCATCTGCAATTCCAATTATCGCTAATTTCATGTATGTAAGCAATATTAACCCTTTTCCCGGTTTCGATTGGACACCAGTTTCATTTGTTCTTTCAGGGTTGATAGTGGCTTTTGGCATTGCCCGTTTTAAAATTTTCGATTTAGTTCCTTTGGCCAGAAATAAACTTTTGGATATAATGAATGATGGAGTAATCGTAATTAATCCGGAAGGTTTTATAGAAGATTGTAATGATTCGGCATACCGGATTTTCTCGAAAAACAAAGCTTCGCTTATTCATAAACCATTCACAGATGTTTTTAGTGAATATCAATCATTGATTAGTGCAATAAATTTAGGCGGGGCTGAAAAAATACAAATTGAAATTGATAAAAAGTGTTACCAGATTCAGATTTCTTCCATTTATTATCATAAGAAAGATTTCTCTGGAAGTTTGCTATTACTTCATGATATAACGAATATAATTGAAGCCGAGGCTGAATTAAAAGAAGCGAATAAACAGTTAATAGCCGAAATTGAAATTCGCGAAAAACTGATTGAAGATTTAGATTCATTTGCGCACACTGTTGCCCATGATTTAAAAAATACTCTTGGAACTATTGTATCATCAAGTGAAATACTCGAAGACGCTGTTGATATTGGCGATGAAAAACATACAAAACAATTGGCTTCACTAATAAAAAATTCGGCAAACAAATCGATTCGAATTACTCATGAATTATTCATTCTTGCAAAATCAAGCCATTATAATGTAGAAAGAACCATATTAAATATGAAATCCATTTTTAGTGAGGCTACAAAACAACTAAATGAGTTAATTCAAAAAGAAAATGTTGAAATAAACATGCCTGAGAACTGGTTACCCGCTAAAGGATATGCACCCTGGGTTGAAGAGGTTTGGGTGAATTATTTAAGCAATGCCATTAAATATGGTGGAACTCCTCCCAAGATTGCAGTGGGGTGTGAAACAGAAAAAAACAATAAAGTAAAATATTGGATACAAGATAATGGCAAAGGTCTAACTTATAAAGAACAGAACCAATTATTTCAAAAATATGTGCGTTTAACACCCAATAAAGCAGACGGACACGGACTAGGACTGACTATTGTAAAACGAATTATTAATAAACTGGATGGAGATATCGGTATTGAAAGTGTAAAAGGGACACACAAAGGTTCAATTTTTTATTTTACACTACCCATAAACTAATTTGTTTAAGCATCATAATCCTGTCATTTTTTTAGGATCGACCCACTTGTCAAATTCATCTCCGCTTAAATAGCCCAGCGAAAGTCCAGCCTCCTTCAACGTAATATTTTCTTTGTATGCTTTTTTAGCAATTTCAGCCGCTTTGCTGTATCCAATATGCGTATTTAAACTGGTAACCAGCATTAACGAATTTTCGAGATGTTTTTCAATAACCTGAAAATTAGCTTCAATTCCCGTTACACAATGTTCGCTAAAACTTACACATGCATCGCCAATTAATCTGGCACTTTGCAATACATTTGCTACTATCAAAGGTTTAAATACATTCAATTCAAACTGACCATTACTACCACCTACAGTAACAGCCATATCATTCCCAATAACTTGTGCTGCAACCATTGTAAGTGCCTCTGCCTGCGTAGGATTGACCTTTCCCGGCATAATACTGGAACCCGGTTCATTGGCAGGAAGTAAAATTTCGCCAATTCCGCAACGCGGCCCGCTTCCCAGCATTCGAATGTCATTTCCAATTTTCATTAAACTAACTGCCACCCGTTTTAGGGCTCCGCTAACTTCGACCATGGCATCATGAGCAGCCAGGGCTTCAAATTTATTAGGTGCCGAGATAAATGGAAACCCTGTTAATTCAGCAATATTTTTTGCAACCAATTCAGAATAACCTACCGGAGTATTTAATCCTGTACCAACAGCTGTTCCTCCAAGTGCAATCTCAGAAACGCTTTCCAAAGCATTGTTAACGGCTCGTATACCTTTATCAAGTTGTGCTACATATCCGCTAAATTCCTGCCCAAGGGTTAATGGTGTAGCATCCATGAAATGCGTACGCCCGGTTTTTACAATCCCCATAAACTGGTTTGCTTTTTCAAAAAGAGAGTCTCTCAACTTTTTTATTCCGGGCAATGTAGTTTCCTTGATTGATTTATAAACTGCAATATGCATTGCTGTAGGGAAAGTGTCGTTACTACTTTGGCTTTTATTTATATCATCATTCGGATGAAGTAATTTTTCACCATCGGTTAACTGTCCTCCACCTAAAACATGCCCCCGGTTTGCAATCACTTCATTAACATTCATATTACTTTGCGTTCCACTGCCCGTTTGCCAGATAACCAAAGGAAATTGGTTATTATGTTTTCCGGCAAGAATCTCATCACAAACTTTTGCAATCAAATCAGATTTTTCTTTTCCCAAAACACCCAATTCAAGATTGGTAAGTGCGGCCGCTTTTTTTAAAATAGCAAAGGCATAAATAATTTCAACAGGCATACTTGCCGGTTCTCCAATTTTAAAATTATTACGGCTCCGCTCGGTTTGTGCACCCCAATATTTCTCTGCCGGCACCTGAACCTCTCCCATCGTATCTTTTTCAATCCGAAATTTCATAACTCATTTTTTATTCGGTAAAACCATCTGTTTCAACAACAACAATATGAAAGTAAAATTGATTAGTAAAAACGATCATTTCTGAAACACAAGTTTTTTTTATAAAAAAGGATTCAAAAGAATCAAGAAAAAAGGAATCGAGCTTTTATTTATTTCACAGGATTTTTAGGAACTGATTTCTACATTATTGGGGATAAATTAACCAGATTTGGTTTAATTTTCATTTTTATTGTTTGGCGGCAAATGCTTGTAACGACAATATAGACATACTTTTGTTTTTATTATCGGTTGATTTTGGCATATTGTTAGTTTAACATTATCTGAACCATAATCTGTTTTACGGAATATCTGATTTGATAAAAAAATTGAAATACCATACAATCGATGATAAAAGTAAGTTCAAAATATAAAAAGTATATCAGGCTTGGAATAGGAATATTAGTATTTTGTTTGGGGTTGGTATTTATGTTGTTTCCCTTTATTCCACTTGGATATGTTTTTGTAGTAGCCGGCCTGTTTTTGCTTGCATACGAAATTCCTGTATTAAAAAAACTGGTTAATAAATTAAAGGAAAAAGATAATAACGGCAGGGTGGAAAAAGTTGAAAAAAAATTGCAGGAGGGTGACCAGTTTATTGACAGGAAATTTGTCAAAGACGATGAAAGTGATTTAAAGAAGAATAAATCAAATTAATATTTTCATCTCCTTGAGAAATTAAATTGCCTTGTTTCCGCTGTAATGATAATTTGTTATTATTTTTTCAATGGCAACTTTTATAGCGTTTCCAATAGGATAAAATCGATGTGCCTCATTAAAATCAATTGCCTGAAGTTGAGAATAATAGTTACTTGTTTTCGGGCCTAATGGTTTTACCTGCAATATTTTGTTTACTGCGTCGAGCTGCTGCGGCTGTTCAACTCGAATGGTTTTACAGGCGTTTATTCTTCTCACTCCATATTTATCCGTCCCGTAACTATAAGTAAACAACCTGCAAATAAGTCCCCTATGTTCGTATTGAGTGCATCCAGGTCTTTTCCCTCCAAAGGAAAGATGATTTAAAATCGGACAAATTGTAGGATCGTTTATTTCATCAATTTGCGTTAAAACATTCTCTGCCTCACCTGTTTTGTATAAATGATAAGCCAAAGGATAAAACTCAAGTGCAGTGGCCTCAATTCGGGGTGTGGTGCAACATTTTACACAATTTTCAACACAGCTAATGCCGGTTTGGTTTCGCAGTTCAAAAATATCTTTATCCAGAGTTTGGTATAATTTTTCAACCGCACGGACTTTGCCCAATATTTTCATACAGTAAATAAAAATAACGCGCAAATTTAAATGAAAGAATAATCGGTTGTTCTACTTTCAAAATAAAAATTTTTCATGTTTACTGAGTCCATTAATTCAGTTGAAAAATGTAGTGTTGGGAAATACCCGCAAACAAAATTCTTTACTTGTATACATTAAATGCTCCTCTCATAATAATATCAAATCTGTAATTTTCAATATTCGTTACCATAGAAACAGAAAGCAACTATTATCTTTAGCGGCTTATTTCAAAAAATCTGTTGCAAATAAAAATGAAATTTAAAATTGACAATTTTGTTCTTGCCATAATCGGAATTGTTATTCTTGCCTGGTTTTTCCCTCATTGGGGGAATCCGCAAAGTGGCCTGCCATTAGATTTTATTGCCAGTATCGGAATTTCATTCATTTTCTTTTTTTATGGGTTGAAATTAAGTCCGCAACAAATAAAAGCCGGATTACGAAACTGGAAACTTCATGTGTTGGTACAATCTACTACCTTTTTAGTTTTTCCATTAATGGTTATTGCTTTCTATCCATTAGTAAGAAATAGCGATGCACAAAATCTTTGGATGGGTTTTTTGTTTCTGGCTGCGTTACCATCAACCGTTTCTTCATCGGTTGTTATGGTTTCTATAGCAAAAGGAAACGTGCCGGCTGCAATTTTTAATGCCAGTATATCGGGGTTAATAGGGATTGTGGTAACACCACTTTGGATGGGATTATTTTTACAAAAAACAACTATTGATTTTAATCTGACAGAAATTTATATAAAACTGATAACCGAAATTATTTTACCGGTTATTGCCGGAATTTTCCTGCAACGCTATCTGGGTAATTTTGCACGTAAACACAATCGTTTTCTCACGTTATTTGACAAATCTGTTATTTTGCTTATAATCTTTAAAAGTTTCTCACATTCTTTCGAAGATAAAGTTTTCAGCGCTGTTAATGTGTTTGATCTGTTGATTATTTTCCTGTCTGTTTTAAGTATTTTTACCCTTGTTTATTTTTTTACAGGCTATTTGTCGCAGCTATTGAAATTTAATTTGGAAGACCAGATCACTACTCAGTTTTGTGGCACAAAAAAGTCGCTGGTGCATGGTACCGTTTTTGCTAAAATACTTTTTCAGCAATCGGCTTCTACCGGAATATTTTTATTACCGATTATGCTTTTTCATCCGGTTCAAATCCTTATTATCAGTTTTATTGCTACAAAACTGGGAAAAAGAGGGGAAATTAATTCGAAGAAAAACTGAAAAAATTACCGCCCTTTAGTAGTATTTCCTTTTACATTTTTACGGAATATACCGGTGTTTTTTATTATTTTTTGAAAATAAAATAAACTGCCAGAATTAAAAACACAAACCCGATAAGATGATTTAATCTGAATGTTTCCGTTTTAAAGAAAACGAGGGTAAATAAGGTAAAAATCGAAAGAGTAATTACTTCCTGAATTACTTTCAATTGCCACAAATTGAATGGCCCACCGTTACCTGAAAATCCTATTCTGTTAGCCGGAACCTGAAAAATATATTCAAAAAAAGCGATTCCCCAGCTGATTAAAATAATAGCAATAAGTCCTAAATTATTAAACCAGTCAATTTGTTTAAACTTTAAATGACCATACCACGCAAAAGTCATAAATGTGTTTGAAAGGATCAACAGCAGGATGGTAGATATTCCCTTATTCATGTTTGTTTTTGTAAGAATACAAAAACAGGTAGCCAGGTAAGAAAATTTCAGTTAAAGGATCATTTTGAATATTATTTCTAATGTTCTGTCAGTTATAACTTAAAAGTTACCTCAAAAGTATATTTTACGTTATTCCGATTCAAAATAAATTCAGAATAACAACTCGCGGAACTTTTACGTTGGCTGTATGTATTATTTCTCCCAACTACCTGTTTTCAATATAAATTTATTCTCTTAGCTTTTTGTATTTCAGACGTTTCGGCGCTTCATCTCCCAGTCGCTTCTTCCGGTTCTCTTCGTATTCTGTGAATGAACCTTCAAAATAATAGACATTTGAATCCCCTTCAAAAGCAAGAATATGAGTTGCAATCCGGTCGAGAAACCAACGGTCGTGCGAAATAACTACAGCACATCCGGCAAAATTTTCAAGGCCTTCTTCCAGTGCGCGCAACGTATTTACATCGATATCATTGGTAGGTTCGTCGAGCAGAAGAACGTTTCCTTCCGCTTTTAAGGCCAAGGCCAAATGCAAGCGGTTCCGTTCACCGCCGGAAAGTACGCCGCATTTCTTTTCCTGGTCGGAACCTGTAAAATTAAATCGTGCTACATAAGCCCGTGAATTTACCTGTCGGGTTCCCAGCATCATGGTTTCTGTGCCACCTGATATAACTTCAAAAACCGACTTGTTTGGGTCAATAGCTGCATGCGTTTGATCTACATAACTTATTTTAACTGTATCACCAATTTCAATTTTCCCGGCATCGGCTTCCAATTGTTTCATAACCAGTTTAAACAGTGTTGTTTTTCCGGCTCCGTTTGGTCCGATAACACCAATAATTCCTGCTGGTGGAAGTTTGAAGCTCAAATCTTCAAAGAGTACACGGTCGCCATATCCTTTTTTGACTCCTTCCATTTCAATTACCCTGTCGCCCAGACGTGGCCCGTTTGGAATGAAAATTTCCAGTTTTTCCTCCTTCTGTTTTACATCCTCATTTAGCATCTTATCGTAAGCACTTAAACGTGCTTTTGATTTTGCATGACGAGCTTTTGGAGCCATTCTCACCCATTCCAACTCACGTTCAAGTGTTTTGCGGCGTTTCTGACTTCCTTTTTCTTCCTGTTCCAGACGTTTTGATTTTTGCTCCAGCCAGGAGGTATAATTTCCTTTCCATGGGATTCCCTGTCCGCGGTCTAATTCTAAAATCCAACCGGCCACATTATCAAGGAAATAACGGTCGTGTGTTATACAGATAACAGTTCCTTTGTATTGTGCGAGGTGCATTTCAAGCCACTGAATACTTTCGGCATCCAAATGGTTGGTTGGCTCGTCGAGCAACAAAATGTCGGGCTCTTTAAGTAACAATCTGCAAAGAGCAACCCGGCGGCGTTCACCACCAGAAAGTTCTTTCACAGGCTGATCATCCGGCGGACATTGCAGGGCATCCATTGCTCTTTCCAGTTTGCTATCCAGGTTCCAGGCATCCAACTGATCCATTTTTTCCTGTAGTTGAGCCTGCTCCCCCATTAGTTTGTCCATCTCATCAGGATTCTCATATACTTCCGGCAAACCGAATAACTGGTTAATTTCCTCATAACGATTTAATACATCAACCGTTTCCTGCATTCCCTCTTTTACGATTTCAATAACTGTTTTAGAATCATCGAGTTTCGGCTCCTGCTCCAATAGCCCTACGGAGTAACCCGGGGCGAAAACCAGTTCACCGTTAAAGGCTTTATCCTGGCCTGCTATAATTCGCAGCAGCGTTGATTTCCCTGAGCCGTTTAGCCCAATAATACCAATTTTGGCACCCAGAAAAAACGATAGAGAAATATCTTTTATAACAGTTTTATTGGGTGGGTAAACTTTACTCACCTTATACATCGAGAAAATTATCTTTTTATCGTCGCTCATACTTTCATATATTTATTTCGCTGCAAAAATACGACAGATTTTGCGACTTTTAATATTTAGTGGCCTCTTCTTTTTGAAGATAGAATCAGTAAAAGATATTTCTTAAAGCGTTTATTTTGCCAGCCATAAATTATTGTCCGGATTAATATCGGGCAGTTGCTTATCGGGATCAATTTCAACAGAAACAACCGGCGATGTAGATTCAAATTTTAAAGTATAATCGGTACCACGTTGCCAGATTTCAACCGGGAGTCTTACCTGGGTAGTTTTACCGTTCTTTTCGGTTATTTTCACTTCGGCAGGCATTATCATCTGGTTGTTATTTTGCAATGTAATTAAAGAGCCGCTTTCCGGTTTTTCATCGATATATTTAACATCTTTAACCGCCTGATCTAATGTCCAGGTTTGGCAAAACCACGCATTCCAGTACCAGTTTAGCTCCTCGCCTGTTGCATCATTCATGGTTCTGAAAAAATCTTCAGGTTGCGGATGTTTATATGCCCAGCGGCGAATATAGGTTTTAAAAGCATAATCAAAGCGGTCGTGGTCCAGTATATATTCACGAAGTAGCACAAGGCCAAGTGCGCCTTTGTAGTATGATAACTGGTGACCTGCACTTCTTTGCATCACATCGGCGTGGGTTATGATGCTTTCGGCCTCAGGACTAACCATATAAGGCACGATGTCGCGTGCAGGGTTTTCTCCCTTGGGGTCGTATTCGCCGTCTCTTTTCGGAGCAAACTCACCTTTGTTAAAATCATCCTGCGCGTAAATATCGATAAAAGTATTCATCCCTTCATCCATAAAAGCATAGCGACGTTCGTTTGAACCGACGATCATTGGAAACCAGTTATGCCCAATTTCGTGGGCGGTTACAAAATATAAGACTTTTGCCTGGTCGATTCGCGCACTGCAAAAAACTAATCCGGGATATTCCATACCACCAACCGGGCCACCTACATTTACGGCAACCGGATAAGGATATTCAAACCAATTGGATGAAAAGGTTTCTATACTATGTTTCAAATATTCAGTAGAACGATCCCATGCATTGCCCCCCATGCTTTCGGTCGGATAAAATGACATTGCGAGTGCTGTTTTTCCATCGGGAAGATTAACTTTGGCAGCATCCCAGACAAATGCTTTTGAGGCTGCCCATGCTACATCGCGCGAGTTTTTCATCGTAAAATTCCATGTTAAATCGTCATTCTTATCACCCTTAAATCTTGACTTTCCAACTTCCTTAGGTTCAACAATATATATTGTTTCATCACTTTGTTTTGCTTTATTTAGCCGTTCCAGTTGCTCCTTAGTTAGTACTTCTTCCGGATTTTGCAACTCACCGGATCCCGCAATAACCATATCAGAAGGCGCTGTAATTGAATACTCAAAATCTCCATATTCACAGTAAAATTCGCCACTTCCCTGGTATGGCAGCGCGTCCCATCCGTGAACATCATCATAAACACACATACGCGGGTACCACTGGGCAACATCATAAATTACGCCTTTTTCGGTGTTCATTTTTCCAAGTCTAAATTGTTTTTCCGTAATTTTGAATTCATAACTCACCTCAACAGCAATCAGGCCCCCCTGTGCTTTTATAGGTTGATCTAGCCTGATTTGCATCCGGGAATCGCTCACAATATATTTTGCTTCTGTTGTTTTATTGTTTTGGGTAATCCGAACCGACTTTAACTTATAACCACCGGCAATATCAGCTCCCTGCGTATATGAACCAATGGAACCTTTTTTGAAAACATCCTGATCCAGTTGCAGCCATAAATAGTCGAGTTCATCAGGACTATTGTTAATATAAGAAATTTTGCAGGTACCACTTACCATATGTTGAGCTGTATCCAAGGATACCGCAATATTATAATCGACCCGGTTTTGCCAGTAATTTGCCGAGGGGGCACCGTTGGCACTTCTGTATGGCGTTACAGGATTGGACATAAATGAGGGATCAAAGGCGATATGCTGATCATACTTTTTGTCGGGTTGAGCAACAGTAACAAAAACAATCATAAGGAAATATAAAATCCCGATACTTTTAACTGCAATTAATTTCATTTGTAAAAATCGTATTTAGAACATTATGATAAGAAAAATAGTTCTCAAATTTAGAGATTAATGACATTTTTATTATATACCACACTATATATTTTCATTTGGCAACAGAATTATAACTGTTTGTTTACAATATGATTTACCCGGACGCAAGAATAAAGAACCGGTAGTTTGTTTTATTCACAGACTATTGACAGAATCTTCGTAGTCCATTTGTAAATCTTCATGCATCATTGAAAGAACCTGTTTTATGCGTCGAACCTGGTTGATATATATATTCATTATTACCCGGCTGGAATTTAATCGTAAACCTGATTTTTTCATTTTCATACAGAAATAGATCAATAGTTCTATTTCAATCTCTTTTGAAGCCGAAAAGCGGATGTATTTTTTTGTTGTTTTTAGAACTTTTCGTATTGTTTTTTTTGCAAGGTAAATACTGCTTCTGTTCAGATTTTTGAATTGCTCATCAATTTCTTCTTTTACATTTTGAATAAAAGCCTGTTGATTAAAAGCATCGAAAAGCAGATAACTTAACAGTTCTTTGTTTTCTTTTTTGAATTTTGCCAATCTCACTGTAATTTCCTGAAGTTGGCTGGCAGATAGTACTTTTAGTTCTTTTTTTATATTACTTAATGAGGCGGTTTCCATAAAAACAAATATTTTTCTGTAAAATGTGTTTCAAAAATAATTCTTTTAATTTTTTGAATCTCTTATAAACTGATGAACAATCTTTTTTGTTACACTCTATAGTCAAAAATTTTATTCATTAAATTTAATATTAAGAAAAATGGCCGGGATAATTAAATTTGGAGAAGATGTAAAAGGGTATGAGATACCTGTTTTGAATGAACGTGAAATAAGAGCGGCTGCCGGAATGCTGTTTCTTTTGATGTTCATAGCAATTTTAACAGTGATTATGAAAGGCGATTTTACACTGCTGAAATATGCCATTATTATTTTTCTCACTGATATTTCTATTCGGGTATTTATTAATCCAAAATTTGCCCCAACTTTAATCTTAGGACGGCTTATTGTACGAAATCAGACACCTGAATATGTGGGGGCCCGCCAGAAAAAATTTGCATGGAAAATTGGTTTCGCTTTGGCAATAACAATGTTTTCGCTTGTGGTGGTTGTAAATTCATATAGCCCGATAACCGGTTTAATATGTTTTGTATGCCTGATATTTCTATTTTTTGAATCGGCTTTTGGAATTTGTTTAGGATGTAAATTTTATCCGTTATTTTTTAAAGATAAAGTGCAATATTGTCCCGGCGAAGTTTGTGATATTAAATCAAAACATGATATTCAGAAAACTTCATTTCCGCAGTTCTTAGTAGTATTATTTTTTGTTGGCTTTATTATTTTGACAGTAGTTTTGTTTAACGACATATTTATTCAGCCACCGTTTGATTTGTTTGGGGTGGAAAGTGCTGAGAATATTAGCACCCCTTGAAAATATAATGTGCTCTTGGTCGAGATTATAAAGCAAATTATTGAATTAGTTATCTATCCAGTGGCTTCCCGTCAACTTCAATCCAGTCGAGGCGTGAGCATGCTGCCGATTGACCACCTGGCATTAAGTCGGTAAAACCAATTTCTTCAACATTTGACAAATCCGGATCTTTTGCTAACCCAATTTCAACGATCCGTTCCGGGTCTAAAATGTGCCATTCTATATCCTGAATATTGAATTCTTTTATTCTCCAGTCTTTTGAAGGGCCATCAAACATGTCACTTATAAGCCATGTTCCATCTGCCAGTTTTAAAGTAATTCGTAATAGCCTAAATCCGAACTGTTTGGTTCTCCATCGTATTTTTGCAAAACCAGTTAAATCGACATTTTGTGTTTGATGTTTTAAGGTAACCATCCAGTTTTCCAGGCAAAGTCCCGACCAAACATAAAACGGATCGTCAACCGGTTGCGGATGATTGCTTTTTTTCAGGCTGTCTTTTCCTGCTCCATAAAGTTGAACAAGCAGGTTTGGGTTACTCACATGCTTTTGGGAAAGAGGTATTTCTGCAGGAATTTCTTTCCAGTCTTCACGAAAAAAAAGACCGGGGCGATAGTTTGTCTCCTGAGAAAACAAATTCACAGAATGGAATAAAACCAGAAAAAACAGAATTGAAAAATATTTAGTCATAGTTGGAATATTTTGTTTAGCTAATATAAAAAATACGACGGTAAAAATGATACGATTTCTGAAATTCAATCTGCATATAAATGCTACTAACAATTTCTACAAAATAGAAGCCATATTTTTCTCGGCATCGACCATAATTTTAAAAAAATGTTCACTATCTCCCATGCCCACTTTTACCAGGTAATATAAAATACTTAACGATATGCGTACTTTAAATAAATGCACCTGCTCCATAAAATCGTGTTCCCAATTGGTTGCTGTAGCGACTACATCAAAAGCAGGTGGCAACATATAAGAACTATCAAAGTCGATAACAGCAACAAATTTACCATCGTTTTTTTTTTAGTGAAGATATTTTTGGAATGGAAATCTCCGTGTCCCGGAATTAATAATTCCGGTCTGTTTTTCATCAATTGTACTTCACGTTTCACAACAAGGTCCTTTATTTCGTTAACTCGTTTAAAATGTTTACTGTTAGAATTTCGCAGACTTTTCAGATAATAATCTATTTGTTTCGGCTCAATATCAATATATTTATTTACCAGCGATATCCTTAGTTTCATGTTATGAAGCTAGCTCAGCCACCTAGCAGCCATTGCCAAATATTCAGGTGCTTCAAAAAAAACAAGTTGTATAGAAGAAGGAGAAAAGAGTAAAATAATTTAGTCGGGCCGAATCATCTTCCCTTCTTTAAGATACTCTTTTTGAATTCCACTCACTAAGTCGGTTCGGGAAATGGTAGTTGATTTGTTTTCTAATGTTTTTAACCCGGCGTAATGAATTACATTTACAATATTGGCTCCGGTTAATTCATATTTCAGTGCCACCTCTTTCAGCACTATTTTTTTGTCGAGTTTTATCTTTTCAGGAAGATAGTTTTCCCACAGTTTGTGGCGTTCAACCACTCCGGGATTTTCAAATTCAATCATTGTATTAAACCGTCGTGTGAACGATGAATCGATATTACTTTTTAGGTTGGAAGCCAGAATAACAAGCCCGGCATGCGTTTCAATCCGTTGCAGAAGATAGGAAACTTCCTGGTTCGCATATTTGTCGTGGGCATCGCGTACGCTGGTCCGTTTTCCAAAAATGGAGTCAGCCTCATCAAAAAACAAAATCCAGTCTTTATTCCCGGCTTTATCAAACAATTTAGAAAGATTTTTTTCGGTTTCACCAATGTATTTTGAAACCACCATGGAAAGGTCGATTCGATACACATCGCGGTTGGTGTATTTTCCCAACAAGCAGGCTGTCATTGTTTTTCCAGTTCCCGGAGGACCATGAAACAACACCCGGAATCCGGGTTTAATTTTACCTTTCATTCCCCACGCATTCAGCAAAGTGTCGTTGTGTTTTAACCAAACTTCTATTTCTTTAATTTCCGCCAATGTTTTGTCTTGCAGCACCAGGTCTTTCCATTCCAGTTCGGTGGTAATCCGTTCCGCCGGGAAATCGCTGTTTAGCTTGGGTTTTGATATTTTTCCTGTAGTAAATAAATCCACATACTCTTCGTCTATTACCAAACGTCCACTCATTTTGGGTTCTCCGTCGCCCGGATGTTCCAGCGACAATACACTCTTTCTGGCAAACAAATGATCCTCTTCAAAAATACGGGCCACTTCCATGCGTTTCTGTAAATCTTTTCCGGCCAGAATATAGAGTACAGTTTCGCCGGTGGGTAAAATACCGCGATGATTTTTACCTTTCACTCCTCCAAATTCGGGAAAATCACCACCGTTTGGAAGATACTCTGAAACTACCGACCTAAAAAAACCAGGGTCGATGTGTGGAATAAGAGCAAGAAACAAAATGACAATTTCTGCAACCGAAAGGCTATGTTCAATAATAAAACCCGACAATTCCGGTTGTTCCAGATTTCCGGGCTGAAAATCGGGTAAACGAAGTTTTTTCTGTTTAAACTCCAGTTCAAAACGAGCCTGAATTATTTTTGCCAGATATGACTGTACTTCTGTCATCCTATCAAATTTACCATAATTGTAATCAATAAAATTAATTTTTATACCCTTCAGAATTTACCGGATGCCCGTAAATTGCAATTTGAAACGGCACATCGACATGGGGTAAACTCATACTTCTGATAATTGAATCAGATGTCTCATCTCCAATAGAAAATACCAAAATTTCAGGGTTAATTTTGGCGATAACAATTTTTTCAATCTTATATACCGGATCATCCTTAATTTCGTCTACTTGTCCCATTCGTATACTACCGCCAATCGGAAAAGTAATTTCAGCTATGCTAATAACTCCGTTCAGACCTCTGGCATTAAATACCTTTTCAAGTTCTTCAAGAAATTCTAAACCATTAAATTCTATAATACCAGACAAACTCATTCCAATAATTCATTGATTGATTTTGCATCCTTAGTAATTAGGCAAATCGTACGTTATTGTTCCAATAATAAATGTTCTCGTGTTATGTTGTCTTCCTGCTAGGTGGCTTCCCCATTTTACGGGGTTAATAATATCCCAGTTACTGTAGGCTGCTTCTGCTGTACAATCGATAGTTACTCTTAAACTTGCCAAATAACGACTTACAGATTCAGAACTCTCTGATGATGAACCAGTGCTAAGGCCACCTCCCGAAGATGCTGTACTTCCTGATGTATGGGAATCATTAAATCCAAGCGAACCACTTCCGCTACTTCCCTGTTCCGCACTTACCGGACCAGCTTCGGCTCCAACGCTACTACTTGAGCCTCCTGTTACATTAACACTTGTTCCAGCTGTATCACTCTGGCTGCTCCCCAAACTATTAGCAGAAGTTCCACCTGAAGTATTTGTTACGTCTCTCGTTTCAGTTTCTCTTTCTGTTCGAGCAGCTCCTGTTTGATCAAAATTCATTGTAACTGTCCAATCGACATCAATGCCAGCATTATCTCTCCACGCTCCGGTTATTGTTCCTAATGCCCTGCCTGCAATTTGTTGATGAATAACTCCCAAAAACATATTTCGCCAATTAACGCTACTGTATTGCCGGCTCGTACCTCTTGCTGTTGCTATAAGTTTTTGCAGAACATCATCGGCCGCTGCGTTAACATCTAAAACTATAGCCGAAGAGGGAATTGGCTCTCGTTGAACAATATCCTTCTTTTGAACATTTTTTTCCTGAGGATCTTTATTTGCAACCCGTGAATCTTCTCCGAATGAATTACCAGACAAAGCTTTACTTCCCATTTCGGTTGCTTCCTTCTCGAAAGAAGTATCATCATTTATATCATTCTCACCCATTCGGGATGTTTTTTGAACATGCCCCAGTTTTTGCTGCACAACATGCCACGCTTCATGAGGCAAATGTTTTTCCTGACCTGGTCCAAGGTAAATATCGGTTCCCTGTGTATAAGCCAATGCATCAAGTTGACGTGGACGATTAGAATTACGATGAACCTCAACATCAGACATATCCAAACCTGACAATCCTTCAATTCCTGTTTTTAATTTGTCAGACATTCCTGTTTTATTTGATTTATTCACCATTTCCTGTTTTGGTTGAAAAAAAGTCTCATTATTCAAGTCTTCATTTCCCAAAAACGAATGCTGATTTTCTTTCCCGAAGAATGATTTATTATAACTCTTGCTTTTATCTCCCGAATCCTGTGTTCTTCTGAATTTTTGAATTGGACTTTTCATATCATAAATTTTTCTTTTCGAAACAAATCTTTACCATTCTACCGTTAACAAATTATTTATCCACGGAATTTTCACCAGCGATAAATTCCAGTTTAATTTATCCAGCAAAACATCCTGTGCTTTGCGTTCCATAATCAATTTGAAATTCTTTTCATTTTGAATCAGTTTTCCATCACGCTGTAAAAACATCTGCCTCACTCCATCGGGTGAAGTGTTTTTCAGTGCCTCCCAATTTTTAATAAGTTGTTTCAATAAATTATCAGTTTCATTTCTCATTTTTGGCGTAAGCAAACTTTTTCGCAGAACTGGCATTTTTAGAGGAATCCCGCATAAAAACTTCTCAAAGACCAGGTTTGCCTCAAAAACATCCTCCTGTCCGGTAGCTAAAAAATGGAGCAACTGAACCGCCAGATTCTGCTTGTCAGGTTTTATTTCTCCTCTTGCATCAGTCACATTCAACAGGCGGAAAAAAGTTTTAAAAAAGGGATGTAATAATATAATTCCGGCATTTGAGACTGCGATTTCATTCAAATTTTCGCCTAAAAACGGTTCGTCTTTTTTCTGTTTCTGAATAAATACTTTTTCTGAAGTTTCAGGCACTGCTTTTTCCATGGCAACAATAGCCAAGCTCTGATTTAAGATGCCCTGAAACTTTGGTTCTGAAATTACTTTACCAGACACTGCCACCAAAAAAAGTTTAAATATTTCAGATGTTTCTTTTTTCTCCTTTTTAACAAATCCTGAAACCGGTTTTTGCAGAAAGTTGAACCATTTATTGACCGATGAGATAATTGTGTCAACACTTTGTTCTACTGAAACTTTTAACAGAATTTTCAACCACTCAAGGTTAAACATCCTGTGGTTATTTTTCAAAACCAATAAAATATCAAGCTTTTTGTTTTTTAAATCCTGATTTAATTGTGCTAGAAAAGATACAACCAGTTCTGCAGAAAATTGGTTCAGCAACCGTTCAACTGACTCATTTTTTTGCGATAATACTTCAGCCAGCCGACGAACAAAAGATGGGCTCATTTGCAGTTCTTCATTAACTACTTGTTGCACAAAATCAACAATCTGATCTTCATTTCCAAACCACGGTAAATATCCGCTTTCAAGAAAAAACAGGAAAATATCCTCATTATTTTTTGCACCAGAGACTTGTATTGAATTAAGCTGATTTTTATTTACTGAAAATTGTGTTCCGGTTTGTAATTGCCGTAGCAATTGTTTTTCAAACTGATTTATAATTTCAGCTTTCCACTGGTCTCTGTTTTCCCAACCGGGTGCCAATAAATTAATGTCTAATTTATCTATTCGTAAAACTACATTTGGATTGTCGTGCTTTAACAATAATTTTTCAAGCCCGGGCAAAATTTCATTTTTCAAAAACGAATCGATTTCGTTTTTAATTTTATACGCTTCTTTTGTTTGTGTAGTATTTACCTCCACAAATAGCTTTTGAATGATATGTTTTGGTTCTGTCAAACTAAATCAGATTTTCTTCCATTATTACTTTAAAATGTTCTTCCAAAATTGCTCTCCCCTTAATTTTTTCACCCCAGATTTTTATAAACTCTTTCAATTCATCGGAGAAGAAAATCTCACGTTCTCTTAGTCGTCTCAGCAGGGTTAAAATCAACTTGAACAGTTCAGCAAGTTCGTCGGCAGAAGCATCAATAACATCGGCATTTTGGCAACCTAAAATATTGTAGAACAACTTTAACTGCAATTCAAATAACCTTAGCAATTTCGGGAATTCTTCTCCGTCACGGTTTCCTGACATTTCAATAACCATTGATGCTGTTTGCTGCAACAATTCCAGGAATTGACTTCGTAATTTTTCGTTATTCTTTCCGGCCAGATAATTATCAATATCGTTTAATACACCTTCTTTAAATTCATCAGTGCCTCCATAAATTTTGCTGGTCGACATCCAGATGGGAACTACAAGATTGGAGCCCGGAAGATTTAGTGTCTGCAAAACTTCCAAATCTTTTTGCAAGGCAACTTTTGTGTCTTCCACGCAAGTATTAATTAATTCGGTTTGAAAAGTGATAAATTCTGTTGTATCTGAACCACAAAATTCGCTGACAGCTTCCAAAGCCAGTCGCCAAACAGTTGGTGTATCTTCAGTAAGTTTGATAGTTAAAGGCGAACTGTCGTTGCGTTCAATTTTTTCTCCGTTAACATTCCAGACAAACGAATTTGCACCGGTTGAATGATTGGTAAGAACAAGCTCATTCCCTATCTGCTCAGGTTTAAACGATGCTACCGGAGCTTTATTTACAGTGACTTTCAAACCGGAAAGCTTTCCATTTAACAGGAATTCAATTTCTCCCGGGTCCGCATTTGCAGGAATAAATACAAAACCTCCCGTGGAAATCTGGGTAACACCCTGTCCCTCAATTTTGGCCTCAGCTCCTGAAGGGGTAACTTCAAAGGGGTAGTTCTTTTCGTCATTTTCGCAGAATGAGTCTTCCGGCAAAGCTATCTGAACATCAACTTCTGCAAAAACAATTTCATGTTCAACCGTCGACTGGCAAACCCCGTTTTCTGCCGTTACAGTAAGCGAAACAGTAACTTTGTTTTCATCATTTACCGGCGATCTATATTTATGTGTCGGATTCCGGTCGGTTGAAAGATTATCATCGCCAAAACTCCAGAGGAATGTTGCTCCATCCAGATTTCCGGTAGGTTTAAAAGTTATTTCTGTTTGCGAGGTTGGAGATTCAGGTACTTCAAAATCAAACTCGACGGCACGATACACAGTAATTTCGCATTGCGTTATTTGGTTGTTCACTGTAAAATGGATGGTTTTTCCAATCATTTCATCAGGGAAAGCATTTTCATCAAAAATGAGCTTGGTTCCGTCAATACTCATGCCTTCAACTTCCTGATCAGCTTTGATAAGGCCATCAGCGGGAGAAACATCAAATAATAAGGGGCTAGTATCCTGTCCCAAACAAAAATGGTCTTTTTCCAGGCGCAGTGAAACTGGTTTTCTTTCCACAATAAAATTCACCGGAGCACAGTCGGAGCAACACATGTATGGTAAGGCAAAATCCGCTACAACTGTATTATTGGGCAAATCTGTTACTCTTGCCGCCCTGTTTAAAATTTCTGTAATTCGCGTATTTGCCAGTAATTCTTTTTCAGAAAGCGCCTTTTCTGTAGGTAATTCTTTTGGATTAACATTTTCTGCACCCAGCAGTGATAGCCGGTTTACCGGATTCACATTCGCAACCTCCCTTACAAGCGAGATTTCCCGGACTGCACTAACATTAGTTAATACATTTCTTCCGGTATTCAATTTCGTCTTGTTCAAATAAATTAAAAAGAAAGTGCCGCCTGGTTCAACACCGGCTTTATGTTCTAATCCGGGGGATTTTTCAACAAACTTCGAAAGTTTGAGACGGACAATAATTTTTTCCTTCCGCTTGTTGATTTCTTCAAGCAGCACTTCTAACTTTTTAGCTGAACAGCAAATACTCGAGAGTTGAGTGATTAAAACACCCATCAACGCTTTTAACACCGCTGAGAGTTGTATATTCTGATAACGGGCTTTCATTTTTTCTACCCGCGAGCATAATTCTTTTAAAGTGAGTTTGTATTCATTAACTTTTACAACATCTATGTTAGTCAAAATAGCAGGCATTTTTTGCGCAACAATATGTGCGTAAGCCATCAGTTCGATAGATCTGTCGATTACAAATTCTTTTAGTTCCGGTTGTTCTGCCCAAACTTCGTCGCTTATTTTTGCAGCCACCAAATTGTCAGCCCTGGCAATAATATCGTTAACCGAACCTCCTTTGGTTTCTTCGAGCGCTTTTTTCATTACACTTCCCAACGCGTTTTCATCGACGATTAAATGGTCTGAAACAATTTCGCTGCTTTTCTGGTGAGAAATAGAGTAATCGGTTCCTTTTGTTGTATCAATATTTAAATTCGTGTTTATTCGAAGCCCCGAATTATCTCTTGCTGAACCAGAGTCGGAAAGAAGTCCTAAAGATGAAACTCGTTTTATGCCAATCAGGTTTTCACGAATATTTTTCCCTGGCTCATCAGTTCTGAATCCTGAGAAAAATTCTGAAACTTCACCCAAAACACAGTCCTGCTCAGCAGTCCACGCACGAAGCAATACATTTAAATCTTCAAATTCACATTCGTAGTCGTCAATATTCAGGGTCTCAGTATTAATGTTCACCGACAGTGCTTTTACATCGAAAGCCAACCCGTATTTTACTTTCAGTTCTTCAATTTCTTCCAGTGCCACTTTATAGTCTTTTCCCTGGTGGCCTTCAATCCGGTAAAAGTCAAAACGATCAATATTAAATGCTAACGGTTCCTGAACCTGCGGTGAAGGGGATAACAAGTCGGTGTGATAACTCAAATTTGTATTCGCTTTATATTTTCCTGTTTTTTCTACATTCCATTGTTTTAAAAATTCATTCTGAATATTGTAATAAAAAGGAATAGCACGATAACCCAAATCGGGTAATTTATTTGATGGTGTAATTTTTATATCACCAGCAGTTGTCTGGAAGCGAAGAACAAGTTGAAACAAACGCAAAACCAAACTTCGGCACTGTTGAATCAGGTCTTCTCCGTCATTTAAAATTGGCGATTTGTAAAAACTGTGGCGGTAATTCTGAACTTCCTCCTGAATTTCATCCAGACTCCCCAGCATCAAATGTTTTGGGAATGCATTAATATCCGGGCAACATTCTTCTTTTAATGATAAGAGTAAGGTTTTAATTTCACTGTACGTGTCCACCACATCTTTAATACAATCATAGCGGTACTGCACATTAAATGGAACGTTGTATGCATTGAAATTGGTAATCCCTTTTAACGTTCCGAGATACAACGAAAGGTTTGAATTGGAAATATTAAGCTGCAACAGTGCGCCAAAATTCTTTATAATTTTTGAAATTCCGTTAGTCAAATTGGTCATCAATCCATCGGAATTTAATGCCAAATGATAAGCCCGTTTTAACTCGTTGTAATTGGAAGTATTTAATTCATTTAAAACTACCCGACGAACAGCAACATCAGGTAAATCAAAATACGTATTAACAACATTGTGTTTCGAGAAAATGGAATCGAGACTCAAAATAAAATCCGCATCATTTTTGGAAACCAGTAACACGCGAAGTCGCGCTACCTGCTCAATCCCCTGATTATCGCAGTCGATGGCAGTACACAAATCTCCTTCTTTTGGATAAGATTCCAGGTACAACAAAACCACTTTATTTTGAAGGTCGGGAACCGTATTTAACGCGTTTGAACCTTCAATATTTTCAGGTAGAATTTCCCACATTTCAATGGGCACTTCCTGAACCGATCCATCAACTGTTTCCAGCCTTTTGAAAAAGCGATAATTGGCAAAACTGTCTTCAAACTTTTTCACCCTCGAGAATTCCATTTTATCCAAATCGATGGATTTTAAAATGGATTCAGGAATATTTTTTCGAAGATTAATCAAATCGCCGTCGGTGGTTACACCTGCTCCCTGCGTTATTGTAATGGAAGGTTTTGTGGCGTTAAATTTCAGGTTAAAACCGCAAACGATTCCAACTCCACTCAACAATATCCGCGATAAACGATCCTGATCTTCAAAATAGTTTATAAAGCTGTTTAGCTGGTCTTTTGTTAATACCTGGTCATCGACAAACGTATTATACTGTGTGGTAATTTCGGTTAATTTTGTTGCCATAACTTTTCAATTAAAGGTTTCCAAGATTGGTGCGGCCAAGTATTATTTTGCCATCCAATTCTTCATCTTCATCATCGCAATCGATTAATTCTCCTGACGGATAAATAGAGTTCAATTCGCTCAATATTTTATTTAATGCTTTCAATTTTGTTTCGTCCTGTTCCTGTCCTGAATTGGTTTTTGAGTGCAGAAAGTCTTTGTAAATTTCCTCAAACTGAACCAGATCATTTTCGTCATCCGGCACCTGACCTTTTCGGTGGCCTACCCAACAAATACGCGCCAAAACATGCGCCGGAAGTTCTGTTCGGATTAAGTCTTCCAAAAATTTGCGGAAATCGGGATTTGAAAAACGATATGTATAGCCTGGAAGCACAACTGTTACACGAAATGAATACGGATCAACTGGCTCACAACTTTCGCAGTTGTTGGTGCAGATGGACATAAACTCATCAAGCGGAATATTGCTTTCGGTAACATCCGGGCGCAGTAAAATATGTTCAACCAGAAACATTCCCTCTTCTGAAAAATCTTTGGTCATAAATTCAATGATTTCCAAAATGGCATTTTTCAGCTCTTCCTGATTTTCGTAATACGAATACTGACGTGCGATAATCCGGTCGGTGCTATAGCCCGGCGCTTCCAGATTAATTACATCAAATGAATATTGCCCGGTGGGAGAAACCTGAATTTCAAAATTTCCGATTTCATCTTCGTCATTTACAGGTGAAAGAAATGCTTCTTCAACCACTTCCGGCGAAGTTTCAATAATTCTTACAACAGCCAGATACAACTCTTTTTGCGCCAACGAGGGATAATCATAATTTACAGTAGCAGACAAAATGATATCGCCATTTTTGTTGCGAATCCGCCAGCGGTAAACTTTTTTGTCATCATCTTCCTCAGGATCATAAATTTCCACAAAAGTATTTGACATATTCCGGCGATAGAAATCTTTCATTCCGATTAGTCGCGCAACTCGTTTTTGCACCCCGGAAACATTGGAAGTATTCCACAAACCAATTTCAGGATGTTCCGGAGATTCGGGTTCATCAGGCTGATTAAAATAGTTAAATGCACTCCCCCGCCCTTTGCTGGTTTCAGGATAATCTCTGAGAAAACTTTCCTTTGAATTCAGAATTACCTGGCTGGAAGCACTTCCGTACATCTGTTTCATTAAAAAAGCAAAGTCGCTGAATTTTTCAGCAAAACGTGCCATCAAATGGTCGAGCAACTTATTCTTGCGTTCGTCCGAATTGTCCAATTCAGCAAACAGTTCGTCCGTTAAATTTGCATCATTGTTTAAAGGATAATTTTTCACCAGATCACCAAATCCTTTGATGTCTTTCACAGCCTGTGTGAAATAGGTCTTTTTTAGTTGGTTATCTACAGATAGTAAGTCTTTTACTTTAGCAAGGTGGGCAAAATAACTCGCCAAAATCTGGTCAAAAAACAACAGGTAGCCTTTTAATTGTTTTGCCTGCGATTTTCGTTGTGTTGAAACATGTGGCGGCAATCCTGCACGTCCAATTCCATATGTATCCGGGAAATCATTCTGAACTGTTGTTGTTTCACCTGTATTCAGATACACACCTTCTGGAATTTCAGATTTCATTCCAACTTTTGCCAGTTCCTGTTCGTCTTCTTCGGCCTGTTTTATTGCATCGAGATAGTTTTCTACTTTTGTTTGATTTACATTCACAGGCAAAACACCTTTGTAATAACTAAAAGCGCTATCGGTACACAACGCAGGCTTTTTCCCATCTTCTATACAAATCAGCCAGCTGTCGGTTTCATCTTCTGTATCAGCACAATTATTAATGGAAATCTCTTTTATGTTTTTCACGCCGTCAACCGCCATAATCAACTGAATGATATCAGACAAACGAACTTCAGTACGCAGGCTGGCTGCCTCCAATTCTTTTGTATCGATAAAACCACTGTTTAGAAACGGGCCTTCAAAAATTTCGTCGGTAGCATAACCTTTGGAAATCATTTGTTTCAGAGAATAAAATTTCACTGAAGGCGAAAAATAATGGTCAAGTGTTCTCAAAATGTTGGCGTGAACCAGTTCTTCATCCGTTTCAGGGAATAACTCAATACTTGCACAAACCGCAATTTTATGCTCACCAACTTTGTAAATATCAATCAAATCCTCACACAAGTTACGGTTGGCGTGATACAGCATTGTTATCTGCTCGTTTACCTTTTCTTCTTTAACTTTAGTTGTTATTTCCTCCGCGTAATCCACGACAATTGAATACAAACCTTTTAGTTTGAATTCTTTTTTGAAGTCGGAATGTGTTGAATTAAAATCTTCTGAATTATATGAAAGCTTATCGTTTTTACAATCTACATAAACAGTTTTATCATATGTTTTTAGCCAGCAGTTTTTTACGCCTTCCAAATCGATAAACAACTTGCGATAATCCAGCTCATTTACAGGTTTTGTAGGCAAAATATCAGAAGCCGGAAAGAATTGTTCTTCTAATTTTTGAGCCGTTTCATTTTCCGGCGCTAAAATATTTTCAATTGGCATATCAAGCCGTAATCCCAAATCAGTAATGGCATACGACAACATTTCAAGAATTGTAATTCCCGGGTCATGCTCATTATAATCCGTCCAAATATTTCCCGAAAGCTGTTCGATGTATTCCTGTCCTTTCTTTCGAAGAAATTTGTAGTCCAAATCATCATTTGTAGCTACTTTTTTCGGAATGGTTGTATATTCATTTAAGTCTGACATTTTTCTTCCGTTTCAGTAATTTCTGTACAACTTTTTACATCGGTACTTAAACTGTGCTGTTTGGCGGAAACAAGAATGGATTTTGGGCTCGACGGAGCTACTTTAGTCAGGTTGCTTTCCGACCCTTTTTTTAATTTTACATCTTCAACGTAATCAACGTATTTCAGTTTTTCGATGTAGTTGATCACCAAACTTAAATGTAAAGTCACCCCAAATTCAATGCTCGCTGTTTCTCCAAATGCCCACGGTGACAATAATCGGGTAATATCTTCATTCAATACTTTCAGATAATAATTCACATCGTAGCCTTCAAAAAATTTCACTTTCAAATCAACCGTGACTTCTTCATAATCAGGATTAATAACCTTTGTATTTACATGAAAAGAATTCAGTTTATTGACGTGATTTTGGATCTTATTCAATGTAGCTTTACTCACACGGGGCTGATAAATATCGAACACATTTTTATTGACAATATTCGGGATAACCACCTGCAAAACATCGCCGGGAGATAAAAATGAAGTTTCTGTACTGTGATTCAGACACTTCACTTTATGAATTTCAGGAAACTCCTGCAAAATAATGTGTTCGTAATCCCATAAAGTAATTGCCCTGTTTTTGTGGCGCAAACGTTCGCTTACCCGGCGGTAATAATTTTCGTCCGACTCTTCGGGCTTTCCGCCAAACGATGAAAATGGTTGAGAAACTCCTTTTACCGTGGCCACACGTTGAATGAGCTTTGAAATAATTTTAGCTCCCAGTCCGTTTTCCAAATGAGAAAGCTCGTTTCCATTATTATCAAATTCAGCTAAAACTGCCTGTGCCTGAACAGAAATGGCTTTACAAACTGCATTGTAATTTTTATGAATTTTTACTTTCACCCAAACAAAACCCGACGGTAATTTTGTATTGTTTTGCGTGGTTTCTTTCGGAACCGAAAATTTTACAATTCCTGATTTCAAAAAGTTATCGGTTTCGTTTGAAATGATATAATTTGAATCGAGCCTTTTCCATTCATTCTGACATAAAATGTACCATTCTGCCTTTTGTTTCCCGATAAATGAATCGGCCAGTGGATTCTCACTTCCTTCCAGAACCTGCACCAGTAAAGAAACTTGTTGCAGATTCCTGACGTTAGCTAAACCTATATACAATTCGCCACCTTTACAATACGTTGGAACCAGATATTCTTTTTTGTCGTTACTTACCAAAAAATCAAATTGACTTTTTAAATACGGATGTTCCTCTGACTGTCCAAATGGATGTTCATGGAAAAGTGTGAGCAAATTATTTTTGTAATTCTCAGCAGAGGAACCCAAAATCATATTTGTTTCGGCTGTATAATTCAGCGTGATCTTCTCCACCATTGGCGTGTAAGGCTCATTTGGAACCAAAACATCATCATCGTCGCTGCTAAACGCCAATGCATAAATTCGCGGGAAAAGTTCATGCAAAAACGACTGGTTAAGCGACAAACGAACCGGTCCGTTTTTATCTTCCTCATACGAAGAATTTGTTACCTGTACATTTGTTTTAAAAATATCTCCATCTGCTTCAAACAGGATGTGGTTTTCTTTAACCGTTTCCCATTCTTCCTTATTTAGAATCTGAACATCAGCTTTAAAATGCTCGTCGCTGCCTACAATTAAGTTTGAAGGTGTGGTATTAAACTTCCAAATTTCATCAGCTTCAATCCAGTCGAACATCCCTCCAAAAAATTTCGAAGTATTTGCCTGATAGAGATAATCTGTTCGGTAAGCAAAATATAAATCTACAAATGCTTCATAATCGCCTGTTTTTTCAGGAGTATTCTTCCATTCGATTTCAAAATCAAGGTCATTCCAGTTTTTCTTAAATAGCTCCGGATAGTTGACATAAAAATTGGACTTCTTAACCGGATGTGTACCAAAAGGATAAAATGGTTTTTCGGCATTTAGTGTTCCGATATCACTTTCAAGAATGAGACTTTTTACTCCACGAACATCAATATTTATCTTACAATTATTGATTTCTTTTTCAACCAACTTTCTGTACAATTCAAATCCATCGGTGTTTTCTGTTTTGAAAAGTACGCGGCAAATAGGAAACTGTGAAACAAATTTTTCACCCAGGTTTTCTGAATTATACGCAACAACCGAATCGTCTTCTTTTGGAATTTGAAAAGCCAATTTCAAAACTTTTTTTGAAGCACTTAGCCCGGATGTAAAAACGACCTGCCCCTCACTGTCCAACACAGCAGGTTGCACAGTGAAAGGGCCAAGCCATTCTTTTTCACCTGAACAGTAAACTTCAAGATTCTCCCGAAGATTACTTGTAGTGATTGATTCAATGTTGGTTTTAAATTCAACGGTTATTAATATATTTCTTTGTCCTTCCTGCAATTCCAAAATTTCTGACGAAAGCGCAAATCCAACTTTGGCATTGGGCAGTTCAGGATATTTGTTGTCCCCAAAGTATCCGAAAGGCCACCATTTAACTTCGTCATCCGGAAAATCGCTGCCAACTCCGTCATACGAATTTGCAACAGAAGCTGCTTTCAATTTATGGGTTGAATGGTCGTTGTATACACTTATCAAACTTGAGACAACACTTTTGTTGGTAACCAGTTCTTCGGCTGTTTTATAAATCCGTTTTATTCCGGTTGCGTCTTTTCCGCCGTCAAGCTCTGTATCTTGTGCAATTTTTTCATCAACCACACTTTTTGCCAGTTCAAAAATGATGTGTACTTTATCAGGAGTTGCAGGTAATTTTTCTATCTGTAAAATCCGGTGGTAATAAAAATCGAGGTGCCGTTTTGTTAATTTATTAAACCTTTTTTTAGAAAACTCCAGCAGCTTTATAAAACTAACAAACAGCGCCAAGTGAGGTGTGACATTTTTGCCTTCATCAACTAACTTCAGGAAATCCTCCAGGTTTTCATCCTTTATAAAAAAGTCCTGCCAGTCAGCTGACGGATCCTCGTTATTAATTGTATTAAAATAGTTTACGTGTTTGGCAAAACGATATGCAAACTGCATCCATTCTTCAAGACTAAAATCATTTAGTTTTACTGAATCCGGATCCAACGCCTCGATATAACGTTGCAGTTGCCCTGTGCCTTCACGTCCTGATAATATGTCTTTGCCGCATTTAGCCATAATTTCGATTTACTTAGAGTTCGTTTCCTTCCTCTTTATAAAATGGGTAAACCATATTTTTCCGCGAGTTGGTAGTTCGTATTGTATAGTCGAGTTTAATCAGTAAAACACCGTTTAATTCGTCCGACGGGTCAATTTCAACTTTATTCAAATCAATACGGGGCTCATGGTAAAGAATGGCTGTTTTAATCAAATCGGTCACATAGGTTTTCAGGGTAAGATTTAGTGGTTTGAATAGCAGTCCGTCAAGGTTACACCCATAATTGGGAACCATAACCCGTTCTCCCAACCGTGTGGAAAGCAAAATTTCAAGGCTACTTTTTATATCGGCTTCATCTTCCAGCATTTTCACTTTTTGAGCTCCCCGGTTAAATTCCGGCGGAAAGCTCCAGCCTCTTCCTAAAAACGATTTTGTTGTTTCCATAAATTAACCTCCAATTTGTACTGTTGGATCTCCTACGATAATTGAACCTCCATGCGCAGTTAAATCTCCCATTCGAGCTGCAGGTTTCCCTCCAATGAATACCGTTGCCGAGCCCTGAACAATTGTATCCGGCGGACCAGAGCAAATGGCCATATCGCCCACTACAGCTGCCGGCATTCCACCAATAAGCACAGTCGGCACTCCCGGCGAAATAATCGGGCCACCCACATGTGGAACTCCACCCGGATTTACCATCGGGCAAGTATGCATATCTGTTAATCGTGCTGCTGCTCCCATAATTAATTAATTTGAACGATTGAACCTTTTATCACTGCATTTGCGCTTGTAGAAACTTCGGCACCTGCAGAACCTTCTGCTTTAAACTGAGCTCCTGCTTTTAGTTCGATATTCGTGCTGCTTTCCATTTTCATATCAGAAGAAGATTTATAATTGATTTCTGATGCACTTTCAATGGTTATTCCGTTGGAATTCATTTGAATAAAATTGCCATTTTCGTCTTCCAGTTTAATTCCGCCTTCATCATCGCTAATTACCATCTTATTTCCGTTGGGCGTTTCCAGAGTCACACTCACTTCATCATCGTTAAAAATAAATTTCATCTCGCTGCGGGTAACAAATCCTTTTTCATGATTATCATCGGATGCAGTAATTGGGGCGGGTTTGGCACTGCTGTTCATCATTCCCAAAACAATAGCATCGTTTGGACTTCCGTTGATAAAACCGACAATTACTTCGTCTCCAATTTCCGGCCTAAAAAAAGAGCCCCGATTTTCACCGGCATCGAGTGTTGCCACCCTTGCCCAAATTCCGTCAACTTCATTGTCAACAATTGGCAACCGTACCAAAATCCGATCTTCGCCATCAGGGTCATTTTCCAATTGTGTAACAATTCCAACCTGCAAACCATTAACTGCTGCCATTAAGCCGGCTGCGGGCTGGTCATTAATATCAAAAGTTTCGGTAAACCATTTTGGATTAATTCCAAATTCAGCATCAACTGTCCAGTTACCTTCTGCTATCTGGTGACGAACTGCAGAAATATAAACTTTGCCATTAAAGCGGTCGCCAACTCCTTCCAACTGAATGGTTGTATTTGGCTTCACTGACGGAATTCCCTGAAATTTTACTTTTCCCCTGGTTTTTGAAAGTTGATTAAAAAGTGATTTTGCATCTGCCCACTCCTGTAGTTCAACGTCGGGAGTACCTCCTCCATTTTTCAATTCCAGGTTTTCCAGATTGATTACCGATGCCAAATCATCAACTGAAATATTTCCGTTTAAATTTACTGAAGGATCGTTCGCTTCAATTTCCATTAACTCCTGATCAGATGAATTCCAACTGTAAGAAGTTACTTTCTGGAACTGATTTCGCGCATCCATTTCTGCATCAAACTCCAAAAGTGTAGCACCAAACGAAACCGTCTCCACAACTTCCTGTTCAACATCGGGCTTTTTTACGGTAATTTTTCCATCGTCCACAATTAACACCCTACCATTTGCCTGCGCCCGGGTTACACAAAAATCCCAGTCGGAAACATTGTACTGAACCAGTTCTCGATGATTCACATTTGTCGATTCCACATCTTTTTCCAATCCATAAGAATCGATAATCTCTTCAATAATATCACTGTCGGTACTTTCGTAGAAATACTTATTTTTTCTTCCAATACTGAGTTTGACAGCTTTATCTTTGCATTCAACAATTAAGTACGACTGACTGGCGCGAATTTTAAGATTGTGTTTAATAACCAAACCTTTAAAAACCGTTTCTTCATCAGAATGATAGCCTGCTTTAATTTCTACTTCCTTTCCAGGAACAAAAAGTTCTTCGTTACTCAGTTTAAAATCCTGTGAAGCCGGGTCGCCATCCATCAAAATAATTTTTGCCGTTGGAATCCGGTTAATCTCCTTCTCAACAACAATATTCATCACTTGATAGGATTTTGAAAGTTCCTCTCCGTCAATCAAAATTTTTTGAGTGACCAGATCGGCAGACTGCGATGTATTTATAACTCGTTGTTCTGGCATTATTTTGTTTTTTGTATGGGTGGGAAAAAAATAGACTGCCCGGTTTCAAGCTTTCTAAAATTTGTGATGTTATTCGCCTTTGCTACTTCGAGGTAATATTTTGAATCGCCGTAAATACGAAATGCCATTAGCGGAAGCGTGTCGCCATCTTTTACAATCCGAACGTGTGTAAGATCCGGCGAACTGTTGTTTTCCATTGCCACACGCAGGTCGTCTTCAACAAAACCCTTGAATTTAGCCTTGGCAACAGCGCGCAGCGGCGTTCCATCAGATTTAAACAATTTGAAGGTAACATCCATCTCGCTGAGCGTTCCTTTAAAAAGGAGCGTTCCCCACGAAATAATCAGGTAATTTGGTTTGTGCTCATCGCCGTTATAATCCAGAACAACTTTTTTGAATTGTTCAATATCGTCGATGATTCCGCCACCTTCATCCTTGAATATTTTATCGTCGGAACCTCCGGCAGCGCCGTAATCAGTTATCACACCTGTTCTGTCAAAAACAAATTCCAGATCCAAGTCCTCGGGCAAAGCCTTGTTAAAACGTGGCGAAGCTGCACTTGTTCCTGAAGCCTGATCATCATTTTGTTCAATTTTATATTTGAATTTATAGGTTTCAGGATTAAGCATCGTTCGAAACTCTCCTTCGGAAATTTCCTCTGAAAATCGCTCGTCTTTATATGCTTTTATCTGCAGCTTTATCAATTCTCCACTCATATCAACGCTCCTTATTTTTTGCCAGAATTTCCATCACCTGCTCCACACAGGCCGCAATAATTTTATCCTTTTCTTTTTTTTGGTTTTGAACCGGATCTGATGATTGCGGCTTATCATCCACATTTATTTTAATATGTAATTCCTTAATCTCTATCGGCATTTCACTGAATTTTAAAATAGTTGTAAGCCAATTCAATCGTTTCAATTACCAGTTTACTTTCTTCAGCATTAAAATCGGCCATTGCCCATTTCAGCGGGTAAGCGTGAACCACATTCCATGTCATGAGTGGCTCGTGTTCCTCGTTTAAAAGGCTAATTGTAACATCGGTGGGTGTGATATTAAAATCCTCCACCGCTTCCCTGCACCATTTTACCAGGGAAGAATCAGTTACAAGGCCGCGTTTTAAAACCAAATTCGGGAAACTGGTTCGCACCGGAAGTTTGTGTTTAAAACGGTTTTCTCCTCCTTCGGCAATTTCTTCGGTGTTAAGTTCAATGGTTAAACCCGATACCGACTGAAATTCGAATTCACTCTTCAGATTGGCAAATTCAACCTTAAAATGAAAACCTACGGGAGGATAGTTATTTGCCATTTCTATTCATTTTGAATGGTTAATCCTTCATGTACCAATTCCAAAGTTTCGATAGCCACTTCACTACCATCTGCTTTTAAATCGGTTGACTGAACTTTTGAAGGCCATGCATTTTTCACCTTCCACGTGATTACCGGTTCGTGCTCTTCATTCAACAAACTGATGGTAATATCGCGGCGTTCGATGGTATTTAGTTTCACGGTATTCCACCAATTGTAATATTCATTGTCGGTGGCAAATGTTCCGCGTTTGAGTGTAATATTGCTAAATTTCTGCATTCCCGGCATTTTTACTTTTGAATACTCGGGACTTGCCCCGTGTCGGTATTCTATTACTTCGGTTTCCACATCCAACCCGGAAACTTCGGTAAACCCTATTTTTGTTCCACCCCATTCAACCTGAAAGTGGAACTTAACCAATGGATAATTTGTAGCCATAACACTATTTTTTAAAATTTTTTACAGATTAAGATTCCTGCATTTTATGTGAAAACTTAAGAATAATAAACTCGGCCGGGCGAACAACTGCCATTCCGATTTCAACATGCATATATCCATTCAGAATATCCTGGGCAGTCATGGTTTGTCCTAAACCAACACGTACATAATACGCCTGGTCGGGTTTTGCACCTGCTAATGCGCCAGCTCTCCATTGCAGCGAAAGGAAATTCTCAATCATTGCACGGATTTTCACCCATGTATTGGCATCATTGGGTTCAAAAACGAACTGAGCGGTAGCTTTTTTTACCGATTCTTCCACCATGTTAAAAAAACGACGAACAGGCACGTAACGCCATTCATTGTCATTTCCGGCCAGTGTACGGGCTCCCCAAATCAGTGTTCCTTTTCCTGTAAAAGCACGAATAGCATTTATTGATTTTCCTGCTACAGTGTCCACATTTAAGTCTGCCTGATCTTCATGGGTAATGTAAACAGCTGGCCCTTTTACTGATGCTATACTTACATTTGCCGGAGCTTTCCATACTCCGCGGTTATTATCCACCATTGCATAAATTCCAACAACAGCGCCACTGGGTGGAAGAACTACACCTTGCTGTCCGATAGCGTTTACAATCCCCTTGTAAACCGGATCTGTTTGAAACAAAGTGTCTGTTCTCTCTTCATAAATTGCTTCCAATTCATCATAAAATGAATTAAAAAGCGCGGTTAAATTTGCCAGTAAAGCACGAAAATAAGGTGCTGCGCTTGCTGCAGTTTGTGTTGCCTGGAAAATATTATTATCGTCAGTGGCAGGTGCAGCAAAAGTTAGCGGTGCAAAATCTGTATTAAAATCATTAGCAATTAAAGGTGCATCCCAGGTTGGAGATGGCGCATCGCTGTTTGCAGACTGACTGAAGTGATTATAGTCGAATAACAATGTCAGCAAGCGGTGAAAATCTCCATTAGCTTCAATATAACTGCTAAAAGTTGCAGAAGCAGAATCAGTGGCTCCGTTATCCGCAAAAGTCAGTGCAAAAAAGTCCTGAAAAAACTGGTACAAATCGCCTGCTGCGCTCCCCAGTTGTGGCCGACTGGTAATATCTCCCATCGTTGGTACCGTTACTGATGATTTTGCGTCAATATCCAGACTAATATTTTCGATAGAACTTACCAATACAGTATTAAACAGACTGGTGATATTAGCAACGGGCGCACCGTTTTTTGTGTAGGTTCCACCAATAATTGTATCATAATTCACATTAAACGGAAGTGTAGTTTTTAAAAACGGATAATAGGCTGCCCCGTATTTTAAGTAATTCATTCCCACGTTATCTCTGAAATCAGCAACTGGATCGTCAGAAGCAGTAATTTCCTGGTCGCCATCAACGATATCCATCACTGCAAAACGATCCTGTAATTTGTTACACTGTTTTAACATGGCAGCATGAATGGCTCCTGCTTTATCAAGAGCCAGATGAACCGTTTCAGGAATTACCAGCAAAGTTGGCAAGTCCTCTTTTTCCAGTGAATTTAATCCACTTAACAATTCTGAATCGCTAACACCGGAAGTGTCGGTATTAAATGCGCCAACCGAAACAATGTAACAATCTCCACCTCCGTTGGCATAAAACATACGAACAGAGTCATACAACAAATTGATGCTTTCAATATTTGTTTTCTTTACAGAATTGTCTGAATTTAATTCGATTTCAAGGGTTGTAGGCTCAGGAGCTCCTCCAAAATAAAATTCGTATTCAGGAAGAGAGCCTATTTTAACGGGTTTAATAACGCTGTCTGCGTGATAATCCACACCGTCAACGACGGCGGCTTTCGTATATCCCACAAAAGCGGGTATAGCTGTCTCAACTTGCGCTACCGACGGCGGAAACTTTGAAATTTCCTCGACATAAACGCCTGGTGTTTTGTACGAAGTTGCCATAATTTAAATTTTTAGTTTTACATATATATTTCTGAGTAATATTTATTGTTTGGTATATCAGGTTTTACTGCCCGTACCCCGGGGTTGGGAAGTTCAACTCCTCCCATTTCAATGGAAATAAATCCGTTCTGAGTGAGCGGATGAACTGATTTGGTGATTAAAACCTTCGAATTACCATTTTCTTTTTTTACATCGTCGCCGCCTGTTACGGTCTGGTTATCACTGAAAATATAGCGCCACGTAGTTTCCCTGTTTTTCAAATTGATTTCAAAAGTTTGGGCCGGGTCGGGAATTTTATCTTGTGCATTTGTTATACTAAGAGAACTGTTGTCTCCTTTTATAAAAATCCGAATCAGACCCAACAGATTCATTTTTTCCGCATCTTTTAATTTTCCCCTTTCATCCTCACAACCATCTTCAGAAAGAATAAAATCTTCATCAACATGCAAATTGCCTGCTGCTTTATCAATTAATGGAAAACTGTTTGGTTCGGTTTCCAAACGGCGGTTCGATAAATAGTACAACTTGTTGGCATTTTCAATCTTTAAATCGGTATAATTATAAAACCCGGAATCTTTTGTTTTAAGTAAAAAAGTAAAAGCCAGGTCGTCTTCCAGCGCAATAAAAGGTTCATCTTCATCATCACCGGTAACCTTACTCCAAACAGAAAATCCGGTTTCAGATGCTTTAAAAACCAGATTATATCCGTTTACTACCCGCTGAGTTTTTGCGTCGGGTTGAATCCTAAAAACAGTATTAACATCATATAAATTCAATTGCACTTCTTTTTCATCGTCAGTCATTGAACTATATTCTGTTACCCCCTTATTCAAAAAATAACGATGAAGAATATTCACTTTAAACAAAGGCAAATATTTCACTGAAAAGGCCATTACTAAATATCTTTTAAATTTCCACCAACATGTGTAATAACTTTTGACACAGTCAGTTTTTTATCTTGTTTGATTTGAATAACCTGTACTTTATAAATTACTGAAGGCAATTGCCGACCGCCAAGTGTTCCCCAAATGTTGTTGAGTTCATCAAAACCCGGAGTATACATTTCCAATATAAACTTAAAATATTCAAGTACATCCAGTGCTACATTGGTTCGGTTGTAAACGGTGTTACCTGAAGTAAAAACTTTTTTCCCCTGGAAAAACTGAATAACTCTTGAAATACTTTTTAATGACTTGTCATATGATTCGCAGTTACCGCTGAAAAGAACATACATATTCAGGTTTACCGGAGGATTAAAGTACTCTGTTTTATTGTCTTTGATTTTAAAGCTTGGAACATTTCTTAGTGTTAATTCCTCTTCTAATCTCAAAAGAGTCATAACCACTTTATCCTCCACTTTAGTAGCATCGTCACTTCCGGATTCCCACAAAGCAATATTCTCAAGCACTATAATTTTACCCAACCCAACTTCCGTAAAATAGGCTTCTACCTGTTCTTTTAAAATTTGCAAGGCATCGTAAATCATTATCAGTCAAATTGTAACCATCCACTATCATGTTGACCATCAGAAAATAATTTTCGATTTTCATCAATAAAACAAACATTAAAGACCTTAAATTCTTAATTGATTTAATTTTGACATGAGAAAATAATTCTACATAAGCATTAATTTTGCGTCTCTCGAAAATTTAAAACTGAACCTTGGGGCTCAGAGTGATCTAATGGTTTCGATATACAAGTTACAATTAAAAACAGAACAAGTCAATCCCCGTTAAAATGGAATGAACAAAAATAACCACATAAACAATTAAATATCAAAATATTAAAATCAACAAAAAAGAAGAATTAACTTTTACCGAATACTGAGAAGATTAAAATCTATAATGAGGATTTCGCTGTAATCAGCAACTTTTGAATCTCTGAAATAAGTTTTGAATGTGCTCCTCCAAACTGGTTAAACATAACAGCAAAAACAACAGTTCTACCGGAATCTACTTTTAAATAGCCCGTATAACACCTAACGCGGGTCATCGATCCACTTTTTGCCCTTAATGTATTTTCTCCAAAAACAGAAGAATCGAACCCCCAAAGTGTTCCTGTTGCAGCACTTGGAAGAGAGTTGAAAAACACGCCCGCATTTTCATTCTGATTCATATATCGTAAAACCGAAATAAACTGCGAAGGCGACACAGCGTCGAAATGTGACAATCCGCTGCCATCTTCCATGAAAAAATCCGGATTTATATCCCTTGCTTTCCAAAATTCTTTAATAATCTCAATTCCCTTTTTACGACTCCCCTCTCCGGTTGTTTCGGCAGCAATTTGTTTTACCAAATGCTCTGCAAATAAGTTTACACTCTCGTGATTAAGAACTTTCACTATTTCTGACAATGTTGGAGATTCCTGAATATATACCGTTTTAAGAAGTTTTGCATCTATCTTTTCAAATTTCACTTCGCCAGATACAAATACTCCTGCCTTCGCCAAATGAGCAATTAGATCCTCCGCGAGTAACTTTTCGGGATGTTGTACAGAGGCTTTTATCGAGAAGGTATTCCTGTTTTTGGGAATCGTTCCCCGAATTACCATTTCGTTGCCCAGTGGATTTCCAAAAACATAGGCTAAATCACGATTTTCATCCGACGACAAAACTTCGTTCTTAATTTCTGCTCCATTTATTTTAGGATATGTTGAAATAATTTGAGTAAGCTGGCCTGCTTTTGCAGGAGATGAAAAAGTAATCCGGAACAAATTGTCGTAAACCGTTAATGCAGAAGCACCGGCCCCATAATAGTTTCCCATATCTTCCCAAATCCATGTAGGTGGTATTTTTTCTGAATCATAAAGCGATATATCTACCAATAAATCACCTTTAACATTCCGTACACCGGTTTCTTTTATTTTTTGCGCCCACACATCCAAAAAATCCGGATTTTCATAAAAATCCCGAAAGTAGCGCGAACCAAGTGCTGGATCACCCCCGCCAACAACCACAAGATTCCCATCTAGTGCGTTCTCACTTATTTTTCCGGTGAACCCTATTTTTGTTGTAAACCTGTAATCGGCGCCTAAAATCTCCAACGCTGCTGCTGATGTCATCACTTTCATTGTTGACGCTGGAATCATTAATTTTTCATTATTAAAGCCAAAAAGCAACTCCTCTGAATTTAAATCGCTAATCTGCACTCCTACAGTTGCATTTTTATAATCAGGGTCAGAAAGCAGTTTATGTAATGTTTGTTCAACTGTTGGCTGTGCAATTAAGAAATGTACCTGAAGAAATAGTATAAGAAGCGTAAAAACCGTTACTTTCATTTTTATTACTTTTGAAGGTTTAAAAATAAAGATTATAAAAGCACGGTGAGAATTTTATGAGGTTTCTTTCCATCTTTTAATTCTCATCCCATTTCACTATTAATTTACTGAGAAATGATACGCACAATTTTACTTATAGGCAGTGGCGGTTTTATTGGAAGTGTGATGCGTTACCTTGTACAAGTCTTTGTTGAAAAAGGATTAACAAGTACTTTTCCGCTGGGAACACTGGTCGCGAATGTTGCAGGAAGTTTTATTATTGGTATAGTTTTCGCTTTGGCAGAAAAAGGAAACCTGATGAGCGCTGAATGGCGTATGTTTCTGGCAGTTGGATTTTGCGGTGGTTTTACCACTTTCTCTTCGTTTGCCTACAATAACTTTTCAATGTTAAAAAGTGGTTCCTTCGGGCAATTTTTCTGGAATGTTGGAGGAAGCTTGTTTTTAGGAATTATGGCCGTTTATTTGGGTGTTATTTTGGTAAGGGCAGTTTTTTAGTCACAGGTTACAAATTGCAGAAATAGTTCTCAGATATTCTTACCGATTGTAAATCAATGTAGTTAACAGGAAAACAATTCAAAATCACTAAAAAATGAAAATATCAGAGAAAGCAGGAATATTAAAAATTTATGTTGGAGAGTCGGACAAAGTTCATGGACGCCAATTGTTTGAAGAAATTGTTTTTAAAGCACGTGAAGCCGGGCTGGCCGGAGCAACCGTTTATAAGGGAATTATGTCGTTTGGCGCCAGTCATTCTATAAATACACAGAAAATTTTTGCACTTTCGGGTGACCTGCCTGTTTCCATTGAAATTACCGATAATATTGAAAAACTAAATGAATTCCTGAAAACGGTAAATGAATTGATGGACAAAAGTAAAAAGGGCGGATTGGTTACATTCCAGGAAGTAAATGTTTTGCGGTATGAAGTTGGTGAAAAGTACAGGATAACGGGAAAATAGTAATACAATATCAAATTTGAAGTTAACAACAAAAAGCCGCCCCAGCAATTCTGAAGCGACTTTTACTATTCCAATTTTTAGAAAAATATTAGGTTCTTACGATTTACTTATATCAAACGAGGCCACCCTCTTTTTATCCGGGTTACTTTCGGAAACAGCCGTTAATGTAATTTTAGCTGCTCCATCTTCGCCAGTCAAATAAACAGGAATAGAAATTTCCCCACCGGAAGCAACAGTTGCAAGTTCATTTAATATTTCTGCTTTGCAACCTTCGCTTTCAACACTCACGGATAATCGGTATATATCGTTTGCAAAACAGGAAGCCGCTGTTGCTGATTTTTCATCGTTATTTTTTAGTGTAAATAGTATAACATTCTCTTTTGCTTTTTCAGGTGCTTCAAGCTGAAAATCCCGTTTCATTTCTCCACTTCCATCAAGAGATTTAACACCAACCGTATAAGAAATTACTTCATTTTCATTTTTTGCAATATCAATAATATAAAAATGTAAACGGTTGTACGGATCTGTATATTCGAATTCGCTGCCTGAATTCAAACCGGCATGAAAAAGCGCATCATTTAACTGGCGGTAATCTGCAATTGTACGCATAACCTTTTCTCCATTGGGTTTAACGTAATCTACCATGTTAATGTCTTCCGGATGGGCATCAATAACCCAGTTAAAGCAATTAAACTGATTTACTCCGCCGTTTCTGCTCTCCTTGTCTCTGTTTTTAGCCAGTAACACACCGTTATCCGGACAATAGGAGTCATATCCTATTCGCTGTACCACTTCCAATGAATAATAGTCGTAATTAGGAATCCCTGGTGAAAGTGGATTTTCGGCGGGATCGTCTGCCGGAGTGCGATCGTGCGGTTCTTCCCCGTCAAGATCAACAATTACCCCCGCGTATTCACCTTCAAAGGGCTGTACTGCTCGTGCAGTAATGTGCGCAACAGCAAGACCGGAAATAGCAAGGCTATCGCGGCTAAGCCTTAAGATATCATCTTCTGTAATAAAATCATTTTTCATACGGTTGCGAACCATCAATCCTGCAGGCATTGAAGCACCTGCAATTGCCGGAACTACCCAACGTTTATGTGGTCCGCCCGGCCCGTTAAAGCAACCACGGTCCATCATATCCCACGTGCCCGAACCTGCTCTTCTGTAGGGCTTTACATATGGATTATTATTATTATCCCCTATTCTGAAAGCATAATGTCCCAACTCATGAGTTATTGTTCCTGAATTTTCGCCCTGGCGAATAGAAGATATCCCCCATTGCATTGCACCTGCTTTCCAAGAGGTCCATGGCACATAACGCGTTGCTACCCAACGAGGTTTTTCAGGGTTGGGATTCCCCCACTCAGCCGGAATATCTTCTTTTGAATTAAATTTCATTTCACCGAATTCCTGCCAAACACCGGTTTCATCATAACTGGCATAAATACGTAAAACAGCATCGTAATTCTTTTTTAAATCGCCATATTCCGCACGCCATAATGAGTCAACATCGCGTTCCATTCTCCCTTTGGGTTTACTCCCATCTGGTGTGAAATCGTTTTGCCCCCACTCATTTAAACCATATTCCCATAGGTTTTTGGGTAACTGATACGGACCATATGCATCAACCTGAGTAATACCAAATTCGCCTCGCGATTGTTCCATCCAGTATCCATTAATAGTTTGCCCATGATTTACCTCAGACGGTTTAATAAAAAAGTCACGATAAAATTCTGCAACATCTTCCCTTTTTATGGGGTCAATTTGCGGATTACCAAATAAATCCGATCCCTTTGGTTGAGTAATTACAAAAGGCTGATCGGGAAAATCGACTGCAACCAAAGCCATTTTAAAACCACGCTTGGGTTTTATTAATGGATCAGCCCAATTTATGCCAGGAATCGGCTTATAATCGTCCCAGGTCATATCATCCTGATCCTGTACAAGTTGAGGATCGATAGGACCAACTTTTTTCTCAATTGTTTTTTGTTCCTTTTGAGAACATGACCAGAAGAGCAAAATCGAAGTAACAAAAGCTAATATTCGCATTTTTTTCATAATAAAGGGTAATTTGACACTATTATTCTTCAAAAGAGCAAATAAAAATTTTATTAACACATGACAAAAACACATTTTCTCAAACAAAAAGAAATAAATAAAATAAGTATAACAGATTTTTTCCACAAAACAAAAACAAGAAATGGCATTTAGACAAACCAAAATCATGTATACAAGCAATAACAGAGAAACTAAATATATTATCCTGAAAACAAATTCTTTATGATAATATAATTTAAAGATTTTCCGGTTACATCAAGTCTTATTATCAAAATTCTCACATAAATTTTCGCGGATACTTAACGCCCAAAATTTTAAGTTAACCCTATATGAAATATTGGTAACCTTTTTGATTTGCCTCCGTTTGACATAAAACAAATTGTTATCTTTGAGCTGCTTTTGGCAAATCAGGAGTAACAACCTGATTTTCTGATAAAAACAACAGTAAGTTAAACTATAAAAAACTACTCACAATGTTAATTAGCGATGTAAAAGCAAGAGAAATTCTGGATTCTCGCGGTAATCCTACAATTGAAGTTGAAGTATTATTAGAAAGTGGTGCATTTGGCCGGGCTGCAGTACCATCAGGAGCTTCAACCGGTGAAAACGAAGCACTTGAATTACGCGACGGAGACAAAAGCCGCTATCTAGGAAAAGGTGTATTAAAAGCCGTTGAAAACGTCAATGAAGTAATTGCTAAAGAAATTATTGGCATGGATGCTACTGATCAGGTAGCTATTGATAGTAAATTATTGGAACTTGATGGAACCAAAACAAAATCTAATTTAGGTGCCAATGCCATGTTGGGGGTTTCTTTGGCTGTAGCTAAAGCTGCTGCTGATTATTCAGAACTTCCGCTTTACAAATACATTGGTGGAACAAATGCAAAAACTTTGCCTGTTCCAATGATGAACATTATTAACGGAGGTTCTCACTCTGATGCTACAATTGCATTCCAGGAATTTATGATTCGTCCTATCGGCGCTCCTTCTTTCCGTGAAGGTCTTCGTATGGGAGCTGAAGTTTTCCACGCGTTGAAAAAAGTATTAAGTGCAAAAGGTCTTTCTACAGCCGTTGGCGACGAAGGTGGTTTTGCTCCAATGTTAGGTGGAACAGAAGAAGCTATCGAATCAATTCTTACAGCAATAAAAAATGCAGGTTACAAACCTGGTCGTGTAGAAGACGGTGGCGATGTTTCTATTGCTATGGACTGCGCTTCTTCTGAGTTCTATAAAGATGGTGTTTACGATTACAGCATTTTCGAACCAAACGGAGTAAAACGTACTTCTGACGAACAAGCCGCTTACCTTGCTGAATTGATTGCAAAATATCCTATCGATTCTATTGAAGATGGTATGGACGAAGGTGACTGGGATGGTTGGGTAAAACTGAACGCAGCTATTGGTGACAAATGCCAGTTGGTTGGAGACGACCTTTTTGTAACCAATGTTGAATACCTTCAAAAAGGTATCGAATTGGGTGCTGCTAACTCAATCCTTATTAAAGTAAACCAAATTGGTACTTTAACTGAAACATTAGATGCTATCGAAATGGCTCACCGTGCTGGTTATACTTCTGTTACTTCTCACCGTTCAGGCGAAACTGAAGACGCAACTATTGCCGACATTGCTGTTGCAACTAATTCTGGTCAGATTAAAACTGGTTCTATGAGCCGTTCAGATCGGATGGCAAAATATAACCAACTGCTTCGTATTGAAGAAGAACTTGGAGCAAGTGCTATTTACGGATATAAAAAAATCTACAAAAAGTAATTTCTGAGATTTAGATATTTCAAAGCCGCTCTTTTTTTGAGGAGCGGCTTTTTTATTTAATAAATGCACTATATTTAACTTTTTTATTACCAAATACAATATTCCCCAATGCCATTCAAACCCGTGAAATACAAAATCCATTATTAAATTTATTGTCAAACCACAAATTCAATTAGTAACTTTGCCGGCAACCGTAAGAAAAAATTGACGACAAACCATTATCTATACAAAAAAGAATATGATTTCTTCCATTATTGAAATACTTGTGATGTTAAATCCATTTGCCTTGTTTCTTTATTTAGAACCTATCCGTAAAGATTTAACCCACAAAAATTATATGATTGTTATTTTCAAAGCTTCGCTGATTTCCTTCTTTGTTTGTTTGCTATTTTTCTTCTTTGGCGATGTAATTTTCAGAAAAATACTAACTATTGATTTTGAATCATTTCGAATATTTGGTGGAATAATTATTTTCTCTTACGCCTATATTTTCATTGTCCGTGGCGAAAAGGCCTTGATTATTATTAAAGAAAACCTCGATGACTTGGCATCGGAAATTGCCTTACCATTTATGGTCGGAGCCGGAACCATTTCACTCAGTATCCTACTCTCGCAAAAACATTCCTATGTCATAGGGACAGTATCACTGCTTATCATATTTTTCCTTAATTTTCTCATTTTATTCTCACTAAAAAAATTCCGGGATAGTATAGAAAAAAGAAAATTCAAAAAAGCTTTCGACAAAAATATGGAAGTATTACTCCGTTTAAACGGCTTTTTCATAGGTGCAATTGGTATAAATATGATGCTAACAGGAATAAAAAATATGTTTTTCTAATTTGGTTTATTCTCTATACTGAAAAGGTAAATAACATCCAAAGAAGCGATTACACCAAGCTATTTAAAAGCATTTTTTCTGAGTACATATAATGTTAACCTTCATATTCTCATTTATGTTTAAAAAGGTATTTTATTCCATAAACTTTTTCTAAATTGATATCGTTAATTGTAACAATTGCTAATTAACGGAGTCTCATCAATATATTGTAAAATACTTTCTGTAAAAACTGCAAAATTAAAGGAAATGTCAGAAACCTTTTATTTACAATTCATTTCTATTGTTTTATCAATTAATCATTCAAAATAATTTTTATGAAAAACTTAATCTTAACCGCTCTGTTTGTTTTTGCTATTGCAGCATTTTCAGCTGCACAGGGAACCAAACTGTTGCGGCAGCCAACTTTACACGAAAACCACGTTGCCTACACTTATGGTGGCGATATATGGGTAACCAACCTGCAAACAAACCAAACAAAAAGGTTAACCAACACTGGGGCAACTGAAAGTAACCCTCACTTTTCTCCCGATGGGAAAACTATTGCATTTACATCCGACCGGTCAGGTGTTGGAGCGGTTTACATTGTTCCGGTTGAAGGCGGAATACCAGAAAGATTAACATGGTATCCCAGCGCAGCAAAAGTTTGCGGGTGGACACCTGATGGACAAAAAGTATTGTATTCGTCTTCGCGCGAAACGGCCCCCTCCAGTTATGGAAGGCTTTGGACTGTTTCAAAAAACGGGGGACCTTCTGAACTATTGACTGAACAATGGGGAGCCGACGGATCTTTTTCTCCTGATGGAAAACGGATTGTTATCGATCGCATCTCTCGCTGGGATGTGGAATGGCGAAATTATCGAGGGGGTCAAAATACTCCACTGGTAGTTTTAAACCTCAATGATTTATCGGAAGAATTGTTACCTCATGAAAAGACATTCGATATTAAACCGATTTGGTTAGGTGACAATATTTATTTTCTTTCAGACCGTGACTGGATATCCAATATTTGGTCTTATTCGCCTAAAACAAAAGAATTAAAACAAATAACCAATTTTACAGGAGCCGATGTCAAATGGCTGGCCGGGAATGAAAATCAACTGGTTTTTGAAAGAGAAGGAATGCTAAACCTATTAAATTTAGAAAACAATGAAATTAAACAACTCAATATCACCATCACCGGGGATTTTCCCTGGGCCGATGAAAAGTGGGAAGACGTAAGCAGTTCGGTTCAGGCTGCTTCATTGTCGCCAACCGGGAAACGTGCTATCATGGAATCGCGCGGCGAAATCTTTACTATTCCAGTTGAAAATGGAGATGTTCGAAATCTGACAAATTCGTCAGATGTGGCAGACAGAGCACCAGTTTGGTCGCCCAAAGGTGAAAAAATTGCATGGTTCTCTGATAAGGGTGGAGAATATTCGTTAATGATTGGAAATCAAGATGGATTAAGTGACCCCAAAAGCATTTCCATTGGAGAATCAAAATTAGGCTGGGAACCCGTTTGGTCGCCCGATGGGAAATATATTGCTTTTGATGATGATGACGTTAGAATCCGTGTTGTAAATGTTGAATCCGGAGATATCCAAACTATCGATTATGCCGGGAATAATCAGGAAAGAGGTTCCATGGGATTAACATGGTCGCCGGATTCAAAATGGCTGGCTTATGCCAAATCCGGGGACAACAACTTCCGCAGGATAAAACTATGGTCAACAGAAGATCAAACGATTAAAACAATAACGGATGAGTTAGCCGATGCGTTCTCTCCCACTTTCGATCGCGATAAAAAACATCTTTACTTTTTGGCCAGTACAGAACTTGCGCTAGGATCTGGATGGGCAAACACCAGCGCCATGACTGCCAATCCGGAATATGCGGCTTATGTTGTAAACCTGCAAAAAGATGAACCCTCTCCTTTCAAATTAAAAAGCGATGAAGAAGAAGTGAAGGAAGATAAAAAAGAAAAAGATGCAGATAAGAAAGAAGACAAAAAGGAGGAGAAAAAGTCGGACGACAAGAATAAAGATGGAGACGAAAAAGCAGAAAAAGATGAATCAGTAAAAATTGATTTCGAAGGCATTGAGCGCAGAATTATTTCCCTTCCTATACCTGTAAGAAATTACCAGTATGCATTGGCCGGGCCAGAAGGCACTGTTTTTATAGGAGAACGAATACCCAACTCCCGCGGATTAACACTTCAGAAATTTTCGTTGGAAGATCAGGAATCAAATACTTTTGCAGAAGGTGTGGGAAATGTTTCTATTTCTGTTGACGGAAAGAAAATTTTGAGCAGAATTGGCGGCTCATGGAAGGTAATGGATGCAACAAAATCAAATGGTAAAGATGCCGACAACCTGAAAGTCAACCTAAAAATGAAACTCGATCGGACAAAAGAATGGAATCAAATTTTTGAAGAAGCATGGCGTTATGAGAAAGATTATTTTTATGCATCCAATATGCATGGTCGCGACTGGGACGAAGTTCACCAACGTTATGTTCCACTCATTCCATACATAAAACACAGAGCCGATTTAACATATATACTCGACCAGGTAAACGGGGAACTTTCAGTAGGACATAGTTTTGTTTTTGGAGGGGACTATCCCAAAACAGAAGAGAATTCAGTTGGGTTACTGGGTGCCGATCTGATACCAGAGAAAGATCACTGGAAAATAAAAAGAATATATACTACCGAAAGCTGGAATCCTGAGTTATCTAGTCCGTTGGAAGAACCAGGATTAAAAGTTGAGACAGGAAATTATATTGTAGGAGTTAACGGAGAAGAAATTACTACCGAGGAAGATCCATACAAATACCTTGATGGAACAGCAGGAATACAAACCGTTCTGCATATTAATAACAAACCCAACTTCAAAGATTCGTGGACTGTTACAGTAAAACCAATTCGCAGCGAATACGGATTACGACAACGCGCATGGGTGGAAGACAACCGCAGAACCGTTGATAGTTTATCCAACGGGAAACTTGCTTATGTTTGGGTCCCCAACACCAGTGGGAATGGATTTGTTTCTTTTAACCGGTATTTCTTTGCACAACAGAATAAGCAAGGCGCGGTTATTGACGAACGCTTTAATGGTGGCGGGTTACTCGATGATTATATGGTAGATTTAATGACCCGAAAATTAAGAGCTGCAGTAACTAATGAAGTAAAAGATGGAAAGCCGTGGATTTTACCCGCTGGAATTTTAGGACCAAAAGCTTTGCTGATAAACGAAATGGCTGGTTCCGGTGGCGATTTTTTCCCATGGGTATTTCGGCATCAAAATGCCGGACCACTTATCGGCGCGAAAACCTGGGGTGGCCTTGTAGCTTCATCAGTTCATTACAGCCTGGTTGATGGCGGAGCCTTAACCGCCCCAACAAATGCTGTTTATGATCCGGTAAAAAAAGAATGGGTTGCAGAAAACAAAGGCGTGGCTCCTGATATAGAAGTAAGACAAGACGCAAAATCGCTTGCAAAAGGAATTGATCCACAATTGGTTCGTGCGGTTGAGGAGGTTCTAAAAATGATAGAAAAAGAAAACAAAATTGACTCTTCTCATCCCCCATATTCAACTCCGGCTTTGAAGAAGTAAGTACTTAACTTTATAATGAAAAAGGCTGTTTAGTAATTGAACAGCTTTTTTCATCTTGTTTTCTACAGAAACAGTGTAAAATAAGGCATGATTTTTTCCACTGAGATTTACTTTTTGAGAAATACCATTTTCCATAAAAGCTTCCCCTGGCCTACTCTCTAATCGAATAATGTCCTTGTTTTTGGTTACAGTACCAGTTACAGGTAGCATTTCTGTTGTTCTGTTTCATACTTAATACTGGATACATGTTTTCCGAACACCTCTATTTATAACAAATCAGATTACTATCTTTAACTTTTATACTATTGTAATGCATAAATTTCCCGGTTACAGGTTGTTTAACAACAATATAAACATTCGGTGAGTCTTTAATAACTACTACATATTAATCCCTAAAATATTCAGGAAATTTACCCAATATCTCCAACATGATAAATTTGCTTTTCCGAAATGACCTAGTTTGATTCTTCTATGGTACAAACCATGAGTACAGGATTGTCGTTTTCTTGAGCTTTTTCCATTTGCTCGTCGAATCCATGTCGTTTTTTATTTAACATTTTATGACCCGAGATCTGGTACGATGCTAATGGAATATACAATTTATTATCATCCGATAAGTAGGATGGAGCCTCCCAGACTCCCCCATCAATATCATTAACAAACTCCTTTATGTAAGACGTTTGCCAATCCGACTTTCGAATAATTAAATTAAAAGGATAAGAACCTAATCTGTAAACGATGAAAATATAATCTGAATTTTCAAGATAATCTGTTACAATCCAGTGTTGATTATTGTTTATATATCTGTTTTTTTCTGTTTCGCTTTTATCTCCAACTTTCTTCAGAAGCTCAATGTAAGTTGGATGGACATCGCCTTCAATGATGTATTGCGGAGTAAGCTTTTTATTAGAAAATGAATATACTGTGTCAATAAGAGGTGAAAACAAATGAAAATAATTTTGGGTAATTTCCTCTACAATAGAATATCCGGCATTTTCGAACTCCTTTTGAACAGGATGAAAAACCTTACCTGCTTTTCCTGAAGCAGAGTATTCTGAAAGATATCCCGGCTTTCCCAATTCATTAAAAAAGTAAAAATTATTTTCTGAATTAAAAAAGCGGTTTCCGGATTTGGAAATATTAAGAATTTTCTGCTGAAACTCCCCGTTTTTCGAGAATACATAGACTCCGGTTTCCCCCCAAACTGCATAATCATCGTTATATATTATGATATCGCGTGGCGATTGAACTTCTCTTTCATTGCCTATTTTATTTATAAACTCACCATCAGAGGAAAAGCGTAGAATTGATGTTGTTCCTGCATATTTCTGCTTCACAATAAATTCCTTATTCAAAAGCTTTACTAATTCTATTTTTCCAGGATTAATATTTGCCGGGTAACTCAATTCAATATAATCAACATCTGAAATAAAACTGGATATTGGTTGTATATCTTTTGTTTTTTGTAACAAAATACGTTTCAAGTTGCCTGTTTTTTGTTCTTTTTGAGAGCAAGAGACATTAATAATTACTAGAAATATTATAAATAAAAATCTATTTTTCATTATTCAAAGTTTACAGACTATCATTCAAAAACGAACAATCTGTGTTTTAGTTTTCTTTAATCAATATTTATTCCAAAAATACCAACTATTACATTTATATTATGATTAAGAAAAAATATTTTCTGACTAACATATATTAATTACTCCTGCTAAGTCTGCCATAGACATCACAAAGATCTGCAAATCTACACTTTCCAGTTACCAAAATTTAATTGACAAACCAGGTGTTTCTACATTAGAATATATTTCAGGAAAACTTCCACCAAGAATATTTACGATAATTAACGAAGTAACCAACTGGTGACAGATTGCACAAATCGGATACAAAAAATACTATTGTTCACGAACTTGGGAAAATAACTTCCTACAATATTTGATACTAAAAAAAAGGAAAAACAACAGATGTCCCCAATCTGTCCATGCCCATTTGAAGCCAGATTAATTTAATTTCCGCAATATTGTATCCAATAATTTACTCAAAAAGGAATTGATGTGAGTCAATTGGCGCAGCCGTGATTCGGTTCCAAAATACAAACCTCTTGCTCAAGTTAAGAAAAAAGAATAATGGACGCAAACAAACATGTGATTACAGCAAAAAAAAAGAATTGGCATGCTGCCTATTTAAAGTACAGAAATGAGATGAAGGTATATGACTTGCTAAAAAGCAAGGGAATTGAATGTTACCTTCCTCTTATCTCATCAAAAAGAATATGGAGTGACAGAACCAAGATTATAAAAGAGCCATTATTTACAAGCTACATTTTTGTTAAAGTCACATCTTCAGAATATTACGAAGTACTATTCACCGAAGGTGTATTAAAATTTGTTTGTTTCGAGAATAAACCTGCAACTATTCAAGACTTTCAAATTGAAACATTAAAACTATTCATGAAAAATATGAATAATGAAATAGAAGTTTCAACAGATAGAATTCGTAAAGGTAATTACGTAAAAATAACCAATGGACCATTGAAAAACGCTATAGGAGAGGTTATTGAAACAAAAGGCAGACAGTGTTTATTGTTACGTTTTGAACATCTGGGATACAATATTCATGTAAACCTTGGCGACAATGAAGTTGAGATTTTAACAGGGGATTTAATTAAAAAATCGGCCTGAATAAAACAGACCACCGTACAAAAATAAAGTGTAGCATTTTATGCTTTTCCCTCTAAAAATAGCTGTAGATTTTGACGGAACAATAGTAGAACACCGATATCCCAAAATAGGAAAAGAAATACCTTTTGCCATAGAAACCCTTTTAGCACTCCAGCAAAAAGGACATAAACTCATTCTTTGGACATGCAGGACTGGGATTGAATTAGAAAAAGCAATTGAGTTTTGTGCCAAAAAAGGGCTACATTTTTATTCCATCAACAGAAGCTATCCCGAAGAAGATTTCAATGGCTTGACTAGTCGGAAAATTGACGCAGATATTTATATCGATAATTCAAATTTGGGGGGAATTCCTCCGTGGAAACAAATTTACAAGACGTTTTATCCGGACTCAACAAAAAAGTTTAATTCATGGCAATTCTTATTGTCAAAGTTTAAACACTAACATTAACTTCCTAATATAATTATATTCCTCAATAAGAACTGAAAAGTTATAAAACCCTTATGAAATCGAATAAATCGTTTATTACAAGATTTAGTAGAAAAAATCGAATCTCAATTCAAAATAATAGTAGTATTATAATTACAATTATTTTAAGCATCTTTCTTTTCTCATGCAGAAGTAGCAGAGAACTTATTTATATGAATAATTTAAATGATAACGAGATTCTTTCCACTTTAAATGATTCATTAACAGAATATATTATAAAAGCAGGGGACATTTTATATGTAAGCATTAAGTCGATGAACGCTGATGTTAACGCATTGTTCGACCCGGAAATGAGCGGTAGCCAATCTTACAATAGTACCCTCAAATTTAGTTCTCCACAGGGGGCATACTTATATGGTTTTGAGGTTGATGATGCAGGAACAATCAATCTGCCAATGCTGGGCAAAGTGAAAGTAGCCGGAAATAACCAAAAGAAAGCGGAATTAATTGTTCTTGAAAAAGCAATGAATTATCTTAATGATGCAGTCGTTAAGGTAAAACTTTTAAATTATAAAGTAACGGTGCTCGGAGAGGTCAATTCTCCCGGTGTTTATTATAATTATAACAAAGGATTTACATTGTTCGAAGCTATTGCAATGGCAAATGGGAATACTGATTTTGCCAATATCAGGAACGTTGTGGTTTTAAGACGTCAACCCGAGGGAATTAAAACAATAAAACTGGACCTTAGCTCAAAAGAGATATGGTCGTCGGAGGCGTTCTATCTCTATCCTAACGACTATATTTTTGTTGAGCCTGATAAGTACAAAAACTTTAAACTAAATAGTCAAGCTTATTCATTGTTCTTTTCTTCAGTTAGTATTATTCTCGCATTGATTGGCTTTTTAGTATAATAATCAGCTGTTTTTAATTTATTTACTTTCTAATTGACACAAAAAAATTGTATCCAATCTTTTCCCGAATACAGTTCGATAGTGAATAACCAATATTTATATTTTTTAAACAACAACTCTCCTAATAATAGAATCTCTGCTCTATTGTAATTGCTAATTTATGAATTCAAATACTTATATTCCCGAAACGGTAGAAAATCCGGAAGAACTGATTAATATTAAGGAAGTTCTGATTTTAATTCGACGTTTTTGGTACTGGATACTAATTAGTATAATATTAGGAGGCGCGGGTGCCTTAGCTTATACACTGTACCTAAGTCCAACCTACCAAATGACAACAACGATTATTGTTCCCAAAAATCAACAAGGACTTACTATTAATGGCCCGTTTAATGATGATATATTCAATAATCAGGTTTCCATTGGTAATGAAATCGTGCTCCTAAAATCATATTCGTTAAACCGCCGGGTAATTGAAAATTTGAAATGGAGGGTATTTTGGTATAAAAAACAAAACTTCACATGGAACGGAATTTACGGAAAAGAGCCATTTCTGTTACAAGAAAATCTATCAGAAAATAATGCAGAAAATATTCCGGTTCAGATTACACCTTTTGATAATGATAAGTATTTAATAAGTGTTTCAGGTACCGGCATTATTAATGGCAAATCTGAAGAAATTGAATTTACGGCTGTAGGAACTTACAATGTCCCGTTTGAAAATCAATATTTCAATTTTACTTTATATTTAAACGGGAATTACCAGCCTTCTCCAAATGAAAAATACAAATTCATTCTTCGTAATGTAAGAAGTACGACTAATGATTATTTAAGTAAATTGAGTGTTATGCAGGATAATGAAAAAGGAGAAGTTATTACCCTTTTGATGAAAGCACCAGATCCACTGCGGGGAGTCAATTACTTAAATGAATTGGTAAAGGTTTACTTAAATCTAAAATATGAATACGAAACTGAAACACAAAAACGGTCAATCCTATTCATAGAAAACCAACTTGAAGGCATTTCAGATTCTTTGGATATTTCCGAATCAAAGTTCTCATCCTACAGGTCAAAAAATAAAATTATTAACCTCGACGCCCAGGGGGGAATGGTTTTGCGGGAATATAATGAAATAGAGAGTCAAAAGACAAAACAACAAATGCAGCTCGACTATTTCAAAAATCTGCGTAGCTACTTAAGCGACGCTGAAAAACTGAAACACATTGTAACTCCTTCTGTGGTAGGAATTGATGACCCAAGTTTATCATCGCTAGTACAAAACCTTAATAAACTTTACAGAGACCGCGAAGTACTTTCCTTTAGTGCAAAGGAAAATAATCCTTCCATTATTTTAATGAACAAAGATATAGATCAGGTTACCGATCAGTTACGGGAAAACCTGATGAATTTAATTTATAATGCAGAATCAAATATTGAGAGCCTCAACAAACGTTATTGGGAAATAAACAGTCAGTTAAACAAATTACCGGAAACAGAACAAAAATTTATTAATATTCAACGGGAATATAAATTAACAAACGAAATTTATACCTTTCTTTTACAAAAACGCGCCGAAATAGAGCTTGCGCTGGCTTCAACAGTGGTTGATGTTCAGATTGTTGACACTGCATCAACGGAACGTATAGTAACGCTAGGTAAATCCAAAATTGCAATTATTCTGATGGGCGTATTTTTAGGCTTTGGGTTACCATTTCTCATTATTATTGCTTTTACCATAGCCGATAATAAAATACGCTGGTATGATGAAGTGAAAAAAAACTGTTTAATACCAGTTATTGGTAGCGTGAGTCATTCGAAAGCAAAAATTGATTTAGTTGTTTACAGGGAACCAACCTCTTTAGTTGCCGAATCATACAGAACAATACGCACCAATATATTGCGTGAGCTAAACAAAACAAACGGGAAAATAATTAGCATCCATTCTTTACTCCCGAATGAAGGAAAAACATTCAATATAGTGAATCTTGCCAGTATCTTTGCTTTGAATAACTTAAAGGTTTTGATTATAGGAAGTGACCTACGGAAGCCCCGCTTACAAAGAATATTTTCAAAAATCAATAACACAAATGGGCTATCAACCTATTTAACCGAAGAAATACCGTTGCAGGAAATAATTCAACCGTCTTCTGTAGAAAACCTTTGGGTTATACTTAGTGGTCCAATTCCAGCAAATCCAGCGGAAATATTAGGAAAAAAAAGATTTGAAGAAATGCTTCTTGCAGTTAAGAATGAATTTGACATTATCCTGTTGGATAATGCACCCTTATCTATTGTTTCCGATGGGTTCATGACTGGTCGGTTTTCCGATTTAAATTTATTTGTCTTAAGATTTGGATACAGTCAGAAAAAACAGATAGAAATTATAAACGAAATAACAGAAACTAAAAATCTGGAACATGCATCACTAATTATTAACGATATTACAAATACTGGCAAAAGTTATGGGTATGGGTATCGTTATGGTTATAAATATAAAGAATATACAAAATAATGTAGGCACTACAACTCCTTCTTCCTATAGTTAGGCTTAATTTTAAATAATCGCCCCCTCAATCTCCAATAACCATCAAATGCAAGCATATTAATAACAAGCATGTATTTCTTATATAATGCAAGAATGAATTGTAAATAATGGACGTAAAACTTGACACAATTATAACCTCCAAAATTCGGTTAAGAATAATGTTTAAGTTTTTCATTAACAGCCAAACAACTGGTTATTTGCGAGGTTTAGAAAAAGAACTCGGTGATTCAACAAATGCTATCAGGGCTGAACTGAACCGATTTGAAAAGGCGGGCCTGCTGATTTTTGAAATAATTCAAAACCGGAAATATTTTAGAGCAAATATCAACCATCCTTTTTTTAACGACTTAAATAGTATGCTAAAAAAGAGTGTAGGAATTAACCTTATTACAAAATGTATAACTGACATTGACAAACGACTCGAAGCAGCATGGGTTACAGGAGATATTGCCAAAGGGATTGACTCTAAAATAATTGACCTCGTAATTATTGGGAATAATTTTGATAATAATGCTTTAGCCACAAGTATAAGTAAAGTACAAATGAACCTTAACCGCAGAATCAGGTACATCGTTTTAACCGATGTGCAAATGAATGACTACTTCAAAAATAAACCTGCATTCTGTATTTGGGAAAAGAACGGCTCCCTTTAGAAAAAATGTTGGTATACATGTAGCCATCTTCTTCTTTTAAAATGACCAGAGTTAAGCTATAACTAAAACTTCATTCAAACAAAATCTTAATGTCTTCAAATAATAGAATAATTTCTGTAATCGGCCTTGGATATGTTGGACTACCATTGGCCGTTGAGTTTGCAAAAAAATTTCCGGTTGTAGGATTCGATATAAAAATCAGTAGAATAAATGAATTAAAATCAGGTTTCGATACTACACTTGAAGTTTCCAATACAACTCTTAAATCAGTCCTTATTAATGGCGAAAAAGTAAAAGTAGAAAATGAGAAAATAACTGTTACTAAAGGCGAAGTAGGGTTAAAATTAACTTCAAACCCAAAACTACTTGCAACCAGCAATACCTTCATAATTACGGTGCCTACACCTACAGATAAAAACAATCGCCCCGATTTAACACCATTACTAAAAGCATCTGAAACCGTTGGAAGGATTTTGAAAGAGGGAGACATAGTAATTTACGAATCGACTGTTTATCCAGGTGTTACAGAAGATGAATGCGTCCCGGTATTGGAAAAATCTTCTGGATTAAGGCTTAATACTGACTTTTATGTAGGATACTCTCCAGAAAGAATTAATCCAGGAGATAAATTACACACATTAACAAAAATCCGAAAAATAACATCCGGGTCAACTCCGGAAGTTGCCAGGCAAATCGATGAACTTTATAAAACCATTATAAAAGCAGGCACACACATGGCTCCTTCTATAAAAGTTGCCGAAGCAGCTAAAGTAATTGAAAATACACAAAGAGATATAAATATAGCTTTTGTAAACGAGCTCGCGAAAATATTTTGTAACATGGGTATTGATACAAAAGATGTTCTGACAGCAGCGGCCACAAAATGGAATTTTTTAAACTTTATCCCGGGTCTGGTAGGAGGACATTGTATTGGCGTTGATCCCTACTATCTCGCCCAAAAAGCACAGGAAACAGGTTATAATCCGGAAATAATTTTGGCAGGACGCAGGATGAATGATGGAATGGGGCAATGGATAGCTTCTCAAATTGTAAAATTAATGATACGTAAAGGTCATAAAGTAAAAAATTGCAATATTCTGGTTCTTGGAATTACCTTCAAAGAGAATTGTCCTGATATAAGGAATACAAAAGCTATCGATGTTATAAACGAACTAAAAGTATTTGGTTGCAATGTAGATGTTCATGATCCCTGGGCCAGTTCAGAAGAAGTGGAAAAAGAGTATGGAATTAGACTTATCGAAAAGTTTTCCGACAAGAAATATGATGCTGTTGTTTTAGCTGTTTCCCATGATGAATTTAAGAATATTGACTTAAGCGTTTTAAGAAATGGTCATAATGCAGTCATATATGACATTAAGGGTGTTTGGGAAAAGGAATTAGTTGATGGAAGATTATAATTTTTAACTATTAAATTATGCGAATTTTAGTTACAGGGACAGCAGGTTTTATCGGTTTCCATCTAGCAAAAAAACTACTTGAACGTGGAGATACCGTTGTTGGGATCGATAATATTAACGATTATTACGATATTAACTTAAAATACGCCCGTCTTTCGGAGATGGGAATTTCCCGCGATGATATTATACGTGCAGAATCTTATTCTAAACTTGTTCCAGTATCAGTTGTAAATTTATTAATTCAAAGCAAAAAATATCCGAATTATCGTTTTGCAAAAATCGACCTTATAAACAAAAAACATATAATAGAATTATTTAAAACACACAAGTTTGACAAGGTATGCAACCTGGCTGCTCAGGCAGGAGTTCGATATAGTTTGGAAAACCCCCAGGCTTACATTGATAGTAACATTATTGGTTTTATTAATATCCTAGAGGCTTGTCGGTATCATAAAATTAAACATTTGGTTTATGCCAGTTCGTCCAGTGTATACGGGAATAATACCAAAATGCCATTAAGTACAAGTGATAATGTAGACCACCCCATAAGCTTATATGCTGCCACAAAAAAAAGCAATGAATTAATGGCACATACTTACAGTCATTTATTTGGATTCCCGACAACTGGCCTTCGCTTTTTTACTGTTTATGGTCCCTGGGGACGTCCCGATATGGCTTTATTTTTATTTACAAAGGCCATATTGGAAGATAAACCCATTCAGGTTTTTAATAATGGAGATATGGTTCGGGATTTTACTTATATCGATGATATTATTGAAGGAGTTGTCCGAGTTATTGATAACCCTGCACAACCCTCAGAAAAAAGGATTGCAGATATTTCCTGTAGCCCGACAGCTCCATATAAAGTGTATAATATTGGAAATTCATCGCCGGTAAAACTGATGGAATATATCGGTACTATTGAAAATGTATTAGGAAAACAAGCCAAAAAGGAACTCTTACCTATGCAAATGGGAGATGTACCCAAAACAGAATCAGATGTTACTGATTTAGTTAGGAATCTGGGGTATAAACCGAACACAGATATTAAATTGGGAATTACCCGATTCATTGAATGGTATAAGCAATATTTTAAAAACTAACATATAATATATTTTATTATAATAACCGAAAAATTGCTATGAATATTTTATTCCAAAAAGCATTGAACTTTTCACGAAATAAATACTTAGCTTTTTACAAACCTGGTTATGCATATTGGGGCAAACCAAAGCTTGTTTTAAACATTGAGTATGGCAATAAACTAGTAAAAGAGACTTTAAACTCTGATCTTCCGGTGATGATAGCAAGAATGGGTACAACTGAAAGTGCTACAATTATAAACTATTTAGGTGTGAAAGAAGGTAAAAAGAGTATTTGGAATTATATCTCTTGGAAACAACATGCTTGGTGGTGGAATGGTACAGCAAAAAAATATATGGCTGATGGAGCAGGTTTTTTTCCAACTACCGATGATAACCTTATGAAGTTTGGAGAGCTAATGACTAATGACCTCAAAGAAGCAGATATTCTAGTATCATTAACAAATTATGAAGAGTATTTAAAAAAATATTTTGCAAATGCCAAAAGGATAACACTACCTTCAATGGAACCTTATTTTTCGATACAACCTTGGACTCATGTTTTGAAAGGGAAAAAAGTACTTGTGGTGCACCCCATGGTTGAAACCTTTAAAAAACAATGGAAAATAAGGGAGAAAATATGGCCGAATGGTTTAATGCCTGACTTTGAGCTACTAACAATAAAAGCAGTACAAACTGTTGCTGGAGAGAAATCGGAATTTTCTGATTGGTTTGAAGCTTTGGATTGGATGAAAAAAGAAATAGAAAAAGTCGATTTTGATATTTGTATTATCGGTGCTGGAGCATATGGTTTTCCTCTGGCAGCCCATGTTAAACGATTGGGTAAAAAAGCAGTACATATGGCAGGAGCTACACAATTGCTATTTGGAGTAAAAGGAAAACGTTGGGAAACAGATCCCTATCAACCTTTTATCAATTTAATGAATGAATATTGGGTCCGGCCTTCAATATTTGAAACTCCTAAAAATTCCAGTATTGTTGAAGGTGGTTGTTATTGGTAGGAAAACAAATAATATTAGTAAAATTTGAAAACAAATCAATCAGTTATAGCCAAAAATACACTTGCACTCTATGGTAGGATGTTGTTTTCCATGCTTGTTTCTTTGTATACCTCAAGAGTTATATTGAATACACTTGGCGTAGAAGATTATGGTATATACAATGTTGTAAGCGGAATTATTGTAATGTTTAAGACAATAAATGCTGCGTTATCAACCGGAACTCAACGTTTTTTCACATTTGAGCTGGGTAAAAGAGATTATCTCATACTTAATAAAATATTTAGTTTTTCCCTTAATATTCATATAGTACTTGCTGTTATTATTTTAATATTAGCAGAAACAGTTGGATTATGGTTCTTGAACAATAAGATGGTTATTGCTGAAAGTAGAATAGTTGCAGCAAATTGGGTTTATCAGGCATCTGTATTTTCTGCTATGATTTCAATAACCCAAGTGCCATATAGTTCTGCAATTGTAGCCCATGAACATTTTAAAATATATGCTTTTGTAGGTATAATAGAAGTAGTCGCCCGTTTATTATCTGTTTTCTTATTGGTTATTGTTAATCATGATAAACTAATATTACTTGCACTTTTTACATTAATCATTTCTAATGGTGTAATAATTTATTACAGGTTTTACTGTATACGAAATTTTAAAGAATGCACATACAAATTTTATAAAGAAAAAGAACTCTATAAATCTCTTCTTTCTTTTAGTGGTTGGAGTTTTTTGGGTAATAGCTCACATGTATTAGTTACAGAAGGAATGAATATTGTCACAAATCTATTTTTTGGGGTCTCAGTAAATGCTGCTAGAGGAATTGCAAGACAAGTAGAGGGTGCAATTAAACAATTTTCTGTAAACTTTCAGGTTGCCATGGATCCACAGATTACAAAAAATTATGCTGCAAAAAATATAAAAGAAATGACTTTGTTAATGCAGCGTGGGGCAAGATTTTCTTATTTCTTACTATGGCTGTTATGTTTACCAATTTTACTAGACACGAGGTATATTTTATTTCTTTGGTTAAATATTGTTCCTGAGTATACAGTTATATTTGTCCGGTTAAATCTGATAATTCTTTTAGTATATTCATTATCCAATACTTACTTAACAGGTATACTGTCAAGTGGAAATATAAAATATTACCAAATTTTAGTTTCTTTAGTCGTTTCTTTAGTATTTGGTCTAACTTATTGGGCTTTAAAGTTGGGAGCAGGTCCGGAAGTAACTTATCTAGGTTATTTGATTGTAGCTTTTTTTGTTTTAGCATTTAGGTTATTCATTATTAAAAAAGAAATAGGATTAAAGCTTGATGATGTTTTTAAGAATGTCTTATCTAGAGTTGCTTTAGTAACAATAGCTTCTTTACCATTACCATTGTTGATATATTTTCAGTTTCCACAAACATTTTTAAGACTGGTTTTAATATTACTCTCAAGTACATTGTCCATTTTGTTTTTTATTTATGTACTAGGTATAACAGCCTCGGAAAAGATTAAGCTAAAAGATATTATAGTAGATAAGTTGAATCTTAAGAAATATTAACAATTCGATTACAAAAGTTACCCCTAATATTTCTTTTCCTCCACTGGCTTAAATATCATCTTTGAATACTATCATAATGAAAATCTCATTAAAGATTATAAGTTGGATTAACAAATATTACAGAGCATTGCGACTAATTTTTAAAGCCATAAAGATTTTTTTACGTGATGGTGGTTACTCTCAAGTAAATATTTCGCAATTAAACCATGGTGAAATATTGAAAGGGAAAAAAATTTTAATAACAGGTGGTAGTGTAGGTATTGGTTTTGCAATTGCACAAAAGTGTTTATCAGAAGGAGCAGAAGTTGTTATTACAGGTAGAAGTGTTGAAAAACTGGAAAAAGCAAAAGAAAAGTTAAATAGTGATAAACTTCATATTTTAACTTGGGATATCAGTGATTTATCAATACTAGAGTCAAAATATATTGAATCTAAGGGACTTCTTAAAGGGAGTATTGATATGCTTGTAAATAATGCGGGATTACTTGGGGGTAATAAATCTTTGTTTAATTTAACAGAAGAACTTTGGGATAAAATAACAAATGTTAACATCAAAAGTCTTGTTTTTTTAACAAAACAAATATCCAATGATTGGATAATGCAAAAAAATAAGGGAAAAAAAATCGTGAATATATCTTCAATGCGTGGAATTTTAGGTGTTGTCGATGGACCATATGGAATATCTAAGTGGGGGGTAGTTGGGTTAACCCAAGGACTAGGAAAAAAACTAATTTCTAATGGAATCATTGTTAACGGTATTGCTCCTGGTATTATAAATACAGAATCTTTAGCTTTTGATAAGATTAACACAGATGAAAATGTTTATCTTGATTGCAATCCTCCAATTTACCGTATTGGATTACCTGAAGAAATTGCGGAATTAGCAGTTTTTTTAATGAGTGATGCAGCAAATTACATTGTAGGTCAAACTATAATTTGTGATGGAGGGTATACATTAAAAACCTAAAATACTTATTTATTATTGTAGTTATTACAAAGGATATATTTATAGTTATGGCAAAATATTACACTAATGAGAAAAGTGCACAAATTATCATTTCCCTACTTAAAGAACATGGTATCAGCAGGATAATCGTCTCACCCGGAACAACAAATATGGCAATCGTTGCAAGTATGCAGAACGACAACTATTTTAAGATATATTCTGCAGTAGATGAACGTTCTGCGGCTTATATGGCTTGTGGATTGGCAGATGAATCAGGTGAGCCTGTCGTTTTAAGTTGCACAGGGGCAACAGCTTCAAGAAATTATCTACCTGGATTAACAGAGGCCTATTATCGAAAACTTCCAATTTTGGCCATAACATCAACTCAAGCTATCTCAAAAGTTGGTCACCATATTGCACAAGTAATCGATCGTAGTCTTTTACCAAAAGATACTGTTACATTAAGTGTTCAACTTCCTATAATAAAAGATAATGACGATTTATGGGATTGTGAAATAAAGGTGAATAAGGCCATTCTTGAATTAAGTCGCAATGGTGGTGGTCCTGCACATATTAACTTATCTACTACTTATGATAGGAAATATAGTGTTGAAGTATTACCTAAATACAACGTAATTAAAAGAATAACCCAAAATGATTGTTTTCCTCATATTTGTTTTAATAAAATTGCAATTGCAGTAGGTTCACATTCCATATTTACCTCAGAAGAGATTAATGTTATCGATAAATTCTGTGAAAAATATAATGGAGTTGTATTTTGTGACCACACTAGTAATTATTTTGGAAAATATAGAATTCAATATTCATTAGTCCTTTCTCAATCTAATATGGATATTACTTTAAGTGTGCCAGACTTGGTAATTCACTTAGGTGAGGTTTCTGGTGATTATTCTATGCTACGCTTAAAAGGTAAAGAGACATGGAGGGTTAATGAAGATGGTGAAGTTAGAGATACATTTTCAAATTTGAAATATGTTTTCCAAATGCCTATCTATATTTTTTTTAAAAATTATTTGACAGAGGCATTAAACGAAAATGAAAATTTGAGATATTTTGAATATTGTAAAACACAATTAGAGTTTGTGAAATTCAAATTTACAAATATTCCGTTTTCAAATATTTTTGTTGCATCAAAATTGGCGAATAGAATCCCCAAAGACTCAAGGGTCTATTTTGGTATTTTAAATAGCTTGAGAGCTTGGAATTTTTATGATTTACCTGAATCGGTTGTTGCATCTTCCAATGTTGGAGGCTTCGGCATTGATGGAGGGCTTTCATCTTTAATTGGAGCCTCATTTTATAATAAAGAAAGACTTTATTTTGCCGTAATTGGAGATTTAGCATTTTTTTATGATATGAATTCGATTGGTAATCGGCACATAGGGAATAACCTGCGTATTTTATTAATAAATAATGGAAAAGGAACAGAATTTAGAAATTATACACATCCTGCAAGCATTTTTGCAGATGATGCAGATAAATATATAGCTGCTGCTGGACATTTCGGAAATAAATCCCCCGAACTGGTAAAAAACTATGCTAAAAGCTTAGGATTTGAATATTATTCGGCTAGCAATAAGGAAGAATTTGAAAAGGTTTACCAACAATTCGTTACCCCTGAAATCAAAGAGAAACCCATATTATTTGAAGTATTTACGACAAGTGAAGATGAGAGTGAGGCTTTAAGGGCTATTTGCAATATAATCGAGCGTAAGGAATCACCTTCTATTAAACAGATCGCAAAAAAAATACTAGGCGAAGAGGGAGTTAGTGTAATTAAAAAGGTAATGAGAAAATGAGATGTGGTATCTTAACCTTCCATTATTCTGATAATTACGGAGCTTTATTGCAAGCTTATGCATTATCTACATTTTTAAAGAGACTGGGGCATGATCCGGTAATTATAAACAGGTCTCCTAAAATTGAAAGTGCTAACAGAAATATAATCAGGGTAAAAATTCATCAATATATTCGGGGATATTTTCTACAATCATTTAATTGCTTCAGAAATAATTACCTAAATATCTCTAAACCAATTTTTTCATTTCACGAGATGGCTGAATTTGCATCAAAACTTGATGCTGTAATAGTGGGAAGTGACCAGGTATGGAGATTAGATTATACTAAAGGGCTAGGACTCAATAATTTTTTGGATTTTGTTCCACAAGGAGTCAAGAAAATTGCTTATGCTGCCAGCTTCGGTAAAGAATCCTTGGGTGTTAATAAAAAGACTACTAATGAAATAGCTATTTTACTCAGAATGTTTGATGGGATTTCGGTTCGGGAAAGTTCAGGAATAGAAATTTGCGCCAATACATTTGGTGTATCAGCTGAACATTTATTAGATCCTACCTTATTGCTAGATTCAAGTGATTATGATCGTATTATACGATCAAAAAAAAGAAGTCATTCGAAATTTATAACACAATATTTTTTGGATTCAACTACCCCAAAAAGAGCGATAACAAAGCATTTCTCAGATAAGCTTGGGCTAAGTGTGAAAAATATATATCGAGAAAGTAAACATGATTTCTCTTTAAAAAATATAGGCTTCACAATAAATAAATATAAATATCCCTCATTCTCAAATTGGTTATCAGGCATTAAAGATTCAGAATTTGTTATTACAGATTCTTTCCATGGACTGGTTTTTTCAATTTTATACAATAAGCAATTTGTTTGTATAGGAAATGAAAAGAGAGGGCTTACAAGAATGTTGAGTTTGTTGGAGAAGTTTGGGTTGAAAGATAGGTTGATATTGGAAGATAATTTTATTGATAAGATTGCCCCTGATACTATAGATTACAAGAAGGTAAATCGTATTCGGAAACAAGAGATCAATAAATCAAGAATCTTTTTAGAGAAGATCTTGTCCGAAAAAAGGAACTAGGTTTATGAAAAAAATATACATCGGTTTTGCATTTCAACATCACAAATATTCAAAAGGTGGGTATCACCATATAAAGGAATACATGGAATATGATAAAGTAATTGATTTGCAATGGGAAAAAGAGTTTTACGAGCGAACAACAGGGAGTATTTTTTTCAAAATCTTTCGAAGGCTATATATTTTACTTTTAGGACATGGTACCCCCCTGGGAATAATTAGATGCGTATTATTAGCAACATTTGGTAAAGAACAAATATTTCATTTTATATATGCCGAAAATACATACAAATGGTTGCATCATTTTAAAGGTAAGAGGAATAAAATTGTTTTAACAATTCATCAACCATCAAGCTTCTTTAAAGATAAACCTGAATGGCTTCAAGTATTTTTGAAGGTTGATGGGATAATACTTATGACCAAATCCGATATTGAAAAGTTTGAAAAATGGACTGGAAGGAAAAATGTCTATTTTATTCCCCACGGAATTGATTGTTCATTTTACACATACGATTCATTAATTCAAAAAAAGAACTCCGTATTAATGGTTGGGAACTGGCTTCGGGACTTTATTTTAGCAAAGAACGTATTTGTTCAACTAATGGCGAATAATCCTGATATTCAGATAAATATTGTTACGAATAAAACCAATTTTAAATATTTTGAAGACTTAGATTTGAATTTGTATTCAAATATTACAGATGAAGAATTAAAATATTTATATCAAAGTTCAAAAGTCGTTTTTTTTCCATTAATAAAATATACAGCTAATAACGCTATGTTAGAAGCTGCAGCGTGTGGGGATAAAATCATTGTTTCCCTTCCAAGTATTCCTGATGATTCATATTTTTCAGAAAAATTAGTTCATTATATTGATGATGAAATTGACAATGTGGTAAAAGAGCTGGATTATAGTATCAAAATAGACGAATATGCTAATTCTAAAAATATAAGTGATTTCGTTACAGACAATTACTCATGGCAAATAATAGGAAAGAAAACAGAATCGGTATTTGGTGAAATATATAAGTACCAATAAAAACAGATTGAGCTAAGTTATTTTACCGACAGTTACGATCCATAAAATCGTGTTTATGTAAACTTCTATGGTTATTTCGTATCTTACATTAATAGTCTTGATTATTTCGTTATATGTACAATATAAGCGGTATAGCATTAAGATGATTTTACATCCATCGACTTATTTTTTGTTTATGTGGATTGTAAGCTTAATATCGTTTATTTTATATTATAATACTTCTTTAAAAGTAGTTTACACCGAAAAATATTTACTTGAACTTTTTCATTTTGTATTATTTACAGGTATTTGTTTTATGATTTGGGGGCATAAAAATGCTTTTAGGATTAAACAATCAAGTATTAACCTAGAATTACATATTCCCAAACAAGTCTTCACCGTATTTACTATAATATTTTTCACTTCATCTGCATTTAACTTATATAAAACTGGATTAAATGTTGCAGCTAACAGGGCAATGGTTAACTCAAACTTATTTGACCAGGTATCTGCCGGTGGTAATAAAGGAATCCTAGATCTTATTCAGGAGGTAATTCTGATGTTAGGGCTCCCTTTTATTATTTATGGTGGTTGGGTAATTGGTACAAGATATATAAAGAAGAATGCCAAAATTGAGATAATCTATTTTTTACCATTTATAACTGATGTTATGAATACAATTTCAGATGGGGGACGAGCTTTAATTATTACATCTTTTTTGTTTTTTTTTATTGGATTCTTCATGGGATTCTTCACTATACCAACCTCATTAAAAGATTATTACACTACATTTAAACCATTATTAAAATATATACTGGGAGTAATTATTATCTTTTCGTTGTATTCTGGTTTTGTAAGCTCAGAAAGAAGTAAGCTGGAAACAGGAAAATCCAATTCACAATACATTAGTGCATTATTAAATCATTACCCAAAATTAGAACCGATTTCCGGTATATTGGAATATCTGGTCTTTCATTATCAGGGATACCAATGGAGAAGAGATGAATCTTATGATCAGGAACTGGAATGGGGGCAAAATACATTTGCTTTTATAACTAATTATAATGTGCCAGTTATTTCTCAGCTTTCAGGTGTAAGTGTATCATTATATAATCTTTTTAATCTAAAGTATTTTGATACTGTAAAAGGAACAATGGAAGCAAAGAAGAAAGATAGAATGGGATTTAGCATTACTGCAACTGTATTTATTTATATGGTAAAAGACTTTGGATATTATGGTACATTTATAATCACTTTTTTATTTGTGGGGTTTACACAGAAATTATTTGAAAGACTGTTTTTACATAAGAATAAAAGTTTTTGGTCTATAATCTTTTATATAGCAGTTTACAAACTATGGACAATGACCTTTTTTTCTCATCATCTTTCCGGAGTATGGTTTAATTCGTTTTTATACCCAATTTTTATTATTGAGTTTATTAATTATTATTTAAAGAAGAAAGCGATTCTCAAACTATAAATAAAAAAAATGAGAGTATTGTGGTTTTCAAATAGTCCAGCTTTAGGTGCTGAATTTATTAATCATAATTTTAGATTAGTGTCTACAGGAGGTTGGCTGTATAGTTTAAATAAAGTTTTACAGAATTATGTTGAACTTTCTGTTGCGTTTCATTATCCCTATAAAATTTCACCTTACAAATATCAAGATACGAAGTTTTATCCGGTATATACCGGGAACCTTATTCTTGAAAATCTTAAAACACGTTTTTGGAACAAAGTGTATGACATTGATTTTTTAGAAGAATATATGTCGATTATTAATGAGGTAAAACCTGACATTATCCATATTCATGGATCTGAAAATTCGTTTTTATGTATTCTTCATAAAACAAAAATACCTGTTGTAGTATCAATACAAGGTAATTTATCCGTATACTACCATAAATTCTTTTCCGGTTTTCATGGTAAATATTTGAACAAAAAAAATGATACATATAACATTAAAACATTATTATTTGGGCGTGATAGTTTTAATCGTGGCTACACCAAAATGAAAAAAATGTCGCGAATTGAACAAAAACATATAAAACTTGCAAAACATATTATAGGGCGCACTGATTGGGACAGGCGCATCACCCGAGTATTGGCCCCAAAAAGCAAATACTACACTGGCAATGAAATACTTAGAAACTCTTTCTATGAAAAAAAATGGAATAATAAAATTGAGAACAACAAAATAGTCATTTTTACAATAAGTGGGAATACCTATTATAAAGGATTAGAAACACTTTGTAATGCATTGTACTTACTTAACTCTTTAGGATTAGATATTGAATGGCGAGTAGCCGGCATTTCTAAAGACAGTCTGATAAATTGTATTACAAAAAAAGAATTGGGAGAAAAATATCCCCGTAATGGACTTATTTTGATGGGGGCATTGGAGGAGAATGATTTGATAAAAAATATGCAGGAATCTCATATCTATGTGATGGTTTCACATATTGAAAATAGCCCGAATAATTTATGCGAAGCCATGATTTTGGGAATGCCCAGTATTGCAACCTTCGCAGGTGGTACTGGTTCACTTATGAAAGACGGAAAAGAAGGAATACTTATCCAAGATGGTGACCCCTGGGCTATGACTGGTGCTATAATTGAGTTTATAAACAACCCTGATCTGGCTTTAGAGTATGGTAACTGCGCCCGCAAAAAAGCCATTTCAAGACACAATAAGGAAAGAATAATTTCTGAATTAATTAGTACTTATGAGACAATTATTTCAAATAAGTAATAGAGCCTTAAATAGTCTCGATAGATTTAATTGGAATTTAATTAAATATATATCAACGATATATATGCGTATTATACTAATATTAAAAGGAATTGGTGTAGGTGATAATGTTCGATTTTACGGTAAAACAAAATTTGTTAGACAATCAAAAGCAATTATTTCTATTGGTAGTTTTGTACAGTTCCGCTCTTTACATACCTCTAATTTGATAGGAATAAATAGACCATGCATTATAACAGCATTATTACCAGACTCAAAACTGCAAATTGGAGATAAATGTGGATTTAGTGGTTCTGTTATTGGCTGTTTTAAACAGATAACTATAGGTAACAACGTAAAAGTAGGGGCCAACACCCTTATTACTGACGGAGATTGGCATCCCGAAGATTTTCGTTCAGGGTCACCTCGAGAAATAACTATTGATAATAATGTATGGATAGGAGAAGGTGTTAAAATTTTAAAGGGTGTTCATATTGGAGAAAATTCAGTAATAGGAGCAGGGAGCGTAGTGACGAAAGATATTCCGAAGAATACAATCGCAGCCGGAAATCCATGTAAGATAATATCAAAAGTTTATGAAAAGTAAGAATAGAATTGTGATAGTTTTTTTAGGTAACTATCCACATGGAATGGCTATGTCTAAAAGGCTTCACCTATATGCTAAATCGTTAATTGAGCAAAATATTGAACCTTTAATTTTTACTTCTGACAATATAAATTTTAGTAATTCAGGGATATGCGAGTATAAAGAGGTAAAATACATTAAAAATAAAGAGGTAAAAATAAAAATATCATTATTAAAATCATTATTCCGAAAATATAACATAGTAATTAGATATCTGAAAAATCCAATAAATACAGAACATGTTTGGTTGATTGGTCATTCATGGATGCTTACATTATTTTTTAGAATTATCACATACTTTCAAAAACGAAAACTAATAGTTGAACTAAATGAATATCCTTATATAACTTATGGGGATAGAAGACTAAATTTCAAATTAATAAGTATCATTAATCAATTTATTGAGATTAAACTTATTTTTCCATTGCTTGATGGTTTTGTTGTTATTTCAGATGCACTCGAGAGGAAAGTCAAGATATGGAATAAAAAGGCAGTAGTGATTAAAATACCAATTTTAATTGATTTTCGGAATGAGAATAAAATTTCAAATTTGAAGAATAGATATCATAATTTATTTTTATTTCATGCCGGAACGCTAAATGAACAAAAAGATGGAATAATTCATATTTTTCAAGCTTATTCTGAAATTCAAAAAAAGTACCCCCATCTGAGATTCATTTTAACAAATAAAAATACTGTTCCTAAGACGATAGAAAAAATTCAAAGAATTATTATAGAAAATAATCTCTCTAATAATGTAATTTTCTATAATGGATTAAAAAATGAAGAAGTTGAAGAGTATTTAATCAGTTGTACATTTGCAATAATAAATAAACCTATCAATAAGCAAAACACTTATAATTTCTCAACAAAACTAGGTGAATATCTGATGTTTGGTGTGCCATTGATAACAACCATTAATGGAGAAGCAAATAACTATTTAAGGAATAGAGATTGTTGTTATATGATTGAAGAAAATTCTATTAAACAAATGGTAAATTCAATGGATGAAATTTTATCGAATAGTGAACTTACTCAAATAAAAATTAGAAATGGTCAGAAACTAGCACAAGAAGCTTTCGACTATCGTAATTATTCAAAATCACTTGCATCATTTATTAATGAACTAAAGTCGCAATGAATAATTTTATAGAAAAAGAAATAAATAAGTTAAGGCAAAATTTTATTAATGCTTTTGGTTGGAGTACGAAAAGGCGAATTATTGTTTTTGAGAGTGATGATTGGGGAAGCATAAGAATGCCATCCAGGAGCGCATATAATAAGCTTTTAAGGAATGGAATAAACGTTGATAAATGCCCTTATAATAGGTTTGATGCATTAGCAAGTGAAGATGATTTGACATTGCTTTTCGAGACACTATTAAAATTTAAAGATATTAATGGCTCTCATCCAATAATAACAGCAAATACAGTTGTTGCTAATCCGGATTTTGATAGAATAAAAGCGTCAAATTATAATGAATATTATTATGAGCCATTTATTGAAACATTAAGACGTTATCCCTCTCACAATAACTCTTTTAAAATATGGAAACAAGGTTTTAATGATAATATATTTCATCCTCAATTTCATGGTAGAGAACATGTTAATGTATCATTATGGTTGAGTCTATTGAATAATAATGATGTTTTTCAAGATGCCTTTGAATTAGGATTGTGGGGGCTAGGCCCAGGAATTATTAATGCCGGTAAAATAAATATCCAAGCTTCCTTCGATGCATTAAATAGAATTGAATTAGATTTTCATAAAGAAGCAATTAAGAAAGGGTTAAAAATGTTCGAACAAATTTTTGACTTTAGACCCAGAAGCTTTATTGCAAATAATTTCACCTGGGATCCAAGTTTAAATAAAATACTAAAAAATGAGAAGATTGATATTTTTCAAGGTATGATCAAGCAAATAACTCCTATATATAGTTCAAATCGAAGAAAATTAATAAAACATTATATGGGAGAACGAAATGACCTAGATCAAATATTTTTAATTCGGAATTGTAATTTCGAACCTTCACAAAACAATAAAATGGATATTGTTGGTAACTGTATAAAGCAAATCAAAAATGCATTTTTATGGAAAAAACCAGCAATAATATCTGTCCACAGACTGAATTTTATTGGATATATAGATGAAAATAATAGGACTAAGAATAATGAGTTATTTAAGAAACTTCTTTCTTCAATTCTAAAATTGTGGCCAGATGTAGAGTTTTTAAGTAGCGATAAATTAGGGTCAAATATTTTTGAATCTAAAAATAACGTGTAATAAATGTCAAGAAAGATTTGTTTTATTGGTGGTGGACTGAAAGGCGGTGGACAGGAAAGGGCGCTTTCGGGCATGGCTAATTATTATGCCAAAAAAAAAGATACTGTTTCTGTTATTAATTTATTCCGTACTGAACAGTTTTTTGAACTTGACAATCGAATCCAAGTTTTTTGGCCCAAAATTAACAGACAAAAATACAATAAGATTATTTATGCACTTTTAATAATCCCTTATCTAAGAAAAGCGGTGAAAGATTTTAACCCAGATGTTCTTTTGAGTTACGGAGACTGGTTTAACCCATTTGTTATACTGGCAACAAGAGGTTTGAAAAAAAAAGTTTATGTATTTGACCGTATGGGGCCTGGGATTAACCTAGGCTACTTGATTAATAATGCAAGGAAGCTTACTTACAGGCTTGCTGATGGTGTAGCTGTACAGACACAGATAGCCGCAGACATTGTACGACAACAAACAAAAGCAAAGAATATAAATGTGTTACCTAATCCTGTTAATGTGATTGAGACAAAAAGAAGAGAAAAGAAAAATCAAATTGTAACACTTGGTCGCTTATCAAAGGAAAAAGGACATCTGATATTAATTAAAGCTTTTGATTTGCTTTCCGATACAAGATGGACATTGCACATTATTGGAGATGGTCCAGAACGAAGTAAACTGGAAAAAGAAGCAGAACAATTAGGATTATTGAACCGTGTAATATTTCATGGTCATAAAAAAAATTTTAATGAAATATTGGGGCAATCCAAAATTTTTGTACTACCATCTTTTTATGAAGGATATCCCAATGCATTATTGGAAGCAATGTCAGTACCTTTAGCTTGTATAAGCAGTGATTGTATTGCAGGCCCGAGAGACATTATTCAGAATGGGGTGAACGGTATTTTGGTTAAACCTAATGATGTAAAGGAACTGGCTGAGGCAATCGAAAACCTCATTTCAGATGAAACATTAAGAAGAAAACTTGCAGATGAGGCCTATAAAGTAAGGCTTACCTATAATTTTGATGTAATAGCTAAGCGTTATCTTGAATTCATTCTATCAGATAAAATAAGTTAAAGTCAATGAAAGTTTTCCAAATAAACTCAACTTTGAATAACGGGAGTACAGGCAGAATAGCAGAAGATATTGGGCTCAAGGTAATAGAAAACGGGGGAGAAAGTTATATTGCTTATGGGCGTTCAGTAAGTTATAGCCAATCCCGCCCAATTAGAATTGGCAATCAATGGGATAAAGCCATTCATCTAATTAACACAAGATTGTTTGACACTCATGGATTTCACTCAGGAAATGCTACAAAAGAGCTGGTCGAAAAAATAAAAATAATTAAGCCTGACTTAATACATCTACATAATTTACATGGGTATTATTTAAATATTGAAGTATTATTTAATTTTTTAAGAATCGCAAATATTCCAACAATCTGGACATTACATGATTGTTGGCCTTTCACAGGACATTGTTGCTACTATGAACGGGTACAATGCATTAAATGGAAGGATGAATGTACCAAGTGTGAACTTAAAGGATTATACCCTAGATCAATATTTTACGATAATTCAAAAAGTAATTATATTCTTAAAAGAAAACTTTTCACTCAATTAAATAATTTAACAATTGTTTCTGTTTCCAATTGGTTAGAGAAACAGATTAGAGACTCGTTTTTTTATAATTTTCCGGTTCAGACAATCTATAATGGTATAGATTTGACGTTATTTAGACCTTTAGATTCACATGCATTAAAAACAAAACACGGTTTTGAGAATAAGCAAATTATTCTAGGTGTTGCAAATGTATGGTCAGCCGGGAAAGGGTTTGATACTTTTTTAGAGCTAAGTAAACATTTAAAACAAAATCAGTTAATTATATTAGTAGGTTTAAGTAAGCAACAATTAAAAAAACTTCCTTCAAATATTATAGGAATAGGACGAACAGGTAATATTGACGAATTAGTAGAATATTATAATCTGGCAGATGTCTTTGTTAATCCATCTATTGCCGAAACATTCGGGATGGTAACGGCAGAAGCAATGGCCTGTGGCACTCCTTGTATTGTTTACAATTCAAGTGCAATGTCTGAACTAATTACAGATGATGTTGGGGTTATAGTAAATGAAATTAATGTAGAAGCTTTATATGAAAAAATTGAGATTATACATGAAATTGGAGATGGGAATTACAGATCAAATTGTCGCTATAGAGCTGAACAGCTTTTCGATAAAAATATACAGAATAATAAATATCTTTCTTTATATAAATCGGTTTCCTGAATATCCGCTAACAGTCATAATTTAATTTCTTATTATTTTTAAAATGGTTAAGAATCAAGGATAACATATTTACATTTACATCCCATTTTAATAGTAAGGAGGCCTTTAAAGGCCAAAAGGGATAATGTTTGAACAGAAGAAATGTGGCCATAAAGAGCACTATCAAAAAGTTTTCTACAGAAAAGAATTCCAAAAGCAATTTGGCATGAAAACGCTATGAGTCAATTTAATCAATGACTCACAAGTTTTGCAAAGTCATGGGTAAACGCAATACTCGCAATATATTTGAAGGAATGTTAAAAACGCAGATATTGGGGAGAAAAGATCTTTGATAAGCTTTTTATACGGAATTAAGGATAAAAATATTTTTTTAGGTAGGAAATATACAAGACCGGAGATTACACATAATACAAAAATGAAAATAGTATAATCTTTTAATTAGATGAATTTAAAAAGGACTTTTATTGATCATGTAAAAAATATTCAAGGTTTTAGAACAAATCGGAAAATTGTAGTTTTTGCTGTAGATGACTATGGAAATGTACGACTTGATTCATTAGAAGCCCGTAAGAATATGGATAAGGAAGGACTCAAAATACATAGTCGATTTGATGCTTATGATACTCTCGAAACCAAAGAAGATCTTGAAGTTCTTTTCGAAACTTTAACAAGTGTAAAAGACATAAATGGTAATTATGCTATTTTCACACCATATGCAGTGCCTTGCAATATTAACTTTGAAAAAATATTAGAAACTGGTAATCAAAAGTATGTATATGAAGAATTGCCTGAAACTTATCAAAAGCTATGCATATTGCATCCTTCAAATTATAAAGGGACATGGTCACTTTGGCAGGAAGGAATTAAAAATAAACTTCTAGTACCTCAATTTCATGGTAGAGAACATTTTAATTTGAATGTTTTTGAAAAGAAAATTAAAGAAAATGATAAGGAACTTTTAATTGCACTAAAAAATCGTTCTTATACAAGTATTTCTAATTCTGGATTTAATACAATTAGAGTAACAGCTGCATATGAGTTCTGGGATTTTAAAGATAATGAACGTTTTGTCTCAATTATTGCAGATGGGTTAAAACGATTTGAAACCGTATATGGGCAAAAGGCTACTAACTTTAATTCTCCAGGCGCTAGTGAACACGAAGTAATTCATAATTCTATTTTAAAGGAGGGAATTAAATATGTTGATACACCTTGGCTCAAAAGAGAACATCAGGGATTTGGAAACTACAAAATGAGAATTAATTATACAGGAAAAAGGAATAAGGATGGATTGTTGTTTTTAGTACGTAATGTTGTTTTTGAACCAACAGAAAATAAAGGTTTTGATTGGGCGTCATATACATTAAAGCAAATAGAAACAGCTTTTAAACACAAAAAACCTGCAATAATTAGTTCTCATAGAGTCAATTTTTGTGGTTTTATAAAAGAAAAAAATAGACAACGAGGTATTAATGAACTGAAAATTCTTTTGGAAAAAATAGTAACTAAATTCCCGGATGTTGAGTTTTTATCGGCAAAAGAATTAGGTAATCTAATTGATAACAAGATATATTAGCGCAATATAAAATCAAAGATATATTATTAGGATTCAGGATTTTATAAAAGAGCCAATAGAGAGATTAAAGAGATTTCATATTTTCAATTATTAAATAAATTTATAATAAATGCAAAAAGAAAGATTTAATTACGATTGTAAGTCTCTGCCGGAATTCCTTTTAAAATTTATTAAGATAAGAATAAGAAGCTTAAAAATTATTCAAATACAATTTAATTTTCAAAATTATCTAGGTTTAAATAGGTATTTGTTTGATGTATAAAATATAGGCAAAGAAAAGATATAGTCGGTTCTGTATATTTTGTGCAAAACTAGTACCTTTTGACATCTATCATCTAGATGATTATCAAAAATCATAATTGATTTAATTGGTTCAAAAAAGCTCCGTCAGAGTCTTGTTAATGCAGAACATGATGAAGTTATAAAGTTTAACTGCCCCGAAAGTAATGCATCTAATACTCACAGTTGTGTCGACAATTTGCTTTTATTAAATGAATACCAAAAGAAAAATTGTAATATTAAATCAGGCAACCAATTATTTAACCATCGGTTACGCCAATGCATTCAAGAAAAAATTCGATGAAGTGGTTTTAATAACAGGTAGCATTCATACTCAGGGAGAACAACTTAATAAAGATGTGCTTGTATATAAAATTAACCGATGGTACGAAACTCCTGCCCGAAAAAAAACAATGTCTTATCTCGCTGCTCTTTGGAAAATGTGGTGGTTACTAGCTTTTAAATACCGAAAACACGAAGTATTTTTTATTTCAGTGCCGCCAATGGCTTACTTATTGAACTTATTACTGCCTCATAAATTTAGCATGCTGATATGGGATGTTTATCCAGATATATTAAAAATAACTGGAATGACGGAAAAACACTTATTGTGCCGTATTTGGGCATATCTCAATAAAATATCTTTCAAAAAAGCCGATAAAATATTTACTATTGGAACAAAAATATCTGAGTTGCTTGAGCAATATGTTCAAACTGAAAAAATCATAATTCAACCAATATGGAGCATTTTTCAGGAAAATTTAAGGGTTGATGTGGCTTCTAATCCTTTTGTAAAAAAATATCAACATGAGGGAAAGTTTATTGTGCAATACTCAGGGAATATCGGATTGACACATAAGGTTGAATTAATGATTAAACTGGCAGAATTATTAAAAGATCAAAAAAGTATTATTTTCCAAATCATTGGCCGTGGTGTACAAGTTCCTTACTTGAAAAAACTTGTTGAAAAGAAAAAGTTACCCAATTGTATGTTGCTTCCGTTTCAATCTGATGAAATGTTTCTGTATTCATTATCTGCAGCAGATTTAGGGGTTGTAATATTAGATGAAAAAACAGCTAAAGGGAGTGTTCCCAGCAAATCTTATAATTTAATGAGCCTAGGTATCCCTTCATTGTATTTAGCTTCCACTGATTCAGAATTAAATAATTATGTCCAAAAATTTCGACATGGAAAATGCTTTCAGGAAAGAAATCTGGAAGAAGCAGCAAAGTTTATTCATCAGCTAGCCATGAGTTCTGAGTGTCAAAAAAGTTATTCTGAAAATGCCTTGCAAGCTGCTCAGAATTTTAAAAGAGGAAATGCAGATAAATTGGTTGATAAATATTTAAGTTGTTAAACGAATAAATATTTAATAAAGGAGTGTTTTTTTCTCAAAATATGTATAAGACCAGATCAAAAAACACAATCATTTTTTCAAAACCACAGAAAAGTTACATGTATCATAATTAACCATAAAAAATCAACATAGTATAATGCTCAGAAATAAATTATTTTGGATTCAGGATTTTTTAAAAGGAAGTAAAATCAGGAATCATCTAAATCAAATAAAAAATCATTTTAGCAATGGCATGAATGATGGTAAAATTGAAAGTGCTATACTGGATAAGCTATTGACTCATGCAAGAGAAACGGTTCCATTTTATAATAGGAATAATAAAATTTATAAAGAACTTTTAAATTTTCCTGTAATTAACAAAACAATAATACGAAAATCTTTGGATGATTTTATTTCATATACATATAAAAAAAATGATTTGTTTACTGTTGTAACAAGTGGCTCAACAGGAACACCTTTTAAAACGTATCAGAATAAGAATAAGAAGCTTAGAAACTACGCAGATACAATTTATTTTGCCCAATTATCTGGGTTTGATATAGGTATTCGTTTGATGTATTTGAAAATATGGGCAAAAGAAAAAATGAACAGCAGTTTAGTATATAGAATGCAAAATATAGTACCTATTGATGTTCTTCACCTTGATGATTATCAAATACAAAGAATGATTGAACGAATGGAGAATAAAAAAATAGCATATGGAATGTTAGGATATTCTTCTGCACTGGAGTTAATATGTCAATATTTAGACCGCTCTTCAAAGGAGGTCGTAAAAGCAGATATTAAGTCATTAATTACTATGTCTGAATCACTGAATGAATATACAAAAACATCTTTAAAAAAATATTTTGGAGTAGAACCGGTATCACGATATTCAAATTTGGAAAATGGTATTATTGCTCAACAATTAACAGGTAGTGGTAATAAATTTCTTATTAACACGGCTAGTTATCATATAGAGGTGTTGAAATTCGACTCAGATGAACAGGTAATGGAAGGAGAAATAGGAAGAATAGTTATTACTGACTTATATAATTATGCAATGCCACTAATTAGATATGATACAGGTGATGTTGGAGCTATTGTTTCAGATCAAAATAATTCGGGTATAAAGTATTTTTCGAAAATAGAAGGGCGCAAGCTAGACTTATTATTCGATACAAAAGGTAAGATAGTGTCATCATATATAATGTATAAAAATATGTGGCAATATACTGATATTAAACAGTACCAGTTGATCCAGGAAGATATTAAAGATTACCGTTTTAAAATTAATGCGGAAAAAGGCTTTAACCGGGAAAAACAGTTGGTAAAAGAATATAAAAGTTACTTAGGAGAGGATGCAAATTTTGTTGTTGAGTATGTGAATGAAATACCTCTACTTTCGTCAGGAAAAAGAAGAAAGGTTGTAAATAAATACTATGTATAATAATTAGCGTGACAAAAATTCTTATTTATATAAAGCATCGGTTACCTTTTTTCTGGTTATGGATTGAATGGTCTAACCATTTCCTTTTTAATTTTTTTTATTATAAAAAATTTTTAAAGGGAGTAAATGAAATAATAAAAGAACATCAATTACCAGACTTTAATTTTAGTATTTTAAACATTAATCATTTAAATAAATTAGAAACCTTATTAAATAAACAACTTAAGGAACGAATTCAGTTTTTTAATCCTCACCGTTTTGATTATAGGTCCATCCATAAAATGTATAAGAATCATTCATTTATCATGATGGGCGTATTTAATACAAATGAAGAATTGGTAGGATATTTCTTCCTTCGTTGTTTTTGGAATAAAAAATGTTTTGTGGGCAGGTTAATTGATAAAGAATATGAAGGTATAGGAATAGGAAGAGTTATGAATCAAATCATGTACAATATCGCATGGCAATCGGGATTTAAATGCTTGTCCACGATTTCGCGGAACAATCAAATGGTAATGAAATCGCACGCAAAAAACAAGACCATGCGTATTCTTAAAGAATTACCTAATAATTACCTATTGGTTGAGTTTGTAAGACTGCAAAATTTATAACTCTGACCGTTTTGTCGGACCGCGCCCCGATGTTCCAGGATATGCAGATAAATTGCAAGGTACGGATAGAGAGATATTAAAACTTAAACCAGGAATAACAGGGGCAGCCAGCATTAAATATAGAAACGAAGAAGAAATACTTGCTCTGCAGGATGATCCAATTCGTTACAATAATGAAGTCATTTTCCCCGACAAAGTAAAAATAAATATTAACTACCTCAACAATAGAAATTTTTGGACAAATTTAAATATAATATTTTGTACTCTTACAGGTAAAACTCCAAAAGAAGACAAAATTCTGTAAAGCCCCCATAAGCTGCAAACCCATTACAAATGCTTCAACAGACAAAAAATACCAGCACCTACGGAAAGTTAAAAACTTATTACTGGTTAGGTGCCCTTCTTTCCCCAAATTCAGAAAATACTTTTACGGAAGAAATCCGACAAGATTTAATATTAAAGAAAATAAACTGGAATATTCTCTTTCAGATATGCGATAGCCAACTTATAATTCCTTCGGTTTATCTTGCTTTAATCCGACGTCAGTTGTTGTCATTTGTCCCTGTTAAGTATCTGGAACATTTCGAAAAGGTTTATCTTCTGAACAGAAAAAGGAATGAAAATATTTTAAAACAAATAAATGAAATCACTCCCCTTTTAAATAAAAATGGTATCGAACCTGTTTTTATAAAAGGAAGTGGAAATTTACTCGACAATTTATATTGTGATATCGGAGAACGTTTTTTAATTGATATCGATTTTCTTGTACCCGATAGCCAATTTCTATCTACAACAAAATTACTGGAAGCCAATGGGTATAAGAGCTTGTCACCAGACTGGCCCGGTGCTACCGAATGGACAAAGCATTATCCGCGATTGGAAAACCCGGAATATTCAACTACAGTTGAAGTACACCGGTTACTAGCCGATCCTCCTTTCCATAAATATTTCAATTATGATTTTATAAAAGATAAAAGGCACAGGCCAGCAGGTAAAAACTTCGGTTGCTATGTATTTTCTGACGAATATAAAGCGATTCACAATTTTATCCATAGTCAATTAAATGACAGAGGGCATTATCGTACCAATTCATCGTTTCGTCAGATGTATGATTTTATGCTTTTGCTATCAAAACCAGGCGTACAACAGGAACTTCAAAAATTTAAACGATACAAACAAAAACTTCGCTGTTATAAAAGAATTACAGAAGAAATCTTCCTGCTTCCACATAAAAGAAGATGGTTCCCGGATATTAGTTATCTCATTTTCCAGTTCAGTTTTAATTTTATGCTGCGTTCAGAAAAATGGCGTGGTATCGTTTATTCTAAAGACAATTTTATCCGGCCTATCATGTATTACCTCAGAGCTGTATCAAAGGCCCTGGTTGAAAGAGACTACCGCAAAAGACACATTAAAAGATTATTGCACAAGTATTCTCCATCAGTTTTATACTTAAGAAAATGACACTTAATAAAATAGCTAACAGAAAGTTCTTAACAGAAGATAAGATCTGGCTTTCCTCTCCGCATATGAGTGGCAGGGAAATGAAATACATAGATGAGGCTTTTTCTCAAAATTATGTTTTTCCTCTGGGACCAAATGTAGAAGGACTGGAACAGGATCTGGAAAAATTTACAGGTGCAAAGTATGCTGCCTGTCTTTCATCGGGGACAGCCGGCCTGCACCTGGCCCTAATAGTTTTAGGCATAAGTGCAGGTGACGAGGTAATTGTATCTACATTTACATTTGCTGCGTCGGTAAATCCGGTTGTTTACCAAAAAGCAACACCTGTTTTTGTTGACTCAGAGCCCGATACATGGAATATGGATTCGGAACTACTGGAAGAAGCCATACTTGACAGGCTAAAAAGAGGGAAAAAACCCAAAGCTATTATCGTAGTTCATCTATATGGAATGCCCGCCAATATGGATAAAATAATGAGGATTTCAATGGAATATGATATCCCGGTTATTGAAGATGCCGCTGAGGCATTGGGAGCTTCCTTTAACGGAAAAATGTGCGGAACATTTGGAGAAATCGGAATTCTGTCCTTTAACGGAAATAAAATAATTACCACTTCTGGCGGTGGAGCTTTACTATCAGAAAAAAAAGAATACTGCGAAAGAACAACATTTCTTGCCACTCAGGCACGAGATAAAGCACCTTTTTACCAGCATTCAAATATAGGCTATAACTACCGGATGAGTAATATTTGTGCCGGAATTGGCAGAGGTCAGATGGAAGTACTCCCTGAATTTATTCGTAAAAGAAGAGAAAATTTCACATTTTACAGGGAGATGCTAAAAGATACGGAAGGCCTCATATTTCCTGATGAACCAGACAACCGATTTTACACAAACCGTTGGCTCACCACATTATTAATCGACCCGGAAAAAACAAATGGAATTTCTTGCAGTAATCTTCTATCCTCGCTGGAAAAGGAAAATATTGAAAGCCGACGCCTTTGGAAACCGATGCACTTACAACCTGTTTTCAAAAATGAGCCAGCATATATTAATGGCACTTCCGAAAAACTATTTGATTCAGGACTCTGCCTCCCTTCCGGCTCGAACATAACAGAAGAACAGCGCTTCAGGGTTGTAAAAACAATAATCAAAAAAATTAAGGACCCGAGAAAATAAACTCACCATGTCCACGAATCGCCCATGAGCCAAACAAAAGGAAATCCTGACTTTTTTTTTCTTTTGCTTGTGGGAAGACCTTTCACAAAAGTCTATGTATTAAAGAAAAATAAAACTAACAAAAACAAGCATGAAATGAAAAAATTTACCTACACAAAAGTAAGATGGTTATTTATCTTATTATTCTTTTTCGTATGCAAATTACCATATGTAAATGCAGAAACAATTACCTCTATAAACGCAGGAGATTGGAATACGGCGTCAAATTGGAGTCCGGAACAAGTTCCTGGGGATGGTGATGATGTCATAATAACTTACTGGATGAACTTATATTCCGATGCAGTTTGCCAGAATTTGTCAATAGAAGGTAGTGGCCGACTAAGCATTGTCGCAGGAGTAAAACTCACGGTAAATGGTTCTATCACAATGGATGGACAAGGTATTGAAATGGCTAGTAGTACCAGCTCATCATCATTGCTTTTTAATACCATCTCAGGAAATGGTACTTTGAAATACTCTCGTTATATGACAGGGACGACCACCCCTCCCCTAATCTGGCATACCATATCTTCACCTGTAGAATATGGATCTCCTTATTCTTTTAGAACACAGTTATACCGTAATAGCAATAACATTTATGCTTTTGGCAACTATGAAGAATCACAAAATGCATGGAGCTATTGGTCCAGTGTCTCTAATGAATTTGTTTTAGGAAAAGGATATGCGATGGCGTCAAGAAATTCAGGAGGTGTTACTTTTGATGGATTCCCTGCCACGGGGAACGTTTCAATTCAGATAAGCCACAGTTCTGGAAATACAGAAGATGAACCATACGGAGGATGGGGATGGAATGCGACTGGCAATCCTTATACTGCTGCATTAAGTGTTTCTAGGTTTTATAATACCAACAGAGATAAATTAGACTCCCGTTATGGAGGACTTTATGTATGGAATCCTTTAGTCCAAGGATATTCTGTCAGTACTCAGGCAACCGGAGGTTATATTCAGGTTGGGCAGGGATTTGTTGTAAGATCCAAAACGGAGAGAGAAACAATCAATTTCACTTATGCAATGCGCGAACATGCTCCCACTGCCGGTTTTAAATCAGCAAAAATTGGAACTGATGAACCGGAAGTAAATGAAGTTTCGGAAATTATTCTCCATGCAAATTCGAATGGTGTAGATAGAAATACAGTATTTATTTTCAAAGAAGGCATGACCTTAGGATTAGATCCCTATTATGATGCAGGACTATTACGCTCTGGTGGTGGACTGGATTTATATTCCAGGTTAACAGAAGGAGATGAAATTGATATGGCATTACAGGCATTGCCCGATTCTGGTTTAAACAATATGGTAATCCCGGTTTTTGTGGAATTACAGAATGTGGGTGAGGTTACTTTCAGTGCTGAATTAAATAATGTCCCGGAAGGATGTGAACCGGTTCTGGAAGACCGTGTAACAGGCGAACGTACTGTTTTGGCTCAGGAAGGAAATAGTTATTCAGTGAACTTACCTTCAACTTCTTCTAATGTTTCAGACAGATTTTATTTGCATATGACAAATATTACAACCGGAACAGAAAATATGCTGCAAAAATCACTGGATGTATATGCAATCGATAAAGAAATAAATATTGCTGGCAAGATCACCCAACAATCAAAAGCATATTTATACAATTTAACAGGGAATGTCATAGGAATGTACGATTTAAATATAGGTAGTCAAAATATAATTAATGCAAACAATGTACTGCCGGGTATATATCTTATCCGTATTTCTGAGGGCAATCAACAAATATATTCAGGGAAAGTAATACTTAAGTAAAAAGGAAAAATCATGGATAAAAAGATACAAAAACAAGCGGATACCAATAATTCTGAGCAAATAGAAAAAGAAGGTATCACCCGTTCCGAAGCGATAAAAAAAATGGGAAAGGTAACCTTAGCTGCAGGAACAATGATGACATTGTTAAACACAAAAAAAGCGATAGCGCAGTCCTATATTGGACCGCAAGCAGCAGGAGCAACTTATGATCCTTCGTAAATACGAGGTATTTGTTGGAATTAATTTATGATATATCAGAAAGACAAAAGGCTTTTTGCAAAACAGGTTGACGGCAAATACATCACCTGGCTGGGAAATAGCGCCCAGTGGGCTGTGCTTGAAGAACCTGCGTGGTATGTATGCCAAATGCTCAATGATGAAATACACACGAATAGCATTGTATCTTCATGTGTACATAAATATGGTTCTGATGTTGAAAATACCAAAGAATTTGTAGCAGATATTGTAAAAATTACAAGACAGCTTGAATATAATTGTCTTTTAGATACGGGGAATATTACGGACAAAAAGAATGGAATATGGCAAACGCTGATATTCCGTTCAGTCCGTAATTACAGGATAAATGGTCATATTTTTTCTGTTTCATACCAAAACAATTGGATTGAAGATATAATACACCCACTTTTAGCTCATTTTGAAACCGACAATTCAGATACAGAGAAAAAGTTCTTTCTCTACGAAAGAAAAGACAGTTTTGCTGTTACCATTTCTGGAGAAATAACAAAAACCTGGATGCTGAAGCAGCCTGATTTGCTAAAAGGGCGTTTTTTTGTAGAGCTTCTAAATACCATTTTCAATAAATCTGAAAACGATTGGATGGCGATTGCACATGCATCTGCAGTTACAGATGGAGAAAGAACGATTATTTTTTCTGCTCCTAATGGTGGAGGGAAAAGCACTTTAGCAGCACTCTTACAAAAAAAAGGTTATGCAATTTTAGCTGACGATATTGTTTCGTTAGATGCCCATAATGGAATGGCATATCCTTCGCCAGGGGCATTAACTGTGAAAGAAAGCGCATACAATGTACTTGCGCCTTATTATCCTGAGTTGGAGCATAATTTAAATCAGGAAACAACCAGATGCAACATCCAGTATTTACCTGTTACCCATAAGAAAAAATATGAACAATTGGCCCAAAAGGTTTTAGCAATTGTATTTGTTTGCTACGATGAGAAAGCTGACTATTATGTTGAAAAGGTAGGAAAATTGGAGACAATCAAACATTTTAATGAAGAAACATGGGTGTCAACAGTACCTCAAAACGCACATAAATATTTGGACTGGATAACGGGCATGCCATCATATAAACTTCATTATTCTGATACAGATAAAGCAATAAGCTTCATTAGCGATTTATTTCAAAAACACTGTGCTGTCTAATTTTCTACTTTTTGAAAAGATGTTACCGGAAAGAAAAAAATAAAGATTTAAAATGCGGACGAATTTAAATATCAACAATTTCATAAAAACTTATATAACACGGAGAGAAAACAGCCTCTTGGAGAGTGATTTTATTGCTTATAAAGAGGAATTAAATGAAAAAATTAATCATAAAAAGGTTCTGGTTATCGGAGGAGCCGGAACAATAGGATCGTTTTATATTAAAGCTATTTTAAAGTATAACGTTGCAAAACTTGTGGTAGTTGATATAAACGAAAATGGCCTCACAGAACTTGTTCGAGACCTTCGCAGCTCCGGTGAGTATAATATTCCGGATGATTTTATTACATATCCTGTCAACTTCTATGATAAGGTATTTGAAAAAATACTCCAGTCACATGGTCCTTTTCATATTGTAGCAAACTTTGCGGCCCATAAACATGTTCGTAGCGAGAAAGACATATATTCCATTGAAGCGATGATTGAGAATAATGTACTTCGGGCACGCAAACTTCTGGATCTGTTAACCCAATTCCCTCCTGAACACTTTTTTTGTGTGAGTACAGACAAAGCTGCAAACCCGGTTAATGTGATGGGAGCAAGTAAAAAATTGATGGAAGAATTAATTATATCGTATGCAAACAGACTACCTGTAAAAACAGCAAGGTTTGCAAATGTTGCTTTCTCAAATGGTAGCTTGTTGGCTGGTTTTATCGATAGATTAAACAAACGTCAGCCCTGGTCGTGCCCGCTCGATATCCGGCGTTTTTTTATTTCTCCCCAGGAATCAGGTGAACTCTGTTTATTTGCCTCTGTTATGGGAGAACCCGGCGATATATTTTTCCCGAAATTAGGAGAACATGATATGATTTCCTTTGACAATATTGCCTTAGATCTATTAAAAACTTTGAATCTGAAGCCAGATATATGCAAGTCGGAAAACGAAGCCCGGGAAAAGATGCGAACCATTCCTGAAGATGCATCAACATGGCCTGTGTATTTTTTTCATAGCGACACTTCCGGAGAAAAATCGTTTGAAGAGTTTTACACAGAAACAGAAACTCTTGATAATGATAAATTTATTAGCCTGGGCATTATTAAGAACCCCATTAAAAGAGAATCTTCTGAAATAGATGAAATATTTAAAAGTTTGGAGAATGTTTTAAAAAAGAAGGATATTTCCAAGCCAGATATTGTTGGAATATTTCAGAATTACCTTCCCAGCTTTTATCATTTGGAAACAGGTAAACACCTTGATCAAAAAATGTAAAAATTGAATATAATATTCCTCTCTTACTTATCAGTTACACATTAAATCAAGAGAGAAAAATAAAAAAAAACGCTTTTTGAAAACTAATAATTAACCTTTATGTATTGTAATTACTTAAAACGGATTATTGATGTTGGACTATCTGTTACAGCATTAATTTTATGCACACCCCTATTTCTGATCGTATCTCTTCTTCTGTTATTAACAGGGGAACATGAAGTCTTTTATTTCCAAAACAGGATTGGTTACAAAAATAATTATTTCAGGATTTGTAAGTTCGCAACAATGCTTAAAAATAGTTCCAATATGGGAACTGGAAGCATAACAATTCGAAATGATCCAAGAGTAACACCTGTGGGAAAATTTTTGAGGATGACAAAAATAAATGAAGTACCACAGCTCATAAATGTATTATGTGGGCATATGTCAATTGTAGGAGCCCGCCCACTGGTAAAGGCCGATTTTTTAAAATTTCCGGAGGAAATACAAAAAGTTATATATAATGACAAACCTGGAATGACAGGAATTGGCTCCATCATATTTCGCGACGAAGAAAAATGGATATCTGAAGCAAAAGGAGATCCTCATGAATATTATAAAAAGTACATTGGCCCTTACAAAGGAGAACTGGAGCTTTGGTATCAAAACAATAAAACATTTATTACTGATTTAAAATTAATGTTCTGCACTTTGTGGACTGTATTCGTTCCTGAAAGTCAAATCCCATACAGAATGTTTAAAGGACTACCTCCAGCTCCGGAAGTTTTTAGAAAGAATAATAAATCTCATCTCAAGGAAGAGATTTCACAATTCGAATTAATAACAAGCAATATATAAGGGAATAACGCCATATTGAACAGTTTTTGAAATGAAAACAACAATCCTATTTCTCCTTCTTTTTTGTTTTTCTTTACAAAATTTATACGCCCAACGCGAAGGAAAAGAAACAACTGAGAAACGCGATACAATACCACCTTCAATGGTGGCATCGATTGGTTTTGTTCCTTGTTGCAGATATAATTCATTAAAAGTTGGTGGTTCATTTAATAATTTGTTTTTCAAAAAATTAGGTGTATATACCTCCTTTGAAAAGGGTATTAATTCCGGTTATTTTTCACATATATATGGAATTACCTGGACCATTCATAAAAATGCATACTTATGGACAGGTATTGATTTTTATACAAGATATGGTCTTTTTACCCACAGCAAAAGCTGTGGAATTAGAAAAGAAATAGGAATAGGGATTATCCCCATAAAAAATTTTGTTATAAATACAGGATGGTCCTATGACGTTGGAGTCTCATTAGAAGTAGGACTGAGATTACCTTTAACTCTTCGGCACTCAATTAAAACGAATGGTAATAACATCTATAAGGAAAGTGAGTAACCAGGTATTATAACTTTACTATTTTCTCACAACAAAGGGAAATCGCAATTCAAAACAAACAAAAGTTCATTTACCTATTAATTATTTACTTTTCCAGGCTGCTGACGTTAAGATAACGTAAAATAAAAAGTTGACATAATTAATTTTTGTCTATTTTTTTTAATATAAATTTAAATTACTCCTCAAAATTCCCGAGGATTAATTTCGAGTGGACGCGAACAATTTTACTTTGTATAATTCTATTATGGAAGAAGTATTAATTATTGAAGATAAAGCAGATCTTTTAGAGGAGATTGCCGAAATCTTAAATTTTGAAGGCTATAAAGTAATAAAAGCAAAGAATGGTTATGAGGCAATTGAAGTCACACAATATAAACATCCCGATTTCATATTATGCGATATAATGATGCCCGGCATAGATGGGTTTACTGTACTGGAGAAGATTAAAGCCAACGAAGCAATGAACTCAGTTCCTTTTGTTTTTATAACAGCTATAGATGAAAGAGCCAGTTTTAGAAAAGGTATGGAGTTAGGAGCTGAAGACTACTTAACTAAACCATTTTCCCGGAATGAACTTCTGGCTGTGTTGGAAGTTCAAAAAAGAAAATCACTTAAGTTGGAAAATCACTTACGAAACAGAGTAACTGATATAGAAAATGAATTAAACTTCAAATTAGAACAATTAGCCAGGGAGAAAGAAGAAAAGGATATTATGATCTCTTCTATTTCGAACAGAAATGAACTCTTGGCTGTTCAACTAAAAGAAAAGGAAATTGAACTAACAAAAGAAACATTCAGGGCTATAGAAATTAATAATATAGTACAGGACATCTCAAAGATAATTCAAAAAAAAGGTGCTTCTTTTGAACATAACACTCCTCTTGGCAGGCTTATTATGGAAATAAGGGAAAAAATAAGAAGTAAAAGTATTTTGTGGAATAACTGGACCATTTTCCAGATGAAATTTTCTCAGGTTTATCCGGATTTTATTCCTAATGTAAAAAAACAATTTAATAATCTTACCCAATACGAGCTGGTATTTATTTCTGCAACTTTTCTGGGATTAACGACTCAACAAATTGCCGATCTTCTAAATATAACAGATGATAGCGTAAGAAAAAGCAGATACAGAATAAAACGAAAGTTAGGCCTTGATAAAGAACAAGATTTTTTAGAATTTATATTCACCATTGATTCTAATTAATTATTCCGATTTTTGCGCGGTTATTGTGAACTTTTTTTGTGCCAGGACTCAGGATTAAAGACTTAATTCACATAGGTTATTTTTAATTGTAACTGTATCCTGGGAACATTGTCTTTTTGTAAGATTTAAGTGAAATTTTCTTTTTCATCTTTTGATAACAATAACCTTCTATGAAGCTTAATTTATCACGCAGAATCTCCTTACTTGTCCATATATTATGTATGAATTATTTATACTTTAAGAGAAAAGATGAGTTAGTTTTGCCCCCGTTTTAAAGTGAAACCTAAATTTAGTAAAATCGTTAACCAATGAGCTTCATAAGCAAATCTCCTTCTGAAATATTTACTGTTGTTGTAGACATTTTGTTTGCTTTCTCTATTGTTATCTTCTCAATTCCTAAAGTTGTAAAGGTAGCAAAGTGCAAAAAACTCTATGACTATATAGATGAAAGGAAAGTTCATTCGGGGAATATTCCCCCCTTAGGAGGCGTTTCTTTATTTGCATCATTTGTACTGTCAGTTATTCTCTTTTCTAAAGAATCTGGTTGTTTGTATACAAGTGAAATAATTGCAGCCTCACTTCTTTTATTTTATATTGGACTTAAGGACGATCTCATTACTATTCCAGCCCGGAAAAAATTAATTGTACAAGTTGTTGCTGCAATATATTTAAGCGTAGGAAATATACAAATTACCAATCTTCATGGACTACTGGGAATTGAAGAATTGCCTCTATGGCTGAGGATGCCTGTTACAGTTTTTTGTATAATTGCATTTATTAACTCATTTAATTTAATTGATGGAGTAGATGGCCTTGCCTCTGGTATCGGGATACTTAGTACATTTTTCTTCGGAGGTATATTCTATTTATCCGGATATCTTGAATTAGCGGTTATATCATTTGCTTTGTTCGGAGGATTAACCGGCTTTTTTATTTACAACGTTTTTGGGAAAAGCAATAAAATATTTTTAGGAGATTCTGGAGCAATGATTGTAGGCTTAATCGTATGTATACTCTTTATAGAATGCAATAACATAGTAGATACCAACTCAAAATATTTATTCCTTTCATCTCCGGTAATCCCGTTAGTTGTAATATTAATCCCAATGTTCGATACACTTCGTGTAATGGTTATTCGAATTTGCCATGGAAAATCGCCTTTTTTACCAGACAAGAACCATATTCATCATCGCCTCCTGCTATTGGTTAAAAATCATTTATATGTAACAATCATTATCCTATTTGCCAATATATTATTAATTTATTTAGCCATTATGTTTTCATATTATATCAAAAATGTAACCATTCAATTGGCATATATTTTAATTATTTGTGCTTTGCTATTTTTTATACCCAGTTTTTCAAATCATACATCTAAAACTAAAATACTAAAAAAGGCATATTTAGATTGATCTTTGAATATTATCCTCCCCAACTAATTATTTGGTTATTTCTGCCTCCTGAAGGGGGCTTTTTTTTAAATATACTTTCCCTTTAAAATGGGGAAAACAAATCCCCTGACGGTAATATTGACTAGATGTCCATATTCCGTGCATAAGATAAATAAAGATAAAACAATCGGATATTTTAACTTTATACAAATTACTATTGATGATAATTTTTATCTCGACATAAGATTTAAAATCATCATTTGAGATGTGAAGAAAGGCCTTATTTTGTTTGCCCTGTATCAAAATAATTAGGAGAATTAATTATGAGTGAGATACTGATTATTGATGATAAAAACGAATTACCGCAGAAAATTACAAAGATTTTACAGAATAGAGGCTTTGGCTTAAAACAAACGTCTTGTGGTAAGCATATTCTGGAGAGAACCACTAATTCCGCCATAGATTTTACCTCTGCAGATGTTGTATTTCCATTTACTGATATAGATAAAATTTTTGATAGGAAAGAAAACAAAACTACTCCTTTTGTTTTTGATGTTATCAAACAAGAAAAAAGTATTAGTAAACAAAGAGACCATCAAAAAGAATCCTCTAAATTTTGTTTTTCTCCAATATCTGGGAAAGATTGTCCTTTTATAAAAAATGAAATTGAAAAGGAACTAAAATCAGTCAGAAAAAAGATAATATATTCTATTCCCCACGAAATGTACACGCCCCTACATTCTATTTTAAGCATGGGAAAACTAATATATGAAGGCACTGATTATCTGTCTGCGAATGAAATTTCGGAACTCGGTGATGGAATTGTAAAAAGTGCATTCAGGCTGCAAGAATTGGTTAGAAAATATATAATGTATATTGATATTGAAACCAAGGGAACTTCCTTCAAAAGAAAAACAGTTCAATTAATGCCGGAATATTTTCAAGACCTTGTTTTTAACGTTGCAAAAAAATACGACAGATTAAACGATTTTGCCGTTGAAACAGATAATAATACATTTATACTTCAAATCAAAGAAGACTGGTTTTGTTTTGCATTAACAGAGCTAATAGATAATGCTTTCAAATTCTCTAAAAAGGGACAAAAGGTTAATTTTAAATTAAAAAAAACAGGTCAGAATTGCGAGATGATAATTCACGACGAGGGATGTGGATTCCCTTGTGGGGCTATTAACGAGATCGGTGCCTTTACGCAATTTAACCGGAAAAAACACGAACAACAAGGAATAGGGTTGGGAATATATTTGGCAAAAAAAGTCATTGATCTGCATAACGGAAATTTGCAAATAAAAAGTAATCCCAATACCGGAACCTTTTGTTTATGTAGACTCTCTCTATATTGATACCTATGATAAAGAACAGGTTATATATTCGATGAAGTTGATTTATAATACTGTATTTTAGCGTCACCTTAATTTACAAACCCAATCTACTGGCAAAGGCCATGGATAAATCTATAAAAGAATTACAACTTGAAATTATCAGGCTGAAAGAAGAATTAAATGTTTACAAATCAGAAACAAAAAATTCTCTTCCAGGACATCAGGATATACTTCATTTCCTTGATAGTTTAAATATTGGCTTTCTCCAACTTGACAAAGAAATTACCATTACAAAATTAAATGAAGCGGCCGCTAAAATGCTGGAAGCAAATAAAGTTCAGTTGCTAGGGAAAAAATTATTTGATACTGGATGGAATCTTTTCACTGAAAAATATGAGATCCTTTCAAAAGAAAATATAAAAAGCTATCTACTTCATCCCAAAACAAATTTGTTGGAGAAGACTATTATTCTCGTAAATAAATCAAATAATGTTCATCAATGGATAAATGTATTGATAAGACCAATGCCATTGTCCGGAAAGGAAAATAATCATGAGTTTTCAATTGTTATCCAAAACATTGACAATCAGAAAAAAAAGGAACTAAAACAAGTATTAAAACAAGATACAATCCTTTCTCAAATTCTGGCACAACTTCACAGTATCGATTCAAAATGTACCGATATCAAAATTAACAGGGTACTAAAAACACTGGGTAATTTCTTCATGGCCGATCTCTCTTATATATATTCTTTTGATGCTCAAAATACATCCATATTCAAAACAAACGAATGGCACAAAAAAAAAGATTACAAAAAAGAGAAGGATAAGGAAAAACTGACGATGGAAATGTTTTCCTGGAGTATAAACAAATTAATGAGAAATGAAACTATTTGTTTTCGCCATATTAACGAAATGCCAGCAGAAGCCAGGTCTGATAAAGAATTCCTCCATTCTCAATCAGTAAAATCGATACTTATTTCTCCAATAATAAAAACGGGAAAAACAATTGGGTTTATCGGTGTACACTCAGAAAAGCATACGGTTATCTGGAAAGAGTCGGATATTAGTATGCTCCGCCTTATTGCAACCGCCCTGGAAAATATAGTTGAAACTATTGATAAAAAAGAATCAGAAAAAAAGATTAACGAAAATAACAATCAAATATCAGACAAGAATAACGAAATCATTAATGCAACTGATGCAATAATTTTTTCAACAACAACAGACGGTACCATAAAGACTTTTAATTCAGCAGCTGAAAAAAAGTTAGGTTACAAGATGTCGGAAGTCGTAGGACAAACATCTGCAAACTGCTTACTTGATAATGAAAATTTATGCGGAAAAATAATGCCGTTTAATATTTATCATCAAAATACAATTAACCATTTTGAACATACTTATCCATCAACAGAAGAAAATTTTCATTCAGTAGAATGTAATTTTAAATCAAAAAGTGGCAATAAAATTCCAGTTTTATTGCAATTGAATTCAGTGAAAAGCAATGATGGCGAAATAAAACAGTACATTGGAATTGCAATTGACCGTCGTAATGTAAAAGAGAAAAAAGAACAAGCTTTTAAACTGCAATTAGCCGCTCTGAAAAATCTTCCTTCAGCACTAATTATCACAGATATTAAAGGTAATATATTATATGCCAATAAAACCTATCAGGAGTTAACAGATTTTTCAATTCACGAACTAGTTGGCGAGAAAGCGATTTGTTTACGACGTCCTGACTTTAATAAAAGTCAATTATATAAAAATATCGTTACAACTTGTATCGACAGAGGTCTTATATGGAAAGGGGAATTAGCGGGAAAAAGAAAGAATGGAGATATATATTTTACAGAAGCATCAATAACACCAATCAAAAATAAACACGGAGAGATTGTAAATTTTATAGTAGTTGAAGTTGATATAACAGAAAAGAAAAAACAAGAAAGACAGTTAAAAAAAAGCAGAGAGCTTAACCAGGCTGTCTTAAATAATTACCCAGATTTACTTTTTCTATTAAACAAGAATGGGAAATGCCTCAATGTTTTTAATGAAAATAGAATAACATTATTCTACAGAGAAGAATTTTTGAGGAAAAATCGACGACAGTCTTTTCCTGCCGAATTGCAGCAAAAAAATATGGAAGCTTTAAATAATGCTTTTAAAAACAACAATGAAGTTCGTTTTGAATACATTTTACCATTTAATCAAAAACAAAGACATTTTGAAAATAGGATTGTATCTATTTCACCCAATCAATCTTTCTGTGTAGTTCGCGATATTACCCACTTCAAAAAAGGCGAAAAGTCTCTAAATTTAAAGCTCGCACAAATGCAGGCTTTAATTGAAAATTTTTCAATGCCCATTCTTTTTGAAAGCCCGTCACACAAAATAACTATAGTAACCAAACATTTTTGCCATTTATTTGATGTACAAGAGACTCCCTCGGCTTTGATCGGAACCAACGTTAATGATTTCGCAAAAAGAGTAAGTCATTTAACCTCTGAACCTGAAAAATTCATTTCCAATATGGAAATGCTAAGAGAAGAGAAGGGAAAAAGACAAAGTTGGCAGGAATTACAATTACGTGATGGAAGGGTGTATGAATGGAAATGTATCCCTGTTCATTACGAAAATAAATTGATTGGATACCTGACACAATTCAGAAAGGTTAACAAGAATAAGACAATAGAGAAATATTGTTTTATACAGCAGGAAATGGGCTTCAGGCTCGCTACAATAACTTCTCTTTCTGATGCGGCTGATATTATCATAAACACAATTTTGAAAATAGAACAAATATGCGGAGCCAGTATATACCTGCTGAACAAAAACACTCAGTCATATGATCTAGCGGCTGCTCAAGGGTTACCAGACAATCATATACAAAAATCAGCATCTCACAGAAAGGGAAGTGCAGTACATAACTTTATCACAAACGGGGAAATACAATTCTCCGATTATTCTACAACCGAGATTTATTCTGAAAAACCAGAAAACAACGATCAAAAGTTAGTTTGTTCTTTTCCAATCGTATATAGAGATAATACATGGGGAGCACTGAATATAGCTTCGAAAAACAGGTATTTCACGCCGGAATTGATAAATACTCTAAAAATTATCAGTACACAAATAGGAGGAGCACTTTTGCGAATTACAACACAAAATGAATTGCTCACAAGTAAAAAAAACTTCCGGCTATTTTTTGAATTTTGTGACGATTACATGCTGGTTATTAACGAAAAAGGCGACATAATAAAAACCAACCCAATAACTGAAAAGCTATTGGGGTATACTCAAAAAGAATTTGAGAAAATGTCTGTCATCGATATTCATCCACCAGACAGACATGAAGAGGCCAGACATTTTATAAAAGAAATGTTAGCTGGCCGGGAAAAAATTTGTCTAATTCCCTGGTTCTCCCAAAAAGGTCAGTTAATTCCAGTTGAATCTAAAATAGCAAAAGGCGAATGGGATGGCAAAAGTGCCTTCTTTTGCATTTCCCGAAATATAACAGAACGTTTGGAAGCGGAAGTTTCTTTACAACGCAGTGAAGCCAGATGGCAATTCGCTTTAGAAAGTTCAGGAGATGGTATTTGGGACTGGAATATGAAAACAATGAATATTTTCTATTCCACCAATTTGAAAAGGATTCTTGCGTATTCCGACGATGATAAAATAAACAATGTACGGAAATGGAAGTCAATCATTCATCCCAGCGATTTCTCTAAAGTTCAAAAAGATTTACTAGCTCATATAAAGGGTAAAACTCCCTTGTTTAAAAACGAACACCGCTTGCTATGCAGTAATGGTAAATACAAATGGATTCTTAGCCGGGGAAAAATCATTAGTTACGATTCAAAAGGAAAGCCTGAACGAATGATTGGGACTCTTATTGATATATCAGCTCGCAAATTAAATGAAATATCTCTCCTAAACTCGCTCCAAAAAGAAAGAGAATTGAATGAATTAAAATCGCGATTTGTTTCAATGACCTCACACGAATTCAGAACTCCTTTAGCCACTATGCTTTTGGCTACAGATTCATTAGAAGTATATTGGGAAAGAATGTCAACCAATGATATTTTAAAAAGAATAAAACAGATTAAAGGAAATGTAATCTTTTTAAAAGAAATAATTGAAAAAGTATTAGACTTGTCGCACCTGGATTCTGGTAAAATAAAATACAGACCTTCCCTGACAAACATCAATGAGCTAATTTTAAATATTGTAAATGGATATTTAGCAAGGCCTGAATTAAAACATATAATTACTTATAACAGTATAAATAAACAAACTAATTGGATGTTAGACAGGCAGATGATAACACAGGTTTTTAATAATTTATTAGATAATGCGATTAAATATTCAGAACCAGGTACGCGCATAGATTTAAAATCATATGATGTAGGAAACAAACTAAAGATTAAAATAACAGATCAGGGGATTGGGATTTCGGAACAGGATGCAAAAACAATCTGGGACCCATTTGTAAGAGGGTCGAATGTTGAAAATATTCATGGTACCGGACTGGGATTGGCATTAGCCAAACAAATGGTGAAGATGCATGGGGGAGATTTAACATTACAATCAGAATTAAACAAAGGAACAACATTTATCTTATGGTTACCAGCTTAGTGTCCATAATATGTCTTTTAGCGACATTAAACACCTATCTAAAAATAAATAATTTTGTAACTGATTAATTTAAATTTTCATCTTTATACTCTTGGGTTTTGCATATCATCAATAAAGCGTCTACAACTTCTGATGTTGTAACTTCAAAGAAAATTTGAATTGATCAAAAAATTACATTTAATGTGTAGTAGCCCTCAGAATTAATGAGGGCTACTTTATTTTAAACCATTTCCCGTCTCTAAATTTTTTGATTCTGGTAGTTTTATCAAAATAGTTCAGATAATAAAAAAATACCAAAGTCCACATTGTGTACATATTGGTTCCATTAATGAGTGACTAATTATATTTAAATTTAACTAGCACAACAAGATGGCTCTTAACAGAAGTCGCTATCCATTTCACTATCAAGCCGGAAGAAAGAATCCGTTTATTTAAAATCTTCCGGCTTATCTATATTTACTTTAGAACTCCATTATAAGAATAAACCTGCTTTAGTAATTTAGAGAGTCCTCTGGATTTTTGTCGATTAAACATCTTATAAATGTTTAGTTCAAAAAGAATTTAAAATACGTAAGCATTTAAATATTAATCATATTAAACACATAAAGAGAACAACAAGTTAAACATATTTACTGGTTAAAAGATGGTAAAATTACTGTCCAATCCATTCTTTAAATTCGGTTGCCTTTAGCCGACTAATTGTAATGGGTTCGTCGAAAGGAGGAATTAAACGAAGAATTAATTTCCCTCCAAAATAATTTTCAAACTTTCGGATAGTATTAATATGTATGATTGTGCTTCTGTTTACACGAAAGAATGTCTCTGGATCAAGTTGCTCTTCCAGTTTCTCCATAGTTAAATCTATCGGATATTGCTTATTTTTAAATGTGACCGCAGTTGTCATCCTGCTTTCAGTATAAAACCATGCAATATCTTCTACATTTAATTTAAAATAAGATGTTGCTCCCGAAATAAGAAATCGTTTCCGGTATTTTCTTTCACCCTTAGTAATTGCCTCTAAAAGGTCGTGGTAATCAGGTTTTAAGTTTGGATTATTTTTTCTGGGGCTTGCCAAATATTCAAATTTTTCAATGGCCTGCTCCAGCTTTTCTAATTTTACGGGCTTTAATAAATAATCAATACTGTTAACCTGAAAAGCCTGAAGTGCATATTCATCGTAAGCTGTTGTAAAAATTACCATACTGTCAACCTGAATATTATCAAATATTGAAAAACTAATTCCGTCCGTCAGTTGAATATCCATAAATATCAAATCAGGAGAAGGATTATTCTCTAACCAGGCAACAGTACTTTTTACACTTTCCAGCCATCCAACAATATCCCATTCAGGCCGTAACTTTTCTACCATTCCTTTTAATAAACGGTAGTTATGCAATTCATCTTCAACTATAATAATTCGCATATGTTCCTCAGACTGTTTTTATTCAAAATAATCACTCTCACAATAATACTTACAATAAAGGGACTTTTACTTCAAACATTTCCTCGTTGTACTGGATGACAACTTCTTTATCTGTAAGCATTTCATACCTTCGTACCAAATTCCCCAAACCTGTTTTTGTTGAATAAGAGGCTGTTCTCTGATTCAAATTATTAATTACAACTAAATAATCATTTACTACCGATACTTGTAATTTTAAAGGTGTTTCTTTGCTTGCGATGTTGTGTTTTATTGCATTTTCAATGAGTAACTGAATTGTCAATGGAGCGATTTCTTTATCCAGTTCGTCATTTGAAACATTATATTCCAATAATAATCCATCACCTAAACGTTCTTTATGAAGTGCATAATACGCCTTCATAAAATCAAATTCCTCCTTTAATTTAACTAATCTTTTATTTTTACTTTGAAGTACATACCGATATACATCAGTAAAATTCTCAGTAAAATCAACAGCAACTTCCGGATCGTATATAATTAAAGATTTTAGTACACTTAAATTATTAAACAGAAAATGTGGATTTAACTGATCTTGCAGAGAATTATAGTCCATTTCGAGCTTTTCCCTTTTCATTTTATCAATAACTTCCTGTGAGTTAAGCCATTTTCTTGTCATTCTTCCCATCGTGAGTGAATTGGCAACCATCTGAACAAAGATTAAACCGGCAACCATACCCAAAATAACCGAAGGCAGAGATTCTTTCATCGTTAACTTAGGTTCAACAAAATACATAATGAACCGGTGCGCAAGAATCAGAAAAATAATACTGACACAGATTTGCAGAAAGAGGCGAAGTTTTAATCTGGTTGGAACCGGTAAAAACTTCTCTAGAATATTGTCCAAAACAATTTGAAGCTCTACAGCAATATTAAAAATGATAATAACTACCACATATATAAATAGGGGAATACGGTCATCTATATGTTCCGGTGTTTTTGTTACCAGAACAATAAAATGAAGAATCAATACCGCTACTAGGCTGATAAATAAAAACCTACCTATTATACTTAAAGGCTCATAGCTTGGTAACCGCAGTTCCAGTTCCCTTTTCTTCTTATTTTTTAGTTGTAGACACTTCATTTAAAATCAAGGATGAAAATTATTCACTTTCTTCCGGCATGTAAAGATTACCAGTAACACTTTGCCAGCGGGTTTTTAGTATTTCGAAGTTCGCCACTGCCTCAATCAATTTTGCCTTTGCCTCTACCCATTTAGCTTGTGAACTTAATAACTCGGCTGTTGTGTTTAAACCAACATCGAAACTGGCGCGGGTTTCATCCAAACTCTCCCCTGCTTCAGCAACACTTTTCTCTGCAATTTGAATTGATTCGTATGCTTCTTCAACCTGTATTTTAACCTGCATAACTTCGAGGTTTATCAAATCATTCGTATTCTCCAGATCTGTTTCAGCCTGTTGTATTTTTAATTGCGCTGCACGCATTTTCTTTTTCCCCTGCCCCCATTGGAAAATTGGTATTGAAACCTGTGCCGCCAGCATAGGCTGAAAGTCAGTTTCTTCGTACAAATCTTTTAGCCAGTAACTTGTGTATTGGGCACTTACTCCAACCGTTGGAAGATAATCGGCACGGGTAATCTTTGCGTCAAGTTCGTTGAGTTCTTTTTGTTTCTCCAGAATTTTCAATTCATTCCTTTTGTTGCTGGCTTGAGTTACCCCGTCTCCAAAATTTATCAACTGAACATCTGCATTTTCATTATGACTTATTTTTATATCCATATCCAGTGGCTGTCCTAAAATCTGGTTTAGATACATTTTAGCTATTTTCAATCCGTTTTTGGCTTTTAACAAATTTAATTCAGCCTCATTTTTCTGAACCGTCACTTTTAGCTTTTCACTGGCAGGTTGTAATCCAACTTCGTACATCGAAGACATTTGATCTTCCAGCTCAGTCAACATTTTAATATACTCTTCTGCAATTAAAATATTTTCTTCAACTGTTGCCACCTGCCAAAATGCTTTATCTGTTTGTTCGATTATCTCTGAATATTTCATATTCAGAGATAAACTGGCTATTTCAACACCTGCGTCGGCCTGTTGATTGGAATACCTGATTTTTCCACCCGCATAAACCGGTTGGGTTACTTCAAAACTACTGTTTATTAATGTAAGACTACTTATGTCGATAGTGGTTCCGGGTTTCCAAACATTACTTGTTCCTGAAAAATTACCAGCCAAAGCGTCTTCTTCGCTGTCGGCAGTTTGCAGGAAATAACCTGGCATACTTATCGGATCCATATTGGGCCGGTGCATCAACGACGATGAAAAGCCAAATTTTGGCAAATATGCCGTTCTGGCAACTTCCCGGTTTACCTGTGCTTCTTTGTTTTGCAAGGCTGCTGCTTTTAATTCCTTATTAAACTCAACAGCTTGTTGACGACATTCTTCAAGAGTCATTACTTTTTGTCCAAACGCATTATTGAATGCGATTACAGAAACAAATAGTACGACTGTTATAATTGTTTTTATTAATTTCTTCATTTTCTTCTTCCTAAAATTGTATTTATCATTTTTAACTGGCAGGCATAATTTATTTTGAACCATTGTTTTCAGCGTCCTTTAAATTACGTCCGTCAACCCGATACAATACAGTATATAAAACAGGTACAACAACCAGTGTTATTATAGAGCCAACTGCCAGACCAAACATAATTACAACCGCAGTAGAATTAAACATTGAATCTCCGAGTAGAGGAGCCATTCCCAAAATTGTTGTCAGGGAAGCCATCATTACCGGGCGCAAACGCGATAAAGCAGAATTAATTGTTGCAGTTAGACGGTCCTTCCCTGCCCTGATGTTTTGGTTTATTTCATCCAGTAGCACCACTGCATTTTTAATCATCATTCCAATAAGTCCGAGTGCACCAATAATACCGGCAAACGTTAAAAATACTCCGGTAGTTACTAACCCCAGAACAACACCAACAAAAGCAAAGGGAACAATAAGGAATATAATTATCGGCTGTTTCAAATTATTAAACAAACCAATGATGATAATGGCCATTAATCCTACAGCCAAAGGTAAAAACATAAATAACGCTTCGTTGGCTTCACCTGAGCGGGTAGTAGCTCCTTCCCACTTCATTTCATAACCATCCGGCAATTCTATTGCTTCAACTTTCTCCTGAAATTTAGCCTGCACATCTGCAGCCGTATATCCTTTAGCTGCATCGCATTGTGCTTTTATCGACCGCTGATTATCCTGACGATTTATAAGTTCATAATCCCAAGTAACTTTTAGTGTGTCTGCTATTTGAGATAAAGGGACACTTGCCCTGCTTTGCTGCCCCCATACCGGAATATTCATCAATTGTTCTACGTTGTCTCCCAATTGAGTATTCGTCCGCAATACAATCGGAAGCATTTTGTCTCCTTTATAAACCGCGCCAATTGGCATTCCATTCGTTGCAACAAGAATTGAATTCCCCATATCAGAGCGTGTTAATCCAAGCGGTTGAGCTCTTTCTACAGAATATTCAGGAACAAGTTTTTTCGTCTGATTTTTCCAGTTGTCGGTAACATTAATCGCTGTTGGTTCATCCAAAAATATCTTCTTCGCCTTATTGGCCAAATCTTTTAGCACAGCAGGATCCGGACCGGTAAATTGGGCTTCGATATCTGCATCGGAAAAAGCAGCTCCATATTCTTCAACTCGGAAAAAAGCATCGGGATAGTTCTCATTTAAATACGTTTCAATTTCAGGAATTATTTCCGAAACTCTTTCCGTATTGTCCGTTTCTATAATTAAATCACCATAATTGGAACCTCCGGTAGCCATATGGCGCATAAGCAAATAACGAGCTGGTGGTCGGCCTACCGAGCCTGTTACAGAATGTACTCCATCTATTTTTAAAATATCTTCCTGAATTTGCTTCACATCCTTTTCTACAGCTTTAATATCGGCTCCTTGTGGCAGGTAATATTCAATAAAAAACTGGTCATAATCAATTTTCGACATAAAATCAACTTTTACAAACCGAAACGACCAGAATGCAAAAATTAATACGGCAAAAGAACCTGCAGCAAACGTATATTTGTTCCTTATTCCCCACTTTAAAAATCGTCCAAAAACCCTATAAAATTTAGAATCGTATGCTTCAGCATGTTCTCCCTTTGGACGTTCTTTCCGGTAGAAATATCTCGCATTAAATGGCGTTTGAATCATGGCAAACACCCAACTCAACGATAAAGAAATAATCAATACAGTGAATAAGGAAGATAAGAATTCACCTGCTTCGTTTGGTGACATTCTCAAAGGTAAAAAAGCTAAAATGGCAACGGCGGTAGCACCTAACAGCGGAAGCGCTGTTTTCTTTGCAGTATGAACAAATGCTTTATTTCTATCCATTCCCGACTTTAGGTCAACCAAAATACCGTCGGCCACTACAATGGCATTATCTACCAACATTCCCATGCCAAGAATAATAGCAGCTAAAGTTACCCGGTGCAACGGTAAACCAATACCCAACATTACAATTAAAGTTCCCATAATTGTAAAGATGAGACCACTTGAGATAAGTAAACCCGAACGCAAGCCCATAGCAAACATCAGTACAATAATTACAATACCAACAGACACTGCCAGGTTTAGCATAAAATTCTTAACTGCATCATCAACGCGGTCGGGCTGATAATATATCTGATTAATTTCTATTCCGGCAGGAAGGTCTTTTTGGATTTCGGCCAATTTTTCATCAAGGCGAGTGCCCAGTTTTACCACGTTAATCCCGCTTTCATTCGACAAACCAAGTGTTAAACCTGGCTTGTTATTATAATATAAAGCCTCATTTTGCGGCTCCAGATAAGACTTTTTTATTGTGGCAATATCCCCCAAACGAAAATTTCCTCCACCCGGGACCTGAATTAAAAGATTCTCAAGTTCATTAATACTTGTAATTTTCTGTCCAACTCCTACCCGAACCGATTCCTTACCAACTTCTACAGCCCCTGGATTAATTATGGTTGTTTCGTTTTGAATGGCTGCTGCAATATACATGGGGTTAACACTTAAACCTGCAAGTTTCTCGGGCGAGAAAACAACGTCAATGGTTTGTGTGTGCTCCCCAAAAACCTGCGAACGGCGCACTCCGTTCACGCTCAACAATTCGCGTTCAATGTACTCCGTATATTTCGTTAGTTCTTCATGGCTGTATCCATCTGCTGTAACCGCATATAAAATTCCGTAAACATCAGCGAAATCATCATTCACAATCGGTTCCATAGCCCCTGAAGGCAAAGAGCCTTTTGCATCATTTACTTTACGACGAAGATGATCCCACAACTGCGGTAATTGAGGTGTTTTTACTCTTGCCTGAATATTAATTGTAATCATTGACAGTCCGGGGCTCGAAACCGAAGTAATCTCATCAATATTTTCAAGCTTTTGAATAGCTTTTTCCAATACATCAGTAACCTCCAATTCTACCTCGTGTGCAGTAGCTCCCGGGTATACCGTTACTACTGTAGCTGCTTTTATTGGAATTTCAGCATCCTCTAATTTCCCAATGTTGTTATATGCAATAATTCCACCAAACAATACTGCAAACAGTATGGTTGAAATCATTGCTTTCTGATTTAAAAGCCTTTCAAACATTACAACAGCCCTCCAATGTTAGTTACTGAAGAAGCCGGCAACGGTTTTACCTCCTGACCTTCAACCAGATAATGTACACCGGCAGTAACAACCTGTTCACCGTTTTGTAATCCAGAGCTGATGTTTACTCTTCCTTTCGTTCCATCCAGTGAAATATTTACTTCACGTTTTTCTACCTGACTGGTAGAAGAATTGTATATCCAAACATAGGTACTTGTTTTTTCATGAAAAATGGCTGTTGAGGCAACCGACAACTGATTTTCCCCCGACTGGCAATAAATAGTTATTTCTGCGGTCATTCCCGGTGCTACCTGCAAATCTCTTTTGTTTTCAAACGAAAATTTAACCTCATACAATCCATCTTGCATTGCTTTTTCACTTACACTCAGCAACTGAACCGGAAGCTGTTTTATTGCTGCATTATCAACATTTAAAAAACTTTTTTTATCGCTTTTTATTCTGTTTAACTGGCTTTCTGCAACCGAGGCAACAACCTCCAAATGAGAATTGTCGATAATAGAAACAATTGGTGTTCCTGCACCTACGGTTTGATAATTCTCCACAAACTTTTCGTAAATATAACCTGAGAAAGGAGCTCTTAATTTTGTATCATTCAACTGGTTTTGGGCATTTTCGTAAGCTGTTTTTGTCATCAGATAACCCGATTTAATCTTTTCAAAAGTATTCTCCGGGATTTTCTTTTGTTCTACCAACTGTTTGTAACGATTGTATTCTCCTTCTGCCTGCTCAAACTGAGCTTTGGAAGTTTCTACCTGCAGTTGATAATCGCGGTCATCTACTTCTGCAATAACTTGTCCTGCGTGAACATAATCACCTTGTTTTACATTCAGTTTTTTTAATGGCCCCGCAACACGGAAAGAAAGTGAGGTTAAGCTCTTTTCCTTGATCTTTCCGTTAAGGGTCATTGTGTTTTGAACAGCATCATCTGTAACTGTTTCTACTTTAACTTTTTTAATTGTTTTGGCCTGAGGCACTTCCTTTGATGAATTATTACATCCTGATAATGTAATAATCGTAAGGCCCAGTAAAAAAAAAATGTTTCTGAATTTCATGTGTCAACGATTTGTTTGTTTCTGTTTTAATAACTCAAAATTAGATAGAACTTATTCCTTATAACTGATAAAGTGTGTCAACTGATAAAAATTATACATGAAGTGCAGGAAACGGTCACTGACATAAACTCTAATTTTTGAAAACATTAACGATAGTCCAGCAGTCCTTTTTCTTAAATTAAAATCAGTACCCGAATCTGTTTCAAAACCAATATCCAAAACTAGCTGCAAATGTTGGTTTATTTACAACATTGGAAAAACCTAAAGTTGCATCCAGCGGGCCAAGTATTGTTTTTAACGAATACCTGATTCCCCCTCCGTAAATAAATTCAGAATTTTCATCTAACAGCCAATCAGAATCTTGCAGAAGGCCATTCATCAACAATGTAACATATTGATATTCTGCAATACGAAACCGATATCCAAGCGAGCCAATGTATACATACTCTTTGCCAATATTTACAGCGGGTAACCCGATAAAAGGAAGATGATAATCAAAATATTGCATATACGACTCCCCTCCTATCAGGGTCATTTTAACATCAGGATAATTGGTATTTAATAATGCCCTCGTGTATATATCAAAAAGCCAGGCCGTTTCTTTCCAGGCCGGGATTACATTTTTCATTTTAAAATATAATGCGGGGCAAATCTCCTTTCTATTCTCTAAGTCTCCCAGAAGAGAAAAACTTGCGGTCATTGATGTTCCTTTTTTCGGGAAATAGAAATCGTCCATGTTGTCAAAAGAAACATAGGTATAAGCATCGGTCAGAAACATATTAATTTTGTCTGCTTCCTGTTGAAAACTACCATCCCTGCTAAACAGATCGCCATTAAAATATTCCTCCCTTATACCTGCCCCAAAATAATACCTTTTAAAAACAGGCTGATAAAAATATACGCCGCCCGAAGCATAAAACAAATTTGTCTTATATAATTTATCTCCTTTATCGAAAACAGTTATGTTCTGATACTTTCCTTTTAAATTTAATCCAGCTGTTGGGAACTTTGTTCTGTTGGTTTCAATAGTTATATCCAGCCCCGGATTCACTGAAAGTTCTCCACTCACCGAGAATAAACCAAATATATTTCCGTAGTTCCTTTGAGTTGTATTTACTAGGATTGCTGCAGCATCCGTTGTGTTTACCTTAAAACCAAAGTTTTGAGTGAATACTTTTTCGGCTTCCAAATAAATGTTTAGTGTTTTTCCCTTGTCATTATTTTCAAGGTAATAATATATTTTTTTGAAACCTCCCAGACCATAAATCCGATCAATCCCGTCTTTTATATCTTCAGAAGAATAATCACCGGGGAATTCCAAACCAAACGTTTGGGATATAAAATCATCACTTAAATGATATTTCCCATTATATCTGATTTGAGTAATATGCAATTCGTTTGGTGTTACAAAGTTATGAAGCCGAGGACGAGGCTGCAGGTCATATTCCGATTTAATTTTTCTCAATTGATCAACAAGAGCAAGAGTCGCATTCTCGCCTCTTAAAATAAGCGAATCAACTGCCCGTTTGTTGAAACTGGAAACCGAATACCCCGTTATGTCCGGCTTTATAATAATATCGCAATAAGAATTATTAATGGCATCCTTATCTTTATCAAAAAAACTAATGAGTTGATTTAGCACATTGCCTATTGATTTTAGCTCTTCTTGTTCATAATAATCATTTCGAATATCCACACCAATTATAATATCTGCCCCCATTCTTTTAGCCACATCGGTTGGAAAGTTATTTACAATCCCTCCGTCTACAAGTAAATGCCCTTCTCTTTCTGATGGTTGAAATGCGATGGGAATGGCCATGCTGGAATACATGGCTGTTGGCAAAAATCCTTTATTCATTACTACTTCTTCGCCAGTCTCAAGATCGGCAGCAACACAGGCAAAAGAGACAGGAAATTGTGAAAAATCTGCATTAACAGGCACTTCTGCTGCAAGTCCGCAAAATATATTCAGAACATTTTGCCCTTTTATTAATCCCCGGGGAAGTTGAATTTCTTTCTTATCAGAAATAGGCAATGAAAGAAAATAACGTTGTTTTAATTCCTGCTGATATTTCGACTGAAATAGTCTTGGAACATCGTCGGTAATTGTCATCTCCCAGTTAAGCGACTTTACCAGCTTCTCAATCTCTGATGCATTATATCCAATGGAATAAATACCGCCCACGAGGCTCCCCATACTTGTTCCAACAATAATATCAATCGGAATTCCTTCCTGCTCTAAAATTTTAAGTACTCCGATATGGGCAAAACCTTTAGCACCTCCACCACTTAAAACCACGGCAACTTTGGGTTTGTCTTTTTCAGATTTTGCCGACTGAGCGCTTGCGGTTAATAAAACGGAATTTATTACTAATACTAAAATTGTCATTCCCAAAGTACCAGCTTTACAGGCCCACGGTTGGGCATTTCTGAAACCGCTATTTTTCAATTTTTTTTGCATCGTTTGTGAATATCTTCTTAATAAATCATCATAAAGATATAACATGATAATTATGTAAAAATACGCTTTTCTAATCTGTAATATTTTTATAATAAAGAAGCATTCTAATACCCGAATACCTTACGTACTATATTAAAACCCAAAAATATGGAAATCAAACATATGGCACAAAAGCAAGGAATCTGAAATTTCACTTCACAAAAGCTGATTTAATTTGCTGAAATTGAGCATAACTGTTTTTTATTTAATATTCCCTTTCATCAGACAACTTTTCTTCAAAAAATATTAGGTTCCTTTTTCTCCGAATTGAACTAAAAAATTTAGAAAATTTACCGAAACAAATGATAAGTATGTCTTCTGCTTTGATAAAACCGGGCGTTTAAGATTGGGTAACATACTCAAAACTACTATAATAAAAGCTTATTTTACTACTCTCTCCAACTCGAATGAATTATGCTCCCTTTTTCAACATCATTTTCCATACGCAGATGAACATCAATCTCCTGTTGCATTTCTTCAACATGGGAAATAACACCAACAATACGGTTTTCTTTCCGTAATGATTTCAAAGTATCAAAAACAATGTTCAACGATTCTTTGTCGAGTGAGCCAAAACCTTCATCCAGGAAAAAGAAATTTTGATTCGATTCCGTGATTTTCTGAATATTATCTGCCAATGCCAGAGCCAGCGATAAAGCCGCCTGAAAAGTCTGACCTCCGGAAAGCGTTTTTACACTTCGCACTTTTCCCCCATTCATAAAATCGCGTACCTGAAAATTATTGTCTGGCGTAATTTCCAGGCTTAGCTTTTGCCGTGTAAGCTGGAAAAAACGATCGTTGGCTGCATTACATAAATTCTGCAGGTAAACCGATGAAATATAGTTAACAAAACCACTGGCTTTAAACAACGACTTCATCGTTTTTATATTTTCTGCCCTTAACTCCAACTGTTCCAAACCTTTTCGTAACAGTGTCTGGGTTTCCAAATCTTTCTGAAGTTTTTTAAGTAACTCCGCCGTTTTTCCCTGTTCCTGATTTTTCTGTGTAATCAGCTCTTTCAGCGAAGCAATCTCTCCTATAAGATTTTTATGCATTTCAGCATTGTAAACCCGCTCTCCAATTTCATTCTGAAGTTGTTCCAGTAACGATTTACTGCGTAGAAGCTGGTCCTTAAACCGGGTGATTTTTTGTTTTTCTTCCTCCGCATCAAAAGATTCTGCCAGAATCTGGGTAACTTCATCAAGCGATGGAAAGGAGGATTTCTCTAACTGCTCATCCAGTTGTTCTTGAAGCTTTCCGATGGCCAATTGTTCCTGCTCCAGTTCTATGCGATTTGTTTTCAGACTTCCAGCAAGAATATCTTTTTGTTTGTTTCGTTCCTGCAAAGAAGTAGTTCTTTCAGTAAACTCTTTTTCAATACGGGCATATTCTTTCAACAAATTATTTTTTTCTTCTTCAATAAGTTCAACCGGCGTCTGGCGATACTTTTCCGGCTGAATCAACTGAAGTTCCTTCCCTATTGTATTTATTTCTGTCTGATGAACCGTAAGCGAGGTTTTTATCTTTTCCAGTTCTGCCTGGTAACGTTCTTTGTTTTTCTCTTCCAGTTCCAGCTTTTTTGTTAATTCTTCCAAAGCCGTTTCATATTGTTTAAGCTCACCTTGAATTTGTTCCGCTTCCACAAAAGCTTTATTCAATTTTTCTTCTTCTCTGTATTTCCCCCACACAAACTTTTCGGCATGTACTACTCTGCTTTGTTGCTGTGTTTTTTTCTTTTCATCCAACTCTTTTTGATTACGCCGGATTAGCTGTTGTTGATTATCCAGTAAACTCAACTGATTTCCCAAAAAATTTATTTGTTCCGTTTCCTGTTCCAAAGCCTGTTGTTGTCTCTTGAGTTTGTCCAGCTCTTCACTGATATCTTCGCTTTTAAAGGCATCCGGGTGGTGCAGCGCCCCACAAAGCGGACAAGGCTTGTCCTCTTCCAGTTCTTCGGCATAAACTTTTAACTGTGCTTTTACCCGCAAATGACTTTCCTGTTCACTCAGTGCTTTTTGCTTTTCTTTAATCTTTTCGATTTCTGCCTTTAAATATTGAGTACAAGCAGCATCATCGGAATTCTTTGGGAGGTTCTCAAAAACCGGAGCTGCCAGAATTTGGTTTACTTTGTCCTGTATTTCTTTTTCTTGTTGAACATATTTTTTTATTTCTTTTTCGGTTTCAAGAAGCTGTTTGTCAAAATTATGTTTTTCGGTGTACCAGGTTCTGATGTTGGACAAAAGCGCCAAATCGGGAATTTTGCTACGCTCCTCTTTTATTACCTTCTCTAGCTGTTGTTTTTCTGTCTTTAATTTTTCAAGCTTCTGGACGGTTTCATTCCAAACTGTCTTGCCTTTATCTAAGCGGGTTTCTTCTTTTTTAATGGTTGTTTCAATCGCTTTCAACTGCAACAAACGGGTCAATTCTTCGGCCTTCTTTTTTAACGCCTCCCGTTTTTCATAGGCAGGCTTTAATTCTTCAAGCAATTTCGTAAGCCGTTCAATTTCCTCCTCTTCTGCCTTCAACTTTTCATTGTCAGTATGAATCTGCTTTTCACGTGCCTCCTGTTTCTTTTGGGTTCCCTGCAATGAATCCAGCAGGTGTTTAAACCGGACTACACATTGCTCGTACCGTGTAACTTTCGTTTCGAGTGCCTGAAATCCAGGTTCCTGTTCCAGAAGATTTTTCTGCGTTTTTTCAGCTTCGGTTTTCTTTACCATTAAATCCTGTAATTTCCGAAGTTGTTCTTCTGTTTGCTGACTTTCGGCAAGTTTCCGGTTCTGTTCTTTTATTTCCTCCTCCAGCTTTGTCAACTGTGCCTCATAAATTTTTACCTGTTCCGAATCAACAGCACCTAATTGTTGCAGTTGTCCTTCGAGGTTTTGTTTTTGGGCATTATTTTTCGATTCCAACGAAGTAACTTTGTAATAAAATTCGAACTTCCCCAGGTTGAAAAGTTCCTTCATCATTTGGGTACGATCTTTATTTCCCAGTTGCAGAAACTCCTGGAACTGTCCCTGCGGTATAATGATGGTGCGTTTGAAATTGTCGTAACTTAAACCGATGGCCTGCTCGAGTCTTTCAATTTCAATGGGGTGCCACTCATTCCCTGTTTTTTTATATGCTGTTCGTTCCAGCGCTTTTACATCTTCAAATTTTTTGCTGTTACGTTTGCCTTTTACGGTTGCCCGGTAGGTAGTCTGCTTTTTGCCTGTTTCAAAAATAAAATCGATGAGCAGTTCGTTCGATTTCAGGTTCATCATGTTGTAGTATCGGTTGTCGCCCGATAAATTCAGACGGTCAGTTCTACCATAAACAGCAAAAGTAATGGCTTCCAGAATCGATGATTTTCCGCTGCCCACGGTTCCAAAAATACCAAACAGGTTGGCGGCGGTTAGTTTGGTAAAATCGATGGTCTGTTTTTCCTGGTAGGAATACAGACCTTGTATGGTTAATTGTACAGGTATCATTCTTTTTAATTTATCGCCACGGATTACACGGATAAACACAGATTTGTTTTTCTATCCGTGCCAATCTGGGCTATCTGTGGCTTATTTTATTTTTATCACCACGGATTACACAGATAAACACAGATTTGTTTTTCTATCCGTGCCAATCTGGGCCATCTGTGGTTTATTTTATTTTTATCACCACGGATTACACGGATAAACACAGATTTATTTTTCTATCCGTGCCAATCTGGGCTATCTGTGGTTTATTTTATTTTTATCACCACAGATTACACAGATAAACACAGATTTATTTTTCTATCCGTGCCAATCTGGGCTATCTGTGGTTTATTTTATTTTTATCACCACAGATTACACAGATAAGCACAGATTTGATTCTCTCCTTGTAATATATCCGCTACATGATTATTCGTTTAATTCCTTTTTTCATATCTGTTACATTAAAATTCATGAGTAATCCCAGTTTGCGCCCGGATAATTTTAAATATGTCATGAGTTGTGCCTGATGAACAGGAGCAACTTCATCAACTGCTTTTAACTCTATAACTACAACATCTTCAACCAATAAATCAATACGATATCCGGCCTCTAAATGAATACCATCGTAAATAACCGGCAATGCTTTCTGACGTTCCACTTTAAAATCCCGCTTTAGTAGTTCATATTCCAGACAAACCTCATAAGTTGATTCGAGTAACCCAGGTCCGAGTTCTGTATGTACTTTGTAAGCAGCGCCAATAATTTCATAAGTAATCTGGTTGAGTGCTTCCATTTTTTTTGCTTTAGTGCTATTCTTTGTACCACGGATTACACAGATAAGCACAGATTTTAATTTTTCTCTGTGGTTTTCTGTGCTATCTGTGGTTAATTTTCATTCTTCTTCTGCGAGGATTTCGGTAAATAAATTCATCAGTTCCTCATTGGGCTCCTGCCCTTTTTCATGTTTAAAATAATCGCGAAAAAGTGCTTCCATGCTTTGGCTAAGGTTAATTTGTTTTTGCTGGCTCCCCACCAGGCTTTCTGCATCGGTCACTTCCGGTATAATGGAGATAATTCCCGGGTGAGCAGCATTCAGTTTTCTTCTTTCCATTGCTGTCAGAAAAGTTTCGGTAACCAGCGTCAGTTCAACCAGCGCATCCTGATTTTCGCCCAGCCATTGCAACGCCTCCTCCAAGCCTTCGGCACGTTTTCTTAACAAACGTTTGCCTTGGGTCAGCTCAACCTCCTGCACTTTGGCAGCTTCGCCCGGCTCAGCTTCAATGATTAAAACATATTTTTTCTGGTTGGCCTCGGCAAAACTGTACGATAACGGGCTACCTCCATAATAAACCGGACAGGGAACTGCATCTACCCGGTGCATTCGGTGCAGGTGCCCAAGTGCGGTATATTGTATTTGTTTTGGAATATTTTCGGTGTAAACCGCCTGCGCTCCGCCTACATGTAAAATGGGCTTTTCATCTTCCGGCTCTTCCGGCAGCTCGTCACCTTTTTTTATCATAAACAAATGCGAAATCAGGATATTTACTCCTTGTTCATCGCAATACTGTTCGGCAAGTTTTTGCCATTTCATCTGAAGGACGGCCCTCAACTCTTCTTCGCTGTTTTCATGCCCAAGAAACGTTTTCAGCCGGTATTCGTTGGCATAGGATGTGTGTAAAATCCGAAGCGGAACACTTTTCCCCGGAACTTGTAATTCCAGGAAACCTTCGTCGCTTTGTAACACTTTGAGACCGGAATCCAACTCAAACGGTGTTACTACAGAATTTGGATAACCGGCAAAAATGATCCCGCACTCGCGAGCCAGCGGATCGGGTGCCTCGATGCGATCGGGAGAGTCGTGGTTACCGGCAATAGCGATTACCGGACACTGTCCATCGGCAGCCAAACGTTTTAGTGTTTTGTAGAATAAGTCAACCGCTTCAGTGGGCGGATTAAACGTATCAAACAAATCGCCGGCAACCAGAACGGCATCTACCTGTTCGCGTTCCGCAATTTCGCAAATCTCCTGCAAAACAGCCTGCTGTTCTTCCATTCGCGAAAAATCATCGAGCCGTTTACCTAAATGCCAGTCGGATGTATGGAGTAGTTTCATAGATTAAATTTGTAACTTTCACTTCTAACTTGTTTCATTTTAACCATAATATCCAACGATATAATTAAATGATTAAACCAGTTTATGCAATTACTTGAGTTAATTCGAGCCAGTTCTCACTTTACCAAAACCCTCCAATTCCAAAAACTTAGAATGAAATAGTCCTTCCGGCATTTTCTTTTTAAGCAGATTATGAAAATTCTCATCGTGTGTTGACAAAATAACTTGCTTTCTTTCATTAACTACAATACTTCTGAATAAATCAATAGTTGAGAGCACATTAATACTATCGAGAGATTGGATTGGGTCATCAATAAAAATACATTGATATTCTTTTGAGTTTAATGCTGTCGCTAAGAATATACTTAAACTTAATATATTAATTTGAGCAGTACTGAAATATAAGTTTGGAATTAAAGTATTTTCATTCTTAATATTCCGAACAAAAACATCTAGTCTTGGATTGTCAGTATCAAAATTTGCTTTGAACTCTACTGACTTAAAATCAGGGTGAGGGTCGATTTTTCGATACAACTTATTAATCAAGTCTTCATGGAAAAAGTTTTTAATCCGGTTGTCAAGATAAGCTTTGGCTTTGTCTCGTTCTTCTTTTAATACAGGCTCAACTTTCTGTTCTAATAAATCAAGTTCCTTTTTCGCATCAGCAAGATCTAATTTAGCGTTTTCTGATTGAAGAAAAGGCCAAAGATTATCACTGTATTTTTCCAGCTTTTGATATTCTTCTTTTAGAGTTTTTGTTCGGTCTAGATCAATCTTAAATTCTGCCTGTTTTTTTTCAATTATCTCCAAAAGTTCCGTTTTATTCAATTGAGATGAATCAATATCTAACTTATCTTTTAAAAAGTAAATGTATTTGTTAATTTTTACATCATTTTCCTGAACTAATCTTTTTAATTCTGCTTCCTCCTGCAATAGATTTTCTTTTTTTAAGGACAATAGTTGTTTGCTAATACTATTGATTTTTTCATCGATTTCTTTTTCTTTTAAAACTAATTGTCTGATATCTTCAGCCAAAGAGGCGTCCTTTTGAGTCAATAGTTCTCTACTTATTTTAATGCCTGGAAAGTATTCGTTGAACCAATCTTTTACAAGTATATATTTTTCATTTTTATTTAGAACATCGATTTCTTTTTTTAGTAATTCTATTTTGTTTTTAAAAGAGTCTATTTGTACTTTAGACTTATCAATCGCTTCTTTATTTGTTGCAAGTTTAGGGATGAGAGAAGCTTTTATTTTATCTGCTTCTTTTGTATCCTCATCAATTTGCTTTTCAAAAGCATCAAAAGACATTCCTTTTAAATCAATTTTTTGGTTTTCTACCTTCTGCTTTAGAATATTAAGTTCAACTTCAATATCCTTAATGTTCCTTTTTAAATTGTCCAAAGACTGCATTCCATCTCGATTTTTGATAGATAGTCTGTCTAATTGTTGTTTGTAGATATTAAGAAGTTGTTCTCTACTTTCTTTTAGTCCTGTAGTTAACTCAAAAATGCGTAATTCACTTTTACTTTTTTGAGCAAGCAGAGTTTTCAATGTTTCATCCAATGCTTTATTATTAGTTATTTTTACAACTAGTAGATTGTATGATTCATAATCTTGTTCACACAACGGGCAGGTTGAGGATTGACGCTCATCAACAATAGATAAACCTGCTTTTATAAAATCTGTTATTGTTTGATTAAGTGCTTCCTGCTGTTTAATAATTGTCTCAAGTGATTTTACGGTTTCTTTCTCATCAGAAAGTAATTGTTCTCTCCTTTCTAATTTCTCTACCAATTCTTTTGCTTCAGGATTTTCGTCTTTAGTAATTTGCGGATACTTTCCATTGGTTATTTCCTCAATTATACGTCGTAAATCTGTAATTGTGTTTTCTAATTCACGTTGCTCTTTTTCCTTTATTTCTAATTGTTCCGTTTTTTTACCTAGTTCTATTTCTTCTTTTTGAATGTTATCATTCAATCTTTCATACTCTTTTTTCATTGCTGGAATTTTGGCTTTTTTATTTGCCAATTCTTCCAATTCCTTTATTACTGTTTCGAGTTGACCTCTCAATTCAATTTCGATGCGATTTAATGCCTCCAAATTTTTATTGGTATCCTCATTACTAGTTTCCATCTGGGATATTGTTCCATATTTTGCCTGTAAATCATTTAATATACGTTCGTATTCCGTGAAACCTGAAATAACTTTAATTACTCGATTTTTATCGTCAATATGTTTTTGTCGTGTAGTTTTTATATTTTCAATTTCAGTCACTAATTTTTCAAGGTTTCTAAATTTTTCCAATAAAGGTCGTATTTCTAGTAACCTTTTTTCATTTTTTTGATTAGCGTCTTGAATTGAAAAGTATGAATTAAGCCCAATTATTAAATCGTTACCTGATTTTGCTAAGTCCACATACTTCAATAATTGAATCAATTCAGATTCACGATTGCTCTGGATAGTCTTAATTGCAATTATGTCTTTGAGTTCTTTTATTTCTTCTTGAGTACTAGTAAGAGATAGAACTGTTAAGGATTTTTCTCCATATTTCTCTACTAATAATTGAATTTGCTTATTTATGGTATCAAGAAGATTTTCGGAATCCACATATTTGATACTCTTTTCAAATTCTTCTATATTATTTTTAATGTTACTTCTTTTCTGTTCATGAACAGAAAAGGCTTGCTTAAGCTTATTGTAGTAGTCATTAATTTCCGATAGTTCGGGTATGTTCATAAATTTTTCATAGCGATTTTCGCCATTCTGCTCGGTGAGAAAAGCAGTTATCCATTCTTGAGAAAGTATTACTTTTTGAAATTCATGAGATGCCGGTCTTTTATTAAAGTTCAGGTCATGAATTTGCCTCCCATGCTTCTTAAAATTCCTAAATATTTCTGGTTTAGAATCATTATTTGTAAATATTTTTACATAAGTTTTCCTATTCTCATGTGACTTTGAATTTCTAATTAATGGCACCTCATTTTGGATAAGCTGAAAATCAGCAAGCTTTTCTAATTCTTTATTTCGAATAAAAAATCGATTTATTGAATTCGTAATGCCAAATTCTACCGCATCATAAAATGATGTTTTGCCAAATCCATTTGGTGCATATAGTGATACGAAATCCGCTATCTCCCCAGATTTTGTAGTTAAATCAAATGTCGCATCTTTTGGATCATCAAAGATTCTAAATGCTGAAATTTCTACTTTTTTGAATTTCATGACGTTTATGTTTTTATTTTGGCAATAATTTGATCAAGTCCAACTCTAATTTCTTCAGTAATTTTTCTTTTAGGACTTATTTTATTTAATATCTTCCATCACTAGTGTCCCATTAAAATTGGGACGTTATTAATATTAAACAAATTTGGCTCATTAAGTCTAAAACGTTCTTTGTCATTTTGAAATTTAGTTCTCTTAAAAAGGTCTCGAAGATGAGTTTTATCAGTCAATGATATACTCAAGATTTGCAAAACCTCATAAGTACTTCTGTCAAGATTCATGTCTTCCTGGACAATTGCTACCAAGCAGTAGGTACATATAGCAACGTAAATCTGGATTCGAACAGCATTTTCAGTAGTACCCCAGAATTTCTTGATTTTCAGATGTTGTTTTAGCCATTTAAAGAATAGCTCGACTTGCCAGCGGTTCTTATAAAGTTCAGCAACTTGAAGAGCTGAAATGTGCATTGCATTGGTTAAGAATACAAACTCACGCTTTTGTTCTTCATCCCAATATCTGACCATTCGAAGATGTTCTGGATAATATTGCCTGGGATAAAAACCAGTCAATTCAATCGTTACATCTGAAAGTACGTTCTCGGGCATTCTTCGTTTCCATTTGATTATCTTGTATTGAAGATTCTTTTTTGCTCTGACAACGAAGAAGGCTTCTATCTGGTGAATCCTGTACAACATCTTGAAGTGATTATATGCACGATCAAATATGTAATATGATCCTGATTCATAAGGAATTTTTTTCATTGCCGTAGAGTCGTGTACCGAAGCTTCAGTAATATGAAAGAATGCTGGGATTTGTGTTTCTACATCATATAATGTATGCACTTTGATTCCGCCTTTTTTCTTGCGGAACTTCGCCCACCAGAATACGGAAAGGCACAAGTCAATCGTTGTTGAATCAAAAGCGTAGACATTGCCATCAAGCTTGAAGATGTCAGAAACTCGTTTCTGCCTGGCTTCGTTAACCAGATAGTAAGCATATTCTTCAAAGATGCGACAGTCTCTGTCTTGATTAGCTCTGGCTAAGGATGATTTTGAAACATTCTTGCCTAAACCCAAATGATAAGATTTGGAATGATGAGCATCAATTGCAACAATCAAATCTCTCAGGCTTTCACGATTTGATAATTGCCCGAACATCAGAGCAAGCAATTGATTCCAACAAGTGAAATGCTTCACGTATTTGTCACCGTCATACTTGCGAACGATGTAGTTGAACTTATTCCTATCTAGGAACGATGCTAACTGAGCAAAAACGTATTTATCCTTATGCATTTGCTAATCCGTTAATGAACAGCGAAAATGCAAATTGAAATCCGTTTAACCGAAAAAAGCCTGTAACTGACTAAATTTCAAACATTTCAAAGAACATTATTAGATTTTAATGGGACAGCAATGATCTTCCATATATCAGGATTGGGATAAAATGGTACTTCTTTAGAATCAGCAATAACTTGTGTATTTATATCATCGTTTTTAATATGGTCCTTAATGATTAAATCAATATCCTGTTTGGGAGCCACGATGATTTTTCTACTTGAAAATGTATCGTTTTCAATGATATATTTTAAATCATCGTTTACTTCATTTTCCATAATAAAGAATAGATAAATATTCCATAAACTGAATTCGTCTTTGAGGGAAGATTGAAAATGTATAGCAATAAATTCTGTAATCGCTTTCCATTTCGTTGATAATATTTCGTCGTTTTTAATGTATATAAAGAAAGCTGGTATGATACCTCCAAAATTTACTTCCCGGTAATCAAATGAAATTTCAAAAAACTCCTGATTTAGATCATATAGTAATTCCTTAGTTAAATAAGTCATGGTATTCCTGTTTTAGTTTTGTTAATAATTGTGCTTCATTTAAATTTTCATACTCTTCCAGTTTATTAATAATACACACAGTTTTATAATAGTCCAGATGAACGAAACTAAAAGATTGAAATGGGTCAATTCCCATATCTGTTCGAAAACCTCTAACGTCTTGAACTTTAGTTATGTTCTTTATTGTTCCCTTTGTTAATTTAAATGGTTTCAAAGGTGCTCTTCTAGAGTTTATCACAACGGTTCCTCCCTGCCTCAAACCAGTATAATCTGATTTTGAAAGATAATCTTGAAAAAGAGTTGTACAATCTTCTACGTGAGTATATTTTAATCTAACACTATCAAATATTTCAAGTAGTTGATCTTGACTAATATTTTCATCTTTAACAATATTGAAAATGGTTAAAAATTCTAACCATCCTATCCATAAATTTTTTGTGTCTAAACAATGATATTCAGCCTCATTAATTAATAGCTTGTTTTTAAAGAGTTCTTTTATGCTTAGAGGAGTTATTCCTGAGTTAATCACTTCAACGCATTTATTTCTTAAATATGTCCTGGTATCCTCTATTTTGTTTTCGTCAATAAAGTCAACTTCTAACGAAAATGCATTATCTCTTAAAAAATCAAATTTTCCAACAAATGGAGGATGCAACTTGGTTAATACCTTATTATATTCCTCATAGTTGATTATTTCGGAAAAGTATTTCATAGGAACAAAGCATATTTTCCCGTTTGCCCAATTTGGATGTTTCACTCTACTTTGAATACCTATAATAGAAATATAATCATCTTGAACAGCAAGAATACCTCCACCTGACATTCCTTCAACGTGAGTTTTATTTAAAATACTGTTCGTTAGTTGAGCATTTTGAGAATAATTACCTGAAGCTTCTAACTCACTGATACTATATGTTGTATATTCTTCGCCGGCTTGTCCCTCAAACTGACTAGGAAAACCATTTAATAAATACCCATTAATTGTTTTAGGAATATCATTAGAAACAATTTTATCAAATTCGGGTAACAAATGATTTATTTTTAATATTGCAGCATCAGCATCTCTGTGAGGAAAGTATGATTCTCCTCTCATAAGAAAAAATGGGATTGGAATCATTTGCCATTGACCATCAACATAAACTTGCCTATCAATAGAAATTGCTGTCCCATCAGGATCCGAATAAGGAATATCCTCTCCGTTTTCGTCTAATCTAATACCTTCAAATAGATGCTTGGCAGTTAAAATATAAGTAAAGCCATTTTCATCTAAAATGGGTTGGAATAAACATCCGCTACCATCCTTTACTCGAACAGTATACAACCTCAATTCATCCTTTGTCATTACTTAAAAATCTAGTTCTTTAGTTATTCGAGCTTTTATTTTAAAATCTTGTCTGTCTTGTGCAGAAAATACTTCATTTCGAACGTGCTCGTAGTTGAAATGAAATATTGCATTTGGATTTACACTCAGTATTCGAGCCAAGGTTCTTTTATTTGGATGATTATGTCCAGAACTATCGGTACTGATAATATAATTCTCTGTTTTCACAATTTCTAAAAGTTCTTTGTTAGTATTTGCTTTGCTTCCATGATGAGAAACTTTCATTGCGTCTACTTCTAAAGGCTTATCCTTACTGCAACCGAATGCCTTTAGTTGTTTTACTATAGTTTTAGGATGAGAATCTGCTAAAAATAAAAAACGCTTACCACTCATTGTTATGATGAATGAAATAGAACTTCCATTTTTAACACTACTATCCTGGCTAAATTTAAAGCCAGATTCATTTTCTTCTTCAATAAAAGCCTTGATGTTTTTATTCCAATCTTTTTCTTTTGAGGCTGTATACGCTAAATCGCCAGTAACTTTTTTATACTCCTTTAAAAGCTTTTTCAATTGAGCTTCGTTAGGTGAAAGAATTTGTATTTTTACGCCGCATTCTTCAAACTCCTGTCCTTGGATTATTAATTTCTGTTTCCATATCCCTTTTTCAAGCAAATAGTTTTCATATTCTATCGCCTCATGGACACCTGTTTGGGAATCTGGAAAGATTTTAAGTTCAACCCGCAAATCTTCATTTTCTGGTTCTTTGAGATGAGTAGCAATCAATTTTCCTGAGTTGAACCAAACGTTTTTTACAAGCTCATGGGCTTTATCATCTAATTCAAACCACTTTAATAAACCACAGATATGATCATTGTCTATATGAGTTAATATAAGAAGGTCAATAACCTCATTTCTTTTTCTAATCGAATTAATTTCATTTTCAAGCTCTCCAAATACCCCAGTTGAATTGGAATAGTATGTTTCTTCGACACCTCCATCAACTAATATGTTTCGATTTTTTATCCCATCATTAAATGACAACAGAATTGAATCGCCATTGCCTGCTTTGAGAAATTTTAATTTCACCATTTACAAAATTTATTAGCCATTGTTAATATTGAGTATAATCCAATCTGATGAGCCAAAGCCCTCATCAATGAATAACGATTCTACTTTCATACAAAACTGTGGGTGTTCGTGTGAACTTTTATTTTTATGAAAATACCCTAAATACCAATCAGCAGTATGTAAGAATCTTATCATATTTTTCTATTTTGATTTATTCAAAATCAACTAAATAATTTTTATAAACCATTACACATTTTCAAAAACTCTTCTTCAAAAACCAACCGAATATCACAACCTTGTGCTTTCAATTGTTCAATTTTCTTCATTTTTGAAGGACCGGGTGCGGAGCCAGTAACAACAAAATTAGTTCGTTTGGTAATAGAAGTATCGATATCGGCTCCCATTTTTTGAATTAAATCAGCGGCTTCTTTTCTGGCAATCGATTTTAAAACGCCCGTAAAAACAACCTTTTTGGCATAAAAAGGACTGTTACAATCAGCATGTTCCAAATCCGGTTTTAATACATCTCCACATAGGTGTTCATGTCCTTCCGGTTGAAAAAAATTTGCTGGTTTTTCAGTATGGGGAGTAATTTTTGTCAAATCCGGTTTTATGCCTTTTAACAAGTTCAAATAGATTCTCGCACAGGCTTCTGCATCACAGGCAGCATCGTGATGTTTGTTCAGTTCAATTTCATAAGCCTCACAAATTTCTTTGAGCTTATACCCGGTTTTGGAATAGGTACAGTCGCACTCTAATGCAGGCATGGGCAAATTATAAAAGTCGAAGGCCTGCTCCAGGCAATTCATATCAAACGAAGCATTGTGTGCAACGAGTGGTTTCCCGTGTATCAACGGTTGAATTTCATCCCAAACCTCTGAAAACACAGGTGCATTTTCAGTCATATCGGGCGTAATCCCATGAATATTCATGTTTACAGTGGCGTACTCATTTTTGGGCGGGCGAACCAGCTTTGAAACAGTTTCTGTTATTTCTCCATTTTCGACAATAGCCAAACCAATCTGACAAATGCTCCAGCGTTTGCTGTGCGCTGTTTCCACATCAATAGCTACAAAATTCATTTTTTATAAAGGTTAGTTTAAAACAATTCGTTCGTTATTTTCAGTAATTATGCCTTGCTGTAGCGCATATTCAATTCCCATTCTCATGGCTTGCTCTACATTTCCGCCCAAGCGGGCATACCTAAACAAACGGGCTGTTTCCCGAACCAAATCTTCTGCAGGCAAACTAATCTGATTGGTGAGCAGGTTCACAATTCCAGCGGCAATTTCTTCTTTGGGCAAGTCCTCTGCATTACGCTTGCTTCCATCATCTGACGGTACTCTGAAATTCCGGTAATCAGAGGGTTCCTGATCTTCTCTCCAATAAACCACAGAATTACCTTGTGAGGTAGATTTCAAACCTAATCGTGCGTACAACGTATTCAGATAATCGCTTAACCGGACTCCCAACCTTGTAATACCCCAGGCATTCAGTATTCGTCTTGACAGTAAAATTTGACTGATTGGCGCTTCTTTTAAAACAACCTCCCGAATTTGATTTTGTATTATTTCCTTGCGCCCCCAATCAAAAAATTCATCGGAAAAGGCAAGATATCTTACGGGTAACTCGCATACGTTATAAGTTTCATACTCTTGTTCAGTTTCAATAACCTGTTGGGTAATTCCCTGTAATTTTACATCAGCAAATTGCTGCTGTTTATTCAGAAGATTCAAATTTTCTTCATGTTCGCCTGAATCCGAATCAGCTATTTCTTCTTCAGGTTTGCCAGCCTTTTCAATGGTAGCAATGATATCCTGAAGAACTTTTTTAGGATTGTCCCACCAATCGGGCGACCAAAGTTTATAGATGTTCCATCCCAGTAACCGGAGTACATCCATCCGCACCACTTCACGGTCTCTGGCCGTTTTTGCCGACCGGTAATTTTCACCATCGGTTAAAATTCCCAGTAGATATTCTGTTGGTTTTGCCGGATTCACAATACCCAAATCAATTTTATAACCGGAGCAACCAATATCCGTATGTACTGTATATCCTGAATTCCGGAGTTCTTCGGCCACCATTTTCTCAAATGAATTTGGGTTGGCTTTCCGTGTATAATTCTTCTGCGATAAAACCATTTTCCCTTTTTCAGAATATTCGAGGAAAGCCTTTATGCCAGCAACACCTTCTGATGTTGTGCGTGTTATATCAATCTGGTCGGAGCGAAGGGTTGAATATACTTTCATTTCGTAACGCGCCCTCGATACAGCAACATTCAACCTTCTCCAGCCACCCTCACGGTTCAGCGGGCCAAAATTCAAACTGATCCGGCCTTCTTTGTCCGGGCCATATCCCATTGAAAACAGAATTACATCTCGTTCGTCTCCCTGAACATTTTCAAGATTTTTTATAAAAATAGGTTCACCTGATTCCATGGCAATGGCATCCAGATCAGGATGTTGTTTTAAGGCTTCGTTGAGCAAATCATCAATCAGATTTTGCTGGGCAGAACTAAACGTTACAATCCCAATACTTCGTTGAGAAAGAACCGGATTGGCCAGTCGTTGCATCACTTCATCAACAATAGCTGCGGCTTCAAATTTGTTCTGCCGGGTTTTGCCACGATCGTAAAATCCCGGGACATGCACATTATTTACTTTTATTGCCAAATCATCCGGCGATGGGAAGGTCATTAATTTATTATCGTAATAATTGGAATTACTAAATGCAATCAGACTTTCATGTTTACTACGATAATGCCACAGCAAGTGTTTGGATGGAAAGGAAAGTGCCAGGCAATCATCCAATATGCTTTCCAAATCTTCCAAACCGGCATTCTCTTCATCAAATTTATTTGTAGAGAAAAAGCTTGTTGGCGGCATTTGTTTGGGATCGCCCACAACTACCACATTTTTTCCCCGCGCAATTGCTCCCACTGCCTCACAGGTTGGCATCTGGGAAGCTTCATCAAAAACAACCAAATCGAATTTGGATTGATCTACTTCAAAATACTGAGCTACAGAAATCGGGCTCATGAGCATACATGGACATAACCGGGGCAATAAATTTGGAATAGAATCAAAAAGTTTTCGCAAAGACATTGCCCGGGCTTTATTTCGTATGGCCCGTTGAAGAATACCAATCTCAGAACTTTGTGCAGCTTCCTGTGTGAATGATGGAATTGCGGCTGCGAGTTTGGCATATAATTCGGCTTTGGTAAGTTCCTGAAAATACTTGTTTTTCTCCTTGTACTTCCTGATTTTATTTTCAAACAGTTTACCGTTAAAAGTGGATAGATTGGGATCTGCGGAAATGATATATTCCGCTCCCAACCTGTAAATTCCTTTTTGGAAAGCGTGAACTACCTCTTCATTTTTAAGTGTTCCATCTTTGTAGCATTCAACAACCGGAGACAGCCCTTTATTTATCGTCTTTTCAACAGCCATATTCCAGCTTGTCCAGTCACGTAAATCGTCCAAATTATCTTTCCATATTCCAGCCTTTTGTTTCTGAATTAAAATCCAGTCCTTGTCAGGTGTTTCGCGGACGACAAAATCAATCCCTAACAATTGATTTAGCTGCTGTTCTGTCGTTTCAATTTGCGGGAATATATCGATAACCGATTGAAATATTTCACCGTAAAGACTGCGGAATGTCCGGGCTCCGTCAGCAAACTGCGAAGCCAGCCATGAACGCATTTCTTTGGCAACCAGTGAATCCCCGGTAATAGAAATCATACAATGGTGAATTCTTATGACAGATTCACAAACCTGTATTACTTTTTTCCAATCACTGTTTCCTCCATTCCAGAGAAAATCCAGCATTTGCGAAAGAAACGCGGAATTTTCATCCAAAATTTCCTGTTCCTTTTTATATAGAATAATCAGGTCGAGATAATTAACCACTTTATCCTTATCTACATTTCCTGATTTGGCCAGTATTTTTAATGATTTTAAAAGTTTATTTTGTTCCAGCCAGCGGGGAAGAAACCATTTACCGGAAGCCATATTCCATTTTGCCAATGTTATATCAGCATCGTATTGCAGAATCTCCTTTTTGAAATCAGTTAATAAATCTTTCCGGTATTTATCCCGCTCAATTCCATGTTTGGCCAGTTCTGTAATTTTTCCCAGACTTTGCTCAATGTTTCCGGTTTGGATAATTGTATCCGGAGTATCGGGTAAATTGAGAAGTTCTTTGGCAAGCCGGACAATTTCTGAATCCTGCTCTTTCTGAAGCACAGGCACTTCAATTTTAAGCCGTTCGCATATTGTCTTACGCAAATTGGCAAATTGATCCAGCAATTTTAAATAGGTTGAAAACAATTCATGAGTCTGGGCTTTTATCGACTGACTATATGTTAAAGTAGTTATTTCTGATAACGGATGATTGAAAGGATGCCCGCAGAGCGTTCCTGCATTTTGTAATTCTTCAACAGTTTCAGTGTATTCAACAAATTTTTCTCTGGTTAAGTTCTGAAGAAATTCTTCGTCAAAGGTTACATTGTCAGGCGCCCCGTTTAATTGGGCATAGCCATTAAAGCAATCGAATAATGAAAAGCCAAACGGATAGTCTTTATGAAGTGATTCCACATAAGCGTTTAAATCAATTCGCAAAGCATGAAGTCGTTCAGCTTCTGATTGATATTCCAACGGTGATGTTTTTTTAATTACTTCAGTTGTTTTTTGTAACTGTTCGAGCACGCTTGATTTTTTTGCTTTATTGGAATGAAGTTCCAAACAAAACGGATCGAGCCCAATTTCCGCCAGTCGTCTTTGAACAACCTCCAATGCAGCCATCTTTTCAGCAACAAACAATACCCTTTTGCCCTGGTATAAGGCATTTGCTATAATGTTGGTAATGGTTTGCGACTTGCCGGTGCCGGGAGGACCATGTAAAATAAAACTTTTATCCTGCACAGCAGCAGTAATGGCTTCCAGTTGCGATGAATCGGCACTTATGGGTAAAGTAATGTCAGAGGGAGAATAATATTGGTCTAAGTCCATCAATTCTTCAGAAGAATCCTGAATATCCCATTCGATTTTACCGGAAATAAGGCTGGCAACAATTTCATTTTCCGCAAGCTTATCTGCATTGTTGTGAATATCATTCCACATGATAAATTTGTTGAATGAAAAATTTCCCAGAAATGCCTGTTCTTCCACATCCCAGCGAGGCTGAGCCATTATTCCGTGCCGAACAATACTAAATATCTTTTTAACATCAACACCGCTTTCATCGCGCGGTAGTTCCTGCAGACCCGGAATGACAATCCCAAAATCCTGGCGAAGCATTTCCAGTAAGGTGATATTCATTAACGTTTCCTCTTCCCGGCTGCGAATAATGTATCCTTTCTGTGCTGATTTTCGGATAATCTCAATAGGTAGCAACAACAAAGGAGCATATCTGGGAACTTCACTTTTGGGAGTCTCAAACCACTTTAGAAATCCCAGGGCAAGATAAAGCGTATTTGCGCCATTTTCTTCCAGCGACATTCGCGAAGACCGGTACAATTTTGTTAATGCAGAAGCTAATTCTGTTTCAGTATAATAAGAGCGAAGCCGCTTGTGTTGCAAATCGTCTTTTAATAACTCCACAATAGGATCAGACATATCGACTAACTGATATACGCCGGAAATACTCAAAGGATTTTCCCATTCAGCCGGTTTGGGCAAAACCTGGAATTCTGCTCCATCCGCCAAAGCATCTTCAAATAAATTCAGATTTACCGATATTAACTGAATCGAACTTTTCGTAACCCGTAAGTTCAATAAATTATTACGAAGGCTTAAATCAAGTAATTTTCGCTCCCAAAGTTTTTGTTTGGTAACCGTTGTTTCCTGTTCCTGAAAGTCCAGTTTTTCTGCAATAATTTCATCCGGGGCAATACTTTGCCTGACGTTTAACGGAGATTCCACAATTTCCCAACCATCGGATGTTTTTATGCGTTGCGGTAAAGGTTTTATTCCACTGAGCCTGGCTCGCCGAATATCAACAAACAATATAAAGTTATCTCCATCAACCAGCTTATAATTAGCCCGGTTCATGGCTTCGTCGAACGACAAAGACTGTCCCGCATTCATGCAGGTTGTTTCAACCAAACCAATTTCATTTATTCCGGAAGCGATTCTTTTTTTCAATAAAGATACATCGTCGTTGACACTATCCGGGAAAAACTGATCTACTAACCAGCCGCCAGCAAAAGCATGTCCATTCATCACAATAATCAGAGAGTTTAACCCAATAGCTTCCAGGCATGCTGAATACAAAAGAGCCATATCTATACACGTTGCCAGTTTTTGAGAAAAAATGGTATCGCACATCCGAATACGTTGCCCTTCCAATTCAAAGCTCGCCGGCGGCGAACAATACACAATATCAAACCCGGCAATCGCTTCATAAATGGCAGCCATTTGTTTCTTCACCCTATCCGGATTCAGGCTCTGATATGCATCAAAAGAAGGACTGCCAGTCCATTGCCCAAGTATATCTGAGGCAGATTTTAAGATTTTAGAAATCTCCGGATGATTGGGAGTAACAAATGCAGCTATCATTTCAGGTAGTACTCCTATTCCGTTCCATTGGTCGTAGGCTAAAACATCAACAGAATAACTTTCCTGAACAATTACTTCTTCTCCGACCGATAAACTTAGTTTTATCTCTCCCGCAATTCTTTCTGTTTGCCCGGATAAAAAGCGAGAAGAAAGTCTCAAATTTTTAACGTCTAAAATCAAATTCTGATTTGAAGGTATTATGTCGATATGGTGTTCCCAGGTATTTGCAAATTCAGGTTCACTTTCAATCTTAATCTGAATATCTGAAATATCCTCATCAGTGAGGTTTTCAATACTTAATTTTCGTACTAAGGGAATCCGGTTTTGTTGAATAGCATAATTTACAACAGGAGTAAATAAAAACTCAACCTTGGGTAGAATGTCTGTTTCAATCATGGTTTTTGGCAGTCAAGAAGTTTATAAAGAAAGTAGCTTAACAGCTAAATCACAGGATGATAAAGTTAAAAAAATCAACAAACTTAAAACAATGATTAATTATTTGTTTTCAATTTAATTTTATCAAGAATTTCAACTACTTCACAAAACTGTAGAAATCGTTGCCACCTAAAGATGCCTGGCATTTGATTGAGCAGTACCAGACTTCGGAATGCCAAATGAAATCAAAGAGCCATATTATGTGGCGAAATATGCTTATATATCTCAATTTTGTTGTTCCTATATCTTATCTGTACAAAACAAAAAGGAGTTAAAAAAAATTTCAACTCCCTGATTATCATCAAACAAAATAGAAATATCAGAATATTATTTTGATATTATACTGTATATCAAAATGATTAAACCGCCTCTTAAAAGCCAGGTTATCCTATCGTTCTCATGAATTAAATCGCATTCATTATGCATAAATTTAAAACCTCACCAACCTCATGATTGTTTTTGGCAGGATCAAGAAAAATACTTTTTGTACTTATCAAGTCCTGCCAAATTAAACTATCTAATTACCTATATGTTTTACTTAAGGCATATAAACTCCATCAAACGGTGTTTGGTCGCCATTAGGCCATATGTCATCAACCATTGCATCGTTACTAATAATTTCGTTAAACGGTACCTGATAAACAAATCGCCATGAATGAGCAGGGAAAGTTACATTTCCACTATAATTGATATGGTTACCGGTACGTAAAAGAGGTTTTTGGTTGCGAATTATTTCAAACCAATCAAAACCTTCACCATAAAGTTCTTTTCTCCTTTCTACCAACAATGCCTCAATCAAATCGGGTCCTGTTTCTTCTGATTTTTTTGCACCACGCATTTCCTGAAGTTCCCATAACAGGTTTTTCCCTTCATTTTCTCTGTCCATCCTCATTAAAGCTTCTGCTTCAATAAAAAGCATTTCTTCGGCACGCATAAATACAATATTTCCCAGCAGGTCATCAGTATCTCTAAACTTCATAGAAGTATATATCTGATCCCAAACATAATCAAACTGAGAAGCCCTTACATCCTCCGCATCGAACATTTGCACAAAGTCTGTTGCAAGGAAAAAGCATTGAAACGTGAATCCATCCCGTGTCCAGTTTGCCCACATTGCAAAAGGAGAATAATCTCCCATGTTCTGATCTTTGGTTGGAGCCACACCCCACATCCATGAAGCGGTGTTTACATCATTAAAACCGGCAAGGTAATCATCGTTTGAAGTGAGAGGAAAACCAGTACGTGCTTTGCCAGCGTATTCAGCTGCTTTTCCCCAGTTATGCATGGTTAAATATACTTCAGCTAAAAAGCCCTGACAAACATTAACATTTATTCTGTTTTTCCTGCTGCCGCGTTCGTAACCATCAAGCAATGTTTCTGCCATGGTCAAATCACTTAATATTTGCTGATATGTTTGCTCAACAGTTCCTCTTGGTTTTCCTTCTGTTTTGTCAGAAGTAGGCTCTGTATAAATAGGTACTCCTGGCAAATCCTGGGCAATAAAATAGGTCTGTTGAAATAACCTTATTAGCTGAAAATAAGCCCAGCCACGCAATGCGTATGCCTGCCCTATTACATGATTTTTTTCGGCTTCATCGCCAGAGCTTTCCGGGGTATAAGCAATTACACTGTTGGTGTTGTTAATTAACTGGTAGTAAAAATTCCACAAAGCCCCTGTTTTAAATATATCTCCACGGGTATGCCCCCACATGTTGTAATCAAATGAATACCAACCACCCCAAACAATAATATCTTCTCCACATACACTTTGAAACATTTGGTGGCTTGGATAGCCCCAGTCATCAGATCTATTGGCGCCTCCATTCCCTGATTCCATTTGGTAGTAACAACCATTTAATGCAGCTTGCGCACCTTGTACTGTATTAAAAACCGATATATCAGAAACAGAAGATGATGGATTCGTTTCCAGAAAGTCTTCACACGAGGTAGTCCCCAACACTGTTAATATCGCTATAGTCAGTATTTTTATATAGTTTTTCATCGTCGTAACATTTTAAAATTTCCAATTCTATAAACTTAATTGTAACCCCACCGAAACTGTTTTTACAGTCGGGAACCGGTTGTCGGTTGTTCCACTAAGACTCTGCTCCGGGTCTGTTCCTCTTTTTGCCGCTTTTCCCCAGGTTATCAGATTGTCTCCTTTCACAAATAATCGCAATGAGCTGATATCAATTTTACTCGAAATACTCTCGGGCAGTGTATATCCTAATGTTATATTTCTTAGGCGAACAAAGCTATTATTGTATACATATTTTGAAGAATAGCTTGACATCGAGTTCGAAAATCCTTGTGAGAAACGAGTAATTGTACTGGTATTATTTTCCGGAGTCCAGGCATCTAAAACATCCTCGTGGAATGAGTATCCTGTTCTGTACCCCATCATTTGAGCATAATCTGAATCGTATAACTTTCCACCAAAACTGTAATAAAACATCACAGATAAATCAAGACCTTTGTATTTGAATGTATTTGTGTAGCCCCCAAAAATATCAGGCAATGCGTCGCCCAGATATTTCTTTTGTTTGTCGCTGCTAACATCTGTTTGAGCTTCTGTTAATACCCTGTCAGTTACTACTTCTTCGCCATCAATAGTCTCGTAAACATTCATCCACCATTGGTCATTCCCATTTTCAGGATTAATACCCGCATATTCTGCTCCCCAGAAATTATAACGTGATTCTCCTTCACGCCATTTGAAAACCCCTGAATTCATTTCATCCTGTGGTAATTTTGTAATCTCGTTTTTATAATGAGTAGCATTAATATCCATTGACCATGAAAAATCCCTTTGTTCAATTATTTTCCATGACAAATCAAATTCAACACCTTTGTTCTCAACATCACCAATATTCTTATCAATTCCGCTAAACCCTGTTGAAGGGGCCATTGGCTCGGTAAAAAGCAAGTCTTTTGATTTACGCTTAAAATATTCAACCGAGCCGGTTAAACGATTCAGTACTGTAAATTCAAGTCCGATGTTAAACTGGAGGTTCGTTTCCCATTTTAAACCTTCATTGGGAAGTCTTGTGATTAACAAACCTGGTAAGCCATAGTCGTTGTACCCCGTTCCGTATAAACCCTGATAAGCATATCTCGTAGATAAATTATCGTTACCAACGGCACCATAACTTGCTTTTATTTTCAGGTTATCCAACCAGCTATATTGTTTAAAGAAATCTTCCTCAGAGGCTCTCCATGATGCACCAACTGACCAGAATGTGCCAAATCGGGATGAATCACTAAATCGAGAAGTTCCATCCCGACGTAAACTTCCTGAAAAGTAATATTTGTTTTTATAATCGTACTCCACCCTGGAAAACCAACTCAGCAAACGGTAATTATCTTCATACGAATCAGATCCGGTCATTGTAGCTGCCGATGCCAGCTCGTATAAACCTCCAAAGGGCAAATCCTCTCTGGCTGCATATAAATAATTACTCTTAAATTTATAAGCTTCCTGTCCCAATAAAACGTTAACCGAGTGATTATTTATCTTTTTATCATACGTAAGCAGATTGGTAACAGTACTTGTTGTTGCTCTTGTTGTTGACTTGGAAACCTCTCCTCTTCCAATCATGTATCCGTAATCAGGTGTAGTATAACCATGATAAGAGGTTAAGTAATAATCCAAACTAAAAGTTGATCTGAATTTTATTTCCGGAGTAAAGGTAATTTCTGCATAGTTCCGGGTAGAAATATTATCTACCAATGTTTCGTATTTGTTGTAGGCTGCATCTGCCAACGGATTCCAACCAATCCATCCTTGCCTGGTATCTCCATAGTCATATATTTTGTCCCCGTTACCATCGGTTTTATATGCATTTGTATCATAATCATATTCATACACCGGATAAATAGAAGGAACAGTACGCAAAAACCAAACAGTACTTGAGCCGGCCGGACTCTCAGAGGAGCTATGCGAAAAGGACGTATTTGTTCCCATTTCAAGCCAGTTTTTCACCTTTGCTGTTACATTTGAACGAGCTGAAATCCGGTCAAACTTTTGTGTCGTGAAAATACCTTTGTCGTCAAGGTATGAAGCAGAAAAATAATACGTGGTTTTATTTGTTTTACCACTAAAATCAATCGTATATTCCTGGCTTGGTCTTGATTTTAACAATTCGTCATCCCAATCTCCCTCGAAAAGAAGATTTGCATTCGGGTCGAGTTTTCCATCAGTTCCAACCGGTTTGTCAATGCTAAATGGATTAATTTTAATTTCATTACCCAGATTATCGGTTGCGTAAAGCGCTGCCTCTGCTTCGCTTGAGCCGTTATCTATTGCCCCAAAATACATTGCTTCCCATGTTGTTTCAACAAATTCCTGAGGTGATAATCTGCGTGGTAAATCAACTGCTAATTTCGAGAAACTAAATGTTGAACTTACATTAATCTTTCCTTCACCTGATTTTCCCTTTTTTGTAGTAATGATAATTACACCATTTGCAGCTCTTGAACCATAAAGGGCACTTGCAGAAGCATCTTTTAGTACTGTAATCGACTCAATATCTGATTGAGAAATAGCATTTATATAACCGCCGTAAGGAACTCCGTCAACAACATAAAGTGGTGCTGTAGATGCATTCATCGATCCGATACCACGAATAACAACAGTTGGACTTGAACCTGGTTGTCCGTTATTATTAATTACCTGCACACCACTACTCATACCTTGCAAAGCTTGTATCGGATTTGATGTTTTTATTTTTTTTAGTTTTTCTTCTGATACAAGGGATGCAGAACCTACAAACGATGATTTTTTTGATGTACCATAAGCAACAACAACAACTTCATCAACACCAATAATCTGATCTTCCAAAACGATATTGTAAATCTGCTGGTCGGTAATTTTAACCTCCTTCGTTTGTAAGCCAATAAACGAAACCACAATAAACTCAGCGTTATCAGGAATCTTCAACGTAAACTTCCCGTCGGTACTGGTTATTGTGCCTTGTTGCATGCCTTTTATAAAAACACTGGCACCCGGAATTAATTCACCCAAACTATTGGTTACAGTTCCATAGATTTCACGCTCCTGATCTTGAGCTTGTGTCGAGGCAGGAACACTATTGTTTTGCTTTCGCGTGACAATAATCTGTTTGTCGCGTACTTCGTAATCAAGATTTTCACCTTTGAATAATTCAATGAGAATCTTGTCAATAGATGCATCTTTTAAGTCAAAACTGACTTTTCGGTCTTCATTTACTATTTCTTTTCGATACAAGAAATAGAACTCACTAATTTTCTCAATGTGTTTAATTACTTCTCCTACAGTAGCTTTTTCATAGCTTACACTTAATTTTGTAGCTCCATGATAATCAGCATCATTCGCCCATGAGTGAACACTGCCGGCAAATAGGAACAGAATTGTCACCTGAGAAATAAAAAAAATACTTCTTAGACTGTCATGATTTAGTAACCACGATTTTAGTGTTAATTTCATAGAAATTGTTTTTTTTGTGCTATTCTTTACTCTTGCCCTAATTAGCGCAATTATATTAAATAGCCCAGGTTATTATTTAATCACATATTTACTTTCGTTGATTTTTTGTATCTCAACAGATGCTGTTGAGGCTATATTATTAATCGCAGTTTGGCAGTCGTCACTTAATATAAGCTTACCCGATATTTCAATAAAACCCTTTACCGAGTTTTCATATGCTATTTCAATGTCATAAAATCGTTCCAATTTTTTGGTTATACGGTTTAGCTCTTCTCCATCAAAAAGGAAATACCCATCTTTCCAGCTTGTATGGTAGCTAACATCAACTTCTTTTACAAATGATTCCTGTGTAGTTTTGTTATAGCTGGCAATCTGATTAGGCTCCAGATAAATTGATTTAGTAAAAAGTAAATCGTTTACTTTTCGTATGCGGACACGGCCTTTGGCAAGTACCGTTTTTACAATATCATCCTGCCTGTAAGATGACACATTGAATTCGGTTCCCAAAGCTTCTACAGACAATTCGTTCGTGTTTACTATAAAGGGCTTCGACTTATCCGCTTTAACTTTTATATAAGCTTCGCCTTCCAGAAAGATTTCTCTTTTTTCGGTATTAAATACATTGGGGAACAAAAGACGACTGCCTGAATTCAACCATATTTCAGACCCATCTGCCAAAGTCAGATATGATGTTTTACCATAGGGAATAATAATCTGGTTAAAAGTATTATCATTCGTATTATGATTTCGATCTGCCTGAATTGTATCATTATCAACAACAACCCTGTCTTCGTTATAATTAACTGTGGATTCCTTGCTTTCAATCACAATATTTTTTCCATCCGATAATATGAGTTGTGCATCGGAACTGTTTTCCGGTACGTAAGTACTTTCTGTCAATAATTGGTTCCGAACGGTATTACTTTTATAAAAGGCAAAATAACCTAACGAAAAAAATACAATAGCTACTGCAGCGTATTTAGTAATGCTCGAAATTGATATTAATGAACTACTCCTTTTATTGTTTCTATTGTATTTATTCAAAGCATTTAATAATATTTCATGCTTTTCTTTAGATGACAACTTTTTGTCGTTTGAACAAAGCATTTTGCACAACTCTATAGATTTGAGAAGTACTGGTTTCTGTTCCATGTTTGTTTCCTGATAATTCTTCCAGTATTCATCCAGTTCAGATGTCGGATAATAAATCCATTCAATAAATTTTGGATCTTCAAGAAATCTTAAATACTCCTTATCTAAGCTCATGTTTTTTATGAATTTAAAACAAGACTTAAAAAGGCACAAAAAGGGGACACAAATTCACAATAATTTTCAAAAAACAATAACAAATTGACAGAAATAACACAGACGCAACATAATTATTCCACTAAAACACCTCAAATACTATCAACATTCAAAAACAATAAATGCTTATAATACTTTAAAAATATTATTGGGTTATTGATAAGAACTAACATTAACAACAAACCCACTTAAATAAAGTAAAAAGAAAAAATTATTGTCTGATTTTCATTCAGAAGCGTCATCCATATCAAGGAGTTCTCTTAATTTACCTAAAGTTCGGTAGGTTTGTTTTTTTGCTGATCCTGCGTTTACACCCACAATTTTGGCAATCTGGGCAAAGCTAAGGCCTTGGTTAAACCTCAGGTTAATTATCTCCTTTTGTTTGCTGGTAAGTTGATTTAGCGCGTTTTTGATTTTCTTTTTTTGAGAATCTCCAACTTCGTTGTCGATCCAATATTTTTCTGCCGAATATTCAATCTCGAATTCAATATTCTCTGAAACTGTTCTCATTTTCTTATTCGATGATAAAGAATCGATAAGAGAATTTTTTAATGATTTAAATAAGTAAAATTTAATTGAATCGAGATTTCGGATTTGGTCTCTTTTTTCAAATAGTTTAATAAAAACTTCCTGAATACAATCCTTTACCAGGTTATCATCGCTGCATATTTTTGTTCCATAAGCGTATAGTAAATCAATATGTTGATTATAAATTAAGGTAAAAGCAGAATGATGCCCTGCCTTAAAATCATTCCATATTTTTTTATTTTGCTTATCGTCCATTTAAAAATACTCGTAATCCAATATTACTGCTCCGAAGGTGTCAATATATTGGGCATCTGCATCCGTACAAATGTTTGATAATTGCTCCTAAAAACAAGGTCTCTTATTTGAATAATACGGATGAAGATTCATCTTTTTTTAATAAATTCATTATATGTTTAGTTTTATATTTCGAATTGAGTGAAATAAATACCAAAATTTAACATGAATAATAAGATTTCAATAGAACCCTCCCTGAAAAGACCATTAGTGTTAAACTCAAACCTTCAGAACAAATATCTTCTTAAAACTCTCAATAATTCTTTTCAAATTAATCCTGAAATGAGAATATCTGCTATTTTAGAATATATATTATTTGATGCCAAGAAACCCCTACAACAATATAACCGCATACGATGGACTGTCGAGTGACAAAGTTTATAAAAAATTGTGAAATATAATTCTTCATTCTACTTCAAAATTTAACAGGCACTTTTTATTGCTATCAGTGAGCTCTTGCTGTATGTTTGCAAACTAACGTCTTTCCTGCTCCTGACAATTGCCCGAATGTGCAATTCTTATTATAATTACTATTGATGCAAAAAAACTTCCCCAAAATTAAGTGAGGGCAGCATATCTTTTCTTATCACTCCCTCTTATAATGCAGAGGTATTTGTATCTTTTATATGAACCATTTGTGTCATGAGACATTCATTTCTGTTAATAGTTACATTTGGGTATATCCCATTTAAATACTGCACTATATTTTTGGTTAGGAAGACAAAGTGTCGCTATTAGCGATAAAACCTGAAATACTTTAATTTTTGAATTGGGTGAAAGCGATGAAAACCCCAATTTATGGAATTCTAAAGAACATCCCTAAATGTTGTTGGAAATACTATGATTGTAATAAAAATATAAAAACTCTACTTATGAATGAACGATTTAAGGTCGGTGTGTTAATTGTCATCGCGCTGTTTTTATCTCAGGCAGGAATGACCCAAACTTCTCACACAATTGCTCCTCCAAAATACCGGATGAAACTTGGGAACGAAAGAACTGTCCCTTTTGATTCTTTGAAAATGAGCGATCCGTTTATTTTGGCAGACAAGGCAACTCAAACATATTATTTAACAGGTACGGGCGGATTAATATGGAAAAGCAAAGATTTGAGAATGTGGCAGGGGCCTTTTAATGCCATTGAAATCGATACTTCATCATGGATGGGACCAACCCCAATGATCTGGGCTGCTGAGCTACATCATTACAAAGGGAAATATTATTATTTTGCCACATTTACCAATTCAAAAATAACCATTGAAAAAAATCCGGAAAGATTCGATATTCCGAGGAGGGCTTCACACATTTTAGTGGCTGAAAAAGCAGAAGGTCCTTACCGGCCGATGAAGAACAATATATACTTACCCGCTGACCAGGCAACTCTCGATGGAACATTGTGGGTAGAAGACGGAATCCCCTATATGATTTATTGCCACGAATGGCTGCAAATAGTTAGTGGTACGATGGATATAATCCAGCTTTCACCTGATTTAAGTGAGCCTGTTGGAAAGCCAAAAACCATATTTAAAGCATCAGACGGGCCCTGGTCGCGGACGATGTCTTCCATTGGGGAAAAAACATATGGAAAAGATATTGAAGGGCAGGTTACCGACGGACCATTTTTATTTAAAACGCAAACCGGGAAACTGGGCATGTTATGGTCGAGCTGGGGCGATACAAGGTATGCTCAGGGGGTTGTTTATTCTGCATCAGGAAAACTTGAAGGCCCCTGGATTCATGAGAAAAAAGCATTAAATCCCAGTAATATGGGACACGGTATGCTGTTTCATACTTTCGACGGGAAATTGCTTATGATAATTCATTACCAAAGCATGGACCCCAAAAATCCCGGACCTCGTAAGCCTGTTTTACTCGAAGTGGATGATTCTGGCGACAAATTAAAAGTTGTTGGCAAATACAAACTTTAATTCAAATTTGAAATGAAACGGAACATATTTTTAGCCGTAATCCTGTTTTTTGCAGTTGGTGTTTCTATGGCTTCAAAACCCGAAAATGATTATAGTACCATTCGGGGCGTTTGTTATCCGGGGGGATGGATGGGCGACCAGGCTACTATTGAGAGGGATTTGGGATACGCACAAAGGTTGCAACTGAACAGTACCCGAATTTGGTTGAGTTATAGCCGATATAAAAGAGACCCCAAAGATTTCATAAATAAACTCCAGAATTATGTCCGCACTGCCAATAAAATGGGAATATCGACGATGCCAATCTTATGGAATGGGAATATGATCGATCCGGCGATTCTTAACGAAGACTTTAAAGAAGAAGGGAAAAGTTATGTAAAAGCTGTTGTTAACGCTTTAAAGGACGAAGAAGGATTGCTGATGTGGGATATCATGAACGAACCATCCTGCAACGATTATTTCCGCAATGCAACAGGCGATGAAAAAAAGGAACATGAAAACAAAATCTGGGAGTTTGTACGGTTTTATTGTAAATATGTAAAGGAAATTGATACCGAAAATGCAATTACCGTGGGAGTTACATATCCCCGTTTTTTGGAACAGTCAGCCGATCTTGTCGATGTACTGTCCTTCCATGATTATCTGGAAACTCGCCAACGTGTAGAAAACAGTTATCTGGAAGCTGAAGAGATTTCTCGGAAATATAAGAATAAACCACTAATTAACAGCGAGATGGCTTGCCTGTGCAGAGCTAATCCATATGATATGGCTATCGACATATGCGAACAACACAAAGTGGGATGGTATGTATTCGACCTGATAATTGAAGGATATTGGGGCGATGTACATGGCTTGGTTTATCCTGATGGCACGGTACGTGACCCTTCTGTAATTGCTGCGATTTTAGGTTTTCAAAGAAACAGGGATGTAAAGACCAGTAAAAAACCGAACCCCAATAAGGAAGGATATGCCTACAAAGCGCTTAATTTAATTGAAGACGCTATGAAGGAGGAAACAGAAGTTTTCAGGAATAAGAAGAAATCGACCGATGAAATACTTGAAGCTGCTGAATTTTGCGCCAACCTCCTTGAAGGATGTGAAATGGTTCCGATGTACGATCCTCCAACGGCTAAAATAAGGGCATGGCGGAATCAAAAAGAAGAAGACCGGGACGAGGACGCAATCCGTACTTTTGCATACGACTTAGGATTAACGTTGAAAAAATATTGCAAAATATATTAGCGGGTTTCCGTTTCTTCAACTAATTTTATAAAAACTAAAACCAATGAAACTAAAAGCATTACTAACATTTGTCTGTATTACTTTGCTGTATTCCAATCAGCTTTTCAGCCAATCGCAGGATATTACTTTTGAAGGAAATTTCAGGGCACACGATCCGGTTATGATAAAACAAGGCGATGCTTACTATTTGTTTGTTACAGGTGGTGGAGTTGCCAAAAGCACAAACATGCATCACTGGGTAGGTTTAAAGCCTGTACTCGACAAACCACTGCAATGGGTAACTGATGAAATTATCCCGGGATACAGGGGAGGCTACTGGGCTCCCGACATACAGTATCTGAACGGTAAATATTACCTCTATTATTCACCTTCTGCATTTGCAAAGAATACCTCGGCTATTGGAGTTATGACCAACACGACACTCGATCAGGATGACCCGAACTATAAATGGGTTGATCATGGAATGATTGTCCAGTCGGTACCAAACAGGGATTTTTGGAATGCAATCGATGCCAACGTATATTTTGAAAAAAGCAGGGGTGGCAAAGTTACCGGCTGGCTTACTTTTGGTTCTTTCTGGGGAGGGATAAAAATGGTGAAACTTGCTCCTGATATGATTTCTCTTGCGAAACCGGAAGAATGGTATAGCGTTGCAAAACAGGAGCGCACCTTCGGAATGCCCGACACTGACCCAGGGGATGGTACAATTGAAGCGCCCTTTGTTTACCATAGACACCAGTATTATTATCTTTTTGTATCGCTCAATTACTGTTGCCGGGGACTCGACAGTAATTACAATGTTGTGGTAGGCCGTTCACGGGAAATTACAGGTCCTTATTTCGACAAAAACGGCCTTCCCATGTATGCAGGCGGAGGAACACTTGTGGCTGGAGAAACAGATGATTATGCCGGTATCGGTCATTGTGCTGTTTATGATTTCGATGGCAAAACTTATTTTATAGCACATGGTTATGACAAACATGATAAAGGGAACTCTAAATTAATTGTGAAAGAAATTATTTGGGACAGGGCAGAATGGCCAACAGTTAATTTTTAAATCCTTAGTGCTTGCTTCTGCCTGATAGTGAAATTTCGAACCGAATAAAACAAATTACAACAGACTGAAATATGAAAAGAACAGATTATGTAAAAAAATGGATCTTATTTTCAGGAATTGTATTCATAATGAGCTCCTGTATGACAAATCAGGGACATAAGGTTTCTGATACGATGCTTTTCCCAACGGTCGATTCTCTTAACAGAATTAAAGTTATCGACGATATCCCATACAGGGAAGGAGAAAGTGAATCATGGAAACTTGATTTAGCCTCGCCTGTAAATTTTGGAGAAAAACCGATGCCAGCCATTGTTATTATACATGGAGGGGGATGGCGCAGTGGTTCAAAACAAGTTAATGTTTATCGCAGTATGCTTATCGATTTTGCTTTCCAGGGTTATGTTGCAATATCTGTTGAATACCGGTTTACCGACGAAGCGCCGTTTCCTGCTTGTATCGAAGATGTTAAATGTGCGGTTAGGTGGCTCCGTGCCCATGCCAAAGAACTAAATGTTAATACTGACAGGATTGGGGCATTTGGACATTCCGCAGGCGCCCATCTGGCTGTGATGCTGGCCGTAAGTTCCGAAAATAAAAATCTGGAAGGCGATGGAGGATGGAACGGGTATTCGAGTAAGATAAATGCAGTTGTTGGCGGTTCTACACCTGTTCAACTCGACAGAGAAAGAGCCGGAAACTGGGACAATACTGAGTATTGGCCTGTTGGTTATATTTCTGCCAATGTGGTCCCGATGCTGATTATACATGGCTCCGGCGACAAAACCGTAAACGTTGCATCGGTAGATAAGTATGTTGAGAATCTGAAGGCTTCCGGGGCTTCCGATGTGACCTATCTCAGAATTGAAGGAGGGAACCACGGTGTGGCTTATGATGAAAGCCTTGATGTAACGAATCCTGCAATAGACAAATTCTTTGCACGTACTTTAAAAGGAGAATAAAAATCTCGATGAAATGCAGATGACAATCCTGATGATTCTAAAAATTTCATACAGATATTATACTTATAGCTTGGTAATTAACAGATTCATAAATAGTCAGTTCACAAGGAAAGACAAAACATCGTAACTTAATTTCATCAATGGATAATGTCAATAATTTCACATGAAAATAAATCTAAAATTAGCTAACATGAAAATAAAAAAACGTTTTGTGGTTATTCTTTTATTGGCACTAATACTACCTGGTGCTATGATGATGTTGATCGCAATGTCAGGGGGAGAACGCTATGCTGTCCCTTCCAGACCCGAAGGCCCGTGTGATATTTATGCTGCTGCAGGCATTCCATGTGTAGCCGCACATAGTACCACACGTGCTTTATACTCCTCTTATAACGGGCCATTGTACCAGGTTATGCGCCAGTCGGACGGTAAGACTCTGGATATAGGAGTAGTTCAACCTAGTGAAGGCGATCCGGGAGGATATGCCGATGCTGCCGCTCAGGATGAATTCTGTGCCGGTACATATTGTTGGATTACGACCCTCTACGACCAGTCAGGTAAGGGAAACCACCTTATTCAGGCACCTCGTGGAGGGACAGGCAGCCCAACAGCAATGGGTGGTTTTAACAGTCTCCCTATTGCCGATATGGCTCCGGTAACTCTTATGGGGCATAAAGTCTATGGTATTTTTATTGAGCCGGGGATGGGACTTCGCTTAAATGATGCAAAGGGTACCGCGGTTGACGACCAGGCTGAGGGGCAGTACTGGGTTATCAACGGGCACCACTACAATAACGGATGCTGCTATGATTACGGAAATGCAGAGATAGATAGTCGTGACGATGGTGATGGAACTATGGAAACCACTTACTACGGCAATGCAACTGCCTGGTATTACGGACACGGTCCTGGTCCATGGATTATGACTGACCAGGAAAATAACCTCGTGGGTGGAGTGAATGAATCTCCTGATGATAAGTATCTTCCCGATTTGCCAAGTATAACCTGGCGCTTTGTAACAGCAACTGCAGATGGAGAGCCTCACCACTGGAGATCAATGGGAGGTGATGCACAGCAAGGCGATCTGGATATTATGTTCGATGGATCACGTATCATCAATGACCGAAGCAGTTACGACCCAATGCGTAAGCAGGGGGCTATTCTTTTAGGAAACGGAGGCGACAACAGTAATGCTTCACAGGGAACTTTTTACGAAGCTGCAATGACAGCTCCGGGTACATTCCCAACAATTGAAACAAATCAGAAAATTCAGGCCAACATTGTGGCTGCCGGGTATGATGTTGCCCGTGTGAGCATTGCACCAGCGTCGGCAACTGATTCACCTCCCGGACTTCAGACTTTCTCTCCAGGCTCCTCGCAGAATACTACTGTGATATTTACGAATACTACAGGAGAGCCTGTTAAAGACCTGGCACTAAGCATTTCCGTGCCTAAGGGATGGAAATCTGTGGTCTTAAGATCTAACGAAACTTCAAAAGAATTCTCTGAAGCTATTGCTCCGGGTGCAAGTGTAAACGCAACCTTTACGATAACCTCCGGATTAGAATCCTTTAACGGCGACATCATTGGTAAAGCTCTGTGGACAAACTCGTTAAACAAAAGAGAACAATCGGATATTGCTATTGAAAAAGTACGCAACGTAAATCCTGTAAAAATAAATGAGTTTCGCATTAGTGACGGGACTAATTCAACGAATTCATTTATCGAACTCTTTAATGCAGGGGAAAGTGACATTGATATCTCAGACTGGACATTAACCCACCATGCTACCCAGATGCCCGTTTTTTCATCTGTAAATATTCCCGCAAAAACAACAATTGCTGCGCATGGTATATACTTGTTGGGGCTTGCTAACTCAGGCCTGGCTGTTCCGGCAAAAAAAGGTGAGTCAACGATTTATGTAAGGAGCACAACAGGAATGGCGGTTGGCAATAAGATTGAAATAGGAAATGGGATAACTAAAGAAATCCGTAAAATCGTAAAACTGGCTACACCATCCGAACCGAAGGAAGAGCCTTTACCATTCAGACGCCGTCGCGGAACCCGCGGGCTGACTACAATCTGGCAACCACTCCCCGAGGGACCAGTAATAACTGTTCCCAAAGGTTCGACCAGTATCCCCGTTGAAAGTACAGATGGTTTTGAGGTCGGTCAAAAGATGGCCATAGGCTATGGTGCTACTTACCCTGTAGTTACACAAACTATTGAGAAATACGAGGTAGTTACAATCACCAAGCTTGGCAAACCAGGCACCCAGGCTTTTCTTTCGATGGATGCAAAAGCAGGTGATAAAAACATCAAAGTATCTTCTCTGGAAAATATATCAGTTGGCGACAAGATTAGACTGGACATTGACAGCGAGGGACATGGAATAGAATGGGTTACTGTAAAACGCGTCGGAACAGCATCATCGCGTAGCACTTTCAGTGGCCCATTAACAGATAACGATGATCCAGGAACAGGACTCGACCTGGAAGAACCGCTGAAATTCAATCATTCATCCAATTTGCCTTTTAGTGTTTGGGGAACAGGAATCGGTTTTGAACCAGCTTCCAGTTTCACCCACTCAAGCAACGAGCCCGTTTTATCTCTTGGAAACGTTGTTACTCTTGACAGTCCTTTAAACAACAACCACGATATTGATGCGGTGGTACTGGATGAAAAGGTTACGACTGCAGGCTACCAGGGGTTGCAGAAACCCGATCAGTGGTTTGGAGGCCCTTCCCTATCCTTTAATGCCGGGAATATAGTACTATATGATGCTGATGACAATGTAGTTGACGGCCTTAATTATGGCGGAATTGTTGATCCATGGTTGGCAGAGGGATACCAGGGAGCTTCCGGCACAGATGAATTTGGAAATTTTGTGACTACACCCGGGGTGAATATGCGCCGTATGTTTTTTAGATATGGCGGAATTCCAACATCCTCGCCCAACTTAAGTGCAGGTCGTTACCCTGATGGTTATGATAGCGACAACAATAGCAGGGATTTTCTATTACAAAATACAATGACCTTGTCTTTACCCGTGGAATCAGGTTCTGGAAATGTAAAAGTTTCCGGTATTGAAAACTTTAATATTGGACAAAAAGTTATCGTTGGTAATGACACGAATAGCGAAACTGCTACAATTGCCCTTATTGGTACAGCGGGAGGAACTACAATTGACACACTAATTAAAGCTGGTGCTACTGTTGTCCCTGTTACCAGCATGGAAGGTTTTAGCATTGGTCAGAGTATCTCCATTGATAGTGGCGCAAATCATGAAACAGCAGTTGTTGCATCTGTTACTGCCGGCCAACGTCGCTTTGGTCGCCGGGGATTCAATATGCCAAGTGACACGATTACGGTTACCATGCCCCTTACTTATCCTCACAGTACAGGTACTCGAGTATGTGGTAGTGGTATAACCTTTGTAAAACCGTTAAATAAGATGCATGAAGCCGGGACACATATTACCAGTAATATTCCCACACCAGGTGAGCCCAATCAATTTTAAAATATTAACAGGAATATAAACAGAGATTTTTGGGGATTTTTCATATTACTCCGTGGCATTTCGATTATTTGTTTTGTCGCGGAGTTTTGTATTTTAAGAAGGTTCGAATTCATGATTAAATACAAAAATAGAACACACAACCAGAGGTATTGGCGCTTATGGAGATGTATACTCACCGGATTAAATGTATTAGCCTTGATTTTGAGTGCTATTCTGAGTTGTCATTTTCTAAAAGGGGGAGCGATGGTTGGTTGTGGTGGTGGAAGCCCGTGTGAACAGGTGCTAAACAGCCGGTGGTCAATGATAGCGGGTGTGCTGCCTGTTATTGGGTTGGCAGATGGAGCATACCTTTCTATGCTGGTTGCAAGTTTTTTTACTCATCCTGCCAGGGAGGTTCAAGTTCGGCGTCTGGGCTGGAGCGTGATGCTGATATTGTCTGGGGCGATTTCCGGAAGTGCCATATGGTTTATTATCATCCAGAAATGGATCATTAAGAGCTTTTGCCTTTACTGTACGGCGACGCATACCACCGGACTGCTATTGGCCATTCTGGTCATCAAACAGGCGTTTACAGATTTTGGCGGCCATTCAAACAATAACTCTCTACCGAATTCTACGAAAATCCGGAATATTTTCTCATCAACAACAGGTCTGATCTTTATTGGGTTGATTCTGTCTGGTCTCCTGGCAGTTAGTCAAATGAACTATACTCCTTCAGCCAAAAGTCTCAATAGCAAACCGCAAATGCCTTCCGTTGATTACCACACTGTACCGATGGTTGGTAACCCTGAAGCTCCTTATATTGTCACATTACTCTTTGATTATCAATGTTCCCATTGCCAAAAGATACATTTTATCCTCAACGAAGTAGTTCGTCGTTACAATGGTAAACTTGGATTTGTGCTGTGCCCGGCGCCATTGAATTCCCGTTGTAATCCCTATATTCTCCATGACACAGATGCTTTCAGAAACTCCTGTGAACTAGTCAGGATTGCACTCGCAGTATGGATTGTCAGTCGAGAAGCATTTGAAGCCTACGAAAGATGGATGTTTACGTTTGAGTCTGGCGACAAATGGCATCCCCGAAGTATAGATGCAGCCAGGACAAAAGCGATTGAGTTGGTTGATCAGGCGAAATTTGATGCGGCCTTATCAACACCATGGATAGAACAGTATATGCAAACATGTATCAATATTTATGGACAGACCATCCAAGGAGGCAAAGGGGGCATCCCAAAATTAATTTTTGGTTCTCATTGGATTATTCCTGAAGCATACAACGCGGATGAACTAATTCTGATTTTGCAGGAAAGCCTGAATGTGCCGAAACCTTAAACTGGAAACGGTATTGTTTTATGTGCATTATTTGTATTCTAATCATGAGCCGTTTGTATTACAAAACATTTTCAACTGTTAATGATTACATTTAGCGTCGTCGCTATTAATTACATATCATACTTTTGACATCAAATTATCTTATGTCAAAGCTCGTAATATTGATATTATTAATTGTTCCAATAGTTTTGCCGGCAAAAGTCTTGGTGATACTATTCTTTTATCGGAACAAATATCCTTTTGAACTCAACGTTTCGTTGTTAAAACAATATAAAGGCGGGTTGCAAAAACATTTTAATATTGATGAACTCTACAAAACAACTTTACAGCTTTCTGGTGAATACTTACATTTTCAGGTAAGAATTACCATTTGTAATGAACTTGCCTTAATATATCTCCCTAAACCCAGTTTAATTTTGAAACACTATTTATAAAACATAATAATTTTAAAATTTATGCCTATGGATTACATTATCAGATCAAACTAATTATACATCATATAAAATAATTCTCGCTTTTTGATTCTATAAACCAATGAACTATGAACCAATTTGAAATTGATTTGATGAGAATTATTAAAGATGGAGTATAGCACATAACTTTTTAATTAAAACAGAATCGATTATTAAATTTAGATTTATGAAACTAAAAACAGTTATTTACAATTTTTTAAGACCATTGTGTCTGTTTATAATCGTAATTACTTTCTCTCAAAATGTTTTTGCCCAAACAACAGTAAGCGGAGTTGTTTCTGATGTTTCAGGAACCCTTATAGGAGTAACGGTCGTAGTTGAAAATACATTGATCGGTACAGTAACTGATATTGATGGAAAATATACGCTCAATGTTCCATCTGAGAATAGTGTTCTCCAGTTTTCATATATTGGATATAACACCGTAAAAGAGGAGGTGGGAAATAGGACGAAAATTGATGTCCAACTCACAGTGGCAGCACAGAGTTTGGATGAAGTAGTTGTTATCGGTTATGGTACTACAACTGTAAAAGATTTAACGAGTTCAGTCGCATCAGCAAAAACCGAAGACATAGAAAAAGGCGCTAACGCAAGCGTTGACAATATGTTACAGGGGCGCATTGCAGGGTTGAATATGACCCTGAATTCGGCTCAACCCGGAGCTGGTTTGGATATTAATATACGTGGGGCTATTTCTCCGAATGGCAATAATAACCCACTATATGTTATTGACGGGGTACCAATCACGACTAACTCCTCAAATGTGGCCGATATCTCTGGAGGACAGGTTATAAACATGGGATATAATATAGACCAAAGTCCGTTGAATACAATTAATCCGGCAGATATTGTATCCATCGATGTACTAAAGGATGCGTCGGCCGCTGCTATATATGGGTCTGCGTCGGCCAACGGTGTAATTATTATTACTACAAAACGTGGAACTCAGGGAAAACCGACCATTAGTTATGATGGGTCGTATACATTGCAGGTACAGAAACCTTATGCACACGACCTTTTGAATGCACAAGGATACATGCAACAACGTAATATGTGGGAAAGGGAGTATGCTGCCTATAACAAAAATACTTACCCTTACGGTCAGAGTGACTATAATAATGATGGTGTTGTTAATATTCAGGATTACAATGATTTGGTGTCAACCATACCTGATTATTTCACATCGGCAGAAATGGCTGCTATAGGAAATGGTTTTGACTGGCTCGATTATATTGTAGACGAAGCCTATGTAACAGAACATAATCTTTCTATACGAGGTGGGACGGAACAAACAAAGTATTTTATTTCGTACAACTATTATATTAATGATGGGCTGTTAAAAAAATCAGATTTGGAACGTAATACATTGCGCTTTAATTTTGATCAAAGTCTGTTTAGTTGGTTAAAAGCCGGCTTAAATGTTAATTATTCTCATATAACGAGCGATTATCAGGGAACAGGTTATGGAAACGTTGGACAAGGACACTATAATTTGCTGGAATGTGCTTATCGTATGGTTCCTACAGTTGGAGCTACGATTGATCCCACTACAGGAGCTTATTCAAGAGGGTACGACGAAAAAATGGCAAGCCCGCAGGGATATATGGAAATGACTGACGTAGGTAAAAATATTCGTTTATTTATTAACCCTACTCTTGAAAGTACGATTACAAAAGATTTAACATTCAAACTCGTAGGAGGTTTTGATAGTCAAAATGGAAGACGTAATAATTATATTCCTTCCACATCGGGGATGTATCTTGCCGAAAATGGATTGGGGTATGTAGGTACCAGAGAGGTCACAAATAAAAGTTTGGAAGGCTACTTCAATTACAGCAAAGTATTTGGAGAAGATCACCGTGTAAGCGGAGTTTTAGGTTTTGGTGGTTACAAAACCGAAGCTTACGCAATCGTTACACAGGCAACCGGATTTTTTACTGATGCGTTCGGAACAGATAATATGGCTCTCGGTTCAAACATCGACCAGCGTTATATTTCAACATCTCGTAGCGAAATCACCAAGCTGTCTCAGTTTGCTCGTATCAATTATAGCTTTAAAGAAAAATACACCGTTGCTTTTACCGGACGTAATGACGGCTCAAGTGTATTTGCCAAGAATAAAAAATGGGGATTCTTCCCTTCCGTTTCAGCAGCATGGCGGATAGGAGACGAAGAATTTATGTCAAATACAGACAATTGGTTATCAAACCTGAAATTTCGTGCCGGATATGGTGCATCGGGGAACGAACCACGCAATGCAAACTCTTTGTCAACCTATGCAACAGGGCCTGCTATTATTACAGGAGCTGGTTCTAATTACATGTCAGGTGTAATTTTATCAACTCTGGGTAACGATGATTTATCCTGGGAAACCAACGAAACAATAAATTTAGGGCTTGAATTTGGATTGTTTGATCAAAAAATTTCTGGTAGCGCTGAGTATTTTATTCGCACTGCCAAAGATCTTCTGGACTACAAAACTCTTCCATCAAATAATCCTGTAACAAGTGTTATTGCCAATGTTGGTTCAACACAGGCAAAGGGTTTTGAATTTATTCTCAGTTCTATTAACATAAATAACAAGAATTTCCAATGGGTAACTGATTTTAATATATCTCAAACTATCTACCGTTGGAAAGAACGTAACCCACAATTGGTTCTTGATGCCTGGGTTCCTGAGGACGCCGAGATGTCGGCTGTATACGGATGGGAAACGGATGGTATATTCCATAACTATGATGAAATAAATGCTTATGTAAATGCTAATGGCGAGTTGTACCAGCCTGAAGCTGTTCCTGGTAATATTAAATATATTGACCATAATGGTGATGGTGTTCTGGATGATCTGGATAATCATTTTCTGGGACGTACTATCCCTTCAGTTCGCTTTGGCTTAAATAACTCACTTTCATATAAGCGATTTACTGCTTCCTTTTACTTTTATGGTGCAATGGGGAACATCCTGAGAATGGGGGATACCGGGAATACACTTATTAGTGACGCTGCTCTGAGAAATACTTATGAAACCATCGTTAATTACTGGAGTATGGAAAATCAGGATGGTAAATGGCCTGGAATCGGAACAGACGCTACTTCAAATAATAACAGATCTGGAGGAACTTCCGATTTTTGGTACAAAAGTGGTGCGTATGCCAAACTAAAAAATGTTACGTTAACATATTCTGTTTCCAAGAATTTTGCTTCAAAATTAGGTATGGGCTCTTTAGATGTTTCTGTTGATATGCAGAACCTGGCTACAATTACTGATTACTTTGGCTTTGACCCGGAGTTAGGAGTTCAATTCCCTTATCCTCAGGCATATTCTTTCACTTTCGGACTCAAAGCAAGCTTCTGAAAACAGGTATTTGTTATTAATAAATAAAAATATGAATTATGAAAAATACGATTAATAAGACACTATTTATCATGACATTTATAGGTTTCCTCTTGACTTTCTTTTCATGTGAAGACGTATTGGAAACTAAGGTTTACGATAAGATTGTACCTGAATCATTTTTTAAGAATGAAGCTGATCTTCAGGCAGCTGTTGTTGGTGTTTCTCAATATATATCGGGCCGGGGTGCAAGCGGAACTTCCATGCCCCTTTATACCAGCCATGTTATAACCTATTTTATAACCTCGCGGCTAACTACTGATGAGTTGGAAGGATTCTGGGAACAGGTTCTTAACCGGTGGACATGGACTCCAAGTAGTGGTGATATCAATAATACATGGGATTATGTAAGTATTTGTGCAAAAATTACTGAACTAATTGACCAGTTTGAAAAAGTGACTGATGTTGACAAAGCTATCGTTGACGAATATATTGCTGAATTAAGAGGGGTACGTGCGCAGTATATGCATGTTCTATATACATCTTTTGGTCCTGTGAATATTAAACTTAATCCTGAGAACCTGGCAGATGAAACTCCTACTCCCCGATTGACAAATGAAGAATGGATTACTGCGTTTGAAGATGACTTGAATGCTGTTTTAAATAGTAATTTGGCTGAAAGACGCGGAAAAGGAACAGATGAATGGGGGCTTGTATCTAAAGATTACTTTCGTATGTTAGCCATCAGGCATTATATGTTTCAACATGATTGGGCAAAAGCCGAAAGTTATTGCCGTGAAATTATTAATAGTGGTGCTTATTCCCTGGTAACAGAAGGTGATGGGGAATTTTCTGCATATGATGTAGCAGTTAGTCAATGCCCGAACTCGGAAACCATTTTTTCTACACCTGCAAATTCAAAATTTGGGAATATCTGGTGTACTGAATGTTTGCCTGGTAGCGGTATTGCAACTCAGGGACCCGGAGCCGGTTATACCCTGCAGGGATGGTATGGTTTGGGTATGCCTTGGGAACACTACCACAAATTGTGGGGGCATGTGGGTGATAACTCGTTCGACAAAGACGACCGTTGTGCCACACTCATGTATGAATACCAGGACAGAGCAGGTAAAATAGCGAAAGAAAATCCAACAGAAGAAGGAGAATCATTGCTAAGAGCTGCAGTTCCGGCTAAATTTTCCAATTGGTATCTTGCTAATCAGTTAATGGCTACTGAATATATTATCGAACAACCCGTTTATCGCCTTGCCGAAGTTTACCTAACCCTGGCAGAGTGCATCGTACGCCAGAACGGGATTACTGACGAAGCCCTCGGTTATGTAAAAGCTGTTCGTGAACGCGCAGGTTTGAGTAGTGATTTTTCAACAGACCTTACTCCGGGACAAGATAATCCCACGTCAAGTGCCGATGCTTTTATCGATTTTCTGTTATGGGAAAGAGGGCGCGAATTATATTGTGAAGGCCAGCGCCGTGAAGATTTAATACGATATGGCATGTTTGAACAAAGGGCTATGGATCAGGGATGGATCAGTTCTGTTTCACAAAGCAGTTTCAGAAGACTGTTCCCTATTCCTGACAACACTATTTTGCAGGGGGAAGGCGTAATTACACAAAATCCGGGGTATACAGTCCCTAATGGTAATGGTTATTATAATGTAACCGATTTACCTGTTTACAATTAAAACAGGCAGTTTTTTTGGTTAATAAAAAACAAGTATAATCCAATGGTGCTATGAAAGAGAAAGAAGAAAAGGACTATTTCATTTATAACGATAAATCCATGTTATTTAGATTATTGTCGAATATTCCTGTCGTACTTTTACTTTTATTGACCGTTTTGTATTCCCATACAACAAAAGCACAGGAATATAAAATTGATGCATTTGATAGTTTCGGCATCAATCCCGACTCCTTTGCAGAGCCTCCTAAAGGATACAGGCAACATGCCTGGTTAACTTATGGTTTATCCTGGGCAACTGAAGAACGTTTAACGCAGCAGATTGAAAGATGGAGCAAACAGGATTTAACCGGAGGTTTTTATTTGGGAATGGACGGTGGCAACACATCCGGATTATCTGATGAATATTTACTTGGCTCGGGAAAACAATCCTCTGAAAAGGGGATTGGCTTCCTGAGCCAGGAATATTTCGATCTTTATGCAGCTGCTATTGAAGCAGGATTAAAAAACGGTAACCCTCCAATTGTGTTTTATGATGAAGTTGGTTATCCGAGTGGGATAGCAGGTGGTTTATTGTATTCAAAATATCCTGAATATGCCGCCAAAAGCCTGGAAAAAAAAGAGCAGGATGTTGCTGGTCCATTGCAATTTAAAATGGAATTTCCGGAAGAAGGTATCATAATTGGCGCAGTTAGAATGAACCTTGACACCAGAGAGTTGGTGGACGTCAGCGAAAATATAACCAAAAACCGAGAGATAATCAGCGCCATACCAGAAGGACGATGGAAAATTATGGGCTTTTATCTGAACCCTAAAGCTTCTCTGGGGATGGGGAAAAAAAGTGGTTATGTTGATTATTTAGACAAAGAAGCAGTTAAAACTTATATATCATTGGTATATCAATCACATTACGAACATCTTAAAAAATATTTTGGAAGCGTACTTAAAATTACGCACTACGACGAACCGGCTTTGCATGTAACAAGAGGTCGCGCCTGGACTCCGTTATTCAATGAAGAATTTCAGTCGGAGTATGGATATAACCCTATGAAATATTATCCGGCTTTGTGGTATGATATCGGCCCTGATACAAGGGCCATCCGTAACATGTTATGGGGATTCCGCACAAAACTATTTAGTGAAAACTACATTAAACAGCTTGACAATTGGTGTCGCGACCACCACATCATGCTAAGCGGTCATCTTGACCAGGAAGAAATTACAAACCCCGTTCCGGTAAACGGAGATCTTATGTTAATGTTCAAACATCAGCAGGTACCCGCAATTGATGATATTTGGAGGTGGGGACGAACAAACAGGGCATACAAAATTGTAAGTTCATCTGCATTCAACTGGGACAAACGCTTTTTTATGGCGGAAACTTATGCAGCATATCGTAAAATTAGTCCCGAAATTGTATATAAGGTAGCCATGGATCAGGCTGCCATGGGGGTTAATTTCCAGGTTGGGGCGCTTCCCAAAGGCAAAACACCGGAAAACGATCGTTTCATTGGCCGACTTAGTTACATGCTTCAACAGGGAAGCCATGTTGCTGACGTAGCTATTTTATATCCCATTGCCACACTTCAGGGAGACTACCATTTTGGAAACTGGGGGAAAAGTACGGGGATTGATAATCTTGCCAGCGAAAGTATAGAGGAGGGAGATTATGCCAGAGAAGGAGGAATAAACTCTCCTGTACCAGATTACATTGACTTAGGCGAAATAATATTTCGGGGACTAAGGCAAGACTTTACATATCTTCACCCTGAAGTACTTCAGGAACGATGCATAATTCAAAATAATAAGCTGATTCTCAACAATAAAATTAATCGTGAAACCTATTCCGTATTGATTATTCCCGGGTGTAGTATTATTTCAGTAGAAACAGCCCGAAAAGTTAAAGCGTTTTACGATGCCGGAGGTACAGTGATTGCTACAAAATTGTTGGCTGAAAAATCCCGTGAGATCGGAAAAGATGCTGAAGTAAAAAAAATAATGGGTAATGTTTTCGGGTTACCTGATGATTCGATTTGGACGGCTGAGTTTCACCGGCGAATAGACGAGTTTATGGTTTACTCTATAAATAGAAACTCAATGGGCGGACGCGCTTACTTTTTACCCGATTATACTCCGGAGATGATAGATACGATTATGAAAGAAGCAGTACCTGTATGGGACGTTAATATTGAAGAGCCAATGTGGCCGGTGGAAATAGGGCCTGAATATGCAGGATCCCTGACATACATTCATAAAATCAAAGATAACCGGCATATCTATTTCTTTGCCAATTCTTCTGACGAATCGGTGGATACCAAAGTCGTTCTTCGGGGAGCATTAGACCTATCAGTGTGGAATCCGATGAATGGCGAAATTTTACCGATTGAGGAGAAATATACTGAAACAAAAGATGGACAGGCTTTAACAAATGTTTCTTTAAAGTTAGAACCTGCAACTGCTCTTTTTTATGTTCAGAATTTAGAAAAACAGCTCAAATAGAAAATTAGTTCTTGCAAAAAATAATAATCAATAAAAACAGGCAAAAAATAAAAAGAAACCAATGTTGACAATGCTAACAGTTAAAAATATAATAATAGTTGACCAGTTCAGGTTTAGTTTGTTTAGAGACGGAGTTTGTTAGAAACAGGAGGTATTTGCCCCTGTTTCTATATCCGTTTAATGATACTTTACAGTAATGTATAACCTTTGTTCTAACCGGAGTTCACAAATAAAAATACGGATTTAAAATTTGAATAGATAGTTCTCATTGATAGAATAATTAAAATATTAATAATAAATAGCTTACAACAAAAATATCGAATTATGAAATTGAAAATGACAAAAACAAAAAAAGCATCCTTGCTCTGCATCGTAATGGTATTTTGTTGGTCTGGAATTTGGGCACAGTCGTTACCATACAATAATGATTATGCATTTGGGCTCGACCTGTCTTTTGTAAAGCAACACGAAGATAAGGGAGAAAAATACTACGACGAAGATGGCACCGAGAAACCTGCACTGCAAATTTTTAGCGACCACGGGTATAACTGGGCAAGGATAATGATATGTAATGAACCTGTCTCCAGAGGGCTGGTTCAGGATTTGGATTATGTAATAAAAGCAGCTAAAGATGTTAAGAAATATAATTACCATTTCACATTAGATATGATGTTTTCAAATGGGTGGGCCAATCCTATGGTGCAGCCCACCCCTTCTCTTTGGGTAGATATGACTCATGAAGAACGGGTTAAAGCGGTGTATGACTATGTATTTAAGGTAATCTCGTCTTTGAAAAATGAAGGTGTTATGCCGGAAATAGTTCAAATTGGTAATGAGATTGGAAATGGTTTTTTATGGCCTGATGGCCGTATCAATTATGCGCCCGATGTTGATAGCAAATGGGAAAATGTTGCTGATTATCTTAAAGCAGGAGCCAGAGCCATAAGAGCTGCTGAAAATGAAAACAACAAAATAAAAATAATGCTCCATGTTGATCACGGAGGCGATATCGAATTTTCAAAAACATTTTTTGATAACATGAAAGCCTTTAATGTTGATTACGATATTATAGGTTATTCGTTTTACCCGTGGTCGCATGGTACCTTACTCGATTTAAAAGATAATCTTAGGATGACCGCTCTGCGCTATGGCAAAGAAATAATAGTAATTGAAACTGGTTATTACTGGCGGAAAAGTGAATATTTTAAAGATTACCAACCTCCATTCCCTGAAACTCCGGAAGGACAAAAAGCCTGGTTCGATGCTGTTAACGAGGTGGTACTTGATACCCCAAATGGATTGGGCAGAGGCGTGTTTTGGTGGGAACCGATGTTTAGAGGAAGAGGATTCTTTGATGATGAGACACATGTCGCCAAACCTATTATCAACACTTTTCAAAAATATGCTTTTCCAAAACAAAGGCCCGATGGGCAAAAGAGAATACAATAATATTTTTGATATTCAGATGAGCCAAACAATTGATTTCCAATTATTAACTAATTTATAATATATCGCAATGTCATTTAAAAAATATATGTGGGTATTGAAATTCTGTATTTTATCCAGTATTTTATTCTTTTCTTCCTGTAGTGATAATATAAAAACAATTCAGTTTATACCTGATAAAAACGGGATATCAGAGGTTGCCTTCTCAATTTCCGATTTAAATTCAGAGCTTCCCTCTGATTGGAGCAAACAGGAATTTCTAATTCTTGGACTTAAAGCATCTTCATCACAACGATTTGAAATAGGAATTCGCAGTAACGGACGATATATATACAAAAGGTATCATCCTCTGGCTGGAGCCCAGGTACAAGTAGGGATACCGTTACAATTTTACCGACAACAACCTTCTGATGGAAGCGATATGGCAGCTACTTGGAACCGGCCCAGGGATGCAGGATGGATCAATGTAGAATGGGGTGGATTTGGTCCGATTGAAAATGTCGACAGTATTAAATTCAGGATGGTTACTCCAATCGCGAACCCTTCACTTGAGGTATATTCTGTTGGAGTTTCCACGGAAGACCCGGGCGATAAATTTATTGATCCGGAGAAGCTGGTTGATAAATATGGTCAACTCAAAACTATTCAGTGGGAAGGAAAGATAACTTCGGACGAACAATTGCATGAAATATGGGAAAAAGAAGACAAGACACTGGCACCGGGTAATTTCAATTATGATCAATGGGGCGGATACCTCAATTCACAGGCAGAAGCTACGGGATATTTCCGTGTTGAAAAAATTAATGATCGGTGGTGGTTTATTGACCCTGACGGGCATTACTTTTTATCAACAGGCTCAAACATGATTTCTCCTTCTCAGGGAACCCGGATTACACGAAGGGAAAGCATTTTTGACACAATCCCGGAAGGTGCACAAGCTGATTTTTTTGGAGGCAGGGATGTTTATGCTGATTTCCTGGCAAATAATATTAAGAATCGTTACGGAGATAAAATGTGGCAGGAAAAATGGGAAGAAACCACAAAAAAGAGATTAAATGCATGGGGCTTTACGACCGGAATGAAAAGTATGGCGATGCCTTATATAACCTTTGTTAGAGGGACAAAAATCAGGGAAGGCTACATGGGACTACCTGACGTTTACGGTGATAATTATGAAAAAGAACTGGAAGAAGCCATTGCCAAACAAGCAGAAGAATATAAAAATGACCAGCTGCTTATTGGATATTACATTGGGAATGAACCTGCCTGGCCAAACAGGGAATCTTTATGTGTGGATATAATCCTTGAAGGAAAAGAAACAGGCACTCAGAAAGCACTAAAAAAATACCTTGAACAGAATGGAGATACACCTGAGAACAGGGTCACATTCTGTAAAAAAGCTTTCTCCGATTTTTTAGATATGGTTATACAGTACGTAAAAAAATATGATCCAAACCACTTGGTTCTTGGAATCCGTTTTGGAGGAACCCCGCCGGATTATCTTATTGAAATGGCTCAAAAATTTGATGTTTATTCTTTGAATGTTTATGCTTACAGGCCTAATCCTGCTTATCTTAATAAAGTTGCAAAACTGTCAGGCTTACCTATAATAATTGGAGAATACCATTTTGGTGCTCCTGAAAGAGGCTTAGCTTCAGGGTTATCACAGGTTAAAAACCAGCATAACAGGGGTATCGCATACAGTTATTATACTGAAAATGCTCTTTCACACCCGAATGTTGTCGGTGCACATTGGTTTCAATGGACAGATCAACCGGTTACCGGACGGAGAGATGGTGAAAATTATAATATTGGGATAGTAAATATTGTAGACATACCTTATAAAGAATTAACCGATGCCATTACCTCTTCTCACGAGCGATTTTACAGGATTCATGCAGGCATAACTCCCCCCAGCAACGTTATGCCGGAAGGAGCTACAGATGTTGATGCAGATTATTAACAAAGAATAAAAGTTTAAGGACTACTATCCGGGAAATATTAATAACGGGGATTCAGACTTTGAAATAATATTATAGTTTAGTAAAATAACGAAAGTATTTAGTATTGACATATTGAAAAGAATATACATGAAAAAGTTACTTCTCATTCTAGGAATCGCAGTTTTATTAACCGAAATGAATAGTTACGGGCAAGGCATTCCCAAAACGATTGGCCGTGATGGCATTACCTACAATTTGGCAGACAAACCATTGTATATCGATCCGGTTTATAATGGCTCAACCGATCCTATGGTGTGCTATAACTCGAATACCGAAAGGTGGTATATGTATTATACAAGCCGGCGTTCAAATGTTCCGGGGCTTAATGGCATTGAATCAGTTCATGGTTCGCCTATCGGTATTGCAGCATCCGATGACGGAGGGGCAACCTGGAAATACATTGGGAATTGTAATATCGATTACCACCCCGACGAAAATCCCACATATTGGGCGCCCGAAATAATTGAATACAAAGGAACATATCATATGTACCTCACTTATGTGCCGGGGATTTTCAACGATTGGGAGCATCCCCGTGATATTGTTCACCTTACCAGCAATGATGGTATTAACTGGGAAACGCAATCGGTTTTAAAACTTGCTGTAAATAAAGTCATTGATGCCTGTATTATCCAGTTACCCAACGGAACATGGAGGTTGTGGTATAACAATGAAGCGGATAATAAATCAATTTATTATGCCGAGAGCCCCGATTTGTATAAATGGACTGATAAGGGGAAAGTTGATATTCCTACTGTTGGAGAAGGTCCGAATGTAATTTACTGGCATAATAAGTATTTTATGATTGTTGATGAATGGAAGGGGCTTTCTGTATTTAGTTCGGACGATGCTTTAAACTGGTCGAAACAGGAAGGGTATCTGGTTCCCGGTATTCCGGTTGAAGGACAGGGGGAAACGAATTCAGCCTCCAATTCAGGGAGGAGGGTCAGGATGGTTGACGGAAGCAGGGGAAATCATGCCGATATCGAGATTTCTAATGGACATGCTTATATGTTTTATTTTAGTTCGATTCCGGCAGAAATGCACAAACGCGGATCTGCTGTTTATGTTCAGGAGTTGGTTTATAATGAAGATGGAACAGTTTCCTGCGATCCAACTGCTCCATGTTATATAAATCTTTTGGAGAAGTAACATTAAAGGTTGCCCTGTTATTCAAACTTTTAAGTGGACGTATTAAATAAGTGTGTTCGGGTTAACAGATACAATCGGGGTTATTTTGAATTTGAGATTTGTCTTATAACTCTGGTTGTATCTATTCTTTGCCTGTGGTTTTGATCCTACCCTGTAATTAGTCAAACTGTAAAATGAAATACATAGTTTTTATTATCACCTTTTGTTTTTTATCCTTTTTAACAGGAGAAATAGTAGCACAACAAGTAACATTAATTCCATCAAATGAAATTTGGAAAAGGCCCCGGCTAGTACCCATTCCTTCATTTGTTGACGGAGCAAAAAATTTCAGGATTGATATTTCAGATCAGTGGTCGGTCAGGAATAATCCTTCAGGAAATATAAAAACCGACATAAACTCAAACTCCGGTTGGGAACTTATAACAAATAACAACAACGGAAGAAGACGCTGGGATAGTCCGTCGGAGAGGCTGTTTAAAAAGGAAGTAACAATTCCTGAATCGTTTGATAAAAAACGGATTATCATCCGGTTTGGAGGGGTTGCCCATGCCGCCAAACTTTATGTAAACGGGAATTATGTACGCGATCACTGGGGCTCATATATGGCATGGTCTGCCGATATTACCGAATATATTTCAGGCTCAAAAGCAGTCATCGCTGTTTATACAAATGAAGAAAAATCGGGGCTTGCCAGGTTTATCTCCGGTAATGGAATTCACCGTGAAGTTACCTTATTTGCCATCCCGCAAAATTATATCGTCAGGGCCAACGTCGAAACGGATCTCGATAAAGATTATAAAGATGCTGTTTTGAGGGTAAAAATGAATGTAGAGATTCACAATTCACAACAGTCGGATAAATTAGTTCTTTCCTTAACAGATAAAGAAGGCAGTACCGTTACTCTCAATCCTTCAACGTATGATATCCCCAAAAATGGAGAGGATTTTTATATCGAGAGTTTTGTAAATAATCCACTAAAATGGGATGCGGAACATCCAAATCTTTATAAGCTTACTATTTCTCTTTTAGCCAATGGAAAAAAATCCCAATCTGTAGAGCGGAATATCGGGTTCAGGGAAATTGAACGAAGAGGACGTCAGGTTTTTGTAAATGGACAAGAGGTGAAGTTCCGGGGGATGTGGGGCGGCGATGATGCAAAACAATTGCGCGATATTAATGTCAATCATACACGCCAGAAATGGGCCTCCGAAAGTTTCCTCGATTCATGTGATTATTACGGAATTTATGTTTTGGATGAAAATCCGGTTGACTTCGCAAAGTATGGTCCCGAGATTGACCCACAGTACACTTACCAGTGGCTTAGCCTGACTTCAGATTTGATTGAACGTGATTACTCTCATCCTTCTGTAGTAATGTGGGGGCTCGGCAACGAGTCGTTTCACGGGCCTAACGTGTTAAAAGCATATCAGTATGCCAAAGAGGAAGATTTGCAGCGTCAGGTAATGTTCAGTTGGGCTAACCGGGTTAAAACAACAGAAGAACTTCCGTTTGACATTTATAGTTTTCATTATCCGAATGTACTTTTTGGTCCCGAAGAAATGCGTGATTACGGGGCATCTGTATGGATGGCCAACAGCTTGGTAAAGGAACGTAAAAAAGACCCGCTACTACCCGTAATTTGCGATGAATATGCTCATGTTGTACTAAATGCTGCCGAGAAAGAAAGAGATCCAAATGTGCATAATTTCTGGGGTGAAAGTATTAAACTTTTCTGGGATTATATTTATAATACTCCGGGGGCGCTTGGGGGCGACCAGTTTGGTATGTTTACCAGTTTGAATTCAAAAATCGATATTCCTGAAGTGTGGCTTACCCGAAAGGCATACAGCCCGGTACATTTGGAAAAAGACTATTTTAATCTTCCCAATAAAGATGGAGTACTGGCAATAGGAATGCAGAACCGGTTCTGTCATACCAATATGGATGAAATTACTCTGAAGTGGAAGATAGGTGACAAAGCCGGATCGATGATATGCCCCGAATTGGCGCCTGCTGAATTCGGTACTTTATCGATACCTGCCGGCAAAGTTAAAACCGGAGATGTGGTAGAAATGCAATTCCTGCGAAGCGACGATTTTCAGGTTGACGAGTTTGCTCTGGCTGTTGCCCCACAACCTTTTGCATTGCCCGAAATTTCGGACAAAGCTCCTGGGATCGATGAAAGTGAACGATATTATACCATAACAGGAGATGATTTCAATATTAAGGTAGACAAATACCAGGGCTTAATTACCTCGGGAGTTTATAAAGGCAGGGAAATAATCACTCATGGACCGATGTTACAGTTTACAGGATCTAATATTGAGTTAAGGGAGTGGTGGTGTGATAATCTGTCCGTTTATCCGGATAAGGATGAAGCTGTTATTGATATTCTTGGTAATTATGCGGGAATTTGGGTTTCATTTGAGGTAAGAATAGACGGAAAAGGGCTTATAACCACCAGCTATGAAATCCGCCGCTTTCCTGACCCCGCTCCCCGTTTTGAAACATTGCCCTGGAACGGGACTCATCTGGGGGGCTTTTCTGAGGTCGGAATTGCCTACGAATTGTCTGCTGATATTGACCGTTTGCAATGGAATAGAAAAGCCTTGTGGACGGTTTATCCACCGAACCATATTGGAGCTGCCAAAGGAGTAGCTTATAAATATACTGATGAAACAAAAGGAGACTGGGCGACCTATACCAACGACGGAAACTTTTTTGGCTCATTTTCCCGGGAGCAGGCTGGTCCTGAGGGAAACCTGTTTACAAATAATTTCAGGGGAATGAAAGAAAATATTCGAACGGCCACTGCATTGCTTGAAGACAGTGATCTGGGAATTCAGGTCGTTTCTCCGGAAACAGATGCGGTTAGAATGTCGAAATCAGAATGGAGCGGTCGTAACGGGATTTTTATGATTATAGATAATTTATGGAATTATCCGCAGCTTGGTTTAGGTAATTATATGAAAGACCCCGTAATTATTCAACAAGGCTATAAAAACAAAGTACAGATGCGGTTCTACTCAGAATAAAATAACCAGATAAATAATTACTAACTTGACACAATGCCAATTATGAGAACGATGCAAACTATAAACTTCCAATTGAAGAAACAGGTTACATTTAAATTAAAAGAAATATTATTAATTGTTGCGCTGGTATTATCAATCGTGAGTTCAAATGCTCAGGTAACAGTAACGGAGGTTGACCAGAACATCCCGACTTATTTATCGGGGGCACCCGAACCCAATCCCATGTTCTTTTCGGAAGGGGCAGCCAGGGGGCAGAACAGCGGATTTATCCTTACCCGCTGTACGACAACCTGACCAATAAAAAAGGGGATAAATCATACCACCTGGTTTACCTCGAAAACGAGTATGTAAAAATTGGGGTATCGCCGGAGTTGGGGGGAAGGCTGTTTTCTGCCGTGGATAAAACAAACAATTACAATTTTATCTATCCCCAGCATGTAATTAAACCCGCTCTTATTGGGTTGACCGGGGCATGGATTTCAGGTGGAGTGGAATGGAACATCCCCCACCACCACCGCGCAAGTACTTTTTCGCCTGTACAGTACAGTGTTGAAGAAGCACCGGACGGAAGTAAAACCATCTGGGTCGGCGAACTCGAAATCAGGCACCGGATGAGGTGGGCCGTTGGGTATACACTCCGCCCCGGAAGCTCGGTCGTGGAGTGCAACGTTCGTATACTGAACCGTACACCCGTGGAAAATACCATGTTGTGTTTTGCAAATATCGCCGTTTCAATCAACGAAAACTACCAGGTCATTTTCCCGCCCAGCACACAGTGGGCAACCGGCCACAGCAAAAGAAGCTTTTATTCATGGCCTTTTTTCGACGGCTCCGACAAAAGCTGGTATAAAAACAATCCAAACTCGGCTTCATGGTTTGCCGTCAATTACAAAGATGATTTTGTCGCCGGGTATGACCATGGGAAAAATGCAGGGATTATGAGCGTTGCCAACCATAACATTGTGGCCGGAAAAAAATTCTTTACATGGGGCGTCGGGAATATGTGGGACAATATCCTGACCGATGACGACGGCCCATACCTCGAAATCATGGTTGGGGCATATTCCGATAACCAGCCCGATTATTCATGGCTGCAGCCCAACGAGGAACGTTCTTTCGTTATTTCCCTCTTCCCTTTCAAAGGTATCGACGGGGTAAAAAATTCCAACCTCGATGCAGCGGTAAACCTCGAAGTAAAAAACAACAACATCGTTTATGGTTTTTATACAACGAAAGCCTATCAAAATGCCACGGTAACCCTAAAAGCGGGAGATAAAACCTTATCTGAAGAACAAATATCAATTGACCCGGGAAAACCATACAACAACCAGGTACCAATGCCCACAGCAACAAACGAAAACCAGCTCCGCGCTTCCATCTCTGTCAACGGAAACGAACTCGTGGCATACTCACCTGTGGTCGAACAACCTGCTCCGGAACCCGTCCCCTATGTGGAACCAAAATCTCCCGAAGAAATTCAGAACAACGAGGAATTGTTCCTTGCAGGACAGCGCATATACCAGTTCCATAACCCCTCTCTCGACGCCGACCCATACTGGGAAGAAGTGCTGAACAGGGACCCGGGCGATGTGTCGGCAAATAATGGAATGGGAATCCTGGACCTGAAAAAAGCCAGGTACCCCGAAGCCGAAAAATATTTCAGGAAAGCTATCGAACGGCTTACCGCACAATATACAACGCCTAAAAATGTTGAACCCATATATTACCTGGGGATGGCGCTAAAAGCACAAGGGCGACTGGACGAAGCGTTTACCGAACTTTACAAAGCCACATGGAAACAGGAATGGAAAGCGCCGGCCTATTATTCCCTGGCAGAAATTGCCTCCTCGCAAGGAAAATACAAAACAGCGCTCGGACTTGTCAACAGCGCAATTGATGCCAATGCATACAATGTGCGTGCATATGTGCTGAAAGCGGCTTTATTACGCCACATGGGACAGAAAGAAAAAGCCATGGAAGTGATTGCACTGGCAAAAGAAAAATGCGATCCCCTCGATGCCCAGCTTATGGCCGAACAATGGCTGGCCTCAAAAGAAAATCGTATCTCTAAAATATTATTTAACACCCTTGAACAACATCCTGCCAATGCAGAGGAAATTGCTGCGGGATACTATAACTGCGGACTTTGGGACGACGGCGAATCCGTATTGTCTGCCCTGGTTGAGCAAACACGCTATAAACCCGGTATTTCCCCCATGGTGTATTACTATTTGGGGTATTTTGCCGAAAAACAGGGAAACATGCAAAAAGCCTCGGAATACAGAAAACAGGCTGCCCTTCAGCCATTGGATTATGTTTTCCCCTTCCAGCAGGAAGAAATTGATATTCTCCGCTCTGCAATCCAGGCAAACCAAAACGACCCACGGGCCCCATATTACCTGGGGAACCTCCTTTTCGACTGGCAACCCCAAGAAGCTACTTCGCTTTGGGAAAAATCTTCCCTTCTTGATCCCGGCGAACCAATCACCTGGCGGAACCTTGCCATTGCTTATTCCCACGAACCGGGCGAAGGTGCAAAAACAAAAGCCATCAACTGTCTGGAAAAGGCGGTAAGTTTACCCAATCCCTATCCCGCCCATTTTGCCGAACTCGACCAGCTGTACAAATCGGCAAAAATACCTGTCGCCAAAAGGCTTGCCCTGCTGGAAAAAAACCAAAAGGTCGTGGCTAAAAAAGACGAAGCGCTTGGCGCACTTATCAACCTTAAAATATTTGCCGGGAAAACCAATGAGTCCATTGACCTGCTGAACAGCCGTATTTTTAGTATATGGGAAGGGGGCGGTGCTTTCAATACCGGGCAGGCATGGGCAAATGCTCACCTTATACGTGGATTGGATTACTTTTCAAAAAAGAAATATTCCCTGGCCCTGGCTGATTTTGAAACCGCTCTCACCCCTCCCGAAAACCTCAGGGCTGAAGGCAGGAACCCTCGTATATGCCAAATTAAATACTGGCAGGCTTGTGCACTCGATAAACTGGGCGAAAAACAAAAAGCTGAACAATGCTGGAAGGAAGTGACAGATACCGACACCAAGGCCAGGAGCAGGTGGACTTTTGACAACAGCCGGGCGCAAAATTATTTTAAGGCGCTGGCTCAAAAAAAGCTGGATCCGAATGTCAATGTTGAAGATATTTTCAGCGAACTGGCAGAAAACCAGAAAACCTCATCTTCTAACACCGCCAACGAACTCGATTTCCAGTTTGTCCGCACCGGGCGCAACAATCCCGATTTCCAGGCATACCCGCATTATCTCTCCGGATTGGGATACCTAGGCCTGGGCGATAAAGCAAAAGCCAGGAATGAATTTGAAACCGCTCTCAAAATTTCCCCGGACTACATCGATGCTAAAATTCAACTGGGGCAATTATGAAATAATATCACAAAAAAAGTAATAATTTAAAACAACAGGATTCTCTTGATTTAGAAATTAAGTTCTTTTCAAACAGGCATAATCAGTAAAAACGACTTTACTACAACATTTATATTCGAAAAAATACAAATGATACACATATCAGATAGAAATAATACAGGTGATCCTATTTAGTTAACAGCGGATAAAGCTACTTTTGTATTAATGATATTACCCGATTTAGATATGATTACCCGCAGGATTATTGTTGTAATTATGTTGTTTCATGCTACCAATATTATTGCACAAGATAATCTGCATTTCAGAAATATTAATATAAACGATGGCCTTTCCGATAATCATGTATATTCCATTGCCAAAGATACTTTTGGATATATGTGGTTTGCAACCTATAATGGGCTTAACAAATACGACGGATACAATTTAAAAAAATATTATGCCGGGATTGATGAAAATACGCTAATAAACAATAGTGTAAGTAAAGTTTTTGTAGATAACGGAGGCAATCTGTGGATATTAACCGGAGATTCCTATGTTCTTTACGATCGGGTTAACGACAATTTTGTAAGAGATATAAGTGACAAATTAGAATCCTATAATATAGAAATTGTTGGGAACCCGATTATTTACGCAGACAATCAAAAAGATTTATGGGTTTGCGATTCGTTATCGCTATATTTTTATGAATTTGAATACAATAAGCTTCATATATTTAAAGATGTAAAAAACAGCGCTGAAGATCCGATCGGAGCGTTTTCATGCAGAAACGACGCAATGTACATACTAAGGAAATCGGGAGTTGTTGAATGCATGGATAAACGTACAGGTAATATTCTTTATAGGGACACTTTTTTATCATCGCAGCCAAAGTTTAACAATGTAAATCTTTTTTCTTATATCGACGACGATATGAATTTGTGGGTATATACCCGTCAAATGAATGGAGCCTGGTTGTATAATACCTTTTTTAAGGAATGGACTTTTGTTGGTACAACCTCTGAAAAGTATAAATTGTCGGGCAACAGGATAAGCGACATTATAGATGACGGAGCAGGTAAAATATGGATCGCGACCGAGCTGTCAGGGATTAACATTATCGATAAAAAAACCGGTAAGGTATCATACATGGCAAACAATATCAATGATCCTTCATCTTTGAGCGATAACCTTACCTGCTGTCTTTTTTTAGACGATTGTAATACTATGTGGATAGGCTCCTGGAATGAAGGTGTCGATTATTTTAACCCGGTATTTGAATCCTTCACAGCCCGATACCTGAAAAAAAGTAACAAAAGTATAAACACAATTTGTGAGGATTCTAACAATAATCTATGGTTTGGTACAGATGGAGGGGGGATTATAAGGTTCGACAGAAAAAATAATGTAGAAACCAGTTTCGTTTACAAGGATTCGTTATCCGGTTTTCCCCAAATCATTACCTGTCAGTATCTCGATTCAAAAAACAGGCTTTGGTTTGGTACCTATACCGAAGGGGCATTGTACTTTCAGGACGGGCTGTTACATGCTGTTTCGTTTGAAAAATTAGGCGTTGAAGATATTTTTAACGGGAAAGTATATGCCATTGAAGAAGATAATAAGGGGAGAATATGGATGGGGATTCAATATCAGGGAGTAATATGTTATGATTTAAATGCCGACACATGTAAGGTTTTTAATGTTTCCAACCAAAATTTACCTGACATGTATGTTGAGAACCTGTATTGTAACAGGAAAAACAAGATTTATATCGTAACTATCTTTGACATTTACGTAATGAATACGGATAATTTCCACGTAGAACGTATTGATATTGATTTGAATAAAAATAATCATTCTACTCCTGTCGATAATTTGAGTAAATTATTTATTGACAGTCGGGGGCTTTATTGGATTATCCGTTACAGCGATTTATGGGTTTATAATCAGAAAACAAAAAAAACTCAAAAAATTAATTATAATAATGGCTTAACGGGAAATTATGTCCGCGAATTAATTGAAGATGATTACCATAATATTTGGGTTACCACCGACAACGGACTAACAAAAGTTGAAATTTCCCAAGCACGGAATGATTCATCCGAATATAACTTATCTGCTTATTGTTTTGGCGTAAATGAAGGACTAACCGACAGGAATTTTGGGAAACGAGCCATATGCAAAACAAAAGAAGGCGAAATAGTAATTGGCGGCTCAAACGGTTACAAAATATTTAAGCCTGATTCAATTAAGACATATCGGCCAAAATTAAAACTTTCGTTTACAGAATTAACAATTGGAAATAAAAGAATTGATGTTGGAGAAGAGTATAATAAAACAGTGTTAGTAAAGAAAAATTTTGAGTTACTGGATAAGATTAATATAGATTACAAAAACAAAATATTTAATGTTGGATTCTCTGCATTTGATTATGTGCGCCCTTTAGCTGTAAAATACTCATATAACATAGACGACGTTAGTTCTGAATGGGTTGATTTAACCAATAATAAAATATTTTTTAATAATCTGGGTATGGGGCGCCATACTTTAAGGGTTAAAGCAGGCTATTTGGACAAATCAATACCAGAAGTTGTAAAAGAACTGGAAATTTTTGTACGAGCGCCCTGGGGGTTGTCAAAAGTGGCATTCATAATTTACGGAGTTATTTTGTTAGCACTCAGTTATGTCGTGTACAGTTATACGCATAATCGGCATATGGAAAAGCTACAGCTTCAAAAAGCAGAGATGGATGCTATTCACTTACACGAGATTGATGAAATGAAACTGAGGTTCTTTACCAATATAAGTCATGACATCAGGACTCCCTTGTCGCTTATTGTTATTCCACTTGAGAAATTAATAAAAGAGAACTCTGATTTGCATATCAGAAAAACTCTGGAATTAATGAAAAATAATGCCAAACATTTAATGAAGCTTCTGGATCAACTACTTGATTTTAGAAAACTGGATTTTGATTCTGAAGATCTGAAATTATATCATGGTAATCTAGTGCCTTTTATAAATGATTGTGTTAACGATTTTATTGTGTCTACAGAAGAAAAGAATATTTCTTTAAAGTTTTCTTCTGAAACAGATAGAATAACAATGTCTTTTGATAAAGATAAAATTCAGAAAATTATAATGAATTTGTTGACGAATGCATTTCGTTTTACGCCACCCAACGGTGAGATTAATGTTACTGTTGAAAGCAACGAGGGGTTTGCAATTGTAAAAGTAAGCGATACTGGCACAGGAATAAAAGATTCAGATAAATTAATGGTTTTTGAACGTTTTTACCAGATAGAACAACCAAAGCTAAACTCCGGTAGTGGAATTGGGCTGCATATTGTACGCGAATTTGTTAAATTACATGATGGAGAGGTCTGGGTCAGTGATAACCACCCTCATGGAGCGATTTTCACTTTCAAAATACCTATTTATATCAAAAGAGGTATAGGTGAGGAAAGAAATAAACAAATAAGTAGCTTTTTGCCCCCAAAAGATTCAAAAAGTAAAGATAAACCATCTGTAATGGTTGTTGAAGATAACAACGACTTTCGAACCTTTATTTCCGAATGCCTGAAAGATGATTATAAGATTATTGAAGCTGAAAATGGCGTTAAAGCCCTGGAGATTCTTCAAAACAAAAATGTCAACATCATTTTAAGCGATATTATGATGCCTGAAATGGATGGTTATGAATTGTGTAGCAATATTAAAAACGATATTAATAACTCACATATACCTATCATATTAATTTCGGCCCGAACAACAGATGAGCATATTCTTGAAGGACTTAGCGATGGTGCTGATGACTATATCTGTAAGCCATTTAACCTGGAAATTCTTAAATTAAGAATTAAGAAATTTTTAGACTGGAGTAACAAATGCCATGATTTATTCAGGGCATCCAATGTTTCCTTAAGTGAAATAACCATAAGTTCGCTTGATGAAAAACTGTTGGCAAAAGCTATTGCAGCAGTTGAGGATAATATTAGCAATTCAGAATTTACGGTTGAGGAGCTAAGTGAAATTGTATGTATGAGCAGAGGTCATTTTTACAAGAAAATATTAGCTATAACAGGCAAAACACCTATTGAATTTATACGTTTACTCCGAATGAAATATGCCATACAAATCCTTAAAGAAACACAAAATAATATATCGGAAATATCATATATGGTTGGTTTTAATTCGCCAAGAATTTTTGCAAAATATTTTAAAGAAGAGTTTGGTATTCTTCCTTCCGAATACAAAAGGAATATGGAACAGCCGCAGCAACATGATTTCGATATTTTAACGAATATAAAATAAGTTTTGAGTGTTATTTAATGCTTTTTTAGCTGCTGCCGGATTCAATTTTAAAAGATTACCATTGGCTCATTTTTTTATGATTGACATCAAACCAAAACGAAAAGTTCGGCATAATTTATTGATGATAATTCTGAGTTTATCTGGCTCGATAAATTAAAAATGCCACCAACCTATAATAAAATAAATACCCAATATTACAATAAGCGTTTTTCTTTTCATATCAAATTAAAATAAACCACTAAAAAGGTCACCTTTTAGTTCACGTGGGAACTGGTTTTTAATGGTCTAAAATGATATATTAAAAAATCAAAAAAGCCCACAAACGCTGGGCGTTTGCGGACTTTTGATATCCTTTAAATTTGCTTTTTGTCGGGATAGCAGGATGAAACCGGCTACCTGTAAATATTATACTACCAAATAAATATCAGTGTATCATCAGAAAGAACTCACCGTTTAACTCACCTAAAATTTGACTTTAATTATATCAATTTGAGATGAGTTATTTAATTTTAAAAGTACAGAATCATATCATTTGAAACAATAAAATTTTTAGTAAGTATTCGCCATTGTTAATACATTTCGAACTTTACTCATATTTGTAATTTTATTGGCTATATATTAACACATGCGAAGTTATGGCTTCAACAGTTTTGAAAAAATCTTTTTGTCGGGATGGACAGTTTGAATAGTTATGAAGTGCTCATTGGAGCCATTTTTCCCCCGACTACTTTTATCTTTCATTTCCCCACAATGTTGATTTATTTCCATTTGCTTTACGCCAGGCATCTCTCCATAAATGTATTTGTGCCGGACCTATCTGAGGCATCGGGTTACGTTCTTCTTTAGAAAAAGAACGGGGCAAAGCAGCTGCTTTTTGCTGATACCAGTAGGCAACAGAAGCCAAATCAAGTGTGAGGTTATTATTATGCCCATGTTCAATAGTAAATTTACAGGATTTATCGAAATAAAACGGGTCGGTAATAAAAAATCGATAAACATGTGTACGTCCCAACCAGCCGGTTTCATTATTTACTCTTGGATAACCAAAATAAGGATGCTGAAAGATTTCCTTGGGGCACCATGACGTATTAAAAAAATCTTCAGTTCCGGTACCCACAATTGAAGGAATTGTTTCTCCATCTATAAAAACCATTTCATCGCCTTCACCATACCACATTGTGGTAGGGCAATTTATATAATAATTTACGCCAACAAAATGACCTTTCCCCTTAATATCAGCAAACAGATAATTGCCTTCACCATTTTTATTTTCTCCTTGTTTTCCAAGCACCCCCCATTCATTTTCTCCATCAGGCAAAGCTTCTGTTATTTCATGATTATACCATGCATGGAAACGCCCGTATTCATCAGGAATTTTTTCCATTTCCACATAATCAATATTGAAATAAAAAGCCTGAATCTCTGTTCCTGATTGATTTTCAATTTCAATTTTTGCACCCTCAGAAAAAGGCATCGCAAAATAACTTACATACGATCTGCCAGCTGTTGGAGAAACAGTTAGTGGCGCACTTACAAAATTGTAACTCTCTTCCCATCCGTTTCCAAAGAAAGGGCCAATAGGAGATTCCACAGAAGGGAAAGAATTGCCATCCCAATACATTCGTAAAATTATATCGTTACGGTTCAATACATCTGAAAGTGGCGCTATTGTTATCCAGATATGATTAATTACGCCGGCACCTTCTACTTGCATAATTGTTACTTTTTCTCCATCTTTTATATTGGTTAAACGATCGTTATTGCCTCCCGTTCTATCATAACTTCCAATTCGTTTGGACTTAACTCCTTCTTTAATTTTTGATAGAGAGGACATGTCATTGCCAAGCTCCTGTGCGAACAGTGATACTGAACAAAAAATAATCGAAACAATAAATAGTAACTTTTTCATGATTTATTTTTTACTTTTTAAGAGTTTATAATCCCATTATAAGGCAAATTGAACTTTTCATGTCCTATTTTTCTAATATGTCCATATTTTCAAAACACCACCTGGAACTAAAACATTCCAGGCAGCATTATTTAGCTAAACTAAAACTATTACAATCGTTTTTTAATACCCGATACAAATACATTTTCAATATCTATATTTCCATAAACGACATTTACATAAGGTTTTCCCTCTCGAAGTTCAACATTCCCAAAGCCAGTTTCGGTAGAAATAAAACTAGTAAAATCACCTACTTTTGAATCAATAAATAAAGTTTTATCAATTGCGTCATATCGTACTCCGGTAAGGCTCTGAAGCATTCCATAGCTTGCCATTGCACGTGCATACCAATGTCCGCATTCGTACTCATCAAAAGGGTTACGAACTGTTCCGTCATATCTTTCCCGGCACTCCCGAACAATATCCAAACCTTTGTCTATTTCACCTTTAAACATGAGATGACTGGCAACCTGGTATTCAATTCCGGTCCAAACTTCATTGCTATATACAAAAGGAAGTGAAAGTTCACCGCCTTTGGGCCAGGTACAAAGAAGCAAACCTCCGTCCTTTCCACAGGCAAAAGTTGGGCGTTGCGGATTCTCATGATCGATCAGATTATTTTTCAGATTATATTTATGAACCGCAATCAAATGATTTTTTGTTTTCTCGTCATCCACAATTTCGTCGAGACCACATACTGAAGCCATCCACATTCCAAGTACTCCATCTGAAATACATCCTTTTCCATACTGATACTTTGGCCCTTCTTTTTTTAATAGCTCAATTGCTTCTTCTGAATAGTTCATATTAATTCCAACAGATGAGGCTGCAACCGGGTCTGGGGCCTCCAAACCAGTCCATTTTACTTTTTGGATAAAATATTCGCCATCAAAAAGCTCATCTTCCATATATTCCTTTCCTTTTAAAAGAAGACTGCTATATATATCATAAGGCTCATTTAGTGTTTTACTCATTTCAACAAATGCAGTAAGCGCCCCTAAATAAAAACTTGTGCACATTCCATCTGGTCCCCAAAATTCAATATCATAAGTATTGTGGTGGGGTTCTTCCAAATACCCCTTATGTTTCGGATCCCAGGTTTTAATGCAGTAATCAAGGCTCTTTTTTACCAAAGGATATAATTCCGACATCCAATTGGTATCCCCACTTAGTCTCCATTCACGGTAAACTTTCATTATTCCGCCAAGTTGGCCGTCAGCTGCCGCGTGAAAATTGTGAGTAGTTTTTGAAATTGGTAAATTTGCCCTAAACGTCTGGTGACCTTCATCATTTTGATTAACCTTAAATTCTGTTTCGCGAAGAGTGCGCTCCAGATGGGGAAATAAATGAGGTATTGCCTGGGCATAATTCCAAACATGGGTGCAAGAGCCGTGGCAACAACCGATATTATCACTACATCCTTCAAAGCACCATAATCGTCCATCAGATTGACGTAAAACAGTGGGGGATTTTAAAATAGTTAAATTAGCTGCTATTGCCTCCAATACTTCATCCTGCAGTGATGAATTAAAAAAAGCATCGCGAAACTTTTCGCTCTTTTCTTTTAATTCATCGTAATAAACTTTCCAATATTTTACAACTTCATCTAAATTTTTAAAACGGCCTCCATACCAGGGTTCATAATATTCTTCTTTTGTTTTTGGTTCGGCCAATTCCCCTATCGACATGTTTGTTTCCGGAAAATACCAACAAAAATTAACCGCAATGTTCTTTTCTTCTCCCGGGTTTAATTCAAATGGAACATAAATAGTAGCTCCGGGAGATATACCATCAAAAGGAGGAGTTTCCACAATATTCATCTGTTCAATATTTCTCCACAAAATTGTTAATGGGTCAAACCACCCTCCCCGGAACCAGCAGTGATCTATTATAGCGTTGTCCTGATCAACAAAAATTGCGATCCCATCTTTTGTGTTTCGGTTACCCTCTTCATCTTTCTTTACCAGTTTAAAACCGTTAGTATTTTTTAAAATTTCACCATCACTATCGATAAAATTCCTTGCATTATATGAAAATAGAGCTTCTATCTTTTTATTGGTATTGTTTTTAAACTGATATTCCATAGCCCCTGCCGGTAAGCTTGAATTATCTTCATCTGAGGGGATAAAAGGGCTCCATCCTTTTACATTAACCTGTAAAGGAATATCTTTGTCGTCCAGTTCAAGTGTGGCAAATGGAAACCGGGGTAAAAAATTCCCGGACTCAAATCGTGGTAATCCGTAGTCACGATCTCCTCTCCCATTTCCAGTATCTCTCATTCCAAACAATTTCCATTCCGGGACTGGCGCCTCCAGCACCTTTGCTCCATTTTCATATCCCTTAACACTTATAGCTGCAAATGCAAAAGGATCATTAAATATCTCGGGACGGTTTCTTAACGATAAATGAGATATAGACCCGGTACCATCCATACAAAACATACCAGCTCCAATTCCGCCGATAGGAAAGGCTACCCTGTTCAAATATCCTCCTGAATAAGGACCGTTAAACTGATGTTCCCCGATATCTCTCATTTTTTTTCCCGAACTATATTGATCGAGTCGAACATCTTTTCCTGAAACAACAGATTCGTTTGCTACCGTACCAAAAGGCATACTAATAAGGGCTCCTGCAACAGCACTGTTTTTCAGAAATTCGCGCCTGCTTTTCGCTTTATTTTTCATAATTGCACTTGTTAAATTTATTTGGTTAGAATATTATATTAATCTATTGAATTTTAGCTATTAATTTAACATCTGTTTCTTCATTATTCAAGAAACATGAATGGTTAAAACATTGTCTTTATTTAAGTTAATTTCATCAAAAGACAAGGTCAATCTACCATTCTCATAGTTATACTTTACAGGGATATCTTTACTATTAGAACGTATATTAACTTTCCTTGGTAAAAAATCAACTTTTATTTCCACAGACTTTAAACTCAACCTGCCATAATTTACAGTAATCGAATTAATCTGTTCCGATTTTGTTTTCTTTTGTGACAGGGTTCCCCACCCCTCGGCTCCTGTATAGAAACAAGTTATGTCATCCTTCTTAATTTTAGGTGCGAATTTCAAAATTCCATCGGGGCCACTGTAGCAGAAATCTTCCAATGCTGTTAAAACACCAAATGAAGCTAATGCCCTGGCATAATGATCTCCACATTCCACTTCATTCCATGGATTATGATTTACAGGATTATATCTTTCGTGGATTGCCCGAACCAAAGAAAGCCCTTCTTCGAGCATGCCTTCATAAATCATATTTGTTGCAACCTGATATTCAATTCCTGTCCACACCTCATTTCTGTACCGGACAGCATTTTCATTTAGGTGTTCGCTAAGTGGCCAGGTACAATTTAATAAACCTGGCTCCCCTGATCTTGCATAGTATCGTTCAGGTTTAAAAGCCTGAATATGTGGCCCAACGTCCAAAGTCCAATTGTATTTCCACACCGATTTCAACGCCTTTTTTACGTATTCTTCCGGATAGATATATCCTAAGTTTAATAAATGCGCCCATGTTTGTCCGAAAAGCTGATCGCTCAAACACCCATTGGCATATTGAAATTTAGGATTTATTTCAAGATTTACTTCCTGAATAAAATAATTTCCATTCCACAATCTTTCAACCGAAAGCTCTTTCCCACTTTCAAATACCTTATGACAAAGTTCTGCAAATTCGCTGTCATCCATAATTAAAGCCATTTCTTCTGCTGCTCTCAATGCTGTTAAATAGAGGCTGCCTACGTATGTGTTTGGCCCCATAAAGCTAATGTCATACGTATTTGATTGTCTTCCTTCAATCAGCCCATTAAGGTCACCATCTTGTTCCATGGCATAATTCATTGCTTTTTTTATCTTGTTCCAGTTTCTGGAAAGGAAAAGATTATCTTTTGACATCTGATATTCCCGGTATGACTTTAAAATCGTACCAATATGGCCATCTAACAATACTCCTCCCCAACCATTTCTGGAATCAACGGATCCATCCTCGTTATAAGATGTACCAAAATCGGTTCGTTCCCGAATATTACGTTCCAATTCAGGAAATAACTGAGCAATTGCCTGTTCATAGTTATAAACATGGGTACAGGTTCCAACACATGAACCGACTCCTTCCCAAGCCCAAAACTTATCGTTTGCCCACCACTGGCAGGTTTCAGTTGCCAATGTAGATACAGGCATCATAATGCGCTGTTTTAGCCAGTACGGAAGATTTGATTTATTATACCAGGCATTATGGAAATTATAAGTTTCTTTAGATAACTTGTCAAAATTTTCATATAAAACAGAAGCGACATCCAAGGAAGAATTAAACCAATTTGCATACATATTCCCTATGGCTGATCCGGTTGCGGGAATTGGTTCATTCCAGTTTCCTCCGTATCTGTAATCCAGAGGCCGATTAGGGAAATACCAGGAAAGTAAAAAAACAACCTCTCTATTTTCATGCGGGTTAAGTACAAAGGAAGAAGATACATTGCCAATTAACTCATCACCTAAAGGTCTTGTTACGGATTGAGACGTGCTTGAGTTGATATCTGTAATAATTTGTCCATTATTATCAAAAATGGAAAGAGAAATATTTCCATTATATGCATGATTATTATAAATGCCTGAATCAGGAACAAAATCCATATACAAAGATTGAATTACATTATTAGTGGACTTTTGATTTCTTAACATCCCTGTTGTATGATCTTTTAAATCAGACATCACAATATTTTGAATGTAGCCGGATAAGTTAACATCCAGTTTTTCAGAAGAAACATTCTTAACATAAAACTTAAGCACTGTAGCCGGAAATGCAGATTCGCGTGCATTTAAGGGAATAAAAGGAGAAAACACCTCCATTTGTATATCAAGAGGTAGTTTTTTATCCTTATCCTCATACAATATTTTTGCTATTGGATATTCTCCTATAAAACCAACATTATTAAAATCATTTTTATTTAATTCCCTCTCATACGTTTTATTACCGTCATCGACCTTTATTTTGAATCCCTGTTTAAAATAGCTAAAAGGCTCAAATGTTTGGTAACAAACTTTCCATGGGCCTTGCGCTGTTTCGAAGTTTAACAAATGGTCGATACCATATCCTGTATTATAGGCATTATTGGCAATCCACCAATTGGCAAGTGTTCCATCTCCGCGCACATAAAGCTGTCCGGCAGCAATTCCACCGCATGGCATCCCGATGGTTTTTAACTCTTCGCCACGATAAATCTTTTGCTTACCTGTGTCAAACAGAGATATGCTCCATTCTTTTGGTAAATTTTTATCTTCAGATATAACATGTCCGAATTGATTTTGAGCAATAACATTTAACGTAGTTATTGAAAATATATATAATAATAAAATTGGTCTCATAATTTTTAGTTCTAATCTTTTCACCCCTGTTTCAAAGTATTTATGTACCATATTGCTTTTCTAGTTAAACTCTTTAGTTGAATCTAAAATTCTACTCCCAAAATTTGAATCATTTTCAATGTCTTGCCAATCTTCAGGTTTCGGATATTTATTCACGGAATGACTTTGAGTCACTCCGTGAATTGCACATTGAATCCCAATAAATTACATTTTACTTAACACTATCTAATAGTGATTCTTTCCTCCTTGTTCCAGTACTTTCATTATCGTTGTATTATAAAATGTATTTGTAAATAATTTCGCCTGGTTATACAAAGGTGTATTTGCACATCCAGTCATACCTGGCAGTAAGCAAAAGAAAAATATTATTTTCTGATAGGTTTTCATTTTAGATTATACCATAGTTTCTTATCTATAAATATCCTGCATTTTGTTTTAAAATGGCTTGCGATCTATCAATTTCCAATTGAGGAATAGGGAATATCTCGTCTTTTTCATCCTGATAATTAAAGTAGCCAGGAGTAACTTCATTCTGCCATCTGACAGGATCTGTGAGATACTGCTTTGCAATGCCCCATCTTCTTAAGTCCCAACCAAACTTACCTTCCATTGCAAACTCAACACGACGTTCATGTACTACAGCCCAGAACATTTCTTCATAAGTCAGTGATGATGAAATTGGTGGTAATTCCTTTATCTCATTTTGATTAATTGTATTCGGATCCGTTGTTGTTGCTGTACGTGTTCTTACCATATTCACGTATTGTGCGGCGACAGGCTGGTTTCCTAATTCATTCATCACTTCCGCATACCAGAGTAATACTTCTGCATACCTTATTAAAGTATAGTTTAAAGAATTATACCAGCTTGTTTCATCAACTGTAACCCCATTATTATTCGGAGAGTTTCCAATACACCATTTGCGGGTTCCTAATCCTGTTCCATTAACTTTATCGACAAATATCTGACCGTAAAAATCATCAATATCTTTACGGAACATAGTAGCAAGCAAGCGCGGATCTCCTTCTTCGTATTCTCTTTCCAAATCGGGTGTCGGACGAGTCCATCCCCATCCACCACCTGCTACAAATCCATCTCCATTAGGAGCATTCAGTACCGTGCCGAAATTATCTGTTCCTTTTTTATTCATGGCCGCATATTGTATTTCAAACACCGCTTCAATACTGTTTTCTGCCCCTCCGTTAAAAAGATCATTATAATCCGGTATCAGGTTGTATCCATAAGACATTATATCTTCCAATTGCACTCTTGCTTCATCCCATCGGTGTTCATACATATAAATCTGGGTTAAATACGCTTTTACTGCACCTTTATCTACACGACCTAACAAATCACCAGTGTTCCTATTCGGTATTTCCTTCTGCAGGGCTTGTTCAAAATCAGCTTCCGCCTGATCAAACAACTCACTTTTTGTTACCTTATATCTGTTAACACTTTTCCCTGAAACAAATTCAGCTTCCCTGACAGAATTGGGGAGATCAAGTTCCGAGATTTCCAATGCTTCTGTAACTACGGGAGCCGTCCCAAACAACTGTCCTAAACGGAACATCCAAAAACCACGAATGAAATATAATTCACCCAGATACCGTGATTTCAACGTTTCGTCCATATCTATTTCAGGAATTTTCTCCAATGCGATATTAACTAATAAAAGGGCTTTATAACATCTCTGGTAGAGCATATATACCTGGTCTGAACTGGCAAGTATGACAGACTGTTGAATCTGATAATAAACAACCAGGTCGGGATGAGCCTGTGCATCGGAAGATGTAATATCTCCCATTGGTGTATAACCGGCCTGTGTATTCCAGCTATTTTGTCCATCTAATAATTGAAAAGATTTATATGCCGCAGTTACTGCCTTCTCTGCATCTTCAGCTGTTTTATAGAAATTATCTGTTGAGACTACTCCATAAGGCATTTTATCTAATCGGTCCTCACATCCGAAAAAGATAAATAGCAATGATATTAAGAATATTATTTTTCTCATGAGATTATGATTTAAAGTAATTGTTTAAAATCCAATATTTATACCTGCATAGAATGATCTGGGTATAGGAAATGAACCATTAATATTTATTTCCGGATCCCAACCAGGATAAGAATTAATACAGAATAAATTCTGCGCTGCTAAATAGAACCGCAGTTTTTTTATTGTATTAGCAGACTGTCCATTTAACAAGTGTTCAAAATTATAGCCAATTTGCAGGTTTTGCATACGAAAAAAGTCTGATGAACGTAACCAGAAGTCGGAACGTCTATAATTATCATTCGGGTCACCAGCCACAACGCGTGGTACATAATTACTAGTACCCGGAGCCGTCCAACGCTGGTTGTACATCCAGGCAGAAGTCTGTTCCCCCCCACGAGTAATAGCAAAACCAACCTGGTCTATTGATCTGTATGCTCCTAACTGAGCATAAAAAGCAGCTACCAAATCAAAATGCTTATATGCCAATGAGATATTTCCGCCAATATTATGAGGAGCCATAGAATGTCCTAAAAACTTTCTGTCGTTGGTATCAATAACTCCATTATCATCTAAATCTTTAAATTTAATATCACCTGGCGCTGCATTTGGCTGAACGGGGGAATTATCTATTTCCTCCTGTGTTTGAAAAATTCCTTCCTGAACATAGCCATACCACTCCTGAATAGAATGACCAACTTCCGTACGATCAAAATTATTAACAATGGGGGACGGTATTTTTGTCACTTCATTCTTATTATATGTGTAGTTCACACTAACATCATAAGTAAAGGGCACATTGTCTCTGGTGTTAGAATAGCCTAACGTCAATTCAATACCCGTATTTGTAACTGCTCCTGCATTCTGATAGGGCGAATTGTCTACACCTGCTGTGGCTAACAACGGCACACGTACTAAAATATCAGTAGTATTTCTTTTATAGAAATCAGTTATAAAAGTCAGTCGGTTTTCCAAAAAATAGGCTTCTAATCCAAGTCCGAAAGTTGATGTTTTCTCCCATAACAAACTTGAATTTCCTAATGATGTCGGACCGACACCTGTATAAGTGGTACCATTTGTTCCTTCTCCAAAAACGTAGTTTAATCCGGAGGAATTTAATGTGGTTTGATAAGGATATACCCCAATCTCCTGATTTCCCAGAATTCCCCAACTTCCACGAAGTTTCAGGTAACTAAACAAAGGGCGATCTTTCATAAAATCTTCTTCGGAGATAACCCATCCTGCTGAAGCCCCCGGAAAAATACCTCTCCTGTTTGATTTAGCAATTCGGGATGTTTCGTCTACGCGAATGCTGGCACTCAGCAGATACTTGCTTTTATAATCATAATTTACACGCCCCAGATAAGATAAAATTGCCCATGAATTCTTATTTCCGCTATTACCAATGTTACCCTCCCCTGCGTCAATAACTTGCATCATTTTATCATTATTTAAAAAGCCTGTTCGCGAAGCACCCAAACCTTCATATTTAAATTCCTGAAAAGTATACCCAGCCATAGCCTTGATATTATGCTCTTCATTGATTTTCTTCGTGTAGGTCAATATGTTATCCCATTCATAATTCATGTTATTTCTATTACTCACATATAATTCGGCCACAGGATGATCACTAATTAATCCGGGAGGTCCATAACTATAGGACGGAACGAACTGATCCTGATACCACATAGAATTTTCCCCATTGAATGAAGTTTTAAGCGTTAATCCCTCAATTATTTCCCACTCAGCATACGCAATTCCTATAAACTTTTTCCAGGTTTGCTCATACGTACGAAGATCTACAGCAATCAGTGGTTGTAACATTGTAATTGGTTCTCCATGATGTGATGAAATTCCATAATCACCGTTTTCGTCATACGCAGGAACTGTTGGAGGATAAATCAAAGCTCTGCTGATGGCCTGTCCCCAATCGGTATTATTTGACACACCATAATTTACACTCATGTTAATCCCCACTTTTAAATTGGGGAGTATCTTCATATCATTACTAAGCTTGACATTTCCCCTCTTAAAAGTTGTATTTTTTATAATACCTTCACCGGTATAAAAGTTTGCTGTAACCGCATAAGCATTCTTAGTTGTTCCTCCTGTAATATCTACAGCATAACTCTGTTTATATCCTGTTTGTGTAATTTCATCCACCCAATTTGTGCCTTTTCCATAAGACCCTACTTCCTGTTCTGAAAACGGAATTGGTAAATTGGCAGCATCGTAATAATCATTTACTAACACCGCATATTCCTTAGCCGTTAAAGTTGGTATCTTAAAACGCAAATTGTCAACTGAAGCATAAGCAGATACATTCACCTGCATAGGAGCTTCAAAACTTCCTTTTTTAGTAGTAATAATAACAACCCCATTTGCACCGCGAGAACCATAAATGGCAGAAGAAGCCGCATCTTTAAGTATAGTTATATTCTCTATATCATTAGGATTCAGGTTAGTCAACCCATCGCTTGTAATCATACCATCTACAACAATAAGAGGGTCACTGGTTGCCCCAAAAGAGCCATTACCTCTAATCCTGATAGTAGTACCACCATACGGAGTCCCATCATTTTGTGTGATTTGTACACCTGCTAATTTCCCCTGAAGGTTATTGCCGATACCTACACTCGCCTGGTTTTCCATTTTTTCCTGTGACACTGAACCTACAGAGCCCGTCAGGTCTTTCTTTATTTGTGTACCATACCCAACAGCAACAACTTCATCAATACCAATTGATTCAGTCTCCATTGTAATTTCAAAATTAGTCTTTCCATTAATATCAATTTCCTGAGTTTTTAATCCCACAAATGAAAAGACCAGGGTTTTTGAAGCATTTGGAACTTCCATCTGAAATTTTCCGTCTGAATCTGTAACAGCTCCAATAGCAGTTCCTTTTACTACAATCGTTACGCCAGGAAGAGGTATCTTGTCATTATCAATAACTTTACCCTGAATAGTTCTTTGCTGGGCTGCTATTTGACCAGATAATCCTAGGCCTAGCAATAAAATGAATGCAAAGACACTTTTTTTAAACAAATTATAATTTAATTTCATAGATTTGAATTTTATTTGATTAATTAAATTAGGTTTCTGGTTAACATTGTTTCAAAAGATAAGAAGCTTTAATAGTTGTTATTTTTCATAGGCATTGCTTTAAAATTAGTTATTGTGTTTAACAGAAATGCTGTAATATGTGATAATCATAAATGCAATTGCAGGAACCCAAAATGCAAACTTAATGCTACCGGATTGGTCAGATACAATTCCCTGTATTTGCGTTAATACTGCAGCACCGGCAATTGCCATAATCATACCGGCACCCCCAATCTTAGTGTCATATCCCAATCCTTTCATACCCAATCCATAAATAGTTGGAAACATCAATGACATACACCCTGAAATGCCCATAAGTGAATAAACACCAAGCCATCCATTTGAATAAATAGTTAAAAGACTGAATATTACAGCTAAAGATGCAAGTATGGCAAGTAACCTTCTAGGTTTGAAATAACGCATCAGTCCGGTACAAATAAACCGGCCAACAACAAACAAGACAAGAGAAAGAATGTAATATGTAGCTCCTGCCTGTTCTGCCGTCCGGGGTAAAAAAGCATTAATTCCAAGCCACTCACAAAAATTGTAGAAGCCTTCAGCAACAGGTTCGATCCCTCGCAATGTTGCAATTATTTTTTCAGGCTCGGGCTTTATTCCAAGTTGATTAACAATAGTTTCGAGATTTAATTGTTGCATTACATATCGTATAATAAACGACCAAACTGCAATTTGAGCACCTACATAAAGGAATTGAGCAAAAACGCCCCATACATAGTTTTTGTTTTTTATTAATCGACGAAAGGTTCCTGCAAAATCAAGATTTTTATCACCTTCTTTTAATTTTGGCATACGAGTAAAATAAATGGCTAATAATATTAGTACCATCGTTAACCCAAGCCCAATATAAGTCATAGTAACTGCATTTAGCTCTGCTCCTTGTATTTTGGTCAGTTCTTCGGCAGGAAGAGATGCTCTTTCTTCTGCATTCATTGTATTAAGTTTCGACAATACAAATACCTGACTTAGTATTACACCTGTTATTGCGCCAAAAGGATTAAATGATTGGGCAAAATTAAGCCGTTGAGTAGCAGTATTCTCAGGTCCAATAGCATATACATAGTTATTTGTGGCAGTTTCAAGGATTGAAAGACCGGCAAACAAAACAAATAGTGCAAGTAAAAACATTAAAAAGCTAATATTAATATTTCCATGTGCCACCAGCATCGCAGGATAGAACATAAATGTCCCCAAGGCATACATAGCAATTCCGAGCATAACACCTGACTTGTACGTATACTTCTTAATAAATAATGCTGCAGGAATAGCCAGTCCTCCATATCCAAGCAAGTAACAGGCCAACTGTATCCAGGCCGTTTTTGAATCAGAAAGGCTCATTATTCTTTTAAAGGCTGCTAACATTGTATCTGTCATATTATTGGGTATAGCCCAAGCAAAAAACAGTGTAGTTAGAAGAATAAATGGTAAAATGATATTGCGGGGAATGATAGATTGTTTTTTCATATTCTCAGGAAAAATCTATTATTTAAACTTAGCGACTATCGATTGTATACTTACATCAAACAGCTCTACAACCAACTTATCCATTTCATTGGGCTCACCCTGTACATGCACTACCCTTTGAATATGAGTTAGTGATTCACCTGGCTCCAATTGAGCTCCCGGAGAAGAAGTCTCAATTTCATAAAAAGGCCCCATAACAGAACCATCTTCTACCGGACCGTCATTATAGGCATTTATAGCATCTCCGGCATATGGATTGTCTTGTTCTCCCCATTTTGAGTTTACATAATCTTTACCGTTGGCGGGAAGTGACCCCCAAACTATTGTTAATATTTTTTTCTCTGAATCATAACTACCACAGATACCTGTTGCCCTTTCAGGGGGTAGTCCAATCTTACTGCGATATTTTCCGTCTATTTTAAAATAAACAATCCCATTATCAACAATTAATCTGTCTGCCGGGACTTTCCCAAAATAATCATCATTTACAACCGTTCCTTGTTCGTTCGTTTTATATGGGACAAAAACAGTAGTTGTTGGCGAAGGATTAAACATTGATAATATCCAGATTGATAAAAGTCCTCCTTCTTTTGTCCATGAGTTATCTCCTGTATTTGTAATTTTATTTACAGACTGATATCCAACCACATTGTAATTATTACTTAAAAAATCAACATTGAACAATGTACTTAAAGTATCTTCGGACAAGAGACTGATGGTACGATCAATCGCAAATTTAAACCTGGTCCCTGAGGCGTTCTTTAATTCTGCATTTTTTGTAAAAATAATATGGTCAATTTCCTTTTTTTTGATTTCAAAACTTTCGGTATCAATTATCGGAGGAACTTTCCAATTTTCGTAAATCTGTTCATCTCCCTCTCTAAAATAAATGGAATAAGGTCCTCCTTCCGGCCCCAACCAAAAACGTTCTTCACCACCTACAGGGTTAAACTGACTATCCACTTTGCCTGATTGTATCAGGTCATAATTAATCCAGCCAAAGCTTGTCCCACTATCTGAACTGGCGGAAGAAGTCATTACTCGCCCTTGATAACCAGGAGCAAGGAGTAATTGGGCTCCTGTGTTTTCATTCTTTAGCTCAATTGTTTCAATACTATTTTCTTTAAAAAAGGCGACATCGTATCCATAAGTTCCTTGTTCGAAACCGTCTATCTCTTTTTCCACATTAATTGATTTTTGGTTTCCCGGCGAACATGCCACAAAAAGTATGGGCAGCAGTAAAGTGTAACCCACCGACAATTTTTTCATTTTATTCGTTTTCATTTCGTCCAGGATTTGAATTTAAGAATACAATGGACCATAGTTATTGCAAGCTCTGTAATCAGCTCCCTCCTGATCACTTCCAAAGGAATTCCAGGAAGCAGGCCTGAAAATTTTGGTTTTAGGCACATTATGCATACAAACCGGAATGCGCAGCATTGAAGCTAAAGTTATCAAGTCGGCACCAATATGCCCGTAGGAAATAGCACCATGATTCGCTCCCCAATTCGCCATTACAGAATACACATCCTTAAACTGCTCGGTTTCACATATCCGTGGAACAAACCAGGTGGTGGGCCATGTAGGATCAGTCCTCTTATCAAGTTTTTCATGAATATCTTCAGGCAGTTCTACTGTCCATCCTTCGGCTATCTGCAAAACAGGTCCCAGTCCTTTAGCAATATTTACTCTCGACATAGTGACAGGCATTTGTCCCGCTGTCTTAAACTGAGACGAAAAACCACCACCACGAAAATATCCCAGATTGGCCGGACACCATTGAGTACTGTTGAGGCATGCTTTTGCTTCTTCTTCATTTATTTCCCAGAATGGTTTCATTGCTGGATTATTCTCCTTATCACGTTGTTGCGCCGTCGCATCTAACGTAGTTGACCCGGAGTTTATTAGGTGAATTATTCCCTTGGAGGCAAGGCCTGTCAGTTCCTTTCCGGTGACTCTCCTTACCGACTCAGGACTCCAGTAGGTACGTACGTCCGAAAAAATTTGACTAGTATTTGTTAACAAATGCCCCAGTAACATTGATACTCCATTAAGAGAGTCATTTTCGGTTGCAAGAATGAAAGGTTGTCGAATTCCGGTCCAGTCAAATGAAGAATTTAGAATAGCTTCGGAAAAGTCACCATTAGGGAAGAAATCGTTCCAATGACGTTGTCCCTGAAAACCTCCAGCTAATGCATTACGCCCTTTTGCTTCTTCTCCAAACCCCAACTCTTTTAACTTTGGATTTCCAATCATTAAATCGCGCATAATTAGTGTCATTTTTACTATCATTTCCCATTCCCATTCTTTTCGTTCATGAGAATGTTGCATTTCCTGAGGATTATTATCAAAACCTTCTTTGCAATTTTCTTTTGTCCATGTAAGAGCGTTTTTAAATTCTTCCTTGTCATAGATGCCTTCTTCAATGCGTCTATGGATCTCTGTCATATCCACAAATTCAGTGCGCATACCCAAGTAATCCTGGAAAAAATTTGCATCTACCATCGAACCGGCTATCCCCATTGATGTATACCCAAGAGAAAGGTATGACTTCCCCTTCATCTGGTTAACCGCCAGACCAGCTCTTACAAAACGAAGAATTTTATCCTTTACATCTTTAGGAATAGTATTATCCCCAGCATCCTGAACATCATGACCATAAATACTAAATGCAGGAAATCCTTTCTGTGTATATCCAGCCAATGCAGCTGCCAGGTAAACGGCACCGGGACGTTCAGACCCATTAAAGCCCCATATTGCTTTGGGATTTAATGGATCTGAATCCATAACTTCACTTCCATAACACCATGCCGGTGTAACCGTGAGAGATACTCCAACACCTTCCCGTTCAAAAAAATCTGCACACACTGCTGCATCAGCGACACCACCTATTGTTGTTGGAGAAATCACACATTGTACCTTCTCTCCTGAAGGAAAATGGAGGTTTTGTTCAATTAAACCGGCTGCTGCCTTTGCTAAGTTCATTGTCTGTTCTTCTAGCGATTCACGTACACCACGCTCGCGTCCATCGATTACCGGACGAATACCAACTTTAGGAAGTCTTCCTATTAACCTGTTACTCATTTGTTTTGTATATTTAAATATTATTTTAAATAAATATTATAGCCAGAGACCTGAGATTTATAATTATCTCTTTGAAAAATGAATTATTAGCAACCCATACACTACTTGTAATTTAGTGTTATCAGATCTTTAGCTAGTACTCACTTTATTTATTCGATTAAGCAATAACTGCAGACTAATTCACCTCAAGTTCCTTCCAGTGGGGTAGCTTTGGAAATTGAGTATGAGGTTCAACCTGATACCAATAGGCAACAGATGATATGTCTGATTTTTGAGGCAGATATCTTCCTCCATGCCTCCAGCCCAAATCCTGAATAGTAACTTTTAGATCTTTTTCAAATCGAATAGGGTCTGTTATATGCCAGCGATAAAGTCCAAATCGTTGCTGAGATTTATAAGTTCCGTCAGGGCGGATTACCTGATGCAAACCAGCATATGGCGTACAAAATTCTTTATATTGACCTTCTCGGTCGAAATTATAAGATCCACAAAAATAATCCTCAGTGCCAGTTCCGCAAATGGTTGGAAACTTTCCATCCCCATCAATAAAAAACTTAATCTCGCCTTCCCCCCACCAACCATTATTATTAACGCCCCAGGCCAGGTAAAGTCCAACGAATTGCCCTTTCCCTTCAATTTTATCTATAATAGTATAATCAGAAGTTTCATTAGGGTTAGTCCTGTTAAATTGAGCGTGAAAATAAGCAGCGTCATCTGGAATATTGTTCAAAGCATAATCTATTTGATAATAAAGTCTCATCTCATCCTGGTCATTGATATTCTCCATCGTTATTTTACATTTCTTTCGAAAAGGCATGGGCCAATAACAATTAAAAGCGCTACCAGGATTCACACAAACAGCTAATGAATTAAGAGGGGCATATTCATTCCATCCCATTGCGAAAAAATCACCGACTGGCACTTCAACAGAAGGGGTCTTTTCACCATCATAGTAAATTCGTATAATTGAGAATCTCCAATTCCCTGTGGGTGTCATCCAAATGTGCTGAATAGCACCGGGGCCATCAATGTCCGCCAAAGTAAAAGTCTCTCCCGGTTTAATACGGATAAAAGGGTTTACTTTCCATCCTTGTCCGAGATCCCGAGATGCATTTGTCGCATTGGCCGTATTTTCAGGGGCATTAATATCAGGTACAGCCATTCCTCCTTTTCCTTTTTCTCCTGTAAAATTTTCAGGACTTATAGATCTAGATTTAGCATCAGAGAGACGATATAAATTCCCCATGTTCATTTCAAGGCCATTGAAATTTGATTGAGAATAAATATAGCCTGGAATCAAAATTGTAATTAAAAAGAGTAATGTTTTTTTCATTTTGTAAAGTTTACAGTTTAATCGATTAAGCACTTTTGCAAAAAAATTTATCCTGATGAAGCTCTGGTAATTAGCTGATGTTTTAATTCAACATGCACCGTTTTTTTACTTCCTTTAATCTGCTCTATCAGTACTTTTACTGATTCTTTTCCCATATCTTCCAATGGCTGCTGAATATATGTTAATGGAGATTGGAAGAAATCAAATACTTCATGTCCATCAAATCCAATAACAGCCAATTCTTCAGGAACTTTTATATTTTGCTTTCTAATTGAATATAATCCGGTTATAGATAAGGCGTTGGTAGCAAAGAGTAAGGCATTTGTTTCTTTATCAGAAAGCAACTCATCCATCACTTTAACCATATCATTTTTCATGTTATTGAACCTTACTTTTTTTACCACAATTTCCTTTTCTAACCCACTATTATTCATGGCCTCTACATATCCACGAACACGTTCTTTCATATGAATAAGTGAAGAATCATAAGCAACCATCTTTATTTTATAATATCCCCTGGCAATAAAGCACTTTACAGCGTTATATGTAGCCATGTAATTATCAAGAACAACATAGTTAGTCGAAATACCAGGAATATAACGGTCTATTAGTACCAATGGAAATCCACTTGACACAAGATTTTCAACTTGTTTCAAACATCCTTCAGATGGGGTAAGTATAATGCCATCAACCTGCCTGTTGAGTAAAGTATCTATCAATGTCTGTGATTTATAACAATCTTCATCAGAGCTTCCGAAAATAACTGTATAACCGGATTTAGCAGCTTCATCTTCAATAACTCTGGCAAGTTGTCCAAAAAATGGATTTGAAATATCTGCAACAACCAATCCAATAGTACTGGTAGAACCTTTTCTTAAACTTCTTGCTATCTGGTTGGGTTTATAATTTAACTGCTTAGCAGCAGCTTGTATTTTTTTTACAACCTCAGGTCCAACCCTTTTTTCTTTTTCAAGACCATTTAAAACATATGAAACTAAGGCTGTTGAAACACCAACTTTTTCAGCAATATCTTTCATTGATATTTTTTTTGCCATATTTACCTAAGAAATGAAAGAATAAAACATTAAATATTTACAAATTAGTAGTCAAATGTATGCTTAATCGATTAAACAGGCAATTTATTTTCCATGTTAAAAAACATATTCAGAGAAGCATTCGCCTTGTTTGTCATCGTTTCCGGTTAAGGTTGTAAGCACAGAAAATGTAATCTAAGAGGTATTTTTCTTATACATATAATTGATAGTGCTTCTTTACATAATTACCTGCTTAATTATTTTACTTCTTTTGAAAATACCTGTATATCAACCGTATAAATTCATTCCCCTGAATCGGCTTAGGGATAAAACCTTACACCCTACATACAAAGCCTTTTCTTTGTCGTATGCCATTGCATAGGCCGACTGGGCTATTATTACTACACCCCTGTTAAACTTTCTTATCTGACGCGTCGCTTCAAAACCATTTCCTGCTATTTGTAAATCCATGGTTATTAAATCAATGCCTTTGTGCTTTTTACAAACTTCTACTGCTTCATCCCCGTTTCTCACCTCTAGTATTTCCCTGCTGTATCCTTTTAACAATATCGTGAGCAGCAGTGTTGAGGCACTGTAGTCCTCCACAATCAGCGATTTTAATTTTAAGCTATCAAAAATGCTGTTCAAATCAATTTCTTTCAACTCCCTGGTTTGTTGAGGGGGAGCTTATATGGCTGGGTAAAATAAAATATCGCTCCATTTCCTAGATTACTTTCTACCCAAATTTTTCCGTTAAGCTTCTCCAAATACGCCTTAGCTATTGCCAACCCCAGACCCGAACCTTCAAATTGTCTTGAATAACCTTTGTCCCCTTGTCTAAATTTCTCGAAAATAAGTTCAAATTTTTCCGTTGGTATTCCTATACCCGTATTAAAAATCCTCTTATCCAATAAGTTTCCCCTGCCCTGCACTTCTTCTATTACGATCATTGCCGAATCATATTTTGCCTGAATGCGCAAAATATCAGCCAAAAGAATGTTTGTTTTTTCGGAATATATTTTTTTGTCAGTTTCGAAGAAAAGATATTCCAGTCCTCATCTGAAATATGATAGGTCTGGTTATAGTAATTGGTATAATTTTTCCATTTTCATGGGTAATGTTTCACCTGTTGTTACCTAGGGGCAATGTCAGTTGGGTTCATGAATTATACATCTCTTACAAATATTATTTTGAGGTTTTATGCATTTTTATAATCAGTTATATGTTTTTGTTAAAGCATTAATTCTTTTTGCGCTGTTGTTTCAGACAGAAGTGCCCCGAACATCTAAAACAATTGCTCACCAAAATTGTAAGAAGGTTTTATTCTCCTAAAAAAGCAAATAGGTATTTTTTCATAATTAGTTATATTTTTGACACATTAAAAGAGAGGGATATACTTATATGCAGGATAGACTCGATAAAATAAACGAAGAGTCATTATGGAGAAAAATGAAGAAAGGTGATCACAATTCGTTTTCACAAATCTTTAAATTTTATTACCCTCAACTGTATGTTTATGGTGTCAAGTTAGTCCCGTTTCCTGACTTTATCAGAGATCAGATTCAAGAACTTTTTATTTATATCTGGCAAAACAGAAGCGGACTTGGTGACGTGTCCAATCTAAAGGCATATTTATTAGTTTCTCTACGCAGGAGGATTTTTGCTTCAAAAAAAGACAATCAGGGCACAGACTCTTTAAACGATATTTCGGAAGAAGAAAATCAGACCTTATTTTTTGAACCTGGAGAATTTGTCGATAAAAATTTTATCTCTGCCAGTTTAAGGGAAAAACTACTCAACAATCTCAATTCTTTGCCCGTAAACCAGCGCGAAATTATTTTTCTCCGCTTTTACCACCAGCTAACCTACCGCGAAATAGCTGATATTATCAACATAAAAGAACAATCGATAAAAAACAACATGCCACATATTCTTCAAAAATTAGCTGAAGGATTAACGGATTTTTCGAAAGAAGACATTAAAGATGTTGACATCATGCTGTTTAACTTCTTTTTACTGTTCCAAAAAAAATAAATTATTTTTTTGCAGTACCATTTTTCGGTTTCATACTCTTAGTAAATAGAAAGGAAAATTTATTTGCCGGGATATGAATAACAGAACCGATTTCGATAAACTTCTTGCCGAAGAGGAATTCCAACAAGGGATAATCCATTTCGACTCTTTAAATAAGGATGAAAAAAGGGCATTTATAAAACAATACTCTATTAATAAAGATGAATTTATTAAAGCGCGAACAATTATTGGCGCATTAAATTTTAAAGAGATAAATTTTTCTGAACAAGAGTTAGATTACCTGTGGCAAAGAACAGGAATAGCAAATTCGGCAAATACACTCACCCAAAAACTACAAACCACAAAAATCATCAACTGGTTTAGTAAAGTAGCCGCCATTTTGTTTATTCCATTGATAATAACTTCAATTTGGTTTTTTGGAAAATCACTGAAACAGGGAGCTTTCGATAATGAGAAGTTTAATCAACTTACACAAATCTATAATACGGTTTCGGCCCCAACAGGAGGCAGAACAAAAGCGGTATTGCCAGACGGATCGGAAGTGTGGTTAAATTCAGGAAGTTCTATTCAATACCCAGTTCTATCGAAGGAAGAATACAGAGAAGTAAAACTAATTGGTGAAGGTTTTTTTAAAGTTACAAAGAATAAAGAAAAGCCGATGTTGGTAACTACTACCGGAATGCAGGTAAAAGTTTACGGTACAACTTTTAATATAAAAGCTTATGAAGATGATCTCAACATTGAAACCGCCCTGGTTGAAGGTAAAATATCAATTATTAGATTAAATGAGAAAGGCGAATCTGCGGATACTGAATACCAAATGAAACCCGGAGAATTAAGTATTCTGAATAAACAAAATAATACCGTTGGCATCACAGCAGTAAACAATATGGAAGTCTTTACAGGATGGGTAAACGAAAGATATGTGTTCAAAAATACTCGGTTTAAAGAAATACTAGAACGACTTGAAAGGATACATAACATTGAATTTGTTTTGGAAGACAAAACATTGGGAGAATACAATTTCGACGCAACCTTTGAAGGTCAGAATATAGACAGGATTATGGAGATATTTGCAATCTCATTGCCCATAAAATGGAAATCAATTCAGGCTGAACAAAATAATGACAACACATATTCATCAAGAAAAATAATTATATCCAGAGATAAAACAAAAGAGTTACAATAGTTACTTAAAATTAAAAATGCAGGAAAGATTTGCCCTCTTCCCTGCATAAAGTTTAACAAGGTAATAAACCTTATTATTAATCAAACATTTAAAATTATGAAAAAAAAACGAATGTCCTACGTTCGAAGCTGGATTATGGGCTTCGAACAAAAGATTGGATTTAAAATGAGATTAACACTACTACTTTTACTAGCCGGCATCCTGAACCTTATGGCATCAGAAAGCTATTCACAATCGACAAAGCTATCTATTTCCCTGAAGAATGTAAGTGTGGAAGAAGTTCTTGCAGACATTGAAGACCACAGTGATTTTAATTTTGTATATAACCGCGACGTTATTGATTTGGAGCGAAAGGTAAATGCAAACTACTCCAATGTAAAAATTAGCGATATTTTGGATGATTTGTTCAAAGATACAAATGTTTCCTATCGTCTGATTGATCGGACAATTGTATTGTCAACGGTATCCGAGAAATCGTCAGAAAAGCAGTCCGAAAGTGTTACCGGTAAAGTCACGGATTCATCCGGCGCACCTCTGCCGGGTGTAACAGTTGTTCTTAAAGGTACAACTCAAGGTACGGTTACGGATATTGATGGGAATTACTCTTTCCCAGATGTACCTGATGATGCAACCCTGATATTTTCGTTTGTTGGTATGAGAACACAGGAAGTTCCTGTTTCTGGCAAAACAAGTATCAACATCGTTTTGGAGGAAGAATCAATCGGACTGGAAGAGGTGGTGGCAGTAGGTTACGGCGTACAGAAAAAAGCAACAATAACCGGTTCAACGTCAATTGTTGAAGGAGAAGCTCTTGCTTCTTCAAACAGCGCCAATGTGGGAGCCAAGTTGCAGGGGAAATTGTCAGGCGTTTCAATTATCAACGATAATAAACCAGGAGGAAACGCATCGATCAATATTCGCGGAATTACGACCATTAACAACAACACTCCTCTTTATGTAATTGACGGAATACCGGCAACAGACGGATTGTCTCAAATTAACTCGAATGACATTGAAAGTATCTCTGTGCTAAAGGATGCGTCCTCGTCTGCCATTTACGGGGTTCGTGCAGCCAATGGTGTTATTTTGATTACAACAAAAAGAGGTAAACAAGGTGTGACAAAGCCAAATGTAACTTTCAGTTCCAGATTGGGTATTCAAAATGCCAGGATAAATGGTGTAAATGATAACATGTGTACTCCTCAGGAATACGCTGATTTAATTTGGCTTGAATTTAAAAATGAAGGATTCTTTGTTGGAGATGCCGGTTGGTATCATTCCCAGTTTGGCAGTGGTGCTGAACCGGTTTTGCCCGATTATCTGTTTCCTAATGGAGCTATGGAAGGAGATCCCGGTACCGATCCGTCGCTGTATTCTTACCCCAATCCGTATTATGGTATTACAAAAGCAAATAAAGAGGGTACGGATTGGTACGATGCAATTTTTGATCCTGCTGTTATTCAGGAATATAATCTGAGTATTAACGGCGGGACAGCTCAGTCAAATTACGCTTTTTCTGCTAACTATCTCGATCAGGAAGGTGTAATTATATATACTGGGTTCAACCGCTATTCTTTCAGGTTAAACGCTGATACGAAAGTGAATAAATGGTTACAGTTTGGGGAAAGCCTTTCGGCCTCTTTTTCCGATCAAATGAATTTTAATACAAACTCGGAACGAAATGTTGTTTCATATGCCAGAGATAGTGGAACAATTCTTCCCATTTATGACATAATGGGCAATTTTGCAGGCGGAAAGGCCCAGGATGTTGGCAGCAGGGCAAATCCTGTAGCAACTCAATACCGAAATAAAGACGATCATAACAAGCAAGCCAGGCTTCTTGGAAGTATTTACGGCCAACTCACCCTTCTGAAAAATATCCAGGTGAAAAGTTTCTTTGGTCTCGATTACAGATCGGCACACAGCATTTCGAGGACTTTAATCAATCCTGAATCAGCACTGGCCAATACAACTGATGAACTTTTGGAATCCTATATTGGTGGCCGGCAATGGAACTGGACAAATACAGTAAATTATACCAAAACATTCAATGGTCACAATGTGAATGTTTTGTTGGGCAATGAGACTGTACATTATCACATGGCCAATTTGGCTGCCTGGCGCGATCAGTTTTTCGACGATACGGTAGACTACATGGTAATTGATGCTGGGCAGGGAAGCCAGACCAATGCCGGTAACTTTGATGAGTGGTCGACAATTTCTTATTTTGGCAGGATAAACTACGATTACCAGAGCAAATACCTGGCAGAAGTAGTTCTTCGTCGCGACGGCTCTTCAAGGTTTTCCGAAAAGAATCGCTGGGGAATGTTTCCCGCATTCTCCCTGGGATGGCGAATAACCGAAGAAGAGTTCATGCCTGAAATTAATTGGCTGGATAATCTTAAGATCCGGTTTGGATGGGGTAAAAATGGTAACGACCAGATTGGGAACTATAACTCGTTCAGCACTTATGGTTCAGACATTGCACAAACCTATTACCCGATCGATGGTTCACCAAGTTCTGCCGTTGCCGGGTTCAAGCAATTAACTCTTGGCGACATTAATGCAAAGTGGGAAACTTCAACAACAAAAAATATTGGTTTTGATGCTTATTTATTAAAAAATAAATTCAATTTGACTTTCGATGTATATGAAAAGCGAACAACGGATATGTTGTTCCAAAAACAATTACCGGATGTGGTTGGAAGTGTAATCTTGCCAAACGTCAACATTGGTGAAATGAAAAACACCGGTTTTGATATTCAGATAACCTACCGCAACAAGATTGGAAAAGATTTAAATTATAGTATTGGAGCTAATTTGTCGCATTATAAAAACGAGGTGTTAAAACTTAATGATAACGCAGACGAGATTGTTTACCTATCGGGGGCCAGAGAAGGAGCCACCTCCATTATTACTGCTGGCGAACCTATGGGTGTTTTTTATGGCTATGTTGTTGATGGTATTTTTAATACTCAGGAGGAAGTTGACAGCTATGTCCCTTATAATACGGCAGACCATGCTACTGATACATACAGCAGGCCTGGTGTTTTTAAATACAGAAATGTTAATGATGATGACAGAATCGACAATGAGGACCGCACTGTAATTGGGAACCCTCATCCCGATTTTACCTATGGATTCAATATTAATCTGGCATACAAAAATTTTGACCTTGCTGCTGTATTCAATGGTTCTTATGGCAACGACATAATTAACTATGATGACATAACAGGTCAGTTTAATGTACTTTTGGGAACCAACAAATACAGTTCACGGTTAACTGAATCATGGACAGCAGAGCGTTATGCAAACGGAGAAAAGATAACACAACCAATAGCCTTAATATCAGACAATGTAATGGTACAACCATCTTCATTTTTTGTTCAAGATGGCTCATACTTAAGAATGCAAAGTTTAGAAATAGGCTATACAATACCCGCTGAGCTTTCATCAAAAATTGGTATTAGCAACATGCACGTTTATTTTCAGGGCACCAATTTGCTAACCTTTACAAAATACACAGGGCTTGATCCCGAAGTTTCAACTTCTATAAAGTCCGGTTATACTATGTTCGGCGTAGATAATGGTGTTTACCCAATTTCACAAACATTCTCATTAGGAGTGGATATTAACTTTTAAACTCAAAAATTATGAAAAAGATACATATATATATATCAACCGTATTCTTACTTCTTAATATATCCTGTAGTCAGGATATGCTCGATGTTTATCCGAAGGGAGAAGTTGTACTTGATAATCTTAGTAATAAAGAAGGTGTTGAACTACTTTTGGTTGGCGCATATTCAGCTCTCGACGGGCAAAACGCTACTATTTTAAATGCAAACGATTTATGGGGAAACAGCTCGCTCTCCTTTAGCGACTGGCTATTTGGCAGCATGCAATCTGATGATGCATATAAAGGTAGCAGTGCCGGGGACCAAACAGTTCTAAATTTTATTGAAGGATATGAAGTTCAATCAGCCGGAAATATTGGGAATACCGGACGCTGGAAATATGCATACGACGGAGTTACCCGATGCAACGATGTTATAAAAGCGGCCAATACCGCAACAGACATGACTGATGATGAGAAGAATGCTGCAATTGCCCAGGCGAGATTTTTACGTGGACATTTTTACTGTGAATTAACCATTTCGTACATAGCTGTACCATGGATTGATGAAACTACCGAGGATCCGACAACAGTTCCCAATGATCATGTAGTATGGCCCGAAATTCAGGCTGACTTTCAGTTTGCTGCGGATAATTTACCGTCAAGATGGGCTGCCGGGAATGCAGGGCGTCCAACATCGTGGGCAGCAAAAACATACCTGGCCCGAGCTTATATGTACCAAAACAATTATGCGTCAGCTAAACCACTACTTGATGACGTTTATTCAAATGGTGGTTATACTTTAATGGATGATTATCAGTTTAACTACGATATAACACACCGAAATAACGAAGAATCAATTTTTGAAGATCAACGCTGCGAAGATGGGTTAAATTTTGGGGTTAATGCAGGTTTTGGCGACTTTATTATATATCCGGTGCGTGGCCCAATGGCTACCGGATATGGTTTTTTTCAACCCAGTTATAGCCTGGTCTCTGCATTTTTTACTGATCCCGTCACCGGTTTACCAATACAGCTTGAAAGAGATTACCAGGCTTCCGATATACCAACGGTTTATAACACAGACGGGACTGTTGTCAAATTAACCGAACCGATAGATCCCAGATTGGATTTCACTGTGGGGCGCCCGGGAATACCATATAAAGATTGGGGAATACAACCGGCAACTGCTTGGGTTGGTTCTATTTCTAATGGTGGCCCGTTCCTGAACAAGAAAAACATGTTTGCGCAATCTGAAAGCAATTGGTTTCGAAGAACTTTTGGAGGTAAATGTGCCAATAATTTCAGAAAATTCAGGCTTGACCATGTAATCTTGTGGTTAGCTGAATGTGAAGTTGAAACCAATGGCGACCTTAACAAAGCGATGAATCTTGTTAATGAAATCCGCAACAGGGCAAAAAACTCTGGTTGGTTAACATACTCACAGGCAGAAATAGATGTGTTTGAGGCTGCTTATCCCGATGACGCAGGAAAATTTACAGCCGGAGAATATGCCGGAAATTACAACATCGAGCCTTACACTTCATTTCCCGGTGTTGAGTATGCAAGAAAAGCTGTTCGGATGGAGCAAAGACTTGAATTTGGCATGGAAGGAATACGTTTTTTCGATTTAGTAAGATGGGGAGAAGCTGCTGATGTACTTCAAAACTATATTGATGTGGAAAGCACAAGAATGGGACATCTTCAGGGTAAAATTTTCAACGAAGGCATCGACGAGTTTCTACCGATACCTCAGGAACAGATTGATTTATACCCGGAAGTATTACAACAAAACGAATATCGAAATTAATAATGAGGTAAAATCTCTGCCCGGATAAAATAAATCCGGGCAGAGATATCCTTAAAAGAATTTTCCGGCTTTTTAATCTGACTTACTCATTTAAATCAATTGATTATGATGAATAAAATATGTATGCTAATATTTTTAGCAGTATTTAATCTTTCCGGCATTTGTCAACCGGCTCAAAAGGGACCGTATACTATTTACAAAATAGCGAAAAACATCTATCGCATCGAAAATTCCAATGACGAGCACCCTCCCGGAATTATTACAGGGGATGACGGTCAAATTCTAAGTGTTAATAGTTGCTCCGATATTTATATGATTCTTGGAAAAGAAAAAGCGTTACTGATTGATCTTTCCAGAACTATCGATTGGGATACCACAGCGACTGAATCGTTGCGCTCACTGGTTTATGAAAGGATTGGTGATAAACAACTCTTTATCACTTTTACTCATAACCACGGCGATCATACCGGAATGCTTCCTGCGTTTGTCAACGATCCCAAAGCCAGATTCCTGGTTCCTGAAGCTGAGTTTGAGGAAATGGATATTTTCCCCAAAAACAGAACTGTTTATTTCGAACAGAATGAATCAATCGATCTTGGAGGGAAGGTTACAATCAATACTCTGGAAGTTGCCGGGCATACCAAACATTCAACAGTCTTCTTTTTAGAAAACCTGCTGTTTTCCGGCGATGCAATTGGTTCGGGGCGTGGCGTGTGGCTCTTCGACAAAGAAAGCTTTCCGGTATACAAAAACTCAATTGAAAGTTTGATAAGCTATATTGAAAATCCGGCCAATGGAATAGATAAAGAAAAGCTGGTGATATACGGAGGGCATTTTTGGCAGGGAGAAAGAATCGGTAAACTAACTGCCCAATATATCTACGATATGCAGACGCTCATTGGAAAAATTGAAAACGGAACTGCTGAAGTTGAAGAGGCAAAAACATTCATCCCGTTTTTGAATGCGAATTTCAAATATGAAATGGCAACCATTACCTGGAACAAGGAGGCAGCCAGAGAATATGTCAACTCCCAAAAATAAAAGACTAGAACAGCTATGAGAAAATATTCAAGACGTCAGTTTATTAAAAGAACTTCGCAATCTGTTTTTCCTGTTATGCTCTTACCGCAATTGGCAAAATCGTGGGCGTATCCTACAAATGATTATCAACTGGTTGATACTCCTTACGGGAAACTGCGCGGTTACCGGGAGAACGGAGTAAATATTTTTAAAGGCATACCATACGCAGGCGAGGTTTCCGGGGCTAAAAGATTTCAGAAGGCAGCCCCGGTGGAACCCTGGACAGGAATTCGGGATGCATTGCAATTGGGGCATCCATCTGTTCAGCCACCCAGCAGAAATCGCGGAGCAAATGAACCGGAAGCATCCGAAGATTGCCTGGTTTTAAATATCTGGACACCGGCAAACGACGGTAAAAAACGACCGGTAATGGTGTATAACCATGGAGGAGGTTTTCGAAGTGGTTCTGCTGGAAGTCCCCTGCAAGATGGTTCAAACTTGGCACGAATGTTCGATGTTGTTGTGGTGGCAACGAATCACCGGTTGGGATTGCTGGGTTTTCTTTATCTCGATGAATTAGGAGGTGAAGAATACAAAGGCTCCGGAAACCGTGGCATCCAGGATATTGCCATTGCCTTGAAATGGGTAAATGAAAACATCGAACAGTTTGGCGGAGACCCTGCAAATGTGATGATATTTGGCGAATCAGGGGGCGGAATGAAAACATCCTGTTTATACGCCATGCCCGAAGCTGCCCCTTATTTTAACAAAGTATCAATTGAAAGTGGGCCGGCTATTGAGATTATTCATGCTGAAGATGCAGCACAAACTACCCGGAAGGTATTAGAGTATTTGCAGATTTCAGAAAAAAACTGGAAAAAAATACTTGAGGTTCCGGCCGAAAAGTTGTTGGCCGCCCAACAATATCTTTCTAACGAAAATGCAATTCTTTCCGGTGGTTTTAATGGAATAGGAAATTTAGGTGTTGGTAATTTCGGAGCTGTAAAAGATAATGAACTCCTCCCCTTTCATCCGTTTGAGCCTACAGCTCCTGACATCTCGAAAAACAAGCCATTATTAACAGGCTGGAACGAAGATGAATATATCTTCTTCGCCATGGTTAACCGCGATGTCGGAATGTTTAGTTTTTCAGAAGAACAACTGAAAAACCGTCTTAAAAATGATTTTAACGAAAATGCAGGACTGATTTGGGAAACGTATCATGAAGCCTACCCTGATAAATCGCCAACTGAAATATATGTAGCCATTCGTTCGCATGTAATAATGGGATTGGGAACCATGTCAATTGCTGAAAGAAAAACGGTGCAGGGCGGTGCCCCGGTTTATTTATACAATTTCGGGTACAAATCGGACGCAAAAATTCCGGGAACGCCAATTGAATTTGGCGCCATGCACGCCATGGATATCCCGTTTAAATTTTACAATGCAGAATCGACTATGGCTGGAACAAAACCCGAACGTTTTGAAGCATCAAAAAATATGGCCTCGTTTTGGGCTGGTTTTGCACGGACAGGAAAGCCGATTGGGGAGGGACAGCCCGAGTGGCCGGCCTTCAACCTGCAAAATCATCCGCTAATGAGAATCGATGCACAATGTTCTGTTATAAACAACCGCTACACTTCTATTAATGAGATGTGGAAAAACATTTCGAAATAATAATAGCATGAAATACGAAAACATAATAAAGAATATTCTATATGGTCTAAGTATTACTGTTGCACTTTTTTTAGGCGGGTGCCAGGTACAACAGACAACAGAAGCAAAGGCAAAACCAAATATTATATGGATTACTTGCGAAGACATTTCGCCATTTGTGCGGTGTTTTGGAGAAGAAAACATAAAAACGCCCAATATTGACCAATTGGCAAACGACGGGGTAAAATATACACGTGCTTTCACAACAGCAGGAGTGTGTGCCCCGAGCCGTTCAGCAATCATTACAGGCATGCACCCTGCCTCTATCGGAACACAGCACATGCGTACCAAAGCGGTTGATCCAAAATACCGGGGCGAGGGAGTACCAAATTATTCGGCAGTGATTCCGGCAGAAGTCAAATGCTTTCCTGAATACCTTCGTATGGAAGGATATTACACCACCAACAACCAGAAGGAAGATTATCAGTTCGATCCTCCGGTAACAGTTTGGGACGACAGTAATCCAACTGCTACATTCAGAAATAACACGGACGGGAAACCGTTTTTTTCTGTATTTAATCTGTTTGTTACCCACGAATCGCAACTGTGGTTTCAAAAAGGGCCTTTAACCGTTAATCCTGATTCGGTAAAAGTCCCCCCATATTACCCCGACACCGAGACCGTTCGGCATGACATTGCCCGTTTGTATTCCAACATCGAAATAATGGATGCGCAAGTAGGCGAAATCATTGCCCAACTAAAAAAAGACGGACTGTACGAACAATCATACATCTTTTTCTACAGCGACCACGGGGGCTCACTCCCCTGGATGAAGCGGGAAGTTCTCGACAGGGGTATCCATATTCCATTGGTGGTAAAATTCCCGAATCAGGAATATGCAGGTACGGAAAATAATGAGTTGGTAAGTGCTGTTGATTTTGCACCTACTGTACTATCACTGGCAGATATAAAAATACCGGGTTACATGCGGGGACAAGCTTTTCTTGGTGATCAGAAATCAGAAACTCAACGTAAATATATCTATGCTGGAAGAGACCGTATGGATTCGAAATATGACAGGGTAAGAGCAGTGCGAGACAAACATTTTGAATACATCTACAACTATATGCCTGAACAGCCGGCGTACCAGGATCTGGCATATCGTTTACAAATCCCGATGATGAAAGAAATACTGCAACTAAAGGAAGAAGGGAAACTAAACCAATATACCATGAACTGGTTTAAAACGCCCAAAGCTACAGAAGAGCTTTATGACATTGACAAGGATCCCGATGAACTGCACAACCTGGCAGGTAACCCGGCATACAAGGAGAAATTGGAGGAGTTGAGAACTGCTTTTCGCCAATGGGAAGCAAAAGTGGGTGATATGAGTACTGTACCTGAAAAAGAAATGGTAGAAACGTGGTGGAACGGACACGATGAAGCACCAGTTACTGCCGTACCTGAAATAGAATTAACAACCGAAGGTGCAAAAATTACTTGTTCCACACCGGGAGCCTCAATTGGGTACCGAATAATTAAACCTGAAGAGGCTGATGAAAAACCGAAAAGAGTAGTGCAATCATGGGACTACGGAACCTTGTTCGGTTTGGCAAAAAATGGAGATACCATTGAAGTTGCTCCTTCCTGGAAAGTTTACGATGGCACTCCTATAAGGTTGAATCCGGGAGAAAGGCTCCGTGTTAATGCCATGAGAATAGGATATCAGCCATCAGAAAAAGAATTTATAAATAATAAATAACATTAAACAGATGAAAACTATCAGATCATTAATAACGCTAATTATACTTGTATCAACCTTGGGCGTCTATGCCCAGCTAAACACAAATTTCCCCAAAGCCACCATAAAGAGCGGGATGCTGGAAGGGATTAATCAATCAGGAATAAAAATCTTCAAAGGTATTCCTTATGCAGCTCCTCCCGTTGGAGAACTAAGGTGGAAAGCACCGAAACCAGTTGACGCCTGGCAAGGCGTTCGTAAGGCTGATGAATTTGGGCTCAGTGCTATGCAACTGAATGTTTACAATTCAGCAGATTACGATCCTGAAGAAATGAGCGAAGACTGCCTTTATCTCAATGTGTGGACTCCGGCAGAAACGGGAAATGAAAAACTCCCGGTACTGGTCTATATTCATGGGGGAAGCTTCCTTGTTGGCAGCGGCAGCGTACCTTCGCTTGATGGCGAAAGTATGGCAAAAAAGGGGATTGTTGTTGTAACCATCAATTACCGGCTGGGTGTTTTTGGTTTCTTGGCGCATCCCTGGTTAACAGAAGAATCAACAGAACATGCTTCCGGCAACTATGGTTTTTTAGATCAGGTTGCTGCACTAAAATGGGTACAGGCTAACATTTCTGCATTCGGAGGCGATCCGGAACAAGTTACCATCGCCGGAGAATCTGCAGGTTCTCTATCGGTTAGCGCATTAATGTGTTCTCCGCTTTCAAAAGGTTTGTTTGCCCGTGCAATTGGTTCAAGCGGTTCGATACTATCTTCGCTTTTACCTGTTCCATTATCCAATTCAGAAAACAAGGGACAAGATTTTACGAAACTGAACGGATACAAATCATTAACAGAGCTAAGATCTGCCCCTGCCGACGAATTGTTAAATGCCAAGGGGCAATTCCCTACTACCGTTGACGGTTACTTTTTAACAGAACCTCCCATCGAGACTTATTCAAAGGGAGAACAAGCTCATATACCTTTGCTGGTAGGTTGGAACTCCAAAGAAATCCCGCTTTCGGTTATAATGAAAGGCAGAGAGGCAAGTTATTCGAATATAAACATGATGTTAAACTTTTTGTATAAGGGAAAAGGAAAACAGGTACTTGCCATGTATAACATCACTGATGATGCTTCGCTTGAATTAAACAGCACTGATTTGGCCTCCGATCTATTCATCGGACATAGTGCATGGAAGTGGAGCGATATACACAAAAAGACAGGCAATAATAAGGTCTTCCGTTATTTGTACTGCCATCCCCGACCGGATAAGTTACCGGGAATGAACGACAAAATTGAGGGAACCGGCAGCAATATAATACATCAGGAAAACAGCAAAGATTCCAAAAATAAGATCAAAGGAGCTGTTCATACTGCCGACATTGAATATGCACTGGGTACACTTTCGAAAAACAAAGTGTACGATTGGCAACCTGAAGACTATGCGTTGTCAGAAATTTTTCAGTCGTATTATGCTAATTTCATCAAAACAGGAAACCCGAATGGTACTAATGTACCCGAATGGGAACCCATCAACGGTCATGATGTTGCTCCGGTGTTGTATATAGATGTAAAAACAGTACAAAAAGCTGATGGAAATATAGAAAAGCGTTTTGAATTTCTGGACGAATTATACTTCCCTGTGAAATAAAACTTTTCAGAATTCATAACAACTTATAAAATTAACCTGTTGGCGGAATTAATATCGTCATATATTGAATCACAGTTCGGCTCCTCACACTGTGACTGTCAGACTGAGCGTAGTCGAAGTCTGAAAATCAGATTATTGAAAAACAATTCCGCCAACGATTAAAATTACTATAAATGAAAAAAATATATGACCTGTTACTGAATCCGACATCAGTACTATTTGCTCTTATACTGTCGGTATTATCATTAAGCTGCGGCTCTTTATATAACAATGGAGAGCAGGATGACAAGTCAGAAATTAAACAAATTGTTTCTTCGATGACTATAGACCAGAAAGCACAACTGGTTATAGGTACCGGAATGTATTTCGATATCCCTGAACAAATCAGGCAAAAATTACCTGCCGGGCTGAATGGGAATGTGGATTCAAATGATACTGCTTATGTGTCTATGGTCAAACGGGTTAGGAAGTATCTCCCCGGTACAGCCGGAACAAGCAGTGAATTTCCGGAGTTGGGTATTACGTCACAGGTTTTAACCGACGGGCCAGCCGGCCTTCGTATATCTCCGGCACGAGCGAATAATGATAAAACCCACTTTTGCACGGCCTTCCCAATTGCTACCTTGCTTGCTTCTACCTGGGACACGTCACTTGTTTTTCAGGTTGGCCAGGCCATGGGCAATGAAGTTAAAGAATATGGCTCCGACATTTTACTTGCCCCGGCACTGAATATCCAGCGCGACCCCTTGTGTGGCCGGAATTTCGAATACTACTCCGAAGACCCGCTGGTAACCGGGAAAATGGCTGCTGCCATGGTAACCGGAATTCAATCCAATGGCGTAGGTACAAGCATCAAGCACTTTGCTGCGAATAACTCAGAAACCTACCGGATGTCGGTCAATACCATTGTCAGCGAGCGTGCACTTCGGGAAATCTATTTAAAAGGTTTTGAGATTGCAGTGAAGGAATCACAACCGTGGACAGTGATGTCATCTTATAATAAGATTAACGGGACTTATACATCTGAGAGTTATGATTTGCTGACAAAGGTTCTTCGTGACGACTGGGGTTTTGAAGGTTATGTAATGACAGACTGGGGAGGTGGAAGCAATGTAATTGAACAGATGAAAGCCGGAAACGATATGATTCAGCCGGGTCATCCCACACTAATTGCTGAAATAGTTAATGCTGTAAAAGAAGGTACACTTGACGAAACGATTCTTGACAAAAATGTGGAGCGTATTTTAAACATTATGATGAAAACACCCCGTTATAATAGCTATCAACCTAGCAATACTCCCAACCTTGAAATGCATTCAAGTATTGCACGGCAGGCAGCAGCACAGGGAATGGTATTGCTTGAAAACCGGGAAAATACTTTGCCGTTTTCAGGAGGTATTAAAAACATAGCTGTATTCGGAAATACCTCCTATAATACGATTACCGGAGGTACCGGCAGCGGCGATGTACACGAAGCTTACACCGTTTCGATGATTGAAGGATTACAAAATAGTGGCTTTGAAACAGATGCCACATTAGCAAAGCTATATACAAACTATATAACAGAGGCAGAGGCCCAAGCCCCGCCATCAAAAAACTCGTTAACGGCTTTAATGGGCGGTAAAGAGCCGATAGAAGAAATGAGCCTCACAAAAAACATAGCGGCTAAAATGGCTGGTAAAACCGACATTGCCATAATTACCATAGGAAGAAACTCGGGTGAAGGAGGAGACCGGCAGGCAATTAAAGGCGACTTTTACCTTACCGATGTGGAAAAATCATTAATTACAAACGTATCTGAAGCGTTTCATGCAAAAAGGAAAAAAGCTGTTGTAATCCTGAATATCGGCGGTGTAATTGAAACTGCAACATGGAGAGAACAACCGGATGCCGTACTACTTGCCTGGCAACCAGGGCAGGAAACCGGTAATGCAGTAGCCGACGTCCTCTCCGGAAAAGTATGTCCTTCGGGTAAGTTAGCAATTACTTTCCCGGTTTCATACGAAGATAGCCCAACAGCAATGAACTTTCCCGGGAAAGCGTCGGAAGAAGGAGAGAAAGATAACAAGATTGATGTATCGGGTTTTTCATTTATGGATAGGGTTCCCTGGGAAATTACTTACAGCGAGGATATTTATGTTGGATACCGTTATTATACAACATTTGGTGCCCCGGTTGCTTATGAATTTGGCTATGGCTTATCGTATACCGATTTTGCTTACAGTAACCTTAGTTTAAATAAAACTGTTTTCGATGGAAAACTGACCGCTACTGTAGATATTAGAAATACCGGAAAGGTGCCGGGAAGAGAAGTAGTGCAGGTTTATGTAAGCGCACCAGACGAGAATTTAGAAAAACCGGAAATGGAACTGGCAGCATTTTCCAAAACCAGGTTACTTCAACCAGGAGAAACTGAGACACTAACTTTTACACTAGAGGCAGAAGATTTGGCCTCTTTCGATGAGACAACCTCAAGTTGGAGGACAGAACCTGGAAAATACGTAGTGAAAATAGGAAGCTCTTCAAAAGAAATCAAAGAAAAAGATGTATTTGTATTAGAAAAAGAATTAGAAGTTGGTTCCGTTTCACCAGCCTTACAACCATCTCAAAATATTAAAAGACTTTCCAGAATTGATAAAAAATCTAACTAAAAATTGATAATTATGATACTATCGTGAAAGCTTCCCTTAATTTCATTTAACAGCTTCAAATGTGCACACAGGCTCTCCAGGTTTTGTTTGATATTCCTGTTTCGTAGCAAAAATTTAAAATCAGATATTTATTGATTTTCAATTTGAATTAATTGGTATTTGACTCACCGTTTAACTCACATTTTTTATGATATTTATTGATTTGAACTGATATGATAAAAAACAAAAAAGCCTGTAAATCACACAACTTACAGGCTTTTGTTTTTTTTGGGACTCCCCTTTCTGTCGGGGTAGCAGAACGAAACCAGTTACCTGTAAGTAATTTATTATTAAACAAATATCAGCGCATCATCAGAAAGAACTCACCGTTTAACTCACCTAAAATTTGACTTTAATTATATCAATTTGAGATGAGTTATTTAATTTTAAAAGTACAGAATCATATCATTTGAAACAATAAAATTTTTAGTAAGTATTCGCCTTTGTGGTGTAGGCAAACGTTTCAGTTAAGGAGAAACAACTTCCAAATTATCCATATCAAAATTCATAAAGCTCCTCCTAAAAACATCTCTTTAGCCAGAGAATAAAGCCTCCAAATAGATTAACATACTTATTTTTGTTATTATCCAATCCATCAAGGCTTAATTGCATTTCATCAGATACTCTCTCCTGGTTTATACCCATGTCGACAATTTGTATTTCGCCATAAGTCTCAATCGGACTTTGTTTTGAGCATACAACGAAAAGGAGTAGTTTACAAATAACATACATACTTGTTTTATACAATATTTTCTGCGATTTTTCTGAAAACCCAATAACTCATGAATATCTTCCTCTGAATTATATCCCGTCGTCTTTAGCCTTTCCTTCTTCCGTTGAATGCCTGGCCGGAATTTCTCCATTAAAAGTCAACTTAATTACATAAGCCATTTCATCAGAAGGTTTAACAGGAAAACTAACATGTAGTCCATCCTTTTCCTGATGTGAGTTGAGATTTACAGGTTGACTCTGATTTTGTGTAAGTAAAGAAACCAATTTTAGTGAAGCAAGATCAATCTGGCTATTTGACAATGATTTTAGAACAAAATCAGTATTATCACCAGGCCAACCTAAAACAATGGCATAAAGCGTTTCGTTGTTCTTTGTTCTTGTAAACCTCACATCTTCTGATGTTCCTTCTGAAGGTTCGGTAAAGACACCGTGTTTAGCTCCCATTTTGGTAGGACCTTCGCCATAAGTTACCCATGCTCTCGTATTATAAATAGCCTCGCCATATTTTTTTAGCCATCCCCCCATGGCTAGCAAAATTTCTTTTTGTGGCTGAGTAATTGTTCCGTCTGCCATTGGTGAAATATTCAATAACAAATTTCCGTTTTTACTCACTCTGTCCAAAAATCCATCAAATACTTGTTTGGGAGAATAATAACCAATCCCATCGGTGTAACACCAGCTAGAAGTACTAATAGCATCATCTGTTAACCAGTAATAATCCATCAAATCTGTTGGACCGCCACGTTCGTAATCCAATACTCCACACTTGTGGTTTAAGGCATCTTTATAAGTAGCAACAACTGGTTTTCTCCATTCTTCCGATTTTGTATAATAATAAGCCAGAAATTGTAAAAGTACAGGTTCACTTATCTTATCCAAATTAAAATCCTGCCAGATGATATCCGGTTGATAGTTATCAATAATTTCCTTATGTTTTTGTAGCCATACCTCCTCATTCTTTTCCTTCCCAAGTTGACCATACAATTTTTGAAGTTCCGGATCTTCAGTTTTTGGTACAAATTCATAAAAACCGGTAATATTATAAGCGTGGTGCATTGAGAGAATTACTTTCATGTCTTTCTTCCTTATTTCATCTGTCAACATCTTTACCAGATCCATTTGGGGTCCCATGTCATTGGCATTCCAGGGATTTACCTTACTTGCCCACATAGAGAAACCGTCGTGATGTTCGGCAACCGGTCCGGCGAATTTTGCCCCGGCGTCGGCAAATAACTGCGCCCACTCTTCAGGATCGAATTCTCCGCCTTCAGATTTAAGTTTTGGCGCAAACTGCACAAAATTGCCCTGTTTGTCTTTAGCGCCCTGAATAAAATAATGGTAAGGCCATTCTGTCTTAGGATCACCATAAAACTCCTTATGGTGTTTATTCTCCCGTGAATCCTCTTCGTACATATTCTTTGGATACCATTCATTTGCAAAGGCCGGAACAGAATAAACTCCCCAATGAAAATAAATTCCAAACTTGGCATCTTTAAACCATTCAGGAACTGCATCATATTTTTCCACAGATTCCCATGTCGGCTGATATATAATCGGCTCTTTCTTTTCTTCTCTTTTGGCAACGCATCCGGCCAGTAATATCAATAAACCCAAAAACGGATAATAAAACATTCTATTTTTCATATTTTACGTTTTAGTGAGTTGCTCAGTTTATCACTTAAATCTTCACAATAACATTTTTAAAACTGAACCAGTATTTTCATAATCCTTCCAGGATCTTCCGACCAGCTTTTCATTGCTGCTGGAGCATCGCGATAGCTTACTGTTTTAGAGATAAAAATATTTTCATCAGGCTTGCTATTTTTAAGATATTTCATTACTGCCTCAAAATCAGAAGGGTTTGCATTTCTGGCGCCCATTATTTCCAATTCTTTTTGTACCCACAATTTAGTTGGAAAAGACACTTCGTCTCCTGCGTAACCAATACAAACAACCCTTCCGGCAAAGGCAATTTCATCTATTGCTGCTCTGTAGGTTACCGGATTTCCTGCAGCTTCAATAATAACTGAAGGTCCGTTCCCTTGTGTTATTTTTCCCAATTCCTGATGCATATCCTGAATTTTAGAATTAATAGTATAATCTGCTCCCAGTTTTTTTGCCGCCTCCAGTTTGGTATTATCAATATCTACAGCAATAACGGTTGCCCCCCTAAGTGAAGCTCTTATTATTGCCCCACTTCCAATCATTCCACAACCAAAAACCAAAACTGTATCCGAATCAGTAATTTTTCCATTATCCACGGCATGAAAACCAACGGTCATAGGTTCAACAAGGGCAAGCTGGACGTCGCTCAACTCATTATCTACTAATACTTTCTGCCATGGTACTGCAATATATTCCATCATAGCTCCATCGCGTTGTACGCCAAGGGTTTTATTGTACAGGCAAGCATTAAAGCGCTTTTGCTTACAAGAAGTACATTGACCACAACTGGTATAGGGAACGACTGTTACATGTTGTTCTTTTTTAAAAGAATTTGGAACTTCCTCATCAATATCCTCAATAATAGCCGATATTTCATGTCCCGGAATTCTTGGATATTGAACTAAAGGATTTTTCCCCAAAAAGGTGCTTCTGTCAGAACCACAAAAACCAACGTATTTCAATTTTAGAAGTACTTCTCCTTTCCCCATCTTTGGCATTTCGCGTTCAACTACTTTAATCTCGCCAGGTTTTGTAATCTCTATTGCTTTCATCTGTTTATCTGAATTTAATATTGTACGTTTTTATTGCATTTTTAAACAAAATCATTTCCTGTTCATTCGTACTGAATGTTGAAATTTTCTTTTTCACTACTTCCAGCCAATAAGAATATGAAGTAGCTACCAGGCAAACCGGCCAGTCGGAACCAAACATCAAACGAGATGGGCCAAAAGCCTCCAGGACAACATCAAAATATGGCCGTAACTGTTCCTCCGTCCAGTTTTTACAGCTGGCTTCAGTTACCATTCCGCTGATTTTGCAGGAAACATTTTCGCATTTGGCCAGTTCTTTTATGTTTTTTTCCCAGGGTTGAAATTCATTTGATTTAATCTTTGGTTTGCCAATATGATCCAAAACAAATACTTGTTCAGGGTGAATATCCACAAAACGTATTGTATTCGGCAGCTGATGTTCAAAAATTAGTATATCGTAAACCAGATTATAATTTTTCAGGAGCGCCCCCCCCCGGTTAAAATTCTCGCCCAAAATAAATTGTGGATCAGCTTCTCCCTGCACTACATGCCGCACTCCTTTTAGCCATGAATTATTTTTATAGCCTTCTAAAATTTGCTGAATATTCTCACTAGCAAGAGGAACCCAGCCAACAATCCCTTTCATAAAACTATTTTCGGAGGCAAGTTTCAAGAGCCATTCAGTTTCTTCCAATACCTGCCGTGCCTGCACAGTTACCACGCATTCAACACCTGTATTTGCAAGGGTAGTTTTCAAATCCTCCGGGAAAAAAGACCTGCGTACTTCTGCCATCTCACTGTCGAGCCAGTCAAATTCAACCGGATTATATTTCCACAAATGATGATGAGTGTCAATAATCATAGCTATTTAATTTTATAAATATGGGTAAACGGAATCAATAATCCTTTCTTTCTTTAATTCTGCCCAAAATGTCTTTGGAAAATCTTTTTGCAGCACCATTTTATTATTAGCCATCCGGTGTGGCTTACTTGGATTTAACGCCACAGCTGCAATCTGAGGTGCTGACAAGGCAAATCTCAGACAAGCATCTCCGGGAGCAACATCATGTCTCTTACAGATGGCAAAAAACTTATCACGCCACTGGAAAAGTCTTTTATCCTCTGGATTTTGAGGATCGGTAAGGCGATAGTCGAAATATTGACCTCCGGTTAAAAAGCCTGCATTAAAAATGGCCGAATTGATAATTCCAACTCCGTCGTTTTCGAGTTGACTCATAAATTTAAGAATAGTTTCAGGATGGTGATAGATTGTGAATTTATTGGCAAACATTACCCAGTCAAACTTTACCTTACCATACAATTCTTTTATTCCCAACCAATCTTTTGAACCAATACCAACAGCTTTTACTTCGCCTTTCTCTTTTAATTCGAACAAGGCATTATAGGCTCCCAAAATATCATCCATCCTCTTTTTACGATCACCTATATCTTCTGCTGCCATCAAATATTCATCCGGATCGTGTACCGATACAATTTCTGGTTTGTACCTTCCACCCAGCAATTCGCACCCTTGATGCCAGCATTCCAAAATACCTTTGTAACTAATTTTCTGTACAGCATCATTTTTCAGGTTTGCCCAGACACCGGGTTCAAAAGTAGGTTCTGATGTTTTTAGTGGTACACGATACCAGCCCAGTTTGTTGCTTATTGAAATTTGCGATGGTTCAATGCCCAGTTTTTCCAAACCTTTACCAATAACTTCCAACGCCAAACCCGCACCATATTTTCCGGCGCTGTCAATCATTACTTTACCATCAGTTATGTTAAACCATTCCTGCATAAGGTTCAATTTTTCGATATCAGAAAGTTCACGGTAAAGATTCCCCAAATAACTGGTTCCATAAATAATCTGCGGGCAAACTAAGCCAGTTTTTCCTAATAGTCGGACACTACTCATTAACCTGTCCGTCACTTGCTTTATACTCACTTACCTGCTCCATTTCACAAATACGCTCCATTAGCTGCCACTTGTCATTGGCAGAGGCATCTTCTCCACTTACCTGAAAACGGGAAACAAAAGCCTCCCATTCCGCCTGCCGTGGCCTTCCTGCCAATTGCGTCATCGCTTTATTGTGGTTAAACTCCGGAACAGTATCCATAATCATAAATAAACGATTGTTATACAAGTATATCTCCATATCTATAATTCCAACTTCTTTCATACCCTTTGTAATTTCGGGCCAGGCATTTCCGGGTGCGTGTACTTTTTTATATTCTTCGATTAGCAGGGGATCTTGTTTTAACATCATTGTTTTACAGTATCTTTTAAACTTCATTTTCAGTTCTGTTTAGGTAAATTTCCAATAATTCATCATCTTATCAAAACACTATAATATCACTATCTCAATGCAAAGGTTAGCGCAAACCTTTGCATTAGAGAAAAAATGTTCTAAAACATAACATGGAAATTTTAAATTTGACCAAAAGAGAGAAATTTTATACCGAAAGGAGTTAACTATGGAAAATCGACACATATCCTTAAAGGATCTTGCCAAAGAATTAAATGTTTCTATTTCTACCGTCTCCAGAGCATTAAAAGATCACCCTGACATTAGCAGGGAAATGAAGGAGAAAGTCAAACAACTGGCTATCGAAAAGAACTACAGCCCAAACCCTTTGGCAATGGGGCTGCTAAAACAGGAAACGCGAATGATTGGTGTTATAGTTCCCGATCTTGTGACTCATTTTTATGCATCGATAATCTCCGGAATAGAGAGTTACGCAAACGAAATGGGCTATTTCATACTCATTGCCAGTTCAAATGAATCGTATGAGAAGGAGAAAGAATCTATCAAAAATTTATTAAAAGCGCGTGTTGAGGGATTAATTATTTGCATAAGCCGCGAAACATCCGACATATCTTTTTTTGAAACGTTATTAGAACAGAACGTCCCGTTAATTTTCTTTGATCGTGTTTGTTTGCAAAATCGGGTCTCATCAGTAACTGTAAATAACAAAGAAGCAGCGGAAAAAATTACACAGCATTTCTATTGTCAGGGGTATAGGAGAATTGCTTTTATCTCGGGTCCTCCATCTCTGAATATTTCCAAAGAAAGGATGGCCGGCTATCTTTCAGGTTTAGAAAACTCCGGATTACCTGTTAGGCAGGAACTGATAGAAACCTGTGATCTCAACTATGATTCAGCCAGCTTTGCCATGCAACGTTTATTAAATTTTAAAAATCCACCCGATGCGGTTTTTGGAATAAATGATACTGTCGCATTTGCAGCCATGAAAAAAATAAAACAACAAGGATACAGAATTCCCGAGGATATTGGGTTGATAGGTTTTACCGATGATTTTCATGCCACAGTGGTTGACCCCCCACTTACTTCAATTACGCATCCTACTTTTGAAATGGGGCGTCGGGCTGCTGAATTATTTTTCGAAAGAATTCACACCACGACACCCTCCAGGACTCTGGTTTTAACAACAAAACTTATTGAAAGAAAATCTTCTTTAAAACAAAAAGAGAAATAAAAATATATTGCCTTTTCAAATTTTACAGACCTGATTTTGTACACAAATCAGTTACTGCTCAACTCGATTATTTCTCCTTTTTTAATTATCACATCATATTCATAAACTTTACGCAAGTTCTGAGAGGTAGCTTGAACCGTTGAGTGACTCAATGGAGTTTTGATCTTAGTAACCTCATAAAACGTATTTGGATTTGATCCTTTTGCTTCTTTTAATCCTTTTCCTTTTAAAGGAACATAGGAACGGATACGACAATTCCCTCCTAGCAATGATTTAATTACAGCAGTTTCAAGTTTGCTATCTTTCCATTTGATATCAACTGTAAAACCTCCCCTGGCCCGTAATCCTTTTATACTTCCGTTTTTCCAGGCATCAGGAAGCGCCGGTAACAAATGAATAGCTGCATCATGGCTCTGCATCAACATTTCGGCAATGCCGGCTGTACACCCAAAGTTACCATCAATCTGAAAAGGTGGATGAGCATCGAAAAGGTTAGGATACGTGCCTCCACTTTGTCTTCTTCCTGAACGTGTAACAGGTTTTAGCTGGTCTGTAATAAGTTTGAAAGCATGATTACCATCCAGAAGCCGCGCCCACAGATTAACTTTCCACCCCATCGACCAACCGGTTGATTCATCGCCTCTTGCTATGAGGGATGTTCTTGCAGCAGAAAATAATTCAGGCGTGCGATAGGGAGAAATCTGATTGGAAGGATACAAACCATATAAATGAGAAACATGGCGGTGCTTATCATCAGGGTTATCCCAATCAAACATCCATTCCTGTAATTGTCCCCAGTTACCAATCTGCATCGGCGGCAAACTTTTTAAAGCTTCTCCCATTTTAGCTACTAATTCATTATCAGTATTTAAAATTTCTGCAGCTTGTATTGTTTTGGTTAGCAAATCAAAAACCAACTGGTTATCCATAGTTGTTCCTGCAGCTATAGAAAATTCAGGATGTATTGACGGAGCATTTTCCGGTGAAACAGAAGGAGCAACGACTAACCAATTATGTTCCGGTTCTTCAACCAAAAAATCAAGTAAAAAAACCGATGCTTCCTTAAGAATTGGGTAAACCGATTTCAAATAATCTGTATCTCCACTGTACATATATTTGTCAAACAAATGTTGCGAAAGCCAGGCGCCTCCCATGGGCCACATTCCCCAAAAAGAGCCATCCACAGGACCATTAATTCGCCAAATGTCGGTATTATGGTGAAGTACCCAACCATCTGCGCCATACATATCCCTAGCGGTTTGTCTCCCTGTTTGCGAAAGCTCCCGTACCATTTGAACCAAAGGTTCATTCATTTCAGTTAGATTTGTAATTTCCGATGGCCAGTAATTCATTTCTGTGTTAATATTTACTGTATACTTACTATCCCACGGCGGCATAAGCTGGTCGTTCCATATTCCCTGCAAGTTAGCAGGTTGCCCGCCAGATCGCGAAGATGAAATCAGCAAATAACGTCCAAACTGAAAATATAGTGCTACCAGCTGTGGATCATCACCTGTTGCAAACCGTTCCACACGTACATCTGTAGGATTTTTGACCGCATCTGTTACTCCTAAATTGAGACTGACCCTTTTGAAATAACTTTGGTAATCAGCAACATGATTTCTTACAATTTCCTCATATTTTTTTTTCATTGCTTTTTCCAGCCAGGAAATGGCTTTTTTTTCAGCATTGGCACTAATGTCATTGTATTTCTTAAAATTTGAAGCTATAGAAATATAAATGGTGGCAACATTTGCATTTGAAACGGTTAACATTGTGTCATTTGCTGAAACAGAGCCACCATCGGTAACAATTTTTGTAATAGCTTCAAACTTCACAGCGCCTTTTACCGTTTCATGATCGCTGGTAATACCTGATAAAATCAGTTCGTCGTTTCCCCTGGTTGCGATATTAATCGTTGAAGGCCTGTCCATTGTCGCAGAAAAAGAGACCGAGCCGGGTTTATCCGCTTTAATTTGGGCAATTATAACCTGATCGGGAAAAGATGAAAATACCTTTGTACTGTAATTGATATTATTTACACTATACCGGGTTAATGTTATGGCATTTTCAATGTCAAGTTCGCGATAATAGTTGGTATAATTTTCATGTCCGGAAAATTGGAGATTAAGGTTTCCCACCGTTTGATAAGGCATCCCATGCGAAGCTTTACTGATAAAATTCTGATTGACCAGATCCTGCGCTTCCTTATATTTTCCTTCAAAAATCAATTCTCTGACTTCAGGGAGTACTGCCCTGGCATTTGAATTATCGTTACGGTTGGGCTGGCCTGCCCATACAGTGCTTTCGTTAAGTTGTATCGTTTCTTTAACCGGATCGCCAAAAACCATAGCACCTAAACGCCCGTTCCCAACTGGCAATGCTTCAACCCATTGTTTTGCAGGCTGATTATACCACAACTTTAAAAGCGATTCATTTTGTGCAGATACCTGAATATGAAAAAGAACACTTACAATTATCAATAAAATATATTTCATTGTCCTAAATTTAAATATCTAATTTACAAATCTAATCCAATCAATTTCCACAGGATTTTTAATTTTTGATACAATAACCAGATTATGATTTCCTGGTTTTATTTTTGAAATTTTCGAGTCAATTATTTTCCAATTGGTTCCTTTTGGAATGGTTACTTCTGCAATAACCGGGCCGCCAACTTCATCCAAACGAATTTCAATTATTCCACCCAAATCTGACGCAGTTTTCACCTGAACATTTTTCAGCTTCTTACCAAAATCAATTGAATTATATTTAATCCAGGCACCCTTTCCAGACAGTACGGATTTCCAACCTTCAAACGTATTTTGCGGATTATTGAATTCAATGTTTGCAGCGTCATCACTGATGGCGCTGTAACGATCTATTTGAATCTCATCCGAAGCTTTGGTCAATCCGACACCCCGTAGTGTCGGGATTACTTTTTGAATTGTTCCATCCTCATTAAAAAAGAGACTGTCAGCTCTTACCGACCTATTTTTATCAAAATCAGGCGAATAATCATTATGGTGATAAAATAAATACCACTGACCTTCGAACTCAACCATTGAGTGATGATTGGTCCAGCAGCCTGTGGGTGATTCATCCATAATTACACCTGTCATTTTGAACGGTCCCATTGGATTATCTCCAATAGCATATTCAAGCCTTTCTGTTTTATTTTCAACGTGTGGAAAAGTGAGGTAATATATTCCATTTCTTTCGAATACAAAGGGTCCCTCTTTCAAACCCTTGTCAGGTAAATTGGGAATTACCATAGGCTCGGAATCCAGTTCAAGCATATTTTCTTTTAATTTGGCAACGAATATATTCCCCAAAGACCAGTAAATATATGCCTGACCGTCTTTATCGATAAGAACATTTGGATCGATGCCATCTATTCCTTTAATCGGTTCGGGTTGCGGAATATATGGTCCCTCCGGTTTGTCTGCAACTGCCACACCAATGCCAAACCCTCTTCTTTTCTCCGTACCATCGTCTTTTTTATTGGCTGGAAAATAAAAATAGTACTTCCCATCCCGTTCAATACAATCGGGCGCCCACATACTATAAGTTGTTGAATCCACCCAACCTACTTTATTCTGACTAATTATTACTCCGTGGTCTGTCCAATCGACAAGGTTTTCAGAAGAAAACACATGATAATCCTCCATGCAAAACCAGTTTTCTCTTAAATTCTTCCCGGCGGGAGCTTGTATATCATGAGAAGGGAAAAGATATACTTTTCCATTAAAAAACCGGGCAGTTGGGTCAGCAGAAAACTGGTTTCGGATAATGGGATTCTGACTAAACGCAAAACCCGTCATAACAAACAATCCCGTTATCAACAATATATATTTTTTCATATTTCCAATCATTTTTAATTTTTCAACAAGTCATTTACGGCTGCCCCAAACAGAATGTATTCGGCGCTACCTCCAATGGTAACTTCATTTTCACCCCAAAGAAACGGCCAATCGTCTTTACTTTCAAGAAAATCAGGTTTGAGCAAAATCAATCCGGGAACAATACCACCTGCAATAGTTGTAAAATCGGCACGATTGTTTCCGTAGGCAACTCTTTTTGTCTTGACTCCGACATCGTTTACAAACGACACATTTGAATATGGATGACAGCCCAAAATGTAATCAAGGCCTTTTAAAACATATTCTTTATTTACAATATCAGGGAATGCTTTACAAGCATAGTAATTTGTTGTCGCCCAGTTGACAACCGAACCGCTTCCACCCCAACCGCCCAGGGTAACCGGGACTCCATAGGGATTTTCTTTTTCCTGTTCATCCAGCAATTCCTTGTAATTTATTACATACCCCTTTAGTTTCTCTTTATAAGCAGCATCCATATAAGGGATTGCCTTTAAAGCTGATTGGAGAGCCCTGGTGTTAAATCCTCCACCTGGTCTACCCGAACGTGTTTCAAGGGCTGTCCAAATTTGTTCCAGAAACCGGTCTGAATATTTTTTATCATTTGTGGTTATAAAAAGTTGCAAAACGGCATCCATGTCTGAACCAAATCTTTGTCTCATCGGATTTGCACTGGTATTCGTGTTCTGCAATGTAAAATTTGCTTCCTCCAGAAGTCTTTTTGCTGAAGCAAGGGCACGTTCCGCTAGATTGTCATTAAAACCTTTAAGAACACGGCTTGCGGCTGCCAAAGATGCTGCTGTCTGCAAATCCAGAAATGTTGATCTGGTTGTGAATGCCCAGCGATCATCAAAAGTACCGCTTGATTCCCCGTCGGTTTCATAGGGTTTTAACTCAGGGTTATAAGGAAGGTTATCTGTTTCTGTTGAGGCATCACCCAAATGATGATACTGGTGGAGATTAGGTACAATTATTCCTCTTACCGGATGCCCGATGTTTTCGCATTGTGCAACTATGTTTAAGGTACCATGCTCAATTTGCTGCAAAATATCCGGCTTTCCGTCTGGCCTGTGAATGTCGACATAACGGGTTTTCTGGTCAATGTACGTCTCATCTCTTTTAATATTCAGCTCTTCCCATGTTTCAACAAAACTCGAAATAACGCTGTTATGCGAACCAGTCTGAATATCAAAGTCGCCGGCATCAAACCATCCGCCGACCGCCATATTGGGAATACGTTCCAGCGGTTTGTATTTTGTATCCGTTGTATCGCCCATCCTGTAACCATCGAAATGCTCGTGGTTTAGCGGAGCCTGAAGGCAATCGTCAAGGTATGGTACACCATGCCACACTCGGTACGCTTCGTTTACTTCCATGTGATCCATTTGTACAGGAAACCAAACATCAAGTGTTGAGTGCCAGATATTGGCATATACATCCGGGCTGATAGTAAACGGATTTGTTTTATGATTGCCATACTGAATATAGTATATCCCAACATCTTTTATTGAACTGAAATCAAATTTGGCATAATTGTAACGAAGGAATTTTCCCCAGACCATTACATCTCCTTTCAGCTTCTCTACATGTTTTCCCTCCTGTGTTATTTGATAAAGCGATGCTGTTTTTAAGGGAGTATCATTCTCATCCAGTTCAATTACAGCAACTTTTTTCCGATCGGGTGTATAACCAACCTGCGAGAAACCAATAACCGGCTCCCTTTTCCAGTTTGGAATAGCATTAGGTTCGAGATACCACGTAAGAACGTTTCCCATTTTTCCTGCGGGAAGTAAACTACGCAGAATAAACCATCCGTTTTGCGCCTGATTTCGCCCGTCGAATAACATTATTTCGGTTTCCGACTTAACCTTTACCAACCTTTCAGAATCTTCCGGAGCCAAAACAAATGTATTTCCTGAAGCAATAGGATCGGTTACAATAAATTCGCCAAGTCCCCGGTCATCGAAGGTAGTGTGCCCTGCAAATTGTGGGATTTTTTCCGTTATGGGCCTGATTTCAGTTTTGCCGGATGGGTACTTTGGAAAAATCCCCGGGTTTCCGTCGGCCATGTATGTTTTTCCGAAATAGGCAGATGGTAAAAATTCGAGGTTAAATCCTGCGCGCCCGATCAACTTCTCTGGAAGTGGCTTGTCGAGGTTGACTGTGATTTCCACACCCTGATCTTTTGGAGTTACAATTAACTTTGCATTAAAATCCAAATCGAGGTAACGTAATTCAACTTCAATTCTGTTATTCTCTCTGTCTACATTTCGGCTCATAACTGTGGGAATCTGATCCCATTGTTCAGGAGTATTTTGCATTCGGATAGCGCCCCCGGTCGAAGTTCGTACTCCGTGATGAATGATTTCAACTCCGGCGGTTTTTTCATCAAAAAACATTCCATTATACTCGTTGCTAAACACCAAGATATTTACACCCGGCTTTTCAAAATACTCCTGTTTATTGAGCTCTAATCCTTGTCCATTGCTGCTGTTTGAAACAAAAAATAAACAACCGAAAATAAAGAAGGTGGTTATATTTTTGAATAAAGTATTTGCACTTTCCCAGGCAGAAAAATATTTTTCCAGCCTCAGTCCTCCTTTTAACATATTTATCATGATTATTTTTGGTTTAATATGGTTCAATTTTATCCGGCAAAACTCCATGTGAGAAATAAATCAGATACCTGACTAACCGGAATATTTATCTTAATTTATTGTGAAATATGATCATTGATGTGAAAATAATCGAAATCAACAAATCCCCCCGGAGTTTTTGTAGCATAGCTAAACAATCCAAACCGATACCCCATAAAGTGCTCCATTAGTGTGTATTGCATATGCAGTTCACCGCCAATGGCATTCCACGATTTTCCGTCCAGGCTATAAAAAAAATGTGCAATATCCTTTTTGTCATGAAAATCGCAGTCAATCTTTAAATACACGTCGTTTTCCAACAACGGTATACTTTCCATCTCAACCGGAGTTTCAGATTCATTGCTGATCATAAAAATATATTTTTTACCGTTAATCATTTTTACCCCAACCTGACCAAATTTCCTTTGCAAAGCACATAAACCGGCAAAATCACCATCTTTCATATTCGAAACGTCAACGAGTGTAGAACCAGAACATTCTGGGCCAAAAGTACGCTGAGTTAAGGTGTTTCTTGATTTTACGAATAATAAATCGACCCGTCCGGTTTTTAGCCGAAGATAGCCTTTGCGCGCATTCACCGACCAAAGGCTATTGTCGGGGTTGTGGTTCCATTGCCAAACAAAAGGTAGAGCAGGCTCTCCGGCTTTCCGGTCAAATTCATCAGAATTTACAATCCCCGGAATCAAGCCTTTGCCTGCAGGCAACCCTTCAAGAACCTCCGGAACTTTACCATCAATACCCAATACAGGCCAACCATCTTCCCATTTTACAGGAACAAGGTATGGAATACGCCCAACCGAACCGTGATCCTGGAACAGATATGAAAACCATTTTCCATCAGGAGTGTCGATTATTCCGCCCTGGGCAACGCCTTTATCCATAAGGGCAACACGTCCCTCCCAAGGCCCGGTAATTTTGTCAGCGCGGTGAATAACGACTGTACGCATGCCACCACGTGGCCAGGTAATATTAAACAGATAATATTTACCATTTACTTTGAAAAGCTGAGAACCTTCAGCACCCAGCATAATTCTGTCGCCTGCCGGGGCGCTTGCATTTTCAATAAGAACTTTTTGCGTTTCTTCTTTTATTCCCGTTAAGTCTTCATTTAATTCTGCTATAAAAAGTTTACCATTGCCCCAAATTATATAAGTACGGCCATCATCGTCATAGAATAGGCTATGATCGTGCAAACTTGGACTAAATACTATTCTTTTCCATGGACCTGTTTCGATATTCTTTGTAGAAAATATATAAGTCTTCCCGGTTGTACTGGAAAAAGTTGAAACATAAAATGTATTGTTGTGATAACGAATACAACTTGCCCATGAACCTTTTCCGTAGGAAGTTTTTCCATTTACCAGATTTAATGCATCCATATTAGCGAGCGTATCATAAGCATAACTTACTATTTCCCAGTTTACCAAATCTTTCGATTTCATTATCGGCACCCCCGGACTCATGTGCATGGTAGTGCAGCTCATGTAATACGTATCCCCTACCCGAACCATTGACATGTCAGGAACATCGGCGTAGATAACTGGATTACGAGCAAATTTTGATTTGTTCTGCGCTTGTGAAAACAGTGCTGTTGATAATATCACTGCAACAATAATTGCCAGATTCTTCATCATCTTTTTTTTAATTATTACTATTTTTTATGCAGTAAACAACTATTTAATTTTCTGAAGATACAACCAAAGCACCACCATTACATGGAATAGTCAGCTCCAGTTTATGGTTTTTATCCAACTTAATTGATGTAACCTTACCATTTAAATTTTCATCGTCGCTGTAAAATTCAACCTCTTTCCCTGTAGGGAGCATTGGAAGTTCGACGTTCAGTTTAATGGTTTCCTTTTGTGCATTTACACCTGCTATGTACCAGTTTTTACCATGACGACGTGCAAGCACTACATATTTCCCAGGGTAGCCGTCGATAAACCTGATTTCGTCCCAGGTTGTAGGTACTTTTTTCATAAAATCAATCGCCCATTCCGGGGCATCTGTAAAATTATTGGGAGCCAAAGCAAAATGCTGTACGGCGCTTTGGAACATTACTGCTGTTGCCAGTGCAAAAACATCAGAAGTCATTCGTTTAGAGCCCTGGTTTGGTTTGTTGTTGGCATTATAAAACTCATTCAGCGCGCTGCCTCCAAAATCCATACTTCCCACAGTGTTACGGATGAACGGGTGTAAACATGCGTTAAAAGCTTCTGCGTTACAGCTGCGTTGGTTAAAATGAAGGTTTTCACTTGCCAAAACAGCCTCGCTGGCAGCATAGTTCGGATACATTCGCTCCCATCCGCGGGGAAGGGTACATCCATGAAAAATTACAAGTAATCCGAAATCATTGGCGTCGCTCAATATATCTTCATATAATTTCATTGTCACCTGTTTGTCGCCGCCAAAAAAGTCAACCTTTATTCCACGAACGCCAATACTTTTCATCCATTTCATTTCTTTGCGGCGGGTTATCGTATTGTCCATAATTCCACGTGGTCCCTGTGGGGCATCATTCCAAAAGCCATTTGAATTGTACCATAAAAAAAGTGCAACATTCTTGCTTTTTCCGTATAGAGCCAATTCCTCAATTTTATCGCGACCAATTTGCGTATCCCAAAGGGCATCTACTAATATGGTTTGATATTCCATAGCAGCGCTAAAATCAATGTATTCCTTTTGTACATCGTAAATCGTTGCCCCATCCATTTTCATTATCCAGCTCCAGCTTCCTTTGCTGTATTTATATTTTTGAGATGCTTCATAACGGGGTTCAACTACATCAAAAGCTACAGTTGTTTCCACAATGGGAGCTAATGTTTCACCTAATGTTAATGTTCGCCATGGTGTTTCTCCCGGAAGCGGGATGCCCGGAGAAGTTGTACCATATCCATTATTTTCGTCTTCCATTGGGAAGCCAATAGTATATAGGCCTTCCGGGTGGCCAATCAACCTACTGCCACAATAACGGCTGTCTACACCTGTTTCTGAAATCAAAAGCCAGCCCACATCCTTTACTTTAAACAGACAAGGAAAAGTGTATCCATTTCCCTGCCCGTTTTCACCCGTTGGAGCATCAACAGCATATGGAATTTCATAGCTTGGCATCGTGCGGGCAAAACCAACCATTGCCTTACTTTGTGCAGAAAGAAACGTTGTTGTTCCTTCAGGCAGAATAAAGCCTGTAGCCTCATCCTCAACCAAACAACTTTTCCTTTGCCCCTGCTCATATAACCGGTATTTAAAAGCTACATCATTATTACTTACTCTGAAAACTACATCAAAAGCGGCTTTATCATTTTTTAAAAAAGAAAAAACACCTTCAGTGGCACTATAATTAACACTGCTTTTTTTTATGTTGGGTAATTTATACGTTTCTGTAATTTTTCTCCTATTTACATTCTCGTCTAAAGCCATACCCGAGGAAAAGTCACCGACGTTTGTTGTTAGTCCGAGCGGAGAGTTTTTCAAAAATGTTTTTCCGTTGTATTTTATAGAATAGGTAGGTATACCATTATCGACATTAACACTTACCTCCATCGCTCCATCCGGACTTTTAACAACATTTTGCTCTGCATTAACAGCACAAAACGTAATAAATAAAATGAATACTGTTGAAATTAGATTTTTCATAATTTACAAAATTGACCTTTAATTTTTTTCTGAGTTTTTCTGCCTGACATAAACCAGTTAATATTATTGTTTATACTCATTTTCCAGCAAAGACAACATTCTTTCTCCATATCTTTTACCCAATAGACGGTAACCGTCTGCTGTAAAATGCAGATGATCTGGTTTCGCGGTACAATCTTCAGATGAAATAACATAGGAATTTGGCAAAGTTTTCGGCAGGGTTGCTATAATTGAATTCATACTGGCGCAGGCACCTCCTTCATTTTTACTAACAAGCTCACCAGCCAAAAGCGGAACAGATTCTGGATTAAGATTCAAATCATTTATCAGATTATCATAAACACCTTTTACCTTTAATGGCCATTCAGTATCACCTGTATTTGATTCTCCCTGGTGTAACAAAATACCTTTTATTACTCCTTTTTTTTGCGCCAGTTTTGCCATTTCAACAAGCCGACCATAGGGATTTCCACCATATTCATTTATCATTCCCTTCATCCATTCGGGGGCAGTTGCAACATATGATTTATAATTCTCTTCATCAAAAAGTTCAATTTTGCAACCACCTACAGCTACATTTATAACACCAATTTTTATATTGTCGGGAAGATTGGCAACCATAGTTCGGCCAAAATAGTCAGCCGGTGTAAGGCCGGTTCCGCATCTGCACAATGGTGGTACTGCAGTATACCAGTTTCCTTTTTCCCGTCCCAACTCAGGACAATCGACTGTGTTTAAAACCTGAAATCGTTCATCAATATCAATGGTATCCTGCGGCTGAATTCGAGCATTTCCTTCCATATTTGACTGCCCAAAACAGAGGAACACAAAAAAATCCGAATCCTGTGAAAAAACTTTCGTACCAGTGAAGAGAGTTCCCAGTAAAACAATCAATATAATTTTCTTATTCATTAACACTTTCTTTAGTTAATAACAGTAGCGAACCTGCAAATTTATTCAACCCATGCCTTACCTTCAGGACTGCGTCTCCATTCAAAATAATCATCTAATACTTCCAATGACGCTGCACTCGGAACCGGACCTACAAAAGGTGTTGCCCCTTTTAAGTACATCACATCCGGATTTTCGTTGCTGAAAGCCGGCCATTCCGGAACTCCTTCGCCATTCGGGTTACCGTATTTTGCAAAGTTGGTCCAGTAATCCACCATTACTTCCGAAAGTGCCAGATCAGATTCATTTTCATGCTGATCTTCGGGATTCAATCCAAAAACAAAAGCAACATCTTGTCCATGTGGCGAACCATAACCGTAACGTGGCGAATCTTCAGGGTAATCGGGATGCTGATCGAAATAATACAAATACACATCAGATTCTCCGGTTTCCGATTGCAAACGAGCCCAGCTCCAGGTATGCCAGCCAAAAGCCGCATCGCGAGCCAGGTCACGAGCTGTTTTGGGAACCGTGTTATCTCCGGCAGGATAAGCTTCAATCAACTTATCGGCAAATTTTCCGTACCTCGCTTTTACTCCTGCAAAATATTGTTCGGGTTCTTTTTCACGTGAAAAACTTGCTCCCTCATCCGAATTGTACCCGATAAGCACAGGCACATCGTTATATTTTCCTTCTTCGTAAAGTTTATATTGATCATCTGGAATTACATAACCATCAACAATCGGCCATCCACCGGCCATTCCGAAACCGCTTGGTACTTTGTCGGCATCCAGTGCACGGAGTTCGGCCAAACTGGAAACGCCTGCTTTTTGCATGTATTCCACGCCATCGGTTTCTGCCTTTGCAAGAGTTTTCATGTTTTCGCCGGGGAAAGTTGTTGGACGGGTCGGTCCAAACGATCCGCCACTTTGCGAAATAGCTCCTCTAAAAAGACCCTTTGCCAAAGGAGAGGCGCACAACATACTTACTGAAATACCTCCGGCTGACTCGCCAAAGATGGTAACTTTTGAAGGATCGCCACCAAAAGCGGCAATATTATCCTGTATCCATTGTAATCCGGCAATCTGGTCGAGAATTCCATAATTTCCGGAAACATGATTCGGACTTTCAGCGCTTAATTCCGGGTGTGCCAAAAAGCCAAACTGATTCACACGGTATGCAACACTTACCAAAACAACTCCCTCTTTTGCCAGTATAGTCCCGTCGTAATACGAAGTCGCTCCTCCACTAAAACCACCACCATAAATCCAAACCAAGACAGGAAGTTTTTCGTTTGCCGATATTGCAGGGGTCCAGATATTTAAATACAAACAGTCTTCACTTTTACCTGAAGGTGTATTTCCACCTTGCATTGGAGCCGGAGCAAACGCTGTAGTTTGTTTTACGCCGTCCCACTTTTCGGCGGGTTGTGGTGCCTTCCAGCGCAAATCTCCAACGGGTGGTTTAGCAAACGGGACGCCCTTGAATATACGCAAACTGTCTTCAATGGTTCCCTGAACAATTCCCTGTTCCACTTTTACCTGATCTGGCGGGAGTGTGGAGCATGCATTTATTAAAAATAGAAGTGAGATTGCAATCAAAAAAAATAAATTTTTCATTGTATCAGATAATATTATTCAATTTTATTATTTAAATTACCTCTTTCTATTAATCTTTGAACAAAAGAGGTGCGAGCTCATACAGACTTCTGCGCCAGGTTTGGAATTCATGTGCTGTTCCTTCAGACACATACGAAACGGCATTGAAGCCTGCATTCTTTAAGGCGGCAACCGCATTATTAACTCCGTCAGGTCTCTCTTTGCTGCCACAACTTAAAAAAACAAGTTTTACTTTCGACTTGTCTTTTATATCATCCGGGCTATATGTTCCACCACTTAAGAGGGCATAATGCGAGAAAACTTCAGGGTTATTAAGTGTAACTGTCTTGGTTTCCATTCCTCCCATCGAAAGACCTGCCATGGCACGGTGTGGTTGATCGGCCATCGTACGGAAATTGGCATCTATATAAGGAATTAATTCATCAACAAGAACAGTCTGGAATGGCTTTATATCGAAATTCCTTAACCCACCAAATTCAATCTCATTTGTCATTCCGTAAGTCATTACAATAATGAAAGGCTTAATCTTATCTTCAGCGATCAAATTATCCATAATCAGATTGGCATGCCCCTGATTTGTCCAGGCGGTTTCATCCTCGCCCCAGCCATGTTGCAAATAAAGCACAGGATAGTGCACAGAATGATTTTCTTCGTAGCTGGGAGGTGTATATACAAAAGCTCTGCGCGAGGTATTTGTGCTTGGAGAAGAAAATAAAATCTGATGCACATGACCGTGCGGGACATCTTTCAAAGCATAAAAATTCTGATCGTGAGCAGGAATTTCAATACCACTTTCCCAACGTGTGGAACCATAAAAATTCAAGGCTCCGGGATCGTTAAATACACCGCCATCAATTGTAACATGATAGTAGTGAAAACCTTCATCCATTGGCCCTGCTGTAGTACCCATCCAAAAACCGTCTTCAACTTTGGCTAAAGGAGTCCCTCCTCTTGTACCGCCTAAGCCAAGGCTTACCACCACACTTTTGGCCTCTGGAGCTTCAATTCTGAAACGCGCATATCCCTGCGAATTTACCTGAGGATATTCCTTTTGAGGTTGATTGAGTATTGACGGTTTGAAATCTTCTTTGATTTCTGTTGGGGTGGTTTGAGCCTGACCAAAGGAAAATAATACCGTGGCACAAGCTATGAAAAGAGCAATTAATCGTTTCATTTTATTGATATTAAATTAGTTAAACAAATGTTGTGTAAAATAGTAAAGGTTGCTGTCCCACTCATTGTTGTCGTGGGCATTTGAATCGACATGCCAAACATGGCTTACCCCTTTTTCTTTCAGATATTGGTGCACCTTCTGACTGACACCAATCAGACCATCCTTATTTCCGCAGGCTACCCATAACAATTTCAGGTTTTCCTTCGCGGCAACGGAGTCTGGCAGAAACTCAACATTAGACATTCCGCCAAACATATTGGTATTGGGTGCAGAAGAAAAGCCTCCGATGTAAGCAAACGTTTTTATATTATACATCCCAATATTCAGCGATTGCCCGCCGCCCATAGATAAGCCAGCAAGCGCACGATGCTTCTGATCGGCGTATACCGAATAGTTCGACTCAATATATGGAATAATATCTGTGAGTAAATCGACCTCAAAACTTTTTCCGTAGCCTTCAAAATCATTTCCTCTTCCCGAACCATCGGTTTTCACGGTATCGTTTGCCGTGATTTTGGCATCCCCACTAGGAAAAACCATTATCATTGGCTGAATTTTACCATTGGCAATGAGGTTATCCACAATATTGTCTGCCTGACACCATTCGGTCCATTGATGGTTGTCTGAATTAAGTCCGTGCAAAAGATAAAGTACCGGATATTTTCTGTCGGTTTTATACCCCGGTGGAGTATAGACTCTCATTTTTCGTTGTGTTCCGAGCGATTTTGAACTGTACACCACATCGGTTAGCTTGCCGTGAGGAACATCTTCTCGCTGACTGTTATATCTGGCAGGTGGTTCAGGGAAGGCAGGTTTATCGTCGGGGCCTAGTTCGATTGGCCCTCCAAAACCGCCTCCGCGAGGTGCATTCCCCTGGAATAACAACGGAGCAAATTCGTGAAGACTGCGTCGCCATGTTTGCCATTCGTGAGCGGTTTGAGGTGATACATAGAAATGTGTGTTCATTCTGGCTGCTTTCAGTTTTTCGGTGTTTTCTTTTGGATCGCTCCAGGGGCCACGTCTTGGATTTTCCAGTTCGCGACTGCCATAGCTGATAAAAACCAGTCTTATTTTTTCCTTGAAACCAGGTGCTTTTTCAACATCCTCAACACTGATGCTGCCACCGCTGAACAGTCCGACATAAGCAAACACGTCGGGATTTGCCAGCGTAATCACGCGGGTTTGCATTCCACCCATGGATAATCCGGCCATTGCACGATTTTGCTGGTTGGCAATCGTACGAAAGTTGCTGTCGATGTATGGAATAACATCTTCCAGAAGTATGCGCTCGAAGACACTAAAATCAAAAGCCCCAAGACCTCCTTTGTTGCTCAAATCTCCTGAAATTCCGCCATTCTCCATAACGATTATGAATGGCCGGGTTTTGCCTTCTGCAATCAGGTTATCCATAATAAAACCTGCGCGCCCCTGGTCACCCCATCCGCTCTCACCTTCGCGGTAACCATGTTGAAGATACAGAACAGGATACTGCTGAGTTACATCTTTGTCATAATCTGGTGGAGTATAAACAAAACAGTGTCGCATTGCATTGGTAGTTTTTCCAAAATAATAGATTTCACGTAATTGTCCGTGAGGCACATTTTTCAGGGCATAAAAATCCTGATCTTTGGCCGGTATTTCAATGTCATTGCGCCAAGCGCCCGAACCAAAAATGTAAGTACTGCCCGGATCTGGGACTTCTGCACCGTCAATAATAAGTTGATAATAGTGGTTGCCTTCATCCAAAGGTTCAGAATCACCTGTCCAAATGCCATTCTCATCTTTGGTCATTGGGTATTTAATACCGCTGATATCAAGTTGAACGTTTAAAGCTTGTGGGGCAGCAATCCGGGCTCTGACGCGACCTTCTGAATTGACTTGTGGATATTCCTTGCCGGGCTGATTTGTTGAAGCCGGCTTAAAATCCTCCTTGCTGGCCTTCTGATTTGACTGTGCCAAACATAAAGAACCGGACAAAACCAGCAATAAAAGGATAATAATTGGAAACTGCTTCATAATTTTTTGAATTTTAGTTTTTGAAAATAAGCGGTGCAAATTCATGAAGCGCTCTACGCCAACTTTGCCATTCGTGAGCTGTTTGAGGCGACACATAAAAATGTGTATTCAACCCAGCCTTTTTTAATACGTCAGTATTCTCTTTTGGATCGCCTCCAAAGCCAGCCCGGCGGTTTTCAAGTTCACGGCTGCCATAACTAACAAATACCAATTTAACTTTGTCTTTGAAACCGGGAGCATTTTCCACGTCTTCGGTACTTATGCTACCGCCACTGAAAATGCCAACATATGAGAAAACATCAGGATTAGCCAGAGTAATTACCCGGGTTTGCATACCTCCCATTGATAGCCCAGCCATTGCCCTGTGTTGCTGATCGGCAATAGTACGATAGTTGGCATCAATCATCGGTATAATATCGTTAAGTAAGGTTTTCATAAAACCATCGGCCCAGCCTTTTGGTGGCCATTGTGCAGGGCGCTCGCCCCGCTCCCTATTTCGTGGCGGACCAGACATTGACCATGTGCCATTATCCATTACAATAATAAAAGGAACAGTATTGCCTTCTGATATCAGATTGTCCATAATAAGGCCTGCATGTCCCTGGCTCGACCAGCCAGTTTCATTTTCACCACCTCCGTGTTGCAGATACAGAACAGGATAACGTTTTTCGATATTTTTTTCATAATCGGGCGGCGTATATATAAAACATCTGCGCATGCTGTTATTACTTTTTGAAAAATAATGAAGTTCACGCACTTCTCCATGCGGTACATTTTTCATGGCGTAAAAATTCTGGTCTTTTGCCGGAATTTCAATTCCACTTCCCCAGCGACTGGCACCATAAAAATAAAGGCTTCCAGGATCAGGAACTGCGGCTCCGTCAACCCAAAGCTGGTAGTAATGAAACCCCTCATCCTGCGGGGCCGATTCGCCAGTCCACACACCATTTTCATCTTTTACGAGGTCGTACTTTACTGCACTGATGTCCAATTGAACTTTTTGAGCTTCAGGTGCGGAAATCTGCACACGTACCCGGCCTTCGGAATTAACCATGGGATATTGCTTCCCGGGTTGATTTACGGATGAGGGTTTAAAATCCTCGATAACCGCAGTTTGAGATTGTGCAGAATAAACTCCGCCAACCAGAATAATAGCTAACAGAATGTTCACAATTTGATTCTTCATAATTTAGTTTTATTTGGTTTACTTCATGTTATTTTAATCCATTGTTTTTAATATGGAAATAATCGAAAGACACATCAAATGGCGAATCCGCCTTAGTGGTGTCTGAATCGAACCAGAAGGTACTTTTCATGTACCCGTTTATTATTCCGTCGCAGACAACCAAACCGGTTTTAATATCTTTTAAAGGCAGGTCGGCAGTTCCAAGCTGTTCAAACTTTTCACCGTCAAGTGAATAATATGCCGTATAAATACTTCCTTTTTTATCCAGTTTCATATATAAATAATTCTCGCCTGTTATTCCGTTTTTCAGGTTAAATGATGCCAGCGATTTGGTGATTCCGTTTTCTTCTATTACCAGATCGACAGTACCGGGCTGCGGTTCCCGAACCCTGGTTGTCTTTATCACAGCCCTGAACATAAACATCACAAAATTATCATCGTCCTGGTAAGCCAGAATACCCGCGTTTTCAGGTTGAGACGGCATTCTTGATGCGGTTAATTTTGTTTCAACAGTCCAGTCATTATTAGCGCTTTGCAACAAAATATTTTTTGCATTGTTTGTTGATTCAGTAATACCGCCGGGTTCACTGGTAATTGTCAGGAATCCGGGAGTTGTTGTCAGGTTCCGGGTATTTTTGTTTTCCCTTAGCCATTTCCATTGATTGCCAACTGTACCGTCAAACTCATCGCTTACCGATTCCACATCGAAATTGAAATAATAGGTATTGGTTTCAAGTGTAATCTTGTCGATGAATTTTACAACCGCTGTTCCGGGAATCTGTTTTGTCTGTTCAATATCCACGGTAACCCCTGATCCAATCGCCGATGCCGAAAGAACCGGTAATTTCAAGTTATTTTTTAACAGATAACTGTATGCTTTTACCGTTTTATCAAATCCTGCAATTGGTTTCCCGTTTACCAGAATTGATTTTGGATTAAGGTCGGGCATTACTTTTACAGGGTAACTGTTCGAAACCGTTTTGCCGTCGACTGTAACATCAGCAAATACCAAGGCTACACCAACACCTGTGGCTATAACTTTACCGTTAGCATCCACCGAAACCACTTTGGGGTTATTACTTTTGTATTCGACTTCTGCTTTCGAAATATCATAAAAGCTATCGTCGGACATGGCAGCTGTTACGCTGGTTTGAATTACATCTCCCGGACGTAATATCATTTTGTCACTTTCGGCAACAACCGTTGTTAATACAGATTGGTAAGCTCCGCTCATTGTAGCGTCAACCGTTCCTTTTATGTCTTTTGACGATGCGCCGATTTCAAAAATATAACACCCCGGATCGAAGGTAATTTTTCCTTTTCCCGCATCCCAAAACCAAAGGTCATTACAATCGATATCAATATTTACGGTTTTTATTTGCCCAGCAGGAATAGTTACTCTTTGAAAACCTTTCAACCTTTTTATCGGCCGTTGCATGGCAGGCGGGCTATCAGGTGTTTTTACATAAACCTGCACCACTTCATCACCATCAACCATCCCGGTATTTTTCACATCAACACTGACAGTGATTTTATTGTTTGGAGTGATTTTACTTTTACTGATTTCGAAATTGCTATATTCAAAAGTGGTGTACGACAATCCGTAGCCAAATTCATACGAAACATCTCTATTGTAGTACCAGTAAGTTCTTCCGTCGGTGCCATTGCCACGCAATGTATAGTCAATAAAACCTCGAAGATCGTTAACCGATTTATGCCAGGTCACGTTTAGTTTTCCACCCGGATTTACATCGCCAAACAATATTTTAGCCATTGCAATTCCCTGTGCCTGTCCGTTATAACCAGTCCAGATAATTCCGGGAATATTCGGATTATTTTTGAATTGCTCCACCTCCACCATTCCCATGGTTTGCATGACCAAGATGGTATTAGGATTTTCTGCAGCAACCGCGTTAATCAGTGCATTTTGGTTTCCGGGCAAAGTAATGGAGAAACGGTCTGATTCTTCGCGTCCGGTAGTTTGATCGGTCCCCACAAAAACAAGTGCTACATCCGCCGAAGCAGCCATATCCAGAATAGCCTGATCGATTTCCGCGCTTTCAGCCTCGCGGTAAACCAACACCAGTGTTTGAGGCCCAGTAATACCAAGTGTATTCATTTTCACCGTAACATTTTTGGGCCGTGTAAAACCAGGAAAACCGCCACGCTGCTGATCGGCCTCAATTTTTTGTGTAGCCAGAATATTTCCTGTGGCAGAACTAACACGAACTTCAAGTACACCACCATTACCTGACGCTGACACGTTAAACCGTATTGAATCAATATCTGTAATATCCACATTATCATAAGCGGTCCAGTCGCCATCTTTTATACCTCGAATCGAAGTCCGGCCAAAACGTTCCGAAACGATTAAACCAGGAGCCGAAGTATCAAATTTTGTGGCATCGAATTCTTTCAGCGCCTCTCCGTTGCGAACGGTTGTAAAGCGGTTCATGGTAATAAAATCCGTATTTCTGTCGGTATTTCCGCCCGACATTGATACTACTTCAATATTCAGGTTATGGTTTTTTATGTAATTCTGAATTCCCAGAAGCGGTGAAATACCTAAATCGGGTTCAATTGGTCCCGAGTAGTCGCCAAGTTCCACTTTATCGGCCTGTGGGCCAAGTACTGCAATCTTTTTAATGTTTTTCAGGTTAATAGGCAACGCTTTTTCATCGGGATGAACAACGACTTCGTTTTTAAGCAAAACCGGTGTTTTAGTTGCCACTTCAATCGCCAGATCGTTGTGCGAAGGATCGTTAATAATATTTGGTTTTATGCCAGCATAAGGAACTATCTCCGGGGGATCGAACTCTCCAAGCCTCATTCTGATGGTAAATATATTGATGAGCGCTTTGTCGATATCATTTTCTGTAAGCAAACCTTTTTTTAATGCATTCAATGCATTGTTCTGGTAAACGCCGCCACAATCGGTATCAACACCGGCTTTTAACCCCAGCGCTGCCGCTTCTTCGTAGCTTTCGGAAAAATGGTGCCCCCTGACAATATCGTCAATTGCACCGCAATCGCCAGTAACATAACCGTCCATACCATATGTTTTTCGGGCAACCGTATCCACCAAGTATTGGCTGGCCGACATGGGAATTCCGTTAACAGCTCCGTAAGCTGTCATAATTGCCGGCAAATTGTAATCACGTATCAGCGTTCGGTAAGGACGCAGATAAAACTCGCGCATGTCTCGGTCGTCCATATCCGAACTGCCTGAATGCCGGTTAAATTCAGTGTTGTTGGCAAAATAATGTTTGCCACAGGGCACTGTTTTTAGATATTTAGGGTCATTGCCCATTAAACCCTGGATAAATCCTTTTCCGATTTCAGAAACCAGAAAAGGGTCCTCACCAAACGTTTCGGCTGTGCGTCCCCAGCGCGGATCGCGGGCAGGCTCAATTACCGGCGACCAGTAGGTAAGCGTAAAAATCAGGTCGTGATTAAAACCACGGGCTTCATCCGCAATTACCTTGGTTTCACGTTTGATCAGTTCCGGATCCCAAGTTGCGCCAACCGCGACACTATTAGGAAACGAAGTTGCTGTCATTCCGCTGTTGTTGTTTCGGCCCATTATTCCGTGAAGAGCCTCACCCCAAACATCGTAATGATTTACGCCCAAACGCGGTATTGGTGGCATGGTATTTCCCAGTTGACTTTGCTTTTCTTCGGGAGTCATTCTCGAAACCAGGTCAATGGCACGCTCTTTAAACGAATATGAGGTGTTCAAATAAATCGGCTTTTTCACCATCTCGCTTTGCGGATTAAAAGCCATAATTAATAATGAAATTAGTAGTAATACAGTAATTTTCGATGTGTTTTGTTGCATAACAGATTATTTAAGCGAAATTTCCAGTTGTGTAAAAGAGTGTGCAGGGAATGTATGTTTAATCGAATTCCCTTTAAAATTGATTTGTTCGGATTTAATCTGAATGGGGTGATCTTCTTTCGTGTTTCGGGCATCAGTTTTATCGGCATTAATCAGGTTTGCCATTGCTTTGCCCGTGTATTCACCGGTTTGCAGATCGATGTTTGTTTCAATGTTTTTTGTTTCATTGCGGTTTACCACATTTATAATGACCTTTTTTGCCGATTCATTACAAACTGCCGTCACGTCGAGATAAGGAATGTTTTTAAAAACTTCATTATCATAACTGTCACAGTTGGTATAAACGTCCAAAGCCGTACCCTTAGCATTATTTGAATAAAGGTAAAAAGTGTAAAAATTGGAGTTTTTGAAATCGCCTTCCGGACTGTTTCCAACAAGGCTGGTAATCATGGTTAGATTAGCCATTTTTACAATATCGGCATGACGAATGAAAGAATTCAAATGTTGGGCCAGGAGCAATGCGCTGGAAATACCGCCAAAGCCACCTGAATATTCATCAAAGGAAATATACACCGGACGAGTGGAGCCTGACTTAACCATTGCTTTTTTAATGAGTGCTTGCGTGGTTTCAATTTTTTCATCGATATCCAATCCAAGGCACATCAAATCTAGAAAATTACGGTTCTGGCGTCCTCCGGGCAAGGCTTCCGTTGCATAACGATGCACTGAAATGTAATCGACTTCTCCAACCATTTGTTCAAGTACATAGTCATTCCAGTTTACCCATTCATTCCCCGGCTGGTAAAGCGATGCTCCTGAAGCAACCAACTTTATCTTTTTATCTATTAACCCGATTAATTTCCCTGCTTCAAGTGCGAATTTGCAATAATCTTCAGCGCTTTTTTGTCCCATCTGCCAGGGGCCATCAATTTCGTTACCCAGCCCTACATATTTTACATTGAAAGGTTTTTCGTTGCCGTATTTTACTCTTAGATCTGCATAGTAGGTTCCTGGCTCACCATTGCAGTATTCCACCCAGTGACGGGCATCATCAAGGGTTCCTGTTCCACCGTTGATGCATAAAAAATTATCAGCACCTATCATGCTGCAGAATTTTACATATTCGTCAGTTCCCATCTGGTTCGTTTCTATCTGGTTCCAGGCCAGTTCTCTTTTCGACGGACGTTGATTCTTAGGACCTATGCCGTCTTCCCAATTGTATCCAGACACAAAGTTACCGCCGGGCCACCTCACACTTTGTATTTTTAGTTCTTTTATCAAGTCAATAAAGTCTTTACGGAAACCGTTTTCATCGGCAAACGGGGAGTGAGGATCGTAAATACTGCCATATACAGTTGTTCTTATAGGTTCTACAAAAGCACTGTAAATGTGAGGGTCAATTGTATCAATCTTACGGTCGATATCAATTTTTATTACCGCAGGTTCCTGAGCCGATATATTCCCTGCAAACAGGAATATTATCGTCATAAAACAAGTAACAAATACAAAACTTTTCATAAGTGGATGATTTTTATATCGTTTTTTAATAGAGTTATAGAATAACCGTTTATTTTATCAATGTCATATATACCAATGTTTACAAATGGATTCCGGTAGGCGCCTAGTTCAACACAATACCCGGAAACACCGCCATTCCTGGCTTTCTGATTTAAAATTCCATCCTTCCATCCGGCGATTATAAACTCGCACAATACATTCCCAGGCTTTGTACCTTTATCGTATAACTAGATTTATGAAGAGGGAAAAGGAGATATAAAACTTGACTCATTTTATATTAGATTTAGGTTTAGTTAAAAATAAACTATTATAGCCAGCGGTTATTTAAAATTTAGATATTCAATTTTAGATTCTGAATATTTAGAATAAAAAAAGTTTTCCAAATAACGATAATAGTACTAAGTCTCTTATATAAGCAAAATAAAAGCGCCACGGTTCAGTGTAACTATCTCTCAAGTCAAAAACAAAACTAAGAACTATAAAAACCAATGTTTCTCATTATTTGTATGCATCGTTTTGATCACATAAAGAATTCTTTAATAATTCATCAGTTGGGATTGGCATATCCATTTTTCCAAGATCAAAATCGAAAGTATGATATGTATGTCAGTTGTCCTGTACCCCGGGGCAGTATTCGAGACACCAATACCTTTAGGATAATTTGTGTTGATGCAATATTCGATATAAAAAGTCTGTATTTCAATAAAATAACTGCATACCAACAGACTTTATGATCTCAAAAATATGCAAATACAACTTAGTGACAAAACAACAAATAGTGATTATTTTCTGTCCTGTCTCGTGTCATACAAATTTTTATTTTAATCTCTTTGGATTTAATTTGCCTTGTCCTGGCAAATATTTTTAAAGGCAGGCCGATTGGAAAGGAGAAATTTTCGTAATACTCCGTCGGCTTGTCACGAAAATATAAAATTTTAGGTCTGCGTGTTTATTATTCTATATCTCAGACGGTGATTTTCCATAATGCTTTCTGAAAACCGTACTAAAATACGCTACACTGCCAAATCCGCAAAGCTCACTCACCTCCGTTACGGTATATTTACCAGTTTGCAAGAGCTCTACAGCATGTTTTAGTCTTACGGTTTTTATGAAATCTGTTGGAGATTGATCGGTAAGTGATTTAATCTTTTTATAAAGCAGAGAAGAACTAACATTCATTGCAAAAGCGAATTGCTCCTTACCAAATCCAGTATTTGAGATATTTTCCCGAACGACTTCCAGTATTCTTTTTATAAATTCATCGTTCAATTTATTTGAGAAAAGTGGCTCGGGAGTGTCTTTATTAATTAGTTTTAATGCTTTTTCCCTTACGGCTTCCCGGTTGTAAATAATCGTCCGGATTTTTTGTACAAGCAAGCTTACGTCAAAAGGCTTGGTCAGGTAATCGTCAGCTCCTAATCCCAAACCATGCAACTGCTCTGCCTTATCAGTCAAAGCTGTTAGTAAAATTAATGGGATATGCGATGTTTCATAACTGGATTTTACAAACTTGCATAGTTCAAATCCATCCATATTGGGCATCATTATATCGGAAAGGATTATATCGGGAATTTTCTCACGGATCAACTTCCAAGCCTTTTTGCCATCGTCTGCAACAAGGGTTGTGAATTCGCCCCCCAATTTATTTACAATAAAATTCCTTAAATCATCATTATCTTCAACAATCAATACACTCGTTTTTTTTGATGTATTATTTTCTCCAACCGATTCTGTTCTTATTCCACTATTGTCAGTTAGCTCTAAAGTTAATTCGGCGTTACCGGTATTTTGCTTCAACTTCTCAGTTTCTTTTATTTCTTTATATGGAATAACTACCTGAAACGTTGACCCAACATTTTCCTGGCTCTCGCAATTTATTGTTCCACCATGAAGGATAACATAATTTTTCACCAGCAAAAGTCCAATTCCGGAACCAACGATTTTTGAATTCATTGCATTTTCGCCCCGATAAAACTCTTTGAAAAGCATACGCTGTGCCTTTTTGCTCATTCCAATCCCGTTATCTTTAACTGAAACTGTCCATTTGCCTTTATCAGCATAAAATTCAACCAATACCTGACCATTATTATGTGAATATTTCACTGCATTAGAAATCAGATTATCAATAACCTTTTCCATTTTTGATTCATCAATCGCCGATATATAGCTACTTCTGTCTGCGGCAAATTCAAGTTGAATATTTTTACTTTTTGCCAAGGAATCGTACATCATCTTGCGGATAGAAATAAGTTTTACAATATCAACCATTGACAATGATGTAATTTCTTTTCCTATATCCACCTTCTGAAAATCCATTAACTGGGTAACAACTGAAGAAAGTTGCCTTGCCTGATTCACTGCAATCTGCAAATATTTCTTTCCATTATCCGACAAATTCTTTTCGTGGGCTAATTCTTCAACCGGAGCTTTTATTAATGTGAGTGCAGTCCTTATATCATGTGCAGTATTGGTAAAAAACCTTACTTTTTCTTCAGTATGCTTTTGTTTCAGGTTATTAATATAGTAGAGTAAAATCAAGATAATAACCCCGGTAATAAATACTGAAATTAAGAACAAAAACCAATTTCTTTTCCACAGAGGAGGAATCAGTTGAATTGACATTGAACGCTCGTTGAGCATATGCTCCAGAGAACTATCATAAAGTCTTACTTTTAAATCAAATTCACCACTTGGAAGGTTTGTATATGTAATGATCCTATTTTCTGAAGGAGTTGTCCATTCTGTGTCAAACCCTTCCAGTTTCCAGGAAAATTTAGTGCCCGACGTAGTTCCTACAGGAAGCAGTTCCAAACTAACTGTATTCTGAAAATATTTAAGCTCAACACTTTCCAACTGGTCAACAGGTGTGTTTAACTTTACTATTGATGTGTCTCTAATTGAGCGCCCTGAAACGGTAAAATCCTGGAAATAAATTCGCCCTTCTGATGAAATCTCTTTTAACGAATCGGGGTGAAAAAATATAGCGCCGTGGTTGGATCCCCAGGCCAACTTCCCATCGCTCAGCACTGAAACCGCACTTTTATTATACGACACTTCAGACAATGGGAATATCGACGAAAAGGTAACCGTACTTTTATCTTGTGGATCGAAGCGACACAAACCACTCTCGGCCCCCAACCACAGGTAATTATTTGAACAAACAATACTATTAATAAAATTTGAAACCAACCCGGATTCTGTAGTGAACTTTTTTGTTGTCCCATTTTTGAAGTTATACTCCAATAACCCCTGTCCACTTGTACAAATCCATACCTCATCTCCCAAAACAATTATATCCTGTGTTACGATATCTGACAATAAATTTCGTATTTCACCGTTTTTTTTATCAAGTAATGACAATCCATAACTATGTCCAAGAAGTATTTGCCCAGGTGTTAATTCCGCAAATGAACTTATTGACTTTTCAGAGTACGTTCTGAATGTATCTTCCTTTGACAGATAACACATAAATTCACCATTTACACCTCCAATCCATAAGTCATGCTCACTATCTTCAAAAATATCAAAAATAAAATTCCCTACTACGGGTGATCTTTTTTCTCCCCGAGCATAGTGAGCCAACTCTTCTCCTGTATTTCTATCAAGAACATAAACTCCGGAGGAATAGCTTCCTGCCCATATCCTTCCGCGAACATCTTCACAAAGCGTTAGGAAAACCTGTGCCTGCTCAAATTTGTTGTTGTAAAAATTATTCCATTTGTCTGAGATGGGGTTCCAAACACTTATGCCATTATTTGTTGCAAACCATATTTTTCCATCTTGATCTTCCAAGATACTATTCACATCATCATTTACCAATGAATTATCATTGTTTGAGTAATGCACTATCTGTGTTACAGTTGGAGGAGTAAGATCATAAAATGACACTCCCCCACTAATTGTCGCGACCCAAATCCGTTTTCCATCTTCACAAAATATATCATAAACACCATTTCCCTTTAATGAATTTGGATCATCCGCACTCTCTTTATATACCTTTAAAACCTTTTCATCATTTTTATCCAGTTCCCAAATCCCTTGTCCATCAATACCGATTAGCAAGCTTGAATCAGAATTTTCTTTAATAGCAAGTATTGGTTGTTTAGGTATTGTTGCTCCCAATATATGCGAAAAAGATGTAGAAATGAAACTAAAACAAAACAGTCCATTCGACATTGTTCCCACCCAAAGTTTTTTTTGATTTTTATCAAAAAATAAGGATGACACAGAAAAAGGATCGGTATTATTATTGAAAATATAGTTATTCTTAAACGACTTTGTATCAAGTATCCTTATTCCTTCACTCCTGGCAATTATCAACTGTTGATTATCATACCAGGTTATCAAATATCTTCCTGTTAATGTTTCGTCAATTAAATCTAATTTACCAGAATGGTATTTATATAAACCGATATCTAAAGCAATCCAAAAATCGTTGTTATTATCTGTCAGTAATGCAAAAACATAGAAATCTTTGTTATTTAACATACTACTCATGTTAAATAAAATGTCAAATCTGTCGTAGACTGGATCATAAATAAATATTTGCCCGTTATTTGTGTAGGCAATTAATTGGGAATTTTCGTAAATCAATTTTACAATAAGCACACCCTCTGCTTCATAAGGAAGTTGATAAATCCGGTAATCGTCATTGGTTAGCCGCAGAATGCCTGTTTTTGAAGAGGCCCAGATAAATCCGTTATCATCTTCACAAATTGAATTTGTAGCCCGTATTGAGATACCAAATAAAGAGTTGAGACTATAAAATTTAACTGCCAGAGCATTAAACGATAATGTAAAACCGACTATAAACAATAATAAAGACCTATATTTTTGAGTCATGAAAATATAATCTTTTACGCTTTAAATATCGTTTTAAAATACCATTAAATTGCAAAAGTCAAAAGAATTTTGTAATTCAAAACTATTTCCCCCCCAATTAAAAAGATCAGCTTTTATAAAATGCTGTAATATTATGTTGGTTTTGTTATGTTTCTTTATCATTCTTGCCGATTAATTATCGGAATATTTCGGAACTGATTTAAATAATGAGCTTATAAAAATAAGCTTAGCATGATGTACCAACATTGCACCTTAAAATTATATTAATAAAAAAATATACACTTTTGTATGTATGTTTTAATCTTCCGTAAAATATTATAATACATAGTTTTTTGTAGCCTGGTTTATAATATTTACGAGAAGGTTTTACGGGATAAATATATAGTGAGAGCTACAATAAGCTGAGACCAGTCAATTATTTTTCCAGATATTTTTTCTGCGCAAAGAGATTGAGTCTGTTTCTTCCTACGATTCTGGTGCGCAACTTACATCCAAAACAGATACCAAAGTAAGTAAATAACAGATTTATTCCATTTTATACTTTTTTAATATCTAAAAATCATTGTCGCAAATGCATTAATACCCCCCACTTCAACAAGTCGAAAAGCGATTTTACAATCTTCTAGGAACTAGTCCCTATATCATTTATTTCCTCCTTCAATTGTCATAATAGTGCCGCTTTCGTCATACTCCAGCTCTACAACTTTTATACTTCGCAACCACGTTTTTCCGCCAGAAGGGACACTATCATGATAAAACAAATACCACTTCCCTTTAAATTCGACAATACAATGATGTGTTGTCCAACCCACAACCGGAGTCAATATAACACCTTTATAAGTAAACGGCCCGTAAGGATTATCCCCCAAGGCATAACACAGTTTATGCGTATTCCCGGTTGAATAAGAAAAGTAATACTTGCCGTTATATTTATGCATCCACGAAGCTTCGAAAAAGCGGCGCTCATGATCTCCGGCAGTTAGTATATTGCCCGTTTCATCCAGAATAACCACATCACGCGGCTTCTCTTCAAATTCCAGCATGTCCTCACTTAATTTCACCACCCGCGATGGCAAAGCCGGTTCGTCATCCATTGGCTCGTGACCACATTCTATAGCTTTGTTATTTCGGTAGCGTTGTAACTGTCCGCCCCACAGACCGCCAAAGTACATATAATATGCTCCATCCTCATCTTCAAACACACAGGGATCAATTGAATAACTGCCCTTTATTGGCGCTTCCTGCGGAATAAAAGGACCTTCTGGCTTATCGCTAATGGCTACCCCAATACGGAAAATATCTGTCTGATCCTTCAACGGAAAGTAGAGATAATATTTATCATTTTTATTAGCACAGTCGCAATCCCACAATTGACGGCCTGCCCAGGGAATATCTTTCACATCCAACGCCACACCATAATCTGTAACTTCACCATTTTCTACATCATCCATCGAGAAAATATGATAATCGCGCATGTCGAAATGGTCGCCATTATCATTTTCAGGAATCCCGGATTCAATATCATGTGATGGATAAATATATAATTTGCCGTTAAACACATGTACCGCAGGGTCGGCGGTGTATAAGTGTGGTATCAGGTATCTTGTTTTTCTCATTTTGTTTAAACTTTTGTTTGTTAATTTTTTACTTTATTTCTACCATTCACTTTCCGATAGTTTCACCGCTTTTTCAATTGTTGTTTCTTTCATTCGCCTGTCTCCCAGTTCTTTCTCCAGTTTCACTTCCATTTCCTTATTTATTACATAAAAGAACAGCAACACCACTCCAATCAGGAATGGAACAGAGGGATAAATACTCACCAGCATTTTCGCACCTTTCACTACACTTTCGGGTTGAATAATTTCTTGTCCGGCAGCCACTGCATCTTTAGAAATATACCCATATAATCCCAGAATCCAGGTAACAATTGCACCTCCAATTGCCAGGCCAGCCTTTAGCCCTACCATCATAGCAGAGAATATAATGGCTGTTGCACGGCGGTTATTTTTCCATTCAGAATAATCTGCAACATCAGCAATCATTGCCCACAAAATGGGAGTTGTAATACCATAAAAAAACATATGAAGAACCTGTGCCCCGAACATTAAACGAACATCTTTCGGGTTAAAGAAAATGAATGATATAATAAATAAAGTCGCAATAAACAGTGTGGTTCCAAACACATCCCGTTTCCCAAATTTATCGGCCAGCCTGCTTGAAGCAGCAATTCCTATCATAGAAAAAATAATACCTCCGGCATTAAAAAGTGCAAATCCGGCAGAAGCAAGATCTGACTCAAAAAAATTAAGCCCAATCCTACCAAGAAAATTCAGTATAGGTTGAATAAATTTCTGTAAAGTAACCTTATCAACATAATTATTAAAATAGTATACATAAGAGCCACCTTTCATAGCCAGCGTAATAAAAATCAGAATAGTAAGCACCAACATAATCATCCATGGCTTATTCTTAAACAAATCACCCAAATCCTCTTTCAAACTTGATTTTTCTTCAGGTTTTGGAATAATACGTTCTTTAGTAGTAGCAAAAGTAATCAGCAGAAGAATAGTCCCAATTATAGCCACCCAGGTCATAACCGACTCAATGCCGGCAACTTTATCTCCTTTCCCGACATATAAAATTATGGGAAGCATAAATACCTGCACAAAAAACTGCGCAAACATTACAGCAGCAAACCGGTAAGACGACAAACTGTTTCGTTCAGCCATATCTCCGGTAAGAACACCGCTTAATGCTGAATAAGGCAAGTTACTTGCCGCATAAGTTAGCAACAACAGCGTGTATATTCCTGCCGCATAAATTAATTTTCCTTTATATGAAAAATGGGGGGTTGTAAAAGCCAGTAAGGCAACCACGCCAAAAGGAATGGCAGTAAACAAAATCCAGGGGCGAAATTTTCCCCAGCGGGAATTGGTCCTGTCAGCAAGGGCACCAACTATGGGATTGAACAAAAATGCAGCTACCAAACCAACTGTCAGCATAATAACAGATGCATGCTCATTCTTGAGCCCATAAATATCGGTATAAAAAAATGCAAGGAAGGTAACCAGTGTTTGAAATACCAAATTGGCCGCCAAATCGCCAAGACTGTAACCAATTTTTTCCAGTACGGAAACTTTCTGTGATGTACTATTCATAAATTTGTTTTTACATATTAGTTAAACTTCCACCAATCGAAATTGAACAAATCGTCCCTATCACCTTTAAACACAAAATATATATCGTGGATGCCTTTAACTTTTTTAACTGTGCATGACAGAGTTATCCATTTTTGTTCGTTGCCGGTACTTTTCACTTCCAATGTTCCCAACAGGTTTCCTTCTTTACTGTCAATCCGAATTTCAATTTTCGCTCCCGAAGCTGCAACGGCAACACTGGCTTCAAATTTCGTTGCCCCCTTCTTAAAATCAACGCTGCGTACTTTGATATAGTCACCGTTGTCGATTTTAGTAACATAAACCCCAACAATGTCTTCTTTTGCTGTTTTCAAACCTTCTGACCAGGCAATGGTTTCTGCCTCTACCCTTTTATAAGGATTTAAATTTGCAGCACTTTGGGTAACACCTTCTTTGGTGGACGTAATCAAGGGAACCGAACCGTCAGCATTAAATTCGAACGGTTCGATGCAAACCGAACGCTTAAATCCACCGCCACCGGGCAAAGCTCCGTTGTGGTAAAACAGGTACGTTTTTCCTTTATAATCAATCACGCCGGGATGGTTGGTAAACGCACCTTTATCTTTTATTACGTGCATAATAGTATCTCCATAAACCCAGGGCCCGGTTATACTTTTGCTTGTGGAATACGCAAGGTGTTCGGGCACGCCGCCAGCCGGATAAAACAGGTAATACAAGTCGTTTCTTTTATACAACCACGGGCCTTCTTCGTAGTCCGCAGTGCGATTCTGTACTTTTTTTGCGCGACAACCAAAATTTTCATCTTTCAAATCTTCTTTCACAATACCATAATCTTCGTCATACGAAACCATGTTTTCGTTTAATTTTACATGCCACAGGTCAGGATTTCCCCAATACAGGTAAGCCTGTCCGTCATCATCAATAAAAACAGTAGGGTCGATGTACCCAAAACCGATAAGCAACGGCTTTCCAATGGCGTCTTTAAATGGGCCGGTAGGATTATCTGAAACGGCAACGCCAATCGCATTTCCACCGTTTTTCATATTAACAGGAACATAATAATAGAATTTTCCATTCCGGAAAATACACTGCCCGGCCCAGGCATCTCCACGCGACCAATCAAAATCTTTATAGGAAAGTACAGCACCATGGTCGGTCCAGTTTACCATGTCATTCGAAGAATAGCATTTCCAGTCGTTCATGGTAAAGAAATTCCGTACAGTTTCATCTTCGTCATGTGATGTATAAAGATAAACCGTCCCGTCATGGACCATTGGAGCCGGATCAGCCGTGTAATTGGTTTGAATGATGGGATTCTGGCTTTTCCCCTGAAAGGGAAAAATAATGATCAAAAAAGAGATTATTCCAAAGGTTTTTAAAATATTGCCCATATGTATCTTAACTGCTTTTAAATGAATTATTAAATAATTTACTATTCGAGTGGCATCAGGTGTGCAACAAATCCACCCCTACGGAGCATTCTTACATCGATAGAATCCGATTTATCGACAACCAGATATTGTGTACTAAAAGCTTTGTCATGCTCTCCATCGGCAATCAATGTAAGCTTATAAGATTTACCGTCGGGTAAAAAGTCAAACTTTAGATTCTGCATCCTATCTCTTCTCCCACCTGAATTTATCCCTCCAATGTACCAGTCGGTACCCTTTCTACGTGCAATAACCGTGAATTTTCCAGGATAGCCATCAAGTAATTTTGTATCGTCCCAGACGTTGGGTACCTTTTTAAGAAATGACCTCGCCGCGTCAGGTAATTCATAATAACCTTCCGGCCGGTCGGCCATATGTTGAATTCCTGACTCAAATACCACACTTAGTGCTAACTCATGTCCATAAGAAGTAATGTGTGGATATTGCGAATTTGTAAAAGTCACCGGCGTATAATCCATTGAACCAATAACATTCCGAGTATAAGGCAACGTGTTATTATGTTCCGGAGCCGTTGTTGTCAAATCAGGGCCGTTGTTATACCATTCGGCGCCCCTCACACTCTCAAAAGTCATCAGGTGGGGGTAAGTTCGTTGCCATCCACGCGGCACAAGACAACCATGAAAGTATACCATAATATTAAACTGCGCTGCATCATCCAAAATATCGAGATAATATTTTATCATATCCTGTTTCTCACTCAGAAAAAAGTCAATTTTCACCCCATACACACCAAGTTCCTTCAATTTGCTAAACTCCTGCATACGGTTTTCATGAGTTTTCATACGGTCAACAGGAGTTGACTTAACCCATTTAAACATACCCGAATTATACCACATCAGTGGTTTTATTCCTTTTGAATGAATGTATTTTAGTGCATCTTCCAGATTTCCCCCGTTGTCCATCTGGTCCCACTCCCAGTCGAGAAGCGTGTAGGGCCAATCCATTGCAGCAGCTAAATCAGCAAACTCACAAACCACCTTGTAATCTTTTGTTCCATGGTTATTCGACCAGTAATTCCATGAAGCAATCCCGGGCTTAATCCAGTCCGTATTCTTTAAAACAGAAGGTGTAGATACATCATCCGTTAAAGTGGATTCCACAACATCTGAGAGGCTTCCCATTATAATTATCCGCCATGGTGATTTCCAAGGCAACGTAATGGTTGGTGATGCATCACCTTCGCCTTCGCCTTTATCCGGAAGCGTAACTTTATAACTGGATGCCGTATTAGTGTTACTCAGCTTAGTTGCGCAATAATTCCGATCCAAATCGGCTTCGTGTATGAGATACCAGCATGAATTATAATTCGCCTCAAAAAGGGCAGGATAACACCAGTTTTGTTGAACACTGGAATCGCTCATATTGCTGTAAAGCCCTTCGTTGGAAAGATCGAATTTCTCCAGCCAACGTTTCGTGCCATCCGGAATTGAATAAGCCGTTAACTCATCATTAACAACAAAAGTTCCCTTTTCTTCCGGAAATACATAACGAAATGCCACACCATCGTCATACGCCCTTAGAATCAGGTTCAATCTGGCCTTTCCGGAATTTTCAAATGAAATGACTACCTCATTTGCTGAATTGGTACAATGAGACCTTTTTCCATGTAATGAAATATAATCTTCATTCACAGTTGTAATTTTTCCCGTTTTCAAAAATTTTAGAGCTTTCGAAAAATCCTGATCGCTGCGTAACAATCCCAAGTCAATTCTGGGAATTACTTCTGAATTTTTACCATTTTCTGCGTAATTTACTCTTAAATACCAACTGCCGGTATCGTCATTTTGATCACCATACAGTGCCACATTAATTTTTTTATTTGGCGATTCAACAGAAACTTTCTGACTATAAGCTGAGGAAACGCTCATTATCAGTAAAATCAACAAACAATTTAATTTCATTTTATTTTCAATTTTTATTCCTTATTATCATGTGCATCAACAGTAATTAAACTAAGAAAACACGGGTAAACAGATGAACTTTCATATTTTTATTTTCGCACCAAATGTTCCACTATAAATCCGTAACTATAGGGTTTATTCCCGTCAATTGTATATTTATCCAGTGTTCGTGCGCCCCATGAATCGTTGCCACCAACGCCATGAATATTCAGGTCGATATTCAGATTTATAAAATCACGCAGTGTTAATTCATACGGATGTTTTGCCGCTTCCAAATCATCCTCAGTGTAAGGCCAGGCACGGAAACAAAGCGGTTGTACCCCGGTTACTTTTATACTTTCCTCATTATGATCTGAAAAAGTAAACCAGCGAACGTCGCAACGGTTGGAATTATCCTGTGGCACAACATAATCGGTTACAAAGTTTTCAAGTTTTAGTTCATTTAAACCAATCAGATAGCCGTTTTTACGATCAGGATAATTTTCATAGGGTCCCCTTCCGTACCAGTCAATTGTATTTAAATCTGAAGGTAATCTCATTCGCATACCAAACTTGGGAATCAGAGGAATATCATCGGATTCGGGTGTATAGGCTGCTTCAACCTGTATCTTGCCATTTCCATTTATGGAATAAGTTAACTTATACGAAGCTCCAACATCCGGCAATTTCATATCAAATGTAATGACAGCCAATCCTGAATGTTTTTGAATTTGAACATTTTCCACTTGCCGGCTGTCTCCGGCATTTTTCCACTTTCCAAGCCGTTTGTCATAACCGTTTCGTTTTTGATTGTCGTTGTCCGGTTTCCAGAAATAAGGTTCCAAATCACCTTTGAGCAGCTCTGTATTGTTCGAGATCCAACTGGTTAACGCACCATTGGCCTTGTTTAAATTCATTTTGAAACTATCAGACCCGACTACAATTGTGGTTGCCGTTTCACTTACAGAAGGTGTACCACCTGTAGCTTCAATTTTTTGTGGCTCCACTGTTTTTAAAACAAACTGTTCTCGCGCTACTGTAAAACCGGGCGCGGCCCACAACTCTGCTTTCTTTAACCGGGTGTAAACATTCAGAATAATTTCACCATTTAATAAATTATATTCGTCGGGCAAACTTATCGAAACGTTCTTCGATTGCCCCGGAGCAACCGAAGGACAATTTATTAACCCTGTTTTAATAATTTTCCCGTTTGAAAGAAATTCACAAATCAAATCAAACTTATCGGTGGAGGTAAAATCATATCGGTTAATTACCTTGACTTTGAGAGGGCTTGTGTTTTCCAGTTCAAAATCGATATACTGATATACTTTCTGAACCTGATAATAATGCGGATGCGGTACTCTGTCCGGACCAATTAACCCATTAATACAGAAAGCTCCGTCATTAGGCTGTTCACCAAAATCGCCACCATAAGCCCAAAATTCATCATCTTTAAGTTTCAGATCAGCAGGATTATCGTCATACCTTATTGGCGCGCCATCAATCTTTTTGGCTATTCCCTGATCAACCCAATCCCAGATGGCAGCACCAACAATATCCGGATGGGCATTTATAATATCCCAGTATTCCTGTAAGTTTCCTTCCGAATTCCCCATGGCGTGTGCATATTCACGCATAAATACAGGCTTATCCGTAATTCTTTTAGCCAACGCTACTAATTTGTCAGGATGCAAATAACCGTCATCATAAATGGCTGAAACGTCGCGGTCAGAATCAGAAAATACCAATCTTGACGGGTCGAGTTTTTTTACGGTATCTGCCATTGCGACAAAATTCTGACCACGCCCTCCTTCATTTCCAAGCGACCACATAATTACGCAGGCGTGGTTTTTATCGCGTTCAACCATAGAAACCGCCCTTGATAAATGAGCTTTTTTCCACTCAGGGTTGTCCCCGATAATGGTATTTCCTATTCCATAACCGTGCGATTCCTGGTTGGCTTCGTCCATCACATAAAGTCCGTATTTATCACATAATTCATAAAATATTGGCTCATTTGGATAGTGACTGGTACGAACCATATTTATATTTGCCTGTTTCATCAATTCAATATCCCTGACAACTGTTTTCTTGTCAATATATTTGCCGGAACGAGGGTGATGTTCGTGCCGGTTTACCCCTTTTAACTTTACGGCTTTACCATTTACATAAAAGATTTCGCCTTTTACTTCAATTCTCCGGACCCCAAATTTCCAGTTTAAGGTTTCTAAAACTTCATTTTTGCTGTTTTTCAATCTAAGTTGTAGCCCATACAAATAGGGCGTTTCGGCCGACCACAATCGAGGGTGGTCAATACCTGTATCCAATTCAATAACATTTTCAGAAAGTTGGCCCGGACCTTCAACTTTTTTTGATAGTTCAATATTAACTATCTCACCTGTGGTTGAGTAACCAGATATCGTTGCATCAACAGATAATTCTTCCCAACTTTTATCCGAACGATTATCGATATTCAATTTAATTTTTACTGATGCTTTGCTGAAATTATCATCCGGTTTTGCCTGTACAGAAAAATCACGAATAAAAAATGCCGGTCTGGCAATTAAATCCACATCTCTGAAAATTCCGCTCAGCCTCCACATATCCTGGTCTTCGAGATAGCTCCCGTCGCACCAGCGATAAACCTCAACAGCCAGTTTATTTTCGCCTTTTTGAATATATTTGGTGATATCGAATTCAGCCGGGGTCATCGAACCCTCGCTGTAACCTACTTTCTTGCCATTTACCCAGAGGTACATTGCAGAGCGCACTCCTCCAAAATTCAGAAATACCTGTTTATTATTCCAGTTTTCGGGAATCATAAAGTTTGTACAGTAACTGCCAACCGGATTCCGATTTTTATGAGATGTATAATTTTGAGGTGGCTCACTAGTGACGCTTGGCTCATCCTTTTTAAAAGGGTAAAGCATATTGGTATAAATAGGCGTTCCAAATCCTTGCAACTCCCAATTTCCCGGCACAAGAATATCATCCCATTCTCCAACAGAATAGTTTTCAGTGTAAAAATCTACAGGCCGCGATTGCGGATCGGGCGACCACTTAAATTTCCACATTCCGTTTAGCGAAACCACTTCAGGGTTATTTGCCTTTTCACCGGATAAAAAAAGTGTGGTATGTGGTCTTTCTTTGTTAATCCCGATAATTTCAGGATTTTCCCAATCGTTAATGCTTTGCGCATTTACCTTTCCGTTTAAAATTAAAACAGAGACGAAAAGTAAGTAAAGAATAAATCTCATTTTTATTTTCCAAATTTAAGTTGAATTGAGAAAGTTGACTTTGTTTCATTAATCAGGATACGAGAGCCTTATTAGTTTCATTTGATATAATACTTTATTAATTTGTTTATTCAGTAGCACCATTGTTAAAGAAAATGCGTAAAATCCAAGCAACTTGCCAATGCCCCCAACTGAAGTATAGGTTTAGATATTTTCTGAAACAGAATCACGCATATTAACTTAGCCCGGTTCAGACCGTTCAGTAAATAAACCCGTAGTTATTCCGCATGGCCAACACATGTACAACTCGTTAATCAAGTAGTTTATTATTTACTAATATCAACCATTGTTCCCATCAATATAACAGACTGTTGCGTTGCAAATGAAGCTCTCGTTGATGTAGCAGGAACTTCCGGTTCTATCGAAATCCTAATGTCGTTATTTTGCTCTGTAAACTTGCAAACTAATGCTTCCGAACCGAGGCTTTCTTCTACAAACCGGCCTGATATTTCAAGCGTATTGGCATCGATCCATGCATATCTTGCCCCCAATTTAATAACTGGTTGTACAATGGAATAATTTGCATCAATTGATTTTGAAAAGTTATGACGGTCTGGTGCCAACAATGAAGACGACAAAGTGTTTGACATTTTCCATTCTTTCTCACCGACATTAATCGATGATACAGTGTTGTCTCTTTTTATGGCAAAAGTACATTCACCATTTCTAAAATTAAAATAAACTGATTGTATATTATAGTCATTATCCCTCAAAATAAATTCACTGCGTGCAATTTTTGCTTCGAAATCAGAAACAGAAGAAGTTGCGAAACCAGTTTGAAGCGATAAAGCTGCTGTTTGTTTCTGAATTTCTTTATTAAGCTCAGGAGCAGGTGGCAGGGCTTTATCTGATTTAATTGCAGGGATGAGATAATCGTGCATCAAATCCAGTTGTTTTTGCGTATTGGATACATTTGCAGTAAACACAACTATTGCATCTTTATCAGGAATCAGTACAACAAACTGGCCACCCATCCCGTCTAACCGAACCGTATTATTTTTGCCGCGCCACATCTGATAGGCATATCCCTGTCCCCAATCATTTAAAATCCTTTTTTCTTCCGGCTCATCAGAATTTTTTATGTGGAAAGCAGTGGCCTCTGCAATCCAGTCTTTTGATAGGAGTCTCTTATTTTCCCACATACCATTGTTTAACAACAATTGCCCAAACTTTGCCAAATCTTCAGTTCTAAGCCTTAATCCAATCATGCCCAGACTTATGCCTTGTGGATTAAGATCCCAATCAATACCGCGGATGCCCAATGGTTTGAATATTCTTGGCATCAGGTAATCGAAAACGGTTATCCCGGTAACCTGCTGAACAATTGCCGAAAGCATAAAGGTGGCCATATTATTATACATAAAAACAGTTCCAGGTTTGTGGATGGGTTCAGTTTCAAGAAATTTAGTTATCCAATCTCCGTTTAAACCCATCGCTCTTGGTTCAGGATCCTGCCCGGCAGACATAGTTAACAAATCCTGAACAGTCATTTCTTTCATATAATCGCTAACCGAATCAGGAAGAGAATATGGAAAAAATGAAACGACCTTATCTGTTACTTTTAACCTATTTTCTGAAACTGCAAGCCCAACCGCTGTTGCTGTAAAGGTTTTACTTGCGGAGAACATTATATGTTTATATTCCGGTCCGTAAGGTTTCCACCAGCCTTCGGCAATTACTTTACTGTGCCGCAGGAACATAAAACTATGCAATTCCAATCCACTGGTATCAGCTGCGTTCAAAAAATCAATAATTCCTGCAGATGAGACACCTTCCACTTCCGGTATACTCCTTGGAAGTTTTTTTGTTCCCTGCCCAAAAACAAATGCAGAAAATCCTATAGTAATGATTACCGTTACTATGATTTTTGTAAATTTCTCCATGATGAGTTTTAGTTTCATTTATTCTGTAATTTAAGATTTAGGAATTTTATTTAGGTACAGCATCATTCCCTGATGTGGAATATAACCCAAGTAAACATCCGGTGAATCCTCCTGCTACGTCTGTTGAAAGAATATCACCTGAAACAGTGCCGCCTAAAGTTTCAAAATCAGTACCGTTAGTTGAGTAAGAGAATTCGTATTTATCGCCAATAGCTGAAACCTGTAACCGAACATGTTCGCTGGGGTCAATTTTCGTGCTGGCCACAATGGTTGATTCAGTTTCCCTGCTTCTAAATTTTCCTTTGTTTTTTTCAAGCAAAAGATAATAGTCAGCGCCTTTTTTAGTGATTCCAAAAACATAATTGAATCTTTCGCTTTGCATAGCTACTATACCAGCCAAATCCTTTTCCGATGCAGGTTTGTAATCCATTGTTACTGAATAAGAAAAGTTATCGTGCATTTGCCTGAAGAAAAGGGTGGATGTAGGAGCAACCTGCTTAATGTTATTTACAAACGGATTAATTTGTAATCCATTTGGGGTTACTTCAATAAATTCTTCATAGGGACCTCTTAATCCAATCCACCTGTAATCCAGTTTTTCCGACGTAAAATTATCTTTGAACGTAAAGTTTCCGTTTGGAATAAAATCATTCTGCCCGCTTTTATTTTCAATGCCTTTGGGTAGTTTCAATTTTGGTTCCATTGGAATAAGTCCGTTTTCGAAAACAGGAAATTCACCCGACCAGTCAACAGGTAGAATAAACGTTTCGCGGCCAGTGTTTACCCGGTTTTCTTCGTTTGGACGGACAGCCAAAAATACTCCATAATATTTACCGCCAGGACCTTCAACAAGGTCGGCATGACCTGCCCAGTCAACTTTATTTTTGCGGTCTTTCGGAAAATACCGTTGTGTAAGAATCGGATTACTTGGCGCAGGAATAAACGGGCCTTTGGGATTATCGCTTTTGAATATAACTTCGCTGTGCCAACCACCGGTTCCTCCCTCAGCACACATTAAATAATATTTGCCATTTTTTTTGTAAAGATGAGGCGCTTCGATCCAAATCGGCTTTTTCGATAAGTCAACACCTCCATTTACGATTATCTTATCTGTTCCTTCAATTATCTGATCTTTATCTAAATCGTATTCCCAGATTTTAATAACACGGTGTCCGTTGTATAGCTCTGTTCCTTTGTCAGGAGCATCGTTATGAACGATATAAGCTTTGCCGTCATCATCAAAGAAAATAGATGGGTCAATACCATTAAATTTCTGTTTTATAGGTTCGCCCCAGCCTTTAAACGGATCCTTTGTTTTTACGATAATGTTTCCCAATCCGCCTGTAAATGCTGTTACAATCATATAAAACGTATCGTTATTCGGATTATAGGTGATTCCCGGCGCATAAACACCGGCGCTAATTCCGCAATCGTGTGTATCGAAATTGGATGCATCATCAAGCACGCCACCCAATGAAGTCCAGTTTACCAAATCTTTTGAATGAAAAATCGGCACTCCCGGAAACATGGCAAACGAGGAACACACCAGAAAATAATCGTCCCCCTTTTTTGTAATCGCAGGATCAGGATAGCAGCCTTGCAAGATGGGATTGTAAAACTCACCAGCCTCCAATGGATAATCTTTATACACCTGATCTTCGCCCATGTAAACAAACTTTGAAAATACAGGCGCATTTTTTACCACATCTTTATTATTCCCTTGTGCATTTGATGAATTAAAGGTGAACATTAATACAAATAGAGATAGCAGAATTATTTCTGCTTTCTTTATAAAAATCGGATTAAAATGTTTCTTTTTCACTTTATTATTCTATTGATTATTAACTGCTTTATTAAATTTTATGGAAACACAACTGCTTTAATACCTGTCAGCCACTTCAATAATTTTCGCTACAACGGGTTTGGGCTGATTATTTCGGTCAATCAATAAGGGATAATCCGTGCGCCCTCTTACCGGCCAGTCATTTTTCCACGAATTCCCATCATTAACACCCCATAATGTTACTCTTGAAATTACATCTTTATGTTCCAGAAATAGTTTAAAAAAATCGAGATAGCGACTTTCAAACGCGGTATTAACAGAATCGGAAAGCCCCTCAGTATAAGGATTCAGTTTTTGTTTATATTCAAAACTTGCGGATACTTCTGCACCAACGTTCCGGTCGGGTGAAGGAAGAACTGAAATATCCATTTCAGTTATCATAACGTTGACACCCAAAGCAGAAAAGGCTTCTATACTTTCCTCAAAATCTTTGATATCCGGATAACTCAAACCCACATGGCATTGCATACCAATACCATCAATTTTTACACCTTCTTTCTGTAGCCTTTTAACCATGGCAACAACGCCATCTCTTTTTGCCGGAATAGCCATTGAATAATCATTATAATACAGTTCAGCCTCCGGATCGGCTTCATGTGCAAATTGAAAAGCCAGTTTTATAAAATCCTCACCAATAATCTGATAAAAATTACTTTTCCTTAAAGAGCCGTCATCCAGTACCGCTTCGTTTACCACATCCCAACCTTTTATCCGGCCCTTATAACGGCCAACAACCGTACTGATATGCTTTTTCATACGTTCAATCAGAACCTCGCGTGAAACATCATTCCCGTCACTGTCTTTAAAAAACCAACGGGGAGCCTGTGAATGCCAAATTAGTGTATGGCCGGTAACAAACATATTGTTCTTTATACCAAAATCCACGAACTGGTCGGCTACCGAAAAGTCAAATTTTCCTTCTTCCGGGTGAATGGGACCACTTTTCATACAATTTTCAGGGACGATCGCATTAAATTGTTCCTTTACCACCTTAATTTCGGCTGGTTTTTCACCTGTTATCTGGCGACTGTTTAATGCCGTTCCTATATAAAATTTCCCTGCAAATGCATCTTTCAAAGACATTTTTGTTTCACCAATAGCAGCCGGTTTAAACAGCAATTGTGAAAACAAATACAAGCTTTCTTTCCAAACTTTGAAATCATGATTACCATCAGGAATAACATGATATGTGTGGGGAACATTGTTTTCAGTCAAATAATCATGCGTACGTTTACTAAAAGTAATAAGTCGGTCTTTATCGCCACAGGAAATCCAAAGCAACCTGAGCTGTTGTTTTGCTTTTTCCGGGTCGGGTACCAGTTCCTGTGCTGGTTTGGTATTCGGTGCTGATGAAAATCCACCCACCCAGGCAAATTTATCAAGCTTACCCAAGCCAAAATTAAGCGATTGTCCGCCTCCCATTGATAAACCTGCAATAGCACGGTGTTCACGGTCTTTAATTACCGGGAAATTTTTCTCGATATACGGAATTAAATCGTTGAGCAAATCACCTTCAAAATCGGCAAATGCCTGCACTTTATCCGGAGCCATAATATTACCCGTAGCACGGTCGTCTTTCATAGCCCTTCCGTTTGGCATAACAATGATCATCGGCTCAACCTTGTTTTCCGCATACAAGTTATCCAGAATAACTTCAGGGTGACCACCATTAAGCCATTCAAATTCATCACCGCCAATTCCATGCAAAAGGTAAAGTGCGGGGTATTTAATACTTTTTGAATAACCAGGAGGAGTGTAAATAATAGCCTTCCGGGTGGTACCTACAGTTTTGGAATGGTACGTAATCGAATCTATTTTACCATGCAAAATACCCGTACGGGCTGAATCAAAACCATAAGGAACAGATTTTTCAATATTTTGAGAAAATCCAAAAAAATCAAAAGTCAAAAGCAAAAAACAGATAAAAATTAGTCGGTTCATATTAGTTAGTTTTTTTAAACTTTCCAGAAATTATAATAACATACATTTGAGAAAAGGAATAAAAATAGCAAGAGCTCCTTGCATGATCTTTTAATTATAGATATTAAATTTCAAATTTCAGATAATTACACAATGTATTTTAATTCCAAGACCAGAATCAGCCCTTCAAAAACAAGCTAAATACCAGTTATCTCAAAAAAATTACAGTGAAGATTCAATTAACAATTACTATAACATAGTACAAAAACAGGGGTTCCCTATCATACTTGAGGGAGTAAAATACCATATCAAATAACCAACAAATCAAATTTGTTTATAACGTGGTGTTTATTCTTTTTATATAATAAGCTGAGGAATTCCAAGGAAAAAATATCCATATAATACTTGAATTCATTGATAAAATGAGACTGGCCGAAATATCCGAAATCGGTGCTAACATTAGTTAGGCGCTTTGGTGAACTGGGCAGGACATTAATTGCGTTACTCAATTTTTTATAACCGCTAAAATTTAAGGACTCCAAGCTAGAGTTCTTTGCAATACCATGAACATTATTCCAGTCATCAACAGCTATATGCTTTTTCGGAGGTAGCTCTGCACGCCTTGCTTCAACAATAATTCGTGCATAGACAATTCCTTGGGTTTTATCCTTTTTACCTGTCCGAAGAATAAACTGAATACCGAAAGTGTGAGTTGTTTTCATATCATACAATTTTTAACGATTTAATCCGCTTTAATGCGTTTTAGTTGATTGACTCACCATTTAACTCACATTTTTTATGATATTTATTGATTTGAATTGATATGGTAAAAAACAAAAAAAGCCTGTAAATCATATATTTTACAGACTTTTGATATCTTTTGTATTTCTTTTTCGTCGGGGTAGCAGGATGAAACCGACTCCCTGTAAGTATTTCACTATCAATTAAATATCAATAATATCTCAGAAAGAACTCACCGTTTAACTCACCTGAAATTTGATGCTAATTATGCTAATTTGAGATGAGCTGATTTGTTACAAATATAAAAAATATTAAAATTTGATTTATTATTACTTCCATTTATTTGTAAACACTATAATCTACCATATTTAAATCACTGGGGAAGAGCCCCATTTTTACCTGACCGATTGCCAATATTTAAAAAACACCAAAAACCGATAGGTCACGCTAAGGTCTCTCTCTAAATATTTACTCATTTAATAAAGCTACTCATGAAAAGTATCCATCAGTTTTCACTCTTAAATCTCCCAATGCTTGTAAATCCGGCAAAAAATAAACCTACTCGGCATTAAAATTTTCTATTAACTATGAAGCAATTTCTTTTAGATTTTTTTCCATTCCGGATTGAGCTGCCACATTTCAACAATATTTCCATCGATTTCCTCTGCAAAAACGCGAGCCTGCTCCCGATCCAAATCACTTTGAATATAAATCACCCGGCTATCTTTCTGCTTGGCTAGTTTCACTAATTCTGCCATACGTTGCGGAGTTGGTTGTTTTCCCCCCGGTTCCAAAGAGTATTGTATCAAACCGTACTCACGCGCATAATATGAAAGGCTCGGATGAAGCAAAATAAATGGCTCTCCTTCGTAATTTTCCAAGGCATTTTCTATGCTGTCATTTAAATCGTCAATCTCTGCCACAAACTTCAGGTAATTATCTTTATAAACACTCTTTTTACCGGGATTAAGGATTGAAACTTCTTCCGTTATTTTTCCAGCCATTTGTTTTACCAATTTTGGCGACATCCAGGTATGAGGATTCACACCAGATGCCGGACCAGGCTCGCTTTTAAACTGTACTTCGCCCTTAATTAAATCCAGCCCCACAGACAAATCAACAACTTTCATTTTTTTATTGGCTTGTTCAATCTTTTCTTTTCAGGCATATTCAAAACCGATATGCCCCATCCGAAACCAAACTTCGAAACGGACAATATCTTTTAATTGCGATGGCAAAAGCGTAAAAGATGCAGGACTGGCACCCGGTGGAAGCAAAACATTCACTTAAAATCATCACCCGTAATTTTTTGTACAAATGTTCTTTCGGGTAAAATACTTACGGCAACGACCTGTTTATCTTCCTTTTTGTTTTGCGACTGATTGCATGAAAACAAACCTATCGAGGCAATAACTATCAGAAATCCTGCAATTTTCATTTTTTGTGGCTTATAAAATTACCTACAGGGTTCTCATTGGTTCGTGCAAATCTAGGACTTTTCCTTTTAGTTTTCTCTTATTTTCTGTTCCTTTTAAAAGAGGAATTTCTTTTAAAAGTCCTTATTTAATGGACAATAATATTTGTGCTGGACCACTTCTTGAATTGGCGTGCGGTACCAGACACTGAACCCAATCTTTTTGTGAATACGGCATTCATCTTACAGTAGTTTTGTCGAGTAGAGATATGCTAAGAATTTGTAGGATTTCGTAGATTGAGCGGTCAACTTTCAATCTGTTACCAATTATGGTAACAAGACAGTATGAGATACTATTTTAATTCTTGCTTTTTATAATTAACGTTTCTTGTATTTACTTTTTTAAAACAAAATGAAATGATTGATAGAATCATTGCAAATGAAAAAACAGATACAGTAAAAACGGACTTTAAGCGCTTCGGAAAATCTCAATATCATCCGAGTACAAATTATAAACAAAATTGTACATATCGGCAGTTTTTTCAATTTTCACAAATGAAAAATCAGCTTTTATTTTCGTTAATGTGAGCTATGGAAGTCTTTTTTTATATATTTTCATTGTTTCTTTGCCGCTTCTGATTTATTCGAGCTTATGACACACCATTAAATTCTGGCGTATAATATTGAGTAATATAAATGTTTGTCAGGTGTTTATATCATCCAGGGAACCGGGATGAACAAATCCAATAGACAACCACGACAGGTCACCATTAACTTTTCCGTAGGGCGACGAATATTTTTGATCGGGTTTAATGAATGGCAGACCAAGCTGATTTTACATTCTGAATAAATGAGGTAGTTATTTAATCTGACAGCCAAATATTACAAAACAAAATTTACTGACTCAATCAAACTTTCATAAAGCTAAATCATTAAATTTTAAAAAATATTTTTTAGCTTTAAAACGTTGAAAACTAAAAACTAAATTAAGACTTGTCTTCGAAACCCAACATAACACTAAAAAAGGATATTCACCGGAAACAGAATGTAATACGAATTGAATTTGAATATAATTCCAAATTAAATTACTTATTAAAAACAGCCACTCATGCAAAATGGAGCCGTACAAGGAATTGTTGGTACCTGGTAGAAGATAATTTTGAGATGAATCCATTCTTTAAAATCTTTAAAAATCATGTTTATATAGATTATTCTGCACTGAGAAGAAGTTTTGAAATTGTTAACCAGAAATCAAAAGATAATGATTATTCTTTCCGTTCACAAACTGAATTACCAAAAGGTTACAGAGAAATATTAAAGCAGAAGCGTTATAGCGAAAATACCATCCGAAGTTACACCGCTTATTTTAAAGATTTTGTTCATTATTTCCGGGATTAGCAACCATATTAACAATACAGACTACGAATGAAAATTAAAGTTGGAAATTGGAAAATTGATAGTAAAACCTTAATGAGGATTGAATGGAAATTTCCTTTCCCAAAAATTATTTTTCATGAAAAGTTTGAAAAGCAAGTAAAATGGACTCTTAGAATATTAACACTTATTGGGATTGGAACCAGTGTTATTTCATTGCCGACAATATGGAGTCTAATTTTATCTGTTTGTCTCGTTCTAATTGAGCAGTTTTTTGAACGAATAATATTTGAGTACACAGTTTTTATAGTCCAGCAATTTCCCGACTTTGAGGTTGACTATAATCAATGGTTAACAAATGGATATTTGTTTCCTAATCCAGAATATGCAGAACATTATGAATTGTTTAATCACTTTGGTCCAGCATACACGGATAAGGACTATGCCAATAAATTCTTCACATATTTAAAGTCCTGGAATCAAAATAGTTTTGACGACAGAGATAATAATATTTGTTTATCATTTGTCTTGGAAGATAATAACTCATATACAACCTATTTATATGCAAATCCCAAGAGAAAGTGGTTAGATGAGATGTTTATGAGTTATCGTGAGAAAAACAAATATGAAAAACATGGGGAAAAACAGCAATCATTTGTAGTGCAAATGATTTATTGGAAAAATTTGAAACTTGTTGATGGTTCACTTTTCCCAAAATTCTTAAATGACCAACCAGATAACGGAAAGTTCTATTTTATGCCATTTTACATGGATAATGACACGCCTGTTCCAATTGAAGAAATAAAAATTTTAAAATACGAATACCAAGTCCGAAAACGGAGTGAACTAACAAATAGAAATATTGAGTTTTACTATAAATAAAATGTGGTTGCTAATAAATTGGACTACGCCCCAACAATGAGTCGGTGTTGAACTACAACCCAGTCAGATTATGAAAATATTTTGTTCTATGTACCTACTGACGGTTTCTATGTTTCTACCTATTGAATACAGGGAGTTAAGGAAAAAATTACAGCACAATTCCAAATGTAGAAATCAAATATAGAAATTTTGATGCAATAAGTTTTAAACAGGTGCACGAAATAAAATGAATGTATTGATAATGATTTTGAATCTATTGGAAAAATCGACAGGAAAGTATTTAATTCGAGCTATCCCGCAGGGATTTAGTTCAACGCACACATTTTGAAAAGATTAAGACAAAAATGAATAGAACAAATACTTGAATTGAAAAATGCAATTGAATAACATCGTAAATTAAAATATTAATACATAAAATTTAATTTTTAGTAATTTTCAAAATATATTATCATGGAAAATATAGATATAATTTTGGCTGCTTTAAATATTGCTTTGGCAGAACCAACGAAAGATGTATATAATTATCTCAAAAATTTGGTTTTAAAAAGAATTAAACCGGAAAAACAAAATCATTATAATGATTCATTTAATCAATACGAGCAAAATCCAGAAGAAGAAAAAGAACAAATTAGGAAACTCTTATCTCAGCTTAAAATTGATAGTAAGGATGAATTATTAAGGTATTCCAAAAAAATAGTGAAGAAAAAAAACTCTGGGATCATATTAAACCAACAAAACGCAACGATTGAAAAGCAGATAATTGCTAATAATATTAGAAACTTAAAATTGTAGCAATGACAAAAGATTCGGATAATATAGAGAATCGCAATAAGGAATCCATGTCAAGTGAGCTAAAAGAACCAGAAAGAATTGAAACTAATAAGGACTTGAATGATGGATCTACAATTACTGTAGATGAAACAGATAAGAGTCTCGAAAATTCAGATAGTGATGTGAATGAACATATTGCATCATCTAACAAAAATTCTACAACGGATGAAGAAGATATTGTTCAAACAAATAATGATATTAAGAACTTGAAGAGTAATCTTGGTGAAGAGATAAATAGTTCTTCAGAAGTTAACACATCTAATTCCAAAATCAAAAAACAATTGGTTGCAAATGAGGTTGGAGTAGTTGGTAATGTAGTAAATAATTATTTCAATTTAGAAGAAAATACAGATGAAAAGTTTGAAGATCCCACACATCCTTTCCCTAAAGAAATCTCAGGATTTAATAATCTAGTTTTCGAAAAGGAGATACAAAATAAATATAATCAATTAAAAAAGGAAACGGTATTAATAATTAATGGACTTGATTCTGATGGGAATCTAAAGATTGCTAAAGAATTTGTTTTATTAGCTGAGAAAGAATCATATGAATGTAGAGTGTTGACTTTTGAAGGATTTAACAGTCAGAGTCCGGATTTGCATTTAGAAACTTTCATAAAGAACAAGATAGGTTCAAACTCTAAGGTTTTAATTGTGGTAAATGTAACCGTACAAACCTTTTTAAACACTTTAATGTGCAACGATAAAATAACCATTTCCATTATTAAAGAAGGCTTGCAAGCTCAAAATACAATAGTTTTGTGTCTAGTTTCCATTAAAGATTATTATGTCCAATTAAATAATATTAAAAACACCTTTTGTATCTGGAAAATATCATTTTTGGAAACAATACTTCTACCAGGATTCGGGGAAGAATCTTTCGATATAAAAAATAAAATTCTTGATCAACGAAAGCGAGGTCTTTGGGATACTGTGAAAGATGAAAATGATGAGAGTGAATTATATATTCATATATCAACTTACTTGAACCAAGGAATTCAGAAGTTGCGGGAAGAAATTGAAATTCGTGAAAAAAACATAAAAATTAGTAGTGCTGAATTTTATAAGAAAGTAAAAAAAATTGAAGCAAAAGAACTTTTTAACCAAGCAGATGAACTTAGGAGAATAATTCTATATATAGCTACATTTTTTGAGAACTTAACACCTCATGAATTTGAAAAGATACTCCAATTGCTAATTAAAGAGAAGGAACATGAAGTAGAAGTAGAAAAAAGTAAAATATCCAAAAAAGGTAAGAGGGTAAAAAAGCTTGTATATGAGAATCAAAAGCTTTTCGTTGTTTGGAAGAAATCTTCTGACCAATTGTTAAATGAGTGCATGTTAAAGGCTATCCAAGATAACGAAGGATTATGGTTAATCGGTTTTAAAGAACCTTTTTTAAGAGATAATATGAAAAATTATCTTGAATCAGAAAGGCCTATGTTTATTGTAAATCAATATCAAGAGTTTCAAGAGCAAGGATTTTTATTTGAACCTTCGCTGTCTGAAAGGATATTTAAGAATATCATTCAGGTTTCTGTGAGAATGATATTAACTAACCCTAGTCATTTTGGTGTTAATTGGCTTTTTAGTGTATTACTCAACATGCAAAATCTTCTTAGTATAGAGAAAAGAGAAATACATGATGAAGAAGAATTATTTTCCTTGCTAATTGAAGAAATTAAAAAGAAAGAATTAAAAAATCACTTCTACTACAGATTAACTGAATTGATTCGTGAAATTTTAAAATATCCAAAACTTCATCATGTTATTAAGGAGTTTCTATTAATTCTAATAAATAAAAAACATTTTGGGATCACTTTGGAGATTATTTCTGAAATTTTACAAAGAATTGGAGTGATAAGCGAAATCAACTTATTTTTTTACCTAAAAAGGATTGTAGAGGAAGGAGATAATGAAAATAAGGAAAAAGTTTCCAGATTTCTCTATAGTTACACATTTTCTAATAGAACCCGATTTTATGACGTTATCGAGTTAATAAAAGACTGGTTCCCGACAGAGTCTATTGCATCGGACAAATATGGTTCAGCTAATAAATGTGCCTTAAAGTTTCTAATTTATTATTTAATAAATAGTTCAATTCATTTTAAGCCAAAAGAATATGGCAAGTGGCCAACAAATTTTCAATTATTCCATAATCTTCGCAAGAGTGAAACTGAAAAAAGATATTTCATATTTATTATAAATATTTTGTTTAATACTGGAATTAAAGAAGTAGTCTCTGAGGAAAGACTAAAAGTTAGTCTTAATGAAGTAGTAAAGGAATATGGTTATAATAATGATATAGCAATTGCGTCAGAATTTATTAAGGTTTTGATTGAAAAAGACTATTTTATTATTGTAACCCTAGCAGATTTAATAGAAAGGTGGATGTGGATTTTATTAGGATTAACTATGGGAAAAACACACAAAGAAGCACAAAATACAATAAATTTTATTCTTACTAATATTTTGGAAAATACAGAAATTGACACTAAACAATATATTCAATATTGGCAAGAAAAGAAAATGATCTATATCGATTCTGTTGATTTAAACCATTCTACAAAAAATGATAGGCTAATTATAAAACAAAAAAGAGAAATACTAAACCAGCTTATAAAAAGATTTAAAAGCACCAAAAATTAATAGCTATGAGTGTAACATATCCATTGGACAGATTTTTAAAAAAAATCACCAAACTTGATGCTAAGTCTTTAAAAGATAGTAAAAACAGAAAAATTGTACATTATAATTCTAAAGACGGGGCAAAAATGAATATTCCCAAGTTTAGTTTTAAAGACTGGGAAACCTATCGTCTTTCATTAAACGAAAGCGTGGATTATAAAACCAAATGTATTGTACATGATTTTTCATCAGATCAGTCTATAGAATTAAATATACGTTATCAGTTATGTCTTGAAAAGGGAAATGGCACTATAGAAGATAACTGCCTAAATGTTGTGACAAATTTGTCTGCACTCAACCATCCAGCTGAAGCATTAAATAAATTGATATCAGGATGGGTAAAAGAATGTGTGGATAAAATTAATGAAAAAGACAATTTTGTTTATATGTATTTTTCTAAACAACATTACAAATATCTTAATGAATATATTCACCTTGAAGCTAGGAAAATAGGTCTAAACTTAAAAACTGTCATAACAGTTGAACATGAAGATAATTTAACAGTTTACGAAATTAAAACTGAAAAATTTCCAATCTATACAAAGGATAGCTCAGAAGAACAAAATCTTTCGTTTATACTTTTACTAGACGTAGATGATGAGAATAAGATAAATGCGATATTAAAATATAATCACCTTCATGAACTAAAGGATAAAATAAAAGGCAAAATAAAAGCTTTCTTCAAAGCAAATGTAAGTCTTCATGAATATATATTTAAGATAAAAGAGCTATCGGATAAAATTCAAAAAGATCGAAAGCTAATTGATTTCCTAAAAAATGAAGGGCGGACAATAGAATCGTTAGTTTTGGTTTCTGACAAAACTATTCCAGAAGATAAGCGGTCAAAGGTTTTTGAGCATACATCAAAATGTCGTATTAAAGGATATGATGAAAAGATTGATGTAAAGCATCTTTTACTCATTGAATTAACTGATTTGGGAATATACCAATCTTGTGGAATTAAGAACTTAGAAACCTGGTTACAAGAAACTCTTGATAATAACACTCAAAACGAGTTATTCGAAAAAACTTATAGTGAAATATTATTAGATTTTGAAATAGAAAATTCTGATTCAATAATAGCAATAAAAATCAAAAATAATGTTGAAAAGCTTATTCAAGGTATCGGATATAAGGTTACTCAAATAATTACATTACCTGACCTTCAACCAATTCAATTTATTAGAAATGGATTTAGTTTTGAGAGAGCTGGTTCTTTTCCAACAAATAAAGCTTTGATTAATGTGAATCTCAGTTTCTACTTTTCTGGAAAAATAAAAAGTTTGAAAGAAAAGGGGATTCGAGATTTGTTACATCCTACAACTGATATAGAAGATGAAATATGGAAAATGGCGATGCAGAGATGTAAAGAAGTCATGCATTTAATTGATCCTGAAAGATTTTATTTTAGATTTGAGACAGAAGATGAAAATGAAAAAATTAGTGTAAAAGATAAACTTGTAAAAGAAATAAAGCACGCATTAGAAACCAATTTTAATTTAGCAATTGATCAAATCATCCCTAAACAAGAAGAAACAGAAATATCCAAACGATTTGCTAACCTAATAGGGCACAATCCATATACCATAGATATTGCAGTAAATTCACTGATAGAAGATACAGGTGTTCAAGATATTAATTTTAGTATCTCCTTTCAGGTTTTAAATGTCGATTCTAATGGTTTCCCATCATTTGCATCGAAAACTTATAATTCATTGAAGGATGAAATAGATGATTTGAAACTTGCGGTTGGAAGAAACATAAGCGTGATTTTTGGATTACTTAGACAAAAAGAACTTCAATATAAAGATCTTGATTCTTATAAGGACATATTAGAAGCGCAAAAATATGTGATTGACAAAGTTCGAGAGTCATTTGGTCTAATTATTCGGTTTGAATCCACAATGAGAGAATTAACTGAAATTGAAAAGGCTCTTAAAATTGCAAATGTGAAAACCTTAATCAATAAAATTGAACTCAGTGCGAGTATAGAAGAACAGTCTGATCTGTCCAAAAGTGAGCAATTAAGCCAACTACTCGAAATTCAGGGTAAATTTTTAAAAGGAAACTGGGATGAAGATGATGAGGATTATAAGAATATAATCAATTCAATAGAAAAAATTAGAAAGGAATTTTCATTAAGGCAAAGTGATGATCAAATTGAGAAATTCAAATCTGTTAAAGAAAAAGAGAAAACAAATATGTCCAAACTTGGAAAGATCATTACCGGAGACAATACCAAATCCGTAAAACAGATAGAGGAAAATAATGATGAAAACAAAAAATAATTATGCCATTAAATCACCAAAAAAATTAGCACTGAATCCTATTTATTGGCTCGCTAATATTAAGCTTCTATGTATTATTTCTGCATTTATTATTTTATTATTTGTACTATCTGATTTTACTTTTCCCAGAGAAGAGAATATTTTCCGCTATGCTTCACTACCGATTATCTTTCTAGGATTTTATGGGATTATTATTACACTTAGTGTGATAGCAAAGCTTGACGTTGAAAACTCTATTGCAAAATATGTTGATTACAAAGCAATTGATCTGTTAGAAAGTGTTACTGTCGGTAATGAATTGATTGATATAAATGATATAGAAAATCGAATTATTCCTAATAACCCAGATCAGGATTTAAGCATATTAGAATTGTTTAGGAATATTATAAAAGAAGCGAAAGATAGGAAGTTTGAGTCTACCATGCTATTAATGCATCCTTATAAAGAAGAAGCATCAGATCAAATTTTCAAATTACAATCATTATTAAAAATTGCATTACATCTCGGTATTCTAGGAACATTCATTGGATTAATTTTAGCATTAGCCAGGTTGGATTTTAGTGACACTTCGAATTTAGAAGTATTTGTTTTTGAACCACTTTTCAATGCACTAAACATATCTTTTAGCACAAGTGTAGCAGGATTAGAAGTTGCAGTCATTCTTGGATTAATTATCATGTCTGTAAAAAGAAAGCAAGAAATTTATTTCCGAAATATGAAATCTGCTACTATAACGGTAGTTTCACTTGCAAGAAATTCTCTTATTGACGATAAATTATTTAATGAATTCGATCAAATCAAGTCTTCTATGAGAAATTTAGATGATAGAATCTATAATCAATCAGAACTCCTAAAAGAACAAATTATAACTATAAATAAAGGGATTTCTAAATTGGATAAAACAAAGATTGAGTACAATGAATTTTTGATGAGTATTGATAAATCTCAAAGTATATTCATTAAAAAACTTCAAGATACATATAATGAGTTTATTCCTGAAAATATCGGGAAACAATTAGAAGATAAATTAAAAATAGTTGTTGACAAAATATCGAATACACTAAATGAGCAACTTGGTCAAACAAATGTTAGTATTAATTCATTTAATGATGGAGTTAATACTATGAATTCGACATTGCAGGATATAAAAACTGAGTTTAAAGAATCATTGAATGCACTTATAGAAGAGGATTTTAAATCAGAAGAAACCAGACAAAAGTTTTATAGATCTGTAACAGAAATTAATAATTCCTTTTTTAAAAAATTAGATAAACAATTAGAACATGTTGTTTCGAACTTTAGAAGGGATTTAAAATTATTTTTTAAAGAGTATGACTCTCCTATAGTAGAGAGACATAGTATTGAATATCCAAAGAGGAAGAAAAAAATAAGATTCTTTAATATTTTTAGACGTTAATCTATGCCACTGTCTTTAAATAGGAATGATCAACTGGATTCATATGGTCCTGGTACTGATTTGATATTTTCGTTGCTCGCAATAATGATTGTTATTATAGCAATAGTAGAATTTAGGGATAAAAAAACAAGGATAGTAATTGAATTGATTCATAAAAATCAAATGGAAATTATTACATCCCTATCTGATAAATATAGTACAAAGGTTACAAATGAAGGTCAAAATAATTACTTAATTTCTTTACCAGGTGATAATTTGAAATCATTTATTCTTATAAATAACGATATTACTTTACAACGTTTTAATTTTGGCAGTCAAATATTATTTGATGTTGGCAAATCTAAAATTAAACCACAAGGCAAAGAAATGTTAAAAAATTTATTCGAAATAATAATACCAAAATTAGATGAAATTAAAGAAATTCAAATTCAAGGTCATACAGACACGTTAATTGTAAGTACAGGTTCTAACTTAGAATTAGGAGCAGAAAGAGCAATTAGTATATTTCATTATATGCTGGAACTAGGTATTGATCCAACTGAAAATCTTATAAGTGCAACCACATTTGGAGAATTTAAACCATTGCAAAGAGGATTTTCTCCTAAATATAATAGAACCCAATTAAATCTGGACAATAATACACCTGAAAAAAGAGAACTAAATCGTAGAATTGAAATTGTTTTGATTTACAGAGGTGATGACAAATTAAAATTGGAGTGATCTCTCCAGAATATATTCGGTAAAACATTGACTTAAAAATAGAACGCTGAATAATAAAAAAAACGTGTGGTAACAATTAGCCTCTAATAAAGCGTTGCTTGCATACGCTTTATATTGGAGGCAGTGTTGAACTAACCTCACTTTATTTTAACCAACTGATAATCCGCGTTCTACCTATAAGTATCCGTCCTAGTAAGTAGGTCTAAGGTTTCGGTTTGATTTGTGCCAGTTCATATTTTGACAGAACAAACGAAATTAAACTTTCAGGTTCCACTCACAGCGAACTATAGCGAGGAATGCGTTATTGATGGCGTTATTTCTATTTTATTGATAAATAAGTTAACAGCAAATATCTTCTGGACTTATTCCCGAATAATTAACTATATTTTGTTCCTTATCTTTAAGTATATCATCAAAAATAACCAAATGGCCATATTGACTACTTAAAACATAAGATTTGAATTTTTCCCAAGGAAATAGTATTCCAGGGTCTGTTCTTCTTTGTGGGTCTAACTTTGCATGAGATACAACGTGTTCTAAATTAGGATATTTAGCCCAACAGTATTTTACAATATCAGCAGTTATTTGCACTTGCCAATCAGAAAAAGGATCTGATTTTTGGCTATTTACAATTTCTACACCTAAAGACCAATGGTTTATACCTTTAAGCCCATTATTGACATCAGGATGGAATTTATCATTACGTACATGAAATGCAGCCAAAGTCTCAGGAGCACACGCCCATACTATTTTACCATGTTCCTTTTCATCTTCATCTGGAACTAACCAATGCCAACTGGCTTTTCCTTTTTTCATAACAGAAACAGCACCGTCGGATGAATATCCAGCCGTTGCATGGATTACTATAGCCTTGATTCCAAAAATTGGATTAAATCTTCTTGTTGATGTTGATTTTTTCCAATACTGCTTGATATTAGGATACCAAACTTCTGGAATAGAAATATTCGAAGGCATATTTTCTTTGGGTAAAACAAAGTGATAATTTTTAGGATCCATAAATTTTATTTTAAATGATGTTTTTTCACTTTTTTCAAGCACCCAATGGCTACAACGTGGTGGGAAGAGGTTGTTGTAGCCAGACGAGGATTTGAGTGTCCGACCTAAACAGAGGCAGGCACGAGATTCGACCGTATCGAATTGAGACGCCCCCAGCCATGCCTTATACAACGTACTGCGTGCCGGAGTTATTCAATGTATGTATTTAAAACCTCAATAGATTTAAGATAAATAAATCTTCTTTCTTGCCATAATTCATTAGTCACAGCAATACTTAAAGCTAAATTATCTAATTGAGTTTGTAACGTTTCAGGATATATCTGAAAATCGGCTCTTTCTGAAATTGAACTTTTTAGTTTGACTAAATCGAAACTATAAAACTTATCAATGCTTTCAACCAAAGAAATAAATTCTTTAGATAGCTTTTTTAATTCATCGGCACTCAAATCACCTTTTGCTTTATCTTTGACGGCTACACTTTTTACTCTAATAGATTCAAGAGTCTGCGATACTGATTTCATCTCAATTGATAGATATGCATTTATTGAAAGTCTTGCTGCTTTGGTATGTGCATAATTAATCGCTTCATCTATTTTCTTATTCTCATTTTTCTTTTTATTAATTGACTTTATTATTTGAGGAATGATTGCAGCCAAGTTAACAGAAAACTGAGTTCCTTTTGATATATCTTCGTTAGATATTAGTAATCCAACACTTGCAACGCCACCCAAAATTGATATAACATCGGCAGTTGTATTTAATATTTTCTCTCCTTTCTTTGTAAGTTCATCTATTTTATATGCTTCATCTTCTTCAAAAATCTTCATGTTGTCAGCTACATCTGACATAGATTTTGCTAATGAAAATTCTCCAGCAAAATTTAATGAGCTTTCATAAATTAAGTCCTTTGTATCATTATTTAATTCATCTTGGTCTTCTGAATCAATACTTAATGAATCTGACGAAAGGATTGAAAATATATCAAGCCCTCTAATTTCAATTGAGCTGTAGATATATTTTTGTTTGTAGTTATCAACCAAACTTTCAAGTTTAGTTAAATCACTTTGCGCATAAATATTGCTACTGCAAAGTAAAAAAATCAGGTAGTAGAGTGTTTTTTTCATATGTATAAAATTTAATTGGTTGTACGATTATTCTTGCACACAACAGTAGTATGTCTAAAAAATAAAATTAAGCCGTTGAGATTCCAATTTTTTGTTCTTTTTAAAGTTAACTAGCTACCCAAATAGTTTTTTATGGAAAGAGTTTTTCAGACAGTCTGAAGGCCACTTATATATCGTCTGACGGAATTTCCAATAGAAATCATCTCAGACCGCTAACATCCCTACCTGCGATATTACAAATAAAATAGTATTCTAAATGATACCTTTCATTTTCTGCTTATTATTTCACTTATATGTATTATTTATTTTTCAGCTATTTAATCCTCTGTTTGGAAAAAGTATATACTTAAGTTTTTGTTTTTTGAAAAATAGATTGTTTGGACTATATCTTCTAAAAAGGTACAAATAATTTCTTGGAAAGTTACAATAAATTGCCGAAAAAGACCACATTAGATTGTTGCGTCCATAAGTTAAACTATAACATACAACTCCAAATTGAAAAATTATTTTGTTTAAATGATTCCTGTTTTCTAATCTCTTTTGAGCATCAATTCCTGAATCCTTTATCTTTATTGCGGCAGACTCATCCATAAGACGAAATTCCATCGGATCATTAAAAGTCAAAGGATCTGCAATCCAATTCTTTTGGAATGAAAGATTAGTTAATGTTAGTTTATTAATAGGTTGGTAACGACAAAACAACATAAAGTGCACTATTTCGAATACTTCTTAAAATTCTCTGCTTGCTCAAAAATCTCCTTGTAAACTTCATCTCTGTTCACCGGCGGATAATCGTGTTCTGCCAGAAGAATAATTAAATCAGCCTTTAATTCGGCTTTAATATCATCACGTTTGCTCCAGTCGATGTATTTGGCCTTGTCGTCAACCACAGCCTTTACTTCATGAGAAAGCTTGATAAGTTTATCGTCCGGGTATTCAAAATCGTATTTATGGGCCAGCGACTTCAAAATGTCATAAAAAGCTTTTTCTTCAAAATTGATTCCCAATTCTGCATACGACTCCTTTTCCTTTTTCAAAGCGTGGTACAAATCAATAATTTCATCGGTAAAATCCTCTAACACCTCACTGCGTAAAACGTCAGCTTCCTTGCGTTCGTTGTACCGTTCTACCAGCGATTGCATTTTTTGTGAAAAATCGAGTCCCTTTATTTTGTTAATCTTCTTAAAATCGTCGATGGCTTTGGCCAGTAATTGCTGAAGAAGCTTGATTTTAGTATTGGGTAGTTTTATTTTTTCTATTTTGGCAAGGTAATCTTCATCAAAAATATCCACTTCCTTCTGGCCATTTTGCCCAAGTTTAAAGATCTCCTCCACCCCTTCGCTTGAAATAGCTTCGTCGATCATTTTTTTCACACGGACGTTCATTTGAGCTATATCAGGTGCCTGTCCTTTTGTAAGTTTGAAAATAATGGAACGAACCGCCAGATAAAAATGAATATGGTCTTTTTCGTACCTGGTAAACACTTCGCTCCCCGAACAAATATCGTAAGCCGCTTTTAATCTTTTTACCAGGAACATAAAACGTTTTTCCAAATCGTGGGTTACCTGAACAAACTCGGCTGCCATGTTCAGTGTTTCCAGTTGCTGAAGTGCCGTTCCTTTAAAATAGTAAGAGGTATCAAATTTATGGAAAATCTTATTCAGCAGGTCCAGATGATCTTTCACTACCACAATGGATTGCTGGATGTCTTCAAAATTTTGGCTATCGGCTTTGTTGTAATGTGCCAGCGCCAGGTTCATTTGCTTCTTTATACCAATATAATCTACCACCAATCCTTTCTCCTTCTCTTCGAATTTGCGGTTCACGCGCGAAATAGTCTGGATCAGATTGTGACGCTGAATGGGCTTATCGATATACATGGTATCCAGAAACGGCACATCAAAACCGGTAAGCCACATATCTACTACAATTGCAATTTTAAAGTTCGATTTTTCATTTTTAAACTGCCTGTCCAGCTCTTTCCGGTATTCTTTGGTACCAAGCAATCCATACAAATCCGGACGATCGTCTTTACCACGGGTCATTACCATTTTAATACGTTCCATCGGTTTTATTTCCCGTTTGTCTTTTTCCGAAAGCTCCACTCCTTCGTCTCTCACTTTTACTACGTTCCACTCAGGCCGGAGTTCAAGAATAGACTGGTATAGGCTATAAGCAATCTGTCGGCTGCTACACACTACCATGGCTTTACCTTTTATAGTCGAACCTTCTGCAATCCTGTTTTCGTAGTGTTTTACAAAATCCGCAGCGATGGCTTTTATCCGATCCGGGTCTCCCAGTATGGCATTCATATTGGCCGTGGCTTTTTTGCTTTCTTCTATCTGGTATTCGTTGGTGCCTTCTTCAGCACAACGAGCATAGTAATCTTCAATTTCCTGCAGCTTCGAGTTATCGAGAAACACTTTGGCAGCCCGGCCTTCGTAAACAATTCGGACCGTAATCTCATCGGTTACCGATTCTGTCATGGTGTACGAATCCACAATTTCGCCAAATACATCCAAGGTAGCATCCACCGGGGTTCCGGTAAAACCTAAATAGGTGGCATTGGGCAGCGAGTCGTGCAGATATTTGGCAAAACCATATGTCTTTTTCACGCCTTCTTCTGTGATCCTGATCTTCTGATCAAGATTGGTTTGACTGCGATGGGCTTCATCCGAAATACAAATCACATTGTTGCGCTTGGTAAGCAATCGGATATCTTCTGTGAACTTGTGAATAGTGGTCAGGAATACACCACCACTGTTCCTGCCTTGTAGTTTAGTGCGCAAATCTTCCCGGCTGTCTACGCTCTCTACAATGTTGTCTCCTATAAATCCTTTGGCACCGGTAAACTGTGCCGACAACTGATCGTCCAGGTCGGTGCGGTCGGTGATCAACACAATGGTTGGGCTTTTAAACTCCATGCTTTTCATCAACAAGCGGGTAAGAAAAAGCATGGTGTAACTTTTGCCACAACCCGTAGCGCCAAAATAGGTTCCCCCTTTTCCATCACCTTCAGGACGTTTGTGCTTCCGTATATTGTCGAAAAGTTTGCGGGCAGCATAGTACTGCGGATATCGGCAAACAATCTTTTCCTCTTTTTTTGAGCTGTCGGGAAGGAAAATAAAATTGTGGATGATATCGAGCAGGCGCTTTCGATTGAACATGCCCTGAATCATAGAGTACATAGCATCTATTCCGTCCACCTCTGTTTCGTTACCTGTAATCCGGCGCCAGGCATAAAAGAATTCGTAAGAGGCAAAAAACGAACCGGCCTTGCTGTTCACCCCGTCGCTAATCACACAAAAGGCATTGTATTTGAAAAGTTCCGGGATATCGCGTTTGTAACGGACAGTCAGTTGTATAAAAGCATCATAAATGGTAGTGTCCTCACGTATCGCCGATTTAAACTCAAACACCACCAATGGCAAGCCATTGATGTAAAGAATTAAATCGGGAATACGTTTTTCAAAACCCTGTATTTCGAGCTGGTTGACAACTTTTAAAATATTGTTTTCGGTGTTGGGATAATCGATAAGTTGAATGTAAAGATCTTTCTTCTTTCGATCTTCTCGTTTAAATACGAAACCATCCGACACCTTTTTCATAATCGCCTTATTGCTTTCGTAAAGGTCGGATGCCGGAAGTTTATGCAAGTCACGAATAATTGAATTCACCTCTACCGGGGTAATACCTTCTGCGGCATACTGTTTTTTCAGGAATGATTTTAAATCACTCTGAATTAATACTTCGCTGCCTGCAATATTGTATTTGCCCTGTGGTTCCTGAGCAATACCTTCTACCTCCCGGACTTTTGTTCCGGGCCAATACTGCATGTCTTTTTCTTTCAGCAGTTCAATAAAGGCTTGTTCCAGTTGTTCTTCGGTAAATTTCATTTCTTTTTATCCGGCAAATTAACTTTCCATGTACCTGAACTATCACTACCAACCCGTTCAATAATTTTCTTGTTTTTTAGTGTTTTGATACTTTTATCGATGGCAGTTGTACTGATTCCAACCGATTCAGACATTTCCTTTATGGTAATGGAAGGATTTTCAAACATCAATTGTACTATCTTTTTCTGGCTTTCTACCAACCCTTCAACCAACCTTTCTACCAACTCGTCTACCAACTTTATTTGATCGCCATCTTTATCCTTCCGAAATCCTTCCGAAGTTTCTCCAACCAGATTATTGAAAACAATAACTTCAATACCTCCATTCAATTCCTTTATCTCTGGCTCCGGTAATCCGGCTTCTTTACACGAATTGATAATTTTCAAGGTTCCACGTCCCCACGTATCAATATAGCCTGCGAGGAAACATGCTTCAGCAATCTTCGGATTACGCGGCCGGGAATTATGCTCAACTCTTAAATCATCCAAACTTAGTCCAGTAGGTAACATTCCCTCGTTCCAAATAGAGAGTCTGTTATCGAAAACGCGCAATTGAACTGAAGTTCCCATATAGGTGCGATGGACCATTGCATTTAGTAACATTTCGCGCAAAGCAGCAACAGGATACTGGTCCCGCTCCACACGCTGCATTCCCACAAATTCCACAGGACGAGTGAGAAACTTATAATTAAGTTGTTGCAGCACAGCATCCAGCATTTGAACCAGATTACCCTCGATCACTTCCTGAAATTTTAATTCGGTAGAATCTTTCCCAAAGCGGCCAATTTTAACCTGAATATTCGGGTAAAAACGATTAGGGTCTTTACCAAAAAGAATGATAGCTGCACGTTTTAACTTCTTTCCTTCAGTCAACCGGAGTTTGTCAAGTATCTGGAAAGTGTTTAAGCCTGTTGTATCCGGCATACGCCCTTTCTCCCGGCTGGCATCAATAAAGGCTTGCAGACTATTTTCATCAATATTATCGAGTGATGCACCTTCTTCTATTACATCATCCCAGGTTTTACCAGCTTTTTTGAGTAAAAATTCATTCAGTTCTACCCCCGTGAGTTCGGTTTTTACACTGCCCGAACGGTAATAATAGCGGCCACGTAACGAAACAGGAACAGAGTAGGAATTTACCCGAATTTCAATGTATTTTTTGCCTTCCTGCTTCAACAAATTCACATCGCAAACAATACCTAAATCATTGCGAACCTTCTGAGGTATCATCTCCATCAGCTTTTTATAATCAGCCAGATGCACCACCTTACCATCATCATCTTTGCCAATAAAGATTATGCCGCCATTGGCATTAGCAAAGCCACATACCCATTTCAGATAATCATCGTGCCAGCTTTTTTTGTATTCTATATTTTGTTGTTCGGACATTTCATAAAGCTATATAAAAAATATTTGTCAACCTGAATAGACTCTTTTCTCCCTCCTTAATTCCTGCTTCAAAACACATATAACATCTTGTCTTTAAATAAATTAAGCAAGAAATATTTCAAGATTAGCTTCGATGAGTTTTATTATTTTCATACTATGAGTTCCCCAAAACGAAGAAGATTTTAATTTCACTCTTCATAATCTATTTGTGCTCCAGTTATCTTATCAATTTCATGGAATAAGCCTATAAAACCGTTAAAAATCTTTGAATCAGTTCTTTTTCGCACAACGTCGGAAAATTGCTTTTTACCTTTTTCTCTAATTTTAAAAACACCTTCCCCTACTGGAGTTCTTTCCAACATCTTATTTTCATTCAAAAACTCTTCGTCAAAATAATGTTCAATTTCAAAGAAGTTAAATTGCTGCTCTTTAAATAAATACTTATCTAATTCACCTGGCACAGGTAAACATAGTGCGTATATTTCTTTCTCTTTATGTTTTTTTACAAAGTCTTTGTGCAACGTATCAAATACATTTTTATCCAAACGATTGAACTCATTAAGTCCTTTTGCATCATGATCAAAGATCCCTATAACAATTGATTCAGCCTCTAATAATGGTTTGGCATTAAGAATTGATTTGGCTACTTCAGTGGCCCCTCCAGATATATTTCCAGCACTTTTTATACTCCAATACGGTAAGTTTCCATTTGTTAGACAATAATAGGCGTGTTCTATTATTTCTGCATCAGTTTTTCCTTCTACAACCAATCTCACTTTTTTCCTTTCAGAAACGGTATCCAAATCAGTGAATCTTAATCTCCTTGCTGGTAATTGAATCAAACTTCTTATTGGTTCGCTGATACGATTAAAATGTTCCTTTTTAATTTGATTTTTTAGTGTTTTGTATTTTTCCTGTCCAAGGAGTTCTAAACTAAAATCAAGTAATAAATATAAAGACGGAATCTTAAAAAATTCCTTTTCTTCAATAAGCTTTTCTAATGCCGAAGACTCATTTATCCTCTTCGAATCCAGAGTAAGGGCTAATTTAATTGCCTTATAACCATCAACTTGTTGTCCCGTCTCTTTGAAATTTTTGATCACCTCTGAAAATGCTAATAAAAGAGGCTCTTTTACAGTCAAGGAATTAAAATTTTCATAGAAATACATCAAATTCATCAATTGCAAAATTGGTAAATTGTAATTTCTAAACATTACCGCATTATCTGATGCTAATTTTGAAGTTGTTTCATAAGCATTTACACTCATTCGTAAAGCTTCGTGCACAGCATCCTTTCTTAATTGATTATCTGTCTGAAATAATGCCTGCAACAAATAACCAATCCCTAAAACTCCCATAAAACAGTCCTGAAGCTTTGATTTACCCTTAAGTTCCTGAATTACTTTATCCAGAAATTTTGGTAAATCTTTGGACTTTCCAGCATAGAAAATAGCCGCATTTTGCCAGTTATGCTCCAAAAAATTCTTTACAAGATCTTCTTCCTTCTCTCTTTGATGTTTGAAAATCTCCAAGGCAGCGTAATATTCCATGTATGAATCATGACTGAAACATACCCATTTATCATCTTTGACAACCAAAATACCAGTATGTTCGATTAAATACTCTAAAACATCCTCCAAATTTCCCTTTTTAATTGGTAATGTTTTTGCCTGATAATAAGACAAGAAATAATTATAGAAATCATCTCTGGACAAAGGAGCATGTTCCTCCTTTTCTAACAGAAGAAGTGCATAAAGAGACAATATTCTTTCTTTAAAGGAAATATCAATAAATTGAATCTTACTTGTTACTGTAGCTCTTCCAATAATTAACGAATTAAAATTGTCATAGATGTCGGCAATAGTCGCTGGTATTTCAAGATTATTTTCTTCATACAGAATAGAAATTAATGATAAAGTTAATGGTGTAATTGCCATACGTTCTATTATTCTGTTCTCACGCAAAGAATCAATGAGTTCATCAGCTCTGCTTTTCTCATTTAAGAAAAATTGGGCGACGAATTTCCTTATTTGATCATTATTGAATTTCTCAATTTCATAATGATTAAATCCATCGTGTTCAAATAATGAAGCAATCTTATCATAATGTCTTGTACCAATGATGTATTGAATTTTGTGCACTTTTGAGATACTAATCAGTTCATTGACGATGAGTTTCTGTTTGTTTTTATCTAATTCATCTATACTATCAATAAGTAATACAATAGAATATGAAGACTCAAAAGAACCATCAAGATGACCAAAAGAAGGAATTATTTTGCGTTCGATCAACGGATAAATTTCATAGTTGTTTTCAAAAATCTCGGTCGCACTAATAAAAACGGGAACATTCTTTTTTACCTCTTCAGAGTTTTTTTGAATGAGTTTTTCTCCAACTTTCTTTAATAATGTTGTTTTTCCTGTACCTGCGTTCCCTGAGATTATTTTATTTTTTGAATCTTCAATAAGTTGATCAATATCTATCCTCTTTCTGACAGGAGTATTTGATTTTTTATCTTCATACAAATGAAATAACCTAGGTTCAATAAAAATCTCAAGGAGTTTGTTATATTTTTCATTGAATATTTTAAGCTTCTTTATTTCTGTTTCTTTTGAACAAATTTGATGGAAATGTTTTTCATATTCCAATAGATGAAGATCATTATGTCTCCAGAAGTCCTCGTAATTCTTGTCAATCAGTCTTATTAAGTCATCCCTACCGATATAATTTATGTTAAACTTATTAAGTTTTTCGGCAATTGATTGTTCAAATCCTTTTGAAATGACGCAATTTGAAACAATATATATTACGTTAGCTTTACTTGTTTCCAAAAAGCTTTCCACATCATCCACCTTCGAAGCAATATCAATGCTCCCCATTAATTTCTCATCGTATATAATGAACTGATGAAATTCTTTGCTCAATAATCCTTCACGTGAACCAATCACTGAATTCTCATTTTGACTAACATCTTCATATCCAATTCTTTTTACCAGATTGGTTACACAGACTACTAGAGCGTCAATGTTTAGTTCCTGAATTTTAATTAGTTTTGACATAATATTTTAGTTTTCTATTAACCATCCTTTTATTGCATCCTTACCACACCACTTACCAACCTTCGCATTTACATTAAACATCAACTACTTTATTCTTTAAATACTGGTCATCATCAATTTTTAGTATCGTCAGAACAATTATTCTTAAAAGTACATAATACAGATTAACCAATACATTTTCGGAATCGATATTTGTACCATGCATGAAGCTATTTCTTAAATCTATGCCATTGGTAAATTCTTTTTTATTTAAATAGTAATTAAAATAACTCTGTTCCATCTCATTTAAAAGTGTATCTTCAAAAAACAAAATGCCATCATCTGCCATTTTATCAATAATAGCTCTACATTCTTTTGAATAGTGCCAATAACTTAATACCTCTTCTTTATAAAGTTGCTTTAAAACAAACATTTGATTTTTATCTTTAATTCGCAAATACCCATTGTGGTCTACAAGCAGGAGTTTGAGTTTAAATAAATGATGTAATCTATCCCATTGATATGGCTTGAAATCGCCATATAAAACGTCTTCTTTTTTAACTAAATCGTACAAGCAATTGTATTTGCTACTTTTGAATGCATCCAACCAGAATAATCCAGACTGGTCGGAGAATAATAAATAAAAGGGTGTAGTTAATTTATCGTCTTTTACGTAAAAATATTTTTTAGAAATAAAACTCGGAATTTGACTAAAACTATATGCACTTGAACTCAAAGACAAGAGTTCAAAATCTATTTTCCCATCTTCTCTGTATAACTTATACTGCCTCAGAAATGAATCGTATTCTGCCAATAAGGTTCTAATTTTTTCATAGTAGCTTGTTCCCTCTGATGGCAAATTAAACCGAAAACCTTTTAATCCTAATTTATTAAGATGTTCAACAATATAATACCCTATTATTTCTTCAATACTCTGTTTTTGTTTTTTTATCAGTAATTCATCTAATACAATTATCTGCAGCAGTGATAAATTTTCTTTTCTATTAAATACCCAACTAACCGGATATTCATTTTTGGAACTCATAAAAACCTTCTCAATCGTTCCAAAATCGGAATTCTTACTCACCATTGAAATACATTTTTGGCCATCGAGGTATTGAAAAAGTGTGTTAAAATGAGTTAAATAAACAAATGGATGATCTAATTGGAGTATATATTTTGTGCTGTAGCTATAAATATATGTAGTTCCTTCTGTCGTTATCTTAGTTGGCTCGTCCTGTGTTTCACTAAAACCAACCTGGAGACCAAAAGACATAGCCCCATTCTTTTCAAATATTTCTTTATTTAACTTTTCCTCAAGTTTTTTTGCTTTTAGTCTTGTTTTATCTGAGATATTTAAATGTGATAGTTTCTTAATATTTAAAACTAAACGGACGTAGTTTAAATTTACGTCGTCATCGTTCAGATAATGCAAAATAATGTTTTCCTTATCTGCCAAGCTTAAACTCTTTGGAAAATGTAAATCAACTCTATCTCTATCATGTTTTTCCACATATTGTGATAAAATAAGTTCAGCGGATTTCTTGTAATTCATTAGGTACTCCCGTATCTCATAGTCATAATATTTTACAAGCTTTTCTTGTTGAAGAACCGCGCTAACGTTACATTCTTTTGAATTTAATAGGTTCGAAAAAACCAATTTATCTATATTCTTATATGCTGACAAATTTGCTGTGATTTCCCAAAACGAGTCTTGTAATATCCAGCTTTCCAGTTGCTCAAAAATATCAATCAGATTATTGTTGTTTATTGTATTCCAGAATGCAACGATAACTCTCCAAACTTTTTTAACCTTATTTCTAATCTGTGCGATATCATCTTCTGACCATTCTGGCACATAAATTTCGTTATCGATATAAAGCTTTATCTGATATAACTCAATAATATCATTTATGTCGTAATCTTTATCCTCTGCAAAGTTTTCCAATATTTTTTCTGCAATTTTCATATTGCTATAACAGGCTCCATCATATTTTGAATAGAAAAAGACACGTTCCATAAACTGTAATGCTTTTAGAAAATACTATTCGACACCCTCACCTCCCCACTAACCAACTTTGGCAAAAGCGTATTGCGTAGCTTAGTGAGGGATTGTACTTCCTTCTGAATTATCAGACTTTTTGAATTAAAGTCAATCGTTTTTTGTTGATATACATCTAAGATATTTGCAGGAGGAATCAATATTTCAAATGTTTTCATTGCATTTCCTGAGACCTCTTTGAATGTTGAACCGGTTGCAATTGCTTCAATATTTTCAATATTCAATTTTAAAAAATAATAAAGGTAGTCAGAACATATTTCATTTTTGGGGACTAATGATTTAAATCCTTGATTGGTTGTTATTTCATTTTCAGCAATTGCCACGTAACCAATCGGTGCACGAGAAGAAAACAACACAGTACCCGTTGGCATTAACCTAGCACTGCTGTTTTTTAAGCCCAGTTGAGTAATATCTTTTGCTCCCTTCGAAATAAACTTCCATTCATAACCCGATAAATCTTTGGGACTTAACCAGGCAATACCATTTTCACAAAAATAATCATCAACTTTTGTTGATGGCGTTCCACCTCCAACAACTTCTGCTACATCTTTGATTTGTCCAGCTCTCCAGCCCTCCGGCACCCACTTATCCAATTCTTCCGAATAAGTAAACGAAGCAGAGAAAAGCTGTTGAATTTCGGGTGGTAAAAGTTTACGTTTTTCACCCAACATCTGCCGCTGCTGTGCGCGTTGTTGTAATGGCTCAGGTATTTCACTGCCAGTAGCCAAGGCATTATCAATTACCGGGTCGAAATCCACAAACCAGCTTTTAAACAGCGCCTGTGCCATTTCTTCCAGGGTATAATTCATCTGTCGGTTGAGCTCTATTTTATCGTCGAGGCTCCTGATAATCTTTGCAATTGAGGTCTGTTCCTCCAAAAAAGGGACATTTAAATCAAGTCCGTAAATAATATTCCGGTTTAAAGACGGTTGAGCACTGCCCGAATTGTAAATTGTAAAATCAATCTCGCTTAAAAACAAATAAGTAAAAAATGGGTCATTCCCCTTAAAGTTTGTTATATAAAGTACTGTATTTAAAGGCCAGTAATCTTCATTAATATAGTTAACGACTCCCATTGATCCACCACTTCTTCCTATGGTAACCCCTGGTCCAATCGTTTTAGCTCTATCATGGTATCCGGTTATTCCAAACGATCCCATTATAGGAACAGTACCATTTCCCCTTTTTGATGTTGGCAAATCATGTCCTCGTTGTAAAGACACAAAATCTTTAAGCTTTAATTCTTTCCATTCACTCCCCATACCCCAACGCCTCCATATTTTTACGGATTGTCTCGTCAAGTTCTGCCGATTGTTTCATTTGCTGAAAGAGGGTTTGGGTGAGTTCGGTCATTTTAGTTTCGAATGAAACACCATCGTCCTCAATTTCGGCGGCACCAACGTAACGCCCCGGAGTTAGTACATTTTCGTTTTTGGCAATGTCGGCTGTGGTAGCAGATTTACAGAAACCGGGAATGTCTTCATACTGCCCCCTTCGCCCTTCGGGCACTTCCCCCAAGGGGGAAAATGTTCGTGATTCTCTCCATGAGTGGTAAATACCGGTAATTTTGGCAATGTCGTCGTCAGTGAGTTCGCGATGTACCCGGTCTATCATTTCGCCCATGTTGCGTGCATCGATAAACAGGGTTTCTCTCTGTCGGTTCCGATAACCGTGCTCGGTGTCTTCCTTTTTGTTTTTGGTGAGAAACCACAGGCACACCGGAATTTGTGTGGTGTAAAACAATTGTCCGGGCAGTGCAATCATACAATCTACCAAATCGTTCTCTACCATTTTGCGGCGAATTTCACCTTCGCCGCCGGTATTCGAGCTCATGGAGCCATTGGCCAGTACAAAACCAGCCGTTCCCTTTTCCGATAACTTGCTAATCATGTGCATAATCCAGCCATAGTTGGCGTTTCCGGTGGGTGGAAGCGGATAACCACTCCAGCGCGGATCGTCGGTCAGTTCATTGTCGGCACGCCACTGTTTTTGGTTAAACGGAGGGTTGGCCAGTATATAATCGGCTTTCAGGTCGGGGTGCTGGTCCTTGAAAAAGGTGTCGGCTGGCACTTCTCCCAGGTTGCCTGCAATTCCGCGGATGGCCAGGTTCATTTTGGCTAGTTTGTAAGTAGTAGCCGTGTATTCCTGCCCGTAAATCGAAATGTCCTTTTTGTTTCCATGATGGCTCTCCACAAATTTGATACTCTGTACAAACATACCACCTGAACCGCAACAAGGATCGTAAATTTTTCCCTTGTAGGGTTCCAGCATTTCGGCAATCAAATTGACAATGCATTTGGGCGTATAGAATTCGCCACCCCCTTTTCCTTCGGCAGCAGCAAAACGTCCAAGGAAGTATTCGTACACACGACCAACCACATCTTCTTTTTTGTCGGCCATGGTATTAATATTATTGATGGTATCGAGCAAAGCCGAAAGCTTGCTTACATCAAGTCCCAGCCTCGAAAAATAGTTATCAGGTAAAGCACCTTTCAACGATGGATTGTTTTTCTCAACAGTATGTAGGGCAGTATCTATTTTCAGGGCAATATCGTCTTGTTTCGAATTTTCAATAATGTAACTCCATCGTGAGGTTTCGGGCAGAAAAAACACGTTCTTCATGGTGTAGAATTCGGTAATCTCCAAAAACTTTTCCTTCCCCTCGTTAATCAATTCCTCACGACGCTCTCCAAATTTATCACTGGCAAACTTCAGGAAAATCAATCCCAGTACTACATGTTTATACTCGCTGCTTTCAACGGTTCCCCTCAACTTGTTGGCCGAATCCCATAAAGATTCTTCCATGCTTTTCTGCTTACCGTTGTTTTTTTTCTTTGCCATATTTATTTATTCGCTGTTAAAAATCTTTCCAATTTATCAAAAATTGCAAGGAGGTGATCCTTTTTTAGTGATTGTACAATAAAATTACTTAAATCAGAAAGATTCCCGCTATCTAACTTATAAGCCTTATGTGCAAAATGTGCCCAAACATTATTGCCATCTGCGTTAAATGGTTCTTTTAATATCTTTCTTTCATTCTCAGAAAAAACTGACCTATCTATTTTTTTTGTCTTTTCAATTTCATTATGTCGGGGTTCCACAATTAAATGCATATAACCATCATTATTCTTAAACAAACCTTCGAAAACGACTACAATTACAAGATTTGAAATGTTTGGTAACGCATAATACCGGAATCTTGTATTTCTTTTACCAACAAGTTGAAATTGCTTTTCAGCAGATAAAAGTACACAAGCCTTTTCTACCTCATTAACAACGTAATCTTTAATTCGTTGATCCAGATTTACAACTTCCTGTATCTTTTGTCTATTATCCAGATACAATTTTATTTCTTCATCTTTCATGGTTTTTGAACTCAAATTAATTATGTTCTGATACAGGTCTTTTAGAAAAACTATATATTTATCATTTCCTTCCAATATATAACTGCCTAAATTAGAAATGACAGTGTCCAGAAGTTCTTTATGTGTAATATTTATAAAAAACTCGTTATTTATTTCCGAAAGTTGTTTTAAAGAAAGAACAACACCGACTTTAAAATCAACTTCTATCGAATTCCAATAGTTTTCCAAAACGTTATTAAGTATATGAAATACTTTATTTTCTATAATGATAGCTTGATCCTGATTTGAAAGCAACAAGTCAATCCGACCTCCTTCTTTTGTTGCAACTTCTGTTCCCGGATGTAACTCTTCCAACTCATCCAATTTGTCATTGTCAAATCTATTGGATTTCCGAATCAGTTCAATTAAAGAATTTATGAATAAATCTTTGAATCCGTGCTCTTCATATACATTAAAATAGAAAGAATAAATATTCGAAAGCACATTTTCGTAATGCGGTTGTTTGGCAATTCCCAGAAATGTTTTTGGTTGAGCTTTAATTTCGGGAATACTAGCTTGATTTAAAAATATTTGTAACTCGTGTAGTTGTTTTTTTAATGTAACTTCGTTCACTGCTTAGATTATAGTTTTACGGTTTTATATCCAAATAAGTTGAGCTAAATAAAAATTAGTTTCAATTCGGTTTTACGATTCATTCTCTTGGGAAACAGGTTATTTTGTAAAGTAAACAGTCTTTGGCAGGCTGAATTATTACAATAATTCAAATTTAGAAAATTGAATTGAAAAAAGGTACATTATCTTAAAAACGTTGCTGTCTGCCTTTTCTTTTTCTTTTGAACTTTGGTTTGTTTTCAGATTTTGACGCATTGTTCATTCTCGCCAACCGATTCAAATCTCTCGCCAACTGCGCCAACTGAAAATTATCAATTGGAGGTTTGACTAAGTTAATTTCCAAAATGGTTTTCTGCCCCAGGTAAAAATTAGGCTTTACATAAAAATCTGACAGTTTCATCGGGTGACGTATTATTTTTCCGCTTTCATCCACAACACAGACAATATGTCCTCTTTTCACTTTTCGGACTTCGACATTAAACAACTTCAAAGACTTATCATACAGTTGTTTGTTGATAATTGACTCAACCTGGTTCAACTGGCAGAACAGTTCTTCCAGACTTCGTTTCAGGTAGCCGCTTTTTGATGAAAACTTTAAATTTGCTTTATCATCGATTATTTCTTTTGTCAAATCGTATTTTTGTTGCAGCCCCTGGATAAAACGCTTTACTTTCTCTTTTTCGTAGTTGTCCCTAATTTTCTTGCCTGTTTGATGGTCAATCCGCGTAGAAACGATATGAAAATGCACCCGGTCCAGATCAGCATGTTTATAAACGAAGTAAGGCTGATTCCCATATCCCAAGTGTTCCATCAGGTTACTTATCTCAGTGCGAATTCCTGGCTCTCCCATACGAACCAAATCATGAACTGTCGGATTCACAGAAATATGCAACCCTTTCTTTTTTACCCGTGAATTTCGTTCTTCAACTTCATGTAGAATATTTAAACGGTCGTATTTTGTACCGGCAAAAGGATTGATGGTTGGGGTATTTCCGCTTTTGAAGAAAACAGCCTTATGCTGCTCCACTTTCTTTTCGTTGTAAAACAAAGCGTTTTGCGTGCTTAGTGATTCATGAATAACAATGACCATGTATTGAAGATTTTAACGGAGATGTTTTTGTAAAAAGGCCAAGCAGTTGGTCATCATTCCAAAGGCTTGTTTTAACAACTGCCGGTCGTTATCGCTGATATTATAGCCTGCAAAGGAATTCATGCGCTTGGAAAGCTGGTTAAGGTTCACGCCGATCTTATTTAGCTGATAGTCCAACTTTTTTAATTGCTGGTTGGTTTCGTTATCAAAAGTCACCGTCTTTTTGTCTAGTCGCCTAAAAATCCGGCATCGTATAAAATCGCTCATACATGGATAGCCTCCGGATTTGGTCAAAGCTTTAATCCGAAGCTTTTCATCCTTGTTCACCCGAATGATGAGTTTCTGATTCCGTTTTTCATTTTCAGATAACACTGGACGCATTTGTACCCGTAATTTTTGTTTTATTAGGGAGGGGAATTCTTAACGGTTTTGTCAAAAACCGATCGGCCCCTGCCGGGCAAGATGAAAAGGTTTTTGTGCATACAAAAACACATCTTGCAATCCCCTACCCTGAAGGTTGTTTTCTACCCAGTTTTGAGCTTCTCATTTTCAAAAAAAGAAAGAGAAACTTTTTTTAATTGTTCCCCTTTCTTAAAACTATTCACGTAAAGTAATATCAGCTTACTTTTTGTTTGGCGCCTTTAGACTTTTCCTGTTTTTTCTCCAGGTCTTTTTCTTTTTCCTGTTTGAAACCGGAAAAGTTAATGTTCCGGTTGGCAGCATCAATTTGCAATGTTGCGCCAAATTTTTTCCCGTTGCGTCCGGTCATACCATCCAAGGAAATCTTTTTTCCTACAGCCAGTTTTTGTTTCTGTTCTTCAGAAAGCGCTACTCCTTTTATCTTATCAGGTATTTGAATATGTTTTGTCCGGAGTGGTATTAACTCATTGGTCTTCGAATCAATGGCTAAGTAATAGTTGTCCTTTTTTCCGTCCCTTCCGGTTAGTTCAATGGTTTTTCCCAGATTTTTATCTCCCAGCAAAGCTGCCTTTTCCTGTTTGGTAAATTTATGCCCCATGTATTCATCCGGGACAAAAAGGCGTTGAATCGGATGCACCTTTATATTTACCGAACCGTCATCCTGCTTCTGCAACCGGATTTTAGCAGGTATCTTATACTCCTGTTTGTCAATTTTTGCATTGACCGTGTAAAGTTTCTCTGAACGGAAACCGTTCAAAAAATCCCTCAGTTCATTATTTTCCATGTGATTGACAAAATCACGGTTTATCCCAACTTTTTCAAGTTTGTCAAAAGGAATGTCTTCTTTGTTCATTCTTGTGTACTGTTCCATAACTTTAATTTTTATAAGTGTTAATCAATTTTGTAAACATGTTTTTCCTTCCGGTTCAGTTCTACCAAGCCACGAAGGACAGTATAAACCTCTTCCGGCTTACGGATAGCTTCCAGCCGGAATACCGGTGTGGTCTTATCCGAGGTGTAAACAATCAGGTTTCCCAGATCGAAAAAACGGTAAATCAGTGGCCGGTCCACCTGAAAATCCTTTATCCGGTAAAGTTCAATATACCCGTGTTTCCTGTATAATATTCCTGAGCAATGTTGCAGTTCTTCAGGATTAATTTCATAGCGAGTACAACGGGTTTTAAGAATGTGGTACCCCAGTTTTAACAAGACTACTGTTAGCAGGTAAACGGGTAACCTCAGAATGTGTAGCTCCAGGTCATCCGGAATAAGTTCTATTGGTAAAAATTCTCTGATTGTTTCATTTGGAATAAATACCAGGGGGATAAAGAGTAGAACAATCAAAAAATGTTCCAGATTAACCAACTGGGAAGGCCTGCATTTGACATAAGTTGTATTTTCAATCATAAGATATGGTTTTATTGTTTCTGGTTTTGGATGACAATGGTGCGGATATCGTTTTGAATCCGTGTGCGGTTACGTTCCAGGGTCTCACTGATATTGTCAAAATCATAAAAATCAGGAATCGGGACAAAGTGCTTTTCTTCCTTTTCCAAGGCTTTTATATCTGCTTTTATCAAACAGTTAAAATTCTTCTGACTGATTTGTTCCCCAAAGTTATCGGCCACCTGTCCGACCATATAGCCTTGTGGAAGGGTGGCAATTTTTCCTTCAGGAACCAGGTAATCCAGTTGTGTTGAAAAGGAAGTAGACTGCGTATTCCGGTTAATGTTCACGGACTGGCGTTCCTGCAGGATTTTGCCCATCCTGTTCTGGATAAATTTGGCTGTTTCTCCTACCGACTGGCCGGCAAAAATATTCCCGATGTTGGTCAGGATGGCGTTGGCCTGCTCTTTTCCATAGTCCCGTACTAGCTGATCAATCGTTTGCACTCCCAGCAGCGTGGATATCCGGTTAGCCCTTGCTGTAGCTATCAACGTATCCAGCCCACGGAAGTATATGGTAGGTAATTCATCAAAAATTAAGGAGCATTTATGCTGGTATTTCCGGTTGATGACTTTTAGCATCCGGGTAATAAAAAGGGACAATACCGCTCCATACATTTCGATGCGGAGGGGATTGTTGGCCAGGCAAACTACTTTTGGATGTTTTGGATTGTTAATGTCCAGTGAAAAATCATTTCCTGAACAAATCCAGTAAATCTCACGGCTGATAATTTTTGAGATGGCTATTTTTAAACTTCCGAGCTGCCCTTCCAGTTGTTCCTGTGCTCCCCGCTTATGCGCATTGATAAACGGATTGATGATATTGGTTACATCATTCTCTTTGGAAAGAACCTCGAACAAATCATCGTAGTCCAGTTGTAAAAGTTCAATGGCATGGGGAAGTGTACAAAACTCTCCACCACGATATTTTTTCAAAAACCAGATGACGGCTGCAAAAAAGGACACTGCCGATTCGGAGAAAAATTCTCCCTGTTTACGTATCCATTCCCGGTTAAGATTATAAAGTATTGTCCGGGAAGCTTCAAAGGCATCGATGGTGCTTTCCATCAGTTCCGGGGCCAGTGGGTTACAGCGATAAGACTTTTTTATGTCATCAAAATTAATAACATAGAACTCCACGTTTTCAGGTAAACTTTTTTGCTTTTTAGCTTTCAGATAATGGTTATAGGCTACCAGTGACAAATCCGGATATTTAAAATCATACACACATAAAGCAAATCCTTTGGCAAGATGTTGCCGGATAAAAGGCAGTACAACCGAATAGGATTTCCCTGAGCCGGGTGTGCCGATAACTATGGTTCCTCTGAACGGATTAACAATATTAATCCAGCCTTCGTGTTCTTTGTTCCGGTGCTGATAAAGCATGGGCAGGTTCACAGAAAACTCATTGCTTAGAAAAGATTGTTCCTGCGGGAAACTTTCGTTTTCAAGGTTAAAGCGGTCTTTCATCAGGTTGACATTTATCAGTTTGGAGATGTTGTCAAAACCGATGTTAAGCATCACAAAGCCAAAAAAGGAACAAAGCAGAAATACAACAGGTAAATTATCACTAAAAAGCAAACTGCCCCAATATAAAATCATACCTGCAAGTACATGGGCAACCAGGTTAGATACTTTTAAATTCCTGTCCTTTTTACCCCTGGTTCCGATACACGTAATGACTAAAAATCCAAGGCAGGTCAGTTTGGAAATCACAGGACCTGAAAGAAAATTCAGGCTCATTATTTTTTCAAGCATAGGAGAAAATTCAGGGATGTAAATTCCTTTGCTGATGAAAAAATCAAGCTGGCTAATGTACATTGTCAGGAAAAGCAACAGGTAACTGAAAAACCGGAAGCCTTCATGCATCTTTTCCAACTCTCTGGATTCGTAGTTCATTTTTCTGTGTTTATTTGATTTTCCGTGCTTTCAGAATATCCCTGTTTTTGATTTCGAGGCTCAGTTTACGTCCGGTATTTCCCAGGGATTTTTCGAGCATTTCGATACGGAGAATCCGTTTTTCGGGAATGGTCAGTTTTGGAAGGACAAATACCTCCCGAAGCATGGTTTCTGCCGGGATGGTAGTTATCCCATAATAGGCAAATTTAGGTTGCAGCGGATATTCCTGAACATTGGTCGCCTTCATCTGCCGCTTGTCGTCTATCCACCAGTTAAATCCTTCTATTTTATAGCTTGTATTGGTTGTATTGGTGATGCTGATTTCAAAAAAGAGCAAATCGTTATTCAACCCGATGTTGTTTAACCTGAGAATGATTCCGTCCTTTTTTGTTTTCCGGTTGTGGATGTGCCTGCCCTGTTTAAACAACATTTGCCGGCACAACTCCTTCAGTACATATTCAGGAACCGGACCTTCTGCAGATGTTCCTGCCTTTTCACCGGAAAAAGATTTCAGGGTATATTCAATGGGGCCAATGTCTCCGTAAGTTACCAGCAAGGAATAAATTTTCCCGGCACTAACCAGTGTCAGGGAAGATTCCCCTTCAAATGGTTCCGTTGCTTTTACCCGCACCAGGTTGGGATGTTCCGGTACCACTTCTGAGATAATTCTGGAATGGTCACCTACCTGAAGGTAGCTTACCCTTTCCAGACAAATGATGTGTGTTGCTTTGGTTTCATTGACAAGAATACAATTTTGAGCAAATAATGATAGTTGAAAACTGATTAGCATTGTAATAAATAAAAATTTCATGGCTTATTGATTTTGATTGATGAGATATACAATTGTATTTTTTTTGACGGTTACCTTTTTTAGACGTACTCTTTTCAGGAAGGCTTGTGAGGTCCTGTCAGCCGCCCTGATTCCTGCGTATGTCAGCGGATTATCAGTCATTCCAAAAAGAGAAGAGGTATTGGTACTGCTTCCCACTTCTTTTGTTACTTTCCGGGCAACGTTATCCGGGACATACAGCCCCGGCAATCCGTCCAAATCGTGGATGGCAAGTTTTACAGGAAGAAAATTTTCTCCTACCGGCATTTGGCTAACTGCAATGCACAACCGTTCATTTTTGACTTTACAGATACCATAGATGAATGTGTTTTTGGGAACCTCCTTTTCATTAATTCTGGTATCTTCCAGCAGACGGAGTTTTACCCGGTTGCCATCAAGTACGGTGGTAGTTTCATAGATTTCAGCTTTGATTAAACCGCCTGTTTCTTTGTCTTTGTTGAAACCTGTACCTGCCTTTTTATCAAGTGAAAAGCTCGCATTTTGTTGCTTTTCGATTTCGGCCAGCCTGTTTTGGCTTTGTTCCAGGTAAAATTGAAGCGAATCGTTCTGGCGGGTCAGCTTTAGATTTTCATCAAAAACCTTGTCCAGTTCCTCAATGCCGGTGGTTTGTATTACCGGTTCCTTCTTTGGTTCAGAATTTACCTTTATTGTTTTGGCAGACGAACCTGAATGTCGTTTCCCATGAACAGGTTTAATCTCCTTTTTCTGTTCCTGCCCGGCGAGCTCTTTTCTGGCTTCCTGCTCCTGTCGTTTGATATGAGCCAGAAGGTTTTGGGGAAGTGTTTGGTTTTGCTGTGCTAAAAGGGATAATTCTGGTTTTGTTGAATCAACTGGCGATTTTTCTATTTCCACAGTATCAATTTCTCCGGATTGTCCGTTCGTCAATTCATTTTCAGCCATCTGCTGCTGGTAAGCTTCCATCTTATCATAAATCTCTATGGACTTTTCTGCTTCGGGCAGTAGATAGTTTGCCCCGTTTGTAGTCTCGGCTTTCTCCTGCTGTTTCAGTTCTCTATTTTTTCCACCACCCAACACGTGAAATATCACAACCACAAATGGAATTAACGCCAGGGGCAAAATAAACAGCCCTTTATTCTTTTTCAGATAGTTCTTCATGGATGACACTTTTTAAATGGTTTTCAAATGAATCGACTGGCAAATCAAAAGCTGATTGAACAGAAGGTTCGTCCAAATGATTCCCTGTTTCAGTAGCAGGTGAGGGTAATTGTGAGGTTTCCGGATTCGCTGACGGGAAAAGCAGGAAGGACAGAATAAACACGATAAAAATTCCGCCTGTAATCAGTATCCATTTTCTTTTCCTTTTCCGGGTTGTCAGTGATTTATCTTTTGCGTCCAAATCGTTTACCCACCGGGTAAAACGGCTGACGTCTTTAAATTTTTGAGTTGTATTTTCTTTCTTCATAATACTGCCCGTTAAAAGGATTTTCGCCGGATGGTTTCTATATCATTATTTTCCACGATGTGCCAGTTTTCCATCAGAAAACCGTGAGGGTTGTTGTCCGTACGTGAGATATTCCGCAGAAAACCTGATGTTTCCAGGTTACGGATGGTGATATTGGATTTTCGTACAATCTTTTGTTTTCCACGGTAAGTAAACCGGTAAGGATAAGTGGAAAAATCCAGGCTGATAGAATCTGTTTGCAGGGTCATACTGATATCCGATGCAATCACCTGGTTATAGAGGTTGTTTTCTTTAAAAGCCTGGTATTGTTCCATCGCTGAACGGTCTGCCAGGTAAAGGGCTTCGCGTACATTGTTTTCTATATAAGTTTTATCCGGTTCAAGGGTAAAAAACAATTCATGAAACCGTTTTATATGATCGCTGGCCTCGGCAGTCCGGTTCTCGGAGATATTTTCCCGCAGGGCCACCAGCAGGGATTTTCCGTTATCCAGTACATAAATTTTCTGTTTGGACAATTCCACCATACCGGCCGATAGCGTAAACACATAGGCACTTACTCCAACCAGTGCAATGCTGATTATCAGTAACACATAGACCGTAAAACGGAATTTTCGTTGTATGTCAAATACTTTTTTCATTCTTTTTAGTAATGAGTATTAAGACTTAATGCTACTTCATAGCTCCTTTGGTAACCGCCATCACTGCTGCAGTGCGCACCAGTCTTCCTCCTCCCGACCTCGTGCCCGATGCCGAAATAATCCAGGATGCAATTTTTGGCACCATGGCCATCCCCACAATTCCGCAAACCGGGACAATCAGGTTGGAGACAAAAAACATCCGGGGTTGATAGATCAGCATGGCATTGATTAGGCTGATTTCCAAATCCAGTACATATATCAAAATTTCCTGAACAATGGAAAGGATGAGTAGGGCAATGGGCAGGTAGAGGTTTACATTTACAAACCGGGCAATCCATTGCAGGTAGTTGTCCTGAAACCCATCAAAGATGGATAAGGCAAAAACCAGCGGCCCAAAAATGACCAGCAACACACAAAACACGGTTCTGAGAAAAGCAATTAGGTAAACTAGCACTTCAAAAAGGGATTCGAACAGTTGCCGTGTGGCATCCATCAGGTAAAAACTAACCTGGTTCTGGATAGCACGTCCGCTGATAATGTTATAAGTAGTCAGGAGCAGGTTTATTCCCTTATCCCAAAGGGCAGCTTCTTTTTCCTCATTTTCATAAAACAGTGGTAAATCGGTGGCCAGAATAGCCTGCTGTTTTTCTTCCAGCTTCTCTTTGACAATGTGTTTTTTATTCACGTATACCGCTTCCGAAAGCTCTGTCAACCCTTTTGTTGGAGCAAGTAACAGGTTTACAAACGATCCCCAGAAAGTAATTACCAGTACCAGTGCGAACGGCCTGAGTAGTGGCAGTATGTAAACAGGGTTATCGGCAATCAACTGCTCATAAATCCGTTTTGAGATATAAAAGAAAGCAGCTATTCCTCCAATGGCCCTTGCCAAGTCTACCAGCACACGGGCATGGTTCACCCCCTGCATTACCAGGAAATCGGTAAAACTGAAAAAATCGTTGGTACTTAAAACTTGCAGTAACATTGTTTCCAGTTTATCGGGTTAAAAATGAATAGCTGGGAATCTCCTCTTTGTAGCTGCTGAAAAAGCGGATTTTGGACCAGGTATAGTCCACCTCTCCTGAAAGTTTATTCAGGGTGGTATTGATTTCAGAAAAGGCATTGAGCTTTTCACCATGGTCAGTTTGTAGCAGGTTAACCATCAGAAAACGCATTAGTAGGCGGTCGGCTTCTTCCTCAAAAATCTGCTTTACTTCAGTGCAATTGGGCAACTGGCCTATTCTGTCCACTTTACTGTACAACTCAATAAAATGTTGTGCAAGTGAATACAGGTCTCCTAACTGGTCTGCCCTCGAGTTAAATATCTTTTCCTCAATTTGCTTTTGAAAGTCAGTATTGCTTTTTATCTGGACCGTTTCATCGTGCCTGCCTTCCATTTGATGCCGTTCCAGCATTTTGGCCGCAATCCGCAATAAACCGGTTACTGTAGACCCGGCAATTTCCGTGGCATCGGTTACCGGCATGGCATCCGCCTCAATATAATAATGAGTAGGCCAGGTGCGCACAAAAACATGCGGAACGGGGATCAGCCAGCCCTTAAAAGCAATGAACGTCAACGGGTAACTTTCTTCCATATCGGGATAGGTGCCCGTCCATTTTTTGATATCGATGATTTGACTTTTGGCAGATTCCGGAAAGGATACTGCTAAACACGCAATTGTCACGATAATCAGAGCTAATTTTCTCATGACATAAATTATTTATACAGGCTGTAATACATGGCAAAACTTTCCAAATCTCCTGACTCGTGGCTTTTCAGATAAGAAGCATACATGATTTTGTTATACAGGTAGCAGATGGTGCCGTAGTGCTGTTTTACACCCAGGTAAATTTCGTTAATGGTGTCATAGCGTTGTTTATCGTCCATCATAAACAGGTCATCCTGCAGGATGGTATTCAAAATAGTATTTACCAACTGCCGGCTGTCATCCAGGATCAGGTCAAAGGATTGGACAATGGCTACAGCCTGCTGAGCAGTAAAATTTTCATCCTGTACAAGCAAGGGAACTTTTTCGGTGTAGATGTTTATTACCTTATTCAATATTTCGCGGGTCTCCTGTACCCGCTTATAATCCTTAATCAGGTTGGAAACTTTTTCCAGGCTTTCCAGCATTTTTTCATCAATGCCCAGTATTTCCCCGGTAAGGCCTTTGATATCGCCATTCAGGGCTTTTATCAGGATATTGTACAGGTTGATTTTTGAAAGAATTCCTTCTTCTTCCACCCAGAGCGCTTCGCGTTGGATTCCTGCCCCCACATCGGTTACAGGTGTTTGTGCGTTGGCTGGTCTTAACTGTGTTCCTGCAAGTAGCAGGATAATCATCAAAATTGTAATTGTTGCTTTCATTTTTTATAAGATTGTTTGTTGTGAGTAATAAGTGTTGAGACAGTCTTTTTACATAGTATTGAGTACTTCCAGTACAGACTCTTCTTTATTCAACCGACTGAGGATTTCTTCTTTTTCATTTTGTTCGGTGGTGTAACAATAGTATTCGGGTTTGCTGACTTCCAGGGCAAAAACCCGGGAGTATTCACCCAGCGAGATAAACACTTCTTTAAATCTCCGGCCGGATGGCAGGTTTTTGTTGATAGACAGAATTTGTTCCTTCTGAAACTCATTCAGGCCTAAAAACCGGCTGATTTCATCAAACTTGTTTTTAAACTTATTCATGTCCAGTAATATCCTTGTGTCGGCATTGTTGATAATGGCATCACGGATAATGGGTGACGAAATCACGTCGTCCACCTCCTGTGTTACTACCATTGCCTCACCGAAAAATTTGCGGATGGTCTTGAAAAAATATTTTATAAAACCTGCCATTTGTGGAGTTGCAATGGCTTTCCAGGCTTCTTCCAGGCAGACTACCTTTCTGACCCGTTTCAGTCTGCGCATCTTTTGCAGGAAAATATCCATGATAATCAGGGTGGCCACAGGAAAAATTACCGGGTGGTCCTTTATCGAATCCAGCTCAAAGACAAGAAATGGGCAGGCAAAAAACTCATCAGTATTCATCGGTTTGTTCAGCAGGTAATCATATTCGCCGCCTTTATAGTATTTGCTAAGGATAAAAAAGAACTCGTTGCTGTTAAATTCGATGGATTCGTCTTTTGCCAGGCGGGGAATGATTTCCTTGCAGAACTCGTAATAACTGTTAAAGCAGCGTTTCTTTTTGATGTTGGTTTCGAAGTAACGATTTACGGAAAAGGCAATTACATCCTTTTCCATTTCCGTCAGGTTTTCCTTGTATATGGTATAGATAACTGACAATATGGTTTGTTTTTTCTCAATATCCGGTTCCCCCTCCACCACAAATGGATTAAAGGAAATGGGATTTGTTTCGGAAAATTCCACCAGTTTGGCCCCACCTTTGTCTTTTAACTTTTCATCCAGGTAACGGGTCAGGATTTCGTAGCTACGGCCAACGTCCAACAATACAATATGGCAATTCCCGCTTTCAGCGTATTGCCTCAACAGGTGGTTGGTGAAAAAGGATTTTCCTGAACCGGAACCGCCGATAATGATTTTATTGCGGTTATGAATCAGGTGCTTTTGCATCGGCTCGTCAGACAAATCAATCTTTACCGGGCAGCCTTCCTGACGGTTGGAGAGATTAATAAAAAAATTGGAGTTCGAATTTTGTACTTCTCCTTCGAAATTGGTCAGGCAGCAGGCCTGCGGAACCTGCGTGATAAAGAGTTCCGTTTCGGGTAGTTGCGTGGAAAATGGCACACATGCAAAAAACAGCAAAGGTAAATCAAAAGTATGCTGATACGGGAAACAGTTCATCAACGAAAAGGCCGAAGCGGTTTCGCTTTTGTGATTTTTCAGTTCAGGGATGGATTCGTCAAAAAGCAGCACATTAAAATGTTTTTTTACGATTTTCTCCCCGGAGGTTTGAACCGTATCCAGGAAATTTTCAATTAAGCCTGCATTGACTTTGTTTTCCGATGAAAATTTGGACAGGCTGTAAATCTTTTTATAATTGTTTTCCAACCCGGCTTTTACTTCCTGCTGCGCCGGGACATAGATAAACTGGTTGGTAATATGCGAGAATGGCAGGTGATACGTCACCGGGTAAACTACTGAAACAGGAAGGCCGGTTTGGGGATGGCCGCTTGCGGGTTTTATTTCCAATGGCAAATGTGTGAAGTCGCTCAAGCTCAGAATTTCCACAAACCGGTCCATCACCCTCAGCCTGTCCCTGAAATCTATTCCTCCCAGCAACGGTTGTCCGTTCCTGAAATTAAGGGTTAAATACCGTTCAATCAGTCCGGTTGTACTATCATTCCCAATTACCTCTTTCTGGATAACCGGTGTTGCTTTTATCCCGCTTTGCCCGAAAACCGAAACCAGGTTGGAACGCAGTTCGTTTATTTTTTCGTTCATCTTTGTTTCCTGCAACTTCTGTCTGCGGGAAAACAGCAGGGATGAACCAAGATAATTTTTCAGCAAACCAACATTTAGAAGGCTGATGTACAAGTAGCATTCGTGTTTCAAAAAAGGCCTGTTTTGAAAATGTTTCATATAATACCGGTTCAGGCTGTTCCGGTACATTCTTTCAGAGCTTTCCCTGGTGGCATCAAAATGTTCCACAAAAAAGAAATCCTGTTTATGAAGCAGGGTGTTTTCAGGTAAAAGGTTAACCGCCCTTTGAAAAGTATCGTGCAGCATATACAATTGTTCGGTGCTGTTTGACAAAAGTTCCGGTAGTTTCAGTTTCAAACCGAAGCCCATATCGAGGTTATTGGAAATCACGGTATCGCCGTTAAAGCCTAATATGGGAAGGCTCTTTTCAATGGGTTTTACTTTCATCGCAGGAAACGTTTTTTGATGATGATAAACTCAGGTAGTTGCCGGGCAATCTTCTTTTTTCCCCATCCTGCATGCCCGTATTTCTTCTGAATTTTATTCAGCCGGTACAGCCAGGCAAAAAAGCCGGGCACACAAACGATGATGGCAACGAATGTCCCGACGAGAATATATAACAGGACAAACAGCAGAAAAGCAGCAATAACACCGTACAGGGCAGAATAAACCAGCCGTCCGGAAAAACCTTTGATATAAAGGTTGGTATCTATTTTTTGGATAACGAAAGTTTTCATAATAAGGCCCCCTCTGGCTCCTCCGGGGGGAGGAGGAACAGAAGGAAATTGGTTTTAAAATTGTTAAACTGATTAAGAAAAAAAAGAGCGGATAACTACTCCCACAAGGATTAAAAACAGGCAGGCGCCAAACCATCCCATAATCGCTTTCTGGGTATCCTGGTCGCCGCTTTGCCACTTGATATATACACGTACGCCGCCAATCAATCCGACCACTGCACCAATGGCGATAATCAGGTTGGCTACCGGGTCAATATAACTGCTTACTTCAGATGTAGCCTGGTCGATACCGGCGGAGCTTTGCGCAAGGCTTTGTAATACACTCAGTGTAATCAGGGCAGTTACTGTCTGCCCTTTTCTCAAGAAACTTTTCATTTTTGTTTTCATGGCTTTTTTTTAAAATGGATTATTGTTGTTGATAATGAATTTTCTGCAGGATGGCTGGAAATCCCGAATTGTTGTTTTGGGTGAATTCGTCAATGATGTAACCTTCCTCTTCACCGGTTTCTTCATAATAAATTACTTCCAGGGGTATGTTCTCATTTGGGTAAGGGATTAACTCAGAAGGGAAAGCCCCGGAGGATACTTTTACAGGTTGAAGTTCTGACATTGGGTTTCCTTCATCTGTACAGCTCTCTTCATAGGAGCTGGATTTTTGGTTTTTCTTTCTGAAAAAACAGAAAAGGATAATTGCGAGGTACCAGACCAGTAATGTGGCCAGTATAAATCCTGTAAATTGTTCCCAACTGAGTTTATCGATTCCAAACATGATATTTTTTGATTTAAGCATATCGTTTATTAAGGCAAAGGTCAAAAACGGTAAAATGATAAATGCCACACTTCTGCCCAACTCTGGTATTTTTTTCTGAACACAGAATTTTAAAGCACTACAAAACAGCACCTTACAAAAACGACTTGGATATTTGATTTAATAATCTAAAAGACAGCGGTATATGCCTGAATTTGGATAAAAAGAATCCTACCATTTTCTCAAAAGAAACGAAAAACCGAAAAAAAGAAAAGAAAGTCAAAACACAGCCACCCATGGCGAAAATGCAGGGCTGGCACACCTTTAATTTGTTTTGCACAAACTTTAAATCATTATTGTGCCACTTGCTTTAGCCTTGCATTTTCAGGGTGTGATGGCCGGCGGGTAGGGAGGCTAACTTTGGGTTTCTTTTTGTATTTTTTGATAAAAGTAGGTTTAACCTGTTAACAGTTATGTGGGCGGGGAAGGGCAAATGCGGCCCTGCCATGGCGTGAAGCGATTAGTAAGGAATAAACTGTGTCTGTTTCCGGTCTTTGAAAGAGAAGAATTGGCGTTGGAACAAAGCCGGGGACGGACGCAGTGACGGTGGCGACGGAATGAGCGGAACAAATAAAAGGGTCGCTTTTGTCGTGGGGTGCATCAAGGCTCTTTTCCCGGACTGCGAACTGGCGACCGTCCCGTGAAGGATGAGCGGGATTCAGGGAGACATTGAAGCAGGTAGGGAAATGTGCCGATGCACTGGATATTACCTGAAAAAGGATAACTCATTTTCTACATCCGTTTATCCCTGGAGTTTTTGTCAAAGGCAACCAGGTTAAACATTTCTCTTAGCCTGCTCCGTATCCGGTTCCCGTAAACAGATTCCAGTTCTGAGGCAGAAAGGTTGGTGGTTACATGGGTAGGGATTTTTTTGGAAACAAACAAATCATACCGGCTGAGAAGGATTTCAGCCATGACATTACATTCATTACCAAAGTACTTCTGCGGCTGTTCTATTCCCAAATCATCAAAACAGTAAATTCCTGTGGAGTTTATATTTGTACCCATGTGCACAGTCGGTTTGCCGTAACGGCTAATCACCCGGTAGCCTTCCTTTTCAAACTCAAAAGAAATTTCACGGGTAGATTTAACCTTGTATTGTTTATCACTAGGAAAAAAATAATTGATCAGGGTAAAAAGCGCGGTTTTGCCACAACCGATAGGGCCACACATTAAGATCCCCCGGCTTAAATCCATGTTTTTTTTGACCGTGTTTTCCCGGTCTCCAATGGCATAGACCAACAGTTTATAAATCAAGGCATGGTCTTCAGGGTAAATTTTAAAATGCATTCCAAACTGTCTTTTACCCTGCCTTTCCAGCCATTGACGGCAATCTGAAAAGTTAAAATTATACACCCCGTTATGTAACCGGGCAATATCGCTATAAGGGCTCGGAGTAATCTTTGTCGGTGTTGACATGGTGTACACTTTTGCCATTATTTTTTTTCTCTCTTTCCTTTTGTAAAAATTGCGAGGATTCCGGTTTATTACCGTTTGTAATGTTTGTATTATTAATAGGCGTCCCACCTCGTGTACCGGTTCGTGTCCTTTCTCCGGTATCATTTCGTGTACTGGTTCCGGTACCGGTTCCTGTATCAAACCTGGTACACGAAACTTTTCTGCCTGTATGAAAATTTCCGGCAGGGAAATACCGAATATATCCCCAGTCATTTAGCTGTTTCATGCACCGGGCATAGGTGTTTTTTGAACCTATCCGTGAAAGTTGCATCAGTTCCTCCCGGTCGACCGGAAACGGAGTTCGGAAACGGCTACGGTTCCAGCACAGGAACAGCGCCATATACAGGCTGATATGGTAAGCTCCCATCCTGTCATCTCCGGAGAGGCGGTCAAAAAAACCACTCAGGTGTTTGATGTAATTCATCGCGGGCAGGAAAAAGGGAAACTGTTTTTTTGCTGGTTTTCTTCCATCATTTTATTGATGTCTTCACAGTCGTAATAAATAACACCACCTATTTTGGTAAAAGGTAGCGTTCCGTTAATTCGCAGGTTCTGGAGAGTTCCCGGGGAAATCTCCAGTAATTTGCGCACTTCTTTTGATTTTATCCATTTTTTTGACAACTGTCCCCTCTGGACAGCAAGAATTTGTTTGATTTCCCTGAGTAATTCAATTTTGAATTCCCGTAAGTCATCGGTGGTGACAATTTCTGTTGGCATAACTTTCTTGTTTAAATGAAACATTTTGAGTTTTGCCAAAAATGCGTATTTCAAAAGTAAATAATGCCACACCTGAACCCAAGTTGGGTATTTTTTATTGGATGAATGAGAAGCTCAGTAATAATTTTAGGTGCCTATAGGTTAACAACTACGTTCTTTCCCGTGAATATTATAAACTCAATACCTGAAAGAATAAAAATTTTGGCAATCTTCCTATTTCTCGTCTGCTTCATTCATCCGTTTAATCAAAGACCTCTTCATTAAATCAATAAACTGGGTGCGTTGGGTTTTTCGTTGACGCATTTCGAACCAGGTGTGATAAAATCGTGGAAGACTTATATTAAAAATGGCCTCAAAAGCCTTAACTAAATCTTTTATATCAACTTTCCCATTGTTTATAGCCCCTGTGCTGTAGATAGCGTATATCAATTCCAACAGGGCTCTTTTTGTTTCTGTCCAGGTCATTTTTGTTATAAACTGAAAGCCTTCTTGCGAAACAACCTGTTTCTTAATAATATTCAAACTATTGATTTCAGTTTTACAGTGCTCAATAATCTTCAGGTAGGATTTTATGGTTGCCAGTTTATAATCATGGCTTGTTGAAAAATCCAGGTCAGTAACGATTTGTTGAGGATTTATCCAGCAAATTGTTTTTGTCCTGACAAAATATTTATCGTCGAGATGTTTCGAATTACTCAGGTAATAATGATAAAATTCCCTGTTCTCTGCTAAAAACTGTTGAATCTTTATAATTATTCCTCTTAAGAACTTTTTCTGCTCCTTAATCGAAGTTACAGGCTTTTGGGTTTGTATCTCGAAAAGCTTTGAATAGTAAAGATACTCACCAAGAATATAGGGCTTTATAACCTTAAAAAGGTATATTTCTTCTTCCTTGCTTAAGGTGGAACTCAAGACAAAGTCTCGTAATTCGTTATACGCTGAAACACAATAATCTATATTTACAAGTATTCGGTTTTGAAAACTATCTTCACCTGAATCTGATTGATTGATTTTTTCTTTTAACCTGTTGGTTATCTCTTCAAATTGGTTGGTTTTCATTGTTGGAGTATTTTCAATTAAAGAAAATATAAAAACACTTTCCAATCAAGTAACACGGGATAACAACTGTTTTTAAATCAAATCATTCTGAAATGCTAAATATTTGTATGCTTCTCAATTTTGGGTTAAAATAATGTCAGGAATAAACAATGAATGTAATTTCAGAAATCAAAGAAGAGTGTCATTAAAAGCAAATCAGTCAAAACCTTCACTGAAAAAATCTTTCAGAGAAATGTTCATGGCCTTTAAAACCTTTAGCAAACTGCTGAAACGGAGGTCTTCTCCATTTTCATACCGGCCATATTGTGCACGCGGAAGCTCATTATCAAAAGCAAATTGCTCATAATTGGTGAACCCTAACTCTTTTCGAAGTGTTTTGAGTCTTTCTCCCAAGTTTCCCAACTGCTTTTTGGTATAATCATCCTTAGTTGCCATAGGACAAATAAAGAATAATTCACATTAATTTGTTACCATTTATTAGTTACTACTTTTTTGTAGTTTATTTAATATATTTATCTTTGAATCAGTGAAAATGCAAAATTTGATTTACTCATTTAATAAATAGAATCTATTAAATAAAGTTGTATTTTTCATCAACAGAAATCGGCTAAAAAAATCAAAACAATGGTAAGCGATAATGAAATACTCAACTACTTAATTTCAGATTTACCTCTTAATAATGAAATCAGGGAAATCTGTATGCAGCATGGCATTAAAAATCTAAAAGATTTACTGGAAATTTCTGATTATAATATGATTCATCGGATGGGATTCTCCTATCATGCTGTCATGGAACTTTTTGATTATTTGCAGTCCAATGGATTGGGTGATTTAATGGAAAGTTCAGGGGAGATAAAACCGAAATAAGCTATAATGGATGTGCACTTTTATCCAACATCTGAAATAAAAGCTTTCGAACTTCTTCGCGTGTAGATTCTTCAATATTATAATATTTCAATCGAAAACTTTCCGAAGAAATATTCTCCCGTTTTTTCGATCGCATATGCTCCGACAGAAAATTTATAATTTCACGGACATTCGTTTTTTTAAAAATTCCACAGTCCATAAAAAGCCGGATAAAATATGCAATTTGTGTAACCGGTAGTTCTGTTTCTATTTTAAAATTACTTTGTTTTCTTACAAATACAGGTGCAGGGTAACTATCGGAAAACAATAAAAGGCTCTTCTCATAAAACTGAATTTCTTCCTGAATCCAGTTACTCAAAAATTGCCTGACCGATTCACGCGATTTAATAAATGTATAATTATGTATATAGGGTATCTGGTTTACCTGTTTGCTCCATAGGTTCAAACACTCAATTTTATCTTTAACAGATTCTATCTTCTTTATATTTTCGACAATTGTTGATATAAGATGATGAACGACTGAAAGAGAATTGAAATTGTAAGCAATAAATATATCCCTAAAGTTTATCGAATGTGAGTATTGTTTATTAACAGCTTTTATTTTTTCTATTTCCTGCGATACTTTATTGAGATAGATAGTTAATCCGTATGTTACTCCAGACTTATTTCTTTTTAGTTTGTTTTCAACTGATGTTTTTACTTTCTCTAAAAGAATAGAATCCGATTCATTTTCAGAAAAACTCAGCTTGTTGAATCTCTCCAATATTTTAATAGTAAATGTTTTTCGAAAATTTATCGGGAGTCTCTGTTGCCAGTCTAAATATTCTGAGAAATTTTCAAGGATAAAAGTATGTAGACTTTCAAAGATAATAAGGATTGAATTTTGATTATCACTTAATTTCTTATGTTCCTTCTTTGAATTTTCTTTTGCATCCGGTTCTTTTATTTCAGTAAAATAATCAATCTCCCAGACTAACCGGGCATGTATATTTCGAATAAACGACCGTTTCCTTACTTCATCTTCAATAGAATAAAATTGTTGAACCAATTCGTGTATCATGCTTTCAGGATTCTGCTTGACTTGCTGAAAATTCTGCTCTGATTCAGTGATTTCTTGTTTTCTGAGAAAATCAAGCAGTAATTTAATAGAGTTTTCAGGGTTATTATGCATTTTTTTAATTTTTACAAACTCTGTATTATTTCTATTTCTTTCTCGTAATTTTTTTTTCTTTTTATAGAAAAACCTGCGGTACTAAACGCCGCAGGTTTGTTTTAATTAACTAAACTATAAGATTAGAAATCCTACTTATTTCTAATTCTTTTTCGCTTTTGAATTTTGAAGGACATTTTTGCACTCCCAAACAACAACACAAACATTAAAACACCAATAAACATAGTGTCGCAAAAAAACATTAGATAAATCCATATCTGACTCACAATAAAAAACCTAGTTTTCAAAAAGTTAGACAAATACATAGAACAATATCATAGATGATAATTATTTCTTATTTACAAAAACATTTTTAATTGCATTCAAATATCCGTATCCATACATTGTACAAGGCTGGAGATAGCTCGTTTCTGTCCATTCATTCCAACTGTTTATTGTTATTAACGGGACCTGATTGGGGTGTGAATCCACATAATCTTTTGCCAATCTTACAGCTTTTTCAAAATTATCAGGAGTATTATTTTTAACAATACCTTTTCGAAATGTTTCAAAACGGGGATTATTATCCCATCCAACAGAAACATGAGCATAATATGGAATTTGTATGTCATTGTCAATGGAGTACCATTCCTTTTCTACATCTTTCATGATTTCATTATAATCCCTATCAATATTTGTAAAGTGTACAAATTGATAATGGGTCACTCCATCAAATCCTATTTGTTCAATGACCTGCTTTTGTGTTTCAATATCATCACCAGGCATTCCTGATAAATTAGTCCAACTTCTTCTTAATGTTGTCTGAAGATTCAGCCCTTTAAAGCCAGCTTTTTGAGTTTCCTCCCGGAACCAGGCTAAAGCATCTTTTGTCTCCTCTACTCCTCCTAATCCTTCAATTAATTTATTTAACTCATATATCATAAAACAAGGTCTCCCATCTATTTTATAATATGAAGGATGTGGAAAATATTTCTCGATGATTCGGTGGCAAATTATTTCAAATCCACCTCGGTCAACGGCACCTTTCCAAATAATTTCATTATTTAGTTTCCCCGCATTACGTTTATCCCACGTCATATTAACATCATGATTGGCCCACATAATATAGAACTTCACACGATCATTATTTCTGGCTTTCAAATATCCATCATTTAGATGCCCTTCCAGATAAGGCATTCCATCATACCAGTACCAATCAAAAATAAATACGTTAACTCCATGATCTGCAGCAGCATTAATCTCCATCTCTGCCACATATGGATCCGCTTCATTGATGTAGCCCCAAAGCGGATATCTTGGTTGTTTATGTCCATCAAATTTTGCCTCATTGTTTTTTACTGTTTGCCATTCACCAATTCCATCTGGCCAAAATATTTTTGCCCGATCATCCGGGTGATATGATGGCCAAACATACGCTGCAACATCACAACCATGCTCCTGTAGCCCCTTTGCTGTTTGTGCCTTTGATATTTCGGAAACAAAAATTCCTGTTAATATTACAAAAGCGATAAATAAATGTATTTTCTTCATTTGAAATTTTAGTTTTCAATTATTAAATGAATTTGCATAAAACCTCTCTTTTAATCTGCATTTATAAACGAAATAAAATAATTATCAATGCATGTCGGATTAATCAGACTTTAGCTTCAAGACATTATTTCTAAAGTTCTGGCATCATATAATTCAGATTGATTTCTAAGGATAACCCAATATGCTACTAAACTTAATTTTATTTTAGTTTAAGTCTCTCTTACCAGAGAAAAAGTATATTAATATACATACCATACCTCAAAGGCGTGGGATGTAAAAAGTTGAAAAGAAATCGGTTACTGATATCCGGGATTTTCCACCAAATTAGAGTTATTAGATGTACGAGATACAGAAATCGGGAGGTAGTAGTGTTTTTCATCAAAATATGGTATGGGGAGTCCAGAAACATCATCTACAATAATTATTTTGAATTTTTGTGTATTGACATCATATTGTCCCTCTACCATTGAAGCTCCATCCAGGATATAACGCAATCCATGATAGGATTTAGTAAGATCGTCGACTGCTGTTCTCCATCTCCGGACATCGAAGTAACGAGTTCCTTCAAACGCTAATTCCACTTTACGTTCCTTCCGAACAAGCTCTCGTGTAATTGAATTATATATCGGCATCCCCGCCCTCTTTCTGATTTCGTTAACAGCCCAGAGAGCCTCATCATTTTTGCCTAACTCAATTGCAGCCTCTGCATAATTCAGATAAATCTCACCTAAACGGAAAATAATATAATCTGTTTTAGAATAATGTCGTTCATGAACAACCGCCATATCCTCATCCAGATATTTTAAAATACCAAACGGAGTTGTACGCCCATAGCTTCTTGACCGGGAGAGAATTCCTTTAAAAGAACCAGTTGTTAGTAAACTTCCATCAGTTATTTCAATTGCATCATGATAATCCAGAATCAATGAACCATTAGCATCCAGCCATGAGGTTCCATGAGTATAAACAGATGCTTTAAACCGAGGATCTTTCTTTCCCCACAACTCTTCAACTGTCCACAAGTGTCCGTCTGATATTTTATCTCGATCAATTACTCCTGAAGTGCCATCGATATTATCATAAGATTCGATCATTTCTAAATAGACACAAGCGTTCTGTCCTTTCCCCCAAACATGGTAGCTATAAGGTACCTCCATCATATCCCAAATATGTCCTTTCCCTGAGATCCCGTCAAAACGTTCAGAGAAAATCACTTCGCTATTATTCTCATCCAAAAATAAATTACGATAATTCTCTACTTTATTTTCACTTTTGTTATACAATGCAAATTTTTCACTTGAGATTATAGCCTTAGATGCATCGTATGAGATTTGCCAATAGTTTGAAGCTTCTTCTGATGGAATCCCAACAATACCATCCAATTGAACAGACCCCCATTGCGCAATACTTGCGGCATACATGGCAGCGCGACTTTTTAAAGCCAATGCTGCATATTTCGTCGCACGACCATCCCCGTAAGTTTCTTGTAAATCTAATGCAATTGCATCAATCTCTGATATAATGAATTGGTATACCGAATCCTCCAAATCACGTTTCCGATAAAGTTCATCTCTTGAGTCATTTAGTTCTTGTGCTCTTGTTATAATTGGAATTCCACCGTAACGTTTTACCATATCAAAATAGGCAAATGCTCTCAAAAAACGTGCTTCCGCCATGCGTTGTGCTAAATAGCTTTCGGGAAAGTCCAATGTTTCCATCCTTTCAATAAAGATATTAAGTTTACGAATAGTTGAATACCCCCACCATTCAAAAATTCCTCCACTAATAGTAATCCAATCTGACTTGGGTGCGTTTATTTCGTCTCCCCACCCGCAATGAGCTTCATCTGAAAGAGTTATTGCATCGTGTGACCGATTCGCCATTAAATAATTGATATCTTGCCCATAAGGCATTTCAAAATAGAAATTCATCTCCGCGTAACACTGATTTAGATAATCGTCAATCAAAACTTGATCAGACCAAAGTGTTGCATCCGTAATCAGATCAAGAGGTTGTTTATCTAAAACGTCGTCACATGATGTAAAAACAATCAACGACACATATATCAATATTGCTATTCTTTTCATAATATAAATTGATTTTAAAGTGATAAATTTAATCCCAAAGTGAAAGTGCGCATCTGTGGATAATATTTCCCTGTATATCCACTTTGAGCTTCAGGATCGATGGAATATTTATTCAATCCGCTTAAGGTGAATAAGTTTGTTCCGGCAACATAAAATTTTAGATTCTCAATCCCTACTTTCTGAATTAATGATTTAGGAAAAGTATATCCTAGAGAAAATGATTTCAGACGAAGATAATTGGAATTCTTATAATTAAAATCGGAATTCCAATTATTCGACGCTGCGCCTCCCAGCCGCGAAACTAATCCATCAGGATTATTGTTCTCAGGTGTCCATCTATTTTCATAAACAAATTCAGAATAATTAGGCCCTGGTAATAATACAATCTTTTGGGTAAATCCCAGTCCAAATTGAAATAATGATTGCAAATCAAAATTCTTATAATCTAAATTCAAATTCACACCTCCCATCCAATGAGGCAAAGTACCTTTTCCAATTTCAACCTGATCTCTCCAGTTTAATATCTTATCTCCGTTAATATCTTTGTATTTTACATCTCCTGGTTTTAATGACACATTACCCTGCGTTTCATCATAAACATAATCAAGGTTATCAATTTCTTCCTGAGATGTAAATAAACCTTCTGATATTAAACCATAATCTATATCAATCCACTTCCCTGTCTTTTTATTTAATCGTTCTTGGTCGGCATCTTCATACACCGGTTCATCATAAAATCCCCATTTTGATCTTGACCAAGAAATGTTTGCATTAATATCCCAACTTAAATCGCTCCAATTCCCCTGGGTTCCAATGGTTAATTCAAACCCACGGGTATTTATACGGTTCAGATTCTCTGTCGGAAGAGTTGCCCCAAATGTAGAAGGCAAGGAAACAACCTTTGTCCCTGGAATACCATCTCTGTTCCGGTAAAAAAAGTCCATTTCACCATAAAGCTGGCTTTTAGCCAAACTAAAATCCATTCCTACATTATAGATTGTCATTTTCTCCCATGTTAATAAGGGATTGGCAAGACCTGTTGCAACCAAGCCAGCTGAAGCATTAGAACCAATCAGGTATGTTTCTCCATATTTGTATCCCGCCAAATATTGAAAATTACCTACGGTATCATTTCCTGTCTGACTGAAGCTGAGTCTCAATTTCAAATTTTCAAGCGATGAGAAATTTTCTTTTATAAAACTTTCTTCCGATAATCTCCATCCCAGTGAAACACTGGGGAATGCTCCAGTTCTTTCTTCCTTACCAAATTTTGCAGACTGATCGATACGTAAGGTACTCTCAAGTAAATATTTTGATTTGTATGAGTAATTCAAACGCCCAATATAACTTTTACGCCCCATTTCTGAAGCTCCGTCGTTTACTTTTTGATTTGACAATGAACCCGCAAAAGCATAATCTAATGAAAACGTTTTTTGTCCGTCTCTGAATGCTGTTATCCAGTTGCTTTTATTATCGATTACCTCATAAAGAGCTAAAGCAGATATATGATGGATATTAGAGAACACCCTGTCAAACATTAAAGAAAACTGTCCTGTAAGTGTCTGATTTTTGCTATCTTGGTATGTCAACCCACGATTACTCTGAGTGGTTCTTTGAGTATAAGTATCGTTGGAATAGTTATATGACCAACTATCTACAAGCCAATCCCACTTCTTAAAAAAACTATAATTCCTGTCATAATTAACAAATGCTTTAGCGGATAATCCTTCTATATTAAAGTCATATTTAAGAGCCAAAGCTCCTTTTATATTCTGATCGTTCGTTCTTCTATATCCACTCAAGTCACTATTGGTTGTAACGTGAAAGCCAACTGCTCCTCCTGAACCGGCATAAGGAATTTTGCTTTTGTCTGGTAATTCTGAAAGCCAAAAAGGTTCTGAGTTCCAATACTCATCCCAAACAGAATTTGCCCCTTCGTCACCGCGCCATGGAAAATCCTTGTCTTCAATGATACTTGAAAGATTTAATTGAACACTAAGTTTGTCCGAAATTTGAGCATCAATGTTGGACCGAATATTATACCTTTGATACTCTCCTCCATTTTTTTTAAAAATAGATTGTTGATCCAAATATCCCAAGAATCCGTAATACTTAATTTTATCTCCTCCTCCACGTACTGATATATTGTCTTGATATTGTGGGGACCAGTCTCTGCAAACCAGCTCATACCAATCTGTATTGGGATAATCGGGGTTAATACCAGCATAAAATAGGTCTACTTCTTCTTGAGTAAACCGGGCTGTCGATTCCGGATATCCCCCATTTAAATGAGCTTCCCTTATCAACTCAGCCATTTGTCCTGAGCTAGCTAATTTAGGCAAATGAGTAACACCTTGTATCGTATATGTGCTATTAAATGTTATTGTTGGCTTGCTGGTATTTCCTCTTTTCGTTGTAACAAGTATTACTCCATTTCCAGCCCTTGCTCCGTAAATTGCTGCAGAAGCGTCTTTTAAAACAGAAATTGATGCAATTTCTGTTGCATCAATATTATTAAATGAAGATTCAACCCCATCTACAATAACCAAAGGTGAGCCAAACCCCCTAATACTAAGAGTAGCCGCATCTCGACCTGGCAATCCACTTCCCTGTTTAGTTATTAACCCAGGAAGTCTACCAGCTAAAGCATTTGTTGTGCTGGCAACTGGTGCAGTTGTAAGTTCTTCAGAATTTACAGTAGCAACAGAACCCGTAACGTTTATCCTCTTCATAGTCCCATATCCAACAGCGACTACTTCCTCCAGTCCAATAGCCTCTTCTTCCATAATAATATTGACTTTTGTTTGGTCACCAATCAAAATTTCCTGTGTTCGCATCCCAACAAACGAGAATTGTAAAACGGCGTCAGGCGGGATATCGGATAAAGAATATTCTCCGTCTGTGTTGGTAACTGTACCCTGAGTGGTTCCTTTTACCACAACAGTTACACCAGGGAGTACGGAGCCGGATAAATCAGTTACCTTCCCTGAAACTTCTTTGTTCTGTTGATCCTTATTTACTTTGTTACTTACACTTTCAGGGTTTACCTTCAAAATAATAAAATCACTCTCAAGTATCTTATAATTAACTTCCAAATTATTGAACAGACTTTTTAGTATCTCATCAATTGTACTGTTCTGAAAATTAACATTCTTACGTTCAAGAACATTTATCTTACCTTCCTCATAAAAGAAACGAAATTTACTCTGTTCTTCTATTTTTTCAAATACTTCTTTAATCGTTATACTTTCTTTTTTTAGATTAAACCTCTTATTCTGGGAATAAACAGAAGCTGTGCTACTTAAAACACTTAAAAGCATAAGTAAAAGAAAGAATTTCATAGTTAATAGTTCCTTTTTAAGCCTCCTGAAAAAATCAGGATCGCTGCTTTTTTGTTTTTTTTTCATAAGTTTGTAATTATAAGTTAAACATTGTGCCTTTACACTTTCTCACACGGTTTTAGGCACATTAATTTATTGCTATGACCGGAGAATACAGTCAATATTTTCCGGTCTATTTATTTGAGTATAAATAAACTATATCATTTTCCTGTTTATATTTTAGTGATGATGCAAATTCGAGGGCTTTCAGTACAACACTAATATTATTATCCTTTATTGAGCCTGTATAAACATGCTTTTTAACCTCGTCGTCTCCAAAAATGATCTGAACATCAAACTTTCTTTCCAGTTTTTTAGCTAATTCTTCAATTGTTTCTCCTTTTATGGTTAAAAAACCTCTGGTCCAATCCGAAAGATGATTGTCAGTAGTTATTAACTTCGAAGATTCCCCGGATATTTTGTTATACTCCAAAACTTCTTTAGGTTTTAGAACAATATTATTGTCTCCTGTATAAATCTGTACTTTACCCTTTTCCAGAAAGGTAATTATTGATGAATCTTCAGGATAATTACTAACATTAAAACTCGTTCCGAGGACTTTAATTTTCAGATTATCGGTTTTTACGACAAAAGGATAGGAATCGTCATGTTTGACTTTAAAAAATGCTTCGCCTTGTAAAATTACTTCCCTTTTTTGGGATATAAATGATGGTGCAAATCTTAAAATTGAACCGGCATTCAAATTGACAGAAGATCCGTCTGGTAAAATAATATTTGAACTCTCTCCATTTTGAGTTATTATTTCTGTGAAACCTCCATTCGAAATATTTTTTTGAGAATTTGAAATAAAATAGCCAATTAAACCAGATAAACCAATTAAGAATAATACTAAGGCAGCATATTTTAGCCGGGAAATTCTGATTTTCGCTTTACTACTACTTTTTATATTTAACTCGTGTATACGAGCCATTATTTTCTGAATTTCTTTTTCCTTTTTTTGCTCGTCCACCGAGTTATCGAGGCTTGTCAATACCCAAATATTCTTCAGCTCCAAAAGTTCATTTTTTCGTTGTTCTGATTCTGCGCTCCATTCCCGCACAGCATTTATTTCCTTTTTAGTAGCTTGTTCTGAAATATATTTGAATAATAACTCCTTAGTCATAAGTTTAGCTCATATATATTAAAAACGAATAGAAGTACAAATACCCTGAGTCAAAATCTCATTTTTTTCTTTTTTGTTATGATAACCGATGGCCAAATAGAAAAAATATTGCCATGAGAGCAGTAAATCACTAAAAAAATAGGCTGAATACTATTCTGTTCTTTTGAAGATTAATGATTTATATTTTTAAAAAGAATTAATAGAAAGTTAAAAGAACCTGGGAATTTTTTCTGCAATGTATCACGGATAGATTTTAATGCTTTAGTAATATGACTTTCTACTGTTTTCGGTGAAAGTTGAAGGATTTCACATATCTCCCTGTTTTTTAGTCCTTCTTTGCGACTCATAAGAAATATTTTCCTGCATTGCTCAGGTAAAGAACCAACTGTATTATCAATTTCAGATTGAAATTCTTTCATAAAAATATCATCTAATATTGGAGCTGATAATGCCAGAAAACTCTCTGATAGTTGTATATATTCTTCTTTTTTGTCAGTACGATATTGAAGAAGTAGACGTTCTCTCCGGATCAAGTCAATGCAATGATTGCGTGTTAACGTGAATAAATATGCGTTTAATGAAGTATTATCAGCCAGTTTTCTTCTGTGTTCCCACAGTTGCAGAAAAACATCCTGAAGCACTTCACGGGCATTTTCATCGTTATTCAGATAGCCTCTTGCAAAATTGAATAATCTAGTATACCATTGCTCCATAATTAGTCTAAACACTTGTTCATCACCAAGCTTTAAAGCCAACACATATTTATTATCATTTTTCAAGAATTAACTTTTATTTGAAATTAATGTCTTTTATTGTTTCTTAAAGAATTCAAAGTAATAACTTTTTGCTGAGATTTGTAATTTGCTCTAAAACCCTGCCCGCAATCCACATAAATACAACAAAATCAATAATTTAAATTTTAAAACCCATTCTTTTCTTAATTTGAATAATTCCTCAACCAAAAAATTTTGTAGATGTAAATATTTAAAATTCATGAGCAATAGAGCAAGAAAAGATCTACCTCAGAGAAGACTTTTTAGTAAATTGATCTCTAAGACAGTTCATATCCTCACTTATCTTTTTCTCTAAAACTTTTGCATAAATCTGTGTTGTAGAAATACTTTTGTGTCCCAAGATATTACTTACAGTTTCAATTGGGACTCCATTACTTAATGTAATTGTGGTTGCGAAACACCGAACCCAAAAGGTAATTCAAAAGAAACAAGTGTAATTCGCATTAATACAATAATTTGTGTCTTCTCCTGTCTTTTGGTGACTTAACTCCAAAAGGCAGAAAAAAGCAGGTTTAGGTGATAGTTCAGTTACTTATCCGTTACCTGTTTTCGAAGATGCAAAAGGCTGCAAGACAAGGTAATTGGCACCAGTCCAGATTGGTCGTTTAGATTTTGCTTCTGACTGGCCTTGGTTGTCACATTAATTCATTGTCTGTCTTATGCTTACATCCATTCAAATAGCTCTGTTAGAAATAATTTTATCAATTAAAATAACAGGGTATGAAACAAGATTTAAAACTTCTCTTTTACATCAAAAGGAGCGAAACAAAAAAGGACGGGACTTGTCCTGTCATGGGGAGAATTACCATTGGAAAAACAATGGCACAATTCAGCACAAAATTAACTGTTCAGGTATCCCTTTGGGATACCAGGGCTAACCGTGCAACAGGGAAAAGCAAACAGGCTGTTCGCGTTAACCGGGCTCTGGACAAAATCAGTTTGTCTGTTAACAGCCATTTTTCAAGACTGACCGGACTAAACGGAAAGATAACCGCTACCGAAGTAAAAAACGCCTTACAGGGAATTGCATCTACACAGGAAACCCTTGTCCGGTACTTTTCCCGCCATAATAGGGAATTTTACAAACGTGTGGGGATAAACCGGGAACTGTCCACAGCCGTTCAATATGACAACTCCCTGAAACACCTTACCCGGTTTATTGAAAAGAAATACCGGGTTTCGGATATTCCTTTCTCCAAACTCGATTTTTCATTTATCGAAGCCTATGATTTCTACCTGCGGGTAGAATTGAAACGAATGCCCCAAACGATTGTAGGTATTACGCGGCACTTTCGGAAAATGATAAAGCTGGCCATTGCCGAAGGAATTATTTCACGCGACCCGTTTGAAGGTTATTCCCCTGAACGTCCGAAAGCCAAACAAAGGTACCTGACACGGGAAGAACTCGACCGGATAATGACTACACCATTAGACCATCCTGCCCGATACCGCACCCGCGATATGTTTTTGTTCTCGGTTTTCACCGGGCTGGCTTACCGCGATGTATTTAACCTGACAGAAAAGAATATTGTAAAGGCTGACGACGGGATATTATGGATTAAGACTACCCGGCAAAAGACCGGGACACCCTGTGAAATTCCTTTGCTGGATGTTCCCCTGGAAATTATAGAGAAGTATAAAGGACTGACAGAAAATGGCAAACTGCTCCCGATGCTGAGTTGTGGCAGGATAAACAAGAACCTGAAAGTAATCGGTAAAATATGCAACATCAACCGCAGGTTGATTTACCACATGGGGAGGCACACGTATGCCACCGAGATTTGCCTCTCACAGGGAGTTCCCATTGAAAGTGTCAGCCGGATGTTAGGACACCGTGATTTACGTTCTACCCAGATTTATGCCAAAATTACCAATGATAAAATTGCCGAAGATATTCGCAGGGCAGAATCCCGTATCGACAGTAAATTTCAATCAACAGTCATTTAAACCAAAAGAATTTTCAATAATGAAAACAAGCAATAAAACAAACAATAAACGGAGTACGTTCGCTGTACTTTTCTACATCAATAAATCCAAAATAAAAAAGAATGGGTTATGTCCTGTAATGGGGCGTATAACCATTGACGGGAAAGTTGCACAGTTCAGCACAAAAGCAGATATTAATCCCGGATGCTGGGATGCCAAAGACGGAAGGGCAACAGGTAAAACCAAAGAAGCCCTTATTCTGAACCGGAAACTTGACAAATTACAAACTGAAATCCAAAACCACTACTCCCGGATGGTACTGGAAGGCGGTTATGTAACCGCCGAAGGGGTAAAAAATGCGTTGAACGGTATAGGAAAGAAAGCTACCAACCTGCTCGAACTGTTCCGGGAACATAACGAGGAGTTTAAACTCCGGGTAGGTGTTAACCGAGTGAAAGTAACTTATGAGTATTACTGTCATTCGTACCGGGTACTTGAAACATTTCTAAAACTTCGTTACCACACAAACGATATTGCGCTGTATCAACTAAACCACCGGTTTATCGATGCGTATGATTTTTACCTGCGGGTGGATAGGCAGATGACGGCAAATACGGTACTGAACCATATTATCCCACTTCGGAAAATAATCCGCAGGGCAATCAGCCAGAACATGTTGAAACGTGACCCGTTTGCCAACTATGTTCCCGAAAAAGCATTAAAGCAACGGCGGCATCTGACAATGGAAGAGTTTCAAAAACTGCTGAACACACCAATAGCAGAAAAACATCTCGAATATGCACGGGATATGTTCCTGTTTGCCTGCTTTACGGGGATGTCATACGCCGATATGAAAAACCTTTCAGAAAAGCATTTGAGAGAGGACGAAAACGGTACATTATGGATTCGGATTGAACGGCAGAAAACCAAAAGCGAATGTAATATCAGGCTGTTGAACATCGCCATTCAAATCATGGATAAATACAGGCATGAAAGAACAGACCACAGGATTTTCCGCATGAAAACATTAAAATCCATTGACGAGAACCTGAAAACCATTGCCCGAAAATGCGGTATTGAAAGCCGACTGACCCACCACATGGGACGCCACACGTATGCAACCCAGGTTTGCCTGTCTCAGGGTGTTCCGATTGAAACGCTCAGTAAAATGATGGGACACCGGTCTATCCAGACCACACAGGTATATGCCAAAATTACCAATCAAAAGGTGAATGAGGATATGAAAATTCTGTCCAGCCGGATAGAAAATAAGTATGAGTTAACAAAAGAAAATATGTCAAAAGATTTTGTTAAGAATCAATATTATAAATAAGAAGCCTTTCTACTATTCAAATTATTTGTAATCATCAACACGACAAAAAACGCCTTTTGTCAATGTATTTATAAGTACTTTTATTGAGTTCAAGAAACTAATAGATTATGAGTAATTTTTTTAATGTGTTTTCAACAAGAGAAATCGCTCTATTTATATGGTTTTTGCTTTTTTTATTTTTTGTATCCCGAACAAAAGAAGTAAGACATTCTATAGGTGGCGTAATTAAAGCTTTTTTTCAAAAAAAACTCATTTTAACATTTGGGTCACTACTTGTATATATGTCGTTCATAATCTATGTGCTAAATTTCTTGGGACTTTGGGACATATCTTTATTAAAAGATACTTGTATTTGGATTTTATTCTCTGGAATGGTCCTGTTTCTGAATATAAGCAAGGTAGAAAAAGCAAGTTATTTTTCGAAATTAGTAAAGGATAATATTAAGGTTATTGCCATCTGGGAGTTTATTTTTAATTTTTACACATTTAGCCTGATTGGTGAGCTTATAATTATTCCTATAGTATCTATGTTTACGATATTACAAGTTTTTGCAGAACATTCTTCTTTAAAAAAAGCGGAACATAAAAAGGTGGCTATTTTAAGTAAAAATATACTTGGAGTCATCGGATTAGCTACAATTTGTTATGTTACCTATAAGACAATCGTTGAATATGAACTCTTATTTACCTATGCGAATCTAAAATCCTTCCTGTTGCCTATTGTTCTTTTCGTATTAACGCTACCTTATTTCTATGTTTTAACATTATATGTGAACTATGATAGCTTTATTACCATTGTAAAACATTTCCATAGAAATGAGAGTCCATCCGTCAGCAAAGATTTAATAAAGGCAACGTTGAGATATGCAAACTTTAGTTTGAACTCCCTTAAACGGGTTTGGAAATATCATGTACACTTTGATGCCTCAAAAGACAATCCATTTGACTACATCAAAAAAGTGTCCAGAAAACCCAAATACACTATTGGAGACACAGCAAAATTGACAATATTCAATAATATTCGGAAGGTAATTAATAAGCTCTCAAATAATGGTATTGGGAAATTAGATGAGTGGCATAAATCATATGATGAAGAGAACTGTTATTATTCGATGATGAATTATTATACGTTCGGCAACGATGAAATACTTATAATCCCAAATTCACTTGCTTATTATTTAACCGGAGAAGAAACATATATAAAACAATTAGACCTTGTTTTGGATATAGGCTATCAGCAAAATAGACAACAGGCATTAGAGCGATTTATAGAATTAATAAAATTGACATTTGATAGTTTATCTATTCTAATGCCTGAAAACTTGACAAAATCAATAATTACAAGCAAAAGATACTGTCAAAAATATAATACTCATAATGTACTGATAAATTATGAAAAGTTCGAAAGGATTGAAAAATATACCTTTAGTATCGTTACAGAGTAGATTCTTTCATTTCTCTAATATTCCTCTTATACTATGGAATATCACTGCTGCAATCCAAGTATTGTATAATCGCTAGGTGAAATATTTCTCAATAATATACTTTTCTCTGTAGAAGGGAAATAATTTATTTTCTCCTTAAAAAGCATCAGAAATAATTTATTCGTTAAATACGCAGTTTTAAGAAAGTTTGTTTTCCAGATACCAAAATCTGCTACAGAAAAGGTTTTAGAGACATGGGAAGCTTTGCTAGACTGAAAAAATGATGGAGTTTCAGCATGAATATGTTTCGAAAATTGCTTCCATTCTCTGGTAAGTTGGTCGATAAATGCTGATTGTCCAATAAAATTAGGATGTTTCTTTAAATAATTATTTAACACGTCATGTTTTATGACGAATTCTCCATCTCTCCACTGATGATACTCGATTTCATGTTGATAAAAATATACCATCTGCATTGATAGCTCAATGATACTTCTTAAGTGCATATGAGCTGTTCTATATAAACCAAAATAAGATTGAAAGAATGAAGTATTTATGTCCTCGTGTAACTCTGCTAAAAAGATATTCATTGAAGAAATTCCTATGTGATTAAGACATTGTCTCCAATTTTTATATATTAAAGTTGCAGAGTAACAGTCAATCAAGTCTGCATCATTAATATTTGCAACAACAAAATCCCAATATGTTCTGAAATCATTAAAATATAATGGAATATCCTTTTGGGCTTCTAACAATATTCTTCCGTTCATAAGCGTCATATTTTACGAATAATTTCAGCCCATTTATCAAAAGTTTCAGCAGAAATTATTTCCTTTTTTGACTTACTTGAAGATATATTATGCATTTTTTCATTTCGCATTGATAAAACAGATAATTTTAATTTATTTTTAAGTTGTGGGTTATTTCTCATACGGCTGATTATTCGGGATATAGTAGTATTCCGAGATTCCTTTTGATCTCTAAATTCAAGACCTAATTTATCATTTGCAAAAGAAATAACATCTTTTATTGTTGGAAATACCTTTTTATCTTCCAGAAATCTATTTATTAAATCCAGTTTCTCCTCATCTGAGAGGTGTTCAACGGAAGATTCATTAATCTTAATAAAGTTCTTATAATTCTTTATGAAAATCTTAAGCGAAGAAGTATCCAGCCCTCTTTTTTCAAATGGAGATAATTCTTTTAATATAGTTTCTAATTTATTTAATATATCTGTATTCATGGCTCAATCTTATTTAAAATCTCGTGAACTAAAGTTTTGTATGATTGAACTCCTGCACAATTAGGTGATTCTAATAAAGCAGGACGACTTTTTGCAGCAGCTTTACTTAAGTCTGTGTTCTGTGGAACAATTGTACTAAATGAATCTATAATGTTTTTTCTTCTCAATGCATCCATTTGTTGTGCATGTATATTATAACGTCCATCAACTTTTGTAAATATAATGCCTAAAAATTGTACATGACATGATGCAATATTTCTTTTCCAACTATTTACTCGATTTACCAATAATGGCAATCCTATAGCCGGAAATACTTCTGGTACCACGGGTACTATAATATAATCACTAATAACTAAAGCATTTTGAGGTGCTAATGTTAAGTTGGGAGGACAATCAATTAAAATGTAATCGTATTGTTTTGTCAGATTACCTATCTGGTTTTGAAGGATACACTCCCTTGCTGGGCGAGAAACTAAATCCAAGTCTAAAAAGGTTAGTTCAAGATGAGACGGTATCAAGTCCAAATTATTAATACCAGATACATTTTCAATAATAGCTTGATTGATGTCAAATTCTTCATTTCTAGAAGACATCCCTCGGTTCATGCCTAATACATCTGCAATGGTTGCTGTATCTTTAATTCGTTCCCATGCTTCTAATGTAATTAATGAAAGCGTAGCATTTGTCTGCGGATCTAAATCTATTACTAGCACCCGTTTGTTATGTATTTTCGCTAATATTGAAGCTATCTCAACGGTAGATGTGGTTTTTGCAACTCCACCTTTCATATTTATGAACGATATAACTTTCATAAACTATCTGTCTAAATTGTTTGACACAAAGATACTCATAAAAAAGACCTATAAACAATTTTACAGGTCTTTCATAAATACTCATTTAAAATAATTTACCGTTTCCGATTCTATTCCAGCCGTTTTAAAATCTCCGACTGTTTATACAAAATTTTCCCTTTAATCCGAATAAATGGGATTTTCCCAGTATCCCGCCAATCCTGTAAAGTACGGGAAGAAATATGTAGCATCTGGCAAACATCGTGGTTTGACAGGAATTTTTCTCCGTTCAGGTGCGGTGTGCGATTTTTTAGGGCTTGCTGGATGGTATCTAACAACTCGTCTAGCTCAGTAAAAAAAGAAACGATTTCGGGTGATTTTTTGTCCAGTATTTCCATGCTTTTGATTTTTAGTTTTTCAAATAGTCTCCCAACGATGAGAGGTTTAATATATCCAGCTTCGCATCATAGCTGATAGCCGTCCGTTTTAGGTTATAATTGATAAAGAGTCCGTCTTCATCTTCCTGTATTTCGAAGGTTGCAGGACTGGCCTGTTTGCTTGTTTCATTTATATGGATGATGCTAAGCAGGTAGTTTTCCCCATCCCGGTAAATAATAACAGTCGGATTTAAGTTCACACTTTCCCATGTTCCGGTTAGCCTGTTCCAGTTGATATATTTCGTTTCCATTGCTGCTGTTATTTGGGTGTCTGTGACTGATTGATGAGGTTCTCAATATCTGCTACTTTGTAATAGCATTTCCGTCCTATTTGAGAATACGGCAGGATGCCGTTATCCCGGTACGACTGTAAAGTTCGCCTTGATATTTGCAGAAGCTCACAAACTTCATCATTGTCCAGCCATTTGTCCCTGTCGCGGCTGTTCCCGCACAGGCTTTTTACCTGCCGGGAAAAATCTTCAAAACGTTCTTTTATTTGCCCGAAAGTTTTACTTTCAATTGCTACAATATCCATAATTCAATTTGTTTAACTGGTTACTAAAACTGATTTCATTGCAATGATTTTCAAGCGAAATAAAGCAGATTCACAACCTGTTCCCGGAAATTGGCAGCAATGGCCTTTGTTGTCGTGAAGTGGCATAAAAGCCACCATTAAACTGGCGAAAGTTATTCTCGCTCCCCTGTTATCCCCGTGGACTGCCGCCCTTCAAACGGCTGGGCAGACCTAAACGGGAGATAACCGGAAAGGTACGGGAAATAACTTTTGGCACATTGAATCAGAGATTATTTTTTAAAACCTTTTCTGCGTTTCTTCCTTTTTCGGGGCTGCTGTTGCTGTTGGTTGTCTATAAAAGTATCATCCAATGAAAGAACTGAAAATAAAGAAGACAAAGCGTTTTCGCTTGTCTGCTGTGCCGTGGAGATATTTGAGCCTGCTTTTAAACCTGTTTTAGTTTGTGCCTCAGCCGTATTTTTCTTTTCACCGGCAAAGGATATTTCATTGGCTTTTGCTTCCTGTTCCTGCATTTTGATTTGGTCAGTTAGGCTGCCATTCTTCATGGTGTTGTAGTATTCAAATGATTCGGTTAATGACCGGTTATGGTCAAATAACCTGTCAAAACCTTTTTCAGCCTGCTGGAATAGGTTAGCCCGGTCAAAGCCGCCTTTAATTACCCCTTTCTTTGTGTTCTTATGATTGGTCAATGGAGACAACTTCTTTTTGTTGGTTTGATCTTTCCGGCTGACAATCAGATGGCAGTGCATGTTCTGTTTGTTCTCGGAACGGTCGCGGCTGAAATGGATTTTACCAAAGAATTTAATGTCTTCTGCCGATAAGCCTTTATTGAAGTTTCGGGCGTATTCCGGGATAAATACTTCCCGGATATAGCGTTTCATGGCTTCTGCTTGTTCTGCTTCGGTGTTTCCCATCCTTTGAATTTCCTTTTCCGACGGGCTGACATGGATAGCGTAAAACTTAGCATCGGTTTTCATTAATTGACCAATATTGGAATCAATATCTTTTATAACCTGTGATTTGTAGATATTATCATCCTGCAAATTGAAAAAGCCTTCGGTATAAATGCCTTGCCCCATTCTCTCTAAATCTTCATGTTCAATGTAATTAGCCAATCTCCGGCTGCTGCCGGCATTGTTATAAACCCCGTTTTTCGATGGCGGGGGAAAGTCGATATTCATGGTTCTCTTAATTTTGTTTTTACCGGCTGTTTATCAAATTGGTGATTTCGGTTTTCAGGGCTTCTTTGCGTTTGCCATCCATAACCCCGCAACTAGCCAAATCGGTATAAAGGCTAACCAACTTCAACAGTTTTGAACTTTCCTTTTGCTGTAACTGGTGCAAAGCATTGATTTGCCGGGACTGGTCATTTATTGCATCGGCATGTTTGCCAAACTGGTCGCTTATTTTTTGCAGTACGGAATATTGTTTTTCCCGGCTTGCTTCCAGTTGGGAAAGGATAAGGTTTTCCAATGTTTTGGCAATACTGTCAAATCGAGTGGCAATGGAATGGCTTATCCGTATCATTGGATTAAGTTGCTGTTCTTCGTAATGCCGGATAAAGCGGATAATATCGTCCTGCCGTTTGTTGATTTTGGCTAGCTCCGATTTTACCGATTCGGGGGCATCAGCCGGGTTAATATGGGCTTTCTCCAAATATTGAAAAGCAAGTCTTACAACTTCACCCTTTTTCAGCGAATAGCGTTTACATACTTTTTCAACCAAAGCGTTGGTCTCTATATCTATCCCGATAGTCGTGAATAGGGTTTTCCGGTATTGATTGCCCATGTATTATAACTATTTTATGACTATTTAATACGTTAACACCCTTATAATAAGTGATAAATGAAAAACGGTTATTGCAGGTGTTATAACAGCGTGTTATTGTAACACGCTAAAGCCGAAGGCTTTCCCCGAAGGGCAAGAGGGAAAGAACAGGACTTGTCCAGTTCCCTCTTGCTTAATTCAGCGGAATAATCAAAGCCGGTAGCCGGGATTGTTCCTGCTGAATGCGGAGCCGTTAAACAGGAGGCATAGGATAAAAACAGCCTCCCTCATTTGCTTCATTCTACTTAGATTAAAGGGCAGAATCATTTATCCCCGCGAGTAGCTTTTTCAAACTGTTTGAATTGCTGTAATTCCATGTGTTCGCGGACAAATGCCCGGACATCGGAAGTACGGTAATAGGTTTTATGGCCTATCATAAAGTAAGGGAGCTTTTTGCTTGTGCGATAGCGTTGCAGGGTTCGGTATGATACTTTCAAAAGAAAAGCCAAATCCTGGTTGTCCAGTAATTTATCATTTTCATCCAAAATATTTACCTCACCTTTGCCAGACAATGTTCTGATGTCCTGCCCAATCTCATTTAATTTTGAGGACAGTTTTTCCATCCACTTTTCAAATTCTTCGTTATTGATATACATGATTTTGCTTTGTTTTTAAGTTTTACATTTCCGGTTTTCAATGCATTGACAAAGCAAAGGACGGCAGATGGAAGTAACAGAAAAAGAGGAGTAGTTAACTACTCCCCTAAGTAATATCTGTAATGACATAATTAACAGAGGCTTATAAAACCATCCTTTTCAATGATTTCACCTATCGTTTTTGGCGTTATCTTTCCGATGGATTAAAGATTTTAAAAAATCCAGGGTTTTGGTGAGATTGAAGGGTTTACGCCTGAACAGGGCATCCTGCTTGTCGTAGATACTCCCGAAGCTGAAATTGAAAACGTGTTCAAATGTTTGTGCCAACAGGGTTAGTGAAACGGCTTTCCCGCTTTTATCTTTCACCTCGCCCGATAGGAAAAGGGCGACGACAATTTCAGCCATGCCGATAATTCCAAGCCCTTTTGACTTGGGGATAATATACAGGTCAGATTTAAAAATTTGTTCGGGTTGGTGGAACTGTTCGGGATGCCTGATTTTAAGATGCAGTAGTTTTGTCTCGGAATCAATAAAAGCCAGTGTTTTTTGAAGGTATGTCTTTTTAAGGACATTTTCCCCCCTGCCCATAAAAAGGTAATGCTCCCAGCGCACCAAACTCGATACGGGAAAGATTCAATTTCCGAAAAGCTTCAGTAAAATTCATTTCGGATTGATTAAAGGTTGTTAACTGGCTTACAAATTTTTCATAGGCACTTTGCATTTCCTGTTTTGTTACTTGTGAAGGTTCAGATAATAGGCTGAACAACTTCGTTTTTAATAAATCATTCATAAGCATAAAATTTAAGAGTTAATATTTTGAAAACATACCGAAGTCTTGTTTTTATGCCAATAAATGTGGAACATGTTATTACAGTATCATTACTTGTTCGTATTGTTTTCCTTTTATAAAGGATTTTAAAGATATTTTTAATAGTCTGAAGGGCGAAATAAACTATACGAAGGAGTAGTTCTTTGTATTGAAGACTAAACGAAAAGGTACATAGGACAAAAGGAATTTGCTAGGTAAATATATTGTTTCCACCCCAAGGGAGTAGTCGCATTGTGAATAAAAAAAATTCTTTCATATACTCAAACCTAAAAATACCTACTCTTTGGTGTAGTTAATAATATTTAAGTCGTAAAATTAAGTATCATTATGATTAATCATTAAAAAAAACTCGAAGAAGGTGAACCTGATTAGCCCCTATAAGAGGCCTGTTCGCGGCAGAACACATAAACCGCATTAAAATGAATTTGACAAAATAGAAAAACAAAATATTTCAGACAAACCCAATTTAAACATGACCATCCCCTAAGGAGGTGGTTTTAATGACTATAATAAATATGGACAAACTACTCTTTGTTTTTAAAGAAATATATCTATATCAGTTGTGCAAAAAATCCATCCCGGATTTTATCCGGTTTGTTCTAATGACAAATTATTATACCCATCAGGGCAATGTTGATTTGATTGGTATAAACAGAGAATTATCAGAGGCAATAGAAGAAGATATAATTCACTATGATTTAGGCTATTATCTTGCAGTAAAGAATCAAAATAACGAAATAATCGGCGGGATTAAAGCTATTGAAATGGACAAAGTGCTTTTATCCGATTTTCTCTCAAATAGAAACATAAAAACAGACATTGTAACCCTAGATGCTCCGCATGTTTGGTTAATAGGGCGATTTGTTGTTGATTCAAGAGTATTTGCAAAGAATAAGTATCTTTTACCTTATCGAAACAGTGTCTATAAACTGTTAATGTTAGAAGTGATAGGTCTTTTAAAAAACAATCCTCAGGATTTACTTATTGCAGAAATTGACATTTGTCTTTTACGCAAGTTCCGTTTATTAAACATCGTTATGACACAGATAGGAAAACCTCGACTGCTCTACGGTTCATATGCTTCATTGGCTTGTATAAGAATAAAAGATTTAATGCAATTTTACAATGCAAACAGTGACCTAACAAAGAAAATGCAATTCTATGTATCGTAGAAATAGAATCTATATTTCAGGTTCAGAGCAAAAAAAAATACAACAAGTCAAAATCCTGATTGCTGGCTGTGGACTAGGAAGTAATATTGCGGAATGCGCTTTGAGGTTGGGTTTTGAGAATATTTGTATTATTGATGGGGACAAGGTTGAATTATCAAACCTTAACCGGCAGAATTATACCTTCAGAGACATCGGCAAGTTTAAAGCAGAAATTCTGCGTAAACGATTGTTGGAAATTAATCCCAGGGCAAATATTTTATCCTACACACATTACATTACCCCTGAGAATGTAAATGATATACAAATTCAACAATACAATATTGCTATTAACACACTGGATTTTAGTTCGGATATCCCATTTCTTTTTGATAGGATGTGTTTAATATCTCACATTCCGGTTATCCATCCATACAATTTAGGTTGGGCGGGATTAGTTTTTGTGACAGATGAAGGTTCAGAACAACTTGAGACTATTTTGGAGAACCACCTAAATGTAGAAAAGACTGTCGTTTCTTTTGTTTTGGATAGGTTGAAGAAGAAAGATATCAGCATAGATTGGTTGACAGAATCGTTGAATAAATATTCTAAAGAAACGAACCGACTTCCCCCTCCCCAACTTGCAATTGGAAGTTGTATTATTGCAGGCATCGCTACAAATTTGTTATACAATATTTCTACGAATAGGTCTGTTAAGAAATTTCCTGATTTTGATATTTTGTCCCTCTCATGTTTATGATTATTCTCCTGTAACATCTAGTGATTCAGTTCATTTATCCATGTCACACTATCTAAAAGGATAGGTCTAATTATCAAAGCTTATTGATATCTCGTTTTTAGAATAGGTAAATTTGTAGTGATTAGTTTTTTGCATTAACCATTTACAATCTCATAGTAATTAATGGGTTAATGGGATTGCTTGTAACGAGAAAATAGTTCTATCGCTCTGGCAGTTGCAAAATAACTCAATACATTCTTGCAAGAATCAATTATTCGTTTAATTCAATTAAAAATGTAAGCTTTATGAACAACAAAATTAAAGAAAACAAGTATTCAACTCCCGAATTGGTCGCATCGATCGAAAAGGAGATGAAAGAGAAAATGAGTACAAAAGCAAATTACCCTGTTAATACCGATGTTCAAAATCTGATGAGCCAGGTAGTACAGCAAAATGGGACAACTATTAGAATAAACGATTATTTATTAATCGGAACGGCAGGTTATCAGGACAGCTATTTTTCTGTTACACTACAGGGGAGAACCATACAATGTAGTGGTATTGACATAGGGAATAATAACCCAAGTGGTGAATATGAATTGAGAATGTACTCCGAGGTTCCGACAACTTCTTATGATAATTGGATTGGTTCAACATTTGTCTCACGCAGATACGTATATACAATTTGGGGAGTGAATGGTGTTCCTAGACAAGATTTTTGGTTTATCGTGTTAGCTGAAAGTGTTTCAGACTTTGAAAGTGTTGCCTATTAACATGTATTTGTAAGGGGTCTGTGCTTAGATTAAGCACAGATCCCTTATCTTTGATTGTTATTATGAAACAAAAATTTTTCTTTATCAGTTTATTATTTATGTTTCTTTCTTGCTGCAAAAGCAATGAGAATAATCAAGAGCCTTTCTATTTTCAGACTGGTTCCGAGCTTTTTAGGGTGCGTGCTACTCATGGAGAGCGACTTTTCGGTTATTGGGATCGTTTTGACCACATTGTCATCCGATTTAAATACAACGAAGCAAGGCAGTTTAGTGAAGGGCTGGCTGCCGTATCGAAAAAAGGGAAATGGGGCTTTATCAATCCTAAAGACAGTATTGTCATTCCTCTACAATATGATTGGGCTTCAAGTTTTGGAGAAATGGGGTTTAACGGATTAGCACTTGTAAAAGTCGGTAATGATATGAATAGAATTTGGTATCACTCTGGAGGAAAAACAGGCTTGATAGACCCCGAAGGGAAGGAGGTTTGTCCAATAAAATACATAGAAATCTATTTCGCTTCCAACGGGTTGGCACGGGTTAATAATGGAACTGAAATTATACCAGAAGAAAATGGACAATGGAGGTACAATGGGAAATATGGATTTATAAATAGCGAAGGAGAAGAAATTATCTCTTGCCAATACGATTATGCTAATCCGTTTTATTCCGGCTTGGCTATTGTAACGGTCAAAAAGAAATCAGGTATAATAGATTGCAAAGGCAAGATAGTAATTCCATTTGAATACGATTCTATAAAAGGACCAGGGCTTCAATCTAAAGAAGAAAGCTATCGTCTGTTTAAACATGGTCAAGAGTTTTTGTTTGATGGGAAAAATATCACGAGAATATAATTGTTTCTTTTCATAAAACATGATTCTGAAATACGGTTAAATCTGTTAAAACAAGTTGCACGTAACTTTGGGGGCAAAACAACAGTAGGTGTTCCATTATATATTTCAAATGACCATATTATGGTCACATTTAGTACAACCGTTTCAAATGAGGGTACTGCAACTTATGCAAGGAATTTTTTAAATAAATCAAATCGATGAAGAAAGTTGTTCTATTTATTATTTGTGCTTTTACTTTATCATCTTGTTTTAATAATAAGAGAGAAACGAAAAGTGTTCAGCAAACAACAACCATTGACGCCAATGATGCCACCTCTGCGATACATCAGTTAGGCATAGATTCCTTAAAAGGGGATACGTTGTTATTAGTAAAAACAATTGCCGAAAATCTTATTGTCGTTGATAACCATTTAAAATTTGCGATTACCAAAGATTCTTTTGTCAATATAGGATTTTCTGAACATTATTATGATAGATTAATGAAGGATCTCAAAAGTGCAAATCATATGATAGACTCAACCGGGGTAAAAGATATGGATGAAATTCTAAAGAAATCCTATTGGGATTTGTATCAAAAATTTGGAGAACCCGATAGGAAGCCTTAAAAAAATACCCTCGGATTGAGATAGATGCGAGGGTATTTTATTCTGAATTTTCTTACATTCTTATCTTGTATCATTATCTCCAGCCAGGACTTGAAAGCCTTGTTACAGTTGTGTTCTCAAAACTCAGGAATTGAATATTTCTTACCAAAAATTGAAAGATATGAGTAGGGAGGAAATTGAGAGAAGAATGGAAAATATTAATCTTGATACAACTAAGTATTTTTTCTAAAATAAGGTTCTTATTTGAATAAATTGCCCCGGTTTTATCTACAAATCATTTGAAGGCATCATCAATTTTTGGTTGTTCATCCACTGAATGGCTTCTGCAATATTTTTTGTCCCGGTTTTTTCAAAAATTGTTTTTTTATGAAATTTAACTGTGTTAACACTAATCCTCATCAGTTCCGCAATTTCTTTTGCTTTTTTCCCCTGGCTTGCAAACTTTAAAAGTTCATATAATCTTTGAGAAAGTTTTTGGGTGACAACTTCCACAAACTTCATTTTATCCGGCAAAAATTCATAGACTTTTAGAGTATCATTCATCTTTACATAGGCATTTCCAGGAGAGTCACTCGTTGGTTCACTTAAGACACATAAGGAATAAATTATTGCCCCTTCGTTTGTAAGTTGGAGAGGGGTCAATTTATGATTGACAATTTGGTATTTCCCATTTTTGTTTTTTATCCTGAAATTATAAGTTATATAACCATTTTTCCTTCTGGTAATCGGTAAGTTATAAAAGAAATCGAACCCGGTTCTATTTATCTTGATTAGGAATTCAAAGTCTTTAGGATGGACAATCTCTTTGTAATAGTCAAAACCTAATGCATTTGGTACCTTTACTGGGGTACATTTTAGTAACCGACTTCCCGGGGTAATGTATTCAAATGTATTTTCCTTGTAATTTAGTACATAAGCATCAATATCGGATAAATTTGAAATTACAGAAAGCAGTTGCTTAAAATGATTTAAGGTTGCTATATCCTCTTCCCTTGTAGTAAAACGATGTTTCGGGTGATTGAAAATATACTCTTTCATAGTTTAGTATAGATGTTCCTTTCTCCATAAAAGTTGCGTCTATGTATAAAAAGGTACCGTAAAGGTATAGCTTTATGATAACTGAATGAGATATATTTCTTGTATTCATAAGCATGATAAAGTTGTATACCGACATTCCTGGGCTTGAGGGGTAAGGTTACAGATGGAAAAATAAAGAAGAAGAAAGAGTTTTGCTCTTTTCTAACACATTACCTGTTCCGGGTTTGTTTTTTAATCCTTAATTTTGGGGAATAGAGTTATTTGAAAGAATGTAAAACAACGCAAATCAAAGAGCTTCGCTCGTTTCTAAGCCATTACCCGCTTTAAGGGCTTTCCCTTAAATTGCTATTTTACAGGTACATGCTCTATGGCGTTATAGATGCCTGCGAACTGTGGTTGATTTGTGAAGCATGAATAAAGTATCGAAATCCATTGGACGATATTTTTAATCATTAACAACCGAGAAATAAATTGAGATAGGCGAAATAACAACCATGTGGTATATGGGCACTAGTTAATGCGAAGTTAAAAAGACCAATGAGCTGAAAGCTTTGTGGTAAAAAAAGAAAACTTAGTATAGAGCATATCCCTCCAAAAGTTGTAATAGTTTTTTGTACCCTTCTCTAAATTATATATCTCGTTTCTATTTAGAAATATGGTAAATTGTAATGTATAAGACCCTAATTTGATTATTTTTACTCTCTATCAATAAATAAAGTCAATTTGACTGAGAACATCGATTGCGAGTGATTACTAATGCTTTATATGAAATAGAAGTTGATGAAGTTGAGAAATATAGACCAACTCATAATCTTCATTTGCTAGCACCTTACGTTGGTAAAGTCAGACCTGCATTGGCTAAATATCTTATTGAGAAACATTGTGCAAATGGCGGCGTTCTTTGTGACCCATTTTGTGGTTCTGGAACTATTCCATTGGAAGGATGGTTGAATGGACAAAAAGTAATTTCATCGGACCTAAATTTATATGCACAGATCCTTACAAAAGGGAAATTAAACCCTCCTGTGAGTTTAGAAATAGCGCTTGAAAAATTAGAAAAGTACAATAAGTTAGTTAATATAAATACATCATTCCATAAAATTGATAAAGATGATAAATGGGTAGCTGGATTCTTCCATCCAAAAACATTTCAAGAAACAATAAAATGGAGCAAAGTTCTACAAGATAATAACGAGTTTTTTTTTCTGTCTTGCTTATTGGGAATTCTCCATCATCAAAGACCCGGTTTTTTATCATATCCAAGTAGCCACGGTGCACCTTATCTTAGATCAAATAAATATCCGATTTCAAAGTTTCCTGAAATGTACGAATATCGTGATGTGTATTCACGTTTATTGAAGAAAGTGATCCGCTCGTTGAAGAATTTCCCCAAATTAAACTTTGATATTGAACGTTTGATCTTGTTTCAGAATGCTTACGATGAATTTCCTGTAAATAGAATTAATACGATAATTACAAGTCCCCCTTACATGAAATCTTTGACCTACGCTCGAGATAATAGACTTAGGCTTTGGTTTTTAGGTGAGTCAGATTGGAAAGAGCTGGATAAAGAGATATCACCTAGTAAAATTCATTTTGAGGATTTAATCAATAAATCTTTTCATACATGGTCTAGTTATCAGAGAAAAGGTGATAAGTGTATAATAATTATTGGTGATTTATTATTTGATACAAAAAACAATATAAAGTTAACCGATATTATAAAGGACACAGCACAAAAGGTAGGATATAATTGTGATGAGGTTTTAATTGACCCGATACCAGAAGCACGTAAGGTAATAAAGGGTAACACCAATATAAAAACTGAGAATGTTTGTGTTTTCATAAAGCGTTAATCTATGGAAAATAAATTCATCGGGAAGGTTGTTAATGACTATGTAATTGAAGATTATATAAATGAAGGTCAAATTGGCAAGGTCTTTAAAGCTCATCGTCAAGATATTGATGAATACCGAGCTGTCAAGTTTATACCAATTAATAATTTGAGGTCTGGATGGGAGAATGAAATAACAAAGGTTGTAAAAATCAAAAATGTAAGAGGTGTTGTTAGATATTATGACCATGGTTATATAGAAGTTGAGGGTGATAAATATCTGTATATGACTTGGGATTATATTAGTAGTCAAAGTCTGAGGGATGTGATAAACGATGACGAAATTACCTTACCTATCTTAGTTGATATTTTCGAAACAATATTGCAAATCTTTCATGCTTGCGGACAACAAAGAATCGTACATGCTGATTTACATAGTGGAAATATACTTGTTGAATCTAATAATGAATTATTATTAAATCCAGAACAAAGAAGAGTTTATATTACGGATTTTGGCTATGCAACTGCAGATGGATTAATTGATATATTAGATGATTTCAAGGGTTTGGATCGAATAATTAAGGAGTGTTTAGTAAAAATAGATTTTCATAAACTTGAAGGTAAAGATAAAAGTATTTATAGATTATTTAAAAATGAAATTCCCAAAATTTTATTAGAAACTAATATAACAGAAGGGGATTGGGTTCGAAATCCTAAAAAGATACTGGAAAAGTGGGTTGCGTTACGAGATTCTAATACTAACCATGTAAATATTAGCACAAATATTGGAGACTATTTAGCAGCAGAACATATTGGGAAAAATTATGAAGAATGGGAAAAATTATTTGTTCCAGAGATATTAGCGGTTGATGAGTTGTTTTCTAAAAATATATGTGTTCTAACTGGTCTGAGAGGATGTGGAAAGACGATGATATTTAGGCGGATGACTGCTATCTTTGACGAGCACCTTGGAAAGGCAGGAGTTATTGGAGCGGACAATTTTATAGGATTTTATTTGAATGCAAGGAATATTGCTGAGGCATTTCCGTGGTTACCAGATAGGCATGAAGACAATGCAAGATTACAAGTTATTAATTTTTTCCATTTAAGTTGGTGTTTGGAAATAATTGAATGGTTAAAGATAAAATCAAGAAAAGACAATTTAGACCTGAATTGGATTACTGAATATTTCAGAAAATACTATCCAAATAATATTTATACATCCAACTCAAACTATAATATTTTATTCCATCTGTCTTCATTTTTTAGCTTGGAATTAGATAGGTCACGGTTAAAAAGTAGTTATAATCAAAATAATAATTGGGAATTAACAGATCTTACATTTTTAGAAGAATTTGCAGTAAAATTAATTGAACATTGTAACTTAGACCCTAAGCTTTTATTCTTCTTTTTAGATGATTATTCTACACCATTAGTTAGCGTAGCAACACAAAGAATATTAAATCCTATCATTTTTAGAAGGTCTGCTTCTGTATTTTTCAAGGTCGCTACTGAAAGTACAGAAAGTTTTGAACCATACGGTCTTAATGGCAAGGTTTTAGAGGAAGAAGATGATTATAAATTAATAGATTTTGGTACATATGCGTTCTCTCTAAAAAAACCCAAAAGGCATGAAATATTATCTTCAATAATTAAAAAACGGATTGAAAGACATCCAAAACTAGCGAATAGGAATATTGAGCTAAAGGATATTTTGGGACAAACAAAATTAGACAATGTTCAACTTTCCCAACTGATTAGAAATGACAATGTTGTTGATGCTACAGGAATGCAACCCAAAAAAGTATCTTATGTTGGTATAGATGTTTTTTGCTACATGTGGTCTAGTGATATTAGAGAGTCGATAAGCTTGTTTGCAGAAATGATATCAAAGGTTAATCTTGATCAAACTGATTTAGACAAAGATTACATCATAAGTCCAGAAATTCAAGATAATGCGTATCGTGATGCTGGTGGAAAATTTCTAAGTTTACTTGAATCAGTAACGAATCCTTCAAAAAACAATTTTGAGATATCATATTGTGAAAAAACTTATGGGGGACACCTTGTTGAGATAGCCAAAGCGTTTCATGAAGTTGCCACGTACGAATTGTTGAATAAAAATTCCAAAAATGTAAATCAAAATCCACCGAAACAAGCAAGAAGAATAGAAATAACAGGAGTTGATTCTAATATGCCAGATGAAATTTATGATTATTATAGAGGCATTTTAAGGTATGGTCTTTTTATTAGAGATTTCAGAGGGAAAAGTGTAAGAGGGAAAGCTGTGCCACGGTTGTATTTGAGAGGATTGCTAATACCATATTTTAGATTATCATTCTCAAGAAGAGATAGCATAACAATGAATTGGGATGAGTTTTGTATGTTCCTTAGAGACCCGAAAGTCTTTAAAAAGGAATTTATTCTTAAACAGAAACAAAAGAATGATACAAGTAATGAGCAATATAAAATGGATTTGTAATGTTAGATGTTTTGCCACCGTTAAAAGAGATTGATTCCTTAAATGCTTTTTATCAGAAAAATGTAAAAAGGCTTTTTGTTTGTTCTGAAGGATTTGAAGAAAGGTCTTTGAGTTTCGTTCAAAATTTGAAAGAAACGAAGGTATTTGATGTCGCAATTGTTTGCACGTATTCACCAACAAAGAAATCAAGGATGGATGAATTATTGCCTATTGTTACGTTGTTGACCCAAAATACTCCCTTGATTTATGAGTTTAACCGATTTGAGCCTTGCCCTTTTGAAGAGAAAATATTGCAGTTTGCTGAAGGGGTTAATGATTTCGATGAAATTATTATTGATATTTCAGTTATGTCAAAACTAATGATTATTATTTTGATAAACTGTTTGAAATTTTATGAAAAACGTTTGAAAATTATTTATAGTCAACCCGATAGGTATAGTCCAACTATCGGGGAATACAATAAAAATAAATCTCAAATCTCGAAGTCTGCTGTTTTACCATCATTTGGTGTTCATGATGTGACAAGAACTCCATTACTTTCAAGCGTTATAATGCAACGAAATTCTTCTCTCGTGGTTAGCTTTTTATCATTTAATGAACAACTTATTAGGTCTTTATTAAGTTTTTTAAGCCCAACTAATTTGTTCTTAATAAATGGAGTTCCTCCAATATTGAAATGGAGAGAAATGGCAGCAGTAGAAATTCATAGAGAAATTATAAAGGAGTACTCATTTGATAATGAGGTTGATGTAAATGGATTATTGATGCGCAAAACTAGTACTCTTTTTTATGGAGAGACTTTTAAATTACTCGCAGATATTTATCGAAATTATTGTGTAAGTCGAAGAATCATTATTGCACCTACCGGAAGTAAATTACAGGCTTTTGCATGTGGTTTAATAAAATTATGTTGTCCAGAGATTCATTTCGAATATCCAACGCCTGAAAGTTATTATGTTGAAGGTTTTAGTAGTTCCAATATTTTAAAAATTTATGAAATTGAGTTTATGAATTTTAAGAATGAAATTACGCAAATAAGTGAGATATATGAGTTAAACTCATAAATTATTTGAATCTGCGTTCATAAACCTCAATATAGACTCGTATCCTCTAATAAAAAATTAGATACTTGTCCAGGTGGTTCCATCAGGAAATGGATAGATTACAAAGGAAGGACTAAGCTAAAAATGAAAAATGGACTCATCAAATTTACTATTAGAAATTCATAATTGCTCTAAAATATGTTTTATCTTTATATCAGAGTTATTTGAAACAATGGAAAAACCAAGCAGACTAAAGAGTTTTGCTCGTTTCTAAACCATTACCGATTCCCGCTATCTTCTTTTCAAGTTGTTGTTTTACAGCTATATATTTTGAAATGTTACAGTAGTTGCAAATGTATGCCTGGCCAGGTGAAATGTCAGGTGTTTTTTTATTTCACAGATATCAGCAATTTCTTTAAGGTATCCATTCAATTTCTGATTTGAGATTAATGGGAATATCTTATTCCGGTTAACAGATTTTGGATGTTTTTTATATTTATTCAAGATATCCAATGCTTTTGGGAGGAGCGGAATTTTAACCGTGGTCTTTGTTTTCTGCCTGTTGGAAAAAATCCAGTATTGACCGTCAATACCAAGAGATATTTCACTAGGGCTCAGATTGATGGCATCAATATATGACAGACCGGTATAGCAACCAAAAACAAAAATATCCCTTACCGTTCTTAACCGCTCTATCGCAAACATTTTGTTTTCAATTGTAGTGAGTTCCTTTTCAGATAAGAATCCCCTTTCATTTCTGGTAAAATGTAATTTGTATGACTCAAAAGGATTTTGTACAGTCCACCCCAGCCTTTGTCCAAGATTTATTATTTTTCTGAATCGTTCCAGGTGTTTCATCACACCATTGTTGCTGAGTGGCATCTGGTGATCTAACGGTTTAAAGTTTCGCATGAAAATCTCGAAATCAGTAATAAACTTATAGTTGATTTGAACCAGGTAAAGATCTGTAGCTTTAAATTTTTTCTTTAGAAATCGTTCAATATACTTTTTAGTCGTATAATAATTCTTCATAGTACCCGGAGCCAGAATATTTTTTTGAGTGTTGTTATGATATTTTACCAATTCCATCAATGTATGATCATTAAAAGAATCACCAAAGTAGAGCGCCTTAATATTTTCTGGAGTAACTTGTTGTTTACTAACCTGTAATTCCCGGTATGCTTCAGTTAACTGCGCGCGTACTTGCTCTAAATAACTATTAAATTTTTTGGCCTCTATGCCGGAACCTCTTGCAATGCCACGGTTGTTATTCCAGTCATCAACAGCCATACGCTTTTTCAGGGATAGTTCAGCACGCCTTGATTCAACAGTAATTCGTGCATAGACAATTCCTTTGGTTTTATCCTTTTTACCTGTCCGAAGAATAAACTGAATACCGAAAGTGTGAGTTGTTTTCATATCATACAATTTTTAACGATTTAATCCGCTTTAATGCGTTTTTAGTTGATTGACTCACCGTTTAACTCACCAAGGGAATCAAAACGAATCAAACAAGAGTATTCCAAATGTTAAAACACTTCCCATTATCAACTGAAACACAATCGGTTAATCCTTTCTGGTGAGTTCAAAGGTAAATCAAAAACGAACTCACCGTTTAACTCACATTTTTTTTGATATTTATTGATTTGTATTGATATGATTAAAAACAGATAAGCCTGTAAATCATACAACTTACAGGCTTTTGGGTTTCTTTGAAATCCCCTTTTGTCGGGGTAGCAGGATTCGAACCTGCGACCCCCTGCTCCCAAAGCAGGTGCGCTAACCGGACTGCGCTATACCCCGAGATATACTAAAATTAATTAACGGACATATATCCAGAAATGCGGTGAGGGCGGGATTCGAACCCGCGGTACAGTATTACCCGTACGTCGGTTTAGCAAACCGGTGGTTTCAGCCACTCACCCACCTCACCATTCAGGTAATCTGCCAAAGTTAAATCCAGATTATAATCCAAATTTTATTTATCCAATACATAAAGAACAATGGCTGTATACCCGTTTTTTTCGTGCGTGCAAATGTATCAATTGTTTTTACATTGGCAAAATCTTTTATAAAATTATTTAACTAATTTTTCGAGGATAAATTTTATTCGATTTTCACATGAGAACATGAAAGCTGTTTATAATTTAATCATAAAAACTCAACAAAATTGCTCAAATATCTGAATATCATAAAAATAGTTTAAATAAAGGATTATTATAAAAGACATAATTGCATCAGAAAAAGACAAAACAACAAAACATTGAATAACAACAAATTAACCACTAAAAAGGAAATAAATAGGTCAAAAAATTTGCAAATAAAAAAGCTACAGGTTACATTTGATTAAACAAATAAGAGTTCTTTGAAGAGAAAAATATTTTCCGCATTGATTCATCAGTTGGTAAACTCAACAGAAAAAATTAAACCGAGTAAGCTCTTTTATGGTCGCTAAAACAGGCCTTGTAGTCCCAATAATTTGGGATGAGTCTTTTAGACCGATGGAAGTTTGATCGACCGGGCGCTCAAATCCTGTAAATCAGGGGTTTTACACAAACTGAATTAATGCGGATTTTTTTTGCTTTTTTGCAACTGCAAGGAAATCAAATAAAGAATAAGCAAACTACTCACAAACAGAAATATACGAGCTATATAATCACCAACCCTAACATAAAAAGTAATTTCATCGTTAATATTAAGTTGCCCGGAAATTGAGGCAGATTTCCACCAGGAAGTTTGCAGAGTAACCTCGCCCCGTTGGTTGATAAAACCAGATATTCCCGTGTTTGCTGCCCGGGCAATGCTACGTCGTGTTTCAATTGCCCTCAAACGTGCAAACGAAAAATGTTGTTTATATCCGGGAGAATTTCGCCACCAACCATCATTTGTAATAATAAAAATGATACCCGCCCCCTTTCGAATAAACGAAGTAATATACTCTCCAAAAACAGATTCGTAACAGATTACCGTAGCAACTTTGGTTCCGTCTTTAGCGACAAATACAGAGGGCTCTTTCTGGCTCCCAAGGTTTCCTGTTGTTCCCCCTAAATCAAAAAAAATATTTCTTAAAAACCCGAAGTATTTCAGAAAAGGAACTTTTTCCACTCCACTTACCAATATGGATTTATGATATAACTGATAATCGCCATTCTTTTGCAAAAAAACAGCGGTATTGAAAACATCAAAATATCTTCCGTTTTTGTATCTTGCTGTTCGAGTTGCTTCCTTCTCATTATTGTATTGTTTGCTTGAAGAGACTCCAAAAATCAATTCTGTATTCAGATACTGAATCTGAAAATCAGCCAACATAGAATACTGGGGGTTGTTTACCATTTTATCCACATCCCAGTTGTTATAATTCTCAACAATCGTTTCAGGACCGACTATAAAATCGGTCTGTTGATTTGCTTTTTCTCCCGCCAACTGAACAAACTTTTGTAATTTGAAATCTTCTGCCTCACTGTTGTAAGCTTCTGAATATGGATTTATATTAGGTTGAATAATAACGATATTTTTTATATTACTCTTTTCCTTATAATTGTTATATATTTTTAATGAAATAATAACAGGGGTAGCGACAAAAAACACAACTGAAAGAGCCTTAAGAAATACCCTAAAAGGGATCTTTTCCTGTATACCCCCCAAAAGTTGCAACAGCAATATATTAACAATAAGAACCCATAAAGTACCGCCCAAAACACCTGTAAATTCGTACCACTGAATCAACTTTATATTATTAGCAAAACCATTTCCCAATGTTAGCCAGGGCCACTCAATATCCCAATGAAAATGAAAATACTCAAAAGAAATCCAGAATCCGGACAATGCGATGTAATCGAGTGCCTGCCTTAAATTTCGTCGAGCAAAATGAGCAAGCCATAAAACCAAAGACATCAAAAATGAATTTACGACAATAGCCATTAATGCCCCCACAAAAGTTGCATAAGCGATCCACCAGGTGGTAAGTCCGTTCCATACTAAAACAGTAAGAAATGCATTTCCCAAAAAAGAAATACCAGGATGCTCTTCTCTTCTTTCAACAAAATATTTCTCAACATAAAACAGGGGAAGAAAAGCAAAAAAAAGTATCCACCCGGGGAATCCAAGCCAGGGCAGACTTAATAATAAACCTGATAAAACTGACAACAGAATCCGGAACGTCCGTTTCATCCTCATGTGTTCTGATTATTCGTAAATGTTGCTTTTTTATTTTTACCCGACCGTTCAAAAACAAAATCAATTTTCCCCATTGCCAAACCTCCCCACCAGGCCTGGTTTACAATAATTTCGTTTCCCGCTTTATTTTTCTGAATGACAGGTTTCTCCAGGTATGTATGCGTATGTCCGCCAATAATTAAATCGGTTAATGAAGTTTCGTTTGCTAAAACCATGTCACTAACTTTGTTTCCGTCATATTCTAACCCTAAATGTGATAAACAAACGATTAAATCACAATCTTGATCATTTTTTAAAAACTGCTCCATTTCGAGAGCTATTTTTAACGGGTCGTTGTAAATTGTATTTCCATAATTTTTCTCACCCACTAATCCATGTAACTCAATTCCTAAACCATACACACCAATTTTAATATCATCGCGATTAAATACTTTAAATCTGGGAAATTTCCCAGCAAGTACTGTATCTGAAAAATCGTAATTGGAATTAATAATCGGAAATTTAGCATTAGGTAAAGGATTCAAAATGCCTTCCAGTCCATTATCAAATTCGTGATTGCCAATTGTTCCTGCATCATAACCGGCTTCACTCATTACTTTTAAAATTAATTCCCCTTTAAAATAGTTGAAATACGGTGTTCCCTGAAACATATCGCCGGCATCGAGAAGTAATGTATTGGGATTTTTTGCCCGCTGCATTTTTGCAAATTCGGAAATCCTCGCCACTCCACCTCTGCCGCTATATTTTTCATTAGAGCCGGAAAAAGGTTCAATATGACAATGTATATCATTGGTATGAAGAATTGAGATGGTAATAAAATCATTGCTGGCGAGCAATTCTTTTGGAAGCATCCCAAAACTTACTCCAACTGTTCCAGCCGCGATATTCCGCAAAAATTTCCTCCTATTCATAACTTATCCTTCCATCTTTTTCAGCCTCCAAAAATTTCCCGTTTTTTTGCTGGTTTTCCATATAAGCAATAATCACATCCCTGATTTTTTCACCACTGTCTATAAAATTCAAATGTTTTGTAAAAACATCCAAATCATCGCCACCTGCAGCAACATAATCATTCGTTACAATCCAATATAGTTTGTCATTTTCTAAAGGAATTGCCCCAATTTTTGGATTTCGGGCTTTTCCTCCTAAAATTACAAATCGTACCCCACCTACACTATCTCCACCACTGGCAGCTACCACATCTAAAAACTGCTGAACCTGACTACCTGTTAATTGCAGGTATACCATTTCATTTTCAAAAGGCATTAATTCAAAAATATTTCCTACAGTTATTTTTCCTTTAGGAAGATAGGTTCGGATTCCACCATAATTAAAAAATGAAATCTCCGGATTTACATCCAATTCTCTTTCTTTGGCCACTTTTTTTCCTTCTTCCAACAATAAATCGGCCAGGAAATTTGTAAGCTTACTTTCCGGTTTATCTTTTACCATCTCCGTTTCAGACACCGAAATCACACGATTCATGTCTTTTTCCAGAATATTTTTATAAGGAAGATAAATTTCAACCACCTCTGTGTCCATAGTGTTCAAAGAGTCGGAAACAATAAGATTTTCAGTACTATATGAAATCTTTAAAAAATGTGTTCCACATGAATTTAGCAGCAAAACACAAGTTATCAACAATGTATAGGTGATAGTTCGTTGCATGGAAAAAAAATACTTTTAAAACTTACAATTATTTTAGCATGAACAAGGTTAAAATAGAAAACGGTTATTGGTTTAATATGTTCGATTCAAACTTACATATAAAAAAAATTTTGGCGGCGTTTTTAATGCTGTTTCTCGCGATAATTTTTCATCCAACAAAAATTTATTCGCAAACAAAAGAAGTAATTGCGCAAAAAGGTGATGGAATTTATCGTTTATTAACAAGAAATGGTTTAGCAGTTTCCGACTATTTAAATGCATTTATCGAATTAAATAAAAATCAGTTAGGTGCAAATAACACTCTAATTGCAGGTGTAAGGTATAAGTTACCTGATAGTGAAAACATTACGGAATTACCGGTAAGTTCAGATGGAATATTCAGAACTTATTCAATTTTTGGAAAAGACTATGAAAGAGTTGAGATTCTCGATAATGATTTAAAAGGAGCTGTCTATTATTTAGTTTCAGGACATGGAGGACCAGATCCCGGCGCAATAGGAAGATTGGGGAACCATAATTTATGCGAAGATGAATATGCTTATGATGTAACGCTGCGGTTAGCAAGAGTCCTAATTCAACACGGAGCATCGGTTTATATGATTACACGCGACCCAAACGACGGAATCAGAAATGAAAGTTACCTGAAAGCGGATAAAGATGAAGTATGTTACCCCAACCAGGTTATTCCGCTAAACCAAATAAAAAGGTTACGTCAACGGTCGGATGCCGTAAATAACTTATACTTAAAGAATAGAAATGCTTTCCAACGCATGATTGTTTTGCATGTAGATTCCAGAAGCCGGGGCGAAAACATTGATGTATTTTTTTATCACGATAAGCGCAGTAATACAGGTTTTAAAGCCGCTAATATTCTTTTAAAAACTTTTCAGGAAAAATACAATGAACATCAGCCTGGCAGAGGTTATCACGGAAGCGTTTCAACCCGGAATTTATATGTTGTAAAAAATACATATCCGGTAGCAGTTTATATCGAATTGGGAAATATAAACCACACCCGCGATCAACAGCGGTTTATTTTTGTAGATAATCGTCAGGCAGTTGCCAACTGGCTGGCAGAAGGTCTGATTAAAGATTTTAGAACAAACAAGTAAAATAATTAATGTTCAATCAACAAGTATCCCCCTAAATGTTTCCTAAATAGTTCTTATTTTTACAGGAAACTATTCATTATGAACTGGCTAAAACCAATTGTCCTGATATTTTTTCTTTCGTTTGCTATTTCCTGTATAAAATCCCAAAAAGAAAAGCCGAACATCCTTTTCATCTTTGCCGATGACTTAACCTACCAGGGAGTTCATGCACTTGGCAATGAAGAAATAATTACTCCAAATCTGGATAAACTTGTTCATTCGGGGGTTACATTTACTCATACTTACAATATGGGAGCGTGGCATGGAGCAGTATGCGTGGCCAGCCGTGCTATGTTAAACACCGGGCGCTATGTATGGCATATAAAAGATGTTGCCGACAATGGTTACCCCGGATTTAAAGAAAAAAGAATGTTTTGGTCGCAAATGATGGAGCATGCAGGTTACGATACATATATTACTGGGAAATGGCACGTAAATTATCCGGCTGATTCTATTTTCCAAACAGTATTGCACATCAGACCTGGAATGCCACCAACAGTTAAAGAAGCATATAACAGACCCCAATCGGGAAAAGATTCTGTTTGGCTGCCATGGGATGTAAAAAATGGTGGGTACTGGCAAGGGGATAAACATTGGAGTGAAGTGGCTGGTGACGATGCTATCACTTTTCTTGACCAGGCAAAAAACAGTAAAAACCCGTTTTTTATGTACATTGCGTTTAATGCTCCACATGATCCGCGTCAATCGCCCAAAGAATATGTAGAAATGTACCCACTACAAAATATTTCTGTTCCCAAATCATTTATGGAAATGTACCCTTATAAAGACAGTATTGGTTGTGGCCCCGATTTACGGGATGAGCGTCTCGCTCCTTTTCCCAGAACAGAATATGCAGTAAAAGTTCACCGACAGGAATATTACGCTATTATAACACACTTAGATCAGCAAATCGGACGTATTATTAATCATCTGAAAGAAACGGGACAAGATAAAAACACTTACATTCTTTTTAGCGCCGACCACGGCCTGGCTGTGGGAAACCATGGTTTCATAGGAAAACAAAACATGTACGACCACAGTATGCGTGTTCCCTGTATTTTGGTTGGCCCCAATATTCCCGAAAATGAAAAGTGTAACATGCAGGTTTATCTTCAGGATTTAATGGCAACTTCTCTTGATATTGCGAAAATTGAGAAACCCGAATATGTTGAATTCAACAGCCTTCTTCCATTAATTACAAAAGAATCGAAGGAAAGTCCGTATTCTGAAATTTACGGCACTTATATGAATTTACAACGGATGGTAAGAACTGATGAATATAAACTAATTGTTTATCCCGAAGCCCATGTAATTCGCTTGTATAATGTTAAAAAAGATCCTTTTGAAATGACAGACTTAGCACAAAATCCTGATTATACAAAAATTATAAAAAATCTCACCAGAAAACTCGAGGCTCAACAAAAAACGATGAATGATCCGCTGAATCTGACTCCATATTTTCCGAATCTGTTTTGACAATATAGTTTAAAATATCATTCTCAAAAGAACAACAAAAAATCAAATTATTAAATTTGACCGGAATTTCTCAGCAATGAACAATTTTAATATCAAAAGATGATTTCACCATTATTCAGCCAACTGCTAATTCCATTTATTATAGCAATGTTTTTAGCCGTTACCATGGGAGGCAGCGGTACTGCTCCGGCATTTTCCGCAGCATATGGAGCTAATGTAGTAAGAAAAAGTGTTATTCCGGGTTTATTTGGAGTTATGGTTTTCATTGGTGCCATTGTGGCGGGAAAGGGAACAGCAACAACAATGGGGAAAGGATTGCTCGCCCCCGAGATGATGACATTTACAACTGTATCAGTAATTCTTTTTTCAGTAGCCATTTCATTGCTAATTGCCAACCTTGCCGGTGTTCCACAATCAACCAGCCAGGCCACAGTTCTGGCTGTAGTTGCCCCGGCGCTTTACTACCACGAACTAAACACCGAAAAACTATTTGTAGAAATTATTCCTACCTGGTTTATTTTGCCGGTCATTTCTTATTTTATAAGCTTTTTCCTTGGCAAATATATTTACCGCCCAATGCGCAGGAGAGGTTACACCATGTCGAGGGCATACAACCAAAACCTAAAACCCGTATGGAACGGAATTATTTTGATTATGTCGTTATATGTAGCATTTTCAATCGGGGCAAATAATGTGGCCAATGCAGCAGGCCCCATTGCTTCTATGACGGCCAATGAGCTAAATATTTCAGTCGATGATAATTTTACTCTTATAATGATCTTATCAACACTTATAGTTGCACCTAGTTTTGGCATTGGCAGTTCGATTTTCGGGCATAAAGTTGTTCAAAATACGGGGAAAGAAATTGTTCTGTTTGGAAAATTTGAAGCAGTTATCATTGCGTTTGTTTCAGCCAGTTTACTTCTAGCGGCCTCGCTGGTAAAAGGAATTCCAACTTCATTAGTTCAACTAAATGTAGCTGCCATTTTAGGAATTGGAGTCGCCAAACTGGGTTCAAAGAATATTTTCAAAAAAACCGAGGTAAAAAAGTTCTTTCTGATGTGGATTATCGCACCAACAATTTCGTTTCTTTTGTCACTTTTTCTTATCTGGATGGTGGATATTTATGTAATATAAAATTCTTTTTAATTCACTTTTATTGAAGGATAAAATTCTACCGGCTGACACCACGAGTTTTTCCCATCGTACACACCATTGAACAGGTGGGTTATTTCCTTATTTTGAATTAACAATTGTGGCCGCTCTCTTCTCACACAATGCAGAGTATCACCGCTTTCATAAATAATACTGTGATTATACACCTCTGTTGGCTCAAATTTCTGCCAGTTATTTATTCCATTTTTTGAAACTAAATGCGCACCCCATCTCTCTTTTCCGGTTAATGCAGCCATGTTATCCTCACAAATTATATGATAACTACGATCTTTTTTGAACAGGTAAAAATCTTCCAAACGTGCAGACGGCCAAACATTGTTATTTGCAATGCGATATGGCCCTCTGAAATTTGCAGCGGTTGCCATTTTAACTGTAAGTTTTTCATCTCTGTATAAAAGTTTAACACTGCCATCTTCCTCAACAAAAAGTGCCGGGTTACTTGATTCCTCATTAATTAAAGGAACATTTGATCTTTGCCAAGGGCCTTCAATATTATTGGCTGTAGCATAACCAACACGCCTTAACAGACGATCGCTTTCACCTCGGAATGTAGTAAAATCGGAACCGATGTAAAACAACACAAATTTGTTCCCAATTTTATGAATTGTAGGATTATGTGCCATGTTTGAATCCCAAAATGTACTGTCTCGTTCTCCAATCACTACTTCTTGAAAAATATATGGCCCCAGAGCCGATTTGGAAATAGCATGTACTATTTCCGATTCTTCAAAATAATCGTCAGGAAAATTGTTCTTTTGGGGCCACCTCGAAGCAAATAAATGGTAAGTAGTACCTACTTTTATTGCCGAGCCACCCCAAACCCAATACCCTGATATTTTAAAACCACTGTTTTGAGGAACCGGCTGTATTAGTTCCGAAAATATTTTTTCTTGTTGTTGACAAGAGATGATCAAAAATTGTATAAAAAAAATTAAAACTAACTTATAGACTTTTCTCATTTCCGTATCTTAAAAATAATTAAACCCAGATTCATATTTCAATCTGCAATATTCCTATACTATTTAAAAATGTTTTAAATCCAATTTGAAAATTTATATTTTCTGATGAACAAAATAAAAAAAACAAAATTTATTTCTTTTAGCTCATTAAAAAAATGTAATTTTCCTCTTTAAATAATTGACAACTTGCATCAAAAACAATCAAATAACTATCACGATGCAAACAAAAGAGAATTATTTTAAAATTTCCCGATATGACAAAAACACTTTACCTTTCTTTTCTCACTTGTTTTTTATGGTTCTCAAGTATGTCACTTTTTGCGCAAAGTGATATTTCGTTTGATAAATACCATAATGTAAGTGAAGTTCAGCAAATACTGAAAAAATTGCAACAGGCTAATGTTGCAAAAACACAAATTCATACACTAGCAACAAGCCCGGGAGGAACTCCAGTTTTGGTATTGGAGATTGGAAAAACGCTGACAGATGTGCCTGCAATTTTTGTTGGAGCCAATTTCGAAGGAAATATTCCCATTTCAACAGAAGGAGCACTTGCATTTGCAAAAATGGTGCTCGATTCTGTAAAATATACAGAAAACATAAAATGGTACATTATGCCACTTCCTAACCCGGATGCAGCGCAAGGTTATTTCAACAAAATAAAGTATGACCGAACCGTAAATGATTTTGAACTTAATGATGATACCGATGAAGCCCTGAACGAAGACGGTTTTGATGATTTAAACGGCGATGGGTTAATTACACAAATACGTGTGAAAGATTTACAGGGAACTTATAAAATATCAAAAAATGATGCACGGATTTTAGTACGCGCCGATGCAAAAAAGAGCGAAAGGGGAGAATACAAAATTTACAACGAAGGCATTGATAATGACAAAGATGGCAAATACAACGAAGATGGTGAAGGTGGAATAAACATAGGTATTTCATTTCCTCATCTTTTCCCTTATGATAAAAAGGAAGCCGGTCAATGGTCGGGGCAATCGCCTGAAGTTTACGGAATATTGAGATTTATTTTTGATCATCCGAATATTGCAATGGTTTATACTTTAGGAAGTTCGGACTTTTGTCTCCTTCCTCCCAAAAGCGGTCGGAAAGGTGGCACTAATTTACAAAGCATCAAAATACCCGCTCGTTATGCACGAATGATGAACGTTAGTCCGAATCAAACATACACAATGGATGAAGTAATCGAAAAAGTGAAAGAACTTGTTCCTCCCGGGACAGATGTAACACCTTCAATGGTAGCTGGCATTCTGGGACTGGGAGCTGCGGTAAACCCGCTTGATGAAGATCTGAAATTTTACACCAAATTTTCAGAAGATTATAAAGAATATCTGAAAGCAAAAAATTTCAATACAGAAAGACTTGATCCAACTCCTGCAAAGGATGGTTCTTTTGAACTTTGGGCTTATTATCATCTTGGAGTACCTTCTTTTAGCATGAATTTATTTACGGTTCCAAAGGTAAAAGAGGAAAAGGAAAAAGAAAATAACAAGCTGACTTTGGATAAAGTAAGTGAAATGAGTGTGGAAGATTTTACAGCTTTAGAAGAAGAAAAAATAGATACTTTTCTAAAAGAAAACAATGCTCCCGAACGTTTTTCAGCTGAAGGGATAATTGAAATGATGAACTCAGGGAAAATCACTCCAAAGCAGATGGCAGAAATGATAAAAAAGATGCCCAAAGCAGAAAAGGATGATGAATTAAGTGAAAAAGATAAAGCGCTTTTAGCATGGTCGGAAAAAGAGTGGGGTGGCAAAGGTTTTGTAGAATGGCAAAAAGTTGAACACCCCGATTTTAAGGACGTGGAAGTAGGTGGATATGTACCGTATCTTGAAAGTACACCGAAACCAGAAAGAATTGATTCTCTTTTACAAGCCCAACTTCCGTGGTTATTACAACTTTCAAAAAAAATTCCTTCTATTTCTATTGCAGACCAGAAAGTAACCGACTTAGGTGCAGGAGTTTATAAACTAGAACTTTTTATTGAAAACAGCGGATTCCTACCCTACCCGATTGAAATGGGGCAACGAAACAGTCAGCCTGCACCGGTGGTAGTCTTACTGGAAGGAGACGTTGAGCTACTGGAAGGAATAAAAAGAACTCCGCTTGGAAATATTGGCGGAAACCAGATAAAAAAATTAACATGGCTTCTGAAGACGGAAAAAAAACCCACAATTTCAGCAAAAATTGAATCGGCGGTATTGGGTTCTGATGTAAAACAAATTAAAATTGGAGGTTAATCATGAAACGATATATTTTATTCATACTACTAATAAGTTTTTTCTTCCCGGCCTATTCTACCGACATTAAAGGGAAAATAGAAATACCGCTTCGTTTCGACAGATATTATGATTATGATGAAGTGGTTACCGCATTAAGAGTTTTGCACGAAGCTTACCCCGATTTGACGAAACTTGAAATTGTTGGGAAAAGTGAGGAGGACAGGGCAATTTACGCGCTCACTATTAACAACGCAAAAACCGGCAACGAACTAAATAAGCCAGGGGTTTATATTGACGGGAATATACATGGGAATGAAATTCAGGCAGGCGAGGTTTGTTTGTATTACGCGAATATGTTGCTCACCAAATATGGGGAAAACGAAAAAATAACCAAAGTAGTTGACCGAAATGTACATTATATTATTCCGGTTGTAAATGTTGACGGCAGATACCATTTTTTCAAAGATGCGAATACAATGCACTCAAGCCGAAGTATCAGAGTTCCAAAAGATGACGATGGCGATGGCCTCTTTGATGAAGATGCTCCGGATGACCTTGATGGGGATGGAAGCATAACGCAAATGAGGATAAAAGATCCGTATGGAAACTACAAAGTAGATCCTGAAGACAAACGAAATCTTATCCGAATTAAACCAGGGGAAAAAGGAGAATATACTCTTCTGGGTTATGAAGGTATTGACAATGACGGTGACGGAAAGTTGAACGAAGATGCCGAAGGTTATCTCGATCCGAACCGCAACTGGGGATTCAATTGGGAGCCACCGTATGTTCAGAGCGGCGCTGGTAATTTCCCATTTTCAGGAGTTGGTTTGAAAGCGATAAATGAATGGATTGGAAAACGTCCGAATATTATTGTTGCCATTGCATTTCATAATAATGGCGGAATGTGGCTCAGGGTTCCTGCTGAAGAATCAGTAAGCATTCCACAGGAAGATATTGCTGCTTATGACGTTATTGGTAAAAACGCAATTAAAATCACGCCGGGATATGTTTATATGCCGTCGTATGATTTATACCCGACTTATGGAGATTGGGACGGGCAGTTATATTTCATTTACGGAGCTTTCTCTTTTACCGGCGAACTTTTTCAACGTGAAACTGAAACCTACCATGAGAAAACGGATAAACCAGCCCCGAAGGAAGATGAAGAAAGAAGGGGGAGAAATCCTGATCGCGAGCGAGAAATCCTCGAATTTAATGATAACGTAGTCCAAGGGGAGCTATATAAAGAATGGAAAAAGTACAACCATCCGGCTTATGGAGAAATAGAAATCGGAGGATGGGTAAAAATGAGCTCCAGACTCCCCCACCCTTTTATGTTACCCGATCTGGTTCACAGGAATGCTTCAGTTGTACTACTTGCTGCTGAAAATACGCCTGAAATATCAATGGAAATAATTGATAATAAAAAAGTTGGAAACAATCTACACCAAATAAGAGTCAGACTTGCAAATAAAAACGGATTACCCTCTATGTCAATGGAATCGGTTAACAAGAAAATCCACCGGCAAGATATTTTAAAAGTTTCTGGAGGAAAAGTTGTTACAGGAGGAAAAATTAACGATATTCGTCTTAACAAGGTAAGTTACAAGGAGAAAAAACCAGAAATCCAATTCCTTTCTGTCCCAGGCTACGGGAATGTTGAATACCAGTTTTTGGTTGAAGGAAAAGGTGAAATTACTATTGAATATGAATCGTTAAAGGCAAATAACCTGAAAACGTCTGTCAAACTATAAATGCTGTTTAATTATTATGAAAGAGGTGCACATTGTGTACCTCTTTTTTATATTCACTGCTCTTAATAACAAGTCTCTCTTTTTTATTGGGAATTAAATTTAAAAATGACATCAAATCCACTATCGTTCGATGAATTATTTAGCTGTAAAAACAAAAACTTAAAAAGTTCATATTCCAGCTTCACTTCATATTTTGCCATTTCTTTTTCGTCAGTTTCTCCAAAGCGTTGCTCGTAGCTCACAAAAAGATCGTTGGTAATATATTTCCCCACCACAACGGTTGCATTATCAAAGTCACCTCCATTACTTTTAATTTCAATATAATCAACATCAAGTTTTTCGCCCAGAAAGTTTGTCAGTTGTGAAGATAAAATTGCAGCGGCAGCCGTTCCTGCCAGACTTCCTGCTCCGGCAACATTTTGTTGTTGATCAATGCTAAGTTCATCCAGGCTTTTACCAAATAAAATATACGAAAGTGCGTCACCTTCACTAATATTACTTCCATCGAGGTTAAAGTTAACATTGGGCTCTTCTGCTGTACCGGTAACCTGAACCGTAAGTTTTTGCTCTGCTCTTTCTGCATTTCGAAACGAATATGACGCGGTAATATCTATCCGTGGCATCAATTCTTCGCCGCCCTGAAAATTAATTGTACCATCATCAATAATAAATGTTTTTCCAAGTAAATCGTACTGCCCTCTAACCACGTCAACTGAACCAAAAAGTTCAAAAAAATCCTTGTTTTTCCTTAGTTCCAAATCCCCTGAAATTTCAATATGCATATCTTTATTTTTTATCCAGGAGTTTTTAGGAATTTTCAAATTCAGGCTTCCGGTAAAATCATCGAAATAAGAAAAATTAAATGTATCGGCTTCCACGGTATCCTGTTGAAAAGAGAGAGAATCATTGTAAAGTTCCATATTTTTCATTTCGCGAACCAAAATAGGATCCGGAATCTCCGGCGCACTCATTTGCCCCATCATATTAAAAATTGCCGGAAGATAAAGCTCTGACTCCGGAATATTCAAATCTCCACCAAAAACAACTTCTCCTTTTTTCCCCTGCAGATTTGCGTCACCTGATAATTGCATATTAAACTGCCTGTGATTTACAGGGTTAAAATTATGAAACTTCACATCTATTTTCGACTGGCTGATATCCCCTTTGTAAAAAGCAGAGCTAAAATCAACAGTTCCATTCGCTTCCATTGTTCCATCCTCACTTTTTATATAAAAAGAATCAAGCTGAACAGCTTCGGGTAAAAACTTCAGATTTAATACAATATTCTCATAATCAATACCATATTCAGGAACTTCAAGAGAAGCATCCACCAAATGAATATTTCCCTTCGGATCGGGCGACTCCAAGGTACCACTAACATCAACGCTTCCTTCAATGTAGCCTTTTATTTCCCTGGCTATTTCAATATTTTGCAAAACCGCCAAAGGAAACTGTTCAATAATCAAGTTGGCCGCCAAAGAATCCTTCGGATTAAAATTAAATTTCATGCTATCCAACTCAGCAAGCATAGGAAACTCCCCGGTTAATTTCAACCTGCCTTGCTGTTCCGGAACAATTCTAATGTCAGTATTCAGTCTGTTGTTTTTTAGTCCGATATTGCCACTAAAATCGGTGAACTTATATTCATTCAGAACGGCTCCATCAATAACGAATTTACCATTTACCAGAGGCGATGTTGCTGTTCCTTTTATTTCGGCCGTTACATCCAGAATTCCTGATGCTCCAAAGTCAATTCCTGACATTTCCAAAATCTTCTGAATATTGATATTCGCTACTTCCAGCTGAAAATTCTCATCGCCGGTGCGGGAAATAACGCCATCAGCCATAATAAACTGGGAAGAGTCAGAATCGTCTGATACCAGCTTAAAATTTGATATTTGATATTGAACAGAATCAAGTTCTAAAACTGCGGGTGGATTTTGTAATTCAAAATGCTGATTTTTATAATCAATTCCCCAATTTTCCAACGAAATTCTTTGTCGGCTACCGAGTTTTAGCCCGGCCGCCAAATTGGTTTTTACGCCTTCACCGGTCACACGGCCATCTACATGAAGAGAATCACGTGAATAGTTGGCATCAAAATTTACAGAATCAAGAAGCAACTCTCTCATTCTGAATTCATTAACTAAGACTTGTGCCCCTATTGTTGTATCATGTTTAGTCAATTGTCCGTTGGCTGTAACAAGTAAACCCTCTGCAATAAAATCATCATAACGAACATCATTCAAATCGAGCTTTGCACTCACATCAATGGAATCGGAACTTCCTTTCAATCGGGCATCAATATTTCCTTCGGCATGCAAACTTTCCGCAGGAATAAATGGTGTAAATTCCTCCAGGCCTGAGAATTTAGCTTGTAGCCATAAATCCGAACTTCCTTCTAAATTATAATTCCCGGAAGCATCCAGAGAAATACTCTGCGTCTTTGCCCATAAAGAATCAATTTGAATATTCTTGTTCCGATATTGGATAATGCCTACAAGTGAATCTAAAACCACATCCTGAAATCGTGATTTTGATATTTGCAAATTTGTCTGCGCATCTATTTTTTCGGGTTCAAAATTTCTACCTTTGATTTTTGCTGTCAAATTAATATCCGAGTGCAATGAATCGTTGCCCGTCAATTCAGCCAGATTAAATTTTTCGGCTGTCAGATTTAACTGGTACGAAGGTGTTCCCTGCAAGTCTCTTATATTTGGTGTGATTTTTACAATACCAAAATTTCCATTTCCTTCAATGTTTCCACTAAGATTACCATTCTCTAAATGAAGCGACGCAAGTAATTTATCTACGGGCTTCTCATGTATTATTATATCCTTAAAATCTCCATCTAGTGATATGGTAGCTGTTTTGGGGTCAGTACCTTTACCTTCAATTTTAAGTTTTCCGTTAATCAGATAGTTCAATTTCGGATCGCCCAACCAATGTGATAAATCAATGTTGCTGATATCTCCATTTACATTGTATTCTAATTGTACTTCTGATGTATCATTTAGAAACTGTCCAAAATTTTCAGAATGCAAATCCAATACAATATTCTGGTCGCCGTCGGCAATTGTTATGCTCGCATTTAGCTTTCCATTTTCCACTTCAGTTTCCAGTTGTAAAGTTGGCGAAACCGACAGTTTGAAACCTGAAAGAAAAAATTCAAACTCATTCAAATGCAGTGGGGCAACTTCAAGGTTTGCGGAAGCGTTTATTAAAGAATCCGTGACATAATCAGCCTTTCCTTCCAACTTATTCTTTGCTGTTTTCAAATAGAAGTCTCGGAGCTCAATTTCCCCGGAATTCCGGGCCGCATCAAATGACAGCTTTTCTAAAACAAACGAGGGATTTAATGTTTCAAATGAAAGATTACTTAACTCTACTTTTTGTGCATTGGAAGAATACCTTAAAGAAAGTTTGCTGTTTAAATGATTTACTTTTTCAGGAATTATTGTATCGGAGGTATTAATTCGAACCTGTCCCTCCTCAATTTCGAAATTTGAAATATTTATTTTAAAATCGCCGGAAGCTCCCTCATCCTCCTGATTATCTTCCTGTGGTTTCACAAGGTATTGAACATTCCATGTTGAATCTTTATTCTGTTCCAAATAAAAATAAGGTTTTGAAATTTGAGCATTATGAATAAGCAATTCGCCTGTCAATAAAGGACGAAGTTCATAATCGGCTTTAAATTCTGCAATATATGCAAGCGTATCACCGCCTTGTGTCCATAGAATATTATTTATTCCCAGCGAAGTAAAAAAATTCCCTTTAATCTCACCTATTGATATCTCGCCATTCAAAATCTCCGATGCTTTTGTTTCCGCAAATGCTGCAATCTTCTTTTTCACCGGTTGGGTTTGAATTAACAAACCAGCGGCAATAATCAACACAACGACTCCAATTAGAAACCATCCAATAACATAAAGACTATATTTTAATGCTTTTTTCATTTTCTTAAAAAGCTTGTCCTACACTAATAAAAAACTGCGGACTTCGTTTCTCATTCCACAGTGGAACTCCAACATCAAAACGCACTGGGCCAATCGGAGTCTCAATCCTGACTCCCCCACCGGCAGCATATCCCAAATCACTTAGTTTATACTGATAAGAGCCGGTCCATACATTTCCACCTTCAAAAAAGGCCACTCCGCTAATTCGCCAAAACAATGGATACCGCAATTCCACATTGGTTTCGATAATACTTTTACCTCCCAGGGGCGAACCACTTTCCCGTTTTGGCCCCAGTTCGGAACGTTTCCATCCGCGAATAGAATTACTCCCCCCGGAATAAAACCGATCTTCAACAGGAATAAACCCACTTCCGTCGGAGGAATTTATACCTCCCGCCATTGCCCGAAGAGCTAAAATCCAGTCACCTAATTTTTGGTATGTTCTTATATCTCCCCACAAACGTGTGTAATTAAAATCGCCTCCAAAAAGATATCCATTATATTTAAACCCAAACGACATACTTACCCCTCTCTCTGGTGAAAATTTAGGTCTTGCAGTTGAAAAAACCGTACTAAGCAGCATTCCCGATTTATTATAAGGAAATTTATCGTCCTCCATGTCTGCAAAATCAGGATCCCCAACCTCTACTTCCTGTTCAACATTCTGGAGATAATACGTTAATGTAGAACTCAACCTGTTATTAAAATTATAGGTTAGCGGAACATTTACCCCATAAGTTCTCGTTTTATAACCAGGTTCAGAATTGCTGGAGATAAAAGGATTCAACGAAATTGATCCATTTTTATTAAATATCTGAGGCTGGGTCCATTTTACACTAACATAATATGGTTCCAGAGCAGAATGTTTGGCGTAGATATTAATTCTTCTGGCCGTTCCGAAAAACCCCAAATAATTAAAATCTACAAAAGCCCTGAATTTATCCTCTGTTCCATATCCGGCCCCAAAATGCGTATTCGCCCTTGGAGCCTCTTCAACATATAATTTAACAGGAATGGGAGTTTTTTGCGTCTCCGCATCTTTTTGAGGTAATACCGAAACAACCCGAAACAGCCGCAAATTATAAAGCGATTGGCGTGTTTCGCTTAAAAGCGACTTATTGTATATTTCGCCTTTTTCATACTCAAATTGTTTCCGAATAAAAGATTCTGAAACATGTTTATTTCCGGTTATTGTTGTTTCACCAAAATTACATACCGGCCCAGGAGTTATATTATATTTTATACCGGTTACCTTTTCATCGTAATCTAAACCCAAATCATATTTAACATTTACATAAGCGTGACCCAAATCACGAAAAATATTTTCAATATATGTTACGTCCTCGCCAATAGCTTCATCGCGAAAACGTTTCCTTTTTTTTAACTGAAGTTTTCTTATATTTTTGTCTTCCAGTGAATCGACATTAAATTGCCGTTCAGTGTCAACCATTTGGAATTGTACAGAATCGATTTCCACAGGTTTGCCTTCTTCAATTATAAACTTTAACTTAACTACTTGTTTTTTATCATTAATATCAGGTGGTTCTGCTGAAACTTTAACATCCACAAAACCTTCTCGTTGATAGACTTTTTTCAGTCGCTCCAAATCAATATCAATAAGCTCTTTATTGTATAAAGCTGGCTCGTCACTGGTTAAAAGTTTCTGTAATCCGGTAACTTCCTTCAACGCCATTCTATCAAGTAGAAAACTTTTATCAAGTGTTTTATTTCCCTTAAAACTTACTTTTCTAATTTCATAGTTATCCTGTGCGTACAATATTTGTATTGTACATAAAACTAATCCGCAACACATAAAAAGTAACCGATGAAACATATTATATTGTTTGTCTCAAAATCATTAAAAAATGTATCTAAATACTAATCTTTTTCAAATTTAATATAGAAAGTCTGTATTTCTAAAATTGAAGGTTTCTTCTCTCAAATTTCGCCAATTTAATTTTGCTACCTAAATTGAACACCAACGACCATCTTATGTTTTTTAAATTCTCAAATTTTGCAAAAATCGATTAATTGTTGCGTAGAGCATATATTAGTTCTTTCTTATTCATTTTACTTCTACCGGAAATACCAACTTTAGCGGCCTGCGCATATAACTCCTTTTTTGTCCATTCTTCATATTTTTTACTTTTACCTCCTCGTTTTCCCGAATCCGGAGTATTGGCAATCCTCGCTGCTTTTTGTTTACTATATCCTTTATCAACGAGAGCTTCATACTGTTCGGTATTTTTAATTCTGGAAGAATTTCTTTTTTCTGGCATAACATCAATATTTAAAGTCATTATAATTTCTTAATGAAAAAAATCTGCCATAAAAAACGACCTCACAAAAATCACTGAGATTCCGGTATTAATGGTGCTTCTGTAGTTTTATACTCTGTGGAAGATGCGAAATTGATTCTCAATTTTGTAGATAAAATTCCCCAGCCAGAATATTTGTAACAAAAGGCCAGGTAAGGCTCAGAAAGATTTTACTCTTATCTAAAATCGGAAGACTTTCCCATAATCTATAACGACAATTTGAAATACATTTCAATCTGTTACAGATAGATTGCTATTTACCCAACTGATTTTGACATTTAATGAAATGCTTGGCATAATTCTTTCTTTAATTTTTAACAAAATTTCAAAATATGAGGAACCAGCAACTTATTCGGACCGGAGTAATCCTGTTTATTATCTCAATACTTTTGACGGGGATAATTTTTGCAAAAAGTATTTTAATTCCTTTGTCAATTAGTTTATTTGTGAGCTATCTTTTATTTCCTATAGTTTCAAAATTTGAAAAATGGGGAATTCAAAGGATTATCGCCATCTTAATTGTAATACTGGCTGCGATAATCATTATTGGAAGTGTTACCCTTCTTCTTTCAGCAAAACTATCCAATATGTCCATCGACATTAATGAGCTGAAACAAAATTTTATAGAAAAAGCGGATACAGTAAAAACACTTCTTGAAAATAAACTTGGGATGAATGCTGGCGCTATGGATGAATATGTCGATAATTTTTCCGAAAATTTCTTTTCTTCATGGGAAATGCAATTGGGTAACCTTTTCTCTGCAACAACAACGACCCTTTTCCAATTTGCAATTTTGCCGGTTTTTACATTTTTTTTACTTTTTTACCGAACTAAATTTGCTTATTTCATTTTTCGGGTTGTTGGTCGGAAGAAAAAAGCAAAAGCACTCCATATTTTGCGCGAAATTTCAAAGGTTACCGGCAAATATTTGGGCGGTCTTTTGCTGGTGGTTGCCATTCTTGCTTTTTTAAATTCATTAGGACTTTACATAATAGGAATAAAACACGCCATGATTTTTGGAATATTGGCAGCAATTTTAAACCTTATACCTTATGCAGGTACATTTTTAGGATTTCTTCTTCCATTCTCATATGTACTTTTTACTGTGCCCGATCCATTTTCCTCATTATTAAAAATTACGATTCTGTTTATTGTTATTCAATTCACTGAAAATAACCTGCTAACACCAAACATTGTAGGAAACAGCATAAAAATAAATCCGCTGGCTATTATTTTAAGTTTGCTCATTGCTAATCTTGTTTGGGGAATTGCAGGGATGTTAATTGTTGTTCCAACACTGGCAATTTTAAAAGTAATTATGCGAAATATCAACGGATTAAAACCATATGCCTATTTAATAAGTGATAGTGGTGTAGAAAAACACAGCATTAGCTTCAAAAAACTATGGAAAAGAAAAAACAAGTAAAATTATGGGAAAGAAAAATTTCGGTAAAATACTACATGACAGCTTTATAATTTTAAAAAAGGCTTTGGTGAATTTTGGCTCAAACAATCCGGTTGGAATGGCGGGAACGACAGCCTATTTTGCCATATTTTCAATTGCACCGATACTAATAATAATTATTGCAGTTTTTGGAATTTTTGCAGGAGATTTAACCATTCGCCAGAAGCTGTTTAACGAAGTAAATATTCTTATCGGGCAGGAAAGCAGCCAACTTTTGCAAGATGCAATTAACAATTACCAGATTACAGAGAATAGCGGTATTAGTGCAATTATTGGTGGAGTAATTTTTCTTGTTTCAGCTACTACCTTATTTAGCATAATGCAAAACTATATCAATTACATTTGGCGGGTACGTGTAAAATCGAAGTTAAAACAAAATCTTCTTAAGCTTTTAAAAGACCGTATTTTTTCTTTCGGAATGATTCTCAGTTTGGGTTTTGTACTTCTGGTTTCACTTATCGTGGACGCTTCAATCGCATTTCTGCGCGATATACTAAGCAATCATTTTAGTCCCGACTTTGTAATTTTTGCTCAAATGGTCAATGTCTTTGTTTCATTAATAATAATAACCTCTGTATTTGCCGTAATTTATCGTTTTCTACCTGATGTGAATGTCAAATGGCGTTCAGCGTGGTTTGGGGCAATATTTACTGCAATCTTATTTTTTATAGGAAAATATATCATTGGTTTTATTATTGGAAATAGTAAGCTTGGGGCAGTTTACGGCGCAGCAAGTTCTTTCGTCGTTATTTTAATCTGGATATATTTTGTATCACTAATTTTTTATTTTGGAGTTGAAATAACACATCAATATTCCAAATTTTATAATCATAGAAATAAACCGCTAAACTTTGCAATTCCTTTTGAAATAACTCCTGTAAAATAACAACAAGGACATAAAAATCAAAAAATTAGCACAAAAGGAAATTAATATTTAGCCAGCATTTGTAATAAGTACAGACTTTTTAACAAGGTTAGCAAACAATAAAAAACGGACTATCTTTCGAAAGTCCGTATAACTTTTGATTTTTTGCTTGTCAGACGCCTCTAATAATCGAAATCAAAATTGAAATAACTGCAAGTACCAGCAGTATGTGAATAAGGCCACCAACTGAATAAACAAAAAAACCAAAAATCCATCCAATTACCAGAATAACGGCAATAAGGTAAAGCAGCGATCTCATGGCTACAATTTATTTAATTCATCCACTAGCTCTTCCCGGGCTTTTCCTGTTTTTTCCTGCAAACGCCCCAGCAATTCATCTTCTTTTCCTTCGACGTAGGTGAGATCATCATCGGTTAAATCAGCATATTTCTGCTTCATTTTACCTTTTACCACATTCCATTTTCCTTTTACTTCTAATTTATTCATGACATTAATTTTTAATTGTTAAACATTATTTTGATATATAACTACTTATTTTCCTTTTCTAATCAGCAGAATTAATATTCCAATTACAGTAACAACGCCGCTAACAATTACAGGCGTCCAGTTGGCACTACTTACTGCAATATCAATTCCTAAAAAACTAAACGATTCGGAATTGTTGGCAGCTTGTACACCAAAAAGAATAACCCCTATAATTCCAACAATAGTTAAAATAATTCCAAATACTTTCATAATCATAATTTTAAAGTTTACATCAATTATTCTTATGAAAATTATGCCATCAAAGCAAAACACAGCTAAACCTCCGAATTAATGCCACCTACAAGGAGAAGCCGATAAAAATATAATGATTAAAAATGGATGTGATTCTCTACAATGTGCGGCTTTATTTCTACGATTTGGCAAAAAGAAAAAAAACAAAAGTTTATTTTATAAATATTGATTATTTCCCCAACCTGTAGAATAAAGTCACACAACAAATTAGGCCGAGTTACAAAACTTAGATTCAAAATACTGAAAAACAAATAATTATATTAAATATAAAAAATTGGAATATTTTTTTCTAAAAGATTTTGTAAATTTAATAGACGGATATAATAGATAGACCAAATAAAACCAGAAGGATGAAAAACAATTAATATTTTTTATTAACATATTAAAACAGATAGTCATGAATAAAGGAACAAGAAACGCATTAATGGGATTTATTGCAGGTGCAGCAGCAGGCGTGCTGACAGGAATTTTAGTTGCCCCTGACAAAGGAGAAAAAACCAGGAAAAAAATTGGAAAAAAAGTAAAGGATACATCGAAAGAAGTAACCGAGACTTTAAGTGAAAAGGTTGATTACCTGAAAGACAAACTCAATGATGTAATAGACGAGCTACGGAACAAAAAAGAAACAGTTGAAGAAGAGGTTACAGAAAAAGCAAAAGCACAAGCGGAGCCTGTAAAATAAAGGTGAAGCGTAACAGCGCTAATTCAGAAAATAATGAGCAATAAATTGACGAACAATATAGCAGAGCTTAATGATTCTGTTAAACAATATGTACAAGTAAAGTTTGACTTATTTAAGCTCTTGCTATTAAAAAAGACATCAACATTCATAAGCTATCTACTTAGCTATCTGGTTATCATTCTATTTTCAATTATAATAATTATGTTTTTGGGCGCAGCTTTCGCCATTTGGTACGGACAAAAATTTAATAACTATCTCGAGGGTGTTTTAATTGCTACCGGAATGCTTGTATTCCTTGCCATTCTATTTATAATCTTCAGAAAAAGGATTTTAACAAACGCTCTCCTTAATAATTTCTCTGAAGTATTATTTGACGATGACCATGACAATGAACAGGAAGAAAAATAAATTTAGCAGAATAAAAAATATGAGAGAACTGGAATTAATGCAGGAAAAGTTAAAATTCCAGGAAAAACTCTATGAAAAGGAATTAATAAGTTCATCATCCAACGTACTGGATAATTTAACCGACAAAATCAAAGACCTCGCCTATGATTTGGGGACCCATCTTACAATGCAAATTATATCATCGTTCCGGAAAAAAAAATCAAAGGATTAACTCTTTTACGGAGGTCAAAATAAAAAAGGCATCCTTTCTTTGCATAATTTATAGTTAATAATTCGTTACAGAAATAAAAATCTTTTAAACTGAACAGAGTATAGATTGTTTCATAAAACATACAATTTTTGTATATTCTATACACATATAAAGCAATTTTTAATGCCAACTGAATACCTTAAATTCGATAGAAAACTTCTAAGTATTTCCGAAACCATTGAGAATTTATTACTTGACGAAGAAAAAAATGCCGCCGGGTTAGAACAAATTGAAAGTTGGCTAAGCACGCAACTGGGAAAAATACGATTACAAAAACTTAATGATAGCACATTAATTGCAGATCAGGACGACGATAAAAATTTCTGGCAGGATGGAATTATGGTACTCAATTCTGCAATGGAAATTGTTCATTACTCGGGCTTTAAAAATTATTTTTCCGGGAGCACATTTAACTCTTCTGAAAAATTTACGCTGATTGATTTTATTGATGAGAAGGACAAGGAGAACTTTAGAAATGTATTTTCCAATTCCACCGTTCAATTAAAAAATTCAATCATTGAAGTAGATTTAAAAACCGGAGTTGGGAATATCAACCGTTGTGAGTTGGAGATAGATATTGAATCGGGTAATCCGAATAACGACAGATACATAATATATTTTCGTTTTCTGGAAAGTGACGACATTCAGGCTTATGATTACCAATCAATAGTTTTTGACAATCTCCCCGACATGGATGTTTTTCTTTTCGATAAAGAATACCGCTATATTTTATGCGGCGGCAGAGAAAAGGAAAAATTTAATCAAAAAAATTCCGATTTCCTAGGGAAAAAAATGTTTGAAGTTTTAGACAAACAAACTCAACGCAGAATATTCCCATTCTATAATAAAGCATTAAATGGAGAATACACTGAAGGCGAGGTTAGGTACAGAAACAATGTTTATTATGTGGTTGCAGCCCCGGTAAAAAACCATCAAAATAAAACAATTGCCGGTATAATTATTTTACAAAATGTTACCAACGACAAATTACTGGAGGAAAACCTTATAAAAGGTAAAGAACAGGCGCAAAAAGCCGACAAGGCAAAATCGATTTTTATTGCCAATATGAGTCATGAAATAAGAACTCCGCTGAATTCAATAATGGGATTTACCGAACAACTGGAAAAAGCGAATTTAAGTACCCAACAACAAAAATTGGTGAACCTCATTAAAAACGCATCCGATCACCTTTTATACCTGGTTACAGAAATCGTATTTTTATTTAAACTGGGAATGGACAAAGTTTATATTGAGAATCTGGCTTTTTCAACCAACGATATTTTATCGGAACTGGAAGAAATATTCACGCAGCAAACCGCTAAAAAAAACCTGGAATTTCAAATTTTAAAAGACAAAAATATTCCGCAGGTATTAACAGGCGACCCTTTCAGGTTAAAACAAATATTAATGAACCTGCTGGTAAACGCCATAAAATACACTGATAAAGGAAAAATTACATTAAGCTGTGAAATTCAGAAAGAAACCAAAAACATGGCTGAAATTGTATTTAAAGTTACGGATACCGGAATTGGAATAAGCGAAAAGGATTTGCCATATATTTTTGATGTATTTGAACAAGGCAACAAACGAACTGAAAAAATCAGAGGTGGAGCCGGATTGGGGTTAGGAATTTGCAACAGACTGGTAACTCTGTTAAAAGGAGAAATTTGGGTTGAAAGTAAACTCAATACAGGAAGTACATTTTCAGTAATGTTACCGTTCAAAAAATCGTCGGCTGACAAACTAAAAAGCCCGGAGCAGCAATTTGATATACATAGCGAATTTCTAAAAAATAAAAAGATTTTACTTGCCGACGATGATGATCATAACCTGATCCTTGCAGAAATGATCCTAAAAAACTGGAAAACAAATTACACGCTGGTGAAAGACGGAAAAGAAGCTCTTGAAAAAATCAGCGATGAAAAATTCGACGTAATTTTGCTTGACATTCACATGCCGCGAAAAGATGGCGTACAAGTCGTTAAAAATATTCATTCAGATAATACTGCCATAAATTTTAAGACCCCTGCCCTTGCACTAACAGCAAATGCTTTAAAAAGCGATATTCACAAATATTTAAAAGCGGGTTTTGATGACTACATTATAAAACCCTTTAAAGAGAATGAATTATATAACAAGCTTTGCAATATACTGGGACTCGATGCTGGAAACGACACGAAAGACAAAAAAAATGACGCATATATGGAAGTTTCAACTGAAGATATCTTTAACGTAACCGAATTGAAAAAAGCTGCCGGAAATGATACCGCCTTTTTCAATATGATGCTGGACAATTTTACCAACAACGCGCAAAATGTTTCAGACGCTTTTACATCAGGCCTGAATAATAGTGATTGGGAAGAAATAGGAGAAAAAGCACACAAAGCAATTCCATCGTTTAAATATTTCGGATTATACAGTTTGGCTTCCGATTTTGAAAAAATTGAAAACCTTGCTCTTCGCGAAAAACAATTTGATAAACTTCCGGAACTGATAGAACAAATTATTTTAAAAATTAACCAGGCTATTGGAAAAGCAACTGCCTCAAAAATCAACTAGAAAGAAATATTCAATATGAACATTCATAAAAAAAAATGTATTAATATTGTTATGAAACAATAATCCAATTGAGAGCTAATGAGCAAAATTTTAATTATTGACGATGATAATTTTATTTGCGAAATTTTGAAGAAACATCTTCAAAATCATAAATACAATGTGCAGATAACTTATAACGGTAAAAGTGCCGAACAAATATTAAAAAAAACAAATTTCGATTTAATACTTTGTGATTTTCGTTTACCCGACACCAGTGGACTTGAATTATTACAAAAAATAAGAGCCGTAAAACAACACATTCCGGTAGTAATTATGACCGCTTACGCAGATGTAAGAATGGCTGTAAAACTCATGAAAATGGGAGCCAGTGATTATATTACAAAACCAATACAGCATGAAGAATTACTCTCACTTATTGAAAAACTTGTAAATAAAGATAATTTCCAAAGGGAACCCGTAAACAATTCCTCATATGTAAACGGCGATTTTATAATTGGCGACAGCGAAAAAATAAAACACATAATAAAACTGGCCAGACGAGTTGCCCCAACAAACATGTCGGTTATTATTGGTGGCGAAACCGGGAGCGGGAAAGAATATATTGCCCGCTTTATACACGAAAACAGCCTGCGAAAAGATAAACCATTTGTTGCTGTTGATTGCGGAGCCATTCCGAAAGATTTGGCCAATAGTGTTCTTTTCGGCCATGTTAAGGGTTCGTTTACAGGAGCCATTTCGGATAAAGATGGCGTATTTCAGAAAGCTCACGGCGGCACCTTATTTTTAGATGAAATTGGCAATTTAAGTTATGATGTTCAGCAAAAACTACTGCGGGCAATCCAGGAACGAGTAGTTTCGCGTTTAGGCGATGATAAAATTATTCAAAACGATATTAGAATTATTACCGCGAGCAACGATAATTTGTTAAGTGAAGTTCAGGAGAATACATTCAGAGAAGATTTATACCACAGGCTAAACGAATTTAAAATTGAAATTCCACCACTCAGGGAAAGACCGGAAGATATTCATGTTTTTGTAAATCATTTTATTTCGATGGCTAATCTGGAACTCAATCGCCAAATACAAGGTTTAACCCCCGAAGCTAAAAAAATAATTATGGACTATCCATGGTACGGAAACCTTCGTGAATTAAAAAATGTAGTAAAACGTGCCGTGTTAATGGCCGAAGACGAGATGATTGACCAGTTTTGTTTTCCCGAAGAAATTATTTCGCCTGTAAACATCAGCAAACCGGATATTGCTGAAACAGTAGAGATAAGAACTGATTCCAAATTAAAAAATGCATCCTATGAAATTGAAAAACAATTAATTATAAAAACTATACGCGAAGCTGGCTTTAACAAGTCAAAGGCTGCACGTATATTGAATATAGACAGGAAAACTTTGTATAATAAATTAAAATTGTATGATATAAAATTTTAGTCCTTGTATCACCAATAATTTTATTGCTATGGTGATTTTTGGAACAAAAATTGATTTTGTTATGACAAACGTCAAAATAATGAGTGTAGGTACGGATTATAAAAAGATAATTTTTATAGATGATGATAGAGAATTGGTAAGTATTTATAACTCAATTTTAGCAAGAAAAAACCTTTCGGATTATTTGGTTCACTTTGAAAATGCGAGAGATGGGCTTGAATATTTAAAAGGGATTAAAAACAGGGAAGACTTACCAGATTACATACTGTTAGATTTGTATATGCCTGAAATGAATGGGTTTAAATTCCTCCAACAGTTTGAGAATATAAGCAGATTAAAGGATTCGATCGAAATTTATGTGTGTACATCATCACGAAAAAGAGACGACCGCAATAAGGTAATGAAGTATCCTTTTGTAAGTGCTTATCTTGAAAAGCCATTACCAAGCGATTTTCTTGAGCTTTTAATCAGGGATCATACCATGCATTGAAAAATTTCCACAGTTTGGGAAAATAATGCAACATGTTTAAAGTCTCTTTCTTTAGAATTGATAGAGACTTTTCAACAGTTGGTTGTTTTTTTACAACTATATTATTTTTGCTGTTTCTTTTTCTTCCCGGAGAAAAGGTTAAAAATCCAACTATCTTCAATTGCATCGGCAGCGCTCACAACATTATCTATTCCATGGTTAATTTTAACAATAGTGGTATCTACATTGTTAGCCAATGCAGAATCATACACCAACCGGTGAACTGTGCCATTTCCTGAATTTATCTCTTTTCCGAACTTAAGAAGTTCATCGGAAAATTGTTCTGTCTTAACAGAAATACTATCAAAGTTTACCAAAAGCTCCGATATCTGGTGACTAAAAGTTGTATCATTTATAAACCGTCCCAGGTCGCCTTCTCCGTTATTTATCTTTCCTGAAATTTCATTCAGATTGCGTGTAAAAGTGAGCAACTCATCACCGGTTTGATTTAACTTTTTAGAGATTGTATTTTCGTTTAATAAAACAGCAAGATCTCCCTTGCCATTATTAATTTTCTCGCTAATTTCCATTAAGTTCTTAGCCACTAATCTTCCATCTTCCACAACACCTTTGGCCTCCTTTAGAATTTCATCCATATCGATTGAATTAGCAGCGCTTAAAACATCATCATCAACAATACTTCCTGCACTTGCGTTGCCGGGTTGTATTTCTACAATCTTACTCCCCATTAAGCCATCGTTGGCAATTTTTACTTTTGAATCTTTTCTGATAAATTCCTGGACATCTTTGTCAACCAGCATTTCCACAAGAATTGTAGAATCGCTCACAATTTCAATTTCAGAAACAGTACCAATATTAATTCCCGAATATCTTACCTTGTTTCCCTCAACAAGACCTTTTACGTTGTTAAAATAACTTTTTACGGTTACCGTTGACGAAAACAAATTTTGTTTACTTCCTAAAAAATATATGGTAATAATAAAAAGGAAAAGTCCTGTCGCAACAAGTATTCCCAGTCGTAATGTTTTATTTTTTGAATTTGCCATAACTTTAAAAATTAATTAAAATAAGGCCCCACCTCCTGATCATCGCTATTGCTTAATTCATCAAATGTACCTTCAGCATAAAACTCACCATCTTTTAATAATTTCAGTTTGTCGGCTGTTATTTTTGCACATTTCATATCATGTGTAACAATAATCGACGAAGTATTATATTTTTCACGAATATGCATTATCAGGTCACTAATTTCGCCTGAAGTCACCGGGTCTAGCCCCGTAGTTGGCTCGTCATACAAAATAATTTCGGGCTTTAAAATTAAAGTTCGCGCCAACCCTATTCGTTTTTTCATACCGCCAGACAATTCTGCCGGCATTTTATTTTTTGCATCAAGTAATCCCACACTTTCCAGCGCTTCATCAACCATATCTTTAACTTCCGATTTATTTTTTGAAAGTTGTGTGCGCCGAACCGGAAATTCAAGATTTTCTTTCACTGTCATCGAATCATATAAAGCTCCTCCCTGAAAAAGGTATCCTACCCTCTTTCTGATTTCGTCAATTTCGGTAACATTCATCTTCGCTACATCTTCACCAAAAACGTGAATTATCCCTGAATCCGATTCAATTAATCTTACAATACATTTTGTTAATACTGATTTCCCTGTCCCCGACTTTCCGAGAATAGCAATATTTTCTCCTTTGTGGAGATCCAGGTTTATGTCTTTTAAAACCAAGTTACTTCCAAAAGCTTTCTTCAAATTCTGTATTTCAATAACCTTTTCCATATTAGAATTTATTATGCGAATAACAATTCAGAAAATTGAACGGCAATTAAATCAATAATAAAAATTACCAGAGAAGCAGTTACAACTGCTGAATTTGCCGAAAGACCAACCGATTCGGTTCCTCGTTTTGCATTATACCCTTTGTATGACCCTATTAACCCGATAAAAAAACCAAAAAAGATTGATTTTATGGTTGCGGGAATAAGATCGTAAAAACTTAACGAGTCAAACGCCTGTGAAAGAAAAAGTACAATAGAAACTTTCTCATACATTTTTACCGCCATAAAAGATCCTAAAAGTGCAACTGCATCGGCAATAAAAACCAATATCGGCACTAGCAAAGTTGTTGCCATAACTCTTGTTGCCACCACAAAATTCAGTGGTTTTGTTCCCGATACTTCCATCGCATCCAGTTGTTCTGTTACTTTCATAGCCCCCAACTCTGCACCAATTCCTGAACTTATTTTTCCGGCACATAACAATGCTGTAATTACAGGACCGATTTCACGAATAATAGAAATGGCAATCATTCCAGGTAACATCGACTGTGCACCAAAATCGACCAAAACTGGCCTCGATTGAAGAGTCAGCACCAATCCCATTATAAAACCTGTAATAGCAATTAACGGAAATGTTTTATTCCCAATTATATATCCCTGTTTTACAAGCTCTTTAAATTCAAAAGGTGCAATAAAAAATTGCCGTATTGTATTTAATGTAAAAATGACTATGTTTCCCAGCTCCGCCAGAAAATCTTCAACTGAAATTTTTATTTGCCGTATAAGTTTTTCCATTCCTGAATATTATAAATACAGATACAAGTAGCCTACTTTTTATAAATAAGTATGGGGAGATCAACTTTTTTAAGTACTTTTTCGATAGTACTTTTTCGTAATAAATCCTGGAAAAAATATTTGTCTTTTTTTAGCAGCACTACCAAATCGGCAAACGATGTTTTTGAAAAATCGGCAATACCTTTTACTACATTACGTTTCTTTTTACTATGAATTTCGATACCAGGGTATTCGATCTTTCTATCGATGAAATCTTTTAATCCTGCGTTAACAAGTTGTTGCTTAAATTTTTCGCTTTTAAAAACATGTAAAATGTTGATTTTGGCCTCAAATTCACGCGCCATCGAAGTTAACGACTTAATTACATCAATATCTTCTTTTTTATAATCGGTACCATATACAATGGTTTTTATCTGCCGGAATTCTTTGTTAACTGAAAAACACCAAACAGGTAAATTTATAGTATCAAGAATCTGATAAATTACTTTTTCATTGAATTTCATTCCATTCCCATTGATAGGAAAAAGAACCAGTTCACTATGGTTTCGGGAAGCAAGTGTTTCAAACATGTCTTTAAAAGAACCTTTAAAAACAGAATAAACAGGTATTATATTTTCGCTTGTCCATTCATGTTCTTCAATTCTCTGCCCGATTTCATATTTTTTATCCTCAATAATTTTCTTTTCTATTTCTTCCTTGCTTATATTTTCACTATTCTTATCAGGTATATTTTTAATTTCCGAATCAATATTAAAAATAAAATGAATATTCAGTTTCAGACGTATTGCTACTTGTTCTGAGTACTTTATTATTTCACATGCTTTGTCAAAAGGAGAAAGGTATACTATTAAATTTTTCATAGCTAAACGATTTTTAAATCCACACAAACTCTGGAATCAAAAAATGACACACTATTCCTGTTCCACCAAGTGGTAATTAATTCTATTAAAATTGCCGAAAAACCTATATCCGGCTAAAGATTGCTTTAGTTGTGAATGTCAAATTGTTTCTGAGCAACCTTGTTCATAAATTTCGAAGTTATTTCAGAGCCGTTAACCCCATAAGAGTCAACAACTAATCCTCGTTTGCCGCTGTTTGTTTGCACTGCATAAACAATGCTCATATCTGCCGGATTTGTATTTCCCTCAAACCTGTGAAACTCGTGTAATTCAACTTCCTCTGCAATGTAGCTTTTGCCTTTCCCCTCAACGAGTAATCCATTTTGTGTTACGTTGAAGTTATGTTGATAACCTTGTTTTTTAAGTGTTTCAATTGCTTCAACAAGTGTATCGTAATTATTATTTTTTCCTTTCATTTTGTTCTGTCTTTAACATTTTACACATGAATTTGAAAATATCTTGCCAAGCCGAAGCAAAGCATACAACCTCCTACTCCACAATATTTTACAATTTACATTCAAATATTATGAATGTTTAATGTGTAGAATTTTAGTCACTCATTGGGTACGTTAATTCACACATTTGCTTATAAATAAAAAGGAGGAAAAGGAGTATTATAAACGTTTTAGCTATTCCTCGAATAAAATTCTCTACATATTGAGGATGTAAATCTACATTCCTGTGATTCTTCCCTTCATAAAAAATACTTACCCTCCGACTAAACAAACACCTAAAAACCTAAAATACAACACAATAAAAACAAGTAAAATTAAATTAAAATACTTTGGCATTGTTTTTAAGACTGTTTCTAGTGAAAACAATTAATGTGAAATGTTAAAACGAAGTATTATGAAAAAGAAAATGACAACTATCGTATTGGCGATTGTGGTTCTGATGGGAAGCGGGATATTTTTTTCGTGCCAGAACAAGCCAAAACAAAACGACCAAAGCAGATTGGAAGGTTTTGAATCAACACAAGACGACAAGTTAGATGACGCGATGGACAAGGCTGAAGTAAAATTTGAAAAGTTTAAAGAAGATATTGAAGATCTATCAGAAGATGATCCTCAATTTGTAGATAAACTGGAGAAAAAACTGGTTGAGTTTGAAAATAACATGGAAGAGTTTGGCGAAGATGTTGACGCAACAGGAGAGCAGGCTGCCGAAGACTTCAATGATTCATGGGAAAATATTCAACAGGAAGCCCGTGAATTAAAAAATAAAGTTTCGCAATGGTCAGACAAAACAGGCGATAACATGGATAAACTCGGAGATGAAATAAAGGAAGGTTTTAAAAATTTCAAGGAATCGTTGCGCGATATTACTACATAGAAATAGTTATGAATGTAAAAGTCAGGCTCCTTTCGCGAGCCTGATTTTTTTTGAGTATTTTATTATTAATGGATTATCTAGACGACGCATACCAAATAATTGCTGAAAAAATTGGCAATTGGGTTGATCAGGTGGTTTCAATGTTACCCAACTTTGTAATAGCCGTACTCATACTCATTTTATTCTATCTTGCTGCTCGTTTACTGGCTTCGCTGGTTTCAAAAACATTAACACGTTTTTCGAGAAACGTTGCCCTTATAAAACTCATGGTTTCACTAACCAGGATCATTATAATGACAACCGCACTTTTTATTGCCTTGGGGGTTTTGGAACTCGAAAAAACAGTCACTTCGTTATTGGCTGGTGTTGGAATAATTGGCTTAGCCATTGGATTTGCGTTTAAAGATACCATTGCTAACTTTTTATCCGGAATTTACATCACATTAAAAAGTACCGTAAATATTGGCGACATTGTTCAGTTTGGCGATTATTATGGAAAAGTAAGTTCAATAGGGTTGCGTGCAGTAAAAATGAAAACTTTTCAGGGACAGGAAGTGGTAATTCCGAACCGGCTGATTTTTGAAGATACTTACACACATTTTACAATTTACAGAGAAAGAAGAATAGATTTAAATGTGGGAATTAGTTATGGAGAAGATCTACAGCGCGTAGAGGACATCACCCTCTCTGCGATAAAAAGCATCGATTATTTGCAAAAAAACAAGCCCATTGATTTATACTACCAAGAATTTGGCGATAGTTCAATAAATTTTGTCGTTAGATATTGGATAACATTTGAAAAGCAAACCGACTATTTACGTGCGTTAAGCGACGGTATTAAACGAATTAAGTCTACCTATGATAAAAATAACATTACGATTCCATTTCCAATCAGAACATTGGATTTTGGAATAAAAGGAGGGAAAACACTTGATGAAGTTCAAATGAACATGGGATACGAAAACAGAAAATAAACTATTAATATGATAAGCTATGACAACAAAGAAAATTACCGAACTGTTAACCGCCCACCACGAAGAAATACGCGAACTATTAAAGGAAGCCGAAAAAGACAGCGGCAAGTTTATTGTATTGAAAAAACATCTTGATATCCACCATGAGTTGGAAGAAGATTTCTTTCTCGAATTTATAAAATCAAAAAAAGATTTGAAAGATGAGTCTCTGGAATCGCAGGAAGAACATGTGGTATTAAATCTTTTACTTATCGATTTGGAAGATTTTCCCAAAGACAATCCTCGATGGAAAGTAAAGCTTAAAGTACTTGGTGAATTTCTTAATCATCATCTTAAAGAAGAGGAAGAGGATCTGTTCCCTGAAGCAGAAAAAATAATGGATGAGAAAAAACTGGTTGAATTAGGAAAAAAATTCCGCGAACTCAAAGATTACAGATTGAAATATAGTCTAAAGTCGAAATAAAACATAAGCTATCCCCCAATATATGTCCGAGCTTCTGAAGTATTTTAAGATCAGAGGTATCGGTAATAATTATGCACTTTTTAAAGACAAACAATTATTTTTTAATACTTAAAATTAAGAATTATGAAAACAAAATTCTTTTTAGTTACAGCTATGGTTTTAGGTACCATAATTTTTACGAGTTGCTCGGATGACGATGATCCGACAGTTAAACACGGTCAGTTAAATGTTAAGATAACAGATGCCCCTTCTGACGATTCAAATATACAAGGTACATTCGTTACCGTCTCTAAGCTGATGATAGATGGACATGAATTAGAAGGCTTCCAGAAACAAACAATTGATATTTCTGCCTATCAGGAAGGTAATTCAAAACTAATTTTCACAGACGAAATGGAAGCAGGAAGTTATAGTAATGTAAGCCTTGTAATTAACTATGAAACAGACATGAATGGAAATTCACCAGGCTGTTACATTTTAACCACCGACAATAAAAAACATAATCTGACCAATTCTTCTGATGCAGAGGCAGAGCTTACTCTGAACAAAACTTTTAATGTTGAGTCTTCACAAACCACAGATATTGTCATTGATTTTGATCTCAGAAAATCCGTGGTAAGGAATAACGAAAGTTCTGAAAGTGATTATTCATTTGCTTCAGATGCTGAATTGCAGTCAGCCGTTCGAATCGTAACCGAAAATGAAACCGGTGTACTTGAAGGAGAAATAAACAACAATACATCGCTCGACCTTGATTTTGTTGTATATGTTTACAAAAAAGGAGAATATAATTTTGTGACGGAAACACAGGGACAAAATTCCGGAGAAATAATGTTTGCCAACGCAATAACAAGCACTAAAGTTAATGAAGATGGTTCATATCATTTAGCATTTTTGGAAGAGGGAGATTATGAAATACATGTGGCTTGTTATTTACCTTCCACAAATAATGAAAAATTAAGTTTCGCTGGTATGGCCGATGCAATTAGTTTGACACCCGCGCTTTTACTCGATAACTTACAAATTTCATCTAACTCAACAGTCGAACTAAACATATCTGTTAATATTAATATTTAACAATAACTATTTATTTTTTGATAAAAAAAACCGTTTCAAGATTTAGACTTGAAACGGTTTTTTCTTTTTAAAAGTATTCTCTGATTACAAAACTGCTTTACAAGCGTCGAGCAATTTTTGAGCATTTTCATTTGAAGCGTCCAAACTTTTTGCTTTTTCAAGTACTTCAACTGCTGCCTGAAATTCAGCTTTTGCTTTGGTTACTTCCGCAGTGTAAGCATCATCAGCCGTAGTCATACCTCCATCATTCACTTTTTTGTTTGCTGCACTTAAAATAGAAGCTCCTTTTTTATAGAGGTCATTTCCCTCTGAAACATAAACATTGGCCAGAGCTGAAGTTATTTTATCATCGCCGGGAAATTTTTCAGCGCCTTCAACTAGAGCTGCTTTATATTCCTCATCTTTATCTTGTTTTTTCAAAATAACTGCTTTATAATATTGAGATGTTTCTGCTTTGTATCCGTTTTCAACCGATTTTCCAAACAACTCAACAGCTTTATCCAGCAAGTCTCCTTTATAAGCTGCAATTGCTGCGTTATAAACCAAGTCATTCGAATCTTCTTCCGAAGTTGCAATGGCCTGTTCAAAAGATGCAACAGCTTTAGCATAATCCTTTTTATCCAGATATGCCATAGCTTTATATTCGTGTGCTTTTGAAACATTTGTCCCCTGTTCTATTGCTTTATCAAGATATTTTATAGCACCTTCCAGATTCTCAGCTTTGTATGCTGCAAACCCAATATTAAAATTAATGGCTTCATCCACCTGAACATCTCCCAGATTATTCATGGCATCATCATACAATTCAAAGGCTTTAGCATAATCCTGCGCTTTTAAAGCCTCATTCGCCTGATTAATTTTTTCCGCAGCATCCTGGGCAAACGAAAATACGGTAAAACAAATTCCGACAACTAATAATACTACTCGTTTCATCTTTTAGTTTTTCTTTTAATTTGTACTATTTCAATTTATTTTTAGTCAGCTTTTCATAAAGTTCCCAAAAATAACAATTATGAGTTAAAAACCTAGAACTTATTCATAAGATTAATGATCTGATTGACACGATGTTGTAAAATTCAAAAATCTTACCAACTTACAAACCCTAAGTTATACCATTGCTCTAAGCAAAATGATAAACTACTAAGGATTAAACATTTCGGGGTTCCAAAAGTTTATAATATTTTGAACAAAATGGAGATTGTTTTCTGCCTCGCGGTTTCCATTATCTATTTTAAGAACTTTATTGAACGCATTTATTGCCTCTCCCCAATTTTGAAATTTTTGCTCCAATTTTCCTTTTAACATCCAGTATTCAACTGTTTCCTCAGATTCTATTTTTTGAAACTCTTCAAGAGCCTGTTCTGTTTTTTCCTGTTTTATTAAATCAAGAACCGATTGAAATTTTTTATCCATTAAAATTTTAAGATCGTAATTTTTGTATCAATTTAGCCAATTCAAAAGAATAATTATAAACCAGTTCTTTTGCATTTTTCATTGCAAAATCGAGTGTAAGAGGACCATTAACAAAGCTAAAAATACCATTGAACGCTTGCGATGCCTCTTTTTCGGTTTTCCCAGCGATAGCAAAAACAGGTTTATTATATTTCGCAGCCACTTTTGCCACTGCCAGGGGGGCTTTATTATTCAATGTTTGATTGTCTATTTTTCCTTCGCCGGTAATTACTATATCTGCCCAATTTACATGTTCGTCAAAATTTATTTGCGATAGAACAAAATCGGCTCCCGGGACAATTTCTGCATTCAGGAATGCCATTAGTGGAACAGCCATTCCTCCGGCAGCACCAGCTCCCTTAACATCAGCATAACTTTTTCCGGTTTTTTTTTGAATAACTTCCGACCAGTTTTTCAATCCATTTTCCAGGTGGGCGAGCATTTCACCGCTTGCTCCTTTTTGTGGTCCAAAAACGGCTGCTGCACCATTTTTGCCCAGCAGCGGATTATCAACATCGCAGATAATCTTTACGGAAATATTTCCGGCAAATTTTGGCACAGTAATTTTTCTAATTTTTGCCAGATTTTTTCCGTTTCCGGCTAATTTATTTCCGTCAGCATCTTCAAATCTAAATTTCAAAGCCTCCATCATCCCACTACCTCCATCAACTGTTGCACTACCTCCAATAGCAATAAACACCTCTGTGCATCCTTTTGAAATGGCATCAGCAATTAATTCACCGGTTCCAAACGTAGTTGCTTCCAGAGGGTTTAGCCGACTGCTTTCAACGAGCTTCATTCCTGATGCTTCTGCCATTTCAACAATTGCTGTTTCACCGGAAATAAAATATTTTGAATTTACTCTTTCCCCCAATGGCCCGGAAACTTCAATATTAATTTGTGTAGCATTTAGGTTCCGTTGTAAAACTTCACCAGTAAAATCGCCACCGTCAGCAACCGGGGCCTTTCGAACTTCAAATTTTTTAGAACAATCGAGAAAAGCTTTTTCAATTGTGTCTGCAAAATCGAAAGCGTTCAGGCTTCCTTTCATTGAATTTGGCGCAATTAATATTTTCATTAAAATTTATATTAATATACTTGCTTTATTTTTCTCCACGGGTTACTGAGATTACCCCTTTTACTTTTTTCAGTTTATGAATTAAAAATTCAAGGTGATCCAGATTATAAACCAAAACTTTCAGAATTCCCTCAAAATTTCCCCTTTCCGACTCGATGTTAATAGAGCGCATTTGTGTTCCGACATCCTTAGCAATAATATGTGAAATTTCAGAAACAATTCCCAATTCATCGGTTCCTGAAATATATAACGTTGCCAGGAAAGATCCCTGGTTGGCATTTGCTTCATCTCTCCACCTGGTCTTTATAATCCGATAGGGATATCTTTCTTTCATTTGAGCAGCATTCGGACAACTTTTCCGGTGAATTTTTATCCCTTCCTTTATACTTACAAAACCAAAAATAGGATCGCCAAAAACCGGGTTGCAACAGGGCGACAGTTTGTAATTAAGATTTTTAAGATTATTATCGATTACCAAAAAATCATCTCCCCCTTCAAAGGTCAGATCTTTTAGTTCACTTTTGGACAACAACTCTTCCAGTGTTCTTTTCGCACTCTCCTCATCGGTTGCTTTTTCTACAAAAAGTGATTTTATATCCAGTGGGTCTATTTTTTCAGTAGCAATATCGTAGTATAAATCTATGGCAAGCTTAAAACCGTAATTTTTAAGCATCTTCCGAATTGCCTCATCATTTAACTCAATTTTCCAATTCTTAAATTTCCGTGCTAAAATCTCTTTCCCCAATGCAGCTTGTCGGCTCCGCTCTTCATTTAAACTGGCTTTTACACGGCTTTTTGCTTTTGTGGTTACTAAAAAGTCAAGCCAGTCCATTTTAGGGTTTTGGTTATTTGAAGTATCAATTGAAATTTGATCCCCGTTTTTCAGTTTGTATTTCAATGTTACTTTTTTCCCGTTTACCTTCCCTCCAACACAGTGATCTCCTAATTCGGAATGTATTTCATAAGCAAAATCGAGCATGGTGGCTCCCTGAGGCAATTTTCTCAAATCTCCTTTGGGGGTAAATACAAAAATTTCATCTGTATAAATATCAATTCTGAACTGGTCAATAAAATCCACCACGTTCAATTCGGGGTTCTCCAGAATATCACGGATCCCTGCCAGCCAGCCATCAAAATTCGAACTGTCTTTTCCCCCTTTATATTTCCAGTGGGCTGCCAGACCTTTTTCTGCAATTTCATCCATTCGTTTTGTTCGAATCTGAATTTCAACCCATTTGCCCTGGGGGCCCATCACGGTAGTATGCAATGATTCGTAGCCATTGGATTTCGGGATGGTTATCCAGTCGCGCAAACGTTCAGTATTAGCCTGGTATTCTTCGGTTACAAAAGAATAAGCTGTCCAGCAATCTGATTTTTCGTCTTCGGGCTTCGAGTCCAATATCACGCGAATGGCGAATAGATCCATCACTTCATCGAACGAAACATTCTTCTTGTGCATCTTATTCCAGATGGAAAATATCGACTTAGTACGGGCTTTCATTGAAAATTTCAAACCTCGTCTCTGCAATTTCTTTTCTACCGGCTTTACAAACTCAGCCACAAAGTTTGCACGTTCCTTTTCTGTTTCTTTTAATCGGGTTAATACATAATTATATGCATCCGGTTTCTGGTACTTTAAACATAAATCCTGTAGTTCAGAATTTATAGCATACAATCCCAAACGATGTGCCAGTGGTGCGTACAAATGAGATGTTTCGCTTACCAAGCGCTCCCTGCTTTCGTTGTCGTAAATATCAAGATTACGCATCACCTGCAAACGATCGGCAATCTTAATAATAATCACACGAACATCGCCGGCAAGCGCCAAAAGAAGGTTTCTGTAATTCTCAGAATGTAAATCAACCGTGTCAGTACCTAAGGCGTTTATTTTCGACATCCCTTCCAAAATGGAATAAACGGATGTTCCAAAGTTCTTTTCAATTTCCTCCTGAGTCGCCTTTTTATCAAGACCGGCATACATTACATTATGCAACAAACCGGTTATTACCGAATCTATTCCCATTCCTATCTCCGCTGCCACAATAGTTGCCACGTCAATTGAATGACTTAAAATTACTTCTCCGGTTTTAAATTCCTGCTCACCAAGAAATGCCCGGGCAAACTCAAAAGCTTTCTCGATCTTCTGAAGCGCTCCGTCATCCCAGCCCATTCTGAAAAAATCTTTCAGATAAATGTACCGCGTATATATTTGCTCTTCTACTTCCATTGCCAATAAAAAAGGCTGCCTCTCAGCAGCCTTAATAAAATATATGAATTCCTTATATTATTCTGCTGCTTGTGTTTGATCAACAAACTTACGCTGACGCATTTCACGGTCGAGCATAAAAATACCATTTCCCTGACCGTTAATCAGCTTTAATGTATCCAAAATTTCCTCTGCATTTGCTTCTTCTTCTACCTGTTCGTCAACAAACCATTGCAAAAAGCTCTGTGTTGCATGATCATGCTCCTCAGTAGCGATATCAACCAAATTATTAATAAGGCTGGTCACATACTGTTCGTGAGCAAGTGTTTTTTCAACCACATCAATTATCCCTTCAAATTCTGTATCTACCTGAGCAATAGCTTTTATCACCGCTTTTCCACTGCGATCGTTTACATATTTGAATATTTTATTTGCGTGTGTCATTTCTTCCTGGTACTGAACATACATCCAGTTGGCAAACCCTGGTAATCCCTTATCGCTAAACCAAGATGACATCGAAAGATATAACAAAGCCGAGTATTGTTCTGCATTAATCTGATCATTTAATGCATTTAACATTTTTTCTTTTAACATGACTTTTTGCTTTTCGTTTGGGTTAAAAATATGAAAATACCATGAGATAGAAAAGAGAAAGACTCAAATTTGAGTCTTTCTTTGCATTAAACTAATGTGAATGATATTGTAAATAAAAATTTAATGAAATTTACTGTTGAATCACTTTCTCTCCAATAATATTTGCAGGTTAATTTATTTCATTGGAAAGCTAAAAAATGATGTGGAAACATCGATTTTCATTTCTCCGCCACCGGCACCTGCCTTCTGGTTGATTTCTATTGGGAAATGGTATGATTCCATAAAAGCGCTTGCCTCAAAACCATTTCCTTCCTGGGTTATTTTGATGGATTGCGGTGTGGGGGCCATTTCATCTCCAAATATGGCCAAATCGATACGGTTGTTGTTGCCATTCTGCATTAAAAAAACAGTTTTTTCATACAAGCTGGTGTTTTTAATGTAACTGTTAATGGTATTTTCACTCCCTTTCTGAAACACTTCCTGGGTAATTAAATTACCCTCCTGCCATAGGTTAGCTTCATTCTGATAACCATTTTGTTGCAATGCACTTTCCTGATTTGAACCCGCCTGATTAACATAGGCAACATTACCAATCTGTTGAACTACAACCTGATTTATGGCTTGCCAGTTATCCATTTCAATCAAATTATCATCCAGTAAATTGGCAACTTTTTCATCCAGGAAAACCTGTGCGCCCGCGCTTAAAAGGAAGAAAAAAAATAATATCGACAACAAATATTTTTTCATTCACATCTATTTAAAATATGAGGTTTTGCAGAAATATACTTTTGCAACAACCTCATAAATTTTACTCTTATTGTTGTATTTGAACAATTTGTGAAGTATTAGTACTTCCGTTTTGAATCATAGTTGCTAAATTACGGTCTGTACCATATTGATATAATAGCCCTGTATTTGAATTACCATCTTGCTGGATTAATGCCCAATCATCTCGTCCCTGGCGTAACCCAATATTATTATAGTCTCCTTTTTGGAAACTGCCAATATCAAGCGTAGCTCCATTAAATTGCTCAGCATCATGCCCTTCCCAAAGTGAGAGATCATTATTTGCATTAATATATACACCAACAAATTTATTATGGTTACCATCCTGAGTAAAGTAAGCATTTCTTGCGGGTTGTAAACTACCAGCAAAGTAACCAACCTCATTTCCATCACCACTCTGGGTTAACTTAAATAAGTTATTATCACCTATTTGCATCATTTTTGCTTTATTTTCACTACCTGTTTGCTTAATAGCTGTATAATTATTCTTTGTGTTATATTTAGGCGCTGTAAAATCGTAATTGAGATCTGTGTATATCCATCCCTGTGTAACCGAGACCAAATTATCCATTCCATCCTGAGTTACATAAACTTTATTATTATTCCCTCCATATTGCCAAACGTTTGTTTCATTTCCGTTTTGATACTGTTTAACATCAACAATACTATTTGTTGAATATAAAGCAGGACCTCCCCACCAGGTACCTTCCCAGCCTTGAAAAATGTAAGTTGTGTTTTCATCACCCTGTTGCAAAGAAAAACCATCATTGTTATTCCCCCACTGGCCTACAGAACTATAGTTTCCACCGCCAATTTGAGTAACTGTTGCATCATTGTCGTTTGCATACATATTATAAGCTGGAGCTACTTCAGCACCGCCAGGAACATAGTCTGCGTAATAGTCGGATGTTAAACCTTGCTGAATATATCCCTTATTGGAGCTACCATCTTGATTAACATACGCTTCATTCCTATCTCCCCTTAATTGATCGGCTACACCTATATTCTCGTTACCTGTTTGTATTACTTTGGCTTTATTAGTATTACCATACTGGTGAGATTCGCCAAAATTTTCATCTCCAATTTGTTTAACTAACGCCTCATTACTGCTACCATCCTGGTCTGTAGTAGCAACATTCGTAGTATCAATTTGCCCCACCGCCATACTTACGGCAAGCACCATTGCGAAAAGAAAAATTAGTTTTTTCATGATTAAAAATGTTTTAATGTTTAAAAATTTGATTTATTACAAAACCCTACTGAGAGTTTATTTTTATGCTGTTGTTATTTCCTTGTTGTTTTATTTTGATTATTGATTTTTTGTTATCTGAAATAGAATCTATACCCGAATTTATTTCCACCCTGTTTTGATTTCCTGTTTGAATCACTGAACCTTTTATGGCTCCAAAAACGGAGTCAGGCTGAGCAAGAGAGATAATTGCAGAATCAATTATTACAGAATTCTCTACGCCGGAAGAAACCACAATTATGGTGTCAGTAGCTATGCATTTGGGGAATAGGCTTGTTAACACAATAAGAAAAACCGCTCCATAAACAATATTCACTGCAAGATTAACATTCATTATTTTTTGTTGTTGTAAACTGTCGCTCAATACAGGTCAGCAGTTTGGTTTACACTTTTAAATAAAAATTGATTTAATGGAAGGTACTTTCAGTAAAATTTCGAAAACAATTTCCACTCTTTAGTGAAAAATATAATTCAAAACTACTCCCATTCTCCATCACTATCAATACGTTTTTTATGAACCGGCATACGAATAAGAGGTAGCACTTATTTTTTAAACACAACACGTTCCAAACACGCTAAACAACCCAATAACAACACCATATACATAATAATTAAAATAAAAAAATACGTAGTTTCTTTTAAAAAAGTATATGTATTTCAGTATATGAGATGGCTCAGTATCTGCCGGAAATACTAAAATTCCTTCGATTTTTAATGGTGAGAGATAAGAGGTAGTATACGTACTTTATTTTTCTAAACAAGATTTTTTTGATTGGCATAAAAAACCGCTTCCGTTATATTTCCTGCTTTTGTTTTGCGAATAATATTTGACCGGTGTTTTTCTACCGTACGGACGGAAATGCCCAGTTGACTGGCAATTTGTTTTATGGGGGCTCCTTTGGCAGAAAGCTTTAATACTTGTTTTTCCCGCGCGGTAAAAAAACCATTTTTTTCTACAAGTTGTACAACCGGTTGTAATTTTGTATCTAATCCCTGATTAGTTTTTGAAGATTCTTTATTTATTCTTTTGTTATTTATCTCTCCATTATCGCTAACCGGAATTACCAACCCAATTATTTTTGCGGAAGAAATCCCTGTTTCGATATAAGACAAGTAAACATCAAATTTCACATTTGAATCATAAGCAGAAGAAACTCCTTTAAAATGCGAATATTTTGAAAGCCCGTTTAAACAACGTAAAAATTTTAACTCGCTGGACTTTTCAGCATGAAAGTCAAAAATAGCTGATATTAATGAAGGAGCCCTTACATCGTCGGTTTTGTAGATTAACTCATAAAAGGACCGATTTGCTTTTATAATTTTATTGTTTCGTGCTTCAAATATTCCAAAAGGAGTAACTTCAAGTAACGATTGAAACGGATTAAAAGCAACCTTTCTTCTTTTACTGCTTTTTTGAAGTTGCCGGAGTAAAATATTACTAATTTTTACGGTATCAAACGGGGGAAACAAAAAACTATCAATTCCAAGTTCCATGCCTACCAGTAAATCCTCTTTATTAAACTCATTACTTAGCAGGACAAAAGGAATTTCATTTTTCAGTAGATCATTGTTCAGCATATTGTAAAAATGAAATCCGGAATAATCATTCAGCTCATTCTGACAAATAATAATATCCGGATTATATTCTAACATTTTTTTTAGTGCCGATTCAATATTCTTAACCGAAATAACATGAAAATTGAGCCCAATTAAGATATTGGTGAGCGTTGTATTTACTTCTTTCAACGGCTCAATCAAAAGCACTTTATAAATTGAATTATCCATATAGTTTGGAAATCATTATTTGTTAAAAATACAAAATGTAAGTGTTTGAACCTATACGTAATTTCACTTAAACAATTGTAAATCTGAACAAAAGAAACAAGGCATGTCTCATATTTTATGAAAATACACCTTGTTTCTATCTCAACCAAAGAAGATCATAAACTCTCCTTTTTAGTCTTAAACGACCAGGTTGGGCTGTTTGCAACTTTGTCGCCTTCGTATTTTGCCACAACAAACCAATAATAGGTTGTTGCTAATTTTAAACCGTCTACAACAACTTCTTTAGTTGTTAGGTTCTCGCCTGCAACCTGCTGAACTGTTGAGCCTGACTCGTAATAATAAACGGTATATTCCAGTTCTTTACTTTTGTTTTGCTGATCAACTTTCCATTGAAATGTAAAAGATAAATTCTGCTCAACAGCACCATTACCCGGAACCGGGTCATAAATAGTAACCCAACCTACATCATTTTCATCTTTTAGTAAATAAAATGTTAGTGTAGTTGTTTCATTTTCGTAAACCGATACACTTACGGTACTGCTCAAAAAATCCTTTTTTCTGGCCGTTATAGCAACTTCTCCTTCAATAATCTTATTAAATTCAAAACTACCATCGGCACTGGAAAGAATGCTGGAACTGGCAGGATTGGTTGAAATCTGCACTCCTTCCAACGGAGAGTAATTGTCGCCGTTAAGCACCACTCCTGACAAAGCACCAAATTTGTCTATATCTATGTTATCTTCCTCGCAACCCACAAAAAAGATTACCAAGAAAGAAATACTTATCCATTTTAGAGTTTTCATTTTCAAAATATTATATTAAAAGTACACACGTAAACCTAATTCAAAACCCCAGAAACTATCATCAAAGGATCCAACACTGGATCCATCAAATGAATCGAAAAGGAACTGATTAAAAAAAGCTCCTCCGGTAAGTCCTATTTTTTTTGACATGAGATATTCATTTCCCGCACCAAAGGAGAGGTAAGGCATTAACTTCTTATCGGAAACTCCCACCTTTCCACCAAAATCGAACAAGCTTCCGACTCCGGCTTTCAGATAGGGAGAATATTTACCGAAAGAGTTCGCCATAAATAAAACATTCAGATTACCGCTGTATTCCATTTCTCCGTATACATCCTGAACATGAAGTGCTTTTGACCCCAAAGCAGCTTCAAGAAAGAACGATTTGTTAAGGCCAACTCCAAATGAAAGTTCACCTCCGGGACGTATCTCACTCGTTGAATAATCGCCGTTATACCATTGACCTGAGCCAGTAACAGAAAGGTATGATTTACCTCTGTTCTTTTGTTCATATTTTCGTCCAATCAGATCTTCTTCCAGGTTTTTACCTTTTTCTTTTAAATAATCCTGAAATTGTTTTGAACCAATCTGTGTAGAATCTTTAAGAGTCCATAAATTGTCGTAAACACCTTCGATAATAAGGCTCCCAATTCCTTTTTCAATGGCTTCGGTTATAGCCATTTCAGTAGGTTCATTATAAGTAAAACCGGTTTCAGCCTCAAGTAACCGTTTGTATTTTACATATCTGAAAACCCCCATCGAAACTTCCTGTGAAAGAATAGATTTAGTGGTATATATCGTTTTCAATATTTTACCGTTGCTTGTTGAGACTGCCCGTAAATAAATGGTTACCCGATCCTCGCGGTATTGTGCCGATGCATCAGTACCAAAATAGCGGACACCGGCTCCTCCGGTAAAAATATTTGTTTCGTACGAAACAATTCCACCTTCAATTAGTACGCCGGCAAAAAGCAATGGGGGCAGCAAAATATTGGAACCGCCTTCATATTGTTCCCTACTTGAACGGATTATTTTTCTCTCATTCAAGAGATTACTAATATTTTCACGTTCAATTGGAATAAACCAGCCGGATTCTTCCAATGCGCGTATCAAAATATTTGTGGCACCTTGTGTTACTGCTGTCGACCAACTTGCACCAGTTTCGGAAGGTTTATACTGCCCGGTTTGGTCGCGAAATTTGTAAACAGCAACAACTATCTTTTCCTTTGGTTCCGGCAGTCCAAGCAATTCTTTTTTCATTGGAGTTTCAGGGCCGAGTTCTGCCTCGCGAGGCCCCAACGGTTGATGAAAATATGGGCTGCAGGAAAAAAAGCTTCCTAAAATCAGGAAAAAAACTATTTCTTTAAAAATTCTCCTTTTAAGCATTGCTTAATATTTTAATTCCCTGATTAAAAATATGGTACCGTCACATTGGTGGTAGCTCCCGTTGTATTATCCAAAATGGTGATATTCAGTCCACCAGATTCGTTATTTATGTCGATTTGATAGTCGCCCAAAAGATAGGAGCCTTCAGAAAGTGCATCTTCCCCAAACTGGCGCGCCACAATTTGACGTGATAACTGACTCAGAATCTGACGGTTTAAACTTTCTGAAAAATCATCAACAGGATCAGAACCATAATAACCGTAACTATCGCTGCCCTCAGTGGGGGCTTTATAAGTGTCCTGTGCTTGTGCTGAACTCAACATCCAACTGTAATTATATGGATTACCGCCAAAAGCCGGATTTTTTGGGGTATAAACAAAGTCCTGTCCCTTACTATTCAGTGAACAGATTATGAATAATCCCCCAAATAATATTAAATACTTTTTCATAATGTGTGGTTTTTTAAATGGTTAAAATATTCCCGTTCCCGACTGATCTTCTCCTTCTAACTGGCGCATCAACTCCTCATAATTGGCCAGGTACATTTGGGTTTGTGCTACAGCTTGTTCTGCCAGCTGTTCAACAATATCTCCCCTGGGTTGAAGAAAGGACTGGAAAACGGTGGTCTCATTTATTTTTATTTCTATTAGCGTGGTTGTGAGGCGGTAGGGTTTCTCTGATATAAATATCGAATAATTGCTTGAATTGGGAGGCGCTTCCCAACCACTATAGAAATAATCATAAAAATCTCTTCCGCTCTTCGTTTTTGTTTCATCGAAAAGCAGGCCATCAATTTCAATATCTGCATCGGAACTCTCTTTTTCTTGTTTTGCTGTAACTTCCTCGATCAGCTTTTTAAGGCTTTCCGGTGCTGTTTGGTATTGCTTGGTTGTATCCTGAACCTCCGATGATTCAGTTTGAGCTGCGCCGGTTAAGGCAAGAAGAATTAAAAATAATATGAATGATAATTTCTTCACATTAAAATTTTTTCATTGGAAAACTAAATGCAGTTGTGGAAACATTGATCTTCATTCCACCACCTGCTCCCGATTGTTGTTCAATGTAGACCGGACTTTGATAAGAATCAAAAAGGGCCGTTACTTCCAAATTGTCGCCGGTTTGTTTTATATAAGCACCTTTGGGCCATGAATTCCATAAACAATCGTTCCCCAGTAAAGCAAAATCAATAACATTATTATTTCCGTTTTGCTGCAATAAGGCGGCCTTTGGTAATAATCCATCATTATCAATGTAACTGTTTACCATATTACCAGAACCGAACTGTTCAACCTGTGTATAAGTAAGGCTTCCTTCCGACCAGATATTAGCTTCATTTTCCTGCCCGCTCTGGTTTAATACTGTTAAGTGCGCATCACCTGTTTGTTCAATATATCCAATATTTCCACCGGAAACCTGTTCCGAAAACACAATATTGGAAATAATTCCGGTGTTCTGCTGTATCACGGTAATATCATTTCCATCGCCAGCCTGGTTAATATACGCCTGATTGGTATTTAACTGATTGTTGCAATCAAGAATATGAAATTCAATCAATTCCTGAATTTCCTCTGCATTTTGAGCGCTTGAGTGGAAAACAAAAACAAGAACAGAAACCAGGATTAAAATACTTCTCATTGTTGGTATCATTTATTTGAGAAAAATTTATTACAGTCTATAACTACCTGATCTTTACATGAAGATAAAGCTCCCCGGAGAACAAAACTCCGGGGCAGCTTAACCATCACATTAATCTGATCGAGGAATCACCTAACTGATGGCCAGGTATCTTCGTTTATTAGTTCGATTGTGAAACGGAAATAATATTATTGTTTCCGGCTACACTATTTGTAGAAAAATTGAATGAACCGTTTTGAGTAATAGTTGCATCATTGTTTATACCCATTCCGCCTACGTTAACAAATAAATAAGCTTCATTAACATTACCTGTTTGGGTAATATCAATATCGCCATCGCTGTTGTTCATTATGCTTTGTACCAGGTTTTGATTACCCAATTGTTCAATTTCAATGGTTGAATTATCACCATGATAATTTAACATATCAGAAGAGGATACTACATCAAATGCTTTATCTGGAAACATTGTTTTCCCACCAATCTGGTTCCAGGAACCATGTTGCGAAACAGTTACTGTATTATCAGAACCCTGCATAGCCAAATATGTTCTGTTTCCCAGGCCTTTAGAAGTATTAGTTTGCGCAACTGCAACGGTATTATTATAAGCCGTTACATCCAGTGCTTCTATCCCCACAATTGCATGATTATCAAAACCATTCTGCTCTACAGTAGTTCCATTTAAATCTCCGGTTACATCAACTGATGTTTTGTTATATGAGCCATGTTGTCTTATTCCCTGGCGAGTAGAATTCCAGCTTTTATCTCCCGAATAATTATCATTTCCTACCTGACTAATTGAAGCATAATTATCGGTTCCACCACCGCTGATCATATTTCCAATATTATTTTCACCTTGTTGAAAAACCTCTTGAAATGAGTGTCCTCCCGTTGTTGCGGCATCAGAGAAATTACTACTTCCAATTTGAGTTACAGAACTAATATTTCCACTTTGAGCCTGATTCACTAGTGCCCAGTTCAGGTTTCCACCACTCTGACTAACTGTTGCATTATTACCAGCATTCCACTGATTTACTTGAGCAGAATTTTGCTCGCCATTTTGATCAACATCAACCATATTGGCACCAGTTGCCGACCAAGTAGTTCTGGAATAAACATTCGAGATATTAGATGTTCCGGTTTGGTCAACTGTTGCAATATTAAACCCATCTTCCTGAGTTACTGCTGAGTTATTACTTTTACCGCTCTGATTAACAGTAGCTCCATTATAGTCACCGGTTTCACTAACGGTACTTACATTTCCTGTAGTTTGTGCCATTACCATACTTACGGCAAACACCATTGCAAAAAGAAAAATTAGTTTTTTCATGATTTTAATTTTAATGTTTAAAAAATTGATTTATACAAAACCCTATTTTGAGTTTATTTTTATCTTGTTGTTTTTACCTGTTTGAGAAATGTGTATTCTATTGCTGAGCCTTTTATTATCGGAAGCGGGGGAATGAATCTCAACACGATTATTTTCGCCTGTTTGAACGATTTCGCCGGCCACACGCAGAGTATCTGTCAACACCGTTCCGGGAAAAAGTAGTGAATCATTTACTTCTACCAGATTTTCAGAGCCGGTAATGACTACTTTTAAGCTATCTTTTATTATTGAATCCGGTGTACCTGAAAGCGGCACACTAAAAAGAAAGTATATTATTAAACCAACTATTGTCATAACCCTTATCCATTAAATTTCTAATTACAAACATTACCATACCGGATTTTTACCGGCCAGAATTTAATGGGTGGCTGTTTCAATCAATAGTTTTTCAAAATCGTTTTATCTTCCCGAATAAAACTCTCATTTCCCAAACCGATTAGGGGTCGGTTTTGGTCTTATGATTAATTCAAAGTTATGGTGAACAAAAATGAAATGAAATACGTAATTTCCGCAGACATGTAATTTCCGATACGCAATTCCACGTACACAAGAACACAAACAACTGAAAAACAACAAGATAAAAATAAATCAAACAATCATATAAATCAATCTTTAATAACTTATCTTGTACATTTTATTTCAGTAAAAAAACCTTGGAAATAATATTTATTGCTTGGAGAAAAAGTGTAGAATTGAAACGTTGAAGCAAACCAGAGATTACACATTACAAAAAAAAACAAAGTGTTCTTAGGCATTTTATATTCTGAACATATTTATACAAAAACAGGTTGTATTTACAACACTTTACTTGCTGGTATTTTAATAAATTGTCTTCGTATTTACACTGCGCGTAACAATTTATACTGGTTATTTTTATTTAAAATATGGATGGCTTCAAGAATACTGTTTGTTTTTGTTTTTTGCATAATATTAGCACGGTGTTTTTCAATAGTACGTTGTGATATTCCGAGCTTTGCTGCAATTTGTTTTACTGGTAATCCAAGCGATGAAAGGTAAAATATTTCCTTTTCCCTGGGTGTAAGTTTTATATTTTCAGAGTCATTCTTTTCATTTCTGGCGGGTTCCTCTCCCAAATTTTTACAAATATCGGGGCTTACCGTTAAAGAAGTTGAATTACTATTTATAATTGAGGGAAAAACTTCAGCAAACAATTTTCCTTCTAAATTTGAATCAACATAATATAAATGTATATCAAAACAGCTTCCATCTAAAAGAATACAAGGAACTCCTTCTAAATTACATTGCTGTACAAAACCATTGATACATTTTCGGAAATTCATTAAATTAATCTTGTTCCCTGATAATGCAAAGATCTCTTCGAATAATGGATAAGTATTTGTTTCTGAACAGAAATGCATCAATTTACGAAAAGCGTTATTGGGCAATTCAATTCTTTTATTATTCATTATAAATTTTGCAACAGGTGTCGAATTGAAATGAGTTTTAAACCTCTCCGTTTCATTTAATTTTAGTTTCTTTATTTTTTTTATCTGGTGTTCAATCTTATTAATTAAAGCTGTTTCGTCAACCGGAGAAATAATAAAATTATCAATCCCCATTTCCAACCCAATAAGAATATCTTCCTGATCAAACTTATCTGAATAAATAAAGAATGGAATGCAATTTTTTATTAATGTATCTTTTAAGCGATTATATACGTGAAAACCGCTACTCTCACCCATCTCATTCTGACAAATGATTAAATCAGGCGAATTTTCAATTGTTTTTTGTATTCCTGCCTCAACACTTAAAGCTTCGATAATTAAATATTCCTGATTTTTTAAGACCTGACGAATAAAACCGCACTCTTCTGCTGACGATAAGATCAGCAGAATTTTGTATCTGGTTGAAATCATGTTTAAAAAAGTTAGTTAACCCTTATTTTTCTATAAAAATATATCAAATACTTAAAAATACCTATACGTGAAATTACTTATAAGGCAATAATTCACTAATTTATAGCAAATTATGTTAAGAAACATATTATTTACATTCATACTGAATATCAAGTTTTTATTAAAAAAGCGCAACTTTCACTAACTTTCCAATCAAAACTAATTCTAATCCAACATGAAAAAATTTCCAACGAATATCTTATTTATTTTTCCGGGATTCTTAGTTATCATAATTCTTTCTAATGCTAATATTTCGGAAAAAGTTGGCGTTGGAGTAAAAGCACCAAAATCTGCCGAAGTACTTTTTGATGGTACCCGAAAAATGCTTGATGAAAAATGGACCTATTGGGAAGGTCCACGCTTTTCTGCCAAGCTACCCATAAAATGGAAAATTGAAGACGACCCCGTTGATAAGGGAGCTGCAGTAAACAGTAATGACCCTGTAGCTGAAGGTGGGTTATACGGAACTGCGGATATAGTTACGAAAAAGAAATATCGAGACTTTCGGTTGCATGTTGAATTTCTGATAAAAAAAGCCGGCGGAAACAGTGGTGTTTATTTACAAAACAGATATGAGATCCAGATTCTTGATGGTGACTCAACCCGGCATGGTTTGGGAACGGTAATTAATGAAACTGACTCTCCATATTTTGCATATAATGGTGTTGGCAAATGGAATGCATATGATATCAAATTCAGGGCAGCTCGTTTTGAAAATGGCAAACGAGTTGAAAAAGCACTGGTTACGATGTATTTTAATGGGCAAAAAATGCATAAAAATGTAGCTATTAACCAGGTTTGGGGCGGCGAGAACTCAGGAATTGACGGTGGAAACGACGGTGGCAAAGGCATAACCAATACTCCCGGAGGTATAAAACTGCAAGCCGAAGGACATGAGGTTTTATTCAGAAATATCTGGATACAAGAACTCAACATTAAAAATTTTGATACTGATTTTTAATATTCTACGAATCAACCTAAAATAAAAAACATGAAAAAATTTCTACACGCTTTGTTAATTCTAATTATTCCGGCAATATCGCTGGCGCAAACCGGAAAAGTTTATGACAACCTGTCGATGAAAAGTGAAATTCTAAAAATGGATCGTAAATACGCAATTTACCTGCCACCAGATTATGAAACATCTGAAAGAAGTTACCCGGTTCTATATCTTTTACATGGTGCAGGTGACGATCAAACAGGCTGGGTACAATTTGGTGAAGTACTCCACATTACTGATAAAGCCATAAAGGAAATGAAGGCAACGTCAATGATTATTGTTATGCCCGATGCTAATACCGGGCAACGGGGTTACACCAACGATATAAAAGGAGAGTGGCTTTATGAAGATTTTTTCTTTGAAGAATTTATACCCTATATAGAAAAAACTTACCGGATAAAAGGAGAAAAACGATATCGTGCAGTTGCCGGCCTTTCTATGGGAGGAGGAGGAACATTTTATTTCGCATTGCATCACCCTGAGCTTTTTTCATCTGCGTGTCCTTTAAGCGCTGCTACAGGTCCGTTAAATATTGATGAGATGGAAAGATATAAACAGCGTAGTGGAATGGAAAATGCTACCGACTCTCAAATAAGTGTCTGGTTTAAAAAATATAGTGTTCTCGATATGATAAAAAATATGCCCGACGACCAGAAGAATGCGGTGCACTGGTTTATTGATTGCGGCGATGATGATTTTCTTTATGAAGGAAATGCACTGGTTCATATTGAAATGCGAAAAAAAGAAATTCCACATGAATTCAGGATCCGTAACGGAGCTCACAACTGGACTTACTGGAGAGAATCTCTTCCCGTTGTTCTTTCATTTATTTCCGATACATTCCATCAACATTAGTAACCAATAAAATAAAAAGTTGCCATTCCAATTTCGGGATGGCAACTTTTTTATGAATGAATTTCTTTTGTACTTTTGAATGAATACAAATAACAATAATGAAAAGAAATATAATATTGCTGGTCGTTTTATCACTTTTTTTTGCCTGCAATGCTGCCAAAAAAGATAAAGTTCAGGAACAGATAAAAATTGTTGCACAGGAAAAAGACAAACAAATTCTGGAAGAAATCCTGGAACTTTTTTCTAATCAAAAAGAGACTCCTCTTCCGGTTCTAATGATAAAAGTCGGAACTTTTTTTAAAGGAATTCCCTATGTTGCACATACACTCGAATTTGAGCCGGAGCAACTGGTAGTTAACCTGCGTGAAATGGATTGCACAACCTTTGCTGAAAATTGCCTGGCAATTTCCCGAACAATAAAAAGCAAAAATCCGGGGTTTCAAAAATTTACAGAAGAACTTCAGAAAATAAGATACCGAAATGGAAAAGTTGAAGGTTATCCATCGAGAATTCATTATTTCAGCGACTGGATTTATACAAACGATAAAAAAGGTCTGGTAAAAAAAGTTTCAAAAGAAATTGCCAATACAAAATATGATTCACATGTTGATTTTATGAGCACCCACCCCGGCAGTTATAAACAACTGGAAAACAATCCGGAATTTGTAAAGGAACTTGCAGAACAGGAAAAAGACATTTCTTCGCGGACAATGTATTATATTCCTGAAGAAAAAATTGCAGAAATAGAAGACCAACTACATGACGGAGACATTGCCGGAATTACAACAAACATTGGCGGATTAGATATTTCACATGTAGTTTTGCTGGTTCATAAAGAAGGCCGAATTCATATTCTTCACGCTTCTTCGGCCGCTGAAAAAGTAGTAATCTCTGAAAACACACTTGAAGATTATCTGTTAAATAGTAAATCGGCTACGGGAATAATGGTGGCTCGTCCCATCTGAAATAATAAATAAATACTTTTAGCAAACTGGTAAATGAAAACTAATTCGGCATTCATTATTATTCTATTTATACTTTTTTTGAGTTCCTGCCAGGACAAAAAATTTATTCAGCCCGACAGACCCAATATTATTATCCTTCTTGCCGACGATATGGGAATAGGAGATTTGGTCTGTTACAATCCTGATTCAAAAATTCCAACTCCTGCAATGGATGCCCTGGCAAAAGACGGGATGATGTTCACTGACGCTCACACCAACTCAGCTGTTTGTACACCAACCAGGTACGGACTTTTAACCGGGACTTATGCATTTCGAACACGACTAAAGTCGGGCGTTTTATGGGGTAGTTCGCAACCACTCATCAAAGAAGGAACTGCAACACTGCCGGCACTTCTCAAAAAATACGGATACAATACAGCCGGTATAGGAAAATGGCATTTGGGATTAGGATGGCAACCGAAAGAAACAGGTGTCGAACTAACTGATAACTGGGCCGAGGACAATAAAAAAATTGATTATTCCAAACCTATACTTTTAGGCCCTAATAATATGGGGTTCGATTATTATTTTGGAATTCCGGGTTCATTAGACATGCCGCCATACCTGTATTTTGAAAACCAGTTTGCACAGGGCATCCCGACCGAAATAACAAACGAAGGAGGCCGCACCGGGTTAACCGTTCCCGGGTTCAAAGCAAAAAATGTAATGCCCGATCTCACAAAAAAGGCCGTTGAATATATTAAGAACCAACGAAACGGAGAACCCTTCTTTTTGTATTTTCCATGGTCGGCGCCACACACACCAATTGTTCCAAACGATGAATTTCAGGGAAAAAGTAAAGCCGGAAATTATGGCGATTTTGTAGTTGAATGCGACCAAACAGTAGAACAGATTGTGCAGGCACTAAAAGTAAAAGGAATGTACGAAAATACGCTTATTGTTTTAACCTCAGACAATGGAAGTTCTCCGCACGGATTTCCAATTGCACAGGAAATTGAATACAATCATAATACCAGCAACGGATACAAAGGCCGCAAATCACATTCGTACGACGGTGGCCACCGTGTAGCTTTTGTAGCATCGTGGCCTAAACGGATAAAAGCCGGAACAACTTCTGACGAAACTATTTGCACCACCGATTTATATGCTACTATTTCCGATATGCTGGGTCATGAAATGACAAATGGAGAAGCAGAGGATAGTTACAGTTTTCTCCCGGTTATAAAAGGCGAAGGCTACAAATCACCAATTCGAGAAGCCACTATTCATCATTCATTAAACGGCGACTTTTCCATCAGAAAAGGGGACTGGAAATATATTGATGCGCAAGGTCACGGTGGCTTTCAAGAAATTAAAGAAAATGTTCCGCAGGATTCAATTCAACTGTATAACATTGCAACAGATCCGGCTGAAACAAAAAATGTTTATCAAAATCATCCTGAAATTGTAAAAGAATTGAAAGCGCTACTCAAAAAATATAAAACACAAGGTTACAGCCGTCCAAAATAATAATTAGGAGATTTCTTCCCACCAATTTGAAAATTCCTGAGATTCTTTTTTTAAAAGAACTTTCTCCCCAATCATTGGTGTAATTACAGGGAGTTTTGCTTCTTTGTTTAATTCTGTGATTTTCTTCAGGGGCTCATCCCATGCATGATTCGCCAGGGCAAATTTTGAATTGTGGACCGGAAACAGTCGTTTGGCCTTTAAATCTTTCGCTGCTTGTAAAACCTGTTCCGGCATCATATGAATATATTTCCAACTGATGTTATACTGTCCGTTTTCAAGAATTGCCAAATCGAAGGGTCCAAACTTCTGCCCTGTTTCGGCGAAATGAAAATCGTAACCGCCATCACCTCCAATAAAAATGCGAAAAGTTGGTGTTTGCAGAACAAACGAAGCCCAAAGCGACTGTTTTGATTTTAATCCTCTGCCCGAAAAATGACGGGCTGGAGTTACTGTAACAGTAAAACCGCCACCCAATTCAACGGATTGATACCAGTCTTTTTCTATAATCTGTTCATTTCCAAATCCCCAGTATTCCAAATGCTCGCCCGTACCTAAACCAGTAATAACCTTGCCGACTCTGGGCTTCAATCTCAGAATTGTTTTATAATCCAGATGATCCCAATGATCGTGTGTGATAAAAAGGTAATCAATTTCAGGAATATCCTCAGAGTTGTAAACATCTGCTCCACCAAATGCTTTAATCATAAATGAAAAAGGTGATGCATTTCCGCTGAAAACAGGATCCACCAAGATTCGTTTTCCGTCAATCTGAATAAAATATGATGAATGCCCGAACCAGACCAGCACATCATCATTTGGAGGGAGATGTAACAAATCATTTTTTTGAGAAGGAATTTTGTGTTTGGGACGTCTGTTTTTTGAAAAAAACAAATCGTGAAAAATTTTTGAAAAAGTCGCTTCTTCTGCCAACTGAGGAGTTTCGCTCAGATTTTGAAAAATTCCATTTTTGTAATTAGGTGATTTTTTTACAAGTTCCAATCGTTCTCCATGTGGAGTCTTCCCAAATTTTGGATGTTTTACAAAAAGAAAAATTGAAAGTAAAATCAGAAAAATTATAAAACCCGCTAAAACCATGCGTTTCAAAAATTAGTTATCAAATTAGTTATGATTAACATTTGGTTGAATACTTTGGTTTAGAAGTTAAACAAACCACTATTTCTCTTCTTCGCTTTTTGCTTTAAAGTACCGTCGTAATAATACTTTCTTCAAATCGCGAACAATTACCTGATGAGCAATTATTTCAATATGGTTGTAATGCGGAAGTTCCCGCTCCGTACGGGCAATTTCCCGATCAGTAATATCAACCTGATATAAAACTGAAAGTAGTAGATCATAATTCTGTTCCAACAACCTGTCGATTTGTGTTATCAACTGACCATGCAATTCATCATAGGCGTGAGCAGTATCCCCGGAAAAGGTTATTTCAACACCAAACATGCCAAAATCCTTCATTATTTGCGCCGCTGTTTCCTTCACTATTTCAGCTCTGTTTAAATATTCGGAAACATTATTGTGAGTTATTTGTGGAAATGTCATTCTTTTGTTTTTCTCAAAACTACCGGAAAATCCGAAATAAATATCCATTCCTGTAAATAATTTTATTTTTCTGCAACGTAATTATCTTTATCAATTTCAGAATTGCCTTAGCAGTTTTTTATCTTCTTATAATCACCGATTAGGATTACTGATGCTATCATAAATAAACGCCAACCTCAAATAAAACGTTTTATAAACAGAATAGCCAAAAAACGACTGTTCTAAATAACATTTAATTAAAGAACTTTTCCCCTGAAATACAATAAATTAATCCTACTTCTTATTTAGAATAAAACTTCCTGTAAAGAAAATGGACAATCTGGATAAATTCACTTTACCTTTGAAACGGTTCAAAAAATGATTTCATAGTTATGAAAAAAACGAAGCGAAATATTGAATCGGGGTATAGAACATTGAGTTTGGGTGAAGAAATTTTTAACAGTATTACGCACGGAATTGGAACACTGTTAAGTATTGCAGCACTGGTTATTCTGGTTGCTTTTGCAGCGCTAAAAGGCAATGTTTGGCACATCGTAAGTTTTGCAATTTTTGGAAGCACTCTGATTTTATTGTATCTGTCATCAACACTTTACCACAGTTTCACAAAAGAAAAAGTAAAAAACATTTTCGTCCGTTTCGACCATTCCGCAATTTTCTTACTAATTGCAGGCACTTACACTCCGTTTGTTTTAACCACTCTCCGCGGGCCTCTGGGCTGGACGTTGTTTGGAATTATTTGGGGGCTGGCAATTACAGGTGTGGTAATCCGTTCAATTTTTCTTACACGTTTCCGTAAATTAATGGTTGGCATTTATCTTGCTATGGGTTGGTTATTTTTAGTTGCCGTGGTACCAATGGTCAGAAATTTACCAACATCAAGCGTTGTATTTTTATTTGTAGGGGGCGGTCTTTATTCCCTTGGTGTAATATTTTACTCCTGGCGAAAATTAAAATATGGTCATGGAATCTGGCATCTTTTTGTTTTAGCCGGAAGTATTATGCATTTTTTCTCTGTTCTTTACAGCTTAAATTAAAGATTTATCTCAGTTTCTCCTTTCAGAGGAAATTCTTTTCCGTTCCAACAGAATTTGCCCGTTAAATTTGCAGGAAGTGTTATTCTGCCTTTAATTCCATTAGCCTCTGTTTTGTGTAAGTCAAAATAAATTGTTCCTGCCTGATGGGGCATAAAACCTTTTATTTTGTTCAGTTTCCCTAAATGAGGTTCTATTTTAACCGTTTTAAAACCGGGAGAATCAGGTTCTATCCCGGCAACTGTCGCAAGAAAATCATAGTTTGGACTGGCGCTCCATGCGTGGCAATCAGACCGTGTAGGATCCGGCTTTTCGGCAAATGTAGTTAAACCTATATTCAACATTTCGTGCCACATATTTAAAGTTTCCAGGTAGTTATCTGCAAGGCCTGCAACTTTTAACGCTTGCGTTAAATAAAATCTGAAATACATGGTTGGCTGAATCAATTTGTTATCCTTCTCAAAACGCGAAACAAAAGATTTTACATCCTTTTCCGGTACAGCTCCGGTTAACACAGCAAAAATTTGTGCGTGCATACTAAACGATTCTTTTTCTGGTGTATCGGCAAAATATTTTTTTGAATTGTCCCAGCAGTTTTCTTTTACTGCATCAATCAGCGTCTCTGCAACCTTTTCGTATTCCTGTGCTTTAGGTACATTGCCTTTCCATCGGTATAATTTTGCAGCATGTTTTGCAGAATAAGCAAGGTGTAAACTCAAAATTGATGATTGTCCGTTATATCCACCTTTCGGGACTCCACCTATTTGGAGTTTGTCACTCCATGGCCACTCCTCCGCCCAATCAACAAAATTCCAATAGCCTGTTTTACCAAGCAACCCGGTTTCGCTGTCAATTTTCGAAATAAAAAAGTGAAGCACGTCATCAATCCCCTGGAAAAAGGATTGAACAAAAGCGGGATCATCACGATGCATCCAGTAATCGTAAACCATATCCACCCAAAAAAGGGAATATGGAGGAATTACCTGCGGAGTTGAAGTTGGATAACGACTCATCGTTAAACCTTCACTAAAACGAGAATCGTCATATAATTTAATCGCCTTTCGCATCAAACGATCATCTCCTGAAACATATAAAGAGATTAAAGCCTGAATGCGCGTATCGCCAACATATTGCAACTGTTCATAATACGGGCAATCAAAATAAGTTTCGCCAGCACATAAACGTGCAGTTCTCCAACCTACCTGCCAAATTTTATCAAGACTTTTATCATTACTTTCAAAAGCTGCATTTTGAGTAAACGGATAGGCAGTAAATTCACTTTGAAAATCTTTGATTTCCAGAGGCTCGCCAGAAGTTTTCACATGCAACTGAAGATACCTCCATGTTCTTAACCACAAAGGACGAAACAATCGGTTTTCGCCGCCATCCGGACGGAAATAATCAACATAGCCAACGATATGTTTTCCCTCAATTTCATTGCGGTTGTTCTTGTTTCCGTTTTCATCGAACAGAGCTTCGGCATACTTCATTTCAATTACCGCTCCCTTTCCTCCTGAAACAAGTATTTCCGGGTAAGCAATTGTCAGATTTTTCTGGTCAATAAGTACGGTTGCCTCTTTGTTTGCCGGAATTATTAAACTCTTTTCACCTCGCAAAAAACTATCGTCAGCGGTACAATTCTCACTAATCCGTATTTTTTTGAACCGTTGTTTCCGGGTTTCCAATAAAGGAATAGAGCGTGGTTCAAGCCCCCAGTCAATTCCGGTTCCGGCTTCTTTTGGCCTGCCCTTGTCTATTTCCCTGGAATTTTTCCACGCGGAATCATCAAATTCCGTTTTTTCCCAATTCCACGGATATTCTGAACCATCCACATCATCGCAGGGACCAACAACAACAAATTGACCTTCAGTTGTTTTACTATCGGCTCCGGCGGGTCTATAAGCATGGTTCTTTGTTACTTTCCATAAACTACTGGTATTTACTATTTCTTCAACCTTTGAATTTCCCTGAACAATAAAAGCAGTCTTTAACGATATTTGCGCCCAGGGTTTTTTATCTGCAAAATTCCAGACTTCAGCAGCTATAACATTTTTACCGGATCGTAAATATGCTGAAATATTAATACTTTCAAAACGCCAGTGCATTAAATCTCCGCGTGAAGGACCGGAACAAACCGCTTGTCCGTTCACAAACAAACGATACCTGTTGTCAGCCGAAATATGAATAATAAATTCGGAGGGTGCTTTATCCAAATCGAATGACTTACGAAAATGATAGACGCCATACTCCAGACCTGAATCATCCGGGTATGTAATCCATGAAGAAGGCCAGTAGTACACAAGCAAATCAGGATTGATTTTTGATAGCGGTACATTTTCTACTGAAAAAGCACTCAAAAAAACTGGTAGTAATAAGACTGTTAGTTTTATTCTCTTCATAGATAATGTTTTAGATGAAAAAACCTTAAGAATTTAACTTTTCAAAATAGAGATAGGCTTTTTCCCAATCCAGTTTTGGCGAGGGAAAATACTCTGTCACTTCAAATGAATTAAAAATTATTTCTCTTATTTCTTCCAAAGTATTAACAGCCCCAACTGCTTTTGCCTGTAGCATAATATTTCCGATTGCTGTGGCTTCTGTCGGCCCGGCTAATACCTGAATCCCCAAAGCATCAGCAGTAAGCTGATTTAACATTTTATTATTTGCTCCGCCTCCAATAATATGAAGTTTTTCAATTTTATTACCTGTTACTGATTCAATCTGTTTTATTGTGAATTTGTATTTTAAAACCAAACTATCATATATGCACCGTGCTATTTCGCCTTTGGTTTGTGGTACATACTGCCCTGTATTTTTGCAGTATTCCTGAATAGCTTCCGGCATATTCCCCGGATTGAGAAACATTGGATTATCAGGATTAATAAAACATTTGAAAGACTCAACGTCATTGCAGGAATCAACAATTTCCTGCCAATCCATCTCCTTTTCTTCATCCCAACTTCTTTTACATTCCTGAATGAGCCACATTCCCATAATATTTTTCAGAAAACGTGTTGTTCCTTCCACTCCGCCCTCATTGGTAAAATTCATTTCCAATGTTTTCTCCGACACAAGAGGAACGTGACTTTCAATACCCAACAACGACCATGTTCCGGAGCTTAAGTATGCCCAGTTTTTGCCTTTTGCAGGTACTGAAACAACAGCCGAAGCTGTATCGTGCGATGCCACTGCAACGCAGGGAATTTCATCACAACCGGTTTCTTCCCTTATTTCCGGTAAAACCATTCCAATTTCAGTTCCGGGTTGTACAATTTCTCCCATCAAACTTTGCAAAACTCCGGCCGCTTTAAAAAGCCGGGGTTCCCACTCTGCTTTACCAGGTTTTAACAATTGCGAAGTACTGGCAATGGTATACTCTATTTTCTTATTTCCGGTAAACAAATAGTTTAGAAAATCGGGGGTAAACAACAAACTTTCTGCAATATTTAATCCCGAGTAACCATCTTTAACCGACGAAAAAAGCTGGAACAAAGTATTAAACTGCATAAACTGAATACCCGACAGTAAATAGGTTTCTTTCCGCGAAAGTATTTTGAAAAATTCTTCCATAGCGTTATCAGTGCGATGATCGCGGTACGCGAACGGTAAACCGACTGCCTGTCCCTCTTTGTTTAATAAAGTATAATCAACTCCCCATGTATCAGTTCCCAGCGAATCTGGTTGAATATGATGTTCCGATATACATTTTTTCAAACCGGTTTTCAACTCATCGAACAAACTAAAAATGTTCCAGTAATATGTTCCGTGAATATGTAGCATTTGGTTTTTAAACCGGTGTACTTCTACTAATTCAAGGATGTTATTTTCAAGAATTCCAAGGATTGCCCGCCCGCTTGATGCTCCAAGGTCAAATGCAAGAAAGTGATGTTTGCTCATTTTATTGGTCTGTTTAATTCGGCTTCAAAGTAATATTTTTTTGTAAATACCTGTGTCCTGTTCTTACCTGAAAACTGAAGAATTTGATTCTTATGTATTTTATTTTATATTTTAATAATTTAAATTTGTATTAAATAAAAATAAGGGTTTCAATATTCTACAAAGTTTAATCCCAAAAAGTAAAATAAATTATGAAAACAATCGCAAAAATTGTCTTGCTTTTTTTCATGTCAATTTTAGTTTTCCAACCTGCACAGGGGCAGCTTCTCAAAAAGCTAAAAGAAAAAGCCCAGGAGAAAATTGAAGAAAAAGCAGAGGAACGAGCAGAGAAAAAAATGGATGAAAAAATTGATGAAGGGTTCGATAAAATAGAAGACTCACTGGAAAAAAATGATAGTGAAGAAGGCGGAACAGCTCCATCATCGGACAACCGGGACGAAAGGGTGCAAAACCGCATGCAGGGAATATTAAAAGGTGTTGGAATGTCGGGAGAACCGGTACCGGTAGCCGATAATTACAAATTCGATTACAAAATTCAAATGCATATCGAGTCCTACGACAAAAAAGGGAAACAGGAAAGTACCGGGGAGTTTATAACACACCTCAATCCTGAAAATAAATCGATGGCTTATGAATTTGTTTCAGGAGATATGGCAAAAGAAGGACAGGGAATGTTTATTATTGATGCCGAAAACAGCGCCATGATAATTCTAAATGACGATAAGAAAAACGGTGAAAAAACAGGAATAGTATACGGTATTGGCTCTTTTATGCAGTCGATTGGAGAAACGTATGTTGACAAAGAAATGGAAGATTCGCCGGAGACATATCTTGCCAATCCGAATGTAAAAAAGACAGGAAAAACAAAAAATATTGCCGGTTATAAATGTGAGGAGTATGTGTATACCGACGAAGAGGAAAAACACCAGTCACATGTTTGGATTACAAAAGATTTAAAAATGAATACGCAGGATTTTTTCAGTACGCTGTTTAAAACCAATTTGTATTCGCACGGAATGGGCTGGGGATATATGATGGAAGCAACAACCGAGAGTATGGAAAACGAAGAAAAAACCACTATGCGGGTAACAGATGTAGATAACAATTCAAATGTAACTTTCTCCCTAAACAATTACCAGATAACAAATTTAGGCTCGTTTACTATGCCGGTAACTGAAGAGCAAAAGTGAATACTATAATAATTTTATCTGAAGAAGGTGGCTTATAAAATGAAGCTGCCTTTTTGTTTTCCAATCCACTACAAACACCTAAAAAATTTCATCATTAGAAATTACTTGTTCGTTTCTAATGAAAATGCAATATAACTGTCACCCGACTTTGTACCCATTTTTCCACCACCGCAGGCAATAACTACAAACTGCCGGCCATTAACTTCATAAACACTAGGTGTAGCATAACCTCCTGCAGGTAATTTATATTTCCAGATTTCATCTCCGGTTTTCTTATCAAATGCCCTAAAATACTCATCTTTTGAAGCTGCAATAAAAACAACTCCGCCAGCCGTTACTACCGGTCCTCCATAATTTTCAGTACCTGTTTTGGGAATTCCTTTTTTTGTTAATTCTTCAAATTCGCCCAGAGGAACCTGCCACAAAATATCACCTTTATTTAAATCAATAGCAGAAAGTGTTCCCCAGGGCGGCTTTACTGCCGGATACCCTTCCGGATCTAAAAAACGGTTGTAACCGGTGTGTGTGTATGGGACTTCATTACGGTTATTCTCTATTCCCTGTAAATGAATGTCACTCTGTTGTTCCGGCTCTTTTACAAGATATGCGATGAGTGCCTCTTTTTCTGCATCCGGTAAATGTTTATACGATGGCATAAAACCTTTTCCGGTATTTATCATCTTCAAAATATCTTCCTTTCCCATTTTGCTCTGAATGTTAACAAGCGACGGGTAATTGGCCGCGGGCTTTCCTTCCATATTTTGTCCGTGGCACATGGCACAATTTACCTGATAGATTCTGGCTCCCGGGTGAACATCTCCTTGCTCAGTGTCCGTCTCAATCATTGTAAGAATCCAGGGCATAATACTTCCATTTACATATAAAACAGCATTTTCAGGATCAAATGCAGCCCCACCCCATTCACCACCTCCATCAAAGCCGGGAAAAATAACTGTCCCCTCTTGACTTGGCGGAATAAACTGTTTTCCGGTACGAACATTTTTTAAAATATTTTCAACAAAAGCATGTGATTCAGGTGAAATATCAGTGATATTCTCCACCGTTAGGGTTTGTGGGGAAAACGGTGGTGGTTTTATTGGAATAGGTTGGGTTGGCCAGGTTTCTTCCCCTTTCAAATCGGTTTGTTCCACCGGCACTTCTTCAACAGGGAATAATGGTTGACCTGTTTCTCTGTTAAGTAAAAAAACAAAACCGGATTTGGTAATCTGGGCCACTGCATCAATTTGCTTTCCATTATGATTTACGGTAACCAAGTTCGGCGGCGCCGGCAAATCGCGATCCCAAACATCATGATGTACGGTTTGAAAATGCCAGATTCTTTTTCCTGTAGTTGCATCAAGTGCAAGAAGACAATTAGCAAACAGGTTTTCTCCTTTCCGGTTTCCGCCCCAAAAATCAAAAGCAGCTGAGCCTGTCGGGACATAAACAATTCCCCGTTTTTCATCCAAACTCACTCCGGCCCATGAATTAGCGCCTCCCGCTTCTTTCCAGGCATCTTTTGGCCATGTTTCATACCCCGGTTCTCCTGGTCGCGGAATCGTATTAAATACCCATTGCAACTCTCCTGTTCTTATATTAAACGCACGAATATATCCCGGAGCGGCTCCAGCATTTTCTGAAACCCTGGATCCGATTATCAACAAATCCTCATAAACAATACCCGGAGAAGTAGCGACAACATATTTATCTTTGATATTTTCGCCCAATCCCCTTTTCAATTCTACTTTCCCGTTTTCCCCAAAAGAAGAAATCAATTTTCCGTTTTCCGCGTTTAATGCATATAAATTTGAACCAGCAGAAAATAAAATCCGCTTATCCTGACCATCCTGCCAAAAAGTAACACCACGGTTTACATTCATTGAAAAGCCAGCATCGTGGCGCGGTTTAAATCTCCATATTTCTTTACCGGTTGTCGCATCAAGCGCAAACACCTTTAATTTTGGTGATGTCCCATATAAAATTCCTTTAATAATAATTGGATTACATTGAATTTGTGCATTATCTCCCGGATGACCATTCTCTGAATGATATTCCCAAACAGGTTGCAGACTTTTAATATTTTGGGGATTTATTTGTTTTAAAGGCGAAAATTGACTGCTGTTTTTCCCTCCAAGATAAACGGGCCAATCGACCCCGTTTTTATAATTAGTTACTTCCGTTCTATTGTTACATTGAACAAAGACAAAAGCCAAACTAATTAACAAAATAAAACTTCTCCAACACATAATCTTATTCCTCTTTTTTACCATAATAATCCAATCTTTATGAATATTATTCGGGCATTTCCCAAATTCTGAAAACCAGTTCCACAAATTTATTATACACCTTCGTCTTCAAAATCACCACCTTCTTTTGGATTAGACCAACGTCCCCAATAAGGTTCTGGATCTGCTATCAAAAGCTTTACATTTTTTGTTTCTGAAGGCCAATAAATCAAATATATTTCGCCGGGTTTCGCATCACAAAAAGCTTCTTACTGTATTGATGAGTTTACCACTTCCTTTCATTTGTTCAAGAGGAAATTACGGAATAAATTGAGTTGCAATAGTAGACTGCTTCCACCAATTGTTGCGGCTTCTAAAATCTTCGCAAATTAGGTCGGTATGTGTCGGATAACGATAGCCCAAACACCACTCAACACCTGCAGCACAAACCAACAGTGACGCCCACAAACAATTTTGCCTAATTATGTCATTCCTTTTCCGTCAGTTTGGTAATCGGTGTAATTTCCAGTTTTCTAAATTCGACCTCCGAGCCTTCCGCCTGAACAGCAATTTGCCCTTTCGAAGCGGTACAGTCATAACCGTAGTTAACGAGATCGCCGTTAACCCAAACTTCAATTTTGTCGTTTAAACATTCAATAACCATAGTATTCCATTCCCCCAAAGGTTTTTCTGAATCATCAGTCAGATTTTTAACCCGGCGTTGTTTTCCTTCTGTAATCCCCCACTCTTCTTTTGGGCCACGGCGTTCCTCCATATTCGGCGTTGTTATATCTTCTACAATACACCAAAAGTCCCCGGCATTCTGGTGTTCCATTTGCACTTCCAATGATTTTGGAAACATTCCATACAATGCCCTGGGAGTAGAAGCATGTACCAAAACCCCACAATTCCCGGGTTCTGCAGCAAACCTGTATTCAGCAACCAGCCGGTAATCCTGATAAACAGAATCTGTAATCAGATGCCCACCAGGTGTTCCCAAACTTACCAGCATCCCGTCGCGCACAATAAAAGGATTTGTTGTATCCGGATTTTCATCCATAGCTGGAACATCAACATGCCAGCCAGTTAAATCTTTGCCGTTAAAAAGTGATTGGGGTTTGGGTTCCGAAGTCGTATTACAAGAGTACAAAGTAAAAGCTGAAAAAAGAAAAATAACAAGTTGTTTCATTTTATCCGTAATTTAATTATTATTCAATTTCTAATAAAAAACTGAGGTTTCAAACAAATAGGACAAAGGATAAAAATAAAATGTTAAAATTCCTGTCTTTGTAATCTTCAAAAACTGTTAATCTGTTTTATTTATCATTTCGTCGAATCCGTCAAAACCTGTTCTTTTGCCCATTTAATGTATTGTTCCCAGTCAAAATCTGTTACGTCATGTTTTCCTGTTCGGATGTGGTAGGCTACTGTATTTTGAACTGGTTCATTAACAGCCGGCATCTCGTCGGAAGTGATTCCCTTTTTCCCGAACAACTTATACACTTTTGTTGCATAAAACGCCGATAAAAATTCACCTCTGGGATCAGCCCACAGATCCTCTTCTGCACTGGCAATATATAACGGACGAGGAGCAATTAAAGCGAGCAGTTCGTGTTGATCTACAGGCAAAGCTTCTTCATTGTTATTATAATTCCTGAAGTTTTTACAAAACCAATGCGGGAAACTTGAATTTATCTGCGCTACCGTTTCTCCAAATTTCCTTTTTGAAAGAGCAGCTCCTCCACAACCTGAATCATTTGAAATCACGCCGGCAAATCTCTCATCTGTTGCTCCTGCCCATAACGACGTTTTCCCCAATCTGGAATGACCAAAAACAATTACTTTATTTTCATCGATTTCATCGGAAGTTTCGAAATAATCCATTGCCCGGCTCAAACCCCACGCCCACGCAGCTATACTTCCCCACTCAGAAGCGGCGGGTTGCTGCTGATTGTCAACATAAAAAAACGGATGTACGCCATCTGAAAAATCATCTTTATCCGGATCCACTTCGCCATAATAAATGGTTGCCAATCCAATTCCCGCATCCAACATTTTATCTATCGCCCAACGGTTGGTACGAACCCCGCGCGATTGTTCAGTCAACTGGTTATTTATAATTCCCAAAGAGGGATTATCTCTGGACCATGCTTCGGAAATAATTACATTTACATCTTCAGTAATGGTATGATTGCCATAGAAATTATAACCTAAAAACACAGGTGCTTTATCTACATTTTCAGGAAGATAGATCAAAATATTAAGCCTCAGTGAATGTTCACCTTTTTGAAAGACCAGCTCCACCTGGCGACGTTTAGCTTTACCATTTAAAGCATTATCACTTTGTTCAACGATTTCAGCTGATGAAATTTTCAAATCCCCGGGAATTTCTCCATAAACGCTCTTGGCAAAAAAATTGAGCAACTCAGGTCTTCCTTTTTTCAACCACTTTTTTGAATTCCGAATTTTTTTCCCGTCAAAACTTTTTAGCGGATCCGGCAATTCAAAATCGGGAACTTTATTTTCATCGTAATTTGCTTTTACCTGCGACCAGCCAATTTGCATGGCCATTATAAATATTAGTAATAGAGCTATCTTTTTCATTCTAAGTAACTGATTTGTTTTACAAAATAATGATATTTACCGTTAGTATTTCATCAATAAATTTAAAAGCTTCCGATCGAGTTTCTGGCCATACCAATCTTCATAATCTACATCTTTCCTGCCGGAGTTTAGCAATCCAAAGGTACCGTTGAATTCCCACAGTGCGTAACCAATTCCATTTTCAGTAAGAAGAGCAAGTACATCGCCAAACCAGGCCAAAAAAACTTCGTGAGGTGTTTCCTGCCAGCAACCACATTCTCCGCAATGTACGCCAACTCCATTTTTTACGGCATTAATCCAGGGAGCATAAAATTCTTCGAGATTTTTACGGCTAAAATGTTGTCCGTCTATTTCGCCTGGCCAAACAGGTTTTGGTGCATCATCAGGATTTTCGAAAACCCATGGAGCCCGGTAATGCGAAATATAATGCGGATAATATCCACGGCAGCTTTGCCCGATATTCAAATCAAAAATCTCGGGAATAATTTCACTTCCTCCATTGTTACCGTCTGCCACAACCAAACGGTCGGGATTAAACCGGCGGATTGTTTCCATAGCTTTCCCGGCTACTTCGCGATACAACGCTCCGGGAATAGCGCCCCGTTTTGAAAACTGGTCGTTCATATCCTCGCGGGTACAAGGTTCATTTACCAAATCAAAACTTATTTGGTCTGGTGTTTTCCCTGCAAAACGTTTGGCCCACATTCCCCAATGAAAATAAAACGCTTCCTGTGCTTCTTTATCTTTCCATAGATTATATGGTTCTTTGAAACCCGCGTTTATACAAAATCCAGGAGCACGATGTAAATTCAGACTTACATGTAACCCGTGTTTATTAGCAGCATTAACCAGCGTTTCCACATTATCCACTTCTTTCTCATTAATATTCCAAACATCATCGGGTGTAATATCGCGAGTCTGATCAAAATTTAAATATCGCGGATATGCCATGGGTAAACGCACAAAATCAAATCCCCAATCGGCCATCCACTTAAAATATTCTTCGGTTGTTGCTGGTCTTCCGCCTCCACTCAAGGATGGTGAAAAATAATCCAGCAAATTAAATCCCCTCCATCGGGGTAAATTATTTTTTATTGGAAGAGTACTCTTCGAAAAGGCAGGAATACCAGCCACCCCCATTACAGTAGTCGCAAGACTTGTGGTTCTGATAAAATTTCTTCTTTGCATTTTTCAAGGTTTCATTGGTTAGTGTAAATATACTGGTTGAAACGAAAAGGGCAAAGAAAAACCCATGAAGTAACAGCAGTGTTTTTAACAATATCATATACTCATTGAGTTACCTGTCTTTTTTATTCCTCTTTAATAAAAAAACACAATGCCCTTTCAAAGGAAAAGAAATAGTTTTATACAAACAGGAAAAATTCACAATTATATATTCAAAAAACACCTAAAAATTTTGTACGGTTCTGATTATTTGCATAAAAAATGCGACATTTAAACTCAGCATATGTAAAAAACAATTACCATGAAAAAGAAAAAAAAACATCCGTTTTTAGGTAAAATTATTATTGGAACTACTGCCCTTTTATTTTTTCTGTATGGTTGTTTTCTTTTTATTTTATGGATTGGAGGCACGTCAACACAAGCGCACGTTTTGAATTTCAGAAGAGAACTTGGCGAGCGCAATGAAACCATCAGAAACTCATACACCTACTCTTATGACTATAAATTTTCTATTTCAGGAAAAACCTATTCTGGGAATTCAAAGAAAGTACAGGGACCGGTATTTTTAAAAAATCAGGGAAACAGTTATATAACTGTACATTATTTAAAATGTTGCCCCTCTTTGAATGCTCCGGAAACCGATTTTAAGCCCTGGTATAAAATTTCCATTTACTTCGGCATCAGCATGGTTCTGGGTTTCTTTTTAACACAAATGAAATAACGCAACCACAATTTCAACTTCTTAGTTCTTTTCTGTATTCCGAAGGTGTTTTGTTCATTAACTTTTTAAAATAATAATTAAAATTGGCAGTATTGTTAAAACCACTTTCATAACCTGCTTCAGTAATTGCAATATCGGTTTCAGCAATAATTTTTGCTGCATAACCCACCCGAACATTCATCACGTAATTCATAAATGTAGTATTGGTTTTTTTCTTAAAATACCGGCAAAAAGAACCGGGTGCCATATTTACCAGCTCTGCAGCATCGCTTAGTCTCACACCTGTTTGAATATTCTGGAAAACATATTCATACACTTTTTGAATCTGACTGAAATTCTTCTCAAATTTACCGCCGGCAAACGGAGTTTTTGAAAGAATCTCGCGATGGGTAGCATTTATAAGTAAATCAAAAATATTCAATAAGTCGATATAACTGCGCAACCCTTTTAATTCGATTAACCGCGCAAGAACAGGCTGAATTTGTTCCACTACATCACCATAAAAAAATATTCCGGCACTGGCTTGTTTTAGTAGTTGATCAATAGATTCCAACTCTGGTTTATTAAAAAAATCAGAAGAAATCAGATTCTCATAAAAATGAATTACAATACATTCTGCTACAGCATTATTTTCGGTTTTTAGTATTTCCCAGCAATGTGGAATATTGGGTGCCATTAAAACCAAATCACCTTTTTCAAAACTCGAAATATTGTTTCCCACAATTCGCTTTCCCGAACCGGAAATCATAAAATTAAGTTCAAAATTTGTATGCGAATGTACCCGGGCAAAATTCTTTTTCAGCTCCATTTTTCTGGTAATAAATGAATGTTGGTGAGGCACAAATATCTTTTCAAAAATGTATTCCACGTATTGAATTTTAACAATAAAAATAGAAATAAAACACTTCAAAACCCTAACAGGTTAAGATTTATGATATTTTCGACAAAAATCTATTGGTAATTTATTCAATTATCTTGTTACTTTGAAATAATTAAATTTCGCTTGTTAGAAAAATTTATATGCCTAATTTATGAGGCGAATTACAAGCACTACGACCGCCGGCGTTTGATCGAAGGTTGTAAAAATTCTAATTTAAAGCCATTTTTTAACGGTTTAAAACATTAAATATGCAACCTAAACTGATAGTAAAACTTTCGTTTTTTCCCCTTCTTTTTAATTTGTGTTTCACAAATATTACCGGGCAGGAAAATACTGTTTACAATCTGAAAGATGTAATTCAGCTAAAATATAATAACCCCCAACTGGAAACTGATTTAGGAGTTGGGTTGTGGGCATGGCCTCTGCCAATTGATTTGGATAATGACGGCGATATGGATTTAGTGGTTTCGAGCGCCGGAAGTTATCCGTTTAACGGTCTTTATTATTTTGAAAATAAAACAGGAAACGAAAGTCCTGTTTTCAAGAAGCCCGTAAGGGTAGGCGAAGGACCCGGTAGTATAACGATTTCATATATCAATAATGAACCTCGTGTTCTTGGGCCCGGCGTTGAGTTTAGCAGTTTCGAAAGCCAATTTCTGGATAATCCGGAAGGAATTTTCCCGGCTGCTGAAGTTTTTGCTTTCTCGGAAAAAAAACGCTCGACCCAATGGAAATATGTAGATTATGAAAACGATGGCGATTTGGATATTCTCGCAGGTATCGATGACTGGTCGGACTATGGCTGGGACAATGCTTTTAACAAAAATGGAGAGTGGACAAACGGGCCGCTGCACGGATATGTTCTTCTGATTGAAAATATAGATGGCAAATACCGGTTAAAAGGAAAACTGGAAGCCGGTGGTAACCCAATTGATGTTTACGGCACACCATCACCCAATATGAACGACTTTGACGGAGATGGTGATCTTGATCTCATCTGTGGAGAATTTGTTGACAAACTAACATGGTTTGAAAATACAGGAACCCGCGAGAATCCGCAATTTGCTGCGGGCCGTTTCCTGGAAAACGAACAGGGGACAATAAAAATGCATCTGGAAATGATTGTCCCTGTAGCAGTTGATTGGGAAAACGATGGTGACATTGATTTGGTGGTTGGCGATGAAGATGGACGTGTGGCCTTGATGAAAAACACAGGAAAAACCAAAAACGGGATGCCACATTTTGAATCTCCCGAATATTTTAAACAGGAAGCTGATAACCTGAAATTTGGAGCACTTTCAACGCCATTTAGTGTTGACTGGGACAACGATGGTGATGAAGATATTCTTTGTGGAAACACAGCTGGCGAAATTGCCTTCATAGAAAACCTCAATGGAGAAAATCCCCCCCAATGGGCTAAACCCAAATTACTAAAAGCCGACGAAAAAACCATTCGCATTATGGCCGGGAAAAATGGCTCTATTCAGGGGCCATGCGAAGAAAAGTGGGGCTACACAACACTTTCTGCTGCCGACTGGGACGGAGACGGTATTCTTGACATAATCGTCAATTCCATCTGGGGAAAAATAGAATGGTTCAAAAATACTGGAACTAGAGATACCCCCCGCCTCCATGCAATGGGGGCTGTAAAAATTGACTGGGGAAATATTCCACCTCAAAAGCCGAAATGGAACTGGTGGAATCCGAAGGAACACGAAATGGTTACACAGTGGAGAACAACTCCTAATGCAACGGACTGGAATAAAGATGGGTTAACTGATTTGGTAATGCTTGACCATGAAGGTTATCTTGCTTTTTTTGAACGTTTTGAAAAAAACGGGGAGCTTTTTCTTCATCCCGGAAAGCGCATTTTTATAGATGGAGACCAACAGGGAAATATTGCCCTTTGTTTAAATGACGGAACAGCCGGGAAAAGTGGCCGACGTAAAATAGCACTCACCGACTGGGACAACGATGGTGATACCGATTTATTGGTTAATACAACCAACACCGGTTGGTACGAAAACATAAAAGAAGAAAACGGAATGGTGACTTTCAAATATCGTGGCGATATTATGCAGGTGCGTTTAGGAGGACATTCAACAAGCCCGACTACTGTCGACTGGGATCACGATGGAATCCCTGAAATAATTGTTGGTGCTGAAGATGGCCATTTTTATTATTACAAAAAGTAGAAATAAGAAAAACAAAACAATATGAAAAAGACAATCTACACAGGAATAATTGCTCTCCTGTTTTTTTCAGGATGCAAAGAAAAACCATCGCCGGAAAATGTATCGGCTGATGTACTTACCTCCGAATTTATTTACAACACAGCGGAATTCCCATCGTGCCATGCTTCAACCATTGTGGAAACAAAAGAAGGTTTTCTGGCAGCATGGTTTGGCGGAACTCATGAACGTCATCCGGATGTTTGCATTTACACTTCAAAAAATATTGATGGCTCCTGGAGCGCTCCGGAATTGGTTGCTGATGGAATTATAAACGACACCTTGCGCTACCCTTGCTGGAATCCGGTATTGTTTAAACGCAACAATGGCGATATCGTACTATATTATAAGGTAGGGCCAAGCCCGCGCGAATGGTGGGGAGAATACAAAGTTTCAGGAGATGAAGGAATAACGTGGTCGAAAGCCGTTAAAATTCCGGATAATCTTTTAGGTCCCATTAAAAACAAACCGGTACAACTTTCAGACAAAACAATTCTATACCCCACCAGTTTTGAAACCCCTGAATTATGGAATATTTATGTTGAAACGTCTGACCAAAGCCTGAATAACTGGAAAAAAACAGAGATTAACAACAACGGGTTTAATGCAATTCAGCCAACAGTTCTCTTTTATAATGATGGGAAAATTCAGATGCTTTGTCGTAGTAAAGAAAAGAAGATTGTAGAAACATGGTCATCGGACAATGGAAAAACCTGGTCGCCGGTAGAAGCTACATCACTGGTCAACAACAATTCGGGAATAGACGCAGTAACTTTAAAAAATGGGATGCAGCTGTTGGTTTGTAATCCGATAAAAGATGGAAGAAACAAACTTGCGCTGAAAACCTCGGTGGATGGGAAAAACTGGTACGATGTTTTAATGCTGGAAGACCAGCCAGAAGGAGAATTCAGTTATCCGGCCATTATTCAAGGAAACGACGGAAGCGTGCATATTACTTACACTTACAATCGCGAGAAAATTAAATATGTTCATCTGAAAATCAATGAAAAATAATTTAAAATTACCACTGAGGGGAATTATTCCTCCACTTGTAACTCCCTTACTCGAGAACGGAGAATTAGACATTGAAGGACTCGAAAAATTAGTTGACCACGTTATCTCAGGAGGTGTACATGGAATATTTATTTTAGGAACTACCGGCGAGTTTTCTGGTTTGAGTAAGAATTTAAAAACAGAGCTTATTGAAAAAACCTGCAACCTGGTAAAAAATAAAGTACCTGTTTTGGTAGGCATCTCCGACTGTTCGTTTGCTGAAAGTGTAAGCCTGGCTCATAAAGCCGCTAATTATGGTGCCGATGCAGTTGTTCTGGTTCCACCATTTTATTTTTCAGCCAGTCAGGTGGAATTGCTTGCTTATCTGAAAAAAATGGTAAAACAACTTCCGCTCCCACTCTTTTTATACAATATTCCGGTACACACAAAGGTTGAGTTTTCGCCTGCAACTGTAAAAGCAGTAGCAGAACTTCCAGGTGTTGTGGGAATCAAAGACAGTTCGTTTAACCTGGCTTACATAAAACAAATCCAATATTTGCTAAGAGGGAAAGACGACTTTACATATTTGGTTGGACCGGAGCAATTTATGGCTGAATTTATCCTCACCGGAGGACATGGCGGAGTTACGGGAGGCGCCAACATGTTTCCCAAATTATATGTGGAATTATACAACGCGGCTTCTAATCATGAAATGGAAAAAATACAAACTCTGCAACAAAAAGTAATGCAGATTTCAACCTTAATTTACCAGGTAGGCCAATTCAATTCCAGCTATTTAAAAGGACTAAAATGCGCACTGTCAGTTATGGGAATCTGCAACGATACACTGACAGAGCCTTTTGAAAAGTTCAATCCACCTGAACGAAAGAAAATAGAACAAGCACTCAAAGAAATCAATTATAAAGCATTACTTTAAACATTCAATAAACCTAAAACCTAAATGAGTAAAATTGACATTGCTATTTTTATTGTTTACCTTTTGGGAATTGTACTTTTTGGCAGCTCTTTTTATCGTAAAAATAAATCGTCATCGGCCTTTACGTTGGGCAATGCCAATATCCCGACCTGGGTTATTTCCATGTCAATTTTTGCCACTTTTGTAAGCAGCATCAGTTATTTGGCACTGCCGGGACAAGCTTTTCTTACCGACTGGAACGCCTTTGTTTTTAGTCTTTCCATTCCTTTTGCCTTATTCATGGCGGTAAAATTTTTTGTACCACTCTATCGTTCCATCAACAGCCCGTCGGCATACACTTATTTAGAAAACCGTTTTGGTCCATGGGCAAAGATTTATGTTTCTGTTATGTATCTTCTTACACAATTAATGCGTGCCGGAACAATTCTATTTCTAATTGCCCTGCCACTACATGTTTTGCTGGGCTGGAATATTGTTACAATTATTGTAGTAACCGGCATCAGTGTAATGATTTATTCCCTTTTAGGTGGAATTCAGGCGGTGGTTTGGACAGATGCAATTCAGGCAATCATCTTAATTGCCGGTGCAGTGGTTTGTGAACTTGTTATCCTTTTTTCAATGCCCGAAGGTCCGATGCAATTATTTACGATAGCCGCAGAACATCACAAGTTTAGTTTAGGCAGCTTTGGCACCGAACTAACAGGTTCAACATTCTGGGTTGTTTTAATCTATGGCGTTTTTATTAACCTGCAGAATTATGCGGTTGACCAAAATTATGTACAGCGTTATATGACTGCACGTACGGAAAAAGAAGCAAAAAAATCGGCCATTTTTGGTGGTTTATTATACGTGCCTGTTTCACTTCTTTTTTTGTTTATCGGCACATCACTTTTTTCGTATTACACGGTTCATCCTGAAATTTTACCCGCCGATATACAATCAGACAGAGTGTTCCCCCATTTTATTGTAAACGAGCTCCCGGTTGGTGTGACCGGTTTGTTAATCGCATCAATTTTTGCCGCTGGGATGAGCACAATTTCAACAAGTTTAAACAGTTCGGCAACAGTAATTTTAACCGACTATTTCAAAAAATCATCACAAAAAGAAGGCTCTGATAAAAAATCGATGCAGATTTTATATACATCATCTTTCATTTTCAGTTTTTTTGCCATTGGAATTGCCATTGCCATGATTAATGTTCAAAGCGCACTGGAAGCCTGGTGGAAATTGGCTTCTATTTTCAGCGGCGGAATGCTCGGACTATTTTTACTTGGATTCTTTGTCAAAAAAGTAAAAAACACTGCCGCAATAATTGGAGTTTTGGCAGGCGTTCTGGTTATTGGCTGGATGAGTCTTTCACCTCTGTTTTTTAGCGGAAATATTCAAAAATATGCCAGTCCCTTTCATAATTATTTGTCAATTGTTTTTGGAACATCAACAATTTTCCTTGTTGGGTTCCTGATTGGTATTATTTTTAAACAAAAGAAAACCTGACTCATAGAAAAATGAAAAAAAAGATCCTCTTTATCGCATTCTGTTTTTCAATATCAATAATAAATGCCCAGCAAATTAATATTGAAAAATCACTTATCCGTTCGTTCAAGCCCAATTTTTCGACCACTCCTAAAACGATTGATTTAGACAACGATGGAGATCCTGATTTAATCCAATCTACTGTTTTTGACACCATCCCTATTATTTGGATTGATGATGACGATGACATGAGAACAACAGATTGGGAAGGTGATTTAGACAGTGATTGCTTAATTATTGACCGAAACAACGATGGAATTTTTGCCGGCCCCGGAGACATTAGCCTCGATTGGGTCGATAATAATTCTGATGGCATTGCAGACATGCAGGTGGTAGTGGAAAACAGCAACCCGCATATAAAAAATTACTGGGACTGGAGCAGCAACTACATGTGGATTATCGACCCCGAACAGGATGAAACTTTTAATTATGTGAATTGGAAAGAGATGGTTTTACGTTGCTGGGAACATTACGGGGCAGCTAATTTTTATGAAGATTACCATGGGCAAACGCTTTTTCAGAAAGCACATGTACACAGCTACCGTTTCAGCGATTTGCGTTACAGTTGGGAAAACCCGTTTCTTTTTTATGATACAGACAATGACGGACTTTCAGAAATGGCAATTCGTTTGGAAGACAGCGCAGAATTCAAAAAAGAAAACGAAAGCGATGAAATAGACACCTACCCTACTGGCAAGATTGATCATGTTTACATGTCATTCGATCTGGATAACGACAACGGGCCATCCAACGAATTTGATTTTGACCTGAGTATCCGCTTCAACGGAGAAGGTTTTTCATACGATAACCAAATCCATCATTTTGAAAATATGCGCGGGTTACCTGCTGCCGATTCGTTATTCTACGATGTCCGCTGGCGAAAAATGAACGAACTGATATACACTGATCATGATTCGGCATGGAATAAAGTATATAACGAAGGAAAATGGGAACAGTGCTGGTTTACCTTTGACGAAGATGATGATTGTGAGCGATGGGAACGTGTTGAATTTTACCAGCCCGGAAGTCCTTTCAAAATAGGAATGCAGAAAGGCGGAATTGATAATAACCCGCAAGCCGATGCTGCCGGCGACCGCGGAGAGTGGGACACGGATAATTCAGGGAAAGGGAGATTATACATTGGCTTTGATAACCGGATTCATTTATTTGGCGCCGAAACAGGATATTGGCGTATTGACCAGGATGCGGATTCTTATCAGGGCTGGGGTGGTTTGTATGCTGATGAGTACAAAAGAGACCAGAAAATACCGGAAAAATTTGCAACCGTTGGCTACGAAGACACAAACAACGACGGTTTTCTCGACGTTGTAAAATACGATTTGGATGGTGATACTATCTTTGAAAAAATGTTCGACTTAAATCAACTGGGAATAAAAACCTCGTTCGAAATATACAATCCCGGGGAAAATAAACCGGAAAATCTGAACCGTTTTTTTGAAAAAGCTGCAAATCAAATGTGGAATCAGGCGGAATTAGCAATGAAAACGGCGCAAAATAATAACATTAACTACAAATGGTATGCTCAACTGATGCACCCCAAAAGCTTAAACGAAAAATACAGATTCGGCTACTGGCTTCAATTCTACATTTTCACCGATTTCTACAATTATGCCGAAAACACAGATAACAAAAGCCTCCAAAACAAAATACTAAAAGCCTACTTTGGGCAGAACTGGGAAAATTTCAAAAGATAAATGGAGAACATGAATCGACGGAAATTCATACACAATACACAAGCTGGTTGCCTGGGGTTATTACTTTCACCAACCTTGGCATTCTCTGCCCTTTCTGAAAAAACAGAAACAAACAGATATGTTTTGGAACCGGAAAATTACAAATCACCAGCACTTCCTGATGGGCAAAGAATTCCTTTTGGATGGCCGGCAACAGGATTATCTCCGGGCGAATCGGTTGTTTTTAAAATAAGAAAAAAAATACCGAAAAAAGAGCTTTGGTTTCGAATTTCGGTTGCACAAGAAATCTGGGACAGAAAATTACTTCATATTCATTTGCCTGAAACAGGTATTTATCTGGGAACAGTGGATATTCGTTCATCCTCAATTCTAGTTCCTTACGAAGTAAAAATCGACACAAAATACATTTCTGAAATAAATCAACAGGGATTAAAAATGACATTGGAAAGTACCAGTCCTTTTTGGTTCTTTAATCACCCGGCCACCAGCACAAACAACAGTGCTTTTCTTCCTCATTTGCTTTCTTCAGAAAAAGAGAGCGGAACAATTACCAGCTTTCTGGATTGTTTTCTTTCAATCAACTCGATCCAGGCATTTGGCTGGCGTGAAGGAACTGTACTCGACGGATTATGGCAACTCTACCAACTGAAGAACAACAATGATGCATTAAAAACGATCCATCAACATTTTGATTTGTTTTTTGATGATAAGCAAAACCTGATGTACGAAAACGCAAAAAGTAAACCTAACGATAACCGTGTGGATGGAATTGAATCAACAATTCCGTTTGCGACACTGGCCCGTATAAATCCGAACCACCCGATTTTAAAAACAGTAGTAAAAGGATGGAAAGAACTCGAAAAAGAAAATGGAATGGTTATCGACGGGACAATGGTTTCTGCCGAAGGTTGTTATACGGTTTCCTATCCAATGGCCGTAATTGGAAAAGCCTGGCAGGATAATACGCTGAAAAGAAATGCACTGGAACAGTTAAAACATCGTTTTGTGCTTATAAATAACAACCAATTGAATCTGAGGTATTATTCCAAAGGACGCTACACTTATCCGAACTGGGCTCGCGGCGCGGCATGGATACTCCTTGGCTTTTCCCGTACAATTTCAGAATTGCAGGGAGAAATCCGGGATAAAGAAGTCATCAAAAAATTTGAAGAAGCTGTTGAAATTGCAATTTCAATGCAACGAACCGACGGACTTTGGAGTTGTTTTATGCACAAACAAAACAGTTTACCCGACACATCGGGTTCTGCAGGAATTTCGGCAGCAATCCTCACAGGTATCAGAAATGGTTTTTTACCGGCCAAATACAAAGCGAATGCTGAAAAATGCCGGGATACAATTTTAAATTATATTACTCCCGACGGATTTCTTACCGGCGTTGCCCAGGATAATCGTGGTGGTGTGGAACTACAAGAAAGCGATTACAGGGTAATTGCGCAAATGGGAATGGGAATGCTTGCTCAATTATATGCCGAATTATAGTGTGAATCAAACTGTTCCCATCTTATAAAAGACAAAGCCGGAAGTCTCACATGTTTAAAATCATCACAGATTTCATAAATAAAACAACCAAATTTCTTGAGATCAAACTCCACCGTTGTATTTTTGAAGAAAAAATCAAACGATGGCAAAAAAGTTCTCGCTCGATAAAAAATACATCAAAATTCTTTTGCTGGAAGGCATTCATAGTTCATCAGTTGAAAGTTTACATGCGGCAGGTTATTCCAATGTTGAATACCTGAAAACTGCGCTTGATGAAGAAGAGCTGATTCAAAAAATCAAGGATGTTCACATGATTGGAATCCGGTCGAGAACACAGCTTTCAGAGAAAATTTTAAAAAAAGCCAAAAAACTTTTTGCAATAGGTTGCTTCAGTATTGGAACCAATCAGGTGGATTTACTGGCTTCAAAACAATTAGGAATTCCGGTTTTTAATGCGCCATTCTCAAATACCCGTTCGGTTGCCGAATTAGTAATTGCCGAAAGCATTTTACTGATGCGGGAAATTCCGGCAAAAAATGCAGCGGCGCATCGCGGAGAATGGCAGAAATCGGCCAAAAACTCTTACGAGGTGCGCGATAAAAATCTGGGAATAATTGGCTACGGACATATTGGTTCACAGGTGTCTGTTTTAGCTGAATCGATGGGGATGAATGTTTATTATTTCGACATTGAGAAAAAGTTGAGCCTTGGAAAAGCCATCGCTTGCGATAATCTGGATAAGCTTCTCCAAATTTCCGATGTGGTTACCTTACATGTTCCCGATACAGAAAGTACACGCAAAATGATTTCATCGAAGCAAATCGCACAAATGAAAAAAGGCTCGCTTCTTATTAATGCCTCCCGGGGAACAGTTGTTGATTACCCGGCGCTGGCGGAAGCGCTTAAATCTGGTCATCTTTCCGGTGCTGCTGCAGATGTTTTTCCCAAAGAACCAGCTTCAAACAATGAAAAATTTATTTCCGAGTTACAGGAATTCGACAACGTTATTTTAACGCCACACATTGGCGGCAGTACTTCAGAAGCTCAGGAAAATATCGGAATGGAGGTTACCGAAAAACTTATCCGCTACAGCGACAACGGTTCAACGATTGGCGCGGTTAATTTTCCACAGGTTTCATTACTCCCCAACCGCGAAAAACAGCGTTTTCTTCACATTCATAAAAATGTGCCCGGAATACTAAAGGAAATAAACGACGTTTTTACATTCAGAGGTATTAATATCGCATCACAATATCTGCAAACTGACGCCGATATTGGCTATGTAATTATTGATACAGAAAGTGAAATAAGCGACACAATACTAAAAGAGTTAAAAAGAATACACAACACCATAAAAGCCAGAATGTTATATTAAACACAGGCTCAAAATCCCCATTACTGACACATGTATTCTATTGTATATTAAATTGAACAAAATCCCTTAATTATTACTTTTATTATAAAGCACATCAAAACAATTTAATATGATAAAGAAAATAACGCTGGCCATCAATTTTGTAATCCTGTTTTTGTTCAGTTATTCTCAAGCTCCCGACCATGTTCCTTATGGAGACCCGGAACCAGTAGAATTCAACCTAACAAATATTATCCTTCTTATTGTTCTGCCTGTTTTGATGATAATCTTTTACATTATATTCAGGATAAAAAGAAACCGGAAAAAAAAGGAAATGAAAAAATAAGAAATCTTTTATTTCTGTAAATACAACTAAAATCCATTCATTTATAAATGGTTAATTAACAAAATCATTCAATGAAAAAATTATACCCGCTTTTGTTTTTATTGCTTTTAGTCAGCCCCATTTTAAGTGCCCAGAGTAAATTTCAAAACACCTTGTTTTTTGAAAATCCCGCCGACTCTCCCAAGGCTTCGTTGGATGATGTAGCATGGGTTGCGGGACATTGGCGCGGAGAAGCATTTGGTGGAATTGCCGAAGAAATATGGTCTCCTCCATTGGGAGGATCTATGATGTGTGTTTTTCGGCTCGTGGCGGATGACGAAGTAAATTTCTATGAAATCTGCACACTTGTTGAAAAAGAAGAAACACTACTTCTTCGGTTAAAACATTTCCATTCCGATTTAAAAGGCTGGGAAGAAAAAGATGAGACGGTTGATTTTAAATTGGTGAAGGTAACACCCAATAAAGTTTTTTTTGAAGGTTTCACTTTTGAACGAATTAATAAAAACGAAATAAACATGTACGTTGTAATTGACAACCATGGAGAAAAAACAGAAACCAAATTTAATTATCATCGGGTTCGTGAATAATTTCAAACATGTATCAACTTTAAGATTTTTTATTTTTATTCTATTTTGATATCTATTCCTTAGGCAGAGATGCGGAAATAGATTCAACATGACGTTCAAGTAAAACACTATCAATGAAAAAAGAAATCATTACAGTGGATGAATACATTTCAAGGTTCCCAGAAAATATTCAAAAGGTACTACAACAGGTTCGAAAAACAATCCGGGAAAACGCCCCCGAAGTTGTAGAGAGTATTAGTTACGGAATGCCTGCCTATAAGACTTTTGGAAAGCCACTGGTTTATTTTGCAGGGTATGAAAAGCACATCGGGTTTTATGCCTTGCCAGGTGGACATAAAAAATTTGCAAAAGAACTTTCTCAATTTAAACAAGGAAAGGGCTCTGTGCAATTTCCGCTGGATAAACCACTTCCTTTCGATTTGATAGGACGAATAGTAATTTTCAGAGTTGAAGAAAACAAACAGAAGGCCCAACATTAATTGGGAATCTGCTTATCGCTCAACTTCCATTTTGTTATACCTGTTCCGATATTCAATTGGAGTAATACCGGTAATTTTTTTAAAGGTACTTCGAAATGCCTTTGTATCGGTGTACCCCACTTCAAACATTACTTCATTGATATTCTTCCGGCTTGTTTCAATGTTACGTTTAGCGGCTTCAATCTTCACACGCTGAATATACTCCAATACTGAATTATTGGTAGCCCGCTTAAAACGACGTTCAAAACTCCGTCTCCCCAGTGACATTTTTTCAGCCAATTGCTCTACAGTAATTTTCGCTTCAATATTTTTCTCAATAAATTCCTGTGCTTTTTTAATTTCTTCATCGTTATGCTCTTTCTGGCTTTTAAACATAGAAAAACAAGACTGACTATTACGCCCTATGTCTATTGCAAAATATTTTGACGTTAGAATTGCAGTCTCCCGATTGGTATATTTTTCAACGAGGTACAATAGAAGATTCCAGAAAGAATTTGCACCTCCGCTGGAATAAATACGCTTCTCTTCCGTAACAATACTTCCGTGTTGTACATCTACTTCCGGAAACATTTCGGAAAACTCATTATAAAAGCCCCAATGAGTGGAGCACTTTTTTCCGCTCAGTAATCCGGTTGATGCAAGCAAAAAAGCACCGATGCATAACGAAGCGACTTCTGCACCCAAATTGTATTGTTTTACAATCCATGGCAATAATTTTTTATTCGCCTCAAGAGCTTTATCCATGTTCCCAAACAATGCCGGAATAATAATTAAATCTGTTTTATCTATTTCGTCGATTGTTTTATCTGCATGAACGGTAAACGAACCATTCCCCAAAGTTACATTTCGCCTGGCTCCTACCAATTGGACTTCAAACATCAGTGGTTTACCCTTCATATTCAAAAAATGATTAACCGTTTTAAAACAGTATTGCGATCCAGATATAGTCTGAATGACCGAATTCTCGGCAACTAAAATCGATATTCTTTTCATTTTAATATTTAAAGACAAAATTGTCGTAATTTACCTAAAAATTGTCGTTTTTGTACATCCTGAATTATTTTTCAAAGCGATAACTTTACACAAGAGAAATAACATTGTAAAACAAAAAGATATGAGGACAGCAGAAAAGAAATCCATTACAATAGAAACAGAAATTAATGCAGGAATAGAAAAAGTATGGAATTTCTGGACACGCCCCAACCATATAATAAACTGGAATTTTGCTTCGGACGACTGGCATTGTCCGTGGGCAAAAAATGATTGTACTGAAGGTGGCAAATTTGTTTGGCGAATGGAAGCAAGAGACGGAAGTTTTGGTTTTGATTTTAGTGGCACATATAATTTTGTTAAGGAAAAAGAACAAATTGAAGAAACACTTGATGACGGACGTAAAGTGAAAATAACTTTCAGGGAAGAAGGCGACGAGACCCATGTTAAAGAGGTTTTTGAGGCAGAAAATGAAAATCCAACCGAAGTGCAAAAAAACGGGTGGCAAGCTATTTTGAATAATTTTAAAAAATATGTAGAAGCATCGGAAACAATGGAAAATATGCATTTTGAAATATTAATTGACGCCAGCCCCGAAAAGGTTTACAAAATTATGCTGGCTGATAAAACTTACCGTGAATGGGCGAAAATATTTAACCCAACTTCACATTACAAAGGCTCATGGGAAAAGGAATCGAAAATCCTTTTTATCGGGACCGATGAAAATGGAAATGAAGGAGGTATGGTAAGCCGGATTAAAGAAAACATCCCGAACCAGTTTATTAGCATTGAACACCTTGGGTTGTTGGAAAACGGAGTAGAAAAAACGTCCGGCCCGGAAGTGGAACCATGGAGTGGCGGACTGGAAAATTATACTTTCGCTGAACAAAATGGAAAAACTCTTCTGAAAGTTGATATGATAACCCAAACCAGACTCGATGAAAATATGAGTTCCTATTTTACGGAAACCTGGCCAAAAGCACTGAAAAAATTGAAAACAATTTGCGAACAATAAAATTATTCACACTAAAAATTTGGAATTATGGCAACAGTAAATGTTTATCTCAATTTTCCCGGAAACACCGAGGACGCATTTTTATTTTACAAATCAGTTTTTGGAACTGAATTCGAAGGACAAGGAATTATGCGATTTAAAGATGTTCCCCCTGCAGACGACATGCCCCCCCTGCCCGATGGTGTTGAAAATATGGTTATGCATGTGAGTTTGCCGATTTTGGGCGGACATATGTTAATGGGATCTGATGCACCGGAACAAATGGGTTTCAAAGTTACTATGGGAACCAATATTTATATAAATCTTCAACCGGACACCCGCGAGGAAACACGAAAATTATTTAAAGCACTTTCGGCAGGTGGCGCTGTGGAACAGGAACTTCAGGACATGTTCTGGGGCGATTATTATGGTGCCTGCACTGATAAATTTGGTGTAAAGTGGATGTTTAATTGCGCTGAAAAGGCATAATGCAAAATATAGACAAAACGTTACGGATTTGTGAAAAAGGGCACCGGTACTACAAAAGCAGCGATTGCCCAACCTGCCCGCAGTGCGAAGAAGAACGGAAGCCTGAATTTGGATTTTTGTCCCATCTTTCAGCTCCCGCCCGGCGGGCTTTAGAAAACCACAATATTTTATCACTCAAAGAATTAAGCACTTTTTCTGAAAATGAAATTCTGGAACTTCACGGCATTGGGAAAAACGCGATTTCAAAACTAAGAAACATGCTAAAAGAAAATGGATTACGATTCAAAAAATAAAAAATGAATTCAAACCAACTCGAAATAACAGCACGCATTCAAATTCAGAAACCGGCAACCGACGTCTTTGAAGGCATTGTCGATCCAGACAAAATGAGCAATTATTTTATTTCCAAAAGTTCCGGTCGAATGGAAGAAGGGAAAACAATAACCTGGCACTTTCCTGAATTTGAAGAAGGTTTCGCGGTTAAGGTTGGCAAAACTGAAACAGACAAATCAATTATTTTTTTCTGGGATAGTGGTTCTGAAAAAACAGAAGTAAATATTGAACTTTCTGAAAAATCGGAAAACAATACGCTAGTAACTGTAACCGAAAAAGGAAAAGAGAACACACCCGAAGGAATTAACTGGTTAAAAGGAAATACCGAAGGATGGGCAAATTTTCTGGCCTGCCTCAAAGCTTATCTTGAATATGGAATTAATCTGCGAAAAGGGGCTTTTGATTTTTTAAAGGAAAAAATTCTTCCAAATGAAATTCTACAAGTTTCTTCGGATTGTGAGATTCTCACTACCCGCGTTGTAAATTTTTCACAGGAAAAAGTTTTTGATGCGTGGAGTAATCCGGAACATCTAAAAAACTGGTGGGGGCCCAATGGTTTTACAAACACGTTTCATGAATTTGATTTTCGGCCGGGCGGAAAATGGAACTTTATTATGCATAGCCCTGACGGTACTGATTATCCCAATGAATCAGTTTTTATAAAGATTGAAAAACCATCAATGATTGTGTTTAATCATGTAGTATTGCCGCATTTTCAAATTGCAGCCTCTTTTGAAAAAATTTCAGATGCAAAAACCAAAGTGAATTTCAGAATGCTTTTTAAAACGCCCGAAGAATGTAGCCATGTGAAAAAATATGCTGAAGGTAAAAATGAAGAAAATATGGATCGGCTGGAAGCTGAATTGGAAAGAATGAAAAAACTTTAAACTTTTTATGAGGAAATTAACTGCTTTTATTTTTACCACGCTGAATGGTTTTTACAAAGGCGAAAATGAAGACATCAGCTGGCACCGGCATGGAGAAGAAGAATCAAAATATTCGGAAAAAATGCTTAAAAAAAACAACATCTTATTGTTTGGAAGAAAAACTTATGAAAACATGTTTGCTTTCTGGCCAACTCCCATAGCAAAAGAACATTTTCCAAAAATTGCTGAAGGAATGAACTCAGCCGAAAAACTAGTCTTTTCAAACTCGCTCGAAAAAGCAAATTGGGAAAACACTAAAGTTATTAGTGGCGACATTATTTCAGAAATAAAGAGTTTAAAGCAATCAGAAAGTAAGGATTTAACCATTTTGGGTAGTGGAACAATCATCGATCTTTTTAACAAACACCAACTTATCGATGAATATCAAATCATGATTGATCCGGTAGCCATTCAAAAAGGAACAGCACTATTTAATGATATAAAAGAAAATGTAAACTTAAAACTAAACCGTGTTGAGACTTTTTCAAGTGGAGTTGTTCTCCTGTATTATTCGCCTGTTTTACAAACAATAATTAAATAACTTTTAAAATACAGATACTATGAAAAATAAAATATATCAATGTCTTTGGTTCGACGGAAAAGCCAAAGAAGCGGCAGAATTTTACTGCACAGTTTTCAGTGACTCTAAAATTACATCAGAAAGTCCGATGGTTGTCAACTTTGAATCAGCCGGACAAAAATTTATGTGTTTAAATGGAGGTCCTCAATTTATCTTTAATCCTTCCATTTCGTTTTATGTAGTTTACGAAAACGAAAACGAAAACGATATTGATGCAGCCTGGACAAAACTGCTTGAAGGCGGACAAGTTTTAATGCCTTACGACAAGTACGACTGGAGCGAAAAATACGGTTGGCTGCAAGACAAATTTGGTGTTAGCTGGCAATTGGCTCTGGGGAAGATGGAGGATGTTGGACAAAAATTTACTCCATCATTAATGTTTACCAAAGAACAAGCCGGAAATGCCGAAAAAGCCATCGAATTTTACACCTCTGTTTTTAACAACTCTTCTGTAGTTGGGATTAAGAGATATACCGCAGAAGACCCGGATACGGAAGGAACAATCAAACATGCCCAGTTCAAACTTAACCATCAGGTTTTTATGGCTATGGATAGTTCTCTTTCTCATAATTTTGGTTTTAATGAAGCGATTTCTTTTGTTTGTGAATGTGATTCGCAGGAACAGATTGATTATTTCTGGGAAAAACTTTCTGCCGTGCCTGAAGCTGAACAGTGTGGCTGGTTAAAAGACCAGTTTGGAATTTCATGGCAAATTATTCCTTCAATCCTCGAAAAATTAATGAGCGATCCTGACCGTGCAGAACGAGTTGTTCAGGCCTTTTTAAAAATGAAAAAATTTAATATCGAGGCACTGGAAAATGCCTAAACCAAATTTCAGGCGTTGAATTCACTATATTTCCATTTAGTAAAAACTTCTGAAATATTGAATACAAAAGCTAATTGACTATATCAATCAATATGCAAAGCTCGATGAAGCGGGAATCCGGCAACTGGAATTTTATCTCTTCCACGGAAGTTTGAAACAACAAAATTACTGCTTGCTGTTTTTTTAATCATCGGGGCAGTAAAAAAGGCTTACCAACCCGGATTAATTGATGAAATCCAAGCCTATTCCAGGTGATGTTAATATTAACCTTCAAAAATTCTGAACAACACCACAATAAACAACTGAATTTCAGGCATTTTACAATTCTTTAATTTTTATTCTTTGAAAGAACATTTAATTAAAAAATGGGTTACATTTGGTTCAGTTTATAAAACAACAAAAGGCGTTAATTTTATTTAGAATATAACAACACACATGAAGATTACCATTCGAAAATCAGCGTCGAGCGACCTTGATTTTCTTGAAGAATTGGAACAAAAATGTTTTCCTCCTTTTCAGCAGAACAACCGACGGGCCATCCGCTACAGCTTGTCAAGCCCTTTTCAAAATGTAATAATAGTAGAAACCACCGGGAATAAAATAAATAAACCTGTTGCATCCGCTACATTATTCCTTTATCCAAAAACTTTACGTTTATTTTCAATTGCTGTTTTACCGGAATATCAAGGTTCCGGAATCGGGAAACAAATTCTCGATTATATTTTAAACCTGGCGAACGCAGGTAAATTTGAACGAATTTCATTGGAGGCACATAAAACCGATGAAAAATTGATCCGGTTTTACAAAAATGCAGGATTCAGTATTACAGAAGAATTGCCTGATTATTATTCAAAAAAAGAGGATGGTCTGCGAATGGTTTTAAAGCTGGAAGAACACCATGAAAAACAGAGTATCTCAAATATTATTATTGTTCGTGATCCCAAAAGCTGGACCCTTGAGATTGAAGGGGTAAAGGTTGTTTCTTCAAGAAACTACATTACGGATCCGGAATTTCAGTCATTAAAAAACGTTCGGATTTTCAACCTTAGCAATTCATACCAGTATCAGAAAATGGGATATTATGTTTCGTTGCTTGCATCGGCACGCGACCACCGCGTAATTCCCAACGTAACCACATTGCGCGATTTTTCAAGTCTTTCCCTGGTACGTTCTATTTCAGGATATATTGACGATAGCATCCAAAAAACACTAAAGCATGTAAAGGAAAACAAAATTAGTCTCTTTATATATTTTGGCCAGTCGGTAAACTCAAAGTATAAATTGCTGGCTCAAAAACTGTATCATCTTTTTGAAGCGCCGTTGTTGCAAATCGACTTTGTTAAAACAGAAAAATGGATGGTTCAAAAAGTTTCTCCATTAAGTTTAAAAAAGGTAAATCCTGACGATATGGATAAAGTTCAGGAATTTGCACGAAATTATTTTTCAAAAAAACGCTTTAACAAACCACGTTTCAAAAACTATAAATACGATTTGGCGATTCTTGTCAATCCGCAGGAAAAAAATCCGCCTTCCTGCCCCGATGCTTTGCAGAATTTCAAAAAAGCAGCAGAGAAAATCGGTTTTTATGTTGAATTTATTACCAAAGATGATTTTAGTCAGTTACCTGAATTTGATGCGCTTTTTATACGAGAAACCACGAATGTCAACGACCACACCTACCAATTTTCCCGGTCGGCATACGCCGAAGGGTTAGTTGTAATTGATGATCCTTGGTCGATATTGCGTTGTTCAAATAAAATCTTTCAAAACGAGCGGTTAAAACAAAATAAAATAAAGACCCCGGCCACAGAAATCCTTGCAAAATCAACATATCATAAATCACAATCGCTAAATCTTAACTTCCCGCTTGTTTTAAAACAACCCGACAGTGCGTTTTCGTTGGGAGTAGAAAAGGTCAATAATAGAGAAGAACTCGAAAATTCATTACAAAGATTGTTTAAAATATCGGACCTTGTTGTTGTGCAGGAATTTATGCCATCAGAATTCGACTGGCGAATTGGCGTTTTGGATCAGAAACCTCTTTTCGCCTGCAAATATTACATGGCTAAAAACCACTGGCAAATTTATGACTGGAATACCGAAGACAAAGAAAACTGGGGAAAATCAGAGACTCTTGCCGTTGAAGATGTTCCTGAAATTGTGGTAAAAACAGCCGTAAAGGCGGCATCGCTTATTGGCGACGGATTATACGGCGTTGATTTAAAAATGATAAACGGAGAGGTGTATATTATTGAGATTAACGATAATCCGAATATTGACGAAGGAATTGAAGATTTAGTGCTAAAAGACGAAATTTATAACCGCATTGTAAAATCGCTGTTTAACAGAATTGAAATAAACCGTAACATTGCCCAGTTTGTAACAGTTTAAGAAACAAAAATAACAGATTTTCCACTTCTTCTGGTTTACAGTTCGAACCAAATATCACGCAAAATGGTTTCTAAATTAAAGTAATAAGTATTATTTTGATTGGGAGGAACCTGAATGCATGAAATTGAAAACAGAATAAATTTGGAGGTTGGGCAAAAAACCTCTTTTAAAACAAAAGAAAAAATTATAGCTATTTGCAAAGCTACTAGCTATAATTTTATGATTGAGAAAAAGGTTAATAATACTCTATTGACCATTGCTGACAAAAAATATATCGCAAAACGAAAACAAAATCACCCCGAAATCAATATTATTTCCCAAGGAAGTAAAGATATATATGACTGTTGTAGTTATCTGCTTTCCCCGGTGAATTAATGTACAACAAAGAAAAATTTATTCAACCCAAATTTTATAGTAAATAATAAAATATGACCAAAAACAATATTTCCCCTGTTTTTGATAAAGTAGAAGACAGAAAATCGAAAGAAATTTACCTGAAACAACGAGCAAAAGTAATCTGGTTTACCGGATTGTCGGGTTCAGGAAAAACAACACTTGCTATTGCTGTTGAAAGACGATTGTTCGAGTTAAACTATTTTTGTCAGATTCTGGATGGCGATAATGTTCGTTCAGGAATCAATAAAAATCTAAAATTTACAGACGAAGACAGGACTGAGAACATACGTCGGATTGCTGAAGTTTCCAAACTTTTTATGAATTGTGGAATTATTCTTATCTGTGCTTTTATAAGTCCAACCAACAAAATCCGTGAAATGGCAAGAAAAATAATTGGTGACGAGGATTATATTGAAGTTTTTGTTAACACACCTCTCCATATTTGCGAGAAACGGGATCCGAAAGGACTTTATAAAAAAGCAAGAGCCGGCGAGATTAAAAATTTCACCGGAATTTCAGCACCTTTTGAAGCGCCCAGCCATCCTTTGATTACGGTTGATAACTCAACCTCGAATATTGACGAAACAGTTACCACCCTTTTAAAAGCAATCATCCCCGAAATAAAATTTGATCCTCTGAAGAAAATTTAAATATATACAGGATTTCAAGTATGCCTCCATGGTAAACCATCACCACTAGCGTTTATAAATCAATTTTATTAAAAGTATTCTAAAAGTTCAGTTAGAATACTTTACTGAAGTCATTGTTAAAGAGCCTCCAACATATTTATCGTTAAAAAATTCAACTTCATCTTTTTTATCCTGAAGTCCAAGCGTATAAATTAACGGGAAAAAATGATCAGGTGTTGGAACAGCAAGCTTAGCTGAACTTCCGAGATTTTGATAATCTATTAATGCCTGATGATCGTTTTTTTTGATCCTTACCTTAAAAGTTTCGTTTATTTCTTTGGCCCAGTCGAACCCAAAATTGGGAGTATTCATATTTTCCCAGTCGACCCTTCTGAGGTTATGAACCATATTTCCACTGCCAATAATAAGAATACCTTTTTCACGTAAAGAAGCGAGCTCACCAGCTAATTTATAGTGATAGGAAGCTGGCTTATAAAAATCAATACTCAACTGGATTACCGGTATATTTGCCTGGGGATACATGTGCCGGACTACCGACCAGGTTCCATGATCCAATCCCCAATCGTGGTTTAGTCCAACATTCGTATTTTTTACAATCGACGAAACCTCCCTTGCCAAACCAGGATTCCCTGGTGCAGGATATTGAATTTTGTAAAGTTCTTGCGGAAAGCCACCAAAATCATGAATAGTTTTAGGATTGGGCATTGCTGTAACATGTGTACCGCCAGTAAGCCAATGTGCAGAAATACACAAAACGGCTTCCGGTTGTGGTATCTCCTTCGCAAGATTAGCCCAATATTTTGAAAACTCATTCTCTTCAATGCCATTCATTGGTGAACCATGCCCCATAAATAACACAGGCATTTTTTTCTCCCTCCCCGTCAATTCACGGGTAATTTTTTCCAAATCTTTCAACCCAGACATTCTCTTCTGACTTTTATCAAAATATAAAAACGATTAAACAACTCACTCTTCAATAAAAATAAAGATAAAGATAAAAAAGGATCTGATCTTCAGAGATCAAATCCTTTTTATTAAATTCTGTATCATTTACTTAGTAATAAAATCAACCGTTAAATGGCTTCTGCATTTGCAACAAGATTAAATTCAATTTCAAAATCATCATAAATCACTTTATCACCCAAATCTTTAAAAAATGAACCCGAGCTATATTTGATATCGTATTTAGTACGATCGATTTTGGCAGTGCCATTTGCAGTAAGTTTACCATTGCTAACATTTACGGTTGCAGGAAACGAAACTTCATTTGTAATTCCTTTTATAGTAAGTTTTCCTGTAACAATATACTGATTTGCCCCTGCTCCACTTTTAAAACCAGTTGCCTCAAAAACCGCATCAGGATGTTTTTCAACGGAAAAGAAATCATCCGATTTCAAATGTCCCACCAGTTTTTGACTCATATCTCCTGAAAGATCAGTACATGCAATACTATTCATGTCCATTTTTACATTAGCCAGTTCAAGGTTGGAGCCATTTACATGAACTTCCCCGTTACCGACCATAACTGTTCCGGTGTGCTGACCTGCAACTTTTTTACCCGTCCAGGTTACTTTACTTTTTTGTGGATCAACTTTGTAAACGGCTTTTCCATCATCCACACCCTTGGCGAATATTCCTGACGAAAGGAACAACACACTCATTAATACCAGACTTAACTTTCTCATTTTTCTGTTTTTTTTAATGTTTTATATTACAAACTTACAATGTGTTTAACATCAAAAAAATAAACTAGTTTAATAAAAGAGATAAATTAGTCTTTTTTTCTTGCGCGTTTTGATAAAATCTTACTCAGAAATACTGGTGTAACTCCTAAATATGAAGAGATGTGATATTGTGGAAGACGATTTATCAACTCCGGATGATTTTCTAAAAGATCCTCATAATTTTCCTCGGCAGTTTTTGCAAGTATAGAAATCAACCTTTTTTGCTGAAAAATATAAGAACGTTTCAAATAACCAACAAACGAAGCAAAATTATTTGTAAGCTTGTTCATACTCTCGTCGGAAACAGAATAAACAACACTTTTCTCAACAGCATCAAGAAAATATGAAGTTTCTGCCGGTGTTGCCAAATCGCCAATCCATTGATTCTCGCGGGCAAACAAAATATTAAATTCTTTACCCACTGAATCGATAACATACATCCGTAATAACCCCTGCACAACAAAATAATGACGCGTATTTATTTCACCACTGGCAAAAATCTGTTGTTTCTTTTTAAATATTTCCTTTCGAAAAGAAGTCTGAATCCAATCTTTTTCCCCGGCCGTTAGTTCCCGATTCAAATTCTTCTCATAAAATTCTAGTATTGCTGTAAAATTTTCCATAATAGTACATAACTTGGACTGTTAAAAATAAGAAGAATCAAGAAATAAAAACACAGAGAAAACAAACAAGAAAAGCCCAAAAGTATAAATAAGAGAAAGAATAATAATATGGCAATTTTTCCATTCCATTGGGATGAAAGGGAATAGTAAAGTTTGTTTATAATCCTGAATTCATAAGACACATTAATTGGCTATTCTTGAAATATGTTATCTTTAATTTCTGCAATAAACAGAACCGGATTAGATACCTCGGATAATTTTTGCTTCAGTTCATACAATCGTTTTAAGTGACTGTTACCGTTTATCGAATCATTTAATTTTTCTTCTTTTTTTAACCCTTGTACCCCGTTAATAATTTCTGAAGGATAATTTTGGATAAAAATTATGCGATCTCCCACAATTTTTTTGGGAACAACATATGTTTTTGAAAACCAAATATCGTCTTTGCATTTAAAAACCTCCAGAAAATTTTTTTACTGCTCTTTTTATTCTGGATACATAGAAATGAATTTTTCCGGAAAGCAAAGTATAAGATCCTGTCCTTCCGTGTTTCTGAATATGAAGCTTTAAATGCATAACAATCACTATCATTAACATAATTTGCCACATCTGTTTCAGGAGGAAGATCTCTATAAATTTTATCCATAAATGCGGCCTTTCCAAAATCAACATACAGGTATGGAGAGATTGCATTAGGGATAATTTTATAAATAGTATCACAGTAGGGGACATTAGCTATTTGGAAAGAATCCAACTTTTGAAAAAGCCAAGGGACATTTACTCTGTTCCTTGAAGAATAATTGATGAAACTGGATATTATCCTGCCCTTTCTATTTGTAAAGATAATCCGGTCTTCTCTTGATGAACCATAAAAAACATATTCATTTAGGCTTGATTGTATAAAATTATTAGCAAAAAAACTTAATTCTGTTTCATTAAGGTATTTTCCCGACATATCGTAAACAAGAAGTTTTTTGTACGTTAAAACATAAACCTTATTATCAATTATTTTAAAATCTAATGGTGTGATGTATTCGCCTGGCCCATTTCCTGCTTTTCCTATTTTATATTTGTATTTTCCATCCTTCGAGAATACCAATACCGCCTTTGCTCCTTCTGAATCAAGAATATAAATATTGTCGTTAAAAAATTCAATTTCATTTATTCCCTGGATTATTGATTCTTCTGTTGTTTCCAGGCTTATCATTTCAAGCGGGTAAATATTTCACTTAATTTATCAATTGAGTTTTGTTGGATCTGATTTACATCAATCTTTAAAACTGGAGTAGAAATTACAGACTCATCCACTGGTTTATTTTTACAGGAAAAAGCGCTTACAATAATTACAAAAAACACTAATACTCTCATTGGTTTTTATTTTTTAATCTTCTGGTAAAAAATAAGATTGCCGGGGTTATAATATCAATTAATCCTCATGCTTTTAGTGCCGGGAATTATATTTTCGCATGAATTGAAAGATACTTAATGTATTTTATGCTTACAAGAATAAAACAGTGAAATTCGGATATAAATATATTCTGCATGTTCGGCCTTCTATTTTTCTGATTTAAGCATCCACTTTCACATCTTTAGTCTATTATAATAATTAATACGGATTAATATTTTCAGTTATAAAAAATTACTAACCTTTGAAGAACGGGAATAGGATCACCCAAGCTAAATCGTTATATTTGGCAGCGATTTAAATCAATCAAATTTTATTTATTTCCATCATGGATTAATACTAACAATCATGAAAAAGAACATTCTATTAACATTTGTTTTAGGAGCAGGAATGCTGATTTCCGCAACTACTTTAGCACAAAAATCAAACACACTTAGCAAAGCTGAAAAGAAAGATGGCTGGGTTTTACTCTTCAATGGGAAAGATTTTGATGGCTGGCGCCAGTGTAACGGAACTGAAATGCCCGCAAACTGGGTAATTGAAGATGACGCAATGAAAGTATTCAAAGGAGAAGGAAGTCAGACAGGGAGCCCATCCGGTGGCGATATTGTTTTTGGCGATAAAAAATTCAAAAATTTTGAATTGTCTGTTGACTGGAAAGCAAGCAAAATGGCAAACTCAGGTATCTTCTACTATGTAAAAGAAATTCCGGGGAAACCAATTTATTATGCAGCGCCCGAAGTTCAGGTGTTGGATAATAAAGATGCCACCGATAACAAAATAGACAGTCACCTTGCAGGCTCGTTGTATGACATGCTTCCTGCCGATCCGTCAACAGTAAATCCTGCAGGAGAATGGAATACCTGTGTTATAAAAGTTGACAATGGTGTAGCCACTATCAGCATGAACGGAACAGAAGTAGTTAAATATACACACTGGACTCCGGAATGGGATGAAATGGTTCAGAACAGCAAATTCAAAAGCTTCCCTGGTTTTACAGAAGGAATTGCAAAAGAAGGTTATATCGGATTACAGGATCACGGTTACACTGTTTGGTTCAAAAACGTAAAAATTCGTGAATTATAAAAAATTAATTAAAGTAAAAACTACGTAATTTTGCTATTCACATTTAACTGAAAACAGAATACTTTCGTTTTTAAAAATTGCACTATGAGACTACTAAACAGGCTTGCCAGCCTGATAATTATTTTATTGTTTGTTTCCTGTGGAAATGAAAAACCGGCCAATCAACCAACTGATTTTACCCAATTTGTAGATCCACTGATTGGAAGCGGTTACCACGGACATGTTTTTGTTGGCGCGAGTGTGCCCTTTGGTGCCGTTCAACTTGGTCCAAACAATGAGACACAGGGTTGGGACTGGTGCTCAGGATATCACTACACCGACTCTGTTTTAATTGGTTTTGCACACACACATTTAAGTGGCACAGGTATCGGTGATTTGGGTGATGTGGTTTTTATGCCTGTTTCAGAAAAGTTTAATCCGGAAACAGAAAAAGAAACACCGTTTCGGTGGAAATCAACGTATTCACATAAAAATGAAACGGCAAAAGCAGGTTATTACGCGCTTCATGTTGATCGGTATAATGTAGATGCTGAGTTGACAGCTACTGAACGTGTCGGGTTTCAAAAATACGGGTTCAATGATGATGGAAATTCCGGAATTATTATTGATTTGAAATATGGGACCGGATGGGATAAAGTTACCAAAGGAACGATAAAGCAAGTTGATAAAAACACCGTTGAAGGCCTCCGTTTTTCCAGTGGCTGGGCACGCGACCAACAGTTATTTTACTACACTCAATTTTCAAAAGACATAAAGAGTTTTGAAATTCTTGAATCCGATGAAGAAACCGGTGATCTAACAGCTTTTATAAAATTTGAAGGGAATGGCGAATTAATGGCAAAAACCGGCATTTCGCCAGTTAGCATGGAAGGTGCCAAAAACAACCTGCAAGCCGAACTAACCGGTTGGGATTTTGAAACCGTAAAAAATTCAGCGAAAGAAAAATGGAATACTGAACTTGGAAAAATAGAAGTTGCAAGTAACAATACAGCAGACAAAAAAATATTTTACACTGCTCTTTATCATACGATGATTGCTCCGTCGTTATTTAACGATGAAAATGGCGACTATCGTGGTGCCGATCGGGAAGTGCACGCCAATCCCGGCTACAATACATATACTACTTTTTCGTTATGGGACACTTACCGGGCAGCACACCCGCTTTACACTCTTGTACAACCGGAACGTGTAAACGATTTTGTAAATACAATGCTTGATATTTATGACCAGCAAGGAAAACTTCCGGTTTGGCATCTTCATGGAAATGAAACAAATACTATGGTTGGCTATCACGCGGTCCCGGTTATCGCTGATGCCTATTTAAAAGGATTCCGTGGTTTTGATGCAGAGAAAGCATTTGAAGCCATGAAAGCGTTTGCCATGCGTGACGAACGCGGCTTGGATTACATCAAAAAGCAGGAGTATATCCCGGCAGAGTCGCAGGTAGAATCTGTAGCGCGGGCTATGGAATACGCTATCGATGACTGGTGCATTGCATCAATGGCAAAAGCAATGGGAAAGACCGAAGATGCCGAGCTTTTTACAAAACGTTCAAAATATTACCAGCATTACTTTGACAAAGACATTCAGTTTGTTCGTGGAAAAATGGGAGACGGAAGCTGGAGAACTCCTTTTGATCCGATTTCATCGCAACATCGCAACGACGATTTTTGTGAAGGAAATGCATGGCAATACACCTGGCTCGTTCCTCAGGATCCGGAAGGATTAATACAGCTATTTGGAGGCGAAGAACCATTTGTAACCAAACTGGATAGTTTATTTTCTATCGAATCCACAAAAGTAGAAGGTGCATCTGCAGATATTTCAGGTTTAATTGGCCAGTATGCACACGGAAATGAACCAAGTCATCATACAACTTACTTATACGCTTATGCCGGCCAGCAATGGAAAACAGCCAAATTGGTCCGGGAAATATGCAACACCATGTACACCGACAAAAACGACGGTTTATGTGGTAACGAAGACTGTGGACAAATGTCGGCGTGGTATGTTTTGTCCTCGATGGGAATTTATCCGGTTAATCCTGCAGCAGGAGCTTATGTTTTTGGCAGTCCGGTATTTGACAAGGCAACAATAAATTTACCGGAAGGAAAATCATTTTCCATCATTGCTGAAAATAACAGCCCCGAAAATATATACATTCAGTCGGCAGAATTGAACGGGCAACCGTATAAAAAAACTTTTATAACACATAAAGACATTTTAAATGGTGGTACGTTGAAATTTGTTATGGGTAGCCAACCCAACAAAGAATTCGGAGCCGCAAAGGAAAACCGCCCGGAATCAATGGTTTACTAGCAAAAAGGACTTTTACACCACGAAACAATAAAAAATATGATGAAAAACGCAGCAATAATTTTCACCCTCATATTCTTATTTGGGTGTACACAAACAGGCAACTATACGCCTCAAAGTGTCTATTCAAATGAAAATGTAAAATTGACTGATTTGGTAAACCCACTTATGGGTACCGACTCCAACTTCTCGCTATCGAACGGAAACACCTACCCCGCCATAGCAAGACCGTGGGGAATGAACTTCTGGACTCCGCAAACGGGGAAAATGGGTAATGGCTGGGGATATATGTACGACGATGTAAAAATTCGTGGTATCAAACAAACCCACCAGCCGAGTCCGTGGATTAACGACTATGCAGCGTTTTCATTTATGCCGGTAACAGGCAAATTAAAAGTAAATGAAGATGAGCGTGCCTCTTGGTTTTCGCACAAAGCAGAAGTTGCCAAACCATTTTACTACAGCGTTTATTTGGCCGATTATGACGTAACTGCAGAGGTAACACCTACTGAACGTGCTGCTATTTTCAGATTTACTTTTCCTGAAAATGAAACTTCGTACCTGTTGCTTGATGCCTTTAACGGAGGTTCTTCTGTAAAAATTATTCCTGAAGAACGAAAAATAGTTGGATACTGCCAGAACAACCACGGCGGTGTTCCTGCCAATTTTCATAACTATTTTGTAGCTGTTTTTGATAAAGATTTTGAAATTACAAAAACCTGGAAAGAAGAAAAACTGGGCAACGACAAAGAGGTAAAAGGAGAACACACTGGCGCTGTTATCGGGTTCAAAACAAAAAAAGGTGAAAAAGTACATGTAAAAGTGGCTTCATCGTTTATTAGCCCCGAACAAGCCGAATTAAACCTGAACCGTGAAATCGGAGACAAATCATTTGACGATATTTGCGCTGAAGGACAGGATATTTGGGAAAAAGAACTATCAAAAATAAAAGTAGAAGGTGGGACTGATATTCAACGCCGGACATTTTATTCCAGCTTGTACCGAACATTGCTTTTCCCTCGTAAATTTTTTGAAATTGATGCAAACAATGAGATTGTACACTACAGCCCGTACAATGGCAAAGTTCTGCCCGGTTACATGTTTACCGACAATGGTTTCTGGGACACTTTCCGTGCTGTTTTTCCCTTCTTCACTCTTATGTACCCGGAATTAAACTCGCACATTATGGAAGGTCTGGCAAACACTTACAAAGAAAGTGGATGGTTACCAGAATGGGCTAGTCCGGGGCATCGTGGCTGCATGATTGGTTCCAACTCGGCATCGCTAATTGCCGATTCATATTTGAAAGGAATTCGTGGTTACGATATTGATACATTGTACCAGGCCATCTTAAAAAATACGGAAAACTGGATGGAAAAAATCACTTCTGTTGGAAGGTTTGGCGCCGACTATTACAATAAACTGGGCTACATTCCTTATGATGTGAATATTAACGAAAATACTGCCCGCACCCTGGAATATGCTTATGACGATTTTTGTATCTGGAAACTTGCCCAGAAATTGAACCGTCCGCAGGAAGAAATTGATTTATTTAAGAAACGGGCCCGCAATTACCGGAATGTTTTTGATCCGGAAACCAAACTCATGCGAGGAAAGAATGAAGACGGAACATTCCAGTCGCCGTTCAGCCCTTACAAATGGGGTGATGCATTTACAGAAGGGAATAGCTGGCACTACACATGGAGTGTTTTTCAGGATGTGGAAGGATTAAAACAAATGATGGGTGGTGATAAAGACTTTGTGGCAATGCTCGACTCTATTTTTGTGGTTCCTCCAATTTTCGATGATTCGTATTACGGTGGAACGATCCACGAAATCCGTGAAATGCAGATTGCAGGGATGGGAAATTATGCTCATGGAAACCAACCTATTCAACACATGATTTACCTGTATAACTATACCAGCGAGCCATGGAAAGCACAAAAACATGTTCGTGAGGTTTTAAATAAACTTTACAATCCAAATTCCGATGGTTACTGCGGAGATGAAGATAACGGTCAGACATCAGCATGGTATGTATTTAGTTCCATGGGATTTTATCCGGTATGCCCTGGTGCAGGACAATATGTTTTTGGAGCGCCGTTATTTAACAAAATTACTTTACAGTTGGAAAATGGAAATACATTTGTAATCGATGCTGAAAACAATTCCAAAGAAAACCTTTATGTAAATGATATAAAGCTTAATGGTGAGGAATGGAACAAAAATTACATTTCGCACGAAGATGTACAAAAAGGCGGAGAACTTAATTTCACTATGTCGGCAAAGCCAAACAAAACCCGTGGGACAGGTGAAGAAAGTTATCCTTACTCAATGACAAATGAAGAAAAATAATAGTAATTTTCAGCCAATTTTAAACTTCAATTTACATGCGTTTATCAATAAATAAAAAAATTTGTTGCGTAATTGTATTTGAATTTTTTGTTACAATTACCTTGGTTACTCTCCCCAATATGGGGAGAGCACAAAAAACAGAAACACAACTATATTTTAATGTTTCCATTCCACATCCGGAAAGTAATAGTTACGAAGTTGATTTTCAAATCAATGGTATTGATCGTGATACCATTGTTCTGAAAATGCCAAAATGGATGCCCGGCTATTATCAAATATTAGACTATGCCAAAAGTATTTCAGAAATAAATGCAAATACAAAAACCGGCGAAAGTATTCCTATTCAAAAACAGGACAACAACAGCTGGTATATTACAAATCAAAGAAATAAAGCATTTACTGTTCATTATACAATAAAGTGTGAGAGGCCATTTGTGGCACTAAGTTTTGTGGATGCGGAACATGCCTATATTGCACCTGCGAATACTTTTCTATATGTTGACGGGCTAATTAATGCCCCGGTTTCGGTAAAAGTTACTCCGGCCGAAGGGTGGAATGATATTGCTACCGGACTCGAAACATCACCAGGGGAAACCAATCAATTTACGGCACCCGACTTTGATATACTCTACGACTGCCCGATTTTGATTGGAGATCTTGAAGAATTACCATCTTTTAAAGTGCAGGGGATTGAACACCGATTTATTGGGTATAAAATGGGGAGTTTTGATAAAATCTCTTTTATGCAAAAACTAAAAAAAGTGGTGGAAACGGCAACGAATCTAATGGGAGACATTCCATATAAAAGATATACATTTATAGCCATTGGGCCAGGACAGGGAGGAATTGAACATTTAAATAATACAACTATTAGTTTTGATGGAAATACTTTAAAATCCCCAGAAGCGATAAACCGCACTTTGTCGTTTATCGGCCACGAATATTTTCATCATTATAACGTAAAACGTATTCGTCCGTTCGAACTGGGCCCATTTGATTATAATCGGATAAACCGCACCAACCAACTTTGGATTAGCGAAGGATTAACGGTTTATTATCAGAACATGCTTATGAAACGTGCCGGACTGGCTGATACAAACGAACTCCTATCCTGGTTCGATGAAGAAATTAACGCTGTGCAAAACGACAATGGACGGTTTTTCCAGTCACTTGCCCAATCAAGTTATTATACCTGGGAAGACGGCCCGTTTGGAGCTAGCCGTGGCGAAGAAGACCGCTCAATTACTTATTATCAAAAAGGGCCTGTAGCTGGTTTATTACTCGATTTTGCCATTCGAAATGAAAGCCACAACCAAAAATCACTTGATGATGTAATGAAACTGGTTTACAGGGAATATTACCAAAAACAAAAGCGTGGTTTTACAGAGGTTGAATTTCAGCAAGCCTGCGAAGATATTATCGGCACTTCGCTTTCAGATTTTTTTGAATATATATACACAACAAAAGAATTTGATTATAAAAAATATTTAGGATATGCCGGACTAAAACTCGAAGAAATACAAGAGAACACATTAAAGCTCTCTCCCATAAGTAATCCAACAAAAAGCCAGGAAACTATTTTCAAAACATGGCTTGGGGAATAACTTATTTTAATATGAATTCAAATGACTTATAATAAAACAACAGGAATGCTTATATAGACATTAACAAACAAGGAAGCATATTTAATTTATTTTTCATAATCTAAACCATGAAACCTACAACCTATTTAAAACAAATTGTTGTTGCAATAACTCTTTTGTGTTTAGCTCTGAATGTAAAAGCGCAAAACAGTGTATCGCTAAAATCGCAATGGCTCGACCCAACTAATCTTTTTACCGAGAAGAAACCAACCGCAGAGTTTAGTTCCACATTTTCGGTGGGAGGACCATGGAGTCTGAATTTTTATTATGCACATGACATAGAAGGCTTAACCCCTATTTATTTGATTGGTGGAGTAAACAACACATATGAATCGGACCAAAAGGAAAGCCTGACATTTTCAGAAGCCAGAACATTCTCAAAACGTTCAAGGAATATTTTTGTAAGTTACCAGTATAGCGAAACTGTCCGTCAACTTTCGTGGATTCAACCCATTGTTACCTGGGACTGGAATTTTATAAAAAATCCGACGAAATCAGTTCATACGCTTACAGCAGAAATCTCGGGATGGATGTCCATTCAACGCGGAAACGAATACCAGGATGGCGGCTACATCAACGCTAAATACAATTACGCAAAACATTTCGAAAAATGGATTCTTAACACCAACCTTTCTACTATAGCAGTCGAGGTTTTTGAACCCAACCGCGATATTTTTGTGCTTGGCGAGGTACTTAGCCTTTCTTCCACGTACATTCCGTTTAATACATCGTTGGAGGTAGTATTAAACAAACCGCTGATTACCAAAGAAGACAGCGACCTGGGATTTACCGTGGGGCTGATAAAGGAATTTTAAAAACAACGGATTTACCAATAAATATAACGAACATAATAATATTAAGGGAATAGTTTCAGCATAGCTATTCCTCTTTATTTTTTAATTCTTCCCATTTTTCAAGGATATTCTCTTCACCTTTAAAATATTTCACTTGCGAATCTTTGGAAAATATTTCAAACGATGGAGCAATAAGTATCTTTCCTGAATCAGGATATTCGCATACATCATGTCCGATGTAACTTCTTATGTCAAGGTAAACACAAGCCTCATTTGTATGATTATATAACTGATGTGCGCCTCCCTCCCCTTTTTCAAAAAACATTAAATCGCCACTGTTAACCGTTTCCAGTCCTGTTGAAGTCCGTAATGTTGCTGAGCCTGAAATTATCATAAACAATTCTTCCGCATCTCTGTGAAAATGATACGGAGCTGAGAATTGCCCAGGGTTGAGTTGCCTTACATCGAAGTTCAGGTTTTCAGGATTAACCCCGCTTTTTGCTTTCGAAACATCGGTAAACAAACGGTAGTTATCAATTTTATTTGCATTTTCTTCAAATTTCCGTTCCCCGCTTTTTAATATGGTTGCCATTGCAGTTTATTTTAAATTAGAAACTATGAGTAATTGTTTTAATTGCATATCACTGGCTATTTGCCAAATAATAAGTTACCAAATTAGTACGAATCAATTGTAAAGTGTTAAAACTATAAAATAATAGCACCTTTTATCATAAATTTAACCTGTTCTGAAAACCTCTAAAAAGCAAAATTTAACTTTATGAAATTTCTAACGAAATTACCGGGTCATGTATAATAGGAATCTGCATTTTCCGGGAAAATTATTATTTCACCAAAAATAAAAGTGTTCTGAAATAATCTTTTCAATATCGAAAATAATGCTGCGTACAATTTGTGTATTAACAATCCATTATTCTTTTGTATTTACCTTCTCAAAATATTTGATTATTTCCGGATAAAAATCCTCATATCTTTTATAAACATCTCTGCATTTCTCGTATTTTCCCATTAACGAATCTAAATCATATATATAAATAAAGCCCCTCTTAAATTCCTGCTTAAGAATATCGCTTTTATTATGATTCAAGTTTTCAGAGATTCTCGCTACATTAACTCTTACTAAATGCTCGTTTACGCATGTAATCCAATTACCGTACGCCATGCGTTTCATCTTACTTTCAATCGGGTTGAACAGGCTTGCTGACTTATTTACTGTTTTCAAATTTTTATCAGTAAATGAATTAACAAAGGAATGACTAAATTCATGTAACATGATGTGTTCAAAATATTCTTCATCACCAAAAATCGGAAAGCCATTAATACTATTCTGAGCCCCCAAAATACTGTAAATTAATTCACTACTGTCCGATTGAATTTTAGGGCCGTATCCGCCTCTCTGAAACAAAGGATTTGCAATGATCGTATAGCATTCCTTTTCATCTCCGTAATAATTTTCCAGTATATTTATATACTTATAATCGCGCATATTTTGTTTTATGCTGTCAACAATTTGGTTGTAAAAATCAGCTTGCGAACTATAAAAATTCTCAAAATTACTTTTTACGGCAAAGTCTCGCAGAGAATTAGCAAACTCTTTTAGTTTTGATTCCGTTCCTGCACGATTTATTAAATACTCTGGGTAAGGAATAACCTGTTCAAAATCGGGTAATTCTGAGTGATATAGTACAAGAGTTGGTGGTGCGTCGAAACCAAAACCAGAATCATACAATTCCTGTCAGAGTTTTACAGCTTTGTGATTGGAATAAGGTTTAAAATATTCTTCAACCTCCGATTTATACGTTAAGTCATATCGGTTATGTGCATATTCAGCCCATGTCGTAAAATGCTGGACTATTGATAATAATTCTATCCGTTCATCAATTTTGATGTTAACTTCCTTTTCGATACTTTTTACTTCTTCATTACTTTCTACTTCGGTTTTACACGAATTGAATAAAATTATTATCAATCCGAATAGTATTTGGTTTTTCATTTTAATTTGAATAATGGTTTCACATTTGTCAATTATTTGTTTCCGGCATAAGTCAATTGATTGATTGCTGAATTATTTTATTTGAGGTATAGCTAAAAACAGGACCAAACATAATGCCAATTGCGTAACTCAAATATTATCAGCTACTTTAATAGAATACAAATAAAAACAGTGTGAAATAAATTGACATCTTGTGTCAAATTATTTGAAAGTATAAGCTCATATTTTTCTCCCTGGTAAAATTCAAGGTCTGCAAAAAATATTCACCCATTACTCATAACGAAGTGTATCTGCCGGGTTCACCTTCACCGATTTCAAAGTTTTGTAACTGATGGTAAGCAAGGCGATAATAATTGCAGCAATAAACCCAACAATAAACTCCAGCAAATGCAAGTGAATACGGTAATAATAATTGCTCAGCCAGTTTTTTGCCACAAAGTAAATAAGCGGCCAGGCAACTGCCGTTGCAATACAAACCAATACCACAAATTCTTTTGAGATAAGATAAAATATACTAAAACCTGAAGCCCCGAGCGCTTTACGCACACCAACTTCTTTTGTGCGTTGTTCAATGGTAAACGATGTTAACCCGAAAAGCCCCAACGCCGCAATAAGAATTCCGAGGATAGCAAATACAACAGACAATTCGGCATTCTGTCGTTCTGCTTTATACATATGTGAAAAATCTTCATTCAAAAAAAAGTACTGCAGAGGATTGTTGGATGCGAACCGTTTCCATATATCCTCTATTTGTTTTACAGATTGTGCTGTGGCACCGGAATTGAATTTTACAGTTATGTATCCCCAATTATTATCCTCGTTTTTAAACCTCATGATGTAAGGATTTATCCGGTTATGGAGCGATTCAAAATGAAAATCTTCACAAACTCCGATTATTGGCATATATGTTTTCTCGCCGTCATCATTAAAAATAACGATAAATCGAGCCTGGTGAAAATCGTTAATTCCAAATTCTTCTATGGTTTTACTATTTACAATACAGGCCTCTTTGTCGGAACCATAAGAACGATCGAAAAACCGTCCATCTGCCAGCTTCATACCGTAAGTTTCCAAAAAATCGTAATCAACATAAGCCGTTTGCATCAGAAAAGTTTGGCCGTCGCGCCCTTCAAGCATGTATCCATTGTTGTTATTATTATGCCCGGGAATTGCTGTTGATGCTGAAATATTTTGAATGCCCGGAAGTTTTAATACTTCTTCCTTAAAGGTATTTACCTGATTACCGATAGATCCGGCTTGTTCTATTACCAGTAACCTATCTTTTTGAAACCCCAAATCCTTGTTCACCATATAAGTCAACTGCCGGTACATAATAATAGTGCCAATAATCAATACAATAGAAATCAGGAACTGCACAGAAACCAGAACACTTCGTAATTTCCCGTTTTTTACGCCGTCTCTTACTTTCCCTTTAAGAACAGTACTTGGATTAAAAGAAGAAAGATAAAATGCCGGATAAGTACCTGCCAGTACTCCAACCAAAAGAGAGAACAAAATTAAGGCGGGAATGGTGTAGAAATGACTAAAAAGATTCAACCTTACTTTTACGTCGAGGAGATTATTAAAAAATGGGAGAGAAATAAAAACAATAATAACAGCAACAATTAAAGCAATAAATGAAATCACCACCGAATCAGTTAAAAACTGTAAAATGAGCATCCCTTTTGACGAACCACTGACTTTTTTCACACCAATTTCCTTCGCCTTTTTAGTAGCCTGTGCAGTGGAAAGATTCATAAAATTTATGGAAGCAATAACGATTATCAGAATAGCAATACTTCCGAAAATAATTAAATATTTAGGGTCGATAGCTGGTTTAACTTCGTGTTCTACGGAAGGGTCGTGATGAATTTGTGTTAATGGTTGCAGATGAAAACTATATCTGTTTCCCTGCGAAATAAAATCGCTGAGAGAAACTCCAAAAAGTTGTTGCACCCGGGGGCCAACATACTTTTCAACCATACCGGGAAATTTAGCTTCAACTGTGCTGGCTGAAGTGTTGGGTTTTAATAAAATATATGTAGAGAAACTGTTACTCAACCACTCCTGATCATTTGCTCTTCCGTTGGTCACAAATGAGGTCAGGATATCGGCATTAAAATGGGTTTCTTCGGGGAAATCGGCCATAACGCCGGTTATTCTGTAGGGTTCTTTGCGCGTGTTAACTTGCAACATTTTATCCACCGGATCTTCGTTACCAAAAATAGTTTTTGCCATCGATTCGGATAAAACCATGGTATTGGGTTCTGTCAAAACATTTTTGCTGCTTCCTTTTAAAAGCGGGATAGAAAATATCTCAAAAAAGGAGGAGTCAACTTCTGCTAAATCTTTTACAGAAAATACGAGATCTTCCTTTTTTATAATGGTTTCACCCCAAACATTCAAGCGGCAAAATTTTTCAACTTCGGGAAAATCTGTTGCCATGGTTGGCCCAATTACCGATGCAGTGTATGCGGCGTTTACTTCCTGCTCCCCTATTTTGCCATCGAGAGTTAACCGGTATATCCGATCTTTTTTGAGGTTGTACTGATCAAAACTTAACTGGTGAATAATAAAAAGAGCTATAACTAAGCTGCTGGCAATTCCAATGGACAGACCGAATATATTAATTGCTATATATCCTTTTTGCTTTTTCAGTGAACGCAGACTATGTTTCAGTATGTTTTTAACCATGATGTGAAAGAATTCAGATTAATCCTGTTTTTGAAAAGTTATGTAACCGTATGACGGATAACATTATTAATCGTTACACTTTTCAGGAAAAATCAAATTTTTCGTAATGGCTAAAACTGATTGAGCTTGGGTTTAAATTCTATACCAGACGAATAATTCCGGGTAAGATATCTCAATAATTTATTTACTTGTCTCTTTTACTATTACATCATGAGCGCCACCTTCAATAATACTCGTTGATGAAACCAATGTGAGTTTGGCTTCTGCTTTTAATGATGTTAATGAAGTTACCCCACAACTACACATGGTTGATTTTATTTTGCCAAGAGTCTGGTCTAAATTTTCTTTTAATTTTCCAGCGTATGGAACATAACTGTCAACACCTTCTTCAAATTTTAGGTTGCTGTTTCCTCCCATATCATAACGCTGCCAGTTCCGAGCACGATTGGAACCTTCACCCCAGTATTCTTTTACATAACTTCCGTTGATCAGTAACTTTCGAGTAGGGCTTTCATCAAAGCGTGCGAAGTACCTTCCCATCATCAGGAAATCTGCCCCCATTGCCAAAGCCAAAGTCATGTGATAATCCTGGACAATACCTCCGTCAGAACAAATCGGAATATAAACTCCTGTTTCCTCAAAATATTCATCTCTCGCTTTGGCAACTTCAATCAGAGCAGTTGCCTGACCTCTTCCAATACCTTTTTGCTCTCGGGTAATACAAATAGAACCTCCGCCAACACCAACCTTAACAAAATCGGCTCCGGCTTTCACCAGGTATAGGAAACCTTCCTTATCGACTACGTTTCCTGCTCCTACAAGAATCGAACTGTTCAACTCATTTTTTATATAACTGATTGTTTCCTGCTGCCATTCTGAAAAACCGTCGGAAGAGTCGATACACAAGACATCAACACCTGCGGCCACAAGAGCAGGAACTCTTTCCATATAATCCCTTGTATTAATCCCGGCTCCAACAATCAATCTTTTATGATCATCCGATAATTCATTGGGATTATCCTTATGACTATCATAATCTTTTCGGAAAACAAAATATTTCAATTTCTGATTTTCATCGATAACAGGCAGGGTATTTAATTTATTCTCCCAGATAATATCGTTTGCTTCACTCAGCGTGATTCCGTTTGGTGCTGTAACCAGATGCGGCATAGGAGTCATAAATTCACTTACCTTTTTATCCGGACTGTCTTTACTTACTCTGTAATCACGACTGGTAACCATTCCTAAAAGTACGCCAGAAGAAGTTCCGTCGTCAGTAATTCCAATGGTTGAAAAACCTGTTTTTGCTTTTAAGTCCAACACATCCTGTAAAGTACTTTCAGGTGTTAAGTTTGCACGGCTTTCAACAAATCCTGCTTTATGATTTTTAACCCTCCGAACCATTTCAGACTGATCTTCAATTGATTGAGAGCCAAAAACAAACGAAAGCCCGCCTTCTTTCGCCAAAGCAATGGCAAGTCCACTATCGGAAACCGACTGCATTATAGCAGAAACAAATGGAACATTTAATGAAATTACGGGCTTTTCTCCTTTTTTAAATTTTACCAAGGGTGTTTGCAAATTAACATTGTCAGGTGTATCTGATTTTGTTGTTAACCCCGGTAAGATTAAGTACTCGCTAAATGTTCTTGAAACTTCGTGAATTATCTTTGCCATAACTTTCTTATAAAAAATTGCGCAAAATTATAAAAAACTATTGTTTTCTTTAGCATTCCTTTTTTCTTTTTCAAACTCTATACAGTTTAATAACCCACAGAAAATATCGCTATTATTTATTCACCAGAGGTAAAACTTTTTCGCCAATCAACTCAATAGCTTTTATATGTTGATGATGGGTAAGGCCAGCGCTGTCCATCTGAAAGGTAAACCGCGAAATTCCTCCTAATGCTTCACTATGCCGGAGTATTTTTTCCGCTACTTCGTCCGGACTTCCAACCACCAATGCGCCTAAAGGTCCGGTTTGCACGTTAAAATGAGATCGCGTTACAGGAGGCCAGCCACGTTCTTTTCCAATCTGAGTGAAAGTTCTGGCATATCCTGGGTAGTAATCTTCCAAAGCACGGTAAGTATTGTTAGCCACATATCCCAACGAATGTAGTCCTACTTTTAATTTCTCCGGGGAATGCCCGGCTTTTGCACCCGCTTCGCGATATAAATCAACTAACGGTCGAAAGCGGTGTGTTTCGCCTCCAATTACAGCAACCATCAATGGAAGCCCAAGTTCTCCGGCACGTCGGAAAGAAGCGGGAGTACCACCTACACCCAGCCAAATTGGAAATGGATTCTGCAATGGGCGGGGATAAACGGCTTGCTCCTCAAGCGCCGGACGAAATTTTCCAGACCAGTTCACCACTTCATTATCCCGGATGTGAAGTAACAGTTCCAGCTTTTCGGCAAAAAGGGCATCGTAATCATGAAGACTGAATCCAAATAACGGAAACGATTCAATAAACGAGCCACGCCCGACCACCATCTCTGCACGTCCTTTCGAAATTAAATCGATGGTAGCAAAACTTTGAAAGACACGAACCGGATCTGCAGCGCTCAACACAGTTACTGCACTGGTTAATTTTATACGTTTCGTTCGTGAAGCTGCCGCTGCCAGAATAACTGGCGATGCTGAATCAAGATATTCCTTTCGGTAATGCTCGCCCAATCCAAAAACATGCAGTCCAACCTCATCTGCAAACTCAATCCTATCAAGCAATTCAGCCAAAGCGATTGAATTATCAAGAGCTCTGTCATTATCATTGTTTAAAGGAGCTGCAGCAAAACTATCAATACCAATTTCTATCACTTCAGATTTATTATATCCCTTCACTTTTCTTCTAAAAGCCAAAGTTTACAGGAAATTTATTTCTTCAAATATGTGGTTATATAGCTTTTTAAACCAATTCTATTTTACCACTTTCAAATGAACGAAATCAATATAGAATTGTTCGGTCCCTTTTTAAACAAAATTACGCTTGATTTTAAACTTAGCTTTTCAAAACTAAAAACTCCCATTCAGGATGCCGTTTAATATATTTAGCCACAAACGGGCACAGAGGAATGAGTTTCAAATCTTCTTTCCGAATATCTTCCAGTAATTTCTTTACAAGTAAAGAAGCGATTCCACGCCCGGCTAATTGTTCAGGGACTTTAGTATGTGTTAAATATATTTTTTCTCCGGTTTTTATATATTCCACTACTGGTATAAATCCTTCGATGTGAAATTCGTATTGACTGCGTGTCTTATTATTTATTAACTCATAATCCATCCCTATTCTTTTTTGAAACGTGTTCCCATTTTGGCCGGGTTGTGGTAACATTGGCTTTTGGGCATTATACGTATTATTCTAATCACAAAAATGAATCTACCGTTACGAATCACTACAAATCACTGTTTTACATATATGTATTCACACAGCATTTAATAACGCTTGAACAGTTTATATAGTATAAAAGTTTCCTAATTTGTAATAAACAAGCTTTTAGAATAAAAAAGATGCCCGGCTATTTTACCAATTACTTCCCCGCTCATTATTTCTATTAAAATTACTAATTCGAACATCTAAAAATTGTCGATTTCCCTCATTATTTAATTTTTTAAAAACCCACTTTTCTGATAACCATTATCAAAATTTATCCTAATTTTAGCCTTCCAACCAACTTTACTTAGTAAATTATTATGAACAAAAAAATTTCTACAACAAAGACACCTGTTCCAAAATTTTTGTATTTATTTTTTTTGCTGATTACTCTGTCAAGCAATCTTTTTGCACAACAAGATACGATAGCAGGAATTCCGGTGAATTACGATGAATCAAAAACAGGAACATACACTCTTCCCGAACTGCTTGTATTACAAAATGGGAAGAAGGTTACCACAGCAAAAATGTGGATGAAAGAACGCCGTCCCGAAATATTACATTTATATGAAACAGAACAGTTCGGCAAGTGTCCGGCGCATCCCCCGCGTAGCTTTAATATTTTCGATAAGGGAACACCTGCATTTAATGGAAAGGCCATAAGAAAACAAATTACAATTTATTTCACTGACGATACATCGGATTATAAAGCAGACCTGTTACTCTATCTTCCGGCGCAAACAAAAAAACCGGTTCCGGTATTTCTGACGGTTAGTTTTATGCCTAATTCTTTAATTGTTGATGATCCAGGAGTCAAAGAAGGAATGATGTGGAACAGTGACGGGAAAAAGTTTCCTGCGTCGGAAGGCAGAAGATGGGGTTCTTTTGATGTGGAAAAATTTATTTCTGCAGGGATAGGCGTGGCTACCATTTATTACGGAGATATTGAACCTGATTTTGCGGAAGGAATAAAATATGGTATCAGGGGACATTATTTAAAAGACGGGGAAAACTGGCCTGCTCCCGATGAATGGGGAAGCATTTCTGCCTGGGCATGGGGATTAAGTTATGTAATGGATTATTTAGAAGAAGACGCTGGTGTGGATGAAAAGAAAGTCGCACTTCATGGGGTTTCGCGCTTGGGAAAAACCGTTTTATGGACCGGCGCCCGCGACCAACGTTTTGGAATGATTTTAGCCAGTTGCTCAGGTGAAGGCGGGGCTGCACTTTCTATGCGGGAATACGGAGAAACGATAGCTCATATGATAGCGCCATCGCGTTATTTTTACCAGTTTTGTGGTAACCGCGCCAAATACGCAAATGATCCGCAAACTTCTCCTATAGACGCGCACATGTTGGTTTCTTTGATAGCCCCGAGACCTCTGTTGCTTCAAACCGGTGATACCGACGGATGGTCTGATCCCAAAGGTGAGTTTCTTGCAGCAAAAGCAGCCGCCCCCGTTTATCATTTGCTTGGGAAAAAAGCACTGGAGACGAATAAAATGCCCTCGGCTGGAGAACCTATTCTAAACGACTTGGGATATTATATGCACTCCGGAGGGCACGGAACAGTACCCGAAGATTACGATATTTATCTTCAGTTTATGAAAAAACATTTTTTTAATAATTGATTCTTAATTTATCAATAATGAAAACAAAAGTCTTATTCTCCATATTTATTCTATTGACATCAGTATTTACTTCTGTTGCCCAGCTACCGCCTGTTTTTGGACCGGAATATAATGGTATTACACAAAAAGATGAACTTACCAGAGTCTTTATTTCACCGATACGTGTGATGTGGACCTCAGACAAAAGCGGTGAGCTTGTAAAAAATACCGATGTACTTTTAAAACCTGGGAACAGCCAGTCAGACATGAGCCGGGTTACACAGTTTTGCTCAATAAAAAATACAGAAACCGACACTTCTTCGATTTTACTGGATTACGGAAAAGAATTGCATGGAGGCTTGCAACTTGTAATGGGTGGCTCATCGCGCAGAGAACCGTCTCTTGTTCGGATTCGGTTTGGCGAATCAGTGGGAGAAGCCAACAGTACAACATACAATTCAGACTGGTTAATGGGATTTTCGACCGACGACCACGCCAAACGTGATATTGTTATGGAAATTCCACGTTCCGGACTAATTGAAATCGGCAACACCGGTTTTCGCTTCGTCCGGATAGATTTATTACAGCCAAATACAACCATTAACCTGAAAGAAGCAAGGGCTATTTTACGCTATCGTGATATTCCTTATCTGGGTTCATTTAAAAGCAGCAATCCTCGACTCGACTCGATCTGGATTACCGGGGCATATACAACACACCTAAATATGCAGGAGTTTTTGTGGGATGGAATAAAACGCGACCGCCTGGTTTGGCTGGGCGATTTTCACCCGGAATTAAAAACTATTACCAAAGTTTTTGGATACAATGAAGTTGTTCCGAAAAGTTTGGATTTGGCTTGCGAACAATATCCGCTTCCTCAGTGGATGAATGGGATGAGTTCCTATTCCATGTGGTATCTTATTATTCATCGCGACTGGTATATGCAAAATGGCGACCTCGATTTTCTAAAGAAACACAAAGATTACATTGTTGGATTAATTGATTTGATTGACTCAAAAATAGCAGAAGACGGCACTGAAAATTTAAGTCCTTTTCGTTTTCTCGATTGGCCTTCAACCCCTAATAAGGAAGGAGTGGAAGCAGGCTACCGGGCCCTGCTGGTATGGGCTTTAAAAGATGCAGAACAGTTATGTGAAATTTTAGGCGAAAAAAAAACAGCGAATACCTGCACTTTGGCAATTGAAAAGCTAAATAAAAAAGTAAAGGATCATAACGAATTAAAACAAGCTGCTGCATTAATGTCTGTAGCGGGAATTTTAGAACCGGAAAAGGCCTGCAAGGAAGTTATTGCTGTTGACGGGGCAAAACGGTTTTCTACATTCTACGGGCTCTACATGTTGGATGCACTTTCTATGGCTGACAGATACCAGGACGCATTAAATATTATAAGTGATTACTGGGGAGGAATGCTTGATATGGGAGCAACCACATTCTGGGAAGATTTTAACATTGAATGGAAAGAAAACTCTGCCCGGCTGGATGAATTTACGCCCGAAGGGATGAATGACATTCACGGTGACTTTGGGGACTACTGCTATCCGAGTTACCGACACAGTTTTTGCCATGGTTGGTCATCTGGTGTTACAGCATGGCTCACCGAAAATGTTCTGGGAATTCAAATTGTTGAACCGGGTTGCAAAACACTAAAAATAGAGCCACACCTCGGGAAACTGGAATGGGTGGAAGGAACTTTCCCTACACCAGAAGGAGTGGTTACAGTGAAACATACAAAACAACCCGATGGCAAAATAAAAACAGAAGTAGATGCGCCAAAAGGAATAAAAATTATTTAAACGAATATCTTAAAAATTATTCGAAACCAGTTTTAATATCAATTAGAAACTGAGGGATTTTCTCAAAATCAAAATCGGAAATAAATACGTTGAGGTTGTTGGCTTTTTGTTGAAGAAAAACAAGATTGTATTTTTTAGCAAATTCAGCCAACTCCCCGGCAAAATCATTTAACTCTGAAAGAATTAAAGTCTTTCGTAATTCATCAATTCTTTCAAAAAAATGATTCTGAAATTCCGTCTTAGTTTTTGAATCAATTTCTTCATTATTTTTTGTAAACATCTGCTTTGTTTTACCTGCCTGCGTTTCCTCTCCCGCTTTTTGATAATTCAAGTGAAGAGTTAACTCTTTTATCAAATCTTTCTGCTGAACTGGTTTTCTCAAATAGCCATCAAACAGACGAATAATTTTTTCTGTTTCACTCTGCATAATAGATGCTGTAAATGCCACAATTGGTATTTTAGCAGTTCTTTCATCCTTTTTCAGAAGCTGCGTGGTGCGATATCCTCCCATTCCCGGCATTCTTATATCCATTAAAATTAAATCGGGCTTATTTTGCTCTACAGAAGCCAAACAACCTTCCCCACTCTCGGCTTCCAGCAGGTTAAATTCAAAATTTTCAAGAAAAGAAACAACAAGATCCCTGTTGTATTTAATATCGTCAACTATTAAAATTGTTGCCGGGGCAAAAGAAATATTTTTAATCATTTCACCTGCGAGCTCTTTATGCAATACTTTTTCGTCTGAATAAAAAATATCAGCAAATGACACTTTAAAAGTGCTTCCTTTACCCAACTTACTTTCCACAGAAACATCGCCGTTCATTAGTTCGCAAAGTTTCTTGGAAATAGAAAGTCCTAATCCGGTCCCTTCATACTGACGTGCCGCATGACCGGATTGCTGGCTGAATGATTCAAAGATTTTTTTAATGTCTTTCTTCGATATTCCAATCCCAGTATCGGTCACTGAAATATCGAATGCAACATGTTCCTTTGTACGGTCTGTTAAACGGAGTTCGACTTTCACATGACCTTCGGAGGTAAATTTAACAGCATTACCAATAATATTAAAAAGTATTTGCCGGGTCCTAACCTCGTCGATCGTTATGCTTTCCGGGAAGTCTTCATCCAAATCAACAATTAGTTCAATGGCCTTTTCTTCAATCTTTTGCTCGAAAACTTTTCCAATCTCCCAAATTAAAGTTTTCAAATCAACAGGCTCAGGAGTAATTTCTATTTTCCCTGCCTCAATTTTTGAAAGGTCGAGAATATCGTTTATCAGAGAAAGCAATGTTTTTCCACTATTTAAAATCGTTCTCAGGTAACCTCTTTGCTTCTCGTCAGAAGCTGTATTTAACATAACTTCACTAAAGCCCAAAATTGAATTCATTGGTGTCCGGATTTCGTGGCTCATATTAGCCAAAAATTCCGATTTCGCCTTGTTTGCTTCTTCTGCCAGGTTTTTTGCATACAGTATTTCTGATTCAAAATTTTTTCTTTCCGTAACATCATGTATATATCCGTACCAGAAAACCGATCCATCGTTCATTTTTTCAGGTTTGGCTTCGCCCTGCAACCATTTTACACCTTTTGAAGGTAAAACAATACGAAATTCCTTCTCCCACAAACTTAATGTATCAAATGAATTTTTTATTGAATCGATAACGCTGCGTACATCTTCTCTGTGAACTATTCTGAACATTTTGCTTGCATCATCTTTCACATCGTCGGGAGAGATTCCGTAAAGCTCAAAGATTCCCTGGCTTGCATAGGGCATTCTAAACTTTCCGTCAGGATAACGTTGAAATTGAAAAACCATTCCGGGTACACGCTGGGTCATTTTTGTAAGAATTGCGTCTCTCTCTTTTAGTAATTTTTCTATTTCTTTTTGCTCGGTTATATCCCTAAAAACGCCTAAAGTTCCTACAAATTCGTTATTCCCATTAATATAAGGTGTTGATGTAACTGTAATTTGCCTCTTAATTCCCGAGGGTCTAATAATTTCAATTTCATATTTCGAAGAATGTCCTTTTAGACGTTTTGTAGTTTCATCTTTTACAATTCCTGCTACATTATTTGAAATAAAATTTATTAATGACTGATTGATAAGACTTCCTTGTTCAACTCCAAAAATTCGGTGAGCTTCAGGATTCGCGAAAAGAAAGATTTCATTCTGATCCATTATACCAACACCTTCGCCTTGATTTTCAACAATAAGTCTGAATTTTTCTTCACTTTCTCTTTTTGCCTGCTCAGCATTCTTTTTATCCGTTACATTTCTGGAAATACCAAATGTTCCTACAATCTTCCCTTTTTCATTTTTTAATGGCATTTTAGTTGAAATCACCCATGAGATACTGCCATCAGGCCACGTTTCTTTCTCCTCTATGCCAATGATTGGTTTTCCGGTTTTTATTATTTCCTGTTCGGTATCAAAAGCTATTTGGGCGTGCTCCTTTCCGAAAAAATCAAAATCTGTTTTTCCAAATATCTCACTTTCATCTTCAACTCCAAAACGGTTAGTCATACTTTTATTTACCCGGACAAATTCACTTTGCAGATTCTTAAAATAAATATGCTCTGGTAAATGCTCCATCAAAGCATTGATAAGAAATTTTTCTTCGTTTAATGCTTTTTCAGCTTTGATACGTTTTTTTTCTTCATCAATTGAATGAAGCGCAAACCCTAACCCATTTGAAATTTCACGAAAAAACTCTTTTTCCTCCTGACGTCTGAAAAATTCTAAAGGCAACGAACATAAAAAAAAGCCGTAAATCATTTCGCCATAGGACAAAGGTGCTGAAAAACAACCTTTTTCAGCACTATGCAACTTTGAGGGGCAAATATCACATCCTTTTTGGGGAGTTTCTGTTACAATCATTTCATTTATCTGCAATATCTCCTCACAACATTTTGGAAGTTCTTTATTTTCCAGAACGGATTGTAACCAAACATCGCCATTATTATCCTTTTGGGAAGCAAAAATTTTCACACTTCCTTTTTCATCGAGCAACCCAATTCTCAAGTCCAGGATATCACGATTTTTTGATAATATCCCGCAAACTTTCTTTATTAACTTTTCAGGATTCCTTTCTTTTACAATGACCTGGTTGATTCCATGAAAGCTACGAATCATACCAAGTAAATATGGAGTTTGATCAAGCGACATAATTGTTAGGGTTTTAGTTTCATTAAATAATTATAAGCGCTCCAATTTCATAAGTTTATGTGCAAGATAGTAAAATTTATTTGAACCCTTCATTCTTTAATTCATAATCGACACACATCCCATAATATTAATAAACAGACAATTACAATAAACCTTTACAAGTAGGATAATGAAAAAAATAAAGCGCCAAAATTGGCGCTTTATTTTTTCTTCTTTTTATATAGTGAAATAATTTCCTGTAATTTCAATTATTTTCAGGTGAAATTAAAAATGAATATTGATAATGATTCCCGAGCAAACTATATTTATCCAACGGTTTGAGTCCCCAACTATTATTCCCGCCGACACCACGCTGTTTATAATCAACCTGAACACTGTAAAATGGCATATCTGGCAACTGGTAGTTATGTGTTGAAGCCTCCAAAACATCATCGGTATACGGACGTGCGCTTACGTCAATTCCAGGCAGGCCTGTTATTCTAATTCCTTTTCCTGAATTGTTAGTAAAAGTAACCCACCGAACATCGGTTTTATTCCCATTTTCCTGAGGATAAATGTAGGGATAAATCTGGTCGTCTACTTTTCCCGAATAAATTCCAAAAGCAGCGCCGGTTTTCCGATCCTGATATGTTTCCTGTGGACCGCGTCCATACCATTCCATTTTACTAAATTCATCAGGGATTTCAAACTGAACACCGAAACGAGGCAATTCAGGAACCCTCATCGCAATATCCATACTGCAATCAATTTTTACAGCACCTGATTTGTAAACCGTGTAAATCATTTTATGTGGAATAGCAAAAACGGGCAATTCTGAGATTATACTTACCTGTATACTATCGCCGTTAAAATTGGTGGGTGTCATTTTTTGAATTAACCGTTCAGAGGAAGCAGTTTTCCACGCCCCAGAAGTAATTTCAAATTTATGTCCCAAATCATTATCCAAGGGCACTCTCCAGAAATTAGGAACGACAGGAGATACCAGCATTTCGTCATCACCATATTTGAGGCTTTTTAATTCTCCCGAAGAAGTATCGAATGAAAGTTGAAAACCTTTTCCTCGCACGAAAATCAGACTATCTGAATTTTCCAGGTTAAGTTTCTCATTCCCACCTGAAAGATCTGCAATCTGCGGATCAGCTTTTTGAAGAAGGAATTGATCCCAAGCGATAATATGCCCCTTTTCAGCCCAGGGTTCATCTTGTTCCAGCGTAAAAATAATTTTCAAAAAATATTCTTTTCCCTCTGCCAAATCTGACTTTACCGGTACTTTTATTTCTTTTTTTGACCCGGGTGTAATATTAATTTCAGGCAGTTCTCCATTTTCAATTATACTCCCATTCTCCATCAACTCAAAACCTGCAGTGTATTTTGAAGTATTGGTAAAATTAAATTTATTATGAATTTCCAGGCTGAACGTTTTTGCGTCTATTAGTTTCGACGAAATATTCTGATACACTTTCTTAACCTGGTATAACGACGGATTTGGAACCCTGTCAGGAGAGACCAGTCCGTTAATACAAAAGTTATCGTCATTGGGTTTATCTCCAAAATCGCCACCATAAGCAAAATATTCAATCCCGTTTTGTGTTTTGGTCCGTAGTCCCTGATCTACCCAATCCCAGATAAAACCCCCAATCAGTGCCGGATATTTCTCAATAGCCTCCCAGTATTCTTCAAGATTACCAACAGAATTTCCCATTGCGTGGGCATATTCATTCATAACAAAAGGCCGGTCTGGTTTTTCCTGTGCGCGGTTAGTAATCCATTCCGGAGTTGGGTATGTTTGGCTATCCATGTCTGCGGCTTCGTTCATTTGGCGGTAATGAATGGGCCGAGTAGGATCTAATTCTCTTATTTTGTCAGCCATTTTATAAAAATTATCGCCATGACCAGCTTCGTTTCCGAGCGACCAAACCACAATACTGGCATGATTTCGATCACGTAAAACCATCCTCTCAGCCCGTGCAACCACAGCACCCGTCCAATTAGGATCGCTGCCAGGCAAGATATTTTTGCCGTAACCAATTCCGTGTGACTCAACATTAGCTTCATCAAACAGGTATAAACCATACTCATCGCATAGTTCATACCATTGGGGCTGATTTGGATAATGAGAACAACGAACTGCATTTATATTATTCTGCTTCATAAGCAAAATATCTTTTATCATCAATTCGCGGGTAATAGCACGGCCATTATCAGGATCGTGTTCGTGGCGGTTTGTTCCTTTAAATAAAATAGATTTCCCATTCACAAAAAACTCTCCTCCTCTAATTTCTACTTTCTTAAACCCAAAATTAGAGGCCACTTTCTCAACAAGGTTTCCATCCTTATCCACCAACTCAATAACCATTGTATATAAATCAGGTATTTCAGCCGACCAAAGTTTTGGGTTGTGCACTTTCTTTTTCAGATAAAAAGGTAATTCTTCTTCGGCATCAACCAATACATTTGTTTCTAAAGTAGTGATAACCTTTTCCGTATTATTTTTTTCAAAGACTGTAACTTTTAATTTATAACCTTCAATATTTTCATGTGTAGAGTTTTTAATTTCAGTCCGTAACTTCAACTCTGCATTTTTAAACTTTTCATCCAGTTCAGAAGATATATAAAAGTCGCGAATATGTACTTTTGGTGTAGCGACCAAATATACATCGCGGTAGATTCCGCTAAAACGCCACATATCCTGGTCTTCCAAATAACTTCCATCACTCCAGCGATACACCTCTACAGCCAGAGTATTCTCTCCTTTTTTAAGATAGTTTGTTATATTGAACTCAGCCGGTGTCATACTACCTTGGCTATATCCCACTTTTTCACCATTTATCCAGAGATAAAAAGCGCTCTTTACACCATCAAAATGGATGAGAACCTCTTTATTTTCCCAGTCCTCAGCGATAGTAAAGTTACGCCGGTAGGAACCAACCGGATTATTATCATGCTGAATATACGGAGGATCAATTTTAAAAGGGTACACGATATTTGTATAAATCGGAATTCCGTAACCATGCAACTGCCAGTTGGCAGGAACAGGAATTTCTTTCCACGAGGAAACATCGTAATCTGCTTTATAAAAATCAACAGGCCGATCGGCAGGTTTAGGCACCCAATTGAATTTCCAGTTTCCGTTAAGCATTTGTACAAACGGACTTTCTTCTTTGGAGAAATTTATATTGTCATCCTGTAAACTTAGAGGAACAAATGTAGCATGGCCACCTTCTTTATTAATGTCAAAAATAGTGGAATTTTCCCAGTCGTTTTGCGAATAACCATAACAGGTAAAGGTTATAAAAACGAAAATAAGAAAGCGATACAGCAGTATTGTTTTATTCATTTTAATTGGTTTATGGTTAAATAAAGGGTTCCAATTTAATAAATCGCTTGTTTTTATTTCTCTTTTTCGTTAAAAGTTTAAGAAAAACTAAATAGTAAAAACCAAAGCATACTACCAATCGTTACATATTCAAATAATTAAACTTTATCCAATGAAAAACGATGCTGTAAGCTGGTTTAAAATTCCTGTCAATAATATGGAGCGGGCAAAAAATTTTGAATTTACAACATAATTTTATGGAGCCATTTGACATGGCTTAGGTTCCATAGAAGAAAGATGAACCGGATTCACTTGACACGGTTAAAAAAACCAAATACTACGGTCCTTTAGTGATGGAGTGTTTATTTATTTAACAACTCACTCAGGTGACTAGAAAATGAGTTAGCAAGAGTTGCAACTGCCGGAGGAAAAATGATTCAGACAAAAACCAAAATTTCGGATGAATATGGGTTTAGGGCATTAATTCAGGATACAGAAAGAATCGGGTGGCGTTGCGCATTCCAGAAAATATTGATCATCCCTACAAATTATCTGATTTCAACTATTCCCGAATTTCAACCTTAAAAACTGATTGAGTTTCAGGCGTAATTTTAAATCGGTTATCAATGCGATGCCCCATTATCCAAACAATTTTTTTGCCGCTACAGAGCAACCAAATATTCTCCTTTTCATGAAGCGGGATTTTTTCGTCGATAAAAAAATCGCTTAACTTTTTAAAACCAGTCATTCCTAATGGCTGAAAGTAATCGCCTTTACGCCATCTCCGGATAAGCAACGGAAAATCAAGTTGCTCTAAATCAAGACAAGCAATATTGGGAGCTTTACTTATTTTTAATTCTGAGACATCAGCAGATTCAATAATTAAATCCAGTGGCTCAAACAACTCAATATCGTCCTTTTCAATATAATATATCTGCTCTTCCCTTTCTTTCAACGGCGTTACAAAAAGATGTTCCCGATCTTTTACAACACGATGCGTTTTAGAAAAAAATTGTTTTCCTGATTCTGTTAAAAGACCTTGGAATATTTTATCAATTACAGCGGAGTTAAAATTAAACCCGGCTAGAATTTCAAACAGTAAAACCCTGGGAAACTGCACTTTCGACAGAGAGTCAATTTTTATAACAACTTCGCCTTCATTTTCCTGTAAAACCTTCTCATTTTCGTTTTGAAGATAACCGGAATAAACCTTTTCTGTTTCTTTTAAATTTTCAACGCTTGCCAGAATATTCTTTTTGAAAGATGGATTTAATTCCAAAAACAGAGGTAAAATTTTATGGCGTAAAAAATTCCTTTGATAAATCACTTCATTGTTTGTCGAGTCTTCTCTGAATTCAATAAAATTTGTACGGGCAAATTCCTCAATTTCCTGCCGATCGGCAAAAAGCAACGGTCGAATAATTTTACCCGCTTTTTCTTTAATTCCCGTTAAACCTTTGATTCCTGTCTTTCTTGAGAGATTAAGAAAAAATGTTTCTATTAAATCATCGAGATGGTGGGCAGTGGCAATAAAATCATATTGATTTTCGGATCGAACTTTCTCAAAATACACATAACGTAATTCACGTGCGGCCATTTCAATAGAAATACCATGTAACTGCGCATATTCCTTTGTTTCGAAACTTTGAAAAAAAGCAGGCACTCCGTGAATTAATACCTGCTCGCGCACAAATTTTTCATCTCCATCAGACTCATCCCCACGTAAATTAAAATTACAGTGGATAATACCATACTCATATCCCGATTTCTCAAACAAATGCAAAAGAACCATGCTGTCGATACCGCCGCTAATTGCCAGCAGTACTTTCTGATGAGGCTCGAAAAGTTGCTTTTCTTTTACAAAGTCAAAAAAACGGGTGAGCATTTTAGTTCAATTTTCCAACCAACTGAGCAATATTTAAAACAACTTCCACCGATTTTAACATAGATGGAATCGGTACAAATTCAAAAGGCCCATGGAAATTGTGTCCTCCTGCAAAAATATTCGGGCACGGAAGACCGTCATACGAAAGCCGAGCACCGTCAGTTCCGCCGCGAATCGCTTTTATTTTTGGTTCAACTCCGGCCTGTTTCATTGCACGTTCAGCAATTTCAATCACATGCATTACAGGTTCAATTTTCTGACGCATGTTGTAATACTGGTCGTTTATTTCCAGTTTTATCCTTTCTTTTCCCAATTCAAAATTGATGATTTGAACAACTTCAGCAAGAAGCTTTTTCTTCTGCTCAAATTTATCAAAATCATGATCACGAATTAAATACTGCATTTCAGCACTCTCAACATTCCCTTTGAGTGAAAGCAGATGATAAAAACCTTCATATTTTTCGGTATGCTCCGGCCGTTGTGTTGGCGGTAACATTGTAATAATTTTCTGCGCGACCAGCAATGCATTAACCATTTTATTTTTTGCTGCGCCCGGATGGACACTTTGCCCGGCAATTGTTATTTTAGCTCCGGCAGCATTAAAATTCTCGAATTCCAGTTCACCAATTTCTCCCCCATCCAAAGTATAAGCAAAATCAGCTCCAAATTTTTTCACGTCAAAATAATCGGTTCCCTTACCAATTTCTTCATCAGGAGTAAATCCGAGCCTTATTTTTCCATGCTTAATATCCTTATTTTGAAGAAGAATTTCAGCCGCAGTAACAATCTCTGCAACTCCTGCTTTATCGTCGGCTCCCAGTAATGTAGAGCCATCAGCAGTAATTATCGACTGTCCTTTATAATTCAAAATTTCAGGAAAACTATCAGGGTTAATCTCAACATCATTCAATAATTTTACAACTCCACCATCATAACCCTCAATAATTTGCGGATTAACATTTTCCCCGGAAAAATCAGGGCTGGTATCCACATGGGCAATAAACCCGACCACCGGACTGTTTTCCACTCCATTTGCCGGAATTGTAGCTGTTACATAACCATACTCATCTCTTTCAACTTCCTGTAATCCAATTTCTTTTAATTCCTGCTCAAGCTTTTTCATAAAATCAGTTTGCCTTTCAGTACTCGGATATGTAATACTTTCAGGATCGGAAGTGGTATATTCTTTTGCGTAACGAATAAATCTTTCTACTACTTTTTCCATATTATTTTATGCTGTTTCTATTTTAAATCTATACATCATCGGAATTAAATCCAAATCCCAGCCTTTTACCGGTTATCATTTTAGAATGACTGATTTTTTCCCGCATTTGGTCAACAGTTGCCATTTTTACCTGATCGTACAACGGAACGAGCAAATCAAATTCAATACTGTACTGAATGGCCGTTTCAACAATTTGCCTTAAAATTCCGGGAGAAATAGTATCGATTGCAAAATCTTTCACTACCTCATCCGACTGGCGTTTTCCTTCAACAAAAAAGTGATTCTCTTTATTCACAAAAATTCGCGCTACCAAATACCCCAAATCGTTCACACGGCCATACTTGAACGAATCAGAAAGAAAGTTATAAATATTAATTGTGCCGCAGTATGAACGTAACGGTTCCTCTTTCAGATAACTGGTATTCCAAATCGGATGTTTATCATCGAATTCAAAAACATTGGAGTGCATACTAAAAATAAGTAAATCACCACCAATTTTGAATTCTGCTTCAAAAGGGCCTCTCTCCTTAAACACGGGTAACATAGAAGCTGCCACTTTGTCTTTTACTACTGAGAGATAGTCTTTTTCCAGTTGTTTCAGAACTTTTTTTAAAATTGTAAAAGTTTGCTGCGTGTTTTCGAAAACTTTTTCTTTTACCGCTGATTTTATAACGAATGCTTCCAAAAGAGATTCGCGGACTTCTTTTTCAGTCATTGCTTTTTTTGATTTAGAATCTAAAAATACGCAAAGCAATTTTTATAAAAAAAGAAAGCAGCCCTTTTGAGCTGCTTCTCCTAAAATATTTTTTTGTTAATAGGCCAGTGCAAACAAAACCCTTCGTTTTGAAGGTTTTCCCGAATACACACAAGTCCCCTCTTCTTCTTCGTATTCAAGCGGCAAACAACGAATAGTTGCTTTGGTTTCATTTTTTATCATTTCTTCTGTTTCAGAAGTTCCGTCCCAGTGAGCCAAAATAAAACCGCCCTTATTTTTCAAAACATTTTTAAACTCCTCCCAAGTATCTACTTTTGTAGTGTTAGCTGAACGGAAATCAGCAGCTTTTTGAAAAATATTACACTGAATTTCATCAAGGAGATTTTCCACGTAGTTTTCAATCCCATCAATCTCCACAACATTCTTTTCCAACGTATCACGACGGGCTACTTCAATTGTTCCATTCTCCAAATCACGCGGGCCAACCGCCAAGCGAACCGGCACTCCTTTTAATTCATATTCAGCAAATTTCCAACCCGGTTTTTTATTATCATTGTCGTCAAATTTTACTGAAATTCCCTTTTCTCTCAGTTTTTGAATTATTTCATTTACTTTTTCCGAAATTATTGCAAGTTGTTCAGCTTTTTTATAGATGGGAACAATAACCACCTGGAAAGGTGCCAGTTTTGGTGGAAGTACCAAACCGTTGTCGTCGGAGTGTGCCATAATCAGGGCTCCCATCAAACGTGTTGAAACGCCCCATGAAGTAGCCCAAACATATTCTTCTTTTCCTTCTTTACTGGCAAATTTCACATCAAATGCTTTGGCAAAGTTCTGTCCGAGAAAATGAGATGTTCCCGATTGTAATGCTTTTCCATCCTGCATCAGGGCTTCTATGGAATAGGTTTCCAAAGCTCCTGCAAATCGTTCATTTTCCGATTTTAAACCTTTAATTACCGGCACAGCCATATAATTTTCAGCAAAATTGGCATAAACATCTATAATCTTTTCGGTTTCATCAATTGCTTCCTGTTTAGTTGCATGCGCAGTATGGCCTTCCTGCCAAAGAAATTCCGCCGTTCGCAAAAATAAACGAGTCCGCATTTCCCAACGCACTACATTTGCCCACTGATTAATCAGAATGGGTAAATCGCGGTATGACTGAATCCAGTTTTTATAAGTATTCCAAATAATCGTTTCAGAAGTTGGCCGAACTATTAGTTCTTCCTCCAACTTTGCTTCCGGATCAACCACTACACCACCGTTTTCCTCATCATTTTTCAAACGATAATGAGTTACAACTGCACATTCTTTTGCAAATCCTTCAACATGATCTGCTTCTTTACTAAAAAACGATTTTGGTATGAACAATGGAAAGTAAGCATTTACATGACCTGTCTCTTTAAACATACGATCCAATTCGGCCTGCATTTTCTCCCAAATTGCATAACCATAGGGCTTTATAACCATACAACCCCTTACTGCTGAGTTTTCCGCTAAATCAGCTTTGATAACTAAATCCTGATACCACTGTGAATAACTTTCGTTACGTGGTGTTAATTCTCTCGCCATTTTTACTAATTTGGTACAGATTTTGCTTTTTAACTACTGATATATTTTGAGCTTACAAATAAAGTAAATATTATTGACATTAAATAAACAGGGAGGACAAGTTATGAAATCAAAATTGATGATATTACTGGGAATTGCACTCATATTTGGTGCATGTTCTACCGGGTCTTATGTCACTAGCAGTTATTCAGATGACATCTACTTTAACCCGGGAGATGTTCCTCCACCAATTTCAATGGAAAAATCGGTGGCAGAGGAAACACCCGCCCAAACAAAATCAGCCGACAGGATGATTATTAGCCAGATAGAAGAAAATGAAGATGGTTCAAACACAATGAACAACTACATTTTCGATGGAACGGAAGAGGATGCAGATGCACTTTCATATAATATGGATCAAATGGAAATGTATGATAGTGACACAACAATGTATTATAACGATGATGAAGTAAAATACGTAGTCAACAACTATTACGATGGTGATGATCTTGATTTTGCTTATCGTATCCGTCGTTTCCACAATCCTTTTTTCTATGACCCGTTTTACTGGGATAGCTGGTATTATGATCCTTACTATTATTCACCCTATTATTCATGGTATTCACCCTCATGGTCGTTAACATGGGGATGGGGTGGTTGGTATTCACCTTATTACAGTTGGGGATATCCGTATTACACTGGCTTTTATAGCCCTTACGCCTATTATGGTTGGGGATACCCGTCATATTATGGCTATGGTGGATATTACGGAGGACATTATAACCACTATTACGGAGGAGGACACTACTACTCCTCAAATTCAGGACATTCTAGATATGGAAGAAGAACAACTACTGGTTCGTCCGTAGCCCGGAGTGTAAATGCAAGAAATGCGACCACCAGCGGAGTCAATTCCTCAACTAGAAGATCAGTGGGTTCCAATCTTGAAAAAAGCTCAACAACTACAAGAAGGAGCACTGAAGCTGGTGTTAGAAATAATACGGGCAGAACTATGGATACAAAATCAGGTAACAGAAATGTTCTAACAGAGAGAAGAAGAACAACTTCTGAAGCCAATACTTCACGTAATATAACCACTACCAGAAGTGCAAATAATACAAAAAGTGGAACCAGAACCTATACACGTCCAGGTAGTTCTTCAACAACCAGGACCACAATTTACACACGGCCATCAAGTAGTAATTATGCTAAACCAAGGATTGTAACACAGAGCTCACGCTCCTCTTCCGGAAGGTCTAACTACTCTAGTCCGAGATCGACTTCGACTTACAATAAATCGTACAGGTCAAGTTCTACTTACAACCGGAGTAGCAGCAACAGTTCAACCAGAACTTACAGGGCACCATCTACGAAGTCAACAAGCACATATAGAAGTAGCAACCCTACCAGATCTTCATCTGTTGGCACAAGAAGTTCAGGTGTTTCAAGAAGTTCCAGTTCCGGAGTATCCAGAAGTTCTGGTAGTAGCTCAAGCGGTTCAAGAAGTTCAGGTGGCAGTTCAAGATCTTCATCAGGTTCAGGCAGAAGATAAAAATAACGATGACCACTAGATTAATACAAACAAAATTCATTTTGCCATGAAAAAATACACACTCTTAGTAGCTATTGTATGTGCTTTTTCGCAGTTATCAATAGCCCAGAATTTTGGAGACGGATTTCGCCTGTCTTTTCACGAAGTACAGGGAACAGCCAGATCTGCAGGAATGGGAAACGCATTTGGAGCCTTAGGGGGAGATTTCACCTCATTATCGATAAACCCTGCAGGTAGTGCCATTTATTTGAATAACGAATTTGTAATTACCCCAGGGTATAATTTTAACAAATCGAAATTAACAATGGGGGCAAATAGTTTTGAAGACAATGAGCAGTCGTTTGTTTTAAATAATATTGGGGCTGTTGGTACGTTCAAAACTAATCGCTCCGAATCAGGCATTATTAGTATAAACTACGGAATCGGATACAACCGCTTGGCAAATTTTAATAATAACGCTTTTGCCAACTTTGAACAATCATCTGTTTCATACCTTGATGATATTACAGCATATGCAAATCAGGAGATGTTATCAAATTCATATTTAAACCAGGATATAAGCAAGATTGAATACAGAGATTGGCCAACAAAGCTAGCATGGGACACATATCTGATTGACCCTGCTGCCGATAATCAGGGAAATAACATCGACGGACAATATGTAAGCGTTTTGTATGATAATGAAAAAGTTGACCAACGAAAATCATATTTTCAGGATGGATATTTGGATGAATATGTATTTAATATAAGTTTAAATTTTAACCATAAATTTTATTTGGGGACAACAATCGGAATTCACAATATTCAATTCGACAAAAATTCAACTTACGAAGAATTTCTGACAGGCGGTGGAGGTAATGATTCTTTCAGATTTGATGATGAATATCATATGGAAGGACAGGGTTATAACTTTAAAGTAGGCGCCATTTTTAAACCCACACAGGCAGTAAGATTGGGATTGGCATTCCACTCTCCAACATGGTACTCAATAAAAGAACAATCGCTCCTTGGAATGGATTCACAGCTAGATGAAACACATTCCAATTATGGAATAAATTATTACGACTATGATTTTAACTCTCCGATGAAAGTTGTTGCGAGTGGTGCAGTTTTGTTTGGGAAAAGAGGATTACTGAGTGTTGATGCAGAATATCTGGATTATGCCAATATGAGATTCAGAAGAGGGGGAAATGGGACAGATAATTTCAATGATTTAAATTCTCAAATGGAAGATGTTTTTGATAATGTATTAAATCTTCGTTTAGGTGGAGAATTTAAATTGACAAATCAGTTTGCACTAAGAGCCGGGTATGAACTATACGGAAACCCTTATAAAAGCAACTTAACTGATGTTACCTCATTAACCGACGATGTATCAAAATTTTCTTTAGGTTTTGGCTATTCAGTTAATTCTTTTTCTCTGAATGTTGCCTACACCAATATGATGGCTGATTATTCTGAAAATAGTGTACAGCCAAATTATTACGAAGTTCCGCGTTCCAACACAAACCAAAATGTTTTAATGACACTTGGATTTAAATTTTAGGAAATACTATATTATTACTTACAAAAAGCACGGCATGTTGTTCCGTGCTTTTTGCTTTTATAAAAACCAGAGTTCTTAATTTACTTTTCAGCAAGCAAATGTAAATCATCTACCGTTTTTACCAGTTGTATAAATTCTGAACGATACCCGTTTTCATCTTCGCCTTTTGCGTTCTTTGCCAATTCAAGAATGCTTGATATAGTCGTATTTCCTTTAAATTCAGAATTCCGGAGTAACATCCCGAAAGAAGCTACTGCAGCCGAGAAACAAAAATCATCAGAGAGTTTCTTTTCTATTTTACTCTGAACAGGCAACTCCAATAACTTACTCATTCCTCCATTTGGCTCCTTGTAGCGCAATTTAACCGTTAATAACTCATTGTCATATTTCCCTTCAATAGTTTTTGATTCCTGATACTTTAAAGGATCTACCGATGAAATCTCACTTCCGAAACTGGCGGGAATTATTTCATATAGAGCAGTAACGTTATGCCCTGCTCCCATTTCTCCAGCATCTTTCCTATCATCGTTAAAATCTTCATCATTCAGCAGCCGATTTTCATATCCCATCAAGCGATATGATTTTACTTGCTTTGGGTTAAATTCCAACTGAAATTTAACATCTTTTGCTATCGTAAATAATGTTCCCCCAAATTCTGAAATAAACACTTTACGGGCTTCCTGAATATTGTCTATATAGGAATAATTTCCATTTCCTTTATCGGCAATAATTTCCATTTTATCATCTTTAATATTTCCGGTACCAAAGCCCAGCACCGACATAAAAATTCCACTTTCCCGTTCCTTTTCCACCAATCTCTCCATTTCCGAGGTGCTGGAAACGCCAACATTAAAATCGCCGTCGGTGGCCAAAATAATCCGGTTGTTACCTTTTTTTATAAAATTTTCATTGGCTATTTTGTAAGCCAGTTTTATACCTTCTCCCCCTGCAGTAGAACCTCCGGCTGAAAGACTTTCCAATGCATCAAGAATTTTCTGTTTTTCATTGCCTGGTGTTGAATCCAGCACTTTCCCGGCCGCGCCCGCATAAACCACAATTGCAACATGGTCTTCGGAACGCAATTCATTCACAAGCATTTTAAAGGCACGTTTAAGCAATGGCAATTTATTCTCAAAATTCATTGAACCTGAAACATCGATTAAAAAAACCAGATTAGAAGCGGGCAATTCACGTTTATCAATACTCTTTCCTTTTAGCCCCACATGCATTAAATAATGACTTTCATTCCATGGACATTTTCCGAGTTCTGTTGTCACACTAAACGGGTGCTCTCCTGTTGGCTCCGTATAATTGTATTTGAAATAGTTAATCATTTCTTCTATCCGAACCGCATCAACAGGAGGCAACTCACCATTATTAATATATCTGCGGACATTAGAGTACGATGCATTGTCAACGTCAATAGAAAAAGTGGAGAGTGGGTTAACTGTCACATCTTTAAAACCATTTTCGTGTATAGTTGAATAATTTTCGGTGTTCCAGTTGGGAGCGGGAATAAATCCGGTGCTTTTGATAAAACCAGCGCCGTGAATTTGAACAACCGACGATGTCAATTCTTGTTTGCGATGCACCTTTGAACTTGTTATCACCACCTCGTCAACAGTAACGTTTGAAGTTTTTAATTGAACATCAATTCTATCCTCTGCACCAATTTTCACCTTTTCGGTTTCCATTCCAATAAATGAAAAAACCAGAACCTTATCTCCGGTCTTTACTTCAATGTTGTAAAATCCCTGAATGTCGGTAACCGTGCCTCGGTTAGTTTTCTCAACGCAAACCGATACACCAGGTAAAACATTACCTGAATCATCTTTCACCGTTCCGGTAATTTGGCGCGCGGAAACCCAACCGGAAACAAACATTGCTAATCCTAAAAGCAAGCTTAATTTTTTCATGATTATCGTTTTTAAATTAATTACATAATCATGATGCAGAAGAAAATCAAATTCCATAAAAATTTTCATTTCGGAGATCAGAGATTTATAATCTCCGTGTTTTTCTGCGATTGCAAATCATAAGATCCCGATAAAAAAACGACTTTTAAGCTGAAATCAAAAACATGCAACTCATTCCGCTTTACAAAAAAAAGGAAAAGCCATCCGACGAAAAATTATTGACGGAGTATCTCAAAACCAGAGATATGGGAACTCTGGGAGAGTTGTATAAACGACACATGCACCTTGTTTATGGTATTTGCCTAAAATATTTTAAAGAGCGCACAAAGTCGCAGGATACTGTTATCCAAATTTTTGAAAAGCTGTTAATTGAAATCGATAAGCAACAAATCCGTAATTTTAAAAATTGGTTGTATGTTGTTTCCAAAAACTATTGTTTAATGGAAATTAGAAAAACAAAACCCGGAAAAGTAATTTCGATTGCTGATGAAAATGAAATGGCTGCTTTTATGGAAAATGTAGCAGAACTGCATCCTATTGACAGGGAACAGGATGAAATAGGAGAACAAGCTCTAAATAATTGTATTGAAAAACTAAAAAACGAGCAAAAGAACTGCATTCGTTTATTTTATTTTGAAAGTAAAAGTTACCGGGAAATAGGTATTATTTTGAATTTGGAGGAAAAAAAAATAAAAAGTTTTATTCAAAACGGGAAGCGAAATTTGAAGATTTGTTTGGAAGGTAATAATGCAAAAAAATAAAACACATATCAGCGAGCAAGATTTTCAGCGGTATTTGGAGAACCGAATGACCGAAGCGGAAAGAAATGCTTTTGAACGGGAATTGCAGAAATACCCGTTTGAGGCAGAGGCGCTGGAAGGAATGCAACAATTTCCGGCCTCCGAGGTTCAGAATGATTTACAAAGTCTTTCCCAAAAAATCAATCAAAAAAGTCAAAAGAGAAACACCACATTCTGGGCTGCGGCAGCAACCTTGTTATTGCTAATTTCTGTTGGTGTAATTTGGATTCAGTTAAAAGACAAATCACCACTTCAGGAAATAGTTGAAACTAAAAACCTCCAATCGCAGAAAGAAGAAATTATTCCGGAAACGACGCGAAAAAAGGAAACGGGAAAAACCCAAAAGAAGATTGCAGAAAATGCTGAGCCAGATAAAGCAACAATTTCCTCACAGAAAAAAGAACAACAAAATGCCAAATCTCTTCCTCCCAAAATGGCAAAAAAAATTAAAACAATTTCATCTGAAGAGGTTCATTCGGAACAAAAACAATTGCAAGAAAATACGCTTAATAAGCTAGTCGTTACTGAATCCAGTAATGACGAAGCTCAACATGACACCCAAATACGAATTCGGGGAATATCCACTCTTTCCCGCCCTTCTGAAAAAGATGATAAAAACAGGATGCAATTCACAAAAACATTTGAGTTTAACGATTCCGAAGAAAAGGTTGTTCGGGGTAAAGTTATTTCGACGAGCGACAGTTTGCCCATTCCCGGGGTTACGATTACAGAAAAAGGAACTTCCAATGGTACAGTTTCCGATCTGAATGGAAAATTCACTTTAAAACTGACGCAAAAAAGCAACAGCACTTTGGAAGCCAGTTTTGTAGGGATGGAGAATACGGAATTTCATTCCTCCGGAGATTCGTTAATTATAGTTGGACTGGATCCGTCGCAAATTGCATTGGACGAAGTAGTCGTTATTGGTTATGAACCACACAGAAAAATGCAAACAGTGGGAAGTGTCGCACTTGCAAAAAAAGGAAAAAGAAATACCAAAGCTCAGCCTGAAGATGGCATGAATGAGTATATAAACTACGTGAAAGAAAAAGCTATTTTGCCAGAAGATTACCCGTCTAAAAAAACTGTTGTAAAAGTAAAACTTCATATCAATTCGAATGGAGAGATTACTAAAATTAAAAACAAGAACCCAACCAATAAAGAGTTATTTGAAAAAACAAGACAAATTATTATGGATGGTCCCGGATGGACACCTGAAATCAAAAACGGTAAAAAAGTTGAAAGCGAAACAGATTTAAGAATCGTATTTAAAAAGAAGAATTAGGATGAATAAAAATATTATTGTAACCGGCGGAGCGCAGGGAATCGGGAAAATTGTTTCTAAAGAATTATTAAAGAATGGCTATTCGGTTTCAGTTTTCGAAATAGACGAAGAAGCCATTGATGAATTAAAGGATGAAACGCAGTCTGATAATATTGCATTTTTTAAAACAGACGTTTCTGATGAAAAAGATGTTCAGAAATCTATTTTAGCTTCCGTTGAAAAATTTGGCAATATTTACAGTCTCATAAATAACGCCGCTATTCATATTAACAAACCAATTGATAAACTGTCTTATGAAGAGTGGAATCATACAATCAGCGTAAATCTTTCCGGTGCTTTTTTATGTTCAAAATATGCTGTACCACATCTGAAGAAAACGAAAGGAAGTATCATAAATATGAGTTCTACACGTGCATTTCAGTCGGAACCAAATACAGAGGCATACTCAGCAAGCAAAGGAGGCATATTTTCGCTTACCCATGCACTTGCGATGAGTTTAGGACCTGAAATTCGTGTAAATTCCATTAGCCCCGGATGGATTGACGTTTCAGGGATAAGAAAAAAAACGAAAGCCAGAGAATACAAACAAACACACGAAGATAAAACTCAGCATCCGGTGGGCAGGGTAGGTACTGCAAAAGATATTTCAAATATGATTTTATTTCTGTTTAACCCCGAAAACAGTTTTATTACCGGACAAAACTTTGTAATTGACGGAGGAATGAGCCGAAAAATGATTTATGTTTAACCAGTGAATCTAAAACAGTAAATGCGAGGTCAATTCTCTGCGCTCGAATGGTCGCTGATAATAAGCCACTGTCCGTCTATTTTTTGGATAATGAGTGTGAAATAACCAGCTAAATCTCCTATTTTGCGAGTTAATTCGTAGCGGCCAATTACAAATACCGTATTCTCATCAATCTTCGACATCTGAAGAATTTTAAAATGTGTCTCCCCCATTTCAGCACTCGTAGGATATCGCCTTTTATAATTATCTAACGTTTTTTGCCAACCATAAGTAGGTCCGCTTCCACCTACAAAAACCAAATCATCCGATTTCCAGTAAGTTTCCATAAACTTCTCCAGATTTCCCTCATTCCAGGCAGTAACTTGTTTTTGCAATAAGCTGCTGATTTCACTTTTATCTTTTTCACTAATTTTGTTTTTTGCCATTCCGTTAAAAACAAAAAACAAACTTATAATAACGATTATTAATTTTCGCATAACATTTTTTAATTAAATAATTACGCTAATTTAGTAATCCAATTAGAAAACTTTATGAAAATAAAGTCAACAATTCAAATCGTCATAACTTTCCTGATTATGTGTTTTAGTCAAGCTACAAAATCACAAATAACTTTTGGCGTTTTTGCTGATTGTCAATATTGTGATTGTGATACCTGGCAAACGCGATTTTACAGAAACTCTCCCCTCAAATTACGCGAGTGCCTTCATTATTTCAACGATAATAAGAATATCCAATTTGTGGTTGGACTTGGTGATCTCATCGACAGGAATTTCTCAAGTTTCGATACTATAATTCCCATCTTAAATGAATCAAAACCCCCAATATATAATATTACCGGCAATCATGATCTGGAAATAGAAAGCGAATTTTTAGAAAAAGTGCCTGAAAAATTTCATCTGAAAAAAACTTGGTACTCGTTTGAAAAAGATGGATGGTTGTTTATTTTTCTTGATGGAAATGAAATAACTTTTAATTCGAATAACCCGGAAATTGTTGAACAAGCAAAATTGATTACGAGCAATTTAAAAAGCGAAAACAAACCTAATTTTCATGAGTGGAATGGGGGGATTGCAAAAGATCAACTTGCCTGGATGGAGAATCAACTTAAAAATGCACAGGAAAAAAATCAGAATGTAATTCTGTTTTGCCACTACCCGCTCCTGCCACTTGACGAACACACTCTTTGGAATTCAGAAGAAGTTTTAAATATTCTTCAAAAATACACTTGTGTAAAATGTTGGATGAACGGACACAATCATGCGGGAAATTATTCGTTTTGGAAAGGAATCCACTTTTTAAATTTTAAAGGAATGGTAGAAACTGAAAGCACAAACACATTCTCGGTTGTTTCCATAGACAATAATAAAATTGAAATAAAAGGTTGGGGCAACGAATCCAACCGAACATTACTATTGGAATAAATATTCACTCTACAAAAAACAAAAACAACTGTCTAACAAAAACTTAAAAATCAGATTTACACAATTATTCGTATTTTTATAAAACTTATTGTTAGATGAAATTAAAATTTGAGTATAAAATTACCCTAATCTACCTGCTACTTGGTAGCCTTTGGATTTTATTTTCAGATAAGATCCTTCTTCATTTCATAAAAGACACCACGTATATAACTCAACTTCAAACTATTAAAGGATTATTTTATATTTTAATTACCGGAATTCTATTTTATATTTTACTCAAACAACGACTTGATAAATTAAGAAAAGCTGAACGGGAAGCGAAGGAAAGTGACCGACTGAAAACTTCATTCTTACAAAATATTTCACATGAAATACGCACGCCAATGAACGGGATTATTGGCTTTGCCAGCCTTTTAGAGCATGAAAGTCTGGATGAAGAACAGAAAAAGGAATACATAAAAATTATTACAAATTCATCCAATCAACTACTTTCGGTCGTTAACGATGTTTTGGATATTTCAATGATTCAGTCGGGGAATATAGAGGTAAGTAAAGATGTAATCAATGTAAATGAGCTACTCGAAGAACTTTACAGTGCTTTTAAACCGCGTATCAACAAAAACATCAAATTTATTCTCACAAAAGGACTTGATAATAAATCAGTAGTTGTTATCACTGATGTTTCAAAATTACGACAGGTTTTATTTAACCTTCTTAGCAATGCGCAAAAATTCACAGAAAAGGGATATATTGAGTTTGGTTATTATATAAAGCACAACAAACTAAAGTTTTACGTAGAAGACACTGGCATTGGAATAAAAAAAGAATTGCACGATAAAATATTTAATCGTTTTCAGAAAGCAGATAATGTTAGACTATACGACGGCGTTGGATTAGGCTTGGCGATTTGTAAGGGTAATGTTTCTCTTTTGGGAGGGAAAATAGGAGTAGAATCGGAGGAAGGAAAAGGTTCCCGGTTTTATTTTACCGTTCCTTACGACACAAACCTGAACAAATCGTACAACACTGATTTAGAAAATACCAAATTAGATAACAAAGCGCTTGTTTTGGTTGTTGAAGATGACAAAGCGAATATTAACTATATAAAAGAGATATTAAAACGTGCCAATATAAACTTTACTGTAGCTAAAAATGGGAAAGAAGCTGTTGATATTTGTATGGAGAAAAAAAATATTTTAATGGTACTGATGGATCTAAAAATGCCGGTAATGGATGGTTATCAGGCAACAAAAAAAATAAAAAACTTTCGTTCTGATTTACCAATTGTAGCACAAACAGCTTTTGCGTTTGAAGATGAAAAGCAAAAAGTGCTTAACTCAGGGTTTGACAATTATATTGCAAAGCCTTTCAACCGTAGAGAACTTTTAAATATAATTAAGGAATACCAAAAATTTAGTTAGCAACAAAAAAAGCGCTTCCTGTAATATTAGTAACAACTACTTCTTTTGTTTGTATACCTTCACATAATCGATATAATATTTCTGCGGAAAGATTGATTCATCGATTCCCTGTTGGCCCCCCCAGGCACCACCAACAGCAAAATTAAGTATCAGGTAATGCGGTTTATCAAACGGCCAGGTATCATTCCCCGTTTTTTCATTTTTAAAAGTAAAGTAAAGTTTGTCGTCCAGATAAAAATCCATGTGATCTTCAAACCACTCTACAGCATACACATGAAAATTGTTATACGGTTTTTGAATAGTTGTACTGTTGCCTTTGTTTGTCCCCAAAACATGATTATATGCTTTTGTATGAATATTTGCATGGATCACATTGGGGTCGAAACCAACATTCTCCATAATATCGATTTCACCACAATCAGGCCATCCGGCCCCATTCATTATACTTGTACCCAGCATCCATATTGCAGGCCACGTTCCTTTTCCTGTCGGAAGTTTCGCCCTCGCTTCTATTCTGCCGTATAAAATATTTTTCTTGTTATAAGTGTTTATACTCGCCGAGGTTACTTCATGTCCGTCCCAGTTATCTTTTCGTGCTTCAATTATCAAACTCCCATCTTCAACACGAGCATTCTCTGTTCTTTTTTCCGTATAATACTGAGCCTCATTATTTCGGATATATCCTACTTCATACGACCAAATATTTTCATCAGGAAGTCCATTTGTATTAAAATTATCTTCCCAAACCAATTCCCATTCCACAGGTTTTTCAGGGGGAAGTGTAATTTCTTCATATCCGGAATCCGAAGTTTTTGCACACGCAATGAAAAATAAACCACTGGCTATTACAGACAAAATCAATCTCATTTGCTGAATTTTATGTGTTTTGTCAAAGATAATTTTTTTAAATGAATTTTAAATCTCGGCTAAAAGTAGCAAATCACAAACATAATGATTGAATGAACTGTTACTTTTGGCAACAAAGTAAAATGAATGGAAATTAAAGTCTCACCCAAAGCGAAAGCCCTTATCTTCGATTTAGACGGAACCCTGTCTGATTCTCTTCCGGTACATCTGGCAACATGGAACCAGCTCGGTGAAAAATACGGGTTCGAATTCGATCCGAAAATTCTTTATGAGATGACAGGTCGCCCTACCATTGAATTCGCTCAACGTGTTGTTGAACAGTACAAACTTTCGGTAGACCCGGCTGACATTGTAAGGCAAAAACAAACTTCATTCTGGGATCTGGCGCATCTTCTGAAACCAGTTGAAGAAGTAATTTCCATCGTTAAAAATTACTACAGGAAACTACCAATGGCTGTTGGTACCGGGGCAAGCCGGAAAAGCGCAGAAGTCCAGCTAAAAGCATTGCAACTGACAAAATATTTTGATGCAATTGTTTCTGCAGACGATGTTACCAGCCACAAACCGAATCCCGACACTTTCCTGGAATGTGCCCGGTTGATGAAGGTTAAACCTGAATTTTGCCAGGTTTTTGAAGATGGTGATCTTGGAATTATTGCGGCAAAAAAAGCAGGTATGATGATTGTAGACGTTCGGCCGTTTATTAACTACGGGGAATGGATTCTTTCATAATCGCCTTAAAAACGGTTCTGCCTCTTTTCCTTGTTATTTTTACAGGAGTTTTATTTTCACGAACAAAAGCAGCCAGCGAAAACTGGGTGGAAATTTTAAATAAATATGCACTCTGGATTGGCTTTCCGGCACTGGTGATTGCTTCGTTGATGCATTTAGATACCAGTGGACAATCTTATTCAAAATTAATTTTACTCAATTCGGCATACATTGTAGTTTGTATGTTACTGGCTTTCCCAATATCAAAGTTTTTTGGTTTATCCGGTAAAATCCGCAGTTCACTTTTTCTGATTTTTTCCTTTGGAAATGTGGCATATCTGGGCATTCCGGTTTTAAACAATGCATTTGGAACAGAAATCTTACCTGTAGCAGCCATTATTTCAACCGTATATTTATTCTGGCTTTTAACCCTTGGAATAGTTTTAATTGAATCAACCAACGGGAAAGAATTCAGGTTAAAAAAGATTACTCTCAGCCTGATAAAAAATCCACTATTAATCTCTGTATTTGCCGGACTTTTAATTATAATACTGGAAATAGAACTTCCCTCAATTATCGAAAAAACCATTTTCTTATTTTCCGATTCAGTAACTGCGGTTGTTCTTTTTTCGTTGGGAATATTTCTGGGACTCAACAAAATCGGACATCCCAAAGAGTGGATTCAGATTTTTTTATTTGTTGTAATTACAATGCTGATTTTTCCTTTTCTATTTTATATCACAACTAAAAATACAGGGTTGCCTCCATTGCAGTTCAAGGCGTCCATCCTCGATTCTGCCATGCCACTTGGTTTAACGCCCTATGCATTGGCTGTTCAGTACAAACTGGAAACTACGCTTGTTGCCAGAATTGTTGTACTGGCCACTTCGCTTTCAATTTTTATTATTCCATTGTGGATGGCTTTTCTTAGTTAGTTAAAAATTAGTAGTAAAATCTACCTCAGATAGTTTCCCGATAAAAACAATTTCACTTTTATTTTCGAAAACCAGGTTTTCGCCCTCGTTGAGTTCGTAATTTCCACTTACGCCTTGTAACACATACTCAAAGGGTTCATTTTCAAAACAAAGAATTCCTTTTACTCGATAAATTTCATTTTTATAGACATCCAAAGTATAGGAAAGCCAGTACGTAAATTTTTCCTTGTTTAATGGTTCTGAAAAGATGAATGCTTTTGTAGAAATATTAGAATGCCCCATCTGTTTTTCAGCAGAATCCGGATAAAATTTTGTTCGAAATGACAAATCTTCCAATACAAATTGTTCTTTATTTTCAAGCGGATAAAATCGAATCTCACAAAATGGGTTTATCTGATTAATTTGCTTTTCAAGATATTCTTTTTCTATAAGAGATAATTTTTCCGATTTACTAATCAGTACCTGATCGGCAACTGCGATCTGTTTATTTCTTAATTCCTTTTCAGCTTCTTTTTTAAAGTTTATAGCATCAACAATACAAACCGTACCTGTATAAGAATAAATCTTCTGTAGATTCTCATCTCTAAAAAACGGCCGGATAACACCAGCGGGCTCAGCAACGCCGGTGGTCTCTATTAACAAATGCTGCACGCCTGGAAAACGTTCAGCTAACTCCTGCAAAACCAGTTCATATTCATCGGTAATGGTGCAACAAATACATCCTTCTTTCAACTCAAACATCTGGCTGGCATCTACTCCTTTAATCAATTTTGTATCAATGGCTACTTCGCCAAATTCATTTTCAACCAGGGCAAACTGTTTATTCGTATATTTTTTTAGCAAAGAATTAATAAAAGTAGTTTTTCCTGCCCCCAGAAAGCCGGTAATAATTGTAACTGATATTTTTTGTTGTTGATTCATTCCACACTCAATTTTCGGAATTAGCGGATTCCATTCCGCTGATAAAAATCGTGAATTTGAAATCACGTCGCCCGGTCGTTAACCAAACACTCCAAACAAATTCAGGATAACAATAACCAATGCAGCAATTAAAACATAACGAATATATTTTGCACCACCTTTAACTGCAAAATTAGCCCCCAGCCAGGCACCACACATATTTCCCACAGCTAAAATTAACCCGGCTGTTATATCAACCTGTTTATGGGCAATAAAAATTCCGAGGGAAAAAAACATATAAACCAAAACAATAAAAACTTTCAATGCATTTGCTTTTACCAGATTCTGTCCACACCCCAAAACCAGTCCTGCCAAAATAAAAAAGCCAACTCCCATCTGAATAAATCCTCCGTAAAAACCTATAAAAAAGAAAATAAGGTATTGTAAAGCAGTAGGTTTTGTAATAGTTTTCCCGGCTTGTTCTTCTACCCATACTTCGGGTTTTAAAACCACCAGTAAAAACATAACTATCATTAATCCGGCAATTATCTTTTTAAGAAGTAACGGGTCAATTTCAACCGCCAGCAAAGCACCGATTATTGAACCGGCGACAGCAGGGACTGCCAGTTTATAATCTGTTTTTAAATCAAGAACTTTTTTCTGACGAAATGTGCTAACACCAATTACATTTTGCAACAGGATGGCAATCCGGTTAGTTCCGTTAGCTACATTTGCCGGTAATCCCATAAACATAAGCAACGGAAGGGTAATCATCGATCCTCCACCGGCATTGGTATTAATAAAACCGGCTACCAAACCGGTTCCAACAAGAGCCAAAACCATATACCATTCCATAATTAATAATTTTCATCCTTCATTTAAAGATAAAAATAAAAAACGCTGTTCGTCCAAAAGACAAACAGCGTTTTTTTATTCGTATAAATATCTTAATATGCAAAAAGAGGGAAATTTTTCATCAACTGATGAACTTTCTCTCCTACAGTTTTTAGAGTTAATTCATCTTCAATATTTGAGATTACATCGTCGATTAACTGCACAATAACCGGCATTAAATCTTCTTTTACCCCGCGGGTTGTAATAGCAGGTGTTCCAACGCGTAACCCCGAAGTTTGAAAAGGTGAGCGGCTATCGAATGGCACCATATTTTTATTCACTGTAATTTCGGCTTTAACAAGAGTATTTTCAACCTGTTTTCCCGTTATTGCCGGAAATTTGGTCCGTAAATCAATCAACATTGAGTGGTTATCTGTCCCACCTGAAATTACTTTGTAACCTAAATCAACAAAGGCTTGTGCCATAACATCAGCATTTTTTTTCACCTGTGTTTGATATGCTCTAAACTCAGGAGTCAAAGCTTCACCAAAAGCCACCGCTTTAGCTGCAATTACATGTTCCAGCGGTCCACCCTGTTGTCCGGGAAAAACAGCAGAATCGAATAATGAAGACATCATGCGGATCACCCCTTTCGGTGTTGTTATTCCCCATGGGTTTTCAAAATCTTTGCCCATCAAAATAATCCCGCCACGTGGACCACGTAAAGTTTTATGGGTAGTAGAAGTTACCACATGTGCATGTTCCAAAGGATTTTTCAGCAAATCAGCAGCAATGAGACCAGCCGGATGGGCCATGTCAATCATTAACATTGCGCCAATCTTATCAGCAATTTCCCGCATACGTTTATAATCCCAGTCGCGGCTGTATGCAGATGCTCCACCAATAATCAGTTTCGGCTTGTGTTCCATTGCCAGCGCTTCCATTTCATCATAATCAACCAAGCCGCTTTCTTCTTTTACTTTGTACCCGATTGGATTATAAAGGATTCCTGAAGAGTTAACATGTGAACCGTGAGAAAGGTGTCCCCCGTGCGACAGGTCAAGACCTAAAAAAGTATCACCTGGTTTAAGGATAACACTTAAAACCGCAGCGTTTGCCTGAGCTCCTGAATGTGGCTGAACATTAGCCCACTCAGCATTGTACAACTCTTTTATCCGATCGATTGCCAACTGCTCTGTCATATCAACAAACTGACAGCCACCGTAGTAACGTTTCACAGGATAGCCTTCGGCATATTTGTTGGTCATAACCGAGCCCATAGCTTCCAGAACCTGGTCGCTAACAAAGTTTTCCGATGCAATTAATTCGATGCCGCTCAACTGGCGTTCGCGTTCTTTCTGAATGATGTCAAAAACCAGGGTGTCTCTCTTCATTTTCAATTTCTTTTAATTAAAGCACAAAGGTAATACATTTTAAAAAGAGCCGTTTGTTGATAAAGTAAATAAAAACCCACTATTTTTGAACAATTAACAGCGCTTCTAGTAGACAACGTTAAGCCGAACTTTTTAATTATGGAAAAAAAGAAACGACCGGATTTTTTAAGTGCCTTGTGTGTTCTTACTTTTGCAGGAAGTGGAATCGCCTTTTTTGCCTATTTCCTTGCATCTCTTCTTTTTGAACAAACTTCAGAACTGCTCATCAAATATTCATCATGGCACTCTACTGATGCAATTTCACCATTGTATTTCACTGCATTAATGGCTTTATACGCTATTTCTCTGACCGGCGCAATCAGAATCTGGAAATTCCGGCGAGATGGATTCTTTATTTATACGGCAGCACAACTCGTTATCCTTTTTCTCCCGGTTATCTGGGTAAACAGCCAGGCTTTTTCGGTTACCAATGCTGTTTTTACTATTATTTTTATTATTGGGTATGCCCTTCACTGGAAAGTATACAGATAAAATAAGTCACCTCAACTTATAGCAAATATTTCCATTTGTCTTATTTTTCTTTCTATATAATCTCAGCATTATTTATCCCAATGCTTACTGTAAAATAATTTAGGAATAACTTTCCCATAGCTTTTATTGGTTTTATTAATTTACACTGACCTTAAAAATAATTTTTGCCTCATCACTTTTTATAAATTCCAAAGCAAAAATTCCTTCCTGTGTTGAAACAAACTTATACTGAATCACCTGTGGAACAGCGAACATTAAACAAGGAGTATTTTGGTGGGTATTTCCAAAGGCTTTTATAAAAATCCTGTTTCCATACTCATCAGACAAAAGTTGGGAAACATAATCGCAACTGCTTGAGCGAGGGCAATAAACATCAAGTTTTAATGTATCATTTACGCCAATCGAATTTTCTCCTTCCACTTTCAAAATATCCCATTGAATCAATCCTTCGGGAGTTGGCAAAGAATACTCACTTCCAACATCGTCTTTCTGACAACTTAAAACCAACAGGAATAAAATAAAAGCTAAATTTTTTTTCATTTTAAGTTTTGAATGTAAGATGCCAATTTTATACAATTGGTTGCGTTATAGAAATTTACCATAGTAATTGATGAAAGTTTTATTTCAAATTTCTAAAAATATTCGCATCCGGGACTGGAATTTGATACAAAAATAAGTGGGCATGCTTTCTGTCGTGCAATGAAATTATATATATTACCTGCTATCCCACTTATTTGTCCGAGAATCTATTCGTCATTATCTGTTATTTATTCCAATCATCCTTTTCGGGAAACCATTTGATGTATTATTTGACATTTTTACCGCGGATTTAGGCATAGATGTAATCATTCGTCCTATCCCGTTCCTTGTTGTAGTAACAGTTAAACTTTTGATTCCTGTTTCAGTCGCACCAATTGTACCAGAAAAATCACTCTTCCCTGAATACAAAAAAGACATATCTCCATTATCATCAATAAAATAAGCTGTTCTACTTTCCTCAACATCAGAACAGAATTCACAATCATTAATCGTTTCCTGATTTATTACAAAAGTGTTATCTCTTTCAATACTCAACATTTCTGTCTCAACACCAGATTCCGTTTCATAAGAGACCCCGTTTTTAAATAAAAACTCTTTATAGTTGTATTCACCTACTCCAAAATAAACACTATCATTCTCAATACTAAAGTACAGCCATCCTTCGTAATCATTTTCTTCCTCTGTAGACCAAGTATAATATTTGTCACCTTCAAACTTAAAGTATTGTGTATAGCTTTTAGTATCAGAATTATTAAACGATTCGTCATAAAATAAATATTTCCCGTTTGACTGTACTTTTCGTTTCCGTTCAACTCCTGAAGTTTTTTCGGTTTCTATTATATTCACCTCCCACATTGTACCATCAAACTTTGTACCGGCAAAAAAACCGGTTTCATCTTTGCCTTCCTGACTAACAGTAACAGGAGTGGACATACTTCCTTCTCCTAATTTAAAATTTACCAATACAGACGTATTACGAATTTTATCTTCATTCGGATCAACTTTAACAATCACGCTGACAGGAGACACTCCATTTTTAGATACATGACACCACGTCGAATCTAATGATTCAACAGTCTCTACCGTTGCCGGAGATTCAACTGTTATAGTAAATCCATCTTGTCCTCCTTCAACTTTAAAATTTAAACTTAAAGGTGATATTGTATATTCGATTCCAATTTGTTCTACTGTAAAATAAACACAAGGAACACCTCCATTTTGGGAGTAAACCAAAAAAGTAGCAGAACGGCTACCTCCTTTTGTATATGGTTCCTTCACTTCCACATCAATCAGATTATCATTCTCTTTTCTTGCAACACACCATCCCATATCTTCTTTATCAATTTTCCACAACGATTGTGTTGTCACGAAAATAGTAGCTTTAGCGGGGCTAAAAGGCATTTCTAGATGGTAATTGCTTAATTGAATTTGATAAGGTCTGCGCACGTCGTCCATAATTGTACCATATAATGCCTCTTTAAATTCATCGTCTATCTCATCCTGCAGTTCATCTGCCCAATATTCCCCAAACGCAACTACCAGTCCAATTATACCGCTTCCTGATAATGTCATTTCACTTTTCACATTCAGCTTATCCCAATCAAGAATATCTAATGTTGATATAGCGTCACTGCCACCCTCTAAATCAACTACACTGCCCTGAGGAGTAACCATGTCCCAAGCATACAAAGCCAAACTTGTTAACCCAATAAAGGAAGCTAGTGGAGCTCCGACTGTTGTTACAGCCACCGCTGTTCCTGCTACAGCGACCACTATGCCAAGGGATTTAAGGCTTAAAGACAGCCATGCTTTTGTTTCAGATGACATACTTTTTATAGGTATATCTGACAAGAATAAGTCAAAATTAAGCTCTGTTTCAAGTCCCCAATAGTATTGCGGTTCTCTATCACCATCTAATAGCACAGCATCGAATTTAGTACCTTTAAAATTCCCGCATATGATAACCTTATCCTTATATCTTATTATTTTAGGAAACCCGCCATTATCAATAACGATACTAACTCCCTCATTAACCGGATTTTTTAATGAAGAATTAAGATAAAGTACAGGTGAGCCAATTTCATTTTCATAGTCTAATATGGCATAACTTCCATCTTTATGAAGTAAAAATAGCCCTGCATCAGTTTCTGTAGTAATATCAACAGCATAAATTTCGGAATCATTCGTATTCTCTTCTATTTTATCTTTACTACAAGAAAAAAATAAAGCTATAATTACCACAACAAAAAATATTTTAAGGATACTCCTTTTGCGAATTTGTTCATCCGGTTCCCAAAAGCCTGTATAAAAACCTTTAGGTTCCATTTCACTGTACAATTTACTTTCCTGATTCCATTTTGAACTTTTGCCCAAATTTATGTCCTGTGCCATGATTACATTTTTTAGTTAATTTCTATTGCAACTGCACTTCGACTTTCTCTTTACCTTTATGACGTTAATCTTTCAAAATCAGTTTTCCTTTTTAGTGCACTATAAACTAGTCGGATATTTAACAGAAATGCACATTACCAACACAACAACATGAATTTCAATCAACTACCATGAAACAAATTGCATTAATTGGTTTTCATTTTGATACGATATCATTGTCTAAGGTCTCTAGAATTTTTGTCTTTTATCTGAATCCTAAATTAAACATAATTCGAAAATAAAATTATAAGCCAGAACCAAAACAGAAAAAAAAATTATGAACAAGTTGAGGTTATTATTACAAAATTTCATCAGAACAAAAATGGACATAAACGACTACTCTCAAGAGATGCAGTAAAAAACATGACAATGTATTGGAAACATTGTTTCTCTTGACAAAAAGTTATCCACTTTACTCGATTAATAATTTGTTTTTGAAGGCCAAAAGGATAACAGCTAAAATATGTATACCTTATAACTCAGCAGTAAGCGAAATTCCTTTCCAGGGCTCCAGCACCAGTTGTAAATTTTGGGTTTGTATTTCGTCCGGCAAATCTGATAAATCCACCTGAATCAGCTTTTGTTCGCCTGGAAACAGGGTGAAAAAATTATCGTTAAAAAACACTGGCAACACCAATTCCCCTGTTAATTTGTCAATCACCTTTAAACGCGAAAAGAATGCGGTTTCATTTCCTGTATTTTTAACCGTTACCAAAATATTCCGCGGTGTTTTATTTTCTACCCCAAATTGAAGCTGAGCTGAATCGAGATTTTCCAAATCCTGCATATCAGTGGGTGAATTGGTTAACCAGTACAGATTTTCATCCAGGGTCTCGCCTTTTTTATTTTTCAGGAACAAACGGGCAAAATAAAGTCCGCTCGGCTTTTTTTCAAGATCCAGTTTCCCGGCTATTTTATAAGAATTGGCAGAAACACTTACCTGTATTTTTTGCGAATTTAACTTCTCCCCGTGCAAGCCATAAAGTTCAGCTTCAACAGTTAATTCACTTTTTGTAGCGGTAGTTTGGTTCATCACACAAAGGGCAGAATCGTTTAAATTTAGCTGAACATGCAATGGCCTACTACCATGCTGATATCCGTAAAATCCACCGGTTTGATCAAGAAAAACATCGTAAAACTGCCCTCGCAACGAAGTCCAGGGATTTTGGTTTTTCCATACTAACATTCCCGTATACACATCCCACATTCCGGCATTAAACCCCTCCTGTAATGCGCGGTACTGTTCATAATTTATAACCTGAGCCTTTTTACAAAAGTCATCAATCCCGTTAATCTTGCCAAAATGTTCAATATATTCGCCATAACCAATATACTTATGATATTGCCATACATTATTTTCTTTGTCGTTTACCGGAGGTACCAAATCCTTTTCATCCATCATTTTGCGCATGGCTTCCACGTTGGGAACTCCCACCGACCCCAGTTCAGGATTAAAAGGAAACGAGCGGGTTACAAAAAACCGTAACGGATTCTGAATTCCGTAAGGCCCGTCTCCAACCCCTCCAATCTCATTTCGCAAAATACTGTCAGAAGTTGAATAACTGACATAAAAGCGGGAATCGTCAAATTCAGGAAAAATATCTGTTTTTAACTTTTCATCAATATTTTGAGGCGGAGGAAATTCGTTACCACCACAATATAAATACAACCCGGGATGATTACGCAACATTTTTACCTGATCGATAACAGAGCGGAAAAATAATGAATGGTCATCGGGATAAGCCCTGCGCCGCGCCTGCGACTCTTTCTTTTTCGTATCGAACCAGCAGCCATTACAATCACCTGTAATCCATAAATCCTGCCACACCAGAATTCCATACTTATCACAGGCATTATAAAATTCAGGTCTTTCAGTAATGGAGCCTCCCCAAACGCGAATCATGTTCATATTCATTTCAGCATGCATTCGTACTTCGGCATCATAACGCTCAGGAGATAAACGTAGCAGCAAATCAGAAGAAATCCAGTTTCCCCCTTTAATAAATACTTTTCTCCCGTTTATCAGGAATACACGCCCGCCAACCTTTTTATCAAAATAAGTACCGGTTTCACGAATTCCGAAATCGACCTGTTCTTCATCCGACAATCCTCCAGACTGTTCAAAACGCAATTGAGCATGCATCATATTCTGCTCTCCCATTCCATTGGGCCACCATAATTTGGGGTTCTGAATTTTTATTTCCGGAAAAGAAACAGTTTGTGTCTCCCCTTTTTTCAGTGTCACCGGCACAGACCATTCACGGCCATCAAGAACAACTATCAGCTTCCCGGTTTGCTCATCGTCGGAAGCATTTACAACATCCGTAAAAACCGATATGAAAGCAGGCTCCTGTTTTTCTCCGGGAGTTCGTTTCCCCGGAACACGGGCTTTGACGAATGGATCTCTGATATCAACAGCACCGGTAATTTCAATTGCAACCTGGTCCCATATTCCGGTATTTCTATCGCGTACAGGACACACCCAATCCCAGCCAGGGGTGTATTGCTGCGTAACCGAGCGTGCAATGGTCCCGTCGCCCCCCTGACCTCCATTTGCCTTTCCAACGGGAGTTGGCGGTTCAACGATCACGGCCAGATTATTAACTCCAGACGCATTCAAAAATGGAGTAACCAGATATTTTTCACGAAGAAACATTCCTTTATGTGTATCAATATTTACACGTTTTCCATTCAGAAAAATATTGGCAGAATAATTAATTCCTCGGAACTTCAGCCACACTTGTTGTCCGGGGTGCACTTCAGGAAGTGTAAAATCTTTTTGAAACCAGAAAGTATAATATTCCGGTCCTGTTTCATAAATATCAGGAATCAGTTCGTTGTTCATCCCATAAAAAGGATCCGGAACTTTATTATTGTGTAACAAAGTAGTTAAAACTGTTCCCGGAACCACAGCGTCCATCCAGTCGTAAAACCGGAAGCCGGGCGATGAAATAATTGTGCCATCTACTGTTAATTCACTTGCCCGTTTGGCTTTCCACCCTGAGTTTAAAAGTATTTCTTCCTTCTGTGCAAAAGAGTCAAAAGCAGAAAACATAAACAAAAATACCGTTAACCGGATGACAACTAGTTTTCTTCTCATTGTAGCCTTTATTTATATCTGATTAATCTTTGGGAGTAAAAATAGTTTTTTGTTCCGGGTTAAACACAAGGGTATTCGAATTATTGCACATATTCTCTACAAGAGAAATAAAAAAACCCATGAAATCATCCCTTTACTAAATTAATGTAAATTCAAGGTTACATTATGAATCCGCACTATTATTCATTTTCAGAATTAATCCTAATTTTAGCGTCATAAATAATAAAACTAAATTAGCCATGCCAGCAAAACCGATAATTCGAATTTTTCTTCTGTGGGGAATTTTATTTCAGTTTTCGTGTAACCCAAAAGAATTTGTTTCAAACCGCCAAACCATTGATTTAAATGGGACATGGCAATTCGCAATGGATTCTTCCTGTATTGGAATTGATGAAAATTGGTTTGCTTCCCCATTGACAGAAACAGTTCAGTTACCGGGAACTATGGATGAAAACAACAAAGGAATTCAAAATACTAACCACGAAGAAACCATGCGTTTATCCCGCGAACGAATGTATGAAGGCTGGGCATGGTATCAAAAAGAAATTACAATTGATGAAAGCTGGAGAGGCAAAGAGATTTTTCTGAAACTGGAACGCACAAAATCCACAAAAGTATGGGTTGACAAACAATTTACCGGTGAAGATTCCACCATTCTGTCGGAACAAAAATACAATCTTACCAGCGCATTAACTCCCGGAAAACATTTGTTAACCGTATTAGTGAACAATGGAGAAGGCTCCGTTCCCGATGGAATCAAAGGTTCTCACGCGTGGACGGAACACACACAAACCAATTGGAACGGAATTCTTGGGGAGATAAAACTGGAAGCTACCGCAAAAAGTTATATCAGGTCGTTAAATATTACTCCCGACATTGAAAACAAAGAAGCAGTTACTGCAATAACAATTTTTTCGGGTGACACAGTTGAAAGCCAGGCAGAAATACAACTGAATGCAGCTTCATGGAACACACAACAGGAACAAAATCTTCCGGAAAAAACATACAAAGTAAGCTTAAAGCCAGGTTTAAATCGTGTGGTTTTAAAATACACCGTGGGAGATAAAATGCAACTCTGGAGCGAATTCACACCAGTACTTTATAAACTTTCAGCAGAATTAACAACCGAAAACGGAACAGATAATATTCAGGCTGATTTTGGGTTCCGAAAATTCGCAATATCGGGAACACAATTCATAATTAACGGAAAAACCACCTTTTTACGTGGTGAACACAATGCCTGTGTTTTTCCGCTTACAGCCCACCCGCCAATGGATGTTGAAAACTGGAGAAAATTATTTCAAATTGCAAAATCCTATGGAATAAACCACTATCGTTTTCACTCATGGACACCACCAAAAGCAGCATTTACAGCAGCTGACATCGAAGGAATATACATGCAGCCGGAATTACCTTTCTGGGGAAGTTTGAAAGATGATGACCCAACCGGGTTAAACGAGTTTCTAACAAATGAAGGTGAAAATATACTGGCAGATTATGGAAATCATGCTTCGTTTGTAATGTTTGCACTTGGAAATGAACTTAGTGGAAGCCTGACGCAAATGCAAAAGATGGTCAATCATTTCCGGTCGCTGGCCCCTGAAAAATTATATGCCTTGGGCTCTAACAATTACCTTGGAACAAAAGGACAGGTTGAGGGAGAAGATTACTATACCACATGCCGTGTTGGCGCTGATACTGACACAACCTACAGTACACATACCCGCGCCTCATTTTCATTTGCCGATGCTTACGATGGAGGTTACATCAACGGAAGATATCCTTCTACAGATTTAAATTATACCGGAGCTATCAGTAAATGCTCAGTACCAGTTATCGGGCACGAAATCGCGCAATACCAGGTATATCCCAATTTCGATGAAATAAAAAAATATACAGGCGTTTTAAAACCCTGGAATCTCGAAATATTCAAAGAACGATTAGAAGCCGCAGGAATGGCAGACCAGGCAGAAGATTTTTTCAAAGCCTCAGGTGCTCTGAGCGCTCTGGGCTACCGCGCAGATATTGAAATGGCACTTCGCACTCCCGGATTTGGAGGTTTTCAATTGCTCGACCTGCAGGATTTTTCGGGCCAGGGAACTGCACTGGTAGGATTGCTCGACGCATTTATGGACAGTAAAGGCTTAATTACACCGGAAGAATTTTCGCATTTCTCAAACCAAGTGGTCCCGCTACTTATTATGGAAAAATATTGCTGGACAAATACAGAAACTTTCTCAGCAAAAATACAGGTAGCCAACTATTCTCAAACCGGAATGCCGGAACAAAAACTTACCTGGCAACTAAAAAATGCGGCTGGTGACATTATTGGAAACGGTTCAGAAAACAAAACTATTCCACAAGGTGGACTATTTGATTTTACCAGCGTCAAACAATCGCTTTCGGAAATAGAAACGCCACAAAAACTTACGTTGCAAATTATTCTCGACGGAACTCCTTACCAAAACAGTTACCCGGTATGGGTGTATCCGGAAAACAAAAACATAACTGTTCCTTCGGAAATTCTGGTTTCCGAAGCTCTGGACGCCCAAACAATAAATACATTAAAAGCAGGGAGAAAAGTATTGCTGTTCCCCGACCATAAAAAGTTTAAAGCTTTCACTGTAGGGGGTCTTTTCACTACCGATTACTGGAACTACAAAATGTTTAAAGGAATTTCGGAACGGATAAACAAACCGGTTTCACCCGGAACCATGGGAATTTTAACAAACCCGGAACACCCGTTGTTTAAATCTTTCCCCACAGAATTTCACAGTAACTGGCAATGGTGGCCTATCGTTAAAAAAAGCCGCCCGTTTATCCTTGATAATGCCCCGGGAAATTACAAACCGCTGGTGCAGGTGGTTGATAATATTGAACGCAACCACAAACTGGGACTTGTTTTTGAATTTACTGTAGGTGAAGGAAAATTATTGGTTTGCATGAGTGATTTGGAAGCCATTCAGGATAAACCTGAAGCACGCCAATTTTACAAAAGCATTATAAATTACATGATATCAGACGATTTCCTACCTGGAACTAAGATAAGTCAACAACAACTAAATACATTATTCACTAAAGTACCGGAAGAACAAAACATAAAAACTATCGGAAATATTTCGTATGAATAGGAATCGATAAATCACAGGGATAAAAACGTTGTTTTTCTGAATTAAATTATCAATGTTTATTTAAAGCGGTTTAACTATTGATTAACATTTTGTTTAATAATGAATTGCAGGTTTTATTCAAAATTCTTTTAACTTTGGCAAAAACCTATTGAAATGATTAAAAGGACAACAGCTGTTTACCATGTTTTGGTTGTCAGTATTTTAGTACTGGCACATGCTGTTATTCCACATATTCATTTCAATAAGGAGATTGTAATAACCAGTTCTGAATATCACGCAGACAAACACGCCTGCGACTCCAATCAACACAAACACAGCACAGAAGAAAATGGGGAAACCGATTTCTGTCTCTTAAAACAAGTTTATCTGGCTCGTTCAAACGATACGGATTCAGGTGCAAGCAAAACCGATTTGCTAAAAACACAAAATTATTTTCCATTTGCGTTCTTAGCACTTCTGAATTATTTTGATACTTTTTGTTTTACCCCACAAATTTCCGTGCCAAATGAAATTTATGTAGCGTCCTTCTATTCATATTTGGGAAGCGGGAATATAAACTCAAGAGGTTCTCCCCTGGCTTAATTTCAAACACTGATTACAGATATTACTGACTCTGTATCAGAAAAACTTCACATTTTAATTATTTACAGTTGTTCCGAAGCACCGGAGCACACTGGCCATTTTTAGGAATAACCAGAATAACTCTATCTGGAAAATTGAATTTCGCATGAAAAAAAACATATTTGTGTATGTTTTGGCTGCATTTTTTATAGCCGGCTGTAGCAGCCAGCATACACATTCAAAAGAAGAAGTCCCGAACAATCATGATAATGAAGCGGAACATGAACATGGTAAGCACAACCATGAACACGAAGAAATAAAAACCACAATAACAGCCTACAATAATATTTTTGAAGTATTTGCAGAGACTTCCCCCTTTGTAACGGACGAAAATGTAAATGTACTCGCCCATTTTACCAATCTCTCCGATTTTTCACCGCTGAAATCAGGCAATATAAATATTCAATTGACGGTTAACGGAAAAACGATAAAAATACTCAATAAACCCGTAGAAAAAGGGATGTGTAATTTTACTATTGAACCGGAAACCAGCGGATCAGGAGAGCTTATTTTCTTAGTAGAAAACGGATTGAAAAGCGACATAATTATTGCCAACATCACTGTTTATGAGCATGATGAAGATGCTCATGAAGCAATTGAAAAAGCGGATCAGAATAAAACAAATACTACCGTTTTCACCAAAGAACAATCGTGGAAAATTGATTTTGCCACAGCACTCCCTGAGATTGAACCTTTCGGACAGGTTATAAAAACAACAGCGCAGGTTCAGCCGGCTCCTAACGACGCCCAGGTAGTTACATCTAAAACCTCGGGGATTGTTTTATTTGGAAATACATCTGTTTTGCCGGGAAATAAAGTTTCAAAAGGACAAAACCTGTTTGCAATTTCCGGAAGCAGTCTTGCCAATGATAATTCGACGGTTAAATTTCTGGAAGCAAAAAATAATTTTGAAAAAGCAAAGCTTGATTACGAAAGAATTCAGGGACTTGCGGAGGACAGGATTGTGACAAAAGCCGAACTTCTGGAAGCAAAAAATAATTTTGAAAATGCTGAAGCTATTTACACCAACCTGAAGAATAATTTCAGTGCTTCCGGTCAAACCGTAAAAAGTCCGGTTAACGGTTTTATCCAGCATTTGTATGTTCAAAATGGTGAATATGTGGAAGCCGGGCAGGCTCTTGCTGTAGTTTCCCAAAATAAAAACCTGATGCTTTATGCTGAAGTTCAGTCCAAATATGCCCGAGATCTTGCATTTTTGAAATCAGCAAATATCGCTACATCCAATCAACAAAGAACATATTCTTTGGATGAGCTGAACGGGAAGATTATTTCGTGGGGCAAATCAGCGAATCACGATAATTATTTAATCCCGGTAAATATTCAAATTGAAGATAACGGCGAATTTTACCCTGGCAATTTTGTAAAAACATACTTGAAGACCACTTCAGACAAGCAAGCACTGACAGTTCCAGGTTCAGCTCTTATTGAAGAACAAGGGGTATATTATGTTTTTGTTCAGAAAACACCGGAACTATTTGAAAAAAGAGAAGTAAAGCCTGGTGCATCCGATGGAATAAAAACACAAATTCTTGCAGGGTTAAATACTAACGAGAGGATAGTTACCAGAGGAGCAGTTTCGGTTAAACTCTCACAAGCCTCAGGTGCGCTGGATCCACATGCTGGTCATGTTCATTAAAATAGGAAGCTATGCTGAATAATATTATAAAGTTTTCATTAAAGAATAAATATTTTATCCTGTTTTGTTCGGCGGTGTTGGTCATTTTCGGAAGCTATACTGCCCAAAATATGGATGTGGACGTTTTTCCAGATTTAACTGCACCAACCGTTGTTGTAATGACTGATGTGCATGGAATGGCATCAGAAGAAGTAGAACGGTTAGTTACATTTCCTATTGAAACAGCTGTAAACGGAGCTAACGATGTCCGGAGAGTACGTTCTGCATCTTCGCAGGGATTTTCATTTGTTTGGGTCGATTTTGATTGGGGAACCGATGTTTACAAAGCCCGGCAAATTGTGAGTGAAAAACTGATTCAGGTCACTGCTCAAATGCCTATTGGAGCCGGTCAGCCCATCCTTGCACCTCAATCAAGTGTAATGGGAGAAATATTTTTTATTGGAATGCAGGCCGATAGTACAAGTATGATGGATCTGCGAACCATTGCTGAATGGAACGTAAAACCGCTTATTCTGGCAACAGGTGGAGTTTCGCAGGTAACCATAATTGGTGGCGATTTAAAACAGTACCAGATACTGGCCGACCCTCAAAAAATGGGATTCTACGAAATCTCAATGAAAGAGCTGGCCGACATCTGCCAGGGAATAAGCCAAAACTCAATGGGTGGAGTTGTTCGTCAATATGGCAATGAGTATGTAATTCGGGGAATTGCCCGTACTTTCGATTTGGAGCAACTTGGTAATTCTTTTATAGAAACACGGAATGGAAAACCAGTGCGCATTCGCGATGTTGCTGAAGTAAAAATAGGAAGCGCTGTAAAAATGGGCTATGCTTCACATAACCGTAAGCCAGCCATTATTGTGTCGGTTTCAAAACAACCACATGTAAATACACTGGAAGTAACCGAACAGATTGAGAGAAATCTGGAGGAATTAAAAAATACTCTCCCTCCCGATGTGCATCTGGATACCCATATTTTCCGTCAGGCTGATTTTATCAAAACTTCAGTAAATAACGTACAAAATGCATTAATTGAAGGAGCCATTTTTGTTATTGTCGTCCTGTTTATTTTTCTCGGAAGTTTCCGAACAACTCTCATTTCGTTACTGGCAATTCCATTATCACTTCTGGGAGCAATTATTATTCTGAAAATTTTCGGATTAAACATCAATACCATGAGCCTGGGAGGTATGACCATTGCCATTGGCTCGTTGGTTGATGATGCAATTATTGATGTGGAAAATGTATATAAACGTTTACGGCAAAACCGGCAAAAACCGAAAAACGAAAGAGAATCGTATTTCACTATAGTTTTTGAAGCTTCGAAAGAAATCCGGTCTTCTATATTAAATGCAACCATAATTATAATGGTGGCTTTTCTTCCGTTATTTTTTCTTTCAGGAATGGAAGGCAGAATGCTCAAACCACTTGGAATTGCATTTATTGTTTCCTTGTTTATGTCGCTTGTTGTTGCTATGACATTGACCCCTTTGTTGGCAAAAATGCTTCTGGCCAGCGACAGATACCTCGCCAAAAACGAAAAAGAAAAATGGCTGGTCCGTAAATTAACTTCATTTTACGAACGTTCACTTTCATGGACTCTGAAACACAAAACAGTTGTTATCTCTTCCACTCTGGCTGTTTTTGTTTTAGCATTAATTGCTTTTTCAACTCTGGGAAGAAGCTTTTTACCGGAGTTTAACGAAGGTTCGCTTACATTATCAGTAGTGAGTAAGCCAGGTATTTCACTTGAAGAGAGCAACCGTATCGGTAACCTTGTGGAAGAAGAATTGCTGGCTATTCCCGAAGTTTTAACCACAGCGCGACGAACCGGGCGTGGTGAACTCGACGAACATTCACAAACTACTAACAGCGCAGAAATAGATGTAAATTTTAATCTGGACAAAAGAAGCCAGGAAGAATTTTTGGCAGATGTACGAAAAACGCTGTCATCCATTCCTGGAATTGCATTTACGGTTGGGCAACCACTAGGGCATCGGATCGATCATATGCTTTCAGGAACCCGAGCGAACATCGCAATCAAATTATTTGGAAACAACCTGAACCGCATGTTCACCATAGGAAATGAAATCAAAAATAACATTGTTGGAGTTGAAGGACTTGTAGATATAAATGTACAGCAACAAGTTGAGATTCCTCAGATTCAAATCCGTCCAGACAGAGATTTGCTTGCCAATTACGGAATTACAATCGAACAGTTCAATGAATTTGTTGACGTTGCTTTTGCTGGTGCAAAAATGGGAGATATTTTTGAAGGACAGCAAAGTTTTGACCTCATTCTGAGGCTAAACAAAGATTACACCGAATCACTCGAGGGAATAAAAAATGCCTTTATTGATACCTGGGACGGGAAAAAAGTTCCCTTAGAAGAAATAGCAGAAATAAAATCAGCGAGTGGTCCAAGTTCCATTAGTCGCGAAAATGTACAACGAAAACTCGTAATTTCAGCTAATGTTGCCAGCCGCGATCTTCGTAGTGTAGTAGAAGATATTCAGAAAAACATTAACGACAATATTCAGTTACCCGAAGGTTACCGCATTGAATATGGCGGACAGTTTGAAAGTGAGGCCAAAGCTTCACGCACACTGATGCTGGCTTCCATTGTTTCTATATTTCTAATCTATCTTCTTTTATTTCAGGAATTCAAGAACTTTAAACTCGCCGGGATTATCTTGTTAAACCTTCCACTAGCATTAATAGGTGGCGTATTTGCAATCTATTTTACCTCAGGAATTTTGAGTATTCCTGCTATTATTGGGTTTATTACCTTGTTTGGAATTGCCACACGAAACGGAATTCTCCTCATTTCCAATTACCAGAAATTGCAACAGCAAGGTTTGTCAATATCAGAAACAGTAATAAAAGGCTCAACTGACCGGTTAAACGCAATTTTAATGACTGCCTTAACCGCAGCACTTGCACTCATACCTCTGGCTATGAGAGGCCACTTATCGGGAAATGAGATTCAAAGTCCGATGGCTAAAGTAATTTTAGGCGGATTATTAACATCCACTCTACTCAATATTTATATCATTCCCATTGTGTTTGTCCTTTTAAATGGTCATGAAAATCCAAAAGAAGAAGAAAAATGAAACAACTACTTATTTTTTTAGGAATATCAATTTTTGCCCCAACCTTACTTTCTTCGCAAAACAGGATTCAGGAAGTTCTGGCAGAAATTGAACAAAACAATACCACACTCTCAGCATTACGAAAAAGTGCTGATGCCGATAAAATTGGCAATAAAACAGAAATATTCCCTGAAAACCCGGAAGTAGAATTTGGTTATTTGTGGGGGAATCCTTCAGCCATAGGGAATAGAACAGATATAAGCATTTCGCAGTCATTTGATTTTCCTACTGCATATAAATACCGAAATGAAATTTCGCAGATAAAAAACGACCAGGTGGAACTTGATTATGAAAAACAAAAAAAAGATTTGTTACTTCAGGCAAGAACTGTTTGCAACGAGCTGGTTTACTTAAATGCATTACATTTTGAATTGCAGGAAAGAAAAACAATGGCCGATAGTATTTTAACAGCTTATCAAAAAAAGTTCGATGTGGGTGAAACCAATGTTCTCGAATACAACAAAGCCCGCTTGAGTTCATTAATGGCTGAAAAAAAACTAAAATCGGTCGACATCCAACGGTCAGCATTATTAACAGAACTTACAGGATTAAACGGTGGAAAATCAATCGAATTTGAGATAAAAAAATTTCCCATGCATAATATCCCCGAAAACTTTGAAAAGTGGTACACTGTTGCAGAACAACAAAATCCGTTATTAAGTTGGCTAAAAAAGGAAATTGAAGCCAGTACAAACCGAGAAAAACTCACGAAAGCAATGCAATTACCAAAACTTAATACAGGCTACATGAGTGAAAAAACAGAGGAAGAACATTTTCAGGGAGTTACTGTAGGGATAACTATTCCGTTATGGGAAAACAAAAACAGGATAAAACAGGCGCGGGCACAAACCGAAGCTTTGAAAACCATTGCTGCCGATAACAAACTGCAATTTTATAATCGTTTAAAAACAGCGCACCAGAAGTTTATCGATCTACAAAAAAATGCAACCGATTACAAAAGTCAAATGCAGGAATTAGATAATACAGAAATGCTTCAAAAAGCACTGAATGCCGGTCAAATCAGTTTGATTGATTATATCATGGAATTATCTGTTTATTATGAAAGTATCGACAAAATTCTGGAGATGGAAAAAGAATTAAATGATGCTTTTGCCGAGCTGAATCAGTATATGTAATGCTGATATTAGTCATGCCTCTTACAATTAGGGGTATGACTAATAATCAGTATTTTATTCTTTCTTCAGATACGGATTATACGCTATTTCCCATAGATTTCCATCGGGGTCGGAAATATAGCTGCTGTAACCACCCCAAAATACTTTCTGTGGTTCTTTAACAATTGTTACGCCTTTATTTTTCAGCGCTTTTATCAAATCGTCAACTTCTTTTTCACTCCACACATTATAAGAAATTGTAAAACCATTGAACCCGCTTCCTGCAGAATCGACAGTTGCATCTTTGGCTAATTCATCTCTCGGATATAATGCAATATGTATCCTGTTTAGCTGAAATAATATCAAATCATCGTTGCTCATTTCGGACCGTTGCCATCCAAATTTGTTTTCGTAAAAATCAACAGATGCCTGCAAATTTCTGACTCCCAATGTTATAAATGTTACTCTTTGCTCCATTTGTATCGTTTTATTATTCGGGGTTAGTAGTTGATATGAAAGACAATACAATTACTAATTTAAATATTTTCATAGAATATTTTTCTGAAACCTATGGGACAGGCGAATTCTGTTTCGCCGGAGAATGATACGATTAGAAATTGCATCCCCCATCCGGATAAAGAAATTAATACTCCGGGGATCAACCTCGGAGTATTAACTTCTTTTTATTTTCAACCTGATAATTGGTGAAAAACTCAGAACTTTTTAATTAAATGTCCAAAAGCAACTTTTCAGGCTCCTGGCCTCCGGTTAACATCCGTTCCGGATTTTCAATAAATTCCTTCACTTTTACAAGAAAACCTACTGAATCTTTTCCATCAATAATCCGGTGGTCATATGAAAGTGCCACATACATCATCGGACGAATAACCACCTGCCCGTTCACAGCGATCGGGCGTTCAACAATATTGTGCATTCCTAAAATAGCTGATTGAGGAGGATTGATAATTGGAGTTGACAACAACGACCCAAAAACACCTCCGTTGGTAATGGTAAATGTTCCTCCTGTCAACTCTTCTACAGATATTTTCTTGTTCCGGGCCTTTTCAGCAAGTTCTTTTATTTCAAGTTCAATTTGCGGAATAGATTTACTTTCCGCATTTCTTACAATTGGCACCATTAACCCTTTCGGTGTTGAAACAGCTATCCCCACATCAACAAAACGAGGTGAAAGAATCTCTTCTCCATCGATTTGGGCATTTACCATCGGATGAAAGTCCATGGCCAAAGCAACAGCTTTTGTAAAAAATGACATAAACCCAACCTTAAAACCATGTTTTTTGACAAACTGATCCTGGTATTTTTTTCGCAAATCCATTACAAAACTCATGTCAATCTCGTTGAATGTAGTAAGCATTGCGGTTTCGTTCTTAACAGCAACCAGCCTTTGACTGAGTTTTCGGCGCAAACTCGACATTTTTTGTCTGTCTTCTTCCCGTGATGCTTCTTTTGATTGTGGTAAACCTGCATTATTTTCACCTTTGGGTAAATTGGCAACAGTTTCAACTTCTTTCTTGCCAATTCGTTTTAAACCACTGATAATATCGTCAACAGAAAGATCCAAATCTTTCATCATTTCCTTGGCGACCGAAGTTACTTTAACCTTTTCATGTTCATCGGCCCCCTTCATTTCGTTTACAGGCTCTGATTTTTTCTCCTCCTTTTTGGAGTTTACCTCCTCCTTTTTTTCCTGTCCTGTTTCTTTTTCTTTAGAAGCTTCATCTGATTTTTTTTCCTCGTCTTTTTCTTCAGGTTCTGCTTTCTCAGAAACTGCACTGGTATCTATTGTACAAACAATGGTACCAACCTCAAGAGTATCGCCTTCGTCAGCTTTAAAATCAATTTTACCACCTTCACTGGCCACTATTGTCAGTGTTGCTTTATCCGATTCAATTTCTGCAATTTCCTGATCTTTTGACACTACAGAACCATTTTCTACCAACCAGGCTCCTACTTCTACTTCTGTTATTGATTCTCCCGGACTGGGAACTTTAATCTCTACTATCATTTTTGGGTTTTTTATTTCAAGCTATTACTTTTTTTTCCTGAAAAACAGTTTCCAGTAGTTTTTCCAAACTTTGCTTATGAATCTCCATTAATCCAACCGCCGGGCTTCCGCTTTCTTTTCTTGCCACAGGCGTAAGGTTCAAATCTTTTAATTTGCGTGCAATAAACGGCCAGGCTCCCATATTTTCAGGTTCGTCCTGAGCCCAGATCAATTCTGATGCTTTTTTATATTTTTTCAGAATATCATCAATTTGTTTGTGTGGAACCGGATGTATTTGTTCAATCCGAACCACCGCTACATTACTAATTCCCTTTTCTACCTTGGTTTTAGCCAAATCATAATACAAACGGCCAGTTGTAAATACAACTTTCTCAACTAAATCGGGTTCAGCAACAGGATCATCAATTACCTCATTAAACGAACCAACTGCCAACTCCTCTATTTTTGAAACTACCTGTGGGTGACGTAACAGACTTTTTGGTGTAAATACAATCAACGGAACCCGGGTTTTCATTTTCACCTGCCGGCGAAGCAAATGAAACATATTCGCCGGTGTGGTAGGAATAACAACCTGTATATTATGATTTGCTGCCTGTTGTAAAAAACGTTCAATTCTGGCACTTGAATGCTCCGGCCCCTGCCCTTCGTAGCCATGAGGAAGTAACAAAACAAGTCCGTTCATTAATCCCCATTTTTCAAATGCAGAAGTAATATACTGATCAACAATCACCTGTGCAACATTATGAAAATCACCAAATTGTGCTTCCCAAATGGTTAATCCGTTGGGTAATGCAGCTGAATAACCATATTCAAACCCCATAGCAGCGTATTCCGAAAGCAATGAATTATACACATGAAACGGAGCCTGATTTTTATCCACATATTTTAAAGGGAAATATTTCTCATCGGTTCCTTCTACAACAAATGCTGCGTGGCGGTGAGCAAACGTTCCCCGCTCAGTATCCTGACCTGTTAACCGTACCGGATGCCCTTCGGTGACCAATGTTCCGTAAGCAAGCAACTCTCCCATGGCCCAATCCAAACGATTGTCAGAAATCATCATTTTACGATCAGACAATATACGATCAACTTTTTTAAAGAATTTCAAGTCTTTGGGAAGCGAATTCATTTTTTTTACCACCTCCAGCAATGTTTCTTTTTTTATCCCCGTATCTGTTTTTTGCCCAAAAACTTCTTCTTTCGGCATTTTATAAGGTTCATATTCATTAATTAGGAACTTCCTGATTTTTAGTTTATCAATTTTTTCCGAAACCTTGTATTTTTCTTCCAGAAACTGGTCAAATTCTTTTATCTTTTTCCTTGATTCGTCCTTCGATATTATTCCCAGTTTATCCAGTTTTTCAGAATAAATATCGCGCGGATTTGGATGTTTGGAAATTGCTTTATAAAGCATAGGTTGTGTAAAACGTGGTTCATCCCCTTCGTTATGCCCGTACTTTCGGTAGCAAAGAATATCGATAAAAACATCTGTATGAAATTTCTGACGGAATTCCAGTGCCAACGTTATAGTATAAATGAGCGATTCCACATCATCACCGTTTACATGAAACACGGGTGAACGGGTAACTTTAGCCACATCAGTACAATAGGTGCTCGAGCGTGCTTCCAGATATGGTGTTGTAAAACCAACCTGATTATTAATAACCAAATGAATGGTTCCACCGGTTTTATAACCATCCAACTGCGACATTTGAATAGTCTCGTAAACCACACCCTGCGCAGCTATTGCTGCATCGCCGTGAATAATTATCGGAGCCGCTTTCGAAAAGTCACCATTGTATATCGAGTCAATTCTTGAACGTGTCATTCCCTCTACAATCGGGCCAACAGTCTCCAAATGCGATGGATTTGGCATGAGTTTCAATTTTACTTTTTTGCCAAAATCAGTTTCTACCTCGTTTTCATATCCTAAATGATATTTTACGTCACCCTGCGAAATATCATCCTCATACTGTTTCCCGTAAAATTCCTTAAAAATATTTTCATATGGTTTTTCAAGGATATTGGCCAAAACATTTAATCTCCCGCGGTGCGCCATCCCCAAAACAAATTCTTCGATGCCCAACTCTGCTCCGCGTTCAATAACTGCGTCAAGCGATGGGATTAAAGTTTCAGCTCCTTCGAGAGAAAAACGTTTTTGTCCAACAAATTTTTTATGGATAAAATTCTCGAACCCCACAGCCAGTTTTAAGTGATAAAAAATATGCTTTCGTTTTTCATCTGTAAATTCCTGTGAATTTTTCGAGCCTTCCATTCTTTCTTTCAACCACTGAATAACTTCAGGATGACGCATGTAAACATACTCTACACCAATTGAACTACAGTAAGTATCTTCGAGGTGTGCGATTATATCCTTTAATTTGGCTGGCCCAATTCCAATATCATTCCCGGCCTGAAAAGTAGTCTCAAGATCCTTTTCATCCAACCCAAAATTTTTAATATCTAAAGTTGGAGAATATTTTCTCCTGGCACGAACCGGGTTTGTTTTTGTAAACAAATGCCCACGTTGCCGGTACCCATGTATTAAATTTAAAATAGCAAACTCCTTGTTCATTTTTTCAGAATGAACCGCAGCAGGCTTTTGCTCATAGTTTGTCCGTCCAAATTCAAAACCCGAGAAAAACTGTCTCCAGCTTGCATCCACGTCTTCCGGGTTTTTAAGGTAGGTTTGATAAAGGTCCTCTATTGCTTCCAACTCCTGATTTCCTAATGACGAAAATTTATCAATCATCTATATTATTTGTTTACTTATTATTGATACAAAAAAAACAAAGAAAATTTTTTATTGTTTACTCAAACAACCTGTTTTGTCGAACAAATTTAGCGTTTATTAAAAGATTTCAAGTTAAAAATAACAGATTAAGATTTTTAGAGGAAGAAACCCGATTCTCAAATAATTTTTAATGAATTTAAAGTCAACCAATGATTTGATTATTAATTACATTTGGCTTAAATTGCATGAAACGGATTTGGTAGATATATTCAAATATGAAAACAGAAAATGAAATCTTTTCGCAATTAAATTCTGAACTTATTTCAGAAATAAAAAGTAATGCTATAAAAAAAGACGTTCCTGCAGAACTTGAGGTTATGCGCGAAGGACAGTATATAAAAGCGATACCTTTTGTTATGAAAGGGTTGGTAAAAGTTTATTCCCGGTATGACGAGCGGGAATTGCTTCTTTATTATATAAAACCCGGGGAAAGTTGTATTATGTCGTTTGATGCCTGTTTGCAAAATAAACCAAGTAAAGTTTATGCATCTACCGAAGAAAATTCAACAATCCTTCTGCTCCCAGTTGAAAAGGTATTTCAATGGATGAAAGAATATCCCGAATTAAGTACGATGTTTTTTTTGCAATACAACAGCCGGTATAGTGAACTAATTACAATGATAAACCAGGTACTTTTTGAAAGACTTGATAAAAGGTTAATGGAATATTTAAAAGCTAAAATTAAAATTACTCAACAAAACCCGGTAAATATTCCACATCGGAAAATTGCAAATGATTTAGGAACAGCGCGTGAAGTTGTAACCCGAGTTTTAAAGAAACTGGAGAATGACAATAAAATTTTTCAGGATTCAAACGGAATAAAATTACTCTAATGTGACCCTGGTCACAGCATTCCCTTTTTTCATTTATTAACTTGTAGATTATTGATAATTCAAAATATACAGTTATGAAAAAAAATATGGGAAATGCTGATCGGATTATCAGATTAATTATTGCAGCAATAATTGTTGCACTATACGCTACCAATACAATTACCGGAACTTTGGGAATAGTATTACTCGTTTTAGCGGGTATTTTTGTTTTTACTAGCCTTATCAATGTATGCCCGCTTTATGTACCATTCCGAATTAAAACAATCAAAAAAGTAGAAAAATGAAATAAAAATTTAATCCAAATAAAGAATTAAACATCTTAATACCAGAAAACAAAAGCTTAATGAGACATTTACTAACAATTGTAATTTTAGTATGCTTCGCTGGATTTAAAGCAAGCTATGCACAGGAAGAACAAGAAAAGGAAATAAAAAATATTTTTCAGGGAACCCGTTTTGTAAACGCACAATCAGCAAATTTAGCAGAGAAAGGCAAGTTAAATTTATCCATTCAACATCGGTTTGGAGATATTAGTGACGGACTATACGAATTTTTTGGTCTCGACCTTGCAACCATGCGCCTGGGATTTGAATATGGATTTGGAAATAACTTCAACTTGGGTATTGGCCGAAGTACATATTTAAAAACCTATGACGGCTTTGCCAAAGTAAGATTTGTTCAACAAAGTGCTGATTTCCCGGCTACAATAACCGCTACTGCAGAAGGAGCCATTCCGAGCATTCGAAATTATTTTCCCGATTCTCATGATAGTTTCTCGGATAAATTTACGGGGGCAATTCAGGTTCAACTTGCAAAAACGATAAATAATTTTGGAGTACAAATCTCCCCAGGATATCTAAACACCGGATATTTAAATACAGAAAATACCAGTTATTCGCTTTTCACCCTTGGTTTTGGAGGTTCAGTAAAAGTTTCGAAAAAAGTCTCGTTAAATCTGGAATACTTACACAGTTTTAACCCGGATTATTCCAATACCAAACCGTTGTCTTTTGGAGTAGATCTCGATACGGGAGGACACTTGTTTCAGTTGATTATTTCCAATTCCCAGCAAATGTTTGGCCAGTATTTATATACACAAACCAACGGAGACTGGGGAGAAGGACATATATATTTTGGATTTAACCTGATAAGACAATTTAGAATTAAATACTACTAAAATGGAAAGGAAAGATTTTATAAAAAAGATTGCCGTTGGAGGCAGTATCTTGCTGGCAGCGCCAGCATTGTTTAACGCTTGTAGCGATGGGAATGATGATGTTATTGATGAAATGGATAATAACAATGACCCGGGTGGCACAACAATTAACTTAACCAGTGATACATTTGCTGATTTAAAAACAGTTGGTGGTTATGCTTATAAAGATGATATTATTATTATCAGAGTCAGCGATGAACAATACGTAGCATTGTCAAGTGTTTGCACTCATCAGGGGTGTACAGTCGGGTATAACTCTTCTGATACTGCAATTGTTTGCCCGTGTCACGGCTCAATGTACACAACTGCCGGAGCTGTAACACAGGGGCCAGCTACAGCAAGTCTAAAAAAATACACTGTAACAGTTAGCGGCGATACATTAACTATTAAATAATTTCATTACACTGTGTTTCTGAAATTGAAGTTTCTCGAATAAAAAATTTCCGGGCTTATTTCTAAACCCGGAAATCTACAATATATATAATACAAACGAAAAAAATTCGTACTGTTACTCAAAGGAATAGCGTTTACTTATAGCTGAGTGAATATCCCAGATACATTCAAGCCCGGCAGGAAAAACGACAAAATCACCCGGTTTTATTGTGATACTCTCAAACTCAGAAATAATAGTTGCTTCGCCGGAAACAATATAACACTTTTCTGTTTTTTCGTAATACCATTCAAATTTTTCCTCATCGCGTTCCCAAACCGGCCACGAATAAACATCCATCTCCTCTAACTCCTCCTGCTCCAGTTGATCAACAGTTATTCTCATAGTTAAATTTTTACGTAAAATTACAAAAGAAATCATTTTGTAAATTCATTTTCCTAACAAAAGTTACATTATTATAATCGAATTTTTAATCGTATCTTAATTCTTTCTAAATCATTAATTATCCAAATCAACTTATTTTCGCTCAAAATGAAAATTATGAAAAATTTATTACTCCTTTCTATTTTCCTTGTATTTGCATTGGGTTGTCAGCAAACATCCAATAAAGAAGAAAAAAACAGCAATGATTTCACCTTTGTATTTGCTACGGATATTCATGTTACTGACGAAAGAAATGCAACTGAGGGATTTTTACAAGCGATTGATTCTATTAATAAAATTGCACCTGATTTTGTTTTAACCGGCGGTGATAACATTATGGATGCTTTGGGGCAAACTTACGGAAGAAGCGACACATTGTACAATTTATACATGGAAACCGTAAAAAATGTAAAATCACCTGTATACAGCACCATGGGAAACCACGAAGTATTCGGGTTATACGAAAAAAGTGGAGTTGCCCCATCTCATAAAGAGTACGGCAAAAAGATGTATGAAGACCGGATTGCCAAAAGATATTATTCTTTTGACCATAAAAACTGGCATTTTATTGTATTAGATGGAATTGGGTTCACTGAAGACCGGCATTATTACGGACTTGTTGACTCCATCCAGGTAGAGTGGTTAAAAGAAGATCTCGAAAAAACCGGGAAAGAAACCCCTGTTGTTGTAAGTATTCATATTCCTTTACTTAGTGTTGGAGAACAAATTATGAATAGTCCCACGGCAGCTTTTAGCCAAAGTTCGGTTGTTACAAATGCACACGAAATTATTGACATTTTGGAACAATATAATGTAAAATTGGTCTTGCAAGGACATTTGCACTTTCTTGAAGATATAAACTATAATGGAATTCATTACTTAACCGGAGGTGCAGTTTCATCAAACTGGTGGCAGGGCACACGGTACGGAATGGAAGAAGGATTTGTAAAAGTGGATGTTTCCGGCGATAACTTTACCTGGAAGTATATTGATTTTGGATGGGAAGTAAATTGAAATAAAAAGAAAGCCGTGTTTAAAACACGGCTTATTGATCCCACATACTATATCTTCAACACAACATTCAAAACTTTATATTTTACTTCCCTGTAAATTCCTTACCGGCAATAAATGCTTTTATATTTAAATTAACAATCTCGCTCCCTTTTTGTTTAAATATTGCCCGAATTCCTTGAACAATAATTTCCTCATGAATATGAATAAAAGGAGAAGCCGCGCCCAGCATAACCATATTTGACGCTTTGGAATTACCAATTTCACGGGCAATTCTATCGGCATCAATTTGTATAATATTAATTTTCGAACTCAAATCTGCAAATGTATTTTTCAACTCCGGGTAATTAGGTATATTCTTAAACTCGGTTGTATTTGTAACTAAACTTCCATGTTTAGAAAGGTATGGCAAATAGCGTAATGACTCCAAAGGTTCAACTGACAAAATAATATCAGCCTCTCCTGTTGGAATTAAATCTGAAAAAATAGGTTTATCAGAAATACGTAGGTGAGAAACTACGGCCCCACCCCGTTGACTCATTCCATGCGTTTCAGCCTGTTTCAAATAGTAATTTTCATTCAAAGCTGCAGCACCCAAAGTAGCCGCAATAGATAAAATTCCTTGTCCGCCAACTCCGGCGAGTATAATATCAGTCTTCATGTTATGCTGTTTTTTTGGCTTTGTTTAATTTTTTTGTCCGTGCAATTTTCTGAATACATTCACGTCTTCCAATTATCACAGATACTCCTTTATGTTCTACCTCTTCTTTAATAATTTTTACAATCTCGTCGTGATTCTTTTTCAGTGGAACAAATAAACGTATGTGTTCAGGCTCAACTCCAATTCCTTCACAAATCCGTTCAATTTTACCCTTTGCAGAAGAGTCTTGTCCGCCTGTCATAGCAACAGCTTCGTTATCTACGATAATGATATTTACATTGGTATTTTCAACCACACAATCAAGTAGTCCGGTTATTCCAGAATGGGTAAAAGTAGAATCGCCAATTACTGCAAAAACAGGTTGCAATCCGGCATCAGATGCTCCTTTTGCCATGGTTATCGAGGCTCCCATATCTACACAAGTATTGATGGTATTATAAGGAGGCAGGGCACCTAATGTGTAACAGCCAATGTCAGAAAAAACCCGTCCTTCACCAACTTCCCCTATCACTTCATTTAATGCAAAGTAAGTATCCTGATGGCCACAACCGGCACATAAGGAAGGAGGGCGGTTAGTAAGATTCTCAGGCACGTCGTAAGTTTCAGTTTTTTCTTTCCCCAAAGCTTTGGCCAGATGGTCAGGATTCAGTTCTCCTCTTCGAGGAAGTGCTCCACTCAAACGCCCGCATACTTTTGTTCCTTTTTCAAAATAATCCTTTAAAAGTTCTTCTACCAAAGGATATCCTTCTTCAGCAACCAACAATTCGTCACATTCATGCTCTAATTTTTTTAACCATTTCTCTGGTACCGGGTACTGGCTGATTTTTACCACCGGATAAGGGCACTTCCCGTCAGGATAATTTTCCATGAGATAATTGTGTGCAATTCCACAGGTAATTATTCCCAGGCTTTTATCTTTGCCTTCAGTAAAAGCATTGTAACCCGATTCTTCCGAAAGTTCTGTAAGCCAACCTTGTTTATCCAAAAGGTTTTGATAGTATTTTCTGCCATAAGCGGGCAACAACATAAATTGCATCAGGTTCTCAGGCAAATTCAAACCATTCTCCGGTTGAGGTGTTTTTTGTACAACACCTGCTCTGGAATGAGCCAGTCGCGTTGTGATACGCATCATCACTGGTAATTTTGTTTTTTCTGAAAATTCAAAAGCATCATATGTCATATCATAAGCTTCCTGCTGATTCGATGGCTCAAAAACCGGAATCATCGCAAACTTCCCATAGAAACGTGAATCCTGCTCATTCTGGGAAGAGTGCTGCGAAGGATCATCGGCCACGGTAATTACCAAACCACCATGAATACCTGTAATTGCCACATTCATAAAAACATCTGCAGCGACATTTAACCCAACGTGTTTCATACACGCCATAGAGCGTTTCCCTGCATACGACATTCCCAGTGCTTCCTCTAATGCCGTCTTTTCATTTGTCGACCAATTGCGGTGAATGCCTTTTTCGATTGCTGTTTTGTTATTCTGTATGTATTCTGTTATTTCAGTGGAAGGTGTACCCGGGTATGCATAAACGCCGGATATCCCGGCATCAATAGCTGCCTGCCCAATGGCTTCAACACCTAAAAATAAGTTACGTTGCATAATTAATCTTTGATTATTTTATTGGTTGAAATTATATTTTGACTTTCGTTGGAAAAATATCAAATCTCATTAAAAATGGTTTCTAATATTGTTTAATAACACAAATTTGATTTTGGATTTATAAGATAAAATTCTAGCTGAACACGGTTAAAACTAACCTTCGAGAACCACCGTAATCCCGGAATTCACAAAAGTAAATCCCCTGCCATGTTCCAAGGTTTAAATGGCCATTCGTAATTGGAATAGTTATTTCAGCACCAATAACCGACGATTTTAAATGGGCCGGCATATCATCTGCTCCTTCATAAGTATGTACATACGACGGATCATTTTCCGGAATCATTTTATTCATAAACCTTTCAAAGTCGCCACGCACAGTCGGATCTGCATTCTCATTTATAGTAATTCCTGCAGAAGTATGTTTCACCAAAATATGTAAAAGGCCTTTTTCAGGAAGTTGTGGCAATTTATCTTCAATTAACGAGGTAATGAGGTGGTACCCTCTTTTATAACCGGAGAGTACTATTTCTTTTTGCTGAATCATATTTTAAAACGAATGATTATCCACAAAAATAAAAAATGTTGCTTGTGTTAAAAGTTCAATTCCCTTTAATTATCGATAAAAATAATTTCTTTACCGTTTTTTATTGACTGGTATAAATTTTTTAAGATACTTTCACCTTTATAATAATCAGATATTGAGAAAACCAATTCACTGTTGTCTGATTCACAATAAAAAAATAAAACTTACTACAATGAAAATTCTTGGTAACCTTATCTGGCTCGTTTTTGGTGGTTTTGCCATTTTTGTTGAATATATTATTGCAGGACTGCTGCTTTGCATCACAATTATCGGAATCCCCTTTGGTTTGCAATCATTTAAACTGGGCATTTTGGCCTTGTGGCCTTTCGGACAAAAAATTGAATATATGGATTATGCACCGGGGTGTTTATCAACCATTATGAATGTAATTTGGTTTTTTATTGGTGGAATCTGGATTGCCTTAACTCATTTCTTTTTTGGAATTTTATTGGGGATAACTATTATTGGAATCCCATGGGCAAAACAACATTTCAAAATGGCATCACTGGCTCTTACCCCTTTTGGAAGAAGAGTTGTTTAATTTCAAAAAAATATTAGCCATCCATAAACAATAAAAGATGTTTATTCTTCTGACCTTTTAATCAGTTAGCATCTTTGGGAAGATTTATCAACATAAATTCATAAGCTACCAGATAAAAATTGGCATCATTCAAATCAAAACCAAAACTACTATTTCCTGAATTAACATTTTGCCAATAAACTAAACTGCAACAGCTTTGTTTTAAAAGTATTGTATTAATAAAGAAATAACTTTCATACACCCGTGGAAACAAAATCTTTAATATTTACAACACTTCTCTTCCTGTTGAGTGAGTTCCAAACAGAGCATCCATCTTCGGCTACAAAATTTTTGAAGTCGTTAACAACAGAACAACGCAATAAAGTACAATTCTCTTTTGACGACAATTCAAAAGAAAAGTGGCATTATTTTCCTGCATCAATGTACCCTCGGGCAGGAATTTCGCTTAGTGAATTAAATAGAAACCAAAAGAAACTATTCTTTGAGTTACTACAGTCTTCTCTTAGTGAAACCGGATATACCAAAACAAAACAGATTATTAGCCTCGAGAATATTCTCGCCGAAATGTCGGGAAATTCGTCAATGCGAGATCCCGAAAAATATTATACAGCTTTTTATGGAAATCCGGAAAAAGACAGCTTGTGGTCCTGGTGTTTCCAGGGACACCACCTCTCACTAAATTTTACGGTGTTGAATGAAAGTATAGAAATTGCACCCCGTTTTATGGGTGCTAATCCCGCAACAGTAAAAAACGGACAGCGAAAAGGAGAACGAACACTTGCCACAGAAGAAGATTTGGGATTGGAATTGATAAACTCTGTAAAAGAAAAACAGAAAGTCATTTTCAGTGAACAAGCTCCGTATGATATTATTACCCGCAATTCGGCCAAAGTAAATCCGTTACAACCAGTTGGCATTAAGCTAAAAGAATTAACAATCCAAAATCAGGAATTGCTTTTACAGTTAATAAACGAATACCTTAAAGTTATGCCTGAAGAAATGGCGAATAAACGATTTAAAAATATCCAAAGTGAAGAAATAGGTGAAATCAGATTTGGATGGGCGGGAGGAACAAAATCAGGAGAGCCACACTACTACCGAATTCAGGGAAAATCATTTTTAATTGAATTTGACAACACACAAAATAATGCTAATCATATTCATTCCGTATGGCGCGATTTCGAAGGAGATTTTGGAAGAGATTTGATTCGAGAACATTATCAACATTCAAACCATCATCATTGATAATATCAAGTAAACCAAACCAATCATGAAAAAAATACTATTAATTGTTTTATTGATTTTCACCATCGCAATATCCATATATTTCGCCCAAAAATCTACAACCAGAAATAATCAACAAGAACCCATTTATACACTAATTGAAAACTATAACCAATCAAGAGAAACAGGGGATACAGCTTTATTAAATAACATTCTAACTCATGATATCGACCAATTGGTTTCATCAGGAGAATGGCGGATTGGGCTTGAGGCAGCCACAAAAGGAATGATGAGTAGTTCAACAAACAATCCGGGTAAAAGAACAATTACAATTAATAAAATTCGTTTTGTTAATCCAGAGACTGCAATTGTTGATGCCAAATATGAAATTCAAAATAGCGATGACTCAGAGCGAAAAATGTGGAGTACATTTATTGTTATTTACAAAGAAAATTCATGGAAAATAACAGCCATAAGAAATATGTTACCCTCTAAGTAAAATATTTTCAGTTTTATTTAATTAGTTTCAATTTATAGGCTCTAACATCTTTCTATATTTTTTCATATAATATAAAAAGAGTTTATCTTATGAAAAGCAATTGCGTTTGTGTCAAAGAAAATTTCACCTTTAGTATTTTTTATCCAGATAAGTGCCTTGTCTGCCCAATCTTTTAATTCTGTTTATTAGTATAATAATGGGAAATAGACTACTGATGAACATTTTGCCCCAATCTTAACAAAGGTTCCGGTTCAAAAATAATTCCTTCTCCTTTATATTATTTTGGAATGACAATTGGTGCACATAACGTAATGCATTAATACAGATATTTCCAAAAGCTTTCCATTGTTTCCCAAAAAATCAAAAAAGGAAATGGTAAATTGTTATCAACTGGGATCACCTTTTAAATAAAAGGTAAATCCCAGTGAAATATTTTAGTACAGTTTTTCTCCTAAAGATGCATTTAACCGGTAAATGTTTACCACATAATCTATTTGCGATTTTAACAGCAACAACCGGCTTTCAGAAACCGCAGTTGTTGCATCCAACAAATCAAGATTGGTAATTACCCCCGATTCATAACTAACATTTGCCAGACTTAATGCTTTTTCAGCCTGTTTGAGTTGCAACTTTGCCTGGTTAATTTTTTTGGTAGCTGTTTTTAAATTTGTTTCGTTTTCTACTACTTCGCTTGAAATGTTTCTTCGTGTAATTTCCGTTTCCAGGGTAGAAGTTTCTACTGCAGATTGTGCCTCCAGCACCTTATATTTTTCACGTGTCCCGTCAAAAATAGGAATACTCACACCCAGTCCAACAGCATAATTTGCCCTTATTCTCTTAATATCCGGAACAAAACCATTTTTAGCCCCTCCGTTGGCAATAAAATATAGCGACGGATTGTTTTGGGTTTTAACCTGTTCAACACGCATTGCAGCGAGTTGTTCCTTTTCTTTTGCAATAATCATTTCGTTCCGGTTTTGATACGCATAAGAAAACATGGAATTCCCGGTCATGGAAGATTTCTCAACCTCCATATCCTGTTTCACGTTATGAAAAACTTTTGCCGGCTGCCCGAGTAACGAATTAAGCGCTGATAACTGAATTTCCTGCGATGCCTGCAAATCGAGTTTCTGGCTTTCAATCCCTGAAATTTTCACCTGCGTACTCAGAATTTCATAATCGGTAGCTGAACCTGTTTCTTTTCTTTTTGAAACAAAAGCAAGATGCTCATTTAATGTTTTCAACTGCTCATCTTTAATTCGGATTGCTTCCTGTAAAAAGTCAAGCGAATAATACACCTGAACAGCTTTAAGCGCCAGATTTTGTTTTACCTGTTCCTTCGACTGTTGAGTTAGCTTTTTACTTTCGTCAGCCAACTCCACGCTATGTGCCGTTTTCCCAAAATCGTATATATTTTGCTCAACACTAAAAGCGCCGGAAACATTATTCCGAGGTGTTAAACTAAATGAGCCCAGATCCGGAATTGATAAACTTGGCACCGGTCCCACAGTATTAATATTCGCTGAAAAACTAACATTCGGATAGTAACCTGAATTTGCTAAACCAATTTGTGCATCAGCTTTATTCAACGCTTCCTGTGCCGATTGTACTATCGGATGATGCTGAATAACTTCCTGTATAATCCATTCCAGCGAAAGTGAATCTTCATCCGTTGAGAACTGACTTTCATTCTGTGCGGAAATAATACCGGAAAAAATAACAGATAATATTGTGATAAATATTTTTTTATTCTGAAAAACTTTCATTGAAATTGTTATTTAATGATTTCTTTTTCTTTTTGGTATGAAAGAAGAAAACCGGAAGGATTCCGATAGCCGTAACAATTGAGGCCACCATAAAATCATCGTTAATTCCTTCTATATACGCCTGATTATTAATGTTTGAAAGTAACAGATATTGTCCTTGTCTTGCGGCTATTGAAGGTGAACTTCCGGCGTTATATTGAATATAATTGTTCAAATGTTCGGTTGTATTTTGATATACCTCAGATTGAGCCTGAATACTTTGCCCGTAAACTTGTGAATGAAAACTCACCCGGGACGATAACATTGTAGCCAGAATGGCAATACCAAGACTCCCGCCCAATTGTCGGATTGTGTTCATTAAACTGGATGCCTGCGCCATTTCATGTTTCGGTATTTCGCTAATCGCAACACTACTTAGCGGAGCAAATAACAATCCCATTCCAATTCCACGAAAATATAGCGACAACATGATGACATGATGTTCAGTTAAAAACGACAACTTGGTAAACATAAAAAAGCTCAGAACAAATGCTGTCAATCCTGTTATGATTGGAATTTTTACGTTTATTTTATCGGAAATGATACCGGATAACGGAGCTGCTATTCCCTGTATAATTCCAACCGGAAGAAATACAGCACCCGACTGCAAAGCAGTGTAACCTAAAGAGTTTTGCAAATAAAGAGGAAGCAAAAAGACTCCTCCAAAAACGCCGATACCAAAAATCAACATTACAATATTGGCTATTCCAAAATTATGATTTCCCAAAAGTTTTAAATCAATCAATGGTTCCTTAACAGTAAGTTCTGTTGTAATAAAAACTGCGAGTGCGATTGCAGAAATTGCGAAACATGCTAAAATATAAGGTGCCGACCATCCTTCTGAATTGGATTGAGCTGTTCCCTCGGAAAGTGCATACAAGAGTACAGGTAAAAATACAGTTATCGAAATAAAGCCAATTGCGTCAAACTTCCTGACTTTTTTGCTTTTGTATTCCTCTTGTATAATAAAAGTGGCAAACATAGCAGCAATCCCCACAGGAATATTCACATCAAAAATCAGTTTCCAATTAAAATAATCTACCAGATATCCACCAATCAGTGGTCCGAATGAAACTGATGCCGCCGCTGAAACTGCCCAAAAACCAAGTGCAATTCCCCTTTTTTCCGGAGGAAACTCACGGGTTACAATAGCCATCCCTAACGGTTGGATAATTCCACCACCAAGTCCCTGGATAACCCTGGAAATAATCAGCATGTTTTCATTTGCCGACATGCCACACATCAATGAACCGATTGTAAAAAGAAGCAGCCCCCAAAAATACATTCGCTTGTAACCAAATTTATCTGCCAGCCAGCCCGATGTTGGCAACATCACGGCAAGAGCAAGAAGATAAGCCGTTAGTACCCATTCAATTTTATCGAGCCCAACGCCAAATGAAGCCATAATTTTGGGTAGGCCCACATTTACAATTGTTGCATCCAATACAGCCATAAAAGTGCCAATCATCACGTTAGCCAGCAAAATCCATTTATAGGCATTGTGGCGCGGATGAAATACAGAATTCCGTGGCCGCATTAATTTCCGTATGCGATGTAAAAATGAACGACGCATTTTACTTCCTATCTTTTACAATTTTCACTACTGCCGACATTCCTGCCAAAATCCGGTAATCGTCCGGACTATTGCCATTGGAAACTTCGTCAATCGATATCTTTAGCGGAACACGCTGTGTTACTTTTGTAAAGTTTCCGGATGCATTATTGGGTGGAATTAGTGAAAACTGGGAAGCTGTATTGGCTCCTACATAAGTTATTTTCCCGGTGAACGAAACTCCCGGAAATGCATCGATTGTAAAATCTGACTTTTGCCCCGGATGCACATCGGCTATTTTTGTTTCTTCAAGATAAACAGCCATCCAAAGCCTATCGGGATTGGTTACCGTAAATACCGATTGTCCGGGCTGAACAATATCGCCAGTAAGCAGCCAACGCCGGGCTACAATACCTTTAACAGGCGAATATAATCTCACATTTTCAAGCTGCGTTTCAATCACTTCTACCCTTGCCTCTGCCGCATCAATTGCGGCCTGGGAACTTTTAATTGCAGCTTGCGAAACTTTCAGTTGCGATTTGGCCGCTTTTAATGTAGCATCAGCCGACTCGAATGCACTTTCCATATGCTCGTACTGCTCTTTGGTAATTACACCTCCTTCGAACTGGCTCTTCGCCCGGTCAAAATCAAGCTGCGATTTTTTTAGGTTGATCTCCAATACTTTCAAGTTCTCTTTATCGAAATTGTATTTTGCTCCAACTTGCTCAAGATTTGCTTTTCCTTGTTCAATAGCTGCCAACGCACTTATCTTCTGTGCGTGTAAATCGCTACTGTCAAGAACAGCAAGTAATTCACCTTCATCAACAGCATCGCCTTCATCAGCATATAAAGCAGTAATCCGTGATAACATTTTTGAACTTACTGCCACATTATCTGTATCTACGTGGGCATCGTCAGTAGAAATGTATTTCGAATACTCACGATACCAATAAATTGCTCCGGTAGCTACAACAACAATCACAATAAAAAGCGGAATATAAACTCTGAAATTTTTCTTTTTTTTGTTTTCTTTCATACAAATTATTTTTCTGTTATTTAATTGTTTATTCAATGGTTTTTTGATTGTTCATTATCAAAGTTGAAGAATACTCTTCTCAGTAATTTTTTTAGTATTTCCTTTTCTTCATCCGACAAACCTTTCAGGCTTTGAATTTCGAGCGTTTCCCAAACCTGCTTGACATGCACCAAAGCTTCTTTTCCTTTTTCTGTCAAAAAAATTCTGGAAACCCGCATATCATGTTTATCTTTTACCTTTGAAACCAACTTGTTTGCAGCCATTCTGTCAATCATATTCGAAATGGTTGCATGCTGAACATTAATTTCAGCCACCAGCTGAGAAACGGTTTGTCCGTCTTTCATACTGAGGTAATATAACAGTACATCCTGCCCTGCATGTATACCAAATTCGGCAAGCATCGCATTTGCCTTGTTTCTCCTGCGTTTGCAAATCTTTGCAAATAAATATCCAACAGATTCTAGAAGCACTTCATTATTCATGCGACAAAAGTAGATTAAATTAGTTAGCCGACTAAGCAATTCAAATTAACGCATCTATTTTTAAATTTTACTTAACAATAGCCATTCGTATTTTTAAAACAAAGAGCTGATTTTCTGAGACTAACTTGCCATTTTCCCCTTCATCAACATGTCTACTGCATCTTTTAACGAGCCGGCCCGGGTAACATTCCCGGTATTGACAAAATAAATAACATCGGCATTAGCTATGGTATTTAACCGGTGGGCTATAATTACTTTTGTGGTCGAATCGGGCAGCTTCTGAAGAATCTCGTCCAATTGTTTTTCCGTAACAGTATCAATATTTGCAGTTGCTTCATCAAGAATAAGTAAATCTGGTTTTCGTAATACAGCCCGCATAAATGCAATCAACTGTTTCTGCCCTAAACTTATTCCATCGCCCGATAAATTTATTTCCGTATCCAATCCTTTATCAAAACGTTTTAGTAATGTTTCCAATCCTGTATCATGAAAAATTTTTTCCAGTTCTTCATTGTGAATATCCTTATATTCCGTGTTGCCATATAAAATATTATCACGAATGGTTCCACTAAACAAAAATGGATCCTGCAAAATAAAGCCAATCCGTTTTACCCTTTCTTCAGATGAAAAGGAACGAATATCTTTTCCATCCAGCAACACAGTGCCTTTTGTTGGATCGTATAAACGGGAAATCAGGGAAGCTGTTGTTGTTTTTCCTCCACCTGTTGGACCTACGAAAGCATAAGTTTTACCTTTTTTCAGATTGAAAGTAATGTTATGCAAAACTTCATTTCCATTTGGATATGAAAAAGAAACATCGCGGAACGAAACCAATGTTGCTGTTTCATCAATGCCGTTGGAAGTAATCTGGGGCAAATTATTTTCGAGTTCAAGAATTTTACGGATACGATCCCAGGCAGCAAGTGCTGTTTGAAAATTCGCCCATAACGATGCCAGTTGCCGCAATGGATTATAAAAACTATTTACATAAGCAATAAAGCTAATTAACAACCCTACAGTAAATTGCCCAATGGAGATAAAATAGATTCCCAATGTCAAAACAATCATCAGTCCTAAATTGGAAAACAACGTGTAAACCGGTAAAAACAGGTTGTTTGCTATTCCTGCTTTTACTGCTGCAGAATAATTCTGACGGTTTACAAGTGCAAACCGCTGCCTGAAATAATCGCGACGGTTAAACGCAACAACTACTTTAAAATTATTCAGACTTTCCTGAACTTCAGAACTTAAACTTCCCACACTTTTTAAGCTTTCAGCGTTTTTCTTTTTTACCCAGGGAGAAATCAATTTTGTAAACACCCAGATAAAAATAGCGGGTGAAAGTGCCGCCAGTCCTAATTTCCAAAAGATAGAAACCAAAAATATTCCGGCTCCGGCCATAATCAGAATAACGCGTAAAAATTGCATCAATGACTGGGAGAAGAATTGATTAATTTTATCCGTATCGTTATTTATTCTTGAGATTAAATCTCCGGTTTTATTCTGATTAAAAAAGTCGTAAGGTAATTCCTGCAGTTTTTCAAAAACCGAATTTCGCAGGGTATATAACATTCGTTGTCCAACGCCTCCCATTAAGCGGGTCTGCAAATAGCCTGCAACAAGCGCTATAATATATGTTCCAAGTAAAATTCCGCCAAAAACAAGCAACCCGTGGTATTTCCCGGTTTGAATATAATTATCAACCGCATGTCCGATTAATATTGGCCCGGCAAGATTTAGCAACGCGGCAATTACCATCGCAATAAACGCAACTACTAAAATCTTTTTCTCTTCTACCATGTGTGCCACCAGGCTTTTCACAGATGCAAAGCCCAGTCTTTTCTTCTCCTTTTTATCCTCCTGAAGAGTATTAAGATTGTAACTCATAGTGACTGGTACTTTTTTGAGATTCAAAAATCTGCATATACTCTGGAGAGGTAGTACGCAACTTATCGTGTTTTCCTGCGGCAATAAGTTCACCTTCCATTAACAAAAGAATCTGATCAAAATCTTTCACCGGACTAATCTTCTGCGTTACGGAAACTAACGTCAGATCAGGATAATTTTGTCTCACATTTTTCAGAATCTTCTGTTCTGTTTGTTGATCTACACGTGCTGTAAAATCATCAAGCAGTAATATTTTGGGATTCAAAGCCAATGCCCGGGCCAGCATTATTCTTTGTTTTTGTCCGCCGGAAAGACTAGTTCCTCTTTCCGAGACTAATGTGTCTAGTTTTTTGGGAAGTGTTCCAATAAAATCTTTTAACTCTGCAGTATCAATTGCCTTTTGTAATGACTCGTCAGTAACTACATCACTAAAAGCAATGTTTTCACGCAAACTCATGTTAAACATTACACTGTCCTGGAAAACAAAACCAATCTGGCTGTGAAATGTTTCTTTATTGAACTCTTTAATATCTGTTCCGTCAAATTCCACCTTTCCTTCATCAGGATGAATCAAACTGGTAAAAAGATATAAAAGTTGTGTTTTCCCGGCTGCGGTGGGGCCTATAATTGCTGTCCGAGAACCAGGTTCAATCGAAAACGAGACATTTTTTAAAGCGGGCTTTCCATCGTAAATAACCGAGACATTTTTCAGTTCTATTTTCCCGCTCAATGGTTGATCAACTGTCCCTGTGTCAGCCGTTTCTTTAGCCTTCAAAACCGATTCTATCCTTTCGTATGAAGCAGAAGCCTGGGCAATCATGTTACTAATAAACCCAATAACAATAATCGGAAAAATCAGAATTGCAACGTAACTTGTAAACGCTGCAAAATCGCCAAGCGACATATTTCCTGAAATCACTAAATGACCGCCAAGCACAAGAATTGTTAACGTAGCAAGGTTTCCGAAAAAATTAATCAAAGGAATTAACGTAGCAAAAAGAGTAACAATTGAAACACCAATGTCGCGAGCTTCGGCACTGGCATTTAAAAATTTCCGGTACTCCAGCTGTTGCGAGTTAATGACCCGAATAATGGCTGCCCCTAAAATACTTTCATTAATTACCCTATTTAACCAATCGATTACTTCTCTACTTCGAAGAAACAATACACGGACCTTTTTTAAGATGAGAAAAAAAGTTATGCCTACCAATGGAATCACAAAAAGTACCGGAATTGCCAGTTTCCAGTTGATTATCAACAAAAAAACTGATGTACCAATTATCATAACCGTTGAGGAAACAATAGAAGAAACCCCAACGGAAATAAACATTTTTACCGAATCCATATCAGATGTCAGGTTCGTAAGTAGTTTTGATGGATTCGACTCCTGTATAAAAGCATAACTTTGCCGTGAAATTTTATCGGAAAGATTCTTTCGCAGATTTAAACCAACCTTTTCCGAAGCATAAGTTTGAACCACGGTTTGCAACATGGTAAAGAAAAAGATAATTCCTGCTGCAATTAAAAAATCAATCAAAACCGTATTCAATTCATAGTTTCCCGCTGTAAATGAATCAATCCCATGTGAAATAATCCGGGGGATAACCAGATTTGCCGCGTTACTAATCAATGCAAAAACAATAAGCAGGGAAATCATCCCCCGGTAGGGTTTTAACAGTTTGAAAAGATTTGGCCTGCCTTTTTTTGTTTTGCCGTCCTTTTTTTTGTTACGTCCCATTTAATCCTCAAAATATATTCCGCAAAGAAAATCAAATTCAGTGTTATCCCGAAATCGCAGCTTAAATACAAAAGAAATTATTATTTTTCTTAAAAGAATACGAAATCATTTACCGAAAAATAACCCGCTCATATAACCACCCTACTCCTAAGAAGTTCACACAAATGCATATTAATTATTTTACACTTCCGGAAGAAGTTATCAAACTGATTTCCCCGAAGTAAGCTTATAGCCGGAATTTATCTTCCCGCAATTTCAAATCTTTATTTACCTCTGATGAGAAAGACGGATAACCATAGAGAATATTTTAAAATTCAAGAAAATTAATCCTTGATCCTACCCAATATGAAAATTCGGATTAATACAAAAATGTATTTTGGCGACTGACAAAAAAACCAGTATTTTTAGTAAAATAATCAATAAACACATTTTATGAAAACGAAAATAACAATTGTATTGTTTCTCTTACTTCCACTGCTTACATTCTCGCAGAAAGAAACTCCCAACACTCCACAGGATGTTGTTAATCTTATAAAAAAACACGTTAGCTGTAGTTGGCAAAGTGAGACAGTTGATGTTTTTAAAACCGGAAATCCTCAAACTCAGTTAAAGGGAATTGCCGTGTGTATGTTCGCCGATATGCCAACACTACAAAAAGCAGTGGATTTAGGTTGCAATTTTATTATTACTCACGAACCCATCTTCTACAGCCATTTAGACGGGACAGAGACACTACAGAACGATCCTGTTTTTCTTGAGAAAATGGATTTTCTTAAGAAAAATAATCTCGTGGTATTTCGTTTTCATGATCATATTCATATGACGGAACCTGATGGGATTTCTGTTGGCATGATCAATAAATTGGGACTGGAGCCTTATGCCCTTAACGGCTCACTCACTTTTTTCACCATACCGGAACAAAGTGTAAAAGATTATGCAAAGTCCTTAAAAGAAAGATTCGGAATGCAATCCATCCGTGTAGTTGGAAATACTGATATGAAATTTACAAAATTGGCATTTATGGCTGGCGCACCTGGCGGGCAGCGACACATTCAAATGTTACGAAATCCTGATGTAGAAGTAGTTTTGGCAGGAGAGGCTACCGAATGGGAAACTTATTTGTATGCAAACGATGCCGCTTCGCAGGGCAAAAATAAAGCGGTGATATTTATGGGACACATTAAATCGGAAGAAGCAGGAATGGAATATTGTACAGAGTGGCTAAAAACTTTTTTATCAGATATTCCAATTCATTTTATTGAAGATCAAGCCAATTTTGTTACCTTTTAAAAAGAAATCTACCTAAAAAATTGAAATGTTTTGTAAGATTCAACTTATCCTACTGATAACACTATTTTCATATATGACTTCGGCCCAACCAGTAATTGGCTTTTGGGAGATAAAAGAGGTTAAAGTTGGCGATAAGCTGATGACACCCGTTGCCCGATGGACCCGCATTAACAAGGACGGGACATACCAATCAGGAAATGGATGGCACCAAAATTCAGAAGGAACATGGCAATTCAATGCTGAAGCAAGTACTTTCTTCCCCAGCGAAACCAATGGTATTAAAGAACCTTTTGGAGCATTTCATGTATCTGTTAACGGTAAAAATATGATCTGGCAGCGAATGGAAGGTGGCATGAATGTAAAAGTCACACTTGCTCCAATAAATAAATTACCAAAATCAACTGCCGACCAAATAGTAGGCTTATGGGATTTAACCGATGCATTACAGGAGAAACAGTCGATAAAAGCACAGTTCGACCCGGAAAATAAATACTATATATTTATCCGCTGGGATAGAGTTTATGTTAAACGTACTTCCAAAGGAGAACAAGAAACCGGATATTGGTATATTAATGCTCACCAACCTGAAGTTACTTTTATTAACGAGAATGAGAAAGAAACTCATCAACGCTGGAGAATATCTGTAAACAATTCAGAATTAACACTATATGGAATTTCAGAATCCAATAAAAATACCAAGCTTTTATTTCAACGCGTAAATGAGTTTCCGGAATAAAAATTACGATTAAAATTAAGAGCTAACTTTATACTTTTATTTTAGGGTAAATAACAATGCAACAGGAAAATCTCAAAAATAAAAACTAATCTTCAAAATATTCAACCATAAGAGTGTAAATTTGTTATACAATTTTATTACTAAATCTATTTATCAATAACAATCGAAAAGTTGGAGTTTTTTTATACTCAGGTCCATACCGATAAATCAATAGCGGTATTGCCTTTTGTTAACATGAGTACTGATCCTGAAAATGAATATTTCGGCGACGGTATTACCGAAGAAATCATCAATGCGTTAACAAAAATTGATGGATTAAAAGTTATAGCTAGAACATCATCTTTTGCTTTTAAAGGAAAACACATTGATGTGCGGGAGATCGCAAAACAGTTAGGCGTTTCTTCCATTTTAGAAGGCAGTGTCAGAAAATTTAAAAGCAGAGTACGAATTACAGCACAGCTGATTAACGCAACCGACGGCACTCATTTTTGGTCGAAAAATTTTGATCGAAATCTGGAAGACATTTTTGCACTTCAGGATGAAATAAGTTTACTGATTGCCAACCAAATTCGCGAAAATTTTGGACACTTTAATATTCAGGAACATTTGGTTGATAAACCAACTCAAAATATGCAGGCTTACGAACTGTATCTCAAAGGCCATTTTTACCAGTTAAAATGGGATACAGATTCCATCCACGAAGCAACAAGATACTATGAAGCTTCCATTGCGCAGGATCCAAAATTTGCCCGTTCCTATTATGGATTAGTACAAAGTTACGGACTACTGGCCGCATGGGGTTACATGCCCGCTGAAGAAGGTTTTTCAAAAGCAATACACTATTTTATGATTGCTGCAGATCTGAATAAATCCCTTCCAGAATACGGTATGTCGTTTATTGGCCGAACGTTTTGGATGGACTGGGATTTTCAGCCTACGTACGACCAACTGTGTGAGACTCTTGAGTTACATCCTAAATACACAGACGCACTGGAAGCAATGGCTGAACTTTTTTTAGCACATGGCTACTGGTCAAAGGCCGAGGAATATATAAGAATAGCAATGGATATTGATCCGATTTCAGCAAATCATTATTACACACTTGCCCATATTCACTACTATCAAAAAAAATTCGAAAAAGCACTCGAACTCGTTGAAAAAGCACTTTATATTAACCCTGAATTTGTGCTGGCCTATGAGTTAAAAACGTTATGCCTGATTTGGCTTAACCGTAAAGAGGAATTCAACGTTTTTGTTGCAAACCATGAAAATGCTCCTGTAAAAAAATTATTTTTTGAAGTATTAAACGAAGAGAAAAATACGCTCTCTGAAGATACATTAAAAAACTGGGGAAATGTTGCGGATGACAAAAGGCAAATGGTGCCATACGAACTGCTTATTCTGGCCAATTCCGATCATCAAAAAGAAGCGTTAGACCTATTAAAAAAATATATTGCCCAAAAACGGGGACAGATTATTAACTTCCGGCAAGACCCGTCGCTGGAAACACTTCAGAAATTTGATGAATTTCACCAACTTCATATTTCTAATTTTAGCTTTCGGGAGGAAAACAAGGTTGACAACATCGAGCCGCAGCAAAATAAAACAGATTCTACAGAACTTGATAAGCTGATGGAAAAACTGATACATTTTATTGAAACAGAAGAACCCTACCTCGATGCACAACTTAGCCTTGGTAGCCTGGCTGGTTCTACCAATCTTCATCCAAATAAGTTGTCATATCTTATTAATGAAAAAACCGGTATGAACTTTAATGAGTTTATCAACCAGTTCCGGTTGGCTTATTTCAAAAAAATAGCCGTAGATGAAAAAAATGCTCACTTTACTATTTTAGGATTGGCGTATGAAAGCGGTTTTAATTCCAAAACAGTTTTTAATGCATATTTCAAAAAAATAGAAGGAATAACTCCCGGCATCTGGTTAAAACAAACCAAACTATTGTAACAAAAAGTGTCATATTTAATTTCTCCGGTATTTCAACTTCTATCTTTCATTGAATAACAAGCGTTACAAAAGCACAAAATAAATCCCTCACTATCAAAATACTACCCTCCTTCAACCCTATTTATATCCCTGGAACCAAACTTTTTTAAAGTACGGATTCTCATCAAAAAGTACGGATTTACAAATTCGGACGATTAACTCTCTTTTACGCTTCATCTTTGTATCGTCAAAACAATTAAGACAAAAACAGAGAACAAGAAATTTAAAAGTAAAATCTAAAAATTAAACAAAATGAAAACAGAAGTAAAAGCAAACAAAATGTTCAGAAGAGTAAAAAGACTTAGTTTTTCCGCAATAATAACTATGCTGGTTTTATTTACCGGAAATGCAAGCGCCCAGAACAATGAAAAAAAAGAGAAAGAAAAATTTGTAAGCGATGCCCGCACTGCAATTAATGTATGCCCCGGTGGTGTTGCATTTGGATTTTATTCGGCAAACGTTGAGCATCTTTTCGGCAATCATCATGGATTGGTATTAAGAGGCGATCTGGAAACAATTCCTAAAACTTATTCCGATGCTAAGATCAATGCGAATGGGAAAGCAGTGATCCTAAACTACCGCTACCACCTTGGCGAAGGAATGAATTCTTTTTATGCCGGAGCTTTTGCCCGCTACCGGAAAATAAAAGGCGACGGAACTCTGAATACAGGTGATTTTAATTTTTCGTTACCGGAATGTACCGTTGGATTAAATGTTGGAAAACGCTGGATTTGGAAAAGCGGCTTAACACTAAATTTTGCCCTGGGTTACGGGTATGCATATGATGAGTTAAAAATCAGCAATTCAAGCCAGCCTGCTGTAGATGCTATCGACGTTTTCCGCGATGACTATGCTTTTATGAACGGTTTTCTCGGAGAGTTCTCCATTGGATATGCCTTCTAAATACATTTTCCAAAATCCCTGATTTGGGGATTTTGGACACAATAAATACCTAATAAGTATAGAATTGAAAGTAAAAATCCGTAACAAAGATGATGAGCAAAGCAGGTTCTCTTTTGCACGCGTTGATTTTAACCGGCATTTTTGGAATAGTTCCGGCCAATTCAGGAGAAATATTATTTTGCTTCCCATTGAAGGATCAATTATAAAAGATAAACACAAGGTAGTTTTTGCTGCCGCCAATAATACAATGTAAAATGCAATATTCCCGTTTAGATATCATTATCTCTTTCCCACTTTTATTGATTGTAATTTTCTATGTTGCGGGGTGTTTTTCCGAAATCAGTAAGGAAGAAGCCCAAGCAAAAACAGAAAAACTGTTTCAAAAGGAGTTGAATAAAGATAATATTCAAAATGCCTTCCTGAAAGTATATTCTCCGTCACAGGAGATCGACTGGAATTTTGTAGGAGGCGAATTTCAAAACGGAGAAACAGTTTCGCAAGATAATCCGTTTTACACCGCCAGTATAGGAAAAACATTTACATCCACTGCAATCGCAATACTTGTTGAACAAGGCCGTTTAGATTTTGAAGACAAAGCGATGGATTATTTACCAGCTTCTGTTATGGCAAATCTCCATACTTTTGAAGGGAAAGATTATTCATGTGAAATTACCATAGCGCAGTTGCTCCAACACACCTCTGGCTTGCCCGATTATTTTGAGGGAAAAACAATTGATGGCAGTCCTAATATAATGGAAATCATGTTTGCCGACACAGAAAAATTCTGGACTCCTATAGAAATGCTTGATTTTACAAAAGAAAAAATGCAGCCCTTATTTGCTCCGGGAACCGCTTATAGTTATTCTGATACGGAGTACGTTTTGCTTGGCTTAATTATCGAAAATATAAGTAAAAGATCCTTACATAATTTTTTTGAAATGCATTTTTTTGAACCGCTAAAAATGGAACATACTTACATGTATTCTCGCTCTGAACCACTGAAAAAAACAGATAAACTCTCAGAGATTTATGCCGGCGATATTGAGGTCAGCGCGATGACCAGCCTCAGTGCAGACTGGGCCGGAGGAGGATTAGTCTCAACTGCCGGAGATCTCATCAAATTTCAACAGGCCCTGTTTACCGGAAAAATCGTCTCTGAAAAAACGTTAGCGACCATGCAAAACTGGGTCCCCGAAACTCAGGGAATGGACTACGGTTTTGGATTACGAAAAATATCGTTTAAAAAACTTTTTCCAACATTGCCCGATTTAACGGCTATCGGCCATTCGGGAAGCACCGGTTCATTTATGTTTTACTGCCCGGAACTCAACGTTTTCCTCTCCGGCTCACTAAACCAAACCGAAGAAGTCAAGAATGCTGTAGTGTTAATGGCCGAAATCCTGTCGTTTATTCAGCAAACAAATAAATAAGCTAATGTTATTTTTATTCATATTAAAAAACCCAAAAACAACTTCAAACAAAGAACAAAAATTTTGACATGAAAAATACAATAAGAAAGCTTTTCTACCTGTTTGGTTTGATACTTTTAATAAAAGGAGCTTATGCAACTAAAATTGACACAACACAAATTGTTGAAATTGGCGGAATAAAGCAATTCCTGACAATTAATACGAAAAATGCAAATAACCCGGTTTTACTATATTTACATGGAGGCCCGGGAGCCGCGGTTTCAGCACACAAAGATGCAGTGACCGGAAAACTGGAGGAACATTTTATTGTGATTCACTGGGACCAGCGCAATTCCGGCGAAACACTCGGATTAAACCCCTCGCCTGTTTTGCCAACTGTTGACATAATGACAAAAGATGCTGAAGAAGTAATGAGCTACGTTCTGCAACACTTTAACAGAGAAAAACTTGTTGTCATGGCCAACTCATGGGGTACTATCCCCGGATTCCATCTGGCAAAAAAATTCCCGGAAAAGATAAGCGTTTACATTGCTGTCAGTCCGGTTATAAGTAACCTAAAAAGCCAACAGCAAACATTGCAAATATTGCAAAAACATTTCCAGAAAGAAGGCCATACAAGGGCTGTCCGGCAACTTTCAGAAGTAAAGGTTCCGTACGAAAACGTAACACAAATGCTTATTCAGTACCGATGGGAAATGGAATTTGGCGGTACAGAAATGTCCGATGAACAATTTGAGCAGTTACTTTCCTACTTTCAATATTGGGAAAAAATGTGGATGCCACTTTACCACGAACTATACAATATTAATCTTGAAAAATTGGCACAAACAATTGACTGCCCGTGTTATTTTATTGTTGGAAACAAGGATTATACTACCTATTTTAAATTAACTGAAGAATATTTCAACCGATTGAAAGCACCTTCAAAAAAACTATTTTGGTTTGAAAATACAGGACACAATATTCCGGCTTTTGCAGCGGAAGAGATGCAGAACATTATTATCAATGATATTCTCCCCTCCACTAAAAACAAATAGAAAGCTTTTACCTCCGTAAGTTTCAGACAATAAAACCATGAACACATTTTTTAGCAACTTTAAAGCCCGACAGGAAATAATAAATATGTATTTACAAAAGCTGGATAAACTTCCTGTCCGGTATGAATTAATGAGGATTGAAACCTCATTTGGCGACACCAATATCATAATAACCGGGTTAAAGGAAAATCCGCCGTTGGTATTACTGCATGATTATTTCGGATGTGCGCCAATGGCGCTTGAAGCGTTGCTTGAGCTAACGCATCATTCCAGAGTTTATGCAATTGATATTCCGGGTCTACCCAATTTGAGCGAAGAATACAGAATGTGTTTAAACGATGCGTCTTATGGGCAATGGATGTACGAAATACTTTCGCGACTGGCGTTACGAAATGCAATCCTGGTGGGAATTTCGTTTGGAGGTTTTGTTGCATGGAAAACACTCATTTTTGAAGAAACCCGAATCGCAAAAACCTTTCTTATTGTCCCCGCAGGAATTGTTGCAAGAGTTCCGTTACAAACGTTCCGGAAAACCCATCCTTTCGAAAAACAAAAGGAAATAAAAACTCCACTTCCACTTTTAAGTGATTTGTTTTCAGAAAAAGATGAATTTGCAGAAGCCTTCCTATCAAAAATTTTTCTGTATTACAAAATGGACTTTCCTATTATTCCATTAATTACCGAAGAGGAAGCACTGCGAATAAAAACCCCTGTTTATATTGTCGCGGCAAAAAACGATCTGCTATTTCCAGGAGAAAAAATGATAGAACGGGCAAAGAATATATTTATCTCTTTAAATCAAACTATTTTACTGGAAAAATCAAAACACCTCCTCTCCCCAAAAGATTATGAACGCATAGCTAAATATATTTTGAATAATTTATAAATAAGCATAAGTATAAATGGATTTGAATAATACCAAAGTCTTTCGATAAAGTTCTTCTGTTAGCAGTAGTAACAATTTAGCAAAGCTGGAGAAACCAGGAACTATAAATACTGTCCAGTTATATTAAGAAGGTTCTGACACCGGAAAACCAAAGTGAGTTATACCTTGAAACCGGTATTTCGCAAGAATGGATTCTGAAACCGGCCCGCTTTATCAATCTTTGCCGTATTCGCTCGGGAAACCATACTTTTGCTTATATTTTTTGAAACCGGTTATCTATCTCCACAAAATGTTGTGGAAGCAGATATTGTAGATCTCCATAAAAAAGTGAATCAATTCATCGAAGAAAAAGACATGTTTAAAGTCCCTATCAGGCAACATGACATAAAACTTTGTGTAAAGGCTGCTAAAGACTTATCTTTTGAACTTAATTTTTAGTCAGCAACCAATCGTTTATATGAAAAAGAAACATCTCATTCTTTTCGGATTTATCCTTCTGAAATTTACCATTCAGTACTTTGCTATTAATCCGGTATATGAATTGCACCGCGATGAGTTTTTGCATCTCGATCTAGGAAAACACCTTGCCTGGGGTTACACATCTGTTCCACCAGCAACAGGCCTCATTTCATATATTATTTTGCTTTTGGGAAACAGTGTATTTTGGGTAAAATTTTTTCCTGCCTTGTTTGGTGCACTTATTCTTTATATAGTTTGGAAAATTATTGAAGAACTCAACGGAAGAATATTCGCTCAGATTTTAGCTTCTACAAGTATTTTATTTTCAATGTTTGTGAGAATTAACACTTTATATCAACCCAATTCACTCGACTTTTTATGCTGGACCTTACTATTTTATACTCTGCTAAAATATCTCAAAACACAGGAAAACAAATGGCTTTATTTTGTGGCAATGGTTTTTTCCATTGGATTCCTGAATAAATACAACATCGGCTTTTTATTGCTCGGATTACTTCCAGCCCTGTTAATATCAAAACAACGGATGCTTTTCAAAAACAGACATTTATGGTTTGCGGCTTTATTTGCATTGGTACTGGTCTCGCCTAATATTATCTGGCAAGTCAGAAACAATTTTCCGGTTATAAACCACATGCAAACTTTAGTTGCCACACAGTTAGTTAACGTAAAACGAAGCAATTTTTTAGTATCTCAACTTTACTTTTTTCCCGGGGCGCATTTAACAATCCTTCTTGCATTTATTTCATTTTTTGTTTACCAACCACATAAAATATACAGGGTATTTTTTTATGCTTTTGTTTTCACGATGTTCATTTTTACTTATTTAAAGGCAAAGGATTACTACGCTCTCGGTTTGTATCCTGTTTTTATCGCATTCGGAGCCGTTTACTTCGAGAAATTACTTTCACATGGCTGGTTCCAATATTTACGCATTCCTGTAATTGCTTTGCCAATAGTAATTTTTATTCCTGTTTCACAAATTATGTTACCCATTTTTTCACCAACTCAAATTCAGGAAAGAAAAGAGTTATATAATAAATTTAATGTAAACCGCTGGGAAGATGGGAAAACGCACGACCTGCCACAAGATTATGCTGATATGCTGGGATGGGAAGAACTCGCCCATCTGGTTGATTCTGCGTATACTCTAATAAACGATAAAGAACATACGATTATCCACTGTGATAATTATGGCGAAGCCGGTGCTATAAACTTTTATTCTTCACAACTTTACACTGAAGCGGTTTCAATGAATGCCGACTATATTAACTGGTATCCATTGGATAAATTTGAAATTGAAAACGTAATTTTAGTACAGGAGAATACAGATGATGATCCGGAAAGAAAACGAGAACGCCAATTTTTTGAAGAGGTAAGGCTAATTGGTAAAGTTTCAACCCAATACGCCAGAGAAAAAGGAGCAAGTGTATATTTGCTTCAAGGTGCAAAAGTTTCAATAAACGATATCTTACAGCAAGAAATTATAAACCATCAGTAAAATTCTCTCTTTGACATTGTTCGAAATAAAAATATTCAATAAAATTTTTCCAACAAGAATGAAACCGTTTGTACAAAAAAACACCAATCTTAATATTGTTACCGTTACTATTAAAATATTCAGCACCGGCATCCAGGCTGTTGAATAAATATAAATCTGCCAGTGCGAATAATAAATTCAAACAACAGACCTCACATCATACGTGAATTCAGTGTGAACATTACCCAAATGGTTCCTCCTACAAAAATAAAAACCAACACTGCTGTAAAGGCAAGAAAAATCACATTCCAGCGTTGCTTTGGTGAATTATCAATGTGAAGAAAATAACGCACATGAACCAGCATTTGTAATAAAGCAGCGATTGATAAACCTATAAACGCAACTTTCCGGGGAATTTGTTCCATCATAACAAACGCAAATGAAATAAGTGTAAATACAAGGGCTAATACAAAACCTAAAATGTATGATTTCGAATTTGAATGCGAGACTTCTGCGGCCTCTTTATTTAAATCTGACATATTCTCTTTTAATTCAAATGAGTAATAAAACTTCTCTTACACTAGTTAGGGTTAAAACCTAAACAAACATTAAAGTACACCAAAGAGGTAAACAAAAGTGAAAACACCGACCCAAACAATATCGAGGAAGTGCCAAAATAAACTCAGGCGCGCCAAACGAGACTTTACTCCTGGAGTAAACCCCATCTTTACAATTTGCACCACCATTACAATTAACCAAAGTAACCCAAATGTAACGTGTAATCCGTGAAAACCAACCAATGTAAAGAAAGCTGACAAAAAGCCACTTCGATCCGGTCCGGCTCCCTCGGCAATCATATGCGCAAATTCGTTTATCTCCATCCCCAGAAAACCTAGTCCAAGTACTCCGGTGACAACTAGAAAGCTTAGCATTTGTTTCCGATTCTGTTTATTCATAGCAATTACTGCAAAACCGAAGGTAACACTGCTAAACAAAAGCAACATTGTTTCAGCAAAGAGGTACGGAATTTCAAATAATTCTTTTGCTCCGGGGCCGCCTGCATAGTTTCTCCCAATTACGCTAAATGTGGCAAAAAGTACCGAAAACAAAATCAAATCGGTCATTAAATATACCCAAAAACCAAATGTTTTTATTTCCCTGTGATCTGCGTGTCCATGCTCGTGTGCCAACGTGTGCGCTATACTACTATCCGTGATATTGGTATTCATGAATTCTTTCTTTTTTATGGTATTCTAATACATCATCTCCCGTTTCTTTCCGCATAATCATTGAATTTAGCAGAAGAAAACGTTTATCTTCTATGCGTTTAACTTCTGATGGAGGAATGGTATATTCATCATCATCATTGGAGCCACTAATTATCAACCCGGTTACAATTCCAACAAACGCAAGTGCTGCCAACCACCAAATATACCAGATCATGGCAAAGCCTAAGGTCAAAGACAATCCTCCAATAATTATTCCCAATGGTGAATTTTTTGGCATCTGAATTCCTTCATAAACAGGGTAATGTTTCCATGCGGTTCCTTTTTCTTTCATATCCCAAAACGCATCTAAATCATCAATAATCGGGGTTACAGCAAAATTATAAACCGGGGGTGGTGAAGCAACTGACCATTCCAAAGTCCGTCCATCCCAGGCATCTCCGGTTACGTCTCTCAACTCTTTATGTTTACGAATACTTACCACTAACTGCACTAACTGACAAACAATCCCAAAGCCAACAATTGCAGTACCCACAGCCGCGGTAATCATCCAGGGTTGCCATTCCGGATTATCATAAGTTGCCGCCCGACGGGGCATCCCCATAAAACCCGCAACATACAGAGGCATAAATGCTACAAGGAAACCAACCATCCATCCCCAGAAAGCACGTTTTCCCCATTTTTCATTCAGTTTAAATCCAAAAATTTTGGGAAACCAGTACGTAAAACCGGCAAAATAGCCAAACAACGCGCCAGGAATCAGCATATTATGGTAATGTGCAACAAGAAACACGCTGTTATGAACCACATAGTCAGCTCCGGGAATCGCCATCAAAACACCGGTCATCCCACCAATAACAAATGCGGTAAGAAAACCCAGTACCCAGTACATTGGTGTACTAAAACGTATTTTCCCGCGGTACATCGTAAAAAGCCAATCGTATACTTTAACGCCTGTTGGAACGGCTATTAACATAGTTGTTATTCCAAAAAAGATGTTAACATTTACGGTATTTCCCATTGTAAAAAAGTGGTGAAGCCAAACCGTAAATGATAAAATCATAATAACAGCGGTAGCCCAAACCAAAGATTTATAGGCGAAAAGACGTTTCCTGGAAAAAGTAGCAACGATTTCAGAAAAAATTCCAAATGCGGGCAAAATAACAATGTAAACTTCAGGGTGCCCCCACATCCAGAACAAATTGTTCCACATCATCATATTTCCTCCCATTGTGTTGGTAAAAAAATGCATCCCCAGGTAACGGTCGAGTGTCAACAGCGTTAAAGCACCAGTGATAACCGGAAATGAAAATATAATCAGCACACTTGACGTAAGTACAGTCCATGTAAATAGTGGCATTTTCATTAATTTCATCCCCGGAGCGCGCATTTTCAGTATGGTAACCACAAAGTTTATCCCTCCGAGCAGTGTTCCTAAACCCGCTATCTGAAAGGCCCACACCCAATAATCGACACCAACACCCGGATTGTATGTTTTTTCAAACAAGGGAGCCAACCCAGTCCATCCGGTATTAGCAAATTCTCCTACTCCCAGCGAGAGCATCATCAAACCTGCTCCGGCAACTGTCAAAAAGAAACTCACTGAGTTCATTACCGGGAATGCCACATCGCGGGCACCAATTTGCAAGGGAACAATAATATTCATCAGACCAAACATAAAAGGCATAGCTACAAAAATGATCATGATTGTTCCGTGTGCTCCAAACACCTGGTCAAAGTGATGTGAAGTAAGATATCCCTCATTCCCACCGGCTGCTATAGCTTGTTGCAGACGCATCATAATTGCATCGGCAAAACCTCTCAGCAACATCACCGAAGCCAGAATAATATACATAATACCGATTTTCTTATGGTCAACGGTTGTCAACCATTCTGTCCACAGATAACTCCATTTTTTATAGTAGGTAATAAGTGCTAATATAACAATTCCAAGAACTGTTGAGCTACCTACAGCCCCCATTATAATAGGATCATGAAATGGAATATCCGACCAACTTAATTTTCCAAACATATTACTATTCCTCCATATTTACTGTATTTCCCTGACCTGAACCGTGCATATGATGCATATCCATTGTTTCATCATGTTCACTTTCCATATTTTCCATTATTTTTGAGTGTTTGGGCATGCTCATCCATTGCATATTTTCCATCATCACCTTATTAAACAAACCTTTCTCTACCGATGAGAATACTGCTACAGGATGATTGATATTAAGCATTTGGTTTATCTGATTAAAACGCTCCAAATTAAGAGTCTCCGGGGATGCCTTCACTTCTTTCATCCAATCTTCAAAACCGTCAAAAGAAGTTGAGATGGCTTTAAAATGCATGCCAGCGTAGCCATTTCCGCTGTATTCCATATTTTTCCCTTCAAATTCACCTTCTTCCGATGCCATCAGGTGTAACTTGGTTTGCATGCCAGCCATAGCGTACATTTGGCTTCCCAATGCCGGGATAAACATTGAAGTCATTACAGAACCAGATGTTAGCCGGAAATTCAAAGGCGTATTCACCGGAAATACCAATTTATTTATTGATGCAATTCCGTATTCCGGATAAATAAACAACCAGTCGCTGTCTGTTGAAATCACATCCACTTTTAACGGCTTATTTTCCGAAACCAAAGGTTTATACGGATTCAGATTATGAGTACTGGTATAAGTTAAATAGGCTAATGCAATAATAATAGCCACAGGAACTCCCCAGACAACAGCCTCGATGGCATTGGAATGCGCCCATTTCGGTTGATAATTTGCCTTTTTATTAGATGCCCGGTAGCGAACCGAAAACAAAACAACCATTACAAATACAGGAAGCACCACTATAAGCATGAGTAAAAATGCCACTTTAATAAGAAATGCCTGCTCCATTCCTACCGGGCCTTTCGGATCCAAAACAACCAGCTTTTCGCAACTACCTAGCAAAACAGGAACAAACAAAAACAGTGTCCCCTTTAGAACGTTAAATTTTCTCTTTTTTGTTGAATTCATTTTCCACTAATCCTCTATTTCCTTACAATCAAATTCAAATCAATTCTGATACACAGAAAAACTTTGGCACCAGAAGTGTTAAATGTATTTGGGCTTATAAAAAAACTTCCATTAGCTTTGGTTAGAAAGGAATAAAAAATCCTTTGTTGATTTTGTTAGTTTTCATAAGGCGTCGTTATAATGTCCTAATTATACTTTTCTACTTAAAGAACAACTGAACCGCGCGCCAATCGGCTAAAACAACAAAACTAAATTCTAAAAGTTTTTGACTGTTTCTATGAAAATTTAAATATTGTTTCCTATCCTTCTTTTAAGCTATTGGTATGTAGGTCATTGTTGACATTCCATTATGCCGCTTTTTTTGAGAAAAAGTCAGGGATACTGATATTTTCTCAAAAAACCCGTGCAAAAGTAGTGTAACCAACATCTAAAAGCCGGAAGCAATAAGAATTTTCCATTTCAGCATTTTTATTTCAGCCTGTATTGAATGATTGCAGACAGACAGAAACCGACTGAATTAAATATCGAGGCAAAATATATTCATACGTGCAACAATATTTTATTAAAACACATGCAATTAAATTGAATTTACAATGAAAAAATAATCTTAGGTTCACAATAAAATATTATCTTTGCAGCGTATGATTAAAAATTTTATGCATATTTCAGAATTGTTGATGTCGGTTTAAAAGACAGGTTATCGATCTGTACATTTCGTTAAAGCAGATATTACCTGTCGTTCTTTCCATTTAGCATTATTAAACCTGATAGTTTTATCGGGTTATAATTAATGCCCTATTATTTTTTACACAAAATATTACAAAAGGAATTTATACACAATTGTTGAACGTGGTATTCAATTATCCCCGGAGAACAAATTTGTAATCCAGAAAGAAATACAACTTCAACCCTGTATTCCTTCAATTTTACACATCTGATGTGTTTAAAAGAATTTACAAAATGAAGCTACAAAATATTCAAATTCGAAAAACCGGAATAACCGATTTTAATGTAATTATGACCATTGTTAAACAAGCGTTTGGTTATGATAAAGAGGCAAGATTAACTGCTGTTTTATTAAAAGACAGAACAGCAAAGCCAATCCTCTCTCTGCTTGCATTTTATAACAATAAGGCCATCGGGCATATTTTATTTACACGGGTTTATATAAACGACCGGGATTCTCAACCACTTATTCATATTCTTGCGCCTTTATCTGTAATTCCTGAATACCAAAAACAAGGTGTAGGAAGAATGTTAATCCGCGAAGGATTAGAAAGATTAAGAGAAATGGGCTCCGAAATGGTATTTGTTTTGGGACATATGGAATATTATCCCAGACACGGATTTATCCCCGATGCCGGTGCGTTGGGATATTCAGCCCCATACCCAATACCTCAGGAATTTGCCAATGCATGGATGGTTCAGTCTTTAAATCCCAGAGGATTTATGATAGCCAGAGGACAGGTATTCTGTTCTGATGAATTAGATAAACCGGAACACTGGAGAGAGTAGCTGATTTTAAATGTTTAAAATTCAGGAACCAAAAGAATTTATACAGATGAACTTAATAATTAGAAAAACAGATAAAAGCGAATTTTTCCAAACTGAAAATATAACAAGAGAAGCATTTTGGAATTTGTACGCACCAGGATGTACTGAACACCTGGTGTTGCACCAACTTCGGAAAAGTAAAGGTTACATCGGAGAACTCGATCTTCTGGCATATTACAACGAACAAATTGTTGCACATATTATTTCGACCAAAGCAAAAGTTATTGATAATCAAAATAATGAAAACGAAGTTTTGTGCGTTGGGCCGTTTTCTGTTTTGCCGTCGATTCAAAAAAAAGGAATTGGGTCACAACTTTTAAATCACTCCATTTCAGAGGCAAAACAACTAGGATTTAAAGGAATGATTTTGTTTGGGAATCCTGATTATTACCGCAGGTTTAATTTTAGGAATGCAGAAGAGTACCAAATTACAACCAAAGATTTTCAAAACTTTGATCCTTTCATGGCTTTGGAACTTTATAAAGACGGATTAAGCAACACAACCGGCAGATTCTTCGAAGATGAAGCATTTATTACTACAGAAGAGAATTTGTCTGCGTTTGATAAAAACTTCCCTGTAAAACAAAAAGGGAAAATAAAATTAAATATACATATCAATAAATGAATATGAGATACGATGGAGAAAGGGAATATTCCTTCTCCATTGTGTTTATGATGAAAAAAATTCAACGGTAAAAAATTACAGAAATGAATTTAGAAAATTTAGGTTATAACGATAATATCAGAAAAATAAGAGATAACAATAATCTGAATAAATTCGATATTGGACGGGTCATTTTAGAACATAAAGAACGATACATAGTAAAAACTGAAACGGGTAATCTGGAAGCAGAAATAACCGGGAATCTGCGTTTTTCTGCAAACAGTCGGGAAGATTTTCCTGTTGTGGGTGACTGGGTTGCCCTGATAACTTACAATACAGATTTAGCGATTATTCACAAAATACTACCAAGAATTTCTATGATTTCCAGACAGGCAGTTGGATACTCGGGAGAAATACAGCTTATTGCTTCCAATGTTGATTATGCTTTTCTTATGCAGGCAGTCGACAGGGATTTCAGCATCAACCGGATTGAACGCTACCTCACCATTTGTTATTCTTCAAAAGTACGCCCGATTATTATTTTAACTAAAACAGATTTGATAAATAAACAACAACACGCCGACATTCTGAAAAATATAGAACAGAGGATCAAAAATGTTCCTGTAATTTCCATTAGTAATGAAACAAAAAGCGGGTATGAAACATTAAAGGATAGTATTGAAAAAGGAAAAACATATTGCATGCTGGGCTCTTCCGGTGTTGGAAAATCCACGTTATTAAATAATCTTTCCGGAGAAAACCGCATGAAAACTGATGCAATAAGTCTCTCATCAAACAGAGGCAGGCACATTACTACGCACCGGGAATTAATTATCCTTGATGGAGGTGGAATTCTCATCGATAATCCGGGAATGCGGGAAGTTGGAATAACTGATGCAACCGGCGGATTAGAGACAACATTCGATAATATCGCCCATTTTTCCCAAACCTGTAAGTTCAAAGATTGTACACATACAAACGAAATTGGATGCGCAGTTCTGCAAGCAGTTGAAAAAGGAGAAATTGACAGGTTATCTTATCAGAATTATTTAAAATTGGAACGGGAAAAGTTACATTTTGAATCGTCTGTACTTGAAAAACGCAGGAAAGAAAAAATATTTGGAAAGATGATGAAAAACTACAAAAAAGACATAAACAAAAAGAAATATTAAATAAAAAAACGGTTGATATGATATATGAAGTTCTTGTTAATTTAGTATTTTAATTGTTGTGCGACGATTATATTTTTTACAATTTTGTTTTTTAGATCCTGATTGGAAACAGGTTCTCGCCAAAAGAATAAAAATAAATGTCAAAATAAAAGCTAAAAATCATGAAAGAAAAAAGTATCGAATTATTAAACAAAGCTGTTGCAGATGAGCTTTCCGCTGTTCACCAGTACATGTATTTCCATTTTCATTGCGATGATCAGGGCTATGATTTACTGGCAGGCTTGTTCAAAAGAACCGCTATTCAGGAAATGATTCATATTGAACAACTGGCAGAAAGAATTTTATTTCTGAAGGGTGAAGTTGAAATGAAAGCTTCAACTGATGTGAAAAAAATTCACGATGTAAAAGAAATGTTAAAAGTAGCTGTGGAAATGGAAGAAGCCAGTGCAACAGCATACAATATTTGGGCTAATGAATGTTCTGCCAACGCCGATTCTGTATCGAAAAAATTATTTGAAGCGCTGGTGGCAGATGAAGAACGTCACGGAGATCAGTATGATGTTGAATCAGAAAACCTGGCAAAATTTGGCGACAATTACCTTGCTTTACAATCTATAGAAAGAAGCAAAAATATTGCTGAAGGGAAGCAGGTGGACTAATATTTCCTTAAAAAGAATAAAGACTCGGGAAAGCTGATGAAAAAACATAAAGGCTTTCCCGTTTGTTTTGTAAAACCGCATCAGATTCAGTAAAAATTATCGGTTTATTCCCAATCCGAAAAAACCACAATTTTATTCAACGGCGCCCAAAATTCCAACATTTTGAATCACCTCTACCAAACATTAAATTTAAAGAATATATAACACGAATTTGCTGAACCATTACCCCCTAAATATGTTTCCTTACAGGAATAGAGCCCACAGATGCACTTCAAAACAGTTGACTATTTTAATCCATTAAATATTTAAAAATAAAAAAAATGAAATACAATTTTTTAGGAAACACCGGTTTGGAAGTGTCGGAACTATGCATGGGAACAATGACTTTTGGAGGTAAAGGAATGTGGACTGCCATAGGAACCCTTCCACAGGAACAGGTAAATGAGCTAATGAAACAGGCCGTTGACGGAGGAATAAATTTCATCGACACGGCCAACGTTTACAGTGAAGGATTAAGTGAGCAGATGACCGGACAGGCGATTCGCGACCTGGGAATAAAACGCGACGATTTGGTAATTGCCACAAAAGTTCGTGGAAAAATGGGAGAAGCACCAAATAATTCGGGATTAAGTAAAAAGCACATTTTGCAACAGGCCGACGAAAGTCTGCAACGCCTAAACATGAATTACATCGATTTGTACCAGATTCATGGTTTTGATCCGGCGGTGCCATTTGAAGAAACACTGGAAGCGCTTGATATACTTGTAAAAAATGGTAAAGTGCGTTATATTGGTTGCAGCAACCTGGCAGCGTGGCAATTAATGAAATCCCTCGGTATCTCAGCAAAAAATCATCTGAGCAAATTTGTTTCGTTACAGGCATATTACACCATTGCTGGACGCGATTTGGAACGTGAAATTGTTCCGTTACTACTCGATCAGAAAATTGGATTAATGGTTTGGAGCCCGCTGGCAGGTGGATTATTAAGCGGGAAATATAATCGTAACTCAGAATCGGAAGAAGGAGGACGCCGGATAAATTTTGACTTTCCACCTGTTAACAAAGACAAAGCTTTTGATATTATTGATGTTATGAAAACAATTGCAGATTCAAAACAGGTAACTGTAGCGCAAATTGCACTAGCCTGGCTGTTACACCAACCTGCAGTTACATCCGTAATTATTGGTGCAAATAAACCACACCAGCTTAACGACAATCTGAATTCTGTAAATATTCAACTTAACGAAGAAGAATTAAGGCAACTGGATGAAGTAAGTAAATTAGCACCGGAATATCCGGGTTGGATGATTGAACGTCAGGGAGCTGACAGACAAAAATAATTTTCCGATACAAGAAGCTAAAGAACAGGATGGAAATATTTTCTTTCCTGTTTTTTTATTTCCTAACTGAAATAATAATCAGAAATTTTACGTTGATGAATTATTTTGACGTCGATAAAATATCATGAAAAAACTGCTTAGCCTGCCAGCCGTTATTTTGTTTGTTACGTTGGGGTATTTCCCAAAAGAACTAAACAACAAGGGACTAATCGAACCATTTTTTTTAACGATGTTCATGTAAAAAATATCCCCCTCTTGAACTTTTCATCTTCTATTTTATTTTAAATAAGCATTAACTTCGGAGAACTGGAACCAACTCTCCGGCAATTCTTATCAAATGAAAAAAGTAACAGGCATAGGTGGAATATTTTTTAAAACAAAAGACGCCGAAAAAATGAAAGAGTGGTACAGCAAAAATCTTGGACTGGTTACCAATGAATACGGTTCTGTTTTTGAATTTAGAAATTCTGATGAACCAGAAAAGAAAGAGTATTCAATTTGGAGCCCATTTGCCTCCGACACCGAATATTTCAAACCTTCGGAAAAAGAATTTATGATAAATTACCGGGGAGAAAATATCGAAAAACTGGTAGAAGAGCTTCGTGCTTCAGGGGTCAGAATTTTAGATGAAATTGAGAGTTATGAATACGGGAAATTTGTACATATTCTGGATCCGGAAAACAATAAAATAGAACTGTGGGAGCCGGTTGATAAATCATTCACACAAATGTACGAAGGCAAAACGACTAAATAGATTATCTTAAAAAGATAGTTTCTTTGTTTCTCAGGGAAAAATTTCTTTGAACTGGAATAGGATGTAAAAAATTAGCGCTGTTTTAGCTGCTATAAAAAAGCAACCAATAACCTAATTTAGTATTCAATTAATAATCAGTATTTTTTGGGGACAGGCTGTTTTGTTACCGTTTTTATTGAAAATACACATTAGATACAAAGAGTAAAGAACCGAATGTTAACAACATCTATCTTTTTAAGAATACTTATTCTTTTAGAAAATACCATCCAGAATTTAATCTGATTTGTTTACCTTTCCGGCAATAAAAACGAAACCAATGAATCTAATACCAACATTCTCTGTTTTTCTTTTGATTTTTACTTTTTTCCAAAATACATTTTCACCTCACCAATCTGAAAATCCCCGTCAAACAACAAATATAAAAGATACGGTTTATTACCGGGGTGAAAATTTTGGTCTGCCATTAAAAGGGAAAGAAAATTGTGTACCACAGACCAACAAAATTCTGGAAAAAATAAAAGGTGCTTCTCCAAAAGTAATTGTACTGAAGGCCGGAACATATCATTTTTACCCGGAAGGCTGCAAACGGCGGGTCTATTTTGAGTCGAACACAGAAGATATAAACCCTCGCGTTTGTGCATTTCTTTTTGAAGGGGTTAAAAATCTGGTTATTGAAGGAAATGGAAGCAAACTTATTTTCCACGGACAAATGCAACCTTTCACTTTCGACAATTGTGAAAACATTTCTTTGCGTAACATCATAGTCGATTGGGAAAATCCGTTAACTGCACAGGCAGAAGTAGCGGCCGTTGGTGAGGATTATATCGATTTAAATATCGACCAAAAAGAATATTCCTATAAAATTGTTGATAATAAACTTGTCTTTAACTACAGAGATCTTGAAGAACCATGGAAAGGAACCATGGAATTTGATCGGGATGGAAGATATGTGGTGCCGCAAACCGGAGACCGGGGTTGTTTGAGAAACCACTGGCAGAATTACCTTGCAGAAAGTATAATTCCGGGTTTGGTGCGGTTAAATTATAAATTTGAACGAAAACCGGCAGTCGGGAATTTTCTGGTTATGCGGCACAGTGAAAGAATACATTCCGGCATTTTTATTAACAACTCAAAAAAAATAACGGTAAAGAATGTAAAACTGTTTCACGCTACCGGGCTTGGAGTACTCGCTCAATTCAGCGAAGAACTGACTTTCGATAGCTATAAACCTGTTCCCAATTTAGCTAAAAACCGTTACTTTGGTGGTGGCGATGATGGATTGCAGATTTCAAACTGTAAGGGCCAAATTACAGTAACAAACTGCGAATTCGCCGGATTAATGGATGATCCGATTAATGTACACGGAACCAGTGTTCAGGTTACCGGAATAATTTCTGCAAACCAGGTAAAATGCAAATTTATGCACCACCAAAGTGAAGGCTTAAACTGGGGACACGAAGGAGATAGAATCGGTTTTATTGAGAACCGTACAATGAAAACTTTTGCCTTCGGGGAAATAGAAAAATTCAGCCCTTTAAACCAACAGGAATTTATTTTAACATTTAAAGAAAAAATACCGGAAGCACTGGAAATTGAAGATGCGCTTGAAAATCTAACCTGGGCACCCGATGTAACAATTACAAATTCATATTTTCGAAATTGTCGGGCACGCGGCTTACTGGTTTCAACACCCGGCAAAGTGGTTATAGAGAACAATACTTTTGAGTCGAGCGGCAGTGCAATCCTTATAGCCGGAGATGCCAACAACTGGTTCGAGTCCGGCGCAGTTACCGATGTTACAATCAGAAATAATACATTCAAAGATTTGTGTAACACAAGTTCGTACCAGTTTTGCGAAGGAATTATCTCCATTTATCCTGAGATTCCGCGGCTTAACGAAAAAACACCCTGCTTTCACAGGAACATAAAAATTACCGGTAACAAGTTTCATCCGTTTGACTATCCAATTCTTTTTGCCCGGTCGGTTGATGGAATCGAGTTCAGCAGTAACACAATCACCAGAAGCCACCGTTTTGAACCTTATCACAATCGTAAATACACTTTTTCTTTTGAGGTATGCAAGAATATTTCTATCTCTGGAAATCAGTTTAACGGGGATATTTTAGGAAAGAACATTTTATTGACTAAAACTTCAACAACCGAACTTCGCAACAACCAAAAAGAATTGATAGTGGAAAAGAATTAAACACCATATTCTTATTTATCCAGAAGTTTTTTTAACAAACCGACTAAATATAATAGAATTACCGCGCCAATAACGGCAATTAAAAATGTTCCTGTTATTCCGTGGTGAATATGAACATTCAGTTGGGTTATTAACCAGTTGCCAAAATAAGCACCTACTATTCCGACCAACAAGTTTACGATAAAACCATAGCCACGCCCACGCATTATTAAACCGGCAATAGCACCGGCTGCAAGTCCGATGAGTAAGATATACAACATTATTCAAAGAAAAAACTCCCCTAAATCAGGAGAGATAAGGGAGCTTTTAAATATTTAAATGGTTTTTCTTTTCCTGACGATTACAGATAAAATGATAAAAGCTAAAATCAGAATAATGGGTAATACCGACATATTCCGAAGAGTAATTTGTGGTCCGGCTGTTTCAATAGATTTCCCCATAATAGGTAGAACCATGGATGTAGCTACAAATCCTGCACCTCCAAGAATTGACATTCCAAGTGCACCACTTTTAGGAATATATTCCGATGCAACACCAATCATGGTAGGCCAGAAATAACAAACGCCAACCGCAAAGACTGCCGCAGAAAGTAAGGTTGCGGCTGGCCCTTTCGAGATACTCAGTAAAAATAATCCGGCTGTCGATAAAATTGCAGAACCTAACAACACTCCCGGAGGATTTAGCCTGTGAACAAGGCTTCCGGCAAAAAAGCGCCCTACAGCCATAATCCCCGTTACCACAACCAGAATTATCATCGGACTAATTCCATTGGTTTCCAAAAGTGCATTAATCCATTGCGTTGTTCCCAATTCTGTTGATGCTGTTAAAAGCATACAAAAGAACACAAACGGAAATAACAAACTTATTTTATTTACTGCTCTTCCTTCGATAATTATAAACACCGTTATAATTCCCACAATAATTAACGGATAAGAATAATTTGATGTGATTGCATCTGAAATATCAGGAACATTCGCCACCAGGATCATTAAAATTACAGCAAGCGTAATGGTTACGGGAGCTGAGATATTTCTCATCATTTCTCGGTAACTAACCCCGGAAGTGACACGTTCGGTTTCAGGAATTTTTTCTCCGAGGAATAAAAATCCATATATTGCTAAAGGAATAAATAACACGCCAACCAAAACCTGCCAAGGAAGTTGCAATTGATCCATAATTATCCAGGCCAAAATTCCACCAATTACAATTCCACCGGGAAACCATACGTGAAAACGGTTTAACATTTTTGTTTTTTTATCAGGGAAAAGAGTAGCAACCAAAGGATTGCAGGCAGCCTCTACACTTCCGTTTCCAAGACCAATAAAAACATTGGCAATAAACAACGAAGTATAATCTTTTGCCAGCAATAATAAAATAATTCCGATGAGATGCATCCCAAAAGCCATCCAGATAATGGTTTTGGTTTTTACGATATCTATAAAATAGCCGCCGGCGAACATGGCTACTGCAAATCCCCAGAAAGCCGGGGCCAAAGCCCGTCCTACCTGTTCCTTGCTTAATCCGTACTCGTAGTTGAAAACACCTTCGATTTTAGCCCTGATGGCAAAAGTTATTGCTGTTACCAGCAACGCCAGACAACCGGCGACAAAAAGCCTTTTTTGATTTACGTTATTCATATCAGATTTAATTAATGGTTTAGTCAGCTACAATAAACCTGAATACAAATTTCAGGATAAAAACTACCTGGCAGAATAAACCTGACCTGCCAAATAAATTATGGTCTGTTTTAAAAGCTTTCTGTAGTCTTCTTTTTCGTAAGTGCGGGAATCATGGCCTGGTTGAATATACACAATTTTTGACGAATTATAATGATTTTCCCAACCAATTGTTTCGTTGCTTCGCGGATGTGTTGTTGTTAAAATAGGAGTTACAGCATCTGAAACCCTGGTATTTCCATAAACCTCGTCGAAAAATCGAAAATTTGCAAAGCCACGTGTTGACGGATGAACCCCCACCGGCCGAATATATACCCACACATCATGTTCGTAGGTAGAGCACTCATCGTCAGAAATTCTTGGAGCTTTCTCAATATATTTTCCTCCAATTATCTTTTCAAACTCATTCCATTTTTGATAGGAAACCAGCGAATGATGCAAGAATAAAAGTGGTTTGCCAATTTTTGTCAGGCGAATATAAGCACTTTTTTCGGCAGGTGTAATATCCTGCCACATATCGTAAAATACAAAAACATCAAAATGATCTGCCGCCCCATTTACAATCTCCTGATTGGCAACCGGTTGATTAAAATGTTGATATTCTATCTCTTCCATTGCATCAAACATTTCAAAAAACTGGATAGTATCATATGCATGTCCTCCGGTTATCAACATAATCTGAATGGGTTTCTGAGAAGAGACACCGGAAAGAATAAACAAAGCAAAAATTGAAAGTAAAGTTTTTTTCATATCTGTGGTTTAAATTCCGAATTTACAAAAGCCTTCCATCTTTGGTTGATTTTGGGCTTAAGTTACTAAAATTCAACAGCGAATTAGAAGAAAGGATAAGTTAGTATTAACAATAAACTGTTATAAAGTGCGATATTTCAACTATGGAAACAAGCATTTAAAGTATCTTATAAGATAATAATTAACCTGTTTTTGCGTATTATTTCAAAAAACAAAAATCAAAATTAAAAGAGTGAATGTTAAACATTCATATTTTTTCAACAACCAAGCAACCCCTATTCAAATTCGTATATCTTTATAAAGTGTTTACAAACTGTAAATGGCAAAAACCAGAGTAAAAATATTGAAGATTACTGCCCTGATTGTATTGATTTTACTGCTGTTAATAACAGGGGCTGGTATTTTTGTCTTTTTTAAAGCCGAGAATTATATTAACAGAAATTTATCAGAAATTGTAGCTAGAAATTCGAATCAGCTTTACCAGCTTTCATTTAAAAAGATAGAGTTAAGCGCCTTTCCTTTTTCTGTTAAAGTTTCTGACATACAGCTTCTACCAGATGAGAATTTATCAGGGAAAGTACTTGAGGAATCACCAGACAAAGCCATTTATACATTCAAATCAGACGCGTTTGAAATGCGGGGAATTTCTGTGAAAAAAATCCTGAAAAACAAAATATTTCATGCACGGAAGATTACCATTTCCGAACCCGTGTTGGAAATCAGGGGAGACGAAATCGTTTTAAAAGATTCAGTTCAAACTGCCGACAAATTTCTTTATGAATTAAGGCCACTATTCCAAAAATATATAAAAAATATCCAGGTTGACGAAATTAATTTTGTAAATGCGCACTATCAGTTTTTTAATACTCCCGGCAACACATCGATGGTTTCAAATGCAAAACATATTTCTGTTGGAATAAAAAATTTCCGCACCGATTCCGTTATGATTTTTCAACATGAGAAGCTTTTCAGCACTGACGATATTCTGGTTAAAATGAACGACTTTGTATTCAACTTTGGCGACAGTTTGCATGTTCTCGAAATTGACACACTCGAATATTCACTACAAAGTTCCAATGTCTACGCGAATAGTTTTCACCTGACTTACCTCGATAAAAACAGCGAGAAAAGTTTGTATGATGTTTTTGTTCCAAAAATGTATATGAAGAGCGATATTGTTAGCAAGTTAACAGCTACCGACTCAATAAATGTTCAGTTTCTAAAATTTGAGAATCCGAGCATCAAATTTTACCAAAAAGAAAATCCACAACAGTTAAAAATTGAGGATATTGACAATTTTGATTTTTATTCCTTAATTGAAACTCAATTTACAAAGGTTAATGTGGATAGTTTTTACCTTTCCAACGCCAACCTCGAAATTTTCAGGCAACCTGATTTTAAAAATTATCAGCAAAAATTTGAATCACTGGAGATCAATTTGAGTGGGTTTGAGATGGATTCAGTTTCATCAAAGAACCCAAACAAGTTATTATATGCTGATGATTTGGAGATGGAAGTTTCAGGGTATCATTTGAGGCTTGAAGACAATGCACATGATTTTCGCGCCGGCTCGATGTTTTTTTCTACCTATTCCGACTCCCTGGGCGTAAAAAGCATTCATATTTCGCCAGCCGACACCAACCAAAACGACACGCGTGCAAGGGTTAATGTTGATTGTGACGCGGTAGAGGTTTCAAATGTAGATTTAAAAAATTTGTACCACACCCGTACTTTACCAACACGCACAATAATGGTTACCAATCCGAGAGTAAATTTAAAGGTTGACTCAGAGGTTAAAAAATCTGAAGAACAAAAAGAAACCGGCCTGTTTTTCGATTTGGTAACAGCTTATTTAAAAGGTGTTTATTCCGACCTTGTAACCGTTAACAATGGGAAACTGAGTATTCAGAACATGTATAAAAAGAATGTAATGGGATATTTTGAAACGGAATTTACATTTAACCTCACCGGATTCTCCCTTGATTCAACAAGCATTGAACAAACTGATAAGTTTTTTTATGCAACCGATTTCGATTTAGAATTTTCAAACTACCAGATGCGGTTAATCGACGATTTACACAAACTAAATGTTGACCAAATCTCTATTCTGAGTTTCGATCGCAAAGTAGATATTCGGAATTTGCATTTACAGCCGGTTGTTGATGATGCAGACGAAAAAACGATGGACAATTTTAACCGTTCTGAATTATATAATATAAAAGTTCCGCGAATTATTCTTTGGGGAGTAAATCTTCGCAACGCATTTTTTTATAACAAATTAAATATATCCAGATTTCAGATTCTAAATCCGGATATTTATTTTGAAAATTTTGGTACGCTTCGGCAAACAAAAGATAAAAAGGAATTCTCTGAGTTCTCCCAGCTTGTTTTTAATTATTTATCAGATATTAATATCAAACAAATAGACATTCCAAATGGCGATTTTACGTGGATTAATCACACAAAAAAAGGGAAAACCACATCGTTTGACAATGAGTTTTCTGCTACTTTGGAAAATTTCAGATTAAACGAAAACGAACTGGAAAAGAAACGATTACTCTTTTCCGATAATTTTGAGATCTCGGTAAAAGATCAACTTTTTCATTTGTCTGACAGTGTACATATTTTACAGGCTGGCGAAATAAAACTTTCCACGGCAAATTCAAATATCAAAATTAAAGATGCATTGCTTTACCCTGTTATTACCTCGGAGAAATATAAAAAATTAAACACTACATTCCAGGTTTCAATTCCGAATCTTGAAATCAGTAACTTCGATTTTCTGAAGGCATATTATTCCAGGGAACTGGATTTTAATGAACTGGAACTAAAACAACCCAGATTCCAGATATATAACCAGGCTGGAAAAACCAAATCGCTTGATTTAACCAAATATAAATTTCCACTTCCTTCTTTTATTCAATCGTTGCAATTCGATGAATTAAAAATAACTGATGCAAATGTATTCACATACGAAACGCAGGGAATTAACCAACGCATTAAAAGCAATTTTAAACTCAATCTTTCAATACCAAATATTTCAATAAAAAACAGGAATAAAAACCAGGCACAAATTTCAACGGGAAGTATTCAGGCAAAAATCAGCGGGTTAAAGTCGCCACTGGGCAAAACACACGAACTAAGTATTAAACAGGTAGATTATAATCAGAATAAAAAAACCATTGGGATTTCAGATTTGAAAGTAAATCCGTTTTCAGAAAATCAGCAAGAAAACAGGTTTACTATTGCCGTACCTGAAATCAGTTTTTATGATTTTGATCTCAACGAAGTGTTGGAAAATAATAGCTATTCATTTGAAAAAATAAACGTTGTAAACCCGGAACTTTTAATTGAAGTTAATGACTCGGTAAAAGGAGATAAACTTGAAGCAGCCCGTACCCTGGATTTGTATCCTTATGTTAGTTCGTACGTTGACAAAATACGTGTTAACCAACTTAATTTAAACGATGTAAGTCTCGACTTCAACTGGTTTAAGAAACAACTTTTTAGTCGAAAAATTAATGTTGTTTTTCATGAAATAAATATCGGAGAAAACCAGAACCCGGAAAACCTGCTCCATTCCAAAGAATTCGAAATTTCCACTACAAACCTAAAAACCACAACAAAAAATAATTTATACGAATTTACGGCTGATTCACTGGTATATAATTCACGAAAACACAATATCCTTTTTAAAAATATTAATATCAATCCGCTTCTGAGCCGGGAAGAACTTCCCCGACAAAAAGGATTTCAAACCGATTACCTGAAAGGCAATGTCGATTTTATTGAAATAAAAGGTATAAATGAAAATTTATGGGTAAAAAACAATATTGTTGACGCCGATGCATATATAATAGGAAAAACACAACTTGAAATTTTCAGAAATAAAAGATACCCTTTTAACCATAACCAACGTCCGCCATGGCCGCAGGATTTATTGATGAATATTAAACAAGCGTTTATTTTCGATTCACTTATTTTAAGACCGTCTACAATTCGATACAACGAATTAATGGATATTTCGGATGAACCGGGAACAATTGAATTTAAGAACCTTACTTTAAAAACAGGAGTAATTTCAAATCAACAAAAAATTATTGCCCGTCAAAAGAAACTTGATATAAATGCTTCAGCAATTCTATTTGACCAGACAAAAATAAATGCCCGTTTTAGTTTCGACCTGACCAGTAAAAATTACGCACATACACTTTCAGGCAGCATCGGAGAGATACCACTTATGGCAATTAACCCAATGCTTGAAAAAGCGGCGCCAATTTCTATAGAAAGCGGGCAATTAAACCGGTTTGATTTTAACCTGGTTTTAAATGACAAATATTCAACCGGAGAACTGTATTTTGGCTACGATAATTTCAAGGTAAATATTTTAGAACTTAACGCAGACGGAGCCCGCAAGTCAAAACTGGCCACTTTTTGGGCTAATAATATACTTTTACATTCAAAAAATCCGAAAGGCGATAAATTTGAGCCGGTAAAAATTAGATACAACCGGGATGTTGAACGTTCAATAATTAACTACTGGTGGAAATCCATCTTTACCGGAGCAAAGGAAACATTAGGGATAGAAGAGGAAAAGACTAAACAATAAACGTCTGATAATAAACAATTAAAGAACAAGCAGATTACCAAATTTAATTATCGATCTCAGAAAAAGCATTTAAATATGAGTTTTTTGGAAAAATACCAAAAATATTTTTGAACCGTTATTTTATCAACTTGTTTGAATGAAAGATATAAATCGATAATAATTTGAATTTTGACTAATTTTGGAAAAAGTAACATAATTTTGAACCTATGAAAAATATCCTTAGTAAAGTAGTAATTGTTACAATTTTGGTTTCTCTTTTTTCAGCGTGCGACCTCGTAAATAATAAAGACGACGACAAATCAGTTGATCTGTTTCTGACCAATTATGAAATGGTACAATCATATCCACTCACATTTATCCAGACAGGATTTGATCAGGTTGGAGGAAATTATCCGGATTTAGACTACATTAAGGAGAAGGTTCAATATGGTGTTCTGGTTTACCGGATTACATATAATACATCGTTTAACGGGCAATTAAAATCTGCCTCGGGTCTGGTATGTATCCCTGTTGGAGACGGTCCGTTTCCAATGATGAGCTACCAAAACGGAACAAATACATTACATAACAATGCACCATCTGTAGCTCCGGATAACCAGTATTATCTTTTGCTGGAAATGGTTGCTTCCACCGGTTTTGTTGTTGTCATTCCCGATTATCTTGGTTTTGGAGAATCGTCAGACATGTTTCACCCCTATCTTGATAAAGAATCGTCAAATAAAACAATTCTTGACATGATACGGGCGGCCAAAGAACTTACGAAAAATTACATCAACACTGAATTAAGCAACGATTTATATATTGCAGGTTATTCTCAGGGAGGATGGGCAACCTTACAACTTCAAGAAGAAATAGAAACCAACTTCTCCGGAGAATTTAATTTGAAAGCGAGCTCGTGTGGCGCCGGCCCTTATGATTTAAAGTACATCAACAAATACATAACAGAACAAACGAGTTATCCAATGCCGTATTATTTAGGTTATATGGTTAACAGCTATTTGGAACTTGGCAACATAACAACACCGGTTGATGAAATTTTTCAGGAACCGTACGCTTCAAAAATTTCAGAACTTTATGATGGAACAAAATCGGGTGAAGAAATCAATGCAGAACTTACGACCAATGTCAGCGATTTATTAACGGCTGATTATATTGCCAATTTTGAAACAGATGAGAAATATGCTTCTGTTAATAGCACGTTGGAAGCAAATAGTATATCGGCTTGGAAAACAGAAACACCAACACTTTTAATTCATGGACTTGCCGATAATTTTATTCCATCAGAAGTTTCAACCGATCTTTTCAATGGATTTCTCCAGTCAGGTTTAGATGTTGATGAAGTTATTTGGTTAGGATTACCGGAAACAGACCACGCCGGGGGTATTATTCCTTCGGGGCTTGCTTCAGTAAAATGGTTTCTTCAAATGGAGGAAGAAGCAGCTTCTGAAGAACAATAATAACAGGGAAAACCTCCAAATATTTAGAATCCAAGTTTGGGCCAGTGGTGAAAAACAATACTGTTAATAATTATCATATCGATAATTATAGCAATAACACCCTGTTCATTTAGCTTTTCCAACTTGCCATTCCAAAATGAGAGATAGATAAAAATTGAGAATATGGCTGAACCAACTGACAAAAGATACCAATTGGAATGAAGTTCGAAAACTGTTATTCCGGAAACAATAAAACCAATGCCTCCCAAAATACAAAAGTTACATGCCAGTACACGAATAGCCTTTTTCCTGAAAAACGGGGCAAAAAGCCACGCCTCATCAGGCCACTTTATACCAGGTTTCAATTCCCAAAACCGTGCACTCTGACCAAAATACAAAAAATGGACAAGCCCATGTAAAATCAGAAAGATTGCGGTAAGAATAATCATTTCGTGATAAGCTTATTTTGAATCAATTATTCATAAATATACTTAACTGGAAATAAATAGTTTCAGTTGTAGCATTTAACACATTTGTTTTCTGAATACAAAATTGAAATATGAAAAGTTAAAATACTCAACAAAAGACCTTGCTAAATCCAATATGAAAATATTCTGTGTAGTAAATTCAATATCGAATATAACAATCTAAATTACCAAATCGCCTTCCTCGTATTCTTTATATAATTTTGATAAATGAGACAACCAATGGCTTATGCGCTTTACAGCATCTGTAGTTTCTTCTGAAATAGTTTTTTTCTGCATTTTTAACAATAGAAAACCATAGATGGCTGTTATTGCCAGATCAACATCGTTTTGGGCTTCGTTATTTTTTTGTTTTAACTCGGTTAGTAAACCTGCTATCGATTGAAAACTATTTGCATAATTATTGTCGATTTTAGTTTCCATCAATTTCAAATGCAGTTGATTCACATCGTTTATAAGATTTACCAGAAATTGTAAATGACCTTGTTCTCGAATCCCTTCTTTATCCATCATTATTACCAGGTTACTATACCAATCTGTAATCTGCTTCGCGGTATTTTCGTCGCTTCGGTAACTCGTCACCAACTGGTTTTCAATCAGGTTTATATCAAGTTTAAAAGCCCGGATTAAATCCTCAACCTGATAGAGATATAAAATATATTCAGCAATATTTTCCTTTCGTTTTTGTTTTGCAATGAGCATAGTAAGATCTTTAATTTAAAATTCTAGGGTCATTTAGTTCTTCCAGGAACTAATGTTGTGGTAAAGGTAAGGAAATTTCAAAGGTCAAAAAATTCATCCAGATCCCGGCGTTCCTTTTTGGTTGGCCTCCCCGTCCCTTTTTCACGGGTAATCCATCGCATATTTTTCTGCATTTCAATAATTTCTATTTCTTCGGGAGGAGTAACATCTTCCAAAAAATCGGGAACTAATTTTGCAGACATTCTTTTTTCTGCCAGCTTTAGTATCTTAAAACTTCTTACAATTTGTTCTTTCCGAACTTTTACAATTTCTCCGGGACGAATTACGCGTGATGGTTTAACGGGTAAATTATCAATAGAAACGTGACCTTTCCGGCATGCTTCTGTTGCCTGACTACGTGTTTTAAAAATACGTACTCCCCACAACCATTTATCAACACGTACATTTTCCTCCATTTATTTTCTTTTATTAAAGAAATTCATTGTTCGTTCAACTCCAATTGTACCAAAACTTTTTATTATTTCAATACAATTATCTATTTTCTCAGGCATTTCTTTTTGTTCTTCATTTGTCCAGTCACTCAAAACATAATCCACCTGAAAACCTTTATGGAAATTGTCGCCAATACCAAAACGAAGCCGGGCGTAATCGTTACGTCCCAAAACCTCGGTTATATTCTTTAACCCGTTATGGCCGCCATCACTTCCTTTCGATCGCAATCTGATAGTTCCAAACGGTAATGCAAGATCGTCGACCACCACCAGTACATTTTCAATACTTATATTTTCTTTTTGCATCCAGTAATTCACTGCCCGGCCACTTAAGTTCATATAAGTGGTAGGTTTCAGTAAAACAAACGTGCGGGCTTTATATTTATACTCGGCCACAAATCCATAACGTTTGTCATTAAAACTAATATTGGACGCCTCTGCGAGTGCGTCCAATATTTGAAAGCCAATATTATGGCGGGTATTTTTATATTCTGGCCCTATATTACCGAGTCCGGCAATTAAGTATTTCACAGAATTTAATTTTAAGTTTATTCTTCACTGGCAGCTTCAGTTGCTTCACCTTCTTCAGTTTCTTCTTCATCTTCCGGCAAGTTGCCCATAGCAGATTTAGCTGCTCTTGAAGTTATTACCGAAGCAACCATATTTGATTTGCTATCAAGAAGCTCTACATTCTCCATATTTATATCAGACACTTTAATACTTTGTCCAATACCTAATTTGGTGATATTAATTTCAATTACATCAGGCAAATTTTCGGCTAAAGCTTTTACTTTTAGCAAGCGAAGATTTTTTTTCAGTTTACCACCTGCTTTTACACCTCGTGCCAAACCGTTTAATTTTACAGGAACAGAAATTTTTACTGGCTTTCCCTCCTCAACTTTCATAAAATCTACATGAAGAACCATTTCCTCAATAGGATGCCACTGAATATCCTGCATAATAGCTTTGTGTGTTTCACCGTCGATATCTACATCGATTAAAAATACACTTGGAGTATATATTAATTTTCTTAATTCGCTGAATGGAACTGTAAAATGTAATGCACTTTGCCCACCATAAAGTACAGCAGGCACCAACTCTTGTTGGCGAAGTTTTTTAGCTTCTTTTTTACCTAAGGATTCTCTTTTTTGTCCTTGAATTGTTACTGATTTCATTTTTAATAATTTACGTTAATAATTATGGTACTCAGTCCTTCCCGAATTATCGGGACAAACAGCATGCACATTATTAATGCGTCTGCTTACGGAAAAAGCGGTGCAAATATATAAATTACCTGTAATATAACGAACTAATTGATTGATTTTTATAAACCCGTTCAATCGCTTCTCCAAATGCATCTGCAACTGATATATATTTAATCTTGGAGCTTTCTGCTTTTGGTTGTATTGAGTCGGTAAAATAAACTTCAGTCAGAGCCGATTTCTCGATACGTTCAACAGCTGGCCCGGAAAGAACTCCATGTGCTGCGAATGCACGGACACTGGCTGCACCTTTATCTTTCATAAGATTAGCTGCTTTTGTAATTGTACCCGCAGTATCAATCATATCATCAACAATAATAACATCTCTGCCTGTTACATCTCCAATTACCGACATGCTGCCAACTACATTTGCTTTCGCCCTTGTTTTATGGCAAATAACCATATCAGTTTCCAACATTCTGGCATAGGTATTTGCACGTTTGGTTCCACCAACATCAGGCGAGGCAATTGTTACGTTCTCAAGACCCATTTTTTCAATAAATGGCACAAACAAAGCTGAGGCAAACAAATGGTCAACCGGCACATTAAAAAAGCCCTGAATCTGGTCGGCATGCAAATCTAAAGTTATTAAGCGATCAATGCCTGCAACCGATAAAACATCGGCAAAAAGTTTAGCCCCAATAGAAACACGAGGTTTGTCTTTTCTGTCCTGACGAGCGAATCCAAAATAGGGCACAACCGCTATAATTTTATATGCACTGGCTCTTTTGGCAGCGTCAATCATTAACAACAATTCAAGCAAATTATCGCCGGGAGGTGGTGTCGATTGTACGATAAACACATGAGAACCACGAATGGTCTCTTCATAACAAGGTTCAAATTCACCATCGGCAAAAACCGGACATGATGATAACCCCAAATCCACATTCAAGCTATCACATATCTTTTCTGTTAAGTACCGGGTGTTTCTACCGGAAAAAATTTTTAAAGGATGACTTTTACTGCCCATTTCCATCGATTTATTCATTTATTTGAATTTGCCGCAAAGTTAATAAACTTTACATTTCTTATTTTCGTTGTTATAAAGTTCCTTTATTACTTTAAAACTCATTTCGAACCGGATTGATTTACTTTTTCAATAAAATCCAGAATCTTTTCTTTTCCGTCGCCCGTTGCGGAAGAAGTAACAAAAAATTCAGGCATTGTTTCCCATGTTTCGAGTAGCTTCGCTTTATATTTTTCAAGGTTAATTTCCTGTTCTTCCGGCTTTAATTTATCTGCTTTTGTAAACAAAATTACAAACGGAACCCCGCTTATTCCGAGCCACTCCATAAATTCCAGGTCCGAAGCCTGAGGATTATGCCTTATATCAACAAGCACAAAAAGACAATACAGGTTTTCCCGCTGAAGGATGTATTTCCGAAGAAACTTTTCCCATTTTTCGCGCTCTTTTTTGGGAACTTTTGCATACCCATATCCGGGAAGATCAACAAGATACCACTCTTCATTGATAAGAAAATGATTGATAAGTTGTGTTTTCCCTGGTTTTCCTGATGTTTTTGCTAACGATTTTTTATTGGTAAGCATATTTATCAGTGTCGATTTTCCGACATTCGAACGCCCGATAAAGGCATACTCCGGCCTGTCCGGCTTCGGACACTTTTTTACATCAGTATTGCTAACAATAAAACGTGCTTCTTTAATTTCCATTCCTGAAAATTAATTTTTGGTTTAACTCTCTGAATTTAATAAAAACGAAAAATATTGTATCCTACTTAATATATACCTCCAACGTTTTTACATTTGCTGAAAGTGGTTTTAAGTTGTATGTTTCCAGACTGGCTGGAATTAAAATCGTCTCACCTTTACAAATCCGTTCTGTCCCCTCTTCAAATTCAACTTCAAACTCACCATCAAGGTTCATATAAATAATAAATGAATCGAGTTGGTTGTATTCTTTCTCAATTGTTCTATTGAATTCCAGAATATTGGTTGTAAAATATTCACAACTAACAATTTCCGAAGAGCTGTTTATTTCAGATTCATATTGGGTTTTATAATCTTCTTTGTATGAAAAATCAATGGCATCAAGCGCCAGGTCCACGTGCAGCTCTCGCTCGTTTCCGTTGGCATCTTTCCTGTTGTAATCAAAAATACGATAAGTTACATCTGATGTCTGCTGAATTTCTGCGACCAACGATCCCTTCCCTATGGCATGAACGCGGCCTGCGGGAATAAAAAACACATCTCCTTTAAATACTTTATCAAAATGCAACAAATCCATTAATTTGCCACTGCTAAAATATTCAAGATATTTTTCTTTTGTCACCTCCTGGTTAAACCCCGAATTTATCAACGCATCACCTTCTGCATCAACCACATACCACATTTCAGTTTTTCCATAAGCATTGTGTCGTTTTTTTGAAAGCGCATCGTTTGGATGAACCTGCACAGATAAATCGTCCGCCGGATCAATAAATTTAATTAACAAAGGAAATTCGACTCCAAACTTTTTGAAAACTTTGTCGCCCACCAAATCGCCCATATAAATTTCAACCAGTTCCTGCAAATTATTTCCGGCCAAAAACCCGTTTGCAACTTCCGATATATTTCCTTCAACACCTGAAATTTCCCAGCTTTCACCACAATTGGGCAGCGAACCATAATCTTTATTTAGCAACGACTTCATCCGGTTTCCACCCCAGATTTTCTCTTGAAATATCGGTTTAAATTTTAAAGGATATAAACCACTCATAATATTTTTGTTTTGTTATTTGGTGTAAAAATTCAGGAAATTAAAACTCGTAATCAACCGCAGCACGTGCTGAAGTAGTTTCTCCAATTCGTTTTACCACTTTTAAATGTTCGGGATGAACGCGATAAACATCCAAATCGTCCAGAGATTCGAAGTGAGAAATTAAAACGAGATCATAACTTTTGGCTTCCAGTTCGTAATTTATACCAACCTCAATATATTTAACTTCTTTAATTTTTTCGGTCAAACCTTCCAAAGCAGCTTTTAGTTCTGCTAATACGGTCTGCTTCTCCTGTTTTGAATAGTCGTTCAATTTAAAAAGAACTACATGATTAATCATTACTGCCTATTTTTTGTATCTTGTATTTTTATCGCTGCGAAAATAATGTTTTCTTAGCGGTACTTTTTAAAATCAAGAGATTATTAATTAAATATAACAATAAACTTTTAAACTAAAATGCTCGTAATTGGCATTGCAGGAGGTACCGGGTCCGGGAAAACAACCGTTGTAAAAAAAATAACCGAACAATTTCCCAAAAAGGAAGTAGCAGTTCTGTCGCATGATTCTTATTATTACGACAACGGACATTTAAGCCTGGAAGAAAGACGAAAGAAAAATTTTGATCATCCCGATTCAATCGAATTTGATTTAATGATCGACCATGTAAAAAAGCTCAAAAAAGGAGAAAATATAGAAGAGCCAATTTATTCCTTTATTACATGTACCCGTTCGAAAGAAACCAATATTGTGGAGCCTAAAAAAGTTCTGATTATTGAAGGAATTTTGTGTTTGACCAACAAAACTCTTCGAAATTTAATGGATATTAAAGTTTTTGTTGACTGTGACTCGGATATTCGTTTGTCGAGGGTAATTATGCGAGATATTCTCGAACGGGGAAGAAATGTGGAACAAGTGCTTAATCGCTACGAAAAAACGGTTCGCCCAAGTCATTTGCAGTTTATTGAGCCTACTAAACGTTTTGCCGATATTATTATTCCACAAGGAGGAATGAACCAAGTCGCTATAAATATTTTAACAAACCATATTAACCAAACACTAAGAAACTTATAAATGCTTGATACTTTGAATATAGAGGAAATTTTGTTTATCGATATCGAGACCGTTCCGCTGGCTCCCGAATACGAAGAACTTACAGAGAAATGGAAAGAGTTGTGGGAACACAAAATGCAATACCAGATTACGAATGGAGAACCAGCGGAAGATTTATACGATCGGGCTGGAATTTATGCTGAATTTGGAAAAATTATTTGTATTTCAGCAGGCTATGTCACCCAGAAAAAAGGTGAGCCTTACTTCAGAGTTAAATCATTTTACAACGACGAAGAAAAAAAACTGATTACCAATTTTTTTAATGCCTGGAAAAAATTTAGCCAGGCAGGAAAAAGAAAACTATGCGCCCACAACGGACAGGAGTTTGATTTTCCATACATCGCACGCCGTGCCTTGGTTAACGATGTTTCATTGCCCAAAATTCTTGACATTGCCGGCTCCAAACCATGGGAAGTAAAAGACCAGTTGTTAGATACGCTTCAACTATGGAAATTTGGTGATTACAAACATTACACATCGCTTTCACTTTTGTGCGAATTATTTAATATTCCCACGCCCAAAGATGATATTGATGGAAGCCAGGTTTCTCAAATTTATTGGGAAGAAAATGATATCGACAGAATTATTCGTTATTGCGAAAAAGATACACTTGCGGTAGCCAACCTCATGCTAAAATATAAAGGAGACAAAATTATTCCCGCCGAAAACATGATTGTTGTGTAGAAAGGGAGTCCATACAAAAACCACATAAAACACTATCGGTCAAAACATAAGAGACTACCCTCAGCTTATTTCTATTCGTTTTAGAAGATAACCAGATATTTATTTTTTTTCTATCTTTCTCCACTTTTTAATTGAAGAAAGAATGAAACAGCAAAACGAATTGAGGCATTTGTTAATTGCAGGCAAAAGGTTTTTACGATGGATTTTGAGTATAACCGACGGCACTGATATTGATTCCACAATTGCCGGAATAAAAAGAGACATTAGTTTCCGGGGACCAACCGCATGGATTCTTATATTCTCCATATTCATAGCTTCAATCGGGTTAAATGTAAACTCCACGGCTGTAATTATAGGCGCTATGTTAATCTCTCCTCTAATGGGACCTATTTTAGGAATTGGCCTTTCCATCGGAACCAATGATTTTGAAACACTAATACGTTCTTTAAAAAACCTTGGAATCGCTGTTTCAATTGCATTGATTACATCTACATTATACTTTTTAATAACACCATTAAATATAGAACAGTCGGAATTGCTGGCCCGAACTAAACCAACCATTCTCGATGTGTTAGTAGCTCTTTTTGGCGGTTTTGCGGGAATTGTTGCAGGTTCGAGAAAGGAAAAAACGAATGTAATCCCCGGTGTGGCCATTGCAACTGCACTTATGCCCCCGCTTTGTACTGCAGGCTATGGTCTGGCTACTTTAAAGATGCATTACTTTCTCGGGGCATTTTATCTCTTTTTTATAAACTCCGTATTCATTAGTTTAGCAACTTTTCTGGTTGTTAAATATTTAAAGTTCCCACTTGTCGGTTATTTGAACCCGGTGAAAGCCAAAAAATATCGAATTATTGTTACTGCCTTTTTAATTGCGACTATTATACCAAGTGGAATTATATTTTATAATGTAATTCAGGAAACCCGTTTTTCTATTGTAGCCGAAAATTTTGTTAACGCGAATGCAAGCTTTACAGGTAGTGAATTAATCAACAAGAAAGTCACATATTCTGACACCCTTTCAACCATCGATCTTTATTACATCGGCCAGGAAATTTCGGATGAGAAGATAATGTATCTGCAAAACATGTTGACAACTTATGGATTAAACGGAAAAAAAGCATTCGCCATTACGAAAAAGACTCAGGTCCGGGTTCATCAAAATAAAAATAACGAAGAGCAGTTTGAGCAGCGTATGCAAAATATGAACAACGATCTGAGATTAAAAATTCTGGAAGACATTTACACTAAAAACGAACAGATTATTAATGATAAAGAATTAAAGATTCAGTTGCTGGAAGCTGAAATTCTGCGACTAAGTGTAAAAGATACTTTCCCTTTTCAGCAAATCAACTCTGAGTTAAAATTTCATTTTGACAACATTGAAAAATTTGCTTTTGCCAATGTCAGGCAACTGAATATAGTAAACGACAGCATAGTAATGGATACCATCCCCACCTTTTTGGTGAATTATAAAAATAATGTGCAAACCGGTGTTATTCCCGGTGAAAATTCAAAAATTAATGATTGGCTAAAGATCAGATTTAACAATCCGAAAATCGCAGTATTAAATTATTAGTTCAAACCAATTACATTTTCATAACGCGATCTATTTCTCTTTTGGCGTCCTTTTGTTTTAAAGTTTCGCGTTTGTCATAAACTTTTTTACCTTTTGCCAATGCTATTTCAAGTTTCGCCAGCCCATGTTCGTTAATAAAAAGTTTAACAGGAACAATGGTAAAACCCGACTCCTTAACTTTTTTCTCCAGCTTTTGCAGTTCTTTGCGGTTCAATAAGAGTTTACGATCGCGTTTGGCTTCATGATTGTTATGTGTACCTAATTCATACTCCGAGATATGAAGATTTTTTACATATAATTCGCCATTATAAAACTGGCAGTATGAATCCGACAAATTTGCTCTCCCGTTTCTGATTGATTTTATTTCAGTTCCTACCAGTTGCATACCAGCAACAAACCGCTCAATCAATTCATATTCAAACGATGCGCGCCGGTTTTTTATATTAATATTTACCTGTTTATGTGCCATTTAAAAATATGCTGTTAACAATTTTGAAAGTAAAATACTTAAAAAACTAAACATAAAAAAGTTCACCAGAATAGTTATAATTATATAACTGTCTTTCTTTTCTTTTGGAAGCTCCAGTAATTCGTTCGCTCCCAACCAAAAGATATAAAAACCATAAATTCCAAGGATATCCAGAACATATAAAAACTGAAACAACCCGGTAAGAATTGAAACCAGTAAAAAAGGAGTCATTGAAAACAAAACGAGTTTCCGAACGGCAACAATATCTTTTTTCCCTTTGAATGTTTTTATTAATTCGTTGGTAAAAAAAACAGCTACTAAATATTGCAAAATAAAAAGAACAACTTCACGAACAGCTTTCCATACTGCATATCCCATATAGAAATGAGAACTTTTAAAAAATTCACCCAGAAAAACTGCAGCTGCAACAACAATTAAGAGAGGAATAAAAAATCCATAAACCCGACTGGATTGTGTTTCCGTTGATTCTTTCTGAGCCTTCCAAAATTCTTTAGGATTTAGAACATTTTCTCGAATTGTGTCAACAATTTTCCGTGTAAAATTTGCTTCCATGCTTCTCTGTTTGCCAGCAAAATTACATTTAAAAAGAGATTACAAAAATATTTGAACCGATTACTTTTTATGTTTCTTTTCTGTTAAAATGTTTTGAAGTGCAAACATTTCATCACGAAGACGAGCGGCTTCAATAAAGTCCAAATCTTTAGCAGCAGCCTGCATTTGTTTTTTTGTTTTTTCGATGGCTTTTTCTAACCCATCAATACTCATATACTGAACGACCGGGTCGGCAGCAATATCCGGCTGCCCCATTCCTCCGGTATATTCCTGTTGTTTATCGCTGCGGTACTGGTATCCGATTATTTCGCGTGTTGGTTTTACAATTTGAGTAGGTGTAATGTTGTTTTCTTCGTTATATTGTAACTGTTTTTCACGGCGATAATTCGTAGAATCAATAGTTTTTTGCATTGAATCGGTAATTTTATCAGCATACATTATTACCATTCCATTAATATTACGTGCAGCCCTTCCAGCGGTTTGCGTAAGCGAACGTTCTGAACGAAGAAATCCTTCCTTATCAGCGTCAAGAATAGCAACCAATGAAACTTCGGGCAAATCAAGCCCTTCCCTCAAAAGGTTAATTCCCACTAACACATTAAATTCACCTTTTCGAAGTTGTTCCATAATTTCTACACGTTCCATTGTGTCTACATCAGAATGAATATAACGCGTTTTCACCCCCATATTCACCAAATATTTAGATAATTCCTCAGCCATTCGTTTCGTTAGTGTAGTTACCAGAACACGCTCATTGCTCTCAATGCGAAGATTAATTTCATGCATCAAATCGTCTATCTGGTTATTACTTGGCCGCACATCTATTATTGGGTCGAGCAATCCGGTTGGCCGAATAATCTGCTCAACCACAACTCCTTCACTTTTTACCAACTCATAATCAGCCGGAGTGGCACTAACATAAACCACCTGATTGGTGAGGTTTTCAAATTCTTCAAACTTTAACGGGCGATTATCTATAGCCGCCGGCAAACGAAAGCCATACTCAACAAGCGTAATTTTTCTCGAATTGTCGCCACCATACATTGCTCTTATCTGAGGAATAGTAACATGACTCTCGTCAATAATACACAAAAAATCGTCTGGAAAGTAATCGAGAAGGCAGAAAGGGCGCGTACCGGGTGCTCGTCCGTCGAAGTAACGCGAATAATTTTCAATGCCCGGACAGTACCCCAATTCGCGCATCATTTCCATATCGTACTCCACTCGTTCCAAAATACGCTTGGCTTCCAACGGTTTTCCAATTTCCTTAAAATAATCGACCTGTGCCATCAAATCGTCCTGAATATTGTAAATCGCTGATTTCATGCGATCTTTTGTAGTAACAAAAATATTCGCAGGATAAATTTTAATCTCTTCAAATGTTTCATACTGTTGACCCGTTTCCGGATCAAAACTGGCAATTTCTTCAATTTCATCGCCCCAAAAAACAATTCGAATTGCAGTATCGGCATAAGCCGGAAAAATATCCACTGTATCGCCTTTTACCCTGAAAGTTCCGCGCTGAAAATCGACTTCAGAACGAGAATAAAGTGCCTCAACCAGTTGATGGAGCATTGCATTCCGTGAAACTGTCTGCCCTACTTTTATCTCCGTAATGTTGGCATGAAAATCCTCCGGGTTTCCGATTCCGTATAAACACGACACTGACGAAACGACAACTACATCGCGGCGTCCCGAAAGCAATGCCGAAGTTGCACTCAACCTTAGTTTTTCAATATCCTGGTTAATAGAAAGATCTTTCTCAATATAAGTATCAGTAGTTGGTAAATATGCTTCAGGCTGGTAATAATCATAATAAGATACAAAGTATTCCACAGCATTATTGGGAAAGAATTGTTTCATTTCGCCATACAACTGAGCGGCAAGTGTTTTATTATGACTCAAAATTAAAGCAGGTCGTTGTACTTTTTCCACTACATTAGCCATTGTAAATGTCTTTCCCGAACCAGTTACACCTAACAAAGTCTGAAACCGTTCGCCGTTTTCAATTCCTTCTGCCAACTGGCGGATTGCTTCCGGCTGATCTCCAGTGGGTTTATAATCTGAAACTATTTTAAATTGCATAATGTAAAACTACAACACAGTTTTATAAAAACGAAATAGAAAAAGGTAAGATTCCTTCAAAATATTTCTGTTTTTACATCATAAAACAAAAATGAAGTTTAATTCAAATTATATTCAACATAATAAATACTTTAACGAAGAATGTGATTATTAAAACGCGCATTTCACCGAGAGAATAAATTCAAATATTCTGATGCCCCAGGTATATAAGGATGAATCTTCGATATGCCGGTAAAATTTTGGTTAATAAAGCTTTGTAATTTCTTAAGAATTGTAATTTTGCTCTTGTTAAGTGGATGCGTTTTATAGTAAAAACCCTAAAAAATGATGAAAAAAATAAAAACATTGGGATTAATATTCCTATTTCTATGTGAGATTAATTTTTCAGAAGCACAGGAATTCCTCCCTGAGAAACCATTAAAACCCGAAAACGTTGGTTTTTATACCGGTGGTCATGCATCAACAAATGGCCTTGGAATTAATTTTGGGTATATTTTGAATAAACGGTTTACTTTCAGAACTGGTTATGAAACCATGAATCTGAAACATAATTTTGATTTCGAAGAAAATGACGTTTCTTACAATGCCGATCTACAATACAAAACTGGCGGTATTTTTCTTTTTGCTGATTATTATTACACATCAAGGTTATACATTACGCTTGGTGGAATAATCAACAACTTCCAGCCCGATGTTTCAGGCTATGCCTCCAGCGATATGAAATACGGCGATATTTATATTCCTGCCGAAGATGTTGGTACTTTCAATTTTAAGGTCGAACCTGAGTTAAAGTATTCTCCATATGCAGGAGCAGGAATTCGAAATTTCTTAGGTAAAAACGAAAAGCTGGTATACAGTTTTGAAACCGGATTTTATTACATGGGAGCACCTAAATTCGCAATTGCTACTACCGGGCTTTTGGCCCCGACCAGCGATCCCGCTCACAAACAAAAAGAGTTCCTTGAGAAGCAGTTTGACGCATATAAGATTTATCCTATTCTAAAATTTAATCTTGCATTCAAAATCTTTTAATGTAACAAGACAAAAAATTTGAGACATGAAAAAATCAATCAAAAAATATATAAACAAAATTGTTTCGCTGACCCTAACCCTGGTTCTCCTGGCAGGATGCAGCGATTATTTCGATAATCCGTTAAAAGACGAGGAAACCGGCGATGATATTAACTTATTGCTTGTTGACTTCAATTTTTTTACGACAAGAATGACATTCAAACTTTTTGATGCCAAAGACAGCTCGGCAATAACCCTGCCGGCCCAAATTCAATTTTCGGGAAAAAACGGGGATGACATTGTTACTTTTACCGGAGAAAAAAAGGCAACACATTCTACCGCACAAGGCCAAATGGAATTGACAGTCGATCCGAATATTAATTTTTCAGCTTCATCGCCACTGGAATTTGCAATTAATATAAGTGTAGACGGATATAACAGTTTAAATAAAGGGTTTCATGTAAGTACTACAGGCAAAAAAACTTACGAGCTTTTTATGGTTAAAACATCAGACGAGGAAGAAACGGATGTTGAAGGAGAAATTGAAATAACAGGTGCAACTAAATCAGCCATAACTTCAGCTGTTTCAACCACAAGGTATCTAACAGCCAGTGCAGATTACAATATTAAATATGTGCTTTCGGTACCCGATTTGTCTTACATTGTAAATATGGAATATGAAAACGGAAACGTTGTTCCGTTCAACGATGTAGATGATATTGGAGAGTTATCCATAATTTTCACGGTAAATAAATATGCAGATTACAATTTGGGAGAAGATGTAATTTACAATGATGGAGCATTCATTTTCTCTTCGTTTCACAAATTGGAAACAGGAAGTTTAACCAGCGTAAAAGTAAACGGATATAAAGTAACAAACTTAAATGGAGCGAAAATAAAAGTTGTGGGAAGCTATGCCGGAGATGCAAATTATGATCTTTTCAGTTTTGCAGCATTTGATAAAGATGATGCCGCATGGTATTTAAATGAACCTGCAAATGATCTTAATGATACCGTTTATTATGAAACGCTGAATTTTAATTACACATTAGCAAGGGCCTCCAGCGAGGGACTTTGCGAGATTGGAAGCAACATTACATTTAGTTCTTCTGTTACTTCAAGCTTTTCAATTGATGCCGACGTTTTTAACTCGGATGGAATAAAGATTAAAACTATCAATTTCAAGGGAAATTTTCCCGAAACATTCACTGTTGAAAACGTACCATCAAAAGCAGTAAGAATGGTATTCAGAAATAATAACCCGTCGTTCCAACCAATTACAGCCTTAAATATTGATAATTTTTGTTCCGGGGATTACCAGGTCACAGTATCCCCAGCGGACGGATATGAACAATACCAGGTAGTGCTTAAAGCGCTTTGCCCGGACAATCCAACAATTGGTGTTGCACCAACCTATAGTGGCGAGATGAAAATAAAAGGCAGTAATGATCCATGGCAGGGAGTTGATATGATTGGGGGGAAAGTAGACATACTCGCAAAACCAGATCAAGAATACGACATGCGCCTACTCTGGGAAAACGACTGGGAATCAGCAGTTTATTCAACATCGTTTAATAAAACAGATGGAAGTTACACCGGGAACAATTACCCGGATACAGAAATTGAATCAACTTATATTGAAAACAGAGCAAGAATAAGAATTAATGTAAAAAGGCAGTTTAGCCAAAGTATTTGCGAGGATATGGGCTGGTAAACTTATTTTCTGTTTATTGGTATTATAAATAAGACGCGAACAACAATACTGAATGCAAACAAGGAGTGTAACATTTATTACGCTCCTTGTTTTTTTGCTATCGTTGCAACTTAAAATAAACCGGAAAATGGTCACTAACTCCGCCGTAATAATTAGGTCCTCCGTAAGTGCGATTAGGTGAAATTTCACTCTTACTATTTTTATATTCCATCCATTCTTCGTGAAAAATAAAACCTTTTTTATCGCGGCACCTGAAGCCTTTATCATCAAGCAAGCTTGTTGAAACAACCAGGTTATCCAACATATTCCAATTTCCACGAAAATTATATGACCCGTTATTTTCCAGATCATCAGGATACATTAAATTAACCAACTCTCCACTACTTTTCCCTGGAATGCCGGCTCCTAATATTTCAGTTAAACTTTTATTTGCCGGTTCGTCATTCATGTCTCCCATTACAATTATTTCGGCTTTATCGTTTATGTTAAGAATAGAGTCAATCTTGCTACGAAGAACAGTTGCTACTTCTATCCTGTTTGGCTCACTTTGTTCTTCCCCACCAATTCGAGAAGGCCAATGGTTTACAAAAATATTTAACTCTTCACCATTTCTCGTTTTACCCTTCACATACAAAATATCACGAGTTTTATAATCTGGTTCGTTTTTAAACGTAATATGAATCGGGAAATGCTCCTCTACTCTAAATTCATCAGGGCGATAAATCAAGGCACAATCAATACCTCGTCTATCGGGGCTTTCATGATGAACAACCAGATAATTTCCTTTGGCAAGCGGTTCTTTATGCACTAAATCGGAAACAACCTTTTTATTCTCCACTTCGCACATTCCAATAATTTCAGGTAACTCTTTTTTATTAATTGAACCCAATACTTTTGAAATATCCTGTAGCTTCTTTTGATACCGCTCTTCATCCCATTTCTTTTCACTGCCGGGAGTAAATTCATCATCATCCTTACTTGGTTCATCAATAGTGTCAAACAAATTTTCCACATTGTAAAAAGCAATGGTCAAGGTGTTGCGAGCTTCCCGTTTTTCTTTTGAACAGGAAGTAATTAGGAATAAAAGCGATAAAATTATTCCACAACTGCTTAAATATTTTTTCATTCGGTTATTCTGAACTTTAGAATTATAATTCCTGTCCAATGGTTACTTCATAAAAATCGGTAACCAAAGTAGCCTTCATTCCGGCAGCTTTTGCCGCTTGAATTCCCAATATACCATCTTCAAAAACCTGGCAAACTTCAGGTGCGACCCCCATTTTTTCAGCACATCTTAAAAATGTTTCGGGATGTGGTTTGGGATGACGAACATCTTCGCTAGACACTAAAATACTGATATATTTATCTAACCCCAGAATCTCCATCGTTTTCCACGCTAAACGATGATATCCTCCTGTTCCAACCGACATGGGTAATTTACCATGGTATCTTTTCATAAGTTCAACAACAGGTTCCACTGGTTTCATTCTGTGCATCAATTTTTCATACTCACGCTCTTTAATATGCCCAACGACTTCAGCATCCATGTTTGTTCCAAACAATTCATTTATCTTTTCGATAGTCCCAACTGCCGGGATACCTGCCAGTGTTGCAAACAACTCGGGAGTAAAATCAATACCGTAACCGGTTAAGATATGGTTGTACGCCAAGAAATGAACAGGCATGGTATCTGCCAGTGTTCCATCCAGATCAAAAATAAGTGCTTTTGTTCCAGGATAAATATCCAGTATTTTATTTTCCATAATTTCTAAAAAAGACTCAAAATTAATATTATTTATTCAGTCTTTGTTTTCTTTATTTATTAAGGAAATTTTAACAATTTTGTTCTTTATAAATCCGGAATTAATGAATGAAAACGTTTTTTTATATACCCTCCCTCAATGGTTCATATTTTCAGCTCTGCTTGTAATAATATATGGCTGGATTGAAAAAAAGAAGCCATTCAAAATTATTGGGCTGGTTATTTTAATTGCTCTGGCTATTTTCTCCGTGTATGCAATTATGAAAGGGTATTTTGATTCGCACAATTTTTTAACGCCCAACGAAGTAATTAATGAAGAAATAGAAGGCGAGCTCACCGAAGAAATTCCTTTTGAAGGGATGATTTTCCCGGCCTACTGGAGTTTTATTTTAGCTGGTATTTTCGCTGTTCCTTCACTATTTTTCGAAATAAGAAATAAAAAACCAGCCCGGCTTTTCATTGTCATTACCGGACTGGTTGCTCTCTTGGGTTTCTTTATTATTGTAGATGCTCTAAAATATGCCTAAAACACTCATCTTATCTGCCAGCATGTAAGCATTTCTTTGTCTTTCACATAAATCTTATCAGCAACAACCAACGGATGTGCATAAACCTCTGTATCGGAAACGGGGTAAACAGCCAGTTCGTTGTATGCCTCAGGAGTGGCTTCATAAATCAGAATTTTTCCTGTTGCCGGAAGCGATAAAATAGTTTTGCCCAAATCAAGTGTCGAAGCAAAACGATTGTGTGTTGTTTCATCATTCCACGCTGTTTCTCCGTTTTTTGCATTTAAACAATACAGCTTTCCCAGCCTTGCCTCATTTCCATACAGAAATCCATTTTTTAAAACCGGAGTATTGAACGAACCTCCAAAATCAGCATTGTACCAGTTTTCAGATGTAGAATAAACATCTCCTGATTTTTCTATTTTGAACGATTTTGTACCAACTCCCTGCCCGCAAATAATAACATTCTCTCCTTCAATAACAGGAGTGGTTGAATTGTAAAAACGGCGTTCTCCGGGAGTCGGAATCTTCCATAATATTTGCCCCTTTTTCGAAATTCCTGTTAAATCGGTTTCGGTTTGTAAAACAATAATTTCATCCCCGGCTACTTTCATTAAAACCGGTGAAGAATAAGTGCTAGGTTCTCCTTCAATTTTCCATATAATTTTACCATTAGCTGCGTTAAAAGCTACAATTGTTCCATTGTCGTGTCCGTTAAGATGAGCGATACACATTCCATCAACTAACAATGGAGACATTGAAACAAAAAAAGCGGGAACTTCAGTAAAACTCTCATTTTTCCAAATTTCCTTTCCCGAGCTTGCATCCAAACAATTTAACAAGCCGCCAGCGCCAATAGTATACACCTTTCCATTGGCAATAGTTGGAGTGGAACGAGGCCCCGGGTGAGAACTGGCACCTCCGGTAACTTCAGGAGCCGGATTTAAGATTGTCATCCAGATTTGCTTTCCACTCCCGCCATCAATACATAAAGCAACCTCGTTGTCGTCCTGTTTTGTACAGAGAAACAACTTTCCATCAACTTCCGAAACAGAAGCATCTCCAAGTCCAACCTCTACTTCCCATACTTTTGTTAATTTTTGAGACCATTTTTCCGGAGCCATAAAGTTTTCCACTCTCCCATCACGGTTTTTACCGCGCCATTCAGGCCAATCCTGCGCATTACACAGTGTAATAATAAAGAAGAAAAAACAAAGGAATACCAATTCTTGTAATACCGTCCTCATCGATTTTAAGGTTAATTTGAACATATTATAATTCAGAAATAAAATTAGCAGATTACAAAATAGAAACCAATATCTATTGATAAATAACAATTTTACGGCTGATGTAAAAAGTTATGCTGATTTATGAAAAAATCGTTCAATTTTCGAACAAACGGGCAAATATCTATTCCCGATTTTCTATCTTGCAGCCGATAATAATTTGAAAAATTAAACAGACAAAACATGAATCCACAGGCCGAGGAACTTAATGTAATCATCAGAGAAAAAAGTACAACGGTTTATGAACTGCTTTCCGAAAGAGGAAAAAATATTTTCTTCCCTAAGAAGGGAATTCTTGGGCAAACAGCAGAAGCAAAGGGAACAAAAATAAATGCCACTATTGGCGCTGCCATTGAAGACGATGGTACTCCGATGCGGCTGGAAGCTATTGCTTCAAAAATAAATCTGGACCCTTCGCTGGTTTTTCCGTACGCTCCCAGTTTTGGGCGCCCGGATATCCGAGCAAAATGGAAAAGTATGATTTATGAAAAAAACCCATCGATAAAAGAAGTAGAGTTAAGTTTGCCGGTAGTAACCAATGCTTTAACTCACGGTGTAAGCATGGCCGGATATATGTTTCTGGATGCCGGAGATGAAGTAATCGTTCCTGATCTTTTTTGGGGGAATTATAATTTAATGCTAAATCACGCCTACGGAGCAAACCTCGTAAAATTCAATCTTTTTAAAGATGGTGCATTTGATTTGGATGCATTTGAGAATAAATTAAATGAAGGTGGAATTGGCAAAAAAGTAGTCATTCTAAATTTTCCCAATAATCCGTCAGGATATACGCCAACAATTGAGGAACAGAATTCAATTGTTGGAATTATAAAAAAAGCGGCCGATAAAGGAAATAAAATTGTAGTTTTCTCCGACGACGCATATTTTGGACTTGTTTATGAAGAAGGAATTGCAGAAGAAAGCATTTTTAGCGAATTATGCCAGTTACATGAAAATGTACTTGCCGTAAAAATTGACGGTGCAACGAAAGAAGATTACGTTTGGGGATTCCGGGTTGGTTTTGTTACCTATGGAATCAAGGGTGGCGACAAAGAATTATACAGCGCACTTGAATCAAAAACAGCAGGTGCCATTCGTGGAAATATTTCCAACTCCGCAAACATATCTCAGTCGTTGCTACTAGTTGCTTTCAATAGTCCGGAATATACGGAACAAAAAATAGCGAAATACAACATCATGAAAAAAAGATATGACGCTGTAAAAGAAACGCTGCAAGACGAAAAGTACAAAGAATACTTTGAAGCAATTCCATACAATTCGGGCTACTTTATGTGCATACAATTGGCCGATGGACTGATTGGAGAAACCATTCGAAAAATTCTGATTGATAAATACAGCATTGGAACCATAAGTTTGGGGAATGTTTTAAGAATTGCCTATTCTGCGGTTGCGGCTAAAGATGTAAAAGAAATGTTTGAAGGGATTTACAGTGCCTGCAAAGACAGTTTAAAACAAGTGGCTATTGAAAAAGACAGTAAATAAAATCAATGCATTATAATTTTAAAAGCCGCTTCATATTAATGTTGAAGCGGCTTTTTTATTTATTATTTGTTCAGTTAATTATAGCCTCATATAATATACCAAATCGTAAACATAAGCGAATTTAAATTACTTTTTTTCGTCTCTGAAATCAAATAAATACGATACACTTATTTCACCAATTTGGTTAAGAGAACCATCAAAAGGTTCCGAATTACTTTTGAAAATATTAATTAAACTTTGATTAACCCTTCCTTCAATCTGAAATATCCCAAAAGAAAAATACCTGGAAAATCCCATACCTCCGCATATTCCATACTCTAATTGTGCATTTAAATCTTTTCCATAATGTTCTTTAATTTCCTCTTCGCTAATGAGATTCACCTTTTCACTATCAGAAAGCAGATAAGAAACATAAGGTCCAAGATTAAAAAACAACCTGGTTTTTCCACCTCCGATATTAAAATGTGACATAAAAGGAAGCTGAATATAATTTAATCTCCTGCTGTATTCATTTGGCGGTTCTAAGTTTTCAGACCAGCCAGCTTCCAAATAATTCAATTCTATTTGTATGCCTAAACTCTTTTGAGAAATATGCCTGAAAACCAACCCGCCCAGAATTCCGGATTTGTATTCCTGTTCAATCAAAGGGTCGAAAGATACTTTGGAAATGCTTCCTCCTAACTTTACTCCGAAACTGGTTTCCGGGGTAAATGTGTTTTGCGAATTAGCCAGCGCCACTGAAAAAAATACTATTGCAACAATCAAAAAAATTTTCATTTCGTAATTCCCGTTATTTTCATTTATACAGCAAATCACAACTTTTAGACTCTGTTTCCGGCCTTTCCAATTAGTAACTAAAAACTACTCAAATAAATTCTCATCTCTTATAATCATTAAAATTGCCGAGTGTGGTAATATGATGTATTTTTCGTTATTGAATTCAATTTCATAGCCGCTTTTATTCAAATAAATTGCCAAATCTCCAATATGGGTTTGCAACGGGACATATTTTACGTCCTCCTTCTTTTCCTTCCATGTTTCATCTTCATCAGCAGCGGCCGGAATCGGATACCCGGGACCAACTTTTACAATGTAACCACTGTGAATCTTTTCACTTTCCTGAACTGTTGGAGGCAAATATAAACCCGTTTTTGTTTTGCTGGAAGGATTTTTGGGCTTTACCAAAACCCGATCACCTACCATAATAAATTTCTCCAGATCTTTTTCTTCAATTACCAATGACATAGTTTCGATTTTTTTCCGTGCGCAAAGATATAATTTTATAATTTCCCAAAACAAACCAATTATTCCATAAGCACTTAATCAATCTCCTAAAATTATTTAGATTTATAAACACAAAAAACTAAACCCGGCTCAAAATCTTATTTTACTGTTTATATCGAAACTGAACTTGATGATCTCACACACATGGAGAATCAGCAGAAATGGAGCCGTTATACTCGCCTACCCTCATATAACGACAGGAAATATATGTACTGAGTTCCACCCAGTTCCGACGGACAGTTGGTTATAATGAATAGTTAAGAAATCGCCGAATAATATAAATTTGGAAAACATAACTACTTTCCTGAAACCAAAAATAACTTTAGTAATCTATGTTACAGGATAATTATTATGAATATCCGTTAAAACTTCATAACCCGTTTGTGTTACAAGAATAGTATGTTCAAACTGAGCTGATAATTTATTATCAACAGTCCGGGCGGTCCATCCGTCTTTTCTGTCAATATTTGTTGACGCCTTTCCCTGGTTAATCATTGGTTCAATTGTAAAAATCATTCCAGGCTTCATTTTTGGTCCTGTATTCCGTCGTGATGTATGATCAACCTGCGGATCTTCATGAAAATTAACACCAACACCATGCCCGCAAAATTCATAAACCACACTAAATCCCTGAGCACGTGCGTATCTGCTAATTACGAATCCAATATTACCAAAATAATTTCCTGGTTTTACCTGCTGAATTCCCAAATCTAGGCAATGTTTGGTAACCTTTATTAATTTATCAGCACCCGGAGTAATTTCTCCAACAGTAAACATACGCGAAGTATCACCGTAAAACCCATCTAAAATGGTAGTAATATCAATATTTAAAATATCCCCATTTTTTAAAATCGTTTTCCCGGAAGGTATACCATGGCAAACTACCTCATTCAGAGAAATGCATGAAGATTTCGGATAACCATTATACCCCTTTGTTGCGGGAACTGCACCATGGCTTAATATAAACTCTTCAATCCTGTTGTCGATTTCTTCTGTGGAAATACCCTCTTTTACAAACTGTGCAGCTAAGTCAAGTGTTTCAGCGGCCAGTGCACTACTCTTTCTAATGCCATCAATTTGTTCCGGGTTTTTTATAATTATTCCACTCATTTTCTGTATTAATTTTTTTGCAAAATTGGCAATTTCCATTTGCATTTCAAAACCGAACAATAAATTTGCATAAATGTTTAAAATCCGACAAAAGTCAGAAATAACTTTTTATTTTTCGCGCTTTTGTCTTTATAGTTGGAAATCATGAAATACAAAAAAGAACTTTCAACAAAATCGTATTTTATCAATCGTTTTGGAAAACTTTCCACCTCGTTCATGTTCTACCAAATGCAGGATATTGCTTGGGAACATGCAAGTATTTTAGGTTTAGGGTACGATAATTTAAAAGAAGAACACCAATTCTGGGTACTTTCAAAGCTATTGGTAAAGATTGATCGCCGCCCGGAGTGGGGTGAGAATTTTACACTTGAAACATGGTCGCGTGGAACCGATGGTTTTTATGCTTACCGCGACTATAATTTTACCGACCAACAGCAAAATATAATTATACGGGCAACAAGCGCCTGGTTGGTTCTGGACTTACAATCAAAAAGAATTGTACGTTTATCTGACATCGAAAATTTTCCCCAGTATGAGGAAAGTATTTTTGGCGAAAATCCGGCAAAAGTAAAACCACCAAAGTATGAAGGGAATTTGCAATTCACCCCTGTTCTTTTCAACGAAATAGATATCAATCAACACTTTAACAGCGGTCGCTATCTGGAAAGGATTATCGACAGCTACAGTTTTGATTTCCATGAGAGGAATGAACTTGCGGAGTTTGAAATTAATTTTTTAAAAGAAGGAATGCCCTCAGACAAACTGGCAATAAAAAAACAAATTCAAGACGATACAAGTCATCTGTGCAGTGTTGTCCGCGAAAATGATGGTATTGATTTAATCAGGGCAAAATTATTATGGAGAACCAGAGAGCAGAAATAACCACCATCATTAAAAGTAAAGATTTGCGTTTTACCTAAATATTACTTTTTAATTAAGCCATCAATTTTTAACGGTACTTTCATTTGTTTTGCCGATTCACGCCTGGTAAGTAACATTGGTGCTGAAACCCCTAAAGCCAGTGACATTAATACAAAAAAGGCTTTTAACCCGTTTGTAACGGTGTCATCCAGAAGTTGGGTAAATGTTGCATGATCAACATCACCTGTCAATCGTATTACACCCAACATCATCCGGTAAGCGAACGCCCCCGGAACCATAGGAATAACAGATGGAATTGCAAAAACAAAAGGCGGGGCATGTTTAAAATGTGCCGCATAAATACTTAAAAAACCAACCAACATAGCACCAAAAAAAGACCCAAGAATAATTCCACCACCCATTTTCATGGTCACCAGTTTCAATGTCCCGCCCAGTGCTCCAAGTAAAAATATTACCCAAACGGTACGTATAGGAACATTAAAAAGGATGGCAAACCCAATAGATGCAAATCCCAGCCAAATCCAACTTTCAAAAAAAACCGACCATTCCATAATTTAAATATTATAAATCAAAATTGAGCATAGCATTCCCAAAGCTATAGCAAAAGCTATTATTAATCCATTCATTCCCCGAACAATCCCATTCATTATATTTCCATCGAGTAAATCCGATAGTGAATTTATTAATGGAATTCCCGGAATAAGGTATAAAACAGAAGTGGCAAATGCATATTCAGGTTCAGTTCCAATATTCAATTTCACTGAAGCACCTGAAATAATGCATGAAGCAAAAGAAGCAAAGAAAATACACAAGTAACCATTGAAATTTTGTTTTGTCGATTCCTGCCGGACAAAAAGCCCGATAAAAGTGGCCACAAAAGCCACCAGCATCTCCACAGGGCCACCACCAAAAAGCCTGCAAAAAGAAGCGCCAGCCAAAGCTACTGTGGAAAGTATAATTAAACGTGGATAATGAGGTAATGATTTAAGACGATCAATTTCGGTCCAAATCTGTTCATAATTCCAGTTTTCATCAACTATACGCCAACTCATGCGACTAATCCCGCTAACCATTCTGAAATTGGCACCGTGAGGCGAAGTTCGTTTTAAACTACTTTGAAAATAATTGTCCTCATCATCGGAAACAGATAACATTAATGCACGATGAGTAATTAATAACTCAGCATTAAAGCCATAAGCTTCCGCAATGCGCATCACAGTTATTCGTATGCGAGAAGAATTTGCTCCCGACGCCATTAAAAGCGCCCCCACTTCCAATAATATTTTGCTTAATTCCTTGCTGGATTTTAAGCCCGAATTTTCCATATACCATCCATTTTAGCCGCGCGAAATAAATATATTTTAATTGGAGAGCCACAATCCACAAAAAGCTTTTTCTTCAATTTAATCTTAACTTATCAATGCAGAAAACAGCTCCGTCTAATTTATCTAAAAAAACAAACGAAGTCAACTATCTCTGTTGATATATCAAAGAAAAATGAGTTATTAACGTTCTAAAAAGTTTATTTTGAAACCCATTGCTGAATTTTCTGAAGTTTTTCATCTAACGGCGTATGCCCGTCGAGCCAATGAATTTTAGTGCCTCGTTTTTCCATTCCGCGGAACCAGGTCATTTGCCGCTTTGCAAACTGGTGAATGGCAATTTCTAATTGGCGGAACATCTCTTCATACGATAATGTTCCGATAACGTGGAGAGTAAGGTATTTATATTCCAGTCCGTAATAAATTAATTGTTCCGGAGTTACTCCTGAATCCAGCAATTTTTTCACTTCGTCTAACATTCCGGCCTCCATCCTTTGTTTCAATCGCTCGGTAATCCGCTCCCTACGTGTTTCCCTGTCAAATTTAATTCCAATATTCAAACTGGAAATTTCCGGCATAAATGTGTCTATTTCAGGATGCTCTTTGTAATACATTTCAATTTCGATCGCACGCAACGCTCGTCGGTCGGTTTCAATATCGGTTGAATTATGCAAGCCTGATTTTATTGATCTTAAAACCTCTGTCAGTTCTTCAAGCGATTTCCCTTCCAATTCTTCGCGAAGTTTTTTATTCGGTGGAACCTGTATTAGTTTATACCCCTTTAAAACAGCTTCGAGATACAAACCACTACCTCCGCACAAAACAGGAAATTTATTGCGCTCCCTGATATTTTCAAAAATTTCGATAAAATCAGTCTGGAAACGATAAACGTTGTAATGGGCTCCCGCGTCCTCAATATCCACCAAATGTGACGGCACCTCTACCCCATTTACAAAATAATCCTCATAATCTTTTCCTGTTCCTAAATCCATTCCCCGATATACCTGACGTGAATCTGCAGAAATAACTTCACCATTCATTTTTGCAGCCAAGTGTGCAGCCAGGGTTGTCTTTCCGGTAGCTGTTGGACCAAGTATTGTAATTAAATTGTAATTCATTTTATTATCCTTCCTGACAAAATAAAGAATTATTCTTCAAAACGACGATATTTTTCCGAAATTGCAAACGTTTCATTTATTCCTAAAAAAATGATTAAAGAAGCATGCGTAGAAACTTTTGACGAGGCTGTTTTAGCAGAAAAACGGGGAGCCAGCAGGATTGAACTTTGTTCTGATCTGGGAAGTGACGGATTAACACCATCGGATGAGCTGATGCAGAAAACCTGCTCTACTCTGGAAATCCCTGTTATGGTTATGATTCGTCCACGCAGTGGAGATTTTGTGTATTCAGAAAAAGAAATTATGCAAATGAAAGCTGAAATTGACAAAGCAAAAAAATATGGTGCAGCGGGTGTTGTTTTTGGCTTGTTAACCCAGGAAAACAAGATAGATAAAAAAAACACAAAAATATTGACTGCTCGTGCACAACCTCTTCCGGTAACCTTTCATAAAGCAATTGACGAAATGGAAAACCCGGAGGAAGGGGCAAAAGTATTGACTACAATCCCGGGAGTGACACGAATTCTTACCTCGGGAGGAAAACCAACGGCACTGGAAGGCGTGGAAACACTCCGGAAAATGATGGAAGTTACAAAAGAAAAAATCACAATTCTGGTGGCTGGGAAAGTTTTGGATACCAATATTCATGAAATAGAAAAATTAACCGGCGCTGTAGAATTCCACGGACGAAAAATCGTTGGAGATTTAACTGACGCTGGTCAGTAACATTTTGGAATCTGAACAAATAGCTGTCAACATATCTATGACTGTTTTCTGAAAATCAACCAAAGACAAATAAAATGAAAAAATTAGTATTGATAGTTCCGCTGCTTTTTGCACTGATTTCAAAAGCTCAGCTGGAACACGAAGTAACGGAATATGTTTGGCCAACCGACGAAAAAGTGTTGCAAAAACTGGAAGAATGGCAGGACTTGAAGTTCGGCCTTTTAATGCACTGGGGCGCATACAGCCAGTGGGGAATTGTGGAATCGTGGTCGATTTGCCCGGAGGATTACGGATGGTGCGAACGTAAAAAAGGCTCAAATCCCGATGATTATTTCACCTACAAAAAAGAATACGAAAATCTGAAATTATCATTCAACCCGGTAAATTTCAATCCCGAGAAGTGGGCGGAAGCGGCCAAAAATGCCGGAATGAAATACGTTGTTTTTACCACAAAACATCATGACGGTTTTTGTATGTTTGACTCCAAATACACCGATTATAAAATTACAGATAAAGAATGTCCATTTAATGTAAATCCGCGCGCAAACGTTACCAAAGAAATTTTTGACGCTTTTCGTGCTGAAGGGTTATGGGCAGGCGCCTATTTTTCAAAACCCGACTGGCACAACGAATATTACTGGGATCCCAAATTTCCACCAATGGACAGAAATGTAAACTACGATCCTGCTGAGCACCCGGAAGAATGGGAGAAATTTGTGGAATTTACCCAAAATCAGATTATGGAATTGTGCACCGACTATGGAAAACTCGACATACTTTGGCTTGACGGAGGTTGGGTATCAAAAAAATCGCCGGAACAAATAAAAAACTATTATTCCAATGTTGGCGAAAATTCGGCTTCCGGTTTTCCAAAATCACGCGCTGTAAATCAGGATATCCGCATGGACGAACTTGCCACAAAGGCGCGGGAAAAACAGCCCGGATTAATTGTAGTGGATCGTGCTGTCCGCGGGCCAAACCAAAACTACCTCACTCCCGAAAACCGTGTTCCTGAAACACAACTTCCCTACCCCTGGGAATCGTGTATTATTGCTGGCGGTGGCTGGGCATGGGTACCCAATCCGCAATTTATGTCGCCCAAACAAGCCATTCACATGCTTATAGATATTGTTGCCAAAGGTGGTAATTTATTGTACAACATTGGCCCCGCTCCCGATGGTACCTGGCCCGAAGCAGCCTATAAATTGCTGGCCGAAATGGGAAAATGGATTGATGTAAACGGCGAAGCTATTTATTCTACGCGGGCCATTTCTCCCTATAAAACAGGAAACGTGTGCCTTACACAAAAAAAAGACACCAAAGCAGTTTATGCCCTGTATCTGGAACAGGAAGATGGTAGCGGATTACCTGCATCTTTTGAGGTAAAAGGAGTTTATGCGGCAAAAAATGCAAAACTGAATTTACTCGGGACAAAAGAAAATTTGAAATGGGAAAACACCTCTGAGGGAGTCAAAATTTATATTCCGCAAAAAATAAGGACAAACTTACCTTGCGACTTGGCCTGGGCAGTTAAAATATCGGCAGTTCAATAACAAAAATGAAATAATACAATTGGCAAAATGAAATATCTTTTAGTTGCATTTTTAAGCGTTTTTATATTTGTTTCCTGTTCTCAACAATCTGAACAGGGAGAGATAACCATTATTCCCCAACCCAAAAACATAACACAGGAAACCGGGTATTTCGAGCTAAAAAAACAGATTACCATAGGAGTTAATAATCCGGAACTAAATGCTGCAGCTAATTACCTGAAAGAAAAATTAACTCAGGCTACCGGTCATGATGTAAATATCGAAAACGGAAGCGGAGATATTTCGTTGGAACTTGCTGATGTCAAGGGAAAAAATGGAGCATATCAACTAAAAGTAAGCAACTCAGGGATCCTCATCAGGGCAAACAGTTATGGGGGAATCATTTCCGGAATTTCTACGTTACGACAGCTTTTACCTCTTCAGATTGAAAAAACTGCAGAACAAAATAAAACGGTGCAATGGAAAGTTCCGGTAGTGGAAATTAACGACGAGCCCCGTTTTTCATATCGTGGCCTCCATCTGGATGTATCGCGCCACTTTTTTACCAAAGAAGAAGTGGAAGATTTGCTTGATTTGATGGCGATGTATAAACTCAACAAATTCCACTGGCACCTTACCGATGACCAAGGATGGCGTGTGGAAATAAAGAAATATCCTTTGCTCACGGAAAATGGCGCCTGGAGAAAATTCAACAACCAGGATTTGGGCTGTTTAAAAATGGCGAAAGAACAAGACAACCCGGATTTTGAGTTGCCTCCTGAAAAAATAAAGGCAGTTGAAGGTGATACTCTTTACGGCGGTTTTTATACTCAGGACGACATTCGCGAAGTGGTAGCTTTTGCAAAAAAACGGGGAATCGACATTATTCCGGAAATTGACATGCCGGGGCATTTTCTGGCTGCCATAGAAAATTACGATGGTATTTCCTGTTTCAAACAAACCGGCTGGGGAGAACTGTTTTCCTCGCCAATATGCCCGGGAAAAGAAAGTGCGCTGGAATTCTGTAAGAACGTTTACTCCGAAATTTTTGATTTGTTCCCTTACGAATATGTGCATCTGGGCGCCGACGAAGTAGATAAAACCAACTGGAAAAAATGCCCTGATTGCCAGCGACGCATACGCGAAAACGGATTAAAAACAGAGGAAGAACTGCAAGCGTGGTTTGTAAAATATATGGAGAAGTTTTTTAATGAACACGGAAAAAAACTGATTGGCTGGGACGAAATACTCGAAGGAGGGCTGTCTCCTACTGCAACAATTATGTGGTGGCGCGGCTGGGTACCGAAAGCTGTACCCGAAGCTACAGAACACGGAAACCAGGCCATTGTTACCACTACCGACCGTTTTTACTTCGATTATAACCCGGATAAAAATACGCTTGAAAAATTATACAAATACGAGCCGGTTATGAGCGGGTTAAGCCAAAAACAGCAAGCGCTGATCTGGGGGGTTCAGGGAAATGTCTGGACCGAATGGATTCCGACGGTTTCGCGTTTACAGTATATGGTTTTACCCCGTTTGCTGGCTCTCTCTGAAATCTGCTGGTACGACTCCACCACAAACGACTGGTCGCATTTTCAGGAAAAAGTAAACGTTAACCTGCAACGTTTCGATATCATGGGCATGAACTATTACATCCCCGAAATGGGTGGAATGTTTGCTTCAAATATGTTTATCGGGCAAACCGAAGTAAAGCTGGAAAGTGGTTACAATAAAGCATCTATCCGTTACACCACCGATGGAAGCGTGCCCACAAAGGAATCAAAATTGTACTCTGCGCCTGTAATAATAGATCAAACTACCAATTTCAATTTTCGCTATTTCTATCCTGATGGCAGAAAAGGTGATATTTTTAAATCCATGTTTATTAAAGGAGAATATACGCCGGCAAAAGATACAACGTTAACACACAGCGGACTGGAAGCATTTTGGTACGAGTATCGCGGAAATACATGTAAACAAATAGAACAAGCTCCGTTTAACGGAAGTTACACCGTACCCAAAGTTACAATTCCGGAAGAAGTAAAAGGGAACATCGGATTGGTGCTGAAAGGTTACATCAATATTCCGGAGAGAGATATTTACACCTTCAAACTCCTGTCTGACGACGGCTCAATTCTGTACATCGATAACGAAGAAGTAGCTGATAACGACGGGGCACACAGCCCAAAAGAAATTGTGGGAATGAAAGCGCTCGACAAAGGGTACCACCCGATAAAAGTACTTTATTTCGACTCCAATGGCGGCAGTTTAAAATTGAGCGTACTGAATAAAAACGGCGAAGATATATCTGAAACAGAGAATTTATACCTGCATTAGTTTTTTATACTTACTAAAGGCAGAGATTTATCTGGGAAATAGAAAATTTTAATTTAAAAATTAAATGTCTCATACAAAGTTGATTAATGGTTATCATTCTATTGTATTCTAATGAAATGCAAAATTGGCCCGTCAAGATATGCGTAATTTATATCTAAATCACTACCTGAGATATTACACCCTCCTTGAGAATGGTCAATCTTGAGTCTATAATGTTCTTTATCCTCGCCTAAACCAAATTCATAAGAATATTGTCCCGGGGCAAAACCAATAATGTCAACTATATCACTTGTGATTGTCAATATGCTATCTGTCTGAAAATGATAAACAACATTATTACAGGAATAATCAACTGTTCGTGGATTGAAAAAAATTTCCTCCCCATTTATCAATTTCCATTTTCCGGTAATATCGTCTTCCGGTCCGTTAATAGCAATTGTAGAGCATTTTTCATCATCATCCTCTTCGCATCCTACTACAAACAAAACCACGCAAAATGGCAACATAAACAGGAAAATCGAAAGTAGTTTTATTTTTTTTGTTTTCATATTTAAAATATTTATTCGGAAGCAGTTCGTACAGAGTATTTTATTTTTTTGAAACCGTATTTACCGGGCTTCATCTTCTGTTTTTTAATTACGAATTACAGATGGGTATAATTAACAAAAGGTTGCGTGGAAGACAGCGAATATTAGAAGTTCAATTTTCCGGGAATATGTTACAGATATACCTTTGAGAGACATTTATGATTGCCTGAAAGCAAACAAATATATTTTTTTATTTTCATATTATTTTACAATTTCAAATTCATACTTTAAGTCATAATTACCAGTCTCATTACCCTCTATTTCGCCACTTTCAAGCCTGTAATAGTAAGGTATGCTTCCGGTATATTTAATCAAATATTTCCCAATTGGAAGCGGAGATTGTTTTGCTAATTTATAATGACAACACATTACATTTATTGAAGAATCTTTAGATGATGCCCATGGAAGAACATACTCAAACTTTGTTTTAGCCTGCCCTAGACAGCCTAAATTTTCATCACAACCCCAAAGTTGTATCCCTCCGATATAAGAAATAGTATTGTTATTCGATGTGTTGTTTTGATAAATATTAAATAAAATGTATACCCGTATATCTACCTAAAATAATTATTTTTGGAAAAACGCATAAATTATGAGCATAATTGATTTCATATCTCAATTTCCCGATGAAGAAAGCTGTAAGCAGAAGTTCAAAGAATACCGCGAGCATATAGGAGTTGTTTGCCCAAAATGCGGAGGAACAGATCATTATTGGAAGAAAGACAAAGAACAATATGAATGCAAGTCTTGTAGGACAAGGATAACACTAAAAAGTGGTACCGTTATGCACAAATCAAAACTTCCTTATAGGTATTGGTTTATTGCCATGCATTTATTAACGGCGACAAAGAAAAGTTTTTCCGCCAAAGAAATACAACGGCAATTAGGTCACAAACGATATCATCCGATATGGCACATGGTACACAAACTGCGTGAGTGTATGGGGAAAAGAGATGGTGAATATATTTTGGCAGGCAGGATAGAATTAGACGAAGGTTATTTTTCAACAGAAGTTCCAGAGTTGGAAAAAGACAAACCTCTAAAAAGAGGAAGAGGAAGCCAAAAGAAATCAAAAGTCCTTGTAATGGCAGAAAGCGAGATGGTAGAATCCCCGAAACCGGGACAAAAATCACGAAGAGTCGGTTATTTGAAAATGAAAGTCATTGAGGATTTAAAAAGTGACACCATAAATGAACTGGTTAATAATTTAGCAAGTAATGCAACAGAAGTAGATACAGATGACTCAACATCTTATGTTGACCTAAAAGATTATATACCGAGGCATAATTCACAGGTAATACCTAAAGAAAAAGTTGGTGAAGTGTTGCCGTGGGTACATATCGCTATAAGTAATGCAAAAAGGCAATTGATAAATACATTCCATGACATCAAACCAGAATTTTTGCAAAACTATCTTGATGAATTCTGTTATAAATTCAATCGTAGATATTTTGGTGAAGCAATATTCAATAGGTTGCTCGTGGCTTGTGTGAGTTATAAAAATACCTTTGGGTATAAATACGGATAATCATTTTAAATAATTCATTATTCCCAAACAAAGAATGGTCATCAATTGGAGTATCCCTTTCACCTGTATTCTCTATTGAAAAATAAAAATAAAAATTTTCACCCTCTTTAATTTGAGTTACTTCCTGCCCTTGTTCATTTTTTATGGCATAATGCAGTTTAAATGGGTAGTGTTCATCAACAATTTCATCTTCCTGGCACCCGGCTCCAAGTAAAACCACACAAAGTGGCAGCAAAAGCAGGAAAATAGGATGCAGTTTGATTTTTTTTGTTTTCATATTTAGAATATTAAGTTGGAAGCAGTTTGTATGGAGTATTTTATTTTTTTGAAACCGTATTTACCGGGCTTCATCTTCTGTTTTTTAATTACGAATTACAGATGGGTATAATTAACAAAAGGTTGCGTGGAAGACAGCGAATATTAGAAGTTCAATTTTCCGGGAATATGTTACAGATATACCTTTGAGAGACATTTATGATTGCCTGAAAGCAAACAAATATATTTTTTCATTTTCATATTATTTTACAATTTCAAATTCATACTTTAAGTCATAATTACTTGTTTCATGAGATTCAACCTGATATTCATCCGTTATATAAAAATAGGGGATGCCTGCAGTATATTTAATTAAATATTTACCTGCCGGTAATTCAGGAAATTTAGTAAGATTATAACTGCAGCACATAAAGCCAATAGTAGTATCATTTTTTAACGGATAAGGTACAGCTATTTCATTTTTCACATGTGGTTCTCCTTCGCATCCCATAATACTGAGACACACATTTAGTTGAACCGGAGTTCCCACAAGAGTATTCTGATCTTTGCTATAAATATTAAATAACTCGCTATTAAAAAATAAATTATGATTATTGATAGAAGCATGTTTCTCAGAGATATTTTCAATAGAGAAATAAATAAAGAAATCTTCACCCTCTTTAATCTGAGTTACATCCTGCCCTTGTTCATTTTGTATGGTATAGCGCAGTTTAAATGGGTAGTGTTCGTCAATGATTTCATCTTCCTGACATCCGGCTCCAAGTAAAACCACACAAAGTGGCAGCACAAGCAGGAAAATAGGATGCAGTTTGATTTTTTTTGTTTTCATATTTAGAATATTTAGTTGGAAGTAGGTCGTAATGAGTATTTTATTTTTTTGAAACCGTGTTCACTGGGCTTCATCTTCTGTCTTTTAGTTACGAATTACAGATGAGTTACATGAACAAAAGGTTGCATGGGAGACGGTGAACATTAAAAGTTTTATATATTTTTTCATGGTAGTTGAGTTATAATGTATGTACTATCAGTTGAAGAATTGAAAAGAAGTTTAAATTCAGACATGACTATTGCACCTTTTTTCAACACAAATAGATATTCCCCATATTCCAACGGGCCAACTTTACATTCTATGTCATACTTGCAAATACAATCACAACTCTCACCTGTTTCATCCTCGGTAAAAAAAATAGAAGTATTATCTAACTCCACATTTGTAATTAATTTGTCAACGCAACAATTAAACCCCGCATTTTCATGTTTTATCAGAAGATAATTATCATCGACTGCTTTATATTCAATTAGTTCGGTATATGCTGACTTTTCAAGAGCATTTTCATCTTTACAGCCTACATAATTAAAATCTTTAATTTTTATTTTTCCGTAAATATCATCTTCATCATTCTGGCAGCTTGCTCCTATAAACAAGAAGAGCAAAAATACCACACTTAATTTTAAAATTTTTGGTTTCATTTTTTGAGATTTTTAATAGTGAGTATTAGTACAAAGTACTTTCGTATTCAGGGTAACGGTTGTTACCAAGTAAGAGCGCAATTATGAATGGATTCTGTTTGGCGGAGTTAATAAAAACAACCTTGTTGTTTACAAAAATTTTAAAGAAATTGGTTTATGGGGCACGTTTCATTTTCCGGTTTTTTATAGTTTCAAATTTCAGATGGGTTTAATTAACAAAAGGTTGCGTGGGAGACCATCAGCATCATATCTTGATTTTGAGACACTCATTATAAATGTGCGCCAGCGAGACAAAGCAGAGCTTTATCAGGGGAAAACAGAGAATTACAATATGCCGGGAAAAGAATGAAAAAAAACCTTCAGGGATTTGAAACCCTGAAGGTTTAACTTTTAAGATATAGACTTATCGAGTTACTACTAATTTTTCTGTTAAAATTTCGTCTTTGTATTTCACCCGCACAGTATATACTCCGTCTTTCCAGTTAGAAGTATTAAGTTTGTATTCCTTGCCTTTCAGCTTTGTCTTTTTCTCGGTAAGCATTTGGGAATTGTTGTAGATTTCCAAATCCCATTCTCCTTCATCTATTTTATTTTCTTCGTCCGATTCCGATTCTATAAGGAGGGTGGTTTCGCCAGTAGCAGGGTTAGGTGACAAAACCAGGTAGTGAAGACTACAAAATACCTCCACACGGAGCTCTCCACGTATTGAACCGCAATCATTTTCATCGGTAACATATATCCAGCCATCCTCATAAAAACCACCGGTATCAGTACCCTTTATTGTACATTTATACCCGTAATTTGAGCCTACTATCTCTAATGGACCGAAAACCGACCAGCTAACGATCCGGCGATCCGCCTCGTAATACATTAATTGTCTGCAATCCAGTGTAGCGGAACCGGATACCCCTGGGCGTTCCGGGTTGCCTACCTCAACAGTCTTTCGGGGTAAAGTTATTTCCCCGCAACCAGTAGTAAGAATTGCCCGTACCCATCCATCTCCTGAGCCATTAGCAGTAAAAGTTCCTGGATTATTGGGGTCTTCCGTTAAATTTGCCGATTCGTTCCAGAAAACAGTGGTGCCCGGAGGCAGGTTGTTAACCGTAAAAGTAGCACCAGAGGAGCAAACTACTGAGGGGCCGGAGATTTGATATTGATACTCATCACCTACACCAACACCATACCATGCGTTCGTTGTTTGAACTACTTGGTTAGAGGTTGCACCAAAAAGATTAGATGCAGCTAAGATTGTCTGGGTTCTGGCATCTACATAGGTTGCTGATGAATTAAGATATGTTTCAGCCCTAAACGCAATCTTTTGGGCATCTGTTATCCCAATGCCTGATACATAAAAGCAATCAGTATTGTCATTAGTTTGATAACCGTTACTTCCTTCTGATAACAAATAAAACCAATGACTTAATACTGTTGAATTAACATGAGGTTCACCATTGGGATCCCAAAAATTCCCATGATAGGTATCTGGATGTGGGCCTTCCCGAGCTGTTAAACTATTAGGATTTTGCATATCTCGCAGGCACGTATAGATAGGATTAACAATTTCTTCTCCTGACAGCCACGTTTGCTTATTGGAGGTGGCCCAATCTTCCACACAAGCTCCCCAAATATCGCTAAAACCTTCATTTAAAGCATCGCATTCCTGACGATGATTAGAAGAGCTAAAGCCAGCAGTGTACTGAGCAACTCCATGTCCCATCTCATGGGCAACTACATCTAATGCAACCAAGGAATAAAAGTTAGTGCCTCCATCTCCGTCTCCATAAAGCATTATATGATTATTGGGATCCCATGCTGCATTGTTGGGCCACCCAACACTTGGATTATATTCATAAAAATGAACATATCCGGTTATCGCAAGTCCCTGGTTATCGAGGCTGTTTCTGTTATGGACTGTCCTCCAGTAATCCAGCACCTTTTCTGCAGCCCAGTGGGCATCCAACGCGGCCTGATCCTGGGAAATAGCCGTCCAGCTTCCCGTTGTCCAGTTCGTGTTGTTATTATTGGAAAATTCGACTGCATTGGTAAGATTTGATTGTGACTGACAATTCCAGGTATGAATATTTACACTATGATTAGGCGTAGTGGTTCTTGTTTCATATAATCGGTAACCACCTGAATAGGAGTCGCAGGTAATTCCCACAGTCCCGCTATAAAGCGTTTCTGCGTTTCCGGATGTATTTGAATTCAATAGCAAAGGGGTATCACCAACAACTCCTCCACTAATTGCATCAATATAAACCCATTGCTCATTATAAGGTTCGAGTGAAGAAATGGTAAATTTCCAGGCTAGTTTCATTTGTTTACTCCCGGTTAAATAGTCTTTTACAATTACCAGTTCCCCTTTAGGATAATAGGTAGCAGCGGCATCGTTGGTATTTTCCCTTTTAAACTTTTCGTAAGCTTCATCCTCCCATTTATATTTCTTTGCATGTACATAATCCAACGCTTTTTGCAAGGCTTGTTTTTCGTTTAAAGAAGGGGTAACGGAAGAAAGGGCCACAGGCTTAAAATCACCATTTATGGATTCTATAATCCCATTTCTGCTGTGGACCAGGTATTCTGTGTTTTCGACTTTTACCCCTTTGTAGTATTGTTGAAAACGAAGATGGGAAAATCCCAGTTCATCGCCCGTTTCCTTAATTAAACGAAAGTCATCATCGGTTTTTGCATGTAAAAAAGTTTTCAGAAACTTAGCCCCATCCTGAATGCTCCGTTCAGGATTTGGTTTGAAATGGGCAAAATTTACAATTCCTTGCTTATTTCGTTCTATTTTCAATGTATCGTTCTGCTGCCCATTGGAAGTAAACACTGCAAAACATAAAGCAGTAAAGATTAAAAATTTTATATATTTTTTCATGGTAGTTGATTTTATAAATTGTTAATCTTTGGTATAATAATATGTAAAACCATCAGATAGGTAATCTCTAATTACCAAAGTATCAGTCTTGATTCCGATAACGATGTAAGATATGGGCGAAGGGGGATAGCTCATTAAATAAGTAAACTCATTAGTTCCAATTTCAGTTTTAATCCAATCAATATCTTCATCAACAAACACACCTTTTGAATCATCTCCTTTAGTAATATGGTTAGGGCTCAATATCATATAAGAATTAGATTCATCAAGGTATTTACCTCCGGCAATTCCTCCAATTTGGTATTGAAGTTTCCAATCCCCGGTAATATATTTTTGGATTACAGAAAGTGGTTTATCAGACAACGTAATGTCGTGAAGTAACGGTTCGCTTTCAGGGTCCTTTTCGCATCCTGCCCCTAGCCAAACCACACAAACTAGCAACAGGAACAGAGAAATAGTAAGTGAGTTAAATTTTTTATTTTTCATGTTTTTTATTTTAATTGTTAGCCTTAAGCGACAAACTTTTAGCTACTTTTTCATGTTTTTTTTACGGAAGTAACCGGAGTTACTACGAGTAAGAGCAATAAATAGGGATCTTTTTGGCGGAGCGGGCTAAACAACTTTGCTGCAGCCTGGGAAAGTTTTAAAAGATTTGGTTTATGGGGCACGTTTCATTTTCCGGTTTTTTATAGTTTCAAATCTCAGATGGGTTTAATTAACAAAAGGTTGCGTGGAAGACAGTGGACATCAGAAGTTTTGTATTTTTTTCATGGTAGTTGATTTTATAAGTTGTCAATCTTTGGTATAATAATATGTAAAACCGTCAGACACATTGTAATCAATGATAATTAACGTATCATTTTTTATCTGATTTATAATAAAATACGTTGGAGATTGCCATCCAGGATTTGGATAACCCATTAGATATGAATCCTCATCTGCCCCAATCAATTCTCGTTTCCACACAGTAGTAGTATCAATGACGACTCCATATAAATCATTCCCCATAATTATATGATCCGAAGTCAAATTCATATAAGAATTAGATTCATCAAGGTATTTACCTCCGGCAATTCCTCCAATTTGGTATTGAAGTTTCCAATCCCCGGTAATATATTTTTGGATTACAGAAAGTGGTTTATCAGACAACGTAATGTCGTGAAGTAACGGTTCGCTTTCAGGGTCCTTTTCGCATCCTGCCCCTAGCCAAACCACACAAACTAGCAACAGGAACAGAGAAATAGTAAGTGAGTTAAATTTTTTATTTTTCATGTTTTTTATTTTAATTGTTAGCCTTAAGCGACAAACTTTTAGCTACTTTTTCATGTTTTTTTTACGGAAGTAACCGGAGTTACTACGAGTAAGAGCAATAAATAGGGATCTTTTTGGCGGAGCGGGCTAAACAACTTTGCTGCAGCCTGGGAAAGTTTTAAAAGATTTGGTTTACGGGGCACGTTTCATTTTCCGGTTTTTATGGTTATAAATTTGAGATGGGTTTAATTAACAAAAGGTTGCGTGGAAAGGCGAAATATATTCATTCATTCCGGCGTACATGTAAAGTTTTTTTGAGTGGCGGTTTCATAATTTGTTTGGTTTTTATTTGTTCGTAATTGAATGGTTTGTTTCCGTATATACATTCCTTAAAATCCGGAAAGGTAAGCCAGGATACCCGATGTTTGGCAACATATAACTACATCTGTTTTCCCAAAAGCTTTTTCGTTTTTTTTTGCCTGGAAAAGTGTTTTGAGTCGCCCCATTCTCCGTAAGCAATTTCGCTACCGGCCAGTTCAATGCGGGCTTCCAGACAGTTGCGGCACAAATCGGCATCTTCGTCGAGGCAGGGTTTGTCTTCATACAACAGGTACTCTTTCCTGTAATCGCAGGGCGTTAAATTGGGCATAATTACATTGGCTCCCACTTTCAGCGCTTTTTCGCGCCCAACCGGGTCAATGGCTTGTAAAGCAGTAGCCGCGGCAATATTAATATCCGGCATTAGTAAACGCAACACCGCAATCATATTCAACGCCAAATCAAAACGCTCCTGTTTTGTTGTCAGCGTCCCCCTTTGTTCGTAAAGCGGAGTATGTTCGTGTTCAATGTATGGGCCCATGCCGCACATGTCAATGTCTGTTTTTTTGAAAAACAAAAGGTCGTCGGCCAAATCTTCCAAAGTTTGAAAAGGCAAGCCAATCATCACCCCGGTTCCCACCTGGTACCCGGTGTCCCGTAAAAAATGCAGGGCTTCCACCCGTTTCTCAAAAGAATGCGTTTTATTTTGAGGGTGAATTTTATAATACAATTCCCTGTTGGAGGCTTCAATACGGAGCAGGTAGCGGTGAGCGCCGCTTTCGAACCACTGCCGGTACGTTTCCCGGGTTTGTTCGCCGCAACTCAGGGTAATTCCCAATTCGTTGTTCGATAGCTTTTTTATCTTTTTTAGCAAATCGTTGATACGCTTTACAAACGCCGGCGAAGATAACTCGCCCGATTGCAGTACGACCGATCCAAACCGATTTTCCCACGCAAAATGGCAGGCATCCAGAATTTCCTCATCGGAAGCATTATAACGAACTACCTGTTCGTTGCTTCTTCGGATTCCGCAGTACAAACAATCTTTTGAACAAATATTGGAGAATTCAACCAATCCGCGAAAATAGACTTTGTTTCCCACAACCGACTCCTTTATCTCCTGCGAAGTTTTATACAATAATGCCCGTTCTTCGCCCGCAACACTTAACAACTTCACGAGATCGTCTTTTGCAAATAACTGCTGTTTTACTATTTCGGCGACTGATTTCACGTTTGCAAAAATAACAGTTCGCAATCAATCAAAAACGGAAAGTTTAAAATATTCAATAAGCTTTTGAAAATTAACCGACTTGCAGGTTCGAAAGAATGATATCTTTCCCTATTTTTAACAAAAAAATCTGACTGGCCTTTTGTGATAAAAATAAATGGGGTTCAGATTTGAGTTTTTTATTTTACAAAACAAATTTCATTCAACTTTTAAACTGAAATATAATGAAACAGTTCCTGTTCCTTACTCTTGTGTTATTTCTTGTGTGGGCTTGCAATGAAAAAAACGGTGATAATCCAAAATCTGAAAAAGTGATAACAGAATCCAATTCAAGTGAAGCAGTTCAACAGATTAAAGAAAAATTTCCTGAAGCCAATAAACAGAATATCGAAAAGGGCGTTCTTCATGCCGCATCATTGTGGCGCGAAAGCGATGGAACAGGTGAAGAGTTTATTTCCTTTTGCACAGAAAATTACATAGGTGATGAAAAAGAAAAGGAAATAATTTTCAATAAAATCTCAGAATATTTTGAATCTCTTTCAGGAAATTTCAACAAAATAGCCGTCGATTTAAGAAGGAATATCGATTTACAAACCGGGCCGATTTACCCGGTCGATCGTATGTTTTCATCCTACGGGGTTGGTGCACACATGAACAATGATTTTTACGAAAACAAAATTGCGTTCCTTGTTGCACTAAATTTCCCGTTTTATTCCACCGAAGAAAAAAATGAACTGGGCAAAAACTGGTCGCCACTGGAATGGGCTTACGCACGAACGGGCGATATGTTTAGTTCCAGGGTTCCCTCTGAGCTCAACCAAAAACGCTCGGTAGCTTCTGCAAAAGCAAACGCTTATGTAGCGGAATACAACATCTACATGGGAAAATTGCTTGATAAAAACGGGCAGAAACTTTTCCCGGAAGATATGGTTTTGCTCAGCCACTGGAACCTGCGTGACGAAATAAAAGCCAACTATTCCAATACAGAAAACGGGCTTGAAAAACAGGCGATTATTTACGAAGTGATGCAGCGGATTATCGACCAGTCGATTCCTGAAAAGGTAATCAACTCAGGAGAGTACGATTGGGCGCCCTACGAAAATAAAGTAACCCAAAACGGCGAAGCAATAGATGCGGCAGCGGAACCGAATAACCGGTATCAACAAATTCTAAATAATTTTCATGCGTTTAAAGAATTTGACCCCTACCACCCGATACTAAACACCGCAATTAAAAGATCCTTTTCGGGGAATATGCAAATACCACAAAATGAGGTGGAAGCGCTGTTTGACGAGTTTCTAAGTTCTCCGCAACTAAAACAAACCGGAGAACTTATTAAAAAGCGCCTTGGCCGGGATTTGCAACCCGGGGATATATGGTACGATGGATTCAAAGCACGCAGTTCTATTCCGGAAGAAAAACTAAATGCGATTACCAGGGAAAAATACCCAAATCCACAGGCGCTAGAAGATGATCTGGAAAACATTCTCAAAAAAATAGGGTTTGAAAATGAAAAGGCACATTTTCTGGCTTCCAAAATAGCTGTTGATCCGGCGCGTGGTTCAGGGCATGCGTGGGGAGCTGCGATGAAAGAAGAAAAAAGCCGTTTGCGAACCCGCATTCCCGAAACCGGGTTAGATTACAAAGGATACAACATTGCTGTTCATGAATTTGGACACAATGTAGAACAAACTATCTCGTTGCATGAAGTGCCTTATTACATGATCCATGGAGTTCCGAACACCGCATTTACCGAGGCACTGGCATTCACATTCCAGGACAGAGATTTATTTTTATTAGGAATGAAAGATGAAAATCCGAATGCCGGATACCTGAAAACACTCGACATTTTTTGGAATATTTACGAAATTATGGGCGTTTCAATGGTAGATATGCAAATGTGGAAATGGATGTATAATCATCCGGATTGCAACGCAGAAGAACTCAAAAACGCTACAATAGAAATTAGTAAGGCAGTGTGGAATAAATACTTTGAGCCGGTTTTTGGCATAAAAGACCAGACCATTTTAGCCGTTTATTCCCACATGATAAATTCCCCCATGTATCTTCCCAATTATGCCTACGGGCATCTCATCCATTTCCAATTGGAAGAATATTTTAAGAATCGCTCACTTGCAACCGAAGTGGAACGGATTTTTGCTATTGGAGAACTCACACCGGACGAGTGGATGAAAAAAGCAGTTGGAAGCCCGATTTCAAATGAACCGATTTTAAATGCAGCCAGTGAAGCTATAAGGCATTTGCAATAATTAAAAAAATCAGAAGTTGCTAGTGTACTAAAAAACGTATTGAATAACATAAAATCTTTACGACTTTTCTCATATAATTCTGAACATTTATCCGTTACTTTTACATTAAAATCCTGCGGGAAGGCAATTGCTGACTTTAGGGAAATCTGAGAGGATAAATAAAAAGATGAAGGGTTATTCTGAATTTGATTTATTTACTTCCAAAGCCATTTCTTCCTAAAAAATTCCCGTATAAAAATTTAAAAAATGAGTGAAAATCTGAAACGGCTCGGATTTGTAGGTATTATAATTGAAAACCGAGAAAAATGTGCCGGATTGGTGAATGAGGTATTAAGTAAAAATTCTGAACTCATTTTAGTTCGAACGGGGTTACCGAATGCAAAAGGAGATACTTCAATTATCACACTGGTGATAGATGCAACAACAGACGAACTTGGCATTCTAACAGGGAAGTTGGGAAATATCACCGGGGTTTCAGTAAAATCAGGACTGGCAAAAAAGTAAAAGTATTAAAAGATACAAATTCTATAAACGAAAGTAAAAACATTGAGACGTTATAAAAAACCACGACTATTATGTACAATATACCTGCCGATTTTATAAACGAACAAAAAGTATGGGAAATCCTGGAAACCCATCAAAAAGCTGACGCGGTAAAAGTTAGGGAAGTGCTTTCCAAAGCACGAGAAATGAAAGGATTAGATTTGAATGATGTCGCTATCCTTACAGGCATCAGCGACCCGGAAATGCTGGAAGAATTGTTTAATACGGCCAATGAAGTAAAAGAAACGATTTACGGAAAACGTCTGGTCCTTTTTGCACCACTATATATCTCGAATATGTGTGCCAATGAATGTGTTTATTGTGCTTTTAGGGCCACAAACAAGGATATTGTCAGAAATGCACTTTCGCAAGAGCATATTGCCCGAGAAGTTGAGGTACTTATAAACCAGGGACACAAGCGGATTCTGATGGTTGCCGGAGAATCCTATCCCAACCGGGGGTTTCAGTATATTTTAGATTCCATTCGAACCATATACAGTGTAAAAACAGAACATGGTGAAACCCGGCGGGTAAATGTAAATATTGCCCCACTCAACACCGACGAATTTAAACTGTTAAAAGCCGAAGGCATTGGAACCTACCAGATTTTCCAGGAAACTTATCATAGGGAAACCTATAGGAAAGTTCATCTGGGTGGAAAAAAACGGGATTATAACTGGCGTGTGTGGTCGTTGCACCGGGCTATGGAAGCAGGAATCGACGATGTTGGAATTGGCGTTCTTTTTGGTTTATTTGATTACCGGTTTGAAATTCTTGCCATGATGCAACACATTTTTGAACTGGAGGATAAATTTGGTGTTGGTCCTCACACGATTAGTGTTCCGCGCCTTGAGCCAGCAACAGGAAGTGATGTAGCATCTAACCCACCCTTTCCCGTTTCAGATATTGATTTCAAAAAAATTGTCGCCATTTTACGCCTGGCAGTTCCTTATACAGGAATAATTATGTCGACCCGCGAAACTGCACAAATGAGGCGCGAAACTTTTGCTTTGGGAGTGAGCCAGATTTCTGCCGGAAGCAGAACCAATCCGGGCGGTTATGAAGAAGAAAACGAAGATGATCCATCCGGGCAATTTAGTCTGGGAGACCACCGGCCGCTCGACGAAGTAATTCGCGATGTAGCTTCCATGGGTTATGTGCCTTCATTTTGCACTGCATGTTACCGGCTCGGAAGAACCGGGCAGGATTTTATGGATTTGGCCAAACCCGGAGATATAAAACTGCATTGTGCGCCCAATGCTTTGTCATCTTTTAAAGAATACCTCAGAAATTATGCAAAACCAGAGACGATTAAGATTGGAAATAACCTGATTCAAAAAGCGATTGCAGAAATGGATGGCATTGCCAGACAGAGGGCTGAGAAATTGGTAAAACGCGTTGAAGCAGGTAGAGACGATGTATATTGTTAAGCTGAAGAAAATGATGATAATGTTTGGTAGATTATTTTCAGAAAAAGTCGCAAATTAATACCATAATGAAATTTCGTACAGAGTCAGATTTTTTAGGAGAAAAACAAATTCCGGCTGAAACACTTTGGGGAATTCATACCGCGCGTGCAGTAGAAAATTTCCCAATTAGTGGAAGAAAAATTTTTCCGGAACTGATTCATTCTTTCGGGGAAGTAAAACTGGCATGTGCTCAAATTAACAACGAACTCGGCTTTTGGGACTCGAAAGAAAAAGCTTCGGCTATTGAAAAGGCGTGCGCTGAATTAAGCAACGGATTACTGGATGAACACATTTTAGTTGATGCTCTTCAAGGTGGAGCGGGTACATCAACAAATATGAATGTAAACGAAGTAATAGCCAACCGGGCTTTACAAATTTTAGGCGAAACACCCGGAACCTACAAAATCATTTCTCCGCTTGATGACATTAACCTTCACCAGTCAACTAACGATACCTACCCCACTGCTCTCAAGATCGCAGCAATCCGGCTGCTTCGTTTACTTGAACAAAATGTACTTGAATTACAGGAAGCATTTCAACAAAAAGAAAAAGAATTCGCACATGTAGTTAAGCTCGGAAGAACCCAGTTACAAGATGCTGTACTTACCACTTTAGGACGAGAGATGAGTGCATATGCAGAAGCTTTTAACCGCGATCGCTGGCGAATTTACAAATGCGAAGAACGATTACGTGTTGTAAATCTGGGAGGAACAGCAATAGGCACCGGGTTGGGAGCACCAAAACAGTTCATTTTCCGTGTTGTTGACCGATTACGGGAAAATACAAACTTAGGATTGGCAAGAAGCGAAAATCTTATCGACGGAACACAAAACGCTGATGTTTTTGTCGAAGTTTCAGGAATTTTAAAAGCTCATGCTTCAAATCTTCTCAAAATCAGTAATGATTTGCGCCTTCTTTCCAGCGGTCCCGATGCCGGTTTGGGAGAAATAAATCTCCCTCAAAAACAAGCTGGGTCCTCCATTATGCCGGGAAAAATAAATCCTGTTATTCCGGAAGCAGTGGCACAAGTAGCCATGCAGGTAGCGGGCAATGACCAAATCATATTTCAGGCAGCAGGAGCAGGAAACCTGGAATTAAACCCGTTTTTGCCAATTATCGCAAACGCTTTGTTGGGAAGCATTTCAATACTAAAAAACGCCTGTATTATTTTGAATGAAAATTGTGTTTCCGGAATTACAGCCAACGAAAGAATTTGTAGAAGAAATGTAGAAAATTCAACCGCTACCATAACCGCATTAATTCCTAAAATTGGTCATGAAAAGGCAACTCAAATAGTTCAACTATCCCAAAAAGAAAATATTACAATAAAAGAAGCGGTTATAAAATCCGGATTAATAACTCAAAAAGAATTTGAAGAAATGACTACTCCTGAAGCCGTTTGCAAACTCGGCAATTAATAATTTCAGATATTAACAACTCATTAACTTTTACAAAATAAATTAAAATACAACCAGTTACAATCAATTCAAAAATAAAATACAAAAATATCTTATAATTCTTTTGTATTAAATACAAAATATTATTATTATTGAATCTGGATTAACTTAATAGTTAATTCTTTTTGTATAACTCAAAATATAGAAAATCATGAAAAAGGTATTATTCATTCTTGCATTAGTTGCAGCGTACGGGATCTCAGTATCGTCTGCCAGCACAAAAATGGTTGTTATTGATGACAACAACATAACCGTTGTTGCAGATGACAACAAAAAAGCACCTGAAGGTGACAAAGACAAAGTAAAAGAAGCAAAAGCGACAAAAAGCGCAGGCTGCGGTGATAAAGCCGTAAAAGCAGAAGGCACAGCTGCTGCAAAATCAGCAGGTTGTGGCGACAAACCTAAAGCAGAAGGTACTGCGGCGAAGTCGGCTGGTTGCGGAGACAAAGCAAAAGTAGAAGGTACTGCGGCGAAATCAGCGGGTTGCGGAGACAAGGCGGCTAAGACTGCCGAAGCTGAAACCAGCAATGATAAAAAAGCAGAAGAAGGTACCGAATAACGACATAATTTGTAATTTTATGATGAAAGCTGTCCTTAAACGACAGCTTTTTTTATGGATTAACCCGAAAGAATTTGTACTTTTCGGTTTCTTCTAAAACAATACATGAAAGCACCAAAAACATTTCGTTTGCATATTGGTATTTTTGGTCGTAGAAACGCAGGTAAATCAAGCATATTAAATGCATTAACACAGCAAGAAGTCTCTATTGTTTCCGACATTGCTGGAACAACTACCGACCCCGTAGAAAAACCAATGGAACTTTTACCTTTAGGGCCGGTTTTATTTATTGATACTGCCGGGATTGACGATGACAGCGTACTGGGAGAAAAGAGAATACAAAAAACTCTCCAAATATTTGACAGAACTGATTTGGGTGTTATTGTGACCAATTTTAACGAATGGGGGAATTTTGAACATCAGTTGATGGAAGAATTTAAAAATCGGGAAATCCCCTTTATCATTGTTTTTAACAAGATGGATGAGTTTTCTGAGAATCTTGATATCACATCTCAACTCGACAGTGTAAAAATTAAATACACCCAAACATCGGCTATAAATGGAACCGGGATTCTTGATTTACGTCAAATGTTACTACAGCAGACTCCGCCTGATTTTATTAACAGACCGTCCATTTTAGCAGATCTTGTTGGTCCGGGAGAAGCTGCGGTTTTGGTTGTTCCTATTGATAAAGAAGCTCCAAAAGGGAGATTAATTCTCCCCCAGGTACAAAGTATCCGGGATTTACTTGATAACGACTCTTTTTGTATGGTAGTTAAAGAGCGCGAACTGAGAGGAGCACTATCGCGTTTCAACAGACCGCCCAAATTGGTGGTAACCGATTCGCAGGCTTTTTTGAAAGTAGCAGCCGATACTCCAAAGGAAATTCCAATGACTTCATTTTCCATTCTTTTTGCACGTTTTCAGGGAGACCTGAATGAAATGGTTAAAGGAGCAATGACAATCGAAAGTTTAAAAACAGGAGATAAAGTACTAATTGCAGAGGCATGTTCGCATCATCCTATCGGAGAAGATATTGGGACAGTGAAAATACCACGCTGGCTAACTCAATATGTTGGAGGAAAATTGCAGATTGATAGTATCCGCGGACACGATTTCCCAAAAAATATTCAGGAATATAAACTTATTATCCATTGCGGTGCTTGTATGTGGAACAGAAGAGAAATGTTATCCAGAATTATAAAAGCCAAACAAGCAGAGGTTCCAATTACAAATTACGGGTTAACCATTGCATACTCGCTGGGAATTTTTGAAAGAGCGCTTCAGCCATTTCCTGCTGCTCTCGAAATTTTTCTTAATCCGCAAACACAACATTAATTCAACCGGGAAAAGAAGCCAAAAAACTCTATCCTTCCCAAAGAATCTTTTTTTAACAATTTTAGATTTTCCTTTTCTATAGCAAATTGAAAATCAATGTTATCGCGAAAATTAACAGGATGAATTAATGTTATAAAATTTTTGGAGCGACTCCAAGTTCCATTGGTAAGTTTAGCAATAACAGGGATATCCAGATTTGTATTTTGTATATATCTTTCATTCACATCAAATTCTATTTCCCAAAAAATTTTTTCTGCCTCAACCTGCTCCTTGGTTTTATGAATAAGTTCTTCACCGGGTTCGTGATAAAATTCGAACAAACTCCATTTCCCCGGTAATCTTTTTGAAGGCCGGGCAAACATCTCTGTTGACCCCAGCCATTTGATTATCTTGGAGAAACTTATTTTGCTTTTCATATCTGATTTTGAACAATGTTTTTGACTAAAATACAGATAAATAGTTTAATCGGTTTTGGAGAGAAACCATAACCTCTCAGATTTATTCACCCAACACAAACAGGGTCATTTTAGCATAATTCATGTATTTCCCAACTTTCATCAAAAATCCGATTATTCGCAATTAGCATTTTTTTAATGGCCGGATTTCTATACCGGTGTTATTTTTCGCAACTAAATTCCTTTAACAAGTTTCGAACTTCTTCTACATTTTCAACTTTATATTTTGCGATAGTTTTTGCTAAACCTACTTTTATTGTTACAGCAGAATCGGGTATTTCAGCAAACAAAAATTCGTCCGTCCAGTCATCACCAATGGCAACAATCTCATCAGCAGGCAATTCATGAAGTAATTTCTGTGCTGCCCGTCCTTTATTTATGCCCCGGTTTTTAATCTCTATCACTTTATTTCCTTCCAGAATCTCCAGGTTTAAGTTGGAAACCAAACTTGTCAATTCATCTTTTAGTTCAATCGCTCTGTTAACCCCGAGTTCCGGATCTGATTTCCGGTAATGCCAAACCAAACTATAATTTTTCTCTTCAATAAAGGACCCCGGTGTGCGGTCGACATAAAATTCCAATGCAGATCGAATACTATCTTTCCATGAATCATCCAAGGGTTCAATCATTTGCCATTCACTATCAGGCCTTCTAACCCAAACTCCATGTTCAACTATTAATGTATATTTTTTGTGCCCAAACCATTTTTCGAATGTTTGTTTATCCCTACCGCTAATTAAAACTACGCTGTTTTTAGGATTTTCATTCAGCTCATCAAGAAGTGCATAAAGCTCCTCATCAGGTTTTGCATGGCTGGGATTGTTTTTAAACCCGGCTAACGTTCCATCGTAATCTAAAAAGAACACGCGATTATCAGATTTACAAATGTCTTTTACAAGCGATTTTTGGGCAGTTTTTGTAAGTTTCTTTGCCAGATACATTTCCTCACTCATTTTTACCTTTTCAAGACTACTTAAGAAATCGTTTGCCCATTTTTCGACATTATATCTTTTAAGCCTGTTTTGCAAAATTGTATTTCTTTCAATTTGCTCTTCAACCGGCATTTCAATGGCAGTTTCGATAGCTTTTGCAATCTGTGCCCTGTCGTTCGGATTAATTATAAGCGCTTCACTCATTTCTTTTGAGGCTCCAGCCATTTCACTTAAAATCAGCACACCTCTCCCATCGGTTTTTGACGCTATAAATTCCTTTGCAACCAGATTCATTCCATCACGAATGGGGGTAATCAGCGCGATTTCACAATAATTATATAAATCAACCAGATTCTGAAAAGGTAACGAACGATAAAAATACCAGATTGGCATACGGTTAATCGATGAATATTTACCATTAACTCGTCCAACAATTTCATCTACTTCGCTTTTCATTTGCTGATATTGTTCAACACCAACCCTTGAGGGAACTGCAAGCAAAACTAATGTCACTTTATCGCGATACTGCGGATATTCCTGCAGAAAATATTCAAAAGCTTCCAGGCGATTTATCAATCCTTTACTGTAGTCGAGTCTGTCAATAGATAAAATAAATTTAGTCTCCGGGTACAGTAAATAATATCTTTCGAGCTCTTTTCTCACTTCAGATTTATCGCGAACCGATTTCTTCTGAGAAGCAAGCGCCGCACTGTTAAACTTCTCATAATCAATACCCATAGGAAAGTTATCGACTTTTACAATACGCCGGGGAAGACTGATTTCATTAATTTGAATATCGTACCCTAAAAGCCTGCGAACCGAACTCATAAAGTGCCTTTCATAGTCAAAAGTGTGGAAACCGAGCAAATCAGCACCAAGCATTCCATTTATTATTTCTGTCCTCCAGGGTAAAATTCGGAATACTTCATATGATGGAAATGGAATATGAAGAAAAAAACCGATGGTCACATCCGGGAACCGTTCCTTTATCATCTGAGGTAAAAGCAGAAGATGGTAATCATGAATCCAGATCTTGTCTACGCCTTCCATATTTTCGGCGATTATATCAGCAAATTTTTGATTTACTTCCTTATATGCATTCCACTGTTCCTCTTCGTATTCAACAAATTGACTAAAATAATGAAACAACGGCCAAATCGTTTTATTACTAAAACCTTCATAATACAACTCAACCTCTTCTTCTGTTAAATTAACATCAATACAGTTTTCTTTTTCAAGAGCTTCATTAACCTTTGCTTGTTGTTCCTGCGACAAATTTTTGCTATCAACTCCGGACCAGCCTATCCAGCTACTTTTGAAAGATTTACTTACTGACTGCATACCTGTTGCTAAACCTCCAACACTGGGAGTTACATTTATTTTGTCTTCAGAAATGGCAATTTGTACCGGCAATCGATTAGAAATTATTAGAAAACGCTTCATTGTTTTTTTATATTTGTTTCTCAAGGATAATACGGAAAATAAGTCGAATCTCAAAATTAATTTAGTTTTAATAATGATAAATTTAAATTACGGAATAGTAGGAAATGGGAAAAGTGCAGCATTAATATCAGAAGATGGAAAAACGGAGTGGCTTTGTTTACCGGTATTCGATTCAGCGTCTGTTTTTGCTTCATTGCTCGACAAAGAAAAAGGAGGCAGTTTTGGAGTGTTAGTTGACGAAAGTTATTCAACAACACAAAAATATCTTCATAAAACAAACATACTTGTTACGCGTTTTACAAACGGTACAGACGCATTTGAGATTATTGATTTTATGCCACGGTATCATTATAGAAATGGAGGAGACCACATTTATTCTCCACCAGATTATATCCGTTATTTTAAATGGAAATCAGGCGAGCCTAAATTCAGAATAAATTATGCTCCCAGACTGGAGTATGCAGAAAAACCAACAAAAACAACTGTTCATTCTGAGTATATAAAAAGCAAGACGATAAAAGGAACCTATGATTCACTTTATTTATACACAAACCTCGACAAAAAAAAGATTGTAAATAGCGACGAGGTTAAAATGAAAGGAGATTATTTTTTCCTGATTAGTTACAACCAAAAATTGCTTCCCCAAACACAGGAAAGGGCCTATCTAAAATTACAAAGAACAAAAGTATATTGGTTGAACTGGTCGGAAGAAACCCACCGTTTTAGCCATTACAACGATGAAATTTTACGCAGCGCACTCGTTCTAAAATTATTAAGCTTCGACAAAACGGGAGCAGTTTTAGCAGCGTTAACAACATCTCTTCCTGAAACCATTGGAGAAATACGCAACTGGGATTATCGGTTTTGTTGGCTTCGCGACGCGTCGATGGTAATAAAAGTTATGACTAAAATTGGACATTTAAGAAGCGCTCACCGGTTTTTAAGCTTTATTATTGATGTTGTATCCGACAAAGATGAGAAGATTCAGATAATGTATGGAATCAACAAGGAAAAAAATTTAAAAGAGCGAATTCTCACTCATTTTTCGGGATATGAAGACAGTGCTCCGGTGCGCATTGGAAATGCCGCATACAAACAAAAGCAGCATGACATTTACGGTATTTTAATGGACGTAATTTACCAGCAATTTAGTCTATTTGATGTTTCGCTGGAAAATAGTGAAGAGCTATGGACAATTACGAGAAGTATTGTTCGCATTGTTAAAAACAATTGGCGAAAACCTGATCGGGGAATCTGGGAAATAAGAAATGAACAGCGGCATTTTACATTCTCGAAACTGCTTTGTTGGGTAGCAGTTGACCGAGGAATAAAAGTGGCCAAACTTACTAAAAGAGAAGAATATGTAAAACCCTGGACTAAGTTAAAAGATATCATTAGCGATGATATTTTAAAAAATGCATGGAACAATGAAAAACAGGCATTTACGCAAGCCTATGGAAATAAAGATTTAGATGCCTCAACACTTTTGATGGAATCTTTCGGTTTTATTGAAGCCACTGATGAAAGATATATCAGCACGGTAAAAGCTACTCTAAAGGAGCTTTCGAAAGATGGACTGATGTACAGATACAGAAATGAGGATGATTTTGGAATACCAACATCTTCATTTACCATTTGTACATTCTGGATGATTCAGGCTTTATTTAAAATTGGGGAACAGGAAAAAGCACAGGATATTTTTAACAAACTACTTTCGTATAGCAATCATCTCGGATTATTTAGTGAAGATATTGATTTTAATTCAAAAAGGCTTTTGGGAAATTTTCCCCAGGCATATTCACATTTAGCTTTGATAGAAACTGCCATGTTATTTTCTGAAGATATTCACTTAAAGACAAGATTCTAAATTCTGTAGGTAAACAAACAAAAAACAGGTACCAAATAAATGGTGCCTGTTTTTTTATATTAATTATTTTGTAAACTATTTTACAAAAGAGGCATTGGCCAAATAATCAAAACATTCCTTCACTCCCTCAAATTGTGTCTTGCCGGATCTTATTCCTTCCAGCTCAACATAATATTGATTAAGCCCGTTTTCATAAGCTTTGGTGAATATATTTTTGAAATTCATCATTCCCGACTGTCCCAGCACTGCACGATCTTTAATATGAAGTACGGGGAACCGACCGGCATATTTTTCAAAATACTCAAGCGGATCATTTTGCCCCATTACCGTCCAGTACACATCCATTTCAAAGAACACCAAATTTGGATCCGTTCCCTGAAGCATCAAATCATAAATAACATCGCCAACAGGCATCCATGGGTTACGCTGTTTTGCTTTGTCTTCTTCTTTCACTACACGTTCAAATTCGCGGTTATGATTGTGGTATCCCCATTTTATACCTGATGCCTTTGCAATTTCACCTGCGTTATTAAATGCTTCGCAAACAATGGCAACATCGTCATGATTTTCCATTTGCGGCATACCGGGTTGTACCAAAGTATCTACTCCCAATTTCGCATGATCTTCAACAGCTTTTTTCCAAAAGTCAGCTATTTCCCCCAAATTACCTTTTGTATATTTACGAACCGGTGGGTTTACATGAGAACCGGTTATTTTCAAACCTGCATCCTCGGCAACTTTTCTAAACTCCGGCACGTCGTAACCATACATTTGACCGTTGTTATAACTAGCAGCTTCTCCACTACTGTAGCCTATTTTTACAACTTTTTTCAATCCATTTGGAACATCATCGGTCAATTCCTTTCCAAGTGAATACAATTGCAACCCAACCGATTTTTTGGGTGCCAAAAGATTACTTTTTGCATTTGATGCTACGGCAGGAGCCATTGAGCCTCCAACCATGCCACCAACAGTAAGAAGTCCAAGTTTTTTTAAAAATTCTCTTTTTGTCTCCATAATTATTTTATTGGTTAGTGAAATATTATAAAGAATATGATCCTCTGTAATTATAATGATACAAGCGATGATTCCACGCCTCTTTATCTTCGCCAAAACTATGTGTTGCCGGGTTCCATTTTACCGGACGTTTCAATTCTGTAGCCATATTACCTAAACAACAAAGTATTGCAGTACTGGCACCAACTTCAATTGGAGCAATTGTTTTTTCTCTTGAACGAACTGCGTCGATAAAGTTTTGCATGTGAGGTGCACTAATTTCAAAACTACCACCACCTTTTGCCTGTGCTTTCTGCATTTCTTCAAACATCCTTTTTCTTTCTTCCGGAGTAAGATTCCGTGGTCTTCTCCCGGCTAAATCTTCAGGAACAAGCGATGAATCAGAGCACCCTAAGTATCCACGAGCTACTTCAATCCATCCTTTATCGCCGATAAATTTTAAACCTTGAGCATTTGGCATATCTTCCAAATAGGGCTGTTCAGTCATTTCTATACCATCTAAGTATTTAAAGGTAAGATATTCCTGTCCGTTGTATCCTTTGGGAATAATTTCAGCGGGGCCAGAACCATCCATTCCAATTGCAGCTTGAGCAATGTCAAACATGTGTGCCCCCCAATCGGCAGTATATCCGTTTCCGGTTTCAAGATACCAACGCCAGGCCCCCCACAATTTCTCACGTTCCGGCGGATCTAATGAAATAGGCGGGCAAAGATCCGGATGATAGTGAATTTTAGGATCATTTAACGGCCCCATCCATAAATTAAAGTTTAAGTTTCCAGGAATTGGTTCTTCAGGAAGATCCAACGGTTTTGGCGGATCGCCTACTTTTGCATAAATTTTATCAATATGACCGATAGCACCATTCTGCACTAATTCAATAGCTTTCTGAAATTCGCCACTTGATCTTTGCTGGCTACCAACCTGAACAACGCGTTTATTATCGCTGGCAACTCTCACCATTTTTTGAGATTCAGTAATGGTGAAGGACAGCGGCTTTTGCACATAAACATCTTTGCCAGCCTGGCAAGCGTGAATGGTTTGGAGTGCATGCCAGTGATCCGGAGTCACAACCTCAACAGCATCGATATCCTTACGATCCAGTAATTCTTCGTACTGTTCATACATGTCACATCTGGGAGCAACGCCCTGCTTTTTCTGCCATTCTTCTACCGTTTGTTTAAAACGTTGTTGTTTCATACTGTCAACATCACAACACGCAACAACCTGAACACCAGGAACACTGCTAAATCCTCTAAAATCGGATAAGGCTTGTTGCCCGCAACCAATGTACCCCAATACGACTCTATCGCTTGGAGCGATTTTTAAACCACCAATTGTCCAACTGGGTAAAACAGTTAATCCCGTTAAACCTAATGCTGAAAGACCTAAAAATTTTCTGCGATTCAATTGATTTTTTGAAGCTTCTTCCATAAATTTTAGTTTTTAGTTTATTAATTAGTTTTAGTTTTGAAAGTTAATTCAATGACTCATTTGTTTCATTAACAAATGAAACAAAAATATTTAGAATAACTCTCTTATTGATGAAATAACATTGCTTTTTTATTCCGATTCAAGTTAATAATTTCGACTTATTTGGTGCACAATAGTTTAATTCGTATTTGAAATAAAATGCAATTTGTTGAACATCCAATACCTTGCCCATAATATCATAAGAAATCAGGGTGGCAGGAAACCACCCTTTAATTTCGTAAAAAAGAAAATAAATAAAGATAAAAAATAAGGGTAACCAATATTAAACAAGCATTTTTTTTATGCCACACAATTCCTGTTAAACTTACCAACAGAACGAAGTGTATAAATCAATTTTGGGTGAATAGTAAAGCCCATAAAATACAAAAACCTTACATTTATATTTATTTATCAAATACTATTAAATACAAGAAATAGAATGCTTTGGGACGGAATTTCAATTTCTCCAGCCGATATTTTTTCTCCTTTAATCTCCGGCAATTCGTCAGCGTTTAGTTTTAACTTTACTCCATTCAATTTTATAGTCTTAGATAGAATATCATCCGAGGTTAACAAATACTGTTCAGCTTCGTCTTTAATTTGAATGACATTTCTCTCCATTTTAGGGTTTACAATCATTACAGCATAACCATCTGATGAGTTTTTCAGATTATGTACAAAAATATCCACGCCAAGATTCGTTTGCCCGTAATCAAAAACTTTTGTTCCCATAAGCTGTCCCCACAGAAATGCGGCCCAGTAATTCGGTCTTGGCTCATGTGTATCCTGTTCAAGCAAAGCATATTCACTTGCGCACAGTGTATTGTGCATTACCACTTTAACTCCATTTTTTGCCAATCTGCCCAACTGTTCCAAATATCGGAAACAATCGACATAAGTAGCCGCCCACGGATTCCCGCCACAGGCTGCTTCTGCTGTTTCTGTTAACCATATCGGACTGTCGGGAGTATATTTATTGCGCGCATCTTTGTAATATTTCAGCCCAAGTTCTGTTTTACTTAACCATTCATTGGTGAGCGCGTTTTCCGGTGTTAGATTTCCCATACATCTTTTCGAAACACCCCCGTAAAAATGGTAGGTAAAAATCTCAAATTCCGGTTCTGGTGAGGTGGTTAAAATATCTTTTGTAGAAATCGTTATCCCGGGAATAATTCCACCTTCTCCGGTGGACCCGGGCCCCATAATTTTCATATCAGGAACAGCAGTATCTACAAAGCGTTTAAAAGCCTCAAAATCTGCTGCATAACGAGCAGCATTATAGCCTTCGGGAGCACCTCCATGTCCAGCATGAGATGGTTCATTAAACATCTCAGCAGCAGCTATTTCGCCCCCCAGTGAGGTTGTGTAATTGACAAGCGGTTCGATCTGTTCCGGTGTCCAGTTCCCATCTGCATCTCTCATTCCTGCACTAATAGCAAAAGAAGTTACCAATTTTGCATCTATCGATTTACAAAAGTCAATCACTCCTTTCCACTCATTCCTTGTAAGCACATTCTCATATCCATTTGGTGCGGTCTTTAGCTTTGGTTTATCATTATCCTGAAAGTAGGTTGTGTTTGCCCATGTTCCACTAACCCGAATATACATTGAGCCAAGTGCTGCCGCCAGGGTACGTAATTTTTTATCGTAAAGATTAACAGGAGGAATAGTTCTTTTCAAGGCAGAAAAACCACCCGATTTCACTTTTTCAGGATCTAATAATTCGTACGGTATCCAAAAATCACCACCAACAATTTCGCACATTTCTATATTTACCGACTGGTATCTTTCATCCACCTCAGCTATTTGTTCCAGCTTTGACAAGTCTAATTCAGGCACACTATTTTCCTGACTCTTCAAATAACCCGGGCACAATAATATACAAGATGCCACAAAAAAAAGTATCAAAATTTTCTTTTTCATAATAGGTTTATTTTATTCAATAGGTTTACATAAAATTTATACATTCTCATAGCATTTCCAGCTATATTATTTCATCTGTTTTTTTAATTAAAATCCATATCAATAAACAATAGTTCCATCTTCTTTCTCTGCTATAGAAAAAGCATTACTAAATATTCATGAATTCTAATAATCTCGGATATGAAATTAAATGATAAAAAATTTTTATCCGTTCCGATTCTTTATTTTATATAAACTACATGTTCGCCTGCTGTGGGAATACACGTTCTTTTTCTACGAGACACTACTTTTTAGTACCACAAAATACCAACAATAAAAAACAAGGAAAAAGTTTTAAGCAATCAGCTCTCTGTTTCCTTTTTAAATTCAGAAGGAGTTTTACCTGTATACTTCTTAAAAAAGGTATTGAAAGCTGTTTTTGAATTAAAGCCACATTCATATGCTATTGCGATCATTGACCATGCATCATAATCAGCAGAAACAAGTAATTCTTTTGCAAATTTCACACGGTATTCATTTACAAAAAAGTAAAAATTCTTTCCGAGTTTTTCGTTTAGAATCTGCGTAATATAATGTTTGGGAATACCTGTTTGAACGGATAATTTTGCAATAGATAGTTCAGGATCTCTCCATGCTTCCGTCTGACTCATAAAAAGAATAAGTTTTTGCATATACTCTTGTCCCTGTTCGCTTTTTAATCCTGATTTTTTATATTTTACCGAAGAACCATTATCCCTGCCCAAAGTCTTTCTATTTTGCTGGATTGGCTTTAATCCCGAACTCAACTCACTCTGACGATATCCCCAAATGCCAATCCCATAAACATACACCAGCAAAATTCCATTTTGTATAAAATCTACATTTCCCGGAATAATTTTGAATTCATGTAACGAACTTAGTAGTACATTCAAAACATAAAAAATAAAAAAGGTAACCACTACAGCCAATAGCCAGTTTAAACTTATTTTATCTGAATGATAGGAATAGTTATTCTTTATTTGCTTTTTATAAAGAATAACTTGCCGCACAGATAATACTCCATAAAAAAACAAAATGAAAATGTATAAGTAACCGAAATAATTTCGTAGCCAGATTAGCTGGATCGAATCACTTATCCCCAATGTTTCGTCGACCGCATTTGAATTTCGGAAAATTAAAATTAACGGAACAATTAATACCAGAGGAACAGCATGCAACAGGTCTGCGATTTTAAACCTTTTGTGTTCTACTGTTAAGTATTTTGAATACAAATAAAGGAATGGAGGAAAAGTTATGGAAATACTCAGGGAAAAAAACCACATATCTTCCTGTACGTGGTTTAACTCCTGAAAAATATTCAAAGCAAACATTCCGGAAATATCAATAAGCCAGACTCCCAAAATGACATCGGCTATTTTTAACGGCCTTTTCAAAAAGAATATCAAAGCAGTAAAAACAGCCTGTGCAAAACCAATATAAGCTACAGGTAAATTCACTTTATAAAAGTAAAATATTTATGCATGCTTACAGTGTATCTTTCCCCCGGAAATCCTCATTATTTGCAACCGGGCCAAAATCTCAATTCGTATATTTAAAAACCTCCTAGAAACTCATTTCTGCTCTGAAGAATATTCCATTCTTGTCTGTAAAATCGGCGTTTGTATAGGTTCCACCCAATTGTCGAACATATTCAACACGAAGTACTTTAAAAATATTAGTTAATCCGACACCTATTTCAGCATATGGTTTATCCATTTCAGTAACGTAATAACCAGGCAAATCAAAAACAGGTTTATAAGAATTATTTAACGTTCCGTAATGAACTTTAAGTGATGCCATTTCGCGCAATTTCAACCTGTTAATAAAAGGTATACGATTGAGAATAATACCACCTCCGTTAAAATCGAGATGAAGATTTGAGTAAAGGTTATGCGCAAAAGAAGCATGGTGCAATAAATTAAACCGGTATTTTGCATACCCCAGCGACATAGAACCAACCGGCTGATCCAGCAAATCGTATGGAGCATGACCAAACAGATAACCACCATTTAGCATATACCGCATAAATGTTAATCCCATGTTTAGTTTCCCCACAACAGACCCATGAAATTGCGCGTATAATCCGGGGCTGTTGGCCACCCCTGGTAATTTTGTTTGCCCTAAATCGACACTCAAATTGATTACCGGTGTTTCATCGATATAATATACCCTGGCAAAATAATACTTGTCGTAATATTGCCCAAATGCCAGTCGTGTATTGAATAAAATGCCGTAATTATTATATGTTTTATATTCCGTATTATTATTAAAAAAATGTACATCAGGAGTACCTATGTTATGTAAAAAGTAAGGAGATATTTCTACATTAATATCTTCGTTCGCATTATATTCCAAAATGAAATTAAAGCTCTTCTCCTCCTTTAAATAAGGATTTTTCTCGCGGCTTGTGAGCGCTGCTATAAAGTTTCCATTTCCACGGGTATTCGGATTCTTTTTTATAAAACGAAGGTATTTATCCTGGGAAACAAGATTATAATCGTTGGAATAGTTTACTCGTAAAATAAATTTATCAGTTGGTAATGGTTGGTAGGCCATATTTGCCCCGAACTTAAATTCATTACTTTTTGTCCCGTATCCCAAAAATCCTCCAACAGTAAATCTTTCAAATAATTTCTCCCCAGTACGTAATGGAAGTGAAAAACGCTGTCCTTCAATGGCATTTGTGCTATAAATATCAAACACTGGCCCTATTTCAATCTTCCCTGCATCAATGTAACTTGTTAAAACCATTCCACCGATTGCATCAATACCCTGTACTACAGAGTTTTCCTTTAATTTATCTACTTTTTCATAAGTATCTTCATCTAAATTATTGGAAACAACAAATTCAGGCTGATTTTTCCAGTTTCGTGGCCTTACCTCATTTAAATGTGGCGAAGTTGAATACCGGGTTGTTTTTGATACCAGCCAATTCCCGCTGTTAATCTCATCAATTCGCTGAGAACCATATCTGGAAACAGTATCTTTATTCAATGAAAGTGCCAAATTTAGACTAATTTCCTGATTATCATAAAACCAATTCCCCTCATCAGTTTTGTAGTATTTCACGTTTGCTTTGAACCCATTTACAAAGTTAATATTTGCTTCTTCCTGTACGTAAGCATAAATATTGGTTAAAGCGAAAGTACTGTCTTCAACTGTAAAACGCCCGGTAAACAAAGGGTTATATTTATTTTTTGGAGTAAATGAAAAACTGAAATATTTTTTATCATTGATATAAGTACTATCATTCAGGAAGAAATCGTAACTCAAAGAAGCGGAATTACTTAGCGGAGAGGTTATTCCTCTTCCTAAAATACTGATTTGGTCTTTATAAAAGTCAAGATCAACTACAACATTCAAAAGGACTAAACTTTCAATCGTCTGATTTAGTTTTGGAAATATCCCGTCCTTTCGATCATAAACAGTACTATCTGTCCCATTTAAAACAGAAGTTCCCAACTCAGAAAGATAAATGGGAGAAAACTGCAAATCCTGTCCATCAATTTTCATGGTAACCTCATCGAGGTTGTTTATAAACCGGGATGCACGGGAAGCTGAATCAATAGCTACATAAACCGTTGTACGGGCATAAGTTTTATAATCGTCAACATTCTCAATATTCTTCTGATTTTCCTTTTTCCGATCCTGAATTTTTTTCATTAAAACTTTAGCACGCGAAACTTCAGGCTTAATGGTTACTTCACCAAGTTCCTCCACCTGCTCAACCATTAAAACTTCAACAAAATTTTCTGTAATCTGCCGGGCTGGAATTTCTTGTCTATGGTATCCTACTGATGAAACACAAAGCGTATCATTCTGAGATAATGTCAGCTTAAAATTGCCGTTTACATCAGACATTGTTCCAATGCTTGTTCCTTTAATCCAAACGTTTGAAAAAGGAATTGGGGCAAGGCTTTTAGAATCTTTAATGACTCCCTTTATTTCGCCGGCCAAAATATTCAAACTGGCGATAGTCAAAAAAATGACTCCTAGAATTCTATGTAGCATCTTGTCAGTCTGTTTTCTGTTTTTCGTTCTTCATTAGCCAATACAATCCCTTTACACCTATCTTTATATCATCGAGTTTTAGCAGAACAAATATCTTTTCAGTATAAGCGAGCGCCCCCCATCCTACGGCCAGAAAGTACATCCATGGATAAAAACCGAAAACAAATAATACAAAAAAGAACACACTTTGAATGTAACCTGCCGAAACAGCTGAATAGAGGTGTAACCCAGGGATTTTTCCAAAACGGAAAAAAGAAATTATATAACTTAAAACAAACACTCCTAAAAACAAATACAATAGCCAGGCATGTGGTTCAATTTCGGTCCATTTAAAAATAAACAGTCCAAGAAGCGCCATTGCATATGTACAAATATCAGCCAAATTGTCGAGCGCTGCACCAAAATGGGTTTGCAGTTTAAATAATCGTGCTATATTCCCATCCAAGACATCACTAACCAAACTTATACATAAAAGCGTTACATACCACTGTTCACGTCCGGTTAACGCCATAACCAATATTACAGGAAATGCCAGAAGACGATATAAACTGATAAAGTTGGGAACGTTCAAAACATTTTCGCCTCTTATTATTAATTGTTTCATTTTTTTCTGTTTATTAGTGCCAATCCAATTGTTTTACAAGACTTTTCAGGCTTTCTTAATTTACGCAGCTGCAACCTTTTTCTTATCCGAAAGACTACGGATAAAATATTTAAGCATCTCAAGAACATTCTCCTCACCTATTTCATGTTCATCTGTTGAGTGAATTATTTCATCTCGCATACGAGTATCAAAAACTAAATTTGTCGCAGTATAACTTTCTGTAAACGACATTCCAATAGCAATCATCCTTTCAATAGGATTCATTGTTTTCGAATCGAGCCTTTTTAAAGGAACCATAGTAACCGGCAGCAACTCGTTTAAAACATTGATAATATACTCGTTCCGAATCGATTTTTTGGCTACAAAATTCATAATAACCGGAACAGAAGATGCCGCCACCGTTTGTAAAAGGTAATCTACAACTGTATTTATTGAAATAAGATTTTGTGTTGCACGAGGATCAATATGAGCTCTTATAACCTCATTGGGATAACGGTTTGCCAGGTTACAAACCCTTTTGGAAAAATCAAAAATTCCATAATCGGTTTTTGTTACGCCAGTTTTATGATTGCCAACTACCTGCGACAAACGAATAACATGCCCGTTAAAGCTATACTTTTCATTATTATGTTTGATGATATTTTCAGCAAATCTTTTGGAAAGCTCATAATAATTCCGGAAAGCAGAAATTTCTTCATTTTTGTAAAATTTCTCTTCAAATACTCCCGATATATTTCCACAAGAATATGCCGTTCCTATGTAAAAAAATCTTGACCTTTTTGTTGCATATTTTTTAAAAACAGATACCGAGTTTTTCACTCCTTCAATGTTTACTGTAAAAATTTCATCAACCGATTTTTCATCATACTTTAAACTGGCGGCAAAGTGAAAATAATCAACATCAGTGTGGAAAATTTGTTGCAATTTATCTTCATCCAAAGCAAAGTTCTTTTCAAGTAAAGAATAGCTATAAACTTCCAGATTATCTGTATTTAATGTTCTGTTTTCATCCATTTCAGACAGAACTTCTTCCATCCGTTGTTTTGCCGAAAAATTTTTGGCTCCGCGAACCAGGGCTATTACTTTATATTTATGTTTAAGGAGGCTATTTATAAAATTAGAAGCTACATATCCATTGGCTCCATTTACTACAATTGTTTTCATTATTTCTGTTTTAAGTTTTCTATTCTGAATGTATTTAACTTTATCTTTATTTAATTCATTTTCGGACATATTTGGCTTACATAAATAATACCAACACCAATACAGCGCTTAAAGGAATGCTTAAGTTATCAGACCCCCGCCAACTAATTAGTTCCGCCAGTGTTGTAACCACTCCAATGGAAAGAGCAAGCCAAAAAGATTTCAGGTCGAAAACACCACGATGAAAATAAAGCGCGATTAAACTAATTATAAAACTGGAAGCAAGAAAAGCGCCAGATCCCAGCCATGTTTTATTTAACTTTTTCCCAAAAATTTTAATTCTGCCATTATAAACTTTTATGTTTATCCCAAGAATTGCCGCCATCGGGTCGCAAATTGCCAAAATCAACATTGGGAGTATATATACAAACATACTTCCGGTTAAATCGGAAATGAGAAATGTCACATAAATTGACAACGGAAGAAGATAACTACCTATTGATTTTCTTTTTATATCGTGAATGGATTTTAACTGCTTTCCGTTTTGCGTGATAAACAATACCACAAAAAACAGCAATGCAAGTACTAAAACATACCAATGAGATGGGAAAATATAGGGAAATGGAACCGTTGCCAGAGTTGCCGTGAAATGCGCAAACTTACGGGTAATCTCACCTTCAATTTTGAGTCTTCGATAATTTAACTCATTAAATATTAACAACAAGCCAATACCAATTAAATAAATAAATGCAAGTACAATCAAATTCCCCATTCTCGTTCTTCTTTTTTTTAAATTCCCAAAATATATAAACACAAAGCTGCCCAGGCCCCGCCTGCAATAAGACTATCAAATCTATCGAGAAAACCTCCGTGCCCAGGAATTATATTACTATAATCTTTCACATCGTATTTTCTTTTATAAAACGATGCCAAAATATCTCCAGCAAAAGCAAAAGATACTGTTCCTAAAGTAAAAATGATGAGCTCTGAAATTGTCCCCCAAAAAAGATCTCTTAACAAGAAAGCGCTGACTAATGCTATAATAGTTCCACCAATAAGTCCGCCTAAAGTTTTATTCGGGCTAATCTTCGGCATTATTTTCGTTCTTCCAAAAAGTTGTCCCGTAATCTGACTGAAACTGTCAAAAATCGACAAAATAAGAAAAGTAAACAAAACTAACTTTTTGTCCAGCAGGCTAAACAAAAGCATTCCTACAGATAAAACGATAAAAACGACTACTGAAAATATAAAAAACCGGACATGTTTAAATCTGGAGCGATAAAAAAGCCGGATTAATTCAAAGCACCCAACCCATATAATTATTATAGACAACAAATGAAAAACAAAAGGCTGAACTGTAATACTAAAAAATAAAATATTGATGATAAAAAAATACATCACAAACTTCATATAACTATTTCTTGCAACAGAAGGTTCTTTCTTTCTGTTAATCAAATAGAAACCAACTCCTCCCAACAAAAAGTAAACTAATATTATTATGTAGATTAATCTTTCCATATGTACTATTTTCCTCCAACTATCATTAAAATGCCAATGCCCACCATAACAGCAGCATACCAATATTTTGCTTTGCTCTCCGATTTTTCGATTTGAATTCGTGACAGCATTTGGGGTCCAACAACTGCTCCAACCGCCGACCCCGCAGTTAGGAAAGCAACTAACGTAAGATCTATTCTTCCAACAACAAAATGAGCACCAATGGCACATATAGTATTCACCATAATAATTAAAAGTGAAGTCCCTATTACCATTTTAAAAGGAATTTTCATTGAAAATAAACCTGCCAAAACGGGGGCAGTTCCACTGGTTCCAAACGTTCCGGTGATAGTACCTGCTGCCAAACCAAAAAATGAACCTTTTAAAATTCTTGCCTTCTTATCTGCCTCATATTGATTTTCATTGGAACTTTCCTTCTTATTACGCTTTTTTCTTGCTGTTTCCAGAACCATATTTAAAGCAATTAAGATGGAATAGATGCCAAAAGCAGTTCTCAACAACATCTCACTTATACTACTTGATATTTTTGCGCCAACAATAGCTCCTACAATACCAGTGACAATAAAAATCCCTGCTATCCTGAAATCGAGATTCTTTTGGCGAGAATGCCCCAAAGTACCAACAATACAAATAGGCAGGGTTGCTACCAATGAAGTAATAACTGCTGTTTGGGCGGGAACACGAATCCATAAAGTCAATAATGGGATAAAAAAGAATCCGCCTCCACCGCCAAGCATAGTTCCAAATCCACCAATAATAAAACCTATTAATGGCAGCAAAAAATAAATATTCTGTATATCTGAAAATTCAATCATTACTTATTCGTTTCATTTCCAGTGTCCCCAATACGTGCCTCATTTTTGCGAATTCCAATACACCCTTATCGTAAAAGTATCTGTTTAACTCTTTTTCTTTTTCGTCCTTTGTTATATAAATATGTTCCCCAACGGAAGTTATCGGTATCATTTCCGAACTCCTTTCCTTGTATATTTGTTTAATATTTTTTGGTTCATTAAAATATACCAAGCTCCCACTATAAGTAATCGGCTCATTAATACTCATCGTATCACCATCATTAACAACCAGATATGAATCGCCTTCTAATTTCATGAACACAGTTGAATTTAGCTTATCATTTTTATATGTTTCGATCTGGGAATGCTGCAAAACACCATTATTATAAACTGTATTCTGAATATATTTAATCCGATATGAAAAGAGAAGATTTACTTTCACATCTGTAATTGCTTCTATTTTTACATTTTCTCCTTCACTAATTTGATTAACAGAAAATTCACCAACATTTGCCCCCAACATGCTTATATTATATTTGGCGGTCTGTATTTTTAGTAAGCCCAGTTCGTTATTTACCGGATTCTGAGAGATTCCCTGAAAAGCAATTGTTATATAAACAATAACAAATAGATTTCTAATTATTAAACTATGGAAAATAGTTCCGGACATATTTTGTTAACTGTTTTCTGTATTCCTAATTAGCTGCTCGTAACAGATAGGTACAATTCTGCACTATCTATAATTAGAGGCAAATGTTTTCTGACTATTGGTGACGAATGAGCAAGACAAAAATTGTATAAATATCTTCGTTCCTTGTTTGAATTCGGAAAATATTTTCTTCAAATACCAACCAAAACAATTCTTTTGTCTTAGCAATTAACAATGTAAAAATGTACCATATTTTATTCTTTTCATAATTAAACCTTTACAAGTACTGAACGTACGGTATGCTTATAATAAAAGCAACCGGGCATTCCGTAATCCACTACTCATTTATTCTCTTTATTTCTATTTCTTCTTTAACAACTTATAAAACTCCAAATTTTGTTCTTTAAGCATACTTATTGCTTCATCAATAGAATCTTGTCTTACCAAATTACCAGCAAGCCCCATATTAATAGCAAAAAAATTAGAGGCGATTAAACATACATTTATGTCGTCTCTTATTTCGCCCGAATTAATTGCATTCTGCAATACAATTTTTGTTTTTTCTATCTGTTCTGCTGTAAATTTCCCCTTCATTTCCACAAAGCCGGGATAGTGTCTGAATGCATCTGCAAAAAGTGACATATAATTAAAAGGGGTAAATACATCAGAATCCTTAAAATAGGACCTGATAATTTTTTCAGCATTTACAATACTAAGTTGTATATATTCATATAAATTCAATGTCTCAATATCTTCAGCAACAGTTGGAATGTGTAAATATTTATCAATTACAAGTTTAAAAAGTTCTTCTTTATTCTTGAAATGATGGTAAAGAGCTCCTTTTGTCATCCCTATTGCACAACTTAGCTGACTAATCGAAACTCCCTCATAACTAAGCGTTAAGAACAACTTAAAAGCTTCATCAATAATATTTTCTTTGGTATTTTCCACAATAAATACTAAACGTTCGGTATGCAAAAATAAAATTATCTTTATTCATTCAAAATAAAAGCTATTAAAATACGATACCAGCAACGTAATAGTTAACATTATGGATTATAAAAAGATAAAACAAAAAGGAATATATACATCTACAAACAAAAAAGGCCAACTTTCGTTGACCTTTTTCGTGGGAACTACTGGATTCGAACCAGTGACCCCCTGCTTGTAAGGCAGGTGCTCTGAACCAGCTGAGCTAAGCTCCCAATGTATATTGTCTGTTTCTGAACGTGCTCCCCTTTCGGAAAAGCGTTGCAAATATAAAACCTATTTTCAGTTCTGCAAAAAAAAAGTAAAAAAATAGCTATAAAATTTCGGCAACCACAAAAGTACTTCCGCCAACGTAAATTAAATCATCTTTCCCAGCGTTTTCCATTGCATTATTAAGTGCCTCATGTACCGAAGAATAACAATCTCCTCTAAAATTATACTTCAAAGCTCTCTCCTTTAAAATTTTCTCGTTGAGTGCCCGGGGAATATTTGCTTTAGTGAAATAATAAGTTGCATTTTTGGGCAAAAGCGACAGAACTTTATCCGGTTCTTTATCATTCACCATACCAAAAACGATATGCAGATTTCGAAAAGGGGTTTGTTCAATCTGTTTTACAATTTGAGAAATCCCGTCAGAATTGTGAGCAGTATCACATACAATTTTAGGATTTGCACCAATAATCTGCCATCGTCCCATTAAACCGGTCAATTTTGCAGCATCAGAAAGTCCGGTAAAAATATCCTCGTTAGAAACAATCCATCCTTTCTGTTTCATAAGTTCTACAGTTTTTAAAACTGTTGGCAAATTTTGTCGTTGATATAAACCAAGCAAATCGAGTTTTAGCTGTGGAAAAACCTTTTTTTTATTTTTCTCAACAGTCATCACCTGTTTTCCATCCAAATCAACCAATGAATATGGAATAATATATTCCTCATCAGCAAAAAAAATACGGGCACCTGCCTCTTTGCTAACTTTCCGAAAAACAGATTCTGTTTCTTTTTGTGTTCTTCCAATTACAACCGGCACTCCAGGTTTAATTATGCCTGCTTTTTCCCCGGCAATTTTCTCCAGAGTATCACCTAAAAGTGCAACATGATCCAATCCAATATTCGTAATCACACTTACTTCAGGCGTAATAATATTGGTAGAATCAAGCCTTCCGCCAAGTCCAACTTCAATGATTGCAATATCAACCTTTTCACGAGCAAAATAATCGAATGCCAATGCTACTGTGAGTTCAAAAAAGGAAGGCTCAATTTTCCACAATTCATTGTTGATTACAAACAGTTCCACCCATTTAACAATTTCATTTTCGGAAATCATTTCACCATTGATCCGGATTCTTTCCCTGAAATCCTTTAAATGTGGTGACGTATACAAACCTGTTTTGTAACCAGCCTTTTGAAACACAGCCGCCAACATATGGGAAACGGAACCCTTGCCATTCGTGCCCGCAACATGGATTGTTTTAAATTTCCTATGCGGATTTTCATAATAATTATCAAGCAAAATGGTATTATCCAAATTGTTCTTATATGCTGCCGGACCAGTACGTTGGTACATGGGCAACATGGTATACAAATAATCGAGGACTTCTGAATATTTCAACGTTAAAAAAATTTTATTAACCGCTGCAAGTTTATTAAAAATAAGAACGATTAAATACAGATTTTACGAATTTTTCTACATTTAAGAAATTCATAATTCAAGGTATGCTAAACGCGAATAGTAAGAGTAAAATCTTCATTTTAGATACAAATGTGATTTTACATGACCACACATGTATCTATCAATTTCAAGACAACGACATTCTTCTGCCAATTACTGTTTTAGAAGAACTAGACAAGTTCAAACGCGGGAATGATCTCATCAATTTCCAGGCTCGTGAATTCACACGCCTTCTTGACGAAATAGTTGGCGACGAGCTGTTTAACGGAGGAAAATCACTGGGAAAAGACAAAGGGAAACTGCGTATTGAAACCGGAAAACCGTTTTCTGATGAGTTAAAAGCTTCTTTCCGTGAAGACATTCCGGATCATCGAATTCTGGCGATAGCCGATTACGCCTCAAAAACATATCCCGACAGAAAAACAATTCTGGTAAGTAAGGATATCAACCTGAGGATGAAAGCCAAATCTCTGGGCATCCAGGCCGAAGATTACAAAACCGACCAGGTAACCGATGAAAATGTTCTGGATAAAACGATCACAACCCTTGAAAATTTTGACGACAAGTTAATTGACTTGTTATATGAACAAAGTTCGTTTGCCATTGAAGAAATTAAAAACGGATTCAAACCCGAAGCAAACGAATGTTTTATTTTAAAAGGAAATAATTCCAGTGTTTTGGCTCGCTACGATTCGAAAACCGATCGGATTTTAAGAGTTGAAAAGAAAACAGCCTACGGTATAAAGCCCAGAAATGCAGAACAAACATTCAGCCTTAATGTATTAATGGACCCAGAAATAAAGCTTATTGCACTAACAGGAAAAGCAGGAACGGGAAAGACCTTACTTGCTCTGGCTGCAGCAATTGAAATGCATAAAAGCTTCGACCAGATTTTGCTGGCTCGTCCGATTGTCGCATTAAGCAACCGCGATTTAGGATTTCTGCCCGGCGATGCATCAGAAAAAATTAACCCTTATATGCAACCGTTATTCGACAATTTGGGAGTTATAAAACATGTGTTCAATCCACGAAGCCAGGAATACCAGAAAATTGAAGAGCTTCAAAAAGAAGAAAAACTGATGATTACTCCGCTGGCTTATATCCGTGGACGAAGCCTTTCCAATTCATACTTTATTATTGATGAAGCACAAAACCTCACACCTCACGAAATAAAAACGATTATTACACGTGCCGGAGAAGGAACAAAAATGATTTTTACAGGCGATTTACAACAAATCGATTCTCCTTATCTGGATATGAAATCAAACGGACTGGCGTACATGACCGACCGGATGAAGAATCAAGAGATTTTTGCTCACATTAATCTGGTAAAAGGCGAACGCAGTTACCTCGCCGAGTTAGCAAGCAACTTATTATAGGAACTTTGCAATAAGCAGCTTTTTTCTACCTTTGCACTCTATTTAGAATCATTCAATTTTAAAGGATGGATTACAAGGGGAAGAAAGCTGCTTTTTATACGCTGGGATGTAAACTGAATTTCTCGGAAACATCAACTATTGCCGGAGGTTTCAGGGAAGTTGGTTTTGAACAGGTTGACTTCAAAGAAAAAGCTGATGTGTATGTGATTAATACTTGTTCGGTGACAAACCAGGGCGACAAGGAAAGCCGGAATATTATCCGGAGAGCAGTGAAAAAAAATCCAGATGCAATGGTTATTGTTGTTGGCTGTTATGCGCAACTAAAACCGGAAGAAATTGGCCATATCGAAGGTGTCGATCTGGTTTTAGGAACACAGGAAAAATTTCATGTACCGGCTTATCTTGGGGATCTCGAAAAAAGAGAAAAAACTGAAATACAAACCACAAGGCTTGTCAATATAAAAAACTATCATAAAGCATTCTCGTGGGGTGATCGCACCCGAAGTTTTCTAAAAATTCAAGATGGATGCGATTATTATTGTTCATTTTGCACCATTCCTTATGCCCGGGGACGAAGTAGAAATGATACAATTGAAAACACTGTTGCGGAAGCAAAAAAATCGGTTGATAAAGGATTCAAAGAAATTATTCTCACAGGCGTAAATATTGGAGATTACGGAAAAACTACAGGCGAAAATTTCCTCGATTTGCTAAAAGCGCTTGAAAAAGTAAAAGGGTTAGAAAGATTGCGGCTTGGCTCAGTTGAACCCAATCTGTTGAAAAATGAAGTTATTGAACTTGTTGCTCAATCGAATGTAATTATGCCGCATTTTCACATTCCGCTTCAGGCAGGTTCTGATGAAGTCTTGTCGCTAATGAAACGAAAATATTCTACTGATTTGTTTGCCAAACGAATTCATAAGATTCGTGAAATTGTACCACATGCTTTTATTGGTGTTGATGTAATTGCCGGAACAAATGGCGAAACCGAAACACTATTTCAAGAATCGTATGACTTTATAAACAGCTTGGAAATTTCGCAGTTGCATGCCTTTACCTATTCGGAAAGAAGCGGGACACAGGCTCTAAAAATCCCCTGGGTAGTAGATGTTGAAGACAGAAAACGAAGGACTCAAATGTATATCAACCTTTCGGAGAAAAAACTACGGGCTTTTTATGAAAAGTATCTGAACTCGGAACAAACGGTTTTATTCGAAGCTCAAAAAAAGGGAGAAAATATGTCGGGGTTTACCGAAAACTATATCAAAGTAGAAACACTTTTCAGAGATGAATTTGTAAATGAACTAAAAAAAGTAAAGTTAAAGTCAATTCTTCCCAATGGCCATGTTTCTGTTGAAATATAGATTGATTTTTCATTAATTTTACCTCAAACAAAAAAATCATGAATTACAAAGACCTTTGCATTCAGGTTCAGGAAGTCGCTAAAGAAGCCGGAGAATTTATTCGTATAGAAAGAGAAAAAATTTCGACGGAAGACGTAGAGCTCAAAAGCGCAGCCAGTCTGGTTACATATGTTGACAAAAATGCTGAAAAACAAATTGTAGAAAAATTAAGCCAACTCATCCCAGGTTCAGGATTTGTTGCCGAAGAAGGAACAGCTACTTCCAAGGGTGAAAAATTCATGTGGTTTGTCGATCCGCTGGACGGAACAACAAATTACATCCATGGTATTCCCGCATATTCAGTAAGTATCGGATTATCGGAAAATGGAGAAATGGTTTTAGGTGTAGTTTATGATGTAGCCCACAACGAACTTTTTTACGCATGGAAAGGTAGCCCGGCATTTTCAGATGGAAAGGAAATAAAGGTAGCAACAGCTAAAAAATCGGAAGATACACTAATCGCAACCGGTTTTCCATACTACGATTTTGAAAAAACCGATTTATATATTGAAGCTTTAAAAGAGCTAATGAAAAGTACCCGTGGTATCAGGCGCTTGGGTTCTGCTGCGATAGATCTTTGTTATGTTGCCTCCGGACATTTCGATGCTTTTTACGAGCATGCACTTCATGCCTGGGATGTAGCTGCAGGCGGCTTTATTTTACAACAGGCGGGGGGCAAACTTTCCGATTTTAATGGTGGAAACAACTGGCTTTTTGGAGGAGAAATGATTGCTTCGAGTGGAAACTATTTTCCTGAATTTTTTAAAATCATTAATAAATTTCTCGGTCAAAGATCCTAATCATTTCCAATCTTCTTGTTTCAGCAGGAGGACGAAAGTTTTATGCTAAAAAATTGAATTCAGTTTTTACGCAGATTTTGTAAATTGCAGCCATAACATATAATCAAACAATGGCCGAAAAAGAAATTGCCCTTTTGAAAGAACAAATTGCACGGCTCGATGAGAAAAACTTTGATCTGGAAGCCTGGAAAAATCATACCATTATTTTTTTGGAACGCATCTTTGGAAAAGACAATTCCAAAATTAAAATGATAAAAGAGCTACACTACGATTATTCGAGTTGGAGTTTGCGCGACACTGCTGCAGCAGGAAAAACAAAGGACAAAGATCCCGTGCGAATGCAGGCCGATGAAATCCTAAGGGCAACGGTTGCCGAACTGGAGGGACTGGGACTCCCTGAGAACAAAAAAGAACAGGAAAAAATCTGGGAATTGCTTCAAGATGAATTAACAGGAAAACAAGTAAAAGAAATAGAAACGCTGCAAAAATCAGAAGATTCCGAAAAAACAAAAAAAATAGCTGATATACTCGAAAAACTGGAGAAGGAAAATCTCGCATTAACCATTGCCAAACTCCTAACTGCCTAACTCTAACAAATGACTCTGACAAAAAAAGTTGCGATTGTAATTTTAAACTGGAACGGGGCGAAACTTTTTGACAAATTCCTTCCCTCGGTAATTAAAAACTCAACCGATGATAATATTGAGTTGTTTCTTGCTGACAACGGCTCAACCGACGATTCAATTTTACATTTGCAAAAAAATTACCCTTCAGTAAAAATTATCGATTTTAAAAAAAATTATGGATTTGCAGAAGGTTACAACCGGGCTTTAAAACAAATTGAGGCCGATATTTTTGTTCTATTGAATTCGGATGTGGAAGTAACCCCAGATTGGCTTGAAAAATGTATTCAACTTTTTGAAGATAATACCCAAATAGCGGCAGTTCAGCCTAAAATTTTAAGTTATGAAAAACCCCATTTATTTGAATATGCCGGTGCTGGCGGTGGGTTTATCGATAAATACGGATATCCGTTTTGCCGTGGCCGGATTTTAAATCAAATGGAACCCGACATTGGACAGTACAATATTGCGACACCTATCTTTTGGGCCAGTGGCGCCTGTATGTTTATAAGAGCCGAAGCGTTTGAAGAAGCAGGTGGCTTAGATGGTGATTTCTGGGCCCACATGGAAGAAATTGATTTATGCTGGCGGATAAAAAATTTGGGGTATGAAATTTGGTATCAACCTGCAAGTGTAGTTTTTCATTTAGGAGGAGGTACACTTTCATATGGCAGTCCGAAAAAAATATATCTGAACTTCAGAAATAATCTTTGGATGCTTTTTAAAAATCTTCCCGAATATAAATTCAAACGTATATTTCTAACCAGAATGCTCCTCGACGGAGTTGCAGGAGTAAAATTTATTGTTGGGTTCAATTTCAGAGAATTTGGAGCAGTATTTAGTTCCCACATCGCTTTTTACAAAGAACTTGGAAATCTTGTTCAGAAAAGGAAGCAGGTCCAACAGCAAATCCTGGTAAAAGACCATGATGAAATATATAACAAGAGTATTATGTGGAAGTTTTTTATTCAACGAAAAAGAAAATTCTCAGAACTAGGTTTTGAATCGGAGCTAGAAGCAAAAAATATAAAAACCAAAGTCAGACATATAAAAAGAAAATGAATAAACTTGTTTATAAAGAAAAGATTTATACCTATCACATTGATATTGTAGGACATGTGAATAACATCATTTACATTCAGTGGCTCGAAAATGGCAGGGTAAAATTACTTGAAGCGATGGGAATTCCGGTAACCGATTTAACGAAAAATGAAGGGATCCTTCCGATTCTTACTGAAACAAACATTACCTACAAAAAACCATTTTTCATACAAAACTCTGTACACATTGAAACCTGGGTTTCCAAATTAAATAATGCCTCGGCAATCTTGGAATTTCGTTTCTATAATGAAAACAACGAACTTTGTGCTTCGGCCTGGCAAAAGGGGCTGTTTATCAACCTAAAAACAATGAAACCATCGCGATTAACAGATGAACACAGAATGGCTTTTGAAAAATATCTGCTGAATGAGTGAAATACTTTGGAAAAGAAAACTTCGAGTCATTATCGCTCAAAATGAAACAAAAGCAGGTCAGTGGTTCGATTTATCAATTCAATTTTTAATTGTATTGTCTCTAATTTCTTTTTCAATTGAAACTTTACCCAACCTTTCTCTTGAGGTTCAAAAAATACTTTATTGTATAGAAGTTATTTGTGTGATTATTTTCACAATCGAATATTTACTGCGGCTATTTGTAACACAAAACAAATTAAAATTCATTTTTAGTTTTTATGGGCTAATTGATCTCTTTGCCATTTTACCTTTTTATCTGGCGCTGGGGATTGATTTGCGTTCAATTCGAATATTCCGAATGTTTCGGCTATTCCGAATATTTAAAATGATACGTTTTACAAAAGCAATAACACACCTTTTCAGAGCCTTCAAATCGATAAAAGAAGAATTGATTCTGTTTCTGGTCCTTTCGTCTTTCCTTCTGTTCTTATCTTCAGTAGGAATTTATTACTTCGAAAATCAAGCACAGCCAGATGTTTTCAAATCGGTATTCCATAGTTTATGGTGGGCAATTGCCACTTTCACCACAGTTGGTTATGGCGACATTTTTCCAGTAACGGCAGGAGGAAAAATATTTACCTCAATAATGCTTTTGATAGGGATTGGTATAATTGCGGTACCAACCGGACTAATTGCATCTGCTCTTACAAAAACAAAAGATTACAAATAAAAGTTTCTTACATTTTAGCATCCTTGCCAATTTCAAAAAACCTTTTTAACTTCGCGCCGACATTTATGCAATGGGGTGCCTAAAATATTTAGGGCTGAGATTATACCCACAGAACCTGATCCGGTTAGTACCGGCGGAGGGAGGGCAAAAAAGGGATTCGTCCCACTCCATTGGTTAGTTTTTAACCAAATTACATTTTAAAATGAAAAAGTTAAGTTTACTGCTATTCATGCAGTTGATGGCGTTTGCAACATTCGCACAGTTGCATTTGCATGGAATTGTGAAAGGAAACGGTGAAACACTTGCCGGAGCCAGTGTTGTTATTAAAAACACTTTTTACGGTCTTTCAACAAAAGAAGACGGAAGTTTTTTATTCAGGAACCTAAAACAAGGTGACTATCAGTTAAAAGTTTCGTTTATTGGTTTTGAAACAAAAGAAATCCAGGTGAATTTAAACGAAACAAAAGACATCGAAATTAATCTACAACCCGATGTAGTATTGACCGATGAAATTCTTATTTCGGCCACGCGAGCAAAAGAAAAAACGCCAATGGCATATAGCAATGTCACTGAAAAAGAGCTGAAAGGTAAAAACCTCGGACAGGACATTCCGTATTTACTTCAATTAACACCCTCGTTTGTTGCAACTTCAGATGCCGGGGCAGGTGTAGGATATACAAATTTCCGCATCAGGGGAACCGATTTAAACCGTATCAACGTAAGTATCAATGGAATTCCTATTTCTGAATCAGAGTCACACGGAACCTGGTTTGTTGATATTCCGGACCTGGCCTCCTCTTTAGAAAATGTACAAATTCAGCGTGGCGTTGGAACTTCAGCCAACGGGGCTGGTGCTTTTGGTGGAACCATTGATTTACAAACCAACACCTTGCAAAAAGAGGCCTACTCTGAATACAGAACAGCTTATGGCTCGTTTAATACATTTAAAAATACAGTTTCAGCAGGAACCGGATTAATCGACGGGAAGTATACTTTTGATGCCCGTCTGTCAAAGGTTTCCTCTGATGGTTTTGTAGACAGGGCATCCTCCGACTTAAAATCCTTTTTTGTATCCGGAGGATATTACACCGAAAAATCAGTTTTAAAACTTAATATTTTTTCGGGTATTGAGGAAACTTATCAATCGTGGAATGGTGTGCCATCAGTAAGGTTAAACAATGATATAGAAGGTATGCAGCGTTACGCAGATCATTGGCTATATACGGAGCGGGAAACACAGGAAATGATTAATTCTGACAGCAGAACATATAATTATTATACTTACGATAACCAGGTTGACCACTATCAACAAGACTATTACCACTTGCATTTTTCCCATCAGTTTAATGAGAATCTACACATAAATACAGGATTACATTACAGACACGGCCGCGGATATTACGAAAATTACAAAGCAGATGAAGATTTTTCTGATTACCAACTTCCCTATCCGATACTCGAAAATGATACCATTTTTTCAACTGACATGGTAAACAGGAAATGGCTGGACAACGATTTTTATGGCCTTGTTTATGCCCTGAACTATGATGGGAAAATTAGTGACTTCACACTTGGCGGCGGATGGAATAAATATGATGGGAATCATTTCGGAAATATTATTTGGGCTCAATATCTGGGAAATGTAAAACCCAACTACGAGTGGTACAGAAGTAAAGGCATTAAGAAAGATTTTAATATTTACGGGAAATACAACATCCAGTTGGGAGAAAAATTCAACTTTTTTACCGATTTACAGTACCGGAGAATTGATTATACAATTGAAGGAATTGACGACGATTTAAGAAATATTACTCAAAAACACGATTACAACTTTTTCAATCCAAAATTTGGAATATTTGTCCAACCTGATGCCAATCAAAAAGCTTATATTTCGTATGCAGTAGCACACAGAGAGCCCAACCGAAGTAACTATGTAGATGCCGATCCGAACGGAAAACAACCGGTATCCGAAACGCTTCGCGACTGGGAAGCAGGCTATTCCTATCAGTCATCGAATTTCACTGCCGGCGCCAATTTGTATTATATGAATTATAAAGACCAACTGGTATTAACCGGAGAGATAAACGATGTTGGCGCGGGAATTATGGTAAATGTAGACAAAAGTTATCGTGCAGGAATTGAACTGCAAACCGGGTGGAAAATTCGACCCAATTTGCAATGGAACACTAATCTTACTATCAGTAAAAACAAAATAAAAAAATTTACTGAATATGTTGATGACTGGGATAACGGAGGACAACAAGCATTTGACCTGGGGACAACTGACCTGGCTTTCTCTCCGGATGTAACCGGAAACAGCCAGTTTATTTTAACACCGGCAAAAAATATCAATATTAGTATGGTTTCCAACTATGTAGGAAAACAATATATAGACAACTCGTCAAACGATCGCCGTGCCTTGAATGCCTATTTTGTTAACAACCTGACCATAGATTACAGTTTTACCACCCGTTTATTTAGCGAAATTGTTCTTCATGGTGCGATAAATAACTTATTTGATGAAGAGTATGAATCGAACGCATGGGTTTATTCCTATATTTTAGGGGGAGAACGTTATGAAATGGACGGATATTTTCCGCAGGCAGGTACAAACTTTATGATCGGTATCGACTTTAAATTTTAAACTTTATTATCACGATTGTCATTTCGGTACTGAGGAACAGGATTTTCTTGTTCATTCACCGGAATGGCAATCTTGGTTCTATTCCAAAATTACTTTGCCTTCAATTTCAACCAACAAATCGTCCCGGCAAATATCTGCAATAATATAAACAACAGGAAGTTTTCCGTAAAACTGTTTAAAGCTTCTTTTTATCGCCGGAAAATCACGACGGTCTTTAATATAAACACGAGCATGCCCGTATCGCGGGGTTATTTTTTCATCAGAGATTCCAGTTAGTACTTCAGGAGAGTACAACCTTTGAATATTTTGTATAGTAACATCCGTTTGTTTCCCGGGATCCTCAACACCTACTGTCCTTTCGCCGGTTATTGAAGCCGTACCGGAAATAAACATTATTTTTTTTCCAAACAGCTCTAAATATCTTGCCCGCTCAAATTTAGGTGTGGTTTTTAAAACACATTCATTACCTACTAAAACATTTTTACTGTAACTGTGGGCAGCAATCTGCCCGGGATTATCAACCGGCTTTGTAACAGCTTCTTCAGATTTTAATGCTATAAACTCGATAATTACCCCTCCACGGTTCATTCCAATTCCGGTAGCCGCAGGATAACCTGTTTTTTCAAATACGTTCCCATAGAAATCAGAACGGACATTATTAAATTCCTGGTAACGTTGTTTTTCATCATCAAAACCCAAAATATTTTCCAGATAATTCCATTGGCGGATTATTGAGTTTACCGGAAAATTAAATTTATGCAAAAGGGCTGACAGTTCGACAAACGCAACTTCCGCATTTTTTTTGCATTCTTTCCCTAAACTGGCTTGCACATTTCCAATCAAAACCTCTGTATTCTTTCTGCTAAATAAAGTAGCCCCACCAAATTCATTACAAATACTTTCTGATTTCCATTGCGAAAAATCGTAATAAAAAGCTTCTACAATTATACGGCAGGTTAAAGGTGGTTGGGCAAAAAAACCAAGAAGTATATTCACGGAGAACAAATCGTGAACCTGTTGGGTCACCTTGTTTTTTAGTTCATCGTATGATTCTTCAGAATTGGTATCAACAAAAAAATTCAGTTTAAAAATCTTTCGTCCTGAGTTTATTTTTTGCAATTGCTGCAAACAATTTTGAATCTGACTTTCTAATGGTTTACAACCATTTTCAGGTTTAATATATAAGCGATCCCCGTCTAAAAAATGCATTCCGATTCCTTTTCTAAAAGGTGTACAAAGATGGTTGAATTTTATAAAAATTCAAATGTACAAACCCAAATTAATAATCACCTTCGGTTTTAGCGCCATTCAACACCGCTTCTGTGGATCCTACTCCTAACCTGTGGGCGCCTTGTTCAAGAAAGGCAACAGCCTCATCCCAACTGCGTATTCCCCCTGAAGCTTTCACTTTCATTTTTCCATTCAATGTTTTTAACATAATATCGATATATTCCGGCTTGGCACCACCCGGACCAAAGCCGGTAGATGTCTTCACAAAATCGGCACCTGCCATAAACGATAACTCACAGGCTTTTTCAATTTGTCCAGGTGTTAAAAATCCACTTTCCTGAATAACCTTTACCAAAATCCCTTGGACGTGAGCCACTTTAACTACGGCTTCAATATCTTCCACTACATAGTGATAGTCTCCTTGCAGAAACTTCCCAATATTCATTACCATATCAATTTCATCAACGCCATCTTCTATAGACTGTTTAGCCTGAAATGCTTTTACAGGAATGGCATCGGCTCCGTGCGGGAAACTTAAAACACACGATACTTTAACGTCACTTCCTTCAAGAAGTTCTTTTGCTCTTTTAATATCACATGGTCTCACACACATACTGAAAACTCCGTATTTACGGCAAATTTCGGAATTACTTACTAAATCGGCATCAGTAAATTCCGGTTTCAATACGGCATGATCTACCGTTTTTGCTACCTGCTCTTTGGTGTACATAATTTCTTCTCTATTGTTCAACTATTGCATTAACTATTTCACTGGCTTTTTCAATATCTTCTTTGGCTACAAATAGATCAATTGCTGACGGAATACCACCTACAAAACCAGCTGCAATCCCCTGTTTAAATCCATCTTTAATAATTGAATTTATACCCTTTTGCTCCAATTCAAATTTAAGCCGCTGAATAATTACTTCTCCCCCGGTATAAATTAAAACAAGTTCTCCTGATTGTTCCATAATAATATTATTTACAGATTACTCTTCCATTTCGTTCAAAATTTGCTCAACCTGCTCATTGGTTTTTTGCAATTTATCTTTACATATCTTTAACAAAATAGAAACTCTTTTTACTTTTTCTGTGAGTTCATCCACGTCAAGTTCCTCATTTTCTATTTTTTCCAGAATATCTTCAATTTCAGTGATGGCTTCTTTGTATGATATCTTTTTAGGTGCCATTATTTTCTTTATTTGTGATTTTACTTTTTATTTTTCCATCGGTAAAATACGTTTCGATAATCTCCTCAGCCTCCAAGTCACTTACCGATTTTACAATTTTCCCTTCTTTCAAGGTAAGAGTATAGCCACGTTTCAATATATTTTCAGGATTTAATAAGCGAACCGTATTTTCATTTATTTGAATATTTTCTTTTTCTCTTTGAAGAAAATTCCGGGTTTCTCTAATTACAGATTCTTCTATGTATTTAGCGTTTGATTTCTCCGTTAAAAGAATTTCGCCTGCCACTCGTTTTAAGATTCTCCGTTTCTGATTCACAAAGTTTTCCTTTTTTATGCTCCACATGGAAACTGCCGATTTCACTTCGTGTTTAAAATTACTCAATTCTACATTTCTACGAAAAGAGAAACGGTTAATATTTTGCTGAAATTCATTTCCCAGCCTGATAATACTAATATTTTTGTCATGAATAAATTCCGAAACCGAATGTTGCAGTTTTTCTGCCATATGCTCCAGATTATCTTCATAAAAATTCAGCGTTCCCCTCGCCGCATCCACAACATCGTTTTCCAATTGTAACAGTTTTTCATAAAAACGTTCCATTCCAAAAATCAGGAATTCGGCTACAGCAGTTGGTGTTTTCAAACGTGTGTGAGCTACCAGGTCGATAATGGTATCATCCTTTTCATGACCAATTCCGGTAATTACAGGAAGCGGAAATTGGGTGATGTTCAGCGCCAGTTCATAATTATCGAAACTGCTCAAATCGGCGGTCGCGCCACCACCACGGATAATAACCACTGCATCAAAAAAATCTTCGTACAAAAAAATACGTTCCAAAGCATCAATAATAGTTGGCACCGCTTCTGCCCCCTGCATATAGGCTTCAAAAAGATGTGTGTAGAACTGAAAACCGTGTTCGTTATTTTCCAACTGGGTCATAAAATCCAGGTAACCAGCGGCTGTTTTAGATGAAATAACAGCAATTTTCTGGGGAACCAGCGGCAACTCCAACTCTTTATTCATGTTAAAAACACCTTCTGATTGAAGACGTTCGATAATTTCTTTTCGTTGAAGAGCCAAATCGCCAACCGTGTAAGTAGGGTCAATATCTTTAATGTTGAGGCTTAAGCCATACGACGGGTGATATTCAACAGTAACCTGAACCAGAATTTTCAGGCCTTGAGAAAAAAGCTGGCCTGTGGTGGTTTCAAAATAAGGTTTTAACATTCGGAAGGTGTAGGACCAGATAGTTGCCCGTGAGCGTGCGATAATCTCGTTACCTTCTTTTTCAATTAGCTCGAGGTAACAATGACCACTTCGGTTTTCTTTCATTTCACTAATCTCGGCAACGACCCAAACGGTTGATGGAAATGCATCAAACAATGCATCCTTTATTCGGGCATTTAACTGAGAAAGCGAAAATTTTTGTTCCATTTTAATGCGTTTTGCTCAATTTTACCGACTGAGTGCCATTTCCCGTATCAACCTTCAAAATTAACAAACCAGTAGGAAGCGATTGCAAATTATCGAATGAAATCTGTGATGCAGATTTCATTTTTTCCTGGTATAACAAACGTCCATCTACAGAATAGAATGAAAACAAAACATCCTCCCCAAAATTATCCATATTCAACAAATACAATTTATCATAAAATGGGTTCGGTCTTACTTGCCAGTTATTATTTTCAATTAACTTCTCCACTGGCGAGGGATTTAGTATTTGCTGTGCTATTTCCATATTGGGAATACCAAAACCGAGTAATGAATCCGGGGTTTCATACAAATGTGCACTTCGTTCCAGCGCGTTTTTTATTTCGGCTGCGGTAGCATTTGGATTGGCCTGCCATAAACATGCCGCCGCTCCCGCCAAAACAGGAGAGGCAAAAGAAGTTCCGTTATTATACCCTAAGTTCCCATCACTTCTTACCAGGTAATCATTTAATCCCATTGATGCAAGATTGGGTTTTATATCGCCATCGGAAGCGGGTCCCAACGAACTAAAATAAGCGGCAACGCCTTCGCTATCTGTTGCTCCTACTGCAATTACATTATCTCCGTCAGATGGTGCAACAATATACTTCCATTTTTTATTCCCCTCATTTCCGGCGCTATTCACAACCAATATGCCACGTGAAGCTGCGATATTTGCGGCTCGTGTAACACGTGTTGTTTTTCCATCCATATCAGCATAGGTATGATTTGCTGTTGTATCATCGAATTCAGAATATCCGAGAGAAGAATTTATAATGTCTGCCCCAACACTATCGGCAAATTCGGCTGCTGCTACCCAATTGTCTTCTTCTATTATGTTTTCCGAGCCGGTATCTTCCGAACGAAGCAACCAGTACGATGCCTCCGGAGCAGTTCCCACCAATTCGCCAGAAACAAAACCTCCCATACACGACAAAACACTCATTCCATGATAATTTGTTTGAAAGAAATCGCTACTATCATTAACAAAATCATGAATTCCTAAAATGCGATTGTTTATCCATAAACTATCAAAAGCAGGATAAGAATCTACGTTATAAAAACCGCCATCCAAAACAGCTATTTGTATTCCCTTTCCCAAAAAATTCTTTTGATGTAAATACTGACCGTTCAACAAACCGGCCTGATAAACTGAAGTACCGTACCAACTTGTATCTATTGACGAATTATTACTTAAAACATCAGATTCACTGAATTTATTAAAAACGCTTTTTTGTTGATTCTCACGTTTTGTTAATTGTACTTCTGTTACAAAAGGAAGACGTAAAACCTGTTGTTCAAAACTGTCTATTTCCACACAAACCGTAATTCCGTTCAACCATTTCGAAGAATGTATCAAAGTAATTCCAGATTTGACAATCTGCGAGATATAATCAGGACTAACAGGCAAGTCCAAAGAATCAATCGGGATATTTTGATTCACCCGGCGTTGAATGGCTCTTTCTGATAAATATTGACCGGGATTTGAAAGCGAATAAGTTGTGTTATTTTTATCGGAAAATCCAACCCAATAAAAATTCTGAGCCTTTAAAGCAGTAATATTCAAAACAAAAATAAATACTATGAAAGGAATTATTTTTCGTTCCATGATTATGAACTATCTGTTGAAAACAACGCCAAAATACAAAAATATCCGATTTTTACCGGTAAATATTCATCTTCATCATATACTCCGAAGGATTGTCCATATATTTTTCAGGATCTATTATGGTATTTTTCCCTTTTTCCATGTTCTGTATATTCAGGTTACCAATACTGTCTCTAACTTCCGGATTAAGGATAACACCTTCATTATAAAGTAGTGAATACAAATATTTTCCATCTTCATCATAAAACTTCCATTCTCCGTGGCGTAAATTATTTTTGTATTCCGCTTCCATTTCCAATTTCCCATTTGAGTAGTACGACAAACACGGACCGTTGCGCAAATTGTTGCTGAATTTACATTGCATAAAAGGTTGCCCGTTTTTATACAACAATATGTAGCTACCTTCCTGTTTTCCGTTAATCCAACCGGCTTTTTCTAAAATCTCCCCTGTATCATAAAATTTAAGACTTTCTCCGTTTCTTAGTCCATTTTCATATTTCTCTTCGGCTACTTTTGTGTTGTTGGCGTACATCTTCCAAATACCCTCCTTTTTCTCGTTCACATAGAATCCCTCTGCCATTTTTTTACCCCACACATCAAACAACTGTGAAAAAGCGGAATCTGAGTTTTCCTGATATTGAATAATTGCTTTTATCTGCCCGCCTTCGTGGTAACGTTTCCACTCTCCCACGGGTTTCCCATCATGAAAATTACCTTCATACAACAGTTTTCCGTTCGATTGCTGCTTTTTCCAGAACCCTTGCCTCAACCCGTTTTCGTCGGTTTGATTAATTTGAGAAAATGACAGAAATGGTAAAAAAATCAGTAAAAATAAAATAAGCCTTCTTCCCTTCATATGTTCTTTTTTACAAAACTGTAAAATTATTAAATTATTTTATTGAAAATCCCCAGGTCACATTACGCAATCGTCGAATTCCAAACTACTCTCAAATCATGGGGAATTAAATCAGTTAATGCTATACGGGTTTACAAACCGGTAATTATTTTTAAATTCATGTAATTTTTGAAATTTACTGAAACCATGACACAATATCTAACTTTTGCATTAACTGTATTCACTGGCTTTTTTGCAATAATGAACCCCATAGCGAATACGCCTATTTTTCTGGGATTAACTGAAGGTGAAGACGAAACTACCAAACGTAAAATTGCAAAAACGGCCACGATCACTGCCTTTATAATAGTGGCGGCATTTGTAGTTCTTGGAAAATACATTTTTCAAATTTTTAGTATCACAATTCCTGCTTTTAAAATAACTGGAGGAATCCTGATTTTTTATGTAGGTTTTGAAATGCTAATGTCACAAAAATCGAAAGTACATGATACAGAAAATAAGCAAAGAAACAATGAAATTGCCATTTCACCACTGGCTATTCCCATTCTTGCCGGCCCGGGAACAATTGTTACAGCGATAAATTTTGTTTCGGATGCAAATTATATACATATTGGAATTGTAATTACCATTTTTGCTGTAATTATTTTTTTGACTTATATCGCTTTTTCGCTGAGTAATATTATTGTAGAAAAAATTGGAGAAAACCTGATAGCTGTAATTGGTAAAATAATGGGACTCATTATTGCAATAATTGGCGCCGGAATGATTATTGAAGGAGTAAAACTTTCGTTTAACCTTAATTAAAGACTACATAACAGCAAACAATATGGAACGCACTGATTTTAAAATAACTGCATACAAGAATTCATTAAAGACCCAGATTACGAAGGTTTGGGAAGAATCAGTTTGTGCAACACACAGCTTCTTAAAACCTACTGATTTTGAAGATATAAAAAGACTGGTAACAGAAATGGACTTCAGCGTATTTAGTGTTTACTGTTTGTTACATAAAAAACGAGTTATTGGGTTTATTGGTGTTACAGGGGAAAAGGTAGAAATGCTTTTCCTATCTCCTAAATATTTTAGGCTTGGGTTAGGCAAAAAATTGATGACTTTTGCATTTACAGAACTCGGCGCAAACAAGGTTGATGTGAATGAGCAAAATACTGGCGCCATTACTTTTTATAAAAAACTGGGGTTTGAAGTTTACGATCGGTCAGAAAAGGATAAGCAAGGAAAAGATTACCCTATTCTAAAAATGAAACTTGAATCCCCCAACTTTTAAAAGAGAAAAAAATTAAAAATTAGGTATTCCAGGCAGCGACTTTAATTTAACGAACCAACCAAGTAATGGTATTTTCACTAACACTTCTTTATGATGCATAAAAGAGATTACGATAGCATAATAGTTGGTTCCGGCCCCAACGGATTGGCAGCAGCAATAACGATGCAACAAGCCGGGCTTTCGGTGTTGCTTGTTGAAGGCCATAAAACTATTGGAGGAGGAATGCGCTCTGCAGAACTTACCCTGCCAGGGTTCGTTCACGATATCTGTTCTGCTGTGCACCCTTTAGCTGTCGGCTCTCCTTTTTTTAAAACTTTGCCACTGGAACAATTTGGGTTAAAATTTATTTATCCTGAAATTGCGGCAGCTCATCCATTCACTGATGGACAGACAGCAGCTTTATACCAGTCTGTTAAACAAACAGCGCAAACATTATGCGAAGACAGTCTGGCTTACCAAAAGCTTTTAAACCCGTTTGTATTGGAATGGCAGAAATTGTCTAAAGAATTGTTGGCCCCGTTTCATTTCCCCAAATATCCTTTAAAAATGGCCCGTTTTGGCATACGGGCTTTACCATCGGCAACAAAACAAGCCAAACATTTTCAAACTGAAAAAGCAAAAGGATTATGGGCCGGGATGGCTGCCCATTCTATGCAGCCACTTACCAATCTAACGTCTTCGGCTGTTGCTCTTACACTATTAATTACCGGACATACAACTGGCTGGCCAATTCCACAAGGTGGTTCACAAACCATTGCAGATGCATTGGCTGACTATTTTGTTTCTCTGGGCGGAACCATAAAAACAAATTTTTATGTACAGGCATTACATCAACTTCCATCTGCTCATGCTGTACTCTTCGACGTTACCCCAAAACAATTGCTCCAGATCGCAGGACAAAGCTTTTCTCATTTCTACAAATGGCAGTTAAAACGATATCGGTATGGAATGGGAGTTTTTAAAATAGACTGGGCATTGGATGAACCAATTCCTTTTACCAGTCCGGAATGTCAAAAGGCAGGAACCATCCATTTAGGCAACACTTTGGAAGAAATTATCTTCTCAGAACAGATGACAAATGAGGGTAAATATTCAGAAAAACCTTTTGTATTACTGGCACAGCAAAGCTTATTTGATCAAACACGGGTGCCCGAAGGAAAACAAACCGCGTGGGCTTACTGCCATGTTCCACACGGATCTGAAAAAGACATGACACATATAATTGAAAAGCAGATAGAGCGTTTTGCCCCAGGATTCAAAGATTTAATATTGAAACGCCACACATTTAACTCACGTCAAATAGAAAGTTATAACCCCAATTATATTGGAGGCGATATCAATGGGGGACTTATGGATATCCGACAATTATTTACCCGCCCTGCATTAAGGAAATCTCCATATAAAACATCAGCCAAAGGAATTTATATTTGCTCTTCGGCAACCCCGCCCGGAGGAGGTGTGCACGGAATGAGTGGCTATTATGCAGCTAAAAAAGCCATGAAAGATATTTTCGAAATGAAACCGAAAATTATTTTTTAATCCTAAAAGAACCACATTTATTGTATAAAAAAGCCCTGCCAAAAGACAGAGCTTTTAATTTGTCAAAGCGATATTTATGTTATCCTAAAAATGATTCCAACATCCATATTTGCTTTTCGGCAAATCCAATCCAATCGCTCATCAGTGCCCCGGTAGCTTCATCACCTGCTTCTTCGGCAACTTCCAAAATTTCGTTGAAGCTTTCCAACAAGAAACGGGTATTATCCAATACAGCCTGAACACCTGTTTTCCCGTCAGAAACATTTTTAACCTCTTTCAATGTAGCGGTTTGAACATAGTCGCCAAAAGTATGTAGAGGTTCTCCGCCAACCATTAAAATACGTTCTGCAATTTCATCTATTACTTCTGAAGCCTGGTTGTAAAGCTCTTCATATTTTTCATGAAGATTAAAAAACATAGGACCTTTCACATTCCAGTGCAAGCCTCTAAGATTCTGATAATAAATTTGATAATCGGCTAATAATTTGTTTAGTTTTTCAACTACTTTTTGATTTTCAGTTTTCATAATATCCAATTTTTAATGATTATTATTTTTTGTTGATTCAAATATACTATAATTAATATTTACTATTTTTATACTTCCATTATTATAAATTATAATTATATATTTCAAACAAATGATTGATTTATACTATGAATTTTACGCAACTTGAGTATTTAAAGGAACTATATGCACAAGGCAGTTTTTCGGGTGCTGCACAACGTTTGAATATTACACAACCTGCACTTAGTCTTCAAATTCAAAAACTGGAAGAAGAACTCGGATTTAAACTTATCGACAGAACAAAACGCCCGTTAAAGTTTACTGAAGAAGGAAAATATTTTTACCAAAAAGCTATCGAGATTATAAAAATGGTGGACGAGCTAAAACAGGTTAGTATTGAGTTAAGTGATGAAGTGAAAGGAAATTTACAAGTAGGAATTATCCCTACATTAGCCCCTTACCTTGTTCCATTATTTATTAATGAATTAAATCAATCCTTTCCTGAGTTGCAGATTGAAGTTATTGAGCTAAAGACTGAAGATATTATTTCGAGATTAAAACTGGGCGATTTGGATTGTGGGATTCTTTCCACACCTATTTCATCGGCAGGAATACAGTTCGAAGTTCTTTTTTATGAACGTTTTTACGCTTATGTTTCGGAGCACCACAGATTATTCAGGAACGAGAAAATTAATGTCGATAAATTAAATGAAGAAGAAATATGGTATCTGGAAGAAGGAAATTGTTTTCAAAACCAGGTAAACTCCATTTGTAAGATAAACTATCAAAAGAAAACATCTCAGCATCTGGTTTACAGAAGCAGTTCAATTGAATCGTTACGAAGAATTGTAGAAAATGAAAACGGTGTTACTTTTATCCCCGAACTTGCTACAATAAATATCCCCTCGGAACTGGAAGAATTAATAAAAGAATTTTCAGGAGAACAACCTGTTCGGGAAATTAGCCTGGCTGTTCTCAAAAACTACTCAAAAGAAAGGCAAATCTCGGCTTTAAAGAAAATAATACAGAAAAGTATACCACAGAGAATGGTTAACAAACCCAGTGGCCGGGTGGTTGATACCCTTTTAAAAATTAAATAAACTATTTAAAAGCCAAGGCAGAAGCATATTTACATACCAATATTAATGCTGAAACCTTCTCCGAAAAGCAATGTATAGATAAATAAATAGCCTTGGGGAATTAATTGACTACAAACATCAAAACATTTATTTGCTATCTTCTTGTAAAACTCCCGATTCTTCTCCACCGGCAGAATTGATAAAACAGCATTGGCCAGACTTAATTTCTCAATTTGCTGAATAATGGTTTCAGAATATCCACATTCTCTGGCAATGTCTGCCAGAAATGCAGGATTAAAACGCACATTTTTACTATGTGTATCCAAGTTTCCTTCCGCCAGTTTTACGGCTTTACCAAACATGAGGGCCAGGTTAATTTTTTTAATTTTCTGCTGAACTGCCAGTTTGATGGAATCTCCAACCAAATTTCCAAAGTGAATAAAAGCAGTGTCTGGAAGATGTGGAAAATCAGCCCGAAGTTGGTTCTCGCTTCGCTTGCCGGATGTAAAAACAACTTCTTCATAACCTGATTCGTACGCGACAGACAGCTGGTATTTTATGGTTGCCAAAAAAGCTTCGTTTGAATACGGCTTAACCTTGCCGGTAGTCCCGATAATTGAAATTCCGCCGACCACACCAACGCGCGGATTAAAAGTTTGTTTCGCCAATTCTTCTCCTTCCGGCACAAATGGTTTTACATCAAATCCAACTTCTATTTCGTATTCATCGGCCAGTATTTCCAGCGCTTCTGTTATCATCTTTCGCGGAACCGGATTAATCGCCGGTTCTCCAACCGCAAGCTGCAACCCTGGCAAGGTAACTTTCCCAATGCCTTTTCCCTGTAAAAACCGGATGCCGGGTTGTTCTGACAAAATTAATTCGCAGCCAATTTCTTTTCCATGGGTTACATCCGGATCATCACCACCATTTTTTACAACAGTGCAAGCTGCCGATTTTTCTGAAAGCGACTCCGGGAAAACCAAAAAACTTGTTTGCTCTCCATCGGGCAAAAAAACTTCTACTGATTTTGGAAATGCGCCTTCTGCCAAAGCAATAAAACAGGCTTTTACTGCTGCCGTAACACAAGTTCCGGTGGTAAAACCGGAGCGCAACTCGCCTTCCTTTTTTAAAACGCTTTTTCGCAAAACATAAATTTGCTGAAGCAGTTGTTTTTCTGAATACACAGTAAAATCGAAGTTGGGCAACGAAGGCCGTTTTACAATCCACAGCGGAATATTTAACTGATTTGCAACCACTATTTTACTATCCATAAAACCGGAAGCCCCGCTTTCTTTACTCAGCAAAATCTCGGCTCCTGTTCTTTTTACCAATTGAAGTAACTCATCTGTATTGTCGGATGGAGTCATCGGAATAATCCATTCTTTAGGAATACCTGTTTGTGCTGCTTTGTGACGGCTTAGCTCAGTATCCAGAATACGAAAAAAACAGGTTCGGCTTTCCCATATTTTTTTCAATAACGGAATTGTCTGAACTCCTGTTAATGCCAAAATTTGTTGGAAATTACTTTTGAGAATTTCAATGGAAAGATGTTCGTAAGAATCAAAAAAAGTAACGTTTTTTATTTTCTGCAATTCCTCGTATTCCCTTTCGTACCGCAAAATCGGAACATCTAATTGTTTGGCAGCTTCATAAATATTCCTATGCAGTTGAAGTGCAAAAGGATGGGCCGCATCAATTAGCAAGCGAATTTTATTTTGACGGGAAAATTCCACTATTTTCATTACGTCCATTTCTCCTGAAATTGATTTTCCTTTCCATTCAGAATGAACGTCAGTTTTTGTAGAATAAAAATAGGGTTCCTCAATAAAATCGAGAATCTCTGCCGTTTTTTTTCCTTCTGTTGTGCCGCCAAAAACTAAAATCATATCAATTTTTTCTCGCTGATTTTTGCTGATGTTCTCGCTGATATTCGCTGATTTCTGCGAATATCAGCGAGAAAAAAATATTTACTTCCCTTTCCGAAAAGCATGGGCAAACTTTCGGTCGTATAATTTTGATTCGCCCGAGCGGTTATCAATAGCTTTTCCAACCACAATCAGCGTTGTCATTTTCAACTTATTTTCTTTTACGGTATGCGCCAGCGTTTCCAGGGTACACCGATAAATTTTTTCATCCTGCCAGGTTAATTTGTAGCACACAGCCACCGGCGTTTCCGCCGGATAATGCGCCATTAATTCGCTTTGTACTTTTTCTGCAATTGCCGCACTCAGGTAAATACACATGGTACTTTGCGACTGCGCCAGTTTGTGCAGTTGCTCTTTTTCGGGCATGGGCGTTCGTCCTTCGCCACGGGTGAGAATGATGGTCTGCACTTCTTCGGGAATGGTGAACTGTGAGCGCAAAGCTGCCGCCGCTGCCTGAAAAGAAGAGATCCCCGGTGTGATGTGATAGTTCCAGCCCCACTCATCCATAATCGCCATTTGTTCCTGAATAGCGCCGTAAATACATGGGTCGCCGGTGTGAAGCCGCACAATGGACAATCCCCGGTCATAAAAACGTTTTATACTATCAAGCTGAGTTTGTAAATCCATTCCGGCAGAACTTTCTACCACACAACCCGATTTTGCGTATTCGGTTAGCTCGCGCGGAACAAGGCTTCCGGCATACAAAATGTAATCAGCCGTTTGCAGCAAACGTTTTCCTTTTACCGAAACCAACTCCGGGTCACCAGGACCGGCGCCTACAAACTCTACAAAACCTTTGCGTTCCATTTGAGCATCAACAGCAGCTGCCCAGGTAAAATATTTATCGCCGGCTTTCAGTTTTGTTTTTTCAACCAGTAAATTATTTTGCGACAAGTGCATGGCTGCTGCTTCGGCCACACCGGCACTGCCGGTAACTGCTTCCACTTTTGCAGAAGGATTCGGAACTTCATATTTTGCAAGAATATCTCCGGTAAAATTCTGCAACAGAAGATTCCATTTTTCGCTTAAATGAAGAAATGCATTTTCATCTTTTTTGAGTTCGGCTGTCCCCAAAGAAGCAACGGATAACAACGAAATCCCATGCTCCTTTAAACTCATTTCCAGCGTTTGTTGAAATTTATTGGAAGAAATTCCCCGTTGACATCCCAATCCTAAATGCACCATTGGCGGGCGGTAAAAAATAGCTTTTTCGCCAAAATCATACAAAAATGGAGTAACAGCTAAAATCAATTCATATTTATCTGTATTTATATCTTCTGCTGCGAAAAAAACATCCACAAAGTCGGGGCAATCAGATTCCAGAAATAAAGTTCCTTTGTCGCGGGCTTCCAGCAACAAAGCTGTTTTTTTTCGGTTTACAAAACATCCCATCAACCGGGTAAGGTTACCGGGACATTCCATCTTCCAGTTAAATTGCTGCGGCAAAACATCCAGCGCCCAGAGTTCGGATGTATCGCTAACGGTTGTAATTACCGGAACAGCGCCAAGTAATCCGGCCAATTTTTTAGCCAGTTCGTTTGCACCGCCAACATGCCCGGAAACCACCGGCTGCACAAATTGTCCATTGGCATCAATGTTTATCACTGCAGGGTCGGTTTTCTTATTTTTTAGAAACGGCGCAATCTCGCGGACACAAATTCCCAGCGCACCAATAAAAACCAGCGCGTTGCCCGATTGCCATAACTTTTGATAATCTACCGGCTTTTGAACCAGTTCTGCTTCGGATTCTTTTGCCAGCAATTTTTCGGCCAGTTCTTTTCCTTTTTCTGAATGTGTTATTATTGAAATCATGTTTTCCTGTTTTATTTCTCGCTGATGTTCGCTGATTTATTACGCAGATTATCGCGAATTAACTTGTTTTTTTATTGCCAATATGGTAATTGGATTATGTTCATCAACCGCCAGTTTTTGTTTTAATTGAAGCTTATAATTATTTCGTTCTCCCCAGTTTAGGAAGTTGTTTTCACTTTTTTCGCTTACCGAGTTAAAAACAATTATTCCCTCATCTGTTAAACGTTGGTGTACATCATCAAGAATAACATCCATTTTTCCACCGTAACCTCCTAAAAAAACAGCATCGGGTTGTTCTATGTTTTCTTTTTCAACTTCCATGTAATCGCCAATAAATAGTTGGATTCCGGGTGTTTGAAATTCCTGTGTATTTTTTTCAATGATTTCGTGCGATTCTTCCCGTTTTTCAAATGCCACTACTTTTAGATGTGGATATTGCAAACGCGCCTCAATAACAACACTTCCGGTGCAGGCGCCAATATCCCAAAACACCTTTTTATTGTGTAATTCCAAGGCCGCGAGCGTAGTTAGGCGCACAGCCATTTTAGTAATCATTTTAGGGCGCCCTTCCAGAATTCCAAATTCAGTTTCCGGTATTCCTTTACGTGGAATTCGTTCATCAGTCATTTCCAGAAAAAAACAGTTGGGATGAGAAAATTTAAAATCAGCTGCCTCTTGAATTGAAAATTCTGCTGTTCGTTCGTCATTGCCACCCAAACATTCGCCGTATAACATATGATAATTATTGTAGCCGAAATCCAACATTCGGGCAACAATGGTAGCTGGTGTGTTTTTGCGATCGGTTAAAATGGCCAAACGTTTTTCACCCTGAAGGAGCGCTTTATCAAACTCGTGCCAATCGCGCCCGGTAAGCGAAACCGTTTTGAATTCACCATAATTTATTCGAAAGCGGTGAGCAAGCAGTTGCAAAGAATTAAAAACAGGAAATATTTTAAATTCAGCATTGGGAAATTCGCATTTCAACGTATTGCCTATTCCAAAAAACAGCGGGTCGCCCGAGGCAAAAATCACCCAGTTTGTTTGTGCATTTTTTATCTCATCAAACAAAGTTGTTAACGGAGCAGTAATAAACGTCCATTTTGCATTTTTAGGAAGTTGCTTTTTTACTAATTCGTAGTGCCTTTTTCCTCCTGCAAAATATTGTGATTCTGAAATCGCTTTTTGTTGTTCCTCCGTAAACTCCCTTTTTTTATCGTATATTCCTATTATTGTTATTTTCAATTTGTTTCTAATTTTTTCTCGCAGGTGAATGTTTTTCTCTATTTAAAATACTTTAGGCTGAAAGCCTTAATCAATTTAACCCGACGGCAACGCCTCGGGCATAATCACAGGTGTTTTGATCGCCCTGAAAGGGCAGCTTAATCCGTCCACAAATATTTTTCATTATAGTCGATGCCATATTCTTTTAAAAACAATAAATATTCTTCCTCAAATGTCATCTTTTTATGATGTTGTTCCTGATTTTCAATGTAACGCTTTGTTTTCTCATGTAAAGATGGACTAATAGAAAAACCTCCATAACCTCCCTGCCACGCAAAATTCAAATAATAAGTGTCTTTCGTTTTTATCCATCGACTGCTGTGACGTTTTATCTCTTCAACCAATTTAGCCAACGTTATATTTTTAGACATTACGCACAAAATATGAATATGGTCTCCCACGCCATTAATAATGATTGGGATTGAATCATTATCCTTTATTATACTTCCCATATACGCATATAATTCATCCTTTTCCTGGGTTCGAATCAAGCACGAATTTCTCTTAACATGAAAAATAATATGTACAAATAGTTGAGATAATGATTGTGACATAATTAAGTTGTATTAAGTTGCCCTTTCAGGGCGGGGTTAATATTTTATATTATACCCGAAGGCGTTGCCTTGGGCTAAAATAATTTGTCCTTTCAGGACGTTCATCACGAATTTAAAAATCCAATTTACCATCCTTCAATTTATAAATATTCTGCGTTTTACCAGTATCATATTTTTACAAATATTTTATCATAAATCAGCGAGAAATAATTCATAATCCCTCTCCCGGATGCATGGCTTCTGCTTGGTTCCAGCTTAAAATGGCGTTGATGATGGTAGCTGCAACATTGCTTCCTCCGCGCCTGCCATTTACAAACACCGCTGGAATATCGGGACATCCGTATTTTAGCTGCCACTTGCTTTCCTGAACATTTACAAAACCCACAGGCGCTGCTATTACTCCGGCAGGTTTTGCTTTTCCTTCGCGAATCAATTTTACCAGTTCAATTAATGCAGTTGGTGCATTTCCGAAGGCAAAAACAGCATCAGGATGTTCTTCCACTGCCAGGCGAATTCCTGCCTGGGTACGCGTTATTCCTTTTTCTTCTGCCAACGTTTTAACACGCTCGTCATCCAGATAACACTTGATTTTCAGACCTAATTTCTCTGCAACAGCACTGCGAATTCCACGGGTTACCATCGATACATCGGTGATAATTACCGGTGATTTTCCGGAATGAAATTTTTCATGCAGCGCCGGAACTACATTGTTTTTTAATTCGATAAAATCATTTAATTGAAAATCGGCTGTGGTGTGGATGCAATGCAGTGCAACCCAGACATGCTCCAAGGATTTTCCATCAAAATCAACTTCCTGTAAAATGGTGCGAAAACTCTCGTTCATAATTTGCCGCCCCACTTTATCGCTTGATTTATTTTCTGATTGTCGCGACAAATAACCACGTGGCGTTATCATTTGGTTGCCGAATTTCTGTGTTTGACTGTTCCCGATGATAATCACCGTAAACATATCGGCCATGGAAGCCTCCAAATCTTTTAGGTAAATTACTTCTGTGCTTTCCTCTTCGCGTCCAACCTGACGAGCAATTCCCACAGGTGTTTCCGGCGACCGGGCTTCCAGAAACAATTCTTTCAACCGCATCAGTTGCCAAAAACGGCCTCGACTTACCGGATTATAAATGGCAGTGATAAAATCGGCTTCGGCAGCAGCTTTTATCCGCTTTTCAATTTTTTCCCAGGGAGTAAGCAAATCCGACATGGAAATGGAGCAAAAATCGTGTCCCAGTGGCGCTCCCAATTTTGCAGCAGCAGCAAACATCGCACTTATTCCGGGAACTACGTCAATCTCAACCGCCGAATTATTTTTCTGTTTTAATTCCCAAAGCAACGGTGCCATTCCATACACACCGGCATCACCGCTGCTTATTACAGCTACGGTCTTTCCTTTTTCAGCTTCAGAAAAAGCGGCTTCGGCACGTTCCTGCTCTTTTTTCATGCCCGTGCTAATTTGCTCTTTTCCCTCGGTCAGATGCTCAACATAGCTCATATAATATTTGTAGCCTACCAAAACATCCGAGTTTTTGATGGCTTGTGTGGCCTCCGGTGTCAAATATTTTTCATCGCCGGGGCCTATTCCGATACAGTAAATTTTCATTTTTCTCGCTGATTTATGCTGATTTTTTCGCAGATGACGCAAATAAAATCATAATTACCAAATTCATTTATTTTCAGGATAAACAATAAGCAATGAGAAATAAGGAATCCGTCGGAATTCCAACTCATCCGCATTGCTGGTAAAAAACTCATTTCCGGTTCCCACGCGCTCGGCATATAAAAAGGGACGGCCACAATTTTTTAAAAATGAATGCCAGCCATCCAGCACACTCATTTTCATAATAACGAACGTTGACTGCCATTTCAGAGCTTCTGAAATTGCATCAAAACTTTCGGGTTTGGCCATCACCTCCAGCCCGGTTGTTTTTTCTACCAGCGGTCGTTCTCCCAAAGCAGAGGCGGCAATAAAAGCCGGAATTCCGGGAATTAAATGGCAGGGGATTTTTGCCTCATTTGCCAGTTTAAAAACATAGCCAAAAGTGCTGTAAAAAAACAAATCGCCTTCGCTTACCAACACCACATTTTTTCCGTTTTCGTATTCGTCTTTTATTCGAAGAAAAGCTTCGCTGTAAAACTTTTGAGTTCCTTTTCCCTTCATGGGAAACAGAAGAGGCTCGCAAGGCTTATTAATTTCCAGTCCATCCAAAATGTTTGCTGAAAAAGAACGGTGTTGCCCGTTTTCCAGCGAAGAGACAGGATAAAAAATGATGTCGGCGGCCTGCAATGCCCGGAAGCCTTTTAAGGTTATCAGCTCCGGTTCTCCGGGCCCCAATCCTACTCCTGTAAATGTTCCTTTATTCATGTTTTTTTTTGTTTTTTCTCGCAGATTAACGTGGATTTTTTCGCAGATTTTCGCTGAAATTTTTTAAAATAAACTCTTCTAATTTTCCGTCTTCTCCCAGATAGAGATGCATGTACGATGCCCAGCAATTTTTATAACGAAGCACTGGCATTTCAACCGGAATTCCACGCGCATTTTTTACTTCAATATTCGTTATTGCGGGTTCGTGTTGAATTAGATTTGAATAGTGGAATTCGTGGCCTTTTAGTTCAAATCTTTCCTGTTTGATTTGACGGTACCCCAAATGCAACTTTTTATTTTCAAAACTGGTGGAGATATTGAAAACGCCACACATTGAACTGCTTTCACCATTTTCGTCAATAATCTCCTTTCCGAGGTACATCATTCCACCGCATTCGGCAATCACCATCTTCTCGTTATCAATAAATGTTTTTATCGATTCTTGCATGGTTTTATTTTCGGCCAGTTGCCGTGCAAAAAGCTCAGGGTAACCGCCGGGAAGCCAAAGCAAATCGGCAGCCGGCATCACTTCATCATGAAGCGGACTAAAACGAATAACCGTTCCCACTCGCTCCATTGCATCTAAATTGGCGGCGTAGGAAAAGTTAAAAGCTTCGTCGTGTGCCAATGCAATTTTGAACTTTTTTTCAGACTTTGGCTGCTTTGTATTTTTTGTCTTTTCTGGTCTTTTTGTCAACTCCAGCAGAAAGTCAATATCAATATTTTGCTCAATCAATTCTGCCGTAGTATCAAATATTTCCTGTTTGTTTTCTCCGGGGAGATGCAACCCAAGGTGACGCGATTTTACCGCCAAACGTTCATCGCGCGGAAGATAGCCCAGCGGTTCAACACCGGCATCTTTAGCTGCTTCTTTTAAAAAACGGTAATGCGACTCACCGCTAACTTTGTTAAAAATAACTCCTGCAATGGTTATTGCTTTATTGAAGTTTTTAAACCCAAACAAAAGCGGGGCCGCTGAATATGCCATGCTCGCTGCATCAACTACCAGAATTACAGGAATATTAAGTAAGCGGGCAATTTCAGCCGAACTTCCTTTGTCCTTCTGAGCGCCATCAAACAAGCCCATTACACCTTCCACAACTGCAACGCCGGATTGTGGTAAATTCCTTTCAAAAACGGTACAAACATGCTCATCCGACGCCATCCACGAATCTAAATTATACGAAGCACGACCTGCGATTTTTGTATGATACATCGGGTCGATATAATCAGGCCCGCATTTAAAGGGTTGCACGGTTATTCCCCGATTTACCAGAGCCTTCATCAATGCCAGGGAAACCATGGTTTTGCCTGAATTACTTTTGGGCGCGGCTATTAAAAATGCTGATGTTTTATTGTTTCCCATCTTTTGATTTTTGAGATGGGAAGAGCATAAATTTCTCCACTTTCACGTTGCTTTGTTTTAATTCAACAATGGCCAGTAAATAGAATAAATCGCTCATCCGGTTAAAATATTTCAGGATATATTCAGCAATCGGTTCAACCTGATTCAACTCCACCAATTCACGTTCGGCGGTACGTATTCCGGTGCGCGCAAAATGGCATAACGAAGCCACTTTATTTCCGCCTGGCAGAACAAACGCCAGCTTTTCATCTTTCAGAAAATCGTTTAATTCTTCAATCCATGTTTCACAAGCAACCAAGCCTTTTTCGGCATGTGGTTTTTTATTTGGTTTTGAAGAATTTGCCGGTGTTGCAATGTGCGACATCATCAGCATAATATCGCGCTGAATTTTCAACAAATTGTTTTCCCATTTATGGTTCTCGGGTAATTCGGCCAACAACATTCCAATCCGAACATTTACTTCATCAATCAAACCGTTGCAACGAATGCGAATGTGATTTTTACTTACCCTGCTTCCCCCGAAAAGAGAAGTTTGCCCGGTGTCTCCTGTTTTTGTGGTTATTGCCATATTTTCACTTTTTATTTCTCGCGGATTAACGCGAATTTGTTTCGCTGATTTTCCCAGTTATATTATTATTTTATTTTTAGTGGCAGCCCTGAAACCATTAAAGTTACCTCGTTGGCAACGCTTGCTATGAACTGATTTACCCAGCCCTGTAAATCGGCAAATTTCCGAGCCAAAGCATTTTCTGCATGGCCCCCCATCCCAATTTCATTGGAAATAATGAGCAAAGTGCAGTTTTTCTCAAATAACTTATTTAATTCCTCTTTTGCCAGCTCCAACACTTCATCAATATTTAAATCCTGATTATCAAAATAAAGATTGGTCAGCCACAAAGTTATGCAGTCGAGTACCACTACTTTTCCTTCTACTTCTGCCTGAGAAATCTTTACCGGAATTTCCAGCGTTGTCCAGTTATTGCCCCGATCGTTTTGGTGACGCTGCACACGTTCTTTAAAATCATCGTCCCAGATACGTGCAGTGGCCAGGTAAATGGGATTTTCACTCCTCGAAAGCGCCAGTTCCTGCGCAAAACGACTTTTCCCTGAGCGTTGTCCTCCTGTAATAAAGTGGATGGTTGTGTTTTTCATATTTATTTTTTATTTCTCGCTGATTGACGCGGATTTTTTCGCTGATGAGCGCTGAATATTTTCTATGTAAATCTGCGAGAAACGATTCCTCATAAAAATTTTATTTTGTAATAATTCTCATTGCTCCATTTCACTTGAATGACATCGCCATAATCGACTTCAATGGCAAATATTTTTCGTGGCGATGCGTCCAGTAAATGAGCCAGCAAAGCCCGCAATAATCCAGCATGAGAAACCACCAGAATTTCCCTGGTTGCAGTTCGAGTGACCTGCTCCCAAAATTCAACAATCCGCTTTTGTACATCAAAAAAATTCTCGCCGCCATGTATTTTGCAATTGATAAAATCTTCGCCCCATTCTTTCTGCTGTTCCTGCGGAATTTCGCTCCAGGGTTTCATTTCCCACGATGCAAAATCAATTTCCCGGAGTAATTCATTTGTATTTACATTTTCTGCTCCAACCAATTTTTCAGCAAGCAAGCGGCAGCGTGATAAAGGACTCGAATAGCACGCATCCAAATCAACTTCGTTTAATTTTGACTTCACTTTTTGGGTTGCTTCATTCAATGAACTTTCACCTGGAAAAACATCCGAATTCCCATAACACACTCCATCCGGAGCTTCTGTTTTAGGGTGCCGGATCAGATAAATATTTTTATAAGAGCTATTTGTTGTCATCAGAGTAAAAATCCTTTAAAACTTAAGAAACAGAAAAAAAGAAAAATCAGTACTTCGTTGATTTGCTGTGCCACGCCCAAACAATCGCCGGTATAGCCGCCAATGTGTTTTTCAAAATACTTTCCTGCGAGTAAAGTTGCTATAACTATCACAGGAACAATGGCAAACACGATCCATGGAAAAAGCAACAATGGTAAAAGTGCAATTAGTAGGGCGAGCAAAATACGCGCCCATGAAAGCGGACTACTGGAATCACGTGATTTGGATGCTCCCGTCTGCCTTGCATTTTGCCAAAACTTCGTAATGAGCAAAACCGGCCACCTGCTGAGTGCATGAGCCGCAATAAACAGTGTCGGAATTTTGCTTTCTGAAATACCACTTAGTGCCGCTATTTTTATTGCAAACAGAAAAATCAGTCCGATGGCTGCATAAGCTCCCACCCGCGAATCTTTCATGATATTCAGAATTTGTTCCTTGCTGTAGCCACCGCCAAAAGCATCGCACACATCGCCCCAGCCGTCTTCGTGCAACGCACCGGTGGTTAAAACCATTGCTCCAAGTGCCAGAACAACACAAACCAACTGCGGAAAAATAAAGGCTGACAAATAGTAACTCAAGCCACCAACTGTCCCAACAAAAATTCCAATCAACGGGAACCACGTTAAAATGAACTGCTGATTTTCCTTTTTATAATCTACATGAAACGGCAGACGCACCCGCGTAAAAAACAGAAAAGCTGACAAAATAATATTTAGTTCGCGTTTAACCATTTTACTGTACTACGTTATACACTTTTGCTTCTGTAAATGAAGTCATTTTATTAAGCATAGCCACACTCGACTCAACAATTGGGTAAGCCAAAACCGAGCCTGTACCTTCTCCCAGCCGGAGTTGCAAATCGAGCACCGGTTTTCCCTGGACAAAATTGAGCATTTTAATGTGTCCCGGTTCGTGCGAACAATGTGAAAAGATGGCATAATCTTTTACTGTAGGATTAATTGCATAAGCAGCTAAAAATCCGGAAGTCGTAATAAAGCCATCAACCAAAATCAACATTCTCCGGCGAGCTGCCTCCAGCATTCCCCCGGCAATGGTTGCAATTTCCAGTCCGCCAAAACGTGCCAGATTTTCTTCCGGTGTATCAGCAACTCCCAATTTTTCGATGGCTTGTTTTAATACTTGTGCTTTGTGACTAACTCCGTCCGGTTCCAATCCACAACCCGGGCCGGTGCAAGTCTCAACAGGAATTCCTGCGTAAACAGAAAGCAGTGCTGTTGCCGGAGAAGAATTACCAATTCCCATTTCTCCAAAGCCAATAACATTGGTTCCTTTTTCTGCAAAATCAGCCACAACGTCACGGCCATTTTGCAGTGCCTGATTGCACTCTTCCAGTGTCATGGCCGGTTCGTAAAAAAAGTTGCGGCTGGCTTTCCTTACTTTCTTTTGGATAAGTTTGAGATGCGTTTCAAAATCATAATTTACACCTGCATCTACCACATATAAGTCAAAGCCAAAATGTTGACACAAGAAACCAATTCCGCCACCACCATTCAAAAAATTCAGGCATTGCTGCCAGGTAATTTCCGTTGGCACCGGACTCACTTTTTCATTTGTAATTTCATGGTCAGAAGCCACAGTCAGCATCACCGGCTTATTAAGCGACGGTTGCGTTGTTTGCTGTACCAGGCCAATTTGCATAGCCAGTTCCTCCAATTGCCCGAGCGAACCCAGCGGTTTTGTTTTTTGGTCGATGTTATACTGAAGCAGTTGTTGCAACTCTTCATTTTTGATGGGGGCGATTTCTAAATTTTCTAATGCTTTCATAATTTATTATGTTCTTTCTCGCAGATTCTTGCGGATTTTTTCGCTGATGTCCGCTGAAATATTTCTCTGCGAAAACTTTTTCATATCAATAACCTTCACCATAAGTTTAAAACGACAAAAATCAGCGTAAGCAAAAGCACAAAAAAAGCTTCTGTTCGCTGCACTATTTTTATCGTATTGATTAAATCGTTTTTATTAAAATCTCTTTTTGTTTCTCCAATGGTAGGCTTCGGAACCCATTCTCCAAAATAAAGATGGGCGCCGCCAAAAGTAACATTCAACGCCCCGGCTAACGCAGCTTCCGGATATCCTGCATTGGGGCTGCTATGTGCATTTCCAAATTTGAATATAAAATGAAAAGCACGTTTACTTTGGCTACAAGCCGCCATTAGAAACGCCGTTATTCGCGCGGGAATAAAATTGACAAAATCATCGATACGGGCAGCCACACGCCCAAACAACAAATACTTTTCATTTTTATAGCCAATCATCGAATCGAGCGTATTCACCATTTTATAGGTCATCATTCCCGGAACTCCGGCCAACGCAAACCAGAAAAGCGGGGCAATTACGCCGTCGCTGAGGTTTTCGGCCAGGGTTTCAAGGGTTGCTGCTTTTATTTCATTTTCACTGAGTTCGCTGGTGTCACGGCCAACAATGCGTCCAACTTGTTTTCTACCAGCTTCCAGACTTTCCTCTAAAGCCCGAAAAACAGCTTTCCCTTCTTTTACCAATGTCGTTCCTGCCAATCCAAAAAACACAAACAGGGCTTCTATAACAACTCCCAAAATTGACGAAACCTGATAGGAATATTTTATCAGAAAGAAAAAGAAAATAAAAGTTGTGGCGATTAACGCTATTGCAATTAAAGCACCTTTCAGAATCCTGTAATTTCCGTGATTAAATTTCTTCGTAAAAAATGAAATACTTTTCCCGAAAATTACAATCGGATGGGGCAGCCACAGCGGGTCACCCAATAGTTTATCGAGCAGAAACCCTGCCCACAATGCAATACTATGGTACACTATAAATCCCATGTTCTCAGCACTTTTATTAACTCGTTGTTTTTATCGGGTGATTGCGTGGAGAGCCGAAAATGAAATTCAGACAATCCTCTGAAATTTGAAGCATCCCTAATTAATATTCCGTATTTTTCGGCTAGTTGCTTTTTTATTTCGTTTGCATTTTCAGGAGCTTTCACCAGGAAAAATGAAGTTTCAGAAGGCCAAACTTCAAAGCCTTCTATTTTGTCAATTTCAGACTGAAACCGTTGAGATTCCGCTAATATTTCAGCTACATTAAATTTGTCGGTATATTCTTTCGAAAAACAATACAATCCTGCTTCCAAAGCCAACGAATTAATACGCCAGGGCATCAACTTTTCTTTCAATTTTGACATTAACTGTGATGTACAAACCAAATATCCCAAACGCAATCCGGGGATGGAAAACCGTTTGGTGAGCGACCGGACAACAACCAAATTCTGAAAATTTGCAGCTTCATTTTCCAACGAAATGTCTTTGTTTAGAAATTCAATATAAGCTTCATCTAAAACAAATAAAGTACCGGGGTTTTGCTGAATTTTTCGCCTTAAAATTTCTTTGTCAAATATTTTTCCATCCGGATTATTTGGATTACAAATCCACGCAATGTCAAACTGTTTTTCATTCTTTTCTGAAAAAAGTGAATTACCATAGAATTCAATTTTGTGGCTGTACATTTTGCAGGCGTCTTCATATTCAGAAAATGAAGGTGTGTAAATCAGCGACTTTTTATTTTGAAACAACGATGCCAGTAAATAAAAAGCTTCCACAGCTCCGTTGGTAATTAACACACTCCCTGGAGCCAGATTCTTTTGTTGTTCGATGCGACGAGCCAGATTTTCCGCCAACGGCTCCGGGTAAGCATCTAATTTATTGATGCAGGATTTTAGATGTTCCTGCAACCCGGGATTAATTCCCTGCGGATTCACATTCGAACTAAAATTTATCCGAATAGTTTTGAAGTTATATGTATCGTCGCCGTGCCCGTGAATCATTCCTGTAACATTTTATACACCGCATCCATATCCATATTTTCGCGAACATGCGCAGCCAGTAAATCGTATTGTTTTTGTTTAAATTCGTTGTAATCTTCGATGGCGCGTTGTTCTTTTGCAAAAGGGGCCAGCAAATCATCTATCACCACCGGATTATCAAGAATGCCGTGCATGTAAGTTCCCCAGCAATTTTCATTTGTGCAGCAACCTTCGTTTTTTCCTTCAGTCAAGCGGTTCAAAGGTTTTGCACTCTCAGCAAAAGTTGTTTTTCCCATATGAATTTCGTAGCCAGAACACCGTATTTCGTAATTTTTGAAATAGAACGAACTGCGAATGGTTTGCTTTTCCGCCTCTAAAATGGTTGTAGTTGGCAAAATATTGAGTCCCGGTACTGCTTCCACATCACTTTCTACACCATGCGGATCTTCAATACGTTGTCCCATCATCTGGTAGCCGCCGCAAATTCCGATAACCGTTTTCCCGGCACGTGCCAGTTTTGAGACTTCTGCAGCCACTCCGTTTCGCCGAAGTTCAATAATGTCGGCAATGGTATTTTTTGAACCAGGCAAAATGATGATATCCGCTTTTTGAAGCTCCGCCTGATTGTTTGTGTAATACAGATGCACACGCTCATCGTGTTCCAGCCGGTTAAAATCAGTAAAATTGGAAATCCGGCGCAGCAAAACCACCGCGACATTAATTTTATTGTCGTTGGCAAAAGTAGCTTTTCGTTCGAGCGACACCGAATCTTCTTCTTCAATTTGAATATGATTAAACGCCGGGATAACACCCAGAACCGGAACACCGGTAATTTCTTTTATGATTTTCCGCCCTTCGTCAAATAAACTAATATCGCCACGAAATTTATTGATTATGATGCCTTTTATCTGTTTCCGCTCTTCGGGCGAAAGCAATTGGATGGAGCCGTAAACACTGGCAAAAACACCACCGCGTTCAATGTCTGCCACCAGAATTGTTGCGGCGTTAGTGGCAACCGCCACGCGCATATTGGCAATGTCGTTTTCTTTCAGGTTTAACTCTGAAATACTTCCGGCACCTTCCAACACCATTGGATTGTGGTTTTTGGCAAGCCGTTGAAATGCATTCATTGCTTCTGCAAAAAGTTGCTCTTTTATTTCGCCCCGGAAATAACTGCCGGCTGAATAGTTACCAAATACTTTCCCATTAAGAATGACTTGAGCAGTTTTATCGGAACTGGGTTTTAGCAACACCGGGTTCATATCGGTATGACAGTCAATTCCACAAGCTTCCGCCTGAACCGCCTGTGCCCGGCCAATTTCGCCGCCGTTGGCGGTCACAAAACTATTGAGCGACATGTTCTGCGATTTAAACGGCGCGGGAAAAAATCCATCCTCCCTGAAAATACGGCAAAAAGCAGCGGCCAGCACACTTTTCCCCACATCGGACCCCGTGCCCACAAACATAATTGGGCGTTTTATTTTTCTATTCATAAAAACAACTGTATTTTTTCATTGCTTTTGTTTCTTTCTCGCAGATTTGCGCTGATTTTTTCGCGGATATATGCAGAAAAACAACATAAAAATATCTGCTAAATATATTTTTATCTCTTCTCATACATTACCTTTTTCATAAAACTGTCTCAACATTTCATTTCGTTTGAAGTGGTTAAACCAGGCCATTTTTGATTGGTGGATTCGCGTAATTGTTTCTGTGTCGAAATTTGCAATACAATAGCCACTTTCTGCTTTTGTCTCTTCTGCCAGTACTTTCCCTTTTGGGTCGATTATCATTGCCAGCCCCGGAAGAGCTGCCCCACGTGAAGTTGTTCCGCTTTGGTTACAAACCAACGCATAACAGGCATTGTCGTATGCCCGAGCGCACAAATAGCGTTTGAAGCGTTCGAGTTTTTCGTCTGCCGTTTCTTTGGGAGAAGCAAATCCAAACGCCAATAATTTCGCCCTCTGTTTGGCTTGTGCATAACTGATTTCAGGGAAATGCGTTTCAAAACACAGTTGCATTCCAATTGCTAATTCCCCAACTTTGAAAACCTGTATTTGCTCTCCTGCTGTAAACACACTTTTTTCCGTCGGCCCAACATGTGTTTTTCTATGTTTCCCAATTATTTCACCTCCTTCAAAAATGAAATGAGTTATGTAATATTTTTCGTTTTCCTCTTCAGGGAAGCCAACGGCAAAAGCGATTTGTGTGCTTTTTGAAAATTGTCGCAACTCGTCAAAAGCTTCTGTTTGATATTTTAGCAGCTCTTTAATTTCTTGTTTTGAAGTAATATATCCAGACAAATTCAACTCGGGAAACATGGCAAAATGAACCTGTTCTTTCTCCAAACAAGAAAGCATTTTCAACGTTTCCTGAAGGTTGGCGGAAACATTGCCCGGTTCTGTGTTATGATATGCGGCTGCTATTTTCATTTTATCTTTTTTCGTTTTCTCGCGGATTGACGGTGATTTTTTCGCGGATTTGCACAGGTGATTCTGCGTAAAATCTTTATTTGCATAAAAAATTGTTTTTACAAATATTCACCCCTCTGGCTCCCCTAAAGGGGAGAACTCTCAAAAGCAACTGAGAATCTTTAGTATAACTTTTCATATCAAACAATAATTTTTTCATTCTTCAAATTCAAATAATCCAAGGTTTGTTTTACTATCATTTCCACCGAATTTTCAGTTACCAGGTGTTTTTCATTTTTATACAGATGAAAAGCGCTTTGCCCGTTTTTTCCAATCTCAATCCACCATTCCGGGTTCTCTCGCATTCCGGTGGTTTTTATGCCTCTTCGGGCAAAAGCACGCCGAAGCAATACATATTCAAAACCATGGCCTTTTATAGGTAATTCCTGAAAATGTTCGTATTCCACCCGGAATAATCCGGTTTTTGTGTCGAACTCAATTCCTTTATTTTGAAACAGTCGTTGAAATGCATTTTGCAATAACAAATCTTCCGGGCTTCCGGTAACCAGCGGCCCGTTGTTGTGCAAAAGCCAGAGACGATCGGCCATTTGTAAAGCCAGGTCGAGGTCGTGTGTTGACAACAAAACCGATTTTCCGGATTCGGAGGAAATCCGTCGCAATAACTGGATAATTTCAACGCGTGCGGGTAAATCTAAAAAAGCGGTGGGTTCATCCAGTAAAATAACAGGAGTGTCCTGTGCCAGCGCTTTGGCAATAAAAGCTTTTTGCCGCTCGCCATCGCTAATTGACGAAAGTAGCGCATCTTTTTTGTGCGCAACCCCACATTGTTCAATGGCCTTTTCTATAATTTGCAGATCCTTTTTATTCGTGCGCCCCAAAATTCCGGTGTAAGGACTTCTTCCATAGGCTACCAATTCTGAAACGGTTGCGTTTGGAACCACAATGCGGTCGGTTAGAACAACACTCACCAAGCGGGAAATTTCTTTTTCGGTAAGGCTGCCAATGGTTTTTCCGAGAATGCTGATTTTCCCATCAAAAAAAGGTTGAAAACCACAAAGCGTGCGCATTAACGTACTTTTACCCGCTCCGTTTGAACCGAGCAGACAAACCAGTTCACCTTTGTTTATTTGGGCATTCAGATTTGCAGCAACTATTTTTTGCTTCGAGCCGGAAGCATAGCCAATGCTCAAATTGTTGATATTTATAAAATTGGTGCTGCTCATTATTCCATTATCTTTTCTTTTCTACGTTTTAAAATAACTGAAATAACTACCGGCGCCCCAACAAATGCAGTTACCGAATTGATAGGCAATTCACTGTCAAGCCCCGGAAGCCGGGCAATGAGATTACACAACAAAGCAGTTGCGCCGCCAATAATACACGAGTTCAAAATCAATGTAAAATGATTGGAAGTGCGTGAAATCATTTTTGCTAAATGCGGAACAGCCATCCCTATAAAAACAATTGGTCCGCAAAATGCAGTAACCAAGGCCGTTAAAATTCCGGATGTAAAAATGATAAGAAAGCGGGCTTGCCGGATATTCAATCCTAGGTTACGGGCGTAGTGATCGCCCAACGCAAGCAAATTTAAAGGTTTACTTAACAGCAGACTCACCAGCGATAATGGGACCGTTACCGCCGCAAACAGTCCGGCGCGTTCCAGCGACAAGCGGCTAAAACTTCCTAACCCCCAAATCACATAATTATGAACATCTTCTTCGAGGCTGTAAAACTTCAGGATTCCCACAACTGAATTGGAAAGGTAGCCAATCATAACTCCCATAATGAGCACGCTGAGCGTTCCGCCCACTTTCCGTGAAATAAACAGGATAAGCGCCAACACTGCCAATGCCCCGCCCAGGGAAGCTCCGGCAACCGCCAGGTCGCCCCACATACCTACACGGGCAAACGAAAAGCCAAACGCTTGTCCGGCTACCAGCAAAACAAATGCAACGCCCAGGCTTGCACCGGAAGAAATTCCGAGAACTGAAGGCCCGGCCAGCGGATTTCGGAAAAGTGTTTGCATGAGTAGCCCGGCAACTCCCAAGGCCATTCCTGCACTCACCGCTACCAATGTTTGCGGCAGCCGTGTGCGAATTAATATATTTTGCCAAATGATATTTTCGGAACCTTTGCCGGAAACAATATGTATTACTTCTGAAAAAGGAATATTTACCGAACCCAGCACCATATTCAACAGCATTAAAAAAAACAATACTGCGATAGATAATAGCAGCAGGACTTTGGTTGATATTTTTGCGTTTTGCTTTGGCATCCTGGTTATTTATTTGCCCCTAAATCCCCTAAAGGGGACTTTAGAAATCAAGTTTCCGATGGAAATATTTTGAATTTTTTTATGACTAAAATTCTCATCTTTGGTAATTTTCTACTTTAATAATTCATAAAACTCCGGTTCATAATCGGGCAAAAGTGTGGGATGAAGAAAATAGATGTAATCCGCAAGGATGACATCGGGTTTCATTGCATTTTGCTCGTAGTACGGTTTTTCCCGTATATTACAGGCAAAAATCCGGTTATTTTTAAAAGCTCGAAAATCGCCATAACGTGGGTCTTCTGCTACCATCGACTCTTTATTATAGCCGACCGGATCGGGCAATAAAATTCGCCAGTAATCGCATTCGGCAGCAGTGGCATATACACTTTCAAAATCGAGCGGATAAGCTGCTTTTTTATCATCTTTAAAAATATATTCTGCGCCGGCATCTTTAAAATAATGGGCATAGAAACTGTCGCCACCCGGTACATACCAGGTTCCCGAGCGCATTTTGCCCGAAAAAATAGTTGGCCGTTTTTTAACTTTTGCAGCCCGTGCTTTTAAAGATTCATATCGATTGGCAACTTCGTTAAAAATAGAATCAGCCTTTTCTTCCTGGTTTGTAAAAGTCGCCATCATTTTTATCCATTCGGCCCGTCCCAGCGGAGTTTCTTCTTCGTATGCCGACATTGGAACCAGATTAAAACCTAAGCTTTTCAATGCATCGTAACCACCGGTTTTAAAGGGCGAAACAAAAATGACATCGGGATTCAGGCTGGCAATCAGTTCCGTATTAAAGTGCCCTTCCTTCCCTACACGTTTTACCAAACCTGCATCAATCCGTTTATTCATTCCTTCATGATAAAGATGGCGGCTGCTATTGGTGGCAACAATATTTTCAATGTTATCGAGCGCAAAAAAGTAGGTAAGCTGCGTTGACGACAAACAGATAATTCGCTTGCAGGGAACCGGAATTACTCCTTGCTGCGGAGCCTTCATTTTTTCTGCGGGAACCAGTTTGAATGTTTCAAAATTTGTGCTGTCGCTGCCAATGCCGTATATTTTCAATATCTTGAAATTATCGCCATTTTGTATCTCAAAACTTTTGGCATATTTAAGAGGTACGGGAGTTAATTCATCCCCAGAAGTTTGTTTTTTTGTGGATTGGTTACAGGAGCCCAACAAAAATACAAGTACCAACAACAGGTATAAATTAGTTTTCAAGTTCATTCATTGCTGCTTTTAAATGTTTTATCCAGATAGCATTGATGGCATCAAATTCGGCCAATCCTTTTAAAACCGGGTTTACTGTAAACCCGGCAGCTTCGAGTTGCGATTTCCAACTGTCGGGTTCATCGCCGGCCATATCATTTTTGGCATGGTCGCCGGCCACCGACAAAAAAGGCTGTAGCCACACCGTTTTTGCGTTTTGCTTTTTTAATGCTGAAATTACTTCGTCCAGGCTTGGGTAACCTTCCACTGTTCCGAGAAAAATCGAGGGCGATTGCTGCAATAAGTAATACTGAAGCCCGGGATAGTAAATATTTGACTGGTGTGAAGTTCCGTGTCCCATCAACACTACAGCATCGGTAGATTTTCGTTCTTCCGGTAAAACAGAATGAAGTGCAGCACAGGTCTCTACAATATCATTGTGATGGTAAAGCAGAGGTTTCCCCAGTACTATTTTTTGCGTATTCTTCGGAATATGGTTAAATGCATTTACTGTTCTTTGCAGGTTTTCGAACTCTTCGCCAGGAATAACGTGTAAGGACTGAACCGCAATTTTTGTAAAACCATCGGCTCCCATTTTTGCAAGCGCTTCAGCCGGGGAATCAATCGCACGACCACGCTTTTTCAGAATATTACGAACGATATTTGACGTAAATGCCCAGCGGACTTCTACTCCGGGAAAGGTTTCTTTTGCCTGTTCCTCAATATGGTCGAATGCCGCCTGGGCACTGGCATAACTGGAACCAAACGATACCAGCAGAATGCCTGTCTTTTCTATTTGTTTATGCTCATCCATTCCACTTGCTGTTAAGTTTATAAGAAAAATGGCTATGGCTATTATTTTGATTTTCATATTTGTTTTATTTTTTTCTCGCGGATTGACGCGGATTACTTCGCAGATTGGCGCTGAAAGTATTTTCTGCGAAAATCAGCGTGAAATATATTTTTCTTTCTTCTTACTTTTTGTTTTTCTCTTAATCCATTTCCAACTCAGCGCTACACCCGAAAAGCTTACTACAATTCCACCCAACGAGAGAATAACAAGCAGGAGTTTTCGCAGCCAGTCGTGTTCCACCAAAAATTGAAAATTGAATTTGTGAAGCCCCTGGTATAACCAGCGGTGAATTTTGCTTTTTCGGGTGAATGAAGTCACTACTTTCCCGGTTTTGGGGTCGATATAAATTTGATTTTGCGCCCCATTATTCCAGCTGATCTTATATACGGGGAGCGGCCGTTTAAACATCCCTGATTCCTGATAATAATTATCATATTTGCGTTGTTCGTCAACGGAAAAAGAAGTGTTTTCAAAAAGGCTTTTCGCACGATTTTCTATTTGCTCCAGCGAAACCGTTTTCTGTTTATAAATAGTATCGGCAGTGCAAACATACACTTCCGGTGTTTGATAATCGCTGTAATACACCCACCATGCAGGTTTTCCCAAACTGTTTTTCCACTCTAACTTTCGAACGTTGCTTTTATTTTCAAGCGTCTGCCATAATCCGGCAAAGGAATGACCGGCATTAATCTGCGTCTTTTTCGATTTTTCCCAAATCTTCCGAGGAGAGAAAGTCTTTTGGCCGCCATTCCCGTTTTCAGGAAAATCGACAACTGAAAACAGCCCGCTGAGCAAAAAGGTAAATACAAAAATTCCAAAAAAGAAGCCGGAAATGTGATGCCATTTAAACCAGAATTTCTTATAGGGCGTAATGTCTCCAGCCCACTTTCTTTTTCTACGTTTTTTCATACGGATGATTCCAGCAATCATTCCGAAAAGACAGACGAACAAGCCAATTGATGAAAGCCAGATAACAGTTTTGTTCCAAAGCTGCACTTTCAGGCGTAACGAGCGAAAATATATCCAGTGGGGAATAGCTCCTACACGCGCCATCCAGCGTGTTTTCCGATTGGTTTGCTGAACAATAGTACCGGTTTTTGACGATACATAAAGCACCGTGTGCTGCTTGTCGTTCATATAAAACTTATAGACAGGGAGCAAGGCCTGATAATAACTCCAGGGCATCCACTGGTCTAGTTTGTTGATTTCAACCGATTTCAAAGCAGAAATATCTAAAAAACGTTCGGCTTCGTTTTTACAGATTTCTTCGGAAAAATCAGGAATACGCTGAAGTGTTGTTGCATCGTAAACCTGTTGCGCCCTTTTTCCCATAGCTACCCGATACACCGGCCTGTCATTTAATTTATCTAACCCAACAGCGCCTTTAATTGAATCAGGGAGCGGGACAATATTCTCAAAATCTGATTGGGAAAATGGTTGAAGAAAAAGAAATCGTTCTTCGCGGGAAGCATGGGGGAAACCGGCAAAAATAAGCACGAGCCCGGAAATGAACCAAACCAAAAACATCAGGCTAAGGGAAATGCCCGTAACCTGATGAATTTTAAATGTTATTTTTTTTAACAGACGCATGTGCTGTTTTTTATTTCTCGCTGATTAACGCTGATTCTTTTCGCAGATAATCGCTGAATGTTACCATAACTGCTTCCACAAATCAGCGGAAACCTTTACTGGTTTATTGCAATTTGCAAACTCACAAAATAGGTTCGTCCGGGACTAATTGTTCCATAATGCGAACCGTAAGGACTGTCGTCCACATAATCAAAAATGTTGTCAATTCCGGCAGACAGGTCAAAAACAAAATCGCCCGGCCCATAAAACCGATGGATGGTTGTCAACTTCCACAAGTTATATCCTTTTGCATTTCCTTCGTCGTCATCAAAAAATTTCTCATCCTGAAAACGGGCATTCAGATTCGCTGTTAGCTGGTACTTTTTCCAGTTATGGACATAGCCCAGGCGTGCATTTCCATAATTCTCTGCCACTCCCTCCAGGCGGATATCATCGGTTTTGTTTTTTGCATCCACATAACTATAACCACCACCTATTGAAAATCCTGCTCCAAGATTCGCATTAAAAAGAAAGTCAATTCCTTTGGTTCCGGCTTTTGAGATATTGTAATGCCGGCGGGTTGTTTTAATTCCGTTGGCGGCATCTTCTTCCGAAGTTTCTACCGTTTCGTAATCAATCAAATCATCTACATCATTCTGATAACCAGTAAGGCTAAAAGACAAGCCATTAATGATATACTCCGCAGAAAATGCATAATAATTTGATTTTTGCGGATCCAAATCAGGATTCCCCAGGTAGAGATAGCCCCTCTTTTCATAATGATAATACAGTTCTTTTAATGTAGGCGCTTTAAAACCACCTGCATACGTTCCACGGAAGTTGAAGTCCCCCAGTTTATACAATGCTGATACTTTGGGTGTAAAAGCGCTTCCAAATTCTTTATGATTTACATAACGCGCACCAACAACTGCCGAAAGGTTTTTAACAATTTTCATTTCATCCTGAGCATATAAGGCCAAGGTATAAGCATCTGCATTTTCTCCCTCCAAACGCCCTTCCGATTCCAATTCCTCATTGACATATTCACCTCCAACCGATAGCTGCTGGCTCTTTGAAAGTTTAAAAACGCCTTTTAAGTTAAGGTCATTTCGTAATTGTTCTGTTTGTTTTTCTTTATCTCCATTTATATAGTCACCAGATTTCTGATTGTATTTATAGTAATAATTAAATCGATCCGAATTCCAGTCTAGTGTAAATTTGTTTCCCTTTCCGAGCAGGTATTCAGCTCCTGTAGCATAGCTAAAATCATCATAAAAGTAGCCATAAGAACCTACCGACTGCGGACGCAGAACATCGCGCCGGTATTTTGAACCTTGTACATACACACTTAGTTGCTGGGTAAGGTCGTATGAAAGTTTTTGGTTAAAAGTAAAGTCGGTTGAAGCATTTTGGGCCATAGCATCGGTTTCCACTAAATCGTCGTCATCCAGTTCGTATTTACTTAACTGCCATCCATCAGTTGCTTTTCGGTCGAAAGAAGTAGTGGAGGAAAGACGGCCAAAATTAAGGTCAAGACTGTGGTGTTGTATCCACTCGCCATAACTTCCGTACCGATTGCTGGTAACTACAGCCGCTTTGCTTTTTGATTTTTTGGTAATAATGTTCACTACCCCGGCAATAGCTTCGGAACCATAAAGTGCAGAAGATGCCCCTTTTACCACTTCAATACGTTCCACATTGTTGGGATTAATGCGGCTCAGGTCGGTCTGTCCGCCAACGTCGCCATAAACCCGTTTACCATCAATTAACACCAGGATATAATCATTCCCCAGCCCGTTGATCTGCATGAAAGGCCCCATTGCTCCAGGGCTAAAATCAAAAGAAGGACTCACGCCCAGCATCAAGTCATTAAAATCTGTAGCTGCAATCCTGTCAATCAGCTTTTTATCGATAAGTTCAGTTTGAACAGGAGCACTTTTCAGATGGTGTGGTGTACCGGTTCCGGTAACCACCACTTCTCCCAATGAGCTGGTAGAAACTTCAAGTAAGAATTCAGATTTTGTTTCCGGGCCTGCAAGTGTAATTTCTTCCTTTACCCTGTGGTAGCCAATGCAGGAAACAATTACTTCGTAAGTTCCCGATTTTACATTTTTGATGACAAACCGACCGTTTTTGTCGGTTACTGTTCCAAGCGTAGTTTCATTAAAATACACATTGGCTCCCACCAGCGGTTCGCCAGAGTTTTTTTCACTTACCGTTCCTGTAAACGATCCATTTTGTGCCCAGATAGCAGACACGCTGCACAATAAAATGCAGGTTAATAACCAGTTGATTTTTGGCATGGTTTAATTATTTAAAAGTTAAACAATTACACCTTGCACTCCAAAGTCAGTTATAAACTGACATGATAAAAAATAATGTTGAACAATTATTGCTCGCAACATTAACTCCTTACCCGGAAGCAAAATGTTTATATCACTGATTTTGGCAGGTTTTCTGGCTCGCCCCGGATTGAAACGCCTTCCCATTCTTCATTTTTTGAACAGTGGCAAAAGATTTTTTCAATCCTTCAACAGGGCTTACAGCTGCGGGTACAGCTCCGGTTTTTCACCGGATTCCCTTTTTATTATTCCTGATGTTATCAGAAATAATCACCTAAAATCGGGAGCAAATGTATTTATTAAAATTTACATGTTATAATATTCAACAAAGGAAAAGAAAAAGAAAATAGAAATTTAGAACGGATATTTTTAAACTTCTGGTGACGACACTACGTCTTCAAGAAGTAAATATTACTGAATATCAGTCAATTGTAAATCCATGCGACAAATAAGATTCACTCAAATTCTCACTTATACTAAATTAGAAAGTACCACTCTCAAATTTTGACAGTAAAAATCTTTTTCCAACAGAATTTTTAAATTTTGAAATCCGCCATTTACCTTCCGATATTCAGACTGAGAAAGCTCCCGTGAAGAAAATAAAAAATTTACTTCTTCGGTATAAATTATAGTTTTGATTTATGAGGTTGTATTCCACCACAACTTGTGCCTTATTGTATTGATAAAAAATCAATTTTTTTGAATTCCACACAGATTACAAATCGGCGCAAGCAGGGGTAGCCCTTCGAAAGTTAGAGTAATTCATTGATTATAAATACAAATAAATTTGAAGAAGCATGTACCACAAATACTAAAACAAATGCGGAAATATCTTTTCTTTCTTTTGCCAGCAAATAGCAAGAAGAAAATAAAAAACCCGATATACCTCCTTTTATAATATATTTTAAACTAGAAGAATGAGATAACCCAAATAGAAGTGATGAAACAAACAGCGCAATTACTTTAACAAAACGTGACTTGTTAATAAGGTAAAAAAGCTCAATAATACTAAATTGAAAAATCAAAGTTTCTACCAGGGGCCCCAAAATAACCACCAGAATAAAAATAAATAACAAACGATCCTCCTCTATAAATGTAGTAGTTAAAGATGTTTTATCATTGGAAAAACATCTATTTAGACCTCATCTTTAGTCCACTAAAAATTAGTATAAAAGCTAATACAAAGAGTATAATTAGATTTATATTCTTAGTGGTAGGAATTGATAAAAAGCTATAGGTTTGATTTTTCCCTGAAAACATTGTATCAAAAAAAAACACCAAACATGCTATTCCTATTCCAAAGAACAAAAACTTAAAAAATTTAAACTTTTCCATTTAGGTTAATATATTATACTACAGGCTCATTACCGACTAATCCATCATATAATCCACGGCAAAAACTTCCTATAGTTTTATAATACCAATCTATTGCATCAACTAATGGCCCACCCCCATTAATATTACACAGCTCGATTAATTCTAATTCTTTAATTTTTATAATATTATAATTTTTCATAGTTCCAATTTTTGATTATCACCTTGGATTATTCCAGCCTTCTACAACCTTTCCGGCAATATAGTCAATAGCAGCACCTACAGCGAGGATTGAAGCAGCAACTCCAATTATTGCAAAAACAATAGGGAGACCACCATCCGTTTTTTTAAGTTCTTCCCTGTCCAGTTCCATTACACCGGGCTGATTTAAAACTAATTCTTTTTTCATAATTCTATTTTTTTGTGTGTTAATAATTACGAGTTTGCACAAACCCTACAACTATGATACCTGAGTTCCGTGCATAAAAAAAGCACGCTGTAAATTATTATGAAAAATCCACCATTAATTTTTATAGTTTCTTGCTTTGTTATCACTTTAACGCTACAATTAATATTCAGCTCATGCCCGCTACACAAAAAGAAAGTCCTTTTTGTTTGGAGTAATACCGATTTAACTCACATACGCGGCATATACGAGCTAAATTGGTATTAATTGTCTTTTCTGAAGACTCCCTGATAATCAGTTGTATCTTGTGAAATATGATGTAAAATAAATTTTGATAGGCTTGTTCAGCATGTATCCCAATATTTGATTCTATAGTTTTGGGGCCGATAAGATACCAGGGAAAATTCCTTTAAATCTGGCACATTCAATTTTTGCATACGGGAATATCTGTTTTCTCAACTCGTCATAAACTCATCTACATAATAAGAATTCTGTTTGTTATAGTTTCACTTTTCTAAAGTTTTTATGTGCTATTGTATCAGGCCGAACATTTTCATCTCTCTGCTTATAGATGACATTTATTTTCTATTAAAAACCGTATATGAAATTGAAATCATCAGCATTCTATTCTTATAAATTTGTCCGTAATGCTCCCTGTCTTTGTTCCCCATTCCCTGCTCTTTAAAACCGTGTATATAGCTGAGAAAAATATCTGCTTCTGCACTTAAATGATATCCTGTACCAATTGACCAGTTGTATTCCGGTTTCTTATTCACAATATCATAGTTGAGTAACCATGTCGCTTCAAATCCGGCTTCAAAAAAGAACTTGTTTTCTGGTTTAACCCGAAACCTTAATGGAACAACAAAGTAATGTTGCGGGAATGTTTCGCTAACGAGTTTGTAAGGCATTTCTCCATATCCTCCTGAAGAGTCACCGGAATCATCAGGGACATAAAAAGTTGCTTCATTGGTCTTGTATCGATAACCTGCCCCCAACGAAACTGCGAATATATCGTGCAATGGGTACGAAGCAAGCACTCCACCCCCTGCTGAGAACCCTTTTTTTGTGTCATCCTCAGACTGTGGAATAAACCAGCTTCCTTCAGTATATATTCTTCCCTCAATTTTTGATTGTGAAAAAGCTAAGATGCCACTTAACATTAATAAAAAGGAAATTGTAATTCTTTTCATGCTTTCTGTATTTAATACGTTAATAAATGCACCAGTTGACTTTGGTAACCAGCAAAAATACCTACTCCATTTTTTAAATTGGAATAAACTTCTACCGGTTCGGAATAGGGGTTCATCCGCTGGCTCACTTGTAAAATATATGTCCTGTAATATTCATAATATTCTGGACTAGCCTGAACAATTTCGACCCAATATTCTCTCTTATCTGAACCGGAATAATGTTCTTCCATATAGTATTTTAGATTGGGATCGGCATAAAGCAGTCCGGCTTGCTGAAAACTTTGTTTCTGGCCAAAAACATTACGGCTATCATAAGAAATGTTGTTTAGCCATTCTTCATTGGCAAAACATTCAGTACTTTTAAATGCACCATACTCCCTTTCCTTCACTGTTTTTTCCTGAAGCTCTTTACTCAGCCAATTATAATAATTCAATTCTTCAGCCATAGTTCCGGTGCCATTAAAGCAATCGGAATATATCTCTTTGTCAATTTGCCATTTGTTAACAATTTTTTCCAGCCGGGTAGCTGATATTGCCGGGATACCAAGTACTTCAAGTTTCTCCAGAGATTGAGATGAAAGCAAATACCGTGTGTAACCATACTGAGGATTGAACAGTTTTGCCCGAAAAACAACTCTACCGTTTTGTACTGGTTTTTCAAAAAATATTGTTACAGGAAATGCATCATAATCAATAAGATCATTCGGATACATATATGTTAGCCAGTTAACCTCAAAATCTTTTGCATGTGCTTCTATCCGAACAGGAATGCTGCTTTGAGCAAGCACCTCTTCATATCCGGGAGCATTTACCCTCAACTGGTATATATCACCGGGCACTGGCTTTTGATTGGTTCGGTAATGCCCCTCGCCGTCGTAATTCAAGAAAACAGAGGAAGATTCGGAACGGATTTCAACCGTGGCATTATCAACATAGTTATCCGAATCATCATTTAAACCTTTAGTTGTTTGTATTACTACATCCCAGTTTTCTTCGGCCGAAAACAAACATTGTACAACAATTTTCTTTTCTGCATTTGTAACATCGATTTCCATTTCTTTTGTACACGATTGTAATAAAGAAACCAAAAGCAGTACGATAATTCCAAACTTCTTCAATATGTCATTAATAGTAACCATGGCTTTAAAAACGAATATGATAACTAATGGACGGAACAAAAGGAAAAATACTGATTTGTTTGTATTTCCGGTAACCGTCACGGGTTGTATAAGGATAATACATGTATGGATTCTGGCGGGCATAAATATTGTAAATTCCCAATTTCCATTCACGTTCAAAAGATTTTCCTTGTCTTTTAAAAGTTAGTCCGACATCCAAATGATGAAAAGCGGGCAACCGATATTGGTTATATGCCTCAATATATTGAATCCGGTCAGGATCTTCAATACTTTTACTGGTTATAAAATCATAAATTCTATAATCGATTTCTCCGACAGCATGATAGTCCTGTTGAGGAACAGTAGCTGCCTGCCCGGTTTGAAAGACCCACATTGCAGATAATTCAAGTTGTTCTGAAAATTTATAAACGACTCCGAGGTTAACATCGTGCCTGCGATCGAACTTAAAAGGAAATTCTTCTCCATCATTTATATGATCAAACCGACGTTTATTCCAGGCAAGTGTATAGTTCAACCATGTTTTTATACGACGATCTTCATAATTTAATGCATTTTCAAATCCCCATGCTTTTCCTGTGCCAATTTCAACCATACTTTCCCAATCGTTATAAATATCCATAAAACTGTAACCTGCCTTATAGTTAATAACTCCATCCATCGTTTTATAATAGGAATCAAAAGAGTAATTCAGGTTATGATTTATATCCATATGAAAACCAAACGCCACTTGCTTTGAAAACTCTGGAGGAACATTTCTGGTTGCAGGAACCCAAATGTCCGATGGCAATCCAATACTACTGTTGGTAAGCAGGTGTATGGGCTGTGCCATTTCATCATACGATAAACTTATGTTGTATCGTTGCGACGGAGAAACCTGAATACTTATCCGGGGTAACAAATAAGTATCCCATCTACCATTCATTATGTATTCTTCAAGCCTTAGTCCTCCATAAACGGCAAATTTATCATTTATTATGAGGTGATCGTCAGCAAAAAAAGCCAGTGCATTGTTCGAAATCCAGCTGTTTCCCCGTTCCACCGAACTGCCTTCACTCCTGCTAATTTTTTGTTTACCGGGCACAAACCAGTTGGCTTGTGCATCTATACCAAATTGCATTTTATGACTGTTGTTCAAATACCAGTCAAAAAGAAATTGTAATTTATTATTGTTAACTAATGTCTTATACTTAATGTCTGTCCATTGTTCCTCTTTTTCATTGTCTTCAGTTCTCTTTAATTTATAGTTATTATGTATGTTGTAACGGAACAGTCCGGAAGACAGCGTAGTGTTGAGAAAGAGTTTGTTCCCGATTTGACTGTTCCATCTCACTGCGCCTATCTTATTTCCCCAAGCAAGATCTACTTTTGTCTTTTGTTTAGAGGTAACTCCCTCATAGGATTCAACATCGGAAAACCGTGAGAACAAACGGTCTCCTCCTGTATAAAGACTGATGTAGAGTCTGTTTTTAGGATTTAGCTCAAAGTTTAGCTTTAGGTTTATGTCATGAAAACTCAATCCCGGAACAACCGATTCCTCATCCGAAGAAACTTTATTCAGTCTCGCTACATTCGTAACAAGCAGATCAAGTAATGTTCTTCGGGCAGAAATCAGGTAGGACGATTTTCCTTTCTTTATTGGTCCTTCGTGCGTAAATTTAGACGAAACCAACCCAACTGTTAGGTTCGTTTCACGGGTATTCTTATTGCCTTCCTTCATGCGCACATCTACCACAGAAGAAAGGCGACCACCGTAACGGACAGGAAAACTCCCTTTGTAAAAATCGACACTTTGAAGAGCTTCCGGAGTAAAAACAGAAACAAAACCAAATAAATGCGAGGCATTATACACCGGAACGCCATCAAGTAAAATGAGGTTTTGATCGGGACTGCCTCCGCGAACAAATAATCCGGCACTCCCTTCATATCCCTGTTGTACTCCAGGCATTACAGCCAGGCTTTTTAACACATCCTGTTCTCCTAAAAAACCAGGCAATGCTTCTACTGATCGCATAGTTATCTGTTCATGCCCGGGTAATCCCCTGATTTTACTGTGTTCTTTGGCAGAAACTACAACCTCAGGGATATCGTTCCGGCTTATCAATTCAATATTAATTAAAGTATCCTTTGTTACTGTAATATTTACATATTGTTGTTTATATCCAACATAAGAAATAACAATGTTTATCTGCCCGGCCGGTACGGCAAATGAAAAGAAACCGTAAGCATTGCTAACTGTTCCCTGTTTCGAATTTTGCTCAAAAACTGTTGCATTATATAGATTCTCTGAAGAAACAGAATCACGCACATAACCAGATATAGTTACATTCTTTTGGGCAAATAAAGAATGAGAAACGAAGAGCAAAAGAGACAATAAGATATAACGTTGATATTTCATACTTTGATAAGGGGGTTTAGGTGATATAATAGTTTTATACACATATTATTCTTCAATATGCTCTCCTTCAGAAAAGAGAAAAAAATCAAAAACTGATGTATTTACAATATTGAATCTTCCCCATCTTTATATCTTTTGGTCTTAGAAGTGACAAAGATTTTACTTCTACAGAATCTGGAATAATTGTCTGTTCCGGGGCAAAACCAAGCTCTAGAAATTGTTTCATTAGTAAATATTTTCTGACTGCTGCAAATATGTAAAGTTCGCATTCTGTAAACAATGAAGTTCAACATGAATATAACTTTTTGTCGCCTCAATAAAATATTAATGCATTAATAATAAAAACATTAACAAGAAAGCAAATGCCTTCTCATATAACCTTTTATTGCTGTTTCCAGTTTCAAAAAGGGTATTTTACAGCTGTATTCAGAAAATCACGGATATTTCCAAAGGCTTTTATTCCAAGTTTTTTCCTTATTGAACTTCTTTTAGCATGAACGGTATTGATGCTGTAATTTAAAATAATGGCTACTTCCGTATTGCTGAAATCAACAGCCAATAAACAACAAATACGAAATTCCGACTCATCAAGCTGAGGAAACTTATTCTTTAATTTATTGAAGAAGTGATGGTTTAAATCATTTAATGTTTCGTAAAGTAACTCCCAGTCCAGATTTTTGTGACCATAAACAATCTCGTTAAATTTTTGAAGTAACTGTTTCCCTTTCTTTTTATCATCCTCTTTTAGATATCCTTCCAGTAGTGCTGCCTTTTTCAGGATATCGAAATGCCGGAGTAAAACGTTTCGGAATGATTCTTCTTTCTCATTAAAACCGCTGGCTAATTTTTTCAGTTTCTCAACTTTTTGTTCTGTTTCTTTTAGCTTTCTCTTATGCTCTTTGCTCCGATTGTAAAATACAAGAATGAGTATAGCTACAAATAATAGCGACATAATTGCAAACAGGATAGCTCTCTGACGTTGAATTATAAGTTGCTTATTTTTATTTACAATCAGTTGAAAGTTGTATTTCTTTTCAACTTCGGTAACTGCTTGCTCCCTGTTCTTGTCAAAGATCAGGGTAAGGTAGTCACTGTAAGCTTTATACTTCTCTAAGGCATCTTGAAAATCCTTTGATCTTTCGGAAATAGCAGACCATGTTTCGTAAATATTTGTAACAAGGTAATCGTCTGAATTATCAGGAAGAAAGGAAAATGAGCTTTGGATATAATAAGTTGCAGAATCAATTTGCCCCATTCTTTCAAACAAACAGGCCAGATTAAATGATGTTCTGGCTCTGTCTAATGAATCATCAGCAAAACTCCATGCTTTTCTGAAATAGTCTTCTGCGTTCCTCCAATCTTCAGTTTCACGGTAAGCTACACCAAGACTTTCGAGTACCGCTGCCTGTTCCTGTTCATACCCAAGAGAATCAGCACAAGACAGTGCATTAAAATAAAAAGAAAAAGCACTGTCGGATTTGCCTTCCATCAAAAAACAATTACCAATTGAAATGCTCATAATAATATCATTCCTGTAATTTTTTGCTGCATGAAAATGCTTTTTCGCCTTTTTAAAATGAACAATAGCTTTATCCTGGACAAGTTCTTCATCGTAGATAGAGCCAATAGCACTTTGCAGCAATCCTTCAAGATTACTATTATTACTTTGTTTCAAATATTTCTCTGTATTCAAATAGGCATGCAAAGCTTCTTCCTGCTTTTCCTGTTCCTGCAAAACTCTTCCTGAATAGAAGGAGGCAAACGCAGCATTTGCATTATCATTTTTCTTTTGGTAATATTCTGTAATACTAAGAATTAAGGTGTCGGAAGAAATATCCTGATAACTTTTGTCCTTGGCCTGTATTTGTAAAAGGTAATACCGATAATACAAAGATTTTTTCAAGGATTGAGGATTTGGAATTTCGTCTAACAAAATCAGGGCACTATCAGGATATTGTTCTAAAATAGTTTCTACTCTTCGAAATATTGGCTCAACTTTTTCCGGTTGTTTTTGGCAAGAAATAATCAGAAACAAGAAACATACAAAGGTTAAGATAATTATCCGCGTTTTCATGTGATTAGGCTTTAATCACAAAAATAGCAAAAGCAAAAAATTATGAGACTCAATACTTCACACTGGCACCTTCATTTAACTTTCTTTTTGATCCCTCCAAGGACAATACCTGTTCAAATTCCTCAACCTGTTTCTTAAAACATTAGGCCATAATATTCAAAAACCGCAGTAAAACAGATATTTACTGCGGTTTTGCAATTATTCGCTATCGTTGTTAATAGTAATTTATTTTACTTCTTCAAAAATAACGACTACTGAATATCAATTAATTGTAAATTCATGGTACAAATAAGATACTAATAAACTTGTTTATTCAGCGAATCTGAACTCCAATTATAGAGTGTAAAGATACAATTTTTACACTCTATAATTGCCTATACAATAACAAAGTAAATACCCGCTAAAAATTAAAATTAGTTTAATTGCCCATTTTAATAATTGTTTGATTGATTAATTAACTGCTTGATTAAACATTTAAACGTTCAAACGTTTAAATAATTTCTTTTTGAATTTGTCATGCGCTCGCAGCCATGCTATCAGAGCTTCAAACTCGTAAACACTCCCGGCAGCATTTTCGGAAAATTTTCAAAAGGAAAAGGAATAAATAGAGAGTGGAGGAATTGCATGTGTTGATGTGTGGTTTCTGAAAAATATTTGATTGTAGTTTACGGAAATCAAAGGTTTTTGAAACAGGCTTGTGCGTTGGAAAAAATCAACTCTTGCAATTTCGGAACGAGCGATTTATGCCGGAAGCTTTTGAAAACCCGGAGGGCTTGTTTTTCGGAAATGTTGGTATTTTGTGCCAGGGTTTGAGCGAGTCTTTACTCCCTGTCTTTTTTCAAGAGTTTTAAAAACAAATTACCTTTCTCAGTAATCCGATATTTCTGATTGGAACTCTGTTCCGTATCCGGTTCGGTCCATTCTACTAAATTGTCTTTTCTAAGCTTTGATACTATTTTCTTAAGCTGTCCTGATACGGATTTCTGTCCTAGTGCAACCGACAATTCTTTTGTTGATAATGTTCTGTCTGATACCAAACGAAGTATTTTGCTGTATAACGTTTCTTTTTGCAACTCGTGCTGCAACTCGTGCTGCAACTCGTGCTGTAACTCGTGCTGCAACTCGTGCTGTAACTCGTGCTGTAACTCGTGCTGTAACTCGTGCTGCTGCAAATAGTTTTTGTTGGTGAAAACAACCCGAAATGCAATTCCCGGTTCTTTCCATGATAATTCTATTTCAGGATAAGATTGCATTTCACTGGCAATTAATCTCAAGCCATTACCCCATTGTTCAATAATACCTAAACGTTTAAAAACAGGTGCCAAGACTTTATTCCGAATGTCAGACTGCCCAGAATCCATATCGTTAAAATCTACAGTTGGCATAAGTTTACCCGGACTGGTAATTTCAACTTTATCATCGAAAATCGCAATTTTGATGTCTTTGCCGGAAAGAGAATAATCGCGATGAATCACTGCATTACGAATAACTTCCCTGATGGCAACTATCGGGTATTCCCAACGGTCATTTCTGAAAACTCCCTGATAATCGGTTGTACCTTGTGAAATATGGCGTAAAATAAATTGATAGGCTTGTTCAGCTTGTAACCCAACATTTGAATCTATGGTTTTCTGGTCGATAAAATTACCGGGGACAGTTCCTTTAAACCTGGCACATTCAAGTTTCGCATACGGAAACATCTGTTTTCCCAACTCGTCATCAGAAAGTAGTATTAAAGCATTAGTTGGCAGTTCCTGTCCCTGTTCAGTTTTGAATAATTCTAATTTCTGAAGAACCTGCTTACTTAGTTTCTCTCCCGTCTTTTCAGCGAATAATGCTTTAAATGAATCAATGTTAATCTTGTCCAATGTTTTTTGGAAAACCAATTCGCTGTCGAAAGAAATATTCTGCTTTTGTCGTTCAAGTTCCTGAATTATCTCAGGACTTGCCTGCCGGTTTGAAGAACCAACCCGAATAAAAGTTCCGGATTCAATTCCTTTATTTTTTAAGTGATATGGAGGAGCGCTTCCTTTATAAACTTTGGTGAGTATTACATGTTTTCCATCATCATTTAGAAATACTATTTCGGGCAAAATTATGGGAAAACATTGGTCATGGATAACATTACTTATTTTTTCTTCAAGTGCTATCAACTCGTCCTCCTCAATCCCAGTAACCTCCCGCGGATTATCCTGAATACCCAGATAAAATTCACCGCCGGCATCATTGGCAAAACTAACAATAGTTTTAGCTAATTCAGCATTGGTTGGCATTTTTGCTTTAAACTCCAATCGCCTTCCTTCGGGTTGTTGTAATATTTCTTTTAGCCGTGTCATATTTGAAATTCAAATATCGGTATTTAATCAACACCCACAAAAATTGAGTATTCTATTAAGGTATATTCACACCTATTCTTCTTCCTAAATTATTTGAAATAAGATGATTTATTTTCTTATTTGAATATTGTCATATTTCAAGCTTTCAGAAATTGTTCTTTGACGATCTTACGGATTATGAATATTCATAATCATGAGGCCGGCGGTTTAATCCCGCTCCTTACCGCTGAAAATCAAGATGTTACAAACATATAAATTGTAACCTCTTTTTATTTGCATGTAATTTGCATGCAAGCATCTAATCCTACATTCTACCTCATTCTAAATCGAAATTCAATTCTCACCCAGACAATTAAGCATGTTTCACTAATAAAATATGCTATTAACGTTAAAGAAGGCTTCTGCCCAAAAATCTGGGTTTTGTTTATTTATCCAATACTATCAATAAGTCAGAATATGAACCTTTTTCTCCGCTTAAGAATTTTCTACGAAAGAGTCTGATAATCATTTTTTCTGTTTTCTTAAAGATGCTCCACGATTATGTTTAGTTTCAATTGAAACCTTAAGAAAGTGCTAAACACACCACACATATTTAGAAATTTAAACTTGCCTTGGACTATTATACGTTTGAGTTTGGAGAGGGTAAACGCACACCTCCATATATCCCTACAACACGCTCATTTATACATCCGTCAATCCATGTTTTATGATTTTCTTTCAATTCAAATGACTTAAAGTTTTGATCTCGCATTGAATTGAATATCATCAATAACTCATCAGGTGAAGCAGCAGTACTTCCATAACGTGGCGGACAAAAAAGCTTTTCTCTATGCTCAATTGCCTTATCAATAAACGCACCATATGAATAGCTGGTATCAACATTGACACTTTCCCCTTCTGGTATCTGAATGGCAAAATGATGATAATAAGGGTTGTCTGGATCTATATATTCCCCCTCCATCTCTTGATCATAGAATCCTTGAACATTTCTTCGAGATATAGAGGTCCCAAATGCTGTTCCTGGAGATAACACACGTCCCGAGACAGGACTGTAGATGGGTAAATTAACATCTTTACCAAAAACACCTCTGGTTCTTAGTTTATATTCCATAATCTTGTCCCCTTTCTCAATCCAACATGCTTCTCCTGCATATAATATACACGCTTCTCGATATACCTTGGCCGCCGCATGCAATACCCCAGATAAAGGCATGCCTATTAGTGGCATTACAACAACATTGTTGCTAAATTTTACATTGTCTCTTATATTTACTAAATAATTATAATCTTTTTCCTGGTTCATAATGATTTTTCTTATAATGTTTAATTATTATATAAATCTCTTAATGAAGCAATTACGTTATTTTGTTTTATCCTAAATCTGTTTAATCTCAGTTATTTGAAAATGGACATGCATATTACCTGAATTAATAATATTTGCCATATTTTTAGCTTCTTCGATACTCTCTATACCGGTAATACTTGAACGGCCATTCGGTATCTCATTAATAACATTTGGGTATGAAAGAACATATCCATCAAAAACAATGGCTATAGATTTTCCTATGTTTTCCTTAGTCATCCTTTGCCAAATTTTTGCTCCTTCACTATTCAGCGTAAATAAAATTTCGGGATTTGAAAAATAACTCTCAATATCGAAGTGTGCTTTGGTAATTGAGCTACCTTCTAATGGAGCTAGCCCATTCTCTTTTGTAATACGTAACGCAATTAATCTAAAATAATTACCTTCTGAATCCACAGCATTTGCCGTCCATCGAAATGACAACTCTTTCGGAAAAATACCTTCTACCTGTGCCTGTTTTAAATATTTATTAACTTGCACAGTGTCCTTTACATAGCCGATACCCACAGCAGGCCCCGAATACAACTGACCTGTTTCATCCGTACTCGGATTTAAAACGGCAAAAAGAGGATACTGTTTTTGAAAATCTTCCAGATTATCAATGCCAGAAGTTGTATCTGCTTCCATCTCTGCAAGCAATGAATTTCCTTCGTTCGTAATATTTTTTTCACCCAACGAATCTTCTGCATTTACATCAATAGATTCTATTTTTATCGCTAACGATTTCAACTCTTTAATCTTTTCATTGGCCTGAAGCAAATAAGGATAAACTTCTGAATTTTCGTAAGTTTCCCAGAATTCTAGCGAGCCAGGTTTTCTTAAAAAACGTATTAATTCTTCATTGTCTGCTATTGCTCCCGGAACCTCAATATAAAATCGCCAATTAACCTTCCCCTTCTTTATGCGAGCGTCTTCAATACCAAAATTTTTAATGCGTTTGTTAATTACATCGAGCATATTTTCAATTTCTTCGGAAACCTTATAATCAATAGATTGAAGAACCTCCGCATTTGTTGAACTAGAAGTTATATGTTCTTTTATGTCCTTGGTATTAAAGATGACTGATAATTTTGCATTAGAATCTATTTCTTCGAATGCTTTGCCAAAATGTTTTATCAAATCCTTTTTGTTTTCATTTTGAAATTGTTTCGTCTTTAACATAGCGACATTAAAAATCGTGTCTTTGTTATAATTTGATAAATACCTAATTAGTTCGTCCACATGTACTTCACATGTCAATTGGGTAAAAGGTTCTGCCTTTTCAGGCGAGCCACATCCCCCAAAAGCTAATGGTAATAAAATTAATAATAAAGGAATCAGGTTTTGTTTTCTCATAGTTTTTGTTTTTTATCATTTAAACTCAATTCACTCCTCCCATTTTTTTATTTCAGGCTTCCTTCTTTGCTCTCGAAATCAGACTCAATAAGAAACTAGACAGTCAGTTAGTTCATGATTGTTTGTTCCCACGATTCATTATAAACCATTCATTGTTTAAGTTTATATTATTTGATGTATTTCCCATTTATAAAGTCTTTAACTACTGCTCTATCTGCCGTTCTGCAAGTATTAGGGTAATCCTGAAAGAACAAACAGGCTGGAATACCTTCATTAAAGGTTAAATTTACCCAGTATTGTTGACGCCCTAATAGTCCTTCAAAATTGTATTCAGCACGAATTTTTAATGGCCTGTTTTGATTATCTCGGCTCAAAATCCGAACATTACCTACACTATTATTTATATATCTATTTAAGGTCCAATCTCTGGAATTCTCGTAAATCAGATCATTAATTAGCGATTTAAAATCATGGTTTTTACTGTAATCGATATTATATGTTTTTACTGAACCATCTAATTGAATTGGAGGTTGGTTAAGGGCAAACCGAATTAAGTTTTCTTCAAAACGCTTAAGAGCTTTATTCGTGCAGGAATTTAAATCGAAAAGTTCATTTATATCAGATTCTATTGATTTAACATCTAAAGCCATATTGTTAATTCCATCGAAACCACTGGTATTCATCTGCTTTATTTTCCCCCAGACAATCCTTCCACGTTCATTAAAATTTATCTCCCTTATTGTTTTAAAAGCTTCAAATAATCTAGGTGAAGTATAACTGCCTTGTGGCCTCCAATCGTATTCTGAACAATACTCATTAATTACCAATCCAGACCAATAGTCCTCTTCTTGAGTAGTTTCCACGCATTCAATATCATAAATTTCTACTTTGTCACTTGGTAATGAAGAATAACATTTTTTTGACTGCGCATACATGTAACTACTGATTATAATCAGAAAGTATTGATCGTCACTATAAAAAGGTATGTCTTCGAAATTACCTTTAAACAAATTAATGATTAAATCTTGGTTAACTAAACCATCAGTATTTAGGCTGAAACCATGCAGTTTTATTAGCCGCTCTTCTCCTAATTTCCGCTGCCTTTCCTTCAAAGCAATCAGCCTAAGCTCTTCATTTTTAATTTCAATACTTCTTGATTTGAAAAGTTTCTCTAATTTAAGCGTAGTTTCATCTGAAGTTTTGACATTCGATAAATACATTGCTTGTAAACTGCTTAGTTGTTTTTGTGAATCTGTTCCCTTAATTGCATTTTCAATTTTTGTGCGGTTAAATTTCAAAAGATTGGAAACTTTAGAATTCAAAAGCATATAGTAATTATCAACATCGGAGTTTCCTTTGTAGTCGCTGAATTTTTTATCAATTGCCGGGATGGATGAATTTATGGTTTCGAGATCGACCAATTCATTCCCATAAGCGGATAATTTCTTTTGTTCATCTGAAACTATAATATTTAGGATTTTACCTATTTTTTCCTGCATTGTATTCTTATATTCAATTTGTCCATCATAACTTGCTGCATAATACAAATCCTGGCTATTTCTGCGAAGTCGTTCAATAGTAGCAAGCGATTCCTCTTCATTTGCCAGTTGTTCAATTTCTTTTGCGTAGACTTTAAGCTCCTTGTCAGCTAGTTTCTGCTTATTTTCGGAAATAAGACTCTTTAGATTGCTTAATTCGTCGGCAGGTAAATAAGAGAATTCCTTTGTTAATTTGATTTCCCAATTTTTTAGTGTTTGAAAATTAGTTGTTGGCGATGACCTCTTTAAATCCTCTTCCAATAATTTGTACTCATAACGCAAAACTTCTACATTGGACTGAGGAATTAATACCAGAGTATTATCCAGGTTTTTACTGTTAAGTAAATAGCTGTTCCCTGTTGACTGATTAAACTCATTCAACCATTTATCACTTTGCGAAATATTAAAGGTTGCTTTATTCGGGTTTTCTTTTTGAAAAATTACACTTGTAATAATTGCACCTCCAATATAACCAATAATCCCCCACGGAGCAGCATTTTGGAAGCCTGTATATGTTTTTCCATTAATCGTGGTTTCATTCGTATATCCATATATACCTCCGGATATTAATCCAATTCCCCTAATTAATTTTTTCGATCCTTTATGGTCGATGTATTCCCATTCCGGAGTAACTTTCATGGCGCCATAATCCAAATCTTCGTGTTGACGAATTGTTGCTTTATAAGTTGAACATGAAGAAAGGATTATGAATGAAATAATAATCGATGTAATTTTTTCCATGAGTATTTTTTTTATGTTTTTATACTAGTTTGGTTTTAAAATTCTTCTTTGAAAAGATTTTATAAGTTTTGCTTGAATTCGATTTTAAGCAAATTAAACGAGCGCTATTTCATTTTGGGTTATACAGTGAACTCAAGTCCTTTGGCAAATGTTTCTTGCGTTTATCTTCAATTAAGTTTAATTTTTTTTTCAAATAATAGAGACCTCTCCAACGGCAACTACCATCTGATACCATGACTAATATAGTTTTGTAAAAAATTTTATAAGTATCCTTGGTAGTACAGCCGGAATAGTTCATATAATTGAGTTCAATTTCAAAATGTTGAATAGCTTCAATATCCTCATCATTAAGCATTTTCTCTTTATCCTTATACTCTACAAAGTATTTATCGGACTCTCGCCTGATTTTCATTTTTTCAGTTGAATAATGAAAGCACCCACGTGAGGAAAAAACGATGGGAAAAGACTCTCCATCTTTCAATCGATTAATAATAGGGTTGTAAGTCTCCAATTCATGGTTTATGTAATCAACAAATAAATCAACATAATATTTTTTGCCTTTTCTAATCTTAACATAAACACTCTCGGTCTTCTTAAATATTGACGTATATTCAATTCTATAATTACCTGACCTTAGACTATCTATCACATGCCTGTTTCTTTGCACTGGGTCTATTATTCTGATTAAACTGTCATTTCTATACAGTTTTAATTCTCTAACAGTAGCAGAACCATATTCCGTTCGACTATCTTCTATGTTCACTTGTATCGAGCTTGACGTACAACCTATCACAAGTGATAACATTGCTAAAGACAATATGATTATTATATTCTTCATTATAATTATATTATAGGTGAACTGATTTAAGGACAACAAGAGAAACAAAGCGACTTAACACTTCTAAATAAAACACTTACACATACTACTCGCATTTCTTTTCTGAATTAAAAGATAAAGTTACCACGCGAATCAATGATGCCCAGCCCTCACAGACTAATCTCCAGAGAACATTTCCAATTGTAAGGAATCCAAAACCTTCCAATATTAGATGTTCTGCTCCTTCATCTACTATTCCCCTGTAAATTAAAACATTACTCATAACAACAATTGCTATTGTACCAATTACATAAATAATTGGAACAATGGTTAATGAAATCATTCTTTTAAATGACATATATTCAGAGAATGCTGATGAGGACTTTTGTCGTTCAGAAGTATTTGAGCTGGGGATAAGTGATTGATTAATGGTTTCAGTATCTTCTTTTATTTGGTTACTATACAGCAAAATAAAGAATATTGCAAGTCCAAGTGAGAATAAAACTTCGACAGAACAACTTACATAATTGAAAGAAGTTCCAAGTATAATTCTGAATCTTATTAAGGTAATTAGACTCTCTATAAAAAATAAAACTGTTCCTATTAATGCAATTAGAGTTGCGTTTTTCAATTTCATAATCATTAAATTTTAGTATTACATTTAACTCTTTATGATTAATGGTCGATGATTGAAAAAGTCAACCCTAAAAATGACTTTTTTTCAATTATTTCTCTTATTTCAGCTATTCAACAAAACTGAAAATGGGTTAACTTCATCGAATAAAATTATAATATACCTTTTGCTTCATACTGATTATTTAATTGCAAACAACCATCTATATGTGAATCATTCAAAATATCCAGTTCTGCGATTAATATTTCCTCATCCAAATCAATTCTACCATTTTTTGCTACAGTAAATTTTGCCTTATAGAGCTTTTTGTCGCACAACACATTAACTGATATTTGATAATCTTCAGTAGCAGAACTTAACATAACTGGCTTTTCTACGTCAAAGTCGAATGATGCATCTTTATCCATATAATTACACAGCTCATCTGTGTTTTTTATAAGTCTAAAACGCGAATTATCAATGCTAAGCGAGTTTACATATAAATGCAGGTATTCGAGAATCTGATTTCTATCATTTAATAAAACTTTATTTGCTTTATTAAAGGCTTCAAATACATGGAGGTTTCCATCAAGTAGATAGTACTCATCCTCATTTTGCAGTAAATAATAAAGTAGAACGTTATCCTTGTCATCCACGGTTACTTCAATAAGCTCTATATTATTATAGCAACTAAGCTTTTTACTTCTAAAGGTTAAGTAACCTGCGGGAATTGGGTAATCTGATACAGTTAAGGCTTCGTAAAGTTTTTCAACTATTATATCTTGTTCTGTTTCGCTTGATAATTCTTGTAGATTTGGGATTACCGATGCCGGAGCAGAATTTCTAAATTGTGAATAAGCCGATATGCTTAAACAAACTAAGCTAACTATTAATACACTAATTTTTTTCATAACGTATTTAAATAATTGATTAATAAAAATTCGATTTTAATAAGATGGGTATGTTATGCCAGAAAATAGACAAACGAAAGCACAACATAAATAATGGCCCAATATTGTACCGGCACGCCAAACATGCTATGGTTGTTTTTGTAAATGACTTTTTGTTGGGTTTTCCTATCAAAGCGTTCTTCCGGCTTATTCAAATTGCGGCCTATTATCCAGATAAAAGGAGCTGCTAAAATTGAACCGAAGAGCAAAGCTCTCTTATCATCCAACCCGAATAAAAATAGTATACCTACTGCGGCGAGAAATATGATTCCTGCTAACCGACCTTGTCCTGACCAAATAATCATAATTTTGAATTTTAAGTTTCACTTCTTTTATGATTAATGGTAGTTTGACAAAAAAGTCAACCAGAAAAATGAGAAAAAGTAATTGTTTTTTGCAGATTAATCCCCAATCATCACGAAACTAGCCCAATAATAGGACTCAGGATATTTTTTGCGTAATTCAAGTTGTGCATTTCTGAAGGCTTCTCGCTTAGTCTGCTTTTTTTCGAGCCAGTACTCGTAAAACAAGATCATGAGTTCCATCGTGGCTTCATCAGAGACGTTCCATAAAGACATTAACACGCTCCTGGCTCCGGCTGTTTGAAAGGCACGCTGCAAACCATAGACGCCTTCTCCATTTTTAACCTCACCCAAGCCGGTCTCGCAAGCTGAGAGTACAACTAACTCCGTATTGTCTAAGTTCATATTCATAGCCTCGTAAGCCGTTAATACGCCATCACCACCCTCTGTTATAGCCTGTTTGGCATGAGCCAGTAATAATCCTGAGCGGAGCAGTGGATTCTCGAAAACCCGATGTTCATCCATGCCCATTAACATGCCTCTATTGGTAGTATCGGGCTCCATATCCTTCAAAAAGAAACCGTGGGTGGCTATATGCAGAATACGAGGATTATCAACTTTGAGTACGTTTGCTTCTGTGGCAATTGAATCAAGCAATACGGTAGGTTTAATACCGGTGTGGCTAAAAATTTTGCTTAGTTGTTTTATTTCTGTTTTGGTATTGGGCAAAGGCACTATATCTTCTCCATTGAAAAATCGGAGCCCGGACGAACGGCTTTCAGCAAATACTTTTTGTTGCAGCCAATCATTATACATGGAGGAATCTGCAGTTTGATCGCCGTTATAATCAGGGTACCCAACAAGGATTGCTTTGTTAGTATTCTTGATGGTACGTTTAGGAACAACCAGATCGCGGGTACTGGTTACTTGTTGTATTTCTAATTGATCAAAAACGTAGGTACTATCTTTCGAACTATAAAGTGCTGAAACATTAATGGTATTATACACACCATCAGGCGAAAGGTAAACTTTTGTTATTCCATCCAGTTTTTCCTGAATCGCCTGCCAATACAACTGATAAGGATCTAACTTCACATCACCGGCATTTAACAAGATCACTCCCCGCGTTTGATTCCCATTTTCATAATTACTTGTATTAAGAGAGCCCTGGAATGCATTAACTCCAGATGATTCCAACTCATTTCCATTTGGTAGCACCACCAGGTCCGGATGTTCTTTTGTATCAGAGGTGACAATCATTGCCATATAAATAATCGAATCGGTCCAAGACTTATCGTAATACCGAAAACGAACCATTTCAATGGCAGCTTCGCCATCCTTTAATCGATTTCTTACATCTTCCCATGTGTATTCGGTCGTATCTTGTGCTTGAGCAAATAGTTCGGAACGAGCTGACAATTCTTTTTCCAGTTGATTGGCTTTTTCTTCTTCTTTTTTTATTATAATAGATGTATCTCTTCTGGAAAGCGGCAATTGGTAATAAGTTGATAAAAAATATTTTTGTTCAAGCCATGTTTGATACAGATTAAGTAATTTCTCATTACCAGAATTTATAATATTCGTTTTTATTTTTTTAGTACTATTGAATAATATACCTTTGGTAGCAATTTTCAAATTATAAAAATTATTGATTATGTAAGGGTTTGTTGTATATTGAATTGCTACTAATTGAGGAAATTGCACCCAAAAAGAATTTCTATAAACTTGAACAAACTTAGCTTTCTCAACTTCAGACAGAATCATCATGTTCTTTCGTAAATGCTCAATGGAAATTTGATGCATTAGTACCGATAGGCTATCCACTTTTACTAAGTTTCCTTGGCTATAATAAAAAGAAGCTAAATTCCTTATATCAATGAGTAGTGAGGGATTGTTTTTACCATATATTGATTCTGTAATTTTAAGCGATTCCATCCAAAGCTTTTCTGCATTCTCGACATTACCCATATTTTCTTGTAGATGAGCATAGTTTCCTACTAGAATGGCGTATTCTACATTATTCTTTCCAAGACTTTTCTCGAATTTTGATAAACAGATCGAAAATAAAGAATCGGATGCGAAATAATTTTTCTCAATATTTCTAATGCATGCGAGATTAGAAACTGCTCGTATATAATCCAGACCATCCGTTTCTTTAACGTATTTATAACCATCAATACATTGTTCATACAAATTACCCGCACTAGGATAATCCCCAATGGTTTCATAAAATAAACCTAACTTACTATAAGCACTTAAATAATACATCTTATTTTTGGCCAAATCTTTTTCAAAAATCTTAATTGCCTGTAGATAATATTCATTCACTTTGTCGTACATTCCTAACTTTAGATAAAGATCACCTAAACTTGATAAGGTTAGCGCATAACTTGTGGTAAATTCTTTATTTTGTCTTTTCTCAAGACTTAAACATTCTAAGAAATATGGCTCTGCCTTAGCATATTCATACAGATTCATATAAACATTTGCTAAATTGTTTATTAGGGAGGAATAATCTTCACTTCCTTTTCCATAGCTTGCTACGACTAATGGATAAGCCTTTAGATAAAAATCTTCTGCTTCATTAAATTTATTTAACGAGAAATAAGCTTGTCCCAAATTGCCAAATAAATTAGCTAACACCTTTCCCTCTATACTATCGCTTTCAACCCTCAAGTCTAGAACCTCCAAGTACATTTTAATAGCTTGATTCCAATTTCCAGCTTTAGAAGAGATAAGACCATTATCTAAATAAGTCCAAATATTCCATATTGGATTTCCTATAAAATCATAAGATACCCTTTCAATGAGTTTACCATCTGCACTATAATCACTAACATAATCGATATTCCCATCTTTTGTATACCAAATATTTTTCCCTTTTCTAATTTCTTCAGGTCTGTCGGAACTAAATTCTCCCTGCCATCGTATTATACCACTTTTGTAATAATCATAAACTTTCCCTATAGGTTTATCATCCTTATAATCAATAATCCGATAATAGCTTGCTTGAATACTGTCATCAATTTGTTTCCAGTTTTTATCATAAAAAATTTTCCATTTTCCTTGTCTTCTTTGTAAATCATCTAAAAAATTTGGGTATTGAAAAGATTTTTTAGCAAGTAGAATTGAATCTGGAATATTTCCTAAATTGACAATAATAGCACCGTTTTTATTAAAACGTGTATTGAATTCATAATTATCATAGGATATTGGAACATCTTTTTGCAAATTCACTTTTCCACTAGGATAAAGAATGTAAATACATTTGAAAAGATATCTCTCATATAAATTCGTGAATTGAAAGACTACTGAATCTTCCGCCATACTAATAATTTGAGGCTCCAAAAAATCATCTTTTAATCTTCTAAAATCATACTCTTTTAATATAAATTGGAGCGATTCTAAATTTCTAACAATCAGAAACCTTGAGCCATCTTCATTTCCAATTGAATTAACAAAAAACTCAACATAATTAGTAAGTTGCAAGTTGTCATTCGTGTTCAACCCAAACGTATTATTTATTTCGGGAATAACTTCTGACTGACCATTTAAGAATATAATTTTATTTTCAATTTCCACAAAACTATATAGTTCAATTTCTCCGTTATTATTAACCTCAATTTCAATTAAATCGGCATCGTTATAAAAAGATAGATTTCTGACCCGATATTTCACAATTTTATTGCTTTGAGAATCAAAGGATTTTACGGTTTGGACAAAAAAATTGTAAACAGAATCAATTTTGGATTGCGATGTTAATTCTTCCCAACCACTACTCATAATGGACGGAGGCCTTATAGATGTTCTTTGGGCGAATAAATGACTTGGTAAAAAAATGAAAAAAAATACTACTAACCGGTGCATATATTTTATCTTACATCAATGTTTCAAGGTACGTGCATAAAATTATTAAATTTAGTCAAGCGGTTCAATATTCGCATCGGTGATTTTGGATAAAGGATACAAAACAAGCATTACCAATAAGTTGAAAACAAGTAAAATTAGTACTAATCCGATAATGATGATAATATTAAGCTTCTCTGAAATATCCGGCACCCATTCTAAAAACTGTGCCTTAATTTCTTCAAAAAAAGCCCAGCCAGAGGCAACATATACAACATTTATAAACAGCAGAACTGCCCCGGCCAATTCTACCAGGATTCTCATTACCATTTCTACAAATCCCAGAATTAATCCGTATGCAACAATGCCAATAAAACAAGAAACCGCACATACCCCTGCCTTTCGCCCAAAATCATAATATCCAGGAAAAGGTAAAACCTGCAAAATGAATATAAACAATATAAGCAGGACTATAATCGCAATATAGTAAACAATCCGGTAGTTATTATTTTCGCTCATATATATAAAAATAAGGTATTTAAGAATAACAATTGTCTTACCAGGTTTCGTTGTTGTTTCTTAACCATTCCTGAGCACTTTTATCCCCTAACTTTGCTGCTTCTTGGTAACATTTCTTCCTATTCACATAGTCTTTTTTATTACCATATGAGCTACCCATGCCAGCAAAAGCTGAAGCATAATCGGGTTTTAGCGAAATTGCTTTCTTGAAAGCTTCTATGGCGTTGTTGTAATCCCCCATCTCATTATACACTATCCCTATATTGTAATAAGCCGAAGCATTACGAGGATATAATGAAATTGCTTTTTGATAGGCTTCTAAGGCATTGTCGTAGTCGCCTTTTTTAAAGTACGAATCCCCTATTCTAAAATAAGTCCGATTAGTTGGTTTCAACTCAATTGCTTTTTTAAATGCACTTATTGCTGTGTTGTAGTCGTCTTTCTCGTAATGCGATATGCCTTTTTTGTAATAAGAATTCTCCATATTATGATGCGCCTCAGCATAATCAGGTTGCAAAGAAATTGCTTGTTGGTACGCTTCTATAGCTTTATCGTAATTGCCTTTAGCATTGTATACGTTGCCTAAGTTATAATAAGCCATAGCATATTCAGGTTCTAAAGAAATTGCTTGTTGGAAGGCTTCTTTTGCATTATCGTAGTTACGTTTTCTGTAGTATAGGGTTCCTATGTTGTTATAAGCCGAAGCATAATCGGGTTTTAAAAAAATTACTTTTTGATAAGCTACAATTGCATTGGCGTGGTCGTGGTTATTTGCATACGAATATCCCAATTCGAAATATGCATCTATAAAATCTGGTTTTAAGGAAACTGCCTTTTTGAAAGCTTCTATTGCCTTGTCGTAGTCGCCATTTTTATCGTACGAAATACCCATTTTATAATAATAGTCTATTGTATCAGGTGCGCTTGATGGTGGTGTTTCTTCTTGTGCAAATGATGTATGGATATTTAAAATTATTCCCAGAAAAATACCTTGCAGACAAAAAAATTTCGTGATTGAATTATTCATATTGTTTATTTGAATTAACAATGTTTTAAAGATTTAAAAAAACAGTATAGATATGACGACAAGAGATTAATTTATTGTAAAATTTACCCCATTTATATTGCCAACTTATTAAGTTTCTGCCAGGCTTTATTCATTTCTAAATGTGGGTGGTTTTCGCTCATAAGGCTTTTGCAAAAAACCTCATGTTCCTTTTTATAAATTTCAAAAAGCCTTTGATTGTATTGTTCAGATTGTTGCATATTGGCAATCCTGTCACAAATTTTAACCACAGTGGCTTTCCAGTTACTTTGTATTTTAGGGTAAGTTTTTTCTTTACGTTCTTTTCTGTTGCGCCCCAACTCATCAGTAACGCAATACACAATTTCAGCAACTTCTTCTCCAAAAGCTTTTTTCAAATCGTTATACGAAAGTTCGGTATCTTCCAAAATATCGTGTAGTGCAGAAGCTACTACAATGCTTTCATCATACCCCAGCTCTTCCGCTATTTTTACCACTTGCCTAATGTGGTATCCGTATGGATAAATATCATACGTTTGGTTTGCATGTGCTTTGTCGGCTACCAATAAAGCTCTTTCTTTGTTTGTCATTTTACTTATATTTTGAAATTTTGCGTAATCAAATTGTTTTATCATTAATGGGAGAACGAGGGAAAAGTCAACCAGTTTTTTGAAGTTTTTTGTGATGTAGTGCTAACAGGGTAGACTACCTGTCTTTTAAACAACTATCTGTTTGGCCAATATTCTGATTTTGTTCTGATATTATTGTCCCTCAAAAATTTCTCAATATCTGCATACGGGTCATCCAGAGGTGTCGTATATTTTTTTGCCAGCAACTTGATAATCCGTTCTTTACGTTCGATGCCGGCAATATTTTTTCGACTTATTGAACCAAGTATTCTTTGGAACCAGTTTTTTTCTTCTTTTTCAAGAATATTAAACAGACTTTGCTCATTATCAACCGAAATGTAACACACAAAATCGCCGGCTAATCCACCACTCATAATGCATATTCTGCCACCGCGTTGAATTCTATTGGATTGTACCCCGGCTAAAAATCAGCACGAGCGGGGTAGAAAAGTTTGAATCACTCACATTCCCGGCATACGTATATTGCGTATTGTGATGCATTTTTGACCAACTATGTTTGTTTATTTACCTAGAATGAGATGTTCCCATTTCATGCCCGCCACACCATCGGGATATTGCTCAACAACTCCGGGTTTCAACGGTTTTATGATGTTGGCCCGTGGTGCCTTTTCACTGGAACTGCAATAGATGGCTTCGTCTGCTTTTTTTAATTCTTCTAAGTATTTTTCAGGATTCACAACCCCATACTTTAGTAGCTTTTCCGGTCTACTATATTGCGTAAATTGCGCTACTAATTCGAATAAATCTCTGAAATGGGTGCCGTAATCGAATGCATAGTCTCTGTTTTCTAGAGTACGTTCCTTTCCTTCAGGTTGTTTTATTACAGGCCTAATTTTTATAAGGTATTTCTGATTATCTGGTGTCTGAGTAGTTCCTTGTATAATGGGATATTTTTTATTGTAGTCCCACAATTGATTCTGACCTATATTTATCCCTAACATTGTAATTTCACCACCTATTGCGCAGGATAACATGGTCGAATATATTGGTTTTCCAGTGCTTGCCTTAAGTTTTTGTCTAAATGACATTTCTTCTGTTCTCTTCCCAAAAACACCAATTTTATTAACGAAAGCTAAGCCAATCACACCACTATCACCTAATCTTTCCCCTTTTTTAACAGTCCATTTGAAGTGCTCACCATTGTTATGGGGCATAGATGTTCTTATTGCCAAATCATAAAAAATTTTAGGCAATGGCGGGATACAAACTTCAAAATCTTCTAAAACATCATAATTCGTTGAATCATCGCAAGTAATAAAATTACTTTTGTAGTAAATTGTATCTTTACACATAGCTTTTAAAATTTATTTTGGTTTAATTCTGACTTGAGAAAAATAAATTGAATATATCTAAACGTTAATATTTACTTTAAATAAATCATTTCCACCTATTTATACTTACCGTTTTCTATGTAATAAGAACTAGATAGATAAATAATTTAGTCCCAAATCTATTAGGGAGGTTCTTATGTGGCGAATCACACATAATGATTGGTGATATGAAACGGTTAGGTCTTCGGAGCTCTTCAATATCCTCCGAAACAAAAGCTGATGCTGGGCGCAATGCTCTCAAAGCACCGAATATAAACCGCTCTGCAACCTCATATTAGGACTACTTAGTTTTCATATTCAAAAATTTTAACTGTATTCATATTTTGCAAAATAGCTAGTGAAGTAGAATGAGGAGACCAATAAAATGACTTTTCCATAGGACTTCCCCGAAAGGAGCTACACATTTCTTCCAACATAAGCCGACCTGTATTCACTTCCCAAACTTTAATTACACCAGAGCCTGCTTTTCTCAGATAATACCTGCAAGCAATAAATTTTGAAGACACATCCCATGATAGATCATGGTTGCCAAGACCTATATCTCCTTCTAAAATTTTTATTATTTCTAAAGATTCTGAATCCCGGATTTCAACTTCACCAGTAATGGCATAAGTTATAGCAATATATCGCCCGCAAGAACTATACGAAACACCCCCTCTGCCCATATAATCATCGTCACGGGCAACATCTAATGTTACACTCTTTAATAATTGGCAGTCAGGAAATGTCCATAAGCATAATTCTTTCCCTATGGTTAGAAAAACATCTTTTACGGGATGCTTACAGATACTCTGTAGTCCTTCAACCGAAGTGGCCCCCAGTATGATTTGGCTAAAAGGATCAAAAAACACTAGATTCTTATAACCGTCCGGAGCATACATCGAACAATATTGATAGGCCACTAAAATATATTTATCCCTGCTAAGTTTAACTTGTTCAATTTGAGTCTGAGATGAATATTTGTCCCATTCATGCTGCAAACCTAATTCAAAGTGATTTATAGTAAACTCATAATATTTAATTCTTTGTTTATATTCAATAAAAAAGGAAGAAATAATTAAATTATCTTCATAGAATTTTATTGAAAAGAATCCGGAACCATTAGTCTTATCAACAACAATATTTTTTATGTCAAATTTGTAATCTGTATTCTCTAATTCAATTAATACTCTATAGCCGTCTGAATAAAATAAGTATCTACCATTTCCAAACACAACACCAGAACCGCATTTTAATGCGGTTAAAGTTGCATAGTTTTCATTATTCCCATCGTATCTTTTTATGTGTCCATTATAAATGCTCCACTCATTGGCACCTAAACCATAATCACAGGGAGTAAATATTACTTTACCATCCCAATCAAAATTCACTACATGAGAAGTATCTTTAGACTCGTCAGGGGTAAAAGATTCAATAACTTTTCCGATAAACTTTAATATTTTAGGAGCTTTGTACTCAATCGTACAGCCTCCTACTGGTATTGCATATTTTTCTTTAAACATTTTATATTAAGATTCAAGTTATACCTCTCAATATCAACTACATGTATAAATAATTATCGCAACAATAATAAATGCTACAATTGTACGAGGATCGGACCAAAGAAACTTGTGAGGACTATGAGTTCCACAGTGAGGACAAACCTTTGCGTCATGCGAGATCTTACTGTCACATTGAGCGCATTTTTTTGTATAAGCCATATCTATAAATTTTTTAGGTTGTTATTATTTTCCTATTAATGGCGCAACAGTTAAAAAGTCACCCCAAAAAGGAAGATATATTTAGAATATTTTATATGTCGGTTTCTTTCAAATGCTTTATGTAATTATTCAATAACCCTTTTATCTGTTCTGAAGCCACAGGATTTGCTGAATGAACATGGAATTTCAGGCTGATTAAATTTAGCCCAGATTCATAAACCAGCCATTTTGCAGCAGCATACCAATCCGGTGCAACTTCTCCGTTTTCATCGAGTCCTAAAATCGTTATCGAAACTAATAAAGTCAGGCAGGCCGTTCCTCTTGATATAATCCACAAAATCTTTATAAGTCCTGACAATGTCAAATTCGGGTTCTACTAATTTATCATAGATCATGTCAATAGTTCTTATGTCATCGAGGAATAATTTTTTCATGAGAACATTGTTCGTTTTTTGGCTTTTACAGTTTGAATCCTTTGTAATCAATTCTAATAATCACCATATAGTCTTGTCTGTAATTCGATCGGTTTTCAATTATCTTAATCAATTTTATCAAGGACTTTCTTAACCTCCTCACTCGGATTTTCGATTTGCTCCAAAACCGCTTTCCCTTTCTCTTTTTCCCCAATTTGCAGATACGTTAGCCCCAAATACATAAATGCATCGTCATTATATCTAAATCTCGGATTTGAAGCCGCAGATTCAAAATAGGGAATGGCTGCTTTGTATTCTTTTTCTTCAATGAGGCAAAGTCCCTTTAGAAATGAAAACTCTGCATCAAATATTTCGGGCGGAGTTACACTGGAGATTGTTTGGAGGCTTTCTTGAAATTTTCCTGAATTATATAGAGACCATGCATTATCTAACACATTGAGCGGAGCGGTGTCACTCTTTGTTTCGCCCCTTGATGCTAATGCCTCGTAACCAGTGTAAGGCATAAAACCCGATAAATAAGATGAACGCTGACTGGTATAATAAATAGTAAAACTTATTGAAATCAGAATAAGCAAAGAAGCAGCGATACTTAAACTTCTAAAGTTCAATTTTCGAGACTTGGTTTCGCGTTTGCTTTTAAATTCAATACTGGCTTTTCTTACTGACTCCAGCATTTTTTCGCGTTCAATAGCTGTTATACCAATTTTTATAAGTTGTGTATCCTCTACCATTTTTTGTAAATCAGCTTTCCCGGCTAATTCTCGCTCAAATTCAATCCGATCTTTTTCGCTTAAATCTCCGGAAATATATTTGTCTATTAATGCACTGTAATCTGAAAAGTCACCCATTTCTGTATAATTTTTACGTGTTTAGCTTAATCGTTCCTTTACTTTTTTCTTACATTTCAACCACGAATTTTTAACTGAATTTTCATCTTTGTAAGATAAAATCGAAGCAATGTCTTTCCATCTTTTCTTTTGATAGAAAAACAATTGCATTAGCTTATAGCAGGTAGGTGAGATTGATTTTAAAGTTTCTTCTACGAGTGCTAATTTTTTTTCAAAATCTTTTTTCGAAGCAATAACTTCTTCTGAATCATCATATTTCACATATCGTTCAAAAGAAAAATCATCAAATCGACGTCTTTTCTTCAAATAATCGAAATACGTAAACTTACCAACTTGATTAAAATAAGTTTTGAACAGGCTATCTTGTTTCGAGTATTTACCCTGGATCACATTTTCATAAACAACAACAATTGTTTTCTGAAATGTTTCATCCACTTCATTAAATTGGGCTTTATAGCGAGACATTAACCATTTTGTAAAAGTGTCGTAGTAACAGGTATAGAGCAATCTAGCAGCAAAGTCTCGGTCAGAATGAAAAGCATCTAATATTTCTTGATCGGAACATATCATAATTATGCAATTTGAGGTAATCCAGTATTAACAAATATATCTATTTTAATTAAGGCAAGCATATTAATTTCTAATAGTCAAGATAAGAAAGGCGAACTACTCACAAAGCTAAAATAAATTAAAGAAACCATTCCGAAAGAAAAGCCCTTTTTAAATTTATAAAAAATAACGGTTCTTTAAGATTTTGTTACCTTGATGGTGAGTTGTCTGTATTCAAAAAAAGAAATCCTATTTTTAAAAAAATAAATGAACAACCTTTCAAAATGAAACTAGTAAAGACATTTTTTATTCTGTTTTTAGTGTGTTTTGTAGGTATTTCAGAGGCAAACACCTCCAAACATGCTTTGATTATTGCTGTCGGTAATTATCCGTTAGAAGGGGGATGGAACAAGATTTCATCGATGAACGATGTTGCGTTAATTGAGCAAGCATTATTTGCCCAAGGATTTGAAGGAAAGAATATGATCTTATTAACAGACGCGGACGCAACCTATTCGGGGATCGAAAACGCTTTTAAAGCACTTGAATCAAAAGTAAAAATAGGTGACATTGTTGTAATTCATTTTTCAGGACATGGACAGCAAATTGAAGACAACAATAACGACGAGATAGATGGCTATGATGAATCCATCATCCCTTACGATGCCCGTCTTAATTATCAGAAAGGGGTTTACGAAGGAGAACACCATTTCAGGGATGATGAGTTGGGAAGGAACTTATCCCAAATCCGAAAGAAAGTTGGGCCTCAAGGTAATGTTTTGGTCATACTGGATTCTTGTCACTCGGGAACAGGAACAAGAGGAGACAGGGTATCTCGTGGAACCGGAGAGAAATTTCAGAGCAAAGATTATCATCCGATTAGCTCAAGCAGGGGAAGCGAATCCGGTGGTTTTTGCGAGTCGAAAGAAACAGACGATGCAGCTCCATTGGTCGTCATCAGCGGGGCAAGTGCCGAGCAGTTAAATTATGAATACACCGATGAAAACGGTGTAAAATATGGTTCGTTATCGTTTGCCCTCAGCAAAGCTCTGACCGAAGTCAATCACGAAATGACTTACAGGGGGCTATTCGATGCGGTCCAGAAAGAAATGGGACACATAGCCCCTTACCAAATGCCTCAAATTGAGGGGCAAGTAGATCAGAAGTTGTTTGGCGGCGAAGTGGTCACGCAGGTGCCTTATTTTAAGGCTAATACTCGGTTGGATGATAAAACAATCAAACTCAAATCCGGGTTACTAGCCGGTCTGTACGATAAAACAGTAGTCGGTTTCTATCCTGTAGGTACCCTGAATCCGGAAGGGGTGGATCCACTTTATACCGGAACCATTGTAAACAGTAAAATGTTGGAATCAACCATCCTTGTGGATAAACCAATAACGAAAAAGTTGGCATTGGAATCCTGGATTTTTGTGGAGCAGCTAGCGATGGGCAACATGGAAAAAACAGTCAGTATAGCGAAACTAAGAGGGCAGGGAGAAGTTTACAATGCATTAAAAATGAAGGTAGACGCAAACCCGAATATAAATTTGAAGGACGCAGACGCGGATTTTTATATTGATTGCACCGATAACAAATTCCAGGTGTTCACGTCGATGGATCATGTACTAAAAGAAATAAAATATGCCGGAAAGATTCCGGCAACCTTTGCAGACTCTGCCATTGCGGTAATTAAAACTGCTGTAAGAGGAGATGTGGTTCGCAGACTGGAAATGACGGATGAAAACCTTGACCTGACCATGGAAATTATTCCGGTTACTGTAGATTTGGTGAACGGCGAGTACATAGAGACTTCTCGTTTGCCCGTGCAAACAATGAGCAGGGGCGGTTTGCTGACCTTTAACGACCAGCAGGTATTTAAAATTAAACTTACTAATCGGGGAGCCAATAAAGCCTATTTCCAGATATTGGATATAAAATCGAATAATGAAGTTGATATATTACTACCTACTACCTACCAAACACCAGCCGAATTGAATATTGAGCCGGGAACAAGCAAAGAGTTACCGCAATTATTCGTTTTTGAACAGCCTTTTGGTAACGAAATGCTTAAGCTTGTTGCTACAAAAGAACCGGTGCAACTAAACAGCATTGTGACCTCAAGAGGAAGGGATGGCAGAAGTAATTTGAACCCTTTAGAACAGTTATTACAGGATTCGTATGCGCAAACCCGGACCGGGATATTAAATGTTCCTCCAGAATCTGCCAATATTCAAACAGTAGTTTTTAATGTTCAACCGAAACAGCAACATGAGTTTACTGAGTAACACAGCAATGGCTTTAAAATAACCAGAATCTGCATAACCCGATTAATTCTCCTTATGCAAAGGACAAAAATTACACTTACTGTCGTTTTATTCTGCTTTTTTACAGTACCTGTTTCGGCCCAAAGCTGGGAGGCCCTCAACCAACAAGCAGTTGAATATTATCATTTAGGAGATTATAAACAGGCAATACTTTATGCTGAAAGAGCATTGGAACAATGCGAAAAAGAATACGGTAAAAAGCATGAAATTTATAGTGTCAGTTTAAACAACCTGGCAGCATCATACCAGGCTATGGGCCAATACGAAAAAGCCCTTCCCTTGCTTTTAGTAGCACTGGAAAATACAGAAAAGTCATTGGGGAAAGACCATTCTGAATATGGCATTCGTTTAGACAACTTGGCAGGAGTATACCGGCACATGGGTCAATACGAAAAAGCCCTTCCCTTGTATCTAGAAGCCCTTGAAAATGCGGAAAAGTCATTGGGGAAAGACCATTCTGAATATGGCATTCATTTAAACAACCTGGCAGGATTATACCGGGATATGGGCCAATACGAAAAAGCCCTTCCCCTGTTATTAGTAGCTCTTGAAAATACAGAAAAGTCATTTGGGAAAGACCATTCTGAATATGGCATTCGTTTAAACAACCTGGCAGCATTATACAAGGCTATGGGCCAATACGAAAAAGCCCTTCCGTTGACTCTCGAAGCTTTGGAAAACGCCGAAAAGACTTTGGGCAAGGGACATTCGGATTACAGCACTTATTTAAATGCCTTGGCTTTATTATATATGGAAATGGGGCAATATGAAAAAGCCCTTCCCCTGGCTCTTGAAGCGCTGGAAGATACCGAAAAAACACTAGGCAAAGATCATCCACACTATGGTACTTATATGAACAACTTGGCTGGAGTATATGAGAATATGGGTCAATACGAAAAAGCTCTCCCGTTGTTTCTTGAAGCGCTGGAAAATATTGAAAAGACACTAGGCAAAGATCATCCACACTATGGCCGTCAATTGAACAACCTGGCTGGAGTATATGAGAATATGGGTCAATACGAAAAAGCCCTTCCTCTGGCTCTCGAAGCACTCGAAAATACTGAAAAAACACTAGGCAAAGATCATCCACACTATGGCCGTCAATTGAACAACCTGGCTGGAGTATATGAGAATATGGGCCAATACAAAAAAGCCCTTCCTCTGGCTCTCGAAGCACTCGAAAATACTGAAAAAACACTAGGCAAAGATCATCCACACTATGGCCGTCAATTGAACAACCTGGCTGGAGTATATGAGAATATGGGCCAATACAAAAAAGCCCTTCCTCTGGCTCTCGAAGCACTCGAAAACGCTGAAAATACTTTGGGCAAGGGACATTCGGATTACAGCACTTGTTTAAATACCTTGGCTGGAATATATAGGAAAACAGGGCAATACGAAAAAGCCCTTCCATTGTATCTTGAAGCACTAGAAAATACTGAAAAGACACTAGGCAAAGATCATCCAAACTATGGCCTTCGCTTAAACAACCTGGCTGGAGTATATGAAAATTTGGGGCAATACGAAAAAGCCCTCCCGTTGTTTCTTGAAGCGCTTGAAAACACAAAAAAATCACTTGGGAAAGACCACTCTGAATATGGTATTCGCTTAAACAACCTGGCTAAAATATATGAAAATATTGGACAATACGAAAAGGTCTTCCCTCTCTATTCTGAAGCTAAAGCCAATCTTTACAAACAATTGGAACAAGTATTCTCCTTTGTTTCCGAAATCGAAAAAGAAAATTTTTCTAAGGAGAAAACAGGATTTTTTTTTGAAAGATATAAGTCATTTTATAGCTATTATAATCATAACAAACCAGATCTTTCAGAAGAGTTTTACAACGACGAGCTGGTACAAAAAGGTATAATATTACAAAGCAACCTTGCGTTACAGCATGCAATACAAAATAGTGGAGATGAAAGTCTTATTAAAAATTTTGAAGAATTACAAACTATTAAAAGAACCATTGCAAAACAAAGTGATTTACCGCTAGCGAAACAAACTAGTGATATTGACAGTCTGCAAAATATCTCCGAAACCCTGGAGCGCGAAATTACGAGGCAGGCATCCGGCATAAACGATTTCCCCGGCTTTTTTAATACAAAGCTCAGTTGGCGGGATGTACGAGATCATCTCCGGCCGGGTGAAGCAGCCATTGAATTTAGTAGCTTTGATTATTACCACAAAGGTTGGACAGATAGTACCTTGTATTGCGCCTTGGTGTTGCGTAAGCAAGATACAATCCCCCAACTGATTTATCTGTTCGAAGAAAAAGAATTATCGGGCTTCCTGGCTAAAAACGAGCATGGTTCCGATAAGGTATTTATCAACCAATTGTATAACAGCAGAGGCACCCGGGTGTTGGCTTCTCCGGTTGTGGATCCTACCACCGAAGATTTGTATTCACTCATCTGGCAACCCATCGACAGCTTATTGCAGGGTATTAGCAAGGTGTATTACGCTCCTTCCGGTTTATTGCACACCATATCGTTTGCAGCGCTAAAAACCGATAGCACACACTACCTGAGCGACGACTATCAGCTCACTAGCCTGAGTAGTACCCGCCAACTGGTAGAAGGAAAAGACATTGACCAATCGCAGGTAAAATCACCGGTGTTGTACGGTGGCATCGATTACAATGCGGACACGACTGCTTGGCAACAGATGAGTACAGCGTATAATTTTGACACAACTGCTTATTATACCGCTTCCCGAAGTTACCTGCCAACCGATCCAACCCGGGGCAATACAACCTGGCCTTACCTGCCCGGCACGTTGGAAGAGGTGAAAGCTATAGTGCCTGTTTTAACAAAAGGAAACATCAGACCACGGCTTTTTACCGGCGTTCAGGCTACCGAAGAATCGTATAAAGCCTTATCGGGGCTGCATTCACCTAAAATACTCCATATTGCAACGCATGGCTTTTATTTTCCTTTGAAAGAGGAGAAGCCCAGGGAAAAATTCAATAGCTTAAGCCGTGAAGAACATTACAATGTAATGGAAAACCCGCTTCGAAGAGCTGGCCTGCTGCTAACCGGCGCGAATCATACCTGGAACAATGAAGCGATTCCGCCTGCCCTGGAAGACGGTATTTTAACAGCGTGGGAAGTGTCGAATACCTGGCTGGGAAATACCGATTTGGTCGTTCTCTCTGCCTGCGAAACCGGGCTGGGCGAAATAAAAGGAGGTGAAGGTGTATTTGGGCTGCAACGCGCCTTTAAAATGGCTGGTGCCAACTATATCATGATGAGCCTCTGGCAGGTGCCCGATAAGGAAACAGCCGAGTTTATGACAAGCTTCTATGCGGACTGGTTTAGTGGAATGGAAATACGCGATGCCTTTTTGAAAACCCAGAATACAATGAAAGTAAAATACGCCCCTTACTACTGGGCTGCCTTTGTGCTGGTCAACTAAGAGCTTTATTGTAAGTACAGTTCATATTTCTTTCCATTAGTAATACAAAATAAAGCACTGAAACAGGGTTGAATCTGTAATTCAGCACTTTTTAAAAAAACAATGGATTAATTTTTGAGAGTTATAATTTTCGTTTGCCATAGATAAATGAAGATATTTACTTTTGTTTTAAATTGGCTTGAATGGTTGTTATGCTCAAATCATTTCTCTACTTCATACCATTATTTAATTTTCAGACTAATTGGCGTTGACCAAAATATCGGCGTATACTGAGTCAGTTGCAATAAGTCTTTTTTCAAAAAATAACAAATATGTATCAGTTACTTTTCTTTTTCTGTCTGGCAAATTAGAAGCCTTACAAATTTGACCGTTTTTATCGTTTTCAATTTGAAGATCAATTTTCTTTCCAGACAGGGTTAACAAGAATGGATTGCCAAGTAATTCATCAGATTTGATCGTTACAACCAACTGGTGAATTGCTGCTAAACATCTGATTTTTATTGCATCATACATTGCTTTGTCATAAACCAGAGGATTTGCAAATAATTCCAGTCCGGCAAACTTATTTTCCGTAATTGGACTGTAGTTTAGACTTTTATACAAGCACAATGGGACTTAATAGTACACTGGTTGGAGCAGTAAATTCTGTAGTTGTTTTTAAAGTATTCATAGATTTTAATTTTAAATTATTTAACGATATTTATCTATGAATAGCTTAGAAACAAAAAAGTCAACCATATTATAAAAAAAATGGTGTACTATTCAAATTATATGGCACACTCCACTAGATGAACTGGAGTGATGACATTTGTAAGTATCTAAAAACAAACTTTCGTTTCCTTCCGATCTGGCTGTAATGAAATCCGTATATTTGGCTTTGAGTGAAGCAACTAGAAAATGGTCGATACCAATCCAGAACTGAGGCATCATCTTAAATCAGTTCTTAGTCATATTTGAAAAAAGGGTCCAGCTATAAATAGCTAAACCCTTGGTATCTTAACTTACACACTTGGTGAAACAGTGTCGGTTCTTGCTTAAATACTTTTCATAAAAAAGACTGATTGGAATGAACTATTCCGGTTTATTCAATTTCCAGGTGAACTCAAAATCACAATCAACCCAGCTTGGCCCCCAATAGTAAGTACCACCGGTTGATTTTGCATACAGTTTTGTTTTTCCCGATACTGCCCAAGCATATTGTTTTTCCCAGGCAGGAATGGTTCCTTTGTATTTGCCGTCTATGTAAATATCAATTTTATAGCCAGTCCAATTATCAATCCAGACTTTGCAATAGGTACCACGTGCTGCTTCTGGATTAGGCTCTTCAATATCTTCATTTGAGCGGGCAACTTCAATGTTTGGATCAGCGCCACGGGTGGATTCTACTTTTGTAGCTGCCGATTCAATAACTTTTTTTTCTTTTTCCTGCGCGACAGAAACCCCCATCGATAAAAGAATAATGAATAAAACAAATGCTACTTTCTTCATGATAATTATGTTAGATTTTTGTTTGGATATAATTAATATTAAGTATTACACATCTAAAACAAAGATATTTAAAATTAAACTCTGAAGAACTTTTTTAATAGAATTTTTGTTTAAATGTGACATAATAAAATATCCTTTTCAATCAGTCCCGCCGATATTGAAAACGATGTCCACCCAATTACGCTTTAGTGCAAATCTTTTCTTTTTAATCTTAGGTTTCAACACCGTGCTATATTCTGTCATCCAACGATCCGATATTCTTTACTTTCTCCCAAGTTTATGTTTTGCGCTCTAGACTTAAGATATAACCGTTAAGCCCTCAATTACTTATGTAATACACCCAAGCCGACATTAGTCGAATTGGCCAGTTCGCGCTGGGGCAAACCGATATCATCCTTGCTTTGAGGCAAATGAAATAATACTTTTAAACTAGTCTTCGTAAAAGCGGTTCCCCTTTTTTTCCTTAATTGATTGGCTCATTCTTGTAAATCAGGAAAAGAGTGGCTCCCTTTTTAGGAATATTTTTCCATTAGCCTCCAAATAAGGAATTTCTTTCAATCGAAACTCTTCTTTTATTAGGGAAATATCTGATAGGCAACCCAAATGAAATTCTTATATTGGTTATTAAAGCTAATAATCTGATGTAACTGATGTTGGCGGATTTCGTTTCTGATTTGACACACGAAAGTAAACTTTTCGAGTTCTGTTTTTAAATCCAAACAACTAACAAGTTTTTCCTTATCTTGCCAGAAACCTTCGATTCCTGTTGCCTTTTGAAAATTTTCCAGTACACTATTTATTATTCTCTTCTTCATTTGTTCGCAGATATATAACGTTCATGGAACGTGAACATCTACTTTTTTCTTTGATAAAACCCTACTTTATCAAACGAAATTCTTTCCAGTAGAAACCAGAATCGTTGAACAAGGCGGCTAATCCTCATTTTGATTTTACTCGATTTCTCTTCATCTTTAGCCTTTCTCGTTTCTTTTTTTCAATCTCCTCCTTAACTAACCGTTCATAATTTTCAATCTGCTCCCTGATAGCAGAAATACTATCTCTGTTTCTACTATAATTAAAAATTGTCTCTAATTGGAGTAAATCCTGAGAACTCGCTCTTCCTTCCATTTTAACATATCGGTATTTTAAGTCGTTATCCTTTAGCTGATTGTTATTTCTGAGTTGCCAAATATTGCCACCCCATGAAAGCAAAATAACTAAAGCCATTGTAATAATAGTAATGGCCGTTTTGCTTCTTCTAAAATCAACAATAAAAACATGCTCTTTGCGAATAACCATGTTTGTTGGAATTTGCAACTGCCCAACCTTTTCATTAAGAGGAACTATTATGGTTTTTAATTCAGTCAATATCGTACGAATATTATCATTAACTTTCCCTAAAGAATAGCCCGCAACCTGTGCCAGAATATTCTGTAATTCTTTTATTTGCTCCGGAGAAAATTGTTTTTGATTTACACGGTTACGTAATTCGTGCATCAATACGACAATTTCTTCTATATCAAAGTTGGACTTTGCTTGATTATCTGAAATTCCACCTTTACCCAACTGCTCTATCTTTTGTTTTAATTCTTCGAACATAGTATAAACTGCCGAAGAATCCATTTTACTTGTACCCATTATTGTTAATTTTGCTCTTTACAATCTGCGTCCTTTCTTCCTTCGTTTTTTCTTCAGTGCTTCCTGTCTTAAATATTCTGCACGGTCCTCATCATAACCAGATGACGGATTCAGTATGTCGAACAGACTTCCCAAAGAAGAAACAGTTGCTCCAACTGCATACGAAAAACCTTCATTGTTGCTCTGACTGCTCCGGTGTGCAGATTTGGATTGAGCCGCCATTGATAGCGCATTTTGCTCAAGTTGGCAACTAATTTTAGAATAGCTGAATGTCCGGTCAATTTTGGAGCCGTTGAATTCATACCCGTTCTTACCAAACCGTACTCCCTGGATTTTATCTGTACTTCCGTTTTTTCGCAATTCAACGGTAACTCCTGATTTTCGAAGTTTGGCATCCAGTTCTTTCCAGTTTCGACATTTAGGAATCGTTGATTGAAGTATCCGGTAAATCTCATATTTAGGTTTATCCGGTTCTTTGAGCCGGTGTTCTTTCACATTCTCTTTCCCCGAAGCAATGTAAAGCCCGTACTTTTTCGTCAGTTCCATACAAATCTTTGTGTTACGCAATTTTTCGTTTTTATCAGAAATCCGGTTCCCTTCATTATCAATCCGGTTTATCACCAGATGGATATGCGGATGGTCGGTATCATGGTGTCGGGCAATGATGTATTGTGTATTAGCATATCCCATTTTCTCCAGGTACTCATGCGCAACACCAACCATAAATCTGTCTATTAACCTATCTTTGTCCTGTGCTGAAAAATCCAGTGAGATATGTGCCACCGGCTTTGAGATTTTGGGTTTCAGTTTACTCTGGGCAATAAAGCTTTGAATGACGGATGCTTTGTCTTTTAAACGTACCCCTTCGGCAAAAAGCAAACGGGCATCCTTTTTATCCAGTACATAGTTTACGGCCCCCTTAAAACCACGTCCCTGGACAATTTTAGCAATCATCTTCTATGAGTTTAATTATTCTGTCCAGGCGTTCACTCATAAAAAGACAATGATTGTGCACTTCAATATATCCGGCGGCATTCGCTGTGCGGGCAATTTGATTGACATTGTTGGCCATGCCGGAAAGCTGGCGGATGTGTCCCATCAGTTCCGGAGTAAGCCGCTGTTTCACCTCGGAGGAACGGATGCACTGACGGATAAATTCGCTGCGGTTAACCCCTACCAAACCAGCTTTGGCTTTCAGCGAATAATATTCTTCGGTAGCCATTTTTATGGTTATTTTATAGCCCATCTTTTCGGAAGGCTTCTTGGCTGGCCTACCATTGATGTTTCTGTTTTTTATCGTTTTCATATAAGTTTCCATTTTAATTGTTAATGAGACCGGCGGGATGTTTTAGCCTCGCAGAGCAAAGTTTCGGGCTGACCGAAACACAAACTTGCTCCGCTGAAAAAAGTCGCTCTTCTGAAGCTTTAAACTCTTCTGCTTTCACCGGGCAAAGTAATGAAATTGAACATCGTTTTAAGCCGATCCCCAATCATCCCGCCATAAAACTCATCAGATGAAAGTGTATTCAAAATAAAGTTAGTAGTCCCATGTGTAAGTGCTCCGGCCTCACTCCGCAAACTCAACAATTCGGATATTGGGCGGATGATGTTGCCGTACTCTTGAATCCTTTTTGATTCCCTGCCAAATTCGTCAATGATTAAAGGCCGCCGGACAAACATATTAACCGATTGTTTTCTGATTTGCTCCTGTAATTCCACTGACTTAATGAATAAAAGCAGAGGATAGTTCAAACAGAACCTTTTCACAATGTGGTTATGAAGCAATGAATAAGTCTCAAGGAGAATGGTTTTTCCACATCCATATTTCCCCTGCAATAGGATCCCTTTGGCTAAATCGCCAGCAAAAGAAGAATTATTGGTTGCATAATAGTAAAATTGCTTTATTATAGGTTCGTTATCTTCATCAATGACAAAACTTTTATTCTGATTCCGGTTAAGTAAACAAATGGTTCCGAATGAGATATACAAATTCTGAAAATCGGAATATGCAAGCGGTAGGACGAAGCGATTTTTCCGAATCTTTTCTTTTTCACCGGCAACAATTTCATGAACATCTTTTTGCACTATCTGGTAAAATTTCTGATTAGTCGAAATCGCTTCCTGTATGGACAAATCCCTTCCTTTCTCCATGAGAATTAATTTTTGAATTTTTGTCTTTAGCTTTTAAATGGGAAGATGAGAGTTTAAGGTTTGACTTAGGTGCCAGAATCTGATACTTAGTTTTAACCCTAAATCCACCCCCGGGAATAAAGTTTAATAGTCCGGCTTCTTTCAAATGTTCCCGGGCAGATTTGAGCACTTGCAAAGAAATATTGGCATTAGCAACCATTCGTTTATCTGCAAATTCAATCCAGTCTGGCCAAAACGAGCGGTTCGCTAAATGAATCAGGAAGAAAAACAAACGAGTTTCATTTCCGGTAAAATTTTTCTGCTCATCTACACGCCAGAAATTGGCTAATAAATCAAACAGATTCATCTTCTTGTACCTCTAAAATGATTTTTGTAATCTGCTTTTACCTCTGATTCGATTTCCAGTAAAGTTTTCTTTTTGCCTTTGGAAATCCATTCCAACAGCTCATCTTCAAAAAAATAGAGTTTTTTTCCATTTTTATAGCAGGGAAGTAGGCGTTTACGGACAAGTGCATAAACGGTAGGTTTAGCTTTACCGATAAGTTGGCAGGCTTCTTCAATTCCTATCGGGATACGCTTCTGAGGGACAACAGGTACCTGCCCTTTTTCTACTAAAGATTTGATTTCAGCCACTTCACTAACTAAATGGGCTACTGCTTTTGGCAGATTTTCAAAAGAAATTTCATTTGCATTCATAACTATTGTTTTTAATCGTTATGGTGCAAATGAAACAGGTGTTTTCGCTGTGTTTTACGTCACATGAAAAACACGCTCAAAACACTGGAGATTATAAGAAATTGTGATTATTGTTATACAGAAAGGTTCTTCTGTATTTTAATAATGCCTTTCAACTCATCATCTTTTAGGTGTCGCTTGATAGTTTCGATTTCAACATCTTTGAGAATATCTGGAAATGTTTTTTTGAGGAAATGAGCGATATCTAACTGTTTACCTATTTTGAAATGGTTCCAAATATTCCACCCAAAATGATAAATATCGAGGCTCGCTAACTCCTTAACTTTAACAGTCCGGTTAATCTGCAACAATTTCCTTTCTGAGTAAAAGCCTACATACAGACTAAGCAAAGCTAAATCTTCATCTGAAATATAAGGAGCAAATTCCTTTTGTGTGTATTTAATAGCAATTTCTTTATAATCCTGCTCTTTATCATCTATCAGTCGTTGTTGTTCTGTCCTAATTCTGTCGAAATTTTCAATCCTGGTGGCTTTCCCATCAAATGGTTTAGAAAGCTTCTTTTGAGGGAATAGCTTTTTAACTGTCGCCATATAAAGGCCTTCGATAAGAAGTGTAAGGACAGCATAAGCTATCACTCCCAGAGCCGTAACTGCTCCAAATACAATATTTGCAGTAAACTCATCAACACCAATACCAATAACGAACACCCTTGCAAGAGCACCTAATAATACGCACACAACTAAAACTGACAAATAAACTACGATATATTCAAAATACCTGGGATGCATTTTTTAGATATGGTTTTTGGGTTTACAACTACTTTAAGTTTGTATTCTGTATTTCATCTATTTTTATGGCATGTGCCGCTTTATTTTTCTTATCGTCCACCACTTTGGCATAAATCTGTGTTGTTTTCACATCAGTATGACCAAGCATTTTACTAACGGTATAAATATCGGTTCCGCTTGAAAGTTGCAAGGTAGCAAATGTGTGCCTAAAGCAATGGAATGTAATCTTCTTTTTAATGCCTGCATCTTCAATCCATTGTTTGAGCGGGCGGGAAATCCATGATGGGTCGGGTAAATCTTCAAACACAAATTGTTCTGGCTTACCAGGCTCTCCACATAACTGCAAAGCCTGTTCTGAAATGGGTGTATATTCAACACCTTTTGTTTTTTGCTGTGTAAAATGAAGCCTTGCCTGATTACCTTCCATCGTAATTTCACTCCATTTAAGATTTTGGATATCAATATGCCTCAATCCTGTAAGGGCAGAAAAAAGTGCAGCACGTTTGAGGACGTCTCTCTCACAGGGTGTAGCTACAAGTTTATTCAGTTCTTCTATTGTCAAATATTCGCGGCGCGATTCCTGTTCCTGAATCCCTTTAATCTTAGCAGATAAATCACTTTCCAGGTATCCATCAACAAAAGCTTGTTTAAGGGCTGCTTTAAAAATGGAAAAATAGGTTGCTGCAGTATTTTGAGAAATAATTCCACTTTTGTTGCCTCCCTGCGGTGCAGACAACAGGAAAAGCCTAAAATTTTCAGCTAAGGCAACATTTATTTGAGAGAATAAAAGGGTATCTCCGGCAAATAGTTTTATTAATTCATTTGTACGCTGCCAATTAACTATAATGGACGAGGAACTATTCCCATGGCGTTTAATCGTTACCGTTTCAAAATATTCGATGAAATTATGTTGTAACCTTTCCTTCAGTTCAGCCTGAGCAGTTTCGGTATCACTGTACAAATCTGCATGGTCATATTCGCGTTGACGTAGTTTTCGAACACCATCTGCATATAACATACTTTCTCTATCCATTTCACTCCGGCATACAATTATGCCATTATCATCACGTTTGGGTTTAAATGTTTTAGCACCATTTGAATCGGTTCGGGCAGTCCGTTTCTTATCCCATTCCACAGAGGTAATACTTCTATTCAGATACTCACGAATGCGCTGAGGATTAGTTTTGCCTGGGGCAAATACGGGATAACTCTCCAGATAAATGTACCATTCCTTCCGGTCTTCCGCTTTACGAAGTCTCACTGTTACTCTTGTCTTTGATAATTGCTTCATGGGGTGTTAGGTTTTACTTACTGTTGTAAATGCTGTCAATTTCCGATTTAGGAGCATAAACATATTTTCCTATTTGCCTAATTGGAATGGAAAACTTTCGAATATGTTTGTAAACAGAACTGTCGGATATTCCGAACTTCTTTGAGATCTCACCGATTGTATAGCAATCTTCAGGTTCAAGACGATATAATTTTACCGTCGATGGTTCTTTCATTACAGATGTATCTTCTCGAATCGGAAACATTTCTTCAATTGTTGCACGATCAATTCGCACAAGACGAGTACCTAAATTGATTGCGGGAATTCGTCCTTGACGTATATGCCTGTACAGTGTACTTTTCGCCACTCCAAAAAGAATTATTGCTTCTGGTACAGAAATATATTTACGGTCGTCCGGGATTCTAGTAGCAACCGCTTTCCGTTGTTCTTCCTTTTTCAACTGTACTTTTCTTTTACGGTATGCAGTATCACTACAGGTTTTACAACAATAAATAGAATTTACCGTCTTCGGAATAAACGGTTCTTCGCATATGGCACATTGTTTTTGAATCTTAGTCATCACCGTCTTTAACTGTATTTAAGGTTCTATAAGTATTCATAAGAACTCATAAGTTCCACTTCATCGTTAATTAAGTTCCGGTACAGTCATGGTACAAATATATGACAAAAAACAATAAGAAACCATTTAAATAAATAATTCCCCACAAATAAAAAACGCAGTAAATCAAATATTTACTGCGTTTTGCTAATTATTGATTATTATTAATAATCGCTATTTATTTTACTTCTTCAAAATCTACATCAGTAACTTCGCCATCGTCTTTCGACTGATTCTGTGATTGATTTCCTTGGTCGCCACCGGTTGGGCCATTTTGTGATCCACCCTGAGCACCACCCTGAGCCTGTTGCGATGCATTATACATTTCCTGAGAAGCAGCCTGAAATACTGTATTCAATTCATTCATCGCTGTATCAATTGCAGCCAAATCCTGACTTTTATGTGCTTCTTTCAATTTTGCCAACGCATCTTCAATCGGTTTTTTCTTGTCAGCCGGAATTTTATCGCCAAATTCTTTTAGTTGCTTTTCAGTTTGAAAAATCAAGCTGTCAGCCTGGTTAATTTTGTCTGCCTTCTCTTTTGCCTGTTTATCAGCTTCAGCATTGGCGTCAGCTTCAGCTTTCATTTTTTTGATTTCATCGTCCGACAAACCAGATGAAGCTTCAATTCGAATCGACTGTGATTTCCCTGTTGCTTTATCTTTTGCATTTACATGTAAAATGCCATTTGCGTCGATATCAAAAGTTACTTCAATTTGAGGGATACCACGTGGTGACGGCGGAATTCCGTCGAGGTGGAACCGGCCAATTGTTTTATTTCCTGATGCAATTGGACGTTCTCCCTGAAGGACATGGATTTCAACTGATGGTTGATTATCAGCGGCTGTTGTAAATGTTTCCGATTTTTTAGTCGGAATGGTAGTATTGGCTTCAATCAATTTGGTCATTACACCTCCCATGGTTTCAATACCTAATGAAAGCGGAGTAACATCCAAAAGCAACACATCTTTTACTTCTCCTGTTAGTACCCCCCCCTGAATAGCGGCACCAACAGCAACAACCTCATCCGGGTTTACACCTTTGGAAGGATTCTTACCAAAAAATTCTTTTACTTTTTCCTGTATTGCAGGAATACGGGTTGAACCACCAACCAAAATAACCTCGTCTACATCGCTTGCCGACATTCCTGCATTTTTCAATGCTTTGCGACAGGGTTCAATGGTTGCATTTATTAATTTATCTGCCAGTTGTTCAAATTTGGCGCGGGTGAGTGTTTTTACAAGGTGTTTAGGAATACCGTCAACCGGCATGATGTAAGGCAAATTAATCTCGGTCTGAGAAGAACTTGACAATTCAATTTTTGCTTTCTCTGCTGCTTCTTTTAAACGCTGCAAAGCCATCGGATCTTTTTTCAAATCGACACCTTCATCTTTTTTAAACTCTTCTGACAACCAGTCGATAATTACCTGGTCAAAATCGTCACCACCAAGATGAGTATCACCATCCGTTGATTTTACTTCAAAAACGCCGTCGCCCAATTCAAGAATAGAAATATCGAAAGTACCGCCACCAAGGTCGAATACTGCGATCTTCATGTCTTTATCCATTTTATCCAAACCATATGCTAACGAAGCAGCCGTTGGTTCGTTAATAATACGGCGAACTTTCAACCCGGCAATTTCACCGGCTTCTTTTGTTGCCTGACGTTGTGAATCGCTAAAATATGCAGGAACGGTAATTACAGCTTCATTTACTTCCTGTCCAAGATAATCTTCGGCGGTCTTCTTCATTTTCTGCAGAACCATAGCCGAAATTTCCTGTGGTGAATATTTTCTGTCTTCAATTTGTACACGTGGCGTATCATTGTCGCCTTTTACCACTTTATAAGGAACCCGTTCAACTTCTTTTGATACTTGTGCGAAAGTTTCTCCCATAAAACGTTTAATAGAAAAAATCGTTTTTTGAGGGTTGGTAATTGCCTGACGTTTTGCAGGGTCACCAACTTTTCTTTCTCCATTTTCAACAAAAGCTACAATAGAAGGCGTAGTTCTTTTTCCTTCGCTGTTAGGAATTACTACAGGTTCGTTTCCTTCCATTACGGATACGCATGAGTTTGTAGTCCCTAAATCAATTCCAATTATTTTTCCCATTGCAATATATTTTTCGTTATCAATTTCAAAATTTCGGTTATAATTAATCAATGACTATGCCATGCCATTATAAGAGATTAATGGCGAAATTATGACACGGACAAAATTAGAATTCACAAAAATTCTGACAATCCCGGTGACAAAAAGGCAGAATAGAAAAGATTCATAATAATAAATGGCGTAATTAATTCTGATTTGATCCGCAATACGAAACGTTCTGGTGTAATTTAGCCGGATATTCTCTCTCCATTCATAAATTAACAGCAAGATATAGCGATTCTCTTAGACGTGGTAAAATAGTAATTTAGTTTTCCATTCAGAGAAAAGTAAGTAAAAAATGAAACGAATTAAACCATGAGTTCCCGGTACCTTTTCCAAAAAATTATACTAAATTCGGATCTCATTTAAACCAAACTTACATGGCAACCAAAAGTATTCGTACAGAACCTCAAAAGCGTTTATATTCCCTTGATGCCCTTCGTGGATTTGACATGTTCTGGATCACCGGAGGAGGTATCCTTGCCATTGCTGTTTCACAGATGACAGGAGCAACATGGCTGGAAGAACAAATGGAACATGTACCATGGGAAGGATTTCATTTTTACGATTCAATTTTCCCGCTTTTTATGTTTATTTCCGGTGTTGCCATTCCTTTTGCGGTAAAATCCAAACTCGAAAAAAATGTTCCAAAACGAAGGTTGTTTGGCAAAGTCTTTAAAAGAATGGTCATACTCATTCTATTGGGGATTTTTTATAACGGTGTATTCCAGAGCGGTTTTCAAGACGCACGACTAGCTAGTGTTCTGGGGCAGATTGGAATTGCATACTTTTTTGCAGCAACAATTGTTATCTATTTTGATTCATTTAAAAGCAGGCTAATCTGGCTTTCTGGAATATTGATTGGAATCGGAATTATTCAATTGCTCATTCCCGTACCAGGTTTTGGCGCCGGTGTATTAACACCCGAAGGTTGTATTAACGGGTATATAGATCGAATGTTGTTGCCAGGAAGAACATACCGCGAAAGCTTTGATCCAGAAGGATTGTTGTGTAGTTTTTCAGCTACTGCCGTTACTTTAATGGGTACTATTGCCGGAAATATTCTTCGTAAAAAAGGTACAACCGACTGGCAGAAAATGGGATATATGACGGTAGCCGGAACAGTAAGTATTGTGCTGGCACTCCTACTATCAACTTTTTACCCTATTATTAAAAGTTGTTGGACAGCCCCATTTAATCTGCTTACCGGGGGAATAGGCTTTTTGCTTTTAACACTTTTTTACCTCATTATCGATCATTGGGGATTTAAGAAATGGGCTTTTTATTTTAGAGTTATCGGGATGAACTCAATTTTTGTTTATCTGTTTACACGGATAATTGATGTACAAAAAATAAGTGAATTTTTCCTGGGGTGGCTGGCAAAACCATTGGGAGAAGCTGCAGGCGGATTCCTTATTTTAGTCGGGGGACTGGCAGTACTATGGCTACTACTCTATTATATGTACAAAAAGAAAGTATTCCTCCGCGTTTAAATCTAGTACCGACTTTTGTAAATTGCGAGTGTGAATTCGGGCCCTGTGAGCATAAATTCTTCGCCATTCCCTAATTTCCAGGCAAAAGATAAATTCATACGCGTTTTCGAGTTTACTTGTGTAAAGTATTCAATATAAGGAACAAAGTTATGTTTTATCGGTTCAATTTCATCCCAGTCCTGAACCACAACACCAGGAATATATTTCACTCCAAATCCAAATTCCGATTTAAGATTGGGATAATACGACCACCCCAGATCTGTTTCTAACGTGGCCCAATCGTGATGTTTGTAATGATTGTAGTTTAAACCCACATTTAAATGCCGGTTCCAGTTTACGTTTACATATTTTGCATTATCGTATTGAATAAATCCGCCATAATAAAAATCGGGTTCCTGATTATAATAGTTAAAAAATGGCCCCAATTCCACGCGGGAACCATTCAGACGCGGCATAAACTCGCCTAATTCCCATTCCGTATCAATTATTTCAGGATTAGCCAGTAGCATGGACGAACGTAAAAAGTCGACTATTTCAGATAATTCTTTTTCGTGATTAAGTGTTACAGATGGATCTCTCCGCGATTTTAGTTCAGTAATTTTATTTGCCAGTCGTTCAATTTCCTCATTCGAAAAAAGCCGCCCTTTGTAATATTTATCCAGCAAATAGTCAGCTACCATATAATGATTCATCGGGTTCAGTTTTCCTACTCCCCATCCGGCCTGGGCAGCAAATCCATATCTAAATTTATTATCCAGTCCACTGTCATCAAAATCAGACCACGAATCAGTTGAATCCAGCAAAGAACCATCAAATTTCTGATGAAATAAATCGTTGCGCCCCCACGCGTTAATCTTTACCAAAGAATAATTCTTATCATCATAATAAAACCTGTTGCTGTAATCAATCGCCAATTTGGCTCTCAATCCAACTTCATTACGATCGCCGTCAACCATCTGAAAAGAAGTGCTGTCTGTCCAGCTGCCAACACCAAAAAATGGCACAACATCCAATGTTAAATCAATAAATTCCTGTTTATAACTTAAAAAATTCCAAATCCGGTTTTCCACCTGAAATCCTGCAGAACCGGTAAAACGTTCTTCGTTTTGCCAGCTTTCATCTGTACGTATTTCTTCTCTTTCTTTTGAACCACTAAAGTAACCACCAATGTTCAATTCTTTTTTAATAAACAAATAAACTTTGGATGTATCTGCTTTTTGCTCCCCATCAAAATTCACAGCTGATACAGAAAGAGTTCCCACAAAAGAAAATAAAAGTAGAAATGCTACAGAGATTTGTTCTTTCATAAATTTTCTATTTCTGAAATAAAAATACAAAATAAGTAAACCTTGTTTAATCTAAATCATTCATGCGGTTAATAAACGTTAAGCTTGCAAATTTAATATGCGAAAACATGAATAGTTTGGGCAGGTGAAAACCTTTGGTTATTTTTACCCGGTTTAATAACAGTTATAGAAATACAATGTCAGTACATAGTGAAATAAGAAGGGTAACCACACATCGTTTATCGGAGATGAAACTGCGTGGGGAAAAAATAGCCATGTTAACATCGTACGATTACAGCATGGCCCAACTGGTTGATGAAGCCGGAATTGATGTGATTTTAGTCGGTGACTCAGCATCAAATGTGATGGCAGGAAATGAAACCACATTGCCCATTACACTCGACCAAATGATATATCATGGAACTTCAGTTGTAAAAGCCGTTAACAGAGCTTTAGTTGTTGTCGATCTTCCATTTGGAACCTACCAGGGAAACTCACGTGAAGCTCTGAGCTCTGCAATAAGAATTATGAAGGAGACTGCCGCAGACGCCGTAAAACTGGAAGGAGGAAAAGAAGTTATTGAATCTGTCAATCGTATTTTATCTGCCGGAATTCCAATTATGGGACACCTGGGATTAATGCCTCAGTCTATCCATAAATTCGGAACCTACACGGTTCGGGCAAAAGAAGAAGAAGAAGCTGAAAAATTAATTAATGATGCTAAAATGCTGGAAGAGGCCGGATGCTTTGCAATTGTTCTTGAAAAAATTCCTGCAAAATTAGGGAAAGCAGTAGCCGAAGAATTAAAAATCCCGGTGATTGGAATTGGCGCCGGAGACGGTGTTGACGGGCAGGTTTTAGTAATTCATGATATGCTTGGAATCACTCAACAGTTTTCGCCCCGTTTTTTACGCAGATATCATAATTTGGCCGCGGAAATAAAAGGAGCTGTTGGAAATTATATTAACGATGTTAAATCAGAAGATTTTCCAAACGAAAAGGAACAATATTAATTAAAACATTAACCAGAATTTGAAGTGTGTTAAAGGTAGTTTACGAGGATAATCATATTATTGCAATAAATAAAGAATGCGGAATAGCTGTCCAGGCAGATGAAACTGGCGATGAAACTCTGATGGATGTTGTAAAAGCTTATCTTAAAAAGAAGTATAATAAGCCAGGCAATGTTTATTTAGGGCTTCCACACCGGCTCGACAGGCCAACTAGCGGAATCGTTTTACTTGCCAAAACCAGTAAAGTTCTTCCCCGTTTAAACAAGCTTTTCCAAACCAAAGATCAAGTAAAAAAAACATATTGGGCAGTGGTTGATAAACGCCCTCCAAAATTTGAAGATACATTGGAACATTATCTGGTAAAAAACCAGGAGAAAAACAAAAGTTTCGTTTATAATAAAAAACGTAAAGAGGCGAAATATGCCAGCTTAACTTATCGTCATGTAGCAAGTTCGGAGCGTTATCATTTACTGGAAATAGAACTTCATACCGGCAGACATCACCAAATCAGGGTTCAGCTAAAACAAATTAATCTGAAAATAAAAGGCGATGTCAAATATGGATTTCCACGTCCGAACGACGATAAAGGAATTCATTTACATGCCCGCAAAATTGAACTTATTCATCCGGTGAAAAAGGAACCACTTACAATTGTTGCCGATCCCCCAAACGATGTTTTATGGAATGAGTTTTTAAGGATGTTTCGCGACAACCGGTTTAGTCCAGTGAATCCGGTTTAAAAGCAAAAGGCAGTAAATTATCAATACCTTCAAAAATCTGTATTTTATTTTTCCCATCAAGAATAATGCGGATTTGTTTTTGAAAACGGGCCTCAGTTTCAACAATTGCCTGCCTGCAGGAACCACAAGGTTTTACTGGCTCTAAAACTAAACCGTCACGGCTTTCAGCAGTTACGGCCAACGTATTTACAGCTACATCAGGGAAAATTGCATTGGCATGGAAAAGAGCAACCCGCTCAGCGCATAAGCCCGAGGTAAAAGCCGAGTTTTCCTGGTTGTTTCCTGCTACAATTTCTCCGTTTTCAAGTTTTAGCGCAGCTCCAACATGAAAATTGGAGTATGGAGCATATGCCTTTTTTGAAGCTGCACGCGCTGTCAAAACCAATTTCTGATCCTCAGAGTCCAGTTCATTTAAGTTATCAAATTCAAAATGTATAATCCGTAATTCGTTCTTACGCATGTCTTTTGTTTTGCTCAAAAATACAACTAAAATGTTAAAAAACAGATGAAGATGATTTTCTCTTATCATAAAACACAATTCGGTTCGTTAATTCACTAAAACTTGTTTATAAAAAACAGGCATAACATGCAATTAAACTGTTGAAGTAATTATTTTTACCGGGCGTTTTTGAAACTAAACATCACATGAAAAATACAATTTTAACCATTATTCTTATACTTTTAACTCAAATTGCATTTTCGCAACATTCACGACACGATTATATCGCTAAATACCAAATGCTGGCCATTGAAGAAATGAACCGTAGTGGCGTCCCTGCAAGCATTACAATGGCTCAGGCTTGTTTGGAATCGGGTGACGGAAATAGTGAACTAGCCCGAAAATCAAACAATCACTTTGGGATAAAATGCAAATCAACCTGGAAAGGGAAAAAAGTTTACCACGACGATGACCGAAAAAATGAATGTTTCAGACAATACAGAACAGTTGAAGAATCATTTGTCGATCATACCGACTTTCTTACACAAAATATTCGGTATGCCTTTCTGTTTGATCTTGATCCGACAGACTACAAAGCGTGGGCCCGTGGATTAAAAAAAGCAGGTTATGCCACTGCTACTCATTACGATAAGACGCTGATTAAAATAATCGAAGATTTTAAACTTTACAGATTAGATTACAAGATATCGTTTGAACAAATCGGAGCTTATCATAACAATACAATTACCAACAAGGGAATTTCAAACACTCTGACAATTAATCCATACAGAGCACACAAAGTTATGGAAATGAACAACCTCAACGCAGTAGTTGCTCAAAAAGGTGATACATATGAAATAATCGCACAAGAATTTAATCTTAGAAATTGGGAGCTTTGTAAATTTAACGATGTAAAAAAAGGTTACGCACCACGAGCCAATGAAGTAGTTTATATTGAAAAGAAAAAGAGCAAGGCATCAAAAGAAAATAAAACGCACCGGGTTGAAGCAGGTGAAACAATGCATTACATTTCTCAAATGTATGGCGTCAGATTACAACCATTGTTAAGGAAAAACGGAATGAAACATGGAGAACAACCCCAGCCCGGAGAAATTATACAACTAAGGAAAAAAGCAAAAAACTAATTAAACAGATTTTATCGATTTTTTGTAAAACAAATAGCGAAGCAAAACCCTATCGGCAAACAAAACAAATATTACCAGAATATTGATACCAGCCACCCATGAAATATTGGCTAAAAGAAAATTGCCCCAAACTTTCCAATCGGGAGTATACCATAAGAATACTGTTAAAACTGCTGTTGCTAAAATTCCAGCTATAACTCCCAAATAAATAAGGAATTCTTTGAAATAAGATTCCCATGCAAATCTGCGGCTGACTTTGTTTGTCACCATATCGGCGAAATTATCAGGCAATGAATATTCAGGTTCCGATTTTAAAACCTCATTCAAAAAAAATTCCGAATTAAATTGAGTTTTTCTATTCATCATAACTCACAAAAATATTTGTTTTTTCCCATTCTGCTACCTGCTCCAGCTTTTCCTTTAATATTTTTCTGGCTCTTGACAAGTAGCTTTTTATCGTACCTTCCGGCATCCCGGTAATTTCCTCAATTTCTTTATAAGAAAATTCTTCCAGGTGAAAAAGTGTTAATACAGTTCGGTACTGTACCGGAAGTTGCTCAACCAACAACAGGAGATACTTTTTAACTTCTTCTTTCTCAACCATTTTCTGATTCAACGAAGTGTCCTGTTCTCCTAAAATCAATGCAGGATGTTCGTCATATGAATGTTCAGGCTGCCTCATTTGTTTTCTTATATACGAAATACTGGTATTATAGGCAATTGTAGCAATCCAGGTTGAAAGTCGCGAATCGCCTCTAAAACGTTTTAGTTTCCGGAAAACCTTTATAAACACTTCCTGACAAATATCTTTTACATCGTCCTGCGATTGAACAATGCGTCCAACAACATGCACAACAAGCCGTTCATGCTTTGCCACTAAAAAACGGAAAGCATTTTCGTTTCCGCTTAAAACCTGTTGAACCAGTTCTGCATCATTCATATTCATTGTATCAGACTAAACTGTCTAAAAAATGTTGCAAAAAAACATGATTTTTTCTGGACGGGAGCTATAAAGAATATGTTCCGGCAATAGATAAAAATCAGTTTTCTCCGGTAACTGTTTCGTATCTGCCCTTACAATCACCTGTCAAGTAAAATTACCTCTTCAATCCTGGCCTGGAATACAAGCCTTCAAAAAAAGTTATAAAAATTGCAACATTTGTTTTACAGCTGAAGTCAAACGGTCAGAAAATAAATTAAAAAAACAATTATTATGAGTCCAGAAGTTTTTGCAACAGCAGTTGTATTTTTTGCAGCGTATCATATCATTAAATTGATCTCTGAACACTTATTAAAAAGAAAGCTAATAAAAGCGGGGCAGTACGAAAAAGTTGGAATCCTGGAACCACCAAAACCTACATCAGAAGAAGTAAACAGGTATCCTTCGTTAAAATGGGGATTGGTTGCGTTGATGACCGGGCTCGGGTTTATTATAATAGAAATTCTTCGTCAGGTAAATCCCGGGCTAATCGATTACCGCGATGCCGTTTTACCTATCGGTATTCTACTGGTCTTTGTTTCGTTGGGTTTCCTTATTTATTTCTTTATTATGAACAACAGAAGAAAATAACAAATTACAATGTTCACAAAATAGAAAAGGCTCTGTTTTACAGGGTCTTTTTTATTCAAAAACACAATTTTCTATTTGTTGAAATCCACGCAAAAAATCTTCGGTTTTCATTCGTTTTTTTCCTGCTATCTGAATATCTGTAATTTCAAGCCAACCATTTCCACAAGCCACTTTAACAAAAGTTTTCCCATCCGATTCTATACTTCCCGGCTTCATCCTGTTCTTATTATCTGCCTTTCGAGCAAAAAATATTTTTGTTTGCCATTCTTCTTCGCTTTCTATTTTCTTAAGCATTGTCCATGCTGCCGGATAAGGCGATAAGCCACGAATAAGGTTCCGAATAGATTCAGTATCCTTTTGCCAATCCACTTTGCAATCGTCTTTAAATATTTTAGGAGCATGCTTTATTTCTACTGTGTCCATCAACTCCAACTGCGACACCGGCTGGACCCTTTCTTCAGCAATAGCATCTACTGTTTTAACAACCAAACCGGCACCAATTTCCATCAAACGGTCGTGAATATCTCCAACCGTATCATTCTCTCCTATTTCGGTTTCATGTTTAAATAGAACTCTACCTGTATCAATCTGTTGATCAAGCAAAAATGTTGTAACACCTGTTTTTTTCTCACCATTTATTATGGCCCAATTTAAAGGCGCTGCCCCTCTGTACTGAGGTAGTAAAGAACCATGCAGATTAAATGTCCCCAAACGGGGCATTGCCCAAACCACTTCCGGCAACATCCTAAAAGCAACCACAACCTGCAAATCCGCTTTCAAATTTTGAAGCTCCTCTAAAAACTCCTGATTCTTTAATTTTTCAGGCTGCATCACTTTTAAACCTTTTTCAACTGCATATTTTTTCACCGATGACTCTGCCAGTTTTTTTCCCCGCCCAGCTGGTTTATCTGGTGCTGTAATCACGCCCACAACATTGTATCCAGTTTCAACCAGAGCACTCAAACTTGCCACTGCAAAATCCGGCGTTCCCATAAAAACAATACGAAGTTCTTTTCCCTTCATCTAATCTCGTTTTAAACCCGTTCGTAAATTTGTATTTCCTTTTTGCGCTTTTGGCCAGTACGGGCAATGCCTGCAACCATTTGAACAACAGTAGCCCCGGTTTATTAAATATCTCTGTGTCATCACCCTGTAACCGTTTTCCATATAAAAATCAACACCCTCAACCATATCTCCATTGAAGCCCAAATCGTCTCCAAAAAAATCGTCAAAATATCCCATATCAAACTTTTCTCCAAAACTAAACATTATCTTTAAGCCTAAATAAAAAGTTGAGAAGCTTTTTCCGAAACATGCAAAAACGTACACCATGGGACTAGAAAGAGACTACCTGATGAGACAATTGTTGATGCTTTTTGAAGTTATTCACAAAATCCTCCGACTTCGAAAAAAAGGCGATGAAGAGGAAGCAGAAAAAGAGATAAAATATTTTTACAGTTGTTTAAAAATAGAAGAAGACATTCAAAAATTAAGTATTGAAAAATTTGTAGATGTTTTAGTTTCGGAAAAAAAATTAACCAACGAACATCTTGAGATGATTGCATTTGTGATGAAAGAGCAGGGAGAAATAGCAAAAACAGAGGAAGAAAGATTGAATTATTTTAATAAAGCTTATTTCCTGCTCAATAAGGTTGAACAGGAGAGTATTACTTTTTCGATGGACCGACAAATGAAACTTGCAGAATTAAAAGAGTATTTACCACAATAAATATATCATAGGAAAAAAAGTGCTACACCACCAACGGTAATTGTTGCTCCCAAAATTTCTTTCCAGTTTACTTTTTCACCAAACCAAATAACAGAAGGAGCGATAATCAAAACAGGAGAAATTGCCATTAAAGTTGCAGCAACACCTGCCTCGGTATGCTGAACTGCTAAAAGCGAAAAAGAGACACCAAGGAAAGGGCCAAAAAAAGCGCCGAGAGTAATTCTTTTCATTGCAGGAATGTGCCTTAAAGCACTCCAGACCCGTGGCCAACGTTTCATAAAAATAAATAATATAGAGAATCCAACAATTCCGGTTAAAACACGAATTTGTGAAGCAGAAAATGCATCGTAATCACCCATCCCCTTTTTACTTAAAACAAGGCCAGTGGCTTGACCAAGCGCACCTCCCAAAGCCAGCAAAATACCTTGTACAGAATAACCCGATTTTAGTCTTCTGACTATTTCACCATTGTGTTCTGTTTTCTCCCGCTTTAAAATAACCATTACAATTCCGGCAAGGGTAACCGTCATCCCCAGCCAGTTGGTCAAAGTTAATACTTCACCCAAAATCAGCCAACTGATAAAAGCTGTAAACGGCGGAGCCAACGCCATAATCAACATCGAAATCCGTGCTCCCACAACCACAAACGCCTGAAAAAGAAGCAAGTCTCCGATTACAAACCCTACTACACCCGATAAGGCAAGCCACTTCCACTGAAAAACAGTGGCATCTGACGGAAAAAAAAATCCTCTTGCAAGCCAACTGTAAAAACCGATAAAAAAGAACGCCATAACCAGCCGGATAAGATTCACAGCCAAAGACCCCACTTTTTTACCTGCCGATTCGAATGCAAGACTTGTTACAGTCCAAAAAACTGCGGTTAGAATACCTGCTATTTCACCAAAATATTTTTCCATGCTCAGGACGTAAAAGTAATAAATACATTTATTGTCATGCTTTCTACAAAAAAATAAAATGGAACGATTCGTAAAGTTTAAAAACAGCCATAAAAATAAAAAGGGCAAGCCTTTTTTGACTTGCCCAAACCCCTATCATTATTTATTACCTCTTAATGTCTTATTATACTTTTCAGTTTGTCTAAATCCTCATGTATTTATATGTGCCAACCATACAATACAAATGCCAAAAACAGTAAAAAACTAATAATAAGTAATTTACAAAACAACACAAAACCCCAACAGACCCCAAAACGAGACCATAGTCCCAAAATAAGACAGTGAGCAATTTGAATAATATAAAATAAATGGCTATAAAAAAACGAAAGATTATTGCAACATCTAAATATTGAAAGCATTTCTAAAAATTGTGTAAAAACTCTATTTTAAAAAGACATATTTTTGCAAAACCACAATATAAATTTGTTGTTTCTAATTGTAATACTATGGAATTTATCGTAAAATATATTGAGGAATTATGGTATCTGTTGCAGGAAATGGCTCCATGGCTAATACTAGGACTTATTTTTGCAGGATTACTAAAAGTTTACTTTCCTCAAAAACATATTGACAAATATCTAGGGAAATCCAATTTCAGATCTTCATTAAATGCTGCCTTATTAGGAATTCCGATGCCGCTTTGCTCCTGTGGTGTTATCCCGACAGGAATTTCGTTTTTTAAGAACGGAGCATCAAAAGGGGCTACAAATTCGTTTCTGATTTCAACTCCTCAAACAGGGCTGGATTCTATTTTTGCAACATATTCAATGCTTGGCTGGCCATTTGCTGTACTGCGACCAATTGTCGCTTTTTTTACAGGAATTCTGGGAGGAGTATTTACAAATATTTTCGTAAAGGAAATGCCAGTTGCCAAGTCCCCTTTTGCAGATTTGAAAATTGACACCGGCAAATTTGAAAAAACAGAGGAAATATGTGAAAATGATTCCTGTGGATGTCATGAACCGCAAACCAATGATCAGCGACACTCATTAGTGCGGGCTGCCGATTATGCATTTATTGAACTTTTACAAGATATAGCCAAATGGCTAATTATAGGTTTTTTAGCGGCTGCTTTTATTTCTGTAATAATACCCAACGATTTTTTCACATCATTTCAAGGACTCGGATTAATAGAATTGCTTGTTGTTTTAGCGGTTTCTGTTCCAATTTATATATGCGCTACCGGTTCAATTCCAATTGCGGCGGTACTACTCATGAAAGGTGTATCTCCTGGTGCTGCCCTGGTTTTCCTCATGGCCGGGCCTGCAACCAACGTTGCTACAATGGCTGTATTGGGAAAAACGATGGGTAGAAAATCTCTTATCACATACTTAACTACAATTATTGGCGGTGCTTTGGTTTTTGGTCTTCTCACCAATTGGTTACTCCCAACAGATTTCATCTTAAGTAAGGTTGTTCATATTCACAGCGGAGAACATGAAATGCTGCCTTATTGGCTTCAATTAAGTTCTGCATTAATACTGATATTTTCTATTGTTGGTGGTTATTTTTATTCAAAGTATCAAAAACAAAAGAGAATGCAAAAAACAGAAGGTATTACAGTGAATGTTTCCGGAATGACTTGTTCACACTGTGAAGCATCTGTTAAAAATAATCTTGAAAAAATTGCAGGAATTAATACTGTTATTGCAGACAATAGCAGTGGAACAGTAAAAATTACAGGATATAATATTAATCTTCAAAAAGTTAAAGAAACCATCAACGGACTGGGATATAAATTTGTGGACTAATTCTCAACGTTTTTCTCAAAAAATATAAAACGTTTATGCCCATAATTTAAAGACTACAATAATATATATAACTACTATTATGTAAGTTGTAAGACAATACAAATTGGGAAACAAGTATAAATTGAATAAAGGACAAAATATATAATCCCGACAAATACTGACAAACAGAGATTTTAACCAGCCCCTGATAAAAAAAAATAAAAAAACTTTCTTTTTTTTATGATATGATTTTTATTTTGCGTTCAATTTTTCAATTCTTTTCGTAATTTTCAAAACCTTCAGTATGAAAATTTTTTGATTGAGTTGTAGAATAAGAGAACTGGAGATAAAATAGTATTTCTCAACGTAAAAATCCGGAATTTATCAAAAAGAGATAGGCAACAAGATTTTATGGGTATGAAAAAATTGGGATATTTATTGATTTTGGTGGTTGTGGTGATTGGTATTGTTGCATTCAGAATACAAAATGTTTCGGCAGATAAAGTTCATGGGCCTCAAATTGACACCATGATTATTGCCGAACCACAAAAAGAGCCTCTCGAAATTGAAAGTGTTGTTCAAAAATATGACAGTATAATTAGTTCTGAAATCACGAATTCAGGCACCGTTGGATCTGCATTGGTTATTACATACAAAAACCAAATTGCCTTGCTAAAATGTTACGGAGTAAAAAAAACTGGGGGGAAAGATTCAATTGATGAAAATACAATTTTCAGATTGGCATCGGTTTCCAAAACTATTACCGGAGTTTTAGCCGGAATTTTAGATGAGGAAAACATAGTCCATCTGGACGATCATGTTGTTGATTTCCTTCCTGATTTCAAATTAAAAAATTCAGAAAGCACGAAAGAGCTTACGATTCGCAATCTGTTAAGCCATACTTCAGGATTAATTCCTCATGCATACGACAATATGGTGGAAGAAAAAGTTCCATTAAATAAAATAATAAACGATTTATGCCTGGTTGATATTTCTGCATCTCCGGGACAATTATACGGGTACCAAAATGTGATGTTCAGTTTATACGATACCATTGCAGCCATACAAACATCAGAAAAATTCGATAAAATTATCCACCAGAAAGTATTTGATCCTTTTGGAATGAAAAATGCGTCCACCGGCTTCCGTTCGTTTAAAAATAATCCTAACAAAGCATATCCACATATTGGAGCTAACGGTCATTTCAGAACATTACGCTTAAACGACAGATATTATTCAACGGCACCTGCGGCCGGAATAAATGCCAGCATTTACGACATGGGACAGTTTTTGCTTCATTTAACCGATGAGAACAGTCCTGAAATTGACGATCAAATTATTCAGGCAGTTTTCACCCCTCAGGTTCTGTCTCCATTAAAAAGAACTTATCTCGGACACTGGGATAAAGTAGATTCCAAGGAATATGCTATCGGTTGGAGAATAATCGGCTATAAAGGAAGAAAAGTGGCATATCATGGAGGTTATGTTCAGGGATATAAAACAGAAATCGCTTTTTGTAAAGAAGAAAACATCGGAATTGCATATTTGTCGAATTCCCCCAACCCTGTAGCTTCGGAAACTGTACCTGCATTTTTAAATTTACTTTTCGAATTCACGAATCACAAGCAAATCTTAACCGAGAACCAGGAGGACGCTCAAGAGGAAGGAAATAGTTAATAAAATATTGAATTCCTGCTTTATTTTTTGAATATACCTCCAATCGAATAAATTTGTGGTAAAAATTCAATTCCACAATAATGAACCTAAGAAACCTGATTATTACTATTCTTTTTATTTTAACTGTATTTTCATTTAGCGATGCTCAAAACATTCGTCACCCCAATGTACTTCTGATCGTTACAGATGATCAGGGATATGGCGATTTAGGCATCAATGGAAACCCTCATATAAAAACCCCAACAATAGACCAGTTTGCTAAAAAGAGTATCCGCTTCAATAAATTTTATGTTTCTCCTGTTTGTGCTCCTACCCGTTCCAGTTTGATGACCGGAAGATTTTCTCTCAGAACAGGTGTCAGGGATACATATAACGGCGGGGCAACAATGGCAGCAAACGAAACAACAATCGCCGAAATGTTAAAGAAAGCCGGATATTCAACAGGGATCTTTGGAAAATGGCATTTGGGCGACAATTATCCAAGTCGTCCGAACGATCAGGGATTTGATGAGTCGGTAATCCATCTCTCCGGCGGAATGGGACAGGTTGGTGATTTCACCACCTGGTTCCAAAACGATAGTAGTTATTTTAATCCGGTGTTGTGGCACAATGGAGCACAGGAAAAATATACCGGTTATTGTACCGATATTTTTGCCCAACAAGCCATTAATTTTATAGAAAAATCACGGGAAACGCCATTTTTTTGTTATCTGGCTTTTAATGCTCCTCACACCCCGTTACAAGTGCCTGATAAATACTATCAGAAATATAAAGACATTGATCCGGCATCAGGGTTCGAAAACGACGAGCGTCCTTTTGTAAAAATGAACGAACAAAATAAAGAAGATGCCCGAAGGGTTTATGCCATGGTTGAAAACATAGATGATAATCTGGCAAAAATTTTTGATAAACTCAACAAACTGGGAATTGACGAGAATACTATAGTACTATTTATGACCGATAATGGGCCACAACAAATTCGCTACATTGCCGGAATGCGAGGACGAAAAGGAAGTGTTTACAGAGGCGGAGTAAGAGTTCCCTTCTATTTCAGCTACCCGGAAAAATTCAAAGGAAACAAAGATATTGAAGTCACTACGGCACATATCGATATATTTCCAACGCTTGCAGAGATTTGCGGAGCGGAAATCCCCAAAGACAGAATTATAGACGGTAAAAGCCTGCTTCCTTTAATAAACGACCAAAATGCAGATTGGACAGACCGCCCGCTTTTCTTTTATTGGACCCGTCGCTATCCAGAACTTTACAATAACATCTCTGTTCAGGAAGGAAATTTGAAACTTGTTGGGCACACCGACTATAACTCAAACATTCAGGACTTTGAATTATTTGACATTCAGAAAGATCCATACGAACAAAACAATATTATAATACAAAATATTACCTCTGCAGAAAAATTGAAAGCAAAACTTGACAATATGTACCAGGAACTCATTCACTCTGAAAATATACTCCATCCACCTCACCCGGTTATTGGAACGAAAAATGAAAACCCTGTATTTTTAAACAGAAATGACGCCGATGGCGAGCGGGGAATTTGGGATCAGGAAGAAATATACGGAGAATGGTATGTAAAAATTCTGGAAGGAAATTACAACATCCGATTTAAGTTTATAAGACCGGTGAGCGGTGGTGGAAAAATGGTACTGGAAACAGGCCCGGTTATTCAACAAAAAATCAACACTAAAGAAACAGATATGATTGAAATGAGAAACGTTCATCTTTCAGAGATTGAAGGGAAGCTAATACCTTTCTATTCCGTAGAGGGAAAAAGCATTTTGCCTTTCTGGGTGGAAATGGAACGAATATTTTAATTTCCGAAACACAATCATAAAGAACAACATATCAACCCAATAACAACTTATCTCTTTAATTAAGAAGTTGATTTTTAAAACCATTTTTTTTGTATTTTTGAAATCGAATTGTACTAAAAATGAGACAAGAAATTCGACTTCAAAAAATAAATGATTTCCGGTTTGGAAAGACCATGCCAGGCATTCTTCATTTGGAATTTTTGCTCATTTTCCTTTATATCTTTTCTGAACTCTAAAATATCAATCCATTTCAGCTCCCCCTTAATTATTTAGTGTTTTATCATTCATTTTTTATTTTTTGATGGAAGCATTTGATTCGTATCTTAACGGATTGGTAAACAAAAACAAAGATACATTTTCAGCATACCCCGACTTAAAATGGGCCGGATATTACAACTCTCTTGAATACCTGGAAAAAAGAGAAGAATTAATCAAAAAGCTGGAAGGAAACTGGCTTTTCAAAGAAACCAAACCTTATCATAAACAGATCTCAAAAGGATGTATGATTTGTGGTTTAGGAAGCTGGAGCTGTTTATTTATCACCGGAAAATGCAATGCCAGTTGTTTCTATTGCCCGGCGTCGCAATTAACTGATGAAACACCAAGTACCCAGGGATTAAATTTTGAAACACCGGAAAGTTACGCTGAATACATTAACTTTTTCAAATTTAAAGGGGTAAGTTTTAGTGGTGGCGAACCCTTACTTTTTTTTGATCGTACGCTTCAGTATCTAAAACAGGTGCGTAAGAAATGTGATCCTGCTATTTATACATGGATGTACACGAACGGAATTTTGGCCGATGAGCAAAAATTCAGGAAACTGGCTTCGGCAGGATTAAACGAAGTGAGATTTGATATTGGCGCCACCGGCTTTAAAATGGATAAAATTAAGTTCGCCAATGGAATTATTCCCAATATAACCATAGAAATTCCGTCGGTTCCGGAAGAAAAGGAAAAGTTAAAGCAACTTCTCCCTGAAATGATAAAAGCGGGTGTAACAAATCTGAATCTTCACCAGCTCAGGCTAACCAAATATAATGTGCCAAAACTTTCAAAAAGAAACTACACATATGTGCATGCGGAGCACCCAATTGTTTTGGAATCGGAACTGGCCGCACTTGAAATTTTAACTTATGCCCGGGAAAACAGTTTGGATATCGGGATCAACTTCTGTTCTTTTCATTTCAAAAATCGGTTCCAAAAAGCAGGATTTAGAAAACAAATTACTAATGCCCTGGCCGGTCCTGACGAAATAATAACTGAAAAAGGATTTATCCGGAATTTTCAAAATAATTCAATTGACTACAAGGCCATGGTTATCTCCGATAATAAATTTGGTGAAAACAGCAAAGAAATCAACCTGAAGCATAAGACCTACTTTATTCGAATGGAAACATCACTGCCCCAAACAACACTTTCAGAAAATCAAAAAACGGAAATAAAAGAACTTATCAAAAACGAACCTAAAGTTATCCCGGGTGACGAACTTTTATTTCAGGTTTGGCAGATGGAATATATAGAAAAAGGATTAAGAGAAATTTCATAAAAAAAACCCCGGCTAAAAACCGGGGTATAAATAAAACTTTGATATATTACTTCACAATACTAATTTCGTAAACATGGCTGTTTAAATCTTCCCTTCCGCCTCTTACGTTGTAGCCTACTTTCATCAGGTAGTCGCCGGTAAAAACATTACTTTGTTCGTTTTGTCCCATAAATAGTCGTCTTCCTCCTTCTTCAACATTAATTTCTTTCACCTCATATTTTTTATTTGGATCAAGTCCCTGCATTTTTACCGGGTTGGTAATATTTTCGCGGTAAGTATAAATATCAAAACAGAAAAAAACAGCTTTTTCTTTGGTTCCGTTTACATACATTAACGCGGCCCGGCTTTCTTCGTAAGGAGAAACCAATCGATACATATCACCAAACCAGATGACATCTTTTAGCCGGTTGTAATCTTTTAAGGCTTGCTGACTAAATGCCAGTTCCTCATCGCTAAATTCTTCAACCCTGATATCATAGCCCATTTTGTCCATCATAGCCACATCTGTTTTAAATTTTAACGATTGATTTCCCATGGATGTAATGTGGTTACAAATGGTATTTGCCGGGAAAAAGTAGGAGTATCCCCACTGGATAAAAATGCGATCGTAAGGATCTGTATTGTCTGAAGGCCAGAATTCGGTGAAATATTTCATTGCTCCGTAATCCGTGCGACCTCCTCCACCGGAACAGAGCATAATTGGTAGTTTTGGGTATTTATTACGAAGGTCCTTCATTACGTTATAAAATCCTTTCACATAATCGATATAAATATGCGATTGATTTTCACCCAGATACTGTGAATATTCATTTGTCATTTCGCGGTTACAATCCCATTTAACAAACCCAATTTCAGGATGCTTTGTCAGCATCTGATCAACCACATCAAAAACGAACTTTTGAACTTCAGGATTTGCCATATCCAAAACCAATTGATTACGGGAGTAATGCTCCGGGCGGTTGGGTAGTTTCAGAATCCACTCCGGGTGATTTTCATACAATTCACTTTTGGGATTTACCATTTCCGGTTCAATCCAAATTCCAAACTTAATTCCCTTGGCTTCGGCTTGTTCAACCAAATAACCAATTCCATGCGGCAATTTTTCTTTGTTTTCCTGCCAGTCACCCAAGCCGGCATGGTCATCATTTCGCGGATATTTATTGGCAAACCAGCCATCGTCGAGCAAAAATAAATCAACACCCAACTTTTTAGCTCCGTCGAATAACTCCACCAAACGGTCTTCGTTAAACCCAAAATAAGTAGCTTCCCAGTTATTTAACAGGGTAAGCCGTTCACCTTCGCCATCTAACACCTGGTATTTTTGTGCCCATTTGTGCAAATTACGACTGGCCTGTCCTTTTCCGTTAAATGAGTAGGTAAAAATAAATTCTGGAGTTTTAAAAACTTCGTTGGGTTTCAGATGATATTCAGAAGCATACGGATTCATACCTGAAATAACGCGAAGTGTATTTGAAGGTGTAATTTCAAAACTGAACTGGAAATTTCCTGTCCACGCCAGAGTACCGGCAACTACTTCACCCTCGGTTTCGGTGGAAGGTTCATTCATTGAAACAAAAAACATAGGCGCCTGAAATTTATTGGCACGGGTACCCAGCTTACTGTCGATAATCTTTATCCCGCTGGTAAGCTCACTTTCCTGCATCATCATTTCTTTGGCCCAGTCGCCATGAAACTGAGTAAGCCAATAGTCTCGTTTGTCAAACTGCAACATTGATGAAGCAAAATTGGTAAGCGGCACCGGCTTTTTCTCGTTGTGTTTAACTTCTGTCCAGGCCTCAATTACATCTTCTTTTTTAAATGCTTTAAAAAACAGTTTTACTTCAACCGGATAAACATCATCTTTTAATGTAATTTGTGTAACAGCAACATTGTCATCCACTTTTGTAACATCAACGTCACTAAATTTAAGCGACAAAGAAGGATTCCCATCGTTATGGACCATGCGCACAGCCGGTTCAAACAGGTTATCCATTCCTGCCGGCACATAAGCTTCGTTCGTGCTAAACAGTTTTCCATACTCTTCGCTAAAATTTAGTTTTTCACCAAAATACGCCTGCACCAATTTATTCTGTCGGTCGGTTTTATATACCAGCACGGTATTTTGTGTTTCAATTACAATTGGAGATTCCTGGGCAAACAGATTGCCGCAAAAAGGAATCAAAATGAACAAATAGAATAATCTTTTCATACGTGTTTTGTATTGGTTTAAGTTATCTCTACAACTATTTCAATTTATAAACTTCGGTCCCGGCTAAAAGAAAACAACCAAGTCCGTAGTCTTCAAAATCAGGCTGTTTTTCATAAGTAACCGGTTGCCCGTCTTTAGGTTCTTTTCCGGTACTTTGTACATAACCCAGAAAACCGTTTTCATGCAAACTTTCTTTCACCATAGCATTCCAGGCTTTTAACAAAACCGGTAAATATTTTTCTTTTGAAAGAAGTCCGTTATTTATTCCAAATGCCATTCCGTAAACAAACAAAGCTGTTCCGCTTAACTCTTTCCCGCCAAAGTTTGATGGGTCGTGCAAACTGGGATTCCAGTACCCATCTTCCCGCTGAAGAGGAACCAATGCTTCCATCATTTTTTTGAAGTCGTTAATATACTGTTTTCGATGTGGTTCTTCATTGGGTATTATTTGCAAAACCCGGACTAATGCCGCTACAACCCAGCCATTGCCACGACTCCAGTAACAATCTTCACCATTAGGTTCTTTAAAAGGTGGATCAAAATCTGCATCACGCCACCACAAACCATCTTCTTCATTGAACAACCCGTTCTCTCCATGTTCATTGCGGGTAAACATGTACATTTCGTACATTTTTTCATAATATTTCGATTCATGAAACAAAGCTCCCAATTTAGCATAAACCGGCATTCCCATCTGGATAGCATCAATCCACGACCAGTCGTCAACCTGCGGGGTATTTACCATCATATCAATACAAATCTTAATGTTTTTTACACGTTCCGGTTCAGGTAAAATGGTATATAAATCAATATAAGTTTGTCCGCAACACTGGTCGTCGGCATTTCTAGTGGTATTTCCATTTCGCATTCCCCAATTATGAAATTCAGCCCATGAAACAGCATAGTCATAATATTCCTCCTTCGGGAAAATTCGATGCAATGCCATTAATCCTTCATAATAAACACCCCTAGTCCATATATTACTTGGGCGTTCGCGGTTGGTTACAATCGTTTTCCCGGTGTCAGGCCACTTTTTCATAAAATAATCGTTAGCCAAAACCATATGGTTCAGAACGTCCTTTCGGTCGGGAAGTTCTTGCGCGAAAATACCAGTAAACACAAAAAATAGAAAGGAGAATAAGAGTATAGTTCTGTTTGTTTTCATTCTGGTTTAGTAATTATTTAGTTTAAAAGAATCGCAAAATCGTAATTTTTCAGTTATCATACAATTATCCAAAAATTTAAATGAAAAATCTTCACTGAAATTTAATTGGTTTAAGTACGAACGTTGGACAAATTCTTATCGAAAACGTTTAACCAGAAATAAAAAATCTTGTAAAGAAAACAACTTCACTGTCCTCCTTCAGCAGGCAATATGAAGGGCTCAGCAGAACATACGGCACTCCAATCTACAAATTTTCACACAAAAGTCAGGATGCTAGTTCAGGATTCCAATACTCCATACAAATCGTAATCTTCAGCATTAGCAATATTAACCTGTACAAATTCACCTTTGCGAAGCTCCCTCGACGAAGTAATAAAAACTTCCCCATCTACCTCTGGAGAATCGAATTCGGTACGGCCAATAAAAAAATCTCCTTCTTTTCTATCCACAATTACTTTGAAGATCTGCCCTATTTTTTGCTGGTTCAAATTTGCAGAAACCTGCTGCTGGAGCTCCATAATTTCGTCTGCGCGAGCCTGTTTTTCCTGTTCTGAAAGTGTATCTTCAAACTTTTTAGCCGCGTAAGTTCCTTCTTCCTGCGAATATGGGAAAACCCCTAGTTTTTCAAATTTAGTTTCCTGTATAAACGTTTTTAATTCTTCAAAATCTTCTTTAGTTTCACCCGGAAATCCAACCAACATGGTAGTTCGGAGAATTACTCCGGGAACTTCTTCTTTAATTCTTTGGATAAGTTTTTCGGTTTCCTCACGGGTAACATGGCGCAGCATATTTTTCAAAACCGGATTGGCAATGTGTTGCAACGGCATATCGAGATATTTACAAACTTTTGGATTCTCTCGCATTACAGGCAAAATCTCAAATGGAAATTTAGTTGGATATAAATAATGCAGTCGGATCCACTCAATCCCATCAACCTCCGAAATCTGATTAATTAATTCGGCCAACCTGTTTTTTCCATAGATATCAATGCCATAATACGATAAATCCTGCGCAATAAGTAAAATTTCTTTCACTCCTTTCTTTGCCAGATAGCGGGCTTCTTTAACCAAATTTTCAATCGATTTTGATTTATGACGGCCCGTCATTTGCGGAATTGCACAAAACGAGCAGGAACGATTGCAGCCTTCAGAAATTTTCAAATATGCAAAATGCGAAGGAGTTGTAATTTTCCTTTCATAAATATATTCAGGCTGGTAAGTTACCTTTAACTCATCAACCATAGCTTTCAAATCGAACTTTCCGAAGAAACGATCCACTTCAGGAATTTCAGTTTCCAAATCTTTCTGGTAACGCTCCGAAAGACAACCCATTACATACAATTTGCCAATGTCGCCACGTTTTTTGGCTTCCACATAATCCAAAATCATATCCACAGATTCCTGTTTGGCATCATGGATAAAACCACAGGTATTTACAAATACAGCGTCAAAGTCCAAATCGTTGGAATCGTGCATCACCTCAAACTTTCCCTTCTCCAACTGGCTTAGCAAAACCTCCGAATCTACAAGGTTTTTTGAGCATCCCATTGTCACAACATTTACCCGTTTCTTTGTCATCTTCTCAAAATTTTATGCAAAGTAAAGATAATTTTGTCTGAAATAGAAACAATTCTTAACCTGAAAATTTAGAGTTGTAAATATGAACGAAAAACAAAGCTGTATAAAAAAGAAAAAAGAGTAGAACTCTTTGGACGCTTTTTGAAGATATGATTGATGATATACAAACCCCTTTATAGAAAACCAATCTTAATATAGAAGTATTCTACTCTTTCTATGTACATGAGATATACAAGAAATGATCCAAAAAAGTAATCACCTGGTAATATGACAACTAACCAAAATAGCCATTCTTTCTCATTCCCATAACGGGAAATTGAATCTCAAAAAGAATCAAAAGCTAATACATAAATTCTTGCCCTTTTGTATTTCTAGCTTTTATTTTCCAATACAGCTCTTACCATTTTTGTCAAATTACTCACAGTAAAACCATAATGTTTAAAATTATCCTGATATGTAGCGCTTGAGCCAAATTTTTCTACTGACAATACAGAACCACTTTCTCCAACCCATTCTTTCCAACCTAAAGAAGCTCCCGCTTCCACAGCTATCCTTTTTATGCCTTTCGGTAATATTTGGTTTTGGTATGATTCCTCCTGTTCTCTGAAAATTTCCTGACAGGGCATGCTCACTACACGCGAATCGACATCGCTTTCCCATAGTCTTTCCTGCGTTTCCAAAGCGAGTGAAACCTCAGAACCAGTGCTAATAAGAATTATATCCGGAGTATTACCTCTTTCCTTCGAGATAATGTATGCTCCTTTAAAAACGCCATTGGCAGAAGCATATTTACTACGATCGACGACCGGGACACCCTGCCGGGTAAGAACGAGCATCGAAGGTCCGTTTTTTCGCTGTAAAGCAGCTCTCCAACAATATGCTACCTCATTTGCGTCAGATGGACGGAAAACAAATATATCGGGCATCGCACGAAAAGAAGCCAAATGTTCCACAGGTTGATGCGTAGGTCCATCACCACCAAGACCTATCGAATCATGCGTGAAAACATAAATCGACGGCAGTTTCATTAAAGCTGCCAACCTAATAGCAGGACGAGCATAATCCGAGAAGATAAAAAAAGTTGCAGCAAACGCTCTTAACCCGCCATGTATGTTAATTCCTGATGTTGCCGTAGCCATTCCGTGCTCCCTGATTCCCCAGGCGATATTGCGGTTTTCATAATTATTTTTAGCAAAATATCCTGAATTTTCCATTAATGTTTTTGTAGAAGCAGCCAGATCTGCACTTCCCCCGAGCAGATATGGTACTTTCCCTGCAAAAGAATTGATAATTTTTGAAGATGCTTTCCTGGTTGCAATCGGCCCATCGTCCGGAGTAAATTCAGGAATATCTTTATCCCAGTCCTTATCCAATTCGAGCGCCCTGCCTTTTTCAAGCTGAGAATACAACTCCTGATATTCGCGTTTATATTCATCATACATTGAATTCCATTCCTGCTCCTCCTTCTCTCCCCGGCCAACAGCTTTCAACATAAATCTCTTAACTTCATCGGGCACATAAAAGGATTTATCTTCCGGCCAACCGTATTTCTTTTTGGTTTTCCTGATTTCTTCTTCACCAAGCGGGGAACCATGAGCTTCTGCTGTATCTTGCTTATTCGGTGCTCCGTAGGCAATGTGTGTTCTGAGAATGATTAACGAAGGCTTGTCTTTTTCCTGCCGGGCATTTTTACAGGCATTGGTTATTTTATCAATGTCATTAACCTCTTCTCCTAAATCCTGAACATGCCAATTGTACGCTTCAAAGCGCTTTTTCACATCGTCACTGTAGGTAATTTCAGTTTCCCCGTCAATACTAATGTGATTATCATCATAGAAAAAAATCAATTTCCCAAGTCCGAAATGTCCGGCCAATGAAGCTGCTTCGTGAGATGCCCCTTCCATTAGATCTCCATCGCTGCAAAATCCGTAAGTATAATGATCAACTACTGAAAATTTGGGTTTATTAAATTTTGCAGCCAAATGCGCTTCGGCCATTGCCATTCCAACCGCTGTCATGACCCCCTGTCCAAGCGGGCCGGTTGTAGTCTCAATTCCTTCAGTTAGTCCGTATTCAGGATGTCCGGGAGTCTTGCTTCCCCACTGGCGTAGATTCTTTAAATCGTCAAGCGATAGTTTATAACCGGTTAAATGAAGCATTATATATTGAATGATAGACGCATGTCCATTCGACAAAACGAAACGGTCGCGATTAAACCAGTCCGGATTTTTAGGATTATACTTCATAATTTTATTCCACAAAACATATGCTATCGGCGCCAGTGCCATTGCAGTTCCAGGGTGTCCGGAGCCTGCTTTTTCAACGGCATCCATTGCTAAAGTTCTCACTGTATTTATCGATTGAAGTTCAATATTTTTTTCCATAATATCTCCGTTTTTGCTTTCAAGTTCCGGTGTTTTTACCGGTATTACTTTTCAGAGTATGTTTGTAAAAACTATGCCACCAATTCGTTAAAAGCAGTAAAATGCTTCTTATCAATTAGAAACAATATGAGTATATTTATTAATACTATTTTAAAATTTTTGAATGGGGAATTTCTTCAACAAAATCTGGGGCAGATATGAAACGAATTAAAAAGAGAATCTGAATGTTCCAATCATATGATAAAATATACAAATTCAAATTACAAGAAAATAAATTTGAATATGACATTAATTTCGACCATTAAAAACTATTATATAATCTGACATATTCTATTTTTGGGACAAAACGGAATCAACTATTTTAACAAAAGCACGATACTGGAAATTAAGGTCAAAAGGACGGTTAACTTTTGAAAAACGGGAACAGGTATTTTTTTATTTAATCGTTTTCCGATAAACGAACCAAAATACAAAATGGGAAAAAGTGCATCCACCATTTGTAACGAATGAAAAGTAAAAATGCCAATAAAAAAATACCCTGTCAACGTAATGGCAGCAGTAACAATACTAAACCATGCAAATATCTCACGAAATTCAAGGTTATCAACATTCGAATAATTAAGGAACAACGCTAAAGGCGGCCCGTTTACAGAAACAGCGCCGGTCAACACTCCAAGAACTGCACCAACAATTTTGTAATAAATGTCATGCAATTTTATTGGTTTTCTGTTTTTAAAGTTCAATAGGGATATCAAAGCCAGGATAATAAAAAACACACTCAAAATCAGGATAAGCGATTTTTCAGAAATATTTTTGAGAATGAGAACTCCCAATAATGAAAAGAGTCCTCCATAAATAATCAGGCTCTGAAATTTCTGATTTACCAGTTTTTGTTCCTTTTTCTGCAAAACTATAACAGTAGAACTAAGAAGATTACAAGCCAGCAATACAGGTATCAGTTCTTTAGCCGGATACCAATTCAGAAGCAGTGGTAATGAAATTAATGCAAAGCCAAATCCGGTAATTCCTTTAATCAAACTGGCGGCCAGTACAACCAATATTATCCAAAACAAATCCATATAAGTTTATTTTAGTGTTAGCAGAAACAAAGATGTTGAAGCAGTTATTATCCATAGAAAAACCCCTAACAAAAAACTTTTCGCTCCGGCCTGTTTTGCCTCTTTCACCGAAATATTTGAACCTATCAAAAAAAGCGCAATCACCATTCCACGGCGCCCAAGCCATTTAAAATGTTGAAAAGTATCTTCCAAACCCGGAAAAAAATGAGCAAATAAAATTGCGCCGGCAAAAAGAAAAATAAACCACGGAATCTTTATTTTATTGGTGCTTCGTTCTTGGTTAAAAAATGCAATAACAATTGACAATGGAATAATCCATAATGCCCTGATAAGTTTAATTGTAGTAGCAACTTCAAGCGCTTTGGGGCCGTAAGTAGCACCAGCTCCTACAACCGAGCTGGTATCGTGAATGGCAATTGCAGCCCAGTTTCCAAAAGTTTCCTCACTTAATCCCAGCATGTGACCAATAAATGGAAAAAGAATCAATGCCAGCGCGTTCAGCATAAAAATCACAACTAATGAAAACGAAATCTGGTGGTTTTTTGCGTTCAATACCGGGGCAACCGCCGCTATTGCACTTCCGCCACAGATGGCTGTCCCGGCTGAAATTAAAAGTGCTGTTTTGGAATCAGTTTTAAACAAGCGCCCCAAAAGTATCCCGGCAACCATAACAAAAGTTACAGAAATTGCTGTTTCCAACACTCCTGATTTAGAAGCATGTATTACCTGTATGAAATTCATTCCGAATCCCATTAACACAATGGAAAACTGAAGAGCAAGAGCTGTATATTTATGCCCCAGATTACTTTTAATATTCAGCAGAGAAAAGGCTATGCCAACGAGTAAAGCCAGTGCCGGAGAAATGAAAGGCAAAAAACAACTCAATATTGCAATGCCATAAATCTTTTCTACATAATTTTGTTGAAGTGTCATAAATCCATTTTACTTTATTCAAAGCAAAAGTAGACGGACAACATAATTAAATCAAATACAAAATTATTATTCCCAATAATTAAAAATTATATCTAAACAAAAAATCAATAAATAATCTGGAGGAAGAAGATTCGTTTCCCTGTAACAATGCAATTCTGAATTTACGATTAAACTGTATCCCTTTCAGGTTAATTTTTGTAAGCTCTTTCAAATGTATCTCTTTTTCAATTGCCTTTTCTGAAACAAGTGCGATTCCATCAAAATCGGTTAAAAAGTTTTTTATAGCCTCTGTACTTCCCAAATGAATAACAATATTGAGTTTATCTAAAATAATATGTTGTTGTTTCAAAACTTTCTGAACGACTTCCAACGTTCCCGAGCCCTTTTCCCGAAGAATAAGAGGTATTTCCTGAATATCAGCCAATGAAAGCAATTTCTGCTTCGCATATACACTTTCTTTGCTGGTTACAGCCACCAGTTCATCATCTAAAAAATTAAGATAGCGAATATTTACTTTCGAAGAATCGTTTTCTACTAAAGCAATATCAACCTCATTGGACAAAAGTTTTTGTTCCATTTCAAACGAGTTTCCGTTAAAAAGATACAATTCAATTTTTGGGTAACGTTTATGAAACGCCGCAAGCACCTTGGGAATAACATATTGAGAGATGGTTGAACTTGCACCGATACGAAGCGATCCTTTTTGCGAATTGTTTATTTCGCCAATTTCTGTTTCCAGATTGCGGTATTGCTGCCTGATAACTTTTAAATGATTATATAATAATTTTCCGGCTTTGGTTAAGTAAATCCGGTTTCCTTTCCTATCGAACAGTGCCAGCTGGTATTTACTTTCCAACTCTTTTATATGATTGGTTACGGCGGGTTGACTGATTAACAGTTCTTCGGCCGCACCAGAAAAACTAAGGTTTTCAGCAACTGATAAAAAAACGAGATCTCTGAAATTCATTTCATTCTTAAATTCAATAATTTTCAAAAAAAACAAACAGTGTTACAATATTATATATTTCCGGAGAAACAACTATCCGAATTAATTAAGCTTTTATTAGATAATAAAACGAAAAACTTTGCCTGTTAAAACTCTTAATCAGATTAGCATTAAGTTAAGCTTGTTCGAATAATCAAAGAGTTAACTGGAATTAACAGCGATTTTCTAATTTTAAGCAGTAAAGAAATTACATGCAGATTGTTATTGCACATAGTCATTTAAATCCGGGAGGGGTAACACGAATTATCCAGTCACAGGTTGAAAGCTTACCAGATGAATCAATAAAAGTTCTGGTTGGGAATTGTACCTTACCGGAATCAATCACTTCAAAAGGGGCGGAACTTCATATTATTGAAGAATTAAATTACCTGGAAAACCGGAATTATTCAGAGCGGGAAGCATCGATGCTACTCCATAAAATATACCATAAAATAAAAGCACAGTTACATCCTGACGCAATTTTGCATTTTCACAATTTGAATCTTGGTAAAAATCCAATTGTAACATATGCCGTTTATTTACTGGCAAAAGAAGGAGTAAAAATTTTTAATCATGCTCACGATTTTGCTGAAGACCGCCCCTCTAATTATAAATTCCTTGAAGAAATTATTTCCGGTATTTTGAAAGAACCGCTCAGAGAAGTGATGTATCCGCACCTCACTAATTATCAGTATGGCGTACTAAATTCATTTGATTTTGAAAGGCTGCTAAAATACGGAATTTCCAAAGAGCGAATCGAGTGGCTTCCCAATCCTGTTGAATTCAATATTTCCGGAAATATTTTAAACAAACAACAGGCTAAAAAAGAAATTTCCGAATTGTTAAAACTTGATGAAAGTAAATTGCTGGTAACATATCCGGTAAGGGTTATCAGAAGAAAAAACATTGGTGAACTGATTCTTCTTTCTGTTCTTTTTTCGGAAGAGGTAAATTTTGTCGTTACACAACCGCCCAAAAACCCGGTGGAAATTAGTTTTTACAATGAATGGTTACAGTTTTGCCGGAACGAAAATACAGGGGTAATTTTTGAAGCCGGTAATAAAGTGGATTTTGAAAAACTCATAATCGCAAGTGATTTTTGTATTACAACCAGTTACCAGGAAGGTTTTGGCATGGTTTATCTTGAACCCTGGCTACTTAACACTCCGGTTGTTGGGCGCAATATTGATTATATTTCGCGCGATTTTATCAATGATGGATTTCATTTTTCTGCACTTTATCAACAACTGAAAATATCCGAAACGGGGAATGATTTTAAAGAATTAAAACCTGCGGAGCAAATGAAAATCATTAGCGATGTAAAAAACAATCAGAAGAAAAAAGAAAAAATCTTTGAACAAAATAAGGGATTAAAATCTTTGTTTGAAAAAGTAGACAATACAACAATTGAAAAGAATAAAAAAATAATCAAAACAAAATATTCTTTAAAGGGATATGGAATTAAGCTTCAAAACCGATATAAAAAGCTGGTTGGATAATCTAGAAACCCTTCAACCACAAACAACGGGTTTTTGCCCCAACCTGCGACCAAATTCAAAAGAAAAAATACAGATAAAAGCTGTTATCTTCGACATATACGGAACGCTGTTGATTTCCTCTTCCGGTGATATCGACCAGGCTTCGCTGAAAGTTGAGAATATGGAAAAAGCGCTGAAAGCAGGAAATTACAACATTGGTAAAAATCCAACTGAAATCGCTGCATTCATTTTGAGATTGTTACCCGAAAAAATAAAAGAAAATCAGCAAGAAATAAAAGAAAAAGGGCACCCTTTCCCCGATATCGATATTTTTAAAGTATGGGATGCAATGCTTCAGGATGTTCAACAGGCAGGTCTTCTTTCATTAAATGGCAGCGAGTCGGTAACCGACACCATTTTTGTATTTGAAGTTCTTAGCAACAAAGTTTTTCCCATGCCCGGAATGAAAGATGTTCTAACTGAGCTTAGCAGAAAAAAAATTCCGCTTGGTATTGTTTCAAATGCCCAGTTTTACACGCCTGTTCTGATGAATTATTTTTTATCAGGTAATTTCAGCCAGGAGCAGGATATCAATTTTTTTGACCCGGAACTTTCAGTTTTTTCATATAAAGAGTTACGTGGAAAACCAGATGTTTCCTTGTTTCACAAATTGGTTCCGGTACTGGAAAACAAGTACAACATAGATGTGTCGGAAACAATATTTGTTGGTAACGATATGTTGAAAGATATTTACACGGCACACAACGCCGGATTAAAAACTGTTCTGTTTGCCGGCGATGAACGATCGTTACGTTTACGCGAAGATGATGAACGTGTGAAAGGAATCTTTCCCGATTTCATAATTACTGATTTAAAACAACTTTTAGAAATTATTGCATGAAGTTAAGTGAACTGCGAATAGGAATTATACATTCCCTGATTGGGAAGAATGACGGTGTTTCCATTGTAATTGACCAAACCGTGAAAGCGATGTCAAAATACATGAAAATCAATATCGGAAATTTCTTTTTCCTGGCGGCACATTCATCGCCCCGGTTTAATGCACAAACCGATGATATATTCTGGCACAAAAGTGATGTTCACAAAGAAATACTCACCAATTTCAATAACCAAAATGTAGAAGGGTTAGATGAGTTAATTCATGAAAATGCACTCCATGCAAAAAATGTAATCAAAAAATGGGTCGACGACAATTACATCGACTTGATTATTGCGCATAATACTTCGCATCCATACAATTTTATAACGGCAGTTGGTTTAGGGTATTATTTTGAAGAATTGGCAGCCGAAGGATACATATGGCCCAAACAGATGGTTTGGTGGCACGACTCCTATTTTGAACGCGCTATTTTTTCCAATCCAAATCCGGTAATTCAGAAATATCTGAAATATTTGCCCGGAGCATATGTTAATGCCATTGCGTTCATCAATAAGAAACAGGTTGAACTGGGTAAAAAAGTGTTCCACATGTACAATAAGAACCTGAATATCGAAAGGTTTTTTGAGAATCGAACAACAGTAGTTCCCAATACCTCCGATATTCCGTGGGAATGGGAAAACTCAATTACCCAAAGTGAAACTCCGGTTGCACCACCACAGGACAATTACAATAATTCATTTTTGAAAGACATCGGGCTTGAGCAGGAGGCAGAGAGTAAAGGCTTCTCGCTGGATGATACCGTAATCCTGTTACAGCATACCAGAGTTGTCCCACGTAAAAAAATTGAGCTTGCCATCGATTTGGCCTTTGAACTGGAAAAGAAGTTCAAAAAGAACGAAAATCCAAAATGTATTGCAGTATTGGTTAGCGGTCATTCTGGTGACGAGCAAAATGCCTATTTAAACAACCTCTACGTACATTATACAGAAAAATGCAAAGCCGACCCGGACAGTAATGTTTTACTAATTTTTGGAGAAAATCATATTCTTTCGCACCGTGATATTATTGTGGACAAAAAATTTTACAAATTTGCTGAAATACCCTCTGTTATAGCAGCACATGGTGGAATCGGAACTTATTTCAGCGACGTAGAGGGTTTTGGCAATAACTTACTTGAAATGATTTCGTTGGGATTGCCTGCTGTTATCAATAAATATGAAATCTTTAAGGAAGAAATTGAAAAATTTGGTTTTATACTCCCGGCTATCGATAATACAACAATTACCGAAGAATTAGTGGAACAGTCGTATCGCTTATTAACTGATACAGAGTACAGAAATCATGTAGTTTTGCATAACCTTAAGGTATTGAAAGAAAACTTTGATCATGAAATTATTGCCAGCAAACTAAAGCCAATTATAAAAAGTATGTTTATGCGTTCGCTGTAATCCGCCTAATAAGAAAAAAGAATATAATCTTTATTCTTATTTTTGGGTTAACTACTCCCCTCCCTCCAAAAAAACAAAGGCAAAATGTCAATTGCTTTGACTATATTTAAGAGTTGCAACTCCGTTTTGCAGCGCAAATCTTACCACAATATTTATAGTAAAAAGGGAAAATTATGGGAGACTTCTATCAAAATGGATTTGTGGCCACGTTACACAATTTACGTTCCCGTCCGTACGAAGAACTGGAACAAAAACTTATTAAATTCAGTAAACACCGGCCAATCGGGCTAATTATACCGTCTCTGTATTCTGAACTATCAAGACAAGCATTAAAAGATATTGTACAAATTTTAAAAGACATACCTTACGTTTCTGAAATTGTAATCGGATTGGATCAGGCAGATGATTTTCAGTACCGGAATGCGCTAGAATATTTTGCAGAATTGCCACAACACCACCGTGTAATATGGAACGATGGCCCACGTATGCAAAAGTTAAAAGAAAAGCTTGCATCAAAAAGAATCAACACCTCCGTTGCCGGAAAAGGAAGAAATGTATGGTTTTGTTTCGGCTATATGATTTCCTCAGGTAAATCAGAAGCCATTGCATTACATGATGCTGACATTATCACTTACAGTCGCGAGATGCTGGCCCGTCTGATTTATCCGGTGGCAGACCCTACATTCAATTATAAATATTGCAAAGGGTATTACTTCAGGACCGACGACGAAAAAATGCATGGTCGGGCAGTGCGTTTACTCGTAACTCCATTACTGCGAACCCTAAAAAAATTACTCGGTCACCATAATTACCTGGAATATCTCGACAGTTTCCGTTATCCGTTGGCAGGTGAATTTTCAATGCGTGCCGATATTATAAAAACCATTCGTATTCCCTACGACTGGGGTTTGGAAGTTGGCATTTTGTCAGAAGTTGAAAGAAACAACTCCTTCAACCGAATTTGCCAGGTTGAGATTGCCGACAGATACGATCATAAACATCAATCGCTTTCAGAAGAAGATGCCGATAAAGGGCTTTCAAAAATGAGCCGGGATATTTCAAGAGCAATCTTTGCTAAACTAGCCTCAGACGGTATTACCCTTTCCACCGAATTTTTCAGAACACTAAAAGCTACTTATTGGAGAATTGCGCTGGATTTTGTTGAATTGTACAAAGCAGATGCTGCGATGAACGGTCTTCAATACGATTTTCATAAGGAAGAAGAAGTTATCGACCTTTTTGTAAAAAATGTTTATCAGTCGGGCATTAATTTTCTGAACAACCCCGACATGGTTCCTTTAATGCCCAGCTGGAAAAGAGTACAAAGTGCATTCCCAGAAATATTTGAAGAATTTTATGAGATTGTAGAACAAGATAACGATTGTATCTAATTAAAACATTCAAATATGAATATCCCGGAAAAATTGGAAAACAAATTGGAAAAACGACTTCGGTTTGTTTACAAATCGAATTATTCTGATAAGCTGCTAACTAAATTAACTCAGATTATTTCCTCGTATCAAAAGATTCAGAATGATTACGAAAAATGGGATGAAAAAGAAATTGTATTAATAACCTACGGAGACAGTATAAAAAAAGAAGGTGAAGTCCCTCTGCTAACACTAAAGAAATTTCTGGATGAAAAATTAAAAGAACAATTGTCGGTAATACATATTTTACCTTTTTTCCCATTTAGCAGCGACGATGGTTTTTCTGTTATCGATTTCAGAAAAGTAAACCCGGCATTAGGAACCTGGGACGATGTGAAAACGCTTACTGAAAACTTTGGATTAATGACCGATTTGGTTATTAACCACACTTCGAGTAAAAGCGAATGGTTCCAAAATTTTCTAAACCAGAGAGGAAAAGGTGCCGATTTTTTTATCACCGAAAATAAAAGAACAGATTTATCGCAGGTAGTAAGGCCGCGAAGCACTCCCCTTTTAACTGCTTTTGAAACGGCAAACGGAACGAAACATGTGTGGACCACCTTCAGCGCTGACCAAATCGACCTGAATTTTGCCAATCCGGCTTTGTTAATAGAAATGGTAGATATTCTTTTAGAATATATCTCAAAAGGAGCGCAAATTATCCGACTTGATGCCATTGCATTTTTATGGAAGGAGCCGGGAACGACCTGCTTACACCTACCTGAAACACATGAAATTGTTAAGCTCTTGCGTGACGTTTCTGAGTTTATTAATCCTTCGGTTATTATTCTTACTGAAACCAATGTTCCAAACAAGGAGAATCTGAGTTATTTTGGAAATAACGACGAGGCGCATATGGTATATCAGTTTAGCCTCCCTCCGCTGTTGCTACATGCACTGCACACCGGAAACTCAACTTATTTTAATGAATGGGCTGAAAGCTTACCGAAGCTCAAAGAAGAAACAACATTTTTCAATTTTACGGCTTCACACGACGGAATTGGCGTTCGCCCATTAGAAGGGCTTCTCCCTGAAAATGAAAAAGCAGAACTGGTTAAAAACATGCAAAAATTTGGCGGGTTTGTAAATTATAAATCCAATCCCGATGGAACAAAAAGTCCGTATGAACTAAACATTACCTATTTTGATGCTTTAAAAGGAACGAAAAACGGAACCGATAATCTTCAGGTTGATCGTTTTGTAGCCTCTCAAATAGTAATGATGAGCTTTAAGGGTGTACCGGCATTTTACATTCACAGTTTAACCGCAACACCAAATTACCTCGAAGGTGTGGAACAAACCAAACAAAACCGCACCATTAACCGGCGGAAGTGGAACCTTGACGAACTCAGGCAAAATTTAAATAATAACACCCCGCAAAAACAGGTTTTTGAATCGCTGCAATACCTTATTTCTATCAGAAAAAAACAAAAAGCTTTCCACCCCAATGCCGGGCAGGAAATTTTGAATTTTGGAAACCAATTGCTGAGCCTGGTTCGCACATCAAAAAACGAAGAACAGCAAATACTGGTGCTGGCAAATCTTACAGATGAAAACCAGTCTTTTATCCTTCCGCAAAAATTTGGAAATTACAATTACGACTTAATTCAAAATAAAATAATTGCTCAGCAAACCCTTAAGCCATACCAATGTTTTTGGCTTACTAACGGGTAAATATGAGTCAAAACAAATATTTCCAATTATCCGATAAAAACGATTCTTATATTTTTATCAGTTTCATCGATTTACTGCAACCTTTCACCATGCGTAAGGGTCAAATGAACGAATTAACATCCCTTAATGCGTAAAATTGAATACTTTACATTTAAGATTAACGTTTTACTAAGTATCAAAACTAAAAGTGAAAAACCATGGAAACAGATGTTTTTCTGAACGATTACCAAAAAGAACTGGATTTAAAACTTATTGACAAACACAGGTTAAATCTAACCAACAGCAACAAAAAAGGGGAAGAAGACGGGAAACGAAACCTCCCTTCGGTTGATGACACTTTTGTTACCCCTTTTGAACACGAAATAAGAAACAACTACCAGGCTGAAATTGAAGAATTGTATAAAAACGGGCGCCAGGTGCTTGACGATTTAAAAGACAGGAATTACAAACCGGTAATTAAAGAACTGGAACAGTTAAGCCCGGAGAGAATAGAACTCCTTTTAAACGAAGCTGAGAAAGAAAAGGCCAGAAAACTGGATGAATTAACCGGGAATCATTTGGATACGGTAAAAGACATTGAAAATTCGCCTCATTACCAAACCTCAAAAAAACGATATGAAAGAGTTAGAAATCGTTGGGAAGAAGTTTCCAAAAAACATGACAGGCAGGAACTGAATATTCATTTTAAACCCTACTGGGCTTATATTTTATTGCTTTTCGGAATTGGTATTGCTGAGTTTCCGTTAAACAACCAGGTATTTATTTCTTTTCGTGAAACTCCGCTTCTTACACTAATAATGGCTGGTGTTTTGGTGATTACCCTTCCGTTCCTTGCCCATGCGGCGGGAAAGATCCTGAAACAATCCAAATCACATAAAATTTATCCCTTCCTCTTTATTCTGCTTGTTTTAACTGTTGCATCGGTTAGTTATTTTACGGCGCTTTTACGAACCAATTATCTGGAAGAACTTGGCGTTCCGGAAGGGCAACTTTTTCTCGATCGCTGGACCTTTTTCACTATTGGAATGATCCTTTTTATGGTGGGTACCATTGCTTCATTTTTTGCCCACGACGACAGCAGTGAATTTACGGAAGTGTATCAAAAATTTCATAAAGAAGAAGAAGAATTTGTACAAGTTGAAAAAGAAGTAAATGATAAACGTGCTCAGGAAAAAGCGGATTATGATACACGAAGAAAAGAGATTCAAAATGAATATTCTCAAAAAACTGAATTATTTAAAAACCGAATTCAGGATTTGAACAAAGAAAAAATTCAGATTGCAGGCAATTACAACAAAGTACTGGCTTTTTGTCAGGGAATGGAGCGAAAAATCAACAGCAATTTTAAAGAAACAATTTTCAATTATCGCGACACCAATCTCACTTTTCGAAACAACCACAAACAACCAAAATCATGGGAACAATCGGTGACCAATTTAAATGGTTATTTCTCGGAATTTAGTGAATTAGACAAATCTTAAAAAGTTATTTATGAGCATTACTAAAGCGGGATATATTTTTTTACTGATTTTGTTGGTGTCAGTTTCCTGCAAAAAGGAAGTGGCAAAAACCAGCAATATTTGCGTACTAATTGATGTTACTGACGAAAATTTCAAGGATGAAAATTTTGTAACAGAAAATACGCCCAAATTTTTAAAACTAATGAACCTCGATAAAGAAAGCGGCGGTTATTCTGGAGGCAGCATAAAACTTTCACTTATAAACGAAATTTCCGATTCAAAATCAAAAATTATAAAAATTACTGCCGGAGAAACTGGAATTATGGGCGAAAATCCTTTAACCAGAAGAGACGAAGTTTCAAAATTTTGCGATCAATTGGAAAATAATTTTTCACAACTATTGAAAGATGCCGACTGGGGTACAAACTCATCAAAAATTTACCAGAAAGTAACCCGCGAACTTATAAAAATGAAAAATCTGAATGGTGATAAAAAATACCTCATTATTTTCTCCGACATGCTTGAAAACAGCGATTTATTCAGTTTTTACGGCAGCAACTGGAAATCTTCGATGAACAAGCTCATGGAAAATCCGGAGGAGACACTGGAACAACTGGCCCAAAAAGGCCCGCTCCTCCCCGACGTAAGTGAATTTACAATTTATATTATACCACACAGAACACCCGAAAATGATGAAAAAATAAATATTTCGGAACAGTTTTGGACGACTCTTTTTGAATATCAGGGAGCTACTGTTATCTGTAACTCTGTATTAGAAATTTGAACATTGAAATAAAGAATGTTTTACCGGATCGCCTCTTCAATTTCACTCAATTTTGTTTTTACCTCCTGAGCATCTGGCCGAAGTTCCAATGCTTTTTTATACCAAAACCGGGCAACACTATAATTTTTCCCCTCAAATGCTTCGGATGCTTTTTGCATGTGACTGTTAAATAACTCACCCGACTGGTTTGCTAAACGTTCATTCACCAATCGTTGAATTTCGGATAGCTGGCTCCGGGGATATTCTTCGTTAGGTTTTACAGAAAGAGCTCTGTTATACCATCCTCTGGAAACCGCTAATTGGTTATTTCTGAATGTTGAATCAGCCAAATCAATAAATCCCTGGTAATCCCTGTCTCGCTGTGTTGCCAGCAAGTTTCCTACCAGACGGTTAATTTCGGCAATTCGCTCCGGCGGATATGTTTCTTCAGGTTTAACATCCCATGCTTTATAGTACCATCCGCGTGATGTATTGTAGTCCTTATTATCAAAAAATCGGTCTGCATTTTGAATATATTCGTTATACAGCGCGTCAAGGCCAGCCTGACTTGTAATTTCCTCATCACGGGCTTCTTCATTCTTTTGTTGAATTTCATTCCGGCGACGCTCCAAATCAGCGGCAGCTTGTTGTTCTGCCAAAATACGTTCCTGTTGTTGCCTGAAAATATCGTCTATCTTACCGATTTGAGATCTGGGATATTGCTCATCTGGTTTTACATTTAGTGCTTTTTCATACTCTGTTTTAGCTTCATTGTATGATTCTGCTTTGAAAAAACCATCAGCAGCAACAATAATATTTCTATAATCTTCATCTGCTTTTTGTTGACGAAGAATTTCATCGATTTCGGTAATTCTCTGCGTGGGGTACTTTCCCTCTGGTTTTAAAGTTGATGCCTTCAAATAGTTCGTTTGCGCATCAATATAACTTTTTGCTTTAAAGAAATTATCTGCCAATTGAATTGCATTCTCATAATCCCTGTTTAACTTTTCCTGTTCCCTTTGCGCTGTGGCTCTTTCCTCCAGAAGTTTATTAATCACATCAATCTGCTGTTGAGGATAACTTTCGCCGGGTTTAATACTCAGTGCCGAATTATATCCCGTTTTTGCACTCGCATAATTCTCATTGTTGTAGAAGCCATCAGCTTGTGCAACCGCTGCATTATATAAACTGTCTTTCTCGGCTTGTGCAGCGGCCAGTCGCGCCTGCTCTGCAGCCTCAGCTTCTGCTGCCAATCGTGCACGGGTTGTTACTATCGAATCGATTTTAGCAAGCATTTCGTCTGGATAGGTTTCCGATGGTTTGGCTGTTTTTGCGTCGTTAAAAGCTGTTTTTGCTTCATCAAAAGCCTCACGGCGGAAATCCCGGTCGCCTCTTGCCACTGCATCTTCATATGCTTTTTGTGCTTCTGAAAGCCGTGCCAGGATTGTCCCTATTTCATCGATCTTTTGCTGTGGGTACGTTTCTTCCGGTTTTATATCCAATGCTGAACGATATGATGTTCGTGCATTTTCGTAATCTTCACTATTAAAAGAATTGTCGGCGCTTGCAATTGCGGCGTTATACAAACTGTCTTTTTCGGCCTGTGCGGCCGCCAGTCGCGCCTGCTCTGCAGCCTCAGCTTCTGCTGCCAATCGTGCACGGGTTGTTACTATCGAATCGATTTTGGCAAGCATTTCATCAGGATAAATTTCTGATGGTTTGGCTGTTTTTGCATCGTTAAAAGCTGTTTTTGCTTCATCAAAAACCTCACGGCGGAAATCCAGGTCGCCTCTTGCCACTGCATCTTCATATGCTTTTTGTGCTTCTGAAAGCCGCGCCAGGATTGTCCCTATTTTATCGATCTTTTGCTGTGGGTACGTTTCTTCCGGTTTTATATCCAATGCTGAACGATATGATGTTCGTGCATTTTCGTAATCTTCACTATTAAAAGAATTGTCGGCGCTTGCAACCGCTGCATTATATAAACTGTCTTTCTCGGCTTGTGCAGCGGCTAGTCGCGACTGCTCTGCAGCCTCAGCTTCTGCTGCCAATCGTGCACGGATTGTTACTATCGAATCGATTTTAGCAAGCATTTCGTCTGGATAGGTTTCCGATGGTTTGGCTGTTTTTGCTTCGTTAAAAGCTGTTTTTGCTTCATCAAAAGCCTCACGGCCTAAATCACGGTCGCCCCTTGCCACTGCATCTTCATATGCTTTTTGTGCTTCTGAAAGCCGCGCCAGGATTGTCCCTATTTCATCGATCTTTTGTTGTGGATAAGTTTCTTCCGGTTTTATATCCAATGCTGAACGATATGATGTTCGTGCATTTTCATAATCTTCACTATTAAAAGAATTGTCGGCACTTGCAATTGCGGCGTTATACAAACTGTCTTTTTCGGCCTGTGCAGCAGCCAGTCGCGCCTGTTCTGCAGCCTCAGCTTCTGCTGCCAATCGTGCACGGGTTGTTACTATCGAATCAATTTTAGCAAGCATTTCGTCTGGATAGGTTTCCGATGGTTTGGCTGTTTTTGCGTCGTTAAAAGCTGTTTTTGCTTCATCAAAAGCCTCACGGCGGAAATCCCGGTCGCCCCTTGCCACTGCATCTTCATATGCTTTTTGTGCTTCTGAAAGCTGCGCCAGGATTGTCCCTATTTCATTGATCTTTTGTTGTGGGTACGTTTCTTCCGGTTTTATATCCAATGCTGAACGATATGATGTACGTGCATTTTCATATTCTTCACTATTAAAAGAATTGTCGGCGCTTGCAATTGCGGCGTTATACAAACTGTCTTTTTCGGCCTGTGCAGCAGCCAGTCGCGCCTGTTCTGCAGCCTCAGCTTCTGCTGTCAATCGTGCACGGGTTGTTACTATCGAATCAATTTTGGCAAGCATTTCGTCAGGATAGGCTTCTGCTGGCTTAGCTGTTTTTGCATCGTTAAAAGCTGTTTTTGCTTCATCAAAGGCTTCACGGCCGAAATCCCGGTCGCCCCTTGCCACTGCATCTTCATATGCTTTTTGTGCTTCTGAAAGCCGCGCCAGGATTGTCCCTATTTCATCGATCTTTTGCTGTGGGTACGTTTCTTCCGGTTTTATATCCAATGCTGAACGATATGATGTCCGTGCATTTTCGTAATCTTCACTATTAAAAGAATTGTCGGCGCTTGCAACCGCTGCATTATATAAACTGTCTTTTTCGGCTTGTGCAGCGGCCAGTCGCGACTGCTCTGCTGCGGCAGCTTCTGCTGCCAATCGGGCACGGGTTGTTACTATCGAATCGATTTTGGCAAGCATTTCATCTGGATAAGTTTCCGATGGTTTGGCTGTTTTTGCGTCGTTAAAAGCTGTTTTTGCTTCATCAAAGGCTTCACGGCGGAAATCCCGGTCGCCCCTTGCCACTGCATCTTCATATGCTTTTTGTGCTTCTGAAAGTCGTGCCAGGATTGTCCCAATTTCATCGATCTTTTGCTGTGGGTACGTTTCTTCCGGTTTTATATCCAATGCTGAACGATATGATGTCCGTGCATTTTCATAATCTTCACTATTAAAAGAATTATCGGCGTTTGCAATTGCTGCATTATATAAACTGTCTTTCTCAGCTTGTGCAGCGGCTAGTCGCGACTGCTCTGCTGCGGCAGCTTCTGCTGCCAATCGGGCGCGGGTTGTAACGATCGAATCAATTTTGGCAAGCATTTCGTCTGGATAGGTTTCTGCTGGCTTGGCAGATTTTGCATCGTTGTATGCAGTTTTAGCATCGTCAAAAGCCTCACGATCAAAATCTTTATCCGCTTTCGCAATAGCATCGTCATACAACTTTTGAGTCTCCTGTTGACGACTTATCATTCCCCGTATTTCTTCAATTCGAACAATTGGATATTGTTCTTGCGGTTTTACATCAAGGGCAGCCCTGAATTTTGACACAGCCGCAACCAGTTCATTTTGTTTTACAAGGCTATCTGCTTCATCAATTATTTGCTGATACTTCTGGTCTTTTTCGTTTGCCAACGCTTCCTGTCTGGCTTTCTCTGCCGCCTGTTCTTCTGCCAGAAGCCTTGCCTGTTCCGCCAGAATATCGTCTATTTTCACAATCATTTCCGGAGGATAAGTCTCTGCTGGTTTTATTGTTCCCGCTTCTGCATAAGCAGTCTTTGCTTCTTTGTAATTCTCTTTTGCGAATAGATCGTCAGCACGTTTAACCGCTTGTGTATATTGCTGTTCTACTGCTGCAATATCCTTTAACAAATTATCTATCTCTGTAATTTTATCTCTCGGATATTGTTCCTTTGATTTTATAGCTAATGCTTCCGTATATTTATTTTTTGCTTCTTCCAGATTTTTCTCCGCAAATAATTGATCTGCCTCTGCAATAATTGCATTGTACTGATCATCCACCTTCATTGAAGCCAATATTCCATCTATTTCATTCATTCTATCCTGAGAATGTTTGTCGCCGGATTTTAACTCCAATGCCTGAGAATACAGATTCTTTGAATTTTGGTACTGTTTTGCATCAAAAGCATCGTCGGCATTTTTTACAGCAGCAAGAAAATCAGCCTCAGCATTTATTGTTTGCTGAATTAACGAAACACGTTCTGAAGGGTGTTTTTCATTCGGAAACAGTTCAAGAGCTTTCTGATAATCGGCGAGTGCTTCCTGCAACTGTTCTTTTTTATAGAATTTATCGGCTGAAGTAATCAGCTTATCATACAAAGTACGATTTGCCAGATTGTTCATTAAATCTTTAATCTCCTGAATTCTGTTCGTAGCTTTTTCATCACCAGGCTTATATTTTAAAGCATTTTCATATGAAGCCAGTGATTTGTCATAAAACTGTTTTTCATAATTCAATTCGGCCTGGAAAATTGCCTGGTCGTAATTCTTCTGGTTCTCTGTATTTTTTGCCAGTTCAGCCTGCCTTTCATTAATTTCCTTGATTTTTGTTTTGGGATACGCCTCGTTTGGTTTAAGTTCCGATGCTTCTGTAAAAATTTTTAAAGCTTCATCATACAACACTTCATTAAAAGCATTATTTCCCCTGACAATTAAATCCTGATATTGCTGTTCTGTTTGCTGACCTTTTAAGATATCATTTATCTCTTTTACACGTTGATTGGCATGGCTATCAGTGGGACGAATTGAAAGTGCACGATTGTATGAATTCCTGGATTCGAAATATTTTCGTGTGTTAAAAAACTGGTCTGCATTTGCAATCAAAGTATTAAACCGGTCGGTGAGTGCTTTATTCATCTCTTCCTCAACCATCATCATTCCCAGCAGATCGTTTATTTCCGCGATTCTGTCTTTCGGATATTGCTCGTTTGGGAAAACCTGATTTGCTGCTTTATAACCATCTAATGCATCCAAAAATTTTTCATTTCCGTATTCTGCATCTGCTTCTTTTAAAAGTTGATCGTATTCCTTTCTTAGCTCCGCCAATTCGGCCCGGGTTAACCGGGACAAATAATCCGCTTCCTTATCAATCATTTGCGACTGAAGAATGGCCTGGTCTATCAATTTTTTTATTTGTGCATCATTGTAATACAAATCAGAAATAAAGTTTCCAACCTGCGCGCTGTAATAAATCTTCAAAACGGTATTTTCAGAGAAAGATTTATCGATTCCTTCGATTTCGGTGAATAAATTAATATTTACCGGAAATGGCGGATAAGAAGGATTTGTCTGGGCAACTCCTTTGGGAAGGTTAGTATCTACAACTATCTTCTGAGAAAAATTTTTGGCCAGTGAAAATATCAGCTCAAATTTATGCCCGTAGTTCAACTCTACTTTATAATTCCCATCAGATCCAATGCCATAATTGTCGAGCTGCCGACCATCTTCATACATTTGTATAATTGCTCCATCAACACTGCCCTCTTCAACGGTAACTTTACCTTCCACAGCCAGGCCGTTGCTTCTTTGAGCAGTCAGGGAACCAACTTCTCCCAGAATTAAGACTAAAATTATAAGTGATTTAAGATATAATCTCTTCATGCAACTTCCATTCATTTAAAAATCAAACGAAGATAAAAACAATAAATTATTAGTAGCGAATTGAAAATAATTTTGATCTTTTTTATATAAAACCTCCTTTTAAAGTATCAATTTAAAATATAAAATGTTAGTTTGCTACTTTTTAATAAAAATCCAAAATAATTTTAATGAAACGCGAAGCATCCCTTTTCGAAGCTCTTTTTCCAATTTTGATATTAATTTTCCTTTTAACCCTGAATGTAATCCTATTTGATGACACATTAGCCGGGGCAAACCAGGTTGCCTTAATAATTGCGGCTGCAATTGCAGGCCTGATAGCTAACCGACTTGGGCTAAAATGGGTAAAAGTTCGTGAAAAGGTTGTTTCAACTATTGGCTCAGCAATGCCTTCCATTCTCATTTTACTACTTATTGGCTCCCTGGCCGGTACCTGGATGATAAGTGGTGTTGTTCCTGCTATGATTTATTACGGACTGGATATTATTAATCCAAAACTTTTTCTGTTTACAGCAGTAGTCGTAAGTGCTATCGTTAGTGTTGCAACCGGAAGTTCGTGGTCAACCATTGCAACCATAGGTGTTGCCCTGCTTGGAATTGGTAAAGCACTGGGAATGAGCGAGGCTGTTGTTGCCGGAGCAATTATCAGCGGGGCTTATTTTGGAGATAAAATGTCTCCTTTAAGCGATACTACAAACCTGGCACCAGCTATGGCAGGAACAGATCTTTTTACTCACATCCGATACATGGCATATACCACTGTTCCATCAATGACAATTACATTGATTATATTTTTAATTTGGGGCTTTAGATACGATTTCTCCGGGGCTGTAATTGACGTTGAAAATGTTAAAACAGCAATTGAAGGAACCTTTAATACCAGTCCGCTTCTGTTTCTGGTTCCTGTTGCATTAATTACCATAATCATTTTAAAAGTTCCTCCGCTGCCTGCATTATTTGCCGGTACAATTATGGGAGCCATTTTTGCGGTAATTTTTCAACCTCATATTATTTCAGAAGTTGCCGGTATTGCAAATAACTATGGCAAAGCATGCTACATTTCAGTAATGCAATCGATGTTTGGCGATGTATCACTCACTACCAGCGATCCGAAAGTAAATGATTTATTAAGTACTTCAGGAATGCGTGGAATGCTTGATACCATTTGGCTGATTCTATCCGCCATGGTATTTGGCGGAATAATGGAATCGGCGGGGTTGTTAAAACGAATTACCCGCCCAATCGTAAAATATGCCCAAAGCCCCGGAAGTTTGGTTGCATCAACGGTAGGAACCTGTGTTTTTTTCAATACTACTGCCTCTGACCAATATCTGGCCATTGTTGTGCCGGGAAGAATGTACCGAAAAACTTACGAAGAAAAAGGGTTGGCTCCGGAACTGTTAAGCCGTACATTGGAAGACAGTGGAACGATGACCTCTGTTTTAATTCCATGGAACACATGCGGAGCAACACAGTCAAGAGTCCTTGGAGTTGACACACTGGCTTATGCTCCTTACGCATTCTTTAATATTATTAGTCCGTTAATGTCAATACTCTTTGCTTACTTCAATATTAAAATCAGGAGAATTGCAAAACCCGTTTCAAAAGAAAAAGCTTAGTTTTTAAATATTTAGATTTAAAACTTTAAACCTAAATCATATATTAAGGTCAAAAATCTGTAACTTAAAATCTTATCAACTATGAAAACCAAACTTTCTGTACTTATTACATTTATATCTTTAATTTTTCTTTCGGCCAATCTTAAAGGACAAAATATTCCCGGAGAAAATTACTGGCCACAATGGAGAGGGCCACTGGCTACCGGAGCTGCTATAAAAGGAAATCCCCCGGTACAATTCAGCGAGACCCAAAATTTAAAGTGGAAAACCCCAATTCCAGGAAAAGGACATGCGACACCAATTGTATGGGGTGATAAAATTATTATAGAAACCGCTGTTCCGAAAGGATTTGAAGGCAAAAGCAACAGCGAAATTTTGGAAGATGGAAGCAGTTGGATGGATGCTACGTCTACCGAATTGGTATTGGATTATAAAGTTATCCTGGTAAATCTAAACGATGGAAAAATTATTTGGGAAACAACAGTTACCAGCGAGAAACCGAAAGAAAGAACACATAAACTCGGAAGCTGGGCTTCCAATTCTCCCTGTACCGATGGAGAAAAAATTTATGCATACTTTGGTTCACGCGGTATTTTCTGTCTCGATTTTGATGGAAATATTCTTTGGAAAAAAGATTTTGGACAGATGGAAAAAGTAATGAGTTTTGGAGAAGGCTCTTCACCCTATTTACACAAAAACAGACTTTTTATTCAGTGGGATCACGAAGGTCAATCTGCCATTTATGCCCTCGACACAAAAACAGGGGAAGAAGTTTGGAGCGATAAACGAGATGAGCCTTCATCGTGGGCTACCCCTCTCGTTGTTGAAGTAAATGGCAAGCTACAAGTGCTCACTGCAGCAACCAACCTGGTTCGGAGTTATGATTTTAATACTGGTGAAATTATATGGAGTTGTAGTGGTTTAACGCGAAATGTAATTCCCAACCCAAAGGTTGTCGATGGTATTTTATATGTAACAAGTGGTTATCGTGGAAATGCGCTAATGGCAATTGATTTGGAAAAAGCCAAAGGAGATATCTCGAATAGCGATGCCATTTTGTGGACATACAACCAGGATACTCCATACACGCCCGATGACCTGCTTATGGATGGCCGGTTGTATTTTTTGCGGGCCAACAATGGCGAATTAACGTGCCTTGATGCAAAAACAGGTGAAGTAAAATACTCCAAAGAAAGGGTGGAAGGAATCAGAGATTTATATTCTTCTCCTTCGGGAATTGGCGACAAAATTTATATTGTCTCTGAAAATATTTGCATCGTAGTAAAAGCAGGTGATAGTTTTGAAATTCTGTCATCAAATGAATTAGACGACAACTTTCATGCATCGCCTGTAATTGTTGGAAATAAACTTATATTGAAAGGATTTAATTCGTTGTATTGTTTTGAAGAATAATATTTATTTTTCTTCAAATAAAAATGGTCATCTGCGAAGTTGCAAGTGACCATTTTTATTTTGCGATCTTAAAATTTACCGGAATCCCTTTAAAATCAACTTCTATAAATCGGAAATCGATTAGTATTCAAATTCAATAAACTTTCCGAATTTTTTATATTTCTCGTAAAGCACTTTGTACTTTTCTACATTTTCAGGAATTGGATGGTATTCGGTTTCAATACCTCCTCCCATATTTTTTTGTGCTTCGGAAGTATTTGAATAAACTCCTGCAACAACAGCTGCAGCCATTGCAGAGCCAAGAGCACAGGCCTGTTCTGAGCGAGCTACTTTAATAGGCATATCCAGCACATCGGCAACAATTTGCATTACCAGCGGCGATTTTTTTGCCACACCGCCCAAAGCAATTACGCCATCAATGCGAATACCTTCTGAAATAAACCGGTCATTGATAGCACGCGAACCAAAAGCTGTTGCTTCAACCAAAGCGCGAAAAATACGTGGTGCGTCGGAGCCCAGGTTTAGCCCGGCAATCGCACCTTTCAGAGCCTGGTTGGCATCCGGCGTACGTCGGCCATTCATCCAGTCAAGCGCAACGATACCACTTTCATCTATCGGAATTTTTGCAGCTTCCTCACTTAATTTGGCTATTATTTTATCCGAAGTTTCATCAATCAACTTTTGTTTTGTATTGTCATCTACCAATTTTGTTTCTGCAAGAATATTCTTTACCGGCCATTCCAAAACACGTTTAAACCAGGCGTAAATATCACCAAAAGCTGATTGTCCGGCTTCCAACCCAAGCATTCCGGGAACAATTGAGCCATCTACCTGACCGCAAATTCCACTCACCAGTTTATCTCCCACTTCTTCCATTGGAGCAATTAACATATCGCAGGTAGAAGTCCCCATCACTTTTGACAAATAATAAGGTTCAATCTCGGCACCCACCGCGCCAAGATGCGCATCGAAAGCACCAACGCCCACAACAACATCTGTTGAAAGCCCGAGTTTTTCAGCCCACTCTTTTGTAAGTGTTCCTGCAGAGATATCACAAGTGTATGTTTCTTTAAATAATCTCTCTCTCAACCCGGCCAGCATCGGATCCAGAGCAGTTAAAAATCCTTCTGACGGTAATCCTTCAAAAGCTTCGTGCCACATTGCTTTATGCCCTGCTGCACACCGGCTTCTTTTTAACGTTTTTGGGTTTGTATTTCCTGTTAAAACAGCCGGTATCCAGTCGCAATGTTCCACCCACGAATAAGCCGCACGAAATACGCCGGCATCTTCCCTGATCACATGAAGAAGTTTAGCCCAAAACCATTCCGAAGAATAAATTCCCCCTTCAAATTTGGTAAAATCAATGTCCCATTCTTTTGCCAATTGGTTTATTTCTTCGGCTTCTTTTACCGCAGTGTGGTCCTTCCATAAAACGAACATTGCATTAGGGTTCTCTTCAAAACCAGGTGTCAATGAAAGTGGTGTCCCTTTTTCGTCAACAGCTACCGGCGTTGAACCTGTTGTATCGACAGAAATTCCAACCACATTTTCGGCTACGCCATCCGGAGCCTGTTTTAAGGCTTCCACAATAGTATATTCCAAACCTTCCAAATAATCTTTGGGATGTTGGCGAAACAGATTACTGGAACTGTCGCAATACATTTCCTTTTTCCACCTTGGGTAATTAAAAACAACGCTGGCTACTTCCTCGCCAGTTTCAACATTTACAATTAACGAACGGACAGAATCCGAACCATAATCCAATCCAATTGTATACTTTGCCATTTGAGTTTTATTGTTGGAACATCTAAAAACACCAGTCTCTGCTTCATCTCAGGATATTATTATTTTCAGATATTTCCAGTTGATTATTTATTGATTTATTTCTCTTCCCTCTCGAACTTTAATTTTTAATTTATTTATTGTCCGTAGTATGCGTTTTTACCATGCTTACGTAAATAATGCTTGTCCAGTAAAACCTGATCCATGGTTGTATCCGGATTTAGCTGAAACGAACGGAAAGTCATTTTTGCCACTTCCTCCATAACCACAGCATTATGAACCGCATTATCGGCATTGGTTCCCCAGGCAAAAGGCCCGTGATTATTCACCAAAACTCCCGGCACCTGATCGGGGTTAATATCTTTAAACCTTTCAATGATTACCTTTCCTGTTTCCAGCTCATATTCTCCTTCAATTTCTTCTCTGGTCATTTTACGTGTACACGGGATTTCACCATAAAAATAGTCGGCATGCGTGGTTCCAATTGCCGGAATTCCTTTTCCCGCCTGTGCCCACGATGTAGCCCATTCGGAATGTGTGTGAACCACACCTCCAATATTTAGAAACTGACGATATAAAATCAAATGCGTCGGCGTGTCGCTTGAGGGCTTCAAATTTCCTTCCACAACCTGCCCGTAAAGGTTCATCACCACCATGTCTTTGGGTTTCATTTCCTCATAGGAAACACCACTAGGCTTAATAACCACCAAGTCTCTCTCCCTATCGATCCCGCTTACGTTCCCCCAGGTAAAAATCACCAAACCATGTTTTACCAAATCAAGATTGGCTTGAAATACCTCCTCTTTTAATTTTTCCAGCATGATATTGCTTTATTATTATTACTTATTTTTTAAATCCTTATTTTAACGGTTCCAGCCAGGCAGCATAACCTCCACCGGCAACCATTTTTATTTTTATCGTTTTATCTTCATTAACACTACTTTCTTTTTTTATCGCAATTTCAGCATTTTTTAAGGTTTCTTCCGAATCAGAGAAAGATACTATTTTATATTCTCCTGAAGGAAGAAAATCCAGCGAAACTTCCAATTCCCTTTGTTCGCTGTTATTCATCGCTCCAATAAACCAACGGTTACCATCTCTACGAGCCATGGTTATATATTCTCCAATTTTGCCATTTAGCACTTTTGTATCATCCCACATCGACCGGACCTGTTTTAGGAACTCCTCACCTACTTGTCCGTAATAATTATCCGGATGATCGCAGGCAACCATAAACGGACTGTCGTAAACCACAAACTGAGCCAGTGTATTAGAGCGGGTTCCCAGAACATTAGCAGGTGTTCCATTTAAAAATTTATCGGGATTCCGGTTTAAAAACCCACCCGGCGTAAAATCCATAGGCCCTGCCAGCATTCGTGTAAATGGCAAAGTACACATATGTTCCGGTGTTACCCTCAACGACCATTTATTATATTCATTCCCCAAAACACCTTCTCTTGTCACAAGATTCGGATAAGTTCTGCGCCAGCCGGTTGGTTTGTATGCCCCGTGAAAATCCACCATTAAATGATATTTTGCAGCGATCTTTACTACTTTATGATACCAGTTAACCATTTCCTGGTCGTCGCTGTCCATAAAATCAATTTTAATTCCGGCTATTCCCCACTTTTCAAACAAAGCACAAGCTTCTTCAAAATCAAACCGGAAAACATCAGTATTGTACATCCAAAGCCAGCATTTTACATTTTTGCTTTTCGCATAATTTAAAATTTCTGGCATGTTTAATTGTGGTGCGGGAGTTTTTATATCGGCATCCGGTTGATTGTATGGTCCGTACCACTGCCAGTCGATAAGCATATATGGCCAGTCCATTGAGGAAGCCAAATCGATATATTCGAGAATTACGGATTGCTCCATTTTTACTTCGCCACTCCACCAGTGATCCCAGGCGCTTAATCCGGGTTTTATCCACGACGGGTCTCCAATCTGACATGGTTCGTTCAGATTCTGAACAATCTCCGATTCTACCAAATCTCCCGGATTTTGCCCAATCATTATTACACGCCATGGCGTTTTGCCAGGAGTTTTAAGAAAAACTTTATCGCCCTGCTCCGGTTGTCCTTTTCGGGGTGATAATGCAGAACGCAGTCCAAATTGCCCTGATTTTAAATCCCGTTTTAAATACATGCCGGCATAATCAACCAACGCCGCTTCTGTAACACTGGCGTAACAATCATCGTTAACCTTAACTGTCATTGGCAGGCCAATAATCATTTCGGAAGAAATATCCGCAATCTTCCGTTGAAAAAATTCCACTTCCTGAGACGTTGTATAACTTCCATAATTTACAGCCCAGCAAGTATGATCATTCGTAAAATTAAACTGGCTTAGTTCATCTGTAATCACAAATTCGCGCCCTCCAAATTGTTTTGGAAAGGAAGAACGAAAAGCAAGTCCATCATTAAATACCCTAAATTCGAGATCCATCTTCCGTTCAGGAAAGCGTTGTTCCGCTAAATGCAGAATCAAACCATTATGATTGTCCTGAATAGTTTCGAATCGTTTTAAAACCGGGTGCCAGGTTTTATCAGAAGAATAATTTCCGGAAGAAAGAACATTCATTCCTTTCCCCAGTGGGGGAGCTTGTTTAAACACGAATGAGATTGAAGAGTGTTCTATAATTTGTTTTCCTTCAAAAAAAACGGAATAACGAACTTCATTTTCAACAGATATTTCTACTGATATTTTCTTATCTGGTGACGACACATGAAAATCTTCAGCAAATCCATATAAAAAAAGACAAATAAAAGACAGCGTTAAATTTAGCTTTTTAGGCATACTGACTAGTTTTTAGGTATAAAATATTTTTAAATGTGAAAATAACACTTAAAATGAAAAATACCACATTTTATTTCAAAAAATTAAATCTTGCCCCTTCAATAAAAAAGAAAATCATAAAAAACGGAAACCATTAATTTAACAAAAATTTTTGCATAGGTTGTGTCAAACCCGAAACAATAAATTTTAAAATAAAACTCAAAAACTACCGTCATCGGATGAAATTTGCTGAATAATTTAATCTTAACCATTTATCAAAACCAATGATAAAAAAAGAAAAAAACAGTTCATCAGCACTTTAGTCTCACCTCAATAAATAAAATCCGATTCATCACTAATTATTCCTTTTTTAATCGAATTGCAACAGACAGGAATATGAAAGGAAATATATTCGCATCGCGAAAGCTAGTGAATTTTAAAGCCAATAAACAAATCTTTCCTGCACTGGATGAACTATAGGTTCGATTATCAAAAGTGGAGTGTTTCAAATTATTTAACCAATGTATTAATTATGAAAAAAAGTAAAATGGTGTTTTTCCGGTTTAAGGAAAAACAAAAATTAATTTCGATCAAAATCAACCTTACGCTCATTTTTGTGATGATGATGTTCTTTGCTTTTGCAGAGAGTAATCATACGACCAAAGGTGCTGCATCCGAAACATCGGGGGTTGAAAGCTCGATGACCTCAACCTCTCAGCAAAAAAACATCACCGGACAGGTAAACGATCCCGACGGTCAGCCTCTTCCCGGAGTAACAATAATGGTAAAGGGAACTTCTACAGGAACGGTTACTGATGTAGATGGAAGATTCTCATTCAACATTCCGTCAAATACAGAAACATTACAGTTTTCGTTTGTTGGGATGAAAACCTTGGAAGTTGCCGTTGACAACAAAACTACTTTTAATATTACGATGGAGGAAGAAGCAATTGGAGTAGATGAAGTAGTTGTTGTTGGATATGGAACACAGAAGAAAGTAAACCTTACCGGAGCCGTAGACCAGGTTTCATCCGACGTTCTTGAAAGCAGACCGGTTAGCAATATTACACAAGCATTACAAGGTGTGGTTCCCAACCTTAACATTACGATAGCTGATGGAAAACCCATCCGTTCGGCCAGCTACAATGTTCGCGGAACAACATCTGTTGGGCAGGGTGGCTCAGCGTTAGTTTTAATCGACGGTGTAGAAGGTGACCCAAGCCTGCTGAATCCCAATGATATTGAAAGTATTTCCGTTTTAAAAGATGCCTCATCTGCCGCAATTTACGGTGCCCGTGGTACTTTCGGAGTTATTCTTATTACTACAAAAAAACCTGACAAAGGGAAAATTGAGGTGAATTACACCATGAATTTTGGGATTAAGTCGCCAACTGCAGTACCTGATTTTGTTACTGATGGATATACTTATGCGAAATGGTTTAGTGAAGCTTACAATGCCTGGAATGACTATAGCAGAATTCCATCTTCAATAAACAAAACACAGTCGTTTTCACTCGCTTATCTGGAAGAATTGAAAAGACATTCCGAAAACCCCGATTTACCCGATTATGAAATTGACGCCAATGGCAACTACGTATACTACAGCAGCACCGATTGGTATGGCTTACTATATAAAGATAATCTCACATCTGTAGATCAAAATATTTCAGTATCAGGAAGCAACGACAAAGTAAGTTATTTCATATCCGGAAGATATAATGATCAGGAAGGTCTTTTCCGCTACAACTCCGATGATTATTCTATCTATAATTTCAGGGCGAAAGGAACAATAGAGATAACCGACTGGCTTTCACTCGATAACAATACAGAATATTCTCAACAAAAATACCACCAACCACTAAATGTGGGTGAAGGCGGCGGAGTATGGAGAAATATTGCCGACGAGGGGCATCCGACATCACCCATGCTGAACCCCGATGGAACAATGACGCACTCTGCCTCTTATACCGTTGGAGACTTTTGGTATGGCAAAAACGGGCAGGATACCAAACAAACCTATACAAGAAATACCACAAGTTTGGCAGCCAGCCTTTTTGAGAATAAACTCAGGATCAGGGGGGATTTTACTTTCTCAACAAAAAACGAATCCAGTTTCAGAAGAAGGGTACAAATTCCTTATAGCCGACAGGAAGGAGTTGTAAACTACGTAGGTACAACTACCAATGATATCCAAAGAGTTAGTTCCGATGTAAAATATCTGGCATCGAATATTTACGGCGAATATGAAAATACATTTAACGAAGCCCACTACCTGAAAGTAATGACTGGTTTTAACTACGAAGAAAATACGTTTGAATCATTTCAGGCACAACGCAACGGAATTTTATTTGAAGATGCAAAAAACATTTCTCTAACCATTGGAGAAAATATTTCTACCGACGGCGATTACCATAAATGGCGGGTTGCAGGTCAGTTTTACCGTGTGAATTACAGTTTTAAAAATAAATACCTGATAGAATTCAACGGCAGACTTGATGCTTCATCAAAATTCCCATCCGACCAGCAAACTGCATTTTTCCCCTCTGTTTCTGTCGGCTACCGTATTTCGGATGAATCATTCTGGCACGTAGATGAAAAAGCAATCTCTAACCTGAAATTAAGAGCATCTTACGGGTCACTTGGTAACGGTAATATTGACCCGTATTCTTACATTGAACTGTTTAACATTTCACAGTCGGGGCGGGTTTTAAACGGTACACGGCCAGCGGTAACATCACAACCCAACGTAATTCCCGAAGGATTAACATGGGAAACTGCCACAACAAAAAACCTTGGAATTGATATTGGCTTCCTTTCTCATCGGTTAAACCTCTCTGCCGACATCTACCAACGTTTAACAACCGATATGTACACCAGTGGGCTACCCGTTCCGGCAGTATTTGGTGCAGATGTCCCCAAAGGAAACTACGCCGATTTGAAAACAAACGGATGGGAACTTTCTTTGAGCTGGCAGGATCAATTTAATTTAGACAACAAACCATTTCATTACAATGTCAGGTTCATTTTGGCCGACAACAAATCGGTTATCACCAAATTTAACAATCCCGAAAAATTACTTTCGGATCATTATGAAGGAGAGGAACTTGGCGAAATATGGGGATTTGTTACCGAAGGATTGTTTGTTGATGAAGCTGATGTTCAGTCACACGCAGACCAATCTTATATAAAAGTTTCGTCTAACAATGTTTGGTTACCCGGCGATATTAAATTTCAGGATCTGAACAACGACGGCAAGATAAACATTGGTCAAAACAGGATTAGTGACCCGGGCGATTTAAAAGTCATCGGGAATTCGAGCCCCCGTTATACTTTTGGGATAAATGCAGGCGCCGACTGGAACAATATATTTTTCTCCGCATTTTTTCAGGGCGTAGGAAAACAGGACTGGTGGCCCGACAGGGAAGCAAGCCATTTCTGGGGGCAATACAACCGTCCGTACAACAACATGCCTAAATGGCAACTCGATAACATTTGGTCTGAAGATAATCCTGACTCCTATTTCCCGAGATACAGAGGCTACATCGCCCAGGGAGCAGGAAGAGAATTATCTACAGTTCAGTCACGCTATATTCAAAACGTTGCTTACATCAGGCTAAAAAATATACAAATTGGATATAACATCCCTCAGTCGATAATGCAAAAAGTTTCATTCCTGTCGAAGGCAAAAATCTACTTCTCCGGCGAAAATCTTTGGTCATGGTCGCCATTATACAAAAAAACAAAAGATTTTGATGTAGAAAACATTGGAGGTTCAGATCAGGAACTAACTTCAGGAGACGGTTACAGAAGTGGCAATGTACTAAACTATCCTATTCTGAAAACAGTATCATTCGGAATATCAGCAACATTTTAATCATGAATAAATTACGCAAAAATACCATGAAATATTTAAGTATAATATCAGCGCTTTTTGTATTGATTTTAGTATCATGCGAAATGCAGGAGCTTCCTCAGGCAGAAGTTTCGAAAGAGCCGGTGTTTGGAACAGAAGCAGGACTTGAATTATATTCAAACTCATTCTACAATATTCTTCCTTCAGCAGAGAATATCTATCTTGGCGATGATATGTCAGACTATATTGCACGAAATTCTTTACCTCAATTCTTAACCAACAGCTACGGCCCAAATCAGGCGTCTGGATGGAATTGGGACGACTTAAGAAACATCAATTTCTTTATCGAAAATTGTACCGACGAAAATGTTCCACAAGATGTAAGAGAAAATTATATTGGACTCGCTCGCTTTTTCAGGGCATTCTTTTATTTCAACAAAGTAAAACAATTTGGAGATGTTCCTTGGATTAGCAAAGTACCTGCCGTTGACGACAATGAATTGCTTTATGCAGGGAGAGATTCACGCACTTTGGTAATGGATTCAATATTAGCCGACATTGACTACGCATGTACCCACATTTTAAAAGAAAGCGATGCAACAAGCAGCACCATTACAAAATGGGTAGCATATGCATTTAAATCGAGACTTTGTTTGTTTGAAGGGACATTCAGGAAATACCATACAGAACTGGGGCTGGAATCAACCGCCAGTACATGGCTGGAAGAAGCAGCATCAGCGGCAAAAATGGTAATAGATAATTCCGGGTATGCACTAAACCAGTCAGGTGGCGAAAATATGGCCTACAGAAATTTATTTATTAGTAACGAACCGGTTAACACAGAAATAATGCTTGCTGTGGTTATGAACCAGGGACTGGGCGTTCTTCATGCTGCAAACTGGAAATATACAAGCCCTACTTACGGTGTAAAATCAAGCCTTAGCCGTACTTTTGTAAATACTTATCTCAACCTCGACGGAACACCTTTTACTTCGGAAGATGGTTATGAAACCATGATTTTCCCGGAGGAGGTAAAAAACCGTGATTTAAGACTCAAACAAACCATTCGGTTGGGCAGTTACAAGAGAATTCACGGGGGACAGGCTGTCGCAGCACCGCCAGATTTTGGGTATGTACTTACAGGCTACCAACCCATAAAATGGTGTTTAGACGATACGTATTACGATTTAAGAGATTATAACGATAATTCTGTTTCAATATTCCGCTATGCCGAAGTACTGCTTAATTATGCCGAAGCTAAAGCTGAATTGGGGACTATCAACGACGCAGACTGGGCAGCTACAGTTGGTGGCTTGCGTGCGAGAGCAGGAATTACCGCAGGGCTGGCCCAATTACCAGCAGAAGTGGATCAATATCTTCAGTCTACCTATTTCCCGGAAATTACAGACCCTGTTTTGTTGGAAATCAGGCGTGAAAGATCTATTGAGCTGGTGATGGAAGGATTTCGTTTTGATGACCTTCGCCGGTGGAAAAAGGGAGAATTAATGAAAATGAACTGGAGAGGATTTTACGTACCTGAGCTAAACGTTCCCATTGATTTAAATGAAGACGGAACAGACGATGTTATTTTTGTTGAAGAAGTACCAAGTCCGCTTCCAAATGTAACATATCAATTCGTTCAGATTAGTGCAACAATAAACGGTGAGCCAAACCCGCAACGCCTTACAAATGGCACAAGTGGAGAGCTAACATGGCTCGATAATATTCCCCGGGTTTGGGACACAAAACGGTACTATTATCCTATTCCTGAAGAAGATGTGTTAATGAATCCAAACCTTGGACAAAATCAGGGTTGGGAAGAGTAAAAAAATTCTTTCCCTGAAATATTTCATATTAACCAGGAGAACAAGTAATTTAAAAATTATTTGTTCTCCATTTCTTGTAAAATACAATTCAAACAAAATGAAACAAAAAATAAAAATGACAGTACTAAACAAGTTTTTCATATTATTGCTTGTTATGACCGGAACATCTCCACTTATTAATGCACAGAAAATTGAGAATAACAGCTTAATAATTGCCACGTACAACCTCCGGTATAATAATCCGGGCGATGGCGAAAATGCATGGCCTAATCGTAAGGAACACGTAAAAGCGCTCATAAGATATCACGAATTCGATATTTGGGGAACACAGGAGGGACTGATAGACCAGATTAACGATTTGGCTGAAATGAGAGAATATTCACACTTTGGCGTTGGCAGAGACGACGGTAAAGAAGACGGGGAACATTCAGCTGTTTTCTATAAAAAAGACAGGTTTGAGCTTCTTGAAAACGGAGACTTCTGGCTAAGTACCACACCGGAAAAACCATCGTACGGATGGGATGCAAAAATCAGGAGAATATGCTCATGGGGAAAAATGAAAGATAAATTTACAGGCAAAACATTTTATGTTTTCTGTGCACATTTCGACCACCGCGGAGTGGAAGCCCGTCGCCAATCAGGCATTTTAATGGTTGACAAAATCAAACAAATTGCAGGAAACAATACCGTATTTTTTGTTGGCGATTTAAATTCAACACCCGATACAGAACAAATAAGACATATAAGTTCGCTTCTGCAAGATTCGCGTAAAGTGAGCAAAATGCCTCCATACGGGCCCTTTGGCACATCAAATGGGTTTAATTTTAATGCACCGCTCGACAGACGAATCGATTATATTTTTGGAAGCAATGATATTGAAGTTTTAAAATACGCCGTTTTAACCGACAGCTATGACCAAAAATATCCATCAGATCATCAGCCGGTTGTTGTAAAAGCGGTAATTAAATAGTGTACTTTTTTATTTAAATTTTCGGATGTCCCCCCCCCACCCGTTATAGAAAAAAACAAATGAATTGAAGAAATAAAAAATATTACGATCTATAAACCAGCTATTTCAGTCACTCAATACTATCATGAAATTCATTTTAGAAAAATATTCATCATTGTTTGATACCACACTTTTAATATATTTGTTTTCACTTACTAAACAAAGGGAACCTGGCTGTGAAAAGTACTGAAAGAGAATATTGGCAATTGGTGTGGGAGAAATTTCGCGGCGGAGATCGCGAAGCTTTCAATACAATTTATACCGAATTTATTGACTCCCTTTTCGCCTATGGTTCAAGAATTACTTCCGACACTTGTTTACTTGAAGATGCAATCCAGGAGGTATTTATAGACATATACAGCTATGGAAAAAAATTGAATCATCCGGAATTTCTGGAGTACTACCTTTTTAAAACGTTAAAAAACAATATTATCCGGAAGTTAAAAGAAAAGCGACGTTTCGACTACTCAAAAAATGACGAAACTTCATTTGAGTTAAAATTCCCAATAGAGGAACCATTCTCTGATGAACCAGAACTTGAAAAACAAATTTTGGCACTTCGGGAAGAAATAAGCAACCTCGACTCCAAAAAACGCGAACTTCTCTTTCTGAAATTTAACAGCGGGCTTACTTATGCCGAGATCGGATTACTTCTCGATCTGAAACCAGATACAGTAAAGAAGCAGGTCCATCGCATCTTAAAATATTTTAAAGAACGTTTTCAGAATAATTTTTTCAACTTTTTTATGCTATGTTTTAGAGCATGAAAAATATTTCATCTTTTTTTTGTCCCCTTTTCGGGTCTTCCTTCTCTTATCAATAAGCAGACTTAAGCGCATGGATATTTATGAACGATTAATAGAAAATCCTCTTTTTTTTAAATGGATTTTTCACCCCACGGAAGAGTTAAATTCTTACTGGAGGGTTTACCTTGAACAAAATCCGGAAGAAACTGATTTGATTTTAGAAATTAAATCAAAATTTGAGCAATATCTAAAATTTAAAAACAAAGAAATTGATGACAGTAATAAGAAAAAACTGGCTCAAAAAATCATTAAACAAATTGAGTTAGTTGACAAAAAAAAGGAACGCACCCTGTTTTTCAGAAACGCAATGAAATACGCAGCGGTAGCAATATTATTTTTTACGATTGGAAGTAGTTTAGTTTACCTGTACATGGACAGCAGGCAACAGGAAATAATAGTTGAGAATTCTGTACCGCCTGCCCATGCACAGGATCCGGTTTTAATAATTAACGACAAACAAGAAATTCAACTCAATACAGGAGAGTCAAAACTGGATTATTCAACAAAAGGTGAAATTATTGTCAACCAGGGAAATACATTAAAAACAAATAAAGACAGTAAATTACCTGAGATAAACACATTGATTATTCCTTACGGGAGTCGCTCTGTAATAACACTGGCCGACGGTTCAAAAGTTTGGCTTAATGCCGGTAGCAGATTAATTTATCCTTCAGAATTTGTAGATAAAAAACGCGAAGTATTCCTGGTTGGCGAAGCTTTTTTTGAAGTCGCTAAAAATGCAGATCAGCCATTTCTGGTTAAAACAGCCGATGTTGAAATTAAAGTACTGGGTACCCGGTTTAATGTTTCAGCTTACCCAGAAGACTATTCTGTACAAACAGCTTTGGCTGAAGGCAGTGTCGAACTTACCCGTGTTAATGCAGGGTTGCTGGAGAAAAAAATAAAACTTTCACCCGGCGAGTTGGCCTATTTCAATAAAAAAAGCAAAGAAACATTAATATACAATGTAGATGTTGAATATTACACTCTTTGGACCGAAGGCTTATTCAGATTCTCGAATACTGATTTGAGCAGGATTATACGCAAACTTGAGCGCTATTATAATATACGGTTTCAATTTGATGACCCATTAAAAGGAACAATACAAATTACCGGGAAACTTGATGTTACAAAAGACAAAGATGAAGTATTTGAATATTTATCAAACCTAACAGGGCTAAATTTTAAAAAACTGGACGAAAATCATTATGTAATAAAATAGACTTGAAGATGATGATTTTTCAGAAAGTATAAATATGCGCTTAAATGACCGAATTATTAATCGATTATTAACAATATATTGAAAATGGTGAAATAAAAGAAAACTTTTTCACGAACAAAAAAACCGGAAAATGGTGGCACATTTCCCGGTTCGTTCAAATACCAATTAAAAGTAGTTTAAACGTAAAAACGATTCAAATTTATGAAAAAAAAGTGGTTAATAGATTCCCACGACCCGGGGATCATAAAAAAATGGGGGCGTATTATGCGTATCACTGTAGTACTAATCTTAGGACTAATACTAACTGCAAATGCCAGCAGCTATTCGCAGGTAACAAAATTAAATATCCAATTAACTAATGGAACTATTCGGGATGTAATTGCTTATATAGAGGACAATAGCGAATTTGTGTTCTTATATAAAAACAACGATTTTAATATAGAAAAACAGGTCAATGTAACACTGAAAGATGCTACTATAAATCAAATTCTGGATAACGTTCTTAAAGGGGAAGGTGTTGTTTACGACATATACGACAGGCAAATTATTATTCGTAAAGCGGAGAATATACATACAAATCTGCAAACTCAGCAACAAAAAACAATAACGGGTATTGTCACCGATAACCGGGGCCTTCCATTGCCGGGAGTTTCAGTAATTGTTAAAGGCACCACAACAGGTGTAGTTACAAATACTGATGGCGAATTCACACTCTCTGTCCCGGTTAACGCTGAATCTTTGCAATTATCATTTGTTGGGATGCGAACACAAGAAGTACCATTGGAAGGCAAAACGACATTTACAATTGTTATGGAAGAAGAAAGTATCGGGCTCGATGAAGTTGTAGCCATTGGATACGGAACGCAAAAAGTAACAACGGTAACCGGCTCTGTTAGCGATGTGAAAGGGGAAAAACTTATGGCCGCTCCTTCCATCAATTTTACCAATTCTATTACAGGCCGGTTGCCTGGAGTAGTTGCGGTTACCCGCTCAGGCGAACCGGGAAGCGATGGAGCCACAATTCGAATTAGGGGAGCAAATACCTTAGGCGATAATTCCCCACTTGTTGTTGTTGATGGAATAGCCAACAGGGGAATGGAAAGATTAAGTTCATCCGATATTGAAAGTGTTACCGTTTTGAAAGATGCTTCGGCTGCCATTTACGGAGCGAGAGCAGCAAATGGTGTTATACTCATTACTACCAAACGAGGACAAAAAGGGGCACCCAAAGTGGATGTCACCTATAACGAGGGGTGGAGCATGCCAACAGTAATTCCTGAATCTATTGATGCGGCAACCTATCTTGAAATGTTAAATGAGATTAGTGTTTATGCAGGACAGGAACCGAAATATTCCACTGAAGAAATCCAAAACTATCGCGAAGGAACCGACCCTTGGAAATATCCGAATACGGATTGGTATGAAGAAACGTTTCAAAAGGCAGCATCACAACGCTCGGCCAATGTTTCAATAAGCGGAGGGCAGGAAAAACTTACTTATTTTATTTCTGCAGGTACAATATTTCAGGATGGAATTTATAAGAACAGTGCCACCAATTACAAACAATCTAACTTTCGAATCAATCTTGATGGTCAGTTATCCGAAAATGTAAGGTATGGTGTTGATGTTGCAGGCCGGGAACAAAAAAGAGATTATCCGACACGATCTGCCAGCGATATTTTTACCATGTTAAGACGCGGAAAACCCAATATGCACGCTTACTGGCCCAACGGCAAAAACGGTCCCGACATTGAATATGGCAATAATCCTGTTGTAATCACCACCAGCCAAACTGGTTATGACAGGAACAAAACAACCAACCTGGAAACAAAAGCCAAACTGGATATTACGATCCCATGGGTAAAAGGACTTTCTATTTCAGGAAACGCTTCACTCGACTGGCAGGTAGATAACGACAAACGATGGGAAAAACCCTGGTACCTGTATTCGTGGGACGGTGTTTCGTACGATGAAAACGGAGAACCGGTTCTTGTTGAGGGTCAGAAAGGCTTTACGAATCCGGAGTTGGAACAGGAAATGGAAGACGCCAAAAGAGTGACTTTAAACGCCCTGTTAAATTACGAAACAAAAATAGCGGATAAACACAATCTGAAAGTATTATTCGGAACTGAAAAAATAACCGGTGAATCAATGGAGTTTTCTGCTTTTCGTAAATATTTCGTTTCAACAGCCATCGATGAATTATTTGCTGGCGGAGACGCAGAAAAAACCAACAGCGGAGAATCATCATCAGAAGCTAGGCTTAATTATTTTGGTCGTCTGAATTATGATTTTGAAAGCAAATACCTATTCGAATTTGTATGGAGATACGATGGCTCGTTTATTTTCCCCGCCGATAAAAGATTTGGGTTCTTCCCTGGTGTTTCCTTAGGTTGGAGAATGTCAGAAGAAAATTTCTGGAGCGGAATAAAACCGGTAATGGACTATTTTAAAGTAAGAGGTTCGTGGGGCCAAACCGGGAACGACCGAATCGATACCTATCAATTTTTGTCGAGCTATGGTTTTGAAACAGGAACCGCTGACATTTATACATTCAATCATGATGTGGAAAGCAAAATTTTGAGTGAACTTCGAATTCCCAATCCCAATGTAACATGGGAAGTTGCAAACCAAGCAAATATTGGGGTTGACGGAAGTTTACTGGATAACAGTATTTCCTTTTCTGCAGATTACTTCTACAACAAGCGTACAAACATTCTGTGGTACAGGAATGCATCTGTTCCAACGTCCAGTGGGTTAACCTTGCCCCGTGAAAATATCGGAAAAGTAGCGAATCAGGGATTTGAATTCCAGGTAAGTTATCACAACCATATCGGAGAATTTTATTTTGAAGTAGCCACCAACTTCAACTACAACAAAAACAAAATCCTTTTCTGGGATGAAACTCCCGGGATTCCGGAGTACCAGCAATCTACTGGCAGGCCAATGAATGCCGATTTATTTTACAAAGCGATTGGAATATTTAAAGATCAGGCTGCAGTCGATGCCTACCCACACTGGGCAGAAGCAAGACCTGGTGATATTATTTTTGAAGACGTTAACAAAGACGGAGCAATTGACGGGCTAGACAGGATTCGGGTTGAAAAAACAGACCTGCCCACCCATACCGGGGGATTTAATATTGACCTTAGTTACAAAAACTTCTATACATCGATTTTCTTCCAATGGGCAACAGGAGCCGTTCGTAACGACTACTATCAAATGCAAGGAGAAGTTGGAAATTTTCTGGTCAGAGACGTTGAAGGACGTTGGACCGAAGATAATCCAAATGCAACAAAACCAAGAATATGGAACCGGTATTCCGAATACTGGCGTAACTACCAAAACACATACTGGTTACAGGATTCCGACTATCTAAGGCTAAAAAATCTAGAGTTCGGATACAATGTGCCTTCAAGTATTTGTAACAAAGTATCACTAAAAGGAGCTAAACTTTATTTTACCGGGTTAAATCTTCTAACCTTTACTAAAATCAAAGATTTCGATCCTGAGTCAACTTCTGCAACTGCATATCCTTTAAACAAGGTGTACAATTTAGGAATTACTTTAACTTTCTAACAAACAGGAAAAATGAAAAAGATATCATATTATATACTACTAATACTGTTCGTTATTTTTGCTGGTTCCTGCAACAACGACTTTCTGGATACAGAACCATCAACAGAATTTTCGGAACTGGCAGTATGGAACGATCCTGCACTGGTAGAGACATTTATTAATCAGATTTATTTCAGACTTGATGAGCCTTTAACCGACGGGAGAATGAAGGCTAATTTAGTTGATGAAGGGCACTACCGCGGGAACAGCAACTCAAGAAATTTTAACCGGTCAAATATTACTACCGACAATATACCGGGTTGGGGAATCAACAGGTATCGTTCATGGAGCGATCTTTACAAATCCATCAGATATTGTAACATATTTTTTGAAAATATAGAAAGTGTACCATTCTCCAATACAGTTGTTGACGGAAAAACGATAAAAGAGAGAATGATAGGTGAAGTACATTTTCTCAGAGCAATGCTTTACCAGTTTTTAGTTAGCGATTATGGTGGAGTTCCAATCATCAGCAATGTATATTCGCTGGAGGATGAGTTCTCTGTTCCGCGAAATACCTATGAGGAATGTATCGACTTTATAGTTGAAGAATGTGATAAAGCGGCAGGTTTATTACCGGAAATAAATACCGGAGATAATAACGGCAGAGCAACAAAAGGAGCCGCGCTTGCGCTAAAATCAAGAGTTCTCCTTTATGCAGCAAGCAATTTGCATAACACATATGAATTCTCGGGATATTCAAATCCTGAGTTGATCGGATATACTTCCGGCAACCAGTCTGATCGTTGGAAAAAAGCAAAAGACGCTGCAAAAGCAGTAATTGATTTGCAACTATATTCCCTGTATAAAGCAGAACCTGCTCCGGGTGACTCAGTTGCAGATAACATTGCCAACATATTTGTTTCACGAGAGACAGAAGAAGATATCTTTGTAAAGTATTTCACAACAAACATGGGACAACGATTTGGGTTATATACCAGTCCTAACGGCTACCACGGATGGGGGACCAATGCACCAATCGGAAATCTGGTTGATGATTTTGAAATGGCAGACGGCACAAAATTCGACTGGAACAATCCCGAACAAGCGAAAGCCCCCTATAAAAACCGGGAACCGCGTTTTTACGCAACTATTCTGTTTAACGGCGCAAAATGGAGACAAAGACCCGATGACGTAGCCGGTGTTGAACCGGAAAACAAAGTACAAACAGGTGTGTGGCAAGTATGGGACGCAGGGAGCAACCAAATTACCGAGGTATACGGGGTTGACACACGCAAAAGTCCTTATGAAGACTGGAATGGCTCATACACAGGTTATTATTGCCGAAAATATTTAGATCCGAATAATGATGCCCAGTACGTACGACAATCAATGACCTGGCGATTTCTCAGATATGCGGAAATATTACTTAATTATGCAGAAGCATGTATTGAACTTGGCGAAGATGGGGAAGCACGTACATACATTAACATAGTTCGGAAAAGAGCCGGATTACCCGGCTTAACGGAGTCGGGTGATGCACTTCGTCAGCGTTACAGGAATGAAAGAAGAATTGAATTTGCATTTGAAGATCAGCGGTTTTACGATGTTCGGCGTTGGGTAATTGGGCCACAGGCTTATACAGGCGCCCTTGCCGCAAATATTGTTTACAAATTAAATGACGATAAAACAACAGCGACGATTCCGACAATCACTCACGAATTATATGAATCGTATGCCTGGGATGATAAAGCGTACTTCCTGCCGATTCTGCGGGATGAGCTAAATAAAAATGAATTACTGATCCAGAATCCTGGATATTAAACAAAATAAAAGCCACCTCTATGAGGTGGCTTCATCCGAATTAAACTTTTTATTATGAAAAATAAGTTTTTTTTACTGGCACTCCTCATTACAATTGGCTGCCTGAATGTGTTCGGGCAGGAAGTTCCTTTTAAAATCACGCATGGCCCTTATTTGCAGGGATTAACAGAAGATGAAGTAACAATTGTCTGGACAACCAACCGTAAAGCTGTTTCATGGGTAGAACTCGCACCTGATGACAATTCACACTTCTATCTTACTGAGCGCGCAAAGTATTACGCAGAGTCTTATGGATTTAAAGTAGTGGATTCGGTGCACATGGTAACCATAAAAAACTTGCAGCCGAATACAACCTACAGGTATCGTATTTATTCTCAGGATGTAATCAGTCACATCGGAACAAAAGTTTTATACGGCGAGGTAGTTGCAAGCAAAGTCTACAAACAGGAACCGCTAAAGTTTACGACCAGTAATCCGGGAAAAAAGGATATTTCATTTCTGGTGCTAAATGATATTCACGGAAGAAACGACCTGATGGAAAACCTGCTAAAAGGAACCGACTGGAACAAGACAGATCTTGTATTTTTCAACGGGGATATGACCAATGACATCCGTTCAGAAGAACAACTTTTTGGGGACTTTCTTGACAAATCGGTTGAGCTCTTTGCAAGTGAAACCCCCATGTATTATGCTCGCGGAAACCATGAAACAAGAGGAAACTTTGCCACCACCTTTCCTCGTTATTTTCCAACTCCAACAAACCAATTGTATTATATATTCAAACAAGGGCTCGTTTGTTTTATTGTCCTCGATTGCGGTGAAGACAAACCCGATTCCGATATTGAATACAGCGGAATTGTATCGTTTGACAATTACAGGGACAAACAGGCAGAATGGCTGAAAAACGCATTAAAAGACGAACGATTTCTGAATGCCTCTTACAGAGTAGTTATTGCACATATTCCACCATTTGGAGGATGGCACGGAGAAATGGAAGTAAAAAACAAATTTATTCCGCTTCTTGAACAGGCAGGTGTTGATATAATGCTCTGCGGACACCTCCACCGCCATGTACATAAAGATGCCGGTGACGGGCAGAATTTTCCAATTATTGTAAATTCAAATACAACCATTGTTAAAGCGTACACAAAAAATGCAACATTAAATATCGAAATTGCAGATACCGAAGGTAAAATCGTTGATTCGCTTAAAATCCCTTCAAGAAGATGAGACTACTTCGGTTTTCATTCCTTTTCATAAACATTGTTATTCTGATAACGGCTTGCTCAAGACCGTTTCCGTCAGAAGAAACAGACAATAAGAATTCCTTTTCGTTTGTTTTTATGACCGACATCCACCTGCAGCCAGAAAAAAATGCCGCTGTGGCATTTCAAAAAGTTATAGATAATGTAAACCAATTAAACCCTGATTTTGTAATTACCGGAGGAGACAATATTATGGATGCGTTAGCCCAAAACCGGGAGCGAAGCGATAGTCTGTATAATTTGTTCTCCTCTATGATTACAAAACTAAAAATGCCCGTTTACACCACTATTGGGAATCATGATATCTGGGGAATTTATAATGAAAATAAATCATCCGAAAACCATCCTGAATATGGAAAAAGCATGTACGAAAACAGGCTCAATAAAAGATACTATTCGTTTGAACATAAAGGCTGGTATTTTATTATTCTTGACGGAGTTGGAATATCGGAAAATCATCAATATTTCGGATATGTTGATCAGGAGCAGAAACAATGGCTAAAAAATGAACTAAGGAAAATTGGCAAAAAATCTCCGGTTGTGGTGAGTATTCATATTCCACTTTTAAGCGTTGAGGCTCAGATAGCGCTCGGACCAACCGAGCCTTTTGCAAACAAATCGATCGTGAATAATGCAAACGAAATACGAGAAATTTTTCACGGATATAATGTTAAGCTGATATTGCAGGGGCATACTCATTTCCTTGAAGACATTTATTACGACGGAATCCATTATATAACAGGTGGAGCGGTTTCCGGCTCGGTATGGAATGGGAAACGATTTAATATGGAGGAAGGTTTCGTTCTGGTTCAACTGACTAAAAACAACTTTGATTGGAAATATATTGATTATGGCTGGGAACCAGAATAATACTTCACATTTATAAAGACACAGCATTACAAAGTGTCACTTCAAAATAAAAGCCCGCGGAAAAATTTCAACGGGCTTCTCACTAGTTTTCTCTGTCTGTATTTTATGCAATCTTAATTTCTACCGGGTCTTTTTCAAGCGCTTCTTCTTTTTTGGGTAGAACAACGTGTAATACCCCATTTTCAAACTTTGCTCCTATTTTTTCAATTTCTACTGAATTGGGAACCTTAAAGCTTTTTTCAAAATTGAAAGCTCCAAATTCACGATGTGCATATTTGAATTCATCAGTTTTGTTTTCGCCTTCTTTATTTTCTTCTTTGTTCACTTTTATAGTCAGCACATTTTTGTGAACATTCATTTGAACGTCTTCCTTTGGAAAACCGGGAAGCAAAAGCTCAATCCGAAAATCTTTCTCAGTTTCGAAAACATTGGTTGCCGGCTGATTGCCACAATTTTCCAAATAGTTTTCGTGATAATCATTTCTCAAAAAATTGCTAAACAGTTCATCAACTAAACTTTTGTTTGCAACATAATGCGGGTTTTGAAATCTTACTAAATTCATGACTTTTTCTCCTTTTTTATTTTTAGTTAATCGTTTCAATTTTAAACTCTGCTCTCCATAAATCAATTCATGTTCCAATTTAAAAAACTAGCCTATTTTTATTAAAAAACTCATTCATTCAAGCCATTATGTCACAGACACAATGCAAGTAAGTGACAAAAATTCATATTATGTAATTTCCTAAATACGTAACAAAACCCAAAATGAATTGTATTTAATAGTTACCTTTGCCGAAAAATCGGTTTAAATGAGAATAGATATCATCACGGTTCTGCCCGAAATACTGGAGAGTCCGTTTAACCATTCCATGATAAAAAGAGCCAAAGAAAAAGGCCTTGCAGAAATACATGTTCATAACTTGCGGGATTTTTCTGAGGACAAACATCGTAGAGTTGACGATTATTCCTTTAGCAAAGGTGCAGGAATGGTTATGGCAATTCAACCCATTGAAAAAGCAATTGAAACATTAAAAGCAGAAAGAAAATACGACGAAATTATTTTCACAACCCCCGACGGAGACCTTTTTAATCAAAAAGAAGCCAATACGCTTTCGTTAGCGGAAAACATTATTATTCTCTGCGGTCATTATAAGGGCATAGATCAGCGTATCCGCGACTATTATATAACAAAAGAAATTTCGGTTGGCGACTATGTACTAACCGGAGGAGAACTGGCTGCAGCAATTATCACCGATAGCGTTGTACGTTTAATTCCCGGAGTTCTTTCCGATGAAACCTCTGCTTTAACCGATTCATTTCAGGATAATCTGTTAAGTCCGCCAATCTACACACGTCCGGCGGAATACAAGGGCATGAAAGTTCCTGATATTTTACTCACTGGAAACGACAAACTGGTGGACGACTGGAAACATGAACAAGCTATTGAGCGAACTAAAAAACTCCGGCCCGATTTGTACAAAAAATACCTCGGCGAAGCGTAAAACAGAGAAGACAAACCATACAGCATATCTCTCTAAAAACCTAATGTATTAATACCGTTGACAAATTTTGTTGTAAGGACAGAATTGACATTTTTCAACGTGCGGCGTTTGGGTAAAAACATTATCCGGAGAAAGAATTTCCTGAACAAGCGCTTTTAACAATTCTACAAATTCCATCTCCATTTCCTGAAACAAAAAGTCTTGTTTCCCCCAGCTGATTTCAGGCGAGTAGTTTTCGTCAAAAAATTTGCGCAAACTGTATATCACAGGCTGAAACTCTTTCTCTTCTGTTTTATTTTTACTCAATACGTAAGTATAAATCAAGGCTTGCAAAATCTCTTTTTTGTGTTTTTTTAAATCCTGTTCAAACAATTCATCAAGATTCTTAAAAGACAAAGAGTCCACATTTCCGGTTTTATAATCCAGGATACGTAATTTTCTATTTACGCGATCCACGCGGTCAATTTTGCCACCAATCAAAATCTCTTTGGATTGGCCATTCAAAACAATCGGTAGTTCGGTTTTATATGATGCTTCCAACGACTCCAGTGTAAACGGAGCTAATTCACCATCAATTTTCAACAATTGCTTTAGGAAGATTTTTGTATTTTCAAAAATTAATAATGTCTTTCCTTCCAGTTTTACCTGCTTTCTTACTGTATCTTTCTCTTTAAAGTAATGTTTGGAAATAGCTTTTCTGATTTCATTTTCTATCAGGATTCTGTCTTTCTGAATCCTTTCCAGATCTGCTTTATTAATTACCTTACCGATAAACGGTTTATAAAGAGACTCAATTGTTTCATGAAAAATATTTCCAAAAACAGGACTGTCAATTTCATCTTTTACCTCATCGGGTTCAGGCAGTTGCATAAAATACCGAAAATAGAACCGTAGCCTGCACATAAAATATATATTCACAGCGCTTGGCGAAAGCGGATGTTCTTTTGTAACCCGGGATAAAAAATCATCCACTTTTTGTTGAGAGCTTTTCACCTGAATTTCAGGCACCGGATCATTGGCAAACGAAAAGTCCAGATTTACCAGATCCGGTTTTTGATTTGAATCATACAGCAATTGAAAACCATAACGACTTAATTCCCCCGTATTAATCCCCTCCTTTACCACACTATAGGTAGCAGTAACATTTTTTGCGCGTTGCACCAGGCGATAAAAATAATAGGAATACATAGCGTCCTGTTCATCAATTCCGGGCAAACCAAAACCTTTACGAATATTATGCGGAATAAACGAGGGTGAAGTAAACGTTCGCGGCCATTTATTTTCGTTCAACCCCAGAATAACCAGATTTTCAAAATCTAGACAACGGGTTTCCAAAATTCCCATCACCTGGGTCCCACTCAAAGGTTCGCCTTCAAAAGCTACAGAAACCTGCCCCAAATACTGGTTAAACAAACTGAAATACACCGTCTGATTAATTTCTCTCCCTTCTTCTGTTGTAATCTTTTCCACTACAACTTTTAATCTTTCAATGGCACTGTAAATTGAAAATATCAGCTCCAGCAACATTTTATTTTCAGCTTCCTGTTCCTTTATCCAGGTAAAAAATCGTTCCAGAATATCAAGAAAATAATTGCTGTAATCCACCACTTTCAGAGGCAATGAAAATATTTGCGTGTGCATCTCCGAAAAGTTAATGTTATTAAGCTGTACCGTAATTTTGTTGTTATACTTTAACTGCGCAACAAATTCCTTTGATTTTTCGGGCTCAATTCTGCTCAAAAGCTGATGATTCAACACATCCGTTACAAACCGATGATAAACAACCGTATTTCCATCTTCATCAACTCTACGATTCTTCAACAAATTTATGAGCAACAACAAAAAGCCATAAATCACGGAATTTTTCACGGGGTACCCCATCGTTATATTTACGGTTCCGGTATCCCCGGGAATAGCACCAAGCGCCGAAAACAACAAGGATTCATCAGCCAAAACGATCGCTGTATTATCAAACCTAGGTTGAAAATCAGGCTTTGTTTCTCTTAAAAAGTGAGGAATTTCCTGTGCCTGTCCATAAACTGATGATACTGCAACCAATTTTATATTTTTATGAGGTTCAAAAAAACGGTCGTTAAAAATAAATTCGTCAGGAGGTGGAAACCGCTTCAGATTTTCACGCATAAAAACCCCCGCCTCATTTTTTACGTCGTCCAGATACGAACGATCAAAATCCCACAAAAATTCAGCTTTTCCCCGCCGTTGCAAATAAGTAAAAAAACTTTTTTCACAGTTATTTAATGCGTTTAACCCTACGATGTAATATTTTTGAAACTCAAACTCAAATTCACCGTTGTTCATATTTTCAATCACCCAGCGATCACCCATTCCGCCAAATGCGAGCTTCCGCTCCTGCAAAACACGCTTAAAATCAGAGTAAACCGGAAAAAGCTTATCCCAAATAGTAATATATTTTCTCTGGTACTCTTTATTATCCGAAACCGCAACACTTCCCCAAAATTGCTCAAGCGCCATTTTTTGCTCAGGAGTGAGATAATCAAACAGCGAATCAATCTCCTTAATATCCGCAATATTCCGGAACATATCTTCAGCATTTACCAAATAACGGTCAATATCATTAAAATCAGCCAAGAGTATTTCTCCCCAGAAATAAAATTCATCGAAAGTTTCGGTGGTATTAGTGTGCTTTCTAAAAACATCATATAAAATAGAAATCAACTCTAATTTATCTGCTGTTTGGAAGGGTGAAAAATCGGAAATCAATTCGTTTACCGTAATTACCTGCGGGCCAATTACAGCTCCGGAAATCTGTTTCTGTAAATACGAAATAAAAAACACGCCAGAGCGACGATTGGGAAATACAATACAAAGATCCTTTAATTGATTTTGATGTTTTTGATAAATAAATTCTGCACACTTAGAGAGAAACCGTTCCATTTATGAAATTTTACCGAAGATAATGAATCAATAGTATTTAAATTCTGAATGCAGTTTGAAAAATTGTTATTTTTAAACTTCACTGAAATTAAAAAGGGGAAAATACTATGAAAAAAACTGCATCCACATTGATTTTAATATTACTTACACTTTTTATTTTTGCACAAGACCGGATTACAGGTTACAATTTTTCTACGCGCAGCGAAGTGATCGCTCAAAACGGCATGGCGTGCACAAGTCAGCCACTGGCAACACAGGCAGCACTCGACATTTTAAAAGCAGGCGGAAATGCCATTGATGCTGCTATTGCTGCAAATGCAGTTCTCGGATTAACAGAACCCACCGGAAACGGAATGGGCGGCGATTTATTTGCCATAGTCTGGGATGCCAAAACAAAAAGACTTTACGGTCTGAATGCCAGTGGACGCTCTCCATACGATTTAACACTGGATTATTTCAAAGAAAACGGATATAAAAAAATCCCCCCGCTCGGGCCTCTACCCGTTTCAGTTCCGGGATGCGTGGATGGTTGGTTTGAATTGCACAAAAAATTCGGAACGAAGTCAATGAAAGAAATCCTGACACCGGCAATTAATTATGCGCGAGACGGATTTCCGGTTACTGAGTTAATTGCATATTACTGGCAGAGCAACGCCCGTTCTCTCAAACGCTTTCCGGGATTTGAAGAAATTTACATGCCCAATGGGAAAGCACCCGAAAAAGGAGAGGTTTTTAAAAACCCGTATTTGGCAAATACTCTGGAGCTAGTTGCAGAAAAAGGCCGAGATGTTTTCTACAAAGGAGAAATTGCTGAGAAAATTGTAAACTATGTACGTGAGCAGGGCGGTTTTTTAAGTATGAAAGATTTTGAAGATCACCATTCCGACTGGGTTGAACCAATTTCGATAAACTACCGGGGTTACGATGTTTGGGAACTCCCGCCAAACGGACAAGGAACAGCCGCGCTGGAAATGCTCAATATAATGAAGAATTATGATGTAGCTTCGATGGAGTTTGGTTCGCCGGAATATATACATCTGTTTGTGGAAGCTAAGAAACTGGCTTTTGAAGACCGTGCCAAATATTATTCGGACCCGGATTTCAACGAACTACCTATTAAAGAACTTATTTCGGAAGATTACGGAAAGCAGCAAGCCCAAATGATAAATCCTAACCGGGCAGCCCGCAGCTATCCGGCCTGGGGAATGGAACACGGCAACACAATTTATATGACTGTTGCGGATAAAGATGGGAACATGGTATCGCTGATTCAAAGCAATTTCAGAGGAATGGGTTCAGGCATGACTCCCGGAAAACTTGGATTTATACTACAGGATCGTGGCGAGTTATTTTCGCTGGAAGAAGGACACATGAATGTTTACGAACCACACAAAAGGCCATTTCATACTATTATTCCTGCGTTTGTTACCAAAGACGGAGAACCTTTCTTAAGTTTTGGTGTGATGGGCGGTGATATGCAGCCTCAGGGCCATGTTCAGATCATTTGCAACGTTATTGACTTTGGTATGAATATCCAGGAAGCGGGAGATGCACCAAGAATTCAACACACAGGTTCGAGCGATCCAACGGGTGGCACAATGACCGACGGAGGCGAAGTTACCCTGGAATCAGGTTTTACTTACGAAACGATTCGCGAACTGATGAGAAAAGGACACAAGATTGGCTTTGATTATGGCCCGTACGGTGGATACCAGGCTATAAAATGGGATGCAAAAAACAAAGTATATTACGGGGCTTCAGAATCAAGAAAAGACGGGCAGGCAGCTGGATATTAAAAAAAGGATGGTATTTATCCACAAAATGCCATCCTTTTTTCAAACTCAAACAGAACCTAAAACCCAAGCATACTTTTTATTCTGCCGGCAATTTCACTTGTATATAATTGTTCATCAGAATTTACTTCTCCTTTATTTTCAGCCTGTGCACCAAAAATAATCAGCCAGGTTTCATCAGCTCCAACCACATTATTTCCATGGTCTCTCCATCTGTCCAATGGCTCATATCCCCTTCCGTGATCAGCAGTAACAACAACCGTAGTTTTTCCTTTGTAATATGGGTCGTTCTGAACAAAATCCCAAAGTTCTTTCAAAAAAGCATCAGCAAAATTAGCTCCGTTCAGGTATTTATCATATTTCCCCTGATGTGCAAAATCATCTGTTTCATCATTACCGATATAAACAACATCTGGATGTTCTCTTTTCATGTATTCCAAAGCATAGTAATCGGTGAAAAAATCGAGTCGTGCCGACTCGCCAAACGGACTTGGAACATGGGATTGAATTTTGTTCAAAAATTCTTCAGTCGGTGAAAGATTGCTGCCTTCCGCTGTTCTGTAACCCGCGTTCACAGGAACTCCGCTTCTTTTATCATTTATGATATATGGAAATGCATCCCAACTGGCAAAAGCGGCCACCTCCCCCTTATATTCCGGGGAATTATTAAGTTCTTCCAAAAATGTAGTATTTGGATTATAAATTTTATCGTTACTTGTAATATTTTGGTCATCAGCTTCTCCGGTTAGAATTTCGTTATACCCGGGATACGAAAACCACATTTTATTGGTCAGGTTCATTTTGCTTCCCAATTTCCGGTTGCCGTGAATCTCACCTATCTGTGGAAGCACATTCCAAATAAAAGGGAGTAATGCAGAACGCCTTTCGTCCGGTGTTTCGCGCCAATACTTATTCTTTAACAACGTGGTGTCTTCAACATAGGTTTTATTTGCAACAAGCAAAGAATCTGCGCCGGAAAACAATTCCTGCCAGCGAAAACCATCCAAAGTAACAAGAACTAATTTTTGATTGTCATTCTGTTCCTGCTCTCCATCAGGAGTAGTGCATGAAAATAACAAAAGGGCACCGAGTGCAACTAAAATTAAATGTTTCATGATTTGAAATATTGATGTGATATACTAACGGTTACAGCCTAAACCGAACTTAAAACAACGTGTACTAAATACGGTATTATTCTGCTAAAACAAAGGTATGGGAAGAAGGTTACTTCAACTGAAATTTAAAGTGAACAAAAAGTTATCAAAATAAAAACTTGTTAATGAAGGAAAATCTTCATTCCTTTTTTTCACTTTCGAGCCACATCAAAAAGCTATAAATAGAATGGAATGTTTCGGACATTTCGTTTTTATGATAAATCTTCCAAAAATTCTCACCAACCACAACGTCAAAATCAGGTTCTGCCTGCATCACAATTTGATAGCCCAAACGATTCAACGCACGAAGCGTCCAGATAAGCGGAAGTCCTTCGCCTTCTACTTTTACTTTTGCTTTAAAATCTTTTTTGAAAAAATATTCGCCTTCCTTAGCATCGAAACCAATGTTTTCATTTCTGAACAGTTGATTTAACCAGCCATTTAAAACAGCATCTTCCGGCGCCCCCTGGAAATTACCGTTTTCAGTAACAATCCAAAGTTTATCTACCTCGCGTAAAGCAATATTTAAATCGTGGGTAGAAAGTATTATTGTTTTTCCTTTTTCTTTTGCGAGAATCTGAAGAAGATGAAAAATTTCATACTTATTACTCACATCCAGAAAAGCGGTTGGTTCATCCAAAATAATTACTGGTGTATCCTGTGCCAATGCCCGGGCAATCATTACCCGCTGGCGCTCTCCATCGCTCAACTGAATCGTTTGTCTGTTTTCAAATCCCTCCATTCCAACTTTTTGAATGGCATCCGTTATCTTTTGTTTGTCATCAGCAGCTAATCTCCCAATCCAGTTAGTGTACGGAAAACGTCCGTAAGCAACCAAATCAAACACCGTCATATTTGCCACGCGAATATTTTCAGTTGAAACAAAACTCATAACCCGTGCTATTTCCCGCGAATCGATATTTTTTAATTCGCTGCCGTTCATTGCAATATTTCCAGAAAAATATTTCTGAAAGCCCACCAGCGTCCTCAACAAGGTACTTTTTCCTATTCCGTTACATCCAATAAGTGCGACCATTTCTCCGGGACAGGCACTGAAATTAATTCCAGTCAGAATTTCCAGAATCTGGCCCCCCGGATGCTCGTATCCAACCGAGAGATTTGAAAGTTCGATATTAAATCCCTGCTCCCTCATGAAACCGATGCAAATTTTTTGTTTTTGATGATCATCCACATAATAACCGGTATCCCAATAATTGCTGTTACTGAATTAATGGGAAGTGTTGTTTGCATTCCCGGCAGTTGCGACACAATATCGCTAAAAAGCATTACTATACTTCCGGTTAAAATAACAGCCGGCACCAACACCAGATGGTTTGACGTTTTAAAAATTACACGACAAATATGAGGAACTGCAATTCCGATAAAACCAATCGGCCCGCAAAAAGCAGTAATTGTTCCGGCAAGTAAACTGGTACTTAAAAAAATTACAATCCGGCTTGAAATAATTTTTACGCCCAGCGAACGCGCATAGTTCTCACCCAATAAAAAAGCATTTAAATCTTTCATTTTGAAAAATGCCAGTAAGATTCCCAAAATTATTGCCGGCGCCATTACTGAAAGTTGAGCATTGGTAACACTGCCCAAACTGCCCATCGTCCAGATAATAAATGCTTTTAACATTGATTCGCTACTGAAATACTGTAGAATACTGACAATTGCCGAGACAGCGCTGGTAAAAAGAATTCCGAGTATTAAAATTGTCATTATATCATTCACCCGTGCAGACACGTATAAAACCAGCAACATTACTAAGAAAGAACCAATCCATGCCACAATAGCCAGTGGCCATGCACCGGTAATTGTAACAGTGCCCAGGGCAACTACTGATGAAAACCCCAGCACAAAAAGCGCAACGCCTAAGCTTGCACCTGCACTTATCCCCAAAACAAAAGGCCCGGCCAACGGATTACGAAAAACGGTTTGCATTTGAAGTCCGCTAACAGAAAGTGCGGCCCCCGTTAAAATAGCTGTTATCGCTTTGGGCAAACGAAAATTCAGGATAATGGTTTGAAAAGTTTTGTTTGTTTCAGATGAAGGAAAAACAGAAAGAAATATCTGTTTCAAAGGAACGATTACTGAGCCCAATAAAAGGTCGGCTACTAACAATAATAAAAAAAGCAGGCCCAGTATAAAAAATACCGTACGCACTGATGATACATTATTTCCTTCACCTCGGTTCATTTTACTTCACGGTAATATACCATTTCTTCCTTAATTGTTCCGGGGTAAAATATAGAAATCAGGTCACGAAGGATTAAATTCGGGTAAACCGTTCCGCTTTCCCAAAAGTCATTTCCTCCCCCTTCACTCATTTTATTATTATTATTAAAAATGCGGCCATCATTTAGCACTCCAAAATTTTCAAATCTTTGGTCGGTTGCAATAATATCATCTTTTGATGATAAAAGCCCCATATTAATCCAAACATTAGCCTCGTTTCCATAGGCCAGCGCATTTTCAAACGAAATTACATAGCTTTCATGAGAATCATTATCTTTCCCAATATAATCGCCACCGGCATCTTTTATTAAGTTCGCCATATAGGAGTTTCCTCCGGGAATCCACCACGAATCTTTGTATGGTGCGCCAACCATAACTTTAGGTTTGGTTACTTTATTTTTAACGTTCTCGTGTAGAGAGATATAATCTTTTTTAACAGAAGAAAAGAAACTTTCCGCCACATTTTCTTTATTATACAAAGCGCCTACAAATTTTATCCATTCAGCTTTTCCCAGTGGCGTTTCTTCCAAATATTCGGCATTCATAATTGCCGGGATTCCCAATTCTTCCAATTTTTTAACCAAAGAAACAACTTCGCCCCCCACACCATAAAACATTACCAAATCGGGATGTTGATTCAAAATTATCTCGTAATTTAAGTTTTGACCATAACCAACATCAACCACACTCCCTCCTTTTATATTTTGAAGTATTTCTTCGTTGGAGACATAATCTGCTCCTGATACACCAACCACCGACTGGGTTTCACCTAAAACATCGATAAATCCCAAATGCGAAGTTGACATACAAATTATTCTTTGAACAGGTGTACGGATTATATTTTTTTGTTGAAGTGAATCAGGAATCTCAGCATCTTTAGGAAGCAGAAAATATTCAACTTCGATATCCTGTGCTTTTTCCCATGGATTAAAAACAGTTAATTTCGTAAAATCAATATGTTTTTCGATAACGAAACCCCGAGCAAAATCATTAGTATTGTATTCACGGAGTGGTGTTTTTTTGTGATTTCCACATGAACCCAAAAAAACCAGAATAAGAAAAAATATAGGAATTCGTTGCATTTTATTGTTCTACCAGGGATAATATGAAATCTTTTCCGACACAAATTTCTTCCCATTATTAAAACGTACAAAATAAACACCACCTACGTTTCCCAACAAATCAATTTGAATCTTTTTTTCCTGTTGATTACTAAATTTAACGTCAACCTTCTGACCAAGCAAGTTAAAAACCGAAATATTTTCTATTTCTATTTTCGTTCCGGTTTCCAGTGTAAATTGAGAATTTGTGGGATTTGGATATACCGCTATTTCTAATGAATCGTTCACAACCGGTGGAACCCAGGTCGAATCGCCATTGATATTACATGCCACCACTTCAAAAACATTTGAAACAGAATAATTATCTGTATTTACATCGGCAAAATTATACCATAAATTTCCAGATTTAAACAAGAAAGAATTATCTTCACCAGCGTCTCTAACCGACTGATATACAGCAAATGTATCAACCGATGTCATATTCTTCAGTTCAAAACCAATAAAAAAATTACCTGATGCTTTAATATCCTGTTCAAAACCGATAAAATTCATGGCGTCCTCAACAAAAAAATCAAGATCAACTGATTGGGAATATAAAATGTGCAATGGAATGCTGGTTCCGCTGTATACTTTTACTACAACCTGGCCTCCTGAGCCTGAATTATGAACTTTTCCCACGCCCAGAGAGATTCCATGAATTGATGCGCCACTATTGATAGTAAATTTTTCAACTATTTCTGAAATTCCCACGGAATTTGTTCCTCCCCAATAACCTGAAAACTCACCGCCATCTGTAATGGCAATCAACTGGTGTGCGTCATCGTCGTTTAAATTCGTAAAGGCTCCGCAAAGTTCTTCATTTTCATAAAACCGTTTCCCGTTTATATAACTTAACCCCGTATTTAATGGGTCAAGCCAATGTTTAAGTTGCTTTGTTATATCCGGTTTAAAATCCCAGGCCATATCAAAACGTGCGAAATAATCTTCAATTGGCTTGGAACAAACAGCCTTACCGCCAGTTAATGTTCCAACAAGATTTTTATGTCGATTAAAAAGCCCTCCACCGGAAGAACCAGCTTCGGTAACCCCTTTATCCCATCTTGCTATTTTAATAAACGCGTTTTTTATATAATGCGAATTAAAGTCGCTGAAACCAGGTTTATCATAATCAAACGATATCTTTTTTATGTCTCCCCAGGGGTGATGAATAGTTACTACAGAATCACTCATTTTTCCCGACTTATCCCATCCTACAAAATACGGATGATATTCTGGTGGCGGCACAAGGCTCATTTCCGCCAAAGCAAAATCCAAACTATCAAAACGGGCTTTCATAACCGCTCCTGAAATTGTATGTACAGGGTCGCCATCGAGTGGCGCGCAGTACGGACTTTCATAGTTAAAAGAGTAAATAGTTGTTTCGGCATATTCCCATCTATCGTAACAGTGTGCAGCTGAAATAATATAAGGAGTTTGATCTTCTGATGTATTATTTATAAGTGTGCCAGTGCAAACCTCTGTTCCGTTTACAATCATTCGGCAAACTGCATCTTTAACATCAGACCAGCGTTCGCCAATTTCGCAATTTACATCTACATTGCATGAACCTGCAATAGTAGGAAAAAACGGACGGCGTTCGTTACTACTTACAATTCCCACAAAATCGTGGTTAACTTGTGAAATTTCAAAATCAATTTCCTGTGCGTAACCTGCCGGAATTTCATATTGAATTGTAATTTCATCTCCGGCAACCGGCATTACTGCAAATTTTCCTGACGATTTGTTATTGAACGAAGTAAAAGCTCCGAGCACATGTTTTGTATTTTCGTTAAAAAGAAATAAACGTGCATTAACAGGCAAATGAAAATTCTTAAAAATAAGATTGATTGATTTGGCACCTTCGGATACAATTTTTAATCTCCAGATTTGTGTACCATCGCCTGCAACAGACCAAATACCAGAATTAGCGATAGTATAATTTACTTCGAAAGGCGTAGCAAAACGAAACGGTTTTAATTGTGCAGAATTGCTAAACTCCTCAATAGCCTGTTTTAGTAAAACCTCATTTTGCAGTTCAGGCATTTTTTCAACAGGAATTTTTGCACTTTTCAAGGTCAAGAATTCCATAGGTTTTCCTCCTTGCGAGATCTGTCCTATTGAAACATATTCAAACAGAAATAGCCCGGCAAGAATCATAAAAATTTTCTGCATAGAAAACATTTTCGCCAAAATTATTAAAATACTCAGGAATCAACATCTTTTTTAAACCAATTTGCCTGAGTTTATTAAATTATGCTCAAACAAAAATTTTAAAACTATGTTTTTAAATTTAATTACGCTAAATTGTATATAATTATTGTATTAACTTATTAATGATTAAACCATGAAAAAATTAAAACATTCTGCAGGAATCATTTTGGCACTCTTTTTTGTTTCATCCATTCTTTGTGCTGCTGATAAACCACCAGTAAAGGGAGAGTTAACAATGCCCGAAAATATTAAAGCAATTGTTGATAAATCGTGTTTTGGCTGTCATAACACCGATTCAAAGAATGAAGATGCAAAAGAAGACCTTGATTTTAAAACTTTTGACAGCCTATCGAAAGTCAAAAAAATTGGAACATTAAAACACATTGCCGAAGTTTTGGAAAAAGGAGAAATGCCACCTAAAAAGTTTTTGGAAAGATTTCCAGACAGGAAACTAAGTGACGAAGAAGCAAAGCTTTTAACTGATTGGGTAAAAAAAGAAGCTACCGCTTTAATTAAGGAATAAAATAATAACATCTTATTTTTCATCCGGAAATTTTCATTTCTCATATTTCCTGTTTTTCCCATTAAATATGAAAAAAATATTACGCTTATCATTTATTATACTTGTTGTAATAGCTGTCGTTATACAATTTTTTAAACCAGAAAAAAACCTGGGTGCTCCTGGCCCCGATCATATTTTTGCAAAAGAGCAAATTCCGGAAAACATACAAAGAACTTTGAAAAATGCTTGTATGGATTGTCACTCCAATCAAACTACCTATTTGTGGTATCATAACATTGTTCCGGTAGCATGGATGATTAACGACCACATCACAGAAGGGAAAAAGGAACTCAACTTTTCTGAATGGGGACAAATGGATACTTTTGACAAAATTGGCGCACTCGATGAAATTTGTAAAGAAGTAGAAAACAAAAAAATGCCAATAAAAGCCTACGTTCAAATGCACAAAGAAGCCAAGCTTACAGATGAGCAGAGAGCTGAACTTTGTGGATGGGCAGAGAAGCTTAGCGAAGAACTGATAGGCGAATAAAAATTTCATGAAAGTATTAGTAATGTATGTCGACGAGTTTGGATACACTCCGGCTCAAAAAAATCTTGAATCAGCAGAAGAAACAACAGAAGGCGCTTCATACATAAATGCCATACTTGCTTTTATACAAATCGAAGAAAGCGATGAAGAATATGATGTAAAAAGTCGTGAAAAAAAATTAGTTAACCACCTAAAATGGACCGCAAGAAAAAACAATTGTAAAAAAATAATCCTGCACTCTTTTGCACATCTTTCAGAATCGAAAGCATCAATAGAATTTACCAAACAAATTTTTGATGAAGCTGAAAAAAGACTTCAAAATGCTGAATTTGAAACAGCGCAAACACCTTTTGGTTATTTTCTCGATTTAACGATAAAGGCCCCAGGCTACTCACTTGCCAGAATATGGGCAACGCTTTAGTTTTTCCTTTTTATTAAATGACTCCTGAATATCCGGTTTAAAACTATCTTTGCAACCTAAAAAAGCAAAAAATGAAGTTTGAGGATTATCCTATTTCAGACGATATAAAGAAAAATCTGTTAGAACATAATTTTCGTCGCCCCACCGATATTCAATATAAAGCAATACCTGCAATTTTAAAAGGAGAAGATGTACTAGCAATAGCCCAAACCGGAACAGGAAAGACTGCTGCATTCGCCATTCCAATTATCCATAGAATTCAAAGTAAAAAGAAAATAAAAAAAACAGACGGAGTTAAATGTCTGATTATGGTCCCCACACACGAGCTTGCCTTGCAAATTACCGACTTTTTAAAAGTTGCAGGAAAAGATACCGGGGTCAAATCTGAAGGAATAATAGGAGGTGTAGAGCAGGAGCCTCAAATAGAAAAACTAAAAAAAGGAGTTGATATTTTGGTTGCCACCCCGGGGCGCCTATTTGATTTAGCCAGCCAGGGACATTTAAACCTTGACACAATCGATACACTTGTTTTGGATGAAGCAGACCGCATGCTTGATCTTGGTTTTATTGGGGATATAAACGACCTAATAAAGCGACTCCCGAAAAAAAAACAAATACTATTTTTCTCTGCAACAATCGATAATAAAATAAAAAAGCTGGCCTACTCCCTTGTAAAAAAGCCTATTCGTATTCAAATATCGCCCAAAAACCCGGTAGCTAAGAATATTGAACACAGTGTTGCTTTTATTGAGATGGATGACAAAAGAGCCTTTCTGGAGAGGTTGGTTGACGAAAACGCGGAAAGTAAAATCCTTGTTTTTGTACGAACAAAAGTCAGGGCTGAACGGGTTAAAAAAGCGATGCAGCGCGTGGAAATTAAAAGTGAAACAATTCACAGCGACAAAACCCAGGATGAAAGATCAAAAACATTAGATAATTTTAAGAATGGAAATGTAAAACTTCTGATTACCACAGATGTCAGTGCACGCGGAATTGATATTCCAAATGTAGATTTTGTTGTTAATTACGATTTGCCTGAAGTTGCACTAAATTATGTACACCGCGTGGGGCGGACCGGAAGAGGGACTAAAAAAGGACAGGCAGTTTCCTTTTGTAGCTCCGAAGAAAAAGAGATGCTTGAAGAAATAGAATCATATCTCGAAAAAGAAATTTCGGTTTTGGAAATCGACAAACAAACTTACCGCGAAACTTTGGATTTCACAAAAGACACAGACTACAACTGGAAGAAGTTATTAAAAGATGAAGAACTGGAACAACAGAAAGTAAAAAAATCAAAAAAACGCAAAAAATAAATCCACAGCAAAACTACTTCTGTTGAATTAGGCTCAAAAGCCTGCTTTTTCATAATTTTTTCATCCGTATATTTCTTAATGCTCCTGTTGTATTCCAGGTTGTAATTCCAAACGGTCGAGAGAGGCTCACCTCAGGTCGAATATCAATGATATGATCTCCGATTTCAAAATCCACAACATTTTCCCCGTCAATCCAGACCATTATTTTCTCATTGGTTACCGTCAATTGAATCTTGTACCATTTGTTTTTCTCAAAGTTTATCAATGTTTTCGTTTCATTTTCTGATGCGTCGGCCCCATTAATGGTACTGAGCCCAACAACCGGGCCACCCCACCCTCCTGCAATAAAAGAACAAAAAGTTGAGTCAACAGGAAAAGTTATTCCGCAAAAGAAATCATTTCCAGAAACTCGCTTTGCCTCCAGCGAAACCTGGTAATTAACCACAGGAAAATCTTTGGCAAAGGTTATTCCGGTGCAACCGTCGCCATAATTCAATATAATATTCCCTTCTGAAACTTTTACCGGCCCCTGCGTACCAAAATCTGAAATTTCCCAGCCGTCCAGTGTATTACCATCAAACAGTGCTGTTCCGTCAGCAGTTTCTTTCTCAACATGTACAACCGGCTCTACATTATTCTCTTTCTTATTACTGGTTGAATTATTACACGACGAAATGAGAAAAAAAACAAATAAGACTATTAAATAGGTTTTCATTGGTTCATAAAATTTATTATCTGTAAAGTTAATCCGAATTTGGTTATGAATGAATGAGAAAATTTCAAATTATTCTTTAACTTCATTTCTTAATGCCTGCCTTGATGCCCGATCAACCAATGTAAAAATCTGATCAATTTTATTCTTCTCTCTTGAAGATTTGTGCCCTTTCACTTTTACAAACTGAACATCCAGCAAATTTATTATAGAAAAAAACTGCATATATAAATCAGCGTTTGTTAATCGTTTATTTGTTTTCGATTTAAAATTATTTCGTTCCAGACGTTCTCTTCTTGCCAATAACCCTGAGATATTCTGAGAGTCTGAAAAAACTATAATCTCATTGGTTGTTTCCTGCAAGCCACTAAGCGCCCACAACAATGTTTGGAGTTCCAGTTTTGTTGAAGATGTAAGGTCAAATCGTTTTGTTTGAACATCTTTCTTCAATTTTTCTACCGATTCTTCAATTTCAGAAACAAAAAGAAAAGCGCCATATCCAATCCCTGACTGAACATGAACACTTCCATCTGTAAACAATAATATTCTTGCCAAAATAAAGGTTTATAAATAGCCTATCAACTTAAAAACTTCTTACGCAACTCTTCCACCTGAGTAGGATTTATTGGAACTAAATTCCCCAGTGAAACCCCCATTGTTAATGATTTTGCACTAAATTCGGCAACCTCCAGGCGGTCGAATGTACCAAGCAATTTATCACCTGTAACCAAAACTGAGTCGTTCTCAATTATTACTGCCGGTGTATTTTCCGACAATAAATTTAGAATCGTTTCTTGTCCCGCAAAATGAGAACCAAACGGCACGTTAGGTACATCCTGTAAAAAAATCCAACTTTCAGGAATTGTCCTCACATCCAGTTTTTCGGCAGAAACACTGTAAGCCATTAAATATGGCGTTTGTGTTAAAATGATTGAATTTACGTGCGGATTCCGTTTATAAATTTCCTGGTGGAGCCATGTGGAGCGACTAGGTAATTTCCCGGGTTCACGTTTCCCATTTTTTATCTGAACAATATCCTCATTTTGAATATCCCAACGGGCGATATTTGTTGGTGTAATTAAAAAGTCGACACCTCGCCAGCGAACAGAAACAGTTCCATAAGAACTGATCATTAACCCCTGTTCACAAGCCCGATGTACAATCTTTTTTATTTCCTCCCGAATTGCTCTTTCATCGGAAGGATGTTCAACCTTTTCCATTTCAGGCAATAAGCGTGGAATCTGTCCTTCAAACTCTTCTATTTGTGCATCAGTCAAGTAATTGGGTGTACCAATCGTACTTCCGTAAATAATTGTTCTCGCACAAAATTCGAGTGTTTCAAAACGTTGAAATGCATCTCCTAAATCTGTCCCGCCAACAACAGTACCGTGATTTTCCATAATCACGGCGTTAAAACCCTTTTTAAATTCCCGGGCAATTACATCTCCAAGAATTTCGCTTCCGGGTAACTCATATGTGGCATAACCAATCGGACCACAAATATTTTTTGCCTGCGGAATTACATTTGTATCAGGAATTTGCCGAACAATACTAAAGGATACCAGTGCTGGTGGGTGTGCATGAACGATTGCTTTTATATCTGGCCGGGCCTCGTAAATAGCCTTATGGAACGGGTATTCAGAAGACGGTTTGTGACGGCCTTCGATAGCACCGTTTTTTCTGACACAAATAATATCTGATGCTCGTAGCGAGCCTTTATCAATTGCAGAAGGAGTAACCCATATATCACCATTTTCATCAATAATTGAAATGTTCCCGCCTGATGTGGTTGTAAGTCCGCTACGATATACTTTATCAATGATCATTGTTATCTGATCACGAGGATGCATCAATTTGGTATCCAGTTTTTTCATTCTTTTTTACTTTTCAAATCTTTTACTATAACTATATCTGTTTTTCAAAAATAAAGGTACAAAAAAAGGATGCTGTAGATAAATAATTATCCTGCAACATCCTTCAATAATTTATAGAAAAATAACTATCTGCCGGATAAAATATCCAACTCGTATTTCTGTATTTCTGCAATATAGTCTTCGCCAACAGCAACACCTTCCTGTAAACAATAGTAATCCCAAATGGCTCCAAAAGGCTTTGTTTTTAGTTCTTCCAGAATTGCCAAACGTTCAAAATATTTTCCGTCTTCTTCATATTTCACCAGTTTTGATGTTGGTTCAAGCATGGCAATTAAAAATGCCTTTTGCGCAGCACGGGTTCCCACAACATAAGCACCAATTCGGTTAATCGATGCATCAAAAAAATCGAGACCGATATTTACACGGCTTAAAAAATTATTGCGAACAATTTCAGAGGCAATCAACTGAACATCTTCATTAAGTGTAACCACATGGTCTGAATCCCAGCGAACAGGGCGCGTAACATGTAGTAATATTTCGTCTAAAAACTGAAGACAAGCAGAAATTTTATCACCAACTTGCTCGGTAGGATGAAAATGACCATTATCAAGACAAATGAGCTTATTATTTTTAATCGCGTAACCTAAATAAAAATCATGTGATCCAACGGTCATCGATTCAAGACCAATTCCAAAAAGTTTACTTTCCACTGCATCTTTCATATGCTCTTTGGGATAGTCGATTTCCATTGCTTCGTCCAGTGATTTTTTAAGGAGAGTCCTGTATCCGTTACGATCAACCGGAACATCTTTCGAGCCATCCGGGATCCAAGTGTTGTGCACACAGGGCGTGCCCAATTGCTTTCCAACTTCTGCAGAAATAGCACGGCAACGTTTTACATGCTCAACCCAAAATTTACGGTTTTCTTCATTTTTGCTTGAAAGCGTGTAACCATCAGCGGCACGGTCGTGAGAAAAACAAGTGGCATTAAAATCCATCCCAATTCCTTGTTCTTTGCACCAATCTATCCAACTCTGAAAATGTTTTACCTCAATCTGGTTACGATCTACTTTTTCACCTTTAAAATCTCCATAAACTGCATGCAAATTCAACCGTTGTTTTCCGGGAAGCAGAGATAAAACTTTTTCCAAATCGGCCCGCATTTGTTCAATTGTAGTTGCTTTGCCCGGATAATTTCCTGTTGTTTGAATCCCTCCGGAAAGTTCACCATCAGCTGTTTCAAATCCAACAACATCATCAGTTTGCCAGCAATGAAGTGAAATTTTTACTTCCTTCATTTTCGCGATAGCAGCGTCTACATCAACACCAATTGCAGCGTACTGTTCTTTTGCTATTTCATATGATTTTTCAATTAATTCTTTCTTCATTTTTTTCTATTTGATTAGTCCATGTAAAATACTTCCTCCAATTCAACCGAAACCGGCGAATTATCTGGATTTGTTTTCATAATATCGGCCATAAAAGCCCACCATTTTTGTACAATCTCAGTTTGTCCCAAATCTTGCGAACCACCTTCTCCTTTTACTTTTTGAAAGGCAAATAAAATATTCGTTTCCTCATCAAGAAATATAGAATACTCACTTACACCTGCCTCCTTAAGCAATTGTTTCAATTCGGGCCAAATTTCATTATGTCGCTTTTTATATTCAGCTTTTTGCCCCTCGTTCAAGTACATTTTAAAAGCAAGTCGTTTCATTATCCAAGTGCATTTAATTCAGGGTATAACCATTTGGCTACACCAATTACAATTACAGAGAGCAAAATTGCTCCAATACCCATCAATATCATATTGTATGTTTTCTTTGAAACTCCTTTCCATTCCTTGCGGTAAAAGCCCCAAAGATTAGCTGTTAAAATGATAGTTGCCATATGAAGAGTCCAAGAACTGGCGCCATTTCCAATTTTTGTTTCGCCCATTCCGTAAAAGAAAAATTGAAGAAACCATGTGGTTCCGGCCAATGCACAAAACAGATAATTTCGCAACAATGGGGTCTTTTTATCTACGAAATCACCACTTGTTTTGTTTCTAAAAATAAGAGCAGTTGTCCAGATTACGTTAGTAGTAAGCCCTCCCCATAAAATAACAAAAAAGATAATATTATTTTCAAAAAGATACTTGAAACTTCCACCGTCTTGTGTAAGGAACGGAAAATTCTGTTCCACGGCTAATGTTCTTGCAACAACAGACATTTCTTTTCCGGCGTCAATACCAAAACTGAAGAAGGCACTTAATACCCCTGAAACAATCGCAATTAACAACCCTTTAGACAGCTTAAATTCGCTGTTTACTCCTTCTTTTACATTTCCAAGATCTTTGTCCTTTTTAATTCCAGCCCTTCCACTAAGAATTATCCCAGCTAACAAAATAACAATACCGAGTATAACAATCTGACCGCCAGTGGTGGCAAAAAGGTCAGAAAATGCCAACCCTGCGGGAATAATCTCAGCAAATCCAGGAATATCGCGTAAAACCGGTAAACCAAGCGAACCAACAACAGAAGTAATACCCAACAACACTGAATTACCAAGCGACATACCCAGATAACGGATTGCCAGCCCGTAGGTTAGTCCTCCAATCCCCCACAGCAAACCCATTATATATGTATTACGAATTACGCTGCTGCTGGTGGCATGCAAAATTCCCTGCCAATCGGGAATCGTTAATAGTACAGCCAGAAATGGCATAATCAGCCATGAGAATATTCCACCTGTTATCCAATAGATTTCCCATCGCCATTTTTTCACCCAATTATATGGCATGTACCAACTTCCTGAAGCACCGCCACCCAAGGAGTGAAATAAAATTCCAAGAATAACATTCATAAAAGTTTGATTTTATCAGTTTATATTAGTTTTAAATTTTTGATATTCGAATTTAGAATATCAATTCTCAAAAATATAGTTATAAACAAACAGAAACAATATTTATTTTGACAATTAATTTATACTTTTTGACACTAATTTTCGGACTGAGTTGTTTTTTCATGAGTTTATAAAATGAAAAATAGTTTTAAATATTTAACCGCAGGACAAGAAGATGCACAGTGGGGAATTTTCCTTAACGTTGCTGGGACATCAACAGTAAAAGCAAACGAAGAATACCCCTCGTCAAACCATCCATCCGGATACCACTTTCATTGGGACGAGGGACGTATTCTGAATGAATTTCAATTAAATTATATCACAAAGGGTGAAGGAATACTTGAAAACAGACACGGAACATTCCCGGTAAAACAAGGAAGTTTATTTGTAATCTTTCCTAATGAATGGCATCGATACCGACCACTACAAAAATCAGGATGGGAAGAAAATTATATCGGCTTTGAAGGCGAGATTGCAGAAAAATTTATGTCTCATCAATTATTTTCAGCAAAACAACCCGTTATTCATATGGGAATAAAGGAAGAACTAATTGATGTGTATTTAAAGATCTTTGACCTCACAGAAAAAGAACAACCAGGATATCAATACATTGCTTCAGGCATGGTAGTAAAGCTATTAGGCTACATCATTTCATATGAAAAACAAAAAGGATTTTCGGGAAAACGAATTGCAAAAGTAATTGAGGAAATCCGTTTTCTAATGAGGCAAAATATTTCACAAAATCTGAATCTCGAAGAACTTGCAAAACAAAATAATTTTGGATACTCTTATTTTCGTAAAATGTTCAAAAAATATACAGGAGTATCACCAGGTCAGTATCATTTGCAGTTAAAACTAATCCGAGCAAAAGAATTGCTTATTTCGAAAGACAAAACAGTAAAAGAAATAAGTGATGAACTTGGTTTTCAATCCATTTACTATTTCAGCAATTTATTTAAAAAGAAAGAAGGAATTAATCCGACACAATACAGAAGAAAGAATATCCTGGATAAGTAATGTAATCGGTCCTAAATTTTTATGAAAGCTATATTACCCCCTATAATAAAGAAAGGGGGCAACTCTCTTCAAAGCTGCCCATACATAATTGTATTAAGAAAGATAAAAAATAAGGGTTTGTACTGTAAAATTAGAAAATTCTAATTTCAAAAACAAGTACTTATAAAACATCAGATAAAAAAAACAGTGCATCACATTAAAACATTAGTTCAAAATAAAAATTCATATCCTAAAAAATAATTAAATTCTCGAAACAATCATCTATGCTACAGTTACAAAATATTTTTAAAATTTCTAAACACAGGAAAACATCCAAACAGAAGAAAACAACCATAAGTCACTCAAAAACAAAACAATAAACAAATACACAAAATAAAAAATAAGGGTTGCATATTAGCAACCCTTACAATAACTAGCTTTTATTAATCAGCCTCTACTGATTAATAATTTAAAAGTATATGTTTTAAATTAATTCCAAATGCCCTTTCATTCTTCAAACAAAAAAAAGATTCACAAACATGCAAAATCAGTAAAACACACCTTCTTTATCAGAAAAAAGAACCCACAGATCAGCAAAAACACCTCAAAAAACTTCAATTTTCAAATAACAAAACCCATTCTGCAGATAAGACTTATTATGCAATAAGTTACTATTTTGGTAAATAAATATAAAAATCGTAACTTTATTAAAAATCAATAACAATGGACAATACTATTAAAAACGAAAAGTATACTGCTATTGTAAATACCGGGCGAAAATTATTCTGGAAACATGGGATGAGCCGGGTTAGTGTGGAAGAAATATGCCGGGAAGCCAATGTGAGCAAGATGACTTTTTACCGTTTTTTCTCCAACAAAGTTGAATTAGGGAAAACCATCATCGATAATATCATTGATGAATCCGTCTTAAAATACAGGAGCCTGATGAAACAGGATATTTCCTTTGAAGAAAAGATAAGGAAACAATTGCTACTAAAATTTGAAGGAACCAAAGAAATCAGCCCGGAATTTGTTAAAGATATCTATTCAAACAAAAAACTGGGCCTTCATCTTCACTGGCAAAAGCGTGCCGATGAATTTGCAAAAGAGGTACGCAATGACTACATAAAAGCTCAGAATGAGGGTTTTATAAGAAAAGACCTGAACCTTGACTTTATGTTTTATTTCAGCTCTAAGTCAACTGATCTGTTGACAGATCCGCAGCTATTGAAAATGTATGGCAACATGCAGGATTTGATTATGGAATATGCCAACTTGTTTTTTTTCGGAATATTTCCGCGGCACAATGAAAAAAATAAGCCTTAAATTTTCAACCGGGACTTTCATGCTGCTTTTTTGTGTTTTGAACATTTCAGCACAGGATCAAAAAGCAGAAATAAATGATTCGCTTTTATTCAAAGGCCAGCTTTCGGCATGGACACATTTTAATGGTAATAATACATTGCCGCTTTGGAGTGGTGCAAGATATATTCCGCAAGTAAATTATGAAATCAAAAATACAAAAGCACAACTTGTCGACTTTGAAGCCTCAGTAAATGCTTATGGAAATGTGGGGCTGAATCCTTTTGATTCTATAAACACTTCAGGAAAAATAAAACCATACCGGCTTTGGGCACGATACTCAACCCACCAACTGGAGATTCGGGCAGGCCTGCAAAAAATCAATTTTGGCTCGGCTTCGCTGCTTCGTCCGTTAATGTGGTTCGACCAGGTTGACCCACGCGATCCTCTCAGGCTAACCGATGGTGTTTGGGGGATTCTAGGGCGCTACTATTTTTTAAATAATGCCAACATTTGGCTGTGGGGTTTATACGGAAATAATAAAACAAAAGGTTGGGAAATAATGCCAACTGTAGAAAACAAACCTGAGTTTGGCGGAAGATTTCAGTTTCCTGTTCAAAAAGGAGAAGCGGCATTTACATACCATCACCGGTCAGCCGATAATTTTAAGATTGAAGGTTTTGACAACTATTACGAAAATATTCCTGAAAACCGGTTTGCTTTCGACACCAAACTCGATGTAACAATCGGGTTTTGGTTGGAAGCTGCATGGATACACAAAAACAGAAATTTGGGAATGTTTACCAACCAGGAAATTGTAAACATCGGAATGGATTACACCTTTGGAATTGGAAACGGGTTGTATGTTGTTTATGAACAACTGGTAGCAGCCTACGATAAAAAGCCTTTCAATTTTGAAAATACAGTTACGTTTTCATTGTTAAACATGACCTACCCTATCGGATTGTTCGATAATTTAAGTGCGATTGTTTATTACGACTGGACCAATAATTCGGCCTACAATTTTGTGAACTGGCAAAAACAGTTCAACAAAATTTCGCTCTATTTTATGGGTTATATCAATCCTAAAAAGTACAACATCCCTACTCAGGGTTCAGGAGAAATGCTGTTTGGAGGAAGTGGTGTTCAGGTGATGCTTGTTTTTAATTATTAAATCGGGTGAATGGTGAGTATTAAGATATAAGAAGTAAATGGTGAGTAGTAAATGGTAAACAGTAAGAAGTGAGTGGTAAATGAAAATTAGTAAAAAAGTATAATTATGAGTTTTGTTAAAGATTTTACTGAACTGGAAACATACAAATTGGCAAGGAGTATTTCATTTGAGATTTTCAAATTATCTAAAATATTTCCTTCTGAAGAAAAATATTCACTTACCGATCAAATCAGAAGATCATCACGTTCAGTCGGTGCTCAAATTGCTGAAAGTTGGGGAAAACGCAGATATGAAAAACATTTCATTTCAAAACTAACCGATGCAGATGCTGAAATTATGGAAACCCAACATTGGCTGGCCACCGCTGAAGAATGTGAATATATATCTACGGAAGAACAAAATTCATTAAACAAACAATGTGAACGGTTAAGCAAGAAGATAAATTCAATGATATTAAAAGCAAATCAATTTTGTAACCTTAATAAATCGTAGTAATCAAAACCATTTACTATTTACAACTTACCATTAACCGTATTTCAGAAATGCAAAAAATAAAAAACCATAAAAAGTAACTATCATAAAATGGAAAACTCATCGATTATAAAAATTGAAAATCTCACCAAATCTTTTCCCATGGGAAAATCGAAGTTTACCGCTTTGAAAGGCATTAACCTTACCTTTGGTGAAGGAGAATTTGCGGGACTGGTCGGGCCAAGTGGCTCGGGTAAAACCACACTTCTGAATATTGTTGGTTCGCTCGATGTACCTTCTTCAGGCGAAGCAAAAGTTTTAGGGGAGTCGATTGGCTCACTAACTGCCAAAGGAGCAGCACGACTGCGTAAAGAAAAGCTGGGCTTTATCTTCCAAAGCTATAATTTACTTGGAGTTCACAATGTCTTTGAAAATGTTGAATTCCCGCTGCTTCTGTTAAAATATACAGCAGCCGAAAGAAAAAAGATGGTCATGGAAGCCCTGGAATGGGTTGGACTCACCGACAAGGTTAAATCGAAACCGCCACAACTTTCCGGCGGGGAATGTCAGCGAGTGGCCATTGCGCGCGCCATGGTAAAAAAACCGTCCATTGTTTTGGCCGATGAGCCAACCGCCAATCTCGACGCGGCAAATTCACATAACATTCTCCAAACCATGGTTAAACTGAATGAAGAACTGAAAACCACCTTTCTTTTCGCAACTCACGACGAGAAAGTGATTAATTACCTCCGCCGGAAAATCTTTTTGAAAGATGGCAATGTAGACCAGGATGAAATTTCGTCCAATTAAAACTGAATCAAAATGAAACTAGCAATAAAACTGGCATACCGCAATCTCATAGGCGCTGGCTTAAGAACCTGGCTAAATGTGATTGTTTTGTCGTTTTCGTTTGTGGTGATTATTTGGATGAAGGGAATAATGGTTGGTTGGGATCACCAGGCAAAAACCGATATGAAAAACTGGGAAATTGGTGGCGGACAGTACTGGCAGGAAAATTACGATCCATATGATCCGTTTACACTTTCCGAAAGTCATGCAGCAATTCCGGAATCGTTAAATGATAAAATTGCAAAAGGAGAGGTTGTTCCGTCACTGATAGTAGGTGGCACTATTTATCCACAGGGCCGAATGCAATCTGTTGCTATCGTAGGCATGAATCCGCACCAAAGTCTTTTTATGCTGCCAACAGAAAATCTGGACACAACCACTTCGGCAATTCCAGCCATCATTGGCTCGGTTGCGTCACGAAACCTAAAATTGAATGTGGGTGACTATGTTACCATCCGCTGGAGAAATGCTAACGGAATGTTTGATGCCACCGATGTTGTTATTACCGATATTTTTTCGTGTAATGTCCCGTCAGTTGACGTAGGAAAAATCTACATCCCGCTGGAAAAACTCCGGGAAATGATGAGTCTGAAAGGGGAAGCTACCATTCTCACATTTAGGGAAGAACAGTCAGAACGACCCGAAATTACCGGATGGAGTTACAAAAATACAGCAACACTAACCCAATCAGTGGATGAACTCATTCAAACCAAAACAGTAGGTCAATCCATTTTTTACGCCATCCTGTTGCTCCTGGCTATGCTTGCCATTTTCGACACACAGGTTCTTTCCATATTCAGAAGACAAAAAGAAATCGGAACCTACATTGCACTGGGCTACACCCGTAGAGAGGTAGTCGGGCTGTTTACCGTTGAAGGCGCGATGCATTCCATTTTAGCCGCCATCGTTTCTGCCATATACGGATTACCGTTTTTAATCTGGATGGCAAAAGCAGGATGGACCATGCCCATTGAGGCCAGTGAATTTGGGATGGCAATGGCGCAAACGCTCTACCCTGTTTACAGCGCCGGCCTGGTCATTTCGACAGTACTGATAATCGTGTTGGTGACTACTGTGGTGAGTTACTGGCCTTCGAGAAAAATTGCAAAAATGAATCCAACGGAAGCTTTAAGGGGGAAATTACAATGATAAAATTTCTTTTAAAAGGACTAATTCGGGACAAAAGTCGAAGCAGGCTCCCAATAATTGTGGTCTCCATTGGCGTAATGTTAACCGTGTTATTGCACGCGTATATTACTGGCTTTATGGGCGATACCATTGAACTGAATGCCCGGTTTACAAATGGTCATTTAAAAGTGATGACCAGGGCATATGCTGAAAATATGAATCAGATTCCCAATGATTTAGCTCTACTGGATGTGGAGGAGTTAATTTCCGAATTAAATAAAGAATATCCGGATATTAAATGGACTCCGCGAATTCAGTTTGGCGGGTTGGTGGATGCGCCGGATGAAAATGGTGAAACGAAAGCACAGGGGCCAGCCATGGGACTGGGAATCGATTTTCTCTCAGGACATAGTGGTGAAGCAGAACGCCTGGACATCCAAAAGGCTTTGGTGCGAGGTAATTTGATTCAGCATCCGGGAGAAGCATTACTAAGTGAAATGTTCTCCGAAAAGCTGGGTGTAAACCCGGGAGATGAAGTTACGCTCATCGGTTCTACCATGAATGGCAGCATGACCATGTACAACTTTAAAATTGCCGGAACCGTAACTTTTGGTGCTGAAGCGCTTGACAGGGGCGCCATCATTGTGGATTTGGAGGATGCCCGGAATGCGCTGGATATGCACAATGCAGCCGGTGAATTGATTGGCTTTTTGCCTGAGGGGCTATATGACGATGAAGAAGCTGTTCAAATTGCAAAATCCTTTAATGAAAAATACAAAAATGATAATGATGAATATGCTCCGGTAATGCGAAGTCTGAGTCAGCAGGGAAGTATGGGACAATACGTAGCACTCACAAAAGGATGGACTACATACATTTCAGCCATATTTATTATTGCAATGGCACTGGTCCTCTGGAACGCCGGATTGCTGGGAGGCTTGCGCAGATACGGCGAGTTTGGTGTTCGATTAGCTATGGGAGAAGAAAAAGGCCATGTATACCGAACCCTGATTTTCGAATCAATATTTATTGGAATTGCCGGAACGGTGGTCGGAACGATTTTCGGACTCTTTTTTGCCTGGCTGATTCAAACTTATGGGATCGATATTTCAGGGATGATGAAAGGAGGCGCCTTAATGATGCCTTCCAGCATTCGGGCAAGAATTACGCCGGTGGATTACTACCTGGGACTGATCCCCGGGTTGATCTCAACAGTTCTGGGTACCATGCTTGCAGGCATTGGAATATACAAACGTAAAACAGCGCAACTGTTTAAGGAATTGGAAGTATAAGTTAGAAGTAAAATATTGTAAATGGTAAATTGTGAATAGTAAGTAGTTAAAAATTTTATTAAACGTAACAGATTAAATTTTTCAAAATGAAATCAATAATAACAACCTGTTTAATCTTGATGACAACATTAATTTTTGCGCAACCAAATGCCAATGAAATCCTAGACAAGGTTGATAAAAACATGTCATCGGAAAACCGTGTTTTTGAATCGTCGATGACCATTCGCGGCAAAAGAAACAGCCAAACCATAACTTCAAAAACCTATTCCGTAGGCGATAAAAAATCATATACCGAATATTTATCTCCGGCACGGGAGCAGGGAACTAAAATGCTGAAACTGGAAGATAAGTTGTGGATCTATTCTCCTTCTACTGACAGAACCATTCAGATTTCAGGACATATGCTACGGCAGTCGGTTATGGGCTCCGACCTCTCTTACGAAGATATGATGGACGACCGGAAACTTCAGGATGTTTATAATGCCAAAGTAACCGGAGAAGAAGAAATTGACGGACGAAAAACCTGGATTCTCGAACTTACGGCAAAAGTGGAAGATGTAGCTTACGCATCCCGAAAGGCATGGATTGACATTGAACGATACATTCCCTTAAAAGAAGAGCTGTTTGCCAAAAGCGGGCAACTGCTCAAACGCTCAACAATGAGTGATGTAAAGAAAATCGAAGGACGTTGGTTTCCTGCAACGGTAGTATATAAAGACATGCTCAAACAAGGCGAAGGAACCGAATTCAAAATAACCAGTATTAAATTCAATCAGGAAATTCAGGAATATATTTTTACCAAGGCTGCGTTAAAACAATAATTAAAGAAATAAAAAATATACAATTAGTTTTGATTAATTTTATCTGGTTTCTCTTAATAAAATCAAAATGAAATTTTACCTGATAATATTATTTATTCCAATGGTTTTTGCCACAAGATGTAATTACCAGGAAAAGCCCAAGGATACTATTGAGTTAAAACCTGAAAGAGAGGGAATTTCAATAGTTACACGATTATATGAAAACTCAGCTACAGCAATTGAATATGAAATACCAGTTGTAAAAGGTACCAACATCAAACATGGAATCCAGAAAAGATACTATAGGCATGGAAGTATATATTCTGAAATTCCATACCTCGCAGGGAAAAAAGAAGGAATTGCCTACACTTATTACCCGGTAACAGGGAATACGGAACCCGTTGTTTGGAAAGAACAACCTTATATCAATGATAAATTAGAAGGAATCTGTAAACGATATCATCGAGATGGAAAACTTCAGGCGGAATATGAATATAAAAAGGGGCTTCCTGCTGTAGGATTGAAAGAATATTATCAATCAGGCAATCCAGTAAACTTGCCTGAGCTAATTTTAAGCAAAACAAAAACTCTTGAATATTTTTATGTAACAGCCCGTCTTTCTGATGGAACTCAAAATGTCGATTATTTTATCGGTGATTTAATGGAAGGAAAATTTCTACCTGAAAATTTAAAAGGATTGCAAGTAGTAAATGGTGTGGGGGAAATACTTGTGCCCTTGACTACCAAGCAGGTTACAATTACAGCAGTAGAGTTTACAAGTTACAAGAACCGTTATATTGTTTCAAAATCGATAACACTATAAATAAAAGTAAAGTTGATATAAAACACAAATGGGAACCACTCTTTTACGAATAGCTCCCATTCACTTGAGGCAACCGAAGTTTCCCCAGTGCCAGGCTACGGTTATTATGACCGGCCGTTATCTTTTTTTTCAAATCGATTCCAGCCCTTTACCTTCCTGTTTAGCTTTCTACGGCATAAACTTTCAGGCATTCCGTTCGGCATTCCGGATTACCTTCCTGGACGAAGTGTCTTTCAGTTTTTTTTGCAATTTCCTTTCGGATTTTGCATCATAAATCAACTTTCGGATTTTACTCCTTTAGTTGTGCAGTTTGATTTTGCAACCTAAATTGCTCTATCTTCTGCCTGAAGACTCAATTATTAAAAGAACGTCTGGTGTTCCTCGATAATTAACTGAACTTTGATTTCCAGACTATCAAGTTCAAACTTCGGCTCTTTCTGTATGCCATCCCGAAGGTTGGTTTGAAAGGTTCCGGTTTCAACTAAGAAACTTTTCCCGTTTCCATACTTTCAGAACTGTCTTTTATCTCTCACCTGATATATCAAAATTAAATAAATATTAATTTTCTGTCAATACCTAACCAAGTGTTTATATTCACCATATATCAACCAGGGTTATTAACAATTGTTGATAACAGTCCTACAATATTGAATCAAGACAGAAAAGGTAATTTACTTCAACCAAATCCACTGAAAATCAACACCTTGGCTTTCCTCTGGAGAAACTTTTATTTCAATTTCGTAGATTCCTTTATCAGGGAAAAGAATTTTTCCGATTCGGCTTGATTTGTAATTATCAATTGTCCAGTCTGAATTTGCCTCGCCCACCGTTTTTCCCGTATTTTCAACGTTGTGTTTTAATACTTTCCCGGCAGATTTTACCTCAATTAAACTGCTACTTTTTGTACTTTGAAAACTATATGAAACATCAACAAATTTTTCACCTGGGGTATCAACATAGATTTTCCAGTACAAAGTCTTTTCCGCATTTACAACTAAATGTTCGGGTATTGTTCCATATTTTTCTTTTTTCAATAGAACGACAGATTCATCTGGTGTTGATATATTCTTAGGAGTTAATGAATAACCACCATCAGTGCTTTTGGCTACCAAACCGTTCTCTATCTCCGGAGTTTTATCGTATTCTACAACTACTACAGAAACATAAGGATCGGGGTGCAGAACCGGCAAGTCTATTTTTGTAAAAACATCGGTATGAATGAAACTTAACGGCGACTTCTGCTTATCCGCAAGAATATAAACCTTCGTTGGTTTGGTGGTTATACCTGTTACGTATAGCTCTTTATTAAGTGGCCAGTTAAAAACATGCAAATAAAGTTTCATTCCAGACTCTGTCTTTTTACAGGTTATTTTCCCCAAATCATGTTGATCTTTGCTCAAGTCAAAAGCCCCTGCACCATAAATTGATTCACCGTTTACATCCAGCCATTTTCCCATTTCCAGCAAGCGCTGCTTTATTTCAAAAGGAACATCGCCATTGGCGCGCGGCCCAATATTCAGCATAAAATTGCCATTTAGGCTTACATTATTAATGAGTGACCTCAATAATGTTGTCGTTGATTTCCACTGTGTATCAGACGAATGAAATCCCCAGGAGTGAGCAACAGTGGCGGGCGATTGCCAGGGAAAATTCTCCTTTTTGTTCCCTAGTTGATTATCACCCAATGTTTTAAAATCAATGTCCGGATCTTCTTCAAGAGAAAGCCCCAACCGTGAATTTACAAGGCAATTGGGCTGCAATTCCCGAATAAGGTTCTTTAGCTGTAACAACTGTTCTTTTGAAACTACTGATTGAGAATGATTTACCCACATATCAAACCAAATCATACTGATTTCTCCATAATTGGTAAGCAATTCTCGCATTTGTGGTATTACTTTTTCCTGCCAGTATTTATCGTATTCTTCCGGTGAAATGGGGTGCAACTCCCTGGAATGATCCCATCCGTATTCATGTTCCCAATCAAGCCAGTGTGAATAATATAGCCCAAGTTTCACACCATGTTTTTTACACGCAGCGGCCAACTCTTTTATAATATCACGCTTTGGATTTGTATAATCGCCCAAATCATAATCGCTTACCTTACTATCCCATAGGCCAAAACCGTCATGATGCTTTGCAGTTATTGTCACATATTTCATTCCCGCCTTTTTGGCCAGTATTACCCACTCTTCCGGGTCAATCTCATCCCAGTCAAAACGGTCAAGTAATTTTACATATTCGTCTTTATCTATTCTATTTCGGTAAAAAATCCATTCAGCGTAATCGTTATCGTCTCTCAATTTTTCGCCTTTCCAATATCCTTCAGCCCCACTGTATATCCCCCAATGGATAAACATTCCAAAACGTGCGTCGGTAAACCATTTTGCGCGTTCGTTGGTTTGGCTTTGACCGAATGCAGAAACGCAAAAAAGGAAAAGCAAAATTGAACCTGTTAATCTTCTCATTATTAAAACTTTGTTGATTTTTATTTTTGAAGTTCTAAGAAAGTCTGCTTTTAAAGTCTTCGTACTGAAATTTCCTCACAATTTTTAAATTATCATCTTCAGTCCAGATAGCGATGGCAGGATGCCCCACTCCGTTAAACATTGTAGTTTTTACCATCGTATAATGAATCATATCCTGAAAAATGATTTGTTCGCCCGGTTGAAGCTCATGACCAAAATCGTAAGCTTCCATAAAATCTCCCGCTAAACAACTCACTCCACCCAAACGGTACAGATGTTTACTGTTTTCATCCGGGTCTTTAGCTCCAATAATGCGCGGCCGGTAGGGCATTTCCAAAGTATCCGGCATGTGTGCAGTGAATGAAACATCCAAAATAGCAGTTTTTATTCCTTTGTGTTCCACCACATCCATAACTTTTGAAACCAGTACACCGGTATCCCATGCAATGGCGCTGCCTGGTTCAAGAATAACTTTTACGTTGTATTTTTTTCTGAAGTTCCGTAAAAGTTGAATCAAATGTTCATGATCATAACCTTTGCGAGTCATTAAATGGCCTCCCCCCATATTTACCCATTTTACCTGATGGAGATGTTTGCCAAATTTAGCCTCCAGGTTTTGAAGTACTTTTTCCAGACTGTAAGAATCGGATTCGCAAAGCACATGAAAATGAATACCTTCAACTCCTTCAGGAAGTTCTTCAGGAAATTCACCACTTCCAACGCCAAGACGTGAACCTGCTGCACTTGGATTGTACAAATCAGTTTCCACATCGGAATATTCAGGGTTTACCCGAATTCCACATGAAACAGGATGATCAGCATTTTTTGTTTCAGTATAAAATTTATTGAATTGGTTTAATGAATTAAAAACGATGTGGCTACTATAACTCATCAACTCATTAAATTCTTCTTCAAAATAAACGGGTGAATACACATGTGCCCTGCTTTTCATCTCTTCAAAACAAAGCCGAGCCTCGTTCAACGAACTGGCTGTTGCTCCACTTAAATACCGGCGAACTACTGGAAAAGCGCTCCACATGGCAAATCCTTTAAATGCCAGAATAATCTCGATACCTGCTTCGTTTTGAACACGATTTATTAACTGTAAGTTTTGCATTAGAAGTTTCTCATCCAACACAAAAGCAGGAGATGGAATTTTTAAATAGTCCAATTTTATCTAATTGATTAATCTATAATTCGAAATCAGTATAATGTTTTGTAATTAAATCCTTATCTTCTTTTGAAAGCTCGCTTATTAAAACCGGTTTATCTTGTGGTCGCAAACCTTTCTGATTGATACGGTTCATCAAACTCCAATCTTTATTTGGGTGTTGAGGATCCGGATCTGCAGGTTCTTTAGCCGGCATATCGTAACGTGTAAAATCAATTACCTTTTCAGGCATATTAAAATGCCAGTCGCGAAGTAATGCCAAACGAAAATCCTTATTCATAAACCACTTAATTTCAAGATTATTATAAGAATCTCCTAATCCGCAGCCCCGCTCAAAGAATCGGTAATTCATATTTTCATTGGTTTGATTATGCTGCCGGAACAGCTTTCCAAATTCCCCAAATGAAATAAACTGCGTATCAGGCCAGCGCTTTTTTGTATCTGAAACCCACATCGTCATGGCATCGCATATAAATTTCTTACCAAATTCATGAAGTAATTGGGCCTCCCAAATATTAGTAATCCAACCAAAACCATTCAATTCCACACCTTTATCAAAATGAATTGCTTGAGTGTGCATCACTTCTCTGTGACCTAAATCCAGCCCCCAGCCTTTATAAGTTTCAATTGGGCCAACACCTCGTCTGCTGTTATAACCGGTTATTTCGTGGTTCATTGCACCACTTCTACGGGCGCAAATAAAATCCATGGTCCATCCATCGAGGTTTATGCAATCAATAAAATCGCTTTTCCCTTGTGCCGGTTTGCAAAAATGTTGGGTTGACGGATAAAAGGGATACGAAACCGAACCATCAGCTCCGCCGCCATCAATGGCATGCTGGCTCCAGATTACTGCGTGCGCCGTATGAATATCTTCCTTTTCAGCCAAATATTGCAGATTATTTGCCGATAAGAAGCCTCCCATTATCGATTCAGGGCGATAGCCTTTTCCTACAAAATCGGTAATAATCTGAATGGCTTCAGTCATTTCTTTGTTGATTCTTTCGCGCGGAAGATACATTGCAGGAAAATAACCCGGAAAATAGGAAATTTCATCGCCCAATTCTTCGTGACACTGAACCACATAATCCCGGATCTCCCGGTAGTGTTTTCGTTGATCTTCCAGGGCATTAAGAGTAAACCCCCAGGTTAATCGTCCGTCAGGATTATTTTTAGCAAAAGCTTCACGTAACGATCGAACATAATCAAGTGTATGAAAATCGTATTCATCACGTGGATGCAGTTTTACGTCCCGGGATACCTCCCAGGGTGTTGTCCTGATCATGATACATAAAGTAACAAATCGTTTCCCTGTAATCGGGTCTGTATAAGAATTATTTGCGCCAGTCAGAAAATATGGGGATGCTATTGCCCCCATTCCAGTTAAAGCAGTGTTCCTTATGAAAATACGTCTGTCCATTACAAACTACGGGAGTTAAACTTCCAAATCAATATTGAATTCTTCATTCCAAGGCAACCCGTGTTTTCCAATCTCTTTCATAAACGGATCGGGATCAAACTCTTCCACATTAAACACTCCAGTGCCGTTCCATTTTCCGGTAAGAACCATTTTTGCTCCTAACATTGCCGGAACACCTGTTGTATAAGAAACACCTTGTGTGCCGGTTTCCTGAAATGCCACCTGGTGACTCGCATTATTCCAGATATAATATGTTTGTTCCTTTCCGTCTTTTATCCCTTTAATGCGACAACCGATAGAAGTTTCACCAGTGTAGTTTTCACCCAAATCCCCCGGATCCGGAAGGACAGCTTTTAGAAATTCCAGGGGGATAATATCCACACCTTTATATTTTACCGGATCAATTCTCGACATTCCTATATTCTGAATGACACGAAGATGCGTTAGGTATTCATCGCCAAACGTCATCCAGAAACGAGCTTGTTTTATACTGGGAAAGTTTTTAACCAACGACTCCAGTTCTTCGTGGTACAAAACATAAGAATTGCGTTTTCCAATACTCGGATAGCTAAGTGCTTTTTTAATTTCGAAAGGTTTTGTCTCAACCCATTTCCCGTCTTTCCAGTAACGCCCGTTTTGGGTTATCTCACGAATATTTATTTCCGGATTAAAATTGGTTGCGAAGGCTTTTCCATGATCGCCGCCATTACAATCCACAATATCCAAATATTGAATTTCATCAAAATGATGTTTAGCTGCATAGGCTGTGTAAATGCTTGTTTGTCCCGGGTCGAAACCGCAACCCAAGACAGCCATAATTCCTTTTTCCTTAAACCGATCCTGGTAAGCCCATTGCCAGCTATATTCAAATTTTGCAACATCTTTTGGTTCATAATTGGCAGTGTCGAGATAGTTCACCCCGGTTTCAAGGCAGGCATCCATAATTGGCAAATCCTGGTAAGGAAGTGCAACATTTATAACCAATTCAGGTTTAAAACTATTGATTAGATGCACCACCTCCGGCACATTATCTGCGTCTATCTGAGCGGTTTGAATTCTTCCTTTGCCAACTTCTTTTGCAATTACATCGCATTTTGATTTTGTACGGCTGGCCAACATTATTTCAGAGAAAACATCAGGATTATCGGCGCATTTGCTGGCAACTACACGACCAACCCCCCCCGCTCCTATTATTAAAACTTTACTCATTTTAAACTGTTTATTTTACCGGAATTATTAACCCGTGATTACTATTTTAATATTAAATTCAATAAGCCTGTTTATGTATCAAACAAATTAAGTACTTTTTTAGAATAAACATAATTCAAATTGTTCGATTTAATCAACTTTTTATTTTTTGTCAAGTTTATTATAAAAATTTTAAAAATCATGAATATAAATGAACTTATAAAAAACAGAAGAGCAACGCCTCCGCGATTTATGTCGAAAGAAAAAATCTCAACAGATGCAGTACTGCAAATCCTTGAAAATGCCAATTGGGCGCCTAATCACAAACAAACTGAACCCTGGCGTTTTAAGGTTTATACAGAGGCGGCAAAAGACAAACTTGCGGATGATATTTATTCATTATTAATTGAGAAAATAAAACAAGGAACAAATATCAACCCTCAAAAACCGGAAAAACTCAAGGAGAATATAAAACGCGCTCCTGTCGTAATTACAATAGCTATGCAACGCGACAACGCCCGCCGACTTCCTGAATGGGAAGAAATTGCTGCGGTTTCAATTGCAGTCCAAAACATGTGGCTTACAGCAACAGAAATGGGACTAGCGGCTTTTTGGGCTTCACCGGATTTTTTACCTTTGCTATACGATATTTTGGAGATTCGGGAAGGACAAATGGCCATGGGATTTTTCTATCTGGGAAATATAGCCATGGATTATCCTTCGCCAGGCCGTGAACCAATTGATTCTAAAGTAGAGTGGAAAACGAACTAATACCCAAAATAAAAGATGAGCTATATTCGGAACCTTTTTTTTGCCTTCACTGTCCTACTGATTTCTATTGCAAGTCAGGCTCAAAGCGAAAAACTGTCTTCAACAAAATACCACATGCATCGTTCTTCTTTGAAAAATTCGTTTTTAAAATTTGAAAATGAGAAAAAAGGCCGTGTTGTTTTTTTGGGAGGTTCAATTACACATAACCCCGGATGGAGAGATTCAGTTTGTAACTATTTAACACAAAAATTTCCTGAAACAATATTTGATTTTATCAATGCGGGAATTCCTTCAATGGGGTCTACCCCGGCGGCTTTCCGTTTTGAGCGTGATGTTTTAAAAAACGGGACTGTGGATTTACTTTTTGAAGAAGCTGCGGTAAACGATGACACCAACCACAGAAAGACAACTGAGATTGTCCGCGGTATGGAAGGAATTGTAAGGCATGCTCTTACAGAAAATCCCGCATGTGATATTCTTTTTATGTACTTTGCAGACCCGGGAAAGCTAGAACACTACCGCTCGGGCCATATTCCTGAAGAAATTCAACTACAGGATTCGGTCGCAAAACAGTATAATATCTCTGCCATTAACCTGGCGCAAGAAGTGCAGGAGCGAATTTATGCAGGTGAATTTGACTGGAAAAATGATTTTAAAAACCTTCACCCCTCTCCTTTTGGACAAAACATTTATTTTCAATCTATAAAAACATTTCTTGAGGATGAATGGGGAAAAGATCTCACAAACAGCTCTATTAAACATAAAGAGTTGCCAACAGCCATTAACAAATATTCATATTCCAACGGGAAATTAGTGGAGCCCAATCCGCGAAAATCGTTTAAAGGCTGGAAAATGATACGAAACTGGCAACCGAAAGATGGAACAGGAACACGGGAAAATTATGTTGATGTGCCGATGCTGGAAGGAACCTATCCGGGCAAAATTATCAAGTTTCATTTTAAAGGGAATGCTGTGGGTATTGCTGTTGCCGCTGGGCCCGATGCAGGAATTGTTGAATACAGCGTTGATAATGAACCATGGAAAAAGCAGGATTTATACACAGAATGGAGCAATTCCATTCACTTGCCCTGGTATTACACACTGGAAAGCGGGTTAAAAAATCGCAGACATACGCTTCAGATTAAGGTTTCGGAACACAAGAATGCTGAGAGTTTGGGGAATGTGTGCCGCATCAGATATTTTTATTTTAATGGTGAAGAATAAATATTTTACTTTCCTCATCTTCCAAAGCTTAAACATTTAATTCTTTCCCAAAAAGAAAATCCCGATTTATTAATTGTAAAATTCACAAAAAAACCTTTTCTAAGAAGACAAAATAAAAGGTTTGTATTATTTTTATCGTTTCGAAACAATTTTTAAAATTAATCAAACTAAAAGAAACCACTATTATGAAGACATTGCAAAATAGAAGAGATTTTTTCAGGATTTCAGCTGCTGGCTCACTGGGTCTGTTGGCTCTTGGCCCACTAGCATGCACATCTGCTACTACAGGCGATAAAAAAAGTTTTGGAGTAGGAATACAATTGTACACCATCCGCGATGCTATGGCCGCAGACGTTCCGGGTTCGTTAAAGAAAGTTTCTGATTTGGGATACAAATTTGTTGAACTTGCAGACTATTCCGATGGTAAGTTTTACGGTTATACTCCTTCTGAATTTAAAAAGATGGTTAATGATCTTGGAATGGAAGCCATTAGCAGCCATACCGCTGTTGAATCAGGGGTAGTTACAACCGAAAGCGCTCAAAAAATGGCAGATGCCCATGCAGAGTTAGGTGTAAAATACTGCGTTCAGCCATGGATTAACGATGAAGACAGAAATATTGAGACGTATAAAAGAATGATTGCCGACTGGAACAAAGTTGGTCAGATCATGAAAGACACCGGTATTCAATTTGGATATCATAATCACAATTTTGAGTTTAAAGAAACAGACGGTTTAGTTCCTTATTATGACATCTTTATGAAAGAAATGGATGCTGATTTAATTACGATGGAACTCGATTTATACTGGGCTACCAAAGCGGGCCAGGACCCGGTTGAAATGTTTAACAGATATCCGGGAAGATTCCAGTTGTGGCATGTAAAAGATATGACTGAACAAAGGGCTCCATTCTTTGATATTCAAAAAGATGATATAACTTCTGTTGGTTCGGGACTTATTGATTTTGATCGGATTTTTGCAGCCAAAGAAAAAGCAGGAATGAAAAATTTCTTTGTTGAAGACGACAATCAGGGAAATGGGCAACCTTTTGCTGCTATCGGCTCCAGTATCGAAAATCTCACAACAAAAATTTTACCTAAAGCCTAATTTTTTCATTAAGAAATAAAAACAAAACCCGGTTCAGTAATTAAAACCGGGTTTTATTTTTACACCAACTTAATCTTCAACAAAATAACGTAACTGATCGAGCATTATCGGAACATCTTCAGCATCAACTCCCTGTTCAAGAAGAAAATGTAAATCTTCCTCAAAAACATCAAAAAATTCCGGTTCGGTAAAATCCTTTTTCTCTATCGATTTTTTATAGAAATCGAGCGCTTCCTTTCTGTTTCCCAAACTCCATTCCACATGCCCCATATTCATCAAATCGTGCTGATTAGGAGAATCGTCAATCAATTTCTGAAAGTATTTTCCGGCCTGTTCTTTTTTACCGCTAACAAACGAGCACCAACCAATAGGCCGCCATACTTTTTTATTTCCGGGTGACAAATATTCAACTTTAAAGTAACATTTTAGCGCCTCCTCAAATTTTTCAAGCTCAAGTAAACAATGTCCGATAGAAAGTTGAATATTCAAATTTTCAGGATCTAATTTTTCAGCCTGTCTGTAATATTCCAATGCATTTGCCGGCTGCTTGAGATTACGATAACAAAGTGCAATTTTCTTGAGATTCCAAAGTTTGTTCAGTTCATACAATTCCGCTTTCTTGTAATTCTCCAACGCCCTTGTATAAATGCCCATCTTCTGGTAACAAAAAGCAATTTTCTGATAAATTTCGCCACTTTTTTCAAATGTCAACAGATAATTATAAATTTCAACCGCTTCATCAAAATAATTCTTCCCAAAATAATATTCAGCAATATTTCGCAAAATTTTGGGGTCTTCTTTCAAAATGGCCCCAATAGTTTCTGAATTATGAAAATCAAAACGCCAGTTAAAAATATCATCAAACCCGGATTTACGCGGATGCAGTTTATAAAATCTGTACAAATCCTGAATATATTGATTTGAAATAAACTCCGCTTGTTTTCCTGGTGAAGTCATTTCTTCATCCTTCCCGATTTCGTTAAACTGATCCATCTCCGCTTTCATTCCCTGAGCCATAAATTCGCGGTTGTCTTCCGGCAAATTCTGAATACTTAAACAAAATGAGTACTTATCAGAATTACACAAAATTGGCGCGCTATCAATCGTTTTAATAAATGTCTGGGTTAAGTTATTATTTACATCAATACCTTCGGCAATTTGCGGATTATCAGCAAAAAAAGGAATAAACCAATTAGTAATTTCATTAAAGAAAGGGAAGAGTTTTAGCATTGAAAACGATCCGATAAAAACATCAGCTCCTTCCATCTGGAGTTCGGAAAATTCTTCCATTTTGTCCATCAATCCGGGAGAGTCCTTAAAAATTTCTTCCCATTCCGGATTTTTGTCATCCAAAGAACTGTCATCCATCAAACTGTCGAGGTTAATTTTGTCTTTTAGGTTCGGACTTATTTTTATCATCTCGGGGATGATTTCATCTTTTATCTTCTTTTGAATTTTCTCCGTCTCTTTGCTTCTTATGAATTGGATAATAATTCGCTCCAAATTTCTTTTGAAACCAGGCTCTTCATTCAGCATTTTTAATCGCCCTGTAATTGCCGGATAATACTGCATTCGTGAATCATATCTATAAAAATTAACCAATAGGGCAGTTAATGCCCGCTGATTAATTTCATTGTCTTCCGAATCGTATAATTCAAACAACATATTAAATTTTTCAGGGCAAAAATATCGTTGCAAACTCATCATAAGTGCCGATACAATAAAAGCTTTATAAGAATCCAGAATCTGGGTACTTGAGAAAAAAGCTTTTAAAAACGTTGCTTCCTCTGATGAAAGTTCATTGCTAAACCAAAAATGGTAAAATAAACGCACGACTTCTTTCTGATGATTCTGTGCCTCCTCTTTTGGGTCGGTAGTTTTTATCTCACCGCTTTCTATCAACGATTTTAATTCTTTATCAAGATAAAAGTCTTCCAATGCTGAAAGTGCACCCGGAAAATCCCGAATTATATTTTCTTCGAAAACTCTTTTCTTCTCGTATTCAACAGACGATGAATATTTTATTCTTAATGCCTCATTAACTTTATCAGCTAATTCATAAACCGAAACAATCAATTTCCGATAAATCTTTTGCCTCTCCGGATCCTGAATTCCCTCAACAGTATATTTTAACATGTAATGGTAGGTCTCCTCCAGTTTGCGATATTCATCGGTAAATGTCACCAATCCGTTGTCGTGTATCAACTTCTCCAACAAATCAAACGCCGGCTTTAAACGCCTGGCTGCAAGATTATCACAGATTTCCCTGTATTTATTTTTGAGTTGCTTTTCCGTCATTATTTAATTGTTATTCTTTCAAATTTATAGGAAAAACTAATGATCAAAAATAAATCCACCCCAAAATATCGGTTGTTTTGACGGTTTATTCCAATATTTTATGACAAGTTGCCGTATCCGGAGAAAAAAATCTACTGTATTACTGGTTTATCCAGCAGCCAAATTAACGGGCTGCGAATGGGCAGATTACGAATTACTTCCTGCGTTTTTGGATATGCTTCCAACGATTTCCACAATTCAATGTATTCAGGTCTATTGTATGCTCTTCCGGCAAATAATAAAAACGGATGACGTACCGGCCATTTATCCCAGTACATTACGTCGTTCAGATAAGGCCACTCTGATTTATCTTGTACATAAGGAAACATAAATTCAGCACCCTGTTCCAGATTTTTACCACCGGGAGTTGTAAACGTATATAAATTATGCGTGTCATCTGAAAGAATTTCAGCGCAGGAAAAAAATGCATCCAAATTAAAAAGCGAATATCCGTATGGTTTTGTTCGTTCTAATTCAAGCGGAAAGGAACCGTCTTTTGCCATTTGGTCAGGTAAAAGAATTTCTTTAAAACGCTCTCGGCAAAACTGCAGAATCTCCTGATTATTTACCAACCGGGAAAAAGCACCTACCTGCATTACCCAGCAGGTAGCATGGTTATTTTTGGTATTCATCTCGTCAATCCCGTACTCATGCGTAGTGAGCCAGTTTACAAATTCGCCAAACCAACTCTTTACGCCTGAAATTGTTTTCTGTGGTAAGGCTTTGTTCTTTTCCAGAATTTCAACCGAACGCGCTACTTCAATCAAATGAATAGCATCAATAATCCCGATCCCGCGGCCGGTCACTCGTCCTTTAATTGCCTGAACATACAAAAGACTTGGGTTCATTCTTGTTTCCTGATTTACAAACCATGCCTCCAGATGTTCTTGTGTTGCTTTTGAATATTTTCTGTCTCCGGTTAATAAATACGCGGATGTTTGCATTCCTACAATTTTACTTAGTCGGATCATTGCCAGGCGATGCGCAACAAAATTATCAGGATTGGTTTGCCCGTCTTTCCGGATGTAAGACCCATCCGGATTTTCAGGATTAGGCCACCAATAATCACCTTCCGAATAAAAATCGTGAAGTCCACCGGCGCTACGTTCACTGGTTGTGGCAGTAACAGTTACGGGCAAACTATCGATGTAAGAAGTCGCCGTTTCTATGATATAATTTTGTTCTTCTTCTGAAATATAAGGAACGGAGTTTTCTTTTTTACTACAACTCACCATCGCAAAAAGAAAAAATATAATTTCTGCTTTTTTGAATATCCTCATACAAAAAATTCTATTTTATTTTTGTCACAACAATCTCGCTTTTCCCTTTTTCTTTTGGATTATTTAAAGTGAAAACAATCCGATTAATTCCGTCCCAGTAACGTTTTAATCCGGCGTCAGTAATCTTTGTGTACTCAACTTCCGGTGTTACATTTTTTGTGTTGTAACTCATTTGTAAAATAAATCCGTCGCCCGCTAACTGCAATTTACCGCTGGCTGTTTTCACCACTTCACAATTGGTAACAAAATTCAAAGTAGTAGGCGCGTCTTTTACTTCGCTCAAAACATAATTGTCATTAATCGTAAATTTATCACCTCGGTCTAGAGTATAAGTCCGTACCCATTTTTCAACTGCTGCTGCTTCGGGATAAGCTTTTGAAATATCTGTTGAAAAGGTTACCTTTTTTGGGTTGGCGTTAAATGTTGTATTAGTCGCCACAAAATTTCGCCCTTCTTTTTGATCTACTCCGTTAATTTTGGGAAGATTGTGATACTGCGACTGCATTGTCCAAATTTCATAACGCCGGTTACTAAATGTTTTCGCGGTGTAAGTTTCTCGGCCAATATCAACCAAACAAGGTTTCCCGTTAAAATACAAAACACATGTTCCCAAGTCGTTATGATTATGACTTTCGGCGTTGTGCCCGCCTTTTGCGGCAAAAAAGAAACCATCAACAGAACCGGCTTTGTCGCGGGCGCCGGCAACTTCAGTATCCGGCAACCAAAAATCACTAATTAATGCATTTTCAGCATCGGCATTTTTAATCTCATTCAAATGCATTAGCTGCATAATTTGTTCGTCAATTTTTCCTCCCGGCGGTTCTGTTCCCCAATCCTGTTTTTTTGCCAGAAAAGCTCCAAATTTCTGCATTACCGGATCGTTAATGTCTTTCCCGTAGCTATATACAATCTGCGGCCTGCTCCCGGTAGTCGCGTCTGCATCTGCAAAATTTATAAAATACGGATAATTGATGTAAGCTTTGTAAATATAATTCCCCATATTTTTTATGAGTTGATTATCAAACACATCAAATTTTCCATTAGTTGCTCGTTTTAATAAATCGAGATTCTGGTATAACGACGCCCCTGCCCTTCCCCAATATGAGGGACCTTCGTCGCAACCACCATCTTCCGGATAAATATTTATAAATTGATCGAGCGACTTAATAACCTTTTGAACCCCTTTAATCTTTTGCTCCTGATCGTCTTCTAAAATCAGAATAGCTGTAAGCATATTATGATTTGTCCAGGGATTCCAGTTGTTTACATCGCGGCTGCCGTCAAGTCCCTGCCACCAAAAATCGTCACGCTCATAATAGGGGATTACAGCTTTTTTCATAATTTCATTTTTCAGGCGTTTGGCAATGAGCGGGTGAATTTCATCAAATTGATCTTTAAACAAAAACCATGTCCAGGAAAGGATATTGGCGATTTCCCCTACACCCAAATCAATAATTGGTTCATCGGCGTCGGGTAAACCGTGAGGTGCTTTTTGCGCAGTTAAGTGTGCCGACCAGCCCCACCAGGTTTGTTCCGAATAGTACCAAACCCCATTCACAATCTGGTCGATAAAACGCCCTTCCCCTTCGATTAATTCGCCCATAACCAAAGCAACAAGAGCTGCTCTCGGAGCTGCATACACTTCCTGCCGTCTGTCGCCCGAACGGATAATCTCCAAATAATCAGTAGCTTTCACAACCGGCCAGTTATAATCCAAATATTTTTCGGCTTCACTGATATATTGAGCTTTAATTGGCGATGGAAGCGCATTCCAAAACGCCCTGGATTGATAATCCGGAAAATTCAATTCCTGAAAATTTTTAATCAGCGACTGTTCCAAATTTATTTCAGCAGCCTCTTTTTGTAACAAATTCCGGTTTTCTTTTGAAACACCAGCAAATGAAACACTTACCAGCAGTAATGATAAGATCAGGTTTTTCATCGTTTATGTTTTATTGGTTAATTCACTTTCTCAGGTTTCACAAAATCGTTTTTCATGTCGTAGGGAAGTTTCCATATATTTCCCTCAAAGTCGCCAAAATACAACTCCGATTTACTAAACTCATGCGAGTGTCCGCTGGCCCAAAAAAAACAAAAAGGAGTTTTATAATTCAAGGGGCGGCGAACATAGGAATGGCTCATTTTACTGTTCTTTGTGAGGATTTTACTCCGTGTCCATTTTTCTCCTTTATCAGTTGATTCCCACACTTCCAGCTCTCCGCCAACGCCCCATTTTTGCAAACCGGGTTCAGTGGGGCCAACTATTTTCCATTCTGTATTGGAAATGTACAAACTGCCCATATCATAATTATGGTCCGAAGAAGCGACAACAAAAGTTTGCCAGTTTACACCACTCCATTTTGTGATACACCATTCATAAGGCGCACTTGTGGGGCCGGGCTCGTGTCCGTTACTACGGATATACAAACAAACCGGGTTTCCTTCGGCATCAAACCCCATATCTTTTAAATACACATTTTTATTTTGCGAACTGTAATTAATAGCCCTGGCAGGGCTATCCATTTTCAGCAAAGGAATTTCCAATTCCCCACCGACAACGTCGGTCCAGGTTTGCCCAAAATCGGAAGACTCAACATAATACAAATCGGTGCGTTTATCCACATTCCCACCGGGATGGCGGTTAAAAAAGGTTCCCACTTTTCTTCCGTCAAAACAGGCACTTGTTTGATAATGCCCGGATTTCTCCCCTTCATTTACCGGAATTGCCGCCAGTAATTTATCCTTTGTCCAGTGCACCCCGTCCTTACTGGTTTCGAAATAAAGCTGACGAACGCCTGTGTATTTCGTAAAAAAATGAAAAAAACCATATTCCGTTTTCCAAGGTTGCGGGTAGGTCATTTCTTCTTCGGTTATCTGCTCAAAATCATTAATATCAAAAGGCTTTTTACTTTTGTATTTAAATCCCGGACGCTGCTGACCTCGCCCACTGACAAACACCCAAATATATCCGTTATCATCAATCATAAGCGACGGATTATCATGAGGATCATCCACTCCTTGCTTATCATAAACAACTGTTGGTTTTGAAACCATTCCGGTTTTGTGGTCAAATTCACCAATCATACAAAGCAGGTGTCGTTCATCTTTGTTAGTGGTTCCTCCATACACAAAAAAAGTTTTATCTGTCTTCTTGGAATAAATCGCCAACGGAGTATGTTTTGCGGTATATGTTCCCAATGCACCGGAATATTTATCGCCATACTCATATTTCTGGTTCAGTTCAAACCAAATGGGGCGGTAACCAGAGAATTTAGTATTGGTAAGGGATTGGGCAAAAGAAGAATTCGCCAAAATCGCCACCAAAAATAATATAGTAAAATATCTACCAAGATCACGATTTAGTACAAATTGTAAGGCAAAATGCCAAGGTTCTGAACCTTTTATGTTTATATTGATTAACATTGTTTTATTTCTTATAACGGGATGTTTACAAACCATTCGCTTTTTTCTCCATTAAACACCCTTAATTTTATCTCTTTGTTATTTTGGGATACAATTTCGGCTTTTATATCATCAGCCACTTTCTCTGATGGAAACAAGACCCAGATAAATTCGCTGTCATCATCAATCTTTGTTGAATAGACTGACGCAACATTGGGTTCAAAAGTATTATACTCTTCGCTGTACCAACCTTGTATTTCGGGCTGTTCCTGCCCTTTCACCAAATCAATATTCCAGTTATGATTTCCCACAGGAATAATTCGCAGGTTCCCTCTTTTGTTATCAGTAAAAACGCTCTGATCTTCAACGTTTATCCTACAATCGGGATGCCAGTGCCAGAGCGTCTGGATTTGACGTGGCCTGTCGGTTTTTATATCGTCGATTACGACCCACATTTCACCCCGAATATAAAACACCCGACGTGCGTGCCTGCATTTCCCCTCCAAATCATTAAACTCGTCAAATGCTCCAATCGCATCATCGAATTCACTGGTTATTTTACAGTCTTTTTCAGTTAAAGCTTCCCTGGCTAAAAGAGGTCCCGGAGCCTGCCCTTTTCCATCAATAAGAATAACATTGTGGCTTTGGCTTCCTCTGGCATATTCCCTGAATTTATCAGCGACAGCACCGCGGTAGGCAAATCTTCCACCATCTACAAGTAAATCGCGCCCGTAAGCAGACACAGAAATGTGCAATTTATCGTTATGCTGATGACCGCTTCCCCAGGGGCCAATGTCAAAAAACGACCATTGTGCATCGGAGTCAAAACCACTCCTTGAAATCAAATGACCTGCCCATGGGAAAAAATAAGAAGGACCATCAACGGGTTTTATTCCTTCTTTTCCATTAGTAGCAATATACTTCCAATCTGGTTTATTATATTTTTCAGCAGCATTCAAAATTAACTCCCGGTCGCTTCCGCGATCGCCATCGTTGTTTAAAATACGATAGCCATCGGGACGAACAGCATGAGCAATATAATAATACATGTCTTCAATTGTTTGAACAAAAAAAGATGGAAGTTCCCTGTTAGCATGCCCGCATATTTCCTCAAAAAGTTCAAAATTACGCATCGCAACATTGTGGTAATGCGAAGTTAACTCCGTCTGCACACCGTCAGGATAAACCTGTCCCTTCATACTTTCGGAAATAGTTGTAATCGCATAATCAAGCCATTCGTCCGACTTTTTATATTCCGGAAAATTAGTAGCAACAGTTGCGAGGGCCGAAATTTCCATAGTTAACCAATTATTTTGTGCATGGAAATTCCGGTTGTAATGTGCATGATCCGGCAAACTACTCAACATTAAAAGCTGCGTGGCCTGGGATAAATAGTCACTGTTAATCATTCCATAAAAAATACGCGACCATACTTTTGCTCGTGCAGCTACTTCCAACCCACGCCAAACGGAAGTACTGCTTTTCTTTTCGGGGTAAGGCCAACTGGCAATAATAAAATCGCGCAAAAACAAATCAATATACTTTGCATATTTCGGATTACCGGTTTCGAAATAAGCATCAAGAACCTCTCCAATCTGAGAATGCCGGTTCGATAACCATGCCCATTCCTCATCATTATTGGGGCCCTTATAATACCAATCACGATGACCGTTTTCCAGATAAGGCACCGTGCCTTTTACATTCTGAATTGTAAATACATTTGTTAAAATGGTGTCGGCAGAAGTCACTGTTCCGTTTCCGGCAGCCGGTTGCTTTTTCCGCAAATAGTCGGCGGTGTTGCCGGTTTTATAATATTTCAGAAATTCAGAACACTCTTTTTCAATATCTCCTTCAGCATTTGCCTCTTTCACCTTTTCAAGCCCGGGGTAATCGAGATTGAACTGATTAAGCATTTCCTTCATCTGTTCAGGATAAGCGGCACAAACATCTTCAACGGTTTTCAGACTTTCCCATTGAGGTTGGGCAGAAATATCTTTTAGAATTAGAATAATGATTAACAGTAACAAGTATTTTTTCATTTCAGATTTGATTAATCAATATTAAAATTTGGATTTGGTTCCATTATTTCTCAAAACCTTCCCCAGGTTAGCGTATTAATTCTCCGACAATTTATACAAATACAACTGGCTTGGTTCCGGCCAGGGTTTTGTGCGCGCGTCGTCGCGGTTCCGGTCAAGGGTTTCCCATTTCAGGATATACCTGTATTTTCCGCCCGAATCGCCAATGTCTCTAGTGGCTTGAATTTGCAATCCCGGAAAATTCCCTTCCACTTTCAATTGCTCCGTAACAGGCTCCGGTTTTAAAACTTTACCGATATTTTTAAAATCGTTATTTAAAAGAATTGTACCGTTTCCATATTTTATGTGCCAATAATCCACTTCATAATTTCCATCTTCTCTTTGCCGAAATCCCTTTAGCAGAATTTCGCTGTTGATACTGCCGTTTCCTGAAAAATACCAGCGATAATCCCAATCAGTAATTTTGTTATATATCCATTGATGTTCCTGAATCCGGGCTATATAAAATTGGGTATTTCCTTCTTCATCAAATTTATGATAAACAAAAACCGGCTTATTATTTTTATCCAGTACCATTTCCGCTGCCAGGTTAATAATTCCCCCTTGGGGCGGAATAGGATCAACTATCAACGATTTATCATCAAGTTTTGCCGGCATTCTAATAGCTTCACCGTAAGCATTAAACCAGTTTCTTAAATCCGGGCTTTTCATATACGAAAGATCGTGATTGGTAGAGCAGTCGGGTGTATCCCGCCAAACCCAGTAAACATGATACCAGCCGTCTTTCATCACGGTTGGCTGCGTTTGGTAGGCATTCATCAGTCCCTGTCCGTCGGTTAACGGAGTATCCAGCAGTCTCGACCACGATTGTGTATCTGTATCATAAATGTTGTAAATTTCGTTTCCGTTGCCACTACCACCGTCGCGATAGTGAAAAAGCAATTCTCCTTCTTTGGTTAACATAAAATGGGGATAGGTACATCTCTTTTCATTCTCTCCCACCATTGTCATATACTGAACAAGCGTTGAAATGTCATTTGGTTTAGCACTTCTGAAATAGGTTAACGGATTAACATGCATATTTCCTGAAAGATGAATGAAACCCTTTTTATCAATCCCCAGGGTAACAGAGTTATGACTATCCCAGCCCAGAACGGTACTTGTTCCGCCAGCCTCCTCGCGGGTAGTTGGCGGTAACATATGTAAATCAAATTTGTCTTCATTCAGATTGCGTTGCCCAACTACTATATTTCTATTGGCGTTATAATAGGCAATATACTGCCTGTTACCGTGTGTTAACAAACAAAACCCAACAGGGTGCCCTGCCCAAACGTTGTCAATCTTAATTTCCTGCTCTATCAACTCTGCCTTGTTTGTTTCATCGATAACTACTGAATTTTGAGCAATTCCCAAATATGAGATTAAGGAAAAGAACATAAATATAAATCCAAATAAATTTTTCATGTCAACTTTATTTTGAATAAGGTAACCTTTACAGCGCAGGCTACATTTTTATAGTTACACTCGCGCCTCTATAATTTTTTTGAGGCAACCGGATTGTAATATGCGTCATATTTTGTTTGTCATCCCAAACCGCATTTAAATATTGTCCAGGATCCTCTATTTTTTGTGATATCGATAAATGGAAGTTATCTGCTTCCCTGTTAGGATCTTCAACCGATATTTTTGTCACTTTATTTCCTTCCATTTTTACCATAACAATCCCCGGCTGATCACTTACCAGTTTAAAATCATCTGAAATTTCCAGTTCCCCTGCCTTATAAAATACTGCCTGGCAAATTTGTGTTTCTTTATTTATTACTGCCTGCAATTCCGGTGTATTTGATAAAATTTCGATGTTGTTTTTCGATGAATTTTCTTCAAGTATTTTAACCGAAGTTGCCGGAACAACAATATACTCATAAGTTGCATCGCTGGGGCGTTTCCCATGATCAATCCAAATTTTAAACAGCTCTGTGCTTACATTATCTTTAGGCGAATCCGACTGCTTGTTAATTCTCCACCACGAGCCATTGGCGATATTGTTCTTTATATTCACCGTTGTTGGTTCAGAGAAAACGTATCCCACACCATCCTGAAATACCCAGTCAACTTTAGGTAACTGTCTTTCTCCCCTGTCAATTACCGAGGTTATGTTTTGGGAAGAAACGGTAACATCGCTTCTTAACAAACACTGATTTAAGGTAGTTACGACCGGCAAATCATTATTTTTGCATGAAATCCCTGCACCAAGACATACATATTCATCATCAAAGAAAAACCAGGATTTCCGGGCAATTAAAGGATCGTGCGGGCTTTTAAAATCGAATGCTACAGCACCATATATTCCATCAGTTACAGCCCCAACAAAATCTGTTTCGCCCAATTTCTGAATTTCATTTTCCGATGGCAATTCCGGTTTTTGCATTATGGTTGCCCCGGGTATTTTCTGATAATCGTACACAGGCCAAATATGAACAAACTCATCGCCTGTAACTGAAACATGATTTGCTCCGTCTCCTCTGTGATGATTCAACAAGCCTTCGCTGTTGTATGGTTCTTCCATGTTATGAACGCGCGTTGAATACATCCTCACGGATGCAAACCACTCAGGCCGTTGGTAAGAAAAATGTTCAGAATCCCAGAAAAAAGTAGCATGAGAAAGTGTCGGTTCTTTTCCCTTATTTCGAATATCCACGATTTCCTGTAACTCATCTTTTCGATAACCGGTAGTAAGGAGCAAACGTTCGGCAGTTTCCGCGCTGTACGGCTGTAAGGTTTCCTCGCGACTGATACTTCGGTTTTTTGCTCCCGGGTCGGGGTATTTTCCGAAAATGCACATTTTACAAATCCCATCCAGATAATAGTCTATCAGGCCTTCCAGTTTCTCTTCAGAAAAAGCATACCGGGTCCCTGTAGAGTAAACAGCCCATTCTATAAATGCCTGTGCATAGCTAAGTCCGTAGGAAAGTGTATTATTTACCCCATCGGTGCGATGATGAAAACTGTTGTCGTATTGAATACCACGGCCACCGGCAGAACGGTTCTCAAAACCACTAAGCAAACGACGATAACCATATCCATATTCATTACCTACCCATTCAGCATGTTTTATTTCACTTTCTATTACTTTAATTACTTCATCAAATTTTTCATTGTTATGTAGGAAAAGCATATTTTTTGCTTCTATACCAGCTATTTTAATACGGTCTCCTCCGGGACGGGCACCCGGTGCATTTATATTTGCCCTGCCAATTATTGGTTGTGCTTTTTCAACCAAATCGTTGGGTAATTCATCGCCGATAAGAAGCATCAGCGTAACCATATAATTTGGTGTTCCAATTTGATTGTGCCACCAGTTATCGCAGATATAATCATTCGCAACCCAGGTTTTCAAGGCTCTTTCAATCGTAGATTTCACCTTCTTATCTTTATAATATTTTGAACCCTTTTTCTGATAGGCTCTGGCCAGTGCAACCATATTCGCTGTATGATTCCGGTGTTCGAACCCGGTTCTGGAGACATCCTCGTAATTTATACCAGGCCATTTTCCTTCGGAGGTAAAAGTTTTTAATAATAAAGCTATTTCTGTATTATCAACTTCCGGTTCTAGTATCGTGGTGAGAACTCTCTGTTTCACGATATCGAGATCAGAGCCAGCGCCCAAGCTCATCATTGGAGGAAAAACAAGTATTAAAAAAATTAAAAGTTGTACTATCTTTTTCATTGATGTTGAGTTATTTTTAATTTCGTTCGTTTTTTACTTTCGAAAGGTTGCTAAATTTCCCTAAAAATAAAATCGTCCTGATAATTTACAGGTGTTTATGGTTGTTTCTGCAACTATGTACTAACTATTCTCCTGAAAGACGAACTTTTATTGTACCCTCTCCGTTTTCCAGGGTCCACGCCGGAATTTGCAATTCCAACCGTTTTAGATTTTCGATCTGTCGATCGAGTTCCAATGGTGCTGGATCTAACGAAATAACTGAAAATGCAATATGTGACTGCGATAAATTTTCTACGCGAAGCTTTTTCCCATCCTGAGTTAAAAAGGCGCCATTATCAACAATTTCCACATCGGCAGTGGTCAGCAATTGCCAGGTTATAATATCTGTATTTTTCGAAGTTTCCAGTTCATCCACAATTACCAAAGAAACGGGGCTATCCTTTTGAAAAGTACGTTTTACACTGGTCATATTTTCACCATAAACGGCTGACAAATCAAAAGTAGCAAATGGTTTCTCCGTTTTACTAAAATCGAGAAGTGGAGCAAATCCGTTGTTTATAAAAAGCTCGTTGTTTACAGTTATTGTACTATGCCCGTAGTTATTTTTAGTAAGCAATGTCCAGCGCTGGCAATCCTGGCAACCGTTCCACAAATCAAAACCTGTTTTTTCCAATTCATGATATGCCTGATTTCCCGGATCAATTACCCATCGGACACCGTCCAACTCAAAAATAAATGAACCAGCGTCCATGTTTCCGTGGCTTGTGGTTGCTCTCCCCCCTTTTCCACCAAAATAATAATTATGAGGATCGTTGTCGCCTCCTCTGAAGATAACAATCGGGTTGTCGCCTTCGCCTTTCCAGGCCAGCGGCATTTGTTCACTATTTGTCTCTTCAAATTGAGATAACCAAACCAAAGCAGCGCCACCAAGCCGCGATAATTTCCCCATTTCCACAGCAGGCATTAAAAATCTTTCTTTTTCGAAAAAGTTGCCGTTCCCTGTTTTTGCTGCAAACCAGGCAAGGATTACATCTCCCGCTTCGCTTCTTTTATCTCCGCAGTCGGCATAGTTATAATACCATCCGGAGGGAGCATTTGACAACACGCGAAATACAGCGCTCTTTTTAAAAGCCGGATAATCAGCCAACCCAAAATCAGTTCCAAAAGCACTTTCGAACATTGCTGCGGTAACTACAGAAAAACTTGTTCCGTATCCCCAGTAGGTGGAGCCTTCCGGGTAAACACCGTCGGGACTATATTCAACCAAGGCATGTGTCATGCCATCTATAGCGCGAGAAATCGTTTTTGCTGCCAATTCAGGATTTTTTTCAGCCACTGCAATTGATGCTGCTATCATTCCGCCGTTACATACCTGGTTCCAGTTGTTGGTTCCGTAAGCCCATCCCGGATTCTCCCCGTTTTCAGGCCAACTGGGTTGTATTCCCTTTTCAATTAATGCGGTCTTCGCCAAATCAATTGTCGATTGAGGGAGTTTTCCGGCAGTCCAATCAAGTGCAAATGCCACAGCCATTGACATTTCAGCTACATCAAGAAAATGCGATGGATTCCAGTCGGAAAAATTACACACTGCCATAACTTCATTATTCAACCGTTCCAGTGCCCTTTTATCGTTCTCCATTCGGTAAACCATTCCTAACATGTTAACACGCCATAGCATTTCACGTGAAGTTGCCAGTAAACGACGACCAACAACTACCCGCTCCAACAATGGCTCATTATAAATGCTTTCTGCATTTAATTTTACTGCTTTGTACATATTTTGCACAACAGGGTCGGATTTCAGTTTCTTTTTGAGGTTACTTTCTATTTTGGAATTTAATACCAAACGAGGCTGTGACTTTCGTAAATTCGTTTTCAGATATTGAGTTGTAATAGGATTATCAAGCTTAGGAATTTCATTTTTCTGAGCAAACGAGGGCAAAACAATTGCCCAGCAAAACAGACTGACTATTAAAAAATTCTTTGTTCTCATTTTAGTTGGTTTACGATTTAACTTATAAATATCGACATCAAAAAAAACACGATATAATATCCATTATACAAAAATTCTAACAAGCAATGATGGGCATTAACAAATAATACAAAGCCGTAACTGCAATTAATTACGGCTTTGTATGGTTTTAAACGATAATCATGTTCATCGTTGTTGGTTTAAACGATATTTTAATTCCACCCAGGAGTTTGCGAAATATTTGGATTTTGCGCAATCGCACTCAATGGAATAGGCCATAAATAATTTTTGCTTTCGTTGAAAACAGGATTTGCCCAGTCTGTTCCCTGGTAGACATCAATGTATGGCACGCCATCAACCAATGTTGTTTTAATTGTACCAGCAGCTTCAGCTAATCCTTCCGGATCGATGATAGATTGCATATTGGCATCCCAACGAATTCCTAAATCAGGAGACTCAAGCTTTTTTCCCTGTTTCCAGCGTCTCAAATCATCATAACGGAAACCTTCCATAAACAATTCAATTCTGCGTTCGCGACGAATTTCTACAATTAATGCAGAAACACCATCATTTTCATAACGGGGATCCATTGGTGGATCAATGGTTAGATGTGGCATTCCTGCACGCTCACGTAATAAATTTATACTCATATCCAGTCCTGCCTGGTCTAAAGTTCCCAGCTCAGCAGCAGCTTCTGCATAATTCAAAAGCGCCTCTGCAAAACGCAAAATAATAGCCGGTGTATCTGAAACGTTATAAGTAGCAAAAGCTGCTATCGGCTCATAAACCTTACAAATTGAATATCCGGTTTCTGATGTTTGCCCCCCCATTCCAGATACCCTGGGGTAGGTACGTTGCGTATCTCCGTTATTCCAGCCCCAACGAACAGCATCATCCGGATGAAGAATGGTCTGGCGTAACCTCGGATCGCGATTTGCAAATACATCCAGCAAAGTAGCATCCCCCTGGTATTCGTCAGACAAGGTTATTGGTAATCCATCAGTGCAAAGATAATCCTCTACAAAGCTTTTTGTGGCGCCACCATTATAACTTCGATGATAACTCTGGACATGGTTTGTAAGAACCCCAAGCTGATATCTTCTCCAGTACATTACTTCCGGGACTCCTGTTAAATCGGATCTCATTTTATGGATTGCCTGATAATCATTTTCAGGATCGCCGGTATTGTAAAGAGCATAAGGTCCTTTATCCATAATTTCTTTTGCAGCTTCTGCTGCTTCCTGTAGCCACATATTTGCATCTGCCCCAACACCATGATATTTTCTCCAGGTACCTTCAAACAAACAAATACGCGACTTAACCAATAACGCAGCCCAACGGTTTAATCTTCCCGGGCCACCGCCATCTCCCCAATCGTCAGGGAGCCATGTACAAGCAAAATCCAAATCGGCCAATACATTGGTCATCACAGTTTCCCGTGAATCCAACTCTGCATACAATTCTTCAGATTCGGTGGTAAGTTCATGATCAACCCAGGGAGCCCTTCCAAATTTCGAAATTTTATCGGCGTAAAACCATCCACGAAACAATCTGGCTTCGGCTTTATATTTATTAACTATCTCCTCAGCGACACCATTTTCTGTCACCTTATCATAATTATCCATACCAACGTTTATAGCTCGAACAAATTCCCAACCTTCATTATTCCATCCATACCACTGAGGGTTAGAAGGAATACTATATTTACCAGAACGAATTTCCTGATATCTGGTGTGACGGGAATGCCGGGGAGCAATATTATCGGAGAATTCATCAATGAACCATATCCCGCTACGATTGCTTTCAAAATCATGATCATGTCCCATTAAAATAGGCACAACATCATCTTCTAAAGTTAAGTCATACAACCAATTGTTATATACTATCAGGTCGCTTTCGGTGTTCCAGAAGGTTTCGTTACTAATTTCATCTAACGGTATCCTATCCAGAAATTCATTATTGCAGCTTACCAACACCAAAATTGTAAAAGCTACCAGGCTATATTTTAAATTATATTTTTTCATTTTCTTTTTCTTTTAGTCGTTTTAGAATGTAACCTTAATTCCCAGGGTATAAGCACGGTTGAAATAATACTCCTGAGTTACTGTTTCAGTAAATTCCGGGTAAAGGGGAGCGCGCATGCCACTGGCTTCCCAAAGGTTCATGCCCGACAAGTACACCTGAGCCCGGCTTATTCCCAGTTTATTTACCAGTTTGTCCGGCAAAAAGTAATTTAACGTTACCGTTCTCAAACGGATATATGCAGCATTCTGCACATACCGGGACTGGGCGAGAATATTCTTTTTTGTATCTGTTGAAATCGTTGGCCCAGCAAAATAAGCATCACGGTTATCTTCACTCCAGGTATCAGTTATATAAAATTCCTCTATATGGCCTGCATTAAACGGATAAAAAGCATTCCAGTTTCCATTATTTGGAAAATAATCTCTTTTAAGCCTTCCCTGAAAGAAAAGATTAAGTGTCCAGTTTTTATATTGTATTTCAGGATTCAATCCAAAATTGTACCTGTCTCTGTTATATCCAATAATTTCAAGATCGCCATGATCATTCAAAGTCCCGCTACCAGGAGTAATTTTACCATCGCCATCCAAATCTTTATATTTGATATCGCCGGCCCTCCAGTTCGCTCCAAGTTGTGACTGCTCGGCATGAGAAGCGACTTCATCATCGCTTTGAAAAATGCCCTCGGTAACGTAGCCCCAGATTTCGCCAATCTGCTGCCCCACATAAAATTCATCCACTAATCCGTCAGCACTATCCCATCCTAAATTTCCGGAAGGATTATCATATTTTGTAATTTCTGTTTTATTGTCGGAAAGTGCTAATGTAATACCATATGACCAGTCTTGTCCGATTCTGTCACGCCAGGTGGCAGATATCTCCCATCCCTGGTTTCTCAAATCTGCTGCGTTCGATTGTGGAGCATTCGTTCCCAATATGGCAGGGTAGGTTACATCCATTAACATGTCTTTTGTATCACGAATGTAGTAATCAAACGAAAAATCAAATCTCTGATTTAAAGCAGTAATATCAACCCCAAAGTTTTTATTCTCCACTGTTTCCCATGTTAAAGTCGGGCTAACCAATCCTGCGGGTGACACATAAGGGATACGACCGGCCGAAGACATCATGTATGGAGAAGAACCAATACCCATGGTTGAAATTGCAGGGTAATAAATTTGATTGCCGTTATTATCCGTAAGAATCTGATTCCCTAGCTGCCCGTATGATGCTCTTAGCTTTAGGTTGTCGAGCCAGTTACTGGCTGACTCCATAAATGGCTCATTAGAGATACGCCAGCCCAATGAAACTGAAGGGAAGAATCCAAAACGGTCATCTTCCGGAAAACGGGATGTCCCGTCATAACGTCCGTTAGCTTCAAATAGATATCTGTCTTTATAACTATAATTCAACCGGTAAAAAACGCCCCTTAAACCATATTCAGATTTACTTCCGTACGTACGTTGGGTTCCTGTTGTTGCATTCAAATCAGTAATAAGAGGTGTTATGAGCGAATAAGCTTGCGCGCCTACATAAGTATTACGCGCCCATTCCTGGCTAAAACCAACCATAGCTTTTATATCGTGATTTTCAAGTCCGGGGACTGTGTATTCCGCATACGACTGAAAAGAGTAATATTGATTGTAATCGGAATAGTTTCTGATCCAGTCATCACCACTAAAACCATTATCAAGATATAAATTAGTAAGGTCGGTGGTGGCTACTCCTTCAATTTTGCTGGCCACATCCTGGCGCTCTCTGCGATAAGTGCTGTATGAAAAATCGCCTCTCACTCTCAACCCTTTCACCGGGGTAAGTGTAACACCTTGTTTTAATAACAAGCGATGTTTGGTTTCCGTATTACGTCCACCGTCTTCCCAATAAGGCAATGGATTTAAGCTTAAGAAATATTTTCCGATATAGGGGGCAAACTGCTCATGATCTCCCTGTTCCAAATAGTAAGGAAGATCAGGGAAGGTAACCATATGGTTGGGTTGTACCCTGGCTATCGTATTAATATCTACATCCCAGTTATAAAAGTGTGGCTGATCATTATGTTCTGCACTCCACGAAATCTGTTCATCCAGTGACAACCAGTCATTAATTCTAAAATCAACTTTTGACAATACATTGTATCTTTTGTACATAAAATTTTTATCACGGGGAAGATTTGCCCATCCTTCTTTATCAATATAACCAAATGAAACATAGTATGAAGCATCTTCTGTTGCTCCCGAAATATTCATATCGTATTTCTGCTGCAACGAAGTGTTGGCTACTGTCATATCTCTGTAATTAGTATATCCATAGTGGCGAAGATTTTTGTCATAAACTCCCCATTCATTTTCAAATGTTGGATTATCTCTCCAACGTTGGAAACCTTCCAAATAATCATCGTCATAACGTTGTGTTCCACTGGTTCTTTCCGTGGCAGTATTCCAAGCAAGGGCGGCTTCGTACGGATCCGTTACAGGGTCTATCAAAAAAATAGGTTGAGTTAATGATTCTTCAGCTGACAGGGTGACATTGATTTTCCCAGCCTTACCTTTTTTTGTTTCAACCAGAATAACACCAAAAGCTGCCCGTGCGCCATAAATTGCGGCAGCAGCGGCGTCTTTCAGCACAGTAATACTTTCAATGTCATTCGGATTTAATTTATCCATATCACCAGGGACACCATCTACTAAAATAAGCGGACTCCCACCGTTTATTGATTCATATCCTCTAACATTAAAGTCTGACGAGCGGGTTGGATCCCCGTTTCGAATCGAAATATTCAGGTTTGGAATTACTCCTACCAATCCTTCTCCGGCAGAAGTAATCGGCCGATTTTCTAATCGTTCGGCAGTTGCAACTCCTACAGAACCTGTTAGGTTAGCTTTTTTCTGCGTACCATAACCAATGGCAACCACCTCTTCTAAACCAATGGTTGAGGTATTCATAGTTACATTAATTGTAGTTTGGCTGCCAACATTTACCTCCTGAGACTCCATTCCAACAAAAGAAAATACAAATACTGCATCGTCATTTACATTTGAAATGGAATATTCGCCATCTATTCCGGTAACTGTACCCAGAGCTGTACCTCTAATTGTAACAGATACACCAGGCAGAGGTAATCCTCCTTCATCCACAACTTTTCCGGCAACGGTTTTCTGGGCCTGTACCCCAAAGCTTACCGTTGCGAAAAAAAAACAAAGCATTAAAAAGCTAAGCGCCTTTTTAATTCCATTTTTGTTTTTCATAGTAATAGTTTTAGTTAAAAAAATAATTATTAATAAATCACACTCTCTAAATAGATTAGTTTGATATAAGTTTTGATCTCTTTTCTAATACTTCCAGGTAGTAATAATCGGCATAAACAATGGGCACATCAATTTCCGAATTATTGGGTTTATGCCCCGTAGAATGTTTTAAAAGAAAGCCTTTATTCTCACCAACAGGAGCTAAAAAATCTGACATTGATAAAGATTGAAACAGCTTGTCGGACACGTCGAGAAAATCTTGTCCCTCATCAACCAAATGGCCCAAATCAAAAAAGGCAGAAGCCATTATTGCAGCAGCAGACGCATCAAAGGGCTCGTCAGGAATACTGGGAGCGTTAAGATCCCAATAAGGTATTTCACCCTTTTTTATTCGCGGTTGACTTAATAAAAATCCGGCTATCTTTTTTGCCTGGGCTAAAAAATCTTCATTTCCTGTCTCCCTGTACATCATGGTAAAGCCATATAAACCCCAGGCTTGCCCGCGAGTCCATGAACTTTCATCGGCATATCCCTGATGTGTTTGCTTATTTTGCACCTCACCGGTTCCAGGATTATAGTCAACAACATGATAGGATGAATTGTCGTCCCGAAAATGATTTTTCATCGTTGTGTAAGCATGCTTTACTGCAATATCTTTTAAATAATCTTCTCCTGACTCTTTTGCCGCCCAAAGCAAAAGTTCAAGGTTCATCATATTGTCAATTATCACGGGAAAATCCCATTTATCGGAATTATGATCCCAAGAACGAATACATCCTACAGTGGGGTTAAATCTTGAAGCAAGGGTCTTCGCCGATTGTATCAATACATTTTTGTATTCCTGTTTGTTGGTATTTTTATATGCCTTACCAAAACTGCAAAACATTTTAAATCCCATATCGTGTGTACCTGCATTCCACTGTTCGTTCTCCAGCGGACGTGTATATTTTATTGCCTCATCTTTCCAATAATCATTGCCCGTCATTTCATACATCATCCACAAATTTCCGGGAAAGAAACCACTGGTCCAGTCACTGCTTTTTACTAACTTTAGTTTTCCATCTTCCATAGTTCTGGAAGAAACTAAAACAGTATCACGTATAGAATTTGCAATTTCTAAAGCGTATTTCAATTGTTTTTCAGAATGGTTTACCAACGCGGCAATATTGTCTGTACTGGACGAACATGAGAATAAGATAAAGATTAATAAAAACAGATATTTCCAGTTAGTCATAGCTTAGTTATATTTCATTTAGTTTCCGTATTATAAATTAAAAGGAACCTGGTACTTATGCACATATAGATTCCTTTTCCCTGCTTCTAACTAAACTATATGGGTATTTTAAGATAAATAATCATAGGTATAAAATTTAAGTTAGTTCCAAAACTGCAATCGATTGCAGCAATCTATTGCATAAAAGTAAAAAAAAATACTACGACAAAACATGCTGTACAACACAAACAGAATAGTACATATTTCTCAAAAACACAAAACACTCATATACAAAAACATACAAACCACCAACAAAACAACTGAACGAGTGGGTCTTTTGAAAAGTATAATATATAAAGGAAACAATTCAATTATCGTGGTATATAACAACCACACCTCTCATTGAAATAAAAAACATGTCATACAAAACAGAAACTAGTTACATAGTATGATATTTTTCTTGTCTTGTTTCAATCTTAACTTTTAACTTGGTTCACTAAAATAATAGATTGTTATGAAGGTAATTAGAAACATTTCAGAAGCCATTAATGCAACCACAATAAAACCCGGTTCGGTAATATATACCGGGGGGAATGCAGCAACTCCCCAAACTTTATTAAAACAACTGGCAAAAGATACATCGATAAAGGGTGTTGAATTAATCAGCATTCTTCTATTGGGCGACATTGAAGAACTGTTTAGTAAAGAATCGTGCCAACGAATAAAACACAGGGTTATTTTTTCCGGGCCACATTCAAGAACTGCCCTAAACGAAGGAATGGCCACTTACCAGGTAATGCATCTTTCCAATGTCCCCTTTCAGGTAAAAAATTACTTAAAACCCAATATTGTTTTTATACAGGTAAGCGGACCTGATAAAGGAGGAAATTACAGTTACGGAACCACTGTTGAAGGTATTCAGGCAGCAGTGAACACAGCAAAAGCCAATGGCGGAATCGTGATAGCAGAACGAAACAAACAAATGCCTTTTATTTTAGGAACTACCATCGATGAATCAAATATCGACTATTTAATCGACACTGACTATCCGCTTCCGGTTATTCCTTATTTACGTCCCGATAAAACAGCACATAAAATCGGCCGGCTAATTACAGAACTATTTATTACCGATGGCTGTACCCTGCAGTATGGAATTGGGAAAGTTCCAGAAGCGGTTACTGACGCAGTTATCGATAAAGGCGTAAAAGACATTGGTATTTATACTGAACTTTTTACCGACTCAATGCAAAAACTGATCGAAAAGAAAATAGTAACCAATAAATTCTCTGACGTCAATTTCTCTATTTCATCAATTTTCCTTGCAAAAGATAAAACCGGGTACGATTGGCTCGACTATAATAGTTCTGTCCAAAACAGGCCCTGCAATTTTACCAACAACATCCTTAGGATTGCGCAACAACACAAAATGATAGCTATTAACAGTGCAATTGGAGTTGACTTGCACGGAAATATTTGGGCCGACTCTCTTAAAGGAAGACAAATTTATAGTGGAATTGGCGGACAGGCCGATTTTCTCCGTGGATCAATTTTATCAAAAAACGGGTATGGTATTATTGCGATGGAGGCAACTACCAACAATGGTATTTCAAAAATTATTGATATGTGCCCAGAAGGAATCACAACCACTGCAATTGCTGCCGATCCTGTTGTAATTGTAACAGAAAACGGAGCCTTTAATCCGTTGGGATTAAACCTTGCTGAACACGCCATCGGAATTGCACATCTTGCAGGATCAGATACAAAAGAAATGTTGCTTCGTAAAATATACGATAGCCCCGAATTTTATAAGCCACGGGAAGCTTTGAGTGACAAAAATCCAAAAGGATTTATTCCGTATGAAACAATTGAAAAATAAACCTTAATTTAGTTCGAAAAGGTTTTTTATGGAAAATTACAAATTGGTATTACCCGGTGATCTCAATCAAAACGGATATTTATACGGCGGGAATTTACTAAAATGGATTGATGAATATGCCTGGATTGCAGCTACACTTGATTATCCGGGCAGCAGCCTGGTAACTGTCGGGTTAGATAAAGTTGTATTTAAAAAAGGTGTAACCGAAGGGGCAATTCTAAAATTTAATATCGAAAAATCAAACGAAGGAAATACTTCTGTTCAATACCTGGTAAATGTGCATTGCCAGAATAATTGCAATACCAATCTTGAATTAATTTTCTCCACACACATCACATTTGTCAATGTGGATAATGAGGGAAATAAAAAAAGTTTGAAAGTCATAACATAAAAACGAACTAATTAAATTACAAAAAAAAAGCCATAATTCCTATATTCAAGGCTATGCTTTAAAATTACATATTCGAGTGTTATACAATATGTTGAATTGATTCGAAATCCAACTTTTTTATACTAATTTCGAATTCGATTATTATCAATAAGATTGGTAATTCTAAACCTACCTGATTTGTATATTTCTAATTTATCATATTATCATCATTCGCTAAACTTCGACAGTTTTAAAACAAACATTATAACAAAAAATAACTTCGAAAAATTTTCTACCAGCAAAAGACGATCGAACGGAGTTCAATAAATTTTGTTATAGGTAAACGAAAAGACTGAACAGCTACAGACTTATTCTTTTTAATAATTAAATCATTAACTTTTTAAAACTACAGTTATGGTACATAAAATAACTAGTTTGGCGGAATATTTTAAGAAATATCAGCAAAGCGTTGCCGACCCCGATGGTTTTTGGGGGAACATTGCCGAAACTCATTTCTGGCGAAAAAAATGGGACCAGGTCCTCAATTGGAGTTTTGAAGGCAACGACGCCCCAAATGTAAATTGGTTTGTAAATGGCAAACTAAACATCACCGAAAATATTTTTGAACGCAACATGTTTATGCGAAAAGACCAGGTGGCAATTATTTGGGAGCCAAACGATCCTAAAGAACCGGAAATAAAACTCACTTATGGAGAACTATTTGAGAAAGTAAAACAATTTGCCAACGGATTAAAAAAACTTGGCGTTCAAAAAGGGGATCGGGTTGCCATCTATCTGCCCATGGTTCCGGAACTCGCCATCGCAATGCTGGCGTGTGCACGAATTGGGGCAATACATTCTATCGTTTTTGCCGGATTCTCGGCAACTGCACTTGCCGACCGGGTAAACGATGCCAAAGCAAAAATACTCATTACTTCTGACGGAGGTTTTAGGGGAACAAAATCAATTCCTCTGAAAGGAATCGTTGACGATGCTCTAAAAAGCTGTCCATCAGTAGAACACTCCATTGTTTTGAAAAGAACAGGAGAAAAAATCAGCTTCAGTGAAGAAAAAGATATCTGGTGGCACGAGCTAATAAATGGTGTTTCATCAGAGAATGTAGCCGAAGTTATGGATGCCGAGGATATTCTATTTATCCTTTATACATCTGGTTCAACAGGAAAACCTAAAGGTGTTGTCCACACCACCGGAGGCTACATGGTATATGCTGAATATACCTTTAAAAATGTCTTTCAATACAGCGATGGCGATGTTTACTGGTGTACTGCCGATATTGGCTGGGTAACCGGACATTCATACATCGTTTACGGCCCGCTGCTCACCGGAGCAACATCAATTATGTTTGAAGGAGTACCAACCTGGCCCGATGCAGGCCGTTTTTGGGATATTGTAGACAAATACAAAGTAAACCAATTCTACACCGCACCTACCGCAATACGGGCACTCGTTGCCCAGGGCGACGAATGGGTAACCAGCCACGATCTGAGTTCATTAAAAGTTCTGGGAACTGTTGGTGAACCCATAAATGAGGAGGCATGGCGCTGGTATCACGATTTAGTTGGAAAAGGAAAATGCCCGATAGTTGATACATGGTGGCAAACCGAAACAGGTGGAGTTATGATTTCTCCACTGGCGGGAATCACTCCTACTAAACCTTCGCTGGCTACACTTCCGCTTCCGGGAATTCAACCCGTTCTTGTCGATCCTTCAGGTGAAGAATTAAAAGGAAACGGAGTTGAAGGAATTTTGTGCATTAAACATCCGTGGCCTGGAATGCTACGAACAACTTATGGAGATCACAAAAGATGTTACCAAACTTATTTTGCAGCTTTCCCGGGATTGTATCTCACAGGAGACGGAGCAAAACGTGATGAAGAAGGATACTATAGAATCATTGGCCGAATAGACGACGTAATAAACGTTTCCGGTCACAGAATTGGTACTGCGGAAGTTGAAGATGCCATTAACCAACATCCCAAGGTTGTTGAATCAGCAGTGGTTGGATATCCGCACGAAATTAAAGGTGCAGGAATTTACGCTTACGTAATTTGTGAAGATTTGTCTGATGCAGAGTTAATCAGTATTGAAGATGAAATAAAAGCGACTGTAACAAAATTTATTGGCCCCATTGCCAAACCCGATAAAATTCAGATTGTAAACGGTCTCCCAAAAACAAGATCGGGTAAAATTATGCGGCGTATTCTTCGTAAAATCGGGGAAGGAGATGCCACCAATCTGGGAGACACTTCAACCTTACTCGATCCGGGGGTAGTTGAAGAAATAATTGAAGGAGCCAAAGTAGAAGTAAAAAGATAGCTCCAGACCCAATAAAAGACATCTTCAAAATAAAGATGTCTTTTTTGCTTTTATCCATTTACGTTTTGAATTCATTTTCACTAATATTTATTCAGCGTAACGATTCAAAATTTTCAACACATCTAAACATTCAATCAAAATCAACTTATGAATAATCAAAAAACGTTCAACCGGGGATTTGCAATTTTAGGTGCAGTCCTCATTCAACTGGCGCTGGGTGCTATTTATGCATGGTCGGTTTTTACACCTTCTTTAAAAAATGGCGGCTGGTCAAGTGCCAATACGCAAATTGTATTTTCAGTAGGACTGGCTTCATTTGCTCTTTTTATGGTTTTTGCCGGGAAAAAATTAAAAATATGGGGACCACGCACACTCTCCTGGATTGGAGGTATTATACTTGGCCTGGGATATTTATTTGCAGGAATTTTAGGCGGCGACAATTTTATTCTGCTACTAATTTTAATTGGACTAATTGGAGGCATGGGAATAGGGTTTGCCTATGTTGTTCCAATTGCAGTGGGAATGCGCTGGTTTCCGGATAAAAAAGGGATGATTACGGGTTTAGCTGTTGCCGGTTTTGGTTTCGGAGCTATGCTTTGGGTAAAACTGGCAGGTTCATGGGGACACCTCATTGAAAATCTTGGACTTTCAGCAACATTTATTATTTACGGAATTGCTTTTGCAGCAATGGTCACTATCGGAGGCATATGGATGAAATTTCCACCAGCCGGATGGCAGCCCAAAAACCACAACTCCCCCCAAACTGGCTCAACTCAAAAAACAAAAATTATAGCTGCCAAAGATTTCACAAGCAATGAGATGCTAACAAGAATTCAGTTTTACCTTATTTTTTTAACTTTCGTTTTTAGTGCAGGTGCCGGATTAATGTCGATAGGACTTATGAAATTATATCCCATGCAGGCATTAATGGAATCAGGGATCAGTGAAACAGCAGCAAGCGCAATTGCAGGAACAGCTATGGCTGTTTTTTTCAGCCTGGCTAATGGCTTGGGACGTATTTTATGGGGAATCATCAGCGATAAAATTGGAAGAAAATTATCTATTATTCTAATGACAGGTATTCAAGGCATTACCGTAATCCTGTTCACATTTATGGCAGGAAATGAAATTCTGCTTTACCTGGGAGCAACGCTGATTGGGTTCAATTTTGGCGGCAATTTTGCACTTTTCCCAACGATAACAGCAGACACTTTCGGCGCTAAAAATGTGGGACAAAACTATCCATTCGTATTTTTGGCTTACGGAGTTGGTGGAATCCTGGGACCTGTTTTGGGAGGCAGAATGGGTGATCTGAACAACTTCTCACTGGCATTCACCATTTCCGGCATCACCGTTTTAATCGGAACTTTGTTAATTCTTTTTGTAAAACCAGCAAAACAAAAAGCGATAGTACAAGCACCGCAAACTAAAGGTATTACTCAACCTGAGGTAGCTGTAAAAGGAGCTTTATAAAAAGCTAAATTCCTGTTTTCCGAGATAAACCCAAAAGCGTTCTGAAAGGAACATTTTTTTATTTTTTGTGTTTTTAAACAGGTCACAACAGGATTGCTTTTCAACATGTTAATACAATCTTTACGTGGGGAAATTTGAGCTAATTAGTTGATTTTAAATAAACTTTAAACTTTTCGCCATATTAACAAAACCCTTGATTAAAATTTCCTTACCTGATTTTTTTTCATGAATTTTATAGGCGATTTCATTCAACTTTGTGACCACGGAGTTCTGAAACCATTTTTTTAAAAAATCAAAAACATACACAAATGGCCATCAAAAAACTTGATAGTATTTTTAAACCAAAAAGGATTGCTCTGATCGGGGTATCTAACCGACCAGACAGTGTGGGAGGAATAACACTTAGAAATTTAGTTGGAGGAGGATACAATGGTGTGGTTTATCCTGTAAACCCCAAACGTGAAGCTGTATTTGGAATACCTTGTTATCCCGATGTAAAAAGTTTACCAAAAACTCCTGATTTAGCCGTAATTATGACGGCAGCAAAATTTGTACCTCAGTTGATAAAAGATTGTGGCGAAGCTGGAATTAGTGGTGTAATTATTATGACAGCCGGTTTTAAAGAATCCGGAGAAGAAGGAAAAGCTCTTGAAGCACAGGTAAAAGCTGAAAAAGCAAAATTTCCTGATATGCGCGTCATCGGTCCAAACTGTCTTGGAATACTGGTTCCGGGGTTAAATATGAATGTTAGTTTTGCCGATGGCATGCCCAAAAAAGGACACGTAGCATTCATCTCACAATCTGGTGCTTTATGTACTTCTGTATTGGACTGGGCTTATGAATCAAATATAGGATTCTCGCATTTTGTTTCTATCGGAAATTCCATGGATGTTAGTTTTGGCGACTTAATCGACTATTTTGGCCAGGATCCCAATACTAAATCTATTGTTCTTTATGTAGAATCCATTCAAAACGCGCGGACATTTATGTCGGCTGCCCGTGCCTTTTCACGCGAAAAACCAATTATAGTTTATAAATCAGGTCGGTTCCCTGAGTCTGCTGCTGCTGCTGCTTCACACACTGGAGCGATGGCTTCTGAAGACTCAATTTATGATGCCGTATTCCGCAGAGCAGGACTGGCACGTGTTTTCGATTTTGGGAATATTTTTGATTTTACTGATTTGGTTGGACGTAAAAGAATACCCAAAGGGAATCGACTGGCTATTGTTACAAATGCAGGCGGACCGGGAGTTATGGCCACTGACTCATTAATTTCTCAAGGCGGAAAGCTGGTTAAACTTTCGGATGAAACCATGCAGAAACTCAACGACTATCTTCCTCCTTTCTGGTCGCATGGAAACCCGATTGACGTTCTTGGAGATGCCACTCCTGAACGATTTGCACACACCACCGAAATTGTTCTGGAAGATAAAAATGTAGATGCCGTTTTGGTCCTTCTTACACCACAGGCGATGACTGACCCAACAGCTACTGCTGAAGCTATTGCAAGAATGTCAGCCAATACCACAAAATCTATTATGGCTGCCTGGCTGGGGGGTGCGAGCATGCGTGAAGGAATCCAGATTTTTAACAATGCCGGAATTTCAAGCTATGGAACACCAGAACAAGCTATCAGGGCATTTATGACACTTTCTGATTATTCCCAGAATTTGGAAATGTTGTATGAAACACCTAAAGAAGTGCCGGTTTCGTTCCAGTACGACAGAAACGAACTCCGTAAAAAATATTTGGAAGAAATTTTCCCAAAAGCAAAAATTTTGAACGAAGATGATTCCAAAATGCTGGTAAACGATTACGGAATTGATACTACTCACCCGACGCCTGCTGCAACAGAAGATGAAGCTGTTGCCGTAGCCGAACAAAAAGGGTATCCGGTGGTATTAAAAATTTATTCTCCGGATATTACCCATAAATCCGATGTTGGTGGAGTTGCATTGAATATTGAAAACGAAGATATGGTTCGGGCAACATTCAGGAACATGGTTAAAACAGTTGCTGAAAAACGACCGGATGCAAAAATAGATGGGGTTACCGTACAAAAAATGGTAAACACAAAAGGTGGAATAGAATTAATTGTTGGAACGAAAAAAGATCCTGTTTTTGGAACGGTAATGTTAGTAGGAATGGGAGGAACAACTGCCGAATTGTTCAAAGATAAACGTTTGGAATTCCCTCCTTTGAACGAACAACTCGCACGCCAAATGCTGGAATCTTTACAGATTTACCCATTGCTGAAAGGCTGGCGTGGCGATGCACCCAAGAATATAGATAAACTGATCGAAGCTCTGATCAGGATGTCGTACCTGGCAGCAGATTATCCGGAAGTTGAAGAATTAGACATTAATCCGCTTATTGTTACTGAAACTGACGTAATTGCTTTAGATGCCCGTATTGTTGTGGATGAAGGAATTATGGAAAAACCGGTAAAAGAATACTCTCACCTTGTTCTTCGTCCGTATCCTGAAAGCTTGATAAAAACCTGCAAATTGAAAGATGAAACTGAAGTTACGCTTCGCCCGATAAAACCGGAAGACGAACCGATGTGGTTAGAATTACTTGCCAGCTGTTCAAAAGAAGCTATTTATCATCGTTTCAGATATGATTTCTATTTTGATTCACATGAAGTTGCTTCTAAATTCTGTTTCATCGATTACGATCGCGAAATTGCAATAGTTGCCGAACATGAAAGAGAAGACGGTACAAAAGAATTATTAGGCGTTGGCCGGTTAATTGCCGATCCCGATTTGGAAGTAATGGAATATGCTATCCTGATTACCGATAAATGGCAGAAAAAAGAACTTGGTTTTACACTCACCAATTACTGTATGGACATTGCCAAATTACGCGGAATCAAGAAATTATCAGCAGAAACAACAAAGGATAATAAACCGATGATCTCTGTTTTCCGGAAATTAAATTTCAAAATCAGATTTAACGAAGACACCACCGTTACAGTAAATAAGGAAATTACTGAAAACATGTAACGTATATAAAAAAATCAATAAGACTCCCGGCAGTTGGCTTGTCCTCTGCCGGGTTGTTAATGTTTATACAGAATGGATACTGCAAAACTTGAAAATGCTGCAAATCTTATTCGAAAAGCAAAATATGCTGTTGCTTTTACAGGTGCGGGCATTTCAGTGGCCAGTGGTATCCCTCCGTTTCGGGGCAAAAACGGCTTATGGAACAAAACCGATCCTATTTTTCTTGAAATTGGATTCTTCAATAAAAAGCCCCTTCAATCGTGGCTGAAAATAAAAGAAATATTTTACGATAGTTTGGGTAATGCGGAACCGAACATTGCACACCAGGTTCTGGCAAAAATGGAAAAACGAAGCTTCCTTGAATCGATTATTACCCAAAACATTGATCATCTGCACCAAAAGGCCGGAAGCCGATATGTTTACGAGTTACATGGTACCTACAAACAATTGATCTGTACCAAATGCAGTTCTGAGTACGACATAAGTTTTGCCGACTTAAACTATCTCCCCCCTACTTGTTACATTTGTAAAGGGATTCTTAAACCCGACATGGTTTTTTTCAATGAACCCATTCCTGCTTTTGCAAAAAAACATTCATTTGAAGAAGCCGAAAAAGCAGATATTTTTCTAATTATAGGTACGAATGCGGAAGTCCTTCCTGCAGCTGACATCCCGATGACAGCAAAAAGGCACGGTGCAAAAATCATCGAAATAAACATCAAAGAGACTCATTTCACACGAGAAATTACCGATATCTTTCTTCAGGGAGATGCAGCCGAGATTATGAAAGAAATTGGCGAATTGTTATATCTGTGATTCACCTTTTTGTACTACAATTATATCCTTGTTTCTTTTAAGATTTAAAGAACAAGAAAACAATCAACAAATAAGACAATAACAATACTCTATTGTCAAATCAGGAGCGAGATAACTATTAAAACTTCAACTATGCTCAGCCTGACTACCCGGGTCATGTTGAGCGTAGTTGAAACAGACCTAATACTATTACCCTAACTTTCAAGATTGACTTAACACTATTATGATCCTCATCCTTGCTTAATTAAAAAATAATTTATACAATTATATGCTTAAAAACATAATTAATATGCACTACATCACAAAACAACTTCTATCCTTTCTGCTTTTCCTTGGAATCGCAACTGGAACCAATGCCGTAAACGACTCCCGGCTAATGAGATACCCCGACATCAACAACAATTTAATTGCCTTTGTGTATGCCGGCGATATTTGGACGGTGAATGCCAATGGTGGTGATGCCAAACACTTAACATCACACGAAGGAATGGAACTCTTTCCTAAAATTTCGCCCGACGGAAAATGGATCGCTTATTCTGCCGAATATTCAGGTTCACGACAGGTATTTGTTATTCCGGCCAATGGTGGTGCACCAAAACAACTTACCTATTATAACTCAGTAGGATTAATGCCTCCTCGTGGAGGGTTTGATGATGTAATTCTGGACTGGACACCAGACAGTAAAAATATAATGATTCGTGCCAACAGGACCGAATTTGGTGAACGAAACGGGAAGTACTACCTGGTAAGCATTGACGGAGGCCTGGAAAAACCATTACAAATTGTAAACGGTGGGATGGCCACACTTTCACCCGATGGGAAAAAAGTTTGTTTCACTCCTGTTGATCGCGAGTTTAGAACATGGAAAAGATATCAGGGAGGGCGCGCAACAGAACTTTGGGTTTACGATCTTGAAAAAGACGAATCAGAACAAATTACACATTTCACTGGTTCTGATCAATGGCCGGTTTGGTATAAAGACAAAATTTATTTCGCATCGGATCGCGATTTAAGACTTAATATTTATAGCTACGATACAAACTCCAAAGAAATAAAACAGCTTACTACATTTAAAGATTTTGACGTTTTGTGGCCTTCGGGAGAAAACGGACAAATTGTTTTTGAGAATGGTGGCTTCCTGTACAAAACGAACCTGGAAACCGGTAATACAGAAAAAATAACCGTAAATATTAATTTCGACAATCCCAATTTGCTTCCTTATTTTAAAAAGGTAGCCGACGACATTCACAGCTATACTGTTTCCCCAACTGCTAAACGTGCTTTATTCGACGCCAGGGGAGATATTTATTCTATTCCCGCAGAAAGTGGCGTTACCGAGAATCTGACACAAACACAGGGTGTCCGGGAAATTTATCCAAGCTGGTCGCCCGACGGAAAATATATTGCCTACTATTCTGACGCCTCAGGCGAATATGAAGTTTATCTTCTGGAAAACAAAAAAGGCGCTAAGCCAAAACAGCTTACAAAAAATTCCTTGGCATGGAAATACGACAGCGAATGGTCGCCCGATAGTAAATACCTCCTTTATTTTGATCGTACACTCAATCTGAAACTTCTGGATGTTGCGACCGGAAAAGAAACCATTGTTGACCATGCGACTTACGACGAAATACGTACTTACGACTTTTCACCCGATTCAAAGTGGATTATTTATGAAAAAGAATCGTCAAACGAATTATCTGCAGTATGGGTTTACAATATTGAAAATAAAAAAAGTACTCAACTAACAGACGATACATTCAGCGACTATTCACCTGTGTTTTCTACTGATGGAAAATATATTTATTTTCTTTCTGACCGTGATTTTAATCTTGATTTTTCCGGTTTTGAATTTGATTATGTGTACAATAACCCTACTCGCATTTATGCCATAATCTTAAAGAAAGATGGTGAAAGACTTTTCCAATTTAAAAACGACGAAGAACCTGTTAAGGAAGAAGAAAAAACCGACGAAAAAAAGGAAGACAAACAGGATGTTGATGTAGAAATTGATTTTGATGGGCTCAACAACCGTATCGTAGCATTGCCTTTGGTAGATGGAGATTACCGGAATCTGACTGCAATTGAAGGAGGAATTCTTTATATTAATAATGGCACGCTAAAAAAATTCAGCATTGCCGATAAAAAAGAGGAAGACATTCTGGAAAAAACAATGCAGTTTTTACTTGCGGCCGACGGCAAATCGTTTCTTTATCGGTCCGGAAGAGACTTTGGAATTGCCAGTGTTAAACCGGGGCAAAAACAGGGAACCGGAGAACTGGATTTGAATGATATGGAAATGAAAATTGATCCGGTAAAAGAATGGCAACAAATATACAACGATGGCTGGCGCATTTATCGTGATTACTTTTATGTAAATAATCTGCATGGGGTTGACTGGAAAAAGGTAAAGGAAAATTATGCGCAATTATTGCCGTATGTTGGACACCGCATGGACTTGGATTATATTTTCAGCGAAATGGTTTCAGAATCTAGTACCGGGCATTCATACGTAAATTGGGGTGATTTCAAAACACCGGAGCGGGTAGAAGGAGGATTGTTAGGAGCCAAACTGGTTGCCGATACAAAAGCCGGCCGATATAGAATATCAAAAATTTACGAAGGTCAGAACTGGGACGCGTCACTTCGTTCGCCACTTACTGAACAAGGCGTAGATGTTAATGAAGGTGACTACCTCATCAATATAAACGGTCAGAATATCACAACCGATGACAATCCGTATAAATTCCTCGAAAATACTGCAGGCAAACACATTGAGCTCACAGTAAATTCGGTTCCAAAAGTAGATGGCGCCCGAACTTCGATGGTTGAACCAATTAAAAGCGAACTCGAGTTGTTGCATTACAACTGGGTAACCGAGCGCCGTGCAATGGTTGACAAACTTTCTGGCGGGAAAATCGGGTACATTTATGTTCCGAATACGTCAATTGAAGGGAACCGCGAATTGTTTAAAGGAATGTATGCATATCATAACAAGGAAGCTTTAATTATTGACGACCGGTACAATGGTGGCGGTTTTATTCCTGATGTAATGGCGGATTTGCTGGATAGAAAAACATTAAGCTATTGGAATGTTAATGGCTTAGACCCAATGAAAACTCCGGCAGTTGCACACGACGGTCCGAAAGTAATGCTCATTAACGGTTACTCTTCCTCTGGTGGAGATGCGTTCCCATACTACTTCCGCAAGAAAGGATTGGGAAAACTTATAGGAACACGTACCTGGGGTGGATTGGTTGGAATTTCGGGGAATGCCCGTTTTGTAGACGGTGGTAGCTTCTCAGTCCCACGGTTTGGAATTTATGACGAAAACGGCAACTGGATTATTGAAGGAGTTGGCGTTTATCCGGATATTGAAGTAGTTGACCGCCCGGAAAAACTCGCCAAAGGAATTGACCCCGGAATTGAGAAAGCGGTGGAAGTTCTGCTGAAAGAATTGAAAGAAAATCCGGTGAAAAAAGTAAAAGTGCCAAATGCACCAGATCGCTCGGGTTGGATAGAACATGAAATTAAATAAATGAGAAGGAGGTTGTTTTACAAAACAACCTCTTTTTTATTCTACAAAAACATTTTCAAAGCATAGTTGAAAAGCTTTTTCGTTTTGTTGAACTTCCGAATAACTTCTATTTTTACAATATAAAAAACTAAAATTATGCAGCCCGATTTTGCTCTTCTGAAATCTCAACTCGACGGAGATATTTACACCGATAATGTTCAACGTGTTCTTTATTCCACCGATGCGTCGCAATACAGGGAATTGCCAATGGCGGTAACCCGTCCAAAAACCAAAAATGACATTCAAAAGATTATAGCATTTGCACGCGAAAACGGAACTTCGATTATTCCGCGAGGAGCAGGCACATCGCTTGCAGGCCAGGTAGTAGGTCCGGGAATTGTGGTTGATGTTTCAAAATACATGAACAAAATACTGGATTTCAACAAAGAAGAACACTATGTAATTGTTGAACCAGGTGTTGTTTTGGCCGAGTTAAATTTATTCCTGGCCAAACATGGCCTGCAATTCGGGCCGGAAACTTCTACCGCCAACCGGTGTGTAATCGGGGGAATGCTGGGAAATAATTCTTGCGGACTGCACTCGCTGGTTTACGGAAGCGTTAGAGAACATATTCTTGAAGTTGATGCCATTCTTTCTGATGGTTCTGAAACAACGTTCAAATCGTTATCCAAAGAGGAATTTCAACAAAAATTAAACGGCAATCCCAACAAGCTGGAAAAATCCATATATCAGAATATCAACGAAATTCTTTCAAACGAAGAAAATCAAAAAGAAATACGAGACAAATTCCCCGCACCGGAACTTACACGGAGAAACATGGGATATGCAATTGATATATTGCTTGATTCTGAAATTTATACAGAGAGAGGAGAATCTTTCAACTTTTGTAAATTACTGGCCGGTTCAGAAGGAACTCTTGCTTTTTCAACCCGAATAAAATTAAACGTAATCCCGCTTCCACCTAAATTTAAAGGGTTGGTTTGTGCGCATTTTGAAACACTGGAGGAATCGTTAATTGGAAATTTAGTGGCTTTAAAACATAAACCCAATGCCATTGAATTGATGGATGACACCGTAATGGAGGCAGCCAAACAAAATATTGAGCAACGGAAAAACCGCTTTTTTGTAAAAGGCGAACCAGGGGCTCTGCTTATGATTGAATTTGCATTTGAAACGGAAAAAGAACTGATGGAAAAAGCAGCAGCACTGGAAAAAGATTTTCGTAATGCGGGATTGGGATACCATTTTCCACTGGTTACAGGAGCTGACAAAATAAAACGTGTTTGGGCACTCCGAACTGCCGGTCTTGGACTACTGGCCAACATTCCCGGCGACCGTAAAGGCGTTCCCGGAATTGAAGATACTGCTGTTGCTCCGGAATATTTACCTGATTATGTTGCAGATGTAAAAAAAGTACTTGAAAAACTAGGATTATCAAGTGTTTATTATGCACATATTGCCACCGGTGAAATCCATTTCCGCCCTTTAATAAATTTCAAAGAACGGGGAGATGTAGAGCTTTTTGATATGCTTATGAATGAAGTTGCAAAATTGGTAAAAAAGTACCGCGGTTCAATGAGCGGCGAGCATGGTGATGGCCGCGCTCGCGGGAAATTCATCCCTTTTATGTTAGGCGATAAAAACTACGAACTGGTACAAAAAGTAAAAAAAGCATGGGATCCGGATAATATCCTGAATCCGGGAAAAATTGTTGACACTCCGCCAATTACCGAAAATCTGCGTGTTATTCCCGGAAAAGAAACTCCTGATTACAAAACACTATTCGATTTTAACAACTACCGGGGCTATTTCAGAAGTATCGAAAAATGTAATGGTACAGGCGACTGTAGAAAAAGTGAAATCATTGGGGGAACAATGTGTCCTACATTTATGGCTACTCGCGATGAAGATAAAACCACACGCGGACGGGCAAATATTCTCAGAGAATTTTTATACTCCAATGAAAAAGAAAATCCGTTCGACCATAAAGAGATTTATGACATTCTTGATTTATGTATCTCATGTAAAGCCTGCAAAGTAGAATGCCCCTCGAATGTAGATATGGCAAAATTAAAAGCAGAATTCCTGCAACATTATTATGATATTCATGGTGTTCCGCTTCGTTCAAAACTAATAGCCTATCTCCCGCGGCTTTATCAGCTTGCGGTTGTTTTCCGGTCCTTTTCAAATTATATGACTAATACAACCATTTTCAAAAATATGGTTGGTTTTGCGCCCGAAAGAAGTGTTCCCAAATTGTCGAAAATTCCGTTACATCGCTGGATTCAAAATGGTATTCCTTCAACTGAAAACAAACATACAGGAACGGTGTATTTGTTTAACGATGAGTTTACCAATTACAATGAAAGTGATATTGGGATTAAAGCTATTTTATTATTAACGAAACTCGGTTACGAAGTAAAAATTCCGTTACATAAAGAAAGTGGAAGAACTTTTCTTTCCAAAGGATTGGTGCGTACTTCAAAAAAAATTGCAACTGAAAATGTCACTCTTTTAAAAGATATTATTTCGGCAAAAACACCATTGGTTGGAATTGAACCGTCAGCTATTTTGGCCTTTCGCGACGAATACCCGGAATTGGTAGAAAGAGATTTACAAACAGCTGCAGACGAGCTGGCAAAAAATGCTCTGCTTTTTGAAGAATTTATTTCAGCAGAAACAGAAAAAGGGAATATTTCTTCCGGACAGTTTACCACAGAGGAAAAACAGATTTTATTACACGGGCACTGCCAGCAAAAAGCCGTTGCCAGCACCGAGCCTACAAAAAAGATGCTTTCATTACCTTTAAATTATTCGGTTAGCGAAATCCCGTCAGGATGCTGCGGAATGGCAGGTTCGTTTGGTTATGAAAAAGAACATTATGAACTTTCTCAAAAAATCGGGGAAATGGTACTTTTCCCTGCGGTTCGGAGTGCAGATGAAAAGACCATTATCTCGGCACCAGGTACATCCTGTCGCCACCAAATAAAAGATGGCACAGGAAGAATTGCCAAACATCCGGTTGAAGTATTGTATGAAGCCTTAAAATGAACTAACTTGCATATGTTGTGTATATTTCATAAAATATTGTGCCAGCATGAGCAAAGTCGAAGACTAAAAAAAGCACTTCAGCTTCGCTTAGTTCTGTTGAATTTCAATAAATTACATAAAAAAAATCACAACAATTAACTTATAAAAATGCTTACAAAACATTAATTTGGGTATTTTACTAAATTACTATTTTAACCGTATTAGTTTTAAAATATAAATCCTTGAATAAACAACAAGCCAACTGATGAAAAGAACGATACTCTCTTTTATTATTTTACTTCCATTTGTAATTCAGGCGCAAACTCTGGCTGAAAAGTTAGGATATTCCCCAAACGACCGGTTGCTAATTGTCAACTGCGATGATATTGCCATGTGTCATGCGGCAAATCTGGCAGCTGAAGAAGGCATGACAAAAGGAAATATAACTTCCGGCTCAGTAATGGTTCCTTGTCCGTGGTTTCTGGAAATTGCAGACAAAGCAAAAGAAAATTCAAAACTCGATTTGGGTGTCCATCTCACACATACTTCTGAATGGAAGTATTACCGTTGGGGGTCTGTTGCAAATCCGAAAGAAGTAACAGGACTTTTGGACAACAACGGTTATTTATGGAGAAGTGTGGAAGAAGTTTATAAAAATGCAACTCCGGAACAGACCTTAATTGAAGGCCGCGCACAAATACAGAAAGCACTCGATGCGGGAATTCAGATAACTCATATTGACTCTCATATGGGAACGCTGCAATATGCACCAGAATATGTGGATGTTTATTTACAACTGGCAGTTGAATTTGATTTACCGGTCAGGATGGCTTCTCAATCAACAACTGAAGTAATGGGGCAACCTCATGTACGGAAAAAATTTACAGAGAAAGGAATCGTATTCACTGACTATTTTATTTATGAAGAGCTTCAAAATTATGATGATAATGTAGAAGGATTCTGGACTAATATTATTAAAAACCTGAAACCCGGAGTTACGGAACTTTTTATCCACGCCTCTACCCCTGGCGATGAAATAAAAGCTATTACCAACAGCTGGGAAACCAGAAATGCAGAATACAAACTTTTTGTAAATGATAAAAAGTTTTCTGAATTAATAAAAACCGAAAAAATTATTCTAATAGGCTTCCAACAATTATTGAAACTACAACGCTCAGAATAAATCAATTACACAAAATACGTTTTAGCAAAAAACAATGATTAAACTGTTAACCCAACTTATTCTCTTTCTAAAAGAACCCAAAGAATTCCCGCCCAAAGAACTTCGGTTAAATACAAAAATAAAATGGCTTTTTCTGGCACTTATTTTTGATTTTCTTTTGGTCAGTTTTCTAATTCTAATTCAAAGCATACCAACTCGTTTGGGCTTTATTGAAATGGAAGATAATCATGTAATAAAACTAATTTCAGAAGAAGAAAACTCATTTGGGATATTTTTCCTGATTATAATTCTTGTCCCGTTTTTGGAAGAATTAATTTTCAGGCTTCCTCTCAGAATAAAACCATTAAATTTTTTACCCTTTATAATTGCAATTCCCTTTGGGGGTGGAATTGCTCTTACATACAACGTAAACGGCACTGCCTCGTGGTTTACACTAATACCTCTATGTTTTGTGGGAATAATTCTGTTTTTTACTTTTAACAAACCATATTTCAACAGATTAAAAGTGTTCCTTCAAGCGAAATATAAATTTTACTTCTATTTTGTTGCTATATCGTTTGCTTTTGTCCATTTAACCAATTTCCCATTTAGTTTGTATCTGTTATTATTCGCTCCATTATTGGTGCTTCCACAGTTTGCAGTTGCTCTCATAATTGGATTCCTGCGAAACAATTGCGGTTTTTTCTTCGGATTCTTGTTTCATGGAATTCACAATGCGGTGTTTATTTTCCCTTTGCTTTATTTCTACACTTTGACACTCTTTACAACGCCGGCCGTTATTACAAAAATAAATGCCAACGGGTATCAAATTCAGGTGAACGAGGAGTCATTTTCCGAAAGGCATGAAGATCTTATCATTACTCCAAACGAAATTAAAATTCAGGGGACAATGCCCGAAATAATTTCAAAACTTACACGAAAAAACAAACGAGATATTTTATTCCGGAAAAACAAATTCACATACAAAAAAATAAGTTTAAGTGTAAAAAACGATACTGCATATTCTGCAGAAAAAACAGATTCTATAGTAAATATTGCCCTGCAAAAATTGATGGAAAGCTATGATTTAGAGATGAAAGTAGCATATCGCCCAACAATGGCCAACGTCCTTTTTGTCAGTAATAAAAAACTTTTTAAATCAAGAACCTCGCAAACATTGGATGTACACCAGGTGGATAATGTAAGATTATTTCAAAATGCCAAAGACACAATCAGGCTGGACCAAATTCAGTCCACTGATTTAATAAGACTTTTAAAGATAAATTACAACTTAGTTATCAAGGATGAAATGGAGATATCACAACCTTTTTCAATCGAAGTTCCGGCAAAGTCACTTCCCGATCTAAAACGATTTTTGAAAAAAAATTATGGAATAAAAATAAAACACAAACGAACTCAAAAAGAAGTTTTAATAATCAAATAACTAAAGTCTGAACTTCTTAAGTTGTACATTTGTTTCCTCAAAAAAATTATCATAATGAATCATTTTTGGAACGAAAGATATTCTGTAGATGAATATGTTTATGGCACAGCTCCCAACGAGTATTTTAAACAACAACTGGAAAAATTAACAACTGGAAAAATTTTAATGCCGGGAGAAGGAGAAGGAAGAAACGCTGTTTTTGCAGCCAAACAGGGTTGGGAAGTCTTTGCTTTCGACAGTAGCCCCGAAGGAAAAAGAAAAGCCGAAAAACTGGCGAAAAAAAATAAAGTGACTATCGATTATCAAATCTCCGATTATAATTCTGTTAAATTTGAATCAGAGACTTTTGATGCCATTGCTTTTATTTATACGCACATGAATCCGGACAAAAGAAGAGAATACCACCGAAAACTGCTCTCTTTTTTAAAACCCGGTGGCACACTTATTTTGGAAGGATTTACAAAAAAGCAAATCGCTAATAACTCAGGCGGACCACGTGATATCAACATGTTATTCTCTTTTGAGGAACTGGAAAATGACTTTTCTCCGTTACAAAAAATAGAAATCATCGAAACCGATATTTATTTTAAAGAAGGAATATTTCATGATGGAAAAGCGTCAGTAATTCGTATTTTTGGAATCAAATAGTTATTTTAGACCTTCTAACTTATTAAAACTAAACCTTGAAGAAAATAACGATAACGGTCGTATTATTTCTAATCGTCCAGATCATATTCGCGCAAAAAGTTATTAAAGCTATTCGCGTTGAAAATGCTCCAGAAATAGATGGCTTTGTAAATGAAGAAGTTTGGAATCAGGCTTTTGCTGTTGACGAATTTTACCAGCGTGAACCAAACGAAGGGCAGCCGGTTACTGAAAAAACCATTTTTTATACCTGTTACGACGAGAACAATATTTATTTTGCAGTTAAATGCTGGGACGATCCGAAAAAAATTACCGCCAAAGAAATGGCCCGCGATGTAAGCCTGGGAAATGACGACCGAATACAAATTATCCTCGATACATATCTCGACAAAAGAAACGGATACTGGTTCCAAGTCGGGCCACGGGGTTCTATAGGCGATGCCATTGTTAGTGAAAACGGTGCTGCCTTTAACAAGCAATGGGATGGTTTGTGGACAGGAAAAGCCAAAATACTGGACTACGGCTGGGAAGCAGAACTCTCAATCCCTTTCAAAACCCTTGGTTTCGATAAAGCAAATACACAGTGGGGAATAAAATTTATCAGGAATATTGTAAACAAACTGGAAACAGATTACTGGCCGGAAGCCAATCTTAATACACATAAATTTCAGGTCTCCGACGCAGGTATTTTAGATGGTTTGGAAAATATTACTCAAGGTATCGGGTTGGACATTTCTCCTTATCTTATTACAGGAGTAGACACAAAAAAAGGGGATAAAAACGATCCGAAACTTACAGGAGGTGTGGATTTATTTTACCAGATCACTCCAAGTTTAAAATCGTCATTAACAATTAATACCGATTTTGCAGAAACAGAAGTTGACGATCGGCAGATCAACCTCACACGCTTTAATCTCCACTTCCCCGAAAAACGGGATTTTTTTCTTGACGGAGCCAATTATTTTCAGTTTGGAATTGAAGGGGATCAGGAAAGTCCGGTGGCCCAACGAATTATACCTTTCTTTTCGCGTCGGATGGGTTTAGATGCAAACGGTGCCCCAATTCCTATAAATGTTGGAGCAAAGCTTACCGGGCAGGTCAACAACTGGAACATCGGATTAATGCACATTAACGACAACAGGGAAACAGGAATAAACAATTTCTCGGTAGCAAGGATCACCCGTAATTTAGGAAAACAATCTTCAGTAGGTATAATCGGCACCTATGGAAACTCAATTGGGAATGAAAACAATCTTGTTGCAGGGGCCGACCTTAAATTATCTACATCTACTTTTCAGGGAAACAAAAATGCCTCCTTCTTTCTTTTCGGGTTAAAATCAGACACCGAGAAATCAGAAGGACATAATACAGCCTGGGGAACCCAGTTTGTTTACCCAAACGATTTTCTAAAAACCAGACTAGGAATCCATGAAATAGGTAAAAACTTTGTTGCGGGAATGGGATTTGTTCCAAGAACTAATATTAGGGAAACATATGGGGAATTGGAAATCGGACCACGGCCAAATAAGTGGGGAATAATGCAGATTCAGTTTGGAGGGGAGTTTAGCTACATTACCAACCTTGAAACGAAGAATGCTGAAACAAAAGAAATTAAAATTAAACCACTTGGAGTCCGATTTCTTTCTGGTGAACAATTAAGCTACTCGATAAGTAAGCAGTATGAAATGCTACTTATTAATTTTAATATTTTTGAAAATTATATGATTCCTTTGGGAAAATACGAATGGTGGCACCATACAATTGAATTGCAAACCAAAGGAGCACGAAATATATGGGGAACAGCAAGTTATGGGTTTGGTGATTTCTACAACGGATACAGAAAAGATATTGCGCTAAAAGCCAACTGGAAAATTGCGGTACCTTTTTTTGTTGGAGGAGCAATTAGTAGAAATAACATTGATTTACCGGAAGGAAACTTCACCGCTAATATTTATCAGGTTAATGCAAATATTTTATTTAGTCCAAACGTCACATTATATAATTATTTTCAGTACGATAATGCAAGCAAAAATGCTGGATGGCAATCACGTTTTCAATGGATTTTAAAACCTGGAAATGAAATAATCCTGGCATGGAATTCTGTTTTTTTAAAGCCCGCCAACGAGTTTTACATGAATGAAAGTGCAATTCGTTTAAAATTAAAGTATAATATTCGGTTTTAAACTTTATATTTGTTAAAGTTTTAACTTCTTCAACTACAATAATTATTGTTTTAAGAGGGCTAAAAACCGAGAGACTTAAAGAAAAAATCATAAATAGTTTTATTTGAGAATAACGTAACAAGGACTAAAAATCTCCTGAAATACACTTTTTGTCATACGTAAGCAACAATATGATACAGACATACGTTAATTAAAGAAATAATAGAGGAAAGTTAGCAAAAAAGGAATTTTATTTTTGGTAAGTCACAAGTAATTATTATACTTGCACCCGAATTCCAAGGAATTCACGTCCCCGCGTCATTTGTTCCAAATAAATTATCAACAATTTAATTTACAAAAGGGAATAATTAAGTTTTAACAATGTACGATATTTTAGAATTAAACAAGAAACTCGTTCCTGAGCTACGTGAGATCGCTAAGGAACTTAATATTAAAAGAGTAGAATCTTACAAAAAGCAAGATCTGGTTTATAAAATTCTGGATACACAAGCCATTCAGGAAGCAGAAAAGAAAGAACAAAAATCTTCAGCAAAAGCTCAAAACAAGGAAGAAAAGTCGATAAAAAACATACTGCGAAAAAAACCTGAAACAAACGATGAAAAAGATTCATCGCAGAATAACGATAACCAAAGAAGCAAAAGGCCTCGCCGCGAAAGGATTGAGCCTGTTGTAAAGCACGAAAAAGTAGCACATGCGAAAAAGAAACAGGATAAGAAAGATCCTGTTGTGCAATCAAGACAGGATCAGATAAAAGCCATTATCAAAGGTTTTAACCGTGAAAAAGATCCGGCAGAGGAAAATGAACAAAAAGTTGCTGAACAACCACAACAAACTCAACAGGCACAGCAACAGCAACAACAACAGCCTCAAAATCAACAGCCCCAAAATCAACAAGCTCAAAATCAGCAACAGAATAAACCAGCTGAAAATAACAATCAGGAGAAACCCCAGCATCAGGTAAAAATAAAAAAAGAAGAACCGAGAAAGCATCAAAACGAGCAGGGGACACAGCAAAAACAGCAAGATCATCAGAGATCAAACAGACCTGATAATAAGCAACACAAACAGAATAACAACTATAACAATAGTAACCATAAATCAAAATCATACGAATTTGAAGGGATTGTTACCAATACAGGAGTTTTGGAAATTTTGCAGGACGGATACGGATTCCTCCGTTCTTCGGATTACAATTATTTAAATTCACCTGACGATATTTATGTTTCACAATCGCAAATAAAATTATTTGGGTTAAAAACCGGAGATACAGTAAAAGGAACAATCCGTCCGCCCAAAGAAGGAGAAAAATATTTTCCACTGATCAAAGTACTGGAAATCAACGGAAGAAATCCCGGATATATTCGCGACCGTGTACCATTTGATCATCTTACGCCTCTGTTTCCTGATGAAAAATTTGAACTTACAGGCAACGGACACGACAACCTGTCAACTCGTATTGTTGATATGTTTGCTCCTATAGGGAAAGGCCAACGTGGTTTAATTGTTGCACAACCCAAAACAGGTAAAACTGTTCTGCTAAAGGAAATTGCCAATGCAATAGCAGCCAATCATCCTGAAGTATATATGATTGTATTACTAATTGATGAACGGCCGGAAGAAGTAACAGATATGGCACGTAGTGTAAACGCAGAAGTTATTTCATCAACATTCGACGAACCAGCTGAAAAACATGTAAAAGTTGCCAATATTGTGTTGGAAAAAGCAAAAAGAATGGTTGAGTGTGGACACGATGTTGTTATCCTACTTGACTCGATTACTCGTTTAGCGAGGGCCTACAATACAGTACAACCTGCCTCAGGAAAAGTACTTTCCGGAGGTGTTGATGCAAATGCATTGCATAAGCCAAAACGTTTCTTTGGAGCAGCCAGAAACATTGAAGAAGGAGGTTCATTAACAATTCTTTCAACAGCGCTTACCGAAACCGGCTCAAAAATGGATGATGTTATTTTCGAAGAATTCAAAGGAACCGGTAATATGGAATTGCAACTTGACAGAAAACTTTCCAATAAGCGTATTTTCCCGTCAGTGGATATTCCAACATCGAGTACACGAAGAGAAGATTTATTATTTCCAAAACAAGTTCTCGACAAATTGTGGATTTTACGAAACTATCTCGGCGATATGAATTCCCTGGAAGCAATGGAATTTATGAAAACAAGGTTAATGCGTGCGAATTCTGTAGAAGAATTTTTAGCATCGATGAACGATGGCTAGAATACCAAAATATAAAATATAAAAGCAGGTTGACACCTGCTTTTTTTATTTCAGTCCTTTCATAAAATTAAATGTTGTAGAAGGCTGAATCTGTTCCGATTTCAGAAAACGTGTCTTTAAAGTTTTTAACCTGTTTTTTGAAAAATAATCATAACTCACATCAATTAAAAAGCGATAAAAACCTTTTTCATTCAATTTGTTTTTATGCTGTAGAATTGAAACAGCGCGTTCAGGAATAATACAAGTTATGCCGTTTTTCCTATACCTTCTGAATTTTGTTTTTTCGTCGTCACTAATAAAAATATCACCTTTCAAATTAACCGGCATCCGTGAATAAAAAAGTTCAGGATAAAAAAATACAGGAACTATACCTGACTTATTTGAAATGGATTCCAGTGTTTCAAAATCTGTTTCCAAAGGATAAACAAAAGTCTCAACTCCTTCTTCTGCAATACATTGAATTGCGGCATCGTTAAAAGTATAAATATTTTCATTTGCTATTATCCGGCAACCTTCCGGGATGAGCAGTTTTTGTGACAAGTGACTTATTGAAAAGTTTTTGAATCCTTGTTGTACCAAATCCTCTACCAGGTCCGAATAAAATTTAATGGACTTTTCAGAAATAAATTTAGGAAGTTCAATATAAACTTTATTCCGGTTCTCAACAGAAACAAAATCTGTTATCACAATCTCATTCCATAATTTTTTTGAAAAAGCAACAAACAAACCATCCAACTCATTAAAATTAATTCTGCTAAACCAATCGGGTGAATTAATTCTAAAAAACAATTCATCTTTCCCTTTATTTTGCGGCACTCTTAGTTTTTTCAGAATTGAATTTTTTAAAGACGGAGCGATTTTACTCTGTACTTTTTCCGATGCCTCAAGTGTTTGCTGAAACTTATTCTCATTGATTTTTACCAAAAAAACTTTGCTGCCCGTTTTCAGTTGTCTGTTTTTTTGATAAATACGATAACGAGAGCCGTCAGACAAAATTTTATTTACCGTTATATAAACAGGTTCGTCGATATTAGGCACATGAATTCTCAGACGATAATTTTGTTCCAATTTCTTTAACGAATCAATAACAAAACTATCTTTAAAAATTTGAACAATTTCTCCTAAATAAATTCCGGTTCCTGTTCTGTTTGAAATTGCATTTTTAAGATCACCCCCAATAAAATAACTGGTTTTCTCTCTTCCCAAATCTAATTCAAGTTCCAGCTTAGCTTCCTCAACTTTTGCCAGATTATCCAGAATTTTGCGGTAAGCTCTGCCAACCCGGCAAGTGTACTCTCCCGATTTCAGGCGTCCCTCTATTTTTAGGCTGTTTACACCAATTTGGGTTAACATTGGGACGAAGTCCGACAATTGATTATCTTTTAAATTAAACAGAAACTTTTTGTCACTTTTCGAACCATATTCTCTACGACAAGGCTGTCCGCACAATCCACGGTTTGCCCCTCGCCCACCAATAAAACTACTAAAAAGACACATTCCGGAGAAGGAGTAACAGAGAGATCCATGTACAAAAACCTCCGTTTCCAGTTCCGCTTTTCTTACAACTTCTATCAATTCAGGCAGGGTTAGCTCGCGGGCAAGTACCACTCTTTTAAATCCTTTTTTCACCAGAAATTTTGTACCTGTTGAATTATGAATAGCTAACTGCGTACTTGCGTGTATTTTTAACCCCGGGAAATATTTCGAGACCAGATAAAACACTCCCCAGTCCTGAATAATAATTCCGTCAATACCAACATTTTCAAGAAAAAAGAGATAATCAATTAATTCGGGGAGTTCATTATTTTTAACAATGGTATTTAATGTAATATAAATTAACACTCCATTTTTGTGGGCTTCATTTAAAACTGTAACCAGTTGCTGCCGTGTAAAATTTGATGCACGCTTACGCGCATTAAAACTTTCAAGCCCTAAATAAATAGCATCAGCACCAGCCTGCATCGCCGCAAAAAACGATTCAATATTTCCGGCGGGTAAAAGAAGCTCTGTTTTTGTATTCATTAATACCTATTTTTTGGCAAACTTAATAAATTTTAGATGTAGCATGGGGAATATTAATTTTCCAAAATTCAATTATTTTTAACAGTTATAAATTGCAGCAATTTTGTATTTTTGCTATATGCACATTGCAAAATGAATAAAAATAGAAGTATTTTTGCTTAAAATTATAACGCTTGGAATATTTTCAACATACACATAAATCATTACTGGAAAGCTCCAGAAAGACTATAAAAAGGGAACTAGCCAACAGTGTAAACTGGAATAATCGTTTGATTTCAATTAAAGGCTTCAGAGGGGTTGGTAAAACAACTTTTCTGCTCGATTACCTAAAAAAATACTTTCCCGATGACAATTCGGCTCTTTATATTAATCTTAATAACTTTTATTTTACAAAGCGAAAAATCAGTTCGTTTGCTGATGAATTTGCCAAACGGGGAGGGAAAATACTATTGCTGGATCAGATTCAAAAGTACCCTGACTGGTCAGCCGATCTCCGAAAATGTATAGATGATATTCCAGATTTAAAAATTATTTTCACAAGCTCACCTGTATTAAGAATCGCAGAAGGAAATCCTGATTTGAATGGTATAGCCAAAATTTATCATTTGGAAGGACTCTCATTTCGTGAATATTTAAACTACCAAACAGGAAGTAATTTTCATTTTTATTCCCTGAAGGAAATTATTGAAAACCATATAGAAATTGCATCAGATATTGTTTCTCAGGTAAAACCACTCGCCTACTTTAATGAATATCTGAAAAATGGATATTTTCCCTATTTTATGGATAATCCAAATTTTTATATGAATACACTTTTAAAGAACGTAAATCTGGCCCTTGAGATTGACGTTCCTTATATCAATCAAATTGAACTAAAATATCTGCCAAAACTCAGAAAGCTGTTGCATATCATAGCATCAGAAACACCATTTACACCGAATGTTAGTAAATTGGCGTCAGCAGTGAAAACTTCGAGAGCAACAATAATGAATTATCTGAAATATTTAAAAAATGCAAAGTTAATTCATTTGTTATACTCAAACGGCGATGATGACCAAATGAAGAAACCAGACATGGTTTACATGCACAACACCAATCTTTTGTATGCCATCGCACCAGATAATATTGAAAACTTGAATTTAAGACATACGTTCTTTTACAATCAGGTAGGTTATAAAAATAATTTGAAAAGTTCCGTAAAAGCAGATTTCTGTGTAAACGGAAAATATCACTTTATTGTTGGAGGAAGAAAACTGGAGCCAACTTCAGAGATTTATGCAGCTTCAGATGTGATTGAAATAGGTGAAGGGAAAAAAATACCGTTGTGGCTCTTTGGCTTTCTATATTAATAAGTAGGAATAAATTAATAGATAACGATAGAAAATAAATCAACTTAAAATGACGAAACAAAAGAAATTTATCACATGTGACGGTAATTATGCAGCAGCATACATGAGTTACATGTTTAGTGAGGTAGCCTGTATCTACCCCATAACTCCCTCGTCAACCATGGCAGAATATGTTGACGAGTGGGCGGCATTTGGAAAGAAAAATATGTTTGGACGGCCGGTACGTTTGGCTGAGATGCAGAGCGAAGGAGGTGCAGCCGGAGCTGTTCACGGAGCTTTACAATCGGGGGCATTAACTTCTACTTACACAGCTTCTCAGGGATTATTACTGATGATTCCCAACATGTATAAAATAGCAGGAGAATTATTACCAACCGTTTTTCACGTTAGTGCGCGTGCTCTTGCCGGTCACGCTCTTTCAATATTTGGCGACCATAGTGATATTTATGCTGCGCGCCAAACCGGTTTTGCAATGATTGCAGCTGGTTCCGTTCAGGAAGAAATGGATTTGGCCGGTGTTGCCCATTTGGCAACATTAAAATCAAGGGTTCCATTCCTTTCATTCTTCGACGGTTTCAGAACTTCTCATGAAATTCAGAAAATTGAAGCCATTCAAATGGAAGATGTTGTTCCGTTGGTTGACCAGAATGCACTGCAGGAGTTCCGTAACCGGGCTTTAAATCCTGAAAATCCGGTAACTCGTGGTACTGCCCAAAATCCGGATATTTTCTTCCAGGCAAAAGAATCATCAAATAAATTTTATGATGCAGTTCCTGATATTGTTGCTGGCTACATGAAAGAAATAAGCAAAATTACAGGAAGAGAATACAAACCTTTTACCTACTACGGAGACCCGGAGGCTGAAAATATTGTGGTTGCCATGGGGTCGGTTACTGAAACCATTCGCGAAACCATTGACTATTTGATGGCTCAAGGTAAAAAAGTTGGTTTAGTAGCAGTACATTTATTCCGCCCGTTCTCTGCAAAATATTTTATGGATGCACTTCCCAAAACAGTTAAAAGAATTGCAGTTCTCGATCGCGCAAAAGAACCGGGAGCTGGTGGGGAGCCATTATTCCTTGATATTCGATCTCATTTCTTTGGAAAAGAAAATGCACCAATAGTTGTTGGCGGACGTTATGGTTTAGGTTCAAAAGACACTACACCTTCACAAATTCTTTCGGTTTATGAAAATCTTGAAATGAATGAACCAAAAGGAGATTTCACTATCGGTATCGTTGATGATGTTACGTTCAAATCGCTTCCTTTAAAACCAGAAATCAATATGACACCCAAAGGTACTTACCAGGCCAAATTCTATGGTTTGGGTTCTGATGGTACTGTTGGTGCAAATAAAAACTCAATCAAAATCATTGGTGATGCAACAGACAAATCATGCCAGGGTTATTTCCAATATGACTCGAAAAAATCAGGCGGTTTTACATGTTCTCACCTTCGCTTCGGGGATAAACCAATCCGATCAACTTACCTTGTAACCACTCCCGACTTTGTTGCATGTCATGTTCCTGCATATCTTCATCTTTACGATGTTTTAAAAGGACTAAAAAAAGGCGGTTCCTTCCTTCTCAACTCAATCTGGGATGAAAAAGAGACTAAAGAACGCCTTCCTGATGCAATGAAAAAATACCTGGCCGAAAATGAAATTAATTTTTATATCATCAACGGAACAAAACTGGGTGAAGAAATTGGGTTGGGAACACGTACCAACACCATTATGCAATCGGCTTTCTTTAAAATTACGGAAGTAATTCCTTACGAAATGGCAGTGGATGAAATGAAAAAAGCCATTGTTAAATCGTACGGAAAGAAAGGTGAGCATATTGTAAACATGAACTTTGCTGCGGTTGAAGCAGGGGGTAAAAATGTAGTAAAAGTAGAAGTACCTTCAGAGTGGAAAAACATTGAAGTAGCAGAAGTAACAAACGGAGAATCAAAACGCCCGGAATACATTGCAAAAGTAGTGGACGTTATCAATGGCCAACGCGGTGATGACCTTCCTGTTTCTACATTTGAGGGCTCTGAAGACGGAACATTCCCAATGGGAACTGCAGCTTACGAAAAACGTGGTATTGCAGTTAATGTTCCTGAATGGCAGCCTGAAAATTGTATTCAATGTAACCAGTGTGCTTATGTTTGCCCACATGCAGCAATTCGTCCCTTCTTGTTAACAGAAGAAGAAACAGAAGCTGCACCTGCCGGAACCGAAGTTAGAGCAGCAACTCCAACAAAAATGTTTAACGGATTGAATTTCCGTATTCAGGTTACTGTTCTCGACTGTACTGGTTGTGGTAACTGCGCCGACGTTTGTCCATCAAAAGAAAAAGCGCTGATAATGAAACCACTGGACACACAACGTGGCGAAACAGAACGATGGGATTATATGATTGATAAAGTTTCGTTAAAAGAGAAAGTTGTTGATAAAACGAAATCAGTTAAAAACTCACAATTCGCACAACCACTGTTTGAATTCTCAGGAGCTTGTGCAGGTTGTGGCGAGACTCCCTATATTAAATTAATCACTCAATTGTATGGTGAAAGAATGATGGTTGCCAATGCCACTGGTTGTTCTTCTATTTATGGTGGCTCTGCTCCGTCAACTCCGTATTGCAAGCACAAAGATTCAGGACATGGTCCGGCTTGGGCAAACTCACTATTCGAAGATAATGCCGAATATGGTTTTGGGTTTGCTGAAGGTGTTCAGGCACAGCGCGACCGCATTGAAGTTATTATGCAAACTGCTTTGAGCAATGGTGCAAGCGATACAGAAAAAGAAGTGTTTGCAGACTGGATTACCAACAAAGAAAATGCTGATGGATCAGTTGCAGCGTCACAAAAAGTACTTGATGTTATCAAAAGCAGTAATAGTGAATATGCAAAAGAAATCTCTCAACTAAAGCAATATCTGATTAAAAAATCGGTATGGGTATTTGGTGGTGACGGATGGGCATATGATATTGGTTATGGTGGTCTCGACCATGTAATGGCCAGCGGACAGGATATAAATGTTTTGGTAATGGACACCGAAGTTTACTCCAATACCGGTGGTCAGTCATCTAAATCAACACCTGTGGGTGCAGTAGCAAAATTTGCCGCATCGGGTAAAAAAGTACGCAAAAAAGACCTTGGTGCAATGATGATGTCTTACGGATATGTTTATGTGGCACAGGTTGCCATGGGTGCCAGCCAGACACAATATCTTAAAGCTTTAAAAGAAGCAGAAGCATACCCGGGACCATCGCTGATTATTGCTTATTCTCCATGTATTAACCACGGTCTTCGTTCAAGTATGGGACGTAGCCAGGAAGAAGAGAAAAAAGCAGTTGAATCAGGATACTGGCATTTATTCCGCTACAATCCAATGTTAGAAGCTGAAGGTAAAAATCCATTCCAGTTAGATTCAAAAGAACCCGATTGGAGTAAATTCCAGGAATTCCTGAATGGAGAAGTCCGTTATACTTCATTGAAAAAATCATTCCCTGCTGAAGCCGATGAATTATTTGGTGCAGCAGAAGAAAACGCTAAATGGCGATACAATTCATACAAACGATTGGCTGCCATGGATTTTTCAATTCCTGAAGTAGAAGGATAATTGAAAATATAAGAAGAAAAAACGCTCTATGATTTGGTAGAGCGTTTTTTTATTCTCAGTTCAAAAAGAGGAATCAGATTTTCAACTCATATACCGGGATTGTTCGATTTGGAATTGACGATTTAGAATCATATAAAAATTTTGCACCCAGCTTCTTATAAAACCCGGTTGCAAATGGGTCGACAAAAATCAATAAGCTGGAAATACCCTGTTGTCTGCAAAATTCTTTTGCGTGGTTTACCAATAACCTTCCTATACCCCGTCCGTGAAAATCAGGTTTTATGAAAACGTGCTCCAACCAAAATCCTTGTTGAACCAATATTTCTCCGGAATAAAAATCAGATTCATTCTCATAAATCGAGCAAAACCCTAAGATTTCATCCTGAAATTGTGCCTTATATACTCTATTTTTTGAGAGATACCCTGGAGTTACAGTAAGTTCATCTTTCCATATTCGAAAATAATCTTCAGGGTAATTCCAGTGTCTTTTTGCATTAAAAGCAATTTCGGAGAGTACATAGGAATCATCTCCAACCGCAATCTCTATCTCAACATCTTTAATAGTAATCATAAAGGGATTGAACCATATTATCAATTAACTATAAAATTAATCTTTTTTACCGCTGAAAAGATTCTAAGCACCGCCTTAGTTGACAATTTCCAAGAAATCAGAAAAATAAATGATACCATCTTCAAATAAAATTTCCGCTAATTTGAAATGGAAAATCATTCCTTTTCAAATTACAAAAAGATACAATAAGAATAAAAATATCCTCAACAGTTAAAATCAAACGTTAATTTTCACAATTTTTTATCTTTTTCTCTCAATTTTCGATTCATTGAAATTTGTTTTTTTACCACTAAAATCTTTTTTTTCCCGTTAAAATCAATTTTTCCCCACTAGTATTTCTTATCCGGAAAAGAAGTTATTTCTTAATTTCTCATTTTATATATTAGCCATTAGTTATATCTGCAGAAATAGCAAGCCTCTTATTATCCACAACTTATCATAAAAAACTTTAATTAAGTATGGACGAATAACACAATTTACATGGAAGCAAAAAGACAAGTTACTTTTAGGTATGAGTCCTGTAATTATGATTTACAGAGCTGTAAAAAAAGCATATCGCGCTACCTGCTTTTGTTATTAGCAACAACAATTATAGTTTTGCAATCCAACGCCCAATTGCTAAAAACTACATCTACTTCAGGCGGTCATTATAAGAGTAGAACAAAACAAATTTCTTTCACAATTGGAGAGCCGGTTATAAAAACTTTAACCGGCAACAATGTTGTTGTTACCCAGGGAGTAAACCAACCTTTTCTATTTTATTTCATACTCCCGGGAGATACTACTCACTTTGCTATACATGCATTTCCAAATCCAACATCAGATTTTACCAACATTGTAGTAACAGAAGGAGAGCTAGAGAAAGGATGTACCCTCCAGGTCTTTGATGAATTGGGGAACAAATTATCAGAAGAACCTATGAATAAAAGTGTTATGGAGGTTTCATTAATAGACCAATCTTCCGGCATTTTTGTTATCAAAGTAGCAAACCAGTACAAAGTACTCCAAACTATTAAAATCGTAAAATTTTAGACATATGAAAAAACTAGTTTATGTTCTGTTAACATTATTCATATTTCCGGTATACCTATTAGCACAGACACCCTCAACATTTAACTATCAAGCAGTTATACAAGATAATCTGGGAAACATATTAAAAAATAAAGAGGTAACTTTGCAACTAGACATTTTTCAGGGAAGTGAAAATGGCGCTATCGTTTATAACGAAACTCAAAATGTAACTACAAATTCTTTTGGTCTTGTCAATCTTTCATTGGGAGCAGCAGACCCCACAACTTTTAGTTCAATTGACTGGGGTTCCGGCCCCTATTATATTGGGATAACCGTAAATGGAGAATACCTGGGAACCAGCCAAATACAGAGTGTACCTTTCGCCTTTCAGGCATATACAGTTATAAACGACCTCGTTGAAGATGAAGATGCAGATCCCACGAATGAAATACAAGACATCTCAATTGAGGGAAACCAGTTAACTATTTCCAAAGGTTCAACTGTAACACTACCGGAATCAGAAGACGCAGATTCGGATCCAACAAACGAACTGGAACTTCCAGCACAAACAGTCGGAGGGGGTAACAAAGTGTTAATGTCCGATGGTAATGGAAATTTAAGCTGGCAAGAATCGCAAGAAACAGGTACAATCACCGAAGCCGAAATAGATTCTTTTATTGCAAATAACGGCTACCAACTTAGTTCCGATGATGGCGATATAAGTGCTACCAATGAAATTCAGGATCTTTCCATCTCTAATAATCGCCTTAAAATAACCAAAAACGAATCAGCGAATGAAATAGATCTGTCTGTTTATATTGATAAAGCAGATTATTCCAAATTATTAAATAAACCAGTACATATTGATGAAGATAAAACGGATGACCTGTTAAAAACCGACCTCGTTAACGACCTTGTAACCGGAGGAGTAAACGGGGCTCTAACAGCTGAGCAGGGCAAGCTACTGAGGGATACACTCAGACTAAAAGCAGATGCTGATTCAATATATACGCAAACGGAAATCAACTACTACCTTGGTAAAAAAATTGATTCAGTTGAGGGAAAAACACTGAGTACCAATGATTTCACCAATACCGAAAAAATATTGGTAAACGGAGCAGAGCAACGGTCCAATAAAAATATTGCAGGAGGTTATGTAGGACTGGGAAATGATGGAAAAGTTAACCAGAATTATCTGCCATCAGGAGTCAATCTGGGCACTGTTTATTCAGCTGCGAACGACGCAGAACAAAACAATCTGACCCCGCAAAGCGGAGATATCTGTGTTAGGACTGATCTCGCAATAACTTATGTTTTTGATGGTAGTCAATGGATCGAACTCCAGTCTCCAACAGGACAAGTAACAAGCGTAAACGGAAAAACAGGAGTTGTTGTCCTGAGTACCTCAGATTTTGGCTTGGGGAAAGTAAACAACACTTCGGATATGGAGAAGCCTGTTTCTCTGGCGACACAGAATGCAATTGATTTAAAGGCAAATACAAACAACGTGCTGCAACTAAACAATACCGACCCTTTTACTCCGGATGCAGCTTACCAACCCGCCACTAAATTATATGTTGACAATCATGTTTCCGGCGTTGAAAAGCTAGCCAACAAAAATATTGCGGGAGGTTATGTTGGACTAGAAACCAACGGGAAAATAAGTAAAAAATTTCTCCCTTCCCCAATTAACCTCGGAACAGTTTATGCTGTTGCCAGTGATACGGAACAAAATCAAATTGCGGCGCAACAAGGAGACATTCTAATTCGGACCGATCAATCATTAACCTACATAAATAATGGCTCAACCTGGGTTCTACTTGAAACTCAAACCGGGCAGGTTTCCAGTGTTAACGGACAAACAGGTGTTGTCTTACTAACCAAGTCAGATGTTAATCTAGGCAACACCGATAATACTTCCGATCTCGACAAACCTGTTTCCACAGCCACGCAAGCAGTACTAGACACAAAGGCTGAAAGAACAAATGTTTTGACACTTGATAATATTTCAGTTTTTGAACCAGATGCCAGTTACGAACCTGCTACAAAAAAATATGTTGACGATGAACTTGCAAATATACAATATCTCGACAAGTGGCTATATGATATAAATGGAAATGACATTATTGACAATACCGAAAAAGTAAATAATCTCACCGTCGAAACGGCTGTTCCGGCAGGAGCAGTTTTTACGGATAATCAGAATCTCTCGGAAGTTTTAGCTGTCAGCAATGATGCAAATGGAAATCAAATCAAAGGATTGGCTCAACCATCAGACTTGCAGGATGCCACTACAAAGAATTATGTAGATAATATAACTTCTGCATTGGAAAGTCTTTCTAACAAAAATGTCGCCGGAGGTTATGTTGGACTGGAAACAGACGGAAAGATAAACAATAACTATCTGCCTTCCCTTATCAATATAGGAACGGTTTATACAGCAGCGAGCGATGCAGAACAAACGGGAATCACCACTCCCAATAGTGGAGATATTTGCGTTCGAACAGACATATACAAAACATTTATTTATGATGGAACAGCATGGATTGAACTACAAACTCCTACGGGACAAGTAACCAGTGTTAATGGGAAAAATGGTGTTGTCATACTTGGGAAAGCTGACGTAAACCTTCCAAACGTAGATAACACATCAGACGCAAACAAACCTGTATCTTTAGCAACACAGGCTGCTCTTGATCAAAAAGCAAACATCAGTAACGTTCTGACATTAAGCAACACACAACCTTTCACACCGGATGCCCAATACGAACCCGCAACCAAAGAATATGTAGACCAGTCGATTAATAATGCGGCGCAGGGAGATATGACACAGGCTGTATATGACAGAAATGCAAATAACATTGCCGATGATGCGGAGAGGGTTAATGGACTTACCGTTGAAACTGCAGTACCTGCCAATGCTGATTTTTCTGACAACCAAACGCTGTCGGAGGTCCTTAGCCAGGGAAATTCCGCGGGAAACAAACAAATAAAAGGTCTTGCCTCCCCCACTGACAATTACGATGCGGTAACCAAAGTATATATAGATAATCAGTTATCCTCTGTGGAAAAACAAAACAACAAAAACATTGCAGGTGGTTATGTTGGACTTGGGACAGACGGAAAAATAAATCAGAATTTTCTACCTTCTCAGATAACGTTGGGAACTGTTTATACTGCGGCTGGTGAGACAGAACAGAATAATTTGTCGCCTCAAAGCGGAGATATTTGTGTGCGTACGGATATCTCTGTTACCTACATCTATAATGGCACCGGATGGGTTGAAATGAAAACACAAACAGGTCAGGTTACCAGTGTTAATGGCAAAACAGGAATTGTAGAATTGGCAAAAGCAGATATCAATCTTGAAAACGTAAATAATACTGCAGATGTCGATAAGCCCGTTTCTACAGCAACCCAGGCTGCTTTAGATACAAAAGCAGAAGTAACAAATGTACTCACCCTGGATAATACAACGGAATTTATTCCCGATGCGAATTTTGAACCAACAACCAAAAAGTATGTTGATGATCTGGTCTCGACTATGGGCGACGGAGACATGAAAAAACAAATTTATGACATTGATGGAAATAACGTTGTTGATATTGCTGAAACCGTTGAAGACGGTGCGATTACAACGTCAAAAATTGTTGGTAATGCTATCATTAATGAGAAAATTGACGATGGTGCCGTTACCGCCGGTAAAATAGGAAGCGGAGGCCTTACAAACAAGCTACTCAGCACTGATGCTTCCGGAAACACACAGTGGGAAGATCGTTCCAACTTTAATACTTCTTCATTAACCATGGGAAATATTTTTGTAGGAAATAATTCTAATACTGCTGCCCCCATCGATGCCAGTGGAGATGCTAAAATTCTTATTGGTGATGGAACAACACTGACCAGCCAAACCGTTAAGGGTGATATTACCATTGACAATGAAGGGACAACAGCTATTGGTACAAACAAGATTTCAAATACAATGATGCAGGATAATGCCATCAATACAAATGAAATTGTGGACGATGCTGTTACTATTGCTAAAATTGGAACTTTCGGAGCCACAGATGCAAATAAAGTACTCTCTACTGATGTTTCGGGAAATCCCCAATGGGAGGATCGCTCTGTTTTTACCACTCCTGCTCTCACCAAAGGAAACATTTTTATAGGCAACGACTCCAACGCTGCCGAGGCCATGGATGCAAAAGGAGATGCCAAAATACTTATCGGAAACGGAACAACACTTGCCAGCCAGACAGTTTCAGGAGATATCTCAATAGCAAACGACGGAACAACAGCTATTGGTACAGACAAGATTTCAAATACAATGATGCAGGATGATGCCATTAATACAAATGAAATTGTGGACGATGCTGTTACCACAAATAAAATTGGAACTGCCGGAGCTACAGACGCGAATAAACTACTTTCAACCGATGCTTCCGGAGATCCCCAATGGGAAAACCGTTCCAACTTTACTTCTTCAACACTTAACCAGGGAAGTATTTACCTTGGTGATGCATCTAATACTGCTACGGCTTTAGATGCAAAAGGAGATGCCAAAATACTTATCGGAAACGGAACAACACTCGCCAGCCAGACAGTTTCAGGAGATATCTCAATAGCAAACGACGGAACAACAGCTATTGGTACAGACAAGATTTCAAATACAATGATGCAGGATGATGCCATTAATACAAATGAAATTGTGGACGATGCTGTTACCACGAATAAAATTGGAACCGCAGGAGCTACAGACGCGAATAAACTACTTTCAACCGATGCTTCCGGAGATCCCCAATGGGAAAACCGTTCCAACTTTACTTCTTCAACACTTAACCAGGGAAGTATTTACCTTGGTGATGCATCTAATACTGCTACGGCTTTAGATGCAAAAGGAGATGCAAAAATACTTATCGGAAACGGAACAACTCTCGCCAGTCAGACAGTTTCGGGAGATATCTCAATAGCAAACGACGGAACAACAGCCATTGGTACAGACAAAATTTCAAATACAATGATGCAGGATGATGCCATTAATACAAATGAAATTGTTAACAGTGCCGTTACATCAGCTAAAATACTGGATGCAACCATTGCCACTGTCGACATTGCAAACGATGCAGTTACTACTGCTAAAATTGGAACTACCGGAGCTACTGATGCAAACAAACTGCTTTCAACAGATGCTTCCGGAAATCCGCAGTGGGAAAACCGTTCCAACTTTACTTCTTCTACTCTTAACCAGGGAAGTATTTACCTTGGTGATGCATCTAATACTGCTACGGCTTTAGATGCAAAAGGAGATGCAAAAATACTTATCGGGAATGGAACAACACTGGCCAGTCAAACAGTTTCAGGAGATATTACAATAGCAAACAACGGAACTACAACCATTGGTACCGATAAAATTACCAATGCAAAAATGGCCGATAATGCTATCAATACGAATGAAATTGTTAACAGTGCCATTACATCTGCGAAAATACTGGATGCAACCATTGCCACTGCCGATATTGCAAACGACGCTGTTACTACTGCCAAAATTGGAACCGCAGGAGCTACCGATGCAAACAAACTGCTTTCAACCGATGTTTCAGGAAATCCGCAGTGGGAGAATCGATCTAACTTTACTTCGTCGACACTTAACCAGGGAAATATTTATCTTGGGAATGCTTCCAACACGGCTACAGCTTTAGATGCAAAAGGAGATGCAAAAATACTTATCGGAAACGGAACAACTCTCGCCAGTCAGACAGTTTCAGGAGATATCTCAATAGCAAACGACGGAACAACAGCCATTGGTACAGACAAAATTTCAAATACAATGATGCAGGATGATGCCATTAATACAAATGAAATTGTTAACAGTGCCGTTACATCTGCGAAAATACTGGATGCCACTATTGCCACTGTCGACATTGCAAACGATGCAGTTACTACTGCTAAAATTGGAACTGCCGGAGCTACCGATGCAAACAAACTGCTTTCAACCGATGTTTCAGGAAATCCCCAATGGGAAAATCGTTCTAACTTTACTTCGTCGACACTTAACCAGGGAAATATTTACCTTGGTGATGCATCTAATACTGCTACGGCTTTAGATGCAAAAGGAGATGCCAAAATACTTATCGGAAACGGAACAACTCTCGCCAGTCAGACAGTTTCAGGAGATATTACAATAGCAAATAATGGAACAACTACTATTGGAACAGACAAAATTTCAAATACAATGATGCAGGATGATGCCATTAATACAAATGAAATAGTTAACAGTGCCGTTACATCTGCGAAAATACTGGATGCAACCATTGCCACTGCCGATATTGCAAACGACGCTGTTACTACTGCCAAAATTGGAACCGCAGGAGCTACCGATGCTAATAAACTGCTTTCAACCGATGCTTCCGGAAATCCCCAATGGGAAAACCGTTCCAATTTTACTTCGTCAACACTTAACCAGGGAAATATTTATCTTGGGAATGCTTCCAATACGGCTACAGCGTTAGATGCTAAAGGAGATGCTAAAATACTTATCGGGAACGGAACAACACTCGCCAGTCAGACAGTTTCAGGAGATATCACAATAGCAAACAATGGAACTACAACCATTGGTACCGATAAGATAACTAATGCAAAAATGGCGGATAATGCTATTAACACAAATGAAATAGTTAACAGTGCCGTTACATCTGCTAAAATACTGGATGCAACCATTGCCACTACCGACATTGCAAACGATGCAGTTACTACTGCCAAAATTGGAACCGCAGGAGCTACCGATGCAAACAAACTGCTTTCAACCGATGTTTCCGGAAATCCGCAGTGGGAAAATCGGTCTAACTTTACTTCTTCTGCCCTACCAAAAGGCAATTTCTATATAGGGAATGATGTTGGTGTAGCCACTAACATTGATGCAAAAGGAGACGGGAAGCTGCTTATTGGAAATGGTTCTACGGTTGCCAGTCAGTCTGTAACCGGAGATATAACGCTCACGAATGCCGGAAACATGACAATTAACGACAATACCGTCACATCAGCCAAAATACAGAATGCAACCATTACATCGACTGACCTGGCCGACAATGCAGTTACTTTATCTAAGATATATTCCAGTTCGAGCAATAATAACAAAATACTGACTACGGATACCAACGGAAATCCTTACTGGGAAAATAAAAGCAGCTTTGCCACAGCAAACATTGCAGAGGGAAATATTCTTGTAGGAAACTCATCAGGGCTTGCAGGTGCGCTTGATGTTAGCGGAAACGGGAATCTTATTATCGGAAACGGAACAACCGTTGCCAGCCAACCGGTAACCGGAGCCATTGCTATAAACTCAAATGGCGTTAGCTCAATCAATAGTAACCAGATTACCAATGCAATGATGCAGGATAATTCGATAAATACGGCTGAGCTGGCAAGCAATGCTGTTTCTACTGTAAAAATTGCCGACAATGCAGTTACCGTAGCCAAAATTGGCACCAGTGGCGGTAGCGATGCCAATAAAGTAATGGTTACCGATGCCAGTGGAAACCCCATCTGGAATAACCAAACTATTTTTGCAGGTTCAACACTGGCTGAGGGGAGTATTTATGTAGGAAACTCATCAAATGTTGCCGGTCCGCTTGTTGCAAAAACCACGGGGCAAATTCTCATTGGAAATGGAACATCGGTAGCCAGTCAGGCAATAAGCGGCGATATAAGTTTGAGCAGTTCCGGAACGACAGCCATTAGCAGCGGAGTAATTGTGAATAGCGATGTTAACAATTCGGCGGCTATTGCCGGAACAAAAATATCTCCCAGCTTTGGCACCCAAAACATAACCACTACCGGAAACCTTAAAATAGGAAATGGAACACCAACTAACACACAAGATGGCGAGGATGCTTATATTGAAGGGAATGTAGAAGTTGACGGGACTGTTACCGTAGGAGCATATACACTTCCCAATACGGATGGAAATAACGGCGACATTTTAAAAACAGATGGAAGCGGAACACTTACCTGGGCCTCTCCTGCTGCATCAGTGGGTATTGATGTGGGTGACATAAAATATTCCGTTAGAAATACAGCCTCTTATACTAAAGACGGTATTACCTGGCTCCGTTTAGACGGGCAAACCTTTAGTACCAGCACCTATCCTGCACTTTATGCGTTATTGGGGACTAATACGCTCCCCAATGCAGCGGGTCATGTTTTAGGTGCTGCAGGTTCTTCAACCTCAACAACCTCTTCCCGCACCATATTTGACAAAACCGGTGAGGAAACCCATCAAATGACTATAAACGAAATGCCACAGCACGACCATAGTTTTACAGGTGGTTCCCATTCTCATGGTTTTACGGGAGATTCACATAGTCACACATTTACAGGCACCCCTCACAATCATGCTTTTACATCAAACAACCATACCCACACCACAGATTTAAGCCATACACATAGTTTCTCCGGCACTGAATCCGGCACAGGACATGACCACAGTATCGCATCAAAAACATTTACGACCAGTTCAACTGGCTCCCATGCGCATAGTCTTCCTCAGGATGCCTATACAGCAACAGGTGTATCAGATGGAGATGCTGGTGATCTAAATGACATCGTAATGTATAATGAAGATGGAACTAGAATTGATAACTATAGAACAGAATGGACTAATTCTAATGGAGATCATTCCCATACTGTGACAGTAAGTGATTTAAATGTAAACGACACCAAGGTAACCGTATACGGAACAACTGATTCCGGAGGGTCAAGTTCAAAAACCAGTAGTAGTTCAACTGTAAGTGGGACAACAAATAACACAACTGCTGGAGGCACTAATAGTATAGAAACTGTTGGAGGGACTGTTGACGCAACCACAGTAACAGGCACTATTGGCAACAATGGAAACGGAAATGCAATGAATATTATGCAGCCTACCTTGTTTGTTGGGTATGTTTATATTTGTGCCAAAATTGGGTATTAAAGAAATATGGAGAGTATTGAATACAATGTAAAAAGACTTAGAAAATGAAAGATTAAAAGCCGTTACAGAGGGATGCTGTAGCGGCTTTTTAATCCAAAATATTCATCTGTTTCAAAATTGTTCTGGTAATTTCTTTCCGACAGTTGGAAAAATCAGGATTTATCGTTTCTCTGTCCTTAACAAGCCGGGTGGCAAAAAAATAAACATTATTATCCCGTTCAACATACCCAACCCACCAGCCGGTATCTTTTCCTTTATCTCTTGCCCAGCCGGTTTTAGCCCGCAAAATATAAGTATCTGTTTTCTCTTCAATCATCATCTCCTTTACAATACCGAACAATTCTTTTGGGAATGGGAGAGTTTCTTCATAAACACCTACTAATACTTCAATTTCATTTGCCGGGGAAATTCCAAGATCTCCAAAATTCCAGAAATCATCGTCGTCAACGGAAAGATCTGCATTCCCATAGTTACAGCCACTTAAATATTCTTTGTACTTTTTTTTCCCAATCCTTTTAGATAATTCAAGATAAACCCAAACTGCAGATAATTTGAATGCTTCTTTCAAACTCAAATCGCGATATATTTCCGGACGATTTCCATATTTTTCAGTATCCGGATTTCCTGTCCATTTTATAACTTCATTTTCATTGTCCACTATCCCTTCATTTAAAATAATAAGTGAATTCAAAATTTTGAAAGTAGAGGCTGGTAAAGTTTGAGAATGACTGTCATTTATATCGCTCGAAATCCACTGGTGTGCATTATAATCATAAATAGTTATGCTGCCTTCAATATTACAATCCTTAAAAGGCTGCAATAAGTCAATCTGACTGTAGGCTGAAATTGTCAGAAAACACAAAAGAACCAATAGCGTCTTTTTCATGAGTAAAATTCATTAAGAATGATTGCTCATATCATCAGGTAATCACAGTTTAATTCCACATCATCAACAACAGCTCCCAGCTTTTTGTAAAAACCAATGGCTTTTTTATTCCATTTTGAAACCTGCCAGTGTACTCGTCGGCAATTTTCATCTTTTGCTTTTTGAATTACTGAATTTATCAGCTCAAGTCCTAACCCGTTACCCCGGAACTCTGGTCTAACATACAAATCATCCATATAAACCGATTTTCCAATCCATGTAAAATAAGCAAAAAACCAGGTGGCGTATCCTGCTATATCTCCAGTGTCTGTTTCAGCCACAAAACCATTTATAAATTCTGATTCCTGTTCCATTTTTTCTTCGGAATTCAGCATTCTCTCGGGTGTTTGCTGAAAAGTGGAAAACTCTTTAAACATAGTTATCAAATGAGGAAAATCCTTTTCTTCAACAGGGCGAATTTTAAATTTCATTTTTAGCTGATAAAGTTAGTTTTTTGAAAAAGTCTCTCAAAGTGTAAAAGCAAAGCAGTACTTGACAACAAATAACAAATTAAAAGTAAAAAGCTGACAATACCCAAAATCTAACTTCCGTTTCGTGTATTTTTTATTTTTTCAGATTCTCTATTTTCCTCTTATACAATTCGTCGCCACTTAACTCATAGGCTTTTTGCAAATTCCCAATGGCATGTTCTGCATCATTTTGCGAGATGTAATAATCGCCCATCGAATCCCAGGCACTGGCACTCCAGGGATAATATTTTACCTGCGTTTCAAAAAACAGCTTTGCCTTATCGGGCTGTTCCATTTGCAGGAACATATATCCGCCCATATTCAGCATCTCTTCGTCAGCAGGTGAAACAGGATATCCAAAATGTTCACTCAAAACTTGCGCCCGTTTATCAATGTGCGTTTTTAACTCCTCAACCGAAGTTTCCAGATTATTGTATACAACCGCGTCTTTCAACTGGTACCAATCAAACACCCATTTAAGCCCGTCAATCATTGAAGGTAGCGGTACCGTACCATGAATATCTTCAGGATAATATTTCCACGACATGTTCAGATGACTGTTTGCTGCTGCCTTTTCTGCAGCTTTTATAAATTGGAGTTTAGCACGCGAAACCAGTGAACTTTCAGAATCACTTTTCAGAACATCCTCTATTGTAGCGTTTTCATCTTCCCTGTCGAGTGGGCTTGCTAACGTTACAAAAACTGATTTTCCACCCAGATCTTGTGTTTCTAATTTTGCTGTGGCTTCTTTCAGAAATTTCTGATTATCCCAATCCAAACTCGGGTCAATGGCAATATAATTGGCAAAAAGCTGCGGATGGTTTATCAGCATATTTATGGTAAACAGGCCGGCATACGAGTGCCCGATGAGTGTTCGGTAATTTGTAACGGGGTATTTTGCTTCTACAAAAGGGACTAGCTCCTTTTCAATAAAATCAGAAAATTTTCCCGCACCTCCGGTTTCCATATTTGGATTTTTTATATCGGAAGTTGTTAAATCGCGGGTGCGATTGTTTTGATTTGAAATACCAACCAAAATCATTTTAGGCAAATAATTTCCCCAATACGTTTCGTAAACGCTAACCAAAGCTGTCATCTGAACACTGCCGTCGAGAACAAAAACCACCGGATATTTCAGGTTTGGATTTAAATTTCCACCATCGGGCAGGTGTACCCAAACATCCCTGTTTTCATGAAGTATTTCCGAATAGAGTGTGTTTTTTACTCCAATTTTATACAAATAATCTTGGTTTGGATTTTGTGCCGGTGTTTTAGTATAAACAAAAGCAAGCACAACAAGAACTACTGCATAAGTTTTCATGCTAATTAATTTTAAGGTTAAAAATTTATAGTGTTTATTCTATATGAAAAAGGAAATAAGCGGCCCGGGTTATTCTTCCTTCACCGGTTCTAGATAGGCAGGTAATTTGTACACCGACTTTTTCTGTTTTTTGTTCATCCGGTTGTAAATATCCATCAAACTGTCGTACTGGGATTTTGTTTCGATGGGAACGATGATCCCTTTTTTCAGGTCTTCGTCATTCATTTTTCCGGTTCGCAAAACTTCCTCCATATTGGCAGTAGAACGCCAGTATTTTAACATTTCTTTGCCCGAAACCCCCGGATTGTCGGAGCAGGCAATCAGTATTAAAACAAACATTGGAATTACCAACACTTGTTTCACACTGTGTGTTTTAGATTTCTGTTTTTTCATCATAAGCAACCGTTTTTTTGTAATTGAAAAATTAAAACCGCAGGACAACGGAACTGTTCCTAAATCAAGATAGTTTAATAATAATCCCTGATAATATTTTACATCGTTGAGTGATTGAACCACCGAATTATCGGCCAAAAATTCGTGGTTGAGTTGCATTGCGCGTTTATAAACAACCAACATCGGATTAATCCAGATCAGATTTTTCACCATTTCAATAAAAAAGATATCGAGCGTATGGAGCTGTGTTACATGTGTAAACTCATGTTTCAACAATTCAGGTGGAATAGCTTTATGCTGTTCCTTATTTATAAAAATATAACCAAGAAAAGAATGGGGCGTAGTCTTTTGACTTGTTAGCACCACAGTCAGGTTACCAACCTTTAAGATTTCGTTTTTTCTGATGATGCGAATGAAATTCAAAATATGAACTATGAACCGAATAAAAAACAGAACGGTAATTATCCAATAGATTGTTTCCACCGCAAAAACCTGATTGTTGTAATTTGTTGGTATATAAACCGGCATTTCATTAATCACCTGCTTTATTTCCCTTGACGCACCAAAAGAAACCAAAGGAACAACCAATGAAACCAGCAAACCGCCCAGCAAATAAAACCGGTTAAAGTAATACGACTTTTCCTTTTCCAGAAAAATTTTGTAAAACCCGAAAACGATGGCCAGCGCCAGGCTAAACCGGAAAATATAAAGTATCATTCTTTTTCATCGTTTAATTTTTCATCAATCATTGTCCTTAACTCCAGCAACTCTTCTCTGCTTAACGACATGTTATTGGTAAAAAAGGAAGCAAAACGCGCTGATGATCCCTGGAAAAAAGTCTTAATCATATTGCTTAAATATGAAGAAGAATAATCTTTCTTTTCGAGAATCGGATAATATTCTCTTGAATTTCCATGCAAATGATAACCAATTGCACCTTTATTTGCCAGCCTCTTTAACAAAGTGGCTAAAGTTGTTGTTGCCGGTTTTGGTTCCGGATAAACATCCAGCAAATCTTTCATGTAAGCTTTTTCCAGTTGCCAGATAAAGTTCATTAACTCCTCTTCTTTTTGAGATAACTTCATAATATTCTTATTCTATAAACCAAGAATCACCTCTACAAACATAGAACAAATATTTTTATTCTACAAACATAGAGCAAAATTACAATAAACAGATTGTGAAATCAATTCTTCGCTCTGTTAGCCAAATTTTGTAACTTCGGAAAAACAGATAAGATGAAACAGTTTATTGTTTTTCTGCTATTCCTTTCCTTTTTATTGCCCGGTATGGCACAGCAAATAAAACCAGAAGGTAAAATTGTAGTCAGTAATAAAATCATTCAAAAAATAATTCCTAAAAACACACGAATAGAAATACTTGGAGAAAATTTTGAATGGACGGAAGGTCCGTTGTGGTTGGCAGACCAGAAAAAACTGCTATTCTCTGACATTCCCCAAAACTGCATTTATGAATGGACGGAAGAGAATGGTGTAAAACTCTACCTTTCACCTTCAGGATATACAGGCAAAAAACCACGTGGAGGAGAACCCGGCTCAAATGCGTTGCTGATAAACCAGAAAGGGAAACTTGTACTTTGTCAACACGGCGACAGGCAAATTGCTAAAATGAATTCCGACTTAAAAAATCCTAAACCTGATTTTATTCCGTTAACAGATAATTACCGAAGCAAAAAACTAAATAGCCCAAACGATGCAGTCTTTCATAAAAATGGCGATCTCTATTTTACCGATCCTCCTTACGGCCTGGAACAACTTATGGAAGACACAGCAAAAGAGCTGGATTTTCAGGGGGTGTACAAAACCGATAAAAACGGGAATACGATATTATTAACAAAAGAACTTTCGCGTCCGAACGGGATTGCTTTTTCGCTTGACTACAAAAAATTATATGTAGCCAATTCCGACCCGGAAAATGCAATTTGGATGGTTTATGATGTGAATGAGAAAGGGCTGTTGGAAAACGAAAAAGTTTTTTTTGACGTTACTGATCAAGACACCGAAACAAACGGAAATCCAGACGGGATGAAAGTACACAAAAACGGTTGGATCTTTGCCACCGGTCCGGGTGGAGTTTGGATTTTCAGCCCTGAAGGACAACACCTCGGCACAATTTTAACCGGAGAAAAAACCGCCAACTGCACGTTTAACGAAGACTACTCTGAATTGTTTATAACTGCCGATAATTATTTACTGCGGATGAAACTAAAGACCAATTAAACTGATCCGCTGCCTCCCGCCAATGGTCCTGTAGTTCTCCCACTTTTTTGCATAACTGGAAAGATTTCATTAGCTGCCTACTCTCCCTTTTTCGCTTCTTCCCAGTATTTATCCATTTCTGCCAAACTCATATCATGTAAATTTTTCCCTTTCAATAAGGTTTGGCTTTCCAGGTAATTGAAACGCTTGGTAAACTTCAAATTGGTCCGTTCCAACGCAGCTTCCGGGTCAATGCCATACAAACGGGCGGCATTTACCATAGCAAAAAACAGGTCGCCAAACTCGGCTTCCATTTTATCTTTATCATTCTTTTTTATTTCATCGTCGAGTTCATTTACTTCCTCTTTCACCTTATCCCAAACCTGCTCACGCTCTTCCCAATCGAAACCAACGCCGCTGGCTTTTTCCTGAATACGATTGGCTTTCACCAACGCAGGCAATGCCACAGGCACTCCTTCCAATACACGTTTATTGCCCCCTTTTTCTTTCAACTTCAACGCTTCCCAATTTTCTTCTACCTTGCGGGCAGAGCCATTCACATCAACCTCTCCAAAAACATGCGGGTGCCGGTAAATCAGTTTCTCATTAATTCCCTCCAACACATCGGCCATATCAAAAGCTCCTTTTTCGGAACCAATTTTTGCATAAAAAACAATGTGCAACATCAAATCGCCCAGCTCCTTTTTTATTTCCTGTAAATCGCTCTTTAAAATAGCATCGGCTAATTCGTACGTTTCTTCTATCGTATTTTTCCGTAATGATTCCAGCGTTTGTTTTCTGTCCCACGGGCATTTCTCGCGCAACTCATCCATTATCTCCAGCAGCTCTTTAAAAGCCTTTAATTTTCTTTCCATAATAAAAAATATACTGAAATATTGAACCTTTTATTTTTCAGGTGTACTTCAATTCAGTTAAAATTATTTAACAACTTAAAGATGGAAATATTTAACCGGAAAAAAACCATTTTATTAATTATCCTTTTATTAATATTGTTTAGCGGATATTTTTTAATGGCCGGGCCAACGCTGCAAAACGATTATTTTAATCCTGAAATTTACAGTTTTAGGAGAATTACGCTGGCTCCATTAATAATCCTGCTTTCGTATGGAGGAATTATTTTTCTGATAGTAAAAAGGAAGTGATTTTTATACAAAAAAACATAAAGAATGCTACGGATGAATTATTGATGAAGAACATCATCAACGGAAATCGCCTTGCATTTGACGAACTTTACAATCGCTATCACGAGCGGCTATTTTATTACTTCTATCGCATGTTAAGCAATTGCGAAGAAACAGCCAACGATTTTCTGCAGGACATTTTCCTGAAAATTATTGATAAACCGGAGCTTTTCAACCCCGAATATCCTTTTTGTAAGTGGATTTTTTCGATAGCGCACAACATGTGTAAAAATGAATACAGAAAACGAGAGAAGCGGAAAACAGTTTTACAAGACACTTTTTCTGAATATATAGCCGATGAAACCAGTTTCGGACAAGAAGAAAAAAGCAGGTTATTGGAAACCGCTTTTAAAATGAACGAATTAACGGAAAAATCGAAGGAAATACTTGTTCTTAAGTATCGTGAAAATTTTAGCATGGAAGAAATCTCTGAGATACTACACCTACCAAAAGGAACAGTTAAGTCAAGACTTTTTTATGCACGGAATGAATTATCGAAACTTGTAAAAACATTACAAAACAAGGAGGATTGAACAATGAAAAATGAAATGACAGACAAATATTTAAGCGAATTGTTTCGGAATGATGAAACAGGATGCAAACCAGATCCTTCGATTAAATCGCGTTTAGACTATACTTTTATGCTAAAAGAAAGCCAGGGAAAAATCCGTCAGAATTCATTCCTTGGACTATTCGCATGGATTTTTTCATTAAAAAGCCTCCCGGTTAAAGCAGCTTTTGTTTCTCTTATCCTGATGTTTTCCGTGTTTAACTTTCAGCAAAAGTCGGGTAATTTTGAAACCCCTACAGTTGACAGTGCCTCAATATTTACAATTCCGTTTAAACTCGATTCAGTAATTAATAAACCTTTTAGCAGCGACACATGCTCTTTTCCGGGAATTTAAGAAAACAAAGTTCATTCGCATTTCTTTTCCCCTTCCTGGTTCTTCCTTCTCCAAACAATCATGAAGATTAAAATTTGCGTTAATCAAGCCCATTATTACAAGCTATCATTAAAAAGCATGGCAAAATTTTCAAAGCTGCTTTGAGCATCCGGAAAGTGGTCATCCAGCTTTTGAGTACGAATAAGCCGTAACAATTGCTGATAATAATACATTTCAGTCATAATATCTGATTTCAGTGTCTCCCGTTGATTACGATTGAACTGCGAATAATAATCCAGATTTGTTTGCACAGATTGCAAAAAATCATTTAGCAACTGCACTCCCAAATCATTTAATCCCGCCGAAAATAATAAGGCCACTTGTTGCAAAGAATAATTATCGTATTGAAAAACCTGTGCAGAAAAAAGCGACAGGCTTCGTTTCAGCACCTCTTGTGCCTTCTCCGTTTTCTCTTCTTTTAACAAACCATCTGCCAACGAATTAAAAATATTTCTAATTTGAAAAACACCCGCATTGTATATGGAAAAATAATCGATATTCACATCCGGATTATCAATATTTCCCCAGCTAAACTCTTCCATCAGCTGTTTATAGAGCCGGTCGGTATTCACAGGCGGGTTATCCAACACATTGTTCAAATCTGTTTTTTCCGGCACAACCTGATAAACCAGCCCATCCTGTTTCAAATAATCCAGCAACCCATGGCTTTGTGCTTCCAACTTCGAGACAAAACAGACAGGGCGCGTAGTTGCGTTGGAAACCACAATATCCCAAAAAGCCAGTTCATGTCTATACAGCATGTCGCGACTTTTTAACGAAACAGGAATTTGCCCGCTTTTACCATCTGCCAAAACAGTAAAAAATAATTCCTTGGCCGGAATAAAACGTAACGAATCGTCACCCTGTGTTTTTAATGTCGTTCCCGGCTCTCCGCTGGCAATAAACTTCAACACATCCGAAAAATCTACTTTCCTCTCAATTTTATCAAGAACAGCAACATAATCCAACTTCCCTTCATCAATTTCTTTTTGCGGAAGCTCCATTTGTAATCCATTGCTTTTATTCTTCGGCATTTTAAGCTGCTTTACAAACCAATTGGCGCTTATAAAAGGCATAACCACCACGCGCACATCGGGGCGGATTTCTTCCACCTCCTGGCAATATAAAACCGGGTAAGTATCATTATCTCCGCTGGTAAACAAAATAGCATTAGGCGGGCATGAATTCAATATGTCAGCACCAAAATCGCGCGCCACATAACGATTGGAACGATTGTGATCATTAAAATTCTGAGCCAGTAACAAAACCGGGCTTCCCAGGAGAAGTACGACAAACAACAACACCGGAATTGACTTCGCCGGAACCTTCCGGGAAAGAAAATCTGCTATCCCGATAAATCCAAAACCAACCCAAATACTAAAAGCCATAAAAGCGCCCACATACACATAGTCACGCTCGCGGGGAACCAACGGAATTTCGTTTATATAAATAACCAGGCCAAGCCCCGCCAGAAAAAACAACGACAGTACACTAAAAAAGGAAACTTTATCTTTTTTATAATGAAAAACAGCTCCCAAAATCCCGAGTAAAAAAGGGAAAAAAAAGTAAGTATTCCGGGCGCGGTTATTTTTCATCCAATCGGGCAGGTTAACCTGCGGCCCCAGGCGCAATTCATCCAGAGGTTTTATTCCTGAAATCCAGTTTCCTTTTGTAAGCTCTCCCCTGCCCTGAATATCGTTTTGGCGCCCTGCAAAATTCCACATAAAATATCGCCAGAACATATACCCCGACTGAAATCGAAGAAAAAAAGCGATATTCTCTCCCAGCGTTGGCATTGTTATCATCTCGGCTTTTCCCGAATTTATTGTTGCACGAACTTTCCTGCCGGAAATATTTACCCAATCTTTATAGGCTGCTATATGTCCTGGATCGTTACTGTACATTCGTGGAAAAACGGTGCATGTTTCCGGAGCAAATGTGTAAGTTGATGGCAAATCGCGCTCCACATAACGAGTTCCGTCAAAGTCTTTCGTCACCCGTTCAGTAACACCCGTTACCGGTGAATTGTAATTCTGCCCATATAAAAGCGGCCTTTTAGGATATTGCTCGCGGTTCAGGTAATCAATCAGGGAATAAACATTATCGGGTTCACCAAAATTAACCGGCGGACCGGCCTGTGAACGAATGATATTTACTGCATAAACCGAGAATCCTGCTAAAATAAGCGCTGCTGAAAAAACAGCAAGTGAAGTTTGTATTTTTCCTCGTTTTTGGAAATAATGAACACCAAAAGCAAACAAAACTCCCAGAAAAACAACGCCAAAGACTAATCCCGAATTTAATGGAAGGTTCAAACCATTAATAAACAAAGTTTCTGAAACAGAAAAAAACCACATGGTTCCGGGAATCAAAACATATAAAACAACCAGCAACAAACCACTTCCCAGTAAAAATGAAAGCAATATATTTTTAACAGAAACTTTACGTGTTTTCAAAAAAACAATCATTGTTGCTGAAGGAATTATCAAAAGGTTCATTAAGTGAACACCAAGCCCAAGCCCTGTTAAAATAGCAATCAATAAAATCCAGCGGTTATTATCCGCTTCACCAAAATGGGCTTCCCATTTTAAAATAGCCCAGTAGCAAATGGTAAGAAAAAACATTGACAAAGCGTAAACTTCACCTTCTACTGCCGAGAACCAAAACGAATCGGTAAAAGCAAAAGTAAGCGAGCCAATAACTGCGCTACCAATGATAAAAAAATGATTGCGACTTATCTTTCGAACTAAAAACACCATGATATGAAATAAAAAGAAAACAGTAAGCGCACTAAACAGTCCCGACATCAGATTTATCGACCAGGCTATTTGGGTTTTATCTCCCATTGACAAAAACGAAAAAACCCGTCCCAGTAGCACAAAAAGCGGAGCTCCCGACGGATGGTTTACTTCGAGTTTTGTGGCCGAAAGTATAAATTCACTGCAATCCCAAAAACTTGTAGTGGGCTCTAATGTTATAATATAGGTTATAAATGAAAGGATAAAAACAATAAATCCGACATTTCTCGGGCGAATCTTTTTCAGCATATTTTTTTGATAGAAGTACACGCAGAAGGGAAAAGGTTCAAAAGAGATAGGATTATTTTTGTAATTTTGAACAGCTTAAAAATTTAAAATAAACACTTGGAGAAACAAATATATTTAGATGGCATTGACCCACTGGAATTTTACGGGGTCAACAATGTAAAAATAAACCTGATAAAAAAATTATTTCCGAAGATAAACATCGCAGCTCGTGGCAATTCACTCTTTATCCAGGGAGAAGAAAAAGAGATAAATCTTTTTGAAAAGAAATTCGCACTTCTGCTCGACCATTTTTTCCAATACAACATTTTAACCGAAGAAATTATTCTTGAAATTCTGGCTTCGGGGATTTCTACTTTCGAAGAAAACGGGACTTCAGAAAAAGATATTATCGTTTTTGGAAATTCGGGAAAACCCATCAGGGCAAGAACACCCAACCAAAGAAGGCTGGTAGAAGAGAACGAAGAAAACGATCTGCTTTTTGCCATTGGCCCGGCAGGAACCGGAAAAACCTACACGGCTATCGGACTTGCAGTAAAAGCGCTAAAAAACAAAGAAATAAAAAAGATAATTCTGAGCAGACCGGCGGTGGAAGCAGGAGAAAACCTGGGGTTTCTTCCCGGCGATTTAAAAGATAAAATAGATCCGTATTTGCAACCGCTCTACGATGCATTACAGGATATGATTCCGCCGCGAAAGCTGGAGGAATACATGAAAGACGGCACCATACAAATTGCGCCGTTGGCTTTTATGCGTGGAAGAACATTAAGCAATGCTTATGTTATTCTGGATGAAGCGCAAAATACCACTGTTAATCAGTTAAAAATGTTCCTTACCAGGATGGGATTAAACGCCAAATTCATCATTACCGGCGACGTAACCCAAATTGACCTTCCAAGAAAAAGTCATTCCGGATTGTTACATGCATTAAAAATACTAAGAAAAATACCATCGATTTCAATTATCGAGTTTAACCAGAAAGACATTGTTCGTCACAAACTGGTTCGCGACATTGTGGAAGCATACGATAAACACGCCGAGAAAGTGGCACATGAAAAAGAGAAAACAGAGAAGAACAATTAATACAACATTTAGTAATAGCATTAATAAAAAATAACATCATGAGTAACGCATTGACAAAAACAGACTTTAATTTTCCGGGACAGAAAAGTGTATACCACGGAAAAGTACGCGATGTATATAACATTAATGACGATTTCCTGGCAATGGTTGTTTCCGACCGAATTTCTGCATTTGATGTAGTACTTCCCGAAGGAATTCCTTACAAAGGACAAGTACTTAACCAGATTGCAGAAAAATTCCTCGATGCAACTGCCGACATTGTTCCCAACTGGAAAATTGCAACGCCCGATCCGAATGTAACCGTTGGGCACATGTGCGAACCATACAAAGTAGAAATGGTTATTCGGGGTTACTTAACAGGCCATGCATGGCGTGAGTACCGCGATGGGAAACGCTCGCTTTGCGGAATGCCACTTCCGGAAGGCATGGTAGAAAACCAAAAATTCGAAGCTCCAATTATTACGCCTACCACCAAAGCAGATGAAGGGCATGATGAAGATATTTCACGCGACGAAATCATTGCGCAAGGACTGGTTGACAAAGCGGAATATGAAATGCTGGAAGATTATACTATGAAACTTTTCCTGCGCGGAACAGAAATCGCGGCTGAAAAAGGATTAATACTGGTAGATACCAAATATGAATTCGGAAAAAAAGACGGTAAAATTTACCTCATCGACGAAATTCACACACCCGATTCTTCCCGCTATTTTTACGCCGAAGGTTACGAAGAAAGACTTGCCAAAGGCGAAAAACAAAAACAACTTTCAAAAGAATTTGTACGTCAATGGCTTATTGAAAATGGATTCCAGGGAAAAGAAGGACAAAGCATTCCTGAGATGTCAGAGGAATTTGTAAACTCGGTTTCGGAACGCTACATTGAACTTTTTGAAAATATTACCGGCGACAAATTTCAAAAGTCGGATACAGAAAAAATTAATTCAAGGATTGAGTCTGCTGTCACTGAATTCTTGAACAAACAAGTTTAAATCAATTAACCCGTTGATGGAATTATGTTATAATATACTGAATGAGAGTTCAACTCCGCTTAACGTTACTGTCAGACAGAGCGTAGTCGAAATCTGAAATAATTCCGCCAACGGGTATCATTTTTATTCGTTATTTTGAACGAAACGATGAAAAATCCCTTTAATACAATGAAAAGCCTTTTTCTGAAAATCGTTCGAAATAACAGTTAAAACAACCAAGATGAAACAATTTATTTTCATAACTATTTTTCTTCTACTTTCCGTTAGCTTGTTTGCACAAGACGAAGCAACTCTTGTAAAACAAGGCCAGAAAGCCCCCGATTTTACATTTGAAATTGCACCGGGAAAAACCAAAAAACTTTCTGATTTTAAAGGAAAGGTTGTTTGGATAAACTTTTTCGCCACGTGGTGCCCTCCGTGCAGAAAAGAACTGCCTCATCTTCAGAAAGAAGTATACGATAAATACAAAAACAATAATGACTTTGTGCTAATTATTTTAGGCCGCGAACATAAATGGGACGAGGTAAACAAATTCAAAACCGAACAGAACTTTACCATGCCTTTTTACCCGGATCCGGAACGGAAGGTATTTTCAAAATATGCCAGCCAAAATATTCCAAGGAATTTTATTATAGATAAAGAGGGAAATGTAGTTGTTTCTTCAACAGGTTTTACCGAAAAAGAATTTGAAGAAATAAAAGCAAAGGTTGCCCAACTCTTGCAATAATCCCATTATTTATTCAATTACAAATGAAGATTTATATTGTTGGTTCCGGAAAATTAGCCAATGCATTATTAAATGCCCATTTAACATTTCCCTCGTGCGAAGTTGAAAAGTGGGATACAAAAAATAACAAATTAAAAGAGAAAGCAATTGTAATCCATGCCGGTTCAGGGAGGCAATTACAGGAATGCCTTGATTTTTGCTCTAAAACAAAATCGGTATTTATTGAACTTTCTACCGGATTGCAAACCGAAAAAACGGCACATGATTTTCCATTTATTATTTGTCCGAATACTTCTATCCTGGTACTTAAAACAATGCATATTTTAAGAACAAACGGCGGGCATTTTAAAAACTACGACATTTCCATTACTGAATCGCACCAATCAACAAAAAAAACAGAACCGGGAACCGCATTTACTTTTGCTCAAGCTTTGAATTTTCCTACCGGAAAAATCGTTTCAGTCCGCAATCCGGAAATTCAGCAAAATAAATTAAATATATCTGCTGAATATTTAGACAAACATGCTTTTCATAGAATTGTAATAAAAGACGGAGAAGATGAAATAACCATTGAAACAAAAGTTTTGGGGCATAAATCGTATGCAAGTGGCGTAAGCAAAATAATTGAAGCGATTCTAAAATACAACCTCGAAAATAAAAATTATACAGTTTGGGATTTGATTGAAAACAACCTGATATAGGCAACCACAAAAACAATGAATCAGTCAAAAGTCGAGAAGCTTAATTTTCATAGCACTATTCTGGGAAAAGCAATGTCGATGCTTGTTTATTTACCTGAAAACTACAATAACCCTGCACCATTGCCTGTAGTATATTTTTTGCATGGAAGAAGTGGAGATGAGCAGATAATGGTTGAAGCTGAAATTAATATCACTGCAGACAAAATGATAAAAGCAAAAAAAATCACACCACTGTTAATTGTTTGTCCACGAATTGAAAATAGCCGTGGTTTAAATTCTTCAACTTCCTGCAAAGAGGTTTATGATCCGAATAACAGAATTATAAACCTTGGGATGTATGAAGATTACCTCATCAAAGAAGTTATCCCTTTAACTGACAAGACATTTAATACCATAAAAAGCCGGGAAGGAAGATTTATTGGAGGAGCATCTGCCGGCGGTCATGCTGCCCTTCACAATGCTTTTCGCCACCAGGAAATGTTTTCAAAAGCGGGTGGACACATGCCCGCTGTAGAATTAAAACTCGAAGAAGAAGACAAAGCATATTATGAAGATATACATGCCTGGACAAAATATGATCCGGTGAGTATTATAAAAAATGACACATCCTTTTTTAACATGAAAGTTTATTTAGATGCAGGAAACAAAGACGAAGGGAAGTTTTATGAAGGTTGTTCAATTCTGCACAAAGCTTTAATAAAGAAAGGTATCGATTCTCAAAACCATGTATTTCCAGGGCATCATAACATGGAATATATAAGATCCAATATGGAAAAGTATCTGCAATTTTATGGCAGCTAACTTTCAAAAATAGAATAGACCGGGAAGAAAATAATTATCTATTTCCGTTAAACACAAAATACATTCTTAGATATCTGCAAGCTTTGCCGCCATTGACTTTTGAGTTTTTTGTATCCCATAAATTATAAAACCTATCCCCACCAAAATATAAGGAACACTTAGCAGCTGTCCCATATCCAGTTTCATACCTTCCTCAAATGCTACTTGCCGTTCCTTTACAAATTCAATAAAAAAACGGGCCGTAAAAATCAAAACCAGTGTGATCCCAAAGAAAGCTCCATTTTTTAAATACTTCCGTTTTGTTTTATACAGGAAAAAGGTAACACCAAAAATCAGAAAATAAGCAAGAGCTTCATAAAGCTGAGCAGGGTGCCGCGGAACATTGTCTACACGCTCAAAAATAAATGCCCACGAAACGTGCGAAGGCATTCCTATAATTTCAGAATTCATGAGGTTTGCCAACCGGATAAAAGCACCGCCAAGGGCAGCTACCACGGCAATTAAATCGATGATATCCAATATGCGATGTTTGGTTTTTCGTGAATAAAAAACAAGGGCAATTATCAGCCCCAAAGCGCCACCATGACTTGCCAACCCCTGATAACCGGTAAATTTTATGCCTCCGCCTTCCTGAAATTTTACAGGCAAAATCATTTCCAGCGGATGAGCCAGAAAATAAGAAGGTTCATAAAACAGGCAGTGCCCCAAACGAGCACCTGCCAAAATTCCAATCATCCCATATACCGAAAGCTTTTCCAGATTGGAAACAGGAATATTCTCCTTCTTAAAAATCCATCCCAAAATATACACGCACAAAATCAAGCCGCTTACAAACAGCAAACCATAGTAACGAATTGAAATACCAAATACATTTACAATCTCGGGATCAGGATTCCAATGAATATAATTTAAGCTCATAAAATTGACTGCTACTAATTATCGGTTAAAAACATAAATAAGCAGCGATAAATTTACATAAGTTGAAAACAGGCTCCAATTTTCAACACAATAAAATATTTCAGAATAAAACCTCTTTTTTGCTCTTTCTGTTTTAAATAATTATTTTTGCGCCACAATTTTTGAATGTTTTTGACATGCATTTATACAACAGAATCAACAGAGAAGAATTAAAGAAAAAACTGCAGGAGGAAACCTTTAATAGAAAAACTGTCTCGTTTTATAAGTATCATTATCTGGATAACCCACAGGAATTCAGAGACAATATTTTTCGCGATTGGTTTCCGTTAGATTGTTTTGGAAGAATTTATGTTGCCCGCGAAGGAATTAATGCGCAAATGAGCGTTCCGGAACACAACTGGGAAGCTTTTACAGAAACACTCAAAAAGTATGAAATTCTGAATAATATTCCTATAAAATATGCCATTGAAGACGATGGTAAATCGTTCTACAAACTCACCATAAAAGTAAGGCAAAAACTGGTTGCTGATGGTTTGGACGATGGAACTTATGATGTAACCAATGTGGGGAAACATTTATCGGGAGTGGAATTCCACAATTACATAGGCCAGGAAAATACCGTGGTTGTAGACATGCGAAATTTCTATGAAAGCGAGATTGGCCATTTTGAAGGAGCTATTTGCCCTGAAGCCGATACATTCAGGGAAGAACTGGAAATAGTTACCGATTTACTGGAAGAACAAAAAGACAAGAAAATTCTGTTGTATTGCACCGGAGGAATTCGTTGTGAAAAAGCCAGCGCCTACCTCAAGCACCATGGTTTTGAAGATGTGAACCAATTACATGGTGGTGTTTTGGAATATGCCCGTCAGATAAAAGCGGCCAATCTCGAACCAAAATTCATTGGGAAAAATTTTGTTTTTGATGAACGAATGGGTGAAAGTGTAAACGGACAAATTATTTCACATTGCCACCAGTGCGGAAAACCATGTGATACACACACCAACTGCGCCAACAACGGATGCCACATTCTTTTTATACAATGCGATGAATGCCGCGAAAAATACGATGGTTGTTGTACTCCGGAATGCGCAGCAGAAAAAGCAGGAAACCTGATTGGCGAAAAAGAAAATCGTTATATTTTTGGCAACGGCCGGAAATACAGAAAAAGTCTGGCCCTGGTAAAAACAGAACAAAACAATTTAAATGTAAATGCCTGATTTCTGGAAAGAATTTAATGGCCCCGTTTTTTCACTTGCCCCAATGGAAGACGTTACCGATACCGTTTTTCGCGAGATTGTAATGGGAATGACAATACCGGGGAAACTTAATATTGTTTTTACGGAATTTACTTCTGTGGAAGGCATGAACCACCCGGTAGGCAGAGAACGTGTTTCGGAACGCCTGATTGTAAACAACTCTGAACGGGAACTGTTGCAAAAACTAAACATAAAACTGGTAGCGCAAATCTGGGGACGTAACCCGGAGGTGTATAATACCATTGCAAAATATATTACTGAAAATTATCAGTTTGACGGCATTGATATAAACATGGGCTGCCCGGTAAAAAAAGTATTTAAAATTGGCGCTTGCAGTGCGCTAATTGGCGAACCGGAACTGGCAAAAGAAATTGTTCTGGCAACCAAGGAAGGAACCCACCTGCCCGTTAGTGTAAAAACCCGCACCGGAATAAAAACCCACCAAACAGAAGAATGGATTTCCAACTTGTTGGATGTTGACCCGGCAGCTATTATTTTGCACGGACGCACACAGAGACAACAATCGGAAGGTGAAGCAAGCTGGGATGAAATAAAAAAAGCAGTGGAGGTTAAAAATCTCCAAAAACCGGAAATACCCGTGCATGGGAATGGTGATGTTTTTTCATACCAACAAGGAATGGAGCGTATTTCAGAAACGGGTGTAAACGGGGTGATGGTTGGCCGCGGAATTTTTCAGAATCCATGGTTCTTTTCGCCAGAAAAAACAGAAATAACAAAAGAAGAGCGCATTCAGAAATTAATAGAACATACCCGGCTTTTTGAAAAAACCTGGAGCCCGGATAAAAACTTTAACATTCTAAAACGTTTCTACAAAATTTACCTCAACAGTTTTGAAGGTGCGGCTAAAATGCGCGCCGATTTAATGAATGTAAAAAACTACGAAGAAGTATATTCTTACTTCAGCTAAACAAAATTTTTAGTTCAGGTGTAATAAAAGCCGGAAACTTCCTACTTTTAAGGGAAACAAAAATCAACGTATGAAGCGCCTGACTATTCTGTTCATTTGTTCCCTTCTTCTTTCGTGTGCATCCCAAGAAACAAAAACATACCAGTGGCGTGGCGAAGACAGAAAAGGTATTTTTCAGGAACATAACCTGATGAAAAAATGGCCGGAAAACGGACCAAAGGAAATTTGGTATGCAGAAAATATTGGAAACGGTTATGGATCTCCAACCATTACTGAGGATGCAATTTTTATAACCGGCGAAATTGACAGCACTGCCTGGCTGTTTTGTTTTGATCTTACAGGGAAAATACGCTGGAAACAAAACCTGGGAAAAGAATGGACAACCGGGTTCCCGGGCTCGCGTTCTGCCCCAACCATTGCAGGAGACCTTGTATATGTTGTTACCGGAATGGGTAACCTGTTTTGTTTAAAAAGTAACGATGGCGAAATTGTCTGGAGCAAAGATTTTAAAACAGATGGGCAAGGCATTTATCCAATGCACGGATTTTCTGAAGCTCCGGTTATTGACACAGACAAAATTTTCTGGACTACCGGAGGAAAAGAAACAAATGTACTTGCTCTCAACCGCTTCACCGGAGAAACAATCTGGTCGTGTAAAGGAGTAAGTGAACGCTCCGGTTATAATCCCGGCAACCTGATAGAACTTTCCAATCGGAAGATTTTTGTCACTTTCTCTGCTTACCATTTAATGGGAATTGACGCCCAAACAGGCCAATTACTTTGGACTCATTTGCAGGATAATACCCCGGAAGAAAAAAGGGAATTAGGAGTTGGGGACACGCACAGTAACGGAATTATTTATGAAGACGGGTATATTTATTATGCTGCCGGCGATGGAAATTGCGGGGTAAAACTTCAGTTGTCTGAAGATGGAAGTTCCATTACAGAAATCTGGCGCAACCCGGATTTTGATGGTTTTATGGGAGGTATCATTAAAGTTGGTGACTTTATTTATGGCGGAAGATCGTCAAAACGGGAGCTTTTAAGCATAAATGCAACAACGGGAGAAAATACCGATACACTTGCCATTGGCAGTGGCGCTTTAATTGCCGCCGATAATATGCTTTACTACTATAACCAGCGAGGGCAACTATCTTTGGTAAGTTACGAACAGGGAAAAATGAAACAGGAAAGTATCTTTAAAATTGTGCGTGGGACAAGAGAACATTTCTCGCACCCCGTAATAAAAAATGGAATTCTATACCAACGCCATGGCGATACACTCATGGCGTTCGATATCCGGAAGGGAAAAATGTAATTATCGATTACAGTTCTAAATACTTTAGAAATTCTTCGCGAACGGATTTGTCCTTAAACTTTCCTGAATATTCAGCTGTAACAGTTGTACTGCTTTCATCCTGAATACCACGACAGGATACACACATATGCTTGGCATCAATAACCACAGCCACATCTTCTGTTTTTAGTATTTTCTTAAGTTCGGCAGCAATTTGTACAGTCAGCCTTTCCTGCACCTGTGGACGACGGGCAAAATAATCAACGATCCGGTTCATTTTTGAAAGCCCGATAACCTGGCCGCTGGAGAAATAAGCTACATGAGCTTTTCCTACAATGGGCAAAAAATGGTGTTCACAAAACGAATTCATATTGATATTTCGTTCCACCAACATTTCTCCGTATTTAAACTTATTTTCAAAAACTGAAATTTTGGGTTTATTCGCAGGGTTCAGTCCGTAAAAAATCTCATTCACAAACATTTTAGCAACCCGGTGCGGCGTTCCCTGTAAACTATCATCAGTCAGGTCAAGCCCGAGTGTATTCATAATATCCCGAAACTTATCCTCAATAACCTCCATTTTTTCATCATCCGATAGAACAAAAGCATCTTTACGAAGCGGTGTATCTACTGATGTTGCTATATGATTATCACCTAAAACTTTGTAACCTTTCAACTCTTCTTTTGAATGTCCGTTTCCGTTTATTTTATTTTGTCCGTTTATCTTTTTAAATATTATTTCCTCTTTCATTGCTCCCTGTTCAAATAACAAAATTAAAAATCTTATGTAAAAACAGGATATACAGAATTTTGTTTAATGTTAATAGATGTTTTTTTAAACAGATTCAATTTCTTCGTACAACTTTTAAATATTCAGCCATTTAACAAAACACAATTAACTTATATGCTTTTAATGGAGATGTTATATTTACTCTTAATTACTCACTCCAGGAAAACAGACAAAACCCAAAATTTTTAAAGATGTGTGCCGGGGAAAACCAAAATCCAAAACATTTGGTTACTTTTAAACACACTAAAATCATTTTCAAACCGTAAAACCATCTACCGATATGAAAAAGATTCTATTACTCCTGGCTTTTGTTTTCTTTTTAAATTACATCCATGCACAACAACAGGAAAGCAACAGCAATTACCTAAACATGAATAAACCGGAGCAGCTGGAATGGTTTAAAGAACTTGGCTTCGGAATGTTTATTCATTTTAGTTTCGATAGTCAACTGGGGATTGTAATCAGTCATTCGATGGCCGGCGCTTCCGATGATTATCTGAACCGTTTTATAAACGAACTTCCAAAAACATTCAATCCAAAGGATTATGATCCGGTTGAAATTGCCAACCTGGCAAAACTGGCGGGAATGAAGTACATTGTTTTTACAACAAAACATCACTCAGGATTTTGTATGTGGGATACAAAAACTACGAATTTCAATATTACTAACACACCGTATGAAAAAGATTTGATTAAGCAATATGTTGAAGCTACAAGGAATGCCGGACTAGCTGTTGGTTTTTACTATTCTCCTGAAGATTTCAATTTTTTGTATGAAAACGGATTCCAAGTAAGGCGAAAATTTCAGGACCCGATTCCGGAAAATATTATGTCGAAATATTTGGAGCTGGTTGAGCTCCAGTGTATGGAACTGATGGCACAATACGGAGAAATTGACGTTATCTTTTTTGACGGAGGAGAGGGGCCGTTACAGGAAAAATGTAAACAAGTAGTTTGGGAACTTCAGCCCAATATTGTAGTTACCCGCGGAGCAATAAAAACGCCGGAACAGACACTTTTGGGAATTGCTTCTGATGAGCCATGGGAATCGTGTATAACAATGGGGACCCAATGGGCATATAAACCAACTAACGAAGAGTATAAAACCGGTGCCCGTTTAATTGAACTGCTGATTGAAACACGCGCAAAAGGTGGAAATTTACTTCTCAATGTGGGGCCAAAACCCAATGGAAAACTTCCTGAAAAACAAGAAGAAAATTTACGGGAAATGGCTGCCTGGAATTTCATAAATAAAGAATCAGTAGAAAAAGTAAGCCCATGGATTCTTCCGGCTGAGGGTAACATTTGGTACACATGGAAACCAAAGGAAAAAACATTGTATGCCTTTCTAACCAAAATTCCTGATTGGGAAAAAGGAGCACGCCGGGAATTTACTCTGAAATCAGTAAATGTAACAGATAACACGGATGTAAATATACTGGGGCAATCAGGTGAACTGGTGGAATATCAGCCGGAAACTGATGCAAAAACCTATTTTGAACAAAAAGATGACGGGCTTCATATTTCCTGTGTAAGGGCGCAACGGATATACAACAACAGTAAATGGGGCAACCCAGTTGTTTTAAAACTGACCAATGTTAAACCAGCGCTTGAGCCACCCGGAGTGGTTACTAGAAATACAGAAACAATAACAACAGGAAGCATTGAAAACATGATTTTCAATGGAGAGGTGACAAAAATGGGGGATGAAGAAAAACTGAAAGTTGGCTTTCAATACCGGGAATATGCAGGTTTTGTTGAAGAATTGTATTCCGATGAATGGAAAGAGACACCAACGATTCAAGTCTCTCATTCCGGAGAATTTAGTATAAAACCCACCATCAGAAAATCAGGGAAAGAATATCAGGTCAGGGCATTTATAGATCACCCAAAATTACGGGTTTATGGCGATATTGTGAGAGTAAGTTTTTAATCGACTCCTTTTACATTCATTTTTATAGTGTAAACTGAAGTCCGCGCTGTAATAAATAAAACATTCCGTTTTTTACCACCAAAGCATACATTAGCAGGGTTTTCAGGAACCTCAATTTCCTGCACCAATTCTCCTGCAGGAGAATACACCCAAACCCTTCCTGAAGTAAGATAAACATTTCCTTTATTGTCGATGGTCATTCCATCCGAGCCTTTAGGCGCAAATAAGGTCTTGTTTATCAAACTACTGTCTGACAGAATATCATATTTCCATATTTTGCCATCGTTAATATCAGAAACATACAATATTTTTCCATCAGGTGTTCCAATCAACCCGTTAGGTTGCTTAAAATCATCGATAACACGTGTAATCTCTCCCTCAGGACTGAGATAATAAACTCCGCGAACATTTTGTTCCTCTCCACGGCCTTCTTCCCACCAGGTACGAGGATAATAAGGATCAGAAAAATAAATCCCTCCTTCCGGGGCTATCCATAAATCGTTTGGTGCATTTAACAACTTTCCGTCGTACTTTTCATAAATAACATGCAGTTTTTTATCGTTGTCGAAATAAGCCAGTTGGTTATATAAATCGGCGCAAGTAACCAACTGTCCTTTTCTATTGAAATACAATCCGTTTGAACGGTTTGTACCTTCGAGCCACAGAGAAATTCCCTTTTTCTCGTCCCACACATAAATTCTGTCGTTGGGCTGATCGGTAAAAAACACACGGCCATCAGGAGCTACAGCCGGGCCTTCAGTAAAAGAAAAATCCACACCAGCCTTTTCAACATGCGCACCCTTTGCAATTATATTTTTATTTTGTCCGAACGCTACCCCGTAAAATGATACAACCACAAGGAAGAAGATACTTCGTCTTTTCATTTTAATTTTTATTGTTTGATAAAATTATGTATTCTTTTCAAGAAACAATCTATTCGGATTTTGATTTGGTATATTTGGGAATAATAACTGAAGTAAGCATATTATCTAAATCGACTAAAATCATGAAAAAATTCAAGGTTCATTATTTTCTTTTTGTTGTTCTTTTCTCAATCGTAACATACACAACAAAAGCTGAAATAAAGTTGCCATCCATTTTTTGCGACAATATGGTTTTGCAGCAAAAAACCGACGCAGTCATTTGGGGAACTGCGTCAGCCAATAAAACAGTGAAAATTACCACTTCGTGGAACAATAAAAACTATTCAGTCAAAGCAGACAATGAAGGAAACTGGAAAACAAAAGTTTCGACTCCTGCTGCGGGAGGACCGTTTTCAATAACAATTTCTGATGGAGAAACGGTAAAACTAAACAATGTTTTAATTGGAGAAGTCTGGGTCTGTTCAGGCCAATCAAACATGCAAATGACGATGTCCGGATACTTTAATCAGCCGGTATTAAATGCTAACGAAGACATTGCATCTTCGCGAAACGAGTCGATACATTTATTTACGGTTACCCGGGAAAAAAGCATTGAAGTAAAAGACGATTTTACCGGTTCATGGCTTGAATGTATTCCTGAAAATGTGGCCGATTTCAGCGCTGCTGCTTATTATTTTGGAAGAATGATACAACAGGCACTCGATGTTCCGGTTGGACTTATTTGTACAAGTTGGGGAGGAACGCGTATTGAGCCCTGGATGAGTGAAAGCGGGGTTAATAATTTTGATTTTGTAAATCTTCCTGACAAAAATATCACCGGAGATTTTTCAACGCAAACTCCAACGGTTTTGTACAACGCAATGATTGCCCCGATGGTAGGCTATTCCATTGCAGGAGGGTTATGGTATCAGGGAGAGGCTAACCGGAATGAACCTAAAGAATACGAGAAACTACTGCCAGGTTTAGTAGAAGACTGGCGGGCAAAATGGGGAATCGGCGATTTTCCGTTTTATTATGTACAAATTGCACCCTATTATTATGGAAATATTGGATTGAGCTCTGTCTATATTCGCGAAGCAATGTTAAATGCACAAGATGATGTTTCCAATATTGGAATGGCATGTCTAATGGATGCAGGCGAAAGAGATTGTATTCACCCGGCAAATAAAAAAGTAGCAGGGGAACGACTGGCCTATCTCGCGCTGGCAAAAACCTATGGAAAAAAGGGGTTTGAATATTCAGGGCCTGTTTTTAAAGAAATGACTATTGACGGACAATTTGCAAAACTTACCTTCGACCATGCAAAAAACGGACTTACTACATTTGGCAGAAAACTGGAGAATTTTGAAATTGCAGGGGAAAACAAGCGTTTTTTTAAGGCGGAAGCTTTTATTACCAACCAGGGAATTACTGTTTACTCAACTAGATTGGATAAACCTGTTGCAGTTCGTTACGGCTTTAAAGATTTCGTAGTTGGAGAGCTATACAACACAGAAGGTCTTCCTGCATCTTCATTCAGAACAGATGATTGGGAAGAATAAAAATCTAAAATATTACAATTAAAAGCATTTTCTTAAAAAAAATTCCACCAGCGTAAAAATTGATGGAATTTTTTATTGTTCTGCAAAAATGAACTTCTACCCTAAAAAAAGCTCATTAACCGACAAAATCTGACCGCTCGTTATTTTTGGGCTTTCTATTCTGTTTATCATTCCGCAAATTTGCAGCGAAAACAGAAAACAAATTGCAACCTTCGATCAATTCTACTGTCACTAGACAGGAAAAGCTATGAAAACAATTAAACAATTTCGCAATGAAACACGTATTATTCATTCTGCCCTTTTTATGTCTGTTTCTAAAGACATATTCGCAAAACTCCACTGTAAGCGGCTATATTAAAGATGCCGGCAGTGGAGAAGCGTTAATAGGAGCAACCTGTTACATCCCTGAATTACAAACCGGTGTTACCACAAACCAGTATGGATTTTATTCCCTCACCCTGCCAAACGGAAATCACAAAATCAACTTTTCTTTTATTGGCTATGAAACTCAGACAATTCGTTTAGATTTAACAAACAACAAAATTCTAAACATATCTATGCAGGAAGACCGCCGGCAACTTGATGATATTGTGGTCACCGCAACACGTAAGGATAAAAATGTGGAAAGCACGGATATGAGTATGGAAAAAATTTCGGTTAAGCTGGTAAAAAAGCTCCCTTCTTTCATGGGTGAAGTAGATGTACTGAAAACAATAACTCTTTTACCTGGTATTCAAAACGGTGGAGAAGGAAGTTCTGGTTTATATGTCAGGGGTGGCGGCCCAGACGAGAATCTGATGATACTGGATGAAGCGCCGGTTTACAATGCATCGCATTTAATGGGTTTCTTTTCTGTATTCAATTCCGATGCGATAAAAGACATCGAAGTATACAAAGGTGGAATCCCGTCGCAGTATGGAGGAAAAGCCTCTTCCGTAATTGATATCCGAATGAAAGATGGGAATATTAACGAATTCCACGGGCAGGCGGGTATCGGAAATATTTCAAGCAGACTGACCCTGGAAGGGCCTGTAATAAAAGACAAATGGAGCTTTATTGTTTCCGGCAGAAGAACATACGCCGATGTTGTAGGCAGAATGATTGGCATTGACGAGCTAAAAGAAAACAAGCTGTATTTCTACGATTTAAATCTGAAAACCAATATTCAGTTTTCTCACAAAGACAGGCTTTATATTTCTGCTTATTCCGGCGATGACTATTTTAAACTCGGCGAATCTATATACATGCGCTGGGGAAACCTCACCGGAACTGCCCGATGGAATCACATCTTTGGAAGTAAACTTTTTTCCAATACTTCATTTATTTATTCAAACTACGGTTATAATCTGGGAGTTCCCGGAAATTCAGCCGATCAGTTTGACTGGAATTCACAAATAGAAGATTTCAATTTTAAAGAAGACTTTTCCTGGTTTCGAAACGCTAATAACCAAATTAATTTTGGGATCAATATCATAAAACATCGTTTTGAACCCGGAAATATTGATGCGAACGAAAACTCATTTTTTGAATCGCTAAAACTTACCAATTACAATGCTATTGATGGTGCATTTTATGCTTCAAACGAGCAAAAATTTGGGCGGCTGCTTACAGTGAAATACGGATTCAGGGTGTCGGTTTTTCAACAAATTGGTGTAGGTAAAGTCCGGGAATATCAGCATCCTGACACCCCGGATTCGGATGAAATTATCAATGAGAAAAATTACAAGGCAGGTGAATTAATCGGCTCGCCATATGTACATCTGGAGCCTCGTGTATCGTTTAAACTGACTACCGGAGAAACCAGCTCAGTAAAAGCATCATACAACCGCATGGTTCAGAATCTTCATTTAATTTCAAATACCACCTCTCCCACTCCTTTGGACATTTGGTTACCTACCAGCAAATACATTAAACCTCTGGTTGCCGACCAGGTTGCTGCTGGTTATTTTAGAAATTTTGGAAATAATGCTTTTGAAACGTCGGTAGAGATATATTATAAAGACATGAAAAATGTACTCGATTATAAAGACGGTGCAGAACTCTTTTTAAATGAAGATCTGGAAACAGAGCTTTTAACCGGAACCGGATACGCTTACGGACTGGAAATGTTGGTAAAAAAACAGGAAGGGCGGCTTACAGGCTGGGCCAGTTACACACTGGCAAAAGCCATGCGAAAAATCCCGGGAATTAATAACGGAGAGGAATATCCATCAACTTACGATCGGACCCACGATATTTCGCTGGTGCTGAATTACGAACTCAGCAAGCAACTTTCAGTGGCTGCCAACTGGGTATTTTCAACAGGAACCCCGGTAACTTACCCGGTAGCAAAATACGATGTACAGGGAAACACCATGTTTTATTATTCCAAAAGAAATGGCAACCGGATTCCTGATTATCACCGGATGGATCTTTCTTTTGCCTACGAATCAAAAAAGAATGAACAAAGAAAAGTAAAACGTTCGCTTAATGTGTCATTTTACAACATTTATGCGCGGAGAAATGCTTATTCCATTTATTTTCGGCAAAATGAAGATAACCCAAATATAACAGAGGCCGTCCGGTTGTCTATTATAGGCACAGTTATTCCATCGGTAACTTATAACATCACTTTTTAAAATTCAGAATCATGAAAAACAATATATATATTATCCTGGCTTTCATAGCATTTATTCTCAGTGCATGTGAAGATATTGTGGATGTAAAATTGAGCGATGAAGATGTAAATTTATACGCGGTTGAGGCCAAAATCACTACAGAAAACAATCCATATGTTTATGTATACAAAACGCAAATCGTGAGTTCAGACAGTCCTTACATGGGCATTAGTGGTGCCGTCGTTACCCTTTCAGATAATTCCGAACCTCCTAAAACCATTCAACTGGTTGAGAGTTCTGAAATATCCGGGTTTTATATTCCGGCTGAGAATGAGAATTATTTTGGTGAAACAGGGAAAGAATATACTGTTACTATTTCAGTTGGTAGTACAATTTTAACGGCAAGCGATTTTCTGTCAAAAGTTGAGCCAATCGATTCGATACAGGTGCACTCCTCTCTGCGTGGCGATCATCGTTTTTTGGGTATTTATACTTACGGAAATGAAACGACAGGAGAAGGTAATTATTACAAGTGGGATATTTATATCAATAATGAATTATTAAACGAGGCTGAATACCTGGTTGTGGCAAGCGACGAATTGGTGGATGGAAATTATATTAATGGCTTTGAGATTTTCACTGATTTTCATGATCCGAATGAACCGTCGGACAGACTGCTCAACTTCGGTGATACTATAGAAGTAAAACAAACTTCAATTTCTGAATTTGCTTATAACTATTACTACCAAATGCTCAATCAGAGTCAATCAGGTGGCATGTTTAGTGTTCCGCCAGCCAATATAAAAAGTAATTTTAAGGCGAGTGACGGCAGCATTGTTTTAGGGCTTTTTACTGCCCACAATATTTCGCCTTCAAATTCAGTAATTATTGATGAAGAAATTGAGAGTCAACTGAGAGATTAAAAATAATAGGGATGTAATTGAATGCATCCCTATTATTTTTTGTCAGACCTTTTCTGCAAGTTGCTTATCAAGAATTATTTCTTTTCCCTTTTCAGTATCAAACTGTTTTATCGTTTTATTGTACATTATTTTTAAAGGATTACCAAGCAACGACCTTATTTTTGTTTCGCTCAGAATCCCGTCGTCCCATTTTAAATCCACTTCGAAACCGCCCCGGGCACGAAGTCCGGTTATTTCTCCACTTTTCCAGGAAGGTGGAAGTGAAGGTAAAATCTGAAGTATTCCATTATGACTTTGCATCAGCATTTCTGCAATTCCGGCTGTAGCGCCAAAATTTCCATCAATCTGGAAAGGAGGATGGTTATCAAATAAATTAAGGTGTGTTGATTTAGTAAAAAGTGCCTGAATATTTTCCTCTGCTTTTTTCCCATCCTTTAAACGGGCATAAAAGTTAATAATCCATGCCCGACTCCAGCCAGTATGTCCACCACCGTTTGCCAAACGTGTTTCAATAGTTTTTCTCGATGCTTCAAGCCACCTGGGATCAGCAGGATTTGTAAATTCGTCACCCGGATAAAGTGCATACAAATGCGAAATATGACGGTGACCGGGATTTTCTTCAGGTAACTCTTCTGACCACTCCAGGACACGACCATCGGAACCAATTTGAGAAGGAGTGAGTTGAGCCAGTTTCATTTTCAGAGTATCCGCAAATCCAGCATCAATTCCCAATATTTCAGAAGCTTTTATACAATTATTAAATAACTCTCTTATAATTTCATGATCCATGGCTGGCCCCATACAAACCGCTGCAGCTTCGCCATTTTTAGTCAAAAACTTATTTTCGGGTGACATACTTGGCCCTGAAACAAGTAATCCCGTTTTTGGGTTCTCAACTAAAAAATCAACAAAAAACAAAGCGGCATCTTTTAAAACCGGATAAGCTTTTTCCTTTAAAAATTGTGTATCCCCGGTATAATCATAATATTCCCAGAAATGGTCAGAACACCATGCTGCTCCCATGGGCCACATACCATAGCCAGTCTGCCCAATCGGGTCGGTAAATTTCCACACGTCGGTAGTATGATGAGCAACAAAACCACGGCAACCATAAACTTCTCTTGCTGTTTTTGAACCGCGCTCGCGGAGCTCATCAATAAACTTAAAAAATGGCTGCTGACACTCAGCCAAATTCGTAACAAGTGAAGGCCAGTAATTCATTTGAATGTTGATATTGATATGATAATCGGCATTCCATGGAGGTGCCAAAGTTGGATCCCATATTCCCTGTAAATTTGCAGGAAGACCGCCGGGCTGAGACGAGCTAATTAAAAGATATCTCCCATATTGAAAATATAATTCAATAAAATGAGAATCAATGGCTCCCTCTTTTATCCTTTGTAATCTTTCGTCAGTCGGGATATTGAGCGTATCGGGTGAATTCAACTTAAAATCAACCCGATTGAATTGTTCCTGAAAGGCACTAATATGTTTGGATTTTGAATCTTCAAAACTGATATTCTGAGCATTTTTGATGTCTGCGGAAGCGCTCTCAACCGCATCATTACCCCAGAAATTGGTTCTTCCTGCTACGAAAATTTCAACTTCGTCCGCATCTTTCACCACCAGTTTTTCACCTTCTGAAATAACTTTTCCACCACTGTTTTTTATGTTAGCGATAGAAGCAAAATGTGTTCCCTTTCCCTCATATTGGGCAAACCCCGTCATTAGTAACTGATTCTCTCCTGTTGAAACAGATTCCGCATCTCCAGGTCTTTCCATCCACATTTTAAAATTGAGGCTTCCTTTTTTTGAAGATGAAAGTTTTATAATAATAACCTCATCGGGACGCGAAGAAAAGACCTCCCGTTTAAATCTTATACCATTTGATTCAAATGTAGTTGATGCAATGGCATTTCGTAAATCGAGTTCTCGATGATAGTTGGTTATGTTTTCTAATCCTTCAAACTCCAGAAAAAGATCTCCCAATGTCTGATAAGTATGTAAGCCTGCCTCTTGACGGTAGCCCATTATTTTTTCCTGCGCCAAACGATCTCCTTCAGCATATTCCCCTTCAAAAAGCAATTGTCTTACTTTATTTAAATATTTTAATGCTTCCGGATTTGCTCTTTCAATAGGCCCCCCTGTCCATAAAGATTCTTCATTTAACTGTATATGTTCCGTAACTGTTGAGCCAAAAACCATAGCTCCCAGTCGTCCGTTTCCAACAGGAAGAGCCTCTGTCCATTCGCCTGCAGGTTTATTGTACCAAAGTTTTAAATCTCGTTTCTCTTCTTTTTGAATTGTTTGGCAGGAGTATAAAAAAAGCACAGCCACCACAAACAGGATAGAAATTTTTTGCATTAAATTAGGTTTTTGTTGATGGCCTGAAGATAAGAATTTAAATTCTCAATTTGTAAATACAAAAACAAAAGGGATAGTGTTTTTTCTCATAACCCTTTATTCATTAAAAAAATAGAAAATAAAATATGTTTTAATCGTCCCCTCTTCTTGTTTCAACAATTACTACTCCATTTGCCCCACGTGAACCATAAATAGCAGCACTTCCGTCTTTAATAATGTTTATACTTTTCACTTGTGTGGTTGGTATTGAATTTAAAGCGGTGGCATCTACTGTAACTCCATCAAGTACAATTAATGCGGCGGAACTTAAATTTATTGAATTCACACCTCTTATTTGAATCTCATTACCAACTACCTGAACACCACTAAAACGACCTCGAATTATGTCAAATACTGTGCGATACTGAGAGAAGTCCATATCATTCCGGTTAATTGAAGATAAAGCATTCAATTTTTCTCCATCTTTTACATAACCATAACCAATTGCATACTCTTTGGCTTTAGACCCAGGTTTAAGCTTTAAATTAACTGCAGCGAACTTTGTATTTTCATTCAATTTTACTTTTTGATTATAAAAGCCTTTAGCGCTGACAATAATGACATCCTCGTTGGCTACACCAACCGAAAAATTTCCAAGACTGTCAGTAGCCACTTCTTGTTTAGTACTTTTTACTTTTACATCCGCTCCATTCACAAATATACTATCAAATGTGGTTACGACTCCATGCACTACTCTATCCTGGGCACGTAGGTTTACTGATAACAAAAGAATAAATATTAAAGGATAAAAAAATTTTATAGTCATGACTCTTATTTTAAGTTTTATCAGTTACTTATTGGTAACTCGATACATTTTTTTTTCAGAGATTATTATCTATGTTCTTCACTCCCCCGCTTTGTTTCAATAACAACAACACCATTTGCCCCGTTTACACCATATATAGCAGAACTTCCGTCCTTAATTATATCTATGCTCTTTACCTGGTCGGTGGGAATATTGCTCAAGGCCCTTTCATCTCTCGGAATTCCGTCAACAACAATAAGGGCTGCATTAGTACTAGTGTCAAAAGTATTTTTACCTCTAACAATAACTTCCCCATCTACAATACGAACGCCGGAAAACCTCCCCCTTATTAAGTCATAAATATCAGCATATTTTGAGAAATCCAGATCATCGTCACTCAAATTAGATAATGCATTCAGTTTATCTACATCTTTTATATGCCCATATCCAATAGCGTGTTCCTTACTTTTAGCTCCGGGTTTTAAATCAATATTTATTGCCGCTAACTTAATTTTAGGTTCTAACTTAACTCTTCGGGTATAAAAACCATTTGCACTCACGACCAGAACATCTTCATTTTCACACTGTACAGTAAAATTTCCCTGATCGTCTGTCAGAACCTTTTGACCCGAACTTTTTACTTTTATTTCTACATTCGTCACTCTAATACTATCAAAAGTGGTCACTATTCCATGCAGCATTTTATCCTGGGCAGATAAGTTTAAAACTGTAGAAAAAACGATGATTAAGTTAATGGTTAAATAGCGAATGATTTTCATGGCTTAATTATTTAGGTGAACATTAATACAAAATTAGACTAATATTACATTCAATGGTTTAAATATCAATCTATTTCAGATAAAAAAATATGTTGTTCAACCTAAATTAAGGTTCCAAAACAAAACAACGTTCTATAGCCCAGAATATAGATAGAAATCAGTCCTGCCAAAGCATCTCTTCAGACTTTAGCAGGTCCTACTTTTTTCACCCGATAAGGTTTCTTTTGTTGCGATTCAAAATAGGTTCGCATTTGGAGCTCAGCGATTATTCCAATAGTAATAAACTGAATTCCTCCCATTACAAGCAAAATTCCCAAAAGTAAAAGTGGTTTTCCCCAAATATCATTACCTAGAATTTTTAGAATCAGCATATATATATTGATTAAAACACCAATTCCAAATGTAACGATACCAATTGCTCCAAAGAAATGCATGGGGCGCTGAAGATATTTTTTAAAAAATACCATCAAAATTAAGTCACTCATTACACGCGTAGTGCGGCTCAGATTATATTTTGAACTGCCAAACTCCCGTGGCCTGTGGTTCACATCCACCTGTGTAAGATGTGTCGCTCCTTCAAGAGCGATTAATGCAGGAATGTAACGGTGCAGTTCACCATAAATATGGATACTTTTTATCGTTTCTTTTGTAAAAATCTTAAGTGTACATCCCAAATCTTTCATATGGATTCCGGTAGATCTGCGAATCATATAATTAGCAATCTTTGATGGAACTTTCCGAAGAAACATCCCATCTTTCCGGTTGGCCCTAACACCAGCCACCATATCCCATCCTTCGTCCACTATCTTTTTCAACATCATCGGGATATCGGCAGGATCGTTTTGCAAATCGCCATCAATTAAAGCAATATATTCACCTTCCGCCTGATCAATTCCGGCCTGTAGCGCTGAACTTTGCCCGTAATTCTTTTTTAGTTCAACCAAAATAAACCGTTCATCATTTATTTTTTTTATTTCATCTATTGTGTTGTCTGTTGAACCATCATCCACAAAAATGGCCTCAAAATCAATTCCGCCAAGGGCTGCTTTTATCTGTTCCGAAAGGGGTTGAATACTTGGTTCTTCGTTATATACACAAATAACCAACGAAAGTTTCTTCATGCTTTTTACTTTTAATTTTCTGTATTCTGTTTCTGTTAATAATAAAAAATCCTGTACTAGCTACTTATTCCTTTTACGAGCAAAGTATTGCATTCTGCTGCATGCAACCGGTATTTCAAAATTTCCTGATAATCCGCCGAATTATACCATTTGTCGAAGTCGGCTTTTGTATCAAAACGGATGAGCACCAGACGAGAGTAATCCCATTCACCTTCCAGTAAGAGCGGCTCATCATCTACCGACAAATACTCTCCTTTAAATTTCCTGAATATTTCTCCCGCCTTATCCAGATATTTCTGATACTCTGTTGTATCATTTATTTTTATACTCGCAACAAAATAGTAACTCATTTTCAGCTAAGAAATAAGGTTAATAACCCATTTGCAAAATTAGCATTCAAAATTGATTTTTATATGATTTATTTTATGCCTTTAAATTTCCAGATAAACGCGATACGGACTGTTTGATATTCCCAGTCTCGCAACCCATATAAATACTGCACCCTAATGGCTTTATTTTCAAAATCTTTTCTGACTTCAAAATTTAGTTGTACAGGACGATCGCGTCTGTTTTTGTACCCGGAATACCCGGAAACAGAGCCGGAAAACAACCAGCTATTCTTTACCAATTCAGAACCCAAAGCATATAAAAATGCGTCGTTCTGAAGATTCAACTCATCGTTGGTTTGCCAGGAAAAAAAACCGATCATTCCAAAAGGACGGAATAAGGCAGCTTCTTTCTTTCCCAAATCTTTGGAAAAACTCAAATCAAAAAAATATCCCGGGCTATCAGTATAACGGGCCGATTCCAACTGATTTCCCGAAGCTGTTTTTGTAGCTAACCGAAGCATTGTATTCGGAAACTTTCTGTTTTTAGAAATCTGGATAAGTGTGCTAAAATAGAAGTCGCCAATTGCCTGCCCCTTGCCATCTTTGTTCCGGGCGATACGTTCATTTCTTATTTCTTCGGAAAAAGCAAAATGCTCAAAAAGAACTCCCCACATTTCAAAAGCAATTTTACTTTTCGCAAATGGCAGCAAAAGTCTTGCTGAAATATCTTGTGTAGGATCCCCCGTGTGAAAATGATTCGATGCAGTTATTTCAAACTCTGATTTTAGGGGAATAAAACCTTTTTTAACCTCAGGTACCGGTAGTGCATTTGGCCCCATGTAGCCGGGTGTAATTTTCATCCAGTTTCGCCATCCCGGGTCGCCGGGCTTCCATCCGTGCAATTCGTTCCACCAGCCCCAGTCATCCTGAGCAGTTGAAAAGAAACAGGAAAATAAAAACAAGCAAAAAAACAAGCGGAACTTCATGTTCTATAATTTGGACTTTCAAAGATAAAAAAACCCTTCAGACAAATCTGAAGGGCTAATATATTAAAGCTCCAATTTTTCTTTTATTCTTTTTGGAATGGCGTCTTTATGAACCATGATACACATGGTTTTATACTCAACGTAAGGTTTTGACACATAAAAATACCCTTTGTATTTATTGTAATCTCCCCACGAATTTTTCACTTTATAAAATGTTTTCCCTTCCTGATCTTTTGCTGTTCCAACAATATGCATTCCGTGGTCATCGGTAGTTTGATAATTATCAAACGCTTTCTGACGCATTTCCTGCGTAACCACCAACTCAGGAACAGGATTATTTAATTCGTACAATTCTTTTTCTTTATCTCTTTCAGGAAGTGCTTCCCATCTTGCAATTTCAGCATCAGACATGTCTTCGGCTGGTGCTAACGGTAGAACTGCTACCCCTTTATTACTGGTTGCAAATCCTTTTTCGCTTACATCAGCAGCCCAGGCTACTGTATATCCTTTTCCCAGCGAGTTATCAATTATCTCATCCAACTCATTCAAAGGAACATTGTATACCTCATCCCATGACCAGTTATCGGGAACTTCCAGGATAAATTTCGAATAAAACGGATGATGTGTATATGAGGTTATCTCAACGTAATCGTCCATATTTAATCCAACATAATCAGAGGCAAAGCTCTGTGGAGTATATGTTTCCCCCTCATATTCAAATGTTTCCGGAAGTTCACCAAGATAAGAATCCAATGTAGCGTCGATTGCATCGTGCCATACAGTACTCAGCTTTCTATTTTTGTTTTCAATTACGGCATCTACATTTTCACGTAAAACCTGATCCATTTCTCCATGAACATGTTTTTCTTCACCGTATTTTAACCCATTGTAAACCGATTCAGGGACAATTCCATATTTACGAATCATATTGGTAACATCGTGAAAAGCACCACCTGCTGAAAAATTTAAACTGCCATGAAGACGAACGTCTTTTTTAGCTTTATCAGAGTAGGTGTGCCAAACAATAAACATTTCGGAAAGATCTACATCAGGTTTTCCCTTGCGTAACATTTCCGATTCTAAAAACGAAAGTGCGGAAAACGACCAGCAAGTTCCTGAACGATATTGATCTTTCACCGTTGTTACGGGCAAAGAAATTTCGTCTTTAAACTCATATCCATTCTCTTTTTTGCCTTTTTTAATTTCATTTCCTGCAAACAGAACGTTTGCCACAAAAGCTGTCAATACTACAGCGCCAAGTAATTTCAACTTCATGTTATCTACTAAACTATTTTATGCCTTAATTTGAATAGCTGTCAAAATTAATAAATAAAATTTCTTAACAAAAACTTTACTTTTTAGAAACATTCTGAATTTTAAAACGTGGATTTTAGCTCAATGTTTACCAAACAAATGAAAAAAGTTACATACTTATATATTTATCATTGAAACATATTCAAAACATCTGCAGGACAATTTGAAATTATTCGGCAAATAAATACATGAAACTCTTTATATATCTTGAATAAAAATCAGAAAGAAACGGGCAATATATATTCCAATCCCGTCAATATTTCTGTGAAATCAGCGTTCCTGTTTATATAATATTCAGAAGAAGGCTAGTAAATTTTTCATAACATTCACATATTTGCAATAAATATAATCTTGAAAAATCATGACAAATAAATTTCTTGGTATGCGCAATTGGAATACTCTGTTTATGGGAGCTTTACTTTTATCAATTGGAACCATTTTTAATTCGTGCGAAGATGAAACCAAAAGAGATATAACTTTTGAGGGTTATGGAGATATGTTCATTCAGCAAAAAAAAGTAAACGATCAGATTTTATACGCTCCTTATTATTATATACATTCTAATGTCTCGATGAATTCTGTCGATGTTGAAACACCAGACGGAGCAACTGTTGAACTTAAACCATTCGAATACCTGAATACATATATTGAAGAGCCAAATGACGATGAATTTACCACTTCAATGATGCCGACTGGTTTATACCATTTCACAGGCACTTACGGCGACAACGAAACATTTGATATTACCGACATATTTGACGGCAGAGTTGTTGGGCTTCCTCAAATTGATTCGTTGGCTTACGACGAAACGGATTTTTCTATTTATGTTTCGTGGGAGTTGGTTGCCGGTGCCGATTTATATAAAGTTAAACTGGTGGACCAGACAGGGAGAATCGTTTTTAATGGTATTGAACTGACCGCAGAATCCAATGCATTCAAAATAGAATTGAACAACGCAGGCTGGACCAACACTCCTTTCAAAGGCGACGTTTTTACGTTACAATTACATGCATATGCTTTTGATGGGAATGCTTCCCAAAATACCTGGGTGTATAATATTGAGTGTGATTCCTATTCTGAAGCAGAAGTTGTATGGGGTGAGTAAGCAAAAACACAACTGAAATTTTTTATTATGGAAAAGAATTACCGTAGATTTCAAATTTGCGCTTAATTCACCCACTATTTATTTTATTAACAGTTAAAATCGTCATTTACCAATTTCTAAGCTAAAGAAATTTATTTTCTCATAGAATTAATCTCATCATACCGAAAACAATAGGTTAAATGATCGTTTACCATTCCTGTGGCTTGCATATGTGCATAAATTACAGTTGAGCCAACAAATTTAAAACCCCGTTTTTTTAGATCAACAGAAATAGCATCTGAAAGCGGTGTTTTTGCAGGAATTTCATGATTCTCAGAAAAAGAATTGACAATGGGCCTGTAATCAACAAACTGCCAGATATATTTATCAAAACTGCCAAATTCCTGTTGAATTTCCAGGTAACGACGGGCGTTGTTTACACAGCCGTTTATTTTCATCCTGTTCCGAATAATTGATGCATCCTGAACCAACTTCTCAATTCTCTTCTCATCGTAATTCGCAACAATTTCCGGATCAAAAAAGTCGAAGGCTTTTCGAAAAGCTTCGCGTTTGTTTAATACAATCTGCCAACTCAGACCGGCCTGAAAACCTTCCAGAACAAAAAATTCAAATAACTTTTTATCGTCGTGGAGAGGAACTCCCCACTCGGTATCGTGGTACTTTATCATCAATTCATTTTTCGTTCCCCAATTACATCTTTCACACATTTTATCAAGTTTTGCGGAAAAAGTTAAATAAAATTAATCAATTCATTCCCTCTGTTTCTAAAATATTATTTTTGTTTTCTTACACTAAAAGGATGAAACGATTACTAACGATACTATCTCTGGTACTCCTGATTTCACAATCGCAGGCGCAGGTTAACCTGAACCACTACATGACAGTTGGTCAAACCCGAATTCAGATAGGTAATTACACCGGAGCCATTGAATACTTTAATATTGTCATAAAGTTCAAGCCCTATCTCCCTGAAGCATATTTTTACCGGGGCGTTGCAAAACACCAACTCGAAGATTACCGTGGAGCAATACAGGATTACAATAAGGCTCTGGAGATAAAACCTTTTTACCCGCAGGCATACACCAATCGCGGAATGGCATATCACAATCTGAAAGAATACGACGAAGCCATAAAGGATTATAATAAAGCTCTGGAATTTGACCCGGACAATGAATCGATTTACAACAACCGAGGGATTGCAAAACTCGCACAGAAAAATATTGAAGGAGCTGTTGAAGATTACAATAAAGCTCTGGAAATAAACTCAAAATCGACATATGCATTAATGAACCGCAGTAATGCAAAAATTGTGCAGGGAGACATTAACGGAGCAATTCGCGATTTAAACCAGGTAATTATTATACGCCCACATTATGCTGCGGCCTATTTAAACCGAGGACTGGCACGTTTTGAACAAGACGATTTTGCTTCAGCTTTGCGCGATTATGATCAGTGTATTAGTTTAGATCCTACAAATGCTCTGGCCTTTAACAACCGTGGAATTGTAAAACACAAATTGGAAGACTATGCCGGCGCTATCATGGACTATAACATGGCTATTCAACTTAATCAGGAAATGGCGAGCGCTTATTTTAACCGGGCAATGGCCCGCGAAATTTTGGGCAGACCAGGATACGACAGTGATTATGCTATAGCCGCTCAACTCGATCCCAGGTTTGATTTGAATCGTCGTAGGCTGGATGCCGAACAATTGGCACAGAATCAGCAAAACCAAAACCAAGCGCAAAGTCCGGCGAATAAGCAATCGCAGCAATCAGGAAATTCGCAAGCTAATTCGCAACAAAACAATACATCAAACAATTCATCACAAAACAATACATCGCAACAACAAAATAATACATCGAACACTACAGCCCAGAACAATCAGAAACAAGACGATGACAAAGAAGAAAACAAAAAAGATCATCGTAGAAAAATGAATTTAATTATAGAGGATTCCCGTGATCTACCCAAAGAAGATGAAGAGGAAGAAATTGATGATGGCAGAATTCAAAACAAAAATATAGTGATTGATTTGCAGCCTATTTTTATTATATCAGCATTTGATAAAAACGACGTTGACTACGATCGTTTTCAGTATTATAATATGGCGATTGAGGATTTAAATGAAAAAAATAATTATAATCCGTTACTAACAATCTCAAACAAACCAGTGGCTCAATATATCGATGTTTTTGAAAATTTCATCCTCTATTTCAATGCCCGTCTTGGAATTCAGGAAAACAGCCACAATTACTTAAACCGCGGAATTTTTAACAGTCTGACGGGGAACTACAACGATGCACTTGCTGATTTAAATAAATCCATTAAAATTGATGATAAAAATGGGATTGCTTTCTTTACGCGGGCAAACTGTCGTTTTAAAATGTTGCAGGAAATTGAATCAAACCCCGGAAGTGAAAATGAGTTCAGCATTCCCATAACACAGCGATTTTCAGAAGACAATGAGAAAAAACCACAGGCAAATGTTGACTATCAGCAAATAATGGATGATTATGAAATTACACTTTTTCTGAACCCAAAATTCTTTTTCGGGTATTACAACCGGGCTTATATAAAGTTGCGGCTCAAAGAATATAAAAGCGCGATTGAAGATTTAAATCGTGCTATCGAACTGGAGCCTGAATTTGCCGAAGCATATTTTAACCGCGGGCTTACCAAAATCTATCTTGATGATGTGGAAGGCGGAGCGCTGGATTTAAGCCGCGCCGGGGAATTAGGATTAATTGGAGCTTACAATATTATAAAACGCTACTGTAACTAGTGTCAATGTCATGCGAGAGATACGTTAAGGCTCCGACTACCCGGGTCATATTGAGCGTAGTCGAAACAGACCTAATACCATTCCCGAAATTTCAAAATAGACTCGACACAAGTATTTTATCAAATGATTTATGTTGAAACGTCATGCTGAATACATTTCAATTCCAGGTAAAGAATTGCTCCCGGGTAAATTCTCTAAACACTCTAACATTTAAATTACATGAAGGAGTCAAATAAATTCAGGAAATTTTAGGCATAAACATATTTGAACGTTCCAGGTTTAATGAATAACTTTACTTCCGACTGATTTTTTCAATGGAACAAAATGTAAAAACATATAAAGAAGTAAATAGAGATAATACTCTCAATTTCCGGATTCAAAAAATGGAAGACATTTTTTTGGAACGGAATGGCGAGGCTGATTCCCCTCATCGTCATGACTATTACACCGCGTTACTAATTAAAGAAGCTTCGGGAAAACACGTTATTGATTTTAATGAATACCCGCTTGCAACCAATCAGGTTTTCTTTGTTAGCCCGGGACAGATCCACCAGGTAGTCGAAGAAAAAGAATCAAAAGGCTATGTCATTCTCTTTTCTTCAGAATTCCTGGGAAATAACAATATCCCATGTTATTTTATTGATGATTTAAGTCTTTTCAATGACCATGGGCAATCGCCACCGCTGCCTGTAAATAATGACGAACTTGCTTTGCTTACCGGCTTTTGCGAAGAAATGTTGAAAATTCAGCAATCTGATTTAAAATATAAAGAACTTGCCATCAGTTCTTATATCAAACTTTTTCTTATTCATGCAAACAATGTTTGTACACTAAAAAGTAATCATCCTCAAAACCAGGAAGCTATCAATTCCATATTAAAAAACTTCAAAACGCTCGTAAACGGACAATATCATAAATGGCATCAAACCGCTGATTATGCGAACAAACTGAATGTAACCCCCGATTACCTGAACCGGGTTGTAAAATCATTAACAGGAAAAACGGCTAAAGAATTTATACAAGCGAGAATCATTACTGAAGCCAAAAGACTCATCGCTTTTTCAGAACTGAACAGCAAAGAGATTGGATATCAGCTGGGATTTTCCGAGCCGGCCAATTTTAGTGCTTTTTTTAAAAAAAATACCGGGCTTCCACCTTCTCAATTCAATAAAAGACTTTAATATCGTTTTTTCATAATCTTTTCCCGTATTCTTATATTTATCTCCATCCTAATTCTTCTGACCTTTGTATTAGAAGCAAAAACAGAAAGGAGAACAAAATGAAAACAATTTTGCACAAAGCTGAAACAAGAGGTCATGCTAATCATGGCTGGCTCGATTCGCACCACACATTTAGTTTTGCAAATTACTACGACCCTGAAAGAATGCACTTCGGTGTTCTCCGGGTTTTAAATGACGACCGTGTTGCTCCCGGAAAGGGCTTTGGCATGCATCCACATGACAATATGGAAATTATTTCTATCCCGCTGGAAGGAGATTTGGAACACAAAGATAACATGGGAAATAAAACCATAATCAAAGAAGGCGATATTCAGGTAATGAGTGCCGGCACCGGTGTATTTCACAGTGAATACAACAAAAATGCCGACAGAGAAGTGAAGTTCCTGCAAATCTGGATTTTTCCAAATGCAAAGAATCTGCCGCCCAGATACGATCAAATTTCCATTCGGGACGTAGAGAAAGAAAATTCTTTTTACCAGATTCTCTCTCCAAGTGAAGATGATCAGGGAGTTTGGATTCATCAGAATGCCTGGTTTTATTTGGGAAAATTTGAAGTTGCAAAAACAGAAACTTATCAATTAAAAGATTCCAATAATGGAATTTATGCTTTTATACTGGAAGGAGAAGTTGAAATTGAAGGACAAAAACTCGCGAAACGTGATGGTTTTGGAATCTGGGAGGTAAATCAAATAGAGATAAAATCAACCACAAGGAGCAGGATTTTGTTAATGGAAGTACCAATGAATTAAATCTGAATACAAATAAAAAAATTTACAATTATGGAAAATAAAAAAACAATTTGGAAAGTTGACCCGACACATTCGGAATTTATATTTAAAATTAAACACATGATGATTTCAACTGTGAGCGGTGAATTTGAAAAATTCGATGCCACAGTTGAAACTGATGGTGAAGATTTTGCAACAGCCAGTGCCAAGGTTGATGTAGAAGTTGATTCGATAAAAACAAAAAATACAGATCGCGATAACCATTTAAAAAGCGATGATTTTTTTAATTCAGAAAAATACCCGTTGATAACATTTACATCAAAATCGTTTGATGGCGAAAAACTTGTTGGAGCGCTTACAGTAAGAGACGTTACTAAAGAAATTAGTTTAGATGCCGAATTTAACGGTATTGTAGTTGATCCATACGGACAAACCAAAGCAGGTTTTGAAATTACAGGAGAAATAAATCGTAAAGATTTTGGACTTTCCTGGAATGCAGTTACAGAAGCCGGAAATGTAGTTGTTTCCGACAAAGTAAAATTAGTTATTAATGTACAATTTGTGAAACAGGCGTAATCCGTAATCTAAAAGAAAAGCATCAGTGACAAAACATTGGTGCTTTTCTCTTTATTTATTTAAATTTTGAATACGTTGAATCATCTCTAGACACATTCTGCTGTTATGATAAGGTGCTTTCCATGCATTAATTTTTTCTTCAGGAAGCAAGTTTAAGTCTCTATCTATCCCCCAAAACCACTCCCCGTTCTCATGATCAATAATGTGATTTTTTATAAAATCCCAGCTTTTTAATGCAAGGCTTCTGTATTTCTCATCTCCGGAGATTTGCCAGGCATTAAAAAAACCAATTACAGCCTCAGCCTGCGGCCACCAGTGAAATTCTTCCAATAATCTCCCTTCCTTCTTTTCATAAAATACAGCACCATTCTCGTAGCCTTCTGCAGCAGTTATCTCAGCCAGTTTTAACGAAACCTTTTTTACTTTAACAAACAACTCCTCATCTCCCATAACACTAACTGTTTCAAGCAGAAGCCAGCTTCCTTCAATATCGTGTCCGTAAGAATCTACATTCCCTCGGTTGGTCCAGTTATCATCAAAAAATAATAAAAAATGCCCGGTTTCAGGATCAATAATTTTTCGAAGAAAGAGATGAACCAACCCCTCCAATTTTAATTTTAATGAAGCATCTTTCCAAATTCGAAAAAGGTTGGTATAGGCTTCTAAAACATGCAAATGTGTATTCATCGACTTTCGCACATTCATATCCTTCACACTCAAACGCTGGTCCCCAATTTTCTTCCAATCAACTGTACCCGCCTCAATATAACCCCCAAATTCAGGCTCCGCTCCATATCGTTCCAAAATCATGAACATAGAAATAGCCAATTGTTTTGCCATCTCATTTTTAAAAGCCATGTAATATTCTGACAAAGAATAAATAAAAAATGCCTGAGCATAAAACTGCTTTTTCGTATCCAAAGGTTTCCCATCAGCAGAAACAGTCCAATATATTCCACCGTGTTTGTTATCCCAGAAATTCTCCATTAAAATCCGGAAAGCTTCGTCTGCAATAATTTTGTATTTTTCTTTGGAGAATAAACGATACGCCGATGAAAAAGCCCAAAGAATACGTGTTGCCATAACTGCCGAAAGCGGTTCTTCCGGAAAAGGCTGATTGGAATTGGATATCTTCCCCAAAAAAGTTTTCCGTTCAGCGTCATAAACCTTATCAAGCCAGAAGTTTAAAATATTGTTTTCTAGTTCTTCCTCAAACTCCTTTTGCAATTCAACCAGGTTCAATCTTTTCGTATTTAAAATTTGAAATGTTTCTTTAAAAGAACAGTTTTTGATCATGGTCCGGAAAAAATATTCCAGCATCTATTCTCACTCTGTCCAGGGTTTCCATCAAATCAAGGCTCATTTGCCAGCTCATCCGGTCACTTTGTACTCTTCCTGCATCAAGACATTCCATTACATGAGCGGCTTCATATTGATATCCCCAACCTTTCTCGTGGCCGGAATGCAAAATCTCCTCTTCACCGCCTTTTCTCCAAACCGTAATATTTGTTGGCGTGTACCAGCGTGGGTTTAAAATCATATACCCGTTTTCAAACCAGTATTCGGTTTGTGTTGGCGAAAAAGATGCCAAACTGGAAACCAGGTTTGCCATTTCGCCATCTTTGTATTTAAAAATCATACTGATACTTTCTTCCGATCCGGTTGGACTAAAATCAACCATCGTTTTTATAAACTCAGGTTTTCCAAGCGATGTTAATGCTGCAAACACAGGATAAATTCCAATATCAAGTAAGGAACCGCCTCCTAAGGCTATATTGTACAACCGATTATCCGGATTATATTCTCCGTTGAAAGCAAAATCAGAACGAACAGTCTTTAATTTTCCCAATTCTCCTGATTGAATAATTTCCATTGCCTTTACAAAACTGGGCTGGAACATAGTCCAAAAAGCTTCCATTAAAAAGGTATCATTTTCTCTTGCGCAGGCCACCATCTCTTCTGCTTCATTTTTATTGATAGCAAAAGCTTTTTCACACAAAACTGCTTTTTTATGTTTTAAACAAAGTAAGGTGTGTTCATGATGAAATGAGTGTGGAGTTGCCACATAAACAGCATCAACAAGCGGATCGGCCAACATATCTTCATAACTTCCATAGGCTTTTCCAAAGCCAAACTCATCAGCAAATGCTTGCGACCGTTCCATATTCCGGGAAGCGGTTGCGTACAATTTTGCATTGGGTAATAATTTTAAATCGCCGCTAAATTTTCGTGCTATTTTCCCACAGCCTAAAATGGCCCAGTTATACGTTTTACTCATGTTTTGTTGCTTTAGATTTCAAACAAAAATACACTACTTTTTATTGAAATCTTAGTATTTTCCCTGATTCCTGTCGATGATTTTATTAATTATTTCCACACTTTTTGCAGAACGCAATCCATCTTCGGGTGTATTCATACAATAATCAACAAGGCGATCAATTGTTGATGTTGCCACGTGCATCCGGGTATCCGACGATGCATAATAAATAAATACTTCGTCTTTTTCGTTGCGAATCCAGCCGTTAGCAAATAAAACGTTGGAAACATCTCCTACCCTTTCGCCGTTTTCAGGTGCCATAAAATAGCCTCCGGGACGCGCTATTACCTTTGAAGGATCTTGCAAATCAGTCATAAAAAGATACAATACATATCGCAATCCGGCAGCACAGCCACGTACTCCGTGCGCCAAATGTAACCATCCTTTTTCCGTTTTTAAGGGAGCCGGCCCCTGACCATTTTTTAGCTCTTTTATTGTATGGTAAACTTTCTCTTCAATAATTTTTTCTTCCGGTGCCTCTGCCTTTATTATGTCATCAACCAACGCCCAGCCAATACCACCGCCACCGCCAACATCAATAAATCCGTCTTGTGGACGGGTATAAAAAGCATACTTCCCGTTTACAAATTCGGGGTGCAAAACAAGGTTCCGCTGCTGCCCGTGATGCGAAATAAAATCGGGCAGACGTTCCCATTCAATCAAATCTTTAGTACGGGCAATTCCTCCGCTGGCAGTTGCCTGAGATGTATCTCCCATAGGTGCCGACGGATCTTTTCTCTCAGCACAAAAAACACCGTAAATCCAACCATCTTCGTGTTGAGTCAGGCGCATATCATACACATTTGTATCGGGCTCATCTGTTTCCGGCAAAGTAATTGGCCGTTCCCAAAACCGCCAGTTATCCACTCCATTCGGACTTTCAGCAATAGCAAAAAATGACTTTCTGTCCCATCCTTCGGTCCGCACAGCAAGTAAATATCTCCCGTTCATATATATTGCCCCACTGTTAAATGCTGCATTTATACCAAAACGTTGCATAAAAAAAGGATTGGAATCGTAGTTAAAATCATATCTCCAATGTAGTGGAGCATGTTCACCTGTTAAAACCGGCCGTTTATACCGGTAATAAATTCCGTTATAATTCTTTGTCAGTGGTTTATTTTTTTTTGAAAGAAATTTTTCGTGCTGTTTCCTTAATTTTAATAATCGTTTATTGAAAATTTCCAGTGTAAGGCTCATTTAAAATCCGTTAATAGTTAATACTGAAATTTATTTTTCAGGAAGTTTATTCCACCAGGTTTTTTTCAGAATAATGGCACAAACTACCGTAATTATTATGGTTATCCATATTGGAAGTGCATCTCTTAAAATAATATATATCGGCAATGCAACCAACGCTGTTTGCGCGATAGTTCCTATAATTACATTGAACATGTCAATTTTAAAATTCTTATTTGGCTGAAACGCTGGGTCTTCAGTGATTACCTTTTGTTTGATTGGCCCCCAAAATCCCCAGGGATTTACTGTTCGGTAAAACTCTTTCAGTGTTTCTTCCTCCGTTGGTTTTGTGAAAAAAGTCCCTAGCAATGCTCCAGCGATTGAAATTAACAATAACCATGGGAAATAATACAAATCGAGCGTTTCTGAAAACACGTATGGAAATATAAGAGCCGGTATCAAGCCAAAAACCATACCCCAGAAATAACCGTAACCATTGAAACGCCACCAATACCATTTTAATACATTAGATACTACATAACTTCCATATAATGCCGAAACAATCCATTGTAACATGCTATTTACATCCTGGGCAAAAACACCAAATATAATGCTGATAATTACTACCACCACACCGGTTATATAGTTCATGTTGCGGATTTGTTTATTATCAGCGTCAGGTTTCAAATATCGCAGGTAAATATCATTTACAATATAGGCTTGTGCTGCATTCAGGGTTCCCGCAAAAGTTGAATTAAAAGCGGCAAGTAGCCCGGCCAGCAAAAGTCCCATAAAACCAACCGGTACAAATTCAGCAATTGCTGAAGGCAAAATCTGTTCGAAATCAATTTGACCAGCTACCATCAAATTCAAACGATCATAATATACCAGCCCGAGAATTGCAAAGCCCGCAATCATAAAATAACGTACCGGCATTAAAACTACAGATACAAAACCACTCATTTTCGCGGCATCTTTAGGAGATTTAGTAGAAAGTATTTTCTGCATATCATACGTTGGAGCAGGTCCGGCCAGAGACACTAGTACTCCTTTAAAAACCATCATCATAAAAAAGATAGAAAACAAAGAATATCCGTCGCTGGCTATTTTGGTATTTACTTCGTCGATAATTCCTTTCCAATTCAGTTCATTCAGGTTCCATCCAAAAAATGGTGATTTCCACGCTTCAGGTACAGAAAGCATTTCAACCGAAAGCGCCTTCATTGCCAGAACACCAATTAAAATAGCAGAAATCGTCATTATAATATATTGTAAAACATCAGCCCACACAATACTCGACATTCCTCCTAAAACTGCGTAAAACACAGCAAAAAGAGTAAAGGCAATTCCATAAATATGAGGGACATACTCAAGTGGCACGTGGAATGGGATATGCGGTTGAACTATTTCCCACGGTATAAAAATCATAACAAATTTTCCAAGCCCAATAAATCCGTAAGCCAAATATCCCAAACACATTATAAGGGCAAAAACAACAACAACACCATGCGAAAGACTACTGTCGCGAGTACGGCCAAAACGTGTGGTAATCCATTCTGCCCCGGTTGTTACTTTCGAACGTCGCAACCAAATACTAAGGAAAACCATAAGAAAAACCTGATTAAAAACCGGCCAAAGCCAGGGAATCCAGATACTTTTTAACCCGTAAACAAAAAGTAAAGTCACAAGCCACATCGTTCCTGAAATATCAAACATCCCTGATGCGTTGGAAAGCCCAAGCATATACCAGGGTAATTTGTTTCCACCGAGTAAATAATTAGATTTACTTTTTTGGGCTGCTTTTTTCAAAACCAAACCAATAACAACAGTTGAAAAAAGATATACAAGGATAATAATAAGATCGATTAGCGTTAATTTCATTCCAATTTTCGTTTAGTCGAGTTTATTTCAGATTTAGCTTTTATTACACCTATGGTTCTTGTAAGAAATACAATAATACAATTTTTATTTGGTTCAGTTACACTCCCATATCAAAAATAAAACACGTTTTAAAACAGCATTTGTTTTGTTGTTATTTTCAGGAAAGAAAACGTAAGATTGAAATTAATTCATTTTGATTAATTCAATAAAAATATCAATTTTATATGCTTTAAGCATAATATTCTGAAAAGTAATAAATCAATTTTAAACCTAATTAAAAAATTATGGATCGAAGAAACTTTATTGGAAAAGCTACCGCAGGAGCGGCGGCAATCACAGTAATTCCACGACATGTTTTGGGAGGCAACGGATTTGTTGCCGCCAACGATAAAATCAATGTCGGATTTATTGGTACCGGAAAACAGGGTGGCATTTTACTGGGTTATTTTGCTGAAAATTGTGAAGAAATTGTTCCTGTTGCCGCATGTGATGTTTACAAGGTAAAACTTGACAAATTTGTCAATCATGCTAAAGACTTGCAAAAGAAAAATAGCTCACCCAAAGTTGAACTAAAAACAACCAGTTACTACCGTGAATTATTGGATAACAAAGAAATTGATGCTGTTGTAATTGCAACACCCGACCATTGGCATGCTCAAATTGCCGTTGATGCTGCCAAAGCCGGAAAAGACATCTATTGCGAAAAACCAATGGCATTAACAGTTGCTGAAGGCAGGGCAATGGTAGACGCCACTAGAAAATATAACCGTGTTTTCCAAACCGGAAACATGCAACGGTCGTGGAGAGATTTCAGACACGCGGTGGAACTGGTTCGAAACGGTTATATCGGGGATATCAAGGAAGTAAATGTTCAGGTTGGCGATCCGGTTGTGCAGTGTAATCTCCCGACAGAAGAATTGCCCGAAGGTTTAGATTGGGATATGTGGGTTGGTCCTTCATTGTATCGCGAGTTCACCTCTGAACTGGCGCCGCCAATTGAAAGGGATATTTATCCAAACTGGAGAAACTACCGGAATTTTGGAGGTGGAATGATAACTGACTGGGGAGCTCATATGTTTGACATTGTTCAGTGGGGTTTGGACATGGATAAATCAGGCCCGGTTGGCCTTATTCCTCCGGATAAAGTTGCAAAACGAGGATTAAAAATCGTATACGGAAATGATGTCGTTCTCAATCACACTGACTGGGGAGAAACAAATGCAGTTCAATTTGTTGGAACTGAAGGAAAAATTGAAGTTAGCAGGAGTTTTTTACGGACTTATCCGAATGAGAAACTTGCAAAAACTGAAATCAAAGAAACAGACAAAAAAGTTTATCATAGCGATAATCATTATCAGGACTGGGTGAAAGCAATTAGAAACAGAACAAAACCTATTTCTGATGTGGAAACCGGCCACAGAACAGCTTCTGTATGTAATCTTGCCAATATTGCATACGAATTACAACGCCCTCTTTTATGGGATCCACAGGCGGAGAAATTTAAAGGCGATGCATATGCCAACCTGATGCTTTCCCGTCCAATAAGAGGAAAATGGGATTTTACAGATTTCTAAAAAGATACAAGCTTTGTTACCTTAAAGAGTAACAAAGCTTTTCTCACGAAAACAAAACATAAGAAGCTCCTAAAACAGCACACACTGTTGTCATATTTTTGACTTCACGAATATAATTTATGGTCGCCACTACAGGCACAACAAAAAATCGTATATTCCGAAAAAAAACACTATGAAACGTACAATTATTATTCTCGGACTAATTGTAACGACGTCTCTTTTAAAAGCTGAGTCACCTTATTCTGTTCGCGGACTTTGTATTGCTGCTCCAGTGGAGGATGTTGTTGACGAATTCGTCGATTTTATTGATAATGAACTTGCATCGGCCAGAGTGAATGTTTTAATTCTGCGTATTGACTATAATTATGAATATCAATCGCATCCTGAACTTAGAAGCGAAAACCCGCTCACCAAAGAAGATGTTAAAAAGCTGGTAGAAGTTTGTAAAAAAAGCAACATTCGAATAATTCCACAGGTAAACCTGCTGGGACATCAGTCGTGGCACGGAACGGTAGGCAAATTATTGGAAGTCTATCCTGAATTTGACGAAACACCGGATATTAAACTTCCCGAGAACTATGAATGGCCAAATCCCGACGGGTTGTATTGTAAAAGTTACTGTCCCCTGCATCCGGGAGTTCACAATGTTGTTTTTGATATTATTGATGAAATAACAAATGTTTTTGAAACCGATGCTTTTCATGCAGGAATGGATGAAGTATTCTACATCGGACATAAGCAGTGCCCACGTTGTTATGGAAAAAATCCGGCTGAACTTTTTGCCGGAGAGGTTACCAAAATCAGGAATCATTTAAATAAAAGCGGAAAAGAACTTTGGATTTGGGGTGATCGCCTGATCGATGGCAAAACTACCGGGCTTGGAATTTGGGAAGCCAGCTTCAATAATACTCACCAGGCAATTGATTTAATTCCTAAAGATGTCATTATATGCGACTGGCATTATGAACGCCCTGATCCCACAGCTTTTTTATTTGCATCAAAAGGGCTGCAAGTATTAACATGCCCATGGAAAAACCCGGAGAATGCAGTTAAACAGGAAAAAATGACCCGTAATTTTATTGAAAATGCTACTCCAGAAATGAAACCCAGATACCTCGGAATGCTGCAAACAGTTTGGGGCTCAACCAAAGGATTTATGGATAGTTATAAAACCACTGTCAATTCTGAAAGAGCTGATAAATCAGCAGAATGCTTCCGGGAACTTAGTAAAATCTGGAATTGAACATAATCTATTTCCAGGACATTATCTACTATTTCTTTGCATCACGCATTGGGTTTGACCCCTCAAACCCGCCACGACCTCTTCCAAAACCTGACTTATAAAGCTGGAAACGGGTTGGATGTACTTTTGTTGGCCAATTGTTGTTATCCAAATTAACATCTGCTGTTTCAAGGAAAGGATCAAGAGCAATATTAGTTACCACTTTCTGAAATGTAAATACTTTTGACACCTTTTCATTATCACGGCGCCAAATTTCGGCAGGAATTCGTTGTACTTCTTTTGTGCCATCCTCAAATGTAAACTCAAGAATAATTGGCATTACCAATCCACCGATATTTTTAAAATCAATCTGGTAATAATTATAATTTCCGTCAAGAATCTCATTTTCTTCATCAGAATTATCACTCTTTTTCTTTTTATATTCATCAATATCCTTTTTCGTTACTTTATATTCATCATAAGTTGTATAAAAATCCTTTGTCCCGGGATCTTTTGCCGTTGCGGTTTGATCCATCGTTTCTTTATTTCTGATATCGGTAATGGATTCCAGTTGTTCAACCTCCTTCTTTTGTAAAGGTTTCTCAATTTCAGGATTTTCGGTGTTAGGTTGCAACCAGGTTACTTTATCCAAGGAGATATCGCAATTATCGGTTGTATAAAACCAACCACGCCAAAACCAGTCTAAATCAACAGAAGAAGCATCTTCCATCGTACGGAAAAAATCTTCCGGCGATGGGTGTTTAAACATCCACCGCTGCGCATATTGTTTAAAAGCAAAGTCAAACAACTCTCGGCCCATCACTGTTTCCCGTAAAATGTTTAATGCTGTTGTTGGTTTACTGTAAGCGTTGCTTCCCAAGCTCCACACAGATTCTGAATTGGTCATAATTGGCGAAATAAACTTTTTATCGCCTTTCATATAATCAACAATTTTGTATGGTTGCCCGGCTCTTGAAGGAAATCCGTATTCCCATTCCTGTTCTGTTAAGAACTCTAAAAATGTATTTAATCCTTCATCCATCCATGTCCACTGCCTTTCATCGGAGTTTACAATCATTGGGAAGAAGTTATGCCCAACCTCATGCACTATTACTCCAATCATGCCATATTTAGTACCTTCACTGTATGTTCCATCTGGTTCAGGACGGCCACCATTAAAACAAATCATAGGATATTCCATTCCAATCTTGTCGGTATGAACAGAAATAGCCACCGGATAAGGATAATCAAAGGTATGTTTTGAATATGTTCTGATAGTATGCGCCACCACACGCGTTGAATATTGCCCCCACAATGGATTTCCTTCCTTTGGATAGTACGACATGGCCATAACCGTGCGATCACCAAATTTTACGCCCATGGCATCCCAAATAAATTTACGTGAACTGGCAAACGCAAAATCCCGTACATTTTTTGCTTTAAAAATCCATGTTTTTTCGTTACCTGACTTATCCTTCTCTGTTTTCCGAGCTTCATCTTCGGTTACAATAAGCACGGGATCAGTAGCTGTTTTTGCCTTTTCAATCCGGCTAATTTGTGTATTTGTTAAAACTTTATCGGCATTTTGTAATTCACCTGTAGCTCCAACAATATGATCCTCCGGAACGGTCAGTTTTACTTCAAAATCTCCAAAAGGGAGTGTGAATTCGCCTGTTCCTAAAAATTGTTTATGCTGCCAGCCTTCCACATCATTATATACCGCCATTCTCGGATAAAACTGGGCAATTGTGTATAAATAATTGTCTTCGTCTTTGAAATACTCATATCCTGAACGACCTCCATCCTTTAAACGATTATTAATATTATACCACCATTTCACAGAAAATACGATTGATTTCCCGGGTTGTAAAGGCTCTGTCAAATCAATACGCATCATTGTTTTATTTATCGTGTGAGCAAGTGAATTTCCATTTGAGTCCTTTACCTGTTCTATTTTGAATCCACCATCGAAGTCACTTTCCAGTCTTTGCAATTGCATTACCGACACATGTTCACCTAATTGCGAAGTTCTTATTTTCGGAGAATCGGAATCTTTAGCACGCATATTCTGATCGAGCTGCATCCAAATATATGTTAATACATCGGGTGACTGATTATGATAAGTAACTGTTTCTTCACCATAAATTCTCTGATTTTCATCATCCAGCCTTATGTCCATTACATAATCTGCTTTCTGCTGCCAGTATTCGTGCCCCGGAGCCCCTGACGCTGTCCGGTAAACATTTGGGGTTGCAAACTCTTGTTTTAACTGTCTGAATTTGTTCTTGTTGGTGTTTTCCTGTGCTGTTCCGTTTACTGATGCAAATATAAAAGCAAAAGCAAGTAATCTCAAAAAGGTAGAATATTTCATCGATGAGAATCTTTTTGTAAGAATTTTAATAAAATCAAGGACAATTTTAATAATAAATCCAAAACATTGTTCCCGATTACCAGATTTTATTTTGAATAATTAAAGTTAAGGCAATACCGGCGGCGGCTCCCGAAACAAAAATGCGCCAAATAAGATGTTTCAACTGAAAGATTTTGAGCGACATGGCTAATATCAAAAAATAAACCGACAAAATAACAATCTGACCCATTTCCAATCCAACATTAAAAGCTAAAAGCGGTTGAACAATTGAAGTCTCGGTTCCCAACAACTCTTTTAAATAGTTAGAGAAGCCAAGCCCGTGAATCAATCCAAAAAATAATGCAATAATGTACACCACTTTTTGTCGCCCGGGTTTAGGCGGTAATAGATTCGAAATTGCTGTAATTAATATTGTCACCGGGATCAAAAACTCGATAATGGGTGCCGGAATCAATACATAATGTAGTGTTGAAAGAGCAAGAGTTATCGAATGCCCAATTGTAAAGGCAGTTACCAAAATCAAAACCTTTTTTATTTCTGAAAATGAATATGCTGCACATAATGTTAGCACAAAAACAATATGATCGTAGCCGTTAATATTAATGATGTGGTGAAAACCAAGCGTAAGATAAAGCTGAAACGAATTCATTATTTAATACCTTTGTTGCGAACAATTCAAAAAAATAAAGCGTGAAAATAATCAAAATATTTATCGTAGCTATTTTGTTTATCCTGTTTACCGGAATTGAAAAAGGAAATGCACATCCGTTTTATGTAAGCATTTGTCAAATTAATTTCAACGAGCAAAATCATTCGCTGGAGATTTCTGTTAAAATTTTTGCCGACGATCTGCAAACCGCTCTCAACAATAGAAATATAGAAGATCTTTTCATGGGAGACGATAGGGAAAAACCAGAAACCGACCAATATATCTCTGCATATTTAAAGGATAAACTTTCAATTTCCATAGACGAAAAGCCTATACAATTTTCATTTCTGGGAAAAGAACAGGAAGATGACGCTTTTTGGTGTTTTTTGGAAACAAAAAATGTAAATTCTCTCGATAGCATAGAAGTGACCAACACAATTCTGACGGAAATATTTGATACTCAAAGCAACATAGTACAAGTAACTTCGAAAGGAAAAACAAAAAACCTGCTACTTAGAAAAGGAAATACAAAAGGAGATTTAACTTTTTAAGTTGATTTTTTAACTTTCTTCTCTACCTATTGATTTCCCGAAACAATTTTTAATTTTGTTGAATAACAAATCAATTTAAACCTAAAAAAATGCAAAAAATAAAATCTACCCAATTTGCTCGGTTGACCTTAGCAGTGCTGTTTATTTTTATAGTAATGGCCGCAAAAAAAACGCGAGCAGATGAGCTTCCGTCATTGAAAGGGAAAAAAGTACTAATGGTCTGGGGTGGCTGGGATGGACATTATCCAAAAGAATTAACAGAGAAAGTATTGGCATTTTTGAAAGAAGAAGGTGCCATTGTCACTGTTTCTGACTCACTGGGAGTTTATACCAATAAACAATTGATGGATGATATGGATCTCATTTTTCAGTCGTGGACAATGGGGCAGATTACTGGTGAACAGGAAAAAGGTTTGCTCGATGCTGTAAAAAATGGCACCGGTTTAGCAGGAACACACGGAGGTTTAGGTGATTCATTCCGTAACAATACAGAATACCAGTTTATGGTTGGCGGACAATGGGTTGCTCACCCCGGGGGAGTAATCGATTATTCTGTTCAGGTAACAGATAAAAAAGACCCTGTTACGAAAGGATTGGGGGACTTTAAGATGCACTCGGAACAATACTACATGCATGTAGATCCAAACGTAAAGGTACTGGCAACCACTACTTTCACCGGCGAACACGGCGACTGGATTACAGGTGCAGTAATGCCTGTTGCCTGGAAAAAGATGTATGGGAAAGGCCGCGTTTTTTATATTTCTGTTGGCCACACCCCTGCTGATTTTGATGTTCCTGAAGCTTGGGAGATTTTAAAACGTGGTATCCAATGGGCATCCGGAAGTAAATATTTACCCAAAGAAGATTGGGTTAGCCCGGTTTATCCAGGAAAATAATTAAAAACCGAATAACATTGAAAAGCACTGTTTAGCGGTGCTTTTTTGTTTTCTGTAGATTAAGTTTTTATTTCGAAAACCCATTCTCCAAACAATTCAGATTTATTACTGTTGAGTTTTTATTAATTCGCAAATCAGTCTCAAAATATCAGGAAAATGATTGAAATCCGGAATAAAAAACCTTTCATGGAATACCGCCGTTTTGGAAAAACCGAAGAATTTCTGAGTGCTATTACTCTCGGTGGGATGAGGTATTTGCACGGAGGAGAAAACCCAAGAAACGAAGTTGCTGCTGATACCTTAAAACAGGCAACCGAAGTCGTTCAACTGGCATTAAAACATGGAATCAATCATATTGAATCGGCATGGGGATACGGGAAAAGTGAAACAATTTACGGGAAAGTTTTAAACGAAGAGTTAAATATTCCGAGAAACTCGTATAACCTTATGACCAAAGGCAATCCCAAAACGGGAGATGAAACGCGCAAATTGGTTGAAACCCAACTCAAAGATCTTCAAACAGACTACCTCGATTTTTATGGTTGGCACGGAATAAACAATGAAGAATTACTAAAAGTATCGTGTGCAACAAATGGCCCTGTTGAGGAATTGCTAAAAATGAAGGAAGAAGGCGTTGTACGGCATGTTGGTTTTAGTACACACGCGCCTCTTCATATAATTATTGCTGCCATTGAAACCGGTTTATTTGAATTTGTCAATCTACATTATTACTATTTTGATCAACATAATTTTGAAGCTGTTGAAAAAGCTCAGATGCAGGATATGGGTATTTTTATTATTTCGCCAAACGATAAAGGCGGACAATTATTTAATGCTCCCGAAAAAGTAAAAAATGCAACAAACCCTCTGACGCCAATTCAATGGAACGCTCGTTTTTGCCTGAGAAACGAAGCCATTCATACACTTTCGTTTGGAATGACGGAAAAAAAGCATTTTGAAGAAATGAAAGGAATTTTTGCCTCATCTGACTTATGGGGAGAAACAGAACAGGCGATAAAACTTAAACTCGACAGTTTTCTGAATGACGATCCTTTTTCTTCCTTTGATGGATACAATCTTCCCAACGATCCCTCCGGCATAAATATTCCGGCGGTACTTCGTTTGCGTAAACTCTGGAAATGCTACGATATGAAAGAATACGGCAAATACAGGTATAAAATATTTGAAAATAAAGGGCATTGGTTTCCAGGTGTAAAAGCCTCAAAAAAGAATGTTGAAAAGATAGATTTTTCAAACGTTCCGGATGAAATTCCCCTCAAAGAATTGCTTTTGGAAACCCACAAAGAATTATCGGTTCCAGAATTTAAGCTGGCAACTAATTAATCTGATAATTACGTTAAACACTATTAACCACAATATGATGTAAAATTTATACCTTCAGCACCTAATAACTAAATCAACTGATATGCTCAAAATGAAATCAAACAAACTATTAAAACTTATCGTGCTCTTTCTGGTTGCAATAACAGCAACATTAACTACCTCTGCACGCGACTATTACCAATTAAAAGTATATAAACTTAAAGATAAAAGTCAGGAAGCGGTTATTGACAGTTACCTCGAAAATGCATATTTACCTGCGTTACACAGAGCAGGGATACAACAGGTTGGGGTATTCAAACCTATTGATTCCGGCGAAGTGATGAAAATAATTGTATTTATTCCGTTGAAGAATATGAACCAGGTTGAAGAATTGGAAACAACGCTCTCAAATGACAAAAAATTCCAGACCGACGGTTCTGACTATATAAATGCCTCGTGGGAAAATCCACCGTATGAAAGAATGGAATCAATAATTCTGAAATCTTTTTCCGAGATGCCTGAATTTGCTGTTCCCAATCATAGTACTCCATCATCGGATCGGATTTATGAGTTACGCAGCTACGAAGGGCCGACCGAAAGGTATTACCGGAAAAAAGTGAAAATGTTTAACGAAGGTGGAGAAATCACTATTTTCAACACAGTTGGTAGTCAACCAGTATTTTTTGCTGAAGTTATTTCAGGAAGCACCATGCCCAACCTGATGTACCTGACCACTTATTCCGATATGAAATCGCATGACGAGCACTGGGATGCGTTTCGCAATCATCCCGACTGGAAAAGGTTATCTTCACTTCCTGAATATGAACACACAGTATCAAAAGCCGTTGTTCAACTCATGCACCCGACTGAATATTCTGATTTATAATCAATTGAAATAAAATAAAAGAGAAAATTCTTAACCTTTGAAGTGTCTTTTCTTATCTAAAAATATTCGATTTGCAGTTATCCGATTTAATTTTATTTTTGACACATGATTTATCACAAAACATTTCGGCACAAAACATCCGACACCTGGGTGGTTTTTGTGCATGGAGCAGGCGGAAGTAATGTTGTTTGGTTCAAACAATTACGCGACTTCAAAAAATATTTCAATGTGCTATTGGTTGATTTGCGGGGGCATGGTAAATCAAAAAAAGAATACTCAAAAGACGAGATATACAAATTTGATGAAATAGGACAAGATGTAATTCAGATTATGAATCATCTAAAAATTGAAAAAGCTCATTTTGTGGGAATTTCATTAGGTTGTATTGTTATTCGCGCTATTGATAAACTGGCTCCGGGACGTGCTGAATCAATTATTCTCGGGGGTGCCATCATTCAGTTTAATTCAAAAATAAAAGGGTTGGTAGCCGTAGCAAAATTGCTCAACGCCATTCTTCCTTATATGTGGCTGTATAAATTAAATGCATGGATTTTAATTCCTTCGAAAAAACATACTCAATCAAGAAAGCTCTTTATTAAAGAAGCTGTGCGACTAGGCGAAAAAGAATTCAAAAAATGGTTGCGAATGTCAGGCGAAATCAAAGATAATTTGCAGGAATTTTTAATAAAAGAAGCCTCTGCACCAGTTTTGTATTTAATGGGCGAACGCGACCATATGTTTTTGCCGATGGTTTCAAATCTTGTAAAAAAGCACCTGAATTCTAAACTTGAAGTAATTAATAATAGCGGGCATGTGTGTAATATCGACCAACCAAATATTTTTAATGAACGCTCTATCAATTTTATAAAAAGTATTTCGAAATAATTTGTTTGAGCCAGTAAAACATTCGCCTTATTTTTTTTGTTTGACAATGAGAAATCGGAAAACGATGTGTTATGACAAAAAGAACCCGCCTGAATTTGTTTTTATCCTCCGCATTAATTTTACTACTATTTTTGGGGTGTACTAAAGAAAAAGATCAGATTGACACAAATTCCGGGGATCCCCAGGAGAATACACTGCAAATAAAACCAACTGATTTTCTTTCTGAAAGTAAATATAATAAGCTGGTCATTGAAATCACTTCAGTGCAAGGTTACGAGCCAGTTTCGCAATCCGTTGCCAAACTAAAAACTTTTCTGGAAAGCATTTTAAACAAAAGCGGTGGGATTTCGGTGGTTTCCTACTCTATCCCTTCTCCAGGCAAAACAAGCTATACTCTTGAAGAAATAAAAAAAATAGAAGAGGAGAACCGAACCCGATTTCCTGAAGAAAAAACCCTTACAGCATGGTTTTTCTTTGCCGACGCCGATTATGCCGCCAATGAAGAAAACTCAAAAGTTCTGGGTGTTGCATATAGTCCTACTTCTATGGCTATTTTCGAAAAAACAATAAATGAATTCAGTGGTGGATTTGGCCAACCATCGGGTACTTCGCTTGAACAAACAGTAACAGAGCATGAATTCGGGCATATTCTCGGGCTTGTAAATAATGGCACTGATATGACAGAAGATCACCAGGATACCCTGCACGGCAAGCATTGTAATAATGAAAATTGCCTGATGTATTACGCCGCAGAACATAGTAGCGGGATAATTAGCTTTTTAAGCGGAGGTTCTGTACCAACTCTTGATACAAATTGCCTGGAAGACTTAAAAAATAACGGAGGAAAATAACCGGTATTTTTTATACCGGAAAAATTCCTCCGCACCATTCAAATTTAACTTGTCTGTTAAAGCGAAAACCAATACGATAATTTGATCAGAAAAACATTGTGCGGGTCAACACTGAATAATTCACTCATATCATTTCCATAGGCAAATGTCCCCTGACTTTCGGAACTTGTTCTTCCCTGCGACCAAACCAGGAATAAAGTAGAACCTGGTAAATATTCCCATCGGACAACTAAATTGGAACGAAATTGCCTGAAATTGAAATCAGGGTTATCTACCGAGTACGATAAACTTTCACTGCTGTGTTCTGCTATAGAGTAACTATTTTCTTCGGCATCGTAATTAATTTCACCGGAAGAAAAAATTTGATAGCGATCCGGGAAATCATCAGCATCAGGATCGGTAATTCGCTTAAATTCTGAATATTTCCCGGCAGACACAAAAGGCTGTCCGTAATATTCCAGTGAAAGTTCCGGTGTAAATGTATAATTCAGCCGAAAAGTAAAACTCAGAGTTTTCTGATCGAGCCCCGCGAAAATATACCGGTTTGGCCGACTGGCTTCCTCAATAGTTGTGACGTATTGTAATACATTATCAGAAAGACTATACTCCGGACTTAGTGAAAGTACAAGTGCATTCGTTGGCCGAAAGTTAACACCCGCCCAATACGACTGTTCGCGATAATAGTGTAAATCCCCTACTCCCTGATAACTGCCTGCATATGCTGTAAATTTTTTAGACTCATCAGTTGAAATATTAAGATTCATTTCTAATCCGCCCGGTTTGGTAAATGCCGGTCCTCCCCGAAGCAAACTGGTAGAAATATTTTCCCCGCCACGAGTCAGGTTACCATTAATCCACCAACGATTTTTAAGCTGAGAATGAAAATTCATATTTAAAAAGGTGGATAGCAAATCACCTGAAAAATTCCAATACATCCAGTAATTTGTATTCAGGTAGAAATTATTAAATATCGAAAATGGATCACGCATATTATAGGAAGCCCATGATCCATGATGAATAACGTCGGAATACCGCATAAACCCAATATCGTTAAATTCCAGTCCGGGAGAACGCATGGAAACAGCAGTTTCAAACTGTATTCTTTTTTGGCTGGACCTTCCCAACTTTAAAGTTCCCCCATATCCTGATAACGAGGTAAGAGTAGAATCGAACGAAACATAATTTGCGTCGGGCCGCTGATAGTAGCGGGCAGATGATTGCTGCAAATTGGAAATCGCTTCTTCTTTTCCTGACACATAACTAAATATTGCATTACCTGTTAAATACCAGGTCCGTTCTTTCCAACTGTGACTAAAATCAATTCCTGCTGAATATGCTTCTTTCGGGAGATAATCCAGCGACGGATTTGTAATATCTCTGTTCACTGCCGTAACAATCCCGCCAAGCGTGGTTTCACCTTTATTAAAATCTTGCTGAACACGTCCTACAAAATAATTTGTAAGTGGCTCAACCGATTCTTTTCTTCGAACCCCATTATTATCAATAATCGCATTTTCATTTGAGGTCACACTTTCCAGAATTCCGATAGAAAGACCATTTTGGGTTTTTCCTGACAATTTTAATGCTCCGAGTATTGTAGTAGCTTCAGGTACTTCTGCATATTCACCATCTGCCAGTTCAGGCGAATTATGAGGATATCTTCCTATTCGCCGGGAATAAAACAGGTTATCTGCACTCATATTATGAATTACAATAGAATTGTATGGTTGAAACTGGTAAATATTTTTGCCTTCCACAAAAAACGGGCGTCGTTCAGAAAAATAACTTTCAAAAGCTGTTAGGTTTACTTCTGACGGATCGGCTTCTACCTGGCCAAAATCCGGATTAATTGAAAAATCGAGCGTAAGATCATTGGTAATTGCAAATTTTCCATCGAGCCCTGCCGAAAATGAACTTTTTTTCCCGTCAAGAAAGGGATTGCCTTCTTCCTTTTCAAAACGCTCGGTCCGTGCTACGGCATAAGGCATAAGTTCAATCTGCCGCTTTGGTTTAATCCCTTTTATACCTCGCAACTCGCCATACAAATGAACTTCACCCGGAGAGCCTTTGGGAATAAACTGCCAGATAGAACGCTCTTCCGTGCGAAAAATGTGACGTAATAACTGAATCCCCCAAACATGTTCCTCTTTTTTTCCAAACCGGAGTTGGCTCAACGGAATTCTCATTTCAGCACACCAGCCTTCACTATCGATTGTAGTCTTTAAATACCAAACCGGGTTCCAGCTTTCATCCCAGTTATTTCCGTCTTGAGTTACCGCTTCATCGCCTTTGGCGCCGGAAGCCATTGCTGTAAAAGAAAATGCGGTCTGCTTGTCGTAATAGCTGTCGATAATTATCCCAACCATATCGCCGTCAAAATTGTCCCTGCGCGACATGCGCCGGCTTATCTTTTCCGCTTCATCATCATAAGCGCGAATAAATACATAAAGGTTATTATCGTCGTAAAGAATTTTAAATGCTGTTTTTCCCGAAGGGGCCTTGTTTTCATAAGGACGGGTTTGGATAAAATTATCTCCCCATTCTACATCATTCCAACACGAATCATTTAAAACCCCGTCTATTTCAGGAGGTGTATTGGTAAATTGGGTTTGGTAAACCTTCTTTTCAATAGTTTGAGAAAAACTGTTTGTAACCAGGAAAATCAGCAATAATCCGATTGTCACCCGCCAGAGCATAAACCTCATCAGCCAATAGTTTTGTTGTTATTATTAAGACACTTAAAAACAAAGACTGAAATTTTATAAAATCGTTTCACATTTTTTTAAAAAAAGAAAAGGGCAACCACTGTTGCCACTAAACCAAACCTATATTCGTAACCCAACCTGTTGAATTGTTACCTTATTGATACAGGCCTCTATTTATAAACCCTACTTTAAATTCAATAATATTTCATTTTCCCAAAAACGACAGAAACAGGAAACCTAAAATTCCCGGTTCCGTCGATAAAAAATCCCTGTTCTTCTATTTCGTTTTCTGAAAAATGATGCCGGATATAGTTTTGAGAGAAAAAGCAATTAAAAGTTATGAAAACAAAAACAATCATTTTAATTCTCTCAATTCTTTCACCTTTTTTTCTGAAAGCGCAACAAACTAACATACGGGAAAGCTGGAGTTTAACCAATTGTATTGATTATGCGCTGGAACAAAACATACAGGTTCGGCAAAGTATTTTAGCCAATTTATCGAATCAGGTGAATAAAGAACAGGCAGAGGCAAACAAACTACCTTCTATGAATGCCTCGGTACGACAAAATTTTAGTTGGTCGAACACAGAAAACCTAAGCACAGGAAATTCAGAATTCTCAGGAAATAACAGCACCAGTTACTCCGTCAGTTCCAGCCTGACTTTATTTAACGGGTCGCGGTTAAACAACCTCATAAAACAGGCAGAACTTGATATGCAGGCGGGTATTTACGACTCGGAAACCATTAAAGAATCGGTTACCATAAGCATTTTAAATGCCTACCTTCAGGTGTTGTTTACAGCAGAGCAGGTAAAAAATGCTGAGCGCCAGATTGAATCAACAACCGAGCAATTAAATCTCGCACAGGAACGGTTAAATTTGGGTATCATTTCCCAATCGGATTTTTTACAGGTAAAATCGCAACTGGCTTCAGAAAAATTAAATCTGGCAAATGCCAATAGCCAGCAGGCAATAGCACGCATAAACCTGATGCAATTGATGGAGCTCCCGGTAAGTGACGATTTCAAAATTATTGATCCAAGCTTGGATGAATCAGTAAACCAGAATCTTACCCCGCTGGCAGCCGATGTTTATGCAACGGCACTAAAAATTAAGCCGGAAATAAAAAGCGCCGAGTACAATAAAGAAAGTGCGGCTATCAACAAGAAAATTGCAGAGGCCGGGTATTACCCAACAGTTTCTGCCGAAGCTGGATTAGGGACTGGATATTCAAATCTTTCAGAAAATGGGTATTTTTCGCAACTGAACGATCAAATTTCACCATCAGTCGGACTTTCGGTATCCATCCCAATTTTCCAAAAGAAACAGGTTAAAACCAATGTTTCGCTGGCTGAAATTAGTTACCAAAATGCCGAACTTCAGGAAATAAATACAAAAAACCAGCTCCGCAAAGAAATTGAACAGGTTTGTGTAGATGTAACTTCCGCTCAAATTGAATATGAAGCCAGCCTCGAAAAATATAATTCCACAATGGAATCATACAACCTGGCGGAAGAAAAATTTAAAAACGGCTTAATCAATTCCGTTGATTTCCTCTACGAAAGAACCAATTATATCGTTGCTGAAAGTGAATTACTACAGTCGAAATACAATCTGATTTTCAATTATAAAATCCTCGATTTCTATAACGGAAATCCTATCACCTTATAAGAAAAACAATTAAAAATCAATACGATGAAAAAGAAAACAATCATTACATTCACAGTTATTGCAGCCTGTCTGGCAGTCGCATATTTTATTTTCAAACCTAAAAAGGTAAGTGTTGAAGATATAAAAATTGAAACTGCAAAAGCAGAGACAGGAACAATAAGTAAAACAGTTACAGCTACCGGAACTTTGGAAGCAATTACAACGGTGGAGGTCGGCACTCAGGTGTCAGGAATTATCGAAAATATCTATGTTGATTTCAACTCGTATGTAAAAAGAAATCAACTAATTGCGCAAATAGATACAACAAACCTGGTGGCACAGCTTCAGCAAAGCCGGGCTACACTTGACAATGCAAAGGCTGAATTAGATTACCAACAAGCCAACTACAATCGTCTGGCGCCGTTAAACGACAAAAAATTGATTTCGCAGTCGGACTATGACCAGACAGTTTACAATTTAAATAAGGCTCAGGCAAATTATAACAGTGCTCTGGCCTCGCATAAAAGAAACGAGATTAACCTGAGCTATGCATTTATTCATTCGCCAATCGACGGGATAGTTTTAAACCGTGCGGTTGAAGAAGGTCAGACAGTAGCGGCAAGTTTTAACACTCCAACCCTGTTCACTATTGCCAACGACCTGACTCAAATGCGTGTGGAAGCAGATATTGATGAAGCTGACATAGGTCAGGTAAAAGAAGGCCAACGTGTTGAATTTACGGTAGATGCATATCCTGATGATATTTTTGAAGGTGAAGTAACGGAAGTACGTCTGGAACCTACAGTAACAAATAATGTTGTTACCTACACCATAATTATTTCTGCCCCTAACCCCGATTTTAAATTAATGCCGGGGATGACTGCCGAAACTGAAATTTATGTTCAGGAAAAGAAAGACATTTTGGTAGTACCAAGTAAAGCCCTACGCTTTAGTCCCAACCAGAAACTGCTTTCCAGTTATATTAGTAACCAGCCCAAACCGGAAATATCTAAAGATGGGAAACGTCCGGAAGACGATCCTGTAACGCCAGACATGCAAAATTCTCCCTCCAAACAAGGATCTGTTGTTTGGGTGAAAAAAGATTCAGTAATCCGGCCGGTTCCGGTAAAAACCGGAATGGATGACGATATCAATGTTGAAGTTCTTGCAGGTATTAACCCCGGAGATGAAGTGATACTTGATATGAAAGAAACAGGTAAGTCCGCGGCTACAACTCAGGCCCGAGGCGGTAACCCATTTATGCCAGGCCCTCCCGGAAGAAGGTAAAAAACCTACGACGAAAACATTTAAATTAAAACACAATGAAGAATGCAATTATAAAAGTAAATGATCTCCGCAAAGATTACCATGTTGGCGAAATGACTGTTCATGCGCTGCGTGGCGTTCATATGGAAATTTACGAAGGAGACTTTACAGCCATTATGGGAGCCAGTGGTTCAGGAAAATCTACCATGTTAAATATTCTGGGCTGTCTCGATGTGCCAACGCAGGGAGAATATCTTCTTGATAGTGTAAATATGGGGAAACTCAATAAAAACCAACTGGCTGGTCTACGTAACAATAAACTGGGATTTATATTTCAATCCTACAACTTGTTACCACGTACAACAGCACTTGAAAATGTGGAACTACCGTTGTATTATAATTCCAAAGTAAAATCGAAAGAACGAAGGGAACGAGCCATACACGCACTGGAACAGGTTGGGCTTGCTGACCGGATGGATCACATGCCGAACCAACTATCCGGAGGACAGCAACAACGTGTTGCCATTGCCCGATCGCTGGTAAACGACCCGGTGGTTATTCTGGCCGATGAAGCCACCGGAAATCTTGACACCCGCACCTCTTACGAAATAATGGAATTGTTTCAGAAACTCAATGATGAAGGAAAAACTATTGTATTTGTTACACACGAACCGGACATTGCCCGTTTTATGAAACGAAACATTATTTTCCGCGACGGACGAATTCAGAAAGAAAGTGCAGTAACCGACCGGTTTAATGCTTCTCAATTGATTGAAGCATTACCTGTGGAAGACGATTATGAATCATAAAAGCACTCAAAAATGAACTATAAAAATCTTACAAAAATTGCAACCAATGCGCTGAAAAGAAATAAATTCAGAGCGATTCTTACCATGTTGGGAATTATCATTGGAGTGGGGTCGGTAATTGGGATGCTTTCCATTGGAGAAGGTTCCAAACAAAGCATCCAGGAGGAAATGTCGGATATGGGAACCAACATGATTATGATCCGGCCCGGTTCCGAGCGCCGCGGGGGGATCATGATGGGAAATTCCGATTCAGAGGCACTTAAACTTTCAGATGTTGAAGCTATAGAAAAAGAAGCAACAAATATTACAGAAGTTTCGCCACAGGTAAGTACAAGCGGACAAGCTGTTAATGGAAACAAAAACTGGCCCACTACTATTTACGGTGTTAATGCCGATTATCTTGAAATACGAAAATACGAGATAGAGGATGGTAGAATTTTTACCGACCGTGAAATAAAATCGCTTGCCAAAGTATGCCTGATTGGAAAAACTGTAGTGGAAAACCTGTTTGACGACAATATAGATCCGGTTGGACAAACCGTTCGTTTCAAAGGCATTCCGTTAAAAATTATTGGCGTTCTAAAAGAAAAAGGCGAAAATGGGATGGGAATGGATCAGGACGACATGCTTATTGCACCTTATACTTCGGTGCAACGAAGAATGCTTGCCATTACACATATCCAGTCGATTTATGCATCGGCAGTGAGTGAAGAAAAATCAGATGCCGCGATTGACGAGATTGAAACAATATTACGACAGGAACATCAACTAAAAGAAAATGCCAGCGATGATTTCCAGGTTCGTTCACAAGCGGAAATGGTTGAAACATTTTCATCCATCAGCGATATGCTAACCATGCTTTTAGGCGCCATTGCCGGAATTTCGCTGTTAGTTGGCGGAATCGGAATTATGAATATTATGTATGTTTCGGTAACCGAGCGGACAAAAGAAATTGGCTTGCGAATGTCGGTAGGAGGACGCGGAATTGATATCCTGATGCAATTCTTAATTGAAGCTGTTTTATTAAGCATTATCGGGGGTATTTTTGGCATTATCTTCGGATTGTTGATTTCATATGTCGCAACATCACTACTCAATTTTCCGATGGTAATTATGACGGAAGCTATTATTGCTTCATTCCTTGTTTGTTCTGTAATCGGAATTTTCTTTGGCTGGTATCCTGCCCGGAAAGCGGCAAACTTAAATCCAATAGATGCATTACGGCACGAATAAAATAAACCCGGAAAATCAGAATCGTTTTTCAAAATGATTTTATGATTTTTCGGTTACCTTTGGTTTTAAACGAAAAGATACATGACTTTGACCTATACAAGAAATAAAATATTACCGGTTGCTTTGCACATAACAGCCTGGCTGGTGCTCATATTCTTACCCCAGTTTATTATCAACCGCTACTGGGACAACAATAACTTTATTGCCTGGGGGTTTTATGCGAATGCGTCAATTTATGGAATCATATTCTATATCAATTATCTGTGGCTGGTTCCCCGGTTTTATCTAAAGAACAAAAAGAGCATCTACTTTATTTTAGGTGGGGTTGTAATTATTGGGTTCTATTTTGTTCACTCTTTTCTTTCCAAACAATTTCACGATCCGGAACGGGAAAAAGCGATTGCCGAGGTAATGAAAAAATTGTCGGAAGACAAAGAAATTCCAAGACCTCCTGTACATCAAATACAAACATATTATTTTGCTCTCATTTCGGTAATGATAACCGGCTTTGCAATAGGGCTGAAAGTAATTCAGCAACATGCCGCTGTTGAGAAAAAACAAAAAGAACTGGAAAGAGAAAAACTGAACTCGGAACTGGCTTTTCTAAAAAACCAGGTGAGTCCGCACTTTTTCTTTAATACGTTAAATAACATTTATTCGCTCATTGAAATAAACACTACCGACGCACAGGAGGCGGTTATGAAACTATCAAGGTTGATGCGCTACCTTCTATACGATTCGGAAAGCGGAAAAACGCAACTTAATAATGAAATAAATTTCATGAATCATTATATCGACTTAATGCGGTTGCGCCTTTCTCCAAAAGTTGATTTGCAAGTGAATCTGCCCACCGATGACAGTAACCTGAAAATTCCGCCACTGCTCTTTATTCCTTTTATTGAAAACGCTTTTAAACATGGAATCAGTTATCGGGAAAAATCGTTTATTCATATTGCCATGAAAATTGAAAACAGCAAAATATTCTTTTCATGCAAAAACAGCATTGGCCGGCAACGCGACAAGGAAATCAACGAGAACCATTCCGGAATTGGGTTAGAGAACGTAAAAAAGCGCTTGCTGCTTCTTTTTCCTGAAAAATACAATTTAAATATTGAGCCCGGTGAAACCGAATTTAATATTTCTCTGGAAATTGATTTAAAAGATTGTTAACATGATACGAACCATTGCTATTGATGACGAACCTCTTGCTTTACAGTTGGTGGAAGGGTACGTTTCCAAAACCCCTTTTCTGGAACTGACAGCTTCGTTCGACAACCCGCTGGATGCTATGGATTTTTTAGATAATGAAAGTGCCGACTTAATTTTTCTTGACATTCATATGCCCGACCTTTCAGGGATTGAGTTTACCCGCATCCTTAAAAACCGTCCTAAAATTATTTTCACAACAGCTTATGAAAAATACGCGCTTGAAGGATTTAAACTGGAAGCTGTAGACTATCTCCTAAAACCGTTCAGTTATGAAGAATTTCTTATGGCAGCAAAAAAAGCGGAGAAACTTATTGGCCTCGAAAATACGGGGAAAGATAAAATTGAAACAAACAATGAATTCCTTTTTTTAAAATCGGAATATAAAATCAGGCGAATTAATTTTAATGAAATCAAATATATTGAAGGGTTAAAAGATTATGTAAAAGTTTATCTTCAAAATGACCCCAAACCTATTCTTTCACTAAATTCATTAAAAGCATTAGAGTCCAAACTCCCCGGCTCTAAATTTATGCGTGTACACCGTTCCTATATTGTAAACCTCGAAAAAATTGAAACCATCGAACGGAGCCGTATTGTTTTTGGGAAAACCTATATTCCGGTAAGTGATCAATACAAAGAAAAGTTTCAGGATTTTTTGGACAAAAATTTTCTGTAAATCCAAAGAAGACAGTTCTTTTTTCTAATTTTAGCAAAACACAAATACCCGAATTTGAAAACGAAACGATATCTATATTTATTTCTGCTTTTGTGGTTGCCATTTTTTACATTCTCGCAACCATTTACACTTGAAGTGACCATAAAAAACCAACCCGATAACAGCATTGTTTTGGGTGAAGTAAAAGGCGATAAGGTTACTCCCATCGACAGCGCAAGAGCGATTAACAACCAGGTAAAGTTTGCATTTCCCAATGGTTCACACCCCGGTGTGTACAGGCTAATTCTGGGGCAAACACTCTATGCCAGAATAATGAATGAAACGCCCCAGCAACTTGATTTCATTTTTAACGATGAAAACATAATTCTTGAAACCGATTTTGACAGTCCGGAAGACAAGTTAGTGGTGATTTTATCGGAAGAAAACAGGGTGTGGAATGAATTTAAAAGAAGGGAAATTCTGTTCCGTGAAGAACTGAACACAGTTGAAAAAGAAGTAGATTACTACGAAGATAGCAGCGATAAAGAGAAACAGGGGAAATCGATTGAAAGTTATAACCGGTTACAAAAACGCCGCGATGAATTTATTACCGAAATCACAGAAAAGAACACCGGATTACTAGCCTCAAAAATGATTCTGCTTTTCAGGGAACCTTTTCTGGATGGCTATCTCAGTACAAATTTGAGGAAGAAATTATTTCAAACAGAGTATTTGAAAAACAAAGATTTCACCAACGAAACTCTCATCTATTCGCAAGTATATACAGACATGATTTTTAGTTATCTTGTAAGTTACAATCAAAAAGATTTTACGCAGGCCCAACGTGAAACGGAATATAAAAAAGCTGTTGATGTTATTCTTGCAATAACGAATAAAGACCCAAAAATTTTTGAGTTTATCCTTGATTATTTAGTCCATGGTTTTGAGGTCTTAAAAATGAATAATGTTATTGAATATATTGCTGATAATTATTCTGGAACCATCGTTGAAACAGATGAAAAAACCACACTGGAAAGAAAATTATTATCATATAAAATGAGGCCGGGAACCGAAGTTCCTGATTTTACACTCAATGATATAAATGGAGATCCGGTAACTCTTTCCGAAGTACAAAAAGAAAAAACACTGTTATTATTTTGGGCAAGTTGGTGCCCGAATTGTAACGAAATGATCGCTTATATTAAAAATTGGATAAAACAGCAAAATACTCCGCCGGAGGTTGTTGCCGTTTCGCTCGACACATCGGAAGAAGAATGGAAGAATGCCGTTTCAATGCATAAAATCGGTGCGTGGTTTAATCTTTCAGATTTAAAAGAATGGAATGGGAAAGTGGCAACTGAATACAACATCTACGCAACTCCAACAATGTTTATTATTGATAGAAACCGCAAAATTCTGGCCACTCCTGCATCTGAAGACGACCTAAAAAAAACAAAGCTTTAAAAGAAACATCATAAAGTTTACCGATAATTTTTTTTTCGGAGCTCTCTGCCTTCGCATTGTTACACCCGCATTTCAGAACAATTTTAAATGTTTCTTTCTGTCTCTCAAAGTCATAAGGGCCAACTTCCTCTTTACTCCCAACCAAATCAAGGGCGCCAGAAGTAATCAATTGTATCTTTTTTACAATTTTATTGTATCTTCAATTGCAAAAATTTTCATATCAGTTTTCTTTACGTTAGAAAACTACAACGAAAAAGAGATTCTGACTTCCTGCTACAGAAATTGATTTTTATGACAATACAGTTTTCGTCAGACAAACCTTTATTTTTGTCACTTATACAAGAATTAGCCCAATGGATCCGGAACAAGAATTAAAGACCGAACTAAAAAACCGTGGAGCAAATTTTATTCATTTTGTGGATATCTCAGGGTTGCCGGTTCAGCAAAATAAATACTTCCCGGTGGCTGTTTTAATAGGGATAACGCTATCTCCTGAATACCTTCGGGAAATAACAAAAACAAAGGATTACGTTAAAAATATGATCCAAAACAAACGGATTCACCTCGATGAGTTTCATCTAAAAGAAAAACAAACAGATGCGTTAGCCGACTTTGCCGCTCAATTTATTGTTTCCAAAGGGTTTGCAGCCTATTCTCAATCGGAAGATAACATTTACCTCACCGGCTATTATGATCTGACTGATAACCGAACACCACTGCCACACAAAACCATTGCCCTGATGGCCGGACTGGGGTGGATTGGCAAACACAATTTGCTGGTAACACAGGAATTTGGAAGTGCCATTTCCATGTGTACAGTCCTGACGGATGCTCCTTTCAAAACCATTCTTCACCCCCAGCCAAAGTCGCGTTGCGGAAACTGCCAGGTTTGTGTGAATGTTTGTACCAACAGAGCTTTAAAAGGTATAAACAGGGAACCAGGAATGGAACGCGAAGAAATCATCGATGTAAAAAAATGCACCCCCTGTATAAAGTGCCTGGTCTTTTGTCCATGGACACAAAAATACATCAAACGTGAATTGACAGACACAAAGTAAAAGCAATCTACAAAGTAGCCTGTAAGGTAAAAAGTATTCCAAACTGGTGCTTTGATTGGTTGTTGTAATTAAAGCGCCAAACACCGTCAACACGAAGAAACTTGACAATATTCTCAAGCCCTGCGGAAAATTCCGTGTAAGGCATCTTGCTTAATCCTTTCATATTTCCGGGTAAAACAAGACTGTTATCACGATCGGTATTATAATTTCCCCATAAGGAACGCATTCCAACAACCTCACGCCATTTCAATTTTCGGAAGAGTGGCATTTTATTCAGAAAGAAACCGACAAAATGATGTTCCCAGAAGATACTGGCATAGGTATCGCTTATAAATTCCTGGTAATTCATCAGGTTAAATGCATAAGTGTCAAAAGCATATGTTTCGTTGCCTTCATGAATTTTCAGATATGGAAACGGCACATCTCCCCAAATCTTTCCGGCCTGTAACAAAAAAGTGCTGTAACCAATCGGGTTCAGTGTTAACCGGTCAGAAAGACTGGCATTTAATTTCAGGTAATTGTAATCGCCCCCTAAAAAACCTTTCATGCCTTTGGTTATGTTAAAAGTAACCGTAGGATCAAAATTGGAATATACACTTCGTTCAAAATTATCCTGAACAATATCTTCACCAGGAGCATAACGCAGCCCAAAATGGAGCTCGCCACTCCGAATATACGGCAGCTCTTCTCCCTGTCGGTTAATTAACGGAACAAAAGGCGCTGTATAAATTTTATTCGACACTACACTTACTTCTGTAATAAAACCGTTCCGCCACTCGTGCTTTGCGGTCAAATCAAGGTTATCGACCATGTTGAGTTTGGAGTTCAGGCCTTTACTTAACAACGTGGTCATAATGTTTTCCTCCATAAAAGCATTACTGCTTTTTCCCAGCATTTCCATATCATGCTGCCCCTGGAACGAAATTACACTTAGGGGTTTCACCGAGAAAAAATACTCTGCCCCGCCACCGTACTTCCATTTCTGGTCAAGAGTTCCATAGGCACCGTAACCATTTAATCTAAGGTGCTGATTAAATTTATAGGTTGTGCGGGCCCCCAGCCTGAACCGTGAACCTTCTACTTTATTTTTGCTATACATGTAATAATAAGGGCCAATTTCTACTTTGCCCAAATCACGATAACCGTAATAAAACATATATACATATTCGGCAGCGGTACGGTAAAGCGGTACATTTTTAATGGAATCAACCATTACATAAATATTCTTTTCCCTGGTTTGCAACTCCACCGGCCGGATATTTTCCCAATACTGGTCATCCTTATCCATCGCATCGGAAGCCACGGTTATGGGGTCTTTAAACTCTTCAATGGCGCTGGTTACCGGCCCAAAATGAAAATTTTTATAGATGTTATTCTTGCGGACAATAAGCCCCATTTTTTCTGAATCCTTGTTTTTCTGTAAATCCACATCCGCAATAATCGACTCATTGCGGGGTACCCACCGTCCTTCGTTTTTTTGATACTCAATCTTGTACTGCAGGTTATTTACAAAGTTCACATTGGCTTTTTCCGACAATTGCATCTCCAGTTTGGTTAAGGCAAAACTGCCATCTTCTACCCACAATTTCCCGTCAAAAACCGGTTCCTGAACCAATTTGGGATGAAACGAAACTTCATAAATCTTTGAGTCTCCGTTTTGCACACTATCGAGCAAATAGTATTTGTAGAACTGAAGGCCCAAACTATTTACCGGTGAAATCAACCCCACATCGGAAAGCGTCAGATAGTTGTCGTAAATATTGATGTCCTCATACATTTTTCCTGTAAACTGAGAAAACATATCCACGGTCATTCCCGAAGCTTTGTTGGCAATTATTTCCTCGCGATCTTTGTTGGTCTCGCTATCGTGGTAGTAATTTGATTCGGTTTCGTTAAAAAATACCGGCAGAAAAGTTTTTCCCTCAATTTCCAACGAATCGATGTAATTAAAAACAAAGTCGAATTGCGACAACAATTTTTTGTTGCGTAAGCTGCTTTTTATATTTTTTATATCAAATTCCGTTTTAGCATATATCCGGCTTTGCCAAGACGGAAACTCATCCGGGTTGTTCTGTTTTTTGTGGTCGATAATTTTATGCAGCAGTATATTGGCAGGATTTTCGCCCGGTGTTACTTCTATCTCATCCAGAGCAACTACATCTTCCTCCAACTCAAAATTGAACGTATTTTTCTGGCTGAGATTTACCGGTGCAGTTTGTTTTTTATACCCTATAGCAGAAACCTCAATCACTTTCCCTACCTTTAAAGTAGAAAGCGAAAAATTTCCGTTAATGTCCGACATGGTTCCCACAAAAGTACCCGGAAAAACAATATTAGCGTACGGAATGGGGTTTCCCGTACCTGCCTCGGTTATTTTACCCGAAATTTCGGTATTCTGTCCGCTGGCGCAAAAAAATAACACCCAAAGTGTTAGTGACAGAAATAAAATTTTTATCACGTTTTCTGTTTCTTACTGTTTCATGCCGGCCTTATTGTTATCAGCCGGTGAGCAAATGTAGGCAATAGATAAATTGCTTCGACAAAAGCACCAAATTTAATGGATGTTATTAATAAAAATTAAGAGAGTTAATGCTGTTTTTCTTGATATTACCTCCCAATCTTTTGTTCGTAACGAAGCACTGGGGGCATTAAATTGTATCAACAAAACACAACAGCAAAACAAATTTTTCTTAAGAAAGAAAAGCTAATCTAACTACCTTCAATTTTGCTCATACCTTGAAAAAACCACTCATGCCAGGTCAACCAAAGCAAAAGGAATTCACAAATATAGGGTCCTTTTTTTGTTTATCGGTTAACAGACGTGTGAGTTGGCTAAATTATGCAAAGGCAATCCCAGGTAAATTTACGAGATACGTGTGTACAGAAAATAGAGCGACGCTAATGCCAGAGAAATTTAGTTTTTAACGAATAGTTATCAACTGCAACCGGTTGCAATCTGTAATTATTGATTTTAAGGCATTTATTGATTTTGAATTGCTTCCTTATTTTCTATTTTTATTCAAAATATCAATAAAACGACCTTACCATGAAAAAGAAGTTAAGTGTAACTTTTCTGTTATGCATTCAATTAATTGCATTCACTTTTACATCCATTTCAGCTCAGGAAAAAGTAATTCTGCTGGAACAAAGTATGCCGGCAAGTCCTAAAATTAAAAACTTAAAGGAAACAACAATTGATTCAAACCCGGCAAGAAGAATTGTTTATAACGTTGTAAAGCCTTCTTTGATACATTATCCGGCTGATAATAACCTATCAGGAACTTCGGTAATTATTGCTCCCGGAGGTGCATTGCAAATTTTATCGATTGACAATGAGGGTATTGAAGTGGCAAAATACCTGAATAAGCAAGGTATTGATGCATTTGTGTTGAAATACTCTCTATATCCAACTTCCAAAGACCCATTTGCAGAACTAAATGAGAACTTTTTTAGTAGCGAAGCAAAACGTGATTCGATGATTGCTGAAATAATTCCCTATGCCATGGAAGACGGGCTTTCTGCAATAGCATATGTGCGAAAAAATGCAGCAGATTTAGAACTGAATCAGAACCGGATTGGATTTATGGGCTTTTCAGCAGGCGGAACAGTAACCATGTCAGTTGTATATAATTGTAGCGATAAGAACAGGCCTAATTTTATTGCTGCAATATATCCGTGGATTGGTGAAATCAAGGGTAAAGTTCCTGAAGTTAAAACCCCTGCATTTATTGCGGTAGCTAACGACGACCACTTGAAACTTGTTCCGCACAGCACGGAAATTTATAAGAGATGGAATGATGCTAATCAACCGGTAGAATTACATGTTTTTGGTAAAGGTGGTCATGGTTTTGGTGTCGATAAAAATTACAATCCAACCGATGGATGGATAAGCCAGTTTGTTAGCTGGTTGGGTGGTGAAGGTCTCCTCTGGCCTGAAAAACCACAAGGATATTTTGCTCGCATGTCTTATAACGATTATCAAAAGATGCAGGATTCACAGCAAGAACTTTTAAAAACTGACTGGGGAGGGTTAACAAGATATAGTAGTGATAATGTAAAAGTAAAAGAAGAGAGCCCCAAAAACAGTATTGTGTTTTATGGAAATTCAATAACTGATTTCTGGATAAGGGCTGATAATGATTTCTTTCAAAAAAATAACTTCATCGACCGTGGAATAAGTGGACAAACAACCTCGCAAATGCTTGTTCGTTTTAGAGAAGATGTGGTGCAGCTAAATCCTTCGGCAGTAGTTATTTTGTCCGGCACAAATGATATTGCAGAAAATACCGGTCCTATTTCAATCGAAAATATTTTCGGAAACATTGTTTCTATGGTCGAAATTGCCGACGCAAATAATATTAAGTCTGTACTTTGCTCTGTTCATCCCGTACATCAATATTCGTGGAACAAAAAGATAGAGCCTGTAGGTAAAATAAAAGAGCTTAACCGATTGATAAAGCAATATGCTGATGCCAACAATATTCCTTATGCCGATTATTATTCTGCTTTTGTTGATGAACGGGGTGGAATTCCTGAAAAATATTCGCAGGATGGTGTACATCCTAATCTTGCCGGTTATAAATTAATGGAACAAATAGTTAGTAAGTGTATCGAAGATTTGAAACTGAGGGATAAAGTTGCTTATTAATATTACGGATGAAGTTCGGTTATTTCTTAATCTGAAACATTGTTATAACTGCTTTTATATTTTATAAAATAAATGAACACAGACCACTTGATTTAAGCATTTAGAATTATCCCGGTTTTGAATAAAAACTTAATATACTAATCTTCAATAAATAAAAATTATGAAAAAAAGCTTGTTGTTTCTGGGGTTTCTATTGGTTATTGCTGAGGCAACTTTTGCTAAAGTAACGCTACCTGCACTTGTAAGTGATAACATGGTTTTACAACAACAGTCGCAGGTAAAAGTGTGGGGCTGGAGTGAACCCGGGGCATTTATTGAAATAACGGCTTCGTGGGGCGAAAAAAATTCAGTTAAAGCCGATGATGAAGGAAATTGGCTGGCAAAAATAAATACACCGGAAACTTCATTTAATCCGCAAACAATCACCGTAAGTGATGGGACTCCGATTACTCTAAAAAATATTCTTATTGGCGAGGTATGGCTTTGTTCCGGGCAATCGAATATGGAAATGACGCTTGCCGGAATGTGGTCGTCAGGGGTACTTGGTGCTAACGAAGCGATTGCGGAAAGTAATATACATCCTAACATTCGGTTGTTTAACGTAAAGCAGGTAAGTTCTGTAAAACCTGAAAAAGATTGCGTAGGGAGTTGGAATCTGCCGTCGCCGGAAGTGGTTAAATCTTTTAGTGCCATTGGATATTATTACGCACTTCAGCTTCAGAAAATGTTAAATGTACCGGTTGGAATAATCAGTGCCAGTTGGGGCGGAACAATTATTGAAGCATGGATGGATGCAGAATCACAGAAGTCATTTTCCGATGTTGATTTGAATTTACTGTACGACGAAAATTTCCAGGTTTATAATAAACCAATTTCCTGCTATAACGGAATGTTGCATCCTCTTTTTAATTATGTGGTAAAAGGTTTTCTCTGGTACCAGGGAGAGGGAAATGTTCCCCGTTATTCAACCTATGCCGATAAGATGGTTGCGATGATTGATCTTTGGCGGTCGAAATGGAATGATGATAATTTGCCTTTTTTCTATGCCGAAATTGCCCCTTTCAATTATGCTGCAAACCGGCTCGATTTAACAGAAGAGCAAACCAAAGCCGCATTGCTTCGCGAACAGCAAAAAAATGTGATGGGAATGATTGACGATGTTGGAATGGTTTGTACAAACGATTTGGTTTTTCCTTATGAAAAGAACGAAATACATCCATCAAACAAACCGGAAGTTGCCAAGCGATTTGCCTACTGGGCAATGAGCAAATTATATGGCGCTAGCGATGCTGTTTCGGTTTTGGGACCTCAGTACAAGTCGCTGAAAATTGAAGGAAACAAAGCAATTGTATCTTTTAAAGGAACAGTTTCAATAAAAGGTGAAATAACAGGTTTTGAGATTGCTGGTGTTGATAGTATTTTCTATCCGGCGGTTGCTGCCAAAGAAAATATATTCTCCCCGAATTTAGTGGTTACCAGCGAAAAAGTGAAGAACCCAGTTGCTGTGCGTTACTGCTTTAGAAACTTTAAACTTGGAAATGTTACCAACTCTTTTGGGCAACCCATGGTTCCTTTCAGGACTGATAATTGGTAAATTAAGGGAAATTCTATAAAAACTAATATCCTAAATTGGGATAAACAATATGCTATATTATTATGAAAAACAATTTGTCAATTTTGGTCTTCACATTAATGTTATTCTTGTTTACAGGAATACTTTCGTTTAATGTTGATGCACAACCACGAATGATGCCACGTATGAAACCACTAGGGCAACACTATGTCCAATCGACGGATAATTGGTTGAGACCTACAGCCGATAAGTGGGCAAACCCGACAGGCCCATATGAAGTTGTTATGGAAGTTGATCCATCACTTCCCCTTCATACGATTTACCACCCAGCCGATTTATCAGCATTCCCTGCTGAAGATAAACTCCCGATAATTGTAACATCAGGTCCTGGCTGCAATTTCGACGGAGATTCATTCCGCCCATTTTATACCGAGATAGCATCGTATGGTTATTTTGTTATTGCGGTGGGGCTTCCGGTTCCAGAAGGACTGGCATCTGCCATATTTTTTAATGAAGATGAAGAGGTGAAGGATGCTATGGACTGGGCATTTGTAGTAAACGAATATGAACGAAGTAAATATTACGGTAAGCTTGATACATTGCATGTTGTTTTGATGGGACAGTCGTGTAGTGGCGGTCACCAAACCAGACTTCGGGATGACAAACGCATTACAGGACTTATTTATTGGAACAGCGGATTTTCATTTTTATGGGGCAGGCCGGTAGGACGTTCTACTGATGGTAAAAATACAGGCGGACTTTCTGCTGAGGAGGCACTTAGAACCGTTACTGTTCCTGTTGCATATTTTGTAGGCGATACCGATATGGCCAGACCTTTTGCCACTAACGATTTCGAAGCAAGCGATAAAAATCCTACATTTTTGGGCGTGCTGAAAATTCCGGGTGATTCTCATGCAGGAACGTTTCGTGAGAAAAATGGAGGAGAATTTGGTGTAGCCGGGGTTGCATGGCTCAACTGGTGGACTAAAGGAGACCAGAATGCGGCCGAGATGTTCACGGGCAATCCTGCGGGACTTTCAAGCAGTCCGAACTGGATTGAAATCAGGAAAAAAAATCTTCAGTAATTAGTAGATGAAGCGTCTCAGAAATAAACTTTAAAAATAAAATGGTATAAAATGAAATCGATTCTAAAATATTTATTATTGGGCTGTATCGGAATCACATACAATTTCGCCATCGCCCAGCAAACTGAAATCAAGTTGTGGAATGGTTCGGCTCCCGGTTCTGAAAAATGGACACAGAAAGAATACCGGTATGAATATGAATCGCCGATATGGCACGAAACTAATGTCGCATTATTTAATGTAGTTGAACCTACTTTAACTATTTTTTTACCCGAAGAAAGGAATGCTAACGGAACTGCAATGATTGTTTGTCCGGGAGGCGGTTTTTCAGCTTTATCATGGGACAACGAAGGATTAAATGTGGGTAAGAAACTGGCAGAATTGGGAATCACTGCGTTTGTATTAAAATATCGGATAAGCTATTCAGGAGCAACACCTGAAGAAGTAAATTTAGTTGCCAGAACGTCTTATGGAGGAGAACAACGAACACCTGAATCTATCGAATTAGGAAAAAAGAATGCAGAGATTACTCAATCAATTGCTACCGAATATCCAGGTAATAAAGAGAATAGTGTTGTGTTAAATAGTAAACTCGCTAAAAATTTTGGAAATATTCAATATATGGCTGGTGACGACGGCAGACGAGCTGTTGAATATGTGCGAGAAAATGCGGCGAAATGGAAGATAAAAACAGATAAAATTGGTATGATTGGTTTTTCAGCTGGCGGCATGGTTGCACTAAATGTAGCTTTCAAACACGATGAGTTAAGTAAACCAGATATAATTGGAGTTATGTATGGCGTTTTTGGAGCTGAAGGAGTTCCTGATGATCCAATGCCGCTGTTTCTTGGAGCAACTCAATACGAAGCATTGGGAGGCACTGCCGCATTGTATCAATCGTGGTGCGAGAAAAGATTGCCTGCCGAAATACACTCGTTCACCAGTTCAAATCATGGATTTGGTTACCGCGATAATGGTGACTCCGTAAACATTTGGATTGATTTATTTTATAATTTTCTAAAAAAAACAGGTTTTGTTGAATAAGGCTTACATTATGATTATTGAAGGGGTGTTTCAAATGAAACACCCCTTTTTCGTGAATAAAGCTGATATAGCATTCTAATGTATTTTCAGAATTAAATAAATCAATTTAGTAAACCTTGATTGCCAAAAGAAATAATTTAAATGTAAAATCAATTGATATTGAATTCATTAAATGTTCTATTGAATGATAATAGTAATTAGATGTGAAAAATACATTTAAAAAGTTATTAACCGCAACCGGTTGCGCAACCGGTTGCGGTTGGATTTTTCTGATTCACAGCTATTTATACTTGTTTAGGTGTTCGCGGTTTAATAGATTTGTCTACATCAAACAATAAAACTAGTGCCTATGGTATAAATGAATTCAAACCTTTAAATATTAGGAATTCAAAATCTAATCAATTCAAATTTCAGGAAACTACTTTGAAGGAATAATTCCTTAATCGTAAAATGAATCTAAAACTTATTTATTTATGAAAATTCAATTAACAAAATTACTCTTTTTGACTTTTTTTGTTGTTTGTACATTGTTTGTTGGCCAAAAAGTTTCAGCAACAAGTGTTCAGCAGCAAGGTCATCCTGTGACAGTAAATGTTACAGACGGAAATGAACCCGTGGTTGGAGCAAGTGTCGTTATAAAAGGGACTACAAGCGGCGCGGTTACAAATATTGATGGGATTGTTAGTTTTGACGAATTGTCTTCACAAGATACTTTGGTAATATCTTTCATTGGTTATGTTACTCAAGAGATTGGAGTTGGAGTTCAGACAAACATTAATGTTTTGCTATTAGAGAATACACAAACAGTTGCAGATGTAGTTGTAGTTGGATACGGTACGCAGAAACGAGAATCATTAACCAGTGCTATTACGGCTATTGATGCCGAGGAGGTTGTTAAAACCAAGCAGGCGAACTTAGTTACTGCTTTGCAAGGAAAAGTATCTGGGCTTTTGATTCGTCAAAGTGGTGGTACTCCAGGTAAATTCTATTCCGACATTAGTATGCGTGGTTACGGGACCCCGATAGTGGTAATTGATGGAATAGTTCGTAGCGAAACTTATGAAAATACAAGTGGCTATGGTGTATCGACCGACCTTGCTCTGGCTCAATTAAACCCAAACGATATAGAAAGCATTACTGTTTTGAAAGATGCTTCTGCTTCAATTTATGGTATGGGTGCCGGTAACGGTGTAATCCTTGTAACCACTAAAAAAGGGAAAAGCACTAAACCAACAATTAGTTATTCGAATACATTTTCTTTTGGTTCTCCCAAAATACCTAAACCTATGGGAATGGTTGATTATATGAATATCTCTAATGAGATGGCTGATAACTCAGGACAGTCTCATCCTTATACCGCAGATGAAATTGAGGAGTATCGTAACGGCACAAAAAAGAGTTTCGACTGGTGGGATATAATGATGAAAGATTTTTCGTCTTCTCAAACTCATAATATCTCTATTCGAGGAGGGAGTGAAAAAATACAGTATTTTGTTAGTGGAGGTTATGTCAATGACAAAAGTATTTATGATGTTAGCGATAACTTCACTTATAAACGCTATACTCTGCGTGGTAATTTCACCGCAAAACTTACTGATGACCTAACGATGGATTTTCAAACATCACTAAGGTCTACCAAGTCGGCAGATCCATATAATACGGATAGCTATAGCGATGCTTCAAGTATGCTTTTTAATTATATTGCTTATGCAGATCGCCAAGTCGGTCCAACAACTCTCAATAATCCAAATCATTATACTTATCAGGGCGAAGCACCTACGTTTAACCCTTTAGCGATGGCTGATCATGATCTCAATTATACAGACAAAAGAGGGAGGTTGTTTACCAATAATATCAATTTAAAATACGAGGCTCCTTTTCTAAAGGGACTTACCATGCAGGTTACGGGGGCTTATGATTTTAACTATAATGGTACTTATAATAAAGAAACAACTTATCCTTTATATGATTATAATACCGATGAAGAGGTTGGAGCCGGAGGTACCCGTAATTATTATGGTGAAACGATTCACGAGAATGAGCGTTACAATGCAAGGTTTCAGGCTAATTATGATTGGAGAAAAGAAAATCATCATATTGCCGGCATGGTTGCTGCAGAGGTAACAAAAACCAATTTACGTATTCTTGAGGCATCAAGGGAATTTGGAGACTTTTACACTCATAATACAGTATCGAGTGGAGTCGCCAGTACTGCTGTTGCTGAAGGGGAACGTTATGAAACGGCTACTGCAGGATATTTGGGGCGTTTTAATTATGATTATGCCGGTAAATATTTAGTTGAAGTAATGGGTAGGTACGACGGTACTTATATTTATGAATCAGGTCAACGCTGGGGATTTTTCCCTTCATATTCACTTGGTTGGCGTGTTTCAGAGGAGTCTTTTATTAAAGACAATTTCAGTTGGGTTGATAACCTGAAATTACGTTGGTCTGATGGTAAAACCGGTTTAACACAAGGTGATGCTTATGCTTATTTAAGCGGCTACTCCGTAAATAGTTCATATGTTTTCAATTCAGGAAATGCTATTGATGGTTATGTAAATAATGAAATTGCCAATACCATTCTGTCATGGGCTGATATTCGTATGCTTGACTTTGGTGTAGATTGGGATTTTTTCGGTGGTTTATTTGGCGGTTCTTTTGATGTTTTTTCGAGAAAAACAAAAGGGATAGCCGGTACAAGCTCTGGTTCAACACCAACAATACTTGGTGTTACTGTACCTTCAATCAATATCGATTCAAAAAAGGATATAGGATTGGACTTTAGTCTGACTCACAGAAATAAGATTGGTAAATTGAGCTATGATGTTACGGCAACAGGGACATTTGCCCGTACAAAAAATCTTCATGTTGAAAGTGAAGCCACATCGCTTTGGGCATCACAGGACGACTATTACGGAACTGGTTTATTTAACAGTGGGAGCTCACAAGATCGTTGGAGCAATTATCGTGCTTTATGGTATTTCCCATTGGCTGGTGATCAATTTACAAGCTGGGATGATATCAACTCTTCAGATGTTAAGTATGATGCTTCTTATGGTATGCAGACCACAATTCCAGGACAATATATAATCCAAGATGTTAATGGCGATGGCTTTATTACAGGTGAAGATATTCGTTACAAATGGGGTGAAACGAATCCGCCATTTCAATATGGTCTGAGAGTGGGAGCACAGTATGAAAATTGGGACTTTAATATGGTATGGCAGGGAGCAACAATGTCAAGCAAAATTATTTGGTTATTGCATGTTTTCGGTTATGGCGGTTATTCTGAGAACTATGAAATGTATCTTGACAGATATCATGTAGCTGAACCCGGAGCAAATCCATTCGACCCTAATACTGAGTGGGTAAGCGGGTACTGGCCTGCCCTTGTTGATGCTTCAGGCCCTGGTGTATGGCGTCCAGGAACTTATGATACCCCAACAGATTTTACTCAAATTAATGCTACTTATTTTAGAATGAAAAGTATTGAATTGGGCTATACGCTTTCTAGCGAAATATTGAAAAAGGTTGGGTTTAGTTCGGCAAGAGTATATATAGGCGGAACCAATCTTTTAACGTTGGTTACCAAGAAAATGAAATATTACGATCCTGAATCGGCCGCAGCAATGCATGGTAGTACTATGCCGAATATGAGAACGATAAATTTTGGGATGAATATTAACTTCTAATTAATTGATCCATGAAAAAAATATTGAAAAATATAACTATGGTACTTTGTCTTTCACTAATAGTAGTATCGTGCGAAAGTACATTTGATAACCTTGAGGGTGATTTGACCAAGATGACAGGAGAAGACATGGTGTCTAGCGAAGCAGGTATTATGAGGCTTCTGGCACAGGTTTATTCTTACACCCCAATGACGGTTTTTCCCAATACAGGAGATTTTGATGCAACAGAAAATACCGACCAATATACAATGAATGCTGTTGCCAGTCATGGAGGAGATAAAGGATTTACCAACTCTGCTTTTTACGGCATGAATGGATTAAAAACTTTCGAGGCAGACGACGATATTAATTGGTCTGGAATTCGTGCAATTAATTCCTTCATTAACAATGTATCAACAGCTGTTGAACGAGGGATTATTAGCGAAGAGAAAGGCAATAGATTAATTGCTGAGGCGAGGTTTGTTCGTGCTTATTGCTATTTTGTTATGGTAAGAAGCTATGGAGGCGTGCCAATTATAACAGAGGTGCTTGACCAATATTACGATGGCGAGGGAAATGAGGAGCTTTATAAGTTTACTGAGAGAGCTACTGAAAAGGCAACCTGGGATTTTGTAATTTCAGAACTTGACGCTGCAATTATCAGTTTGCCTGAAACACGTTCTGCAAGCGATGGTGAGTTTCGTGCAACAAAATGGGCGGCTTACGGGCTTCAGTCCAGGGTTGCACTCTATGCAGCTTCTGTAAGTAAATATTGGACAAAGCAGGGCGTTATAAGTAACTCCTATTCTTCTGTAGCAAACAAAAAAACATATATGGAGGAAAGTTATGCTGCCGAATATTATGCTAAATGTATTTCAGCAAGTGAAGCAATTATCAGCAGTGGTCTGTTTGGATTGTACGGGGCCGACCCCGCAAATATTGATGAGGCTGTAAAAAATCTTGGAGATTTATTTACTTCCAAAAAGGATATTGAATATATCTTTGGACAAAGCACAAATGATGGAACAACAACTTCTGGTAGTAACTGGGATGTATATAGCAGTCCAGCTCAAACTGTAACGGGTACATCACAATCTGGACGATATTCTGTTGCTTTAGATTTGGTGGACGTATATGATAATTACGATGAAAACCGAAACGCAGTTGACGGAACAGTTAAAACGCGTAATGATGGTAACGAAACTGCATATATGTCAACGCCAACTACTACTTTCCCTTCGCAGTATTCTTCTATAAATTATATTAAATACAACAATATAAGTGAGCCTTTTCAAAGTAAAGACGCTCGTTTTCAGGCGTGGATTCTTTATCCCGACTGTTCGTTCCGCGGACAAACCATCAAAATTCAGGGCGGTATTATTAAAACCGACGGTTCAGCTTCAGTTTGGTCTGAAGACAGTGAAACATTTGAAGGACAGACATATTATGCTTTTGGCGGCGCAAGTGGTAATGTTTCAGGATTCTATAATTATATTAATGTAAACACTGGAAATACCTATACAACTGGCTTCGGACTGAGAAAGTACCTTGATCCTTCTTCTGCTCAATTGTATATAAAATCAACATATTATGATATTCGTTATGCAGAGATTTTGCTTAATTACTGTGAGGCAGTAGTAGAGTCGGGTAACTCTGCAAAAAGTAGTTTTGCCAAACAGTATTTGAATGATATCCGCCATCGTGCAGCTTTTGCCGATAATGTTGATTTAAGTTTAGAAGAGATATTGCACCAACGCCGTTTAGAGTTGGCATTCGAGAACGATTATTTGTACACCCTACATCGTCGCCGTTCATTCTATAATCAAAATACAGACCCAGTAATTGCAGCAAGGAGACATACACTGACTCCGGTAGTCGATTTGACAGATCTCCCTACAGGAGGAAGCCCTAAATATATTTTCGTAAGGTCCATATTTTATCAGGAGGATAAAGGAGGTAGTAGCCCTACATTCCATACAAATTATCTGAATTATTATTTATCGATCCCAGAATATGGAACGAATGGTTATGAACCGAATCCAATTGACGAATAATAAAAAGCTTATATCATGAAGAAAATAATATATTTAATTCCTTGCCTGTTATTGTTTATAACATCATGCGAGATGTTTGATATTGATAACTATGAATCTTATAATGCTTCTATTACAGGTGTGTTTCAAGATGCAGTTACAGGTGATAGTGTTAAACAGGAGACCTCTTATAATAATTTATTTGGTGGTAACATTACAAGTCATACAAGTGGTTATATCTCGGCCTTTGAACTGGGGTGGGACTATGAGAAAGCACAATATTGGCTTATTAAGTACGATGGATCGTATAAGAATACCCAGATTTTTTCGGGAACGTACCGTCTTGAGGCAAATGAGAACAATTTTTACCCGGAAACAAAAAATGATGTGGTAATTAATAAGGGAACGAATACGATTGATTGGGTTGTTACTCCTTACATTCGCATTATTAATCCGGAAATAATTTTCGATGCATCACTGAATAAGTTTAAAGCCACTTTTAAATTGGAGTATGGCGATAAGGATAAAGCCAACATGGTTTATAAAGCAATGTTATGTTGTTATCCGGATAAGTTTGTGGGCATATATCTGAACAATTGCGATAGCGACCCTGAAGCCTCTGCAACAAGTGGAATTATCGCTGATGGAGAAACGATAAATACTTTATATATCGATCCTGAAAATGTTAACAATGCAAGTCAGTTTCAGTACTCTCCGCGCGATCATTATTTTAGGATTGCCGTATGTGCAATTGGCGATGGTTACAACACTTCGCGGCACTATAATTATTCGCAAACAATTATGATAAGTCACTAAAAATAGTGAACCGATAATAGTTTAAGTTAGTTTAGTAGATTGGTAGTTAGAATTAAGCAAGTAACACTTTTGTTACTTGCTTTTTTATTTGAGGAAGTATTTAGTGTTGGCGAAGTTTTGGTGTTCTGAAACACTAATGAAATCAATGTTAACTGGTTGTGTGTGTTATATTGTATTTGCTTTAAGCAAATTAGGAAAAGCATTAAATATGGCTTCCTTTTATCAATCGGCTATTTAAATAAACCGTTCGGGGTTCCAGGGGGGGCAGGTTATTTGATTTCTGGTTAATTTGTTCAAAAAGCAACTCTGTTGCTTTTTTTCCAATTTCAAATCCCATTGGATCAATAGCCGTTAACTCTGGCTGGTACATTGTACGGTATTGTTTCTCGCAAAAGCCAACAACCGCAATGTCTTCAGGGATTTTCCTTTCGCTTTTGTAAATTGCTTTCATTACCCCAGCCATTGTAAGGTCGCTTATGGCAAAGATTCCATCAGGAGGGTTACTACTACTTAGTAGGCTTAATGTCTTTCTTTCAGTATCTTCTGGTGTTTCTGCTGAGATTATAACCTCATTGTCAATCTGAATGCTTTGCTCGGTTAATGCTCTTTTGTATCCTTCAAGTCTGTTTCTGCTAATCAATAAATTTAAATTGCCGGTGCATATTGCAATTCTTTTCTTGCCAACCTCCAGCAAATGCTTCACCGCATTGTACGAACCTTCAATATCATCAACTAAAACAATATCTGCATTTATCTCTTTTACAATTCGATCAAACAAAACCAATGGCATTCTCATATCGGTTAGATTGATGAAATGGCTTATATCTTTTGTTGTTCTTGATACAGATGCTAATATTCCTTCTACGTTATTAGATATTAATATATCAATGTTCTCGACCTCTCTTTCGTATGATTCTTTAGACTGTAAAATTAATAAGTTGTATCCGTTTTCATGTACAAGTTCTTCAATCCCATTAATAACAGACGGGAAAAAGAAATAGGAAATCTCGGGAACGATTAGTCCAATTAAATTACTTTTCTTATAGCGTAAAGATGAAGCTGTAGCATTTTTTATATAGTTTAGTTTGTTGGCAACATCTCTAACTGCCTTTTTGGTTTCATCACTAATGTCAGGATGATTCCTTAATGCTCTGCTTACAGTTGATTTTGAAATGCCAAGAAACCTGGCGATGTCAATTATGGTAACGGGTCCTTTAACCATTGTTTTATATTATATATCTGGTTGATTTGTCTCTATTATTATTCTGCTCTAAAGTATCTAAATAATGTCAACCTCTTTGTAATTATACTTATGATTTACAACAGGGTTTAGTCTCTCCATGAATTAAACTTGTTTTGGGGAGTGTTAATTTGGTGTACAGGTTAATATGCAATCTGATATAATATTCACTTAGATTAAGAGGGAATCAAGCAAACTTGAAAAAGATTCCGAAAAGTTATTAACTGCAACCGGTTGCGCAACCGGTTGCAGTTAATATTGTCTGATTTACAGTCAATTAATATGCGCGTTTGAGTTATATTTATGGAGAATTTTGATTGGAAAGATTGTTCGGATTCTTAACTTCATTGATTCTGCTAACTGTGGCAGAAATTGTATCATGTATAATAAATACTATTAAAAATGATTAAAACATATATTCGACCTGAAATATTAAAAAACTTACTAAAATTTCTAAAAATAAATAAACAATGAAAAAAAATACGATTCTACTGATTTTAGTACTGATAGGGACATCTTTTATGTGTTTCTCTCAGGTTAAACAATCAACTCAAATTAAAGTAGGTGCTGCAAAATTGAATATAACTCCATCGATAGACGAGTTAGGCCCAAATTCATTAGGAATTCATGATAGTGTATATTGCAGGGCAATTGTAGTTGATAATGGCAAGACTGGTGCAGTATTGGTTACTGTAGCCGGAAATCAGCATGAAGCTTCATGGAAAGCCTCGACTGAGAGAATTGAAAAAGAATTGGGAATACCTGCCGAGAATGTAGTGCTTTCAAGTACTCATTCGCACAGCGTAGGCCACATCCTGAACTTGGATGAAAAAATCTTTATAGCAGTAAAACAGGCGAAAGAAAAAATGCAGCCAGCACGTATTGGTTGGGGAACAGGAGTTTCTTATATTAATGTAAAAAGGGATTTGATTGACCCGAAAACACGCAATTGGTGGGAAGGCCCTAATTACGACGGACCGGCAGACAGGAGTGTTTACGTTATTTCTTTTGAGGCACTTGATGGTACGCCAATAGGAGTATATTATAACTACGCAATGCATGCGGTTTTAATGGGACAATATGATATGGTAAGTGGCGATGCGCCTGGTGCGACTTCCAGATACATCGAGAATTCAGTTGGTAATGATTTCGTAGCAGTATGGTCCGAAGGAGCATGTGGTGATATAAATCCAGTTTATTTTCAGCAAACGTTCGATTTAAGAGACATTCGTATTAAAGATTATGCCCAAAGAGGCGAAGATATTAGCAATGCTATGCCTCCTGGAGGTGTTGGTTTAGATCGAAATAATCCGACTGTTCAGAAGCTGATGAAAGAACAGGAAACCATAACAAATGCGATGGGTGTAATGCTTGGAGAGGAAGTGAAGCACGTAATGAGAAGCATTGACCGATTTGAAGATGATAAAATGGCAATTAAAGCCGCTCAGGAGGTTCTTACGTTTCCGGGGCGTAAACGAACTAATCAGGGAAGAGGCGGTATTCAGGGAACTTATGTTGACGGGGATTCTGTAACAATCAGGATTGGGGTATTACTCTTGGGCGATATCGCTCTTGGAACGGTTAATGGAGAGACTTATAATCATATTGCAAGGGAGTTTATGAAAGAATCGCCTTATGCTAAAACGATGATGGTAACTATAGCCAACGGTACTGCTACTACAGGTTATATTCCTGATGATGCTTCATTCGGTCAAAATGTATTCGAAGTATTATCCTCGCGTTTAAAACCCGGCTATGCCGAGAGAGGAATAATTGATGGTATACTTGATCTTATAGAAGATATACAATAATAATAATTACCAGGAGAGAGAAAATGGTTTTCTTTTTTATAAAAAACCATTTTCTAAAATACTTCGAAACTAAACTTTATCGATAAAGATTTTTCTTTTATGAAAAAGATAGTAATACTATTCGTGTGCCTTGTATTTAGCCATATGATGGTTGAAGCACAGGAAAATTTGAGAAAGGAGAATAATGCGCAGGCAAACCGGATGAAAAATCTAACACCTGAACAAATCGAAGAATTCAGGAATAAGATGAATGAGATGTTCCGTAATGATTTTGCAAACTTAAAGAAATACAGCGCTGAAAATGAAACTGTAGCAATACCTGACAAAGACGAAAACAGGGTTGTGTTTATGGGGAATTCAATTACCGAATGGTGGGGGCCTTACTGGAACACACACTTTCCGAACAAACCATATATTAACAGGGGAATTGCAGGACAAACCACCGCACAAATGCTTATTCGGTTTAAACCCGATGTGGTGAATCTGAAGCCCAGGGTAGTAGTAATTCTTGCCGGAATAAATGACATAACTGGAATGACCGGGCCTACTACAAATAAGATGATTGAAGACAATTTATCATCAATGGTTGAAATTGCTCAGACAAATGGTATAAAAGTCATACTCTCCTCCGTACTGCCGTGCTACAGTATTGTTGGCAGACCCGATTTACACCCCGCAGAAAGGGTAGTTGATCTAAATAAATGGATAGAGAAATATGCCAAACAGAAAGATTGTATTTACCTTAATTATTTTACTCCATTAGCTGATGAGAATAACGGTTTGAGAGCGAAATATACAAAAGATGGTGTTCATCCAAATGAAGAAGGATATAATGTTATGGCTCCGCTTGTAAAAGAGGCTATTAAAGTTGCATTTAAAGAATAGCCTACTTTCCTATAAACACCAAAGCTTACTAATCAGAAATAAATTTTAAAAATAACCAAACAAAAAACATAATAGTTATTATGAATCCGCATATAAAAGCATCCAAAATTATTTACTCGTTATTGGCCGATAAAATACTTGAAAAAGAAAGTATATATATTATTTCATTAGCAGGAGAGAGTGGGAGTGGAAAAACTGAGACAGGTAATGCATTAGTAAAAGAGTTTGCAGATAATGAAATTTCTGCTTTGCTGTTGGAACAGGATCATTATTTTCATTTGGCACCGGTGGCTAATGATACAATGCGAAAAAAAGACTCAACATGGTTAGGACCTCATAAAGAAGTTAACCTAGAATTGCTAAACAGAAACCTGAATGATGCAATTAATGGAGCCGATTTAATTGTAATTCCTCATATTGATTATGATTCAAACAAAGAAACATCGAAGATTATTGATATTAAAGGAGTGAGCGTAATTATTGTAGAGGGTACTTATACATCGCTGCTAAAAAGTGTTGATACTAAAATTTTTATCGACGAAGATTATAAGGAAACTCTTAAGTATAGAAAGTTAAGAAATAGGGGAAACGAAGTGAACGACCCTTTTGTTGAGGGAATATTGGAAACTGAGCACAAGATTATTGCCGGACACAAATACCTGGCCGACATAATCATCACTAAAACTTACGAAGTTATTCCTGTTGCCAAATCATTACAAGCCTCAGATTATAATGCCAGTAAAAAATAAGGTTCAGCTTATAACATATCCCGATTCTTTAGGTGGGAGTTTAAGATCGTTGAACAATGTGTTGCTTCAACATTTTAAAGATGTTTTTAAAGGAGGTGTTCATATACTACCTCCTTTCCCTTCATCAGGCGACAGGGGATTTGCCCCACTTACCTATTTGGACATCGAACCAGCTTTTGGCTCATGGGAAGACATTCGGGCAATTGGGAAAAACTTTGATATTCTTGTGGATTTGATGGTTAATCATATTTCGAAGCAGTCCGAGTATTTTCAGGATTTTTTAAAGAAAGGACGAAAATCCGAATATGCCGATTTGTTCATCACCCTTGATAAATATTGGGAAGATGGAATTCCGAATCAGGAAGACGTAGATAAAATGTTCCTGCGCCGCACAGAACCGTATTCTACATTTAAAGTAGAAGAAGCAGGTGAGAAAGAAACACTTTGGACGACTTTTGGAAAACAAAACCCATCAGAGCAGATAGACCTTGATGTAAATTCGAAGCTTACCCGTCAATTGCTAACCGATTTTATGGTAAATTTTAGTCGGCAGGGAGTAAAAATAGTAAGGCTGGATGCTGTTGGCTATGTTGTAAAAAAATTGGGCACCAGTTGTTTTTTTGTTGAACCAGAAATCTATGAGTTTCTGGATTGGATTACAGAGCTCGCAAATTCGCTGGGTATAGAGCTTCTGCCAGAAGTGCACTCGCATTACAGTATTCAATATAAATTGGCAGAAAAAGGACACTGGATTTATGATTTTATTTTGCCTTATTATATACTCGAAACACTTCAGAATAAAACTTCTTCCCGGCTTGTTACATACCTTAAAAACCGCCCGCACAAACAGTTTACCATGCTCGATTGCCACGATGGCATACCAATAAAGCCCGATTTAGATGGTTTGGTGAATTCTGAAGATGCCCGAAAAGTTGTGGATGTTTGTTTGGAACGTGGTTCTAATTTAAGCCTGATAGTCTCAGATAAACATAAGAGTGATGATGGATTTGATGTTCACCAAATCAGGTGTTCTTATTATTCTGTTTTGAATTGTAACGACGATGCTTATATTGCAGCGAGAGCCATTCAGCTATTTACCCCTGGGGTTCCTCAGATATATTATGTAGGTTTGTTGGCGGGAAAAAATGATATCGAGAACGTAACCAGAACAGGAGAGGGACGTGAAATAAACCGGCATAATTTTACATTGGAAGAAATCGACGAATCGCTGCAGAAGCCAGTGGTCAGAAGATTACTGGAATTAATTCGTTTCAGAAATGAATATCCGGCATTTGATGGTACGTTCTTGGTAGGAGATTGTAGTGAAAAACAAATTCAAATGAAATGGGAAAAGAATAATTTCTACTGTAAACTGGATATTAACCTTAAAACATACAAAACAGTAATTTTTTATATGGATGAAAATAAAAAACTAATTGAATGTAATATCTAAATCAGAATTAAAACTATGAACTCTAAATCAGAAAATCAACACAACCTGGTAATTTTAAAATGGCTTACATTTTTAATGTTTATGATGTTTGCCATGACTACCGATGCAGTTGGGGTAATTATCCCCGAGGTAATGAAACAGTTCGAACTTAGTATGACAGCAGCAGGGTTAATGCACTATATGCCCATGATTGCGATTGCACTGGCTGGAGTGTTTCTCGGATTTCTTGCCGATAAACTGGGAAGAAAAGTGACGGTAATTATTGGCTTAGCCATTTTTGCAGTAAACTCATATCTTTATATTACAGCTAATACTTTCGGCTTTATTATTACTTTAATGGCTATTGGAGGATTATCAATAGGAGTTTTTAAAACCGGCGCCCTTGCTCTTATTGGCGATATCAGTAGCTCAACAAAACAGCATACTTCAACAATGAATGCTGTTGAAGGCTTTTTTGCTGTTGGTGCTATAATTGGGCCGTCGGTAGTTTCCTATTTTCTTACCAAAGGTGTAGATTGGAAGTGGCTATATGTAGTGGCAGGAACAATGTGTGTAATATTAATTGTAATGGCCCTTTTAGTTGAATATCCCAAAACTAAAAACACAACTGAAGATCCAATAAATCTTTCCGGTACATTGTCAATGCTGAAAGATCCTTTTGCTATGGGATTTTCAATTGGAGCTTTTCTTTATGTTGCCGTTGAATGTGCCGTTTATGTTTGGATGCCAACGTTGATTGCAAAATACGAGGGTAATTTACTTCTTGTGGCAACCTATTCGCTGACGATATTCTTTGTTCTCAGGGCAGGAGGCCGTTTTTTGGGAGTTTGGCTTCTGTCCCGTTATAATTGGTCTGTTGTACTTAGTATTTTCAGCTTCTTAATTTTTGTTTGTTTTCTTGGAAGCGTAATTGGAGGAATTGAAATGGCAGTTGTATTGTTACCATTATCAGGTTTGTTTATGTCGGTAATTTACCCAACCATTAACTCAAAAGGGATTAGTTGTTTTCCAAAAGCCAAACACGGATCTATTGCAGGTGTGATTTTGTTTTTTACGGCAGCAGGAGCAGCTTTGGGGCCACTGGCTATGGGAGCTATGAGCGATATGTTTGACCATAATGCAATGTATGGGTTTGTTTTGGCAACAATATTTGCAGCATTACTATTTGTCGCAGTGTTAATAAATTTGCTATTTAATCCGACAAAAATCCGTTTACAACAGATAGAACAATCCGAATACTAGATCATAGAATATGAAATTGTTATTTAAGTAAAATTGGTTCGTGTGGGAAATCAATCGAAACTCCGCATCATAAATGATTGCGGAGTTTTATTTTTTGTGATTCTAATCAAAAAGAAAAATTTCAATTTTTTTAGTTGCAATTTTTCCTGCTTAAAATGTCATCAATTGTAATTAAAAATTATTAGTTGTATATATCTAATAAAAGGCAAATTTCTGCTGATCAATAAAACAGTGAGGAGCCACAAAATTGAAAGCATATTCAACTGGCAATCAATACAATTAAAAGAATAGAATTGTATTCCTGGCAGGATAAATTCTGAGATTTTATTGAAGTTACTACATTTGAGAAGGGTGGATCGACCAGAAGTAAAAGCTAATCTAATTAATCGGTATTTGATTTCTCTTTTGACATTGTACCATAATAAAGCGAATTCAGATAAGTAATTTCGGCCAGCAGAATGGCTAACACGCCAATTAAATAATATACCCGGCTAAAATGAAAATCAATAAAAGTGGTACAAAAGAATACAACAGCGGTAACCACTAACGATACCTGCATTGCTCGTTTAAACAAATAAAACTTCTCCGGAAAAACAAGCAACTCCATCATCAGGCTTATACAAAGTAAAAATGTAGCCACTGCATCACCCAATCGTTGGACCGGAATTTCAACCTGTTTATCAAAAAAAGTGGAAAAACTCACGGCTATAAGCCCAAGCGAAATAAGAGAAGGAATATATAACAACTCTAGTAATGATGCATTTCTAAAACCTGGTTTCGCTTCCCGTTGAGCTACCAGTGTAAAAAATATCCACCAAAGGGCAAATACAATTGAAATGGCCAGGGCAAAATCCAGCCAAATCGAAAAACCCTGCCTGCTGCACTGATCCCATTTACCACACCCAACACGACTTCTCCAAAAACAATGATTCCAAATAATCCCAGCCGTTCAAACATACTTGAGGAAAGGTTTAAACCTGACGAATTTCGTCGTGTCGATAGTTGTGAAATAAAAGGAGGGGCATAATTGAAGACGATAATCACCGGAACAATAAGTTTCAGCCATTTCCCCGGCACTCCCAGACTTATTCCCATAAGCGCCAGGGAAACCAGATAAAGTACAGTATATGGCGTATTGTATCTCCTGTGATTTCTATCGTAAAATCCAACGCTCCACCACATATAGGTAATGTAAAGCTGCATAATCATAAACACAATAGTGATATTATAGTAACTTCCTCCATGATACTGATCAATCATAATCGCCAAAGCAGCTACAATCATCATTTGCCATAATGTCATTAAACGGGTTCTTAAACCTTCGTTTCCATGCAAATCGTGATACAGGCTCCCATTTACCCATCCCCAAAAAATAAGAATAAACAAATATGTGTATTCCCAAAAACTCTCTGCAGTAACATGAAGTGAAAAATGATGTGTAATCCGTGAAATTGCAATTACATAAACCAAATCGTAAAAAAGCTCCAGCCAGCTAACCCTTCGGTCTTCCTGTGGCTTATCAAATTTTCTTGGTGCGCCCCACCATGGGGATGAACTTACTTTTAATTTCATAAAAAATTTTTGAAGGTTTAAATCAATCTCAATAATTAAATATACGACGATCTCTTCTATTGCCAATTCAAAAATTATCTTGAAATGCCTTCTAATTTTTTATTCATGCCTTCTCAACCGCCATGGATTCTTACTTGTAACTTATAAAACCCCACTCCTCCTGCCAGAAGGAGGAATGGGCAGAAGTAATCTGGACTGTTCATCAGAATATACATTCTGATACAATTAACGAGCAGAAATAACTTTTGTAAACGATATCAGTTTATGCTGTTTTACAACGAACGCACAATTGTCAGTCACAAGCTATTTTAGAAGAGGTCGGCTTCCTGCTAATATTTTGCCTGCCCTGCCGGTATTTCTGTGCCTCCTGCTGACATTTTGTTCGCCCTGCGAGGATACTACCCCTTCCTGCGGCAGGAAAGGGGCGCCCTGCTGCCTTATCGATCTGTCCTGCGAATACCTGACTGCTTCCTGCCGGGCTGGAAGGGGTGAAAATGCTACAGGGAATACATTTACGTCAAAAATAAACAGCAGGCAAAACAAATTTTGATAGAAAAAAGAGAACTGATTTAATTATACCTCAAGTTTTTGCTCATACTTCGTAAAAATTCACTCCCCCTGGAACTAGTACTAGCAAAGATTTCCCAGATATTAACTTTTTAAATTTCTTAACAGTCTGGTTATCATAAGGCAAATAATATTTACGAATTGCACATTATATTTGTACGTTTTTATTAGGGAGGAAATAGTAAATTGGAAAAGATGGTGAAGCCAGAGGGGGCGATTCTATTTAATTTAGGAGTTAAATTAGAAGATGTAAGTGTTAAGCCCGTACAAAAAATCAATAAAGATTTGATTCAGTTAAACTGGGAAATGCTAAAGCAAAAATTTGGCTTTAATAAAAAGGTTCCCAAAGATGTGCTATGTAATTTTTATACCGCAATCGGGTATTACCCTGAATTGAAAAATGTAAACATTAAAGTTCGGTACGGCAATATTAAAACAACTATGCAATGCCGTCCACGGTGGGATTTCATTTTTCACAAAAAAGGGAAACGCTCGTATGTAATTTATATTGGGAATAAGATAAAAAACGCCAATGGCATTCTATATGAGAACTTGCCACTGAATGCCCAAATTGGTGTAATAGGGCACGAGTTGGCTCATATTATCGATTATCAATCGATGAACAACATACAACTTACCCGTTTTGGGATTGACTATTTAACATCGAAAAAGAAAAAAGAAATTGAAAACCGTATCGATTTAATTGCCATTCACCGGGGATTGGGATATCAAATTAAAGACTTTTCAAAATATGTTTTTGAAGAATCAGGCGCTTCATTTAATTATCTCCGATACAAAATGAAGTTTTATTTCAAGCCCGCACAAATAAAAGAAATACTGGCAACCAGCCCCATTTATTGTGATGCATCAAAAAACTGATTCGCCAAAACCGTTGACCCCAGTTTTATTGAAATGCCCGAAACACAGTGGAAACCGGAACTGGCAGCGTTTTGTTTTTTGCGAGTGGTGAATTTTGATTTGCGGAGAATGATGCGATTTCCAATCGCATCACCCTAATTTAAAGGCAACTCGAATATTTCCAGCGCCCATACATTTGTTTCAAGATTACTGTTTACGTTTTTTATAGCACACAATTGTGTCCCTGCTTTATTGCTAAATACAAAATGTACATCCATTGCCACATTGTACTGATTATTCAGATACCCGGGATAGGGACTCACTTTTAGCGATTTTTCGGCAGAATAACTTACCTGATTTACCTGGTAAATGGTCGACGAATTTCGGGTTTCCCATGAATAATCAGATCCAACAGCAAAATAACATTGCAGATTCTCGTTGTAATCCAGACTTTTTATATAGTTCCTGGGAATATCAAAAGTTCCTATAGAAGACAGATCTAAATGATAAGTTTCGGTCGTATATTCCGGAGTCCGGTAAATCTTTTTATTGCCACCAAAAATTTTGCTACCATCATTTGAAAGCCAAATCATAGCGCCGGTATCTTCGTGCCAGCTTGGAATAGTGTCGTTTGCAGCACCGTCTTCAATATTTATAATTAGCACTCCTGAAGGCGACAGACGGGGTCTGGTAACATATAAGTAAGGTTGTCCGGGCATTTTTCGCAATATTGATTTTTCGTAAATAGCAACGCTGGATTCCGTTCTGAAAGTAACACCCGTAGTTAAATTAAGACTATACAAATGCACCCACTGATCTTCCTCTGGAGATAAATAACACCAGCCATTTTCGCCCAAAGCCAAGTCGAACGGCACACAATCAGTTTCATAAAGCTGAATCCGTTCCATGGTTTTTGCATCGCGTAAATCAACATAGGCCTGATTATAGCCAATGGCAATATTCAAACCATCAGAAGTAATATCGATACAAAAAGGAATCATATCTAACGAATAGGTTTGCAGTGAATCGGTGCCAGGCACTTTTACCAGCAAACTATTTGGCGATTTTGTAAGAATATAAAGATAATCAGTAGATTTACTATAACATGCATCCACAACCGTTCCGGAGAACCACTTCAGGCTCTGCGAATTTGTAGGTTCACTCACATCAGGTACCGTCATTTCCACTAAAATTCCGTGCGACAATTGTGGGTTATTTGATTCCAGATTGATAATCCGCGAATATTTTCCCGGAACCAGTCCTTCTCTGCTAACGGTACAGTTTATAGTTAACGACGAACCGGCTGAAAGATATCCTGAAGTTTGAGACAATTCGAGCCACTCCGGAATATCATTGATATACCAGTTTTTCTCTACCTGCCCCTGATTTGCAATGGTAAACGACCGGTTATTTTCCAACCCAAAATCAATTTGAGCGGTGCTGCAATACAGCGGTTCCTGTCCATCAACCGGTGGCTGTTCTGTGTTGCTGGCACCGTAGCTCACCAATACTCTGAAAATCCCGTTTTCTCCAACCCGAATAAAAATATAACCTTCTGCCCTTCCTCCTGAAGCATAACTGTCAGCATCTTCAAATACAAAAGGAATGGAACAATAACCATTATCCAGCTTCCCGTCAAGCTTTTTTACATTCACCCATTTCGGATAAACAATAACCCGGTAAGGCGCACTTGCAATATCGCCGAAAGTGAGATCAATAGTACCACCCGATGTTCCTGTTTCATAATGAAAATCCAATTCAGTTGAATATAGTGCTTCCTGATTTTCCTCTGGGTAATTGAAATTACAGGAATACAGCAACACCCCCAACACCAGTGAAAAACCTGCCCCTGCAAATTTGAATGTATTCTTATTGAATATTTTTGAATATATGGAATGTATATTTTTCATAGTAGTAAAGGTTGTACGTTACCAGTAATAAACGAGTCCGACTGAAAGTTCGAGCCGGCTAAGGTTTTCATAATTTTCCTTATCGAGCTTAACGTCCTGCGATGATTCTGTTGTTGTTACCTTAATTTTTTTCACCTGCGAAGTAAAAAACGCAGCTTCAACACTAACACTGCAACGAGGTTTGATAAAATACTCCCCTCCCAATGTAAGGTTCATTCCCAGCGATGTTCCCTGAACCAAAAACTGTTGGTTAAGCATTTCTGCTTCGTCACGGTAAAATGCAGGGCCTATAGAAAAAGAAGAGCTCAGCCCGATCTGTTTCTTACTGCCGTAACGTGAAGCTGAAAAAAATGAAGCTCCGGCAAAGTTCACAAAATAATGTTCTCCCAGTTTCCCGTAGTACACGTTAACATCGTCCATTTGCATTGTAGTTACAATTTCCGATTTGCTGTAAAAACCACTGTAAAGCGCACCAAACCAATAATCGCCCCAGGCATGAAAATATAACGACGCTCTGGTTTGCGCTCCCAGCTTCAACTTATCGTAGTATTCTTTTGAATCGTCAATACTTACATCCTGTTCTTGTAATGACTGTTCCGCGTCGTCGGTATTTCCTGTCATAAATCCCGGGCCTGCATTCACCGAAAATCTTATTTTTCCGGGGAGTTCCGATTCTGCTACCTGTTCCGTTACTATTTCTGAATTTATATTGGGGATTATAGGGATTGCAGTTGTACCCTCCTGTTTTTCTTCCCCTTGCGCAGACTTAAAAGTCCATTCACTGATTTTATTTTTCTCTATCTTTCCTTTTGCAGAAGCACCATTAAAATTCTGACTGTAAAAAAGATACTTCTTTGTTACCTTACTAATTGAACAATGAATAGTGTCGCCACTCGTTAAAATAATCCGATCTTGTGAATGCCCCTTGGGACAAATCAGAACCAATAGGAAAAAGATTAAACTCGAGGTTACAAATAATTGTTTCATTGGCTAATTGTTCTAACGGTTTTATGCATATATTCGGTTGCCATAAAGTATAGCAAGCGTACAAATGTAATATTTAGTTGGAAAGGAGAATTATTGTTCTTATCGATATTTAAACAAATAATGCTGTTTAAAAACACGTACATTATTTTAAGTAAATAAACCTTAATTCTATCTGTATCAGACTAAAGACACGAAGCAAATATACAAAAAACAAAAACCGTTTTTGAACTTATCCTATTAACAGTTCATTTTATCCATTCCCGGATAAACTCAATATGAATTCATTACGACAGAGCCGGAGCTTTAGTTTTATCATAATAAAACACGCTAACTCAGAACTGAAAATTAGAATAGATTAATAAAATATTTATAAACCTACAACTTCTTTCACATTAACCAGTTCGCCTTCTAAAGAAAAATCAGAAGCGGATACAATCTCAACATCAACAAACTGCCCAATAAGATCTTCATCGCTGGAAGCAAAACGGACAATCAGTTTTCCCTCGGTAAGCGCTGACAGAAAGCCTTCTTTTCGGTCGGTTCCCCGAACAAGCACCCGTTTGGTTTCGCCGACTAAACTTTCGTTGTAAGGAATATTGTGTTTCCGCAACTCCTCAGTTAAAATGTGTAGCCTGCGTTTTTTCTCCTCCTGCGAAATATCATCATTCCAGCGGTGGCTGGTAGCTCCCGGCCTGGGTGAATACATGGCAGTGTACGACATATTAAATTTAAATTCGTCCATGGCACGCCGTGTATTTTCAAACTGCTCTTCGGTTTCGCCTGTAAAGCCAACAATGATATCGGTAAATAATGTTGCCTGTGGAATTAACCTTCGAATAGAACGCACAATATGGCGATATTTTTCCATATTGTGTTTGCGGTTCATCCGGATAAGCACCTTGTCGTCGCCGCTTTGCATAGGAAGGTGAATCTGTTTTGCCAAAACCGGATATTGTGCAATTACCTCAATAACTTCATCTGTCATATCGCGCGGATGCGGTGAAGTAAAATAGACCCAAAATTCTTTTTTCATGCGATTCCCCATTTCGCCAATTTGCCGCAATAATTCGGAGAAAGTTATCTCCTCACCTCTTTTATCGAGCCCGTATGAGTTTACGTTTTGCCCTAAAAGGGTAATTGATTTAAAACCTTGCGCTACAAGTAACGCCATTTCTGCCAGAATATCTTTGGAAGGTCGGGAAACTTCCCGGCCACGGGTATAAGGAACAGCACAAAAAGAACAAAATTTGTCGCATCCGTTTTGAATAGGAATAAACGCTTCATAGTTCGACTTATATGACGGTTTTACATCCCAGAATTTTTCTATGTTTTCATTGTGCGGATCTATTCCAATCTTTAAATGTGCCGGAGTAGTAACTCCGTAACGACTTATCATTTCGGGCAATTTCGGCAAATCTTTCATTTGAAAAGTAATGTCGAAAAGTTTCAAAAATTTTTCATGGTCGTTTGGAAGGATACATCCCGAGATGAATGTAACCAGGTTTTTATGGTTTTTCCATTTGTTCCATTTATGAATACGGGAATACACCTTATCAATGGCTTTTTGCCGTACCGAACATGCCAAAATCCCAATTAATCCAGCTTCTTCTTCATTATCGGTCCAGGTGTAACCCGCTTCATCAAGCACAGAAATCACTCTTTCACTATCCGACAAATTCATCTGGCATCCTAATGTAATAACGTGATATTTCATTTCTAAAAATTCAGGAAGAACGAAGCGAGAGGCCAAGTGACTTCAATTCAATACTTCCCTATACTTAATTTAACAATTTTCTTTTCCTATCTTTTTTAGTTTGAAAGAGCTATAAAAATATGTCTTTCTAAAAATACACTTCAGAATAAATATTTGAAACCGGCACATTTTTTTCAGTCAGGATATCAAACATTTCATTAATCATTTCACTATTTCCACATAAAAAACAATTGGTGTCCGGGTTTAGTTTTTGTAAAGCCATATAATCCGTCACTCTTCCGGAAAAATCTCCTGAAGAATCTCCTGAAGTACATAATGTTACTCTCTCTTTTTCAAAATCCTGATGTTCATAAGCCTCATTTCCGTACCGCGCACCATGAATTAATTGGTAGTCCAAATCAGGGAAGGTACGAATAAAACTATGAAAGGGACTGATTCCTGTTCCTGTTGCTATAAACAAAAATTTCTTCCCTGCAAACATTTCAGGATGGAACTTAAAAAAGCCGAATGGACCATCAAGCTTTACACTGTCGCCAGGTTGCAATAACTTTAACTGTTTGGAAATATTACCATCTTCAACCTCACGAATTAAAACCTCAATAAATGGATCGCTCTCACCACTAAAAACCGAATATTCGCGTTGTTGAACGAGCTTTTTCGGGCTCAACATTACAAATTGTCCGGTTTGAAATTTGAATCCATTGCGTTCCATCCTCAACACATAAGCTGAGTTTGTTAAATACCTGACTTCTTCTATTATATACTCCTTCAACTATCAAGATTTAATCTAAATAACAAATCTTTGCAAAAGTAGAAAATATATCTTTCACTACAAGAAAAACAGGTAAAGGATTAACATATGGGAATTTAGCATTTCATCGAATTAAAGATTTTACATCAGGCTATTCTGATTAAACTTCTTATTCACAAATACTAAAATTATCTGTAAACCTCTTCTTCACTTTGGTATCCTTCTGAAATCACGGTGAGTTTAAGATTTTCTTTGTTAACAATCATTGCAGCATGAAAAACTGAAGGCACCAACATTTTACCGTTACTTACGGTTTGAAATGTATTTTGGCAAGGCAAAGCGAGTCCAAGTTTCATGGCAAGTTCTGCAGCAGTAGTAGCCATCTTTTCATAGGGTTTATACACGGTACATGTTTGATGGCCAGCAACAATTTCCTGAAGATTTCGTAAATCAGCGTCCATACCGGCAATCAATACTTCCCCTTCCTTTCCAGCTTCTCCCAAGGCTTTTATTGCTCCAAGGGCAATGGCGTCATTCCCTGCAATAATCGCATCTACTTTATTATTTTGTTTCAAAAGCTTTTTGGTTTGCTCATATCCTTCTTCTTCTCCCCAGGCATTTGTAAATTCATTGTAAACAATACTTATATCGCCCTTTTCAACCAGAGGTTGTAAAACATTCATTTGGCCCAAATACAAAAATTGACTGTTATTATCACTTTGAGCACCACCAATTAAAGCATAATTCCCGTTAGGCCGGATTGTTGTAAGATAATCTGCCTGAAGCGCCCCAATTTCAACATTGTCGGTGGAAACATAAAAATCGAGTTTACAATTTTTAATCAGGCGATCGTAGGAAATAACTTTAACATTTTTCTGATGAGCCTCATTAACAATTTCAGCGGCAGAAAATTGGTCAACTGGCACAATTACCAGTACATCAACACCGTTGGTGAGCAGTTCTTTTGCCTGATTCAGCTGTTTTGCAGCGCTATTTTCGGCAATCCGAACTTCTACAGTCCCTCCAAGTTCCTGAACCTTTGCAACAAAAAAGTCCTGGTCATTTTCCCATCTTTCTTTATCCAAAGCATGAATTAAAAACCCGACTTTTACTTCTTCATTTTGTTTTTTATTGCATCCATTCAGAACAAAAACGATTAGAAAAAAGATTGTGAAAAGTTGTAACGGATGTTTCATTTTTATTGGAATAGTTAAAAGTTTATATTTCCAGTACGAAAATCCGCTCAGAAAAGTTCAACAAAAAACCACTTTAATCTATTGTTTTACAACACAATAAATAATAAAATACTTAAAAAAAAGAATTAAAATTTTTGAATTTCCTCGTACAACTTTTGAACAGGAAGGCCCATTACATTGTAAAAAGACCCCTCAATATGCGTTATTCCGATAGTGCCAATCCACTCCTGAATTCCATAAGCACCGGCTTTATCGAAAGGTTGGTATTTAGAAATATAAAAATCAATTTCGGCTTCGGTTAATGTTTTAAATTGAACATTTGAAACCGAATAAAATGTTTTTTGTTTTTGAATTGAAGAAAGACAAACTCCTGAAATTACCTGGTGTTCATTTCCACTAAGCTGGCTAAGCATTTGTTTTGCATGGTTAAAACCGGAAGGTTTTCCTAAAACTTCTCCGCCCAAACATACAACGGTATCGGCAGTAATAAGCAAGTCGTTTTCTTTCAATTCCGACAGAAATGGAACTGCTTTCAATTTTGCAAGGAAAACTGGAATCTCTTCTATAGGCAAACTATCAGGAAAATTCTCCTCCACATCCTTTAATTGCACTTTAAAATCTATTCCTAATGATTTTAGAAGCTGCTGCCTGCGTGGCGATTTGGACCCCAGAATATAATCGTATTTAGGAAACCACTCCATCAAAATTGGTTTTTAAGCATCATTTCTTTGGTAAACCATTTTTCCTGCGCCCGTAAAGTTTGTTCAATTACATCACGCACACACCCTTCTCCTCCCGGATTATCAGAAATATATTTAGAAATTGACTTAACATCAGAAATGGCGTCTTTGGGGCATGTTGGAAGCCCAATTTCAATCATAATCGGAAGATCCAGAATGTCATCACCCATGTACAAAATATCCGCTTTCTGAAGTCCCGTTTCCTTCATAAAGTCGTTTAAACAAGCCATTTTATTTCTGACTTTATCATAATAATGTTTCACCCCCAGTTTTTCATAACGAAACTTTACACGATCGGCAAAACCACCAGTTATTATTGCTACCGGAAATCCTCTTTCAACAGCAACACGAATGGCAAAACCATCTTTTATATTTGCCGTACGAACAGGTTCTCCTTCCTCATTCAAAGGAGAAAAGTCTTTCGATAAAACTCCGTCGACGTCAAAAACAAAGGCTTTTACCTTTTTTAGTTCTTCTTTAAAAAACGACATTATTTCAGTTTTTGATGATGGTCAAAAATACTTTTTGAGATTGAATTGTACAATTCTGCGTAATGTTTTAAATCTTTTATTTCTTTTAAATGTGCGGAAATAATATTTTCATCGAAACGAACAGCCGGGCCGGTTTGTGCCTTTTCCGGTTCCATCTCCTGCACTTTTAGCGCAGTTTCCAAAATCAATGGTTTTAATACATCAAATGGAATTGACTTCTGCTTCAATACTTCTGCGGCGAGTGTATAAAAATGATTAACAAAATTACATGCAAAAACTGCAGCTATGTGTAAATATTTTCTTTTCCCTGAATCCAGAATAGTAACTGAATCCGAAATTTTTCCTGCAAGCTTAACAAGTATATCTTCAACTTCTGTAGAACAGGCTTCAACAAAAACCGGAATTTTTCTAAAATCAACTTCGCGTTGTTTGGAAAAAGTTTGGAGAGGATAAAGAACACCAGTTTTGGGAGAGTATTTTTCAAGAATGGAAATAGGCAGACTGCCGGAACAATGCACTAAAATTTTGTTTTCAAGATTTATTTTTGACAGAACTTCATCAAACGCTGAATCTTTTAGTGCGATAAAATAAACGTCAGCTTTTTGAGTAATTTCTTTAGCTTCGGTTGTATATACAGAATTTAAAGTTTCGGCCAGTGTTTTAGCTGATTTTTCTGTTCTGCTGTAAATCTGAAGGATATTAAATCCATTTTTTTTAAAACTTTCTGCCAAATGAGTAGCCAGATTTCCGGCGCCAATAAAACAAAAATTAAGGCTCATTTCTTTTGAATTAAAATCCAAAAATAACGAGCCTTTCCCAATGTTCCAATTTTTATTAAGCAAGTGCTTCCGAAAGCCGTTTATTTACCACGTCCCAGTTAACCACATTCCAAAAATTATCAACATAGTCTGCTCTTTTATTCTGATACTTTAAATAATAAGCATGTTCCCATACATCAACTCCAAGTAGGGGAGTTCCTTTTTTTTCTGCTATATCCATCAAAGGATTATCCTGGTTTGGTGTAGATGCAATACTTAATTTTCCGTTTTCATCATAAATCAGCCAGGCCCATCCACTTCCAAAATGCGATTTTGCTGCTGTGCCAAACTGTTCCATAAATGCATCAACAGAACCAAAATCTTTTTCAAATATGGCTTTTAAATCAGTTGGCATTTCGCCCTGCGATGGCGACATATTTTCCCAAAAAAGAGCGTGATTATAGTATCCGCCACCATTATTTCGAATTCCTGCAGGCTGCTTGCTTATTTCAGCAAAAATCTGCTTCATTGGAGTATTCAAAAGCTCTGTTCCTTCTGCTGCTTTCATAAATTTATCGTAATATCCTTTATGATGTTTTGTATAATGTAGCTCCATGGTTTGAGCATCAATATAAGGTTCCAAAGCATTAAAATCATATCCGAGGTCGGGAAATTTATGGCCTTCAAAACTTTTTGTTTCTGCGGCACAAGATGCCATTGTGCCAATTACCGGCGCTGCAATTGCAGCTGCTCCAACAATCGAGATAAATTTTCTTCTTTCCATTTTTGTTTACTTCATATTTTGAAAGGTAAACAACAGGAAAACAAAAAGGTTTGATTTTTTTAATTACTTATCTTTATGTCAATTAGATTAATCCAATTATTGCTTTTTTTCTTTTCTGTAAAATTGCATTGTTCAGAATCTTATCATTAAAATCCAATGTATCTCGACTTCTTTCATTATGAAAAAGGTGATATTGCACCGCACTAAATTTTAATCGAAATTTTGTTTTGCCAGAATTTAGCATTCTTAAGGTAATATCAGAATCTTCGCGCCCCCAACCGGAAAACTGTTCATCGAAGCCATTAACTTCCCATAAATCATCTTTCCAAAAAGACATGTTACAACCTCTAACATTATAAATTCCAGAATCGATTTTAGAAAAACAGATAGAAAGAAAACCACTTCTGATTCCATTCAGCTTATTTTTTGCTGAATAATTCAACCTGATAAATTTACAATCGCCTGAATTCAAACGCTTTTTTGTTTCATTCTCACTCAATAAGACACGACTTCCCGTTATAAAACCTCCAGGCCTTCTTCTGTTAATATGGTCTTTTATAAAATCTGGGTGTAGGATAATATCTCCATCTATAAAAATCAGATAGTCACAATCAGTACTTTTAATTGCTTTGTTTCTTATTTGAGCAAGCCTGAATCCTCTATCTTCATGCCAAATGTGTTTAATAGGTGTTGCTTCCGAGCCCAAAAACCGATTAATTAGCTGTTTTGTTGGAGAATCAGAACCATCGTCTGCTACAATTATTTCATCAGGAAGAACAGTTTGTCCGTAAACACTTTTTAAACATAAATTTAATGCTTCAGGCCAGTTATAGGTCGAAATTATTATGGCTGTTTTTGGCATCGAATATTTAAATAAGTCATTTCGCTAACCATAAAAACACAATAGAAAAATACAAAAAAAGAACTTCCCATGTGCGATTCAAAATTGGAATCGGCAAAATTGGCAAAAAACATAAATACTAAAAACAATAAAAATAAATGATCTTTGTAACGCTTTGTTTTTAATACCGGATATAAAAGAAGAAATAAAATAAGAATAAAACCGATAATCCCGAATTTCACCATATAATTAAGATATTGGTTATGTGAAGAAGCGTAATATTCCTCATTTAGTTCAGGACTGTTTTGGGCATACGCCTTTCTAAATTCGTTTTTCCAATTTCCTGTCCCCACACCAAACCATGGATTTTCCGATATAATAGAGACAGCTGCTTTTGCATATTCAATCCGCTGGGAAAAAGACTTTTGATTTGCATTTCCTGTTTTTGAGTATACATAATATTCCCAAATAGTTTGATAAATCCGCGGATAAAGTGAAAATCTATTCCCTGAGTAAATTACATTTGCAATTCCATTTTCAATATTTTGAATATCGTCAGCATTCAACGACTTTATCCCTTCTGCATCCTTACGCAGTCCTTTTGAAGTCAAATAACGAATCAAAGTAGAAGATACCGAATATCCGTTTATTCCTGTAGAATCATATTTCATGTCTGAAATTTTATTCCATTCATGACGAATTTCTTCAGGACATACATATAAATACACATACCGTCCATTTTCAACCATGGGATTATTAAAATCGTGTATATATAAATTCCCCTGAGCAGTTCTTTTTACAATCGCATTTTCATCTATTTTTTCAATATCATAAAATTTATGAATCGCCTGTGCAACATAAACAACTGGTAACAGAATTAAAAGCAGGGCAAAAATCAAAAGTGGTATTTTAAATCGTTTTGGAGCCTGAAATAACCACATCAAGATATAAAAAAAGATACTTCCACTTAGTGCAATTAACCCCGTTAAAGATTGCTGAAAAAGTAAAAAAGTTATAAAATAAAATGCTCCTGATATGAGTAATATACGTCTGTTTTTCGTTAAAATTTTGGGATTTTTTGTCATAAGCAGAACAATAAACCAAAACGCCATAATTAGCTGAAAACTAAACCTTATATGTGATATCAGGCTAGCCTTATGCACACTGAAAACATCAGGATTATTTGACAATTTCCAATTTAAGATTGCGATTATGGTTGACAAAAAAACTGCAATAGAAAATGTATAAAAAATAAAACGCTTCTGTTGGGGAGTAATACTTTTACCAAGTGCAAATGCGATTGGCAAGACAAGAAAAAACATGCCTTTCTGCAAATCGTATAATGAGGAACTCATTTTATTAGAGACAATTGAACTGATTATATAAATCAAATAAATTCCGGGGAAAGAGAACAAAAGCTTATTCTTTATAAAACGTTCCCTTTTGTTTTGCCAACTATCTTCGACTAATGCTGCGAAAAGAATTATCCCAGCACAAATAGAAACAAGAGCTTGAGAAAGAGGTAAAACAATAACAAAGAAAATAAGTGAAACAAAAAACCAATTTCTATCGATTATTTTGATCACATAATTTTTCATGAAATGACTTTATTAACAATGTAAACGTTAGGTTCAAAAAGTTATTGTAAAAACAAAGCCCGTGCTCAGGAAGAACACGGGCTTAAATAAATTTGGCAGCGACCTACTCTCCCACTAATGTGCAGTACCATCGGCGCTGGCGGGCTTAACTTCTCTGTTCGGAATGGGAAGAGGTGGTGCCCCGCCGCTATAGCCACCTAAAATCTTTATGGCTTACTTATTTCTCTTCTAAAAGAGATACCACATAATATCTTAAGGCAGTTGGGAAAGAAAAAAATGTTCCTCAATACAAGGACTCAACACTAAAAAAGTTCTCGGGCAATTAGTACTGCTCGGCTTTGACTTCACAGCCTTTACACCTGCAGCCTATCAACGTAATCGTCTCTTACGGCCCTTAAGGGAGATCTCATCTTGAGGTGAGCTTCGCGCTTAGATGCTTTCAGCGCTTATCTCGTCCACACATAGCTACCCTGCAATGCAGCTGGCGCCACAACAGGTACACTAGCGGTATGTCCAACGCGGTCCTCTCGTACTAGTGTCAGGTCCTCTCAAATCTCCTACGCCCACAACAGATAGGGACCGAACTGTCTCACGACGTTCTGAACCCAGCTCGCGTGCCACTTTAATGGGCGAACAGCCCAACCCTTGGGACCTTCTCCAGCCCCAGGATGTGACGAGCCGACATCGAGGTGCCAAACCGCTCCGTCGATATGAGCTCTTGGGAGCGATCAGCCTGTTATCCCCGGAGTACCTTTTATCCTTTGAGCGATGGCCCTTCCATTCGGAACCACCGGATCACTATGCTCTAGTTTCCTACCTGATCGACCCGTCGGTCTCACAGTCAAGCGCGCTTTTACCATTATGCTCTGCTGGCGGTTACCAATCGCCATGAACGCACCTTTAGAAGCCTCCGTTACTCTTTTGGAGGCGACCACCCCAGTCAAACTACCCACCACGCAATGTCCTCCGTCAGGAGTTAGGCTCCAAGTAAGCAAAGGGACGTATTTCAAGGATGGCTCCACAATTCCTAGCGAAACCGCTTCATAGCCTCCGTCCTATCCTACACATCACTTACCCAGAGTCAATGCGAAGCTGCAGTAAAGGTTCACGGGGTCTTTCCGTCCCGTTGCGGGTAAACGGCATCTTCACCGTTACTACAATTTCACCGAGCTCGCGGCCGAGACAGTGCCCAGATCGTTACACCATTCGTGCAGGTCGGAACTTACCCGACAAGGAATTTCGCTACCTTAGGACCGTTATAGTTACGGCCGCCGTTTACCGGGGCTTCGATTCAATGCTTCTCCGAAGATAACATCCCCTCTTAACCTTCCGGCACCGGGCAGGTGTCAGGCCCTATACGTCATCTTGCGATTTAGCAGAGCCCTGTGTTTTTGATAAACAGTCGCCTGGGCCATTTCTCTGCGGCCAACCGTATGGTTGGCTCCCCTTCTCCCGAAGTTACGGGGTCATTTTGCCTAGTTCCTTAGCCGCGAATCACTCGAGCGCCTCAGGATTCTCTCCTTGACTACCTGTGTCGGTTTACGGTACGGGCGTCCATGCTCGCTTTTCTTGGAAGGGAATTCATTGCTTCGCTTCGCCCGAAGGCTAGGCTCAACGTACTATTCCGTCAGTACCTAGCAACTACTTCCCTCCGTCACTTTTAATGCATGGCCGGCGCAGGAATATTAACCTGCTATCCATCGGTTTCCCCATTCGGGTACACCTTAGGTCCCGGCTTACCCTGATCCGATTAACGTTGATCAGGAAACCTTAGTCTATCGGCGAGGGGGTTTCTCACCCCCTTTATCGTTACTTATGCCTACATTTGCTTTTCCAGGCGTTCCAGTATAACTCACGTTACACCTTCAACACACCTGGAATGCTCCCCTACCACTTATACGTTTGTATAAATCCATAGCTTCGGTGGTATGCTTATGCCCGATTATCATCCATGCCCAGCCGCTCGACTAGTGAGCTGTTACGCACTCTTTAAATGAATGGCTGCTTCCAAGCCAACATCCTAGCTGTCTCTGCAGCCGGACCTCGTTTGTTCAACTTAGCATACACTTGGGGACCTTAGCTGATGGTCCGGGTTCTTTCCCTTTCGGACACGGACCTTAGCACCCATGCCCTCACTCCTGTAAATCATTTTACAGCATTCGGAGTTTGTCTGGATTTGATAGGCGGCGAAGCCCTCGCATCCAATCAGTAGCTCTACCTCTGCAAAACTTTTACAAGGCTGCACCTAAATGCATTTCGGGGAGTACGAGCTATTTCCCAGTTTGATTGGCCTTTCACCCCTACCCACAGCTCATCCAAAAGCTTTTCAACGCTTCCTGGTTCGGTCCTCCATGATGTGTTACCATCACTTCAACCTGGCCATGGGTAGATCACAAGGTTTCGCGTCTAGCGCCACTAACTTTACGCCCTATTCAGACTCGCTTTCGCTTCGGGTACACCTCTTAAAGGCTTAGCCTTGCTAGTGACGACTAACTCGTAGGCTCATTATGCAAAAGGCACGCTGTCATCCGTAATAATACAGACTCCAACCGCTTGTAAGCGTACGGTTTCAGGTACTATTTCACTCCCCTGTTCGGGGTGCTTTTCACCTTTCCCTCACGGTACTTGTCCACTATCGGTCTCTCAGGAGTATTTAGCCTTACCAGATGGTCCTGGCAGTTTCAGACAGGGTTCCTCGTGCCCCGCCATACTCAGGGTACTGCTAGGATAATATTGCTTACGTGTACGGGACTTTCACCCCCTTTGGTCGGCTTTTCCAAAACCGTTCCACTTCAAAATATGTCTCCATGTCGCAGCCCTACAACCCCGGTCATGCCGAAACAAAACCGGTTTGGGCTATTCCCATTTCGCTCGCCACTACTTTGGGAATCACTATTGTTTTCTTTTCCTGTGGGTACTTAGATGTTTCAGTTCCCCACGTTTGCCTCCTGGTTACCCAGGATATCCCGATTGCTCGGGATGGGTTGCCCCATTCGGGTATCTGCGGATCGATTCGTATTTGCCAATCCCCGCAGCTTTTCGCAGCTTGTCACGCCCTTCTTCGCCTCTGAGAGCCAAGGCATCCTCCGTACGCCCTTAGTAACTTTCTTTATAAATCCTCGTATTGATTCTTAAATTTTTCTACTTTTTTGTCGTCTCGTTATGATTTGACTCTTTTCCCAACATGCCAAAGAACTTTATCAGCAAGCAGTAAGTATTCAGTACCAGGTACACAATACCTTACCACCACTAAA
>CAXXPP010000003.1:0-1844402 GCA_963677235.2 uncultured Draconibacterium sp. | reverse complement strand
TAATTACTATTTTAATTGTCATGTTATTGGCAACTCAAGGGTTTTCACAACAAGATCCTATATTAACTCAATACATGTTCAATATGCAATCCATTAACCCGGCATACGCCGGCATGTGGGAAAAAATAGGATTTTCTTCATTGGTTCGGAAACAATGGGCAGGCATTGATAAAACTCCTTTAACAGAAGCAATCTCTTTTCATTCTCCCTTAAAAAATGAATATGTTGGAGTTGGATTAAACGTAATTAACGACCACTTCGGAAAAGAAAACAGATTGAGCATCTTTGGTGATTATTCATATGAAGTTTCTATCAGTCCCCAAACAAGACTTCGTTTAGGACTAAAGTTTGGTTTTATGAACTACAAGAATCCTCTCACACAATATCAATTATATCCTGATGGTGAGTACGATGAAGCTTTTGCAGAAGATGTAGATTTAAAGTTCTTACCCAATTTTGGCGTAGGTGCATTTTTATATGACGAAAACTATTATATCAATCTTTCCGTCCCAAAACTTATTGAAAATGACTTCAAAACAAATATTAACAATTATTCAACTCAGGCAGAAATAAGAACTTTTTATATAGGAGGAGGTTATGTTTTCAAATTAACGTCACTTAATAACCTTATTTTTAAACCGACAATGCTGGTTCGGGCAACCTGGCACAATCCATTGCAGTTTGATATAGGAGCAAATTTTATGTTAATGGAAAGATTATGGATAGGAGGAATGTACCGTTCCGGCGACGCTGTTTGTGTTACTTCGCAATTAATACTGAATAACAATTTACGCTTAGGCTTTGCGATTGATGTTACCTACACCGAAATTTATCCTTACCAGTTTGGAACGTATGAATTTTCACTTGGATATGACATTGATTTTTATGGCAGGAGCTATGTTCGGTCTAAGTATTTTTAGCATAAAAACTACCAAAAAACCTAGTGTCTGTAATAAAAAATGACACAATTCGCAGGAAAAGGAGTACACTTTTTCAACGAATGCCTATTTTCAACAAAAAATTGTTCATAAAGTTTGCTACTCTGCTTGTTTTCACTACTTTCGTAATGAAACCCATTTGAATAGAAATATTTTTAGACGCAAAACCAATTAGGGAGTTACAAGAGTTACTCAAGATTATTAGTTTGAATTTTAATTATCACGATGACGGAAGTGATATTTAAAACGTGTGCGAACGTAATTACCTGATTTACGATGTTGTACGGGTGATGGTGAATGGTAGAAATTAGTGATATAAAAGTCATTAGATCTTTTGTATTTATAGCCCTTTTTTTGGCAGGTGTTTTTGATGGTGGAGCAAACAACACTGAAGGTGACTACATATACAAAGTCTATTCGTTAAATTATTTAGTATCTCGGAATAATATAACGGAAGAAAACTATACCATTGCCCCAACACAAAAAGTACAAAACAATCATTCTCCCATTTTAAATTGCCCCGGCGACATTTCCACATATACAGATCCAAACTCTTGTAGTAGTTTCATCTCCGGAAATCTTAATATAGATATTGCAAAAGAAGAGGTTTCCAAATTAACCTGGGAAATGACAGGTGCAACAGAAGACGCATCTGCAACAACAGGAATCAACCAGCTTGATGCATACGAATTTAACGAAGGTACTACTAATGTTACCTACACCGCATACGATCAAAATAATAATTTCTCATCATGCTCTTTTACTGTTACTATTTCAGATAACCAGTTACCGGTTATAAAAAATATGCCTGCAAATATCGTAGTAACAGCAGACAACGGAGAATGCACAGCATCTGTATCATGGCATAAACCTACCGCCTCCGACAATTGCACCCGGCCAAATGAAATGCTTATTGAAAGTTCAGCTACTCCCGGCAGTTTATTTCCCATTGGAACCACCCGGGTTTATTATGTAGCTGTTGATGCGATGGGAAATGAAAGCTCAAGAGAGTCATTTACAGTTACAGTAGAAGACCAAGAACAGCCTACGCTGGAGCTTCCACACAACATGAATATTATATGCGGAGAAGATCTGCCTCCTCCATGGGAGACATTACAACAACTGACTGCCGCCGGTGGATATGCTGCCGATAATTGTAAACTTAACGAAAATACGTTCCACCTTCTCTCCGAAGATTTTTCATCACCAACCTGCCCTTATACAATCACCCGTATTTATGAAATTTCCGATGTCTTTGGAAACACTGTTTCTGCAAAACAACTAATTTCTGTAGAAGGAGAAGAGCCAGCTGTTGAACAGCTGCCAACCCTAAAATCAGCAACACAAACAGAAGCCGGAGAAATTTCCGAAACATTTTCTTCTGCAGGAACCTATACATGGACTTGCCCGACAGGCATAACCAGTATAAAAGTTGAATGTTGGGGAGGCGGAGGAGGTTGTGGAACATCGTATAGCCGAGCTGGTGGGGGAGCGGGAGGCGGAGCTTATGCGTCGAGTATATTAAATGTAGTTCCAGGAAATTCATATACGGTTATTGTTGGTTCTGGAGGTTCTATTGGGAACAATGGCAATTATTCGTCTTTTGGCAGTGGCCCTTTGGTCAGAGCGGCAGGGGGAACCCGTGGAGAAGATGGCTATGGCGTGGGAGGAACTGTTGCCAATAGCATTGGAACAATTCGTTTTGCAGGTGGGAATGGCGGTTCCCGTTACAGCTCGGATAGAACAGGGGGAGGTGGCGGCGGCTCCGCAACTCCAACGGCTAATGGGAGCAATGGAAGTAACGGAAGCTATTATGATGGAGGAGCAGGAGGAGCAGGTCAGGGGAACGGAGGTAATGGAGGTGATCGAAACTCACCAGGAGGCACAGGAATAACTCCGGGTGGAGGTGGCGGCGGTCGTGGATATGATGGGTCAAGCAGTGGAACAGGAGCTGATGGTCAGGTCATAATAACTTATGAGGTCCCTGAAGGATATTGCAGTGGAAATGCAACTTCTGTGGTGAGTGAAAACAATGTTAATCATGCAAATTATGCAATAGGAACCCCGGATAACAATGGTGCAGAACTATACGAAACAGACGACAGGATAGAACTGGAACTTACCAATGGAGATTTATTAAATGACGGAGGTACTGTAGATGTAATCTGGAGACGTACATCAAACAGCAATACAATTATTAGTGTGGAAATATCCTCTGACGGTGTTTCATGGACATCAGCCGGAAACTACACTAATATTCCACAAAACACATGGCTCACTCAATCAATTCCTTTATCAGTTAATACAAGGTTCATTAGTTTTACCAGTGAAAATGGATGGGATTTAGATATCGATGCTGTTTCCTACTTCACTCCCTGTTCCCCTCCTTGCAGCAACCCGGTTATAACGTCCCAACCATCCGACCAGGCAATTTGCGAAGGAGACAATACAAATTTTTCTGTTACTGCAACAGGAACTTCACTAACATTTCAATGGCAGGAAAATTCAGGATCAGGATGGGCAAACATTTCTAATGGGGGTATATATTCCAATGCCACGACTTCAACTCTTAACCTTACCAATATTCCGGTTTTATACGACGGATATTCTTACCAATGTATTATAAGCTCTGAAGGATGTAATACAACCAGTAACACATCAGAAATAACAGTGGAAGCAACACCCGTTGCCGGTACACTTTCCAAAAGCCCGGATACAAATGACATTTGTGAAGGAACAGACGTTTCTGCTTCTCTTTCTGTTGGTTCAGGTGGAAACGGAATTGACGAACTGGAATATAGTACTGACGGAGGCAATTCATGGTCTCCTTATATTTCAGGAAATACACTTTCAAGTAATAATGCAACAGAGATACAAATCCGCACCCGGAGGTTGGCTGATTATTGTAATGATTCCGATTATTCTGTTGTAACCTGGAATGTTGAAGAAACTCCGGTCGCAGGCTCGCTTTCCAAAAGCCCGGATACAAACAACATTTGCGAAGGAACAAACGTTTCTGCTTCCCTTTCTGTTGGATCGGGAGGTAATGGAATTGATGAACTGGAATATAGCACCGACGATGGCAATTCATGGTCAAACTATACTTCAGGAACCAACATTTCAACCAATAATATAGCAGAAGTACAAATTCGTACACGAAGATTGGCTGATTACTGCGCCGATACCGAATACACGACTGTAACCTGGAATATAGAAGAAACCCCGGTCGCCGGGTCACTTTCAAAAAGCCCGGATACTAATGACATTTGCGAAGGGACAGACGTTTCTGCTTCCCTTTCCACAGGTTCGGGAGGAAACGGAACTGACGAACTGGAATATAGTACCGACGGAGGTAATTCATGGTCTCCTTATATCTCAGGAAATACACTTTCAACCACCGGTATAACAGAAGTACAAATTCGTACACGGAGACTGGCCGATTTTTGTAATGATACCGACTATTCTGTTGTAACCTGGAATATAGAAGAAACTCCCGTCGCAGGCTCTCTTTCTAAAAATCCGAATACTAATGACATCTGTGAAGGAACTAATGTTTCTGCTTCTCTCTCCGTGGGTTCGGGAGGAAATGGGACCGACGAACTGGAATATAGTACTGACGGAGGCGGTTCATGGGTTCCCTACACTTCTGGAACCAACATTTCAACCAATAATGTAACAGAAGTACAAATTCGTACCCGTAGAATGGCACAGCACTGTTCTGATACAGAATACACAACTGTGACCTGGAATGTAGAAGAAACTCCCGTCGCAGGCTCTCTTTCAAAAAATCCGGATACAAACAACATTTGTGAAGGAACTGACGTTTCTGCTTCTCTTTCTGTTGGATCGGGAGGTAATGGAATTGATGAACTGGAATATAGCACCGACGATGGCAATTCATGGTCAAACTATACTTCAGGAACCAACATTTCAACCAATAATATAGCAGAAGTACAAATTCGTACACGAAGATTGGCTGATTACTGCGCCGATACCGAATACACGACTGTAACCTGGAATATAGAAGAAACCCCGGTCGCCGGGTCACTTTCAAAAAGCCCGGATACTAATGACATTTGCGAAGGGACAGACGTTTCTGCTTCCCTTTCCACAGGTTTGGGAGGTAATGGAACCGATGAACTGGAATACAGCACAGATGGAGGTAATTCATGGTCTGCTTACACTTCCGGAAATACAATTTCAACCAACAATATAACAGAAGTACAAATCCGGACCCGGAGGTTAGCCAGTTATTGTAATAACTCGGATTTCAGCACATTAGTCTGGAATGTTAATCCGGGAACTGTAATAACTGCTCAACAAACAGCTTCTCAAACCACATGCATTGGAAACAGTTTTACCCCAATTTCTATTAGCGCAACCGGAACCGGAACTTTAGCATACCAGTGGTATAGTAACAGTACTTCCGCTTCCACCGGAGGTATTGCTATCGCAGGAGCAACAAATTCAAGTTATACTCCTCCGGCAACTCCTGCAGGAACACTTTATTATTATTGCATTGTAAGCGGCGACTGTGGACAAGTCATCAGTGATGTTTCCGGAGCTTTTACTGTTATTGAGAATGCAACTGTATCAGTTGGTCCGGCAATGACATCACTGTGCCAGGGAGAAACTTCCGCACCACTGGGTGGCTCTTTTGGAGGTAGTGCCACCGACGCGATATGGACATCGTCAGTTGGCGGAACTTTTAGTCCTGCGGCAGGGCAGCCAAATCATTTAAATGCAACCTGGACTCCTCCTGCAGGTTATAAAGGAACTGCCACGCTTACTTTAACAACTACCGGTCCCTGTGCTTCAGTAAGTGAAAGCAAAACCATTTCTGTTTACGAACAGCCTTCCATTGTTGTGCAACCAGTGGATATGACTGACTGTTACGAACGGATTGTTGAGTTTAATGTAACAGCAGTTGGTTCCGGACTTTCATATATCTGGTACCGATACAGAGCAGACGATGATATTGATTTTGTGGCTTTGAATGGAACAGAGCAGAATATAGATGTTTCCACCCCGGGAACACTGCGTCTGACAAATGTTGGAGATAACAATAACAATCCGGATGGAACACAATACAAAGTTCTGGTAACAAACGGGAACTGTGAAGTTGAATCAAATATTGTTCAACTTTCGGTAAACAAAATTACAAAGGTTAATGGCTCTGGCTCTTACTCAAATTCAACCAGTGAAACCTTATGTAGCGGCAGTAATTTCTCATATACCGTAGAAACCAATCATCCTGAGAATATTGTTTCTTACCAATGGAAGAAAAAAGAAAGTTCCGGGAACTGGGATCCGGTAATTAACGGAGGACCGATTTCGGGAGCAAAAACCGCCACTTTAGCATTTACGGATGCCAGTGAAAATGAAAGCGGAGAATACAAAGTTACCATCGAGTTTAAAGCAACAAGTTCTGCTGATTGTTCTTCTACAAGCGACAATTTTAACCGGGAATTAATCATATTACCTGGAGTTGAAGCAACGATAACTACCGCAGAGCAAACAATCTGTTCAGGTTCTTCCTCTGCACAAATTGAAGCTGCAATTAGTGGTGGAACCGGAACCAGTTATACCTATCAATGGCAAAGTAGTAACGACAATTCAACATGGACAAATATTCCCGGAGCAACCTCATCAGCCTACCAACCTCCGGCACTCTCTGAATCAACTTATTACCGGATTTCTGTTGCTGACGATGGCGATTATGCATGTGGAGCAACAAGTAGTGAGAGTGTTTTGGTTACTGTGGAAGAATCCCCTACTGCAACAGCCGGAGGAAATCAATCCACCTGTCCCGATCAGTCAATAAATATAACCGGGGCATCTGCTACAAATTACAGTGGAATTTTATGGACCCACGATGGTGACGGAACATTAACCGGTGAAACAACATTAACACCAACCTATACTCCTGCTTCCGGCGACGCCGGCACAACAGTTACATTAATCTTAACAGTTACCGGGAATAATTCCTGTGGCACTACAACTGCATCAGCTACGCAAAGTATTTATGTTAATGAACTTCCCGCTGCTTCCATTGCCTATACAGGATCTCCTTATTGTGCTGACGGAGTTGCCACAGTCACTCACACCGGACAAACTGGTGGAATTTATTCTTCAACCACTGGTTTGATAATTGATTCATCCACCGGAGATATTGATCTTTCTGCAAGTACTCCGGGCACCTATACTGTAACATATGAATTTTCAGATGTCAACGGGTGTAATAATTCCACAACAACCGAGGTTACAATTAACGAATGGCCACTTGCGGAAACCGGCCCCGACGGGAACATTTGTGTAGGAGGCAGTGTACAAATTGGAGCTCCTGCCATTGTCGGACATACGTACAGCTGGTCAACAGATGCTTCCGGTAGTCCGGTTATTTCAACGGATGCACAATTAACAGTTTCACCAACCGAAAATACAACTTATTACCTTACTGAAACTATACCTGCAACAGGTTGTACAAATTCTAATAATGTTACAGTTACAACTACCCAGGATATTAACATAACAATTACGCCAGCAACACAGGAGATTTGCTCCGGAGAAACAACTGATATTGCACTTTCCAGTAATTATCTTGGTGTAACATTCGCTTGGTCGGCAACACTTATAAGCGGCTCGAATACAACAGGCTATAATGATAATTCAGGCTCTTCCATCACACAAACTTTAATAAACAATTCATTTGCTCCTGAAATTGTAAGATATATTGTTACTGCTACCGTTGGAACATGTAGCAATAAAGATTCAATTGATGTAACAATCAATCCTGCTCCTGCAGTTCCTGTCATAACTCCGGATGGTGCTACCACTATTTGTGAAAACGAAGATGTAACACTTTCATCATCTGTTTCTGACGAATACCAATGGTACCTCGATGGTGCAGTTATTAGTGGTGCAATTAATCAAAGCTACCTTGCAACAACGGCAGGAAATTATACTGTAGAAACAAAAAATACAGCAGGATGCTCTGCGCTTTCAATGCCTCTGACAGTTGTTGTAAATCCATTGCCAACAGCAGAAATTAGCGGAGATAATACCATTTGCGAAGGTTCTTCTACCAATCTTACAGTGGCATTAAGCGGTACCCAACCATGGAACATTACTTACACTAACGGAACGACACAGGTAAACGAAACGAACATTACCAGCAGTCCATATACAATAACCGTTTCGCCAACAACAAATACCACATATGAGTTAGTTGAAGTAACAGATATGAACTGTATCGGTACAGTTTCGGGTTCTGCATCTGTAACTGTTAATCAACTACCAACTGCAACAATTAGCGGAGACAATGCTATTTGTTCCGGTTCTTCCACCGAGCTTACAATTGAGTTGACCGGAACCCAACCATGGGATATTACCTATACCGATGGAACCACACAGATAAATGAAACAAATATTACCGACAATCCGCATACAATTACCGTTTCTCCAACAACAAATACGACTTATGAATTAGTTTCAGTAAACGATGTAAACTGCACAGGAACGGTTTCCGGAACTGTCACGGTTGATGTGAATACACAACCTACTGCAGTTATTAGCGGAGACAATACCATCTGCGTCGGGGAATCTTCCGACCTTACTATTGATTTAACCGGCACACCTCCCTGGAGCATAACTTACAATGATGGTAGCTCATCTGTTACTGTCGATAATATTAATACAACTCCACTAATTGTTCAGGCCACCCCTGCAGAAAGCACAACCTATGCCATTACAGCAATCGAGGATGCAAATTGTACCGGCACTTTCTCTGGTTCAACAGTTATAACTGTAAATCCACAACCAACAGCCACAATCGATGGTTCTGTGACCGTTTGTAAAGATGAATCTACTCCTGCTATTTTATTTTCCGGGTCAGGAGGTACAACTCCCTATACATTTACATACAAAATTAACGGAGGTGCCAGTCAAACGGTAAAAACAACCGGTGGGACAAATGCTGTAGTTTTTGCTCCAACAGATATAATCGGGACATTTGATTACGAACTGGTTAGTGTAGAAGATGGAAGCTCAACAGATTGCAGTGGCTCCATAAGCGGACAAATAGCTACAGTAAAAGTAACCTCGAAACCAACAGCAGGTATTTCCGGAACTACCGAAGTTTGCCAGAACAGCACCTCCCTGAGATTACCTTTACCGGTTCTGACGGAACTGCTCCTTACACGTTTATTTACAGTATAAATAACGGACCTTTCCAAACTATAGTTACACCCGGAGGACAGGACTGGGTAACTGTTTCCGTACCAACCGCAAGTTCAGGAATATACGTTTACAAACTAACAAGTGTAAGCGATGTATCTTCTTGTTTAACAGAGATGGATGAGTTTGAAACAGCAACGGTTACTGTAAGTCCTCCTATAAATGCCGTCGCTTCTGTAACAGCTCCAATCGATTGTTTTAACGGAACAGGAACTGTAACCATTGACGTAACAGCAGGCACACCACTATACACTTACACTTTTAATGGAGTTGAACAATTTGATAACGGAGTTTTCACCGGAATACCTGAAGGAACATACAACTGGAGCGTAGAAGATGCCAGCAGTTGCGCTGTTTACTCAGGAACCCTGAAAGTTGAAGGACCGGAAATTTTAACGGCAAACGTAACGGCAACCAACGTTCTCTGTAACGGAAGTTCAAACGGAACAATAACCGTCAGCTCACCGGATGGAGGCAGCGGAACCTACGAAGTATCAACAGGCTCTAATTGGTTCGAAGTCACAGCAAGTTCTCCCTATGTATTTACCGGACTTGCCCCTGCAACATATTCTGTACAAATAAGGGATGCTGCAAATACAGGCTGCGTTATAGATCTTGGCGATCAAATCATCACAGAACCATCAGCTATTTTAGTTACAGCCTCTTCCAACAGTCCTGTCTGCCCCGGCAATGAATTAAATTTAACAGCCGTTGCTTCCGGAGGCACACCAGAGTATACTTACAGTTGGTCTGGCCCTGATGGATTCAACTCAACAGAACAAAATCCGGTTATTTCGAATGCTACTGAACTTGCTTCCGGAACATATACATTATTAGTAACCGATGCCAATGGATGTACAGGAACAGGCACCACCGAAGTTTTTATTTATCCGACACCCACATTAGATGAAGTTGTTTTCCCTGAATATTGTGCAGGCGAGCAAACTACAGCCATAACGCTGAGCGGTTCTCCTTCAAATGTAGCTTTTGATATTTCAGGAGGAACAAAGGTCGGACTTTTCCTTACAGCTGCCGACAGTATGGCTATCCCTAAGTTTACAACTGTATCCGGTACTGATACCCTTATAATTATCCCAAGGGCAAACGGATGTTACGGCGAACCCTATAAATTACCAATCACTATAAGCCCGACTCCAAATATCGGAGTATCGTTAACCAAGCAAACCATTTGTTCGGGAGCGGTAACAGACATTGACTATTCCAGTTTTGTTAACAACGTAAGATATACCTGGAGCATTGTTTCTGCCGGAGCTGATATAAGCGGCTATTCTGAAGCCACCGACACCCTTGTTTCCGGGTTATACCAAGAGCTTCATAACAGTGGAACCACAAACGAAACAGTAGTTTACCGTATTTATGCAAAAAATAAGAATTGCCCCGGCCCTACAGTGGATGTTACAATAACAGTGGAACCCGATTTTTCACTTGTGGTAAATAATCCTGATCCTGACACCGTTTGCCAGCCCAATACAATTAATTTAACTGCTCCTGAAATAACAGCTGGCTCAACAGCAGGGCTCGATTATGAATGGTACAACGGGCATCCAGATAATCCTGGTTCTACAGTAATCGCCAATGCATCCAATATTAGTATTAGCGGGACATATTATATTAAAGCTACTAATTTATCCAGTACCAATTATTGTTACAAAATTGATTCTGTAAAAGTTACAGTAGCTCAGGAACCTATACTAGCTCTAAATGGTAATGAAACAGTTTATAAATGTCCGCTGGATGATTATGACTTACAAAATTCAATAGACTTTGGGACATCTAACGTAAGCGATATTACTTATTGGGCTCCCGACGGTACAGAGCTTAGCAACACAGTGGTTGGAATATTGGGTGAGTATTTTATTGTTGGAGTAAATAACGCAGGTTGCACAGATACTGTATTTATTACCATTGAAAACTACTCTGATGTAGAAACTCCTGTATTTGATGCAAGTTCTCAGGCAGATGTTTGTAAGGGAAGTGCTTCATCGTTTTATACGGCAACTGCAGTAAATTCAACCGGAATTACTTACTCAATTGAAGAACCGGCAAATGGAAATACGATCGACCCCAATACGGGGGAAGTAACATTTAATCCTTCTTTTTCCGGAGAAATAAAAGTAATAGCATCAGCAACAGGATGTACCGCCAATTCTCAGGGAGAATTTATAATAACCGTACACGAGCCTCCTGTTATTACAGCTTTCAATGCAACACCTATATTAATTTGCGAAGGCGAACCTGTTTACTTATCCGCGACAGCACAGGGCGTTACATCAGTAGATGTCATTAATGGATCTTCTGGAACAGACTATGCTATATTAAGTAGGTCCCCAGCCATAGAATCTCCAATTACCATAAGCGAAACAACCGGTGCAACAATTGCCCCTACTGATAAGATATCTGTAACAGTAAATATTACGCATACATATGATGCCGATTTAGATATTTACCTGGTAGATCCTACAGGGAGTTATGTTATGACTCTTTCTACCGATAATGGAGGCAGTGGGAACAATTACACAGGAACCATATTTTCAACAGAAAGTAGTAATAATGTTACATCAGGTACAGCACCATTTAATAGTACCTACAAACCAGAGGGTGATTTAAGCGATTTAATTGGAGCAACAATTAATGGGAATTGGAAACTTAGAATTTATGATGATGAAAATGGGGATGAAGGAACTTTATTGGATTGGAGCTTAAGTATTGAACACCAAGATAACAACGGCGGCAACTTTACGGCAGTCTTTAATGATAACGGAACTTCGCTTGGGGATACATTAACCGGGACATCTGTTTCCGGGACCATCTATCCGTTAGCGGGAACACACAATTATTCGGTAACCTTTACGGATGAATATGGTTGTTCTGCAACCTCTGGAACAATAGAAGTTACTGTTCAGCAATCTCCCGATGTGGAAATAGTCGCCGACTACTGTGCTGTTCCCGGAAGGGTGCAACTAACCGCAGTAGGGGGCGAACCAGGTGCTTATTATGCATGGACAACCGGAGATTCAGGTTATGATGCCAATGTAATTGTGGTTGACGAAGTAAACCTTTACGGAGTAACTGTTACGAATCCCGGAGGAACCTGTAGCCGCACGGTTTACTTAAAAGTAAGCAAAGAATTAACTATAAATGGTGATTTCGAAATGGGACCGGCAGGTATTGGAACCTTCAATACCGATTATGTTCCTGACAACACAATAACCGGCGATGGTTACATGGGGGAAGGAGTGTACGGTATTGGAACTAATGCCAGAGACTTTTACACAACTTTCAGGGGTGCGTATGATCATAGTATTGGTGATGGTACCGGTTATTTCTACGTTGTTGATGGCACCGGAACTGATGCCGTTGTTTGGGAACAAACATACACAGTTACCCCTAATACTAATTATTATTTCGCTGCCTGGGCTTTAAATATTTATCTTGATGAAACGTATGGAGGAACTATGAATCCTCACTTACAGTTTGAAATAAATGGAACCCTGTTCGGAACCGATGTATTATTAAACGAATGGACCAACGATGATAGCAACCCCTGGCTGGATAAATTCCGTTTTTACGGAACCTGGAATTCCGGCTCAACAACAACAGCTACGGTAAGGATTCGGAATCTTATATCGGGGCTACAGCGAAACGACTTTGCCCTCGACGATATTTCTTTCGGAACACTTGATCCCCTGCCTTTAACCATGGATCTGCGCGACACGGCTTTCTGCGAAGGAGAAACAGTTCGTGCTGAATCAAACTCCATAAACGGCCTGACTCCAACCTATACCTGGACTCATTTGGAAACAGGCAATGTTTATTACACTGATACAATACCTTACCTCGAACTTACCAATGTGTCAGAAGCCGATGAAGGCCATTATAAATTAGACGTTGCCGACGGTTATGGCTGTGAGATAATTCCCGATACTTTTTTTATTGAGATATTGGATGCGGCCACTGTCGATGCCGGGGAAGTCGGTATTTACTGTTCGGTTGACTCTACCATTACACTTAATGGTAATTTTGGCGGTTCGGCAAATTCGGCAACCTGGAGCGGGGAAGGGACTTTTGTTGATCCCGTTGTAAGTTACGATGAGGGCACCGGAACCTATTCGAGTGTTACTTATCGTTTCAGCGATTCTGAAATCAGCAACGGCGCAGCAACCCTTGTTTTAACCGCCAATCCGGGAAATACAGTTTGCGCCCCGGTTACAGATACGCTGGTTATCACAATTTATGAATCGCCGGTAATTGATTCTATTGTCGTTCATTCACCCGCATGTAACGGGCAAGCTAACGGAAGTGCAGTTGTTTATGCTTCAGGAGGAACTGGCCCGGGAACTTATGCTTATTTATGGAGCAATGGAAAAACGTCGAGGATACTTACTGGTGTTGGTGCAGATACACTTTGGGTAACAGTTACTGATGGAAACGGATGTGAGGTTACCGATACAGTTATGATTTCCGAGCCCGATTCTCTGGTTATTTCAGCTCGCTCACCAATTATTACCCTGCCTTCCTGTTATGATTCGAATGATGGAATGGCTATTATCGAAGTTACCGGGGGAATACCTCCCTACTCTTTTATATGGGACGAAGAGGCTGCTCTTTATGCTCATGAAGATACTGCGTTTAATCTTTCTGCCGGGCAATATACTGTTTTAGTTACAGATTCGGCAGGTTGTGCTGCACAAACCTTTCCGGTGGAAGTATCGCAGCCCGATCCACCTGTACTTACCTGCCCTGGTAATTATATCGATTCTGTTCTTCCCGGAGATTGCGGGCTGATTCTGGGCACCCGTGCAGATCCTACAGCTAATGGATATTGCGAATATGATTTGTATTATTATTTAAGCGGCGATACGGTAGCTTCCGGCACTGGCATGCTAACTTATTTTGAGTTCCCGATTGGCCAAACCTTGGTAAAGTATGTAATTGATGACGGCTATAACCGCGATTCCTGTGAATATATGGTCTGGATTAAACATGTGGACACTCCCAGTCCCGATATATCCTGTGCTACACTTAGTCCGGAGGCTGCTTATGCCGATGCTGATTGTGATGCTGATGTCAATGTAAATTCCTTAACTTTTACCGATCCCTGTAACGAAATAGACTCCGTTTGGAATAACTCACCATATCGTACAAGCGCTTCTGATGCCAGTGGAACCTATCCTGTAGGGACTACCGAATTCAGATGGTTTGTGCTGGATAAATCCGGGAACAAGGATAGTTCCTGCATAGTACAGGTTACTGTTTTGGATACTATTAAACCATATATCACTTGTCCCGGAAATGTTGAAGAATCTGCAGCGCCAAACAATTGTTCCAAAACATTGGCAACACTTACAGATCCTTCATATACCGATGCATGTACCGATGTGACTTTAACATGGAAAATGGCAGGAGCTACTTCCGGAAGCGGAACAGGAACTGTTACCGGTGAAACATTCAATGTAGGACTTACAACCGTTACCTATATTGTCAATGATGAGGCAGGGAATAAAGACAGTTGCAGTTTCACCGTTAAAATTGTAGATGTAACCGATCCGGAACTAACAATAAACGGATGTAGCGATGTAGAGGAAACGGCCGCTGATAACAATTGTTCGGTAATACCAGCATCCATTACCGACCCGGTTTATTCCGATGCCTGCTGGCCCGTTTTAGATTCATTAAGGCTCGAATGGGAAATGACCGGGGCAACAACCGGCAGCGGAACAGGCTCTGTTGTTGGCGAAGCATTTAATATTGGGGTTACTACTGTAACTTATCATGTATATGACCCCGACGGGAATGAAGACAACTGCTCATTTGATGTAACAATATTACATGATGAGGTCCCGCAATCTTCGTTTACCTGCCCCATATCATTGCATGAAGCAGATGTGGACCCTGCAACCTGTGAAGCCAACTTAAGTCTGGATGCCCCTGTTATCACCGATCCTTGTAACGAAATAGATTCTTCATGGAACAGCTCACCATACCGCACAAGCGCCTCCAATGCAAGTGGTACCTATCCGGCGGGGTCAACAGTATTTTACTGGTACATCACCGATGTTTCAGGAAATAAAGACAGTTGCAAAGTAGAAGTAATCGTAAACGATACTATTCCTCCCGGATTAACCTGCCCGCCCGACATAAGCCGTTTTGCCGATTATGGAGAAAACTATGCAAGCGGTATAACTCCTGATGACCCGGTGATAAAAGACAATTGCGATCCGGCAGAGTTAACCCTTTCATGGACAATGGAACCTCCAACTGCTTTTGTTTCAGAATATGATCCGGCGGAACTTTCAGGAGATGGGATTTTTTCCGGTTCCGGGATTTTCTATCTTGGCGTAACCACTATCACTTACACTCTTTCAGATACAAACGGGAACTCCGACGAGTGTTCGTTTACTATTACCGTTGAAGCAGCGCCCATTATTGATTGTCCGCCGGATACAACAGCTTATGCAGATGAAAATTGTGTATTTCCGTTTGACCCGGGAATTCCGACCCTGACTCAGGGAGCACAACCCATTGACTGGGCCTGGACACTTACAAATCCGGATGGAACAACATCTTCCGGCGGAAGTCAGACCCCCACTGACGGTGCCAACCCGCTACCGGTAGTGAGTGTGGCTCCTAATCAATATAATTTTAAACTGGGGACAACTACCATTGAATGGACGGCAACCAACGATGCCGGCTCCGACCAGTGTACGCAAACCATTATCGTACGTGATACAATTTCTCCTGTAATCGCACAGGCAGGTACATTTGAATTTTGCGTTGATCCACTTCGCTCTGCAGTTTATAATGGCACCGATGAGTTGACTTACAATCCCGATTATCCGGGTGCAGACTACTATACGTTCAAGGCAGGCAGCACTACACTCGATCTTGATATTACTGAAATAACAGACAATTGCTGTGTATCGGGAACAGACGATGTTACGATTGAATGGACAATTGATTTTGACGGTTCTGAAGCTTCAGTTTCCGGGACCGGACAACCTTCAGAATATAGTACTGACATTCTTTTGTGGGGCGACGGAACCAACTTTCAAAACCGGATGCACACGATAACCTACTGGGTTACCGACTGCAATGGTAATAAAAGCGAAGCAGCCACCGGATACATTACAATAACACCACGGCCTGAAATAATAAAAATGAATGAATAAAAACCATTGAACCATGATATATACAAATACTAAAATAGAAAAATATAAAAGCGGGAAACCGGAAACAGAAAACAGGACCTTTTCTCTGGATTTCGGCAAAACCTCGGCTTCTCATGTGGTGAAGAAGAAAATAAACCACAAAGAGCTCCGCAACCCACAATTTTCAAAAGAATTCACTCCTGTTTTTCTTGCTTTTCCTTCCGGAATAGGCAATGAAAAGCTTACAGATAAATTCCTGCCATCCACCGTCAATCCGGCAGGATGTAATCTATTTTCCAACCCATGTCCCGGGGCTGCCACCATCACCGTCATTTTCTACCAGGCAGCCCCTGGGACTTGTTGGAAAAAATCAATGCAATTGTTTAACCCGCCCGCTGCAGGGCATAAAAGAAAGGAGGCAAACGAGCAAAATAAAGAAAGTTAAAGACCAAGCCGGAAACCGGACATCCGCCTGTTTTTCCAAGGGAAAAATAACTGCGGAGGAAGATACGAAAACCGGAATGCGAAAATCGCCGACCGGAGAGCTGGAACCCCTCATAACAAAGAGATAACGTTTTTTGAAACAAGTGTAAAAAGTAAAATTTTGAAATAAACTTTAATTATTAACACGGAAATTTTTTCCAATCTCTTAACCAGAAGAAAGGTGGAATTTCCTTTTAAAACTAAAAAAATGAAAAAGCAAATTTTAATCGTAACGTTTTTTGTATTGGCTATTTTAGCCGGAGTTAATTCTTATGCTCAAGTTGATGATCCTTATTTGGATGCTGCTATTGCATCGTGTCCTGTTCCTGCTGTTCTAAATTGTGGTACAGCTGATCAATTACATCCATTACCTGGAGAAAATTACACGTATGATATCGAGGTTATAAACGGTGGTACAATTCATTGGTTTGTAACAACAGACGTAAATATTATCGCAACAGCCACACTAACATCCAATCATGAATCAACTGGTGGAACCTATGTGTTAAATGCTGGTACTGCTGTCGGCGGAAATGCAACGTATGATGATAATGCAAACACGGGGGACGTATTGGGAGTTCAATGGAACTACTTTAATCCTAGTACAACCGTCTTATTAGTTGCCTTTGTCACAGATGCTGATGGATGTACAAATAATATTGAAGCATATAAAATTGAGCCTGTATTCAATTTTGTTCTTGAAATCGCTGCTTTGGAAGATGATGGAACAATACAAAATCCAGCTGATCCTCAAGAATGTGTTTCTGCGGTACAGAGTGCCACCTTTGATGGAACAAATTTAGTTATGGATTATGGCGACAACTATATTTTTTACATAGTATCAGCTGCAAACTGGGTCCATTCATGGCAACCATCATTTGTCGCTCCAACTTCTACAGGTGGAAGTACTGTTGGTACTGTTGAATGGGCATACGGAGATGAAGCAAACTCTAGTACAGCAACATGGAATACTGATGCAACACCAGTATTGGCTTCTCATTGGTCACTATCTTCAGTTGGAGCAAGCGGTCAATGTATTGTACTGAGAGTCAATATCGATCATAATGGGGCAAATGAAATGATTGCTGCTGAAACATTCACAATGGGTGTTAACGGAGTAATGTACGATGCTTCAAGTTCGGATTATTCAAATACTGATCTGGCTGACCTGGATGATAACTCTGGAACTTGTGTAAATAATATTACTGACGAAGCAGATTATATTATTAATCCAAGACCTGACATCAATGCAGAAGATCCAACTCCATTCGTACCTAAAAACTAAAGCAGTTTGAATTTGCTTTTTCATTCCGCGCCGCATCCCGGTAATTTGGCCGGGGTGCGGGGTGCGCGGGAAAGAAAGCAAAGAATATCTGATTACAGTTTTGTGTAAGAGTGTGAAAAATTCCGTGAGCACTGTAGTGAGAAAATCAATACAGGGAATAAAAAGAAGTCACGGAAGATTACAAAAGATAAAAAAGGATTGAGCTGGTCTTGTATAGACAGAACTTTTTCCGGACTTGAATAAATAATCAAGCGGAAAACAAGAGGATTAAAAAAGTACAGCACCGTTGGAAAACGGGAACAGTTGCATAACCATGCGCATACAAGCAGGGTTAACACAGGTTTCGCATACAACGGTAAAAACAAAATACGAACAGGAAAATGGATGTATAAACCACATAATAAATATGGTGACCCGGCAGTCAGGGTCGGAAAGGAAAAATCACAAACTGGTTTTACTTCCGGGGAAACTGCGACCGGGGAAAGGCAGACATTGAAAAGTCTATGGATTTGTTGTACATGTACACATCCTCATATTACGAACACTTCGCAAAATTTTCGAAGCGAAGGAATAATATGTTCAACACAGATATTTATAAGATGACAACCTGAAGGTAAAAAATGACAGATAAAAGGATTGCACCTTCAATATGGAATGTAGCGAGGGCAAAAGTGCAATGCCACAGACCGAGGGAAACCGGCTTACTGTTTTCTGTTGCGGGCAAACCGCCTGAAAAAGAAAATAAGGAAGTGAATGGCTGTGTGTTGTTGCCTGAAGAAAATTGCCGTGCTCCTGTCATAAATATGCAAAAGCCTGTATGGCAAAGGATTGCTCCTGTCGAAAATATATTTTCAGAGGAAGAATGCTGCCATTCAAATAAAAGATATGGTTCGTTTGGGGGAAGGGTACGCGACCCTGTTAAAAATACCGGAACTATAAAACGAGCCAGAGATGGAACAATCGTACGCATCCGCGATGGTACACATGTAAGAAAGATGTACGGAACGGAATTACATTTTAGTGGTGGCACAGATCTGGGCAGCCGGGAAAGGCAACCAAACAACCGGTTTTAAGCCGGAATGGGAGAAGTATGCCCAAAATGTTGGAAGTAAATACAAAAAGAGACACAAAGAATAAAAATAAAGACCGGAAAACGGGTGATAAAAAAAGAAGGAACAAATAATAAATAAAAAAGCTTTGGTGCATTGTAGTATGTCAATGTACTCTGAATAAAAACAGAGAAAAAGAAGTAAGGAAAGTGAAACAACTGATTTACCATATCATAAAACGAATACCGGGAATCCTCCTGATTCTTCTGGCTGTGGCTCCTGCTATGGCGCAGAAACCGGTACAGAATTTTGAGGTAACTCAGTGTGATACTTTACAACTTCAGATTGAAGAGATGCCGGGCGATGAATATTCCTGGGAAATATATAGTGACCCATCGGTAAATTTTGCCAAAGACAGAGGGGACATGGAGCCCGCTCTTTATTTTGAAAACGGAATGTACCGTGATGTTTCATCAGTACGAATACTTGGACTTCCGGCAGGAAGATATTTTGTAAAGGTAACTGCCTGGGACGAAGAAGCCTGCACGAACAACCTACTGGTATTCAGCATGGATGTTATTGCGACACCGCCTCCAGAAGTTTATGGAGATTCACTTTGCGTGGGTGATGTACCTATCGTTCGTGTTGTATTCACCGGAACTGGCCCCTGGGAATTCAGCTATACTTACAGCGATGGGGTAAATTATGTAAACGGAATTGGACAAACCGATGACCCGGAATATATATTCCAGCTAAACGATCCTCTTCCTGTAGGCAAAACAACATTCTGGATCATGGAAGTTACAGACGCTTGTACCATAAAAACATATGAGGTGGATGACAGGCCAAAAGCAAACATTCTGATTTATCCAAAACCAACAAATTCAAAGATTTATCTAAAAAAAGAATGATGTATGAAAAACAAAATATTATTGAAATAGCAAAAAATAAGAACACTCTGCGATACATACGCAACTAAAGTATTAGCCCGTAGAGAATCGCTAAAAGTCGGAGAAAACACAAAGAAAAGAAATGAAAAAATTGATGTACATATTCCTGCTCCTGATAATGGTGGCCCAAGTGGCCGCGCAGGAAAGCTATGTCATCGATTCTGTGTGTGCAGGCTCCGACAGAACGTATCGTATTAACGGGGAAAAAGGTTCAACCTTTGAATGGCACCTCACAGATATTTTAGGAACTGAATTACCGGTAGATAATGCGGAAGGAATCTTGTTCAAAGAAAAAGACCCAATATCAGGCGATTCCATTTACGGAGGCGAAATAAACATTATTTGGGATGATCCAGGTGAATTCATTTTATCCACTTACCATTACTCCGAACATGGTTGCGATACCGTTGAACAAGGGATAGTAAAAGTGTATGAAGCTCCTTTGGTATTTGCCGGAAATCAACAGGTTATTTGTGCCGGAAATACAGTCCGGTTAAATGATGCCACTGCCCAAAATTACAGCAGTCTGCGATGGACAACAACCGGAGATGGAAGTTTTACAGACGACACTCAACTCAATGCGGAATATGTTCCCGGAACAAATGACAGTATTACAGGAAATGTAATGCTAATATTAACAGCCAGCGGATTAGCAGAAAATACAACCTGTATACCGGCAAAAGATACGGTAGAAATTCTTCTGAATTTCCCAAAAATTACATTCAATACCACAGATTTAACGTGTTACGGACAGAACACAGGTGAAATTACCGCTACTGCAACCGGAGGAGCGGAGCCATATTCCTTCAACTGGACTGGGCCGAATGGATTTACAGCAACTGGAAATGAAATAACAAATCTTATCGCCGGAAAATATTTTGTTACCGTAACCGACTTTATTAATTGTATTGCTACAGATTCCATTGAAATTACGGAACCAGAGGAACTACTGGTTACAGTTACTTCTGATCCGGCCGAGATGTGCGAAGGAGGCAGTATTTTATTCAGTGCAAATGTAAGCGGGGGAACAGGAATTTACATCCATCAATGGTCTGGTAACGGAGCGGGGTATCTTAATTCCACCGATGTAGCCGGACCCGAATTTAGTGGCGCCCCTGCCGGAAACTACGAACTAACTTATACGGTTAGGGATGAACAAAATTGCGAAGCAACTGAAATATTCAATATTGTAGTCAAGGCGCCTTTGGAAAGCACTACCGACAGCACCGTTTGTGAAAGCGAAACCCCAATTACCTGGAACGGTCAACTTCTTGATGCAACAGGAACTTACACTGCAACTTTTACAAGCAGTAACAATTGCGATTCAGTCGCAACTCTCAACCTAACTGTAATACCTGCTTTAACAAGCACAACCGACAGCACCGTTTGTGAAAGCGAAACCCCAATTACCTGGAACGGTCAACCTCTTGATGTAACAGGAACTTATACTGCAACTTTTACCAGCAGCAACAATTGCGATTCGGTTGCCACTCTCAACCTAACTGTAATACCAGCACTGACAAGCACTACAGACAGCACCGTTTGTGAAAGCGAAACCCCAATTACATGGAACGGTCAACTTCTTGATGTAACAGGAACTTACACTGCATCATTTACAAGCAGTAACAATTGTGATTCAGTCGCAACTCTTAACCTAACTGTAATACCGGCCTTGACAAGCACAACCGACAGCACCGTTTGTGAAAGCGAAACCCCAATTACCTGGAACGGTCAACTTCTTGATGCCACAGGAACTTACACTGCATCATTTACAAGCAGTAACAATTGTGACTCAGTAGCCACTCTCAACCTAACTGTAATACCGGCCTTAACAAGTACAACGGACAGCACTGTTTGTGAAAGCGAAACTCCAATTACCTGGAACGGACAACTTCTTGATGCAACAGGCTGCAACTTTTACCAGCAGCAACAATTGCGATTCAGTCGTAACGCTCAACCTAACTGTGCTACCAGCTTTGACAAGTACAACCGACAGCACCGTTTGTGAAAGCGAAACCCCAATTACCTGGAACGGTCAACTTCTTGATGCCACAGGAACTTATACTGCAACTTTTACCAGCAGTAACAATTGCGATTCGGTAGCCACTCTCAACCTAACTGTGATACCGGCCTTAACAAGCACAACCGACAGCACCGTTTGTGAAAGCGAAACCCCAATTACCTGGAACGGACAACTTCTTGATGCCACGGGAACTTATACTGCAACTTTTACAAGCAGTAACAATTGTGATTCGGTAGCCACTCTCAACCTAACTGTGATACAGGCCTTAACAAGCACAACCGACAGCACCGTTTGTGAAAGCGAAACTCCAATTACCTGGAACGGGCAACTTCTTGATGCCACAGGAACTTATACTGCAACTTTTACCAGCAGCAACAATTGCGATTCGGTAGCCACTCTTAATCTCACTGTAATACCGGCCTTAACAAGCACAACCGACAGCACCGTTTGTGAAAGCGAAACCCCAATTACCTGGAACGGTCAACTTCTTGATGTAACAGGAACTTATACTGCAACTTTTACCAGCAGCAACAATTGCGATTCGGTAGCCACTCTTAATCTCACTGTAATACCGGCCTTAACAAGCACAACCGACAGCACCGTTTGTGAAAGCGAAACCCCAATTACCTGGAACGGTCAACTTCTTGATGCCACAGGAACTTACACTGCAACTTTTACCAGCAGCAACAATTGCGATTCAGTAGCCACTCTTAATCTCACTGTAATACCGGCCTTAACAAGCACAACCGACAGCACCGTTTGTGAAAGCGAAACCCCAATTACCTGGAACGGTCAACTTCTTGATGCCACAGGAACTTACACTGCAACATTTATAAGCAGCCAAAACTGCGATTCGGTGGCCACTCTCAATCTTACTGTCATTCCGGAGATTACAGAAACAAAAGACACTGTTGTTTGCGAAAATGCACTTCCATTTATATGGAATGATGAGCTATTTACCAAAGCTGATACTATTATTCAAATTATTCCTTCATCATCAGGAGGCTGCGATATAATACGTACATTACAACTTCGGGTAACTCCGTTAGCTATAGTTACTGTTTCAATTACAGCAAATACAATACAGGTAGAAGAAGGGCAACCGGTAACTTTCACTGCTGTTTCTGATAATGAGGGAGCTAACCCGATTTATGCATGGTTTATAAACGATACTGAAATTATCGGAGAAACATCCTTTACTTACACATATACACCGCAGGATAATGATGAGGTTTATGTTACTCTGATTTCTGATTTTGAATGTGCTATTCCGGTTCCGGCAATATCCAATACCGTTACCGTAACCGTTGAGCAGCCAGTACGAGAACTTAATGTTCTTGCTAATATCATACCAGTACTGTGTTATGAAGAAACAACCGGTGCTATAAAATTAACTGTTACCGGAGGCTCTGGAAACTACACATACGTTTGGAGTAACGAAGAAACCACCAAAGACATTTATAACTTACCGGCAGGAGAATATACAGTAGCAATATCTGATTCAAAAGGGAACAGCGAACAAATTTCAATAGAAATAGCACAACCTGAAGAATTAAAACTAACATATACCAAAGTTGATGTAGACGAATCCAATGAGCCTATAGGTAGTATCGACCTGAATGTTTCAGGAGGAACCGCTCCCTTTAATTTTGAGTGGACAGGGCCAGACGGGTTTTCCTCCACTACAGAAGATATTGCAAATCTTTTCACAGGTAATTACTCCGTTTGGGTAACCGATGCAAATGGATGTCAGCAATTACTCACACTGTCGATAAATGGCTACGGAATGTCATGTCCTCCGCCAATTGTATTGAATTGTGGCATTGACGAAATTCCTGAACCATACCAATCCAGAGAAGAATACGAATCGGCGGGAGGAACCATTCAAAGTTCCGTTCCACTAATAGATGCTACATTTAAAGCTCTTCCCGATGTTTCAAATGGGAATGCATGCCCGGAAGTTATAACCAGAACATATTCTATTGAAAATGCCAATGGAGATTTAATTACCTGCGACCAACTAATAATAATAAGAGATGTCATAAAACCAGAGTTGATATTTAGCCGCAAAAGCGTAAATTGCCCGGAAGATGTTCCACCTATCTATCATAATCGATCTGATTTCGAAAATTATAGAGGCGAAGAAGACTATGCTTATGATGAATGTGGGTTAGACTGGTCAACATTCAGTTTTATAACTGAAAGTATTGATGATCAAAAATGTCCTGAAACAATAATCCGTTTTTATGAAATCAAGGACTTATGTGGAAATCGTACACAAGCCAGGGAGATTATTGCTGTTGACGATAGAAACAGGCCAATTATATATTTGACCCCGGGTGATATTGTAACTGACTGTGATATTCCGGCTCCATATACAGGCAGGGAAGATTTTGAAGAGGCCGGTGGCTTTATTATGGAAAATTGTGGAAATTATACATTTGAATACATCAAAGATTCCGTCGTTAATTCGGGATGCCCGAAAATAATTAACCGGTTATACAGGATAACCGATTATTGTGACAATTATGTTATTTATACACAAAAAATTACAATTAACGACAACATTTTACCGGAAATTACCTGTCCTCCAACCGTTTCGACCAATGCATCTACTGAAGATTTGGAAAACCTAACAGGCTTGCCAATTTCAGATATTACTCTCCAGGTAGATCTTGCAGATACATCGGCTATTGGATTAAAAGTTTCAGATAATTGCAAAGTAGAAACAATAACCTACAAAGACCAAATTACGGGATATTGTCCGTTACACATTGAACGCACATTTACTGTTTACGATGTATGCGGTAATCAGCAGTCATGCACTCAAATAATTGAACTTACAGGTACAGAAACACCTTTATTCAAAGACATTGGCCCCTTATGCTATAATACAACACCGCCGTTATTGCCAAACACATCAGTCAATGGAATTACCGGAACATGGAGTCCGTCAGTTATTTCAACAGCTGAAATTGGTGAAACAACATATAGATTCACACCAGGCAACGGACAATGCGCTGAACAAGTAACAATTGTTATTGAAATATTGGAAGAAATAAGACCGCAATTTGATCCAATTGCCCCGATATGTTTAAATTCAGCACCTCCTGTATTGCCATCTGTTTCAAATAATGGAATTTCGGGAACTTGGACCCCTAATACAATCCCAACAGGAAGTGTAAATACACAGACTTATGTATTCACCCCAGATTCGGGTGTGTGTATTGTTCCGTTTACTATGGAAATTGAAGTGGTGGATGAAATTAAACCAATTTTTGTTCCTATTGGTCCGCTTTGTTTGAATTCTACTCCACCTGAATTACCAACAACATCATTGAACGGGATTATTGGAACTTGGGCTCCGGGAATCATCCAAACCGCAAATCTCGGTGTAACGCCATATACTTTTATTCCAGGTCCCGGACAATGCGGAACTCCGGTTACCATGGACATCGAAATTATTGAACCAGTTGCGCTCTGCCGCGATACGACTCTTTATCTTGATGCCAACGGAGACGGGGAAATTTATCCGGGAATGATTAGCCAACTCATATTAAACGACTGCGCTATCGATACAGTTTATCTGTCAAAATACAATTTTGACTGTTCCGATGTCGGAGTTAATCAGGTTACACTTACTTTAGGAAATTCCGAATCTATTTTAACAGAATGTACCTCAACAGTTACTGTTTGGGATACAATTTCTCCATTTATAAATTGCCATGACACCACTATACAATTAGACGAAAATGCGCAACATACATTAACGGCAGAGGAGGTTACAACTATTTTTGATGCCTGTGGTATTGATGACCTGCAACTAAGCCAGACTGAGTTTGATTGCGATGACATTGGAACAAATCTGATTGAAATTATTGCGACAGATGCTAACGGAAATATTTCGCGTTGTATTTCATCGGTAACAATTTTGGGCAATATTGCTCCACTTGCACGACCTGATACAATTTACACAATGAAAAATGAGCCGGTAAGTATTGATGTTGCTAACAATGATTTTGATATTCTTCCTGACTTCACAAAAAATATCAGATTCTCGAAAGTAACAGCGCAAAGCAGTCCGTCTCATGGGAAAGCTGAAATTGCTCCATCAACAAGCGTCTTCCTGTATACACCTGAACCTGACTTCACCGGAGAAGACCTGTTCATTTATGAAATCTGCGACGATGGAATTCCGTGTGAACCAATGTGTGCAGCATCGTCGGTTGTTATTTATGTGAGAGAACCCAACACCCCTCCTGTTGCTAACGATGACAACTACGATGTTATGTGTTTCATGCTACAGGACAATTTTATGGACAATGATACTGATAACGAAGGAAACATTCTCCACGCCTCAACTGAACCGGTAGTTTCCGTAAGACATGGAGAACTTGTAATAAATGCAGACGGTTCGTTTAATTATCTCCCAGACAGAGATTATAACGGCATAGATAGTTTTGTATATGAAATCTGTGACGATGGAATCCCGTCAATGTGTGACACGGCTACCGTTTATATCAATATTATTCCTGATAATGACTGCGATGGTATCTCTGATTTTGACGACATCGACGATGATAATGATGGTATTCTTGATGTAACAGAAGGCGACCGAACCTACGACACTGATGGAGACGGCATATTCAACAGTCTGGATATTGACTCTGACAATGACGGAATTCCAGACAATATTGAATGGCAAACTGAAACAGGTTACATTCCTCCAACAGGAAATGATTCGAACGGAAATGGCTGGGACGACGCGTATGACACAGATAGTAACGGCACATATTACCAACCGGTAGATACAGATAACGACGGAACTCCTGACTACCTGGATTTGGATGCCGACGGCGATGGTGTTTGGGATTACATTGAAGGCCACGATGTGAATGCCGATGGAATTGCTGACGAAATCAGATTATACACTGACTCTGACGGCGACGGACTGGATGACGCTTATGATACTTATGATAATCATACCGCGCCATCTTCTCCGAACAATGAAACAGGAAGTAACGCTCCGTTGCAGGATTTCGACGGAGACGGAATACGTGACTGGCGAGATGTAAATGACGACGGAGACGAATTGCTCACCCTTGATGAAGACTGGAACAATGATGGTGACTACAGTAACGACGATATGGATCTGGATGGACATCCGGATTACCTGGATATTGAAACCGATTGTGTCTTGTTCATTCCTGAAGGGTTCTCACCCAACGACGATGGTGTCCACGACTTCTTCCAAATCTTCTGTATCCAACGTTATCCCGATGCTAAACTGATGATATTCAACCGGGCAGGAAACAAACTGTTTGAAAAAGAACATTATGGAAATATGAATTATTGGGGTTCCGACCAAAATGCATGGTGGTGGGGAACATCCGAAAACAAATGGACTTTAGGTACAGGAACTTTGCCGGCCGGAACTTATGTTTATATCCTGCAACTGGGAACCGGAGAAGAAAGAACCGGAACGGTTATGATTTCCTACTAATCCTGAATACTTTTTGTCATATAATTTTGTTGTCGGATGTTATTTATCGAATTTTTTTTTACTCAATATAAAATTCACAAGAACTTTTCCTTGTGAATCTCTGGTTTAATTAAAATGGTAGTAAAAGTTGTAGTGGATAAATAAGAGAACACGGTAAAAAAATAAGGAGGCAAACAATATTTATTCTATGTTCAGAAACTGTATTTTCCACAAACCTCTAAAATCATTCAAATGATAACCTGTTGCTAAGTCAGTAGGATATAATTTTTGAAGTTTCTCATAGGTGCCCGTAGCAATATCCTCGCCAACAGTACCATGACATTTTAAACAAGTGGGCATTCCCGTTTTTATAGGTTTATAATAAAATAGTTTACCCTGTTCCTGAATGAGAGTATCGGTTAATATTTCAGCAGAATGTGCTGAATAGTATGCCCAAATATTTTCGTCGGTTTCATTTTGAAGAAAATTTTGCGGATTCCGGTTCTTGTCAGAAACACGGGAAATAGTACATCTATTTGCCAGGTTTAAACTATCGATAATGGAAGAAGCCTTAAGATTACAAAATTCAACGGCATATTCTGTTCCCCCTTTTTGAATCGCTGTTCCTACATTCGACAGTAAAACACCCTGTGCAAGATTTGAAATTTCATTTCCCTTTTGTAAATAATCGGAATATTTCTCCGGAGCAATACTTTCGTTTTTTGACTCATGCGAATTACATGCTGACAAAATCAAAAACAAAACAGAAACTATAAATACGACCTTCTTCATAAACTCAATATTTCACAAATGAACTATCAAGTTATGAAAATGACATCAAAAATGAAATAACCAAATGCTTGTTATCAAATCAAAATTCAATAATTGTCAGTTAAAAAAGCTAAGATCCCATTTATCCTTCCACTCCAAGAAAGGTGTACCATCCTCACTAAACTGAATAGGTAACCAAATATACCGGCCATCAATGGCATTCTGTGGGGTCCATCTGTCGGCCATAAAAATAAACGCGTCTTTCTTTCCTTCAACAGGCAAAATATACGTACTTTGCGAATGAAAAGTCAAATCTTTATCCTCTCCAACACAAGGATTATCAATGTACTTCCACTCTCCCATCACCGAGTTAGAAACCAGCAAACGCGCCGCATTTGGATCCCAGCCGGTACAGCCTGAGGTTATCATATAATATTTCCCGTTGTGTTTAAAAATAGAAGGCGCTTCATTATGCCCGGTAGGCCAAACCCGGATATATTTTCCTGTAAAACCAGTATACTCGTCATTCAATTCAGAAATATGTAGCGTAAGATTTTCTTCAGATGCATGTATGTGATAAGCCTTCCCGTTGTCGTCAACATAAAGAGTCATATCACGTGCCATTTGTCCTTTCTGAAAGTCGCGGTGCACAAACATTCCATCTTTCACAGCGTTCAGCCATTCATCTGTCCATCCTTCCAAATCATCAGGAAAAGTTTTATTTTTCAGTTCCTCGCTGTAACCTACCGGCCATTTACCTGCATTCGGGTTCAATGCTTTTAAAAATGTATATGGTCCGGTTGGTGTGTCCGAAACTGCAACTCCGGTTTGGGCAGCATTGTATCCCTGCCCTTTTAATTCTAAATGAAACCAAAGCACAAACTTCCCCGTTTTTTTATTAAAAATCACTTTCGGACGTTCAATTACGCAACCAACAGTAATCGGGCTTTCAGGATCGTCGCTCACTTTTAACGCAATACCTTCATCTTTCCAGTTGTATAAATCTCCGGATGAATAACAATGCACTCCCACCCGTGCCTGATTTCCACGGCGGCCTTCAACTTTATGCTCACCAAACCAGTAATATTTCCCATTATAAAAAAGGAGCCCGCCTCCATGGGCATTTATATGTACACCATTGTTATCGGGCCAGAGCTCACCTGGGGCAAACGATTTTAAATCTTCCTTAAAAGAAAATACCAATGTCGCAAAAACTGCAACGAAGAAAAACTTTGCAAATTTCATTTTTTTGTTGATTTAGGTTATCGGGTAAAAATAATACTATGCAAAAGATTAATGAATATTGAATCAATAAGTTTATAGAAGAAATCTTTAAAACTGGTTATCAATTTCTTCGAATACATCTTCGAGTACCTTTACTGCTGAATCGCCAATTTCTTTCATTCCATCCATCAATTTTTCAACATCCTCATCAAGATCATTTTCAACATAATCATCAACTTTTTTCTTTATCCCTTCAACATCCTCATTTCTCAAATTTTTAAGTAAGTTGGAAATTGCATTCGGATCTTTCAGGTTACTATACTCAAGCTTCAGGGTGATAACTTCTAACTTTTCTTCGGTTGTGAGCTCATCTTCAAATTTATCATACCAATCATTATTGTAAAGTTCAAACCGTTTATCAGCCCACATCCAGTCTTTTTTTGAATAATCTTCATGATGTCTTTCAACCCGTTCCACAAAACTTTTAAAATTAGCCAGATAATCATCTTTGGTTTCAGGTTGCCGGCAAGAGTTAAAAACAACAGACGTTCCTATAAAAAGAAAAAGATAAAAAAAAATAACTTTAACTGATGGCATTATAAATTAACTATTTAGTTGGTTTTCCATGGCCATTTTACGCAATCTTTTATTTCCGGAAACAGAACAAAATCTGCTTTCCCCTTCATGGCAAGAGTCTTAACATCAAACCCCTCCAGTTGCTTTAAGGCTGCATTCATTGTTTTTCCAGAGACAGAAACATCGTCAACAAGCAGTATCTTTTTACCCTCCAGGCTCATTATTGGTTTATCCAGAACGACCGGCTCGCTGTAACGCGGATTATTATTTTCATCGCGATAATTCAATACCATAATTTGCAATTCGGCCTTTAAATAAAATGCGACTACACTTGCCGGAACAATTCCTCCCGAGCCAATTCCGATTACCAAATCAACCGGCGGCAAATCCATACTTTTCAATCTTTCTGATATCTCGACAAATGATAATGGTACCATTGTAAATTTCTTTCTATTTCGTGATTGTTCAAAAATAAAAAATTAACTCAATTTATCTTCTTTATTTTCCTTCACCCCATCTTTATAAATTGGTATTTCAATAAAAAAAGTTGTTCCTCTTCCCATTTTCGTTTCAAACCACACTCTTCCGGAGAAGTTCTCGACAATATTTTTCACAATGGCAAGCCCCAGCCCCATTCCACTTGATTTAGTTGTAAAGCTCGGACTAAAGAGTTTTTCTCTCAATTCCACAGGAACACCTGTTCCATTGTCGGAGACTGAAATTATAGCCATATGTTCTTGTTTGCTAAGTAAAATATCAATTTTCCCTTTTCGCTTGTCCGGAACCGACTGAATTCCATTTTTAACAAGGTTTATTATGGCTCTGGAAAGCTGTTCCCTATCTGCATTAACCCAAATATCTTCAAGTCCGTTAGAATTAAATTCAATGCTCATTTCATCATGAGTTTCGTACAAAGCAAGCACTTTATGAAGTTGCTCTGCCAATAAAAATACCTGGTTGCGAGCGGTTGGGATTTTAGCAAAATTGGAAAACTCAGTGGCAATATTCGAAAGGTTATCAATTTGTTCTATTAATGTGGCGGTTACGCGTTCAATATATTCATTGTATTCTTTTCCTTCTCCTTTTGCACGTTGCAAATGCTGTATATTCAACTTCATTGGCGTAAGTGGGTTCTTTATTTCGTGGGCAATTTGTTTGGCCATTTCGCGCCACGCTGATTCACGTTCCGACCGGGCCAGTAAATCGGCGCTCACGGCCAGTTCATCAACCTTTTTATTGTATTCTTTTACTAAACTGCCAATTTCATCTTGCCGGTTATACAAAATTGGTTCATTTTGTTTTCCCAGTTCCATTTTCTGAAGGTTTTCCTGGATTACCACCAGTGGCCGTGTAATTTGATTAGATATAAAAACGGCAACAATAATACTGGCTAAAAACAGTAAAACATACAAATTGATAAAAGCTACTATAAAAGTGGAAATCTCCTGACTATAATTGTCCTGCCTTATAAAATAGGGAAGGTTAATAATTCCAACATAATCGCCTTTATAATTAACAATTGGCTGATAAGCTGACAAGTACGACAACTCTCCAATTTTTTCAGGCTGAAAATAGCTAATCTGAAAATTACCGAGAATTTCATAATATGCCTGGGCATTTATTCGGGTTGAAACCAGACCCCGATCATATATTTCGAAACGAGAGGATGAAATTAAGTGCCCGTCGTTACCATAAATATTAATATCGGTTCTGAAGATGTTTGATAATTTGGTTAATTCACTATCAAGCCAATCCTGCAAATCATCAGTAATTTCAGTAACATTTTCCAGTCTCAAATCAATTTCCTCAGCAATCGATTTCATTTTTTCATCTAAATCGTTTCTATGTTTGGTTTTGTACCTGTCGATATTATAGAAAATGGTTGCCAGTGCAACTACCAAAAGTGAAACAAAAACGATGGAAATAATTGCTGCTTGAATTTTAAATTTCAAATCGAAATTAATATGCCGCTTTCGCAGGTTACTACTCCCAATGAGCAATAAAACCATTACAGAAAGAAAATAAAAAACAAACAAGTACGGGAATGAAATGAGGTAATCTACAATAGTAAAAAGCTCACGCGAAACAATCACATAATTATCGTCCTGCGTATTGTATATGAGATGCTCCATGCCATCCCATTTTTTAAATGTATATTCCTGGTCTGAGATAAATGAAAAATCGTCGTCGGAGGCCATTTCAAGATACCGATCGACATATGAATTATAATTATAATCGCCGTATTTATCGGTCAATTCCCCTCCGTAATATTTTGCATAACTGAATTTTCGGTAGCCATCCGGTTTCATCATCGCTTTATCAATCAACAATTCGGGAAATCCGATTCCCTGAAAAAGAAGATCGGAATCGATATTTATAAAGATTGAAGCTTCCGCTCCGTATTGTAAACGTCCGGTATAGGAAATCCGGCCGTTCATATTGTTCATAAAGTAAAAATTAGTTCCTTTAATAATCATCCCCTGATTCTCTATCATATCCTTAAAAAACGGGAAACAGCCGACAGTATCTCCCTCCTCAAGAATAAAATTACTTTCAGGATAGCATACATATATATCAACAATGTATTTTCTGAAATAACTATTAAAATAAGTTTCCAGCAAGTAGCTTTCTATTTTTTGCTGTGCCTCGTCCTTATTTTCAAATAACATTTTCATTATTTTCTCATCCCGGATAATTCGGTCCTGTATTTCAGCAAGGAAAACCTCGGCTGCCGGGTCATGTTCGGCCACCACGTTAACAGCACGCAATTTTTGCTGTCCTCGCTCCTTAATTACAGTACTATGATAAATAATTAAAAGAGAATAAATTGCTGTTGCAGAAACAAATATGATTAAATAGCTAAGAGTAAATTTTTGTAAATAGTTCCTGCTAAAAAGAATAGCCATGTTTGCCACAACAACAAAATAAGCTAAAACAGTATAGTATATTTTATGAATAGAAATTAGCTGCACAAGTGCCAAAAATATACCTATCGCAAGAACCAGTCCGGCGAATTCGATATATTTAAAATCATTTTTCGCCTGTAAATTCACACGGATAGTAAAAAACAAAACAGCAAGTAAAAACAGGCCAACAGCAAAGATACCGAGAACACTCTGAGCCGATATATCGGTTATTTTGTTAAAAGAAAATGAAAGGGTAGAATTAATAACTAACTCCTGGATATAATAATTTACTAGCAAATATAAACTCGCCACAAAAAGAAGCAACAGGGCAATTACAAATTTCCGGGAGAGTCTTGAATTTTGATGAATTTCCTGAATATTTAAATCTGAAGCAAAATTGTACATCCAGAAAAAGAAAAATATAGCAAACAAAACAAAATCGCCCAACGATGGGAGCCAGCTATTTAAAGCGAAATATTCGGGGCTAAAAAATTCAAGATGAAAAAATACTTTGGGAATTTGAAAAATAAGATGTAGCCAATAAACGATAAATAAAGTTCCTGCCAATACAACAAGTTTTAGAAAAAATGGTGACGGAGATTCAATAAATTCCTTTCGAAAATAAAACAACAAAATAAATAGCCCGACCAGGTAAATAGCTCCAGGAAAATAAAGTTGTTTGGTTGTACATAAGTATTGCCCGGCCGGAAGTATTGAAAAAAGAAAATCACCTTTTTTATTTACGATGTGTGGCAATTTTGCAACATCATCTTCAATAATATCAAACTCAGCAGGCAAGTTGTATTTTGCAAGGAATGTATTTTGTAAATATTTGTTTTCGTAGTAATAATTATTTTTAATAAGCTGAAATCCAACAATATCAGTAGAGTCAACCTGCAAAGTTTGAGCCAGGTAATAACCGTTGGGAAGCTTTACCAAACCGTTTAGATCATTAAAATCGGTAATTGTATCGTAAAACGAAAGAGAACGATCGGACCAGTAAGTTAATTCACCCGAGACATAAATAAGAAAACCAACACCTTTCTCTTCAACCAGTAAACCATTGGTATTAAGATAATTGTTTAATTCACTCCAGTAATCATCCTGATGAATAATGCCTGAAATATCTTTCAAATTCTGTTCCAGTCGGTTTTCATCATCAATTAGCTGCTTCTGAAAATCTTTTATCAAACGTGCTTCTGGATGCCGGTTTAATAAACCCGTTTCAATAATTGCTGCTGTAACGAACAAACCAATAGCAAGAATAAGGTAAACATATTTATTCAACTTAAGCAGCATATTATTCATGATGATACGGTTCTCCTTTTAAAATGGTGAAAGCCCGATAGATTTGCTCCACGCACAAAAGTCGCGCCATTTGATGTGAAAATGTTAGTTTCGATAAAGAAATTTTTGAATTAGCTTTCTCATATACCTCCGGCGAAAAACCATAAGGTCCGCCAATTACAAATACGAGCTCTTTTAAACCACTAACCATTTTCTTTTCCAAAAACTGCGAAAATTCTTTTGATGAAAACATTTTCCCTTTTTCATCAAATAAATGAATTTCTTTTCCCGAATAATCTTTGGATAGAATAAGCTCTCCTTCCTTTGTTTTCTGTTGCCCTGCAGTTAAATTTTTTGCCTTTTTTATATCCGGAATGACCTCAATTTCAAAAGATACATAATGTTTCAAACGCTTTGTATATTCTGCAATTGCTTCTTTTATATAATGTTTATCTGTCTTTCCAACGACCAATAAAGTAACCTTCATTCCGTTAATTGAATTATAATTTTATAAATTTACCGTAAAATTAAACGTATAAATTGTTTTTGCATAGTTTTTGCTAACTGTTTGGCGCTTAATAAATGAAAAAGGAATATGGCTTCAACAAAAAAACTAATTTTTACAACTTTTCTACTTTTCGGATTGGTTATTACAACCTTGGTTAGTGATGCACAGGTTCCTGATGAAATTGTTCTTGGATTAAAAAAAGGGAATGTAAAATTACTTTCGAAGTATTTTAATCAAAACATTGAATTGGTTGTGCTCGAAAATGAAAATGTATATAGTAAAGCACAGGCTCAACAAATTGTAAGTAATTTTTTCAATAATTATATCCCTGAAGAGTTCACTGTTTTACACAACAGTAACAGTAATAACGAAGGAGCCAAATATGTTATTGGAAATTTAAAAACACTTAAAGGAAATTTTAGAGTATATTTTCTTTTGAAACAAGACGACGGAAAGGAATATATTCATCAGCTAAGAATTGAAAAACAGTAGCACCCCTATGAAAGTGGGCTTTTATGTATCTCGTTTTAAGAAGATTGGGGAGAAGATTGTTGAGAAAGCACAAAAAGTTTCGCTCCCGTTTTTTGATGGTGTGCCAATATACAATGTAGCTTTATTCTTCTGGAGAAGTATTGTTGACGGGGCTATTACAACCAGAGCTTCAGCAATTGCATTTTCATTTTTTGTTGCTTTTTTCCCGTTTGTTATATTTCTATTCACCCTAATTCCATATATTCCCATTGAAAATTTCCAGAATGAACTTCTCATGTTAATAAAGGAAGTTGTTCCCCAGAGTACATTTTCAACCATTGAAGATACATTAACTATCATATTAAAACAGCCCAGGGGAGATTTACTCTCATTTGGTTTTTTCGCCGCTTTAATCTTCTCCACTAATGGGCTGGCATCAATGATGAGTGCTTTCGATGCTACAGTTCACAGCATTTATCGCCGCAGATGGCTGAGCCAGAGAGTTGCTGCGATTATACTCCTTTTTATTCTCTCCATTCTCCTAACTGTTGCTATTGCCTTACTTACCGGGGGGCAGGTATTAATTAATTATTTACAGGATACCAACATTTTAAGGGACTCTTTTACTGTTTTTCTTTTGACTTTCGGGAAATGGGTTATTACTATATTTCTTTTCTTTTTTGCCTATTCATTTTTATATTACATGGCCCCGGCCCGAAAAACGAAGTGGAGATTCATATCGGCAGGAGGAACATTGGCAACTGTATTGAGCATTATAACAATTGCGGGTTTTACCTATTACATTAATAATTTTAGCCGCTACAACATTTTGTATGGTTCAATCGGAACTCTTCTAATCATACTTTTACTAATGTATGTAATGTCGCTGATCCTTTTGGTAGGTTTTGAGCTGAATGCCAGTATTTACCAGGCACATACCGAAAAAGAAGAAGAAAATATTATTTAGCCCAACCATAAAATAAACACACGAAACCTATTTTTTCCCTTGTTTGAAGAGTAACTCCTTTTCTTCCTTGGTCAGGCTTTCGTAACCTGATTTAGCAATTTTATCGAGAATGCGGTTTATTTCCTCCTGTTTTATATTTTGCTGCCGGTTATATTCGTAGTCGTCGCGAGGAGGTTGTTTATAAGTAACTTTCATTCTACTTTTCCGGGTAAACATTCCGGGTATCTTATTCAGGAACATTATCAATCCTCTTCCCCAATCTTTCCCTCGCCTCAACTGATAGATATAAAACCACCCCCATGCAGCTCCTCCAAGATGTGCAATATTTCCGCCGGGATTTGAAGTAGAAATACTCAGTACCGAAAGAAGTACATAAAAACCAGCTACGTATTTCAACGGAACATTTCCTACAAACATTAACCCAATTTCTCTGTTGGGTTCATATACAGCAACAGCGACAAGAATTGCCATTATCGAAGCTGAGGCGCCAAGAAGGAGACCACGAACGGAAGAAAAAGCTGGAAAAATGCTATACGAAATCATGTACAGAATACCTCCTGCAATACCTCCCAGAACATAAACACTCAATAATTTATTTCCTTCAAAATAATATAAAAACAACTTCCCAAACCAGTATAAGCCCAAAAGATTGAAGAGAATATGAATAAAATTCTCATGCAAAAACATATAGGTAATAAGCGTATATGGCCGACGAATTAATTCATCCACACCAGATGGCAAAGAAAGCCAATAAGTAAGAGAAAAAGGCTGGTTGGCAAGAATAGAAAACACAGCCACAAGTTTCACGACCAAAAACACACCAAGATTGATGTAAATCAGCCGGGTTAATACCGAGCCTTCTTTAAATGTCCGTTTTATGTCGTTAACAATGTCCATAACTAGTAAAAATGTCTTGAATTTTTGTTCCAGTACTTAATAAGTATAAATCCAAACAACATACCACCCAAATGTGCAAAATGCGCTACGTTACCACCTGAATTGGAAAAACCTAAGTACAACTCAACCAAACCATAACCAATAACAAAATATTTTGCCTTAATTGGAATAGGCGGGAAAAGAAGCATTAACTGAGTATTTGGAAACAACATTCCAAATGCAAGCAAAATACCAAATACTGCTCCGGATGCCCCCACAGTTGGAATGTCCATCTTCATTTGTAATATTCTCTGCATTAAGTTTAGTCCTTCACCTGCAAATGCATTATTACTGGGATCATCGTACCACGAGTTTATAAAATCGCGAACCTGTGTTGATGAATTGGGCAGATTTTTTTGTACAAACTGATCCAAAATTTCCGGCGACGGGGTATTTTGAAAAGCAACAATTGTATTATGGATGGAAGAAAACTCGATATAATTAACCAACGTTTGAAATAGAATAGCCCCGATTCCTGTAATCATATAGTACATCAAAAACCGCTTGGGGCCCCATACACTTTCCAAAACCCGTCCAAACATCCACAGGGCAAACATATTAAAAAGAATATGCGTAAATCCTCCGTGCATAAACATATAGGTAATAATCTGATGAAGCATAAACTTATCTGACCCCGGATAATGCATTCCTAAAATATCAACCAAATCGACGCCCATGTTCTCCATCACCATTGTGGCGATGAAAAATAATACGTTAATGATTATAAGATTTTTTACAACCGGAGGAATATTGTTTAAAACAGGCCTGTAATTCATGAGCTATTTTTTTCAGTTTCTATTTTTCTTTGATTTTTTTCACCAAAATTTAAAGCAGTTTCAGCAATTGCCAGACCATTTTAAATTTCCCTCAAAATAACGACATATTGTCACTTTGAAAAACTTTTTTCGATATCTTCTGTCTGAATTATTGTTAAAACTTTTTTCCCGTCGGGCGAAAAATTTGGAGTTGCACATGCAAACAAGTTATCAATCAGGCGATCAACCTCTTCCATTTTTAATTCGGTTCCATAGTCGAGTGCCGATGCTTTGGCCAGTGAAATTGCAATTTGTTCCTTGGCTTTTTTCTTTGCTTCCATAGGAGAATTCTTATATTCCTCCAGTAATTTTTCAATAATCAGCTCAGGAGAAGATACATCCAAAACCCCTGGCGTACCGTTAATTACAAATGTATTTTTGCCAAACTCGCGAATATCGAAACCTAATGATAACAAATCGGCAAGAATACTTTTGAGTAGTTCGGTATCAGCCGGGTTCAGCTCCACAGTTTGCGGAAAAAGTTGTTGCTGGCTTGCCACAGAATCTGATTTTAAGACTTCCATAAATTTCTCAAAAAGAATTCGTTCATGAGCCCGTTTCTGGTCGATTACCATTAACCCTGATTTTACAGGAGTAAGTATATATTTCTGTTTTAATTGCAGAACCTTTTTCCCGGCAAATTGCTCCTTTGATTGCCCATACAAATCATCTTCCATTCCAGTATCAAAATGCACCTTTTGTGGCTGCGGAGCTGGTTCTTTTTCAACTCCTGCATACAAATCTTCCCAATGATTGAGGTTTGTTTTATCGCTCTTAAATTCTCTGTTTCCAAAAGAAGTCCCCGCCCTCTCAGTATCAAACGGGTTATAATCCGGGTTCACTTTTATTTCGGGAAAAGAAACACCTGAAGAATCTCTCTTAGGAACAGGAATATCAATACTTCCGCTTTGATCAAAATCAATTGAAGGAACTACATTGTGTTTTCCTAACGATTCCCGAATAGCAGCATGTATTATTTGCCAGATGGCCCGATCATTTTCAAATTTTATTTCCGTTTTTGTCGGATGCACATTAATATCTATGTTCGCCGGATCCAATTCAAAAAACAAAAAATAAGAAGGAAAAGTATCCGGTGGAAGGAGCTTCTCATAAGCCTGCATAACTGCTTTATGAAAATACGGATGTCGCATAAAACGACCGTTTGCAAAAAAGAATTGCTCTCCAACTGTTTTCCTCGCAAACTTAGGTTGCCCCACAAAACCATGAATTTTTATTAAACTGGTTTCTTCGCTTACAGGAACCAGACTTTGATTGACATTCTTCCCAAAAACATCAACAATTCGTTTTCGGAAGTTCGTTTTCGGAAGCTCGTAAAGCGGAGCATTATTATGAAAAAAGGAAATTTTTATTTCAGGATTTGGAATTGCTATCCGCTGAATTTCATAAATAATATGTTTTAACTCCGTGGTGTTTGCTTTCAGAAATTTTCGCCGGGCCGGAACATTAAAAAATAAATTCTTAATACTAAAGCTCGTGCCGTTTGTACCTGCTGCAGGTTCCTGTTTTTTTACTTCCGAACCAATAATATGTATAAAGGTACCAACCTCATCTTCCGTCCTTTTGGTTTTAAGTTCCACATCGGCGATGGCAGCAATTGATGCCAATGCCTCGCCTCTGAAGCCCATAGTCCGGATACAAAATAAATCGTTCGCTGAATTAATTTTTGATGTTGCATGACGCTCAAATGCCATTCGGGCATCAGTAGGAGACATACCGCATCCGTTATCCGTTATCTGAATCAGGGTTTTCCCGGCATCTTTTGCATGTATAACAATTTCGGTAGCACCCGCGTCAAGGGCATTCTCAACCAGCTCCTTTACAACTGAAGCCGGCCGCTGGATTACTTCACCTGCGGCAATCTGATTGGCTACCGAATCGGGTAGTAACTGTATTATATCGCTCACTAAAATTTAAAATCAGAATAAAAAAACAAATATGCTATCAGTGACAGAATCATGATTAAAATTATCAACCGGGTATTGGAACTACGCCTGGCTTTCTCTGAAGACTTTGCCTGCCACCCTTGTGCCCGCCTGAATTGGCCTCGCAAATTTGGACGATAAGGTTTTCCATTATCAACCTTTTCTTCCACAATTCCCAATTCATCTTTTATTCGTTGTTCCCTTATATCCCGCTCTTCCTGATCCGGATCGTGAAACCGGGGTGTTATATAAAACTGTTTGGCTCCGGGCGTATGAAAAAATTTCCCTATCATAACTTTTAATTCTGTTGTACAAAGATATAGTTTATTAAACAAATATTGTTCCAGATAAAATGTCAGCAAGAACCAAATCTAAAATGATTTTTCGAGAACAGTCATCAATTCACCGTCATTCAACAACACCGGATTTCCTTTCATACTGCTTGCTACTTTAGCTTTTTCTACCAGTTCAGGAAAATCTTCCTTTGTTAATCCAAATTCTGAAAGTGACGGGATATGAAGATCTTCGATCAATTTTTGTACCCATCCGATCCCATCTTCGGCTTTTGCTATATTATCGCCAGTTAAGATTCTGGCCAGAACGTCATATTTTTTTAAACTTTCCTCCTGTTTTCTTTCCTTAATTGCCTGAATATTTATCTCCATAACCGCTGGCAGCAAACAAGCACAAACCGCTCCGTGTGCAATTGGGAACATTCCTCCCATTGGCCCGGCAAATCCATGAACCGCTCCCAGTTTTACGTTTGCAAGCGCCATTCCTCCCAACATGCTCGCCATCGACATATTTTCACGTGCCTGTAAATCATTCCCGTTTTTATATACTTTTTCCAATGAACCGGAGATTCTTTCCATTCCTTCCCTGCAAAACAAATCGATAAACGGATTGGCCTGATTGGAAACAAAAGTTTCCAGCAAATGAGTTAAAGCATCCACACCCGTACTGGCGGTAAGTTGCGGTGGCGCCGAATGGGTTAAAACCGGATCGACAAGTGCAACATCAGGATACATTTTATTACTGCGCAAACTCACCTTTACATTGTGCTCTGTTGATTTTATAACCGAATTTTTTGTTACTTCGGCGCCGGTTCCCGAGGTAGTTGGCACCGCGATACAAGGAAGCGGATCATCTGTTAATACTTTTCCCTGCCCGATTACTTCCAGATAATCCAAAAGCTGGCCCTTGTTTGGAACCATGGCAGCAATAGCTTTTGCAGTATCAATCACACTTCCACCGCCTAACCCAACAATAAGGTTGCATCCGTCAACACGCGCCAGGTTTACACCTTCATCAATAATCGTTGTGGTTGGCTCCGATTCCACCGAAAAAATTTCCAGCCTGCAATCCTTTTTCTGAATTTTAGATAAAATCTTCTCTGCCCGATCTGTTTTTTTCCCGGTAACCAGCAAAATATTATTTCCCATTGCAGAAATTAAATCAGGTAATTTTTCAACCGAATTATTCCCAAAAATAATTTTTGTTGCCGTGGCAAACTCAAAATTTAATCCCATATCATTTAAATTATCAAAACACAAGCATCAGATAACAAGTTACATTCAAAGTTCGAAACCATGTTATTAATTATTTTTTGACATTTTGCGTTTATATTTTCTAATCAGTTCTTTTATTCCCAGCCATCTTCGTCCGGATGAACATTAAAAAATTTCAGGGCAGTGCGTGGTTCAGCCATCATATCAGCTACTGTATCACGCCAGTTTTTATAATGGTCGGTTTCTTTATGTTTTGCCGGATCTTCTGCTGTTCGGTATACTTCCACCAAAACAAAGCGGGTTGGATCATCTTGTTGCTGAACTACATCGAAACGAGCAATTCCAGGTTCTTTAATACTATTTTTTGCATTTTCCACACTCGCTGTCTTAAATTCGTCAACCTTGTCTTCTTTTACATGAACAAATACGTGTACAATAAACATAACGTCGTTATTTTAGAAAAATATGTATACAAATTTAAAAAAGTGAAACGGTTTCCAACTTTTTTAAAATGATTTCGTCTTAAAAGTAAAATTACAGTTTTGAAGGTAGCAGCTAACGAAAACGAAATTCAACTGATAAGGCTTTGTAAACGTGGCAATACAAAAGCACAGTTTGAACTGTACAAATTGTATTCGAAAGCCATGTTTAACATCGCTGTACGAATGACAAATGATGTGGAGCTGGCTGAAGACATTTTGCAGGATGCATTCATAAAGGCCTTTTCAGATATCGAACGACTAAACGATGAGCGGGCATTCGGGGGATGGCTAAAAAGAATTGTAATAAACCGATGTATTGACGTAATGAGAAAAGAGCGTTTTTTTATCAATAACATGGAAACGGTTTCCGAACAACACTCTGAGATCAAGGACGAAATAGCCGAAGATTTTGAACCGGAAATGGTACATAGTTTTATAAAGAAACTACCTGAAGGAGCCCGGCAGATTTTGATACTGAAGGCATTGGAAGGATACAAGCATGCTGAAATTAGCGAACAACTGGGCATTTCTGAATCGACAGTAAAAACCCAGTTCTTTAGGGCAAAACAGCTTTTAGGAAAGATGATTAATGAGGCAAATGAAAATGAAAATCGAAAAATATTTAAAACAGAACAGATTAAAGCTTGATTACGAAACTCCAAATGACGATTTCATCTGGAAAGGAATAAAAAAGGAAATCAGGCCACAGAAAAGCATTCTCCCCGACTGGACGTGGAAGGCGGTTGCTATTTTTCTGCTGGGAGTTCTTCTAACTTATGTTGTTGTGAAAGAAAATCAGGACGACAAAGTTATGATAGTTACACTAGCTGATATTTCGAAAGATTTAGGAGAAAAAGAAGCAGAATTAAAACGTGTTGTTAACAAAAAATGGGAAGAGATTCAACCACTTACCACAGAAGAAAAATCGGAATTTGGATTCTTGATTGACGAATTGCATGAACTGGACAAAGTATATAAAACCTATGAAGAAGACCTCAACAAAACAGGTGGAAATGAACAGATAATAAATGCATTACTTGATTATTACGAAAAAAAAATACGGTTACTAAACCGGCTTTCAATGGAAATAGAAAAACAAAAAAATTATGAAACTACAGATGAATTTAAAGATTTATAGCCTTTTAACCGCTTTCTGGGTTATTAGTGCTTTTGCTTCAGCACAGAATTACGATACGTCAAAAACCTTAAATAAGAGTTCGGCAGTCCCTGGAAATGTAACGATACGAATGTCGAATCAATCAGGCGATTTAAAAATAAACACCATAAGCCAAAATAATGTAACGATGACAACCTCGGTGGAGATTCGCGGAAACTCGAAAGAAGATGTGGATAAAGTGATAAAGGCCATAGAAGATTTCACCTTTGATTTAAATGGCAGTGAACTCGAAATTGACACCCGGTTTTACAAAAACATGAACTCGATTAACGACCGAAGGACTATTACATTGTTAAATGGGGATAAAGTAAAAATCGGAGAGTTTAAAATCAGGCATGAACTAAATATTCCCAAAGGTGCTAATTTGAAGCTAAACAATAAATACAGCGATGTTGAAATGCAGTCGTTAAACGGCGACGCCGATTTAACATTGTATAGTTGCAACATGAAAGCTGGTGATTTTGCCGGTGATTTTGATATTGAAGCAAAATATTCAAAAATATATCTGGGCGAAATTCAAAAAGATGCTGACATTGATTTTTATGACAGCGATATTGAATTTACATCGTGTGGTAACGCAGACATCACCAGCAAATATTCGAAATTCGAGGCAAAAAAAACAGGAAAACTGGTGATAGAATCGTATGATGATAAATTTTATATTGACGAAACCAGTAACCTGAGTTTAAATGCAAAATATTCCGATTTTGTTTCGCAGGCCAATGTTGATGAAATCCGCTTAGATCTTTACGATTGTAATATCCGAATAAAATCGGCCAAATCGGGTACCTACCAGGGAAAATATTCGGAACTAAAACTGGGAAACATTAAAAACTTTAATGTAACAGAATGTTACGACGATGATTTTTATTTCGGGAAAACAGAAGACATACAAATCGACGAAAGTAAATATTGTAAATATGAGATAGAAGAAGCTTCGCAGTTTAATCTCTCCGGTTATGACGACATTGTAAATATCAGCAAATTAAAAAGTGGCTTCTCAGGGATCGATATAAATGGCAAATACGGAAAAGTAAATGTAAATGCTGGGAGTGAGCCGTTCCGGATCTCTTGCAGAATGAAATACGGGAGTGTTGATATCCCTGAGTCGGTAAAAGTAGTAAAACATATTAGAGAGAACAGTGAGTTGGAACTGGTTGCCGGCGAAACAGGAGGAAAAATTTCGGTTGATGGTTACGATATAAAAGTCGTGATAGACAATTAAACAGAACGACACGTTTCCCTTATAGTACCCCGGCGTTTGTCCGGGGCATTTTTTGTACTGCTCAAACAATTAAGGAATATTCTCCAATAAAAAACTTCCTGTACAAACGAGAACCAACATTTTATCCCACTGAAGAATCTTTTATTGTATAACAAAAAAAACCACTCCAGACTGAGTTTTGTTATTAACGGATTAATAGTATAGAAAAGTTTTGTCAACTCATTGTTGACCGATGATTATGTTCCCTCAGCAAAACATTAACAAATTGAAAACTATCGTTTCATGATGCCGTAACAAACAATTTTCAGAATTGTATCTACACTTCTTTCAAGATTTACACCTCCGTAATTCCCGGCAGAAAGTGGCATTTCCAAACCTTTAATAGCTGTAGTAATTCCTATGGCAGCCAGGTTGAAATCATAAATTTCGAACTCACTTTTCCGAACGCCTTCAATCAAAATCCGTTTGATCATCCGGATTTCATCTTGCTCGTATTTATGCTTTATGTCTTCAATAAAATCAACCGCGGTAATATCACTTTCAATAGCATGATAAAAATTGGCCAGGCTTCGGAATGTTGAAAGTTTGGTTAAAATGTAATCTCTCAGTTTATCTACCGGGTCTGTATTCCGGTTAATCACAATTTCAAGTTCGTGAGCCAGAATATCCACTTCCTTCATTATTACCGCCTGAAAAAGATCCTCCTTACTTTTAAAATAATAATAGAGCGAACTTTTTCCTTTTCGAACTGCGTTTGCGATATCATCGAGGGTGGTTTTCTTGTAGCCGTATTTGCTAAAAATTTCACGGGCAATTTTTAAAATGGTTTCTCTGTTTTGGTCTTTTTTATTGCCGTTTTCGTGGTTGATCTGCATTTTTTTAAGTCTTTTATCTGACATTACAAAGTAGGCAAATATAGCGATTTATTTGCCACTAAAATGTTTTTGAATTTTTTACTGTTACAGACGACATGATGCCGTTCATTTCAAGAACTCCTGTAAATAGCTGATATTTGAATATTTAATATTCGAAGATATATCAATCTGCTTTTTCATCCAATAAGAAATCAAGTTGCTTTCTTTCAAGATTTGTTCTCCAAATCTTAACCGTAACCTCTTCGCCGAGTTGGTACTTCTTATGTGTGTGCCTTCCTACCAATGCATAATTTCTTTCATCAAAAATATAAAAATCATCGTCCAACTCGCGGATAGGGATCATGCCTTCAATTTTATTTTCCAATTCAACATAAATGCCCCAATCGGTAATACCAGAAATTACCCCCGGATAAATTTTGCCGATGTGCTCCTGCATAAATTCTACCTGTTTGTATTTTATGGAAGCACGCTCTGCATTCGCAGCCTTGGTTTCCATATCGGATGAATGCCGGCATAAATCTTCAAACTTTTGTTCGTTTACGGCTCGCCCGCCCGACAAATATCTTTCCAAAAGGCGATGCACCATCATATCCGGATAGCGACGGATTGGCGATGTAAAATGGGTATAATATTCAAAACCCAAGCCATAGTGCCCGATGTTACGCGTAGAGTATTCTGCCTTAGCCATAGCACGAATAGCCAGTGTTTCAACCACATTCTGTTCTTTTTTCCCCTTCACATTATTTAATAAATTATTTAGTGAATTGGCAACAGTGTTAGGGGTAGAAAGCTGAATTCCATATCCAAAGCGGTGGATAAAAGTATTAAAAGAAACCAATTTATCAGGATCGGGTTTATCATGAATCCGATAGACAAATGTTTTGGACGATTTGTTTTGTTTTGCTTTTCCAATCTTCTCGGCCACTTTTTGGTTAGCCAGCAACATAAATTCTTCGATAAGTTTATTTGAATCTTTTGCCTCTTTAAAATAAACTGAAAGAGGTTTACCTTTTTCGTCGATATTAAACTTAATTTCCACACGGTCAAAAGCAATTGAGCCTTTTTTAAACCTTTTGTCCCGCAATTTTTTGGCTAGTTCATCCAGTTTCAGAACTTCATCCTTTAAATCCCCCTCACCAGTTTCAATCACGGTCTGTGCTTCTTCGTATGTAAACCTGTGGTTGGAATGAATTATGGTTTTACCAAACCACTCCGCTAAAACTTCGGCATTTTCATTCATTTCAAAAATAGCCGAAAAACAAAGTTTATCCTCGTTAGGACGGAGCGAACAAACGCCATTTGACAATCTCTCAGGCAGCATTGGCACCACACGGTCGACCAAATAAACCGAAGTTGCCCTGTTTTTTGCTTCTTCCTCTATAATTGAATTTGGAGTAACATAGTGTGTAACATCGGCAATGTGGATACCAACCTCCCAGTTCCCGTTATTTAGCTTTTGTACTGAAAGTGCATCGTCAAAATCTTTCGCATCCACCGGGTCAATTGTAAATGTGGTAATATTACGCACATCCCGTCGTTTCTGTATTTCTTCTTCAGAAATTTCCAACGGTATTTTCTCAGCTGCTTTGTCTACATTTTTCGGAAAGTGATAAGGCAACTCATACTCCGCTAAAATGGCATGCATTTCAGCATCATTATCTCCTGAATCACCAAGAACCTCCTTAATTTCACCAAATGGACTGCGTGCATGCGTGGGCCATTCTTTAATTTCGGCAATAGCTTTTTGCCCGTTTTTCGCTCCGTTTAATTTTTCTTTCGGAATAAAAATATCAAACCCAACTTTCCCGGTTGGAACAAGAAAGGCGAAATTTTTTGAAGTTTGTACTGTCCCCACAAAAACCGATTTTGCCCGCTCTATAATCTCTGTAACCTCGCCTTCTAAATCATGTTTCTTTCTCCGGGCATACAAATGCACGCGAACCTTGTCGCCTTCCATGGCGTGTTTTAAATTTCTCTGCGAAATTAAAATCGGTCGATCTACCTCGTCGCTATTCACATAAGCAAAACCTTGCGGCTGTAGTTCCACAATTCCGCTAACGGTTCCTGTTTTTGCCTTTAGCTTATATTTCCCACGCGAAATCTGATCCAAGTAATCATCTTCCTTTAACTCTTCAAGAACAACATGTATTAACTTTCTTGTTTCAGGCTCTTTTATCCCCAACCAACCAGAAACTTGCTTGTAATTAACCGTTTGAGACGGATCTTCGTATAAGATGGAAAGGATTGCATTTTTGAGTTTTTTCTTATTGAATGTGCCTGTTTTTTTATTTTTAAAATATCGTTTCTTTTGCTTTTTCTTAGCCATACAACCTTTTAATTAATATTTGAACAAGTTAGTTTTTTTATTTAAAGAACACCTTTCAGTATGTGATTAATTTTTCCACTCATATTTTTTCTGAAAATCAACTTCAACATCTTTCCAAACTGATTCCAGATTGCTCTGTTCATTTACTTTCTGATATGCCATTTCGGTCATCTCGTCAATTCCTCTTCCGTAGCGATAAAACAGTGTCTGAAACTCAGGAAAATCGATTCCACTTTGTTTTGCGAGATCAAATTTTTCACGACAAAGTTCAAACATATCTCCAAAACCATAATCTTCAAATGTACAGGGAAGCCTTTGGTTAAGAAGTGACAATAAAGATGAAACCTGGTTAAACGAAAAAAACAACTGTTGTTTCTCTTTTATATCAAAGTTATCAAGATCCAAATTAAAATAATCTTCTGTTATCAACCTTAATTCGTTTTTTGAATACTCTTTATCATCTATCGGAATAACAAGCAAAGTTCCTTTATTTTCTGAGAAACTGAATCTTCCAAGCAGATGACTGGCAAACATGGAAAATCCAGGGGTTACGTTAAAGGGAAGTTCATATACAGTTTTTTTTTCTCTGGTGCCATGAACCAAAATTTCTGTCGAGATTTTCTTTTTTGTATCATCAAAAATCAAATGTTTTTCTTCCACCCTAACAGACTTATTCACATACACTTCTACTCCATTCTCACAGAAATATTTCAACATTTCAATATAAAACCTTGAAACATTAAATGTATATTCCTGAAAATAAACTCCTTCACTTACACTTCTCTTCAGGTCTGAAAATATGCTTTTCAATCCATGAGTAATTAAATGCGACCTTCGTTGATCTTTATTCTTATAAAAAAAATCTGCAATAGAAGAGCGAAACCTGTCGAACGAAGAATAGCCCGGATAAAATACTTTTTTTGAACGAAAAAGATGTGGGGCAAGCACAACCAGTTTTTCAGCTATCTTGTATTGCTCTAACTTTTGTTTCAGTGCAAAAATTGAAAGCGGATAAAACTGTGTTGTATAAAATAAATCGTCTCTAAAAAAATCATTTTCAATAACTATCGTAATTTTTAACCCTTCATTTATTTTGCATACAATAGAAGCAAAATCCTTGAGACCCGGATTAAGAAAAACAATATCAAATACTTGTGATGGTTGGTTCATTGTTTTTCAAACTTGAATATTTAAGGAAAATTCAGGTGTTCTAAGTTAATTTAACAACACATAACATTCTTTGTTTGCAGGAATTTGTATGTTTGTAATCCATTTTTAGAATGATGAAAATTTCGGGAAAAATACCATTTTTTTTTATTGCTGCACTTGCCTGGGTTGTAATAATTTCTTCATGTGCTAACCAAGGCATGCCAACAGGCGGAGCCAAAGATACAGTCCCTCCGGTTTTAATTGAAACGCAACCAAAATACAAAGCGCTGAATTATAATTCGGATGAAGTTCGGTTCACTTTTAATGAATACATTATCACCGACAAAATTTCGGAAGAACTAGTTGTTTCGCCCCCCCTGGAAAAAAGACCGTCAATACGTACAAAATCGAAAACCTTAATTATAAAATTCAACGAAGACCTGAAGGATAGCACAACTTATTCGCTCGATTTTAAAAATTCTATTGTCGACAATAATGAACGGAACCCAATGAATAATGTAAGGTTCTCGTTTAGCACCGGCAATGTTTACGATTCACTGCGTGTGGCCGGAAGGGTTGTCAACAGTTTTAACATGGAGCCGGTTGAAAATACATTAGTTTTACTCCACAACAATCTTCATGATTCAACAGTGTATACCGAACGCCCGGATTTTATTGCAAAGACCAATGAATCGGGAATCTTTATGATCGACAATGTGCCCCCGGGAAAATATCACCTGTTTTCCATAAACGATGCAAATTCAGATATGAGATACAATGAAGGTGCTGAAGAAATCGCATTTTATGATTCAATAGTGGTTCCGTCATCCGAATTTGAGCCGGAACTGGACACATTGGTCCGCGGAGTAGATTCTTTGCTAGTCACCGGACATACCCATTTTTCTCCCGCCCCAATTTACTTAAGGCAATTTACGGAAGACTTATTTGCTCAATACCTCGATTCTTATAAACGGGCAACACGATATAAAATCAACTTTTTGTTTAATGAATCTGTTAAGGACACGTTTAATGTACAACTGATAGATAGCCAGGCAAAAGACTGGTATTTAATGGAACCGGACTCAGAAATGGATTCCATTACAATGTGGATTACAGATACCCTGGTTGCCAATATGGATACCCTTTTAATGGATATTTCCTATTATCAGCTAGATTCAGCGAAGCAGCTATATGTACATCACGACACCCTGCAAATGAACTTTACAGATAAAAAAGACGAGTCACCTAAAAACAGACGAAGAGGAAAATCGAACGAAGAGCAGGAAGAAACACCGGAGCCTGTTAAACAATTTACCTGGACCGCTTCCTTTGGTTCAACGGTTGAATTAAATCAAAAACTAAAAATTACAGCTCCCGAGCCGTTAAAAAACTTAAATGAAGAAGCCTTTTTATTGTACCTTACAGATGACACGCTAAAAACACCCCTGAAATATGCATTTACAAAAGACACCTTAGAATGGCGAACCTATAATATTTCATACAATTGGGAACCCGAAACTGGTTATACTTTTGAAATTGACTCCGCTGCTGCAGAGAATATTTATGGAATAACAAGCCGGGAAATGACAAAAAAATTCAAAACCCGTGAAGAGGATTATTACGGAAGAATACTGGTTAATTGTACGAATGTAACGATGCCAACTATTGTTCAGCTAATGGATAATAAAGAAGAGGTACTTTCTGAAAAAGAAATTGACAAAGACCAAACCGTTATATTTGAATATCTTGAGCCTGCAAAAAAATATATTCTTAAAGTTATTATCGACCGGAACAATAATGGGAAATGGGACACAGGAAGTTATCAGGATAAATCCCAGCCCGAACAAGTATATTACTGGAATAATATTATCAAAGTCCGCTCCAACTGGGATAGTTCAATTCCTTCCTGGGATTTATCACCAAACCCAACCTACGTGAAAAAAATCATAGATCAGGAGCTGGAAGAACAAAAACGTAAAGAGGCTGAAGAAAAAGCAAAAAAAGAAGAAGAAAATGAACGCAAGCAACAAAATAATTTTCTTCAGCAGGGGTCGGGTAGCGGACTCATGCAGCAGAGATAATTCGGAATCTTCATCAAATTTTAATACTTTTAAAATTAAATAATAAACTTATGGCAAGCGTAAGAAATTTAAAGAAAGACATTGATTTAATTATGTCTTTAGTTATAAGCGACTGTTTTCTGGTTTTGGAAGAAAACTCTAAAGTAGATAATGAAAAAGTCCTCAATATTGTGCGCGACACAATCGTTAAACATCGTGAATTAAGAGTGAGAACAAATCATCCGGATGGAAAAGAAAATTCTAAACTGGTAAAAGAGTTCTATAAAAAGATAATTGAGGACTTGTTAAGTTCAGCCGATGAAGCACTGGAAAAACTTTCGGCGGAAGTAAAAAAAGTAGCCTGATTTTAAAGACAGAGGCCCATAAAATTTACTTCGCAACAAGATGAAATGTTTTTTGGGCCACTGATTTCCCCTCTAGCCAGGTAGTAATTTCCCAATCACCGAGCTTATCTTCCAGTGGCTCCCACACGCAATCACCAAGATAAAATTCAAAATCGTTTGTATTTATAAACTGTTCACCTGTAAAAGGGGGGCTTACATTTCCCTCATCATCGAAAAAAGGTGGGTGATTAATTTCAAAAGACAATATTTTTCCCTTGCCATTTTTAATATGTAAAACATAACCAAACTCGGTACCTATTTCAGCTTCAATTTCTGTTGTAATTTTTAAAATTTTGGGAATTGCCTTGCTCTTTCTCTGCCATTTAGAGTACTCACCATAAGTAAAAATATTAACTATTGTATTTCGTTTAGCCATTGTTAAAAATACATTAATTGTAACATTTACGACAATTTAATTTAGAAACATTCTTAATTTTGTCGCCATAAAATTCAGTGTGGAATTCATTCGGAAAAATATTAAAATTGTCTTTTTACTGGTAATCCCAGTCCATTTTTTTATTGCCCAAAATTCCATATTAAATAAACATACTCATTTTTATGCTAACGGGATTGTTGTTACACATTCCCATCCTGTTAATAAAAAGGACAGACATCCTATTAGTGACCATCGGCATACAAAAACAGAGATATGTTTCTTCCACAGTATACATTTTGATGCATTTATTGTTCCGGATGGAATTTCGATAAAAAAGAACCTGTATCTTAAACCGAGCAATTATTTTATTTTCAACGACCGGATTGAAAACGTCAGTATATGCGGTCCCCTGTCCCTGCGCGGGCCTCCGGTTCTGGTTTCATAAAACCTTCAGATTAAAATTAGAAACCAGATATTAATTCACATGCAACAATTCATTTCTTCTACAGAGAAAAGTGTTGATATGTGGCCAAAAACAACTATAAATGAAAATTATTTATGCACTTTGTGCATTTCTGCTGCTTTTGGTAAAAGTCAGTGTAGCTGATGAGCCTGATAAAAAACCAAAAACAGATGCCATGTTATTTGGCGATATAAAGTCGGAAGGAGTTCATATTCCTTTTGCAACCATCACAATTAAGGGTACAACAATTGGTGCAGCAGCCGATGCAACCGGACATTTCAAAATGACAAACCTCCCGGTTGGCAACCAAATTGCTGTCATTTCAGCTATCGGATACAAAACAGCAGAAAAGGAAGTAAAACTGGAAGCGAAAAAAAGTGTAACAATTCTTGTTGAATTGGAGGCTGACGTAATTGGACTGGAACAAGTTGTAGTTTCGGCCGACCGTAACGAAAAAAACAGAAGAGAAACTCCAACAATTGTCAATAGTATAAACCCAAAATTATTTGAACGTACTTCCAACGTAACATTGAGTGAAGGGCTGAATTTTGCTCCCGGGTTACGCATGGAAAACAATTGTCAGAACTGTGGCTTTTCACAGGTCAGGATGAACGGACTGGAAGGCCCGTACTCTCAGATTCTAATTAATTCGCGGCCTGTTTTTAGCGGATTGGCAGGAGTTTACGGTCTGGAATTAATTCCGGCGAATATGATAGAACGTGTTGAAGTAATTCGTGGAGGTGGTTCCGCAATGTATGGAAGCAACGCTATTGCCGGAACAATCAACCTGATTACGAAAGATCCGGTAATTAACAACTTCTCTGCGTCAGGAAATTATGCATTAACCGGTGCCGGAACAAACGGAGAAGTTGCAGGAGATGCCAACCTGAACCTAAACGGCTCGTTCATAAGCGACGACTTTAAAACAGGGATGAGTTTGTTTGGATTTACCCGGAAACGCGATCCTTACGATGCAAATGGTGATGGTTACTCAGAAGTAGCATTAATTGAAAACCTGACTCTCGGAACCCGTATTTTTCATCGGGTTTCGAACCGTGGAAAACTTACTATTGATTATTTCAAAATTGAGGAATACAGAAGAGGAGGAAATAAGTTCGAGCTTCCCCTGCACGAGTCAGATATTTCGGAAAGTGTTACCCACAGCATTAATTCAGGATCTGTAAATTTTGATTTACTTATGCGGGAAACCGACAAATTCGCTGCTTTCTTTTCAGCCCAGAGTGTTAACCGCGATTCTTATTACGGTGCAAATCAGGACTTGTCGGCATACGGAAAAACTAAAGACTTTACTTTTTCTTCAGGACTACAATATAACAGGCAAATAGATTACCTGATTTTTGCACCTGCTGCGCTTACTTCAGGGTTGGAATATAACGGCAGTTTCCTCAATGATAAAAAGCTGGGATATTACGAGCCGGAGGAAGATATTCATCATGGAAATACCTTGGTAGCGGATCAGAAAGTATTGACCCGTGCAGCTTTTTTACAGTCGGAATGGAAGTTGAACAAATGGGTAATAACCACTGGTGTTCGTTACGATAATTATACCATTTCCGACGTTACAAAGGAAGCAGACGATATCACCGGAAATGTATTTAGCCCGAGAGTAAACCTTCTGTACAATATAACCCACAATTTACAATTGAGGACGGGCTTTGCCAGAGGGTTCAGAGCACCACAAATTTTTGATGAAGATTTACATATTGAAACATCAGGTTCGCGCCAGGTTCTTCATAAAAATGCCCCGGATTTAAAACAGGAATCTTCGAACAGTTTTAATGCCTCGCTCGATTATACAAATACATTTGGTGAATGGCAGATTCAATTATTAGCCGAAGGTTTTTACACCCGGTTAAACGATCCGTTTTCCAATGAATACGGAACGCCGGATGAAAATGGAGTAGTTGTCTATACCCGCGTGAATGCTGAAGATGGAGCTACAGTTCAAGGATTCAACTTTGAATTTAATGCATCGCCTTCAGAAAAAATTCAACTACAGTCGGGCTTCACCATTCAAAAAAGTGAGTTTGATATTCCCCAGGAATTTAATGAAACTCGTTTTTTCCGATCTCCCGACAGCTACGGCTACATCAGTTTGAGTTATAACCCTGTTCATGAATTTAGTGTTGCTTTCACCGGAAATTACTCGGGTTCAATGCTAATTCCATACTTCGGCCCTCTCACAAACCCGAATACGGGAGAACTGCATACCTCAGGTTCGTTTTTTGATACAGGAATAAAACTCACGTATGAAATTCATATGTCTGATTTTATGAGTATGGAATTGCTGGGAGGGGTAAAAAACATATTCAACAGCTACCAGGATGATTTTGATACGGGAGTAGATCGCGATCCTGCTTATATTTATGGGCCTATGTCGCCGCGAACAATTTATTTTGGAATAAAAATCGGCAACTTCTTGTAAAAGAACAATTTTTGTTGTTCACAATAAAATAAAAGCTGTCTTTTACCCCAGGCAGCTTTTATTTATTTGTAACAGCATAAAAGATTATTAATTTTGCATCGTTATAGCTTATAATCTTACAGTTTCGTTTATGGAAAATTTAAATGAACCGAAAAAAACATCAGCCAAAGACCGGCGAAACAATATAATAGTAATCGTATTGTCGGTTATTTTAGTTGTGGTTATTGTATTGTTTTTTCTTCAGAACAGGGAACACAAATCCATTGTTAATGAAATTAAAGCTGAGAAAGATTCCATTCAACTGGAACTGAATGATATTGCTGCGAGCTACGATTCATTAAGCACCGAAAACGATACCATAAACGAACAATTGCTGGTTGCACAAACAAAAGTAAAAGATTTGCTTTTGGAAGTAGAGCAAACCAAAAAAATCAGCTATCAAAAAATCTCTGATTATCAAAAGGAAGTTACTACACTTCGTGGCATTATGCGAAACTTTGTGGCTCAGATTGATTCATTGAACTTACGAAACAAAGAGTTAATGGCAGAGAATCAAGAAGTAAAAGAACAATATAAACAAGTTGAATCGCGTAATCAACAGTTGAACCAGGAAAAAGCCAGGTTACAACAAACCGTACAACGCGCTGCTATGCTTGAAGCACGCGAACTGGTTGCCGAACCATTAACCGACAGAAGCAAAGAAACTAGATTTGCAAAACGCACCGAGAAAATCAAAATTTACTTTGTACTTAGCAAAAATGCGACAGCAAAACGTGGCGACAAAAATATTTATGCCAGAATAACCCGCCCCGACCAGCTTTTAATGACCAAATCATCCAACGATCTTTTTCAGTTCGAGGATGTAAAAATTCCATATTCTGCAATGCGTTCGGTTGTTTACGAGGGTCAGGAATTGCCTATAGCCATTTACTGGGACAACTCAAACGAACCTGAATTAATGCCTGGAGAGTATAAAGTTGATTTATTTGCTGATGGGAATGTAATTGGAGAAACAACTTTCGAAATCAGGTAATTTTTCACTCCAGCTTTTTACTCCATTTTTTAAAATCGGGAAAAGCTTTTTCTACCTTAAATTTTTCACCGTGCCCCGGATAGATTACCTCTATTCGCATGTTAAATATTTTCTGCCAGGTTTCAAGTAACACCTTGGGTTCGTCGGCAAAAGGCGGAAAAATTCTGCCATTTCTCATATTTACAAAGGCGTCCCCGGCAATAAGAGAGTTCTCCAACAAAACCGACTGAGAACCTGCAGAATGCCCCGGAGTAGCAATAACCTTTCCTTCAATCCCGAAAGGATTCAAATCAAATTCGCTATCATTTACCAAATCTGCAACAAAGGGTTTTGGCGATGCAAATCCGGGGAAAACAGCTCTTCCAAACTTTGAAATTAATCCGGCATATCTTCCCCACCCTTTCGGAATGGGCATAAATCCCTTCTTTAGGTTTTCGAACTCCTTTTGGTGGACTAAAACTTTCGCCCCCGTATATTCTTTCAACTCTGTTAAATTTCCGGTATGATCGTAATGTGTATGTGTTAAAATTATCAGTTTTATATCTGTCGGATTCAGATTGTGCTGTTTAAACCATATCCTGAATTCGTTTAGATTTCCTTTTACCCCGGTATCAACCAGTATAGAATTTTCCCCGTTCAAAATGAGCGTAGCATTGGAATATCCAATTCTTTTCTGAAAAATCTTTAACGGCATCATTTTAAAGAACTATACACCATTTTTAGGAACTTTCCTAATTCAGAAGGTTCCAACCAGCGGGTAACAATAACCATTCTGTTTTGCTGATCTACCACTATATAATTTCCGCCAAAACCAGCAGCATAAAAAACGCTTTCAGGAACACCGTCCATTTTTCGTTCTCCTTTGTTTAGCCACCACATCAAGCCATAACTTTCATTTGCCACAGAAGGTTGTTCAACCATTTTTACCCATTTCTCTGAAACCAGTTGTTTCCCGTTCCAGTTTCCATTATTCATAAAAAGCAAACCCAACCGGGCGTGATCGAGGGTATTTATAAACAATCCTCCTCCAGAATGGCCGCCGCCGCTAACCGACTGCATTTTTTCACCATCTAAGGTTACCCACGAATTGTCGTATCCAAACCAACGCCATGTAGTACTTGCCCCTATTGGATCCATAATCTTCTCTTTTAAAACCTGAGGTAGAGGTTTTCGCCAAACCTGCAGAAGTGAATAAGCCAGTAAATTTACACGCACATCGTTGTATTTAAAAAAAGTTCCCGGCTCATGAGGTTCGCGGTTTTTCCAGTCATCAATTTCACCTTCAACCGGTGGCCGATCCGCCCAGTCTTTCATTCCGAATAATTCTCCACTCCAGTCCGACGACTGATTCAACAAATGCTCCCATGTAATTTTCGAATTGTGTTCACCATCAAAAGTCCCATCCCAAACCGTTTCACCAACTTTATTTTTCACATCCGAAATCAAACCTTCGTCAAGAGCAACTCCAAACACCGAAGACAAGTAACTTTTTGTAACGCTAAAAGTCATATCAACCCTATCATTATCACCCCACTGAGTTACAATATATCCGTTTTTAAGAATTAGCCCGGCAGGCCCACCGCGTTTTTTTGTTGGCCCGGCAATGGTATGAAACGGCTCTTTTTTAAAACCTTCCAGAATGGCAATCCTTAAATCGCGCGACCCGGAATATTCATTTTCCTGTGCAAACTGAACTGCTTTATTCAAAGCCAGTTCATCAATACTAAATTCTGAAGGTTTTCGAATTTCCCAGTTTGAACCCTTTCCCGGAAAGTAAATATTTTGTGCATCAACATTCCAAATAATTAAAGAAACAAAACAAAGAAACAGTGTTATTTTTTTCATTATTAAACAGATTACATCATTAAAAATTACCATATAAAATTAAAAAACTCCTCTACAGATGTATAATTATTTATTAAGTGTTTCTCATAAAATTATAAAACTGTTATAGAATAATTGTCGCAAAAAATACTTTCATCTCTTTATTTGTTATTGATAAACATTTTGGGCAAAAAACCCATTCGCAACTTTTATTATACTAAAAAGACAAGATGAGAACATTTTTTAAATACCTGTCACGACTATTCTTTTTTCTAGCTTTAGTTATTGTACTTTACTTCAGTATCATAATCTTAACAGGTATTTTCACAGACTATCATCCTAAAGAAATTTCTGAGTTGGAGATATCCGGCAATTTGGAAAAAGCACAAATTTCTGATTCAATCTTTACTTTTCTTTCCTGGAATATCGGTTATGGAGGACTGGGAGCTGAAATGGATTTTTTTTACGACGGAGGGAAAATGGTTCGTCCGCCACTAAAATTGGTTGAAAAATACACGGTTGGGATTCTTGATTTTTTTAATGCAAACGACAGCATCGATTTTATTTTGTTGCAGGAGGTTGATCGTAAATCTACCCGTACAAATTTTCAGGATGAATTGAGTATGCTCGATGGTATCTTAATCAATTATTCTTCATCTTTTGGTTATAACTACAAAGTTCAATTTATCCCTATTCCGTTAACAAGCCCATTGGGACAGGTTGAAATGGGGCAGGCAAATTTTTCCAGACACAAACCTGCTTCATCGGAACGATATACTTATCACTCAGCATATTCCTGGCCAAAACAATTATTCATGCCCGATCGTTGTTTTGTGGTTTCCCGGTTTAATTTGTCAAATGGGAAAGAGCTCGTTGTTATAAATACACATAATTCGGCCTATGATAGTGAAGGCAAATTACGCAACATTGAAATACCGCTGATTCGCGATTTTATGTTGAATGAATTTAACCAGGGAAATTATGTTGTTGCCGGAGGCGATTGGAACCAGAATCCTCCTGATTTTAAACCTGAGAAACTGAGAACCAACTACCAAGCCATAAAAACTGAAATATTGGATGAAATGTTTTTCCCCAAAGGATGGAAAATTTGTTATGACGAAAAAACTCCGACCAACCGCAAAGTAGATATTCCATTAACTAAAGGGAAAACAGAAGTTACAGTTATAGATTATTTTATTCTTTCTCCCAATCTCGATCTAACTGAAATAAAAACACATTCCTTAAATTTTCAATATTCTGATCATAACCCAGTTTTTCTGAAAATCAGGCTTAAGAATTAATTTTCTGGGATACTTTGAAAAGATTCAAACAAATATTTGTAAAAAAAATCCAGAAAGCGACCACTCAGTCACTTTTATTTATATATTTGCGACTACACAGTCGCTAAAATCAAAAAATTATGCCTTTACAAACATTTTATAATCTTAATGAAACCCGAAAACAAGAGATTCTGACAGTAGCTTACGAAGAATTTGCCTTTAACAGTTATCTCACAGCGTCGCTTTCGAATATTGTTAAAAAACTAAGTGTTGCCAAAGGCAGTTTCTATCGCTACTTCGAAAACAAATTCGATTTGTACTCCTACCTCATTCAAAATGCCTACGAAATGCGGATGAATCAACTGGATAATTTACTGGATGATAAAAACCTCAATTTTTTTGAAATCATTCGCGAAAACTTTCGGGACAAAGTAATTTTTGACTTAAATCACCCGCTGGAAAGTATTTTCCTCTACAATACCCTTCAGGAAAGTAACGTGGAGGAAACAGGAACGGTAGTAAAAGACATGATAAACCGTGTATTAGGATTTGTTACTCAACTGGTTCTGAACTACCAAAAAAGAGGCGAGCTGAATCCGCAAATTTCGGCAGATATAGCCGCCCATTTCATTTTTCAAACGCAGCTGGGAATCTACGATTACCTGGCAACTTTTAAGGGAATTGACTTTAAAGAAAGCATTAAAAACGGTCATCTTTTCCCTGTATCCGAAGATGAAATCATGACAGTTGTGGATGAAATACTTGCTTTATTAAAAACAGGATTAAAAGCTTAATTTTTAAAAAATGATTACAGTTAAAAACCTGATTTATAAATATCCCCGGAATGAGACTCCCACAGTAAGGGATATTTCTTTCTCTATCGAAAAAGGAGAAATCTTTGGGTTTCTGGGCCCCAGTGGAGCAGGGAAAAGTACAACTCAAAAAATCCTGATCAAGTTGCTTACGAATTATTCAGGAGAAGTTATGATATTGGGTAGAGATCATAAAAAATCAAACGGAAGCTATTTCAATCAAATTGGGGTCTGTTTTGAGTTGCCCAATCATTATCTAAAACTTACCGCGCTCGAAAATCTCAGGTATTTTGCAGGATTCTATAAAAACACTCCCGGAAATCTCCATGCTCTCCTTTCAAAAGTTGGTCTTGAGAAGGATGCCGATAAAAAAGTTGAAAAGTTCTCAAAAGGAATGAAAATGCGACTCAATTTTATCCGCTCGATTATGCACAACCCCGATATTCTATTTCTCGATGAACCTACTTCAGGTATGGATCCGGCAAATGCAAGAAAAATCAAAGACATTATTCTGGAACAGAAGCAACGGGGTAAAACCATATTTATTACCACACATAATATGCACGATGCTGATGAACTCTGCGATCGTGTTGCTTTTATGGTAGGTGGCCGACTGGAAATTATTGATTCGCCACGAAATATTAAACAATTGGGCGGGAAGAGAATTGTTCGGGTTGAATATGAAAATGGAGAAATAAAAAACGAGGAATTTCTGATGGAAGGATTAGCCGAAAACAAGACCTTTCTGGAGGTTTTGCGTAAAACCCATGTTCGGTCTATTCATTCAAAAGAGGCCACACTTGAGGACATTTTTATTCAGATAACCGGAAAAAATCTGCAAAGCCATGAAAACACTTTTTAGATTAGTATACTGGGATTTGAAGCTTCAGGTAAGAAACGGTATTCTGACAGTAGCCATTTTTATTGCTGTTTTTTATACTGCATTTTTCCTGTTGTTGGGTTTACGTGGCAATGACGATATTTTAGTTGCTCTTATTTTTTCCGACCCTACATTTATGGGGTTTATTTTTACCGGAGTTCTGGTACTTTTTGAAAAAAATGCCAACACATTGCAAGCACTTGTGGTTACACCTGTAAAGCTCTGGCAATATCTCTTTTCAAAAGCCATTTCACTAACCCTTATCACATCAATAATATGCTTTGCAATGGTTTTTACAAGTCATGGCTTTCATTTCAACTATTTCTGGTTCTCGATTGCGGCTCTCCTCTCTTCAATACTTTTTATATTCCTCGGATTTATCGGGGTAGCAAAAGTGAAAACGTTTAACCAGTATATCATTGTTATTCCACTATTTATAGCGCCACTTTCACTTCCATATCTACACTTTTTTGGTGTTTCAAATTCATGGTTATTCTATGTTTTGCCATCACAAGGAGCGTTAATCCTGTTTCGCGGGGCATTTGAGAAAATTGCCTTTGGTGATAGTATTTATGCCATGGGTTATCTCATTTCATCTATCTGGGTTACCTATCGTATTTCCAAACATCTTTTCCTAAAACATATCGTCAAAGGAGAATAAATTATGCATTTGTATTATGAAATAGTAAAAAACGATCTGAAACTGATTTTCAGAGATAAAAGCCTGATTATAATGTTTATCATGCCAGGTGTTATTATTTTATTATGCCAGTATGGAATTCCTCAATTAACGGCATTTGTGCCAGTATTACCGTCATATTACTGGTTAATTGTTGCTGCGTTGACATTGGTTACAGCTTCTACTCCTTCTTATCTATTTGGCTTTATTCTTCTTGATGAACGCGATGAAAATGTGCACACCATATTACAGATTTTACCCATTCCGGTAAATTTTGTCCTGAAAATAAGAATTGCATTTACCGTCTTTATGGGATTCTGCTTCTCTCTCTTCATACTATTATTCAATGGATTAATACGTTTTGGATTGTTACCAGTGTTATTGATTTCCCTTCTTTTTGCGCTTGTTTCCCCTGTTTTAACTTTTTCTATAACAGCATTTGCAAAAAATAAAATTGAAGCAGCAACACTTTACAAAGGATTAAATATTGTTCTTTTTATTCCTGTAATTGCCTTTTTTATAAGGGGAGATACAAAGTATGTTTTCGGAATTATTCCATTCTTCTGGACTTTCGAAACAGTACATCTCAATACACTTAATTTACATTTCGTAGTAAGTTTTCTATTGGGGTTAACTTTACATATTTTTCTTATTTGGCTACTTTACAAAATTTATAATAAAAGGAATTTTTAATATTTAATAGTTTACAGCTTATTCAATACAACAAAATCCTCAATTTTTATTTGAATGATTATCTTTGTGCTTTAAATTTTTATTTCGGAAGAAATGTTAGAGAAAATTAAGGCTTTACAGGAAGAAATTAAAACGGCGGCAGCTTCAAGTCTGGAGGAAGTTGATGAGCTTCGTATAAAATATATCAGTAAAAAAGGAAGCATTAACAAACTGTTTACCGATTTTAAAAATGTTCCGGCTGAACAGAAGAAGGAAGTAGGAAAAGCCATAAATGATTTGAAGGATTTTGCACTCGAAAAAATAAATTCATTAAAAGAATCATTTGAATCCAATGGGAGCAGCACTGCAGGGTTGGATCTTACTATGCCCGGAGAACCCATGAAACTGGGAACCCGTCATCCGCTTTCTATTGTTAAAAATGAGATTATCAATATTTTTGGAAGACTCGGCTTTACTGTTGCCGAAGGTCTTGAAATTGAAGACGACTGGCATGTTTTCTCAGCCTTGAATTTTCCGCCTGAACATCCGGCAAGAGATATGCAGGATACATTCTTTATTGAAAAAGATCCGGATGTTCTGTTGCGTACACATACTTCCAGTGTTCAAATCCGGGTAATGGAAAGAACACAACCTCCAATTCGTGCCATTTTCCCGGGACGCGTTTTCAGAAATGAAGCTATTTCAGCACGCTCGCATTGTATCTTCCACCAAATTGAAGGACTATATGTTGACGAAAATGTTTCGTTTGCCGACCTGAAACAAACCTTACTATATTTTGCTAAAGAATTATTTGGCGAAGATACCCAAATCAGATTACGCCCTTCGTATTTCCCATTTACCGAGCCAAGCGCCGAAATGGATGTAAGTTGTTCTATTTGCGGAGGCGAAGGTTGTAACGTTTGCAAATACACTGGCTGGTTGGAAATACTTGGTTGCGGAATGGTTGACCCGAATGTTTTGGAAGCGTGCAATATCGACAGTAAAAAATATACTGGTTTTGCTTTCGGAATGGGAATTGAAAGAATTACCATGCTTAAATTCGGCATAAAAGATATCCGTCATTTTTTCGAAAACGACATGCGTTTCCTTAAACAATTTGAATCGGCTACATAGTCAAGAAGTCCCTCATCCTCATCGATATATTTTATTCCTTTTCTAAAACAATAAAGAGAATAATTTTGTCGTTTTGCTATTGCTGACCGGAAACAATTAAAGAATAAAAAATGAGAGAATTAAAAATGGTGGCGCTTGCCTACCTCCTTGTTAAGGCCAACAAAAACTTATAACGCAACGAACACTAATTTTTCATAAAAAGATAGAGGCAAAATTTCATTTTCACATATTTATATTTATTCCGGAAATTACAAATACGTATCTCACTTATCATAATAAACACATTAACAGTAATTTAACAAAAAGAGAGTTTTTAATATATTTATTTGGAATTTTGTTTTGAAATATCATACATTTGCAAAGGACATCTTTGTCTTTTTCTTATAAAAAATAGAAAAGAATGGAAAAGAAAGCAGATCAAAATCAGATTGTAATAAAAACTAATCCTGACAATGGGAAGCAGAAATTACCTGTAATTTTGGTTATTTCACTGGCTGCAGGAACACTTGCAGGAGTGGCAATAATCTTCGGATTAATTTGGGGTGCAGAGTTACTACTCAGTCTCTAAATTCTAGAAAAATTAAGATTTCAGAAAAACATAATAACGAAAAGCTCGCTTACCGCGAGCTTTTTCTATTAGATTATATTCTCGATCGCATTCAATTCAGCCTCAGTAAAGCTAAGTTTTTTCAAGGTCTCAACATTATCGTCAATTTGTTTCACAGAACTTGCCCCAATAAGAACGGATGTAATTCGCTTGTCTTTTAATACCCAGGCAAGAGCCATCTGAGCCAATGACTGTCCTCTTTTTTGGGCAATATCGTTCAATTTTAGAATCTTATCATGAGCAGATTCCACATCATTTTTTTTCAAAAATACTTCGCGGGTCGCCCTTGAACCTTCAGGAATTCCCTTCAAATATTTATTGGTAAGTAAACCTTGAGCCAATGGTGAAAACGGAATACATCCAATCCCTTCTTCTTCGAGCACATCAAGCAACTCATCCTCAACCCAACGAACAAACATCGAATATTTGGGTTGGTGGATCAAACACGGGGTTCCCAATTCCTTTAAAATTTGGGAAGCTTCTTTAGCCATATCAGCCGGATAATTAGAAATTCCAACATACAAAGCTTTTCCTGAACGAACGGCTCTATCCAAAGCCATCATTGTTTCTTCCAGCGGAGTATTTGGGTCGGCCCTATGCGAATAGAAAATATCTACGTATTCCAGCCCCATTCGTTTTAAACTTTGATCCAAACTGGCAAGAACATATTTTCTGGTTCCCCATTCACCGTAAGGTCCGGGCCACATCAAATAACCAGCTTTTGAAGAAATTATCAATTCGTCGCGATAGGCAGAGAAATCCTGTTTCAGTATTTTTCCAAAATTTTCCTCTGCCGATCCGGGTGGCGGGCCATAATTGTTCGCCAAATCAAAATGAGTAATACCCAGATCAAATGCACGATGTAACATTGCTCGACTATTTTCAAAGTTATCTATCCCACCGAAATTGTGCCACAATCCCAGCGAAACAGCCGGAAGTTTTAATCCCCACTTTCCGCACCGGTTATAAATCATCGCGTCGTAACGGTTTTCTTGTGGTAGGTATGTCATAATTAAAAAAAATTAATAGAATTTATTTTTCAGAATGAACCTTAAAATTAAAGTATTTTTTTCATCAACGGAAGTTTTCGAAATAAGAACGCTACAAAAAATACAGATATTAAAGCAAGCGGCGCCAGCAACAAAAATTTTATAATTGAGAATATCTCCCAATGCAAAAAAAATGCACTTATGGCAACAATTACCGGTGTATGGAAAATAAAAACACCATATGCACTCCCGGAGAGCTGCTGAGCTACTTTCCCCTTTCTGTTAATATATTTTTTTGCCAGCCCCAGTAATCCCAAAATCAAAGAAAACCCGGTTAATTGTTCCCAAACCGCGTAACCAAAACTTTGCCATGTAAAACCGCCTGCAAAAGCCTCTATCCCTTGCTTCACACCTCCAAAATAAACCAACAGAGGGAAGACAATTAAAATAAGTATCTGGGCAAAAATAAACCATTGTTTTCCAGATTTGAATGAAACAGCATCAAGCCAGTTATTTTGGAAAGCTACAATACCAAAACTAAAAAGGACGATATACTGAACAAAAAATGGAATTTGAAAATTTGTAAATGGCAAACTCCATCCTACCGGTAGCCAAATCCGAATAAAAAACTGCAGGACTCCTGTAAAAATTGCAACCGCCAAAATAGCTGCGGTTCCGGGAAATCCTATTGTTACTTTCATTGAAAATACTTTCTTGAATAACATATAAAAAGCGGTAAAAACAATCAAAGCTTCCACAAACCACAATGGGCCAAAACCTCCGCCATAATTATGAAGCCAGTAGTCTGTCAAAGAAACATCCTCTCCCCGAATAAACCGGTTGCGAATAAAAACAGTAAGTGGCGATAAAACAAAATAAAAAAACAGTAACGGAATTCCCAGTCGTATTAACCTGTCACCGATATATTTTTTGTTTCCTTTTTTATTCAGAGACGGTAAAATAAAAAAAGCAGAAATAAAGAAAAACATTCCCATAAAAAACGACTGGTTTGTGGCTACAAACATTGCCAAAGGAATTATTGCAGGAAAACCAGCGTGTGTTTCATTATAATACCAATCGCCGGGAGCGCCGTATGTTATTGCCAGATGATGTAATACCACCAAACTGATAAGAAAAATACGAAGATTATCAACATACCATAATCGCGATGCATTTTCTGTTTTCATTTTTAAGCTGGTTAAATTTAAATTGTAAAGTTATTTCACAACTGTTTTATAAGAAATAGAATAATGACGAAATTATCTCAAAATGGTCACATAAAAATTTTTGTAACCTTTTTTCTGAAAAAAAGTCTGTGATTGTAAATTGAAGAAAATTTAAGGCCTGTGCTAACAGATAATGAGATCATGCTGAAGATAATCAGCGGAGACACTGATAAAATTGGGATACTGTACGAAAAATACAGCGGTTTACTATTAGGCTACTTTTTCAAATTAACCCGAAGTCGTGAATTAAGCGAAGATCTGGTTAATGATGTGTTCTTGAAAATATTGTATTCAAAAAACAATTACAGGGGAGACGGAATATTCAGGGTTTGGATGTTCAGGATTGCCCACTCAATTTTTATCGACAACTATAACAAAAGAAAAAGATTAGACACAAAAGAAATATTTACAAATACTTCCGCAGATATTGAAAATCCGGAAATATTACATGAAAAGGAAGAAAACAGACAACTGGTACACAAAGCACTAATGAAATTAAAAAAGAAAGAAAGAGAAATAATTGTACTCAGTAAACTTGATGGATTAAAATATAAAGAAGTGGCAGAAATACTTCGGTGTACCGAGGAAGCAGCAAAAATAAGAACATTCAGGGCATTAAAAAATTTGAAACATCAGTTACGGAAAATTCAAGATTAGAAACATGGAAAAGAAAAACATAAATAACGATTTTGAGAAATTCATCAAGAAACAGCCTGTACAGGAAGATGAAAAAAAAGCGATTCATGAATTATTTCGTGAACTGGATGAGATTGATGTCCCCCAACCATCAGAGTCGATGGAAAAGAATTTCTACAAAAGGCTGGAAGACTATAAATTAAAACAAACATCAACCCCCGGATTTAAGATACACTGGCCAAATTCTGAAAAACTATTCGGACTGTCAGCTATAGCTTTCAAGCCCGCATTTGCCGCAATTATTTTTCTTCTTGGAGTAATTGGCGGGGTACTTCTTGATAACCATGGAACAGAAGACAAACAATTAGTCTCTGAGTTGCAGAACACCCGTGAAATGCTGATGCTGACGTTGCTGGAACAACCGTCGGCAACCGACAGGCTTAAAGCTGTTAATCTTACCGACGAATTGACAAACCCGGATCAAATGGTCATACAATCGTTGCTGGCAACATTAAATAAGGATGAAAATGTAAATGTAAGACTTGCCGCTATAGAAGCACTTTTCAGATATTCAAATATGGCAGAAGTAAGAAAAGGATTAATTGAAGCAATCCCCAACCAGGAATCCCCGCTGGTTTTGATAACACTTTCAAAAGCTATGGTGCTTTTACAGGAAAAGGCTTCGGTAGAAAAATTAAGGCAAGCCATAAACAACGATAAACTGGAAGAAAAAGCGAAAGAAAAAATTAATGAAAACATTCAAAAAATTATTTGAAAAATAGAAAATTATGAAAACACTCATTGCAATAATATTCGGAATAATTGTTTCTGTCAATTTGTTCGCACAGCAACATCACGAAACAATAAAAAAAACCATCCCTTTGCCTGTAGGAGAAAATGCCGTTTTGGTGATAGAAAATATTTTTGGAAATGTAGAGGTAGAAGGATATTCCGGGACTGATGTTCTTTTTGAGGTTGAAAGTAAATTTAGTGCCGATACTGAAGAGGAACTCGAACAAGCAATGAAAAAGGTCTACCTTTCATTTCAAACCCGGCACGATACGCTCGATGTATTTGTAGATGGAATCTGTGGTTGCCACAGAGAACGGAAATGGAATTTCAACTGGAATGATTGTGATATTGAATACCGGTATGATTTTAAGGTAAAAGTTCCTTTCAGAACCAACCTATGTGCATCCACTGTGACCAATGGAATAGTAGACATAAAAAACATTCAGGGAAAAATAGTTGCCGAAAATGTAAACGGGAGTATTAACATCGATAAAATTACTGGTCCGGTGGATGTAAATAGCATTAATGGCAACATTGATGTAACTTACACTCAAAGTCCCAGCAAGAGTTCAAAATACTATTCTTTAAACGGGATTGTAAATATTTATTACCCGTCGGACCTTTCGGCCGATATGAACTTTAAAAGTTTTCAGGGTGAAATGTATACCAACTTCGAAGTATCGGAATGGCTCCCTCCCATTATTCTGTCCACTCAGTTAAAAGACAAAAATAAAACAAAGTATAAAATTGAAAATAAATCATCGTTCAGAATAGGTAAAGGTGGAATTACAATTGATTTTGAAACCTTTAACAGCGATGTATTCGTGCGAAAAATATAATTGAAACAATAACATTAAAATGGATAAGATGAAATCAACAATTAAAAAAAGTACATTACTACTTGTAGGGTTATTTATCTCCTGCTGGCTGACAGCTCAAAACAATAATCAGGAATTGGTTGTCCCGTTGTCGAAGCCAGGAGAATCAGGAACGCTCGATGTTAATGTAATGTCCGGATCCGTAAAAGTAATCGGCACTACCACAAAAGATGTGGCTATCACTATTTCTTCAGATCAAAAAAAAGTAGAAGAAAAAACAAAAGACGGGCTGAAAAGACTGCCTAATCATTCCTTCGACCTGGAAGCGAGTGAGGAGAATAATTATGTAGAGGTGAACACCAGTATGCTAAACCGCAAGGTGAATCTTGAGATTAAAGTTCCGCAAAATTTTAATCTTAAAATAAGCACAGTAAACGATGGAAATATATCTGTAGAAAATATAAACGGAGAAATGGAGATTGAGCATGTAAACGGAGGAATAACTCTGACTGATGTTTCCGGATCGGCAGTAGTAAACACTACCAACGGAAATATTAAAGCTACATTTAATAAAATTAAAGAGAACACACCAATGTCGTTTACAACATTTAACGGGAATGTAGATGTAACTCTCCCTTCCACGCTAAAAGCCTCTGTAAAAATAAAATCAGATATGGGAGAAATTTTCACCGATTTTGATATGACAATGAAAAAAAGCACGCCTAAAGAAGAAAAAAGAACCGATAACGGAGTGTACAAAGTTTCTTTAGAAGACTGGATTTACGGCGACATTAATGGCGGAGGACCTGAAATGACATTTAAAAATTTTCAGGGTGATATAATTATACGGAGTAAATAAACCTCTCTTTAGCAATCGTAAAAAATTATCATAAAAAAATCCGATAAAAATTATCGGATTTTTTTATGATAAATCAAATAAACTCAGAGTTAAACTTTAGGCAATACCCAGGGAGCACGATATGTGGGAACCAAATATGCATTGGCATCTTCATCGCCAATAAAAGTACTTTTGTTATTGTCCCAATATAAACGTTTTCCGGTACGTTGCGCAATATTTCCAAGATGCGCCACACGAGCTGTATTTGCTGCAACTGTAATATTTGCATTCAAATCACGGTTGCGGGTTTTAACGCCTTCAATAAAATTAGCCATATGCAATTCCAGTCCCTTTCCAGTTCCTTTCTGAAATGGAACCCGCTCAATTAAATCTTTATTTTGCTTTTTCTCAGGAATAACTTCCCAACCATTACGATCGACAACAAGCGTTCCGTTATTTCCAACAAAACCAACACCATGATCGCGGCCAAAGTATCCTCCGTTTATACCCACGCCATGATCCCACAACATGGTATGTCCATCGAATTCATATAAAGCCTGCAATGTGTCTGGTGTTTCTGCGGCATCGTCAGGGTAGGCAAATTTACCTCCCATTGCCATTATCGATTTTGGTGAAGGATCTCCCATTCCAAATAATCCATAATCAATAATATGAACACCCCAGTCGGTCATTAACCCGCCGGCGTAATCGTAGTACCATCTGAAATTAAAGTGAAACCGGTTCGGATTAAATGGCCTTTTTCTGGCGGGTCCCAACCAAAAATCGTAATCTACTCCTACAGGCGGGTCGCCGTCTGGTTTTACCGGAATATTTCCCATCCATCCCTGATAAGCCCAGGTACGAACGGTGCGTATTTTCCCCAGCTTACCGGATTTCACATATTCCACAGCATCGCGCCAGTGAGGATCGCTTCGTTGCCACATTCCAACCTGAACAACCTTGTTATATTTTTCAGCGGCCCGTTCCATTATGTTAATCTCTTCAATAGAATTCCCCAGTGGTTTTTCACAATACACATCTTTTCCAATCTGGCATGCTTCAACCATTGGTAAACAGTGCCAGTGATCGGGTGTTCCGATTATAACCACATCAATTCCCGGTTCCTCCAGCAATTTCCTGTAATCGCTAAAACCTTTGGGTTTTGTTCCCTGAATTTTTTCTGTATCGGCGATACGACGGTTTAATACATTTTCGTCCACGTCGCAAATGGCGGCACATTCAGTGTTTTTCTGCCCTAAAAAAGCTTGCAAATCACTAAATCCCATTCCATTTGCACCGATAAGTCCACAAACCAGTTTTTCATTGGCTCCGGCACACGATTCCATTGCCAAAGGCATGGAAGCTGTTAATCCAACAGCAGCTGTTGCCATTGCCGAATTTTTGATAAAAGTTCTCCTGTTTGTCATTTTTCCAAGTTGAATTAGTTATTTATTAAAAAATGTTTGTTCTTTTCGATAAACCGTTCCTTTAAAATGGGCAATTAATTCCTGTTTCTCATTAAAGATCTCAATAAGGTATGTGCCAAGCTTACTATGCAACGAGATTTCTTTAGCTACCGCCGTTAATGTACCGGAAGCAACAGATTTGAAGAAAGAAATTTCTGCATCGATTGCTAAAGCCAGTTTTCCCTGAGTATTTGATGCAACAGCAAAAGCAAAATCAGCCAAAGTAAACATTGCCCCACCTTGAACTACACCCACTGCATTTAAGTGATTCTCGTTAATTTCCATTTCAGCCCTGGCAAATCCGGGCGAGGCGTTTATCAACTTTATTCCCGATGTTTTGGCAAACCGGTCATTTTCAAACTTCTTTAAATACTCCTGCAATAACTGATTCATAAACTATTTTTAGGAACAAATTTTTAATCCTCACTACCAGATTATTTATCTTTCTGCATTGCGTCATCAAAAGCAACATCCGAAGGCGTAAAATCAATCTTTTTAACAAAAGCACAAGCTTCCGTAGCTCCAGCTTCACGGTTCATACCACTGTCTTCCCACTCTACCGACAGCGGTCCATTGTAACCAATGTCGTTGAGTGCTCTGATAATATTTTCAAAATTTATTTTCCCATGCCCCAAACTACGGAAGTTCCAATATCTCCGGTTATCGCCAAATTCCATGTGTCCTCCATAAACACCAACGCCCATAGGAACATCGCTCCAATAAGCATCCTTCATATGAACATGAAAAATACGATCGGCAAATTCATAAATAAAGCGAACATAATCCACATGCTGATAACCAAAATGGCTTGGATCAAAATTAAAGCCAAACGCCGGGTGGTTATTCAATGCTTTTAGTGTAAGATGAGCAGTGTGAATATCAAAAGCTATTTCAGTAGGATGCGCCTCCAGAGCGAATTTGATTCCTAATTTCTGATATTCATCCAAAATTGGAATCCAGCGATTGGCAAATTCTTCATATCCTTTTTCAATCATTTCTGGCGGAACAGCAGGAAACGAGTACAGAAGATGCCAAATCGGACTTCCGGTAAAACCATTCACTGTATCGAGGCCAAGCATTTTTGCCACTTTAGCTGTTTTTATCATTTCTTCAGCCGCGCGCTGGTGCACCCCTTCCGGGTCACCATCACCCCAAACATGCCTGCTGGCAATGCTTTTATGTCGCAAATCAATAGGATCGCAAACACATTGCCCATCAAGGTGTGTTGATATTGAAAATAATTTTAAATCGTATTTTTCAAGCAAAGCTTTTCTTTCATCGCAGTACGCCTGATCTGCTTTATCCACTTCCATATGGTCGCCCCAACAGCAAAGTTCAAGCCCGTCGTATCCAAACTCTTTTGCTTTTTGGCAAATCTTTTCGATGGGTAAATCGGCCCATTGTCCTGTAAATAGTGTAACTGGTCTAGCCATTTTTATATTATTTTTAGGTTTAGCTCAAAATTATTCGCCAAATTTCACCCATTTAATCTCATCATTGTATCCTGCTTTCACAACCGTATCAATAAATTGCATTCCGCGGATTCCATCTTCCACAGTGGGAAAGTCGAGCATTTCAGGCGTAGGTTTTTTGTTATCCATCTTTGCCATTACCGTTTGGGCAAAGTTTCTGTAAATATTTGCAAAAGCTTCTAAATAACCTTCCGGATGCCCACCTGGAGTGCGTGTATTATGAGCTGCGACTGCACTTCCCATGCTTGTTCCAACGCGTAAAATTTGCGTCGGTTTATCAATCCATTTCGCAACTAATGTGTTGGGCTCATGCTGGAACCATTCCAGCCCGCCTTTCTCTCCGTAAACACGAACCTTTATTGCGTTTTCTTCACCAGCGGCAATCTGCGTAGCGATAAGCACACCTTTAACACCATTCTCAAAACGCAACAGCGCAGCGCCATCATCGTCGAGCAACCGGTTAGGAACAAATACATTTAGTTCGGCACACAGTTCCGTAACTTTCAATCCGGTTATATATTCGGCCAGTTGATGTGCATGCGTACCAATGTCTCCCATACAACCCGCTTTCCCTGAACGTTTGGGATCGGTTCTCCATGAAGCCTGAGCATTTCCCTGATCTTCTACTTTTGCAGAAAGCCATCCCTGCGGATACTCCACATAAACTTTTCTTAGTTTTCCAAGTTCGCCGTTAGCAACCATTTGTTTGGCATGTTTAACAGCCGGATAGCCGGAATACGTGTGAGTAAGAGCCAGAGTTAAGCCTGTTTCCTCTACCTTTGCTTTTAATTGTAATGCTTCATCAAGTGTAAAAGTTATCGGTTTATCAAGAACAACATTAAATCCGTTTTCCAATGCCATCATTGCAGGGGCAAAATGAACAAAGTTAGGAGTAACAATAGATACAAAATCCATACGTTCGCCATCGGGAAGTCGGGCTTCTTTTTCAAACATTTCCTGGTATGATTCATACACTCTGTCTTCCGGCAGATAGTATAATTTACCAGACGATTTTGAAATTTCAGGGTTTATGCTAAAACATCCGCACACAAGCTCTATCTGGTTATCCATAAATGCTGCCAAACGGTGTACTGCACCAATAAATGCATCGGTTCCTCCACCGACCATACCCATTCTAAGTTTTCTATTCATAATTTAACGTTTTTGTTGATTTAGAAATTAGCTGTTAAAATTAACAACTCTTTAGGAGGAAACAAATACGAAAAGTCGGATAAACTTAATTACTCAATATTTTTATATCGATTACCGAGAAGAAAAATCTGAAAATCAATATAAAAGTTATTTGTCGTTTCAAATAATTTTTTCATCAATACTTATGTTATCTAAAGAATATAAAAGATTTGACAATATTTTAAACATGATTTCATTATTTTTACCTCCACTATTGAATTTTTTAAATTAAACCAATAAACCATGAGAAGAAGAAATTTTATTAAAAACACTGCTGCAAGTGGATTAGCTTTAACCGGACTGGCTGCCATGAACATGGCTTCTGCTTCTGAAACATCTTTATCTAATTCTGCGAAATTCAAACTGAAATACGCTCCCGGGCTGGGAACTTTTCGCGAGAGTGCAGGTAACGATCCGATTGACAATATTAAATTTATTGCCGATCAGGGATTTACAGCAATTTTCGATAACGGCTTAATGGGCAGGACTCCTGAAATGCAGGAAAAAATAGGAAATGAATTAGCAAAACGTGGTATGGATTTGGGCCCTTTTATCGTTTATGCCGACCATGGCAAAAAATACATGGTCACCAACGATTCTGAAGTAAAAGAGCTATTAAAGAAAAAAACAGCAGAAGCATTGGATGTTCAAAAAAGAACCGGAGCCAAAACAGGCTTAATTACACCCGGGTTGTATGATGAAAGAATGGATTGGGATTATCAAACAATTAATGTAATTGAGAATATGCGGGTTTGCTGCGACGTAGCAGGAAAAACTGGTCTTGAACTGGTAATGGAGCCTTTAAATCACCAAGTAAACCACCCTGGATTGTTTTTAACAAAAATGCCTCAGGCTAAAATGATTTGTGTAGCTGTAAATCATCCGAGTTGTAAAATAGTGGATGATTTATATCACCAGCAAATAACAGAGGGAAATCTAATAATGAATATGGATTTATGCTGGGATTACATCGGCGCATTCCATCTTGGAGATAATCCGGGAAGAAACGAACCCACAACAGGAGAAATCAATTTTAAAGGTATATTCAAACACATTTATGAGAAAGGATATAACGGAACTCTTTGTTGTGAACATGGAAAAAGCAAAAGAGGAAAAGAAGGAGAATTGGCACTTATAAAGGCTTACCGCGAAGTAGATTCATTCGAAGTTTAAGAAATTTTCTGAATAAACGAAGGAAGGGCAGTTCACGATTGAGCTGCCCTTTTTCTTTCCTGTTTTCAACAAAAAAAGATGACTGATTTTGGCCAATGAATATTACCGAAACCCAACCGCAGATGTTAAAGGTCTTTAAAGATTTCCCTATACGGCAGGAAATAGAAGACAATTCACTATTTTTACCATTATTACTTATATTTAATAAACCAAGTAAACCATGAAGAGAAGAAATTTTATAAAAAGCACTGCAGTTAGCGGAATGGCACTGACTGGTTTAACAGCCATGACCGGAGCTTCCGCTTCTGAAACGGTTTCATCTGCTCCAGCCAAATTCAAATTAAAATACGGGCCACACCTTGGTATGTTTCGGAACAGTGTTGGCGATGATCCAATTGAGCAAATCAAATTTATGGCCGATCAGGGGTTCACAGCATTCGAAGATAACGGAATGATGGGGCGCGAACCTGCAATCCAGTCAAAAATTGGCGAAACTTTAGCCCAATTAAATATGACGATGGGAGTTTTTGTTGTTGATAAAGGCGGAAATATGGCCAATACTTTTGCTGCCGGAAAAAAAGAATATCTTGATATCTTTCTGGATGGTTGCCGCAAAGCAGTAGATGTGGCCAAACGCGTCAATGCAAAATGGATGACAGTGGTTCCCGGGGCTTTCGAAAGAAACTTACCCATTGGATTACAAGACGCCAATGTTATAGACGCATTGCGAAGGGGGGCTGAAATTTTGGAACCCCACGGATTAGTAATGGTGCTTGAACCATTATCGGATTCTCCCGACCTGTACCTGCGTACTTCGCAACAAACCTATATGATATGTAAAGCGGTAAACAGCCCGTCGTGCAAAATTTTATACGATATTTATCACATGCAGAAGAATGAAGGTAATATCATTACCAACATGGATCTTACCTGGGAAGAAATTGCTTATATACAAATTGGCGATAATCCGGGAAGGAAAGAACCCACTACCGGCGAGATAAATTATAAGAATGTTTTCAAATTTATTTACGACAAAGGTTATAAAGGTGTGATGGGAATGGAACACGGAATCTCAAAACAAGGAATTGAAGGGGAAAAAAGATTAATTGAAGCTTATAAAGAAGTTGATTCATTTGAAGTTTAAACTTAGTTCTCGATAAAAACGAAGAGGCTGTTCACATATGAATCAGCCTCTTTTTTGTGTATTTATTTTATATCCAGGAGAATATTTTTACCGGGTAAATCTTTCAACCCGACATGTTTTTGTAGTAATCATTCCTCACTTTCCGGCACATTCGACAGTATACTTTAACCGGAATTTATTACTACAACACTTCCTGAATATGTTGAAATGCCGTTATCAATACAACCATTGCCAACAACAATCCCGAAGAAGGAAGTCACCTGGATTTTTACTATGCCAATTGAAAATTGCGAGCCGCCAACTGACGATAAATCTTTTTTAGCAATCAGAAAATTAAAGAATGATAAAACCAGAACAGCAAGGCCGAACCTCTTTTATTACGTTTATGTTTTTATGAAAAGAAATTGAAAACAATCACTCTAAAAAATATTTGAATTGTAATTTCCAAGTTCAACATTGTGTAAAATCAATACTCAAAATGTAAACTCTAATGAAAATAAACCGTATTTTCGGAATGCATTTTATTCTATAACCAAGAGGAAAGAATGATAAAGGACTTGATTATTTACACCCCAATGTATGTAACCTTTTTCTGGTCAATAGTTCTGTTCTTATCATCGTCGAACAACAAGGCAAAAAAATTTCTGAGTGTCTTTATGGTTTTTGCTTTTCTCGTTTATCTGTCGCACGCCTTATATTTTAAACAAAACCAAAAAGGATATCTCATTTTTGATTCTATTTACACGCTTGCATCGCTTTCTGTTTATCCGTTATATTACTGGTACATTAAACTTTTAACTATTGAAATACATTTCAATATAAAAAATCTTAAGCTTATCGCTCCTGCTGTTATCATGGCAGTCTCAACTGCAATTGTATATTTATTAATGCACCCTGATGAAAGGCTGGTTTATATAAATGGTTTTCTTCAAAAAGAGAATGGTGAATTTCATTCCACACCGCTTATCAATACCCAAAAACTAATATTTTATACTACCCGCTTCATATTTGCAGTACAGGTTATCTATTATCTTGTTAAAGGGCGAAAGCTGGTTATAAGGTACAACAAACGCGTAGCTAATTTTTATTCAAATCTTGAAAGTAAAACACTGGTTTGGGTTAACATGTTATTATATTCATTTGTACTCACTTCCACAATGAGTATAATCTTTAACATAGTAGGGAGACACTTATTTTTGCACTCCGCATTTTTACTGCTTATTCCTTCATTAATCTTTAGTATCCTTTTATTCTTTATCGGGTTTGAGGGATATATGCAAAATCATACCGTTGTAGATCTTATTAAGGACGAAAAACAACAGCAGGAACAGAATATCAGAGAATATAACCAGGTACAGTTAAAAGAACAAATTCTGAACCTTTTTGCCGTTGAAAAAATTTACAAAAATTCAGACCTAAAAATAACACAGGTTTCTTCAAAACTACAAACCAACCGAACTTATGTATCCAACCTTATTAATTCTGAATTTTCCTGCTCCTTTAGCGACTTTGTAAATAAATACCGAATTGAAGAGGCGAAACAGATGTTGGTTAATGACGGATTAAAAAACTATTCTCTGAATTATATTTCAGAAGCTGTTGGATTTGGTTCGCTCAATACATTCATTAGGGTTTTCAAAGAAAATGAAGGAATTACACCTGGTCGCTACCGGGAAATAAATAAAATTAAAATAGCCGGTCAAATGTAGTTTTAGTTGTTTGCCCTTAATTGCTCTGCTAAAAGGTTAAGATTAATAGTTGCCGGCGCCGGAATTTCCAGTTCTTCAGAGTTTTTCCATGTCCGGTCGGTATAATAGTATGTAAACGACAAACCATAAAACGGATTTCTCATCACTTTTACTTTTTTCAACCCGGAAAGAGGAAAATCCCAATTGTGAAAAATACCGTTGATATAAGCATACTTCTTCCCAATTAAAATTTGCTTATCGCTTTTTAGATTTAGCCTGTAATAATATACCGGCATTAAAACCGAAAACAAAAACACAACCCCAAAAATCGAAAAAAGGATAAACAAAAAAGGCATCAATTCATCTTTTTCGAGAAAAAATAAAAATGGAACAGTTATTACAGTAAACAAAATTCCAAATACTTTCATTATGGCCTGATTCTTCTCCCTGCTTTTTCTTTTTTGATGAGCAGCATACGCTTCCAGCATTTCGTCGCTGAGCGTCCATCGCATCAGAAGCTCTTTATTTGAAAAAAGTTCATCCATTTTCCGGCTCCTACTCCTGAAAATCAGAGCGGTTGCGAGAAATACAACATCTAAAAAAAATGCTAAAAAGGCAAGAGGCCATATTCCACTCAATATATTCCCTGAAATAAACGGCAAAATCCAAAATGCAGCACAAACAAATACCAAAAGCAATAAGAGCCTGGAAATTGATTTCTGCTTGTTTTTTACTACTATTTCCTGAGTTTGCATTCTTATCCGATTATTTTTGCCAAACGTGACTTAACGTGAATTTCCGGTTTATACACGGATCTTCTATTTTTTTGAATCTGAATTCTTCGGGCTCTATTTCAACTGTATAAACCCCTTCCACATCCTCGCAAACCCTTTTAGGACCAATCAGTTTTAAAGTATTCCCAACAAATATGTACTTCCCGGTTTCCACATCTTCCCCGTTCATTTTATCTTCAAAAGTAAATGTTCCATCGTTTTTAAAAGTAAGGTAAAAATAGCCTGTTTCTTTAAATCCAAATTTCCATGTTCCTACCAGAATATTTGCTTTAAAAGAAGTAGTTGCCTGCGTTGCCGGGCTATTATCTTGAGCCTGACTTTGAACCGGTGCCTCAGTTATTAACTTTGCACCTTCGTAACCATTTATTGTTTGAGTCGTTTGAGTAGCCCGCCGGTAAACACTTTCCCATTTATTTTCCTGCAATTTCAAATTGTTCCGGTCTTTATTTAATTGTATCAGCGATTTCTTATCATCATCAATAATCTGGTTGATACACTGGCCTAACTTTTTTTGTTTGGCCAGCTCAATAAACCGCTCTTTTAAATTCTGCGCATTTCCTCTTTGCCCTCCGGAAAAACCTTCAACAATATTTACGTCAAAAACAGTATTTACAAGCTCCATCGAAAGAGACACAGCGGCATTCCCGCCAGGAATTAACATTTGCAACTGGCGTTCGCCAACTTCAATTTGAAGCTGATTAATAATCTCAATTTGTTTATCCAGCGTTCTACTCTGAATTTGCAGCGACATGTCCGACATTTCGGTAATTCGTTCTTTGCACTGTTCAAAATTACTTTCCATAAATTCCTGTAACGGAATATCTCCTTCTGGATAAGACCATGGTTGCCCGTATTCTTTTAATGTTTTTGCACTTCGTTCTATCATAGATAAGCGGGCTGGTTCATCCAATCCAGGATCTGAAAGTGCTTGTTCCAATTCAGCTTTTGCTTCCAAAACCCAGGTGGTTTCCTGTTCGTTCAGTATTTTCTGAGCCCCGGCACTAAGAATAACAAGCAAGAATAAAATCATCAGAAATAAACTTCGAATTTTCATCACGTTCAACGTTTATTAAGATTTAAGACATTATTATGAATTGCCCGAACCGTATGAATCAGGGTGTTAAAATAGTTATCAACCGGGGCAATTAAAACCTTACCGGTTCCTGAGAAAGTATTCACCAGTCCCTCTCCTGAAATTACGGTAGAAAAAATCCCACGGGTTGCTTTTGTAACCTTCAAATTGATCCCTGAAGTTCGTGCCACCGCAAAGGCTCCGTCAACCACCAGCTTACCATTGTTCAGTTCAATTTCTTCCAGTGGCCCGGCGGAATTAATTACTACTTTACCTGTACCTGCCACAATTGTTTGAAACCATTTCTCTCCCGAAAACATGGCGCTGATGGCACGGTTTGTATAAGCCCCTATTTCGATTTCCAACTCAGAGGCATAATACGCTCCTTGGTCAAGAATCCATTCATCATTATGAAGATCGAGAATTGTAAACTCTCCAAATGAGGGCTGAAAAAATACAGTTCCAGTTCCGGTAATTACCGGTTTTATAATCTTCTCTTTGGTTACCATCGACTTTAAAATTCGGCCCATTCCCGGTACGTTCGTTTGTAACTCAAGGCTCCCCTTCATATAATGCATTGCTCCGGCTTCATAACGAACAGAAGATTTTTCAAGTTCTACTTTTACCATATTCAGCCTTTCGCGGGTAATAACATCAATTGTTACTCTTCCACCTGAAGAAGATTGTGCAGTTTGCAAAGTTTTGGTTCCACAGTTTCCACAAAACGCCTCTCCGGTTTTTATTTCATTTCCACAATTTGAACAATAGGACATAATTTAACAATTTTTGTTAATCATTATCGTCACACACATCACTGTACTGGTCATCGTCCCAGTTACTTCTTTTTTTTCCTTTCTGACCACGCATAAAAAGCCACCCCGTAAAAAAGAACACAGCCATAAAACCGATTCCCATTAATGCATCGGTAAGCTTCTTCCCGGCATCCGGATCAAATTGAAACCAAATAGCTAGTGCCAGCACCCCTAAAACTACAGTTGCAATAATTACGTTCCGGAATATTTTCCAGCCGAACGATGCTTTGCTTTTTATCATTGTTCCGGAATATTTTCCTGAAGAGACAATCGTTTTTGTTCTATTTTCTGATTCCGGATTTTCTGATGAAACCCGTGTTCCACAGCCGGGACAAAATTTATCTGCTATTTTCAATATATGGTTACATGAAGGACAGACGAATTGATTCATGAGAAAAAATTAGTTATTTTATAATCTGGTTTTCCCACAAAACTACCTGCCTGCGAAAAATAACTATCTCCATTCTGTACAATAAGTACACAAATGGTAAAAAGGAGGGTTAAATAAATTGTTTCTATTTAATCAGCGAACAGTTATTTCTTATGAATCAGCAATGTCAAATCCATAGGATACATTCCTGAATTCTTACCATAAACCGAAAGTCCACCACGATTTTCTGTCGATTCATCAACAAACAAACGGATGATAACCTTTCCTGTTTCCAGAGCCGATTTTTTTGAAGTTTCATCCAACCCGGCCTTAACTTGAAAACCATATGAGCCAGCTTCGTCGAGCAACCATGGATTACTATGATCTTTACTTCCCCACTCCCAACCGGGTTCCTGATTCATCCATGAAAGAATTCCCCTGTGGTCTGCAGGGTCGTCCGACAATTCGACTGTGCCGATTAGTTGATCATTGGCATTGATTTTCACAACTGCGCCGTGTTTTTTCTCATCGGTTTGCGGATAACTGTTTTTTCCATATCCGGGATCTGTTCCTTTTTCAGAAACAACCGTCATACCAATTCTCTCAGCTTCTCCATCTTCCAAATATTTGCCCTGCGGATAACGGGAAGCAAGTTCTGCTCTAAACTCAATACTTTCAATATCTTCTTTATTCAAATTTTGTGGCAATTCAAACTCATATCCAAAATATCCTGACCCCATTCCCCAAACTTTGTTTCCATTTTGTGAAGCTTGATATTTAATGCTCCACGATGCTTCTGTAAAATCGGATGGGGACTGAGTGACAGTAATATATTCTGATGAATTCCCTTCAACCTTAAATGGAACAAAATTCCGTTGGATTATATTTCCTTTTGAATCTTCGAGCGCTGTTGCAAAAATAACTGTTCCTGTTTTATCAGGTAAATCAACCTTAACTGGCTGTAATTTCTCAAAACTAAATGGTTCTGCCACTGCTTCTGTTTCCCCGGAAGCAATGTCGTATTTCTCCCCGATTTCATCCCAGCCGTACACAGAATATTTCAATTTTAATTCTTCAGGTATTTCGTATGTTACTGCGCTAATACCCAAAGGAATTTCGATAGAGTGTCCCCCTTTATAAGTTTGAAAAAAGTCTTCACCTGCAACCACGTATAAATCCGTATGAAAATCTTTCATTGTCATACCCGGACAAAGTTCATCAAGACCAAATATCTTTTTCGAACGGTCGAAACGATAATACCCATTCCATTCATTAATAACATCATGAAATTCGGTAAATAAAAAACCGGCAATTGTGGGTCTTTCCCGGAACTCATTCATCATAATATGATATTCCCAGGTAATATCAATGTCACCGGTACTGCCATTGTATCCCCAAACAGCCCCGCATTCTGAATTAAACATAGGTACATTGGTTTGTACATTGCCACCAATATAATTAAACGAAGAGCCAGGGAAAGTACTATCAACCACCATATTGAGGAATCCTGCCCAGTGGCGCGCCGGCAAGTAGCGGTGCCATGTGTTTATATCGGTAATTACATGATCCCAGTTACATGGCGAATTATCTTCAACCAAACGAGAAGGATCAAATTCTTTAGCTTTATAATACCAATTCCTCACCCACTCTTGTGTTTCAGGAGTATAAGAACGGGTTCCGTTTTCATCCGTGCTAAATAAGCCCCATGTTTCGTTGAACAAAACCCACGAAAAAATGCTCGGATGGTTATAATCTCGTTCCATTTCTTTTTGAGCAATATATTCCCAGTTTGCTTTAGCTGTACTATCGGGCTCCCCCCAAAAATTGGGAACATCCTCCATAATCAGTAACCCAAGTTTATCAGCCCAATATAATTTACGGGGCATTTCAGCTTTTATGTGAATACGTAGACCATTCAGTCCCAAATTTTTTGCCCTTTGAATTTCGTCTTTCATAAATTCATCGGAAGGAAAAGTATAAAACCCATCGGGATGATAACTCTGATCGAGTGTAAGTTTTAGATAAAGCGGCTTATTATTTAAAGCCACATATTGAAAATTTTTCCCGGGGATTTCAACAGCCGAAATTTTTCGCATACCAAAATACGTGGAAACTTCATCTGCTAAGTTTTCGTTTGAAATGCCAGCTGTAACCTCATACAGAAACGGATTCTCCAAATCCCATAATTTTACATTTTTGAGGTAGACAACAAATTTTCCGGAGTTTTGTCCGGCCTTAATCTCTCCTTCAAAATCAACATTATTGTTTTTCCCTTTTAAGCTAAACTGCAAGGCAGAGGAGCTTTCTTTTTGCAGAGCGACTTCAACAGTTACCTGACTGCTATCAACAACAGGCGTAAATTTTATATTTCTGATGTAATTCTCAGGACGAGCTTCCAAATACACTGTGTTCCAGATTCCTTTAGCATTCCCGTAATATTGTTTCCCCGAAGGCCGGTTGTCCAGCTCCTCATCCTCAACGCGCACAACAACCTGGTTCTCTCCTTCTTTCAAGAAACTGGAAATATTAAAATCAAATGGAACATAGCCGCCAGAATGCGTTCCGGCTTTTTGCCCGTTTATCCAAAGTGTGGTATTAAAATCGCAGGCTGAAAAAACAAAATAAACATTTTGATCTTTCCACTCTTTTTCTTTGTCCAGTTTAAAAACCCGGGAATACCAGGCTACATTTATATCTGGTCGTTCCACTCCACTCATCGGACTGCCCCATGAAAACGGGACTAAAATATTTTCATCAAAAAACTTGGCTTCATTTTGCCATTTCTCATCCAGACCAACATCCAAAGAATCGGCTTTAAATTTCCATGTACCGTTCAGATTCTGCCAAACCTCCCGTTCAAATCCAGGTCGCGGATGTTCCGGCAGGGGAATATCAGTTCTCTCCTTCTTACAGGAAAAAATTAGAATACTAACAAACAAAAACAACGTAAATCTGAATTTCATAAGCGTTTAGTTGAAAACAATTTTTGTATAAAATTATATGAAATTCCTGAAAAGTCCGGAAAAATGTGATGCGCAAATTTATGCTCTGCGGCGTCCAATGAAGTTGTAAGTGCAAATACTTTTGCTCCTGCATTGAAAGCCGCCTTTGTTCCGGAAAGACTATCTTCAAAAACCACACAATTTTCAGGTTGTGTTTTCAAAAGTTGTGCTGTTTTCAGATAAATTTCCGGATCCGGTTTTCCTTTTGTAACCATAGAATCATCGACAATAACGTTGAAATAATGTTTAATATTCAATCCATTCAATACAAAATCAACGTTTTCAGGAGATGCAGAGGTAGCTACTGCAACAGAGACACTATTCTTTTTCAAATCGTCAAGTAAGGAAACTAACCCGTTAACAGACTTTAGTTTGGGCCCATAAATTTCGCGGTATATTTTCTCCTTTTCATCACCGAGTACTTGAATCTCATCTTTACTTAACACCCGTTGAAAAAGAACAGGCAAAACCTGCTCGTTTACCCGTCCAAAAAAATTTCTCCTGAATTCCTCTTTGGAAAAAGGGATCCGGTGACTCGAACAAAATTTCTGCCAGGCTAAAAAATGGAATTCTCCATTGTCCACGATCACACCGTCCATATCAAAAATAACTGAGAACATTTTCGTTTTTTTGGCTAAGATCGAAAATTAGAATAATAATCGGAAACAAAAAAGCCACTTAAAAAGTGGCTTTAACTTATTATTGTTTTTTTATTTTATTGTAACTGGTGAAGTTCAAGCTCCAGCATACTTGTACGCGAGCTTATTTCCATGCTTTCCAGTTCCTCTCTTTCATAAGAAATATAATTTACTGAAATATCATAGATCCCCGGAATCACATTTTCGAAGCTAAAATTACCATCAAAATCTGTATAGGTTTTCAAATTTGTCCCTTCAATCTCAACTTCAACACCAACCAGATACTCTCCTGTATTTTTATCTTTTACAGTTCCCGTAATATAAACCCGACTGTTCTCTTTTACATTGGGCTCTGCTTTGGTTCCATCTTCATCAGCGAATGCAGAGAAAAATAAGAAATGAATTAATATAAGAGTTACTAATGACTTCATTTTATTCTCAAAAAATATTAGCCAAAAGTACGTGGAGGTGGTTAGAGTGCGATTACAGAAATATTACAAAACGATTAATTTTTGCTGGTATAAAAAATCCTGCCTGCTAAACAGCAGACAGGATCTTATTTACATATGTCAATCCAACGACTTTAAAACTCAGAATAATCTCTTTCCATTACTAACAGGCCCATATCGTCGTATTTCTTCCAAACGCCCGATTTTTCACCCTTTTCATAAGCCATTTCATATAACAGCTTACCTTCATCGTTCCAAACGTACCAGTTACCATCTTTCACTCCATCAACATAACTTGCCTGGGCGATTTTTGTTCCCTTCATGTTGAAAGTAAACCAAATACCGTCCATTTCATTGTTTTTGTATGAGCGGACTTCATTTAACTGACCATTCTCAAAATACATTGAATACTTCCCGTCTTTCAGACCGTTGGTAAAATGCGCCTTCATTTTCACATTACCATTGTCGTGATAAGTAACATAATCACCTGAATAAGGCTCTGAACCAGAATAATAGACTCCGTTTATTTCTTTTAAATCCTGTGCTGATACTGAAAATGTAAATAATACTGCCAAAATTGCTACCAGTGTTTTCATCGTAGCCTCCTTTCCTTTTATTAATTTTTTAACTTCGGTTTGTTAACACAAAATTAACATTAAAATTCAAGATTGTAACATTTTTGTAATCTTATTTTAACAAAAAAGCAACATTTAACAAACGGGCAAAAAAAACTCCGGGATCCCCCCGGAGTTTTCAAACAAGCTTTTCAGCTCATTTTTAACACTGCATATTTAAATAATGCTGAGGCAGTTCCCCAGGCTTTTCTTATTTTCTTAAAAACTGTAGCCGGTCCAGGTAAGTTCAGAAGTTGAGGCTCCTGTATTTCCTGCTCCAATTACAACATTTGAATAAACTCCATTTACATGGATTTCATTGCTGCTAAAAGTAGTTCCATCTACCGTGAGGCTAATGGAAGTATTTGTGGTAGCATCTCCTTTACTATCGGTAAGGTCGATAATATCTTTTGCAGAACCACCAATAATTAGTGCATTTGTAATTGTTGCTGTAGCTCCACGGCGTACCTTAATCCCATCTTCCATTACATAATCCGATGCATTTTTGATGGTAATATTACTCATCGTAAAATCAGACTGCCCGTTGTGTTCCGGATGCTCACCATCCAGATTACCATCTGATTCAATTCCGCGAGGATCATCTTCGGTACTGGTGAAACCGGCTTCCCAAACACCATAAGCATTGTTAAGAGTACCAGTCCACCCCTGGGTTACATCAAACATGTCGTCGTCACAATTTACAGCCAGCATATTGGTTACATTTACTGTTCCGCCAAAAAATTCGACTGCGTCATCTCCTCCATCGTAAACGTAAATATTTTCAATTACAGTCCCATCACCAACAGCATCAAGAGTTAAACCGTTGTGTTCAATATTTTCTGTTGACTGTGCACCGGAATAAGCGATAATAACGTATTTCATTACCCCTGAGTTGTCGTGAGGATCGGTTCCTCCATAAGGGATGGTGTTGTCAACTTCGGTAGCTCCGGTACCACCTCCTGAAATAGGTGCATATCCGTTAATCCAGATACCGCCCCAGTCGGCTGCTGCAGGACTGGCTTCTGCTGATGTAAACGTAATAGGAGCGCTTGCAGTTCCTTCTGCCATAATTTTACCACCTTGTTCAACAAGAACATAAGAACTAAAACCAGGAGTTGCTTTAATTGTAGTTCCGGCAGGGATAATTAATGTACCGCCATCTTTTACACTTAATGTACCATCTAAAGTATAAGTATAAAGAGCGTTCAGTCTTGTCTCACCGGTAATGTCACCGTTAATTGTCGCCGTTTCTTCTGACGAAAAATCATAGCCAGTCCAGCCAAATGCTGAAGTTGAAGCACCGGTATTTCCATCTTCAATTACGACATTAGCATTAGTTCCGTTTGCATGAATGTCGTTTGAAGTCCCCGATGCACTTTGAACTGTAAGACTTATTGAAGTAGCTGTAGTAGCGTCGCCTTTACTATCGGTTAAGTCGATAATATCTTTTGCAGAACCACCAATAATCAATGCATTGGTAATTGTTGCTGTAGCACCGCGGCGTACTTTAATCCCATCTTCCATTAAATAATCTGAAGCATTTTTGATTGTGATGTTACTCATCGTAAAGTCAGACTGCCCGTTGTGTTCCGAATGCTCACCATCAAGGTTACCATCTGATTCAACACCACGAGGATCAGATTCTGTACTTGTATAACCTGCTTCCCAGACACCATAAGCATTGTCAAGAGTACCACTCCACCCCTGAGTTACATCAAACATGTCGTCGTCACAATTTACGGCCAGCATATTTGATACATTTACTGTTCCTCCAAAAAATTCTACAGCGTCATCTCCACCATCATAAATATAAATATTCTCCACAACGGTTCCATCCCCAACAGCATCAAGGGTTAAACCGTTATGCTCAATATTTTCGGTTGACTGAGCACCGGAATAGGCAATAATCACATATTTCAGAACACCTGAGTCATCATGAGGATCTGTTCCGCCATAAGGGATTGTGTTGTCAACTTCAGTAGCTCCTGTACCCCCACCCGAAATAGGTGCATATCCGTTTATCCAGATACCCCCCCAGTCAGCAGCAGCAGGATTAGCTTCTGCTGATGTAAAAGTAACAGGGGCATTGGCAGTTCCTTCCGCCATAATTCTACCTCCCTGTTCAACAATAATATAATTGCTAAAGCCTTTATTTGCTTTAATAGTAGTTCCGGCAGGAATTGTGAGTGTAGCTCCCGATTTTACGCTTACTGTTCCGGTCAGCCGATATGCAACAGAAGGATCCAGTGTGACATCTGACTCAATGGCACCGTTAAGTTCGTCCGTTGGTTCCGGAGTTGGTGGTTCCGGATCATCTTTATCACATCCAGCGAATAAAATTGCAACAATTGAAAGTGCAAAAAGTAATTTTTTCATTTTTCTTAGTTTTAAAATTTATGGAAACGATATATTATTTAGAATTCGTAAGAAAGCCCCAAACTAAAACTCAAGCCTTTCTTATAGCTACTTAGCACAATAGGCTCAGCGCCTTCAGTGCTTGGTTCTCTTGTCAACTTGTATTCCGGGTCGAGCAGATTTCGGGCTTTTAATTTTAATCCCCAGTGTTCTTTTAATTTCATGGAAGACACAAAGTCCAGTGTGGTAAGGCCATTTTCTTCAATATCTTTATAACCGTTCACCCCAACAGAATAAATCCTGTCACTGAAGTAATTCCCTACAAGCGAAGCAGTCATTTCAAATCCATCATTTTGAAATTGATATGATAAATCTGCATTCATAATTATTGGAGCTGCTCCTTCCAATTCTGTTTTATCATTGGTAAATTTTAATGTTGAACTTTCGTCTTTGTACACCTCTACACCAGTGCTTATATACGAAAAGTTAATTCCAGTACTGAGTTTGCTTTTGGTATCGACAGAAAAGATGTTCTTCCTCATTTCAACCTCAACTCCTCCTAACTTTGCTTCGTCTGCTATGTTTGCATAAGACAAAAATCCATTAGCGCTGTTAATCTCAACCCTGGAAAGCGGTTTTTGGATTAATTTGCCAAAAACAGTAACAGAAAAAAGTTCACCCGGAGTAAAATAAAAGTCCCATTTTAAATCAAGGTTATAATTGGTGGACGGAACAAGATCTGCATTCCCCTGAGAACTCCACTGAGGACCTTCGTAAAGCAGTGGCGATATTTCTTTTGATTGGGGTAACGTATAAGTACGGCTGGCGCTCATTCTTACTACATTTTTATCATTTAGTGTATATTTCAGATTCAGGTTCGGTAAAAAATAAAGTTCGCTAAAATCATTCGAACCTTCTTTTGCGCCACTGTTTACATCATAACTTACGCTGAAATTTACATCATCAGCTTTAATACCGGCATTTAGAACAAATTTTGACCCGAGTTGATAAGTCAACTGCCCATATGCAGAGTGAATTGTTTTTTCCACATTATAGGTGGAAACATTGTATTCCTTGTTCTGGAAATGCCCTTGTTCAAATTCTTCCTGGTTAAAAATTGAATTAAGAGAAAAATCTTCAAGATCGAGCGTTGGCAGAGTTGCCTGTGTACGTGTATTATCCCAGCTATTTGCTTGATAATCGTCCGTTAAAAACCGGCCTTTATATCCGATTTCTACCGAAGAAATATTTTCATCGTCCGACGTTAGTTTATAAGTAATTTTTGCCAGAGCATTTAAATCCCTTTCTTTCAGGTCTCCGTAATACCGGTGCTGCCGTCCTGCTCCGCGTAACGGGACCAATGTATTATCACCAACATATGACAAATAATTTACGCGTCTGTCCGGTTCTTTCCCGTTATTGTAATTATAGGCCACACCAAGCTCTGTGGAAAGACGTTTGTTAATTTCTTTGTTTAACTGAAACTGATTAACCAACAGCGTATTATCATTAACCTGCTGGCGCCTTACCAACCCCATATAATCATATTCCGATGAAGACTGAAATATCTCGCCATCCATACCGTAATCATCTCTTAAAACCCCTGTTGCTGTATGTATCGCCAGTAAATTATATGTAAGGCTATAACCACTAAAATCATACGTTATATTCGCCATTCCCAAATGCGACCACTTGCTCTCATATTTCTTAGTATTCTGATCGCGAAAAATGGTTCCGTTTGTTGTTGTTTTTCGGGTTACTCCATTTGTAAAACTATAGTCATTTGAGTAATTCCCAATAACATAAAAGGTTAGCGGGTTGCCTCCTGCTCCCAACTCGAAACGTTTACCACCTGAAAATCCAATGCTTTTTCCCAGTTGCAAATCCTGTGATGAAGGATCCAGTGAATTTTTAAACGCATATATATCTCCTGTCGCCGGGCTGGTTGTATTCTGAGCGAACCCCAAACCGCTAACTCCGTCGGGGACAAAAAATTCCTTATTCAAGGTCTCCGTATTTGCTGATGCAGAAATATCAAGGTTGAATTCCGAGTTCCCAACCAATTCCTTAGAATCGATGTTGATTTCTGCTCCGCCAACATCTCCGGTCATTCCGCTACTAAAAACTTTTGCAACATCAATGGCTTTAATAATATCAGATTCAAAAAAATCAAGCGAAATGTTCTTCGATTCCGGGTCTTCTGAAGGTACAGGGAATCCATTTAAAGTGGTAGCATTAAAACGGTCTCCTAATCCACGGACAAAAACATTTTTCATCCCTTCCTGTTTCGAAATACCGGAAACTTTTGTTACAGCAGCTTCAGCGTCGCTTGCCCCTTTACGCGAAATTTCCTGTGCGCCAATAGCCTGTGTTGACAAAACTGAATTTTTCTGTTCCAGTAACAACATATTCTCAGACTCACGATTAGCTTTTGCCACCACATTTACACCTCCAATTTCAACGGTTGCAGGTGCCAAAGCCACATTCAGCACAACTTCTTCATTCGCCTTTATTTCTACTTCAAGTTCCTGTGTATCATAGGAAATAAATGAAACAGCAACAGTATAAGCACCTGGCTGTAATTTGGGAATCATAAAATTCCCGTCAAAATCGGTAATTGTTCCTTGCGTGGTTCCTTTAATAAAAACGGTGGTTCCGATGAGAGCTTCGTGTGTTTTTGCATCTGTCACAGTTCCTTTAACTGAACCAGTTTGAGCTGTAACCATCAGTACATTTATTAGCAAGAAAATGCTAACAACAATTTTGATCATAATTTTTAATTCTGCAGTGTTAATGAATAATTCAATACAAATTCGAGGGCGAAGCAATACCAATAATATTACACCATGATTAATATTGATTTAAGCAATTATTACATTTCCTTAATCATATTGTAACATCTTCCAAAAAGGTTGAACACCGCTATTTCTGGCTGCCTATGAGGCATATACCAATTGGGAATATTACTTAACAAGGTAATATTTAATTAAGGTAAGTGATTTAGAATTAACAAAAATCTCGCTTTTTATTGAATTTATAAGTCGGAGAGAATTTCTAAAAAACAGAAAAATCAGTACTATTTTTTGGCCAGTGAGAACAAAAATTCAATGCCGCCTTTTTGACGGTTTTTAACCGAAATTTCGCCTTTGTGTAGTTGAATTGCATTTTTAATAATAGATAACCCCAACCCTGTTCCGCCGGTTTCTCTTGATCTTCCCTTGTCGACCCTGTAAAAGCGCTCAAAAATACGCGGAAGATGAGTTTCAGGAATTCCTGGGCCAGTATCAGAGTAAAGAAAGTAAAAATAACTGTCATCCTCGTGGTAGTCCTTAATTACAATTTTAATCCGACTTCCTCCGTATTTTATCGAATTTTCAATAAAGTTTTGAAAGATTGAAAACAACAGCGATTCGTTACCATTAATTATTGTGTCTTCCTTAATGTCGTTCGTAAAATCAATATGATTCTCAGAAATCCGGCTGGCAAAATTTTCATAAACTTCGCTTACTACTTTCCTGATATCGTGTTGTTTAAACTCGAAAAGATCGCCGGCATCTTCAATATTATTCAGTAACGAAACATCGTTAATAAGGTCGGTTAACCGCTCCGACTGCAAATATGCTTTTTCCAGAAAATACTTTCTTTTTTCTTCAATAACAGGCCAGTTTTCCAGTATGGTTTCCAGATATCCTTTAATAGAAGCAAGAGGTGTTTTTAATTCGTGTGCAATATTCGATGTTAATTGTTGTTTCAGCAAGCGCCTTTTTTCCAATCGGGTGAAGTCTGTAATCATCACTTCAAAACTTTTATCCAGAAAAACAATACTTTGGACCCTGAAATATCTTTCATTTTTCCCAATGGTAAATTCGATGTGAGGCAAAGAATCCGCTTCAAACTTTTTATCCGATTTTAAATTATCCTTCAAAAATTTATTCAGCCTTTTAAATTCCTGAATTTTAAAAATCTCATTGGGCAATCTGACCGATTTTCTTGCAATCGTATTTGTATACTGAATAAAATGACTGTTGGAAAGTGTATTCTCCTTTTCTTTGGTGAAAAAAGCAATTCCTTCATTCAATGCATTCAGGTGGCTAAAAAGTTTTTCCCTTTCGTTAGATAATTCGTCCTTGGTTTTTTTAAGCTTATTATACATCCGAATAATCTGGCTGCTAATCATCCCCAGCTCATTATCGGGGAATTGAACATCCTGAGTGAATAATTCATTTTTCCCGGCTTTTATTGAAAAATCTGCCAGTTTCTTAATAGCCTCTGCCAATCTTCCTGTAACAAAATATAAAACCAACCCTATAATTGAAAAAATAATTACAATAAAGAAAATAAAAGCACGCTCAGCTTTTAAAAAGTTCTTTACTTCTACATTGTAAATAACAGCTGTTCTTATAAAGTAACTGGGATAACTTCTTGCGTAATAATAATATTCCTGCAGAGTTGTAGCTGATTTTCGGATATTTGATCCTACATTCTCGTGCAATGCTTTTTGAATTTCAGGACGGTGGAGATGGTTTTCCATCTCATCGTAATCGGCTACTGAACTGTCATATAAAACCACTCCGTTTTTATTAATTACGGTAATACGGGTTTTAAAATGCGGGATGATACTTTTTATCTCATCAATCCTACTCATTTCATTTTTCTCAATGAGGTTGTTTTGATCAATAAAAAGCCGGGTAATTTCAGTTATATTGTCGAGTGTATTTTCGAGTTGGGCAATACGATAATTTTTTTCTCTGCGAAATTGAAAAGAGAGGATTGCAATCGTAAAGAATACAAATACAATTATAAAATAAAGAAATATTTCGCCGCGGAAAGATTTTTTAATCACGCCAAAAACTCAATATGTTGAAATTAACTTCTAAAACAATATCCGTAACCCGATTTCCCTTTAATTTTTGCGCCGTAGTCTCCAATTTTCTTTCGTAATCGGGCGATATTTACATCCACATTCCGTTCAGTAACAATAACATCATCCTGCCATATTCGCTTCAGTATTTCTTCGCGGTTAATGTATTGGTCTTTGTTTTTCAGCAGGAGTGAAAGAATTTCAAATTCTTTTCGTGTGAGATTGATATTTTTGCCATCGACTGAGGTCGTTTTTTTCCTCAAATCAATTTTTAAATCATCATACTGAATCTGGCTATTTGAATTTTGCGACAGAGTCCCTCTTTTTAAAATGGCTTTTATCCTTGCCACAACTTCTTTTATTGAAAATGGTTTCGGAATATAATCATCGCCGCCAACATTGAAACCCGTTAATACATCATTTTCTTCACCTTTTGCAGTGAGAAAAATAATCGGGATTTCCAGTTTACGCTCTTTACGGATAACATTCGCAGTTTTAAATCCCGAAACTCCCCCCATCATTACATCCAGTAAAATCAGGTCAAATTCTTCAAGATTTTTTTTCAATGCATCCTCGCCGGAGTTGGCAATTTCAATTAAAAAACCTTCGCTTTCAAGATTAAATTGTAAAATTTCACACAAATCTTTTTCGTCGTCAACAATCAGAATTTTTTGTTCGTTTTCCATATCTAATTTATGCGGTTCACGATATAGCAAAGGTAATCTTAAAAACAGAAAATTTCCAGTTCATTAAAAATCAGTTAAAATAATTTATTCTTAAAGAAAGACTTCTAACATAAAAACAACATCAAATTAACCTTGGCTTAATCTTTTGTTAATCAAATGTGATAATAGATGAAGTTTATTACAATTCGATTACTAAAATATTAAAAATGAATAATATATATTTGTTCCCCAAATAAAAATTGAAATTAAATGAAGACAAAACTGGTAACCGGACTACTCCTGTTATTTTCCACACCCCTTTTTTCGCAAGAAGAATTTACACCAACAGGAAATGCATTTGCAACCATTTTTGCCAATTTTCACCAGGGAATTGCCGGAACGGCAACCGACGAGGCTGCATTTGAACTTGTAAGAGGATATATTGGCTACGAATACAATTTCAGCCCCGAATTTTACGCAAAAATTAATGTCGACGTAGGTAGCCCGAATGATTTGTCTCCCTATTCAAAACTCCGGAGGTATGCTTATTTTAAAAATGCCTTTTTACGCTACACTCAAAATAAACTTGAAATTGAATTTGGGTTAATAAGTCTGAAACAATTTAAACTACAGGAAAAAGTATGGGAACGCCGCTACCTGATGAAATCATTTGCTGATGAATACCAATTGGGCTCATCTGCCGATTTGGGGGTTAATTTTCATTACACATTTAACAATTATATTGATGCTGACTTTACTATTATGAATGGCGAAGGTTACAACAGTGTTCAAATGGATGATGTTTTTAAATACGGAATTGGTACAACACTTCAATATCCCAATAATTTAACATCGCGCATTTTTTATGATTTTACCTATAACGAAATCAATGAATCGACACTTCTTTTTTTTACATCATACGACTACAATAAAAAATGGAATATTGCCGGTGAAGTTATTTTCAGGAGAAACAATGAGTGGACTAAAAACCACAATATTTTCGGCTTATCGTTTTATGGGAAATACAACATAACCAACCAGTACCAGCTTTTTGCGCGTTTCGACAAACTGAGTTCAAACACTTTGGACGACGAAACAAACCCGTGGAATTTAGCAGAAGACGGAACTGCTCTTGTAGCTGGTATTCAGTTCAACCCGATTAAAAATATTAAAATGGCTTTGAACTACCACGACTGGTACCCATGGGCAGCAAATATGGAAGGACGTGCCTTTATATTTTTAGACCTGGAAGTAAAAATGTAAAAACTGAAAAATGAGCTACAAAATTATAACCTTAGTATTTCTTGTTGCGCTACTTGCCGGATGCCGGAAAAGCGATTACATTGTTGAAGGAGGGACCCAGGTTTTGAGCGATGATGGAAGCGGAACCGGGACTGTAACCTGGAGCAAAGAAAACGAATATATTCTGGAAGGATTTGTTTTTGTTAACGATGGGCAGGTTTTAACTATCGAAGCCGGGACTGTTATCCGCTTTAAACCAGGGCAGGGAGAAAATGCCAGTGCGTTGATTGTTTCAAGAGGAGGAAAAATTATTGCCAACGGAACTTCGGAAGAGCCTATCATTTTTACTTCGGAAAATGATGACCTGCAAGGCTCTGTCGCAAATGATGAAACCGGTTTATGGGGAGGATTAATTATTTTGGGAAATGCACCGATTAATGTTAACGGCGGGGAAGCTTCGATTGAAGGAATTCCATTTGCCGAACCGCGGGGAATTTATGGCGGCGTAGATGAAACAGACAATTCAGGAACATTAAAATATGTTTCTATCCGCCATGGGGGAACCAATATTGGCGACGGAAACGAAATTAACGGACTAACGTTAGGCGGAGTTGGAAGCGAAACTCAAATCGATTATGTTGAGGTAATTTCGAATGAAGATGATGGTGTGGAAATATTTGGAGGCACAGTAAACCTGGAGCACGTTGTAGTTTCGGGTTGTGGCGATGATGCTTTTGATTATGATTTGGGCTGGTCGGGAAACGGACAATTCTGGCTGGCATTTCAATCGAACTACAAAGGCGATAACCTGATTGAAGCCGGAGGAGGTGTCTCTCCGGTTAACGGACTTCCCTACTCTTTACCAAACATATTTAATGCTACTTTAATTGGAAACGGAAATACCAGCGACGGAGCCTGTGTTAGCTTTAGAAACAATGCAGGTGGAATAATTGCCAATTCTATTTTTATAAATAAACCCCAGGGAATTTCTCTTGAAGTTACAGATGCACTTCACGATAGTTATTACCAGTGGCAACAAGGAAACCTGGATATTAAAAACAATCTGTTTTACCAGGTCGGCACATCTGTTCCCTCTTCCATATTTAAACTCGCAGGAATTTATTCACCGGAGCAACAAAACGAATGGGGGAATTATTTCAATATTTCAAAAAATGAAGTTTCTGATCCTAAAATTGATTGGGAAAACAGGATATTTCTTCCTGAAGAAAAAATTCAGGGTGATTTACTCAATTATCCGGTTTCCTGGTTTCAGATTGTAAATTTTAAAGGAGCATTTGGAGAAAGCAACTGGATTGAGAATTGGACATTAATTTCGGAACAATAAAAGAATGCGGCCGAATTATCAAACTAATATGTAAGATTTATCTCCTGTCTCAATGCGCCTCAGGCTCCCAGTTCCTTTATCAGCGACCAATAAATTTGCTGATCCCGTGGAAAGTCGGGTTCTTCTGTTTGATTCTCGTCGTCCGGACCATTGTAATAAAATAAATGCCATTTATTGCCATAAAACTCTACAGCAGTGAAGTTTTCTATCCAATCTCCACAATTAATGAAATGTAATTTTTTCCCGTTAAACACCACATGCTTTTCCATTGGAATGTGCGTGTGCCCGTAAATAATGGTTTCATATCCTTTTAATCCGGCAACTTGGGCAGCCTGTAGTTCCAACCTTGTCAGATCTATATTATTTCTTTTGATTCGTTTTTTTATGCTGCTGTAAAACTGTACTTCGTGTTTCCCCGAAACAGTTAAAAGCTTATTGGTTAACATATTTACAATAGAAATAAACCCATACAGGGCTGCGCCAATTTTAGCCAGCCACTTTGTTTTGTGAATGACTTTATCAAAAATATCGCCATGGAAAATCCATGTTTTTGTATCTCCTGATTCAAAAATGTATTGATTTACAATCTTCAGATTACCAATTTGAGTGGGAACCATTTTACGCAGAAATTCGTCATGATTGCCCGAAATGTAAATGATCTGAACACCTTTTTCCATCATTTTTATTAGCTGACGAACCACTTTTAACTGTGGTTTGGGGAAATAATTCCGGCTAAAACGCCAGGAATCAATAATATCGCCATTTAATATCAGCAACTCTGGCTGGATAGATTTCAGATATTTTAGCACTTTTTTGGGTTTGCTTCCATAAGTTGCCAAGTGCAAATCTGAAATAACTGAAACTTTAATTTCACGCATTATCAACGTTTTTCTACTACAGAACAAAGTAACTTACAATACGTTAAGCTTTAATTAGAAGATGATTACGTTTCTATAAAATGTAATACACTAAAATCAAAAGCTCCGGATTATTTTTTCTATTTCTTCCCATGAAATTATTTTAAAATTCTGGCTTTTCTTTTTATGCCCGTCATAATTAAAACCGTCCTGCACTACTAAAATACCTTTGGGAAATTTAGCGCCAAGATAAGTTGAGGTAATTTCTATACCATCAGTTTCTTCCACTCCGTCAATTTCACCACTTATAACCCGGAAGCTACCGAGATATTTATTGTTGCCCTGGCGCTCAAAAACGGCATACGAATAGTTTCCCTGTGACGAAGCAAGCAGATAACCGTTCCCACTTCCTGTGTTATAGATAGCGAGTCCTTCAATATCGTATCTGATATTAGAATTTTCTTCTGAACTGTTTTCAATAAAGGTTCCACTTGCATCTTCAGGTTCGGCATCAAATTTCCATATTCCGGCTTCTTCCTTGCTTATATATAAAATCCCTGTTTCATCATCCGCAACCATACCTTCCGTTTGTGCTCCCAATGAAAAAGAACGAACCAACCTGGCATCAACCCGTTTATGATCGCTAAATAATTCCCATTGCTCAACTTCGCCTGATTTACTGTTTACAAAGACATAAAATTTTCCGGTTGCCCTACTTTTATACATCGCCAGCCCATAAACTTCATCCGCCATTTCAGATTGAATGATACGGGAATGCAATGTATCAAGCACTCCATTTTGGTGTATTTTGAATAAAGAAATGGAATGGTGCGATCGGTTACTTGCCGCCAAAATATCAACCGTATCCCCATTAATTGTAAATCCATAGCGAAGGTCGCAATTATTCATATTCCCGGCAAAATAATAGTGCAACTCTTCCCCTGAAAGATTATAAGTTACAATTCCGCCCTTTTTATCGGTCCCAATTATTATCGATTTCTCAGGATATTCAGAATTAACCCAAATAGCCGGATCGTCAGCTGAATCCTCATTCTTTTTCTCAGGAACCGGAAATGTTTCAACAACCGGAGTTACGGTTGCAGCTATATGTTCACCTGCTTTCCTGGACCCCTCACTTGGACGGCCACAGGAAAAAAGTATCATAACCAAAATTCCCACTTCAATAAGTGAAATAAAAAAAATAGTTTCTTTAATCTTCATTCTCATTCCGGCTTAAATTACATAATCAACTAACATTCAACACAACAACAATAAAATTTATTAAAAATCTAATTTCAACCCTATTTTCCCCCACCATGAATAATATTCCTGCTGCAATAATTTATCAGGAGTTCCCAAATAAAACTTAAGGGGAACATTTGTAATATTAATCACGTCAAGCGATATTTTAAGATTATCAGTAATGGAATAATTAGTAGTAAAATCAACATGCCATGCCTTATCATAGTATTCATCCAAATCGCTATCGGCTCCCAAACTGTGTAAAAAAGCATCGTGATAATTGGCCGTTATTTTAGCATAAAATTTAGGTGTTTCATAGAATAGTGCCAGATTTGCTGAATGTCTGGCCTGCCCCGGCATCGTTATTTTTTCTTTCTCGCCGTTTTCATCAAAAAAGGCATTTAAATCATCTTCTCCGAAAATAACAAGAGCATCGCTGTAATTGGCAGGATATCGTTTATTAATATAAGCTTCGGAGAAAGTATATGTATAATTTGCAAAAACTCCGAAGTTCGACAGGAAATTATCAAAGAAATACAGCTTCGACTGCATTTGTAATTCTGCTCCGTAAACATGGGCATCCAAACCATTGGCAGCAATTGTTATCTCATCAAGCGAAGTTCCTGTGCTTGCTTCGCTCTGGTGGGCAAACCTTTTAAAATAGAAAATAAAATCGTCAATTTGTTTATAGAACAAACCGCCGGATAACAAGCCCTGTTCTCCGAAATATGTCTCTCCGAGCAAATCGAAATTGGTCGCCATCGGATACTTCAAATCCGGATTCCCAAAAGTAAATTTATCATTGTCTTTTTCTTCTTTGTAAGGCAAAACATCTTTAAAATTTGGCCGTGAATAAGTTCGGGTAATTGCAGCCCTGAAATTTGTATTTCGGTTCAAACTATATTTCACCTGAAATTGGGGAAGCAGAAATTTATGTGTGCGCTGATCGTTTAAAGTATCTAGCCGAACAAACTTTTTACCTTCTGTAACCACATTATGACCGGTATAATCAATATCTGTTTTTTCGAACCTAAGGCCTCCCAGCAGCATTAACTTGTTAAGGCTATGTTTAAACATGCCGTATAAAGCGTATATATTTTCGGAAGCCTTGTAGTCTGCACCAAAAGACTCCTGCCTTGTTCCTGTTTTGTCATATACAAATTCGTGCGAGTTATATTCATAAAAATCACGCATTTTCCCCGGAGAAGGCATGGCTTCAATAACATAACCGTGTCCCAGCAAATCATCGTCTCTAAAACCGTCGCTCACGCCCGGCAAACTTAGTGGCTCAACTTCTCCCGGGTATGGATTAATAGCTGATGCATAAGGATATCCGGTAAAATCGCGGGAGTTGTCGTCTCTCGATTTATCTTTAAGCCGCACTTTCCCGCCAAATTTTAAACTGCCCGAAGAAGAATATGGAATTTCTATATTAAGTTTTGTAGTCAGGTTAACATCTTTAATTAAGTTATTTTCCATTTTCAACTCATTAAATTCATAGGCTCCATAATTATTTGCAACTTCCTCATCTCCTTCAACAGGAAAACTTACTCTTGGCCAGTTTGGATCGTTTAAGTCAAATTTCATCTGAATCCCATGACCGGGATTATCAAAATTTGTTTCGAGGCGATCTGGTTCACTCTCTTGCGAATATGCATAAGCAGCTTCGTAATCGATATTTACTCTGCCAATCTTTTGTTGCCCACCTGTATTTAAGGTATATATTTTCTGAATTTTATTTCCATCGCGAATATCGTGGTCTATACTTCCGTCGCGATATAATGTTTCACTTATTGCATCTGAAACATTGTAGGTTTTTCTTCTTCGAAGCTCGTCATCGCTATAAGTATTAAACATCCCTCTCAGATAAATTGTAGAGTTTTTATTAAAAATATAGTCCGTGGTAGAACTAACCCCGATTCTTGTCCTTGTAATGTCATAATGACGTAATTCAACTTGCTTATACTGAACCTTGTAATTATCAACCCCCTGCTCCTGGTTTCCCCAAAATGGTCCCTTTATATAATTGAATTCCATATTGTCGGAACCCAGGTTATTTTGGAAATAGCTGCTGTTAATGTGGAATCCAAATTTTCCGTATCTCTCACTAAAAGAAAACTGGATTTGATGATTCTCTGTTTCTCTCAGATTATTATAGCCTCCTGAAATTGCTGCTGAAACTGAAGGCTTTTCATCCAAAGCTTTTTTCGTAATTATATTTACATTTCCCCCAATACCATCGGCATCCATATCGGGTGTAAGTACTTTTGTAATTTCAACAAATTCAATCTGATCCGCGGAAATAACATCGAGGCCTACATATCTGACATCGCCTTCAGGAGAAGGAATTTGTTCTCCGTTAATATTAAAATTGGTTAATTCGGGAGGCGTTCCTCTTAACTGCACAAAACGTCCTTCTCCCTGATCCCGTTGAAGAGTAACTCCGGGAATACGTTGGATCACTTCAGCGGCGTTCATATCCGGGAACTGTTCTATTTGTTCAGAAGACACTACATTTTTAATGTTCTCTGCCAATTTTTGCTCCAGCATTGCTTTAACTATTCCACGGGCTGTTCCGTGAACACTTACTTCTTGCAACTCTTCACTGCTTTGCTCAAGCGACACTTTTAATGTTAACGATCTGGCAGAACTGAAGTCGCACTGAACAGACTCGGTTTTATACCCAAGAAAAGATATAATCAAAGTAATTTTCTTCTGTTTTATGTCTGTAATTTTAAACTGCCCGTTTAAATCTGTAATGGTTCCTTTTGTTGAGTTTTCAATTAAAATACCGGCCCCGGGCAACGGTTCATTCGATTCTTTATCCAAAACCGAGCCTGTAACAGAAAAATCCTGAGCAATGGCACTTATTGAAAAAAGACCCGCAAAAATTAGAAATAGAAAACGATACATAACTTATTAATAGACATAAATACAGAATAATAAAAAATGAAATTCCGGTTAAAACATCACCCTGAAAGAAGGGCAAAATATGTTCTGAGCTCCTTTCAGGGTGGTTGGACTAAAAACACTATAATTTATTTAATCACAACTTTTGCCGACACTGAGCTTGCGTTGCCGGTTACTCGTATGATATAAAGCCCTTTATTTAAATCAGACACATCGATTTCATTGATGGACGAATTAATTTTTAATGACTTTAACAGTTTTCCTGTGATATTATACACACTTACCTGATTAAATGAGCCGGCAGCTACTTCGATATTCAACAGTTCCTTCTCAACAGGATTCGGATAAACAGATAACTCCTTTTTAAATGCCTTGCCGAGAACAGAAGTAGTGTTTACCGTATAATAAACCACCAATTGAGGAACTCTTTCAGGATGATTTTGTCCATCCCCTCCATCTTCAGGATCTGCAATATTCTCAAACGACTCAATCTCTCTTGCATTTTCATTTTCACTGACTCCCTGATTTTCGCCTTCCATTATTATTGATAAAGCATTGCCCAGTTCCCAGCCTTCCTGGTCGATTATTTCCTGTACGATAGCAGTAATATCCGGTGTACGGTGTTTGGTATATAATCCCCATTCTTCGGCAATCTCCCACCGCGCTGAAGATGTTGTTCTTGGTCGATCGGTTATCAGCGACTCCATGGAAAAGGTTTCCGTATTAGGATTTGCTTCTCCGGTTATGGTAATATTGGCAACGTCATCGGCTGATTTACCTTCATGTGAATGCACATAAATGAAGGCAGAATCGATGGTGGCCCCGGCTGGAATTGTTATACCTCTAAACCGAAGACCAATATTGACTATATTTATTTCACTGGGATCATATTCATAACCAACATCCAAATCATCATCATAAAGATCATCCATTGCATCATTTTCCTGTTCTGCATCGTCTGACGAAGCACTTATTTCAACTCCTTCATCCTCATCTGTAATTGTTCCGGTTTGCTGAATATAAACCTCCAGTTTTTTATTTTGAGATTGGGATAAAGAAATTGTAGAAACAACGATAAAAAAAGCAAGTAAAATTTTCTTCATAAGGCACTATATTTTGAATTATTTTATCCAACTAAATTATGCCATACCCAACGAAGACTGGTTAAAAAAGAATTAATTAAAAATTAAAATGATTTAATTATTCAATGAAAAATAAAAACAACAGATTCCTCGTAATCAATACCTTACAAATCAAAACTCAATAAAAACAAAGTCCCGAAAAACAGATAAAGCACCGTATTTTTATACCACTAACTAGCTAAAATCCTTTTCCATTTTGCTTGTATTTTCAGAACCAACGATAACAGATATCATTTCATTCAAGTTTTTCTGAGCATCGTTGTAAGAATTCAGGCTCCTGGCTACTTTTATAATTCGAATTTTAGGCTCCGGTTTATCGACCATTTCGTCACGTACAAATTTCTTTTCGCCTTCACTATTAATAATGAACAACAAGCTTTTTTCATAATCATAATAAAACTCATCGTGCAGTGCAAATACAAATTCAAGCCCTGAACGGTCAAAACTAATTTCGTAGAATCTGGAATAAACTAAACAAATATCCCCATTGGGTAGTCCATAAAAGTTTACAGGTAAGCTAGTTGCCAAATATGATGCGCATGCTCTGTGGATTAACTTTGCTTTCAATTCCATAATGCAAAAGTTTAACCACTACGAATATACCGGTTAATGTTTAACAGCTCATTTTCAAAAAATTAAGTTTTGATTAATTTGCCTGACAGGCACCAATTACCTGTAACACCTGAATCTATTTCCATTTTTAAGCAAAAAACAAAGGGAAAACAAAACTTAATTTGTTCTCCCTTCCCTGATTATGAAATTCACTAAACTGACCACTGCAATCTCAGGCACAATTTTTTGTCATTTTTCTGTACTTTCTGCCTAAAAATTTCTGCGCATCAACAAAAGATCTAATATTTCTATACGATTTAATAATTTTAATTTGTGGTTCGCGTGATTCAACGCTCTTCCTGAAACGGGTTAAATCAATTTTATCATATTCCCCAGTAATTATCTGGTTATTATCAAAGTCATAATTATATTCTTCCAATAAAGCAAACACAAACTCCAGCCCCGACTTATTAAAGTTTACTTCGTAAATACGGGCATAAATTAAGTAAATGCTATTATCGGGCAAGCCAAAGAAATAAACAGGCAATGAAGTCTGTAAATGGGTGTTATTTGATTTATGTAGTAATCTGTAATTTGATTCCATCTCACATCTTTTTTCTAAAGGAAAGATACGATTGAAACCGACGTGATTAAAATATAAGCAATTAAGTTTCGATTAATAATCGATTAAGGTTCAACCTAATACAAATAGAACATTCAAATACAGGTCACATTTAAACAAAAAATGAGTTACATTCTATATGCCAAAAAAGAAAGAGCCATACAATATTGAATGGCTCTTTCTTCTTTGATATTTTATTTTATTTTGTTCTTTCCTGAATTAAGGTTACAAAATCACGATATGCTTTCATCAAGCTTATAAAATGCAGAAGCATATTTTTAGTTTCTGTTAATGTATTGAAATATAACAGTGAATTCCTGGTATTAACCTCTTTAGACTTAATCCTGCTTATTTGTGTCTTTTCAAAATCTGCCAAAAGTTCCACTATCTTATCTCTTTTTGCAGCAAGATTTTCTATTTCACTAAACTTAGTTTCTTTTACAATGTGCAACATATAGTTCATAAACTCATCAATATGAACTACAAGTGTTTTTAATTCCTTCTCCTGCGATTTGCTGAACGGTTTATGTTGATTGTCCACATGTTCAAACAAAGGAAGAACTGTAAAATTCAACGAATGTGCCACTTCTCTCTGGTAATCAACCAAACGAACATAATACTGGCCTGAATCGACGTTATCTTCTATTTTCGACAGAGTAGTTAAAACTTTGCTTTTTTGTTTTTTGGATTTACGGTTCAACTCATTTTTCAAATCAATACCTTCTTTCAGTCCTCCTCTGTCTTCGTTTAGAAAGCTATCAATACTTACAGAAAATATTTTACCAGCCGAAAGGATCGTATTAACAACATGTTTGTTACATTTTGCCAATACCTTTTCAACACCATCTTTTTCGGTAAATACCTCATCGTCTTCCACCCGTTTTTCTTCAGAACGTCTTTTAAACAAAATATGGGTACGAACAACCATAAAAATTGCCACTGCTATAAATACAAATATTATAGTTTTCCCTCCTAAAGAAATTAACAAGGCAATTATAAAAGACACAGTAAACGCTATAATTGCAGTAAGGAACCAACCTCCGATTACAGCAAAAACCCCCGAAATTCGGTATACGGCGCTTTCTCTGTCCCAGGCTCTGTCAGAAAGGGACGTCCCCATAGCTACCATAAAAGTTACATATGTTGTTGAAAGAGGTAATTTCAGTGAAGTTCCAATAGCAATTAAAATACTGGCAACAACCAAATTAACCGAGGCCCTGATTTTATCAAATGCCGGTGTTTCCGGATCGTCGGCAGGGCCTAATGGAACCGGAGTAAACCGTTCTTTTAAATTATTTTTAAAATTATCGGGTAATATTTTCTGTATTGAATTGTTAAAATTTATAGAGCTACGAACCATAAGTCGGGCAATCAATGATGAACCAAATCGCTCCATACCTTCCGATTGTCTTCCCAAGTTAATTTCGGTTTCAGTTACTGCTCTCGCCTTTTTAGAAGTAATCAAAGTTATGACCATAATTAACCCCGATATTAACAACATAAAAACAGGAGTGCTGCTTTTCTCTTTGAGCATTTCCATGCTAAATGTTTCGGGAGAGAGGCCACCAGAAGCCATCCATGCCTGGAAAGACTTAAACCCGGCAATTGGCACGCCAATGAAATTTACCAAATCGTTTCCGGCAAATGCCATTGCAAGAGCAAAAGTACCAACAAGAACAATAACCTTCGGAATATCAAGCTTAAACAGCCATTTTAAGATTTGCATTAAAACAGTCCACCCAACAAAACTAAACATCAAAATTGCAGCCGTATTATGTTTTGCCCAATCGCTCAAAGTTTCGCCCCCAGGCATTTCATAAGTTGAGTAAGAAGAGCCGTTAACTCCTTTTATCAAAATAAAATAGGTTATTGCAGTAATAGCGAGACCTCCAAATGCTGAACCAAAGTATTTAAGTGTTTTATTGTATTTAAAAGAAAAAATTAGCCGGGTGAAATATTGCACAATTGCACCTGTTGTAAACGCAATAAGTACCGAGACTAAAATCCCCGTTATAATTGCCAACGCTTTATCAGAGTTTATATAATGGGCTAAATCCAACATGGTACCACCCATTGTTTTAATTTTAACAATTGACACAGCTACGGCTGAACCAAGTAACTCAAATACAATTGAAACCGTTGTAGAAGTTGGCATTCCAAAGGTATTAAACATATCAAGCAGGATGACATCGGTAATCATCACAGCAAGGAATATGACCATAATTTCGGAGAAGTAAAACATATCGGGATGAAAAATCCCTTTTCGTGCAACCTCCATCATACCATTGGAAAATGTTGCGCCGATAAGAACACCCAAACTGGCCAAAAGAAAAATTACCCATTTTGGTGCGGCTTTTGATCCGAGGGCTGAATTCAGAAAATTTACAGCGTCGTTGCTTACGCCTACAATCAGATCGGAAATTGCTAATGCAAAGAGGATAACAATTAGAATTAGGTAAAAATTTTCCATTATTTAGTTTTTATTGACGGCGGGCAAATATAGAAGCTAAGTAATAATATATACACCTTCAAAGTATTAAATTAATATTAACTAACCGTGAATTTACTATTAATCAACGTATAGCAATATTTTTCTAATTTTGTATCCGTAAAAATATTAAAAATGAATATAATATCTTCACGGCAGGTCGCTCTTATCATTTCCTTAATTTTAACAATTTTGGTCTTTGTTATAGGAATTTTCGTTCTTAAAGCTAACTCATTTTTTCTATTTCTGATAATAGCATCACTTGTTTTTTTCCTAATCACTTATTTTCTGATCCAGTTTCTATTAAACAAATTTATTTCCGACAAAATAAAACCTATCTATAAAATAATCAACTATTTCCCGGAAAAAGGGAAAGAAGCAAAAAAGAAAAGCCTGGGTTTTGTGGAAATTGCAGAGGTGGAGCACGATGTTGAAAAGTGGGCACAAAACCAGTTACAGGAGATTGAACGGCTCCGCGATTTGGAACGTTACCGGAAAGAATTTGTAGGGAATGTTTCACACGAATTAAAGACCCCTATTTTTAATATTCAAGGGTACATTCTAACTCTTTTGGAAGGTGGGCTCGAAGATCCCAAAATCAATAAATTGTACTTAACAAGATCTGAAAAAAGTATCGACCGGATGATTTCAATTGTAGAAGATCTGGAATCAATAACCAAGCTGGAAACAGGTGAATTAAAACCACAGTATTCGGTTTTCGATATTATAAAAGTTACGGAAGAAGTATTCGAGATGGAGCATTTGTTGGCAAAAGAACGAAAAATAAAACTCGAATTTACCAAAAAAGCCGACAAACCCATTATAGTTTCGGCAGATAAAAAAAGAATAATAGAAGTTCTTTCAAACCTGGTTACCAATGGAATAAAATATGGAAAAAGGAAAGGAACAGTAAAAGTCGGGTTTTATGATTTTGACGAAAAAATTGTTGTCGAAGTTTCGGATGATGGAATTGGAATTGATAAAAAAGATTTGCCCCGTATTTTTGAACGCTTTTACAGGGTTGACAAATCAAGATCGCGCGAACAGGGCGGAACAGGACTGGGGCTTTCAATTGTAAAGCATATTATTGAAGCACACAGTCAAACTATTAATGTACAAAGTGTTCTTGACGAGGGCACTACTTTTACATTTACACTTGAAAAAGCCAAATAATAGCCTAACTTTGCCTTAATTCAATTTTATTGTATTTTTAATACCACTTTAATACAAAGCATTTACTTTTGCAAACTTAAATAAAACACCTCGGTTATGAGTAACGACACCTTTAAAATACTGCTTGTTGATGATGAAGTTGACATTCTGGAATTTATAAGTTACAATCTGGAAAAAGAGGGATACAAAGTACATACTGCAAAAAATGGAGTAGAAGCCATTAAAGTTGCAGAGAAAACAATTCCCCATTTAATTATTCTTGATGTTATGATGCCTGAAATGGATGGCATTGCAGCATGTGAAGAAATAAGAAAAATACCTTCGTTAAAGAATACAATAATTGCCTTTTTAACAGCTCGCGGTGAAGATTATTCACAAATTGCAGGCTTTGAAGCAGGTGCCGACGATTATATTACCAAACCGGTAAGACCAAAAGTTCTGGTAAGCCGTGTAAAAGCACTTTTAAAAAGGACTGGTGAAACCAAGGAACAACCTGTTGTTCAAGATTTGAATACAGTTTCCATTGGAAATTTGTTAATAGACAAAGAAAGATATTTGATTCGGATGAATGACGAAGAAATGATCCTTCCAAGAAAAGAATTTGAATTGTTATCTCTTTTGGTTTCAAAACCGGGAAAAGTATTTACCCGTGAAGAAATTTATTACTCCGTTTGGGGCGACAATGTAGTTGTCGGAGATCGTACTATTGATGTTCATATTCGAAAACTTCGTGAAAAAATTGGCAACGACCACATTAAAACCTTAAAAGGAATCGGATACAAATTTGTTGAATAAACCAATCAGGAAAAATAAATGGAAAGATATAATGCGGTAAATCCTACCGCATAGCCTGCCAACACTTGCCACAGGCTGTGTTTTCCTAATAACATTCTGGCAGTCCCAACCAATCCGGAAACGATTATAATGGCAAGCAGGGCTCCAATTGGATTTATTCCGGAACGAAAAGCCAGAGCAAATAAAGTTCCGCTTATTGCTCCCACTGCTGCCATATGACTGCTAACTTTCCATTTAAAAGACAGTAAAAGCAGAATTACAATTACAATAACCGAGGCAATCATAAAAATATTAAATACCGGGAAAGCCTTTATACGGTTCATAATAACGTATCCCAAATAATAATACACCGATGAAAACAGAAACAACACAATTCTGTCTCTTAAATTATCCATCGACAAATCGAATTTTGGATTGAGGGCCATAATTGCCACAGTGAGCAATGGTAAAACCCCGGTAGTGAAAACCAAAACAAGCAAAATAAACCGTTTTGCCTCCCAGGAAATCATTGAAAAATAAAATCCAGAATTTAGCAATAGTAAAAAGCCCAGAGTTGGAATTAAAACAGGGTGAAATATTACAGATAAGATTTTAGCAATTTTTTCTGTCATCCTATAATTCTTTTCGAAGCCGTGCAACTGGTATATCAAGTTGTTCGCGATATTTTGCTACTGTTCTGCGGGCGATATTATAAGATTTTTCTTTTAAAATCTGCGCCAGTTTCTCATCGGTAAGCGGTTTTCGTTTATCTTCATTATCAATACAATCCTGAAGAATTTTCTTGATTTCACGAGTCGAAACTTCTTCTCCGTCATCCTTTTGAAGACCTTCAGAAAAGAAATATTTCAAAGGGAAAATGCCAAAGTTGGTTTGAATATATTTACTATTCGAAACCCTGGAAATCGTTGAAATATCCAACCCGGTTCGTTCTGCAATATCTTTCAGAATCATAGGCTTCAGTTTCGTTTCTTCCCCTTCCTGAAAATACTCCTTCTGAAAATTTATAATTTCAGACATCGTCAAAAGCAATGTGTGATGCCTCTGGCGGATTGCATCAATAAACCATTTAGCCGAATCAACCTTTTGTTTCACAAAAACCAAAGCATCCTTCTGGTTTTTATTATTTTTCCCTTTGTCACTCAGTGAGTGCAACATTCCAAGATAAGTATCATTAATTTTCAGCTCAGGAACATTCCGCTGATTTAACGACAGGTTTAGTTCTCCATCCGTATTTTCAAGAATAAAATCGGGAATGATATGCTGATTTGATCTGTTTAAAGGATTGCTGTATGAACTTCCCGGTTTTGGATTTAACTTAAGAACCTGGTCGATCCCAAGTTTTAATTCTTCGTCGGTTAACTCCAGTTTCCTCTGAATTTTATCGTAATGTTTCTTTGTAAATTCAATAAAAAAATCACTAACAATAGTTTTAGCCAACTCAAACTCCTGCCCGCGCTTTCTGTTTAACTGAATTAGCAAACACTCCCTTAAATCACGCGCTCCAACGCCAGCCGGATCCAAATCCTGAATAACTCTTAAAATATCAAGCAAGTCACTTTCCGAAACTTCCATATTCATGTTGAACGCCAAATCATCGCATATAGCTGATAAATCACGCCTCAAATAACCATCATCATCAATGTTTCCAATGATATATTCGGCAAGTTGCTGTTGCTCTTCCGAAAGATTTACCAGTCGGAGCTGCTCATACAAACTCTCATGAAATGTAGTTCCCACCGAAAAAGGAATATCTACATACTTCTCATCTTTTGAATAATTGTTTGCGGATAATTTATAAGAAGGAATTTCATCTTCTTCATTTAAATAGTCATCGAATGAAAACTCCTCATCATCTGTATCGTTTTCCGATTTTAACTCCGGTGCTTCATTATCGTCTTCAAATTCAGGATTATCAGATTCAAGTTCAAGTACCGGATTTTCTTCCAGTTCCTTTTTTATACGTTGCTCGAGTTGCATAGTAGGGATTTCCAAAAGCTTAATCACCTGAATTTGCTGGGGTGAAAGCTTCTGAAGCAATTTTTGTTGTAATGACAGTTTTTGCTCCATATCCCAAGTATTAACCCTGTAAATTTAGTATTTTTTTTTATGCCACAAATTTCTAAATCACATTAGAACTCTGCATTTTTGGGAGTACGGGGGAATGCAATTACGTCGCGAATATTGCCCATTCCTGTAACAAATAAAATAAATCGTTCAAAACCAAGCCCAAAACCGCTGTGAACCACAGAACCAAATCGTCTGGTATCAAGATACCACCACATCTCATCTGCCGGAATATTCATCTCACGCATCCGGGTTTCCAGTTTTTCCAGATTTTCTTCACGCTGAGAGCCACCAATAATTTCCCCAATTTGCGGGAATAACACATCCATAGCGCCAACCGTTTTTCCATCGTTGTTTTGTTTCATATAAAACGCTTTGATGTCTTTAGGATAATCTGTTAAAATTACCGGGCACTTAAAATGCTTTTCAACAAGGTATCGTTCGTGTTCACTTTGCAGGTCAACCCCCCAGTCAACCGGAAACTGAAATTTATTTTTTTTGTATGGTTTTGAATTTTTCAGAATATCTATTGCTTCTGTATAAGTAATCCGCACAAAATTATTGTTTAATACGAACTCAAGTTTCTCAATTAAATCCATCGAACGTTGGTCCGCGGGTTTATTTTTTTCTTCTTCTTTTAAGCGACTGGCTAAAAACAGAAGATCGTCCATACAATTATCCAGCGCATATTTTATTAACGATTTCAAAAACTCTTCCGCCAAATCCATGTTGTCTTTCAAATCATAAAAAGCCATCTCCGGTTCAATCATCCAGAACTCGGCTAAATGACGTGTTGTATTCGAATTTTCTGCTCTGAAAGTTGGACCAAAAGTATAAATTTCCCCCAGTGCTGTTGCCCCCAATTCTCCTTCCAATTGTCCGGAAACTGTAAGATTGGTTGGTCTTCCAAAAAAGTCCAAAGAATAGTCAATTTCTCCCTCATCTGTTAATGGCGGCTTTTTCGCATCGAGTGTTGAAACCCTGAACATCTGCCCTGCTCCTTCGGCATCGCTGGCTGTAACTATCGGAGTATGCAGATAATAAAATCCTTTCTCATTAAAGTATTTATGAATGGCAAATGCCATAGCATGGCGAATGCGGAACACTGCTCCAAATGTATTGGTACGGAAACGTAAATGTGCATTTTCACGCAAAAATTCAAGAGAATGTTTTTTGGGTTGAATCGGAAATTTTTCAGGATCAGCTTTCCCCAGTAATTCTATTGTTTCTGCAATTAGTTCCACTTTTTGCCCACTTCCAGCCGATTCTTCCAATTTACCTGATACAGAAAGTGATGCGCCAGTATTAATTTCTCTTAAAATGGCATCATCAAAATTATTAACATCAGCTACTACCTGCAGGTTATGAATTGTTGATCCATCATTTAATGCAATAAAATTTACATTTTTACTGCCCCTTTTGGTACGCACCCAACCTTTTACAAGTGCTTGTTTGCCGGTTTCTCCATTCAGCAAGATGTCTTTAATTTTTTGTCTTTCCATAATTTCTTAATTCTTAAAACTCTATTTCCAGAAATAATAAAACACAAAAGTACACTTTATATGTAACATAGTATATTGTGAGTTTTATTTAATGTTTTTTTTTGATAAATTGATAAAATAAAAGAGCCTCCTGTCCTTTGACAGAAGGCTTAACTTCCGAATTGATTGATTATACCTTCAAATCAGAAGGGATAAAAATCCCCGGGTATTACTTCTCCGGGGAATATTAAATAGTTTCGTTAATCAAAACAAGTACTAACGCTCCAATGATCCCGGCACAGGCACTTCAGCATCTTTCATGTAGCCAATGTTACCCATAACATATGTATCCGGACCAAGTTTAAGGTCAGAGTTCATCATTTCGTCGAATGTAACTTCTTTCCCGGTGTAAGCAGATACACGTCCCATAATTGCAACCATTACAGAAATAGCAGTTTGTTCAGCTTCGTTAATAGGAAGATCCTGACGAATAGCTGTTATAAGATGTTTGTGTTCCTGGACGTAAGGACTTGTTTCGTGATCTTCGAAAGAGAAAAGTTGATTTCCTTCCAAATCAACGATTGTTGCAGTCCCCCCCTGAGCGGTAAATGAACGTCCTTTGGTTCCGTGGAAAATTTCATTTACTGCATTTGTACATCCGTTAATCTGACGACATGTACTTGTGATATGCATTCCATTGTCATAAACAAAATCAACGGCAAAGTTATCATACTGGTCACCGGTTACCCTACGCTGGCGTGAACCAAAACCCAGAGCTTTTGTAGGATGGTCGTTAATAAACCAATTGGCGACATCAATATTATGAACATGCTGTTCAACAATATGATCACCTGAAAGCCAACACCAGTTAACCCAGTCACGAATCATCCATTCCATTTCGCTCCATGACGGGTTATTTTCGCGGTACCATAACTGACCACCGTTCCAATAAACTTCTGCTGTAGTAATGGCACCAATGGCATTATTATTCAGCTCTTTCAAAATATTGATGTATTTATGCTGATGACGACGTTGTGTTCCTGTTACAACTTTCAAACCTGCAGAATCAGCCATTTTTGCTGCTGCCAGTACCTGCCGTACACCTACAGGATCAACTGCAACTGGTTTTTCCATAAAAACGTGTTTGCGTGCTTTTACGGCTGCTTCAAATTGTTCCGGACGAAATTTAGGTGGAGTAGCAAGAATTACAACATCAACACCTGAGTTTATCACTTTTTCGTACGCATCAAAGCCAACAAAACAATTTTCGTCAGCGACTTCAACACCCCGGTCAGCTAATTTTCCTTTCAAACTATCCAGTCTGTCTTGAAAAACATCACCCAAAGCAGTAATTGTAACTCCAGATGCGGCATCCAGAAAGTTCATCGCTGCACCGGAACCACGTCCACCACAACCGATAACACCAGCTTTTAACTCTTTCCCTGCAGGAACATCGTCTAACAGGGGAGGTAAGTTCAAATCTCTTGGTTCCCAATCGTACTTGCCTCCTGCTGCTGCTGCAGTACTTCCACCACCGGTAGCACACGATGTAAAGGTTCCTACTCCCATAGCACCGGCTGCCCCTACTGCGGCTGCTCCGGTTAAAAATTTTCTCCTTGAAAAATTATTGTTACTCATAATAAAATGTTTTAGTTGAATTTAGGATTCTAAAATTATTAATTTTTTCCGGTATTTTCATCAAATTCACAAACAACTCTAAAACTAATATAATTACAGTCGGATAACCACCATATACTTTTAGGCATTTGCGGGTCGGTTTTTAACCATGCAACCGATTTTGTAAAATCTCTTGCCGCACTTCTTACATCGCCAATCTGACTGTTAAAATATCCACCTCTAACAACATGCTCTTCACCGGAAGCCGGCCCTTTGGGATCCTGTGCTCCGTCTTTCAGTTTTTCATATGCATCTTCGGCGTACCAATCCAAACAATATTCAGCAGCATTCCCCAACATATTTTTCAACCCAAATGGATTTGGCTCTACCCCTTCTGGAGTTTCAGTTTTAGCTTCACTATTCCCTTCAAAAACAACATAATTATTAATTGCATCGCTGCTCTTACCAAACAAACTTCCAATAAATCCTTTTTCAGCGAAATCTTTTGGCTCTCCTTCGAAAAAGAATGGAGTTTCGGTACCACCTCGCGCGGCATATTCCCATTCTGCCTCAGTAGGCAAGCGGTAAGTTTTACCAGTAACCTGTGATAACCATTTACAATAAGTTTCTGCGGAATGATAACTCATGGTAATTGCCGGACGTTCCCCCAATCCCCAGTTCTGATCAGGCTGTCCGTAAGGAGGAGTTGGCCCTGAAATAGCATCAACATCTGCATGTGTGCGTGTTCCTTCCGTATCAGTTGTTCTTCCCTCCGCTTTTGTTTCAGTGTAGAAAGCCAGGTATTCATCCCAGGTAACTTCAATTTCAGCCATAAAAAACGGGCTAATTTTTACTTCCTTTTGCGGGCCTTCATCTGCCTTGCGAAATTCTTCGCTTTCCGGACTACCCATTTTAAATGTTCCGCCAGGAATTGCTTTCATATTGAAAGCAATTGTAGTGCCGGGAACTGTTTCCGTAAAATCTTCGTGCGATGTAACACTAGCGGGTTCTGAGTATACTTCCCTGCTTTCATTCCCTGTACTTCCAAACTCAACGTTTTTGGCGTGCAAAGCGTTCGGGTCGTAGTGCCCAACATGCAGGTGGCAATTTATACAACGCAATTCATCTTCGTTCTGCGAATAATATAAATGTGCGTCCTGTCCTTCTTTCGTTAAAGTAAGCGGGAATAAATTCTGATGGCAATGAACACACGATTCTTTAAATACATGTTTTTTTGCAAATTCAAGAGTAGATTTTTCTTCCCAGTTAAAATCAGCGCTATCTTTAAAAACATAACCATAAGCATCACGGGCAAAAGCTTTCACTTTTTCAGGCAAATAACCTTCTCCCTTTGGAGGAAGATGACAATCGACACAACCAATGTGGATTCCGACACGTGTATCGTAATGAACTGACAATTTCCATGAATCAAAAACATGCGGATGTACATGACATACTGCGCATGATTCATTTGTTGAAGTTTCTTCAACAACTTTAAGGGACAATAAACTAATTGCTATCCCCAACACAAATCCGATAAAAATTATCAGCAGGATTCTCTTTCTTAAATATGAACCAAATTTCTTGAACATTTTTAATTGGTTTAGTTACTCTGGCTTCTGGGTTTCAGAATGCCGCAAATTTAATAAATTAACGCAGGTAATATCACAATTTCTAACGAATATTTGATATTTAGAAACATAAATTCTCTTGCTTCTTTTTTAAAAGAAACAGTAAAAGATATTTTCCTAAAGTTAAAGACGACAATTTTAATAAAATCACCTACAAAAAAATTGTAACTCGCTGTTAAAAAAGAAAAAAGGTTGCCTTGTGATAAGACAACCCGGGAACAATTTCAAGAAAGAATTAGAGAGGTGGGAAAAAATATTTTCAACAAATTAATTCGATACTTTTCATCTTAAAAACAGTTGCAAATTAGGGCTTTTAATTTTATTTTAGTTTACAATACAATTAATTGACTGTTAAAGATTTGTTAAACGCCCGAACGCCTTCTGGCAATAAATATTTCATTAAAAAACTTAAAATATATATCTTTTAAGAATGAAAAGGTTAACCCAAAACATAAACGATTTACTTGAATTATTTTTCCCTACGCTTTGTATTACCTGCGGGAGCCGTTTAGCCTCCGGTGAAAATTTTTTATGTTTTGACTGCTGGCAGGATTTACCAGTTACGAATTTTCATCTCAACCAGGAAAATAAAGTCAGTCAACTCTTTTGGGGAAGGACACAAATACATTCCGCAACGGCATATTTTTCATATAAAAAAGGGAGCAAATATCAAAAACTCATCCATTTTTTAAAATATAAAGGGATGAAAGAACTTGGGTTTGAAGTTGGACAAAGGTTTGGATTTATTTTGAAAGAATCAGAAAATTTTCAAAGCGCTGATATTGTTGTTCCGGTGCCCCTTCATCCTAAAAAATTTAAATCGCGCGGATATAACCAAAGCGATTGGATTGCCCGGGGAATTGCAAAATCGATGGAAATTCCGGTTTCTACAAACAATTTGCACAGAAAAATATTTACCCCCACTCAAACCCGGAAGAACCGTTTTGAACGCTGGCAAAATGTAGAAGGTATATTTGGCATTAATAATTTAGGGGAACTTACAGGAAAACATATTTTACTCATCGACGATGTGGTCACAACCGGCTCCACACTTGAAGCTTGCGCTTTCCAGCTGCTAAAAACCGAAGGTGTAAAAGTCAGCATCGCAACCCTGGCATTTGCCGATATTTAATATAAAATATTATTACCCGGATGAGAAATACGTTCTTTTAAAATTACAACATTCTTGAAAAGCAGCTCTCATCCATCATCCAATAATTTTTTGTCCCTTATCCGAATTAATTTGCTTCCAAGAAAGAAGTTTTATATCAGTTTCCAAAATAAAGTCAGGTGTATTCAACCTCTTCGCATTCGATTTGTTGTAAATGAAGAAATTGAAAACCATGGAATTTATTATTTCGAAATATACACCCGGGAACCGCCCCGATGTTCAACTGCCTTCATCGCAAATGTATACTATTTTGGGAGAACAGGGAATTCGAAACCTTGTTCATGAGCATTATGATCTGCTTGTAAAAAGCTCGATAAAAGATCTTTTCCCACAGGACGAAGCCGGCCTTGAAAGAGCAAAGAAAAATTCATCCGATTTTTTTATCCAGGTGTGTGGAGGCCCAATGTATTTTACCAAACACAGAGGAAAACCAATGCTCTACAAAAGGCACCTCCCTCACAAAATTACAGATGAAGCAAGAGAGGTTTGGCTGAAATGTTACAAAATTGTCCTTGAAAAACTTGATTTACCGGAGGACGTATTACAATCTTTCTGGCAATATCTGAACGTCTTTTCCATCTGGATGGTAAATTCATAAAAAGAAACGGGTTATACCACGCTTTCCTATCCCTTAAAAGAGTAAACAATTCATTGTTACTGTGTGTTAAATGTCAGTGTATAAATGGATTCATCAATTAAAACTTACAATAATGAAAATCACACATCTATTTCTGATTATGGTTGCAGTCATCGGACTAAGTTCGTGCAATTCAAAGCCTGCAAAAAATGACAGCGAAGCGAATGTAAAATATTACAGGCACTTGCAATTTAGTGAAACGCCATGGGATTTAGAACAAGGCACACACCCCATTTCAGCAGATGATGCAGAAAAAATTAACAATTACAAATTCACATGGAATGATAATGGACAACTGGTATCGGTTGAATATAACAGAAACGGGGTTTTGCTTGACTATTCAAATCTGAGAGCAGCAAAAATTACTTATACTTATGATGGGAACAAACAAATTAAACACTTCTACGACGGAAATGGCAAACAGATAAAAAATGGCGGAGCCTCGGTTTTTGAATATACCCTCGACAATAACGGGACAAGAGTTGCCATGCGATTTTTGGATGAAAACGGAGAGCCAGTTGAAAACACCAATAAAATTCATAACTACAAATGGACAAAACTTGATGACGAAATGATTCAGGAATTGCGTTACAACCTGACTGGCGATGAAGTAATTATGAATCCTTTCTGTCCGTTTTACGAGCTACGTTTCTCTTACGACAACAATGGATATGTGACCCGAATGGCTAACTACGAAGAAGACACACTATATAATTGTACAGCCGAGAACTGTGGTGATATTGGCGTTTCTTATTTCAAATTTGAAAATAACGACAACGGTGATTTGCTAACTTTTTCGGTACACAACACTATTGGGCAACTTTCCAATCTATACTGGGGATGGGCAAAGCGTAAAAATGTTGTTGACGAAAACGGGTATGTAATTGAAACAACAATGTACGATCAGGATGATGAATATCTGGCTGGCAAAAATATTCCGGTAACCCAAAACGAATACAACGAACATGGCGCTTTAATAAAAAGCATTTCGATGGATGAAAATAAAAACGTTGTTAATAATCCGAATAACGGGGTTGCCATTGTTGAATACAAATATGACAATGAAGGGCGAAGAACAGAAACACTACGCTATGACAAAGATATGAACCCGATTGAAAGTAACAGCTAAAAAATTCATACCCGAAAAATTATGATTCAATTTAAATTTGTTTCAAAACCAGTTGTGCTTTTGCTGGTACTAACCATATTTTCATGCTCCGGCAATCAGCAAAAAAGTACGAATAGCGAAACCATTTTGCAGGCAGCTTCCGACGAGAAAGTTAAAATAAACGCGGAAGCAAAAAAACTTCTCGACGAACTTGTTGAAATGGGTGATTATGCTAACAGCCGGAATATACCATCATTAATTGATCCCTCTTCGGTTTATGAAGAACTGGATAGCAACATACTGATAGTAGATATCCGTCGCCCTGATATTTATAAAAACGGACACATAAGAGGTGCCGTAAATATTGAATTTACCGACTTACGCAATTACTTTAAAAACGACATAGATCCGTCGGAATACGACAAAGTAGTAGTGGTTTGTTATGCCGGACAAGGCTCCAGCTACGCCACATCATTACTACGCCTGGCTGGTTACGACAACGTTTATGCAATGCGCTGGGGAATGAGTGCCTGGAATAAAGACTTCGCTGAAGGATCGTGGCTGGATGGTATCTCGTCCGATTTTGAAGATCAACTGGAAACTAAAGATAACGAAAAGGCTTCGGCGACCGATTTCCCGAAACTAAATACCGGGAAAAATACAGGAAAAGAAATTTTAAATACCCGGCTGGATTCCTTGTTTGCGCAAGGATTATCAATAGCGCTCGCTCACGCCGATGAAGTTTTTGAACATCCGGCGAACTATTACACTATAAATTATGACCGCCGCGATAAATACGAGTCGGGGCACATTCCCGGAGCCATTCGCTACAAACCTGGCGGAACACTCGGAATTGTTTCTGAAATGCAAACCATTCCAACCAACCAGGAAGTAGTAGTTTACTGCAATACGGGACACAACTCCGGATTCACTACAGCTTATCTTCGATTATTTGGGTACAATGCCAAAACACTTACTTACGGCAATAACGCTTTCATGCACAATAAAATGGTTGAAGAAAAGAACACACTCTCGTGGATACCCTTTACAGAAAGTGAAATAGAAAATTATCCTTATGTTGAAGAATAATTAAACACAAAATATTCAGTTATTTACTCCAGTTTGTATTACTACTTACTGGATTTTTTTTTCAATTTTCTCTATTAATAACACTATGGTCAGGACGTTTTGGAAAATATTTTACCTACAATTCGGAGTAATAAACCTTGTGGTAAAACAGAACCAAGCAAATAATAAAATTTTGTTGCCAAGCCGGGAACAACAAATTTTTTCCCGTTAAGCATATTTCTCACAGCCGTTTGAGCAACCTCATCGGGAGTTAATGTTGTTATACGAGTTAAAAGTGAAAGTTTTTGAATATTCCCTTTTGAACGTTCAGAAGTTACACCACTCGGATGTATTGATGATATCAAAATATTGGAATCTTTGAGCTCACGGTTTAATGCTCTGGTAAAAAACAAAATGTAAGTTTTTGTCGCCGCATAAACACTTTTATTGGGCAAAGCTACAAACGACGCAAAACTGCTGATATTTAAAATATGCGCCTGTTTAAGCTTTTTCATTTGAGGAAGAAATAAAAATGTTAACAATGTGGAAACCCGCACATTTAGAAGAATCATTTTATCGATAAGTTCAGGAGTAAGATTTTCAAATTTGCCCTCAAAACCAATCCCCGCATTATTCACCAGATTATTAATGCTCATTTGATTTTTCTGAGCAAAGTCAAAAACTTTTTGTGGTGATTCATTTTCTGTTAAATCAATACCCAGTGATTTTACATTTACAGAAAAATTATGTTCTATATATTTTACAGTATCAACAAACTCGGTGTCGGGAAGAGAAACCAGAAACAGGTTAAACCCGTTTTTTGCACATTCAATAGCGATTGCTTTTCCGATACCTGCCCCTGCCCCTGTGATTAAGGTGTAATTATCAGAATCTTCATCTTTCATAAGAACCCGTTTTTAGCCAGTCAATTGTTTTTATCATCCCCTGATCTAATGGCGTAATTTTATAATTCAGTTCCCGAATTGCCTTTCCACTATTTAACGGGCGATGCTGAATATAACGTTTTACCCATGGAGGTGTAATCAACGGTGGTTTCCCAAAATTCTCAGCCATAAAATATTCAAACTTGGAAACTCCCATCATCAACGAAAACGGGATATGAAACAAAGCCCTTTTTTTCCCTGACACTTCAGCAAGTGTTTTAAAAAAGTCGTTAAAGCAAGCATTTGTACCACCCAAAATATATTTTTCGCCCGGTATTCCTTTTTGCATGGCTAAAATATGTCCGTTTACCACATCATCAATAAAAACATAACTCCCTAATTGCAAGCCATCACCCGGGATAAACCGCCAGGTTCCATTCAAATATTTTTTTATCATAACAGTAACAGAATTACTCTTATTCAGATAACCCGGCCCATATAATCTTGACGGATTTACAATAACCGTATCAAGACCTTTTTTGCAATATTCGATACACAATTTCTCCGCCTGTTGTTTTGTGATTTCATAATCAGTTAAATACTCTGCAGGCAAAGGCACCGTTTCATCTACTTCTTCTTTTTCTTGCGAAGGAGGGAGTGTAGCTGCACTTGAAGTAAAAACCACCTTTTTAATATCGTTTTTAAGAGCGGCGTTTAATACATTTTTTGTTCCAACAAAATTTGTTTTGTAAGCAAGATTTTTATCTTTCGACCACAAATTTGCATATGCTGCCAAATGGTACACGACATCGCAACCATCCATTGCCTGCTCCAGAATATCGGTGGCAAACAAGTCTCCCTTAAATATTTTAACCTGATTTTTTGGCAAAGAATTCAGTTTCTCAGGAGAACGTACCAGAATATGCACCTCATTTTCAAGTTTCAGAAGTTCCTCAAACAACCTGTTTCCTATAAATCCGGTTGCACCGGTAATAAAACATTTCACTTTGCTACTTTATTTATTATGTTCAAAATCGTAAATATTATTTTCTTTTCTCACTTAATTTGAAAGTCTTCATTTAATGAAAGACTTTATAAATTAGCGAGAAGACACCATTATTTTATCTTACTAAAAAATTGATTACCTGATTTTACAAACCGAAGATGCGGATTAAGCCGGATTGAAAAATAATCAGAAAAGACACTCAATGAAATATGCATGAAAACCGGAATAAAAAGTGTTCCTCTTGTTATAGTTAAGTAACAGGCGATTGTTCCAAAAATTAATGCACCAATTGCCTGATCTTTCCCATTTACCATGTGAATAGCTGAATATACCACTACATTTATTGCAATAGCGGGCCAAAATCCAAAAGTTGTGTAACACTCATTCAAAAAAATACCCCGAAATAAAAATTCATATCCAATCAGGTAAAGTGCCCATCCCACTGCATTAAAAAGAAACATTGCAGGAGTCCATTCTTTCATGTTTATTTGAAGTGAATTTCGTTGCTGATTAGCTTTCTGACTAAAAAATAAAATTGTGATAATTATACCTGACAGCAATAAAATAATACTGATATTCGACTGTAATTTCAATAAGCTAAACCCAAACTTATCAAGCGAATGGTCAATAAAAAGATAATAAAGCACCCCGGGTATTAATCCTAAAAAAACAAAACCGGTCAATTTTTGCATAAAAAATCGGAAGAGTTCTTTTTGTGAATTATGATTATATCTTTTTTCAGCAACACGCTTAAAAACAGAAGAATGAGCCAAATAATAGTACAAATAAAAAAACAGAATAACTCCCAATATGATCATTGAAATTCTGCTTTCAGAGGAATCCCATTGAAAATCCATGGCGTGATTTTAAAATTGCTCTACAAGTTACAAAAATTGTAAAGGGGATAGCGACTTCCTAAAATTAAGAATTCGTTATCAATCAAACACCATCTGCTTATTCTCCTGCAACCCTGACAGTTGATATCTTTCAGAAAAATCGGATAGCCATAATTGATTTCTGAACTTTTAACGATCGAGCCGATAATACAATGCCAGCGATATAACATTGTTAAACTGGTTATTCAGCCAGTAATAATTTGTAGCATCTTCTCCCGGGAGCCCTCGAATAGGAAGTACGGAATATGCAAGCCTCAGATCTAGCTTTAACCGGTCAAGCATATCAAACTGAAAACCAACAAAAGGTTGCAAGTCGAAATCATTAAATTCATTTTGATCCTCTTCAACAAAAGCACCGTACTCATCAAATTCTTTTGCATGCACCAGGTATCCTGCCGAAATCCCTCCCACAATAGCGCTCCTATCACTCGTCCGGAACCCCACAAAAACGGGGATATCAATATATCCAAGCCGCATAATGTACTTATCCGGATCCTCTTCTTTGGGTTTGATTCTGTTTCGCGATCCTTTTTGCGAATATTTTATTTCCATTCCTGCAAAAACAGCTGGCGCCAAATCAGTTTGGACAAATGCGCCCGCCAAAATTCCTGGTTTATGGTATCCTTTATAAGAATCTCCTTCTACCTGAGACGCATTATAACCCGCCAGAATCCCCCCAACGAAACGCTGAGCAACAGCCGCATTTACAAACAAAATAAAAAATACGGGAAGCAATAGTTTTTGGTTCATCTCATTTCAATTTTTCCAGTTCATATTTTAAAATTTCCACCCCTTTTCCAGCCTTCTCCTGAATGTAAGTTACATTTTTTGAATACAATTGCGGCCGTCCCGGGTCAATAACAAATATAGGAATTTCCGGCTTAGTATAATTTACCAGACCGGCAGCAGGATAAACTACAAGCGAAGTGCCTATAACCACTAAAATATCAGCACTCTGTACAACAGGTAGCGCGTTATTTAATTCAGGAACAGCCTCTCCAAACCAAACAATGTGTGGACGGAGTTGACTTCCTTTTTCACATTTATCACCTATTTTGAGTTCCCAGTGGTCAAGAGTGTAAACCAAATCCGGATCGATTGTACTTCTTGCTTTTCGCAGCTCACCATGCAAATGCAAAACCGCTGTACTTCCGGCCTGTTCATGCAAGTCATCAACATTTTGAGTAATAACTTCAACATCAAAATCGTTTTCCAATTCAGCAATTCCAATGTGCCCGGCGTTCGGTTTCGCTTCCCAAAGTTGTTTTCGGCGCTCATTGTAAAACTGCATCACCAACTCAGGATTACGGAGCCAGGCTTCCGGGCTGGCTACTTCTGTAACATCGTATTGTTCCCAAAGTCCGTCCATATCGCGAAAAGTTTTTAAGCCGCTTTCCTGGCTCATCCCGGCACCCGAAAGCACAATGAGTTTCTTTTTCATCCACTAAAAATACTATAAATTGAATTCTTCAAAAAGTACATTTTCCAGATTTCATTAAATTGAAATCTCTACATTTGTACCGTGATTGATCATGCTACCATAGAACGTATTCTGGATGCCGCTGAAATTACCGATGTGGTTTCCGATTTTGTAGCCCTCCGCAAAAGAGGTGTTAACATGCTGGGATTATGTCCGTTTCATAACGAAAAAACACCATCATTTACCGTCTCTCCAGCCAAAGGTATTTTTAAATGTTTTGGTTGCGGAAAGGGCGGCAACTCAGTAAATTTCATTATGGAGCATGAGAACCTCACTTATCCGGAAGCGCTGAAGTGGCTGGCAAAAAAATACAACATTGATGTTGTTGAAGAGGAAGAAACCGAAGAACTAAAACAAATCAAAGACGAGCGCGAGAGTTTAATGATTGTTTCGGCGTTTGCACAAAAATTTTTCACCCGTTTTTTGTGGAATGAAAATGAAGGCCGCACCATTGGGTTAAGTTATTTTCGCGAGCGTAGCTTCCGCGACGACGTATTAAAAAAATTCGAAGTGGGATATGCTCCCGATGGAAAAACACCATTCACCGAAGCTGCCCAAAAACAAGGCTATAAAATCGACTTTCTTGAAAAAACCGGGCTCACCATTGTTCGCGACAACTGGCAACGAGACCGCTTTGCAGGCAGGGTAATGTTTCCCATTCATAATTTGGCTGGACGTGTAATTGCTTTTGGCGGAAGAATTTTGAAAGACGACAAAAAAACAGCCAAATACCTTAACTCCCCGGAATCGGAAATTTACCACAAAAGCAAAGTCTTGTATGGAATATTCCAGGCCAAACGCGACATTACGAAAAACGACAAATGCTACCTGGTAGAAGGCTATACCGATGTTCTTTCAATGCATCAGGCCGGAATCGAAAATGTTGTCGCCTCGTCGGGAACAGCGCTTACTCCCGACCAAATAAGGCTGATGAAACGTTTTTCGCCAAACATTACAATTATTTATGATGGTGATGAAGCCGGTATAAAGGCGTCGCTGCGGGGAATTGATCTTGTTTTGGAGGAAGGAATGAATGTAAAAGTACTGCTTCTGCCGGATGGGGAAGATCCGGACTCATTTGCAAAAAAAATGGGGGCAAGTGGTTTCTCCAACTATATCAAAGAAAACGAAACCGATTTTATCCAATTTAAAACACGCCTTTTATTAAAAACTACGGAAAATGATCCGGTAGCAAAAGCACGGTTAATTTCAGATGTAATCCGCTCAGTAGCAGTTATCCCCGATTCAATAACACGTTCGGTTTATATTCGGGAATGCAGTAAATTGCTGAATGTTAACGAAGAAGTTCTTTATACTGAGATCCGCCGGCAAAAAACGAAACAAACCGATGATTTCCGAAAAAAAGAATTTCGGGAGAAATCGAGAAACCACATACCTCAGCCTGAGCCTCAGAAAATTGAGGAAGTCACAGATTTTCTGGTAGAAGAAATGGAATTCCTGCGTTTTTTGTTAAAACACTGTAAATCGCCTCTATTTGAAATAGAAACCGAAAACCCAAATGAAACTGAAATCGTTTCGGTTGGTGAGTTTATGATTGATGAGTTGGAAAGTGATGAACTCGTTTCTGAACAACCACTTTTTCAAACTATTTTTAACGAAGTAAAAGAAAACCTGGAAAACGAAAATTTTGATCCATGGAAATACTTTATATACCACCCAAACGGAGAAGTAAGCAAAATGGCAACCGATTTACTTTCTGAAAAATTTGTTGAAAGCAAACGCTGGACAAAGGGAGGAGCCTATACAGAAAAAGAAGAAGACATTTTGGATTTGCTCATTCCCCGTATTGTTCATGAATACAAGTTGCGAAAAATAAGAATTATGCTGGAAGATATTGAAAAAGAAATAAATGTAGCCGCTGCTGACAACGATTTCGACAAAGTGATTGAAGAACAATCCAAATATATGAACCTGAAACGGGTTGAAAAACATTTATCAGATCAACTGGGAAACCGAACCTTTATATAACCAATTTTTTATGCGAACACTCTTTATTGAAGACCGGCAGGAAATAGAAAAAGTTATCACCTCATGCAAAACCTGCTATCTGGCAATGTCGGAAGACAACAAACCTTATGTTGTGCCCATGAACTTTGCACTGGATGGGGATTTTGTTATCCTGCACTCGGCACAGGAAGGAAGAAAATGGGAAACCATGAAAAACAACCCAAAAGTTTGCATTAACTGGACATCAGGAGAAGATTTAGCCTGGCAGGATGTTCGGGTAGGTTGCAGTTACCGTGTAAAATCAAAAACCGTATTAGTGGAAGGCGAAGCCGAAATAATTGACGATTATAACGAAAAATACCGGATGCTTAAAGTTTTAATGGCCCAGTACAGCGACCGTGAATTTAAGTTCAACGAACCGGCGGTAAGAAATGTTGGTGTTATTAAAGTACACATAAAACAAATAACAGGTAAAATATTCGGGGCAAAGGCCGTTACCCCGTGGAACAGTTAATAAAAAAGTATTTATGATTTTTGTAACAGGAGGAACTGGTTTGGTGGGAATGCATTTGTTATTCGAACTTACAAATGCAGGAAAAAAGGTTAAAGCATTAAAACGGAAAACCAGTAATCTTCAACAAGTATTAAAAACTTTTTCTTATTATTCCGGGAAACCACAGGAACTTTTTGACCAAATAGAATGGATTGATGGCGATATCCTGGACTATTTCTCGTTGGAAAAAACATTAACTGGTGTGACCGAAATATACCATTGTGCTGCCATTGTATCGTTTCAGCCGGGCGAACGCGAACGAATGATTACAAATAATGTGGAGGGGACAGCAAATTTGGTTAATGCCGCCATTGAAAATAAGGTGAAAAAAATCTGCCATATAAGTTCAATTGCAGCACTTGGTCGCCTGCAAAACGGCGACCTGGTAACAGAAGAAACCAACTGGGTTCCTTCAAAAAAAGTATCAGGATATTCAGAAAGTAAATTTTATTCTGAAGCTGAAATATGGCGTGGAATTGAAGAAGGACTGGACGCGGTGATTGTCAACCCTTCGGTGATTTTAGGGCCTGCCAACTGGGAAACAGGAAGTGCAAAGCTGTTTAAAACCATTTGGGACGGAATGCCATTTTACACACGCGGGGTAACCGGTTTTGTCGATGTTAAAGATGTAGTTAAAGCAATGACACAATTAATGCAGCCTGAAAATTTCGAAAACTGTAAAAACCAGCGTTATCTTTTAAATGCGGACAATATCAGCTTCCGTGAATTTTTCTCCCAGATTGCAGATGTGCTGGAGAAGCCACGCCCCAAATATTTTACCTCCAATAAAATGTTGGGATTTGTTTGGAGAGCGGCAACCTTATGGGGTTGGGTAACCCGAAAACCGTCAATGATAACCCGTGAATCAGTTTCCAATTCAAACGACATCAACAAATTCGACGGAAGTAAGATAGAAAAAACACTTGATTTCCAATACACTCCGGTTTCAGAATCAGTTAAACAAACGGCTTTGTTTCTAAAAAACGATATGTCAATCGATTCTCACGCATGAAAAACAAGCAGCGGCGTTTGGGTATGAAATACCATTTTTCTGGCAAAACTCGGATTAAACAACCTCGAAATCATATTTCTTTTATGTGTTGTCAGGGATAAAATATCAATCTTTTCTTTATCAATGACTTTCTGTAGAGAACCCAAAATATCTTCACCAATAATTAGCTTGCATTCAAAATTTCTGTTTTTATATTTTCTCTGAAAAATCTCTTTCATCCCTTCCAGTCGTGCAACATCCCAACCATTTTCTTTGGGTTCCCCCACATGCACACAAACCAGCTTTACATCAAAAGGATTAAGAAGTTCCAATAATTTGTCCACCACAAAAAAATCCTTTTCATCAAAATTGGTGGCATATAAAACTTTAGAAAATTCTTTCAACTCTCTAGTTTTGGAATCTTCGGGAACAACCAGAACCGGAACACTTGAATTATAAATGACATCAACTGCTACACTTCCAACAGTTTTAGCAGTTCCGCCTCTTCCCATTACAATCAACTGCGAGTTGTGTTTTTCTGCGTATGCAAGAATATCTTCATCCGGATATCCTGACTTAATAATAAATTCAGAGGTAACCTCTTCCCACTTTTTACGGCCAACTGATTTTGAAAGTTTAGCCATAAATTTCTGAAAATTCTCATTGGCATTTTCTTCTGCGTATCCCATTTTAATCAATAATGTAGGATCGTACGCATAAACATCGCTAAACGGAATTGAATGAATTAGCGGATTAATATAACAATGTAGAAATACAATTTTTATTCCCAGATGGCTTGCAATATTATAAGCCATTTTACAGGCTTTCTCTGAATCGAGCGAAAAATCGATAGGAACCAGAATATGCTTTTCTTCTTTCTCTTGTCCGGCTTCGGGTTGTGCAGACCGAGATACCAACAACCTATCGAGAACAGGCATAGCCTTCGGAACATCTTGTTCCATTACTTTAACTTGTACTGAATAGGAAACTGTACCTTCCACTACATTGAGATTCTCAAGAACACAATCAATTTTTTTTGCCTGCAACCGCATTTTTAGAATATGCGCTTTTGTATATGGCAACACCACAATTGTAACCAGTTTTTCTTCCATGACTTTTGCTTTTTAGTGAACTATTGTTTTCATTTATTTATTCGATTGAAGAAAAAAGAAGTTACATTAAACAGAGTCAATTTTATAAAAAAAGCGATCCGTCATTCAACGAACCGCTTTTAGAGCGTATTACTAATACAACCCCCGGAATTATATCCCGAAAGCTTCTTTAATTGCATCAACAAAGTCTAACTTTTCCCAAGTAAAAAGTTCTACTTCCAGTTCTACTTTTCCATTGTATGGTGACTCAAATGTTTTTTTCACCGTTTTAGGAACACGGCCCATATGCCCGTAAGCCGCTGACTCCAAATAGATAGGATGGCGTAATTTAAGTCTTTCCTCAATAGCTGCGGGGCGAAGATCGAAAATTGTTTTCACTTTTTCAGCAATTTCGCCATCAGAAAGTGAAATATTTTTTCTTCCATATGTATTTACATACACGCCAACCGGCTGCGCCACACCAATTGCATACGCAAGTTGTACCAAAATCTCGTCGGCAACTCCTGCCGCAACAAGGTTTTTGGCAATGTGCCTGGACGCATATGCTGCCGAGCGATCCACTTTTGACGGATCTTTTCCTGAAAAGGCGCCTCCACCATGAGCTCCGCGCCCACCATAGGTGTCAACAATAATTTTCCGTCCTGTTAAACCAGTATCACCATGAGGACCTCCAATTACAAATTTACCGGTTGGGTTTACATGATAAATAATATCATCTCCAAACAATGCCTGAACACGTTCCGGTAATTTGGCTTTCACACGCGGAATTAAAATATTGATAACGTCTTCCCTGATTTTTGCCAACATCGGTTCGTCATCATCAAATTCATCGTGCTGGGTAGAAACCACAATCGTATGCACTTTCACCGGTTCGTTGTCGTCAGTATATTCAATGGTTACCTGCGATTTTGAATCGGGGCGAAGATAAGTCATCACTTTCTCTTCTCTGCGAACAACAGCAAGTTCCTGCAAAATAAGATGCGACAATTCCAATGGAAGCGGCATATAATTGTCGGTATCTTTACATGCATAACCAAACATCATCCCCTGGTCGCCTGCCCCCTGATCATTCTTATCCACCTTGTCAACACCGCGGTTAATATCCGGACTTTGCTCATGAATAGCTACCAGTACACCGCAAGAATCGCCTTCAAAACGATATTCCCCTTTTGTGTAGCCAATCTTATTGATTACACCACGGGCAACTTCCTGTACATCAACGTATGTATTTGATTTTACTTCGCCGGCAACTACAACCTGACCGGTAGTTACCAGTGTTTCAACAGCTACTTTTGAATCAGGATCGAATGATAAAAACTGATCCAATAATGCATCTGAAATTTGGTCGGAAACTTTATCCGGATGTCCTTCCGAAACCGACTCACTTGTAAATAAATAACTCATAAATCCCTAGTTTTATGCTGAACATGCCAGCTTATTAAACAATTTACTATTTGGGCTGCGGGATGTTTTGATTGAAAAATTGCAAAAAAGCACGATTGCTTTAGCATTTTTTTCAGTGGTTGCAATCAATCTCAAATCTTTCCACGTAGCATCAACAAAAGTACGACAGTTATTCTTAATAAAAAAGGTTATTTAGAATTATTATAAAAAGTTTCCCAAAATTGGATACTAAAAATCTGGAGCCTTTTAAAATATTAATTTCTGTTTTGTGTTAACTGATGAAATACATTTTCAAGGTTCTGTTGCTTTTCCTGAAGAGTAAGCAAGGTAAGTTTGTTTTCGACTGCAAACCCGAAAATCAAAGGTCGAATATCTGTTTCTCCATCCGATTCAATTAACCATAATCTATCTTCTTTCTGAATATTTTTTACCCCATGAACAGAACGCAATTTATTTTCATCCGGTTTTTTATCAAACTCTGCAACAACCATTTGCCTTTGCACTAAGCTTCCACCCTTGACCTCATCAATACTGCCATTGGCAACAATTTTCCCTTTATTAATTATGATAACACGATTACAAACTGCCTCCACTTCCTGCATGATGTGCGATGAAAGTATTACTGTTTTTTCTTTGCTGATTTCGCGAATTAGTCCGCGTATCTCTTCCAGTTGGTTGGGATCGAGCCCAGTGGTTGGCTCATCAAGAATTAAAACAGAAGGATCATGAATTAATGCCTGCGCAAGCCCCACTCTCTGCCGATATCCTTTTGAGAGCGCTCTGATTTTCTTATGCTGTTCATCTCCCAAACCGGTCAGTTCGATCATTTCTTTCACCCTATTTTTTTTATTTGCAATCTGGTAAAATCCGGCGGTAATTTCAAGAAATTCTTTAATATAAAGGTCAGTATAAAGTGGGTTATTTTCAGGTAGATAGCCAATATTCCGCCTGACTTCCAAATTCTGCGGTGTAACTTTCAGCCCATTAACATAAACTTCTCCTTCGTCAGCGGGTAAATAACCGTTCACAATCTTCATTAATGTTGATTTCCCTGCGCCATTGGGGCCCAGAAAACCAACAAGTTCGCCTTTCTGAACCGAAATATTGACATTATCGAGCGCTTTCTGCTTTCCAAATAATTTTGTTATGTTGCTCGTTTTTACAGTCATACATTTATAATTGCAAACAAAAATAGTTGATTCTTTTTATTTTGAAAGCATTAGTTTAAATTTGCATTTCAGCTTAACAGATTTTATAGATGAAGGATCGTAATTTCAATTATATAAAGGATTTAACCCGCTACGAAAGACAAAAGACATGGGAAGTAAACATTGGAGGGGTTCCGGTGGGTGGAGATAATCCTATCCGAATTCAAACAATGACCGATACAGACACATCGGATACCGATGCAATTGTTGAGCAAATCATTCGACTGATTAAGGCGGGGGCAGATTATGTGCGTGTTACAGTAAAAAGCATAACCGACGCAGAAAATCTGAAGAATATAAAAAGTGAACTTGTTGCACGAGGATATAAAACCCCTTTGATCGCAGATATTCATTTTAATCCGCGACTGGCAGAAATTGCAGCGAAAAGTATCTCGAAAGTCAGGATTAACCCGGGAAATTTTTATGATAAACGAGCACAGTTTATAAACAAAATTTATTCCGACGAAGAATACAAACAGGAACTTCACAAAATTGAAGATCAGTTTATCCCGTTTTTGAAGATGTTGAAAGAAAACAATACGGCGCTTCGAATCGGGACCAACCATGGTTCTCTTTCCGACCGGGTAATGAGCCGTTACGGTGACACCCCTTCCGGAATGGTGGAATCAGTTATGGAATTTCTCCGTATTTGCAAGAAAGTTGATTTCAATGATGTGGTAATTTCCATCAAATCGAGTAATACTCGCGTAATGGTTTACACCGTGCGGTTGCTAAATTACAAAATGCGGCTGGAAGACATAAAATATCCGCTACACCTCGGAGTTACTGAAGCAGGCGAAGGCGAAGACGGAAGAATAAAATCGGCCGTAGGAATTGGAGCTCTCCTTGCTGATGGAATTGGAGATACAATTCGTGTTTCTTTAACCGAACGCCCGGTAAGAGAAATTCCGGTAGCACTAAAACTGGTTAATCATGTTAAAAGTTTCCAGGGACATGAACCAATAACTGCGCCCTTAATTGCCCAACCCAACCCATTTGAATACGAAAGACGTTCAACACGTCCGGTGTTAAATATGGGAGGTGAGGAGTTACCTGTTGTTGTTGCTGATTTAGGGGACAGAAGTTTACAGGAAATGATTCCAATCCGGGGAAAACTAATTCCTGACTATTTCCTTTCAGGAAACAAAATTTTAGATATACACGGAGAGGAATACCCCATTATTACACTCGAAGAATACCTTTTTGAAAGTACCCGTTGGGGAAGGATGAAATTTATCCGTACCAATAAAATGGAATTCGATCGTTTTATGGATAAACATCCTGAAATTATTACCAAGCTAAAACAAACCCGAAAAACGGTTCTTATCCTTGAGAGCTTTAATAAAAACCCAATGGCAGAACTGCGAGCATTCTTTATGAGTTTGGAAACCCATATCTGGAAAGTTCCGGTTATTCTGCACAGAAGATATAACGAAGAAACCCTTGAGGATCTTCAGATAAAAGCCTCGGTTGATTTTGGAGGGCTATTTCTTGATGGTTACGGCGACGGAATTTGTATTTCGAACGATAGCGAAAATATCACATTCACAGAATTGAAGGACCTCAGTTTCGGTATTTTACAGGCCAGTCGGATGAGAACCAGTAAAACAGAATTTATCTCCTGTCCGGGATGTGGAAGAACATTATTTAATTTGCATGAAACTACGCTCAAGGTAAAAGCACATTTTAAACATCTTGATCACCTGAAAATTGGAATTATGGGATGCGTAGTAAACGGTCCGGGCGAAATGGGTGACTCAGATTATGGTTTTGTAGGCGCAGGTAACAATAAAGTAAATCTTTATAAAGGATTAAAACCTATCAAGCGGCATATACCTTATGAAGACGCTGTTGAAGAACTGGAACAGCTCATTCGTGAAAATGGAGACTGGAGAGATCCTGAAGATTAACGGGAGGCTGTATTCTTCAGGCTTAGTTGGATGACGAATGAATAGTAGATAGTTTGTCTTACATTATAAATCCCGTTTATTTATTCGAATGTATTTTATGAACTGAGGCCTCTTCTATTGCACCATTCCGGTTTTTATCCTCGTTCCTATTTTATATTTTTGTCTTTTCATCTCAAAAGAACAAAACCAATGGCAAAAACATACTGGAAACCAGGAACTATAATTTATCCGCTGCCTGCGGTGATGGTAAGTTGTGGCGAAACAGAAGAAGAATATAATATTATTACCATTGCCTGGACAGGAACCATTAACAGCGATCCGCCTATGTGCAGCATTTCTGTGCGCCCCGGCAGACATTCATATGAAATTATAAAACGTACCGGAGAATTTGTAATCAACCTCACCACTGAAAAGCTGGCAAAAGCAACCGACTGGTGTGGATGCCGCTCCGGAAGGAAGTACAACAAATGGAAAGAAATGAACCTTACTCCTGCTCCGGCCAAAGTAGTAAAAGCACCCGTAATAGAGGAATCACCCGTTAATATTGAATGCAGGGTCAAAGAAATTGTTGAATTAGGGTCACACCACATGTTTATTGCCGAAGTTGTAAGCGTTTCGGTTGATGACGAATATCTGAATGAAAAAAATGCATTCAGTTTCTCAAAAGCCAAACCACTGGTATACAGCCACGGACATTATTTCGGATTGGGGAAAAAAATCGGAAAATTTGGTTGGTCAGTAGAAAAAAAGAAACGCAAAAAGAAGCCATCAAAATAACTAAACCATACTACTTAAAATAACTCTCTTGCCAGCGTTTAAACACTGATTTATGAATAATCCGGTAATGAGGATTGTATTTCTTTATATAAGCTTCGCTGTGGTGCATCACCACTTCTCCTTGTGACAATACCTCATCAATCGTCTTTTTATCCTTTTCAAAATCGGGAAGATTAAGATGCATTTCTTTTACAACGGAAAGTACATCGTTCCACTCTTTCTTCCAGGTTTCAATATCTGGGTTTCGGGCTGGCTTTGCACTTTCAACCATACCCAAAAGCAAAGTATCTCGGGGCAAAATACCATTTTTAACCCAGCTAAGGTTGATCCGAAAATAATCGTTTTTTGAACCTAAAGGCAGCCATTCTACTGTATCAGTCCATTCCGGCTGACTCAACTCCCAACCCAGGTATTTACCTGCACTAGCCGTATCCGGAATAAGATGCCCCGGTCCGTAAGCATCCTGAAAAAAATTTTTGTAAATATCTTTTAATTGGAGCTCCGGGTAATATTGCATCTCTGTTTTTATCGATTCAATAATTTGCTGTTTCTGTCCTGAACACGAAAGGAACAAAATTGTTGCTGTAAAAATGAGTATAATAACTTTTGTTTTCATCATTTCCGGTATATGTTGGTAAATTATTAAATAACCGGAAAAGTTTGAAATGGTTGTTAACTTTGTTTCATAAAATAAAAAAAACTATCATGAATAACGACAACATTACAATACAAAACAATCCACTATTAGAAGCATTTAAAACTCCTCACGAAACTGCACCTTTCGGCAAAATAAAAGACGAGCATTTCATGCCGGCTTTCAAAGAATCCATAAACCAGGGCGAAGCAGACGTACAGGCGATTCTACAAAATACAGAAGCACCTGCATTTGAAAACACCATTGCTGCGCTTGATAATGCAGGTCATTTGTTAAACCGTACATCAGGTGTATTTTTCAACCTTTTACATGCCGAAACCAATGATGAATTGCAAAGGATTGCCGAAGAAGTTTCTCCGCTTCTTACAAAATTTCAAAACGATATTACACTGAACCCGGAACTTTTTTCACGCATTAAAGCAATTTACGAGCAAAAAGAAACACTATTCTTAACGATTGAACAGGAAACATTGCTTGAAAACACATATCAAAATTTTATCCGTAGCGGAGCTAATCTTTCTGAAGAGCAAAAAGAAAAATTCCGAGAAATAAGTACTGAATTATCGGTACTATCACTCAAATTCCATCAGAACGTTCTTAAAGAAACCAACAAATATGAATTGCACGTTACCGACGAAACTCTTTTGACAGGACTTCCTGAAAGTGTACTGGAAACAGCAGCAGAAAAAGCAAAAGAAAAGGAAACAAAAGGATGGATTTTTGATATTACTGCCCCCTGTTATCTGCCATTTATGAAATATGCCGACCATCGCGAACTTCGAAAAGAGATGTTTATGGCCTACATGTCGAAATCGTTTAAAGGAGATGAGCTCGATAACCAGGAAATTGTGAAAAAAATTGTACGGCTGCGACTGGAGATGGCTCAACTTCTTGGATATAAAAACTATGCAGACTATGTATTGGAACGCCGGATGGCAATGAATGCACCCGGAGTTTATAAACTTCTCGACGATCTGTTTGCAGCTTCGTTTGATGTGGCAAAACAAGAAAAAAAGGAAATTGAAGAGTATGCAAAAGTTATTGGCTTCGAGGAAGAAATAATGCCATGGGACTGGAGCTATTTTAGTGAAAAAGTGAAGGTGAAAAAATTCAGTCTCGATGATGAAATGTTAAAACCATACTTTGAACTGAACCGTGTTATCAGTGGCGTTTTCGGACTGGCAACGGAATTATACGGCATCACATTTAAACCCAACGAAAATATCCCGGTGTATCACGAAGAAGTAATTCCTTACGAAGTATTTGATGCTGATGGAAAGTTCCTTTCGGTACTGTATGCCGACTTCCACCCACGCAAAGGCAAACAAAGCGGAGCATGGATGAACGATTTCAAAGGACAGTGGAAAGAGGGAGAAACAGATTCAAGGCCTCACATCGTTATTGTAATGAACTTCACCCGTCCTACCGGAACCAAACCAGCACTGTTAACTTTCAGAGAAGTAGAAACGTTTATGCATGAATTTGGACATGCCCTGCATGGAATGCTCACAAAATGTACCTATTCAGGCTTATCGGGGACAAGTGTTTACCGCGATTTTGTGGAGCTTCCTTCGCAAATTATGGAAAACTGGGCGGTAGAAAAAGATTTTCTCGACCGTTTTGCTGTTCACTACAAAACCAACGACCAAATCCCTGAAAAAATCGTGGAAAAAATTAAGGCCTCCAAGAATTTCCTCGCAGGATATCAATCGATTCGTCAATTGAGCTTCGGATATCTTGATATGGCCTGGCATACGCTGGAAGAGCCTTATAAAGAAAATGTAAAAGACTTTGAAGAAAAATCGTGGGCAAAAACGCAAATCTTCCCGCGAATTGAAGGTACATGCATGAGCACACAATTCGGTCATTTGTTTGCTGGCGGTTACGCTGCAGGTTACTATGGCTATAAATGGGCCGAAGTACTGGATGCTGATGCATTTAGCCTCTTCAAAGAAAAGGGATTATTCAACAAAGAAGTAGCAGCCTCGTTTCGCGAAAATATATTGGAGAAAGGCGGTACCGAACACCCCATGGTTTTGTATAAACGCTTCCGCGGGCAAGAACCCGAAGTTGACGCACTACTGAAACGTAGCGGATTAAAATAAAATTAACTACATCGTTTTCCAAAGGCATCCCCTCCCCGGGATGTCTTTTTTTTACTCATCCATGAAGACTTTAATAAAATTTCTTTTCGAAATTATGTTTACTTTTAAAACGTAAAAATAAAGATTGGCGACAGGGAAAAATACGACGAATAAATTGGTTTGCTGACACAAATAAAAATTGTACAAATATACAATGAGAGTACTATCGGATAGATTTATAAGAAATATTGATAAACAAATAAAATTCAATCAAGGCAAAAACATTTTTTCTGATAATATTAACATTTTTCAATTTGCCAATGATACTGTAAAAGAAGCATTAAATATTAACAGATTAAATTCTGATACTAAACAATTTTTAGTTGAGTATACCACCGATAAAGTAATTGAAGAATTTTGCAGAATAAATCAATATTATGCATTCGATTCAAAAGCAAGAGATAATTTAAGAAGTATTTATTCCGATCTATTTGAAAGTATCCTTACAAAAACAGATTCGATTGAAAATATTTCAAAAAATCATTATAAAAAATTAAAAAACTGGCTCAAAAAAAGTAATCCTTTTGCAGAAGAACTTTATTTAAATGCCGACAAAAAAATCATCCCGGTTGTTTGTTCTGAATATAGCCCTGAGTTACAAACTGCTATTCTAAAAATTGACATAAAATATTTACTTCAACCGGTTCTGGATATTGGTTGCGGCAGCAAAGGATATTTAGTTAACTACTTTAGAGATCAAGGCATTGAAGCTTATGGAATTGACAGATCCAGATTTAATACATCTAACCTAATAACAACAGACTGGTTAGAATTTGATTATGGAATAAAAAAATGGGGAACTATAATCAGTAATATAGGGTTCTCAAATCATTTTAATCATCATAACCTAAGAGAAGATGGGAATTATATTAGGTATGCCAAAACATATATGAATATTCTATATTCTTTAAAAACAGGCGGATGTTTCCACTATGCACCCGACTTGCCCTTTATCGAGAAATATCTTGATAATAATCAATTTGCACTGAAGAAATACGAAATCAGTGAGTACGATTTTAAAACAACTATAATACAAAAAACAGGAAAATGAACCCACTTGAAATTTTTCAAAAAGAAGCTCCTGAAGTAGCGAAGGCCTTTGATGGCTTAATTGAAGCACTAAAAAATACCCAAGGGCTAGATGCCAAAACAAAACAATTAATTTATATTGGCATAAAATCAGCAATGGGAGATACAACAGCCATTTACTTTCATGTTCAAATGGCAAAAAAACTCGGAGCTACAAGAGAAGAAATTAGGGATACAATCTTGATCACGTTGTCCGTATGTGGCTTAAAAGGAGTTGCAAGTTGTCTTCCTACAGCTTTAGATGTTTATGACCAAACCGAATAGCTAAAGAAATACTGTAAAATTTATAACAAATGGGTATTGGCAAAATACAGAACATATATTTATTCAGACTGGTACTGCTCCCTTTAAAAATTAGCTCCGGCAGGTAGCTAAATGTATTCATTCGGATTCAATCATTTGCTCGGCAACTTTCGAACATAAAATATAATTCAGAATAAAGACGCTGTAATTAAACATTGAGAGGGATACCGTATATATAAAAATTATATTATGAATTTAAATATGATAATTTTAACGGGCCAATAAACCGAACCTATATTATCACATGCTAAAACCGCAGGGGAATTAACTCTTTTCGTATTCAACCAGCAAAAATGTCGCATCTGGACCTCTAAATCATAATTCTTTTTCACGAAATTTGGAAAGAAGCAGAACCAATTACGGCGTTTCTCAAAGAATAATCATAAGGAGGAAGATACAAAAAGCTGTATAAGCCAGACATAATCTAACGCAAAAGGTAATACGCGAGAATTAAAAATTGGAAGGTTATTAACAAAACTGCAAGACCAAAAAAGTGTTATACTTAGCAGATTTGACTACATTATGGATTGATTTGGATACATTAAAAAGTCAATAGAACCCGACCTTTGCTTTTATAGAAATTAAGATTATGAAAGTATTTGTAACAGGAGCCTCCGGATTCATAGGTTCCGCAGTAGTTATTGAATTAATAAAAGCCGGGCACCAGGTAATTGGCCTGGCACGTTCGGAAAAATCTGCCAGCAAAATAAAAGCAGCCGGTGCCGAAGTTTTAATGGGAGAACTTGAAGATTTAAACGTATTAAAAAAAGGAGCAAATGAAGCGGATGGCGTAATCCACACAGCCTTTTTCCACGATTTTATACAGTTTGCAAAAGCTACTGAAATTGATAAAAAGGCAATAACTGCCATGGGAGAAGCACTAAAAGGAACTACTAAACCATTAATTGTTACTGCCGGAATTTTAGGACTACCAAAAATAGATGGGGTAATTACCGAAAAGAGTGTATCCCAAAACAGTCCGCGTGCTTCCGAAATAACGGGGTTGGCATTAGCTGAAGGAAACATAAATGTTTCGGTAATTCGGTTGCCTCCATCTGTTCACGACAAAAACGATGGTGGTTTTATCCCGTTTATTATTCATCAGGCACGGAAACATGGAGTATCAGCTTACCTTGGCGAAGGCAAAAACCGCTGGCCTGCAGTACATCGTCTTGATGCTGCCAAAATTTTTTGTCTGGCTCTTGAAAAAGCAGAAAAAGGAGCGCTCTATAATGCCATTGGAGACGAAGGAATTGAAATAAAAATGATTGCAGAAATAATCGGCAATGAACTCAATCTTCCCGTGCGATCACTGTCAGAAGATGCGGCTTTAAAGCATTTTGAATGGATGTTTGGCTTTATTGGTTTCGACAGTCTTGCAAAAGCTGTAAAAACAAAAGAAATTCTGAAGTGGAACCCTGAAAATATCGGGCTGATTGAAGACATGAAGAAGCATTATTTTAACTTGTAAAAGGTATTCGGGGTGAAGAAAGTTATACAGATCGGATGACCTTCGAATTTCTAAAAAACGGAAAAGCAGACTTGATAAGCATTACATTATTAATCTCTTAAAGATAAAGCTCCTTCTATATCTCCACCTCACAAAACGGTAAATTAGTCTGGAAATCACAAGTAAAAAAGAAAAGCCGGTCGCCTGAAATTTCTGAATTTATTTTTATTTAAAAACAGCTCACCAATTTCTGCAATAATTTCTTTGGAGTATAATTTTTTTATTCTTTTGTTGCTAAAACCATAGAAATGATAACCGTTGAAAAAACCGACCCATTTTCAGAAATCGCTACCGAGCTCATTGCTGAGCTTTCTGCTGAAATCGCAGCCAGGTACGACTTCTCAGATGATGGTTCAGGCACCTTTCATCCGGAAGATGTTACCGGTGGAAATGCGGTATTTGTGGTTGCCCGTTTTAATGGCCAGCCTGCAGGTTGCGGAGCCCTTCGCCCCTTATATAAAACTGAAATTGCCGAAATAAAAAGAATGTTTGTAAGACCCGGCTTCCGGGGAAAAGGAATTGCTGGAAAATTATTAAGTGAATTGGAAAACACGGCTATAAAAATGGGATACAAAAAAATATGGCTGGAAACAGGGGACAGGCAACCGGAAGCAATCAGGCTGTACCAAAAGGCGGGATACAATTCTATTCAAAACTATGGAATTTATAAAGAAAACACACACAGTAACTGTTTTGAAAAAATATTAAAATGATTGAACTGCTAAGAACACGAAGAAGTATCAGAAAATATACGGATCAAAATATCGAACCGGAAAAAATTGAAGTTTTGCAGGAAGCTCTGTTACGTTCACCCTCATCAAAAAATATTAATCCGTGGGAATTTATTTTTGTCAATGAACCAGAAAAGATACAGAAATTAAAGGAATGCAAGCCTCACGGCGCCACACCTCTGGCAACGGCAAAACTTGCTGTAGTTATTTGTGCCGACAAAACTAAAAATGACATGTGGGTTGAGGACTGCTCCATTGCCTCAATCTTACTGCAACTTACTGCTCATTCTATTGGATTGGGTAGCTGTTGGATTCAAATTCATAACCGGATGCATTCCGAAGAAATTTCCTCTGAAAAATACATTCAAAAATTATTAAACATTCCTGAAAATTTCAGAGTCCTGAGTATTGTATCTCTCGGTTATCCCGATAAGAGAAGAGAAGGTAAATCATTTAATGAATTACAGTTTGAAAAAATAAGGCATAATAATTTTTGAAAAACTTGCCTTTACTCTTTAAACGCAAAACCGGAGAAAATTAGTTTAGCTCGTACCATTGTGTTTTTGTAACATACATTCCTGCATCTATTTCCGGATAAAACGCATAGGTTACAAGTGCTTCAGAATATGAAATCGATTTATCTCTAATGTATTCATATAACTGGCGGTAGTTAGATAAAGCAAAATCCACAGAATACCCGGCCACAATAATATGCCAAAAGGCTTCCATACTCTCTCTGGATGCGTAATCCAGTTCCTCTTCAACATATTCAAAATCTTCGCAAGATAAGAGAGTTTTGATCTTACAATAATAATTAACTACGATTTCGTTTTTCATCTCCAATATCATTTATTTGGAGAGTAAAAATACATTGCTGTGTCTTTCTAACCTGAATTTAAATTCTGGAAAACACCGTAACAACGGCTGAATTTTTATCAGTCCTCACCTGATAAAGACAAACAAAACAAGAAGCAATTAATCAGGCGTACCTGTCTGTTACAATTTGTATCTGTAAGAATACAAGCAACATAATCCGCTTTGCAAGTTTAAAAGAAGTCATTAAAATCAGAAGGAGTAGTTTTACTGTCTTCATCACCGCAATCCAGATCAATATTAAAGTTGAGTGGTTTTTTGAAAATTTGTTCTTCGGTAATCCCCAGCGAAGGGTCTGCTAAAACCTTTTTATAAAAATATCCCCAAATTGGAAGAGCCATATTCGCGCCCTGCCCGTAGGAAATGGAACGGAAATGAACACTCCGTAAATCAGCACCTGTCCACACTCCTGCTGATAACTCCGGCGTTACACCAATAAACCAACCATCAGAATGGTTTTGTGTTGTCCCTGTTTTTCCTGCAATCGGCATAGTAAAACTACCATACTCCTGTGTCACCCGTTCGCGACTAAGATTTGAGAATCTCAATCGCTTACCTGTACCTTCATCAATAACGCTTTGCATCAAATTCAGCATTAGGTAGGCAGTTTGCTCATCAATAGCTTCATGTTTCTCAGGTTGAAATGTGGCAATAACATTGCCATGCTTATCTTCAATTCGGGTTACAAAATAGGGTTTTATAAAAACCCCAAGGTTTGCATAAGTAGTAAAAGCCCCAACCATTTCATACAATGTAATATCGGAAGTTCCAAGAAACATCGAAGGCACCGGATCAACCGGACTGTAAACCCCGAGTCGTTTCATAACTTCGACAACTGCTTGCGGACTAAACTGCTTTAGAACCCACGCAGAAATACGGTTTTTAGAGTTTGCTAATCCCCACTTCAAAGTTACAAGTTTGCCATCCTTTTCTTCATCAACATCCGAATCTTTAGGTTCATAAATGGTTCCATCGGGCATTTGAAACTGTTGGCTCACATAGGGAACTTTTGTACATGGGGTTAATCCGTTTTGCATGGCCAGTGTATATAAAAATGGCTTCACTGTTGACCCCACCTGACGTTTTCCGTCTTTCACCATATCGTACATAAAATATTTATAGTTTGGCCCGCCAACATAAGCCCGCACCTGCCCAGTCTCTGTATCCATGGCCATAAACGACGAGCGGAAATAACGGAGGTAATATTTTATTGAGTCAATAGGCGTCATTACGGTGTCTTTTTCACCTGCCCATGAAAAAATTGTCATTTCAACAGGCTTCTTGAAAATTTCTTTTATTTCCTTAAAATTCTTTCCTCCTGAACGAAGTACCCGGTACCGTTCACTTTGGCGAATACTCCTGTCAAGCAAGTCTTCTACTTCTTCACTGGTCATATTATCACCAAACGGAGGATTGTTCAAACCTTCCAAACTTCCGTCAAACAATGGTTGAAGATCGTATCTGAGATGCTGTTCAATTGCCTCAACAGCATATTTCTGCATACGTGAATCAATAGTAGCATAGATTTTTAATCCATCATTATACAAATCGTAATGCTCTCCATTAGGTTTTACATTTTTATTACACCATCCAAAAAGCGGATTATTTTTCCACTCCTCCGAATCTTCTATATATTTCTGCCCTTGCCACGATGCATAATTTTCACGTTCCGGCTTTTTGGCAGTCATTGTCAAACGCAGATATTCCCGAAAATAAGGTGCTGCTCCACTCTTGTAATCAACTCTGTGATAGTCCAGATCCAATGGAAGCTGTTTTACTGAATCTCTTACTTCTTTTGTAATATAACCGTATTTATACATTTGGTTTAGTACAACGTTTCGCCGCTGTAAAACCAATTCAGGCCGCCGAACAGGATTATACAACGACGAGTTTTTGGCCATGCCCACCAACATTGCAGCCTGGTGCAACTGCAACGAATCCGGCGGCACACTAAAATATACCTGCGCTGCTGTTTTTATCCCTACCGCATTATTTAAATAATCGTACTTATTTAAATACATCAAAATAATTTCCTCTTTAGTATAACTGCGCTCCAGTTTTACAGCAATTACCCATTCTTTAAACTTGCGGAGAGCGAGTTGCAAACTGCTTTCCATGTCATCGCGCGGAAAAAGCATTTTTGCCAACTGCTGACTTAAGGTACTTCCACCGCCAGAGCTTGTATTGTGTGTAATTATTCCTTTTGCAACACGAATCAGGCCTCGCAAATCCACTCCCGAATGACTGTAAAAACGTACATCTTCTGTTGCAATCAAAGCATCAATCAAATCCTGAGGTAAATTCTCATAATTTACATACGTCCGGTTTTCACGGATAAAATATTTGTCAAGAACTTTTCCGTCGACGGAGTAAATTTCAGTTGCCAGGTTATTTTGCGGATTTTCAAGTTCCTCAAAACTAGGCATTAATCCAAGATTTCCTTTGGCAATCATAAAAAACAAGAGAAACACACTCAGTATTCCCAAACCTATAACCGACCAAAATGCAATTATATATTTTGTATACTTTTTTTTCTTTTCTGACATAAATTTCCGGAATTAAATACGACAGCAAATATATATGATTCTGCCTACGCAACAATTGTTTAAACGGTCAGATTATCATCATTATTTTGGTTTCCGAAAAATAAAATCATCATTATCAATAAAATAGAATTCAAAAAATTAAGCTGTTAAATTTTGAACTTAGCGTTTGATTTTCTTTAATTTGCAAAAATTTTTTGAAAGGAAGAGTTAAGCATATGCACAAAAACCTTGTAATTGTAGAGTCTCCGGCGAAAGCAAAAACCATTGAAAAGTTCCTGGGAGAGGGTTATTTTGTTACCTCTAGTATGGGTCATGTGAGAGACTTAGAGAAAAAAGATTTTGGGATAGACATTGAAAAAAAATATGCACCCAAATACGTTGTTACTCCGGATAAAAAGAAAATTGTTACAGAACTTAAAAAGCTGGCCAAAGACGCCCAGATGATATGGCTGGCATCTGATGAGGACCGTGAAGGGGAAGCAATTGCCTGGCATTTAAAGGAAGTTCTAAAACTAAAACCGGAAGCCACAAAACGTATTGTTTTTCATGAAATTACAAAAGATGCTATTATCAATGCAATTAATAATCCGCGTTCCATTGACGAAAACCTGGTAAATGCACAACAGGCACGGCGTGTGCTCGACAGGATTGTAGGTTTTGAAGTTTCTCCTGTATTATGGAAAAAGGTAAAACCTTCTCTTTCTGCAGGAAGGGTACAGTCGGTTGCAGTGCGTTTAATTGTTGAAAGGGAAAGGGAAATCATCAATTTCAAAAGCGAATCTTCGTTCCGTGTAAATGGCTATTTCCTGATAAAAGATAAGGATGGAAAACTATCGGAACTAAAGGCGGAGCTCTCCACCAGATTCGATAGCCGGGAAAAAGCACTGGCTTTTCTGGAAAAATGTAAGAGTGCCGGGTTTAGCGTTGCAGATGTAGTTAAAAAACCAGGGAAAAGATCGCCTGCAAAACCATTTACAACATCCACCCTGCAACAGGAGGCCAGTAGGAAACTCGGATTCTCGGTTTCACAAACCATGGCAGTAGCACAACGATTATACGAAAGCGGAAAAATTACATACATGCGTACCGACTCGGTAAATCTGTCGAATTTGGCAATTAATACTTCGAAACAAAAAATACAGGAATTACACGGCGACAAGTATGTAAAAATAAGAAAATATAAAACCAGTACGAAAGGAGCCCAGGAAGCACACGAGGCCATCCGCCCAACATATATGGACAATGAAACGGTTGACGGAACAAACCAGGAAAAAAGGTTGTATGATTTGATCTGGAAACGAACAATCGCTTCACAAATGGCCGATGCTGAACTGGAAAGAACAACTGTTACCATTTCAATTTCTAATGCAGATGAGAAATTTATTGCCACTGGTGAAGTACTTGTTTTTGATGGGTTCCTGAAAGTTTATATCGAATCGACTGATGATGAAAACGGAAATAATGGAAACGGAGATGAAATTATTCCTCCCGTTAAGGTAAAAGATCCGCTTGAACTTTCGTCGGCAGTTGCTACACAGCGTTTTACACAACGTCCTCCAAGATTTACCGAAGCCTCTTTGGTAAAACGACTAGAGGAACTTGGCATAGGACGTCCGTCAACTTATGCCCCAACAATTACAACTATTCAGAACCGGAATTATGTTGTAAAAGAAGATCGACCGGGCGTTGAGCGTGAATATGAAGTGCTGACACTTAAAAATGGCAAAATAGCTGAAAAAGCAAAAACAGAAATTACCGGAGCAGAAAAGTCAAAACTTTTCCCAACAGACATAGGAATGGTTGTAAACGATTTCCTGATTGATAATTTCGGGCAGATTATGGATTATAATTTCACAGCTAAAGTGGAAAAAGAATTTGATGATATTGCTGAAGGAAAAAAAATCTGGAATGAAATGATTGATAAATTTTATCAACCGTTTCATGGAAATGTGGAAGATGCCTTAAAAAATTCTGAACGTTCAAAAGGGGAACGCATTTTAGGTATTGATCCCAAAACCGGCAAAGAAGTATCAGTAAAAATCGGACGTTTTGGCCCGGTTGCACAACTGGGTGAAGCAACTACCGACGGAGAAGGGGAAAAACCTCAGTTTGCCAGTTTGCGTGCAGGTCAGCACCTCGAAACAATAACGCTCGAAGAAACTCTCGACCTGTTTAAACTGCCCAGAGAATTGGGTGAATATGAAAATAAAAAAGTAACTGTTGCCATTGGACGGTTCGGCCCATATGTAAGACACGACAATAAATTTGTTTCTCTTGGAAAAGAAGACGATCCTTTTTCGGTAAAACTTGAAAGGGCGATTGAACTTATTGAAAATAAACGAGAAAAAGACAAAAAGGCAATTATTAAAACCTTTGATGAAGAGCCTGAATTAAGAGTTCTGAATGGAAGGTGGGGGCCATATATTTCATATAAAAAGAAAAATTACAAAATTCCGAAAAAGACAAATGCAGAGGAATTAACATTGGAAGATTGTATGAACCTCATTAATAATGCACCGGAACCAAGAACAAAACGTTCCGGGAAAAAATAAAAAAGGAAGTGACTCGTTCATTTGTTTTTTACAGCCAAACTTATGGACATACGACAATATTTTGAACCCATAGATTTTTCGAGATATTCAGGTAAAATAAAAGATGCCTGGAAATACTCATTTGGCCAATCTATCGAGAAATCAACGACCAAACTCACCACGGCAAATATTCATAAAATTGAAGTAGCCATTTTTAGCGTGCCATTTTATAATGGAACCTGGAAAAGCTTAAAAAATAATTCAACCAACAAAATCAGGGAAGAGCTCTATTATTTATCGTCCATCGACAAAAAGATGAACGTAGCTGATTTTGGACAGTTGAAAAAAACAAAAGGTCAGAAAGGTGTATTTCTGGCTTTACGCGATATTATAGAATATTTCACTGAACTGGATATTGTAACTATTGTAATTGGAGGAAGCCAGGATTTAACAATTGGTGTTTGCGAAGCTTTTGCTCATCATCCATACTTCTCTCTCACATGCGTTGATTCGGTTTTGGATATAAAAAAAGGAAGGGAAGCCTTTTCATCCACTAATTTCCTGACCCGTGTATTCCAAAAAAATCCGAGAATATTCCAGTTCAACCTTGTAGGCTATCAAACACATCTGGTTCCGGACGAACTTTTTCATAAAACAAAAGGAATAGGGACACATGTAAGACTAGGGGCTCTGCATGAAAATCTACTAAAAGCCGAACCTGTTTTTAGAAATACTGATGTACTTTCATTCGACACTGGTGTTGTAAAATACTCAGAAATCCGTAATAATTTACATAAAAACCCGAACGGCTTATATAGTGAAGAAGCTTGCCAGATAGCCAAGTTTGCAGGGTTAAGCTATAAATTAAAAGTTTTTGGTATTTTTGAAACCGATTGTGAAAAAGACAATAGTGAAACATCTTTTAAACTTTCAGCTGAAATAATCTGGTATTTTCTGGAAGGTTTTAATAATCGCATGCAAAAAAATAAAGTAATACCGGAAGATTTATTAATGTATAAAGTAGAAGTAAAAGAAATTGATGAACCTCTTGTATTTTACCGTTGTGCAGAAACAGGCTTATGGTGGTTTGAGATTCGTTCATTAGAAGGTGAAAGGTTTCTGATAGCTTGCACTCAAAAGGAATACGAAGAAGCATCAGAAAATGAGGTGCCCGGTATTTGGTTAAAGTATATTCAAAAAATAGATGAATTATCAAAATAATACGAATTTGTTAACGTTCTTTGCATACCAAACGATAAAAGTTTGTTACAGATAACATTTTTTTATTTCTTTAAACCGGTTTGAAAAAGGTAGATAAGATGCACTTAAAATGGACGAAAAAAATAATCTCTTTCCTATTTTTAGTATTTATATTAAATTTAGCATCTTATGGCCAGCAAGATCCGCAGTATACCAATTACATGTATTATAAATTGGGGGTAAACCCAGGTTATGCGGGAGCTGAAAAAGCTATAAGCGGTTTGTTTTTAAACCGTTATCAGTGGGAAGGGTTTATAGGAGCTCCAAAAACGTTAATTTTTAGTATGGATGCTGCAGTAAAAGCATTTGGGTCTGAAGGAGGATTAGGTTTAAACATCATAAGTGACCAATTAGGTAATGCTAATAATACAACCGTTAACTTTAATTATGCTTACAGAACGTCAACAGATTTTGGAGATTTGGGAATTGGAGTATCCATGGGACTAATGACAATTGGTTTTAAGGATAACTGGAAGGGTGTTGATGATGATGGCTCAGGCATTTTTACTGACCCGTCATCAGATCCGGGAGTTCCCCAGGGAGAAGTTAGCCAAATGGCTGCCGACGTGGGCCTGGGTTTATATCTCTCTTCAAATAATTATTTTGTTGGAGTCTCCGCGACCCATTTAAATCAGGCATCCATTAAATTTGCGGATATTGAAAATTACTATCTCGTAAGACATTATTATTTAATGGGAGGATACAATATTAAATTAGCCGATCCGTTATTTGAATTGCAGCCCACTGCCTTAATAAAAACCGACCTTGCTGGTTGGCAATTGGATGTAACAGGCAGGATTGTTTATGACAATAAATTTTGGGGTGGAATTTCGTATCGGGTAAATGACGCAGTATCGTTGTTATTAGGATTAGAAATGTTAAACGGATTGAAAGTAGGATATTCGTTTGATCTTGTTACATCCTCAATAGGATATTATGCTCTCGGGTCGCATGAGATTTTTGTGACATATTCTATTGATTTGGAGAGGAACCGGAGCCAAAAGTATAAAAGTGTAAGATTTTTATAGGAAAAGCCATATTTTTGTTGTGCTATGAAAAAACTTATTTATTTCGGAATTTTAGTTTTAAGTATTTCTGTTTTTACCAGTTGTAACCAGGGAGGAAGTGGTGAATTGGTTGGAGTACAAAACAGAGGCAAATGGAATGAATCGCAACCCTACGGAATGGTATACGTCAGAAGGGGAAGTTTCAACATCGGCCCAAGCGATCAGGATCCCAGTAGATCAATGATACCAACCAAAACTATGTCTCAGGATGCATTCTGGATGGACGACACTGAAATTACAAATTCTGAATACAGACAGTTTGTTGGCTGGGTAAAAGATTCAATTGCGCGCAGGATGTTGGGTGACCAGTATCCTGAATTTTTGATTACTGAAGACCGTAACGGTACTCCAATTGATCCACCACAAATTAACTGGAGAGAAAGAATTGACTGGAATGATCCCGACATGCAGATGGCAATGGAAGATATGTATATTCCTGAAAATGAAAGATTCTTTGGAAAAAAAGAAATCGATCCCAGAAAATTGCTTTACGAGTTCTGGTGGATAGATCTCCAACAAGCAGCCAAACGACAAAATAGCTATAATTTTGAAACACAACGCTATGAAGGAAGCGTCTATAATGCTGATGGCGAATTAACACCAATTGAGAACCGCTCTTCATTTATAATGAAGGATGCTGTTTATATTTATCCTGACACATTATGCTGGATAAGAGATTTTACCTATTCATTCAACGAACCATGGGCAACAAGATATTTCTGGCACCCCGGGTTTGCTGATTACCCTGTTGTTGGCGTAACCTGGGAACAGGCACGTGCTTTTTGTAACTGGAGAACGAAATATCAAAGCGATTACCTGGCATCCAGAGGGGAACCTGAACTTCAGGCGTACAGATTACCATCCGAAGTAGAATGGGAATATGCCGCACGAGGTGGAAGGACTTACTCAATGTACCCGTGGGGCGGATATTATGCAAGGGATGAAGAAGGCGTATTTTTAGCCAACTTTAAACCACTTCGTGGTAATTACGTAGAAGATGGAGGTATAAGTACCATGAAAGTTGGAAGTTACGAACCAAATGAATACGGACTTTATGATATGTCGGGAAACGTTGCTGAATGGACTGAAACAGCATATGATGAGGCCGGATATCAATATTTCAGCGATATTAACGCATCATTCACATATAATGCTAAACCAGACGATCCTCCGGTTATGAAAAGAAAAGTAATACGGGGAGGTTCCTGGAAAGACATCGCACATTATATTCAGGTTTCAACAAGAGACTTCGAATATCAGGACTCAACCAAATCGTTTATAGGATTCCGTTGTGTCCGGTCAACTTTTGGAGACGAATTCAATTAAATTTAATATATCATTTAAGATATTATGAACCTGGGAGAAATTTTTAGAACTAAACGGTGGAAAACATTCATGGGATATATTTATGGATGGGGGGCATCGGTAGTGATGATTGGAGCACTTTTCAAACTTCAGCACTGGCAATACTCCGGACTTTTCCTTACCATTGGGTTAATTACAGAAGCCTTTATATTTTTCTTATCTGCTTTTGAGCCACCACTCGAAATGCCGGAATGGAGCAAAGTTTATCCGGAATTAAGGGAAGATTATGAAATGATGGATATGGAAGAGCTCAGACCCAGAAATAAAAACGGCTTTAATGAATTATTTTCCAGTTCGGAATTAACTCCTGAGTTACTTGATAAAGTTGGAAAAGGTTTAAACGAGCTGAGCAATACAGCGAAAGGCATCAGCGATATTTCTTCTGCGACATTAGCCACCGATATGTACGTCAAAAACATTGGCTCTGCGTCAGAGTCGATGAGTATTTTTGCTGAAATTAATAGTAAAGCAAACGAAAGTATTAATAAATCGGTTGGCAACCTTACTGAATCATACCTAAATACAGCAAAACAATTGTCGGAGTCAGGGCAAAATGCTGTTTCAAAGATGCAGCAAACAGGAGAACAGTTTTCTTCCCAAATAGCAGAAGCAGGGAAAAAACTGGCTAGTTCATTTGAAACGGCTTCCAGTTCAATCTCCGACGGATTAAATACAATAGGAGAAGGTTCAAGACAATATTCTGGAAACCTTGAAAAATTGAATCAAAATATTGCTGAACTAAACAGAAGTTTTGAAGCACAGTTACAAGATACGAAATCTCAAATGAGCTCAACTCAAAAGTTCAACAGTGATTTAACTCAAATGAATGAAATTCTTGCTTCGTCAGTTGATGAGTTGAAAAAGTATAAGAACAATGCCGAGCAGCTGAATAAAAATTTGGAAGCCTTAAATACAATTTACGGTAACATGCTGGGTGCAATGAGCTATAAAAAATAATTCGGAGATTCGGTTATGGGTGCAAAAAATTGTCCGGAAACCCCGAGACAAAAAATGATAAACATGATGTACATTGTCCTCACGGCAATGTTGGCATTAAATGTAGCTGCCGAAGTTCTGGAAGCATTTAAGGTTGTAGATTCTAGCCTGATGCAAACCATGAAAGCGGTAGATTTGCAAAATGCCCAGGTTTATACATCATTTGAGCAAGCATTTATTGAGAATCCCGCAAAAGTTGAAGAATGGAAAAATAAAGCTGATGATGTACGGGATGAAACCAAAGCGTTATTCTCGTATATTTCTCAACTAAAAGAAGAACTGGTACGAGCATCAGGTAGTCAACCGGTAAATGATGAGAACCCATACTCTGCAGATGGTTTTTATCTCTTTACAGAGAATGGAGATACATTGGAATTAAAAAATGAACAGGATTTAAATGTTCCGTCTGAAATAATGATTACTCAAAAAAGAGCCGAAGAATTAAAAAGTGAGATCTCTGATTACAGGGAAACTTTAATTGGAATGATTTCTGAAGATGATGTAGAGCTCAGAGAAACCATAAATCAGGAACTGGAAACACAGGATCCTCCGGTAGATTTAAAGGAAGGGGGAGAAAAAGAATCATGGGAAACGCAACATTTTGAAGACAAGCCAATTGTTGCTATTCTAACTTTACTTTCAAAAATCCAGATTGATGTAAAAAACTCTGAGGCTAACCTCATCAAATATCTTTATGCACAAATTGATGCCGGTTCGTTTAAATTTAACAAACTGGCAGCACAGGTTATTCCAAACTCAAATGTAATTCTGCAAGGTGATGAATATGTGGCTGAGGTATTTTTAGCCGCAGAAGATACAACACAACAGCCCGAAATTATTATCAATGGACGCCAGGTTCCGGTGGTTGATGGAAAAGCGACATACAGAGTAAAAACAAGCGAAGTTGGAGACTTTAGCTGGGGAGGATTAATAAAATATAAAACTCCGGCAGGTATTATTCAGAGTTACCGTTTTGAGCAAGATTATCAGGTAACCCACCCAAGTGTTACCATGTCGGCTACAAAAATGAACGTATTCTACCGAGGGTTGGCAAATCCATTTGATGTAGGAGGGGGTGGTATTCCAAAGGAAAACCTGGAAGTAACCATGACCAACGGAAAAGTAACCCCAAAAGGCGATTCTTATGTTATTCAACCAACTGATTTAGATGAACAGGGAAAACGCACCAAGGTCTCGGTATATGCAAATATTGGTGGGGAAAGAAGGTTAATCGGCACTTCCGATTGGCGTGTTAAACCGGTACCAGCCCCGATAGCCCAAGTTGCCGGCCGTTCCAGTGGAGATATCCGTAAAGAGGAACTGGTAATACAACAAGGTATTTTGGCTGTGTTGGAAGATTTTGATTTCGATTTTAAATACACCGTCACACAATTTACCCTTGAAACAATCGGACAGGGTGGTTATACAAACCGATATCAATCGGAATCAAACCGATTTACTCAAGATCAAATAAACGAGCTCAAAAGGTTGAATCCTCAAAGTTGGGTTCATATTACAAATATTAAAGCAGTTGGAGAAAATGGTGAGTCCAGAGATTTAGAACCAATTGCTTTTAAAATTATTTAGCTATGAAAAAGTTAGTTGTTTATTTAAGTTTAATAGTGTTTACGCTTGCAATTGCGGGCAAACAATCTAACGCCCAAATTGTAAACGGTGCATACAAACGTACCGATGTTTATCAGAAAAAGCCAATGCCATTGCCTAACGTAAGGGAAGCAGACGTATTCTGGTCGAAAAAAGTGTGGCGAATTATCGACTTACGTGAAAAAATGAATTTGCCATTATATTATCCCACCCAGGAGATGGACGGGAAAGTGAATCTTATCACACTTCTTCTTGAAGGTATTAAGAATGGGCAAATCACACCGTATGATGCACGACAAGACGACGATTTTAAAGTACCGATGACCTACGAGCAGGTTCAAAAATCATTTGGCGCTGAAGCATCAACCGTAGAGCGAAGAAATTTCGATACGGGAGAAATGGAAACAGTTACCATTGACGGAGATATACGCCCAAATGAAATAAAACAATACTTAATTAAGGAAGAATGGTATTTTGATAAGCAAAGCTCTACATTGAACGTTCGGATAATTGGTCTTTGCCCTATTCGTCTGTTTGCTCGTGAAAACGATCCTTCGGGAGAAATACAGCGTGAAAAAATATTTTGGGTATACTATCCCGAAGTCAGGGATTTATTATCAACCAATCTGGTTGTAAATCCGAGTAACGATGCGAGCCAAATGTCTTTTGATGACTTATTCGTAAAAAGATATTTCAACAGCTACATAACAAGGGAATCCAACGTTTATAACAACCGGCAAATTAGTGCTTATTTAACCGGCAAAGATGCAATGCTGGAATCCAAAAAGATTGAAAAAGAAATTTTTGATTTCGAACAAGATCTTTGGGAATATTAAAAATGAATATCAAACATATCAAAAGCCTTATGTTCCATAAGGCTTTTTTATTCAACAAAACGGATAATTAAAAAAAACACTTCGCGTTAATTAATAAAAGCAGAAGGACAAACTCGAATGAAAAAAGCAATTATATATATACTTCCCATTTTAGGATTGCTTTTACATTCCTGTCAAAAAAACAGTTTATATCTTCCGGGAGAAGAAAAATCAACCGGGGAGTGGTTTGAACCCACCCCTTATGGAATGGCGTATATTCAGCGCGATAAGTTTAGAATGGGGCCTTCTGATGATGAAATAACACCCATTGGAACACCGAGCAGAGTAGTTTCCCAGGATGCCTTTTGGATGGATGATACAGAAATAACAAATAACGAATATCGCCAGTTTACCTATTGGGTTCGCGATTCAATTGCAAGAAGATTACTGGGAGACAGTAACCCTGATTTTTTAATTTCAGAAGACATAAATGGTGTACCTATTAAAAACCCACGGTTAAACTGGACAGAAGAAATAGATTGGAAAGATCCGGATTACCAGATGGCTCTTGAAGATCTTTATATTCCTGAAGAAGAACGATTTGCCTATAAAAAAGAAATTGATTCGAGAAAGCTTATTTATGAATACTACTGGGTAGATTACAAACAAGCAGCGAAACGACAAAACAGCTACGATTTTAAAAATCAAAGATATAACGGCTCTGTTATGAAGTCGAATGGTGAGATTACACCAATTACCAACAGAAGCAGTTTTTTAATGCATGAAGTTTTACCTATTTATCCGGATACCTTGTGTTGGGTTCGGGATTTTGCATACACATACAACGACCCATTTACAATGAAATATTTCTCCCACGTTGCTTTTGATGATTACCCGGTGGTTGGCGTTACATGGAAACAGGCTAAAGCATTCTGTAATTGGAGAACAAATCTTAAAACCGAATACAATTCCCGTTTTAGAGAAACTCCGGCTCACGACTACAGATTACCAACTGAAAGTGAATGGGAAATGGCAGCCAGAGGTGGTTTACTTAACACAATGTATCCGTGGGGAAGTTATTATACCCGGAACCAGAAAGGATGTTTCGTAGCCAATTTTAAACCATTAAGAGGAAACTATGTAGCCGATAGCCCCACAACCACAACCACAATGAAAGCAGGAGAATTCGACCCAAATCCTTTTGGACTTTATGACATGGCCGGAAATGTTGCCGAATGGACAAGTACTGCCTTTTACGAAGGTGCGTATGATATCGCAAGTGACCTTAACCCCGACTTGCAATATGATGCAAAACCCGATGATCCTCCTATTATGAAAAGAAAAGTAATACGCGGTGGCTCTTGGAAAGATATGGCTTATTTTATTCGTACATCAACGCGAACATACGAATATCAGGATACCGCCAAATCATATATTGGCTTTCGTTGCGTTCGTACGTCTTTCAGGAATGATCTTCAAAACCGATAGAAACTCTGAAAATTATTTTACAGCTATAATCTAAACTCTTTCAGTTTCTTCTTCAAAAAATAATATCTGCATTTACAACTCTGGGCAAGTCGTTTTTTACATTTTCAGGTGCTACCTGACCTCCCGGCCTGACAGTTAAATCGGCTCCGGAAAAACCATTTTCGGCTACAACTTCAGCCATGTCTTCATAATCGAGAAACTGAAGACATTTTGTAAAAATATGAACAAGACGCTTCTCATCTTCAGAATAAAGACTTGACGATAGTGTTGTTGAAGTTATTGATAGCCCAGCCAAACCAACTGTTGTAGTTTTGATAAAATTCCGTCGTGAGTTCATTTGTACAAATAATTTTTAGGAAATTAGTCTTTACAAATTGAACCTCAAGTTAATAAAAAAACATACCTAATAGAAACAATGTCATGCCTGTCAATAAAAAAGGGCATAACAAATACCTCACTCCTCTTAACTGATATATCTTAAAAATTATAATTAATCCCTGCAAACACAGTAGTTCCGGGCATGGTGTAATATCTGTTCACCTGATATGTTTGATCAAGCAAATTCTCGCCACTTACATATAATTTTACTCCTTTTATGAGGTTATACATTACTTTGGCTTTTACCAGTGTATAATTCTCTTTATTTACAATTGGTAGCGGGTCGTTATCAAGGCCACTAATTTGCTGAATACTGGCGCTCAATTGAAATTTATTTAGGTTATAATGTGCATTAACAGCAAACTGGTGCTCTGGCGTTGCATAAACAGGCTCATCCATATGTATGTAACTGTATGTAGTATTCAACATCAAATTCTTCGCAACTTCAGCACTCAATGCAAATTCAATTCCTTTATTCGATATCTCTCCTGAGTTTATATACTTCATTGTTCCATTTACAGGTACGGTAACAATTAAATTATCACCATCAATGGCAAAAAATGTGAGCTCAGCGCTTACTTTACTATTAAAGAAGGTTTTGAGTAGCCCGGTTTCATAATTCAAAACAGATTCAGGATTTAAATCTGCATTTTGCGGCCCCCACATAAATAATTCCCTAAGAGTAGGACTTCTGAAACCTTTTGAAAAGTTTCCTTTCCAGGTTGTTGTTTCACTAAATTTATAGGCAAACCCAACAGAAGGAACCCATTCGGTACCATAAATACTGTTATTTTGAAATCGTACCCCTGCGTTCAATGTCAATTTATCCTGAAAATTTTGTTGAATAAAACCATATAAACCAAATTCGTTAAGTGTGGTATCTGTGAAAACCATTCCTGCTCCATTCATTGCCTTCAAATTCTCAGCCATTCCGCCATAATTCATATAATCTGCACCAAGAGTAATATTATTCCCATCGAAAAGATGCAACGATTCATAAAAATTTAAACCATAATTATGGTCAGTCGAATGAAATCCATCCGTAATATCGTGTTCCCCGAAATTGTAAAAAAGCTTTAGAGAACCCGACGATTTTTCAAATTCATTTTGAAGGGTAAAAGCCCAGTAACCTCTGGTTATATCAATTGTTTCACCATAGCTTGCATTTAATGTGTCCGGCCCCGGATCTGCAGCATCAAATTCTGCCAGGCTCAAATCAGTTGATGCATAAAAATGCTCGTTAAAGTCGTATGCCAGTTTTAGGTATCCATTGTTAATTTTAAAATCTGAATTTTCACGATGCCCATCGGTTTGATTATGATTAACAGAAACAAAGGCACTAAATTTTTCTCTCTTGAAGCCTGCAGCTCCCATATATTTTTGTGTATTATACGAACCGTACGAGACCCTGGCATTTCCATGAACACCCTCTCGCGACTGCCTTTTTGTTATAATATTAATAACTCCTCCCATGGCATTTGATCCATACAAAATAGAAGCAGGCCCGCGTATTACCTCTACTCTTTCCACATCTGAAGAAACATATGAATCTGGTAGCGGATGTCCCATAATTCCCATAAACTGCGGATGACCGTCAATTAGAATTAACACACCGGTTGTGGGGCTCCCCCCAATTCCGCGTATTGAAATCTGACCCGCTGAACCTGTGGCCACACCAAAACCTGTAATTCCCCTTTCTGTAACAAAAAGCCCGGGAACAGTCCCATTTAAAACGGGAAGCAAAGCCGACTCTCCCGACTCTTCAATTTGCACCTGATTCACTACAGAAACAGCCATTGGTACGTTGTTACGGGTTACTTTCACTGGAGTGCCGGTCACCACCACCTCGTCAATCTGAATGGTGTCTTTTGTTATTGAAAATTGTGCCTGCAATTTAATATTCAGAAAAAAAATCAGAAAAAATGCAGAAAGAATAAAGCTTGTTGTTTTCATTCAATATTAGGTATTACTTTTTTTAAAATTCGTGTTACTATTAAATCAAAAAAATTTATTGTGCTTTGCTCATCATCAGCTTCCCGTGCTGGATTCCTTTGATACTTATCAATTTCTCTGAAACTTCAGTTAATTTATACGACGGGCCTTGTACGGCAATTATCTCCAAATAATTCTGTTCGTTTAAATAAAACCCCTGCGACGAAAGGATGACATCTTTATAATTGTATTGTATTTCGGATGATTTTTTTAAAATATCGTTTTTCCGATGACTAAAAACCAATGTAATTGCACCGGCAACAATATTGTCGCATTTCCACTTTTCTTCTACAAGGTTTTTTTCAATCAGGTGCCGGATTGCCCGTGAACGATTCGCAAAACGGTTATCGGAAACGTAACTGTCCAAAGCTTCCAGTAATTCCTCATCCAACGAAACTCCAAATCTTTTTACCGACATTGTGCTATCTTTTTTGAAATTCGTGCGATAAAAGTACACCAATTCAAACACAATTCAAACGACTTCCATCGATTACAGAAAAATTATTATATAAACCAGAAAATTTTAATCGTATCTTTAAATCATAAATTAAATATTTTTAAATATCATAAAAAGGGCAAAATGGCTACAATTCAAACCATTTATTTAGGGGAACTTCGAATAGAGAACAAACATTTACAAAGTGGGAATAAAGTAATTACCGATGCACCCACTGACAACAGGGGAAAAGGAGAATATTTCTCGCCTACCGATCTTTTGGCCACTGCTTTGGGAAGTTGTATAATGACAATAATGGGAATAAAAGCGCGCGACAATAATATTGATTTGGAAGGAACAAAGGTTGAAGTGACTAAAATTATGGCGTCCGACCCGCGGCGGGTTGCCGAAGTAATTGTAGATTTTCATTTCCCTCAAAAAGGATATACAGAAGAAGAAAAAAACATTGTTGAAAGCGTGGCAGGAACAAGCCCGGTTCCTTTGAGCTTGCATCCCGACTTAAAGCAAACTATAAAATTTAACTGGTAATTTCTATTTACCTACAGATAAGTTTCTTTGTATATATACCATCCCCGGCTTGAATTTGAAGAAAATAAACTCCACTGGTAAGGTTCCCAATTTTAAACTTTGATTCAACGGCTTCAAGCTGACGAAGCAATTTTCCATCCATACCAAAAAGATTTACTCTAGCCGGAATAATGTTGCCTGAAATTGCAATGGTAACTTTTCCGCTAAATGGATTGGGATATACATCTATTTCTTTTGAAAATTCCAAAACCGGACTTTTTACAATTTCAGAAGTTTTGGAAATTATCCAATATTCCGGATCTATTTTAATTTCGCCAACATTAAATCCCGGATTAATTTCAAATTCCTGTCCGTTTTGAAGATTTAGCAAAACAAAATCAACTGAATCTGTTTTTCCCACATTATAAATTCGTACCGGCACCGGCATCTCAAAAAAATCTACAGATTCATCAGATGGAGTTTGAGAAAGATGAATAATGAGGTCATCTGCATCTTCCTGAATATAACTCAGGGAATAAACCGGATAACCTTCTCCATAATACCAGTCATTAAAAAACTCAGTAAGACTCGTATCTCCAGCCAATTCCATGTGTGCAACAAACTGAGGATTCCGGGTAAAACCGTTTTTAAGTTTTGGGTCGTTAAAATAGGATTTCAGTCCATCAAAAAACGCATTGTCTCCCAAAATCCATCGTAACATATGAAGCAAATATGCTCCTTTTGAATAAGAAAGCCTGACGCTAAAAATACGCGAGATATCAGTGGTATCGTTTACAAAAACAGAGCCATCGGGAGAACTGACAATTCTGTCCACATTACTTCTTCTCCAGGTAAACCAAGTCTCTTCATTTGTTAAATTTTCAAAGGTAAGTCCGGTCATATATGTTGCAAATCCTTCGTTTAGCCAAATATCCTGCCACGAGGCCAACGTAATATGATCACCAAACCATTGGTGTGCCAATTCGTGTGCAATTAACCCATAACTAAAATCCGACATAAAACTCATCGTCTGATGTTCCATGCCACCTCCCCAGCCAAACTGTGCATGCCCGTATTTTTCACTGGCAAACGGATATTCTCCAATAATCTTATTATACAAGTTCATTATTTGAACCGTCGCGGGTGTATTTGCTTTTGCATAATCCAGATTCTCCGGATACACATAATTCAAAATTTCTATACTATCACCACTTTCCAGTTTTAGAAAATCGGAATAGCGAGCATAATTGGTTACAGCAATTGCAACAAGGTAAGTTGCAATAGGGAAACGATGTTTCCAATGCATTGTTCTTAAACTGTCTTTTACACTTTCAGAAACAAGAACACCATTGCTTGCGGTGAAGTATGCCTGCGGTGAGGTAACGATTATATCAACAGAATCGATTTTATCGGAAAGCGACTGCTTACAGGGCCACCATTCCATTGCACCATATGGTTCAGAAAGTGTCCATATAATAGGGATCCCATTGTGATCGGCTTTCACAAATGCGCCAAATCCACTATCACCGGGTTCTCCCTGGTAATAAACTCTTACTGAATCTGTTTGCCCTGTGTGAAGTGTTGAAAGAAGTGGTATTGTTATTCTATTCTGACTGTGAAAAAAATTTACTACTTCATTTTTATAAACAATTGAATCTACAATCAATCCATCATAAAGATCAAACTGTATTTTAGTCAAAGTATCTGATTTACTTTCAAAATACGAAGTTACTTCTCCTTTAATGTACCTCACCCTGGGATCAATATCCCATCTCATTCTTTGATATGTGAGATCATATAATTCGTAAGCCGAATTTTCAGAAAAATGAAGTTTGTTCAGAGAAACCGCTTTTTCCTGATTTACTATTTTATCTGCATAATCCACATGATATATTTGAGCAGAAACTACAAAAGGGAACAAAAAAAGAAGCCCTGAAGTTATATTTTTGAAAACCATAATTAAAGTTAAGAAACACTTTCCATATGGCAGAGGTTTTAAACAAAAAAGAGCAGACTTGTTAGCCTGCTCTTCCAATATAATTAAATCGAAAAATTATTTTTCAATCTCTTTCCAAACCAATGCACTGGCGCCAACAATCGCTGCATCGCCAGGTTTTAATTTGGAGGGCAAAATCTTAATTTTATTTTTGAATACAGGAAGAAGGTTTTCTTCCATATATTTCTTCGTGGGATTGAAAATATAATCGCCAGCAGCAGTTGGTCCTCCAAAAAGGAAAATGGCCTCCGGGCTTAAATAATGAACCGCAGTTGCTAATCCTTGTCCGAGCCACTCGCCCGTTTTTTCAAACACTTCCAACGCTATTTTATCTCCTTTAACAGCCGCTTCATAAATCATTCTAGAATCTAATTCTGCGTATGATTTACCAGCAAGTAAACTATCGTTAGCATTATATTCAACCAACAATTCAAAAGCTGTCCTTTTCATTCCCGGAGCAGAACAATAAGCTTCCAAATGTCCTCGTGCTCCACAACCGCAAACACGGCCATTAGGAACCAAAGTAGTATGTCCGCATTCTCCAGCAAAACCGTCGTGCCCATATACCAAGTCACCATTGGCAACAATTCCTGTTCCAACCCCGGTTCCCAAAGTAAACATAACAAAATTATTCATGCCCTTAGCTCCTCCGTATATCATTTCCCCCATAGCAGCTGCGTTTGCGTCATTCGTTAATGCGAGTGCTTTCAAATCGGGGAAATGCCCGCGAAGCAACTTGATAAAAGGAACAACTCCACGGAATGATAAATTGGCTGCCTGTTCAATTGTGCCGTTATAGTAATTTGCATTGGGAGCACCAATACCAATTCCTAAAATTTCAACATCCGGGTTTAATAATTTTACTGACTTAATCAGTTCTTTAGTTGCCAAGGCCAAATCTGAAATATATCTTTCAGCGTCGCCATGGCTGGGTGTTGAAATATTATCTTTAACCATAACATTGCCATCTTCACCCACAACACCTATTACAGTGTTGGTTCCTCCTATATCAATTCCGATTGAGATCTTCTTCATCTTTTTACAAAACAATTATTCAACAGGGATATCCGTGTTTACGTTCTTACTTCCAACTAATGCATAAAATAACAAATAAGCTAATCCTAACAACGGAACCCAATAAGAAGCCATATAATCAACATCAGCAATTGCATTTTGCACTAAAGGCAAAATACCACCGCCAACAACCATCGTCATGAAAATACCTGAAGCTGAAGCAGTAAATTTACCAAGTCCTTCTACTGCAAGATTAAAAATACCACCCCACATAACAGAAGTACAAAGACCAACCAACACAAGGTACATTGCATTAATTGGCACGCTTGCGGCGCCAAAACCAATACCTCCGCCAGCCATGGTCTGGAATACAGGAATAGAAACTGTTTTTTCTGGTGATGAAATAATAGCCATAAATACCAGGACAATACCCACAGCTGCTGCGCTTGTTAACATTCCTTTACTTGAGACCTTGTGTCCAATTGAAGCACCAACAAAGCGTCCGATTAGCATCAAAAACCAATAAGTTCCAGCAACAAATCCGGCTGTAGTTGCATCTAATCCGGCACCTCTTCCTGTTGTATCAGCGAGGAATAAATTCAATGTTCCTGGAATACCAACTTCTACACCAACATAAACAAAAATACCAATTGCCCCCAATACAAAATGGCGGAATGACCAGGCACTATGTGCCAATTTCTCAACTACTTTCTCTATGTTGCCTTTTTTAATGTGCGGCTCTGGAATATTTACAAAAATTAAAACAACTCCTACTAAAGCAAAAATTCCCATTGCGATAAACAGAACAGGATTCACATCTTTAATAGCTGTACTTTTTGTTACTTCCCCAATAAGTGCCCCAACAAACATTGGCACTAATGTACCAGCCAGAGAGTTGAATGTAGCACCCACCTGAATTAACTGGTTTCCTTTTTTACCTGCTCCCCCCAGTGTATTCAACATTGGATTTACAACAATATTCAACATACACATTGAGAAACCTGCAACAAAAGCTCCTAACAGATAAACAAAAAAGCTTGCTGCTACACCCGAAAGGAATTGAATTCCAACTCCGACAAAGCCAACTGCTATTGCAATCAACGCTGTTTTCTTATACCCTATTTTCTCAAGTAATTTCCCGGCGGGAATACCCATAAAAGCATAAGCAAGGAAGTTTGCAAAGTTTCCTAACATGCCTAAAAAGTTTGAGGCCTGGAATTGTTGTTTTACCACAACTCCCATTGGTGCTGCCAGGTTTGTTACAAAAGAGATCATACCAAACAGCAGAATCATCATAAAGATTGGTAGTGCATAATTTTTGTTTTGAGAACTCATTAGTTTATTTTTTAAGTTGATATAAATTTTGTGGAGTCGCTATGAACCCCAAATAAAACGCATAAAAATAGAATTATTCATCGTTTTCACCAACAATAAAAAGAGAATAAAAGAGAAATCTTTATTGAATAATTGCCCGAAAAATTTAATTCGTAGCTTTGTATATCAATAAAATGAGAAAAGTTGGAAACATATTATTAAAAGCACTAAGCTGGATTTTATTAATTCCGGTGTATTTTTATAAATATGCAATTTCTCCCTTAACACCAGCTTCATGCCGACATATACCAACTTGTTCGGAATATGCTGTTCAGGCAGTTAAAATTCATGGCCCGTTTAAAGGATTTATTCTGGCCACAAAAAGAATTTCAAAATGTCATCCTTGGGGTACTCATGGATACGACCCGGTTCCTCCCAAACAGAATCAAAGAAAAAAAATGAACAATGAGAAATAGCGGATTACAGATGTTAAAACTAAATTTGTATTTCGTTGTTTACAATGCAACAAAAATTTGAATCAGAAAATATGAAAAAACTAATCTTAATATTAGCAGCCGCAATACTTTTATTTTCATGCAATTCAAACAAACAAAAAAGCGGCAATTCGGAGGGTAATAAAGTAGTTACTGTTAGTATTTTACCCGAGAAAACTTTTGTTAAAAAAATTGCAGGCGACGATTTCGAGGTAAACGTATTAATTCCGCCCGGAGCCAGCCCGGCAGCATATACGCTACTTCCTTCTCAATTAAAAGATATTTCCAATTCTGCCATTTGGTTCAGGATGGGTTATATAGGTTTTGAGTATTCGTGGAAAGATAAAATTGAACAAGCCAACAAAAACATGAAGGTAGTTGACCTGTCGGATGGACTGGATTTGATAGCTGAAGAAAAAGAACAGCATGGAGATCATATACATGCAAAAGGAGTAAACCCGCACATTTGGCTATCGCCTGCTTTGGTAAAACAAATGGCCAAAAGAATTGCCGATGAGTTAACTGTTTTAAATCCGGACAAAGGCCCTGATTATAAGGTCAATTATTTAAAATTTGTAAAGGAAATCGATCAACTAAATATTCAAATAAAAAATATGCTCAAAGATTACCAGGGAAAAAAAATAATCCTTTTTCACCCCAGCCTCACCTATTATGCCAAAGATTACGGGCTTGAAGAATACTCTCTGGAATCGGGCGGGAAAGAACCAACACCACAACATTTAAAGGAAGTAGTTGATATAGCACGGAAAGAAAATATAAATGTTATTTATATTCAAAGCGAATTCGACCGTGAACATGCCCGCGTTTTTGCTGAGGAAATAGGCGGTAAAGTAATCCAGATAAGACCACTCGACCCGGCATGGTCAGATAATATGATTGAAATTACTCAAATTCTTGTTGACAATTTTTGATGGAGCCACTTATAAAAATACAAAATCTGAGCGTTGGTTACGATAAAATACCGGTTCTCGACAATGTTAATCTCGAAATTTTTGAAAAAGATTTTATTGGGGTAATAGGTCCAAACGGTGGTGGAAAAACTACGTTTCTAAAAGCTATTTTGGGTTTATTAAAACCGTCCGGTGGAAAAATAATTTTCCGGCCCGATATCAACGGAAGAAAGAAGCCCATTGGGTACCTTCCCCAGGTAAGGCATATCGACAGAAAATTTCCAATAACAGTTTACGATGTTATCCGTTCTGGTTTTTTAATGGTTAGCCAGAATAAAATCTCGTCTTCTGAATTTAAAGATAAAATAAACCATTTGTTGGTTGATATGGGGATATCGAATATAAGAGACAGAGCTATTGGAGAGCTCTCCGGTGGACAAATGCAACGTGTTTTCTTATGCCGGGCCTTAATCAGTGACCCCAAGATTCTTATTCTCGATGAACCAGATACTTTTATTGACAATCGTTTTGAAGGAGAATTATACGATCGGTTAAGTCACCTAAATAAAGAAATTGCTATTATTCTGGTTTCGCATGATCTGGGAACGATATCAAGTTATGTAAAGACCATTGCTTGTGTTAACGGTGACTTACATTATCATCCAAGTAACACAATTTCACAGGAACAACTTGATGGATATAACTGCCCCATTCAAATTATTTCGCATGGAGAAATTCCGCATACCATTTTAAAACATCACCATTAAAATATGAGTGCAATTATCGAATTATTTTCTTACGACTTTTTCCAAAAGGCATTTCTGGCAGCTATTTTTGCAAGTATTTCCTGTGGTATAATCGGAAGTTACATTGTTTCCCGACGTATTGTATTTATCAGCGGAGGAATTACTCATGCCTCGTTTGGAGGAATCGGACTTGCTTTTTTAGTTGGGTTTAATCCACTTATTGGTGCCGCACTTTTTGCTGTACTTGCAGCTTTGGGAATACAATTTTTCACAAAAGTAGCTGAAATAAGAGAAGATTCATCTATTGCCATTTGGTGGTCGCTGGGTATGGCCCTGGGGATTATTTTTATTTTTCTGACACCCGGCTATACACCAAATCCAATGAGTTATCTTTTTGGGAATATTCTCACCGTTACTGTTTCTGAATTATGGTGGATGTTCATTTTAAATGTAATAATTATCGTTTTCTTCTCATTACTTTTCAGCAAAATCCTTTTTGTAGCATTCGACGAAGAGTTTGCACGTGCCGCGGGAGTTCCGGTAGCTTTGTTCAATTATCTCACCATTACACTTATTGCATTAACAGTAGTATTGAACATTCGGGTTGTGGGGATTATCCTCATTTTATCACTGTTAACTATTCCACAGGCAACGGCAAATCTTTTTACCAACGATTTCAGAAAGCTGTTGATTTTGTCGTCGGTCTTTGCGTTTACAGGAACTGTGTCAGGTCTGTTTATTTCCTACTTCCTAAACATTCCTTCGGGTGCTGCCATTATTTTCACATTGGTTATTATCTTCGGGTTACTTCGCCTGTTCAAGTTTTTACGAAAATGATTGGCAATGCCAAAAAAGAAAAATTTTATACCTGTAGTGAATGTGGTTTTAAATTTTCAAATTTAGATGTCCCGCGTAGCTGCAGCAATTGTTTTGCGTGCACTGGCTGCGAAATATATATTTGTCCCTCCTGCCAGAAAGAAGTAACTATTAAGCCCATGAAAAAGATGGGAGAGAATTAACCTCCCTGACTACAAATCAAAAACTCATTTATTTAAGAATATTTATATCTAAAAACAGATGTTAATAAACAACATTTCTTGTTTCAAACTAAAAGAAAATGTATTTTCGATGTGTGTTTAAAGCACTCATCAATTCGGTGTTATCCCTAAAAACTGTCTTTCTGAAAAGGAAGGCAGTTTTGTTTTATAAAAGGGAATCCCTGAAGTATTTTACGGTGCCTACTTTTAATTCCATGGTCGCTTCTTCATCGCAAACTAAAATCCCGTTCGAATGCATTTGCAAAGCCGAGAGGGTCCACATATGATTTATTCCTTCTTCCACAACTTTTTGCAGTGCTCTAGCTTTTTTGTACCCATTTACTACAATCAAAACTTCCTTTGCATCCATTACAGTTTGCACCCCAACAGTTAAAGCCTGTCGGGGAACCTTTGTAATGTCGTTATCAAAAAAACGGGAATTGGCAACAACAGTATCATAATTTAAATCGACGAGCCTGGTACGCGACGTTAAAGATGAGCCAGGAACATTAAAAGCGATATGTCCATCCGCCCCCATTCCACCAAGAAACAAACGTATGCCTCCGGCTTCTTCAATTTTTTTTTCATAATCCAAACACTCTTTCTCCGCATTTACTGCATTTCCGTTTAAGATATGAATGCTGCCAGGGTTTATATCAATGTGACTAAAGAAATTCTCAACCATGAAAGTGTGGTAACTTTCGGGATGATTTTCTGGTAAGCCCACATATTCATCCATATTAAAGGTTACAACATTTGCAAATGAAACTTTTCCAGCTTTGTTTAACTGAATCAATTCCCTATATGTTCCTAATGGTGTAGACCCCGTTGGCAATCCGAGTACAAAAGGACGATTCTCTTCCGGCTTAAATTCATTTATTTTTGTTGCGATATAATTCGCTGCCCACTTGCTTAATTCTTCGTAGTTTTTTTGAATAACTAATTTCATATTCGGATATTGATTTAAAAAATTCCTTCCATCGTTTTTTCAAGAGAAAATGCTTCCTCCAGGAACTGTTCCACAGTTAACTCATGCAAATAAATCATACCATGCGTTGCTCTCAGCAATGCCGATTCATTTTCATAAAAAAAGTTCTTCCCTAATAAAAACTGGATTTGTTTATGTTGTTCAACCCAAACACGCCTTGCAACATCACTAAATTTACCATCGAGCTGATAACTTGGAAAGGATGCATGTACCTGTGTTACATAACATTCAGAAAACGATTTATCTAAAGTTGCCAAAGCGTTCAATGAAACGGGAACAATAGTTTCAATATCCCACGGATTATATTTAAACCAAACATTCCGGTAACCAATAATCCTCAAATTACTCAGGTCTTCTTCTTTGTTCCACTCTTCAACAGCTCTCGCAATAGCTTGCAAAACTTTATAATGTGTATCGGGGCCACTTCCCTGCGGATCCATAGTTAAACTTAATACCGTTGGCTTGTACTTTCTGAATTCTTCCAGAATTGGCAACACATCCCGTTCTTTATCCGGTTGACTCGAAGTTGAGTCTCCCTGGTAAAATCCGAGTCTCCAGTGATGAACATTTTTCACAGAAATTCCATAGTGTGCCCAAACCAGTTCTTCTTCAAGTTCACGAATCATCCCTTTCAACTTTTGAATTTCAGGAGGATTCTTACCACCGTCGTAAGTATTTTCGAGCGATTCTATAATTTCGTCAATTACTTCTTTTAAACCTGCTTCATCGTTAATTTTCCAAATAGAAACCAATGCACGAATTGCACGATGACATACGCCACGCCTTTTCTCTTCATCATTCTGTGCCGCAATATTGTCGAGATAATGATAGATATCTTTATCCCATTTTTGCTTGTATCCAGATTCAAAAAAATCAGGGTAATAAATCATTTCAATTTTCCCCTGTTGAATCAAATTGAGTGTATCAATAAGCAAATCTTTCAGAAAATGATTTGTTACAGCATTAAAACCCGAAGTTGCCACTGCAAAATGCATTTCGTTGCTTGCATCTCGCGACTGTCGGTTTGTTACCGGCATGATTCCCAACATAATATCGTCGTGATGAGGCCCTGTATGATAATAAACCTGATTGGTTTCTTTATGCATTCCCCGTTTGAGTTTAGCCAGAACAGAGTCAATAACACTTTTGACCGTACCTTCATTTAGGTCCGGAATCAAACGACAATATTTATCAGCTTTTAAATCATTTAACGTTAGCTTCCCACCAAATTTGTTGATCTTTTTGCAAAGTTCGATAACTGCACGTTCAGTTTTCTTATGAGTCCATGGCCCGCAATTATAAAAACAATCAATACTGTCTTCTAATTTTACTGTGGCACTTTCGGTCAGGTAAAAACGGCTGTTTTTTAATTTTTGCAATGAAGTTGCAGGATAAATCACCACAGGTTCTTTTTCCAGTGAATCCTTTACTGTGTCTGCAATAGCTTCGCCGGCAGCATAAATAATAGCTTTATTTTCAGGGTTAACCCGAAGTGTTCCTAACCCGATAGTGATTACCAGTCGTTTTCGAGAAACTTCAATACCACCCAAATCAGCAGCAGTAATTGCCTGAGTCTCAAAATTTGTTTCTTTCAAGCGAGTAGATGAAAAATGATCCGAGCCACGGGTATTAAATGCGATATTTCCATCGGGGCCAATTCCTCCCAGAAAAAATCCTATTCCACCTTTTTCCCTAATTTGATTTTCATAATCTGTACACCAGTTATCAATCTTAAAAATTGATTCCTGCTGCAATTGTTCCAATTGTGTTTTTGCTTCCCTGTAACGCAAAGTTAAATCAATACTATAATCAGGAAACACTTCACTAAAATGTTTATTTTTAGCTAGTTCAATCTCATTAGAGTTTATCAGTAACGCTTTGTTCCTATTGAGACCAAAACCTTCCAGATAATATTTTTCAGCGTAATAATACAGACTATTATGCTGTTTAGAATTAATGGGATAAAATTCCCCCATTTGTACAAAATGCAAATCTTTCAGTGTTGGCTTTTTAATTCCTCCCAAACCATATTTTGCAAGAGCATCTTGTGTTTTTTTACTCTCCCAATTTTCAAGAATTAACGTTGTAAAATTCAAAAAGTGTTGGGCTGTTTTACCTGTTGGTAAACTAACCACTCCTTCCGGATTTTCACCTACCCACTCCAAAAAACTCATGGCTGAAAGCAATCCGAGCTTTGGGAAACTATCCACGGGAATATAAGGAATCCGTGTCGTTATCTTCTCTAATCCAGCCTCTCTGAAAAATGCCTCCTCAACTTTTGAAAAATTTAATTCCATCCTTTTACTATTTAGAAAACGCTATTTTCTCAAATGCATAAGCTGCAGCCCCCATTGTACCTGCTTTTGAGCCGAGCTCTGAAAATTTTATCTCAGTATCATTACTGATGTCATGATTACTAAACGTTTGAATTGCCTGTTGAACCGGAGCCAGAATAAACTGGCTGGCCTCGGCAACTCTTCCACCAATAATAATTAACTCCGGATTAAATATCTGAATCAGGTAAACCATTCCGCGTCCAAGCCAGTAGCCCACATCAGAAAAGAGAGAAATAGCAAACTGGTCGCCTACATTAGCTGCCTGAATTACATGTGATATTTCAATTTTATCGATGTCGTCATCAACAAACTCCTGAATTAATGAAGAGTTCCCATTTTTTAGGCCATCTTTAGCCATTCGGGCAATGGCAGTTGCAGAAGCAATGGTTTCCAAACAACCTTTTTTTCCACAAGTACAAAGCACACCATTGTCGACAATAGGAAGATGACCAAACTCACCGGAGAATCCGGATTTACCATTGTACAACTTGCCATTAACTATTATTCCAAGCCCCAACCCCCAGTCGGCCTGAAGCATCAAAACATTCTTTTTATTTTTTGCCAGTCCGAAATGTTGTTCGGCGAAAGTTCGCACTTTTGAGTCGTGATTAAAATATACCGGAATCCCAAAAATATTACGCAGTTCGTCGTACAAATTCGAAACGTGCGGGAAATAAGTTTTATTAATCCCTTCCTTCTGATTGATTAACCCGGGCAACTCAATACCGGCTACCAAAATTTTATCATGTGAAATATGGCTTTCATTTACAACCTTTTCCAATGCATTATTTACATCTTTAAAAATTTCGATGTTAGACTGCACTTTTATCGGGAAATAATGTGGGCCACTCACCTCTTCATTACTGGCATTAAAAATTGAAATTATTGTTCGGGTAACGTTAATTGTTATTCCAACTACATAAAACCCATCTTCAACGAGACCATAAATATTTGGGCGCCTCCCACCACTTGAATCTCCGCGTCCAAGATCTTTCACTAAACCATCTTCTATCAATTCAACGAGCAAACTATTAATTTTAGGAGTGCTCAATTTTACAATTTTTGAAAGTTCTGAATTTGATAAAGGTCCATCGAAATAAATTGCACGTAAAATTTGTTTTTTGTGGCTGGTTTTCTTCAGTTCAACCGCCTGACTCTGTCCTCCAGTATTTTTAAATAAGTGTTCCATATAATTTCGCTGTCAAAGATCAGAATAAAATTCTTATTACAAAAGAATCTTTTTAAAAAAATTAAAAAGATTGTGCTCTTTTTGTTAAATTTAGCGATTCGTTTACAATTCATAAATTTTTAATATGGAATATATTTAAAACTTCAACAAAATAGCAGATATTTATACCTCTTTCATTATAATAAAGAATTGAAATTATGTGCACTAAAAAGCAAATCATATTTTTAGTTTTCATCCTTTTATCAGGGCCAACAAACGGACAATCAAGAAAAATAATAAACATCCCGAATATCCCCGGATACCAGACGTTAAAATGTGACTTTCATATGCATACAGTTTTTTCCGATGGTACAGTTTGGCCTACTGTAAGAGTTGAAGAAGCATGGGAAGAAGGTCTCGACGCAATTGCTATTTCGGACCATATAGAATACCGTCCACATTCAAAAGATGTAGTTGCAGATCATAATCGGGCATTTGAAATCGCAGAACCATTGGCACAACAAAGAAAGATTATTTTAATACGAGCTGCCGAAATTACACGAAGCATGCCGCCCGGACATTTAAATGCATTGTTTATTCGAAATGCAAATTTATTGGAACGCGAAAATGTTATGGATGCTTTAAATGAGGCCCGTGAACAAGGGGCATTCATTTTCTGGAACCACCCTGGATGGAAGGTACAGCAACCCGATTCCACTGTTTGGTGGAATGAACATACGGAACTACTAAAAAAAGATTTATTACATGGTATTGAAGTTTACAATACTAACGAATACTACCCGGAAGCGCTGGAATGGGCAAAAGAAAAAAATCTTACCATGCTATGCAATTCAGATGTTCACAGCCCAATTGGAATGGCATACGATTTAGCTACCAGCCATCGCCCAATTACGTTGGTTTTTGCCAAAAGTAAAACCACGGGAGGCGTAAAAGAAGCACTTTTTAGTCGGAGGACAGCCGTTTATTTCGATAATACACTGATGGGCAAAGCAGATATTCTGGAACCATTATTCTTTGCTTCACTGAGTTACAAAGAGGAGGCATTAAGAATTCAAAACGGAACAAGCACTCAGTTGGAAATAACCAATAAATCAGATGTTGATTATGAACTTGAGTTGGTTCAGCCGGGTGTAGGATTTGATGCCCCTGAAAATTTAACTTTAAAAGCGCACCATATAACTCCTCTAACAATTAGCGGAAATTCTGACGAAGTGGCACAGGCCAGAACTCTGAATGTGTATTACAGAGTCAAAAACATGCAAATTACGCCAGACGAAAACCTTATTGTCACTTTTTCGTTCCGGAATCTGTAAAAAGTAATTTCAACATGCCAGCGAAAAAGCCGACGAGTGCCGGAGAATTAAAAAAATATACGTTAACCGGAAATGAAGAAATTTCACCCGGAGTTCACCTTATTTCCTTTAAATGTGATGTTGACTTCGTTCCAGGACAAGTAGTAAAAATTGCCATCGATAAGGAACATCCACCACGTATTTACAGTATTTGCAGTGGAAATCATGAAAAGGAAATGCGGATTCTGTTCAATATAAAGGACGATGGATTTTTAACACCAAAGCTGGCTACATATATTCCCGGAGACAAAATATTTGTTTCAAATCCCTACGGAAGTTTTCTGGGAACAAAAGACCCCGCATGGTGCATTGCCACAGGAACCGGAATTGCTCCCTTTTACAGCATGTTTCAATCGGGCATTTTTGAAAACAAAAAACTTATACATGGAGCGAGTTATCTAAATCAGTTCTACTTTGAAGATGAACTTGACTGGGCGCTGGGAAAAAATTATGTCCGCTGCTGTTCGCGGGAATCCTCCTGCGATGTTTACCCGGGAAGGGTTACCCGGTATCTTTCAGAAATAAATGATTTCCCTGACTTCAAATATTACATCTGTGGAAAGGCAATCATGGTGGTTGATGTACGCGACTTACTTATTGAAAAGGGAATCTCTTTTGAAAATATTGTTGCCGAAATATATTTTTAACCGAAATAAAAACCATTATTTGTAACTTAATATTCTTTAATTTTACTAATGGAAAAGCTAATTATTTAATACGAACAACATGAAAAAAACAATCTTCACATTCCTTGTTTTCTTTTTAATCTCATCGGTGAGTATCCTCCAGGCGCAAAATTTAAAAGAAATTCTTGATAAACATTTCAAAGCGATTGGGCAGGATAAACTAGCTAAAGTTGAAACCTACTCAGTTAAAGCAAAAGTAAGCCAGATGGGGATGGATATTCCTATGGAAATGAAAATGAAAAAACCCAACAAATTCAGAATGGAAATGGATATGATGGGACAAAAAATGATCCAGGTTTATGACGGGAAAAAAGGCTGGGTTGTAGCTCCATGGATTAGCAGTGAACCACAAGAGTTGACCGGACCAGAGCTCGACCAGGCCATGTCGCAGGCCGATATCGATGGCGAACTTTACAACTATGAAAAAAAAGGCCACAAAGTTGAATTAATTGGAAAAGAAAACATTGACGGAACCGAAATGTACAACCTGAAACTGACAGATAAAAACGGAAACGAAAAAAACTATTATATCGACGCTGATAAATATTTGATTAGCCAGGTAAAAGCGACTGCCGTTTCAATGGGACAGGAAGTAAATGTTACTCAGAAGATGGAAGAATATAAAGATTTTGACGGTATAAAAATCGCAACTAAAATAATATCGAAAACTCCTATGGGTGATGCCGAGATTGTAATGGAAGATGTAAAATTTAATCCTGCAATCGAAGACAGTATTTTTGAAAAGCCTGTAAATTAAAAAGAAAAGCTTTAACTGGTTTTTTTATAAATAATCAATCAGTTAAAGTTTTTATTCTTTCCGCTACTTCAGCCGACAGTTTTTTTGCTGATTTCGTGTCAAGATGACTCCCATCATAAGTTTTATAATCAGCCTGATTTAACCTAAGCCAATAACCACCGGAACGTTGAATTCCTGACATTATATTTTCTTCGTTGTAATTTGCTACCGAATCTTCCAACATTTTCATCGGCACCGAAACCGGAGGGCGAAACGCAAGAACTTTTATTCCTTGTTCTGTCCAGTTTTTTACCTGGTCAAACAAAACATCTGTATATTTTTCTTCAACTTTGTATTTAGCAAAATCATTTTTGTAATATGGAATTGCTTCCACCGTATCAACAGGAAATTTTTCAGATTCTGCATATCCATTCATATGAAAAGTATTTCTGTAATACACAGAATCTTCAATACCACATAACGCGTTCTTTATATCTTGAGGCGAAGTGGCAGAAAACCAGTACAACAAAGGGTTCAGATAAAGCCGCTCCAACACCTCCTCTCGCGGCCTGTTTAGTTCCTGAACATATTGCTTATTGTCCGACGAATACCCTGTAATCGTATTCGGAGAAATTCCCAGGACAATGATTTTATATTCACTGTCGTCAGCCAGTTTCTCCTCGGCAGCCCTAAACATAACGGGATTCAGACCTCCGTCAGAATATCCAAAGTTTAACACCTTAATCTTTGGAACCATACTTTCAATTACTTTGGGAGAAATGCCCCTGTAAGTTCTGGAATCGCCCATAAAAACAACATCGTACTTTTTAGGTTCAAAAGTTTTTTTTGTCCAGAAAAGATCACCAAGATATTTTTCTTCGTCTTTTGGAAGAATAAAACTCAGAGCAACGGTAAGGAACAGTGCCAGAATTAATGTTATCCATATGTCAGGTATCTTTTTCATTTTTAAAATTGAAAATATATAAATTCGTTTCCTGAGCCTCTGAAAAAAATAATTACGGCAATAAGTAAAGCATAAAAGGCAATATCAAATGCAGGATATCTTTGTCTTATCTTCTGTCCCCGTTTAAAAACAAAAGTCGTTTCCCATACAACCATTACCGAAATAAAAATGCTTCCGTTTAATCCCCAGCCCAAATATTTTTCGCCTTTAAATGAAAACATTATCTGAATAATATCCCACGCCTGCGAAATTGAATTGGCACGAAAAAACACCCAGGCTATCAGGATCTGGACAGTAACAATTCCCCATGCAACTATTTTCAAAACAATATTTGCAGTCATCTTTTCCGTCCACTTTGTAATTTTTTCGATGGACGAAAAAAAAGCGTGCACTACGCCCCACATAACAAATGTCCACGCGGCACCGTGCCAAAAAGCTGAAACAATCATTGTGATCCACAAATTTGCATGTTCCCTTATTTTCCCTTTTCGGTTTCCGCCCAACGGGATATACAAATAATCGCGAAACCAGGTAGAGAGAGAAATATGCCAGCGCGACCAAAACTCACGCAGTGAAGTTGAAACATATGGATGATTAAAATTCTGAGGTAGTTCATAGCCCATCCATTTCGCGAGCCCGATGGCAATATCAGTGTAACCACTAAAATCACAATAAATCTGAAAGGCAAAAGCAATTATTGCTCCCCACCAAAACATGGAAGATGGATTCGTTTCCGGCGAATTAAATGCCGCAACAACTATCGGCGCAAGATTATCTGCAATAACCATTTTTTTAAAATACCCTTTTACCACAAGTTGCAATCCGCTCCATCTTTGTTCTTTTGGTACCGGGCGAACTTCCAGCAATTGTGGCAACATCGTTTTAGCCCGAACAATTGGCCCTGCAACCAACTGCGGAAACATCGACAAATAGGCGAAAAAATGAACCACATCTTTTGTTGGTTTTAGCTTGTTTCTATACACATCAAAAGTGTAACTCATACTTTGAAATGTATAAAAACTAATTCCGACCGGAGTTATTAAAAAAAACTTGGGAATATGTGTTGCAAATGAAAAATTACCTTCAAAACCAAGCAGAATATCCAGGTTCTCTGCAATGAACCCCGAATATTTAAATAAAGACAGCGACCCTATATTAGCCAACAGGGAAAAAACTAAAAAAAACTTTTTCCTCTCTGGTCTTTTTTCCATCCCTAATGCAGCATAAAAATCGACTAAACCGCTAAAAATTATCAGAAACAAAAAGCGCCAGTCCCACCAGCCATAAAAGAAGAAAGAAGCAATTACCAACCAAATTAACCTGCCTTTTATTTTTGTTCCAATAATTCCGGAAACCGAAAAAAATACAATCCCGAATAAAACAAATATTAGCGAGTTAAAAAGCATGGTTCCAGTTTAACACAAAAATAACGATTAAAATAAACCGCCGCCGTATTCTTACTTCTGCCTGAAAAACACCTGAATCGGCACTCCTGTAAAACTAAAATTCTCCCGGATCTGATTTTCAATATATCTTCGGTAAGGCTCTTTAATATACTGGGGCAAGTTGGCGAATAATGCAAAAGCCGGTGTAGGTGAAGGCAACTGCGTTACGTATTTTATTTTTATAAATTTCCCTTTTACCGATGGCGGCGGATAAGCTTCCACCGCTTCCAGGAGAACCTCGTTCAATTCAGACGTTTTTATTTTTTGTTTCCGGCTCTCAAAAACATCAATTGCGGTTTCCAGTGCCTTGTGTACCCGTTGCTTTGTTTTTGCTGAAATAAAAATAATGGGGACATCAGTAAAAGGAGCCAATCGTTCTTTAATTTCGGCAGCCAGTTTTTTTGTTGAATTTGTATTTTTATCAATCAAATCCCACTTATTTACCAAAACAACAACACCTTTTTTATTCTTAACAATCAGGTTAAAAATATTAACGTCCTGTGCTTCCACTCCGCGGGTGGCATCAACCATAAGCAGACAAACATCTGAATTTTCAATGGTCCGTACCGAACGCAAAACAGAATAAAATTCGAGATCTTCATGAACTTTCCCCTTTTTCCGAAGCCCGGCAGTGTCCACAATCATAAAATCGTGGCCAAATTTATTGTAACGGGTATGAATAGAATCCCGAGTAGTTCCTGCAACATCAGTAACAATATTCCGCTCAACACCAATCAGTGCATTAATAAACGACGATTTGCCAACATTTGGTCTACCTACAACCGACAGATGTGGCAGCACAGCTTCCTCTTCAGATTCTTCTTTTACGGGAAAGCTTTTAACTACCTGATCCAATAAATCACCGGTTCCACTTCCTGTCATAGAAGATATACAATACAATTCACCCAAACCTAAAGCGTAAAATTCCTGTGCGTCAAGAATCCGCTGGTTATTATCTACTTTATTCACCGCCAGAATAACTTCTTTTTTTGTTCTCCGAAGAATAGCGGCCACGGCATCATCAAGATCCGTAATCCCCGACTCCACATCAACTACAAATAGAATCACATCTGCCTCATCAATTGCCAGATGAACCTGTTTATTAATTTCTGCTTCAAAAACATCTTCGGAATTTACCACATAGCCCCCCGTATCGATAATTGAGAAATCAACACCGTTCCATTGTCCTTTTCCATAATTCCGGTCGCGCGTAACTCCGGAAATCTCATCAACAATTGCTTTTCTCGATTCCGTAATCCGGTTAAACAATGTTGATTTTCCAACATTTGGCCGCCCCACAATTGCTACTATTCTGCTGCTCATCTTTTTTGTTCTGTTTAATTGATTCTTTTCTTAAGAACTAATCTGTTATACACTTAAAACTAATCCTGCTAATACGCGTCATAACCAAATTTCTTAAGTTGTCCGTCTTTATCGCGCCAGTCTTTAGCCACTTTTACATATAATTCCAGGAATATTTTTTTATCAAAAAACTCTTCGGCATCCTGCCTTGATTCCGATCCTATTTTCTTTATCATTTTTCCCTGATGCCCGATAATAATTCCTTTCTGACTTTCGCGCGAAACGTAAATGATAGCCCGCACATTGATAATATCTTCCGACTCCTTAAATTCTTCCACCTCAATTTCAACAGAATACGGAATTTCTTTTTGGTAATTTAGTAATATTTTCTCGCGAATAATCTCCTGCAGGAAAAATCGCTCGTTTCGGTCGGTAAGTTCATCTTTTGGGAAAAATGGCGGACTTTCAGATAAGAGTTCCAAAATCCTGTCGAAGATGGGCTTTATATTAAATTTCTCTTTTGCTGAAATAGGAAAAACAACGGCTCCCGGAAAAATTTCACTCCAGTAGTCAAACAACTTTACTACTTCTTCCTGATTCGATAAATCAATTTTATTAATCAACACAATCACCGGCATGTTCGATTTCCGCACGCGTTCAATGTATTCGGGATTTTTCCCCATTTTTTCCTGCACGTCGGTAACAAATAAAATTACGTCTGCATCAACCAAAGCGGTATCTACAAATTTCATCATGGTTTCCTGTAACTTGTAGTTGGGTTTTAAAATTCCGGGGGTGTCTGAATATACAATCTGAAAATCATCACCACTAACAATCCCTTTAATCCGATGCCTTGTAGTCTGCATTTTCTGCGTGATAATCGACAGTTTTTCCCCAACCAACGCATTCATAATGGTTGATTTACCAACATTGGGATTTCCGATTATATTAACAAAACCTGATTTATGTTCCATCTTTTATCTTTTCACGATTTCGTTTTCAATTCTTTCTAAACTCCTGATTTCAAAAATCAGATTACAAACTCAATTTATTAAAAATCAGCGCAAAGATAATCGATTTGACTTAGGTACAATAAATAGCAAAAAATTGTTTTGTTTCAATGGTTTAAATTCATTGCAGTAAAACTTACTTTTATACTGGCTTATGGGAAAATAAGTTGCAAGCAGTTCACTTCAAACAGTTAAACTCACCTACTATTTTTAATATATTTTATTATGTCTAAAAACGTGGCATTATAATAATCCTCCCGATGTTCACTAACATATTGCAATAATTTACGATGTTCACCGGCATCTGTATTTAAGTAACCACCACCTATACTGTGAAACATAAATACGATGATGGTTCCCTTTTCGCGCGCTTCTTTTACCAATGCAATCATTTCTTCTGCTGACAAACCAACAACAGCGGTACTGGGTGTTTTGTAAATATTGTATCCGGCCATATTTCCCGGGATTAAACCATCGCAGCGCGCACCCATAAAAATGTCATGTATGTTATTGGTAAAGTCATCTACTCCAGCTACTGTATTGCTGCATGTATAGGCAAATGTTCTTTCCTCTTTCCCGTCGATAGCTTTTAGCAGTGTATTTGCTGTTTTCAGTTCAGTAATTATTTGTTCCAACGTGTAGTTATTCAAATCGTATTCCGGCTTTACCCAATCACCAACATTTCCGTCGCAAGGGTGAAAGAGCGTGTGGTTTCCCAACTCATGCCCGTTTTGAATAATTTCACGCCATTCATCCAACCGATTGTATAGCGAAGCTGAATTTCCTGTACAAAAAAAAGTCCCTTTCATCCCCGACTCATCCAATTGTGGAATGGCCACGTCCAGATGACAATCCAACCCATCGTCGTATGTAAAACAAACTGCAGCTTTTGCACCATTTGGCCAATGAAATTGAGATTTTGCAGTCCATGAAAAAAGGAAAAGCACAGCGAATAACAGAACTAACTTTGAAGATTTCATTTTTTACTACGAAAATAAAATTTTTATCGCTGATCATTCTGAAAATGTTACAATTGATATGCCCCTCGCCAGTAAAAAATTAATAAATACAAATCTCTGTAACGAATTTTTAGCCTGAGCGTCTAATAAGCATAAATTGAAGAAGCTGTTTATTCCGCTGGGAACATAAAAAATAAATTTCACCCCACAACAAGAGGTGTTTATCGAAAAAATAGGAACAGTTCGGAAGTAATTATTCAATTTTAAACTGGAAACCGGGACATTTCCTGACCGGATTTTCAAAACAGAAAAACAACAGAAAACAATTTTAGAGCCATGATTAGTCTTAGCAATGTACACAAATCGTATGTAACAGGAAACAATTCGTTACATGTATTAAAGGGGATCGATTTGGAAATCAAACAGGGAGAGTTTGTTTCCATTATGGGTTCGTCCGGTTCCGGAAAATCCACACTACTTAATATCCTTGGTATTTTGGATAATTACGACGAAGGTTCGTATTATCTGAATGGGAAAAAGGTAAAAGACATTTCGGAGAAGCAAGCTGCCAAATTAAGAAACGAACTGGTAGGTTTTGTGTTCCAGTCGTTCAACCTTATTTCTTTTAAAAATGCTATGGAAAATGTTGCACTCCCTCTGTATTACAAGGGTGTGAACCGAAAAAAGAGGAATAAAATCGCATTGGAATATCTCGATAAACTGGGTTTACTTCCCTGGGCAGAGCATATGCCAAATGAAATGTCGGGAGGACAAAAACAGAGAGTTGCCATTGCTCGTTCTTTAATCTCCAATCCAAAAATTATTTTCGCCGATGAACCAACCGGGGCACTAGATACAAGTACTTCGTACGAAGTGATGAACATCCTGAAAGATATAAACAAAGAAGGAATTACACTGATTCTTGTTACTCACGAACACGACATTGCTGCTATGACCCAAAAAGTTATTCGGCTAAAAGACGGAAGAATTGCAGAAATAATAAAAAACGGCGATTTGAAGCATTTTCAGGATCAATATTCAAAAGAACTAGAAACAGCCTGAGAGTGAATTGGATTTTGCAGTTTTTAGTTGCAGCTACACCAATTTTGAATAAATCTTCCAACATTAAACTTTTAACGTTAATCTAAAATGTTTGATATCGATAAATGGCAGGAGATCCTTGCCACCATCAAAAAAAACAAAATGAGAACATTCCTTACCGGGTTCAGTGTAGCGTGGGGAATTTTTATGCTCATGATTTTACTTGGAGCAGGAAATGGACTAAGCAACGGTGTTTCGCAAAATTTCCAACGCGATGCTATCAATGCTATGTGGTTATGGAGCGGGAAAACCAGTATTCCATACCAGGGAATGAAGGAAGGCAGACAAATCAGGCTTACCAACAACGATTATGATATAATAAAAGATTTGCCGGGCATCGAATACACTTCAGGAAGATATTACATTGGAGGCAATACTTTTTCATACGAAAATGAATATGGCGAGTATACTGCCATTACCTGCCACCCGGATTTAAAAGAAGTTGAATCCATCGAAATTGTGGAAGGCCGGTTCATTAACGAAGTAGATATAAAACAGACCCGAAAATCGGTTGTGCTTGGCAAAGATATTTACGACGCCTTGTTTAAAAACAAAGAGGCAATTGGCGAATATGTACGCATCAATAATATTTCGTTTAAAGTAGTTGGAATTTGCAAAGAAGGTGGAGGCACACGTCACCGTAATGCCTACATTCCGGTTTCAACCGGACAGAAAGTTTTTAACGGCTCCAACCGTTTGCATAATTTTGCTTTAACCATTGATGCAAAAACCGTTGAAGAAAGCCAGGCTATTGAAAAGCGGGTACGGGAAACGCTGGCACATAAACATAAGTTCGATTCAACCGACGAATCAGCTTTAGGTTCATACAATAAACTTGAAGATGTTATCGAAACAATGAAAATATTCCAGGCCATAAAAATATTTATCTGGATTATTGGAATAGGAACTTTAATTGCCGGCGTAGTAGGAGTAAGTAATATTATGCTTATTGTAGTTAAGGAAAGAACAAAAGAAATAGGAATCAGAAAAGCCATTGGCGCAAGTCCGGGTTCGGTAATAGGTTTGATTTTACTCGAATCTATTTTAATAACTACAATTGCCGGGTACATTGGTCTTGTTTTGGGAACCGGATTAATGGAGGGCGTAAACTTTTTTGTAGAACAACAGTATGCAGCATCGGCGGCAACAAATGGGGGAAACGGTGATACATTATTTCGCAACCCAACGGTAAATCTGAATGTAGCCATGGCCGCTACCATGTTACTTGTTTTTGCCGGAACACTTGCCGGATTTATACCTGCCAAACGTGCTTCCAGAATAAAACCCATTGAAGCTTTACGTGACGAATAACCGCTCACCTTTAAACTAAAAAAAATGTTCGACTTAGATCTTTGGAAAGAAATATTAAGCGCCCTGAAAAAAAACCGGATGCGAAGCTTTATGACAGCTTTTGGTGTATTTTGGGGAATATTTATGCTGATTATTATGTCGGGGGCAGGAAAAGCTCTGGAAAACGGAGTAATGGATGGAATTAAAGCTTTTGCATCAAATTCTGCCTTTTTCTGGACTGAACCAACAAGCAAACCCTATGAAGGATTTCAGCGTGGAAGAAGATGGAACTACAAAAATACAGATATTGAATATATCAAAGCACATGTAAAAGATATTGAATATCTTTCACCAAAACTCTTCGGATCAAATTCCAACAGCGACGACAATACTATTCGGGGAAAAAAAACCGGTGCTTTTAATATATCGGGAGACTATCCTGAATTTTTTAAAATCGATCCGTGGACTCCGATAAAAGGACGTTTACTGAACCAAATTGACATTTTGCAAAAACGGAAAGTATGTATTATTGGCGAAAGAGTTGTTGAGGTAATGTTCGAAAAAGATGAAGATCCGATTGGTGAATATCTGAAAATTAACGGCGTTTATTACCAGGTTGTTGGAGTAGTTCATGCCGAAACCCGCGTAAACTTCAACGGAAACAGAAAGGAAGAGAATATAATGATCCCTTTCACAACTATGCAACAAACTTATAATTATGGCGATGTTGTTCATTTCTTTTCTGTTACTTCTGTCCCGGGGGTTGCGGTAAGCAAGGTTGAAACCCAGTTAAAAGAATTGCTAAAGAACAGACATCACATTGCCCCGGATGATGTTCAGGCAATTGGCTCATTTAATATTGAGGTAGAATGGAAGAAATACATGGGGCTCTTTAACGGAATTCAAATCCTCACCTGGATTGTGGGTGTTGGAACCCTCTTCGCCGGAATTATTGGAGTGAGTAATATTATGCTTGTAATAATCAAAGAACGTACGCAGGAAATTGGAATTCAACGCGCAATTGGTGCCACACCGGGGAAAGTAATTATGCATATCGTTGCAGAAAGTGTTTTCCTCACGGTAATTGCAGGTTATATTGGACTGGCGCTGGGAGTTGGAATTCTGGAGTTACTGAGCATGGCTCTCGACTCAGGCGGCGATGAGCTTTTTTTCCGCCGTCCGGAAATTAGCTTTAGAATGGCGGTTTCGGCATTAACAGTTTTGGTTTTCGCCGGAATTGGAGCCGGACTAATTCCTGCCCGCCGCGCTGTAAGAATAAAAACTATTGATGCTCTCCGCGACGAAGGAATATAGGGAAGGATTAAAGATGAATTGAAAAGGATAAAACTGAAAACAAAAAATAATAATGAGATGAAAAAGGTATTTAGAATTTTAGGAATAGTAATTTTGATTGCCGCATTTGGCGGAACATTATTCTTTCTTTACAACAAATCGAAAAAGAAACCGGAAGTATTCGAGACCAAAAACCCATTTATTAGCGACGTGGTTATGAAAACCGTTGCAACCGGATCTGTTGTTCCAAGAAAAGAAATTGAAATCAAACCACAGGTTTCAGGAATCATTGACGAACTATATCTTGAAGCAGGCGACCGTATTCAAAAAGGACAAATTATTGCCCGGATAAAAATTATCCCCGACATGGTTACCCTTAATGCAGCAGAAACCCGCTTAAACAGGGCAAAAATTAATTTTGATGATGCACAGGTTGATTACGAACGCCAGCAAAAACTTTTCGACAAAGATGTAATTTCATACGAAGAGTTTAAAAACTCAAAAGTTGGTTACGATTCAGCAAAAGAAGAATTGTCGGCTGCAGAAAATAATTTGGATTTAATTAAAAACGGTGTAACAAAAAAGGCCCAAAGTGCTACTAATACCCTGGTACGGTCAACAATCGACGGAATGGTTCTGGATGTTCCTGTTGAAGTTGGAAATTCTGTAATTCAGGCCAATACCTTTAACGACGGAACAACTATTGCATCGGTTGCCGATATGAAGGACATTATTTTTGAAGGGAAAGTTGACGAAACGGAGGTAGGGAAAATTAAGGAAGGAATGCCTATTGAGCTGGAAATTGGAGCGATCGACAAAGAAAAGTTTGATGCAATTCTGGAATATATTTCTCCTAAAGGAATTGAAGAAAATGGTGCGATTCAGTTTGAAATAAAGGCCGACGTTCATTTAAAAGAAGGACAATTTATTCGGGCCGGCTACAGTGCAAATGCAAACATTGTTCTCGACAGGAAAGACAGTGTTTTGGTAATCCCGGAAGGAATGCTAAAGTTTGAGAAAGATTCATCGTTTGTTGAAGTTCAGAACGGAGAAGAACAACAATTTGAAAAACGCTTTGTGAAAACCGGATTGTCAGACGGTATTAACATTGAAATTACAGAGGGATTAAAAACAGAGGACAAAGTAAAAGGAGAAAAAATTGATCCTAAAAAACTAAAAGAAGAAGCAGCTCAAGGTTAATTTTAGGTAGTTAATCAGGCTTTATGTAAATTCGCTTTTAAACAAAAAACAAAATAAAATGAAGAATCTCTTTGCCCTATTTTTAGGAATATTTTTGAGTCTCGGAACAGCAACTTTTGCACAGGAATCATGGTCGTTGCAAAAATGTGTCGACTATGCACTGGAAAATAACATCCAGATTCAACAACAAGCGTTAAATAACGAATATTCACAAAACCAGGTAAATCAGGCAAAATCAGACAGGCTACCAAATTTAAATGCTGGAGTATCAAACAATTACAGCTTTGGCCGTTCGCTAAATAATAATAACGTTTATGAAAGTGTAAACTCAACACAGTTAAACGGATACCTATCTTCAAACTTAACCCTGTTTAATGGTTTTACACTTCAAAATACCATAGACCAATACCAACTGGATTTACAGGCAATAATGCAGGACTTTCAAAAAGCAAAAGATGATTTAATTTTGAATGTAGCAGCTTCATATCTGGAAGTTCTATTTTCGGAAGAACTGGAAGACGTTGCCAAAGCGCAAATAGAACTCACTCAGCAGCAAATCAATCGTACACAGCAATTGGTTGATGCCGGAAGCCTTGCTCGTGGTGCATTACTCGAAATTGAGGCTCAACGGGCGCAGGAAGAATTAACACTGGTGAATCGTCAGAACAGTGTACAACTGGCCTATCTCACGCTTTACCAGCTACTTGAACTCCCCATGTCTGAAAGTTTTAAAGTAGAAAAACCCACATTACCGGAAATTAAGGCCAATGTAACGATGGCCAACTCTTATGATGTTTTTAAAAATGCCATCAACGTGCGACCGGAAATTAAAGCCGCACAATTACGTGTTGAAAGTGCACAAAAACAACTTGACATTGTAAAAGGAAACCGGTATCCATCATTGAGTTTCGGAGTTAGTTACAATAACCAATACTACCAGATTATGAACTCTGATTTCGACCAGACTTCTTTCTCTGAACAATTAAAAAGCAACAGCAGATATGGAGTAGGGCTCAACCTGGATATCCCTATTTTCAATAAATTCCAGGTAAAAAATGGTATTTCGAATGCCAAACTTCAAATTGCTGATTATGAATACCGGCTGCAATCAGCCAGGAATATACTGCGTAAAGATATCGAGCAGGCATACACCAATGCCCTGGCTGCGTTAAATCGTTACGTATCAGCAGAAAAAGCTGTTAACTCAACGGAAGAAGCATTTAGATACACAGAAGAAAAATTTAACGTTGGAATGGTAAATTCGGTTGAATACAACCAAAGTAAAAACAATCTCACAATTGCTCAGTCAGAACTTTTACAAGCCAGATATGATTATATTTTCAGAACCAAAATTCTTGATTTTTACAACGGCATCCCTATTGAATTATAATAATCTTTGATGGTGAGGGAACATTTCCCTAAGACTATCGTGCTTAAACATTGTTTTTTGTGCCCCGGCGGTAATCGTCGGGGCTTTTTTATTTAAGCTATATATATTTTGAGAATAGAATTCATTATTTTTAAGCGCTAAACCTAATTATTTTGGATGAAACTTTTCTCATAGACGGAATTAAAACAAGAAATAAAATCGTGTTCGATTTTATTTTTCATTATTACTACAGCGGTCTGTGCGCTTTCGCAGAAAGAATTACCGGAAATCAGGAAACAGCGGAAGATATCGTTCAGGATTTATTTGTTACTCTGTGGGTTAAAAATACACAACTTGTTATCTCTTCTTCATTAAAAAATTACTTGTTTACTTCTGTCAAAAACCGATCTCTGGATTTCCTGAAACATGAAAAAACAAAAGCTAAAAGATTAAATAATTTAGCTCAAACAAATCAATATCCGGAAAATTTTTCTTCGCTTTGGTTTGCCGAATCTGAGTTAAAAGATATAATTGAAGGATGTTTGGAAAAGCTTCCCCCACGATGCCGTGAAATTTTTATAATGAGCCGGTTTGAAGATTTAAAAAACCAGGAAATAGCAGACAAACTCGGTATTTCAAAGCGAACAGTTGAACTTCAGATTAGTAATGCGTTAAAAAGCTTACGTTATAGTTTAAAGCCATATTTGCCGGCTCTTATAATGTACTTTCTTTTAAAATAAAAGATCACATTCGTATATGTGTTTTTAATCTCTTCTTCGTCTACTTCCTAAAATAAATTAGTTATTCCTAACATTATCTAAATGAAAAACTCTGAGATCGAAGAAATGCTTCCTTTGTATTTCGCCAAAGAATTATCGGAACAAGGCGAAATGGAAATTGAGAAGTGGAAGAATTCTTCAGAAGAGAACAAACAAATATTTGAAGAATCAGAAAAAGCATGGCATGGACTTATATTTCTCCAAAGCATGAAAAAATATGATTCGGAGAAAGCCCTTGAAAAGGTTCACAAGAAAATTTATAATCAAAGCAGAAAAATTTTAACTATAATTCAAAAAATTGCCGCAGTTTTAATTCTTCCGTTAGTTGTGGCCACACTATATTTTGCGCTAAATAGCCAGCGCATGGTTCAAAAAACCTCACAATTATTTACAATTACATCACCAGCAGGTATGCGCTCTGAATATACCCTTCCTGACGGGACAAAAGTTTATCTGAATTCAAAAACAAGCCTTAGTTTTCCCATCTCATTCAATGGTAGTACACGCAATGTTATTTTAAACGGGGAAGCATTTTTCGAAGTGGCTAAGAATAAAAAGAAACCATTTATTGTTAACACCGGTAAAATTAATATTGAAGTAACAGGAACCGAATTTAAAGCTTCAAACTATTCCAATGAAAATTTAGTTGAAATTGTTCTGGTTTCGGGTAGTGTTAACTTATTCCGGAAAGGGAACCACGGCTCCCCAAAAAATATTACAACTTTAAAGCCAGGCGAAAAAGCCAGTTATAATACCAACAAAGACCTCTTACAAATAAAAGATGTTAAAGTTGATAAATACATTTCGTGGAAAGACGACATACTCATGTTTAGAAACGACTCCATGGAAGAAGTAGTCAGAAGACTAAACAGGTGGTTTAATGCTGATATAAGAATAACAGGATCAGAACTGACTAATTATGTATACACCGGAACATTTGAAGATGAGTCTCTGGAACAAATACTTGAATTACTAAAAATATCGGCACCAATAGACTATAAGATTAACAAAAGAAGAAAAAAGAACGACCAAACTTTTAGCAAGATGGAAGTAGAAATTACGCAAAGATAAACTCAAAAAGGGAAGCATTGGCCTGCTTCCCTTCTGTTTCGTTTTCTCTTTCTTGGCCGAAAGAGAAGACTGTTTTTAAAATTATTAATTCTAAAGTAAAGTAAACTTATGAAAAAAAATTGTGGTAACCATTGGCTCGATTTAAAAAAACTCTGGGCCTGTAAAACATTTAAAAGTATGAGGCTTACTTTTTATGTCCTGCTACTCGCGACAATTCAGGGGTTAGCTGTAAACAACAGTTATTCCCAAACAACCAAATTAAATCTTAACATGGAAAATACTACTGTCAGAGAAGTACTTTCAAACATTGAAGATCAATCTGAGTTTTATTTTCTGTACAACAGTAAAATTGTTAAGGTAGACCGTCTAGTAAGTATTAACCTGAAAGACAAAAGGATTGAAGAAGTATTGGAAACTCTTTTTAAAAATACAGATATAAAATACACCATCGTCGACCGGCAAATTGTACTATCCACCTCAACTAAAAAATCTGAAGAAAAAACAGTGCAACAAAAAGAAATTACAGGTAAGGTAACGGATGATACAAAGGCACCATTACCAGGTGTAACAGTTATGGTAAAGGGAACAACAAAAGGAACCGTAACAAATGCAGATGGAAATTACTCACTTGCGAATGTAGAGGAAGGTACAACCCTGGTTTTTTCGTTTGTCGGAATGCAGAGCCAGGAAATAGAAGTTGGCAACCAAACCGTAATTGATGTAACACTCCTGGTAAGTTCAATAGGAATTGAAGAAGTTGTTGCCATTGGTTACGGTACCGAGCGAAGAGTTAATGTAATTGGTTCGGTTTCTCAAATAACTTCAGAAACCATAGAAAACAGGCCGGTTTCGAGTTTATCCAATGCAATTACCGGACAAATGGCCGGTGTAACCATTATTCAACGTTCGGGGAAACCCGGTTTTAACGACGGAACAATAAGAATACGTGGAGAAGGTTCTTTTGGAGCAACTCCGTCGGCTTTAGTTTTAGTCGATGGAATTCCCGGTTCAATGGATGAAATCAACCCTAATGACATTGAATCAATTTCAGTGCTAAAAGATGCCTCATCTGCAGCAATTTATGGCGCACGCTCAGCCAACGGTGTAATTCTTATTACAACAAAAAAAGGAAAAGAAGGTAAAATAAGAGTAAATTACAACGGCTATGTAGGGGTCTCAAAAGCTACAGAATTTCCGGATTTGGCCACATCCTGGGAATATGCTGAAATGTTCAACATTGCAAACGGAACAGAAACTTATTCTGCCGAGGATATTGAAAAATACCGCTCTCAGAGCGATCCGGACAATTATCCGAATACCAATTTTCTGAAAGAAACCTTTTCGAGGAACGGGATACAAACCGGCCACGATGTATCAATTACCGGGGGGCAAAAATCTAATCAGTATTTTCTTTCTGTTGGATATCTGGATGAACAAGGACTGGTAGAAAACAACTATTACAAGAGATATAATTTCAGACTTAACCTTGAAAGCGAACTGGCTAGCACATTGAAACTCACTACTCGTGTTGCCGGTTCGCTGGAAGAGGCAAATGAACCCACAACAACCGCAAACCGAACTCCGTCTGAAATGGAAGGAATAGTAGTTGTAGCCGTTCGTTACCCTGCTGTTTATCTGGGGCAGGCCTCAAACGGCGATTTTGGCGGAGGACCTGAAAGTGCCGGGACACCAGTTTCCTGGCTGGCTTCAAAAGGATTTTACAAAAGGCCAACCACCAAAGCAAGCGTTAATTCACGCCTCGACTGGACTCCTGTTGAAGACTTAATTATTTCTGCAGTGGGAGGCTACAATTTTACATTAAACGAAGGTCGCCACTACAGGGCATCGCAGGTGTTAAACCCAAACTTAACCCTCCCGCTCGCTACTCTCGACCAATTTAAAAACAATGAAGTTTTTAAAACAATGCAGTTTTTCGCTGAATACTCAAAAGAAATTAATGGCCATTATCTAAAAGCACTGGCGGGCTATTCTTTTGAAGACCAAAAAACAGAAAAATTTAACGGAACAAGAATTAACTTTCCAAGTAACGACTACACGGTGATGTCTATGGGAGGTGTTGACAATCAGGAAGTATATGGCAATGATATTGAATGGGCCATCCAGTCATTATTTGGCCGGTTCAAGTACCATTACAACCACAAATATTTATTTGAAGCTACGGTTCGTCACGACGGTTCATCCCGTTTTCCGGCCGACCAAAAATACGGTACATTCCCATCGTTGGCTGTGGGCTGGCGTGCTACTGAAGAAAACTTTTTAAAGGAGGCAGCTCCGTGGCTTTCAAATTTAAAACTAAAAGCTTCCTGGGGTATCCTTGGAAATCAAAACATTGGCGACTATCCTTACCAGTCGACACTTGAAACGGGATGGAATTATCCGTTTGGTACGGGGATAGCAAATGGAGCAGCATACAAAACTTACAAAGACCCAACCATCCACTGGGAAACAACAGAGACAAAAGACATAGGATTTGAATCAGCTTTCTTTGACGGGAAATTAACATTCAACGCCACCTATTTTGACCGTTTCACCTACGACGTCCTTTACAAACCATCATCAAGCGTTAGTTCTGTTCTGGGAGTAGGAATCAGCGAAACCAACACCGGCGAAGTAAAAAATACCGGTTGGGAATTTGAACTGGGGCACAATAATTCTTTTGGTCAGTTTAACTACCAGATAAACGGAAACTTCTCCATAATAAATAATGAAGTTGCAACTCTTGGGTTGGGCAATGTAGAACAACCCAACGGCATGGTTGGAAATGGCAGCAATCTTTTCGTGGGCTATCCAATGCAAATGTACTACGGATATAAATCTGACGGTGTTTTTATTTCAGAAGAAGATATCAACAGCTGGGTTGATCAGTCGAAAGTTACTCCAAACCCGGAACCCGGAGACATTCGTTATAAAGACCTAAGTGGCCCCGACGGGGTTCCAGACGGAGTTGTTGACGCCACCTACGACAGAACGTTTATCGGATCCAGAATTCCTAAATATACGTTCTCGTTAAACCTTTCGGCACAATATAAACAATTCGATTTTACAGCATTTCTGCAAGGAGTAGCAGGAGTAAAAGGCCGTTTAGAAGGATATGTAGGATATGCATTCAACAACCTGGGAACCATCCAGCAGTGGCAAATCGATGGTCGGTTTGACCCCGAAAATCCGGTTCGCTATCCGGAATATCCAAGACTCGAAATTGTCACCAACAGCGGAACTCCCAATACAGTACTTTCTGATTTCTGGACCATCAATGCATCGTATTTGCGTGTTAAAAACCTGCAAGTCGGATATACCCTACCCTCCCGCATATTGAAAGCATCGCTTATAGATAACTTACGGATTTACTGTAGCGCCGAGAATCTCTATTCATTTAATAAATACAGGAAAGGTTGGGATCCGGAGATCAATACAGATGGTAGTTATTACCCGATTCTAGCCACTTTTACTTTAGGTGTAAATGTTAAATTTTAATTCATTAATCATCTAAAAAAATTAAAAATGAAAACATATAAAAGAATTAAAAATACACTTACAAGCTTTATACTTATTTCTTTATTAATTGGAATGAATTCCTGTAGCGATGAGTTGGAGCAGTATCCCAAAAATCAGTTTGACAAAGAAAATTTTTGGACAAGCGAATCCAATGCAATGATTGGCTTAGCCGGGGTTTACAGAGGCAACATAAAATACGGGACTCAAGTTAATCCCACCGACTGGTGGACCTACTGCGGGTTGGTCTTTTTTGAACATGCCACTGATAATGCATTCGACCGCAGGGGTAAAAACGCAAACCAAAACCGCTTAACCAACGGAACATTACTGGCCAATAATGCTGTAATACGAACTTATTGGGAAGGTTCTTATATACGTATTGCTGTTTGCAACGATTTCCTTGAAAATGTTGGCCGTGTAGACATGAGCGATGCAACAAAAAACAGGATGATTGCTGAAGCGCGGTTTATACGGGCTTGCCAGTATTTCTACTTATCTCAATTTTGGGGTTCGGTTCCTCTGGTTACCAATACATTAACACCCGATGAAGCCAATACGGTCACAAAAACACCCAAATCGGAAATTATAAGTTTTATAATAAAAGAATTTAGTGAAGCTGTTGAATATTTGCCACGTTACAAAGACATGCCTGCTTCTGAATTTGGACGTGCTTCCAAACAAGCCGCACTGGCATTTTTAGGAAGAATTTATCTTGCTGAGAAGCAATATTCAGAGGCTGCGGCCGCCTATAAACAAATTATCGATTTTGGCGATAATATAATAGATCCGGATTATGCCAGCATTTTTAACACCACGAATGAAACCAGCGCTGAAATTATTTTTAGCGTTCAGTACTACGAAGGATTGGCGGGAAATGCTTTAACACAACACGCACTGCCTGCAAATAAAGGTGGATGGCATATTGTAAATCCGTTGGAAAGTTTAGCCAGCCAGTATGACTTTACCGACGGGACCCCTTTCTCTTACGATGATCCTCGTTTTAATTCGCACAATATGGCCGAGAACCGCGATCCCCGTTTTGCTGCAACTTTCTTATACGATGGTTGTATTTTTGGAGGAAATGTTTACGATTGCCACCCCGACCACAATGCATCGGTTGATCAGTTAACTTACTCAAAACAAGCTACCAGAACCGGTTATGGTCTTCGGAAATTTTTCGACGAAAACTTCTCAGGTGATTTAACAACCGGCTATGGCGGAAATATTCCAATTATAAGGTATGCCGAAGTCTTGCTAAGTTACCTGGAAGCCGAACTTGAAGCAGGCGAACCAATAACACAGGAAATGCTTGATATGACTATTAATAAAACCAGGGGGAGACAATCTGTACAGATGCCGCCAGTTTTGGAAACAAACGCAGAAGCATTACGCCCATTACTCAGAAAAGAAAGAAGAATAGAACTGGCTCTGGAAGGAATACGTTACTGGGATTTGCTCCGCTGGGGAATTCTTGGCGATGTAATGCAGGGAGACTTCTGGGGTGCTTCATTTCCTGATGCTGTTAAAACAGGAAGCAAAGAAGATCCAACCGGACATAAAAGATGGTGGGTGGATACCAAAGCTTTTCGTGAAGGACAAGACGAAGTTTGGCCAATTCCAGAATCTGAAACAAATATTAATCCGGGATTATTAAATTAAAAATTACTGGTAGCCATTTAATACAGAAATATAAATACAAGTTTATTCACTCAATTTATAAATCTGACATTAAATGGCCACCGCTCAAAAAAATATTATGAAAAAAATTATTGTTATTCTAATTGTAGTTTTTGCCCAACAAACATTTGCCCAACAAAATAAGGAACTGGCCCCAACTCCTCCGATGGGATGGAACAGTTGGAACTGGTTTGGGAAATATGGTATTAATGAGGATAATATTAAGGAGTGTATGGATGCCGTAGTTGATGAAGGCCTTTTGGACGCTGGCTATGATTACTTTGTAATTGACGGCGGATGGAGGGATGTAAAGCTTAACGAAAAAGGTGAACTTTTGCCTAATCCGGAAAGATTCCCAAATGGGATAAAAGTGCTGGCCGACTATGCCCACTCAAAAGGGTTAAAATTCGGATTACATACCGTCCCCGGCACGCATGATTGTGGTGGCGATGCAGTAGGTGGATTTGGCCATGAGGAAGTACAAATTCAACAGTTTGTTGACTGGGGACTTGACTTTATCAAACTCGACAAGTGTAAATACGCTGATGGATGGAATGAAGAACTTTTAAAACAGACCTACGAAAAATGGCGCGGGATATTGGACAATTGCGGAAGAGATATTGTTTTAAGCATTAGTGCTTATACCTGGCGCGACTGGTACCCGGAAGTAGGACAAATGGCCAGAACAACCGGTGATATTAAAGCCCGTGTTTCGAAAGGGGCGGTTTTCGACGGAATTCCATTAAGTGTGATGGGGGTTTCGGAAACCAATAATGAATCTGCAAAGTATGCAGGAAATGGTTACTGGAACGACCCTGATATGATTGCCACGGGGGAACAGGGTTTAACAGTTGAAGAACAGAAAGTTCATTTTGCTTTGTGGTGTATCATGTCATCTCCTTTAATTTTGGGAAATGATCCTCGAAACATGACCTCCGAAGAAAAAGCAATAATTACAAATGAAGTCGCCATTTCAGTAAATCAGGATCCAACAGAGCAAGGCCGTCGGATAAAAAAAGAAGGAAACTCTGAAGTATGGGTAAAAAATTTGGCGGATGGCAAAAAAGCTGTTTTATTACTTAACCGCGATGCTCGAAATACACAGAAAATCCAAATTTCATTAGAAAAACTAGGCATAACCGGAAAAACAAAAATTTATAACATTTACGAGAAGAAGAATATGAAAAAAGCAACAGAGAGTATTTCCGGTGAGGTTAGCCCTCTGTCAGGATTATTTCTTCTGGTAGGCTAAAAAAGAATTTATAATTTTATCTCCGATAAATCGCTTCAAAAAAAATTCGAAACAAAAACAAGTTTTCACACAATAATCAGAATGAAATGAGATATTTAATCAAATCAGGACAATTACTACAGGTGTTTTCCATCATACTTTTGATGGGTTTTTCAAGTTGCCAAAGCAGCACAAAGAGCCAGCAAAATGAATCGGAGAAGCTTCCCAATATTATCATCATTTACATGGACGATCTTGGTTATGGTGATGTTGGTGCTTATGGAGCTACCGAAATTAAAACGCCAAATATGGATAAATTGGCACAAGGAGGTGTGCGCTTTACTTCGGGATATGCATCCTCTGCAACATGTAGTCCAAGCAGATATGCGTTGCTCACCGGACAATACCCATGGAGAAATAAGGATGCCAAGATTCTTCCCGGTACAGCTCCGTTGCTTATTAGCACAGAACAACTAACAATTCCCAAAATGCTAAAAGAAAAAGGGTATTACACCGGCGTTGTTGGCAAATGGCACCTTGGACTTGGCTCGGGAAATGTAGACTGGAATAAAACAATTTCTCCCGGACCAAACCAGGTCGGGTTTGATTATTCATTTATAATGGCAGCAACGCAGGACAGAGTGCCAACGGTTTTTATTGAAGACGGCGATGTAGTAGGCCTTGAAAAAGATGATCCAATTCTGGTGGACTATCAGAAAAATTTTGAAGGTGAACCTACAGGTTTGGATAATCCGGAAATGCTTAAAATGAAGTGGCATCACGGACATAACAACAGCATTGTAAACGGAATTCCGCGTATTGGTTTTATGAAAGGCGGAGAAAAAGCCAAATGGGTTGATGAAGATATGGCAGATACTTTTCTGGGGAAAGCCAAACAATACGTTAAGCAACATAAAAATGAACCATTTTTTCTTTACTACGCATTGCAGCAACCTCACGTACCAAGAACACCAAACAAAAGATTTGTAGGTTCCACAGAGCTGGGGCCGCGAGGTGATGTGATCGTTGAAGCCGACTGGTGCATTGGGGAGTTTATAAAAACACTTCAGGAAGAAGGAATTCTCGATAATACCTTAATTATTTTCTCAAGTGATAATGGCCCGGTTATAAACGACGGGTATTACGACCAGGCCGTAGAAAAACTGGGAGATCACACTCCCTGGGGACCTCTTCGTGGAGGGAAATATAGTCTGTTTGAAGCCGGGACAAGAGTTCCTTTTATTGTATACTGGGATGGAAAAATTTCGCCCGGAGTTTCAGATGCTATGGTTAGCCAGATTGACATTTTATCATCACTGGCAGAACTGGTTGGTAGCGACAAACGTGGCCCGGACAGCAAAGTAATGCTTGATGTTTTTATGGGAAAAACAAAACAAGGACGCGACGAGCTCATTCTGGAAGCCTCATCGAGAACTGCTTTAAGAAAAGGAAATTGGGCAATGATACCGCCCTATAACGGGCCTGCAGTGCAGCAGAATGTCAATATTGAATTGGGAAATTCTCCCGATTTTCAGTTGTACGACCTTTCCTCTGATATTGGGCAGCAAAAAAATGTTGCTAAAGAAAATCCTGAAAAACTGGATGAAATGATTGAAACATTCAAACAAATACGGGGAACCGATTTTGAAAACATCCAGCAATTAGAGTTAAAATAGTATCATTTCTCCTTAGCAAGAAATATTAAGCAAAAACAAAATTAAATAGTCCCATGTCATTAAAATTCTTAATGATATGGGATTATTTAATTAGCTACAACATAGTAAGGATTTGAATTTCTTTTTCTGTTTTTAACATATCAGAATCATTGGTTACCATTTTGAATGGGTAAAATCTATTTAGTTCAAGATAGTAGCTATCATTAAAATCCATCTTTTTTGAACCTTCCCGTAAATTCTCTATACCAATTTTCGAGAAATTATCATCAATTCTATCTGCAATCCCAAGTATCTGACTTTCGATAGTATTCATAATCGTTTCATGTGTCTCGTAAAAACGATTGGAGGGGCGATAATCACGTTTGTATTTAAAATCTTCATTCCCTCCCTTTACTAATCTGTAATCAATCTGAATATAGGCATTATAAAATTCAGCAAGAACCAATGATGAGACAAAAACTTTTGAATTTGCATCTAATATTTTTCCAAGAAAACCGGAGTAACCCTCTACAAATTTCTGTTGATTTGTCCCGTTATACGGGCAGAATAAATACATCCAAATATTATTGTCAAAAAAGAACCGGTCGTTTGGTTTTGGTTGGTAGGTTAATAAGTCGAGTTTAGTCATTGTTAAGGGATTGATCAATGATTTTATCCATTTTTTCCTGATTGGAAAAATATTCCTTTGCTGAATCCACAACCTTTTTAATAAGTAGTTTATCCTGATTTGATATATTCTCAAGCTTTATCAATACCTGTAGTTTATCGCTGTCGTATTTACTGTACAACTGACCGATAGCAGCATTCAAAAAAGCCGATGTCATCAATTTTATTTCCTGAAAATCGAGTATCGCGGTAATATTATTCTGAAAGGCTTTATCCAGTAATTTAAAAATTTGTTGCCCGGCATCAGTCGACACGGCTGTGGCGCTTCCAACTATCTCAAATATTTTTAATTTGGTTTCTTTCATTTTTCAGAATATATCTGTTTCACTGAGTTCCCCGGAATCAATATAATAATTTCTATCATTAATATTTATATCTAAATTAACAATTGTGCCCGGAAAACTGTTTGCCATTTGCTTGGTAAAAGTAGTACTATTTTTCGACAGTTGCCAAAAACCGTTATCAGATACAATTTGTATTTCGCCGTTGTTTAGCCTCAAAAACTCTTGTATAAGCTTTAATCCCAATCCTCCCGGAACACTTCCTGTTTTTGTGGTGTTTCTTTCTGATGTTGCCCAATTTATCGCATCTTCTGCTGAAACCTCACGGCGCAAGAAATCTGAAACATTTTTCCGAACGGTTTTGCCCAAATCAACAATTGTAAAATCAATTCGCGGATCGGGCAGTTTATTTGGGAAATACTGTCCGCAGGAAAAAACAAATTCCGTTTCACCATGTGTACATGCATTTACAAAAATTTCGAAGATACTTTCATTTATTTTTTGTTCAATGGTTAACGACATTTGGGGCATATCTTCTTTCGAAAGCAACTCTTCATCCAGGTATTTTTTAAATAAAATTTCTTCGGCTGGTTTATACTTGCGGTATTTTATGGTTGTTCTGTAATAATCGGTAACCGGGGTTTCTCCAAAGTTGCTTAAAAAATGATTCTTACTAAAAATTTTTTCAATGGGTTGTGGAATATTTATTAAGTGAACCCAGTTTAAATTGTTTTGCAACTGGTTGATTATGGCACCTAAGGCAGCACATAAATTCGCTTCAAACCAGGTACATTGTTTAAAATCCAGCTGAATTTGTTCAAACTCAAGCGGACTGAGTTCAGCAAAAAGTTTCGTTAACTTGCTAAACCCAAAAAAATCACTGCTGTATTTCCCCTCTACAGGATAAACAATCATACTATATCTAATCCAATTTTTTCCAACTCCAAATTAATAAATTCCAGCGACTCCTCCTCATTTTCTTCAATGGCTTTTTCAACCGCCGTTTTAGCCAGCTCAAGCAACTGTTCACTTTGCTTTTTCAATCTGAAACTTTCTTCGATTAAATCGGAAATCTGTTTTTGTTCTTCAAAATCAATTATCGGAACAACCACATCTTCAATTTCACTCACCCGCCAGTGTAAAATTACTGAGCCTCCTGCATTGCGTTCAGCCTGCATTTGAACCAATTGTGAATTTAAAACGAGCGCTAAATATTCCGGCAAAATTTGCTCTTTATCTTTTATTAAAAGGTGCAAAATTGCACCGGATGAAACCATATTCATATTTTCTTTCACAACAAAAGAATTCCCTGCACTTCCATCTTTCGAAAATAAAATAGTTTCTTTTTTAAGTTTTAAAGCTGATAGTTTTTTTGAATTCTCTTTACAAAATAAATCCGATAAACATTTTTGAGGTTTTAAAATCCCAAATTTATTGTAATCTGCCATGCGTAAAAATGGTAATCCTTCTTCAGAATACGCGTCTGTTCCAGGTTCTATTGATTTCTTGATATCGACAATATCACCCAAGCAGAATTTGTAAATACAATTGCCGTACGGCTTCTTCAGGAGTAAGTTTTATTTCCTTCTCCCGGATAGCACATTTTATATACGGTATTTTATTCCTGTATATCTCCTTCAAAAAAATCCGATCTTCAAGACTTTGAATTTCAACCAAATTAAACTGGGTAAGTTTATAATTTGAGTCTTTTAAAATTTCAGCCAGTTTCATTCTTCTGCTCAGGTTAATTTCTAATTGATTACAAATTTATTATTAATTCACGATTTACTCCTTCCAAATAACAAAAACAAAATAATTCCATTTATGTATATTCTACAATTTGAATATATTTGCTTTTCATTAACCGACTAAATGAATAAACAACTATGAAAAGTTTGTTGTTGCTGGTTTTCTTTCTGGCATATTTCACAAATGTTCTTTCCCAGTCTAAAAATGACACAAACATAAATACCTTCAATAAAAATTACATTTTAAATATAAAAAAAGCGCAATCAGCAATTGTTATTGACGGAGTTATTAATGAACCCGACTGGATGGCAGCTCAAAAAGCAGATCATTTTCATACTGTTTTACCCATCGATACCGGCTTAGCCATTCAACCTTCGGAAGTTTTGATGACTTATGATGATAAAGCGTTTTTCCTGGCATTTACTTTTCACGATACCATTCCGGGAAAAAGAATAATGGAATCTTTCCGTCGTGATTTTGTATTTAATAACAACGACAATTTTCTAGTCTTTTTTGATACTTTTCTCGACCAGACGAATGGATTTACTTTTGGGCTTTCTGCCTCGGGGGCAAAATGGGATGGCGTGATGTTTAACGGTGCAGGCAGCAACCTGAACTGGGACTGCAAATGGGAATCGAAAGTAAAACAATATGATGATAAATGGACCGCAGAGATGCGTATCCCATTTAAATCCATAAAATATCCTTCGGGAACAAAAGTTTGGAATGCAAATTTCAGCCGACTCGATTTAAAAACCAATGAGAAATCGGCCTGGGCCCCGGTTCCCCGTCAGTTTCCCACGTCGAGCCTTGCCTATGCCGGAGTGCTGAAGTTTGATGATCCCCTTCCTAAATCAAAAATGATGTTCTCAGTTATCCCGTACCTTTTTGGAAGTTATTCAAACGATTATGAAAAAGGGACTGGTAACGTTTGGAAAAAAGATTTTGGTTTTGATGCAAAAGTCGGAATTTCAACATCGATGAACCTCGACCTCACCTACAACCCAGATTTTGCACAGGTTGAAGTTGACGAGCAGGTTACCAACATCGATCGTTTCGAGCTGTTTTTCCCTGAAAAAAGACAATTCTTTCTTGAAAACAGTGACCTTTTTTCAGATTTTGGACATCAGTCGCTCACCCCGTTTTTTTCCAGAAGAATTGGATTGGATGCTCCCGTTCTGGCAGGAGCCCGATTAAGTGGAAAGATTGGCAATGACTGGAGGATTGGTTTTATGAACATGACCACACAAAAAACAAGCAATTTCCTTGCCCGGAATTTCACTGTTGCTTCAGTACAACGAAAAGTTTTTGCCCGGTCCAACTTCGGGTTTATTTTTGTAAATAAAGAATATCTTAATCAGCCAGCGAACACCAATGATATGTACAACCGGGTTTTTGGCTTTGATTACAACCTGGCTAGCAGTGACAATATTTGGGATGGAAAATTCTTTTATCATCGTTCCTTTCAGCCGGGAAACCCGGATAAACAATTTGCCCAGGGAGCAAGTCTCGAATACAGCACAAAAAACCTTCAGTTAGAACTGGTTCAGCGTTCGGTAGGAGAAAATTACAGAGCCGAAGTAGGATACGTACAAAGAACAGGATATAACTTCTTCAGTCCGGAAATTACCTATCTTTTTGTTCCCAATAAAAGAGTGGTAAGCCACGGATTATCTCTTGACTTAATGTTTTACTTCGATCCTGATTTTCATAAAATTGAACACGAAAATGCAATTCGTTATCAGTTTGAATTCAGGGATCGTTCTGCGCTTTTTCTCGGATACAAGGATTATTTTGTTAAACTGGAAAATGATTTTGACCCAACACATATCAGCAATTACAAACTGGCTGCCGGCACGGAACACAATTTTGGCGCAGCTTTTGTCAACTATCAGTCTACTCGTAAAAATTTGTTCAGTTACAGCTTTGAAGCGGCGAAAGGAAATTGGTATACCGGAAATATCCAGTACATTACAGGAGAAATGGGGTATCGTTACCAACCTTATTGACTCGTCCGGAATAAAGGCTACATAATTTAATTAATTATGTACAAAAATGACCAAGTTTACAGACGTTATTCGGAGAGTTTCAAACTCAAAATTTTATCCGAACTTAGTACCGGTAAGTATAACAAACGTCAGCTCGGGCGTATTTACGGGATCCAGAATTCAACAATCAACGAATGGATTAAAAAATACAACCGTACTGACCTAATGAACACTCGCATAAACGTGGAAACTAAAGACGAAATCACTCGAATCAAAACACTCCAAAAGGAAGTAGAAAAGCTCAAAGAAGCACTTGTAAAAAAAGATTTAGACCAGCTTGTGCTGGATTCATACCTCGAAGTTGCTTCGGAGAAGCTCGGTTTTAAAAACGTAGATGAGCTAAAAAAAAACTTAAGCAAGAAACAGTGATGAAAGCTGTTGACAAAACCAAAGAAACCAAGCAGGCAAGTTGCGAAGTAACTTGCCAATGCTTTGGCTTGCACCGCGATGCTTACTACAAGTACAAGAAGCGGCATGCTGCCCTGCTGGAAGTTGAAAAGCAGGTTATTGAACTGGTCAAACAAGAACGCATTGAACAACCCCGGATGGGTACGCGCAAACTCTTGATGACGTTACATATCACATTTAACCTGATAGGGGTGAAGGTAGGCAGGGATGAGCTTTTCAGGATCTTGCGCAAGTACGATATGCTGGTCATGCGCAAAAAAGCCAGTTGTAAAACAACAGACTCGTACCACCACTTCCACAAGTATAACAACTTGATAAAAGATATGGAAATAACAAAATCCAACCAAGTTTGGGTGAGCGATATTACTTACATCAGGACTTACAACGGATTTTGTTACCTGGCACTGATCACTGACCTGTATTCACGTAAGATAGTTGGCTACGACATCAGCAATTCGCTCGAACTGGCTGGCTGTTTACGAGCCCTTAAAAATGCTTTTAGAGTTAACAAACCCGGTAACGGATTGATTCACCATTCCGACCGTGGAGTACAATATTGTTCTAAAGAATATGTAAAAACCCTTAAAAACAACAAGTGCAGAATCAGTATGACTGAAGAAAACCATTGTTACGAAAATGCAGTAGCAGAACGTGTTAACGGAATACTGAAAGATGAGTTTTACCTCGACCAAAGTTTTGCAGGGTTAAAAGAGGCTAAACGTGCTACAAAAAATGCAGTCAATATTTACAATAATAAAAGACTTCATTTATCTTTAGGATATAAAACACCCGGACAAGTATTTTCACTTGCCGCTTAAACAACTAAAATTATCACAACAAGTCATTTTCCATGGTAAACATCCAAATTGATAGCACGAAAGAATTGTACAAGGAGATTTTTGAAAATACCCTTCGAAGAAGGAAGATTTTCAGAAAGACCCGAAGGGCTTGTCCTTGTTCAATTATTACGAGCAAACTAAATTTGTTTAACCTGGGTAATGGCCTGGAAATACAATTTTTAATGGCAATTTTTATAACAAAAATATCATTGTTTAACCTGTAGCCGTATTTCAGGACGGGACATATATTAACTTCGGAATCAATTTTAATTACACTGATATGGAACTTGGGATTCCATTTGAGCGCACAAAACTTTGGCTGGTTGGCCCCAAAATGGATGTTACTTTTACAGACAAACTCTATTGGTCAACATTTGTACAGTACAACGAGCAAATCGACAATATGAACATTAATACCCGGCTACAGTGGCGCTACCAGCCTGTTTCTGACATTTTCATCGTCTATACCGACAATTATATTCCGGGAGATTGGAATTCGAGAAATCGCGCACTCGTCCTTAAAATAACCTATTGGTTAAATTAAATTCTTACGAATCAATCTTATTCGGAAAACAGAGACAAACTTTAGCCCCTCCGTTTTCGTTATTTGATATCTCAATTTTGCCACCATGTGCATCCATAACTAACTTAATAAGAACCAAACTGATTCCTTTATCCTCATCTAAATGCTCAACCCCTATATTAAATAACCGGAATGGATTTTCAAGGATTTTCGTTGGAAAGCCCGTTCCTTCATCAGCAATTGTAACTTGCACACAATCGTTTTTATTCAAAACAGAAACCGAGATTGTAGTTTCAGGGATGGAATAGCGAATAGCATTTTTCAACATTCTCTCCAAACACAGTTCAATTAGAGAAGGTTCTGTATACAAGTATTCTACATCAAATTTTGTTTGCAAGCAGAGATTCTTAGCTTTTAGTTCATTCTCAAATATTTGAGCAACTTCATTAAAAATAGGCAATATTTCAACCATTTTCCGGGAGATTGTCCTCTTTTTGGTTCGAAATTCGGTAACAAGCAAACTCAACTGGCTAAACTTTTCGAGCCGTTTTGCCGAACGATCGAGATATTCAAGTAAATTATAAAACTCGTGTCCAACCAATTCTTCCTTTAAAATATCGGTAAAACCAATAATTCCGTTCAACGGAGTATTAATTTCATGACTAATTATTTTCAAAAAATCAGCTTTTACTCCATCCAGGCTTTCCAGTTCTTTATTGGCTTTTCTGAGTTCTTCGTTTGCCTTAAGCAATTGCTCCGTCCGTTCAGCAACCTTTTGTTCGAGGAGGATATTTGCTTTTTTTAGCTGTTCCTTGTTATATTTTAGCTCCAAATGCGTTTGCACCCTCACAAGTAATTCCTGCGAATTAAAAGGTTTGGTTATATAATCCTGCCCCCCTGCATCAAACCCATTTATCAAATCTTTTGTGTCGCTGAGCGCTGTCAGAAATATTACAGGAATATCTTTAAGAGCAGAATTTTCCCTAATTTTTTTACAGGTTTCATAACCATTGAGCCCGGGCATATTCACATCAAGCAGAACCAGGTCATAATCGGGAGAATTATCCAGAAGTTGTAGCGCCTGCTTTCCATCAAAAGCAAAACCAACCAAATAATTTGATTCTTTTAATATTGAGCCAACAACCTGAATATTTTTAATGTTATCGTCAACCGCCAATATTTTAAATTTTTTTTCATTCATAGTTCAGACCTGATTATTTAAATGATTCTTTAACTGTAAAATCATATCAGGAAAAGTATTCAACTTCTCCATTAATTTATCTACCTCAAATTTTTCACAAAGGTCAAGAATTTCGACTGCAAAATCATTAAATATTGAAAATGATGTTTCCTCTCCAAAACGAGCCAGCTTTTCGCCAAACAGTTCCATCTGATTTATTACCTGACTATTTAAAACTTCATGACACAAAGGGACAAATTCACTTTCCAGAATCTCAATCACGGTTGGAAGCTTGTGCAATTGATTGTTATTTATACGAAGTACATAATTCTTTGTTTTAGCCTTTGATACACCTTGAGGTTTTAATTTATATTTCAAATACTTTTTTAATGCATCTGCTAATTCGGAAAAAACGACAGGTTTTAATAAAAAATCATTGAAGAGACTTAAATCTTCACTCGCCATATCTAAAGACGAAGCAGAAATGGCTATCACTGGAATATGTTTTGTTTCGTTATTATTTTTAATAATCTTTCCTGCCTGTAATCCATCTACAACCGGCATTTTTAAGTCCATTAATATAAGGTCCGGTTTTAAAGTACTTGCCAATTCAACAGCTTCTTTACCATTTCCAGCATCAAAAATTTCCAAAGGAGAGGAGGATAAAAAATCTTTTATCAAATTCCTGTTAAAATCATTATCGTCAACAACTAACAAACGTGCTTTCTCAAAAATTAATGTAGATGGGTCAAAATCAAGGTTCGTTGTATTGCCGTCTGCAAAAGCTTCTTTAACAACAATATCAGGCAGAAATACATCAAAAACACTTCCTTCCCCAACCTTACTGGCTACCTGTATTTTCCCATTCATCATATTAACAATTTGTCGGGTAATACTCAACCCCAAACCTGTTCCCCCGTATATTTTCTCCGATTGCCCTTTCTGCTGAACAAAAGGTTCAAATATTGTCTCCAATTCTTTTTCAGGAATCCCGATTCCTGAATCTTCAACCACAAAAGAAATTGCCGCTCTTTCTTCTGACTTAGGAATTACATTAACAGACAAGGTAACCTGGCCTTTATCGGTAAATTTTATCGCATTGTTTACCAGATTAAACAGTATTTGTTTTATTCGGGTTTCATCAAGAAGTAAAATATACTTTATATTCCTTTTTATATTCAAATAAAAAGGAACACCCTTTTCTTCGGCGATTGGGGCCATAATCAGCTCTATATCTTTTACCAGGCTGTAAAGATTTGTAGGTTCAGGATTTAAATCCAGTTTCCCGGCCTCAATTTTCGACAGATCAAGTATATCATTTATAATATTCAACAAGCTTTTTCCACTTGTGCGGATTGAATTTACCTGTGATTTTTGTTTTGAATCTTTAAGCGATAAATACAACAAATTAGAAAAACCGATGATAGAATTCAAAGGAGTTCTGATTTCATGAGAAACATTTGCGAGAAAAATACTTTTTGCCCTGTTGGCTTCTTCTGCTGCCTGACGGGCAATTCGTTCTTCCTCTGCCTCCTTCTTTCCTGAAATATCTTCAACAGTGGCATCATAGTAATGTTCTCCGGTAAATTTATCAATTACCAGTTTTACATTTTCCCGAACATATATTTCTTCCCCGTTTTTTTTAACCCAAACCGATTCATGATCGGTTAATTTCCCGCCGGCTTCAATCTGCCGAATAAAATCTTCCCGCGAATACGTACTGGCAAACCCTTCGCTGCTTAAATCCCTCTTTTGTAGTTCCTGCAGGTTGTCAAATCCGAGTAACTTCACCAATGCCGGGTTGGCCAATAATATTTTCCCATCTTTTTGGGTTCTATATATTCCAAAAATAGAATTTTCATAAATCTCCCGATAACGCTCTTCACTCAAAGACAATGCAATCTCAGCACGCTTTCGTTCAGTTATATCCCGAACCACAGCTACAATTATTTTTTGCGTTGCTTCCAACATTGCCAGTTTGAAAATAATCTCAACATCAATTATACTTCCGTTTTTATGTTTATGTTTTGTTTCGATAGTAACTGAACTCTGTTCTCCCGAAATCAAAGGACCCATAAGTTGACGATAAGTTTTTTCTGAATATTCGATTTTAAAATCGAGCGGAGTCATTTTTAGCAATTCCGACTCCGTGTAACCAATCTGCTTGGAAGCACCTGCATTGACATAAACATGTCGAAGGGTATCAGCTTCAAACATAAATATTCCATCAGTGGTTACATTTAAAGCAGTTAAAATACGTTCTCGTTCAACGGAATCAGACAAGCGTTTAGTAATGTCTCTAACTGTAATTATCAACAGGCGGTTTCTCACTGTTTCAACGGGATTTAATGCCACTTCTATAGGAATATGATGGTTGTTTTTCCCAACAATATATAATTCCAAATTTTTACCGATCCATTTATTTTCCCTTCCAGTCGAAGAAAACTCAATAAAAGAGTTCTCTTCTTCAGACAACAATGGGATAAACTGTTCAATAGAATTTCCTATTATTTTATCAGATTTACTCCCCAGCAGTATCTCAACCTTACTGTTAATCATTACTATCTGAAAATCATTATTCAAAATAAAGATTCCATCAGGCGAAGAATTAAACAATCCTTCAAACTGAATTTCGGCCTGTTTCTTTTCTTCAATATCATCGAGATAACCAATTATACGAATTGGTCTTCCTTCTTCATTTAGTTGAGCTCTGGCAGCCGCCAAAAACCACCCATATTCTCCATTTTTTTTCTTTAACAGAAATTCAGCTTTAAAGGGCTGGTTTTTCTGAAAACTCTCATCAAACTGCTTTCTCAGAAAATTCTGCTGTTCCGGATGAACAAGTTCAATTATATCTATAGAATCACAGTCTAATTCTTCCTCTTTATAACCTGTTAACTCAAAGAATTTTTTTGAATAATAATTCTGTTTCGATAATTCATTCCACTCCCAAATTCCCAGATTTGTTCCTGAAACGAGCAAACGAAAACGTTCTTCGCTTTTTTTCAAAGCTTCCTGCGTAAGTTTCCATTCTGTAATATCTTCAATCTGAGAGATAAAATACAATGGCCTGTTATTCTGGTCCTTTACCAATGAAACACTTAAGAGCACCCACACAATTTGTTTGTTTTTGTGATAGTACCGTTTTTCAATTTTGTAAGTTTTAATTTCACCTTTCAGCATTTTTTCCACATAGCTTAAATCCAGATCCAAATCTTCCGGATGAGTAATATCCTGAAAAGTAAGTTTCATTAATTCCTCTTCAGAATAACCAACTATTTCGCACACCGATTTGTTAACTTTTAACCACATTCCGGTTAAAGAAACCAAGGCCATTCCTATGGAAGCATAGTAAAAAGCTTTTGAAAAACGTTCGTTACTTTCATAAAGCGACAGCAACTCATCCGTTTCTTCTTTCTCAGGGTTAAGTCGAATGGCTACTAATAACATTTTATTACCTTCAACCCATTCTTGTTTAATTTTAACCAAAACAGGAAAAACGGCACCATCTTTCCTCTGTCCGTAAAGTTCAAACTCAACATTATTTTCTGTGGTTAAACCAGAATTTAACCTTTTATTCTTCTCTAAAACAACAACTTTCATCCAGTCCCGAAACAGTATCTCAATATTTTCCCCTTCCAGTTCATTTTTCGAATAGCCAAAATATTTTTCTGTTTTAGAATTCATTGTTGTTATTATGCCATTCTTATTAAGCATAATAATTGAATCAAATGAAATATTGAGTATTGATTCTACTGCAGTTTGTTTCCCTTTTAATATATTTCCCATTCGTTCCTCTTTTGTAAATCGACATACAAAGAATTATTGCTAATTTCTTTTATAAAAAACACATACGGAATACAAAACACTAAACGTTTTCGATTAATATATTGAACATTCAACATAAGATAAAAGAGATCGTTTGTATCCCATTATGTCTGTATCATTTATCAATTCTCCGTAACAAGTTTTACCCCACATGCATGAAATACTATTACGAACAAAATTGATTATTTGATAAATCAATCATTCGCTGAATAATTTTAATCTTCTGAGTTGACACACAGGAAGCAGGAATATTTTTACAATTCCTTCTTGGTTTTATCGCGATACCGTAAATCATTGCACATCGTTTTTGTAAAACACAATTCACCTATCTTTTTTATTTCAACAAAAACCGACTTACAAGATCTTAACAATCTCTTTACTAATTGACTCAAAAATCAATTAATAAGTCAAACATCCATATTGGATATTTTTCAAATACAATTTACAAAATACAATATTTCTGAGGTATTAAGAAATACTTTTTTGCACACATCTATAAATAAAAACAAAATCAAAAAACATAAGTTCATTAAGACTTTATTATTTATTAACCATCCAGGTAAAAAGCTTGAGAGACACCTCCGGTTGTTTTCAAAAGAAAGCAAATACATTCTCTAAATATTTATATTTTTGATTTTTACTAAAATGTTAACCTCAGGCGTTGGCTAGCGTGATAAGTTTTTCACAATGCTAAAATCAATTATCTTTGCGTTCCTTTAAAACAATTAAAGGGATATTTGTTAAATATTATAGACTTTATAAATCACAAAAACTCACTATCAAAATGAAAGTAACAGTAGTAGGAGCTGGTAATGTTGGTGCAACTTGTGCACAAATTGTTGCCGAAAAAAATATTGTTCAGGAAGTTGTATTGCTTGACATCAAAGAAGGCATTTCAGAAGGAAAAGCTTTGGATTTGTGGCAAACTGCTCCCATCAATTACTATGATTCACGATTGGTAGGCTCTACAAACGACTACGCCAAAACTGCTGATTCAGAAGTCGTTGTAATCACATCAGGAGTTCCGAGAAAACCCGGAATGAGCCGCGACGATTTGATTTCGATCAATGCGGGAATTGTTAAAAACGTTACTGAAAACGTTGTAAAATACTCACCAAAAGCAAAAATCATTATTGTTTCCAATCCGTTGGATGTAATGACTTATGCTGCTTATATCACAGCTAAAAAACCCAAAACCGAAGTTATGGGAATGGCTGGTATTTTAGACACTGCACGTTATCGTGCTTTCCTTGCCGAAGCTTTGGACGTGTCTCCGCGCGACATTCAGGCTTTGCTAATGGGAGGCCATGGCGACACCATGGTTCCGCTTCCACGTTACACAACCGTTGCAGGAATTCCTGTTACCGAGTTAATTGACGAAGAAAAACTAAACGCCATTGTTGAAAGAACAAAAAAAGGTGGCGGCGAATTGGTTAATCTTATGGGAACTTCTGCCTGGTATGCACCAGGTTCTGCTGCTGCACAAATGGTTGAAGCAATTGTTATGGACCAAAAACGTATTTTCCCTTGTTGTGTAAAACTTGAAGGGGAATACGGATTAAACGATATGTTTGTTGGCGCACCAGTTAAACTGGGCAAAAATGGTGTTGAAGAAATTATTGAAGTTACATTAAACGAAAGTGAAAAAGAATTACTTGCTAGTTCTTCACAAGCTGTAAAAAGTGTAATGGACGTCCTTGACGGAATGAATATTTTGTAGAATATTATATCGTAAAATATAAACGGCTGGTTCTCTGAATCGGCCGTTTTTTTTGTCTACTTTTACCCGATGAAAATTAAGATCCCGCTGCAAATTATAGAACTGGAAGAAGGCAACTTCCACATCATTGCTACAGGAATTTTTAATGAAGGAACAACAGGTTACTGGGCAGTTGATACAGGAGCATCAAAAACGGTATTTGATAAAAATCTGGAAGAATTCTATTCCTTTTCAGGAAAAAAAGAAGAAGAGATTCATTCTGCTGGTATTGGGGAAAAACCTTTGATAACAAGCATCGGAACTCTGACTCCCTTCCGGCTTGGAAAATTTAAAATCGAAAGTTTAAAAGTTGCACTTATTGATTTATCAAATATAAACCAGTTGTATTACCGCGCTACTAACCTCGAAATATGTGGATTAATTGGTGGTGACTTTTTGGTAAAAAACAAAGCAATAATCGATTATAAGAGAAAAATTTTGCAATTAAATATCTGAGTTTCTAAAATCTCTTTTTGTTTCGGGCGCCACTTTATCTAAATAAAATTGCAGGGAATTTTCTCTAAACAAGTTTATATCCCAGTCAAAATCTTCCAACAATTGTATCCCCTGGCTCCAAACAAAAACAAGCGCATCATATGTTTCACTTTCGCAAGTTACAGCCACCGAAGCCCTTGCATACTCATCTCCTTCGTAAAAGGTCAGTATTTCCATCGATCTTTCATCAATATCAAAAAGAAGAAGCCCGTGAACTTCCGAATCCAGGTTCTCAATTATTGCCGGATAGTCATCCCTTTTCACGGCAAATCTTTGAAATCCCTTTAGTATTGCCGGAGATGAATTGAATTCTTCTCCTGTCAGCTTTTCAACCAACTCGGGAAATTGAAGAGAACCATATACAAACAAATTCGGCATGCTTCTGAGAAAATTGGAAACGCCTCAAATTTAGTTACTTCATTTTTGCAAACCTGAAGTATTTCGGTATATTTGCTCCGCTTAAAAATAAAGCAGTGAAATTCAAAATAAAAATATCGAAAAAGATGGTAATAAAGCTGGCAATTTTTGCCGCTTTAATCGGACTTGCTGTTTTTCTCGATAATTATTTTGAAAGGAATCCGGTTGCTGTTGATGAAATAGCCAGCACTCCAGGACAAACTGCAGATGAGCACGGAACTATCTATCTATTTTCGCAGAACAGTTCAACAACGGTAAAATCATCAGACCAAAGAACCCCTGATCGGAAAATTTTTCAACACTCGCACAATAAATTACTTCAAAAATACCATCAAATAAGAAGCTATCAGGTAATGAAAAAAGAGGCAAAAATTCAGAAAACGCCTTTTATTTTAACCTGTCATTTTCTTCTTTTCCGAAGTTATCATTTTACGCTTCCCGATGATGACACACCATTAGTTTTATAATTTTTCAAATCAATCAATATTTGAAAATATCTATGTTTCCAGAGATTTTTGTCTGGGATCTAATTCAGAATTCAATAAAAATTTAGAATAAATTTTAAACACTTAAAATTAGAGTAAAATGCAAAACAAAGGTGCAATTTTAACACTTGCAATCCTGTTGGCAGCAGTTTGTTTGTATCAGCTAACATTTACATGGAAGGCGAAGCAAATAGAAAAAGATGCCGTGGAATATGCACAAGGAGATCCTAACCTGGAATACATCTATCTTGATTCCATCTCAGGAGAAGTTGTATATAACTTTTTAGGATTGAAAAAATTTACTTACAAAGATGTTAAGGAGCTGGAAATGAACCTGGGCCTTGACCTTAAAGGTGGAATGAACGTTACATTGGAAGTTGAGGTGGAAGACCTGCTTCGATCCCTTTCAAATTATAGTAACGACTCCACATTTAATGCTGCTTTGGCACGTGCCAAAGAATTGCAGGCCAATAGTCAGGATGATTTCGTTGATCTTTTCGGACAAGCGTTCGAAGAAATCGATCCGAATGCAAAACTGGCATCCATTTTTAATACGCTCGATTTAAGAGACAAGATTACCTTCAATACTACAAACGCCGAGGTTCTGAGTGTTTTACACGCGGAAACTTCTGCAGCCATTGATAATGCATTTAATATTTTGCGCACCCGTATCGACCGTTTTGGGGTGGCTCAGCCAAATATCCAACGACTCCAAACCAAAGAAAGGATTTTGGTTGAGTTGCCGGGAGTAAAAGACCAGAACAGGGTACGTAACCTGCTTCAGGGTACTGCAACTCTCGAGTTTTGGGAAACCTTCGACAACCAGGAAGTTTACCCTTATCTCTTGCAGGCCAACGAAAAAATAAAAGAAATTGAAGGAGACAATAAGTCACAATCAGAAAATATATCTGAAAAAGCGGAAACAAATGCAGTAAATGAAGCTGACACTACTGACAACGAAGAAAATACTCTTCTTTCAGAACTGGAATCCGGAACAGAAAGCGACTCAACAGCAGCGTTAGACAATCTGGATAATTTTAAAAAGGCTTACCCTCTCTTTGCTATTTTGAATCCAAGTACAGATCAGGCTGGGCAGTTACTCAATGGACCGTATATTGGGATGGCACATTTTAAAGATACCACTCAGATTGACCGCTATTTGGATATGCCGCAAATCAGGAACATTTTCCCAAGAAATATGATGTTCCGCTGGATGGCAAAATCAGTTGACAAAACTGGTAATTATTACCGTTTGGTTGCTCTAAAAGTAACCACTCGCGACGGCCGTCCTCCATTAACAGGTGATGTAATTACAGATGCCCGCCAGGATTATGATCAAATGGGTTCAAATCCTGAAGTTGCAATGAGCATGAATAGTGAAGGAGCTAAAACATGGCAAAGAATGACCAAAGAAAATGTGGGAAAATCAATCGCAATTGTTCTTGATGGTTATGTACGCTCTGCTCCAAACGTTCTAAATGAAATCTCAGGAGGGCGTTCAAGTATTACAGGATTAGAAAGCATTGAAGAAGCAAAAGACCTTGCCAATATTCTAAAATCTGGGAAAATGCCTGCTCCGGCAAGAATTATCCAGGAAGAAATTGTTGGTCCTTCACTAGGGCAGGAAGCTATTAACAGTGGTTTCATTTCCTTCCTTATTGCATTTGGGCTTGTTTTGGTTTACATGTTATTCTTCTACAGTAAAAATGCAGGGCTTGTTGCAAATATTGCATTGATTGCCAACATGTTCTTTATTGTAGGAATTTTAGCATCGCTGGGAGCAGTTTTAACACTGCCTGGTATCGCAGGTATGGTTCTTACCATTGGTATGTCTGTGGATGCTAACGTACTTATCTACGAGAGGGTTCAGGAAGAAATCCGATCCGGGAAAGGTTTAAAGTTAGCTATATACGACGGTTACAAAAACGCTTATTCCGCAATCATCGACGGACAGGTTACAACCCTTTTAACTGGTATTGTTCTTTATGTATTTGGTAGCGGTCCTATTAAAGGTTTCGCAACAACGCTTATTGTTGGTATTCTTACGTCTTTATTCTCAGCTATTTTTATTACTCGTTTAATTTTCGAATGGCAGTTGGGAAAAAACAAAAAGATTTTGTTCACCTCTACTATTACAGAGGGCTGGCTTCGGAATACAGCAATTAAGTTCCTGGAAAAAAGAAAAACTTTCTATATTATTTCAGGAGCTCTGGTTCTTCTTTCAATTGGCTCTTTAACATTCCGTGGATTAAATTACGGTATTGATTTTAAAGGAGGACGTACATATGTTGTCCGCTTCGATCAGGACGTGCAGGTAGCCGACGTTCAACAAGCATTGGAAAAGGTTTACGGGGAAGCGCCTGAAGTTAAAATTTACGGAGAAAACGATCAGGTAAGAATTACCACTGAATATAAAATTGAAGATAATAGTAAAAACGTTGATAACGAAGCAGAAGAATTATTGATGAAAGGGCTGCAGGATGCCAGCCTCATCGATAAAAGCGTAACTCTGGAACAATTTACCGATGAATATCAAATGAGTTCTCAAAAAGTAGGGCCAACTATTTCTGATGACATTCGGAAGGAATCAGCTATTGCAATTGGGTTCTCACTAATAATCATATTCATCTATATTCTTATCCGGTTCAGTAACTGGCAATATGGATTGGGTGCTGTAGCTGCACTTGCTCACGACTCGTTAATTGTGCTTGGGATATTCTCACTGGCTTACGGTGTTTTACCGTTCTCTTTGGAAATCGACCAGGCATTTATTGCTGCCATCCTTACCGTACTCGGATACTCTATTAACGATACGGTGGTAGTATTCGACCGTATAAGGGAATACCTGAACTTATTCCCGAAACGAAACAGAGAAGAAAATATGGACTCTGCAATGAACAGTACCTTGCGTCGTACATTTAGTACATCACTCTCAACATTTGTTGTATTGCTGGCCATCTTTTTATTTGGAGGTGAAACCATACGTGGCTTTACATTTGCGTTGCTTGTAGGTGTTGTAGTAGGAACATATTCTTCAGTTTTTATTGCGACTCCTATTGCTTACGATACCCAAAAACGGGTTGCAAAAACCATTGCAAAACGTAAAAAATAAAGATATTAAGTCATTTTTAAGTAATAGCCTTGCGGTTTGCAGGGCTATTACTTTTTTAGAGAAACAAGTTATTTTGATGGTTCCAATTTGTATATTTGTGCGTTAAAATAATAATGATGGCAAACAATATATTATTTATCAGTGGTGGGGAAATTGTTCTGGTGATGTTGCTGGCTCTTCTTTTTTTTGGTTCGAAAGCAATTCCTGATATTGCCAAAACACTGGGAAAAGGGATGCGTGAATTCAAAAAAGCGACCAACGAAATAAAACGTGAATTTGATGAACACACATCTGACATCAGAAAAGATATAGATGACGTAAAAAAAACAGTGGATAAAAAAACCCAGGAACTAAAAAAAGACTTTGACGATCAGACATCAGATTTGAAAAAAGATATCGACTCAGCCGTTTCTGATGTTGAGAAAGACACCAAAGAAATTAAAAAGAATGTAAAGGAACGGTTCGAAGACTAGCTTCTTTACAAAACCAAAAGAATTATGGTTATTATTTATATCCTGGCTTTATTGGTTTGTTTTATTTTATTAGCCCGGATAGTCGACCAGTTTTTCATTCATTCACTAGACCAAATTTCCAAAGACCTTAAGCTTTCAAGCGACGCCGCAGGAGCTACATTAATGGCCGTTGGCTCAAGTGCACCTGAACTTTTTGTAGCTTTATTTGCCATTTTTAAACCCGGGGAACACGAAGCAATCGGCGTAGGCAGCATTGTGGGTAGTGCCATTTTTAATCTTCTTGTTATTGTTGGTGCATCAGCAATTGTACGAAAGGCCAAACTAACCTGGCAACCCGTAATCCGCGACCTTATTTTTTATACCATATCAGTTTCTCTTTTACTTCTGTTTATTTGGGATGGCTCCTTCTCATTACCAGAAGCAGGCATACTTCTCATAATTTACATTTTCTACGTGGTAGCGGCAATTTATTGGAAGAAACTGCTTCCCTATCCCGATCTTCCGTATGATGAAACCTCAACAGAGAAAGATGATAAAAAAAACCTGATAATACTCTTCGACAATTTTTTGGGAAGACTGTTTCCGAGCCAGAAACATTATTATTTAGTTTTCTCTCAATCAATTCTCATTATTGCCGGGCTAAGTTGGGTATTAGTTGAACTCGCCGTATTAATTTCCACAACTTTCCATATTCCTGAAGGAATCATTGCCTTAACCGTTTTGGCCATTGGAACCTCTGTCCCCGACCTTTTTTCTTCAATGATTGTGGCGAAACAGGGACGTGGCGATATGGCTGTAAGCAACGCAATTGGCTCAAACATTTTTGACATTTTAGTTGGGTTAGGATTACCATTTGCTATATACATGCTTATTCATGGCGGAAAAGTTGGCGCAGGCGATAACAATCTCATTTATTCAACATTAATACTTTTTTCTTCTGTTATTTTGTTATTTTTTATTTTAATCTTCAGCAAATGGAAAGTAGGAAAAGTTACAGGAATATTTTTGGTGTTATTGTACGTAATTTATGTAGCCAGGGAAATAATAATCCTATATATTTAATGTTTTAAAATAAACTCCGGAAATTGATAAAAGCCGTTAACATAAAAAAATCATTTGGAAGCCTCAATGTTTTAAAGGGAATTAACCTCGAAATTCCATTCGGCAAAATATATAGCATTGTTGGAGCCAGTGGGGCCGGGAAAACAACACTTCTGCAAATCCTAGGAACATTGAGTAATCCGGATAGCGGACAAATTTATTATAACGACAAGCAAGTTTCTTCCTTTTCGGAAAAAGAACTGTCTGATTTTCGCAATAAAGAAATTGGATTTGTATTTCAATTTCATCATTTGCTCCCAGAGTTTACGGCTCTTGAGAATGTTTGTATTCCCGCATTTATAGCAAAAATTTCGAAACAAAAAGCAGAAAAAAGAGCCAAGGAATTACTCGATTATTTAGGTCTTTCCGAAAGAATGGAACACAAACCATCTGAACTTTCTGGCGGGGAAAAACAGCGTGTGGCAATGGCAAGGGCGCTGGTGAATAATCCATCGGCAGTGCTGGCTGACGAACCTTCCGGAAATCTCGATTCAACAAACCGCGACGAATTACACAATCTGCTTTTTAAGCTTCGCGACGATTTTGGACAAACCTTTATAATTGTCACTCACGATGATAATTTTGCAGAACGTTCCGATAAAATAATTCATATAAAAGACGGCGTGATTGAATAATCGAATTTGAAAATGGATTTTGAATATTTGAAAGAATTTCTCAACGAAAAAACAGAAGAATATAACCAACCCTTTTTTATAGAAACCGACCCCATTCAGGTACCCAAAAGATTTACAGAGAAAGGAAATATCGAAATTGCAGGATTTTTAACGGCAACAATTGCATGGGGAAGCCGCCCTGCAATAATAAAAAACGCAATGAAGTTAATGACATTGCTCGAATTTCAGCCACTTGATTTCGTTTTGAATTCTTCATTTAAAGATCAACAAAGACTGGAAAAATTTGTACATCGTACTTTTAACGGCACCGATTGTATTTATTTTATCAGGTCGTTACAAAATATTTACAAAAACCACGGAGGTCTCCAGTCGGTGTTTGAAAATGGATTCCAACATGAAAATTCGGTGAAATCTTCGCTCGAACATTTTTACCCGATATTCTTTGAATTGAAAGGGGAACGTACAAGAAAACACATTTCGAATGTTTCCAAAGGAGCTTCAGGAAAACGCCTCAACATGTACCTGCGCTGGATGATTAGAAATGACAAGCGAGGCGTGGATTTTGGATTATGGAATGGAATCCCTTCTTCTGAATTAATGCTTCCTCTCGACGTACACACTGGAAATATTGCTCGTAAATTGGGTCTTCTAACCCGCAAATCAAACGACTGGAAAGCAGTTGATGAAGTTACTCAGATACTTCGCAAATTCGATGCATCTGACCCTATAAAATACGATTTTGCTCTTTTCGGACTTGGAGCATTTGAAAAGTTCTAAAATTCTGCCGACTTTATTAATTTTGCGTTTTTCAGGGATTTATGGGCAAAAACAATTATTTTCAGTTTAAGCAGTTTTTGGTAATACAGGAAAAAGCTGCCATGAAAGTAGGTACCGATGGTGTTTTACTTGGAGCCTGGGTAAATGTTCAAAATGAACAGAAAATTCTGGATATTGGAACAGGGACCGGAGTAATTGCACTGATGATGGCGCAACGCACTTTGGCTAAAATAACCGGAATTGAAATTGAAAAAAATGCTGCGGAAGAAGCAACCCAAAACTGTAGTAAATCAAAATGGGCAGAAAGAATTTCCATTCAAAATATTTCCTTCCAGGAATTTATAAAAAATGGTAATGACAATTTTGACCTCATTATTTCCAATCCTCCATTTTTTGTTAACGACCAAAAGTCAAAAAACAGCAACCTGGCCATAGCAAAACATAGTGATTTGCTTCCTTTTGATATCCTCTTAACCTATTCAAAGAAACTTTTGAAAGACGAAGGGCGACTAGCTCTTATTCTCCCTGTAATACAGGCTAATGCACTAATAAAAAAAGCAAAAGTCATTGGATTACATTTATTCCGGCTTACAGAAGTAAAGCCTACATCAGAAAAGGAAACAAACCGTTACCTGATGGAATTCAGCAAAAATAACCTGGAACTCAAGAATGACTGGTTAACTATTTTTGAAAAAAATGGCCAATATTTCTCCTCTCCGTATAAAGAGTTAACAAAAGACTTTTATCTCAATTTTTAAACCAGAAATAAAAATGGATTAAATATTTTATCCATCCGGGTTGAAAATGAATGAATGGCTTTGTGATCTACTTTTGAAGTATTCTCTTTTATCTTTGTGATCTTTTTAACCACAAACTTTTCCATAAAATTCATCTTTCCGAAATCAAATTCTCCACCAAAAACAGCAGTCGATTTTGCCACTTCGTGCAGTTCATCCGGGAAAGCTTTATGCAACTGCTTTTGTGCTTTTTCTCCCTGCTCCATGCAACAAATAAATAAACCCAATTCTTTGGTTCTTAATTCCTGCAGATTTTTTGTACAAAAATCTTTTATGCATTTTTGAATTTGCCCGGCATGAATAGAACCACCAATAATTATACGGTTGTAATTCTTTAATTCCGGTCTTGAATTTACTTTTAAATTTATAAGATAAACCTCTCCTTCCAGAAGATCTTTTAATTCTGTTGCTGCATTTTCGGTACACCCGTGCGATGTTGAATAGGCGATTAGTGTTTTCATGATTTTTTGCTTTTATTTGGCTTTGATAATTACTTGTGTTCGAAATAATTATTTCGAATGATGCATAAAATTATGATTCTCAATCGAACAATTCCGTTAAAAATCGGTTAAGTCTCTATAAACGTCGGTCAAAAAAGACACTAAAATATCTTTAATTATTTTTTAGAATTATATTTGTACAAATTTTAGTAGAAATTATATACCATGACAATACAAATGAAACCGGAAGTAGGGATAAATACAAATTATTACAAGGTTCTTGAAATTAAATATTTAACGGAAAACACATTTGTGGTGACTTTGCCTAAAAGCAGATTTAAATTTATTGCAGGGCAACATATTTCACTCTCTATTGAAGGAGATTACCAGAGCCGGGAATATTCAATTTATAGTGCTGAAGATGACGAGAATCTGGAAATTTTAGTAAAAGAAGTAGAAGGTGGATATTTTTCGCCAAAGCTAAAACACTTGAAAAAGGGTGACATGGTTGAAGTGCATGGCCCATTTGGAAAATTTGGACTGGATATTAAAAAACAGGTGACTCATAAACATGTATTTATCGCCAGCGGGACAGGAATCGCTCCATTTCATAGTATGGTGAAGAGTTATCCTAATCTCGACTACCAGTTAATTCATGGAGTTCGATACCTCAATGAAGCTTACGAAAAAAATCATTATGACACTGACAGATATGTTTTATGCACATCGCGCGATGAGAATAGTGATTTTAAAGGGAGGGTAACCGATTATATCAAACAAACCAAATTTGAGAAAAACACGGCTTTTTACCTCTGTGGCAACAGTGATATGATTTTCGATGCCATGGAAATTCTCAAAGACAAAGGTTTTGACAGAGACAATGTAAACGTAGAAGTTTATTTCTAAATACCTATAATTAATAAAATAAAAACCCGGATTCCTCCGGGTTTTGTTTTATTTTGAGTCAATTTTTTCGCCATAGGCTAAATCACCTGCATCACCCAATCCCGGAACAATATATGATTTTGCAGTCATTTCGTTGTCAACTGCTCCAAGCCAAAGCGTAACATTTTCAGCTCTTATATTTTTATTTACATATTCAACTCCTTGTTTACTTGCAATTATTGAAACCAGATGAACATGTGAAGGAGTTCCTTTGCTAAAAAGCGCCTGGTACCCTATTTCCATTGACCTCCCCGATGCAAGCATAGGATCGGAAAGAATAACCACTTTTCCATCCAGCGAAGGCGAAGCCATATATTCAAATTCAATTTCAAATTTACCATCTGCAGTGTATTTACGAAAAGCCGATATAAAACAATTTTCGGCACGATCGAGAACACGAAGTAAACCATTGTGCATCGCCAGCCCGGCCCGTAAAATAGTTGCTAAAACAGGCTGCTGTTTCAATTTTGGCACATTGGCAACACCAAGCGGGGTAGTAACCTGGGAAACCTCATATTCAAGCTGTTTGCTAATCTCGTATGCAAATATTTCACCTATGCGATATAAATTTTCCCGAAAACGGAGCGGGTCCTTTTGAATTGATTCGTCCCTGATTTCGGCCAGATACTGATCCAAAACTGAATGATTATTCCCTAAAACTTTTATTTCCATTTTTTAAAAATTAAGTAAAAAATACATCGCCGTCACCATCCTGAAATTTATATTCTCCGTGAACCGCAAATGTGCTGTAAATTTTTTGTCCTATTTTTTTCCCGCGCAAAAATGGGAATTTTTGTTTAAATAATTGTCCCGCTACCTCTGAATTATAAATAGTTGCAATTTCTAACTTTTTTTTCACACAATATTCTTTCAAATAAAGTGCGATTAGGTTCTCAAAACCTTTTTCATTATTAAAATAGAGCGTTTTTAAATGTCCTTCTCTGACTGAAAAAATAAAAAAACAAGCCAATATGTTTTGTTGAAAAATCTTAATCGTTTTATAATAAAATTCGTCGGAAAATGAAGAGAACGGATACCGTTTTCTTAATGACTCATTATTGATCAAAATCCATTGATTCTCAAAGATCCATCTCAACTCCTTCTCTCCCCGTTGAAAAAGAAAATCTGAGTTGACGAGCGGGATTTTGCTATAACACTCGGCATCCGGGAACCACAATTCTTCGAACCGGAAATCAGGATTTACGGTTAATTTAAAAAAGCTTGTTCTTATATTTGAAAATATCTGTACCAGAAAATCAATTGTACTAAAAATTAACTGGATTAGCCTGTCTTTTTTTGAAGCTGCTACTAATTTTCTGATTTTAGGAAACAAGTAACAACGGACTCCGTGAAACTGATAAATTGCCTGAAACAGTTGTGTTTTTACAAACAACCTTTCAGATTCCGGAGAATAATTAGTAAGCATTAATTTTCCATCCCAATCAGAGTAAGCTTCTTTTAAAAGTTGTAGCGAATAACCTTTCCTCCTGAATCCGGGACGTACCCAACTCCCACTACACCACCCAAACCGGGTCGATTCCTCACTTTCAAAAACCGCATCAGCAAATAAACTTCGAAAAGCTACCAATTCTTTTTTTATAAACCCCAGGTATAAAACTACATCATTGGGCTTTGAACGTGGATTTTGGAGATATGACTTTATTCGAGCTTGTGAAATAGGAACAATATCAAATTTTTGAAAGACTTCGCTTTTCGCAAAAACCTCCAATTCTTTCAGTTGTATTTTTTGTATTTCCAACATCAATGTTTTACAACAGCTTTTCCAATCCATTTCCGCAGAATAAAATACACCCACTCAGCTTTTATATTCTGAACAAAATCACCTGGAGCCTCTACAGGATATCGTTGTAAATGAAAATCGAAAGTATCAAATTTCAGACCCGCAGTGCCAAAGGTAATATCGCAAATATTCTCTTCTTTTATTGTTTGTAAAACCGTAGAGGAAACACCATCGTCTGTAAACGGAAAAGCAAAAGCTTTAATCTCCGGCTTAATATTTTTATTTACCCAATCCATACTTTTTCGCACCTGCTCCAATTGCGCCCCGGACGAAATTTTCCAAAATTCCGGGTGATTGCAACTGTGTGCCCCTATCGAAAAGCCATCTTCCTTTAATCTCAGAACCTGGTTGGTTGTTAAATAAGGTTTTTCATTTTCCATGAACCTTTCAAAATTCAAAGAGAGAATGTTGGCAACTTCATCCAAAATCATTGTTTGCGAGATTGAAAGGCTCAAAATATTTTCAGTTGAAAAACCTGCATCTTTCATTATTTCTTCAGCTTCCTGATTAACTTTCTCCTTTAACTCATTTAAAACCAAGCTGGCTTTGTATTTATGAAAAAGCGCTTTGTTATCTGCAAAAGATGTATTGATAAAAAAAGTGGCCGGAATTCCCTTTTTCAAAAGAATCGGAGCAATAACTTCTGTACATTCTTTTAACCCATCGTCGAAACTCAAATGGAATACTTTCTCTCTTGAATGCCGGTTTTCAACCAGATACTGCAACGAAACCGGCTTAAAATATTTCAAATAAAAATCCAGGTCCTTTTCAAACTCATCTGTATTTCGATAGTTATAATTTTGAATATACGGAAGCTTTTGGTCACTTACAACGTGATAAAACGGAAGAAAGACCGGAGTACTTATATTTAAAAGTGAATTCACTGAAAAAAACCGGCTTATTTGCAGACTAAATAAACGTGGAAACCTTCTCATTTACGTTCGTTTTAACCACTTTAATGGCAAAGGTAAACGATTATACTTTAATTGAAAATAAGTTTCAGGATAGGCACCAAAACCTTTAAAAAAACGTGCAATTCCAGCAACCATAGAACCTTCAAAATCAAGCACCAAATTCTTTCCGGCGTTTTGCTGTATAAAATTATCGATTAAAAATGGCATGGCTCCCAGTTCTTTCCCTTTCATATCGGAAACTGCATTCATATAAGTTATCCGGCTCTCGTACCTGCAAAAATAAACAGCTGCACATAACTCATTACCTGCCGAGTAAACACCATAAATCTTCCCAATTCCTTTATACTGGCCAAAAGCAATAATGCTTTTCAACCTGTCTAATTCCTTTGGTGAAATTTTTATCGGTAAATTCTTCAATTTAAACTCCAGGTAGGCTTCTAAACTAATTCCGGGAACAAAATTCAAACTATTCCCCGCAGCCTTCTTCAAATTTCTCTTTGTATTTGCTGAATAAGCTGAAAATAATCCTGCATAATTCATATTTAAGGGAAGGATATAATTTTTCCGCGGAAAAAATTCCGTCCCATTTTCAAATTCCAACTCCGGGTTTTGTGTATTTATTTGCGTATCGAAATACTTAAAAAATTGGGCTAGTTCCAAATAAAATCGTTTGGCTATTTCTTCTGTAGGTGTTGGAAATATTCCCAACTGTTGACAATATAATGGTTGATAAACGTATTTAATTCCCCACTTCGATTTCACAGGTAGCGGCATTACAAATTCATAATCGCCCATCACCAATGCATCCCACGTTTCTGTCGCATGGTCGAGATGCCAAGAAGTTGCATATACCTGCCGGTTTAATGAATTATTTATACAGGAATCCCATTTCTCTGAATCGATATCCTGATGTTTTATGTATTCAAGTGGCTGATTCCTCATTCGCCCATTTAAAGCCTGTTTTGTTCATTTCCTCAAAAACTTCGCGATATCCTTTCCAGCCATCCAAATCGCTTACTGTTTCATTGTGCCAGATACTCACAAAAGTTCCGCCCACATTTTTTACTTCCTGCATTAAATTCAAAATTTCCTGTTTTGCTTCCTGTGGACTCATTTGCATATAATCGCGCAAAGTTACATCCATTATCTGAAACGGCACAATAAGTAAATTAGTTTCCTGTTCCTTTTTTAAATCATAAAAATAATATGGAGTGCAAATTCCGGCTCGAAAGCCTGTAGTTGTTGGATACCCCATGGTATAATCGGATGAAATCTCATTTTTCAGGAGCCGTTTGTATGTAGTAGGCATTTTAAGGCGTAAAAAATGTTGCCGGCTTTTTTCCACTTTCCCCCCAATTATATTTTCCAGTCGTTGGATTTCTTTAACTAGTCTTCTTTTTCCCTTTTTTTTACTTGACGAAAAAGATGGATGAATTCCAACAGAATATTTTTTATTTAACTCCTTAATCAAATTGCGGTAATGTTTGTTGTTGTATGGCAAATTTTTGTCGTACCGTGCATAATCTCCTAAAAGAAAAAAGAACAACACTTTGTCTTCGTTCCCTTTAAATACAGAATCCAGATATTTATATGTATCATACGGATCTGGCTGGCTTCCTGACCAAACAGCAAAACGTTCTTTTGCTTCTCTAACTTTGCCCTTAAGAAAAAACCGTGCAATTGCACCCCCATTTCGCCAAAATCCCTTATGAGAAAATGCCCAGGCATTATCAACATCGATAGTAGAACAAAACTGAAATTTTGGCTTTTTAAAAATAAGGTCTGGAAACCTTTCCGAAAGCTTCTCAGCTAAAATCTGTGCCCAGATATTTACCACTGGTTTTTTTATCAGTCCGTATTTTGAAAGCACGCTTTTTTCAGCTGGATACCGGTTATATTTTCCACGCTCTTCTTCTAAATATTCTTCATGCCGGGTTACCAAATAAAACGATGCAGCCAGAGGGTCGAAAGGTAAATCCGAATCTTTAGAACTTTCAAAAAAATATTTTTCACCATTATACCAAACCGATTTAAAAACAGGGTTAATCATGGCTTTACAGTACAACAAACGATGCGGTTTGATATAAAATTCATTGCCAAACTTTTCATACGAATAGTTTATTTTGGGCTTGTCGTATTTTTGAAATTTGGATGAGTTTGTAGTATAAGTAACTTCTATCCCTAAAATTTGCTTAAATATTAACCGGGCAACGTAATCTATTCTCGAATTAATATCTTCTGAATAAAAAAGTATCATGGTCGTATTTTTGGTTTATTTACAGAATACCTTCGTCGGCCAAACTAAGATAACTGTTTTGACCGATTATTATGTGGTCGAGCACTGAAATATCCATAAGTTTTGCAGCATCTTTTATCTTTTGAGTAATTTTTAAATCGGCATCAGAAGCCTGCATGGTTCCCGAAGGATGGTTATGGCAGAGAATTATTGAACTGGCAAGTTTTTCAATCGCCGATTTTAAAATGAGGCGAATGTCAATAACAGTTCCGGAAATTCCACCCTGGCTAACCATAAAATTGTCAATAATTTTATTTCCCCGGTCAAGTAATAAAATCCAAAATTCCTCATGATTTAAATCACCAAGCAAAGGTTGAAAGTATTCGGCTACATCGTTACTTCCTGTTATTTTCTTTTTTATAAAAACTTCCGCTTCCTTACGACGTTTTCCCAATTCAAGAGCCGCAACAATGGCTACTGCTTTAGCTTCTCCAATTCCGTTAAAAGTTTTCAGATAATCGACGCCCTTTCTTCCAAGATCGGCAAGACTATTTCCTGTTGATGTTAAAATTCTTCGGGAAAGTTCAACTGCAGTCTCATCTACGTTACCCGAGCCGATTAATATGGCAATTAACTCAGCATCACTAAGAGACCTCGCCCCTTTTGCAAGCATTTTCTCACGTGGACGATCTTCAACCGCCCAGTCTTTAATGTTTAATTTTTTGAAGGTATTCATTAGGTCTGGAGTTATGACCTAAAAATAATCAATTTGGAAAAAGAAAAAAAATGTAGTAAAAAAACAAAACAAAAAAAGCCTTCTGTCAAAAGACAAAAGGCTCTTACACAATTAAATATCTTTTACAGTTGATTTACCTGTACCGCTAACTTTGATTTTAAATTTGCAGCTTTATTTTTATGAATGATATTCTTTTTAGCCAGTTTATCAATCATTGAAATCACTCCCGGATACATCTTTTCTGCTTCTGCTTTATCTGCTGCATTACGAAGCGCTTTTATTGCATTACGTGTTGTTCTTGCGTAATACTTATTATGTACCTTCTTCTTTTCGTCTTGTCTTATTCTTTTTAAAGATGACTTGTGATGTGCCATTTTTTCTAATATCTTTAAATTTAGTAGCCCGTAGGGGATTCGAACCCCTGCTACCAGGATGAAAACCTGGCGTCCTAACCCCTAGACGAACGGGCCTTCCTTATATTCCCTTAATTTTGGGACTGCAAAAATACTTCATTTTTGTAATCCACCAAATTTTCAAAGAATTTTTTTATGCTTTTTTGATTGCTTTTTCGTTAAAAGGCTTTTTTCAAAATTTGCGATGCAAAGAAAATGATGTTTTTTGAATCTGCAAATCAAAATGAGATAAAAATGATAAAATTTTAACGAAATACTTTTTAACGAAGAGTAAAGTTTTGTCCAAGATAAACACGACGGACATCTTCATCATTAGCCAAATCTTCTGCACTCCCTGCTTTCATTATCGAGCCCTCAAAAAGAAGATATGATCTATCAGTTATAGACAGGGTTTCATGAACATTGTGGTCGGTTATTAATACCCCAATATTTCGTTCTTTTAGTTTGGTTACAATTTCCTGAATATCTTCCACAGCAATTGGATCAACTCCGGCAAAAGGTTCATCAAGTAAAATAAACTTAGGGTCGATGGCCAGTGCCCGGGCAATTTCGGTTCTGCGTCGTTCTCCACCAGAAAGTTGGACACCTTTACTTTTCCTTATATGCTGTAAACCAAACTCTGAAATTAATGTTTCAAGCTTTTCTTTTTGATATTCTTTGGAATACTTGGTCATTTCAAGAACCGCTTTCAAGTTGTCTTCAATACTTAATTTCCTGAAAACGGAAGCTTCCTGCGCCAGATAACCAATGCCCTTTTTAGCTCTTCTGTAAACCGGAAGCTTTGTAATATCCTCTTTATCAATAAAAATCTTACCTGAAAACGGCTGAATTAACCCAACAATCATATAAAATGAAGTGGTTTTCCCTGCTCCATTCGGACCAAGCAATCCAACAATTTCACCTTGGTTTACCTCAAAGCTAACACCTTTTACAACGGTACGTTTCCTGTATTTTTTGACAATATTTTCTGCTCGAAGTATCATTCAGACAAATAACGTAATTTTCTGGTGGAATCAGATTTCATCCAATTCTTTTTCACGTTTTTTAACTACACGTTTCGAAATAACAATTCCTATCTCATATAAAAACACCAACGGAAAACATACCATAACCTGACTAAAAATGTCAGGCGGTGTAATAATTGCGGAGAGTAAAAGCATCAAAACATACGCATGCCTCCGGTATGTTTTCATAAACTGTGGGGTTAAAATACCGACCTTGCTTAAAAAGAATGAAAATATAGGAATCAGAAAGACAACCCCCGCTGCCAATGAAATGGATGTTACAGTACTTATATATGACTTCAGATTAATTTGATTGGCGACATCTCCACTAACATTGTAGCTCCCTAAGAAATGAATGGAGAGCGGAACAATTAAAAAATAACCGAACAAAACTCCCAGGAGAAATAATACCGTTGTAAAGAAAACTGCTCCACTGGCATATTTTTTCTCATTCTCATACAGAGCAGGTTTTATAAAACGCCAGAATTCATAAAAAATAACCGGAGAAGATAATATCATCCCCGCGATAATAGAAACCCAAATATGAGTCATAAACTGGCCTGCCATCTGAATACTGATTATTTCCAGAGGTTTCTGATTAATTTTTAATGCATCGGTACCAACTATATCTCCCAACTTTGCCAACATTCTGTTGGTCCAGAAATCCGGGTTCTTAGGATGAAGAATAACCGTATTGAAAATAAAATCTTTCAGAATAAAAGCTACCACGGCAAAAATGACAATAGCTAAAGCCGAACGAATAATATGCCACCGCAACTCTTCGAGATGATCCAAAAATGACATTTCTGACTGATTTGGCATTTTTCTTTTCTCTCTCTTTTTCTTTGTGGTTTGTTCCTCCCTGTTTTCGCTTTCGCTCATTTTAGTTCATTTTATCAAAAACTCCACAAATATAAACACTTCTTAATATTAGTAATTTCCGAACCTGATTTTTATTTTAACGAATAATGATTAATTCATAAAAATTATTAAAAACTATTGCCATTTTTCTTACTTTTAATAATTTAGATTTCGCGAAAGAGAGAACTACAGGTTTAGTTAGGGAAATTAAAAATGAATAGGGAGAGTTCACTTACAGACAAACTACAGTATTACTTTGGATTTGACAGATTCAAAGGTCAGCAGGAAGATGCAGTAAAAAGTGTTTTAGAGGGTAATAATACTTTTGTTTTAATGCCAACAGGCGGTGGAAAATCATTGATCTACCAGTTGCCTGCACTTTTACTTGAAGGAACAGCAATTGTTATTTCTCCGCTTATTGCTTTGATGAAGAATCAGGTAGATTCAATTCGGGGAATGCAGACGGAAGACAATGTGGCGCATTTTTTAAATTCATCGTTATCTAAAGCAGCCATTCAAGAGGTAAAAAACGATGTTCTGGAGGGAAAAACAAAACTTTTATACGTTGCTCCGGAATCGTTAACCAAAGAAGAAAATATTGATTTTCTGAAAAAGGCAAAAATATCGTTTTATGCAATAGATGAGGCGCACTGTATTTCAGAATGGGGGCACGATTTCAGGCCGGAATACCGCAGAATAAAACCCATTGTGGAAGAAATAGGAAAATCACCGATTGTAGCTTTAACAGCTACAGCTACGGCAAAGGTTCAACACGATATTCAAAAAAACCTTGGCATTTTGGATGCAAAGGTTTTTAAAGCATCGTTTAACCGTGAAAACCTTTATTACGAGGTTCGTCCAAAAATAAAACCTGAGAACCAAATCATAAAATTCATCAAGCAGAATGAAGGAAAATCGGGTATTATATATTGTTTGAGCCGAAAAAAAGTTGAAGAACTTGCTGAAACACTGCAGGTAAACGGAATCAAAGCACTTGCCTACCATGCCGGGATGGATGCTACGACCCGTTCTGGAAATCAGGATAAATTTCTGATGGAAGAAGTTGATGTAATTGTTGCAACCATTGCCTTTGGAATGGGAATAGACAAACCCGACGTGCGATTTGTTATTCACTACGATATTCCTAAAAGCCTTGAAGGTTATTACCAGGAAACCGGCCGCTCCGGCCGCGACGGAGGCGAAGGCAAATGTATAACATTTTACAGCTACAAGGACATCCAGAAACTGGAAAAATTTATGCACGGAAAACCGGTGGCCGAACAGGAAATCGGGAAACAACTGTTGCTGGATACGGTTTCTTATGCTGAATCGGCCATTTGCCGGCGGATTATACTACTTAATTATTTTGGGGAACAATACGAAAATGAAAACTGTGGAAATTGCGACAACTGCCTTAACCCAAAAGAAAAGATAGAAGCCGGAGATGAAATTGTAAGAGCACTGAAGACCATTCTGGAAGTTAATGAGAAATACAAAGGAGAGCATATTGCCAACATATTAATTGGAAATAAAACAGCGGCAATAAAATCATTTAAACATTATACTTTAGAGTCTTTTGGTTCAGGGAAAGATCACGACGAAAAATTTTGGAATGCAGTTTTCCGACAATCAATAATTGCCGGTCTTATTAATAAAGACATTGAAAACTACGGCTTGCTCAAAGTCACCGAAAAAGGTCATGAATTTTTAGCAAATCCAACCAGTTTTATGCTGGTAAAAAACCACGATTATGAAGAAGAGGAAGATTCAGCAAATGCAGGGGGAGCTCCTTCCGGAGCAACCAGTGGAGACCCTCAGCTTTATACCATATTAAAAGATCTTCGGAAAAAAATAGCCAAAAAACACAAGCTCCCTCCCTTTGTAATCTTTCAGGATCCATCATTGGCCGACATGTCGATTCAATACCCTGTTTCACTGGAAGAATTGCAGAAAATACAAGGTGTTGGACAAGGAAAAGCAAAGAGATACGGGAAAGAATTTGTGGCTCTGATAAAACATTACGTCGAAGAAAACGAAATTGAACGCCCTGAAGATCTAGTGGTGAGAACTGTAGCTAACAAATCAAAGATGAAAGTCTTTATTATTCAGAGTATCGACAGGAAGATTTCATTTGAAGACATTGCCAATTCGCAAGCAGTTGACGTGAAGGATATAATAACAGAAGCTGAAGCAATTGTGCATTCCGGAACACGGTTGAACATTGATTATTACATAAATGATGTTATTGACGAAGATCACCAGGATGATATTTTTGAATATTTCAGGGAAGCTGAAAACGATTCTATTGAGGATGCCCTCGACGAATTAGGAGAAGATGAATATTCAGAAGAAGAAATCAGGCTAATGCGTATTAAATTTATTTCCGATATGGGAAACTAGCTCGTGCAAAATATATTTTTGAACTTTTACCCTCAGAATGATGTTGAATATACTTAGTTTTGCACATACTAATTTCCAATGTTTAATAATTAGAAGTTTTTAATGATGACTGAAACAATTGTAAAAGAAAAACTTGATTATAAGGTAGCAGATATAGGCCTGGCAGAATTTGGCAGAAAAGAAATTGAAATTGCTGAAAAAGAAATGCCGGGATTAATGTCCATCCGCAAAAAATTTGGCCCGTCAAAACCACTTGCGGGTGCAAGAATAATGGGTAGTTTGCATATGACAATTCAAACAGCGGTATTGATTGAAACCCTGGTAGATCTGGGTGCAAATGTACGCTGGGCGAGTTGTAATATTTTTTCCACCCAGGATCATGCAGCAGCAGCAATCGCCGAAGCCGGAGTTCCGGTATTTGCATGGAAAGGAGAAACTCTTGCTGAATACTGGTGGTGTACAAAAGAAGCACTTAGTTTCCCTGATGGGAAAGGCCCTCAACTTATTGTTGACGACGGAGGTGACGCTACTCTTTTAATTCATAAAGGATATGCGGCAGAAAATGATGCAACCACCTTGGATGTTGAGCCCGAAAGTGTTGAAGAAGCTGAAATTTTAAAATTATTAAAATCGACACTTAAGGAAGACAGCCAGAAATGGCACCGTACTGTTGAAGAATGGAGAGGAGTTTCGGAAGAGACCACAACAGGAGTTCATCGGTTATACCACATGTTTGAAAAAGGAAAACTACTTGTTCCTGCTATAAATGTAAACGACTCAGTAACCAAATCAAAATTCGACAATCTGTATGGATGTCGTGAATCATTGGCTGACGGAATAAAAAGAGCCACAGATGTAATGATTGCAGGGAAAGTGGTTGTAGTTGCCGGCTACGGAGATGTAGGTAAAGGATGTGCTCACTCGATGAGAAGTTACGGAGCTCGTGTTATTGTCACTGAAATCGACCCAATCTGTGCACTTCAGGCTGCAATGGAAGGCTTCGAAGTAAAAACAATGGAAGATGCCCTTTCTGAAGGAAATATATATGTGACAACAACCGGAAACAGAGATGTCATAACTGCCAACCATCTCTCTAAAATGAAAGACCAGGCAATTGTCTGTAATATTGGTCATTTTGATAACGAGATACAAGTTGCACAACTTGAAAAATGGCCAGGTATTGTAAAGACCAACATCAAACCACAGGTTGACAAATATACATATGAAGACGGGCATAGTATTTTTCTTTTAGCAGAAGGAAGATTAGTAAACCTTGGATGTGCAACAGGACACCCTTCATTTGTTATGAGTAATTCATTTACCAACCAGTCGTTAGCACAAATTGATTTGTGGCAAAACGATTATAAAGTGGGGGTATACACTCTTTCAAAAAAATTGGATGAAGAAGTTGCCCGTTTACATCTGGAACAAATTGGTGTAAAACTCACCAAACTGACTGATGAGCAAGCGGCCTACCTTGGAGTCCCCAAAGAGGGTCCTTTTAAATCTGACCATTACAGGTATTAAAATATTTCAGAAGAATAAGAAAATGGGTTTTGGATTTGGTTCCGGAATCCATTTTTTTAATTATAAATTCTCAATGTAGAATTATCAAGAAACGAAACCTGATAAGTTCTCAAAGGTTTTGTTGCAACTCCATCCGACGGATATCCGCCGCCAATAAGAATAAACTGAGAACCACAACATTCACAAGTTCCTAAAACACCTTCATTTTTTAGCCTGCACGTGCTACTCACCTCATACGAACACGCCGCATCAAAAGCATAATAAGACCCCGGAAGCTCGCAATAAACAATTACGCCGCCAAAACCAAACTCCGGAAACAAAACAGAATTACCGGGAACAGTAAGTTCATTTACAATATTTAAGTTAATTGTAAAAGGAACAAGTACATTAGGAATAATGTCATTGTCTTCTTTATCACAGGAAGAAGAAAACAAAACCATTATAAAAGTCAAGACTAAATATATCGCTCTTTTTTGGGACAACAGTTTCATTTTTTTAATTTTACTTAAAACTTCAAAGTAAGCTATTTTATTATATAAATTCGATTCGATGGATGATTTAATTGTAATCATATTAACATTAATAGTCGCAGTTGCAGGAACAATTGGCCAGATTAAGAAAAAAAAACAACCTCAACCTCAACCTGAAGAGCCGCAAAAAGAAAAACCAGATAACTTCTGGACTTTCCTTGATGAATTTGAAACTCAGCCTCAAACTGAACATACCAATATAACAACACCCGAGGAAAAAGAAGAGGTTAATACAGTCAAGAAGGAATACACCTCATATACGTTTAATCCTGTGGATGAGGGGCAAAATTCCATCATTGAAAATGGGACTATACAAGACGATATAAAAACCATTATTGAAGAAGAGGGAAAGAAAGAGAAAATATTAGAAGGATTTTCTTTAAGGAAGGCTGTAATTTACAGTGAGATATTAAACAGAAAATATTCTTAAAACATTCATACATAATATTTTTTAGTCCAGAACATTTTTAATTAAAATAAAAAAATTAATTTTGCATAAGGAAGAGTTCCGGAACTCCGGGGTTCTTTCTGTTTTTTTATGTGGTAACAAGAAAGAAAAGGAGGATTTAGAATGTCCCAGATAACATATTTAACACAAGAGGGGCTAAATAAGCTTAAAAAAGAATTAGAGCACTTAATGAACGTGGAACGTCCGGCCATTTCAAAACAAATTGGCGAGGCCATCGAAAAAGGTGATATTTCAGAAAATGCCGAATACGATGCAGCAAAAGATGCCCAGGGGATGCTTGAAGCAAAAATTGCTCAAATTCAATCGAAGATTGCTAATGCCCGCATTCTCGATAAATCGAAAATTGATACTTCGCAGGTTCAAATCCTGAACAAAGTGAAAATCAAGAACAAGAAGAACAATGCTACAATGCAATACACTTTGGTTCCGGAAAGTGAAGCAAATTTAAAGGAAGGGAAAATATCAATTAATACCCCTATTGCAAAAGGCTTACTCGGGAAAAAAGTAGGCGATGTTGTGGACATAAATGTTCCGTCCGGTGTTATTCCATTTGAAATCGTAGAAATTTCAATTTAAAAATGGCAACTATATTCACAAAAATAGTAAAGGGTGAAATTCCGGCATACAAAGTTGCTGAAGATGAAAACTACTTTGCATTTCTGGATATATCTCCGGTGGCAAAAGGACATACACTCGTAATACCAAAAAAAGAGATAGATTACCTTTTCGACCTTGATGATGAATTATATGCAGGATTGCAGTTATTTACGAAAAAAGTAGCTGCCGGGATAAAGAAAGCTATTCCCTGTAAAAAAGTAGGAGTTTTGGTTTTAGGACTTGAGGTGCCGCATGCTCATATCCACCTGGCCCCCATGCAAGATGAAGCTGATATCCTTAATTTTTCAAAAAAACTAACGTTTTCACCAAAGGAGTTTGAAGAAATCCGAAAACAAATTGCACAACATATAGAATTGTAAGCCTGAATATTCTCAGGCTTTTTTATTTGTTAACCCTGAACTTTATTCCCCATTTCCAAAATATTTTTCCTGATTTTTTAATCCAGTTTTTATTAACATTTTCCAATCTGACATTCAAAATCTTTAACTTTAAGGTTTCAAAAAGGAAGTTGTAGGATTAATAGAAAAGAGGTTGAAAAATGATTCCGTTTACACATTTACACGTACACTCGCAATATTCAATATTAGATGGTGCTGCCAGCGTTAACGATCTGGTAAACAAAGCCAAAACCGATGGAATGACTGCCCTTGCACTCACCGATCATGGAACAATGTTTGGGATAAAAGAATTTCATCTAAGTTGCAAAAAGCAGGGAATAAAGCCCATTCTGGGATGCGAAACATATGTGGCATCCAGAACAATAAATGACAAAAGCGACAAAGTTGACCGTTCAGGACACCACCTTATTCTTTTGGCTAAAAACAAAGTGGGCTACCGAAACCTGATAAAGTTAATATCGATTGCCAACACCGACGGCTTTTACTACAAACCTCGAATCGATAAACAACTGCTTGAAAAGTACAGCGAAGGATTAATTGTTTCGTCTTCATGTTTGGGTGGAGAAATCCCCAATTTACTAATGAACAATCATATTACCGACGCAGAAAATTCAATTCAGTGGTTTAAAAATCTTTTTGGTGAAGATTATTATCTGGAACTCCAGCGCCACCCGGCAGAAATGCCACAACAACGCGAAGATGTGTATGACCGTCAGGTTGAAGTAAACAAACTTATTGTTCCACTGGCGAAAAAATTTGGGGTAAAAGTAATTGCTACCAACGACGTTCATTTTACCAACGCAGAAGATGCAGATGCACACGACCTGTTAATTTGCTTAAACACAGGAAAAGACGTTGATGATCCGAACCGGATGCGCTACACAAAGCAGGAGTGGTTTAAAACCCAGCAAGAAATGAATCAACTGTTTGGGGATGTTCCTGAGGCACTTGCAAATACTGCTGAAATAGTAGACAAAGTAGAAGATTTTGAATTGGATTCAGCTCCTATTATGCCGGTATTCCCCATTCCGGAAGAGTTTGGGACAGAAGAAGAATTTAAAAATGAATATACAGAAGAAAAGTTAACAGAAGAATTTGGAGAGAATGCTTTCAACCGATTGGGAGGTTACGAAAAGGTAATAAGAGTTAAACTCGAATCTGCATACTTACGTCACCTAACTCTTGAAGGAGCCAAAGAAAGATACGGGGATCCGATTCCGGAAAGTGTGGAAACACGTTTGGAATTTGAATTAAATACCATCAAACAGATGGGTTACCCCGGATACTTCCTTATAACTCAGGACTTTATTAACGCCGCCCGCGAAATGGGGGTTTTAGTTGGCCCGGGTCGTGGATCTGCTGCCGGAGCTGCCGTTTCGTACTGTACCGGAATTACCAATATCGACCCTATCAAATACGACCTTCTGTTTGAGCGTTTTCTGAATCCTGATCGTATTTCGCTACCTGATGTTGATATTGATTTTGATGACGACGGGCGACAAATGGTTCTGGAATATGTAACAAAAAAATACGGGCACGACAAAGTTGCCCACATCTGCACATTTGGAACTATGGCTACAAAGCTCGCAATCCGCGATGTTGCCAGAGTTTTGAAATTACCGCTTCCGGAAGCCGACCGACTGGCGAAGCTTGTTCCTGAAGCTCCAAAAATGACTTTTGAGAAAGCGTTCAAAGAAAGCAATGAACTGAAGCAGGAAAAAACTTCGCCAAATCCATTAGTAGCAAAAACCATCAAATTTGCCGAAACGCTTGAAGGTTCGGTCCGTCAGACAGGTGTGCATGCCTGCGGTATTCTTATCAGCCGCGACCCACTCACCGACCACATTCCACTGATGCCCACGAAAGATGAAGAAATACTGCCAACTACCCAATACGATGGTCGTTATGTAGAAAGTATTGGGTTGTTGAAAATGGATTTTCTCGGGCTAAAAACGCTTTCAATTATTAAAGAAACCTTGGAGAACATAAAACTCTCAAAAGGAATTGAAGTAGATGTAGACAATATACCGTGGGACGATGAGAAGACATTCGAGCTTTTTAGCCATGGCGAAACCACAGCTATTTTCCAGTTTGAATCGGACGGAATGAAAAAACACCTCCGGGATCTGAAACCCAACCGTTTTGAAGATTTGGTAGCCATGAACGCTTTGTACCGCCCGGGACCAATGGAATACATTCCGAGCTACATTGCAAGAAAACATGGACGGCAAAAAGTGGACTACGACCTTCCCATGATGGAGAAATATTTAAGTGATACCTACGGGATTACGGTCTTCCAGGAACAGGTGATGTTACTTTCGCGCTTACTTGCCGGTTTCACACGTGGTGATTCTGATACCTTACGAAAAGCTATGGGGAAAAAGCAAAAGGCGGTAATGGACAAGCTGAAAGTAAAATTTCAGGAAGGTTGTAAAGCCAATTTCCAGTTTGTAGATGAATGTAAATTAAAAGGAAAAAAGCCGGATGATGTCATTGAAAAAGTATGGAAAGACTGGGAAGCTTTTGCATCGTATGCATTTAACAAATCACACTCTGTTTGTTATGCATACATCGCTTATCAAACAGGTTATCTGAAAGCTCACTTCCCGGCAGAATTTATGGCAGCCAACTTAAGCCGAAACCTTAACAACATTACTGATATCACTAAATTAATGACGGAATGCGCACGAATGAAGTTGCACGTTTTAGGTCCTGATGTAAATGAAAGTTTTATAAAATTCACTGCCAATAAAAATGGAGATATCCGTTTTGGCATGGGCGCCATAAAAGGTGTTGGCACTGGCGCGGCAAGAGATGTTATATCTGCTCGTGAGAAAAACGGAGAATTCAAAAATATATACGACTTTGTTGAGAATGTAAATCTTCAGAGCGTTAACAAAAAAAACATTGAAGGACTTGCCACTGCCGGTGCATTTGATAACCTCGACGGAATAAAACGCAGCTGTTTCTTTGCCGGCGACGACGAAAATGACCCGACAACTTTTACAGAAAAACTGATAAAATATGGGAATAAAATACAGAATGAGAACCAAAGTATGCAACAAAGTTTATTTGGCGATGTAGGTACGAGTTCAGGAATAAAAAGGCCGGATATTCCGCAGGTACAGGAGTGGCCTAAACTTATTTTTCTGGAAAAAGAAAAAAACCTCATTGGCATTTATCTGAGTTCCCATCCGCTTGACGATTTTAAACTTGAACTCGAAAATTTCTGCTCCCGCGATGTAGCACTAAAAGATTTAAATAACGACATTGAGAAGTACAAAGGCCGCGATCTCATATTTGGTGGAATGGTCACTGGTTCAAAAGAAGCGACTTCAAAAAACGGAAATCCTTACAGCACGTTAACATTGTCTGATTACACCGATTCCTATGACATGTTTTTCTTTGGGCAAGACTATGTAAACTTTCATAATTACTGCAAAACAGGATTATTCATCATGGTTAAAGGCACTGTAAAACAACGGTTCGGTAGTGAGTACTATGAGTTTAAGGTTTCGCAAATAGAATTGCTTTCCGAAGTAAGAAAAAATTACATTAAAAGTATAACAATCAACCTTCCGTTACAGCGTTTAGATGAGCGTACCGTTACAGAAATTGAATTTCTTGCAAAAAATAACAAAGGAAAAACAATTTTAAAATTTAATGTTTACGATGTAGAGAACAATATGCAGGTTGACCTGTTTTCAAGAAACACAAGAATTAATTTTAATGATAAGTTTCTAAAGTTTTTTGAAGAAATACCAGACATTGGATATAGAATTAATTAGTTAGTTTTGTGAATTCAAATAAAAATAATAACCATTAAAATAGTAGAGTTATGGCTATAGAAATTACGGATGCCAATTTCGAAGAATTGGTAGTAAAATCTGATAAACCAGTTATGATTGACTTTTGGGCAGTTTGGTGCGGGCCTTGCCGGATGATAGCTCCCATAGTTGAAGAAATGTCTAAGGAATACGAAGGAAAAGCAGTGGTTGGAAAAGTTGATGTAGACTCTAATCCGGGCGTTGCTATGAAATACGGGATCAGAAATATTCCCACTGTACTTTTTGTAAAAGGCGGAGAAGTTGCAGACAAACAAGTAGGTGCAGCACCAAAACAAGCTTTCACCCAAAAACTGGATGCGCTGCTATAAAATATTTCTTTTTATTGAATTGTCATTTCGAACGAGGTAAAAAATAAGAAGCCTGCCTGCAATCAAGGACTCCTATTATATCTTGTCGAAATGACATTTTATTTTCAGCTTGAAAAACATTTTCGACATAGAACAATTTCACCAGTTCGACAACTTACCGTTAATCGCGCGCGAAGTAGTTGAAGGATTTATAACCGGATTGCACCGTAGTCCGTTTCACGGTTTTTCTGTAGAATTTGCCGAACACCGGTTATACAATCAGGGTGAATCAACCAAACACATCGACTGGAAATTGTTTGCCCGTACCGATAAACTTTTTGTAAAACAATACGAAGAAGAAACCAATCTGCGTTGTCAGTTGGTCATCGATACATCGTCTTCCATGCTCTTTCCCTATTCAAAAGGCAAAAAACATTTACAAAACAAGCTAGCTTTCTCTGTATATACTGCTGCTGCGTTAATTTATCTAATGCGAAAACAACGTGACTCTGTGGGGCTCACTTTATTTTCCGATGAGATTGAATTTCATACCACACCGCGCATTTCATCAGTAAATGCAGAATTGATGTACGGAAAATTGTCGGATCTGATTAAACCGGAGAATGCGAATCTGCGGAAAAATACCAACACAACTGATATTCTTCACCAAATTGCTGAAAACATTCACAAACGTTCCCTGGTAATTATTTTCAGCGACATGCTCGACAGCCAAAAATCAGAAGAGCTTTTTTCAGCGCTCCAGCATTTGCGTTATAACAAGCATGAAGTTATCCTTTTTCATGTTACCGATCATACACTGGAAAGGGAATTTGACTTTAATAACCGGCCGCATAAATTTGTGGATTTGGAAAGCGGACACAGCATAAAATTAAATCCGTGGGAAGTAAAAAAACAATATGTTTCAACGGTTAAATCCTACTTTGAAGATTTAAAAGTTAAATGTGGCCAATATAAAATTGATTTGGCCGAAGCCGACATCAACAAAGATTTTCAGGAAATCTTACTCTCGTACCTGGTGAAACGGAAAAGGCTTTATTAATTTCTGATCGATAAATTCACAACAAACAGATCCCCACCTCTAAATAAACACCTTTTTCTTTTCACATAAATTCCTTATTTTTAAGCACAAACAAAAAAGCCCCAGATTCTATGTTAGTAAAAGCCTTCGGAAGTGCTGTTTTTGGAATTGATGCCACAACAATTACCATTGAGGTTGATGTTACAAAAGGCATAAAATTTATGCTGGTAGGATTACCCGACAGCGCCGTAAAAGAAAGCCAACAACGAATTGAGTCGGCTCTCCGATTAAACGGATACAAATGGCCGCGTTACAAAATTATCATCAACATGGCTCCGGCAGATATCCGAAAAGAAGGTTCAGCTTACGATCTACCGCTGGCAGCCGGAATTTTAGCAGCATCGCAACAAATTAATGCCGAAAAACTTAGCAAATATGTTTTAATGGGTGAACTTTCGCTCGACGGAACATTACAACCTATAAAAGGAGTTTTGCCCATTGCTATTAATGCCCGTACCGAAGGTTTTGAAGGATTTATACTTCCAAAAGAAAATGCCCGTGAAGCAGCAGTGGTTGACAAACTAAAAGTTTACGGGGCCGAAAGTATTACCGAGGTAATTGATTTCCTGAATGATGAATCCACTCTGGAGCAGACCGTTGTGGATACGCGTGCTGAATTTTATGCCCGTGTAAATAACAATCCACTCGATTTCTCGGATGTAAAAGGGCAGGAGAATGTAAAACGAGCACTGGAAATTGCGGCGGCGGGTTCTCATAACATTATTTTGGTAGGGCCTCCGGGGTCAGGGAAAACAATGCTGGCAAAACGAATTCCTACAATACTTCCTCCATTTACATTAAAAGAAGCGCTGGAAACCACAAAAATCCATTCAGTAGTTGGGAAAATCGACAAAGAAACTTCTTTAATGACACAACGTCCGTTTCGCAGTCCACACCATACCATCTCCGACGTAGCTCTGGTGGGTGGCGGAAATTATCCACAGCCGGGAGAAATCTCGCTTTCTCATAATGGCGTTTTATTTTTAGATGAATTACCGGAATTTAAAAGAACAGTACTGGAAGTAATGCGCCAGCCACTGGAAGATCGGAACATTACTATTTCCAGGGCAAAATTCTCAGTTGAATACCCGGCCAGTTTTATGTTGGTGGCATCGATGAACCCATGTCCGTGCGGATATTACAATCACCCGACAAAAGATTGCGTTTGTGCACCTGGAGTAGTTCAGAAATACCTGAACAAAATCTCAGGCCCCCTGCTCGACAGAATCGATATTCATTTGGAAGTTGTACCGGTTCCTTTTAAGAAATTGTCGGAAATAGAAACATCGGAAACAAGTGAGGAGGTAAGAGAAAGGGTATTGCAAGCCCGAAAAATACAGGAAGAACGGTTTGCCGACCATAAAGGCATTTACGCCAACGCACAAATGAACTCAAAACTCATTCGGAAATATGTTGTTTTGGACGAAGCCGGGAACGAGCTCATCAAAAATGCCATGGACCGCCTGGGACTCTCCGCCCGTGCTTACGACCGTATTTTAAAAGTAGCACGTACCATTGCTGATTTGGAAGCCGAAGAAAATGTTCAGGCAAACCATCTTTCAGAAGCGATTCATTACCGGAGTTTGGATCGGGAAAATTGGGGCGGATAGAAGGGTTCCATTAACTGATAGCTTGCAATGAGTTAGCTCTTTCGAGGATTAAATAATCAGTTTATTTTTAGAATTTATCGTTCTGACATGAACCATATCGGCGCTTTTTGGTTCCATTGTAAAACGAAAAATTAACAAAATGGCAGATAAATTATCAGACCCCATAGGAAGATTGATGGGACTTCGTTATAAATCTCACCCCTGGCACGGAGTTTTTATCGGGAAAGATGCTCCCGAAGAATTAACCGCTTTTATTGAGGTGGTTTCAACAGATACAGTTAAATATGAAATCGATAAAGAAAGCGGTTATCTGCGAATTGACCGTCCACAAAAATTTTCGAATGTAGTACCTGCATTGTATGGGTTTATTCCACAAACCTATTGTGGCGATAAAGTAGGTGAATACTGCAATCAAAAAACAGGCAGAAAAGACATAAAAGGAGATGGAGACCCAATTGACATTTGCGTACTAACAGAAAAGACGCTGGCACATGGCGACCTCCTCGTTAATGCGCGTCCTATTGGTGGATTCAGAATGATAGATGGCGACCAGGCCGATGATAAAATTATTGCTGTTCTTAATAACGACACGGTTTACGGTCATATAAAAAATATTAATGAAGTTCCCAAAATAGTCATCCAACGTTTGGAGCATTATTTCTTAACCTACAAAGATATGCCCGGGCAGGACAGCAATACTGAAATTACAGCCACCTATGGAATTGAAGAGGCTTACGAGGTTATCAGACGCTCAATGGAAGATTACAACATAAGATTTGATAATTTAGGAAAGTTACTTTCATAGAAAAAACGTGCTGATCAGGAATTTAAGATAACAGAAAACGTTCCTCTGAATATATTTCAGGGTATCGTTCGAAACAAATTTAAATTCTGAAATACCCAACCCCCCCGACGCAGAATGATACTATATTATTTTTGAACCATCTCCTTCTGCCTAAAAACCTTTCAATTCCTTTTCGGAAAGTTTCTTAAATATTTTTGCTACGGGATACCTCTTATACGTTTCTTCCGCCCACTCGGTATTGTTGTATATGTAGGATAACTGTGCCATATGATCGTTGGCAAACTCAGTATCAGAATTTCGCTTTTCTATAAATTTCTTTTTAAAATCAGGATGACCTTCGAGATATTTTAATGCATTTTCTTCAAAACCATAACTCGAGAAATACTCCCGTTGATCCAAAATTGCATCAAAAAAATTCCATCGAAAAAAGGAATCCATAGCCTTTGGTTCCAGCATTTCCAGAATGTATTTTATTTTTTTCTGACGAACCGGAATAATAAGATCCCCCGTATAATATTTTATATTTTGATTTTCGCTGTGAGTCGTTACCTTGGAATGAAAATAATGCCCGTTGTATGGTTGTGGCGGATTTGTAAAATCATCAATATAATCGACTTCCACATCCAACGTAGTATCTTTTGAGAATGTAAAAAATTCAACACCATTCAGCCCCAAACGTTCAATAACATCCTTCCATCCCTGCGGCAAAATATAATACTCCGGAATTTTCATTTCTTCCACCACATTATAAACATCATAATATGGAATTTTATTAGAATATGATTTTGTCCTGTCGTAACCAAAACGGGGCAAACCAGTTACTTTATCTTTAACATTGCTACTCGCTTCGTACCCTTTGAAAGTAATCGTTCTGTATTGTGTTGTATCAACTTCGTAACTTACCGGGTATTTTGTTGCGCTTAATAATTCCTCAATGCCCTTTCTGCGACTAGTCATTATTTCCTCCGAATTTTCTGAAGTAAATTCAGCTAAACTGCAAATAAACTGGTAACACGATTTCACACGGTCAGGATATCTTTTGTACACATGATTCTCCGTCATCATTCCATAACTATTGAAAAGACTGGCGTAACCCGATGAGTACCGTGGAGCGTCCTGCCACATTTGTATTCCCAGTTTTGGGTCGCGATAAGCCCAGTTTACATATGGAGTTAATTCATATTCGCCCTTCTCCATTTTCGAAAACATTTGCGGAATCATTTTCTCCCGCAGAAATTTTTCTTGTGTAGAGGGGAAATAGTCAGGGAAAGGAGTAATCCAGGTTACACTATACTGATGATCGGAGCCATTGGTTGTGTGTGTATCCAAAAAAACATCGGGGTTCCATTCCTGAAAAATTTTGGCAAATGACTTTGCATTTTCCGAATCTGCTTTTGTAAAATCGCGGTTTAAGTCCAAATTTTTTGCATTCCCCCGGAAACCTGTTTCGTAAGGCGTACTCTGGTTGGCCCTGTTATATGCACCTCTGTTTAGCAAACCTCCAATATTGTATGCAGGAATAATAATAATTACGGTATTTTCAAGCCACTTTTGCATTCCGTCTTTATTTCGAAGAATATCGTCGGCAAACTTTAAGCTGGCATCAATTCCAGCCGGTTCTCCCGGGTGAATTCCGTTATTCACCAGCAATACTGATTTTCCCTGTTCTCGTATTCTTAAAGGGTCAAAAACAGGCTCATTGTTAATTACAAAAAGATGCAGTGGTTTTCCAACATCTGTCTTTCCTTTTTCAAGAAGTACTGCATTCGGATATGTTTTATCCAAAAGCTCGTACATTTCCATCACTTCCTGATAAGTAGGAGTATAGTTTTCTTCATAATTTAATTTAAAAAGAGGCTCGTTCTGTGCCCAAAGTCCTGAGCAAAAGATCAGCAGAAATAGTGCAATAGCAGTTTTTTTCATTGGACTAAAAATTAATGCAGAAAAGTATAATTTTTCTGCAATAAATCAGCTATTTTCCGAAGCTTCACCTGCTTTTTTTAACGATTGAATAGCGCATTGTATTCCAGGAAATAAAATCCGGTTAAGGTGAGAGTGCTACAGGTTTAAAAGGCATGTCCGGCAGTTTGTAACCGATTTATTATTCCAATGAATCAGGAACTTTATTTCCTCTCCAAATTCAGATACGAGTAATTAAATCCATTTTTCTCATCATAAGAATCTTCACGCGAAATTTCCTTCCATTCCGAATAATCGATTTCAGGAAAATACACATCGGCATCAAAAGGTTTATGTACCAGTGTTAAATATAATTTCCCGGCCAACGGGTAGAATTGCCGGTAAACCATTCCCCCTCCAATAATAAAAGCCTCTTTTTCATTGTTTACTTTTTCAACTGCTTCGTCAATTGAAAAGACTGCCTCACAACCGGGAAATTTATCATCCGGATTATCAGTAATTACAATATGTCTGCGATTTGGCAGCGGCCATTTGGGCAACGAAAGCAAAGTATTTCGCCCCATGATTAAACTGTGCCCCGAAGTAATTTCTTTGAAACGTTTTAAATCGTTGGGCAAATGAAAAAGTAAATCATTATTTTTTCCAATGGCAAAGTTCTCTGCAATGGCAACAATGATGGATATATTTTTATAAATCATTTTTTACTACAATTTTCAAAACTCAGTTTCTACTAACAGATTATTGGCATTTGACAGTTATTTTTGGTCATCTAAACGGCCACTTCTCCTTTAATATGTGGATGCGACTGATATCCCACCAATTCAAAATCTTCGAATTTAAAATCAAAAATGTTTTTGACATCCGGATTGATTTTTATTGAAGGCAGCGGGTACGGTTCGCGGGTAAGCTGCAATTTTACCTGGTCAATATGATTGGAATAAATATGCGCGTCGCCAAATGTATGCACAAAATCTCCCGGTTGTAATCCGGTTACCTGTGCAATCATCATGGTTAACAAGGCATACGAAGCAATATTAAACGGAACCCCAAGAAAAGCATCTGCACTCCGCTGGTAAAGCTGACAGGAAAGTTTTCCATCATTCACATAAAACTGAAAAAGTGTATGACACGGAGGAAGTCCGGCTTTTGCCATCTCTTCAACCTCTGGAGGATTCCATGCAGAAACAATTAGCCTCCTTCCGTTAGGACTTTCCTTATCTTCCTGCAGATACTTAATTTCATCCACCACCCATTTTATCTGGTCGATTCCCGAAAAGTCGCGCCACTGCTTCCCGTAAACCGGACCGAGCTCTCCCCAAATGGAAGCAAAATTTTCATCTTCTGCTACCTTTTGTGAAAATTCACGAATCGTTTCCCCTTGAAATTCCGGGCTGTTTTTATATCGTCTGTATGGCCAGTCGTCCCAAATATGTACATTATTTTGAGCGAGGTATCTAAGATTTGTGTCGCCTGCCAGAAACCAAAGTAACTCATGAACAATTGATTTCAAGTGTAGTTTTTTTGTAGTCACCATCGGAAATCCTTCGCTTAAATCAAAACGCATCTGGTGCCCAAAACGGCTGATTGTACCAGTTCCTGTTCTATCTCCTTTTTCTGTCCCCTTCTTGAGGATCGTTTCCAAAAAATCTAAATACTGCCTCATCTTCTTCTGTTTAATGCAAAAATAAAGTTTTGAAAAGAAGTGATTTACAAAAAACACATTTAAATATCCACAAATATAAAAGCGTTTTTAACTATTGTAATAAAAATTACGGATTCAGGCGCGTCCCACACTTTTTACAAAAAACGGCATCATCATCATGCTTATCGTGAAGACAACCAGGGCAAACCTGTGTATTGGTTTCCGAATTTCCTTTCATCATCTCAGCAGTTACAATTCCGGTTGGAACGGCGATAATCGCATATCCCATAATCATTACAACACTTGCCAAAAACTGTCCAAGCGGTGTTTGCGGACTAATATCTCCATACCCCACTGTTGTTAATGTTACAATCGACCAGTAAATACTCATTGGGATACTTGTAAAACCATGCGTTTCTCCTTCAACCAGGTACATCATCGTTCCTACAATAACCACAATTGTAAGAACAGAAAAGATAAATACACTTATTTTTTCTCTGCTGGCCCACAAAGCTTTTCCGAGGGTTCGTCCGGCTGTGGTGTAGCGGGTAAGCTTTAAAATCCTGAAAACCCGCAGCAACCGAAGAATACGTATGACAAGCAAGCTGTGCGAGCCAATAATGATTAATCCCAAATAAGTAGGAATAACAGACAAAAAGTCAATAATCCCGTAGAAACTAAAAATGTATTTAAGAGGTCTCTTTACAATAATTATCCTGAGAAAATACTCAACCGAAAAAATAATTGTTATTGCCCATTCCAGTGTTTTTAAAGTATGCTGGTAATCCCTCCGGATATAAGGGACACTTTCGAGCATTACAAGAGCAATACTAAACAAAATGACACAAAGCAAAACCACATCAAAAGTTTTGCCCTCCTTTGTATCGGCCTCAAAAATTATCTCGTATAGTCTGTCTTTTGTACTTTTCATAAATTATTTCAGAAGCTAAATATAAGGAATGGCAAAACAAGAAAAAAGCAGGCTACTGGTTTATTCAAATGATTTCTTGTATTTCAACAAATATGAAAACAGATATGTATTTTTCCGGGGCAGGCGAATTGGAATTCCCCTGAGTTAACGCCGTTAGAAACCGCGTGACCCGTTGCTAATAACATTGAATAAAGTATGGTGATTGGGAAGGGAGCAAAAAAATAATCAGCGGGGTTAGCAATATCGATTACCAATGAAAAATAAAAGCCGTTCCCTCATGGAAACGGCTATATATCTTTTTAGGACAGGCGAATTCCGATTCGCCGTGTTTGATGCGGCTAGAAACCGCGTCACCCTATTCTTTATACGCTTCGATTAAAACCTCAAGGATTTTTTTACCGGCAGCGGCAACGCTTGTTCCAGGTCCAAAAATAGCAACTGCACCAGCGTCGTACAAGAATTGGTAATCCTGGTGAGGAATAACTCCACCCACGATAACCATAATATCGTCACGACCCAGTTTTTTCAGCTCTTCAATAATGGCCGGAACCAATGTTTTGTGACCAGCAGCCAATGAAGAAACACCAACAACATGCACATCGTTTTCAACGGCTTGTTTTGCAGCTTCTTCAGGTGTTTGGAACAGCGGTCCCATATCAACATCAAAACCGAGGTCGGCATAACCGGTAGCAACTACTTTTGCACCACGGTCGTGACCGTCCTGCCCCATTTTGGCAACCATAATCCTTGGCTGGCGACCTTCCATTTCTGCAAATTTTTTCGCCAGTTCCTGAGCTTCTTTAAACTCGTCTTTTCCTTCAATTTCTGATTTATACACGCCTTCAATAGTTCTGATTATTGCTTTGTATCTACCAACAACTTTCTCGCAAGCATCTGAAATTTCACCCAAGGAAGCACGTTTTTTAGCTGCATCGATAGCCAGTTCCAAAAGGTTTCCTTTACCCGTTTCAACTGCTTTTGTGATGGCAGCCAACGCATCCAGAACATCTCCTTCATTACGTTCAGCACGCAATTTTTTCAACCGTTCAATCTGCGACAAACGAACGGCCGTGTTGTCAATATCCAAAATATCAATCGGATCTTCTTTCTCCAAACGATATTTATTCAAACCAACAATCGTTTGTGTACCACTGTCAATTCTTCCCTGTGCACGTGCAGCAGCTTCTTCAATACGCATTTTCGGAACACCGGTTTCGATAGCTTTCGCCATACCCCCCAGTTTTTCAACTTCCTGAATTAAATCCCATGCTTTATGAGCCAATTCATTGGTCAACGATTCTACGTAGTAAGAACCAGCCCAAGGATCGAGCGAGCGACAAATTTCAGTTTCCTGTTGAATATATAACTGTGTGTTACGTGCAATACGTGCAGAAAAATCAGTAGGGAGTGCAATAGCTTCATCAAGCGCGTTGGTGTGCAAACTCTGTGTGTGACCTAATGCAGCAGCCATTGCTTCAATTGCAGTACGGCCAACGTTGTTGAAAGGATCCTGTTCTGTTAACGACCAACCAGATGTTTGCGAGTGTGTACGCAAAGCCATCGATTTTGGGTTTTTCGGATTGAATTGTTTTACAATTTTTGCCCACAACATACGAGCTGCACGCATTTTTGCAATCTCCATAAAGTGGTTCATTCCAATTGCCCAGAAGAACGACAAACGCGGAGCAAATGCATCTACATCCAAACCAGCTTTAATACCGGTACGGATATAATCCAAACCGTCGGCCAGGGTGTAAGCCATTTCAATGTCGGCAGTAGCACCGGCTTCCTGCATGTGGTAACCTGAAATTGAGATTGAGTTGAACTTCGGCATGTATTTCGAAGTAAACTCAAAAATGTCGGCAATAATTTTCATGGAGAATTCCGGTGGGTAAATGTAGGTGTTACGCACCATAAATTCTTTCAAAATATCATTCTGAATCGTTCCCGACAACTGTTCCAAAGTAGCGCCTTGCTCCAAACCGGTAACAATGTAAAATGCCATAATTGGAAGCACTGCTCCGTTCATGGTCATTGATACCGACATTTTATCCAATGGAATTTGATCGAAAAGGATTTTCATGTCCAGGATAGAATCGATAGCCACACCAGCTTTACCCACATCGCCAATTACACGTTGGTGATCGGAGTCGTAGCCACGGTGTGTAGCAAGGTCGAACGCAACCGACAAACCTTTCTGGCCGGCAGCCAGGTTACGACGGTAAAATGCGTTTGATTCTTCAGCAGTAGAAAAACCTGCATACTGACGAATCGTCCAGGGACGCATTGCATACATCGCTGAATAAGGTCCGCGAAGGAAAGGCGACAAACCTGCAGCATAATTCAGGTGTTCCATTCCTTCCAAATCTTCTTTTGTGTAAACTGGTTTTACCGGAATTTGCTCCGGTGTTAACCAGTCTTTTTTGATATTGTTCTTTGCCATCCAGTCGGCGGTGTCCGCCTTTGCTGAACCGGCTTTTATATTTATACTTTTAAAATCTGGTTTCATATTTTTAAGATTTTTGGATTGTCAGATATTCAGATTTTTGGATTGTCAGACATTTAAACATTCAGGATTCCTTTGAATTTAATAATCATCCGAATAAGTGATTTTATTTCGTTTTGAATAATTTCGAAATTTTCAGTATTTATAAAATTCAAATCGTTTGCCAGAATTATTTGGGTTTCCAATTCAAATAATGAACCAATTGCATAATCAAGAAATCTTTGAAACTCTTTATCACTGCTTCTTCCAGTACCTTCAGCAATATTTGAAGGAATTGAAACAGCAGCTCTTCTGATTTGAGAAGTGAGCCCGTAAATTTCTTCTTTCGGAAAATCTATAGTCAAAGTATAAACACTTTTTACAAGTTCTCTACTTTCCTGCCATATTTTCAATTCGTGATAATTATGCATTTTCTTGTCTAAACATCCAAAATCCAGATATCTGATAATCTGTTATATACTTAATTTTTCCTGATACATTTTCAAATCTTCCAGAATATTACTTTTCACGTGAATGAAATTCGTAATTCCTTTTTCCTGAAGTTCTGCCATACAAGCCGGGGCTCCGGCAACAACCAGAATTCCGTTATCCATTTTTTCAGCAGCTTCCGGTGCAAGTTCAGCGTATTCATCGTCTGAACTACAAAGAACAATGATATCGGCATTTTTTGCTTTTGCAGCAGCCAGACCTTCTTCAATTGTTTTAAATCCGTTATTATCGATTACTTCGAAACCTGCAACCGCAAAAAAGTTACAGCTAAACTGTGCACGCGCTTTACGGAAAGTAAGGTTCCCGACAGTTAACATAAATGCAAGCGGACGTTTATTTTCTTTTGAATAAACATCAGTTTTATAACGCAAAGCTTCAAAAGCCTGTGCTCCGCGGTAAGGTTTCAATGTTTCAACTTCTGCACCCTCAACTGTATAATCATTAGGCTGAAAAACAGAAGCATCCATTTCCTTCGCCATTTTTTCAGTAAAGTTCGGGAATTGGTTTGTACCCAAAAGGTTGTCACGACGAATCGCAATGTTTTGGTTGCGTTTAGCAGCCATTCCCTTAATTTCTTTCTGAATAAATCCTTCTTTTACAGCAGCGATAAAACCACCTTTTTCCTGAATTTCCAGGAATAATTTCCAGGCCTGTTCTGCCAACGAATCGGTTAACGATTCGATATAGTATGAACCTGCACCCGCATCTGAAATTTTATCAAAGTGAGATTCTTCTTTCAACAATAACTGTTGGTTGCGAGCAATACGTTCTGAGAATTCAGTTGATTCTTCGTAAATCGCATTAAAAGGTAAAACAGTTACAGAGTTTGCCCCACCTAAAACAGCCGACATGGCTTCTGTTTGTGTACGAAGCATATTTACGTATGGATCGTAAACTGTTTTGTTATAACTGTTGGTTTCACTATGCGCAACCAGTTTTGCAGCGCAGCTACATTTTGGTTCATATGCCTTAACTATTTTAGACCACAACAGGCGGGCTGCCCGTAATTTGGCAATTTCCATAAAATAGTTGTTGCTGATACCAAAATTGAATTTGATGTTTTTGGCCACATCGTCGATGCTCAAACCAAGTTCAGTTAACTGAGTTAAATACTCTGCTCCCTGAGCCAGAGAGAAAGCCAGTTCCTGAACAATAGAAGAACCGCTGTTGGCAAACCATTTTCCGTTTACACCAATCACTCTGAATTTTGGAAGAGCCGATGTTTTTTCAACAACAGCTTTCAAATTTTCAAAGGCTTTGTCACCCATTTTACCTTGTAAAACAAGTGCTGCAAGCGGGTCGATCGATGAAGAAGCAATTACTTTTGCATTGTCCCACGCTCCTTCATTTACATATGAAGCAAAAACCTCAGCACAATTGCAATTGTCGCATCCGCAAACAAAGTTCACTTCCGCAGCTTCCAGGCAAATGTCTTTTAACAAAACTGCCAAATCAGCTTTTGTGATTTCCTTACAACAATCGAAATAAAATCCGAGTGAAGTAATTCCTTTACCTAAAAGGGTAAGCGCTTTTTTATTTGCTTCTTTGAGATCTTTAACAAAAATGTCCTGACGAACGAACCAATCGTTGTTATTTTTGTTGTTACCACGTACGAAAGGATATTCGCCTGGTAACGTATCTAAATAGTTTAAACTTTCAAGGTTTTCCTGGCGATAATACGGGCGGACATTAAATCCCTCGTATGTTCTCCAAACCAGAGCCCTTTCATAGTCTTTGCCTTTTAAATCGGCATTGATTTTTGCCTCCCATTCTTCAGTAGTAACGGGCGGAAAATCGGTGAAAAGTTTTAGTTCTTTTTCTCCCATGTTGAAAATTGTTTAATAAATCGAGGTGCAAAATTAGTGGAATTAAAAGATTGGGCACAGTAAACTATGCGGTTTTTTACTGAATATTAATAAATTTCACATAAAAAAAGAAACAGATGAATAACGGATGATTTTTATCATATTCTTAGCAAAATTTCATCTCCAAACTAAAATCAATTAGGTTAATAAAATCTTTTTTAGCACCTTTTTTTAGACAAAAGACAAACAGAAACGCCCTGCCTCTACATTTACTTTTCATTCCCACTTAAAATTTCAATAATTAATAAATTATATATATTTGATTTTAACAAATTATGAATTCAGACAGTAAAATATGGGAAGATTTTAAAAGAGGTGAAAATTATGCTCTCTCTCATATTTATTATCAGTATATCCAGCTTCTTTTTCGATACGGGAAAAAATTCTCTGATGATGATGAAATTGTAAAAGATGCTATACAGGATTTATTTTTTGATTTAATAAGAACCCGCGAAAAATTAGGGAAAACAGACAATATTAAATTTTATTTACTTGCCAGTTTCAGACATAAAATTATTAAAACTTTAAAAAAGCAGGCTTTCGTTATTGGGACTCCTGATGACAAAATGTTTGATGCTGAAATAATATATTCAGCAGAAAACGACATTATTGATAAAGAAGAACTGTCGCAAAAAGAAAAAGCAATACAGGAAGCGCTAAAAAAACTAACAGCCAAACAGAGAGAAATTTTGTTTTATCGTTTTTCCTGTGATTTGGAATACGAACAAATATGTGAAATAATGTCTTTAAAATACGATTCTGCACGAAAGCAGGTTTTCAGAGCTTTAAAATCATTAAAAGAAGTATTATCTGACAGAGATATTTTCATCCTCTTTCTGAGTCTTTTTCCCCGAAAAAATTAAACCAGCAAATAATGCTTTTTTCACCAATCTCCAGACCAAACATTTGGACACTTTTTAATTATTAAACCATCCTTTTTTCAAAAAAAAGTAACTTATCGATTAATTTTTGAGTAAAAAGTGTCCACAAAATAAAACAACTGCTCTTTCTCTTATATATATTCAATAATACTGTACGAAATTATGGAACCAAAATATTTAAAATGCAACGTTTACGAACTTATCGAAGACAAACAATTTGTTGCATGGGTTCTAAAAGGAAGCAAAAGCCAGGAGTGGGAAAATTTCATAAAAGAAAACCCCGGGGTGAATGATAAAATCAGGAAAGCACGGGACATTATTCTTTTATTACGCGATTCCTATGATGTTTTAGATGAAAATTCAGTTATTGACATGTGGCGGAATGTAGAGCGATTTAATTATCGTTATAAAATAAAAACCCGTTCAATAAAATTTCGTAGAGCATTAAGCCTGGCTGCATCTGTTTTATTAATCCTTTCCCTTGGAGTTATTGGAGGCCTTTACTGGGCTAACAATAAAGAAAACAACTACCAATTTGTATCTAAAAATATATCTGAAAAAGATGACGAAGCAAAAGTTTTTCTCTCCAGTGGCAAAGAGGTTAAAATAAACGATAACAATTCAACTATCTCTGTAAACAACAACAATAAACTTGTTATAAACAACCAGGAGATTACCGATACAACTGATAAAGAAACAGAAAAAGAAGGCGAAGTACGCATGAACGAAGCGGTAATTCCATACGGTAATAAATCGGAGGTAACACTCGCCGACGGAACAAAAGTCTGGCTTAATGCAGGGAGCCGGTTGGCATTTCCAACAAAATTTACCGGAGAAAAAAGAGAGGTTTTCCTGCAAGGAGAAGCATGCTTTAAAGTTACCCAAAACGAACACCAGCCTTTTGTCGTTAAGGCTTCTGAAGTTGAAATAAAAGTATTTGGTACCCATTTTAATATTTCAGCTTACCCTTCCGATCCAAATATTGAAACCGTTCTTTTGGAAGGAAGCATTTCTTTAACAAACAAGAAATCACTGGGGCTTGGAAAAAATGAGATAATGCTGAAACCCAATCAAAGAGCGGTGTATGAAAAAGAGCACAAAGAAGTTGTAGTAACTGACGAACCTAACGCTGATATTTATATTGCCTGGACAGAAGGCTGGTTTCAATTTTCAAGAGAAAGCCTCCATTCAGTATTCACAAAACTGGAACGATTTTATAATATCGAAGTAATACTACCTGCAAACTTTCCTTCATCTGAACTTATTACAGGAAAGCTGGATCTGAAAGATTCGCTGGAAGATGTGCTCGTAGCACTCAGCGATGTTGCCAAAATTGAATACAGAATCAGTAACAACAAAATTTATGTAGATAAGAAAATAAACGTAATGAATAGAAGATAAAAAAACCGTATGACGGCCAGGTCACACGGTTTAATCAAATCAAATAATAAAGTATTTAATCTTAATCTTTTCAAAATTATGAAAAAAAAGCGAGTTGTATTCCGCTTTTCAAGAGGAAGCATGGAAAAAATTCTGTTAAAAATGAAGTTATTAACGATTCTTTTTTTGTCCACCTTTGCCGTTTCAGCTGCTAATAACAGCTATTCGCAACAAGCAAAATTCAGTTTGAATTTAACAAGCGTCACAATCGCAAAGGTTTTTCACGAAATTGAGCAAAACAGCGAATTTATTTTGCTCTACAACGAAAAAGAGGTTGATGTAAACCGTAAAGTAAACGTAAAAGTAAAAAACGAATCCGTTACGTCTATCCTGGATCAGATTTTTGATGGCACAAAAAATGCCTACCGTATTTACGACCGGCAGATTGTAATTATCGAAAAAGAAAACAATAGTGATATTAGCCCCTCACTGGATCTGCCCCAAAACCAGGATCCCAAAAAAAAGGATATATCCGGAACGGTAAGCGATGAAGACGGGCAACCTATTCCGGGCGTTTCAGTTATTGTGCAGGGAACAACCATTGGAATAACAACCGACATAAACGGGGTATTCAGGTTAAAAGTTCCGACTGAAGCCAAAACACTACAACTCTCTTTTGTAGGAATGAGAACAAAACTGGTTGAGATAGGAAACCAAACACAATTTGACATAGCAATGGAGCAAGATGCCATTGGCATTGACGAAGTGGTGGCAGTAGGTTACGGAACAATGCGTAAAAGAGATTTGGTTGGGGCTATTTCTTCGGTAAAATCCGATGATATTTCAATTGCCTCAAGCGCCTCTATTGGCCACGCACTGGAAGGAAAAGCTGCCGGGTTAATGATTCGCCAAAACAGCGCTCAGCCGGGAGGAGGTTTAGACATTCTTATTCGTGGCGGCGCCTCTATTAACGCCAGCAACGCACCACTTATTGTTGTTGATGGTTTTCCAATCTCAGACTTGGAACAGCCCGACAACGGAGGGAGGTACGATGCAGGGACGCAAAGCGTGCTCAACTCGTTCAACCCAAACGACATTGAATCGATTGAGGTATTAAAAGATGCAAGCGCCACAGCCATTTATGGTTCGCGTGCAGCAAACGGTGTAATTTTAATCACTTCAAAACGGGGAAAAGAAGGAAAGGTGAACGTACAATATTCAGCCAGTTATTCTTTTCAACAATACAACAATGAGTTTGATGTGTTGCCATTAAATGAATGGATGCAAGTAAGAAACGAAGCCGCCAGAGAAACTTTTATGTATAACAACAATGTATATCCTTATGGCGACAATACCATGGAAGAGGCAATGGCAGAGCCTGTTGGCGGTCAGCAGCTTCAAAGACCTTATACTCAAAAAGCCATCAACAATGTTGGCCGGGGAACCGACTGGCTGGGGCTGGTAACAAGAAATGGAGCTGTAAACCAGCACAACTTATCTGTATCCGGGGGAAATGAGGCAACCAAATACCTTATCTCGGGAAATTATTACAAACACGATGGAGTTATTAAAAACTCAGCCATGGAAAGATTTTCTTTCCGTACAAATATTGACCAAAAAATCAGCGACTATGTTAATATGGGGCTCAACTTAACTGCCAGCCGTATCAACAATGACAACAGTCAGCTGGGAAACGGTCAATTTGAAAATGCAGGAATTATAAGGTCTGCAATGAAATTTGGCCCACATATCAGGGCTATTGATGAAGACGGTAACTACCCAATAAATCCACTAACTGCCCTTCAGCCCAACCCATATTCGTTGTTAAACATAAGCGATGAAGGAAAAATTGAGCGCTTACTGGCCAACACTTTTGTTGAAATACATCCGATAAAAGATTTAACCATAAAGCTGAATGCCGGATTTGACAGAGGCTTAACCAAACGCTCAAATTATTTGCCACAAACAACTTTACATGGTAAACTGGAAAATGGAAGGGCTGCTATTTCCCAAACCGACCAAAATGAATACCTGATAGAAGCAACCGCTAACTACAGTAAGACATTCGGAGGCATTCACAACTTTAATATACTTGCCGGTGTAAACAAACAAAAATATGACGTAAGCACGATGTCGGAAGGAAATACAAGTTTCATTACCGATGCATTTCTTTGGAACAATTTGCAAAGCGGCTCCGGAACAAGATCCGTTGGTTCTTCGCTATACAAAAACACCCTTGTTTCATACTTTGGCAGATTAAATTACAATATGAATAACAAATACCTGTTTACATTCACCATCCGTACCGATGGTTCCGGAGTTTTTGCAAGAAACCACAAGTGGGGAACTTTCCCCTCGGCAGCTATTGGTTGGAATGTGGCTGAAGAGAATTTCATGTCGGGGATAAAAGATGTGGTTTCCCAGTTAAAAATAAGGGTAAGCCACGGACAAACAGGGAATGCCGATATTGGCGGTAATTCAACTGCCGCTTATTATGCTTATAATGCCTACCTGGCACCCGATGAAAGTATACTTACAGGTGTTGCCGCCCACCGTATTGAAAACCCGGATCTGAAATGGGAAACAACCACAGAAACAAACGTTGGTGTTGACTACAGCATTTTTGATGGCAGAATCGGCGGGTCTTTTGAATACTTTAATAAAGTTATTTCAGACCTGCTAAACTACAAACCCATCAATTCTTATCATGAGGTTAATGAAGTAATGGCAAATACCGGAGAAACCCAGAGTAAAGGTTTTGAGTTAACGTTAAATACCTTAAATGTAAAAAAGCACGACTTTACCTGGCGCAGCATTTTAACGCTTTCGAAATACAAAGACACCTGGAGGAAAAGAGCTGACGACTGGAAACCAAACCCATACCAAAGTGAAAAAGACCCTATTCGTGCCATGTTTTATCGCACAGCAGATGGAATTTTGCAGATTGGAGAAACGGTTCCTGCTGCTCAACCGGATCTAAAACCGGGAATGATTAAAATTAAAGACATTGATGGATTTTTGAGGAACGATGAAGGAAATCCGGTAACAGATGAAAACGGAAAGTTCCTGAAAACGGGAGAACCCGATGGGATTATTGACGATGCCGACACAAAACTTCTTGGAACTACCGATCCTGCTCTTATTGGCGGGTTTACGAATATTATGAAATACAAAAATTTTACACTGAATTTTCACTTTACAGGAATGTTTGGAAGACAATTGGCAGACCCAAATTATACAGCTTTTGGAATTTCAGCTGGCTCTGTTTTCTCAACAGGTCAAAATGTACTTAGAACGGTTAAAGATCGTTGGACACCAGACAATCCCTCAACAACCCAGCCCGGTTCATATATGACTTATGAACGTTACGGCGTAGGTGATTTCTTTTTGGAAGATGCCTGGTTTATCCGTTTGCAAAACGTTTCGCTGGGATACGATATCCCTAAAAGATGGCTGGGAAATATTGTATCAGCAGCAAATGTACACGTGGATGCCGAAAACCTTTTCTGGATTTCTCCCTATGGAGGAATTGACCCTGAAACCGATTCTTATACAGCGGCCTATCCGAATGTATCTACTTTCTCCGTTGGTTTAAACGTTACTTTCTAATTCAAAAAAAGATAAAAATGAATCAAATGAAAATATATAAATTATTCTTGTCATGTTTTATACTGCTGGGGGTAGCTAGCTGCACCGATGACTTGATATCAGTAAGTTATTCAGATATTAACCCCAGTATATTCCCGCAAACAGAAGCCGATGTTGAGGCCATGGTAAACACCTGTTATTATCCTCTAAGGGGAGGGTATGGAAGTGGCATCCACAGTACTTCAGAAACAGGGATTCAGTACATCAATGATTTAACAACAGAAATTCTGCACAGCAGAGGTTCAGCAGGAATGCAATATGATTTATCTACACTCAACTATGATCCCATGTCAAGTTATCTTACTTATTTCTACGATGAATATTATAACAGGATTAGCCAGATGACACTAACCATTGACCGGATTCAGGAGTCAGGCGTGAGCGACGAACTAAAAGAAAAAGCCATTGCCGAGGTAAGATGCGCACGCGGGCTTCTTGCATATGAGCTATACGACATGTATGGCCCCATTGTAGTTGCTCCGTTGGAAATATTAAAAAATCCGCTCACAGAAGTACCACTGGCAAGGCTTTCACAAGAAGAAATGGTGAAATTTATTGAAGATGATCTAGTTGCAGCAGCCGAAAACCTTCCGGATCCGGCAGAGGCAGATTACGGCAGGTTTAGCAAGGCGCTGGCAAAGATGATACACATCCGGCTGGCATTACACGAAAAAGATTGGGACAAAGTAATTGAACTGGCCGATGATATTATCGGGTATGAATATTTCTCGCTGGAAGACGATTACGCCGGAATGTGGGATTTGGACGGGGCCAGTAAAAGCCAGGAGGTTATCTGGGCTATTCCCTGTAACTACGAAGGAACCAGCGAAAACCAGTGGCAATTAATGGTACTGCCTCCTAATTATGATCCCAAAGGAGGTTGGGCAACAGTACAAAGCACCTGGTGGTTTTACGATACATTTGAAGCCAACGATTCCCGGAAAGAAATGTTGATTACTGAATATACCGGAACTGATGGAGTAACTTATAACAGGAGTAACCCCGGGAGTAACATGAATAATGGCCCCATTCCGTTAAAAATAAATGAAGATGCAGACAGGACTACAAGTTTAACAACCGTTGATATTATTATGTACCGCTATCCTGATGTTCTGTTATCGAAAGCAGAAGCGTTAGCCAACAGTACAGGTACACCAAGCCAGGAAGCTATGGACCTGGTAAACGAAGTACGCAACCGTGCCCATCTTGACAATAATCAATTGGCTGATTACAGTTCTCTGGATGATTTTAATGATATGATCTTAACAGAAAGAAGCCACGAATTTTGGTGTGAAAATGGCCAGTACAGGGCCGATTTAATTCGGCATGGGAAGCTTGTTTCAAGGAGCATCGAAATAACGGGATCGGAATTCGCTAATGAATACAAAGAGGTGTACCCATTCTCTTTAGACAGAATTTCAGAGGGAAAAGGGGAATTTATCCAAAACCCGGGCTATTATTAGACTTGTTTTGAAAAAGTTAAATCTAACTCTTTGTAACAAAAATTATATTTAATGAAAATAGTTAGGAAATTTGGAGTAACAGTTCTTTTAACAATCTTAAATATTTCATTTTTTTCATGTGGGAAAAGTGAAACCATTGAAGATTCAGAAGAAAACCAAATCACATATGTTTCTTCCACTTCGGTAATTACAAACCCGGAACGTGGTTTTTACCACCAGGTTACTGTATTTTCAGAAGCAGAAGAAGGAGTGAGCCTTTCCTATCTGCAAAATATGAAAAGCAGGAACATCAGTTTAATTCTGGGAATGTACTACCTGGAAAAGTTTAAGGATAGCCCGTTAAGTCAGAAAGAACTTGATTTATTGCAATCTGATTTTTCAAAACTCAGGGAAGCTGGTGTAAAATGCATTCTTCGTTTTGCCTACACCAATAGCATGGAAGGAGAGGACGCCGCAGATGCACCGATTGATATAGTTGAAACACACATTGACCAACTGGCTCCCATTCTTCAGGGAAACAGCGATGTTATTGCCTTTATGCAGGCTGGTTTTATTGGTGCCTGGGGCGAATGGCACAGTTCTTCCAATAACCTGACATCAACAGAAAACAAGAAACGCATTGTTAATAAACTGCTGGATGTACTCCCGCTGGACATAATGCTCCAGATACGTACTCCGCTGGCAAAACAGGCAGTATTTTCCACCAGCAATCCGGTAGATATTTCCATTGCTTTTTCTGATGAAAAAAGAGCCAGGGTTGGACATCACAACGACTGCTTTCTGGCGAGTACCGATGATTACGGAACATATTCCAACATTGAAGCGGAAAAAGAATACATTCACAACGAAGCATTGTATGTACCAACCGGGGGAGAAACCTGTCCGCCCAGTGGGATTCCAATGGCCGACTGCTCAACCGCAAGGACAGAAATGGAATATTTACGGTGGACATACCTGCATGTGGATTATTACCAACCTGTAATCAACAACTGGGACGATCTGGGATGTTACGAAGAATTCAAAAGACGCTTGGGGTATCGACTTGAACTTATGGAAGGCTCTTTTCCACAAGAAGTTAAAAAAGGAGAAAACCTTTCGTTCACGCTGAAAATAAAAAACAGTGGGTTTGCACCGGTTTACAAACACAAAATAGCCAGTTTGGTTTTAAAGAATAAAGAAACCGGTTTAGTCGCAGAGCACGAACTTCAGTTAGATATCAGAGAAATTAAACCGTCTGTAATAAAGGAAATCAATGAAGAAATTAATTTGAGTGGAACAGACGCAGGAACTTATGATGTGTTCCTGAAAATTTCTGATAATTCTGAGAACTTAAAAGACCGACCGGAATACTGTATTCAACTTGCCAATCAAAACACCTGGGTTCCGGACGAAGGGTTAAATGACCTGCAGTACGACCTGGTTATCATTAATTAAAAAATTCAACAAAATGAAAAACATAAATTATTTAATAATCGTATTTTTTGCCCTGGCAATTTTTGCTTCGGGTTGTAAAGATGAAGAAAACGAAACAGAAGGAAAAGCTGTATTTAGCTACGTTGCCGATGGGTTCCAGATAACATTTACAAATTTTACATTTGGTGCCGAGGAATATGAATGGGATTTTGACGATGGTTCCGACATCTCAACCCTGTCAAATCCGGTACATGTTTATAATGCTAAGGGGGTTTACATGGTTTCGTTAAATGCCTATACAAACGGTGAAGTAAGTAATTTTACCGACTCGGTGGTTGTAACAGGGCCCAACATTAAAATAGATGGTGACTTTACGGATTGGGAACATGTAGAATACCTGTATGAAAATGAAGAGAGTAGCACCAGTTCATTAAAATCGGTAAAAGCCTATGCCAGCGCTTCAGATATTAATCTTTATTTCGAAGGAACGGAAGATATGAACCTGGCTCTAATACAAATCTTTATTGATGCCGACAATGATCCAACAACAGGATACCAGGCGTGGCAATACCCAATGGGTTCGGGTGCCGAGATTTTTTGTGAAGGAAACTACACAGAAAACGCAAGTGATTCCTGGGGATCGATTTATACTAATTCCGGCGGTGGGTGGAGTTGGAACTGGACGATGTCTTTCGGTGATGGCATGCACTTCTCGAAAATAGGAACAAATAACGAAAACAAGGCAGTTGAATTTTCCATCTCAAAAGCTGCACTGGGAGATGTTAGCGGAGCCATTTCTTTTGCCATTTTTGAACTGGATAATGGCTGGGCAAGCATTGGAGCTATTCCTGCTCCGAGCCAGGAAGATTCCAAACTTCTGAAAGTAGAATTTTAATTTTACTATTGCATATTATTTCAGGCTACTTCGCTGTATTATTTGCAGGAAGTAGCCTGAACTGATCAAAAAATATCTATTTGCCATTTTCTAAATTATATCGAAAAAGAATTTAGTACATTCACCCGTCGAAATTGAAACTTATAAACGATGCCTGATACTCAACAAAAAACCAACGACCGCCTTTTATCTCTTGATTTCTACAGAGGATTAACCATGTTTTTGCTTATTGCAGAATTTTCACACTTATTTACACACCTGGTTGCACCCGAGCTTAAAGGAACATTTATTTATGTCATCGGAACACAGTTGCATCATATGAAATGGGAAGGCCTGCATTTTTGGGATTTAATTCAACCCTTTTTTATGTTTATTGTAGGCGTGGCAATGCCTCTGTCTTTCGCCAAAAGAATAAGCAGGGGAGATTCCTACAAAGCCCTTCGAAAACATGCTTTCCAAAGGGCTTTTCTAATGTTATTTCTTGGCTGGGCATTGTATTGTATTGGACCGGGGAAAATTGTATTCCGGTTTCAGAATGTTTTAGCTCAACTTTCTGTTGCCTATATACTGGCATTTCTGGTTATAAACAAACCAGTACGTATTCAAATTGCCTTTTCAATTTTATTAATAATTATTAGTGAAGCCATTTACCGTTTTTTTCCGTTAGAAGGTTTTAACCACCCTTTTACAGCAGGCGAAAATTTTGGCGCATGGTTTAATATTTTAATTGCCAGAGAGGAAGACCATGGACACTGGGCCATGTTTAATGCTATTCCAACCGCTGCCCATACCATTTGGGGCGTTTTAGCCGGGCAATTATTAATGGGAAGTCATTCAAGCAAAAAGAAACTAACATTTTTATTTGGCGCCGGAGTTATCGGATTAATTATTGGTTTTGGGCTTAGCCCGTTTACTCCCATTATAAAACGCATTGCAACAAGTACTTTTGTTTTTGCCAGCGGAGGCTGGGCGCTAATTGCTTTGGCCGTTTGCTACTGGTTAATCGATGTAAAAAAATATCAGAAAGGAGTACTTTTCTTTGCTATCGTAGGAATGAACCCGCTGGCGATATACTTGTTTGCACATGTTGGAGGAGCTGATCTCATACAAGAAATATTTTTACCATTTTCAAATGCTTTGTTTGGCTGGACAGGTGAACTAATGTCTCACATCTTTTTAAGCTGCATTGTACTTTTTGTATTGTGGTATCTTTGCTACTGGCTTTATAAACGAAAAATATTTATTCGTATCTAGAACCAAAACACTGTTTACCTGGAAGTATACAGGTTTAAGATTGAGTAAATGAAGAAGATATAAGTAGAGAGTATTGAGTAGCAAATACCAAGACGCAAGAAAAAACGAATATGTTTCTCAATACTCAAATCTCTGTACTAAATCAAGAATAAGATAACGGTTAAGTCTTTGGCTACGCTCAGCCTGACTACCCGCGCATGTTAAGCAAAGTCGAAACAGACCCAATACTTTTTACCCGAAATTTGAGAAACTAGTTGCAATTGAATTGCAGGGTTTTAACCATAAATCAAATAATAGAAATGCCCCAAATAAAATGCCGGAAAGGCAGATTATCCGGGGCAAAAGTATTAGTGGGTTACTAAAATCCGAATTGATTGATTGTTATTATTTGTATTAACTTTCAGAATATAAGTTCCATCAACAAATGAAGAAAGGTTAACCAACTCCCTTTGCGATTCCAACTTCTGAGCAGAAAGCCTTCGGCCATCCAGACCATAAATCTCACAGAATGCATCTTTATCCGGCATTTCATCCAATTCGATATATACAATTCCGCTGGTGGGGTTGGGATATACTTTTATATCTTCCGGGGCATCTCCAATAAACGGACTGCCCGTACTAAAATTAACCGATACAGAAACTCCCTGGGTAACTACCGGAGATCCCCCATCATCTTGTGCTAAAAGGGTAAGGTGAAACCTCTTTTCACCGTTGTAACTTTCATCTTTTTCAAGTATTCCTTGTAGCAAGGCATTACCATCGCCATAATCAGTTAGCGTTAACCAGACGGGCAAATCATCGGACCAAATTTGTAATTTGTCGCCAGCATTAAAATCACTCACTTTAACAAGATAACTGAACTCCTCTCCTGCATTTACAGTTGTATCATTTATTTGTGTAAACGCTGGGAAATAGTTTACATGGAAATTAAGAGCCTGCATCACCGGAACTTCAACAATACTATCGGTTGCCCAAATTTCGAAACTAAAATCTTCCTTCCGCAAACTCAAATCGGAAGGCAACGTGCCGGAAAGCGTTCCTGTTCCCTGTTGGTTTGCAGTGAAAATTAACCACTGCGGTGCATTGGGAATACTCAAATAAATATTATCGTTATCATCATCTACAGCTGTTACATTATATGTATAAACCTGATCTTCCTGTAAAATAGATTGCGGAACCGATGTAAAATAAGGAATGTTGTCATTAATCACCGTCAGCTCAAATGTTGTTTCATCTGCAAGATTGCTCTGGTCTTTTACGGTTACCGACAAGAGCGATGTTCCCTCGTAATTTAACGCCGGTTCAACCAACAAATACATTTGGCCATTTTCTGAAACCACCGATGTAGCAAGGTTTGTTTCATTCGTATTGCCAATTGTCCACGCAAGTTGCTCCGGATTAGAATCTGCATCATCTACATTTAAAAGAATTTTTGCCTGCTGATTCATTCCCAAAAATTGAGAAGCAATCGGCTGAAGAGAAGGAACCACCTCCTGGGGAACAATCTTTAAAACAATTGTTCCTTCCGCTGTATTTCCTTTTCCATCTGAAAAACGAAATGAAATCTTATCCGTACTATCTTCATTGTTGAGAGCTTTATATGTTGCCTGATAAGTGGTAAGAATATTCCCATTATAATTTTTCAACCCGAACCCGGAGAGCTCGCCTTTTTCAGGCTGAGCCGTAATTTCACCAGTGAGCTTTTTAAATGGATATTCTGTATTAACTCCCAAAAGCTCAAATGTAGCAGGCTTTCCAAAATACACATTAACGGTATCATTAAAAGCCAATACCGAAGGATAGCTAACAGCGCTTTTTGTAGTTGCCAAATTATATATTCTCACCACATTTGATGAAGAAGTACTTTCTCCGTCGCTTACTTTATAAATCATGTAATCGTAATCATTTACCGGAGCCGGGTTATCATATTTAAAAACATTATTACCCAAATTCGTAAACGTTCCGCCAAACAGGCAGGGATTGCCATCGTCGAATGTTGCAAACTTGATTTGCAAATCACCTGCCGGGGTTTCCACATCAGAGATTGATTGTTTAAGATCAATCTCCGCGAGATTGTCATTTTGTGCATCAATTTCCAAAATAGAGGCCTGTGGAATATCGTTTACCGGCTCTACAATTATATGAATAACACCCGGCTCCGAATACTTCCCGAGTTTATCTTTTACCCGAATCACCAAAGAATCTTTCCCAAAATAATTTTCCTGTGGTAAATAAAAAAACCTTCCAAAAGAAAAATCATACTCATCAGCATTATGAGGAATTTCAATTACTTCCGGCGTTAATTTATATATCGGGTCATTATCGTCGGAACAGTTTAAAACAAATTCTCCCAATTCATCTTCCTTCAAAACAAAACTCATCGGCTGGATTACCGGAGCCTCATTATCTTTTGTAATCGTTACGTAAATCGTATCGCTAACGGGAAGATTCACGCCATCATTAACAGTAAGGACAAAAGAAATTGCCCTCTCAGAATCAACAAGCGGAGCTTCACAATAGGAAATAAGCTGATTGCTGTTTCTCATTTTAAAGCCGTCTTCCGACGTCCAGGAGATCGTTAGGTTTTCATTGGCAACTTCAGAAACCACCTGGCCAATAAGCCGTATAGAAGTACCTTCAGAAACAGAGAAATCTTCCCCCGCATTAACAACCGGAGCTTTAACCACGTTGCGTACAGTAATTCGTACGGTATCAGGCTCTGATTCAAATTCTCCGTCGCTTACCACCAATGCAACCTTGAATACAGAGTCCCGATCTACCTCCGGAGCTATAAAATCTGGCTTTGCGATGCTATTTGAATTCAGTGTTATACCTCCTGGTACTATCCAGTTATAACTGATTGGATCGCCATCATTATCGCCAGACCTTGTTCCATCTAACGTTACTTTTGTATTTTCATCTACCACCTGATCATCTCCGCCATGTGCAACAGGCGTATACAGATTTGTTGTACCACTTAACCAAACCGAAACCGTTTTACCCGGAGCAAATGGAACGGGTGAAACTTCCTGTCCGTTTTCCTGATTAGTAAACTTTGCCGTTATATTGGAGTATGACTTATCTGTTTCCTTTTTCCAAAGTTTAAATGAAATAGAGTGCCCTGTTGTATACCCATTTCCGGAACCATTATCCGCCGAAACAGGTATTTCAATCGTATATATTGTTGAAACCGCTTCACCAATAACTCCTGCTCCAACACAGATATTACCATCAAATATTCCAATTTCATCGCCTTTGGCTAAAAATTCCTCATCAATTTTCGCCGAAACGACTCTGATGTTCATCAAATCAGTTCCGGCTCCAATCCAAGCCGGAATAAAATGAGAAGTTGCAGGTGCAATAGGTTGTGTAACTTTTATTATCTGAGTTTCTGTTACAGGAGAATAAACATCAACAGTTGCAGTTCGTTCAGATGAGCCATGATTAGCTGCAGCAGTAAAGGTTAATCTACCCGAACCATCGAAAAATTCGGGAGAGAATGTCAACCATGTTTCAGAAGAACGAACACTCCATAATGTATTTGAAATTACATCGACATAAGCAGACCCCCCATTAGCTGGAATGGATGCCATTTGCGATGAAATCGTTATTCCATCTGTTTCGTCAATATCGAAAAAATCTTTCCACTGATCGGCAGTCTGATATGCACTGGTTGAACCAAAAGGAACGGTTAAAATACAAGTGTTTTTGTCAACTCCTGAAAAAACATTAGTTCCTAGTTTTACAGGTAATTCGGAATAACAATAAATTGAATTCAACTGGTCACATCCGTTAAACGCATCTGTATCAATAAGAACTAAACCAGAGGGCAAACTAGCCGAAATTAAATTGGAGCATTGATAAAAACATCCTGGGCCAACAGACTGAACCGATGATGGAAGATATATTGAAGTCAAGCCACTTTGTGCAAACACTCCTTGCCCCAAAGAGGTAACCGAAGTGGGTATATCAATAGAAGTAAGACTTGTACAACCTCCAAAGCAATTGTTGCCAATGTTCTGAATCTGCTCAAACATAATTATCGATTCAATAGAACTGCACCCTGAAAAAGCATTATCTCCAATAGAGATTACCGATGTAGGAATAACAAAAGAAGTTAGAGCGCCACAATTGGAAAAACAGCCTTTCTCAATGGAAGTTACGGACGCCTCCAGAGAAAGAGAGGCTAATTCATTACAACTTGAGAAACAGTATTGTCCTATAGTTGAAACTGATGATGGAACATCTATCTTCTGTAATTTACTACATCCTGAAAAACAATATTGTCCTATTGAAGTCAGAGACGATGGAATATTTATTCCCTGTAAATTTGTGCAATGGTAGAAAACACCATCTCCCAAAATAGCGACCTGTTCAGGAAGAGTTACATCACTCAAAAACATACATCCGTAAAAAGCATTTTTTCTGATATCAGTAACCGAGTGAGGAAGGCTAATTTTATTCAAAACAAAATTATTATAGAAAGCAAAATCGGGCACAGCATCAGCCGGATATTCCGTTATATTTGGCCTTGGCCCCTCCGTTCCACTATAAGCAACCACGGTTGCTCCCGTTAAATCAAGAAACGTTAGCATCGGCATTTCCTGCGACATAGTTTTGAAATCGCGGGCATCAATGGTTCCTGTTATCTTAAGATTAGTAATTGTACTTTTACCTGTATTGCTTATTAATGAACCAAGAGTTCCTGGCTCTTCTACATTTACAGAAACCAATCTTTGTCCTAGCTGAATTACTGGTATCGACTGTGGATTAAATCCTTCTGCAGTAACAATTATCTGCCCGTTCCGGTCAAAATCATTTGTATTTTCAGTAAAAACACATTGAATATAACTTTCATCAACATTAGCTGTTACTGTTAACCAGTTGACATCAGAGTGAACACTCCACAACACATTTGCCGATATTCCCAGATTAATTGTATGAGCAAGTGGCCCCGCAATTAATTTATCCTCTCCAACATCAATTCCTTCTTCTTCCATGTTAATAAATTCACCCCATTCTCCTGCATCTTTGTACGTTTGCATTTTACCAGCCGGAACATAAAGTTTGCATTGTGACTTGTCAACTCCTGAAAAAACAGGTGAGTTTAGCATTGCCGGTTCTAATGAATGAACAGAAATGGAGCTTAGCGCGGAGCAATCTTCAAAAGCCCTCACTTCGATTGAAGTCACTGTTGAAGGAATATTTATTGATGATAAATTTTGACACCCCTGGAAGGCCATCGTCCCAATAGTTGTAAGCGATTGATAAAAGGTAACCGAAGTCAATTGTGTTCTTTCTGCCAAAGCTCTTTCACCAATCGAGATCAAATTTTCCGGAAGTATTACATTTTTTATATTATAACATTCAGTAAAAGCATAGGCAGGAAGTTCATTTGCAGGATAGTTGCCTTCGCTCCCTGAATACGCTGCAATGGTTACAGAACTTAAATCTATTTCTTCCAGGAATAGCATTTTATTCGCCAGTGTTTTAAAATCACGAAAATCAATATTTCCTGTAATGGTAAGTTTTAGTATATTTTCAGTAGAAACATTGACCAAAAGAGAGCCTAATGTTCCCGGAACATCAACATGAATCGTTAATTCCGTAACTTTCCCGGACTGGATTATTGTTATTTCTTTAGAATCAGCGTATGGTGAAGATATGTTGAGTTTGCCTGTTCTGGATTCTGTCCCGGAATTTTCACCAACCGTAACGGTTAGCTGCGCATTGCTATTTCCTCCGGAAGGACTAAATGTAATCCAGCTATCTTCAGTGCCGACGAACCATGTTGTATTGGTTTTTAACTCAACCTGTTTTTGCCCGGCTGTCTCAAATCTAAGCGTATCATCCGAAAATGTAAATCCGGGCATTTCTTCCATATGGTTGAATTTATCCCATTCACCTGCGTTTTCATAAACTCCGATACAGCCAAAAGGAACAAATAAAGTACAGGAAGATGTATTTACCCCTGAAAAAACATATTCTTCAAGATTGGCCGGCTCGGCTGGATAAGCATAAAATGATGCCAGTTTCCCGCACCCTTCAAAAGCTCCCTCTCCAATTGTCTCAACCGATGAAGGAATGCGCACAGAAACAAGGCCTCCACATGCCTGTAATGCATAATCATCAATGGCAATAGCAGATTTGGGCAGGAACAGGGAAAGCAATTTACTGCTACCGGAAAATGCTCTTTCGGGGACAACATTTAAAGGGTACTCTGATACATTATATCCTGTTCCTCCCGATCCGCTATATGCCATAATGGAGGCTCCACTTAAGTCTACATCTGTAAGCCCCGGCATTTCATCCCGAATGGTTTTAAAGTCGCGGGCATCTATATTTCCCGTTACTATAAGTTTGGCAATATTATTTTTTTGTTGTGTAGTTAATAACGATGATAGTGTTCCGGCCTGATTTACCTCTAATGTCAAAGAATTCTGCCCCGATTGAATCACCTTTATAATTTTGGGATCAACACCTTCAGCCGTTAACGTAATTTGCCCGATACGTTCTTCGTTTAACGTATTTTCACTAACCTCGTATTTCAGAAAATTATCAGTAGTTGGATTTATTATCAACCATTCAGCATCTGAACCAGCACTCCAGGCAACATTTGCCGCCACTTCAGACTGAAGAGTTTGTGCCGTTGAGTTAAGTTTAATGGTATCTCCTTCGGGAAGATAAACCCCCGGCATTTCTTCAACATGGGCAAATTCATTCCAAACTTCTGCATTCTGATATATTCCTTTCAAGCCGGGAAGCACAAACAACGTTCCTGTACTTTTGGTTTTATCAGAAAAGCTATAAGAAGAACCTACAACCGACGGCGTTTGAGCATAAACATAAACCGACTCCAAGTTCTCGCACCATTCGAAAGCTTCTTGCTCAATCAAAGTAACGCTGCCGGGAATAGAAACAGTTTTTAAATTCTCACACTCCCTGAAAGCTGCATACTTAATGGAAGCAACAGACTCTGGCACTTCGACATTGGTTAGGCTGGAACAATATTGAAATGTTTTCCGGCTAATCGACTGAAGTGAATTGGAAAGCGTTACTGACGAGAGTTTCACACAATTGCTGAACACTCCTTCTCCCATAGTAATTACTGAATTCGGGATGGTTACATCTGTCAGAGAGCAATATTCAAAAGCCCAGTCACCAATTGAAGCGACAGAGTTAGGAATAGTAATTTGATCCAAGCCGGAACAACCATTCAGGGCGTCTTTTCCAATTGAGGTAATCGAATTTGGTAAAATAAGTGAGGTTAATCCATTTTTCCCATCAAACGCACTCTCCGGAACTTCGTCTTCCAAATAAGTATCAGTATTAGAACTTGTTCCTTCTGAACCGGAGTATGCATCTATACTTGCCATACTTAAATCCAGTTCTGTCAATTTGAGCATTTCATCCCGAATAGTTTTAAAATCCCGCGCATCGATATTACCGGTAATAGTTAATGAATAAACGTTATTCTTCTCCTCGTCTGTCAACAGCGAACTTAATTGACCGGCCGTTTGGACATCCACTGTTTTGGCTATCTGTGCCTGCAATACTGCCGAAAAAAGCAGACAAACAGAAAAAATAATAATTCGTTTCATATTCCAATTGTTTTGTTTATTTGTTGTTGATTTTCAAGGATTTTATCTCCTTTTTCAGACACGAGCTTAGTTTTCCGATAAGCGTGTATTTCGTAATGCTTTCTCCTGCTAAAGAGATTTTCCACTCCCGATCCTGCTTAAATAGTTTTTGGATTTCCTGCGGATTTGAGAAATCAAGCGCCGCTTCTGATTCTGCCAAATCAGTTTCGTAGATGGTTAATTGCCCATCCTCCTTCTGTTTCAGAACAAAATGTTCCTTGTCTAATGTGATTATCATTAGTTGACTTTTGGTTTTCAGCAAACAAAATTATTCCGAAAAAGTCCACCTAAAAGAGCTACAAAAAGGCTTTGCAGACAGACGGAAAGTCTCCATGTACAGATGGTAAAAAAATACGTATGAGAGGTAAAAAATACTTTTACAGGTTCATTTTATCCCTGAATTCTTTCAGGCTACGGCGCGACATTTGCACCCGAACTTCAAAATCACCTTTTTTCAAAATGCAATCTTTACTGTAAATAGCCAGTTCTTTTAAATACCTGGTGTTGATAATCAATTCACGTTTTATCTGGAAAAAGTCAGTGGATGGCAACTGCTCCAGCAAATGCGCCAACGTATAATTTATTGGCAGGATAAGCTTATCATTTTCACCAAAAACAATTTCAATTCGCTTGGTTTGTGTATTGCGCCAAAAGTAAACAATATCGGAAGTATTTACCGAACGAAATCCGGTATTAGAAGGCAGGAATACTTGCTTTCCTCCGGAAATATAGTTTAAAATATAGTCCAGCTTCTGAAGTTGGGCATCTTTCTTATAAACAACTAAAGCTTTGTTTACAGCATTCTGAAGTTCAACTTCATCTGCCGGTTTTAGGATATAGTCGAGCGCCCCTTCTTTTAAAGCCTTTAGAACAAACTCATCGTGCCCGGTTACAAAAATAATGTATGGTACTTTTTCCAGATTGTTTTTTAACCAGAAAAGCACATCGAAACCATTCTTTTCCGGCATTTCAATGTCGAGAAATAATACATCGGGCAAAATATCCTTAATCTTTTTAATTGCTTCATCAAAAGCCCTGGCGGTGGCTTTTAAATCAATTGCTGAAATATTCTGCAATTTTTTTGTCAGGTCTTTTATGGCAGACGCGCTATCATCAATAATAATTGCTTTGAGTATGTTCATTGCAAAGTATATTGGTAATTTACAGGTATTTTAATGGTTACTTTTGTTCCCAGCACCTGTTGTTGTTCTTCATTGTAAAGATCTGTTATTCCCCATTCGATTGGTTCTTTATTCGCCACATTCAAGTGTTCTGTAACCTTTTTCAAAATAAAAAAGCCCATTCCTGTGCCACTAGTTCCAATTTCTTTTGCCTTTTCACGGCCAATTCCATTGTCGGTAATTTCAATGCATAAATAATTACCGGCAAATGAGCCCTGCAAATTTAAAAACCGCTCCCCCCGCTTATTCAATAAACCATGTTTTATTGCATTCTCAACAAAAAGTTGGATAATCATAGAAGGAACATTTACAGCAAGCGCTTCCTCCGGAACTTCAATCTGGTAAGAGAACTCTCTTCCCAATGCCATTTTTCTTACCTCAATATAATTCTTTACAAATTCCAGTTCCTTTCCTAAAGAAACAACAATTGAATCAGCATGAGCATAGGTATAAATAACCAGACGCGAAATGGAGTCAAGCAAATGCAGTGATTTGTTGGCATTTCCGCGTTCAACCAACTGGCGGAGATCAAGGAATAAATTTGAAACCAGATGAGGGGATAACCGGTTTTGCACCAGCATTAGTTGCATTTGAAGGGTCCCTTTTTCGTACTCTTCTGCCATAAGTTTTTTCTGGGTTTCAAAAAGCTGTTTTTCTTTTTTCCTGCGGTAAGCAAATACCCAAAACAAAAGCAATAAGAAAAGGAATAAAACCGATGCAATAAGGATAATTCGGTAATTATGATTTCTTACAATTAGCAGTTCCTGTTCTTTTTTAGCCAGTTGTTGTTCTTTTACCGATGTCATTAAACGGCTTTCCAACTCATTAATCCGCCATGTGGCAAGATCATTTTTCAGACTATCCTGTAAAGTTTGGTATTTCTCCAGAAAATCAAGAGCTACCCCTGTTTTGTTTTGCCTTTTAAAAATCTCATAGCTGCGTTTATAGAAATCGGTAAGCAGCGATGGATCCACAATTGTATTTTTCAGAATTCCTTCAGCCCTTTTCTGATAACTATTACACAACTTCTGCTCATTCTTCTGAGAATAAACATAGGCCATAAGATTGTATGCCTGAAATTGTCCCAATTCAAAACCCAGTTTGTCAAAAACAGGAATAACATCCTTTAATTGATTTTCAGCGTCTGAGTATTTTTGCTGTTTAATCAATATTTCGCCTTTGTTACATTTTATAAGGGCAACCAGGTAACCAATTTTTTGCTTCTCCGCTTCGTTTAATGCTTTGTTAAAATATACAATAGCAGAATCGTATTCCTCCTTATAATTATACATCCGCCCTATATCATTGTAGAGATTAGGCCGGGCGTATATATCTTTTACCGAGTCTACAACAGAAAGCGCTACCTGGAAATATTTTTGAGCGTAATGAAAATTTCGGTAGTCAACCATCACCGTTGCAATATAATCGGCACAACCCAGCTTCCCTTCATAATCGTTCGTTCGTTCGTATATCCGAAAGGCATCGTTTATATATTCCAGCCCTTTCTCAACCTGACCGGTCCGGATATTCACCAAACCAAGATTTTGAAAAAAGTACGATCGAAATGGTTCATCGGGACGGTTTTCAGTAAGAGACAAAGCTCTTTCAAACAAACCAAAACACTCTGTATAATTATACTGAGCCGAACGAAGCGCCCCCAAATTACTGCACGCCCGCGCCACATAAAACGAATCTGTCCCATTCTTCGGAACAATATGCGGAAGCAACATCGCCACCGTATCACTATAATTTCTGGAACTTGTAAAATCTCCCAATTGACGCGCCAGCAAAACCTGCCTGTCGTACCAGGCAAGCCACAAAACTGAATCGTTCTTTTCTTTCAGTTTATCTTGAAGAATCGTCAGATAATAAACTGCTGAATCTCTTTGATTATCTACAGTAAGTGAATCTATTTTGTCCAATATTGTTTTCTCATCATTAGAGTAGACAAGGATCGGTGTTAAACAAAAGAAGCAAATAATACAAATAAAACGAAGCATTGGAAAGGATTTGGTTTTTCCACAATATTAATCATTTTCTTAATCCTTTATTTCTACTTTATTCTTTATAAATAATTATATAATCCCTTCATAACGTTAGATCGTTTCAAAACAAAGAAATCCGCTCTCTCTTCAATAACCAGGCTACCGGAAACGAAAAAAATTACGAAACAATACCCCAAAAACATAAGCTGGTTGTGCAATCATACTATTTATCCATTCTTTTCCATAAATTTTATCTGAGGCAAAAGTTTCATTTCAAATTTTAACAGATATTCTTATCAAAAAAAAGAAAATACACCTGCAAACAATAGATAATGAATATTTTGTAAAACAACATTAACATGTTTTTTACGAAAACCGTCATTCGTTAAAGTTTCTAAAAAATTGCATTTCAGATGTCTTTTGAATGCTTTTTCGGTTTATTGCCACGGATTATTTTCATAAATTGCATCTCCGTTAAAGAAAAAGTTGAGATGGACAAATTGCAGTGGACAAAAGAAATTTTTGGTTCGAAACTGGAATTGAAAAGAGGCCACGAGATAATTGGCAATATACAGTGGGAAAATATGTTAAGCTCAAAAGCACAAGCGATAATAAATGGAAAACTGTTTATGCTTAACCGGGAGTTTTTCCTTTCGAAACTGGAAATTTACGACGCCAACGATCAATCGTTGCTTGCCACAGTCATGGTGAATCTTTTCAATCCTAAAAGCGATGTGGTAATTAACGGAAAACGGTTTGAACTTGAAATAAACAACTTTTGGCAATCGCAATGGTCATGGAAGTTTAATGGCGGCGAAATCATAAGATATTGTTCAAACGAATTTATCACCAAAGACAAAGGCGAGGTAGAAATTTATTCTCCATTGAACGAAGAAACAGAGATCCTTATTCTTCTTGGCCTATTTGTACGCAACCAATTCGTGTTATTTATGCTGCTTATTTTGCTAATTGTAATTCTTATTATCATTTAATACCACAATTCCCACCAACAACAGTGCTGAAAATTTTACAAACCCTTCCCATACAATTTAGGTGAATTGTTACGTTTGGTTTGAAAAACCCATTGATGAAAAAAATTATACAACTCATTTTTATAGCTATCTCCGGCATTCTTGTGTTTTCCTGCAATAAAGAGGAAATTACCACCGACTCAAATATAAAACTTCAATTTTCGACTGACACTGTTTCATTCGATACCGTATTTACGTCCATTGGTTCAACCACCAGATATTTTATAGTAAAAAACCCGGCAAGTAAGGCGGTAAATATTTCAAGTATCCATTTAGCTGGGGATGAAAACTCGCCATTTCGTTTAAATATAAACGGAATAACAACCAATAACGGAACCGATATTACGATTTACGGAAAAGACAGTATTTATATTTTTGTTGAGGCAACAATCGATCCGTCGGGACAGAACCTGCCTATGGTAGTACACGATTCTATTGTTTTCAATATAAATAATAACACACAGGATGTTAATCTGATTGCTTTCGGTCAGGATTTTCATCTTCTTAACGGCGAGATACTCAAATCACAGCACTGGGAAAACGATAAGCCATACCTCATTTATAATTCAATTCTGGTGGACTCGCTGGAAACATTAACAATTGATCCGGGATGCAGGATACATTTCCACGAAGGTTCAAGCTTATTTGTTCAGGGAACATTAAAAGTAAACGGAACATTCGAAGAACCTGTAACTTTCCAGGGCGACAGATTGGAAAAATCTTATGCAGACGTACCGGGACAATGGGGTGCATATGTTCCTCTTCCCGGAGGAGGTATTTACGTTTACGGAGGATTACATTTCCTCAGTGGAAGCATCAATAATCAGATCAACTATGCAACAATTAAGAATGCTGAAAAAGGAATCCAGGTCGATACTCTGGGGATTTCAGAAAATCCGGTATTGGTATTACAAAATTCCAGGATTGAAAATATGTCTTTAAATTGTTTGGATGGGAGGACAACCTTTCTAGAAGCTTCCAACTGCGTTTTTGCCAATAGCGGGTCGTTCACTGTAGCATTACGTTTCGGTGGAAATTACAAATTTAACCATTGTACAATAGCGAATTATACTGGTTCAGCAAGAAACACTCCGGCACTTTTTTTTAATAACTTTTATAAAGTTGACGACAAGACATACAGTTTTACTCTAAATGCCAACATTAACAACTGTATTGTTTATGGCAATGGAAATAATGAAGTCTCATACGAGAATGTTAACAGCGCCCTGTTTAATGTGCATTTTAACACTTGTCTTCTCAATACCGTATTTTCCGGTCAAAATAATTTTGTTTTCACCAATTCACTTTTAAACAAAGACCCAAAATTTATAAATCCTTATGAAAACGACTATACCCTTGATTCGTCGTCTCCTGCCAGAGATATTGGAGATATAGAAATTGCCAGGTTCTTCCCTCTCGACTTAAAAAATAACTCCCGTCTTTCAGATGATGGCCCGGATTTAGGCGCATTGGAATGGATTCCCGAAGAAAATTAAAAAACCGCTCTTGCGTACAAAAGCGGTTTATATATGTTGAGTAAGTTACCGATCTGCGTTAAGCAGTACTGAAACTTACGGAAAAGCACCAACAAGAGTTGATGCTTGTATTTTTTGATCTTTATTTTACCTCTGAACCGTTCCTTACTTTTTTATCTGGTTCAACAATTGAAAGTGAACCGTCAGCGTTTTCCGCACATAAAATCATGCCCTGCGACTCAATGCCTTTTAATTTTTTTGGTTCGAGATTCACCAGGATAGAAACCTGCTTCCCAATCAAATCCTCCGGTTCATAATATTCTGCTATACCGGAAACAACTGTCCGTTTATCGATTCCGGTATCAATTTTCAACTTCAAAAGTTTTTTTGTTTTAGCCACTTTTTCAGCTTCCAAAACGGTTCCAACGCGGATGTCCATTTTCCCGAAATCATCAAACTCAATGCTTTCTTTTGCAGGTTTTGCTTTTGCTGCTGCCAGTTCATTAGCCATTTTAGTATCCATCAACTTTTTAAGTTGTGCTTCAATCACACTGTCTTCAATCTTTTCAAAAAGCAGTTCCGGTTTATTTAATTTATGCCCTTCCGACATCAGGTTTGTCCAGCCCAGTTTATTCCAATCCTGTTTTTCGAAATTCAGGAAACCACGCAATTTCTCCATACTAAAAGGTAAAAACGGCTCCAAACAAATGGTGAGATTAGCTGAAATCTGCAAACAAATATTCAGAATGGTTTTTACACGTTCAACATCTGTTTTATATACTTTCCATGGTTCCTCGTCAGCCAGGTATTTGTTCCCCAACCGCGCTAAATCCATCGCATTTTTCAATGCTTCACGGATACGAAAACTATCGAGACTTTTTTCTACTTCTCCCTTTATTGTTGAAATAGCATTAAACGTCTCTTTATCAGATGCAGATAATTTACCTAAAGCAGGCACTTCTCCATCAAAATATTTATGCGTAAGAACCAATGCCCTGTTTACAAAGTTCCCGAGAATAGCGACCAATTCATTGTTATTCCGTGTTTGAAAATCTTTCCACGTAAAATCATTGTCCTTTGTTTCCGGTGCGTTTGCTGTGAGTACATATTTCAAAACATCTTCTTTTCCTGGAAATTCTTCAAGATATTCATGTAACCAAACCGCCCAGTTTCTCGACGTGGAAATTTTATCGTTTTCAAGATTTAGAAATTCGTTGGCGGGCACATTCTCAGGAAGATTAAATGTTCCTTCCGCTTTTAACATACACGGGAAGATAATGCAATGAAAAACAATATTATCTTTCCCAATAAAATGCAACATCCGTGTTTCCGGATCTTTCCAGTATTTCTCCCAGTCTTCAGTTAGTTCCTTGGTTGCCGAAATGTACCCAATTGGTGCGTCGAACCAAACATACAACACTTTCCCTTCTGCATTTTCTACCGGCACCGGCACCCCCCAGTCTAAATCCCGGGTAACAGCACGAGGCTGTAAACCACTGTCTATCCACGATTTACACTGACCATAAACATTCGTTTTCCATTCTGTATGCCCCTCCAAAATCCATTCTTTCAACCATGTTTCGTATTGATCAAGCGGCAGGTACCAATGTTTCGTTTCCTTTAAAACCGGCTGGTTACCACTAATCATCGATGTTGGATTTATTAATTCAGTTGGGCTAAGCGACGTTCCGCAACTTTCACACTGATCTCCATAAGCCTTTTCAAATCCACACTTTGGACATGTTCCGATGATATAACGATCGGCCAGAAACTGTTTATTCTCTTCATCATAATATTGTTCTGACGATTTTTCAATAAATTTTCCTGAATCATATAATTTCCTGAAAAATTCAGATGCCGTTTCATGATGGATTTTTGAACTCGTGCGTGAATACACATCAAATGATATCCCAAATTTCTGAAACGACTCTTTTATAATATTGTGATACCGGTCAACGATATCCTGAGGCTTCACACCTTCATTTTTAGCTTTTAGAGTAATTGGTACACCATGCTCATCCGATCCTCCAATCATTAGCACATCTTCATTTTTTAACCGAAGATAACGTGCGTAAATATCGGCCGGGACATAGACCCCAGCCAGATGACCAATATGAATAGGCCCATTTGCATACGGAAGTGCAGTAGTAATCAGTGTACGTTTAAAGTCTGTCATTTTTAACCCGCTTTTTGAATTTTTTTAGGGCTACAAAGATAGTGGATTTTTTGGGGTTACTCCCTCGAATTCTTCCGATTATATCATTTCGTTTTCTATTCGAAAATCAAAAAGCTTGTTGAGTTACAGCTTTTGAGATCTCATTGACTTGTGGTTGGATAATATAAAATTCTTCAGTAATGTCTTTATAAACCTCCCCGTTCCATCCATCGGGTGCCCAGCCCATCTGAGAATAACCATTACATCCATCGTGTCCGCGTGTACCGTTTGGTTCTCCATTTCCGCCAGCCCCACCGGAACCACCGGAGCCACCAGAGCCATTTAATCCCCCGGAACCACCACTGGTTCGGGCAACAAAAAGATTCTCAAAAGGCATGCTATCGTCGGTAAAATAGAGATAAATATTTCCGCCATCGCCACCAGGTCCACCAAAGCCTCCGGGTCCGCCATTTCCGCCATCACCTCCTTGCTCTCCCGGCTTCTGATGTTTTATTGAAATAACTTCCTTTTCTACCACATCAACATAATATGTTTCTTCTTCCCAAACCGTTTCTTCTACTTCTTTCTCATTCCCTTCTGCATCGGTAACCTTTTTTTTGATTTTTTTCTCTACTCTGCGGGTTCGGGGCTTTTTTACAATTTTTTCAATCTCTTTATTTTCATACCATATTTCGCCGTCGTAACCTTTTCCTCCATTTCCTCCACGCCCCCCGCTACCGCCGTTGCCACCACTACCACCAACAGAGGATACATACAGGGAACCACCATCCGGGTTTATCAGATACCGGTACTCTTTTCCGGTAGAAAGATCCTCTGCAAAAACATATAACAAATTACAATTGAGTAAGGAATCGAAATAAAGATCAGACCAAACTCCTATATCGGGCGCCCTAAAACCCGGCTCTCCACTTTGTCCGGGTTGTCCGTCTCCACCATGGTAGCCTGTATCTCCTGAAACACCATCGCTACCGGAGAATCCGGGGAAACCACTACGCCCGGAAAAATACAGAGAATATTTATGCTTATAGTCCAATCGAATCAGAAACGTGTCAGTAACCGAGTAGTTTCTTAACGACTGTACAACAAGGCCGGCGGTATGATTTTCTATGTTCATAAAATCAGAATCGATATAAAACCGACCTTTTTCAAAATTACCGCCAAAAGCTGAGATCTGGTATTTTTCAGCCTCATCGTTCCCATATAATTTCTTTAAAACCCTTTCCTTACCATTATCAAAGGTGGAAATAATTTCCCCTTTTACCATACTTCCCGGAGCTTTATCAAATGTATTGGATGGATGAAAAGACACCGTAGTTTCATAGTTTAAAGGAATCAGGATCCGTTTGGCAAGGGTTGGCCTTTTTTTCGGATAAACTTTTATTTCAATAAATTTTCCTTTTGACGGCATTAATTGCTTATTTACAGTTACCTTACCCGATTGAAAAGTACCTCCGGTGACTTCTACTTTGTAATGCCACCAAAAAACAAAACCACCCTGCATCCCTAAAGTTTTTCTGGTCTTTCCTTTTTTGTGATATGAAATCACTCCCATTTCAAAAGATTCATCGGGCAAAATAAGTTGATCGGGATTTATTTCAATTTGAATAGAATCGGGTTTAAATGAAAAGAAGATTCCAAAAGCATTGTTTATAAAACCAATGGGAAACAGAAATATCAAAAATAATATTGAAAATTTTGTTTTCATTCTGCTTTGTTTTCATAATTAATGTTTATAAAAACAAAAACCATTCCGTGTTCGTTATTTTTTCATCTTATTGAAGTATCTTCGTATTTTTAAAAACATATGCCACAGTTTTCCCACATCATTTTCGACCTGGATGGAACGCTGACCGACAATACCCAGGGAATCAGAAATTCATTGTTATATGCATTAGAACACATGCAAATACACGGTTATTCCGAGAAAGTTCTTGAGAAATTTATTGGTCCTCCATTACAATGGGGATTTAGCCAGTTATTTGGGCTGAATGAGAGAAACACAAAGTTAGCCGTTGAATATTTTCGTGATTATTACAGTGAAAACGGATGGCACGAAAATGAACCTTATCCAGGAATTTACCAGTTACTGGAAGATTTACACCATGCAGGGGTAAAAATGTATGTTGCGACCTCAAAATTGGAAAAATTCGCACAAAAAATTATTGAACATTTTGAATTTGATAAATATATCCTTCAATTAAAAGGAGCGGATTACGGAGGACATAATGCGACCAAATCTTCCATTATTTTTGATGTACTGGCTACTCACCGGATAAAACCAGCTGTAAACGTTGCAATGGTTGGCGACACAGTTTATGACATTACCGGTGGAAATGAAAATGGCTTATCAACCGTTGCCGTAGGATATGGTTTTGGTAAAGAAGAAGAATTGAAAGAGGCCAATCCTGATTATTTTGTGGAAACCGTTGAAGAGTTGTACGAGGTTTTAATATAATAAATTTCGTTTCCGCGATTCATTTTGTACCTTCAAATTTATTTTAAATCTATGATTATACCTCCCTATATAAAAACAGGTTCTAAAATTCGTATCGTTTCTCCGGCGGGCAAAATAAATGAGAAATATATTCTCCCTGCTGTAGAATGGCTTAACAAACAAGGTTACAAAGTTGAATTGGGGAAACATGTTTTTGCGAAACATTTTCAATTTGCCGGAACCGACAAACAGCGGTTAGAGGATTTGCAAACGGCACTGGACGATCCGGAAACAGACCTGATAATCTGTTCGAGGGGAGGTTACGGAACTATCCGGATAATTGACAAAATTGACCTTGAGAATTTTCAGAAAAATCCGAAGTGGCTGGCAGGTTTCAGTGATATTACGATATTACATTCTTCCCTGAATAAATTGGGTATTGCTACCATTCACGGAGCAATGCCACGTTATTTCTTTAAAGAAGATGGTATTCCGGATGAGAATCTGAATTCCTTAATACAAATACTTTCCGGTAAAAAAATTTCATATTTATTCCAAAACAATGGCCCTAACCGAAAAGGCTCGGTTGATGCAGAAATAGTTGGAGGAAACCTTTCCATTATTTCCAGCCTTTTGGGCACAAAGTATGAAATAGAAACCAATGAGAAAATTCTGTTTCTGGAAGATATTGATGAATATTTATATCATACCGACAGAATGATGCACCAGTTAAGGCTTTCAGGAAAACTAAATAACCTGGCGGGACTCGTTTTGGGCGACTTTACCGATATGAAAGACAACGAATCTCCATTTGGGAAGAACATTCAAGAGATTATCTCAGAAGCAATTGAAAAATATAGTTATCCGGTTGCATTTGGGTTTCCCGGAGGGCACGCTAAAAAGAACCTGCCCCTTGTTCTTGGGCAATCCTGGCATCTCGAGACTTCAGAAAAGGAATCGAAATTGCAACTCCTTTAAACATCTAAATTAAATCTAAATGGTTTCACAACGCGAAACAGGAGATCTGGCCGAAGGAATAGCTGAACAATATTTATCTAACTTAGGGTATTCTATTCTCGACAGAAACTGGTATTCAGGCCATTTAGAACTTGACATTATTGCACGCGATGGTGATGAATTGGTAATTGTTGAAGTTAAATCACGAAACGGAATTCGATACGAGCATCCGTCGGAGGCCATTACCACTACTAAAATAAAACGAATTGTTGAAGCCGCCGACGCATATATTCTTGAAAAAAACCTGGAACTAGAAACGCGTTTTGACGTGGTTACCGTAATTTTTTTCAATCAAAAATATGAACTGGAACACTTTAAAGATGCTTTTTATCCCACACTTTAAATTTTGATTTCAGCGGGAAAAAATTACTTTTAACCTGTAATTTTAATTTCACAATCATGAATATCGAAGATTTACGCGCGTACTGCCTTTCATTGAAAGGAGTTACCGAAAGTTTTCCGTTCGATGCAACTACCCTCGTTTTCAAAGTGGGGGACAAAATGTTCTGCCTCACCGACTTGGAGGGTGATTTATCGATAAACGTGAAAAACGACCCCGAAAAAAACATTGAGCTTCGCGAAGAATATCCGGCAATAAAACCCGGATATCACATGAGTAAAAAGCATTGGAATACCATTTTGGTTGATGGTTCTCTTTCTGATGATACAATTAAAAATTTTATTGACGAATCGTACGATTTAATTGTAATGGGACTAACCCGCAAACAACAACAGGAAATAAAAAATTCTTAACTATTTGATATGAGAAAAAAAGGGTTGTTTTATATCCTGATTTTTGTTTTGTCGTTACAAATTACAGCACAGGAAAATCAGGAAAAATTTGAGATTGTAAAAGAGTTAAAACACACACCTGTTATTAGCCAGGGGAGCACCGGAACTTGCTGGAGTTTTGCAACCACAAGTTTTCTGGAATCAGAAATTATGAGAAAAGGATACCCGGAAATAGATCTTTCGGAAATGTACTTTGTATATAATGCTTACCTCGACAAAACAGAAGATTACTTGTTATTTCACGGAAAAACAAATTTTGGAGAAGGCGGACAGGCACACGACGTTTTAAACGTTTTAAGAGAAAAAGGAATGGCAACTGAAGAATCGTTTCAGGGAGAAAAAACTGAAGGAAGGTTCAATCATCATGAATTAACTAATTCTTTAGATGCGGAAGTAGATGCACTCAACAAAAAGCGGAAAGATTTTTCAGCCTCAGATATAAGACCTGTAGAAAAAATCTTAAAAAACAACATTGGAAAATTACCGAATAAAATAAAAACTGGTCAGGAAAATCTTTCTCCGTCAGAATTTCGCGACAAATTTGAACTCGATCCCAATGATTATATCGAACTTACTTCCTACAGTCATCATCCGTTTTATTCGCAGTTCGTACTGGAAGTTCCGGATAACTGGTCACACGATTTATATTACAATTTACCCATTGATGAACTAATGGAAGTAATTACACATGCGCTTGAAAACGGATATACTGTTGCGTGGGATGGCGACACCAGCGAAAAAACCTTTAATCATAAAAAAGGGAAAGCAGATCTTCCTAAAGACCAAATAGGAAAAGTCAATCAGGAGATGAGACAGGAAACTTTTCTCGACCGTACAACAACCGACGACCATTTGATGCATATTATTGGCCTCTCGAAAGATGAAAACGAAAGAATTTGTTTCTACACAAAAAATTCCTGGGGAGCCGACAGTAATGATTTTGGAGGATACTTACACATGACTACGGACTATGTTCGTTTAAAAACCATTGCCATTATGGTTCATAAAGATGCAATCCCTGAAAACATAAAAGCTAAACTTAAAATCTGATGCAGGAGTTTCGATTAAAAACAGATTATATTGAATTAGTAAAACTGCTAAAATTACTTGGTATTGCCGAAACCGGCGGACATGCCAAAATAATGGTAGAAAATGGTGAAGTTCTCAGGAATGGAGAACAGGAGTTCAGAAAAAGGGCAAAACTAATTGCTGGAGATACCATTGATGTTGCAGGAGAAGCAATAAAAATAGTGTAAAACATAACAAATAAGCCGGAATAAATTCCGGCTTAAAGGACAAATTGTGTGAAACAAAGAATTTCATTTAGGACGGAGAATATGACAAAGAGCATTCCTCTTATTGAACTAAATTAACAAATATACGACTTTATGATGTTTTTGAATTTATGATTATCAACTAATTTTGTCTCAGTACAAAATCATTGATATCGAAAAAAGGCTCTTATTTAAAAACCAACTATACTCCTTTTGAACTATTTCTGAATATGAACATCCATCTGCGGGAAAGGAATATTGAGCCCTTCCTTATCAAATGTTTTATATACATTCTCGTTTAAATCAAAATAAATGCCCCAATAATTTGTAGCTTCGGCCCAAACCCGAACAACAATATTTACAGAACTGTCTCCAAGCTCAGTAACAGCAATAAAAGGTTCTGGTTCCTGAAGAATTCTGGAATCGGCATCAATTAATCCCCGCAAAACCTTTTTTGCTTTATCTACATCATCGCCATAGGCTATTCCAAATACAAAATCAACTCGTCTTCTGGGTTCCGCTGAAAAATTAGTCATCGAAGAAGTTGAAAGCCCTCCATTGGGAATAATAATTGTTTTATTGTCAGGGGTTTTAAGTATAGTATTAAAAATCTGAATTTCATTTACACTTCCCATGTGCCCTTGTGCACTAATAAAATCTCCCACCTTAAAAGGTTTAAAAAGTAAAATTATCACCCCACCGGCAAAATTTTGAAGCGTTCCTGAAAGAGCCATACCAACAGCCAAACCAGCTGCACCCAAAATTGCTATAAACGAAGTCATTTGTACCCCCATCATCCCAACTACGCTAATAATAAGCAAAATTTTCAGGAGTATACCAATCATGCTATTCAAGAAACCTTTCAACGAAGGTTCTATTTCCCTTTTATCAAAAGTTTTACGAATTGCTCTCTGAATAACCTTTATTATCCACCAACCAATAATCAGCGTTAAAATCGCTCCAACCAGTCTGGGGCCAAAAGTCATTATTACATCGTAAATTCTCTCCGAGATACTTTCAACTGATTCCATAATTTAGTGTTTTAGAATTTTTAAGGTAAATTACAAAATATGAAACACTTTTGTTCAAATTAAACGATGACAATTTTATTCTGTAGATATTTGCTTTCTTCAGATCCCCCAAAAAGAATTAAAATCGTCGCCGTTCATCCGGTCTTCTTAACCAGTTGCTAAATAAAACTTGCCATTCACAAGCCTCAGATTTAATTCCTAATTAATGTCTTATCTTTGTTTTCATGACTCAGTTTAATGCGATAATAGTAGATGATGAATTAAACGTCAGACAAACGCTTGAAATACTTTTGCGACAAAACTGTCCGGAAATAAAATTATGTGGAAGCGCCGAATCAGCAGCAACTGCAAGACAATTATTGATGGCCTCTGATATTCATTTGATATTTCTCGATATATCGATGCCACACGAAAATGGGTTTGATTTTATCGCATCTATCCCAAAAGAAAATTATGCAGTAATATTTACTACTGCATACGAAGAATATGCGTTAAAAGCCATCAAGGCAAATGCGATTGATTATTTGTTAAAACCCATAAATCCAACAGAATTAAAGGAAGCCGTAAACAAAGCCACAGCCTATTTAAGCCTTCGGCTCCAACAAAATAAGATTCAGGAAATTTACAACGAATCGCTCAACAATTTAATTCGGCAGGTTAAAGGAGAAAGTAGCCGGGTAAATAAAATAACAGTTGTTGAAAAATTTGGGTTTAGAATAGTTGAGGTGGATACTATCCGTTATTTGGAAGCAGATAGTAACTACACAATCATTCACATGTCAGGGCTCGATAAAATTATTTCGAGTAAATCGCTCGGAGAATTTGAGAAAGTACTGGATTCGGAGCAATTCTTCAGAATCCATAAGTCAAACATAATTAACCTAAATTACTTAAAAGGATTCTCGAGTTATCAGGGATATTTTGCCATTTTAGATGACAACACAAAACTCCCGGTATCAAGAAGGCGTTTTAACGAATTCAGAGAATTAGTCGGAACACAATCAAAATCTATTGATTAGTGAAAATAAAATATTTCTTATTGAATATATGCTGCCTGTTGGCTATAAATTCTTTATTTGCGGCTAATCCGTTTATAAAAAATTATACTATTGCCGACGGACTTCCGACAAATAAAATCATTTACGTTTATCAAGATAGTCGCGGTTTTATATGGTTTGCAACCGACTCAGGTGTTATTCGATTCGACGGAAGTAACTTCAAAACTTTTTCATCAGAAGAAGGATTAAGTGACAATATTATAATGCGAATAAAAGAAGATTCCACTGGCCGTCTCTGGTTTATGAACATGAATGGGACACTGAACTATTATTTTAACAATACCATTTACAATGAAAACAATGATCCCTTATTGAGCCAGTTAAGAGCCAATTTTTACTTCTACGATTTTTTTGAAGACGATGATTCAACGCTTTATTTTTACAACCCGGTTTCTGATGTTTACGTTCTTAATACTAAAGAATCGGAAATCACACGCTTAAATTTCGGCCTTAACAACAAAAAAGATCTGAGCCTTTTTTATTTAAACAAATCTTCCGACAATAAATTTCTATTATGGTCAGCAACCGGAATTTATAAATTAAATAGCATTACAGACAGTGCTTATCTGGAGCCCTTTCAAGATTATCTCATAGAAAAAGCATTTCAGTTTGACAAGAACAAAACCATTGCCTTTGAACGTGCAGATTATGCAAATATTTATGAGGGGACAAAAATCCTTGTCAAACACCTTTTTCAATCAGAAACGCAATATATAAATTCCCTCACTACAGATTCCGAAGGTTTAATATGGTTAGCAACCTATGACAAAGGATTGTTTTGTTTTGACGGCGAAAAAATAAAATTTCATTTTGATGTTGATTTGGCTCAGGGAGTTCTGGTTGACAGAGAGAATAACATTTGGGTTACTTCTGCCTCCAGTGGTATTTATAAAATCAGCAGGGAAATTTTAAAATACCAATATTGGGAAACAGAACATTTTGAAAACCTTGGTATCAAATCACTGGAGCCTACAAATAATGGCAAACTTTGGGCAACCAACGGAAAAACACTTTTCACCATCAATAACGATAAGCTTGCACGGATGAATCTGGATTTAAATGAAAATAATCTTTCAAATATTTACCATTTCAAAAACAACACCCTAGTAACAAGCTCAATTGGTGAGGAACTGCATGAAATTAAAGAAACAGTTTATGACGAAAAAACCAATTCTATAAAATATGGAGCACATAAAAAGTTGCCGTATAAAGTAAAAAAGATCAACGTTACGGCTGACGAGAAAACAATCTACTCTTATATTAATGACAGGTTACTTATTATCGGAATTGATCAGGATCTCGATTGTAAAGTTATTGGGTTAAGAACAGGACGAATAAACGGAGTTTTTATAAATAAAGACAAAAATCTTGTCGTAAACGCCGAAAGAAATTATTTAATTATTAATGACCAGTTCCTTCCCGACAGCATACTTCAGCCCTATAATGGAACATCTATTACTTCCCATTTAACGATTAACGATAATTATGAAATTTATAATATTGTCGGAAATCAGCTAATCCTGAGAGATGACCAAAATTTATATAACTTAACTAAAGAATTCGGGTCACAAATCAACTACAGAATTAAGGGGGCAGTATACCAGTCAAATATTCTGTTCTTCTATACAACAAAAACCGTTTATTTTATATTAAATCCTTTAGATATTGCAAAAGGGAAACAACTTGAGTTAAGCCGGTTGAATATTGAATTCAATAATATCAATGATATTATTTGCCACAACAGCCGATTATATATTGCGTCTGATGACGGGTTGGTGTCAATTCCCATTTCCGACTGTGTAAATGCCAACACCGAAATACCTCAACCTTATTTCTACAATGTTTCGGTTGACGAAAAAAATTTTGATTTCAATTCAAAAGAAATAAAATTCAAACATAAAAAAAGATTGAGCATTGATTTCGCCAGCATTAACTATTCTTCCTACCCCTCAAGTTATTCTTATACGATGGAAGGACTGGATCAGGATTGGATTACTGGTAGCAATACGCAGGTAACATATCTTAACCTGTCTCCCGGAAACTACACATTTAAACTCCGTGCAAGAAAAAGCACAGAAGAATTTAGCCAGCCAGTCAAGCTTTCTATCATTGTTCAACCAACTTTTTTCCAACGAACCATAACAAAAATCTTTTTTCTCCTGATTTTTATTGCACTAATTCTTTTCATTGCCTGGTCTTTTTACAAAAGAAAAATTAAGCAAAAAGAGACAGACAATATGATTATCAATCTTGAACACAAGGCGCTCCAATCGATGATGAATCCTCACTTTATCTTTAATGCACTAGGCTCTATTCAAAAATATCTTTTAATGAATAAAGCAGAAGAAGCAGGAACTTATCTGTCGCAATTTGCCAGGTTAATAAGGCAAAATATGAATTCTTTGAAATCGAATTCAATTACCATTGATGATGAACTGGAGCGGCTAAGAAATTATATTGAACTCGAACAATTCAGGATGAATAACAAATTTGATTTCGTTTTTGAAATAGATAAAGAAATTGACGGTGACGACATTGCAATTCCATCGATGATTGTACAACCTTTTGTAGAGAATGCTATATGGCATGGAGTTTCACCATTACCAGGAAAAGGAAAAATCTGGATAAAAATTAACTACATCGATGAAAAGATAGTTGAAATATTAGTTGAAGATAATGGAATTGGAATAAATCAATCTACTCCTTATTCCAAGTCAGAACAAAATTTAAATATGGGTGTTTCCCTCACCCATAAAAGGCTCCAACTTATTGGTAACAGATATAACATAAAATCAGAAATTATCACGGAGGAATTAAACCCCGGCCATAAATATCCGGGCACACGAATCAAAATGAATGTTCCAATAATCATACAGGATTAATATAAATCCATTAAATAACTAAATACTACCACATACGATTCATTTCATACCACTGAATAAATTTCGAAAAAAGCTTCATAAATATGTAGTAATATTGAAGAACGGTTTAGAAAAAAAGTTCTTAACACTTTAACTTGCAAGGGGATAAATAACAAAAACAAGGTATTACCCCAAATTTATAAAGTTCTTTTAAATTGTGCTTCACCCCCAATTGTAGGTTTAGTTGGATAACCGTTCCCTTTACAACACCATGGATACCCACACTACACTATATTAGAATAATGTTAGAAGCACAATAGACGTCGAATAGAACTGAGCCGGTTCGCAACGAGCCGGCTTTTTTTTATATCTCCCAACACCCTTTACATTTATAAAAACATAAAAAAAAATCTTTTTTTTAGCACAGCGAGTAACCAATAGTGTATTTTACCGGTATTCTTATCAGATACTAAAATTTTAAATACAGTATTCCGGAAGTTTGAATGGAAAAACAGCATAGTGATGAAATATTGATGAAAAAAGTTGCAGCCGGAGACAAAAAATCGGCTGGCATTCTTTACGACAGGAACTATAAAAAGGTGTATAGTTACTTTTTCAGAATGACAAGAGATGCAGAAGTAAGCAGGGATTTAACCCAAAATGTTTTTGTAAAAATATTAAAATATAGTCATAGCTGGAAAGAAGACAAAACCTTTGCTTATTGGTTGTTCCGAATTGCCCGAAATATTTTGATTGACCATTTTAACGAAAATAAAAAAGTATTTGGAACAGCACATGATGAAGAAATCGCAGAGATGGATCTGGCGGCCTCGCTGAACGAGCAAGACACAAAAGAAAAATTTGAATTCTTGCTCGACGCAATGTCGAAGCTACCGCCTAATTATCGCGAATTAATTGAATTGAACCGCTTCCAGGGGTTTTCTTATAAAGAAATAGCTACAACAACCGCATCAACAGAGAATGCAGTGAAAGTGAAGACCTTCAGGGCGATTCAAAAACTAAAAGAAATTTATACCAATATAATAATTGATTAAAAATGAAGTGTGAAGAAATAAAAATAAACCTGCCGGAATATATCGATGGGAAACTGGATATAAATTCTGCAGAAAAAATAGGCACTCATTTACAACATTGTGAATCGTGCATGGAACTTTATACCGAACTAAAATCATTTTTAAAATTTACTGATTCATTCCCCGATATTGAACCACCCGAAGAAATGAAGGACGAATTTATGAACCTTCTGGAAACAGAAGAACAATTTAAAAACAAAAAAATAATCTATCTGCCCGACTGGATAAAAATTGCAGCTACAATAATTATTGCGCTGGGAACATTTGCTGCCGGATATTTTACAGGTTCAGAAAACAACCAGGTTGGGGAGTTGCAAGCCGAGCTAAATACAATAAAAAAAGAAGCATTGCTTGCGGGGTTAAAAGACTATTCAGGTCCACAAAAAATTGAAGCAGTTTATAACATAAAAACACTCGGGAATGCTGATAATTCGCTGGTTGAAGCATTGGTTTATACCATGAACAGTGATAAAAACGTAAATGTAAGACTAGCTGCAATTAATGCACTGTCTGAAATGATGCCTAAAAACCCAAACATCAAAAATGAACTTATTCAATCACTCTCATTGCAGGATAATCCACTTCTTCAGATTTCGTTAATCCAGGTATTAACAGAATCGGGAGTAAAAGAAGCAAAAGAAAAAATTGAATCGATTTCGAAAGACAAAAACACAAACGAACAAGTTAGGGAATATGCAAAGGATATGATAAAAACAATCATATAAAAACACGGATGTCGGGTCAATAAGCCGGCAAGATCACCATCCGAAAATGTGAAACAAAAAAAGAAAAAATAATCATGAAAAAAGTAACTATTTTATTCGCAATCTTTATTCTTCCACTTTTAGTTGTAAGCCAGGAGAATAAGTTTGAATACACGCCAAAAGTTAAAAACAGGGTTGAGATAACCAGTCTTCTTGGCGAAATAAAACTAAATAACGCCAGTGGGAATTCGATTGTTATTGAATCCAACGCTAACTTTAATAAACCGGAACGTGCGGAGGGACTTAATCTGCTTGGTGGAATGGAAGATAACACAGGTCTGGCACTAAATGTTTCCGAAGAAGACGGAGTAGTACATATTTCGGGCATTAGTAAACAGGTTAGAGATTATGAATACTCTATTTCTGTCCCAAATGGGATTGCAGTAAGTATAGATTACCACAGCCCGTTTGCCAATGGAGATTTAGATATCAGTTCCTACAAAGGAAGCCTTGAAATAAAAACATTAAGTGCGAATGTAAAATTAACAGACTGCACCGGGCCTCTTACAATAAATTCAGTTAGTGGCAACGTTGAAGCAACGTTCACCAGTTTTAACCAAACAGAACCAACTTCCCTTGCATCAGTAAGTGGTTTTATCGATATTTCGCTACCGGCCTCAGACAAGGCTTCGATTAACATCAGCAGCATAACAGGAAATGTCTATAACAACCTCAACCTTGAAAGCGTTAAAAAAAGCGACAAAGACACAAGAGCAGATGGTTTGGGATCAATAAGAAATACCGGGGACAACAGCTATACATTAAATGGTGGCGGCCAGAAAATGTATTTAAAATCAGTATCGGGGAATATTTATTTACGAAAAAAATAAATCACCATGAAAAAATTTATCATCCTGGCTCTGATTCTGGTTTTAGGCAGCAATTTCATTCATGCACAGAAAATAGTTGAAAAAAGAATAGAACTTGACGGTAAAAAAGCAGAAATAAAGTTAAGTTTTGCCGACACGATTAAAATTGATACCTGGAACAACAATTATATCGGATTTTATGCCTCGGTTAGTATTGACGAAAACCGGTATAACGATTTTTATACGCTAAATATAAACGAGAAAACCGGGAAAGTGGAGATTGAAGAAGTAGTTGATTTCGAAGGAATCAAAAAAAAGATCGGGAAAAGGCATAATTATAATTTTAACAGTGAAATCTACTACACTCTTAAAGTACCCAAAAATCTGGAGTTCAGTTTAAATACTATTTCCGGAGAAATAGAACTTTTGGGATGCACCGGCGAAATGAAAATTAATACAGTAAGTGGTTTTATTGATTATTCTATTCCTGAAACTCATAAAGCTAACATTGATCTGTCAACCGTAACCGGCGATGTATATTCCAACCTGAAATTTGATAATAAGCCACAAAAAGAAATTTCATGGGTGGGTACAAACCGGGAATTATCACTCAACGGAGGGAGTACTGAAGTAGAGCTAAAAACAGTCAGCGGCGACATTTTTCTAAGAAAATATTAGAAAAAAATAAACACTTTTCCTAAAAAAATGACTGGCAGGGTAAAACTGCCAGTCATTTTTTATTTGTCTCCGAACGAAACAAACCATCTTGGTCAATCGTTCTTTATGTTAAAATTGATTGACCGGATGTCAAAATTCAAAATAGAAATACAAATTACCCTTCTGTCGCTAATCATAGGGGCAGCAGTAGTCACATCCGGCTATTTTGCTTATAAAAGCCTGTCAAATATCGTTTATTCCATTCACCAGGAGGCCACTCCCGATTACCAACTTTTTCTGGTAAAAGATTTGGCTGCCGACCTCACTTCTCTCGAAAATAATGCAAGACTTTATATTCTCACAAATAGAAAAGGAGATTTAAAACCCTATCAAACACTTCAAAAAAAAATTATTTCAAAAATTGAAAATCTTAATCATTTTGAAGCTGAAAACGAAAGCGACATTCAAATTACTGATTCACTTACTTCTCTCGCTTTTCAAAAAATAGAGTTGTGGCAAAAAATCCTGAGTTTGCATCAATCAATGCAAAATGTTGACACCACTTCTTTCACCCAAATATATTCAAAACTGGAAGAAGAAAAACTAGATACCATCCGCACAGAAACAGAAAAAAAAGGCCTTTTAAGAAAAATTTTTGGAGGAAAAAAAACGATTGTAGATACAACAATTGTTAAACGCGAACTTGAACCCGAAGTAATAAAGGAGCAAATCCAAAACCTGGAAAGTGAGATAAAAGAGATACAGGAAAAAGGACAGGAAAAAAATATTCTGGAATCAAAACTGATTGCTGAGAATATGGTTTTGGTAAATAAAATTAACGGACTTATTACCTTAGCCGAAACAAATGAGAACGATAAATTAATGGAAAAAACCAACCAGGCAGACCGATTGGCAGAATTAACATACAAACGTTTGGCTGGTTTTACAATTACTGCGGTACTTCTTTTACTGGTCGTTCTGTTTGTTCTTTTTAATTACCTGAGAAAAATGAGAGAATACCAGCGAGCATTGAAACAGGCAAAAATGGAAGCCGAGAACCTTGCTGTTGCCAAAGAAAAATTTGCAGCTAATGTTAGTCATGAACTACGGACACCCGTAAATGCCATATACGGATTAACAGAACAATTATACCAAAAAACATTCGACGAGCATACCAAAGAACTGGTTTCAGTGTTATCAAAATCAGCTATCCATTTAAAAAACGTAATTAACGACACTCTTGATTTCTCCAAAATACAAGCCAATAAATTAAAGCTCGAAAAAACAGATTTTTCTCCTCTAGCTACTTTTAAAGAAGTAATTGCGTTACAAAAGTTTGAGGCAGAGAAAAAAAATAATACTCTGGATTTTATTTGGACTGGCGAACAGCCCGATGCCGTTATTGGCGATCCGCTCCGTTTAAAACAAATCCTTATTAACCTTATCGGGAATGCCATAAAGTTTACACAAAACGGAAGAATTACACTTAGAGTAGAAACATATAAAGCCAAAAATGATATTTATAAATTCAATATCCGGGTAACCGACACCGGAATTGGCATTACGCAGGAAAACCTGAAAATTATTTTTGACGAATACGTGCAGGCAGAAAACAATGATGGTGTAAAATACCAGGGAACCGGACTGGGACTTTCAATTGTTAAAAAATTAGTTGAACTACACGGAGGCACAATCTCGGTTGAAAGTGCGCCGGCTGAAGGAACAACTATCCAGATTGAAATTCCTTATACCGAAGGGAAATCGGGAAACATTCCGGAACACGATTTTGAAGTTGTAACAGTACCCGAATTATACAAAAAACTTACTTTTCTAATTGCTGATGATACCGATTTCAATCGATTTCTGCTAAAAGGAATTCTAAAAAAATGGGGTGCTAACTTCGATGAAGTTACTAATGGGCACGACGTTGTAACCGCAGCGTTAGAAAAAGATTACGATATTATTTTTATGGATTTAAGAATGCCTGGCAAAAATGGTTTTGAAGCCTCAAAAGAACTGCTTCAGGCAAAACCTGCTTCCCATATAATTGCGGTTTCTGCTTCAAGCGAAGAAGTAGAAAAACAGAAATGCATAGATGCAGGGATGAAAGGGTTCCTATCTAAACCTTTTTCCGAAAACAGCCTTTTAAAAACACTAAATTCGATTATAAAAATTGAAACTCCGGCAAAAAAAATAAATATGACAACACCGGTCGACATATCTGATCTTGAGAGACTCTCGGGTGGAGACAACGCGTTCCTGAGAGAAATGATAGAATTATTTATAAAATCAAGCGAAAGCGGATTGGAATCTATTGAAAAAGCTTTGAAGTTTTATGATTGGAGCACAATTAGAGAAACGACTCATAAAATGGCTGTTCCGTATAAACATTTAAATGCAATGGATTTGTATAAAAAAGTTAAAGAAATGGAAAACCTTTCAGAAAAGAAACTAAATATAAATTCCATTCGTTCGTTGTTTACAGAAGTTAAAGACGAAACAGAAGAAATAATCAAATTCTTAAATAAATATTTAAATGAAATACCCCGATGATACCTCAATTTTAACCACCTTTAAATCAGCAAACCAAAAATCGATTAAAAAATTCATTAACAGGGTTAAACAATAGACAATGGATGATAAACCATTTAAAATATTTGTGGTAGAGGATGACGAGTGGTACAACAGATTGCTGGTACATAATCTCTCAATGAACCCTGATTATGATATAGAATCGTTCTCCACGGGAAAAGATTGTTTAAACAACCTTCATAAAAGTCCGGATGTAGTAACTCTCGATTACCGTCTTCCGGATATGAAGGGTCTTGAAATTCTGAAAAGAATAAAATCCGAAAATCAGGATATCCAGGTCATTCTCATTTCAGAACAGGACGAAATTGAAGTTGTGGTTGAATTGTTAAAATACGGTGCCTACGATTATATAGTAAAATCGAAAGATGTTCGTGAACGATTACTAAACACAGTTAACAACATTAAAAAAGGAGAACGCCTGAAAAGGGAAATTGTATCGTTGCGTAGCGAAGTTAAAAAGAAATACAATTTTGAGAACACAATTATTGGGAATAGCCAGGCAACAAAAAGAGTATTTAATTTAATTGAGAAAGCTACAAGAACAAATATTTCGGTAATGGTAACTGGCGAAACCGGAACCGGGAAAGAACTGGTTGCCAAAGCAATTCACTACAATTCTCCTAGAGCAAACAAACCATTCATTGCTGTTAATGTTGCAGCTATTCCAAAAGATTTAATTGAAAGTGAACTTTTCGGACACGAAAAAGGATCTTTTACCGGAGCAAATATCCGCCGGATTGGAAAATTTGAAGAAGCAAACGGAGGAACTCTCTTCCTTGATGAAATTGCAGAAATGGAGATTTCACTCCAGGCCAAACTTTTACGTGCACTGCAAGAAAAAGAAATTGTACGAATTGGAAGTAACAAACCTATAAAAACCGATTGTCGTATAATTGTGGCAACCAATCAAAATCTTCAGGATGCAGTACTAAAAGGGAATTTCAGACAGGATTTATACTACCGCCTGTTTGGATTATCTGTTGAATTACCTGCTTTACGAGAGCGGGGCAACGATATTATCATACTTTCGAAATATTTTATAAAAGAATTTTGTGACGAAAACAGTCTTCCGTTCAAAAGCCTCACATCTGCGGCGGTTGATAAACTTCGTTCTTATTCTTTCCCGGGAAACATAAGAGAATTAAAATCGGTAATTGAACTGGCGATTACCCTTTCCGACAACGATGAAATTACCGATGAAAATATTGTGCTTGGAAACGATGCACTTATTAGTAGCAGCCTGAATAAGGAAATGAGTTTACGTGAATACAACATAAAAATCGTAAAAAAATATCTTGAGAAATACGACAATAACACAAAACTTGTTGCTGAAAAACTTGACATCGGTATCGCAACCATTTACAGGATGCTGAAAGAGGCCAGGTAACCTTCTTCTTTCCCTGCTATTCCATTATCAAATTGATAATTCTTAATCATATTGATAAAGAAACATTTCCTCCTCCAAACAACAAAACACTGTAATACAAACACTTAAATCCAATCCAAATATCTGGCACATGGTTTGGCAGTTGTACCTGTATCAAAAACAAAAATTTAATTTAACGAGGAGGAAACGTTATGAAAACCGAAAAAAATTCTATGTTAAAATGGATTGTTATTGGAATATTTGCTGTGATTGTAATAATTGCAGGTGTAGTTATTTATAACAGTAAATCCCAAATTAATGAACTAAACGATAAGAACGTTAATTTGAATATGACAATTGAAGAAAGAGATTCACTGGTAAATGAAATGGCCAGTACATTTGATGAAATTGAACAGAATCTGACCTTCATTCGTGAAAAAAGAAATCAACTGGTACTCGACCAGAAAGAAGGGACCCAGGATCAGAAAAAAACGCTGGTTGCCGATATTAAGCTAATGAATGAAATGTTGGAGCAAAGCAGTAAAAAAATTGACGATTTAGAGAAACAACTAAAATCTTCAGGTATCGAGATTAAATCATTCCGAAATAAAATCGCCAAACTCAACGAAAGTATTATGGAGCAGGATAAAAATATCCAAATGCTAAAATCGGAACTTGATAAACGCGATTATCAGATTGCAGAAATGGATGTTCAAATAGAAAAAATGGATAGCCAGATGGTGGTTATGCAAAGTGACATTTCTGTTAAAGCAGACTCAATCCTTAATGCAAACAACTTAATTTCAGAACAAGACAGTGAGTTAAACAGAGCATTTTTTGCTTCCGGCTCGTATAATGAACTTGCTGAGAATGGTGTTCTTACCAAAGAAGGCGGATTTCTTGGAATAGGTAAAAATAAAGCGATTAAAGAAAAGTTTAATGAAAATTATTTTACTGAGCTCGACAAAAGAAATACAAACTATTTCCCGCTTTTCGTAAAAAAAGCAAAAATAATTACCGAGCATCCCGATAGTTCTTTCCGCTTTATTGAAGAAGATAATCTTATCACTTATCTCGAAATCGAAAACCCGGAAGAATTTTGGAAGCTAAGCAAATATGCAGTTGTTGAAACAAAACAATAACATAAAGGCCGTACTCTCTTTTCAAATAATTTGTTTTCCCTCAAACACATAATAATGCTAAAATATTAAAATATACATTTCAGAATTAATGATGGTAAAAATGTTTAATTCAGAAATGGCGTTCGTCTCTAAAATTAAAATGAGTTGTTTGAAGCAAGATCAATTTGGTATTACCTTATTTTGACGCTAAATAAATGTGGAAAACAACATAGCTCCGGGGCAATAATCTCCGGAGTTTTTTATTATTCTGAATCAAAAAGCCTTTATTTCAGCCTATTATTTTGGGAATAGGACTTTCAGGTAATTTTCATAAATTTAACGGTTAAATTAAAAATTATGGCGTTACCTGATTTAGCTAAATTTTATACTGATTCATTCCATAAAAACTGGGATAAACTTGCGTTTTCCGATTATGAAGGAAAAGATTTAAAATATTCTGACGTTGCAACCCATATAAAATCACTCCATCTTTTTTATCAAATAACAGGACTTCAAAGGGGCGATAAAATAGCTGTTTTAGGAAGGAACTCGGCCAACTGGGCAACTGTTTTCCTTTCGGCAATTTCTTCAGGAATTGTAATCGTTCCCATCCTTCCCGATTTTAATAATAGCAACACCAATCATATCATCAATCATTCAGAGGCAAAAATTGTAATTGCCTCAAAACAATTGCTTGAGAAAATTGATTTTACAAATGCGGAAAAAGTTAAGGCAATTCTTGTCCTCGAAGACTTTTCCTTTCACATTGCCAAAGATGAAAATATAAAATACAAACTGGAAGATTCTTTTGAGTATTACAAAACCAACAAATTGACAAAAGCAGGCTTTCAATTTGAGAAATGGGAAAGAGAGGAAGTCTGTGTTATTTCATATACTTCCGGAACATCGGGTTTTACAAAAGGAGTTATGATTCCGGAACGAAGCATGGTTTCAAATATAGTTTTTGCCCGGGATCACATGCCTTTACAACCCGGCGATAAAATTGTTTCATTTCTTCCGATGGCGCATGTTTACGGACTATTGTTTGAATTTTTATTCCCCATGACATTAGGCTGTCACATCACCTTTCTGAATAAAATTCCTTCTCCTGCGGTAATTACAAAGGTTTTTGGAGAAGTAAAACCACATCTCATTTTATCGGTTCCTCTAATTATTGAAAAAATCTATAAAAAACGGTTGCTGCCAACTTTGCAGAAACCCTCCATGAAAATATTACTTGCAACACCTATTATTTCAAAAATAATTCTGAAAAAAATACGTGAAAAGTTACTTGAAACATTTGGAGGTCGCTTTTTCGAAATCGTTATTGGAGGCGCACCTTTGAGTGCAGATGTAGAGAAATTTTTCAAACGAATTAATTTCCCCCTCACAGTTGGCTACGGAATGACAGAATGCGGCCCACTTATTAGTTATGAAGCCTGGAACAAAACCATGCCTTCTTCAGCAGGGAAACTCGTTGACCGGATGGAAGTCAGGATTGACTCAGAAGATCCTTATAACGTTGTTGGTGAAATTCAGGTGAAAGGTGAAAATGTAATGCTGGGTTATTATAAGAATGAAGAAGATACCAAAGCGGCATTTACCGACGATGGTTGGCTAAAAACCGGAGATCTGGGTGTGATTGACAAAAATGATTTTATTTTCATTCGCGGACGTTCAAAAAATATGCTCCTGGGGCCCTCCGGACAAAATATATACCCGGAAGAAATTGAAGCCAAAATAAGCAACCTGCCCTACATTGCCGAATGTGTAATTGTTGAAAGGAATGAAAAACTAACAGCCCTTGTTTATCCAGACTTTGAAGCTGTTCAGACTGAACAAATTTTGGAAACTGAACTTCCCGGAATAATGGAAGAGAGCAGAAAAAAACTCAACGAGGAACTTCCCAGGTATGAACAGATAAGTACGTTTGAAATTGTGAGTGAAGAATTTGAAAAAACACCCAAAAAGAATATAAAACGATTTAAATACATGTAAAGTAAAAATGTCTCCAAAAAGCAGGAGACATTCTTCTTTCAGAAAATCTTACTTTCTCATATGCACATCCATTTGCGGAAATGGAATAGTAACCCCGGCTGCATCTAATGCAAGTTTACCTTCTTCATAAACACTGAAATAAACATCCCAGTAATCCGTAGGTTTTGCATAAGGCCGAACAGCCAGGTTCACCGAGCTATCGGCAAGTTCGGCAACCCCCACAAACGGGGCAGGTTCCGTCAAAACTTTTGGGTGGTTGGTTAAAATTCCCAGCAAAATATTTTTGGCATCTTTAATATTTGATTCGTAGGAAATCCCAAAAGTTAAATCTACGCGGATAACACCTTCTGTTGTATAATTTACAATGTCGTTACTTGAAACAGCAGAATTTGGTAAGATTACGGTTTTGTTTTCCGGGGTAAGTAGAATGGTAACAAAAATATGGATTTCCTTTACAACCCCTAAATGCCCCTGCGATTCTACAAGGTCTCCAACTTTAAACGGTTTAAAAAGCAAAATCATAACACCTCCGGCAAAATTGGCCAGTGTTCCCTGCAATGCCAGTCCCACGGCTAATCCGGCAGCTCCCAGAATTGCAATAAACGAAGTCGTTTTGATTCCTACCATTTCTGCAATACTGATTAACAGCAAAATCTTGAGCAAAATTCCAAACAAACTTTTAAGAAAGCCACGAAGTGATACATTTACGTCTCTCTTCTCCATTAAACGACCTGAAATTTTAACTACACGTCGAATAATCCAAAAGCCTATAATTAAAATAACAATAGAAACTACTACCTTTAATCCGTATGCAACAATAAATTCATACGCAGTGCCTAAATAGTCCTGATAATTTTGATCCATAATTATATCTATTTGATGAAACATAAATCAAATTACGGAAAATAAATAATCAATCAAATTTTTAAAATTGCAGGTATTTATAAATCACAAGTAAACCTATATTTTATTACATTTGAATCTCAACCAACCAGAACCTTATCATGAGTTCAAAAAAAGAAATTGCATTCTCGGGGAGACGCTTGCTCTCTTTTGATCTTTTTCGCGGAATAGCCGTGGTTCTCTTGGTTACGCTGGCTCTCAGCTACTGGTTAATCGATATCAGAAAATTTAACTCTTGCCTTTCCCCATTTGTGGTAGTCAGCATGAGTGCAATCTTTATTTATTTATTCTTCTATACAATTGACAAGCAATGGGACTTTACTGCTGTTTTTACCAACGGAGTACTGAGTTGGACTAACATTTCAGAATTTATAGTGAACTTATTTGCTTCATTATCAATTTTAGCTTTGGAATGGCTTCTTTGCTATTTATACCGAAAAAAATATTCTTTAAAATATAAATCAATAAAATTAAAAATTGAATGTTATGAAAAATACATCCCGCAGAAACTTTATCAGAACAACTGTTGCTGCCACATCCGGTGCAATGTTGGTATCGCCTGCATTTGCAGGTTTCGCTCCTAAAAAATCACCTTTTAAACTCTCGCTTGCCGAATGGTCGTTTCACAGGGCACTTTTCGCAAACGAAATGAAAAATCTCGACTTCCCGGTAGTTACCCGTGAACTGGGAATGGAAGGCGTGGAATACGTAAACCAGTTTTTTAAAGACAAAGCAAAAGATCAAAAATATTTAGCTGAGTTAAAGAAAATAGCCAAAAATGAAGGTGTTCAGAATGTTTTAATTATGTGCGACGGAGAAGGAATGGTTGGGCACCCGGAAAAAGAAGAACGTTTAAAAACAGTGGAAAATCACAAAAAATGGATTGATGCCGCTAAATTTCTCGGATGCCATTCTATTCGTGTAAATGCCGGAAGCAGGGGCACTTATGAAGAGCAACAAAAACTGGCTGCCGACGGACTAAGAATGCTCTGCGAATATGGAGATACACAGAATATTAATGTTATTGTTGAGAACCACGGTGGACTTTCAAGCAATGGTGAATGGCTTGTTGGCGTGATGAAACTGGTTAACCACAAACGTGTTGGAACGCTTCCCGATTTTGGCAATTTTGTTATCGACAGAGAAACCGGTGAGACTTACGATCGTTACAAAGGTGTTGAATTACTTATGCCTTACGCAAAAGGAGTAAGTGGAAAATCACACAATTTTGATGCCGAAGGAAACGAAACAGAATCTGATTTCTACCGGTTAATAAAAATCGTAAAAGACTCGGGCTACAAAGGTTATATAGATGTTGAATATGAAGGCAGTGAGCTTTCCGAAAGAGAAGGTGTTATTGCTACCAAAAAATTGCTTGAAAAAGTATTTGAATCATTAGCTTAAAAATAAGCCTTATAAAAGAAAGGAAAGTCACGAATTAAATTCGTGGCTTTTTTTATTTTCATTTACCCCCGTTTTAAATCATTTTTTGAAAAGTGTTCAACTTCGGGTTGTCGTTAATTTTTGTTAATTCTGAAACTCTGACGAATGTTGTTCGTACACTTAAACCAGCTTTTATTAATTGCTTTATTTTTTATATCGGACTTAACCGGTTGATTGGGTTCATAATTAATAATAAGCAAAAGAAAGAAGTATTAGTTATTTGTCTTAAAAAAGAAAGCGGTGAAAAGATCACCGCTTTCGCATTATATAGAAGTTTTTGTCTTAAAAATTATCTATTATTCTGACGATAAAAAGGCCTTTTAGAAGTTGTCCTTCCGGTCCGCTTTACGCCGCTTTTTTTACCGCCACCTCCTTTGCTCAGACCTAAGTTTTTGCCTGATGTAAAAACAATCCCTACGCTAAACTGGGTAATAAATGCTTTTCCACTTGCCGGTTCCAAACGTGCCAATCCACTTTCTCCGTCCAATACATAATCAAAATTTGGAATCCCGTCCACTTTATCAGAACCAATTACCCCGGCCGTCCCGTCGAAATACAAGGAAAGACGTTCGTTTATGGGAATATCGAAACCCAGTCCGCCTCCGTAACACAAAGCGGCTTCTCTTGGGTCATCACTATTTTCTGTACCAATGGCATAAAGTATTCCTGCTTCGCCCTCCAACCAAACACTTTGATCCTCGTAGTTGAACTCTGCCGCCACAAACGAAAGTCCGCCATATACTTTTATAAACGGATTTACACTTCCTTCCGGTACTAAATAATACCTGAGGTTCAACATTACATTTAATGCTGACGATTCATAAATCTTGGAAGCTGATGCATCAGCTTTTGGAGGCATATAAGGAGTAAGGTAATAATTATAATAAGGTGATACTTTATTGTTCCCTGAAAACTTTGAAAAGTCAAGTTCTATACCGGTTTCAAATTTGGGGCTCCAAAGCTGCATAATTTCAGCCTCGAAACCAAGGTTAGAAGAATTTGTAAAATCTGTAGCATTGGGATTTGACAAACCTTCAATCAAAGGATGCTCCACTTCTTCATGTCCAACTTCTTTATTGAATTTTCCGTAGTTTAGACCAACACGATATTTTAGGGTTTGTCCGAAAGCATTCCCGCATAGTGCGACAATAACGAGGGTAAAAATCAACTTATGGTTCATAAAGCGTACTAGATTTGTAACAGATACTAAATTAAAAACATTTTTTACAAAAAACGGAAATTACAGATAATTATTATCTTATCTGCGATCTTTAATATCCTTTGCATCAACAACTTTAAACAGCTTATCGGCGCGCCTTATTTTAGTTTCCACCGGAACCGAGATTCGTTCTCCTTTTTTCCCTTCGTCAACCGGTTTTAAATCTACCCGTATTTCGTTTACCGATGTTTGAACCACACCGGTTGTGGGGCCGGTAATAATAATCTCGTCGCCAACATTTAAATTTTTGGTTTCGAGCTTAAATTCGGCCACCTCAATTTTTGAAAAATAATTAGTGCATTTCCCGATATAAATTTTCTTTTTTGTTGCACGCGAACCGTAGTTACTGCTCCATTCTCCCAGTCGCTGCCCCAAATAATACCCATCCCAAAATCCGCGATTAAAAACTGATTCCAGACGTTTATTCCAGTCTTCGATTTTTTCTTCGGTAAAGGTATTATCGAAATAGGCATTAATTGCCTCCCGGTAGCATTCAACAGTAGTTTTCACATATTCGGGAGAACGTGCACGACCTTCAATTTTTAAAACAGAAACACCTGCATCAAGCATTTTATTCAGAAAATGAATGGTTTTCAAATCTTTGGGCGACATAATGTATTCATTTTCTATATCCAGCTCAGCGCCGGTTTCCTTATCGGTTACGGTGTAGGCACGTCTGCATGTTTGCAGGCAAGAACCGCGGTTTGCCGATGAATTCATTTCGTTCAGGCTTAAATAACATTTCCCGCTAATGGCCATACACAGGGCCCCGTGAGCAAACATTTCCAGCCGGATTAATTCTCCTCCCGGGCCTTTAATTTGCTCTTCTTTAATCTGATTACTGATTTCCCAAACCCGACCCAGATTCATTTCCCGCGCAAGAACAACCACATCTGCAAAATTGGAATAGAACTTAACCGCTTCGATATTGGTAATATTTACCTGTGTTGAGATATGAACTTCGAAATTGATTGAACGGGCGTACTGAATCACGGAAATATCGGCGGCAATAACTGCGGAAACGCCGGCCTCTTTTGCTGCATCCAAAACATCGTGCATCAACTGAATTTCGGTATCAAATACCTCAACATTTAAAGTAAGGTATGTTTTAACCCCATTACCCGATGCAGTTTCGGCTATCTTCCGTAAGTCCTCAATGGAAAAATTATTCGATGAGCGGGAACGCATATTTAAATGTTCCACACCAAAATAAACCGAACCAGCCCCTCCCTGAATGGCAGCCATCAATGATTCGAATGAACCTACGGGAGCCATTATTTCAATCTTTTCTCTATTCATATTAAAATAAAATGCCCCGCAAAGTTAAAATTTTATCCAGAAACCAGTTACACTTATTTATTTCCTGCCGTAGTCCAATTTTTTCTACACAAGAACCAATACAATGAATTATTGGTATTTCGGTTTTTTGAAAACAAAAGGCAATGCAGACAATGAACTGTTACAAATTATTTACCTGTAACAATTCATTTTAATTGTCGGCATTGTATTTTTCCCTTCATAAATATTTAAACAAATCTTTCGCGCTTTTGAAGATTAAAGAGCCCGTACAAAACAAATACAATCATTCCTATTCCGAGGAACATTCTGTTTTTTGATATTAAACCCTGCCAGATAACCTCATTCAAATTGTCGGGTATTTGAAAAGGGTTTAAAAATATGTTCCACTGGGTTCTTGCTATTGCATCCTGAAGTATTAAGATAGCCACACCAACAATTACCATTACAACTGCAGTTCCGTTTCCATTCTTAATTAAGGTAGAAAACATAAAAGCGAGCGCTCCCATAAAAACAATGGGATACATTAACTGGTAGGCCATTTCGAGAATATTAATACTGTACAGAAGTACAGATGCCAACGCAGCAAACAGGTAAATAATTATAAATACCAGGCTAAAAATCATAATTAGTCTTACCAACCAAACTTTATATCTGTAGTTTGGAATACCAAACAGAATTTCAAGCATCCGCGAATCGTCGTCGTTTTGAATTCCAAAAACAGTTGGATAAAATATTAACAGTATTCCCGGGAAAATTAAAAGATCATAGATTGTATTTTCGCCAATATTTGCCCTGTTGATAACCGTTTGTATGGCAAAAAACAGGAATACAGCTAAAGCAGCAATTAAAAACCAGATAAACTTATTGGCAAAAATTATTCTCAGATTGTACCGAACCATTTTAACAAAAATGATCAATCTGTTTTTTAGTTCTAAATTTTTCATTGGCTTTCTTTTTAAACAAAATCTTTAAGTAAACATAGATAGGCATCTTCAAGATGCGGAGGCACGTTTACTGCATTTTCTGCCGGTTTTTCTTTGGACAGGCAACGGACTTTTATATTCTCACCGTCGCGCATGTGGTGAACAATCATCTGCTTATTTGCAAAACTATCGAACTCTTTTGCCGGAATTGTAAAATGCCATACAAAATTGTTCCCCATGTGCACCATTTCATTTGGTGTTCCAAAGTATTTCAGATTCCCCCTGTTTATTACAGCCACCTGGTTACATGAGCTTGAAATATCTTCTATAATGTGAGTTGAAAAGATTACAATCCTTTCTCTGCTTAGTTCTACAAGGAGATTACGGAAACGAATTCTTTCCCGAGGATCGAGGCCGGCGGTTGGTTCATCAACGACCAGAATTCGTGGCAAATTCAGAAGAATTTGAGCAATCCCGATACGTTGTTTCATCCCCCCGGAGAAAGAGCCAATTTTATGGTCTTTTCTGTCAAACATATGAACGCTCTTTAAAACGTATTCCAAGCGTTCGTTTCTTACTTTGGTGTCCTTAATTCCTTTTAAAATTCCCTGGTAATCCAGAAAATCCCAGGCCGACATATTTTCGTAGGTACCAAAAGCCTGTGGCAAATAACCGATCAGTCCCTGTAATTCTTCCCGGTATTTTTGGGTATCCATTCCATTAATCCAAATCTTACCATAACTCTGTTCCAGGATGCCGCAGATAATCCTCATCATAGTTGATTTCCCAGCCCCGTTCGGACCAAGTAATCCGAACATTCCGGTTTTTATCTCCAAAGAAACCCCGTTTAATGCTCTGAAAGGTTTTTTCCGTTTACCAATAATAGGAATCTGCCGAACCATGGTAAAATATCCTCTGCGTAATCCGGCCATGCGGCCACCTATTCGGGCGATGTTAAGATTCTTTTTCTGGATGTATTCTCCTGAACTATAAATTACTAGCAACAACAACCAGATTATTGCTACAAAAATTACCATTCCAATATTATTCCAGCGTTTAAAAAAGATAAACAGGAATAACAGCGGAGCTCCCCAATAGAACAGATTTTTAATAAATCTGTTTAATTTCGGATAAATCTCCTTTGAAGTTGATTCATATTTATTGATTAGCACCTGTTTTACAGGAGTATATAATAAGAACAGATAGAAAAATACAAAATGAGACATTATCCACATCCACAGGTTATTTTCCATGTAAATGAAAGTAAAATATACAAGGAAAATAAACAGAGGAAGCTGCCACACCAGGTCGTAGAAATCGCGGATATGTTTATAATCTTTTGTTAACCCCGCCCGCTCACGTATTCTTAATCCTGATTTCCATTCACGAACAAACTGGTTATCCCGATCATAAATTTTCACCAGCCGCCTGATTTTAATTGTAATGGCTTCTTTTTCGTCGATTACTCTTGAACTGGCCTGACGTAAGCTCGTCATTACAAAAGCTGTTATACCCGGAATAAAAATAACCAGCATCATAAAATCGAGCAACTGCCAGATAAATGTATCAACCTCGAAGTAAATGTACAATGCGCCAACAATAAACACTATTAGCTGTCCAATTTTAAGTAGCCAGCTCAAAGAGTTTATCCAGTTAATGGCATTTTCCAGGCCCGCGTAGAGTGTTGGAATAAAAATAAGTGTAAGTAATGTACTAAATGCCAAACCACCAATCACAGTAATTGCAAACGGGGCTCCAATTGCGCCAACATATTCTGCCTGTCCCATTGCCAACGGAAACATAGCAACAATTGTGGTAATAGCGGTAATTAGGATTGGACGCACACGTGAAAGCCCGGCGGTCATTAGCGCACGCGATTTACGATATCCTCTCTTTCGCAGAATATTTGTATAATCAATCAGAATAATCCCGTTGTTTACCACTACACCAAGAAGAATCAGGAAGCCCATTAACGTGTTTGCATTAAAGATGCTGTTCCCTGTAAATATTAAAGCCAGGAATGAACCGATGGCAGCAAGAGGGACAGAGAACATAAGTACAAACGGTGTTGAAAGCGATTCAAATACAGATGCAAGAATCATCAGAATAAGGATAAATGCAGCAGCAATCAGGAAGTAAAACTCAGAATACTGATCTTCTTCATGAACAACCTCTATTGCTACTCCGGAAGGGAGTTTGTACGAACCCACAATCTGGTCTATTTCTAACCTGTATGCCTCCAGAAGGTCTTTTGATTGTTCCGCTTCATCAACAAACTGGTAGGTTACTTCAATTTGTTTTTCCTGATTTACACGTGTAATCCGCGACATTCCTTCATCATAAACCAAATCGGCAATATCCTGTAAATCGTAAGTTGCCCCCTGCGAATTACTAATTTGCAACTGCCTTAAATCATCAATCCCTTTGTCGTTATCTTTTTCCTCCTCGTTATCATCCAGTTTTTCCTTGATAATGATTTCATATTCTTCGGTTCCCTGTTTAAAAGTTGCACCGGAAGTAAACTCACGAGAAAACGTTCCAAGTTCTGAAACGATATTCCCTAAATTAAGACCATATTCCGTTAAAAGCAACTGGTTAAAATGCAAATGAATTTCTGGCTGATTGCCGGAAACACTTAACCGAACATTTCGGATGGACTCCAAATCTTCGATATAATATTCCAAATCTTCGGCCACGCCTTTCATTACATCAAAGTCTTCTCCTTTAATTATAATCTGTTCCTGATTAGAACCAATTCCCAAAAAGCGGCCAAAACTTTCAGTTCCGCTACCGCCCATTCCACCACCGCCTCCACGGAAACTGGCACTGGAAGTTGGAGCAGTTAAACTAATTTCAGCCTGAGAAATATTGTTAACCCGGTTTTCTACATCCGATTTAATTTCAGCAACGCTACGGTCTGCAATATCTTTATAATCATCTTTTAGAATAATAGTTAAAACGGCTTCGTCTTCCTGAATTCTGGAACTAACATCCTTCTTTTCTTCCAAATCTTCCAGCCTGCTTTCAACTTCTTTTACAACCAAATCTGTTTTCTCGAGGGTAGAACCGGTTGGCATAGTTACATATACCGAAAATTCTGTCTCTTCTACTTCCTGAAGGTTATTTACGCTTATAGCCAAAACAATAAATACGGCAATAAAGAAAACCACAATAGCACCAATAACGGTTCCGGCCGGTTTTCTCATTGCTGCTTTTAACAACAGAATATAAATCTGAATGGTACGATTGTTAGTGGTGACCTTTTCATAAAAAATATTCCCTGATGATTTTCCTTTTAGAAGAATATGCGCGCCCATTGGAATAAGCAACAATGCTACAAATAATGAAACCATCAGTGTTGAAATGATAGAAATTCCAACATGATTTCCAAGAAGCTGAATCATATAATCGGTAGAGAAAACAAACGGAAGAAATACCGTTACGGTTGTTAAAGTTGCTGCAACAATCGACCTCCAAACCTCCTGGGTTCCCTGAACTACTGCAGTATCAGCGTCGTACCGTTTTCCGGATAGCCGGTAAATATTTTCCAGCACCACAACACTATTGTCGAGTAACATCCCAATGGCCAGCACCAGACCAACCAGTGTTAAACTGTTCAGCGAAATATTAAAAGCATAAAATAAATTGAAAGCAGTAAACACCGAAATTGGAATTGCCAGGGCAATAAAGGAAACAATTTTCAGATTTTTAAGAAACATCCAGAGTACAAAAATAGCCAGAAGGCCCCCGACTAATGCCAGGTTCATAATCTGGTTAATGTTATCTTCCATTGTTTCCGCAGTGTTTGTCTGCACTACAATCTGCACATCTTTCGCAGCCAGTTCCTGATTCAGCTTCTGAATCTCTTTCTCCACCGAATGTGAGAGATCGATAAGGTTGGCCTGCGAATCGCTCACCAGGATCATGGAAACGGCATCAAGGCCGTTCACCCTGCTTATCGTTTCTTCTTCTTTTACTCCAAAGTAGATATCGGCAACATCTTTTAAAAATATTGGCCCATCGGCTACAACAATATTTTCGATATCAGATACATCGTCGTATTCGGCTGTAACATGAACAAAATACTGTTTTTGTGCATCGTGTAAATATCCGGTAAATGTTCGCGCAGTTGAGCTTTGCGATATTGCTCTTTGAATTTGCGATGGAGTGATATTGTATGCTTCACAGGCACCTGCATCGTAGGTAACTTCAATGGATTTTTCCTTACCTCCGTAAACGGTTACCGAGGCAATTCCATCAATATTTTCCATCTCAGCAGTTATTTCCTCATCTACAATATTCCGAATCCGATCGGTACCACCGCTTCCTCTTATTTGTAATTCCATGAACTGATTGGTGAGCGATTCCATGTTCACCCGGTTCACCATTACAATAAAATTTTCATCCAGGTTATCAGTAACTTGTTGTATTTTTTCCTGAAGTTTCAGGAAAGTATATTTAAAGTTTACATTCTGTTTAAAATTAACCTGGATAGTAGCTGTTCGGTTATTCAGAGACGATTCCATGCTTTCAATGCCTTCCATTGTCCCAATCGCTCCTTCAATAGGAACAACAGCCTGATTTTCCATATAATTCGGATCCACTTCAACCCTGGAATTAATGGAAACAAACAGCATCGGAAGTTCTGCATTTGGCATTAATTCAACCTCCAGCCGCTGATAGGAAACATACCCCAGAAGGGTAAGCCCTGTAAACAACATGGCGATGAATATTTTTCTGTTTATGATGAATTTCATGCGTCTTACGATTTTTTAATTTTTACATGAAACACACCGAACCTGCCCAACCTATAGATTTCTTTATTTTCATAACATTCAATTCCGGTTCGTTTCATCCTTCGAATTTCTGAAATTATACGTGCTCAACTGCAGATTCCTTTTTACGTGAAAACAGTCCTTTAAACCTATCCAGTACATCGTAGACACATGGAATAACAACCAACGTCAACAGTGTTGAGGTTGCCAGTCCTCCGATAACAGCCAAAGCCATTGGTGAACGTAATGATGCACTCTCGCCAAAACCAATGGTTAGCGGAACCAGTGCAAGAATAGTTGTTAAACTGGTCATAATAATTGGCCTGATACGCTGTTGTCCTGCCAACAAAATAGCATCCGTCCTGTTTCTTCCTTCACGTATGAGTTGATTTATCCTGTCAACTAAAATTATTGAATCATTCACCGCAATACCCACCAACATAATTACTCCGATGATGGCCATAATATTCAGCGTTTTACCCAGAATAAAGAAAGTAATTATACTTCCGACCACTGCCAGTGGTATAGTTAGTAATATTGTAAACGGATGAATCAGAGACTCAAATTGCGATGCCATAACCATATAAACCAATACAATTGACAGAAGTAAGGCAAACCCAAGATTTTCCATTGATTCCTGTCGTTTTTCCTCTTCACCTGTAACCAAAATCCGGTAGTCGCGAGGAAGATCAATGGATGCCGTAGCTTCGCGAATTTCATTGGACACATGATCGAGAGCTACACCGTTTTCCATTTGTGCAGTAACTTTTCCAATCCTGTTCTGATTTCTTCTAAATATTTCTTTGGGGGAAACACCATAAGAAATATCAGCAATCTCGCTCAGTCTGAAAATCTGTGTCCCCGAAGTAATTGTTAATTCATCTATTTCATTCAATCCTTTTTCAGGAACTTTAATGGTTATATCCTGCATTTCACCCTCTTTTTCAAGTTCACCTGCATTCTTCCCTTCAAGTTGTTCCTGTACCTGGCTAATTACGGAGCTAATATCAATTCCATACATTCCTGCCCGGACCCTGTCAATTTTAATCTCAACCTCCGGGGCGCCATTTTCAATGGAAGACTGGACATTAAATAACCCATCCATTCCAACCATCTTTTCTTTCACCTGCGCCACAATAGATTCTATTTCTTCCATTTCTTCCCCCCGTACTTCAACAACTACCGGGGCTTCATCGGTTCCGAGAATAGACTTCAAAGCGCTTTCCTCCTGAGTAAATGTAACTTCAAGCCCTTCAACATTGGCCAAAAGTTTATCAAGGGTTTCAATTGCAGTTCCGGAAGTTACAGTAGATTCATCTTTCAGAATTACTTTTATTTCGGCTGTATTTTCGCCCTGAAAAACGGAAGTTTCATCACTGCTCACACCACTGGATGGCCCGGCATGAGAATATATTTTATCTAAATTTTCCCCTAAATAATCTGTCAGGATATTTTCAATATTTTTTACGGTTGATTCTGTCCGGCTTAATTCGGTACCTTCCTGAAGTTTTAAATCGATAGTAAATTCGCGGGTTTCGGTTTTAGGCATAAATTCTGTTCCAATATGCGGAACCAAAAATAATGACCCTCCAACCAGAGCAGTTGCCAGAATTATAACTAACCATTTTACTTTCAACACTCTTCCAAGAAAGCGACCATAACCGCCAACTTTAACCGACTTCTGTTTTACAGGCCTTTTTTTGTTTTTGTAGAACCGGTGGTACATCATCGGAATCAGGAAGATAGCAACAAAGAGTGAGGAAATTAATGAAAACGCAACTGTCCATGCCTGATCTTTAAACAGCTCGCCCGAAGCGCCATGTAAATATACGATGGGCAAGAATACAACAATTGTGGTTAAAGTAGAAGCTGTAATAGCACCTCCCACCTGGGATGTTCCTAATATCGCAGAATCTTTTGCGCTCATCCCGTTTTCGTGGTTTCGAAATATATTTTCCATTACCACAATCGCGTTATCAACAAGCATTCCGGCGCCAAGCGCCAACCCTCCCAAAGTCATTATATTAATGGTGAGGTGATTGAAATACATTAAATTAAAAGTTGCAACAATTGAAATTGGAATTGCAATACTTACAATTAATGTGGTTCCAAACCTGCGGAGGAAAAGGAAAAGAATAACCACTGCCAGCAAAATCCCCAGTAAAGCCGATTCTTCAACTTCACCAATGGCCTGGCTAATAAATCTTCCCTGGTTAGTAACCTGTGTTAAATGATAACCCGGTAGTGCTTTTTCAATATCAACCAGTGCTTCATTAATTTGTTCTACTGCTTTAACAGTATTGTATTTTGTTTCTTTATAAACTGCTAACCCAATACAGCGTTCACCATTTATATGAACAATATTCTCCGGTTCTTTATTTCCAAAAGAAACAGTTGCAACATCTTTCAGAAAAACAGGAGCCATTGAAACGGTGGCTTGCCCGTCGGCAACTTCGCGAACTGCTTTGTAACCCACAATAAGATTCTCGAAGTCCGAAATATCCTGAAGCATACTCACCCCTTTTACAATGTACTGCATCCCCATTTCACTAATGCTTCCACCGGAAACACTGGTATTAAAACTTTGAATACGCGTACTTACCTCATCCATGGTGAGGTTCTGGGCTTCTAAGCGGTACGGGTCGGTTTCAATTATTACCTCACCTTCTTCCTGTCCGGAGAGCTCAACTTCGGCTACCCCTTCTAACCTGACGAGTTCATTACGAATATAATTCTCAGCTGCTTTTCGCAACTCATTCATATCTTTAATTTCAGAATGCGTCAGTCCGATTATCATAACCGGCGAAGTATTCGGGTCGTGCTGAGTAATTGTTAATTCATCAATTTCTGCATTCTGAGTGAGCGTATTTAATGCTTTCTGCAAATCGAGAAAAGCTTCATCCATATCTTTATTCCAGTCGTATTCAACAGTTATTTGAGCTGAACCGACCTTGGAAACAGAAGTAACCTGGATAACATCTGACTGACGAATGGCAAGAGCTTCAATATCTTCAACAAATTGTTTTTCCATTTCCTCCGGCGGCCTTTCCCCCGACTGGACTTCGACAAAAATTCGCGGAGAATTTAAGTCGGGAAACAAGTCAACTCCCAACTTATCGTAAGATATGTATCCCAGAAGAATAACTCCAAGGACCACCATCAGGATAGTTACCGGGTAATTGACAGAAAATTCTGTTAATTTCTTCATACTGATAAATTTGCTTTGTTACCGGCTACTTCCTAAAGTATAACTTTTACTTTCGAACGATCGCGCAATGTTTCATATCCGTCAATAATCAACCTGTCGTTAACAGTTAAACCTTCCAGCACTTCAACTGACTCCTGATTCTGAATTCCAATGGTTAACCAACGATCTTCAGCAGTGCTGTTCCTCCCCACAATAAATACATATTTACCTCGGTTACCTGTCATGATAATGTCTTTTGGAATTACAACTGCACTATCTTTTTGCGCAGTAATAATATCCGCTTTTACAAACATACCAGGACGTAATCTTAATTCCGGATTGTCTATTTCAAGAACGCCTTTAAATGTTCTTGTTTCTGTGCTGATTATGGGTGACAGTTCACTGATGTGCCCGACTAAAGTGTCTTCTTTAATTGTATAATTGGTTACTAAAGCTTTCTGTCCGATTTCAACGTCAGAAATATTTTTTTCAGGAAGATTAATTTCGACATACATTTTGTTGTAACTCATCAAACTTACCACCTCTGTTCCGGAAGCTACAAGAGTTCCTTCTGTATAATAAGGAAGATCGACAATTACACCGCTGAAAGGTGCCACTACATTCATTTTAGCCAGTTGCAGCTGGGCATTTTCATAATTATATTGTGCTGTGGTTTTTGATACTTCGGAGTTACGCAGTTCATACAGTGTTACGCCTCCTTTTTCATATAACGATTTTTGCTTGTTATATTCATCTTCCGAAATTTCAAGGTTAAGTTTTGCCGATTCGATAGCAACACCATTCTCATATTCTTTATCTTCAAGGCGAACGATTACTTGTCCTTCTTTCACCTTGTCGCCCAGTTTAAATGGTTTCCCTGTTTGCGGATTTGTAACAACATGATATTTCCCACTCATTTCGGTACTTAATGTTGTTTCCGATTTCGCATTCGCGGTACCTGTTGTATTAATAAACTGCATAATACTACCGAGTTTAACATTCTCTACCGAGACAGGAGAAGCTAATTCAGTATCAGTGCTTTGCGTCTGATTGTTACAGGAGATTACAACTGCGGCAACTCCCAACATTAATAGTAATTTTATATTTTTCATTTTTGTTTGATTTTTCCAGGTTTATTTTTTCTCATTATTTAAATATAACTCGGTAGGTATAATTGGCTGTTTAGCTTCAAAGTCATACAAACTCTGAATCTTCAGATTTAACAATTCGATTTTATAATTTATTAGTGCCTGAGCATAAGCTACTTTCATTTGGGAAAGCTGTTGCTGATAAAGGTTCAGATCCATCCCTGTTAAATCGCCGTTTTCATATCTTTCCTGGTTAATTTCGTATGTTAATTGAGCATTTGTTTCATTTTGTTTGGCAATATCTATTTGGTTCAATTGATTCTGAATGTTGCGATATGCCTGCCTGATTCCTATAATAATCTGGTTATATTCATCTTCATAATTCAACTTCTCTGACTGTATAGCGGCTTCCTGCGCCTCAATACGAGCCTTTTTTTCTCCCCAGTCGAAAAGCGGAATACTAAAAGAAAGCTGCACCGACGGGCTTTTTGTGGGGTTATCATAAATTTGCGTAAGATCCTTATTGTCTCCCGTTATTCCGTAACGAACATTTAAGGCTCCTCTGAATTCATTCAACGCCTTAGTCTCGATCATTGAAAACTGACTATTCTCGATGTCTATCTCACGCTGCCGGAGTTCCATCCTTGAATCAAGGCCGTTTTCGATTGCCTGATCCAAATTTACATCAACCGGATTTGCTGAAATATCCGCCAAAACCAAAATATCGGTATATAAATCCATTCCTAAATATAGTTTCAACTGGTCTTTGTTATTTTCAAAAGTTACCTCGGCATCCTGAACAGATGACTTTGATTGAGCAAGGTTTAATTCTGCCTGATACAATTCCTCTTTTGCTGCCAAACCAGCATCAACCTTGTTTTTAATAATATTGTAACTGGTTTGTGTATTCGCCTGCTCATCCCGGGCAATATTGAGATTCATTTGCGCGAGATAAACATTATAAAAGAACTGTGTTACATTCCTTTCCAGATTTAATCTCTGCATTGCATAACTGATATTCGCATTTTCGTAGTTTAGTTCAAGTTGTTTTAACTGGAGCTTAAGCCTGTTATATGTAAAAAGAGGTTGATTAAGATTTAAATAGAGGCTATTAAAAAAAACTTCACTTTCCGAATCATTTGCATCTGACACACTGCGTTGCCAACCAAATTCGTTATTCAACGAAATCGTACCATCGGTAGGAAGAATTGGTTGAGAAACGCTGAACAGGTTGCTGGTCTTAAAATTTTCGTTGGTATACCATTCTGATACCCTGCTGTCGAACATCCTGCTTCTGCTGTAATCTACCGGGTTAACATCGAGTGAAAAGCGGGATTTTAAAGCTGCACGTTGCGCTTCAAGGTTTTTCTGATAACGCGTAAGGTTCAGTAACGACTGTTTAATATCAGGACTTTCGGTTTCCGCATATTGTAATGCTTTCTCCAGCGTTAACGTTTCCTGTGCCTCTGCTTTCACAAAGCTAAAGACCAGCAAAAACCCTAAGATTGCAAGTTTGTTTCGTAATTTCATTTTTGATTTAATTATTCTGTTTAATTTCATTTTTATAGCTCAACTATTTTTACAGCATCGGCAAAAACCATTCTTAACTGAGATTTATTTGAAAGTTCAACCAAAGCCGTATCTGATGTAAAATGGAAAGCTCCAAGGTGATTCCACCCTTCGTCGGCGCTTTGGTTATTTAATGATTGTTCCTGCGGGCCTTCATCGGTATAAATGGTAAAATGGTATTCACCATTTTCACTGTCTCCTCCTCCCGGACCTCTTCTAAATCTTCTCGATTTATACAAATAATAATACACATCGTAATATCCCGGTTTTTTCACAGGAATGTGCCATTTTGCGACTTGCGATCCGTCGCCGCTTTTAATATAGTATCCGGAACGAACATATTCTCCGTAAAAGTCGGTATTCGTAATAGCGGTCCAGCTTGTTGGCGGCCTCCAATTATTCATTCCCTGATATTTAGAGCCTCCTTCATCTTCTTTGATTATCCATTTCTCCAGCAGGCTTACTTTCTTATTACTGGTTACTTCAAACTCCGGGTCTTCATTATCAACAACTGTTTCATTTGGAAGCGAAGTTTGCACAGGTTCATTATTGACCACTTCTCCTTCAAAAGGAACCGCTTTTGTATCTTCTTCAATATCTCTGAATCCTTCACTTATCACCTGAGGAATATTCTGGGATGTCATTGTATTAATCATAATCATCCGCGGATCTGAATTAAGCAAATAACTGATATCTTTTGTCTGGTTTGGCTCAAGGTAAATTAGCTTTGTTATCATGTCTTCACCTCCTCCCGGGCCGCCACGACCAGGCCCGCCAAATCCTCCTAATCTGAATATAACCTTAATAAGCCCTTCTGTATCAGAAAAATTAGTTGTTCTAAACTTCACCATCGTACGCATCATTTCGCCCGATTTAACTTTTACTGCGGAAATTGGGGAAATTAAAAAACCGGGTAAAGCTTTTGCAGTAAACCAGTCGTCCATCATTGGAATCAACTGAATGCCAAATTCATCATTTATTCGTCGATCAAAATCTTCAAACGAAATATTTTTGAACCTGTATTCTTTCAAAACTTTTTGCAGAAATGCCTGGAATTCTTCTATTCCAGCCTCATATTGCACTTTTGAAAAAAGAACGTCTCCTTTTAGCTTAATTACATTATCAATAATTGCCTTCTGATTTACGTCTGCTAATATTTCTTCGAAAGTACTGTCCTGTAGTGCAATATTTGCTTTCTCATCTTCACTTACCCCCGACATATCGCGCATAAATATCGATCGCATATCCACTTCCTGGTTTTTCAAATATGCTTCAAATACACGGTTAGTTATTGGCCATGTATCAGACTGAATATTATTTTGAAAATTATAGAAAAGAGGGAAAATAAAATACGGATTGGCAATTGTAGTAACAGAACCTCCTCCCGGGCCGCCCCTGAAATTCGTTTCTTCCTCCTCGGTAAATTTCCTTAAAAACTGTTCTAAAACCCGTGTTTGTAAATCTTCCGGCGTCATTGAACCACCACGGCCACGATTCCCCCAACGCTCCATCATTTTTTTTGAACCTTCAAAATCAGCTTCACGTATCATAAAACCTTTTTCAGGAACAAATATTTGTTCTGGCTGAACATATTCCTGGCACGAAGTCCATGAGCGTACATACGTTTTGAATTGCGCAGGAGCTTCAACTAACGCGACCCGCTCAAATGCATACTCCAGATTGTATGTTCTTTCAAAATCTTCCAGTCTTTCATTAATTATAGTCGGAATTGTATCTTTAATTTCGTTAAAGGCTTCCGAAAAATAATTGTGCCCTTTAAGCAGCCACAATCCATAGTCCAAACTATCAACTTCCATTTTTAAGTATTCATAGTTTCCTATAGCAAGAGAAAGCTGGGTTAAAGGATGCTCGTTTTCGAAGGCAAACTGACCATCTGAAATCTCATTTATTTTTCCCTGCGAAATTGCCTGCAAACCAGGTGTTGTAGTAACTTTGAGTTTGTAATTAACAAATTCGTTATGGTGCCAGCTTACATCGTCGGAACTATAGGTAACCCCAGTTTGAGGATACCAGGCTGATTCAGGTGTTAACAGAACATAATCGGGTGTTAGAAAAGCATATCTTTTGTCCACATTCAATACAAACTTTCCATACTTTTCCTGGATCGTTTCCTCATCAATGTCCAAATAACAAAGAGCTTCATCAATTTTTCCCGAATAATCAAACTCTACCCTGGCTTCTTCTCCGGGATTTAAATTCACATCATCAGAAACAAAAACCAAATGATTTTCACGTGTGAAAGCAACATCTTTCCCGTTTAATTTTATGGAGGAAATATTTAGCCCTGTATTTAGGTTAAAAATCAACTTATTTAATACAATTTCGTTTTCATTTTTAACAGTCATATCCGATTTCACATCAATAATTTCCCCATTATGTGTTAAATCAATATCATTCGATAATACTAAAGGAATTTTCTCTTTTACGTATTTATTATTTAATTCAACTGCCTCGGTACGAATTTGTTCTGAATATCTAAACTGCTCAACATGCCTGTAAGCCAAATAGCCTCCGACTGCGAGAAAAGCCAGGCTGAATGCAAGAGAAATGTAAGTCATTGTTTCTGATTGGGGAAGCCTCTTCAAAAGAAAAATAGTAAGAAAGATAAATCCGGAGCCCAGAAAAAAGTATATTCCCCTGTGATTCAAAATCACATCAATATTTCCGAATCCAACAATGTCGGAATTTAACATCGGAATGTTATAGGCCATGTAATCAAAAATGTAATAATATTTCGCCTGCAACAGAAACAACGTTATCCCTATATAACCTAAAATCAAAACAAATGTGATGGCCTGGTTGCGAATAACACTCATCAGAAGAAATGAGAGTCCCATTATAAAAATAAGTGTTGGAATACTGATTGCTACGAGGTAAAAACCATAAGAGATCCAGCTAATTGATGCTTCCCCGGCCAACATATTGAAGATAAGAGCCATAACAACAACAGCTATATTTAATACCATAAAAACCTGAAGGTTTCCCAACGTTTTACCAATTACATATTCACTGTTGGTCATGGAGCGCATATAAATAACCTCAGTCGTATCCAGTTTCTTATCCCGTTTCAAAAAATCGGAAGCGAGGAAAACTGCGATTACAGCCTGTGCTACGTTCAGAATAAGTAAGTTAAAATAAGGAATTGCACTTGGAATACTACGAATAGCCCATCCATCGCCACCACCGCCCTGAATTACCATGGCGAAGTTCAACCCAAACAACACCAAAAGCGACAGAATACTAAAAATCCTGAAGAACCAGCTCCTTAGCAGTGTTTTCCGCTCATATTTGGCGATTGAAAATATATTATGTAGTGATATCATCTGTTGATTATTTTCTTTTAAGCGTTAGACCACAGGTTCAATTTGTTCTCCATAAAATGAACATAAGCATGTTCAAGATTGGGGGCGATTGGTTCGCCATGATAACCGTTAATATTTTCGGCAACAACCTGAACTTCCCATCCTTCGGGAATAGGAATTGTTGAAATTACAGGGTATTTTTCATTTATTTCAAGATATTCTGTTTCAGTTGCCTTAATGAGCCACACATTTCCTTCGGCTTCTTTCACAAGTTGCTCTGGTGATCCGGAAAAAGCAAGAGTTCCCCGGTTCAGAAGCGCCATGTTATCACATGTACTGGAAATATCACCAACAATGTGTGTAGACAAAATGATTACTACGTCGCGGGTACTAATGTTCGACAATAAATTTCTGAATCGGATACGCTCTTCCGGGTCGAGACCAGTGGTAGGTTCATCAACAATAATAATTTTGGGGTCGTTAATAAGTGCCTGTGCAATCCCCAAACGTCTTTTCATCCCGCCTGAAAGTTTATTGGCATTTCTGTCGCGTGCTTCAAAAAGCCCAACCTCTTCAAGCATTTGATCTACAGCCTTTCTTCTGACTGAACTATTCTTCATTCCTGCCAGCCGTGCAGTATAATCTAAAAATTCGTATGTTTTGAGTTTGGAAAAAAAACTAAAATCCTGTGGTAAATACCCCAGCATTGAACGAATCTGTCTTCTGTTTTTCGATAAATCATAACCATCAAAAGTCACCGTTCCGCTACTGGGTTTCATTAGCGTTACCAAAATTCTCATTAATGTTGACTTTCCTGCGCCGTTGGGACCAAGTAACCCAAACATGCCATTGGGAATTTCCAGATTTAAATTTTTTATTGCGTAGTTTCCGTTAGGATAAACTTTATTTAGATTTTCGATTTTTATATGCACTTGCTAAACCTGTTTTAATTTAACACTGATTTGGACTTATAACCATTAGAATAGTTTAAACTTGGTATGCAATTTTCTTAATTTGTTACAATTACAACGTTCAAAAAGTAAAAAAATAGTAATAATAAGTTAAATTCTTCCACAAAAGTGTTTTTACATCGTCATCTTATCTGAGCTAATTTCTGATCAAAATAAAAAAAGCTCCGTAAAACATGAAACTTCAAAATAAAATTCCAAAACAGAATCCTGATTTCTCACCAATACTTTAACTGCAAAAAACAAATAATGCTACCTCAAATTATTGAAGCAGCATTACCAGCCAGAAATAAAAAAGGCCCTGCAAATGCAGAGCCTCTAACTAAACTAAACCATTTTCTTATCTATTTAACCAGATTAAACGCATATTCATCGTTTAATGAACTAAGAATCACAGTGTATTCTCCAGACTCCAGTTTTGAAAGGTCGTAACCTGAACTTACTGCAAAATCATTTCCTAATTTTGATTTGTAGACTAAATTACCGTTGCTGTAAATAGCAAAGTTCAGATTTTTTTTGTCAAAATTCAGGTAAGAGAATTTCAAAACATTGTCTTTGTAATCAAAGTAAGGATCAAAAGTCATTTTTGAATCGCCAACTGAAATACCTTTGTGTGCAATCTCAAAATTTCTTGCCAACTGAGTGTCATTCACTTTTAAATTCAAAACATATTTACCATCAACAAGATTGGTAAAATCAAAAACTTTCTGATAATCGGTTAATGGCTTGTTTGATTGTTTATAATATACCATTGAACCGTCTTCAGCCTGGATGCTCAGCTCAAAATAAGCTGCGTTTTCATTTGTAATTGCCACAATAGCTCTGTCGGCTGATAATGGAATTACATTCATTTTCGGTTTCTCAACTGCTGATGCAATTGCTGCAATCGCAAAAGCTGTTACTGTAAATAATAATTTAATTGTTTTCATAACCATTCAATTTTTAATTGTTCAACATGAATGTCGATACAAACATATATGTTTTTCAGCATAGTGTTGTAAAACATATATTAAAATTGGATGAAATAAATGTAAAATTAACATTCAAAATTATTATCTGTTTTTTTACACCCTTAATCGACTGAAATACAAAAGAGAAAAAAAAGATCGCCTCTACAACAATAATCGTGCCTAACAACAAAAAGATGTATTAACTAATTACTAAATTATGGTTTGAAGCCCAAAACTGTACTATCTGAAAAAAATGAGCTATACCATATATTTAAATAATACCACCCCACAAAACAATACAAATAGTATATTGCACAATATTTATTCTGAATATACAAACCATAAGTAAAACCAGTTTCGTAAGTTAGCACCATGTCTGATTCGCAAAAAATTCCCGTTTGCAAAAAACAGAAATGCACTAATCTTGCATTATTATATGGCTGTCTCATATTATGCATTGCAAGCTTAGAAACAGCCACAGGTCAGGAAAGTGTTAATGTAAGTTATCTACACGGCCGAATCCATCCACACAATACTTTAATAAAACCTTTGATAGAAGATCCGGTACAGGGATTTACAATAAGCTATGCATGGAAAAACAGCCAGGGAAAAGACTGGAGAAGATATCTTAACTATCCCAATCATGGCATTAGTTATAATTACATGTCGTATGGAAATCCGGAAATACTGGGAAGTTCCCACTCTCTACTTTATTTTATGCAATTTTCGCTTTTACCAAGACGTAAATATTTTGATATTGGAGTTTCAGAATATATAGGAGTTGGCTATTTCAAAAAAAAACATGATCCGGTTAACAATCCGGAAAACCAAGCGATTAGTACTAACTTAAATATAGGTGCAACCATCCGGCTTTATGCAAGAATAAGAATCAAACCTATCTACATGGAATACTCAAGAGGCCTAAACCATTTCTCGAACGGACTGGTAAAAGCACCCAATCTGGGTCTCAATGTTAAAAACGATGGTTTTACAATTGGTTATGAATTGGAAGATCAACCCGAACGAAAAAAAATTCCCAAAGAAAAACACAATATTGATTCGCGGCACGAATTCTGGATATACGGAGCCACCGGGATGAAGGAGATTGATGACATGAATCAAAAAAAGTACATACCGGTAAATGCTTCATTAAATTACACCTACCAAACCTCCGTAATTAATAAAATGGGAATAGGCCTTGATTTTGTTTACGACCCTTCGTTGGAAGATTACGCCTATGAGAATTATGAATATTACGGAGAACCTTCTTTAAATTTCAGATATGGAATTAGCTTACACAATGAATTTATACTTGGACGAGCAGGTCTGTTTACCTCATACGGACTAAATTTGCAAATGAACAAGTATTACACCCGGCAGCGGTACTATAAAGCTGGCGTAAAAGTTTATTTCAATAACTTCATAGGAGTTGTTTTACTCAGGGCAATTCCTTTATTTCGTGCCGACCTGGTGGAATTTGGTATCGGATACCGTATTTCGCCAAAAAAAAGAAACATAAAAAATGAATATTAATATTCTTCAGCTACTCGAAGGAGCAAAGCAAGCCCGTGGATTAACTGTCATCATCGACGTATTCAGGGCATTCTCAACCGCATGTTATGCATTCGATTTTGGCGTTTCAAAAATTATTCCGGTAGGGAACATTGAGATTGCCTATCAGTTAAAAAAAGAAAATCCTGATTTTGTTTTAGTTGGCGAACGCAATGAACAGAAACCTGCAGATTTTGATTTTGGAAATTCTCCTGCGCAGCTATCCAAAAAAAGATTGGCGGGAAAAACTATGATTCATACTACAAGTTCGGGAACACAGGGAATTGCCAATGCTAAAAACGCCAGCGAAATTATTACCGGAAGTTTTGTAAACGCGGGAGCAATTATTCGGTATATCCAACAACAAAAACCGCTAAATGTATCGCTGGTTTGCATGGGCTATGCCTGCGAATACCCAACGGATGAAGACACACTCTGTGCTGAATATATTAAAAACGAACTGCTTGGAAGCCCAAATAATTTCAGCAAAATTACTGAAACTATTAAGAATGGTTCAGGTGCCCGTTTTTTTGATCCTGAAAAACAAAGCTGGTCGCCGCAAGCCGATTTCAGTTTATGTTTAAACCTGAATAGTTTCAATTTTGTATTAAAAGTGGAAAAAGAAGGAGACCTTAACTGCCTGTATAAAATTGAAATTTGATAATTTCGGCAACTGCAATATATTGCTATACTAAATAAGACATGAAAAAATACAATTTCGACGAGATAATCCCCCGCGAAGGAACCAATTGTGTAAAATATGATGCCCGCGACTGGGTTTTCAGCACCAATGATGTTTTGCCGCTCTGGGTGGCCGATATGGATTTTAAGACACCCGATTTTATTGTAAATGCAATAAAAAAACGGGTAGAGCATGAAATCTACGGATATACATTCAAACCTGAATCATACTTTCAGGCAATTATTGGCTGGATGAAACGCCGACACAATTGGGAAATTCAGAAAGAATGGATTTCTTTTAGCCCAGGCGTAGTGGCAGGTTTAACCATGGCCATTGAAACTTTTTCAAAGCCGGAAGACGAAATAATTGTTCAGCCGCCGGTATATTTTCCATTTTTTGAATGCGTAAAAGGCACCAAACGGAAAATGGTGGAAAACCCGTTAAAAATTGAAAACGGGAGATACACTTTTGATTTTGAAGACCTAAAATCAAAAATCACTAAAAACACCAGACTCTTAATGCTTTGCAATCCGCAAAACCCGGGAGGAATGGTTTGGAACAAGGAGGAACTAACAGAACTCTCTCATATTTGTGTGGAAAATAAAATCATGGTTATTTCAGATGAAATTCACTCGGATCTAATCCACAATGGGCACAAACACATACCCTTTGCTACCATTTCTGAAGACGCTGCCAACAACTGTTTGGTTTTTATGGCACCGAGCAAAACATTTAATGTTGCCGGACTTTCATCATCGATTGCAATTATCCCAAACAAACGGAATTTTTCCCGCTACGAACGAACTCTTGGCGTTGGTCACTTAGGAATGGGAAACCTCTTTGGTTCTATTGCCATGGAAGCTGCTTATGCCAATGGCGACAATTGGCTGGAACAACTGTTGGATTATCTGTGGCAGAACTATTTATTAGTAAAGACTTTCTTCAACAAAAACCTTCCAAAAGTGAAAGTTATGACGCTGGAAGCAACTTATCTTGTATGGCTCAATTTTACTGAATATGGGATGAATGATGAAGAGCTTTCAAAATTTATTGTTGAAGAGGCGAAAGTGGGATTAAATAACGGAGGCCGTTTTGGAACCGGAGGAGATGGATGGATGCGTATAAATATTGGTTGTCCGCAAAGTATTTTACAGGAAGGACTGGAAAGATTAGAGAAAGCATTCAAAAATAAGTAACTACCGATCAAGCCAAAGCTTAAAATCTTTTGCCCGCTCGCGACTTACAATTACCTCTTCGTCGTCAGGTTTTGGGGCTATTTCAATTTTGAAACGGCTGTTGAACCACGTATGAATATTCAGGATGCTTTCTATATTTACAATATATTTTCTGTTGATTTGGAAAAACAAAAACGAATCAAGCAATTCAGATAGTTGTTCGATGGAATAATTCACAGGAAACCGCGAATTTTCAAAAGTAACCGCAAAAGTTAATCCATCATCGTATAAAAACCAGGCAATATGACAGCTTTTTACTGAACGGTATTTATCACCTAATTTTACGAGAAAACGCTGTTTTATTTCCGGCTTTTCATGAAAAACAATATGCTTTAATAAATCACTCTCGGGCGGCAGAAACATCTCACGAAAATTACGAAATTTATCAAGTGCTTTTTTTATATCCTGATAATCATACGGTTTCACAATGTAATCAATGCTATTAACTTTGAATGACCGTAATGCAAATTCATTAAATGCTGTCGTAAATATAACCGGCGCATTAACTTTTACTTCGTCAAAAATTTCAAAACAATTCCCGTCGTTCAGTAAAATGTCCTGGAAAATTAAATCGGGAAGCGGATTTTTACGATACCATTGAATACCTTCTTTTACCGACCCAATTATTTCAAGCACATTTATGTCAGCATCATACTTTTTCAGAAGCTGAATCAGGCGTTGTGCAGTAGGATTCTCATCCTCAAACAGTAAAACGTTCATAATCAGAATAAATTAACACTGGTATTTTAACAATAAATTCGGAAGCTGTTATTTTTACAATCACTTCCTTTGTTGAAAGAAGCTGGTATCTTTTTTTCAGGTTTTTCAAACCGGTTTGTGTTGAAGATTTGTTTTTTTCCCTTAGATTCAAATTATTTCTTATAATCGTAAAATCATCTTCCTTCTCAATAATTATCCTTAATGGTACTTTCGGATTATACTTATTATGGTTCACCGCATTTTCAACCAGCAATTGCAATGTAACCGGCGGGACATAAGTACTTTCGGAAAACCACTTTTCAAGCCGGGTTTCAAGAACAACTCCATCACCAAGCCGGGTTTTTATCAGAAAAAAATAGGCATCCAAAAATTCAAGCTCCTCGGAAAGTTTAACAAGGTGAAATTCATTTTTTTCAATAATATACCGTAAAGTTTTTGACATTTTCACAATAAAATCAGCGGAAAGGTCAGCATCTTCATAAACCAGCGATGAAAGCACACTCAAACTGTTAAATAAAAAATGAGGTTCTATTTGCGCTTTCAGAGCCTTATATTGGGCCAGAATATTCTCTTTTTTCAACTGTTCTGTTTTTAACTGTCTTTCCTGCAACTCTCTTTGAGATGAAAAATACCCATTAAAACTCAGTATTAGAAGATATGCACATAACAAGGCTATTGTTAACTCCGGATTCAGGTAATTTACACCAGCCCATGAATATTTGTTATTAAAAAGATAAACATCTCCTATTCTGTATAGATAGTTAAAAATTACCATTAAAGAATAACCAAACACAGAGTGTAAAAGGGCCATTGAAATTAGCCTTTGAGAATGCTTTTTTATCTTACCCAATATCCTGTGCAGAACAAAATCAAACTTATCGGCAAGCCACCATGCCAACAATCCGTAACCAGTAAAAAATATAGAAAAAATAAGGCTTCGAAAATTTAATTCAAAAGGTCCGTTCGGAAATGAAAGATCAAAACTTTTGATTATAATCTGAATAAGAAAAACCACCCAAAAACGCAGCCAGAATTTTCTTATTCCTTTCATTTGTTTTAAAACTTGATATAATTGTTTGTACGAAACCACAAGATAGCTTTTTCTAACGATTGTTGTAGTGGAATAACCTCAAAATCAATTTCTTTAATTGCCTTTTCCGCCGAATAATAATTTCTGATACATAACATTTTGGCATTTGCACTTGTTAGTTGAACCGGGATATTAAACCGCCTTTCGAGCAAATCGCCGGCACAACCCAATATTTTTAAAAACCAGGCTGGCACTGGAATTAATACCGGCTTTTGGTGGATAATTTTTGTAACTGTTTTAAAAAAATCGGCATATGAAACATTCTCTCCTGCCAAAAGGTAGCTTTCTCCCTTTTTCCCCTTTAACATAGCATTTACAATACCTCTTGCAACTGATTTTACATCAACGAAATTTTTTCCACCAGGCGGATAAAATACAATCCGCCGATTTATAATATGAAAGAATATTTCTCCACTGCTGGGTTTTACATCATTTTCACCAATCAAAAAAGTCGGATTTACAACTATCGTGTCTAAACTACTTTCTTCAGAATTACTTAAAACCATTTGCTGTGCCAACAACTTACTGTAAGCATAACCCGATTTCTTTAACCACGAAGGAAACGGAGTTTGTTCATTCCCCGGAAGAAAGCTCGTTCCGCTACCAAAACAATTGGCAGTACTTACAAAAACAAAACGCTTAACACCATATTTCTTACAGGCTTCAAAAAGGATTTTTGTACTTTGAATATTAGGTTCGTAAAAAGCTTCGAGCTTGGACGGAGATTGAGAAGTCCTGGCTGCCGCATGGATTACATAGTCACAATTCCTGACCGCATTTTCAACATGGCTTTTGCTGGTAATACTACCCTGAAAAAGTTCACAGCTTAATCCATCCAGAGCTTTCATATTACACCCCCTTCTAATCATAGCACGTACATCAAAACTTCGGTTGAGCAATTCGCAAACAACATGAGCCCCAAGTAAACCATTAGCGCCTGTGACCAGTACTTTCATTTTCATGTCCTTCTGCAATTTTGTTCAACATTTTGATCTCCCGCTGAAGAGAAGCTCGCATTATTCTTAGCCTCATCCAAACCGGCACAATCTTGAAAACCAGCCAGCTCAATTTATTCATGAAACCCGGAATAATCAATTCATCTCCTTTTAAAAGCTGCCGAATACAAATTTTAGCCACCCGCGAAGTCTCAAGAGTAGTGCTTCGTATTAAGCGATTATGACTTTCAATTCGCTGGGTTACTTCGGAATTTGTGCGCATTCCTCCGGGATGAGCAACACTAACAACAATGCCGGTTCCTTTCAACTCGGCACCAAGCCCGCGTGAAAATGAATACACAAATGCTTTTGATGCCGGATAAACAGTTTTAAATGGCATCGGACCAAATGAGGCCATGCTTGCAATGTTCAAAATATATGCTTTTGATTGTTTTCGAAGAACCGGCAACAGTAAGTGAATTAATAAAACCAAGGCTCGCATATTTAACAATACAATCTGATCGATATACTCAGTTTTGGCTTCCAAAAACGATTTTGTCCCCCCTACTCCTGCATTATTTATTAATATTTCAATTTCAAGATCTCCGATATTATGCACAAACTGCTCAACGGCTCCAAACTTTGTCAGATCCGTTTCAAATGTTCTCACATGAACATCAAACTGCAACGACAAGTGTAATCCAAACCGAAAGATTTCTTCTCCGGGCAAAGCGGTTAAAACCAGATTTCTGCCTCTTGCAGCGCATTCTAAAGCCAATTCTTTTCCCAACCCCGCACTGGCACCAGTAATCAGGGTATACTTTTTAGTTTTCATTGGGGGATTTTGTTTTTCGGGTTAATAAGAAAAGAGAAACATAATATCCAAAAAACATAGCAAGAATTCCGGTAATAATACCTCCCAGTAATAAAGATAAAAATACCTCTGAACCAGCTTCAAAAATAGTTTTAACGAAACCTATTCTTATTTTATCTGGCATTTGAAATGCAGATTCTATTCCAAGAACTCTCTTTCCTAACCAGTAATTAAAGGCAAAAACAAAAACTCCGGTTGCCAGATTAGTATTAAAAACCCCGGCAATAGCAGCTGCTTTATTAAAACGGAAAAAAGAAGCAAGTGTGGCAGAGATTATCATTTGAAATCCCGGGAAAGGTAACATCCCCACAAAAGATCCCAGCGCAAATCCTTTTGCTACAACCCTTGGGTCGCCTTTTAAAGCGAACAGTCTTGTTTTCTGTTTAACCATTTCTTGTTTTTTTCTGTTTTCACGACTAAATTATTAGCCACTATGGATTCATGGAAATAGTTTCCCGTGAACCGGTAAGTTCCTTTTTAAAGTGTAAAAAAAGGTGGCTGAAATGTTTGCAGACGTCAGGAGTAAAGACAGAAAAATTTCAGGAGAGTGCGTTAAAAAATGTTAAAACCAAATCAAAAAGAGATTAATAATTCTTATTCACCCATTGAATGACTTCCCCTACCGGAATTTGGTTCATGCAATTGAAATGTTTTTTAGGGCATTTATCGTACCCCAGTTTTGAACAAGGGCGGCATTTTAATTCTTTTATTTCAAGAATTCTGGAATCAGGATGAGGTTGATAGGGATACATCCCAAATTCAGGAACTGTATTTCCCCAAAATGATAATATCTTCTTTTTAAAAGCTGCAGCAATATGCATCAAGCCAGTATCGTTTGCAAGTACCAGTTTCGCATCGCGAATTAACGATGCAGATTCGTTTAAGCTCAGCTTCCCAACCATATTATATACATTTTCCCCACTTTCCGAATCAATCTCAGCAGCAGCTTCCATTTCGTTTCTGCCTCCCAAAAGAATTACCGGAAAGCCAATAGAATTACAAATTTCGATAATTTTCGAAACCGGAAGTTTTTTGGTATTATAAGTCCCGGCGATTACAAAAACCATAAAACCATTTTGAAAAAGCTTTGGCAAACGCGTTTTATCAAACTGCTCGTCTTCCGGAATAAAAAAATCAAGGCCCTTGCCATCATTTTCAACATCGAAAACTGAAACAGTCTCCAAATACCGATCGACAACGTGTTTTTCAGGTAAGCGATTGACTTTAAACTGAATGAGTAAAAATTTCTTCAGATTAAGTTTTTCAAATGAAAATGCTGCGACTTTTAACCTGTTCTTAATACGGTTACTTCTAATATTTTGATGAAGATCTATGACGTAATCAAAACCTTCATCTTCAAGTTCCTCAAACAAACCGTTAATGTCTTCATTTAACACATGAACTTTATCGACATAAGGATTTGAGGTGACAATTGAAGCATGTTTCTTTTTGGTTACAAAATGAATTTCGGCGTCTTTAACTTGTTGTTTCAACCCACGAACAACCGGCGATGTTAAAACGATATCGCCAATAGAACTAAATCGTATGATCAGATATTTAATTTTGTCCATAAAAATAAAAACCCCGAAGAGTTATTTCTTCAGGGTAATATAATAATTTTTGTTTGGTTTTAAGCCGATTCCACCAATACAATAATTTTGTTTGCTTTATTTTCTACTACACCTCCGTCAACGTTAAAAAAGTGTTCTTTGCCATTCTCCTCAACCACTTTAACCGTTCCTTTTTCCAATGTTGAAATAATTGGTGCGTGGTTCTTCAGAATTTCAAACCCGCCTTTGCTACCGGGAAGCTGAACCAACTTTGCTTCGCCTTCAAAAATCTTTTTATCGGGTGTAATAATTTCAATAAACATGTTATTAAATTCAGGATTTAATTGTCGGCCAACATCCGTTCACCTTTTTCAATTGCTTCTTCAATAGTTCCAACAAGATTAAAGGCTGCTTCAGGATATTTATCCACCTCACCGTTCATAATCATATTGAAACCTTTAATTGTATCTTCAATAGAAACCAATTTCCCTTCAAGCCCAGTAAATGCAGACGCAACAAAGAATGGCTGCGACAAGAAACGTTGTACACGACGTGCTCTGTGAACGACCAGTTTGTCTTCTTCAGAAAGCTCATCCATACCTAAAATAGCAATAATATCCTGCAATTCAGTATAACGCTGAAGCAACATAATTACATCCTGAGCGCACTGATAATGCTCCTGCCCTACAATTTCCGGTGTTAAAATCCTCGATGATGAATCCAGTGGATCAACGGCCGGATAAATTCCAAGTTCAGAAATTTTACGACTTAATACAGTAGTTGCATCAAGGTGTGCAAATGTTGTAGCCGGGGCCGGGTCGGTTAAGTCGTCAGCCGGTACATACACTGCCTGAACCGAGGTGATTGAACCATTCTTTGTAGAAGTGATTCGTTCCTGCATTACCCCCATTTCCGTTGCCAATGTCGGCTGGTAACCTACCGCTGATGGCATCCTTCCTAAAAGTGCTGATACTTCGGAACCTGCCTGTGTGAAACGGAAGATATTATCAACAAAGAACAGAATGTCACGTCCGCCACCTTTGGAGCCGTCACCATCACGCAAACTCTCTGCGATAGTCAAGCCTGACAAAGCCACACGTGCACGTGCTCCGGGAGGTTCATTCATCTGTCCGAAAACCATGGCCAACTTCGATTTTTTTATCCTTTCATTATCTACTTTTGAAAGATCCCAGCTTCCTTTTTCCATGGATTCCTTAAACCCCTCTCCATAATCGACGATATCTGCTTCAATCATTTCACGCAAAAGGTCATTCCCTTCGCGAGTACGCTCACCTACACCGGCAAATACTGAAAGACCACTGTGTGCAAGCGCAATATTGTTTATCAATTCCTGAATCAGAACAGTTTTTCCAACACCAGCTCCACCAAACAACCCGATTTTACCTCCTTTGGCGTAAGGTTCAATCAAATCGATTACTTTAATACCAGTGTAAAGTACTTCTGTTTCAGTGGTAAGTTCTTCATATTTTGGAGGTTCGTTATGAATGTTTAAACCTTCTTTGGGCAATTGTTCCAAACCATCAATGGCATCTCCTACCACATTAAGTAAACGCCCCAAAGCTATTTCTCCTTTAGGCATTGTTATCGGACTTCCGGTGGCAACAACATCCATCCCCCTTCTCAACCCGTCGGTTGCATCCATTGCAATACAACGTATCTGGTTTTCACCAATATGTTGCTGGCATTCGATAATCAAATTATCCTTGCCTTCTCTAACTACTTCCAATGCATCGTAAATACTGGGGAGTTCGCTGCCTACCTGTTCGAAACTAACATCCACCACAGGACCAATAACCTGGATGATTTTACCAATGTTTTCAGCCATTTATGTCTAGATTTTTTATCGGTTTTTTAACTATCAGCTTTTTCACTGTCCAACAAATTTAGTATTGTTTTGCTTTTTTGCAACGAAAAGCCTTTTTTTTTGGGGCAAATTTAACGTTGTTAATAAACACGTTGGAGCATCTTTTCACTTAGTTTTTTTAGTGGTTCTTTTTGAATTTCCGTCAATTTTATTTCACCTAATATCTGAAGAGTCTTCTTATAAAATTCGTCAATTTTATCTTTGATTTGTTGTTCTACTCCAATTTGATTGTATACCGATTTTACCTCCCTGATTTTTTCTTCGGGACTAAAATCAATTTTATTAATCCAGTTCAAAAGTTTGTTTTGCTGTTCTTTACCAGCCATTTCCAGCGCTTTTATTAAAAGAAAAGTTTTTTTATTGGCTAAAATATCGCCTCCAATTTTTTTCCCAAAAGTATCCTGGTTTCCAAATGTATCCAACATATCATCCTGTAACTGAAAAGCCAACCCGAGATTAATTCCAAAATCGTACAGCTTGTTTGCAGTAGCGGGCTCTGCATTTGCCAATAAAGCCCCGCACTTCAAACTACAGGCAAGTAACACTGCTGTTTTCAAACGAATCATTTCCAGATATTCCGCTTCTGTTACATCCAGTCGTGTTTCGAAATCCATATCATATTGCTGACCTTCACAAACTTCTATTGCCGTTTTTGTAAATAACCGCGAAACCTCTGTTATTCGTTCCAGTTTACATTCCAGCAAATATTCATAGGCCAAAAATGCCATTGCATCACCGGAAAGAATCGCACTATTTTCGCTAAATTTTTTATGAACAGTAAGCCTGCTTCTGCGCATATCAGCTTTATCCATAATATCGTCGTGCAAGAGCGTAAAATTGTGGAAAACTTCAATTCCCAAAGCTGCGGGAAGAGCATCAGAAATATCTTCAGAAAAGAGGTTGTAACTGTGAAGAAGCAACACCGGACGTAAACGTTTTCCGCCCATTTCCAAAGTGTATTCAATGGGGTCATAAAGTTCAGCCGGCTCTCTTTTATTCATTATCTCTGAGCGGCGTTGAATTTCAGTATTTATTTTTTCGCGTAACTCTTCGAATGTGTACATATTTACTACTTTTTATCTTCTCCGTGGTGCTGAATTTCCAATTCTTCAAGTTCAATATCTTCTTCCTCGTCGTAAATATGCAGCAGTGGTTCTTTAAAAGATTTTGTAGTTGTATATTTTTCCAGACTTGCCAGTAACGAAGGAAGCAATATTAGATTCGAAGTAACCGCAACAAGTAATGCAATGGAAACGAGCACTCCCAAAGCAACCGTTCCTCCAAAACTTGATAAAGAAAAGATACCAAATCCGAAAAATAATACAACAGAAGTGTAAAGCATACTCACGCCGGTTTCTTTCAAAGCTAATACCACCGACTTTCCAATATCCCAACCTGTTGCATTTAATTCCTGCCGGTATTTTGCAAGAAAATGAATGGTATTATCCACTGAAATTCCAAATGCTATACTAAACACCAATATGGTGGATGCCTTTATCGGAATATCAACAAACCCCATAATAGCTGCGGTAAACACAAGTGGAATAACATTCGGGATTAACGACATTACCACCATTCGCCACGATGAAAACATAATTGCCATAAATCCTGAAATAAGGAAAATAGCCAACGCCAGGCTCTGAAAAAGATTTCTTAACAAGTACTGCGTCCCCTTAAAAGAAGTAACACTTGACCCTGTAACTGTGACATCATAATTATCAGATGTAAAAATGGAATCGATATCTGATTTAAAATCTGCATATAATTCCTCCATCCGTTTGGTCCCTACATCTTTCATTCTGATACTCACCCGGGTAATTTGCTGCGTACTATCCATAAACGAATGGAGCAGGTTTGCATTTTCTTCCCCCGTCTGGGCATATTGAAGAATAAAATTCTTCTCCCGGTTATTGGGTAAACTGTAATAATTCTCCCGCCCGTTATAAAAAGCCTGCTTGGCGAACTTCAGTAAATTCATTAAAGAAAGGGAAGAAGACAGTTCCGGGTATTCTGCCAAACGATTTTCCAATTCGTCAATTTTCCGAAAGGTTGCAAGCTGCATTACCCCTTTGGGTTTTTGGGTATCAATCATAATTTCGAGCGGCATTAACCCGTCAAAATTGCTTTCAAAAAACTTTAAATCAATATAAATCGGGTCGTCTTTAGGAATATCATCCACCATATAACCCGAAGTTTTCATAAGTGTGATGCCATAAATTCCAATGGCCAATATTAAGGTTGTAGTTATATAAACTGTTTTTCGATAGTTCTGTGTAATGTTAATCAGTCTTGAAATAATACGGGTAATAAACTTGTTCTCCAGGTGCCTGACATGTTTTGTTGAAGGGGGGCTTACAAAACTGAATATTATTGGGATAAGCAACAGTGAAAGTATAAACAGGCTCATAATATTTAGCGAAGCAATGATCCCAAACTCTTTCAGAAGATTACTTTTTACAATAATAAATGTAGCAAATCCGGAAGCTGTTGTAAGGTTGGTAAGAAACGTTGCATTCCCGATTTTGATAATTACCCGTTGAAGTGCCTTTATTTTATTTCCGTGACTAACAAATTCATGATGGAATTTATTCAACATATAAATACTGTTCGGAATACCAATTACAATCAACAGCGGAGGAATCATTCCGGTAAGCAAAGTAACTTTAAAACCAAACAATGCCAACATTCCCAGCGCCCAAATCACACCAATCAGAACAATTAAAACCGGGAAAAAAACAGCCTTGAACGAACGAAAGAAAAAGAACAACACAACAATACAAATGGCCAATGCCAAAACACTAAAAAAGTACAACTCTTTTTTAATCTGAATGGAATTCACTACCCGAATATAAGGCAAACCTGAATAATGTAATTTTATATTTTCATCTTCCTCAAATTGTTTACTCACCTTTTGAATAGAACGAATAAGCTGTTCCCGATCTTTTGATTTCATTTTTTCCTTATTTACCGTTATTGCCAGTAAATAAGCGTTGGTTTCCTTGTTATACAGAAGTTTATCATAAAAAGGTAAGCTTTTCAGTGTACCTGCATATTTATCCAATTCATTCTGCGATTGTATTGTATCCGGAAATACCGGTGTAACCTCGAACTGCTTCTTTTCGGTATTTTTAACCAGATTATACGAATTTGAAACTGAAATCAGGTTTTCTACTCCGTCTATTTTGGAAAGTTCGTTACAAAGTCTTTGCCAGCGGTCAAAATGGTCGAGATGAAAAAAGTTAGAATCCTGAGTTCCGATAACAATCAAATTTCCTTCTTCACCAAATACTTCAACAAATTTCTGGTAATCTTTATATGCCTGATCTTTCTTTGGAAGCAACGACGAATATTCGTACGACATTTCCACTTTTTGCGCATAATAACCAAAAAAAATGGTTATCGCTGCCAAAATTGTTAATAACAAAATTTTATTCCGAAGGATAATGCTGGAAACCTTAAGCCACATACGATCTCATGTAAATAAACAATTCAGCGAAAATAAGACAATTATTCGGATTACTGAAAATTACGTTGTCCACCAGCTCCGAATTAAGAAAACCTTTCCAACGTTAAATTTTATCTTAACATTTTTTATGCCTAAAAACATTAAACAAAACAAAAAGAGGAAAATAAGATTGTTGTAATTTACACTCTTGATTGTTAACTGAATGCCCTTTAAAGTTCAAATCCCAGTTAAGTTTGTTACATTAAAACCGGAACCAAATTGGTTTTAATCTAAAGTGTACCGCAAAACTTTAGCAAACTTTTAATTTTATGAAAAAACTTAAACCTGATTCTAACTACTTTTTATTAGTTGGTGACAATAACCACTTTAATGCGGAACATCAATTTTTTAACCTTACATGCTTGTTTACCATTGTTGGGTTCTCTTTTTTTATTTTTATAAATATCATTTTCGCGGTTGATTTCATGCTCACTTTAATAAAAATCTTTGTTGTTCTCGCAAGTTCAATATTATATTATTATTCGCGCCACTCAAGAGTTAAAGATAATTTTCAATGGTTTTCGGTACTTTACTTCCTAATGATTTTATTTAGCCTGTTATTTATTGGTGTTTTAAATGGTGGAGTAACCGGAGGAATTGCCCCCATTTATACCTCGATTCTCGCGCTAATGCTTTTTATTACCAGCGGAATAAAAAGAACCGTTCTCCTGACAATCTGGACATTAAGTATCTCAAGTTTGTTTATTCTTGAATATTACAAACCCTCCCTGATTGTTCCTTATTCAAATATTCAACAAAAATATATGGATTTATTTCTAAGTTACTTTTCGGGAATCATAATCGTGGCTTTTGTGGTAGTAAACGTAAAAAAAATGTATAAAAAGAATCAACTAACTATCGTGGAGCTTATTGAAACACACAATTCAAGTGGAGCTGAACTCCAAAAACGGATCAATGATAAAATGAAATTACTCACTCCAAGAGAAAGGGAAGTTTGTAACTTTTTGAAAGAAGGAAAATCAAATAAAGAAATAGCCCAAGCATGTTACATCGAAGTAGGAACGGTAAAAGCACATCTCAATAAAATTTACAAAAAATTGGAAACCAGTAATCGCAGGGGAACTATCAACTTAATATCAGAATTATAACTTTTTTATAACCCTTATTTCTTGAACCGGAAAAGCTTTTGACATACATTTATTCCTGTTATTTGAACCTAAGTCAATATCAACAATCTCAAAAAATGAGACAACTAGCTTTTATCATCGGTTCCTTTTTCATTTTCTGCACGACAAACATTATCGCTCAAAATGCAGATTCTCTTTCTATTCGAAAAGCGAACGTATATAAAAACAACATTAAATTATCGAAGGAAGAGATAAACACTTTATTAACCCAGTTACCTAATTCCGAAATTGAATATCAAAAATACAAAACAAAAAAAACAATCGCCTCGGGTGCGTTAATTATAGGTGGAGGATTTTTGTTATACACCGCATATGGCAGTTTAAATAACGCTATTAATGACAAGAACAATTTGTCGGAGGGAAACCTGAAAACTTCCGACCAATCGGAATTAGTTTTTCCTGCAATTGCGGCATTAACATTCACGTCGGTAGGAGCAATCCTTGCCTTTTCCGCCAGGGACAATCTCATAAAATCAGTACAATTTTATAATTCAAACACACAAAATGCCAACAACGGTAAAAAATCACTTGAATTTATTGCAATGCCAACAGGTGTTTCGCTTGTATTCAAATTTTAATATTTCCTTACCTAAAGGAAGCCAATTAACGTTCTTTTATAAAACTAATCCGTAATCTAAAAAACACATTATCATGAAAAAAACTAACAAATTTATTGCCCAAATCCTCATCATTGCGATGACATTTACAATTATCCCGGCCAAATCAGAAGCTAAGTATAAAGACAAAAGCGATGAACTTCCGGGGATGACAGACGACAGCACCATAATTGCCCTCGGAGCTGTTGCTGCAGTTGGAGTTGGAGTATTGGTATATTTCCTCATCAAAAAAAAGAAACAAAACAAGGCTATGTCGGTAATTGAATACAGGAAAAATATACAACCTTTTTCATGGGAGAATCAGTTAAGCCCAACAATCAATGGGGAAGAAAACTCATTTGCCTTAATACAAAAAAATGAAACCTCTTCTTTCCCTATACAGCCAAAAAATAACCTGATGCAGCAAATTGAAAATGCAAAAAACACAGTTCCTGTAGATTTAATTATAACTCCGTTAAGTAACAACAACAATTTTAATTTAAACTCCAATGGAGTTCAGGTTGGGTTGAGAATACGATTTTGAAAAAACAAATCAGACTACACTATAACTTTTTGTGACATTATTCAAATTCAACCAAAAACTGGTTTTCAAACTTATGCAAGGACACAATATGCAAACTACTGATTACAAGTAAAAATGAAATAAACCATGAATTTAATATTGTTTTATTCTTTGCAACAACATATCACTATAATACTGTTAAACCGATGAATTTATGCACTACAGTTTATTTGCAAAAACAAGATGTAATCCTAAAAATCATAACATGCGAAAAATTTTTACATTAACATCCATACTTCTCTTTCTAGCGGTTATACATACTCATGCCAGTACACAAGACACGCTTTGGCATGAAACTTTTGAAAGTGACTGGACTGCCAACTGGTATGTAGAAAGCGGAACCTGGGAAGTTGGCGAACCCACCAGTGGGCCGGAAAACGCTTACCAGGGAAACAAATGCGCTGCAACTGTTTTAGGAGGAAATTATTCAGAGCCTGTTGACAGCAGGCTAATACGACATTCAAAATTTATCGTTCCTCAGGCTTCAGAAAATCCCCGACTACGATTTTGGCACTGGTACAGTTTTTCTACTGATGATTACGGAAAGGTTCAGATCAGAGTGGACGGAACCGATGAATGGGAAGATATTTCCACGTTGTATTCAAATACCAGTAGTAATACCTGGACATATCCCTTTTTAGATTTATCAGAATACGCCGGAAAATCAGTACAAATTGCCTTTTACTTTCATTCCAATCAAGCGGGGCAATATTATTCAAATGTAAGCTCCGGATGGTACATAGATAACATAGAAATTGTAACCGGAGATATTACTTTCAACAACGTTGAAGGTTGGGAAAATGGAATTGGAGACTGGGCTTCGGAAAAGGGAACATGGGAAATTGGCACACCAACCAGCGGCCCTTCAAATGTTTACAACGGACAAAATTGTGCTGCAACTGTTTTGGATGGAAATTACGCTGAACCTGTAGACTCAAAACTAATAAGCCCTAAAATTACTATTCCAAACGCCTCTGAAAATCCCCGACTACGATTTTGGCACTGGTACAGTTTTTCTACCGATGATTACGGAAAGGTTCAGATCAGAGTGGACGGAACTGATGAATGGGAAGATATTTCCCCTTCGTATTCAAATACTGGTAGCAGTGTTTGGACATATCCCTTTTTAGATTTATCAGAATACGCCGGAAAATCAGTACAAATTGCCTTTTACTTTCATTCCAATCAGGCTGGACAGTATTATTCGAATGTAAGCTCCGGATGGTACATAGATAACATAGAAATTGTAACCGGAGATATTACTTTCAACAACGTTGAAGGTTGGGAAAATGGAATTGGAGACTGGGCTTCGGAAAAGGGAACATGGGAAATTGGCACACCAACCAGCGGCCCTTCAAATGTTTACAACGGACAAAATTGTGCTGCAACTGTTTTGGATGGAAATTACGCTGAACCTGTAGACTCAAAACTAATAAGCCCTAAAATTACTATTCCAAACGCCTCTGAAAATCCCCGACTACGATTTTGGCACTGGTACAGTTTTTCTACCGATGATTACGGAAAGGTTCAGATCAGAGTAGACGGAACCGATGAATGGGAAGATATTTCTACGTTGTATTCAAATACCAGTAGTAATACCTGGACATATCCTTTTTTAGATTTATCAGAATACGCTGGGAAATCAGTACAATTTGCCTTTTACTTTCATTCCAATCAGGCTGGACAGTATTATTCAAATGTGGCTTCCGGATGGTATATAGATGATATTATAATTGGAAGTGACACTCCCGGTTCAAATGAAACGGATATTCTTTCATTCAGTTTTGAAACTCCACCCCAAATTGGTAATGCTTCTATCAATCCTGTCAATCATACCATCGAAATTCAGGTAACAGCGGGAACCGACATTACCGATCTTGTTGCTAATTTCTCACTTTCAAACGGGGCAATTGTAAAGATTGGAGACACAGAACAGGTAAGCGGGACATCCGGGAATGATTTTACCAATCCCTTAATCTATTCCGTAATCGCAGAAGATAATACCACTAAACAGGATTGGGCAGTCACGGTTTCATTTGCCACACATATTACTGATCTGAAAACAAAAACATTTACAATCTACCCTAATCCTGTTCGCGACAAATTATCGATACAATTTAATAATCCTGACCATTCAAAATACAAATTATCAGTTTATACCGAATCAGGAATAAAGGTTTTGGAGAAACATAATATTACATCAAACAGATTGGAATTAGAGACCAATAATCTGGCAAACGGAATTTACATACTTAAACTTTGGGGAGAAAAAACATTTCAAAACAAATTTATAATTATGAAGTAACCACTAAAACTTCTAACTCTTTTTCACGGCCACCAAATGATTCCCGGTTCTGAAAAACAAATAGTTTTCAGAAATGGCAGGAGTTGTCATCATGGTTTCATGTAACGGGTTCTCTTGGAGAATTCCGAATTCCGGGCCGGCTTTTACTAAATATACTACCCCATCGTTGTCGGTTATATAAATTATTCCATCAGCAGCTACCGGGCAGGAAGTATAACTATTCCCACCACCCACTTTTTCAGAGTACATTTCTTCACCACTAAGTGCGTTGTAACACGTCAGTTTCCCGTTCCAGGCAGCATTATACAAATATCCGTTATAAAGCAACATGGTGCTCATGTATGAACCACCGCGTAATTTTCCCCATTTTACAAATTCGCTAAAGGTTCCGTTTTCGTCAAGAGGAATATCCCCGCTAGCCTTATTTTGAATCGCAAGAACAGGAGAAATTCTACCATGAGCACTGTTAAAATAAATAAGACTGTCACCAGTAATTGGGGAAGGAATTGGAATATCGCCGCCACCTGACTGTCGCCAGAGTTCTTTACCAGTTTTAAAATCATAACCACCACGATGTTTAAATCCATTTACCGCGATACACGCTTTTTCTCCTTCATAATAAATATTTGGTGTACCCCACCCGGGATATTCATCGCGTTTTACCTTCCAAATCTCACTACCGGTTTTTATATCATAAGCCGCAAGGAATGAATTCTCAAGCACATCGCACTGAATTACAACCACATTGTCATGGATTAATGGAGAGCTGGCAAATTCCCATTCAGCATCAGGAGCTAAAAAGAATGCTGATTTCAGAATCCCAAAATCCTTTTTCCATTGCAGTTCACCATCCATATCGTAACAATACAATCCTTCGGAACCAAAGAATGAAATTACGTACTCACCATTTGTTGCAGGAGTACAGTTAGCATGTGTTGACATAGGATGTCGCTTTTGTTTCGGAATTCCGGAACAGGCAATTTTTTGCCATTTAATTTTACCCGTATTTTTGTCAAGGCAACAAGTAATCCATTCGTGGACTGAAGAATCCTGTACCGGAATTATCGAGCCATAAATACCAGTTACAACTTTACCTGAATCCTTTTCACTAACTGCAGAGGTTAAAAAAATATTGTCGCCCCAAACAACGGGGCACGAGTTGCCAAGTCCTGGGATAAATGTTTTCCAAGCAATATTCTCACCGGTTTTGGTATCCCATGTTGCAGGTAAATTGGCATTATCCAAAACCCCTTTAATATAATTTCCGCGGTACATAAACCATTGTCTCGCAGGGTCAACTTTTTGTGTGCAACTGTGAATAAAAGGGATAATAAGAGCAATCAGCAGCAGTTTTGTCTTCATTCCGAATGATTTTTGGTTTACATCCAAAATAACAAATATTCTTTCAAATCACCATATATTATTTGTTTTCAAATTATTAATGCTCCAAACTTCAAGTTTATAAAATCACTTTTTAATTGGAATATTCAAAGAAGGAATACTATTTTTATTCAGCTTTTTTTATTAAAACAACCTGACGAATGCCTGCAAAAGAACCAAAAATAAAGATCCGAAAAATTGGCCCCGAAGAAATCCCTGTTCTAATTCAATATCGCATTTCATATCTAACTGAATTACAGGGAGAGATGAATGAAACATATAAAAATAAACTCGAAAAGGATTTATTAATATATTTTAAAAAGTCGATTTCAGAGGGAAGTTTTTTAGCTCTAATGGCTGAAGTAAACGGTGAAATGGTAAGTTTTGGCGGAATGGTGATTAAAAAAATTCCGGGAGATAGAAATAAAACCACTTACCGGGAAGGTGATATTTTAAACATGTATACTTCTCCTGCATTTCGCCAAAAAGGATTTTCTTCCATTATTTTAAAGCACCTGCTCGAAGAAGCTAAAAAACTAGGAATTACAAAAGTCGCGCTACACACTTCTAAAGAAGCCGAAAAATTGTACCGGACATTTAACTTCTCCGAACCTGTTTATCCTTATCTTGAACGACAAATTGAAGATAATACTGAACCTGCAAATGAATAACAGAACAGAAAAAACAAGAAATCCGTGGAGTTGGATACCCACTATTTATTTTGCCGAAGGAATGCCATACATCGTTGTGATGACGGTTTCGGTAATTATGTATAAACGGTTGGAAATCTCAAACACCGAAATTGCATTTTATACAAGCTGGCTTTATCTGCCATGGGTTATAAAACCGTTTTGGAGCCCCATTGTAGAACTGCTGAAAAGCAAACGCTGGTGGATTGTAACTATGCAGCTTTTGATTGGAGCAGGACTTGCAGGTGTTGCATTTACATTACCAACCACTTTCTTTTTTAAGGCTACATTGGCATTTTTCTGGCTGCTGGCATTTAGCTCGGCAACACAGGATATCGCAATCGATGGCTTTTATATGATGGGACTCAGTGAAAGTGAACAGGCATTTTTTGTAGGAATAAGAAATACCTTTTACCGCATTGCAATGGTTGCCGGCCAGGGATTACTGGTTATGCTGGCTGGCTACCTCGAAACATCAGGATGGGTGGGAAAAATAATCGGCGGAAAACAAATCCCTGTGGCATGGGCTTTTACATTTGGGTTGCTGGCAGTTGCTTTTGTTCTGTTTGCTGTTTATCACAAATTTATTCTCCCCGAGCCAGAAGAAGACATTCAAACAGATACAGTGAATATCAAAACTATTTTAAATGGATTTGGTGAAACCATTATCGCGTATTTCGGGAAAAAGGAAATTTGGACCATTCTCGGATTTTTACTTCTGTACCGTTTAGGGGAATCACAACTCGTAAAATTAGCTTCACCTTTCTTACTCGATACAAGGGAAACAGGTGGGCTGGCTTTAACAACCTCCGAAGTTGGACTCGCTTACGGAACTATTGGAATTATCGCCCTCACTATTGGCGGAATTTTGGGCGGCTGGCTGGCTTCAAAGCTTGGACTAAAAAGGTTATTGTGGATTTTTGTTTTTGCAATGAACCTACCCAACCTGGTTTATGTTTATCTGGCTTATGCCCAGCCTGAACAATATTGGATTGTCGTTACTTCAGTTGCGATTGAACAAATGGGTTATGGATTTGGATTTACAGCCTACACTCTTTATATGCTTTATGTTTCTGCCGGAAAATACAAAACAGCGCATTTTGCATTCAGTACAGGTATTATGGCCCTGGGAATGATGATTCCGGGAATGTTTTCGGGCTGGCTGCAGGAAACTGTTGGATATCAACAATTTTTCATATGGGTTATGCTTTGTACTATTCCGGGTTTTGTTATGGCTAAAATCATAAAAATAGATACAAATTTTGGAATGAGAAAAGAATAGAATATCCTACAAAAACAACGTCACTCATATTCTTCCCCCTCATTATCAATCATGGGAACAAACCGAACAGGTAGTATGTTTCGTTCTTTCATTTTACCCTTCTTCTTCTCCAGTAAAACCAGTTGCTGAATATAGGATTTTTCCACAGGAATAACCATACGGCCTCCTTCTGCGAGTTGTTCTTTTAGAGCTTCTGGAATATATGTTGGTGAACAAGTTACAATAATCGCATCAAAAGGAGCGTATTCAGACCAGCCCAAATAACCGTCTCCTGTTTTACTTATTATATTTTTATAATCCAGCTCCTGAAATAACTGCTTCGCCCTTTCTGCCAGCGATTCAAAAATTTCAACAGTAAAAACCGAGTCACACAATTCTGCCAGAATAGCCGCCTGATAACCTGAACCTGTCCCAATTTCAAGTACTTTGTCACTGCGTTGCAAATCAAGCGACTCAGTCATAAAAGCCACAACGTAGGGTTGCGAAATGGTTTGTCCTTCTGCTATCGGAAGCGGCGAGTCAGAATATGCAAGCGATAAATATTCAGGTAAAACAAACTTATGCCTTTCAACTGTTTTAAAAGCATTTAATATATTGTTGTCTTCAATCCCCCGTGCTTCTATTTGGCTGGAAACCATATTCATTCTCAATTCTTCAAAAGACTGACCATGAACATTCATGCCCAAATTCGCCGTTATAAATACAACTGCAGATAGAACAAAAGCAAGCCAAAAATCATGGTATCTCATGAAAATCCTTTTTAACATTCAACGATAAATTAATCTCTATTGTTTCCAATAATATTTCTTCATTCCATCTTCAGGTATTACTAATTCTGAACCCCGTTCCAATGCTTTAGAACATATTTAACTAAAAATTGACTTTCATCATCTTATGCTGAAAAAAAACCATGTTATATTTATCCTATTAAAATTATAGGATTAATAGATAAAATTATTGATTATGAACAAAAAAGTTTTCAAATATTTATCCATGAGCACTTTGACAATTCTGTTATTGTCCTCATACAGCTTTGCACAGCAAACTTTTAAAATAAACCCCAAAGAAAGCAAACTGAATATTTCGGGTACTTCTTCTATTCATGACTGGGAAATAACTGCCAAAAATTTTAGCGGTGAAGTTACCATCTCATTCAATGATAATTCGATTATCGGAATTAACAATGTAGAATTTTCTTGCCCGGTAGAAGACATAGAATGTGACAACAGAATAATGGATAATAAAACACAGAAAGCTCTTAATAGCGATAAATATCCGGAAATACAATTTCATTCAAATAGTACAGTAAATGGAGATTTCAGCAAAAACGATTCGGAGATAAAAGGCACTGTAACCATTAATAACACAAAAAAGGAAGTTGATATTAATTTCACTTATGAAAAAGTAAACTCAACCCAGGTAAAAGTAAAAGGTGAGGTTCCGCTAAAAATGAGTGACTTTAATGTAGAGCCGCCTACGGCAATGATGGGAGCGCTAAAAACCGCTGATGAAATCAAAGTCATATACGAAATCCTATTTGAAAAATAAAGAGAAACAGATTGTGGACAAGCTGATCTAATCAGCTTGAATTGATGAATATAAATTTAATCTTTAGTTATGAAAAAAGTTATTATTCTATTATCGGCAGCTTTTATTAACATGCTTTCCTTTGGACAACAATTTGAAAAGCCCAAAGTGGATGCAAGTCAATTTGAGAATGTAAAAGTAAAAGTTGGTGCCGGCTTTGCCCTTCAACTACAAGCCTTGGATCACGAGGCTCCCGTTGAACTTATCGATCTTAAACATAATTTCAATTTGCCAACTGCAAATTTAAGTGTAACCGCAGATTTAGCTCCTGGTATTCAGTTGTATATTAACAACTATATGTCGTCTCGGCACCACAATGAAGCATGGGTAGAAGGTGGTTATCTCACCATCGATCACATGCCGTTTTTACCGGCCAGCGACAACATTATGAAATACCTCACCATTAAAGCGGGCGTAATGATGCCAAACTACGGCGATGCACATTTTTTCCGTAGCAACAACGGAAACGTTTTAAGCAACCCGTTTGTTGGAAACTGGGTTATGGATGCTTACACAACCAATCCGGGGCTTGAAGTCTTGTTCAGAGATAAAGGTTTTCTGGCACTTATAGGAGCCAACAACGGACGAATGAATTATGGCCGAGGTGGTGATTTAGGAGAGGATCTTGTTTTTAACTGGAAATTGGGCTACGACAAAAACATCAACGAAGATTTACGCCTTCGCGCAACATTATCTGGTTATCATGTTGGAGAAGGACACAGTGGTTCTTATTTATGGGCCGGAGACCGCGCCGGTGCCCGATACTATAATGTAATGCAAACTGCCGATGCAGAAGAAGACAACTTCCGTTCAGGACGTTGGGATCCGAGTAGTGGTCAAACTCAAATGAACAGCTATATGGCCAACCTCTTTGTTCAGTTCCACGGATTGGAAGTTTTCGGAATTTATGAAAACATGAAAGGTGAAAAAGGAACCACGGATCAACATTTTACACAAACTGCAGTTCAGGCACTATACCGTTTGGGAACTTTTTATCTGGGCACACGTTACAACCACGTTTCAGATAACGATGATTCAACAGTAAGCCGCACAAACTTTGGCGGAGGCTGGAACATGACACCCAATGTTTTGGTAAAACTTGATTATGTAACACAAAAATACGAGGGACCTGCCCACGGATCTATCGATGGAGGAAAATTCAACGGAGTAGTTCTTGAAGCAGGAATAGCATTTTAGTAATAAAAAAGGTAGACAGAAAGGTTGCCTGCTATAGAAACCGGGCACCCTTTCATCCTTCTATAAAATCTGCCAATGTTTAACTTTTTAAAATATCAAATAGTAATATCCGCTTTTCTTCTGGTTCCGTTTTTTAATGAAGGAAGTGACAAAAACAAGCCCAAAACCGATGATGCAGAGGCATGTACTAATTATGTTCTAATTCAAGGCTCATCAAATATAAATCGGTTTGAATTTGTCAATTACGATCCGGAGGTTGAGGATACCATAAATAAAGCACAAAAACAGGAAACGTACAGTAATATTCAAATACCAGTCAAAAAATTTTCTGGCCCCAATCACAGAATGTTGAATGATTTTTTTAAAATGATAAAAGCGTCTGAATACCCCTATATCAAAATAGACATTGAACCACGGGAGAAAGCAGATTTTGATGAAGTAACAGGCCTTACCAACTTTAAAACCCGGGTTTCGATTGCAGGAAATACGCATACTTTTATTGTTCCCTGCCAAATTAACTTTTGTGAAGATTCTCAAATGGTACTGGAAGGCGATTTAGAGGTAGAACTCTCTGATTTTGAAATTGAACCACCAACAAAATTATTGGGCGCTGTTAAAGTTAATGATGAAGTTTTTATTACATTTGCTTTTAAATACGATTTAAAAAATACATAGTCAACTATCCGTTTTGAAGTTTAGTACAAAAACCAGGTATGGCGTTCGTGCAGTTCTTGAAATTGCTATGAATGATTCTGAAAATGGAATTTATCAGAAGGACATTGCTGTAAATCAGAACATTTCATATAAATACCTCGATCATATTATTACCGCATTAAAAGTTGCCGGGTTGGTCACAAAAGCCGGCGGACGAAAAAGCGGATACATTCTCACTCGTAAACCGGAAGAAATTTCAATAAACGATATCCACAATGCCTTCGAACCCGGCGTTTGTGTTGTTGATTGTCTTTCTCACAGCTACACCTGCAAACGGGAAGGGATATGTGCATCCAGAGGATTCTGGGGACAACTAAACAATCAAATTATTGAATATTTGAAATCAACTACCTTGAAAGACCTGATGGAAAACCAAGTGAAACTCGACGATGTAGTCGGTTGAATTATCTTCCGGAAACTGCTTCAATCCTGAGGTCTCTACAACTTTAAATATTACCCGCTCTCTACAAACCCTGAGATTTGAAAGCTTTACCTTCAGATTTATTTTTTATTTTACTCCCTTCTTTTGAAATATTCACTCTAAAATATTAATAATGCGAAGCAAAATCTCACTCTTTTTTTTATCGGCATTCCTGTTGATAAGCAGTATTATTTTGGCTCAAAATGAACCAATTACAAAAGCCAACTATCGTTTAGCTGAACGTTTTTCTCCAGAAAAGATTGACCGAATGGTATTTAGCACTTCAGTTGACCCAAACTGGATGGAAACCGGCGACAAATTCTGGTATTCTTATAAAACTTCCAATGGTGAGTTCTATTATATCGTAGATCTCGATAAAAAAACAAAAGCCTCACTTTTTGACAATAATGAATTGGCGGCTCAACTCACCCTTATTACAAAAGACCCTTACGATGGCAAACACCTTCCTTCAATAAAACCAAAATTCAAAAATAACGACACTGTTTTTCAATTTGATGTAACAAGCACGCAGGATAAAGAAAAAGCAGAGGAAGAGACTTCTGAAAAATCGGACACGTTAAAAGCAGATTCCGGGAAGAAAGACAAAAAGAAAGAACCGGAGAAAAAAGTTTTTCACCTGGAATACAACATGATAACGGGAGAACTGTACGAACAGAAAGACTGGAAAGAGGAAAAAGATCATCCGTCGTGGGCTTCCATGTCACCAGACAGCTCGTTTATTGTTTTCGCACGTGATTACAACCTCTACTGGATGGATAAAGAAAACTACCTGAAAGCGTTAGAAGAAGAGGAGGATAAAAAAGACTCCACAATAGTTGAACACCAGCTTACCTCTGAAGGTGAAAAAAATTACGAATTTGGCGGCGGATATACACCAAAGGAAAACGACGACGAGGAAACGATAAAAAAGGAAAGTGAAAAACGCCAAAACGCTTATATTTTGTGGTCTCCCGATTCAAAAAGATTTGCATTGGAACGCTCCGACAGTCGCAAAGTAAAAGCATTGTGGGTAATTAATGTGCTAAATCAGCCTCGCCCCGATTTAGAAACATACAAATACCAGATGCCCGGTGAAAAAGAAGCGCCGCAAACCGAATTATGGGTTTTTGATATGGATAAAAAAGAGGGGAAGCAAATTGACGTTTCTGCTTTCGCGGATCAAACGATAGATATTTGCCGCGCCAATTTAACGCACAAAGAACAAATCAAAGATTATGTGCCACGTACCTGGCTTTCAAAATCGTCCGACAAAATATACTTCACCCGCACCAGCCGCGATTTACATAAAATTGACGTGTGTGTCGCAGACGCTGTAACCGGCGATGTAAAAACATTGGTAGAAGAACGACTAAATACCTATGTGGAAATTGAGGACCCATATCTGGTTAACAACGGCAAGGAATTTATACACTGGTCGGAGCGTGATGGTTGGGCACATTTCTATTTATATGATGGCGAAGGAAAGCTGAAAAATCAGATTACTTCCGGGCCATGGCACAGCAACCGTATTGTTAACGTTGATGAAAAAAACCGCGTTATGTACTTCACCGCAAACGCTCATGAAAAAGATGAAAATCCCTACTACGAACATCTGTACAAAGTAAATCTGGATGGTTCAGGGTTAACCCTGCTCGACAATAAAAATTATAACCATGATGTTGAGATGAGCGATTCATACCGTTATTTTATCAATAATTTTTCACGGGTAAACACAACTCCGGAATCTGAAATCAGGGACAACCAGGGAAAACTGGTGATGAAACTGGAAACCGCAGATTTGAGTAATCTTTTTGCTGCAGGTTACAAATTCCCTGAGATTTTTAAAGCTAAAGCAGCCGATGGTATTACTGATATTTATGGCGTTATGTACAGACCTTTCGATTTTGATTCTACAAAACAATATCCCGTATTGGAATATGTTTATCCCGGCCCGCAAACCGAAGCGGTTAATGCATCATTTTCTTCCCGGATGGACAGAACCGATCGCTTTGCTCAACTGGGTTTCATTATTGTAACCCTGGGAAATAGAGGCGGACATCCCAACCGCTCGAAATGGTACCACAATTACGGATATAATGATTTACGTGATTACGGACTAGCAGACAAAAAATATGTGCTTGAACAACTCGCAGATCAACACAAATATATTGATATCGAAAAGGTTGGCATTTCCGGTCACTCCGGAGGCGGATTTATGTCAACGGCAGCACTTCTGCAATATCCCGACTTTTATAAAGTTGCCGTTTCATCGGCAGGGAATCATGAAAATAATATTTACAACCGTTGGTGGAGCGAAAAACATCACGGAGTAAAAGAGGAAACTGATGAAAAAGGAGAATCGAAATTTATTTATGATATTGAAAAGAACTCGGAACTGGCCAAAAACCTGAAAGGGAAATTACTTCTGGTAACCGGCGACATGGATAACAACGTTCATCCGGGAAACACCATCCGTATGGCAAATGCGCTGATGAAAGCCAAAAAACGTTTCGACATTTTTCTGATGCCTGGCCAGCGACATGGGTTTGGAGATTACACAGAATATTTTTTCTGGCTCAAAGCAGACTATTTCTGTAAACATCTTATCGGAGATTATTCCATAAGTACAGATATTTTTGAAATGCGGCGTGAAACAAAAATGACACCAAGTAAAAAAAGAGCAGAATAATTTCAGATAAAAATTTATTTACAAAGCAGCACTGCCATCAATACAGTGCTGCTTTTTCCCAGGTTCTGTACATATCAATAATTCTTACCCCTCATGTATCTCCACTACTTCTGCCTTTTTATTCTTCCTTTTTTCAACCCAATAATAAACAATGGGTAAAACCATTAATGTTAATAATGTTGAAGTTATCAGACCGCCAATAACCACTGTTGCAAGCGGACGCTGGACTTCGGAGCCCGGACCGGTATTAAATGCCATTGGAATAAAACCTAAACTAGCCACCAAAGCTGTCATTAAAACCGGACGCAAACGATCGGCTGCTCCTTCCACAATCAAACTTTTGAGTTTACCTTTTTTCTCTTTCCGGAGTTCATTAATGTGATCGACTAAAACAATACCGTTTAAAACTGCGACCCCAAACAAAGCAACAAAACCAATACTTGCAGAAACAGATAAATACATTCCCCGAATCCACAACAGGAAAATTCCCCCGGATAAAGCAAAAGGAAGGTTTAACAATATAAGGATGGCATATTTCATTTTTCCAAAATTCAGATACAGCAAGCCGATAATAATAAAAATAGAAAGTGGAACAACCAGCAACAAGTGACGCATCGCACGGCGCTGATTTTCAAAGGTTCCCCCATATTCAATAAAATAACCAGCGGGTATATTGGCCTTTCCGATAATCTCATTTTCAAGATTAGCCACATAACTGCCCAGATCGATATTTTTAATGTTGATTCCCACAATTAATCTACGCCAGCCATTTTCACGCTGAATTTCACGAGGGCCTTCCTGTAAAACAATATTTGCAACGCGTTTCAAAGGGACATAATCGCCACTGGGAAGATGCACCGGCACATCCTGTATTTTATTCAATTGGTTGCGAATACCTTCTGGGTAACGAACCGTAATTCCAAACCGACGCTGACCTTCATAAAGCTGACTAACTTCCTGCCCGCCAATTCCGGCTTCAATTACCGTTTGAACATCATTCACATTCAATCCAAAAGAAGCCACAGCCTCACGATCTATTTCAATAGTTATGTAAGGCTGACCAACTGTTTGTTCCACATAAAAATTATCAGTTCCCTCCAGTTGCGGTAACAGTGTTGAAATATTTTCTCCAATTTTACTGAGAACATCCAGATCTTCCCCATAAATTTTCACGGCCAGATCTGATTTTACGCCACTGGTCAACTCATCCACACGCATGGCAATAGGTTGTGTAAAATTATATACCAACCCAGGCTCCGTTTGCAAATAAGGTTCAATTTGTGAAATAATATCTTCCTTAATCATTCCTTTTCTCCATTCTTCAGTGGGTTTTAGGATTATCCACACGTCGGTTTGATGCACCCCCATCCAATCATTAGCCAAATCCGATCGACCGGTTTTAGGAACCACCGTCTGTATTTCAGGAATATTTTCTACCAGTTTCCCTGCAAGCCAGTTGGCGTTTTCAATCGATTCATCCAATGTTACCGAAGGCATACGAACCTGTTCAATCAGGATCGAACCTTCATCCAGCTCAGGAATAAACTCCGTTCCTAATTTCGACATTAAAAAAACTGAGGCAGCAAACAGCAGACTTGCAGCAGATATCACGAACCATTTTTTATCCATATACCGTCCCAGCTCTCTTACATAAATCGGCTTCAGGAAATTTATTAACCGGTTTTTCCGAACCTTCACGCCTTTTCTGAAAACAATGGCTGAAATGGCCGGAACAAAAATCAATGCCAAAAGCAGGGAACCTAAAACAGCCGCTGCAACGGTAATTGCCATGGGCCGGAACAAAATTCCTTCCATCCCGCTAAACGTCATTATAGGCACATAAACCATCAGAATAATCAAAACACCAAAAAATATGGGTCGCACTACCTGTTGCGCCGATTTTCGGATAATTTCATCTTTGTTTTTACCTTTTTCTTTTTGAAGACCGTGCACAATATTTTCTACCATAACTACCGAACCATCTACTACCATCCCAAAGTCGATTGCCCCTAAACTCATCAGGTTAGCTGCCAATCCAAATTCACGCATACCAATAAACGCAAAAAGCATAGAAAATGGAATTACCATAGCCACAATGAGAGCACCCGATATTTCGCCAAGCAAAAGCAAAAGAACTACAATTACCAGAAAACCACCTTCAATCAGGTTTGTTGAAATAGTGGCTGTGGTCCGGCTGATCAAATCCGACTGATCATAAAATTTTTCAATAGTGACACCTTCCGGCAGATTGGTGTTGATATTATCAATTTTTTCCTCGATAGCAGAAATAACTTTTCGTCCGTTTCCTCCGCGAAGCATCATCACAATTCCGGTTACAATTTCTCCTTTCCCATCCTGCGTAACTCCCCCCTGACGAATCTGAGTTCCGATTTCAACAGTAGCAACATCTTTAACAAATACCGGTTTATTATCAATATTCGTAATAATTATGTTTTCAACATCTTCCACTCTGTTAATCTGACCAACACCACGAATAATAAATTGCTCGCCGTTGTGCTCCAAAAAATTACCTCCGGATACACTGTTGTTATTGGCAATTGCATCGAGCACTGCCGAAATACCGATTCCGAAAATACGCAAACGACCTGGTTGAACAATTACATCATACTGTTTTACAAACCCTCCAAAAGAATTAATTTCAGTAACCCCTTTTACCACTTTCAGTTGAGGAGCGATCAACCAGTCCTGAATTTCACGCAACTCTGTTAACGAATAATTTTCACCCCGAACAACATATTGGTAAATTTCGCCAAGCGCAGTTGTTATAGGACCTAACTGAGGGCTGGAAACATCAGGCGGAAGTTCATCGGAAATAGATTGCAGACGCTGACTTACCATTTGTCGGGCAAAATAAATATCCGTTTTTTCTTCAAATTCAACCGTTACGGCAGAAAGCCCGAATTGAGAAATCGAGCGAACTTCAGCCACGTCGGGAAGTCCGTTCATAGCAGTTTCAATGGGATAACTCACCAGCTTTTCAACATCATAAGGCGAATATCGCCCCGCTTTGGTAATAACCAAAACCTGAACCGGAGTAACATCAGGTAATGAATTAATTGGCAATTGAACAAGAGAGAAATAACCTGCAACAGCCATGAGAACAACCAATGCAAGTGCTACAAATTTTTGCCTGACACTAAAGTTTATAATTTCTTTAAGCATTTTGTATTCTTTACTTGATTATTCTTCAGAAATAATATCGAATCTGGAAAGCGCTTTTAAGCTAAATACATTGGATACAGCTACCTCCTGTCCGTTTTCAATCCCACTGTTCACAAATACAAACTGATCCCTGATTTCTGAAACTTCAATAGCCCGTTTTTCATAAATTCCATTCCCCTTTTTTACAAATACTACAGCCTGATTCCCATCGTATGTAAGTGCCTCAACCGGTATGGCAATAATTTCCTTTTGAGAAGAGGTAACAACAGACAAACGAACATTCTCTCCCGGCTTTGGCCAGCCGCCAGACGTAGGAACAATAATATTGGCAATAACCGAACGGCTGTTTTCATCCAGCCCCGGATTAATTGAAGTTATGGTAGCAGCCAAAAGATTTTCCTGAGTTTCCCTTTTTGAAACCAAAACCGAATCACCTACAGTTATCAACCGGGCATCATCAGGAGATAAATAAGCCCGAATCAAAACTTCACGGGTATCCAACACCCGCGACAAATTTTCCAGAGCATTAACCGATTGTCCCAGTTCAACAAAGTTTTTTTCAATTACTCCGTCAATTGGCGAATAAATTTTTAAGACCGGGTCAATACTCCCAGCTTCTGTAAATGATTTTATTTCATCGTCGGAAACCCCTACTGCTTTTAATTTTGAATTTGCTGCCCTTGACGATGCCAAAGCCCTGTCGTATTCCGAAGTAGCCCTTTCAAGTTCATTCGCTGAAGTTATAGTTTCTTCCACCAATTGTTTTAACCGGGTTAACCGGTTGGTTTGAAAATGCTCTTCGGCATGTGCCTGTAAATATTCAGAAACCAGGTTGCCAAATTCCAGGCTTTGAATTTCAAATAATACTTCTCCTTTCCGGACCCAGTCTCCCTCATATTTATACAATTCGTGAATCTGCCCGTTTATTGGAGTACTGATTATACTGGCATGATTTGGAGCTTGAAATACCACTCCAGGTGCCAAAACCGAATAATTAATAAAGCTCCGGGTCACCTCAATGGTTTTAATCGTTAGTTCAGCTTGTTCTTTATCCGATAACTGAATGAGGGTATTACTCTCATCATTTATTTTTAACGATGGAGGTAGCTCAATTTTCTGTGATTCACTATTGCTCGCCTGTTTTTCTTCTGTTCCACAGGAAGACAAAAGCATTGTAATTCCGATTACAATTAATATTATACAACTTTTTTTCATTTTATTTTTGATTTTCTTCTGACTAATAAACCAAATCTTTACCAAGGTATTTTTCCAGAGCAACCAGTTGAAGGTAGTAATCGCGCAATGCAGTTAAATAACGTTGCTCACTTCCCAAATAGGTTTGCTGTGCATTTATCAGGTTCAACAAATCCACCTCTCCCAATTGGTAAGCTTTTAATGTAAGGCTCTGCAAATGAGAAGCTTTTTCTTTCATGGTTTGATTATACCTATTTATTATTGAACGGCTTACAGAATAATTATGCCACGCATATTCAATCTGCTTTTTTGTACTTAACCTTATTTCCTGTTGCTTCCAGCGAATTTCATCCTGTCGAGCCATTGCTGTGTTTATTTTTCCCTTCTGGTCAAGCGGATACCAAATTGGAATTCGGAGACCGACTTCAAAACCATTAAATTTATACCCGGTACCGTAATCTTGTTTGTACAAATTCAGCCTGAGATCGGGAAGAATGTTACTTTTTGCCTCTTTAATAAAAAAGTCAGTTGCCTGCAGTTGATGTTCCGCGGCCAAAAAATCAGGTTGTTGTTCCTGAACTGCCAAAGTCATTATTTGGGAAATCTCGATATCCACAGCCTGCAACGTGTCAGAGAATTGAATGGAGTATTTTTGATCTTCAACAGGAAGCCCCATAGCAAAAAACAGCCCGTACCTGGCTTTGTGGAGTGTCCATTCCGTTTGATCGAGGTCATTTTTTGCTTCTTCCAGCCTGAGTTCAGCATTCGCCAAATCAATCCCGTTTCCCATTCCGGTTTCAAATTTGGTATAAACAGCATTGTATAATTCCTGGGCAAGTTTTAACTGATTTTGCATAGTTTGCTGAAGATAAAGTGCATATAAAACTTCAACATAATAGCTTTTAACTTCAGCCTTAATCTCATTTTCTCTGGATTTTATCTGGAGTTGCAATGCTTTTACTTCTTCCGCCAACGCTTTTAAACGATACGAAGTAGTCAACGGAAAATCAATTTCCTGCGAAACAGTAATGCGCTGCTCATCAAAAACATCACCGGGACCAGACGCAATCCCCTCTTTAAAATAGCTAATCTCAGGTGCAGAAATACCGGTCTCAGTGCGCCATACATTTTCTTTTTGTTTTAATTGTGCGTATAACTGCTGCAATTCGGCATTACGAATGTAAGCAGACTCGACTGTTTCCTGAATTGTAAGAAGGCTGTCCTGTCCAAATCCCTGCAATACAAGAAACAAAAAACTGATAAAAAGAAGCTTTTGCTTATACATGAATATTTTTGGTTTTATATTAATAGATATACTTGCTATCCGGGTTATCAACTCAATGTTTAAATTATTGTTCAGCGAGCGTATACTATAATTTTTCAGCTTTTTTTCTGTAAAAAAACAACTTGCATTCTGCAATCTCAATTATATATGACACGAGAGAAATAAGATACTTGCTACATTCTGAAAATAATTTACGAAAAAAGTTTATTAATTCGATTAATTTTCAGGAAATTACACCACAAAAAAACTGAAATCAGCCAATGGCAAAGGGAGCATTGAGGATCTTCACAACCCGGGCCAATGGACCTATAGCAATCTTCAAGGGAAATTTATGAATTCAGAGCTGAATCAATGCCAATTTTAATTCTTTATTAAACCATAAGTTAACATGGTCCATTCCATCACCCCCAGTTTAAAAACTTTCTATTTTCGCATTGATAAATATAGATATCTATATATTTGCATTTTGAAAAATTAAAAATCGACAAATCAGTTAACATGGAAAAAATTTTAATTATAGGAGGAGTGGCAGCTGGCGCAACCGCGGCAGCCAAAGCACGTCGTTTATCTTCCAGTGCACAAATTATTATGCTTGAAGCGGGACCAGACATTTCGTTCGCAAATTGTGGCTTGCCTTATTACATTGCGGGAGATATTGATAGCCGGTCGAAACTGATTTTACAAAGCCCTGAAAGTTTTAACGAGCAATACCAGGTTGAAGTCCATACACATACTCTTGTTAATTCTATCGATAGAGATAAAAAACAAGTTCAAACTACCGATAGTCGCGATGGCTCAAAAAATATTTTTCAATATACAAAACTCATTTTAGCCCAGGGAGGAAAGCCGGTTCAACCTGAAATTCCGGGAGCAGATTCAAGCCATGTTTTTAGCTTATGGACTCTGGAAGATATGGACAAAATTGACAACCACCTAAAAACGAAAGAACCTAAAACAGCCGTAGTTGTTGGAGGCGGATTTATTGGCCTCGAAATGGTAGAAGCAATGGTAAAACGAGGCTTAAAAGTACATGTAATTGAAAAAATGCAACATGTAATGGCACTCATGGAGGCCGAAACAGCAGGATTTATTACCCGCGAGTTACATGCTTTTGACGTTGGAATTCACACTGAAACAGCCGTAACAAAAATAAATCCTGACTCGGTTGAACTGGACAATGGTAAAAAATTAAACGCCGACATGGTGCTGCTTTCTATTGGCGTCCGCCCAACACTGCAACTGGCCAAAGATGCGGGTTTGGAAATTGGTGAAGCGGGCGGTTTGCTGGTAAACGATAAATTACAGACATCTGACCCAAATATTTTTGCCGCCGGCGATATGGTTGAAATTGAACACCGTGTTAATGGCAAAAAAGTTCGTATCCCACTAGCTGGACCTGCAAACCGACAGGGTAGGATTGCTGCCGAGAATGCACTGGGAGGCCGACACACCTATAAAGGGGCTATCGGAACATCAGTGGTTCGTGTTTTTGATGCTGTCGCCGGAATTACAGGGCTTTCATTGAAACAAGCCCGTGTTGCCGGAATTAATGCCGACGCTATTGTTGTTCACAAAGAACACCACACTTCGTACTACCCGGGAGCTGAAACAGTAAGTGTAATGTTGGTTTTTGATAAAAATACAGGCGTAGTTTTGGGTGGACAGACAGCAGGATATAAAGGTGCCGACAAACGATTGGATGTTATTGCTACAGCTTGCGCGGCAAAACTTACTGTAGAGGAAATTGCTGATATCGACTTTGCTTATTCGCCTCCTGTTGGTACTGCAAACGATGCGATGAATATGGCAGCCTATGCGGCTGAGAACAAAATATCAGGTTACAGTCCGAGCCTGATGGTTTCAGAACTGGATGATTATCTGGAAACCAAAAAACAGGTAATTATTTTGGATGTTCGCGATATTTTTGCCCATCAAAAAAGTAATATGAACGGAGCATATCATTTGCCATTAGAGAATTTACAGGCAAACCTCGAAAGAATTCCAAAAGACATTCCGATTCTGGTGTATGATGAAACCGGAAAAAAAGGACACCAGGCATTACGAATTCTTGTGGGTGCAGGATGCAAAGAAGTAAGAAATATTTCGGGTGGGAACATTTCTTTACAACATCATGCCCTGGCAGCTGGATTCAGGCATCTCAATATGAAGATGTTGCCTGTTAATAAAAAAAATGTTGATGAAAAAGTTTTGAAAGAAACAGAAACCAATAATAATGTAAGCACAGAGGAATTAAAAGAATTAGTAATCGATGTTCGCACACCCGGTGAATTTATGAGTGGTGCTTTCCCCGATGCAATAAATATTCCGCTTGATGATTTAATGGCCGGAAACGCTGAACTGGGAGATGATCTCAATCGGGAAATTATTGTGTATTGTGCTACCGGGGCACGTTCCGCTTATGCACAGCAAATTCTAAGAAACCGCGGTTTCGCCAATGTAATTAACGGAGGAGGCATTTCTGCAATGATGGCAAGATATTGATAAAAGAATATGCGTGACAAATTTAATTCTTAACTCGTTAGCCCTCAATTCGACTCCGTTCACTGCGACAGCCAGACCAACAACAGGTAAAAATTTATAATAATGTCCTCAATAAAAGAGTCAATATCTCTAATTACATTGACTCTTTTGTTTTTAAATCAAAATCCGGTTTAATTTGTTTATTTTTTTACAGTTTGTTATTTTTCATCTGAAAACGAATAAGCGATGTCAACGGTTTTGCACATAAAAAATATGGTTTGCCCGCGTTGTATTGAATCCGTAGAGCAAGTCCTTTCTGAAAGAGGCTTTAAAACGCTGGCAATAAAACTGGGTGAAGCAGAAATCAATGAAGAACCTTCTTCTGCAGAAATAAATGAGCTTTCTGCCGCACTAAAAGCACGAGGTTTTGAACTTCTTACCGACAGAAAAAGCAGGATAATTGACCAGGTGAAATCGGAAATTATTAAACTGGTCCATTACAGTGAAACCGAGATTTTGAATGAAAACCTTTCCAGTCATCTCGCCCGCTTAATCGGTGCTGATTATTCGTCTGTTTCCAATCTGTTTTCCTCTTCTGAAGGAATCACAATTGAAAAATTTACCATTCTGCAAAAAATCGAAAAGGTAAAAGAACTGCTTTCTTACAACGAATTCTCAACAAGTGAAATCGCATACAAAGTAGGCTACAGTAGCGCTGCACATCTTTCTTCCCAATTCAAAAAAGAAACCGGAATCACGCCCGGACAATACAAAAAACTGAAAGATAAAGAACGTAAATCGCTCGACCAGATTGGGAAATAAAATTCCGTTTAACTAAAATCTTACAATTCTTTTCAAAAATTATATAACAAAACATTCATGGCACACATCTATATTTGCAGTTAATAAATTTGAACACATGGAAAAAATTATATTAAAAACCGATTTAAGTTGCAAACACTGCGCTATGAAGGTAGAACCAATTTTGAAAAATGAAACCGGAATTATGGATTATTCTATCGATTTGAACCATCCGGACAAGCTGGTCACCATTTCTTCAGAAGGAGCTAATATTAAAGATGTTATAACAAAATTCAATGCCGCCGGTTACAAAGCGGAAAAACTCTTAAAAAGTTAGCACAAATAAAATTTATCCGGTTAAAAAGAACCTTTTTAAAAAAAATTGCTTTTTTTTGTCAGATATAAAATGTAATGTTTAAACAATTCAGCCATATTATTTTATCTCTCCTGTTATTAATTTCAACAATGGGAATGACTGTTTCTAAACATTACTGCGGAGATAATCTGGTTTCCGTTTCCTTATATGAAAAAACTGATAATTGTTGTGGCGAAATGGGGTGTTGTCACACCAACAGTCTGCATTTTCAGGTAAAAGAAGATTTCTCGGTACCAGTGGTATTAACTAGCCCATTACTAGCAGAAGTCACCATTTTAGGTCAGGATCTGTTGTCAAATATTGATTTTACATTGCCGGAAACTGATTTACAAAATTCAAACGTCACTTTTTCACCCCCTCCACTTTCTGTTCAAGAGGCCTTATCCATAAGGCAGGTATATCGTTTATGAAATTATTATGATAAATAAATCTTCCTTCAGGAAGATACAGATCGGTAAAAGCATTGAATTACCGGCAATTACTTATCAATAATAATTCATAAATGAATTGAACATGCTAAATAAAATCATACGTTTTTTTCTTGAAAATAAACTGGTTACAATACTGGTGCTCATCCTCTTGGTGAGTTGGGGAATTATTACTTCTCCATTTGGATGGGACACAGGAATTCTACCTAAGGATCCGGTTCCGGTAGATGCAATTCCCGATATTGGAGAAAACCAGCAGATTGTTTTTACACAATGGCCCGGGCGTTCGCCTCAAGATATCGAAGATCAGATATCTTACCCCTTAACGACTTACTTACTGGGGATTCCCGGTGTAAAGTCTATTCGAAGCTCATCAATTTTTGGCTTTTCAAGTATCTACATCATTTTTGATGAGGATATTGAATTCTACTGGTCGCGTTCGCGCATTCTGGAAAAGTTGAACTCACTGCCATCCGGGTTACTGCCGGAAGGGGTTCAACCTGCTCTTGGACCTGATGCAACTGCGTTAGGGCAGGTGTATTGGTATACTATTGAGGGGCGCGATAAAGATGGAAATCCGACAGGTGGCTGGGATTTGCATGAAATTCGCACCGTACAGGATTTCTTTGTTAAATATGCGCTCAATGCTGCCCAAGGAGTTTCGGAAGTTGCCTCCATTGGTGGTTTTGTCCAGGAGTACCAGGTGGATGTAAATCCCGATGCATTAAAAGCATATAATATTCCACTGCATAAAGTAATGCAGGCTGTTCAGAAATCGAACCGAGATGTGGGCGCCAAAACGATAGAAATAAATCAGGCAGAATACCTGGTTCGCGGACTGGGCTATATTAAAAATGTTGGAGACATAGAAAAAGCGGTTGTTGCTGTACAGGATAACGTTCCGATTCGGGTAAAAGATATTGGAGTCGTAAGTCTCGGACCTGCAACACGTCGTGGAGCACTTGATAAAGACGGAGCCGAAGTAGTTGGCGGTGTAGTGGTTGCCCGTTACGGAGCCAATCCTTTGGAAGTTATCAATAATGTAAAAAGTAAAATTGCAGAAATCGCCCCCGGACTTCCAAAGAAAACATTGGATAACGGTGTGGAAAGTCAGCTCACGATTGTTCCGTTTTATGATCGTTCGGAACTCATTCATGAAACACTGGGAACGCTGGAAGAAGCGCTTTCACTTGAAATACTCATCGCTATTTTGGTTGTTATTGTAATGGTCCTAAACCTTAGAGCTTCATTTCTGATTTCCAGTTTGCTGCCTATTGCCGTACTAATGGTATTTATAGCCATGCGTTATTTTGGCGTGGATGCCAATATTGTAGCACTATCGGGTATTGCAATTGCGATCGGTACGATGGTTGATTTGGGAATTATACTCTCCGAGAACATTATTAAGCATATTGATGAAGCGCCACCGGAACAAAAACTCATTACCACGGTATATAATGGTGCTGCAGAAGTAAGCTCGGCAATTTTAACGGCTGTTTCCACAACCATAGTTAGCTTTATACCCGTATTTACCATGCAGGCTGCCGAAGGAAAACTTTTTGGCCCGCTGGCTTTTACCAAAACATTTGCACTTGCTTCCGCGCTTATTGTATCATTGCTGTTTTTACCCACCTTTGCACACTGGGCTTTCGGGACAAAAATCAAAAAGAGAAATATCGTTCGCTGGCTAAACCTTGCTATAATACCAATAGGTATAATAGCCATCTTTACAGGTTATGTTTGGGCGGGTACTATTCTGCTTGCCTTTGGAATTTCAGGATTACTAAATCAGATATATTCTGAAAAAACAAATACTGCTACCAATAGAGAAGAACCAGACAAAAATGCACGCCTGAAAAGATTCGGGTTACAGGTTCTAAAACATGCCAGTTTAATTATATCAGTAATTGCAGTAACGTGGCTGCTGGCAAAATACTGGTTGCCGCTGGGCGCTTCACGCAGTGTGGTTACCAACTTCATTTTTGTAGGTCTGCTTGTAGGAATTATTCTGGGTGCTTTTCTTTTGCTTGAACATTTTTACAAACATATCTTAACCTGGTGTCTGGATCATAAAATTGCATTTTTAATCGCCCCTTCATTTCTCATCCTCGTGGGAATTACGTCATGGATGGGATTTAATAATCTTTTCGGATTCGTACCCAAAAGTCTTGACAAACTGGGGTGGAATATCCGAACCACCAAAGTCTGGTCGGGCTTAACACACTCTTTCCCCGGAATTGGCAAAGAATTTATGCCATCGCTGGACGAAGGAAGTTTCCTGTTGATGCCTACTTCAATGCCGCATTCAGGAGTTGAGTTTAACCGGAAAATAGTTGGCCAGCTTGACATGCTGTTAACCAATATCCCGGAGGTTGAATTAACGGTTGGGAAAATGGGACGTGTTGAGTCTGCTCTCGATCCGGCGCCGGTTTCAATGTATGAAAATATCATCAACTACAAACCGGAATATATGCTGAACGAAAAAGGGCACCGTGTCCGGTTTAAGGTAGATAAACAGGATCGCTTTATACTGGCCGGCGGCGACACACTTTCAAACAAAGAAGCTTTACAGAAGGATGTTTCGGCAAAAGATCTAATCCCCGATGAACACGGAGAGTATTTCAGGAATTGGCGCCCACAGATTAAATCCCCTGATGATATCTGGACCGAAATTGTAAATGCAACAAAAATTCCGGGTGTGACTTCTGCGCCGAAACTTCAACCGATAGAAACCCGGCTGGTGATGTTACAAACCGGAATGCGTGCCCCAATGGGAATAAAAGTTTACGGCCCGGATCTCAACACCATCGAGAATTTTGGATAAAGCTGGAAGATATACTCAAAGAAGTGCCTTCGGTAAAAGCTGAAGCTGTTTTTGCCGATCGAATTGTTGGAAAACCTTATTTGCACCTAAATATCGACCGTGACAAGATTTCCCGCTACGGGCTAAATATTGAAGATGTACAACAAACCATAGAAACCGCAATTGGGGGAATGAAAATTACATCGACAGTTGAAGGTCGCGAGCGTTTTCCGGTGAGAATACGTTATCCGCGTGAACTACGGGATGACCCTGAATCTTTGGGGAAAATTCTAATTCAGACACCCACCGGAGCACAAATTCCGTTAAAACAGGTGGTCAGTTTTGAATACAAACGCGGGCCACAAGCCATAAAAAGTGAAGAAACATTCCTTGTTGGTTATGTTCTGTTCGACAAACGAGAAGGGTTTTCTGAAGTTACAGTAGTAAATGATGCACAAAAGGTTATCCGGGAAAAGGTAAACTCAGGAGAGTTAGTTGTTCCCGCGGGTATCAGCTATAAATTCTCAGGGAATTACGAAAACCAGGTTCGTGCAGAAAAAAGATTGTCAATTATCGTTCCTATAGTTTTAATCGTTGTATTCCTAATCCTTTATTTCCAGTTCAAATCAGTCTCTACCTCACTGATGGTTTTTTCCGGAATTGCGATGGCTTTCAGCGGTGGATTCCTCATGATTTGGCTTTACGGACAAGGTTGGTTTATGGACTTTTCGGTATTCGGGACCAATGTCAGGGATCTCTTTCAGATGCATACGATTAACCTCAGTGTGGCGGTGTGGGTCGGATTTATTGCCCTCTTTGGAGTTGCCACCGACGACGGAGTGCTGATCGCAACTTATCTCGATCAAAGTTTCGACAGAAACCGCCCTACAACACTTAAAGAAGTGAGGGCAGCTGTTGTTGAAGCAGGGTTAAGGAGAATTCGTCCGGCACTAATGACCGTGGGCACTACTATGATTGCACTATTGCCCGTACTTACATCCACTGGCCGAGGATCGGATATTATGATTCCGATGGCAATTCCGTCGTTTGGAGGAATGGCTGTAGCGTTGATTAGCATTTTTGTAGTCCCGGTGCTCTATAGTTTCAGGGAAGAAAGAAAAATAAAAAAACAGTAACCATGCGAAAATATATGCAAATATTCCCCTATTGGCGGAAGCATTGTACAGAAAACCGGCATTCAGACTTCAATTTCGCTCAGTCTGACGGCCTCGGTGAACGCAGTTTCATTGTGTTCAAACAAATTAGAAATAGCTTACTCCAAATCATTGTTACTATATTCTTATTGGTAGCGCCATTCACAGCAGGGACACAAACACTGGAAAACTATTTCCATGTGGCGGCTGAAAACAATCCGGGCTTGCAGGCCAAATACAAAGATTTTGAGGCCGCTTTGCAAAAAGTCCCGCAGATGCGTTCTCTGCCTGATCCAACGTTTTCATTGGGCTATTTTATTTCTCCGGTGGAAACACGAGTAGGGCCGCAACGGGCAAAATTTTCACTCAGCCAGATGTTTCCATGGTTTGGAACCCTGGAAGCAAAAGCCGATGCGGCATCGCTGATGGCAGAAGCAAAATACCAATCATTTTTAGATGCACGCAACAAACTATATTTTGATGTATCTGCATCTTATTACCCATTGGTTGAATTAAACCGGTTAAAAGAGATTGAGCAGAAAAATATTAACCTGCTTCAATCCTATAAAAACATAGCAACATCCAAGTTCAAAAACGGGACGTCGCCAATGACAGATGTTTTAAGAGTAGATATCATGGTAAAAGATGCACAAACCAATCTCAGCATTCTTAATAAAAAAGAAAAGCCATTGTTGGTTGCGTTTAACAATTTGCTCAACAGGGATGAAAATGAACTGGTAATTATTCAGGATTCGCTGTCATTAGAGTCGCTACCCGAGAGTTTCAGAAAAGATTCACTGCTAACCGGCAATCCGATGCTGAATGCCCTTGATCTGAAAAGGAAAGCCAGCAAAGCCAGTGAGAATGTAGCAAAAAAAGAGGGGCTTCCCAAAGTGGGTGTTGGCCTAGACTATACAATAGTAGGAAAACGGACCGACATGGATATAGCCGACAATGGAAAAAACATTTTAATGCCAATGGTATCCGTGAGCATCCCAATTTTCAGAAAAAAATACAATGCAGCTGAAAAAGAAGCGCAACTGATGCAGGAAAGTTATTCTTTTCAAAAAGAAGAAATGACCAATTCGCTTACTTCAAATTATGAAATGACCTCATTTCAAATTCAGCAACAACAAGAGTTAGCAAGACTATATGATGAGCAGATCCAGGAGACCAACCAGACATTAAACCTGTTATTTAGTGCATACGGAAACTCAGGAAAAGACTTTGAGGAGGTACTGCGAATGCAACAGCAGGTACTGAAATATGAAAAAATGAAAGCCACAGCAGAAACACAGTATCAAATAGCCTTGGCAAAGTTAAATTACATTACAGCAAAAAATTTTAACAATGAAAACAAATAATAAAATAGTACTAATCGTTCTGGCAACACTGGCAATTGGGTTGTTGCTGGGATGGTTAATCTTTGGTGGTTCCGGGAACAAAACAACGGAGGAACATCAACATGAACACAGTGTGGAAGAAGCTACCGGCGAGACTATCTGGACCTGTTCCATGCATCCGCAGATTCGGCAAAGCGAACCCGGCGACTGCCCCATTTGCGGTATGGATTTAATTCCACTGGAAGACGAGCAAAACACAGAAATCGACCCTGCAGCAATCAGCATGTCACCCACAGCCATGCAACTGGCTAATATTCAAACCGCTGTTGTAGGCAATATAAAGCCGGTTAAACAAATTCGGTTAAACGGAAAAGTTCAGGAAGATGAGCGGCTGGTATTTTCCCAGTCATCGCACATTCCGGGCCGTATAGAACAGCTGATGGTGAATTTCACCGGCGACTACGTTCGGAAGGGGCAGGTAATTGCTTCGGTCTATTCACCCAACCTGGTTACTGCTCAGGAAGAGTTACTGGAGGCTCAAAAAATGGGAGATACGCAACCACAGCTTTTTGAAGCTGCAAAAGAAAAACTGAAGACCTGGAAATTAAGCGAAGATCAGATCAACGAAATTTTATCGTCTGGTTCTCCTACAGAAACATTTGAAATTACAGCCGACGTTTCCGGTTATGTAACAAAAAAAAAGGTAAACACCGGCGATTATATAAGTAAGGGCGAAGCAATTTACGAAATAGCCGATCTTTCGCGCATGTGGATACTTTTAGATGTTTACGAATCGGATATGCCCTGGATTAATAAAGGAGATAAAGTTACTTTCACCTTGGAATCGCTCCCGGGAGAGGATTTCGAAGGAACCATTGATTATATAGATCCTGTAATTAACCCCAAAACAAGGGTTGCAAAAGCCCGAATTGTAAAAACAAACAAAGGCTTAAAGTTAAAGCCCGAAATGTTTGTTTCAGCCACTGTTGACGCAGAATTACCAGCTCGCTCGAATGCAATTACAGTTCCCAAAACAGCCGTTATGTGGACAGGCAAACGTTCTGTAGTGTATGTGAAAACTGCTACCGACCAAGGTGTCTATTTCAAAATGCGGGAAATAGAACTTGGCCCTGCACTAGGCGAGAGTTATGCTATTGAAGACGGATTGCAGAAAGGTGAAGAGATTGCTGTAAATGGTACATTCAGCATTGATGCCGCAGCACAGCTTGCCGGAAAACCTAGTATGATGAGTCCGGAAGGTGGTCCCGTTTCAACCGGGCATAATCATGCCGGAATGAAGATGGAAGGAGAAACAATGCCGGAAACAAAGAGAACAACAGAACCTGTAGAAACAGATCCTGAATTTAAAGCTCAATTAACAAAAGTGTATGAAAGCTATGTTAAAATGAAAGATGCATTTGTGGCCACTGAGCCTCAGAAAGTGAGTGAAGAAGCTCAGAATGTAAAGAAAGCCATTGATGCCACTGATATGGAATTACTTAAGGGTGACGCTCACATGGACTGGATGAACCAATTGAAAACATTAAACAATAATGTAAAAAAGATCATCGCTTCCCCCGATATTAAAGAGCAACGGCTGGCATTTTCGCAATTCAATAATGCTTTCTACAACAGTCTGAAAATGTTTGGATTGCAAAACAATACAGCATACTACCAGTTTTGCCCAATGGCCAATGACAATCAAGGTGCCTACTGGATAAGTGAAACAGGAGAAATCAGAAATCCTTATTTCGGAGATATGATGTTGAATTGCGGAGAAAATAAGGACACACTGAGATAGAAATATTATAAATCATTTTTAAAATAATATAACATTAATTATCAGTAGTTTGGTAAGTTTATTGGAGGAAGAAAGCAAGATAGAAGTTTCCTTGAGAATTTATCTCGGGGGCTTCTTCCAAAAAAAGAAAGGAGTATGTTATGTTTTTAAAAATTCTGTTATTGTCGGTTATCCTGGTCGCTTTCACCATGTTGGCACTGGGTGTAAAGCTGCTGTTTAACAAAGAAGCTTCATTTACAGAACACGCCTGTGCCACCGAAGACGGCGAGTTAAATAAAATAGGTGGTTGTGCGGCTTGTGAAATTCAGGAACTGGCCAATTGTTCCGAAAAAGATAATTAAGAGGGAAAAGTGAAGGCCGAAGCAGGAAGTTGATTACGGGGAGGAAACTTCGGTCCTCAATGTCTCCAGTTTATAAAACATTAACTTTATAAGATTCAAATCATGAAATTAATAAAGGCATATATACGGCACCGGATGACAGAGAACGTGTACAATGCGCTGAAAAAAGCGGGCTACTGTTGCATGACCTTTGTGGAGTGCGATGGAACCGGACAATATTCTGACCACGAAAAAGAGCACATCAGCAACAAATATCCGTTTGCCGATGCTTACAAGGTTATTAAGCTCGAAATCCTGGTGGCCGAAAAGCATGTGAAACCAGTGATACAACTCATTCGAAAGCACGGCCGTACCGGTTACCGAGGTGATGGAATGATAATCGTTTCACAGGCAGATGAAGTATACAAAGTACGCACTGACGAACAGGGAATAATGGCCGTATAATTTTAAAAAAAGTAAGATGGATATCAACATCAAAAATATGGTTTGCAAGCGCTGCATTATGGTGGTCTCGCAAATTTTTAACGAAGCTGAGATAAAGGTGGAAAATATTCAGTTGGGCAAGGTGGAGACTGCAGGAGAGTTAGCTCCTGACAAACTGGAACAGGTAAACGAAAAACTTAAAAGTGTTGGTTTCGAAATCATAAACGACTCAAAAAGAAGATTAATCGAAAAGATTAAAACCGCAACCATCAACTATGTATATCAACGCGAAGGGGAAAACAAGTTGAATTTTTCGGAATACCTGAACAACAAGATGAATCTTGATTATCCCTATCTAAGTTCGCTCTTTTCATCGGTAGAAGGCACTACCATCGAAAAACATCTCATCAGCCTGAAAATTGAACGGGTAAAAGAGTTGCTGGTTTACGATGAAAAAACGTTAAGCGAAATTGCCTGGGAACTTGGATACAGCAGTGTAGCCCATTTGTCGGGGCAGTTTAAAAAAGTAACCGGTTTTACACCTTCTTATTTTAAAAAACTGGGAAAACAAAAGCGCAAATCAATTAACGATGTTTGAATTCCTTAAAATCATATAAATCTATTAAAAAAAAGTATAACGCTTTCATTAACAATAGCATTTACCTTTACAGTAGAAATTTTAAACAACGAATTATGAAAAATGTAAAGGAAATATTGAAAAGGAAAAAAAGTAATATGGATGTTTCACATTCAGATGCAAATGAACACCGGCATCATCACGTACATAGCGGGAGCCTCCAAACAGGAACCCGTTATCAGTGCCCAATGAAATGCGAAGGTGAAAAAACGTACGAAAAACCCGGCGACTGCCCGGTATGCAATATGCATCTCTCGGTAGTATAAATAATAATTTAAAGAAGAAAAGGAGGCATGTCATGATGTATGGATATGGAATGAATGGAATTCACGGAATGGGTTGGGGAATGGGTCTGGCCTGGATACTTGGAATAGTTGTTACAATTGTTTTGGTGTGGGCGCTTGTCAGCAGTTTTGGCCCCCGGCGTAACTCATCAACACCCGGTGAAAAAAAATCAGCCCTTGACATCTTGAAAGAACGATATGCTCAGGGTGAGATTAATAAAGAAGAGTTTGAAGAAAAAAAACATATTCTCTCATAACTCAACCGGAAACAGAGAAAATACTGCAATATGGATACAGTAAAACAATATGGATGCCCGATGAAATGTGAAGGGGATAAAAGCTACAACCAGCCCGGCGACTGTCCGGTATGCAATATGCATCTCGTCCCACTCGAGGAAGTGAAGGTCAAAAATCCGGAAGAGAACCTGGCTGGCAGTAGTTTGAAAAACCATCAACACATACATAATCACAAAGAAAAAAACGGAAAATATTACTGCCCTATGAAATGTGAGGGCGAGAAAACATATGATGAACCAGGCAATTGTCCGGTATGTAACATGCATTTGGTTCCTGTAGGGGAACAACATCAAAAAAGCAACGGGCATCACTACCACCACGAACACCACCAGCATAAAGAAACAAATCCTTCAGATGGTAAAGGGAAATATTTTTGTCCCATGCGCTGCGAAGGCGACAAAATGTATGATAAACCCGGTGATTGCCCGGTGTGTGGCATGCACCTGATAAAAGAAGAAAGCGCAACAGGCGGTGGAAAAACCACCTACACCTGCCCGATGCACCCTGAAGTAAAACAGGATCACCCGGGAAGTTGCCCTAAATGTGGAATGGATTTGGTTCCCGAAAAAGGAGAAGAGATCAGCGAGGAAAAAAAAGCCTACAAAAAAATGCTCAAGAAATTCTGGCTGGCTGTTGCATTAAGTATACCGGTATTTATCATTGCCATGTCCGAAGTCTTTGGATTACGCCTTGAAAACGTTGCGTCAAAAAAAGTATGGGGGTGGATAGAATTTACCCTTGCTTCACCAGTTGTATTTTATGCAGGTGGAGATTTTTTCAAACGTGGGTGGAGTTCTATCCGACGTCGCAGCCCAAATATGTGGACATTGATTTCTATTGGCGTAGGAGCGGCTTATATTTTTAGTATACTGGCTCTGTTGATCCCCGGAATTTTCCCGACTCAGTTTAAAGACTCCCAGGGAAATGTACACGTCTATTTTGAGGCAGCTGCCGTAATTTTAACATTGGTACTGCTCGGACAGGTACTCGAATTGCGTGCGCATAGCAAAACCAACTCTGCCATAAAAGCTTTACTTGGATTGGTCCCGCCTGTTGCCCGGCTAATACGTAATGGAGAAGAAATAGAAATTCCGTTGGAAGAAGTAAAAGAAGGAGATATTCTGAAAGTAAAACCAGGAGAGAAAGTACCGGTTGACGGAATAATTACCGAAGGAAATGCGGTGATTGATGAAAGTATGATTACCGGAGAGCCGATTCCGGCGGATAAATCAACAAATGATAAAGTAACAGGTGGAACCATTAACGGAAAAACCGTATTCGAAATGAAAGCCGAAAAAGTGGGCTCTGATACTTTACTGGCACAAATCATTGAAATGGTGAATGAGGCCGGACGAACACGCGCCCCCATTCAGAAAATGGCCGATGTAGTAGCCAAATACTTTGTACAAATCGTGGTAAGTATAGCTATTATCACCTTTGTCGTCTGGGCCATTTGGGGACCTGAGCCAGCTTATGTTTATGCGTTTGTAAATGCCATTGCCGTGTTGATTGTGGCCTGTCCTTGTGCACTGGGACTGGCCACACCCATGTCGATTATGGTAGGCTCGGGACGGATGGCACAATCGGGTGTACTGGTAAAAGATGCCCGTGCCATTGAAGAAATGAATAAAGTGGATACGCTGATTATAGACAAAACGGGTACTATTACTGAAGGAAAACCTTCGTTAAAAAATTACAAATCGTTTGGTAGAATGAGCGATGATGAGGTGTTAAAATTAGCCGCTTCGATCGATACCAACAGCGAACACCCCATTGCCGAAGCCATTGTGGAAGGAGCCAAAGCAAAAAATATTCAACCCGAAAAAATCAAAAATTTTGAATCCGTGACGGGGAAAGGCGTACAGGCAATTTATCAAAAACAAAAAATAGGGTTGGGCAACCATCGGTTGCTCGAAGATTTTGGGGCCGACATGAACCGGGAAGCACAAAAAGAAGCACAGGAATGGCAATCCAACGGGCAAACGGTAATGTACCTGATTTCAGGAAATATAGTGGAAGGTATGGTTAGCGTGGCAGATACCATTAAACCAACCTCTGCTAAAGCCATTCGGTTCCTGCAGAAAATGGGCATAAAAGTTTACATGCTCACCGGTGACAATAAATTTACTGCCAAAGCGGTGGCTGACGAATTGCACCTTGACGGATTTGTGGCTGACTGCCTGCCCGACGATAAATACAAAAAAGTTAAAGAAATGCAGGAACAGGGTCACATTGTAGCCATGGCCGGCGACGGCATTAATGATGCACCGGCGCTCACTCAGGCCAACATCGGAATTGCCATGGGCACCGGTACCGACATTGCCATGCAAAGCGCAGAAATTACGCTGGTAAAAGGCGATCTGAACGGTATTGTCAGGGCTCGCGAATTGAGCCACAAAGTGATGAAAAACATCAAACAAAACCTGTTTTTTGCCTTTGTATACAACTCGCTGGGCGTACCAATTGCCGCAGGAATATTATTCCCGTTTTTCGGTGTTCTGCTGAGTCCTTTAATTGCAGCAACAGCCATGAGTTTCAGTTCTGTATCGGTGATTACCAATGCATTACGATTGAGAAAGAAATAATAGGAAGACGACTCCCTCATCCATTCCAAAAGAGAGGAAAAGATCCCCTCTGGGAATATAAGGAGAGAGAAACATCAAATCAATTATTAACCAATAAAAAAATGAAATGAAGAAAAAAGTGCTAAGCTTAGTAGTTTCTTGTACCAGAAACAAAGAGTCTAAGATTCATAAAGAGTAAACTACGATAACCCAAAAAACCAGTACAGAACAAATTCAGACATCTGTTGCTATAGCCGGACATGATACCCGGCTATTCATCAGTACAAGTGAAAAAAAATAGGCTAAACTTCCCGGATTCTGTCACTATCAACGAGACAAAAACCAGGAAACAATGCAGCATGATAAAGCGACTAAATGCTGCCATAAAACCGAAACGATGACCGACGGATGTTGCAAACAACAAAATTGTGAGAGTTAATATTTCTATAAACATTAAAAATTGAAAAAATGAAAACAAAGATTTTAAGTTTAATTGCCCTGTTTATGATGGGCGCGGTGTCTGTTTTTGCCGGAAATAAAACAGAAAAAATTAAAGTGTATGGAAATTGCGGGATGTGTGAAAACCGCATAGAGAAAGCAGTAAATGCTGTTGATGGTGTTTCAAAAGCAAACTGGAATAAAGACACCAAAATGTTGGAAGTAACCTTCGATGATACTAAAACCGATATCCACAAAGTACACATGGCAGTTGCCAAAGCAGGACACGATACTGATATGCACAAAGCGACTGATGAAGCATACAACAACCTTCCAAGCTGCTGCAAATACGATCGTACCGCTGAAAAGAAAGATGCAAAAAATATGCACGAAGGACACATGCATTGATATCTAATTTGAAAATAATTCGTATTTAGAGTTTCATTTATTATTTAAATAAAAAACAACACAGAGGCTGTTCAATTTTAGAAACAGCCTTTTTTTATTACAAAACACACCAATACTCAACTACTCTCACAAAAAATAATAATCCGAACCAATCCCTTTTTGCTTACATATAAATAGTCATCTTAAGGAATTTTGGAAGAGTCGTGTTTTCCGTAAAAAAAATTACAAGCTACACTTAATTGCAATAAAACACATGTACACTTCACATGAAATACATTTATCGTTTTGATAAAAGTTTTTCAAAACGATAGAGATCCCCTATAAGCTTAAAAATACAACAGACAAACAATCAACACATTAAAAAAAAATCAACAATTGGCATTTGCTTTGAAATAGAAGAGGCATAAGTCCTAAATAAAAAGAGGCAAATGATTACACACAATTTATATAGCGATTTAAGTACATTAATTATTAATCTAAAATTTTAAAGTGATGAAAACAAAAGTTTTAAGTTTTGTAGCTCTGTTTATGCTAAGCGTTTTAACAGTTTTTGCTGGAGAAAAAACTGAGAAGTTTGAAGTAAAAGGTGGTGATTGTGAAGAGTGTAAAACCCACATCGAATCAGCTGCAACTGGGGTAGAAGGAGTTACTTCAGCTGAGTGGAACGTAGAAACCAAAGAATTAACTGTGGTTTTTGACGACGAAGTGGCAACACTCGACAGTATAGAAATGGCAATTGCACAAGGTGGTAATGATACACCAAATTACAAAGCTCCGGAGGAAGCAGTTACAGCACTACCGGAATGCTGCCAGTACGAAAGAGAATAATAATACTTTTCTTTAAAAAATTAACGAATGGTTTTACAGCTTAAGTGAAACCGGTACAAAGGGAAAGAGGGTTGTCTTTTTGAGAAATAAATTTCAATTTGATAAACCTCTTTTTTACGCCGTGACATAAAGGTCCACTTCGAAAGCACGTTACAGGACAACTAACTCTGTATTCTTTGAATTTGAACAATGTAACCGAAATATTTAAGTTTATATAAATTAAGAAACACTGAATATTTCAAAAGCTTACTGTGATGAAAACAAAAATTCTGAGTTTGACATCCTTAATTATGTTCGGTTTTTTAACAGTTGTTGCTGAAAATAAAATCGAAACATTTATTGTTAAAGGTGGAGATTGCGATGAATGTAAAATGCACATTGAAAAGTCTGCATTGTTAGTTTACGGTGTATCTATAGCCGACTGGGATAAGGAGAGTAAAAAACTACAAGTGGTTTTTGACGATTCCAAAACCAATGTCGACGCCATTCAGAAAGCCATTGCTGAGAAAGGAAATGATACGCCAAACCACAAAGCGGGAGATGAGGCTTATGACAGACTTCCGCAATGCTGCAAATACGAAAGATAATTCGTTTTTGTAATAAAACAGGGCTGGAATTCAGCCCTGTTTAACTTTCCAATTCATTTTAATTCTCTTATATGAACCATAAAAGTTAGCTCAAATGGAAAATAATTCAGAAGGGTTACACGACATCTCTCAAGGGTCTGCACCCCAAAAACAGTCTAAACAAATTGAAGTAAAACTTATCTGCGAATCTTGTGGCAGTTATATTGAAAAAAATTTGCTTGAGATTGAAGGTATAGATTATGTACAATGTGATATTGGAACCGGATTAATAGATGTCCGATTTAACCCATTAAAAACCACTGCAGACAAAATAGAACTGGCCATCTCAGAGTCAGGATACGACACAAAAAATTATAAAAGAAAAGTGGAGTTCTATAGCGACAAACCGAAATGTTGTGAACACCGCGAAGAATCAGAAAAAAATGACAACACCCGGGCTTAAGACATTATGTATAATATATGTTTCAGTTAAAATATACACAAACATCCCCTCTATTTTTGAAACTAAAGTATGTGGGAAAATATTCTGATGATGTTTGATTAAACATAAAACAGCATGAAAAAAGGGAACCCAAAATTGGATTACCCTTTTTAGTGAAAGCTAAATCAATTATCTATAACTTGTCCCAGCAAAATCTTCAGCAAATATTTTTCGGGAACCAGAAAATGCCTCAGCAGAAAAAAGTTACTCCCTGGCAAAATCAAACTTACATTTCTCATCCGGGTATATGACTGCGGATAAAAACTTTGCCAGTCGCTTACATATAATGCTGCACGAGGAGCTGTTTCAACATATTCAGTAATAAAAAGCACAAGCTTATTTTCGCGGATAAATACTTTAAGGGTACTCTCTGAAAACAACTCAGAGTATAAAGAAATTACAAATTGCCCCTCATCTGTTTCTTCCAGAAAATCAATAACTTTTATTTCATTTGATATTTCATGATTACCAAAATGTACTCTCGCTAAATTCGTTTTTTGTTCGGGAACAAAATGATTTATCATCGTTTTCATCTCTTTCATTTTTAATTATTAAAATAAATTTTACTAGCTGCTATTATTTGAGCCAATCCAGGAAAAACGGGAAACAACCTGTAAATTTCCCGCAAGAATTATGAAAACGTAGGTGGGGGAAGATCAATTAACGAATATTGAAGTGAAATAGTAAAAGTGACTGGCAAAATAACAACAACCGATTTTGCCATATATACAGAAAGTTGAATATCCGGTTCGATATTTTCGAAAAACAAATCAGGTCCGCCAAAATCATTAAAATCCTGTGCATCGCAAATCCCTGACTCAAAATTAATAGCATTAATACCTACGCCCGATATCCAAACCGAATTCCTTTCATCATTATTACTAAAATTCCCGGTCGCATTACCTTGGCAAACAAACACAAGAAAAAATAATATTGATAAAAATACCTTCATGAATTTCCGGTTATTGAAGTAAAGGTAAGGAATAAAAACCGCCGATTTTTTTTGTTTATGTTAATTTGAGTTAAACATCGGATTAATAAAAGTTAAAGCATACTCTTTGGTTAGTAGGTTTTTTGCTATTCTTTTAGCAGTTCAAACTGCCAGATGGACGAACAAAAGCCTCTCCATAATTATCCGGGAAACGAGCTTCATTTATAATCCTACACAATTTTCCATCGCTACCAGACGGAAATTCATTACTTTTTTAACTGTAAGGGCCGCTGCCATCATTTATATGCCGGATATCCACATCCTTCAGCCTAGTTTTTCAAAAATACCGTAATTAAAAATCAAGGTGATAAACATATTCAATTTGATAACCATTCCCTGTGTTTACTTACTCCTGTATTATTTTTCTTCCATTTCCTTCTCAACCCCAAATTTTTCCAGAAAATATTCTAACGGACAAAATTTTGTGAAGGATGATTGAAACAGGTTCAGCCCAACAAATGCCGCCAGTGCAAGCCAGTAAATATTTACAAAAATAGCCAGTAATACACTTATTAATACCAATGTTCCGGCTACTGCACGTATAATTCTTTCTTTCATTTTTTTCTTTTTATCGTTTTACATCACTGTCTGTCAGAACTTGGAACATTGTCTAAAACCCTTCTTTTATAGGGGTACATACTAAAACCAGGTTTAAACCTGATTTTAGCAAATACACCGTAAATTCCCGGGCTTTTAACCTAGGATACACATCTTAGATTATCACATTGAATGTTTAGATCGATTTTTCAACATTCATAATATAAGCGTTCATCGGACTCATTTCCTCAATACTTTCATTAAAGTTTTCTATCCGTTTTAGCAGTTTATCTGCCTTGTCTGCTGCCAAAAAGGTAAAAGAAACCATGTAGTTATACGGATTGGCAGCAGAGCCAAACCAATTGGAGAATTCTCCTTCTTTCGGGTTTTTACGCATAAAGCCTTCCACATCCATTTCGCTGTAAGAATCTACTTCAATTGATTTGAAAATTTGCTCCAGTTCCGAATGATAAGCTTTTACGCATTGAATAATTACAAACTTCATCATAATTCATTTTTGTTTAGATTTTCACCAGTGTTATTTTCATATTTCTTTTTCTCTGTCATGTAATAAATAAGCGGAATAATAACCAGCGTAAGAACGGTTGAGGCAATGGTTCCGCCCATTAGCGAAATGGCCAGCCCCTGGAAAATAGGATCGAAAAGAATAACCACGGCGCCAATAACTACTGTTCCGGCAGTAAGCAAAATAGGAGTTGTTCGCACGGCTCCGGCTTCAATAACGGCCTCTTTAAGTGGCACCCCATCCTTGAGGCGCAGGTTTATAAAATCGATAAGCAGTATCGAATTTCGCACCATGATACCTGCCAGGGCAATTAAGCCAATCATTGAAGTGGCAGTGAAAAAGGCTCCCATTAGCCAGTGTCCCACCAGAATTCCTACGAGAGAAAGCGGAATGGCTACCATCATTACAAATGGTACTTTGTAGTTTTGAAACCAGCCAATAATAAGTATGTAAATGATGATGAGTACCACCGCAAAAGCAGTTCCCAAATCGCGGAATACTTCGTAGGTAATTTGCCATTCGCCATCCCATTTCAGGCTGTAATTGTCCTGGGTAAACGGTTGTTTGGTAAATTCTTCATTTAAAGTATAGCCATGAGGTAATTTTATGGTATTTAGTTTCTCCGACATATCGAGGATTCCGTACACCGGGCTTTCCAAATCTCCTGCAATGTCAGCCAGTACATACACCACCCGTTTCTGATTTTTCCGGTAGATACTTTTATCCTGTAATTTCTCATGAATATCTACCACATCGCCCAGAGCAACCATTTGTCCGGTTTGGCTTAATATGTTAATGTTCTTAAGGTCGTTTAACCCGGAGCGTTCTTTTTCATCCAGTCGAAGAGAAATACCCACCTGTTCCTGTTCGTTTTCTTTATAAAGCTGTGCCACTTCCTGTCCGCCAAGCGCCATTTGCAACGTTTGTGTTACTTGCTGGCTTGAAATTCCCATTAGTGCTGCTTTTTCTTTCAGAACATCAAACTGGTATTCGGGTTGGTCATCTTCCATCTGCCAGTCGATGTCCACTACATCGGCAGTTTGGGAAAACAGCGATTTTACCTGGCGAGCAACATCAATCTGGGTTTCGTAATCCGGCCCGTAAATCTCAGCAACCAGTGTTGACAGTACGGGTGGACCCGGTGGAACTTCTACTACTTTTACATTGGCATTGTATTTTTTAGCCAGTTCGTGTAAGCCCGGGCGCATGGCCTTGGCAATATCATGGCTTTGCAGTTTCCGGTCGCCTTTGTCGGTAAGGTTTACCTGTATGTCGGCAACATTGGAACCCTGCCTGATGTCGTAATGACGAACCAGTCCGTTAAAATTCATTGGAGAAGCTGTTCCCACATAGGTTTGATAATTGGTAACATTATCCTGCCCGGCGATAAAAATTGCCAGTTCTTTGGTAACAGCAGCTGTGCGTTCCAGTGTTGTTCCTTCGGGCATATCAATTACCACCTGGAACTCGTTTTTGTTGTCAAAAGGAAGCATTTTTACCGCCACCATTTTGAAATAAATAAGAAACATGGAAGCAAACAGTAACAGCGTTACCCCGCCGATAAATCCCCAGCGCTTAAGTGAGGAATCCATCATTGGCCTTACCGTTTTGGAGTACATTTTATAAATAATGGAATCTTCTAAACGATATGCCTTTTTTGTTTTGCTTTCTTTTTCGTTAAAACGCAATAAACGGTAGGCAAGATAAGGTGTGATAGTAAGAGCCACCAACAGCGAGAAAATCATGGCGATGGAAGCTCCGATGGGCATTGGGCTCATATAAGGCCCCATTAACCCGGAAACAAAAACCATAGGTAAAACCGCTGCAATAACCGTAAACGTAGCTAATATGGTTGGGTTTCCTACTTCGTCAATCGAACGCAATGCCGCTTGTATAAAAGGAAGCTTCTTCATTTTGAAGTGGCGGTGCATGTTTTCGGCAATAATTATGGAGTCGTCGACAACAATACCGGTAACAAAAACCAGTGCAAATAGCGTGATACGGTTCAGCGTGTAATCCAGAAAATAGTAGCTGAACATGGTAAGCGCAAAGGTTATGGGCACGGAAAGGAATACCACCAGTCCACCACGCCAGCCCATGGCCAGCATAACCACAATGGTAACCGAAACAATGGCGCCAAACAGGTGCATCAGCAACTCCGATACTTTGTGCGATGCTGTTTCCCCATAATTACGCGTTACATCTACATGCACATCAGCCGGAATCAAATCTTTCTCCAGTATTTTAATTTTACTGAGGATTTCTTCCGATACTTTCATGGCATCGGCGCCACGGCGTTTAGCAATAGAAATTGTTACGGCCGGGTATTCTCCCTGGAAATCACTTTTGCGGACATTGTTTTTTGCATACCCAAAATTTACATATTGAACAGGTTCTTCCGGGCCATCAATGATTTGAGCCACCTGTTTCAGATACACCGGACTTCCGTTATGAATTCCAACTACCAGGTTGGCAACATCGTCTGATGTTTTTAGGAAATCGCCTGCTTCAACCAGGTATTCTTTATCGTTTTTGCTAAAGGCGCCTACATTCATTTGTGCATTGGCTACTTGTATTTTCTGTGAAATACTCAGCGCATCCACATGGTAAGCGCTCATTTGTTCGTTATCCAGTACAACACGTATTTGGCGTGAACGGCCTCCAATTATTCTGGTATCAGAAACATCGGTTATCTGTTCAATTTCGTTGTTGGCTTCCTGTGCTATTCTTTTTAGTTGATAGTCATCGTAATTCTCGCTCCAAAACGTAAGTCCAAGTACGGGCACATCGTCAATCGACCTGGTTTTTACCAGAGGAAAACTAATTCCCTGCGGCATTTGATCCATGTGCTTTACAATTTCGTTGTACATTTTTACCAGCGAGCGTTCAATGTCTTCGCCAACATAAAATTGAACAATAAGCATTGCCTGTCCGGGCATGGATGTAGAGTACACATATTCTACTCCCGGAATATTGGAAACGACCTTTTCCAGCGGCTGACTAATGCGCGATTCTACTTCTTTGGGACTGGCTCCCGGGTAGCGAAGAAAAATATCGGCAATGGGAACATCAATTTGCGGTTCTTCTTCGCGTGGTGTAAGGTACGAGCTGTAAATACCAATGGCCAGAAAGGCGACCATTAACAGCGGTGTAAGTTTTGAATTTATAAATAGCCGGGCTAATCCGCCTGCATATCCTGTCTTCATAATACTTCTTAATTGATTTGAATTGAAACGCCATCATATAATTTTCCTTCACCGGAAAGAATGTACTGTTCTCCATCCGATAATCCGGAAAGTATCTGGATTGAATCGCCGTATGTTTTTCCGGTTTTTACCCAGCGAAGTAAAGCAGTTTGGTTTTGGCTGAGCGCATACAATCCTGTCAGCTGCCCCCGGTGTACCAATGCATTTTCAGGAATTAATATCAGAGGTTCTGTTCCGTGCTCGTAATAAACATCGGCATACATACCACTATAAAGCGATTGCGTGTTTTTGTTCTCTGTATCCAGTATTATTTTTACTTCAAACTGATTGCCGGTGTTGGCCAGCGATGGATTTATTTCAGCAATAATTCCGTTAAAGGTTTTATTGATTGCCTTAATTTCAACTTTAACAGAATCGTTAAGTTGGAAATTGGCAATATCGGCTTCAGGTATGCGCGCATACACTTTCCATTGTGCCGGGCTTTCAATACTCAACAAAGGCATGCCGGGGGAAGCCATATCACCTTCCTGAACAAATTTGCCGGTAATCGTTCCGCCGTAAGGAGCCCGAATGGAGGAATACCGAAGAGATTCTTCCACTTCTTTTTCCATCTGAAGAACTGCATCGAGCCGGGCTTTACTAACCTGAAATTGTGTGCGTATATCGTCCATCTCTTTTTCCGATGCACTTTTTGTTTTGTAGAGCGCCTCAAAACGGTTTAAATCTTTTTGTGCACTTTCAAAAGCCGTTGTTGCCTCTGTTTTGTTTGCTTCTACCTGGGCTTTTTTTGCCAGAATATCCTGGTTGCGGATTTGCAACAGTAAATCTCCTTTCTTTACCGTTTGACCGGGCTTTACGTAAATGTTGCTTACTTGCCCCATTATTCGGGTGCTCAGATTCGATTGCTTATCGGCCTGAAGTTTTCCGGAAAAACTGTGTATAACAGGATAACTTTTTAATTCGGAATAGGCAACTGTGGCAGATATTTTTTCCTTCGGCTCACTGTTCTTTTCCGTTTTGCTTCCACAGGAAGAAATAAAAAATCCTGATATAATTATCAGAGGAGCAATGCTCTTTCTTAGTAAATTTGTTTTCATTGTATTTATGGCTGTTTATTGATTAATATTTTTTTCTAGTAATAATTCCAGTTGAAAAATGGACTGTTTGTAATTGTATATGGCCTGAATGTATTCCAGTCGTTTTTGTGATACCAGCGCCTCTGACATGAGTAAGTCTGTTGTTTTTTCCAGTCCTTGCTCAAACCGGTTTGTACGGATTCGTAGCGATTCTTCCGCCTGTTCTTTAGATAATTTTCCGGACTGAATCAATTGATAATTCATTTCTATGTTTCGTTTTGTCCTGTTTAACTGTATTTGGCTTTGAGACAGATAATCCTGATAATTGTAGCGCACTTCATCGAGTTGCGCTTTTGCGTGTTGTACGCTGGCTGTGTTTTTATAACCGTTAAAAAGATCCCAGCTTAAACTGGCGCCTACCATATAATTACCGGCTGATGTTCCGAGAAATTTTTTGTCATTAAATTCATAACTGCCAAAAGCATTTACTCTGGGGACAAATTTCATACGTTGCGAGCGCAGCATTTCTTCTGAAGCGTTTATTTGTTTTTGGAAAGCTTGTATATCAGACCGGTTTTCTATGTCTTCCTGTACTTGCTGAGAAAAAACAAGGGCGGGTTCCTTTAGTAACGAATCCGTAGTTTCCAACTGAACCGATAGATCGAGGCCAAGTAAATGGGCCAAATATTCATTGGCTGTTTGAACCTGATTCTCAGCCTGTCGTAATTGATCCCGGCGGTTCTCCAAACGTACTTTGGCTTCCAGTACGTCGGCATATTTTACAAATCCCTGTTGTTCGTTATCTTCTGTAAGCCGTAATGCATCTTTTGCAACATTTACCGATTGTTCCAATACATGAACCGACGACCGTGCCAGTTCAAGCGAATAGTATGCTTTTTTTACTTCGTAACGAATATTTTCGCGTACCCGCCGGGTTTGAAGGCTGCTGGCTTCGTATTGGTTTTTAGCTGCCTTGCGAGCATAAATCCCATCCAGATTGAGAAGCGGTTGCTTCATTTCAATTTTGGTACTGTAGTTTTCCATACTCCCCGGATCATTTAATAAGGCAGGATTAAAATCTGCCTGTGTAACTACTTCCTGCTTTAGTTTAAAGCCAAAAGAGGAGAGTGGATCATTGGTAGAAACTGCCGTATTACTCAGTGAAATCCCCGGAAGGAAAACAGCATTTGTCATCCGGTAAGAACCCCGCGCTGCCGATTCCTGTGCCCTTGCACTTTGTGTTTGCAGGTTGTTTTTATCTGCCATTTGAAGCGCCTCCTCCAAACTTATGGGCTGGCCCTGGCTCATACTCAAAAGTGGTGCGGCTGACAGAATAAGTGAAACACACATTTGAACTCCTTTTCTCATATTTATTGCTTTTTGTTTTCGTTGTTTGGTGCAAAAATAATTTTATTTATCGACATATACATAAATATACATACTTGCATATATATGTTTTGATTAAGAGTAAAATTTTTAAGTTCTTTAATTCTTCGCTTTGACTTTAACAGGCTGTGAATGGACTTTTTATCAGAAATGCAGTGCAGAAATACCTCGAAAAATATATGTTAAATTAACATTATGAAGTAAATTTTAAATCTTACAATATAACATCCGGGACTGTTATAAACCATTTCTAAGTCCTAAGAGATATTCAAATTGGGGAATTACCGATAGTGCTTCATTTATCTGTAAAAGATAGAATCAAACTGAATTAATTTTAGGTAAAATATAAATAAAAGCCTCCCTAATAGAACTGGAAAAATATATCCTTATTCTTTAGGAGAATCTTTTATTATTTCTTTCGCCGTTTGGGGATTTACCCCGTCACCTTCAACAACTACTCTTGTACGTGGTAAGCTTTCCGGGTAATTTTTTTGAATAAACTCAATTAATTTCTCCCTGATAAAAACACGTAAATCCCAAGCGGTTGGCGAATCTTTTGCGCTCATTAGTGCGCGGACTTCCACGCCATATTCTTTTGTATCGGTTACCTGTAACACATTTACTTTTTTGTTCCACAAAGGTGTACTTTCCAACAAGCGGGTTAGCTCATTCCTCAATGCACCAAACGACACATGATAGTCGGTATAAATAAAAACGGTTCCAAGAATTTCCGCGGAAGTGCGGGTCCAGTTTTGAAAAGGCTTGTCAAAGAAGTAGGTTGTAGGAACAATCAGGCGCCGCAAGTCCCAAATTTTAACCACAACATAAGTTAACGTAATTTCCTCGATGCGTCCCCATTCATTTTCAATAATTACCACATCGTCGATGCGAATGGGTTGCGTAATTGCAATTTGTAGTCCGGCGATTACTGCCGCTAAAATGCGCTGTGCAGCCAAACCTACAATAATTCCGGCTATCCCGGCCGAAGCAAATAAGCTTATCCCGATGCGTTTTACTTCATCGAACAACATCAGAATCAATCCGATAGAAATAATAATTACCAGAAAAACAATTATCCGCTCTATAATGTTAAACTGAGTCTGGAACTTTCGCGAACGCAGATTATCCTCATCATCAATATTAAGGCGTTCCAAAAAAATACGTTTGAATGTTCTTACCGACGCAATAAGCATCCACGACAGACTTATTATCAGTAAAACAGAACCGGTAGTTTCAACAAAATCTTCATATTCATTGTCGAACCATTCATATTTCACGATAAAATATTTCAGAAATATGGAAATTACGAGTAAAAAAACGGGTAAAATAAATCTTTTAAAATGGCGCATATTTTTTGTTTTTCTTATCCCTGAAGTAAATTTTATATTTCTCCAACAGTTTTAGAACAAAGTATGTTGATTCCAAAGTTTATTTTTGCTTAATATGCACATCGCGTTGCGGAAATGGAATCTGAACACCGTTTTTCCGAAACTCATCGTCGATTGCATAACGAAGTTCACTTTTAATATTTTCAACCCAGAAACTTTCCCTAACCCAGAAAAAAATCTGAAACTCAAGTGCAGAATCACCAAAATTATTAAACCGGACAAATGGTTTCGGATTTGCGGAAATATTTGTATTCCTTGTTGCACAATACAATAAAAGTTTTGTTACCAATTTTGTATCGGAACCATATGCCACGCCTACTTCAACCGAGAACCGGGTATTGTAATCCATTTGGCTCCAGTTGATAATTTTGTCGTTCACAAATTTTGAATTCGGGACAACCAAAATAATATCCGAACGGGTTTTCAATTTTGAAGTCCTCAGACCAATGTGAATTACTTTTCCAACGGTGCCATCTTCCAACTGGATCACATCGTTTATTTGCAGGTTTCTTTCGAAAAGCAATACCAAGCCTGAAGCCAAATCGCTAAACAATTGCTGAATACCAAAACCAACACCAACCAAAAGCGCAGTAATACTGGCGAGTAAAACAGAAATTTTCACCCCCGATGTTTCTAGGAGCAAAACAATTACTACCACCCAAACAACATACCTGAGGATTAAATAAACCGACCAGAACGAACGACGTTCTACCTCGTTCCTGCTGATATACTTTTTAAAAATATTCCGAATAATTTTTAACCCGACAAATGTGAATATAAGAATCATTAAAACGAGCAAAACACTATCGACAGTGATGTTTAATTCACCATGTTTATAAATCTGTAGCTTTAAAAATTCTTTAAACGTCATAGATTCAAATTGTGTTGAAATATCGTAACAAGTTAATAAAATTCACAAAAGGTTGTTTCACGCAGTAAAATTGACTACAAACTTAAGTACCGGCCAACAAAAAGGAGGGTAAATAAATTTACCCTCCCCATCTTTTTAATAATTAAATTATCAACTTTTTACTAAGCTGTTCTACCTAAATAATGTAGTGTGTCCTTAATATTCACAAAATTTCCCAATTCCTGGTCGTTTACCGAAATATTAAAAATTCCTTCCAGGTAATAAGTAAAAATTGTCCAGTCGATAGTATCAAACTTCAGATCTTCGCTGTAGGAAGCACTAAGTTTGATATCCTTTTTTTGGACACCTGTTTTCCGAAGAACACGGTAGAGGTTTCTTCTAATCGATTTGTCTTCCATTTTGTTTTCTTTCTATTGTTTTCTTTCTCTATAAAAATAAAAAATCGAACAAATGACTTCAAAAGTCAAATATACAAATAATCAGCAATTTGCAGACTACTTTAACAGAATTTAACCGGTTTTTACATTTGGTTAATATTGGGGGTGACAAAAATCAGGGAGCCCGGTTGTCTACATTTTAATCAGAACGCAATAAACTATAAACTTCCAAATCAAAAAATTTATTGTTATGCCGCTCTCCGGCTCTTTCGATTCCTTCAAACTGAAAACCCAGTCTTTTTGGGATGGCTGAACTTTTAGAATTACCAACTGCAGCTTTTATCTGAATACGATTTAGATTTAATTTCTGAAAAGAATATACGACCAGCTTACGAACACATGAAGTAACAATTCCTTTTCCCTGCATTTTTTGAATCAACCAGTAACCAATTTCAGTCTTACGATTTACCCAGTCGGTATCTTTAAACCCAATCAAGCCAGCAAACTCTTGATCAAACCAAATACTGTATATTTCATCTTTTCTGATTTCTTTCTGGCCGTTTATTCCCTGGATAAATTTTTTTGTATCTGAAACTTCCATTGTAAGATCGACAAAAGGCAGCCATTGTTTTAAATAATCGCGGTCTTTATCAATAGCTAAAAAAATTTCTTCCGCCATTGAAAATTTTAAGGATTCTAATCGGATATGATCCGTTATAACCATACTTTCCATCAGTTATCCATATTTTTCAAATCAATTAAAAAAACCTGTTGAACATGCGTGGCCGTACGTTCACACGAAATAAGTAATGAATCATTCCCTTTGAAACAGATACCTTCCGTTTGTGCAGAAAAAATATCATCCAGTTCCATGTATATTTCTTTTCCTCCAAAAAAGCTGCTTTTGTTAATTCCTGAAAATACCCAAACAATTGGCTTATAGTTTTTGTAACCAACCATGGCAAGCGTTTTTTCATCCCCGCTGACATCGGCTCCGGTAACCAATCCGTTAACGTTAAATGTGTCGGTAAAACTTACGGAATATTCTCCTTCTGTTTTTGGAATCTGATAAACAGAAGTGGTCTCATTAATCCAATCTTTTGTGAAAATATTTAGCTTTCCGTCAAAATCAGTAATGGCTTCACAATCAAATGAATTATCCAATGGTGAATGGTTAAACTCAGTCTGCTCTTTATAAGAAAACCCTATCTCAGTTGCCACAACATTGTCTAATGAATCGACATCGTTTTTCCTGATTTTGTATATTTTCAAATCTTTTCTCACTCCATTATTGTTGCCAAAATCGCCTATATAAATATTCTGGTCGTCCTGGGCAATATCTTCCCAATCCACATTTGTTGCATTTTCAACTGTTACTTCCCGTTCAACCTCGCCGGAGAAACTTAATCCAAAAAGTTTGTTTTCGCCCCCGCTATCGTTAAAGGTCCACAACAAATTATGGTACAAAAGCAAACCTGAACTTTCTCTCACTTCATCTGAAATCTCAGGAATAAACGACTGGGGACTTACAGTTAAAACCGTAATCTTGTCTGGTTCTTTGGGGGAATCATTTTCTGTTGAGCAGGAGATAAAACAGATTAGAACCAGGAGCATTGAAAGAATTTTCTTCATCTTTTTATCTTTACAGCGATTTTTGTAATTTTTGTTCAATTTAAATAAAATATAACAGAATGAACAGATTTGTCATACATATGGTTGCGATACTTTTCGTTTCTTTATTCGCGTGTGCAAATGAAAAGAAAAATAAGGATGATTTAATATTAATTAAAACCGAATTTGGAAACATTAAGATTAAATTATATGATGATACACCCAAACACAAGGAGAATTTTCTGAAACTTGTAAATGAAGGTTTTTACAACGGGCTACTTTTTCACCGGATTATTCCTCATTTTATGATTCAGGGCGGCGATCCTGATTCAAAAAATGCTGAATCAGGCACGCGTTTGGGTAATGGTTCACCTGGTTACACCATTGAAGCAGAAATTTTACCTGAAAAACATTTCCATAAAAAAGGCGCATTAGCAGCTGCTCGCAGAGGTGGTCCCTCAAACCCTGAAAAACGATCGAGTGGTTCGCAATTTTATATCGTTCAGGGTGAAGTATTCACAGCCGGAAAACTAGATACACTGGAGATAGCTATTTCAAACAAGCATAAAAACGAATTACTACAACAACATTTTGAAGCAGCAGACGAAGAGTTGCAGGCTTTTAGGAAAAATAACGATCCACAGGGTTTTAATATTCGCATTGCAGAAATAAGGGAAGAAGTCGATAGTATTTTTGAAGCATCCGGGAAAAAATTTAAATTCACAGATGAACAACGCGAAGCCTATACAACCATTGGAGGGTATCCGTCACTTGATGGTGATTACACAGTTTTTGGCGAGGTTGTTGAAGGATTGGAAGTGCTCGACAAAATAACAACAGTTGAAACCGATAGATACGACAGGCCCTTAACCGATGTAAAAATGGAGGTGGAGTTGGTTAAATAGATTATGGTACGATTTTTAATAATATTTGGATTTTTAATTTTTTCATTTCAAAGTTATAGTCAGTCAAAAGTTGTGGAAATTTCCACTAACATGGGAAACATGAAATTCCGGTTATATGACGATACACCAAAACACCGCGATGCTTTTATTGAGCTGACTAAAGAAGGTTATTATGATGGAACACTCTTTTACCGCGTTATCAAGGATTTCCTGATACAGGGAGGCTCCAAAAGCTCCCGGAATGCAGCACCCGGGAAACGAATTGGTTACGGCGACCCGGACAAAACGGTAGATGATGAAATTCTTAAAAACCATTTTCATAAAAAAGGTGTGTTGTGCGCTCCCCGTCAGCCCGATGAAGTAAACCCCCATAAACAATCAGACATCTCGCAGTTTTTTATTATTAAAGGACGCATACACACAGAAGGAGAATTAGATACCATGGAAATGGCTGTAAACCGCCCTATTAGAAACCGGGTTGTTCAAAGATACATGACGAGGGAAGTAAGGGAAGAACTAAAAAAGTTAAAAGAGGAAAATAAAGTAGAGGAATTCAGGGAGATTGCCGAGGATCTAAAAAAGAACATTGAAATGGAATATAATGTTGATCCTGATGTTTTAAAATTTTCCGACGAACAGCGCAAAGTTTATACAACCGTTGGAGGTTACCCTGCCCTGGATGGAAAATACACCATTTTTGGAGAATGTATTTCAGGATTTGAAACTATAGATAAAATTTCATCTCTAAAAACCGACGAAAACAACCGCCCGCTTACTGATGTTAAAATTACAGTTAAAGAATTAAGCGAATAATATGAAAAATCCGGCTGCCTTTCTTTTTATTCTACTATTGCTTTCTTCCTGTGGTTCAAAAGAAAAGAAAACACCCGAGAAAAATGCTCCTGAAAAACAGGCTCAAAATGAAAATAATCAGGATGCAACATGGTTAAAAGTGATGCCATCGGTGGTTCATATTGACACATATGACGATAACAGGATATTGGAATCGGGACAGGGATTTTTTATTGCCGAAGATTTAATTGTTACGAAGTATTCGCTGGCAAACCAAGCCAACAAAGTTTGGGTTACTCCTTTTAACGAAGACAAAAAATATGTTGCCCCAAAATATGTTGCAGTCGACCGGATTAACGACTTAATTATTTTAAAAGTTGACAGTTTAAAAAGGGAACCGATTGAATTGTTCCCCGGAGATGCGCAAAAATCATCAAAAACACTCTATATTTCACCTAACTCAGGAAAAACACTTCAACTTTTCACTGGTAAAGTTTTAAACCAAACAACATTAAAAGGAGCCAGGGTTTATCGCATAACAAACAGAATTCGAAAATCAATTTTCGGAACTCCGATTTTTGTTTCAAACCAAAAAGCCATAGGATTAGCATTTGCCGCTGTCGATAATTTTGAGATGCAAAGTTTTGTAATTCCGTCAACCTATATTACAAATTTGTTGAATAATAAGAATGAACCTGCGACTCTAGAATCTTTACGTTCACACTCAAATAAAGAGGTTGCAGAAGAGAATATGAAAATAAAAGGGCTGGTACTGGAAACCGATATGGGCGACATTACCATCCGGCTGTTCAACGAAACACCTGTTTACCGCGATAATTTTATACAACTTGTAAAAGAACATTTTTACGACAGTCTTCTTTTTCACCGTGTAATTGCCAATTTTGGGATACAAAGTGGCGCTGCCGACAGCAGGAATGCAAAAAAAGGTGATGCTGTAGGATACAGAGGCCCTGGCTATACGCTGCCGGCAAATATTGTCCCTGGCTTTTACCACAAACGCGGAATGATAGGCTCTCCACGAAAACCAGATAAAGAAAACCAGCGCCGCCGCTCAGAAGGATCACAATTTTATATTGTTTCGGGACGAAAATATCTTGACTCGGAACTCGATGAATTAGAAGAACAGAATGACCACAAATTCACAGCAGAACAACGAAAAGTATATAAAACAGTGGGCGGTGCACCGCATCTTGATGGCAGTTACACCATTTTTGGAGAAGTAATCTCCGGAATGGATGTGGTAGACAAAATTGTTCAGGTAAAAACCGACACCAACTGGCGGCCTGTTGAAGATATCAGATTAAAAAAAATCAGGATTCTGAAATAACTTTCTCTCCAAAGACCTCAGCCATTTCCAACCCATTTCTTAACCAGAGAGTTTGCAATCCCATTTTTTGAGCGCTTAAAATATTAGCTTCCAAATCATCAACAAAAAGAGTTTCCGCGGGAACTACTCCTGACTGGTCAATTACTTTTCTAAACGAATTTAAATCGGGTTTCCGCTCCTGAATGATATAAGAATAAAAATCCTTAACAAAAAGTGAAGGGAAATCGATTCCATGTTGTAATTTAAAATCTTTGTGCAAACGTGTGATATGAATTTCGTTAGTATTACTAAAAAGATAAACGTTAAAATTCTTTTTCAGCTTCTGAACTACTTTTACCCGATAGGCCGGAATATCTTTGATCATCGCATACCATGCCTCTTCAATTTGCAGATCTGTGGCAAACGGGTTACTCACAACCCGACGAACCTGATTAAAAAATTCCTCTTTCGTTACCTTTCCAACTTCATACGCATTGAAAATCGGATCAGAATAAGCATGTTTTCTATCTAAGAAACCGGAACTCAACCCTAATTTCTGAAAGGCTTTAATCGAAGCATCAAAATCAAGATTCAACAGCACATTTCCTAAATCGAAGATGATGTTTTTTATATTTGTAAGGTCGGGATTCATAAATATATTTTTAAGGTTTTGCGAATATAAAAATTAAAAAATTATTGAATGAAAATTCAAAATAAACATTATCATACTATATGGTTAAAAGAAAATGACCGGCATATTGTTCAGGTAATCGACCAAAGAAAGTTGCCATTTATATTCGAAACCATGGATCTAAAATCAATTTCCGATGTTTTTTTTGCTATTCGCGAAATGGTTGTTCGGGGCGCACCGCTTATTGGGGTAACAGCTGCTTACGGAATGTATCTTGCGCTGTTTGAAACCGGCCACCAAGACTTCGAGAAAGACATTAAAGGAAAAGCTGATTATTTGAAATCGGCCCGGCCTACTGCAGTAAATCTTGCCTTTGCAATTGATGAAATACTTCAATTCATTTTGGAAGAAAAAGAATCCCCTGAAATTATTGCAAAAACGTTGGAAAAGGTACATTCTCTTAAGGAACAGGAAATTCAATTCAGCGAAAAAATTGGAGAATACGGGCTGAAAATCATTCAAAAGATTTATGAAGAAAAAGGTGACACAGTAAATATTCTAACCCACTGCAATGCCGGATGGCTGGCTTGTATCGACTGGGGTACGGCAACTGCTCCCATTTACAAAGCACATCAAGAAGGAATTCCTGTTCACGTTTGGGTTGATGAAACCCGTCCGAGAAACCAGGGAGCACGATTAACCGCATTTGAGCTCTCTGAAGAAAAAGTTCCGCACACCGTCATTGCCGATAATACCGGTGGCCATTTGATGCAACATGGAAAAGTGGATATGGTAATTGTAGGCAGCGACCGTACAACCATTACCGGTGACGTAGCCAACAAAATAGGAACCTACCTGAAAGCATTGGCAGCAAAAGACAACAACATTCCGTTTTTTGTGGCACTCCCTTCTTCAACTATCGATTGGAACATTAAAGACGGGTTGACCGAAATTCCGATAGAAGAACGCAATCGGGAAGAAGTTTCTGAAATGGAAGGAGTAAGCACAGCAGGAATAAAAACAGTAAAAATTATTTCGGACAAAAGTAATGTTGCCAACTACGGGTTTGACGTTACCCCGGCAAGGCTTGTTACAGGTTTAATTACTGAACGCGGAATCTGCAAAGCAAATAAAACAAGTATAAAATCATTATTCCCTGAAAAAATATAATATGACAAAAATAGCTATCATCGGAGGTTCCGGTCTCGAAGATCCTTCCATACTAAAAAATCCTGAAGAAATAGAAATTGCCACTCCATACGGAGATCCATCATCTTCATTTAAAACTGGCACAATAAACGGTGTTGAAGTTGCTATCTTATCGCGTCATGGAAGAGATCATTCCATTACTCCGACTTCTGTAAATAATCGGGCAAATATCTGGGCTATCAGAGAACTGGGTTGCACACATATTATAGCTACTTCGGCCTGTGGAAGTTTGCGTGAAGAAATCAAACGCGGCGATTTGGTTATCCTGGATCAGTTTATTGATTTCACCCGCCACCGGAAAATCACCTTTTTTGATTCATTTGAGAACGGTGAACTAAAACATACACCAATGGCCGATCCTTTTAATAAGGATCTACGAAAACGCCTCATCGATTCTGCCGGAGATTTACAACTAACTTATCATCCTAAAGGAACCACAATTTCCATCGAAGGCCCAAGGTTTTCTACCAGGGCAGAATCAAATATGTTCAGAATGTGGGGTGCTGAAGTAATAAACATGTCAGTTGCTCCGGAATGTATTCTTGCCAATGAACTTGAAATTCCTTATGCAACTATCGCATTAAGTACAGATTACGATTGTTGGAAAACGGACGAAGAACCGGTAACCTGGGAAGAAGTATTAAAAGTTTTCAACCAGAATGTGAAAAATGTAATTGCGTTGCTTACCAGAACAATCTCCTCTTTTAATCCATCTTAAAATTAGCTGAAAATAACCCCCTTTACAATTTGTGTTGCTGAACATAAAATTTCATTTAGCTTTTGGCATAAATATTGTTTTTACAATTGTACTGTTTTAAGGCTATGAAAATTCATTAACCGTTCAGTTAGTTCTATATAATTCAGCCACATACTTCGTTGGCTAAAAATTCCCGGCGGTATCTTTTTTGATACCGCTTTTTTTATTTTCAAAAATTATCATTTCCTTACTTCGAAAGACAAAAAAATATTTTACTGATGTTTCCTGTACCTACATGGAAACAAAGAGGATGCCTCCGAAAATCATTATTCTTTTCCCCCATTGATGTGATTTTGAATCGCATCATTTCTCCGGCGACCCGGGATTCGCCGATCCCATAGGTTTCATATAAACATCCCACACAAAATTTAATATTTACCTTACCTGTCTCAAGAAAAAATATTCGCAAAAACGACAAATCGAACATTTTTCGATGTAATTTTATGTGATTAAAATAACGGTTTTAAGTTGTTTATTTTAAAAGATCAAAGTCATGTCAAAAATCCGTGAAACAAAAAAAAATGTAAAAAAAGAGCCTCTAAAAAGCGCTAAAGAAAAGAAAGCGGAAAAGAGAGAAAAAAAAGCAAGAAAAAATCAGGTTTATGATGTTAAAAAAGTTTTCGAAGACAAGGAAAAATAAACTTACATATTACCGAATTTTTTCAGGAATATTTTTTCTGATATTAACTTTCTTTTTTATGTTGGGCTGCGGGTCGGAAAAGGCACAGCAGCCCAATGTTATTTTTGTATTTGCCGATCAGTGGCGCGCCCAGGATTTGGGTTATATGGGTAACAATGTTGTAAAAACGCCAACAATCGATAAACTTGCTGAAGAAAGTGTTGTCTTTCAAAACGCGGTTTCCGGTTGCCCTGTTTGCTGTCCTTACCGGGCGAGTCTGTTAACTGGCCAATACCCGCTGACAAATGGAATATTTTACAACGACAAACCTTTAAACCCCAAAGCGAACACTATTGCAAAAATCTACAAAAAAGCAGGATATAAAACCGGATACGTTGGGAAGTGGCATTTAAACGGACACCAGCCGGGAGAAGAAACTTTTGAGGCACGGCAAAAATTTATTCCCGCAGAACGACGGCAGGGATTCGATTTTTGGCAGGTACTGGAATGCACCCACGATTACAATAATTCCTTTTATTATGAAGATTCTCCGGAAAAAATAAAATGGGAAGGTTACGACGCCATTGCACAAACGAAATCAGCGATTAAATACATTCAGGAAAAAGCAAATAAAGAGAGCCCTTTTTTACTGATACTTTCATGGGGGCCGCCTCATGCACCCTACCAAACAGCGCCTGAAAAATACCGGCAAATGTTTTCGCCTGAAGATATTGAAATCCGGCCAAACGTTCCCGATGAGTTGCGTGACAAAGCCCGGACAGACATTGCAGGATATTATGCACACATGGCTGCGCTCGACGATTGTTTGCATAATTTACTTACTGCAATTGACGAAAATAGAATAAAAGAAAATACCATTTTTGTTTTTACTTCGGATCACGGGGATATGCTCTACTCGCACGGCAATGTAAAAAAACAACAACCCTGGGATGAATCGCTGATGGTACCTTTTCTTTTGCGTTATCCGGAAAAATTTGGCAACGATCAACGCATCATTGAAACGCCAATAAACACACCGGATATTCTCCCGACTTTACTGACTTTATCCGGGATAAAGATACCTGAAACCGTTGAAGGGACCGATTACTCAAAAGTGATTTCGGGCGAAGAAAAACCCACAAGTGAATCCGTGCTGATCCAGTGCCCTGTCCCTTTTCATCAGTGGAATTATTCCAGCGGGGGAAAAGAGTATAGAGGTGTTCGTTCCCACCGGTTTACTTATGTTCGCGATCTGAACGGACCATGGTTGTTGTATGATAATATCCTCGACCCATACCAAATGAACAACCTGCTTGGTTTAGACGAATACAAATTTATTGAGTTGGATCTGGAAGAACAGCTGCAAGACTGGCTCCAAGAAACAAACGATTCTTTTCTGCAGGGGAACGAATATATGCAAATGTGGAATTATACCTGGGACAGAAACGACAGTATTCGGTCGTATTAATTTCACTTCTGACCAAATCAGGATGAATATCCCCGGAATAGATTAATTTTGACTCACAAATCAAAGACTATGACATTTCAGGAATTAATAAACCAGCGGCAAAGCGTACGAAAATACATTGATAAACCTGTTGAACACGAAAAAATTGAACAGTTGATTGAAGCGGTTCATATCGCACCTTCGGCCTGTAATTCTCAGCCATGGAAACTAATTATTGTTGACGATCCGGAATTAAAAGACAAAGTTGCTAAAGCAACATTCAGCAAAGCAATTTCATTTAATAAGTTTACAATACAGGCGCCCGTTTTTGCAGTTTTAGTAATTGAAAAAGCGAAACTGATTGCCCAACTTGGCGGGAAAGTAAAAAACCAGGAATACGCCCAATATGACATTGGCATTGCTGCCGATCATTTCTGCTTACAGGCCGCAGAGCTGGGACTTGGGACCTGCATTCTAGGATGGTTCGACGAAAAAAAAATCAAACAACTACTAAACATTCCTAAAAAAAGAAAAATAGGGTTGCTAATTACCTTGGGGTATGCTCCGAAAGAGTACAAAACACGCAAGAAGATCCGGAAACCTTTGGAACAGATTTACGGATTCAATTCATATTAAACTATGATGCCAAAAACTGTTTTAAGTAATTGCGGCTGGTAAGAATCGCACTTTTTATATCTTCCTCCGACTCCTCAAAAGCTTTATCTTCCACTTCAATACAAACAGGGCCACGATATTTTACTGAAGTTAGCGCAGAAAAAAATCCACGCCAGTCGACATCACCCAATCCCGGTATTTTTGGCGAATGATAATCGAGCGGATAAGCCATAATCCCCACTTCGTTTAATTTGTCCCGATATACTTTTACGTCTTTCAAATGGATATGGAACAACTTTTCCGCAAAGTTATAAATAGGTTTCACCTCGTCCATCTGCATCCAAACCAAATGCGAAGGATCATAATTTAATCCAAAATTCGGACTGGGTATTATTTCGAACATTTTCTTCCAGATAGCAGGCGTGGTTGCAAGGTTTTTCCCTCCGGGCCACTCATCGCGTGTAAAAAGCATCGGGCAGTTTTCAATACCTACTTTTACATTGTTGTCTTCTGCCACTTTTATAATTGCAGGCCATATTTCTGCAAATCTCGCCAGATTCTCCTCAACACTTTTAAGCGGGTCGCGTCCTACAAAAGTATTCACTATCGGAATACCCAGCTTTGCAGCCATTCGAATAATTTTTTTGATATGACCGATATAAACACCAGCCTGCGCTTCATCAGCATCCAGGGGATTTGGATAGTACCCCAACCCCGAAATATAAACGTTATTTTTTTCAAGGACAGATTTTATTTCTGCAACTTTTGCATCACCAGTTTCATCAACGTCAATATGAGTAACGCCCGCGTAACGCCGTTCTGCTTTTCCTTTTGGCCAGCACATAATTTCTACGCATTTAAACTTGTTGTGCGAAGCAAACTCAATTACTTCAGTAAAATTCTTTTCAGCAAGAATAGCGCTGACAAATCCTAAATCTAACATAACTTAAAAGTTTATCGGGTTAAATATTGGGCAATTTCCATGGTGTACGATACTCGGGCATAATCATTTCATTTGCTTTTTCACAATTGGTAAAACGGTTATTTTCGTCATCCCAATCTAAAACCGTTTCACCTAAACGCGCTGCAATATTCGGAATGTGTGCATAAAGTGCAGCCGCCCTCCCCACTTCAGGCGGACACGAAGTACGTTCGCGGCTTTTTACACAGGCCAGGAAATTCTCTACATGCTGAAAATGTGATTCATGTCCTTTTTCATAAACGATTTCCTCCACTTTGGGTGCTTTCTTTTGCGTATCCCACTCCGGATATAAATGATATTTATGCCTGTCAGCAACAATCGTAGCTCTTTCACCAATAAATTGCAATCCATAAGAATTATCAAAAGCTCCTCTTTCAACACCGGCTGTCATATCCCAGTTTATTACATAATCTTCCATCGGATAAATAACATTCATCGTATCAAAAGTTTCACGAGCCATTTTTTGTTTTGAAAGGTTGGAAGCGTAGGTCAGCACTTTTTGGGGAGCTTTTGCCAAACCACCGGCCCACATTCCTATATCCAGTAGATGAACACCCCAATCCGACATCAGTCCTCCACCATAATCCCAGTAGTGGCGCCAACTCCCATGGAAGCGTGCCGGATTAAACGGTCGCTCCGGAGCCGGGCCTAACCAAAAATCATAATCAATACCTTTAGGAACAGAACAGTCAGGTTGAGGAACAGTTCCCAGTCCGTAATTAAAGTTAGCCCAGATATTTACTTTCCGGAGAGTTCCGATTTCTCCCGACTTTATCAGCCGCATGATATCCAGGAATATTTTGTTATCTCTTTGTTGCTGGCCAACCTGCACCACACGGTTGTATTTCTTTGCCGCTTTTACCATAACATTACATTCACCAATGGAATTTGCCATGGGTTTTTCTACATAAACATCTTTCCCTGCCTTACAAGCTTCCACCATAATTAAGCAGTGCCAGTGATCCGGGGTGCCAATAATTACCGAATCAATATCTTTTCGTTCCAAAACTTTCCGGTAATCAGAAAACAGCTCCGGCGATTGATGATAATCTTTTTCTATGGTTTGCGCTCTTTCCTTTAAAATATTTGAATCGACATCGCAAAGGGCAACGCAATTAACCATTTCTGTATCTAAATGATTTCGCAGGATCCCAAATCCCATATTTCTGCAGCCAATAAGCGCTACATTTATTCTATCGCTTGGCGCAATCCGGGCCGACCATATTTTTGAAGGTATTACACTAGCTACTCCAATGACAGAAGCTGCCGCCGTTGATTTTTTGAGAAATTTTCTTCTTGAAGGATTCATAATTGCAGGTTGTTGGTTTAAACTCGTAATCTAAATTAGCGATTTTAACAAACAAAATACAATTTGCCATTCTCAGAATTTAGATTTTAACATGTTGCTCTCAGAATATCCTTCGTATTCGAGCAGCCAGTTAAACCTCTCCTATTCTGATTTATCTTCAAAAACCCATGTTTCCGAGTCAGGGTTTCTTTCAGTAAAAGTATCTCTGGCAAGTACAGCCTCCCTTTCAGTTGAATAAGTTCCTATAGCAACAATAAAAAAGCTCCCCCGTTTGCCTAAAAGGAATGGTTCATATCCTTCGGCATCAAACTGTTCCATAAACTTATCCACATTTTCCTGTTCCTTAAAACTCCCACCAACCAAATAAAACTTTGATATTGCAGAATCTGCTGCCACAGGAATATTGTTTTTAATCGATTCAACCTGAACAGAATCAGCAGGAACATGAACAGTGTCAGTTGCTATGGAACCCAGAACTGAAGTACCTTCCTGCGAACGGGTACCGTTTTGCAATGTCTCCTCCCGGGGGACAATCTCGTGAGAATTACCTGTGAAAAAATGCTTCTTTGTAAAGAAAAGCCCAATCAATATTATCGGAATTAAAAGGAATAAAAACCACAACCAACCTCTTTTTTTCTTTTTTTCTTCCGGTTCAGCAACAGGCACATCATTTTTTACGACTATAGGCTCAGGTTCATCTGTCGTGCTTTCTTCCGGCTCTATATTTAAGATTTCTTCTGTTTTTTTCTCCGCAGTATCTTCTTCCTCTGTATCAGAAACATCTGGTTCCTCTGTTTTTACTTCTTCAGAATCAATTTTTATTTCTGACTCTATAGAACCATCTTCTTCTGTGGGTTCGTCAGTCTCTGTAGCAACAACCGGTTCAATCACTTCAGCGATTTCCGGCTCATCCTGCTCTGTTACATTTTCAACTTCAGGTTCTGATTCATTCTCTGCAAGCGAAACCGGTTCCAGCCCAAAAGAATCGAGAAGCAAATTTTCCTCTATCTGAGCCTCAAAAACAATCTCATTTTGTTCATTTCGAAAAAGAATTCCAATATGTTCAAGAGTGATTTGCTCTCCTTTATCGAGTTGATAAATAATATTTTCACGTTCTTTTTCAATTATTTTGAGGGCATCGAAATGAGAAACAGTTTGATTTTTGGCGACATAATCAACCAACAATCCATCATTATTTCTTATCCGTTGATTAAATGAGATCTCTTTGGAGGGTGGAATAATTTCTTTGGTTTCCTCGTTAATCTCCGCTGGTTTGTAGTTGGAAACAAAAGCACCGAAACCCGGAATTATAACGATCTCGTGTTGCAGTAAAAGTTCGTGTAAATACTCTGCTAAAATCACTTTCTTTTTTGATAGGTAAAATTATACAAAACATTTTGAGTTGAAATTAAAAAGTAGAATTAAGTTTATTTAACCTCTTTTCATGACTCTCAAACATGCCGGAATAGTGCAATTTATTTCCTATTTTTACGACTCAAATAATTTACAAATGGCAAATAAAATTTTAGTTACCGGTGGTACCGGTTATATCGGCTCACATACCGTAGTTGAACTTCAAAATGCAGGTTTCGAAGTTATTATAGTCGACGATCTTTCCAATTCAGGAATTGAAGTTTTGGATAGCATCGGAAAAATTTCAGGGAAAAAACCAAACTTTGAGCAGTTCAACCTTTCAGACAAAGAAAAAACAGATGATTTCTTTAATCGCAATCAGGACATTAAAGCGATTATTCATTTTGCAGCATCAAAAGCTGTTGGCGAGTCGGTACAGATTCCATTGCATTATTACAGGAATAACCTGCTTTCATTAATCAATATTCTCGACTGCCAGATTAAATATAACATTCCGAATATTGTTTTTTCATCGTCGTGTACGGTTTATGGCCAACCTGAAGTTTTGCCGGTTACTGAAAAAACACCCCGGAAAGATGCTGAATCGCCCTATGGCAACACCAAACGTGTAAATGAAGATATTTTGCACGATTCAATTACCGCTTATCCTCAACTAAAAGGTATTGCCCTGCGTTATTTTAATCCAATTGGTGCGCACCCCACTGCTTTAATCGGAGAACTTCCGTTGGGTGTTCCTCAAAACCTTGTGCCGTTTATCACGCAAGCTGCCGCCGGATTAAGAGATGAATTAAAAGTATTTGGCGATGATTACGATACTATTGACGGCTCGGCTGTTCGCGATTATATCAATGTGGTTGACCTTGCCAAAGCCCATGTTGTTGCAATTGATCGTTTATTAAAGAATAAAAACAAATCAAGTTACGAAATATTCAATTTAGGAACCGGTGACGGGGTATCAGTCCTTCAAATTATAAAAGGTTTTGAAAAGGCCACCGGTGTTAAACTCAACTACAAAATCGTAGGCAGGCGGGCAGGCGACATCGAAAAAATTTGGGCCGATACAACTTACGCCAACGAAGAGTTAGGTTGGAAAGCCGAAAAAGGGTTGGAGGAAACACTACTTTCTGCCTGGAACTGGGAGAAACAAGTGAGGGGAATTAAATAACTAAATTCAAGAGAACATTATATGAACGACAATATAGAGAAAGGTTTTTCCGTTGTTGGAAAGACCTTTTTCTTTTAAATATATATTTTGAACAACTTAAATTTATTATAATGAAAACTATCCTAATCACCGGCGGCGCCGGATTTATTGGTTCACATGTTGTACGCCTGTTTGTTGAAAAATATCCGGAATACCAGATTATAAATCTCGATAAACTAACATACGCCGGAAATCTGGCCAATTTAAAAGACATTGAAAATAAACCCAATTACGAATTTGTAAAAGGCGACATTGTTGACAGCGAATTCATTTTAAAATTATTTGAAGAAAAAAAGTTTGATGGCGTTGTTCATTTAGCTGCAGAGTCGCATGTTGACCGTTCAATTTCGAATCCCACGGAATTTGTTTTTACAAACGTAATTGGAACCGTAAATCTTTTAAACGCAGCAAAACACCTTTGGAAGGATAATTTTTCAAATAAAAAATTCTATCATATTTCTACTGACGAGGTCTATGGTTCGTTGGGCGAAGAAGGAATATTTACAGAAGAGACCCGATATGATCCTCACAGCCCGTACTCTGCATCAAAAGCGAGTTCTGACCACTTTGTCCGGGCCTACGCAGATACATTTGGTGTACCCACAGTTATTTCCAACTGTTCCAATAATTATGGCTCATACCAATTCCCTGAAAAACTGATTCCCCTTTTTATCAACAACATCAGAAATAAAAAGCCACTACCCGTTTACGGAAAAGGCGAAAATATTCGCGACTGGCTTTGGGTGGTTGATCATGCAAGAGCCATCGATGTGATTTTCCATAAAGGAGAAATTGGAGAAACATACAATATTGGTGGTTTTAACGAATGGAAAAACATCGATTTAATAAAAGTAATTTGCCGGGTAATGGATAAAAAACTAGGACGCGAAGAAGGAGAATCGGAAACACTTATTACATACGTGAAAGACCGTGCCGGCCACGATTTACGCTATGCAATTGACGCTACAAAAATCAAAAATGAACTTGGCTGGGAACCCTCGCTTCAGTTTGAGGAAGGCATCGAAAAAACTATCGACTGGTACCTTGAAAATGAAGAATGGCTCAGAAACGTAACTTCCGGAAATTACCAGAATTACTATGAAGAACAATATGTTAAAAGATAAATAAAACAAAAAAAAGGTTCTTAAGAGATGCATTTTGATGTATCTCTTTTTTATTTCCGATAAATTAAGATTGTATTTAGAAAAGTTCTTTTTAATTTGTCAGAATCTATAACATAGAAAAGTATGAAAAGGCGTAATTTTTTTAAAACTGTGGCTGTGGGCGGCTCTGTTTTGGCGGTAAATGGATTAGCAAGTTGCCAGCCGGAAAATCAGGCCACAACCATTCAAAAAGATTTCACCTCTTTTGATTTTAATGAAATCACAGTCGATGAACTTCAACAAAAGATGGCGTCGGGTGAATTATCGTCGGTTCAGATTTGCCAAAAATACCTCGACAGGATCACGAAGGTTGATCCCATTTTAAAATCTGTAATAGAAGTAAACCCCGAAGCTCTGGATATTGCCGGCAAACGGGATGAAGAAAGAAAAAACGGAAATATCCGCGGACCTTTACATGGTATTCCAATTGTAATAAAGGATAATATTGACACTTCCGACCAAATGCAAACCACAGCCGGCTCACTGGCATTGGAAGGAAATATCGCGGGCAAGGATGCTTTCATTGTAAAAAAGTTACGTGAAGCCGGCGCAGTATTGTTAGGAAAAACAAATTTAAGTGAATGGGCCAATTTTCGTTCAAATAATTCATCGAGCGGATGGAGTGGAAGAGGCGGACAGGTACGAAACCCGTTTTGTCTTGATCGCAGTCCATGTGGTTCAAGTTCCGGAACGGGTGCTGCCATTTCAGGAAATCTGTGTACGATTGGAATTGGGACTGAAACCAACGGATCAATTGTTTGTCCATCGGGAATAAACGGAATTGTTGGTATAAAACCCACGCTAGGAATGTGGAGCCGGCAGGGAATTGTCCCGATTGCGCACAGTCAGGATACAGCAGGACCAATGACAAGAACGGTTACTGATGCGGCAATACTACTTGGTACTTTAGCTGAATTTGATCCTGACGATGCTGAAAACCACCTGGAAAAAGGAAAAATATTTCCCGACTACACTCAGTTTCTGGATAAAAATGGATTACAGAGAACCCGAATCGGAGTAGCAACAAACATGATGGGTTTCAACAATGAGGTAGATAAAATCATAAAACAAGCCTGTACCACGCTTCAGGAAAACGGAGCCGAAATTATTGAGTTCGAATTTGAAAACAACCGAAAACTCGGACGCCCTTCTTACCAGGTATTGTTATACGAATTTAAAGCTGATCTGAATAAATATCTTCAAAATCATCCGAATGCAAAACCCAAAAGCTTAGCCGATTTGATTCAGTTCAACCTGGAAAATGCGGAAAAAGAAATGTCCTGGTTCGATCAGGAAATTTTTGAAGAAGCCAATAATAAAGGAGATTTGAATGAAAAAGAATATCTGGATTCGTTAGAAGAATCAAAACGTTTGGCTGGTAAAGAAGGGATTGACGAGGAATTAAAAAAATACAATTTAGATGCCATTGTAGCACCAACCAACGGCCCCACCTGGACAATTGACTGGGTAAATGGCGATCATTTCGGAGGCGGAAGTTCATCACCCGCAGCCATTTCGGGTTATCCAAATATTACAGTACCTGCAGGCTATGTACACGGATTACCCGTTGGTATTTCATTTTTTGCTGAAGCCTGGAGTGAACCCAAACTGCTAAAACTTGCCTATGCTTTTGAACAAGCTACAAAACACAGAAAAGCTCCGGAATTTCTGGAAACAATAAACTAAAAAATAATTATCAGTTATTTCTCATATTTCTCGGAAGATTTGCGTGTTAACAAAAGTTGTACTAAAAATGCCAGCAAACTACCTCCGGCACCTGTAGCAATGCTTATAACCACGTCTCTTTCAAAAAGAAAGAGAGAAGCAAGTAAGCCTAAAATAGCGCCACTTGTCAATACATTATAAAGCTTATAGTTATTTAACTTTTTTGAATCTTCAATTATCCCGTCCATTATTGTTTGCTCGGTATGTGGATGATACTCATTTTTCAACATCCAGTGCCCCTTGTTCTGTGTTACTGAACGAACTTCTTTATCATCCAACAAAAAAAGACCTCTTTGCGTGTAAATAATCACGGGAAGTTTTTTGGAATCATATTTATTCCTTATCTCCTTCAGAATATCTATCCCACGGGGTTCCCAGGTAGCGCTTACAGCCTTTTTTGTATTTTCAATTTGTTCGCTCAGCTTCGCCAGTTCAGCCTCAGCTTTTTGCCTCCTGTCTTCAAAATCATCATTATCGTCTTTTGGATAATATAAATCCAGCAGTAAAAGATCCGGTTTATACTTTTTTATTTTATCCAGTAATCGCCGTGTCTCCATTTCATCCATTATATCATAGTACCCACTATGATTCTTTTTGAAATTGTCAATAAATCTTTTTTGATCGTCGCAGATTAAAATTTTTTTTGAGGTCATATCTTTAACATTTAGTTTTTACTTTAAATTTAAAATAATTCGGAATACTTAAAATCTTTCTTTCTTAATTATTTTATTGTTTAACAAAAACTTATAAATAAAGAGATTTGAAACACATTTCCTGCCGAAAACATTTTGGTCGTTCAGAAACTGTATCTTTGCAAAAAGTTATACGATGAAAGAAAGCCTTTTTGGAAAGACATTAACAGAACTACAGGAAACGGTAACTCAGCTTGGACTGCCAAAATTTACAGCCAAACAAATTACCGACTGGCTGTATAAAAAAGAAATTTCATCGATTGATGAAATGACCAATCTTTCTAAAAAAGCCCGGGAAATTTTAAATGAAAGATTTGAAATTGGCCTGATTTCCCCGACTAAAATTCAAGCCAGTGTTGACGGGACAAAAAAGTATCTTTTCCCTACGATTCAGAATAAATTTATTGAAACAGCTATGATTCCTGAACGCGAACGAAAAACCGTTTGCGTGAGCTCACAGGTAGGTTGCAAAATGGGCTGCCTTTTTTGTTTTACTGCAAAACAAGGTTTCCAGGGACAATTATCTGCCGGGGAAATCGTAAATCAAATAAAAAGTATTGATGAAGCGCAGGAAGTAAGCAACATTGTTTATATGGGAATGGGAGAACCGTTCGACAACCTGGATGAAGTTTTAAAAAGCATAGAAATACTGACATCCGAGTGGGGTTTTGCAATGAGTCCTCGTCGTATTACAGTTTCTACAATAGGAATTATTCCGGGCATGCTCTCCTTCCTTGAAAAAAGTGACGCACATTTGGCAGTAAGCTTGCACACTCCTTTTAACGACGAACGAAGAAATCTAATGCCAGTGCAGGTGGCTTATCCAATTGAAGATGTAGTTGATGAAATAAAACGCTGGGATTTTGGCCGGCAACGCCGCGTTTCGTTTGAATACATTGTTTTTGAAAATCTGAACGATTCTCCAAAACATGTAAAAGAACTGGCCCGTTTACTTTCAGGATTAAAATGCCGAATCAATTTAATCCGGTTTCATCCGGTTCCCGGCACGCCGTTAAAAAGCCCGTCGGATAAAGTAATGCAGGAGTTTAAAGATGCATTAAATCAAAAAGGTATTTTAACCACGGTACGAGCCTCGCGCGGCCAGGATATTTATGCCGCTTGCGGATTGCTTTCAACGAAAGAACTGGTAAAAAGCTAGTTGCTTTTTGGGGGATATTGCACCCCAAGCTTCTTCCGGGGAGTTTCACCATGTAACGACCATGATAAAGACAACCCGTGAAAAACTATATGCCACATGGGAAGCAACTTTACTTTCTCCCATTTTGATAAAAGGGGAGCTTTTTTTATGCAGGCAATAGAAAAATAGATATTCAAAAGACAAGGAAAATCTCCGTTCACCTTCCTTACTTCATCAACAACAAATCGTACTTCTTTTGGAAAATCGTATCCAACGAAAAATCCATTACATATTTTACGACTCCCTGATAATCTTCAATTCCCTTTTCAACCTTATTGGTTTTCAAATAGGTATCATTCACCTTTGTGGCAACCCTATCCACTTTTTCATTCTGTAATTTCATCCAGTGTTCCCTGATTTCCCGGTAATCCTGCTTTACCTTTTCATCCAATTCTTTGATTATTTCCTGGAAACCATCCGAACGATACCCCTGATTTATAAAATATCGAAGTATTGTCAGGTAACCCGAATACCGTAGCTTTACAGAACTACTTTGCGAACAAACCAGCCAGGCATAAAAATTTGCTTCAGCTTCACTGGTAACTCCAAACTGATGAGCTTTTTCATGCGCCAGAACAAATGGGTATTCAACAGGCAAAACCTCGTTATTTACGTGCACTTCATTAAAAAACGGTCCGTAATACCCGGATATCCCCGCTTTGGCAAAAAACTGGCTCAAACTAATGCTTTTAGGCCGGCGTGTCCCAGCAGGATATTTCAGCTTTAATACCGGCGCCAATTTTTTGTAGGATGCTTCAACCAAACTATCAATTTCTGTTTTGCCTAAAGACTTAAAAGAGTGATAAGAATGATTGGTTTCTTCCACCAAATTCTTAAGTACCATTAAAAATTCGTCCTTGTCTGATTGCTTATCTTGAATATCCAGTCTGCCATTTAAATCTTCACGGAAATAATTAAACCCCCATAAAAAATAGAACAGAATAAAAACTGCTGCAACTACATTCAAAATATATTTCCCCGCTTTAGCTAATTTAATTTTTCTGAAAATCACCAGTACAATCAATGTAAACAGCGATAAAATAAGCAGGAAGTAAAAAAGATCGTCGAGTGAAAAAGCAAACCACCGACTAAAAAAAGATACGGCCGAGGCCAGATAAGGGTAAATTCCTTGTGAATAAATGCGTTCAGTGAATTGAGAAAAGTTGGCCAAAATTCTGGTTAAGATATAAAACACAATTGCCAGTACAGGCAAAATCCAACTTACTATTTTTCGTTTTTTATTTTTCATTGATGCTCCCAAAAATACCTGATGATAATGGATTCAACAAACAATACATTATTCTGTTTCTTTCAGAAAAATTAAATATTGACAATTCCTTATCAGTTTGGCGGCAATGGTAAATACGCATAGGTACAAAACTCTGTTTTTTTGTTTTTGCTGTTTATATTGCTGCTTTGGATAAAGCCGCAGCACCAGCAACTGGATTAATTTTGACAACAACCATATTAATGAACTCAAATAGTTTCCAGAAAGATGGAATCAAATGTATTTCCGGTTCCTGAATTGAATATGATGAAGTTAGTACTAAATCGAATATTGAAGCAGGTATCCATTCTCATTTTATAGATAGCAAACCAACAAAATTGAAATGATTTAGGATGAAGCGCTTTGGCTAGCTGATATCAAAATCAGGCACAGGAATCTTCTTTTGGCAAACGAATCTGGCGGTAGTTAAGATGCTTACAACTTTATTCACACAAAAAGGTTTAATGCTCCGGGCATTTACAGATCAAGACTGAAAAAAAAGAAGAAAAATTCAATTGGAAACTGGAATACAAAATCGGCTGGTAGGACTACAATTACGTCACTTTTAAGTTTGAAATGGTTTGCTATTCGATATATGACAAAGTGTTTTGACAAATATTCACAAAACAGAACAAATTATTAAGTTTATAAGAAAAAAAAGAACAACAGTACAAATGTTTTTCTATACTTGTACAATCAATAATATCAAAACGTCAATCATATGTTTAAAATTTCAGGTAATATATTTTTATTTTTTTTACTTGTAACAACTACAAATATTTTCGGACAGAAAACTGATGACCAAATAAAAAGAATTCACGAAAACGCGCTAACAGTTGACACACATTGTGATACTCCTATGGCATTGTTGCAGGAGGGTTTTGATGTTGGCAAAAAAAATAATGTTTCACAAAGCCGGGTCGATTTCCCTCGAATGAAAGAAGGCGGTTTGGATGCCATTTTTTTTGCTGCTTTTACCAGCCAGAGAGAACGAACTCAGGAAAATACAGAGGCAGCCTACCAACTGGCTCACCAAATGATTGATTCTACCTATGCTGTGTGCAAAAAGTATAATAATCTTGCAGAGGTTGCCATAAACTCAAATGATGCAAAACAAATTGAGTCAACTGGAAAACGAGCCATTTATATTGGAATGGAAAACGGGTTTCCAATTGGAACTGATATAAAACGGGTAAAAGAATTTTGCGACAGAGGAGTTCGTTACATTACACTTTGTCATTCTTCGAATAATGATATTTGTGATTCTTCAACCGACAAAAATGGGGCAGAACATAACGGGTTAAGTAAATTTGGGAAAAAGGTAGTGAAGAAAATGAATGAATTGGGAATGATAGTAGATGTTTCGCATATTTCCGATAAATCGTTTTATGATGTTATTAAAACCAGTAAAGCCCCGGTAATTGCATCGCATTCCAGTGTTCGAGGCATTGCCCATCATCCAAGAAACATGACAGATGATATGATCAAAACTCTGGCTGAAAACGGTGGAGTAATCCAAATTTGCCTGCTCGACGATTATATAAAAGACCCTGATACAACCACTGTACTGTATCAAAAACAAAAAGAAATACGAAAGATTTTTGATACTACTTACAACGATATGACGGATACAGAAAAAGAGGAAGTCCGGAAACAATGGCGCGAGTTGTCAGAAAAATACCCAAAACAATTGCCAACAGTTGCTGATTGTGTCGATCATATCGATTATGTAAAGAATCTGGTGGGAATCGACTATGTGGGAATTGGCAGCGATTTTGATGGTGGTGGCGGACTGGCGGATTGTGAGGATGTAAGTCAAATGCCAAATATAACTGCCGAAATGATAAAACGCGGATATACTGAAGAAGAAATTAGAAAAGTTTGGGGAGGCAACTTTTTCCGGGTTTTTACTGACGTTGAACAAATGGCGAAAAGAAATCTCTAAAATATTGGCTCTGTAAATTAAGAAATAGACAGCATTTTAAAAGTTCAGAACAAAGAGGCAGAAGTAATAAAAATGTTTATAATGAACATAAAAAATATTCAGAAATAAGAGAATGAACAAAGCATCTATTTTGAGTTTGTAAAAAATACCAAAGAAAAAGAGCCAACAGAAACCGCCGAAAAATCAAGGAATTCAGGCAAAGTGTATCAGAGCAACTTGAAAAACAAGGTCTGGAATTCTCGTAATCAAATCACTCAAAACCAACGAAATAAGCAACAAATCGTGCATAAAAATAATTATGCCACCATATTTGATACTAATTCAAAAAAAGCTTTAAAATAAATTTATTGAGCTTAAATTAATTAAACTTAAGCTCAAATCAATAAATATTAAACAACAATTTTATTTACTTTCCCGGGACAGGATTTCACCTCCAACCACCACCAAGTGCCCGGTACAACGAAACCACCGCGATGAACTGTTGTAAATGGCCGTCAACATTACTAAGTTGGGCTCCTAGTAAACTTTGTTGTGCCATGAGCACTTCAGAGTAGGTAGCTGAACCGTAATTCAACAGTTCCCGTGTGTATTCAACCGATTTCTCCAGTGCTCCAATTTGTTGCTCGCGCAAATCTATTTTTTGTTCTGCCGATTCGTATAATCCAAGGGCGTTATTTACCTCATTACCGGCGTTTAACAATGTATAACGCAGATTAAGTAAAGCTTCCTCCTGACGGGCTTTAGAAACTTTTAAACGAGTTGTGTTTGCTCTTTTATTAAAAACAGGTGCAGCCAGCCCTCCTATTACATTAGCGGCAAACGATGCAGGATCAAGCAGCTCATCGAGCGAAGTAGCAACAAAGCCCGATGATGCTGTTAGTGTTAGTGATGGATAAAAGTAGGTCCGGGCATTGTTTGTCATTTCAAAAGCACTGATTACATCATACTCAGCCTGCATAATATCAGGTCGGTTGTCGAGCAGTTGCGAAGGAACACCGGTTTTCAGCATTGAAGCAATAGCAGCTTCCGACATAGTATTACGCTCAATTTTAACCGGAGTTTTACCTAACAAAAGACAAAGCATGTTTTCTGTTTCCCTAATTTGCTGTTGTATGTCGGGTAAAATCACTTCTGCTTCGTAGCGAGCAGCCTCACTTTGTACTATAGCAGCGCCTGTTACCCTGCCACTCTCTTTAAGCACCTTCATTGTCTCTACCACATCTTCTCTGTTTCTTACTGTTTGTTTGGTAATCGCCAGTTTTGTATCAAGCGCAGTGAGGTTATAATATGCATTTGCAATATTTGCAATTAACCGTGTTTGTACAGCTTTCTGTCCAGCATCGGTAGCCAGTAAATCAGCATAAGAAGCCCGTTTTGCGCTGCTTAATTTCCCCCATATATCAGCCTCCCAACCAGCTTCGAGCCCGAGTTGGTAATTCCTGGTTTCCCGCGGCCCGTCAGGATAAACCGATTCTGAATTTCGCGTATAGCCAGCTGTTGCCTTCGCATTGAGTGACGGAAGCAAAGCTGCTTTACTCTGACCAAAATATGCTTCGGCCTCCTTTACACGTTGAACTGCGATTTGCAAGTCAGGATTGTTCTCCAAACCTTCCGCAATCAGGTTCTGTAATTTCTCATCGGTAAATAACTCATGCCACGGAACAAAACCGAGGTTTGTGGTGTCACTATCTTCGAAACCGTAAAGACCATCGGTATCAATATCCTCTCGTTGAAAATGTTGCGAGGTTTTACATGAGAACAACAGGATGGACACTCCCATTGCGAGTATCATATTTTTTATTGAAATTCTATTCATTTTAATTTTGATTTTCAGGGAGTTATTATTCCATACTATTATATTCTGAGATTTCCTTTTTCTCTGGCTTGCTAATTTTCTCCTGAAGGATTTGGAAAATCACAAACATGGTAGGGATTACAAGTATTCCCACCATTGTTCCTACAATCATTCCGCCAACAGCACCAACACCAATAGATCGGTTTCCATTGGCACCAACACCTCCGCCGATAATTAATGGAGACAAACCAAAGATGAATGCAAATGATGTCATCAAAATAGGTCGCAAGCGAGCTGTTGCCCCTTCTACCGCAGCCTGAACAATACCCATTCCATTATGCCTGCGCTGCAATGCAAATTCTACAATTAGAATTGCATTTTTTGCCAGCAACCCAATCAACATAATAAGAGAAATCTGCAGGTAAATATTGTTCTCTACTCCCATAATACGGGCAAAAATAAATGAACCGGCAATTCCAACAGGTAATGAGAAAAGGATTGACAACGGCAATATAAAACTCTCGTATTGTGCCGCCAGAAGGAAATAAACAAAAATAACACTTAAGGCAAAAATAAGAATCGATTGGTTCCCTGAAGCAATTTCCTCACGTGTTAATCCAGAGAATTCATAACTGTATCCCGGAGGGAGAGTCTGTGTAGCAACTGCCTCTACCGCCTGTATGGCGTCTCCTGAACTGTACCCGAAATTTGGTGAACTATTTACAGAAATAGATGTGTACATATTAAAACGGGTAATATTTTCAGGGCCATAAACCCTTTTTAGTGAAATAAACTCCGTAATTGGAGCCATTTCTCCGGTAGAAGTCTTCACAAACATATTGTTGAGATCTTCCGGGTTTCCACGGTAGGAAGGATCCGCCTGCACCATAATTCGGTACTGTTTCCCAAAGCGGTTAAAGTCAGAAGCATAGAAGCCACCAACATATCCCTGAAGCGCTCCCAACACCGCGCTTACCATAATTCCACTTTGTTTGCAACGAGCAACATTTACATCCACCTGGTATTGCGGGAAATTAGTATTAAACGAAGTCATTGCATATTGAATTTCAGGTCGTTGGTTAAGTGCTCCCAAAAATTGTTTTGAAACTTGTTCAAAGTCCTTAATGTCGCCACCGGTTCGGTCTTCCAGTTTAAACTCAACTCCACCAGAAATACTAAATCCAGGAACCATTGGCGGCGTAAAAATTATAATTTTAGCATCTTTTATTTGAGAAGTAGCGGCATATAATTTATTGATCACACTATTAATGTCCTGCCCTTCTCCTTTCCTTTCTTTAAAGGGCTTCAGGTTGCAAAACAGCATTCCGTATGTACTTCCCTGCCCACTAATAATTGAACGACCAACAACCATTGAACGTCCGGCGATTTCGGAAGTTTCCCCAACCAACCGATCTACTTTTTCCACAACTTCTTTTGTATGTTCCAGCGATGTAGCCGGTGGCAGACTTATATCTATCATCATAATTCCCCGGTCTTCCATTGGAACAAATCCCGATGGCGTAGTTTTCATTAAAAAATATAAGAGACCGGTAAAGAGCACGATTAAAACAATAGAAATCCATTTACGTGCGATAAAAAAACCGGTTACCCTTTGGTAACGGGTAGTCATATAATCGAACGAAACATTAAAGGCGGAATAAAAACGTTGTAAAAATCCCTTTTTGTGCGACGAACTTTCTTGATGTGGTTTTAGGAATATAGCACAAAGAGCAGGGCTAAGGGTAAGCGCATTTACTGCAGAAAGTACGATAGCAACAGCCAGTGTTATTCCAAATTGTTTGTAAAAAACTCCTGTGGTACCGGTAATAAATGTCACCGGGACAAACACAGCCGCCATCACCAGGGTAATTGAAATAATGGCTCCGGAAATTTCGTTCATTGCAGAAATTGCTGCTTCCAAAGAACTTTTAGCCCCCTGATCGATTTTGGCATGAACCGCCTCTACAACAACAATCGCATCATCTACCACAATTCCGATAGCCAGCACCAAAGCAAATAACGTTAACAGGTTAATGGTAAACCCAAACAAACTAAGGAAAAAGAATGTACCCACAATTGCTACAGGAACCGATATAGCAGGAATAAGTGTTGCCCTGAAATTCTGCAGGAAAACGAACACAACTATAAAAACCAGAATAAAAGCTTCAAGCAAGGTATGTAACACCTTTTCAATGGAACTATCAAGGAAATCATTGGCATTAATTAAAATATGATACTTCACTCCTTCCGGAAAATTTTCAGCCACTTCGTCCAAAACCTTTCTAGCTTCTACAATTACTTCGCGTGCATTTGAGCCTGGCGACTGAAAAACCGCCATTGTTATACCCGGCTTATTCATTGCCGCAGTTGAACTGGAATAACTTAACGACCCCAGTTCTACTCTTGCCACATCTTTTAACCGTAAAATATTACCATCCTGGTCTGCCTTCACAATAATATTCTCAAACTCTTCGGACTCTGTAAGCTTCCCCCTGTATTTCAGTACATATTCGAACGACTGATCGTTTTGCTCACCCAAACGACCGGGAGCTGCTTCCAGGTTTTGTTCATTCAATGCTGCAATAATATCCGAAGGAACAAGGTCATAGCTGCTCATCACATCAGGTTTGAGCCAAATTCGCATGGAATAATCCTTGGCACCAAAAACCATAGCTTCACCAACGCCGTTAACCCTCTGAATTTGCGGAAGAAGGTTAATCTTGCTATAGTTTTGCAAAAAAGTTTCATCGTATTTCTCGTCTTCACTATACAATGAAAAAACCATTAACATACTGTTTTGGCGTTTTGCAGTAATTACTCCTGCCCGAGTTACCTCCTGTGGTAACAGGCTGGTAGCACGCGCCACACGATTTTGCACATTCACTGCAGCCATGTCGGGGTTAATTCCCTGTTTAAAAAACACTTCGATACTTGCCATTCCATCGTTGCTGGCAGTTGAAGTCATATAGGTCATGTCTTCTACCCCATTGATTTGTTCTTCCAACGGGGTAATAACACTTTTCAATACAGTTTCGGCATTGGCTCCTGTGTAATTCGCGGTCACTCTGATAGTAGGAGGAGCAATATCCGGATATTGTTCAATGGGCAAGCTTAGCAAACCTAAAACTCCCAGAATGACAATAATTATGGATATAACCGATGATAAAACCGGCCTTTCAATAAATCTTCTAAACATAAGCTGACAATTGGAATTTAATTATTCACTACGTTTGCTGAAATTGCATTCTCCGAGAGATCGCCGGCATCAATAATTTTAGGCTTTATAAGTTGCCCATTTTGCAGCGATGCTATCCCTTCAACCACTATGCGGTCACCAGTTTGAAGTCCACTAGTGACTACATATGAATCTTTCAAATTGCCAACCAAAACTTCAATTTCAGTATTTTTAATCTTATTATCGTCTCCAACCACATAGACAAAATGTTTTCCCTGCAATTCATAAGTTGCTTTTTGAGGGATAATAATTGTTGAATCGATGTGACTTGGAATCCGTACCAACCCACTTCCACCGGTACGTAAAATACCGTTTGGATTGGAAAATGTTGCCCGGATGTTAACTGCACCTGTCTTCGTATCTACTAGTCCGCTTGCTGTTTCAATTTTACCCGGCAAGTCATAAATTGAGTTATCAGGTAAAACAAGATATACTTCCGGCATCGAGTTGAATTTTTCCTGAATATTATCTCCTTTCAGGTCAGCGGCCATTGCAAGGAATTCCTTTTCATTTACGGCAAAATAGGCGTACATTTCTGATGTATTTGAAACCGTTGTAAGAGGCTGTGCAATAGTGCTGCTCACCAGGCTTCCAACACGGTATGGGAAATTACTGATGATTCCATCAGTAGGGCTGGTTATTACGGTATATTGCAAATTGGCTTTTGCGTTTGCCAACATAGCCTCAGCCTGTGCTAGTTGTGCTTCTTTTGATTGCAAGCTTGATTGAACCGACTCCAGTTCAAACTTGCTGATTATTTCTTTATTAACCAAAGGCGTGGTTTTATCCAAATTTATTCTTGCAGAAGCTACTTCTGCAGCTGCTACCTTCACCTGTGCCTCTGCGGATCTCACATTTGCCTGAATATCCTGGGCGAAAAGGCGAAAAAGTACTTCCCCTTTTTTTACATAAGCTCCCTCATCTACCAGAATTTTATCAATATATCCAGCAATTTTAGGTCGTATCTCTACCGTTTGTTTTCCCTGCAAAGTGGTAGGATAATCTTTAAACAGGGTTGTCGACTGTGGGTTGAGTGATATAACTGCGTACTCACTCGCTTGTTGTTCTTTATTCATACTGCCTTCTCCCTTCGAGTTTGTACACGAAATGGCTAAGAACACTATCAATATAAACCCCAAATTTTGGAATTTCAAAATTGTTTTCATGCTAATTATTTAAATGCTTGTTGAACTTTAATTACAACACATATTCTCTTCAAAACCGCCGTTTTTCTGAATCTTCTCAATAACATTCCTAAAAATCTCCTGTTCCTCCGGACTAACACCCGTCAGTAGTTCTCTTGAAACACTCTGAGCTATTTCCAACGACAGTTTTAATATATTTTGTCCCTCCGATGTGATCGTTAAAATCTTTTTCCGTTTATCCTTTTCGTTGTGTAAGCGAAGAATATACTTTCTATCAACCAATGAATGAATTTGACGTAGGATTATCGATTTATCTTTTTTTAAGTAATCGGCTAATTCTTGCTGGGTCATTTCTTTATTTAAACCTAATTGTTGCAGGATAATAAACTGATTGAGACTTAAATCAATTTTCCTTTCTTTGTATTGAATCATCAATTTATTTTTATAGACCCTCCTTGCTCTACATAATAAATACCCCAATGGCTTTTCCAAATCCATCCTATAACTCTTTTAAACGCAAAAATAGAGCTGACTAGTTGATAATATCAACTAGTTTGCATTAAGAAAATATTAATAAAATACTTTATTGCCTTAAATAGCAGAGAAAGAACCTCATAGAAGATTAAAATAAATTACCAATTGAAAAATGGTAGTGGGGATAAAATAAAATTAAGAAAATTGTGGGTTGTACTGGATTCGAACCAGTGACCCCTACCCTGTCAAGGTAATGCTCTAAACCAACTGAGCTAACAACCCATGCAACAAAAATATAAAAACAAGTTCACTTCCTTAAATAAAATGAACTTGTTTCTTAAATATTATATAAAAAACTTCAAAATAAACAATACTGCCAAAACCAGCATTACAATTGAAATATCTTTAAACTTACCGGTTAATATTTTTATCAAAATATAACTTAACATTCCAAAAACAATCCCTTCTGCAATGCTGTACGTTAATGGCATAATAATAATGGTTATGAATGCCGGTATTGATTCAGTAAAATTATCAAAATCAATATTCAGAATTGGGGACATCATAAAAAATCCAACCAAAACCAAAGCAGGTGCAGTGGCTGCCCCGGGGACCATTGTAAAAAGTGGCGCAAAAAATAAAGCGATTAAAAACAGTGCAGCCGTTGTCAACGAAGTCAGCCCAGTTTTTCCCCCCTCTGCTACACCAGATGCACTTTCAACATATGTAGTTACGGTACTTGTTCCTAAAATAGCCCCGAAAGTTGTACCAATAGCATCGGCAAAGAGTGCCTGCTTTACCCTGGGCACCTTTCCATCTTTATCCAGCATACCAGCTTTTGAAGATACTCCCACCAATGTTCCAACGGTATCAAACATATCCACAAAAAGGAAAGTAAAAAGAATAATCAACATATCGGTGGATAAGATATTTGAGAAATCCATCTTAAAAAATATGGGAGACAAAGACGGAGGAGTATCAATCAAAGTTCCTTCCGGAATATGAGTAACGCCGAATGGAATCCCAGCTATTGTTGCGACAAAAATACCAATTAAAAGAGCTCCTTTAATTCTCAGTACCAAAAGAACGGCTGTTAACAAAATTCCTCCTAAAGCAACTAAAACAGCCGGGGAGCCCATATCACCAAGCCCAACCAGCGTAGCATCATTATTTACAATTAATCCGGCATTTTGTAAACCTATAAAGGCAATAAACAAACCAATACCTGCAGAAACAGCATGTTTTAAAGATAAAGGAATGGCATTTACAATCAGTTCACGAATATTAAAAGCCGTTAATACTAAAAATATTATTCCTTCAAGAAAAACAGCAGTTAGAGCAAATTCCCAACTATAGCCCATTCCAAGCACAACAGTAAAAGCAAAAAATGCATTTAATCCCATACCCGGAGCAAGTGCAAAAGGTAAACGCGCTACCAATGCCATTACCAGGGTGCCCACTAACGCAGATAATGCAGTTGCAGTAAAAATGGCGTTTTTGTCCATCCCCGTTGCACTTAAAATATCCGGATTAACAGCTAAAATATAAGCCATGGTCATGAAAGTGGTTATCCCCGCGAGAATTTCGGTTTTAGCAGTTGTTCCGTTTTCTTTTAATTTGAAAAATTTTTCAACCATGATTTAAGTTTTTAGAATGTATATTTTACCGCCAATGTAGGACTTACAAAAAATTTATCTCCAACAAAATTATTACTCAGCTCAATTTCGGTACCGGCCGAAAAATTCGGACAGAAGTTGTACCATAACTGAGGTTCAGACAAGAAACGGAAATCAGTTCCCCAAAACATTTCTTCCTTCCAAAAATCAGCAAATCCGGTAAAAGTCAGTTTATTTTCCAGCATTTGAATGGTCCATACAGCAGTTAATTGAAAAGAAGCATTTTCCTGATCTTTAATATATTTATAATTGGCCTGTAAGGTCAGTATTTTTGAAAAATCAGAAGAAGCGAATGTTCTTTCAACACCTGCCAACCAGCAATTTTCAATCGGGATAAAAGACGAACCAGCCCCATCCAGTTTCATTACGCCACCATTATATTCAACTCGTGGTTGAAATTTTTGGTTTTCTTTCCACTTAAAAGCGCGGGCTATTTCCCAATATGCGAGTGAAATCCCATTATCCACATCCCGCTCATCAGAACTGTAATCCATATCGACAAAGAAAAATGTACTTCCGTATTTATCCGGTTTAAACATTTCAACTGTCGACGTAAAAAACTTACGTCCTTCTCCTAAATCATAATGCAACTGGAGGTTTTGAGCTTTTACTGCGAATACCATTCCGACAAAAGCAGCGGCAATAATTAGTTTTTTCATTCTTGTTTGATAAATAGATTTGAGCCGCTAAAATATACATTTTAAACAACTGACAAAACACTGGAATCCAGCGACCCCCTTTTTTAAATTCATTCTAATTGTAAATTATATTCATTTCAGCTTGGAAAGGTAGACTGAGCCCCAAAATAGTGAACCGTATTCTTAAAACTTTAGAAAATAAAACCCCAGTCAGGACGACCGGGGCAATATTGTTTTCGAAATAGGGAAGATAATAACAAAAACAAGGGTCTATATATATAAATTCCCTAAAACATAAAAAAGTAACCTCGTTTGGCTATATTTTTTTAAACATTTTCATCAATAGCCCTGTACAAAAAATCATTCACCTTATGTAATTCTCTGAAATAATGAACAATATGCTCAACAAGCGAATCACTTAACAATAGCTTATTATCTATTGATGTTGAGAAGACATAAGATTTATACTTCAGCAGCTCAATATACTCATGCTCCTTGGGGAACCCTTTAGGTGCGGTTTTTAACTTATGATCATACATTTCCGGATAAAACTTTCTGAATTCTTTATTCTCAATAATTTCAACAAACTCCGGCGCATTTTCGGCAATATAACTGCGAATTGCGCGAAGAGTTTCCGCCTGTGGCATGTAAACCCCGCCACCAATAAAACTACTTTCCGGATCGATATGAAAATAATACCCCGGCCAATCTCCTTTGCGCCCGCCTTTTGAAATAAAACTGCCAAAGTTTGTTTTATAAGGCCTTTTGTCATTTGAAAATCGCACATCCCGAAATATCCGGAATAAACAATCTTTCGGGCTTAAGACAGGAATTTCCGGATCAAATTTCCTGATTTCATTGATTAGCACTTCGGTTATAAAAAGCATTTTATCTCTGCTTTCTTCATAACGTTTGCGATTTTCGTTAAACCACTCCCGGTTGTTATTTTTTGAAAGATCTTTAAGAAATTGCAGAATTTTTTCCATTGGTAAACTGAATTTGAATTATTTTTACAACAAACATCGTGTTGTATTGATTTAGTAAACGTATAAAAATAACACTTGATTTTGTCATTAAAACCGTTCTTTACATCATTCAACTAAATTCCAAATTATTAATTAGAAAAAAACAAATTGGGTTACATGAAGAAATTCGCCTTAATAGTAGCAGGTGGAAGCGGCAAAAGAATGAATAGCAATATTCCCAAACAATTTGAAATTCTGCAAGGGAAACCAATTTTAATACACACCTTTCTGGCCTTTTTCAAAGTTGTCCCGGAAATAAATTTCGTACTCGTATTACCAGAAAATCAATTCGACTATTGGAAAACATTGTGCAACAATTACAATTTCAGAATAAAACATACACTTGTAAAAGGGGGCGAAACACGGTTTCATTCTGTAAAAAACGGGCTCGAAATGGTTTCTGACAACTCGATTGTTTTTATTCACGACGGAGTTCGCCCATTAGTTTCTACTTCTACCATTAAAAGCTGCTATAAAGCTGCCCTGGAAAATGGAAACGCCTTGCCGGTTATTCCAGTTACCGAATCGGTAAGAAGAATAGAGAAAGACAAAAATTCCGCTGTTGACCGGTCAAAATACTTTTTAGTACAAACTCCTCAAACCTTTCAATCCAACAAAATAAAAAATGCATACAACACAATTCTCGATGAAAACTTTACCGACGATGCTTCGGTATTGGAAAGCACAGGCGAAAAAATACATCTTGTAACCGGCAACCGGGAAAATATAAAAATCACGTATCCTCAAGACTTAATTGTAGCAAATGCTCTTTTTAAAAAATAATTCCAAGCGACAAAAATATTAATTGTGTAATTTCTCCATTTGAAATACGTCTCATTCTGTAACAAAAAAATCGACATTTGTTACCCTCATTTCGCTATTCGCCGATTCGAACTGTGAAAACTTTTTTTGTACCTCTAGTTTTAAACACAAAAACAATCTTTTGTATTATTCAACATTTCAACATACAAATTGTTAAGAATAAAAATTAGTAAACGAATAGAACAAAAAAAGTTTCCTTCGTTTCCTTATGATGAAATTTTGATATGGAAGAAAAGAAACAACATATTTTAAAACAAGCCGGGAATTTATATTTAAGATTTGGAATCAGAGGGGTTACAATGGATGATGTTGCCTCCGAATTTGGAATTTCAAAAAAAACACTCTATCAATACTTTAAAGACAAAGAAGATCTGGTAGGACAGGTTATCGATTATTATCTGGAAAACCCGGTATTCAATCTCTGTTTCGAGGAATCTGGAAATTCCATCGATCATTATTTTGTACTCCGCCAGCATGTAGCAAAAACAATTAAACATTTCAATAATAACCTGGAATTTGAACTAAAAAAAACATATCCGGCATTATTTAAAAAGGTTCACAACTTTAAACGCAAGCGCATTTATGACGACACAATCAGAAATATAGAAAACGGAATAAAGGAAGGATTCGTAAGACCTGAAATAGATACCGACGTTGTAGCGAAACTACAGGTAGGCAGAGTACTTTGTACACTAAACCCTGATAACGAAATTTTTACTGATGAGGAAGTGATGAACCTCGACCTCTTTGATAAAATGATGGATTATCATATTCACGCCATTTGCACAGAAAAAGGAATAAAATATTACAGAAAACAATTAAACAAAATTAAGGATGAAGAAAACAACTAGATTATTACTTCAGCTATTTGCATTCGTTCTGGTTTTCTCTTCGTTAACAGCCCAAACGCAGCAAAGCTCGTTTTCGCTGGAAGAGGCCCAGCAATATGCAATGAAGAACTCGTATGTTTTGCACAACACACGGCAAGACATAACAAAAGCCCAAAAGGAGGTTTGGAAAACCATTACCACGGGGTTGCCACAGGTTTCGGGCAATTTTGATTATACAAAAAATATCGAGACCCCAAAACAACCTCTTCCTGTATCATTTATCCCAAGAGAATTATGGCCGGAAGTAGGCATCCCGGAAGATACTCCGCCAACCGGGACATATCCAATTTCTTTCTCGCCAAAATATAACTCCAATTTTGGATTTACGGTTTCCCAACTGTTATTCGATGGCTCATATATTGTGGCAGTTGGCTCTTCGCAAATATACTTGAACCTTGCCAAACAAGCGCATGAAAAAACCGAAATTGATATTCGGGATGCAGTTGCCCAGGCCTATTACATGGTGCTTATCGGATTGGAAAATAAAAAGGTAATGGAAGAAAACCTTGAAAACACAAAAAAACTGTTCTCCGAAACAAAAGCATATTACGATAACGGATTTCGTGAAGAACAGGATGTTGACCAAATGCAACTGATGGTTAAAAATGCCGAAAACGAAGTTTTAAAAGCCGATCGCGAAATTACAATTGCCAAGGTGGTATTAAAATATACCATGGGTTACGACATGGAACAGGAAGTTGAACTTACCGATAATGTAAAAACATTTTTGGCTCCAATTCTGGCAGGCACTAAAAGCAACGGTTTTGACTTCTCTGACCACGTAGATTACAAACTGGCAACTACAAATTACCAGGTATCGGAAAAACTGCTTAAACTTGAAAAAGCCGCTTATTTACCAACGTTAAACGCTTTTTACAGTTACTCCAAAACAGCCTTTGGAAACAAAGCAAATGTGTTTAGTTCCGATGTTTCATGGTTTCCGTCATCTATGGTCGGCCTCCAACTTTCTGTTCCTATTTTTAATTCAGGCCAAAAAATGTTTAAAGTGCAGCAGGCTAAAATCGACCTGAACAAAGCGGCAACCGAACGCCGATTGGCTGAGACGACACTTCAAAAAGACTATTTAACTGCCAAAGCAGATATGGAATCGGCACTTGAAAAACTGGAAAACGACACTGAAAACCGCAAACTGGCTGAAAAAATACTGGATAAATCAAAAATAAAATTCAATAACGGAATCACCAGCAGCACCGAATTATCGCAAATAGAAACACAATATATCCAGTCTCACGGAGCATATATAAGCTCGACACTACAGGTGCTCCAGGCCGACCTGAAGCTAAAAAAAGCCATCGGAGAACTATAACAAACAAATCAGAAACAATAAAAAACAAGAATAATGAAAAGAGTAGTAATTGGTTTATTTGCAGTAGCAATACTTGCATCGTGCAGCCAAAAAGCTGAAGACGCGGAAGCCAAACGCCAGGAACTTCAGAAGTTAAAGCAACAACAGCATGAACTTTCCCAAAAAATTGAAGCACTGGAAAAAGAAGTGGCATCAAGTGAAGAGGAGGAAGTTATAGAAGTCAAGGTCTCTGAACTTTCGGAAAGAAAATTTGAACATTTTATAGAAGTTAACGGAAGCGTTGAGGCTGAATACAATATTAATGTAAGTCCTGAATCGGCCGGCATTATCGAAGCCGTTTATGTAAAAGAAGGTCAACATGTATCAAAAGGAGATATGCTTGCAAAGCTAAAAACAGAAACTCTGCAACGCTCAATTGATCAGCTTAACGTTCAGCTGGATTTGGCAACCACAAATTTCAATCGTCAGAAAAATCTTTGGGATCAAAACATTGGCTCGGAAATGCAGTATTTACAGGCAAAAACAAATATGGAAAGTTTGCAAAAACAGATTGCAGGCCTGGAATCGCAACTTGAAATGTCGGAAGTAAAATCACCTGTTGATGGTGTAGTTGACGAAGTATTCCAGGAGAAAGGAGACATCGGAAGTCCGCAGGCTCCCTTTGCCAAAGTTGTAAATATCGATAAAGTAAAAATTTATGCAGATGTTTCCGAAGCCTATCTTACAAAAGTAAAAACGGGCGACAAGGTAAAAGTCTTTTTCCCGGCAGTAAATAAGGAAATTGAAACGCCCATCCGCCAAATTGGAAACGTAATTGATCCCAACAGCCGCACTTTTCGAATACGCCTGGATTTAAGCAATTCAAACAAGGAAATAAAACCCAATCTTCGGGCAGTAATTAAAATCCGGGATTATTTAGCCGAGAATGCCATTGTTGTACCAACACTCTATGTAAAAGAAGATTTCAATGGTGAATATACTTACGTAGCTGAAAATAGTGGCAGCAAACAGCTTGCTAAAAAGGTTTACGTAAACACAGGTGTAACCAACAATAATATGACAGAAGTAGTTTTGGGGCTCGAACCGGGAATGAAAATTATATCCGAAGGTTACAATCAAATTGTAGACGGGTCAGTAATCAATTACTAAACCAGGTTAAAACCATTAACATTATTTCAAATGGTTAAAGAAAAAGAATCAAACATTCAGAATATTCAGCGCAAGTTTAAACCTACATACCTTGCCCTGAAAAACAAAACTACAGTTTATATATTTACTGCATTGCTGGTATTTTTTGGGATGTTTTCGTACAACCAGATGCCACGAGAAGCAATGCCGGAAATTGTAGTTCCCTACATTTTTGTTCAAACAATTTATCCGGGAAATTCACCTGAGGATATTGAAAACCTTATAACAAGACCCATTGAACAAGAGCTGAAAGGGATGAAAGGAATCAAAAAGGTAACATCAGCATCATACCAGGATGTAAGTACCATTTTTATTGAATTCAACACCAATGTTACAATAAAACAAGCACTGCAGGATACAAAGGACCGGGTTGACAAGTCAAAATCAGAGTTGCCCGATGACCTGGATACCGACCCCCTGGTTACAGACTTTGATTTGTCGGAATTCCCGATTATGAATGTGAATATATCCGGTGACTTTAGTATGCGTGACCTGAAAAAATACGCCGAAACTTTACAGGACGAATTTGAAAGTTTCAAGGAAATATCGGAAGTAAACATTCGTGGTATTGAAGAAAGAGAAATTCAGATAAATGTTGATCCGCATAAACTGGACGCCGTTGGTTTATCATTTAGCGACATTGCTCAGGCCATACAGTTTGAGAATATTACAATGGGGGCCGGCGAATTTACTGCTGATCAGACCCGGCGAATTATCCGCACTGAAGGCGACTATAAAAATGTAGATCAGATTGCGAATACTATAATTAAGGTAAATTCGGGAAAAGCAATTTACATTCGCGATGTGGCCACTGTAGTTGATGGTTATAAAGAACGTTCGACCATAGCCCGGCTAAACGACAAACCGGTTGTTACACTTTCCGTTACAAAAAAATCGGGCGAAAATATTCTCGACGCATCTGAAAAAGTGCTCGCATCCATTAAAGAACAAAAGGAACTTGGTTACATTCCCAAAAACCTCGATGTAGTTGTTACCGACGAGCTGACAACTTATATTGAAGATACCATTTCGAACCTTGAAAACAGCATCATTCTTGGAATGATTCTGGTAACATTTATTCTCTTCCTTTTTCTTGGATTCAGAAATGCACTCTTTTCAGGATTGGCAATTCCTCTCTCCATGTTCCTGTCGTTTGTAATTTTACAGCAAAGTGGAATTACGCTTAATTCAATGGTTCTCTATTCACTTATACTCGCCCTGGGTATGTTAGTTGATAATGCCATCGTTGTAGTGGAAAATGTTTACCGGTTGCATACCGTAGGATACTCAAAATTGACAGCAACCAAAAAAGGAGTTAGTGAAATTGCCTTCCCAATTATTTCTTCCACTTTAACTACACTGGCAGCATTTTTCCCGCTGCTTATGTGGAAAGGAATTGTTGGGGAATTTATGAGCATTTTCCCGAAAACACTGATTGTAGTTTTAGCATCTTCTTTATTTGTTGCATTGATATTAAACCCTCCATTTATTGCCAATTTTATGAAGATTGACGATATTGACAGAAAAACCAACGTAAAGCGCGGATTAAGAAATGCCGGTATTTTAACCATAATTGCAATACCATTTTACCTGGCAAAAGTCTATTTGCTGGGAAATATTCTTGTAACAATCGCTGCGATACTGGTTCTGAATATTTTGGCATTCCGGCCACTGGCACGATGGTTTCAGAAAAAATTTCTTGTTTGGCTGGAAAATATTTATACACATCAATTGCGACATGCATTAACAGGGTACTGGCCACTGATATATTTCGGAGGAACAATTGTTCTTCTCATATTTTCTATGGGATTTTACTTTGGAAGCCAGCCACGTGTTGTATTTTTCCCTGACACCGATCCGCAAACCATTTATGTAACCATGGAACTTCCTATTGGAACATCAATTGAAAAAACTGACGAAGTATCGCGGGAAGTAGAAGACATCGTAAAAGAAACTTTAAAACCGTTTAATCACATTGTAAAATCGGTAACTACAAATGTTGGCGTTGGAAAAGGTGGAATGTTCGAAAATGAATCGAGTCCCAATAAATCGCTTACGTCCATTTCGTTTGTTGAATATAAACTACGCGACAGACTGAGTACCAGTAAAATAATGCAGGAAATTTCCAAAAACCTGGATGGTTTTGTAGGTGCCCGAATTTACGTTGAAAAAGAAGAGGAAGGCCCGCCAACGGGAAGCCCTGTAAATATTGATGTTTCAGGTGACGAATTTGAAGAACTTATCCGCATTACCAACGATTTTGTCAGAATGATTGAAGAAGACGACATTCCGGGTATAGACGAATTAAAACTAAACATTAATGTCAACCAGCCTGAAATGTTGATAAAAGTTGATCGGGAAAAAGCACGTTTATACGATGTTTCAACACAGGAAATTGGAATGGCTTTTCGTAACGCACTATATGGCTTGGAAGCCAGTAAATTCAAAGATGGTGAAGACGAATACGATATTTTTATCCGGTTGGAGGATCAATACCGGAACGATGTTTCAACACTAATGAACCAAAAAATACAAGTTGACGGACATAGTATTCCAATTTCTGCCGTTGCCGATTTTGAGTATTCCACAACCTACGACAAAATCAGCCGGATAGACAACAAACGTGTCATTACCATTTCATCGGGTGTTGTAGAAGGTTACAATGCCAACGAGATAAACGAACGAATCAGACAGGTTTTACAGGATTACGATATGCCAAACGGATATAACTATGAATTTACCGGGGAACAACAGGAACAGGCGGAAAGTATGCAATTTCTGGAATTTGCACTTTTAATTGCCATAGCACTGATTATGATTATAATGGTTACACAATTTAATTCTTTTATCAGACCGGCTATTATTATCGCAACTGTTATTTTCAGTACCATCGGAGTATTTCTGGGGCTTGGAATTTTCAAAATGGAATTTGTAGTAATTATGACCGGGATTGGAATTATATCACTGGCCGGAATTGTTGTAAATAACGGGATTGTTCTCATCGACTATATTGATATTGTACGCCAGCGAAAACGCGATGAAATGGGATTGACAGAAGGAGCATTTCTTCCTGTCAATGATGAAATTGATGCTTTGGTTGAGGCCGGGAAAACACGTTTACGCCCGGTTTTGTTAACGGCCATAACCACTGTACTGGGATTGGTCCCATTGGCTGTGGGATTGAACTTTGATTTCTTAAAATTATATACCAGTTTTGATCCTCAGTTTACTTTGGGAGGTGAAAGTGTTGCTTTCTGGGGACCAATGTCATGGACGGTAATTTTCGGATTAACATTTGCGACATTCCTTACATTATTAATTTCTCCGGTAATGTACATGTTAACTATTCGAATAAATTACCGGATTAAAAAATGGACAGGAAATCTTTCGGAAACGAATAAGAAACCGTAACCGACAGAATAAATAAATTGGACTATATAAAAAAAAGGAGGGTCGGACCCTCCTTTTTTATTTGGTATTATATTATTGATTGATTATTAATTCATATTAATAACCGTACCGGGTTTAAAGTAAGCCGTATATGCTGTTTGTGAATCCAAAGCATCAATTGCTTTTTCAATTCCTTTATCGTCTTTAATTGCAGCCCGGATAGAACCTTCCTGATAGTAGTAACGTGAAACAATTTCATCTTCAAGTAACTCCCGAATCTCATCACTAAACTCATTTAAATCTTTATCAAGATTTGGTTCCAGTTTTGCCTGCAGCGCAGCAAATTCATTTTCTGCAAGTTTATAATACTTTTCATTTTTTGCCGATTTTTCCAGCTCTTCCAGAAGTTCTTTTGATTCTGAATCGTATTCAAAATTATTTTCTTTTACGAAATTTTTAAATTGGTTATAAGTATCATCTGTAACTACAAAATCTTCCGGAGAATCTATGGTTTTGTTTTCATTTGAATATTTAGTCGCAAAATCAAAAACTAAAAATTTGGTTATTAAAGCTATGCTCAAGTTACTCAACATATCAGGTTCAATCTTCAAATCGGGAACCACACCTCCACCATCATAAACTTTACGGCCGTGTTTTGTTGTAAACTCAGAAATTAGAGAATCGGGAACATTACCAACACTACCATCTTCATTTCGGTGCGAATAATCAAGTGCCTGAATACAACGACCGCTCGGAATGTAATATTTGGCTGTGGTAACCTTCAGCTTTGTATTGTAACTTAAATCGCGGGTAGTTTGTACCAAGCCTTTTCCAAAAGTACGTGTGCCAACAATTATTCCTCGGTCCAGATCCTGCATTGCCCCGGCTACAATTTCTGATGCAGATGCAGAGTTACTATTCACAAGAACAGCAATTTTTATTGTTGTATCCAATGGAGCTTCAGTTGCCGTATAAACCTGATCTGCCTGTTTCATTTTTCCTTTTGTGCTTACGATCTCCTCCCCCTGGGGCACAAACATATTCACAATGCGAACTGCTTCCATTAAAAGTCCCCCTGGATTTGAGCGCAAATCAAGCACAAGCGATTGCGGATCATTCTTTTTCAGTTCGAGGAATGCTTTTCTTACATCCTCACTACAATTTGCAGTAAATTGTGTTAGCCGGATATAAGCGGTATTATTGTCCAGCATTCCATAATACGGAACCTGATTAATAGAAATCTTTTCTCGAACCACCTCAATTTCAAAAGGTTTCTTTTCAAACGGGCGCTGAATTTTCATTTTCACTGGTTTATTAGCCGGGCCTTTTAAAAAACTACTAACGTCTTCAGTAGTCATTTCCGCTGTCGATTTTCCCTCCACTTCAAGAATTATGTCACCAGCTTTCAATCCAAATTTTTGAGCAGGAAAACCTTCGTATGGCTCAGAAATTACAATCTTTCCATTCTGTTTTCCAATCAATGCTCCAATTCCTGCGTACTCACCAGTTGTCATGAAACGAAAATCCTCAATCTGGTCTTCTGAAATATAATTTGTATAAGGATCTAACGACATTAGCATGTCGTCGATACTTTCTTTCACCAATTTGTTTGGATCAATCTCGTCAACATAAAACATATTTAACTCTCTGAAGAGGGTATGGTAAATATCCAGGTTTTTGGCAATTTCAAAATTTTTCTGATCCTGGGTAAAACTAAAAAATCCTACCCCTATAACAGCAACGATTGCTGTTCCTATCCAAAATTTTTTCCAATTCATTATATCTGCATTTTTTTATCTGAACATTTAAAATTCAGAAATTCACTAAAATAATTCGTCAAAAATATAAAAACTTACCTGATATCCGTCTTTTAACCAGAGGTTCCATTACGTTAAAATAAATTAAAACCAGCAATTTAAATTATAATACAACTCAAAAAAAGAGGTTTGCAGTTAAAGGAAGTTAAATAGAAAAATTTATTAAACCATAACTCTCAAATCTTGTCAAAAAAGCAGAAACAGAACAATTATTTATTTATTCAAAATCTCAAAAGTCATGAAAACAAGAATTTTAGCACTATTTGTTTTAGGAACAATGTTTCTTACAACAACAGTTTCAGCGCAAAACGAGCTGGGGAAAAATAATTTTCACCGCTGGAACAGGGAACGGTTGGATAAGGATTTAAAACCACAGGGAGAACATGAAAACTTTTTTACCGACCAACAAAAAAGCGCTTTAAAGGAAATGCGGCTGGAAATGGCCAAAAAAGTGAAACCACTAAGAAACAAGCTCGGAGAACTACAAGCCAGACAACACACATTAACCACCGAAGAAAAACCGGACATGGATGCTATCTATAAAAACATCGAAAAAATTTCAGATGTAAAAACTGAAATAGCAAAGATAATGGCTAAACACAACCAGGACATCAGGGCAATGCTAACAGAAGAACAATTACTAAAATATGATGTTTTAAAAAAGCGGCAATTAGATTACCACGAAAATTTCGGTAGAAGAGCCGGAATGGATAAAATACAGAAACAACGATTTGAAAAGTCGTAATAATTACTCGTTAAACATTTCAAAAGTCGGTAGTTTACCGGCTTTTTTATTCTTGGTTCACCGGTTAATATCATGCTTTCAACGAAAAAAATTGTAAGCTTCTCACTATCGGCTGTAAATTTACAGCTTAATTAACATCTAAGTCAAACAATTAAACCGGAAAAAATGAAGTCAAGAATTCTCCCTTTATTTGTAGTCTCTCTAACCTTATTTATCGCCTCATCCTGTATTTTTCTTGGCTCTTCAATAAAAGGAAATGGCAATGTAGTTGAAGAAACCCGCGAAGTTGGTTCTTTTAATGAAATAAAAGCAACACGCGGAATGAATGTATATATAACTCAGGGTGATGAAGAAAAAGTAGTTGTAGAAGCAGACGAAAACCTTTTAGATGCTATTGAAACCAAGATTGACAAACATACACTTGTTATAACCACTTCAAAAAATATTCGAAAATCGACTGCTAAAAAAGTTTTTGTTACTGCTCCCGATTTAAAGGGAATAAAATCAACAGCAGGAAGCAATGTTTATTCTGAAAATCAGATAAAAGCCAAAAGCCTGGAACTTTCAACAACTGCAGGAAGTAACATGCGTCTGGATGTTGATGCTCGAAGATTAAATGTTTCTGCATCAGCAGGATCAAATATTACATTGGAAGGACAAGGGGAATCGTTTGTTGGAAAAGCCTCTTCCGGTTCAAACATAAAAGCCGGCGATTTAAATATTGGTGAATGTGAAGCACATGCAAGCAGCGGGGCAAACATATGGATTAATGTTCGCGAAAAACTTGACGGACACGCCAGTAGCGGAGGCAACGTATTTTACTCAGGGAATCCGAAATCTATGAATACAGAGAGTTCATCTGGCGGTAATGTGACGAAAAATTAACCCAAAGTTGTAACTTTCACTTTTCCAATGCGTCCTTTAAGAAATCACACTAATTCTATTATGATGAAAACAATACAAAAACTTTCCATTCTTATTCTACTTACAATTTTTGGGGTGAATACAGCTGTTTATGCTGGAAATAAAGACAAAACCGAAAACCGAGAAGTAAAGAACTTCAAAGAAATTAAAGTCTCTACCGGAATTGACCTGTATATTACTATGGGGAATACAGAAGAAGTAAAAGTAGTTGCCGATGATGATATTATTGACAAACTTATTACCGAAGTAAAAGGAGATGTCCTTCATATTTATATGAAACAAAATAACAACTGGTTTAACTGGGGAAAAATTAACCAAACAAAAAAAGCATATGTTACTGTAAAAGAACTTAATGCAATCGATGCATCATCGGGATCCGATGTAAAATCGGAAAATACATTAGAAGGACAAGTCATTAATATTGAAGCAAGTAGCGGCAGTGATGTGGATTTAGATTTGGTTTACAAAAATATAAAACTCGACACCAGCAGTGGGTCTGACGCTAAGCTAAACGGAAGAGCAAAAACATTTGAAGCCGAGGCCAGCAGCGGCAGCGATATTTCCGCTCGTGGGCTGGAAGCTTCTATCTGCAGGGTACGTGTAAGCAGCGGTTCGGATGCCACAGTAAATGTAACCGACGAATTATATGCAAAAGCAAGCAGCGGTGCAGATGTTTATTATTATGGAAATCCGAAAGTAAAAGATACCGACGAATCCAGCGGTGGCGATGTCAGCCAAAGATAATTCACACGAATATATAAAAAATTAAGGCGGAAATTCCCGCCTTTTTTTATGCCTTTTCATTCCTAATAAAAGTTAAATTTGTAGACAGAAATTAATTTCATTCAATTATTTACTAAAATTGCATTGATGGATTTACTAATAATATTATACCTGTTTAATTTTATACGAACCCTGTTTATAATTGCTGTTTTCTATTTTATAATCAGGATCTTTACGCGCTATATTTTGCCCATGATTGTGGATAAAGGAGTAAAAAGTATGCAACAAAAAATGCAAGAACAACAACAACAAAATCAGCGTTCAAACCGGTACGAGGGCGAAGTTACCATTGAAAAGAACAGGAAGAAAAACAACAAATACGACAAAGAAGAAGGGGAATATATAGATTTTGAAGAGGTAGATTAACAAATAAATTCTCTGGTTCCTGCATTCTCACACAATCTTTTTTTCACAGCATTTAATTATATTATATTTTTGTCGTTCAATTTGAAAATCAAAAATAAATGGCACAGGAAGATATTTTCAAGAAACTGGTTGCGCATTGCAAAGAATACGGTTATGTATTTCAATCAAGCGAAATTTACGACGGGCTTGGCGCAGTTTATGATTACGGACAATACGGTGTTGAACTGAAAAACAATATTAAAAAGTATTGGTGGGACAGTATGGTACTGCTTCATGAAAATGTGGTTGGTATTGATTCTGCCATCTTTATGCACCCTACCATTTGGAAAGCTTCCGGCCATGTAGATGCATTTAATGATCCGTTGATTGACAACAAAGATTCGAAAAAAAGGTACCGCGCCGATGTTTTAATCGAAGAGCAACTGGCTAAAATCGAAGAAAAAATCAATAAAGAAATTGCCAAAGCTCAAAAACGTTTTGGCGTTGCTTTTGATGAACAGCAATTTCGCGAAACAAATCCGCGGGTTCTAGCTAACCAGGAAAAATACAATGAACTTCATACCCGTTTTGCTCAAGCATTAAACGACAATAATTTGGAAGAGCTCAGACAAATTATTATCGATCAGGAAATTGCCTGCCCCATTTCGGGTACGCGAAACTGGACAGATGTCCGCCAGTTTAACCTGATGTTTGCCACAGAAATGGGATCAACGGCCGATGGTGCTTTGAAAGTTTACCTTCGTCCGGAAACAGCGCAGGGAATCTTTGTAAATTATTTGAATGTGCAAAAAACCGGACGCATGAAAATTCCTTTTGGAATTGCGCAAATCGGGAAAGCATTTCGTAACGAAATTGTTGCACGCCAGTTTATTTTCAGGATGCGCGAATTCGAACAAATGGAAATGCAATTTTTTGTGCGCCCCGGCTCCGAGCTCGATTGGTTTGAAAAATGGAAAGAAACCCGTATGAAATGGCACCGTGCCCTTGGTTTTGGCGACGAAAATTACCGTTTCCACGAGCACGAAAAACTGGCTCATTACGCCAACGCAGCAGTAGATGTAGAATTTAAATTCCCGTTTGGATTTAAAGAAGTAGAAGGGATACACTCGCGTACCGATTTCGACCTTTCACAACATGAAAAATTCTCAGGAAAAAAAATCAGATACTTTGATCCTGAACTTAATGAATCGTACGTTCCTTTTGTTGTAGAAACCTCAATTGGTGTTGACCGTATGTTTCTACAAGTAATTTCAGCATCTTATTGTGAAGAAGAACTGGAAAAAGATTCCAGGGTCGTATTAAAGATTCCTCCGGTATTGGCTCCTGTAAAACTAGCTGTAATGCCATTGGTAAAAAAAGATGGCCTGCCTGAAAAAGCACGAGAAATTATCGACAATCTGAAATTCGATTTCAACTGCCAGTACGATGAAAAAGATTCTATCGGAAAACGATATCGCAGGCAAGACGCAATCGGTACACCATTTTGTGTTACAGTGGATCATCAAACAACCGAAGATAACACAGTAACAATTCGCTACCGCGATACTATGGAACAGGAACGCGTAGCCATTAACGAGATTGGGAAGATTATTGGAGAAGAAGTGAGCTATAAAAAATTATTTGCGAAAATTTAATTGATTTCAACCATAAGAGAGGTCATCTTTTTTTTAAAAGAAAAGGATGCACCTCTCCTTTAATGCCTACAGGGTTTGTGTTTCTAATTCTATCTGTGATTTCAATGCTTGCTCTTGTATCCTCAATCCCAAAACCATTTCCGTCCAGAATATTCTGATAAGTTAGTGTGTGCAAATCTGTAAAACCTCCGCTAAATTCAACTTCCTGCCCGGAAACATTAATCGAACGAAATGTTCTCAATCCATTATCTGTTATTATTTTGGGCAGATCCATACTATTGAGGCTTAAAAACCAACGTACATTTGCTTTCTCCAACTGAAGAAACCCTGCAGCTTTATGCCGCTCGTAAACATGTACATTGCTTTTCTGAACTTTCCCAAAAATCCAAAGAAGCATATCAAAAAAATGAATTCCGATATTTGTTGCAATACCACCCGACTTTACAACATCACCTTTCCAGCTTTTAAAGTACCATTTTCCTCGTGAAGTAATGTAGGTCAAATCGATGTCGTAGACTCTTCCGGGATTGGTTTCAATCTGTTTTTTGAGCTCCAGAATTACCGGATGATAACGCAGTTGTAAAATCGTGAATATTTTTTTACCGGTAACTTCTTCCAGTTTTTTTAACTCATCCAGTTCCTGGGGATAAACTACCAGTGGTTTCTCGCAAATGGCATCTGCGTCGTTTTCCAGCGCTATTTTAACATGGGTAGCATGTAAATAATTCGGAGAACAGACACTTACAAAATCAACCGGATTTTTTTGAATTTCATTTGAGACATTTTGAGAATCATTCTCCTGTAAAAAGAACTCTGCATTAGGAAAGTAACTATCCATCCGCCCCATTACATCAAATCGATCGCAAGCCCAAACCAAGTCGTTACCTGTTTCCCTGATGGCTTTCATATGACGTTCTGCAACATAACCTGCTGCCCCGATAAGTCCAAAATTGTACATGTATCCCATTAGAGTTTATAAACCTTTTCCGAAGAATTCTTTATGAGGTTTCTCAAATCAACGATCAACTTCGAATGTTTTTCAATAATTTCCGCGCTAAAAACAGAATGATTGGTAGAAATGACCACACAATCGGCATTTTCTAATACTTCTTCTGAAAAATTTACTGAAACAAATTTATTCCCATCTGGCGTCGCAACCTCCGAAATAAATGGATCATGATATTCAACATCACCACCTTTTTTACAAACTTCGTCTATGATTTTTAATGCTGGTGACTCACGTGCATCATTTATGTCTGGTTTGTAAGCTACACCCAAAAACAAGATTTTACTTCCGTTAATTGATTTTTTTTGACGATTCAAAGCAGAAGTAATTTTTAATGTCATACGGTGTGCCATCAACATATCAATGTGCCCGGCTGTATGAATCATAGTCAAATCGAATTTAAAACGCTTTGCAATATGTTCAAGATAAAACGGGTCAAGCGGAATACAGTGGCCTCCAATTCCCGGACCAGGAGAGAAGGCCTGAAACCCGAAAGGTTTTGTTTTGGCTGCTTCAATTACTTCCCAAATATTGATATCCATTTTTCCGCACAATAGAGCCATTTCATTAATCAGGCTAATATTTACCTGACGATATGTATTTTCCAAAATTTTTACCATCTCAGCAACACGTGGTGAACTTACCAAATGTACTTTCTCGATTGCCAGCTTATAAATTGCTTCACCTATTTCAAGTCCGTCAGGAGTTAAGGCACCAATTACTTTGGGTGTATTTTTTGTAAAATACTCCTTGTTCCCAGGATCAACGCGTTCTGGAGAATAAGCCAGCCAAAAGTCTTTACCATGTTTTAGTCCTGATTCCTTTTCCAGAAGAGGTAAAATAAAATCTTCTGTAGTAGTTGGATATGTTGTGCTCTCCAAACAAACAAAAGTTCCGGGCTCCATATTTTTACCAATTTCAACACAGGCCGATTCTATAAAACTCATATCGGGTTTCCTGAACTTGTCAAGTGGTGTAGGAACGGCAATTAAAATAGCATCGCAATTTTTTAATTCACAAAAATTGGTGGTTGCAGTAATTTTATTCTCTTCAATTGCCTGCTTCAGAATCTCATCCTGAATATCGGCAATATAACTCTCCCCGGAATTAAACTTCTTTACTTTTTCTTCAGAAGTATCAAAACCAATTACCTTGTTTCCTGATGTAGCAAAACTTAGTGTCAGCGGTAACCCAACATATCCTAACCCCACAACTCCTACCAATAGTTGATTCTTCGAGATTTTAGCCAGTATTTCTTCTTTGTTAGTATTCATTTTAGCAATTCCAGAAGTTCTCCGTTTAATTTGTATTTTTCGCCGGTCTCGGGACAAATCAAATTCTCTCCTAACACCGCACCGGAACGACTCACCCAACCTTTCTGCTTTGCAGGAACACCGGTCATTAATGCAAAAGGTTTTACATTTTTCGTAATTACCGCTCCTGCTCCTATTAAGCAATATTCACCAAGAGTTACACCGCAAATAATAGTTGCATTGGCGCCAATCGTTGCCCCTTTTTTTACAACAGTGGTTTTAAATTCGTCTTTCCGTTCAATAAAACTACGTGGGGTTATAACGTTTGTAAAAACCATTGACGGTCCCAAAAACACATCGTCTTCGCAAACCACACCTTCATACACAGAAACATTATTTTGAATTTTTACATTGTTGCCCAATTTAACTCCATTACCCACAAAAACATTCTGCCCTAAAGTGCAATTATTCCCAATTCTGGCGGTACTCATAACATGACAAAAATGCCATATTTGGGTACCTTCTCCAATATAGGCTCCCTCATCGATTATGGCTGTTTTGTGAATGAAATGTTCTGTCATTATTAATTTTTGAAAAACTCTTTTATTGAATCAACGATATATTTCTGTTGCTCTTCAGTAAGTTCGGTATGCATTGGTAAAGATAATACTGTTTCTGAAAGATTCTCGCTGTGGGGAAAATCACCCTTTTTATAACCCAAAAACCGGTAAGCCTTCTGCAGATGAACAGGACAAGGATAGTACACCATAGATGGAATTCCTTTCTTTTTCAAGAATGCCTGTAGCTCGTTCCGTCTTTCAGTTTTTATGGTATACTGATGAAAAGTGTGCGTACTGTATTTCGCCCGCACGGGAATTTGAATTTCAGCAACTTCCGTCAAATGTTTATCGTAAAAGTCAGCAACTCTCTGCCGAATATTAATATGTTTTCCAATGTATTTTAGCTTTACTTCAAGAATAGCAGCCTGAATACTGTCGAGCCGTGAATTCAACCCTATTCTTTCATACATATACATTTCAGATCTGCCATGGTTAGCAATTGAGCGAATTTCTTTTGCAAGCTCTCCATCATTTGTAAAAACTGCGCCTCCATCGCCAAATGCGCCCAAATTTTTAGACGGGAAAAAAGAATTACAACCAATGTGCCCAATAGTTCCTGCTTTTTTGTGTGTACCATTCTGAAAAAGAAAACCTGTTCCTAACGATTGACAAGCATCTTCAACCACCTTCAAATTATACTTTTCCGACAATTTTAAAATCGTTTCCATATCTGCACACTGGCCAAAAAGATGAACAGGCAGGATCGCTTTTGTCTTATGAGTGATTGTTCTTTCAATTTTTGAAGAGTCGATATTAAATTTATTCGGACAAACATCAACAAAAACAGGTTTCAGCCCCAGCAACACCAGCACCTCAACTGTTGAAATAAATGTAAAAGGTGTTGTGATAACTTCATCGCCAGGTTTTAATTGCAGCGCCATAAAAGCCAATTGCAAAGCATCAGTCCCATTTCCACATGCAATTACATTGGTATTTAAATAAGCCGAAAGTTGCTCTTCAAACTCATCCACTTTGCCGCTTTTAATAAATTGCGCTGATTTAATTACTTCCTGAATGGCCGTATCAATCTCATCCTTCAAGGTTAAATACTGGCCATATAAATCGGACATAAGGATGGTTTGCATTCTAATTAATTTTGCCAATTAAAATAATAAACTGATAAATACACAAAATTAGTGTTCTGAAAACAATATGACTGAGGAAAACTTTTCTTTTTTGATTTTCATCAATAACCTACGACACGCGGATCACGAATAAATTGACATCACAACTTTGCTATCTGGCAAAGTTTATGCAATTTTAGCCTTTAATTTTATTGATATCTAATTAGAATACACCACCCATGAATTTTAAAGCAATTTTTAACAAAGCGCTGCCTCATATTATTGCTATTGTTGCGATGTTAATTGTGTCTTCAGCATATTTCTATCCTGCATGGGAAGGTAAAACTTTGCAGGGAGAAGATATTGTTGGGACTTACGGACAAAGCAGGGAAAAGAGAGATTTCAATTTTTATGAAAATAAGGGAACAATACTTTGGAACGGTTCTATTTTTGGTGGAATGCCCGATTTTATAGGGGCACCATATAAAGGAGCTACCTATTTAAAACAAGTCTTCAATATTCCTCAAAAACTTGGTCTGCCAAGAGAAGTTGCTTCTGTTTTTTGGTACATGCTTGGTTTTTATATTCTGATGATATCGCTAGGTGCTTCTCCCAAAATATCTGCCGGTGGAGCCATTGCATATGCTTTAACGTCATATTATATCATTATAATTTTGGCCGGTCACTTTATGAAAGTGTTCACTTTGGCTCTTATCCCCCCTACCTTAGCGGGTGTAATTTTATGTTTCAAAAAAAAATATATCTGGGGATTTATACTGATTGCGTTTTTTCTAGCCATGCAAATTACCATGGCCCACATACAAATGATATATTATTTTATGCTGACCCTGTTAATTTTTGGAGCCGTAGAATTGATATATCAAATCAGGGAAAAAACAGTTCTTCAGTTTGCAAAAACGATGGCTGTTGTAATTGCTGCTGCGATACTTGCTATTGCACCTAATTATTCCCGACTAATAAATTATTATAAATATAATGACCAGTCGATTCGCGGAAACAGTGAACTGACACTCGGGAAAGAAGATGTACAAACAAAAAGCGGCCTCGATAAAGATTATATTAACAGTTGGAGTAGCGGTGTTGATGAAAGTATGATGGTTATTGTGCCCAATGTAAAGGGAGGGATAACCGGGCAAATTGCCAGCGACAGGGAATTATTAAATAAAGTTCCCAGAAATTACAGGAGCATATTGGGCAATTTCAATAAATACTGGGGAAACCAGCCATTTACCGGAGGCCCAAACTATTTAGGAGTAGTTTTCGTTTTACTCTTTCTGATTGGTGTTTTCACAATAAAGGATAGACTAAAAATACAACTTCTGATTCCTATTTTACTTTTCTTCCTGCTTTCAATGGGAGGTAATTTTTCAGCATTTACTGACCTTTTTATTTATTATGTACCGCTTTATAATAAATTCAGGGCACCCGTTTCAATTCTTGCATTAGATGCTATTCTGGTAAGCTTCTTTGCTGTATTTACCCTTTACAAACTCATAAAAAACAATGAGATTCTGGAGAAAAAAGCAACGCTTTCAATTTTAAAAAAACCAAAACCTGTTTACCTCCTGGTTTCTGCAGGAATGATTTTGTTTCTCCTGGTAAATGTTGCTTTTCCTGAATTATTCAACAGCTATATAAGCGATGTTGAACAAAACCAATTTGCATCGCTGCGAAACCAGCCGAATGTGGCCAGCCAGCTCGATGGGATAATTGCCTCATTAACTCAGTTTAGGATTGGTGTATTCAGAGCCGATTTATGGCGGGCAATTATATTTACACTTTTGGTTACTACCATACTTTTTCTTTATTCCCAAAAGAGAATTAATAAAAATGTTGTAATAATCGGAATAACTCTTCTTGCTGTTATTGACTTCTGGGGAGTAAGCAGAAGATATGTGCCACTGGAAAGTTTTTCAAGAAAAAGTTTTGTAAAAGAAGCCTATCAACTTACGAATGCCGATAAACAGATTTACCAAAGACAATTAAACTTGGTGCCTGGATTACAGGAAAAATTGAATGAAGCAGAGAAAAAATACAATCCTAAGAATGAAGAGGAGAAACAGCGATTAGAAACTTATATTATAAATAAATACTCACATTACAGAGTTCTCAACACAACCCAAAGTACCTTTCAGGAAAATATTACAACAAATGCTCATCGCTCAGTTGGGGGCTATCATGCAGTGAAACTGCGCCGATACCAGGATCTAATTGAACAACAGATTAGCAAAATGAACAGGCCGGTATTAAACATGCTTAATACAAAATATTTTATAACTCCAAACGGATTACAAATTAATCCGGAAGCAATGGGAGTGGCCTGGTTTGTAGATTCAGTAAGATGGGTAGACAATGCAAATGATGAAATGCTCGCTCTTGATAACACAGACGTAAAAACGACAGCGGTTATAAGAAGTGAGTCCCAAAATAGAATCCCAGCTTTCAGTTCCGAACACGTTTTAGAAGAAGATTTAATTTCATTGGATAACTATGAACCTGATAAAGCAGAATACACAGTAAATACGCCTGTAGATAAACTGGTAGTTTTTTCTGAAGTATATTACCCTGACTGGAAGGTGTTTATAGACGGAAAAGAAAGCGAATTATTCCGGGCAAACTACATACTTCGTGCTGTAGTAGTTCCACAAGGTAAACACAAAGTTGAATTCATTTTTCATCCGGATCATTTTTATAGCTCTGAAAAAATCTCACAAATTGCTTTCATATTGTTAATAGCTGCATTGCTTTTTGCCGTTGCCTGGAGCATTTATCAAGGGCGAAAAAAATCAACTCTCATAACAACAGAAGATTAAAGCACCATTAAAGATTTCTAGAAACTACAAGAATGAAATTTACAATCATTGTTCCGGTATATAACCGGCTTGAAGAAGTAAAAGAATTACTGGAAACGGCAGAAAATTTGGATTTTAGTCGTTTAGAATTTGAATTTCTTTTTGTTGACGACGGCTCAAATGATGGATTTAAAGAATTTGTTTCCACATACCGTTCTCAATCGAAACTACAAATAAGGGCTATTTTTCAAAAAAATCAAGGGCCGGCAAATGCACGAAATAACGGAATGGCAAATTGCGAAAGTGATTTTATGCTGTTTATTGATTCCGATTGTATGTTGCCCCCTCAATGGCTAAGAGAAATTGAAAAGGGAATAGAACTTCATAACTTTGACGCATTTGGAGGACCAGATACTTTCCATCCTTCATTTTCACCACTGCTAAAGGCCATTAATTATTCAATGACTTCATTTATTGGCACCGGAGGAATAAGGGGAAACAAGAAAAGTGTAGAAAAATTTTATCCCCGAAGTTTTAACATGGGAATATCGCGGGCTGTTTATCAAAAAATTGGGGGTATGAGATTGAGATATTACGGTGAAGACACTGATTTTTCAGCACGAATCAATGAAGCCGGATTTAAAATGGGTCTCATTTCGGATGCTTTTGTTTATCATAAACGACGTACCAGTTTGAGAAAATTTTTTAAACAAATTAAAACAATTGGAATGGCCCGGATCAAATTGGGAACCATGCATAAAAATATGTTGAAAATAATTCACCTGCTTCCTGCAATTTTAATTCTCGGTCTCCTGCTTTTACTAATCGTAACACCATTTTTCCCAACACTTGCACGATATGTATGGAGTTTGACCGGGATTGGTTTTTTGGGAATTTGTTTACTCGCTTTCTTTCAATCGTTTCAAATGTACAAAAGCCTTAAACCGGCCTTTTTGTCCATCCTGGCCTTAAATATACAGGTGTTTGCATATGGAACTGGGTTACTCCATGGAATTTTAAAGTTTATAATTTTAAAAAAAGAATAAGTTTAACTTTCTGGTTCATAGGGTCGGTAATCTCCCTTGTTCCGGAGCGAAAAAAGAAATGACGTAAATGCCAGCCAAATATGAATTAATATTGTTGGGATTAAACCAAAGTATTTTTTCATAATATTGAAACGCTCTTTTAAGCTGGCTTTATGGTTTTTAGTGGTTGTACCCTCTGCGAGGTAACGCGATAAAACCTGGTGATAATTAACAATTTTACGGGCATTTTTCAAAGAAACAAGAACCCACTCAAAATCAGCGGAAAAATGATACTCTTCATTGTAAGTTGGTGCGATCTCCCTTCGCACCAGAACCGATTGATGACAGACCATCATTCCGGTATAAAAACTTTTCCATGTCAGGTTTTCCGGCGCTTGTTTTCGTCGCATTCCCAAAATCTTCCCATTATCATTAATTAAAACTGTTTCCCCATAAATAACATCTGTTTCCCTGTTAACTTTTTTAAGAAGTTTATCAATTGTTGTTTTCTCATGGATCTGATCTCCTGAATTCAGGAACCATACAAAATCTCCGGTTGCAGCCCTTAATCCTTTATTCATTGCAGAATAAATCCCATTGTCTTTTTCTGAAATCCAGTAACTGAATCTTTCAGCGTATTTTTTTATAATATCTAAAGTACCGTCGGTAGAGCCTCCGTCGATAATAATATATTCGAAATTACTATTTGATTGTTCTAATACAGAAATAATTGTTCCTTCCAAATGCTCCTCATCGTTGAAGACAACCGTAATGATTGATATTTTTGTTGAAGCCATTTTCTAAATTAAATTCATCTATACTTTGCAATAAACTTTTCAACATCAAAAAAATATTTTTCAATTTCAGAAAGTTTATCTTCATCAAAATTCCACCATTCTATCTTTAATAAATTTTTGATTTGTTCTTCATTAAATCTAAACTTCAAAATTTTAATAGGAGAACCGACTGCTATTGCATAAGGAGGAATATCTTTGGAAACGACCGCTCCCGCACCAATTATAGCTCCATCACCGATGTTAACTCCATCCAAAATTGTAACATTTGCACCAATAAAAACATCGTTGCCTATTACAATAGGTTTTCGTTCTTCTATTTTATTTTCGGACACGAAACTGATGCCGCTTTGCCCTTTAGTAGAATAAAAAGCCGGCGACGTACTTAAGCCTGTTGTTGGATGTATTCCCCAACCACAAAGTAGATTTGGTCCAATAGAACAAAATTTACCGATTTGTGTCCCTGTTATCCAGGAGTTCATCGAGATATAAGTGTAATCACCTATTTTTACTTCTCTTAAATGACACGGTAGCTCTGTTTTAGAATGTTTCCCTTTTATAACATTTCGGGCTCCCGTTCTTAAAAAAGAGAAAAAAACATAATTCTCTTTGAGAAAAAGTATTTGTACTAATGTATTTATAAATTCCTTTATTTTTTTCATCAATTATGAATCTATGGATTTTTACAAAATCGGTTTTCTTTCAAAAGCATCAATGTATGATTCAGGAGTTGAGTTATAGATTCTTTGATTAGATTTTCTAGCATATGACTCCACTTCCACATAACTTTTAAACACATGATGTAGAGTCAATAATACATTATGCAATTTTGCACCATCTCCCCAGTTTGTTCTGTCTCCCCTTTTGCCATCTTTATAAAAGTGGGAAAATTCATCCGTAACTTTATTTTGATTATCTACTACAATATTTTTAAGCCAATTATTCTCGGCCCCAATTAAATATATTTCTTTGTAGTCGAAATAAAGAGTCAGCATGAGAGAGGCTATTAAAACATTTTGCGGTCTTGGCATTCCCCATTGCCGGTTATAAACAAAATAATTAATGAATGAAAACCCTTCAACCTTTGTCTTATTATAAAAATGGAAACTAAGGTTTTTATTCTTTTTTATAATTTCTTTTATTCTTTTACTCTTTTGAGCCTGCCAGGGAAGAAAAATTTTCATTTCCCAGTTCGTAACTTTTAAAACTGTTTCATAAAATAAGTTTACTTTTTCAAGCGTACTTTTCTGAGTTCCTTCTTCAAACCAAAAAGCCGGATCGCATAAAATGTAAACATTGGGTCTGTATTCTATAAATTCATCTGACAGTGCCATAAAATTTACAGCTACCAGATCAAAATTTGCCGCTCCCTGCTTATAATTCAACAACGACTTCTTTAACGAAGGTCCATTGCCCAAAATAATACATCGATCATAATTTTTTTTGATTTTGTGTGTCCGTTTTAAAAATGAGATTTGAACCACTAATCGGATTAACGAAAAAATTGTATCTATAATATTATAGATAAATTGAACCCTTTTGTCATTCATTAAAATATATTTTTAACATTATTTGATTACTAGTTTAATATGCTATGTGAATCCCTCTTTCCAGATGGATAATCTTTAATTTTTTTATTAAGCCTGTACTTACTGTAGCCAGAAACAACAATTGTTAAAATTCAAATACCATTTACATTATAAATTATTTTTTACTCAACTGTTCCAATAGTTTGTACAAACAAAATAAGTTTATTAATTGAGGAAACCTGTTATATAATTGCAAATAATAGTAAAAATACAACCAAAAAAAAAATTTTCAATTTACATTTGCCTTAAATCAAGAAATGTAATTCTTAAAATTCAAAAAATGCTTAATAATAGCACTGTACTTATAACCGGAGGTACCGGATCTTTTGGAAAAATGTTTACCAAAATAATTTTACAAAAATACCCCAATGTAAAACGACTTGTTATTTATTCTCGTGATGAACTAAAGCAGTTTGAAATGGCTCAGGTTTATACCAAGAGTAAATTCCCTCAAATACGATTTTTTATTGGCGATATTAGAGATGGTGAACGTTTTAAGAGAGCTTGTGAAGGTATAGATGTAATAATTCATGCTGCCGCACTGAAACAAGTCCCCACTGCCGAATACAATCCAATGGAAGCAGTAAAAACAAATGTTATGGGAGCTGAAAATGTAATTAATGCAGCACTGGATACAAATGTGAAGATAGTTGTTGCGCTCTCAACCGATAAGGCAGCTGCTCCAATAAACCTCTATGGAGCTACAAAATTGGTATCCGACAAACTATTTATTGCAGCCAACAATATAAAAGGAAAACGTGATTTGCGTTTCTCGGTAGTGCGCTATGGAAATGTTATGGGCTCAAGAGGTTCAGTAATACCTTTTTTTATAAATAAGGCGAAGAATGGAGATACTTTACCAATAACCCACAGGGAAATGACCCGTTTTAATATATCACTTGAAGAGGGTGTAGAAATGGTGCTCTGGGCTATTGAAAATGCTAAAGGAGGCGAAATATTCGTTCCTAAAATTCCTTCTTATAAAATTGAAACAGTTGCTAAAGCTATTTCTCCCAATTCCAAATTAAACGATATAGGAATTAGGGCTGGTGAAAAATTACATGAAGAAATGATTACCGAAAGTGACTCCTTTAATACGATTGAATTTGACAAATATTATGCAATACTCCCTACGGACGCCAACAAAGAAAAATACCTTAATCATTTTAATGCCTGGGAAGTTGAAAAGGGATTTAAATATAATTCCGGAACTAATAAAGAATGGGAAACAGTGGAAACCATGCGTCAAAAAATTTTGAAATATGTAGACCCGAACTTTAAACCGATTTAAATGAAACCAATACCCTACGGACGACAAAATATTACACAAGAGGATATTAATGCGGTAACAAAAGTTCTTCAATCTGACTATTTAACACAAGGACCTAAAATTGACGAATTTGAACAGCATTTTGCAGAATATGTTGGCGCACGGTATGCCGTTGCGGTAGCCAACGGAACAGCAGCCCTCCATCTTTGCACACTTGCGATGAATGTAAAATCAGGAGACAGAGTTATTACCACACCAATAACTTTTGCAGCTTCAGCGAATTGTGTTCGTTACACTGGCGGCGAGGTTGTGTTTTCCGACATCGATCCGGCTACATATTTACTTGATCTGAAGAAGGTTGAAGAAATGCTAAAAAAGGCTCCCACCGGCACCTACAAAGGCATAATTCCTGTTGATTTTGCGGGAAGAGCTGTAAATATGGAAGAATTAAAAAAATTAGCAGACAAATATAATTGTTGGATTATCGAAGACTCCTGCCATGCTCCAGGTGGCTATTTTGTCGATTCCAAAATGGAAAAACAACATTGTGGAAATGGAAGTTTTTCTGACCTTTCCATTTTTTCTCTTCATCCGGTAAAGCATATTGCGGCAGGTGAAGGTGGTGTTATTACCACCAATAATGAAAAACTATATAAAAAACTTATATCTCTCCGTACACATGGAATTATAAAAGAGCAAAATAATTTTCAAAATTCAATAGAAATTGCTTATGGCAGTCAAATCAATGCTGAAAAACAAACGCTGACTACATTTCCTAAATGGTATTATGAAATGCAGGAACTCGGTTTTAACTATCGACTTACGGATTTCCAGGCAGCCCTGGGAATTAGCCAGCTAAAAAGGGCAGAAAACGGACTAAGCAGAAGAAAAGAAATTGCCCAAATATATTACGAAGCTTTTAATGGAAAACCTTTTGTAAAAGGTCAATCAGGAGTGCCAGAAGGACATGCTTTTCATTTATATATTATTGAGGTGGAAGATCGAAAAGGTTTGTATGAATATTTACGCGAGAATAATATTTTTGCTCAGATACATTATGTCCCTGTTCATCTTATGCCATATTATAAAAAGTTCGGGTGGAAACTGGGAGATTTTCCCGTTGCTGAAAATTACTACAGCCGATGTATCAGTCTGCCTATTTTTCCAACATTAACAAAAAAAGAGCAAAAGTATATTATCAATAAAATTCATTCTTTCTATGAATAACCTCTGCATCATCCCGGCTCGTGGCGGAAGTTAAGCGCATTCCCCGTAAAAACATAAAAGATTTTTTGGGAAAACCTATTATCGCTTATTCTATTGAATCTGCACTTAAAAGTGAGCTTTTCGAGGAAGTTATGGTATCAACTGATGATAATGAGATTGCGGATATTGCAAAAAAATATGGTGCGAAGATTCCTTTTATGCGTTCAAAAGAAAATGCGAATGATTATGCGACCCTGGCAGACACTTTAAATGAAGTGATTAAACAATTTTATAATACAGGGAAAGAATTTCTTAACATCTGCTGCGTTTTACCAACTGCTCCTCTCACAACCGAACAACATATAAAAAAGGCTTTTACAAAATTTGAACAAGCTAAATTTGATTCTATATGCCCTGTTGTAGAGTTTTCTTATCCTATTTTCAGGGCACTCGAATTCAACGAAAAGAAAAAATTAAAAATGATTTGGCCGGAACATCTCCGCACACGGGGACAAGATTTAAAACCAGCTTATCATGATTCCGGTTCATTTTACTGGGTTAGAACCAATGCCCTTATACAAGAAAATACTTTGTTCTGTAAAAATGGAAGCGCTATTATCCTTCCTGAAACTGAAGTTCAAGACATAGACAACGAAAGTGACTGGAAAATGGCAGAATTGAAATACAAAATTCTCCATGGATAAACGCACCATCATATTTCGTGCCGATGGGGGACCCAATATCGGGATGGGGCACTTCATGCGTACACTGGCTTTATCAGAAATGCTTAAGTCACATTTCTACTGCATTTTTGCGATACGTAATCCAACTAAATTCCAAATCGTCGAGATAGAAAAAATTTGTCATGAGTATATTTCTTTACCAGAAGACAATAGCCATTTCCCGACTTTTTTAAACCTTTTAACCGGAAATGAAATTGTAGTTCTTGATAATTATTATTTCAATACAGAGTATCAACAAAATATAATTACCAAAGGATGTAAATTGGTGTGTATCGATGATATTCATGATAAACACTTTGTTTCTCATATCGTAATTAACCATGCAGAAGGAATCGACCCAAAAGTCTATTCCATAGAAAATTACACAAAATTGTTATTAGGTTATAAATATGCTTTACTACGAAAAGAGTTCAGAGATAGAACTGTTAAGGAGAATACTGTAAAAAAATACGCCTGTGTAATTATAATGGGAGGAGCAGATCCTTTTAATATTACGTCCTTGCTAATAAACGCATTGTCAAAAATGAAATTTGACAAACCAATTGCAGTAATTGGTGATATTACATCAATTCAAAAAAATAATACTTCTATACTTGATAACTTCATCTTTTTTAAAAATCTTACTGCAAGAGAAGTATCAGAACTTATGAGAGCCTCCGATTTTGGAATCTTACCAGCAAGTACCGTAGCCGTAGAGGCATGTGCAGTCCGACTTCCATTTATATGCGGATATTTTATTGATAATCAAACAGAAATATATAAAAACATCAAGCAAAACATACTGGCAATTTGTGTTGGCAATTTTATTAAGCTAAAGAAGAAAAAGCTAGAAAAAGCATTTCAATTAATCCAAAAAGAAGAAACAAAAAAATTACTTATATCGAATCAAAAAGAAAAAATTGACAATCATTCCAATGAACGTTTCGTGAATATCTTTATGAAATTATGAAAATTAAAATAAGAAAGGCAACATATGATGATGTAGAATTTTTATTTAATCTGGCGAATGATTCCATAACAAGACAAAATTCATTTAATTCTGCTCCAATTAAATGGCACGAGCATACTACATGGTTAAAAGACAACCTGAATAATCCAAGCCGTTATATTTATATTTTCGAATCTAATAATAAAAAGATTGGAACCGTAAACTTGAAAAAAGACACAGAAGTCATTATAAGTGTAACAGTTTCACCAGAATTTAGAGGACTTGGAATTGCTTCGCAAATAATAAAAATTGGGTGCTCCTGTTTTTGGAAAGATAATGATGATGATATTTGCGCTTATATAAAAACAGAAAATGTCGCTTCTTTAATGACTTTCAAAAAAGCTGGTTTCGTTTTTTGTTCTGATTCAGTTATCGGGAATATTAATTTTTTGATTTTCAAAGCAAAAAAGAATGTACATAAATGATTTTAATCTGGAAGAGCATGTTCTAATCATTGCAGAGATTTCAGCTAACCACGGGCAAAAGCTGGATATAGCAATAGAAACTATTAAAGCAGCTAAACAAGCTGGTGCCGATGCGATAAAATTGCAAACGTACACAGCCGACACAATGACTATTGATTGTAAAAATGAATATTTTACAAAAGTTTTAGATGGCTCAATTTGGGAAGGACGCTCGCTATATGAATTGTATAACGAGGCCCACACCCCGTGGGAATGGCATGAAGAACTATTTAGAGTTGCCCGCGAAGAAGGACTAATTTATTTTTCTACACCTTTCGACAAAACTTCCGTTGATTTTTTAGAACAATTTAATCCGGCGGCCTATAAAATAGCATCATTCGAGATATTAGATACCCCACTTATTGAGTATGCAGCATCCAAAGGTCGTCCAATGATTATGTCGACTGGAATTGCCCAATTGGAAGATATCGAACTAGCAATAAAAACTTGCCATAACGCTGGTAACAAAAATATTACACTATTAAAGTGTACTTCTTCATATCCTGCGCCTATTGAAGAGGTAAACTTAGCAACTATTCCCTACTTGAAAAAGAGATTTGGAGTGGAGGTAGGTCTCTCCGACCATACTTTAGGCATTATTGCGCCGGTCGTTGGGGTAACGTTAGGAGCGCATATCATAGAAAAACATTTTATTCTTGACAAGTCTATTGGTGGTCCTGATGCGTCATTCTCGCTGAATAAAAAAGAATTCTCGGAAATGGTGACTGCAGTGAGACAAGCTGAAAAGGCTGTTGGTAAAATTTCTTATGACCTCAATGAAAAGAGCAAAGCTAACCGTAATTTTTCTCGTTCCATATTCGTAGTTAAGGATGTAAAGAAAGGAGAAATATTTACGAAGGAAAATATAAGATCTATCCGACCTGGATTTGGATTAAGTCCAAAATTTATAAATCAAATATATGGTATGCATGCTAAATTAGATTTAAAAAAAGGATCACCTCTTTTATATAAAGATATTAAAGAGTCTCAGGAGCTTCATTAAAAAACATTTACAAATAAAAAGTCAGGAACATACTTAATAAAAGTAAATCAACCTAAAGATGGTCAAAACGCATGATTATTACAATTGGAATACCAACATATAATAAGTTATAAATTGTTTCCTGAACCTCATTTCTTTCGTAATAATTTTATTTGTAGTTTCATAAATATGTTTCGAATATCATCGGAAACAGGTACCAGAATAAGAAAAGCCAAAGTAAAGACTACGATTAGCCCGCCCCGAATAAAAAGATCTAAAAATAACTTTTGCTGGGGAATGAAATTTATCAAGATATAAACACCTACAAAAAATAAAGCGACAAACAGAAATTTATAATTAAATGGTTGAAGTTTATATTTCTTATACAGAAAAATAAAACGCATTGAATTATTCAAGAATAAGGCAGTAGCAACGGCAATTGCTGCACCGGTAATTCCCCAAACTGGAATTAGCGAGTACAAAAGAATTAATACTATTACGACCAAAATCACAACAAAAACCAATGCTACCCTGTAATACTTTGAAAATTGAATAATTAGACCATTTGCCCCAGTTAGCATATCAATTAAATAACCAATTCCAATAAAAAAAATTACCCATTTTGATTGTAAATAATCTGCCCCAAGAATTGTCAAAATATTATCAATATTGGCCCAGATTCCTAAAAACAAAAATCCGCCAATAATAAACTGGTTAATACAACTTTTATAATAAATTCCCCTGATTGTTTTTAAATCATTATTCTTCCATGCATCTGCTATTAACGTACCAGATATTTTTAATAATGGCCTTGAAGGGATAATTACTAAAGTTCCAAAATAAAACGCAATTGTGTAAACACCTGTATTGCTCAAGTCAAGTAATTGATTCACTACAATTTTATCAATATTAAAAACAATCATTGACCCCAAGCTACCAAGAATGGAAAACATGGCCACGTCTAAAATCTCGCGTTTAAGCTCCTTTCCAATAAAATTAAGTTTAGGTTTTAAACTTAACTCTCCTTTTTTTAGAAGAAAAGAAATAATAACAATGGCTTTAAAACAGACTGCGATTGCATAACCTACGATTAAAAAATCAAAATCAATTATACTAAATGCATATAAAGCCGTAACGACAAAGATTAAAAATCTTTGTAGGAATTCTTGCAAAAAGGTTCCTAAAACAGCATTATACAGAAGCTTTAAGTAACTATCAAAAAAATTAAACAGGAGGAAAAAAAAAGTTATTGGAATAACTAAATCTATATAATTCGCAAACAAAGCAGATTTCTCGACATTGTTTTCAATTAATTTTTCCCGATACAAAAGAAAAAACAAAACAAACAAACTAAATCCCAATAATTGCGGAACAAGTGCTGTAAACAAAAAACCATTATGTTGTTTCTCCCTGTCTCGAAAATAAGGAAACAATCGGGTCGTCACACCATTCATTCCGAGAGAAGAAATATTACTTGTAATAGTTGATATTGCTAGAATTAATCCAAACAATCCAACAATATCGGGAGTGAGATATTTTGTATATAAATAAGTAGTTGTAACAAAACCAATGATTACCCCAAAATACGACCAAACTGAGCCTCTGATTGTTTGTTTTGCTACAATTCCCATTTTTCAAAATTAAAAACTATTGCGAAAGTATAATTAAATATGAATTCCTGATATTTTTGAATCTTAAAATTACCTCTGTTAAATGGCCAGTTTTAATTGAATCAAATATGAAATTAGGGAATAACCAAAGACTTCATTCCGGCTTTTTTCTTCAAGAAGTTCTTACTGTAGCACCTGAGCTTTTAGGAAAAATTTTAGTACGGAAATTTGACGACGGCACAATTCAACGACTTAAAATCACCGAAGCTGAAGCCTATTATGGTGTTGAAGATTTGGCCTGTCACGCAAGTAAAGGAAAAACGAAACGCACAGAAGTAATGTTCAGAGAAGGCGGGATCATCTATGTTTACCTGATCTACGGAATGTATTGGATGCTCAATATTGTAACCGGCCCTAAAAATGACGCATCAGCCATTTTAATTCGTGGATTGGAAAGTATTTCAGGGCCAGGTAAAGTCGGTAGATTTCTTCAATTGGATAAAACATTTTATGGCGAAAATCTCTCTTCTTCTGATAGAATTTGGATTGAAGATTCCCCCAGAGTCACAAACTTCCAAACTTCTGCCCGCATCGGAATCCAATATGCAGGAGACCCCTGGGTGAGTAAACCCTGGAGATATTTTGTTGATATTTAATCGTTACTTTTCCCTATAATAAATCTGTCGTACAACCAAAGAAATACAACTGCACCTACAGCTACACCCGCATAAACCACCCAAATATTTGCCGGATGGTAATTGGTCCAAAGAAAATCAGTAAGTTCTTTTCCGTGTAGTCCCAATTTTTCAGAAGCCATCTGTACATAATCATTTTTTGTCACTTCTTCCGAAATTTCAGGCAACGAAATTCCACGTTTTGCCACTTCTTCCTGGAGCAAATATATTTTATCAGCTATTTTTTCGTAAACACCTCCTGAAAGCCAACCCGCCAACTGATGTCCGGCTGCTATAGGCAAAAACGAAGTTCCCATATAAAGCGCCTTTTTATCTGGCGGTGCGATTCTTCCAACATATTCAGTAAATTTTGGCGAGCTTGCCATCTCACCAAGTGCAAATATCAAAACACCAAATAAAACCAACCATCCGCTTTGGTTCGAAAACATAAGACCCAAACCGCCTGCTAAAACAAAGGTTCCTCCCATCATGGCTGCCAGCGGCCTAAAACGCATTACAAATGTTGAAACCAGCAATTGAAAAACAATAATATAAAACGAATCCATACTCGACATTGTAACTGCGGTAATTGTTCCGTCGCTTGTCCCTATTGACTCTGCCAACCACGGCCAAACAGAATGAATTCCATCGTAAACTATCGAGGTATCTACCCATTGATCAATAAAAACCGGAAACGAGTAGTACAACTGGTTAAATGCAGTCCAGAACAAAATCATTATAATGAGGAACAAAACATATTTCCAGTTCTTTAGCGTAATAAAAATATTTACAAATGCATGAAAGATATTATCCAGTAACGAGGAATTTCCTTCTTTTACCACAGGCTCACGAAAGAAAAATAGCGTAATAAGATAATTGACACCAATAGCCATAATCGACATATAAAACACATAGTCCCAGGTTTTCTGCATTAACACGCCTGCAATAAACGGCCCGATAAACCCGCCAATATTGATCATCATATAAAAAATACCAAAGCCAATGGAAGATGTTTCGTCGGTTGTTGTACGGGCAACCATTGCTGAGATAATAGGTTTAAAGAATGCTCCCCCCACACAAGTCCAAACAAATGCAAAAAACATCAGCCCAAATGTATCAAAGCTCTTAATCATGTAAAAACCTGATACATAAAGTGTAAATGAAAGAAACAATATTTTCTTGTACCCAACTTTGTCGGCAATAGCTCCGGTAATTACAGGCAAAAAATACAACAGCATAGAGCCTGTTCCCATAATAATACCTTTTTGCGCCTGTGTCAGACCAAGGGCACCTGTGTCTTTCGAGTTCACTAAATAAAGAGCAAAAGCCAGATAAAATCCGTACCATGCCCAGCGTTCAAAAAGCTCAATGGTGTTGGAGGCCCAAAAAGTAGTTTTGAATTTTTTTACTACCGAAACAAATCCCATAATTTTAATTTTACGATGAAGGCGGAAAGGTAATAAATATGAGAAAAAGGGATATGCAAAAAATCAGGTCTATATCACTTTTTTGATTTTTAATTCAACCTTATCCTAGAAATCGTTGGAAAATTTATAAAAATGGAAAGAAAAAGCTTACAAATTGAAATCTTCCAGGAAAATAGTCATCAGAATAATTACCATAATAATAACAAACAGCATGATAAAAAAACCAATAACACCAACTTTAAATCCCTGTCTGATTTTAATCTCTTTGGTAACAGAAATTAAATGTTCAATGGAACGCAGCAAATTGTGTGGCGCCCTTTCATTTTTAATGATGTAGTCGGCAGCACCCATCCTCATAATTTTAACGGCTATTTCAACATCATTCTGGGCACTCAAAAAAATAAAATCAATTTCAGGGTGATTTTCTTTTACTCTTTTCATCAGCTCCAGACCGTCAATCCCTTCAAACGAGTAATCCAAAATAATTAAATCAGGTTTCAAATCCAACATTTTCAAACATTCTTCACCGTTTTTGAATGTTTTTATGTTTTTGAATTTTTTCGATTGTAAGTAACCAACAATTAAATCCTTATATACCAAACTGTCTTCTACGACAAAAATTAGCGGATTTTTTGCTTTTTGCATGTCCCTGATTTTTTTTGCATTACCTTCTGTTTAAAAGTAGTATATTTTTTTCAGATACCAAACCTCAATTTTTCACTGTCAAGCATAAAAATAATTCTGTAGATAAACACAATAAAATAACGTGAGTTTTGGGTCATTCCCCAATTTGTAAATTGTTTTCTGTAATAAAAGTTCTCAGGTTAAACTCCTTGCCCGTAATCAATGGTTTGTGTTCAAGGAAAAAATATGCAGCCAAAGCTGCCAGGATGGAGACAAAAGCATTGACCGCACTTCGGTGACGGGTGTGTTCAATATCGCAATAATGTGTCATTTATATCCAAAACTCACTTTAATTTTATACTTATGTAGTATTTGAGCTTACTCTGAGAAATAATCCAATAAACCAGAGACAATCTACGCAAAATGATTACCAACCAGAACAAAAAAAACGACAAATATTCTTCATATTATAATATAAAATGTTAAATTCATGGTAAATATTATGATAAACCCCGGAATTTAAATACAAACCAAAGTTCAAAATAGAATCGATTAGTAACCCCGGGAATAGGAATAATGTTTGGCTGTAGAAAGAACTTCAATTTAAACAAAGTTAATTAGATAATTCTATCCGAATTTCAAATCTTAAAGGTTGCTTAGAATGTCATTGAATATTCCAGACAACCTCTTCAATTCAAATAATTATGAAACATATATGCTTTATTTATGTATTGATTGCCGGAGTTATTTTAATATTTGGTTCGATAAAAAACGTAAATGCCCAGAAAATAGTAAATTTTGAAATCGATGATTTTGAAGAAATTACTGAACTTAAGGGGGAGAAACTGGATTTGGAAACCCCCTTAATGGATCCTCGGGAAATTATTTTAGCTGACACGCTGCTGTTTGTTAGAGATAATTCCAGCCCGGCAGTAGTGGTTATCAGCTTAAACTCCGGAAAAATAATATCTAAATTTTGCAGGAGAGGAAGAGGGCCTGGGGAGTTAATTGCCCCTTTTGGTTTCCAATACATTAAGGATGAGAATGAATTTATGATTGAGGATGTTGTAGGACAAAAAATTGTTTTTTACAATCTGGATCTGGTTTTGGCGGACGCCCCCAGAAAATATACCAAGTCAGTTAATTTCCAGGATACAATTAGGGTTCACAGGGTTGTAAAGCTTAAAGACGGCAATTTATTCTGTAACCTCATTGGGCACAAAAACGGGTATATGAACTGTATCCTCAGCCCGGAAGGAGAGCTCGTTAAATATCTAGACAAATATCCCAAGATTAAACTCCCTTTTAATCCTGAAGAGGGGGTAAATATTTTTGGACCTTGGCTAGGGATATCTTCTTCTCTCGACAAAATTATAATGCCTTATGACCATTCAGGTTTAATAAGTATTTACAGCTACACTGGCGATAAAATTGTAGAGTTTAAGGGACCCGATTACAAAGAACTTGACCTTATATATAGAAATGGAAGCACATCTCTTACAACCAGGAATAATCTTACTTATAATTTCCCTTGTTCCAGTTCCAAAACTTTTATGGTCCCCTATAACGGCGCCAAATACAAATACTCCCATTCACCAGCATATCATATTTTCCATTTTGGGTTCGATGGAAGCCTGTTGCAAGATTTTAAACTAGATCACTCTGTTACAGAAATTGCGGTGGACTGGGAAAACAATATTATATATGGAATAAACCTGGACCTTGAACCTTGTATCTACAAATTTAAATTTTAGGGATGAATACATTTTTCAGAATTCTATTTCTTTTATAATCCTTGCATTATATAATAACGTAGAAGGGCAAACAAATAAACTTTTTACACAACATGAAATTGATTCGATAAATTTTTATTATACACCATTATATCCAACTGATTCCGTTGATATTACTCATTTGTTGAATTTTCAGTATATAAATGTGTATTATTTTAATGGAGAGTGCTCTCTTTGTTTAAGCAAAATGCAGGAAGCTAAAACTTTCTTTCAAGAACACAAAAACGATTATCTAAAAACAATATTTTTCGTCGAAACAAATGATACAATAACGTTTAATTTTTACCGAGACAAGCTTAACATAACAACACAAATTTTATGGGATAAAACCAATAGATTAAGTAACCAGAATATAAATACTTGTTTTCTAATAGATAAATCGGGGAACATTATTCTTCAGGGTGATTTCATTGAAAATGAAAACGACAAAAAAAGATACCTTGACATTATAAAACATTTTACATCAAAAAATTAAGGTGAAAAAACATGATCAAATATACTTTAATAAAAAAACAAGTTTTACGCCACTTTTTTATTAGAGTATATTTGGGTGCTCTTCATATTTTGAAGAGGCGGTGGCCATAATCCAGAGATTACGGATAAAGGAGGTGTTATAATAACGTTAATTTGTTTGGTCTGGTCGTTTAAAATTCAGTATATTTTAAACGATTTTTTTGTAAGGAAATGAACACAAATAAAATTCATTGTTATATAGAAAACATACTAATTAAATTTTTCTGCGAATTCCATTTCATTAAAATGAAAAACACAAGTTTTTACGGGATACACAGAAAGAAAATTGCGAGTTTATACCGATGAAATATATAGCCGATTTACATATTCATTCTCACTTTTCAAGGGCAACCAGTAAAACCCTTACTCCTGAACATCTTGACTTCCACGCCGGAATAAAAGGAATTAAAGTTGTTGGAACGGGCGATTTTACACATCCGGGATGGTTGGAAGAGTTAAAAGAGAAAACAGAACCGGACGGGAATGGATTTTTCAAGTTAAAGAATAAATATAAACTGAAATCGCCGCTGGGTGACAACGATACGCGTTTTTTACTTACAGCCGAAATCAGCAATATATACAAACGTGGAGGAAAAGTCAGAAAGGTTCACAATGTAGTTTTGACACCTGGTTTTGAAGAAGCCGAAAAAATAAACCAGAGACTAATTCATTTAGGAGGAAACCTTACTTCCGACGGACGGCCGATTTTAGGCCTTGACTCTCGTGATTTACTCGAAATTGTACTTGAGTGTGGCAGTAATAACTATTTTATCCCTGCGCACATTTGGACTCCATGGTTTTCCATGTTAGGGTCAAAATCCGGGTTCGATTCGCTTGAAGAATGTTTTGCCGATCTTTCCCCACACATTCATACTATTGAAACCGGGCTTTCTACCGATCCTCCAATGAACTGGCTTTGTTCATTTCTTGATAATGTTACCTTAGTTTCCAATTCCGACGCACATTCCCCCGACCGACTGGGACGAAATGCCAATATCTTCAATACAGAGCTTAATTATCCTTCTTTGGTGGAAGCTCTAAAAACCGGGGATCCGGAAAAGTACTACGGAACTATTGATATGTTTCCGCAAGAAGGTAAATATCATTATGACGGACACCGAAAATGTAATGTTTGCTGGGATCCGGTTGAAACATTAAAACACGATGCAATCTGTCCATCATGTAACAAACCAATTACCGTTGGGGTGATGAATCGCGTAATTCAGCTCTCCGACAGAGAAAATATCTCTGGACGACCCAACAAACTTCCATTTAAATCAATCATTCCTTTGCCTGAAATTCTTTCTGAAATACATGGTGTTGGTGTGAAATCGAAAAAAGTTGCGGAAGAATATACGCAAACCATTCAAAAGCTGGGAAAAGAACTCGATATTTTGCTTGAAATGCCGGTTAACGAAATAGAAAAGAAATCATCAAAAACGCTGGCCGAAGCAATCCGGAGGATGCGTAACCGCGAAATTATTATTCAGGAAGGTTATGATGGGGAATATGGCGTTATTAAAGTATTCAAAAATGGTGAAGCTAAAAATTTTGAAGCAACAAATTCGCTCTTTCAAATAGAAAAGCCCACTCCTCCTAAACAAAGGGCATTAATCAATTTTGATTTGAAAGGAATTCAAAAATTAATCCACCAAAAAGCAGAAATGGAAAACCTGGTGGCGGAAAAAGCAGCAGAATATGATCCTAAGAATTCCGAAAAATCGAATTTCGACAACTTAAATCCAGAACAATTTGCAGCAGTTCAGCATGTTGAAGGCCCATCGTTAATAATTGCCGGCCCCGGAACCGGGAAAACAAAAACGCTTACCAGCAAAATTGCATGGTTGATTGGAAACCATCATGCAAAACCTGATGAGATACTGGCCATAACATTTACAAATAAAGCTGCCGGCGAATTAAAAGAGCGCCTGCTAACTATTCTGAAGAATAAGAATCAGGCTGGCGAAATCACCGTATCGACTTTTCACGCATTCGGACTTTCTATATTAAAAGAATATCACAACGAATTCAACCGCACAGAAAGTTTTATTCTTGTTGACGAAAGCCTGAAAAGAGAAATTATAAAATCGATTTCTAAAGAAAAAACAATTGAAGTAAAAAAGCTTTCTGCTGAAATTTCAAATATAAAAAAGGGCAACCTGCCGGAAAACCCGTTTTTTAGAAAATATGAAAACCAAATGCAGAAACTGAATGCTTTTGACCTGGATGATCTACTCGAAAAACCAGTTCATATTCTTTCAAAAAATAAAGAAATTGCAGCAAAACTCAGGAGCAAATTTCGCTTTGTTTTTGTTGATGAATACCAGGACACCAACGATACCCAATACAAAATGCTTCGTTTACTAGCGCCATTCTCACGTTCTAATTTATGTGTTGTGGGTGATGCAAACCAGGCGATTTATGGTTTCAGGGGAGCAAATTCAGGTTACCTTTCTAAATTCACGGAAGATTACCCTGAAGCAAAAACTTTCAGGCTTACCAAATCGTACCGTTGTTCACAAACCATCTTAACAGCCTCATCAAATGTAATTGAACAATCCGGCTTTTTAAAAGGGTTAAATGAAGGCGTGCAGATTTCCATTTCGGAACAACCTACCGGAGCTGCGGAGGCTGAATTTATCGCCCGGCAAATTGTTGATTTGGTTGGTGGGGTGAGTTTCTTTTCCATTGATAGTTCGGTGGCGCAAGGCGACAAAAATGAAACCATTAATAGTTTGTCGGATTTGGCTGTTTTATGCCGTACGCGCAACCAGTTCGAAGCGATTACAAAAGCATTACGCGATCATCATGTACCCTATCAGGAAACCGGCACCGTTCCATTTTTCCAGCAAGAACCATTTCAAAGTTTTACTGACATTTTAAGCGCATTTTTGTTGGATTCATTTGAACAAGCGACTTCTATTTTCAAATTAAAGAAAAAAAATGTAACCCAACTTCAATTCGAATGGACAAAAACACAACTGGAAAAACCGGGTGTAATTTCGTCTCTGAATTTTATAAAAGAAAATTACTTCGAAAAAGAAGAGTTTAAAGCCGACGACTGGAAACGCTTTATAAGCCTGGCCGAACAGAATGAATCCGTTTCCGGTTTTCTGCAATTACTAAAATTAGGACTTGGTGCCGATGCACACGACAAAAGCCTTGAAGCAGTTTCTGTAATGACACTACATGCCTCAAAAGGTCTGGAATTTGAATGTGTTTTTATTCCCGGTTGCGAAAAGGGTTTGCTTCCATACAATTTATATAAAAATGAAGTAGATGAAGACGAAGAAAAGAGACTACTTTACGTAGGAATGACACGAGCCAAAAAGTTGCTTTATCTTACCAATGCAAAATCGAGAACTATTCGTGGAAGAAAATTCAACCTTCCCAAAAGTCCTTTTTTAAACTCTATTCAGCAAGAGTTACTTCAACAAATAAAAAATAAACCACAAAAAAAATCAGAAGAAAAAGATAATCAGTTAAGTTTGTTTTGATTGGAGTATTTACATTTAATTCGATGTTCAGTTTAAATAGGCATATTAAAATCGATATCATACAAAACGAAGTTAAAATGTGCCTTCATCAGTATTCGACTTTGTTCATACTATCAATCAGAGTTTTATAAAAACTCACACAGGTTATATTTTTGTAGAGATAGTAAAAATTTGTCATTTAATAAATTAAAATAAACATGTTACTGGCAATTGATATTGGGAATACAAACATTGTTTTTGGGGTGAATGAAGATAATGAATGGAAAAACCACTGGCGCATTCAAACCGACCATTTAAAAACGGCAGATGAATACGAAGTTATTTTTCGTTCGTTGTTAAATGGCGGGAAAATTTGCAATACCAATATTTCACAGATTATTTTAAGTAGTGTTGTCCCGTCGCTTGTTCATCCATTTTCCGAAATGTTGAATGAGTTGTTCCCTGATGCGAGGCAAACAATTATAAATCCGGAAATTTACAACCAGCTACCAGTCAAAATTCTTAATCCTTATGAAATTGGAACCGACCTGGTTGCGAACGCAGTAGCTGCATTTCAAAAATATGGCAAACTTACTACAATTATCGATTTTGGTACTGCACTTACTTTTACAACTATTGGGAAGAATTCCGAAATAATTGGAGTTGCCATTGCACCCGGATTAAACACTGCAGTTAGTGCTCTGGCCGGAAAAACAGCACAGCTACCACAAATCCATCTTACACCTCCGCCTTCAGTTTTAGGAGAAAATACCATTCATGCAATCCAGTCAGGAATTGTTTTTGGATACACTGGTCTTGTTGATTCGATAATTGAAAGAACAGAAAAAGAATTGGATGAAAAATTGACCGTTGTTGCTACCGGTGGGTTAAGTTATGTAATTGCCCCACTCACCAAAAACATAAAAACCATCGAACCCTTGTTAACGCTCGATGGCCTGTTTCATATCAATTCTTTTATAAATTAAAAAAATACGCCTGAGAATAAGACAGGCTGCATTCTTTTAAAACCCTGGCTTTATTTAATTCATTTCGATAAGCTGCAGCAGTTCATCCAAATTTGGAGTAAGAATTATCTCCGTTCTTCTATTCATTTGCCTTCCTTCTGCAGTTTTATCGGGCGACAGAGGTAAATATTCGCTTCGCCCTGCTGCAATTATTCTTTGCGGATCAATTTCTTTATTTTGTGTAAGTATTTTTGTTACCGCAGTTGCACGCATCACACTTAAATCCCAATTATCTTTCACTGCTCCGGAACCATGCATCGGAACATCATCGGTGTGTCCTTCCACCATAATATTAATATCCGGATTTTGAGCCAAAACATTACTCAATTCTTTTAGCGCCTGCTGCCCTTTGGGATCAACATCCCACTGGCCGGTTTTAAAAAGCAACTTCTCATCCAGTGAAACATACACTTTTCCGTTTTTCTCGTGTACTGTTAATCCATTGTTATTAAACCCAACGAGCGCATCCATTACTTTCTTTTTTAAATCCTGAACCGCTTTATCTTTCTGAGCCAAAACATTTTGTAATTCAATTAATTTTGCATTTCTCTCCTCAAGTTCTTTTTCAGCTTCGCGCAATTTGTCTTCACGGGCATTTAAATCACCTCGAGCCTCCTGTAATTCAGACATGAGTTTTTCAATTTCTGCAGAACTGCCGGTATTTAATGCATCGAGTTGTTTTTGAAGATCTTCAACATCTTTTTTTAAGGCACTGTTGCTTTGGTTCTGAGCATTTAAATCATACAATGCTTCTTCTAACTGGCTTCTTAATTCTTTATTTTGAGTATTTAGTTGTTCAACTTTACTGGTTAATTCGGCATTAGCAGCTTCCAGTTCCATTTTACTCTGTTTCAACTGGTCATTCTCAGCTGTTAGCCTTCCTTTTGTCTCATTAAATTCCTTCAATGAAACACAAGAAGCGAAAAAAAATACAAGGCTACTCAATAACACTATCTTTTTTACCGTTTTCATAGTTTTATCATTTTATTTTTTTGATAAAATTACTTCTTTTACAATGTTGAACAAAGAAGATTTAAAACTCTTTTGAACAAACTGTAGTTGAGGATTTGTTATATCTTTGACGATATTTTTTCGCAAAATGGATGAATTAAAGGGGAGAATACTTGAAAAAATAAACAACCCGGAGGATCTCAAAAAAATTAAGCTTGAGCAACTTCCAGAGGTTTGTGATGATTTAAGAAATTTTATCATTGATGTGGTTTCTACAAACCCGGGGCATTTTGGAGCCAGTCTTGGAGTTGTAGAACTTACAGTTGCCCTGCACTATGTTTATAACACACCTTACGATTTGTTAGTTTGGGATGTTGGGCATCAGGCTTACGGACACAAAATTTTAACAGGAAGACGAGATACTTTTATTACCAACAGAAAATACAAAGGGCTAAGTGGCTTTCCCAAAATAACCGAAAGCGAGTACGATGTTTTTGGTGTCGGGCACGCCTCTACTTCAATTTCTGCCGCTCTGGGAATGGCGGTTGCTTCAAAATTGAAAAACGAAAAAAACAGAAAAGTAGTTGCTGTTATTGGTGATGGAGCAATGACCGGAGGAATGGCGTTTGAGGCGCTGAATAATGCAGGAAATGGCAAATCGGATATTCTTGTAATTCTGAACGATAACAACATGGCCATCGATCCTAATGTAGGTGGATTTAGCCAGTATTTACTTAATATTTCCAAATCTCATTCGTATAACCAGTTTAAAAAAGATGTTTGGGAAGGGCTGGGCAAACTTGATGGTTTTGGTCATAAAACCCGCCGTTTTCTTCAAAAAAACCAGCATGCACTAAAAAATATCATACTGAAAGAAAATAACCTTTTCGAAGCATTCGATTTCAGATATTTTGGCCCTGTTGATGGCCACGACGTAGTTTATCTCACAAAAGTCCTGAAAGACCTGAAAGATATTCCAGGTCCAAAATTATTGCATGTTATTACCAAAAAGGGAAAAGGTTTTAAACAGGCCGAAATTAATCAAACCAAATTTCACGCTCCGGGTCTTTTTAATAAAATCACCGGCGAAATATATTCTTGCGACTGCCCTGCAGACAAGGCGCCAAAATTCCAGAACGTTTTTGGGGAAACACTGGTTGAACTTGCCGAAAAGAATGAAAAAATTGTAGGTATCACCCCGGCTATGCCAACAGGTTGCTCCATGAACCTGATGATTGAAAAAATGCCCGATCGTGCTTTTGATGTAGGAATTGCCGAGCAACATGCAGTTACTTTTTCAGCAGGATTAGCAGCACAAGGAATGGTACCCTTTTGCAATATATACTCAACATTTATGCAACGCGCTTACGATCAGATAATTCATGATGTGGCTCTTCAAAAACTACATGTTGTATTTTGTCTCGATCGTGGCGGACTCGTAGGTGAAGATGGCCCCACTCATCATGGGGTATTCGATATTTCATATATGCGGTTAGTCCCTAATATGATTGTTTCTGCTCCAATGGACGAAATTGATCTTAGAAACTTAATGTATACGGCACAACTAGATGATATCAAACAGCCATTCTCTATTCGTTATCCAAGAGGTTGCGGAATAAAACCCGACTGGAAAAAACCATTGGAGAAAATAGAAATTGGAAAAGGCCGTATATTAACAGAAGGCGATGATATTGCTATTTTAACCATTGGTAAATCAGGTGTTTTTGCTCAGCGGGCAGTGGAAAACCTTGCCAAAGAAGGGATTTCAGCAGCACATTACGATATGCGTTTTGTAAAACCGATCGATGAAAAATTATTAACTACCATTTTTGAAAAATTTGATACTCTGATAACTGTTGAAGACGGAACCATAAAGGGTGGATTTGGAAGTGCCGTCCTGGAATTTATGGCTGAAAAAGGATTTTCTAAAAGAGTCAAAATTCTGGGCATTCCCGATAAATTTATAGAGCACGGAACTCCTGATGATTTGTACAGAGAATGTGGTATTGATGCAAGAGGAATTAAAAAGTCAGTAGTAGAAATACTTGTAAATCAAGCATAAAAAAGACACAAGATTCTATCTCGTGAATCATACTTTATCTGATATAATATTTATATATTTCATTCGTTTTCAACATTGAAATAAAAAAGCTTCATATTGGACATTTACCTGAAAAGAAAACGCGGAAAATTTGCATTGCTTGTTATTGCAGTAATAATTGGTGTAGCCTCGCTACTTTACACCAATTGGCTTACAAAAAAAATGGCTCAGGAAGAACGCAAAAAGGTAGAACTTTGGGCAGAAGCTACAAAGCGTTTTGTTGATAGCGGCAATATTTCAAGTACATCTCCCGAATTTCAAACCCTGAACTCATCCTACTTAACATTTATAAACGAAATACTCGAACAAAATACAACAATACCAATAATTGTAGTTAATCCCGACGGGGCATTTAATAACGACAAGAACATCAGTTATAAAGATGAACGGCGCGACCAGGTTCTTACAAAAGAACTTGAAAAAATGAAAGATTATTCCGACCCGATTCCTATCAAACTTTCAGAAGAAACAACTCAATACCTATATTTTCGAGAATCAAATATATTAAGAAATCTACGCTACTATCCGTTAGTTCAGCTTGGAGTCATAATTATATTTATTCTTGTAGCTTACTTTGGATTTAGCGCTACACAAAAAGCAGAGCAAAACCAGGTATGGGTGGGCATGTCAAAAGAAACTGCGCACCAGCTGGGCACTCCAATCTCGTCGTTAATGGCCTGGATTGAATTGCTTAGGCTACAAAATGTTGACGAAACCTTGATAAAAGAATTTGAAAAAGATACTCAACGTTTGGAAAAAATAACCGAGAGGTTTTCCAAAATAGGTTCAAAACCGGAACTATTGCAACAAAATTTGGTTGAAGTTTTAAGTTCAACAATCAGTTACTTAAAAACCCGATCTTCCGATAAAGTTAAATTTGAAACCTCTTTTAATGAGAACGATTTTATGGTAGTTCCGCTTAATGCCGCCCTGTTTTCATGGGTAATAGAAAACCTTTGCAAAAACTCCATTGATGCGATGGACAATAATGGTACAATTACCATTTATTTGAAAGAAAAAGAAAACTCCATCAATATCGATATATCGGACACCGGAAAAGGAATTCATAAATCACAACATAAAACAGTTTTTAACCCCGGGTTTTCAACTAAAAAAAGAGGCTGGGGCCTGGGTCTTTCACTGGCAAAGCGGATTATCGAAAACTACCATAATGGCAAGATTTTTATAAAATCATCAGAAATCGGGAAAGGAACTACTTTTCGGATTGTATTGAATAAGTGAAACTTGCCAAATCGAAACTATTTTTACAAATTCCGAAATAATTATCTCAATTTTTCGGGTGTTTATAAAAAATTTATACTTTTGCAACACTTTTTTCGAGCCGTGAGTTGGAAAACAAAATATGATATTGCATTTAAAGGTCTTGCAGAAGGCATGCATGAGTTTGATTTCCAAATCAACAGTAAGTTCTTTGAACATATTGAAGGGAGTCTGGTTGATAATGGTGAAGCTGATGTAAAAGTTATTTTGGAAAAACGAAGTGCTTTTTTAAAACTTCATATTACAATAAAAGGTTGGGTTGAACTCGTATGCGACCGTTGTCTGGATAATTACAGGCAAAAGATTAAACACAAAACAGAAATTTTTGTGAAATTCGGTGAGCAGGAGTTTGAAGATGGGGAAAATGTAATTTGGGTTTTACCCGAAGAACACCAAATTAACCTGGCTCAAATTTTTTATGAATATACAATATTAAGTATCCCATTGCGACATATCCACCCAAAAAACAAAGACGGGAAACGCGAATGCAATAAAGAGATGCTGAAAAAATTAAAAAATTATATGAATGCGTCTGATCAGGAGGAAGATCAGGAACAAACCGATCCTCGCTGGGAGGCGCTAAAAAAGTTAGGAAATAATAATTAAAATTAAAATACGATGGCACATCCAAAGCATAAAACGTCGAAAACAAGAAGGGATAAAAGACGTACGCATTATAAAGCTACGCTCCCTACACTTGCTACTTGCTCCAATTGTGGAACCACAGTAAAATACCACACCGTTTGTCCGGAATGTGGATATTACAGAGGCAAGCAGGTAATTGAAAAAGAAATTGCAATTTAAGAACCAGGTAATTCACCTGGTTTTTTTATTTTTCGAACGCACAAATTAATTGTTCTGAATAAACTTAATTTTTTGTTAACCTCTTTCAATGCAACAGTATGATTTCATTGCGGAAACCTGATAATACTTATATCTTCACCCCGATTTTTTGAAACAATTAAATAACAATGACCAGAACAGAAATTAGGGCAGCTATTACAGGTGTAGGTGCTTATTTACCTGAATACAAATTAACAAACGAAGAGCTGAGTACAATAGTCGACACATCTGATGAGTGGATTATGCAACGCATTGGAATAAAAGAGCGGAGGATTTTAAAGGAAGAAGGAAAAGCCACCAGCGATATGGCCGCAGCTGCCATAGAAGAGCTACTGAGAAAAACAAATACTCCTGCCAGTGAAGTTGACATGTTAATTTGTGCTACCATTACGCCTGATATGCCATTTCCGGCAACGGCGAATATTATTGCACACAAAACAGGTATCTGTAATGCCTGGAGCTTTGACTTAAATGCTGCCTGCTCCGGATTTATTTTTGCACTTTCAACCGGTGTACAATTTATAGAATCGGGGCGGTACAAAAAAGTTATTATTGTTGGTGCCGATATGATGTCAGCAATTACAAATTACAAAGATCGAACAACGTGCCCCCTTTTTGGAGACGGTGCTTCTGCTGTCTTACTCGAACCCACAAATGATGGAACAGGAGTAGTCGATTATATCAACCGTGTTGACGGACTTGGACGAAACCACTTACACATGAAAGCAGGAGGCTCATTGCGCCCTGCTTCGCACAAAACAATAGATAACGAAGAGCATTTTGTTTACCAGGAAGGGCAGGCTGTCTTCAAAGCTGCCGTATCAAGTATGGCAGATGTTGCTGTTGAAATTATGAAAAAACATAATTTGAAATCGGAAGATGTGGCATGGCTGGTACCCCATCAGGCAAATATGCGAATTATTGATGCTACAGCCAGAAGAATGGGGGTAAATAAAGATAAGGTTATGATTAATATTCAAAAATACGGAAACACAACTGCTGCAACTATCCCACTTTGTTTGTATGACTACGAGAACCGGTTAAAAAAAGGAGATAATATTATACTGGCCGCTTTTGGCGCAGGTTTTACCTGGGGTAGTGTTTATCTGAAGTGGGCATATAATACCCCGGAAACAAAATAAAAGGAAACATCAAACTTCTTTTATAAAAAAGGAAAATTAGCTTTGCCGCCGTTGCAAAATTTTGTAATTTCAAACACCCAAAAATTAAACTTTTTTCAAAAAAATCGGAATATTAAAGGAAATCGTTAAATGATATTCAAAATGGCTAAACAAATTACAAAACCGTACGGCGAAGTTCAATCTCAAGCAATAAATATTATCAGTGAAGGAACCATAATCAAAGGAGATATTTCTGCATCGGGAGATATCAGAATTGATGGAACACTTGACGGGAACGTTACAGCAAAAGGAAAATTAGTTGTTGGCCCCAAAGGAAAAGTAACAGGTATAATAGACTGCAATAATGTTGAAGTTTCCGGCTACATTAAAGGAAAAATAAAAGTTCTTGATGTTTTAAGTATGAAGTCCACCGCTAAAGTTTACGGCGATATTATTATTGGAAAACTCGCCGTTGAGCCAGGATCAGTATATGTGGGAAATTGTAATATGGGAGGAGAAAAACCTGCCTATGAGCCGACAACAACAGCAAAAGAAAAATAAGCCGCAAAAAAAAGTTGATAATTTTATTCGATACTCCAGCCTGGGTTTCGAAATGATGGCTATCATAGGAATATTTACTTTCCTGGGTTACAAAATCGATCAATGGCTTGGAAATAAATTTAAAGGTTTCACATTGGGATTGATGATACTTTCAGTAGTAATTGCAATCGTATACGGAACCAAAAATCTGCTAAAAAAATGAATACCGATTTAAAACGTTTTGTAGCTAAAACCTTAGTTATGTCACTCGCCATTGCCTTGATAAGCTGGCTTGCCTTCTCACTTTTTATTCCTCAGTATTATTTACAGGTTTTTCCTTATCTTCTGTTATTTTTCCTGATTGTTGCGATTTCCGTTCATACTTATCAGTTAAAGCTGGCTAAACAGAATATGGCAAAATTCACCAGGAGTATCATGGTAGTTACATTTTTTAAATTATTTATTTATTCGGCTCTTGCCATTATTTATATTGCAAACGATTCAGAAAATGCAGCAACTTTTGTCATTGGACTCTTTTTTCTGTACCTGCTTTTTTCTTTCATTGAAGTATCTGAAATCACGCGAATTGCAAAAAGAAAAAATCAATAAATAAGAGCGTTCAATCAAAAACATTTTCTTAAACATATCATTTTCAGCTTAGTTTTTCGACATTGTTAATTCTTAGTTGAAAAATTTAAATTTTCATAGCTGGTAAAAAAAATCTTTTAAATTTGTGGACACTTGATAAACTGAATAAAACTATGCTAAAAACCGCGAAAGCATTTATTGCATTATTTACCTTATCGGTCATCAACTTTTTGCCGGTTTCTGCTCAACATGCGGAAGAGCATTCCATACATCAGGAAGAATTATCCGGTGCGAATTTTCATGAAGAATCTTTTAATGCGGGCGAATTTGTAATGGAACACGTTTCCGATTCGCACGAATGGCATATCGTTTCTTTTGGCGACAAACACATCAGCATTCCTCTGCCTGTTATTGTTTTCAGTAAAAATCCGGAACTGCATGAAGGCAAAAGTTTATGTGCTTTTATGTCTGCAAAATTTCATCACGGACATCAGGACTACAATGGATTTCGCCTTTCTCAAACAGAGGAAAATAAAGGGAAAATAGTAGAGATCGATGCAAGTGGAAACGAAGTCGGCACTCCGGCTGATTTTTCAATTACAAAAGCCGTGGCCGGTATTTTTGTTTCTGTAGTTATAATGCTTTGGCTGGTATTTTCGGTTGCAAGTTCGGCTAAGAAAAACAAAGGGAAAGCACCCAGCGGAATACAAAATTTAGTTGAACCACTTATCCTTTTTATTCGAGATGAAGTGGCTAAGCCTGCTATTGGTGAAAAGAAATATGAAAAATTCATGCCTTTCCTGCTCACCTTATTTCTCTTCATCCTGATTAACAATTTTATGGGATTAATACCAATTCCGCCTTTTGGTGCAAATGTTACAGGAAACATTGCTGTAACTATGGTATTAGCATTGTTTACATTTTTTATTACAACTATAAACGGAAACAAACATTACTGGAAAGAGATTTATAACCCGGATGTACCCCTGTGGCTAAAATTTCCTCTTTTTCCACTGATGCAGGTTGTAGAATTCTCGGGAATGATTACAAAACCTATTGTTTTAATGGTTCGACTTTTTGCCAACATGCTGGCCGGGCACATGATAGTTACTGTATTTGTGAGTTTGATTTTTATCTTCGCTAATTTGTTTGGCGCTGGTGTTGGATTGGCTGCCAGCCCTGTATCTATCGCATTCTCAGTATTTATTTTACTGCTTGATGTTTTGGTTTCGTTTATACAAGCTTATGTTTTTACTTTGTTGTCGGCACTCTATTTTGGAATGGCGACAGCAGACCATCATTAATATTAATATCTTAAATTAAATGCTATGTTATCAGCTATTTTAAGTATTTTATTGCAAGCAACTGAAAGTGCAGCGCGCGGAAGCGGTGCTGAACTTGGTGCTGCTTTGGGTGCCGGACTTGCTGCCATCGGAGCAGGTATTGGAATTGGCCGTATTGGAGCCAGTGCCATGGAAGCTATCGCACGACAGCCCGAAGCCAGTGGTGACATTCGCTCAAACATGATCGTTGCTGCAGCATTAATTGAAGGAGTTGCCTTCTTTGCTGTGATCATTTGTGCACTTGTTATTTTTGTTTAGCAAAAAATGGCAGCCATCCCCGGGATTGCCGGGGATGCCGTTGCCCCAATTTTATTAAAAAATTAGAATTATGGGTTTAGTAACACCAAATCCCGGTACGATATTCTGGATGGTACTTATTTTCGGAATTGTTCTTTTTGTTCTCCGGAAATTTGCCTGGAAACCAATTTTAAATGCATTAAAAGACCGGGAAGAATCGATTGCCAATGCACTGAGCTCTGCAGATCTTGCAAGGAAAGAAGTGGAAGGCCTGAAAGCCGACAATGAAAAAATAATTGCCGAAGCACGCAGAGAAAAAGATATAATACTAAAAGAGGCAAAAGAAATAAAAGAAAAAATAATTGCCGAAGCCAAAGAAAAAGCGAATGCTGAAACACAAAAAAGCATAGAGCAGGCCCGCCAGCAGATTCAAAGTGAAAAAACGGCTGCCATTAACGATATAAAAAGGCAAGTTGCTGAATTATCGGTATTGATTGCTGAAAAAGTGATAAAAAAAGAACTTGAAAATAAGGGCGAGCAGGAAAAAATGGTGGATGGTTTAATCGACGATATTAAACTAAATTAGTTCTATGGACCAAAGTGCAATTAACGTTAGGTACGCAAAAGCTTTCTTCGATCTGGCAAAAGAAAAAAACCTGCTGGAACCGCTAAAAGCGGATATAGAACTGGTTGCCTCTGTTTGCAGAGATTCAGCAGACTTTATTCTCCTGCTGGAAAGCCCGGTAGTAAAAACTTCAAAAAAAATAGAATTAATTAATGCAATTTTCAACGGGAATGTAAATGAACTGACATTAACCTTCCTCAGCCTGATTGCAAAAAACAAAAGAGAAATACACATTCCGGGAATTTGCAGAAATTTTCTGGCATTAACCCGGAAGGATCAAAATATAAAATCTGCAGTGCTGACAACTGCGTCGGAAATTAATAGTGAAACCATCAAAAAAATTGAGACTTTGATGGAAAAAGAACTCGATGCAAAGATTGAACTTTCATCGCAAGTGAATCCTGAAATTATTGGAGGGATGATTTTGCGGTTGGATGATAAACAATATGATGCGAGCATTGCCACCCAGCTTAAAAAAATAAGACAGACTTTGCTGGAAACTGAATTAAAAAATTAACTGAAAGCGTAAAAAAACATAAAATGGCAAATATTAAACCTGCTGAAGTATCTAAAATTCTGAAACAACAATTGGAAGGCTTCAAATCAGAAGCGGAACTTGAAGAAGTGGGGACTGTTTTGGAGGTTGGTGACGGAATTGCACGTATTTACGGGCTTTCAAACGTAGAAGCAAATGAAATGATTGAGTTCGACTGCGGAATGAAAGGAATTGTGCTAAACCTAGAACAAGACAATGTTGGAGCTGTTTTGTTGGGGCCTTCTGAACAAATAAAAGAGGGAGATACGGTAAAAAGATTGCAAAGAATTGCGTCTATTATGGTTGGAGAATCATTGTTAGGACGTGTTATCAATACCATTGGTGATGCAATCGACGGGAAAGGTGCAATTCAGGGTGAATTACTCGAAATGCCGCTGGAACGAAAAGCGCCGGGTGTTGTTTTCAGACAGAAGGTAAACCAACCACTTCAAACAGGGTTAAAAGCAATTGATGCCATGATTCCTATTGGCCGTGGCCAACGTGAGTTGATTATTGGCGACCGCCAGACCGGGAAAACAGCAGTTGCAATTGACACAATAATAAATCAACGGGAAAACTTTGAAAAAGGGAAACCGGTTTATTGTATATATGTAGCAATAGGCCAGAAAGGTTCTACTGTAGCCAATATTGCCGCTACATTAGAAAAACATGGTGCTATGGATTACACTATAATCGTTTCTGCAACTGCTTCGGATCCTGCAGCGCTTCAGTTTTATGCTCCATACGCAGGTGCTGCGATTGGTGAATATTTCCGTGATACCGGACGTGATGCTTTGATTATTTACGACGACCTTTCAAAACAGGCTGTCTCTTATCGTGAAGTTTCGTTATTGCTTCGTCGTCCTCCGGGTCGTGAAGCGTATCCGGGAGACGTTTTCTATTTACACTCGCGCCTTTTGGAAAGAGCAGCAAAAGTTATTGAAAGTGATGAAATCGCTAAAGATATGAACGACCTTCCCGATTGTTTGAAAGGCAAAGTAAAAGGAGGAGGTTCGTTAACTGCTCTGCCAATTATTGAAACACAGGCAGGTGATGTTTCTGCATATATTCCGACAAACGTAATCTCTATTACCGACGGTCAGATCTTCCTTGAATCAAACTTGTTTAATTCAGGTATTCGTCCGGCGATTAACGTAGGTATTTCGGTTTCACGTGTGGGAGGTAGTGCACAGATCAAAGCAATGAAGAAAATTGCCGGTACATTAAAACTCGATCAGGCACAGTTCCGTGAACTCGAAGCTTTCTCAAAATTTGGGTCCGACCTCGATGCCGCTACCATGCGTGTGCTGGATAAAGGACGAAAAAATGTAGAAATCCTAAAACAGGGACAGTATGCCCCAATGAAGATTGAGCAACAAATTGCAATAATTTATTGCGGAGCGAAAGAGTTGTTAAGAGCCGTACCTGTAGATAAAGTAAAAGAATTTGAAGCTGATTTCCTCGAAATTATGGAAGTGCAACACCGCGCTACCTTAGATGAATTAAGAGAAGGAAACTTAACTGCCGAAGGCGAAGAAACTATACGCAAAGTAGCTGCCGAAGTAGCTGAAAAATTTAAAAAGTAACGGAATGATTGTGTAAATGAGTAACTAAGGGAAATAATATTCCTAATATTTACACACTCATACAATCACAAATAAAATGGCTGGTTTAAAAGAAATACGAACAAGGATTGCATCGGTAAAAACTACCCGACAGGTAACGAGCGCGATGAAAATGGTTTCCGCAGCTAAGCTAAAAAAAGCACAAGATGCTATTTTACAAATTCGCCCTTATGCCGAAAAATTGCATCAAATTTTAACTTCATTAAGTGCCAGCCTCGACAATATTGAAGATTCAGTTTACACACAATCCCGAATTCCTACGAAAGTTCTGATTGTTCTTGTTTCATCCAATCGAGGTTTATGTGGCGGATTCAACACCAATATTGCCAAAAAAGCGATTGAACTGGCAAAAACCAAATACAGTCAGCAGCTTCAATTGGGAAAAGTAGAATTTATTTGTCTAGGAAAACAAGGCGAACGACAGTTGAAACACCGTGGGATGAAAGTTTCCGGAAATAAAAATGAAATTTTTGATGAATTAACTTTCGAGAATGTTAGTGCAATTGCTTCAGAAATAATGAAAGCTTTTGTTAATGGCAGTTACGATCGCGTGGAACTGGTTTATAATCAGTTTAAAAATGCCGCTGTTCAGGTTCAGGCAAGTGAACAATTTTTACCTGTTGAAATGCAGGAGGAAGAAGGTGAACAGAATACAAATTATGACTTTATTTACGAACCATCTAAAGAACATATCATTCAGGAATTAATACCACGTTCGCTAAAAATTCAGTTTTACAAAGCGCTTCTCGATTCCAACGCCGCAGAGCACGGAGCACGGATGACGGCAATGCATCAGGCAACAGACAATGCGACATCTCTTCTGGGAGATCTTACTTTACAGTACAACAAAGCACGTCAGGCCACAATTACAAACGAAATTCTTGAAATTGTAAGTGGAGCCGAAGCATTAAAAGGTTAAAAAAGAAATTATCAGATAAACAAAGACGACTTTAACAGGGGTTGTCTTTTTGTTTTAGTACAGACTGATACGCTTTCAAACCGCGTCGTTTTTCCGGCGAATTCAATTCGCCTGTCCCTTTAGTTGAGGAGAAAGCACCTTATTCCAATAAGATAAATTTCATTTATTGATGTTTGAGCCGATCAACCGCGGAATTTCGGAGCGTTTTTTACATTTGAAAGCTAACGACAATAAATTCTATTTTTTTTGTCCAACAATCACAACATTTGTTGCTGGTTGAAATCCAAATTTCATTGCTTTCTTTCTAAACTCCTCAATTTGAGGATATAATTCATCATATTCCGGCTTGCTTTTTATCGTTTCGATCTTCTTTTCCATCTTTTCCACCATTTTATCAAGCACTCCTTCTTCTTCCAATAAATTCACCTCCTTTTTGTGCTCAAAGAAAAACTGGATTGAAATTCCGGCCTGCCGAATAATCTGGAGAATTTCTTCTTTCCTGAAGGTTTCCCTGTGACTTATACCATTCATCCTATCAATTCTGCTGCGGAAATGATGAAACATTTTATGTACTTCCTGTGCCGGATTTAAATTATCACTAAACAATTCATTGATAATAATCCAACCTCCGGTTTTTGCAACACGTTTTAGTTCCATTAAACCCTTTTTTACCTTTGGCAGATGATGCAAAGCCATTGATAGGCTAACTACGTCAAACATACCATTCTCAAACACTAAATCTTCTGCGCTCATATTCTGAAAAGAAACTTCAGGAAAGTTCTTTATTGCTTCTTCCAACGAGCTTTTGTCAGGATCCACACCCGTAATTTCAGCTTCAGGAAATGATTCTTTCAGAATTTTAATAAAACTTCCTGTTCCGGTTCCTACATCTAAAATTTTGTCTACTCTTTTGTCATAAAAAAAGTTTTTCAACGCTTCCATAAACCTCCTCCTTAACTTCTATATTAACAGTAAAAATGCCGATAAAGCGGTTACTATAAATACAAACGCACGGTATGTTTTATCAGGTATTTTTTTCACCAGCCAAATCCCTAAAATCGCTCCTAAAGCAATTCCTGGCAACATCAAAATATCAAGTGTTAATGTATGCCAGTTTATTGTTTTCCAAACCAAAATATGTAAAGGAAATTTTGAAAAATTAATAATGAGGAAAAACCAGGCTCCTGTTCCGATAAAGCTATTTTTAGGGAGATGCATAGCCAATAAATATATCGCAAAAATAGGACCGGCTACATTTCCGATCATGGTTGCAAAGCCGCCTAAAACCCCCATTGAAGCAGCAAACCACCAAGTGTCAGGGAAGAGATTATTTCCTTTCTTCCGATCCTTCCAAATCATCAGTCCAATACAGGCAAAAACCAGAATAGCAATAATATTCTTGAACCACTCATCATTTACCACCTCGCCAACCCAAAGTGCAATTCCTACACCCACAAATGCCCAGGGTAAAAGTTTCCAAAGGTATTTCCATTCAGCATGACGATGATAATACCCGACACCAAATAAATCGGCCATCATTAACATCGGGAGTAATATTCCGGTAGAAGCTTTACCACCAAAAATAATAGCTAATGTTGGCACAACAAACATAGAAACACCAGGTACCCCTACTTTAGACATCCCTACCAACACAGCACCAAAAACCAGTAAAAACCACTGGATTATCGTAAAATCAAGTTGTTCTATCATAAAAATTGTTTGGAACTCAAAAGTATGGAAAATAATATAAAATAGCCGGCTTTTATACCGGCTATTCATGCTAACAGAAAACAAAAAACAAGTTCGCCGACTGACGAACAAAAGCCAAGTTTCTTAACTTGTCCAGTTCTTTTCAGTCTTAGATATCTAGATAATTATATAATTGCAAAACTAATGCCACATTATTTCGTTTCGTTAACGAGTGTTAAAAGAAGGGATTACAATTAAACATTTTTAATTTTTCCTAAAAAATTTTCTTTTCTAAATCAAGGAGTTCATTTTCATCAATTTCGCCAAACCATTCATTGAGTTTCTGGCGGGCTTTTTCTTTTACTTCAGGAGTTATATTAGCAGAAATTTGTGATAATGCGAAAATCAGTACACCCAAATCATCAGTGTAACCAATTAGCGGGGTAAGATCAAAAATACCGTCGGTAGGAAGAATAAAATATCCCAATGCAGCTGCAATTGTAATCTTTGTTTTTACTCCAACACTTTTATCTTTCATAACATAAAAAAGCAACAGGACCCCGTAAATCACTTTAACTCCGGCAGACTTTGAGAATTTCTTTATTTTTTCCCAAAGCGACTTTTCAGAATAATATTTTGAATATTCATTTTCCATTACCTTAAACCAGCATTTACAAAGTCTAATTGACAATCGCTATAAATAGTAACAATTCTGTCGAGGATTTCGTTTACCTCTGCATTGGTTTCTGCTCTTAACAAATTAATCTTCAATTCGCGAAAATTCGATAATCCGGGAAAATATTTCGCGAAATGACGACGCATCATCAAAATCCCAGAACGCTCGTTATCTTTCCACTTAAGGTTCATCTCCATTTGTTCGCGCAAAACTGCAACCACCTCTGCAACTGTTGGGGAAGGCATATTCTCCCCTGTTCTCAAATAATGTTTTATCTCTTTAAACAACCAAGGCCGTCCAATTGCTCCGCGGCCAATCATTAAACCATCAACACTTGTTTGTTTCAGAAGTTCGCCGGCCTTTTCTCCACTATTGATATCGCCATTACCAATAATCGGGATATGTATATCTGGATGATTTTTGACTTCACCAATCAAAGTCCAGTCTGCTATTCCGGAGTACAACTGCTCCCGTGTGCGTCCGTGAATTGCAAGCGCCTGTATTCCTGCATCTTGCAAACGCAGAGCTGCTTCCAGAACAGGCTTATCATTTTCGGTCCAGCCAAGTCGAGTTTTTGCCGTTACAGGCACATGAACAGCTTTTACAATTTCTGTGGCCATTTTCTGCATTTTGGGTAGATCTTTCAACAACGCGGCCCCGGCTCCGTGCCGAATAATTTTTTTCATCGGGCAGCCAAAATTAATATCAATAAAATCTGGATTAGCCTCCTCTGCAACCTGGGCTGCATGCACCATAGAATCAATATTATGGCCATAAATTTGAATCGCAACCGGACGATCGAAATCGAACAGTACCATTTTCTGTTTCGCTTTTTCAACATTTCGAACCAAAGCCTCAGACGAAATAAATTCCGTATACATTACATCTGCTCCAAACTTTTTGCACATCCAACGGAATGATTTATATGTAACATCTTCCATAGGAGCCAAAAAAAGAGGTGTCCCCTGAATTTCAAAATTTCCTATTTTAAAGATCTTTTCCATAGACTTTGGCAAATTTAACGATAAAAGCTGCTTCTTTCCTCCTTCCGCTACGATACAATTAAAACCAGAAGTGTTCAATAAAAATTTTAAATCCAATAACAATTAAAATAACTCCCCCGATAATTAGTGATTGATGGCTACGTTTAGCGGGTATTTTTTTACCAAATAACATTCCTAACATCGATGCGACAAAAGTAACCCCTCCAATAACAATTACAGGAAGAAGAACAGGAATGTCAAGAAAACCAAAACTCAGCCCAACAACCAAAGCATCAATACTTGTTGCAACAGAAAGCCCGATTAAAACCCGCAATCTGAAGGGATCAAAATTTTTTAATATTCCGTTGGGTTTTATTCCTTCAATAATCAATTTAACTCCGATAAAAAGCAACAACCCAAATGCAATCCAATGATCAAAAGTTTCGATCAAATTTTTTACACTGGTACTAATTAACCAACCCAGCACCGGAAATAATCCCTGAAAAAAAGCCAAAGACAAAGCTACAAGACAAGCCTGCTGAAAATGAATTTCCTTTTTCATTAACCCACAGGAAACTGAAACAGCGAATGAGTCAAAACTTAATCCTATCCCCACAAATAAAAAGGTAATAAACTGAATAAAAGTCATATCAAAATTAAAGTAGCAAAAATAGGACTTTCAGAAGGATTGACTAAAGTCTGAGAATTCTTTTTCTGGAAAAAATACCTCATTTTGTTATAAATTAGAATGAAAATCGTCCATACTACCAAATGACAACTGAAGAGTTTAAAGACAAGGTAATACCATACTCGCGAAAATTATTTCCGATGTTGAAACGGATATTAAAGGACGAAGAGGAAACACAAGATGCACTGCAGGACTTAATGATAAAACTGTGGTGTAAGAGAAAGGAACTGGACAGTTGTACTAATTTAAGCAGTTATATAATTACTACAGCAAAAAATTACAGTTTTGATTTGCTGAGAAAAAAACGTCCGTCAACCATTGACGAAAATGAAGAATATAAAATACTAAATATTGAAACTGCTGATACGGAACCTGATATAAAAGAAAAATATTTACAAGTTCAAAAAGTAATTAATGATTTACCGGAAAAATACCGTATGGTAATTCGGATGCGTGATATCGATGGGTTCAGTTTCGAAGAAATCCGGGAATTCACCGGATATGAAATCCCTAACATCAGGGTAATTCTTTCAAGAGCCCGCATCAAGGTTAAAGAAGAGGTAGAAAAAATTTACAATTATGAAAACGGAGGAAAAAAACAAACTGCTCGACAAATATTATAAAGGAGAAACAAGCCAGGAAGAAGAAAATCTTCTGAAAAATGAAATTCTTCTGAATGAAAGTGAAACACCTGAGAAAGACATCTTTAATTTTTTCAAATCAGAGAACTCTGTTCCTGAAGATTTGGAAAGCCTGCTCTCTACGAAAATAGAACAATCAAAACAGAAAATTATAAAAATGCGTAGGTTCAGAATTACATCGGCAGCTACAATTATAGTTTTGTTAACCGCTTTTACAGGCTATCGCGAAATCAAAAATTCAAAGATTGAAAACGAACTCATGGTAATAGAACAGGCACTTTACCAGGTTTCCCAAAGCATTCAGCCAGAAGAACAGGAAGAAATGGTTGTATTATGGGTAGATGAAGATGTTGAAATAATAATTAACTAAAATAATCGTCATGAAAAGAATTATCATTTATGTTTTTATATTCGTTTCTTCGCTGCCAGCTCTGGCGCAAAATAATGTCAGCTTTTTTGAACAACTTACAAACCAATATTCTGATAAAGAAGGATTCAGTGCAAGCATGATAACCAAAGATATGTTTGATCTGTATCTCAAAAAGAAAAATGTTGACAGAGAATCGCCCGCTTTTGAAGCAATAAAAAACCTAACCAAGATTATGGTAGTTTCGCAAAGTAATCTGAATAGCACATGGTCGACATTTACAAGAGATGAAAAACCGGAAAAGAAAGAAAAAGATCCTCCATCAGATGAATTAAACCAAAAAATCTTGACCCATTATAAAAATGGTGAGTATACATTGCTAAAGACTGAAAAAAGAATGGGTGAGGAGGTAAAAGTTTATCTCAAAAGAGCTCAGGACAAAATAGTTTCGCTGGCAGTTCTAACAATTTCTTCAGTAAATACAAGCCTGGTAGAATTACAAGGTGATATTAACTTAGCTGCGGTTGCCGATTTAAACAATGCTTTAAATTTACGTGGTCTTGAAAACCTTTACAAAATAAACAACAGCTCCAATGTTGTGTACTTTGGACAAAACAATGTATATATCCCGAAGGGAAAAATTGAGGAAATGGCTGCACATCAAAAAGAATTGTTGGAAAGGCAACAATCTTTTTCTGATGAACAACGGGCTAAATATCAGGAACAAATAGGTGTTCAGGAATACAGACAACTGGAAATGGCTCAAAAATACCGCGAAATGGCAGACAGATATCAACGCCGGCCTATTTTTTTGAATTATCCTGGTGACAGTACTATTTATTATCTAAATGGGAAAAAAGTTAATGTAGATGAAATTAAAGAACTCGATAATAGTAAAATAAAAACTATGGAAATAAATAAAGCAGAAAAGGAAGGCGACAAAACAACTATCAGAATTAAGACAAAATAATAATACTACATTATAAAAAAAGGACGGATTTTAAAACCCGTCCTTTTTTTATAAGTTAATTGTTTGCTCTTTCCTTCCTATTTTTTGGTAATAATTGCAACCCAACCACCGCCGGGTGCCATATCAACTTTAACTTTTGAGGAACTTGTTACTGTTTTTTCTTCCTGTGCAAAATCGGCAGCGTGTTTGTCTGCATTAACTCCGTCTTTCCAAATTTGCATGGTGTAATTTCCATCTCCAAGGAAACTCAGGTCAAGGTTTAATGTTCGTGGGGACCAGTCGGTCATAGCACCAACAAACCATTTATCACCCGATTTACGAGCTACCATAATATAGTCGCTTACTTTTGCATCCAGCACTTTGGTGTCTTCCCAAACCGAAGGAACAGCCTTCAGGAATTCCATACATTCCGGTTCGCGATAGTAATTCGATGGGTTGTCAGCCAACATTTGCAGCGGGCTCTCAAAAACTACGTACATTCCCAACTGATGGCAACGCGTTCCCGGACTCATTGGTTCACTAAAAACATCGTTGAAATTTTCTTTGGTAGCATTTAGCATAGCGCCGGGAGTAAAATCCATAGGCCCGGCAACCATTCTGATAAAAGGTAAGGTAACGTTATGTTCCGGATCGGGCTGATTTGACCATTTTGCATTCTCCAGTCCTTTTACTCCTTCATATGAAATTACGTTTGGATATTTTCTTTCCAATCCTGAAGGTTTATATGCTCCGTGGAAATCAACAAGCAATTCGCGTTTTGCACATTCACGGGCAATTTTTTCGTAGAAATTTACCATCCATTGATCATCACGCTGCATGAAATCCATTTTAATGCCTTTAACCCCCCATTTCTGGAATTGATCAAGTGCTTCTGTAAGTTTGTCATCAAGTGCTTTCCAAACCACCCAAAGAATAACGTCAACATTTTTTTGTTTGCCATAGTTAACTAACTCCTGAATATCAATGTCGTCCACCTCTTTCATAATATCTTCGAGGTGATACCAGCCTTCGTCGAGAATAATGTATTGCAGCCCGTATTTTGAGGCGAAATCGATGTAATATTTGTATGTATCATTATTTACACCCGATTTAAAATCAACACCATAAATGTTATTTGCATTCCACCAGTCCCAGGCTACTTTTCCAGGTGTAATCCAATCGGTATTTTCCAATACGTTTTCCGGCGCCAATTTGTAAATCATATCCGATTCTACTAAGCCGGCATCATCAGTAATAATCATCGCTCTCCAGGGGAAAGTTCTTGAACCGTCGCATTCAGCAATGTAATCGGCATATTTTGTTGGTTCTACACTTCTGTCGCTGGTTTGTTTGGTTTCCAGAACAACTCCGGGATATTTACCAACCAAAGCATTGGGGTTGTTGGCACTACCTTTTAAAAACATTCCAGGATAATCAATTAAGTCTGATTCGGAAATGTAAACTTTAGTATTATTTCCACAATCAACCAACATTCCTGTTGAACAGAAACGCTCAGGAGTCACATCCGAAAGTTTTACTCTTTCGTATATTCTTTCCTGATGTGTAAACATACTCTCTTCTTCGGGAAACCAAATTTCATGGTCGGTTGGAAAGGCAAACGTAGCTTGTTCGCTCATTACCTTAAACGGTCCTTTTTTATCAGCGCCCCATCTGTAAGCAACTCCATCGTTATATGCTCTAAATTCAAGTGTATAGTTTTTGAACGAGAGAGTAAGCAAATTGTAGTGATCTTCAATTTTTGAGTGTTTTCTGCTAACTACAGGAACAATTTCCTGATTAACCTCAGTGGTTTTTGTTTTTCTTACTTTGCCATTTTCACCAAGAACTGTTCCATCATCCAAAGTCATGGAAATAACAGACGGAGATATAATCTCTTTCCCGCTTAGCGAGACAGAATAGGTAACATCATTATTGACCGAAACATTTACTTTTATTTTCCCTGATGGCGAAGAAACAGTGTAATCTTTCGCACTCAAGTTAAAAATCAGTAAAATCATCAAAATCGTAATTGAATATTTTTTCATCATAATTAAGTTTTTTTGATCTAGGGCGGCAAGTTAAAAATAATTTGTCGCTTTTTGTTTTAGAAAATGCTGTTTTTCCTAACTACCGGAGAAAAACATTTTCAATGAACAAAATGATTTCATAACTTTAATGAAACTAAAATTTGAATACGATGAAACAACTAATAATCGGAAGTTTTTGCTTTTTCTTTTTGGGCTTTTCTATAAACGCTGCAACATTTGAAAAAGACACCATAAAAACATCAGAAGGTGATTTGGTAATTACTTTTATCGGTCATGGAACTTTAATGATGGAATTTAACAACAAAGTCATTCACATTGACCCCGTGGGGATGTTTGCTGATTATTCGAAATTACCAAAAGCAGATATGATTTTAGTAACTCACGCGCATGGTGACCACTTGGATGTGAATGTGATAAAAATGTTAAAAAAAGAAGCAACAATTGTAGTATTAACAGAATCGTGTAAAGAAAAATATTCTGACGGGCTGGTTTTAAAGAACGGCGACTCTGTGAATTATTTTGATATTGATGTTGATGCCGTGCCTGCTTATAACATAAAACACATGCAAAGCGAAGGAAATCCTTTTCATCCGAAAGGAGAAGGTAACGGATATGTTCTGCATTTTGGTGATACAAAAGTTTATGTGGCCGGAGATACAGAGAACATACCAGAAATGTCTGATCTAACAGATATTGACATAGCATTTCTCCCCATGAATTTACCTTATACAATGACACCTGAAATGGTCGCTGATGCCGCAAAAATGTTTTATCCAAAAATTTTGTATCCATATCATTATGGTGAGACCGACACAAATGAGTTGGTAAAATTACTGGAGGGGGAAAAAGAAATTAAAGTTAGAATAAGAAAGTTGAAGTAACTGTTCTAAAATCAATCAGTCAGTCAGTTAAAAAAGTTGTCCGCAAAAATTCGAACAACTTTTAACCTTAAAATTATAATTACGTGAAACGTTCAGGTAGTTGTTATAAAGGAAATTATTGGGCATTTTTCAATTTCCTGCACCCGCTAAAAAAACAAATTAAGGTTACGCAAATTCCGGTTATTGCAAAAACGATAAGAGAATAGTAAAAATAATCTTGGGGTAAGTTTGCACAGCAAACCAGAAATCCAAAAAGTAAAGTGGCAAAGAACCCCAGAATTCCCCAAATACTCAAATTATAGCATAGTAGAAAGATTTCTTTTTTCATTTTACGGATTTCTTTTTTACGATTTTGTGGTGCATAATTATTTTCATAGAACGAAATTAAATACAATTATGGTCATTTGTTTGAAATATATTGTGATATTTGCCCTTACTTGTTGTGACATTTAATACACTTTCAAAAAGATAGAATGGAACTTGAAAAAGAAAGATGTCTGGGTTGTACAATAAAATCGAATGCCGTTTCTGTTCTGAATCAGCGTGAATTGTCTATTTTGAAAAATGGATGTTCCCAAAATGAATTCAAAAAGGGAGAATTACTTTTTAAAGAAAGTACCCGTGCTTATTCCATTTGTTACATTCGCGATGGTTTTGTAAAGCTTGTGAAGAAAGGACTGGGCAACAGGGATTTTATAGTAAGCATCTCAAAAGGCGGGGCTTATTTAGGTGTTCAGAATTTAAATCGTAATCAGGCAAATTATTATTTTTCGGCCATTGCTATTACTGATGTAAAAATCTGTTTTATTGATATTAACATTTTTGAGAAGTTGTTACAAACGAATGGTACGTTTGCCACTGAAGTAATTTCATACATTTTTGGTGATGAGATGAATTATTTTGACCGGTTGGTAAACAATGTACAACAGCAGTTGCCTGGCAGGCTGGCAAATGCACTGCATTATTTTAGTAGTGACGTGTATAATCGGAAACAGTTTAATTTAAATATTAATCAGACTGAGCTTGCTTCGTTGATTGGAACCTCGCGTGAAAGTGTTTCCCGACTTTTAAAGGAATTTCAACGGGCAGGAATTATTAAAGCAGAAAGAAATAAGATTTCTATTTTGGATGAACAGCGACTTTTGGAAATAAAAAATAAAGGATAAAAAAAGCCACCCTTATCCTGAAGAGTGGCTCTATCTATTATATTGTATTACGGAATGATTAATTCATTTGCAAAGAAGTATCCAACTTCTCAATTGATTTCAGATTTTTATTCATCGATTTTATTACCGCGTTGAAATCTGTTACATCAACCGACTTATTTTGCATAAACGTTGCCGGAAGGACGGCAATTCTGAAAATTTGATTGTCTGTTTCTGCAGCCCGCAATTCATTAACGGTCCACTCCAGGAAAATTTTTACGTCGTCAAGTGTATAATCAAAATTGTATTGAATAACGCCATCATTTTCTACTACAACGGTTTGTGGAAGCAGTCTCCAAACATCAGTACCATTTGAAACGTCCCACAAAATGTAAACCAGTACTACATCTCCATCATAAACAGTAAAGTTATTCGGAAAGTCAAAAAAGGTTGTGTATTCATTTTGTGGTGTAAAATTAATCGGATCCGTTTCAAAAACAGTTCCAATTTCTGCATCTATTCCATCAAGTCCTGGTTCTCCGGGAGGGCCGGGAGGGCCAACTGGTCCTTCACATGATACCATTATAGCAATGGCCAAAATTAATAGTAAACCTGTTATTGTTTTCATGACTAAAATTTAATATAGTTTTATACTTGTGCTTTTAAACAAGTTTAGTGCCAAATGTAAATAATGTACTTTGATTTTGATTGTACATCCGAAAAAAAAATGCAAGAGAGTTTGCTTTTGTATTTCAATATTTTGATACACAGGGAATTTGTTTTAGCTTGAATTTTGAATTAAAAACAAATAGGCATTTTACTTTTTTGTTTAAACGCACAGAAAAAGAATTGTTTTAAATGCAATTTATGATGGATGGACATATGTTGAGGCAGAATTTAGCCGTGTTCGTTTCGAAATTAAAAATGAACGTGGCCCAATTCTGATAAGCAACATTGTTATTATAGCTCTGCCGGCAATCCCTGGTATTATTTATCACTTTATTTTGCCCCTCTTGCTTTTTCGTCAGCCTTTTCCATTGTAAGTTTCAGAGGTTCTATTTCTTCTCCCCAGTAAATGGTTTGATGTGGGAACGGAATTTCAATGCGGTGTTCGTCAAAAACTTCTTTCAGACGTTTGCGATATTCGCGACCAATGCTCCATTGTTGAATAGGTTTTGTTTTAATCCGACCTTTTACAACAAGTGCGCTGTCGCCAAAACTGTCAAGACCAAAAATTTCCATTGGTTCCAGAATATTGTCTTTATACTCTTTTTCTTTCATCATTTCGTCGGCAACGTCTTTCATTAGTTTCATTACCTGGTTTAAATCTTCTTTGTAAGCAACACCAATATCAAAAACCATTGCAGACCAGTCTTTTGTCATATTTGATACTGAATTGATTTTTCCGTTTTGAAAAATGTGAACTACACCGGAAAGGTCGCGTAAAGTAATGGTTCGGAGTTCAATTTTTTCAACTAATCCTCCGGTTCCGTTAATTATGGCCACATCACCGGTTCTTATCTGATTTTCGAGTAGTATAAAAAAACCCGTGATAAAATCACGAACAAGCTCCTGGGCTCCAAATCCAACGGCGAGTCCGATTATTCCTGCTCCAGCTAAAATAGGACCAATATCAATATTTATTTTTTTTAGAAAAATCATTATAAAAACGGCCCAAATGATAATAGCAATTCCTTTTTTCACAATTCCCATTAAAGTATTTAGCCGCTTTTCAACCTCAAGATTTGGCTCCTCTTTACGGGTTACTGTTTTTTTAGCCAGTATTGATTTTAATTTTCGAACTAAATAGGATCCTACTCTTAATGAAATTAACAAAAGAACAACAAGGATAATAATAGATGGCAACTCATTAACTATCCAGTTCGTAAGAACTTTTGCGAATGTTTCCCAGAATTCGGTAGTAAAAATATTTTCCATATGATCTTAATTTTCAGTTTAAATAATTTCGGTATCGTGTTTAGGTTTAAATCATATATAAGATCATGCCAATTCATCTCCGGGAGTAATCCACTGAATGTACTTACCTTAAAATTAGATAATTGCATGCTCCCTGTGGTTTGAGGCAGGTGTGAATTATTTGGACAGGCTTAACGGTCAATAATGTAGAATTGTTTCACGAAGGTCAATTTCATTCCAACTCTGTTCGGGTGTAAATCAGGTTGTTTCCGCTTTCAACGAAAAAAGATTATTACACTGGAAAACAGGGAAAGGCGGAATTCTATCCAACCTTTCCCCGATTTTAAATGAAATTTTTGTTTATGACTGTTTAATTTCCTTTTGAAGATTGATTCTTCCCATATTGATTGCCCGTTCCCGGATAGGAAGAATTTCTGGAACCAGCTTTGTTCCCGTTTCCTTTTGAATTGCTTCCTGCTAAAATTGCGTCATATTCTTCCGCTGAAATTATTTGAGGTTCATATACTTCTCCGAATTGTTTTAATACATTTGAGAACGCTCTGAGATGAGATTCAGAGCCCTGTAAGAGATTTGAATAAACTCGAATAATATCCGCATTTTGAATAGTCCCATTCAATAATTCCTGCAAATCGTTAATGTCAAGTTCCTCAATAAAAGCACCAACTCTAAGAGCTGCAATTAAATTCTCAGAACCATCATTTGTTAATGAGCTGTACAAAGTTGTGAAAGCTTCGGCACTAAAGACACCTTCTTCCGGCAACGTGGGATCTTCGAGTCCGTATCCGTTAATAAGGTTTAAAACGGCATTTGCGTGTATGTCTTCACTTTGTGAAATGTTTATAAAAACAGAGTAATTGTACGTTTCATAGAAATACTTATACACGTCTCGTGCGAGTTTTTCTTCTTCACGCATCTTCATTAAACTTGTAATTTCTTCGTCGAGCAAATCCCCTGAAAAAGTACAGCTATCGCCGGGAGCAAAAGCAATCTCACTACTCTTTTCGTCATTTTTAGTTGACAATGTATCTTCTAACTGATTGATTGTGTCTGAACAAGAAACAGCTAGGATTAAGTTGATGGCCCAAAAGGCATTGAATAAAAGTTTTTCAATTTTCATAACATTATTTTTTGAATATTATTAAATTCAGTCTGGAGATATTATTTAATCTATAGTGTACTAATTGAAGCGTATACAATTTCTGTTTTGAATAGTTCCTCTTCCATATCCGGCTCCATTGAATCCCCTGCGGTTACCAGTAAATCCTTGTCGGGTTCCATAGCCACGGCCTTGCTGCTTATAGCCAGCACGCTGATTTCTGAAGTTGTTGCCCTGTAATTGAAGTAAATCATATTCCTTTTGTTGGTTTTCTGTTAACAGTTTTCTCACTTCTGTTCGGTGAGCAGCTACACTTTTGAGCATTTCTTCCCGGAGCAGATCTTTTTCTTCAAAGTTGGTAGTTGCTCGTCTTTTATCGCGTAACCCATCCATCTGTTCCTGGTGTTTAGTCTCCAACTCGGTAATTGCGTCAACCTGTTCATCGGTTAAATCTGAAAGGTAATTTACACATGTAATCTTTTCATTGTTTTGAGCAAATACTCTGTTATTGTTTCTCCCCCCTTGTGCCAGAAGGGTACCTGTTCCTAATGCAAGGGCAAAAAACACCCCGGCAAATTTTTGTAACTTGCTAATTTTCATGATTTTAAAATTCTAATTTAATTTTTTTCTACTTTACCTTCTATTTAATCTGTTCCCCCCATGTTGTGGTAATTTAACATCTTCATTTTGTTGTAATACCGACATAAAAATTTCATTCAATCTTTTTCTTTGCTGTTCATCGCATTCATTCTTCATCGCCAGGTAATACTTAATGGTCTCTTCTTTAAGTTTGGTATGAAGTCTGCCAATTTGTGCCGAAATAGAGTCGAGTTTTTCCCGATCCGGAATTTCTTTTCCCATCTCTTCTACCATCCTAATTCTCAAACCCTCTAAATCGTGATTGATTTGCCAGGCATCCCGGTTAAAATCCCGGTTTAATTGCCTGAATGTATTCATTTGATCAAAACGCAGGTTTAGTTGTTCCCTAAAAAAACGGGTTCTTCTTTGAGCCGGAACTTCGATAGTAGTTTCCTCGGTTTGTTCCGTTATTTTTTTATCCTGAATTTTGTGATAAAGAAATGAAACTCCCATTGAAATATTGGTTGCCAGCAAAATGACAATTATCCAGATAAGCGTACGGTATTTATTTGAGTTTGCCATTTTTTATTCCATTAAAAATTCTTCAAGAGGTTCCGACTGCATTTCATTTAGATAAGGAAGAATTTCTTCTGTTGTATAATTTGCCGAAGCAGTTTTTATATGGGAAGGAGTACCAATTTTAAAACCGAAATAAATTCCGGAAATCAATAAAACAGAAAAAAATACAGGTTGAACGATTTTTATCCAGACAGGTTTCTCCTGTAAAGCTTGAGCAGGTTCCGGATGCTTTTCTAATCTTGTTTTCAAACGGGTGTAAAAGAATGGATTAGTTTCAACAGAATTTTCTTTATTAATAATTTGAAGCGTTTTTTTTAAGTCTTCCGAAAAAGCTGCACATTTTTTACACTCGGAAAGGTGAATTCTTATCTGTTCCATTTCTCTCTTTGGTAAATCTTCATCAAGAAAGAAAATCAGGTTTTTATGTATTGTCTTGCATTTCATTTTTTTATTGTTGTTAGTATGACACAATTTTGAATTACAACTTGTGCTCAAATGCACTTTTTTTTATAGCACACATATAATTTTTTTTGCAGATTTTTTTTCGCTCTGTGAATAAGCGACTCAACGGAGGAAACCGAAACTTCCATAATTTCGGAAATTTCCTTGTATGATAAATCTTCGTATTTATTTAATGAGAAAGCTATTTTCTGGTTTTTGGGAAGTGAATTAATTGCCTCATGTAGCATATTTGTGCGCTGGAGATTCTCAATACCGAAATCCGGATTATCATTTTTTGCAGAAATTAAATTCTCCAATCCAGAGTTTTTTGATTTCACAATATCGTCAAAGGAATGAAACCATTTTCTCTTTTTATTGTCGCGTATAAAATTCAGCGAACGGTTTACGGAAATGCGGTACAACCATGTTGAGATTTTAGAGTCGGCCCTGAAATTTTGAACAGAACGAAATACTTCAATAAAAACATCTTGCGCAACATCTTCTGCATCATCTTTATTATGAAGAATTCCGAAACAGGTATTTACTACCGGTTTTTGGTACTTTTCAACAAGCTCCTTAAATGCCTGTTCATTTCCAAGTTGTAAATTTTCTATGATTTCAGCATCACTCATTCAGAAAAAAACATCTTCCAAATTATAACAAATTTGAGTTAATTAAAACAAATGTTTATTTTCTGTTTTGACACCGACTGTCAAAAAAACTTGTGCCGGGAGCTACTTTTTATTTTCCTCGCTTTTATAAGGAGATTCCAGTCTTCTTCCCCGGTAAGCAAATCTTGAGGCCATAATGTTCAAAATTTCGTTGGCCGAACTCTCTACCGGTTTATTGGTAACGTTAATTACAGTGAAACCTCCACGATCGAAGGTAAACATGGCCTGACGTATTTCTTCTCTGACAGACTGCTCGTTTATATAGACTTCGTTTTCAGTATTATTCCAGTTTTGTAGTCTTTTTTTACGATGGGTAATCAATTGAGAGGCTCCAATATGAAGGCCAAAAACCCGGTTCGGATCAATTTTAAAAAGTTCGGGTGGTGGCGGAATATCTTTTACTAATGGAATGTTGGCTACTTTCCACCCATACATTCCCAAGTATATACTTAATGGTGTCTTTCCTGATCGGGAAACTCCGGTTAAAACAATTTCTGCCTCACTTAATTTTTGCGGAACAAGCCCGTCATCATGAGAAAGAGTAAATTCGATTGCATCGATTCGATCAAAGTATTTGTCATTAAACTCACGGTATAACCCCGGATGTTTTAACGGTTCTGTTTCAACCATCTGTTCAAGGTAATTGGCCAGGGGGCCCATAAAATCAACAACCCGGACGCCGAATTCTTTGCAAAGATTGTTGAGCATTTCCCGGTGTTCAGGATTTACCATGGTATGTGTAATGATTCCGCCATCGGTTTTGGCTTTCATTACAACGTCAAAAATTTTATCTTCATCCTGAATGTTGGGAACTATTATTACAGGTATATTGTTTTCAGGGTATTGGATCAACAACGCCTGTACCATATGATTTCCTGAGACTCCCCTGCCCCCGGAAACCACATAAATGGGCGATTGCGATGCTTTATTACTGATTTTATTCATCTTCTTTTTTTGAAAAAACAAAAATAGAAGCATTCCTGTTTCGAAATACCTCTGTTTTGAATTTTTTATTAAAAAATTGCTATTCGGGAGATTGGAGCTTCATTTTAAAACGTTTTACAGCTTGCACTTCCTGCGTTGAAAACGGGTCGGGGTGATATTCGTTATTTAAATATCTTTCCAACTGATCAAGATAAAAATCACTCGACGGAATTCCACTGGTTCCTGTTGGAATGATGGTCTTCGATTCGTCCCAGTTGCTCACATCAAAAATATGGCGATGTGAAGCCCCATGATTAACATTGTACAAATTGTTGTAGGAATATGAATATGGAGTTACGGTGTGGAAACTTCCCGGAACTGCAAAAGGCCCTCTGTTCAGGTGAAAAGCTTTGTCGAGCGCTTTCACTGTCCCCAGCGGGTGGGTCATCGTAAATTTATGGATTTTGCCCCAGTTCCAATCTTCAACATTGGGACCCAGTTGTATACTTAAATCTGCCACCGTCTCTTTAAACGAGCGCACAACAATGTCGTTAAATGATTCTTTTTCCGGTGTATTTTTATCATCAATCCATTCTGATTTTTTGTCGACCAATACATTTAACATTAGATTTTCTAAGAGAATTCTCTGCCCTTTTATAGCGATAAAATTCTTATCAGAAAGATCGTCTTTTACCAGGTCTTCGCATACTTTCCGATAGAGAATTTCAAAAATTGATGTAGCCTGGCTTTCACGTGTAAGGTTAAAATCCCAATCGCTGAGTTTTTGTTCTGCTGCTTTCTCCGTATCATCTAAATCCGGCGCGGAATGGATCGCATCTAAAAAAACAGGGGTGAATTCTTCCGCTTTTTTAGATTTAAAATCACTTTGCATTTTTTCAAAATCTTCAACGCCAAGTTTTTCTTTTTCTTCCAACATTTCCCTGATCCTGTCTATCCGGTTATTGGTAGCAAACCAGTGACTTATGTAGTAAGGATAATTTTCAGAAACTGTTTTGTTGTTGGCCGATGAAACGTAACCGCATTCGGGGTTAAATTCAAAAGGAAGTTCTTCAAACGGCACCGTTCCTTTCCAATCGTATTTACTGCTATCGCCGGGATAAATCTGAATTCCGTTACCTTCGCGGATAGGAATACCTGCACTACATTGTAGGCCGATGTTTCCAGCAACATCAGCATAAACAATGTTCTGGCTTACTGAAACGAACGTTTTCACTGCATCACGAAAATCATTCCAGTTATTTGCCCTGTTTAACAGGAAAACAGTGCGTATCTCGTTACTCTTTTCGTTTCCCAGCCAGTGAATGGAAAGCGGGGTTTCCTGGTAATTTTTAAACCGGTTTACAATCGGCCCGCGATGTGTAAATTTTAACGTTGCGGAAATATCTTCTTCTCCTTTGGTTTTGATGGTTTCTTTTTTTATGATGAGATCTTTCCATTGTCCGTCAACCAGGTATTTTGTTGAATCCTCGTTGAGCTTCTCGGCATAAAAATCAAGATCGTCAACCATAACATTGGTCATTCCCCATGCGATGGAATCGTTATGTCCTGCAATTATGAAAGGTTGCCCCGGAATGGCCAAACCAGTAACATTTAGTTTGCCTTCCACATGTTCGTGAATCTGATACCATATTCCTGGTGCAAAAAGTCCGAGATGCATATCGTTTGCCAGAATTGGCTTGCCGGTTTTGCTTTTTTTGCCCGAAACAGCCCAGTTGTTGCTGCCGTGAAAAATTTCAACACCTAATTTTTCGAGATTCTCACTAGCCGATAAAAGTGTCTGGCTAATATGTTCGGAAGAAAGATATTCGGGATACACTGCTGTCGGGTGGTTTTTCATATTGGGGATAAGGTCTTGCAACTGCATGGTGCTTATTTCATTTTGAATATTATGCAAAAATATTTCAGTGTTCCAGCCCGAACTTAAGTCCCAGGCCATGTAGCCAATTAAATTTATTGAATGAACGGGTTTCCAATATTCCGGATGGTATCCTAAAACACGGAATTCAGGGGGCAACGGATTTCGTTCAATAAAATAGTTGAAACCTTCGGCAAAAGCTTCCAAAGCCGAAACTATTTCAGGAGATGATGTTTGCAGTATTTTTTCTGATTTTTCCTCAATTCTGAGCGAACGCATCAGTAAATCGGTTTCCAGTTGGTCTTTCCCCAATATTTCGGAAAGTCTGCCCTCGGTTACCCTTCGTAATAAGTCCATTTGCCATAACCGATCCTGTGCCATCACAAAACCCACTGCACGGTATAAATCTTTTTCATCTTGAGCGTAAATATGGGGAATCCCGTTTGCATCGCGGTAAACATTTACACTGTCAGTCAAGCCAGATAAATCAAGATCCTTATTGTAATCGGGCAACCCGTCTTTTTGAATGCTTTTTAGCAAAATATAACCGGCAGCTAAAATAAGAATTAGTAAAGCAAGCAGGCTCAGTAAAATACGTTTTAGTGTTCGCATGTCAGTTATTTTAATGAACTATAAAAAAGAAGTAGAAATTTATCGATTGAATTTCAAATAATTATATATTTAATCTATTAATTTGATTCTATTTCTCAGCTATAGATTTTATTTTCTAAATAGAATAAATTTTATTGTAAACTAAAAAAGCTTAACATATGAAAAAGTTAATTGTTCTTTTCTTGTTGGGAATTTACGCTGTGGCAGGTTTTGCGCAGGATGCAGACAAAATTGTTGGGGTTTGGTGGAATGATGAAAAGACAACCAAGATTGAAGTTAAGAAAAAGGATGGAAAATATATCGGGACCATTATATACATGATTCCTGAAAAATATGAAAACGGGCAGCCCCCAAAAGACAAAGAAAATCCGGACGAGTCACTGCGTAACCGTTCTATTGTTGGGTTGCAAATTTTAAGTGGATTTGAGTACAACCCAAAAAAGAACGAATGGAAAGATGGTTCTATTTACGATCCGAAATCAGGAAAGACATATGATTGTTATGCGTGGCTGGAAAATGACGAACTTTTAAAACTTAAGGGTTTTGTTGGCGGGATGCGCTGGCTGGGCCGCAGCTCAGAGTGGTACCGGACAACGAAGTAATATTAGCCCGAAACCTGAACCTGAATTCCGGCATTTTCTACTTTTTTTGCAATCTCCTGTAAATCCAAAAGAGAAACCTTTTCTAAAGTCTCAACCGGAGTGTCCCGGGCAATGGAATATATCATTACCTGTTCGGGTTTTATTTTTTTGAGTAGTTCAATCCAGGCAGAAACTTCTTTTTCGGTAGTATTGTCAATGGTCTTTCCCTTGTAATTTCCGCGCAGAAACAGCGTTTGAATAATTACCTTTCCGTTAAAAGCAGTAAGTTGGTCAACTACTTTTTCCAAATTATAATTTCCTTGCGGACAGTCAAGCAATTCTATCGTTTCTGTAAATGCTGAATCCAGCTTTTGGATATTATCTTCAATTTTCTGCAGCGCCTCAAAAACCGTTTTTTTGCGAAGCATGGTTGCATTCGACAAAACTGCAATTTTAGCTTTTGGTGTATGTTGGTTGCGTAGTTCTATAGTATCATTAATTATTTCGGCAAATTTTGGGTGAAGCGTGGGCTCACCATTTCCGGCAAAAGTTATTACATCTGGCAATTGATTTTCGGCAACCATTTTTTTCAGGGTTTCTTCCAATTTTTGTTTTACTGTTTCCCGGGAGGGAAGTTCTGCTTTTTCTTCCCGTTTTTGGGGATTGCGGCCGCACTCACAATAAATACAATCGAAAGAACAGATTTTTGTATTTGTTGGCATCAGGTTAATGCCCAGCGAAACACCCAGCCGTCGACTTTTAACCGGTCCAAAAATAATTTCATCAAAAAGGAAAGTTGCCATTTTCAAATTTTTCGCAAAGATAATTTGTTATCGTCCGATATACCAATATAAAGGTTTGAATTTTTGAAAAAGTGAATGGGCAGTATCTGTTGTGAACGTTCTACTTCTAAACCAGCCTTTTAACTCTACTGTTTTTTGTGAGTTTCATATTTCTAAAATCAATTCCGGTAATCAGGTTTATACCGGGTTTTTTTCCTGTTTCGAAGCTGCCCGCTTTTGAATCCAGTTGTAATGCTTTTGCGCCGTTTAAGCAAGCCCACTGAATAACTTCATCGAGTGCAATTTCTGGAAAATATTGTTGGATGACAATTATCTCCGATAAGATTGAAAGCTCATGATTGGAAGCTAAGCTATCGGTTCCCAGGCAAATATTCAGTTTTTCTTTTTGAAATAATTCTACCGGAGGCAGTTGGTTTTCGATATAAAGGTTGGATAGTGGACAAAGTACCCACCAGGTATTTTCTAATGATCGGCGGGTCTTTAGCTCATCAATATCTCTTTTAGGGGTAAAAGTATTGTGGACCAAAAGCAGTTGGTTTTCTGAAGGAACATATTCGAGCGCCGAATTCAGCGAACTTTTTCCCGTCGGTTTCCACTGCGAGATATCAATTTTCAGATTGTTTTTTAAATGCCATGCAATTGGCCCGCTTCCATCCAGAAAGAATTGCTCTTCAACTTTACTTTCCTGGTTATGAATGCTGATGATACCTTTTTCATGCCGCGCATTTTCTTCAATTTTCTGAAAAAGTGGCACGGAAACAGAATATGCTGAATGAGGAACAATTGATGCATTCAGGCTATTTTCTGAAAATTGGGTTTGAAGCTTTTGGGCGATTGAAAATGCTTTTCCCGCACGGGAGGGATGAAATCCAAATGATTCAATAAAAGTATGATATTGAATCTTACTCTTCAATTTGGCTGAAATGGTAGAATCTGAGTTGACGATATCCCCCACAACTGCAATGCCGTTTGCCCACATTTTCCGGTCGTTTTTCCGGAATATTTCTTCCTGGTTTTCGGGTTCCGCATTTCGTAAGCGGTTGATATCTTTTAGAAAATCACCAATTCCCGTTTTTTCCGGAATTAATCCTTTCAAGTGCGAGAGTTCGAGGTGACAATGGGCGTTTACAAAACCCGGAACTAAAATTCCGCTGTAAAACTCCATTCCGGCTTGTTCACCCTGATTATCCGTATTCTCCTTAATATCAAGGATGGTTCCGTCGTCTTCACAGATTACGATTCCGTTTTTTATGGGTGGAAGATTGCAGGGGAAAATGTATGTAGCTGAAATTTTTCTCACTTTCGTCTTTCTTCCTCATTCCCAACATCCAGCAATTCATTTTTGCGGCCTGAAAATTCTTGTTCCATTTCGCTTAATTTGCTCTGTACTTTGCGGTACAATTTTTCAAAATTTTTGGGTTTACTAAGATAGAAAATAAGTGACTTTTCAAAAACGGTGTCGGGGACACTGTATTTGTCTAAAACGGAATAATAAAAGTCCGTTGAGGTTGCATTGGCAATGGTAGAATCCTGGTGAAAGCGGTTATAATAGGTAGCTTCCGCCAAATGAACATCAACAAGCATGTCAACCATTTTGCTTTCTTTAATGAGATTCTCAGGTTTTTCAACCTCAGAATCATCGCATGCAGCAAAACATAAAACCCAAAAAAATAGTATGATGATGTTCTTTTTCATTCAGGGTGCCAAATTATAAATTGTTCGCAGACTAATCAACATTCAAATGGTTAAAAAATACTATTTTACCCAAAGATGACTCTGAAAACTTCTTCCACCCGGCCTGTTTTTACAATTTCAATGTTAAACCTCGAAGCATCAAAACCTTTGTTTAATGAAGGGATGATAATTTTTTTGAAACCCAGTTTGGCTGCTTCTGCAATACGTTGTTCAATCCTGTTCACTGCCCGTATTTCACCAGTCAATCCCACTTCACCGGCAAAACAAACTTTGTGGTCTATGGGGATGTCGATATTGGAAGACAAAATCGAACAAATCACAGCCAAATCAGTAGCCGGATCGCTGATTTTTAAACCGCCGGCAATATTCAAAAATACATCTTTCTGAATGAGTTTAAAACCTGCCCGTTTTTCCAGCACTGCCAGCAGCATGTTTAACCTGCGCAAATCAAAACCGGTTGATGAACGTTGCGGAGTACCATAAGCCGCCGAGCTTACCAATGCCTGAATTTCAATTAAAATCGGTCGGATTCCCTCAATTGTGGCGGCAATTGCCGTTCCGCTTACATCGTCGCTTATTTTTGAAATAAGTTGTTCCGAAGGGTTGGTAATTTCGCGTAAACCATCGCTGCGCATTTCAAAAATCCCCAGCTCGTTGGTAGAGCCAAACCTGTTTTTGTTCGAACGTAAAATGCGGTACATATAATTGGTGTCGCCCTCAAATTGCAGGACTGTGTCAACAATGTGTTCCAAAACTTTTGGCCCGGCAATACTTCCTTCTTTGTTGATATGGCCGATGAGAATGACTGCGGTGTCGCTCTTTTTTGCAAATTTCAAAATTGCAGAAGTGCACTCACGCACCTGCGAAACCGAGCCTGGAGACGATTCAATGGTTTCTGTGGAAATGGTTTGTATGGAATCGATAATTAAAACATCGGGGCGGATTTGTTCCGCATGCGCCAAAAGGTTTTCGAGCGAAGTTTCGCTTAGAAAAAGACAGTTGTTATTGCTGATTTTTAATCGTTCGGCGCGGAGTTTTATTTGCTGCAGGCTTTCTTCTCCTGAAATATATAAAATTTTCTGTTGATTTAATTTTAGTGCCAGTTGCAGGGCTAATGTAGATTTTCCAATTCCGGGGTCGCCTCCCAAAAGAACTAACGAACCTGGAACAATCCCGCCGCCAAGAACGCGGTCGAATTCATTGATTCCGGCAACAATCCGCTGTGTTTTTGCCGCCTGAATACTTTCCAGAGTTATGGGTTGGTTTCCGAGGTGTTGAGCTGCTATTTTCCCTGTGCTTTTTTTCTTTTCAATTACTTCTTCTACAAATGTATTCCATTCGCCGCAGGAAGTACATTTTCCCATCCATTTCGGAGATTGAAATCCGCAATTCTGACAAGTATATATGGTTTTTGTTGCCGGCATATTTTATTACATTTTTTTATTTGTGCATCCACATGGCTGAAATTTTTCTGTAAAGATACGATAAGGATTTTTCAGAGCTTTTTTATTCGTGTTATCAGTTCGCTGGTTGAAATTCCGGGGACAAGATCCAGTGTCACCACCTTTCCTCCGTTATTCAAAACGGTGTCGTGCCCGGCAATTTCATGGATTTCGTATTGTTTGCCTTTCACTAACACATGAGGAACAATCTGTGCAATCAGTTCTGCCGGCGTTTCTTCCGGGAAAATAACAACCGCATCAACAAAAGAAAGTGCAGCCAAAATTGTTGCACGTGCATGTTCGTCGAGCACCGGGCGTTTTTCTCCTTTCAGAATTTTAACCGATTCATCAGAGTTTAAACCCACAATAAGTTTGGTTCCCAGTTCTGCCGATTTTAAAAGCGAGTCAATATGCCCATGATGAATGATGTCAAAACAGCCATTGGTAAAAACAATCGTTTCGTTATTTGATTTCCATTTCTGTAAAATGTTTTCAAACAACTGATAACCGGAAAATATTTTTGATTCAGTATTGAATTTCATTAAGTTATTTAAAAGAAATTAAAGATAAAAAAAGCCTACAATTAAAAATAATAATGTACTAATATTTGTTTGAATATTAGATGTACGGTATTTTTTATTCATAACACATCTAAATTACCTCCTCCCTAATTTTTTCTGACAGAACATAGGTTTTTAATTGGAAATAATACATATTTTCGTTTAGTTACTTTCAGGACGACCCTCTGCTGTAGCACAGGTATTCAAAAAGGAGATTTATAAAAACAAGGGAAAAAGTAAAGTTTATAATATTTTACAGTTGGAGTGTATTGTTATTTTCTTTAGTATAACATAAATCCAAGGGCAAAAACAACCCAGCCCATAAAACACCCTAAAAATATGAAAACTATTTTATTTTATCTTATTGCGGTTTTCATTGTAATATCTTTAAAGGGATTTTCCCAGATTAAAGTTTACGAAGATAACCGTGTGAAAATTTTTGGCGACAGACCAACTGATGATGTGAACAAAGACTTATCCATGCAGATTTACGGCTCTTATGGGGAATATCTTGCAAATGGAAGACTTGGATTTGGAGAATACGGATTAGGTTCTGTCCCACTTTTAAATACATCCAAGGTATATGTTGGTGAATTTGGAACAGATGTTGATTCAGATCAACTCGAACTTTTCGGAGCCATCGGTCATTATTTCACGTGGGGGCAGGGATACGACTACAATAATATTATTGGTAGGTCGGTATTAGAAATGGAACTTGATGAAAACATGGTTTTGCATCAAATCCCCAAATTTTATTTCAACATTGATGTTTATGCCAATGGTATTATATTGAATTCTGATGAAAGGTTCAAAGAGAATATACGGCCTTTACAAGGTTCTGCCTCGAATATCAAGCTGATTAAAGGTGTTACTTATAACCTAAAAGAAGAGACAGTGGTGGCTCAAACATCTGATAACTTTTCACCTGAAACAGAAAAGGAAAAGAATGATATAGCCCTTCTGGCAACGACGAAAGAGAAGATGAAAAATTTAAACCGGAGTCGGATTGGATTTATAGCGGATGAAATTAAAGAAGTATTCCCCGATTTAGTTGAAGAAGACTCTGATGGTTATTTACATGTAGATTACATAGGATTGATTCCTGTACTTGTCGAATCCATTAAAGAACAACAAAATCAAATTGCAACATTAAAATCTATTTTAACTGTAAAACAATAACTTTAATAACACCTTTAAAATTATATTATTATGAAAATATATATATTCCCAATTTATATAACTTTTTTTCTAGTGTTTACAATATCAGGCCGAGCTCAGATAAAAGTTAATAGTGACGGACAAGTAAAAATATTTGGCGATATTGAGAATGATGACGCAAATAAGGATTTATCGATGCAAATTTATGGGCAGTATGGCCAGTATCTTGCTAATGGAAAACTGGGGTTTGGCGACTATGGTCGGGTCGAACGAAATAGTTCTAACGTCTTTATTGGCGAGTTGGGTACTAACTGGGATTCAGACAGGTTAGAGTTACATGGAAAAAACGGTATTTACTTAACCTATGGCTATGGGTATAATAGCGGCGACATTATCGGTAAATGGGATATCTCCCAACCTGACCGGTTTAGTTTTGAAACCGATGTGTATGCCAAAGGAGTATTGCTAAGTTCCGATTCGCGTTTTAAAGAAAATATAAAACCGCTGGGGAAGGAACTTTACAAACTAAAACAGTTAAAAGGTATAAGCTATAACCTTAAAAGAGAAAAAAAGAAATACCCTGAGAGGAGTGGTAGTTTAACAGAAAAAGAACAAAATGATTTGGCCTTAATGAATAACCTGGAATTTAAAGAACGGACAAGGGTGGGATTCGTGGCACAGGAAGTGCAAAAGTTGTTTCCGGAACTTGTACAAGCAGATAAAGAAGGTTATTTGTATGTAGATTATGTTGGTTTGATACCCGTTTTGGTGGAATCGGTAAAAGAGCAACAGGTGCAAATTGATGAGTTGTTGGAATTAGCTGTTAAAAGAGGACTAATAACCACGCAAAATTAAAAGTTATGAAACAGATATTTTTAATAATTACAATTGTGCTTTTTGCTCTGCAGTTAAAAGCACAGTTAATATATGACAGGTGGGGAAATATCATTTCGTACCCGCCAACAGATGGATTTAAAGAAAATCTGGAAGTATCTGAAGTGTCCACCTTCATTATCCCTAACATGGATAATGATTCGCTCTGTAATATATATAATAACGGAAAATCAATTGAGGAATTAGAGAATATTGCTATTGGATTTGATCTTCGTAGTGAACCAATCTCGCTTAAAGAAAAAGGCACATGCACTAAACTAAAGCACGGAAAATTATGGCGATATGCCATTAAGGGAGCTACTGCGCAAGGAATTGGGGTTGATCTTGGATTCCCAAAATTGCCTAAAGGTTCGTACGTTGAAATATTTCCAACTGATACAACCGTCAACTTAGATCAACAGAGAGAAATCTTTCATTCTGAGAATTTATCAGAGGGTCAGAAAAAAAGAGGATTAAGTACCTGGGGATACGGAAAATCATTAATGATAGAATATTTTGAGCCCGATACCTTAAAAGATAAAGATGATATTGTTATTAGGAGGATAACTTATGGTTTCGTCGGATTTGATGGGACAACAGGCTCTTCTTATAACAATCAGGGATTAAAAAGCGGTTATTACGGTTCTTCCCAATATCCTCAATGCCAGAAGGATATTATTTGCTCCGATATTGGTAATTACCAAAATGAAGCTAAATCTGTAGTACTTATTAGACTATTTTATAATATTGATACCAATAATGATGGCTATACAGAGTTTTACATTAGTAAGGGTACAGGTTTTTTTCTAAATAAAGTTGGTGGATATGCAAGCAGCGATTTGCCCATAATGGTTACTGCGGGGCATGGATATTATATTGAAATCTCCGGTTCAGCAGTTGACTTGGATAGCTATATTTCGAAAATTGAGGTAAGAACCAATTACCAAAATGCCGAGTGCGGTACAGATGATACTAATAATAGAGGTAGATTGCTACCAGGTAGTTTCAACCGCATTGCTCTGGGAAGTTCTTGGGATGAGGATCCGGGACTTTCTTCTTATTCGCCGAGTAATGATTATGCAATACTTCAGCCTTCTTCAGATATTAGTACACTTGCAGATTATGATCTGGAATATAGTGCCTGGTCCAATAGCCATAATTATTATACTAGTGAGGGTTATTTTTGTATTCACCATCCCAAGGGAGACGTAAAAAAGATTAACAAAGATAACGATCGTGCTGTAGAAGTATTTTCTGATGGATTTATATTAAAATATGATGTAGGTATAGCAGAGCTTGGAAGTTCCGGTGCACCAGTATTTAATTCGTCAAGACAAGTAGTAGGATTCCATGTGACTAGTGATGACAATAAGGATTGTAGTTTAGTTGGCCAAATGAACTCGACAAGTGGGAGATTTGATGATTTATATTATTTAATTGCTTCCTACCTTGATCCTAACTCTGTTGGTTCAGCCACAAGTTCAAATCCAGTCCCTCCAACCCCACCTGCACACTGTGATGACTGTATTCAAAATTACGGCGAAACTGCAATTGATTGTGGCGGTCCCGATTGCTACCCCTGTGGCATGCAGGATGTGGTAACCCTAAAAACACCAATGGATATATCGGGATATACTGCAAAAAGCCGGTACGAATTGTTTGCCGAACCCGACCCAAATACTTTGCTGGCCTTAAAAAGCGGTTCATTTACATTTGAAGCCGGTTTGAATGTTCACCTGAATGGAGGCTTTGAAGTGGAAAAAGGTGCTGAATTTTATGCTGGTATCGATGCAGAACTTATGAGTGAACCAGACCGATACTGTGAACAAGATGCTTGTTTGTTTTTAGAAACTATCTTTTCTCCTAACGGGGACGGGAACGATGATTATCTAACCATCCTTCAAGCTTATGTGACAAAATACGATATTAAAATTTTTGATGGAAGATGGAATGGTCCTTTAATTTATTCAAAATCTGATGTGCCGATATATAATAATGGTTATATTGAGATATGGGATGGGGCAGAAGCAAATCACGTAGAAAATTTCATCGCGATTACATACTATGATTGTTGGGGAAATTCCCATGATCTCACTTTTGCAATCAGTGCATTGGGATTAAAATCAGCAACTTTTTCAGAAGAAAATTTAACAAGTGATGTTACCAATGTAGAAAATGGAAAGGTAAAAATTGTTGTCTATCCAAACCCGTTTTCAGATGATGTCACCATTAGTTTTTCAGGAAATATGTTTCCTTTAGAGTATAAGTTAATGGACTTAAATGGCAAAGTAGTCATGCACAATAATACTTCTTCGAATAGCGAAACAATTAACTTGAGTGGTCTTGCTTCAGGCACTTACATTATTAATGCTAAAGCAGGAGAGTATAACCTTGTACAAAAACTCATTAAAGAATAATAGTAAAATTTATAAAAAATGTCAGCCTTATAGATTTCTTCTATACCACTGGCATTTTTTGATTTTCTTGAATTTATTTTAAATTACCTGGTTTGTTTCGGTATCCGGAAAAACCAGCCACGGTTTAAATGTTTTTGCTTCTTCAAAATCCATATGCGCGTATGATATAATAATTACCACATCGCCTACCGCTACTTTTCTTGCTGCCGGCCCGTTGAGGCAAATGGTTCCTGAGCCGCGTTCACCTTTGATAACGTAGGTTTCCAGTCGTTCACCATTATTAATATTCACCACCTGCACTTTTTCATTCTCAATAATATTGGCAGCGTCCATTAAATCTTCGTCGATAGTAATGCTTCCCACATATTGCAGGTTGGCTTCAGTAACCGTTACTTTATGTATTTTTGATTTACAAACTTCAATTTGCATGACCTTGTCCTTTCAATTCAAAACAATATTGTCAATTAACCTGACCTTGCCGCAGCGTACTGCGACGCAGCCTACTTTTGTATTTTCTTCGTCCCAGCTTTTAACGGGTTGAAGATTTATATCGTTAACTATTTCAACATATTCAACAGATAGGTATGGGTTTTTGTTGATGTTTTCTGTAACCCATCCGGTAAGCTCCTGAACTGATTTTTGCCTTGTGAGTTGTTTGGCCTTTGCTAGCGTTTTAGAAATAACGGCTGCGTTTTTTCTTTCTTCAGAATTCAACAATTCATTGCGGGAGCTCATTGCCAATCCGCTCTCTTCGCGGATGATGGGGCAGGAAATAATTTCCACAGGAGAGTGAAGTTGCTTTACCATACTTTTAATAATAGCAACCTGCTGAAAATCTTTCATGCCGAAATAAGCTTTGTCCGGCTTTACCATTTCAAAAAGTTTGCTCACCACTTGTGCCACACCATTAAAATGTCCGGGGCGGTGTTTGCCTTCCATCACCACTTCCAATAAACCAAAATCAAACTTCCGGGTATCGGGTTCCGGATATATTTCTTTAACTGAAGGAGCAAAAACCAAAGTTGCACCTGATTTTTCGAGTAACTTCAAATCAGCATTCAAATCACGCGGATAACGTTCCAAATCTTTGGGATCATTAAACTGTGTTGGGTTCACAAAAATGCTCACCACAACTACCGGATTTTCTTCTGCTGCTTTTTCAACCAGCGAAATATGCCCGGCGTGCAAGGCGCCCATTGTAGGGACAAACCCTATCGTTCCGAGAGTGTGCAATTGTTGCAGTTTTCCCTTTAATTTGTTCACTGTTTTAACCAGCTCCATACCCCAAAAATTTAACGGTGCAAAGTAAATAAAATTAATTCGGAATTTATCAACAAAAGGACACAGACCTTTATCCTGTTAACATGCAGAAAGCGGGAGAATTGAATATTTTGGATATTTTTATTACCTTTGCAGCCTGTAATAAACTGCGCATACAGGTCAATGGAAAAGAAAAAGATCCTTTATATTTCACAAGAAATTACCCCGTACTTACCAGAATCAGAAATGTCGGAAATTGCCCGTTATTTGCCACAGGGCGTTCAGGAGAAAGGGCGGGAAATCAGAACTTTTATGCCGCGTTACGGCTGTGTAAACGAACGAAGAAACCAACTTCATGAAGTTATCCGCTTGTCGGGGATGAACCTGGTGATTAACGATACCGATCATCCGCTGATTATTAAAGTAGCTTCAATACAAGCTGCGAGAATGCAGGTATATTTTATAGATAATGAAGACTATTTTCAGCGTAAACATGTTTTAACAGATTCAAAAGGGAACGAGTTTGAAGATAACGATGAGCGGGCTGTATTTTTTGCCCGCGGTGTTTTGGAAACAGTTATAAAACTACGTTGGGCACCAGACATTATTCATTGCCACGGCTGGTTAACTTCGCTGGTTCCGTTATACATAAAAAAATATTATTATAACGATCCGCTTTTTAAAGGTTCAAAAGTGGTGTATTCTGTTTATAATGACGATTTTAAGAAAACTTTAAATTCTGATTTTGGCGAAAAAATGCTGGTTGACGGAATTACTGCCGAGGATGTAAAAGCAGTTAAAGAACCAACTTTTGCCAATGTATCAAAAATGGCAGTTGATTATTCTGACGCGGTAGTAAAAGGGTCAGAAAATATAAACGGCGAAGTCGAAAAATATATTCATTCATCAAAGAAACTATTCCTCGATTACCAACCTAAAGAAACATACATTGACGCTTATAATGAATTTTACGATAAAGTGTAAGTGTTAAAAGATTGAATTTTATCTAAAAAAATATAAATATACAATCATTTAACGATTGCTATCGTTTGTTTTTTTATACGTTTGTATAGCTTTTGAAATAGGCTAAATAATGAATTAATAAAGAGGTATTAAGTGAAAATCAATTCAAAGAATAAACACCGGATTTCGTTGGTTGTGATAATTTTAACAGCCCTTATTTTTACACGTTGTAATAAATATGATGATTTGGGAATGGATCTTTTGCCTTCCACTGATTTAATTTCAGTAAAAAATACCATATTGAAAGACGAAATCACTGCGTTTACTGTTCTTGAAGATTCAATCCGCACCGATGGAGCGCCAAAAAGTTTACTTGGAAGTTTTAACGATCCTGTTTTTGGAAATACAACAATTGATTTTGCAACTCAGTATAGATTAACTGGATTTCCTGATTACGGGGAAGCTGCTGAAGCAGACTCTGTGTTCTTGTATTTATATTATAAAGGTGTTTACGGAGATACATTAACAACACAACAGATAAGGGTTTATGAACTGGAAGAAAGTTTACATGCCGATCAGACAGGTTCTTCCGGGGGCACATCAGGATTCCCTTACTACCAAAATGTTGATTTAAAAAGTATGGCTTCTGATGAACTTTTGGGGGAGTTGGATTTTATTCCACACATAAAGCTCGACTCTACTGAAACAGATACTTTTTATCAAGTGTTAAAAGTTCCGTTGGATATTTCATTTGCAGAGAGACTGATGAATGCAGATTCGGCTGAAATGGTTAGTAACGATGTTTTTTTGGAAAATTTCAAAGGATTATATGTTGAAACAGAGAAGCTGACTGATGGCGAGGGTGCTATTTTATCTCTGGAAGCAGCTTCTGACGATAATTTTCAGGGATCAGCAGTCGTTATTTTTTATAACAACGAAGAAAACAGAACTGCAGAAGAACCTGATACATTAAGTATGCCTTACATTATTACGGAATTCAGTGCACGTGTAAATCATATTGAACACAATTATTCTGAAACACCATTTTTTGAAAGCCTGAGTAGCGGTCCAAAGGAAGATTCATTAATTTATATTCAATCTATGGGTGGTCTGGAGTCCGAAATAGATATTGACAATCTTACTTTCTGGAAAGACTCGGTTAATACTGCAATTAATAAAGCCGAACTTGTTTTTCAGGTTGATACAGTAGCATCTGATATTGATAATTATCCGGCGCCGGACCAGCTTTTGTTCACATTTATCGACAGCACGGGGCAGGAATATTTACCCAAAGATTATTCATTTAGCCCATTATTCTATGGCGGAGTATTGAATGATGAAGATTATACTTACCGTTTTAATATAACACAGCATTTTCAGCAAATTATTGATGGAGATATCGAGAATTTGGGCTTTAAATTAACCACAGCAAATAAAAATAGCGAGGCAAACCGTGTGGTTTTGAAGGGAAGTACAAGTAAGACAGGAATAAAGTTAATTGTTACTTATTCGAAATTTTTGCAACAGTAAATAGTTTTTTATATAAATATAAAAATGGGTGTCAGAATTTCCGGCACCCATTAATTTTTTATGATTTCTCTAATGCCCCATCCAAAGCTTGAAGTCAACAGCTTATCGCAGTTAAACATTAATTCTTCTGAAAGGTCATTTTCCAGTTTTAGTTTAAACAGAATCAGAATTCAGCAAAAACAGATTTTAAATAAAACACATTAAAGGATATTTTCCCATTGTTCATCCATAACTACAGGTAAAATTTCGTTTGCAAAAATCAAATTCGAACTTTAGCTTTATGAATAAAATTCAATTGGATATGGCTTACAGTGAATATCTGGCCGATAGGGTTCGAAACTGCCTAAAAGAGAATAATGCTGGTTTTGACGAAAAACAGATGTTTGGAGGACTAAGTTTTTTTGTTGATGAAAAATTATGTACTGGGATTTACGGAGAAGAACTACTGGTAAGAATTCCACCGGAGAAACAGGCTGAATATCTGCAAAACGAAGATTGTCACCTACTTGACGACACTGGAAAATCGATGAAAGGATTCCTTCTCATTAGCCCGACCGGGACCGACATGGATGAAGATCTGGATAAATGGGTAAAACGTTGTTTAGCATTCAACCCCAAAGCCCGATCAAATAAAAAAAGTCGTCCAAAAGAATGAACGACTTTCACTGTAAAAGCTTATTGAGTAGTTTTTATTTTCCTTTGGCAATGTCAATTCCAACTCGTTGCCCTTTAAAACGTGCATTTTTAAATGCTTTTAAAACCTCCTTTTCATAACGTTTGTCAACTTCAAAAAAAGAAAAGCTTTTTAGCACTTCGATATTCCCAATCTCAACACTTTTATTGGATAAATTCTGGTTTACCAAATCGATAATAGTCCTTTTACTAACACCATTCTTTTTCCCTAAATTAAAAAAGAAACGCGAAAACTCGTAACCACCTCTCCTCCTGTCATTCCTATCGTTTCTCTCAGTCCGGTCACCTCTCTTTTTGCGATCCCGTCTTCTTCGTCCACCAGGTTCCTGGAAGTCATCGCTTTGTTTTGATTCATCCACATTGATGTCCGGAGCATTCTCATAGTAATCAAGAAAGCGATTAAACTCAACAGAAACAAAATGTTTGATCAGTTCTTCCCGATCGAGCCACGATAGCTTTTTATATATTACCGGCATAAATTCGCCAATCTGCCCTTCATTGACTTCAATCTTCTCTACTTTGTCAATCAGGCTGAACAGCTGTTTTTCACAAATTTCTTTTCCTGATGGAACCTCTTTCTGTACAAACTTCTTATTTACAATTTTTTCAACCTGGCGCAATTTCCCTTTTTCGCGCATGTGAATTAAAGTCACTGAGATACCTTTCTTCCCAGCCCTTCCTGTTCTTCCGCTGCGGTGAATATAAACTTCCGGATCGTCAGGTAAATTGTAGTTTATAACATGTGTCAGATCATTTACATCTAAACCGCGGGCAGCAACATCGGTAGCCACAAGCATTTGTAAATGTTTACTACGAAACCGCGCCATCACATGATCACGCTGCGCCTGTGAAAGATCACCATGAAGAGCATCGGCATTGTAACCATCCTGCATGAGTTTATCGGCAACTTCTTTTGTTTCAGCACGTGTACGGCAAAAAATAATCCCATAAATATTCGGGTTGATATCAGCCACACGTTTCAGGGCCAAGTATCTGTCTTTTGCATGAACCACATAAAAATTGTGTTCTACATTTTCGGCCCCCGTATTTTTCTTCCCTACAGAAATTTCAAAAGGATTGCTCATGTATTTATTAGCAATAGCAACAATTTCTTTGGGCATTGTAGCCGAAAACAACAGCACTTGTTTTCCTTCAGGTGAATTCTCCAGAATTGCGTCCAGATCATCTTTAAATCCCATGGAAAGCATCTCATCGGCCTCATCGAGAACCAACCACTGTATCTCATTAACTTTAAGCTTTTTACGCTTAATCAAATCAAGCGTTCTCCCTGGTGTTCCCACAACAATTTGAGCGCCATGTTCCAAATCTTTAATTTGTTTCCTTATATCAGCACCTCCGTAAAGCACTGCCACATTTATTTTGGGAAGATGCTTAGAAAAGGTATTGATATCATTTGCAATTTGCAAAGCCAATTCCCTTGTAGGACTTAATATCAAAGCTTGAGAAGCTTTTTGTGTTGTATCAATTTGCTGAATAATTGGGAGCCCGAAAGCTGCAGTTTTCCCAGTTCCGGTTTGGGCCAGAGCCACCATGTCTTGTTTTTCTTCCAATAAAAAAGGAACTGTTTTTTCCTGAATTGGAGTGGGCTGTTCAAATCCAAGTTCTTCAATTGCCTGTTGAATTTCAGGACTCAGCCCCATTTCATTAAATAATGTCATTCAAATACTTCTAAAAATAATGCGCGCAAAGGTATTCTTTTTAAATGAATTTCAGCTAATTATAAAATTTTCTTTATAGAAACACCTGAATGTTAATTAAAAAGACATTGCTTATTAAATTTTCCTCCACATTTGAAATGAACGAACGTTTGTGATTAATAGTTTTATAAACCTGAATACATTACCTTTGTTGTTTGATAATATTCATTTCAAAAGAGAAAAGCTATGAATATTAATTTGCCAATGAAAACAATACTCTTCCAAATTATTATTCTGTTTATTTTTTTAGGGAGCATAGAAAAAATATATGCCCAGCAAACAGACACGATTATTCCGATAAAAGAAGATCCTGAAAAGGTTTTAAAGAAGATTGACATCCGCGAAATCACTCAACACGGATTTAATTTCTGGCAGGATGATTTTACCGGTCATTGGGCTGGTGTTGATTTTGGGTTTAATTCTTTTCTGAATAAGGATTATTCGGGCTATCAGACTGAATTTATGAATAACGATGTGTTTCGCTCAAATTCTACCTACATAAACCTTATTCAGCAAAGCATTGGATTGCAACACAACCGAAATACTGTTGGGCTGGTAACAGGATTAGGACTTCATTTACAAAGTTATCGTCTCGACCAAAGTACAACGATTATACGGGCAAACAATGATAAAATCGAACCGGAAATGTTGTACTTCGACCAAAACCAAAAGTCAAAACTTTCTATCGTTTCTGTTTTGGCGCCCTTGCTGGCCGAATTTCAGATTCCAATAAACCATTATGAAAACCGACTTTATTTATCTTCCGGATTATTTGCCAGTTACAGAATTAATAGCCATACAAAAATAAAGTACCGTGTTGATGGGAAAAAAGAAAAATTAAAGGTGCCGGGACATTATAATTTACAAGATTTTAAATATGGCATTATGTTGCGTGCAGGCTACCGGAGGATTAATCTTTTCGCAACTTATGAGCTCGTACCTCTTTTTAAAGAAAACAAAGGACCAAAACTAACTCCTTTTACTTTCGGATTTACAATTGTAAGCTTTTAAACCTTTACTTATGAAACCATACATTTTAGAAGAAGCCAACTGGAAACAAATCAAGAATCAAAAATACGAAGTGGCCATTTTGCCCTGGGGAGCAACCGAGCCTCATAATTATCATCTTCCTTATGGAACAGATTCACTGGAAACAGCAAGAATAGCTGCTGAAACTGCAGAAAAAGCATGGGCAAAAGGTGCAAAGATAATGGTGTTACCTACTATTCCGCTTGGAATTCAGAATATGGGACAGATTGAATTGCCATTTTGTTTACACACTACACTTTCCACACAAAGAATGATTCTTCACGATATTCTGAAAGCATTGTATAACCAGGGAATAAGAAAATTCGTCCTTATGAACGGACATGGCGGAAACGATTTTAAACAATTGGTTCGCGATTTGCAACCCGAATTCCCGGAGATGTTTCTTTCGATTGTTGAGTGGTTCAAAATGTTTGACAATAAAGATTATTTTGAAGAGGATGGCGACCATGCCAACGAAATGGAAACCAGCATAATTATGCATTATTTCCCTCATTTGGTTCGCCCGTTGGAAGAAGCAGGTGAAGGAAAAGCAAAATCATTCAAACTAAAAAGCTTAAGAGAAAAAACAGCATGGGCTCCACGACGTTGGGATAAAGTCTCGGAAGACACCGGGGTAGGAAACCCCAAAAAATCGACACCCGAAAAAGGCGCCCGGTTTTTAAATGATGTTACAAATAAAATTGCAGATTATTTTGTTGAATTGGCCAATTGCGATGTAACCGATTTATACGATTAACAAACTAGTTACATTTAAACAGGCGAACCCAAAATTGCATTGCAAATCAATACCAATATCACAAATCCTTACCTCTTGCTTCAATGCTAACATAATAAAGAGTTTGAAGAAGATTTAAGTTAAAGATTAAGAAGACTTTTATATATTTTTGCTAATCAATTATACATTGTAAATTATGAAACTACTTTTAATCAGTAATTCAACAATGCCAGGCGAGCCCTATTTGGATTACCCGAAATATGATATTCAAAAATTTCTTGGTGAAAAACCGGTAACCGCAGTTTTTATTCCGTATGCAGCGGTAACATTTTCTTTTAATACTTACTGTAAAAGAGTAGAAGAACGATTTGCCGAAGTTGGTCATCATATAAAAGGCATACATACTTTTGACAATCCGGCAGAGGCAATAAAAAATGCAGAAGCCATTGTTGTAGGCGGCGGAAATACGTGGCAACTGGTTCGAATGATGCACGACCAAAATTTAATGGGTGCAATTGCTGAAAAAGTTAAATCGGGAACACCGTATATTGGCTGGAGTGCTGGTTCGAATGTTGCTTGCCCCACATTGCGTACTACGAACGACATGCCAATTACAGACCCAATGGGTTTTGATTGTATGAATTTGATTCCATTTCAAATTAATCCACATTATTTGGATGCAAACCCAGAGGGACATGGCGGAGAAACACGCGAGCAACGCATTACTGAATTTTTGGAAATTAACCCTGATATTTATGTTGTGGGGCTCCGCGAAGGAACTATGTTTAAACTTGAAGACAATCAACTTGAATTAATTGGAGATCAAACTTGCCGGATTTTCAAAAAAGGGGAACAACCTTCGGAACTCTCCGAGGGTGATGACTTCAACTTCCTTTTATAAGCTATTTTTAATCTCCAAAATCAAGAGATGCTCCAATCTCTTATTTATTTATAATTCTCAGGGTTGAGCGCGGCAGGCGACCAGTTTTTGTAAAACCTCAGAATTTTATCGTGATCATAGCCATCACCTTTTTCAAGAAAGGCCGAATTTTGTGTATGAATTCGGTTCCCTTTTCCATCTAAAATAACAAATACAGGAAAGCCAAAACGTTGCGGATATCCTAATTCCGCAAGAACTTTTTCGTTTTTATTTTTAGGATCATAATTCACCCGAACAACCTCAAAATTGTTTTCTACAAATGTTTTAATTTCTGAATCACTGTCAACAAAACGATGAAACTTAACACACCACGGACACCAATTCCCTCCTATTTGAACAAAAACATGTTTATTTTCCTGCGACGCTTTCTTTACTGCATTTGAAATATCTTCTTTTGCATTAGCTTCCGGATTATAAATTTTGATTTCCTGCGCAGAAAGGAAACCTGTAGTAAGAAGCAATAAAAAAATAACAGTCAAAAAATTCTTCATTTTAATATTTTTAATTTTCCTGAGTCCAAACTGATTCCATTTTGTAAGCATCCATATTCACAATCCCCAGTTCTCCGCCATTGGTAAACAAAACAAAATCCTGAGCTTTTTCAGAAGGTGTAAAACAATTTGAAATAACAGCCTGCCCATCATTCGCATAAATTTCTATGGAAGCACGGTCAATCAATAATTCTAATTTTATTCTATTATCAATGGGCACCAAAGGTACAGTTGCTCCCAATACCGAAAGAGTACCTCTTTTTACATTGTACAAAACCTCTGTTCCCGCATCCTTTTTACTATGGCGAATCATAAAACCGAAATTATCAGATGTTTTAATATCAAAGTCAGCAATAATGTGGTAACAATCGCCACTAATTTTTTTTAAAGGGTTATCATTAATTCCGGGAATTACATTTTCATTTTTCCAGCTTGTATGTTTTCCATGCAGATTTTCAATTTCTTTTACAGGCTTGCGAATTAACTTATAACCAAAATTAAATTTTGTGACTGCAAGTTCGCTTGGAAAAGTCATTTGCCCGTTAAAAGGCATATCTGGAAATTCACCTCCCTTCATCCATGCAATCTGAATTGTTCGGCCATCTTCTTCCGGAATATTGCTCCATGTTTGCGTGGCATAATAATTCTTCCCGTAATCACTTTTCATTTTCGGGGTTTCAGGAATAAACCCTTCACCATTAAACTCTCCTATGACATAACTCCCATCACCATCAAATAATACCCATTTGTATTCTTCAGGCCGGTTTGTTACTTGCAAACGAACCAAATCGGGGCACTCAAAAAAACCAACAACATGACTTTTCCACTCCCAATCAACCAGGTTTTCAGAAACATAAAATGAAACACCTCGTGTAATATCGTCATCTTCTGTTTTACGATACAGCGCCATTACCCATTTTTGGGTTGGTTCAAACCAAAACACTTTAGGATCCCGGGCGTCATCTTTTTCATTATAAGGGATAATTGGATTATCCTGATATTTCTCCCAAGTTCTTCCTTTATCAGCAGAATACGCTATACGTTGTCCGCAATGCTGACTAGTATAAAAAGCTACCAAAGTTTTTTCGTCATCCTTTTGTTTTCCAAGTATATTGTTTTTATCAACAATAGCAGAACCGGAGAAGGCTGTACAATATACGCTATCCTTTGAGTTTTCATCAGGATACAGTGCTATAGGAAGGTGTTTCCAATGCATCAAATCATTACTAACCGTATGCCCCCAATGCATAAAACCCCATTCATTCCCCAATGGATTATACTGGTAAAACATGTGATACTCTCCGGCATAATAAACCAATCCATTAGGATCATTATGCCAGTTCTTTTCAGGTGTAAAATGAAACTGAGGCCTGTATATTTCTGAATAATAACCCTTTTCAGGCATGAAAGATGTGAAAAATAAAAGAACTAAACCCCCTGCTAAGATTGTTGATAAATATTTCATAAATATTATTTTGTTTTTTTGTTTCTGGTTCTTCTCAACCCGACTAAACTATAAAAATTACTTGTAATAATAAATAATATTCATATATTTACCACTGCAAACCCATTAAATAGAAACTGTCATGAGACGGACGCTTTCGGTCGTCCTTAGCATTGTTAATTTTTACAATGTGAGGATGATAAATTTGTTACCTATAAAAACAATAGCTGGCAAAAAATTGAAGAGGAATAATAATATCCCCTTTAATTTCGCAACAACATTAAATCAGAAAAGGAAGCCAAAACAGGAAATTTCCTTACTAAACTTTCAGAATTCCTTACGTATTAAATCAGTGCTTTATTTTACAACAACCGTCTCACTGTTTTGTATTTTTGAACATTACAAACCCATAAATAGAAACTGTCATGAGACGGACGCTTTTAATCGTCCTTACCATTGTTACCTTTTGCAATGTTAAGGCCCAAAAGCAACTGTTGACGCAAACCATTAAAGGCGAAAGCCAGATCAACATTGCTTTGGATGAAGTAAAAAATGTATTTACACCACCCCCTTCCAATGAGAAACAATTGAAATCAGGCAGTACTGCGGGAAATTTCATTGTAACCTATGAAAATGTACCTACACAGGCAAGAGCAGCTTTTCAATATGCTGTTTCTATCTGGCAAAGTTTTGTTTCTTCTCCTGTTTCTATAAAAATTACCGTGCAATGGGAAGCGATAAGAACAAACACATTGGCTGAAAGCAAACCAGCACAGTTTTATAAAAATTTCGATGGAGCACTATTTTCCAATGTATATTATCCGGTAGCACTCGCAGAAAAACTGGCGGGGAAGGACATTAACGGAGAAAATGAACCTGACATTATTTGTTGTTTTAACTCTAATATTTCATGGTATTTTGGCACCGACGGTAACACTCCATCTTCTAAATATGATTTTGCAACCGCTGCTTTGCATGAAATCACGCATGGTCTTGGTTTTTCAGGTTTTCTAAAAGCCAACAATGAAACTGGCTTTTTTAATAACGCATATAATCTACCCAGCATCTACGATTACTACATTTTCAATTATAGTAATCAGAGAATTTCAGATAATAATTTTTTCAAAAGTCCGTCAGAAGATTTATTTCACCAATTAACTTCCGAAAAACTAAAATTCAATAAAGAATCCATTACAGAAAAGTCAGCTACTCCAGCTCCAAACATATATGCTCCGGCAAACTGGATTGCTGGTTCCAGCCTTTATCATCTCGACAATAAAGAGTTTGGGGCAAACAGTGAAAACGCTTTAATGACTGCATACAAATATAAAGGACAAGCCATACACACACCCGGAGATTTAACAGTACAAATGCTGGATGAAATGGGATGGAAATCTGTTTCGTTTGATTTTGACATTATCAAAGATTTCGAGGAGACCTGCATGGAAATACCAGTTATTCTAGGTATTAGTAGTGAAAATACATTTGTTCCTTCCTCTGTAAAAATGGTTTACTCAAAAGATTATTTCACCACAAAAGATTCAGTTGAACTGAATTTTGATGCTTTTATACAAAAATACACAGCCAACTTTCCGGTAAATAATCATTTAGGAAATATTCAATATTACTTCGTTGCAAAATCTTCTGAAGGCAAGATCTATAAATTACCAAGTACTGCTCCAAATAAAAAATTGAGTTTCCGGATTGGACCTGATTATTCAGCTCCAATTGTCCAGCATAATCCTGTTAAGCTGATTTCAAGCTCGATCAAGTCAGTTGAATTGAAAGGGAAAGCTGCTGACAACATGGGAATTAAGTCAGTAAAAGTTGAATATAAAGTAGATGGAATTGAACAAAAACCAGTCTTTTTGAACATTAATTCAGAAGATTTCTTCTCAGGTTCAGTTGAACTTCCTGATTATATTAAAAGCGATGACAAAGTAGAATATCGTATAATCGCATGCGACAAATCAAAGAACAGCAACCAAATAATTGTTCCTTCCAACGGATATTATTTAGCTAATGTTTTTGAATCGGATGAAGCTCTTACCTCTTACGAAACAGACTTCAACAGTTTTTCGGAAGATTTTATCGGTTCAGATTTTACTGTTTCAAATATTGACGGATTCTCAACCGGTGTTTTGCATACCAATCACCCCTACCAACAGTCAGAAATAGAAAATGAAAAATATGACCTCATTACTCAGTTAAGGCACCCAATTATCATAGAAGATGACGGGAAAATGTCATTCAAAGAAGTAGTTTTGGTAGAACCAGGGGAGCCGCAAACAAAATACACTGATTTACTTTTTTGGGATTATGTGATTATCGAAGCTAGCAAAGACAATGGAAAAACATGGCTTCCATTAACGGAAGGATATGACTCAAACAGAGATGAACGCTGGTATTCAAGCTTTGTAAATTCATTAAAAAGCAGTTCATCAACGACTTCAGGAGATGAAAGCCTTTTTGCTTTACACTCAATTTATCTAACCGAAAATACCGGACTACAAGCCGGAGATATTGTCCTTATTCGTTTTAGACTATCATCTGACAAATCGGTAAATGGATGGGGTTGGGCAATCGACGACCTTAAAATTCAAAGCAAATTAACAGGAACAGAAACAATTGCTTCTGTTGATAATTTAGATGTTTACCCCAATCCTTTTTCCAGCAACTTTTATGTCGACTGTACCAATGCAAACAACATTTCAACGATGGACATCTCGATCACCGATTTAACAGGAAAAACTGTATTTCGCGAAACATGGAATAATCCTCAGTATACATCAAAGAAACAAGTAAATCTGAATAATATAAAACCAGGCATCTATTTTATAAATATGATTACAGATGCCTCACAAGTTGTTACAAAAAAAATTATTAAATATTAATTTTTACCTATTATGAAAACATTACTACTTATTGCATTAATTGCAGCATTTATCGGATTAGTAACGTCAATGGTAATTTTTTACAAGTTAGTTTTTGTGAAAAAATCTCGATTGTTCTAAAGATTTTATGGGTTGCATGAGTAAAATTCATGCGTTAGTAAACAAAAGGTAGGAAAGTGCCGGGTGTTAAACATCCGGCCTTTCTTTTATAATTTTTTTATATTACATTAACCCATGAAGGAATCTGTAGGGATTTTTCGATACATATTTGTATTCAAAATACCCGATATCATAAAAAATAAATGAAAAAAATTTTATCTATACTACTTCTTTCAATCATAGAAGTTACGGCAATGGCTGGTCAACAAGACTGGAAGAAAAACAATATTAAAGTTGCACCTCCGGTTTGTTACGCTTCCGGTAAAATCGAAAAAGCATCTATTCCTCCAACACCCGAATTATTGAACAAACTCAAATCAGGAGAAAAAAAATCGGATATAATTGTCGAGTATAGTCTTTTCCCTCAGGATGCAAAAAAAGCCTTTGAGTATGCAGTCAGTATTTGGGAGAGTATTATTGAATCGCCCGTTCCTATTTATGTGCAAGCAAACTGGCGCACGCTCGCCACAAATGTACTGGGAAGTTGTGGCCCCGAATCATATTATCAGAATTTTGAAAACGTACCGCACGAGAATCGTTATTATCCGGTAGCCATTGCTGAAAAAATTACAAAGTCTGAAATCACAGGACCTGAACTTCCAGATATTACAGCAGATTTCAACAAATCAATTAACTGGTATTTTGGCACTGATTTAAATACACCTGATTCACTCTATGATTTTACTACTGTTGTTTTGCATGAATTGGCTCATGGATTAGGATTTACAGGCTTCTTCTTTGTTAGTGGAAATGAAGGGAGCTATGGATACGAGGATTTTGGAGATGCTGCTGCATTTGACTTACTGGTCATTAAAAACACAGGAGAACAATTGACTGATACATTGATTTTTCCGAATCAATCTTCAAAACTAAAAGATGCATTAACTTCAGGTAATTTATATGCAAACAGTCCGGTGGCAGTTGCTGATGGAAACGGATTTCAGCCACGGCTATATGTTCCGTCTATTTGGGACGACGGTTCCAGTATATATCATTTAAACGATGCACACTACCCTTCAACCAATCCGAATTCACTTATGACTCATGCCATTGGAAAAGCAGAAGCAGTTCACGATCCCGGCCCACTCACAAGAGGAATAATGGCCGATATTGGATGGAAACATATGTATCTTGATTTTATCCCGCCCAAAGATATTGAAGAAAAACAACCTCTCACTTTCAGCATAAATATAGAAAGTGATTATGATTTGGACACTTCATCAGTATCCCTCATTTATTCAACGGATAATTTTCAAATACAGATTGATACAATTTCTTTGCTACCAACAGAAATACCGAACAAATTTACAACAGAAATAATTCCGGAGATTGAAGCTGGTGTCATTCAGTATTATATAAATGCTGGTGACGTTAAGGGACGAACATTCAGATTGCCAACCGAAGCACCTAAAATACTTTATTCTGTTAAAATTGGGCCAGACAATGAAAGACCTGTAATTAAACACGAACCAATTGCTTACTACTTATTTTCAGGGAAAAAATTAAAAATTTCGGCAGAAGTTAATGATAACATTGCAGTTGACACGGTATATATTAAATATAACATCAACGGAACAAATCAGCATTCTTTTGGCATGACCCGCGATAGCTCAACTACTTTCTCAGGATATTTTGACTTTGATGAAAATGTTCTGAATGACGGGGATATCATTAATTATCAAATATTTGCAAAAGATGCATCAGGAGTGGGAAATATTGCTATGCTGCCCGATGGTGATTCCTATTCATTCAATGTTGAAAAAATTTATGATCCAGTAGTTAAATACATCAACAATTTTGATAACCCTACATCTGATTTTATTATTTCCGATTTTGATATTTATACTGAAGATAGCTTCAATAACGGAGCTTTGCATAGCCCACATCCGTACCCTAGTCCCGAAGAAAATAATTCGGAATACAATTTTTCTACCATATTAAAACGACCAGTAATAGTTCAGGAAAATGGTTCAATGACATTTGACGAAGTGGTACTGGTTGAACCTGGAGAAAATAATACCAGTTTTGGCGACATTGAATTTTGGGATTATGTAATTATTGAAGGAAGCAAAGATTTTGGTGAAACATGGTTACCACTGGCAGATGGCTACGACTCAAAAAGAAATACCATTTGGCTTTCTACATATAATGACGATATATCGGACCAGGTTTCAAATGCTGTTGGAACTTCTGAATTATACATTTCAAATGGAATTAACCTTGCTGAAAACGGGAATTTCGCTACAGGAGATACAATATTAATACGCTTCCGTTTGTATTCCGATCCTTATGCTCACGGCTGGGGATGGGCAATCGACAACCTGAGAATACAACAACCTGTTTCTACCCCCTTAACCCAACTTTCCCCTGGCAATATTCTTATTTTTCCGAATCCGGCCAAAAATGAAGTGAATTTAACATTCGAAATCTCAAACAAGAAAATTAAAACCGTAGAAGTTGAATTTTACAATATTTTGGGACAAAAAGTAAAAAATACTCAGTTGAAAAACATCTATGGAAACTCATTAAAAACACTGGATATAAAGGATTTTCCAAAAGGAATATACCTGATAAATATCCTGGAAGACGGACAAAAAGTTACTTCTAGAAAACTAATAAAAAAATAATCTGACAGTTAAAATTTTGATTGAATAGTATTGAATTTTGACTCAGAATAAAAATAATGTTTCATTTCTAAAATATATACCTATCTTTGTTTCCACATTGACAGAAAAAAGAGTACAATGATTAACAATACTTACTTTTACTATTACTTTTATTTTGGTTCTAATTTCGGGATCAGGAAGTAAGGTATTGTCTAATTTAAAGATATGTTACAGAAAGGTCTCGAGAATTCGGGGCCTTTTTTTATTAAATAACGAGAATGAAATGAAAATAACATTTATCGGACTTGGGTTAATAGGTGGTTCCTTGGCCAAAGATCTGCGTAAAAAGAAATTTGCAACAGAATTGATTGGCATTGAAGAAAACAACTCGAATGCCCAAAAAGCCATTGAAATTGGATTGGTTGACAAAATTGCTCCACTTGAAAAAGGAATTCAAGAAACAGACCTTGTAATTATTGCAATTCCGGTTGACAAAGAACTCGAATTCCTTCCTGATGTACTCGATAAAATATCGGCAAACACTACGGTCATTGATATGGGATCTACAAAAAAAATGATTGTAGATGCGGTAAGAAACCATCCAAAAAGAAAAAACTTTGTAGCTGCTCATCCGATGTCAGGAACAGAGAATTCTGGTCCAACTGCTGCAATCGATGACCTTTTCAGAGAAAAAATTGCGATTCTCTGCGATCAGGAAGATTCGGGACCTCAACACGTTGCTTTAGCGGAAAAAATGTTCCAAACACTTGGTATGGATATTGCCTATATGTCGTCCGACGAGCAGGATCACACAACCGCTTTTGTGTCTCATTTGCCCCACGCTGCAGCCTATGCTCTGGCAAATGCGGTTCAGGCAAAGGAAGACGGCAGTATTATATTCGATTTGGCCAGTGGTGGTTTTCAGTCTACAGTTCGTTTAGCCAAAAGTTCCCACACCATGTGGCAACCCATATTTCAACAAAATTGCAAATATGTTGTTGAATCGCTTGATGTTTACATTAAACATTTACAGGAATTCCGTGACAGCATGAAAGACAATAACTTTGAAAAATTAAAAGACCTGATAATTAACGCAAATAAAATCAGGGGAATTCTTGATGGGGAAAATCCTCATTTCGTAAAGAATGAAGAAAAATTTACAAAACTTTATACGAAATAAAAATGACTTTAAAGCTTGAAATTAATCCGATAAGAGAGTGGCTGCCAAATATCGACAATCCTCTTTTAATTTCCGGACCATGTAGTTTGGAAAGCGAGGAACAGGCGCTGGAAACAGCAAAATTACTGGCACAAGACAAACGTGTATTCATTTACCGCGGCGGTGTTTGGAAACCAAGAACAAGACCTGGTTCATTTGAAGGAGTAGGCTCAATAGGATTGAAATGGTTGCAAACTGTAAAAAAGGAAACCGGACTGCCTGTGGGGACCGAGGTTGCCAATGCACAACATACAGAGGAAGCGTTAAACGCCGGCCTGGATGTTTTGTGGATTGGGGCACGCTCTACTGCCAGCCCATTTGTTGTTCAGGAAATTGCTGATGTAGTAAAAGGAACCAACGCGGTGGTCATGATTAAAAATCCGGTGAATCCCGATGTTCAACTTTGGATGGGAGCTGTTGAAAGAATCAATCAGGCAGGAATTAAAAATATTGTCGCCATTCACCGAGGGTTTACTCCATTTCGGGAAACCAAATATCGGAATTACCCCAACTGGAAAACGGTTATTGAGTTAAAGAGACTCATGCCAAACCTGCCAATAATCTGCGATCCAAGCCATATTGCAGGCAAACGCGAATATTTATACGAAATATCTCAAAAAGCTTTTGATATGGGAATGGAGGGCTTAATGTTGGAATCGCACCGTGACCCGTCATGTGCCATGAGTGACGCTGCGCAACAACTTACACCAGCCGACTTAGGAAAACTCCTTGACAAACTGGTCATTCGTCATGAAAATACCAATAACCCCGATTTTGAAAACCAATTGGATGTGTTGCGCAACCGAATTGATGCTCTCGATTCAGAACTACTTGAAATTCTTGCTTCAAGAGTAGCAATCGTAAAACAAATTGGCCAATACAAAAAAACAAATAATGTTACGGCGCTCCAGATGAACCGCTGGGCACAATTAATGGAGAATCGTGTAAATCTCGGAAAACGATTAGCTATTAATGAAACTTTTGTTAAGATACTTTTTCAGCTCATCCATGAGGACTCAGTAAGAATGCAGACCGAAATTATGGACGAAGAATAGAAAACAAAACAAAACTACTATATTAACCCTGGGAGCAATTTCCCGGGGTTTTCTTTTCGAAACTAACGAAATAAAAATTTTAGCAATTTGAACACCCTTTTTTTATAGGGTGGATAGCGCAATGGCAAATCAAATTTTGCAGATGTTCTCATCACCGATCGTTCGTGGGAAAATACATCGAAACTACGTTTTCCATGGTAGGCTCCCATTCCACTGTAGCCTACTCCCCCAAACGGCAACGACAAATTCGTAAAATGAATAACTACATCATTTATCATTGCATCGCCGGAAGTGGTTTTTTTCAGAAATTCCTGCTGCCTCTTTCTGTTTTCTGAAAAATAATATGCAGCCAAAGATTTCTCCCTATTGGCGATAAATGAATAAACTTCATTAATATTTTCAAAACTTAATACCGGTAAAATGGGGCCAAAAATCTCTTCCTTCATCACAAGAGAATCCGGTAAAATATCGACCAAAATTGTCGGAGAAAAATAATTCATTCTTTCATCATATTTGCCTCCATAATAAATTGTTACGCCTTTTAGTAATTCAGATAAGCGGCGAACGGCTCCGGAATTAATGATTCTTGTATAATCGTTATTTTTCTCCGGCGAGTTGGAATACATTTCTTCAATGGATTTTACAAGCAATTTTAAAAAGTCATCCTTAACCAATTCATGTACAAACAAATAGTCGGGAGCAACACACGATTGTCCTCCGTTCAACAATTTCCCCCAAACAATTCTGCGAGCAGCAATTTCAAGGTTCGCATCCTTATCAACAACCACCGGGTTTTTCCCTCCTAATTCGAGTACAACCGGGGTAATATACTTTGCTGCTGCTTCCAAAACAATTTTCCCAACTCGTGAACTTCCGGTAAAAAAAATCTTATCCCAACGAAAAGAAAGTAACTCCTTACTAATTTCAGCGCTGCCCTGTACAACTGCAACAAACTCCTCCTCAAAAACTTCTTTTATTATTTTTTCTATGGTATTTCCCACATGCGTGGTTAATTCCGATGGTTTAACAAGCACGACATTTCCCGCAGAAATTGCTCCAATAAGCGGAGCCATTGTAAGCATAAACGGATAATTAAACGGGCTGATAACAAGAATTTTCCCCAATGGTTGTTTCCATACATAACTTTTTGAAAGAAAGACATGTAAAGGAGTATTCATTTTTCGAGGGTTACCCCATCTTTTCAAATTTCGAATGTGCCTGGTAAGTTCGTTTTGAACTAACCCAACTTCAGAAGTTAATACTTCAAATTCTCCTTTTCCAAGATCTTCTCTGAATGAAATTAGTAGTTCAGGTTCATATTTTTTGATTGCGGATTTTAGTTCTTTCAATTTTTTAATGCGAAAATTAAAATCCAACGTAGCTTGAGAATAAAAATACTCCTCCTGTTTTTGAATTATTTCGCTGATGGTTTTCATTTTTCCGGTAAGTTAATTTTCGAACATCTCACAAGAGCCTTTTTTAGCGCTTGTTCAATAATTTGAAAATTAGCAATTTCTTTCCCAATAAAAATAATAAAAATTGCCATTTGTTTTTCGGATTTTGTTGCCGTTAACAAATGCTTATTTAAGCGATAAGCTTCACGCATCCTCCGCTTTAAAAAATTCCGTTGAACTGCTTTCCTAAAATTCCTTTTGCTTACAGAAAAGGCTATTTCAACTTTGTTTTTCGATGGCAACTCAATATTCAGATAAACTATTTTCAACGGAAAAGACAAAAAAGATTCTCCTTCGGAAAAAAGTTTATCTATTATTTTCTTACTACAGAGCCGTTCTTCCTTTTTTAAGGTATATGTACGATTTTTTATTTCAGTTTTTTGTAGAGCTTTTTCCATTGTACAGTAAAAAAGGCCATCCGTAATTCGACGGACAGCCTTTAAAATTATATATTTTTCTTGTTAGCCGCTATTTATTGTTCTTTTTAATATACTGCTCCAATGCCATTGTCATTGAAGGGGCCTGAGCCGTTGGCGCTTCAATATCCAAACGCAACCCGGCTTCGCGCACTGCCTGTGCCGTAGTTGGCCCAAAACAAGCAATTCTTGTATCATTCTGCTTGAAATCAGGAAAATTTTGAAAAAGAGATTTAATTCCCGAAGGGCTAAAAAATACCAGAATGTCATAGTTTACATCGGCTAAATCGGAAAGATCGCTACTAACAGTTCGATACAATATTGCCTTGGTATATTTGTATCCCTCTTTATCCAAAAGCTCAGGAATTTCCTGTTTATGAATGTCAGAAAGCGGAACAAGAAATTTCTCGTCCTTATGTTTTTTCATAACGCTCGTCAAATCAGAAAACCGACCATCAGCGTAAAAAATCTTTCTTTTTCTGTACACGATATATTTCTGAAGGTAAAATGCCGTAGCCTCAGAAATACAAAAATATTTCATCGAATCGGGTACTGTTAACCGAAGGTCCTGGCTAATGCGAAAAAAATGATCAATAGCTGTGCGACTGGTAAAAATTACCGCGGTATGTGATAAAATCTGAATCCGGGTTTGCCGGAATTCTTTTGCTGAAACACCTTCCACCTGAATAAACGGGCGAAAATCGATTTTAACAGCATGTTTTTCAGCCAACTCAAAATACGGAGATTTTGTAGTGCTTGGCTCTGGTTGTGAAACTAAAATACTCCTGACTTTCAAAATTGTATGCTTTTAATGAAACTTATCCCTTTCTTATACAACTACTATCTTATAAATTAAAAGCAAGGGTAAAAATTCAAGGGAACAAAGGTACAAAAAGAGATAAAATATAGAAAACTGTTTCTTCAATAAAATTGATATCCCTCTCCCTAATAATAAAATATAAAATCCAACCAACACTGAACCACCCACAAACAACAGAATATCAGTCCTTTCGAAAGGACTAAAAGCTATCAATGTTACAATCGGAAACAAAATTAACCCGGTAACTCTGTTAAAATTATCGTGATTAAAAAGGTATTCCCCTGTTTCTTCCCTTCCTTCAATTACGTTACCAATTACCCTATAAACGAGTTTTTTCAACCCAAAGAAAATAAGTACGCCCCCTAAAAAAAGCAAGTATAGAATTAAATTCTGAAACGGAAATTTTAAATTAAAATAAATTCCCACCTGAAATAAGAAAAGAGACAACGTTAAATAAAAAATAACTTCAAGAAGTGCCGCCCCACTAGAAATCGAATTACTTTTTTCTTCAAACATCCTGATAGACGTAGCATAATTCACAATAGATTGAAATAAATGATTTAAATATTTCGAGAAAGAAAACTTAACCGAAGCAAATAGAACCAAAGCCAAAACTAAAATTACTGTTAACCAATCGGTGTTTAATGTATTTCGCTCACGCACAGGCAACCCAATTCCTTTTTCAGGAAGAATGGTCGTTGTAACCAAATTAACTTCAGTTTTTGGCTCCATGTAACGTTTGCCATTAACAAGCAACCGGTTCTCTCTTTGTCTTTGCCAGTAACGAATTTGCGCCAAAGTAGGCTTCTCAGTTTTGAGAGTAGTATCTACTGCAGGTTGAGCTTCATTAATGCGACCACCTACTTCAACATAAACTGCTGAATAAAGTATTTTGCTCGTATTATACGGGTATAAAAAACTCAACTCCATAGTTAAAACAAACTGGCTACAAAGATATGAATACAAAAATGATTGTATAGGTTTGCGTTCCACTTTAAATGAAATATTTTTACCGGAATTTTATCTGTTTCAGTGTCGATTATGATTTATCTCGCTCCTTTACAAGGATACACGGATTTTATTTACAGAAAGGCTTTTTCATCTGTTTTTCAAGGGATTGATGGATTTTTTATTCCATACATCTCAGTTAAAAACGGAGAGGTTTTAAAAAAATATATTGCAGAAATTTCACCTGAAAATAATCCGCAGCAAAGAATTATTCCTCAAATTTTGGCTAAAGATGAAAATGAAATTGTATTTCTTTCCAAAGTTTTGGAATACTTTGGATATAAAGAAGCAAATCTTAATTTAGGATGCCCTTACCCAATGGTCACTAACCGGGGAAAAGGAGCGGGTCTACTTCCACACCCTGAAAAAATTAAGAAAATACTGGATACTTTTTACAAAAAAACGAATCTGCAACTCTCAGTAAAAATGCGCGCAGGACTTGAAAATGAGTCGGAAATAGAAAATGTATTGCCGGTTTTAAATTCTTTCCCCTTAACTGAAATTATCCTGCACTCGCGCATTGCAAAGCAATTGTACAAAGGCAATATTATAAATTCAACTTACTATTATGCCGAAAAAAGCACAAATCACAAACTTATTTACAATGGCGATATTTTTTCAATTAGTGATTTCAAAGAAAAACAAGTCTGTTTCACAAACACATCGGGATGGATGCTTGGCCGTGGAATCTTAATGAATCCGTTTTTACCTTCAGAGATAAAAGGACTTTCATTCACCACAGAAGAGAAAAAAACAAAAATAGCTGAATTCCATGAACTTATATTAGAAAGTACACTTAATAAAATGGATAATGTAGGAAATACTTTAAACAAGATGAAACAACTTTGGGTGTATTTCAGCTTCAATTTTGAGAATCAGGAAAAAGTGTTTAAACAAATCAAAAAGACAAATTCACTGAGTCTCTATGTGGCCGAGGCCAATAATATATTCAGAAACCACATTAAGTAAAAGAACAATTATTCCTTTCATATTTCTCCATTAAATCCATAAGTAAATAAAGTTCTTTTTCCTCGTCCAAATCTTTTGGAGCAGCACAAATCTCAAGAAACCTTTTTAATGCTTCTCTGTAATCATCTTCTGTTTCTATTTGTCCTAACATATTGCTAATGAGCATCAAGCCAGTTGTCGGCATCATTCATTTCAACTGTTAAAGGAACACCAACCTCAACAGCGTTTTCCATTTCGTTCTTTACTATCTCTTTAACCTTTTCAATTTCAGGCTTAAACGTATCAAAATTTAATTCGTCGTGTACCTGAAGCACCATCTTCGATTTCAGTTTTTGTTGCTCAAACTGCCTGTAAATATTTATCATGGCTATTTTTATAATGTCGGCAGCCGACCCCTGAATTGGGGCATTTATTGCGTTTCGTTCAGCAACTCCGCGAACAACAGCGTTGGCTGAATTTATGTCATTTAAATAACGCTTGCGTCCTTTAATTGTTTGTACATACCCTTTATTTCTTGCCAATTCAATTTGCTTATCCATAAACTCCCTGATTTTGGGAAAACTCTCGAAGTACCCGTCAATCAATTCCTTTGCTTCCGTTCGGGGAATATTTAACCTTTGCGAAAGCCCAAAAGCCGAAATCCCGTATATTATACCAAAGTTGGCTGTTTTGGCTTTTCTGCGCATATCAGAAGTTACCTCTGATTCCGGAATTTTATAAATTTTTGCTGCAGTAATTGCATGAATATCCTTTCCTTCGTTAAAGGCCTTTTTCATCTCCTCATCGTTGCTCAAAGCTGCCATAACCCGTAATTCAATTTGAGAATAATCAGCAGACAAAAATGTGTGATCATTATCCGAAGGAATAAATGCTTTTCTGATTTCCCTCCCACTTTCATCGCGAATCGGAATATTCTGCAGGTTAGGATTTACCGAACTTAACCGCCCGGTGGCAGCAATAGCCTGGTTATATGAAGTATGAATTTTCCCGGTCGTTTTATTTACCAACTGCGGAAGCGCTTCAACATAAGTTGAAAGCAGTTTCTTTAATCCCCGAAATTCCAAAATTTTGTTGACAATCGGGTGGCTGTCTGTCAAACGAATTAGCACATCCTCTGAGGTAGAGTACTGTTTTGTTTTGGTTTTTCTGGCGTTTGTATCAATTTTAAGTTTCTCAAAAAGGATTGGCCCCAATTGTTTTGGAGATGAAATATTAAACTCCTCACCCGCGAGTTCAAAAATATCTTTTTCAAGCTGGATAATTTGTTCGCGAAGAACTTCTGCATATACTTTTAACTCTTCAATATTAAGCTTCACGCCGGCATTTTCCATATGTACCAACACCGGAATCAGCGGCATCTCCAACTGTTCGAAAAGCTCCCGAACTTCGGTCTTGTCTAATTCCGTATCAATCGCATATTTTAACTGAAAAGTCAAATCTGCATCTTCACAGGCATAATCCATGAGTTTTTCCGGAGGAACTGAACGCATAGTAATCTGCCCCTTCCCCTTCTTCCCTATCAGGTTTTCGGTTGGAATTTTTTCATAATCCAGATAAATTTCACACAAAAAGTCGAGATTATGTTTTATTTCAGGTTGAATTAAATAATGAGCAATCATGGTGTCGTAAATCTTCCCTTTTACGTCAATACCATAATTGCTGAGCATTAAAATATCATACTTTATGTTCTGTCCTATTTTTGTGATGTTTTCATCGGCAAAAACCTCCCGAAACTCATCAATTACTTTTTGTGCTTCCTCTCGTTTCGATGGCAGTGTTACACAAAAGGCCTCGTGTTTCCGAAATGAAAACGACATACAAACAATTTCAGAAGTATGCGTATCAAGCCCGGTCGTTTCTGTGTCAAAACAAAACTCTTCCTGAATCGAAAGTTCAGCTCTTAAACTCGCCCGTTGCATTTCGTTCTCTATCAGGTAATACTGATGCGGAACAGTTTCAATTGTATTTCTTTTTTTAACGACTGTTTCCACCACTTCCGAATCACCGAAAAGAGTCCCCTGCATTGCAGTTTCAACTTTTACATCATCATTCAGATTTAAGCGCTGAGCTACCGTTTTAAATTCTAAATCTTCAAAAATGGCCTTTAAAAGTTCTTTATTGACTCCGTCGCGGGTAAGTCTTTCTTTATCAAACTCAATGGGTACATCCTGAATTATAACTGCTAATTTCCTTGACAACCGAACCTGTTCCTCGTGCCCAACAAGATTTTCTTTTTGCTTGCCTTTCAGTTTATCAATATTTTGGTAAATACCATCGATACTCCCAAATTCAGCGATCAACTTCTCAGCAGTTTTTGGCCCAATTCCAGGGCATCCGGGAATATTATCGGCGCTATCTCCCATTAATCCAAGAATATCAATCACCTGCTCTGTTCTTTCAATTCCAAAATTCTCTTGTACTTCTTTTTGTCCCCAAACTTCGGCAACACCGCCCGATTTGGCGGGTTTGAACATTAAAATCCGATCTGAAACCAACTGGGCATAATCTTTGTCAGGAGTCATCATGTAGGTAGTAAAACCTTCTTTTTCCGCCTTCTTTGCCAGTGTCCCAATCACATCGTCGGCTTCAAAACCTTCTTTTTCAATAATTGGAATATTAAATGCCTCGATAATATTTCGGATGTATGGAATCGATTTTCTTAAATCTTCGGGCATTTCTTCACGGTGTGCTTTGTATTCCGGATACATCTCATGACGAAAAGTTGGCGCTGAAACATCGAAAACAACACCGATATAATTGGGATCTTCTGTTTCAAGTAATTGCAGCAGAGTATTGGTAAAACCATAGGTTGCAGACGTATTTACCCCCTTGGAATTAAACCTGGGATTACGAATAAAAGCAAAATAGCTGCGATAGATTAATGCGTAAGCATCAAGCAAAAAGAGTTTCTTGGAATTTTTATCGGTCATTTTGTTTGTTTTACTGATTATCAGAAGCAAACCACTCGGCAAAAGCGGTTACAGTTTCATATAAACGTATGCTAAATAATGAAACATTTGAAGGCAAATGTTGTTGAAGTATTTCAGCAATATAAGCTACAATATTTTCGGTTGTGGGCTGGAAATCGACAACAATAATCCTGTCGGTTGTTTTTTGCAACAAATCAATCTGTTTTTCAGGAACAAGTTTATTTACCATCAAAGAATGGTCGAACCGATTTACAACCTCAGTTTTTACCTTATCTTTCAGATCTCCAAAATCAAGCACCATTCCGTCTTTTGGATGCCCGGGATGGTTCTTCGGCTCACCAATAAGTGTTACCTCTAAATTATAAGAATGACCGTGAATATTGCGGCACATTCCATCGTATTGATAGAGTGTATGCGCCATTTCAAAATGAAAACGTTTGGTAACCCTGATTTTTGGCATAATCTAAAATCCCTTTTTTACTGCGTGAAAGTACTGTTTTTTGATAAAAACGATAAAAAATTAGCGTTCCTATTTTGAAATAATTCTGTATAAAAAAAATCCGGATTAACTAAAACCCGGATTTAATTTCAAATCTATTTCTGTTCTTACTTAATCTTCATCCGAAAAACTTCGTCCTTTTTCTTTCAGAGCATCTAAATCTTTAACCGTGAAATCACCATAAAAAGAAACGACAAAACGCATTTGATCGTCTTCCTTGTTGGTAAGAAATACATGACATTCAGTAAATTTCTTTTTTCTTCCCAGCAACCAGATTTCTGCATCAGAATCTTCATCCTCGAATTTCTTGTACTGCGAAGGCAGCATTCTTACTGCTTTCCGGGTAAATTCAGATCCACTAATGGCTCCTTTTTTAGGATTGTATGACATAAACCTGATTTCATTCAAGTCGCCGGCAACCTTCTGTTCATCATTATCGCCCAAATTGATATCAAAAGCGTCTGCCATATTTTTACTGAAACTAAATTTGGTAATTCCATCTTCATTCGAAAATGCGTCATACATTTTGTATGATTTGCTTTGTGCACTTAAAATCTCAGTTGTAAAAGCAAGTGTCAGAATGAGTAAAATTTTGATTGTTTTCATGATATTATTATTTAAAATAAGACGACCGGAAAAAAATTTCATTACATACTTTCTAACCAGTCAACATCTTTTCGCCTGCAAACAATAATTATGAATCTCTCAAAAAGGAGTTAAACCCGTTTTGCAAAAATCAAAAGCCACTACAAACCGGGGGAATTCACAGAAGTAGCTTTTGTCCATTCAATAAACTCTGCAAACATTTTGCCCCAATTGTCAACTATTTGCCCGTTTTTTTCCTCTCTGTAAGAATGATCATTATTTATGCATACTTTAAATGTCAGGTTGTTTTTTCGATGTTTCATAAATTGAACAGGAAGTAAATACGCTGTTTCGATCGGTGTGCTTTCATCCTCTGTTGCAAACATCGCATAAATTGGAATGTCAATCTTCAATAAATCATTTATCGGGGCTTCTTCGTATGACGACCATCTTTTATTTGTATAACCCCATCTGTCAACTTCGGTTGAATTTGTATTTTCAATAATAGTTTTATACCAATTTATTAGTTCCACAATATGAGCGTGTGCAAGCGAATCAGACTGTTCCCCCTTCAAGGCCGCAATCCTCTCGAACAAAGCAAATTCATAAAAATTATTCAATACATTGCCCGACCAAAATCCAAGGTGCGTAATATTTGTATCGACACACCCAAGTGCTGCAGCTATTTGGGCTCCTTCCGAGTGACCATAAACAATAATACTTTCAGAAGTATCCAGATGGTTCTTTACAATGTCTTCAATTGCTAAATGAATCTGGTTAACTCTGTATTCTCTATAATTATTATCGTGGTATTTTTGAGGTGGAGTAAAGTTATCTTTATCAAAAATGCCTGATAAACCTGGCTTGGCAACTATTGCATAGGCATAAGTTGAGTCAAGCGACTGATAATCATCATTAAAGCATTTACTCAGCTTTGTAGTTCCATTTTTTATTGTATAAAAAAAGATTGGAAAAGGATCTGTTCCCTGAATAAACAACACTAACTTATTAGGCTTCGAGGTATAATTTTTTAAATAATATGTTACTGTATCATTAGTCGAAATAATCTTCTGTTCTGTAAAACCAAATTTACTTAATGCGTCATCTATTGCGGGCTTATTTTGTGCCGTTGAAAAAAATGGAACTAAACAAACAATGCAAAAACAGATTACTTTTATCATTCCATTTGTTATGAAGTTGAATGCCGCGATTATTTTTTATCGATCTTTTTTTCTAAAACCCAAAAACATAAGTGCACCAGCTATTATTAAGACAGGAATATTACTCCACAGAACGAAACTCCAGTTTATACTATGAATGCCATGTTTTCCCATTTCATAAGCAAATGATGCAGCCACTCCCATCCACAAAATCATAAATGCGGAAATAAAGCAAATTAATCTTCGGGTTTCAGGGTGAATATTATAAACCATTTCAACCATTTATATTTTCTATTTTGAACGGTCTTCCAAAGTCAAACCTTCGGGTTTCATTTCCCAGTATTTACCAACCATGTCGCCATCCCAGGTATTTGAAACATTTTCAATATCATGAATAATATTGATCATTTTGTCGCCAAGATAGACCGTTTTACCTTCCGGAACTTTTAATGTAATATCAACTTCCTGGTCGCGCCACTTTGCCCCTTCCTTGATAAAGAAATACGGATCGAAAGTTAAAGTTGAATCATTCAATTCATAGTTATAAACGATTTGATTATTGGCCTCCTGGGCGCTCTCACGTGTTTTCCCCCGCGAGGTTTTCTTAATTAAAACAGAAAAACTGTCGGAACCCGATTTCTCAATATCAAACCTGGGAACTCCCAACATAACTTCCTCGCCATTCATTAAAACCAGTTTGAAATTATCTATCTCCCAATCCAATTCAGCATAATCATCATATTTATCTTCATCCAGTTTGAGATAGAACGTATTACAATTGTCACAAGAAATTACATCGCTATTCGACATTGACGAACGGCTTTTATAGTTTCCCACCTGACTTGCAGAGACTACAATTAACGCCACCAGTGCAATCAACCATAATCCCACCATACTTAGTCCTACAGCTGCGTTATTAGATTTATATCTAAATACCAGTTTTGTACCCACATAAAGCATTGCCAGCATAGGAATTCCAACCAAAAACCCAACGGCAATCATTCCGAATGTCACGGTTCCTGGTTCTACAAAATGATTCAAGAAATTAGGCATGTGGATTTCCGGCCCCCAGATTAGCGGCCAGCCGTCAACAAACGACTGCCCAACAATCAATGAAGAAACAAGTCCCAGAACTCCGAAAAAACCTGATAAAATTAAGATCACTCCAATAATAATTACGAATATTTTCAGAATGACTTTTATGATATTATAAAATACGTCACCCGCGCCAGCAACCGACCTTTTCCCTTTAGAATATGTATCGGATTCTTTAAACCGTTTGTAACTTTCCTTTACTTCTTTTACTTCCTCTTTTATTGATTTCTCAATATTCTTCACGGTTGCTTCCTGCCCTCTCATTTCCAGCCGCTGAGCCGTAGTAATTGCTTTTGGAACTGCTATCCAAAGAATAATATATGCAAACAGCACCGCACCTCCGGTAAGCAAAAGAACAACCACAAAAATAATCCTCAAAATTACGGGATCCATATTAAAGTAGGCCCCCATTCCACCGCAAACGCCACCTAAAACCCGGTGTTCCGGATCGCGGTAAAGTCTTCTTTTTCTCTTTGCTTCAGCAAAAATTGGTTCCTCCTCTCCTTCTTCCTCTGCAAAATCTTCCGGAGTTCCCATTGTTTCAATAACTTCGTTCACCCAATCAAGTGTAACCACTTTTCTGTCCTCGTTTGATTTTTCTGTAAAAATTTCTGCAATCCTTGCTTCAATATCAGAAAGAATCTCTTTTCCCTCTTCGCTACTCCCAAAATGGCTTTTTAGTTTTATCAGGTATTTTTGAAGTATTTCGTAAGCATCCTCTTCAATATGAAAAATGGTGCCGCTAATATTTATTGTAAATGTTTTTTTCATTTCTCTTATTTTTCTGCTTTAAGGAATTGAATGAAATTCAGTCTCTTATGTCTACAGCTTGTTTATTCTGAGTTTGAATTTCAAATTGCGAAGTATTATGCCTTATTATTTTTAATTTTAGCTACCGCATCAACAAGTTCTGTCCAGGAACCTTCCAGCTCTCCCAGAAATTTTCGCCCGCTTTCAGTTAACTCATAATACTTACGGGGAGGTCCCTGTGTTGATTCCTCCCAACGGTATCCAAGTAATCCGGCATTTTTCAGTCGCGTAAGCAAAGGATACAAAGTACCCTCAACTACTATCATTTTTGCTTCTTTCAACGACTGAATTATATCGCTAGCATACAGAGGCTTTCCATCAAGGACGAGCAAGATGCAGTACTCCAACACACCCTTCCTCATCTGCGCCTTTGCGTTTTCAATTTTCATTTTAGCTTACTTATATTTTCCCTACTATTCAAATCCTCTCTGCAAACACCTAATATACAGAGCTTAACTATTCCAAATGTCGTTAGAAGTCATCCAGGCTTCCAATTCCATTGGCTCATCACCAACTTTCTCAATGGTAAACAGATCTTCATTTGTCATCCACTTTTCCAAATCCAAAACATTTTCAGTTTCATTATCCGATTTGAAACGTGGAATTTCAAAATAAAAGTTTTCTGTCATCCAATCTTCCAAATTTAATTCATTATCATATTCCCGAACAGTATAAAACTGGAAAGTTGATTTTTCTTCTGTTTCGACAGGAACATTAGTTTTGTTATTGGTAGTTTCGGTCATTGCAATTGCAATTTCATTAAAACTACTGTGTGTAAGTAATTTTTTCCAAAATTCCTGTGCACTAACCGTAAAACTAATAAGAACAAAACTAATAATTACTGCTCCTGACCTTAAAATTGCTTTCTGAACATTGTTTTTTGTTTTCATGGCTTTTGTTTTTGGGAGGAAATCCTCCGTTTTTGTTTTCTGTTTTCTATGTTTTCCGGAATTAAATCCGGTTGGCTTTTCATATCACTAAGACGATGTTAATTTCGAAACGTTACAAGTTTTAAAGAACTATTTAAAAAAAACTACTCTTTGTTACCCTGTTGTTTGCATTACAAATATATATATTTTTTCAGGTACCATGCAACACATAGTACTAACTATTTTCAAAAATATTTTTTCATCACAACATAAATATCTAACAATTAGACAAATAGTAATAAAAATTTCTTTTTGATTTTTATTCTACGAGATTTTTGAACTCAATTTTTTGGAGCGAGAATGGCTTTTAAATAACTTTTGGGTTAGTAAAAAAATTCAGAATTCCATTTTTCAAATTCAAAAAATATTTTCTATTGTTAATATTGTTTTGAAATGTTGTTAAAAAATACGCTGAAATATTTAATAAAATAATACTCAAGATTTTGGCTTTGATGTTGAATATTGTGAACTTCATTTTGCTTTTAGCGGAAGTTCTCTCAAGTAAATCTGCGGGTAAATAGCGATTTAATTCTGCAGATTATTTATACAGAATATGTTAATAGAGAAGGCGATATTAATTGAAATAAAAAATTAACTTCTAATTAATATTAAATATAAATAAAACAGTTTCATTTGCGGTGTGAATATTTCTAAAAATAATGTCCTGAAAATTATTTCAACCGGGCAAAGTTTAAGAAGAAAAATGGGTAATCTTAGCTTAACAAACAGAACACAAACTTATTACAACATCTCTTATTATCAATTACAAACCTATTTGGATACCCTTTGCATAACTTAATGTTTTCAATTAAAAAAAATTTAGATGTATAATAAAGTATTCATTTATTTATTTTAATTCAAATCCAATCTCTATGATTAAAAAAATCAGTTTTTTATTAGTAGCGCTCATTTTTTCAATGGCTACTATTATGCAAGCACAGGTAACCACATCCAGCATGGGTGGGCGTGTTACTGATGCAGAAGGACCAGTGATAGGTGCAACGGTGATTGCTACACACACCCCTTCAGGAACAACTTATGGCACTGTAACCAACATGGAGGGCCGATTCAACCTAAACGGTATGCGTGTAGGTGGACCTTATACTGTACAAGTTACTTTTATTGGATATGGTGCATACACGCAAAACAACATTACGTTGAGTTTAGGTGAAAACTATGTAATGAATGTTGTACTCTCAGAAGAATCAACATCATTAGATGAAGTTCTTGTTACGGCAATCCGCACAAAATTCTCTAATGAGAAAACCGGAGCAGTGACCAATATCACAAACAACCAGATAGCTAATTTGCCTACAGTGAGCCGAAGCATTACAGACATTACCCGCCTTTCACCATACGGTGGCGATGGAATGAGCTTTGCCGGCACAGATGGTCGTACAGCTAATTTTACAGTGGATGGAGCTAATTTCAACAATAACTTTGGTTTGAGTGATGCTCTTCCTGGTGGAGGTAACCCAATTTCTATTGAAGCTATCGAAGAACTACAGGTTGTAATCGCTCCATATGATGTTCGTCAAACTAACTTTATTGGTGGTGGCGTAAATGCTATTACAAAATCCGGTACAAATACCTTCACAGGTAGCGCTTATACTTATCACAGAAATGAAAACATGCGCGGAGATGCTGTTAATGGTATGCAAATACAAGGAGCACGTGAAAAAGACCGTAATACAACATACGGATTTACTTTAGGCGGTCCGATTATCGAAAACAAATTGTTCTTCTTCGTAAACGCTGAAATGATTGAAACACCAACAATTGCCAATCGTTGGAGAGCTTCAACTAATGGTGTTGCCGATCCAGACAATTATATCTCTCGTACAACAGAAAATGATCTTCAGACAGTTTCTGATTATGTGAAAAGTAAATATGGATATGATACGGGATCTTTCACAAATTTCCCGGCAGATGAAAGTAACAAAAAAATTCTTGCTCGTTTGGATTGGAATATCACAAATAAACATCATCTGGCTTTGCGTTATAACTACACAAAAAACCTTTATTGGTCATCTCCTAATGCAAGTTCTATGGACGGAGGTACCCGTATGTCTGAGGCAAGAATGTCAAAAGCCTCAATGTCATTTGCAAACTCGATGTATTCTATGAACAACCTTGTTCATTCATTTTCTTTTGACTTAAACAGCCGCCTGTCTGATAATTTATCCAACCAATTTTTGGCTACATTCTCAAAACTTGACGATGAACGCGGATCGGATTCCGATGAATTCCCTTTCATCGATATTTTAAAAGATGGACAAGCCTATATGTCTTTGGGATATGAACTTTTTACATGGAACAATGGCGTTCACAACAATGTTTGGAATATCAAAGACGAACTCACATACTATTTAGGCAATCATAAAATTATAGGTGGAATAGCTTACGAATATAAGATGGCAGATAATGCTTATATGCGTAACGGTACAGGATATTATCGCTATTCAAGTCTTGACGACTTCTTAAACGAAGGAACACCTGAAATTGTAAACTTAACTTATGGTTATGATGGAGAGAGTAATCCTGCATCTCGTGTAAGAACGAACAAAATTGGAGCTTATATTCAGGACGATTGGAGTGTTAACGAAAGATTCAAACTTTCGTACGGCCTACGTCTTGATGCACTTATCTTCGACAATAAAGATTTAATTACGAACCAAGCGATCAAGGATCTTGATTATGGTGGTCGTAGCATTGATACTGGTGAATGGCCTTCTACCAACATCATATTCTCTCCCCGTCTTGGCTTTGTTTGGGATGCCTTGGGTGACAAGAGCTTGAAAGTTCGTGGTGGTACCGGTTTGTTCTCTGGTAACTTGCCACTTGTGTTCTTCACTAACATGCCAACCAATGGGGGTATGGTACAGTATCAAGCACAAATAAATGCAGCAAACGCAGCAGATAGAGGCTTCTCAATGGATGAATTTGCCGGCGGTTTAGTAACTAATGCTGACGGAAAAGCCAACATTGCTGCCCTTTATGATAAGTTAGTATCATTGGGATATCCTACAACTATTTCTCCTGAAGATGGAACAATTCCTTCTTCAATTGCTGGTATATCTTCAGATTTCAAAATGCCACAAGTATGGAAATCTTCACTCGCTGTTGACTATGCATTCCCAACACCTTTCCCATTCTCAGCAACAGTAGAGGGAATCTTCAATAAAACAATCAACGGTGTTTCCATTTCCGATTGGAGTATTCCATCTGCAGGTGGTTTTGCCCATCTTAACGGTGCCGACAATCGTCCGATTTATCCTGATGGTTATCGCACTGGCACAAAGGCATTTGTATTGGATAACACAAGTCGTGGTTATGGCGGGTCGGCCAACATTACACTTAATGCCCAGCCAGCAAAATGGATCAGTTTAATGGCTGCCTATACACACACAGTTGCTAAAGATGTAACTGGCATGCCAGGATCTAATCCGGAATCTGCATTTACATATGTTCCGACAGTACAGGGGCCGAACCACATTAAATTGCACAATTCTCAATACACCACACCCGACCGTCTTGTGGTATCGCTTACAGCACACGATAAGTGCGGTAACCACTATGGTATTATCTACGAAGGATGGCGTGGTGGAAACAACTACTCCTATATGACGGTTAACGACATGAATAAGGATGGTTACCCCTACGATGCAATTTATGTGCCTACAGATGAAGAAGTGGCAAACAACGAATTCCGCTTTGTTTCTGAAGACGATCAAACTCGTTTCATGGACTATGTACATAATAATAGTTACTTGAAAGACCAACAAGGTAAATATGCAGAAGCCTATAGCCTTTACTCTCCATGGGTACATCGCGTCGACTTCAGCTACAAACATGATTTTTCTCTTAAAGCTGGTAATAACGAACACAAATTACAACTTAGCCTTGATATCAAAAATGTGATGAATTTCTTCAATTCAGAATGGGGCGTGGCCAAATATTTGAATCCGGAAATTGGTTCAGACCCTCGTATCCTCAATTACGAAGGTGTTGATGCTGATGGCGTGGCTACATTCTCTACGCCTGCTTCAATTCATGGTAATACTAAAACATTCACACCAAGCTACACATTGGGTCAAACTTGGTATGCTTCTATCGGTATCAAATATATTTTCAACTAATTCAAAAATATAGACAATATGAAATTAAAATATTTATTCCCAGTATTCATCGCAATACTTGCCTTTATGACAAGTTGTGAAGATGAAGAAACAATGGTATCGCTTGGTGAAATTCAAGTATCGTCATCTTATGTGTCTATCCCTGTTGATGGTGGCTCTACAGCTATTACAGTAACAGCTAACGATAACTGGACAGTAGAGAAAGTAACTACCGACGAAGATCAAGTTGAATGGTTGACAATCTCTTCAACCTCTGGCAGTGCAGGAGAATCAACGCTTACATTTTCGGCTGAATCTGCCATAGATGGTCACACAGCAGAGGTTTTAGTTCAATGTGGAGCCGAAACTCAGCGAATAAATATCATCCAGGGTTTACCAACAGTCTCACCGGCAACATGCCAGGAAGTAATTGACGGACCTGACAGTAAAACTTATCAGGTAACTGGTGTTGTTACGGCAATAACCAACACTAAATACGGCAACTGGTATTTAGAGGATGAAACGGGTTCTATATATATATATGGTACACTTGATGCAAAGAAACAAAAGGAAAACTTTTTAAGTTGGGGACTTGAAGTGGGTGATGAAATTACTGTTGAAGGACCCAAAACGACCTACAATGGGACCGTAGAGCTGGTAGATGTAACTGTTATCAATATCAATAAATCATTGGTAAAAGTTGATTCGGTACAAAATGCAGAACTTCCTATTGCAGGTGGTGAATTTACAGCTTACCTTACCTGCAAAGGACAGGGCGTATCGGTAGATATTCCTGAAGATGCCAAATCATGGTTGTCAATTTCAGCTATTGAATCGGCAGGGGAAGACGTAGTTGTAAAGTTTAATGCCACTGCCAATACCGGCGGAGACCGCAGTACTACCATCACATTCCGCACCACAGACGGCGAAAAAGACTATACCACAGAAACAATGCTAAGCCAAACGGGAGCAATTATAGATGCAACGATTGAAGAATTCCTTGCCGCAGAAGTTGGTGAAACACAATATCGTTTAGCAGGTGTTATTACCAGTATTACCAATACTACCTATGGCAATTTATATTTGCAGGATTTCTCCGGCGAAACCCTTGTTTATGGCATTGAGGATTTCCAGGACAAAGGATTGAAAGTAGGTGACATTATTACAATCCTTGGGAAACGTGCAGCCTATCACGATAGTCCACAGGTTGGAGATGCTGTGCTGGAAGACGTTATTCATGTAACCCCTGCTACTATTGCTGAGGTACTGGCGAAACCTGACGACTCTAATACATACTTTATGGTAACAGGCGAAATTACAGAAATTGATCCTGGCGATTACGGTAATCTTTATTTGAGAGAGGGCAACAGTGAAATTTATCTGTATGGTTGCTACCCTGGTTGGGGTGCAACTGGTGATGATAGAAAAGGTTTGTTAGCAGCCAAAGACATAAAAGTTGGCGATACACTAACAGTTATCGCAACGAAAGGGTCTCATGAAGGAGTCGATCAACTTTCACGTGGTATCTATTTCAGCCATGTAAGTGCAGAATAAAATGTAATATTCTTCCATTATTAATTTAATGGAGTAAATAAAAAAGCATGACAATTAATTTTGCCATGCTTTTTTTATCTCTTAAGATGAACGAGTGCTGTTGCAAATAAAAAAAATCTCTAACGCATTATTCATAAAAGCAACGGCTGCTATGCTTGTGAAAAATTTGCTAAATACTGAATATGTTGTCAATGGAGAGAACGGAGACACCTACATTGTTTCACTTATATTCCGATGTTGAATAGGATATACATTGCCTGATGAAGTTACTGTGTTCAATCTTGAATTTCAAAGCAGCCTTAGCGATTTTACAACCGTAAATTTTGGAAGTGAAGACCAGGATTGATATCAATCGAGCTGCCTTGGAGCGGGTCATGCTAAAATGTTGGATTTTTGTGATGGAAGATACCATTCAAGTTTTTCTTCAGGACTTGATACTGAAACAGCCCGAACTGCGAAGGTCTATTGCCTATTAAATTCTCCAATTCAGTAGCACAGAATGAAATTGACAAAATGTATAAAGGAACAAATGCAACTTACAACAGAAGTGACGGAACTCGAACTTCCACCTTCCAGCACACAAAATCAGTTCCAGATTCAAAATTTACTTTTGTGGAATAATAAGGTACCACAAAATATATTAAAAGAAAAGCCACAAATCGCGGCTTTTTTTATGCTTCATTTCCAAACAATTAAAACTTAACGCTGTTTTTATAACAGGATTTTTTATTTTTGCGCCCAATTTTTAGGGAACTTTCAGAGAAAATAACCATGGAACAGTTAGTGATTAATCAGATGTTGGAAGAAAAGGGATTTATCGAAGAAACAATTGATCCCAAAATGAGATTGGTTGAAGAAATTAATCGTCTGAAGAAAGAAAAGAATGCTGTTATTCTTAGTCATTTTTACGTAGAAGGAGATTTGCAGGACATTGCTGATTATGTTGGCGATAGCCTTGGCCTGGCGCAGGCAGCTGCTAAAACCGAGGCTGAAATGATTGTTTTCGTTGGTGTTCATTTTATGGCTGAGACTGCTAAAATTATTAATCCAGCAAAAAAAGTAATCCTCCCGGATTTAAAAGCCAGTTGCTCTTTGGCAGAATCTGCTCCAGCAAACAAATTTGCCGCATTTAAAGCTCAATATCCCGACCACAAAGTGGTAACCTACATTAATGCAACTGCAGCTTTAAAAACCATGTCCGATATCGTGTGCACCTCTGCAAACGCTAAACAAATTGTTGAAAGCTTTCCCAGAGACCAGAAACTAATATTTGCCCCGGATAAAAACCTGGGGAACTATATAAACAGTATCACAGGCCGCGAAATGGTACTATGGGACGGAGCATGTATGGTTCATGAACAATATTCGGTAGAAAAAATTATTGAATTAATGGAACAACATCCGGATGCTGAATTTATTGCTCACCCGGAGTGCGAAAAGCCGGTACTACTTCTGGCAAAACATATCGGGTCAACTACTTCTCTTTTAAAATACGTTCAGAAAAGTGATAACAAAAAATTTATCGTTGCCACCGAAAGCGGGATTCTTCATCAAATGACAAAAGCTTGCCCCAACAAAATATTTATCCCCGCCCCATCGGCAGATTCAACATGTGCATGTAACGACTGCTCTTACATGAAACTAAACAGCTTACAAAAACTTTTTATCTGTTTAAAATACGAGCAGCCTGAAATTACACTTTCAAACGATGTTATTGAAAAAGCTCGAATCCCGATTCAACGAATGCTGGAAATTTCAAAATAATTATTCGTTTTACGCATCATTTTTTGTATTTTCATTTACCTGAAAATGGAAACAACAGAAGCATTTTCTCTCTATAAAAAACTAAGATTGTCCGGAAACAACATACAACTTGCCAACGATTTTGCGGAATACTATGACCATTCGGTAGTTAAAAATAATTGGAATGCCCCGCAAATTATTTTCAACGCTGTTAATAATCTGCTTTCACCTAACTCGTCTATTCTTGATATTGGAATTGGAACAGGCGAAAGTTCTGTACTCTTTCAAAAAGCCAGGCACAGTGTTACGGGGGTTGATGGTTCTGTAAAAATGCTCGAAAAATGTAAAAAGAAGAATATCGGGCAAGAACACGCTTTGGTTAATATAGAACAGGAACCTCTCCCATTTTTCAAACAGACATTCAATGCAGCAATCTCAGTCGGCGTTTTCCATCTTATTTACCCGCTTAATCAAATTTTTTCGGAAACAGAAAAAGTATTGAAACACAATGGTTATTTTGCCTTTACGTTTGAAGAAACAGAAAAAACAGGAGACTACACCGAAATTTCACCCGGAGCCTGGGAGCATAAAACCAACACTGGTGTTTATACTTACCAGTACAGTGATATCTATATTACAACCCTTTTACAACAAAACGGATTTACGGAAATTGACCGGATAAAATTTCTGGCTTTTCAAAACACTGAGCTTCACAAAGACTTTTACTTTACTGCAATTTTGGCTCAACTAACACAGAATCAGTTTTATCTTTGACGATATTTTCTACCAGTAAATTTTGCTGAGATATTTTAATGGCTCTCTGCAAAGTTTTATCAATTTGCCTGATAATTGGATAATATCCTTCTTCACCAATTATATTCCGGGCAATATAAGCTTTTAATTGTACATCAATAATATCTCCTGATTCTTTCAATCCTTTTGAATCCTTAGGCACACCCTGCTCTGTAGCATAACCAACAAAATCTTTCAAAACGTGATGATCTTCCAGATAATTATCAAATTCATCCGCTTCAGTTAATTTTGTTAATGTTTCCCTGTTTTGATCCGCATATCGGTAAGCATAACTATAAATGAGTCCCTTTCTGTAAATTTGGTTAAAATAAGCGGAATTTCCAGAAGTATCGGCCGGTACAAAAATATCAGGAATAATGCCTCCACCTCCATAAACAGTTCTTCCTCCTTTGGTTTTATATTTTAATGAATCAGCAAAAGGGATACTGTCGGCTACAAGTTGTTCCATACTATGAAAACGTTCGTAAATATGATGAAAATACTCTTCATTTCCCTCGTTGTAAGGGCTCTGAATACAACGTCCGCTTGGAGTATAGAAACGTGCAATCGTTAACCGGAGTGCAGAACCATCCATCAGTGGGATTTGCTGCTGAACCAATCCCTTCCCAAACGAACGGCGCCCGATTACAACACCCCGATCGTTATCCTGCATTGCCCCTGCAAATATTTCGCTGGCCGATGCAGACAATTCATCAATAAGAACATAAACTCTTATATCTTTCCAGGTAGCTTTTGCCGATGCATTATATGTTTTCCGAGGCTCGTGATCTCCTTCAGTATAAAGAATGGGCTCTCCTTTTTCTAGAAATTCATCTACCATTTGAAGAACACTTCCCAATACACCACCTGTATTTTGCCGCAAATCAATAATAACTTTTGATGCCCCTTTTTCAGACAATTTTTCCATGCCCTGCATAAATTCATCGTAAGTTGTTTCAGAAAAGCGGCTTACTTTAATAAAGCCGGTTTCATTATCTATCATGTAAGAAACATCAACGCTAAAATTTGGGATATCGCCACGAACGATCTCAAAATCCAATTCATCATCATATCCTTTTCGGATAACACCAATGTCTACTTTTGTGTTTTTCTCACCGCGCAGTAAATTAAGTACTGTTTGATTAACCACATTTTTCCCTGCAATTATAGAATCATTAACCCTGACAATCCTGTCGCCGGGCAAAATCCCGACATTGCTTGACGGACCTCCGGAAATAACATCGATTACCCGTACCGTATCGTCTTGTATTGAAAACTGAACTCCAATTCCTGAAAAATTTCCCCGCATTTCTTCTTGTACCTCTTCCATATTTTTAGCTGGAATATATGTAGTATGCGGGTCAAGATTACTTAAAATCTCAGGAATTGTTTTTTCGATAATATCGCTTGTATTTACACTATCCACATACCCTTCCGCAATTAAATCAAGTATAGTAGTTATTTTATTGGGCCTGCTAAAATTCATTCCCGCAAGTGTGGGATGACTGTTATTTTTCAACATATTTCCGATAAGAATTCCAATGGCAATTGAAACTCCAACAATCAGTGGTATAAATAAGGTTATCCTTCTTTTCATGTTTCTATTCCTCTGAATCTGGTTCTACTTGTTCTACTTCAATATTCGCCCTGCGCAATAAATTTATCCCATCTTCCAAACGGTAATTTTCTGTAAAAACCACTCTTTTAATACCGGCCTGAATTATTAGTTTTGAACATTCCATACAAGGCGATGAAGTAACATATAAAGTGGCTCCATCACTGCTGTTATTCGATTTAGCAACTTTTGTGATGGCGTTTGCTTCTGCATGTAAAACGTAGGGTTTGGTTTTATTGTTTTCGTCTTCGCAAATATTTTCAAATCCTGATGGAGTTCCATTATAACCATCAGAAATAATCATTTTTTCTTTCACAATAAGAGCGCCCACCTTTCTTCTGTTACAATACGAATTTTGCGCCCATATTTCAGCCATCTTTAAGTATCGCTGATCCAATAATTGCTGTTTTCTGTCTTTTGCCATTCTTTAATTGTTATAACAATGGGTATCCAATTTATCTGCGGGATTACAAAAGTAATATTGATTTTGTACAAAATGTTCATTTTGAAAGGAAACCACAAAGAGGTAGACTGAAATTTTAAATCTTTAACATTTAAATGACAAAATTTTGTGTTTGTTTTCATTTAAAAACAAAAAAGCCGTCTCAAAAGAAACGGCTTTGAACAATCCGAAGATTTGTTACAAAATATTTTATTCTTTAATGAGCAACCAAATATCAGAGTATTTCGGATAGGTTGTTCTCACCTGTGCAACCCGTGCTCTTGCTTCCTGCTCATCTTTATACGAATTTACACAAACCCGGTAATAACCTGTTTCACTATGAAGGATAATTGGAGTAAATCCCTCGCCTAACAATGTTTCGCGATAATTTTTTGCATTCTCCAACTGGCTGAACGAACCAATAATTACAAAAAATGTATTTGTTTCGTTACCGGCCCTATCAGCTTGCTGCGTGAACGATATCTGTTCCTTCCGCATTGAAATAGGATCGCTGGTAGTTGTAGGTTCCGTTTTTGTAACAGGTTCAGTAGTATTACCGGTTGGCACCGAAAATACTTTAGGTTGTTCTGTTGGGTCAGTTGTGTAAGGCGACTGAGATTGAGCTGCTTGTTTTGTTGTTTTACACCCGGTAAAAGCAAAAACCAATACAATTGCAATTGTGAGTATTCGATTCATTTTTTAATTTTTTTCAATTTCTTATTAAACGGTCCAAGATACGCAAATCGACTATTCCCATTTCTACAATTGAACGCAAGTTTTGAACAGGCTATTGTTCGCAAATCTTAAAAAATTACAATCAACAACATCTTTTTTGTGTTCCGGCTCCTTCGCTACCCAAAAAAGAACATTCCCGCCAATACAAAGTCAAAATTATATTTTCTATGGACAGCAATTTTAAATCATCACATAAAATCCCATAAAAACCTATTGCACAAGCACTTTACAATATCAATTTTCGAGATATTTTTGAAGAAAATCAATAAACCCGGTTTGTGTGAAAAATCCGTTCATCATTACAAAATGAGGATTTCGAAGGACAGGTTTGTTGTATTTCATGGGTTTCAGGGTATCTAAACGAATAACACTTCCTCCAAATTCTTCAACAAATAATTGCCCCGGAGCCGTGTCCCATTCAGAACAGGGCCCCGCCTTCAGATACATATCAGCTTGCCCCAAAATTATAGCCACTTGCTTTATTGAACTTCCCCTGTGTATAATCTCAACCTCGTATTCTTTTTTTATTTTGTTGATTAACTCTTCTTCACGCGGTTTAAAAAACGAACGACTGGTTATAATTCTTATTTTATCCCCCGAAATCTCTGGTTCTTCTACATTTTTGCGTATTCCTGTTTTATCAAACTCATAAATTCCTTTTCCTTTTTCACAAAACCATCCGCGCTTAGTTAAAGGATGATAAATCCAACCGTATCTTGGACTTTCTCCCTCCATTAAAGCGAGATTTATGCAAAACTCTCCATTATTTTTGATAAACTCTTTGGTTCCATCCAAGGGGTCAATTAGAAAAAACTTTTCCCAATTTCTACGAACAGAATAGCCGGGAATTTCAATTTCTTCGTCTATTACCGGTATTTCATAAAAAAATTCTTTTAACCCTTCGTTTATTATTTTACTTGATGCTTTATCAGCACGTGTTACAGGTGTTTTATCCGATTTTAGCGATGTTTTGTAATTATTACTTTTATACACCTTCAAAATTGTTTCGCCTGCCAAATCCAGCGTTTTAAAAACAGATGTTAACTTTTTTTCTTCCATTTAAACAAACAGCTTTCTTGTAAAATTATCTGATACCTCCCGATTTTGAAAAGATACGATTAAAATGTAAAAGGATTTAATTGTTTCTTCACAATACATCATCTTTAACTTTCTGCCAGACGAATAAAAGAAAATAAATAAATATTTTCTTATCTCAGATATTCTTACCAATCTGGTAAAGTATTAATAAATAAGAACAAATGCTCGCGTTGTTTCAATTAAAATCAAATTACCCTAATATGAAAGAATACAATCCTGAGCACGAATGATCATTTATTATCAATAATTTACCCCACTAAAAACACCGAAAACTTATGTTAAAATAATTATTTTTTTAGCTGATTTTATCTATTTTTACGCTGTCTTTATATTCACCCTTTAAGTCGAATCTTTATATATCATAATAATCATGGATCATAAAATATGGTTTTATCCCTAAAAGTACTTTGCTGAAGTTTTCAAAGGAACAAAATCCTGACTCAATAGCCCTTTGAATTTAATTTTCAACCTGCGTGCATTTTTTACAATTCAAATATAATACAGTCGGATAAGTTTCCTGGAGCACAACCAAACAGTCATTTGTCATAGCTTAAGAAAGATATTTTACTAAAATTCAAGACAAAATAATGACACAACCATTCTTATCCTCTATTTCAATGCATGAACTTGGAAAACTGCAGATACGCACTGAATCGGATGTGATAAAAGCCAGGCATATTGGTATTCAACTTGCAAAAGAAGTTTGCTTTGATAAAGTCACCTGTATTGGTATTGGGGCAACAATTGTGGAACTTGGCAAAAGCATGGTTAAACAGACTAACTTAGGCGAGGTATTTTTTGAACTTGGCACACAAAACAATTGCGAAGCAGGACTAATTTTCACATTTAGTAATGTCCGGCTTGGAATTAAAAATTCTAAAGAGAAGTGGTCTGAAAATTCTGTTTTACCAAGCAACCGGAAAGTTGGGTTAAACGGAACGGGATATCTGATGGACGATGTTCAAATCCTATCAGAATCAGATAAAGAGATCGCTGCCACCCTAACAAAATGGCTGCCTCAATATTCCCAGAAATTAACTTCAACCCGAATGACTTTACTGCAAAACAAATTCAAAGAACTCGTTGCCAGCCAAAAAATGAGCATGATTGACATTATAGACACTTATGACAATGAGCTGCAAATTCTACTAAAAAAACTTCAGGAAAAAAATGAACATATAGAAACCATTCACTGCGAATTAATAGAAAGCAACAAAAAAAATGCGGTACTAAAGGAAAAACTTACAGACTGTGATGTAGCGATTGAAAATACTCGCAACGAAGCCCAAATAGCGAACAAAACAAAAAATGAATTTCTGGCAAATATGAGCCATGAAATAAGAACTCCCATGAATGCCATTCTTGGCTTCACTGAGGTTCTGGAAAATAAAATTACAGATAAAACATTACTAAAATATTTGTCATCTATCTCATCAAGCGGAAAAGCCCTGCTAAATATTATAAATGATATCCTTGATCTCTCAAAAATTGAAGCAGGAAAACTAGACCTTCAATATGAGGCTGTTAATCTTTTTTCGCTTATATATGAGGTTGGCCATATTTTTGAGCATAAAACCAAACAAAAAGAAATAGATTTTATTCTTGAAATAGATTCAGCTATCCCTCAGGTAATATTTATTGATGACGTGAGATTAAGACAAATCTTGTTTAATTTGATTGGGAATGCCGTTAAGTTCACCGATTCCGGATTTGTTAAACTCTCGGTAAAAAAAATTGTCACCAACAAAGCAAATGAAACTATAGATTTACTCTTCCTGATAGAAGATTCAGGAATTGGAATCCCGGAAAATAATATCAGAAAAATCTTTGGGGCATTTGAACAACAAAAAAATCAAAATATAAACAAATACGGAGGCACAGGATTAGGACTAACCATTACTCAACGCCTTGTAAATATGATGGGAGGACACATTAAAGTTGAAAGTAATCCAGGCAAAGGCAGTATGTTTAACGTTTATCTTAACAATCTGGAAGTTAGCTCAATGGTTGAAACAAATCAAAAAGATATTGAAACCCACATTTCCGACATTATCTTTGAACCAGCAAGCCTCCTTGTTGTTGATGACATTGCACACAATCGAGAGCTGATTGTAAACTTTCTTGAGAAACATAAGCTGGAGATTTATAGTGCTGAGAATGGTAAAGAAGCCATTGATATTGTGATGAAATGCAAACCCGATTTAATTTTAATGGACTTAAAAATGCCGGTAATGGATGGTTTCGAGGCCACTTCCATTATTAAATCAAAAGACCAGTTTAAATCTGTTCCGATTATTGCCCTCACAGCTTCAGCGATGCAAGAGGAACAAGATAAAATTTTGAACTTTGGGTTCGACCACTTTATCCACAAACCTGTTTCTCAAAAAGAACTCATTAAACAGCTAGCTAAATATCTGAGCCACAAAACTTCGGACTCTGATAAAACGCCAGATACCGACTCTGTATTATATAAACAACAACTAAGTACCGAAATACTCGTAAAAGTACCAGGACTTATACAAATTCTGGAAGGGAACCTAAAGGAGCAATGGCAATCAATGCGCTCCACTTTTATTTTAAAAGAAATAAATGATTTTGCTCTGGAGATCAAAAAATTGGCAAATGAATATGAAATCCGACAGCTTTCCAGATGGAGTGAAAAGATTGTAGAACAAACCCAAAATTTCGATATGGAAAACTTATCCTCAACCCTGAACCAATATGAGAATATTATAAGTAGCATAAAGAAACTAATGCACAAGGGAGAGAATTAAAAATGGAAAAAACAAATATAAAAGGAAGGAAAAAACCTGTAATTCTGATTGTAGACGACGTTCCAAAGAATATTCAGGTATTAGGCGCTTTATTGAATAAATTTGATTTTGAGCTCGCCGTTGCGATGAATGGGCAGCAAGCATTGGATACAGTGGCCAAAATTAAGCCGGATTTAATTTTACTTGATGTGATGATGCCGGTAATGGATGGACATGAAGTATGCCGAAGACTTAAGCAAAATGAACCAACAAAAGATATTCCGGTTATTTTTATCACAGCGAAATCAGAAACTGAAGATATAATTACAGGTTTTGAACTGGGCGCCGTTGATTATATAACAAAACCATTTATCGGAAGCGAACTTATTGCAAGGGTGAAAACGCATCTCTCATTAAAGTCAACAAAAGAATCACTACAAGAGGAGATCGCTACCAAAAACAAATTCTTCTCTATCATTTCTCACGATTTGCGTGGTTCTTTCGGAATTATACTGAGTTTCGTTCAACTCATCCAGGAAAACAAGGAATATCTCTCAGAAGATGAATTAAATGAACTCCTGGTAGATATTGGGAAAACTTCGAAAAACACATTAGACCTCCTCGAAAACTTGTTGGAATGGGCGCGGTCGCAAACCGGTCGCCTCAATTATGAACCCGAGAATCTGAAGGTTCAGGATTTATCTTCGAGCATCGTTCGCTCATTAAAAGAAATAGCTTCGAACAAAAATGTAGAACTGGATTCAGAGGTAAATATGGATGATGAAGTTTTTGCAGATAAAAACATGGTTTTACTGGTTATTCGAAATCTGGTTTCAAATGCAATAAAATTTACACCTAAAAATGGAAGCATAAAAATTGGTTCCTGTGAAGTAGAAAACTTTATAAAAATTAAAGTATCAGACACCGGTGTGGGTATTGATAATAACAAAATCGAAAGTTTATTTAAAATTGATACAAAAGTAACGACTTTAGGAACCGAAAACGAACAGGGAAATGGCCTGGGGCTGGCGCTTTGTAAAGAATTTGTGGAATACAACGGAGGAGAAATCGGAATCGACAGCGAGATAAATAATGGAACAACCGTTTGGTTTACATTGCCAAAGCCCCGGTAGATCAATCAATTTTGAGCCATTTTTTGTAATTTGGTGGTATGAAAAACGGCCAACAAAAATACCAAAATAGGGAAACCGCTGTTGCAGGCAAATTCTATCCTGAATCAAAACAAGAACTTTATTCCGAGCTCGAACATTTATTCAGCACCGCAAAAAAGCAAAAAGATATTCCTTACCAACTGCAAGCGCTAATCTCTCCACACGCCGGATACATTTTTAGTGGTAAAGTTGCTGCGTCAGCTTTTAACCAAATTCCCAAAAACAGTTCATACAAAAGAGTTTTTGTAATTGCCACCAGTCACCATTATCATTTTAAAGGAGGTGCTGTTTTTAATCAAGGAAATTATAAAACTCCGCTGGGAGAAATAAAAGTGGATGTAGCCCTTGCAAATCAACTGATTAATTCATCAGAAATTTTTATTGAAAAAGCCGAAGCCCATGAGTTGGAACACAGCATTGAAGTTCAGTTGCCATTTCTCCAATATAAATTAGGAAACGAATTCATCCTTATTCCAATTATTATTGGAGCAAACAATCCTGAAGATTGCAAACAAATAGCCCACGTTTTAAGGCCTTGGTTTACAGCGGAAAATTTATTTGTTTTCAGTACCGATTTTTCACACTATCCGGAATATACTGATGCGAACAAAACTGATTTTTTAACTGCACAGGCCATTTGCAATAACCATCCTGAAAATTTATTGCAGGTACTGGAAGAACATAAAACCAGAAATATAAGCAATCTCGCCACTTCGCTTTGCAGCTGGACTTCCATTTTAACACTGCTGTATTTAACTGAAAACAGGAACTTTACTTTCGAAAAAATTGAATACAAAAATTCAGGAGATACCGAAATATACGGAAATAAAAACCAGGTGGTTGGCTACTGGGCAATTGCCACGTATATAAAAAACAATCAACTCTATATCTCGGAAGAAGAAAAACTGGAACTTCTCGAGAAAGCACGTTCAGCAGTCATCAGTTTTATTAAAACTGGGGAAAAGGCAAAAATAATTCCACCAATTTCAAATGGAATTATAAACGAAATTGCGGGTGGATTTGTAAGTATTTATGTAGATAATGAATTGAGAGGTTGTATCGGAAATTTTGCCGGGAAAAAAACATTAAACGAAGTAGTGCAAACAGGTGCTGTTTCAGCGGCCTGTGACCACCGCTTCAAAGGACTTTGTAAAGACGAACTCCACAAAATGCAACTGGAAATATCCGTTTTGACTCCGTTAAAAAAAATAAAATCGATCGATGAAATTGAAATGGGAAAGCATGGCATTTACATAAAAAAAGGATTAAATACCGGAACCTTTTTACCACAAGTTGCGGCAAAAGTAGATTGGGATTTGAATAAATTTCTGGGATACTGTTCACGCGATAAAGCAGGAATTGGTTGGGAAGGGTGGAAAACAGCCGAATTATTCACTTATGAAGCAGTTGTTTTCAGAGGCTAACTTAAACTTACTCAAAAACCTCATGTAAAACCTTTAATGATTTTATTTCGCCCAGGTTATCAAAATGCAACTGGTAATATTCAATTAATTTATCCAAAATAATTTCCCGAACTCTATGAGGTATTTTCAATTCTGAAATCTCTGAAAATTTTAATGACGTTAGTGTACAAAAATATTGAGTAGCCTCTTTATGCATAAATAACGGATGAGAGGGTTCAAAAGGAACAACTGCCCCTTTTTTTAAATCGAACCAGTTTTCAAACCCTTTTTTTTCAGTATCGGGGAAGAAACCAAGGTATTCTGTTAAACGAAATAAAAAATAAATATGAAAGTTTGCCAGGCTCTTTTCCATAAAATCGAAAAACAACAGTGCACTTTTTATAAAGTCAAACATTTCAGGATAACTTTCCTCTTCATTTATAGTTTTATACAGCATTTCGGCCAAAAAAATAGTTTGTGTCGATTTTACAACATCAAAAGGAATATTCTGATAAACCGGTGTATTTTTTATCTCTTTTGTCCGTTGAATCTCGCGGGTTTGTTTCTGATAAGTAACCAAATCAACCAAAAACAGGGGTTGTAAAAAAGCTGTTTTATTCTTCGATTTTTTGTTTCTGACCGAATTAATGATAAAACTCTGGCGACCAAACTCACGTGTAAAAATGGTAGCAATTACGCTGTTTTCCCCATATTTTATCAACCGTAAAACGATACCTTCAGTAGAGGCCAGCATTTTTGTTTAATTAATAAATAAAAGCTTTGTAATGTGTGTCTGTTCCCCGGTTTCATCATTGCAAAAAACCAGGTAAATACCAGTCTTCACCCGATGCCCGTTTAAATTCTTCCCATCCCAAACAGCCTGCCCTCCCAACGACTGTGTTTGGTAAACCAGATTTCCGCTGATATCGGTTATTTTAACATCGGTTTTTGCAATTAACCCGGTAACGGTTATTTGTCCGTCGTAAGTTTCGCGCACCGGATTCGGATAAACATACACATTTTTGTACACATCGTTTCCACCTGTTGCATCACCCTGATATGATATTAAACCTTCGTCGGTACCCAAAAATACTTCTCCGGTTTTTGAATCGATAGCAATGTCTGTAATGTTGTTCGAAAGCAACGGACTGTCATCTTTCGTAAAGTGCAATATTTCCTCTTCGCCGGTTTCTGAAACCAGATAAACACCAGCACCCGCCGTGCCCAGCCATTTACGGTTTGCTCCGTCAACCGCAATTGCGGTAACAGTTTCCGTTGCCAGAAGTGGGTTGAACAACCCATTATTTAAATCTAAACTGGGCTGACTTGCATAATATGTTTCCGAATCCCAAATCCTGGAAGGACTAGAAAAAACTGCAACTCCTTTGGTTGTCCCCACCCATATATCACCTTCATTGTCTTCAGCAATGGAATACACATCATTCATCCGGTTAAATTCTTCGTAATCGCCATTGTTAAAGTATGCTGTAACCGGCAGATATCTTTTCTCTGAACCATCCTTATTTACCACATAAACATCATTCCGATCAACTACAATCCATTTGTCATCATTTTGGGTCACAATTATCTGCCCAATATTATATTTCCCAGCCACATCCGGTAATTCAAAGGACGCCCATTCTCCGGCTGATGAAAGTTTATGAAGATTATGAGTTACTTCCGAATTGGATACCCATAAATTTCCTTCCGAATCAAAATCCATACCTTCAACTCTAACATAAGGCTCATCCGGATTTTGTGGTGTAGCACTTTCCAATGGGCTGTTGTGGTTTGTATAACGTTCTACAAATTCATCATTTCGGTACTCCAAAAGTCCACCTCCCCAACTCCCAATAAAAACATGATTTTCATCTGAAGGATCAACTGCAACGGAGATGATGTTAAAAAATCCATCTAGCTCCGGGTGGTTTAATTTTGAAAAATACTTCCATTGTTCGTTCCCAAATTTCTGAAACCGTGGCGCCCAGTAACTATTGCCTGCTTGTGTTCCTGGTGTTATCCATAAATTTGTGCCCGAATGAAGAAGCGAAAAAACATTGTTATCCATTGGCCCGTTAAGCTGAACCGTTTCATAATTTTCCCCCGACACTTTTATCAATGAATTTTCTGCGTCTGCAATCCAAACTATTCCATCTGCAGAAATTGAGGCGCTCCTGGCTTGTATTGGAGAGATTCGCTCATCGCCCAACTGATAATAACCTATGTTTTTAACAATATAATCATTATTGTCTACCACATAAACATTGTTTCTGCTTGTAATCAACATATACTGTCCGTTATCCTGAATATCAAAAACATATTTTATTTCTGATAAATATGGCGACCAGCTGGTTCCGTTGAATGCATACATTTCATCTGCATACCATTCCTCCGGGGTGTAATTTGCAATAAGCTTACCGTCACGCATTTCAAGAAAATTAAATTTTCCGTTTGAATGCGGTATATTTTCGAGATACGACCAGCTATTGTAGTCTAGCAAATTATCTTCTTTATATGCAGCCAGAATCCCTTGATCTGTAGCAGCATAAATCGAATCATTTAAAAATTCAACATCATTTATATTCGTGTGAGTTCCTCCTTCTCCAATAATATAAGTATCCTTCACCTCCCGGCGCTCAAGATTTAAAACTACTATTCCGAAACTACATGCCAGATAAGTTTCATTTCCGAAATAAGAAATATTATTTACCTTTTTTTCACCGGTTATTTGCTTTCGTTTAATATCCGAAAGATTCATAACTGTTGAACCATTAAATAAATCGATATTACAATTATTGTAAACGATTATCAAAATATCGCTTTGGCTGCTGTAAGAAATGGTACTAATTCCAAAATCGGAAAGCTCTGCAACATCAGAAAGTTTATTGACGCTGTTATCCTCAAGGTCGTAAAAAATTAATCCACCTTCAGTCAGGCAATACACTTTATCACCACCAATAACTATTTTTTTTGCATTAGAGTACGAGAGATAATCCTTCCAGCTCCCTGCGGTTCTTTGTGCCTGCAACTGCAAAGCAAAACCCAAGGCAACTAAAAACAGAAATATTTTATGCATGTATAATTTGGCCATAAGTTATTGTAATTGAAGATACCTGACAAGTTTTTCCACTGCACGCCCTCTGTGGCTAATCTTATTTTTTTCTTCCAATGTCATTTCGGCGAATGTTTTTTCAAACCCATTAGGTTGAAAAATAGGATCATAACCAAAACCGGAATCTCCCCTCTTTTTATTCAAAATTTTCCCTTCAACAATACCTTCAAACTGATTTTCTTCACCATCAATTATTAAGGAGATTACAGTCCTAAAACGGGCATTTCGGTTTTTTATTTTAGCCATATTGGCAAGCACTTTATCCATATTAGCGTTGGAATTTTTATCTTCCCCTGCATATCGTGCAGAATACACCCCTGGCTCACCATCTAAACCTTCAATTTCAAGGCCGGTATCATCAGCAAAACAGGAATAATTATATCTCTCAAAAACATACATCGATTTTTGACGGGCATTTCCTTCCAATGTTGGCTCTTCTTCGGGTATTTCTTCATGGCAACCAATGTCTTTTAAGCTTAAAAGTTTAAATCGATTGCCCAAAATTGCTTGCAGTTCTTCTAATTTATGTTGGTTATTTGTAGCAAATACAAGTTCCATTTTTTGAGGTAAAAGTAAAAAATTAAGCGGATTTAGTTAAAATTATTCCGAATCGGTATAAATATATTTTAACCTCAGGTTATCAATTTGAAAAGAAACTTTATTTACATTCCAGAAATATATTTTTATTACATCCTCCATCTGTAATTCCTCTTTCACATCAACTGCAAGAACTGCTCTCCCCCACTGTAACGGCGTATTTACAAACTCTGAAACATCTGTAACTTTGTACAAATTTATCTTACCGGCGCGTTCTGTTGTAAAAACAAGTAGCGTTTTCTCCATTCTTTTTTCAAAAAGAACATCGGCGGTTATTACCACGTGTTCAAGCGATTGTAGTTTTTCATCGGTAGAAATCTCAATTGCCGAGCCCCATTCATTCGTTGCTCTAAAAATGTAGGAATGATTCCCTGTGATAGAATCTTCTTTTATTCTGCTTTGATCATCCGTCCAACTGGCAATTCCCGGTACTTCAAAATCCTGAAAAAATTCCGGTTTAAAATGAGCTCCATCACTCTCCATCAAAAACAATCCCGAATTTTTTTTCATTTGTTTCTCAACAATTTTAGGATAAAACGAATACAACAATTCTTTTATGTTTTCATCAACAATACCTCCTTGCCAGGCAAAGGCAAAGTAACGGCTTCCAGAATCCATTAGCAATTGACTAAACTTAGCGATATTGGTATTTTCATCAACATATAAAACAGTATCGGCCGGAACTAAATGTTCCAATTCCCTGTTTTTGGAACTAAGTACAATAAAAAGCTCATCATCAAATTTTTCCTTCCATTCACACGTTTTTTCTACAATTTGTTCCGCAAACCCTCTTTTATTTTTTTGATAGAAATACCTGTTCAGTAAACTACCGGATATAAAAATTACCGTTGCAAAAACTACTAAAAATAAAATCCTTTTTTTCTGTTCCGGATATTTTTTTGTCGTGTAATAAATGAAAAGAGCTACCAGTGCAAATAAAATGAGATAACTAAAAACAAAAGCAGTTTTAATCAATGAATTTTTAAATTCAAAAATCACGGAATGTTCGCCAGCAGGAACAAGAACGGCCATATGTGTAAAATTGCTTTCCAATAAGTTCTGCTGCTTTCCATCAACAAAAACACGCCACCCTGAAAAATAATTTTGTTGATAAACAAGCAATTGGGATGATTCTGTGTTTGTTTGAACTTCTATCCGGGTTGGAGAAAAGTTACTGATCTTCAAAGAACTGTTTTTATCAGATTTTAAATCTTCAATCTGAACTTTTGAGTAATCGTCTTTGGAAAGGAAAATTGTTTCCGAATTAAAATTATTAATCTGCGAATTTTCCCTTGCATCACCGGAAAAATAAACAACCGGCTCTTTTTTTATAGCTTCCAATAAATCAGGATAATTATCAGAAAGAAATGTATACCCGTCAGGTTTAAAGGCAACCAACCCGTCGAATGTCACCTTTTTCGGAAAAACATTGTTATTCATCCATATAAAATCATTTTCCGAATTTTTATCTGAATTCTTTCCAATAGCATTCAACTCAGGGATAGGAAATCCCTTTGGCGACGACTTCAGATAACGATAAAACTCTACCGGATTTATTTCGCTAATTACAGTTGCCCGAATATTCAATTGTGTTGAAATAATTCCATCAAATGCAAACAGAAAAAGCATTACAAAAGAAAAATTGCGGATGTCTTTTACCTTCCAAAGTGCCAAGATAAAAGCGGCTAAAACAAAGCATTGAATTATACCCTGTAAAATAATATTGCTGAAACGAGCTGTTGCCGGAAGCTCTTCAGCATAATTCCGTTCCGTATGAAGAAAAGCACATAAAACCAATACAAGAATCAATAAGACCAGTAATGCCGAAATGCCACTTACAATTTTCTTATCTATTTTATTGAAATCGAAATCTTTACTATTAATTCCTGAAAATGCTAAAAAACTGAATATAACAAAACCCCTGAAAATGGAAGGGTACTGAAACATATTCATTAACGGGAAATAACGATAAAGAAATTCGCGTAAAAAAAATTGATTTCCAAAAGATGCAAGAAGAGCAAATATCCCAAAGCCTAAAATTAAATACGACTCTTTTTTATGACTCTTTTTTGTGAAAGCAAAAAGGAATAAAACCAGGCTGATACTACCAAAATAAGCATTCGACATAGAAGGATCGGTACCAAAATATTGTGTGTCGGCAGCGGTTGCCATTGGCAAAATAAAAGAAATAACCGATTTTAATGTAAACGAATGCTTCAAAGCCAAACCTAACGATAAACCGCTATACCGACTGAAGAAAGGAGCACCCTGAATGTAAGCAACAATCAGAACCGAACTAAAAAGAATAACCGTAATTGCTAATCCCAAATGATAAAAAAACAGCCTTTTCAGGTAACTTTTATCTGACCAGTTTATTACAAGAGTATAAACAAAAATACTTAACAGGAAATAACCAAGAATGATAGTAAAACCAGGATAACCACCAAAAATTACCAGGAATAATGATATGGATAAGCGAACAAAATTTACCCTGTTTAATTGATTGACAAAAGAAAAATAGGAAGCCAGAACAAAAGGGACGATTGCATAAGCATAAACAAAAGCAATGTGCTGCGCATTTCCAATAGTCAAACCAGAAAGCATATAAGCTACAGCAAACGCCAACCTTAGTTTTTGCCCAACCTCAAACTGTTTTAAAAAATAATTGAACGAAACGCCCGCTATAAAAACATACATCAGAAATATAAGTTGCAGTGTAATATTTGAATAGCCAAATAAATTAGCCACAATCCAAAATTCCGGATTAAAAACCGAAACCAAATCGGCAAAAATTGGCACGCCATAAAGCAAATACGGGTTCCATAGCGGAAACTGATTATTTAAAACTGATTCAGAGAAAAAATAGCGGGAGGGTAAAAAGGCGTCCACAAAATCCCACTTCATTCCTTTTTGAAGAAAAGAAATTTGCCAGAAAGCAACGATTACAACTAAAAGTAAAAAGAGATAATCTTTTTTTTTCATAAAATTAATTCAGTTTCTCAGAAAAATCTATTCAATATTTTAAACTAATGCTGAATTACGGGTAAAAATAAGTAAAAACTATTGCGATTTATTTTGAAAAGTCTGAAACTTTGACAAAACTAAAATCAAATGGAAACCGCTACAATAATCTCTGAATTAAAATCAGTTGCCGATCCGGTCAGACAAGAAGCCTGCAAAACGATGTTTCCAACATCAATGAAATATTTAGGTGTAAGGGCACCTGCAATGCGTGAATTAATAAAAAAATGGTGGCAAAAAATTAAAGAGTGGTCACCTGAAGAACTAATCGATTTCACAAAAAAACTGGTTGATACAAAGGTATTTGAGGCCAATCAGATAGCCTATGAATTACTCTGGAAAAACAAAAATGCGTTAAAGCAACTTCATCTGGCCGACTTGGAATACCTGGGAAAAAACATGGACAACTGGGCTACTACAGATGCTTTTTGTATTATGGTTTCAGGCTGGACATGGCGGAATAATCAAATCAGCGACAAAGATGTTCAGAAATGGCTAAACTCGGAAAACCGTTGGTGGAAAAGAACTGCAGTTGTTTCAACTGTTTCTTTAAACAGAGTTGCCCGTGGCGGAACCGGCGATACAAAACGCACGTTAATGATTTGCGAGAAAGTGGTTCACGACCGCGATGATATGATTATAAAAGCACTCTCATGGGCATTGCGCGAACTCTCTAAAAGGGATAAACCCGCTGTGCAACAGTTTATGGAAAAATACGATTCACAACTAGCAGGACGTGTGCGCCGCGAAGTTTATACAAAACTGGAGACTGGTCGAAAAAATGGATAAAAAATATGAAGGTCACTTAAAAAAATAAACCACAATTTCATTTTATTTGAGTTTGTGGCAAAAAAAATGCCGCTGTTAAGAAATATTTCCAGCGGCATTTAATATGTTGTAAGTTTTTATTATTCACATGTACAGGAGTGTACACAATCTACAATCTGGCTCAAAATATCATACTTCAAATAATAAAATGTATTCTTTCCTTCCCGTTTTGAACACAAAACGCCTTTGTCTTTTAGAATTCCAAGATGATGAGAAGTAGTAGATTGTTCAATCCCCAATAATTCATGAATCTCGGTGACAGTCAAACGTTTCCCTCCTTCAAGATGTTTGAGAATTGCAATACGCATCGGGTGTGCCATGGCCTTTAGCATACTCGCGGCAGTCTCCAATTTATCGATATCTAACTCCTTGATTTCTAACATTGTTAATTTCGTTACGAATGCAAATATATAAATATTTAGGAATAATACTATGCCAATGATTCTATTTGAAATAATTTTGAATAATATTACAGAAATTAAGCTTTTTTTTGACAAAATCTGACGGAATTAAATGAAATTATTCTATGTTCGTTTTTTTAATTTAACATAGGGGGATTTTTATTTAATGTCAGCAATAGAAAGAATTAAACTTCCAATTGAACGGGAAATAAAAGATTTTGAACCTTATTTCAAAAAATCATTACAAAGCGATGTCCCCCTTCTTGGTACTATTCTTAATTTTTTATACCGAACTAAAGGAAAGCAGCTTCGTCCCATATTTGTATTCCTTTCAGCCAAACTGGTTGGCGAAACAAACGAATTTTCGCAGCTGGCAGCTTGTTCGGTTGAACTACTACATACTGCCACACTTGTTCACGATGACGTGGTTGATGAATCATACGAGCGACGGGGAACATTTTCGGTAAAAGCGCTTTGGAGAAATAAACTGGCAGTTTTAGTTGGAGATTATATACTAGCAAAAGGCCTGCTCCTTCAACTTGAGAATAAGAAATACAATTTCCTTCACCTTATTTCCCGAGCTGTTCAGGATATGAGTGAAGGTGAAATCCTCCAGGTAAAAAAAAGCCGGAAGCTGGATATTGACGATGAAACCTATTTTGAAATTATCCGGAAAAAAACCGCTTCATTAATTGCTACAAGTATGGCTATTGGTGCAGCATCGGCAACAAACGATGAAGAAATACACGAAAAAATGTACCGTATTGGCCAGGATGCAGGAATTGCATTCCAGATAAAAGACGACATTTTTGATTACCAGTCGAAAGGCTTAATCGGCAAACCCACCGGAAATGATATCAAAGAGAAAAAAATTACACTACCCCTTTTATATGTTCTTAACAATGCGGATTCTTCAGAAAGAAAACGAATCCTCCGCCTTATTAAACGGAAAAATAAAAATTCGAGTGTAATTAAAGAACTTATTGAACTGGTAAAAGAAAAAGGCGGCCTGGATTATGCCAGTCAGAAGATGGAAGAATTCAAAGAAAAGGCCATACAGGGTTTAATGGAATTTGAAGACAATGAGGCCAGAAAATCGTTGATTGAACTCATGAATTATATAACCACCCGAAAAAAATAGTGTTTCTTATTCAATCCTAAGCTTCACAACAATTTTTTTCACCTGAATATTATCATTTACCTTTATAGTTGGGCGATGTGCATCTTCAGGGAAAAATACTACAAAATTTTTCGGCGTAGCTTTCAAATATTCACCTTCATTGCCGGTATAAAATGCAAAGTCTCTTTCCTCACTATATGGTTCTTTGACTTCCAATTTGTCAGGAGTTGTTAAGCCAATTAGTTCCTCTCCTTCAACAATATACTGAATATCAATATATTTTCTATGAGACTCGTAGCAAGTTTCATTCTTGTTCTTTGTTTGGTACTCATCAACATTAATATACAAATTCTCTCCATCAAGACTTTGTCTGCCAGCCGGTAAATTTCTCAAGTTGACCGTTTTCAAAAATACAAATGCCTGATCCCAGTGTTTTTTATTTTTAAAATACTGAATTGCCAAACTTCTTTTGTTTATCGACCCATCGGGTTGAACATCCCAACCGTTTAACCACTCCCTTTTTTCGAACCAGTCGTTCACCTCATCATCCATCCATTCGTCTGGATTTTCCTGTTTTGGAGTACAAGCTGAAAAAGCAAAAATCATCTTAAAAATTAAAGTTATTATTACACATACAACTATCTGATAATTAATTAACCTAAGGAAATTATTCTTTTAGTTTTTGATTATTCCGGTGTCGTTCTTTATCACGGATAGTTTTCTTTTCCATATTTTTTAAAAACGCTTTATTTAAATCAACCCCAGTTTGATTGGCCAGACAAATTAACACCCAAAGCACATCAGCCATTTCATCTTCCAAGTTGTATTTCTCATCCGATTTTTTAAAGGACTGGTCACCATATTTCCGTGCCATAATTCTTGCCAATTCACCAACTTCTTCTGTTAAAATCGTCATATTGGTCAACTCCGAAAAATAACGAACACCAATAGTCCTAATCCATTCATCAACTTTTTTTTGGGCATCGGTTATTGTAATGTTTTGTTTTTCCATGTTAAAAATCCTTTTCCTTTGAATCAATAATAATTGTCACCGGACCGTCATTAACTAACTCCACATCCATCATCGCCCCAAAAATACCAGTTCCAACTTTTTTACCGAGCATTTCTTCCGTTTTCTGAATAAATTTCTCATACATCGGAACCGCGAAGTCGGGTTTAGAGGCACGAATATACGAAGGGCGATTTCCTTTTTTTGTACTTGCATGCAATGTAAACTGGCTCACAATAATTACGTCAGCACCAATGTCCTGCACAGAAAGGTTCATAACACCATTTACATCTTCAAAAATACGCAGGTTCAGCATCTTCTTTACCAACCAATCCACATCAGTATCAGTATCAGCATCTTCTATTCCAACCAATACCAACAGTCCCTTTTTAATTGATGAAACAAGTCTGTTTTCTACCGTAACAGAAGCTTTGGAAACTTTTTGAATTACAATTCTCATGATGCAATATATTTCTAACACGAATATAGAAAAAACATTTTCAACTTTTTAAGGACTACTTTGTTTAATTAATTACAAAAATTCATGAACAAAATGATTGGTTTATGAAGTCATTTTTAATGATAATTATCTCGTATTCATTTTTTGTGAGTTCTCCAGTGTTAGCAGAGGAAAAAGAAGCCTCCATAAAAGGACGGGTTGTTGATGCTGTTAGCAACGAGCCACTGCCTTTTGTAAATGTGTTGGTTTCAGGCACAAATATTGGAACGACAACCGATTTGGAGGGTCATTTTCAGCTTGACGGATTGGCTCCAGGTTTTATCCGGATAGAAGCATCGTTTGTTGGTTACCAAAAAGCTATTTCTTCAGAAATTGAAGTAAGCACTGCAAATACAAATTTTATTGAGATTCGGTTAGAGCAACAACAGAAACAAATCGATGAAGTAACTGTAACTGCATCTCCCTTCAGGAAAACAGAGGAAAGTCCGGTTTCCCTGCACAGCATAGGAATTGGTGAAATTGAAAAAAGCCCGGGTGCTAACCGTGATATTTCAAAAGTTATTCAATCGTTTGCAGGTGTGCAATCCACTCCGGCATTTCGCAACGATATAATTATTCGGGGTGGCGGGCCTTCTGAAAGCCGCTTCTATCTTGACGGGGTGGAAGTTCCCTTTATCAATCACTTTGCAACACAAGGTGCATCTGGTGGTGCGGTGGGTATTATTAATGCTGATTTTTTACGCGAGGTCAATTATTACTCCGGTGCTTTCCCTGCCAACCGGGGAAATGCCCTAAGCGGTGTCTTTGAATTTTACCAGGTGGACGGAAACAGCAATGAGTTTCAGTTTCAGGGAACATTAGGAGCCTCCGAAATTGGTGCAACCCTGGAGGGACCAATTAAAGAAAAAACAACTTTTATCTTTTCTGCACGCAGGTCGTACCTGCAATTTCTTTTTAGCGTACTCGAACTTCCGTTTCTTCCCAATTTTACAGATACACAGTTTAAAATTCGTACCCGTTTCGACAAAAAAAATGAACTAACGATTGTTGGGTTAGGTGCTTTTGATGTTTTTGATTTGAATTTAGACATAAAAAATCCGGATGAGCAACAAAAATATATTCTCAGCCAGATTCCCGTAAATGAACAATGGAGTTATACCTTGGGTGCTGTTTACAAACATTTCAGAAAAAATAGTTACCAAACGCTGATAATAAGCCGGAGTCATTTAAACAACACTTCATTCAAATATCTGGATAATGACGACAGTTCGGAAAACAACAAAATTCTTGATTATTCCTCCGAAGAAATTGAAAACAAGATTCGAATTGAAAGCACACTCCGACTAAATACATTCAAATTAAACTATGGTGCGAACACTGATTTTACTACCTACAACAATGAAACGCAGCAGAACCGTTTTTATGGTAATGAGATTTTGAATATAAATTATAGTACCACTCTGCCACTTATTAAGTATGGCCTTTTTGCACAAGCCAGTAAAAATATTTTCAATGAGCGGCTTTCTCTTTCGCTCGGATTCAGAACCGATGCGAACAACTATTCAAAAAGTATGAATAATTTGCTGAAACAATTTTCGCCACGATTTTCAGTATCGTACAGTTTAACCAATCAATGGAGCCTGAACTTTAACACCGGCAGATATTACCAGTTGCCTTCTTACACCACGTTAGGATTTAAAGAAAACGACATTTTTGTAAACAAAGAAAACAACCTGAAATATATATCAGTCGATCATTTAATTGCCGGCGTGGAATTCCGGCCCAAAACCATCATTCAACTCTCAGTGGAAGGATTTTGGAAAGGTTATTCAAATTATCCTTTTTCGGTAAAAGACCAGATTAGCTTGGCAAACAAAGGTGCAGACTATGGGGTTATTGGCGATGAAGAGGTTACTTCAACATCGGAAGGTCGTGCCTACGGTGCTGAACTCCAGGCCCGGATAAATTCGAGCCAAGGGTTTAATTTCAACCTTTCGTACACATTGGTTCGAAGTGAATTTCAGGATGCCAAGGGGAAAACCATTCCTTCGAGTTGGGATTCGAAACACCTGTTAAATATAACATCAACAAAAGATCTTAAGAAGAATTGGCGTGTGGGTGCGCGTTGGCGGTTTGCAGGCGGGTTACCCTACACTCCCTACAATCTTGAGAAAAGTTCGCTGATTGAGGCCTGGAATCTAAAAGGCAGCCCTTACCTTGATTATTCCAAACTAAATACAAAACGTTTTTCTGCCTTTCACCAGTTGGATATACGTATTGACAAATCGTTTTACCTGAATAAAATAACAGCTAAATTTTACCTTGACATCCAGAACTTATATAACTACAAAGCTGAACAACAAGACTTTGTTATACGCACGGAGGATGCAAATGGTAATTTCATTCTTACCGATAACGGCACCCGCTATCAGTTGGAAACTTATCCAAATACAAGTGGAACAGTACTTCCAACCATCGGTATAATTTTGGAATTCTGATTCTTCGCCGGATTAAAAATTACCGAAAATCAAACCATAATTTAATCGGGTAAAAATCATCGCCAGGACGTTCCCCATAATCTCCCTTCTGGCTTTTAGGCCCCAATTCATCGGCTTGCTTAAACTTAGTTCCAATTGCCGGAATATCATATAAAAACGAAATATCACCTTCAGGAAATGGAGGGTAAGTTCCTCCTGCCACATGCTGAGGTTTTGCCGGGGTAAATAGCCGGAAATATAAATTTGGAGTCTCTGAAATCACCGTAAAATCTGATTCAGTAGTTTCCAGCATAGCCCAAAACAAATTTCCATGATACCCTTTAAACTCAGGATAGACCAAATCGTTAAAACTCTCTCCTGTAATGGTATTGTTATATTCTTTTTCCCAAACACCAATGTTACTTCCTTTCAACCTGTTTTTCCAAACCCGGTAAGGGCCGCGGCCCATCCATCTCACTGCTTTACAATTCTTTTCAGGATAATCAAAAGAAATGCCTACAAAATCGATATCTTTCGCCCACCTTAATGGACTTGCATCTAATCCCAGCAGTCCGCTTTCTTCCAACTTCCACGTTATTTTCTCAGGATAACCATTTGAAGTAATCTCAAATATAAAATTCCCATTCTCATCTATTTCCCAATTTGTACCGGTAACTTCCGATTCAACGCCCACGGCAGAAGGGCCACCGGTGAGAGAAATATTCCCTTTCCTGTTTTTTACAGAAAGTAATTTCCCATCTTTTTGATTAAAAGTAATTTCAATTCCCGAAACCAATGCAACAATATCATTCCCGTTTTCCTGAACACGAATTTCCGAATTCCCAACTTCTGAATTTGCAATATATTTGTTTGCTATTTCTTCCGGCTGAACTACCGGCCAGCTCCAGGTGTATAATTCATATCCCTGATGATCGAGTGCAGTAAACTCAAGAATATCGGCCTGTTGTAACGCTTCTGAACATTTCAACTGAACCATGGCAATTTCGCCGGGAAGCGCATCGGGTGAGTTTACAATGCCAGAGCCAACTATTGTCTCATTTGTACTTCCGACTTCGATTTTAATGGCTTTCCAATTAAAAGCACAGTCATTTAAATTCGTGTAAATAAATTCATTTTTCAGAAAAAGTCTTCCGTTCCATTTTCTGTTAACCGACACCGGCTGAACCTGAACAGGTGACCAGACTTCTTTAATGGTATAAAAACTACCCTCTTTTTCCCGGTATGGTCCGAGAATTCCATCCGGGGCATGATTTCCGTCTGAATCATACACTTTCCCGGGCTTGTCTGTCCGTAGCACAGCTTCATCACTAAATACCCAGAGAAAAGCCCCGGCAAGCAACGGAGACGATTGATAACTACGCCAAAACTCTTCCAGCCCTGCACCATGGCCACCATCGTATAACCCATGTAAAAACTCGGTAGGCATAAACGGATCGTTACCAAAAACAAAACGCCCGATTGCATAATCAAACTGGGGATAATGATGTGTATCCACACCATTGTGAAGCAGCCACGGGCAAAGTACCGGCCGATCTTGAATATCCCAATAATTCAGCCATTTTTCGTTGGCAAAATCCCAGCCTCCTTCATTTCCGTGATCCCAAACCACAACACTCGGATGGTTTTCATCTTTCAGAACCGTTTCTTTAATCAGTTTTGGCCCTATAATCGTATCATAACCATCCTGCCAGCCCGTTACTTCATCCAAAACAAAGAGCCCCAGAGAGTCGCACAACTCCAAAAACCGTTTGTCGGGAACATAATGAGAACAACGAACAGCATTCATATTCATTTCCTTTATTAACTGAATGTCTTGCAGATGGTTTTCTTCGCTAAGCGCACGCCCGGTTTCGGGCCAGAAAGAGTGACGATCTACTCCTTTGAAAACCACTTTTTCACCATTCACATAAAATCCGTCGTGTTTACGTAGTTCTACTGTTCTGAAACCAATTCGTTCTATAACTTCATGCAGAACATTGTTCCCCTTTTTTAGGGTAATTTTTATATCGTACAAATTTGGCCATTCAGGATTCCAGGATTTCACATTTTGAAAACTCCCCGAAATCATTTTTGAAGAAACCCCTTTTTCAATTTCTGCAGCAACCGTTTCCCCCATCTCATTTCCTTCCAAATCAAACAAATTAACCTCCACTGAATAGGCCGATTTCGCGTTATTTGTTTCAACTAAAATATGGAATGAACCATCGCCTTTTGCGTTAATGGCGGTGCGACTCATATGAACTTCCGGCAAAATTTCCAGAAAAACCGGGCGAAAAATTCCTCCAAATATCCAGAAGTCAGCTTCGCGCTCAGCTTTATTCACAGATTCATTTGAGGAGTGCTTGGCAACATCTACTTCAAGCAGGTTGGTTTTTCCATAGTTCAGCAATTTTGAAATATCATATTTAAACCGGTAGAACGCGCCCTGATGAATTGCCCCGGCCAGCTTTCCATTGATTTTAACCTGGGTATCAGTCATAGAACCATCAAAAACAATATTTACAGTTTTACCTTTCCAATCTGCAGGAACAGCAAACTCATGCTTGTACAAACCGTGTTCTTTCCCCAGCTTTATTTGTTCATTCCGCCAGTCGTGACCATAATTGTATGTTCCAAAGCCCTGCAACTCCCAATTGGAGGGAACCGGAATTTTTGTCCACTCACCACTATTTCTGCCATCGGTACAAAAGAAATTCCAATCCACAGTGTTGGCTGCATCGGTTCCTGATAAATAAACTATTTGAGATGTTTGGGCAGAAGCACCCAATCCAAAAAGAAAGAAAATAAAAATAATACTGCTTTTCATTGTATCTGGTTTAGTTATTTGTTTTAGTCTTTAGTAATCATGCTTCCCCACCAGTTGTTTCCGGGATCATAGTCTTTTGAAAGGAATTCCATTCTTTGCTTTTCAAGCTGAGGCCAACGCTCATTTACTACTTTTTGGAGGTATTCCTTTTCCTTTTGTGGATCATATTCCGGATCTTTTTCCGGATATTTTGCGCCAACTTCATTCAAGTAAGAAAACAACTTCTCATTTAACTCTTTCACTTTTTCAGGATTTTCGGCAACTACATCGTTAGCCTCCTCCCTGTCATTTTTAAGGTTATACAGTTCTTCATGTCCATCTTCGTAATAATGAATAAGTTTCCATTCGCCCAACCGGATAACAGACGAAGGTTCTCCTCCCTGGTTTCCGTAATGCGGATAATGCCAGATAAGCGGTCTTTCCGGAATTATTTCACCTTTTAACAACGGAACGAGACTTACACCATCATTGTGTTCCTCCGGCTTTAACTGTGCACCAGCTAAATCAAGGATAGTTGGGTAAAAATCTGTACCTGTAACCGGAGTATAGTTTTTTTGCCCGTTTCCCATTCCCGGAACTTTGATAAAATAGGGCTCCCGAATGCCGCCTTCAAACTGGTACCCCTTGCCTGCACGAAGCGGTAAATTTGATGTTGAATAAGAATCGCCGGCAGCCACACCCCCATTATCGGATGTAAAAATAACCACAGTGTTTTCAGCCAGCCCCAATTCATCCAATGCTTTCAAAACTTCGCCAACAGCATCATCCATAGCCTCTACCAAGCCCGCATAAACAGGGTTATCCTGCACCTGCCGTATAGGTAAAAAGTGCCCCATTTTATAACCCGTTTCTTCTATACCGAGTTCTTCTGCTTTTTGCCGGTATCTTTCCCATTTCTCCTGTGTGGTTTGAATAGGCCCGTGAACAGCGTAAAATGCCAGGTAAGCAAAAAATGCAGTGTCTTTATTTTCTTTTAAAAACTGAACGGTTTCCTTTGCCAGTCGCATGGAAAGATTTTCGCCATCTGGGCCACTCGGAAGATTAGGGTTTTCCCAGGGCGAAAAATAACCGCCTTTAGGACTCCCCACATCCCATCCTCTTTTATTAATATCAAAACCATGATCTTCCGGCCACGAACCTTTACTTCCGAGATGCCATTTCCCTGCAAAAAATGTTTTATATCCGGCTTCTTTCATTGCTTCGGGCAAGGTGGTATAGTCCAACGAAAGGTTGTGTTCATATTCCGGAGGGAGAAGTTGATTAAAACGACCCGCATTTCTCCATTCTTCACCTGACGGCGCTCCAATCCAATCTGTAATTCCATGGCGGGCAGGAAATTTCCCTGACATAATACTTGCCCGTGAGGGACTACAGACCTGACAGGTGGCATAACCATCCGTAAAAATCATCCCTTCTCTGCCAATACGGTCGATATTTGGTGTTTCATAAAACTTACTTCCCAAAATACTTACATCGTGATAACCATAATCATCAGCCAGAATAAACAAAAAGTTTAGCTTTTGTTTCTCTGTTTTGGGGGCTTGACATCCACTCATAAAAAAAGCAAAAGCAAGAACAAAACACAAGTTTCCTCTTGATACTTTAAAGTACGAAAACAGTCGATATTCTTTCTTCATGGATTTTAAATTTTAGAAAAACAGGGCAGGTTCGTTCACAACCAGCGAATGCTATTTAATAATTGTTGGCGATTGAAATGTAAACACTTCCGACTCGGTACGCGCCGATTTCATCAGTTCCAACATCTCTTTTACAATTTCAGGATGTTCGGTTGCTACGTTATTTTTCTCGCCAATATCATTTGCAAGGTTGTATAACTCCGTTGTTGTTTTTTCCGGGTTGAGCACATTATACTGAACCAGTTTCCAATCCCCTTTTCGAAGCGCCTTCCGTCCTCCTTTTTCATGGAACTCCCAGTACAAATAATCGTGTTCTTTCTGTTGCCCTTTATTCAAAAGTGTGGGCAGAAATGAAATTCCGTCGATATTTTCCGGAGCTTTAATACCAGCCAATTCGGCAACAGTTGGCATTACATCCCAAAATGCCGAAATATGATCCGTTTTTGTCCCTGCCTCAATTTTTCCCGGCCACCAGGCAATCATTGGTTCCCGAATCCCGCCTTCGTATAAATCGCGTTTGTACCCTTGTAATGGACCATTACTATCAAAATAATCCGGGTCGGCGCCCCCTTCCATATGAGGTCCGTTATCCGAACTAAACATTACAATTGTATTTTTATCTAACCCAAGTTCCTTTAATCTGGCAAACACTTCACCCACCTGTTCGTCGAGGTGGGAAACCATTGCGGCAAAAGCGGCATGGCTCTGCAATTGTGTCCCGTAGCCGCCATTCCTAAAATCTTCACTCTCTGGTTCAGAGCCTTTAAATTCTTTTTCAGGAAGTAATTTGCCCTCATACTTTCTCATGTATTTTTCGGGCAGCAATAATTCGGCATGTGGGATAGTTGATGGGTAATACAGGAAGAAAGGCCTGTCTTTATTTGTTTCAATAAAGCGCAGTGCATGTTCGTGGATGGAATCCGCTGCGTATTCCTTCAATTCAGCCCCTGTATTTTGTGTGAGCATTACTTTTTCCTGGTTATCCCATAAATGCGAAGGATAATAATTGTGCGCCATCCGCTGGCAGTTGTATCCGTAAAACTCGTCGAAGCCCTGCATGTTGGCATCGCCTTCGGAACCCGGGTACCCCAGTCCCCATTTCCCAAAACCACCGGTTACATACCCTGCTTTTTTTAGCATTTCGGCAATGGTAAATGTTGAATCGGGAATAGGCCACTGTCCTTCGGGTTTCCACTCTTTGTTCCCGCGGATTGGCGTGTGCCCGGTAGTTTGGCCGGTCATTAACGATGAGCGAGACGGGGCGCAAACGGTTGTCCCGGCGTAATGTTGGGTAAACAGCATCCCCTCACTGGCCATTTTATCGAGGTTTGGGGTTTGGAAATGGGTTTGTCCGTAACAGCTCAAATCGCCATAGCCCAAATCGTCGGCCAATATATAAATGATGTTGGGTTTTGAAACTTCTGTTTCTTTTTGCCCTGTATCATTTTTAGGTTGATTATTACAGGAAATAAATAATGCAATTAAAAAAAGACCAATAACTAAGAAAGACTTCATTGTTTGAATTTATCAGGTTTAATAACTGTTTCAGTTAAGACGCTTTAATTTCTAAAAATACATATTAAAATGTGAAAATATAAACACAGTTAGTGCATTTAAAAAAACAGAAGAGGATTTAGAATAAAAAAGGCCGGACTATTGCCCGACCAATTTAGCTAAAAACCACCTTTTCTTTAAAAGAAAATATTGTTCAATTATTATTGTCCTGCATAAATAATGGAAACAATCCCGGCAATAAAAAGCAAAAACATTAAACCCAGCATGCCATTGGTTCCTTTGGGTGAATTTTTGAATTCTTTCCAGATAAAAACGCCCCACAACGCGGCTACTAAAGTAGCGCCCTGTCCAAGCCCGTAAGAAATTGCTGCGCCTGCTTTTCCGGCGGCAATCAGGTTGAGCGAGTTTCCTATACCCCAAATAATTCCGCCCAAAATACCAACGCTGTGAATAGAAAACTTTCCTTTAAAATAAGCCTTGTAACTCACCGGTGTTCCGCTTAAAGGTCTTTTCATTAAAATGGTATTAAACAAAAAGTTACTGGCAAATACACCAATGGAAAAAATAACGGTTGCAGTGTAAGGTGTCATCTTTCCGGCAGCAGGAGAAATGAAATTATCCAAATCCATAGAAGCTGCGACAAAACGATAAAAGAAAGACATTAATACGCCGGCAAGAATGGATACAAGAATTCCCTTTGCAGTAACTTTCTGATTTCCGGAGGATGCTTTTTTGAACGCAACGGCATTCAGAATAATGGCAATAGTTATTAACCCGACACCCAGAAAAAGAAAAAGCGGATCGCCTTTTTGGGAACCTAAATAATTTATTATTACACCCAACACAAGCGCCAACCCGATTCCTAACGGAAATGCTACCGACATACCTGTAAGTGCAATAGCCGTAGAAAGTAAAATATTCGCCGCATTAAAAATAACACCGCCTAAAAATGCGCTCCCGATGTTGCTCCAATCGGCTTGTTGAAGATCAACAGTAAAACTACGGCCATTTTCACCTGAACTTCCTAAAGTAAAAGCAAAGATCAGTGAAAGGAAAAGGACTCCAATTACGTAGTCCCAGTAAAATAACTCGTAACGCCAGGTTTTCCCGGCAAGTTTTTGTGTGTTGCCCCAGGAGCCCCAGCACAACATGGTAATAAAGCAAAGAAATATTGCAAAGGAATAGTTGGAAACTACATACATGGTTATTAGTTTTTAGGTTGATGCATCATTAATTCATCCAAAATGTCGGCGATATGTTGATATGGATATTTATGCGAAATAAAATAATGTTCTTTTTCCCCATCAGGGTTCCATTTATTACTTCCATCTTCAAAAACAACAAATTCTCCAGGGCCGTTTACATAAAAATATTTTTCAGGATTTCGTACAGCACAAAGAACAGCTGTATGATCCCATGACTGCCGGTTTTCTACTTTTTTACCTTCGTAGGTTTCCAGGTTATATTTGTATGCCCATGTAACCGGGCTCAGTTTATCTCCCTGATTTGCCACCTTCCCCCCGGTAAATATTGATCTTCCTATTTCGAAACCGCTAAAAAGAACAGGAGTAGGCCAGTTTTGCAGAGTATAAACCGAAGCTTCAGCGTGTTTTTGCACATTAAACTCATTTCCTTCGGGAAAACCTCCGGCCATAGCTACCCATTTTTTCACCTTCTTTTTTACCAGCTCTTTCCCTGAAAGATTTGAAAATTTGTCCCCTTTGGATTTTAGCAAATCAGCCAGGTTGCTTAGAAATCCTACAGTAACGATAACCACACTATTATCAGGTTGCGACGCGAGTGTTTTCCGATACACTTCAACTGCCGAAGGATAATCGCTGTTTGTTTTGGACGCAGGCAAAAATTTGGCAACAATAGAATCATTCCAATGATTTGAACTTGAAAAATCAGGAGCTCCTTCGCCGGCTACTCCAATTGGGATGCCAGGTCGCCCAAAATAGCGGTTAAAAACTTCAATGGTTGGAGCTATGGTTGGATACCCATCGCTGGCTAAACAAGCCAGAATTTCGCATTCTTTATTGTCTGCCAGAGCGTGCAATACTGTTATCGCCCCCACATCATCATAGTCGGGCCCCATATCAGTATCAAAAATAATTTTAACAGGCTCTGACGCCTGCAAAGCCGCCGAAAGACAAAAAAATAAAGCTAGAAAATATACCTTCTGTTTCATATTATTTAATTAAAGTTAAGTCCGATTCGCATTCATTATATTACTTCTCCCCTTAAAGGAACAGATGCTTGTGCACCACTTCGCGTTACCGAAATAGAAGCTGCTTTTGATGCGAGTTCCACCGATTCGAGCATACTTTTTCCTTCCGATAAAAACACGGCAAGTGCACCGTTAAATGTATCTCCGGCTGCTGTGGTATCAACTGCTTTTACTTTAGGGGTTTCAACTATTCCTTCATATTCATTACTCAAAACAAAAGCTCCGGCTGCCCCCATCGTAATGATAATATTTTGAACCCCTTTTTCTTTCAATAATAAAGCCGCCCGCTTTGCAGAATCCGTATCAATAACTTTTACCCCAGTTAACTGTTCTGCCTCTCTCTCATTGGGAGTTATCATAAACAAATCTTTTAGCAGAGAATCAGGTAAAGTCTGTGCAGGCGCGGGGTTAAGAATTACTCTTTTTTGTTTCCCGACAGAAAGTCCGGCAACATAAATTACGGTTTCCAAAGGAATTTCAAGTTGCAGTAAAATGATATCCGAATCTTGTAATAATCGATCAATCGCGGTTAAGTCGGCCGGGAAAAGATTTGCATTTGCGCCGGGGGCCACAACAATCACATTTTCCCCTTTTGCATCTACAGTTATTAATGCAACGCCACTAGGATTTTGGGTGTCTGAAATAATATAATCTGTGTTAATCCCTTCCTGCTCCAGAATTTCAACAGCTTGTTTCCCGAATATGTCCGTACCCCGTTTTCCGATAAAAGTAACATCGCCTCCGAGCCGTTTTGCGGCAACCGCCTGGTTTGCGCCTTTTCCTCCGGGATTCATCAAAAATTCACCCCCAATAATCGTTTCTCCGGGTGCAGGAAATTTACTGGTTTTAACTACCATATCAGTATTACTACTTCCAACTATAAGTATTCTTCCCATGGTTAAACTCTATTTCAGTCTGTTCAAATTTTATTTATTTTTATTCTATCTCTAACAATTCCACCACATCTTACCCCAACTACACTCTGTAAAGTCATGTATTACAAACTTTTAAAGGATTACTTATTATCAGATTTTTCAGAATATATTATTGCCTCGCCAATTTGCAAACTGTAGCCCTCAGGAATGTTAACCTTTTTCAACATTACCTTATGATTGCCTTCTGGCAGAGAATAATTCCACGCGACTTCCAGTTTACGCGTTAGATGAGATGTAGGCATACGAACCGTTTGATCTAACTTTCCATCAACATAAACTTCTGCAGTTAATGTTGCATCCGGAACTCCTTCTTCCTTTGCTGCTGCTCCCCTAATAACAAAACCACAACCGTTCATAGAAAAAGAAACCTCATCGTTATCTTTGAAAAGCGACTGATTTATTCCAGCCTTTTGAATAGGGTGTGCCTGATTAAAACCAATTTCGAGTGGCGCTGTTTCCGGAGCCTGATAACGAATAAAAGCTTTCCCATCTTTTACTTCTCCACCATTCCTTGTTACCATTTCAAGCGCATGTTTTGTTCCAATTTCATACACTTTGTTAAGCGACATCTTTGTGTATTGAAAATTCATGTCTTCCACCTTGTCAATCCCTTGTTTCCAGAAATCAGGAATTTTATCGTAACCAAGAATGGCGCCTAAAACTCCCCCGGCACTTGATGGGTTACAATCAGAATCAAAACCACACCGTGTGGCAATATCGATGGTTTTACCAAAATCACCGTTTCCGTACAGCAAGCCAATAACAATGTAGGCCGCATTTATTTTAGCATCGATGTCGAAGGCATTAAAAACCCCATCAGGGCACCACTTGTCATAGGTCCACTTTTTTTGAACGTTAAACCATGCGTTTTTCCAATCGATTGGGTCTCTATCGAAAGAATCAATCACGTCCTGTACACATTTATGAAAGTCGCTTTCCTGGGGCACAACATTCAGTGCCTCTTTTATAATAAAAGGAATATCATCGTAAACAAACGAAAGCGAATACATTGAAGCCACAAATATCCCACCATACACACCTTCGCCATCGTTCATAATATGCCCTATTCTATCACAAATACGAACAGCAGAATTTGTCATTCCGGGCGACATTAATCCGGCAAAATCGGATTCAATCTGAAAATCGATGTCATTCGCGTGTGGATTATTTTTCCAATTGCCCGATTCCGGCGGCATGATTCCGTTCAGAATATTATATCTGGCAGCCTGATTGGCGTGCCACAGTGGATATTCGGCATTGGCAAATGCCAGAGCATGAAGAGAATCCGGAGCATCCATGCCATGTTCTTCATAAACATCCACAAACGTAAGATCCATATAAATATCGTCGTACAACCCGGGACTATTTTCATACCACCATTTCATTTTATTAGCATCCCACTCAATAGGAACATCATCCCCAATCATTGTACCGTTCCACCGAAATTCGGTTGGTCCGCCATATGTACATCCAATTACCTGACCAGCCCATCCTCCTTTTATTTTATCCCGAAGAACTGTCAACGGAATTATTACTTCCTCGTTATTTGATAGGCTTTCCGCTTCTCCGGCAGTTTTCACATTTTCGTTTACACAACCTGAAAACAAAATCATTACAGTAAAAAGAATCCATGCTTTTTTCATTGTTTTGACTTTTATTCGAACTGTTTTTAATAGGATCAAATCATACACTCACAACATCTTGAATAGTAACGACCAAATCGGAACCGCTGAAAAATTTTGTTTCAAAAACACAAACATAATTAAACAAAAGCATTTGAACAATCGTTTGCGCAAATTATTAAACATATTTCTTAGATTCCTTGCTTGTTTCATAATGAAAACCCTTAATTTTAGCACTTAAAATGTAAAAAAGAGAGCTTTTACTTTTTTTATTAAAATTGGCCGACGTATTTAAACAATCGTTTGTACAAGTATTTATGACAAAACAAAAAACAAGCATAATAGATATTGCAGAAAAAACCGGACTTTCAACCACTACCGTATCAAGAGTTTTAAACGGTAAATCGGAGCAATTCCGGATCAGTGAAAAATCACAAAAGAAAATACGGGAAGCCGCCAAAGAATTAAACTACATCCCGAACCAATACGCAGCAAACCTCCGAACCGGCAAGAGCAATACAATTGCACTTATTGTTCCTTCGCTCGACAACCCGTTTTTTGCCGGAATAGCAAGTAATATTAATGCTGAAATAAGAAAACACGGATACAGTACTATTATTGCTGATAGCGATGAAAAGCTTGAAATCGAACAAACTGAACTTCTGCAATTAATCTCCAGAAATATAGAAGGAATTATTATTGTTCCCTGCGGTGATCGGTCAGATCACATAAAAAATGCACAAGACCAGGGGATTCATGTAATTTGTATTGACCGTTATTTTGAAGATTTGAATTTACCATATGTTTCTACCGACAATTACCTGGGTGCTTTTTCCGCAACAAAATATTTAATTGAAAACGGACATTCTGCCATAGCCTGCATTCAAGGTGTTCAACTTTCAACACCAAACCGACTAAGGGTTAAAGGTTTTATTGATGCAATGAAAGAGGCTAATCTTGAATACAATAACATTGTTGGCGACGATTTTACCTTCCAGAACGGTTATCTGGAAACAAAACTCCTGTTACAACAAAAAGAACGCCCCACAGCTATATTTACCCTGAGTAACACTATAGCCATGGGTTGTATGAAAGCGTTAAAGGAAGAAAATATACTTGTTCCCGATAATTTATCATTAATAACATTCGACGACCATCCTTATCTAGACTATTTGTCAACACCACTAACCTGTGTAGCGCAACCGGTAAGCGACATCAGTAAAATAGCCGTTAAATTTCTTTTCTCTAAGATAAAAGACAAGGATGTTAAAACCAGCCAGGTGCTTTTACGGCCTACCATAAAGTTCAGGGATTCTGTAAAAAGGATACGATAAGGAAACAAAGGTTCAAAAAAAGCCGGACAACAGCCCGGCCAGATTTCTATTGGGGAATAGATATAATCAAAATAACTTTTTAAATCCTATCACATCCTTCACTTCCTGAAGTGTTTTGGAAGCAGATTCTCTTGCTTTTTCGGCGCCTAATTTAGCAACTTTCGCCAAATAAACGTCATCTGCCAAAATTTCAATAATTCGCTCGCGAATTGGTGCAGTATAAGATATAATATCCTCCGCCAATTGCTTTTTCATATCGCCATATCGGATTTCACATTTATTGTATAATTCATCAAAATGTGCAACAACATCAGGTTTAGATACAATTTCCAGCAATGTGAATAAATTTTGAATTGCTTCCGGTTTCTCCTGGTTCATTTCTGTTGGCCCTGAGTCGCTAACAGCGCGCATCACTTTTTTCCTAATGTCTTTCGGATCGTCGTATAAGTTAATAGCATTCCCTTCTGATTTACCCATTTTACCACTTCCATCCAATCCCGGCACTTTAATCATATCTTTTCCGTCAAAAGTATAAGGTTTTGGTATCGGGAAAACTTTTTTGCCATACATGCGGTTAAAACGTTTGGCAAATTTACGCGCCATTTCCAGGTTTTGCTCCTGATCTTTCCCCACCGGAACAAAGTGTGCTTTATGAATAATAATATCGGAAGCCATTAAAACCGGATAAGTAAGCAATCCTGCATTTACATTATCGGGTTGCTTCCGGGCTTTGTCTTTAAATGATGTTGTACGCTCCAGTTCTCCCAAATAAGCATTCATATTCAGGAAAGTATAAAGTTCCGAAACTTCAGGAACATCACTTTGAATAAAAATAGTTGCTTTTTCAGGATCGATTCCGCAAGCCAGATACTCGGCTAAAACCTGCTTCACACCTGACTGAAGATTCTCCGGAGTAGGGTGGGTTGTTAACGAATGTATGTCAGCAATAAAAAAGAAGCAGTTAAAATCGTCCTGCATGCGAATAAAATTACGCACGGCTCCAAAATAATTCCCCAGGTGTAAATATCCTGTGGGACGAATTCCGCTCAAAACTGTCGGTTTGTTCATTTTTAAAAATTCTGATTTTTAAGTAGCTGCAAAAATATACATTCAACTGAAAAGTAAAAAGATAAAAAGAATGAGGATGATAAAATTATTATAAAAACCAAATATCCTATTTCCATTTTGGTTCGAAAGGAACCCTTTCTCCATCATCGGTTGTGTGCTCTTCCAGCGAATTTTCTTTTGATTGTATGACCAAATATATCATCTGCTCATCCGATTGATTGGAAATACCTCTTTTTCCTTCTGGTGCAACGCGTATTATACTCCCTTCTTTTATGGCAAAACAGTCATCGTCAACCTGAAAAAAACCCGCTCCTTTTAAAATGATGTAAGTCTCTTCATTTTTCCTGTGAATATGAAAATAAGGCTGTTCTGACTGAGGCGGCAATGCATTGAAAGAAATTTCATTTCCGGTTGCTTTTGTTGCCTCTTTCAAAAAAACCTTCCCTTCTATAACTTTCTTATTTACAGGATGAATAAGGCCATAATCCATCAACCTGTCCAACTCACCTAAATTTACTGCGCTATAATTTTTATTCTCCGAAAGCTTTTCAATTTGTTTCATATTCACATCTAATTTTTAAATATTATGTATTGCAAATAAAAAGAAAATCAGTTATCAATTAAATCAGAAAGTTGGGCTTCGGTGCATGAAATCAAGTCTTTGGGATTTACTTTTAGCTGCATCCCACGAATTCCGGCACTTACATAAATGAAATAAAAATTCGTACAGGTTTCATGAATAAAAATCGGATATCTTTTTTTCATTCCAACCGGCGAACAGGCACCGCGAATATAACCGGTCAATCCTAGCAGTTCTTTCATATGAACCATTTCTGCACTTTTATTTCCTGAAACTTTTGCTGCTTTTTTTAGATTCACTTCCTCATTTCCGGGAACCACACATACAAAAACACCATTTTTATTTCCTCTTAAAACAAGCGTTTTGAAAACCTGTTCCACATTCTGCCCCAATTTAGTAGCCACGGTTACAGCGCTCAAATCATTTTCGTCAACATCATACTCCACAATTTCATAATCAATCTTTTTGCTATCCAGTAAACGGGCTGCATTTGTTTTTTTCATTTTGCTGAAAATTTCATTACTCACATCAAGTTCTCTAATTCGATTATCGTAAAGAGTAAAATTATTATTGCGAATCCTGACTTAATGGCAAATTGTAAAACTTGCATATAAAATATGAACGAAAAAACTTCTTATTATGAAAGCGTTGTTAAATCAAAAACAAAATGCTTTAATATCCCTATTTCCAAATGATCAGATTCGTAATAAGATTTAAAAAATTTGTTATCCTTCAAAATTATAATTTCAGTGTTTCTTTTATCTTTTTCAAGTAATCGGTTAATCCCTTTTATAGTCTCCTTTATTTTCCCTTCTAAAAGATACCCTATAAGACAACCATTAGCATACTTGCCAGAAACAAAATTGTCAATACCTGTATCGATGTATCTACGTTTTAGAGAGGAGTTGTTCTCTTTTAAATTTTTTGCTTCAAAAAAATATTCATATTCATAGGTCGTAATGAAAGAAGTCAAACGAAAGTCTATTCTCGGAAATTTATCGGCAAAACCTTTCATTTTCGGAACGTCTTTGGGAATATCTGCTTCCACATTCGAAGAAATTCTCCATTTTATTCTTAACGGATTTTCTTTGATGTGCCTATGTAATTCAGAAGAGATATCGTTCTCATTCCAATCCAGTTGTATAACTCTTTCGCGTAAAGATATTTGATATGCATCAATCATTAACTGGAAACATTTTTGCTCAAACGCATCTCTAAATTTTTTATAAATTACAGGGGTTAGCTCCATAGTTAATTTCCATTTAAAATCTCAAGAATTAACTCGGAGGCATCTTCAATAGCCATTGATTTGGACCAAAATCTTCGTTGATTAGGACGGATGACATAGATATCGTCTCCTTTTTTATAATTAAGTTTTTTCCTGAAATAGATATTTGTTGCTTTCTTTTCCCACAAACTTTTGTCCAACTTTTTCAATTCTGCATCAATACTTTCCCCCGATGTAAAAACATCTTTTTTTACTTTTTCGTGAGAAAGTTTAATCATCATCAGTGGTGTGAACAGATTGGTAATATAAACTGTGGCATTTACAAAAATATTTTGACCATCAAGAAATTGATTAAGTTCTGAAGTAATTGTACGGGCATATTCATTTGGTTGGTCTTTAGGAACTGGTTTTAAGGCTAATGATCTTTCTTGTTTATGGAATAAATCAATATTATATACTATACCATCCTTAATTAATGCCCTTTCGTGTTTACCTAAATTAAAACTTTCATAAATAACTTTATTAATGTTTGCATTTATATAGTTCTCTATTTCTTGATTTTCGAAATCATTATGTAAAAAATTCTTAGATTTAATTTCTGTCAAAATCTTTCCCGTAGCCACTTTAATTTTCAAACCTTGGTTGTCATTTATATTAATCGGAATAGACAAATATTCATTCTTCATTATTTGTTCTCTCTCAATACCATAAGAAGAGATTGTCATAAAAAGATAATATGAACTCAATTTTGAATTAAAATAGCTCAACAATATATACAAATCCTCAATATTTTCATTAGTATAAAAGCCGTATACACCGTCTCTAAACGAACATCGCTTGTCTATATATGACGCACAAACACCGTTATTTTCTAATCCTTTTTTTACTACAATACGCGGATTAATAAATGCTTCTATATCTCCTAGCCTTCTAAATACTGTCAATTGTTCAATTTCTGAAATGTCATTTACATTGTAAAATTCCTTATGGAACTTAATTGCTTTTTTAGTCTTTATCGCTTTTGTTACATTTCCAAACTTACTATCTGGTGTGAAATATTTTTTTATAAAACTAGCATCTAAATAATCTAATTTCGTAAGTTCTTTTGAATACTTTGGTTTATCCTTTTTTTGTGTGAGCAACTGAAACCCAACACCTGAATTTATATTCGTTTTTTTCAGATACTGTTCGATGGACTTATACTTGGAGGAATTTAACCTTTTTATCAATTCCCAATCATTCATCCCTCCCCACATTGCAATCTTCCAAATTTTTGTATCTGGTTTCTGACATTCTTCTCTCGGCAGATATTTTAAATCTGTAAAATCGATACTCAGTCCATCAATTACATTGGATTTGATAAATGTTTTGGGAGCATAGTACATAATTTTATCAGAGGAATTTTCAGGTTGTTCTTTTTGATAAAACACGATACTTATCGGTCCGGTGGCGTCACCAAATAGTTGTCCTCCAAAATTTTTCTTTGCTTTACGGAGAATAGAAAAATTGAAAACCTTTTCTACATAGCATTCATTAAACAGCCATTTTCTAAAATTCTGATAAGTTCCACCTGTATTAGTTAAAATCTTGGTATTAAATATCAAAGCAATTTCTCCTTTGGGCGCAAACTTGGTAGCTTTGTGCAAAAATGGCAAAACCATCTCCTTTGCAAAACCTTCATTATTACAATAACCCCGGATAGAAGCCAATAAATTTGTGGTACCAAAAGGAGGATTTCCAACCAGTAAATCAAATTCTATTTCTTCAATCTCTTTATTTTCTTCTATTGTATCTCTGCAATATAAATTTTTTCCCTGCTCCTTAATCGATTTATCATTCGGATTATTTATAAGATTAGGCAACCTGTGTTTTTTCTTTTGCCATAAAGTTTTTGGATCTAAATTATCAACTAAAGCCAAATACAAACTAAATGCGGCAACTTTAATCGCTTGTGGATGGAGTTCAATTCCAAAAATATTATCTGTTAACAGTTTTTTAAGTTCATCAAAATCCGTAAGTTTTTCGTTGTGTCGATTTTCGTAACGCTTTACCAACCGTTTGAAACTTTCAACTAAAAAAATCCCGGAACCACAACTTGGATCCAAAATTTTAATATTATAGTTTTTATCCGTCTTTTTTACTGGCAATTTCTCATTCAGGATAAATCCGACTAATGCAGGAGGTGTATAATAGGCTCCTGAATCTTTCTTCAAAGAACTATCCGTTTCAGATAGAAAATTTTCATAAATCTCGCTCAATAGCTCAACTTGTATTATACTAAAATCAAACAAACGCCAGTCTTTAAAAAGTTTGGGTTGAGGCGTATTGTCATAACCATTGATAAAACAGTTTTTTACAAGTTGAAGCTGCTCATTAGATATCTTTTCATCTTCTTCAACCGTAAAAACATTGCCATTAAAATCTTCTTCTAATCTTTTAAATAATTGGGAAGTAGCGTCAGAACTTTCTAAAATATCAAAATAAAACTTAGCTCCTTTTTTAAATTGGGAATATAATTTTTCGTCTGTAGCCCCTATGTCTTCAAGATACAAAAGGAATAAAGAGCGAAGTATGATTTTATGAATAAAATCGATTTTAAGTCCTTGCTTTTTAAGTTCATTAGCAGTGTTTACTAAACTTGCTACAAGATACTTATCAACTCTGCGTTGCAGATTTATTTTATTTCTGACAAATTGAGCATCTTCCAACGTCCAAATAATTCCAGAATCAATTGCAATTCTTGAGAAAAGTTTATTCAGTTCTCTAATTTGCTTTCTATCAGAGAAATGATATGCCTTTATTTCAACGGCTTGAAGTTCTTTTTCGTAATCAAAATCCTCTTTGGTTTTAATAAGTGGCTTTTCGGAACAATTGTAAATACGAATTTCGGTATCAGAATAAACATATAAAAACAGTACCTTTTTGTAGTTCCATATTTTTCTATGAATCTCAGAAATCGTTTTAAATGTTTGTTGATCAAACGACTTTACTTTTTTTAGAAATACGGCTGGAAAACTGTTTCCTCTTTCGTCGGAGTTAAAATAAACCGAATCTATTTCAAACCCTTTTCCTTTTATTTCATCAAGAATAATATACTCACAATCTAAAAGACTCTCTCTTTCAGAATTTATTAAGGTGGCTCTGTCTAGTCCGATTAACTCTATTACATCGTTTCCTTGCATTTGATAATATACTTATCAAAGATTTTTGGATAATATACAAATTTTGAGCTGCAAAGCTATGCCTTTCTGCGAATTTTATGAACGATTTAAAGTTTAAAATGTATATAGACCTTCCTATTAAAAATTTCTACAAAAATGAAAGAAGAACTTAAATCTAGTCAACTTTCGTTTGGAGAAAGGTCGGAAAAAGCAGGAAAAAGAAGTTCAAGGACATAAATTCTTTTTCAGAAAAATTAATTAGTTTTACAAGCTAATCAAATACGAATAATGTACAAAATGCCTTTATACGGAAAAGAGTGGAACTGGCGCAACGTAAAAATGGAAGCGCTGGAGAACAATGTATTTTCGTGGTAAAGACCGGGAAAAGGGATTTGTTGTGTTGCGCAGCGAATCCCTTTTTTATTTTGCAGACAGAAAAATATAGATATAGATAAAATCGGTTATTTAGAGAAACAACGTTATGAAGTTTCTCTGTTCGTATTACTTAACATCTGATATCTATTTTGAATAATAAAATAGGAACCAAATAAAGATTTAAATCATGACCAGACAAAAGAAAATTTTTCTTGAAGAGTCGGAATTCCCAAAACAATGGTACAACCTGGCACCCGATCTTCCAACTCCTTTAAACCCACCACTTGGCCCCGATGGCAATCCTGTTACTCCGGATATGCTGGCACCTGTTTTTCCAATGAACCTCATTGAACAGGAAGTAAGCCAGGAACGCTGGATAGACATTCCGGAAGAAATAAGGGATATTTTAATTCAATGGAGGCCAAGCCCGTTAATTCGTGCATACGAACTGGAAGCAGCACTCGGGACTCCTGCAAAAATCTATTATAAAAACGAAGGTGTTTCGCCAGCCGGAAGCCACAAACCCAATACAGCAGTTGCCCAAGCCTGGTACAACAAACAATTCGGTATTAAAAAACTAACTACCGAAACAGGCGCCGGACAATGGGGCTCAGCTTTATCATACGCCTGTGCGCAAATTGGCGGAATTGAATGTAAAGTATTTATGGTACGTGTTAGCTTTGATCAGAAGCCTTTCCGTAAAATGATGATGGAAACCTGGGGTGGAAATTGCATTGCCAGCCCAAGTACCGAAACAAAAGCAGGGCGCGATATTCTTGCCCAGTTTCCCGACACACCGGGGAGTTTGGGAATTGCTATCTCTGAAGCTGTTGAAGCAGCAGTTAGCGACCCAAAAGGAGAAACCCGCTACTCGCTGGGGTCTGTGCTAAACCATGTTATGTTGCACCAAACCGTTATTGGGCTGGAAGCAAAAAAACAATTGGCAAAAGTAGGTATTGATAACCCGGACATTGTAATTGGGTGCTGTGGCGGAGGAAGTAACTTTGCCGGCATTTCATTCCCTTTTATGTACGAAAAAATACACGGCGCCAATATTCAAATTATTGGAGCGGAACCTTTTAGTTGTCCAACACTTACAAAAGCTCCTTTTATTTACGATAATGGCGATGTTGCCCAAATGACTCCTTTACTGGCAATGAACAGTTTGGGGCACAATTTTATTCCGGCGCCAATTCATGCCGGTGGGTTACGCTATCATGGGATGGCTCCACTTGTAAGTGCCGCTTTACGCGACGGATTGATGGATGCCATTGCCGTTCACCAAAGCGAATGTTTCGAAGCCGGTTTATTATTTGCCAAAACTGAAGGAATTATTCCTGCTCCGGAAACCACTCATGCGATTGCAGCTACCATTCGCGAAGCAAAAAAAGCAAAAGAAGAAGGAAAAGAAAAAACCATTCTTTTCAACTTTAGCGGACACGGATTAATGGATTTGGTTGGATACAACAAGTACCTGGCTGGCGAATTAACAGATTATGAATATCCGGATGCAGAAATTGCACTAAACCTTGAAAAATTACAAGGATATCCACTGCCTAAATAGAAATAAAAAGCAATAGATAATTAACCGGGGTAATAAAATTGCCTCGGTTTTTTTGTTTAAAAGAAAGTATATACCAAGGCATCAGAAACAGCATTAAAAAAAGCACGAAGCTCTTTCTGAATATCTTCAAAAGAATGTCTTTTACCTTGTAAATTTCCGGCAAGTTGAACTTTTACTTCTTCTGAAAAGTAGCTTCCTCCTATCTCAATTTCTGATATAATCCCTTTGGCAACTTTCAAATTTATTTCCACCGTTTTCCCGTCTAATTCAATGTTATTCTGAAAAGAATATTTAGGAGAATATCCAAAATTCCAATCCCAGGTTATAAATTTATCTTTTAAAAGCTGCTGAATATTCTGAATATCTTCCGCGGTAAGTTCATAAAAATGAACGCCTTCATCTTCCAGTTGAACATCCAGCAAAAACTGTATAAGATCGCCAGTGCTCATTTCATTTTTCAGGAAAGTGGAAATGTTGGCAACGGGACTTCGGTTTGACTGCACGGCTTTACTTTCGTACTTTCCGGGAATTACTTTTATGGCCTGCCCCAGATTTTCCAAATCCGAATTATAAAGCAAAGTTCCGTGATGCAACACCCGGTTCTTATAAATATGTTCAGCATTCCCCGAAATTTTAAACCCTTCTAAAAGTAAATCGTTTCTTCCCGAAGTAGTAGCGTTTAACCCCAGTCTTCCAAGCGTTTTTACAATAGGAGCGGTAAACTGCTTAAAACTAATTTCGGCAGGACTGGAAACATTCTTTATAAATGCAAAATTTACATTTCCCGGATCATGAAAAACCGTTCCTCCGCCAGAAATTCGCCGGGCAACTGTGATATTGTTTTCCCGGACAAACCGATAATTAATCTCAGCCATTGCATTCTGATGTTTCCCCACTACAACTGTATCATTACTTTGCCAAAGCATAAAAATTTCTTCCGAAAATTTCTTCAGTAGATATTCTTCGGCTGCCAGACAAAAAAAAGGATCTGTATTTTTCAGGTGAATACAAAGCATAAAACAAATTCTGAAACTATGTTGCGATTTACAAAATGTATTTTACAATTTGCATTTTTATAAAACTATATTTTCATTTTTCTTACCTTCGCTTTCACAACAATTTGTATTTTTTGACCCATGAAACCGACTCAGATTATTTTAGTTTCCATCGTTATTTTTACACTATTTTCCTGTTCAAAAAATCCGATAGAATCGATTGATTTGTCAGGAGAATGGCAGTTTCAAACTGACCCTCAAAATATTGGAGAAGAAGAACGGTGGTTTGAAAAAGATTTGCCTGAGACCATCCAGCTACCGGGATCGATGGCAGAAAACGGAAAAGGAAACAATATTACCCTGGCTACAAAATGGACAGGCAGTATTCTCCAACCCGATTGGTTTCACGACCCCAATTACGCACCTTACGAAGATTCGCTCAATATTAAATTCCCGTTTTGGCTGCAACCCGAAAAAAAATATACCGGTGCCGCCTGGTACAACAAAAAAATTACCATCTCCGAAAACTGGGAAGATCGTTCTGTTTTTCTAAATCTCGAACGAGTACACTGCGAATCGGTAGTTTGGGTAAACGGTGAAAAAACGAAAATGCAAAACAGTCTGGGAACTCCTCATGTTTACGACATTTCTTCTTTATTGAAATCAGGTGAAAACCTTATTTCCATTCGAATAGACAACCGTACAAAAGACATCGATGTTGGAGAAAATTCGCACAGCATATCAGACCATACACAATCGAACTGGAACGGAATTGTTGGAAATATTTCACTGCAATCCAAAGGTAAAACGACCATTGAAAACATCGAAGTTTTTCCGGACATTGATAAGAAAAGAGCCACTATAAAACTCCATATTTTTAACAACTCTATTGAAAATCTTTCGGTAAAAGTTACCGCCCAGGCCCAGCCAAAAAACAATGAGCCTGGCGGAATAAAAAAGAAAACCTATAATTTTGGCATCGTTCCGGGAGAAAACATTTTAAAAATGACTTATGAATTGGGAGATGACATCCGTTTGTGGGATGAGTTTCACCCAAATGTTTACGAACTCACTATTTCACTGAAAAACAAAAAACTACTTGATAAAAAAAAGGTGGATTTCGGATTGAGAGAATTCAAAGTAAACGGCACCCGGTTTGAAATTAATGGGCACCCGTTATTTTTACGAGGAACTCTCGAATGCGCCATTTTCCCTAAAACTGGTTATCCACCTACCGATGTTGCTTCCTGGAAAAAGGTTTTCTCCGCAGTTAAAAATCACGGACTTAATCATGTTCGTTTTCATTCGTGGTGCCCACCGGAGGAAGCATTCGAAGCCGCTGACCAAATGGGAGTTTACCTGCAGGTAGAATGCTCATCATGGGCAAACCAAAGTACCGAACTCGGAAGCGGACTTCCTGTTGACGAATATATTTGGGAAGAAAGCAAACACATTGTTCAAGCCTACGGAAACCATCCGTCGTTTGTTATGATGGCGTACGGAAATGAACCGCGCGGCCCTGAATACGGAGAATTTCTTACCAAATTTGTTAACTACTGGAAAGAAAAGGACGACCGCCGTGTATATACGGGTGCGTCGGGTTGGCCTGCCCTGAAAGTAAATGACTATCATGTTTTACCGCAACCCCGGATTCAGGCTTGGGGAGAAGAGTTAAACAGCATTATAAATTCGCAACCACCATCAACCAATTTCGACTGGGCAGACCGCTTACCCGGCGACAGCATTCCGGTAGTAAGCCATGAAATTGGACAGTGGTGTGTGTACCCCAATTTCAAAGAAATAGAAAAATATACCGGCGTATTAAAACCCAAAAACTTTGAACTATTCCGCGAAAGTCTGAATGCACACCACATGGGAGCTCTGGCCGACAGTTTTTTACTGGCTTCCGGAAAACTACAAGCGCTTTGTTATAAAGCAGATATTGAAGCAGCACTGCGAACACCCGGCTTTGCGGGTTTTCAGTTGCTCGATTTGCATGACTTCCCCGGCCAGGGAACCGCGCTGGTTGGTGTGCTTGATCCTTTCTGGGAAGAAAAAGGCTACATATCGCCGGAGGAGTACCGCCGTTTTTGTAATACTACTGTTCCTTTGGCTCGGCTCAAAAAACGTATTTTTACCGAAGGAGAAACCTTAAACGCTACAATTGAAGTTGCTCATTTTGGCGAGAAACCATTTGAAAATATAAATCCTTCGTGGAAACTAAATGAAAAAGAAAAAACCATTGCTGAGGGAACTTTGGGCGGACAAAGAATACCGCTTGGAAATGCCATTCAGCTTGGAAAGGTAATGGTTCAGCTACAAAAAGAAAACCGGCCAAGAAAACTTACTCTGGAAGTTACAATTGGCGATTTCTCAAATTCATGGGACATTTGGGTTTATCCGGAAAATACCCCGGAACAAAATAAGAATATCAAAGTAGTTGAAAAATTGGATAACGCGACTCTTCAGTTTATAGAAAATGGGGGGAAAGCGCTTCTGAGTTTAGGCCGCGAAAAGGTTGCGCCTGAAATGGGTGGTAATGTAGGAGTAGGCTTTTCAAGCATTTTCTGGAACACTGCATGGACTAACAACCAAAAGCCGCACACCCTTGGAATTCTCTGCAACTTGGAACATCCGGCCTTGGAGCAATTTCCAACCGAATATTATTCCAACTGGCAATGGCAGGATGCCATGAGTCATGCCGATGCAATCCAACTGGACTCATTTCCGGTAGAGCTAAAACCAATTGTTCGCATTATCGACAACTGGGTAACCAACCGAAGACTGGCCCTCATTTTTGAAGCAAAAGTGGGAGAGGGGAGCCTTTTGATCTGCGGGGCAGATTTGGTAAATGACCTCGAAAACCGCCCCGGAACCCGACAATTAAGAACCAGTTTACTCAAGTATATTAACAGCGACAAATTTAATCCGAAAGTAAAACTTACCGAACCACAATTAAAATCGATACTTAAAAGGAATTAAACAGGGTGATGCGATTTAAAATCGCATCGCTACCCCAAAAATAACATTTCTTCGAAGCAAGCTTCTTATTCTACGACGAAACATCTGGTACTTTTATTAATAAATAGTTAGTTCAGGGAGCTGTGTTTTCCGGGACGGCACAAGAATGATGCGATTTGAAAATCACATCACCCGGAAAATCAATTCCCTGATATAATAAATAAGGACTTTCCCTGCCGGGTTTCCTAGCTGCCCGAATTTGTTTTCTATTAAAAATCAGCCTGTTCATAAAAAAAATAGTCCAGTAAAATAAAAGTTATACATGTATTAAATAGCTATTTATTAGGATTGATGCAAACTCAATGAGTAAATATTTTTGCTCGGAATTTTCATCCAAATCAAAAACAAAATAGAAGATGAACATGATTTACAGGAAAAGTAATTCATATGAAGTTTTCAGAAATAAAACTATTTCCCTGAAAATCATCTCAAATGCCAAAAATTTTATGGTTACAAAACACAAATTAAATTCTATTTAAATGAAAAAATTACTCAACCTATTGTTACTACTAATCATTTCGACCTCCATATTTGCCCAAAAAGGAATAATAAGTGGAAAAATTGTTATTCCTGAAGAAAGTAAAGGCTCGGCAGTAAATGTTGGGCTTATAGGTACATCAAAGGGAACCATTACCAAACCCGATGGAATTTATGAAATTACCGGCGTTACTCCGGGTAATTACATTTTGGAAGCCTCTTTTGTTGGACTGAAAACCGAGCACGTAAATGTTAAAGTGGCTTCCGGAGAAAAAACTCGTGTTCCCGATATTATTATGGAAAAAACCGAACAGGAAATATCTGAAATACAGGTAGTGGGGAACAATTCAACAGATTACAGGACGTTGGTTGCTTCTGAAGCATTAAAAATGAAAACGCCACTGCTGAAAGTTCCGCAAAATATCCAGGTAATTACCAAAGGGTTGCTCGACGACCAGCAAGCAGTTGATATGCTGGAAAATGTTACCCGGAACACCAGTGGCGCAATGATGATTGAGCACTGGGGAACTTTCGCCAGCATAAACATGAGAGGATTTAAATTACCGGCATTTAGAAACGGGTTTAATGTAGATCTTCCATGGGGACCGTTAACTGAAGACATTTCGCTTGTAGACAGGATCGAATTTGTAAAAGGTCCGGCAGGATTCATGTTGTCATCTGGCGAGCCGGGAGGACTATATAACGTGGTAACCAAAAAACCACAGTTAGACCAGCTTAACGAAGTTTCATTACTTTATGGTTCGTTTAACACACTACGGGCGACTGCCGATATAAACGGGAAATTAAATGAAAGCGGACGTCTTTTATACCGCCTAAACGTAATGGGATTAACCAAGAGATCGCACCGTGATTATGAATACAACAAAAGATATTCTTTTGCGCCCTCATTAAAATATATTATCGACGACCGCACAACTTTAACAGCCGAATATATTTACCAGCACTCTGAATTGTCAGTTGTTGGAGCAGCTTATGTTTTCTCTCCGGATGGAATGGGAACGCTCCCCCGCGATTACACAATGGCTGAACCCAATATTGATCCCACGAATATGAGAGAGCACAATGCTTTCCTGACATTTACGCGTAAGCTGTCTGATAATTGGGATTTCACAGCCAAAATATCTTATCTCGACTACCAAATAAAGGGAAGTTCCCTTTGGGCAGACTCTGTAACCACTGCAGGAATATACCGGTCGATTAGTATCTGGGATGCCATTAGTTTTGCAGAACAAGGTCAGGTTTATGTAAATGGAACAGTAAAAACAGGCCCGGTTAGCCATACCATTTTAGCTGGTCTGGATATGGGCCATAAAGAATATTATGCCGACTGGTTCCAGTCCGGACCATTAGCCGGCCCCAATAATCCCTTAACTTATGAAAACCCGGTCCACTTTGTTCCTTCCTCCGTTATGCCGGTTTGGGACAGAACTCAAAGTATAAGGAAAAGAGCTTTTGGAAGTTACTTTGCCAATCAGAGCCAAAGTTATTCTGCCCTTTATGTGCAAGATGAACTAGGTTTTTTTAAAGACAGATTGTTGCTAACCCTTGCCGGAAGATATACATATTATGATGGCTCCACATATGGGTCGGGAACCAGCGACAATGTTTTCACACCGCGCGCAGGGCTTAATTTCACTATTGACAAAAATACTTCGGTATATGCTTTATACGACCAGTCATTTATTCCACAGGCTGGAACAACAAAAGCAGGCAAAGCATTTGATCCAGTCCGCGGAAACGATATCGAATTTGGAATCAAAAGGAACTGGGCGAACAACAGCTGGACTTCATCACTTACCTATTATGTGATTACAAAAGAAAATGTGCTGACAACTGACCCGTCTGATATTAATTTCAGCATTCAGTTAGGTGAAGCACAATCAAAAGGATTTGAGTTTGATGTACAGGGTGAAATAACAAAGGGACTACAACTTATCCTGAATTACGCAAACACCGATGTGAAAGTTACCAAGGATACTGATCCAGATGTTGTGGGAACTCGTCTTGCAGGTCACGCACATCATATGACCAATGGTTGGTTGAAATACAAATTTGATACTCCTGCTTTAAAAGGTTTTGGCCTCGCTCTGGGGTACCAATATCAAATAGATAGATCTACATGGACCTGGGCAGCCAACAACAAATCAGAGATGCCAGATTATTTTAGGCTCGACGGCGCACTTTCATGGGAAGATAAACAGTTTTCTGTTGGATTAAATGTTTATAATTTACTCGACGAATATTTGTATTCCGGTGCAGCTTATTCTGACTATTATTATTGGCAAAGTGAACCCGGAATTAATTTCCGGTTAAATGTTAAGTACCGATTTTAAAAATGAAAAATAATATTTTGTATACTATAATTTATTAACCCGGCTTCGGCTACGCCAACCTTTTAAAGACAGGCGTGGTCGAAGTTTTTAATAAAAACATAAAATTCCGAAATAATGATAAAGAACTGGGTTGGGAAAATACATTTATGGCTGGGGTTGGCTTCGGGAATTGTTGTATTAATTGTTTCCTTAACCGGCTGCATTTATGTGTTTAATCAGGAATTTACAAAACTTGCCCGAAAAGAAGCAATTCACATAACCCATCCCTCCAATTCTCCTGCACTTCTCCCATCACAACTGTTCGAAAACGCACGGAAATTCCTGGGAGAAAACAAACCAATTGGATGGGTGAATATCTACAATAATCCTGAAAAGAGCTGGGCTTTCTACACCTATAAAGGCAACGAAGAAGCCACAACCTATTTTGATATGATAGATTATTACGAGTCTGTTTATATTGATCCATATTTAGGAAAGGTCACAGGAAATTATAATGAAAAAACAGATTTTTTCAACATCATAAAATACCTTCACTGGAGTCTCCTTCTTAGTACTGAAATTGGGCAACCTATTGTTGGATGGAGCACCTTAATTTTTGTAATTTTATTAATTACCGGTTTAGTTTTGTGGTGGCCCAGAAGTTTTAAAAGCGCAAAAAACCTGTTTTGGATACGCTGGAAGAAAACTACCTCAGCAACCCGCAAAAGCTACGACCTACATAATGTTTTAGGATTTTACAGTTTGATTTTTGCACTTGTAATAGCACTTACTGGTATGGTTTGGTCATTTCAGTGGTTTCAGGCTGCGGTATACGTAGTAGCATCAGGAACAACAGTACCTCCCGCAATAGAGGTAAAGCAATCGACCCCAGAGCAAATAAAACAGGTAAATGCTATGGATATTGCATTTCTGCAAACTACACAGAAATATGCACATGCAGCAGAATTTCGCATTGTTCCACCCGCCGACAGCCTCGCTGCAATCAATATTTATGTTGGTGAAAAGGAAGATGTTTATTATAAAACGCATCAGTTACAGTTTGATCAGTATTCAGGGAAACTGCTTGATGAGCGCACACACAACGATAAAAATTTTGGCGAAAAATTAATTACCGCCAACTATGATATTCATGTCGGCGCTATCCTGGGCTTACCCGGAAAGATACTTGCTTTCTTCGTTAGTCTAATTTGCGCTTCACTACCGGTAACCGGTTTTCTGGTGTGGTGGAATAAACGAAAAAAACAACGGAAACCACTTTTTCAATAACGATGATAATATGTTTTCAACAACGATAAAAAAGATTTTTAACAGAAATAAAAAAGAGCCACCTTTCGCTGACTTGACAATACTTTACGGAGGACACTCCGGGAATTCTGAATTTATTGCCAAAGAGTCATCTAAATACTTCAAAAAAAAAGGTATAAAAGCACAGTTGGCAGATATGGCAAAATACGATTTTAATCGTTTGCAGCAGGAAAAATTGTTGTTAATTGTAATAAGTACTCACGGAGAAGGAGACCCTCCGGCCAGAGCTAAAAAGTTCCACCGAAAATTACTTTCGGCTGAGGCTCCTTTTTTAAAAAATCTTCGTTTCTCGGTTTGTGCACTTGGCGACAGCTCGTATGAAAACTTCTGTCAAACGGGAAAAGAAATTGACAAGCGTTTAGAAGAACTTGGTGCTTCCCGTTTTTTGGAAAGAGTAGACTGCGACGTAGAATTTAACAAAAATGCAACAGAATGGATTTCAGCAGTTTTAGGAAAGTACCACTTGGGCAACGCAGAGAAAATTGAGGTAAACATTCAATCAAATGACAAGAATAAAAACTATGAAGGTGTTGTAAAAGACAGATATGCACTGGACAAGGAACCGGAGAAACTAATCTATCATCTGATATTAACAATTGACGATCCGGAATTTAGTTACCTGCCCGGTGATTCGGTAAGCATTATTCCGCGAAATCCGGAAGAACTTGTAAATACCCTTATCAAGAAACTGAAGAGCTTTCCTGAAAAACAGATTACATACAAAAACAAAAGTCTCTCGTTGCTAAATTTTTTTACAACACAGGTAGAAATCACAACTGTAAGCAAAGGGTTACTTGAAAGATATTCGGCGATTAACCCCCTTCCGAAATTAAAAAGCCTTTTATACGATGAGAAAAAACTTTATGACTACATGCAAACAAGTGATGTGATTGATTTACTGACCGATTTCCCATGGCTTGGAAACATAGAAGAACTAGCCGCCATTTTCCGCTCCATTCAACCAAGGTCATATTCGGTATCATCGAGTATAAAAGCTACCCCGGGGGAACTGCACCTTACTGTAAAACTGATTTGTTTGCAAACTGAAAAAAGAACACGTTACGGAGCTTGCTCGTCGTATTTAAGCCACTGGCTCAAACCCGGAAGCCGGATAAACCTGAAAGTGGTGCCCAACAATGAATTCCGTTTGCCACAAGACAATCGACCCGTGATTATGATTGGAGCCGGAACAGGAATCGCTCCATTCCGTGCTTTTATGCAGGAACTCGAATGCGGAAAACAAAATATTCCCTCCTGGTTAATCTTTGGAGAAAAATTCCGAAACAAAAATTTCTTTTATGAAGAAGAATGGAAACACCTGCTCGACAAAGGAATTTTAAACCGTATGGATGTTGCTTTTTCAAGAGATACAAATCAAAAAATATATGTTCAGCACCTTCTGGAAAGACATACAAAACTCTTCTGCGAATGGGTTGAAAGCGGAGCAAATATCTATGTTTGCGGCGCCATAAAAATGGGGCATGATGTAAGAAAAACGGCTATTTCCGGTATTGCAAAATATCACCGCCTCAGTGAAGACAAAGCCACTGAATATATTGAAAAGCTGGAAGAAGACGGGCACTGGCTCGAAGACTTATATTAGTTCAACAAATTACTCACCACAACCCGATGCTTGTCTGGCTTCAACTAATAATTTTTGAGTAACCGCCTGCATTTGAGCTTTTAATAAAACATAGTCGCGAGAACTCACATCAATTTTAGCAGATGCTGATGCACAGGCACTTGCAACTATTGCATCAATAGCGTCATCGCAGTCATCTCCGTCACAATTGTATGTCTTGCCATTATACACCCAATAGCAGTTCTGATCGGTACAACAAGAGGAAGCCTCTATTGTTGAACTATCAGGACACTGAGCTCCAGGATTATCACAAAATTCATCCGATTCCTTTTCAGAGCATGACATCAGAGCAAAAACCGATACCATACAAAGAGCAAATAATTTTGTTTTCATGTTCATGGTCTTTTATTTTAAATCTAATTCTTTCTGAAGTATTTTTTTAAAGTTTGCGTAGGAAATAAAACCGCCATACGCATGATTATTTATAATAAACGTAGGTGTTCCTGAAAACGTATTTCCCCGGAATTCTTCTACATTTTTGCGAAGATACGCATATTCATTATTTTGTAAAATACATTGTGCTATTTCCGCATTATCTTCCATAATGTCATCAACAAGTTGAGCAAAATCTTCTGTAAAAACCACTTCCGGGTTTACAAGCAGAAGCTGATGAAACTTCTCGTAAGTTCCAAACTGTCCTATACAACTAGCTGCCTGAAGGGCGTATAAAACGCGCTGATTATCATCAAAATCAACCCACTTTACTACAAGTTTCAGGGTTCCTTTATCAAGATAATTTTCTTTTAACCCTGGATATGTCCGTGAAAAAAAATAACGGCAAAAATTGCAATTGTAACTGGCGTACATAAACACTGTTTTCATTGCGGAATTGTCGCCAAAAACCACATCTCCTGTTTTCTGGACTACTTTGTGTTGAACGGGTTCAGGCAATTTATCAGTAGATTTTGACCTACATGAAACCAGACTTAGCACACTCACAAAAATCACCAACCATTTTATTCTCATTCTACTCTTCTGTATTGTATTTAATCAACGATGGATGAAACCGCATATCGACCATTTGTTTCTGCAAATTAACTTTAGCGGCCATATTCAGCCGATCGCGTTTATTGTCGAAGCCTGCCTTCTCTTTTCCATCTTCCGATTTTGAAACCACATAAATCGACGTTCGTCCTTTGGTGAGATCCTTTTCATCCTCATCTTCAAAACCACCTTCCCTTGCCTGTTTCTTTAGGTTAGCTTTTGATTTGCTGGAAAGCACTTCTCCCAAAAACATCCGAATATGATATTCATAATCTTCGCCAAAACTATACATTCCTAAAAACATGGCATCAAAAGAGCTGGTACGAATCTCGGTACGTGGAACATAGAGTTCATTATTAAACAAAAACAAACTGCTGTTTAGTGTATTAAAATATAATTTATCCAACCCTTTCAATCCTACAGCGGGGATCTTTTCAATTTCCATAACCGGTTTCACATTAATAAGTGCTCCGTTTTCTATCGTCAAATCACCATCTAACATCAACGATTCATAAACCGGTTCAAAATTCTTTAAAACAATCTTCCCGTCCATCTGCGTAGAAGCCAATCCCTGAACGTTTTCCGACTGTATATCTTCATAATCAATATATTCTCCAAAACTTTCTATCATTTTAGCAACATCCATTTTGTTGATATTTGTTTTAAAGAACATGTCCATCTCATCGTTGGACTTCATCTCAATTTTTATGGATGACACGGCACTACCGTCAAAAGCGTCCATTGCCAGACTGTCTAACACATAATAGCTGTCCTTAACCAGAAATTTTGAGTTAATATTTTGAAAAAAAGCATCTTCGTATTTCACGCTGTTGGCTTTTACCCTGCCGTTAATTTTGTAGGTGAAATTCATAGGATCCGATGTTGATGTTTCCTGTACATCCGTTGAATCTTCCTGCATAAACGTTTCTAAAAGTGCATAATCCAAATGATCAACCCTAAAATTTCCATGAACCGATAATTCTTTGGGTTGATTTTGAATAGCTGCCGAATAAACACCAGCTGCCGTTACCGAGTTCATTCCAAGCTGTAACCCCTGATATGTAACATCAAGTTGTTGAATTTTAATAGTATCCGAATCGTATCTTAAACTTCCTGTCAGATTGGAAAAGCTCATTAATGAATCAGGTGTTATAACTTCCACGCGATTAAAATCAGCGGAAAAGTTACTTTTCTCAAATACTATTTGATTCATTTCACTGGCAACAGAATCAATATTCAACGTTGCTGAAGAGTTAAAAGATGCCATGATTTTACCCGACATTTGATTCACCAGCGAATCGGGTACAAATTTCCGAATTTCGGCCAAATTGAGATTAATTTTCCCGGAAACCGAATATTCCGGCGCAAAAGGATATTTTACTGTTCCGTTTAATTCCAGCTTACTGTTCCCCAGCGAGGCATTCATCCGGTGGAGTTGAATATCAAGCGAATCGGGCTTTGTTAAATCGCCCGTAATCAATGCATCTACACTCAAACTATCCAGATTATAATTTCCGTACCCCACACCGGCTTTTAGATCTTTTATTAAAACCTGATTGGAGTGGTACTCAACATCTGCAGTGATATCTGTTGCAAACAATAAACTGTCAATTGATGCATTTACATTGCTCAATTTTAAAGTTGCCTGCGTGTTTAGCAGTGCCAGGTGAATAAATTCATCTGTAATGGAATCGGGTAAAGTACCTTTTGTTGTAATAGTCGCATTTACCATGCCATCAAGCGACTGCACAAGGGAATCGGGTACAAATACTTCTATATCTTTCAAATTCAGGTTAATATTTGACTTTAAATCATACGATATCTTATTCAGATCTCTAAATTTTCCGGATAAACTAACCCTGCTGCTTCCGGCCTGAAAATTTAGCGAATTTATATCAACGCTGGTTGTAGTACTGCTTTTTTGTGAGCCATTGGTTGCTTTTCCCTCCAACGAAATACGGCTTAACTCCGGATAATCCTGGTACTTTAAATTTCCACCGGAAAGATGATAAGTCAGGTCAACATAAGGCATAACCGAATCGTTAAGCGCCCCTGAAACCTGAGCCTCGGCAGAGAGAATACCAGACAGATAATTTATACCATATTGTGACAAATAATTTCCGGGAATATATTTTGAAAGCCCTTTCAAATCAAGCTTTTCGGCATTAACAGTTAGTTCGGAAAATAAACTGTCATCAATATCTATAGTTCCATGCAACATCAAATTTGCATCTTCGTCAATAGAAATGTCCGTTCTGGTTATCGTTAAAATATCCTTATCAAAACTCAATTCAAAATTAAGCTTTGCCTGCCTCATCAGATTAATTTGTGTAGTATCGAAAGCACACTCCGAGAGCACAACGTTTCCCTCCGCTTTGCCGCTGTACATCTCTCTATTAATTGCTCCCGACAAATTAATCCGGTTAATTAACAAGTTGGCTTTGGCATTCATTTTTTCGTCCTGATAATGGCAAATAGTATTTTCAAGTGTAAAATCTTTTACATTTAATAAAATAACATTGGCGGAAGTATCAACGACATCAGAATCATTGAGGTTCATTAAGAAATCGAAATTACTAACTCCTGCAGTGTCCACATGATAAAACACCTCGCCACCATCAATTTCAACTTTCCTAATTTTAAAAATGCTTTTTAATAAAGGCTTCACCTCCACAGAAACATATAATTGTTGTACACTTAACAAAGTATCGGATGGATTTGTATTGTCTTTCATAAGTGAGTTCATCTGCAGATTTTTGCAACGAATAGTTGCATACGGAAAGTTACGCACCAAAGAAAACTCAATATCATCTACCTGAATAGGAATATTGGTACTTTTACTAACCTGTGTCAGAGCTACTTTTGCAATCCTATCTTCAGACAAGGCAGCAATCACTATTAAAATAACAACAAACAAAAACAGTGTGAGAAAGAAGTAAAGTAGTATTTTGCGAGCCTTTTTCATATCTAAGTTTTAAACTACCACCAACCTGACTAAAGTGCTAAAATTACTCCAATTTAATAAACATATCTATCGTTTCTATGGTTTTATGTTGCATCTCCAAATCAGAGTCAGTAGAACAAAATTATCCAAAAAATAACTAAAAGCACCGTTATTACAAATGTTGAATATCCAAAAAAATTGTTTTTAGGATAAGTATAACACTGAATTTTAAGGTTACAACTCTCTTCTATAAAAAATTGGATTTTAATATTAATTGTTCTATTTGTCCTACAAATAGAATTAATTCTAATCAAATCAATATGAAAATGGGCTTATCAACAACAACGCTTGCCGATCAGGTTGAAGAAAAAATCATCGAATACATTAAAGAAAACCACCTTGTACCTGGCGACTTGCTCCCTAATAAAATGCAATTTACCGAGATGCTGGGTATTAGCCGGAACGTTGTACGGGAAGCGATGAGCCGTTTGCGTATGCTAGGACTAATACAATCACGCACAAAAAGAGGAATTATAATAACCGAGCCTCCGTTACTAAATGGATTTAAAAAAGTTTTAGATCCGAATTTACTCAGTATAAAAACGATCAAAGAAATGATGGGAATGCGAATTGCCCTGGAAATTGGCCTTGCCGAATTTCTCTTTGCAAACATCACCAAAGATGATATAACGGAATTGCAAACCATTGTTTCGCGCCAGCAAGCCATTGGCATAAACAACCTCTCGGTTGAAGATGAAATGCTTTTCCATACCAAAATTTACAAAATTGCCGGGAACGATTTTATACTTCAGTTTAACCAGATAATGCACCCGGTTTTTGAATTCTCAAAACAAAATTACGAAAGTTATTTCCAACCGGTAAACGAAAAAGGAGACATTGTCCAGCATACAGATCTGATGAAATTTATCGAAAACAACGATAAAGAAGGATATTAAAAAGCAATGCAAAAACATTTAAAACCCTATTGGGAATTCTTATACAATTACGATTAAGTTTATGAAGATTAAAAAAATCAAAGGACTAATTGCCGCCCCATTCACACCGATGAAGCCTGACGGCGAGATTAACCCGGAAATTATTCCAGAGTATGCAAAAACTAAAATCATCCAGAGTAAAAGGTGTATTTATCTGCGGTACAACAGTATGCATGTCAAAAAAAATTCCACACACGAAATAAGGTGCAACAACAGAAGTCACCATAATAAGGCAAAAAGAACCCCTGCAATCCTTTTAAAATTTTACTGCAGGGTATTCATTTTGTTTTCTGTTTTCTAATTATGACCAAAATAATTACTTCGTTTTATTTTTCTTTTTCAAATTCAATACAACATTTAAGAATCAAAAAAATATTTTTTACAATAAAAACCCGATATTAATAGTCAGAGCTTTATTTCGTAAATCTTCGTCATAATCTGCAATTTTAGTCAACCCTGCATCATAGCGCACTGACAACTGTAACTCATTGTTTGACAAACACTTTTTACTAAAACCTAGTTCAAATGCAAATCCAAAGTCAAAATTCTTTATTTCATCATTTAAATCAACAGAAGTATTTTTCATTTCGCGTTTGGCATCGAGTAACACGCCCGCGTATGGACCTACCGCAACAAACAACCTGTTTTTCGATACCGGGATTGAATATTCTGCCTCAACCGGAAGAGTTAAATAATTCAACTTGTCTTTACTGTTAATGATTTTATTGTTCTCTTCTACATCGAAAGATCGACCTTTCAAAGCATATAATAAGTTTGTTTTCAATGCGAAAGTTTCACTCACCGGCTTTCTTAATATTATTCCGGCATTAAATCCTGTGAGGATATCGTCATTATTGTAAATATCCCCAATGCAAGACTGAGTTGTACCACCTATTCCTGCCGTAAAACCAACCTGTGTTTGTGCTTGTGCTATTCCGGCAATCACCAAAATGAGCATCGTTGTTAATAAATGTTTCATTGTTTTCATTGTTTAATTTCAAGAACAAAAAAACTAAATTAGTATTTTAGTCGGTTTTTAAAAATAAAAAATCAAGCAAGGCTTAACATTAATTTAAAACCATGCCTCAGAAATTCAAATATTTTTTTACATTCAAAATCATTATGTTTAGCATTCTACAAAAAAGTATACAAACGATTAAAGATTTATAGTATTGAATTTATTGAATTTGTCCGCCAAATATCTGTGGAATAAATAAATCTGCTGTTTTCTGCAATCTTTCCAATGAAAGGGCTCCGTCTTTTGAAATAAAATAACGGACAGCACCAAAAAAAGCGGCAAGAAAAATCTCTGCAATATAAGGTATTTCTTCCCTGTTTACCCTGGTATATTCACCTGAATCATAACCATCTTCCAAGATTCTAACCAGGTATGATTTTTCGTAATCCATCATCTTATCTATTATCTGGCCGTTCATTAATCTCGGGAGGTTTTCCTGAACAATTGCACTGTAAAGATTAATTCTGTTAATTATTTCCTTATGAAATTCGGTAGCATAAGTAGTAACTTTCCCCAGCATGTCTTTATGCTCTTCTACTTTGTTTTTAACATGCTTTCTTAAATACAGCATTTCCAACTCAACCACCGATTCAAAAACTTCTTCCTTGTTTTTAAAATGATGATAAAGCGTACTTTTTGCTTTTCCGCAAGCGGCAGCTATTTCATCCATAGTTGTTTTTTTCAGGCCGTATTGCTGAAAAAGAATTTGCGCCTGTGCTAAAATTTCTTCTCTTACCAGGTCCCCTTTTTCGTAACTCATTGTTTCAATAAAATTTACAGGCACTAAAATTAGGCGAAATTTAAATTCATTCAAACCTTTACTTAATTTTCCCTAAATGTGTGGCTCTAATTTCTAGTATTAAAGAAAACTTTTACTCTACCATAAGCGGCTAATAATTATGCTTTTAAAAAAGTTTTAGTGGAATAAGACCCCGCTAGTTTTCCAGAGTCCTATTCCACTAAAATATCTATTTTAATTTTTGATCTCCTCCTTTTTGTCTTTATAAAAATCCTGAAGAATAAAAAAAGCTTCTTTCTTTACTCCATTATTCGAAATAAGGCCTTTTCTATTGAAAAAATCCTGAACACCGAATAATTGTCGGCGAGGAGAATAAAAATCGACTAAAACCCATGGACTGGTTCCGGAAAATCCTTCCACTTTACTGAACATTGCAAGCGTTTGTTTAAATAACTCCGCCTGGTATTCCTCTGTCCATATTTCATCTGTGCCGCCATGATTCCCCTGTAAAGCTCCCGCACCAAATTCACTAACAAAAAAAGGTTTATCATAGGGAATAACCCATTTCCGGGTTTTTATGTCTTCAAGGGTTCCGCCATACCAGCCCAGATAACTGTTAAAGCTAATAATGTCAACATATTTGTTCATGTTGTCTTCCACCCTGCTAACATCCTTTGACTGGCCTGTAACTTCCATTGCCATACTAATTAGGCGGGTATTGTCTTTTGCTCGTGCATAAGAAGCCAAATCACCTAAAAAACGATCACGGGAATCGCTGTGTGGCGTTTCATTGGCAATTGACCAAACTACAATCGTACAGCGGTTTTTATCCCGGTTAATCATGTCATCCAATTGTTTTTGAGCATTCGCATAAGTATCTTTATTATCCCAATGAATCGTCCAGTAAACCGGAATTTCCGACCAAACCATAATTCCTAATTTTTCAGCTTCTCGAATCATATATTCATTATGCGGATAATGTGCCAGACGAACAAAATTACAACCCAACTGCTTTGCCCAGCCCAACAAAACTTTTGCATCGTCTGGCGACCAGGCTCTGCCTTGCCGGAAAGGAGCCTCTTCGTGAATGGACACCCCTCTGAAGAATACCTGTTTCCCGTTTAGCAAAATTTCTTTGCCGCGGGTTTCAATCTGCCTGAATCCAATTTTGTCTTTTATTTCTTCTCCATCTCCGGTAATAACGACATCATATAACTTAGGATTTTCCGGATTCCATAACTCGGGTTTCGCTTTAAAAGAAACACTGGCTACCCCCTGATCGTCGGTAATAAAATTCTTCTCAATTTTTAACTCCGGAATACTTATGGTAAGCTGCCTTCCTGCAATCGCCTGGCTTAATTTTATATTTCCAGATATTTGATCGTATTTTCCTTTTTCCAACTGAACCAGATAATCGGAAATATAAACTTCAGGTACATCAACTATTAATACTTCGCGGGTAATACCGCCATAATTCCACCAGTCAGCATTTATTGTTGGAACTCCTTCCGGGTGACGTTCATTGTTTACCCGTACAATTATAAAGTTGTTTCCCTCTTTCACCTTGTCGGTAATATCAAAATTAAAAGGAGTAAAGCCCCCAATGTGTTCCCCTATTTTTTCTCCATTCAGGTACACTTTTGCATCGTAGTTTACAGCTCCAAAATAAACGAAAGTCTTTTTCCCAGGCCTTTTTGTATAGGTAAAACTCTTTTTAAACCAAACACTTCCTTCGTAAAAAAACAGTTGCTTATTTTTTGTATTCCAATCAGACGGAATTACCATTAATGGGGAAGTATCAAAATTATATTCCACTAAATCTGTTTTGCTTTCTGCTTTTTTATTTTTAAAAAAACCATTCGGATTCTCCTTTAACCTATAATCGTAATAACCCATATCAAAAGGGTCAATAATATAGTTCCAGCTCCCATTCAAATCAAAATATTCACGGGCATAAATATTTTGTATCAACGGTTCGTGTGCGTTAACGAAAAATGGCAGAGTTAGCAGAATTACAGTTATAACTTTTTTCATTTGATTAATTTTAAATATTGATGAAGTATTTTATGGCAAATATAGTAAAGACAAGTTTAACTATTTGGGGGTTCTTTTTTCAATCTTTATGTTAAAAGGAAATAAACCACCGGATATTGTTCTGAAAACGTTTCAGAGCCAGCAAATAAAAATAAAATCCTGACAATCAATGACTATCAGGATTTTGTACCCGGGGCGGGAATCGAACCCGCACTCTGTTGCCAGAACTGGATTTTGAATCCAGCGCGTCTACCAATTCCGCCACCCGGGCTTTTCCCTTTGCGGAAAATTGGTGTGCAAAACTAAGTATTTCGTTCGAATTGGCAAAATAAAAATTAAAAACTATTGTAGTATTTCACCATCATACAAATTCAGAAATTTACTTCTCTTATCTGCATTAAAAATTAATTTGACAAATAAAGCCCATTGTAACACTAAATATAGAAACCGTAGGATTAAGAAATCACATAATCAAAAGAAAATCAGTCTCAAGGCTAATTACCTGTTTGTTTTTCCTTTTTCCCTACTATTTTGCCATAAACGATCAGTGCCAATGCAGAAACCAAAGCAATTGCCACAAAAATATACCATATGTAATGTGCATGAACGGCTTTCTGTGCCCACTCTTCATGCGTACTGAAAAGACGCGGATCCGGACAATATTTATCGAGTAAAAAACCAGACATTAAGAACCCGAATAAATACGAAAAGAAGGAATGTAAATGGCTAAAACCTAGATATAGTCCTTCCTCTCCTTTAGGAGCCTGTAAAGAAAAATATTCAAGATAACGGGGAGAAATAAAAGATTCAGCCAATCCCTGGAATGCAATACCAATAACCATCATAAATGCAACCTGATGCATTCCTAAAATCTCTCCTGACATCAGGTTTCCTGAAGCCATAAAAAGAGCCGAAACCGGCATTATAAACATACCGACTGTCATGCTAAAAAGGGCACTTCGTTTACGCAGCAATTGTGTTATAAAAGCAACTGTTGTAAAAACAACAAGGGGATTAATATTCGCATACCACGATGGTGACGCATCTTCTCCGGCTAAACGAAGAACATATTTTGGCATAGTAGCGTACATTTGTGCCTGAACCATCCAGAAACCAGTAATTATAAGAATAAGAACAATTAAACGCGTATTAGAAACAACCTGAACCAAAGAATTCATCAATTCTTTAATTGATTTTCCTTCTCCGCTGTGTTTCTCGCTCTTGTACATAAAGAAAACAACAACAAGCCCCAAAAGAGTCATTACTGCTGAGAAGAAACTAATCCAGATAAGACCTTCGTTTCCCATGGAAAGCCGGAGAGGTTTTACAATGGTCTTACCAGAGAATGCTCCAATATTTACCATGGTATAAAAAATGCTAAAACCACGGGCACGATTCACTGCAGAAGTTTCTTTTGCGACTGTACCTGTAATTACTGATTTTATAAACGAACCTCCAATAATAACAAGTGCCATAACCGGAATAACAAAATATCGATATCCCGATTTATCAAGGCCATTAAATACAGTTACATCACCATACTTCACTAATCCACTGTTTTCAAAAAAACCAGGTAAAATCCCAAGTCCTGTATACCCAAAAGTAAGAAGAGCGAAAGCAAGCATCAATGATTTTCGGAACCCAATCTTATCTGCATAAGCGCCAGCAAAAGTAGGTAAAAGATAAAGCAGGGCTGAAAATACCCCGGCAATGATACCAGCCTCAATATCATTGAACCCAATTATTCGGGAAAGGTAGAGGGTTATTGCAATAAATAAACCGTAATATGCAGCCCGCTCAAATAACTCAACAGTATTGGCAACCCAAAATGCCCTGGGAAACTTCCACGTCTCTTTCTTTTCCATACCTTTTTCTAAAATTATGCTCACAAAAATAGCAGCATTATTTACACCACAAAATAATATCTCGCTGACAAACATAATATTAACACGTTTTTGAAAGGACTAACTTTTTTTTACCTTAGCTAAGGCTGATAAATAACCAAAACAATGAACCTACCACAAGAGAGAGCATGGCTAAAAAAAATTCAAAAAGGAGATCAGGAAGCTTTTGAAATGCTTTTCCATGCTTACTACGGGAATCTTTGTTTATATGCTTCCAAAATTCTAAATAACGAGCATATGGCCGAGGAAGTAGTACAAGACTTCTTTGTAAAGTTATGGGAGAAGAAAGAACAAATAAGTATTGATACTTCCATTAAAAATTATCTATTCAAATCGGTGAAAAATCAATGTCTGAATTTTATCAAACATAATGTAATAAAAGAAAATTACATTAAAACAAAAGAGGTTGACATTCAGCAAAATATAAATTATGAAGAACATTTCATTGAAGTTGATCTTGCAAAAAAAATAGAGGAAAGCATTAATTCTTTACCCGAAAAACGACGTGAAATATTCCGTTTAAGTAGGGAAGAAGGACTAAAATATCGTGAGATTGCTGAAAAACTAAATATATCGGTAAAAACAGTTGAGGCTCAAATGGGGCTGGCAATCAAAAACTTACGAGAAAAACTAAAAAATTACAAATTATTTCTGATGCTTTTTTGTACTTTTTACAATAAAAAGTTTTAGGGGTAAATCGATTGTATGTTGTCAATTAAATAACATGGGAGAAAAGAAAAACATAGGAAATCTAAACTGGGAACTTCTGGCAAAAATTGCCACCAATGAAATCGAAAACGATGATGATTTCAAATTGGAATCCTGGACAAGCCAATCGGAGGAAAACCGGGAGGAATTGGAGGAAGGAAGAAAAATGCTCAGAAAGGTAGATGATTTCTACAAAATGAAAAGCTTTGATTCCCAAAATGCGTGGAAAAATATACAATCGAAAATTCATCCTGAGAAAACAAAGACTATTCAGCTTAAAAACGTCAGAAAGGAGGCAATTACAAAATTTTACAAATACGCAGCAATAGTTCTTGTCACTTTACTTTTAGGGTCAATTGGATATTATATCGGTTTTGTTTATCAGAATCAGGCACAAACGCAACAGGTCATTGTAGCCCAAAACCAGGTTTTAAATGAATATGTTTTACCCGATGGTTCAGTTGTTACTTTAAACTGGAACTCGAAACTGGAATTCCCCGAAAAATTTAACGATAATATTCGGGAAGTTACCATTATAGGTGAAGCGTTTTTTGATGTAAAACCTGACCCCAACAAACCGTTTGTTATTAATGCCGGAAATGCACAGGTAAAAGTTTTAGGTACCTCTTTTAACGTTAGTGCATACCCTGAAACCGAAACCGTTGAAGTTGTGGTTAAAACCGGAAAAGTTCAGGTAATCCGTAAAAAAACGGATGTTCAAACCGCAATTAACAAAGTAATCCTTGTTCCAGGCGAAAAAGGTACGCTTTTTAACCAAAGCAACCTGTTAGAAAAATCGGTAAATACAAACCCCAATTTCATCGCCTGGAAAACGCAAGATCTGGTATTCGACGAGGTTCCTTTAAACGACGTTATTCAGTGTCTGAAAAAAGTTTATCATGCTGATATTCAACTAAAGGAACCTGAATTGAATAATCTCGTATACACTGGTCATTTTGATCAAAAACCGGTTGATTTTATTTTAGATGTGATACGGCTCACCTTTAACCTAAATTTATCGGAAGAAAATGAACAGTTTGCTCTTTCTAGCCGTAAATAAAACTGGAAAGCCTTAAAGACATGAGAACTCTAATTACAAAAATAGGAATTACAACCATTTTGGCATTTGCTATGATGGTTCTTATCCCAAAAACTCTATCTGCACAAGAGAAAAAAAATCAAACGCTCGACCAAAACATCAGTATTTACGCTGAAGACGAACCTTTGTCTGACATTATTGAAAAAATATGTGACTATCTGAACCTGGATTATTCTTACAATTCAAACATTGTTGGAGACAAAAAAATTAGTTTAAATATTTCGAACAAACCAATAAAATATGTTCTCGATAAATTAATGAAAGATTTTTATCTTCTTTTTGAAATTGAAGACAATATACTGGTTGTTCGTGATTATGTCCCATTGGAACAAAGTATTAATTTTGAAGAAAATACACAACAATATCTAGGAAATAACCGTGGTTTTCTTTTTGATAATCCAAGAGAAAAATCGATTACAATCGATTTTAAATCGGCCAGTAATCTTATTATTATCCCGGTAACAATTAACGAATCGGATACACTCAATTTTATTCTCGACACTGGTGTAAGAAACCCGATTATCACCGAACTACCTTTTGTTAATAAACTGAATCTAAATTACATGATGCCCGTTGAAATAAAAGGATTGGGAGAAGGGCAGGAGCTTACGGCATACCGTTCGGGAAATAATACACTGAACATTGAAGGACTGACTGCCAGAAATCAGGAAGTCCAAATGATTATTGATGAAAATTTCCAGATTTCACATATGATTGGCGTGCCGGTTCACGGACTGATTGGGTTCAATTTATTCAAGGATTATGTGGTTGAAATTGATTATTTAAATGAAAGAATAACTTTGAATAAACCGGAATACTACAAATACCGTGACAGAAGAAAAGACATTGTGCTCCCGTTAATGTTTGATGGAAACAAGCCTTTTGTAAGAACAAGCATTGTTACAGAAGATTTAACTGAGGTGCCCGTAAAATTATTAGTTGACACAGGAGCAAGCGATGCTATTTGGTTATCTGAAAAGTCCGACTCACGGATTGAATTGCCTCAAAATCATATTGAAACATTTTTGGGCAGGGGATTAAGTGGCGACTTATACGGTGTGAAAGGGAGAATTGACGGTATTTGGGTTGGCCCGCTGGTTCTACCTAAACCAATTGTTGCTTTTCCTAATTCAGAGTTAATTGACCAGTTAATATCAACCAACGACAGAAATGGAACTATTGGGGCCGAAATTCTGCGCCGTTTCAATGTTACTGTCGACTACAGAAACAGCCGCTTGACATTACGGCCAACACATAAAATCAAGGAAGAATTCAACTATAACATGAGTGGGATGGAAATAATAAACCCAATGCCGGGTTTACCTATTTTTACCATTACCAGTATCAGAGAGAATTCACCAGCATACTATGCCGGGTTAAAGGAAAACGACCAGATTTTATCGATAAACAGCAGTAATCACCAATCGCTCGAATTAAACGATATCAATTTACTGTTGCAAAGCAGAGAAAATAAAAAAATAAAAGTAAAGGTTTTGCGGGACGGTGAAGAAATTAAAACTTCTTTTGAGCTGAAAAAGATGTTTTGATGTTCAAACTACAAATTAGCATATTACTGACCATCCTGTTGTTTTCCGGTTCAATTTACGGACAACAGGATGGTTCTGTTTTAGAAAAACGAGTTACAATAGTTCAGCAAAATCAAACCCTCTCCAGCATTTTAGATCAGTTAAGCTGGCAGGCAGGCGTGTTTTTTTCATATGACGCCTCAGTTATCGATGCAGACAAAAAATATAACATTGAAGCTGCAGACAAATCTTTATTTACAGTTTTAAATAAACTTTTCGATGCAAAAAAATTTCGCTTTTCCGAACGCGAAAATCAAATTATCATTTCCGAAATAGCTGAAAATCAAAACATAGAACCGAAAGTTGATTCAATTAAAGTAAAATACTTCTTTCTTTCAGGTAAAATAATTGAAGCAAAAAAAGAAGACCCGATTCCGTATGCTTCTGTATCATTTTTTAATAAACCTATTGGAACAATCACTAATGTTGACGGGGAGTTCCTTTTGAAAGTCCATCCGGATAATATTAACGATACAGTTCTGATTTCATGCATGGGCTATGAACAGATAAAACTTCCGGCAAAACGCATGTTGGACGAAGATTTATATATTATGCGACCTGCCTCTATCCGGATTCGGGAAGTTGAAGTGACTGCAATTACTCCTGGCGAAATTCTCGATAAAATCAGGGAAAATATCGTACAAAATTATAGTAATGAAAATCGTTTAATGACGGCTTTTTACCGTGAAACGGTAAAACAGAATAAAAACTATATTAATATTTCGGAAGCGATAATTGAAATTCTGAAGGCCCCGTACTCCAATATTTATCGTGAAGACCTTGTACGATTACTGAAAGGTCGAAGAAGTCCTGATGTTCAACCCTTTCAGTGGCTAAATTTTAAATTGCAGGGAGGACCATTTACCATTACAAAACTTGATGCTGTTAAAAACATGGAATCGTTTATCGATAAAGATTTCGAACAATTTTATAAATACAATATCAAAAAGGTAATTTGGTATAACAATTATCCTGTTTACGTACTGGAATTTAAACCAACAAGCAGTAAGGTGTTTCCTCTTTTTGTTGGAGAAATGTATGTTAATCGTGAAACATTTGCTGTTTTGCATGCTGAATTTCAGATTAATAAAGAAAGTCTTCGGGGAGCCGAAGATGTAATGATAAAAAAGAAACCCCGGGGAGTTAAGGCAAAACCAACATATGCAAAATATGAAGTTAGCTACCAAAAAATCAACGGAAAATGGCAACTGTATAATGCCAAAGCGTCAGTAAAAATAAAAGTAAAAAGCAAACGGGAAAATATAAATTCTGAGTTCCATAGCGTATCCGATTTACTGGTAACAAACATAAAACAAACTGATATAAAACGCTTTACAAGGGATGAATCAATTAATAGAAGCGATATTTTTGTAGAATTGATTCATGAATACGACGAAAAATTCTGGGAAAATTATAATATTATTAAACCTGATGAAGATTTAATAAATGCTTTAAAAGCTATTTCGTCGAAGGAGTAAATAAATTTATAGTGACTCCTTCTCTGTGCTTTCTTAATCTTTTCTGCCAATTCTAACTATTTTCCGTAATTTTGACCCAATCATTAATTGAAACGATATATATATCCTGGATATGGAAGAACAATTTAGTACCCGCCAAAATAAAATATCAAGGTTAGTTCAGCGCGAAATGGCCGAAATACTTCTTAAAATAAACAAATCAGAATATAGTGGTAAGTTAATAACGGTGACTACCGTTCGGGTTACGAAGGACCTTGGAATTGCCCGTGTTTACCTTAGCATTTTCCCTTCAGAATTCACCGAAGAAATTCTCTCGGATATAAAACTCCACAATAAACAAATACGCGGAGAATTGGGCCGAAAGGTGGGTAAAAGTTTGCGTGTTATTCCAGAACTCGAGTTCTATATTGATGATAGCCTCGATTATATTGACAATATTAATAAACTACTCAAATCGTAGGTATTCAATATTTTAGTTATTTCCTGTTAAATAAAAAAATTAGAATTGAATCTTCCGCTGTACATAGCAAAACGGTACCTGATTTCGAAAAAGAAACAGAATATAATTAACATAATATCTGGGATCTCGGTAACAGGAATTATCGTAGGAACAATGGCCTTAATAATTGTTCTTTCAGTAATGAATGGATTTAGCAATCTGATAAATCAATTTTTTAGCAGTTTAGATCCCGACTTAATGATCACTTCGGTTGAAGGAAAAACGTTTAATCCTGCGGATATTGACGTTGAAGCAATAAAAAATACACCCGGTGTTTTGCATTATGCCGAAATTATTGAAGAATCGGCAATGTTGAAATACGGCAGTCAACAGTATTTTGCTACCATAAAAGGTGTACCTGAAAACTATGCAGCTTACACCAATATTGATAGTTTAATTGTTGATGGAAAATTTCTTTTGAATGATAACGGAACCGATTACGCAGTTGTTGGACTGGGGATTAAAAACGTTCTTGGAATAGGTCTCACTTTTGTCGATCCCATTCGGATAATTGTCCCCAAAAAAGGGCGCCAAATGGCATTGAACACAGCTCGCGCAATTAATTACAACTCTATTTTCCCCTCAGGAATATTTGCTGTTTTAGAAGAAGTGGACTCAAAATATGTTTTAGTTCCTTTTAATTTTGCCAGAGACTTATTTGAAAGTGGTTCAAATATTTCATCAATTGAACTTGGAATAGCCAAGAATGCCAATGAAAAAGAGGTTCAAAATAAAATCCAAAATATTTTAGGCGAAGGGTTTCACGTGAAAAATAAGTACCAACAACACGACTCGGTAAATAAAATAATGAAATCGGAAAAAGCAGTAGTTTACTTAATACTGCTATTTATTCTGGTTATAGCTTCTTTTAATATTTTAAGCAGCTTATCTATGCTAATTATCGACAAAAAAGAAGACATTTCCATACTCAAAAGTATGGGTGCATCTTCAAAATTAATTCGTCGTATTTTTCTGTTTGAAGGCTGGTTAATTTCTTTTTGGGGAGCTATAATTGGAACAGGCTTGGGGCTATTTGTTTGCTGGCTTCAAATAAAATCAGGTCTTGTAAAACTTCCGGCAAATGGTTCGTTTGTAATTTCATCATATCCGATTCATGTTATCACAGGAGATATTGTACTAATTGTAGCTATGGTTTTGGTTATTGGATTTTTAGCACCATTATATCCGGTCAGATTCATATCAAACAAACATTTATTACAAACAAAAGCATAAAATACTTATATTCAGAACTTTTTGAATTTCAGGAAATTTTTTTTAAAGCTGATTTTAGTTATCATTTAGTGCTGTTTTTTCTTTTACTTTGCACAACAAAATGTTGAAGAAAATGAAAGCTCTGGTAAAAAGTAAACCTGAAAAAGGTATTTGGATGGAAGAAGTTCCTATGCCTAAAGTTGGCCCTAATGATGTCCTCTTAAAAGTAAAAAAATCGGCTATCTGCGGAACCGATTTACACATTTACAAATGGGATGAGTGGGCACAACAAGCTATAAAAACACCTGTAGTTATTGGCCATGAGTATATGGGAACTGTAGTTGAAGTTGGATCGGAAGTGGACCGGGTAAAAGTAGGAGAACGTGTTACTGTGGAAGGACATATTTCTTGCGGTTTTTGCCGTAATTGCAGACGAGGAAGACAACATATATGCGACAATACAATCGGAATTGGCGTAAACAAAGACGGAGGTTTTGCAGAATATATTTCAGTACCTGCCAAAAATGTTTTACAAATAGACAATCGAATTTCCGATGAAATGCTGTCTATTATGGATCCCATGGGGAATGCTACACATACAGCGCTTTCATTTCCCTTACTTGGAGAAGATGTACTGATAACCGGAATTGGAGGGCCTATTGGAGCAATGGCTACTGCTATTTGTAAATTTGCCGGAGCCAGAAATATTATTGGAACCGATTTAAGTAAATACCGCCGTGATTTGGCTCGAAAGATGGGAGCCACCAGGGTAATTGATCCTACCAAAGAAAGCATCCGGGAAGCCATGGAAAAACATGATATGGTTGCAGGTTTTGATATAGGATTAGAATGTTCCGGATCTCCAGCTGCATTTAATGATATGGTTAACCATATGTACAACGGTGGAAAAATTAGTTTATTAGGGCTACTACCTCAAAACACCCAAATAAATTGGAGCAAACTGATATTCAAAGGATTAACACTAAAAGGTATATATGGTAGAGAAATGTATGAAACGTGGTACCACATGGAAATGATGCTTACCACCGGACTAGATATTTCACCAGTTATTACACACCGTTTTGCCGCTGACGACTTCCAAAAAGCGTTTGATATTATGGAGGAAGGAAACTGTGGAAAAATTATTTTAGATTGGGAATAATTAAAAATGTTCCACGTGAAAAAGTATCATTTATTTACTTTTTCCAAATATCGATGAATATGCCTAATTTTACTACATAAAAATACGAGGCATTTGGAAAAAGGATTAGTAATAAAATCAACAGGGAGTTGGTATACGGTAGAAAGCAATAATGGAGATCTTTTTGAATGTAAAATCAAAGGAAACTTCCGTATAAAAGATATTAAAAGCACAAACCCTGTTGCAGTTGGCGATTTTGTTGAGTTTAAAATACTTCCAAAATCTGATGAAAATAGTTCTCAGATTGGCTTAATCACAGCCATTTCCGATCGTAAAAATTATATAGTACGACGATCTCCTAATTTATCAAAGCAGTCGCATATTATCGCAGCTAATATCGATCAGGCGATTCTAATTGCGACAGTTAACTATCCTGTAACAACAACTACTTTTATCGACAGATATTTAGCTTCAGCGGAAGCCTATCGTATTCCAGTTCTTCTGGTTTTTAATAAAACAGACAGATATAATGAGAAACAGCTCCGAGAACTTGAGTATATTATTGAAATTTATGAGAAAATAGGCTACAAGTGTTTAAAAACCTCAGCGGAGAAAAGAGAAGGAATCGATGAACTAAAAAATGCTATTCAAAACAAAACAAATGTTATAAATGGTCACAGTGGGGTAGGGAAATCAACGCTAATCAACATTATTCAACCTGAATTAAATATAAAAACAAAACAAATATCAGACATACACAAAACCGGGAAACATACCACAACTTATTCCACTCTATACAAACTTTCGTTTGGTGGATATATAATTGATACTCCAGGCATTAAAGGCTTTGGAATGCTTGATATGGAATCCTGGGAAATTTCTCATTACTTCCCTGAAATATTTAAAATATCCAACCAATGTCAATACAATAATTGCTCGCATACACACGAACCAGGTTGTGCAGTTAAAATTGCTGTTGAACAGGGCCAGATTGCATCATCCAGGTTTATTAGCTATTTAGGATTACTTGAGTCTGATGATAAATATCGGCCCGCCTATTAATTACTCGCAACTTTCAATAAAACCACCACCAATGACCCTGTCGCCGTCGTATAAAACAGCGGCTTGTCCTTTCGCAACCATTGCTAAAGGCTCAAGTAAATGAATAAGCGCCCTATTTTCATTAAGCAATTCTAATTTACACGGAGTATTTTGTAGGCGGTATCGTATTTTTAGGGTAAATATCTTTTTATTTATAACATCCTCTTTATCAACAATATGAACATTATTTATAGTAATTAAATTCTTATACAAATCATTATATTCACTAAGAACAATTTCATTACGTTCAGCGTTCATTTCATACACAAACATTGGTTTATTCAAATTTATTCCCAAGCCTCTTCTCTGACCAATTGTATAATTAAATATACCTGTATGTTGACCTAAAGTATCACCATCTTTATTAATAAAATTTCCAGGTTTTAATTTAACCCCCTTTAATTCAAGAAAATTCCGGTAATTATTTCCCTCTATAAAACAAACCCCAAGACTGTCTTTCTTATTTGATAACTTACTAAATCCCAGATTATTAGCATAATTTCGAGTATCCTTTTTATGAACAGAACCCAAAGGAAGTATCAATCTGTCTAAAATTTCTTTATTAAGCCCCCATAAAAAAAAGGATTGATCTTTTTCAGAATCAACCCCCTTAAGAATAAATTTTTTCCCGTTATGTAGGAGTATTCGTGCATAATGTCCTGTAGCAATAAAATTGCAGTCTAGTTTGTTTGCATATTTAAGCAGGTTCATGAATTTAACCTCCGGATTACATTTGGCACAAGGAAAAGGTGTATTTCCTTTCTTATATTCATTGGTAAAATAATGAATTATATGCTTATTAAATTCTTCACGCAAATCAACTACAATGTGCTCTATTTTTAGTTTTTCCGCTAATTCTCCTGCTTCACTTACAATTATTTTATTCCTTTCTGTTAAATCTGAAAAAACAAAAGTCACACCAATCACTTCGTAACCATCATTTTGTAGCATCATAGCGACGACAGAGCTGTCGACACCACCACTCATACCTAACAAAACTCGCTTCCTCATTTGTGAAAATACTGATAAATAACCTTTGCTTTTGCTTTTCCAACAGAATCAGCTAACTGCTTCTCATTAAGTTCCTTAATATGCTTTACAGATTTAAAATCCTTCAATAATTTTTGAGATGTTTTTATCCCAATCCCCGATATTGAATTCAATTCGGAAGTAATAAATGAATTTGACCGCTTATTTCTATGAAAAGTAATTCCAAAACGATGTGCTTCATCACGCAGATACTGAATTACCTTTAATGATTCGGAATTTTTGTTAATATAAATAGGTATAGAATCTCCTGGAAAATAGATTTCCTCAAGTCGTTTTGCAATACCTATTATTGTTATTTTTCCCCTTAAATTCAGTTTATCAAGTGCGGAAACAGCGGACGATAATTGCCCTTTTCCACCATCAATAACAATAAGCTGTGGCAATTCCTTTTTCTCCTCAATTTGTCGTTTATATCTACGATAAACGACCTCCTCCATAGAGGCGAAATCATTAGGACCATCTACCGTTTTTATATTAAAATGCCTGTACTCCTTTTTAAAAGGTTTGGCATTTTTAAAAACAACACATGCCGCCACTGGGTTAGAGCCTTGTAAATTACTATTATCAAAACATTCTATTCTTTTAGGTAATTCCGATAATTGCAAATCTTTCTTTATTGTATTCAAAATACGCTCTTCTCTGATTTTCGGATTTTTTAAAACTGTTTGTTTATCCTTTTCAAGTCTATAATACTTTGCATTGCGCTGAGAAAGTTCTAAAAGGCTCTTCTTATCACCCCGTTTAGGAATTATAAATCTTATATTATCAAAAACATTTTCTAGTTTAACAGGTACTAAAATCTCCTTTGCATTACTATAAATCTTTTGTCTAATATCAACAATACCAGCCAGGAGAAGCTCTTCTTTGGATTCATTTAATGTTTTTCTAATTTCAAGCGTAAAAGTCTGAATTATTGCTCCTTTTATAATTTTCAAATAGTTTATATAGGCAAATTTTTCATCTTCTTCAATCGTAAATACATCAATATCTGTAATATTTGGAGATACCACCGTAGACCTACTTTGATAACGCTTCAACGATTCATATTTCTCTTTAATTTTAAAAGCTTCTTCAAATTCCAAATTTTCAGACATTTTGTTCATCATTTTTTCTAAATGTGAAATAACACCTGTAATATTTCCCTTCAGAATATCAATTATATCCTGAATTCCTTCATTATAAACTTCCTCACTATATAATCCTTCACAAGGACCATAACAATTCCCTATATGATACTCCAAACACACTTTAAACTTGCCATTTTTGATATTTTCCTGAGAAAGATAATAATTACATGTACGTAATTTATATTCTGATTTAAAGAGATCGAGCAACGTTCTTACAGTGTATATAGAAGTATAAGGACCAAAATACTTGGAACCATCTTTTATAACATTTCTAGTTTTAAACACTCTTGGAAATGGTTCATTTTTAACACATATCCAAGGATAGCTTTTATCATCCTTTAATCGAATATTATAACGTGGCTGATACTTTTTTATAAGGTTATTTTCCAGAAGAAGTGCATCTTGCTCAGTTTCAACAACCATATGCCTGATGTCGGTAATATTCCGTACAAGTATGGCAGTTTTACGATGCTCATGATTTTTAGAAAAATAGGAAGATACTCTTTTCTTTAAATTTTTCGCCTTCCCAATATAAATTATAGTTTTTGAATCATCAAAAAATTGATATATTCCGGGTTTATCAGGTAATACCGAAACAAGAGATTTTATATAATCAATATTTGTATTTGATGTTTTATATTTCAATATTTCACCAAAATTTGCGGATTATTTTTTTTAATCTCATTTTTTTTAGGAGTATTAATAAACTCCAAATCACAAACAAAACTAAAATAAACTTTTTTCACACCAGCTTTTTTAGCTAAACTCCAAGCTGCATATGCAGTTCCACCGGTAGCTAACAAATCGTCATGAATTAAAACAATATCCTGTTCTGATAAAGCGTCAGCATGAATCTCCACAGTATCTAACCCATATTCCAATTCATACGTCTCCATAAACACTTCAGCGGGAAGTTTCCCTTTCTTTCTCACAGGAACAAAACCAGCATCTAATTCATATGCTAAAGCACCACCAAATATAAACCCTCGCGACTCCAATCCAATAATTTTTGTAATATTTTTATCCTTAAATTCATCAACAATTGATTCAACAACCGACGAAAAAGCATCTTTATTTTTTAATAATGTAGTTATATCTTTAAAATTTATTCCTTCCTTTGGAAAATCTTGTATTTCCCTAATCTCATCTTTAAGGTTCATATTGATTTTTGTTTCACGTGGAACACTAACGTCCAAGCATAATTAATAACACATTGATATCAGAAGGCGAAACACCAGAAATTCGTTTTGCCTGTCCAATGGTTTTGGGATTAATTTTTTCTAATTTTTGTCTACCCTCTGTGGAAATAGACTTCAATTGACTATAATTAAATTTATTTTCAATGTTTATGTTTTCAAATTTATCCAGTTTTTCAGCCAACACTTTTTCGCGATTTATATAGCCTTCGTATTTTATATTTATTTCAGCCCCTTCAATAATTTCATATTTTCTCTCATCCGGAACCCTTTTGAGAAACTGTTTAAATGGAGTAATATACTCTATTAATTCAAATATGGAAATCTGAGGACGCAAAATTATGTCAATTAATTTAACTCCTTGCTTTAATTCTGTCGTATTATTATTCGTAAGTAATTGATTTACAAACACTGGCTTAACACTAAAGTCTTTTACATAGTGAACAATTTCTGAAATTAAGCTCAATTTTTCATCCAACAATTTTTTACGTTCCGGAGAAGCTAACCCCAATTTATACGATTTTTCAGTAAGTCGAATGTCAGTGTTATCCTGACGAAGCAAAATTCGAAATTCGGCGCGGCTGGTAAACATACGATAAGGTTCATCAACACCCTTCGTAACCAAATCATCAACTAACACACCTATATATGCTTCATTCCGTTTCAGAATAAACTGCTCACCTGTTTTTTGTGCATTCAAGTGCGCATTAATACCTGCCATGATTCCCTGCGCTCCAGCCTCCTCATAACCAGTTGTACCATTTATCTGACCAGCAAAAAACAAATTTTTTACCAATTTTGTTTCCAACGTATGATAAAGTTGTGTTGGCTCAAAATAATCATACTCAATTGCATAGCCGGGCCTAAAAACCTTAGCTTTTTCCAAACCAGGAATTTTGTGTAATGCATTATATTGAACATCCCAGGGTAAAGAAGACGAAAAACCATTTAAATAATATTCAATAGTACTCTCACCTTCAGGCTCTAAAAAAAGCTGATGCTGTTGTTTTTCAGAGAAAGTAACCAATTTTGACTCAATACTCGGGCAATATCTTGGCCCCGTACTTTGTATTGTACCATCAAACATGGGAGAAAAATCAAAACCTAATTCGAGTTCTTTATGCACAGCAGGATTTGTATGCGTAATCCAGCATGAACGTTGCTTTAAATTAGATTGAACCTGAGGTAAATAAGAAAACTTATAATAACCTTCATCACCCCTTTGTTCAATTAAACTGGAAAAATCAATTGTCCTTCCATCAATACGAACAGGGGTACCGGTTTTTAATCTCCCAGTTTTAAAACCCATTTCAAAAAGTTGCTCCGAAATATTATAAGAAGCTGCTTCACCAATTCTACCACCTTTCATTTTAGCAGAACCAATATGCATCAACCCATTTAGAAACGTTCCATTAGTAAGAATCACTGTTTCAGCCTTAAACTCAATACCAATTTTTGTAATAACGCCTTCAACTACCTTGTTCTTAATTAGTAAGCCTACAACAGCGTCCTGCCAAAGATCAAGATTGTCAATAGATTCTAACGTTTCTCTCCACATTTCTGCAAAACGGAACCTGTCGTTTTGAGAACGTGGGCTCCACATTGCCGGCCCTTTTGACTTATTAAGCATCCGAAATTGAATGGTAGATTTATCAGCAATAATACCTGAATACCCTCCCAAAGCATCAATTTCTCTAACAATTTGCCCTTTTGCTATTCCACCCATTGCTGGATTACACGACATTTGCCCATATTTGGTCATATCCATTGTTATTAGCAACGTTTTTGAACCAAGATTTGCTGCTGCCGCTGCGGCTTCACATCCTGCATGCCCACCACCTACTACTATTACATCATATTTTGGCATCATAACTCTATCCCAGTAAAATCCACTTCACTTAAATAATAATCCTCTTTTTGTCTCATTTGCCTTTGTTCTTCCTCTGTTTTGTCATTATATCCCACTAAATGCAAAACCCCATGGAAAACAACTCTATACAATTCAACAACAAATTCAGATTGAAAAGTTTCAGCATTTTCCTTTACTCTGTCAACACTAATAAATAAATCGCCCGAAATTACTGAATCTTCTACATAATTAAATGTAACAATGTCAGTATAATAGTCATGATTTAAATATTGCCTATTAACCTGAAGTAAATACTCATCAGAACAAAATATAACAGTAATGTCTCCAGTTTTATATAATTCATTCAAAACTAGAGACTTAATATAATTACGAATATTTTTTCTTTTTATTTTTAAGGGATTTATATCTTCAAAAAAAAATTGAATACTACTCACTTACATTCTATTTTTAACTGAACACTATTACCAATCCGGTTATATTTCAACGAATCGGAAAGTGAACGGATGATATGGATACCACGCCCTGATTCTTTTTTTAAATTTTGTCTCATAGTAGGATCAGAAACCTTACTCAAATCAAAACCTCCTCCTTCATCCTTAATTCTAACATAAATATGGTCCAAATCGCATTCTACAATTATTGTAACTGGTTTACTGATATCATTCTTATTTCCATGTTCTATTGAATTAATAACAGCTTCAGATACGCAAAGCATCGTGCGATTAAAGTGCATTTTATTGAGGTTGTTCTCCTCAAATATCTTAACGATAAACCTCTCAACTTTGACAAGTTCAGATTTATCAGAGTTAATTACTAATATTTTACTTACCCGGGTTAACATCTTTTTCCATGTTATTTAAATACTGTTTGTATTTATTATTATAGAAATTATTTAGTTTGTGTGCGTTTTTATTCAAATATTCAATAGAAAAATTCTCATTTTCCTTATACTCGAAAAACTTAATTGGGTTACTATAAAAATCGTCGGCAGTTTCTGACTCACGTTTCTCTTCAAATTCACGTTCAGTTTCTGCCTTTTCTGCTTCCAATAAGCGAGTTGTTATCAAATTTTGTCTGGCAATTGTTTGAGCACTTACATTCTTATTCATCAACTCCTTCCTGTTTTGTTCCAAAAGCTGATCGATTTGCTGAAGTTGTTTTTTAGCTCCGCTACCAACCTGACCATTATCCATTAAATCACGAAGCATTTGTTGCATCATTTCATGTTGCATTAACGCTTCACCCAGCTGTTTGCTCATTTGTCCGTTATTACCGCTTTTCATCTGCTCAATCATACGCTGTAACTGTTGCTTCAATCCTTCTGAAGCCTTTTTAAGCATATTCATCCCCGGCTTACCATTCCTTCCCTGATTTTCGTTTTGTTGATCTCCAGGCATTGCACTAGCCATTTGATCCTCCAAATTCTCCAACGCCTCGTTAAGCATTAATGCTAAATTATTTATAGAAGTAATTGTAAATAACTGGCTAAGTTTTGCATTAGGAAACAAACCTTCTTCCATTTCACTAGCAGATTTATCTAAATTTATTTCCATGTTTAACAACTCATTATTTACCATACTGTTAATTTGAGGAGTCCTCATTGCAAGAGCATATAACGAGTCTTTAACAACATTACTCTGGTCTATTATTCTTTTTTGTTGTTGATTTAATTGAACCAGCTTGGGATCATTAGCATCAATACTGGTAAGACCATCATAAATATCTTCCTGAGAAAACGATAAAACAATGAGATTACTAAGTATTTGTTTTAAATTTTCTATATTTTCCATGTTTTGTTGCATGGTATTTTGATCAAGCATTTGCTGCATAGCAAAAGCTAAATTTTGCAACTTTTCCGAAGTATTTTTCAACCCCTGACCAGATTTCTTTTTATTTCTTTTATCAAGATCATTTGAATTCTCATCCAAACTCTTTTTTATTTCTTCAAAATCTTCATCAAAATCATCAAAATTTAAAGGTTCCTTAAGCTCATTATTCAAATCTAAAGCATCTTTAACGTCATTTTTCAAACGATCTAATTCTTCCTTGTGCTCTGTAACCTCTTTACTTATTTCTTCGTAATTTTTATCCTCTAAAACCTCCTCACTTAATTGTTGCTCTTCACCTGCCATCTGACTTATTTCCTCGATAGTATTTTGAAGCTTCTCCTCAATCTTCATTTTACGAAGCATCTCCAGATTTCGATCCATCTGTTTTTGAAGATCTTCAAAACTAAGATCCATTTGATTAGATAACTGGTTCAGCTTTTTACTGTCAAAATCTTCAGCAAGTTTATTAAATTCATCCATTAATTCTTTTAGTTCATCCGATAAGACATCTTCCAGCAACTTTTCAATTTCTTTTTGTTTTTCACGAATTTCGTCACTTTGTTTATTAAAAGAATTTAAATAATTATTTAAGCTCTCGTTGTCCTGTTTAATCTGATTGTACAATTTTTCTAACCGGTTTTGTTTGGAAACAATATCGTTTACCATTTGCGATTTTTCCCAGTCAGAAACATTTGTATCCATATTTTTTAACCGCAGATTATCTAAATCTTTCTGAATATCACCAGCCATTTCTCTACTTTCTTTTAACATATTTTCCAGTTTATCAAACTGTTCCTTTTCATTTTGAGCCATTTCATCCTTATTTGGAAATGAAAAAGAAAAATTATCTGAAGTAGTAGTTTTATAATTATTTATAACATCATTATCGGTAACTGAGAAGTAATAAGAAATGATACCGGTATTTTGCTTTAACAAACCAAAATCGAAACTGTAATAGAATTCTTGATCGGCTAGTGACTTAACAAAAGGAATTGTAATTGAAGAGTCATTATTTTCAATATTATAATGAAACTTTAAACCAGAAAATCCATAATCATCGCCAATAATACCTTTAAAGAAAAAGCGGGTTAACTGTAAAGAATCTTCAATTTGAACAACACTAATTTCAGGAAAAAGATCAGGTATAACATCAATATTGTACGACAATGCTAACTCAGGTTCAGTAATATTATTTTTTATAAAAACGTTGTAGTTCGCCGATTCAAAAAATTTTGACTCAATAATAAATGCGTTATTTTGTCTCCCGCTTCCAACTTTTACAGAATCATCAAAAACAATATATAAAGAATCCACATCTATACCTGTAAAATTCCATTTTACATTTGTTCCACGTGGAATTTGTAAATCACCAATATTATCAAACAACTGATTTTGCAATCCTGTATAAGCCGGTGGTACAACCTGTACAGAAAAATTTGTAATACCTGGTTTAGGCAATAATTGTAATGTATATTTTTTTGAATTATATTTTAAATCCGTAAAATAAAAAGTAACAGGATTAATTACCGATGCCATTTCGAACTCAAATTCTCTTGTTCCATTATTCTTCATCAAATAATTATTTCCTTCAATATTAATGTAAACTAATTGTGGTGTCTCTTCTCCTTCACAGTTTACAGCAATTGTATAGGCATCTCCTTTCTTAGCTTTCAAATTCGTATTCAACAGGTGAAAAGTGTAAGGAGCTGGCTTTTCAAATTCTGTATTATAATGAATAATACGTTGGGTAGATTCCGTAAAAATATTTTTATTTCCAATAAACAATAGTACCGTAACAATAATACTCAAACCAAAATACAACAAAACAAACCTGAGCTTCCTAAACTTTATAGCATCGTTAAAATCAAAAACTTTAAGTTCATTGATCTTTTGATCAATACTTGCCAATACAATATCATTGGAATATTTATCATCAGTTTCTGATGATAACTCAATGACATTTAATAGTTTATCTTTAATTTCAGCAAAATTATTCTGAATTAAAACAGAAACCGATTTTGTATCGATTGGTTTCAAAACATGAAGCAGCTTTAAAAGGGGAATCCCAACAAACTGTAAAAAGGTTAAACCACCAAAAATTGCATATCCAAAAAATAAAATCTTCCTGTATACAGATGGTAAATAAACAATATATTCAATCACTGAAAATGCAAGGTATAAAACAAGAAGCATAAACAATACTAATATCAATCCTTTTAAAATTTGATAGAAATAGTACTTCAGTTTAAAAGCATTAAGTTTATTAACAAGTATGTTAAAATTTTCAGTCATTAATTATAAACAATTCTATTACAATTTTTTACAAAAATATCGAATGTTAATAACTACACTCCATATATTTGAAAAGCAAAAATAAACTTTTAAAAATATATTTGTGTTATTTCGAAATTTATATATACCGCGTTATGGTTAAAACGAAGGTTTAAAATTTCTATTTTTTAGTTTCAATCTTTTCACAACATATTAACTGTTTATTTCGGAAACAGAATTCCAACAACCGTAATTAACAACTGTTGAAAAACTAAACCACTATACTGTATTGTAACAAATTAGTAGAATAAAAAGATGTTAAAAAAACTTTAAAAGCAGTTTATTACAAAGAGCAAAAAAAATGACAAATAGAAATTAACAATTACTAACAGAGTATTATTAATTACATATATCTTTTATATTTGTTCTATTCTAATATAAATACAGAAAAATGGAAATCCTTCTTGTTGAAGATAACCTATTAAATCAAAAAGTAGTTACTTTTAATTTGCGGAAATATAATTATAATGTAACTGCGGTTATGCATGGGCGCGAAGCGATAGAATTGGTTAAGACTAAAAATTTTGACCTTATTTTAATGGATATAATGTTACCTGAAATGGATGGTTTTGAAATTACAACAGTTATTAGAAAATATGAAAAAGAAACAGGCATAGAGAAGCAGATTCCAATCATAGCTTTAACTGCGAATGCATTAGATAACGACCGAGAAAAATGTTACAGTGTGGGAATGAATGAATATCTATCAAAACCCTTTACTTCAGAAGAATTAATAGGAGTTATTGACAAATTTTTTCCGCGACAATAAAATTAATGGAAGATATTATAGACATTAGAGGGGGAAATTTTTCAGATAATGATAAGGAGCTGGATAAAAAATTGCGACCGTTGGAATTTAAAGATTTTAGCGGGCAAAGCCAGATTGTTGAAAACCTTAAAATATTTGTAGAAGCTGCTAAATTACGCGGCGAGTCGCTGGATCATGTTCTGTTACATGGTCCTCCCGGGTTAGGAAAAACTACACTATCAAATATTATTGCTAACGAACTTGGTGTGGGGATTAAAATTACATCGGGGCCGGTTCTTGATAAACCAGGCGATTTGGCAGGATTACTTACAAATCTTGAAGATAAAGATGTACTTTTTATTGATGAAATTCACAGGCTTTCTCCAGTTGTGGAAGAATATCTTTATTCAGCCATGGAAGATTTCAGGATTGATATTATGATTGATAAAGGTCCGAGCGCGCGATCTATCCAGTTGGAACTAAATCCATTTACTCTAATCGGGGCCACTACACGATCGGGTTTATTAACATCTCCGTTACGAGCTCGTTTCGGTATTAATTCTCATCTCGAATATTATGATTCCGCAATTTTAACCCGCATTGTAAAACGTTCAGCAAAAATTTTAAATGTTTATATTTCAAATGATGCTGCAATAGAAATTGCGTCGCGTAGCCGAGGAACGCCTCGTATTGTAAATTCATTGCTGCGTAGGGTTAGAGATTTCGCACAGGTGAAAGGAACTGGTAAAATAGATATCGACATTACAAAGCATGCTTTATCTGCTTTAAATATTGACGAATACGGTTTAGATGAAATGGATAATCGTATTTTGTACTGTATAATCGATAAATTTAAAGGTGGACCAGTGGGAATTTCAACTATTGCAACGGCTGTAGGTGAAGATTCAGGAACAATAGAGGAAGTTTATGAACCTTTCTTAATTAAAGAAGGGTTTATTAAAAGAACTCCCCGTGGGAGAGAAGCTACTGAATTGGCTTATAAACATTTGGGGAGAATAAAATACGGAGATTCGCCAACCTTATTTTGATTCAACCAGTTTTACTTCAAATAGTCTTGGCCACCACTTTCCTGTTACAAACAAACGGTCTTTTTCTTTGTCGTATGCAATACCATTCATATAATCTATAGTATCTGAAGTATTTGTGTACATATTTAAAATTCCGTCCATATTGATTTCTTTTAAAACCTTTCCTGTTTCAGGATCAATTTCAATAATTATATTGGTTGTATAAACGTTAGCCAAAATTTTTCCGTCAATGTATTCCAGTTCGTTTATATTATTTATTAGTCCTCTGTTGTTAGCAACCTGTAAAGTTTTTATTTCTGAAAAATTTTCAGGATTAATCCATGTCAAAGTATTAGTACCATTACTCATTATCAGGTTGGTTCCGTCATTGGTCATTCCCCAGCCTTCGCGCGAAGAGAATTGAAATTCGTTAATAAGTTTAAAATCCGAAAGATTATAAACAAATCCCTTTTGAGCCCGGTAGGTTAACTGGTAAATTTTATTGTTCAGAATAGTAATTCCTTCTCCAAAATATGTATCATCGAGTGAATATTTCTGGATTATATTTCCTGTAGTAAGGTTTATTTTCATTAAATCCGATTTTCCGTTGTTTCCTGTTCCTTCGTATAAAAATCCGTTATAAAATTCCAGTCCTTCGGTAAATGAAGTTTTTAAATGAGGAAAGTTATTTATAACCTGGTAACTGTATTTTTTGGGCTCGATATCAGAAATTACTGCTATGGTTTCTACTCTGGAATTATTTACACTATCAGTTTTCGTGGCAATTGCTCTGAAATTATTATTACCAAGTGAATTAAGTTCAATATCAGTAACAGTGAAATCCAGATCTTTACTTTCCTTAACTAGTTGGTTATCATAGAATAATTGTATATTCTCTATTTCACCGTCTTTAACTTTTGTTTTTACATTAACGGAAACTTTTTCACCATATACATAATTTTTTTTCTTTGGCTCAATAACAATGGTACTTACTGGTTTGCGTGAACGTTTTGGTTTATTTGAACAGGAAAAAAAAGTTACAAAGAGACAAAACACGAGTACCAAGGGAAAAACCGATTTATTCATGAATAAAACTTTTATTTTTATTTCATCAAAGATAAAATATTAAAATAAACGTTGATTGTATTTTCGTTTTTGCATTAGATATGAATACTATCTTTGTTTTAAAATTTGAATGAATTGAATCCATTTAAAAAATTAGCAGGAGATACGGTAATTTACGGTATGAGCAGCATTGTAGGCCGTTTTTTAAATTGGTGGTTAATGCCGCTTTATGTTTCACTTTTTGCGCCCGAAGAGTATGGCATAGTAACCAATTTATATTCCTATGTAGCTTTTTTTATGGTGCTTCTTACTTATGGAATGGAAACCGGATATTTTCGTTTTGCATCAAAAAGTAACGATGCGGAAAATGTTTATTCCACTTCATTATTTTCCTTATTGTTTACCTCACTCCTGTTTTTAGTTTTGGTTATCGGATTTAAAAATACAATTGCTGGATTGATACAGTATCCCGAGCATCCGGAATATATTGTATGGTTGGCTATAATTTTGGCAATTGATGCCTTTACTGCCATTCCATTTGCGCGTTTGCGATTAAATAACCGGCCACTTAAATTTGCTTTTATTAAACTGATAAACATTGGTTTTAGCATTGCTTTTAACCTGTTTTTTCTTTTGTTATGTCCAAAAGTAATTGAACACAATCCGGGTTCTTTTTTAAATATTTTTTATTCAGATAATATTGGGATAGGTTATGTTTTTATATCAAATTTACTTGCTTCAATAGTTACTTTATTGTTTTTAATTCCTGAAATTTTCAGGGTTTCTCTTTTCTTCGATAAAAAACTTTGGTGGAAAATGTTAAGCTATTCCTTTCCCATTTTAATTGTTGGATTGGCGGGAATGGTTAATCAGAACATTGATAAAATTTTTATTCCTTTTTTGGTTCCTGAAAGTAAAAATCCAATGGAACAACTCGGTATTTACGGAGCAGGTGTGAAAATTGCCGTTTTAATGAATATGTTTATTCAGGCTTTTCGATATGCTTTTGAGCCTTTTTTCTTTTCGCAGGCAGAAAGTAAAAATGATAAAAATATCCACGCCGATATTATGAAATACTTTGTTGCTTTTGGTTTGCTTATATTTTTGGGAATGACACTTTATATTGATATTATTAAACTGATTATACCACATTCATACGAAGAAGGTTTTTCTGTTGTTCCTATGATTTTGTTGGCAAATTTGTTTTTAGGAATCTATTTTGCCTTATCAATGTGGTACAAATTAACCGATTTAACACGTTACGGGGCATACATGGCAATTTTAGGAGCTGTAATTACTATTATTTTGAACATAGTTTTAATACCTATTTATGGTTACAAAGGCTCGGCATTTACTGTTTTGTTTTGTTTTTTTACAATGATGGTTCTTTCTTATTTCCTTGGTCAAAAATATTATCCAATTCCTTATAACTTGAAACACATTGGTTTATATTTTTTAATTTCAGGGATAATATTTGGTATTTCGCAATTTACTTCTCATTTGCGTGGAATAATAAAATTTCCTTTACACACTATTTTTCTATTTATTTTTCTTTATTCGTTTTATTTTTTAGAAAAAAAACGCATTTCTGCTTTATTTAAATTCAGTAAAAAGAAATAAATACCAAAAACTACTAATTTTGCCGAAATGAAAAAAACAGGCGAAAGGATAATTGCGCTGGCAAGTGATCATGCTGGTTTTGAAAAAAAACAAGTAGCGATTAAATATTTAGTAGGAAAAGGGATCATTTATAAAGATTTTGGTTGTTACTCAGAAGAAAGTTGCGATTATCCGGATTTTGCGCATAAAATAGGCAACGCAATTAACGAAGGTTTATACGAAACTGGTATAACATTTTGTGGAAGCGGACAGGGAATTAACATAACAGCAAACAAATACAAAAATGTTCGTTCTGCATTGTGCTGGAATGTTGAAATTGCTGTTTTGGCAAAACAACACAACAATGCAAATATTTGCGCTATTCCCGGAAGATTTGTATCGAAAGAAGAAACACTTGCTATTGTAGAAGCATATTTAAATGCTGAATTTGAAGGTGGTCGCCATCTTAGCAGAATTTCAAAAATTACAATAAAATAGTATGCCCGGGAACAAAGAAAAATTTTTAGACGATTCCTCTATTGCCTTTGATAAAAAACATAGGAAGACTATAAATTTTAATATTTCGAGATACAATGCTGCTGTAGCAAAAGGAAAACAGCGATACAGGAATATGGAATTGGCAAAACAACGTGCATCATATATAAAATCGAGCGTTGTTAAAAATTTAGCGGGCTATCTTGAAACATTTGAAAAAAATGCGCAAAAAAATGGTATTGAACTTATTTGGGCACGCGATAGTAAAGAAGCCATTGACGGAATTACAAGAATTTTAAAAGAAAATGTAGCCCAATTGCTGGTTAAAAGTAAATCCATGATTTCGGAAGAAATTGAATTAAACGAAAATGTGGAAAAAATTGGAGTTGAACCAGTTGAAACAGATTTGGGAGAATTTATTGTACAGGTGGCAGGCGAGAAGCCTTATCATATTTTAACACCTGCTATGCATAAATCGAAAGAGGATGTAGCTAGGCTTTTTAATGAAAGATTTAGTACGCCACCAAATTCATCTCCTGAAGAACTTACACTTTTTGTTCGTGGTAAACTAAGGAAACAATTTACTTCAGCAGAAATTGGTGTAACCGGGGCTAATTTTTTGATCGCCGATGTTGGGGGAGTTGCTCTTACCGAAAATGAAGGAAATGGTTTTATGTCAGTTTCTTTTCCTAAAGTGCATATTGTAATTACCGGAATCGAAAAAGTTTTGCCCTCAGTAAAAGATTTACCGCTTTTTTTACCACTTCTTTCTGCATTGGGAACAGGACAACAGGTTACTGTTTATAATTCGCTTTTAACAGGTCCTAAAAGACAAAGTGAAAGCAACGGACCGGAGAAAATGATTGTTGTTTTATTGGATAATAACAGAACAGAAATTGCACAAACAGAAGAGCAATCGCAGGCATTAAAATGTATTCGCTGCGGAGCTTGCTTAAATGCCTGCCCGATATATAAAAATGTAGGCGGATATACATACAACACGACATACAGTGGCCCAATTGGCTCAGTTATTTCACCATTTTTTAATGGATTCAAAAATTACGATCATTTAAGTTTTGCCTGTACAGTTTGTGGTGCCTGCACCGAGGTGTGCCCTGTTAAAATTCCATTACACGAATTGTTACTAAATAACCGGAAAACAAGTATAGAAATGAATCATGGCGGATTAAAATGGGATTTTGGGATGAAAATGTATGAATTTGCATTCAAAAAACGCAAAAACCTTGATGTTGTTAATGGAAATGTTAAAAACAGTTTGTTATATTTAAACCCGAAAGTTTTAGGAAACGAAAAATATAAACCCTCTTTTGCAAAGCAGTCGTTCAGTAAATTAAAGAAGAAAAATAAATTTTAAAATTAATATTGTCATGTTGTCTAATACTTGTAAATATGCACTTCGAGCATTAATTTACCTTGGAAAATTTTCCGAAGATGATAAAAGAATCGGTATCAAAAAAATTTCGGAAGACCTGGGACTTTCTTCTCCTTTTTTAGGAAAAATTTTGCAAAATCTTGTAAAGCAAAAACTGTTGGTTTCAACAAAAGGGCCAAACGGAGGCTTTGCCATAGCTAAGAAAACAGGAGAAATTACTCTTTGGGATATTGTTATTAAAGTTGATGGTGAGGAATTCTTTACCAACTGTTTAATTAGTTTGGAGCCCTGTAAAACACACGATCCTTCAAAACCGCTATGTCCTGTTCATTCGCAGTATGAAAAATTAAGAAGTGAAATATCTAATTTTTATCAAAAAACGACATTGGAAACGATTAGCAAAGACATTGATAAATTTGAAGATTTGGTGAGGCTCTAAAAAAATTTTCCCCACTTCTTACCCGATATAAAATAGTGAAAAACCAGTACTGAAGTCAAAATCCCCGAAACATTCGCTATAAAATCGTAAATATTACTGCTTCGTGTACCCGATATCGTATGTTGAATTGATTCAAGAAAACCACTTAGTATTATCGCGGAAAAAGGAGCCCAAAACATATGTCTCTTTCCAAGCTTTTTGAATGGTCTGAAAAGCAACAGGCTAAAAACAAAAAAAAGCCCAAAATGAACTATCTTGTCAAAATGAGGTATTTCTAATAATGGTTTTACAGGTAGATCTTTTGCAGGTAAAAATAAACCGTAACAAATTAATAAAAGCCAGATAATTGGTTTTATAAAAAAGGTAATTTTCATTTGCAGGAAGTTTATATTTACAGGCAAAGAAACAAAAAGTATGGCAGGTATTTATATTCACGTTCCATTTTGTCGGCAGAAATGTTATTACTGCGATTTTTATAAAACAGTAAATACAAGTCAAACCGGGAATTTCATTTCGGCTATTCAAAAAGAAGCTACAATAAGAAAAGATTATGCGGAAGGAGAAAAAATTGAAACCATTTATTTTGGCGGTGGTACTCCTTCTGTTTTAAAAGAAGATGAATTAGCCGTAATTTTAAATTTTTTGAAAAATTGTTTTGAAATAGATTCCCATGCTGAAATTACATTGGAAGCAAATCCTGATGATTTAGATTATAATTACCTGGAAAGTCTTTTTAAAATAGGAATTAACCGGTTAAGTATAGGTTTACAGTCTCTTTATAATTATCACCTGGAACGCATGAATCGGCGGCATAATGTGCAGCAAGCAATGTCTTCTGTTGAAAATGCTGAAAAAGCAGGTTTTCGGAATATTAGCCTCGATCTAATTTACGGGTTACCTGAATTAACAAATTTACAGTGGAAAAATACATTAGAGCAGGTGTTTAAATTACCTTTTCAACATCTTTCAGCATATCATTTAACCTATCATAAGGGAACCCCGTTTTATACATGGTTAAAAAAAGGAACATTAAAAGAACTGGATGAAAAAGAAAGTGTGGAACAGTTTGAGATATTGATTGACACTGCTGAAAGATTTGGTTTTGAACATTACGAAATATCTAATTTTGCGAAAGAGCAACTCTATTCCAAACATAATAGCTCGTACTGGACAGGCAAAAAATATCTGGGACTGGGACCTTCAGCACATTCATTTAACGGTAACTCCCGTAGGTGGAATATGGCTCATATCGAAGGATATTTGAAAGCGCTGGGGAATAACCAGCTTTTTTATGAAGAAGAAATTCTTTCTGAGGATGAGAAGTTTAATGAATATATTTTAACAGGTATGCGCACAAAGTGGGGAGTTGCCGAAAAGAAAATTGAAAATATATTTGGTACTCAAAAGTTGATATATTTCCAAAATGAAATAAAGAATTACTTAAAAACTGGGATGATAAAAAACGAAAACGGAACAATAACTTTCACCCCGAAAGGACTTTTTATTTCAGATGACATTTTGTCAAATCTTATGATTATTTAATTGTGATCCAATCGTTTAAAAATTAGCTGTAATTAATAAATAATGTTAATTCAGACTGTGTTTTCCCTTAAATTAGTATCTTAGCGGTCTTTTAAAATTCAGGTTTCAGATGCAGATTAAAATAGTCAATAAATCGAATAATCATTTGCCGGCCTATAGTACTGAATTGTCAGCAGGAATGGATTTGAGGGCCTATTTACAGGAACCGGTGGTACTAAAACCATTGGAACGAAAATTAATTCCGACCGGTTTATATATTGAAATTCCAAAAGGATACGAAGCACAAATAAGGCCAAGAAGCGGGTTGGCTTTAAAGAAAGGAATTACAATTTTAAATACACCGGGAACTATTGATGCTGATTATAGAGGGGAAATAGGGGTCATTTTAATTAATCTTTCGCAGGAAGATTTTGTTATTGAAAACGGCGAAAGGATATGCCAGATGGTTGTTGCTGCACATGAAACTGTGGAATGGAATTTGGTAGAAGTGCTGGAAGAAACAGTTAGAGGGGCTGGCGGTTTTGGCCATACCGGTAAAAATTAAAAACATGAAAAAAATAATATTTTGGTGTAGTGTAGTTGGATTAACTTCATTTCTTTTTTCCTGCGCCAGTGTAAAAACTGTTGCACAAAAAGAGCCGGTTCAGGAGACCAAAGACACTACAGAAACAGAGGAACTGAGTGAGCAAAAACAAAAAGAACTTGAATATTTATTTGTTGAAGCATTAAAGCAGAAAATGTTTGGCAACGCGCAGAAGGCGATTCAGTTGCTTTCTACTTGTCTGGATATTGATCCGAATTCATCATCTTCAATGTATGAGCTGGCCAATATTCATGCAGCAAACAACGACTTTACCAGTGCATCACTTCTTCTTGAAAAAGCAATTACTCTGAATCCTGAGAATAAATGGTACAAGTTGTTGCTGGCACAAATTTACCAGCAGCAACGTAAATTTTCTGAAGCTGCAGATTTATATTCTGAATTAATAAAAGTTGAACCAGGTAATTTAGAATATTTGTACATGAGAGCTGCCTTGCTTGCCAATGCTGAAAGGTATGACGAAGCAATAAAAGCTTTTAATGCAATGGAAAAAGAAACAGGTATTAACGATCAAATTTCCATAGAAAAGCAACAGGTTTATCTTTCTATGGGGGAAGTTGATAAAGCATTCGCTGAAATTCAGAAGCTTATTGACTACAACCCAACCGAGACAAAATATTACGGTTTAATGGCTGATTTATATCAAAGTCAGGGTGATTCGGATAATGCTTTAAAGTATTACAATAAAATTTTGGAAATGGAGCCGGAAAATGGTTTTGTTCATTTTTCGCTGGCCAATTTTTATCTGGATAGTGATAATCTGGAAAAATCATTCGAGGAAACAAAAGAAGGATTTAAAAGTAATGAGGTTGATTTGCAAACTAAATTGCAGATGTATATGATGCTGACTTCTAATCGTGATAAATCGAAAATAACCGAAAAAAAGGAAAAAGAACTTATTGATTTGTTAATTGAAGAATATCCGGATGAATTTTTAGTTCGCTCCGTTTATGCCGATTATTTTCTGAAAAAAAATATGTTGGATGAAGCCAGAACTCAAATGCTAAAAGCTTTGGATATTGATCAAAGTGATTACATGATTTGGCAGCGTTTGCTGTTTATTGATAACGATTTAATGGACTGGGACGGACTTTACAAACACAGTAAAAAAGCAATTGAACTTTTTCCAAATCAACCACAGACCTACTTTTTAAATGCAGTTGCATGTATTCAACTCGAAAAGTTTGAAGAAGCCAAAAAAGTGGTGGATGAAGGACTTGATTATGTAGTGGACAATGAACAGCTGCAAGGACAATTTTTGATGTTAAAGGGAGAGGCAATCTATAAACTGGGAGGCCAGGAAGAAGCATTTGGCCTTTTCGATAAAGCAGTTGAACTCGATCCGGATAATTATATTGCTTTGAATAATTATGCTTATTATTTGTCGGTTGCAGGTAAAGATTTAGATAAAGCTGAGAGAATGAGTGGTAAAGTGGTAGAACATTTTCCTGATAACTCTACTTATTTGGATACACATGCCTGGGTGCTGTTTAAAAAAGGTGAATATTCATTGGCAAAGTTTTATATGCAATCGGCTATAAAAAACGGAGGTGAAGACAATCCTACATTACTGGAACACTATGGAGACATTTTGTTTATGTTAAAAAAGCTGGATGAAGCCAAACAGTTTTGGGAAAAGGCAAAAATTAACGGAAGTACTTCCGAGGTTTTGGAACGAAAAATAAAGGAACAAAAATACATTGAAGAATAGATGATGACAGGTTTCAGAAGCGGAATAAAGTTTCCGTTTTTTATTATTTTGCTTAGTTTTCTGGTGTTTTCTTCTTGCCGTACTGCACGGAATATTGAAGTTGTTGAGGCAAAGCCTATAGCAACCGGAAAATTGTTAAAACAAGTAGAAAAAAATGCGTTCGACTACAACTATTTTTCCATAAAAAGAATTAATTGTCAGTTTTCCGATAATTTTTCAAAGGCAACTTTTAAGGTAAATTTAAAAGCACACCGGAACGATAAAATTTTAGTTTCAATTAGTAAACTCAATATTCCGGTGGGGAGAGTCCTATTAACACCCGACAGTGTGAAATACGTAAATTACATTGATAAAAATTATTTTCTTGATGATTATTCATATTTAAGTAAAGTACTGAATATCGACCTTGATTTTGCTACAATTCAGTCCATTATTTCCAACAATGCGTTTTCTTATCGAAACGATCCCAGGGATCGGGATTTTAAAACATTCGATTCGTTTATTGAAAACGGACAATATGTTCTTCAGTCAGAAAAGGAGCGGAAGGTGGTGAAAATTGAGGAGAAAGGGAAAACAGTAAAAGCTGATCGGAGATTAAAACGCTTAGATGAAAATGTGCTTATTCTTCAAAAAATGTTTTTTAACCCGGCAAACTTTGCTCTCACAAAACTGGTTATTGAAGATAAAACAAATGAACGCGAATTACTGCTGACTTTTGACGATTTTGAAAAATTCGAGAAAAAAGATTACCCCGGATTAATTGACATGAATTTTAATTCATCGGAAAATGACGTTAATTTAAAAGTAAGAATGAATGGTTTTTCAACAGAAAAAGTAAAGTCTTTTAGCCTGAAAATACCTGAAAAATATGATGAGATAAGGATAAATTAATGAGTTTATTTTTACATTAGAAGAACCAAAAATTCAGAAAAATGAAAACTCTGGTTATAACAAGCGTCGTTTTATTTTTAATACATTCTGTTTGTTATGCCCAGTCATTAACCGATCTTCAAAAGAAAAAGCAGGCAGCCGCTGCAGAAATTGAATACACAACAAAATTGTTAAATGAAGCAGAAAAAAGCGAAAAAACATCACTTAGTAAACTTCGGCTTTTAAATAATCAAATTCATCAACGAAATATTGTTATTGATAATACAAAACAGGAAGTTAATGTATACCAGGGATTTATAGATAATAATACATTGGGGATACAAATGATGGAGAGCGATATCAAAAAGCTAAAAGAAGAATATGCGGAGATGATTCGCTCGGCTTATCGTAATAAAAATGCCAACGATAATATTATGTTTCTTTTATCGGCTGAAGATTTTAACCAGGCATACCGAAGATATTTATATCTGAAACAGTATACAGATCAAAGGAAATTGCAGGCAGAGACGATTCATTCTGTGCAGGAAGTTTTAAATGAAAGTATTAAAAAGCTGGAGGAACAAAAGGCAATAAAGCAACAACTAATTGGAGAGACCCGCCAGGAAACGCAGAAATTATCAACAGAAAAGCAAAAACAAAATCAGGAAATTCAGAAATTGCAAAAGCAACAACGGGATTTACAACAGAAATTAAACCAGCAACGAAAAATAGAGCAACAGCTCGAAAACGAAATTCAGCGCATAATTGAGGAAGAAGCACGTAAAAATACCGATGCCGGAGCACCAGCATTTGCATTAACGCCTGAGCAAAAGTTGGTGGGCGATAATTTTGAACAAAACAAACGACGACTTCCCTGGCCGGTTGAAAGAGGCGTAATAACCGAGCATTTTGGAATTCATTCGCATCCGGTTTTGAAGAGTGTACAAATTCGAAATAACGGAATTAATATCGCGACGGAAGCTGGTTCTAAAGTCCGGGCAATTTTTGAAGGTGAAGTGAGTCGTGTTTTTGGAATCACAGGGGGGAATACAGCCGTTATAATACGTCATGGTAATTATCTGACCGTTTATTCCAACTTAAGAGAAGTAGTGGTTAAAAAAGGAGATAAAGTGGCAACAAAACAAGTTATTGGAACTGTTTTTACCGATTCAGACGATGGCAACAAATCGATTCTTAAATTTCAGATCTGGCGGGAGAATCAGAAACTTAATCCTGAGGAGTGGATTGTGAAATAACATAATACATCGCTGTTGTAAAAAAATTTCGCACCCACGGAATTGAAGAAATTAATTTTGATTGGGTTCGTGGTTTCAAGCCAAATTTGGTTTCATAATTTGGATTTACAAAATAGTACGTTCGTTTGTCAATGCTATATTTTTCTTGTTTGATTATTTTTTCGAATCTTTCAATTGAAATACCCGTTTGTTTTATTTCAACAAGAGTATTGATTTTAGCTTCACTTTCACCAAAAATTTTAAGTATAAACGTGTATGTTTTATAAGGAAATAAATGGAAAAAAGGTATTTTAGACAGTAGTTTACTTTTGCAAATTTGTTGATGACCACCAAACGGATTTTGCCACGGAGGAAAAGCAATAAAAATTTTTCCTTCGGGTTTTAAGAACCGTTTCGTAAAGTTCATAAACTTTTCTTGGTTTGGGATATGCTCAATCACATCACGCATCATTATTAAGTCATATTTTTTTCCCGAAGAATTGTATTTATAAATGTCTTCACAAATTAGTTCAAGATTATTTCTGTTTTTGTGATTGGACAAAAATTTTTCTGCCTGATCAATTCTACCACTTGAAATATCTATTCCTGTTGCTTTACAACCAATATCTAAAAGTGGTTTAAGATTACCTGCTTCTCCACAGCCAATTTCCAAGACTTCTGTTTTTGTTCCAATTTCAATTAAATCAGATAAATATGGAATCACATATTTGTCTGTAGTTATTCCTTGTTCTTCGAAATACTTAATTCTATTTATGTGTCTTTTTTGCATCAGGTTTTAAATTTCCGCAATATAGAAATTTTAGGGTTTCATTCTAAGAAGTTTTATCTTTTGATTAACTACTTATGTTTTCGAAATCATTTAAAAACATAAGAGCAATCATTGTAAAACTGATGTAACAGATTTATATTCTGGTGCGGTCGATGTATATTTTGCAATGAACAAATGTTTTTATGTTCACTGGAATACAAATAAAATTTTATAACCATTAAATGGTTAGTTATTACCGGATTTAATCGTTGCAATGAACATCATGCAAGATTAAAAAACTGGCACAAAAAAACTGGCATTTTGCCGGTTTATATTAAATGTTTGCAACTCTTCGTAAACTTGAGATATCGAGAAATTTAATTTTTCTCCCCTGTAATTCGATTATCCTGTCCTGTTTGAATTCGGAAAGGAGGCGTATTACTGACTCAGTAGCTGTTCCCACCATATTTGCCAACTCTTCCCTGGTAAGTGAAATTTGCAGTGTATTCTGATTATCGAGATCGAAATTTTCCTTTAAAATAAGTAACACTTCAGCAAGCCTTTCGCGAACTGTTTTTTGTGCGATGTCGGTAATATAGTCGTTGGCTTCACGTAATTCGCCACAAACAATTTGTAGCATGTGATGCGAAAACTGCCAGTTACTTTGAATGAGATATAAAAGTGTTTGATATGGAATATGACAAAGAACAGCTTCGTCTATAACCTTTGCTGTTGTACATGCCAACTCCTGGCTTAAAAGCGACCGATAAGCAATAATTTCACCTTTTTTTGCGAAACGGATAATTTGCTCTTTTCCGTCAATTCCTGTTTTAAAAATTTTTATAATTCCACGGGTTACACAAAAAAATCCGGTTAACCTGCTACCCTCCCTGTAAATAACTGTTCCTTTTTTATAAAGCGAACAGGTCTTTTCATAATTCAAGCGGTTGAATTCCTCTTCTGTGAGTTTTTTAAATAATTGAAACCCGCTCAAATTCGTCTCTTCATCTGTAGGCCTTTTTATTGCACTTCTCATTTCCGTTTATTGTTAAATTCAAATGAACAAAATCTTAAAAACGTCCTAAATATACAATATCATGCAATTTTTGTAAAACTATTTATGTAGATAGTTAGATATTGTATATTTTGCGATGCAAATTAAATCAAATCTATTTAAAAACAAGATATTATGAAACATGTTGTTGATATGTCGTGGACCGATAAAGTAGCATTTGAAACGGATATGGACGGGCATAAAGTTGTTATTGATGCTACAGAAGAAACTGGGGGGAGTGATTTAGGACCCAGGCCTAAAAAGTTGATGCTGACTGCTTTGGCCGGATGCACAGGTGTTGATGTTATTATGATTTTGAAAAAAATGAAGGTAGAACCGGAAGCATTTAATGTAATTGTTGAAGCTGATGTAACAGAAGATCATCCGAAACATTATACTAAAATGAAAGTGATTTATCAGTTTAAAGGGAAGAATTTACCTGTTGAAAAGTTAGAAAAGGCAGTGAAATTGTCGGAAGAAAAATATTGTGGTGTAACAGCTGTATATAAAAAGGCAATGGAAATGGACACAGAAATTAGAATTGTTGAATAATATATAAGGTGAACAGAAAAAACCAGGATTTCTAGTCCTGGTTTTTTCTGTTCTATTTTTGGTTATCAAAAACGTAAGCCAATTTAAATGAAAAATAAGGTTCTTCATTATTATAAGTTTTAATAGAGAAGCCGTCTCCATTCGTTATTTTAGTTGATTCGAGGCTCGAAAATATATCGTTGTAAACAACTGTTGCAATCCATTTTCCATCATTGAATTCTTTTTTTAAGGCCAAATTTGAATAAAAATAACCGTTACGTTTGGTTTGAACATTTTTGTATGGGCTGTTGTATATTAAATCCCATTTTAATGTAAATGATTTTGGCAGCAAAAAAGTATTGTTTAATCTACTGTCAATTTTAAACTGTTTTTTAGTTTCCTGAATATCTTCAAAATTTACATCCAATTTGTAGAAATAAAGACTGGAACTTAAGTTGCTGTTCCACCATGCAAAAATGTCAGCCCCGCCCATTAATTCCATTCCTGTACTCCACGACTGTCCTACATTTTCAGGTGAAACTACCAGCATATTTCCGGTACTGGTTCGGGAATAGTTTTGAGTAACATTTTTTGTATTTCTTGTAAACATTTCTGCAGAAATAAAATTCTTATCCCAGGATTTTTTGTAACCGGCTTCATAAGCATTTGTATAAGAAGGAAGCACATCTCCGTTTCCGGTATAATAGGAATAGGGAGTTTCATATTGTTTCAATGGTACCAATTTCCAATAGTTTGGACGACTAATTCGTCGGGAATAACTTATATAAAGTTGTTGGGTTTCTGAAAAATTGTAAGTCAGATGTGCAGAAGGGAAAAAGTCGGAAAATCGTTTCCTATCGGGGGTATTAATGCGAATACCATCTTCTGTTTCGTAGCCATAGTCAGAACGGCGATTGGTAAATTCGACACGTGCTCCGGCCTGAACAGCCAGTTTTTTACCTTCCCTTTTTAATAGAAAATAAGGGGAATAGACATCCTGTATAAAATCAACCGTTTGATTGTTTGGAGATTCGTTGTATCTCGTAATGTTTTTATTGGTGTCGAAAGTACCACTCACTGAAGTAATTTCCGGAATATGATCGGTGTTTATTTCTGCACCTGTTTCCATGGTTATTTTTTTGCTTAGTGGTATTTTGTAGTTTAGTTTTCCTTCTATCATTGTTTCCTTATGTTCCGAGCCCACAAATCCTTCTCTTTCTGTAAAAGTATCGTAAATCTGCTGGTCATACTGGCGTTCAAATAAATCGGTAACATAACCCGAATAGTCGATATAAGCTGAAAACAGATGCGAACGATCTTTATTAAAAGTATGTTCGTAGGTAAGCGTTCCTCCAACATATTGGTAATCGCAATTGTAAAGGCTGTTCAGGTAGTAAACCGAATGGGTAGTTTCATCATTTTCATTTGTAATTTGTTCGGTAAACCACCCTTTTTCTCTATTTTTTTGCTTCGTTTTCATTGGGTTAACATAGCCTGAAAAATCAATATAGTCGTTATCTGTTAAATCGTAATTAAAGCCCAACTCGATATTTGAGTTTGTTTGCCCGTGCTTCGCTTCGATTTCTGAATTAGTGACGTAAGTTTTCTTATCGCTGGATATTTTTTGCTTTTGTGTTTCATCGTATTTATCCCATACATCTTCAGACCAGTAAGTATTGATGTACCAGCCACTTTTTTCGTTTTTATTATCTATGGAAAACATCCATTGGTAGGCACCTCGTGTATTCGTTTTTAAACTGGTATTAATTGCATATCCTTCTAACCGGTTTTTTTTCAGAATAACCTGAATTATTCCGGCAGTTCCTTCAGCGTCATATTTTGCTGAAGGGTTAGTAATTACTTCTATTTTATCTATACGAGAGCTGGGTAGTTGGCGTAGTTTTTCAGTTCCGTTAGCAACCGGATGTCCGTTAATATAAACTTTAAAGGTTCCTTCGCCTCTATAAGTAAGATTTCCTTCTAAATCCAACTGTACCGATGGTATATTTTCTAAAAGATCGATAGCGGCATCGGCACCGGGAAAACTGCCGGCATCGATTACTTTTCTATCCACTTTGTAGGTCATTGGTGGTTTTGTGCTTACTACTGTTACTTCATCCAGGTTTTCAGAAAGTACCTGAAGTGTAGTTTCTCCCAAGTCGCGAGTTCCGGGTTGCAGTAAAACATTGTCGATAATAATCGATTGGTAACCGATAAAACTAATTTTTACCTGGTATTTTCCGGATTTAATGTTTTCAATCGAGAAGATACCGTCGTCATTGGAGATGGTCCCGGTTATCAGCGTTGAGTCTTCTTTTGAGAAAAGACCAACATTGGCATATGAGATGGGCTTGTTTGAAGATTTATCAACGATTTTTCCGGTTACGCTACATCCTTTTTGAGCGTAGGAATTAACATTTATAAATGCTGATAATAAAATGGTTAGAAAGAATATTTTGTTTTTCATAATTTAAAAGAATACTGATAGCAGGCCTTTTGTGCCAAACTTTAATTTGTTTTGATGGGATTTTGGGCAGTTGCCGCTAAAATGTATTTATTGTAAAATTGCTAGAACATTTGATGTTTTTCTATTCAGGTATGTTAATCAAAATGTTTTCCAATTGTTTCAAATATTTTTACAGAAATTTTTTGTGGAAAGCTCTGATAATTACCAACATTTTTTCTCCGTGATAACGCACTTCAACTTATAAAACATTTACAGTAATTTGCAGATTATGTATTTTTCACAAAGAGTACCAAGTTAATCAGAACCGGGAAAAAAATTTGTTTTTAACCAGATTTCCCATTGTCCTTCAAAATCCTGTTTATAAATTCTTCGCTGTTTGGAAAGGAACAGAGCAATGAAAGATCATTGGACTTAGTTTCTTGTTCCGGACCTGTCTTTTTTGTAATATTTACTTAGTTATTAAATATTTGGGAATGAAATGCCAATCATCAAAGGATACAGCTCGGGGCCTTTCCCGTCTTCAAAAAGCGGGGTCATACTGTAATTTGCAAATACACAGAAGTCTCCAAAACCAATTCTTCCTGTAAGCTCATATTTAAAGGTATTAATGTTAAAATTACTTCTAGCTTTTTCTTTGTCTCTGCGGTATTTATATTTCGTATGTGAGCCAATATTAACCCCGCCTATTACCCCGCCTGCAATGTATAACCTGGAGCCACCCATACGAAGCGGAGTTTTTATTTCGAGCATTAACGGAGCAGTTAAATAAGTCATTGTAAGTTTCGATTTTTTCAGACCGTCGGGGTCAAGTGGAACCGGAATAACCATTCCGTCACCATTTTCTTTCTCGATAGTAATCGCCCGGTCGAATGTATAATCAGAAAAGCTAAAACCAAGACCGGTTACCAGTCCAACGTTATTATTATCATTTTTGAAAGCCCATTCAGCAAAATTTAGGTTCCATGTTAATGATTTTCCCGGAATAAGATCAAAAAATTCATCGCCACCATACAACGAATAGTTGGTATCGTAAAACATATTCATCCCGACTTCAAGTCCGGCCCAATGTGGATTAAAACTTCCGGCCCAATGTTTCTCTCGCGGTTCCTTGCTAACATTAACACGGGTTCCGTTCCAGCCATCCACAACATCAAACGTACGCCTTCCGATGCGAATGTGCGTTGTATCACCCCAGTCATCGGTAACCACTTCAACACCTCTGTCGTTTCCAACTTTAACTCGTGTCCCATCTTCATTTTCCACCACAGTTACTACATTTTTTTTCAACATTTTAATTTCTGTAGTATCTTTTTGTGCAAAGCTGTTCATGGCTAATACGCTGCACAAAATCAAAGTAACTAATTGTTTCATCTGTTTTAATTTTTGTTTCTGTAGCTGTGACGGGCAGCTAATTCGAAAAGTTACAGGAAAGATAAAAGTTATTGGGAAAAGTCGATAAATATATATTCTGAGAAATCAGATTTTAGGCTAAATTTTTTGAAAAGAGTTTTTGAGTTTTGTTTCTATACTTTTATTCTCCGGCTTCTTCGCTATGAGTGGGAATTGAAAACGCCAGCAAACGAGAGTCGAAGTTTATCTCGGTAATTTTACCTTCTTTGTTGGTTTCGTAGCTCAAATTATCTTTAGTGATGTTTGAAACCAGGTTTAACCCGGCCTTTTTTATGGTATTAAAAGAGAGTTTGTCTATTCCTGTTTTTTCCTTTACTACATCGGCAAAAAGCCTTTCTTCATACTCCGGCTCTTCAATATAGTACATGTTCATAGTTGCCAGAGTGGGAACTGATGCGTCAATATTAAACGAAGCCGTAATTCCTTTCATCTCAGCAGGAACTTCAACCGGAATTCTGTGTAAAGCTAAATCTTCACTTTCCATTCTGCCTTTTGTAGTTTCGCGAAGGCTTTTTATTTTTTGAGGCTTGGGAGCAATTTTTTTAACAGCCGGAGTTGTACTTTTTACTTGTTCTTCTTTTTTTATTTCCTGCTTTTCTGGTGTTTCTGTAATTTCTTTTTCTTCCACAACAGGGTTGGTAGCTTTTTTTGTATTCTTTTTTTCTACCTGTGCAATTTGGTTATCCTGAACGAGGTTGTTGGAAGACTGATCTGTCAGAGTGTAAATCATAAATGCAAGAACCAAAACTGCCGCAATTCTCGTTGTCCACATTAAAATTGTCTTTCCTTTTGAATGGCGGTATAATCTTTGTTTTTTAGTAAAAAGTATTGATTCGTCTGCTTTTAATTTTGTGTGATCAAAAAGTTTTATTTCCTTCTCTTTCTCTGGATGTTTTGAAAGGTATGCATTAAAATTTTTGTTTTCTTTTTCTGAAATGTCACCTTCCAGACGATTGATTGCAGCCTGGTTAAATTCTTCCTCTCGATCGTACTTTTCTTTATATAATCTTTCTTTTTTTGAAAACTGCAGGTCTTCAGGAACAATTGAAACCGAATCAAACAAAGAAAGTTCTTTTTTTAATTCAGGGTTTTTCTGTAGAAATTCAATAAAATCATCCACCAGTTTTTCATCGAGGTTACCTTCAAGGTAATCGACAAAATACGATTCGTAATTATTTTTATTGATCCTCATCACACAACAACTTCAATATTTCCAATATATTTTTTCAAAAATACCCTCGCGCGGTAAATATACACTTTTACCTGCGATTCGCTTAAGTTTGTCATCTCGCCGATTTCCTGGTATGAATACCCTTCATAATCGCGTAAAAGCAGTACCATACGTTGAATATCGGGTAGCTTTTCTACAGCTTCCTTCAATATTTCACTTAAATCAGAATAATTGTTTTCATGGCTTTCTTCTGTAAGCTTCAAATCTTCTGAGAATGCTGAACGTTTATCTTTACGAATGATATCAATCATCGTATGGTAGGCAGTGGTAAATAAATAGGAACGTACTTTTTCCGCATTTACATTTTCCACATTCTTCCACAACTTTTCGTAGCTGTCCTGCACAATATCTTCGGCTTTGTGAACATCTTTAATGCTCTTCAAAACAAACCGGTATAACCTGTCCGAATAAAGATTAACCGAAGAATTGTATTCGCTAACTGTCATTCGTTTTAAACACTGTTTACAAAGGTAAGACGAAGAACTTTTTAGATTGTTACAGGAGGAATTTATTTTTTGCCCAATCTGCTTTGTTTAATGAATTGATTCTATATAAAAAAAGCTTCGGAATCTCCGAAGCTTTAATAGTATTAATATGTTTTTTGACTTTTTATTCCACTATTTCTAACCAGCCATGGTTATCGGGTTCATTTCCGTATTGAATTGCCCTAAGTTTTTTATAAAGTTTTGTAGACCACTCACCAGCTTCTTCCTGATTTCCATATTTGAACCATTTGTCGTTATCTGCGTCATATATACCTTTTATCGGGGAAATAACTGCTGCAGTACCACAGGCGCCTACTTCTTCAAATTCGGCGAGTTCTTCAAAAGGAATTTTGCGTTGTTCTACTTTCAATCCCATTTCTTCTGCCAAAACCATTAGGCTTTTGTTCGTAATTGATGGTAAAATGGAATCAGATAATGGAGTGATGTATGTATTGTTTTTAATTCCAAAGAAATTGGCCGGGCCACATTCATCAAGATATTTTTTCTCGCGGCTGTCGAGGTAGAGTACGGCTGAAAAACCTTGTTTTTTTGCGAGCTTACCAGAGCCCATACTAGCAGCATAATTTCCACCCACTTTATATTTTCCTGTTCCCTGTGGCGCAGCACGGTCGTATTGGCGCATAATAACCAAATCAGTTGGTTTAAACCCTTCAGGGAAATAAGGCCCAACCGGCATTACAAAAACCATGAATAAATATTCATCAGCAGGCTTTACTCCAATTTGAGGACCTGTGCCAATTAATAAGGGGCGAATATAAAGAGATGCTCCACTCTCGTAGGGAGGAACATATTTTTTGTTCATTTTTACTGCAATCCGGACTGCTTCCATAAACTTTTCTATCGGAAGCTTTGCCATTAGGATTCCGTCGCTGGAACTTTGCATACGTTTCGCGTTTTCATCCATTCTGAAAATCCGAATCTTCCCATCTTTTCCTTTAAATGCTTTTAAGCCTTCAAAAGCTTCCTGTCCGTAATGTAAGGCCGTTGCAGACATGTGGATATCAATCCGGGTGGATGAACTAATCTCCAGTTCTCCCCATTCGCCATTTCGGTAATAACATCGAACGTTGTAGTCGGTATCAAGATATCCAAATCCCAGATTTTTCCAGTCTAAGTTTTCCATTTTAGTATAATTATTAATCGGTTCTTGCTGAATTTGGCTGTTAAACCAAATTTTTGTCAAAATTAAAGAAATTTTATTTGCTGTTATACGGGAAAAGTCACGTAAATCACTAAAATTGAAATGTTTTACAGCTATTTAATATTTGGTTCGATTAAAAAAAAATTATAAAGCAGAACGAGCAGTTTTTAATCTGTCAGAAATAGTTTGTTTTTTCATATTTAGTAGCTCACCTGTAGAAAATAACCATTGTGTTTCCGGATGTTTAAAACGGCATCATCTGAAAAAATCAGATATTGTCCTTTTATTCCTTTCAATATACCTTCAATTTTTGGAGTTTTATCAAAAGAAACACTTTTAATTTTCGCTGAACATCCTGTAAACGGATATTCAATAACTGTGATTTCGCCGTTGGGATCAACATATTTCCGTAGTTCTGTTGGTAAAAGTTGAATTATTCTGTTTTTTTCTTCAACAAGTTGAATGTTATTTGCTATTTCGTTTTTCAGCATCAACCGCCAGTTCGTTTTATCGGTAATATATTTTTTTAGGAAAATTTCCAAAACTCCAGCAATATGGCGATTGGGTGTTTTTGCCAGTTTAATGGCAAAACTGGCTCCCTGATCAATCCAGCGAGTTGGGATTTGATGGTTACGTGTGACGCCAACTTTAATTTCATTGGAAACGGCAAGGTAAACATAATGGTCGATGAGGTCGTGTTTTTTTGCCCATTCCATATCGCGCGCAATTCCCAGGTGCGACTTGGAAAGCTCGGGTCTGATGATTGATTCACTTGCCTCGGGTGCGGTTTGCAAACATTTATAACAAAATCCCTGGCCGAAAGAGGTTTTGGTTATTTTTCCGCACGAAAAACAATTGATTTGGCCAGTAAAATTCAGCAAAATCTCCTTTCCAATCAATGCATTTATTCCTACTTCATTTTCTCCTACAGGTAAAAAATAATTTACCGGAGAGGCAAGTTCTGTTCGCATTTTACGTATGTTACCTTCCAATTGCATTTTTAATATTTTTTAATTTCAGATTTAGTTTGCTGTAATCGTTTCATCATTTGCTATGCCCATAATTCCAAGGTAAAGAAGCTTTGCTGCGTCTTCCATGATTTCGGGTGTAAGTACATCGGTTTTGTCACGCGGATCGTGATAATACACCGGGAAAACAGAATTTCGGGTCCAAAGTCCGAACGTTTTTATACCAACATTTTCGAAATTAGACTCATCGGAACGCGGGCGGCCATAGTTTTTTTGCCATTCGGAAGCTCCCATTTCCCGATGGATATACTTTTCGTTCGCATTTTCAAAATGTTGGAAGAGTTCAGGATAACTTTTCCCATTCGAAACATAAAATCCGGTGCCGTTTCCAACCATATCAAGGTTAATCATCAGTACAGTTTTGTTCACCGGGAATAAAGGATTTTCAGCATAAAATTTACTTCCGTATAAACCACACTCTTCGCCTCCGAGTAGAATGAAAAGGATTGTACGTTTGGGTTTTATATCCGATTGGGCAAAAGCTTTTGCTGCACCTAAAATATCGCAAACGCCCGAGACATTGTCGAGTGCGCTGGGAAAAATTTCACCCAGATATCCCTGTCCGTCGAGATGTCCGCCAATAATAATTATTTCACTTTTTAAAACCGGATCGGAACCTTCTATCATTCCAACCACGTTACATGCTTCGGCATCAGGGAAATATTTGGTTTTTGCGGTTATACTTACTTGTTGTTTTTCTGGCAAAACAAATGAAGGGACTTTCATTTCAGTGAGTTCTTTTTTTATTTCTGAATAGTTTTTTCCTGCATCTGAAAAAATTTGTTCAGCAATTTTCGGATCGATGTGGGCGTAAATAAAATTTTCGAGGTTTACCGTATTCGGATTGGCAAGTTTACTAATGTATAACATCCCGGCGGCTCCATGTTTTACTGCATTCCTGAATTTATAACGGTGATATGCATAAGGAGTCCATTTGCCAAGTGTGGTGTCATTTTGGGTGTAAGGAACTCCCGATTCGAGGAGAATTATTTTACCTTTTACATCTATGTTTTTGTAATCGTCGTAGTTTAGCTCAGGAGCTGTAATTCCATAACCTGCATAAACTATCTTCCCACTTATGGTGCCCGATGCAGAATTGGATCCTGGCAGGTAGTCGTCTAAAAATTTAAGCTGTGTTTCTTCTCCTTTTTGAGGCGAATAGGTTACGTTTCCTTTGGTAAATACTTCGGAATATTCATTTGGAAAAACCTGAAAATAACTTCCGTTGTTTGCCGGCTGAATACCCCAATCTTTAAATTTGTCGGCACACCATTGGGCAGCATCCAAATATTCGGGCGAACCCGACAAACGGCCTTTGTATTTATCGGAGCTCAACTCCTCTGCAAACTTCAAAATTTCGTTACTTGAAACAGTGTGAAATGTATTCAGAATTTGTTTTGTTTCGCTGTTGCTTTGAGCAAATACGGTAAAAGCTAAAAAAATCTGAAAAAGTGATACAAGAATCTTTTTGAACTTCATTTTAGTGAATTTATACAATCGTTAAAAGTACAATTTTTTAAAAAGTTGAATTGAATATAAAAAAATTAGCTGTACATAAACGGCAAAATTTAAATAGAAGTTTTTTTAGAGTGAAGGATAAGCCTTTAAAATAATCGTCGTAATTTTATTTTGTAAATAAAAAGTTGAAGAAATATGAAAATTTTACGTGGAACTATTTTTGGCGGAATTACCTTTTTCTTTCTTGGATGGATTGTTTACGGTATGTTACTTGCCGATTTTATGGCGGCCCATTCAGATACCAGCTTAAATCGGCCTGATGATCAAATGGTTTGGTGGGCAATGATTTTGTCGAACCTGGTTTTGGGAATGCTGGTAACATTGGTTTTAAAGTGGGCTGGTTCTACAAGTGTTGCCGCTGGAATAAAGGACGGTGCAATTTTGGGTTTTTTAATGGGGCTGACAATGGATTTAATGATGTATTCAATGACAACACAATACGATTTAACAGTAGTTTTCGTTGATGTTATTGTTTATACCATACTATTGGCTATTACAAGTTTGGTAATTGTTTTAACTTGGGGGAAAGACAAATAGTTTAAACGTAAACAAAAACTTTTAACCAATATTTAAAAAACTCCTGTTTTTATATGGAAGTTTCTTTAGCCACCAATTTCTACCTCCAAATTGTATGAGTTAAATATTTCTTTAGCTATTTCTATTTCTTTTTCTGAAGGCTCATCCATTTTGTCCTCGTCATACTTCATTTCCAGTTTTTGGTATTTTCCTGTGGCAATGTTATGGTAAGGAAGCAGATTTATCATCGGTTTTTCACCAGGCAACGCTGAAATAAATTCACCCATTTTTTTGATTTCATCTTCATGGGTATTTACATTCTTTATAAACGGAATACGAATATTGATGTTGGCACCGTTTTCTGCCAGTAGTTTCAGGTTCTTTAGGATCAGATGATTGTCTACTCCAGTCCATTTTTTATGCAGTTCCGGGTTCATAAGTTTCAAATCGAAAAGAAAAAGATCGGTACGTTTGGCGACTTCGAGCAATGTTGCTGTTTTGGTAAAGCCACAGGTATCTACTGCACGATGCAGGCCTTTTTCACCACATGCATCCAGCATCTCTATCAGGAATTCGGAGTGCATTGTCGGCTCCCCACCCGAGAAAGTAACACCACCGCCCGATTGGTCGATATGGACTCTCTCTTTCTCAATGATATTTATGAGTTCATTTACTTCATATAATTGTCCCGACATTTCTATTGCCTTTGTCGGGCAGGCATCAGCACATAGTCCGCAAAGTGTGCATTTTTCTCCATCGGTTACAATTCCGTTGGCTGTTAATGTAAGCGCATTTTCGGGGCACACTTCAATACAATCTTGCGCACCAATACATTTCGAAGCGGTGTATAGTTTTTGTACTTTAGGCGATTGACTTTCTGGATTATGGCACCATGCACAGCGCAATGGGCACCCTTTCATAAAAATTGTAATCCGTATACCGGGGCCGTCGTTAATAGAATAGCGACGGATATCAAATATCAGTGGAATCATGGTTCATCAGATTAAAGGCATAAGAATCAAGATTTTTATACTGAAAAATTAAAATCTTGATTCTTTGCTCTATCTTTTTTGTTCAATTTTGTTAAAATGCTTCGTTTTCAGTTCGGTCAATAATTTCTTGTTGAAGGTCTGCGTTCATATCATTAAAATAATCGCTGTAACCTGCCATACGCACCATCAAATCTTTGTAATCTTCCGGGCAAGCTTGTGCAGCAAGCAAAGTGGCTGTATCAACAATATTGAACTGAACATGGTGTCCTCCTAGGGTAAAGTAGCTTCGGATGAGATGCCCCAGTTTTTCTACATCTTTTTCGCGTTTTAACAGGCTTGGAACAAAGCGTAAATTCAGTAAGGTACCGCCCGACCGAACCTGATCGAGTTTTCCCAGTGAACGGATTACGTTTGTTGGGCCGTGTGTATCGCAACCGTGCGACGGTGACGTTCCGTCGGAAATGGACTTTCCTGAAAACCGCCCGTTTGGAGTTGCGCCCAATACTTTTCCAAAATATACATGGCAAGTGGTTGAAAGCATGTTTAAATGATACTGGCCTCCTTTTACATTCGGTTTCCCGTCGATGGCTGCCAACAAATCATCATAAACACGTAGTGCTATTGAATCTGCATATTCATCATCATTTCCAAAAAACGGAGTACGGTTAATAATTCTCTGCCGTAGTGCTTCTTCTCCTTCATAGTTTTTGGAAACAGCATTTAGCAGGGTTTCCATACTAAATGTTTTCTCTTCGAAAATATGTTTCTTTAATACCGACAGGCTGTCTGTAGTGGTTCCCAAGCCAGTGCATTGAATATAGCTAGTATTATAACGAGGCCCTGCATTGTAGTAATCTTTTCCTTTTGAGATACAATCTTCAATAACTACCGACAGGAATGGTGCCGGTGCATATTTGGCAAACATCTGGTCAATGTAATTGCTTACTCTCACTTTCTGATCAACAACAAAATTCAGTTGTTTAAGAAAAGCGCTGTATAATTCTTCATAATTTTTGAAATCTCGCGGATCGCCGGTTTCAATACCGGCTGTTTTTCCGGTTAGCGGGTCGATACCATTATTCAACGTAATTTCCAGTACTTTGGGAACATTCAGATAGCCGGTTAACAAGTAGGCTTCTTTTCCAAAAGCGCCAACTTCAATACAACCACTGCAACCACCTTCGCGGGCATCCTGTAACGATTTTCCCTGGCGTAGCAATTCCTGAATATAGATATCAGGGTTGAAGACTGATGGATAACCGTGCCCCTGCCGGATAACCTTACAGGCCGCATTTAAAAAATGGTCGGGTGTTTTTGTACTGATGTGTACAGAGTTACCAGGTTGCAGAATATGAAGATCCTCAACAATTTCCAACATAATGTAGGATACTTCACTTACCCCGTTTGAACCGTCAGCCTTAACTCCACCAATATTAATATTGGTAAAGTCGTTGAATGTTCCGCTTTCCCGGGCAGTAATTCCTACCTTGGGCGGAGCGGGATGATTGTTCACTTTAATCCAGAAACAACTAATCAGTTCTTTGGCTTCGTCGCGAGTGAGTGTTCCCTCTGCAATTTCCTTTTCATAAAAAGGCTGCAGGTGCTGGTCGAAATGTCCCGGGTTCATGGCGTCCCAACCGTTGAGTTCGGTAACCGTTCCGAGGTGCACAAACCAGTACATCTGAATAGCTTCCCAAACATTTCGGGGAGCATGTGCCGGTATCCAACGGCAAACTTCAGCTATTTTTTTTAATTCATTAATTCGGGTGGAGTCACTTTCTTGTTTGGCCATTTCTTCGGCTAAGTCGGCATGACGTTCAGCAAAAACAATAACTGCGTCACAGGAGATATCCATAGCTTTTAGTTCTTCCAGCTTATCAGTAGCTTCGGGATCGTTCATAAAATCGAGCCGTTGGATGTGTTCGTTAATTTCTTTTTTGAAATCAAGCATCCCCTTTTGATAAATTTTCCCGTCGAGTGCCGTATGTCCCGGAGCACGTTGTTCCATAAATTCTGTAAACACACCTGCTTCGTATGCAGCTTTCCATTCTTGGGGAACATGACTAAAAATTCGTTCACGCATGGTGCGGCCATTCCAGTAAGGAATTACTTCGTGTTCATAAGTATCGATATCTTCCTGTGAAATGGTGTAACGTTGTTGATCGCGGGTATTCAAAACATGAAAATCTTCCACGCTATGGCATGTTAGCTCCGGAAATGTTGGAACCGATTTTGGAGATGGTCCACGTTCGCCTACAATCAATTCATCCTTTCCTATATAAATGGTTTTTTGTTTGCAGATTTCCAGAAAATTTAAAGCACGCATAACCGGCGCAGAATATTTCCCTTCATTTTTTTTATAAAATTGTGTAGTAATAAGGGCACGTTCAATTGAAAGTGATTCCTGTGTTTCAACACTTTCTTTGCGCAGGCGGCGGATTCTTTCGTTCATTCCAGGGCCGGTTTTTTTATCCGGATTGTAAAAATTTCCTTCTGCTCCGGCAAGACGTTCGGGGGCTTTTGTGGTCTTTATTTTTGTGAAAGTCATTTCAAAATATTTTTTAATGAAACAATAGTTTGTTGAAAATAAAAATTGATTTTCCTCTTTTTTTGAGAGGATAGGGAGAGTTTAAGCATAAAGCATCCGGCAGTTGAAAAGACAACGGTAAGCGCCGGGCAAATTCGATTTATGCGGTTTTGAAATCATTGATAACTCGTTAATTGATGTTGTAAATTTATAAAATTTTTAATATCAAAATACGCTTTAGTGTTAGTTATGAGAATTTTTAAAGTCCAGATAAATTTGCAAAGACTTATTGAATTTCGGCATATGAAATTTAAAGAAACCCAACGGTTGAATCAACATTGTTAATTATCGGCCTGTTATTGAAGTTATCCGGAGGTAAAGAAAGTAGAGTCGCTTTTCTGTGAGGCACACGCAAAGTTTACTTTTTAAACGCTCATTATTTTTTAGTATTATGAACAGAAGAAAGCAAAGTTGTTTTTACGATAGTTTCGGGAATTCATGAATGGTTCCTGTAGGAGTGAGTGTCTATTTGGAATAAATTTAGCATCACCAGTCATTTTTATCCTTATTTATTTTTAGGGATTTGCGGAGTTTTTGTACAAGTCTCTATTTTACTTTAATTTAGTTTATCATTTTGTTATTTTATTGAATCCTTTTTGTGTTTGGAATCTTTTGTTTAATAGATTTATGACACTTTTTTTAACTGAATCTTCTGTAAAATTAAAAGATATGGAGAAAAGCAATCATTTTGTTAATATTAATTTGAATGTTCGGGGACTGAACCAGTCAGCAACGCTTCTTATTAATGAACGAAGTAATGAGTTGATACACGCGGGAAAAACGGTTTATAAACTGGGTTTGGGTCAATCTCCCTTTCCTGTGCCCCAACTGGTGCAGGAGGCATTAAAACAAAATGCGCATCAGAAAGATTATTTGCCGGTTAAAGGACTAATGAAATTACGCGAAACGATTGCAGAATTTAATTACCGTCATGAAGGAACTTCATGCTCTGGCGAAGATATAATGATTGGTCCGGGGTCTAAAGAATTGATTTTTATTTTACAGTTGGTGTATTATGGAGAACTCATTATTCCTACACCAAGCTGGGTTTCTTATTCTCCTCAGGCCCGAATTGCCGGTCGGCATGTAACCTGGGTTCCTACTACAGAAGTGAATAACTGGCGGTTGAGTCCGGAGAAACTCGACCTGATTTGCCGGTCTGATCCCGATCGTCCCCGTGTTGTTATTTTGAATTACCCGTCGAATCCAACCGGCTCTACATATCCCGAAGATAGATTAAGAGAACTGGCAGAAGTGGCTCGGAAATATAACCTGATACTTATTTCCGATGAGATTTACGGATTGCTTGATCATGAAGGAAAGCATGTTTCTATATCACGATATTATCCGGAGGGAACAATCATTAGTAGTGGGTTAAGTAAATGGGCAGGTGCAGGAGGCTGGCGTTTGGGAACGTTTACTTTTCCCAAAAACTTACGGTGGCTGCAAAATGCAATGGCTATTGTGGCCAGTGAAACCTACACGTCAACCAGTGCTCCAATACAATATGCAGCGGTAACTGCTTTTGAAGAACACCCGGAAATCGATGAATATCTAATTTATTCCCGAAAAATTTTGAAATCGCTCGGGAATTATTTGGCCGACCGTTTACGGGCAATAAATATTACATTACCTTCGCCAAAAGGAGGCTTTTATCTTTTTCCAAATTTTAATTTTTATCGGGAAAAATTGGCCTCCAAAGGAATTCTTACTTCGTTTGAACTATGTGAAAAAGTTTTGCAGGATACAGGTGTTGCTTTTTTACCGGGAATGGATTTTGGAAGGCAACCGGAGGAGTTAACCTGCAGAATGGCTTACGTTGACTTTGACGGCGAACTCGTATTGCAAAAAGCAATGTCAGGATTTAAAAATAAGCCTGTTGATAATGAATTCCTTAAAAAATATTGTCCGAAAATGATCAAATCAATCGATCTTTTGGAAGACTGGCTGGAAAACCTTTAGCCATTTTTTACGTTTACTTTGTTTAAAATAAAATACAAATCAAATGAGTTCTCAGAAAAATTATAACGCCGGACTTTTAATTCTCAGATTGACAATGGGAATTTTAATGCTTTTTCATGGTTATGGTAAAATTCTTCATGGAGTTGGTGGAATCGCAGATATGCTTTCGGGCAAAGGATTGCCTGGTTTTATTGCTTATGGTGTTTATATCGGGGAGGTGATTGCTCCGTTGTTAATGATTGTAGGATACCGTACTCGTCTTGCCGCATTAATATTTTCGTTTAACATGGTGATTGCCGTATTAATGGCGCATTCAAGAGATATTTTTGCACTCACAGAACACGGGACATGGGCCATTGAAACCCCCGGACTTTTCTTCTTGGGAGGATTAGTGTTGGTTTTTACCGGTGGAGGGAAGTATGCTGTTTCCTCAAAAAGCTGGTGGGACTAAGTTTGATGTTTTTATATAATCCGCCTGGTTTTTAATTTTTCACAAAAACCATTTTAGAAATTTATACACTAAACTTCTATTCTGTTAATTATTTTTAAATTAAAAGAAAAAATCATCTTTTTCCCCAATTAAGAAAAACAAAACGATAATTGATCCGTTTTTTAGCTGATTCAACTACACGATTACCTGCAAATTAAAATTGAACTGAAGTTTAATTTAAATAAAAGCGACGTGAAAAAATTAGTATTTTTTGTATCAGCAATTTTGATTGTTACCTCCCTCCAAGCCCAGAAATGGGAAACCAGTTTCGAAACGGCAAAAAAAAGAGCATCAGAAGAGAAACGGAATATTTTATTGGTATTTTCCGGCTCCGACTGGTGTATTCCGTGTATGAAACTTGAAAAAGAAATTTGGGAATCGCCGGATTTTAAGAAGGATGCCGATAGCCATTTTATTTTGCTGCGGGCCGATTTCCCCAAACGAAAGGCAAACAAACTTTCAGAAGAGCAACAAAAGGAAAATGACCACCTGGCAGAGCTCTACAATAAACAAGGGCTTTTTCCCATGGTTGAAGTTCTGGATAAAAATGGCAAGGTTCTCGGAACATCGGGATATAAAGGAGTAAGCCCCAGGGAATATATTGCGATATTGCATTCGCTTGAAAAATAGTGCGTTGTGAAATATTTCGTTGGTTTAATATTATTTCTTTCCCCTGTTTTTCTTACAGCGCAGGAAAAATATACCCGGGTTTTAAAACTTATGGGAAGCCGGTTTGAAATTACTGTAGTTGCCGGCAATGAGAAAGATGGGAATGAGTATATTGATCTGGCAGTAGCTGAAGTCGACCGGATAGAAAAAATGATTTCTTCGTGGGATTCCCTTTCAGAAACATCGCAAATAATAAAAAATGCAGGAATTCAGCCGGTGAGAGTCGATGAGGAATTGTTTGATTTAATTGATCGCTCTATAAAAATTTCTGAACTAACAGATGGTGCTTTCGACATTAGTTATGCATCGATGGACCGGATTTGGAAATTCGACGGCTCAATGAAAAGATTGCCCACTGAAGAAGAAGTTTCTGCCTCAGTAGAGAAAGTGGGATTCAAAAACATTATTCTGGATCCGAAAAATAAAACAGTGTTTCTGAAAAATAAAGGAGTGCGAATTGGGTTTGGTGCGCTTGGCAAGGGTTATGCTGCTGACAAAGCCAAAGAGTTACTGATTTCAAAAGGAGTAAAAGCAGGAATTTTAAATGCCTCGGGCGATCTGACCACTTGGGGAACACAACCCGACGGGACGCCCTGGATGATAGGAATAACAAATCCGCTGAATAAAAACAAGGTTTTTTCGTGGTTCTCTCTGGATGATAACGCTGTGGTTACCTCCGGAAACTATGAGAAATATGTGGAATTTGGCGGGGTAAAATATACTCATATTATCGATCCGCGAACAGGATGGCCGGCAAGTGGCCTTACAAGTGTTACCATTTTTGCTCCCAAAGCAGAATTGGCAGATGCACTTGCAACTTCTGTGTTTGTTATGGGGCGCGAAACGGGCCTCAACTTTATCAATCAATTGCCTGGTGTGGAATGTGTAATCGTTGACGATCAGGGCAAAATATTTAAATCAGAAAACATAAAATTAAATTCAACAAAATGAAAAAATTTATTCCGGCACTTTTTATTCTGTTTTTGCTGGCATCGTGTGTAACGGTGAAGGAGTATGAAAAAGTGTACATTAACGACCCTGACATGAAGTTGGCTGCGAAAACAAATGAACGGTTTGAAACAAACTTCCAGGTATATCGCGAAGGCGCTGCCGGGGCAAATGGCGGAAAAACCGGTGGTGGCTGTGGTTGTAATTAAGAAGAAACTATGAAAAAAATAATAATTGCAGTTATTCTGGTTTTTGCTGGTTTTGTCTTTGTTGGGGCGCAAAACCAGGATTCAACTAAAGTTTATAAGAAAAAGGTTCTGGAAAATGCTGAAGTTGACTTTTTAATGAGCCTTTATCATCAGGACGGAGACAACTCTGCAGTTGGTGGTGGCGTGGGAACCGAAAAACTGACTGATGGTACACCAACAATTGTAATTAGCCTGCCATTAAATGATGACGATGTTTTGACCATTGATGCAGGAATTTCTGCTTACACTTCTGCTTCTTCAAGTAACATTAACCCGTTTAACGGAAACAGTTCTGCTTCATCTTCAAATTTAAGTACAAAAAGTGCCGCTTCATCCATTTTAGGAACCAGGCGTGACGACGATGACGATGAGCAGGAGCATGGAAGCTCAACTCATTCCGGAACTCCGTGGCTTGCTTCAACCGGAGCCTCAAGAAGTGATGAACTGATTTCGTTGCATGTTGATTACAGTCACAGCTCTGATTCCAGGAATTTTATATGGGGCTCCAATGCTTCTTTTTCAAATGAGTTCGACTATACATCTATTGGTTTTGGTGGTAACGTTACTGGTTTATTTAACGATAAAAACACAGAAGTAGGAGTAAAGGGAATGGTTTATCTTGACCAATGGAGACCTATTTATCCAACTGAGTTGCATGAATATAGTCTTTACGGTAATAACTTTTTAAATCAGGGATATTTTTCAGGAGTTGATGTAATTGATCAAACAGGAAACGTTTCATCAAGTTATCATCCATTTGACTTTACATCAATTACACATCGAGGGCGAAACTCTTATTCTGCCTCCTTTTTCCTTTCGCAAATTTTGAGCAGGCGTTTACAGGCTGCCATATTTTTTGATTTGGTAAAACAGGACGGGTTGCTTTCTACTCCATACCACCGGATTTATTTTGCTGATAAGCCCAATTTTTATATTGGCGATGCCAATTACATTCCGGTGTATACAACGCCACAAAATCTTGGTGTATACCAACTTGCCGATGATATTGAGCGACTGCCGTCAACCCGGTTTAAGATTCCAATTGGTACACGGCTGAATTATTATATTAACGAAACATTTGTGTTGCGAACGTATTACCGGTATTATACCGATGACTGGGGACTAAAAGCCCATACGGCCAAAATTGATTTGCCCGTCCGCTTTGGACCAAAGTTTTCCATTACACCATCGTACCGGTTTTATACGCAAAATGCGGTGAAATATTATGCGCCCTATGAAGCGCATCTTTCAACCGAGCAATACTATACTTCGGATCCTGATTTAGCAAAATTTAACAGCAGCCAGTACAGTGTTGCATTGGATTACAATGATATTTTTAATGATTTTAAAATTAGCCGGTTAGGATTGAAGAATGCAAATTTGAAATTCAGCCACTATGCACGTAGCGATGGGTTAAAAGCAAATATTGTTTCTGTTGGGTTTAAGTTTATTTTTAAATAAACATCAGTAATTTAGCTGAAAATCAACAACGGGAAATAATAATGTCTTTTAACGTCATTCCATTCTGGAGTTTTTGGATTCTTGCCGGGGTTATAGCCGGGCAAATTCTGATGTTGAAAAAAAAGGGAATTCAGGTCAGTTCAAAAGCCGGGAAAAAGAACAAAATAAACAAGTTTCTTTTCCTGGTTTTTGGCTTGGTTTTTCTGATGTGGCTATTTGAAATTACAAAACCTGTATTTCATTTTTCATTTTCTATCCTCCCTGAATCTTTTACAAGATATTTATCAGAATGTATTATTTTAAAAATTGCAGGTACTCTTTTTATTGTTTTTTCTCTGGTTATTCTGGGAATCACTTTAGTTCATTTTGATACATCATTGCGTTTTGGTCTCGATGAGAATAATACAGGAAAGCTGATTATAACCGGTATTTTTTCTGTTTCCCGCAATCCTTTTTTTCTGTCGTTGCTTTTTTATTTCTTCGGAGTTGTTTTGATATTTTTCAATTTGTTTTTTATCACCTTTTCCCTTTTTGCCATCATAGGCATCCATCTTTTTATTCTGAAAGAGGAAAAATTCCTGCGGGAAGTTTATGGTGAAGAATATATAAGTTATATGAAAGGAACGAGAAGGTATTTAGGATTTTGTAAAAATCAGTAAAATGATTTTAGCTAACGACTTTGTTTATTTTGAAAGGATTCACATTTAATAGTGTTAATTTACTACCACTCCTGATTAATAAAGAAATCATATTCTTTATTTAAAGAGTAATCAAATCTTCCATATGAAACTTTAGTACTATTCCCAAGAGAATCGGTTACAGTAAAACCAAAAGTTCCGGAAAATAAAGCTGTTGTGAGCGAATCATTTAGTTGAATATTTTTGGGATAAAACTGACCAACTCCTTTGTATTTACATGTTTCAGAATTATAACTTTCTTCATAGTAATAAGCTGAATTTTCATTACCGTCGAGTTCGATTTTTAAACCACCCAATTGCGAAATACTTTCAAAATTATCAACAGACCAATTTTTTAAATGAAATTCAATATATGCACGTTTGTCACCGGTTTCGCCAGAAAATCGAATTACAACACTATCATTTTCTGGCCAGCTATCAAACGAAGGTGCATCAGTACTTCCATATGGTGGGTTCCAGCTTTGTTCTGATTTCCACACTTTATCATTAATGTGGGCACCTGCTACATTATTCCCTGTTTCTGTGTATTTTGGCATGCGAGGATCAATCGGATCCGGGATAAAAATACTTTCACATGCAACTGTTGCAAGTGTAAAAGTCAAAATAAACAGCTTATTTATAAAGCTTAATTTTCTCATTCCATAATTTAATTCTGATTCCCAGTGAATAACAAACATTATAGAGATCTTTTTTTTCACCAACAAAATTTCCCATCTCATCAATCACAACATAATCAAGCATAGGTAGTAAGCCGTAAGTCGCCCGTGAATAAATCCCTATTCTCCTGTTGTCGAAAGCTGTAAATCCAAGTGCCCAGCCAATATCAAATGTGTTGTAAGTTTTCAGTCCCTTTTTGATGTTGGTTGAAAATAGCTCTAATAATTCAACACCGCCCTGTACCGATAAGAAAGAGATTGGTGAATAATTTATCAAAACAGGCATTGACAAGTAGTTAAAATGCGAAAAGTAATCTTTTTCAAATTGCTGCTTGTATCCTTTTTTGGTAAAAATAAACTCGTTAATTATCGACCATTCTTTAAGGCTTTTAACAGGATAATACTGAATTTGGGCTCCAGCGTGGTAACCTAAAATTGATTCTTTATTTTCCAGTGTTATTTTATTTCTTACCGTGCTTAAATTTCCTCCGTAAACAATGGAAACCTGCGCTTCAGATTTTATCGGGAAAAGAAAACCGGACAACAATATGGTTAAGCGAAAAATCCATTTACCGAAATACTTTTTCATTTAGAAATGATTTAATCTGCCCTTTTATATTTAATTTTCATTGTTGGCGAAACTGTTGTGTCGGTTATAATTAAAGTAGAACTATCAACAAGAGAATATGAAACAACTATCGTATCTGCTTCTTCCGGTAATGGCGAAGAATAAATAACAAATGTACTATCTGTACGTTCGAAATAGTCATTGTTTTTTATTCCCGTGTTGACACTTGGTTCATAAAGTATTTTTCCATTGTTTGGTAAGCCAAGTTCTTCATCCTTGTAATTGGTAAAAAAACTTAACTTTTGTCCGTTGGTTATGTTTTCCCAATCTTTTTCACCGGTTTTGTTTCCGGTTTCAGTCCAGTTTATTACATAGTTAAAAGTTTCCCAATCAATAATGGGTTCATCGGTGTAATTGTCTTCCTTAAGGCAGGAGGACAGAAAAAAAAGCGATAAAATAAAAGGCAGATAGTTTTTTAACATGGTTATGTTTTTAGAAAAATTGTAACAAAATTCTACTCAATTTCGAATCGTACCAAGATTGAATATTCCAGTTTTATTTTTTCGAATTCGATGTCTGGTTGCTGGTCCATTTCCATATCAGAATATCCTCTTATGGAAATATTTGCCATACCGGCAACTCGCCCCTGAAGTGCTTTATAAATCTGGTTATTTAATTCCTGTATGTAAATTGCTTTTCCAATTTTTTGGTCTATTGCACCGGCTAATGAAATCGCTTTTTCTTTTGCCGCTTTTATCGCCATTATTTTTACTTTGGTTTTGAAATCCTGCATTTCGGAATGGTCAATTTTATCTACAGAGATATTTGATATTCCCAATGATTCGAGTTCAATGATAGCCAACCCGGCCGTTTTAGCACTTTCTACTTTCAATTCATATTCTTTAACAGAGTTGATTTGAGTACCTTTTAGCCAATATTTTTGAAAATTACTGGCCATATCCTTTACTGTTAGTTGTTTTGAAACATCAATCCCAATTTTTGATAGTGCTTTAATCATCGATTTTTCAAGTTCCTGAAGGTTTTGTTTCCCTTTAAAGTCTTTTTCATCGATAACGATTTTTAAGTAAATTTCATTCGGAGCAATTTCTAACTCGGCGTTTCCTGTTACTTCAATATAATTCTGATCGATAAAATTTTTCTCTCCGGTTTGAGCAAACGAGGAAAGAGTAAAAACAGTAAATACAATTAAAATTATTTTTTTCATGACTTCTCTTTTTAGTATATTTTCAAAGATGATAAACAGAGCTTTTAAGTTGCGTTTATTTTGGAAAATAAATGTACGGCAACTTTATTTCGTTGTTTTTATAAACAAAAGGATTCCCTAATTGCTTTAATCAGAGGGTCAAATAATACTTTCTATTAAAAACTTGTATAAGTTGGAATTATCAGCAAAACCTTTTCCCAGAATATTTTTTAGTTGAGTAGAAAAGAAACTTTCATCTATTTCTTTTTTACAGCTCATACACAGGCTTTTTTTCTGAACCCATTCCTGAAATTCATGCGGAAGCGAATTGGGAACAGGCTTTTTATAATTCTCGCCTTCCAGAATAAAAGAATTCTGAGAATGGTAATCATCAATTAGCTTTTTAAACCTGTTGGGAAAAGCAGTAATTGATTCTCTTATTTTACCCATATTTTGCGGTGTTGCGGAATAAAATCCCATCCCGTATTCATATTTCTCAGGGGTAAAGTAGAAATAAAACTCGGGAACGTTTCCCCAGATTTTTCCCGGTCGTTTAAATGATATCCATTGCCCGGTTCTGAATGGCAATTTGTCTTTTGAAAAACGGGTGTCGCGGTATATTTTTGAGATGGTTTTGTTTATTGCAGGAGCTGTTTCAATCTCCGTATCAATACTATTTATCACAATCCCTAATTCAGCTGTCAACTGTTTCAGCGGGTTCAGTATATTTTGTTCATAGACCGACCTGTGCTGCTCAAACCATTCTTTATTGTTATTGGCAGCCAGGTTTTTCAGGAATTGTATTCCTGTTTCTGTAAATCCGTTAAACATTATTTTATTACTCCTTTTGTTTCTGTCCAGTAAATATTACCATTTTTATACATAAATAGAAATTTTCCGTCGGGAGAGATATCAAAAGAGTCGTCAACCTCGGAAGTATTAAAACGGTCATCAAAATTAATTGCTTTTGTCCATTTGTCGTCTTTTTGGTATGAAATAAATGTATCGAAATCATTTAACGATCCCTCTGTTTTTGCGGAAACGATAATGTATTTTTTATCGGGATTAATAAACGGGTTGGTTACACTGCTCCCTTTTGCAAAAAGAATATTAGCTTTTTCCGGTTTGGAATAAATTCCATCCGAAAATACCGATTTATAGATTTCTCCCTTGTTGTTTTTTGAGTTCCACCAGCAGAAGTAAACGGTTCCGTCATTTGTTATGCTCGGATGAAATTCCCAAATGTCGGTTTCCGGAAAATCAATTACTTTTTTTGCATTTCCCCATTCGTTCCCCTTTCTTTCTATACGCCAAATAGCATAGTCTTTTGTGTCTGTTTTTTCTTTGTTTGAAGAGAAAAAGAGGAATTTTCCATCGGGTGAAAAGGCAGGTTCTGTAGCATTGCAATCTTCGGAGAACCCGGCAATTTGCGCTTTAGTCCAACGGTTATTAACTTTCTTTAAATACATAATTTTGCATTCCGGCCACAAGCCACGGACAAAAAACACTTCATCACCTAAAGGAGAAATGGCCAGGGAGTATTCGTATGAACTCTCCTGAGAAATGAAGCCGGGTGCAAAAAGCTCAATTTTATCTCCCGGCGAAGGAAGATCAAAATAGTCGAACTTGTCGTTTTGTGCAGAAATGGAAATCGTTAGTGCAAAAAGTAAAGTGCTAAGAATAATTGTTTTCATGATTTTTTTTGCAACAAAATTAAGTTCGTTGAAGAAAGAACTGGGGACAAAAATTGAGGAAGAAATGGTACTTTTTATGGATGCGAAGTATTTTTGAAGGAATGCGGAGTGCAGCCAATTTTGTTTTTAAATGCCCGGACAAAATATGAATCGTCCTGGAAATTTAGTTGCCAGGCTATTTCTGAAACGGTTAGCGAAGAATACAGCAGCAGTCTTTTTGCTTCAAGAAATACACGATTTTGAATAAACTCTTTGGCTGAAATCCCCAAATGATGTTTAACTAACTCGTTTAAATACCCGGCAGTTAAGTTGAGTTTGTCGGCATAAAAATTTACCGAATGTTGTTCCTTAAAATGTTGGTTTACAAGTTTCCGAAATTCAAAAGTATATTTATCAGAAGCAGGTTCGGGCACCGAGTTTGATTTGATGTATAATCTGTTAAGCCAGCACAATGCCTGATATAACAAAGCCCGCAAAATATGATTGTCTTTTTCTTGTTGTGTTTGAATTTCTTTTTCGGTGTTTTTTAGAAGTGTTTCGAAATAAGAAAAGTCGGATGAAGAAAGCGAGAGGAAGGGGTGTTGCGAAAATATATTGAAATAGGCTAAATGCCGGACAAACTCTGCATCGTTAAAAAAACTACCGAGAAATTCTTCTTCAAATATCAGAACCAATCCTTTGGGAACTTTTTCAAATTCCCATTTCCGAACCTGCATCGGGGAAGAAAAGAATATTGTTCGCGGTTCTATTTTTAAACGGTGCTCATCAATACAGAAGAATCCACTTCCTTCAGTTATGAGTGTGATATCGTAATACGACAAAATATGTGGTTTGTCGCCTGTGATATATTTCTCAAGCGTTTCCAGCCGTATTAAATCAATCAGTAACTCCGGGCCATATTTTGTTTTATGGAAATTATAAAGGTCCATCCTTTTTTATTCTTCCTGTGTGATTTGCTTGCGATATTGATAAATATCTTCAATGGTAACAACGGTCATGTTATGTTTTTCTGCAAAATTAATGATTTCAGGCAGCTGCGCCATTGTTCCGTTTTCGTTGGTTAGTTCACTCAAAATTGCGGTGTCACCCAGTCCGGCTAGTTTTACCAAATCGATGCTTCCTTCGGTGTGGCCTCTTCTTTCAAACACTCCGTTTCCTTTGGCTGTGAGTGGAAAAACATGTCCGGGGTGTGCCAAATCCGACGGTTTTGCATTGGGAGCAATAGCGGTCTTTATGGTGCATAGCCTGTCTTTTGCAGAAACACCGGTAGTTACACCTTCCTTCGCTTCAATTGAAATAGTAAAAGCTGTTTGGTTTTTGCTGTTGTTTTGTTCCACCATTTGACGCAATTCCAAACTTTTGCTTTTTTCGGGAGTCAGGCACAAACACACAATGCCACTGCATTCGCGTATCATCAAAGCCATGTCGGCTTCAGTCATTTTCTCTGCGGAATAAATAATATCGCCTTCGTTTTCCCTGTTTTCGTCATCGACAAGCAGAATTCCTTTTCCGCTTTTTAATTTGTCGATGGCATTTTTTACTCTTTCCTGATAATTGTTTCCAAAGTTGTTGATGGTTTTCATTTTGCTTTTTTTTATAAAAAATATACTCCAGGGCAAAACGCGCCATCAATCTCGGAAACGGGTGGTGGTTTTATTTCCTTCTTTCATCCAGACTTTCACTGTCGGTTTTGGAGTTTCACCAAATCAATCCTAAAAAGGAGTCGCGGACTATCACCGCCGGTAGGGAATTACGCCCTGCCCTGAAGAAAACAGGACAAAATTACATTTCTTTTGTTAAAGGGAATAGTTTATTTACGAATTATTGCAAGCTGAATACTTTTTCCCCATTCACCCAGGTACTTTCAATTTTAGTATTTAGCACTTCTTCCGGTGAAGCTGTCATTAAATCGGTGTTTAGAATTACAAAGTCGGCATATTTCTCGGGTTCGAGGCTTCCTTTTTCATTTTCTTCAAAAGAAGATTTTGCTGCCCAAATGGTCATGGAACGAAGCGTTTGTTCGCGGGTAAGACCTTCATTTTTGTGCCATCCACCTTCCGGCCAACCTTTGTAGTCGGTACGGAAAACAGCAGCGTAAAACGTAAACAACGGTTCAATATTTTCTACCGGAAAATCAGTTCCGTTCGGCAGCCAACCGTTTTGCTGCAAAAGAGTTTGATATGCATAAGCGCCTTTCAATCGTTTTTCTCCCAGTCGGTCACCCGCCCAATACATATCGGAAGTACAGTGTGTTGCCTGAACAGATGGAACGATGGAATATTCCGCAAACTTTTTAAAGTCGTCGGGATTAACAATTTGTGAATGCTCAATCCGCCAGCGACGGTCATTTTTACCCTTTAGATATTTTGCGTAAGTATCCAAAACCAAACGGTTTCCTCCGTCGCCAATGGCATGTGTGGCTACAACATAGTTATTCTCCAGCGCCAGTTGGCAGATGCTGTCGTAAAATTCCTGCGGCGCAATTTGTAGTCCGTGGTTTCCCGGATCATCAGAATAATCTTCCAAAAGTAAAGCACCGCGCGAGCCCAGAGCTCCGTCGGCATAAATTTTTATGGTATTTACGGTTAAGCGTTCTTTTTTTAGCGGCCCCTTTTTTACAAAAAAATCAAAATTTTCTTCCGTTGGATTGAGCATTGCATTTACCTTCATTTTTAGTGCGCCCTGGTTTTGCATTTCTTCCATCAAATTGATGGTCGATTTATCAAGGCCACAATCGGTAACCGAAGTTAGCCCGGCAGCAAAACAATTTGCCTGGGCTTCGAGCAAGCCTTTTTGTTGCTGTCCGGCAGTGATTTCAGGAATAAATTTTCCGACAAGTCCCATGGCATTGTCAACCAAGATTCCGGTAGGTTCACCGTCTTTTACCATCACTTGTCCGCCTGAAATTTTCGAATTTGCACTAACTCCTGCAACTTCCAGTGTTTTTGAATTGCACCATCCGGCGTGACCGTCAACGCGAACCAGGTAAACCGGAATATCAGGGAACAACTCATCCAGACGGGCTTTATCCGGAAAAGATTTTTCTTCCCAATCGTTTTGGTCCCAACTTCTTCCTAAAATCCATTCTCCGCCAAATTTTTCGTGGTGCGTTTTTAAAATTTTATAAATTTCTTCCGGGCCTGAAGTTCCACGTAAATCCGCGTACTGCATTAGATTAGTTGCATATCCGTTAAAATGACAGTGCGCGTCGTTAAAACCCGGATAAACAAATTTCCCGTCCGTGTCTATTATATTTTCTGCAGTAAATTTTGAAAGAATTTCTTCAGTACTTCCGGTAGCAGCAATTTTACCATCTATTACTGCAAAACTTTTGGCAGTTGAAAATTCATCATCAACCGTGTAAACTTTCGCGTTAATTATAATTACATCTGCTTGTTTTTTATTTGAACATGCTGTCATTGAGCTAAAAAAAATAAGTGTGAATAATAAAATTTGCCAGTTGCGCATTATTTCTGTTTTAAATTATTGCTAAAAAAATAGCTTAAACTATCAACAAATTTTTCAGGTAATTTGTCCTTCCAAATATCATAAAATCAGTCGTTGATTTATGTCAACACATCAATTAATTTTTATTCATTTTACCCAAAACATGCGCTAAAACATAAATGATTCAAATATTTAAAATCAATTTTTTATATTTTAGCGAACTGCAAATTACAGAATAAAAGTGAAATGTTTACAATAGGAATTTTTTCTACACATATACCATACATAGCTTTTATACTGTTTTATGCCTATTTTTTTGTGGCAGGTGTAAATAAAGCTGTCGAAGGAGAAATTCCGGCTGAGGAAAATTTTCATAAAACAGAAATTTATGCCTCTGATAATCACCGTAATTTGAATGTTGATACCTATCAGTTTCTTTGCGAAATATCTGACCAGGTAAAATCAGCCAGTTTTGTAGATTTCCTTTTTCAACGAAAAATAAATTATCCGGAATATTCGTCTACCAAATTTCGGAATGAGTTTTATTTTGAATCTATATTTTGTCGCCCGCCTCCAGTGGCTTGATTTCTTTATTGAATACAGTTTTTATTCAGGAACAGTTATGAGAATTAGTTTATTCTCCTGTTTCAAATCTAAATTTTTTAAATCTAATCATGAAGAAATTAATAGCCATTATTGGCTTATTACTGGCAATTCAGCCGGTAATAAAAGCACAAAATTCAACAGAAGCTGACACAGTAAAAAATTATAAACTCGATGAAATAACCATAAAATCGCCAAAGTACAATCGGAGTATTTTTGAAATACCGGCAGCAGCATCGATGTTGCCCGAACGTTTAATCGAAAATAATAAAGTAGAAAATCTGACCAATATTTCAGGGATTGTTCCCAATTTTTTTATGCCTGATTACGGGTCGAAACTGACATCTCCGGTATATATTCGCGGAGTCGGGAATCGTATTAACACGCCTGCTGTGGGTTTATATGTGGATGAAATTCCTTATTTTGAAAAATCAGCCTTCAATTTCGATTTTTATGATGTGGAGAGGGTGGAAGTTCTTCGAGGTCCGCAGGGAACTTTATACGGACGAAACGCTATGGGAGGTTTGATTAACATTATTACAAATGACCCCGGAAATAAGCGAATTTCTAAAGTATCCGTAGATTATGGAAATTACAATCAGATTCGCACCAGTATTTCACATAATCAGCCTTTAGGGGAAAAGTTTTCTGTTTTGGGCAGTCTGCATCAGACACATAACGACGGGTTTTACAAAAATATGTACAATCACAGCCAGGTAGATAAACTAAATAGTTATTCAGGACGCATAAAATTACAGTTCGCTCCTTCCGAAAAGTTTAAAACAATACTTAATGTTCAGTATGAAGACAGTAAACAGGGGGGGTATCCTTACGCTATTTTTAACGATGAAACAATGGAGGCGCAAGACATTAATTACAACGACGAAAGTATATATAACCGTAAAATGTTATCTACTGGTTTAAATATTCAATATTTCGGAAAGAATGCTGATTTTAGGGCGGTAAGCAGTTTTCAGTCGCTGGATGATTTGCAAGGAATCGATCAGGATTTTACGCCACAGTCGCTTTTTTATGTGGATCAGGATCAGAAACTGAATATATTTGCACAGGAAATTAATCTCCAGTCAAAAGAGAATAAAACTTATGATTGGTTATTTGGCGTTTTTGCTTTTAAACAGGTGCTGGACAAAGCAGTTACGCTGGAATATGGTGAAGATGGAATAGCAAATTATCATCTTCCATATTCAGAATATTATTACACCAAATGGTACGACGATTCCAATTCGGGTATTGCTTTTTTTCATCAATCCACGTTTAAGTTTGGAGGATTTTCTGTTACGGCAGGAATCAGGGCTGATTACGAAAAAGCAACTTTAGATTATGTACACGATACATTTAAAAACGGGAATCAGGAAAATGTTGATACCGAAAAAAGCGATATGGATTTTTTCGAAATTTTACCGAAAATTGCTTTTAAATACAGTATTTCGAAATATTTAACTCCGTACGCTACTATTGCAAAAGGATACAATGCGGGAGGTTTTAATGCAACGTTTGAGCGCGATGAGGATCGTTCTTTTAAACCAGAAGATTCATGGAATTACGAAGCCGGAATTAAAGCGAAGTGGTTGGAACAACGCATTTATACCAACCTGGCTTTCTTTTATATTGATTGGAATAACCAGCAAATATATCAGACCGTGCCGAGCGGAACGGGTTCGATGTTAACCAATGCCGGAAAATCAGAAAGTAAAGGGGTAGAATTTGAATTCAAAATTCTTCCGGCTAAGAATCTGGAAATGTGGCTCGCAACTGGTTATAATGAGGCCAAGTTTGTTGACTACGTAAAAAATAATGAGGAAGATTATAGCGGGAATTATATGCCGTATGTTCCAAAGTTTTCTTTTAATATTGGAACAAATTATATGGTAGAAGTAAATACCAGCTGGCTCGATAGAATTCGTTTTAATCTTACATACAGTGGTTTTGGAAAACATTACTGGAAAGAAACCAACGATGCTTACCAGGATTATTACGGTTTGCTCAATCACCGGATTTCGTTTGAAAAAGGAAATGTTACTTTCGCATTCTGGGGGAAGAACATCCTGAATGCTGATTACAATTCATTTTATTTCCAGGCCCTGGGGAATTCATATGCACAAATTGGCAAACCTGCCAGCATTGGCGTGAACCTAAAAGTGGCCTTTTAATTGAAATATAGATGGAAAAAAAAGAAATCAATAAGTATTATACGCTGCTGAGCCTCTATCTGGCACAGTCGATCCCGATGAGTTTTTTCTCAACCGTGATTCCGGTTATCATGCGAATGGAACACTATTCGCTGGAATCCATCGGTTATCTGCAACTGATAAAATTGCCGTGGATTTTTAAATTTCTTTGGGCTCCGCTGGTGGACAGAACAAGTCACTCGTCAAAGCGGTACAGACGATGGATTTTGTCTTCAGAGTTATTTTATGCGGCAGTAATTGTAAGTATTGGCTTTTTTGACTTGCAAACCGATTTCACTACAATAATTATTCTTATGGTGATTGCCTTTACTGCTTCAGCTACGCAGGATATTGCTACAGATGCTTTTGCAATTTTGATTTTAAAAGAAAAAGAAAGAAGTATTGGAAATAGTATGCAATCGGCCGGGAGTTTTATTGGAACGATGGTTGGAAGCGGTGTTTTGCTGATTATTTACCATTACTGGGGCTGGTTGCCATTGCTGCATTGCCTTGGCCTTTTTGTGTTGGTTTCTTTGATTCCTGTCATATTTTTTAAAAATCATAGTAAAAAGAAAATTGATAAATCAAGAAAGAATATTTCGCCACTGGAGTTTGTTTATTTTTTTAAACAAAAACGAATTGGAGGACACATTTTGCTGCTGTTTCTGTTTTATTCGGGGATAATTGGTATTCTAACAATGATAAAACCATACCTGGTTGATTTAGGGTACGAAGTAAAAAGAATCGGTTTTATATCTGGTATTTTCGGGACAGCATGCGGAGCTTTAATGACCATTCCGGCCGGGATGTTTATCAGGAAAAGAGGCGTGTTAAATGCGATTTGGGTGTTTCCTGTTTTAAATGTAATTGTGGCCATTTACTTTATCTTTCTTACATATACAAATCATCAGTTATACTTGATTTATATAGGGGTTGCTTTGCTTTGGAGCGCTTACGCAATGTCGTCGGTTTTTGTTTATACCCTTGGCATGCAGGTGGTGCGGCAAGGACGTGAAGGAACAGATTTTACAATACAGATTGTAGTTACTCATTTGAGTAGTTTGGTGATTGCCGTGTTAAGTGGAAAAATTGCCGATGCGCTTGATTATCGTGGTCTTTTTGCCATTGAGTTAGGGATTGGAATATTAATTTTAATCCTGTTGCCATTTCTTTTCAAAAAAGAATTTTACCATTCACAGGAACGTTGCCCGATTATAGAAGCCGGAGCAGAATTTCCTGATAAAACAATAAATTAATTCAACAAGAATGAAGATTCCGGAAAACCTGATAGTAAAATATAATGTACCGGTGCCTCGATATACGAGTTATCCGCCGGCCAACTTTTTTTCCACAGAATTTAATAACAATGATTATATCCGTGCACTTGAAGTTTCAAATAACGAGTGGCCCGAAAATATTTCCATTTATATACACATTCCTTTTTGCCCTAAGATTTGTCATTATTGTGGTTGTAATACACATTTAACCCGCGATAAGAATAAAATGCGTGTTTATGTTGACGCGGTTAAAAAGGAGATTTTGATGGTTAAGAAACATCTGAATCCTAACCGGAAAGTATGCCAGGTTCATTGGGGCGGAGGAACACCGAACTCACTACCTATTGAAATGATGGAAGAAATTATGGATGTTATTCACGGTAATTTTTCTTTTACAGAAAACCCCGAGATTGCTATGGAATGCCATCCTGCAATGTTAGACGCCGGTTATATTGATTCGCTGGTAAAAAGCGGATTTAATAGGTTAAGTCTTGGTATTCAGGATTTTAATTTGAAAGTGTTGGAAAATGTAAATCGGGATCCATCGGTAATTCCGGTAGAAGAATTGGTGCAAATGATTCGTAGCCATGGTGATATTGGCGTAAATCTTGATTTTATATACGGGCTTCCGTTTCAGAATGTAAAATCATTTTCGGAAACCATTGAGCAGGCGGTAAAAGTTTCACCCGACCGGCTGGTGACATTTTCTTATGCACATGTTCCGTGGATAAAAAAGGCACAGAAAATACTTGAATTTCGCGGTCTTCCGCAAGCGAATGAAAAACTGGCCATGTTTGAGGCAGCCTATAAAATTCTTACACAAAGTGGCTACAAGCCCATTGGGCTTGATCATTATGCAAAAGCAGATGATGAGCTTAACATCGCATTGGAAAAACGTACACTGCACCGGAATTTTCAGGGGTATTGTACACGGGAAACTACAGGGCAGGTATATGCTTTTGGGGCAACCGGAATTAGTCAGTTGGAAAGTGCTTATGCGCAAAATGCAAAAGATACCAACCAGTATGTTGCGCAAATTGAAAGCGGAAATTTCTTTATTGAAAAAGGATATAGCCTGAATGAAACAGAAAAGATAATCAAACACGTAATCAATGAGATTATGTGTAATTATTATCTTTCGTGGAGTGAAGCAGCGGAGAAATTTAGAATTTCAGAAGAGAAAATAAAAAGCACTATAAAGTTAGAAGAAAATCTTTTAAATGATTTTAAAAACGACGGGCTCCTGGATTATAATTCAAATGAAATTACAGTAACAGACCGGGGTCGGTTTTTTGTTCGGAATATAGCCGCGGGTTTTGATCCGAATCTGAAAGCGGCAACAAAGAAATTCTCAAAATCGCTGTAAAATGAATAAAAATAATGACATAAAAATCGCTATTGTCGGTGCAGGACTTACAGGACTGACCACTGCTTATTATCTGAAAAGGGCGGGGTTTGATGTGCAGGTTTTTGAAAAGGAAAATCACGTTGGTGGTGTTATTCAAACGCACGCTGAAAATGGGTTTACATTTGAATCGGGTCCCAATACGGGGGTTTTGGGGCAACCGGAAGCTATGGAGTTAATAGAAAATTTGAAGGGCGATTGTGAGCTTGAAATTGCAGATGAAGCGGCAAAAGCACGTTGGATTTGGAAAGCAGGCAAATGGGAGCCAATTCCTTCAGGCTTAATCGGTGGGATAAAAACTCCACTTTTTACTTTTGCCGATAAATTACGTTTGCTTGGAGAGCCTTTCAGAAAAAAAGGTACAAATCCCAACGAAACCCTTAAAGAACTGGTGGTTCGCCGCATGGGGAAAAGTTTTCTGGACTATGCTGTAGATCCTTTTATTTTGGGTATTTATTCCGGAGATCCGGCGAAAATCATTCCCAAATATGCATTGCCAAAATTATACCGGCTGGAACAAGATTATGGAAGTTTTATTGGAGGGACAATTAAAAAAGCACGAAAGCCAAAAACCGAATGGGAAAAAAAAGCGACACGTGAAATTTTTTCTGTAAAAGGCGGTTTGGGAAACCTAATTAAAGCGCTGGTTAAAAATATTGGAGAGGAAAATATTTCGTTAAACTGCGACGCAATTTATTTCGAAAAAACAGAAACAGGATACAAAGCAAATAATTGCAATGATATATTCACACATGTAATTTCTACCGTAGGTGCTTACGAACTTACGCATCTTTTTCCTTTTGTTAATGTTGAAGATGTGGTTCAGATTAATGAGCTGGAATATGCAAAAGTAGTACAGGTGGCGCTGGGTTTTAAAAAGTGGGAAGGGCCTGCTTTGAATGCTTTTGGGGGATTGGTTCCATTCAAAGAGAACCGCGATCTTTTAGGTGTATTGTTTTTGTCTTCGTTCTTGAGAAATAAAGCTCCTAAAAACGGTGCGTTACTGTCAGTCTTTTTAGGTGGAGTTAGAAAACCTCATATGGTCAATTTAAGCGATGATGAGATTAAAAAAACTGTTGAGAAGGAGGTGAAAGAAATGATGGGATTGGAAAAATTCGACCCCGATCTTTTGAAGATATTCCGTTATCAGCATGCTATTCCGCAGTACGGGGCTGAATCTGAGCGTAAACTTAAAGCCATTGAAACGATTGAAAAATTACATTCAGGTTTGATTCTGGCCGGAAATATTCGTGATGGAATTGGAATGGCTGATCGTATAAAGCAGGGGCGAGTTGTGGCAACCCAAATAATCAGTAATGCAAAATAAGATGGGAAAAATAGCGGTGTTGTTAATGAATGTGGGGAGTCCGGATGAACCAACCGTCTCTTCAGTACGGAAATATCTTACCGCCTTTTTAAATGATAAGCGGGTAATCGATTTGCCATGGCTACTGAGAAAGTTTCTTGTTAATGCAATTATAATACCATTTCGTGTAAAAAAATCGACCGGCTTGTATCAGCATCTGTGGACAGAAAAAGGTTCACCATTGATTTATTATTCCGAAGAATTAAAACAAAAATTGCAAGTTCAACTTGGAGACTCTTTCCAGGTTTTTGTGGGAATGCGCTACGGAAATCCTGGCTATAAAAAGGCACTTTCTGAGATTAAAAAGAAGGGATTTGAAAAATTAATTCTGGTTCCGCTCTTTCCTCAGCATGCGATGTCGACAACTGAAACGGCAGTTGTAGCTGCTCAAAAGGAGATAAAAAAGCTTGGGATTAAATCTGAAATAATTGAAGTAGGGCAGTTTTATGACCATCCAAAATTTATTGATGCTTTTGTTGTACAGGCAAGAAAACACGATTTATCGAAGTTTGATCACATTGTTTTTTCATACCATGGTCTGCCCAACCGGCAAGTTGAAAAATGTCATCCGGGAATACGCGTAGAGAGCTGTAATTGTAAAAGTGTTTTGCCCAACCATGGTAAATTTTGTTACCGTGCAACTTGTTATGAAACCTCACGCTTAATTGCTTCAAAGCTAAATCTTACCGGGTCGGATTACTCTGTCGGGTTTCAGTCGAGGCTTTCAAACAACTGGCTTACTCCTTTTACCGACGCTATTTTGCGGAAGAAACTTAGCGAAGGGAAAAAAGATATTTTAGTATTTGCGCCTTCATTTGTAACCGATTGTTTGGAAACTATTCTGGAAATTGGAGTGGAATACGGAGAAGAATTCAAACAGAATGGTGGAAATAAACTTCAGTTAGTAGAAAGTTTAAATGTTGAAAATACTTGGGTGGAGGTTCTTGCTGAGATCGTAATTGAAAAGCTAAGATAGCATGACTCTTTTATTGAAATTAGAACTGTTGGAAGGTGTTGCCCGAAATGAATTGTGGTGGCGGGTTTTAATTACGTGTATTGCAACATTTATTGTGAACCTGCCATTTGGGTATTTGAGAGGTGGCTTTCGGAAATTATCGTTTTGGTGGTTTGTTATGATTCATGCTCCTGTTCCATTTATTATCGTTATTCGCAGATTCCATGATCTTCGGCTTACCTGGGGACTGGCTCCGTTTCTTGTAGGCAGTTTTTTTCTGGGGCAGTTTGTTGGACGAAAAATGTATAAGTTAAAACCCTGGAGAAAGTCAAAGGAATAATTTTCGCAACAGCAAAAAATTCAACTTGTTTTTGAATTCACAACCACGCTTCCGGTTTTTAACCCTTCCGATGTTGCTGAAATAGAAATTTCACCTCCGTCATTTTTTATTCGGACAATTAACTGACATTTTCCCCGGAATGTGTTTACATGAGGTTGCTGAAAGCTTTTCATATCTGTTGGGTTTCCATTTGCAACAGCTTGTAATTGCGCATTTCCCTCAATTTCAAATTTAACCGGAATTTCAGCGTTTGGAACAAGAATTTCATTTTCATCCAATATTTCTATATTAAAATAAACCAGATCGTTTATTCCGGGTCTCACCTGCTCGGCTGTAATTTTTAGTTGCGCTGGTTTTCCTGCGGTTGTCAAACTTTGACGGGTAATTTCTTTTCCATTTTTAAAACCGATGGCTACCAATTTACCGGGTTGGTATGGAACTTCGAAACAGGCAGTTAACTTTGTTTTTTCCGAAACATTCTTTTTATCAATAACTTTCCCGTTTAATTCGAGCTGCACTTGTTCGCAACGCGTATAAACCGAAACTTGTAACGGTTTTCCTACGTTTCCTTCCCAGTTCCAGCTTTTCCACTCTTCTGGCCATCCCCACTGGCTAATAACTTCTTTCCTTCCTTGGGGAACAGGCGAATGAACTAACATCTCTAAATCACTGTTTCGCCAAACCACATCACGAAAATACATCTGCGGCTTTTTGTAGCCAAGAATACTAACGTCTCCACAGTACGCATTAAACCAAGGCCATGGTGGCAGAAAACTAACCTTTTCGTTGTCGAGTTTTGTACTCCCAATGCCCGATTCTCCCAGATAATCCATACCAGTCCAAACAAAATCTCCAATTACATAAGGATGTTCTTCCACCATTTTCCAGTTTTCAAAAGCTTCCAGGGGAAATGACTCGGTTCCTATCATAATTCTTTCCGGGTACTTTTTATGGTCGGGTTCGTAGTCTTTCCATTTGTAATTGTATCCATGCACATCCATTTGGGCAAAAGCCGGTGCAGTTTCTTCCCATTCTTGCCCGGGGTGATCCCAGAAATCACAAATGGCTTGCGTAACGGGTCTTGATTTATCTATTGACAAGACTTTTTCTTTTAGTTTCCAGGCAATTTCCAGGCCTGAAGAATCCGCCCGTTCATTAATTTCATTTCCAATACTCCAGATAATTATCGATGGGTGATTGCGGTCGCGTAAAATCATCGATTCCAAATCTCTTTTCCACCACTCATCAAAATAGAGATTGTAGTCCTGTGGGTTTTTCGGCCGTTGCCATTGATCAAAAACTTCATCTAAAACCAGCATTCCCAATTCGTCGCAGGCATCCAGAAAAGCTTTCGATGGTGGATTGTGTGCTGTGCGAATGGCATTAAAACCGTTTTCTTTCATCGTTTTCACTTTGCGATATTCCGCTGTTTCAAAAGCCGCAGAGCCTAAAGGGCCATTATTGTGATGTAAACAGCCGCCTTTTAAAAGAATGCTTTTGCCATTTAATAAGAACCCTTTTTCAGGTGAAAAATCAATAGTTCTTATACCAAATTTTTGCGAAGTCTCATCAATTAGTTTTTTGTTCTTCCAGAGTTGAACAACGAGCGTATATAATTTGGGCTCCTCCGGTGACCACGGAATATAGTCCGGAATTTCAAACGCTTGGGCAAATGTTGAATTCTCTCCGGCACTCAGCTTTTTATCCTCGCTAATATTAATTTCTTTATTTTCATGAGGATATACAATTTTTACCTTTAGTGTGAAATCTTTTTCCTTTTGAGATTCGTTGGAAAGTGCCACGTCAACCGCGATTTTTGCATTATTGTTGTTTAAAGAAAGGGTATTCACAAAAACACCCCACAAATTAATATGTAAGGGATTTGTTTTTAGCAATTTTACATTTCTGTAAATTCCGGAGCCACTGTACCAGCGCGAATTTTTTCCTTCGTTTTTTACCTGAACGGCAAGCACATTATCTTCTCCTGCAGGATTTAGAATATGTGTTAAATCATAAAAAAATGCAGTATATCCGTAAGGATGATTTCCCAGGTGTTTTCCGTTTATCCAGAAATCTGCATTCATATAAACTCCATCAAAAAGAATTTTTATGATTTTTCCTTCATCTTTTTTGTCCAGGGAAAAATGTTTTCTGTACCATGCTGTTCCGCCTGTCACATGTCCTGTGGAAGCTCCACCGGCGCTTTCTTTCGAAAATGGACCGATTTGCGTTACTCCGTTTTTTTCAGGTAAATCTTCAATACTGTAATCATGAGGAAGCTCTAAAATTCTCCAGTTAGAATCATCAAGATTTACAGATTGTCCGTTCTCTATATCGGTACGAATAAACTTCCAGTTGCTATTGAATGATATTTCACGGGAAATCTGTTTTTCATTTTTAGCGCATGACGTAAACAGAAGTAAAATAAGTGAGAAGTACAAGAATGATTTCATGAATTTAGATTTCGTTCTTCAATGGTTTATTTAACGACAACGGTTTTTGTATTCATAAATTCTTTTATTCCTTGAACTGAAAGTTCCCGGCCGTAACCACTTTCTTTTATGCCACCAAAAGGCAGGCGGGGATCTGATTTCACATAATCATTCACAAAACAACATCCTGCCTGTAATTGTGTTTCGGCAATTGTTTCTCCTTTTGAAATGTCTTTTGTAAATACTGCTGCTCCCAACCCAAAAGTTGTATCGTTTGCTACTTTTATAGCTTCTTCTTCATCTTTAACCCGAATTACTGAAGCTACAGGACCAAATAATTCTTCATCATAGGCTGGCATTCCTGGCTGCACATTTTCTAAAATAGTTGGAGGATAGAAAGCTCCAATGCGATTAGGAATTTCTCCACCCAGAATTATTTCGGCGCCATTTTCAACCGATTTAATTACTTGCTGGTGAAGTTCGTCTCTCAAATTAATCCGCGCCATTGGTCCCATTGTTGTTTCCGGATTTGTAGGATCACCAAAATTAGCCTTATTCATTTCAGTGGTAAAATGTTCCAAAAACTCAGAATATACATCATCAACTACAATAAACCGTTTTGCTCCAATGCAGCTCTGACCTGCATTGAGAAGTCTTCCGGTTGAACAAATTTTGGCCGCTTTTTCCAGGTTTGCATCTTTTAAGATGAGGTAGGGATCGCTTCCTCCCAGTTCTAATACGCATTTTTTTAGTTCACCACCCGCAATAGCAGCTACACTCTTTCCTGCAGGAGTGCTGCCGGTTAAACTTACTCCTTTTATTGCCTGGTGTTTAATAACTTTTTCAACCTGATTACTTCCAATCATTAGCGTTCGAAAAACATTTTCAGGGAAACCTGCATCACGCATCAATTCTTCAATAACAATAGCACAACCGGGCACATTGCTGGCGTGTTTTAAGACTGCAGTATTTCCGGCCATTAGTGTTGGTGCCAGAAAACGAAATACCTGCCAGAAAGGGAAATTCCATGGCATTACTGCTAAAATTGTTCCCAGCGGCTGATAGGAAGCATATGATTTTGAAGCTTCGGTTTTTATGATTTCATTTTCAAGAAAGTTTTCTGCATTCTGAGCATAATAATCGCATACCCATGCACATTTTTCAATTTCTGAAACCCCTTCCTTTAAAACTTTGCCCATTTCAAGTGCCATCAAACGGGCCAATTCCTCTTTTCTGGTCTTTAAAATACTTGAGAGATCCAGCATCCTTTGTCCGCGGTGTGTAAACGAAGTACTTCTCCAGTGATGCCATGTTTTATCGACTGAATTGATGATTTTTTCAACTCCTTTTTCAGAATAGGTTTCGTACGTATGGAGGGTTTCGCCAGTTGCAGGGTTTATAGATTTCATCATATTGGCCGTGAGTTTTTGAAAAACTAAATTACAAAAAATAGCCTGATAAACTTTAAGATTTGATGTATTTACTGATATTCAAATAGTAAAAAACGAGCTGTCTAATTTAAAATATGTTTATTGCCATCTTTTCTGTTAATATTACCAACGTTTCGTAAGGCATATTCCGGCTCCAACCGAATTATTGAGCAATTTCCCCTGGTCAAAAGCCAGCTGAATACTAAGTTCAAAATCATTTTTGAGTTTCCGGCAACTTTCGAAGTATGCTGAGAATTGTTCAAGTTTTGGGAAGTATGGAGGTGCATAATGATAAATTGTATCTCCCAGACCTCTTTCTCCGCTGCTGGTTAAATACGTTCCGTAATTTAGTGTGTATGTTAATAGAATCTTGTTATAAAATTTGTACAATTTAAATTCTGTTCCTCCGTGGTATCCTATAATCCGGTTGTTTGGGAAATATTGATTTTCTACTACGGGGTAACCATCTTTTAAATATTTATGGGTGGTAAATAAAGGATTTCCAAGGTTGTCACCTTTATATGACCAACCATTCAGATACAGGAAATTATTGTAATAGTTTTCAGCTCCAGATGTTCTTGGTTTGGAGTCCAGTTCACCTCCCTGGCTTCTGGAATAAAGAAATTCGAAAAGAATTTTGTTCCAATAAAAATTTGTTGATTTTGTAACCTCATTTTTTAAACTAATTCCCCACAATCCGTCTTTTACATTCGCAAACTTTGCTAAAGCCCCTACATCATAAAAGAACTGGTGGTACCCGCTGACAAGAGTTCGACCAATTTTTATTTCCATTGCTTGGTCGATACTACCGATATGATTCCCTACTTTTGATGTTGGAATTGTGTTTGTTCCATAACGTTTACCAATGGTAACGTATTTGAAAGTTTCTATAGTGGATAATCCCCAATCGGAGAAAATATTTTTTTCGTGACCCCATACGGCCATATGGTTGATTCCTCCGTAGAATTTTGCTTTCCAGCCGGGCTTCCCTATTCTTCCATAGGCACTTAATTGGTGTAGGTATGCATCTACTCTAGGAACTAAAACTGTATTATTTTCATTTTTATTCAGTCTTTGTGTGTCCATCCAGCCATGAGCAATGTTCCCTTTTATCGCAATTACGCCGTTTGTAAAAGGAATATTCCAAAAGTCAGGGATACCTACTTCTATTTTGGGAATACCAAGGGCATTCCCCGATAGCGAAAAAGCTCCAGATGATAAGGTTGAATCAACCAATCCGATTTGCTCACGAAATCGTCCTCCTTTTAATTCAAATATGCTTATCCGAATTTTAGCATAAGCTTCAATAAGCATAAGTTTTGAATTATTTCCAGCATTGATCCGCCCTTCGAACCCACCTCCCCAATCTATTAGTTTTGGGTTTGATTTTTTTTCATATTCTTTTGATAAACCAAAGATTAGAGAAGCAGAAATGCCATCAGAAGGAACACTTCCATAATGCATGCTACGCATCCAGAATGGAACATTTTGGTTGGTTGTACCGAAAACGCCGGCGCTCAAAAACGCATGGAAATTTTGTTGCTGTTGCCGGGAAGGGAAAGAATATTTTGATAAAGGCCATTTAACCTTATGAATGTTTTCCTCAATTGTTTTTGATGTAAATTTATTTTCGGAGTAGAGACTTGTACCAACAAGATAATGGGTTAAATTAGAGGAAGCTGTATAGATATTTTTATTCTCAAATGGCGAATTTGTTTGATAATAGTTTTGTTGAGCTTTTCCAGATATGTGTATTATGATTAGTCCAAAGAGTAAGAAAATGATTTTTGTTGTTTTTTTCATAATTGAATAATAATGTACTATTTACTTTGAATACCTCCTCCAATAACAGATTTTACTAACAAGAGGTTTTAGGTGAATTTAATTCAAGTTACGTTTTCACTTGAATATTTGCAAAATTCATTTTAGGTAAGCTTAAAATATATTTAGTTTAATGTATGTTTATGTTTTTATAGTTCAGAGATAGGCAACAGGAAAGTTCCAAAAACAAAAGCCTGCAAAATTTGCAAGCTTTCAGTAGTCCCACCGGGAATCGAACCCAGATCTACAGTTTAGGAAACTGCTATTCTATCCGTTGAACTATGGGACCATAATTTATTTTCGGGTGTGCAAAAATAGAGAAAAACCTTATCAACGGCAAATCATTCAAAATATTCTTAATGGTCAATTTAAATTGGGATTAAGTAATCACTTTCATCATTATTTGGTACTTATATATTCAAGAGATATTTGAAAAGACTTTTATTCAATTTTGGAGTGGGGATTTTTTGTTGATAACACTTATTTTGAGCCTTCTGTTCCGGGAATGGTTGAAAATTCATCAGTAAAAAGAAAAATCGAATTTACGGTTTATCTGGAATAATTTTCTTATTTATTTCAATTTTGGTACTCCAATTTTTTGGTAGTTTTAGCTGCTGGAATTGAACAAAAATCGCAGAGAGAGGAGTAGATTGATAATTTTCGTATTGATATACAATAAAATTGGTGGAGAATAAAAATAAAAGTAAGGCAAAACCATTTTTAAAATGGGCGGGTGGAAAAGGTCAGTTAGCAGAGGCTTTTCTTAAGTTTTATCCTGAAGAATTAGTTAAAAATAAGATTGAGAACTATTACGAACCCTTTGTTGGCGGGGGAGCTGTCTTTTTTGATATTGCCCAACGTTACCACATAAAATCAGCATTTTTGTTTGATATAAATGAAGAACTTATCTTGGTTTATAAAGTAATCCAAAGTGATGTTGAAAGTTTAATAGGACACCTTTATAAGTTAAAACACCATTATTTAAACTTGGATGAATCCAGACAAAAGGATTTTTATTATAAGGTTAGACAGGATTTTAACAGCAGTAAAAATAGAATGAATTTTAATCGTTATTCGAAGAAGTGGATACCTCGGGCTGCACAAATTATTTTTTTAAACCGAACTTGTTTTAATGGTTTGTTTCGTTTTAACTCGAAAGGGGAATTTAATGTTCCGCAGGGAAGGTATAAAAATCCTAAAATTCTGGATGAAGATAATTTAGTGCGGGTCTCTGAGTTGCTTCAGATTGCTTTGATTGAACATGTAGATTTCAGGCGGGTTGAAAAAATGGTGATGAAAAATTCATTCATGTATTTTGATCCACCTTATCGCCCCATTAGCAAAACTTCAAGTTTTACTTCATATAGCAGAAACAAGTTTGACGATGATGAGCAGATTGAATTAGCGGAAATGTTCTCCAGGCTTGATAAAAAAGAGGTGAAACTGATGTTGAGCAATTCAGACCCCAAAAATACAAACGATGCAGATGATTTTTTCGATGAATTATATAAGAACTACCATATTTTTAGAGTGCCAGCCAAAAGAATGATCAACTCAAATGCTTCAAAAAGACAAGAAGTTAATGAAATCGTTGTTACCAATTATCCGGTTCTTTAATATCATTCCAACCAAAACACAGAAGACTATTTTTTAAAACAGAATCAGGATTTTCCACCTGAACGCAAAAAAACTTATTCGAAAAAATAACAGAAGTCGATTTTTTGGAATCAAAGTGGCGTAACAAATAGAAATTTTAGAAATATTTAAGTAAATCTTATTTACGTTTTACAAAAGAATTAGTTTGTGTTTGTTGTCTTTGATTTGTTTTATGAGACGCTTTTGTCGTCTGATTTATGATTCAATATGCTTATATATAGTGTTTTGTGTGATATTTTATTCGAAGCGCGAAAATGTTTGAATTCATACTAAAGTTCGGGGCTATGTTATTTCTTTATAGAATTAGAATTATTTAGAATTATTTTAAACATTTTAGTGAGTACAGTGTTTTATTGTCAATAGTTTATTTCAAAGTTACTCACTAATTAGATAGTTTGGTTTTTGGTTTAGTTTAGGTTTAGGTTGATTGAGAAAAGGCTGATTATGGAATCGGCCTTTCTTCTTTTGCTAACTATACCTTAAATACTTCTTCTTTATTTAATGAAAATAGGCATTTTATCCCTTTTAAATCAGCAAAATATATTTATGTAGTATTTTTTTAAGAGCTAGATTTGTATTACTCTTTTCAATTGAATTGAGGCGTTCATTTAACTATTGCTTTTCGGATTTCGAATTAAATATCATTTGAAATCAACGGATAAAGAATACAGAATGAAAGAATCTGGTAAGGTTTTAATAAATAAAAAGATATTGCTTAAATTGGTTAGTTTTAGTTATCGGTAGATTTTTGTTGAACTAAACCCAAAAGTTCAACATTTCGAAATGAAAATTCAGATTTTTCGAACTGCATAATTCACCCAGGATTTGCAGCTTTAAATAATGGTAGAAATAAATTTGTGTGGATTTTCATTCCATCGAACAAAAGTTCGACGCTTAAAGGACAAATTAATCCCGGTAAAACCGGGATTTTTTTTGCTTTCTTGTTGAAACGATTTTATATATATAATTAAAATCTTTTTAATATAAAAAAGCCATCCCCAAAATAGGATGGCCTTAGTTTTATAGAACTAACTGCTCGATTAGTAAAATTTAGTGGGTACACTAAATCCTACAAAAAAGGCTATTTTTAAATATAACTTTTCCTCTCTGCATTTTTTCTTTCCTTCTTTATCCGAATCGAAGGAGAACATTTTAATTTCTTTTTTCAGATAATTTCTTTGAGGATTCATTTCCCTTGAATTTAATAATCAAAACATGTATAAAATTAAGGGAATTGAAGAAATAATAATCAGCTTTTGTAGCTGAATTTCAAATGAAATAGTTCTGATTTTTTACTTCAAATAGTCTTATGAATTAAATCTTTAGCTTAAGATTAGAGATGAATCATACCCTTTTTTAATGCGAATTTAATAATATCGGCGTTATTCTTCAGATTAAGCTTTTCGAGAATATGTTGTTTATGTGTTCCTACAGTCTTAACACTTATGAATAACTTGTCAGAGATTTCTCGTGTTGATTTTCCTTCTGCGTATAATTGCAAAATTTCCACTTCCCTTTCCGAAAGATCAGAAAAACCATCCGGTTCTGTTTCTGCAGGTTCGAGGTAGCCTTTAATAACAAGATCGGTAATGTCATCGCTAAGTATCTTTTTCCCTGAATAAACAGAGCTTATCGCATCTGTTAATTGATGGTAGGTGCAGTTTTTAAGTAAGTATCCGTCTGCTCCAGCTTCCAGGATGCCTTTCACGTATTGCCTGTCAGAGTGCATTGAAACAGCAATTATTTTAACATCCGGTAGTTCCTTTTTTAATTGGCGGGTTGCATCAATTCCATTCATTTGTGGCATGCCAATGTCAATTAAAACAACGTCGGGTTTTAATTGGAAAGTTTTTTCCATAGCATCTTTTCCGTCTTTTGCCTGCGCAATTACTTCGATTTCGGGTGCCGAAACCAGCAGGTTTACCAATCCTTCTCTGAATAATTGGTGATCATCGGCTACTAATACTTTAATTGTCATAATATTTATTCTTCAAGTGGGATTAATACTGTTGCTTTTGTTCCTTGGCCGGGTTCTGAATCAATGTTAAATTGCCCTTTGATGCTGTCAAGACGCTCAGTGATGCTTAATAATCCAAACCCTCCTTCTTTTGATACTTTCTTGTTCATTTGTTTTTTAAAACCAACTCCATCATCTTCAACAGAAATATAGTAATATTTTTTTCCTTTATAAACATTTAGTGTAATTAAATTCGCATTCGCATGTTTTATAATATTTGTCAATAATTCGCTAACAATTCGGTATAAGAAGATGTTGAACTCTTTTTTAATTTTAATTTTTTGGTCTTCTCCTACTAATTTTGTTTTTATACCGTTATTCTTACTTATTTGTTCCAATTTCCATTTGAAAGCAGCCATTAATCCTAATTCATAAAGAATTGGAGGACTTAAGTCGTAGGTTAATGTTCGTGATTCGGAGATGGCTTTATCAAGCAGGAACGATGTTTCTGTTATTACTTTGTTTACATGTGAAGACATATTCTCATCTGTTATAGATGAAAGTTTTATAAAAGCAAGTGAGAGAGTTTGCCCCAGGCTGTCGTGTAGATTTTCCGCGATTCTTCTTCTTTCTCTTTCTTCAACCAGTGTAATTTCAGTATTAAGTTTTTTTAGTTTCTTCTGATAGCTTTTAATTTGTCTCACATTTTTGTTTAGTGCTATTTCTGCATTCTTTCGGGTTGTAATATCATAGCAAACACCTCGAAACCCATAAAACTCATTGCTTTTGTTAAAAACAGCGAAACCGCTTACTGCCAGCCAAATTCTTTTTTTATTATTTAAGGTTAACTCAGTTTCAAAATCATTAAAACTCGATTTTTCTGTAAAACTTAGTTCAATTTTGCTTTTTTTATTTTTCCAATCTTTTACCTGAAAAAACTCGAGATAGTGCATTTCTCCAATAACTTTGTGAGGCTCGACCAAAAGAATCTTTTCAACGGCCGGACTCACATAAGTAAAAATACCTTTTGAATCTATTTCCCAATAAAATTCCAGTGCATGTGCTGAAATCTGAAGAAACCTTTCCTCGTTTTGAAGGTATTTGTTTGTTTGATCTTTTATAAACAATTCGAGGCTTTCGTTTCTTTTTCGGAGTAAATCTTCAACTTTTTTTATGCGTAGGGCAACGTTTATCTGAGCGCGCAGTTCGCTCTGGCTAAATGGTTTTGATATAAATGCATCAGCTCCAACATTTAATCCTTTGGTTCTTTCCTCTGAATTTTGTCCAAGAGCAGAAATCATTATTATCGGAATATCTTGGGTAACAACTTCTTTTTTTAAGTATTTACATACTTCATACCCATTCATTTCTGGCATAATAATATCAAGCAAAATTATCTCCGGTCTTTCCTCTACAGCCAAAGTAATACCTTCCTTTCCGGAAAGTGCTTTCAAAAATTGATACTCCGGATAATGTAGTTTAAAAATACGAAATAGTAATTCTAAATTAATCTCACTATCATCAATTGCCAGGATTTTCTTCATGGAATTATATAAAGAGATTTATTTTGATTTTTATCTTTCTATAGTAAATTAAGCATCCTTTTCAAATTCAAATCAATATACCAACTAATTTGAACTAATATTCCATAAAAATATAAAAAAACCTGAATTATTTTAAATATCATGTCTTTTTTGAAATCTGCCGGTAGATTCGTTCAGAAAATTATAAAAAATTAAGTTTTTGGGTGGTTGAAGAAGTACCTATTTAAACTACTTAATTCATAAATAGAAGTTACTTTATTAAAGTACTCATTCTTCTCATCAGTTCATTTCTACGGATTCTGAAATAGGGGTTTACTGTAAACCGAAGAAGTTTTTATTGTCAGTTTATCAGGATAACAGAAAATTAAATATTTTCTAATATCTTGAGACCAAAATAATTGGCCATTCTATGCTGATGGAAAAACAAAAGCTTTACGATATTATTACCTATTTAAAGGTAAAAAAGGGTGTCGACTTTTCTGGTTATCGTTTTTCAATTTTGGAACGGAGAGTGCAAAAAAGATTGTTCTTTACGAATTCAGATAATTTTGAAGAATACTACGAATATGTAACAGAGAACCCTGCTGAATTAAATAATTTGTTTGATGTGTTGGCTTTAAATGTGAGTCATTTTTTTAGGAATGCATTCGTTTATGAATTTCTTAGGAAAAGTATTATTCCTGATGTTCTGAATGAGAAAAGGCAAAACAATGATAAAACATTCAGGATTTGGTCGACCGGTTGCTCAAATGGCGAGGAACCATACTCTGTTGCTATTATTCTTAAGGAAATTCTGGACAAACAAGAGAATGACTTGAAGGTTACAATCTTTGCCACAGACATTGACGAAAAATCGTTGGAAGAAGGGAAAAAGGGAAGGTATAAATCTTCGTCTTTGAAAAATGTTAAGTATGGCATTTTGAATAAATATTTTCTGATTAACAATAGCTTTTTTACCATAAATTCAGAAATACAAGAGATAGTAAAGTTCTCATTTTTCGATTTAATTGATAAAAAGAGTAACTTTCCGGTAGAAAGTATTTATGGAGGATTTGATATTGTTTTTTGTAGAAATGTATTGATCTATTATGAACATGAAACCCAGAAAACAATTTTTGAAAAATTATACCGGTCGCTAAATAATAATGGATATTTAGTTCTTGGAGAGGCAGAATCTATCCCTCAGGAATATAAAACAAAATTCAGAAGAGAAAATAGTTATGTGAAAATTTTCAAAAAGAAGGAGATGTGATATAGAAAGAATAAATGAAATGGAGAATAAACCTAAAAATAACGATGAACTTTCTGACGAAATCTTAAGATTACAAAGCAAACTAACCGAGTTGGAGAAGTATGAAGTTTTTTTTAAGAAAGCCCCATTGTCTTACCAATCGTTAAACGAGGATGGTTTTTTTGTTGATGTAAATCCTACATGGCTAAAGACATTAGGGTACGAAAGAAATGATGTTTTAGGGAAAAAATTTAGTGACTTTCTTCATCCGGACTGGCAAAATTATTTTGATGAAAATTTTTCGGCTTTAAAAAAAAGAGGTTATGTGTACGATGCTATTTTTAAAATAAAGCATAAAAATGGAAATTTTATTGATATATCATTAGAAAGTTGTGTAGATTATAAAGAAGACGGTAGCTTTAAGCAAACGTATTGTGTATTTCATGATGTTTCAAAAAGAAAGGAGATAGAAGAAAATTTATTAAAAAGTATTGAACGTGAACAGGTTTTAGCTGATATCATTCGTAATTCTCCAGTGGCATTTGCTTTTGGTTATCCCGATGGAAGTTTGGCACAATGTAACAAAGCTTTTGAAAAATTAACAGGATACTCGGAAAAAGAACTAAAAGAAATAAAGTGGGATGAAGTTTTAACGCCCAAAAAATGGAGAAAAAAAGAATCAGATAAATTAAAAAAACTTTGTCCGGAAAACAATTACGTTCGATACGAAAAAGAATATATTCACAAAAGTGGAAAAGCTGTTCCAATTGAATTAAATGTTACTGCAAAATATGATGATAATGGACAACTTATACATTTTATAGGTTTTGCAACTGATATTACCGAACGTAAAAAAACGGAACAAGAGATTGAAATGCATAGAAAAAATCTTGAGGAGCTCGTTGAAGAACGTACAAAAGAACTGCAAAATAAAAATAAAGAACTTGATAATACTTTGAAAGTTTTTGTAGGACGAGAAATGTTGATCAGGGAATTACAAAAAAAAATAAAGTCGCTCGGAGGAGAATTATGACTTTGTGAGAAATAAGAATTTTCAAAAACCGAAATGAAATTTTGTTATGACGAAGTTTTTAAAGTTTAAAAAGATACGCTCCCGGCTGGTATTTTGGTTTCTGTTAACCTCATTTATTCCTTTGTTAATTTCGTTGGTTATTTCTTATACCGGCCAGTTAAAAGTAAATAACCTGAATACTTTCGAAAAGCTTATCTCAATCCGAGATCTGAAAGTAAATCAGGTAAATAAGTGGATCGACGCAAGAACTGGAGATATGCATGTTTTGGCCTATGATTATGAAATGGAAGGCCTGGACGAAATTTTAAACGGGGAAACTTTTTTAGAAGGTGACAGTAGAAAAATACGAATTGCAGAGGAGTCGTTAAAAAGAAGCTTGAAAAATTATAAAGACTATTCGAATATATTTATATTAAGTAAAACAACAGGGCAGATTAAAATATCAACTTCTCCGGAATTTGTGGGGTTAAATAAATCCCATGAGTTATATTTTTCTCAACCGATGCAAAATAAAGAAGTATATATTTCTCCAATTACACGTTCGCAAAAAACGCAGACCCCGGAGATGTATATGTCGATGCCAGTGTATGGAGATGAAACGAATACCGAGCCAATTGGCGTTTTGGTTGCACAAATTAATTTGGATATTTCGTTGTACGAACTTCTACTTAACAGGGTTGGACTGGGCGAAACAGGCGAAACATTAATTGTTAATGAAGATGTTGTAGCACTTAATGAACTCAGATGGTTTGGAAATGCCCCTTTAAAATTGCGGATTACTGCAAAACCTGCAGTATATGCTGCTAGCGGAAGAACCGGGATAATAAAAACGGGTGATTACAGAGGTGTTAAAGTATTAGCTGCTTACACATACATCCCAAGGGTTGGTTGGGGTATAATTTGTAAACAAGATACAAAGGAGTTAAACAGGCCACTTCAAAAGGCAGCTTTAAATTTTATTTTAATATTATTAGTGGCCGGTACAATTATCTTATTTATTACGCTTCGTTTCAGCCAAGTAATATCAGAACCCATTGTACAAATGAATAGCATTGCCCAACAGATTAGACTCGGTAATCTTTCTCAACGCAACAAAATTCACTCGATCGACGAACTTGGGCTGCTTGAACTGGAGTTCAACAATATGGCCGATGAAATTGAATCGCGTATTTTTATACAAAATCAGATTCAAAAGATTTCAGAAACCATGCTGAAAGAGAACGAAATTCATGATTTCAGCGAAAATATTTTAACACTGTTAACAGATATTTCGGGATCTTATTTGGGGGTATTTTATATTCTTAATGAAGCTAAATCGGTTTATGAGCCTTATACTATTGCGGGAGGAACAGAAAAAATGTTTAAACCTTTTAGTATATCAGCACCTCCGGATGAAATAGCTCAGGGAATTTTTTTTAAAAAGGTGAATCATATAACGGATATATCAGAGAAAACGGTTTTTAGATATAATGATGGTGGTGATAATGTACCAAAAGAAATAATTACACTTCCCATAGTTGTTGAAGGTATTGTTGTTGCGGTAATTTTACTGGCTCATTCAAATAAATTCAGAAAAGAGAATATTTTGGTATTAGAGCAGTCACAGGTCCGGATTAGTATGTCCTTCTCCAATCTTTTAGCCAATGAGAGAACCCGCGTTTTGTCGGAGCAATTAACGCTTATAAATCAACAACTTGAGGAGCAAACTGAAGAATTGCAGGATCAGGCAGAGGAATTACATGACCAGGCAGACGAATTGAAGAATAATACGATTGAATTACAGCATCAAAATACGTTGCTTGATATTGAAAAGAAGAAGGTTGAAGAAGCAAACAAACTAAAAAGCGAATTCCTTTCGAATATGAGCCACGAATTGCGAACGCCTCTAAATTCAATAATGGCGCTTTCCAAAATTTTACTCGAACATTCCAGAAACAAGTTAAGTAAAGAGGAAAGTAATTACCTTGAAATAATAGAACGAAACGGGAGAAGGCTCTTGGCAATTATTAACGATATACTTGATTTATCGAGAATTGAAGCAGGAAAAATGGAAGTAATTTCGCAAAAAGTGTCAATTGAATCGCTGCTTTATACTACCGCAGAGAATTTACAGACTTTAGCTAAAGAAAAGGATCTGGAACTGGAAGTGTTTATTCCAGAACGCTTACCAATGGTGATAACCGACGAATTCCGGCTACACCAGGTGCTTACAAATATTGTAGGAAATGCAATTAAATTTACTGAAAAAGGAGAAGTGACTATTTCCGGTACATACGATTCAGAATTTGTAAATATTTGTGTAAAAGATTCCGGTATAGGAATTTCTGAAGAAATGTTGGAAAGTATTTTTGATGAATTCCGACAGGTAGATGGTTCAATTTCGCGTCGGTATGAAGGTACGGGACTCGGACTTGCAATTGCAAAAAAGATCATGTCTATTCTTGGAGGAAGTATTTCGGTTAAAAGTAAATTGGATGAAGGCTCGGAATTTATGGTTCGGGTACCTTTGCAAAAACAAGAAACAAGGACAATTGAGTCTTATCACGATACAAAAGTTAAAAATAGCTCAAAGCCAAACTCTTTAAAAAATCAGGGAAGTATAGTCGTAAAAGAAGATATTCGGGTATTATTGGTAGAGGACAATCCGGAGACTGTTTTTCAAATGAAAGACATCTTGGCAAAAAACGGATATTCAGTTATTGTTGCTGAAAATGGATTGGAAGCACTAAAAGTCGTACAGGATTCTATTCCTCAGGGAATTATCCTTGATTTAATGATGCCTGAAATGAACGGTTTTGAATTTTTGGAACAATTGAGAAGTTCCGAGGTTTCAAAAGAAATCCCTGTTTTAATCTTGACGGCCAAAGATTTAGATAGAAATGAGATAAAAAAGGTAGAGAAATATAATGTTGATTTTGCGATTCGCAAAGGAGACATTGATTTGAAAAATCTATTTTCGAAGATAGAAACGATGTTGGCAAATAAGGGTCTAACAGAAGTAAAAGAAAACAGTCAAACATCTGAAAACAGAGATACAGAAATACTGGTTGTAGAGGATAACCCGGACAATCTGGTAACAATAAGAGCGTTGCTGGGAGATAATTTTATGCTTAAGGAAGCCCGGAGCGGAGAAGAAGGATTAAATCTGATTAAAGAAAAGAAACCTGCATTAATACTTTTGGATATGTCGCTTCCTAAAATGAGTGGAAGACAATTTTTAACTTTGATCAAAAATAATAAAGAATATAAGAATATTCCGGTAGTTGCTGTAACTGCACAGGCAATGAAAGGAGATAAGGAAAAATTCCTCGACTCAGGATTCGATGGTTATGTGGCAAAACCTATTGAAATTGATAGACTTAAAAAAGAAATTGAGAAATTGTTGAAATAAGGCTTATTCTGACTTTTTAAATAAAACCATACAAGACCCGATGAAGAAGATACTAGCCATTGATGACCAGCGAGATAATCTGATAACGATTCAAGCTGTTATAAAAAATAACATATCCGATTGTAGTGTTTTTCTTGCTCAATCGGGAAAAGAAGGACTTGAACTGGCTGAAAAAGAACAACCCGACACAATATTATTGGATATTATTATGCCGGGAATGGATGGTTTTGAAGTTTGCCGGAGATTAAAATCAAATAATAGGACCCAACACATTCCGGTTATTATGATAACTGCCATAAAGACAGATGCTTCCAATAGGGCAAAGGGCTTGAATTCAGGCGCTGATGCTTTTCTGGCTAAACCTATTGAATCAGTTGAACTCACCGCTCAGGTTAATGTAATGTTTCGAATAAAAGAGGCGGAAGATAAACTGAGAGCTGAAAATGAGCATCTGGAAGATATAATAAATGAGAGAACATATGAACTAAGTGAGAGTGAAAAAAGATACAAAGCATTATACTATGATGCTCCTCTGCCTTATCAATCATTAAATAGAAGTGGGGATTTAATTGAAGTGAACCAAGCTTGGCTTAATCTTTTGGGCTATAAAAGGGAAGATGTCATTACTAAATGGTTTGGAGAGTTTTTGCATCCCGGCTATATTGAGATATTCGAAAATAAATTCTCGAAATTTGAAAAAAGTGGTTCAATTACAAATGCTTATTTTAAGATAAAGCATAAGGAAGGTTATTTTCTGGATATTTTACTTGAAGGGAGAATTGGTTATGATATAAACGGGGCATTTAAGCAAACCTTTTGTGTATTTCAGGATATTACCGAAAAGAATAGAATTGAACGGGAATTACGGTCGAGTGAGGAGAAATTTAGAAAAGCTTTTGAAACCAGTCCCGACTCTGTTAGTTTAAGTCGATTCGAAGATGGGGTGTATTTATACGTAAACAAGGGGTTTACTCAAATGATGGGTTATGCCAAAGACGAAACTATTGGGAAAACGGCTATAGAAAAAAATATATGGGTGAATTGGGAGGACCGGGAAAGATTGATCAAGCAACTAAAAGAAAAAGAGAAAGTAGATAATTTTGAAACTAAATTTAAAACCAAATCCGGAAAAATAATTGACAGTTTTGTTTCGGCAGCAGTAATAGATTTAGAAGGGGAACGCTCCATTATAAACATTACAAGAGATATAACTGAGAAAAAAAAGGCGGAATATGCGCTTATTGAAAGCGAAAGGAAATTGAATACACTTTTGAATAACTTGCAGGGAATTGTGTACCGATGCAAACCTGATGATAACTGGTCGATGGAGTTTTTGAGTGATGGCTTTGAAAGTGTTACCGGTTTTTCATCAGAGGATGTTCTGGAAAATAACAGATTTTCTTTCAATGATATTATTTACGAAGCAGACCGTAAGCTGGTATTTGAGAAAATTAATTCCGCCATTGAAAAATGCGAAGGCTTTGAGATAAAATACCGGGTAATAACGGCAGATGGACAAATTAAATATGTTCTGGAAAAGGGGGTTGGTATTTACGACGAAACTAATAAGGTAGTTGCACTTGAAGGTTTTATTTCTGACATTACAAAGCAGGTAATTTCTGAAAATTCTTTAAAAGAATCAGAAGAGAAATACCGGTTTCTGGCAAAAAATTCGATTGATTGTATTTGGACATTGGACAGGAATTTAAGATTTACTTATTTGAGTCCGGCTTTGAAGAAGATTACCGGATATAAGCCGGAAGAGTGGCTGGGAACGAAATTAAGATCTCATTTTAGCAAAGAAGAATTTTCCAAGGTAAGTGCACTCATGAGTAGAGCAATTAGAGAGAAAAAGCGATTTTCATCTGTTTATTTTGAAAGTAAAGTACTGAATAAGAATGGAAGGGAAAATTTTGTTGAATTTTCCGGGAGTTTACTACTCGATAACAAGCAAAATTTAATTGGATTTCAGGGAACGATGGGAGATATTACCGAAAGGGTTTCGGTGCGGGAAGCTTTGATCGATAGTGAACGGAAATTTAAAGATTTGGCGAATCTGCTCCCTCAAATTATTTATGAATCGGATCTGGAAGGAAATTTAACCTATGTAAACGAATTGGGATTGAAGACATTTGGTTATAAGGAGCAGGATTTCGAAAACGGGTTAAATATTTTAAATGGGATTGCCCCCGAAGACCGAGAACGGGCAGGAGAAATTATTCGAAATATATCCGGACTAAATATAGGTGGAAATCCGGAGTATCTTGCTATGCGGAAAGATGGCAGCAAATTTCCCATTCTGATTTATTCAAGTATTATATATGAAAAAGAAACTCCTGTCGGAATGCGAGGGGTGATTGTTGATATTTCTCAGCGAAAGGAATGGGAAAAGACCCTCAAAGAGAATGAAGAAAAGTTACGTTTGATATTTAATAATTCACCGGTAGGAATTAGTATCACCGATTTACAAGGCAGATTTATTGATGTAAACCCGGCACTTTCAAAAATTACAGGTTATTCACCCGAAGAAATGTTAAACCGTCATTTTAACTATTTCTCACATCCGGAGGATATCAATATAAATGAGGAAAAATTCAAAAAATTAGTTAATGGTGAAATTTTTTACTTCGAATTAGAAAAGCGCTATATACATAAAAATGGAAATATCGTTTATGTTTTAATTCGCTCTCAGTTAATACATGATCATCTGGGAAGTCCTATGTTTCAAACCGCAATGGTTGAGGATATTACCGAACGTAAGAGAGAGGAGCAGATTCGAAAAGTCTTATATAATATTTCAAATACAGTGGTTGGTTCCACAGACCTTGAAAAATTAATTCAGTTAATTCGGAATGAAATAGGGACCATAATAGATACGACCAATTTTTTTGTAGCACTTTATGATGAACCTACTAACACCATTTCCTTACCTTTCTTTGTTGATGAAAAAGATGAGCATGCTTTTATTCCACAAGGGAGATCTTTAACCAAATATGTTATTGAAACACAAAAATCGTTGCTGGCCAATATTGAAGTGAAGAAAAGATTAATCGAGGAAGGGAAATTAGAGGGAGTAGGCACTTTATCGAAGGTTTGGTTGGGGGTGCCTTTAAAAACTGAAAGCAAAATTACCGGTGTTTTGGCTGTTCAAAGTTATAAGGATGAAAATGCGTTTAGCGAGGCAGATATGAAAATGCTGGAATTTGTCTCTGAGCAAATCAGTATTTCCATTCAGCGTGTAAAAACAGAAGAGGATCTGAAAGTGGCCCTCGAAAAAGCGAATGAATCGGATCGCTTAAAATCGTCGTTTCTTGCAACCATGTCGCATGAACTTAGGACACCGTTGAATGCAATAATTGGCTTTTCAGAGTTTTTTGATAAAAAACTACCTCCTGAGGACGTGGAAAATTTTGGAAAGATTATCAATACCAGTGGAAATCATTTATTAAGTATCGTAAATGATTTGTTTGATATAACTTTAATAGAGTCAGGAGAAACAAAAATTAAAAAGGAAGATCACAATTTAAAATCAATTATAACCGATGTTTACAATGTTGTAAATAATTTTAAGGGTAAAGACTCAAATGATATCCAAATTGAATTTGTTGAACATGAAAAGGAAAATGATATTGTTGTTCATACTGATGCAAATAAACTAAAACAGATATTAATAAATCTTTTGAAAAATGCTTATAAGTTTACTGATGAGGGGTTTATTCATTATGGCTATCAATTGTTTCAGGAAAATAACAAATCGTTTGTGCGTTTTTTTGTTGAAGACACAGGGATCGGAATCTCATTGGATAAACAAGAGGTTATTTTTGATATTTTTCGCCAGGTAGAAGATACCAGTACACGCAGATATGGTGGTGCCGGAATTGGATTATCAGTAGCAAAACGTTTAACAGAACTTTTAGGCGGACGAATTTGGCTGGAATCGGAAGAAGGAAAAGGGAGTACATTTTATTTCACAATTCCTTACGAAAGAAGAGAAAACCCGGTCTCAGGATTGTCAGCAGAGAAAAATCTTTTGGAAGGAATGCTCGATACCCGAATTTTAATTGTTGAAGATGATGAATCGAGTTATTACTATTTAAAAACAGTGCTCGAGAAAGCAGGAGTTAACGTATTACATGCTGCTAACGGACAGGAAGCGGTTGAGATGTGTCTCTCAAATTCAAATATAAAGATGGTTCTGATGGATATTAACTTACCTATTTTAAACGGTTACGAAGCAACAAAAATAATAAAGTCACACCTGCCTGAAATGCCTGTAATAGCACAAACAGCCTATGCAGTGGCCGGCGACCGGGAAAAGGTACTGGAGGCGGGGTGCGATGATTATATTGCAAAACCGATACAAGTAAAAGAACTAATGAATAAAATGAGAAAGTTCCTAAGTTATCTGAACCAGAATTAAATAACATTATTGATTCAAGTTCAATTTAGGTTAGAACCTTGTATTTTATTGCCTTAATTACTACTTTGGATTATAATTTCAATAGTAATAATTAAATCAGGTGTCCAATGAATGTTTTCAAATTAGTTTCGGCGCTTGCACTTACCTTTCTTTTTTTTAATGTGTTTGCGCAGGAAAAAGGATATTACCGTTTTCCTTCATTGTATAAAAATTATGTTGTTTTTACTGCTGAAGGGGATCTTTGGCAATACAACCAGGAAACAAATTTGTGTTACCGGTTAACAACGCACCACGGGATGGAGTCGAATGCGGCAATTTCTCCCGATGGGAAGTGGATTGCTTTCAACGCTGAATATGATGGCCCGACAGAAGTGTACCTTATTCCTTTTGAAGGGGGAGTTCCGAAACGAATTACGTTTGAAGGGTTAAGCGGTAGAAATGGTCCTGTGTTATATAACTGGACAAAAGATGGAAAATTGATTGTCTCAACGGGTTATTTTAGTACGCTTCCCGGAAAACAACTGGTTCTGATAGATCCGGTGACACTGGAGAATAAAAGAATCCCGCTGGCTCAAGCTGATGAAGGTGTTTTCGATGAAAATGGAAACCTGTATTTTACAAGGTTAGCCCGGCAGTCGAGTTTTACAAAACGTTATAAAGGAGGAACTGCTCAAAATTTATGGAAATTTGATGGTTCGCACGAAGCGGTTCCGATAACCGCTGATTATACCGGAACCAGCAAAAATCCATTGTTTTATGAAGGTAGGATTTATTTTCTTTCGGATCGTGATGGAACTATGAACTTGTGGTCTATGCTGCCCGATGGAAGTAATTTGGAACAACACACTAAATCGGTTAGCTGGGATTTAAAAGATGCAAAACTTCAGGATGGCAAAATAATTTATCAGAAAAAAGCAGATTTATTTGTATATGATATTGCTTCGGGAAATGAGAAGCTTCTCGATATTTCGCTGATTTCCGATTTTGACCAACGGCGTCCGTATTGGGTGGAAGAGCCTGATAAAAAAATCCAGGCTCTTGATATTTCTGAAGAAGGTGAGCATGTTGTTTTGACATCGCGCGGACGAATTTTTACTGCTCCGGTTGATGGTGGCCGTTGGATGGAGATTACACGAAAAAGTGGAATTCGTTACAAGGAGGCTCAATTCGGCGGGAACAAGGATAATATATTTTTCCTTTCGGATGAATCAGGCGAAATAGAACTTTGGAAAACCGCGAAGGATGGATTTTCAGCTCCGGAACAATTAACCAAAGACAGCAAAGTTTTAATTATGAATTTTTTGCCGTCGCCTGATGGGAAATATGTTGCTTATACTGAAAAGGATTATGCTCTAAAAATCTGTGATGTTGAAAAGAAAACGACAAAACAGATTGATATTGATAATGTAGGAGGATTTGGTAACTTGTCGTGGTCGCCCGACAGCAAGTGGCTAACTTATACTGATCCGGCTGATAATCAGGCTGAGCAGGTCAAAGTTTTAAGCGTAGAGACAGGTAAGTCGTATTATCTTACTACTGACAGGTTTGAAAGTTACAATCCTGTTTTTAGTACCGACGGAAATTGGCTCTATTTTATTTCCGATAGAACATTTAATACTTCAGTAGGAAGTCCCTGGGGGCCACGTCAACCAGAGCCTTTTTATAATAAAACCAGTAAAATTTATATGCTGGCGCTTAATGACTCCGTTCGTTCTCCATTTCTTCCAAATAACGAGTTAAGTCCGGCAAAGAAGGACAAAGATAAAAAGGACAAGGAAAATTCGGATGCGAAAATGCCGGAACCAGACATGGAGAATGCAATTAAAAGATTGTACGAAGTTCCTGTTCCGGCTGATAATATCGGAAGCCTGGCTGTTACTGACAAATATTTATACTGGGTTCAAAGTGATATTAATGACCGCAGAAACCGGAAGCTTTTTGCATTAGAAATTTCAAATACCAAGGATAACAAACCCGTTGAAGTGACTGAAAAAATTTCCGGATACGAGATTTCAGGCGATGGTAAAAAAATTCTGATTCGTAAATCGGATGGGATATATGTAACAGATGCAAATGGCAAAAAGGCGGAGTTGAAAGATGAGAAAGTAAGTCTGAAAGACTGGACATTTAAAATCGATCCGGTTGAAGACTGGAAACAAATGATGGTTGATGCCTGGCGTTTGGAAAGAGATTATTTCTATGATAAAAATATGCACGGTGTTGATTGGGATGCTGTTTTGGAACGTCACCTTCCGTTAGTAGAAAGGCTAACGGATAGATTTGAACTCGATGATTTATTGTCGGATATGGTATCTGAACTCTCCGCGCTTCACACTTTTGTTTATGGCGGAGAAAAGCGCGAAGCTGAAGAAGATATTGAGCCTGCATCTTTGGGTGCCCGTTTGGAGAAGAACACATCAAAAGGTGGTTATGTAATTGAGCATATTTTTAATGGCGAACCTGATTTGCCGGAAGAACATTCGCCACTTTCTCAACCCCAGCTTAAAATTAAAGAAGGAGATATTATAACAAAAGTGAATGGCGTTGATGTTTTGGACGTAGATCATATTAATCAGTTGTTGAATGAGAAATCGGGTCAGGAAGTACGTTTAACGCTAAAAAACAGTGAGGGAAAAGCTTACGATGAGATTGTAAAACCAATAACTATGAGCGCGGACGCTGACCTCAGATATAGCGAGTGGGAATATACACGTCGGATGGAGGTGGAAGATAAAGGCGACAGCCGAATTGGTTATCTGCATTTACGAGCTATGAGCGGAGGCAATTTTGAAGAGTTTGTAAAAGGATATTATCCTGTGTTTAATCGTGAAGGTTTAATAATTGATGTAAGGAATAATCGTGGTGGAAATATCGATAGTTGGATTCTGAGCCGTTTATTGCGAAAGGCATGGTTTTTCTGGCAATCACGTGCCGGAAGTCCGTACTGGAATATGCAGTATGCTTTTAGAGGACACATTGTTGTTTTATGTAACGAGTCAACTGCTTCCGACGGCGAAGCATTTTCTGAAGGGATAAAGCGATTGGAACTCGGAACCGTTATTGGCACACGTACCTGGGGTGGCGAAATTTGGCTGTCGTCAGGTAATCGATTGGTTGATAACGGAATTGCAACCGCTTCCGAAATGGGGGTTTATTCCGAAGATGGCGAATGGCTGATTGAAGGGCATGGCGTTGAGCCGGATATTGTAGTTGATAATTTACCGCACGAAACCTTTGAGGGGAAAGATGCCCAGCTCGAAGCTGCTATTCAGTTCCTCGAAAAGAAAATGAAGGAAGAACCGGTTACCATTCCGGAGTTTCCGCCACTGCCTGATAAATCAGTGGAATACAACAGATAGAAAAAACAAAGGCAGGAATAATTTCTTCCTGCCTTTATTTTATAGAATGGGTTTATTCTACAAAGAGTAAAATGTACCTACAACCCAGGTTTGCTTATGTTAGCATAATTAAACCTTTTTTTCTAAAGAGTTTGTTGAAATACGATTATAGAGTTGGTATGTTCTATCAATATATCCCGTTAAGATTATATAAATGAATGTTTTATCGATTTATAATTTTACGATAAAAGGAACATTTTCTTCCAGTCTCTTTTGGGAGATAATACTTCCCTCTGAAATCACTTTTAGATCCATTTTATCGCCCGCCCGCGAAACTTCAATATCAAATGTTTGGTTGAATGCTTTTATATTTTTCAATTTCATAAAATCCCAGTTTTGGGGAAGACGGGGGAGAATTTCAAATTTATTTAAGCCTACCGGACTGATTCCAAACATTCCTTCTGTAATCACACGGCAAAACAATCCACTTTCAGCTGAAAGATGTCGTTGGTTTCCTTCCGGCCATGCTTCTACCGGATAAGGAACGTGTCCCCCCAGTAATCTTCTGGCCGAATAATATGACAAATAGGGCATTAATTGTTCAGTTGCACCGGAGTTAAAAAGGCCACGGAAAGCGTAAAGAGTCGATCTGTCCCAGAAAGTTTCGCTTCCGGCTTCGGTAAGAATTCCGTTTTCAGTCCATAAGTAAGGCGAAAAGAGTGCCTTTATTGTTTCGTCTTTTCGGTCGAAAATGCCCATGGTAAGCGGAAGGCAAATCCATGAACGCAGTTTGTCGTTCCCGTCAAAATATTGATAAGTATCAAAACCTTGTATGTTGGCGCCAAAATAATTTTCAATTGCGGCTTTTAGCTCCGAAGCTTTTTGAAGGTATATTTTTGCGGTGTCTGGTTTATTTAATTCTTCCGCCAGGTGCGATGCACTAACGTATGCTCCGTAGGTTAACGAGTTGGTTGATAGGTTGTAGTCACCTGCCGGAAAACGGCCTTCCAGTTCGTCTGAATCGGAAGCAATTACCCCGTTGTCTGATTTTTTTGTTTCAAGATATTGAATGCACCAGCGAATTAAAGGCCAGAATTCTTTGGCGATTTCGCGGTTTCCGTAGGCCAGTGAAAATCGTGAAGCTCCGTAAGCAATCATTGCCTGGTCGCCACGATCGCCGGCGCCATTCCAGTAATCTGTACCTTCCGCAATAATTGAACTGGGAATAGGTTTAAATTCCGGATTTATATAACGGGCAAAATGGCGGAAACTGTTGATCGCCGATTCATTTCCTTCCAAATTTCCAAGAAACGGGAAAAACGGGTTTACATACTCCGCCTGATCGTTTGCCCAGATTGCTGCGTAATATGCACCTCCACCCGGGCCGTGCATCAAACCGCCTTTGGTATCGTAAATACTTTCAGTAGCTCTTATTTTTGCAAATGCAAATTCTTCATCAATGGTATCATTGGGTGTGTCCAGAACCAGGTTATCAAAAAGCTCGGTAATAAATTTTTCGCGCTTTGAAAATTCATAAACCGGGGAAAAATTATAGGGTTGATCGCATTCCTTTCTTCCGGAATAAACGATTCCTACTGTTATTTTTTCTTCCGGCTTTAAATTAAAAGTCCCCGGTTGTTTTGCATTTACCGACAAAATATATTTGCCATAAACCCCTTTATCTTCCGGAGTGGTTATAACGGTAGGTGTAAAGTTAATGTCAACCTTGCAGTTGTTTTGGGTTGTATTTTGAATGTTGAGAATTTCAATAAGAGCAGCCTTGTCTCTCGAAGGGAAAATGGTTCTTTTTGTTTTTACGCCAGCATTTGTGGAACTGGTTACAGTGAGAATTCCTTTTAAATTAACTGTTTCTGGGAATTCTTTTACTTCAATGCCGTTGACATGGATTATGGGTTGCTCTTTGCCATCGTAATTCTGACTCAGACTTGCGTGTGTGTCATTGGGAATGGTACGTAGCATTGGGAAAACAAGTTTTTTCTGGTTGATTAATACTCCGTTTTCGTCTATTCCGTAAGTAAGTATAGCCGAAATGTTTAATCCACTCATTTCAATGTGATCGGAATGAACCTCTGATTTTTTTACATTCCATGTAATGCTTTGGTCGGGTGAAATGTTCCAAATCAAATCTTTTTCCTGGGCAAATAAACTTAGGTTGAAAAAAAGTAAAAAGGTAAAACAAATCTTTTTCATCGGTAAATGGCTTTAGGTTTTGTTGTTAAAATAATATCTCCTTCACGTTTAACTCCGGCATACCGGAAGTTGTGATATTCGGCTCAAAAATACAGTAATCTTTTTAAACCTGATTTTACTCGACCTGTTAATGAAAAGTGTGCAAACAATTTTATTGTATTATTTTTAGCGAAAAAAGATTATGCTTCCAGAAATTACCAGAATACCGGAATTAAACAATACTATTTCAACAGCGATAATTTTTGATGATTTTAAGCAGTTGCCACCTTCTCTTTTTAATGAAAATGAGATTTCTTATGCAAAGAAAAGATTAGAGAAAGTGGAATGCTGTGTCGTCTATAAATACCCCGAAATATTGTTTTTGGGTAAAGTAGAAGAAAAAGAATCGGATAACCTTCAGTTGGAAGCGGCACGTAAAAAGGGTTCTAAACTTTACGATTTATTAAAAAAGGAAAAAATTGAATCAGTTCAGTTAATAAATCTAAGTAATTCTGATTTGATGTCTGCTTTTCTGGAAGGTATTCTGCTTTCATGTTATTCATTTTCAAAATATAAAAAAGAAAAGGATGATTCTGTAGTGGAACAGATTTTTGTTCTTGATGAAAAAATTACTACCGGTCAAATTGACGAGTTACTTTCAGTTTCACAGGCTGTTTTTTATGCCCGAGATCTGGTAAACGAACCACTTTCTTTTTTAACTGCCACTCAGTTTTCCGAAGAAATGGAGAAAATGGGAAAAGAGGCTGGTTTCTCCGTTGAAGTGTTTAATAAGAAAAAGATTGAAAGTTTGAAAATGGGAGGTTTGTTGGCCGTTAATAAAGGAAGTATTGATCCTCCTACATTCAATATTCTCGAATGGAACCCGGAAAATGCTGAAAACGGGAACCCGGTTGTTTTGGTCGGGAAAGGTGTTGTTTATGATACCGGTGGCTTGAGTTTAAAACCCACTGCAAAATCGATGGATTACATGAAAAGCGATATGGCTGGGGCCGCAGCCGTTGTTTCAGCAATTTATGCACTGGCAAAAACAAATTCGCCGGTTCATGTCGTAGGTTTGATACCGGCAACAGACAATCGTCCGGACGGAAATGCTTACGCTCCCGGCGACATAATTACTATGTTTGACGGGACAACTGTTGAAATTAAAAATACAGATGCAGAAGGACGGCTTATTTTAGCTGATGCATTGAGTTATGCAAAAAAATATTCGCCAGAGCTGGTTATTGACCTGGCAACATTAACCGGCGCCGCTGATATTGTGGCGGGAACTCACGGAATTGTGGGAATGGGAAATTCAAAAGAACATATTCAGAGATTAAAAGAAACTGGCGACCAAACATATGAACGTATTATTGAAGTTCCGTTGTGGGAAGAATATGCAAAACCTTTAAAATCGGAAATAGCAGATTTAAATAATTTGGGAGTTCGTGAAGCCCAGGCAACAATTGCAGGAAAATTCCTCGAACATTTCACATCTTACAACTGGATTCACCTTGATACAGCAGGCGTTTCTTTTCTTTTTGAAAAAGATGGTTATCGTCCGGTTGGGGGGACAGGGCATGGCGTCAGGTTGCTTTTTAACTTTTTGAAAAAATTCAATTAAAAACGTAACTTTGCCCCACTTTTTAGAAAAGTGAGAAACCATTCATTATGAAAAAGATAATACAATGACACAACAGGAAGATATAATAAGGGTCGGTATTTCACAGGGCGATATAAACGGGATTGGATATGAGGTTATTATGAAAACCTTGCTTGATCCGCGGATTTTGGAAATGTGTACCCCAATTGTTTATGGATCGCCCAAGGTAGCCGCCTATCACAGAAAAGCGCTGAATATTGAGAATCTCAGTTTTAATCATATCAGAACAACAAAGGAAGCAACCCCAAACAGAGCACATATTATTAATTGTATTGATGATAATGTGCGGGTAGAACTTGGAAAATCAACTCCTATTGCGGGAGAATCTTCGTTTATGGCTTTGGATCGTGCCGCTTCTGATTTGGAAAAAGGTTATATCGATGTTTTGATAACAGCGCCAATTAATAAAGACAATATTCAGAGTGATCATTTTAATTTTCCCGGACACACAGAATTTTTAGCTGAAAAGTTTAACTCGGAAGATTATATTATGCTAATGGTTAGTGAAACGATGAAAGTTGGAGTTGTGACAACGCATATGCCACTTTCAAAAGTTTCGTCGAGTTTATCAAAAGATTTAATTCTGAACAAAATTCGTATCATATCACGGTCATTGCAGCAGGATTTTGCCATTACAAAACCCCGAATTGCTGTTTTTGGTTTAAATCCACACGCGGGCGATAATGGATTGCTTGGCTCGGAAGAAAAAGAAATCATTTTGCCAGCCATAATTCAGGCGAAAAAAGAAGGAATTATTGCTCTTGGGCCATATCCTGCCGATGGTTTTTTTGGAACTGAAGATTACCGTAAATTTGATGCTATTTTGGCCATGTATCACGATCAGGGATTAATTCCTTTTAAACTAGCATCATTCGACAGAGGTGTTAATTACACCGCCGGTTTACCGTTTATCAGAACCTCGCCCGCGCACGGAACGGCATATTCAATTGCAGGTGAAGATAAGGCATCTCCCGAATCGTTCAGGCAAGCGTTGTATTTGGCTCTTGATATTTATAAGAATCGTAATATTTACGACGAGATTTCGAAGAATCCTCTGAAAAAATATGAAATTAATCCGAATCAAATTGACGAAAGCGTTGATATTGAGGCGGAAGACGAAGAAACGCTCTAATCCGGTCTTTCAATGTATGAATTTATTAAAGGATCTGTAGCCGATTTAAATCCGGCCAGTATTGTTGTTGAAGCTGCTGGTGTCGGATATTTTATCAATATTTCTTTGAATACTTACAGTAAACTGAATGGGCAAAAGGAGGTAAAAATATTACTTCATCAGTCGGTAAGGGAAGACGCACATATTTTATATGGTTTTGCTGATAAAAGTGAACGCGATCTTTTCCGAAATCTTATCTCAGTGAACGGGGTGGGAGCCAGCACGGCAATTATGATGCTTTCCTCATTAAACAGTGATGAAATTGTTGCTGCAATAACCACTGAGAATGTGAATGTTTTAAAAGGTGTAAAAGGAATTGGAGCCAAAACAGCGCAACGTATTATAATTGACTTAAAAGATAAGCTCGGAAAAATTTCGGAAACAAGCCAAATTTTATTAGCACCAGACAATACTATACAAATTGAAGCGTTATCTGCATTAGTCATGCTTGGCTTTACCAAAAAAGATGCGGAAAAAGCAGTTTCTAAAATTCTGCAGGAACAACCTGGGGCGACGGTCGAGAGCGTGATAAAACAGGCGTTAAAAAGGTTATAAACAGGAATGGAATTGACCCGAAGATTTAGAAATATATTCTTCTGCTTATTTATATTTTCACTAACCATCTCTTTCAACGGTTTTGGTGAAAGTATGCTTTCGTTTGGAGAAAATCTCCAGTTGCAGGATACCGTTAGAATAGATACCACCGGACAACTACCGTTTCCTTTCCAGGATCAGCCGGCGTTTGGTCAAACAAAACAGGATTCGTCAAAAATATTTTTAAACAGTCCGAAAAATATTCGTTACGAAGTTGAATACGATCCGATAAGCGGAAAATATGTTTTTTATGAGAAAATTGGTGACTTAAATTACAGGTTGCCACAAACCATGTCGCTGGAAGATTATATTGATTATGACTTTGAAAAATCAATCAGTGACTATTGGAAACAGCGTTCCAGGGTTCAGGATATGGATTCCAAAGGAGGACTGATTCCCAAACTAACAATTGGAGGAGAAGCCTTTAACCGCATTTTTGGGGGGAACACAGTAAATATTCAGCCACAGGGGTATGTGGAAGTGAGTTTCGGATACCAGATGAACACGACCGAAAACCCCTCAATTCCTGAACGATTGAGGAAAGTACCAACATTTGATTTTGATGAAAAAATTCAGATGAATGTTACGGGGCAGATTGGTACCAAAATGAATATGCGGGTGAACTACAACACCGAGGCGACTTTCGATTACGAAAATAAAATGAATCTCGAATATACAGGTGATGAGGATGAAATTCTGAAACGTATCGAAGCTGGTAATGTTTCGTTACCTCTTAATGGAACCTTAATTACCGGAGCATCGAATTTATTTGGGGTGAAAGCTGATATGCAGTTTGGTAGACTCTCCTTAACGACTCTGTTTTCGCAAAGTAAAGGTGAAACACAAACTGTTGAAACCGAAGGTGGTGCGCAAATATCAACCTTCGAAATATCGGCGTCAGACTACGATGCCAACCGACATTTTTTTCTGGCTCAGTATTTTCGGGACCATTATGATGAATGGTTGAAAAATACAGCAGTTCCGCGGTCTCCCATTTATATTAACAAAATTGAAGTTTGGGTAACCAATAAATCCAGTAACTTCGATGAATCAAGGAATATTCTTGCTTTTCAGGATTTAGGTGAACATCAGCAAAACATTTATAACAATATTGCAGCATTCCAGGAAATAGGTGGGCAACCCTATCCTCAAAATATATATCCGCACAACAATGCAAACGGCCTCTATTATGAAATGGCAAATACTTATAACGGGATTCGACAGGCAGAAAATATAACTTCTGTAATGTCGCAATTTAGCCCCGGTTTTGTTGGAGGCCAGGATTTTGAAAAAATTGAACAGGCGCGAAGACTGAACGAAAGCGAGTATACAATAAACTACAATCTGGGATATATTTCATTAAATTCTGCCTTAAATACCGACGAGGTTTTGGCGGTTGCTTTTAGTTATACTTCGAATGGCCAGACTTATCAGGTGGGTGAATTTTCAACTGATGGTGTGAATGCGCCGCAAACATTGCTTCTGAAACTTTTGAAGGGAACCAACCTTACACCTAAATTACCAACCTGGAAGTTGATGATGAAAAACATTTACAACTTAAATGCTTATCAACTTAGCAATGAGGATTTTGATTTGAATGTATTGTACATGAATGACTCCACTGGAACGTACATAAATTATCTTCCGGAAGGTCGGTTGGAAGGACACATTCTCCTGGAGGTAATGAATCTTGATAAGTTAAATAAACAGAAAGACCCATACAAAGATGGTGTTTTTGATTATGTTGAGGGAATTACAGTTAATTCTGCAACCGGAAGAATAATATTTCCCGTAATAGAACCTTTTGGTAGTCATTTGGCGGATTCCATTTCTAATCCGGTGTTGGAGGACAAATACGTTTTTCAATCGTTGTATGATTCTACACAAGTATTTGCAGAGCAGGATGCAGAACATAATAAGTTTGCAATTTCCGGAAGTTACAAAGGCTCTTCGAGTTCTGATATCGTTTTAAATACACTTAACCTTGCTCAGGGGGGGGTAACAGTGACTGCCGGTGGAAGAACGCTTGTTGAGAACGTTGATTACACCGTTGATTATACTCTTGGCCGTGTGAAGATTATTAATCAGGCACTGTTGAATGCAGGAACGCCAATTAGTGTAAAAACGGAAAGTGAAGATTTGTTTACTATGCAGCGTAAAACCTTGATGGGAGCGCATGCTAACTATGCATTTTCTGATAACTTTAACATTGGTGCCACAGCTTTGTATATGCATGAAAGACCTTTGACACAGAAGGTTGATTATGGAGAAGACCCGATTTCAAACTTAATGTTGGGGCTTGATGCGAACTATTCTTCGGAAAGTAAATTTCTGACAAAAATGGTTGACGCCTTGCCGTTTTATAATACAAATGCGCCGTCGTCTATCGATTTTGAAGGAGAATTTGCTCAGTTAATTCCCGGCCACTCCAATGTAATTGATGAAAGTGGTACGGTTTATATCGACGATTTCGAAGGGACAAAGACGGCTATTAGTTTAAAAACCAGGCAGTCGTGGATGCTGGCAAGTACGCCACAGCTTCAGGATAATTTATTTCCCGAAGGAAGTCTTAATAATTCGCTCGCCTACGGATATAACCGTGCAAAATTGGCTTGGTATATTATTGATCCGTTATTTTTGAGAAATACAAGTTTAACGCCAACGCATATAAAAAATGATCCCAACATGCAGTCGAACCACCTGGTTCGTGAAGTGTTTGAACGAGAAATTTTTCCCGACAAGGAAAACGTCGTTGGAGAACCAACCAATATTGCCGTTTTTGATTTAGCATATTACCCGGAAGAACGTGGTCCGTACAATTACGATGTGACCCCGTCCTCTGTTTCCGCCGGGGTAAATCAAGATGGTTCACTAAGATCTCCTGAATCCCGTTGGGCCGGTATTATGCGGGAAATTGAAACCAGTGACTTTGAAACTTCCAATATTCAGTTTATTGAATTTTGGATGATGGATCCATTTGTAAACGATACATTAAATCAGTTGGAGGGGGGGGATCTTTATTTTAACCTGGGGGATATTTCGGAAGATGTATTGAAGGACTCGCGTAAATCGTTTGAAAACGGGCTACCCACAACCGGTGCTGTTACCAACGTTGATACAACAATCTGGGGGCGTGTTTCAACATTGCAATCATTGGTAAATGCATTTGATAATAATACGGAATCGCGCCAATACCAGGATGTTGGTTTTGATGGTTTGAGCGACACTGATGAACAGTCGTTTTTCCAGCAGTATCTGGAAGAATTAAGACTCCATGTAAATCAGGATGTTTATGAAAATGCAATGAATGACCCTTCTTCTGATGATTTCCATTATTTCAGGGGCTCTGATTATGATGCAGATAAAAGGGGAATCTTGGAGCGCTACAAACAATTCAACGGACCCGACGGAAACTCGAATACTTCTGAGATGTCAGATGAACCGTACCCGACTTCATCTTCTTCAATTCCTGATATTGAAGATATTAACGATGATAACACGTTGAACGAATACGAAAGATATTACCAGTATAAAGTAAGCATCCGCCCTGGAGATATGCAGCTCGGACAAAATTATATAAACGATATAAAAGAAAGTCGGGTTCCGCTTAAAAACGGGCAGGTTGGCGAAGTGAAGTGGTATCAGTTTAAAATTCCTGTTCATCAACCAGATCAGGTTGTGGGGAATATTTATGATTTTAAGTCGATCCGTTTCCTCAGGATGTTCTTAAAGCAATTTGAAGATCCTGTTGTCTTGCGTTTTGCTTCTCTTGATTTGGTGCGTGCTGACTGGCGTACCTACACAAAAGAATTTAAAGACGATACAGGTGTCTCACCAGAAGCAAGTTTTGATATCTCCGCGGTAAGTATCGAAGAGAATGGTAGTCGTAGGCCTGTTAATTACATTTTGCCTCCCGGAATTTCACGGGTAATTGACCCAACCAATCCACAACTCAGAAACCTGAATGAACAGTCGATGGTACTAAAAGTTACCGATTTGGAACAAGGCGATTCAAGAGCAGCTTATAAGTCCATTTATATGGATTTCAGGAGATATAAAAGATTAAAACTTGAAGTACACGCTGAGGAATTGGAAGATTATCCTTTGGATGATGGCGAACTTTATTTCTTCATTCGCTTAGGGTCTGATTATAATTATAACTATTATGAATATGAAATCCCATTGAAACTTACTCCTCCTGCACCAGGAAATGGTTATTATAATGGAAATATAGAAGCTGACAGATATACGGTTTGGCCCGATGAAAACCGGGTTGACATTCCGATGGAAGCATTTACAAATGCAAAGCTCGATAGAAACGACGAGTTGAGGAAAGCAGGTTCTGTTATAACACTTCAGGATGTTTTTGAGAAAAACTATAAAGACTGGAATGATGGAAAGAACCTTGTGAAAGTAAAAGGTAGCCCGAACCTGGGCAATGTTGAGGTGATTATGATGGGAATTCGGAATAAACGCGGTCAGTTAAATACTGGGCCAAAATCGGTGGAGGTTTGGACAAACGAGTTGCGCTTAACCGATTTCGATGAGAGTGGTGGTTGGGCTGCTAATGCAAGGATTACCTCACGTTTGGCCGATTTGGGAAGTGTAACGGTTGCCGGTCGTACTCGTACAGCAGGTTTTGGAAGTATTAGTGAAAATATGAATAACCGCCCACAGGATGATTTGACAGAATTTGATGTTTCATCATCTATTGATTTGGGGCGTTTTCTGCCTGAAAAAGCTGGTGTTCGTTTGCCTATGTATTATGGAATCTCGAAAAGTGTAAGTACTCCAAAGTACAATCCACTGGAACCTGATATTGAGTTGGACGAAACATTAAAAAGACTGGATACAAAGTCAGAACGGGATTCGATTAAGTCGATTTCACAGGATGTTGTTACAAGAAAAAGTCTGAATTTTACAAATGTTCGGATTGAGCCACAACGCGAGAGGACAAAAACCAATTTGTGGGATCCGGAAAATTTTTCGGTTTCTTATTCTTACAACGAAATTTACAAGAGAAATATTAATACAGAATATAACACGAGTAAAACATATCGTGGTATGTTCTCCTATAATTACAATAACAGGCCGAAACTTATTCAACCATTTAACAAGGTAAAGTTTTTGAATAAGGGACCATTGAATTTAATTGGAGATTTTAACTTTTATCTTTTACCGACGCTGATTTCTTATCGTGCCGAATTGTATCGGTTCTATCATGAAACAAAGAGTAGAAATATAACCAATCCAAATCTGATACTGCCGGGGAATTATGAAAAAGATTTTCTGTTAAATAGTTATCTTGATGTAAGATACGATGTGACTCGTTCGTTGAAACTCGATTTTTCATCGAATAGTACCGCACGAATTGACGAACCTGAGGGACGGATAAACAAGAATGACGATGATTACCAGATGAAAAAGGATTCGATTATGCGAAATCTTTGGGAATTGGGGCGTCCAACTCTTTACGGACATACTATTAATGCTCAGTATACAGTTCCGTTAAGCCGGATTAAAATGCTGAGTTTTCTTAGTTCAAGCGTTCGTTACACCGGAACTTATAATTGGCAGGCTGGACCAATTACTGCCGATACAATTAGGCTTGGAAATATTGTTCAGAACTCGGCCAACTGGCAGTTTATGGGGAATGTAAACCTGACAACTTTATATAACAAGGTACCCTATTTTCAGCATTTGAATCAAAAATTCAAAAGAACAGGCCGTAGCAGATACAGTTTAAACAGGAACAGCAGAACATCACAAAACCAGGGGGAAAACCAGCAACCTGCCAGAACAGAACAGAAAACTTATACTGCCAATGTGAAGCTGGTTAATGAGCAACCGCTGAAAATCAACCATAAGCTGAATACAAAAAAAATACAAGTAGTTGCAACAGATACAGATGGTAAGGTTGTTCGCGGGAGAATAGATGTGGTCGACGTAAATAACATTGAATTTACTCCGCTTGCCGACGCCTCTCAGGCAATGATCTCGGTTACAGGGAAACCGGGAGATCAGTCGTTCCTGAAAGATATGGTAGATTTAACGGCAAGAATGTTGATTGGAGTACGGACAATTCAGTTAACATATTCTAAAAACGGGGGAACAGTCCTTCCGGGATATTTACCTGAGCCTAAATTTATGGGCGCCGGAAAATATACTCCGGAACCAGGAATGTATAATGCCAATGCACCGGCAGAGTTTGCACCGGGAATGCCTTTCTTGTTAGGTTGGCAGGACAAAAATTTTGGGCGTACTGCTGCTGAGAACGGATGGGTAACCACTGATTCAACATTAAATACACCCTTTGCATTTTCACAAAATGAAAGAATTAATATCAGGGCCGTTCTTGAGCCTATTCCCGATTTGCGGATCAACGTTTCAGCCAACCGGTCATTTTCGAAAAATACAACTGAGTTTTATAATTACGACCCGGGTTCAAACCGGTTTAGAGCAAATAGTTTAACCGAGAGCGGGAACTTTAGTATGTCAACCCTAACATGGGGGACAGCATTTTTTGCCATTGGAAAAGGAGACGTCCATCGATCCGATGCTTTTGAAAATTTTAAAGAATACCGTACTGTAATTTCAAGAAGGCTTGCAGAACAACGGAGCCCGAGTAATGGTTTTGGTTATAACCCAAGTGCAGCGCACCCCGATGCTCCGGATTATCGTGACGGATACGGACCAACTTCTGTTCAGGTTTTAGTTCCGGCATTTTTAGCGGCTTATCAGAATAAAGATCCTGAAAAGGTTTCGCTAAGTATGTTCCCATCAATTAAGTTTATAAGGCCAAACTGGCAAATTCAGTATGAGGGAATGGTCTCTAAAATTCCGGGGCTGAACAGAATTATGCAATCGCTGAATTTTTCGCATGCATATAATTCAGCTTATACCATTGGTTCGTACATTACGAATCTTAATTATACCGAAGAAGGTGATGGCTTTGGTTATGTCCGCGATGTTGCCCACAACTTTATTTCTCCTTACGATTTTAATTCGGTAAGTATTGTGGAAACATTTAATCCTTTAATCGATGTAGATGTAATTTGGGTAAACGATTATACCAGCAGGGCTGCGATAAGAAAGACGAGAAATATGACGCTTTCTTTTGCGAACAATCAGTTAACCGAAGTTCTAAGTAACGAATATACGGTGGGGATGGGATATCGTTTTACACACATGGATTTGATTATCAAAACTAAAAATTCACAGAAGTCTTATTCAAACGATCTTAACCTGAGAGCCGATTTTTCCTATCGAAAAAACAAAACGGTTTTGCGGAAATTAGTTGAAAACGATAACCAGATTACTGCAGGACAAAGTACTTTCTCAATAGAAACTACCGCCGATTACCAATTGAGCGATCGTTTCCAGCTTCGCGTGTTCTTCGATAAAGTTCTGAATGACCCGTTTATTTCGCAATCCTATAAAACTTCCACAACAAATTTTGGGTTGAGTTTCAGATTTACACTTACACAGTAATTTTAATTTATTCAAACTTTTGTAAGGAAATGGTTGTTTATTTTGGAAAATTTTTATTCTTTTGAGTCGAAATAAGAAAAACTAAATGAAAAAAATAAATACAATATGGCTTCCGTGGTGGGGTCTTCTTACGTAAGTTAGGAGTTAAGAGCCATATTGGTATTTTTTAAGATATGTAGGCCTGCTCCTTAAAAGAGCAGGTTTTTTTATTTGGAATATTATGAAATTGATGAATAAAAATATTTGGTGGTGGCACAGCAACTTTTTACAAAACCGTGAAGAGAAGTAACGCTAATGCCTAAAAAGAAGGAAAACGGCTCATCGAATCACGGTGAGCCGTTTTTTTTGCTACAACCAACAAGAAAATAAAATTGAATTTAAATAATATAAAATGGAGAAATTAAATTACAAACCAGTTGTTAGAAAAATACTTGCAGACACGGTGACACCTGTTAGCATTTATTTACGACTGCGGACACTTTATCCAAAAGCAATTCTTTTGGAAAGTTCGGATTACCATGGTAACGAAAATGCATACTCATTTATTTGTTTTAGCCCGGTGGCTTGTTTTACCGTTAACAATGGGAACGTAACCATGGAACTTCCGGGGGAGAAAAAAGAGAACTATTCTCTTTCTTCGGGAAGAATGCTGGATGATGAACTGGATGCTTTTTTTAAAACTTTTAATGTTGATTCGGAAGAAATTGAACTGCCGTCCAACGGATTGTTTGGGTACATGAATTTTGATGCCATTCAGCATTTTGAAAGCATAAAATTTTCATCGGATAAAAAGGACGAGTACCAGATTCCGGAGGTGAAATACTGCTTTTATAAATATGTGGTTGCTATCGATCATCATAAAAACCAAATTCACATGGTAGAAAATTTGCTGGAGGATGAAAAATCACAAATGGATTATATTCATCATCTTCTGGTAAATCTGAATTTTTCAACCGCGAAGTTTAGCACGGTTGGGGAAGAAACTTCAAATATAAATAATGACGAGTATAAGTATCTAGTGACCAAAGGAAAAGAACATTGCTATCGTGGCGATGTTTTTCAAATTGTGTTAAGTCGCCAGTTTTCACAGGAATTTGAAGGAGATGATTTTAATGTGTACCGTTCGCTTCGTTCCATAAACCCCTCGCCCTATCTTTTTTATTTTGATTATGGCGATTATCGCATATTTGGTTCCAGCCCCGAAGCTGAATTACGGATAAAGAATAACAGAGCTTACATCCATCCCATTGCCGGAACATTTAAACGTACCGGAAACGATGAACAGGATCGGGAACTGGCAGAGAAATTAAGCAAAGACCCGAAAGAAAACGCGGAACACGTAATGTTGGTTGATTTGGCTCGCAACGATCTCAGTCGAAATGCCGACCATGTAGTTGTTGAAACCTATCGTGAGATCCAGTTTTATTCTCATGTTATTCATTTAGTTTCACAGGTTTCAGGGGAGATTACTGATGATACCAACCTTATAAAAGTATTGGGCGAAACATTCCCGGCGGGCACGCTTTCCGGAGCCCCAAAATATAAGGCAATGGAACTTATCGATAAATATGAAAATCAAAATAGGGGGTACTACGGTGGTTGTATTGGTTATCTTGGTTTCGATCGTACGCTGAACCATGCCATTATGATTCGTTCTTTTCTCAGTAAAAATAACAGATTGTTTTATCAGGCGGGAGCAGGAATTGTTGCCGATTCGAAGGAAGAAAATGAGCTGCAGGAAGTGAACAACAAACTTGCTGCTTTAAAGAAGGCAATTGAAATGGCAAAGGAGATTAATTAACTTGAAAATTGACAACCGATGAAAATAGTAGTAATAGATAATTACGATTCGTTCACCTATAATCTGGTGCACGCTATAAAAAAGATCTCCGGATTGCCGGTAGATGTGTTTCGCAATGACGAAATCAAGCTTGAAGATTTGGAAAAATATGATAAAATAGTACTGTCACCCGGACCGGGAATTCCGGAGGAAGCAGGTCTTTTGCTTGATATTATAAAGGAATATGGTTCTAAAAAGAGTATGTTGGGAGTTTGTCTTGGTCATCAGGCCATAGGTGAAGCATTTGGAGGAAAATTGCACAATATGAGCAAAGTGCTGCATGGTATCGCAACTCCTGTTGAACTTACGGAAACAAATTCCATTCTTTTTGAAGGTTTGCCAAAAGTTTTTGATGTGGGAAGATACCACTCCTGGATTGTTCAAAACGAAAATCTTCCGGAATGTCTGGAGGTAACAAGTTATGATAATGACGGTTTTATTATGAGTATGAAGCACAAAGAATATGATGTTCAGGGAGTTCAGTTTCATCCTGAATCAGTGCTTACTCCGCTTGGTGAAGAAATAATTAAAAACTGGCTTTTCAAAAATAATGATCAACATTGATTGCAGTGATTTATAAAATGTGTAATAAATTTAAAAGTCAAATTAGAATTCATGTTATAGTGAGTTTAGGGCTAAATCTAAATATCATAAAATGAAGGAAACATTACAATATCTTTTTGCAGGAAATATTCTTACCCGCGAACAAGCTAAATCGAGTCTGCTTGGAGTTGGGAACGGTTTATACAGCGAGGCCGAATTTGCATCTTTTCTTACCGTTTTTAAAATGCGTCCGTTGTATTCGGAGGAGTTGGCTGGTTTTCGTGAAGCTATGGCAGAACTAAGCCTGGTTACCAATCTTGATGAATACAATGCTATTGATGTAGTAGGAACAGGCGGCGACGGGAAAAATACTTTTAATATTTCAACGCTGGCCTGTTTTGTAATTTCAGGGGCCGGTGTTAATGTTACGAAACATGGAAATTACGCCGCAACTTCAACCAGTGGTTCTTCCAATGTTCTGGAGTTTTTGGGCTATAAATTCAGCAACAATATCGAAAAACTGAAACACGACCTCGACCAGGGTAATTTTTGCTTTATGCATGCACCTCTTTTCCACCCTGCTATGAAGCACATTGCACCAGTACGAAGGGCATTAAAAGTGCCAACGTTTTTCAATATTTTAGGACCAATGATAAATCCGTCGTCGCCAAAATATCAGATGCTTGGCGTAAATAACAGCGAAAATTTTAATCATTACAGAAATGTATATCATACAATGAATACAAATTTTGTAATAGTAAACAGCAATGATGGTTACGACGAAATATCACTAACAGCAGATACTCGGTTTAGTAATAATCAAACAGAAGGAATAATTACTCCTGCCGATTTTGGCTTTGAAAAAATTTCCCCCGAAAAACTTTTTGGAGGGAATTCAATAGAACAAGCCGCGAAAATTTTTATAAATATTCTTGAAGGGAATGGTACACAGGAGCAAACCAACGTTGTAATTGCCAATGCTGCATTGGGATTAAATGTAGTATTTCCGGAAAAAGAATTGAAAGAATGTGTTGAAATAGCCACAGAATCATTGAGACGTGGAAAAGCACTGGAAAAATTTAAAGCAGTAACCAATTAATTGTCATTTCAAATGGGAGGAACCTGTTTCTTGTCAGAAGGTGTCCACCCAATTACTCAATGAAATGCAGATATAAAAATATAAAGATGACAATTCTCGATAAAATTATTGAAGCAAAAACGGAAGAAGTAGCTCAGCAGAAAATTGTTGTGGATGTTGAAATGCTAAAGAATATACCTGATTTCAACAGGGAGTGTATATCGCTAAAAGCCAGTTTGCTGAAGGAGGGTTCATCCGGGATTATTGCGGAGTTTAAACAACGTTCCCCCTCAAAAGGCGACATTAATCTCTCGGCTAAGGTAGAGGAAGTTACCAAAGCTTATGTTGATGCAGGAGCCTCAGGTTTATCGGTTTTAACAGAGTCGAAATTTTTTGGCGGTCACCAGTCAAACCTGGTTAAAGCCCGGGAAACAAATCCTGAAATTCCTATTCTTCGGAAAGATTTTATGATTGATGCCTACCAGCTGGTTGAGGCAAAAGCATACGGGGCGGATGTTATTTTGCTTATTGCTGCCTGCCTTGGAAAAGAACAGGCAAAAGCACTCGCGCAAGAAGCTAAAGCTTTAGGTCTCGAAGTTTTAATGGAAGTTCATAATGCAGAGGAACTTGAAAAGGTAAACAACTTTGTTGATATTGTAGGTGTAAACAACCGAAATTTGAAAACCTTTGACGTAAGTGTTGAAACTTCAGTTGAATTGGCAAAACTTATTTCCGGCCAATTTGTGAAAATTTCTGAAAGCGGGTTGTCCGGAGCTAAAGAGATTCTGTATTTACGTGAAAATGGATTCAAGGGCTTTTTAATTGGAGAAACCTTTATGAAAACGGCGAATCCCGGCGAAGCATGCAAAAATTTGATTTCGCAATTATGAATGAAGAGATGAAAATAAAAGTCTGTGGAATGAAATTTACAGATAACCGTAAAGATGTAGAAAAACTTCCGGTCGATATGTTAGGGTATATTTTTTATCCGCCATCAAAAAGATATGTGGGAGAAAACCCGGAAGAAGGGCTTTTTAATTCGGCAAAATCTATGGTAGGGGTTTTTGTTGATGAAAATGCATTTGAGATCCTTGCACTGGCAAAAAACCTTGGGTTTGAATGGATCCAACTTCACGGAGCAGAGAACCCCAAAACCTGTAAAATCTTAAAAAGTCAGGGATTAAAAATTATTAAGGCGTTTAGCGTCGACAAAGATTTCCAGTTTCATAAAACAAAACCATTTCATGAAGTGGCCGATCTTTTTCTCTTTGATACGAAAACAAATCTTCCGGGAGGTTCGGGAAAGAAATTTGACTGGCAGATTCTGGAAAAATATGAGGGTTCAACTCCGTTTTTATTAAGTGGCGGAATTCGTGTTGAAGATGCGGAAGAGATAAAAACATTTGAACACCCTCAACTAATCGGAGTGGATTTGAACAGTGGTTTTGAAGATGAACCCGGATTAAAAAATATTAAGAATTTGAAAAAATTTATTGAGGATTTGAAAAACTAAGGAAGCTGCCGGAAGAAGGCATTGACTGCTGTTTGCACAAAAATGACTAAAGAGAAAAATATGAAATACCAGGTAAACGAAAAAGGATATTACGGTGAATTTGGCGGAGCTTGGATCCCGGAAATGATGTTCACCAATATAGATGAATTAAAAACCAGATATTTAGATATAATCGAATCTGATGAATTCAAAAAGGAATTTGATCAAATGATGAAAAATTATGTCGGACGACCGTCGCCATTATACTACGCAAGTCGTTTGTCAGAATATCATGGTTCAAAAATTTATCTGAAACGAGAGGATTTAAACCATACCGGCTCGCATAAACTAAACAATACAATTGGGCAAATTTTATTGGCACAAAAGCTGGGAAAGACACGTATTATTGCTGAAACCGGCGCCGGGCAACACGGAGTTGCAACAGCCACAGTTTGTGCATTGAAAGGTATAAAATGCGTGGTTTATATGGGGGCACTGGATGTATCACGCCAGGCGCCTAATGTAAAAAAAATGAAAATGCTGGGTGCCGAAGTTATTCCTGTTCACAGTGGCAATAAAACGCTGAAGGACGCAACAAATGAAGCCATGCGCGATTGGATTAATAATCCGGAAGATACACATTATATTATTGGTTCGGTGGTTGGTCCCCATCCTTATCCAGATATGGTCGCACGGTTTCAGTCGATAATTAGCGCCGAAATGAAAGAGCAGTTAAAACAACAAACCGGGAGCGATTTGCCAACCCGTGTATTAGCTTGTGTTGGTGGCGGAAGTAATGCTGCAGGAGCTTTTTATCATTTTCTCGATGATGAAGAGGTTGAGTTGATTGGTGTGGAAGCTGCCGGAAAAGGAGTTGACACCCCAGAAACTGCAGCGACTTTAACTGTTGGTAGTCCCGGGGTCTTGCACTCCAGTAAAACAATACTGATGCAAAATGCCGATGGTCAGATTACGGAACCGTATTCTATCTCTGCCGGTCTCGATTATCCTGGTATTGGGCCTTTACATGCGCATCTTCATAAAACCGGAAGGGCAAAATTTTTATCGGCAACTGATGAGGAAGTTTTACAGGCCGCGCTTCTTTTAACGCAAAAGGAGGGAATTATCCCCGCTTTAGAATCGGCACATGCTCTGGCAGCTTTGGCAAAAATTGAGATGAACCCTGATGATGTTAATGTTGTAAATCTCTCTGGTAGTGGTAATAAAGATATGGAAACTTATCTGAATTATTTTGGATATTAGAAAATGTCGTTTGCAATTTGAGAAACAAAAATGAGAAAGTTGCTCCTTTAGATATGATTTCATAACGAAAAAAGAAGAGCAACACATAAAAACACAACAAAATGAAAAACAGAATAAATCAACTTTTTGAAACAAAAAAAGAAAATATATTATCCGTTTATTTCACCGCTGGGTTTCCAAAACTTGATGATACCGTGAAAATTATTCAGGAACTGGAGAAAAACAGAGTTGATCTTATTGAAATTGGTATTCCGTTTTCTGATCCAACAGCTGATGGGCCAACCATACAACGTAGCAGTGAACTGGCATTAAAAAATGGAATGAATGTAAAATTGCTATTTGAACAATTAAAAGAAATCAGGGAGGCAGTGAAAATCCCGTTGGTTCTAATGGGCTATTTTAACCCTGTCCTGCAATTTGGCGTTGAAAAATTTTGTCAGAAATGCAAGGAAACAGGTATTGATGGAACAATTTTGCCCGATCTTCCGCTGAACGAATTTGAGGAAAATTACCAAGAAATGTTTGCTGAAAATCAATTGCATAATATTTTGCTGATTACTCCTCAAACATCGGAAAAGCGTATACGACAAATCGACGAAGCGTCAGATGGATTTATTTATATGGTATCCTCGTCGTCAACAACCGGAGCCGGCAAAAAAGTGGAGGATTTTCATCAGGATTATTTTGAAAGGATCCGGAATATGAATCTGAAAAATCCACGGCTTATTGGCTTTGGAATTTCGGATAACAGCACTTTTGTCAATGCGTGTAAGTACGCAAATGGGGCAATAATTGGCAGTGCTTTTGTGAATTCATTCAATGAAAATTTAACAATAGAAAAGAGTATTTCATCCTTTGTTAACCAAATGCTTTCTCCTGTTTAATATTGGGAACATAGCTTTGTGTTCAGAAAATGGTTTGACAATTTTAAATATGTTTTGAAACAGATTTTGGGAGTGGAATGGATAATAATCGTATAATCAGAAGATTAAAAAAGGATATGCAGGTGTTTTGTTGTTAATGTTTGTTAAAGCATATTTTACAGCATACTCATTCTTCTTTTTACCTGTTATTTTAATAGTGCAAACAAAAACAGAAAGCCATGTTAGAATATGCAAAAGTGATATTACCAAAAGTTAGTTTTAGTAAAGAATTGTTCAGGAAAGAACTTAACAAATGTATTCAGTGGGTGGAACCAAATCAGGTTCAGGAACTGTATACCTGGTGTCACGAGAATTTTAAAGAAATGTACCCCGATGTTTTGGCAGAAGCTTTTGCTGGCATTGCGGCATAAAAATCATTAAAAATTGAGCGGGAAATAATCCCGCTTTTTTTGGGTTTATTTTTCGCCAATAACTTCTTTTCGGGGTTTAACGGTTCATTTTTCTCCATTAAATCATTTGTATATTTTTTTTAGTCATTCACCAGTTTCATTTTACCGTTCGTTGATTTTTTTGATCAAACATTACATCTTTTTTTAAGTTTGACTAAAATGAAAATTTTTTCGAAAAGGTATATCCGAGATTAGGGAAACTAAGGGAATTTAAATTATAGTATAAGAATCTACACACCAACTTTTACATAGAGATAGTTATTTAAACAGCATTACAAATTGTAAAAAAGTGTGAGTGTCCGGCTTTGGGCCGGATATGAACTCCCGTTTCCCCAACGGGAGTTTTTTTATCAAAAAAACAGGAGGACCACAAATCTTAATATTAACATAAAAATTTATCTATGAAAAAATTACTTTTTATTGTAATGGCTTTAGTTTCTGGTATATTTTCATTGTATGCCCAAACAAAGCACATTACCGGAAAAGTTACTTCTGCCGCCGACGGAATACCGATCCCGGGAGCATCGATTGTTGTGAAAGGCACAACAATTGGTACAGTTACCAATGTTGATGGTATTTTTGATTTAAATGTTCCTGAAAATGAAATACTTGTTATTTCTTTTGTTGGAATGAAGACAGTAGAACTTCCTGTTACAACACAAACGGAGTACAGCGTAAGTTTAGAGAATGATGTTATTGGTATGGAAGAAGTAATGGTGGTTGCTTACGGTACCGCTAAAAAAGAATCTTTTACAGGTTCGGCGGAGGTTGTTGACAATCAGGTACTGGAAAGAAGACCTGTTTCTGATATCTCAAAAGCTTTGGAAGGACAGGTTTCTGGAGTGCAAACTACTTCCGGCTCAGGACAACCCGGAGAAGGAGCTGAAATAATTATTCGCGGATTTGGTTCACTTAATTCAAGTAATAATCCGCTGTATGTGGTTGATGGTGTCCCTTTCGACGGAAATCTAAATTCAATAAATCCGGGCGACATTGAATCTATGACAATTTTAAAAGATGCGTCAGCCGGAGCGCTTTATGGTTCAAGAGGTGCTAATGGCGTAGTTGTAATTACCACAAAAAAAGGTCAGGCAGAGGAACTGTCTGTGGAATTTAAAGCTTCTTACGGATTTTCAGACAGGGCGATTAAACCTTATAAAACATTGAACACAGCGGATTTTATTGAAGCGTCGTTTCAGGGTTATAAGAACGAATTAATATATACTGGCGGAGTGAATCCTGATTTAGCTGGACAAATGGCTGTTGAAGCAATGAAAGGAAGTACAGGTATTTTTGGTACAAACGAAATGTATAATCCTTATGATATGCCCGTTTCTGAATTAATTGATCCTGAGACAGGAAAGGTAAACCCGGCAGCAAATCTTTTGTATAAGTCGGACTGGTTGGGGCAAATTACAAACGACAATGCCACCCGCCAGGAATACCAGGTGTATATAAACGGGGGATCAGAGAATTCAAAAGTATTTGCTTCGGTTGCTTATTTAAAAGATGAAGGTTTGTTAAAAACAACTGATTTTGAAAGAATATCAGGACGAATTGGAGCAGAGCTTAGTCCAAAGGAGTGGTTGCGTTATGGTGGAAATGTCAATTTTTCAAAAACAGAAACCAGCTACCTAGGGTACGAAAATACTACATCAAGTTCAAATGTCTGGTATTCTGCACAATACATGGCTCCTGTTTATCCTGTTTATATTCAGGATGAACAAGGAAAACCAGTACTTTCGGAAACTGGGGAAAAACAATTTGATTATGGAAAAACAAGGCCGGCAGGAGCAAACCCTAACTGGAATCCTGTGGCAACATTGTTTGAAGATTCTTATGGAACAAAAGCCGATAATTTATCGGGAAGGTTTCATGTTGACATTTTAGGCAATGGAATTAATACGGAAGTAAAAGGTCTATCGTTTACAACAAACATTGGATTCGATTATATAAATACAAACAAAACTATCTACTGGAATCCCAACTTTGGCAATGCGGCAACTGTTGGTGGATTACTAGACCTCGTAAATACCCGTGATTTTTCTTATACTGTTAACGAGCTTTTGCGATATGAGAAAGATTTCGGGAAACACTCGATTAGTTTATTGGCAGGACACGAGTTTTATAAATTGACCGTTAATAAGCTTGAAGGCGCAAAAACAGGATTCCCATATCCTGGGATTAAACAACTGGCACCAGGCTCAACGAATTCCACATTAACTTCATTTGAAAATAACTATGCAATCGAATCTTTCCTTAGCAATTTTACTTACGACTATGCCGACAGATATTATCTTTCGGCGAGTTTTAGAACCGACGGATCTTCCCGTTTTCATAAAGACTACCGTTGGGGACAGTTTTGGTCTGTTGGCGCTTCATGGAGAGTTAGTGAAGAAAATTTTATGAAGGGACTTTCCTTTGTGGATAACCTGAAGCTAAAAGCAAGTTATGGAAAGCAGGGGAATGATAATATTGGAACCTATTATGGGTGGCAATCACTGTACGATCTCGATTGGGCAAATGCCAACCTGAATGGTGCATTGCTTTCTTCTTTGGAAAATACTTCAATAAAATGGGAAGAAAACAATAATTTCAATGTAGGTATTGAAGGGATTTTTTGGAATCGTTTTGAGTTTGGTTTGGAATATTATCAAAGAAGGACAGTTGACATGTTGATGGAAAAACCATTGGCAACTTCACTGGGTTTCGACAGTTATTGGGCAAATGTTGGTGAGATGTTAAACTCAGGTCTTGAATTTAATTCAAAGGTAAATGTCATTAATTCAGGTAATTTTGTTTGGAGCGCCAATCTGAATCTTACAACCCTTAAAAATGAAATTGTTGAACTTGATGGAGAAACCAACCAAATTGTTGATGGAAATCTGATTCAGAAAGTCGGTGAAGAGATTAATTCATATTACCTGGCTCAATCTGCAGGAGTTGATATTACTACCGGTGCCCAGTTGTACTGGGTTTTCGACAGAGATGATAGCGGAAATCCCGGAGAACCATATATTTCGGCTGATTATCAAAAAGCATCGCAAAGCAAAAAGATTTCAGGAAGCAGAATTCCTGATTTTTACGGAGCTTTCGGAAGTGATTTTATTATTTGCAAAAATTTTGATTTGTCGTTTATGTCCACTTTTTCTGTGGGGGGTGAAATCAGGGATGGCGTATATACTGGTCTGTTGAACCCAACTTATATTGGAACCAATTACGCAGCCAATATTGAACGTGCCTGGAGAAAACCCGGAGATGTTACTGATATTCCCAGGATACAAAACGGCACTGGATTTTCTCGTCCGTTTACCGATAGCCAGCTTATTGATGCTTCATATTTTGCCATAAAAAATATCACATTTGGTTATACTTTGCCTCAAAATATACTTCAAACTGTAGGCATAGAAAGTTTGAGAGCTTACGTGGCATTCGACAATGTTGCATTGTTTTCCCATTTAGATGGTATGAACCCACAGTATAATTTTACCGGATCTACTAATTTCTCATATACTCCATTAAGAACGAGCCTTTTGGGAATTGAATTAAAATTTTAAAACTATTACATCATGAAATTATATAGGATACTTATAATATTAATTTTTTCAGTTGCGGTTTTTTCCTGTCAGGATGAGCTGGATACAAATCCTACTGACAGTACATCGGGAGATGTTTTGTTCTCTGATGTTCAAAAAGCAAATGTGGCGCTTGACGGCATTTACAGGGCAATGTATGTAGCCGAAGAATGGTCGGAAAATTGGCCGGATGAGGAATTTGGTACTACTTCGTTCATTTTGGCCTACAACCTCATGGGAGAAGATATGGTTCAGAATGAAGGAGGAAATGGATGGTTCTGGTACGACTATAAATATAATGTGAAATCAGATTATACACATAAAAACGGCCGTCCGTATGCAGTTTGGTATTTCTATTATACCATTATTTCAAATGCGAATTCCATCATCGCTTCTAAGGAAGGAATGGAAGGAGCTGAGTCAGAAATTAACAGTTTAATTGGTCAGGCTTATGCTTTGCGCGCATATTCCTATTTTAACCTTATTCGATTTTATCAGCAAACCTATGTTGGAAACGAAAGTGCCCCGGGAGTTCCGATTTATACTGAACCAACGACAAATACTTCGGAAGGAAAAGCCAGGGGAACAGTTGCCGATGTGTATACACAGATTGATGCTGATATTGAACAGGCAATTCAATTACTAAATCCGGATGTGGCGGCTGCACGTAACCATCCGTCGCATATCGATTATTATGTGGCAAATGGAATAAAAGCCAATATTGCACTGGAAAAAAACGATTGGGCAACTGCTGAATCTGCTGCTGAAATTGCAATGAGCGGAGGAACTTCAATGCTTACAATGAGTGAGTTGGACAAAGGCTTTGCTTTTAACGATGTAAATGCAAATGCAGTTTTGTGGGGAGTTCAGATTATTTCAGAACAAACCGATGCAACACAATCATTTTTCGGACATATGGATGCAAGTGTTGATGGTAATTACGCAGAAACGTCAAGGAAATGTATTAGCTCGTGGTTATACAACCAGATGTCGGATACCGATGTTCGTAAAAATAAATGGTGGCTCGGTCCTCTTGAAGCAGATGCTGAGATTGGCTCAGAATTTAGTTATAACCAGTTTAAATTTCAGTTTTCTGATCCTACCAATAATTTAGGCGACTATATTTTTATGCGTCAGGAAGAAATGATGTTAATTAAAGCCGAAGCCATGTGTATGCAAGGAAAATACCCGCAGGCACGCTCGGTTTTAGAAGAATTGATGGCTGAAAGGGATCCCGATTACAACATCTCTTCTTTAACTGATGCCAACACTTTGACAACCAATGACCCGAATGGGCCGACAACACCAGAAGGAGGTTCAGTTACCCTGCTTGATGAAATTATTTTACAACGAAGAATTGAATTGTGGGGCGAAGTTGGAAGGATTATGGATATTAAGCGTCTGAAAACAGGTTTTTCCAGAAACTTTGATGGAAGCAATCATCCCGACAGGTTATTGTCGAGAAACACATTGGATCCTGAATATCCTGATTTTGTGATGGCGATTCCGCAATCGGAATTTGATGGAAATAAAAACATGGATGAAGCCACTGACCAAAATCCGTGGGCTGATAATTAAACTTAAAAAAGAATACGATGAAAAAAATATTTTTAGTCATTATAATTCTGACTGTTGCATTTGTTTCCTGTGATCAGGATAATATGGGAACAATCTATGAGCCTGAAAGCACATATGTTGCTTTTCGTTCTTCTGTTGTTCCCGAAAATATATTATCTGCTGAAAATAATTTTTCGGTGAGTGTACAAGTTGTTCGTTCTTCTGCAATGGCTTCAACAACTGCAGAAGTTACATTAGAAATGAATGATGATATTGAAGGTGTTTTCGCGCTGGAAAGCAATACTGTAACATTTGAAGAAGGAGAAGAAATTGCGTATGCTAAAATTGTTCCTGTAGTTGAACCTGCGTTAATCGATCCTACAAAAGTGTACACATTCAAATTGGTGTTAACAGGCGATAATGTTTCGGAGTTGTTCGGTACAACAACATATGTTGCTTTTTTTGATATCGAATATGTTGAGGCTGGAACAGGAGATTTTGTTTCCGAGTCTTTTGAAAATCAGTGGTCCGTTGATATTTTAAAAGCAGAATTAAGTGAGAATGTTTCGATTTATAAAGCAAAAGGGCTTTATGAAGACGGATATGACATTATTATTGTTGTGAATGGCGATAATGTTACGATTGCCGATCAGCCTGCCTGGTATTACGACGATGAGTATGGTGAAGTCTATGTTTCGGGAACAGGAACTGTAACCGGGAATGAATTAACGCTTAGTATTACTCATTATATCCCCGATGTTTACGAATGGGAGCCCGCAACAGAAATTCTGACGCTTCCGTAATTTTATGATAATACCCAGAATGAGGCCGTTTTCTAAAAAGGGAAACGGCCTTATTTTTAGTTACAGTTTTTCAACTTTAAAAATTGGCACTGGATGAATTAAATATTGTTTGTCGTCTTTTAGCTTCTGTATTTTTCGGGCAACATCCATTCCCGAAATAACTTTTCCGAACGCGGCAAATCCCTGTCCGTCCGGATTTCTTTTTCCTCCAAAGTCCAACTCAGGCTGGTCGCCAATACAAATGGAAAATTCTGTTGATGCGCTTCCAGGTTCATACCTGGCCATTGAGATTGTACCGTTTAAATGTTTCAATCCGGTCATTTCTGTTGTTTCGTGCGCAATGGGTGGGTATTTTGCTATTTTTTTGTCGTCGAATAAACCACCTTGGACAACCTCTATTTTTATATCATTATCGGGTTGGTTATCCATTCTTACTACGCGGTAAAACACAGCATTATTTAATGCTTCTGCATTAACGAGGGTTAAAAAATTTTTTGCAGTAATTGGGGCATGTACTGTGTCCAGTTCAACGACAATATTTCCCATTGAAGTCTCGATTTTTACTTGTGGCAGTGGTTGCCCCAAACTATGCAAACAATAGAAAGAACTTAAAATGAAAAAGAGAATTTTTCGCATTTGTATAAATTTTTATCTGGTATAAAGATAAACACAATAAACGGATTGAATCAAACCCAAAATCTTTTATAACTTCACCAGCCAACATAATTTTAAACAAATGAAAACAATCCGTTTATTTTTTATTTTTATTTTATTTTCTGTTTATGTAACAGCACAAACTTCGGAGCTGGAGAATTTTTTGAAGTCGGAACCAGCAGTTCTGAGTATTGAAAGAATGAATGGCAACAGTTTTTTTAATGAAACTCTAAAAATTATGGTTAAGCAACCGATTGATCATTCGGATGCTTCCAAAGGCTTTTTTTTGCAGCGTGTTTTTGTTGCCGACAAAGGGAAAAACAGTCCGGTTGTACTTATTACCGAAGGTTATACTGCCAATTATGCAGCGAGTCCCCGTTATTTAAATGAATTGAGTCCAATGCTAAATTCCAGCCAGATTTGCGTTGAGCACCGGTATTTTGGTCAGTCGTGGCCCGACTCGGTAAATTGGAACTACTTAACTGTAGAGAATGCAGCTGCTGACCATCATTGTATTGTAGAGTTATTTAAAAAATATTATAGCAATAAGTGGGTAAATACAGGTATAAGTAAGGGTGGACAAACTGCTGTCTATCATCGCACATATTATCCTGACGATGTTGATGTAACGGTTGCATATGTTGCTCCCTTGAATTTTGCAGTTGAAGACAGAAGGCACAGAGAGTTTCTAAAAACAAATCCGGGGACAGAAGAGCAGCGAAAAAGAATTGAGGACTTTCAGATTGAGGTATTAAAAGCCCGAAATGAAATTGTTCCTAAACTGACTGAATATTCAAAACAGAAAAATTATACTTACCGAATTCCGATAGATGAAGTTTTTGACTATTGGGTATTAGAGTTTCCTTTTGCGTTGTGGCAATACGGAAAATCACCCGATGAAATCCCTTCTTTAAATGCGGGGGCGCAGAAATTCTACGATTATTTAATGAATGTATCAGAGCCGTCTTATTTTTCTATCGAAGGAATGGAAGGAATTAAATCGTTTTATGTTCAGGCTGCCCGGGAACTGGGGTATTATGGATACGATATTAAACCATTAAAAAAATACCTGGTAATTAAATCTTCAAAAAATTATCTTCAAAAGATTTTTCTCCCTGCCGATTTAAAAATTAAGTATGAAAAAAATACAGCATTAAAAGTAAAGGAGTTCATAAAAAGTACAGATAAGGATATTCTTTTTATTTACGGGGAGTTTGATCCCTGGAATGCTTCTTCATTTCAAGTTCCGCAAAAAAGTAATCTTTTGAAAATAGTTAAACCCGGAGGGAGCCATTCTTCCCGAATAAAAAATTTGCCCGAGGAACAACAAAAAATGGTACAAAATATGTTGGAAAAATGGTTAGGTTTTCCAATTGAAATAAATTAATTGATAATTGCTTCTGTTTTATTATTTAAGATTGTAATTTTAGTACTCTAACATTGCACCTAACTTATGATTGGGAACAAACTGAAAAGGCGGGATTTTCTCCAAATTTCAGGCATTGCTGCTCTTGGAAGTGCCTTGGTGTTTCCATACAAAAATGTTTTAGCAACAGATATTGATAAGAAGAGAGACAAGGATTTTAAACTTTCGAAACCCCGTTGGATAATTTACGACAACGGAAGCTATGATTTAATTTCAGAAGAGATAATTTTGAAAAATTGCCGGCCTTCTATAAACGGGCAGGGAGTGATGTCTAAAAATGTTTTTCTTGGTGATTCGCCAAAGGGGAAAAGGATTGTTTATGAATTACCGGAAGGGTTTCTGATGCTCGATTTAAAAACAAATAACGATTCTATTTCTATTGGAGTTGAATTAAGTGGTTTTACACGGGCGCCAAGGTGGTTTTCTCCAATTTCTCAAGCGGAAGTTTTTGGAGTTAACCAGTTTTTTAAACAAGGTTACGGAACCGGAAGCAAATCGGGAGTTTTTCCTATTCAAAGAATGGAAGGTCATTCTGGTGATAAATCGAATAAAACCTGGAGTTACGACAGTTATCTAAGCTTCGCTTTTCTTGGTGAAAAAGAAACAATTGCCATTGGAAATGCGGACCATACCCGGTTTTTACACCGAAGCACAATTTATAACCGGACACATCAAACTGGCTTAAACGAAAAAACAACTGCAGATGAACAGGTATTTTTTGAATCGGGAATGTTGCTCGAAGATATCCGAATTGACAATGAGTATATAAAATTACCTGAATTATTTATTTATACCGGAAACAGACCTTATGAAACTATGCTCGAACTGGCTTGGAAGATTAGTGAAATTAGTGAGGCTCGCCAGGCTTCAATTACAAGTTATCATTGGATTAACAGGCCGGAAGAATTGTATTCTTTTGATAAACTGGATCGTCAACTGAATTTTTTGCATAACCTCGACCCCAAGTTGCCGTTGCACTCAATTATTATAAATAAAGGTTACTGTACCGAAGGCGACTGGCTTGAGGCAAATGACAATTGGAATGGAGGGATGGACAGAGCGGCTCGCGAAATTTTTAAAGATGGATATCGTGCAGGGATTTGGATTGCACCTTTTGTGGTTTCCAAAGAAAGTAAGGTATTAAAACAGCATCCGGAATGGTTGCTAAAAAATTTTGAGAATGAACCGATCACAAGGGAAATGGATGGTAAAGGAACTTTTTTTATGCTCGACGGAAGCCACCCGGGTTATCAAAGGTATCTCAGAAAAGTATTTGGTTCGTTACGAAAGAGTGGTTATATTTTTTATGAAACCGCCTATATGGATTGGGGATTGATTGATTCATGGGAAATAAAAAGAGCGACACCGGGAAAAACTTCTGTAGAGATTTTTAGGGACATATTACAGCTCATTAGGGAAGAAATTGGAATGGGTAGTATGTGGATGATGGATGACGTTCCTTTTGGTCCGGTAATTGGTTTTGCGGATATTGTGAGAGTTAGCGTACCTCTTCAAAATGAATGGAATTCTTTTGGAATTCAGAATGTGATTAGGGAATCGTATTATACACATTATTTCAATAACATATTCTGGCAAAATAGCCCGATGGAAATAAGATTGTCCGCTTCAAACACCGGTCTTAATGAAAAAGAAATTTTGAGTCTGGCGCTCTGGCAGGGGATTCTGGGGGGTGCTGTTGGAACAACTGAGGAGTTTGATAAGTTAAATGGCAAGCAACTTGAGCTTTTTCGTTTTTTGGAACCTAATAAACGCCAGTTGAATGCATATTTACCATTCTGGCCGGATGAAGATGAAATTAAAGTTGCGGTACGAGGCTACAAACAAGAGCGCAGTTGGGGCGTATTATTTTTTAATGATAAAGATGTGGAAGTGAACAGAACTTTTTATACCACCGATTTAATAGGAAAGGATGCCGCATTTGTTTTTAATTGGTTTACTGATGACCTGGTTAGTTTTGGAAAACTTTCAGAAATTAGTATTAAGCTGGAACCACACCAAGCAAGGTTGTTGTATTTTTCAGAGAGAGATGAGGCTCCTTCCAAAGATTTAACGCTGGGAGGCAAAATATCAGATGGACTTTAAAAAAAAATGCCCCGAAAACGAGGCATTTTGGGATGTAATAAGTTAAACATTTTCCGGAACAACATAAGGAGGTCGATAATTTCTCTTGAGCATTTTATCGGCTTCTGTGTCATTTACAAATCTTTCAGAGTCAGGGTCGAAAGTTAAAACGCGGCCCAAACGGTAGGCAATGTTACCCAAATGCGCCAGCCCGGAAGCAAGATGAGCTGTTTCCACAGGAGCATTCAGAATTGTTTTATCGTGAGCGCGCACAGCTTTTATAAAGTTGGTAAAATGTCCATCGGTACCACCTGCACCCCGATCCATTTCGGTTCCTGCCATTTCTCCATCGCTTCCCGATTTCCCCGGTTCTCTGTTTTGGCCTAAATACGTTTTATACCTGTCATATCCGTCGATAACTAAAATTCCTTTATCACCATAAAAGATATTTCCCACTGTAACGCCTTCTTCTGAATTTGTGCACCACGGACGAACTTCAAATTGAATAATCTTATTTTCTTCAGGATAATGATAAACAGAAGTAAGAACCTCCGGAACTTCTTTGGAATCGTCCCACAAGAATTTTCCTCCCATAGACGTAATTTTTGTTGGAAGACCAACATCCAGTCCCCACATGCACATATCAGTTTCATGAATTCCCTGGTTTCCTACATCACCATTCCCATAATCCCAGTGCCAGTGCCAGTTGTAGTGAACAAGGTTTCTTGTAAACGGACGTTTCATTGCAGGGCCTGTCCAAAGATCATAATCAATCCCATCCGGCACGGGTTCAAAGCCTTTATCGCCAATGCTGGGTCGCCAGCGGAAAACAAGCCCGCGTGCCATATAAACACGGCCAATATATCCATCGCGTAACAGGTTAACAGCTTCATTAACTGCAGGAGAACTGCGTAATTGCACCCCATGCTGAACAATTCTGTCATATTTTTCCGAAGCTTCAATCATTTTTCTACCTTCCCAAATGTTGTGCGAGCCGGGTTTTTCAACATAAGCATCTTTCCCTGCCTGACACGCCCAGATTACAGCAAGTGAATGCCAATGGTTTGGCGTTGCAATACTAATTACGTCAATGTCTTTATTGTCCATAACCCTTCGGAGATCTTGCTCCAGAGTAACTTCTTTATTGTATTTGTCTTTGAAATCCTTTTGCCGCTCCTTCAAAAGATTCATGTCCGGATCACACAATGTTGTGACCTGAACGTTGTCCTGAACCATAAATCCCTGAATATGGCTCTTCCCTCTGCCGTTTATTCCTAATACGGCAGCATTGATACGATCGTTGGCTCCAAAGGCATGAGCCGGAATTATGCTTGGAGCTGCCAGCGCAGCAGCGGCAGTAGTGGCTGAATCTTTAATAAATTTTCTCCTGGATTGATTTGAACTCATAATATTAGATTTAGTGTTTATATCAAGAAGTTTAAATTTCGTAAAAAAAAATGGTAATAGCAGGTTTTTCCTGGAATTTGTTTTTTGTACTAAAAATATTTTCAAACTATGTTTTGGAGATTTGTTAAAAGCTATTATATTTGCAACCCGTTAGCGAGAGAATTTCATTGAAATAAAGATATATTGCGGGGTGGAGCAGTTGGCAGCTCGTTGGGCTCATAACCCAAAGGTCGTAGGTTCAAGTCCTGCCCCCGCTACCAGAAAAGCCGGTTTTAAACCGGCTTTTTTATTTCCAATCTGTTAGTGATTTGTTGTTGTGCTTTTTCTTCGTATGTAAAGAACTCGGTTTTCATTTAGGTTTATAATATACAGCTCCTCTATATTTCATCAGTAGTTATTTTGTTTTTACTGACAGGGTAAATATCCATTCTGTCGATAAAAACCTCCTGTTCTTCTATTTCATTTTAGGAAAATTCTTTTGGGCTGTAGATTTGGATAAAATAAAATTAGAAAACATGAAAACTACAGTAAAACAATTAGCAGCAAAAGCATTCGTAGTGTTTTTATTAACGGGAATAAATGTAAAAACGGAAGGAAGAGAAACAAATGCCTCAAGCCAGACAATCATTGAAACAACACTTCGATTAGAAGATTGGATGACAGATGAAACTATTTGGAACACCAATTGGGTAAGCAAAAATGAATTTGTTTTGGAGACAGAAGTTCGTTTGGAATTGGAAGATTGGATGCTAAGCGTCAATTCGTGGATTTTGAATATTGATTTTGTTGAGGAAGCCGAACCAAGGTTAGAACTTGAAAGTTGGATAACCAATGAAGTAATATGGAACATGGATATTCCCGAAAAAGAATCAGAGTCAAAAGTTGAGCACTGGATGCTTAATGAAAAAGTTTGGAAATAAGCAGAACGAAAGGCAGGTATATTGGGTTGAAAGTTAAAAGGCTTTGTTTTTCATAGCCTTTTCTGCTTGTAAATTATAACTATGTTATTTGTTATTGAAATACTGCCGGCCTTTCTAATTTATTCCTGGATTTTTATGTACTCTGATTGTATATATTTTTGGGGTAATACTTAAAAAGGTTTATCTTAAAGTTGAAATACTTTTCATCTAAAAATAAAACAGATAATTTATTTATTTGTCATACTTATCATAATATTGAAAGTATCAAAATAGACACCTTTTTCTAGAAAGCGAGTTAGAAAATACAGAATAATTAGAATAATTAGAATTGATATATTGCATTGACAGAGAGGTAGTTGTAGGTGTGTTTTGTCTCAAAAATGAATTTATTTGCAAAAATATAAAGATATCTTTGTGTTTTATTTTTTTTTGATTTAAATTGAAATTGAAAAGATTTTAAAACATGATTATGATGGCAGGTGAAATGAAAAACAAAGGTTATAACTGACAACAAAATTGGTTAGTGATAATTCTATCATTGAACCGCAAAATTTGGGTGTAGCTAATTACTCAATATCGATATAATTACAAATTTAGATTAGTATCATCCCCTTTTCAGGTTCATGAAGATTATCAAAATGGGTTTGCACAACTATTTATTTAAATAAAATCAATTTTAGAGTTTGGCCTTAGTTTTTAATTATCATTGTTGATTAATGAAAGTTGTTCTTTAAGTATTGGGTTTCGAGGATTTCTCATCTATATTTTTGTAAACGCACACATTTAATTTTGTATCGAGATTTGAAAATCTACCATTCAATCACATCGAAAAACAATGCTGAGAGATTTTGGTTAATCAACGCGGCTGTACATAAAAAGAGACGAATGTAATTGTATTAAGTACGATGATTAGAAGGTAAATTTAATTTGCCTGAATAATTGAGGTTTTAAAATAATTTCTACTATTCCGATTTACTAAAATTAATTAATGCAAAAGTGTATTAATGTTTGGGTAAAATGAGGGTGGCTGTTGAGCTGCCCTCTTTGTTTTTTATTGTATTAATAAATGAAAAGAATTCAACAATACTTTTAGGATATTGTTTCTGTGTGATAAATATTAGCTGGCCGTAAAATGATTGAATACATTCCTATTTTAACAACAATATTTTCAGTATTTTTTGTTAACAAGATTTTCGCACATTACAGGCAGCGAAAAATGTTGTATTTGCTTTGGTGGACAATAGGTGTAGCCACTTTCGGACTTGGAACTTTTGCAGAAAGTATAAATGTTTTATTTGGATGGAATAGTGTAAATGTAAAGTATTGGTATATTGTAGGTGCATTATTGGGGGGCTTCCCCCTTGCACAGGGTTCTGTATATCTTTTAATGAACAGGAAGTTTGCGAATATCTCCTCTATCGTATTTATTTCCTTGATATTGGTTGGAGCAATATCTGTAATTCTGACTCCGGTTTCAATTCCTGAAGGTTTTGATTATCGGCTTACAGGAGCCGTTTTTGCGTGGAAATGGGTGCGTTATTTTTCTCCTTTTATAAATTCATATGCTTTTATTTTTTTAGTAGGTGGAGCTGTTTATTCTGCTTTGAAATATTACAAAATGGAGAAAAAGGATGCTAGATTTAAAGGAAATATTTTTATTGCTATTGGGGGATTGTTACCAGGAATTGGAGGTTCGATGACGCGGCTCGGACATGTAAATGTTCTTTTTATAACTGAGTTTATTGGTCTTGTTCTTATCTATGTAGGTTACCGAATTATTCGACTTGACAAAATGAAAAAACAAAGGCAGAGTAATGCTTAAAATACTTTTTTCAAAGCGGGACATTTTGGTTCAAATTGGTATGGAAATTAAAGAGTTGAATATGTTTTTCTCGGTATTTTTGTAATTAGTTACAGATCAAAAAAGGGAAATATGGGACGTGATTCAATTCAAAAATTTTTAGACGAACTCAACATTAATTCCAGAGTTTACTTTATTATGGTGTTTATTTCAATGGTTTTAATTATCGGCATTTTACTGGTAAATTATAAATTGAAACAAGGGAATAAAATAAATAAATTGATAGGGCAAACAAGTGAATTGGTGAATCAATAAAAAAAGGGAAAACTAACTTTTTAATCGTCCGTCCATATCGTTTTTATTTTCCGGATATAGAGGAAACTTTACCGGTTTATTATCACGGGTTGAGCGATAAATAGCAGTAAATAATTCTACGGTTCGGCGGCCATCTTCGCCGGTAACCAATGGTGTTTCATTGTTTTCAATTGAATAAAGAAAATTCTCAATCTGACGTTCCATGTAATAAACCATCGGATCAATACTCCCAAAATGTGCAGAATCTTCCGCTTTCCATTTTTCCAGCATTTTTTCTTCTCCCGGCACCGACCAGATATCGTTTATTGGCGGTTCTAAAATTCCTGACATACCGGCAATAAACATTGCTCCTCCGTCGGTTTGCACACCAACTGAAGCTCCATTTTCACCATGAACATGTACTTTCCCGTATATGCCCGGTTTTTGAGAGTTGCTTACGATGATGTTACCAATGCCGCCATTTTTAAATTTTATAATTGCTACCGCCGTATCTTCCACTTCAATATAAGGATGATTCAGATTTTTCCACAGGCCATAGACTTCATCAATTTCGCCCATATACCAAAGTAAAATATCAAGCTGATGAGGAGCCTGATTTACCAATACTCCACCTCCTTCCATTTTCCAGGTTCCGCGCCATTCGTCGGAATCATAGTATTCTTTTCCACGCCAGCCAAGCATGTTAATGGTTCCGAAAACAGGCTTGCCAATTTTCCCTGCTTCAATGGCATCTTTTACCCTTTTTACAGGTTCATACCATCTGCGTTGACTAATCACCCCAAGCTTAACTCCTGCTTTTCGGCAAACTTCAATAATTTTATCTGAATCTTCCAATGTGGATGCAAGTGGCTTTTCAACTAAAATATTGGCCCCTGCAGTGGCTGCTTTTTCGGCTGGGTCCAAATGAAAAGGATGTGGTGTGCAAATAATGGCAAGATCGATTTCTTCCTTTTGAATGAGAGATTCAATTTCAGTATAAAATGAAACGTTGTATTCTTTGGCAAATTCTTCAGCAGTACTTGTTGAGCGACTCCAAACACCTGCCAATCGGGCATTTTTTAAATTTTGAACTGCTTTTGCATGGAGATGGGCAACTTTTCCGCAGCCCAGTATGGCAATATTATAGGTCTTCATTTTTTTAGTTTTGGAAGATTTACGGAACCAGAATTACTTTATTCAAGCCGGGTTCTTTGTTATATAAACGACTAAACCAGTCAGCACCTTCAGAAAGAGGGGCTACAGCCGAAATCATTTTATCAATGCTAATTTTCCCGGAGGCCAATAAGTCGAGAACAAGTTCGTATTCTCCGTTTATAGCGCAACTCCCAAGCAATGAAAGCTCTGTTGTAACCACCTTTTGTAAAGGAATCGTAACTTCCGGTTTCAGATTTCCAACCAATACAGCTGTACCACCTTTTCGTAAACTGTTGATACAGAGATTTACCGTGTCCGAAATTCCTACTACTTCAAAACCAAAATCAGCACCACGGTTTTTGGTTATTTCTTTTATTTTTTCGGATATATCAGGATCAGAGCTGTTAAAAGTATGTGTGGCTCCAAAATCTTTTGCAAGTTTTAACTTATTGTTATCCAAGTCGAACGCAATAACAGGGTTTGCACCGGCTATTTTTAGCATATTAACCACAAACATTCCAACCATTCCTGCCCCAACAACTACAGCGGAGGCGCCGGGCTGCACCTTTGAAATATTTACTGCGTGTGCCGCAACCGCCACTGGTTCAACCATTGCTGCCTGCTCAAAAGAAACATTATCCGGAATTTTGTATAAAATATGCGCAGGCACAGAAACGTATTCAGCAAAAGCACCATGCTTTTTATATTCTTCGGGAGAAACCCCCAATACTTTCCGGTTGTCACTTAAGTTATAATGTCCTTTTCTTGTAAACCAGTCATCAAGCGGGTAGATGGTGGAGTCGAAAGTTACCCTATTGCCGATTTTCCAGCCCGAAACTTCTTTACCAATTTCTTCTATAATTCCGGATGCTTCATGTCCCATTATTAATGGTGGTTTTCGGCGGCCGGTGCTTCCGTCCATTCCGTGTACATCGCTGCCACAAATTCCACAGGCTTTTACTTTTATTAAAACTTCACAGGGTTTAATTTCGGGTTTCTCAAAATCCCTGTAGTTAAGTTTCATATATTCGTCGAGAACGAGTGCTTTCATATTAAAAATTTTGTGATGTAAATGTATAATTTTCTCCTTGGTTTGTTGGCATTGAAATTATTTTTCTGTTGTAGCGTAAATTTAGTTTATTTCCCAGCAAGGATTTTACATCAACTGATTTTAGTGTGTTGTTTTCCCAGGATATTTTGAATTCAAAACCGCCTCGTCCTTTAATTCCCGATATTTTTCCAAAAGCAAGGGCAGAAGGAAGGGCCGGTAAAATATCCTGATAAAAATCTCCGTTTTCATCGCGCAGGTGCGATTGTAAAAACATTTCCGTAATCCCTGAAGTGGCTCCAAAATTTCCGTCGATTTGGAATGGAGGATGAGCATCAAATAGGTTATTGTACAATCCACCTTTATCCTGGTAATTGGTTTCTTTACTTTTTGATGGAACCATTAGATTTTTTAGCAACCGAAATGCATGATCGCCATCCAGTAATCTGGCCCAGAAATTAATTTTCCATGCTCGCGACCATCCTGTTCCTCCATCGCCACGATGCGAGAGAGTTATTTTGCAAGCTTCAGCAAGTGCAGGTGTCGTAAGCGGATGAATTTCATTTCCGGGATAAAGCCCCCATAAATGTGAAACATGCCGATGTTCATTGTTGGGATCATCAACATCAGTCAGCCATTCTTGTAGTTGTCCGTATTGTCCGATCTGATTGGGAGCTATTTTTGAAAGCTTTTCCTGTAACATTTCCGCAAAATCCGTATCCACTCCAAGGGTTTTTGCTGCTTCTATAGTATTTCTAAATAGTTCGCGAATAATTTGATGATCCATTGTCGGTCCCATAACTAGTCCGCCTTGCTCGGGGCTATTGCTCGGGCCGCTAACCAACCATTCCGGATGACGAGGATCTGGAACCAGATACCCGGCAAAAAAATGGGATGCTTCCTTCAAAACCGGGTAAGCGGTTTCTTTTAAAAATTTAGTGTCGCCGGTAAATAAATAATGCCACCATAAATGCTGAGTGAGCCAGGCTCCTCCTGTTGGCCAGATTCCGTGGTTGGAATCATTAATGGGAGCCGCGCCTCTCCAAATATCTGTGTTGTGGTGAGTTACCCATCCATTAAGATTATAATGTTCTGTTGCTACATTTTTACCGGTAGATGCAATCTCTGTTATTAATTGTATCAGAGGGGCAGCGCATTCTGAAAGATTGGTAATTTCAGCAGGCCAGTAATTCATTTCGGTGTTTGCGTTGATGGTGTATTTACTATCCCATGGTGGCGCTATTTTGTCATTCCATATTCCTTGTAAATTGGCAGGTTGTGTCCCGGCTCGGGATGACGATATCAGCAAATATCTTCCATATTGATACAAAAGTGTTACTAACGAAGGGTCTTCGTCTGTTTTGAAAGTAGCTAATCGTTTATCGGTGGGCCGTTGCGAGATTTCCGGTTTTCCTAAATCCAGGCTCACGCGGTTAAATAACTTTTGATAGTCATTGATATGAGCTTTTTTTAACGCTTCATAGGATCCGCCCTCCAGTTTTGCAAGATCGTTTTTACACTTTTGAGACGGATTGGCAGCAATGTTGTTATAATTTACAAAACTTGTGGCGGCGACTAAATAAAGCGTAGCTTTTTTTGCTCCAACAATTTTTAATGTTTTACCATCTTCAACAATTCTGCCACCTTCGTTTACAATTTTCAACCGGGCTTCAAAAGTTAGCTTGCTTTCCGGGTAGGGTTCTCCATCGCGCCCAACTTTATTTGGGTAGTTGTTGGCTTTCCCTTTTAGAATAATCTGGTCGTTCTCTATTGATATTGAATAATTTTCATGAGGGCAAGTCAAGCCTGTTTCAAAGTTTAAAGCTCCTTTTTTATTCGCCTCTAATCGTATAATAATTGATTGGGCCGGATTCGATGCAAAAATTTCTCGCTTAAATTGAATTTCATTTTCTTCGAAGAAAACAGAAGAAATGGCATTTTTCAGGTTGAGTTGTCGTTGATAGTTCTCCGCGTGTTGGTTTTCAGGGAAATTTAAAAATATTTTTCCAAAAGGTTGGTAACAAAGCTGCCCGAAAGGCTGAGACATAAAATGTTCGTTTGCCAGTTGTTCCGCTTCATCCTGCTTGCCTGCCCAAAGTAATTCCCTTATTCTTTTCAGATATTTATATGCACCTTCATGAGCATAATCGTGTGGCTGACCGCTCCAAAGTGTTTCCTCGTTAAATTGAATAGTGTCTGATTTAATGCCACCATAAATCATTGCCCCCAGGCGTCCATTGCCGACTGGTAGCGCATCGGTCCATTCTTTGGCAGGCTCGTCATACCATAATTTTAGTGAAGAAGATGTTTCTTCCGGTGGCTGAAAATAATTTGTGCATGAAAACCAGAGAAAGATGATAAGAAAAGCTAAATATTTTTTCATTGTGGAAGGTGTAGGTTTAGATTTCTCCAAACTTACAAAGAATAAACAAAACCCCCCGGCCTCGCCGAGGGATATTTATATTTTAAATTCATTATCACCTAATGAATTAAACCTATGATTTTTCAATATTATTTCAATTTAGGATGAGGATCGCCCCAACAAATAAAATGAAACCTTTTTTGTAAGTTGAAACTATCAATTGGTACATAGTTTACTAAAAAATGGCAATTATATAATCCATGTGTCTTCTATTTTTATGGTTATTATCAGATTATAGAAAAGGTTCTTTTTGTTAATGGGAAATGTAGTGGCAACAATTAATTGCCATTAGAAATTGATTTTTTAAATTCTGAGGGTGTGACCCCGGTTTCTTCTTTGAAGATTCGGTTAAACGATGTTTTCGAGTTGAACCCACACTCCAATGCCACTCCGAGGACAGTATAATGTTTATAGGCAGGATTTTTTAACTTCCGTTTTACTTCTTCTACTCTGAATTCATTAATAAATTTGAAAAAATTCTTTTTTTGGTTGCTGTTTATTACCTGCGATAATTTATATCTTGGAATGTGCAATTCGTCTGCCATCATCTGCAAACTATAATCCGGATTCATGTATGGTTTTTTGCTTGTCAGATGAAGTATTATTTCATTGGTTATCTTTTCTTCCTGCTTTTTATTGAGAACTGGATGAATATTCTCAGAGTCAGTGGTTTCTTCATTTTCTGAAAAGTATAGGTTTTTCGAGCCAACTCTTGAGGTTTTGTATATGGCATTTTGTTTTATTCCAAAAAAAACCAACATAAATGTAAAAATTGTCAGGTTAATGTGAATATTAACAAATTCGGAAAACTGAGTATTTGAAAGTTTTTCAATGTATGAAATGAACAATTCGGCAACAAAAAGAATCAGGAAAAGAATGATCAATAAAATTAACCAGTTCAAGGTATTCTTTTCAGTATAATTGGAAAAGAAATAAGGTATACTTTTACGGTGTAAAATAATCATTTGAATGCTTAAAATCCAATAAATTATTAATGAAATTATCAATAAAGCAAAATAGATGTTATTATAAATATAATTAGGGTTTTGGGTTAAATCGGAAGAACTGTTTATTGAAACCTGATTCCCCAGCGAACGATGAAGCCCGATGATAAAAACAGGAATTGCATGCAACCCTTCTTTCCAGGTTAGTTTAAAATCTTCATTCACCAAAGAACTCACATATAAGTAAAGAAGAGGGCCGTGCAAGAACAAAATAGGAAATGTCCCGAAGCGAAAGTATTCTATAGTTTCAAAGGGTAAAAGCTTTGAGGTTAATGATAAGGAAATTAAAATAAGCCAGAATACGATTATTTTAAAGCTAATATGATTCGGCCTTTTTGAAACAAAAATCAAAATTCCAAAAATAGCCTGAACAAGTCCGATAAGGGTGATCGTGTTTATCATTTATTAAAAATAGATAAAAAAGTGTATCGGTTAATAGGAACAGAAAATATAACGTGAAAATCTGACTTAATATTGAACGGCTCCAAGTCTGAAGGTTGAAAAATTTTTCCGTTTTTAGGAGTTTGTTTATATTGTATAATCTCCTGAAATTTGAAAAGAAAAGTAGCTTTTACTATTTTCTTTGTTTTAAACATTTTGATTATGATTTTTGGAAAAGTAACCGATCCGGAAAATGTTGATTTTAACTTGCCTTCGGATCACCCTGACACAAGAAAGGTGCTGAACCCTACAAAAAAAGAAAAGCCGGATTTGAAAGTGTATGTCGGTTGTGCTAAATGGAACCGTACGGATTTAAAGGGTTTTTATCCGAGGGGGACAAAAGATGAGTTGGTGTATTATGCAACACAATTCAATAGTATAGAGTTAAATGCAACTTTTTACAATATTCCGTCGGTTTATCAGGTTGAAACCTGGCGCGATAAAACGCCCGGTGATTTTAAGTTCTTCCCCAAAATTACAAATTCAATAAGCCACTATAAAAGATTAACAGGAGTTCACGAATTGGTGGAAGATTATTGTTTGAAAATCAGTAATTTTAGTTCGAAACTAGGCATGGTCTTTCTTCAGCTTCACGATAATTTTTCCTACAAAAATATTGACAGGCTAAACGAGTTTGTAACTACATTTCCAGCAGGGATACCTCTGGCTGTTGAATTAAGAAACAATGAATGGTTTAATGAAGAAAAAATAAGCAGAGAAATTTATTCGCTTCTGGAAGAAAATAAGGTCACAAACATTATTGTCGATACGGCTGGAAGAAGAGATTTACTTCATATGCGACTGACTACTTCTTCGGCTTTCATACGATATGTCGGAGCCAACCACTCTTCGGATTATACACGTTTGGATGATTGGGTGGAAAGAGTGGGCGAATGGATTAAAAGTGGCCTTGAGAATCTTTACTTTTTTGTTCATCAAAATATAGAAAAAGAATCGCCGCTGTTGTCGGCTTATTTCATTCAAAAGCTGAATGAAAAATATAGCTTGAATGTCAGGGGACCAGGGCAGAATGGTTTGTTTTAGAATTTATTCATCCATTTTTGCCCAGGTGGATTATTCTTTCATAGATTACTCAAAACTACATGGAAGGTGCTTTTTGTTTTCTGTTTCTTAATAATCCATGTTTTGAATAGAAACTCGTAATTTCCATTGGGACATGCTGGAATTTTGTAATCAAATCTTTTTGTTTATATTTGTAAGCGATTACTCACTTTTGTTATGACGGAGAAACAAGAAAGAATACTAGAAGCTGCTTTGCAATTGTTTGCTCAGGAAGGATTTCATGCAACCTCAACAAGTAAAGTAGCAAAATTGGCAGAAGTATCAGAAGGTTTGATTTTTAGACATTTTGAGAATAAAGAAGGCTTGCTGCAGGCGGTTTTAGAGGAAGGAGAAAAACGGTTGAAAGCTCTTTTTGTTGATATAGTAATGGAGCCCGATCCAAAGGAGGTAGTTCGTAAAACCATTGAGATGACTGGTAAAATAGATGTTTCCGATTACGATTTCTGGAAATTGCAGTTTAAGTTAAAATGGGAACTGGAAATAACCGGCGATAAAAAAATGGAACCGCTAAAGATGGCCTTAACAAATGCCTTTCAGAAGTTGAATTATCAAACACCTGAATTGGAGACAGAATTATTGATTCTATTTATTGAAGGCCTTGGATCTGCAGTATTGAAAGGCTCAAATTTAAACCTGGATAAAATGACCAAGTTTATGCTTAAAAAATATAATCTCTAAAATTTTTTGATAAACAATAAGTAAGTACTCACATTGAAATGAAATCATGAAACAAATAGACAAAACAAAGCCAGTATTGGTAACCGGGGCAACAGGTTATGTTGCCAGCTGGTTGGTAAAAAAGTTACTTGATGAAGGGATAACCGTTCATGCCGCAGTAAGAAATCCGGATAAAAAGGAAAAAGTGGCTCATCTTGACGCGATTGCAAAAAAGTCAAAAGGGAATATAAAATATTTTAAATCCGATTTGTTGGAGAAGGGGTCTTACGCTGAGGCAATGCAAGGGTGTGAACTGGTTTTTCATACCGCTTCTCCTTTTTTTATTCAAGTCAAAGATCCTCAGAAAGATTTAATTGACCCGGCAGTTTTAGGAACAGAAAATGTATTGGAAACAGCACGTCAAACCTCCTCTGTAAAACGAATTGTGGTAACCAGTAGCTGTGCAGCTATTTATACCGACGCTATTGACTGTGGGAAAGCACCGAATGGATTACTTACGGAAGATGTATGGAATACGACAGCCTCCCTGGAGTACCAACCTTATTCTTATTCCAAAACACTGGCGGAGAAAAAAGCATGGGAATTGGCTGAGAAGCAATCGCAATGGGACCTGGTTACTATTAATCCCAGTTTGGTGCTGGGCCCACCGTTAAACCCTGCGTTAAATACTTCGGAAAGTTTGAGTATAATGCGACAGCTTGGTGGCGGGGCAATGAAAATGGGAGTTCCTAAAATGGGAATTGGTATGGTGGATGTCCGCGATGTTGCAGATGCGCATTTTTTGGCCGCTTTTACTCCTGAAGCCCAGGGACGTTATATAACTTCGGCACATAATACCAACTTTTTAGAAATAGCGTTAGCATTACAACCCAGGTTTGGTAAGGATTTTCCATTGCCCAAGAAAAAGTTACCTAAATGGCTGTTGTTGTTGATTGGTCCGATGGCCAACAAATTGTTTACAAGGAAGTATGTTCGAAATAACGTAAATGTGGAATGGAAGGCTGATAATTCAAAAATCAGGAAAGATTTGGGTATTGCTTTTCGACCACTGCAAACTACGATGGAGGACACGTTTCAGGTGTTGGTCGATGAAAAAATAATAAAAGCAAAGTAAAAGCATGCTGGTCGTATAACTTAGAAGTCAATACATTTATAACATACTATATGAAACGATTTTTTCCAATACTCTTTTTAGTATTGTTTCTGGTTGTCATTATTGGTGCTAATATTTATTTGGCTCATCGGTTTAATTTTTATTTTGCTGTTGGGAACTCAAATATTTTTTACCTGGTTTTTCCCATTTTAAGTATTCTGATGATTTTTGGGATGATGCCTTTGTCAAATTCTACGTCTAAGCCCGGGCAATTTATTTATATACTGGCGGCCATTACCATGGGAACGCTGCTTTATTTGCTGATATCTGTATTTACGGTTGACCTTATAAATCTTTTTGTACAAATTTCTCCGCAAATTAGTGGTCTTGCCGCGCTGGCTTTGGCGCTTGCAATTTCGGGATATGGTATTTTCAATGCATGGGATATACAGATAACAAGCGAGGAAATAGAATTGAGAGAATTAAAAAAGGATGTAAGCGTGGCGCATGTTTCCGATATTCATATTGGTCATTTTCGTGGAAGGAAGTTTTTGCAACGAATTGTCAATAAGATTAATGAGCAAAATGTGGAGGCTGTTTTTATCACCGGAGATTTATTTGACGGTCGTATAAATCTTTCGAAAGAAAATCTTGCTCCTTTATCCGAACTTAAAACACCGGTTTTTTTTGTGGAAGGTAATCATGACAAATATACGGGCGTGCAGATTATCAAAGACTATCTGCGGGAGATTGGTGTATGTGTCTTGGAAAATGAGATCGTAAATTGGAACGGCATTCAAATTATAGGGTTAAACCACATGCGGGCAGATAACGAAGCTCTGAATATTCATGCTACAGACAAATATATGACCATTCGAAGCGTATTGGAAAAATTATCTATAGATCGGCTTAACCCGGCCATTTTGTTACATCATAGTCCAGATGGGATAAAATACGCCAATCAGCATGGAGTTGATCTTTACCTTGCGGGGCACACACATGCAGGGCAGTTATTTCCTATAAAATATATTGCGAATCTTATTTTTGAATACAACAAAGGATTACACAGCTTTGAGGAAACAAAACTGTTTGTTTCGCAGGGGGCCGGAACTTTTGGGCCACCCATGCGCATTGGCACAAAAAGCGAAATAACATTACTCCATTTAAAGCCGGGAAAATGAAAAAAGTAATTGTTACAGGTGCGACCGGAATGGTTGGAAAAGGTGTTTTACTGGAATGTTTAGACCATCCGGAAATTAGTGAAGTTTTGGTTATTGGGCGAACCCCGGTTGAAATTAAACATCCAAAACTCAGAGAAATTATTCATCAGGATTTTGCCAATTTTTCGCTACTTAAAAGTCAACTTAACGGATACGACGCCTGTTTTTACTGTCTTGGGATAAGTTCGGTGGGTTTGAATGAGGAAAAATACAACAAGATAACATACATTTTTACAATGGCTCTGGCGAAAACTCTCTTTGAAAATACCCCACAAATGACTTTTACTTATGTTTCGGGAGAAGGTACTGATTCTTCTGAAAAGGGCCGGACAATGTGGGCGAGAGTGAAAGGAAAAACAGAAAATGAACTTTTAAATCTCGGGTTTAAACAGGCATTTATGTTCCGTCCGGGAATGATAATTCCTTTGCGAGGTATAAAATCCAAAACGAAAGGCTACCAGTTTATGTACAACTATTTTATGTGGTTGGTGAAAATGGTTAAAGTAATGGCTCCCGGCGCAGTAGTTGATACAACTCAAATTGGGCTTGCAATGATAAATGCAATGTTGAAAGGGTATCCGAAAAAGGTGTTAAGATCCAGAGATATAATCCAATTGTCAAAATGAACTACATGGGAAAAAAGAAAATTATTCGGGGCGGTGAATTTATTATTCTGTTTTTGGGTGTGCCTCTATTTTTATTTTTTGAAGAGAATATTGTTCATCCTAGTTCAATTTTACTTCCTGTTTTAGTTGCTTTAATTCTTTACTTCAGAACTCAAAAGGATTTTCATCTACGGGATTTAATCCAATTAAATATTTCCCGAAAAATGTGGTTGCAGCAATTAACAGCTGTTATTTTGACCGGAGTTTTTTTACTTGTTTTTGTTTTACTTTTTGAACCGGAAAATTTGTTTAATCTCCCCCGAAGAAATCCGGCAATATGGCTGGCAATGCTTGGGTTTTATCCTGTCTTTTCAGCTTACGGACAGGAAGTGGTTTACCGCAAGTTCCTTTTTATGCGATATTCTGATTTGTTTCAGAGGAAGTGGGTTTTGATTTTTGCCAGCGCAGTAACCTTTAGTTTTGTTCACATTGTATATTTTAGTGTGCTTTCGCTGGTGTTAACTTTTTTTGCCGGAATTTATCTTGCCTGGCTCTATGAAAAAACCAAAAGCATTTTGTTCACCGGAATTGTTCACGGCATTTTGGGTTTTTTGATTTTTACGGTTGGATTAGGCCAGCATTTCTGGCTCGATATGACTCAATGGCTGTAATTCCTAAAAATTCTATAGATTAATTTAAAAGTAATGGCGTAATCTTATAAATTTGGTAGTCATACGGTATGAATAAGAGATATGTATAAAATGCAATGTTTTAAAATTGCTCTGCTTGTTATTCTGTTTGCTTACTTCAACGATCTAAAGTCGCAGGGAGTAAATAAAGATGCACTATTTCTGAAACCAAATTTTAACTTCCCTTACGACATCAACAAACCAGATAAAACATGGAAGCTCCCCGAAAAACTGATTGAAATTTCCGGACTGGGGTATATCGATAAATACCGGCTGGCATGTATCCAGGACGAAAAAGGGAACATTTATATTTTTAACCTGTTAACCGGTGATGTAGAACGCAAAATAGATTTTGAAAAAGATGGAGATTTCGAGGGAATTGAAATTGTAAAAAACGACGCCTGGGTTCTGAAAAGCAATGGTACCGTGTATTGTGTTAAAAATTATTTAAATGAAAATAAAGACGATACTGAAAAATATCCCACTATTCTGACTAAAAAAAATGATGCAGAAGGAATATGTTACGATTCTTCGTCGAAGCAATTATTGATATGTTGCAAAGGACACCCTTTTGTTGATGACCGAAATGGCAGAAAGTTTAAAGCCGTTTACGCATTTAACCCCAAAAGTAAACTACTTGATTTGGATCCGTATTTATTAATTAATCTGGATTTTATAAAAAAACTGAAAAATTACAATACCCTAACCAAATGGGGAGTTGAGTTGCTTGCCAATCTTGATGATGCAAAAGGAGATCTTACTTTTCAACCGTCAGGGATTGCCATTCATCCCATTACCCGCGATATTTATATTCTGGCAGCAGTAGGAAACTTACTAATGGTTTATTCTCCGGAGAAAGAAATAAAGGCGATTATTAAACTGAAGATCAAAACTCACCCACAACCCGAGGGAATCTGTTTTAGCCCGGACGGAACGCTTTACATTTCAAGCGAAGGGAAAGAAAAAAGCGGAAGCATATCTGAATTTAAGTTCACCCCACACAATAACTCCAGATGATGAAAACAGAAAGGCAAACCATTTATATAGTATTAACCTATTTATTTTGTGCATTATCAACTACAATATGGGCACAAAAAACTTTTTATTCCCCTGAAAACAAAGACTGGCAAAAAGAAATACCGGAAACCTCCGGAACAAAGATGTATTCCATCTTTCTGATTGGCGATTTAAAACACCCTTTTGAAAATGAAAATCTTGATTTATTAAAAAACCAGCTGGAAAAAGAGGGAGAACAAAGCACGCTTGTTGTTCTGGGAGATATTGTTTATCCCAATGGAATGCCCGATAGCGAAGACGCGGGATTTGCAGAAGCGGTAAAAAAACACGATGCCATTTTGAACCGCATAAAAGATTATCCGGGCAATATTGTTTTTCTGCCGGGCAATCACGATTGGGCAAAAGGAGATGCTGCCGGATGGCAATCGGTACTTCAACAGGAAGAATACATTGAAACATTTTTAAGCAGGGGAAACACTTATGTGCCCGATGAGGGATGTCCGGGACCGGTAGAAATTCCGTTAACAGAAGACATTACACTTATTGTTATCAATTCGCAGTGGTGGTTTCAGAAATTCGAAAAACCGGAACTGTATGATGATTGCGATATTGAAGATGAAAATGATCTTTACACACAGATAGAAGATGCCATTCGGCGGAACAGTGGTAAAAAAATAGTGTTTGCCACACATCATCCGCTGTTTAGCGCGGGAAACCATGGCGGATATTTCCCTTTTATGATGAATATCTTTCCTTTAATCGATGCAAATCCATCGTTATATATTCCCCTGCCCGGATTTCTTTATACTGGCTATCGAAAATTTTTTGGTGAACCACAAGACTTAGCCAGCCCGGATTACAAAGCCTTCAAAAAAAACTTGCTTGAAATCCTTGAAAAGTACCCGAATATAATTTACGCTGCCGGTCATGAGCACAATCTGCAATATTTAAAAAAAGATAGCTTGTTTCACATTGTGAGTGGCGGCGGAGGTGAAGGAGCATTTATTGCAGAAAGGGAAAAGGAAGCCGACTTTGCAGCAGAATCAACCGGATTTGCGAAACTTTCTTTTTATGAAAACGGAGATGTCTGGCTGCAATTTTTCAGACCTGACAAAAATGGGGGAGAACAAATACTATTTGCTAAAAAACTCTATTCCAAACCTTTGTTTGATCCCGAAAAAAAAGAAGAGAGCCTCGGAAATATCAGTTATCGCGATAGTGTTGTCAGGGTAAAATTGAGCGACCAATATATGAAAGGTAAGTTTCATCGATTTTTCATGGGCGATAACTACCGCGATGTGTGGAATACCGAAGTAAGTTTTCCGGTGTTTGACATTGGCGCTGAAAAAGGAGGACTTTCAATCATCAAAAGAGGAGGCGGACAACAAACCCGTTCCGTTCGGCTTGAAGACAAAAACGGGAAAGAATATGTGTTACGTTCTGTAAATAAATTTGTGGACAAGGCTCTTTCGGAAGAAATGCAGAATACCATTGCCGTAGATGTGGTTCAGGATGGCATTTCGGCATCGCACCCTTATGCAGCTATTACTATTCCGAAACTGGCAGATGCTGCCGGAGTAATGTACACAAATCCGAAACTGTTTTGGGTTCCCGACGACCCGCGACTTGGTATATACAGAAAAGATATTGCCAACGGAGTTTTTCTGTTTGAGGAGCGTCCGGATGGTGATCGCAGCGACATAACAAGTTTTGGGAACTCTGAGGATATTGTAAGTACTGCAAAAACTATAAAAAAAACCAACGACAAGCACGACCATATTGTGGATCAAAAAGCTGTTTTACGTGCACGGTTATTCGACATCTTACTTAACGACTGGGATCGCCACGACGACCAGTGGCGCTGGGCAACTTTCAAAAAGAATGGCGAGAAAATTTATCGCCCCATTCCCCGCGATCGCGACCAGGTATATTTTGTAAATGAAGGTCCGCTGATGTGGCTTGTATCGCGAAAATGGGCAGTACGAAAATTCCAGGGACTTGACACTACCATAGAAGATGTTGTGGGACTTGGATTCAACTCCCGTTATTTCGACAGGGCTTTTCTTTCTGAACCCAATTTGCACGATTGGATAACAACTGCCGAGAACATAAAGGAGAATGTTACCGATTCGGTTATTCATGCAGCAATCGAGGAACTTCCTCCCGAAATTTATGCTATCTCCGGGTCGGATATTGAACGAAAATTAAAAGCAAGAAGAGATGCATTACCAAAATATGCTGAGGAGTTTTACCGTTTTCTTTCAAAAGAGGTTGATGTTGTGGGAACAGACGAACGCGATTTATTTCATGTGCAGCGAATGGAAAACGGAAATACAAAAGTAGAGGTTTTTGCTTTGAGCGATAAAAAAGGGAAAGTAAAAGACAAGCTTTTTGAAAGAACATTTCTTCCGGATGAAACAAACGAGATAAGACTTTATGGTTTAAAAGACAAAGATGAATTTGAGTTGGAAGGAAATGCTGTCAAAGGAATAAAAATCAGAATAATCGGCGGAAAAAACAACGATAAGGTTAATGATGAATCGAATGTAAAAGGATTGGGAAAGAAAACCATTGTTTACGAAAGAAAAGACAAAAAGAACGAGCTTAATCTAGGGACTGAAACGAGGGTTCATTTGAGCACGAAAAAAAGCATAGATAATTACAATCGTAAACAGTTTAAATTCGACAAAGTTATGCCGCTGGTAACCGGAGGTTATAATATTGACGATGGTGTTTTTGTTGGAGCAGGTGTAAGTATCAAAAAATACAATTTCAGGGATTCAACTTTTCATCAGCTAACTGCAAAAACGGCCTTTCAAACTGGTGCTTTTGAACTAAAATATAAAGGACTGGTAACTTCAATATCTCAAATTTTTGATTTTAAATTAAATGCGGATTTGAGTGTTCCCCGGAGTGTAGATAATTATTACGGTCCCGGAAATGAAACACAAAAATTAACTGACAGCAAACGTTTCTACCGGGTAAGATATTTCTACGGTTGGTTAAATCCGCGGTTACATCATCAGATAAATCCATCATTAAGTTACTCGGTTGGAGCCTTTTTCCAACATTACGAGGTTACAGATACAACCAACCGGTTTATTGCACAACTCTACCCGGATGTACTTTCTGAATCAGATTATGCAGAGCATACTTACGCCGGACTGAATGCCGCCTTTACGATAGACACCAGAGATGATGAAACTTTGCCCAAGCGGGGAATTTACTGGGACACAAAAGCCACAGCTTTTCATAGTTTGACGGATGAGAATGAAGATTTTGTAAAATTACAATCAGACCTGAGCTTTTACCTGAGTTTTCAGAAAGACCCAAGATTTGTTTTTGCTGGCCGGATTGGAGGTGCAACCAACGTTGGTGATTATGATTTTTTTCATTCAAACTTTCTGGGAAGAAAAACCAATTTGCGCGGCTTTAGAAATAACCGTTTTGCAGGCGACAAACTATTTTATCAGAATACAGAAATAAGAGTAAAATTTAAAAATATACACAGCTATTTACTTAACGGACAAACCGGAATGTTGTTTTTTAACGATCTTGGAAGGGTTTGGGTGAAAGGCGAAAATTCAAATAAATGGCACAATGGCTATGGAGCCGGATTCTGGATCTCGCCTTTTAATGCGGCAGCTGTAACATTAACATACGGAAGGTCAAAAGAAGATAATTTAATCGATTTTACATTTAGTTATTTATTTTAAAATAAATGTTTTACAATGAGTAACATAAATACACAACTGGTAAACGAAGCAGGAGCATTTATTGAACAATTTCTGGAAGAAAATCTTGCTGAAAAATTTACTTTTCATAATCTGGAACATACAAAGTATGTGGTTGAGAAAGCTGAGTACATTGGCAAAAATGCTGGTCTGAAAGAGGAGGAAATATTTCTGGTGAAAATAGCTGCCTGGTTTCATGATATCGGATATGCCGTTGACATTAGAAATCATGAAAAAGTAGGCGCTGAGAAGGCTGAGGAGTTTCTTCGTTCAAAAGGAATCGACGAATCCCGGATTGAAATGGTAAAAAATAGCATCCTTTCCACAAACATTGAGGTGAAACCAAAAACGCTAATGGAAAAAGTAATTTGCGATGCAGACCTCTCTCATTTAACTGAAGAGGACTATTTTGACCGAATTGAAAAAATGAGGCAGGAATGGAAAAATCAGTTATACAAAAAAGTGAGTAAGAAAAAGTTCTACGAAAAATCAGAAGAATTTTTTCAGAAGTATCCTTATCATACTGATTTTGCCAGAAAAGAACTAAACCCCAAAAAACAAAAAAATCTTGAAAAACTTAAGTATATGCTTGAACAGAAAAAAGAACAGGATCTGCTTGAAAAAGCAAAAAAAGGGAAAAAAAGTAAAGGATATTCCCGCGGCGTCGAATCTATGTTTAGATTAACCGCACGTAATCAGATTAACCTGAGTTCTATTGCCGATAATAAGTCGAACATTCTTATTTCGGTAAATGCAATTATGATTTCAATTATTATGACTGTTTTGGTGACCCGTTTTGAAGAAATTCCAAACCTGATTTTACCAACACTTATATTTCTACTTTTTGCTCTAACCACTATCATTTTTGCTATTCTTTCTACCCGGCCAAATATTTCTTCCGGCACTTTTACCAAAGAAGACATAAAAAAGAATAAAGTTAACCTGCTTTTTTTTGGGAATTTTTATAACATGGATTTGGAAGATTACGAATGGGGAATAGAAGAATTAATGAAAAATGACGAGCATTTGTATTCCACCATGATTAAAGACCAGTATTTTCTGGGAAAAGTGCTGGCAAAAAAGTACAAACTGTTAAGGATTGCCTATAATGTTTTTATGGTTGGTATAGTGGTTTCTGTTTTGACATTTGTTTTGGCTTTTATTAATATTTAGCGCTTATAATAACGATGATCCGAACAGACAGGCTTCTTTTTGTGAAAGAAAAGATTGACCTCATTATTTACAAGGTGAGGGAAATGGAAGAAGAATATCGTGACGAAATTGAAAATGTTCATCCGGTATACCGTAAAAGTGCTTTAAATCTTGTTCATTATCTGGCTTTTCGCAGTTTCGACATCGATGAGTTACAGGAACATTTGCGCGATTTGGGACTAACAAGTTTGTCACATATTGAAGCGCACGTGCTAAAAAGTCTGCTTTCCATGAGTTCGATACTAAACCAGTTGTTAGGACAAGTAATCCCTGAAAGACGAAAGGGGATTATTTCATTTAAAAAGAGTGAAAAAATTCTTGCAAGGAATACGAAACTCATGTTTGGGTACAAATCGAAAAAAAGGCGGACCCGTATTATGGTTACGCTCCCCGAAACTGCTGCCGAAGACAGGGATTTTGTTAGCCGGCTTTTAAAGTCGGGGATGAACAGCGCTCGTATTAATTGTGCCCACGATGACAGGGAAACCTGGGGGAAAATAATTCAAAATGTGAGAACCATTGGTGAAAAGCAATTAAAAAATTGCAAAGTAATGATGGATTTGGGTGGGCCGAAATTACGAACCGGTTCGATAAAACCCGGCCCGAAAATCGTTCATATAAAACCTGAGAAAGATGTTTCCGGAAATGTAATTAATCCTGCCAGAATTTGGATTGCCCCGCCCGATTTTTTACTGCCTGATAATATTTCAATCCATATTCCCGTAAATGAAGAATGGTTCAGAGAAATAAAAAGAGGAGATATTATACGCTTAAATGATACCCGGAATAAAAAGGTAGATATAACCGTAGGCGGAAGAAAAGGAAATGGTCGTGAAGGATTTTGTTTTACTTCTGCTTATGTTTCTACTGGTACTGAACTTCAACTTTTTGGCCCCGATAAATCAGAAAAGGCTAAAGATACAGTAGGGGAATTATTACCGATCGAACAATATATCCCGCTCAAAATAAATGATACGCTCATTTTACACAAAAATCCTGACCCTGGCGAACCGGGGCAATACGACGAAAACGGAATTTTAATTCAATCTGCTCATATTTCATGCACTTTGCCCGAAATCTTTAGCGATGTCAAGGTAGAAGAACCAATATTTTTTGATGATGGAAAAATTGAGGGAATTATTGAAAAAGTTAACGGAGACGAGCTGAACATTAGAATAACCTACGCGAAAGACACAGGAAGTAAGTTAAAAGCCGACAAAGGGATTAATCTCCCACACAGCAATTTGAATGTGAGTGGATTAACCCCGAAAGACAAAATTGATTTGGAATTTGTGGCTCAATACGCCGACACAGTGAATTTTTCGTTTGTAAATAATGAAAATGATGTGCAGGAATTGCTGGATGAGCTGGAAAGATATGATAGTACTATTGGTATAATTTTAAAAATCGAAACCCAGAAAGGATTTACCAACTTGCCGCGGATTTTGCTGCGGGCCATGCAAACTTTCCCGATTGGAGTAATGATAGCTCGGGGAGATTTGGCGATTGAAACCGGATGGAAAAATTTTGCAACCATTCAGGAAGAAATTCTACGTATTTGTGAAGCTGCGCATGTTCCCGATGTTTGGGCAACACAGGTATTGGAAAACCTGGCAAAAAAAGGTGTACCTTCCCGTGCGGAAATTACTGATGCCGCTTTGGCCCAGCGCGCCGAATGTGTAATGCTGAATAAAGGCGCTTACATTGAAAAAGCAGTTAAGATGCTCGACCGTATTTTACGACGTATGCAACATTTTCAAAAAAAGAAAGAAACCGTTCTGCCTCGGCTGGAAGATGCGGAAAACCTGCATCTTTCACATGCAAAGTTTGATATTTAGCGCGAAAGTATTCAACCTCAGGTTGTTTATGTATTCTTGTTTTATATTAAACTACCAATTGAACTTATTTTGCAGGCACGGTGTTTTATTCCTATAAATTTAAAAATAAATACATTACAGCAGAAAGGCCATGAAAACACAGAAAAAGATAAAACGTAATGTAAACGACACTATTATAAAAGCTTCATTAAGCTTTGAGTTTCTTATTGAAGAATTGGAACAAATCGTTTTAAGTGGAAAACATCCGCTTTTTGAGCCGGCTGGTAAACTTTTAGCAGGCCTGGATAAAGTTCCTGAACTAAAAACTCAAGTTAGTGATCTTTCACTGCTGGAGAAAAATAAAGACCTGGTGAATCAATTGATGGCTTTTGTTATCAATCCGTTAACCGGCAACACTGCAATGGAAGGTGCAACTGTTCCTTTTCACAAAACTACCTTTTTTTCAACAGAGCAATTAAGAGTAATTACAAACAAAGACGAATATAAACTTGAAATTGCAAAAAATCATGATTTAGAAGAAAAGCAGCTTATTAAAATTTACTTTGCATATTTGATAATTCTTGAACAGATTTATAATTATAAAACAGATTTTAATATTCCCCTTGACTTTAAATTGACCAACGAACAAAATCAGACAGTTCAATATTTTAGGAAGAATTTTAATTATAAATACTTGCGCGTTAGTCCAGTTGGGAAGGTAAAAAGACTTACTGATGAACAACTAAAAAAACTTTTGGACAATATTGCTGATTTAAGCTACTGGAGGGAAACTCTTCCATTGGAAAATTTTGAATTTAAAGGGTTTGTACATTTTTCATTTACAAAAAGCACATACGATTTTGTTGTTTCTGAATTAAAATCGAATCTTCTTGATAATAAGGCCATTCTCACAAACGAAGGGTTTGGACTGATTCAAAGTCATATTCGGGCATTAACTGAAATGCCAAATCTAAAAATTGGACTGGCAGCTATGGATCAATTTGATTCCACAATAAATAAATCTTTGATATGGAGGACTTTAATAGACCGTTCAAAACTTTCCTGTCGCGAATATTCAGGCACATTTTACGAGCAGGCAATGTCGGAGAAAAAAATCGTTATAACTAATGATTTTAATGAAGCAGAAAATGACAGAGTTGTTACTGAATTTCTAAATCACGGAATCCGCAGTCATGTAATTGTTCCCCTGGTGTTGGATAACGAAACTGTTGGTATGCTGGAATTTGCATCGGAAAACAAAGGGGAGTTAGACATGGTAAAAATAAGTCGGCTAAAAGAGCTTTTCCCCGTGTTTGCAGTGGCACTTAAACGTTCGAAGAATGAATGCAAAGACAGAGAAAGTGCGATTATTCAACAACATTTTACGGCCATTCATCCGTCGGTTGAGTGGCGTTTCAGGGAAGCAGTTGTAAACCTGATGAATGAAAATTCGATCGAAAAATTATCGACAGGAATTGAGCCCGTAGTTTTTGATAACATCATTCCAATTTTTGGAGCTTCTGATATTCACAGTTCAACAACTGAAAGAAACAAAGCTATCCAGTCCGATTTTCTGGAACAACTCGAACATGCCCGGGAAATTATTGAATATGGTAAACTTATAAATGAAATGCCATTTATGGATGCTATTCATTTTGAGATTAAGAATTACATTTCGACAGTAAAAAATGGATTAAAGGCGGGTGATGAGTTTGTTATTATCGAATTCCTGAAAAATGAAGTTGAGCCGGCATTCAATCTCCTGAAAGACAGATTTCAGGAAATGGAAAAACCTGTAAATGATTATCTTCAAAAGATAGATCCCGATAATGGTGTTCTCCATAAAAAAAGAAAAGATTTTGAAAACAGCTTGACTTTAATAAATAAAGTAATTGGTAAAATAATTGATGATGAGCAAATTGATGCCCAGAAAATTTTTCCTCATTATTTTGAAAAGTACAGTACCGACGGGGTAGAATACAATGCCTATATTGGGCAATCGTTGGTGAAAAAACTAAAGTACAATCACATATATTTAAAAAATATTCGGTTGTGGCAACTGTTGTTAAAAGTAAGAATTGCACAGGAAATCAGGAAGCTGCAATCGGAACTTCCCGTAAAACTAGATATTACACAGCTTATTCTGGTTCACTCGCAGCCTTTAAGTATCGCGTTCAGGCAAGATGAAAAGAAATTTGATGTTGCCGGGGCCTACAATATTCGTTATGAGATTACAAAAAAACGAATCGACAAAGCGCTAATAAAGGAGACAAAGGAACGGATAACTGAGGTAGGAAAAATTGCGATTATATATTCGCATGCCGACGAAATTACCGAGTACAAAAAATATATTGATTACTTGATTTCATTGGGATTGATTACTCAAAATGTAGAAAACTTTGAGTTGGAAGATTTAACAGGTGCTTCTGGTTTAAGAGCAATCCGGATTGAAGTAGATTTTAAAAATGATTCTCTGCTTGGCTCTCCTAAAAGGCATGAAATATTGATAGATAAGGTGAAAGTCTGACTTTTAAAACACGTAGCTTAGTTGCACTCCGTTATAATTCCCGGTAAACGGAACAATCGATAAATTGGGATTTTTTCTATTAATACGATGTAATTCCGGAATTAATATACCTGCCGTAGCGCCAATAATAAATCCGGTTAATATATCGGTAGGAAAATGCTTCATGGCTCTAAAACGGTAATAACCAACCAGTGCCGGTGGAATAACAGCAGCTGTATATAACAAATATTTTTTATTCCCAATTTCCGGGTGATAATCGGAATACACTTTAGCCATAAAAAAAGAAGCCGTTGCCGCAGTTGATACGTGCCCGCTAAAAAAAGAATTCCGGGTTTCAGTCGCCAGTTTTTCCTCAATAGGAACTTCCGGGTTGTAGTTAAACGGCCGTGTTCGTAAAACAAAACTTGCATCTAACAAATAAAAGTCGGTGTTAATTGCATGCGACTCTCCATACAAAATTAATAAATCGAGCCAGTCTTTTCTGATTTTTTTGTCGAGCACAAGAATTCCGGGTAAAACCACCGAGCTGTTCAGGAAAAAGTCGGAAATATCATGTGCCCGGTGTCGAAACGAAGGATCCTGCCTGGTAGCTGGCCTGTCGAACCACCAGATATCATCGGCACTTAACTGAATTACTTCATCATATCCCAGTTTGGGCTTGTTTCTTAAATAATCAAATCCAAAAAAGGAGGCGCCAAACAAACCCACTGTTAACGGAGCCTCAACTTTACGGTTTATTTTATATATTGAAGTATCTTTCAGGGCTTGCCCCAGTGTGTTTTCTCTTTGCAGAAAAAAGAAAAACAACGAAAGAATTATAATCGCCGTGTTCCGTTTCATTATTTCACTTTATGTAAAAATAAAAAAACAGGGCTTAAATATCATTCTGTAGGTAACTTTCTTTTCCATTTTAATCAACTTATATATTTTCGTTTCAGAATGAACAGTAAAAAGGGAATTATATTATTTCTGGTTTTTTTCTTTTCTGTGTATAGTGTTTTCGGACAAAAAGACAGCATAAGAATAAAGTACAATCCGTACAAGATGAATTATTATGCTGATATCCCGATAACGGTTGGCGGATTACTGGCGAGTAAATACGGAACCGATTATTTGCGTGGCCGTGATCCTAAAAATCAGGATAGGATCGCAACTTTAAACCCGGATATGATATGGTTTTTCGACAGAAGTTCAACAAGGATTGACCCCGAAAAAGGAGAATGGGCATTGGACCTTTCAAACTATTTCCTGCGCGCTGGCATGTGGTCTCCTCTTTTAATGTACTTCGACCCAAAAGTGAGAGATATTTGGTACGATTTTGCTCTTTTACATGTGGAAACACAAGCCATTAATGCTACCGCTTATCTCGCAGCTGCAATACCGATTCCCCGGTTAAGGCCATTTATGTACAACCCGGATGTAAGCATGGAAAAGAAAATGGGAAGAAATACAACCAATTCTTTTTTCAGCGGTCATGTTTCGGTGGTTGCAGCATCAACATTTTTTATGGTGAAAGTTTACTATGATTTACATCCTGAAGCATCGCACAAAACACTTTTTTACGGATTAGCATGTATTCCGCCTGCATTTACAGGATATTTACGTTATAAAGGGGCCAAACATTTTCCATCGGATATTATTACAGGTTTTGTTGTTGGAGCTGCAACCGGCATTCTTGTGCCTGAATTTCACAAAAGAAAATATCCTTTGAAGATTTACCCGGTAAGCATTTATAACGGAATTGGGGTAAAGCTTTTATATACAATAAAGTAGTTCAATGAGAAGCATTAAATTTGCTTCTGCTCATCTCTGTATACTTCATAAATCTTTGCAACTCTTTCTTTACCCAGAAATTTTACTATATCAACATATCGAAGTTTGTATTCAGTTTTTGCATTAATTAGCTGTGAGGCAAAGTTTCGGGTAACTAATATATTTTTTTTGTATGTTTTACACTGTTTCTGTATGCGTGCTGCTGTGTTCAAAACGTCGCCATGAAACGCTAATTCCTTTTTTATCTCGCCAACTTCGGCAGCCATTACTTTTCCTGTATTCATAGAGGCTGTAAATATAGGTTGCAGCCCGTATTTTGTTTCAAAATACTCTTTTTGCTTCAGTAGTTCTTCTTCAAAAAGATAAAAAAAATCGACCGACCGTTTATAATTTTTAAGTTTATTGGCATTCCAGGTAACCACAACTTCATCACCTACAAACTGGTAGATCCTTCCTCTGCTAATAATGATAGGATTGCTTAGAAACCGAAAACAATCCTGAATAAAATAGCTGTATTTTTTGTGCCCGAGTATTTCTGCAAACTTGGAAGACGATTGCAAGTCAAGAAATACAAAGATGAGGTTTTCCTCTCTTGGTTTTTGGTAATATCCCATTAGTATTTTTCCAATCGGACTATACCCGTTTTGATGAATTATTGTATATAATAATTGATAAACATAACTCGCAATCAGAATGACAATCAGAAAGAACAGGGAGGTTGAGTTAAATAAAAATTCTTTTAATTTTGAGAATGAATCCCAGAATTCATACTCATTATCAACACTATAATGTGCGATACCTAGCAAAACCCCAATAAAAAAGAACACTGCAATATCGAATAAAATGACAAATATGGTAAGCTTTCTCAATTGAAATTTCTGAATAATTTTGGGATACACAAAATAAAATGTAACCCAGGTAAATATGGCAAATAGAGAAACGATTACAGAAGAAGTCGAAACTTCTTCAACAAAAAAGTTCATCCCTTTTGAGAATACATCCCTGAAGTCATCGTTTGGCACTCCCAGCATACGCAAAAGTATAGCAACACGAACAACTAAGTTCCAGTATATCAGGGATATAATTAAAAACATAAGTCTGTATTTCGCTTTTGGACCTATCTTTAACCTTGAAAAGAAACTCATAATTAACTGGTTATGTTGATTCTACCATTTTGTTAACCCTAAAGGTAAAATGGAACTTGATAAATGCCAAAGGTAAACCAAATATGTCTTTTTTTTCTGAATGATATAAATTTATAATATTGGAAGTCTGTTACAATTTGATATATTATTTTCACAAATATTATACAGTAAAAAGATTTGAGGATAGCTCTAAAAATATTATTAATTACGTTTAGTTTTGCCATTTGTACGCATGTTTCCAGTCAGGAAGTAATTTTAGTTCGGCACGCAAAGGTTAATTTGGAGACCGGTGGCTGGATGGGAGCAAAAAAAGCTACTGTATTACGAAAGTCGTACGATACTTCTCCAATTATTTCATTTTCAGCGGATAGTGTTTTAAATACATTGCCTGAATGTAAAACAGATACTATTTATGCGAGCAGTTTAACTCGTTCAATTTCTACTGCCTGGATGTTATTTGGCGATTCCGCCATAATTCTTTCTTCTGATATTTTCGATGAATTTGAGTTAAATATTGTTCATTTGCCACTGCTTCTTCCGTATAAGGGATGGACTTCTCTTTCGCGCGTATTATGGCTTTTAGGGGTAAATAAGAAAAGTAAAACATCATATAGAGAAGCAAAAGAAAGGGCGGGTAGGATTACAGATTTTATTGAAGACCGGTTAAAGTATAATAATCAGGTAATTCTGGTAACACATGGATTTTTAAACCGGGATATTTCAAAAGAACTTAAAAGAAGAAATTGGCATAAGATAATCGATAACGGGGGTAAAAATTTGGGCTCAACTGTTTTACGGAAGTAACATTGCAACTGTTTGCCCGGGGAAGTGCCCCCATTATTAAAAGCAGGTGTTATTTCAATATTCAATCTTTGCCTGATTTTTTGCGCACTTGTGCACTTATAAAAAGGAACACTCCATTTTCTTTTGTAGCAAAAATTGTTGGTGAAAACACTCAGAATGAATTTATTGTAAGTACATGGAAATAACTTTACCCCAAATATCATAACCCTTTTTATTCATATGCAATCCGTCTTCAATAAAGATATCTTGATAAACATTCCCATTCTCATCCAGCATAGGGTTCCATACATCGGCAAACTCAAGATCCTCTTTTCTATCACAATATTTCAACAAACGCTTATTTAGTTTTTCATACTGTTTTTTTAAACTCACTCTGGCAATACACGGTTTGGGTGAAATAAAAATGATCTTTGTTTCAGGTAAATCCACCCGGATTCTTTTGTATAATTCTTTGGCTTGACGTTTTATTAAACCTGGTTTTTTATCACTGGCAATGTCGTTATCTCCTTCATAAATAAACAGGATTTCCGGCTGTTGCTTTAAAATAATTTTGTCGTAGTAAAAAATAAGATCGCTAAAATGTGAACCTCCAAATCCGTTGTTAATAACGTTGTAGCTTGGGAAATAGTCCTGCACATCTTTCCACATTCGAATGCTTGAACTTCCGGCAAAAACCACCACTTTTTTGTCGGGGCTAAAGTTATATTCTTTGTTAAAAAGTTCATCGACCTGAGTTTTAAAACGATTAGGGTCCTGTGCATTGGAAAATAGTACTCCAAGAAAAAGGAAAAGTATGATAAAGGAAAATTTACGATTATTCATTCTTTTTTAATTTATTTATTCAGATTTTAATATTCTTATTATGAGTGTTTTGTGTGGTTTTTTTGCCGAAAAAATGTGTCGTCATTTTTCTATTTTCGGTTCAAAAGCAATATAAAACAAACGTAGTCATGAAGACTCCATAATAGATAGTTTAGTGACTTTAAAAATACTAATTTATCAGATCCTTATAACTAATTAATTTGATATTCTTTTTTTGAATAGTCTCTTTTACTTTTTTATTTGTTAAAACCCGGGTAACCCATTCGCGGTCGGTAGCCACATCTTCGTAGCCTTTGTGTCCGACGGTTTCCATTTCACCCCCTGCGCGCCCCGGATGTTCAACATATAAATATTTTCCTGGTGTAAGTTTTTCAAGACTTTCGCAAAATTTATCTATACGAGTTTTGAATGCATCTTCCCGGCTCCAGCCGGAAAAAGGTTTAATGCCTTCCATGTTTACATAGAGGTGGTATTCTTTGGCTAACTTGTTAACCAATTCTGCAATTCTGGGGTCCAGGCCGGTAAATCCCATGTGCGTGCTAATATGTGAAATATAAGGGATGTGCTTCAGGGATGTTTCGATTTGGGCACGTAATTCCCGTTCGATTTCATCCAACTGCCAGTCCGATTCCTGAATGGATGAGCCCGGAGGAAAATTATTGTTTTTCCAAACCATTGGGAAAAAATAACCATCTTCATCAATCAGGCTGGGGCAATGGGTAAGAGGGCGCCATTTTATATTGCTCCATTCGCTTGTAAGTGTTAAATGGATTCCTACATCAAAACCCGGATTTTCTTTAAGCATTTTTGTTGCTTCTAAAAACCAGGCACAGGGTGGCATTAGTTCCACCGACTGAGCAATTCCATTTTTATAGGTTTCAATACAGGCGAGGTTTGCTGCATGGAACGAACCAATATCATCGGTTCGGATCAGCAAATAAATTTCATTATCATTCTGTGCAAATGAATTCATGCACAGAAAAATGATTAATATGCTAAGAATTTGATTTTTCATCGTTGTGTTGTTTTACAAAATTTATCCAAACCATTGTCTTGTTCTGCCTTGCAGATTAGCTAAAATATTGTTGGTTATATTCACATTGTTTACCACCTGGAAGTCGAGCATCCCCACACAAATAAAATCGGCACCGTTCTGAAAAGCCCAGTTAAATCCATCTTCGGGAGTAATTGCCCCTGCAGCCAAAACTTTAAATCCCATTACCGGAACTTTTGCCCGTTCTACAAATTCAATTGTTTTGTCAGGGAAAAGGCAGAAACAGTTGTCGTGGAACCGGTTATGATCGAGATACTTTTTACCGTCAACCTCAAAGGCAGTCCTGTTTTCACGCGGGTGCGCCGACCAATACCGGTCGTGGTGCATGGTTTTCATATAATAATCAGGGATGATTCCGTTTTCTTCGCAAATAATCAGTGAGTCAACGGTATGCGAGGCCAATCCGGCAGTATAGCCTTGCTTACGAATGTGATCCATCATTTTTTCAATCACGTCAATCCGGTTGTCACGTACAAGCCAGTCGCACCAATTACCCTGAATTTGAACGATATCAACACCGTAATCAATAGCCTTATTGATATCTATAAAATAGTTTTTGTTTTCCATGTCGGGCGCTACCTGTGAAATTACTTTAATTTTACTGCCGGTAACTCTTTTGTATTTTTGCATCAACTCGTTTGTGGGGAAGCCGATATTGATGGTATTTATTCCTGCTTTTTCGGCGAGCATAAGCGTTTCAAAGATTTTTGCTTCAGTGTTGTATGCCCTGAAAAGCGATGAAACATAAAGCAGGTCGCGCGAGTGCGCCCAGCCGCCAATCAGGTTTCCGCCGATAACCAACCTGCTGATTTCATGATTGCCAATTTTCCCTTTTTGGAGTTCGCCTTTTAATTCTTTAATATCTGCTCCTCCCACTTGAATTGTTGCACCTGAAAGTGTATCTACACCATATTTTTCATGTTCTTTAAAAGCGCCAAATCCTATAATTCCGAGCGCAGGAATAGTTGCCAGGTTTTTTATAGCTTCTCTTCTTGAGTTTTGGGTAGTTTCTTGTTGGGTCATTCTGTTTTCATCTGTTTCTTCTTTTTCTCTTTTCTGAAAGATTTTTAAAGCATAAATTCCGTAGCCTTTTTCTTTTACAACCAGAAGAACAATGAGTGCGAGCGCTTCAATCAGGTTCTTATTTACAATAAAAAGATTCCCTTCCGCCGAACCAAAAATGGAACCTCCAAATGGCGGGTATGCAAAATAGTAGAGCATTAACAAAATGATTCCTGAAATGGAAGAAACACGAATAGCTAAACCAAGAAATAGTCCGGCTCCAATAAGAATTAGTCCGGCAATATTTACAGGATCAACAATATTCATTAAGCTTTCGGAACTTCCCAGCCAATGATAAAATCCGGAGAATGGACCGGTTGCATTGGCGAGGTAACTGGTTGCCGACCAGTTTCCCATCCATAGTTTAGCCAGACCTTCGTACAAAAAGTGCCAGCCAATGGTTACTCTAAAAAAAGTAATGATTAGTTTCTTCCAGTTCATTTTAATAGGTTTAGAATTGATAACTTAAAGAAAATGTATCTTATTCATATTTAAAAAGATGGAGCGTTAAATTTTCACAGAGGTATTTCAATTTAGAATAATTCTTTTTTCAAATAAGTTTCTTTCTGTGTTTAAAAAATCAAAATGTTATTTTTGTTCTCTTATTCAAAAGCTAAACAATGGATAAAACATTTGTAAAAACCAACTATCAGTTACAATCAGTAAAAACAGGAAGAATATTTAATGATACAGGTTGGTTGCTGGATGCACCCGGCGAGGTTGAACCAACATTAATCAGGGCTATTTATGAAAAGAACCAACTGGAATTAAAAGACGATTCATGGGGGCTTTATAAATTTTTGGATTGGCTGCCTGTTAGCCGCACTCTCGTCGGTTCTGCGTCTCCGGTAACATACAAAAGTGAAGGTTTGGCCGCTGAATTGGGACTGAAAAATTTGTGGATAACGTTTAGTGGTTATTGGCCTGAGAAGGGAGCAACTATAAAAACCGGTTCATTTAAAGAAACTGAAGCATACTCCGTTTGTGGAAGGATGACTTCGGAAATGGATAAGGTTTTGGTCGTCGCTTCAGCCGGAAATACTTCCCGGGCATTTGCAAAAGTTTGTTCTGAAAATAATATTCCTCTTTTGATTTGTGTTCCTGAAGATAATATTGGCGCTTTGTGGTTTGACGAGCCTATTAACGATTGTGTAAAATTAATTTGCAGCCGCTCAGGTAGTGATTATTTTGATGCGATTCATTTATCCAATATTGTTGCAGGAATGGAACATTTTATTCCTGAAGGTGGAGCTAAAAATATAGCCCGCCGCGATGGAATGGCTACCACAGTGCTTTCCGCCGTAACTACAATAGGGCAAATACCTGAATATTATTTTCAGGCGGTAGGTAGCGGAACTGGTGCTATCGCAGCATGGGAAGCCAATTTACGATTGCTGGACGACGGACGTTTCGGGAAGAACAAAATGAAACTCATGGTTTCTCAGAATACTCCCTTTACACCTATATACGACGCGTGGGAAGCAGATTCCCGGGCAATGCTTCCGTTAAGCGACCATCTGGCACGTAAACAAGTGGAAGAAATAGATGCGAAAGTTTTATCAAATCGAAAACCACCCTATCCGATTTTTGGAGGACTTTATGATGCGCTGAAGGACACAGGCGGAGACGTTTTACTGGCAAATAATCAGGAAGCACGCGAAGCAGCACAGCTATTCCTGGAAAAAGAAGGAAACGACATTCACCCGGCAGCTGCTGTTGCAACTGCCACTTTAATATCTGCCGTTAAAAATGGTAGCATTAATAAAAATGCATTAGTAATGCTGAATATTACTGGCGGAGGTGAACTGAAATTTAAGCACGAGAAAAAAATTTATGATTTGAAGCCGGAAATCGTTTTTGATATTGATCCAAATCCGGAGGAAATTATTGAAAAAGTGGGAGCACTGTTTCAGCATAAAGTTAAAAGTTTTCAATAATACTTTCCGTTAATTCATAACGTTTTTATTTCTGAAATATATGTGTCGGGGTACTATTTCCGAGGTATTGAAGCACAATGTTGACACGATTTCCAATATATTTGTAATTTCTAATTTTGATTGTAAAAAATTAAAAATCAAAAAATTAGTAAGCGAATTGTAGGTGTTATTTCAATTTTGGTCGTCTTTAAATAAAAGAATTTAAATCAATTACACTAAATAACTAATTTGTCATGACTCGATTAAAATTTAAAGCGTTAATTATTTTAATATTAGGTATTTGGGCTACATCGTGTAATCGTTACACTGATTATTCCAATGTTCCTTTTGAAGAAGAAAACCCTCCAGTTTGGGAAGACCAGAGTGTTTTCCAGATTAACAAACTGGAGCCTCATGCTCATTTTATTCCCTTTGCAACGGAAGAACAGGCACTTTCCGAAGATAAATGGAAATCGCCTATGTTGCAGTCATTAAACGGAACCTGGCAGTTTCATCTTTCACAGAAACCATCAGACCGGCCTTACTGGTTTTTCAAAAATGATTTTGATACCCGCGACTGGGACGAAATTAAAGTTCCGGCCAACTGGGAGGTAGAAGGATTCGATTATCCTATTTATACCAATGTTAAGTATCCGCACGAACGGACTCCCCCAAAAATTCAGGACTACTATAATCCGGTGGGATCATACAAAAAAACATTTACTATTCCTGATGATTGGGACGGGAAACAGGTATTTATTCATTTTGGAGCTGTTAGTTCAAATTTGAAACTATGGATTAATGAACAATTTGTTGGCTATAGCGAGGACAGTAAAACTCCCGCGGAGTTTGATGTTACTTCTTATCTAAAAGAAGGGGAAAACACATTAGCTGCTGAGATTTTTCGCTGGAGCGATGCTTCTTATCTGGAAGATCAGGATTTTTGGAGACTAAGCGGAATTACCCGCGATGTGTATCTTGAAGCCAGGAACCCGCAGCATATTGCAGATTTTAGAATTGGTTCAGGATTGGATAAAACATATACAAACGGTATGTTTAGCCTTGAAGTTAAATTGGCAAACAACGAAAATGCAACTGTTGAAGCTGTTTTATCTGATGGCAGCAATATTATTAAAGAATTCTCAGAAGCATCAACCAGTGGTTCTGTGTTTTTTAGTACAGAAATTCCGAATGTAAAAAAATGGTCGGCTGAAGTTCCCAACCTGTATCAACTTATTGTTACTTTAAAAAATGATGAAGGCACAATTGAAGTGTTTAAACAAGATGTAGGTTTCCGCACGATTGAAATAAAAGATTCCAAGTTGTTGGTAAATGGTCAGTATGTGTATATAAAAGGAGCAAACCTTCATGAACATAACGATAAAACCGGTCATGTTCAGGATAAAGAAACCATGTTGCTAGATATTAAAACCATGAAAGAGCACAACCTGAATGCAGTACGTACATCGCATTATCCTGAACCTGTTCTATGGTACGAACTCTGCAATAAGTATGGTTTATATATTGTTGACGAAGCCAATATTGAATCGCATGGAATGGGTTACGGAGAAGAGTCACTGGCAAAAGATCCCAGCTGGAAAGAAGCGCACTTGTACCGTACAAAGAATATGTTTGAGCGGGATAAAAACCAGCCGTGTATTGTTATCTGGTCTTTGGGTAACGAAGCCGGAAACGGGGTGAATTTCTATGCAACTTATGACTATTTGAAATCAGTTGATACTACTCGTCCGGTTCAGTATGAAAGGGCTGGACTCGATAGAAACACCGATATTTTTTGTCCGATGTATATGGGAATTGGCGGAATGGAGCGTTTTGCCAAGGAAAATGGAGACCGCCCTTTGATTCAGTGTGAATATGCACATGCTATGGGGAACAGTGTTGGTAACCTTCAGGATTATTGGGATGTAATTGAAAAATATGATGTTTTGCAAGGTGGTTTTATTTGGGACTGGGTTGATCAGGGCTTATTAACTACCAACGATGAAGGAGAAGAATTTTGGGCGTATGGTGGCGATTTTGGCCCCGACACCGTTCCTTCTGACGGAAATTTCTGTTTAAACGGGTTGGTAAATCCTGACCGCGAACCAAAACCTCAACTTCTTGAGGTAAAAAAGGTTTATCAGTACATTGGTTTTAAACCTGTAGATCTCAAAAATGGAACCATTTCTATAACCAATAAATACGCATTTGTAGATCTTTCCGGATTCAATTTTATTTGGGAGGTTGTTGGCGATGGAAAAGTCATTGACAACGGGAAACTTGATGATTTAAACCTGCAACCCGGTCAATCGAAAAATGTTACTATCGATTTTGCATTGGTACCGGAACCGGGCGTGGAATATTTTTTAAATATAAAAGCTAAGCTTAAAGACGACTGGAGCCTGGTAAAAGCTGGAACAGAATTAGCTGCCGAGCAGTTTAAACTTCCCGTTTTTATTTCTGTGCCTAAAATGAACATTACTGAAATGCCTCCGCTTACAACCACAGAAAATGCTGATGTGGTAACCGTTACAGGAGAAGGTTTTTCTGTTTCTTTCAACACAAAAGAAGGTATAATTACCAGCTTCAAAAAAGGTGATGTTGAGTTTATTCAAAGCGGATTGGTTCCCAACTTTTGGCGTGCGCCAATTGATAATGATTTTGGAAACGACCTTCATAAACGTAGCCGAGTGTGGCGCGAAGCAGGTGAGACACGACAAGTGAATTCTGTTACTGTTAATGAAAATGGAAAAGGAATTCAGGAAGGCGGGCGAAACAGAAACATAACTACCAGTGGAGGTAAAAATGATGTTGATGTAATTTTTGATTTTGATCTTGTAAATGAGTCGGGAGATAAGATTGCAAAATATACAACCAAATACACGGTTTATGGCTCGGGAGACGTTGTGGTTACCAACCATTTTAAAATGACTGCGAAAGAATTACCGGAAATTGTCCGGATGGGAATGAATATGATTATGCCACGTAAATTTGATCAGATGACATGGCTGGGGCGTGGACCGCAGGAAAGTTATGTAGACCGTAAAACTTCAGCTTTTGTTGGTTTATACAGTGGAAGTGTTGCCGACCAGTATTGGGCATATTTGCGTCCGCAGGAGAACGGGAATAAAACTGATGTTCGCTGGATGACTATTACCGACGGAAGCGGGAACGGGCTTTTCTTTGAAGGAATGCCGCTGCTGGAAGTTAGTGCTCACCATAATTTACAGGAAGATTTTGAATCGATGGAAAGAACCGACGGTCGTCAGCAGGATGGTGATGTGGTTGTTAACCGGCACACCACTGATGTAAAACCACGCGACTTAACATCGGTAAATATTGATTATATGCAAATGGGTGTTGGGGGCGACAATAGTTGGGGCGCCTGGACACACGATGAGTATCGTTTAACAGAAGGGGAATATAGCTATTCTTTCCGGATAAGAGGTTTGAATGGCGTCGACGATCCTTTAAAAATCGCAAAGGAAAAGTTATAATACTTATATAATTTCAGGGGCGCAGAGCGGCAAAGATTTATTTGTTGCTTTGCGCCTTTGTTTTTTAATTCTCTTACCTTTGAAAAAACTAAACCTGTCCCGATGAAAACAAATATTGCCCTTTTTTTTGTGTTGATTTTTTTATCATGCGCAACAAAAAATTCTTCAACATTCAATCTTCAAAAAATTCAGGAACAGAATACAAAAATCAGCACCCTTCAACCTGGAGTCGGGTTTGATGGAAAGGTCTTAAAAATTATTCCTACGGATAAGGAGCAGAGTCTCACGATTTGGGAAGGAACAAATTCCGAAATATGGGAAGACGCAAAATATTTGGTTTGTGAAATCTGGCATGATAATGACTTTAGCGCTGTAATGAATGTTGAATTTTTTCGGAATGAAAAAGGTGCAAAAAGTATTGTTACACAAAGCGGTACAGAAGCAGGTGATGAAACGCCGAGGATGTCGGCAAAAATAGGTGTACTTCCAAAACTGAAAACAAAAATGGTTTTTCCGTTGGAGCATCTGAATGGACAGGAGATTTTCATGCGTCGTTTTCCCCGCCAGCTGAAAGGAACGGTTTTGGGAGATCGTTTGAAACCGGAGGAAATAACAAAAGTTATCCTTCGTTTCGGCCCATGGATGAAACCGCATTTTACACCCGAATTTGAAGTCGCAGCGATGTATCTCACCAATGAGGAGCCGCAGCCATTTCCTCCTGTTAAAAGGCCGGTGGTCGACAAATTTGGTCAGTGGGCAATAAAAGACTGGCCAGGGAAAATTCATAACGACGATGAATTAAAAAGCTTGTTGGAGACGCAACTGGCTTCCGCAGAAACTTCTTCTTTCCCAAAGAACTGGAGTAAGTATGGCGGATGGAAAGAAAAGAAATTTGAAGCCTCTGGCTTTTTTCGTACACACAACGACGGAAAACGTTGGTGGTTGGTTGATCCTGAGGGGTACGCGTTTTTATCCGTTGGAGTTGATTGTATCCGTAATAATGCATCTGGTGTAAGTTCCGGGCAGGAGGATTTATTTGCCTGGCTTCCCAATGAAAATGATGAATTGTATGGAGATGGAATTTCCGGAAGGGGAGAGTATCAACAGGCTGATTTCTATAAATTTAACCTGATGCGTGTTTTTGGTGAAAAATGGTACGAAAACTGGGAAACAATTACTTCCGGGCAGATTCGTAAATTTGGTATTAACACTATCGGGAACTGGTCAGATATTGAATATGCCCGGAAATCAGGAATTCCTTATGTTTTGCCTTTGTCGCGTTTTCCTTCCACGCAGGTGCAATTATACCGCGATTTTCCTGATGTGTTTGCTGGTGAATATGAAACCAATGCCAAAGAGTTTGCTCAGCAATTAAACGAATATAAGAATGATTCATATTTAATTGGATACTTTCTTAGGAACGAGCCTAACTGGGCATTTGGTGCGCACGACATCGCTTTTGAAATGTTTGCAACCACCCAGCCATCAGCATCAAAAAACACCTTTGCAAACTGGTTGTCGCAACAATATTCTTCTGTCGAAGAATTTAATCAAAGCTGGAATCAAAGCCTATCCGACTTTGAAGCGCTGACGCAACAGGTTTTTGACGAATATCCGTCAGAAAAAGCAAAGGACGATTTTAGGAAATTTTCTGAAATACTGGTTGCCAAATATGTAAATGTGCCGTGTGACGAGGTTGAAAAAGTAGATTCCAACCACCTCAATCTTGGAATGCGTTACGCCTGGTTGAGTTCTGATTTATTATACAAGGCAGGCGAACGTTTTGATGTGTTTTCTATTAATGGTTACGGAAACCCGGGGCCGCCAGAAACGGCGGAAATAGCCCGAATTAGCGGAAAACCGGTGATGATTGGCGAATTTCATTTTGGCGCTACCGACCGTGGGTTGCCGGCAACCGGAATTCAGGGCGCGTTAAGTCAGGCCGATCGCGGAAAAGCATATCGTTATTATATTGAACAGGGACTGACAAGACCGGAGCTAATAGGGATGCATTATTTCCAGTGGCTCGACCAACCGGTATTTGGTCGTTTCGATGGGGAGAATTACAATATCGGGTTGTTGGATATTTGTAATAATCCATACAAAGAGTTAATCGAAGCAATGGAACAAACCCATCAAAAAATGTATGAAGTTGCCAGCGGCACTGAGCAGCCTTTTGATGAGGTTATTGAAAAAATTCCACCAATTCATTATTGAAATGAAAAGAATAGCCATTTTTCTTACTGCATTTTTACTGTTGTATTTGAGTTGTAAATCTCAACCCGGTTCCGGTAGGAATAGTGAAACGGTTGATATTGTTGTGAATCCGGAGGTTACTTTTCAGACAGTCCATAATTTTGGGGCTTCCGATGCCTGGAGCTGCCAGTTTGTTGGAAACTGGCCCGATGTTCAGAAAAATAAGGTGGCTGATTTGCTATTTAGCCTGGAAGAAAATGAGGATGGCTCGCCCAAAGGAATTGGTTTAAGTTGTTGGCGATTTAATATTGGCGGAGGCAGTGCCGATATTGAAAATAAGACAGGAATTGACGATCCCTGGCGACGCGCGGAAAGTTTTATGCAACCTGACGGAAGCTACGATTGGCAAAAACAAAGTGGGCAGCGGTGGTTTTTACGAGCTGCAAAAGAAAGAGGAGTTAAAACATTTATCGGTTTTGTAAACAGCCCGCCGGTTGCACTTACAAAAAACGGGCAAGCATTTTCTTCCGGGGGTAATTCAATGAATTTGACTGACGAAAACCTTCCAAAATACAGCAAATTTTTAGTCGATGTAATAAAAAATATTCAGAAGAACGAAGATGTTTTGTTTGATTACCTTTCGCCGGTAAACGAGCCACAATGGGACTGGAACGGTGGTCAGGAAGGGTCTCCGTGGAGAAATGATGAAATCGCAAAATTATGCCGGGTTTTGGGGGCGGATTTGAAGAATGCCGGGCTTTTAACAAAAATAGAAATAACAGAAGCCGGGCAGCTAAATCATTTTTATGAAAAAGCCAACGACATGGAACGAGGCTTCCAAATAAAGGAGTTTTTTTCATCTGCTTCGGAAAATTACGTTGGAGATATACCGAATTTAGCGCATAAAATTGCAGGGCATAGTTATTTTACCACCACAAACGACAAGGTTCTGAAAGAGGTACGAACAAGAGTTAAAAATGAAATTGACACAGTTGATCCATCACTGGAGTTTTGGATGAGTGAATTTTGCATTTTGGGTAATAACGATGGTTTTGAAGGCAATGGCCGCGATTTAGGAATGGAAACGGCTTTGTTTGTGGCTAATGTTATTCATGCTGATTTAACGATTGCCAACGCAAGTGCCTGGCATTGGTGGCTGGCCGTTAGTCCGTATGATTTTAAAGATGGGTTGGTTTATATCGATAAAAGTGAAACCGGTGGAAATATTTACGACTCAAAACTGCTGTGGGGTTTAGGTAATTTTTCCCGCTTTGTGCGACCGGGAGCCGTAAGAATTTCATCTGAAACGAATTCGGACAATGAACTTAAAACTTCAGCATATAAAAATGAGAATGGTGATTTAGTGGTTATAATTCTTAACAGAGCCTCCACTCAAAAAGAAATTTCTTTAACCTTGAAAAACAATAAAAATCGCTCGGGAGTAGTGTATGAAACTTCGGCAAACCATAATTTAAGCCCGGTAGCAGAAGTCGCTCCGGGAGATCTTTTTGCGGTTCCCGGGAAAAGTATTTCAACGTTATTAATTTCAGCCGATTAAAAGCTGTGTGTTTATAACTGAGTGGCTGAACTGTAAAACAAGGGGATGATCTCCCACTTCTAAATCAATTGAATTCGTGTTTTTCAATAGTGTTATTGGCTCTGTTCCCGTTGTTGGGTTGTAAATTGTTATATTCCCTTGTTTTTCACCAAAGTTCACAGTAATTGTTTCTGCAGGTACGGAGAATTTTTCGGCCCGGATAATCAACCCAAAAGTTAAGAGTGATAAAAACATGGACTACATTCCGGGAAACAACTATAAAAACATAAAAAATGAATGAAGAATAATTTTAGTTTTACCTTTGCAGCAAATTCATGAATATGGAGTTTGGGAATTTTATATATGTGTTGCTACTGGTTTTATTTTCAGTCGCTACAGCAGGAGTTAGTTTGAAACGAAGAGACGGATTTCTGAGTAAATTAAAGTATCTTTTCCCGGCTATGCTTTTTTCCGGAGCCATTTTTATTTTGTGGGACATTCGTTTTGCTGAGCTGGGGATTTGGAATTTTAATCCTGAGTTTTTTTTGGGTATATCAATTCAAAAACTGCCCATTGAAGAATGGCTGTTCTTTTTTGTGATTCCGTTTTTTAGCGTATATATTTATGAAATTCTGAAAGAGCGGAGCATGACGTTTTCCCGGCCTAACTTTTTTGTTGTTATAAGCCTTGCTTTGCTTGTCGTATTTGCATTTATGGCTTATTCTTATCGCCGTAATCTTTATACTTTTTTTACTTTTTTTCTACTGTCAATCTATTTTGGGTACACCATTTTCAGAAATAATTTCAAAAAAAATTATGCTGTGTTTTATCTTTCCTTTTTGTTGGCGTTAATTCCGTTTCTGATTTTAAGAGGAGTGTTGGTGGCTTTACCTGTAATGTCGTTTAATGGCGAACATATAATGAATGTTCATATTTTTTCAATGCCTGTGGAAGATTTAGGGTATTTTTTTCTACTACACCTGATGAACATTACCATTTTTGAATATTTGAGTGTAAAACAGTTTTATTAGTCGTTTTAAGATTTCGAACATGATATTTTTGTATAAAGCCGGAATTTATTTTTACTCTCTGTTTGCGCATATTTCATCGTTATTTAATGAGAAGGCGCGCTTTTTTGTAAAAGGCAGGAAGAACTGGCGCAGGATGCTTTCTGAGAAGGTAGACATCAATGCACATTACATTTGGATGCACTGTGCTTCGCTTGGCGAATTTGAACAAGGGCGCCCCGTTATTGAAGAGATAAAAAAACAGTTTCCGGAATATAAGATTGCACTTACTTTTTTTTCCCCCTCCGGTTACGAAATCCGGAAAAATTATGAATTGGCTGATATTGTCCTGTATTTGCCTTTGGATACCAAAAGAAATGCACAGGATTTTTTAAATCTTTTGAAACCCGAGAAGGCATTCTTTGTGAAATATGAATTCTGGTATTTTTACATCTCGGAATTGAAACAAAGAAATATTCCTTTGTTTATTATTTCGGCAATTTTCCGCGAGAATCAACATTTTTTCAAAAATACAGCTTGGGGAAAATGGTACCGGAAAATGCTATTTCAGTTTGAACATATTTTTGTGCAGAATGAAACTTCTGCAAGGTTGTTAAAATCAGTGGGCATTGGTAATTATACCGTTTCCGGTGACACTCGTTTCGACAGGGTGGCATCAATTGCAAAAGGTTTTAAAAATTTTCCGATTGTTGAAAAGTTTAAAGGGAATTCACCATTAATTGTTGCCGGAAGTACCTGGAAGCCCGATGAAGAGATGCTTGCAGAGTTTATCAACCAAAATGAACAGGCGAAAATAATTTTTGCTCCACACGAAGTTTCAGAAGCAAATATTAACAGGTTGAGCCAAATGTTGAAAAAACCAGTGGCTCGTTTTAGCTTGGTTGAAAACGTTAAAGTAGAAGATCTGCAGGTTATCATTGTTGATTCCATCGGGATTTTATCTTCCCTGTACAAATATGGCGACATTGCATATATTGGTGGCGGTTTTGGTGTCGGGATTCACAATATCCTGGAGGCAGCTACTTTTGGATTGCCAATTATTTTTGGTCCGAATCATCAAAAATTTCAGGAAGCTGTTGATTTAAAATCTGAGGGGGGGGCATTTTCAATAACTGATTTTTATCAGCTTAAAACTACTATAAATACTTTGCTGAACGACAAATATGCTTTAAAAATTGCATCCGAAATCAGTAAAAATTATGTAGCAAAAAATATAGGTTCTACAACACTTATCATAAAAAAAGTTTTCAAATAAAAGATATTCTTTTGTGTATTTTGTTTAAATTTTTACGTCGGAAATTTTTGATTTTTAGAAACCTAAATTCGTAAGAGTTTTATTTGAATTTCCAAACAAAACTCTTTGTTTTTGTAAACTTTTTTACATTTTCTTGTAATTAAATAATTGATTATTAGCATAATAACATATAAAAGTTGATAACTTTTGATTATTTTTATCAAAAAAACTTTCCAGAATATTCGTTTGATTTCTATCTTCACTTCACAATTTCAAGGTGGGAAAATTAGAGTCCCAGGAGAATAAATTCATTAACACATTAAATCATATTAACTGGACAAAATGGCATACAACGAAGTATCAGTAAAAACGCCCGTGGGCAAAAAAATTTACTCGCAGGATGAAGCAGTAAAAGCCTCGTTAGAGTACTTCAATGGAGATGATCTTGCTGCAAGAGTTTGGGTGAACAAATATGCGCTCAAAGACTCATTTGGAAATATTTTTGAGTTGACACCTGATGATATGCACAAAAGGTTGGCAAGCGAAATTGCCCGAATTGAGAAGCGTTATCCAAATCCACTTACAGAGGAAGAGATTTACAAAGTTTTAAAAGGGTTTAAATATATTGTTCCGCAAGGGGGGCCAATGACGGGGATTGGTAATAATTTTCAAGTGGCATCGCTTTCCAATTGTTTTGTTGTTGGAAATGACGGGAATTCCGATTCGTACGGTGGAATTATGAAGATTGATCAGGAACAGGTTCAGTTAATGAAACGACGCGGTGGAGTTGGTCATGATTTGTCACATATCCGCCCCAAAGGTTCACCGGTGAAAAATTCAGCGCTAACATCAACCGGGATTGTTCCGTTTATGGAACGTTACTCTAATTCAACCCGCGAGGTTGCACAAGACGGAAGACGTGGAGCACTGATGTTATCGGTTTCTATTAAACATCCAGATTCAGAAAGTTTTATAGACGCAAAACTGGAGCAGGGAAAAGTTACCGGCGCCAACGTTTCTGTTAAAATTCAGGATGATTTTATGAAATCGGTAGAATCGGGTAAACCATATGTACAGCAGTATCCGATTGATTCAGAAAAGCCTATATATAAAAAGGAAATTGATGCCGGCGCTTTGTGGGAAAAGATCGTAAAAAATGCCTGGAAATCGGCTGAACCGGGAATTTTATTTTGGGATACCATTATAAATGAATCGGTGCCGGATTGTTATGCAGATTTAGGTTACCGCACTGTTTCAACGAACCCCTGCGGAGAAATTCCGCTTTGTCCGTACGACAGTTGTCGTCTGTTGGCAATCAATTTATATTCTTATGTTGAGAATCCGTTTACAACCCAGGCAAAGTTCAATTTCGATCTTTTTAAAGAACACATTCATTACGCTCAAAGGATAATGGATGATATTATCGATCTGGAACTGGAAAAAATTGATGCGATTCTTGAAAAAGTAGATGCAGATCCGGAAGGAGAAGAGATTAAATTCACTGAACGTAATCTTTGGGAGAATATAAAAAAGAAAGCAAACGAAGGTCGCAGGACAGGAATAGGAATTACTGCAGAAGGCGATATGCTGGCTGCTTTGGGCTTGCGTTATGGCAGTGAAAATGCAATTGATTTTTCTGAAGAAATTCATAAAACGATTACTTTGGAAGCTTACCGTTCGTCGGTTTATATGGCAAAAGAACGTGGCTCATTCAAGATTTACGACAGTAAACGTGAGGCAAAAAATCCGCTAATCAATAGAATTAAAGACGCAGACTCGGATTTGTACCAAAAAATGACAGAATACGGCCGGCGGAATATTGCGCTTCTTACAATTGCTCCAACCGGAACCACCAGCTTGATGACACAAACTACTTCTGGTATAGAGCCTGTTTTTATGCCAGTGTATAAAAGAAGAAGAAAAGTAAATCCGAACGACAAGGATGTGCGTGTTGATTTTATAGATGAAGTTGGCGACCACTGGGAAGAATACACTGTTTTCCATCATAAATTTAAAACCTGGATGGGGATTAACGGTTATGATATGAGCCATGAATATGCCCAGGAAGAGCTGGATGAAATGGTAAAAAAATCGCCGTATTACAAGGCAACCTCAAACGATGTTGACTGGCTGGCGAAAGTTCGTATGCAGGGGCGTGTACAAAAATGGGTCGATCACTCAATCAGTGTAACCATTAACCTTCCCGCTGATGTTTCGCAGGAACTGGTTGGCGATTTGTATTTTCAGGCCTGGAAAAACGGGTGTAAGGGAGTTACTGTTTATCGTGATGGTTCGCGTTCGGGAGTGTTAATTACAAACGATTCAAAAGAGAAGAAAAAAGGTGGTGCGTTTCCAACAAAACGACCGGAAATGCTGGAAGCAGATGTAGTACGTTTTCAGAATAATAAAGAAAAATGGATTGCTTTCATAGGATTGATGGATAACAAACCTTACGAAATTTTTACCGGTCTTTCTGACGATGAAGATGGAATTTTGCTTCCGAGGTCAATAACAAAAGGGTATATTCTGAAAAGCTGGGATGGAGAAGAAAGTTCACGATACGATTTTCAGTATATCAACAAAAGGGGTTACAAAACAACAATAGAAGGATTATCACATAAATTTAACCCGGTATTTTGGAATTATGCAAAATTGATTTCCGGAACATTGCGTCACGGAATGCCAATTCATAAAGTAGTTGAGCTGGTAACCAGTCTGCAACTCGATAATGAAACGATTAACTCGTGGAAAGCCGGTGTTGCACGTGCATTGAAAAAATATATACCAGACGGGACACTTGCGGAAGATGCCAAATGTGGAGAATGTGGATCGGATGAAGTAGTTTACCAGGAAGGTTGTTTAACCTGCCTTTCCTGCGGATCTTCGAAGTGTGGATAAAACCAGAATAGAAGTCGAAAAAAAACCAGGGCTCATGAGTCCTGGTTTTTTGTTTGTTTTTTATAATGTGGTTATGCTTCAATCATTTTTTGATATTCTTCTGCCGACATTAAATCATCCAGTTCAGAAGCGTTCTTGATTTCAACTTTAATCATCCAGCCGGCTCCGTATGGATCTTTATTTACCACTTCCGGTTCGTCAGCCAAAGCTTCATTAACTTCGGTAACAGTGCCGGCAACGGGCATAAAAAGGTCGGAAACAGTTTTAACGGCTTCAACCGTACCAAAAGTTTCTCCTTTTTCCAGCTCTTCGCCTTCAGTTTCAATTTCAACAAAAACAACATCACCAAGTTCGCCCTGGGCAAAATCGGTAATTCCAACAACAGCAATATCTCCTTCTACACGAATCCATTCGTGATCTTCCGTGTATTTTAAATCAGCAGGTATTTTCATATCGTATATCTTTAATTTTTCAATATTTTCTGTTCTAAATAAAACTGTTTTAAGAAATTTCGTTGAATTTGCATCAAAACATAATTATTTGTAGTGCCAAATTTAATACAATTTAATGAAAGATAAACGGTTATTATAAATGCATTTTAATGATTTAAATTTCATTTTCCATTCGGTTTTTAAATTCTGTGGCATATTTGTAATATTGTAAAAAGAATGAATATGTTTTCAAAAAGAATATCTTCGGTAAAAGCACTTAAACAGGTTGCAGAAGAATTAATTTCAGCATTTCCGCAACAAAGAGTATTTGCATTTTATGGCAAAATGGGGGCTGGAAAAACAACATTCATCCAGTCTGTTTGCCGGGTACTGGGTACTAACGATAATGTAACAAGCCCAACATTTGCTTTAATTAATGAATATAAAACGAGCGACCTTTCTTCTATTTTTCATTTCGATTTTTACCGGATAAAAAATATTGAAGAAGCATTTGATTTAGGGTATGAAGACTACCTGTACAGCGGACAGTATTGTTTTATTGAATGGCCCGAGAAAATAGAACCGCTTTTGCCTGAGCATGTGGTAGAAGTAAATATTGAAGTGGATGAGGATGAAAACAGGCTAATTACAGCTCGGCTCACCTAAGTGTATGTATTTTTTTGAAAATTCGGGTTTAGAATGTAACTTGTCCAGTCTTTTCAATGCATAATAAAATCTAATTAAAAATCCTGGAATGAAGTCAACAGAAGAAGAATCAAGGTCAAAAGCAATAGTATCGAAAACTATGCTGATGCCTAAAGAAGAAATGCTTGAAATAAAAAAGAAAGGGCAGAAAATAAAAATTGGCATTCCTTCAGATTATTCTAAAGTTGAGTATCGTGTTCCGCTAACTCCGCAGGCGGTTGATTTACTGGTTTCTTACGGACATGAAATTTTGATTGAAACAAATGCAGGAAAATCAGCCAGTTATTCCGACGATGACTACAGAAAATCGGGAGCACGAATTGTAGAGAAAAAGGAAGAGACTTTTCAGTGTGATATCATATTAAGAATCGCACCTTTTGATGAAGAGGAAATTGAACTTCTTCGGGGAGGCCAGGTAATAATTTCCAGTATGCAAATTGAATCGCATTGTAAAAAGTCGATTCAAAAAATGCTAAAGAAAAAGATCACCTCTATTGCTTTTGAAAATTTAGAAGACGAGGAAGGTTTTATGCCTTTTGTTCATCAAATGAGCCAAATTGCCGGCGTTACAGCAATTACGATTGCCAGTGAATATTTAAGTAATTCGAGAAACGGAAAAGGAGTTTTGTTTGGTGAGGTTACCGGTGTTACACCCGCCGAATTGGTTATCCTGGGTACCAGTACTGCTGCTGAATATGCTGCACGGGCAGCTTTGGGATTAGGGATTTTTGTAAAAGTGTTTGATACTTCTGTTTCAGAACTTAGTAAGCTGGAGGAAAAACTGGGGCGTCGGATTTTTACATCGGTATTTTATCCAAAGGTTTTGAGGAAAGCACTTGTTTCGGCCGATGCGGTAATTGGCGCCATGTCGTTTAATGTTGCTCCAAAGTTTAAAGTTTCTGAAGAACTGATAAAACAGATGAAAGAAGGTTCGGTTATTATTGATTTAAATGCCAGCCAGGGAGGTTGTTTTGAAACATCTCACTGTACTGATTTTAAAAATCCAACCTATGTAAAACACGGAGTAGTACATTACTGTGTTCCCAATTCTCCCTCTATGGTAGCGAGAACAGCCTCAATTTCGATGAGTAATATTCTTATCCCAATTCTGTTAGCTATTGGTGAAAACGGAGGAGTGGATAATTATATAAAAAGTTCGAAAGGATTCCGAAAAGGGGTTTATGTTTACCATGGAATTCTAACGAATCAGGAAATCGGGCACTTGTTCAATCTTCCATCAAAAGATATTAATTTACTGCTGGCCATTTTTTAATAGCATAAAAGAAATGTTTTTTACCAATGCTTCTCCAGTGATTTCGCCAAGTCCGTTTTCATCAATTTTGCCATCACTGGCAACAATCTGATAACTTCCTTCCGGTAGTGATATTTTTTGGTCGGTATTACTGCCATTAAAAAGTAAAATTATTTTTTTCCAGGTGTCTCCAACCGATTCTCCGTCGATACAATAAGCAACCATTCCCTGAATATACTGCGTACAGAAGTTTAAGTGCTTTCTTATCTTTTCGGTTGACGAAATTCTAAATGCCGGATGTTTTTTTCGAAGTTGAATAAGCTTTTGGTAATATTCGAAAATGTCGTAATGTTCTGTTTTTTTATCCCAGTCAATTTGGTTCACAGAATCCGGTGATTTATAGGAATTTCCATTTCCGCCTTTTGTCCTTCCAAATTCAACTCCCGCATGCAAAAACGGGATTCCCTGCGAAGTTAAAATAAGTGCACCGGCAAGCTTTACCATTTTCTTTAATTCGGCATCGGAAGCTTTGGGCTGGCTTAATTTTAATTTATCCCACAAAGTATAATTATCGTGGCACGAAGCATAATTAATACATTGCCCTGGTTCTGTTGCCCAGGCATGTTTTGATGGTTCTGTATAATCATAAACTATTTGCGGATGATATACAGCTCCAACCACTCCAAATTTAATGGTTTCCTCACGCAAATTGAGCCCACTAACAAAACCTTTGCTTTTTTTGTTAGCGTGGTTTCCTTTTATTGCGTCCCGAAAATCATCGTTAAACGTGGCAATTCCGGGTAATTGGGAAATATTATTTTTAACCGCACGAAATTCCTCCGGCATCGGACTTTGGTCGGCAGCCCATCCTTCGCCGTACAAAATAATTTCAGGATTTATATTTTTGAGCTCTGTTTGAATTTGTTTCATTGTATCCAGATCGTAAACCCCCATTAAATCAAATCTGAATCCATCGATATGGAATTCCTGAGCCCAGTATTTAAGCGAATCAGCAATATATTTTCTCACCATTTTCCGTTCAGAAGCAATTTCGTTGCCACATCCTGAGGCATTGGAAAAAGTTCCATCCGGCTTTTGCCTGTAGAAATATCCGGGAACCGTTTGGTTGAAAACGGATTCTTTAGTGAAATAAGTATGGTTGTATACCACATCCAAAATCACCCCAATTCCGTTGGAATGTAAGGTTTGTACCAGATTTTTGAATTCCCTGATTCGCGTTGTTCCATCATAAGGATTTGTTGAATAGGAGCCTTCCGGAGCATTGAAGTGCTGTGGATCGTAGCCCCAGTTATATTTTTCACCGGGTTTTTCTTCATCTACAGTGAAAAAATCATATACAGGAAGAAGATGAACGTGTGTTACACCAAGTTCTTTTAAATGAGAAAGGCCGGTTGCTGTTCCATTTTGGGTTTGTGTATTTTCCTCCGTAAATCCTAAAAATTTCCCTTTATATTGAATTCCTGAGTTTTCAGCAACTGAAAAGTCGCGGACGTGCACTTCGTAAATAACTGCATCGGTAAAATTTTTTAATTTCGGGTTTGAGTCGGTTTCCCAATTTGCAGGATTGGTTTTTTGGGGATTAAAAATCATTCCTCTCACCCCATTTACACCAACGCATCGGGTATAAATATCGGGCGTTTCTTCCAGCCACTCACCGTCGTTAATACGGAAAGTGTAAAATTTACCTTCGTAATCACCCAAGAGTATGGCAGACCATGTTCCGTTGTTTCCCGGTTGGAGTTGTGTTTTATAAAAAGATTCTCCTGTGATGCCATCTTTGTATAACCTGAATTCAACAATTTTTGCAGTTGGTGCCCAGATTTTCACCAAGGTTTTTTCAGGTGTCCAAAACACCCCTAAATCATCCTTTTCATAAAAAGGATAAACAGAAAAATCGATATGGTTAAATTTCCACTCTCTCATTAAAATTTGAATAATGTTTTCCTCAGGAAAATGCTTCTACTTGCCAGGCGTTTCCCTTTTATATCGGATATAATAACTTTTACTTTGGAATACTTTTTTAACTTTTTATCATGACGATAAAAGCGGTTAATATCAATTTCAAGTGTATGGGTTTTTCCTCTTTCCAGGTAAAGCGGATAAAAAGAATGGTTTTCCATTCCTTTAATCTTAAATTTTCTTTTCAGCCAGAAATTATCAAAAATCAACAAAGGTTTATCAAGGTCGATGTCTGCATTTCCTGTGTTCTTTACTGAAAGGGTTAAAAAATCAGGGAAATACACTCTGTCTTTCTTTAGCTCTACCTGAATTCTTTTAAATTGAAAAAAAGGCTTTCTTGCTTTTGGTTTCTTCTTTTTCCCGGCTCTTCTTACTATCAGAAAAATAACTCCCAGAAGAGCAATTGCAAGGATTACTCCGAAGAGTTTATCACCATCGGGACCAATTTCGTTTTGTGCAAAAACGGCATGTTCAACCAATAAGAAAAATATCAGGAAAAATCCTTTTTTCATTTAAAAATATTTGCGGCAAAAATACAAGAAAATAGTCCATAGCCAACATGCTTTTAAAAATGTTGACAGAAGAGGTTTTAGTGAATTGTTTATATTCTTGAAATTGATTTAAATGCAGCGGGGAAGCTTATAAGGTCATATTCTGAATCGTAAATCAGGTATTTGTTTACCCAGTTGGGATTAAATTTTTCTTTAAAAAGGTACTGACCCTTAAAATGATTTAAGGTTTTTAGGTTTTCCAAGGCGAATTTCATCGAACGTTCGCCCATGGTTTTGGGATTCTCAATACCGGCAAATGCAACCATTCCCAGATTTATTTTTGTAATTTGTTGCTGCCTGAAATATTCAAACATTTCTGTTAGCAGAAAGTAAATTATTCCGGTAGGTGCATCGTCGGAAATTCGGATGAGGTCATATGTACCTTCACCTTTTGTAAAATCGGGAACGATATTCAGGAATGCCACAATTTTTTCTTCACTGTTTTCGATAGTTAAAATGGTCGTTTTTTTTATAATGGCAGGTTCGAACATTCCCTGTGAGAAAACTGATTCCGTTTTCCCGGGTTTGTTTAGCCATTCCTCTGATACCTGTTTCAACTTTTGAATTATTCCATCTTTTATCTCTGGTTGATAAAGTTGGAACGTAAATCCCATCTTTTTTGCTTTACTGATGGCGTTTCGCAAAGGGTGCATTTTAGAGCCGCCCAGCGAAAATGATTCTAAATCAAGAATGGCTTCTTTTCCAATAAAAAGAGCTTTTTTGCCCCGTTCACGGAACCATTCAACCGATTCTTCGGGTACACGGTAATAAAATGTTCGTAACCCATTTTCGCGTGTAAATTTTTCGAATTCGGAAATGAGATATTTTACCTGTGCTTCATTTTCTGCAACAGGTAACTCAAGTACTACTGCAAAATTACGATGTATTTTGTACGCCAGAAAACCATTATTTTTAAAGAAAAAAAGTTTGTCAGGATAATACTTGAAGTAATCTAGCGCCGATTTTCCGAAATTTTGTACAAGCAATTGCGCATGATCAATATCGTTCTCGTCACTTTGTTTTTCGTAGCCCCAAAGTGGCCTTAGAGGAAAATAAACCAGTGAAATTAGCAGCCCGCCGCTTACAAGATAAATTGAAGTAATAAAAAAGTGTCCAAAATTGGTTTTTGGAATATAGGCGGAAGCATCGAATAAAAAAATGAGATTTAGTGCTGCATTAACTGATTCAGTAAAACTGTATTCAATTCCCATGTGGCTTTTTTCCAGGAAATAAGTGCCTCCAATGGCGTATATAGTGAGTGTTGCAAGAACAATCAGCCAAATTTTCCAGATATTAATGCGAAGCAGCGGATAAGAACGAACAGTGTATAAACGATAGGTAAATAACAAGCTGACAATAGCAATACAAGAGACAATAGCTTCTTCATAATCGATCCCTTTTACCAAATGTCCAACTGCTGAAAGAATTAGTAAAAAAAGTGTTATTCTCCATGCTTTTTTTACTCCCCTTAGCAAATGTACCGCTAAAATTATAAGAAGTACACCAATAAAAAACACACTAAAATTAGATATTAAAATGGCTGTTTTGGGGAGAAGTTTTTCGAGAAATGCAATTCGTGCAGGGAGTGCCGGAGATATGGCCGAGAACATGTTCGTTAATCCGGAAATAAATATGATGAATACAGGCAGTATTCTTAAAAGCATGTTTCTTCTGGAAAAGAAAAATGTACCCAGGCCTGCCACCAGTGGAGTCCAGAATTCGAAAAAACGGAACAATAATGTAATGGCTGCTGCTTCGGCAGTTGGGATACCGCTTCTTACAAAAATGTAGGTCATTGATACTTCAATGGCTCCCATGCCCCGCAAAAACGGCGAAACAATAAGTAAAATGACCATGGAGATATACGCCATTAAAGAAACAAAAAGTGTTGGTTGAAAACCAAGGGCAAGCATCGAAATATAAACATGCGCAACACCAATAAACTCAATAAAAATGGAAACAACCAGTGTTAGTAAAAAATATTCCTTGTTTAGTCCGGCCGACAAAATTTTGTCTACAATAAGCGAAACTTCGGGGTTAAAACGAACAATGAGCCGATAAAAGAATTTCTTTTTTATAAACGACCATGCGGCATAACCTAATAACCCAATAAGTAAAACAAGAATCAGGAAAGGAATCAGTTCTCGGGAAGTGAGTTTGTTGTTTAGCAGCAGAACAATAAACAGCGGAATGGATACCACAACAACCGAAAGAAGCCCAACCAACCCGTAGATGGATGAACCATAATAAATATCGGTAGTGCTGACGCCTTTTTTTGTGAGTGGTTTGGTGAAAAACGCAAGAGAAGAAAAACCTCCGGCAGGCAGGAATACGCTGATAAGGTTTCTTTTTAAAAACAGAGGTAATGCATCGTGAAGTGAAACTTTTTGACCTACTGATTTAAAGCTTAATACATACATAAAAGCCTGCGCCAGAACATAAATACCCGTAATTAGAAGGCCCAGAATCAGATAAAAATCATTAATTTGCTGTAAAGTGCCTTTAATTTTTGCAATTTCCAGATGTTCGTTTTTTATAAAATAAATACTCATTAACAGCATTAAAACTGCAAGAGCGATTTGCCAAACTGGCTTGCTGCTTTTTAAAAATTTTATCATAAACGAGTCTCCTTAAATTGAGTCAGAGCATTTATGTGGATAAGCGAGTATAGATATAAAAAAAAGTCCGCAACCTTACAGACAAAGTTATGGACTATTATTTTATAAACTATTGTAGTTCTGACTAAAGCTTTCCGAAAAATTTAACTTTCTGCACGAATTGCTTCAACTTCTTCTATAGTTTTTGGTTTTGGCTTACCGAGCAATTTTGTGCCATTCTCAGTCATAACAAAGTTCTCTTCGTTTCTGATTCCGCCAAAATTACGATAGCTGTTCACCTTTTCCCAATTTAAAAATTCGTTGAATTTATTTTGCGAACGCCAAAGATCAATCAGTTCTGGGATAAAATAAATTCCTGGCTCAATGGTGAATACATGACCAGCCTGAAGCGGCTTAGCCAAACGCAATGATTTTAATCCAAACTGTGTGCTTTTGGGTTGTCCGTCATAACCAACCCAAACCTCGCCAAGATCTTCCATGTCGTGAACATCCAGGCCCATCATATGACCGGTTCCGCATGGGAAAAACAGAGCATGGACACCAGCTTCAACCGCATCGTCAGTATTTCCTTTTGTAAAGCCCATGCTTTTTAATCCTTCGAAAATAGCTTTACACGCAGCAATGTGGGCATTTTTAAAAGGTTGTTGAAATTGAAGTGCATCAATTGCTGCCTGGTGTGACTCCAATGTAATGGCATAAATTTCTTTCTGTTCGGAGGTTAGTTTTTTACTTACCGGAAATGTACTTGATAAGTCACCGGCATATCCTAGCGGGGTCTCAAAACCTGCGTCAACCAGGAAGAGATCTCCCTCTTTTATCGAATTTCCGTGATAATGATTATGTAAAGTTTGCCCGTTTATGGTTGCAATAATCGGGAAAGCAATTTCCCCGCCGGCAGCAAGGGCAATTTTGTGGACTTCGGCCGTAATTTGTGCTTCAGTCATTCCGGGCCTGGCAAATTTCATAGCTGCCACATGCATATCAACAGAAATATCTACTGCTTTTTCAATCTCTTTGATTTCTTCCTCTGTTTTTATTTCACGCTGGCTAACAATTGCTTTTACCAGTTCTACGGAAAATGTTTTGTCAATTTCGGCCGGATCGATTCCTAAAAGGTGAAAGAGTTTGATTTTGTTTTCCGGACGGTAGAGGGGTAAAAAGTGTATTTTTTGTCCTTTTTGTTTTGCCTGATTCACCGTAGTTTCCAGTTTTTTTATGGGTTGTGTTTGGGTGACACCACATTTTTCTGCTCTTTCCGCAATGGTGGGCTGTGATCCCATCCACACAATATCATCAATGGTGTAATCATTTCCGAAAATTATTTCTGTGTCATTATCTATATCTATAATCGCAGCCAACCCCGGGTGCGAAATTCCAAAATAGTATAGAAACGTGCTGTTTTGCCTAAAATGGTATGTGTTGTCGGCATAATTCATTGACGATTCGTCATTGCCCAAAAAAAGAATGATTCCTGAACTTACATTTTCTTTTAAAATTTTTCTTCTTTCAATGTATGTTTTCCGTTGAAGCATAATTGTAAAATTTTATTAATCAGTTATTTATTGAATTTTATATAAATTTGTTTTATCTTACTTTGTTATAAATATATAAATTATAGATGTACCTCTTCTTCATTTTCAGTTAACAAACTTTAAAACATAATTATGGCTTTAAATGAACTCATTGTTTTGGGTGTCAGGGAGACATAGGCGAATTGGAAAAGTTCCGCAAAATACCGTTCGATTTTGAATACGCGTCGCAAGCGGTTGTCGATAATAATAGCTAAAAAAACTGTAATCAATAATGTAAGCATATGACCTTTATGTATTATTTTAATCATATGTTTTTATTTTGTATTCTTTGGGCGGTTCTTTTCCTGCCAGATTTTTTACAAAGTAGTCCCATTTTTTTCGAATAAAATAAGGATGATCGGCCAGTCCGTGATTTCGATTGGGAATGATGAGCAGATCAAAATCCTTGTTTTGTTTTATTAGTTCTGCCGCCATTCGTAAGCTGGAGGCTGTGTTTACGTTGTTGTCCATGTCGCCGTGAACCAGCAGTAATTTACCTTTCAGGTTGCCGGCAAGGTTAAAGTTGGACTGTTCGTCATAATGTTTTCCCGGAAGTCCCATGTATTGTTCGGGCCACCATGCTTTTGCGATTCGGTGATCATGGTTTCCGGCCGATGAAACAGCTACTTTATAAAATTCAGGATGAGTGAGTACTGCATGTGCTGCATCGTAGCCACCAGCCGAGTGACCATAAATTCCCACTTTGTTTAAATTCATCCACGGACGCGTTTTGGCCAGTTGCTTCATTGCGGCAATATGATCTTCTGCCCCAATATCACCAAGGTTTTTATATGAGAAATCGTGAAAGGCCTTTGAGCGCCATGCAGTTCCCAGTCCGTCGATGGTAATTACAATAAATCCCAATTCGGCCATTGAAACATCGTAATTATGATAACCGGCATAAAAGGTTTTGGGTGTTCGCACAGCCTGTGGTCCGGAGTAAGTAGCGTCGAGAATCGGGTATGTTTTTGTTGAGTCAAAATCCGAAGGATAAAAAATTACCCCGTAAATATCTGTTCTGCCGTCGCGTGCTTTTACTTTAAATGGCTCTGGGAATTTCCATCCCGCAGCAAATAAGTGATTCAGGCTGGCAGAAGCCAAACGGTATATAATTGATCCATCTTCCAAACTTCTCACCACGTGGTCGGTGGGCTGGTTAACTTTTGAATAGGAATCTACAAAATAGTTGCCGTTCTCCGGTACCCAGACTTGGTGGTCTGTACTGTCTTTTGTTAATACTGTAAGTACTTTCCCTTCAAAGTCAGTAACGTATAAATTTCTATAGTAGGGATCAATCTCTTTCCTTAATCCGCTGGCAGTAAAATAAATTAATTGCTTTTCATCATTAATTTTTTCGATATTGCGGACAACAAAATTTCCTTTCGTTACCTGGTTAAGTAGATTGCCATCTTTGTCGTACCGGTAAATATGGTTCCATCCGTCGCGTTCAGAGAGCCAGAAAAACTGGCTTTCATCTTCTGTCCACTTGCAGTCGGTGGTCTGGGTTTCAATCATTGTTTTTGAAGAATCGGTCAGAATTGTTGTTACTTCTCCATTTTGTGCATTTGCTCGAAACAGGTCAATGGACTGGTAGCCACGTTTAAATTGGGAAAAATACAGTTCGGTGTTTTCATTTTGCCATGTGGGAGGAATATTTTCTGTAAAATCAGCAAAAGGTTCAACATCAATTTTTACTTTCGATTTTGAGTCAACATCAAAAATATAGTATTCCTTGGTTATCGGCTGCTCTCCCGGAAGTGCCCGTTCATACGACCAAACTTTTGCGCGAAAGCCGCTGTCGGGCATACTCTGATATAAAAACAATTTTCCCACTTTTCGCCTGTCGAGCCGCATCGCAACAAATTTTTTGGAGTCATCAGACCATTGAATGTCGATTGAAGGATCATCGTGCTCTTTTTTCGACTCATCAACCAGTTTGTACCACGAGAGAGGTGTGGCATACTCGTATTTTTCCGTGCCGTCGTCGGTAAGTTGAAATTCTTCATTGGTTTCAGCACTTTTGAGAAAGAGGTTATAATCCCGAACCTCGGCAATCCATTTTTTATCGGGCGAAATCGATTGGCTTTTTGGTGTGACTTCTTTCTCTTCCTTTTTTGTGGTTTTGTAATCCGTTAAATTGGTTTCCAATAAAAACGTATCCAACCGAAATTCTATCTTGTTTCCATCCTCTATAAATTTTAGCCCATTCAGGCTCAGTGAGTCGGGATCTGCGTCTTTTTTTGTGAACACGGAAATGGAAGCTGCAAGTTTTATATGATCAAACGCTTCGTCGGATTTTATACTTTTCCCTTTAAAATAGTAGTATTTTTCTCCTTTTTCGGTTTCTAGTTTATACCAGAAATCGCTTGTGCCTTCTACCGGATTAATCCTGATATTTATGTTTCGTGTTAGCTTTGAAATATTTTTGGGAAGAAACTTTTCTGCTTTCTGATATTTTTCGAGCATGGTCTGAGCAAAGGACCACTGGTAAAAGCTAATCAATACCATAAATAAGATGGATTTTTTCATATACAGATTATATTATATTTCTATTCTTCCATAAAATTTTGCGGACTCATTTTTTGAAAATATTCCAACGGATGTTTAGGTTTTTCCAGTCGTGCGGGAATTGGCATTTTTGAAAATTGCTGAAAATAAAGGACACATGAACTTTGCCACCATTTAGCCAGCTGTATCTGTTCGGCCAACTTTTTATTCACTTGTTCAAATTTTTCCTGATCGATTTTCCCTTCCAGTGAATTCCACTTTTGTTGCATGTTCTTTACCCCATTTACGCCATCATAGTAATGATAACAGAGTTCTTCCCATAGTGTTTTCCCCGAACGCATTTTATAATTCCAGGGCAGGTGGTGAAACCACAACAGATATTCATCGGGGCAAGTTTCCGAATTAGCAAATTTATCGGCCACTGGTTTAAAATACTGGCTGGTTGCATTACTCCCTGAAGGTGTTCTGTTAAATCCGATTCCGTTGCTATCGGCACGGTGGTAATAAACCGATGTCCAGTCGGCGCGGCCGCGGTTAACCCAGGGCCCGGGACCAAAATGATGTCCCTGCCCCATAATATGATGTAATCCCAGTGGTGTCATGTAATTCACTGAATTTTCGTGGGAATCCATCATTATTTTTTTGATAATTGCCACCACTTCCGGATTTGTTGAAAAGGTGAGTTTTATCCACTGTTCGGCAATATTCTCTGATGTGAGTTTGTGATTCCAGGCAAGTTTCCCAAAGGCGAACCAGTTAGCTTGCCCAAACAAATGGCCTGTCCAGTTGCGATCGGTTCCGGTATTTGCAACGCCGGCAATGCCTGTTAGTTTATGGTTTTCCAGAGAACCGTCGATTACTTTGGCAACGGTCGAACCTTTTCCTTTTGCGTAAGTGTCTGCATTCAGGCATTCTTTATAAAGTGGCGCCAGGTAGCAAAGATCAGTTGACTGCCCCAAATATTCCTGAGTGATTTGAAATTCCATCATCAAAGGAGTGAGGGGCATTTTCCCAAACATAGGATGAAACGGCTCCCTCGGCTGGAAATCGACAGGGCCGTTTTTTACCTGAATCAATATGTTATTTCTAAATTCACCATCAAGTGGCTGAAATTCGTTTAATGCCTGTTTGGCCCGGTCTTCCGGCACGTTGTTGTCATACACAAACGCGCGCCACATTACAATCCCTCCAAAAGGGTTCAGAGCATCAGCAAGCATATTGGCTCCTTCGGCATGCGTTCTGTTGTAATTTTGTGGTCCGGGCTGGCCTTCGGAATTTGCTTTTACCAGAAAACCACCAAAATCGGGAATGTATGAATAAATTTCCTTGACTTTATTTTTCCACCATTCCTGGACATTCGGATCTATTGGGTCGGAGGTTGTTAAGCCTCCAATATTTTGCGGGGAACTAAATTTTACCGACAAATAAATTTTTATTCCATACGGGCGAAAAACATCGGCCAGTGCAGCTACCTTTTTTAGATATTCAGGTTGAAGCATGGATGGATTAGCATTTACATTGTTTAGTGCGCAGCCGTTGATTCCGATTGATGCGTTAGCCCTGGCATAATCGATATATCTTGGGTCGATTTTATCGGGAAGTGTTTCCCAGTTCCATAGTGATTGCCCTGCATAACCGCGTTCTACGCTTCTGTCCAGATTGTCCCAGTGGTTAAGAATTCTGATTTTTATTTTTGGAGAGTTCGTAATGTTTAGGTTTTCTATTTTTTCACCGGTTTGAATTAGCTGCAAAAAATAGTAAGTTCCGTATAAAACAGCTTTGTCTGTTTTTCCTGTAATAATAATAACATTTTTCCCTTGAAGGGTTTCTGAAGAAATAAAAAAACCTTCTTTGTTTAAATCATTTACTTTATCAAGAATACTTTGATTTTCCGGCAACGATAAATTTTCAGCTTTTCCTGCAATTAAACTTCCTTCTTTTATTTCATCTGTCAGAGGGATTGGCTTTTCAAGCATTTTGCCCAAATCATGAACAAATTCGTTACGTACAATTTTCATAGTTGGGGATGTGCCGGCAAAATACAAACTGCGTATTTTACTTTGAATTTGTTTTTGATGAGCGTCGGGGAGCGGTTTGAAATTTAGCCAGAGATTATAACCATCTTCGGCAAAACCGACTGTAAAAATCAGACAAAGAAAAATAAATGCAAATAATTTTTTACACATGGCTGTATTTGTTTAGATGATTAAGGTCTTCTTCTTTGCTCATTTTCTTTTTATTAGAAAAACGTAAAAAAACAGACAGTGTATAAAATACTTAAAAAAACAGGAACAAAGAGACTATATTGAATTTATCTTCTTTTTAACAAAATCAAAAACAGTCTCTTTGCAGGAAGCTATTTTATATTCGTTGATAGAAAAACAGCTACATAAAAATCTTTATCAACCTCGAATGATTTATAGGGGCTATCTATTTGTAACGTTTGCCAACGCAGGGTAGGGGTGAGCCACTGCATCTCTCCGTTAATGTAAACTTTCACTTTCATATTAAAATTGTCTACGCAATTTGTCCACCGGTAACGGATCTCGTTGCCAACTACAGCGTATTCCAGTGTTGGAATTCTTGTATCGCGCAGGTATTGATTGAAAAATGGTTTTAGGTCTATTCCTGTTTCGTTAATAATATATTCTTCTATTTGTTCTGCTTTAACCGTTTGATGATAAAATGTTTTGTTTAGTCCTCTCAGGATTTGTCTCCATTTTTCATCGTCATCCACTATTTGCCGGAGTGTATGCAACATATTGGCTCCTTTTGAGTACATGTCTCCCGACCCCGGGTAATTAACTCCGTAAACACCAATAATTGGTCTGTCGTTTCTGATGTTTAACCGGGTTCCGCGGCAATAAGCTGCGCCCGCTTCTTTTCCCCAAAAATACTCAACAAATAAGTTTTCGGCATAAGCGGTAAAACTTTCATGAATCCACATATCGGCTTCATCCCAGTTTGTAATGTTGTTGGCAAACCATTCATGTCCCGATTCGTGAATAATTATAAAATCGAATTTCATTCCATATCCGGTATGGCTTTGATCCCGACCTCCATACCCATTTGTAAACCCGTTTCCATAAGTTACCGAACTTTGATGTTCCATGCCCGGGTAAGGAACCTCAACCAACTTATATCCGTCTTCGTAAAAGGCATAAGGGCCAAACCAGTGTTCAAAAGCCTCAAGCATTTGGTAAGCCTGTTCAAATTGTTTTTTGGCTTTTTCGAGATTGTAATCTAAAACCCAGAAATTGCAATCTAAATCACCTTTTTCGCCTTTATAAGTATTTCCAAAGCGTACATAGTTTCCAATGTTTATATTGACTCCGTATGAATTAATTGGGTTGTTAACAAACCAATCGGCTGTTTTTGTTCCGTCGTTGTTGGTTTTAAGTTCGCGGAGTTTTCCATTGGAAACATCCATTAAGTCTTCGGGGAAAGTCACGCTGATTAGCATACTGTCGGGCTCATCGTATGGATGATCTTTACAAGGCCACCATAAACTTGCTCCATCTCCCTGGTTAGCAGTAACAATAAGAGGTCGTCCTTTTTCGTCTCTTTTCCAGCTAACGCCACCATCCCACGGAGGGCGCCTGCTAATTTTGGGTTTTCCTTTAAATTCAACCAACAATTCCTGTACGTCTCCTTTTTGTTGCTTTTCACTTAATGTAACAAACCATGCATTTCCGTCTCTTTCAAATTTTTGATCCGCACCGTTTTGAGTAATTTTTGTAATTTCCATTGGAAACTGTAGATCGATTTGCATGCGTTGCTTGGGTTCAAATACGCGGTACTGAATAAGGTTTTCACCACTAAAAGTGCTGTCTTGAGGGTTTACTTTTACACTTAGATGGTAGTAAGTTAAATCCCACCATGCTCTTTCCGGCGTAATTGTTCCACGTAATGTATCTTGTCTTGTAAAGTCAGTTTTTTGACCAAAAACGCCTGTTGTTAATCCGGCAAACAGTAAAAATATTCCGGTAATTCTTCCAATCATTTTTTTTCTTATTGAATTTTATTGAATAGCTTTTGAAAAAGTGTCTACACCCCCAACAACAGGAAGTGTTACAGAAGTAGCATCCAGATCAACAGTTAGTTCTGTTCCGGGTTTTGGCCAGAGTGTAAAATCACGGTCGCTCGAAAGTATCATCAACCCAATTTGCTGTCCGGCAGGAATGATTTGGTCGTCGGGCTGAAGATTGAATGTCATTTCATAAAACTTTCCTTTTTTTAATGGTTCACTCTCGGTCAGCGATTTGTAATTTTGAGGGTCGGCCCACCCACGGGTAATAATGTTGTCAGTTATTTTTGCATTTCTGCGGTCGTTCCAGGGAAGGGAAACGAGCCATACTGATAAGTTTGCTGCAGACTTACTGCTTGCTAAACGAATGGTAAACGATATTTCACCTGAAATATGAAGATCTTGCGAAAGGATCGGGGTAACATATAAAAGCCTGTGTTCGGTGTTTTCCGCCTGCGCAAGTGTCGATCCGCTAAACGAAACATTGTCAACCAGTGTTTCCTTACCCTCCCCCGATTGAGGTTGTAATGTTAGACCACCTGTCTGTGGCGCTCCTTTCTGCAAGTACAGTTGAACCGGTTCTGCCTCGGGATTGGGATAATCTGCGTAAGGAGTAGGATTATCGCGTTCATCATCTTCCCGCACAATCCATGCTTTTGCATCGTTTTCAACTCCATTATTCACACCAAACAAATAATGTGTAAACCAACGGTTTTTCATTGTCATTGGTGGCTCCCCGCCGTGTCCTCCCTGATGATAATAAATCTGAAGAGGAATGCCTTTTTCTTTTAATGCTTTAATAATCCGGTAACTGTGTTCAGGAACCACATTCCAGTCGTTAAAAGCGTGCGCCATTAAAACAGCGGCTTTCAACGGTTTTAAATCATTAAGGTAATCGCGACCTGCCCAAAAGTCATTATAATCACCTGAAACACGGTCGAAATTTTCATACATTTCTTTGTCGCGAATTACACTGTCGCAATAGTCGCAATGTTCCGGGTTTCCACTGTGAATCCAGTCGTATAAATAATCGATGTCTTCACCAAGCCAGCCACCAGGATGGCGAACCAATCCGTTGGAACGGTAGTAATGGTAATAGGATGTATTGGGCGCTACGGGAATAATTGCTTCCAATCCGTCGACACCCGTTGTTGCTGCAGCCAAAGGAAGGGTGCCGTTGTATGAGGTTCCAATCATTCCAACCTTTCCGGTAGCCCAGTATGCAACCACTTCTTCGTTGCCGTCAGGGGTTGTGTGCCCTTTTGCCCGTCCGTTCAGCCAGTCGATAACAGCTTTCGGGGCCAGTGATTCGTTATCTCCTCCAACTGTCGGACAGCCTTGTGAAAGTCCTGTCCCGGGCGAAGAAGAATGAACAACAATAAATCCGCGGGGGACCCACTCTTTAACATGCGATTTTGACAGAATAGGGCGGTTAACTTTTGCCTCGAATTTAGGAACATGTTCCCGTTTTGTCGGAGTTGTGTGAACTTCCTGTTTTACATTCCATAAATATTTTCTGTCAAGCGAACCGGTACCGGCAAAATAAGGACTACTTTCATAAATAACCGGTAATTTTAGTCCCTCTGTTTCTGTTTGGCGCGGACGTGTTACATCTACATGCATTCGGTCTGGCTTGCCATCTCCGTCAGAATCAAATTCGGTCTCTACCCAAAGGTCTTCGCGAATCCAGTAATCAGGATCGTTAAATCCGGGGACGATTTGCGCTTCTCCGTCTTTAAAAACGGGAACTGCCTTCTCTTTTACATCCGAACTTTGTATTTGAGCATTTGACAATATCCCCAAAAAGGATAAAACAACGCAGATTAAGATTTGAGAAAATTGCTTCATTATATCGTATTTTTAATAAAAACTATGTTTGTTTTTCGATTTTTCTGACGAGGAAAAATTATTTATTTAATCCCTTGAGCATATTTTCATAAGCCCTAATGTTTTTAACATTCTGAAATTTATAGTAAATAACAGAAAGACTTTATTTTTAAAGAATGGTTTAGTCAGTTTTAAGCAAATAATCGTGTATCTGTAAAAGATAGTTTTAGTTTTGTTTGCCTAAAAGCATAAAAAACAAAACTAAGACGATCTGTTAAATAAAAACATGATGAAATTAATGTTTTGTGTTTATTGTCATATTTCTTAAACTTGTTTGTTAATTTGTCAAATATAGGTAAATGGGCTAATAAATTTGTCACACTGATATTTTTGTGATAATTTGTTTTCTTTGCATAAAGCTTTTTTGGGGGACGCGATTGTTAATTTTTTGTAAGGAATACATCGGTACTTTAAACTCTAGGGATAAAAAGATATTTTTATACTTATATTTGATGATATAATTAATTGTTTAAGAATTATGAAAAACATAATCTGCCCGGTATCAAAAGAAATAGTAAATGAACGTGTTACACGAGTAAATGCGATGATTGCTATTCTGTTGATTGCAGTAGGTTTTATTTCAAATTCGGTATTGTTTTTTGTATTTCTTTTGGCCGATTTTTATATAAGGGCTTTTACTGGAGTAAAGTACAGTCCGATAAGTTATTTTAGTTCAAAATTGTTAAACGCCCTGAATTTTACGGAAAAGCCTATAGGAAAAGCACCTAAAATTTTTGCAGCTCGTTTAGGTTTTATTATGAGTCTGATAATAACCATTTTATTTTCGCTGAGTTTGAATTCGGCAGCATTAATTGTAGCAGGAGTTCTTGTGTTTTTTTCATCCCTTGAGTTAGTCCTGGGGATTTGTGTTGGATGTATAATTTATACATATATAATACTACCTTTTTATAAATAATACGACGTAAATACGGCATGACAAGAGCAGGCAATTAAGCGTTGCCTGCTTTTTGTTTGCTTTTTGAAAGTATCCCTGGAATTTTTTTAATAAGCTGATTTTTTAGTGCAATCAACAAAATAAATTTATTATTTAGCCTTTGTCGTCAATGGTGTCTGTTGTTGTAGAATTCATTTTTATTGTCATTTAGTTCGCACCAAACAGCAAAGTTTACAGGAAAGTTTTGGTTTTGCTTAACATTTTCATTTGTTGTAAAACGGTTTCTTTTCTTCGCCGTGAAATTGAAATGGTATCACCGTTGGTTAATTGCAGAACACCTCCATCGGTTTTTAGATAGGCAGCCACATGTTTCATGTTAACCAAATGTGTTTTGTGAACACGCAGGAATGAATATTCCTGTAACAGATCTTCGAACTCTACCAGTGTTTTGGCTACCAGTAAAGATTTATTTCCTTCAAAATAAATGTGTGTGTAGTTGCCTTCACCCTGGCACCGGATAATTTTACTCACTTCCACAAATTCGATTCGTTCGCCGGTGGGTAAGCCAATTCTCGGGTTCTGAGGTTGGCTGATATTGTAAACCAGCTCCTTCATGCGCTGGTTCTCCTGCTTTTGCCTGATGCGCTCAGCAACGCTTTCAACCGCAGTTTTTAATTCGTTGATATTAACTGGTTTCAGAATGTAATCGGTTGCAGAAAAACGAATAGCTTTTATGGCATAATTGTCAAAAGCAGTAACAAAAATCACTTCAAAGTTAAAATCCTTAAAATATTCGAGTAGTTGAAATCCGTTGGCCTTTGGCATCTCAATATCAAGAAAAACTAAATCCGGGTCGTACTTTCTGATGATCGAAATGCCGGATTCAGCTGAATCAGCCTGCCCCAGAATTTTTATTTCGGGGCAGTACCGGTTCAGAATCCCGGCCAGATTTTCCCGACCGTTCTTTTCATCATCAACTATTATGGATTTAATTTTCATTTTTTGAATTATTGCCCACCGCCTGTGCTCGCGCCTTGTCCGGTGTCGCCGCCACTTTTTAAATCATCATTTTTAATTGAACGTCTGGCTTTTTTAATCTGTTCTTTCATTTGTCCAATCTGGTACGAGACATAAACTCTGAAAGTTCGGTTGTAGCTATAATTTTTCGTTTTTCTGTAGAATGTATCATCTTGCATTGTACTTGAGAATTCCATTCTTTTTCTGAATGGATCACTGACTGAAAAATTTACCTGCAGCTTTTTGTCGAAAAATGCCTGCGAAAATGACATACTCGAATAGTTATAATTGGAAGATTCTCCCTGTAGTGAAATAGAAGGGGAGTACATGCCACCATAAACGGAAAAAGTACCGTCTTTCCAAACATTGTAACGCATCGATAATGTTCCACGGTAACGAAATCCTTCATTTCTCAGGTTTTGTCCTCCATCGCTTTCCAGTATGGTATAATAAGCGCCAAGGTTGGTATTAAAACTTAAATTTTTTCCCACTTTAATCATTCCATAAATATACCCACTGTAATCGTGGTACTTTCCGATGTTTTCGTAGGTAGTAACGCTTACGCCATTGGGTTGAAGCCTGGTAATCGACATAATTGAGTTATTTTCAAACGCCGAACTCAGGTTCAGGTTAAAATTAATTTTGGGGGTAAACATTCCATAAGTAAAATTGAATGTATGCCTTATTTCTGAATCGAGTTTGGGATTTCCGTAACTAACATTTAAAGGGTCGGAATCATCGTAAAATGGATTTAAATACCAGATTCCCGGACGGGATAATCGTTGTGTATAAGATAATTTGAGATTTTGTCCGTTTTTAAGATTTTTGGAAAGGGTTACATACGGAATAAGGTTGAACATACGATTGGTAAAAGTTGTGTCACTTGTAGATGTAAATACCCCATCGTTTATGGTTATTTCAGCTCTTAGTCCACTTTTTATGCTTACTTTTTTCAGCTTTAGTACATATCCTCCGTAAATTCCTATCACATGCTGATCATAATCCAAATCGTTTATCCGGGTTAAATCGCGTTCCCATTGATCAATGTCTTCATTAAATTTGAAAATGTCGGAATTACTTTTGTTTTGCCGTAAAATATATTTTACTCCTGTTTCAATTTGGTGAATTTTTGTAATTGGGTTATAATAATCCAATTGGAATGTATGCTCACGACCAACTGCATCATTTGTGGTCCTTTGTCGATATGATTGATAATCGAGTATACCATTTATTTCATTTTCATATTTAGTATCTCTGGGGGAATTATCTAGCCGGTAGGAAACTGTAAATGTTTTATCCGGTTTGTCGAAGGTGCGCTGATAGTCAATATTTCCGGATAATGAACCAAATCCGTTTTTGCTTGTAATCATATTTTCAAATTGCCTTGTGAGGTTCCGATTGATATCATAGTCGTTGCTCAGACTATATCCGGGACTTGTGTAATCGCCTGAATATCCGAAGAATGACATGCTTATCAAATTTGAAGTATCGATTTCGTAACTGGCTTCTCCCATCAAAAAATTGTAAGTACCTGTGTATTTATTGTACCCTTCAGTTTCCGTATATCGATTGGTTGTACTTTGGTAGTTCTCACGATAACTTTCTGATTCACTTTTAGGCTCTTTAAATTTATTGTAGTTGTAATTCAGTGAAAAACCGAATTTATTGATTTTCGAAGTTGCATAGATTCCACCACTATACCCACCACGAGAGTCGATACTTGTGCTTGCACGACCTAAGAATCCTTCAATTTGATTTTTATTGGTGATAATATTTATAATCCCGGCGGTTCCTTCCGCTTCATATTTCGACGATGGATCGGTTATTACCTCAATATCTTTAACGCTGCTGGCAGGCAAACTGCGTAACACTTCTTTCGGATTTTGAGAAACCATGCTTGAACTTTTGCCATTTATCAGGATTTTAAAGTTAGATGATCCTTTCATTTGAATATTATCTTCGCCGTCTACTGAAAGAAGGGGAACTTTACGCAACATTTCAAGAACGTTGCTGGTTTTTGACTCAGGGTCAGTTTCCAGACTGTAAACAATTTTATCCGGTTCAGTTCTTATAAGTGGTTTCTGTACGGCAACGGTAACCTCGCCAATCTCTTCTACCGAATGGTTTAGGGAAATAGTCCCCAAGTCAATTTTGGTTGAAGAATTATCGAGTGTGATTTTTTTTGCCTGTAACTGATAACCAATGGAAGAAAAAATTACATCGTAATTGCCAATGGAATCGAGCGAGAATGAAAATTTACCCGAAGCATCGCTGGCCAGCCTTTTTATCACACCTTTTTCAGTTTGAATACTAATAGTTACATACGAAATTCCATCGCCGGATGCTGAATCAATTACAGTTCCTTTAATCTCAAAACTAACAGGAGGATAATTGTTTGATAAGAGTGAAAGGGAACAAAAAAATAAAGCAAAAAATAGCATTGTGTGTTTTAGCGATTGTTTAATCTTTTTCATGGTTCGCAATTAATTGTTTATAGTTTTTTGAGGAGTTGCAAATCTAATAACTAAGAAATTAAAAATACAACTGATTTTTCAGTTAACAAAAACTATTCCGGGATTATGTTTATTACGCAATTTTGGTTTTTTTACATTAAAAAAATTTAATTTTCTTCAGGAATAAAAATTGTTACCCGCGTCCCTGTCTCATTGTCAGTAATATCCGATATCTCTAAATAGTATTTCTCTCCCTGTTTTTCCCGGAGTATTTCCAATCGTTCTTTCATAAGTTTTGAGCCCTTTCCGTTTTTTACTTTTGCTATTTTTTTTGCGGCTTCTCTTCCAATGCCATTGTCTTCAATACAAATTTTTATTTCTGTATTGTCTCGTGTCACACTAACTTTTAGCTGCCGGTTCCCGGTTTTGTTTTGGAGGCCGTGGTTCACTGCATTTTCAACAAAAGGTTGCAAAAGTATCGACGGGACCATGGTGTTGTTTGCGTCAATATTTTCATCAACAAAAATGGAGAAATTGAAGTCGAACCGCAGTTTTTCCAGATTCAGGTATTGTTGGGTCATTTCCAGTTCTTCGGCCAGCGATACTTCTTCTTTTTCGGAGTTTTGCAGTACTTTTCGAATCAATCCGGCGAAGTCGGCCAAATACAAATGAGCCTCCCTGCCTTTGTTTTGCTGGACAAGGTTTTGCACTGAATTCAAGCTGTTAAAAAGAAAATGGGGGTTCATTTGCGAACGGATTGCTGTGAGTTCCAGCTCCCGCAACCGCCGTTGTTGCTGTTCTTTCCGGAACCGTTGCCGAACCCTCCATCTCCATATAAACAAACTAAAAATAAGTACTGCAAGAAGTATAAGTAATGTTATAACTATAATTTTGAGCTGTGATTTGTTTAGTAGTTTTTTTTCTGAAAGACTTTGAACTGCCAGTTTTGCCGCTCCTTTCGCACTGAATTCATTTCCAATTAATTCGCCATCTTTATTAAAAACCAGGAAAATGGTATTTTTTTGAAAAATGTCGGTAAACGATTTCTTGTTGTTAAAATACAAAAGGTGTTTGGCTACCGGTTCTGCCCTGTTTGTATATTCTTTCCAATGTTCGAAGTTACTTCCTTCAACCACCATCACAAAATTTAACTCCGGCATTCCATCTGCCATCAAATCATATTCGTATCTGTTTCCTGTCCAACTGGAAGAAAAATAAAATATGGTTGGTTTGTTATTCAGGTAATTTCTGAATGTAACTTTCTGATTTTCTATGTTTACAAATTCAAGATCGGGAACGTAGTGCCCTGTTTGTATTTTTGTATATTGGGTAATAATTTGTTTTGCTTTTTCGACTAATTCGGGATCATTACATTTTTGAATTAGCAAATTCAATTTTTCTAAAGCAAAATTATCCTGATAATCAAAATTGCTAAGTAATGGTTCTCTTGCCGCCGAATCTTCGAATATTTGCATTAGTTTTTGTGCAATATTTCGGTAAAGAGGGGAGCCGCTTAAAATTGTTCTTGAAAACTGTAAATCAAGATCGGGATCCCAGTCTATAAATACAGGTGATCCTAATAAAAATTGGTATTGTATTTTTGAAATTTGAGTGAAATGGTAGGTCAAATAAGAATCAACACATTTTCTTGATTCGAGTCCGTAATCGTTGTAAATATCGTTAATATCAATTTGGTCAATTTTTGAAATAAGGTCTTGATTCTTCCCGGTGTTGCCTTTTGAATAAATTTCTAAAATAAGGAAGTTGCCGTATTTTAAAATCCCGTCTGAAAAGTATGATTTTAATTCGTTTACAATAAAAGTATAGGCCTTTTCCGGTATTTTATTTTTGTATTGCAAACAGATTTCTTCTGTGTTTTTTATTGCAGCAAAATAGGGTTCTGCATCGCCATTGAGTTTAACTATACCATCAATAACAGTGAATCCGGGCAGTATAAATTCATTATCCAGAATAACTTTGCTTATGTTTGTTAACCGACTGCCTGTATCCGGTTTTTTTATTTTTTCCCGCAGCTCCAGGAGCAGCTTCTGCTCTGTTGGCCTTGTGCCGGCAACTTTGGTTTGCCATGGTAAATCAGCACCTGTTGATTCAAAATGAATAGTATCTCCGGGTTCAGTATAAAAAATATATGTTCCGGGTGGATTGTGTTTGTTATTATTTTCATTTTCAACATATAAAAAACCGGGGTGGGAATAATCAAAGCTGATTGAAAAAGCCCCGTTTTTATCCAGGATAACTGTTTGTGTTTTCAGGGTAGTACCGAATGGGCTGTCTAGAAAACGAATGTGAATTTGGTTGCTCAACGGATTTTCAATTTTCCCGGAAACAAAAAGTTTTTGTTCCTGTACGGGTTGGGAATATTTTAGCCTGAAGTTGGTTTCAAAAATCCTCCAGTTTCCGTCATAATAAAATCGTTCTCCTGAATTTTGAATTGAATCGATACGAATAGATGAATAATTGGTAACGATTCCGGTTTCTAGGTTAACCCAATATTTTCTCCGTGTTTTCCCGGGAATTATTTTATCAAATTCGGTATCTCCCAGGTTAACAAATTCGTTGCTTTTTTCTACCACCTTTAGTCTGTCACGGATTTCCGAATTTATTATCTTGTTATTCGTCAATTTCGAGTTGTTAAACCATGCCAGAAAACCAACCAAATCTTTGTCGATAAACCATTTCTTTTTATTTATAGATTCTAAAAGGGAAGTAATTGAAGTTTCATTATAATCCAGCTCAATTAATCGTGTTTTGAAAGAATCTAGTAAGTCCTCCCGGTTAATAAGTTTTATTTCGTTGGTTTGGAGATTCATTGAGAATTTAAATTTAAAGCGGCAAAATATACCTTTAGTTACTTCATTATAATCATTAGAAGGACTAAAATTCGGGAAAAAATAGTCGGTTTGGCTAATTCTGTTTGTCCAAGCCTGTTTTTCTTGTGTGTTTTTTAAGTACTGGAAAGTGAATTCAACAGATTTCCCCGGGGCAATGGTATCAACAACCAACTTTATTTCTTTCGTGTCCCGGGTAAGTAGCCGTTCAGAATTATTATCCTGTTTTACATACTTCTTGTCGATATTCTCAAAAATGTACTCATGCCTTTGCTGAAGTTTTAACTTAATGGTTTGTTCCTGCGAGAAAGTATTTGAAAAAGATAAAATAAGGAAGAAACTTACGATGAAAAGTTTTGTTTTCATAACTACGTTGAATTTGGTTGATTCAAATTTGGCAGGAAAAAGCGAAAATAAAAAGACAGATTTATTGAACGGCGGGCGCGACTTATTAAACGGTAAAGAACAGTGATGAGTTTGAGGTTCAGTTTTTAGGAACAGTAAAGAAGAATGTTGTACCCTTTCCTGGTTCGCTCTCAATCCAAATGTTTCCGTTGTGTTTGGTAATAAAATCTTTGCTTAGTATCAGTCCAAGGCCGGTACCTTTTTCTCCGCTTGTTCCATCGGTTGAAGTGCTTTCTCCTAACGTAAATATGGTTTTTATCTTCTCAGGTCGAATGCCAATACCCTCATCTATTACTTTAAAGGTTACAAAACCGGGTACATTTTTTTCCGTGTCAATACGGATTTCTGTTTTAGGATTGCTGAATTTAATTGCATTCATCAACAGGTTTCTTAAAACCAGGCTTATCATATTTACATCAACAAAAACACGTTCTTCTTCAAGCGACACATTATTAATTATTGAGATTTCTTTTTTTGTTGCTATTGAAACTACTTCCTCCAATGTATTTGAAACCAGTTCAAATGGTTTAACATAGATAGGGGTAAAATCAATTGCACCTCTTTGAGATCGTGACCAGTCGAGAAGATTTTTTAGTAACAAATAAGCATTTTCACTGGTTTGGTTTAAACTTGAAAGAATCTGAATCAACTCTTCTTCGCTGAATGAATGAAAATCCTGGATTAATAATTCGGTATAACCTGTAAGTACATTAAATGGGCTTATAAGATCGTGGGCTATTATGGAAAATAATTTGTCTTTTGTTGTATTTATTTCGGCCAGTTCCTTTGTGCGTTGCATTACTTTTGCTTCAAGCTGTGCTTTTTTGCGGGTTAAATTGGAAATGCGTATGTAAAAAATGGCAAAAATGAACATAACCAGGAACATCGCAGAAATAATTCTGAACCACCAGGTTTTCCACCATGGAGGCGTAATGATAATGTTTAGCATTGTACCGGTTTCATTCCATACTTTATCGTTGTTCGCTCCTTTTAGCATGAGAATATATTTTCCGGGGTCGAGGTTTGTATAGCTCGCCACACCGTTGTTTCCTGAATAAGTCCATTCTTTATCAAAATTTTGAAGTTTATAGGCATATTGATTTTTGCCAGGGCTTGTATAATCTAACACGGCAAAATGAAATGTAAGGTTGGTTTGTTTATAGTTCAGTTTAATCTGAGAGGTTTCAGAAATAATTTGTTTTAACGGGGAGCCGGGAGCCCCTGGGCGAACCGGATGGTGAAAAATATCAAACCCGGTAAGTTGTATCTGTGGAATAGTATTGTTTTTTTGAATCTTATCCGGATTAATTATGTTGAATCCGTTAACTCCACCAAAGTATAAATTTCCTTCACTGTCAATTTGGACACTTCTGGGACGGAATTCATTGCTTTGCATCCCATCTTCTCTTGTAAAACATGTAAATTTTGAATTGTGAGTATCCATCCGGCAAATACCGGTGGTGGTGGAAACCCATATAAAACCTGACTTATCGGTTACAAGCCCTGTAATTACATTCCCTGGAAGCCCGTCTTCAGTTGTATAACCCGTGAGTATTTCTTTTTCCGGATTATAATTATATAACCCCAACAGAGTAGCAAGCCATAAACTGGTGTCGTTTTCTATTACAATGTCGTTTATTTCAACATTTGCTATGTTTTTCAAAGCCTCATCAGTATCAGAAATTCTTTTAATTAGTCCTGTTTTAGGGTTGTAAATGATTAAACTTTTTGTTGTCCCGATGTATAAATTGCTTTTTTCTCCAATCACAATAACATTAATAGTGTTATTGCCAAAATTGTTGTTTAATTCATTTATTGATGTAAACTCATTGGTTTGTTGGTTGTAGTTTATTAAGCCTGTGTAATGGCTTCCTAACCAGAAGTCGTTATTATTACCCAAAGTGATGGTGTAAATTTTATTATCGGGAATGGAACTGTTTTGCCTGTTAAATGCTTTAAAAAGCTCTCTTTCTGGGTTGAAATAAATTAACCCTCCATCCCAGGTTACCATCCAGATTATTCCTTTTGGGTCTTCTGTCATCGAAAGGATGTAGTTGTTTGTTAATTCGGAATTTTTTGTGGAGAAATTGGTGAATTCACGGGTCTGTTTGTTGAATTGGAAAATGCCATTTCCATCTGTTCCAATCCAGATTCTGCCTTTTGAGTCCTCAAGGAAGCAGTTTACCAAAAGATCGCTGTAAGATTTTTCGCCGGAAGTAATTTCTTCAAAAAGAGAGATTGCGTGACTATTTTCTGATGCCAGTAAAATTCCGTGCCCGTATGTTCCGAACCACATATTACCGGTATTATCCTGAAAGATGGCGTTTATGGAAATTTTATCGAGATCAGTTACATTGCTACCTCCTGAAAGAACTCTGTTGAATTTTTTTTCGTTGCGATTGAATTGAAACATACCATTGTTTTCTGCTCCAATCCATAAAACATTGTTTTTGTCAACATACAGCTCCGAGAGTAGATTCGCTGAAATCGAGTTTGGATCGTCTGGATCCGGCGCAAAATAAATAAGCTGCTCATTATTTTTTTCAGTCTCGTCAATCTTGAAAAGGCCTTTTTCACTGCTTGCCCAAATGTTTCCGCTTTGATCCTCCTGTGTTTTCATGAATAGAAATTCCGAATAATCCTTCCCGTTTACATCTTGAATGATACGTCTGAATTTCCTTTTTTCGTAGTCATAAATATTCAATCCTTTTTGCGTTGAAACCCAAATCCTGTTTTTACTATCAATAAAAACGTCATTGCAAAATGCATTACTTAAACTTTCCTGATTTTGTGGGTTATAAGAGGAGAATTGACAATTATTGCCTTGAATATCAAAACGTAATAAGCCTGAATTTGTAGCTATCCATAAAATTTTATTTTTATCGCTAGTTATTTTTCGAGCCTGAAAATTCATGTTATATAAACAAGAAGAAGAATCTTTTGTGTAATTTATAAACTGCCCGGTAGATTTATTGTATTTGCTTATTCCTGAATTTGTTCCAACAAAAAGATTGTCTTCCGGGTCAAGATACAGGCTTCTGATTAGGTTATCGGGTAAGCTGTTTGCTTCATTTATTTCATTTCTGAAGATTTCAAAATTTTTACCATCATATTTGTTGAGTCCATCATAGGTGCCAATCCAAATAAAACCATCTCTGTCCTGCAGTATATTTAGAATATTTGATGAAGATAAACCAATGTCGGTAGTAATAACATTAAATAAAATGGTTTCCTTTTGCCCGTTTATACTAAAACTTGCAATGGGCATTATGAAGATGAACGCGAAAATTTTTATAAGTCTATTTTGGCAATATATCATATTTTCCTGCTAATAACATGTTTTGGAATTAAACTGGAAATTAAATACTCCCAAAGGTTTATTTCGTTGGAATGAATTCAAAATGAATCCTATGTCTGATTTTAAAAATAAGATAAACTTTTGAAACTAAATGTTATTTGATAAAAATGTTTGTGGTTTTTCTTTAAAAATATATTTTGAGCATTTAAGATAACTTCTGGAGAAACATTTTTTAGATATATGTTAAGTTGACTTTTAGAAAAGTGTAGTAAGCTAGATTATGTAAATAAATAAATGTTTGGCTTTGAGTTAATTTGTTTTTATGTTGGTGCTCTTTAGATTATTCAAAACATTTCCTGCCAATATATAGCTGGATTGATACCGTTTTGTTTTAAACAAACCTTTTGACATACTGTGTAATTCAAGGTGAATATCTTCCAGCGATTGAATAATGGTGGAGCGAAACATATTCGCACATTTTGTACACGTACCTTCTTTTAACTCAAAAGTTTTTGTGAAGGCATTATTTAACGCTTCAATTGATTTTTGATATTCTCTGTTTTGATGATAAATGCTAGATTCTGAGTAGTCTTCGTTTATTGCTGCAAGATGGTTTTTGCATTTTACACCATTTCTCGGACAACTTACTAATTCAATTTTATTACTATTATGGTTTAAAGAGGTATTATGGGTTTTTTGTTTATTTAAACTCATCACTCCGATTTTATTGTTCAGCTAAATAAGTAATAATTTTTTTAAAATACAACGCAGATTAATATTTTACTATCTTTTTGTCTTTTTACTATGTGCTTTTTTATTTTGTAAGCAGGAATTCAGGTATTTGCTAATACTTTATACAATGTACTCTCCCGGTAGATCTGAATTAAAATAGCTAGGTGTAGTTTTGCCTGGATCTGTGATAGAAAATCAGGATTTAAGTAAAGCGTTTTTATCAAATCAATTGTTTTGCCTGGCTCGAACCTGTTTCCGTTTGTGTCCAAATACATTACATTTTTATTGTTGCCTCTTAAATAATTTTGAAGTTTGAAAAGGTTACTTTGAAAATTATTTTCAGGGAGCAGGCAAAACAAAATAGTAATGGAAAAAAGACAAAACCAGCAATGGGAACGAGGCCAATTGAAAGAACCTTTTGAGGTGGAATTTTGGGTTTATCCATTTTCCCGGAGTTGAAATTGTATTTTTTGATAAAGTAGTAAAAATTTGAATAAAGAGGTATCTGAGCTTAAAATAAATAAAGTAGTAATATTTTGTTTGTGAGTGGGTTGTTAGCGTAATTTGAATTGAGCCCGGTTTTTATTCCAGCATTTTGGCAATTACCGGGCGGGTTGTTCTTATTCTTTCATAATCTAGTGTAAGTCCCAGAGGTTCATACACTTTTGAGAAATAGTCGTAAATACCTTTTACTTGGTCAAACGGAGCGGTAACTGATTCGGCTGCAGTAGAAGCTGCATTGTTTTTTATGCTTTTGTCAATATTGTGTTCAAGTAGCGCTTGTACGATTTCCATTCTGCAAAAAAAAGCTGCCGAATGAAGTGCGGTTGACCCGTCGTTGTTGGTTTGGTTTATATTGGCTCCGGCCTCAATTAATGCCAGCGCTGCTTCTGTTTTTCCAAAAACGGCTGCAACTATCAACGGACTTGAACCACCGGAAGCCTCTTTTTCATTCAGGCTTGAGCCGGCTTTGATATGGTATTTTACCATTTCCATATTCCCGGTAATTACAGCAGCATGCAAACTCATTTGAGGATGATTTACGGCGGGTTGCCGAACCAGAGTCTGTTGTTTCTTCCTGTTATCTTTCTGAAATGCTGTATTGCTTATAAAAATTAGAATCAAAAGAGTAACTATTGTTTCTGCATTTATGGTTTGTTCTTTACTTTTTTTCCATGAATAAATAATCATATTTGATAGTATAAATGTAAAAACAAACAAGAGTACGTATTTTATTCCGCCCGGGATCGGGAGGTGAATCATAGCTAAAGCAAGCACGCCTAAAATAACCATGTGGATAATGTACACAGAATATGAATTTTTGCTGAGTTCGCTCAAAACAGGATTGGTTTTGTTCAGGTTAAACCGGAAAATATGAACGGAAATTTGGAGAAAGCTCAACATGGCAAGAATAGCCGTTGAATAATAAACCAGTCTGTCGGCAAAATCGGAAATAAAAAAATAATTTCTGCCGGGCTCAATTAAATTGTAAAACAAATTTATGGCAAAAACAGTAAATATTCCCAACGAAATAGTTAATGTAACATTAGAGATAATGTATATTTTGTAGTTTGGTTTTTCTGCTTTAAAAACATCGAGCTTGTTACAAAGCGATCCCAAAAGGAACGACATAAAATAGAGTAGAAACCGTTCATTTTGGAAGTCGAGCAAAGCAGAGTGCGTCCAGCCTTTTAGTCCGGTTTCGGAAATTAACATGCTGTAAATTACACCCGCAACAAAAGTTAAAACAATTGCAGTTGTCAGTGAAATTTTAATTTTCAGAATATTGGTTTTTGCTAAAAAAAGGTAGGTAAGCTGGAATATAAAAAGAACAGGAAGAAACCATAACCAGTTTTGGGTTGGGTTGTTGGCAAAAAAAGCAAGGTCGGTCCCGCTTCTCTCAAAAATATGGAAATAAGAAAACCATTCTTCTTGTGGTAATCCACGGGAAAAAAGAAATATAGCTTTATAGACAGGTATTAACGTAAAAACAGCAACAAGCCAGGGAATCATTATTCTTTTGAATTTTGATATTATGAATTCGGTTGTGTTTTTGTTTTTTATTGAGGCTGGAATAAAATAGCCGGAAATAAAGAACAGATTAAACATTACAAAAATATCGAGGTATAATCGTACCAATGCAATTGAGTTCCATTTTGCCGGGTCGCTTACTATCCAGAATGAATCAAATCCTTGTTCGTAAGTCATTCCCGCATGTAATATAATTACCAGTAAGATTAGAAAAGTTCTCAGATTATCAAGAAAATAAACTCGTGTTTTCATTGTGGAATTGTTTTTAGTTTTTACCAAATTTTATTGAGGTAAAAGTCTGATTAATCGTGAAGCGGAGTTAATCATTTAAAAACCAAATAATATGAAGTTTTGGTTATGCATATAAAATATGGTACATACGTATAAATTATGACGCAAAACAAGTTTTAATTACAAAATATAAGTGTCAGGAATTAAATAGAGGTCGCGTCAGTTTATAAATCGAAATTTCATTAAATCCGGATTCTGATCTTTGGAATTTGGTTTTTTTAATTATTTGTATCTTGCCTGTAAATTCCAAAAAATAGGTGCCGGAAATCCGTTCCATAGACAAAAATTTTCTTCAAAGAATTACTGAAATAATTGAGGAGAATATTTCCAAAGAACAGTTTGGCGTTTCAGAGCTGGCCGATGAAGTTGGAATGAGTCGGTCAAATTTGCTCCGCAGGGTTAAAAAGTTAACGAACTTGTCGGTAAGCCAGTTTATCCGAAATGTACGTTTGGAACATGCCCGCGAGATGATGGATGAGGGAATTTACACGGTTTCACAAGTTTCGTACAGAGTTGGTTTTGGAAGTACTTCTTATTTCATCAAATGTTTTCGCGAATATTACGGTTATCCGCCTGGTAAAACGGGGGAAAGAGAAATTGCAAAAGAAAATGAGGATAAAAAAAATAAATCGGGAACCCAAGAAAGGTCTTCTCTTATAGTTATTGGCGTGTTTGTTCTTGTTGTTTTGTTGGGTGTTTTTCTGTTTGTGTTTATAAAGCCATTGATTACTAGTGAGTATAAATCGGAGAAATCGATAGCTGTTTTACCGTTTAAAAATGACAGCAGTGATTCTGTCAATATGTATTTTGTAAATGGATTAATGGAATCTACATTGAATAATCTTCAGAAAATCCAGGATTTGCGTGTCATTAGCCGCACTTCTGTGGAGAAATACAGAGATAGCCGGAAGACATCTCCCGAAATTGCTTCGGAGCTGGATGTAAATTATTTGGTTGAAGGAAGCGGGCAAAAAATCGGAGATCAGATATTGTTGAATATTCAACTAATTGATGCAAAAAATGACAAGCAATTGTGGGCTGAACAATATAACCGTGAGTCTCGCGACATTTTTTCCTTGCAAAGTGAAGTTGCCAAAAATATTGCAGCGAAAATTCAGGTTATAATTTCTCCTGAAGTAAAGAAAAGTATTGACAAAATTCCAACGGGTAACATGCAGGCTTACGATATTTTTCTGAAAGGAATTGATTTACTAAACAAAGGGCTGCCTGAAAATGCAAAACAATCTATACCCTATTTACGGAAAGCCATTGAGATGGATCCTGAATTTGCCCGTGCTTATGCTGCCATTGCAATAGCATATTATACAATAGATGAAAATCAGCCTGTCAAACAATATTCCGATTCTGTAAATTATTTCTCAGATCGAGCTATGTTTTTTGATTCGAAGTTACCTCAAAGTTTAATTGCCAAAGCTTTGTTTTATATGCTTAGCAGAGAGTATGAACTTGCTGTTCCATACCTGGAAAAAGCGCTGGAATACAACCCCAATTCCGATCTGGTTTTTGCTTACCTTTTAGATTTATATGCCAACCATATTCCAAATACCGAAAAATATCTGGAGTATGCTTTGCGCGGGTTAAGAATCGATATTTCTTCTTACGATTCCACGATTGCAAGTTTTAATTATCTGCACATTGCAAATGCATTTATTCAGGCTGGATTTCAGGAACAAGCAGAGAAATACATTGATAAATCACTCGTTTATAAACCTGATAATTTGTATTCTCAATACACAAAAGCATATATTTTATTTGCCAAAAGTAAGGATCTCAGGCAAACAAAGGATTTATTACTGGAAGTTTTTGGAAAAGACACCACCCGGCTGGATATTATGCAGGAAGTGGGGAAGATTTATTATTATTTGAGGGATTATGATAATGCTTATAAATATTACAAACGGTTTGTTAATATTAGAAATACATATCATTTAAATATTTATGGTTCTGAAAATGCCAAAGTTGGATTTGTGTATTTGAAAATGGGGAATTCCGAAGAAGGGAAAAAGTTGTTGGAAGAATTTCGGGATTATGCAGAAAATGATCATTCACAATATAGACACTCCGGTTTGGCATTGTATTATTCATATAAAGGAGAGAAAGAAAAGGCAGTTGAACATCTGAATTTATTTTCGAATGAAACCGGTTATTTTTATTGGACCGTTTTGTTTTTACCTATTGAACCCCTGTTTGATAATATAAAAGAATCAGCAGATTTTAGTAAAATAACAAGTGAAATCGAGAGTAATTTTAAAGATTGGCATAACCGAATTAAAAATTCGTTGGGGCAAGAGGGGTTGTTAAAAACGGAATAAGTATTATCCGCTAATTTTTTTTGTTAAAAGGTTGTTATCTTCTACTTTAAAGAAGTTCATCTTTTTTAGAAATTTACTCAATCCTGAATAGGTTGACTGATGCCGCTTTTTGCGAAAAATACCAAAAGATATGTCCTGTAGTTCTTTTTGCATGGTTTCCAAAGTTTCATTCATTGTTGACTGAAAAAGGACAACACAATTAGAACAGGTTGGTTCTTTTAGTTCAAGGGTTTTGTAATAGGCTTTTTGCAGTAATTCAACTGATTTTTGGTATTCTTTATTTATTCGGGCTAGTTCTGATTCAGAATATAAGCGGTTGATTTCCGGGAGGATATGGATGCAATTAATGCCTTTTCTCGGGCAGCCTACTAATTTAAATTTGTCGTCTTTGGGATCCAAATAACCTGTTTTTGCACCTTTAAATGAAAATAATTCTATTCTGCCTGCTCCCATTTTTGTTATCTTAATTTTTTTGTATAAACGTTTCTGATGATCCCGAAAATCGTCAACGTTTCCCAAAATGTAAAATTAAGAGCAGGCGGTATTCAATTTACAATGTTGAATGCTGAAATTGGAGGTAAAGAATGCTTAATTTGCAATCAGTAATTTTTTCATGTTCTGAACATAGTTTTTTAATAGATGCTTAAAGTCATTTTTTTATGGTTCTGAAAATAAAAAAGAAGCACAAAATAAGCCACAGAGAATGATTGTAAAAGTTTGTGGTTGAAAATTATGGATGTTAGCGTGGCTAATTTTATTTTAGTTCTTTATTAAAGAAGCTGATGGTTCGTTTCCAGGCCAGTTCTGCTGCCTTTTCATCATATCTTGGTGTTGTGTCATTGTGAAAGCCGTGATTGACATCCGGGTAAATGTATGCCTGGTATTCCTTGTTATTTTTTTTGAGTGCAGCTTCATAGGCGGGCCAGCCTGAATTTACACGTTCATCGAGTCCGGCGTATTGTAACAATAAAGAAGCCTGTATTTTAGGCACATCCTCTTCAGCTGGCTGACCGCCGTAAAAAGGCACTGATGCTTTTAAATCCGGAATTCGAACGGCCATCATATTTGAGATCCAGCCGCCAAAACAGAATCCTACAACGCCAATATTTCCATTGCATTCTGGGTGTGTTTTTAAATAGTTGAAGGCGGCAATAAAATCCTCAAGCATCTCATTCCTGTCGCGTTTACTTTGTAAAGCTCTTCCATCGTCGTCATTTCCCGGATAGCCACCGAGGGGAGTTAATGCATCAGGCGCCACAGAAATAAAACCTTCCAGTGCCATGCGACGCCCAACATCGGCAATGTACGGGTTTAAACCTCTGTTTTCATGAACAACGACAACTCCGGGTAGTTTTTTGTTGTTATCGACCGGTCGGGAGAGTTGGGCCTTGATCTTTCCTCCTCCGTTTGGAGAGTTGTACTCAATAAATTCAGTTTTTAGTCTCGCATCATCAGCCGTTATCTGAATTTTGTCTTGATAATCGGGCATAATAAATGCCATTAAAGAAGATACAGTTAGTCCTCCAACTGCGTAAGTAGAGAGTCTTTCTACAAACTGTTTGCGGTTAATTCTGTTATGTGCATATGCATCATATAAATCAAAAACTTCTTGTTTGATATCTGCTTTAGTAATTTTTTCCATTGTGTGTGCGAATTTATTTTATGTAACTGACATTGAATATGTTTTGTTCATTTTATGGAGATGTTTACGGAGTCCTTTTAGGACGGGTTTTTAATACCCTGTTTCCGGAATTTTGACTTTAGCCCTTGGAGTTCGTTATTATAATTCCGTACACTTCCCTTATTTTTCCGAACGTTTAGACTCCTGATTTGGCTTACATTTGTTTTGTAGTCCTATCTTAATAATTGGATGTTGTTGAATTTAAATTCTTGAATATTTTAAAATGTTGTTCTCGGCAGTGCAAGCAGACTTTTATAAAAAAAATTCTGACTTGTGATTTTTAATAACCACAAACGATAAATGGAATAACAAAATTCAAAAAGAACAAGATGAAAAAAGCAGAACATGATATCATCTTAAGTGAAAAATTATTTCACAGAGATTTTTAAAAGAAAGCTGGCAATGAGGAATGAAAGAGGCGGTAAGAATATCGAAATAGCTCGTCTGATTGAAAAGCATGAGAAATTGATTTATAAAGTTGTAAATAGCTATTGTTCTGAAGTTCATGAGCAGGAGGACTTAATACAGGAAATTATTTTTCAAATTATTAAAGGATATATAAAATTCGACCATAATGTAAAAGTGACAACATGGATGTATAAAATAGCATTTAATGTTTCGATAACTCACTACCGGAAGGTTAAAACCCGGAAAAAGTATTTTATGCCAATGCCGGATAAACTGGTTCGAATTGATGAAGCTGATGAGAATGAAACCGACGAAAATATCAAACTCTTACGAGATTTCATTGAGGAGTTCGATCCTCTAAACAAGGCAATTCTAATTATGTACCTCGATGAAAACAGTCATGCGGAAATTTCGGAAGCCATGGGGATTTCTGTTAGCAACGTAGGTACAAAAATAGCTAGAATAAAAGAACAGTTAAGGAAAAAATTTAAACAACAATAAAAATGGAAAATTTAAACATACAGGAAATCTGGAAACAGAACGAAACATTACTGATGAATACAAGGAAATTAAATGAAACTTTATTAAGAGAAGTAAAACTGGATAAGGCAAAATCGTCGTTGAGAAGTATGCTTTTTTTACCCGTAAGCACATTAATTCTCTATATCATTATGGCGAGCTATGGGTTAAATTTTGCGTTTGTAAACCGCGAAGTATGGTATTTTGCATTTTCCGGAGTTATAATCTCAGTCTTTTCAGTAATGCTTGTGGTTGCTTCAGTCAGGCAGATAAAACAAATTCTCTCGCTTGATTACAACGCGCCAATTTTACAACTTCAAAAAGATATTTCCAGAATCAAGGTATCAATAGTTTACAATTTTAAAATTGTAGCCTGGCTTCTTCCGTTTGGCTCTTTTGTCGGACTGTTTTTCTTTAAAGTTTTGTTTGATGTTGATTTAGTGGCGCTCGGTGGTTATAACATAATTCTCTCTTTTTGTATAACAACGTTAGTATTGGAAGTTTTGTCTTTGCTGATGCTCAGAGCACTTCAGCCAAAAAATATTAATAAAAAATGGTTGAACTGGCTGTTAAAAGGAAATGGAAGCCAGGTGGATGAAGCTCTTGGTTTTTTTAACGAGATTAAAGCGTTTGAGCAAGAATTTGAAGACTCGAATTTATAGTTGCTTCAAAACTTCGTTTACAAGAGAGAGCGGGATATTAATATATTAATGCAGAAACAAATGGTTTTATCGGGAGGACATAAATGAACGAAATCAGAGAAATATTTCTTAATAAAAGGATGGAAAAAATGAGCAAAAAATATTTATCCCCAACTCAAAAGGCTGGCAGGGATTTTATCATGAGAGGAATCGAGGGAAAAGTGGTTATGCTTAACCTGCTGCGCTTTCGCGAGGTTGCCGATTATTCTGCCTCCCCCGAATTAAAACCAGAGGAACCAATTTGCGGCAGAGAAGCTTATCAGAAATACATCGACCATACATTGCCGTTTCTGGAAGAATCAGGCGGAGAGATACTATTTTTAGGCGAGGCTGGAAGCTATTTAATTGGCCCGGAGGATGAATACTGGGACGTTGCAATGCTGGTTAGGCAAAGTAGCGTGGAGCAATTTTTAAATTTTGAATCGCATAAAGAGTACTTAAGAGGTATCGGGCATCGTACAGCTGCTTTGGAAGATTCACGTCTTCTCCCCATAGCAGAGGCAAAAATTCCGGGGAAATTGATTTTTAAGTAAGGAACTTTTACTTTACATGAGGGCAGATTATAGTAAATTATACCTATGTTTAGATGGGTTGTGGCGCATGTACTTAATGGGGAATCAAATTTAGATAAGTAATTGAATCGTTATTTGAATAAACTTTTTTCTCGCACGTATGTTTAGAATTCATACATCTGAATCAAAGTTATGCCAAATACAAATTGTGCCTTTTGATTTTTAACGAATAAGTTATGTTGAAAACATTTTTAAGAAGGGGTACATTTGTTCCAAGCAGTAAACCAAATGGAAAAATTAAAACCGACAGAAAAAACAATTGCCGTACTTCCATTTGTGAACATGAGCGCCAGTGAAGATATCGAGTACTTTAGCGATGGAATTACCGAAGAAATTATTAATGCATTGGCTGGCATCAAAAGCCTGAAAGTTACCTCCAGAACGTCTTCCTTTTATTTTAAAGATAAAAATATTCCTGTCAGGCAAATTGCGGAGGAATTAAATGTGGCTACCATTCTGGAAGGAAGCGTGCGCGTGGCAATGAATACAATTCGGATTACAGCACAGCTGATTCATGCCGCCGAAGATTTTCATTTTTGGTCGGAAACCTGGGATAGAAACCTGGATAATATTTTTGAAATACAGGATGAGATAAGTCTACTTATCGCCGACAAATTACGGGAACAATACGGGCATTTTGAAATTCAGGATCACCTGGTAAAAAAGAAAACTGCTAGTATTGATGCCTATGAATATTTTTTAAAAGGCCGGTACCATTTCAACAAATGGAATCCTGTTGATGCCCGCAAAGCAATTGAATTTTATGAAAAAGCGATTGCTCTTGATGCAAACCACACAGATTCTTATGTTGGTTTAGCAGATGCTTATAGCTTTTTTGCTGTAACCGAACTGATGCCCCGTGAAGAAGCCTGGCAAAAATCGCGGGATTATACAGACAAAGCATATGCTTTGAATCCTGAAAATGCGGGAGTACATTATTTGCTGGCCAATGTTTCTTTTTTTTATGATGCCAATTTCGGAGAGGCTGCAAAACATACGCTGAAGTCGATTGGACTAAAAGCAAATTATCCGGAAGCACATCAATTTATGTCTCTGCTTTATCTTATTTCCGGCGAAAAAGACAAGGGCAAACGGCATCTGGAAATTGCCCACGAAATTGATCCGTTATCGCAGGAAACATTGTTTTATCGTGCTTATTATCACTACCGTTCTGAAAATTACCCGGGAGCTATTGAGTTGTATAACGAGTGCCTGGAGAAAAATCCCTACAATATTCCGGCGTATATTGTGCGCAGCTACTGCCTGATAAAAATGGGGCGTTATGATGAGGTGATTGATTTTCTGGAGAAGATGCCGAAAGAAATTGTTGTTCGCAACGAACGTTTGGGAACGCTCTGTATCGCCTACATATTAAAAGGCGATGAAGTTAATGCAGTCAAATTTTTTGATGAGGTTTATAAAGAAGCACAAAATCCTCACGCTTTTCAGGCTCATTCATATCTTTACCTTGCGTATGCAAACAAAGGGGAATTTGATAATGCATTTGCCTGGGTTGACAAAGCAATTGTCCTGAAGTCATCTGTTTTGTTGCTGGGCTACACCGACCCGCTGGCCAACAGGTTAAAAGTTGATTCGCGTTACGAAATATATAAAAAGAAACTTTACTGGCAACCGGGAGAGACGGGAAAACCTGCACAGGAAAAATTACCGCTTTTGGATTCGGAAACAGCAGATGCTTATGAGGAAAATCTGATCCGTTTTATAACAGAAGAAGAGCCATTTCTGGTTCCTAACCTTTCGCTTCGTACTCTTGCCGGGCAGGTAGAAATTCACCCCAATAAATTATCCTGGCTCCTGAACGAACGGATGGGCAGAAACTTTAATGAGTTTATTAATTTTTACCGGATTGAATATTTTAAAAAGCTGGCTTTGGATCCTGGAAACAGTCATATTTCATTAATAGGCCTGGCCTACGAAAGTGGTTTTAATTCTAAAACTGTCTTTAATACTTATTTCAAAAAAGAAGTAGGAATGACACCCAAAGAGTTTCTCAGGCAAAATCAGAACCTTTAGGTTCAGGATTATAACTCCGAACACTTGTGTTGTTTTTGCGAACTTCTAAAGCTCTGGTTGTTCTTACTTTTGTTTCATTGTTTTGGTGAAAATCAAATAGAAAGAAGAAATTAAACATGACAAAAGAAATGATGAGAAAAGCATTGAAAATAGTTCTGCTGACACCGATTGCATTAATTATATTGTTGCTTGTTGGTCTGTCAATTAAATATTCGCCAATGTATGTTTATCGCCTGATAACGATGAATATCCCGGATGTTTATGACTATCAAAAATTTGAAAACCGGACAATTAAAGGTTCTGATAGTGCTTTTCAATTTGCAAAGGCGCCTAAAGAAGAATATGTAGAGGCGTTACTTCAGGATAGAGTGAAACGTTCAGGATTTGAAACATTCGGCGAATGGGCTGAAAAATCGCAGACCACAGCATTAATATTTATCAGGAAAGACACCATTCTTTACGAAAAATACTTTAACGGATTCTCACGGGATTCCTATTTTCATTCACAATCAATGGGAAAATCATTTATTTCGTTTTTGACAGGAGCTGCGCTGGACGATGGCTCCATTTCGAGCATAAACGACCCGATGACAAAATATATTCCGGAGTTAAAAGAGCGAAATCCTGATTTTGAAAAAATTACCATAAAAAACTTATTGGAAATGCGCTCCGGCCTGAAATATTTCACCGGCTATATTCCGGGCACATATATTCACCTTCCCTGGCACGATGAAGCAGTGGGGTATTATCATCCAAATGTGCGGAAACTCCTGTTGAAAAAAGTTGATATTGACAGAGAGCCCGGAAAGTCGTTTCAGTATTGTAATTATAACACAAGTTATCTGGGTTTAATTATTGAGCGCGCAACCCACAAAACAGTATCAAAATATTTGGAGGAAAAGTTATGGTCGAGGGTGATGGAATACGATGCACTTTTTTCTATCGACAGTAAAAAATCGGGCTTTGAATATATGCCCAGCCGCTTAATTGCGCGCGCAATTGACTATGCTCGTTTTGGCCGGCTTTTTTTAAATAATGGAAATTGGAACGGGGAACAGGTGGTTTCAAAAGATTGGGTTATTGAATCGACCCAGGAAAACAAAACTATTCCGAGAGATATTTATCCCGCCTGGTTTAATGGAAATAACTGCAAACACATATATTATAATTATCAGTGGTGGGGACATGTCAACTGCGACTCCACTTTTCAGTTTGCCGCTTCGGGAAACCTGGGACAAAACATTTATGTTATTCCTGACAAGGAAGTTATTATTGTTCACTGCGGCAATTCACTGGAACATTATGGCGACGGTGATTTGTGGCAGGTAGCAGAACTGATTGACTGATTTTCAATTTATTTCACAAATTTTTTTAGACTTTTAAGGTTTTTAAAGCCTTGAAAATCTGTTTTTATAAATTCATACTTTTTGGTTCGCAATTATGATTCCGAACCTTTGCTCTGTTTTTCCGAACTTTTACCTGCTACACTTCCTGTACATTTGTTTTATTGATTTCGTTGAAAATCAAATGAAAAGTAAAGCAATAACAACTTGAAAATTTTAAACGGATGAAAGAAAAAATGAAAGCAATTGTTGCTACAGGTTACGGAGCTCCGGATGTGTTGAAACTGCAGCAGGTGGATAAACCGCAACCCAAAGGAAATGAGGTGTTGGTAAAGGTACATGCCTCCTCCGCCACTACTGCCGATGGTATGATGCGAACTGGAAAACCCTATTTGGGCAGATTGATGACCGGCCTCACAAAACCAAAACATGCAATCCCGGGAACAGGTTTTGCCGGGGTTGTTGAAACTGTGGGTGCAAATGTAAGTACGTTTCAACGAGGCGATCGTGTTTTTGGAGAAACAACACTCGGGTTCAGTACTAACGCTGAGTATTTTACGATGCCTGAAAACGGTGTGATCTTACCGATGCCTGAAAATATGAGCTATGCAGAAGGAGCAACTTATGGCGACGGGCATATCACTTCGCTGAATTTCCTCAGAGAAATTGCAAAGGTTAAGGCGGGGCAAAAAGTATTAATTAATGGGGCTTCAGGTAGTTTGGGAACTTCCGCTGTTCAACTTGCCAAAAATATGAGAGCTGAAGTAACAGGCGTTTGCAGTACACGGAATGTTGGTCTCGTAAAATCTTTGGGCGCCGACGTTGTGATTGACTATACCAAGAAGGATTTCACCCAAAGCAACAAAACCTATGATGTTGTTTTTGATACGGTTGGCAAAAGTTCATATTCCAAAAGCAGGAAAATTCTTTCTGAATCAGGAATGTATGTATCGCCTGTACTTGGGTTTTCGCTGTTTTTACAAATGATGTGGACCTCTTCTTTTAATAAAAAGAAAGCCAAATTTGCTGCTACCGGACTTCGTTCCGATGCCGAATTACAAAGTCTTCTGGCTGAACTGGCCGGTATTTTTAAGGAAGGTCGGTTAAAAACCGTCATCGACAGGCAGTACCCGCTTGAAAAAGTAGCCGAAGCACACAGATATATTGCTTCAGGGCATAAAAAGGGAAATGTGGTAATTATTATAGAACCCGAAAATTAACCCCAATGAAAAAAAGTAGAAAAACAGCTTTGGTGGCTGGCAGCACAATACTAATTATGGCTCTTGTGGCAGTATTTATTTTTGGTTACATACACAGTAACCTCGTCGTTTCCGGAAATTCTATGGCAACTGTAGATAATCTTAAATCAGGGAAATTACTTTTTGGATTAGAAGTTCTGGGATGGCACATCATTCTTTTATTCGATGTTATTGTAGCCTGGGCTCTCTATGCTTTTTTTAAAGAAGAGAACAGAAAAATGGCTTTTATCATTGCCGGATTGCGCATTATTTATGCTGCTATTTTGGGCGTAGCAATTGTTAATCTTATTTATGTTTTAAAGATTCTGAACGGAAACATTGAGGTGGGGCAGGGAATAACACCTCAGCAAATCATGTCCTTTATCGAATCTTTTGAAACCATTTGGTCTTTTGGATTGATAATTTTCGGATTTCATTTATTGTTTCTTGGTGTTCAGGTTTTAAAGTTAAAAACGATTCATCATTTTTGGGGAGTAGCCCTGATTCTTGCCGCTCTCGCTTACATTGGAATTCATGGCTCCGGATTTTTATTTCCCGGTTTTGAAAGTCGGATAAGAACCGTTGAAATGGTGCTGAGTTTGCCAATGGCATTTGGAGAAATAGGGTTTGGTTTTTGGTTGCTGATTTGGGGAGGAAAGCCTAAAATTCTATTTCGAAAAAAGGAACAGGATATAGTAGTTAATCAGTCATATTAATGTTGAAAGTTATGAAAGTAATTCAAAAGATGAAAAGGAATGCACATGTTGCAGGAGTCCTGTATTTGATAATTATTTTTACAGGCTTGTTTAGCGAAATGGTTGTACGCCAGGAAATTATTATTCCGGGCAACGCCGTTGCAACAGCAAAAAACATTGAAGCTAATATGTTTTTGTTCCGTGTTGGTTTTATTAGCGATTTGGTGATGGTGGTAAGCGATGTGACTGTTGCCCTGCTGTTTTATCTGCTTTTAAAGCCTGTGAATCAAGGTTTGTCAATGCTGGCAGCTTTTTTTAGATTAGCTCAGGCTGCGGTGATTGGCATTAATCTTTTGAATTATTTCATGCCACTTTTGATTCTGGGTGACAATGCTTATTTCAGAACCTTTTCTTCGGAACAAGCCGGTTCGTTGGTTTTACTTTTTCTAAATGCCCATTCCTACGGATATCTTATTAGCGGCATTTTTTTTGGAGTCAGCTGTATTATTTTAGGCTATTTATTTTTTAACGCAGAACATTTTTCAAAATGGTTGGGTGTTTTGGTTGCAGCGGCTGGCGTGAGTTATTTAATCGATTGTATCGTCAATTTTTTATTTCCTGATTTTGCTTCTGCAAGTGAAATGCTAGTTATGAGTGTTGCAGTGGTTTCTGAGTTATCACTCTGTTTATTTCTTCTTATAAAAGGAATAAAAATAGGCGGAGAATATAATATTGGCAAAGCATATTAAAAACGAAACGGGATTCCTTTGGAAGATTCAAATCCGTTGATAAATAATTTTGTATCGTTCGCTGGGGACGAAAAATTCTTCAACGCTTTGGAACTACAGGAACCCCAATTTCTGATATTCCCTGGGTAAATTTGTATTTAAACCTTTAGAAAAAGCATTTGCCGGAAGGAGTTGTTGTTACCTTCGTTTTTTGCGGAATGATCCATGCCGCCGCTGTCTCTTCATTTTGTGTATAATTTCAAAATTGAATTTGTTATCCATTCATATTTATTGGGCAATGTTATTTTTTATTGTATTTAATCACTTCGAATTTAAATACAGCAGGAATAGTTGTTGAGCCAACGGCTCCCTGGTAATATCCCTGATATTTGCCAATAGAGTAATGAGGTGTGTCGAAGCTTAAAAATCCTGCCTCATCTCCATTGCGAATACCCGATTGTTTCCATTTCCCGTTTTCGTCGAAAGAGCCTTCTCTTACATTATTTAACCATACTTCTTTATTCGGATTGGTACTTTTGGCAGAGACATACACATTTAATCCGCCGACAATAAATTCATTTTCGCTCGTTATAATAATTAATCCGTAAGCAGGAGGCAGCCTGTGTTCTGCTTCATTCTGATTGTATTTAGGAGAGGTTCTTTTGTTGAAGTCAATTACAATCGTTACATCATCATCAAAGCTGAATTCCAGACTTTCATCTTCCGGTTTCCAGCGCATAAATCCGTGCATTTTTCCGGTGCCCTGATTTTTTATAATTACTGGCATCATCATTTCCAGAAATTTGTATTCACCGGCCATGTTCCCAGCGTTTCCATCGAGGCCAAACGGCGATATACCCATGGCGTCATGTTCGGCAAATACATAAGTTGCCCTGCCTTCCTGCATGTGCATTTCAGGAATAAAAAGCGGATTGTCGGGACGGTGAAAATTTTGGGGATGGATGTAAAAAGTTTGATCATCATAAATGTCAGGCGATAGAAAGTCGATATTCGGAGCTCCTGCTTTCCAAATGTCAAGCACCTGGAGTACAGGGCCACCACTTGGAAATTTACCGGGAACGACTGGTTGAGGCCGTTTGGGGCTCATCCAGCAGTTAACAAACATTGGCAAAGGATAGATCTCTTTGCCTTTTCCGGCAACATAATTTACATAGCTGGAATAATTCCATGCCATAAAGAACAAGTCAGTTAAAGAGTTTTCACCAAAAACTTCAGTCCATGTTCCTGAGGTTCTCAACCCGTTTTCTTTCCATTTTTCTGCAATTTCCATTTCAAGTGACCCTTTATGAGTAACCATGTAATCAAACAATTTCTCCGGTACATTTTCTTTAAAGGCTTTATTTGCTTTTTTACTGAAATCACGGGTTTGGCCAAGAATACCTATCTCGTTTTCAACCTGAACCATAATTACACTATGTTCTTTGTCATTTTCAGCTACATACTCCATTAAAGATGTAAAAGCTTTGGCATCGGCTTTCTTTGTTTCTTCGCAAAATACAGAGAGGGTTTGTGTATTTTCGCCGTTTTGTGTCCTTACACGCTCAAAACGTTTTGTGTTACCCAGTACCCAGGAAGGAGCATAAGGAGATATTCCATTCTTCCAGGCGCCAAACCACAGCATTCCTATTTTTATGTTGTTTTTTCTGGCGATAGCAAGCAAACTATCTACATAAGAAAAATTGAACTGTCCTTCCGATGGTTCAATCATTTGCCATGAAATAGCAACCAGAGCCGTATTATAGTGTGCTGCTTTCATTTCGCCCAGTACTTCGTCAAGACGCGTTGGATATGAACCTGTGGAATTAAGTAATTCACCAGCCAGGAGTAGCATTGGTTTTCCGTCAACGACAAAACAAGTGGCGTGCCCTTCTTTTTCTTGCAGATAAGGGATGTTTTGTGACCGGGCATTAAAACCGATAAAGAATAGAAGAAAAGTCGCTAATAATATTACTCTTTTCATGATTTATTTTTATTGAATATTTTGATTTCGTGTATATATCTTCTCCCAATATTATTATTTCGGGTTATTATCTGAGTCTGTTACAGGTATTTCCCATTCTTCCGTTAAACTGTCGCATTTCAGCTTTATAGAAACAGTTTCTGTTAGTGGTGATTTTATTTCAGATTTTACCCGGAAAATAAAATCAGTCCCCGTTGTTTTGTTTATGTCCATAGATTCAGGCCGGATTTTTAAATCATTTCCGTGAAATGTCAATGTACCTGAAATGGTTTCCTCAAGAGGTTCTTTTAAAGAAATTACAATGTTATTGGTTTCTTTTTTAATGCTCAATTTTTTGGGGAATGTGGCTTTTGCCCATGCCAGCGCTGACTTTGCTTTGTAAGTTTCATCTAACATTTTTATGGTTTGTGGATCGCCAAAAGCTCCGGAGCCAATCTGCTCATAAACACCAACATCAGTTGGACCATTGGAGACCGGATTTCCATAAAAGTCAATTTCGCTGTTTAGCGGGATTGGTATTCCTGTATTAATACAGGGAGAACCGGGTTTTAGTTTATAACCTTCAAGTGTCTCAATCCCGTTGCCCCCGGTACCTGGCGCAACAAACATTGGGTCGGCCATAATTTTTTGAGGATCTTCGGGTAATCCGTTTTTCCAGGGGCCGAAGTAGCAGTTATTTTTAAATATTGGATCCTCCGGGGTTACGCCATGTATGTTTTCATCAAATGTTCTGTCCCATGCATAGCCGCTTGTATAAACAGTTCTGAAGCGTCCTTGTCCGGTAGCATAAAAAATATTGTTGAAGAATTGTGCTCCCAGTTTATTTCTGTCTCTGGAGTTGTCGTCGCCACAGAAGAAATCTAAATCGGATGTTCCATAATCTACATAAAAAACATTATTATATATCAGATTCCTTTCGCTGAGATCGCTTTGAACCTGCACTAGATGGGTACGATCGTTTTCACTTATGTTATAACGGCAAATGTTTTCAAAGGTATTGTACATTATAAGCAACAATCCGTGATTGTTTTTACTGTAATTAAACTGGCAGATGCATCTTTTACAGTTAAAATCAAAATCATAAGCTTCACCGTCACCGTTTTTTGTTTCCCGCCCCGTATCATAAACTTCGTTAAACTGCATAACAGTTTCTTCACAGTCGTGAATCCAAATGGCAGCCGTATGAGGCCACCAGTTATCATCTCCGGGCAGATCGAGGTTTCCTGAGCGCATGCAGGTACGCCTGGCAATATTATATTCGATCATGCCTCTGTAACTGCCTCCAATAATAATTCCATCTCCACCAAGGTTATCCATCTGGTTATTTCGTACAATAATATTTTCTTTTCCGCCATCGACAATGATGCCTACTTTGTCAAAACGTTCAATGCGGTTATTTTCAATTTGTACATCGTTTAAAGAACATGTCGTGTCTCTTCGTGGTTTTGCTATCATAATTGCACAGCTGTTGTAACCGGTATATTCGGTTTTTCCACCAAGTTGCCCCCATATATCATGGATGAAACAGTTCTTTACAACAATATGCTGAACATAGGTTCCACTTTGTACTTTAGCTACTATTCCCTGTCTGCCAATACCTGTTTCGGGCTGGGCACCACTGGTTATCTCCATATTGCTGATTTCCCACCACGACTGGTTTGTAAGCCGTATTGCCGCACCCTCAGCACTACCTATATTTATTATTGGCATTGAACCATCACCATAGCTGCTTAACACAATTGACTCACCTTTGCTGCCTGACCCCTGGGGCTTTAACTGTCCATACCAGATGCCGCCGGCCTCAAAAAGAATTTTGTCGCCAGGTTGAAATACTGCCTGGTTAACTTTATCCAGAGATTTCCATGCTTCTTTAATTGAAAGCCCTGATTTCCCGTCATCGCCCGAGGGTGAAATAAAATAGTTTTTTGACTGGCTGCTTACTGATAATGCAGTTAGCAGGAGAACCAGTATGAAGAATTGTTTTATTTTCATAATAGACAATATTTTAGAATCGTAGAAAGATATTTATTCCCAAATATCAGGAAACTCTCCACCGTAGCGGTAAAGTTGTTGAAAGAAAGGTTTTTTTTCTCCCCTGTGAATTTCATAACAGTTATCAGAAACTGTTTTTATTGCATCTACCATGTGTGGATATGGGCGATCGGTAATATCAACAAGTCCGATGTTGTAGTTTTCCCCGTCGCGTCGGCCAAACATTTCCTGATCGTTCCATTGAAACCACGAAAGTCCGATTAGCGCAGGATGTGAAAATGCTGCTTCGCTGTAATTACGATAGGCAATACCACGTTCTTCCTGTGAGTTGACTCTTACAAGCGATTCTCCCAATGCCCTGTCGGTGGTGCCAAAATGATATTCGCCGATAATCATTGGGAGACCGGTTATTTTGTAGACCTCGTCAAAAATATTTCTTTCGGCATTTTCGGGCATTTCAGAAGCGGTCATTGTTCCATAGTTTACATTATTCTCAATCATTGGATTCATACCGTAATTATTGAAGCTGTAAACATCAAAATAGTCTTTTGAGATGGTTAAAACTTCTGTTGTTGGTACGCCACGTCCAAACCGGATGCCCAGTATCAGGTGGTTGGGATCATACTTTTTAGTTGTTTCACAAATAATTTTAACATATTCCCGGAATGTTTTATAGGCAAATGCCTTATTCGATTCAGTGGATTTACCGTGCTCTTCAATAAAGTTAAGATAAGCCTGTTTCATTGGTACGCTGTCATCTGCTTCCATAATGAGTTCGGCAAGACGGTTTTCCTGATTGCAGAATGCTGGTTCGTTCCCAATAAAATAACCGATAAGCATATCATCGTTAACTGTATTTTCAACCGAATTCTTAATGGCTTGGTCAATACTTTCCTTAAAGGCCGGAACATAAATATCTACCAGGCCAAAAATATTGCTTGTTTGTCCACCCCTAACATATGTCATGTAAGGTTTTCGATATTTGCCTGTGCTTCCCCAGCCGCCTACTGTATTCATTCCCCAAAGGGTCATCCGGTCGGCATTTTTTTCCATAGCTTTTTCTATCATATTTTTTTCCCCATAGCGGCGGAACAGATTCCAGTAGCCAACAAGTGTGAGGGAGTCAATTTTTGTTGAGCCTTCCCGGTTTTGTTCACGGGAGCGGATGTTCAGGGGGGCCGGATCAAAATTCTCCGGAGGAGTTAATGAATAGGCTCCTTTGGGAGGAATATAATTTGAGCTGGTATTGGGACTTATGCCGTTAGCCCCGAGAGAAAGAAAGAGGTGGCCTTCCGGATCTACAAACCACCATTTGTCTTCTATTTTTTGCACGCGGAAAAAGCCTGTTGCATCCGCTTTATACTTCAGGCTTCCTCCATATTCAGAGAATTTTGGAGCTTGGGCTTTCATAGTCTCAATTTCTTTATCTTCTTTTGCCCAATCGGCTTTTAGCTCATCGAGTGAGTGAGCTTTGTCTTCAAAATCTCCCAGGTTCCATTGTCCAAATTCATCGACCACGGGAGTATCTTCCAGATATGCATCTCCCGGATCGTCAACAGCCAGATAGATGTTGTTGAGAGTGATGGTTTGATCCCCTCCAACAGGACAATGCATGCGAAACCCTATTGAATCTACACCAATCAAAGGACGTCGTGTCCCACGATCAAGGTTGATGTACGAAAGCGGTCTTTTATGATTATATGTTGCTGCAAGATCGTGTGCTCCGGCGGCAGGCTCACTAAAATATTCCAAAGGAATTGCGGTACGTATCCTTCCTCCGATGCCATAAAAAATAATGCGTAATTCATTATATCCTGTTGCTGTAGTCAACCCGACATACACCCGTTGGGAAGTAGAGCATTTCATATCGAGAACAAGGTACTTGTAGTCACTCCAGTCGGTAGGAAAATCGTTGTTAAATTGAGTTAATGAGATTTTGGTTCCCGGTACGGTTTTGTTTTCATCGAACGAAAGCACTACTGGTTTTTGGGAGCAACCCGGTAAAAGCATCCCGAAAAGTAGTGCCCACAATATATTTGTATGGAAATTTTTCATAGCGAATTTTATTTTTATCAATACCTGATATTATAATTTTAAGGAAAGAACTATTTAAGGATCAGCCCATTTTTTTTGATTTCTAATTTATCGCCGGAATCATCCACTTGAATAAACATTGGTTGCCGGCGTGGCTTATTGCTGTTCGGATCTACATAGTGCATACTAAGCATCAGTTTACCATTGAAAGTTTTGAATAGCATTCCATGCCCGCCATTTTCTGTAAATAGAGGTTCTTTTTCCTGTACCCAGGGACCTTTAATTTTTCCCGATTTGGAATATGCGGCACCGAGGGCATAACGTTTTTTTCCCCAGGATGACCAAATCATTCCAAGTTTTCCGGTTTGGGTTTTGAAAATATAAGGGCCGTCGGTTACATATCCACCTAAATCGAGTCCGTATGTTTTTTCGCCCAGTTCCAGCATTTCTCCGGACCATTTTGCATCTGACGCCTTAAATAAGGTAAATGGATTTTCAGTAGGAATTCCCAGGTCGTCGGGCAATCTGACAGCCTCCATTGTTCCGTCGAATGTTTGGAGCCATTCATGGCAAAAAACCATGTAGGGAACACCGTCTTCCACCCATAACGTCCCGTCAAGAGATGCCCAATCATGTGGTGTTTGTGCCGTTTTTGTAAATGCTTTGAATGGACCGCGTGGCGAATCTGCAACATAAATTTGAGTAGCGCGACGGGGGATGTCAAAACGATCAGGGATGGATTCAATCACTTCGCTATTATGTGATGTTGTGAAAAGATAATATTTTCCTTTGTATTTGTGCACTTCCGCAGCCCAGCTGGGAGCTTTGTCGCCTGCCCAGTGATCCGCCGGGAACCGATAAACAACAAAAGGTTCCGTCCAATTTCTTAAATCTTTGCTGGCACGGCTGTAAACCACCCCGGCACCTCCGGAACCATACATGTAATACGTATTGTCTGTATTGTCCGCAAAAATAAAGGGATCGCTTAGATAAATATTTCCCAATGGAACTTCATATTCTTTTTTTGTATTCTGCGCCAGGCAAAATGATATTTGCAGTATTAGTATTAAAAAAGAAGAAATTTTTTTCATGTTCTTTCCCGAGATTAATTTGGATTATAAATAATTCCAACATTTGCCATGGTATGCTTAAAATATACCATGGCAAATGGTTTAAATTTCATAATTGCCCCAGTTGAATTTTAGCATCGATGTAGTCCGGGGAAATTTTGAGAGCGGTTTCAAATTCATTCCTGGCTTTTGCTTTATCGCCCAGGCCTAGGTATCCCAATCCGGAGAGATAATGCGGGTATGCCTGGAAATCGGGATTGTTGCGCCCGGTGCGGACAAACTGGAAATCGAGTTCGTTGGCGGTGTTAGAAGATGAGGTTTTCTGGTTTTCTGCCAGTTCGCTGAAAATATCTTCAACATTGACATTCGGATCCAGCTTTTTTTGAGCCAGCGCCTTAAAATAATTTTGCGCCCGGCTGTTGTCAAAAGTCCACCTGCTCCTGGCCTTGGTGTCGGTATCTGTCACTTCCTTCCAGCATTGTTCAGCTTTTTGTTTTTCGCCCAGTTTATCGAGTGCACAAGCCTGCCAGTATTTAATTTGGCATATACGAGGGTTCCTGCCTTCAGCCCTGAGGTTTTCGGGAGGGGTGAGAGCGGTTTCAAAATCAGCCAGGGCCAGGGAATATTTCTTTTTTGAAAAGTAATCCAATCCACGTATAAGGTGAGCATTTGCCCATGCCTGCCCGGTATTGAAAGCACCGCCCCCTTCCCATATACTAAAAATACGGCTGTTCAGCAGGTCAATGGACTCATTGGTTTTCCCGGCAAATATTTTAAGGTTGATAAGTGCGCCAAGCGCTTCGTCTTTTTTAGCCACGACCTTTTGGTTTTTTTCCAGCAGGGCAAGCCTTTTGGCGACAGGTATTTTTGCCGATTTGTACAGCTGGTCGAGTTCGGCAAAATGGGCGGGATAGGGATTGGGTAAACTTACCGCCTTTTCCAGACAGTTGATGGCTTTTGTTTTTGCACCTTCGCCCGGTTCGTGGGAATAAGCAATGGCAAGGTTCCGCCAGGTGATTGGTTCGCCGGGATCAAGAAGGGAAGATTTTTCCCAAAGCGAAGTAGCTTCTTGGGGTTGCCAGTCGAAAAGGAGGTTCCCCAGGTAATATGGGGCCCGTGGGTCGTTTTGGTTTGCCTGGATTGCAGAGCGGAGAATATCAATTTCTTCCTGCTGGAAGGGGAAAACATAATCCAATGGCTGAAGGGCAGCCTGTTTTCTGTATTCCGAGGCTTTTTGCATGTTTCCCTGTTTTTCGGCAAAATACCCCAAATAGTAATACACCATGGGGGAAATACCGGGTTTATAGCGTGTTTGCTCAACCAGGGCAGACAATACGGATTCGCCGTCGTCCCAAAGTCCGCAGTTATAGTATCCCGCAGCAATTTCCTCTGCATTGGCAGGATGTTGTTCAAGGGTGTTAAATAATATTTTAGAGATACGATTTTCTTTTGAGGCCAGCCATTGTTCGGCCATAAGCTGGGCATCGAGGGGATCGCATTTTTCTTTTGCCAGTGCAATCACTTCCATGGCTTTTTCTTTCTGTCCCATGTGGCGTAATAAAGCCGCTTTCAGCACATATGCACGCACATTGTATGCATTGGCATCAATTGCGCTGTTGACAAGTCCGAGCGCTGTTTTGTATTTTCCTTGCGAGGAGGCAATTTCTGCCAGGGAATAATAGGCCGGCGCTTTCCATTCCTGTTTCCATGTGGCTTTGTAAAGTTCGGTAAACGCTTCGTCCAGTCGCCCTTGTGCTTTTAGCGCCATCCCCAGGTAATATATGGGTTCAACATTTTTAGGCGTTGTATATTGTGCGGTAAGCCGTTCGATAGCTTTCCTGAAATATTTTTCGGCTTCGGGGTACCTGGCTTTTTTCAGGTCCAGGATTCCCATTCCATTATTTGCCGACACATCGCCCGGGTCCCTGTTCAGCACTTCTTCCCAGTATGGGTCGGCGTCGAGAGAGGGGTTATGGAACTGGTATATGCGCTGTCCTGCAAGGAACAATTCCTCGTTGTTCTGAATTTCTTCGGGAGATTTTGGTTCCACATAGGGGACGGGTTCCGGAGCAGGTTGTTCGACCACAGGTGAGTATGCCACGAGTTCGTTTCCGTTGACAGAGATGGAAGCGCGGAGCTGGTTTTCGTTTGTTGCTGTGGGCATTGGTACCTGGTTGTTGTATGGTTTTCCCGGGTCAATTGATATTTGTTCTTCAGATAAGGTTTTATCTCCCGCTTTTAGGGTTACCGTGGCATTTTGATAGGCTTTCGTTGTATAAAAACCATAAACGATGTTGTTGTTTTTTACTTCGAGGTTTACCGCTGCATCGAGGTTGGAATTTTTTACCCCGTCGATACCTTTGAAAGGGAAGAGGGAAATAACGAAAGAACGTTCCTCGTTGGGCTGCAGCCATGAATAATCGGGCTGGTTATCGGAATATGCCCCAACCATGATTTCGAGGTATGGGCCGTCGTCATCGGTCAGGATATTGTCCCACATATTCCCGACGCCCCATGTAAAGAATTTTTTTCCGGCCACAATGTTATGGTTGGCAACGCTCATAATCCCTGCATTTTTCCCATGGTCATACCCGGCGACAAAATCATCTTTGTAATTGACGGCAAACCATGAAGCCGAGTTTGGATTGTTTTTATACCAGCTTTTGTCGGAGCCGTCGAAAAAAGGCCATGAATAAAAGCTTCTTTTGCTGTGGCCGGTTGCCCACTGTGTGCTGGGCGGGAAAATGACCTGGTAGTTTTCGTTGATTGAAACGGCGATATTTGCAAAACACAACATGGTATTTTCCACGGGTGTACGGTTCAGTATACGAACGTTGCACTCCACGACCGAGCTTCCGGGGCGGAGTGTATACCCAACGGCCCACCTCATCCGGTGCCTTATTTCGAGTTCGCCGACCCAGATGGTTTTACTTCCGTCCGGTGCTTCTTCAACACTGTACTGTACAGGCGAAAAAGTACTTGCACGGTGGTGGTGGGGGATGTTCCATTCCACTCCACCTGAAATCCATGCCCCAGTCAGTCCAATAAGAGCGGGTTTAATTACATGCTGGGGATAGATAAAATTGTAATTGTTTGTTTTATCCACGGCAGAAAACAGCCTTCCCCCCAACTCCGGCGATACCCCAATTTTTACATACTCGTTTTCGAGATAAACCAGGTGGTAGGATTTATCTCCTTTTTTGTTGGTCAGGTTGTCGTACAGCGGGTAAGGATAAATGCGCTGTTCTGCCCCCTGGCTGCCCCTTCCGAAAAAGAACATCGGGTTGGGTTCGGGTGCCCCCGATAAATAAGTCGGGATGTTCTGGTCAACCTCCGTTACTGTTACCGGTGATTGGCTATAGGCTGACATAGAACGTATCAAAAATATTATTATAAAGAGAATGTAGCTTGTAAAGGTTTGTGTCTTTTTCATATTAATTATTAAAGAAGTGGTTTCTATTTTATTAAGTTTTTTCAGTCGTTTATGTAGAACTGATTACATACAGAAGTAAAAACAGAGTTGTCGGGGCTGCCAGTGGCACTCATTTTGATTTGATAATTAGTACCGTTTTTAACCAATGTGTTATTTAGGAATATTTCCATCCCGAGTTTACTTTTCTTTTCGGGAACGGATTCAAATCCCAAAGATTGAAAGGGGATTAAAAGTTCAATAATATATCCTGTCGCAGTTTTTTTGTAGAAAGTTTGTGTTTCTTCCCCGAGAGACGCAGAATTTCTTCCTATGGTTAGAGTTGCATTTTCAATTTTCCCGTTTTCCGGCCGTGCGGGAAGTAAGATACGTCCGCCTCGGAACATGCGAAAATTCTCCGGTTCGGTTTTTCTGAAAACTATTTGTATGTTGTCTGTAGATAATTGGTCTGTTATAACCTGACGATCGGTAACATTAACAGCTATAGCAAGATTGTTACCTGATATGGCTGCTTTAAACGAGCAGGCTCCGTCATTGATTGTATGCCACTCTTCTGACGTATTGTATACCTGTTCTTTGTTATTTATGTCAAGCGACGGAATGTTTTCCCATTCACTGAGATCTCCGTCAATGGTTACATTACTTAACTTTTTTAATTCCATTTTTCCTGAATAATACACGGGAATTTCCCATTCTTTTTTCAGGTCGTCTTTTTCCATTTTCACTAATAAGTTAGGTCGGGGGAACAATTTTTTTACCGACTTAGCCTGAAAGACAATATTATCTTCAGTGTTGTTTCCGATTGTAATTGTTTGTTTATCTGTATTTTCACCAGAAGTAATAGTTACTGTTCCTGAAATATTCTCTGGCAGAGGTTCTGACAACGATATTACAATTTTTCCTCCCTCTTGTGGAAATACTAGTTTCTCAGGAAAAGACAATTTAGCGAATAATAAATCCATTTCCGCTTTTGCCTCACGATCTGCTTTTTCCTGCTTTAAAGGATCGGCAAAAGCCCCGGAGCCAATTTGTTCATAAATGCCATAATCAGGAGAGCCGTCATTAATGGGATTTCCATAAAAGTCGCAATCGGTGTTCAATGCAATTAACCTTCCTGTATTGATACATGGAGAACCAGTTTTAAGTTTGTAACCTCTTAACGTTGATAAACCTTCGCCACCGGTTCCCGGGGCAACAAACATCGGATCTGCAACAATTTTTTCCGGGTCATAAGGAAGTCCGTTTAACCATGTTCCATAGTAACAATTATGATAAAATGATGTGCCAGCCGCCGGAGGTGGTAGTTTAAGTGAGTCGTTATACTGTCTGTCGTAAACGCTACCGGAAGAATATACTGTTCTGAAGCGCCCCTGACCGTTTGCATAAAAGATATTGTTTTGAAAATTTGCCCCCAGTTTATTTTTGTCCCGGCTTCCATCGTCTCCGCAAAAGTAATCTATGTCTATTGTTCCATAATCAACGTAAAAAACATTATTGTGAATCAAATTTCCGTCTTCAATATTTCCTTGTAACTGGATTAAGTGACTTTGATCGTTTTCACTGATGTTATACCGAACAATGTTTCCGTATGTATTATACATGATCAAAAGGAAACCATTATTATTCCTGCTGTAGTTGTATTGCAACACGCAGTTTCTACAATCAAAATCGAAATCGTATGCTTCTCCGTCGCCGTTGTACGGTTGCCTTCCGGTATCGTAAACTTCGTTGTATTGCATAATTGTTTCTGTGGTATTTTGTATCCAGATTGCTGCGGTATGAGGCCAGAAATTTTCCCCTCCTTCCAGATCGGGGTCACCGGATCGCATACAGGTTCTTTTGGCAATGTTATATTCAATAAGGCCTTTTAAAGGGCCATTTACGAAAATACCGTCCCCTCCAAGATTTTCGATATAATTGTTACGAACTTTTACGTCTTTCCGTCCTCCGAAAACTACTATTCCGCATTTATCTACGCGTTCAATCCTGTTATTCCTGATAAGCACATCGTCGTAAAAACCATCTCTTGTTGATCTTCCACCAAGAACCCTTCCTACATAAATTGCCGCACTGTTATAACCACAATATTCTGAGTTTGCCCCCATTTGCCCCCAAATGTCATGAATATAGCAGTCCTCAATAATAATATGTTTTGTTTGGGAATCATTACCCTCATATAGTGCAACAATACCTTGTCTGCCGATTCCAAGCTTTGGCTTTGCACCGCTGGTTACTTCAATGTTTCTGATTTCCCACCAGGATTGATTGACTAAACGGATAGCTGCACCTTCGGCATCTCCGATATTAATTACTGGTTTTACTCCGTCTCCGTAACTGGCTAAAATTATCGGCTTTCCCTCTTCCCCGGAACCTTTTGGGAACAATTGTCCCCGCCATACGCCCCCGGATTCAAGAAGAATGGCATCTCCTGCCTGAAAGACAAATTGATTTATTTTATCAATTGTTTTCCAAGCTTTTTCGATTGAAAGGCCTGAATTAGAATCGTTCCCGGATGGAGATAGAAAATAAGTTTTTGACTGAGCGGTTGTATTAATAATCGTAATTATTGATATAAAAAATAGTATTTTCTTCACGGCAAAAAGAATAAAGTTTTATTGAATATATTCTACAAATTAGTACTTGTCTGGCTACTATAGCACGGCAATTTTTTGATTCAGGTAGTTGGAAAGCAAGGAAGGCTAAACTAAATAAGCCTTCCTTATAATTTCTTAATTATAGCCCGGATTTTGTTCCATCGAACCATTCGAAATGTCAACCTGATCCCTTGGGATAGGAAATACTTCATTTACACCATCCACAAAATACTGACCTTTTTCAGAGTCATAAGCGGCGGAGTAACTTCTCATTACTGAGCCGGCTCTTCCTTGTCTTACCAAATCCCAGAAACGTTGTCCTTCACAGGCCAGTTCTACTCTTCGCTCGTGCCAAATAATATTACGAAGTGCTTCTTTGTTTGTTTCTGTTACTTGTGGCAGCGTATTTTCATTTTCTGCATTTGCTCTGGCTCTTGCCCGTACCTGTTCAAGATAGCCAAGAGCCTCACCCGGTTTGTTTATTTCGTTTGCAGCTTCAGCCATGTATAGCAAAACATCTGCGTAACGCATGAAGATAATATTTTTAGGATTATCGCTTTGGTCGGTTTGTGAACGTTGTGAATATGGGATATACCATTTTTTTGGTTGGTATCCTGTTGAACTGGCTACGTTCTTATTTACATGTCCGTCGAAAACTTCATTGGGGAAAATAATTGTAGCAGCCATCCGTGGGTCGCCATCTTCGTAGCTGTTTACCAAATCCTGGGTAGGACAGTGCATTGACCAACCATTGTGCCATTTAATATTGTCTTCAGGATCGGCATCATGTTCATAAAATGACAAGATACTTCCTTCGTTGCTGTCTGCCCATCCAGTTCCTGATATACCATGTTGAATTTCAAAGATCGATTCAACCCCATTTTCTTTTGCCAGTGTGAAAATATCACTGTAATTCGATTCCAAGCCATATTCACCCGAAGAAATTATTTTCCCTAAAACTTCATAAGCCTCATCGAATTTCCCCTGGTAAATGTATGATTTTCCAAGTAATGCATTTGCTGCTCCTTTTGTTGCCCTTCCCAGATCGCCGTCAGCATATTCACTTTTTTCAGGAAGTAACTCTGCTGCTTTTTTCAAGTCGGATTCAATAAATGCCCAGGTATCTTCTATGGAAGCTCTCGATGAATAGTATTCTTCGTATGTAAGTATATGATCTACAATTGGGAGCCTGCCATATTGCCGCACTAACATAAAGTAATAAAGTGCTCTCATGTAATGTGCTTCGCCTGTAAACTGGTTTTTCTTATCCTCCGGAATATTTTCGTTTTCGGATATTCGTATAATGGCTTGTGTAGACCACGTGATTCCGGTCCATGCCTGACTCCAAAGAGCGTTACTTACCCAATTACTGGAAAGTGGTTCGAACCGGAGCAATTGTTTGGCTACGCCCCCTAACCATGAGTATGCTTCACTGTTGCTGTTGCCAATATTGGAGTCATCAGAACAGTCGTCACCAATAATCATAAAAGGCGCTAACTGTGTACCTTCATTTTGTAGGATGGAATAAATTCCAACAATTGCTGCATTTGCCTCATCTTCATTTGAATAAAATGATTCAGTCGATGATTGTACCAATGGTTTTTTGTCCAGGAAATCTTCTGAACAAGCACTCAGAAAAAGTAAAAGAACCAGTATAATTTTATATTTTGTTGTCATCTCTTTTCAGTTTAGGTATTAAAAATTAATTATAGTTCCAACCATGAATGAAGTAGATTGTGGATACACACCCCGATCTACTCCAATTCCTGATACCTCGGGTTCGAAACCGCTATACCCGGTTAGAGTGATTAGATTTTGAGCTGATAAATAAAATCTGCAATCCGGTTTGAAGCTATCGGAAATTAAAGGAGAAAAGTTATAACCTATCTGGATGTTTTTCAACCGAACATAAGAACCATCTTCAATATAATAATCAGAATTTCTGTAGTTTGCGTCGTTTCTGGTGTCGCTTTGAGTTACGGCGGGTTGAGAGTTGCTTGTGTTTTCTCCATTCCAGTACTTGTCTAAATAATCAGTTCTTACATTTTGACGCCCGTCGAAACGCATAAAGTAATATTTTGCAGCATTGTATATTTCATTTCCGGTTTGTCCCTGTAAAGAAAGGCTAAAATCAAATTTTCTGTAGCTGGCGTTAAATGTAACTCCAAAAGTGAAGTCTGGAATCGGGTTTCCGATAAAATCTTTGTCACTGTCGTTAATTTCCCCATCATTATTCCGGTCCTTAAATTTGAAATCGCCCGGAACAGCGTTGGGTTGAATTTTTTTACCTTCGAACGTATATTGGTCGATTTCATCCTGATTCTGGAAGATACCATCTGTTAGCCATCCATAAAACTGACCGTAGGGTTTACCTACTTCGCTTCGTATAATACTACCAAATGCTCCCTGGAAATCAATAAGAACATAATCGTAATCAAATGAAGAGATTAAGGCTTCCGTAGTTCCTAAATTGGTTACTTTGTTCTTAACGGTAGAAAGATTTGCGCTTATGTCATACTTAAATTCATTCTTGCTTTCTTTATAAGATACCGTAAATTCAAAACCTTTATTTTCCATTCCACCAACATTTCTTGTAATAGAGTTGGAGCCAGATATACTTGGAACCTGTTGAGACAACAGAATATTATCTGTTTTTCTGATATAATAGTCAATTGTTGTATTTAACTTTCCATCCAGAAACATTAAATCAAGCCCTACGTTTGATTGGGTAGAAGTTTCCCATTGTACTTCAGGATTTCCAAGCGACGATGTACCTGCCCCATTTATTCTGTCCTGATTTACACCTAACGTATAATAACGCTGCTGGCTTATCGGTGTGAGATAAGGATAATAAGAATTGATTCTTTCATTTCCAATTTGTCCATATCCTACTCTTACTTTCGCACTGCTGATAACGTTTTGTTCCAGGCCCTTAAAAAAGTCTTCTTCCGATAATTTCCAGGCAAGTGCTCCGGAGGGGAAATATCCCCACCTGTTACTGTCGGTAAAACGTGAAGATCCGTCTGCTCTAAAGCTTCCGGTAATGAGGTAGCGGTTTTTAAAATTGTAGTTTATCCTACCCAGATAAGACAGCATGGAAAGAGAAGCTCCATCGCCATTATTTTGCGGATTTTCTGTAGCAGCATCGAAATACCAAAACTCTTTATCTTCAATTGTAACGTTTTGTTTCGTGGCGTCAAAGCTATCTATATTATACTCACGCGAGGAGATGGCTCCCATAACAGTTAATTCGTGATTTTCATTAAATTTTTTGTTGTAGGTAAGAATGTTGTCCCATGTCCAGTCTGTACTTCTTGAAGAACTTCTGCTGACCGTACTTATTAATGTAGAAATATCAGCCGTTTCATAATATACCGGCTCGAATCCACTACTCCGGCCTTCCCTGTATCGAATTCCATATACAGATTTGAAGATTAAATCTTTTGTTAAATTAAGATTTACAGTAACATTTCCTACCAAATCTGTCCGGTTGTTGTCTGTATTATTCCGGTCAATTCTTCCTGCAGGATTTGATAGCCTTAGTTTGTGTATCCCTGCATAATAATTTGTTTCAGAGTCAATAACCGGAACATCAGGTGGCGCAATAAGTGATGAAAGAAATATACTGGTCGGATCCAGTCGGTTGTTTTTTGTGAATGTGCCGGATAATGACGTTTCAAGACTAAGAAAGTCGGTGGCTTTAATGGCTGAATTTTGAATAAATGACATTTTTTCAAAATTGGTAGAGTTTATAATCCCTTTTCTTGAAAAGTAATTACCACTTAGGAAGGAGTTAAATTTCTCTCTTCCTCCTGAAAAACTGAGATTATAATTTTCCACTGTTCCTATCCTGGATACTTCGTCATACCAATTGGTATTATATGCCAAATCCGATGTGCTTGAATATGGGGCGTCTAACCCTGCATTTGTATATGCTTCGTTTGATAATTTTGCATATTGTTCAGAATTTAACATTTCAGGTTTATCCTGTAATGTTTCAATTCCATAATAAGCATTAAAATTAACTTTTAATACTCCGTCTTTCCCTTTTTTTGTAGTAACCAAAACTACACCATTAGCTCCCCGTGAGCCATAAATAGCACAAGCAGAGGCATCTTTTAGAATTTCTATTGATTCAATATCGTTAGGATTCAAATAGTCAATATCACTCATTGGTAAACCATCAACCACATATAACGGGTCTGTGTTATTTGTTGTACCAACACCCCTGATTTTTATGGATGCTGTAGCGTCAGGCGAGCCTGATTCCATCACAACAGATACCCCGGCGGCTTTCCCTTGCAATGCCTGTACGGGAGTAGAAGTCACAATTTTGGTAAGGTCTTCTGACGAAACAGATGCAACTGCCCCTGTTATATCGCTCTTTTTTTGAACACCATATCCAATTGCCACTACTTCTTCCAGTCCGATTGTTTCTTCTTCCAGAGTAATATTAATACGTGCTTGATTCGTTACTTCAACCTCTTTTGTTTTCATTCCTACAAAAGAGAATTGCAGAACAGTGTTAGGTGGAATATTATTGATTGAATATTCTCCGTTTCCATCCGTAATTGTACCTTGTGAGGTACCTTTTATTACAACAGTAACACCGGGAAGAGGTTGTTTGTTGCTATCGGTTACTATCCCGGAAACAGTTCTTGGCTGTTGTTGTGTTGTAATTTCATTTGTAGTACTTTTTTGACCTTTATTTTTAATTATAATATAACGATCAAAAATTTCGTAAGATATATCAGAGCCTTTGAACAGATCACTTAATATTGTCTCTATATTAGAATTCTCAGTAGTTAATGAAACTTCTTTGGATAGATCGAGTTTTCCACTGTCGTAGAAAAAATGAAACTCAGAAGTTTTTTCAATTTTATTAAAAAGTTCTGATAGTGTTACATTTTTGAGATCCAATGTAAGTTTTGTGGACTGAGAATACGTTGAGGCAGAAACCTGTATTAGGGCAAACATCAGTAGGATACCTGTTATCTTCATAACTCTCAACAGTTTAATCAAATGAGGAACTCTCCTAACCTCATCATCGTTAGTTTTAATTTTTTTCATAAATTTGAAATGTTTAAGTTCGATAATTAAGCCATTCGCGTGGCTTTTTATTGATTTTCAGAAAAAGGAAACACGGTAATGTTTCCGGTAAAGCGGGAATTGCTGGCGGCATTTCCCGTTTATTTTAAATTTAGGTTTTTACATAGGCAATTTTATTTTATTCGTTTTACATAAATATGATCATTATCAATATTATACTCAAACGGAGTACTTGATGCCCGTTTGAAAGTTTCCATAATGGTGTAAACATTTGACTCAATGTGAAATGCTCCGGTAAAGGTGCTATGATTTAAAATGCTGTCTTCTAAAATAATTTTTACACTATAGATTCGTTCCATCTTTTTTGCAAGATTTTCAAATGGCTCATTTTTAAACTCAAATACGCCTTCCTGCCAGTATTTATAAAAACTATCCGGGATCTCTGAATGTTCCAGATTCCCGGATGTTTTATCCAACACTAGACTATGTAATGGGTTTAATGAATACGATTTATAGTTTCCTGCTCTATTTGTTTCTTTTACATCCAACTCTACTTTCCCCGAAACTAAATCGACTTGTATAATATTATCTTCCGGGTATGCCAGAACCGAAAATTCTGTTCCCAGTACTTTTACCCTGTGTTTGCCCAGGTGAACAAAAAAAGGTTTGTTTTCGTCGTGGCTTACTGTAAAAAAAGCTTCTCCCTGCAACTCCACATTTCTGGATTTCCCGGTAAAATGGTCCGGGTAAATAATTTTGGAACCATTGGTGAGCCATACTTTACTCCCATCGGGCAAAACAATCAAACTCCGGTTTCCGTTGGGGACCGAAATTTCGTTAACGGCAATATTATGTGGTAATGTTTTGGTATTCAGAAGGTATCCGCTAATTAAAGCAACAACGATTATTGCTGCATATTTAATAAATTTGTTAATAACGAATTTATTCTTATCCTTATTTATACGGGCTTTGACATGTTTGTAATCTTCTTCTACGTATTTTTTGTCCATCTCTTTTCCCCGCTGTAGAAGTGCCCAAACATTTTTATATTGTATGAATTCATTTCTGTTTTTTTCTGATTCTTGTATCCAGGATAAAAGTTCTTTGAAACGATGTGAAGATTCGTTTTTAATTATTCTTTCTATTACTTCTTCTTTCTTCATTTATTTTTTAATTATTTGTATAATGAATAAGAAGGTATTTACCCTATGTTAAAAACAGATTTTTTTTTCTGAAGGGGATAAAAGAAAAGGATTAATGCCTGTTCATTAAGAGATAAGCAAGGATAGGGAGAAAATCTTTAAGGGTTATTTTAAACATTTTTAATGCTTTGGTTATCTGAGATTCGACTGCTTTAACTGAAATATTTAATTTTTCAGCAACCTCTTTGTTCTTTTTACCGTCCAGTCGGCTTAAAATAAATACTTCGCGGCAACGGGGAGGGAGTTCTGCAAGAGTCTTTTCCATGATTGTTTCAATCTCGTGAAAAGCTACTATTGATGTATCTATCTGTTCTAATGCAGATAAATAAATTTGGTTTTGTATTTTAAGCTCAGTTTCTTTCCCAAAATTTTCTTTTATTTTTTCATGTCGTAAACGCATTAAACAATTGTTTTTTACAACTGTATATAAATAGCTTTGGAGTTGGGGTTCATTCTCAACTGGAGGATTTTTTTCCCAAAATGTAACAAAAGCGTCCTGAACAAGGTTTTTTGCATCTTCATATGCTACGTATTCTTTTGCAAAAAATACCAAACGGGGATAATATAAACTAAATACTACTTCAAAAGCAGCATCCTGTTTTTTGTTCAACAATTCAATTATCTCATTTGATAATGAGTTCATGCGAAAACTTCATTTTAAATGCAATGTTAAAAATTTATTAATAAAATTGATACAATTCTCTTTAAAATATAAAGAAGAAGAAGTACTCGTGCGCATATCCATATGCTTAATTTATAGTGTTTTTTTTGAAATTATTAGATGTAATGTCAATATTGGTAGTGTGTTATATTATGGGATTGTGTTCGGAAGTGTTATTTGAATATGAAATTTGGCCTTTGAACTTAAATAATAATCATAAAGCCAGTAAACGATTTTTTTTACATAAACGATATTGTGTTCTTTCTTATTTCACTGTTTTGCTAACTGGAAGAAAACGTATTTGAAAGTGACATTTTTAATCTGTTAATAGTGGTAAAACAAAAAACATTATAAATTATAGACTTATAATGTTTTTTGCGACTTAGTTATATTTTTGTGAGTTAACGCTGGTAACTAAAAGCTGATTATAACCAGTTTATAGAGATTAGATGTAAATATTTGTTGGGGTATTTACCATTGATATGGAATCCCATTTTGGTGTAGTTTTATTATTTCGCAACCAGCCATTATTACAGCTCCAATACCATGAATGTCGTTTAAAGGTCGTTTGCGATTTGCGTAGTAATAAACTGCAGTATGGTCGGCAGTTCCCTGGCAAACGTCTTTTATCTGTCCGTCGGGCGTGATTTTTGTTTCCAGGCCCATCCAACCCTGAGCCGCTACATAAGCGTATCTTTTATGAATCCATCCTTCGTTTACAGCCTTGGCAATTGCATATGTGAACATGGCTGTACATGAAGTTTCCAGATAGGTACTTTCCATATCCAGTAACTGATGCCACAAGCCTGATCCATCCTGATATCGACTTAGACCAACGATTTGTTTTGTTAGCAAAGCAATTAGTTCATCTCTTTTGGGATAGTCGGCAGGTAAGTGCTCAAGTAAGTCAACCTGAGCCATTAAAGTCCATCCATTGGCGCGCCCCCAATGAGCAACGCCATGTGTTTTTGTATCATCGTACCATATATGGTAAAAGAGTCGGGTTTGCTCATCCCACATTAATTTGTGAAAAAGGATAACCTGCTTTGCTGCTTCATCAAAATATTTTTTGTCTCCGGTCAACTCTCCCATCCTGCAGAGAAAAGGAATACTCATGTACATATCATCTGCCCACACTTTCATCTCTTCGGGCGTACGGCTGAAAGTACCATCTTCCAACCGGTGTTCTTTATAGATTATATAATTGGCAACCGTATCGATATAATTTCGATATCTTTTTTGCGGGTCAATTTTGTAATTGTCAATAAAACTGGCACCCAGGGCACCACAATCGTCCAGCATATTAAACCGGTATTTTTGGTACATATCATCTCTACATTCGCCGGCATCGTATTGTTTTCTGAAATAATCATCGTTGTCAAATACAAAGCTGACATTCTTTTTTACGAATTCAGAATATTTCTTGTCGTCCAGGGTTTTTGCGAGTTTTAAAAAAGCAATATTCAGGACGCCATTGTAATACTTCCACTCGTTATACGGGCTTTGCACCCTGTATTTTTCATCGACGGGCAAGCCTTCGGAATTGCTGTAGGTTTGCTGAGTTTCACGGTCAATAATTTTAAAACTGGTATTGGCCATCACATTATTGGCTATCGCTTCAACTACTGTTTGAATGTTGTATTTAGGAGTAGGGTGCTCAGATTGACTCCGTCCGGTTAATGAGATGGAACATAGCAAGATAATTCCAAGGATAATGTTTGATTTTTTCATGTTATTTATTTTGGTTTGATTATTTATAATTCTGCTGAGCAATCATGATAGCATCTTGCTCAATTGTATAATGCAGTTTCAGCGCTTTTTTTTGTTCATCGTATTCTTCCTGAAAATGCCCGTTAAAATTGTGGCAAAGAGCTAAATAGTAGTGCCCCAGAGCAACGAGAAGTTCTTTTGGTTGATTTAAATAGTCTTCTGTTTTCCCATTCATAAGTGATTCTGCTTCCAAATGAAGTTGATTAATGGCTTGGTGCGAACCAGCAATATCCCTTTTTAATTCCCTTAAAGCGAGAGCCCTGTAATAGTTCGCTATTGTTGGTCGCACGGTGTTTTCGCTTGCAGTTATCTCCAATAATCTTTTTCTTTCCTCCCTGTTTCCTAACTCCTCGTTTAACATGGCCATTGGGAAATATAAGAACCCACGCAAGTCTGGATTATTGGGTTTAACTTTGAGATTGTCAGGATATTTTGTAGCAAGCTGATAATATTCAAGAGCTTTGTGTGTGGCTTTTTCTTTTTTTGCCATCCCGATGTAAGCGCTCATGTACGAATTGTGTATACGGTATTTTCCTTCCCTGTTATTAAAGGTGTGGCTTGAAAAGTATTTACGTGGAATTTCGAATTCTTTTTGGCTTACCATTAAGTCAATCATCGTTCCCAATAAATCATCATTGGTTTCCACTACTTCGATGTGTCCTTTGAGGGTATTTAAACGAGCAACAGGATCTTCTTTTAAAGCTTCTCTAATCTGGTCGAGTTCCATCAAAATTAAATCGTCCTGTTTTTTCAGGTTGAAAGCTCGTTCATAATAAATTCTTGCTTCATTTAAGTTCTTTTTTACACCCGGGTAGCCATTTTTCAGGTAACCCATATTCCGCCAGGTATCTGCTTTGCCTGGATTTAACTCCGAAGCCCTTGTTAGATATGCAAATGCTTTTTCGCCGTTGGACAAACCAGCATAAACGAGACCCATAAAATAGTTTGCATTTGCATCGGACGGATTATATTGTAAAGCCACGGCCAACACATCAATGGTTTTTCTCCTAAAAGGGAAAATGTTATTTGTTGGCGCTTTTTCGGCCTTCTGAAATGCATCTTTGGCCAGAGCTTTCTTGTTTAGCTGATCAAAACAAAAGCCTTTGTAGTAACTTAATAAAGAGTTTTTTTTGTGCGTTTCGGTTTCAAATAAAAAGCAAATATTTATCGTTTCCTGATAATCCCCAATTTCAATGTATTTGCCGGCAAGTTGGAGAAAATACTGAAAATCGTTCAGCAGCAAACGGTTTAGTTGCTCTTTCTCTTCAACAACAGGTTTGTTAAGTGCTTCCAGAATTTTTATTTTTTCATTTATTCCCCAGAAATTCATCGGGTCAATTTTTAAAGCTTCATCACAAAAAGTTAAAGCCAGTTTGTTCTTTCCTGTTGCGTGGCTAATAATGGCTTTTAAAATGAGTAGTTCGGGGTTATTTAAATTATTTTCTATGGCTTTATCAATGTGTGTTGAAGCTGGGAGGAAACTCTTATTTTTCAAATCGATAAATACAAGCTCTTTGTAAGCTGTCGAAACAAATTCCTGAAAGTGTGTGGATTTATAAAATGCATCATATGCATCATCTTCCATCCCTAATGATTTAAACGCAATCCCTTTTAAATAATACAGTTTGCCGTTATCTTTATCTCTCTTTTCCGCCTTATTTAGATATTGCAGAGCTTCTTTATAATCACCTTCTTCTATAGCCATTTGAGCTAGGGAAATATTTGTACGCGTATCAAGGGAATCTTTTTTCAGTACATAGGAAAAAAATTCTTCAGCTTTGTTTCTGTCTCTGTTTTTGTATAAAAATTCGCCTAAGTTCCATATTTCATCCGGAGAGTTGTACGCGGAAGGGGTAATAATAGGTTTTTCGCCTTCTGGTAACTTTTCAGATTTTTTATTTTCGGGAGAATAACTGATGAGATATTCTGCTTTATTATTTAAAAGCAAAAGAGTGTATTGGGAAGGATTGTTTTTTTTATTCTGAATCGTTGCCTGAAAGGGAGTGGCTGGGTCAATCGAAATTGTCTTTGTAAAAACGACTTCATTATTGTACAAAAGTTTTACAATACCGTCAGTCAGTTCTGAAGTTGAATATACTCCCAATAGTAACGAATCATTGGAGAACTCAAGATTTAGAGCACCATTGATGTTTGCTTCTTTATAGGCTCCAATTCCTTTTACCGGGAAAAGATAAAAATCAAAATCTTTTATTTCACCCGGATTTAGCCAGTGGTAATCGGGCTGATTGGTAGTAAAAGCTCCAAATTGTGGCTCCACATAAGGCCCTCCCTCATCGGAGAGAACCCAATCCCACAGTCGGCCAGAGGGCGATGCCCCCCAGGTCCAGAATTTTTTGCCAGTCATAATATGCTTATTCCCAACAAATGCAGTTCCTGCATCCTGCTTGTGGTTGTAGCCTCCGAAGAAACTTGCAATGTCTTCAGCAAAATAACTCGACGCATTAGGGATATTTTTCCACCACGAAATATCAACGCCCTCATTTTTTGGCCAATGATAAAAATCGGTTCTGTTGTGGGTCGTCATCGTGTTGGTTGGATATATTAACTGATAACTTGAGTCGGCATGTGTAGCTGCATTTGCCCACATATACTGAGATTGTGGCATATTGGTATGGTTCATTAATTTTATGTTTGCCACCAGAACACTTTTTCCCGGGTAAGCAGTTAGACCTACCCGCCAGCTTAATCCGTGAACCCACTCTGTTTCTCCTACCCAAATTGTTTTGCTCCCATCAGCATTTTCAGAAAGTTGATGGGCTATGGTCTGATAACCCGTTTGTCTGTGTCCGGAAGGGAAACACCATTCAATTCCACCTGAGACCCAAGGCCCGGTTAAACTGATGAGTGCCGGTTTTACGGTGGGTTGCCAGTATATAAAATCGTAATTATTGGTTTTGTCTAAAGCTCCATATAATTTTCCGCCAATATCAGGCGTAACCAGCACTTTTATGTATTTATTTTCCAGAAAACAGCCTAAGTAAGTTTTGTTTTCGTATTCATCCGTAATTTTGTAATTGTAGGTATACGGATAAATCTGGTCGTCGTCTGCACGCATGTTGATATCGCGTTTAAAGGTAGGATGTTCAGATGGTTGCCCTACTTTTAGTGTTGGTATGCTGATATCTTCTTCCCAGACCCGTACCTGTGCACGAAGAGAAAAAGCCACTAATATTATTGATAGAGTGAGCGTTGTTTTCTTTAGTTTGTGCAAAACCAAGTTTTTATTTCTCAGCAATGTCATTATAAGTGAATGTTTAATTAATATAGATTCTTATTTTGATTAGAATTTACAATGAGTGCATATCTGCCAGGAGGTATCTGTTGGGATACAACCCGAAGATTGCGCAGGTATCTTTTGGGGAATATTGTTATCCTGAATCTTTTTTAAGCCTTTAATACAGGACATGAGGACTTCTCAAAAACAGAGAGAATGATTTTTTGGAGTTTCTGAAAAATGGATGTATAGTTTTTGTTTTTAGCAATCTTTTACAAAAGAATACCCCAACTCCGGATTTTGCCCGGAGTTGGTTTTTTCTTAATCTTATCTTTCGAGAAGATCAGCGCTTTGTTAAGCGAACTAAAACTATAACTATATATTTATCAATTTTTCAGTTTATATCCCACCAAACAGGTGTTGTAATTTTATCCTCTTTTACCTCCAGGAGGTTTATTGCATTTTCAACCGCCGGGGCATTGGATTGGTATTCATAAACAAGGAAAGGAATTCTTCTTATATACTTCTCTGACGGGTCGGGAATGTCTGGGTTTTTCGAGTTTGCAACAGGATAAAGATTTAAAACAGGATTTCTTCTGTAGTCGGCCCATGCTTCTACTCCGTCTGGAAATAATGCCAGCCATTTTTGCATTGCAATTTGTTTGTTTTGCATCACCTGATCTGATTCATTGAATTTAACCGGGATATCGTTTAGCGGGCGCGAATCCAGGTAATCATCCGGTGCGATAGGTGTGCTTGTGTTTGCAATGTAGGCATCGATGGTTGATGCGTCTGTAATTCCCCATTGTTTTAAGGATGTTGATATACCTGTTTCATAGAGTTCCTGAACAGTTCCGCCCATATCCCATCCCAGTAAAGCTCCTTCAGCCCGAAGAAAATATGCTTCAGCAGCGCACATTACGTTACTTGGTGTGGACAGGTAATCATTAATTCCTCCGGAGGCAGGCGAGGTCCACCGGGGACCAATATGAGAGGCTGCATCTGCGGTATTTTCAGTTTCTCCTAATTGTACTGCATTAAGTCCGTTTCTAATTCCTTCATATGTACCAGTATTTACAGCAGGAATCCAATACTCAGGTAACCGTGGGTCGCTATAGCCTGTCATTGCCGACTCCATTGCTGCCGACATTCTGAATTCGTTCCATTCCGACATTCGTGAAATAGTGTTGACGTCGGCTATGCTGTTTAGAGCAAAAGCGTTGTCTGTGTTATCTTCAAGAACGCCAGCCTGATAGGCAGCTTCAGCTTCAGCTTTGGCTTTTGTTGGGTCAACTTTTGATATTCTAATCGCCAGTCGCAACCGTAAAGTATTGGCAAACTTGATCCATTGCTCAACATTGCCGCCATATATAATATCATAGCTCCCAAAAACGTTCTGTCCCTTCATTTCTTCCAGTGTTGCCACTGCATTAGTTAACTTTACAAATAGGTCATAATAGATATCTTTTTGACTGTCGTATTCAACAACCAATCCCGGGATACCAGCTTTTGAATAGGGTATTGGTCCCCAATAATCTGTAACCCGGTGGGTGGAGTAAACCATCATAATTGTAGCAAGGGCATATTCTCCCGAAGTTGGTTCGGTGAGTTCCATTATGGTATTCAACTGTGGCATTGTGGCTACAAAATGTCCTGTCCAGAAGCTAACTACCCAATCCATAACAATTTCGTACTGATCAGAAGAAAAGTAAGGTGCCACGTTGGCAACATATTGGCAGTATTGATCGGCGAAAAGATTCTCTTCAACTTGTCCTCCCCAGGCCTGTGCATCCTGAGCTTTTGTAAACAAAAATGGAAGTTCACCTTTGCCAATAACGGCAATACTGTTCGGATCCCTGTTTATTTCTGAGAAGTCATCGGTGCACGAGGTAATCGCGAGTATGAGGAGCAAGGCTGCTATCTTTGTTTTAACAAATTGATATATATATTTCATGATAATACAATTTTAAGTTTGTGATCTAAAAATTAAGACTGAGGTTAAAACCAATGCTTCTGGTTGAAGGCATACCATATTCAATTCCTTTAAAGGTATTTAAGTGTCCCAGCGTTACGTCAGGGTCGAACCACATGGTCCGGTCTTCCAATCCGGGTATTTTAAGGATTGATTTCCCCCTGTAAATCCACATTAAATTACGTGCTACAATTGAAACCTTCGCTGATTTGATGAAGAATGATTCGGGTACAGGAACTTCATATCCTAAAGTTAATTCCCTGACTCTGAAGTTTGTGGCGTCGTAAGTAAAGAATTCACCAGTTCCGTATCTTTTCCCTGAAACCGTTTGCCAGAATTGTTGAGCATTAATTTCAGTGTTAACGGGGTCTCCGTCGATATTTACTCCTCCAAGGTTCCAGCCGCCTTCGCGGTGAGCTAAAGTGCTTTCGGTAATACCGCTATGCGAGAGGTTAACTTCTGTTCCGGACACGGCTACTCCTCCAACCCGGCCGTCAACTAATACTTTTAACGAAAAATCTTTATACTCAAAGGTATTTGTTAACCCTAAAATAGCATCAGGATTAAAATTCCCTATATAGGTGGGTTGTTGTCCTGCTGCGCCGGAAGTAACAGGGAGGCCGTCGTTCGTTACAAGCAGGTCGCCGTTGTCGTTACGGGCCCATTTTGTTACAACAATATCACCGTAGCTTCCGCCAACAGAAATTTGCGGGCGTCCACCCCAATCAGCAAAATCGCCAAGGTAAACTACATCCAGTCCTTCTGACAGTTCAATTACTTTGTTCCGGTTGAAACCTGCGTTAAAAGCTACATCCCATTTAAAATTTCCCGTGTTAACAGCTTCGCCTGAAACAACTATTTCAAACCCATGGTTTTCAATATTCCCGGCATTTATGTACTGAGAGTTATATCCACTCGCATAAGGCATGCCAATGGTAAGCAATTGGTTTTTTGCATTGCTTCTGTAATAGGTAACTTCTGTAGATAACCGGTTGTTAAAGAATCTTGTTTCAAGTCCAATCTCCCTGCTCTGTACGATTTCGGGCTTTAAATTTGGAATAGAATAAGTGGATGACCTTGAAATATAACCATTTGCTGTTCCTGATGAATAATTGAAAGTATTTTCCAGTAATCCGAACTGTCCGCCATTACCTACTTCGGCATAACTGGCGGTGAGTTTCATAAACGAAATGAATTCAGGAAGTTTGATGAACTCAGTCAGGATTGATGAGCCTCCAATTGAATAATATTGATACGAGTATGGAGAAGGTAACCGGGAATCCCAATCGCTTCTGATACTTGCATCGAGGTATAATGCGTTTTTGTATGCCAAATTTACCAGAGCATATAATGATTGTGTTTTGATGCGGCTGCTGCTTTGGCTGGGAACCGGATTAGATGCGAAGTTGGTTGAAAATTTGTTTAGGATGTACAGGCCGTTTGCATCCACTGAGTTTTCAGAATATTTTTTATCCTGATAAATTCCTCCAAGATGATAATCAACAGACAATGATTCATTGATTTTATTGCTTCCGTCAAAAGAGAAGTCATACCATTCGGTTGTATATGTTGATTTGTTAATTCTATACCATCCGCCGGGTTGTATTTCCATTCCAACTGTGCCCACACTGGTGCGTTGTTCAGCAAGAACATTAGACCTATCTATATTTGCCCGGCCTTTTACGGATAACCAGTCGGTGATATCATATTTGATATTAATAAATCCAAATATTTGATTTCTTTCTTCTGATAATCTGTCGTATTCTGTAACCCAATATGGATTTTGGTATCTCCAGAAAATGGGAGAGGGATATTCTTCGGGTGTTAGAATCCCTGTTTCGTCAACTGTTTCAAATCTTTTGACATCACTGATGCTAACGTTTCTTGGAATTTGATATGCATCCAAAGCTGCGGTGTTCCCTTCGCCTGCTCTAAGTATCCCTCCTACATTTGCGGTATAGTAGGTGATTTTGGCGTCGGTGCTTAGTTTTTTGGAGATTTGGTTTGTCAGTCTTAAATTAAAATTGTGGCTTTTTATCTTATTGTTGGGAACAATACCTTCTACAGAATTATTGGTGTAAGATAAATATCCGGTTGCTTTTTCTCCGCCACCTGAAATACTGATAGCATTTGTTGCGTGAATACCAGTACTAAAGAATTCTTTAACGTTATCTGGCTCTGCACTGTAGTTCCGGCTTTCTCCAAGGTAATTGGTATATTCCTGCCCGGTCATTTCGGCACCCCAGTTATCACCGGAAGTTGGATTTAGCGTTCCATTGGAACCTTGCCCATATACATTTTGAAATTGAGGTAGCGAAAATGCCCTGTCTAAAGTTAAGCTCGAATTGAGCGAAACCGAAACCTCTTCCTTTTTCCCCTTTTTTGTGGTAATAACTACCACTCCATTACCTGCTTCACTACCGTATAAAGCAGCAGCAGCCGAGCCATTTAATATTGTCATCGACTCAATATCGTCCGGATTTATATTTGCACTTCTGCTGTTAGGGACACCATCCACAACAACCAGGGCGCTATTGCTTTTACTTATGGAACTGTTACCGCGTAAAATAATACTTGCCTCACCACCAACACCAGCTGAACTTTGCGTGATTAAAGCATTGGCAACTTTTCCCTGTAAAGAATTAATTACGTTATTGGCGTCTTTTACCGCAACCAACTCTTCGCTTGGAATTGTTTGAGTGTTATAAGGTAGTGCTTTTGACTCTCGTGAAATGCCCAATGCTGTTACAACATATTCTTCCAGTTGATGAACATTTGTTTCCATGGTAATATTAAAACTCTCCTGGTTATTAACAGCAACCTCTTTTGTTTTGAATCCAACAAATGAGAAAACCAGTACATCCGATGGATTTACATCAATACTGAATTTGCCATCAACGTCAGTAGTTGTTCCCACTGTTTTTCCCTTGATGACGATAGTGACGCCTGGTAACCACTCTCCGTTAGCATCGCGAACAGAGCCTGTAACTTCCTTTTGCTGTGGATAGGCAATTTCTTCAAGCATTTTGTTTTTTAACACAATTTGCCGGTCTTTCACTTCATAGGCAATCTCAGTGTCTTCGAATAAGTCGTCAAGGATTTCTTTTATTGTTTCGTTCCTTGCACTTACTTTTACTTTTCTCTCTACATTAATCAGGTCTTTGTTGTAAAAGAAGAAAAATTCAGTTTGTTCCTCTATTTTATTTAATACATTCTCCAGACTTTCATTTGACGCTTTTAACGATAGCCTGGTGACCTGAGAATAGGAATCTACAGCCATCAGTTGAATAACTCCTAAAAAGAAAAATAAAAGTGTAACCCGAACCATCCTGAAAAATTTAGTTAATATGTTCCCTCGCAAGTGAGTATTCCCACTTTGCGACTTTGCAATAAGTTTTTTTTTCATATATTTAATTTGTTAGAGTGAATATTACTTGTTAAGACATCGCTCTGCTTATTGCAGGAAAGTAGTGCCAATACTTTCCTGCTCTGCATTTATTTTGTTCTCATAGTTACTTTTTTTGGTTTTAAAACACCATATTCATCTAATTCTCTTTTTTGAATTTCATATTTAATCGGAGTGGTTTTCGACATCAGCAACAGCACTTCTTCCAAAGGTTCATCCTGACAGGTAAACTTAAATCTGTAATTTTTAAGTGTTTCATCTTCAATGGTTATTTCCGCATTGTACCAACGTTCAATTCTGCTCAAAACATCTTTTAAAGGTTCGTTGTCAATTACCAGGTACCCGTTACGCCATGCCGAGAATCTGCTTACATCAACATTTTTTACATTTAATGTTTTTGACTGGCGGTTGAAGGTTATTTTTTCATTAGGGTGCATTGTATAATTAAAGGTCTCTCTTTTTCCTTCAATCTCTACTTTCCCTTCGTTTAGTACAACATTGGTAAAGTTATCGTCTTTGTAAGCTGTTACATTAAATTTTGTGCCCAGCACTTTCACTTCCATATCAGTTACATTAACCCTGAAATCGGATTGTGGACGGTGCTTTACCTCAAAAAATGCTTCGCCGTCAAGTTCAACAATACGATTTGAATTAAATGGGACAGGATAAGTAATTTTACTTTCGCTGTTTAGCCATACCCTGCTGCTGTCGGGCAACATAAACGATACGCGACTCCCCGGGGGGGCGCTGATATCTACAAAATTTTGAGCTGTTTTGTCATTATTAAATTCAGGTGAGTGCGAGAAAATGTAGTACCAAACGGAAAGGAACAGAACCGGAATTAATAATATTGCAGCGATTCTTTTGTAATGGCTCCATAGACTCAACTTTTTGGCCGCTCTTTTTTCATCTAATAAAATCTGATATTGTATTTTCTCAAAAAGATGATTAAAAGAAGCATCCTCTTTATCTGATTGATTAATAAGTTCGGTCCATTGGTTTTCTATAATATCAATTTTGAGTTCCTCTGTGTTTGCGTTGCGGAACCAATCCTTGATTTTTAAATAATCGTTATAAGAATATTTTCCGTTAATATAGTTCAGGATTATTTTTGGATCTATTTTATTCATGCAATTTTTAATTCAGTGAGAATATTTTTTGAGAATCTTACATAAACTTCAAAAAATAAATAACTATATGGATTATCCCGGAACTTTAAATTTCCCTAGTCTTCTCTCAAAAAAAATTAAATACTTTGCGGCTGAATAAAAATGTAAAAAAAGATAAGGCCACTATCGCCTAATTTCTCAAACTCTTTTCGCAAGAATTTCATTGCTTCCATTATATGATATTCAACCGTTTTTGTTGTTATGGAAAGCTCTTCTGCTATTTCTTTTTGCGATTTTTCTTCCAGTTTCATTTTAACAAATACCTGCTTTCGTCTTTCAGGCATCCGTTCAATTAATTTTTCGAGCTTGTTTAATAAGTCCTGATAATTTGAATTATCATCAAAATTTTGTTGATCGGTTGATAATGTGTTTAGTATGTTATGTTTTAGGTCGTTTTGTTTGGAGAGTTTGTTAAAATGTTTACGAATGGAATTTAATGCGATGGTAAACAGATAGGACTGAAATGAGGTGTTTGTTTTTATATCTTTTTTATTGTTCCAGATTTTAAAAAATACCTCCTGTACAACATCTTCGGCAGCTTCTTTCGATTTTAAATAACTAAACGAGAATTTATATAACGGCTGGCTGTAAAATTCAAACAATCGTTTAAATGACTGATGGTTTTCTTTTCGTAAACCATTAATTAATTCAAGTTCGATATTTTTTCTTATCGATTTCAAAAGAAGTAGTTACAAAATAAATTATTATGAAAAATATCCCCTCCCGACGCAAATCTCTCCTGCAATTATAAAAAAAAACTATGAATAAAAGAATTTGATACTATTGGCATAGTCTCTAATCAGCACTAACATCGTCCGGGCAAAATTGTTTTATTCGAATATTAGAAAAGAGGAACTCTTTTAAAGAAACCTCTCCCTTATTTTTAGCTTCAGTGGACTTCTTCGGCGTTTCATGTATATAAAAATTATTCACCGGTATATACTAGGGAAATTCATTTTTGAAAGATATAACCCGTAGTTATTTAATATTTTTTTAAAATGAAGAAACCTGTTAAATCAAACAAATGGTATTTATTGATCGCCGTAATCTGTGTCAGCCTTAATCTGTATTCGCAGAACACCGGGGTTACAATGAAAAATATACAATTTATAGAATATCCTGATTTTCCGGACGGGAACTCCACATGGGGAAGCATAGGGTACAATCCGGTTAATAACAATGTATATATTGGGGTTACTAACCACAGAGATAAAATTGGTTTTTACGAGTACGATGCGGATTCAGATTCTATTTTCTTAAAAGGTTTTATCGGCCAAATGGCTTATTTGTCAGATAGAAACTGGCAGGGAAAGATTCACACCAAAATTGTATTTGATACCTTGGGGAATGCATATTTTGGAACCGATGGAGGAGAATCCCGTCAGGAATATTTGATGAATCATCCTCATGGTTATGCCGGTGGCTTTATAATGAAGTGGAATATTGCCGATGGTTCTTTAACCAATTTTGGTATTCAGTTTCCTTATGAAAGTATAAAAGATGTTGATATCGATAAGTCTTCAGGAAAGATTTACGCTATTTCCTATCCTCAGGTTCATTTTATGATTTTTAACCCTAAAACCAATAATCTTAAAGATTTTGGCCGGCTGGGCAGTGACCACGTTCCTCGGGTAAATTTTACTGACCAATGGGGTAATTGTTATTACGTAGACTGGCGCCAACGGTTGGTGAAATATGAAAAAAGTAAAGATAAACTCCTGTTTGCAAAAGAAAGTCTACCTGCATTTTCCGGCACACCAGGAACTCACATTATTACAGGAATTACCGCTTTTGCCAAAGATAAAATCAACAATGTAATTTATATGGTAACCTATGGAGCAAAGGTTCTTGCATTTTATCCTGTTGAAGAGGGAATTGGAAGAGTGGATGATTTGGGTGCTGTTTATGATTTACCCGATTCAATTTTGTGGCAACCTTATGTCCCGAATTTGAATATAGGCGCGAATGGAAAGCTGTACTATTTTATTGGAGGACATGAAAATTATGTAAAAGGCGATACTTCTGTGTTGATGGAATTTGACCCTCAAACAAAAAAGAAAAAAGTATTGATGGAATTTCCTACCAGAGAAATCAGTGAAGTAACAGGTTCCGATATAACCGACAATGACGGGAATATGTATTTTGCCGGGAGAAAGATTCGACCAAAGGAACCGGATGAGGTAGAAGGCTTACCTTCTATCGACGATAATGTCTCACTGCCTTTTTTAATCAAGTTTAATCCTGAAAAAATTATTCGATAATGAAAAATATAAGATTAGGTTTATTAATCATTCTCCTTCTTTCGCTGAAAGCAGTTGATGCCCAGTACACTTTTTTTAGACCGGAAGGAAGTTTTGCCATTGAAGTATCGTTAGAAAATACCAAATTGAAAAGATTGCCAATTTACCGTAACAGTATAACTTCATTATGTGTGGTTAACGACCTGATAGTTGGAGGAACATCTACATTCAACAATTCTTCTCCCTTCCTTTTTATTGCATCTATCAAAAAACAGGATGTAACTGATATTTTTGATCTTAAAAACAGGGTAACCGGGCAATATGCCATACGAAGCGGTTTTGTGAAAGACAGAAGTGGAAACACATTGTACGCCGGTACAATGCCTGATGGTTCTGTTTCCCGAGATGGTCATTTGCTACAGATTAAAATTGACAACAAGGGAAAGTTAGTGGTGGAAGATTTGGGGATTCCGGTTAGCGGAGAGGGAGTTTTTGCTTTAACAGGGAATGATAATGGATCGGTTTTATACGGAATTTCCTATCCTTCAGGATATTTCTTTAGTTATAACATCAAAACAGAGAAAACCAGAATTTATAAAAATACAGCGTCATCTGAAGCTGTTGTTCAAACATTAAATAAAAGTTTTTCGTTGACGCCAAAGGAATTCCTGAGTAACGCACTGGTGACTGATAGGCAGGGATTTGTATATGGAAGCCTGCCCTATGGTAAGCTTTTTTGCTTTGATGTTAACCGCGACACGGTGCTTACTTTAGATGCTGAAATACCTTTTGTTTGGGGACGGCGAACGATTGGACAGGTGCAAAGTTGGTTGAAAACAAAAGACGGGAAAATATATGGAGCTAATTCTGCCGACGGGCAACTTTTTGAATTAGATACCGATAAGCAGATAATTAAAAATCTGGGAAAAGCAATTATGATGCCCGGAGTATCAGGGCTTGCTGAAGCTGCTAATGGCAAAATTTACGGAGTTGCAGGTGGAAGTTCTGGCTACGCTCATTTGTTCAGCTACGACGAGGAAAGCGGATTTACAGATTATGGAAATCCGGATTTCGAAATGTATATGCCGGATATTGATCTTACCATTTTGTGGAGAGGGTTCCAATTGTCTTCCATTGCTGCGTCGGATGATGGGAGATATATCGTGATGGGAGAAAATGAGTCACTTAGCCAACTTATGGTATTTTCGATAAAATAACATTGTAACTTTTGAACAACTGTAATGAAGAATTTAATACTGTTTCTATTACCTTTTTTAAGTGTATTTTTTAGTGGTTGCCAATCAGAGTCTGGGAATGCCTCAGAGGAAAATTGGGAGATGTCCATCCTCCCTCCTTCTGTCAGGATCGACCCCACGACCAATGAAATTATTGAACATCGGTTTGTTCGTGCAAAAACGGATCTGCAAGATGATTTTCTGAATAACAATTGGATTTACAATGGAGAAAAAGCCACTTTGTATGCAGCCCGGGGCGAGTACGTTTCTTTTCAGCTGGCATTAACCAATAAAACAGATGTTTCGTTGTCTGATATTCAAATAAAAATGTCAAAATTTAAAAATGAGGAAAATAACATTGAAATAGCTCCTGAGTTATTTTTAGAATGGTCGGTAAATATTGAAAATCCAAGTACCGGCTACCCGGAGGCGTCATTGGGAAAAGGATGGTATCCGGATGCATTGATCCCGTTTAAATTCATTCAGTTAGATTCCTCTAAAGTTCAAAGGTGGACATATCCGCTTTGGCTTCCTGATTTTAACAACCGAATACCCGGACAGAAAACGCTGGTTGTATGGGTTGACCAATATGTACCACTAAAACACGATGATGCTAAACCCGGTGTCTATAAATCATTAATCAGCGTGACAATAGGTGGCGAGATGCGGTCGGTCCCTGTAGAACTGATTGTTTGGGACTTTGAGATACCTAATCAGAATCGCTTTGGGGCAAGTTTGCAGCAGGAAGGTTTTGTAAGCGGAAAAAACGAGGCTGATGCTCTTGCAATTTTCCAGTTGTTAAAAAGAAATCGCTTGTCGCTAATGGATCCAACCTACAAACCGGAGCTTAAAATTGAAAACAATAAAGTATTTATCGATTGGAGTTCCTTTGATGCTCGCTTAAAGAAATATTTTACAGGAGAGGCATTTACCGGTAAATACGGTTATAATTATGGGCCAGGATATGGAGAGCCCATTGAGAATTTTGTTTTACCTTTTGATGTGTACGGAAAACACAACACGTCTGGCTGGCCGGATATAGGTACTCCCGATGAGGAGCAAAAGCCGGAAAATATTGAAATCTATATCGACTGCGTTAAACAATTTCGCGACCATTTAAAACCGATGTTTAACTCTGAAAAGACAGACCTGACGGTCTATCTGAATGGCTTAGATGAATCTTATTTTAAAGAGGCCTGGGACCGGATGGTTTATTTTGGTGATTTATTTCATAAATACTATCCTGAAGCCCACTTTCGAATTGATGGTGCATATAGTGATGAGGCGATGGAGTTTGTGAATCAATCGATAGACTACTGGGGCTCTCATACCATTAACTACAATTATAACAAAGTCAAACAATATCAGGAGATGGGAATTAAAGACTGGTTATATGGGCCAATGTTGTACGAAAGTAAGGTGAACGGATGGGTTGGGAGTTCAACATTTATTGATTTGCCTTTGATAAACGATCGTGCAATTAGCTGGAGTTGCTGGAAATACGGGGCTCATTCGTGGTTAAGTTGGGGGATTGGAGCCGGATGGAAACACGCCTGGTACGATCCGGAGACATGGAAAGATGCATACAAAATGAATTCAGGTTCTGATATTAATTTCCCGTTTAAAAAGCTAAACGGAAACGGGATGCTTGTTTATTCAGGAGGCATTGTTCCAAATGTCGATGCTCCCTGCCCGTCAATACGACTAAAAATGCTTAGGAATGGTGTGCAGGAATACGAATACTTACGTAAAATAAGTGAATTGACAGGGAATGATGATATCGCTTATGAATTTGTAAACGAGATTATTAATGCTCCGTTTGGCGAAAAAGCAATTGGAGTTATTGATGTATGGGACTATGATGCTAAAAAGTGGGCCGAAGCACGAATTCGTTTAGGAGAGTTGATTCATAAAACAACCAGTAAGCAATAGTCAGTTCTTTAAAAAGATTTTTTTCAACTATGAACTTTGAAATAGTTAAGTATTTCAGTATAATTCTTTTCGCAACAAATATTATAAGTTGTAAAGATCCATCAACTTCGGTAAATACAAACGTAATAATAGAGGATGGGGAACATTTGAGTAGTGTGTTTCACGAAACACGACACTACAGGATATTTTTGCCTCCGGGCTATTATACAAACACAAAAAAATATCCTGTTATATATTTTTTTCATGGTTTCGGAGGGCGCTATAACGGGCCTGCAGAAGGAGAAGGTTCCGTAAGTGCAGAAGCCAGATATTATGATGTGTTTAATGGAAATATTGAGCGCTGTGGATCTGATTCGCTTGATAACATTGCTGAATATGTTCGGAATAATGAAGTAATTGTTGCGAAGTGGGATGGTTTTGTGAAAGAGCAATATCCGAGGCCGTACGATATTGGGCCGGTAAAGCAGGATATCCAATTTACCAGGTACTTTGAGGAATTTGTTACGTACATTGATAACAATTACAGAACCATTTCCAAAAGAGAGGGAAGGGCTGTGTCAGGAATAAGTATGGGCGGTTTTATGGCAATGAATATTGCTGCAAAATTTCCTCATCTTGTTTCAAGTGCCTCATTTTTCTGCCCATCAGGAGGTTTTTTAATCGGGCCTAAAAATATGCAAACCTATGTGCGGATGAAAGATCTAAAACGAAATTTTGTGGGAATGCCCATACGTATACATATTGGGAAGAACGATTTTCTAAGACAGTATCATTCTGAAATTGATGATGCTTTTAAAGACTACGGGTTATATTATGAAAGCTGGCATTATGGACCAAACTATTTTAATGGGTTTCATAATACTGTGAATTTGAAAGGGCAGTTTGATTTTCATTTAAAAAATTTCTTTTATCCAAAGCCTAAGCCCCGTAAGTGGTGCCACACAGATGTTTTTCCTGACTTCGAAGTTTGGGGATACAATATGGAAACTACTCGTACCAGGCCCGGCCTGACAATTATGGACGATGTGAATGCCAATGGTTTTAAAATGAGAACAAGGAAATGGTTGCCTGACGGACCATCTGATCCGTCGGTTAAGATTTCGATATCAACGGATAGTATATACATACCCAATCAGAAATACGAAATAGTGATAAGGGAGGAACCCTATACTTCGTTGGATAAACAAACCGTAATTTCAAATGCTAAAGGCCGGATAAAATTGGAATTGAATGGTCGTCCGTCTGATGTAGGGATATACAAGGCCGGAGCGCCGGGATACCTATCCGTGTCCGGCTTTACCTGTGTTCCTGAAATGCCACACTCAGGAGAGACGATCGAATTAAGGCCGGTATTCTTTAATAAGGGAGGGGAAAGCATAAAGAATATTCAGATTGAACTCATTTCGAACGATGAGGATATTGTTATACCGAATCCAAAGTCGACCATTAATGTTATAGATGAAGGTGCAGTAAATAAAAATACTGTTTTTAATATCAGAGGGATTGATAAAAATTTGAGTTCGGCAATTTTCAGAATTAAGCTTTCATACAATGGGATTGTTGATTTTTTTCCCATCGAGATTTTCTTTTTTAATGCTGATTTTGAGTTAGATAATTTTCAGGTTGCGGATGGTCTTTTTTTTAAACAGGAAAGCGATAAAGATTCCGACTGCACCTTCGGAGAAGGAAATGGAAACGGCATTGTTGAACCTGGAGAAACAGTGAGCTTTCTGACACAGGTAAGCAACAACCCAAACTATTATGGAATAAAAGTGTTTACTACCGATCCTTATGTGGATAAAGCAAAGTCATCGATAAAATATAATTTTAGGAACGATTGGTCGGGGGCAATGAGGTCAACCTCGGAAATTAAAATAAAGTCGAATTGCCCTTCAGGACATATTATTCAATTTTTTGGTGAGTTTGATTATCCCAACGAAGGAAATATCCGCAGGGATAATCAAGCTGCTACCTCTTTTATTCACCGGAAGCAGAGGGTAACTTTCAGGGTTGAGGTCAGGTAAGTTTTGAAATCTGTCTCCCGGATATTTTACAAATTCAGTTCGGTGTATGGCAATCCAAAAGACTCAGCTACGTGCTCATAAACTACCTGGCCATTAATAATATTTATTCCTTTTTTTAGAGCCGGATTTTCGATACAAGCCTTTTTCCAACCTTTATTGGCAATTTGAAGGAGATAGGGGAAGGAGGCATTTGTTAAAGCAAATGTTGATGTACGGGGAACGGCACCAGGCATATTGGCAACGCAATAGTGAATAACGTCTTCAATTACAAAAATAGGGTTGTCGTGTGTTGTTGGTACTGTTGTTTCGAAACAACCTCCCTGGTCAACAGCAACATCTACCATAACTGTTCCTGGTTTCATCAATCGAAGCATATCTTTTGTTATCAGTTTGGGGGCCACAGCGCCCGGGATTAGAACAGCTCCAATAATCAAGTCAAACTCAGGGAGCATTTCTCTAATGCTGTATTCGTTACTATACATTGTTCTTACATTATTGGGCATTATTTCTTCCAGGTAACGAAGTCGCTTTAAGTTTATATCTGCGATAGTAACATCGGCTCCAAGCCCACTTGCCATTTTTGCAGCTTCTGCTCCAACAATCCCTCCACCCAGAACAAGTACTTTTGCAGGCAAAACGCCAGGTACTCCGCCAATTAAAACGCCGCACCCTCCAAAGGTCTTTTCGAGATACTTAGCTCCTTGTTGAGCAGACATTCGCCCTGCAACTTCCGACATTGGAATAAGTAAAGGAAGCGAATGGTCAGGTAATTCAATTGTTTCGTAGGCAATACATATGGCTTCGCGATCAATCATTGCTTTTGTTAATTGTTCAGAAGAAGCAAAATGAAAATAAGTGAAAATAATCTGTCCTTTGCGGATAAGCCTATATTCGGAATCCAAAGGTTCCTTTACTTTCACTATTAATTCTGCGGTGGCATAAATATCTTCTATAGTCTGAAGTATTTTAGCACCGGCATTAATATATTCTTCGTCTGTAAAACCGCTTCCAATTCCTGCGGTTTTTTCGATGTAAACGATATGGTTATTTTTTGTCAGCGCTTTTACTCCGGCAGGAGTAAGTGCAACTCTGTTTTCGTTGTTTTTGATTTCTTTTGGAACTCCGATTATCATATTTATTTTTATAAATGGGTTATTAATTCTGTTTAAAGTTGGGCTTGAGATCCTTTGGGCTGATTTGTCGCAAAATAAGGATGAGAACTATTTTATTTCGGATCTGGTTTCTTCAATTCCCATTAAAATTGCTGATGTAATTGCTGCTATCATTCCCAAGGTTGTTAAATAATGTGGTATTACAGCGTAAATCATTAAGGATATCAATACGGTTAAAACCGGCGACAGTGCAGTGGTCATAGGTGCTACTATGATAGCTTTGCCATAACGAAATGCATAAACCAGACACAAAGCACCAAAAGCGTTCAGTATTTGGACCGCGGCAGCGAGGTACATTCCATTGAGGTGCCAATTCACCGGTTCAGAAAAATCAGTCATTAAAAAGGCGACCGGAGCTAAAAGGATGGAGCTTGTCATCATATAAAAGAAGATGCTCTCGGCTTTCATTGATTCATTTGAGAACCGCATAATAAACCCCTGGGTTCCCCAGGTAATTAATGGTATGGCCACTAAAATAAGCCATAAATACCCGTCAGCATTTGATTGCTCACCGGGCTGATATGAAAGTAGAAATATGGCAATAATAGCTATCGTTATTCCGATCCAGCCAAACCTGCCTGTTTTTTCTTTCAGAAACAAAACGGAGAGAATAATCGTAATTACCGGAGTTAATGAAAGGATTGGAAATACAATATAAGCAGGGGCATAGCGCAGGGCGATAAAAAGCACCAGTTGCCCAATAGCTCCCAGCAATCCGGTTGTGCTGCCTAAGAAGATAGACTTTCGTCGCGTATCGATTTGCCATTTGTTTTTATACAGGGCAAGCAATGCTGCTGGTATCATTGTTACAGACCACACTACATATCCTAAGGTTGCCGGGAACCCATTTTTTTCGGGTATTTCGATTAAGGCGCCCCAAACTCCCATAAATATCACATGGATCATTACAAAAACAATCCAGCTTTTTGACTTTTGCATAAGTTTAAATTATTTGGAATAACTACTGTCCGCCAGCAAATTGCTCCGGACTAATTTTTTAAATGTTTATTAAACCAGTTTACCATTTTCTCATTGAGGTCAATCCTGTTTTTCGGACTGAGATTCGGGCGCCAACCATGACCCTCGTTAAGATACAATGCCAGCATCGTTTCTATACCTTGTTTTTTTAATGCTACATACATCTCTTCTGCTTGGCTTGCTGGAACTTCGTTGTCTTTCTTGCCATGTAAAAACAGGGTCGGGGTTTTTGCATTTCTGATATTTTTAAGCGGAGACCACTGCCACAGCAACTCGAAATTGTCGTAGGCTGAACCGTTAAATTCAGATTCTATTAGAGAATGATATATCGAGGTGCCGAAAAAGCTAATGAGATTGCTGATTCCTCCGTCAACAACAGCGGCTTTAAACCGGTTGGTTTGTGTTATTATCCAGTTGGCCATGTAACCACCATAACTTTGCCCGGTTACCCCCAGATTCTTTCCGTCTACCCATTTGTAGTTTTCCAGAACATAATCAACACCGGCCATTAAATCTTTATAATCACCACCGCCCCAATTTAGCAGATTGCCGTTTGAAAACTGTTGTCCGTAACCACTACTGCCCCGTGGATTTATAAAAAGAACGCCATAGCCACAGGCCGCGAGTAGCTGTGCTCTTTCTTCAAAATCATACCCAAACATGTTGTGTGGGCCACCATGAATTAAAAGTACCAGGGGGTAATTGTTCTTTTCAGTATAATTTACAGGTTTGATAATCCATCCTTGAATCTTGATGTCGTCGAAACTTGTAACCCAAAATTCATTTGCATCCTGAAAACTGCATTTTTGAATGAGCTCGTTATTAACTTCCGATAATTTACAACTGTTTTGTTCTTCCCATTTATACAGGAATAATTCCGGGGGAGATGCAATATCGGTTTTTAAAAAAGCGATTTCCTGGCCGCTGTTACTTGCAGAATATTCCAGAATATGGCAATTCCCTCCTAATATGTTGGAGACAGTGCCGGTTTTTACCGTTAGGAGCCACAGTGGTGTCTGTCCGTGATTTCCGGCAGTAAAAAAGATTTTTTGTCCCTGGGGATGCCAGCTTATGTTTTCTATTCTTCTGTCAAAGTGTTTGGTAATGCATGTGTGTTCCGTTCCCTCGCTACTGGTAATATAGATTTGAGTGTCGTCAGACATGCTGTCGTTTGTATTGATTTCACCGGAAGTTGACAGGTATGCAATGAATTTGCCACAGGGAGACCATCGAGGTTGAAAAGTTGTTCCGCAGGTTTGGGTTATCCGTTTTATTTCTTTTGTATGAATATCTACCTTCCAAAGATCACAATGCTGGTTATTATCGGGGTCTGGGGTTCTGTTGCTGATAAAAGAAATCTGATGACCGTCGGGAGACCAGCAAAGCGAGTGTTCATCATAACTTCCCGAAGTTATCTGTTTGGGTATGCCTGATTCAGAATCGATGGTCCAAATGTGCGTATTTAAGGCATTATTGGTATAAAAATCTCTTCCCTTCCCACCTTTTGATTTGTACAATAAACGAGTGGTAGCCATTACTTCGGCGTTTTTTTCTTCGTTGGGTTTATCGGTACTGACGTATGCAATGTGTTTTCCACTGGGTGACCATTTAAAACTCCTGTCTTCAAGATGATTGATGAAATATGCTGATTGATAGACAGGTACAAGAAATTTTTCTGAGTTATCGTTAAAATGATATAGCCAGATGCCTTGTTTTTCTCCTTTTTCTTTTAGAAAGGCGATTTTAGAGCCATCTGGCGCCCACATCGGAGAATTTCCTTCTGATATAAATTGAGTCTGTTTCGTTGCAATATTAAAAAGTAGAATTTCATCCCTCCTGTTGTTTTTTTTCAAATCAGGTGTTGTGATAACACAAACAACCCTGGAGCCGTCGGGTGACAGTTGAACAGAACTCATGTCTTTCAATTTGAGGTGATCTTTAAAGTTGTATGGCACTAAATTTCGTTTGACCCGGATATTCATATTAAGCGTGTTGATATTTTGTGTTTATCTCTTTTTTAATTTTTATTAGAATTTCTAAATTTTGATTTTCTGCTAAAAGGTTATTCTGGATAGTTTCCGTGGCCGCAATAATATCCGAAAATGCTCCTGTTCCTCCTGCTTTTGTGGTAGATACTGCGCCGGTTAAAGCTCCAAATGCAAGACATTCGTCGAATGTTTTCCCCTGTAAAAAAAGATGAATAAAGCCCGCGTTAAAACTATCTCCGGCTCCTATGCAATCCACAGCGTTCTTATTTAAAAATGCAGGTTGGTGGAAAATTTTATCACCCTTCCAGCCGATTGCTCCATCTGCCCCTTTCTTTACCACTAAATTTAATTTTGGTGAATAAGATTTTACCATCTCAATTCCCTTCTCTAAAGAATCAGCTCCGGTTAGTAAGAGAAATTCATTAATATTTGGGAGAAATATATCTACTTCGGGGAGCAATTCCTGAAGGTCTATTTCCCATTTTTCTTCAGGGTCCCACTGGGGATCAAGGGAAGTTGTAAGTCCCAGTTGTTTGGCTTTTCGGAAGAGCTCCGGCAGTTGAGAGCGAATACCGGGTTGAAGGAAAACTGAAGAAAGATGCAAATGCCGGGCTTTTTTTACGACATCCCAATTAATATCGCTCATTTTGAGATCAGCCATTGCTCCCGGGTATGTAACATTGGCTCTGTCCTGGTTGTAATTTAACACGATTGTAGCACCAGTATTTATTTTTTCTGTTACAAGGATTTGCGAAGTTGTTACACCTTTTTCTTTTAAATTGTCCAAAACAGTAGAGGCAAAACCATCTTTGCCAATTTTTCCAACAAAGGCAACCTTTGTCCCCAGCGAGCTTAAATTGCTAGCGAAAATTGCAGAAGAACTGCCCAAAGTCAGATCCAGGCTCCCGGACAAAATCTCTTTTCCGATAACCGGAAAACCATCTATTTGATTTAAGATGATATCAACATTTAATTCGCCAACCACAATGACGTCATATTTTTCCATACAAAATTTTGTAGATTATTAGACTTGATTATATAAAGATGCTCTCATAGTTCAGATGCTAATTTCCAAGTACTATGAGTTTTGTGTGTTTTACTTTTTCACCACTGCGGACAGACAATAAATATATTCCTTTTTTTAATTGAGACCGGTGTAAAACAGTCTTCTCTCCGGTGGTGGTTGTTTGATAAACCAGCTTGCCAGTGGAGGAGTAAATTACAATTTCAGTTGGGCCGCCTGCTTTCCCAAATTTAATATTCAGATTTCCTTTCGTAATTGGGTTGGGGTAAACTTTAATTATTGGGTCAGAACCGGATTCTATTAAACTAACGTCTGTTGCCAGAGCTAGTTCATCTGCACCGATATCGAAAGCTGCTCCGGTCGGTCTGGTGTCGTTGTCGATATCTGTTGTTACTTGCTCGATTGTTTCACCGGCATCAACAATTAAATTCCGATTAGCGAAGTTGTTATTGAGGTGCAAGTCCCCGTTTGTGGCATCAACAAAAGCTTCTGTTGATACGTCTTGGAGATTTGATGATAATTCTCCTGTTGCATCATCCCTCAATTCAATTGATGCATTACACAGATTGTTCTTTATTACTGCGTCGGTTCCTTCAAAACGATATTCTATTGAAAAAGGATAGTTTTCGCTTACAACAGTGTTGTTGTAGATTTCCACCCCATTGGCATTTTCGACACCAATTCCAACATCTCTGGTTGTGTGTACCATATTGTTGGTAATTTTTCCACCCGTATGCCCGCGGTCTCCCAGGCCAAATCCAATTCCTCTGTCGCAATTGGTGATTATATTGCGTTCTGCAATTGTATTTTGCGCGTCAGACCAAAAATGGATGGCATGTTCAGCTAAAGCATCTTCGGGGCTGATAATGTCACGAAAACGATTTGCTTTAACTCGCCAGTCCCGCGTGTTATGGCAATCAATCCCTCCGATGTACCACTGAGGGCCAATCTTAGCTGAGTATTCAAACAGGCAGTATTCTATTAATCCACTGTCGCTGGTTGTGGTTGCGCCACTATTGTAGGTTCCTTTTACCATTTGTTCGTAAGTATCTACAAAACGGACATTGTGAGCAATAAAATTATCTGCGTCCTCTTCTCCTTTTACCTGAACGGCATGAGTAGTTACCCAGCCCAGTGTAACATCGGCAACAATAAAATCGCTGGCTGCTACAGCAAAAATTGATAAAATATTTCCATTCATGCCTTTTCCTTTGATGATGACGTCATCACGATTCCCTGTTTCACTTCTAACTGTGACATGATCCTGGAAAATCCCAAGACCCCACACCATCCAGTCAACATACTTTTCGTCGTATTCGTAAATGCCCGGCGCCAGAACAATTTCTACATTTCCTGCTTCATTGGCCTTCATTACCGCAGCCAGGAATTCGGAGGTATTATTCACAAAAATTGTTGTATCGCGGGGTGGAAATTCCATGCTTTCGTCTGGTACCTGATCTGATTCTCTCAGTACGACGACATTGCAAATGGCAGAATCTCCATTTGATTTTGCAATAATTGAAGCGGAACCTGCAGAAATAGCTGTCACTTGCCCATTTTCTGCAACCGATATAATATCGTTGTTGGTGGAAAACCATTGGATTGTTCCTTCATTTGACTGCCCGGTAGTAGCTTGGAGTGAAGAAATGTCCGACGGGTACATAATTAAATAGCTTGGTTCCACTGAAATGGTATCTGCATTTTCGATATTCGCTACACTCTGATTCGTCAACAAATTGATACCCTGACTTTTTACAGAATTACCAAAACAAAAATTGGATAGAGTGACAAAAACGACAATTGTAAATGTTTTTCTGATAGGTAGAAGTTTGATTTCCATTTGCTTGTGATTAAATTAATTGTTAAAAAAGAAAGGCATTTGCAATTCATACATTGTTGTTCTGTGCCTCAAAAACTTGTAAACGCAGATTTTGAATTCAATCCGCATTTTCTGTAATATCTCAGTTTGCTCTTTTTCCCTAGGCGGGATTACAAGAAAAAAGGATGTTCTCATATAGATTTAATAAACCCGCCAGTGCTTTCTTTTTCAGGAATGATAACAGGATCTATTCTTTTCGTAGTAACCCTGGGAGCTTGTTTTTATAAATAATAATGTGAATTCACAGCTAGGGAAAATTCAAATGCCCGGATATAACCTAAAAAATTTCACAATGAATTATTTGAATTATTCTGCTGATGAATTAAAATCGAGAGGGGGATTTTGTACCGCCCGGGAAATTTGCAATCAACCGCGACTATGGGGGGAAAGTTATTTAAAATTAAAGAAGGAAAAAGGGACGATAACCGATTTTATCAAGGAAGTGTTAACTAGGGAGGGGCTCAACATTATTTTGACGGGGGCTGGTTCTTCTGCTTTTATAGGTGAAGCCCTTCAGGGATATTTTCAAAAAAAAACCGGAAAACTGACTCGTGCTATAGCAACAACTGAAATTGTTTCTCATCCGGAGAATTATTTCTTAAAATCACAACCCACTTTGCTCATTTCATTTGCAAGATCGGGCAATAGTCCGGAAAGCGTTGCGGCAGTTAAGCTCGCTCGAACATTTTGCCCCAATCTTTATGAGCTGAACATCACCTGTAATCCAAATGGTGAGTTGGGAAAGATGTCGGCCCATGAGAATAGTTACACTTTTGTGTTGCCGGAAGAAACCAATGATAAATCGCTTGCTATGACCAGCTCGTTTTCTTCAATGCTTTTGGCAGGACTTCTCATCGCAGATTATAGGAATATTGAAGAAATGGAAACAATTATCATTGATTTGCAAAATTTAGGAAATGAGCTATTTGCTGAATATACTTCGATGTTACAACAGTTGGCGAAAACAGAATTCTCCAGAATTGTTTTTTTAGGAGCGGGTTCTCTATATGGAATAGCCCGCGAGTCGCATTTGAAAGTACAGGAACTCACAGATGGAAACATAATTGCCAAGTTTGATTCTTTTCTGGGCTTCCGGCATGGGCCTAAAGCCGTGGTGAATAATTCAACATTAATGTTTTATTTGATTTCAAATAACGCTTATTCAAGGTTGTATGAAACTGATTTGATAAAGTCTGTTAAAAATACAGACGCAGGAGAAAGAACCGCTGCAATCGGGAACAATATTGGTGATTACAAATTTGACTTTCCTGTTCAACTCCCGGATATCGCAGAGAGTATTCCGGAAGAGTATTTGTCGGTATGTTACATTATTCCAGCACAAATCATAGGTTTTTTTAAGTCGTTAGAGTTGGGCTTGCCTCCCGATTCGCCTTCTAAGAGTAATTCGATAAGTCGGGTTGTGCAAGGAGTTAATATATACAACATACGTTAAACAGCTAAATAATTTAGAAAGCGTAAAACTAATATTTACATTACAATGTATTCGAACAAGACACATAAAGCCATGGATATATTTCTTGGCATTTTAAAACAAAACCGGGAGAACGGGAAAAAAGGAATTTATTCTGTTTGTACTGCCAATGCAGACGTAATACGAGCTTGCATGCTCCAGGCAAAAGCAGATGATTCTATTATAGTGATTGAGTCAACATCCAATCAGGTTGATCAATTTGGAGGATATACTGGAATGACACCTTCTGAATTTGTCAGCTATGTTCATTCAATAGCTCATTCAATAAAATTCCCGGTTGATATGATTTTGCTCGGGGGCGATCATTTAGGGCCAAATGCATGGCAGGATTTAAAAGCGGAAAAGGCGATGAAAAATGCCGAGGTGTTAATAGAAGAATATATAAAGGCGGGCTTTTTGAAAATTCACATAGATACAAGTATGTTTTGCTCAGACGATGATGTGGACAAAACAAAACCACTCGATGATACTATTGTTGCAGAACGCACGAGCCGCCTCTGTCGGGTTGCAGAAAGTGCGTGGGAAAAATTTTTGAAATCCGGTTCTAAGCCTGTATATATTATAGGAACAGAAGTACCTGTTCCTGGCGGAGCTAAAGAGAAAGAGGATTGTCTGGTTCCTACAAATGCTGAAGATGCAGACAAAACTTTTAATACAATAAAGAGTCTCTTTTTGAAAACAGGTTTAGATGATGCGTGGTCAAGGGTTGTGGCATTAGTAGTTCAACCGGGAGTGGAATTTGGCGATGATCAGATATTCAAATATAATCCTTTAAAAGCCAAAAAATTAAGCGCTAAAGTGAAAGATTTTGATCATTTAGTGTATGAGGCGCACTCCACGGATTATCAGACTGAATCGGAACTGAAAGCGCTTGTTAGAGATCATTTTGGTATTTTAAAAGTTGGCCCCTGGCTCACATTTGCATACAGAGAAGCACTTTTTGCCCTGGAGGCAATGGAAGTAGAAATCTTTGGAGAGGGAAATCCTGAGCTTTCGAACCTGAAAACGACAATAGAAAACGCGATGTTGAGCGAACCAAAGTATTGGGAAAAGTACTATCCTGGTGATGAAAAGCTAAAATTTTTTAAAAGGAAATATAGTTTTTCAGACCGGTTAAGATATTACTGGCCAAAGGTTGAAGTACAGTCAGCCAAAGAACGGCTTTTTAGGAACCTGGAAAAAGAAAAGATCCCTAACTCACTTATAAGTCAATTTATGCCGGTCCAGTTTTATCAGGTTTGTGAAGGGATCATTTCTACTAAACCTGGTGATCTGGTTGACAGTTATATACAAACTGTTGCCGGAATTTATGCAAGAGCTTGTGGTATATCAGATGATATAAACGGCGCGAATTGGGCTCACGGTCAGAATAGCCCGGTGAAAATAATGACCGATTATAACGGAAGTATATCTTCAAAAGCTTAAAAACGGCTTTGTGGTATTTTTGCCTGTTGTTGCATTTTTTGAAAAAACAAAAGCCGTGAAAATCTTTAACTTACACGGCTTTTTATTTGTTGGTATTTCTTTGTTTTTTGAGCTGGTTCTCCTCACTGTCGGAGATTATGGGAATTTATAATGAACCGTTTTTATCCGCTTAATTAACCGACGGCGTAACAATAAACTTGCGGAATTCCACCGGACCGTGATCTCCCTGAATCTGAAATGGGCCAGGTTCCCCTTCCTTACTATCAAGCGAGCCACCTGTAATTCCAGGAATAGGACGGTTCGAAATAACTTCTATTCCATTCAATAGAACTGTAACATGACGCCCAACAAGTGTCACGTCATAAGTTTGCCATTCATCCGGGGCATTAGCAGCATAAACCGCCGGTGCGATAAAACCGTAAATACCACCAATGCTAACGTCATCGGTTCTTCCTTTAGAATCTTCAATCTGAAGTTCGTGACGGCCACGAAGATAAATTCCACTATTACTACCTGCCGGGTAACGGAATTCAACGTGAAGTTTAAAATCTTCAAATTTCTGAATACTAATCAGGTTACCGCCTGATTCGGTGTTAACCATTACACCATCAATCATCTGGAATTTGTTGTTCTGCGGAATTATCCACTTTTCCATGTTTTCGGTTATCATCTCAATAGGATTTCCCCATATAGGCGGTTCTTTTCTTTCCAGCGACGGAGCCCGAACACCTGTCCATTCCAGTTTGTTTCCATCGAGCATTTGATAACCTGTGAGCTTATCATCTTTTAATGAAAACTCAAAATACAAATCGTCAATATCCATCCATTGCGGTGGAATAGTGAAATGATATTTATCTGTGGTTTCATCATAAATCACTTCAGCAATTGGCCGGGCACTTCCCTCGTACCCAACGTAGTATCCGGTTAGCGTAGAGAAACCTGATAATTTAACCATAAGCCAACCCGGGAAACCGTCTGAAGCCATTAATCCGTGGCGGAAAAGTCCGAGATTCTCGATCTGAGCCGGAGTCATATTTATGGTAAGATCCCACTTGCCAATTAATGGCGAGTCGCTTTCAACGCGTTGTGCCTGCGCCGGAACGAAAGCAGTTAATGCAATTGCAATTAATAAAATAAAAGGTTTTAGTTTGTTCATTGTTATTTATTTTGATTCGTAGAAATGACAATTTTATTTCAGTAATCACAAAGCTAATTAAAAACAGTATTTGAATGAATACTAAACAGCTAATTTCTCAATATAAAAAATACTTATTACGTGTGTATTTAAGGCTGATAGTTTAGATTTTCACAATACCTTCCGGTGAATTGTCACAAAAGAAGGGCATTAAAAAAGGTTGCCAAAACTGACAACCTTTTCTTTGGTGGCTCCCACTGTAGGGGACAAATTATATTGTTAATTCATTTATTTCCAGAAGTATACGGTTTTTAAAAATTGGCCTGTAACCAGGTTGTAACCGGTGACCCCTATCATTTGATTGTCCCCATGCGTTAGAACCCGCTCCCCAAAGCAACGAATTTATCACATCACAGAACTGCCAAATAACTTCCCCAAATTTAGGAACATACCTGATCTAAATCAAAAAAATTGGAATTGAAATAGGAGATGTTTTCTTAAGATGTATCCATTGAGGAGTAGTAAGATTACCTTAATCAAATTCTTTTTAAATGAATAGTAAATTGAATATTTCAGGCTTTATATACCTTTTCAAAAGTAGCTATCCTCTTTTATCGAAGTTTAATTTATAATGGTATGTCAGTCACTATTTATCCCATGATATAAAATCATGGAACATATAGAATCTTAATAAAAATTGATTATTCCTTTAATTTAAAGTAGTTATTTACCTAATTTTAAGTTGTTTTGTTATAAGGAAGCTTAAATAAAGAGGAAAGGCTTCAGAATTATTTGTTAATAATATGTGTTCGTGATTATAATATCATACAGAATACAATTAATTCTGATTTTAAATCATAATAGAAATGTCAAATAACACTATAAATCAATTTATTACTCTTTCAAAAAAATATTTTAAGATTTACCTGGGAATCAGTATTTCTGTTTTCCTGTTTATTCTTTTTTTTCAACCTTTTCCTACAAATAACTTTGAATTTGAGAATAAATTGCTGTTTATTGCGGGTTATGGTTTTATAATCTTCATCGTTCAGGTAATCGCTCAAATCATTTTTCACCGCCATCTTTTTCACGATAGCATGGATGGGGAATATAGTTCATTGCTTAATTCGCTATATTACTTTTCGCAGATAGCTTTAACCAGCGTTGCTTTTGTTTTCTATATCCGATATGTTGGAAACACGGGTGTTACATTTAATATTGTTCTGCGTGTTGTAGTTATTAGCCTGAGTGTGCCAGTTACCATATATTTGAAAAGTACCCTTTCATTGACGCACGGAAAATACAAAAAACTGTTGGAGGAAAACAGGCTAATGCAGGATAAACTAAAACAATTCTCAGAGAGTTATGCGAACAAATTTATTGAATTGAACTCTGAAAATGAATCTGATAACATAAGAATACAGGTATCAGAAATTATTTTTGTAAAATCAGCCGATAATTATGTAGAAGTGGGTTTCCGGGATGGCGGAGAGTTTAGAAAAAAAATGATTCGAAATACTCTAAAGAACATCGAAAAGCAACTAAAGGAATTTAACAATTTTGTACGAACACACCGCTCAAGTATTGTCAATATCCAGTACATCGATAAGTTGAATAAAAATTTCAATAATTATTGGTTAACAGTTATTGACACAAACGAAACAATTCCTGTTTCCCGCCAGTACTTAATGGCTGTAAAGGACCTGTTATAGGGCCTAGGGATGAATGGTATTCACCATTGTATTTGAGCATTCATCCTTCCAATTCATTATTTGTCCCAAATAACTCTTGTTAATCCCTTTCATTTTATTCCGGCAAAATCGCGATGTATTTTTAGATTATGAAAATACTAATGATATATCCGAAATACCCTGATACTTACTGGAGTTTTAAACATGCACTGAAGTTTATTTCCAAGAAAGCTGCTGTGCCTCCATTGGGGTTAATTACGGTTTCGGCTATGTTGCCGGGAAACTGGGAAAAAAAATTGGTTGACCTAAATATAGAGGAGCTTAAAAACGAAGAGTTGGAATGGGCGGACTATGTTTTCCTGAGCAGTATGTATGTTCAAAAAGAATCTGTGTCTGAAATTTTATTCCGTTGCAAAGAATTCTCCATAAAAGTTATTGCCGGCGGGCCTTTGTTTACGCAGGAATACGACAATTATCCTCAAATTGACCACTTCATTTTAAATGAGGCGGAAATTACCTTGTCCTTGTTTTTATCTGATTGGCAAAATGGGTTCCCACTAAAAAGAATTTACCGGACAGATGAATATGCCGATTTATCTCTTTCTCCGGTTCCTGACTTTCATTTGCTGAATCTGAAAGCCTATGCTTCTATGAACCTTCAGGTGTCAAGGGGGTGTCCCTTTTCGTGCGATTTCTGTGAAATTACGGCGTTGCTCGGACACAAAGTAAGAATGAAGAATAACGAGCAGATTATAAATGAATTGGAAACACTGTACAGTTTAAATTGGCGAGGGGCAGTATCTGTAGTGGACGATAATTTTATAGGGAATAAAAAAATCATTAAAAGCGAATTGCTTCCTTCAATGATAAAATGGATGGAAGTACATAATCATCCTTTTGTTTTTAACGCTCAAACATCAATAAACCTTGCCGACGATAACCGTTTACTGACAATGATGCGAGAAGCAGGATTCGTTTCAACTTTTATCGGAATCGAAACTCCGGTTGAAGAATCTTTACAGAGCTGCCATAAAACTCAGAACGAAAACCGGGATTTACTGGAAAATGTAAAGCAAATTCAGAAAGCGGGATTACAGGTTTCCGGTGAATTTATTGTCGGTTTCGACAGTGATACCTCTACCGTATTCCAGCGACAAATCGATTTTATTCAGAAAAGTGGGATTGTGTCGGCAATGGTAGGGTTACTTAATGCACCAAAGAATACACGATTGTATAAACAAATGAAAGAAGAAAACAGGCTGACTGTTGATGCAACAGGGAGTAACACCGATTTTACAATGAACTTTATTCCAAAAATGGATAATCAAAAGTTACTGGAAGGGTACCAATATATCATAAGCAATATTTATAAAGAAAAACCTTATTACAAACGCATCAGGGAATTATTCCTGAATTACAGTCCGGTACGAATTGGTAAAAGCAACATTGATTTTGCCCGGTTAACGGCATTCTTCAAATCTATTCTAGTATTAGGGCTGGTAAACAAAGGCAGGTTTGAGTACTGGAAGTTCATACTATGGACGTTAGTAAACAGACCAAAACTTTTTATAGATGCTGTTACTTTGGCAGTGTATGGTTATCATTTCAGAACCGTTTACGGCCTTCGGCAAAACCGGCAAAAACATTAGATCATCAAATAAATATTATATCTTAAAAATGAAGAACATTCGATATTCAAAACAAAAACTCGATTTTACAACTGATTTAAGAAATTCGGTAAACGAGTATTTCAGCAAAAACAACATACAGCTTCATGGGAACAGAAAAATCTATGTAAAAACTATTTTTATGGCTCTTTTATATCTGGCTCCTTTTTTACTTATGATTTCAGGATTGTTATCTTCTGTAGTTGCGATATTGGCATGTTGGTTTATTATGGGGCTGGGAATGTCGGGGCTGGGAATGGTGACCATGCACGATGCCAATCATGGTTCTTTTTCCAAAAACCCAAAAGTAAACCGTTTTTTCGGCAATTCATTATACCTGCTCGGTGGATTTCCACCCAACTGGCGTTATCAGCATAACACACTGCACCATGGATTTACCAACATCGAAGGACATGACGAGGATATTGCTCCTCCCGGAGTTTTAAGGTTTTCTCCTCACCGCCCACTAAAAAAGATGCATCACTACCAACACATATACGCGTGGTTTTTTTATAGCCTGATGACCATTTCGTGGATTGTAGCCAAAGACTTCAGACGATTAAAAAAGTACGAAGAAATGGGTGCAAAATTGAGTGGCAAACGAAAATTTAACAAGTTGCTGGTTGATATGATAATCTCAAAAATTCTTTATTACGGTGTATTCCTGATAATTCCGTTGTTGACAATCTCTGTTTCATGGTATTGGGTAATTGGCGGATTTTTGCTGATGCACTTTACAAGCGGGCTGGTATTAAGCACTATTTTTCAAACAGCCCATGTAGTTCCTACTTCAGAATATCCGGTTCCTGACGAGGAAGGGGAGCTAAAAAATAACTGGACTATACATCAGTTGTACACTACATGCGATTATTCTCCTAAAAGCACAATCTTTTCCTGGCTGGTCGGGGGCTTGAATTATCAGGTGGAACACCATTTGTTCCCATATATCAGCCACATACACTACGGGGATATTTCAACGATTGTGCAGGCGAAAGCCAAAGAATACGGCCTTCCGTATCATGTTAACAAGAGTTTTGCGCAAGCAGTATGGCAACACGTTAAAATGCTGAAATTACTGGGAGAATGCAAGGATCCTGCTAAACAAAAGGTTATGGGTTCTAACAGCCGGGAAATAGTTGCGGTGTAGCGAGTTTGCTGTTTTTGTAAATTCTGTTTGTAATTTAAGCTGGGGGGATAATTGTATTTTTCTGATAATCGGATAATATGTTCGAAAACGAGTCATGGTCAAACAGGTATAGGCAATAACGAATCTTTGTGTATGGGTTTAATTTTTTCTTTTCATTTTCGGCTATCTGGTTAACCGACGTCAGATGAGCTTCCAGTGCGTCATTTAATTCACTTTCAGTAAATTTTCTTTTTGTATTCAGAATTTCCTGGACAAATCCATCTACTTTAAATTCAATAAAATTATACTCTGGAAAATACCTCAAGGCAACAAATAAGAAGCGGAATACATCCAATGGTTTATTTTTTTCAACGGTTTGGCCTCGTTTTAATCGTCTGTTTATCTTTTTTTCTTCTGAAGTAATTTCGTCATTTATCCGCAAAAATTCATCGTCTGCAATTTCAAACAATGCAGATAAGCGGTTTATTCTTCTTTTTAGGCTTTGTGGAATACTTTTCTTGTATTTAATTTTATGATCCAGGATGCTCCATGCATCCTGAATAATTGTTCTGATTTGAAGCTCAAATTGAATATCCACATAGACAGCATATTCCTGTTTCTTACTGAATTTTTTGTTTAGTTTAAGATCAATGTGTAATCCTTTATAGCCAAATTTATCATCGGTGCTTTCAATTTGTACTGTTTTATCGGTAATAGAAACCTCTCTGAAATATTTGCCAAGCTCTTTTCGAATGGTATGAATATCTTTCAGATATGGACAAACGATACGGATTCCAACAAAATCGGATAAATAATCAATGATTTTGTAGTTTTTGTTTGACGGCTCAATTTCTGGCAGGTATTTCCGTTTAAATTTGCTTAGGCATTCATCGTAATTTTTTATACGACCAGAAACATACTCAACATTTGAAATTGGTTCAATTAGTTTTGTAAATGATATCAACGCTGAATTATAAAATTCCAGATTGGAATCGTAATAGTTTCTGAATTCATTTATTTTTAAATCGATATCTGACATAAACTGTGTTGACTAGTAAACCAGTATCTCCACAAAAAAGTGGTTAATAATCTGTCATTAATTCCACCTCGAAGCGGTTGAAAAAAAATCCCGTGCGATACGGGATTTATATTTATTGTATCCTAACGAATTAAACTCGTTTAACATTTACAGCATTTAAACCTCTTTGTCCCTGTTGTAACTCAAAGCTTACTTCATCAGTTTCTTTTATAAAATCTATCAATCCTGATGAATGGACAAAATACTCTTTTTCAGAATTTGCATCTTTGATAAAACCAAATCCTTTTGTTTCATTAAAAAACTTAATTGTTCCTTTATTCATGTTATTCTTTTAAAATATTAGTAACGTCTTCTATTAAATCCTCCGCCACCTCGATTATTCTGACTACCACTGTTTCTATCGGTTCTGGGACGGGCAACATTTACATTAATCGTTTTGCCTTCAAACTCGGTTTCATTCAGTTCGTCGATGGCCTTTTGCCCTTCCGTGTTATCAGGCATTTCTACAAAGCCGAAACCACGGGAAAATCCGGTGCCTCTATCCGTAATAATGTTTGCAGAAGTTATTTCTCCATATTCTGCAAATAATTCTTTTAAGCTCTCACTGGTTGTGTCGAAGCTTAGATTTGAAACATAAATATTCATTCTATTTTATTTAAATGTGAATAATAATCTATTATTGAACCGGCCTGATTGTTATAGCAATCGTTCCCCGGTCTCCACTATCCAGTTCAAAAGAAACGATGATTCCTTTGTTTATATCGGGAAAAGCATCGGTAACATAAAAAAAGTATTTTTCACCACTGATGGTGTCTTTTATAAAGCCATAATTTTTGTCTTTATTAAAATTCTCTACACGACCTTTCAACGTTACCATCTTCTTTATTATATTTTTCGTTTTTAAACCAATAACGGGTTTAATTTTTTCCCGGTTAGTCGTTGTATATTCCGAACCATTATATGTTCGTCCTGAGAATAAAATGAAAGTGCAGTACCACGTTGCCCTGCACGTCCTGTACGTCCAATTCTATGAACATATGTTTCGGCCACATCGGGCAAATCGTAATTTATTACGAGTTCGAGGTTGGCAATGTCAATTCCCCGGGCAGCGATATCGGTTGCTACAATCACGCGTGTTCGTCCTGATTTAAAATTAGACAATGCTCTTTGTCGGGCAACCTGCGATTTATTTCCATGTATGGCTTCGCATTCAATCTTATTGTTGTTTAGTACTCTTGCAATTTTGTCTGCGCCGCGTTTTGTACGCGAAAAAACCAGAACTGATTTTTTTAAATCTTGTTTTAGCAGTGAAATAAGAAGTTGGTTCTTTTTCTGCCTTTCCACGTAATATAAATGTTGCTCAATCATGTCGGTGGCAGAAGATACCGGAACAATCCTTACTGTTACGGGGTTCTGCAAGATCGATCTCGAAAGTTTGCTGATTGCCGTCGGCATTGTTGCCGAAAAAAACAGTGTTTGTTTCTGTTTGGGCAATAGGGGCAACAGGCGTTTTATATCGTGTATAAACCCCATGTCAAGCATGCGGTCGGCTTCATCCAATACAAAATGCTGAATATGATCGAGCGAAATATGCTTTTGGTTGATCAGGTCGAGTAGCCGCCCGGGAGTAGCGACCAAAATATCTACTCCGCGTCTTAGTTTGTTTACCTGTGGTTTTTGGTTTACTCCTCCAAAAATAACCGCTTGACGAAGATTCGTATATTGAGAGTAATCCCAAAAATTTTCGCCAATTTGTATAGCTAATTCCCTGGTTGGAGTAAGTATCAATGCTTTTATTTCTCTTCTTCGTCCGCTAACGGGTACTTCTTCCAACTGTTGTATAATCGGAATGGCAAAAGCTGCTGTTTTTCCTGTACCTGTTTGGGCAATTCCAAGTAAATCGTTACCCTTTAAAGCAGTTGGAATAGCCTTCTCCTGGATAGGAGTAGGATTTTCGTATTTTTTATCTGTAAGAGCTTTCAATATTGGCTCTGAAATATTTAATTCTTTAAATGTCATACTTTGATTTGCTGTTTTTGCCACAGCATTTTTTATTTATTAATAGTTTAAATGGAATATGCGGGGGTATTTGCGTTCATGTATCTATTAAAATATTACATGGTAAGTACTTAATTACGTGTGAGATACGTCTTTTAAAACTCCAGTTGTTATATATTAAACAGTCAGCTGGTGGTTGTTTACAAAACAGGGCCGATCCTCCAATCGGGCTTAAGCAGATATAGCCTCCGATAGTGGTTCCCGCAGTCAAACCGGGAAGTGGAATTTTTGCTTCCACACTAGCCTCAATAATAGGAAGCCTGATTTCCTTATCCACAAGAAAAAACGATTTTATCATATATACCAAGTGTGTCACGATGTTATGTGTATCACACTTCGCGACTTGTTAATCTAAACAAGAAAGTTGATTTTGATGTCGAATTGACGATGAGAAGGTTCGCCAACAAAGAGCGAAACAAAGCATTGTTTTAGCGATTTCAATAAAAAACCTGATTGTCAAGGTTGCGAAGGTATGAAATAATATTGACTAGTGAAGACATTTATGGTATTTTAACATGTGTAATATACGAGCAAGATAATCAAAAAATATTTTTACCAAGTTGGGAAAAGGTTGGGAAATTAAGTTTTTGAAAGGTGTAATCTTTGTTTCAAATATTTGAATTATGGAAGTAATTACGTTTGAAAAGAGCTGGTACAGAAAATAGAAAACATTGCGTATTACATCGCGAAAAACCAGTTGGATTCTACTCCAAAAACTGAGGTTTGGCTCAACAGCGTTGAGATGGCTGATTTATTAAATATCAGTATCAGGACCCTCCAACGGCTCAGGGATGAAAACATGATTAGTTATACGATGTTGCGGGGGCGATGCCTCTATAAACTCTCCGACATAGAAAAATCACTTCAGGAACGGATAATTCCGACAGACTAAAGAACACTAGACAGATTACGGAATCAGCATGTGGCCGGAAGCATATTCAATTGTCAGGACAAATAGCGATAGATGTATATTGACCAGAAATATTTCGATTCATGGATGCAACGTCTTCTTAGTCAGATTGAGCTTGTCCAAAGAAAAGTTGACAAATTGGGGAATAATGACAATGTCATCAACGATGAAGTTTTGCTGGATAACCAGGATTTATGTCTTCTCCTGAAAGTTAGCAAACGTACCCTCCAACGTTTCCGTAGTTCAGGAAAACTTCCTTATAAAAGAATCGGAAAGAAAACTTATTATATAGAATCCGATGTACATAAGTTTATACAACAAGGATTTGGCCCGACCAATGATTAAAAAAACTTTTTCTATAATTGACTGACAGGTTCAGTAGCTATTTGTAATCTTATCTGTAATTGATTCTGTTAGAGGGCGTGGCTTAATGGTTGGAATTGAATTTAACCAATCAATCACGCAACTGCGAGATAAACTTCTTTATCACAAGAAAATATTTACAGGCGTATCCGGGAGCAATATAATAAGACTATTACCTCCTCTCTGTCTTAGTATTAGTCAGGCAAATGTTTTTCTTTCCAGGTTCGAAGAATGCTTGTCCAATGAATAGAAGAGTTTAAATATTTGATAGTGTTTAATACTTAAGGAATAGAATGGTATATAATCGTCAAAATCAAATTGTTCTCAAATAAAGAAATCGATGAGTATCTCTCTTTATTGGAGTCATAGTTTATAGGGAAACTAAAACCCTTCCAACAGAAATAGAAAGTTCCAAATTTAAAGTTACTGACTTTTCCATTTGCTATCAATATCTTCCTCTCCATCAAAGTACCCAACCTGGTTGTCCTTAAAGAAATTTTCGAAAAAAGGCAGAATGTTTATTTTCCCGGAATCAGGATATTCACAAACGTCAATTCCAACTGAAGTTCGTAAATCAAAGTAAGAACAATCAGCATCCGTATGATTGTAAAACTGGTGAGCTCCCGTTTCCCCAATTTCAAAGAAGATAAGGTCGCCTTGCTTTACTTCGCGAAAACCATCTTTACTTCGTAGTGTCATGCTCCCCGAAAGAATGAATATAATCTCTTCTGCATTTCGGTGAAAGTGATAGGGAAATGAATACTTTCCTGGTTCCAATTGCCGAAAATCAAAAACCAAATGCTTCGAGTCACTAACTTTTGACAATCTGGGGATAGATGTTTTCAATTGAAACTGTTCCGGGGCTTGCTTGTTTGCCTCGAAAGCCAATTCTTTTTGATTAAAAATAAAAGCCATGTTTCGGTATTTATTAGTTATATAATTAACTCAAGATAACGACGAATTCACTGACTTGCTCACCGTCTTTAGCCAAAAGTTTGTCTATTCCGCGGATGTCATACCCACCATTCTCAATCAACACTATTCCTACACAGTCTATCTCAAAAATAACGGTTCCCAACTGTGATTTCTCTATATCATTCGTAGTAACAAAAATAATCTGTGATGGTTTAATTTTAAATTTCTGAATCTGTTTATATATATTCAAAGATAATATTTTTGTTATCGAATACTGAAACAACTATTCACATGGATAAACAGAACAATAGGGATACCGGCAAGGTTAACAGGCATAACTGCCAATCATACCATTGGGGAGCAGGTTGTTTGGCATACATCCTAAACCAAACAGAATCGATGAGTGTAAAAGAAGAACTGATGACCCCGAACACAACAGAGGAACTCCATTTTCACAAACACACCAGCCAGTTCTTTTATATCCTCGAAGGACAAGCAACTATTATTCTCAACGGAGAAATAATATATCTGGAACAAGGAGATGGCTTAGCAGTTCCAAAGGGTGTTATTCATCAAATCCGAAATTCGGCATCAGATAAACTACGGTTTCTGGTAATCTCATCTCCTTTCATAGAGGGAGACAGACACATCTCCAAACAGTTATTATTGGAACGAAAAAGCTTAAAAAATAGATCATGCAGATTCATTGTTTACAACATGCCAATTTTGAAGGCCCCGGTTTTATTAAAATTTGGGCAGAAAGTAAAGGTCATCAATTAACGACCACACATCTTTATAAAGGTGGAAAATTACCGAATCCTGAACATATTGATTTACTGGTCATCATGGGAGGCCCGATGGGAGTATCTGATGAAGTAGGTTTCCCATGGTTGAAAAAGGAAAAAGAATACGTTGCACAAGCAATTCAATCGGGAAAGAAGATTATAGGAATCTGTCTGGGAGCCCAACTCTTAGCTCACGTACTAGGCGCAGATGTCAGACGATCTGAATATTCCGAAATCGGATGGTTCCCCGTGCTTCAAAGAGAAAACCACCCGCTATTAGTAGGCATTCCTCCGCAGTTTTATGCATTTCACTGGCATAGCGATATGTTTGATATACCTTCCGAAGCAGTTCCGGTTTTCAAAAGCGCTGGTTGTCCGAACCAAGGTTTTATTTACAAGAACCAAGTAGCAGGGTTTCAATTCCATTTTGAAACAACGCCGGAATCCATCACCGCAATGCTGGATAACGAAAACATCGATTCTTACGAAGAGCAGTTTATTCAAAGTTCAAGTGATATTTACAAACACTCACATTATTGTCTTCAACTTAATAGCTACCTGGAAAAGATTTTAGATCGGCTGATCAGGTAACTCATAGTCGGGTGAATTTAAAGACCCAATGTGCGTCTGAAAATAATATGGAAAAGTCACTTTTCCGTTGTCCAGTTAGCTACAAGTTTCCCTAAACGTTGGAGGGCCTGCTCTACCTCATCACTGAAAGGTGTTCCAAAACTTAGACGAAAATAGTTGTGTAAATCTTGTTGCTGCGAAAATAACTGACCTGGTGCGACACTTACCTTCTGTTCAATCGCTTTTTGATAGAGGATGGCACCATCTATATTCTGCGGTAACTCGACCCAAATAACAAATCCACCTTTAGGTTGTGATACACGGATTGTATCAGGAAAATAATCATAAAGTGCTTTTAAATATTGGAGGCTCTGTTCGTGAAGGGATTTTCTCAAGCTTCGCATGTGCAGATCATATCTTCCATTGGCTAGAAAGTCGGCCATTGCAATCTCTGTTAAGGAAGATGTTGTAACAGAATGATTAAGTTTATAATCCAAAACAGCGCGTTTGAAATCACCCGGAATAATCCAGCCAATTCTATAACCCGGAGCTACGGTTTTCGAAAGTGAAGAACACAACAGAACTCGACCTTTCGTATCAAATGCTTTGCATGCTTTTAGTCTGGATTCGTCAAAATAAATTTCACCATAAATATCATCTTCAATAAGAAAAAAGTTCAGTCTCTCTGCCAGATTTACCAATTGTTTTCGTTTATCCTCCGGCATATTCACACCAATTGGGTTAGAGAAGCTGCTGGTCACAATACAGGCTTTAATTTTATGCTTCGTAACTTGTTTTTTCAGTGCTTCCAAATCAATTCCATTTGTTGGGTCTGTGGCAATTTCTACCGGCACACGTCCCGCCGCCCGGATAGCTTTGAACAACCCGAAATAGGTAGGGCTTTCAACGGCTACCGCGTCGCCGACGTTCGTTGTAGCCCAAACAGCATAAGCCACTGCTTCCAGACACCCCGACGTGGTAATGATATCTTCGCTGTCAATTAAGATTCCTGCAGAAAAAGAAATTCGGGCAATTTGTCGTCTTAACTCCTGGTTACCAGATGGATGATTGTAATCCAATAGTGCATCAGGCTTTTTTCGAATCACTTTTAACAAGGAGTTTTTTAGCTTTACAATTGGTAATATTTTTGAATCCGGTTTGTTGATTGACAGATTAACCACATCCGGCGCTTTCAGTTTCGCATATACCTCTTCCATTAACGTACGATCTTGTTCATTATCTGCAATTTGCCGATAGTCAACTTTTGTAATCTTCCGAAGTTGCTTCAGTGAGTAACTAACATAGTAACCGGATTTTGGACGCGCCTCAATTAGCCCCTTATTTTCCAAGTCGATATAGGCCTGATAAGCAGAACTAATGCTGATATGCTCTTCCTGGCTCAGGGATCTTATTGAAGGCAGCTTATCTCCTGTCTTCAGAGTTCCATCTTCAATAAGCCGGGCAAATTTTCCTGCTATTTCCTGATAAAGAAACTTTTTCATTAAACAAATCTGTTATGCCATAAAAATACAATTCTGAATCTGTTTTGTTTCATGCAAAGTTATGATTTTTGTTAAGAATTATCATTTATTGAACTCAGAATATGAAACTGAAGGCTTATTTCGCATTAACATTGGTTTGCCTGATTTGGGGAACAACCTATTTCTTTATAAAGCTTGGCGTTGATCATTTCCCTCCGTTTGCATTTTTAGGGATTCGCCATTTCATTGCCGGTTTGCTACTGATAGCTTTCATTTCTTTAAAAAGAAAAAACAGGATACTTTTTTCCTGGTCAAACATCAAACCTCAAATACTGCCCGGAATTTTACTGATTGCAACAAGCAACGGGGTACTTGGGTGGGTAGAACAAATTGTTCCGTCCGGATTAGTTGCCATTTTGTTTGCCCTTGTTCCTGTCCAATTGGCCATTTATAACGGATGGATTGTTCGACAGGAACATCAGTCCAAATATAAAATTATGGGAATTCTCATGGGGTTCGCTGGTGTCCTACTAATTTTTCAATCTCAATTAGTGAGCTTGCAAATCCGAGCTTATCAATGGGGTTTATTGGTTGCACTTCTGGCTACGCTTAGCTGGTCGGCAGGAAATATCATCGGAAAACAAGTTAAAACAGAAGCGAATGCCTTTTTTAACAGTGCGATCCAATTGTTGTCCGGTGGTTTTGTTCTAATAATTCTCAGTTTTATATTCGATAGCTGGCGTAACATTGAACCTTTTAACCCTCAGGCCATGTTATCCATGTCTTATTTAATCTTGTTTGGTTCGCTTGCAGGGTTTATTAGTTACATATACGCATTGGAAAATCTTCCGGTTGGTCAGGTCACGATACACACTTATGTCAATCCGCTTGTTGCTATAATCCTCGGGTGGAAATTCCTGAACGAACCGTTAAATACAAACATGATACTCGCTTCGGGACTAATCCTGTCAGGAGTATTTCTCATCAACTTTTCTTATTACAGCAAAAATATCAGAGTTAAATATCGAAACTTATAATCATTCAATTTATGGAACAGAAAATTAGAAAAGAAACAGAGCAGGCAATACGGAAATCATTTTCAAATCAGGAATTTATGTCTATGACTGGTTCTACCCTTCTACGGATCGACATAGGGTATGCAGAAATAGAAATGCCAAAGGCCAAATTCCTTATCAGGAAGTCAGGAATTTTCCACGGAGGGATGGTCTCCATGCTGGTTGATTGTGCAGCGGGTTATGCAGCCTCAGCTGAATTAGGAAGCGAAGACTATTTATTGACTGTTGAGTTAAAAGTTAACTTTTTAAGAAAAGCTGAGGGGGACCGCCTGTTGGGAATTGGAAAGATAATTAAATCGGGTCGTACATTAATTATTACACAAGTGGATGTCTATGCCTGTTCGGGTGAATCAAATGACAAAAAAAGCCACGTTGCTACAGCACTGGCCACATTAATGAAAACACAGTGATTTTATTCTCGTTCAAACACATGACGCCAGAGACATAATTTAATAAAATACTATTAAGCAATGGAATATAACGATTTTACAAAAGAATGGCTTAACGCCTGGAACAACCATGATTTGGAAGCAATAATGAAACACTATGATGATGATGTAGAGTTCTACTCTCCAATTGTAGCTGAGATTTTCCCGGAAACAAAAGGGCATCTTACCGGAGCTGTTGCGTTGAGAGAATATTTTGACAAAGCTCTATCAAAATACCCTGATTTGCATTTTGATTTACACAAATGCCTCACGGGAATTCAATCTGTCGTTTTGTATTATTCCAGTGTTAAGAACCTTAAATCTGCAGAATTCATGCTTTTGAATGAAACCGGAAAAATTATCAATGTTCGGGCTCATTACGCGAAGTAGCCTTCTATGTGAAAGCGAGAAATGAGGTTCAGAGAAAATAAACCGGCACTAATCCTTATAGATGTTCAGAAGGCATTTGCTGAAGAAATGAATTGGGGAGCAGAACGAAATAATAAATACGCTGAAGTCTATTGTGGAAAAATTCTCAACACATGGAGAGAACTAAATCTTCCGTTATTTCACATAAGACACAGCTCTCGAAACACTAATTCATTGCTGCATATGACTTCGCATGGATTTGAATTCAATGAGAATGTATTGCCGATAGTGGGAGAGCCAATAATAACGAAGAATGTCAACTCTGCTTTTATTTTTTACTGAGCCAGCGGCAGGTGGCAGCATTGGGCGTTGGAGGGGGATGCAAATGGCTTTTATATGAGATTTCTGATTAGTACGCTTTGCTTCTTCCCTCTGACAAATAAAGAAACTACACTAGAATATGATTTACAAATATTGAATTATTAGTATCCTTTATATTAACTCCAATATCACACTAGAATATGATTTTACTTGTTTTTATCTGTCGAAACAAATAATTTCACCTCAAAATCACATTATAATGATAACTTCAGAAATAGGAGTGCAAATAAAGGAACGGAGAAAAGTACTTCGGATTACCCAGCCAGACCTGGCTGAAATGGCAGATATCAGTATAAATACATTGTATAAAATTGAACGTGGGCAAGCGAATCCAACCGTTGAGATATTGAATAAGATTGCGGATATCCTGGGGATGGAAGTAAAAATAGAAGTAAAACAACCAAAACTGTAGGCGATGCGAAAAGCGAATGTTTATAGAAATGGAGAACTAGTTGGGGGACTCTCCCAATTTTCAAGACGACATTATTAAGCTATACAATGAAAAGAATAAGGATATTTTTTAATTCCAATTCTGTATGTCTGGTTGTTGGCAGTAGTAATTATTACGCTAATTGAAACGCCTTCTGAACTCTATCGGACTTAAATTAGTTTTTCTTTTAAACAACTTGCTAAAGGATTGGGAATACTCAAACCCCAACTCATAGGCTATTTCACTTACAGAAAGTTCTGTTGTGGAAAGACGTTCTTTTGCTATTTCGATTATTTTATCGTGGATATGCTGCTGCGCAGTCATGCCTGTGAGTTGTTTTAAACAATCACTTAAATATTTAGACGAACAATTTAGATTCGATGCTAAAAATTCTACCGTTGGTAAACCTTTCTGAACGGAAGAATTTTCAAAGTAATGATTTAAAAGCTGTTCAACATTTACCAATAAATCGTTATTTACAACTTTCCTGGTAATAAATTGACGATTATAATACCGGTTGCAATAGGTAAGCAACAATTCAAGATTGGAAATTATCACTTCCTGGCTAAAATTATCAATAGGTAAATAGTATTCCCTTTCAATTTGTTTCAGAATAGTCTCTATTGACTTCTCCTCATCTTCTGACAATATCAGTGCTTCATTTACTGCATAACCGAAGAATCCATATTCCTTAATCTTTTTATCCAATAAAAACGACCTTAAAAAGTCGGGATGGATATTAATTAACCAACCTGTTTCAGGTAAAAGTAGTCCGATATCTATAATATTTACCTGCCTTGGCGCAAAAAAAGACAATACACCCTCATCAAAATCATACGGAGTTTGACCGTAAATTAATTTCCCCGGACAATCCTTTTTCAATGCAATCTGGTAAAAATCAAAGATTACTCGGGTTTGTTTTTCAACATTGTACTGGGGAATCTCTTCGAACTGCAAAATGCTAAACAGTGGATGCTTAGGCTTTGCTACACCCATTAATTGATGAGATTGTGCTATACTCTTAACCCTAACCGTTTCCATTATAAAATAATCTTTTAAAAACAATCATTTAAAACCCATCTGTTTACGCTTTTGCTTCCCAAATGTTTTGGCAATAAATCGCTGAGACAATAACCCGGTCATTTTTGCAAAAAATCTGTTTTTACTGCCCGACACATGGAATTCTTTATTTTTCTCAAATGTAATAACTAGCTCCTTAGCTACTTGTTCAGGAGTTTGTGTATTGCTGTTCTTGGTAACAGCTTTTCCCCAGTCATTATTATTTTCTTTGGTATTCATAAAATTAGAGGTTGTAAGTCCCGGGCTAAATAACATAACTTTCACATTGTAAGGCCTGCATTCTTCGGCAAAAGAGTAAGTGAATGTTTTTACGAAATGCTTTGAGCCTGCATATACTGCCATGTAAGGACTTGGGATAAAGGCTATCATGGAAGCAATATTAATTATAGTTCCACTCCTTTTTGCTATCATATCTTTTACAAAATAGTGCGAAAGTGCTACTAAACTGGCATCATTCAATTGAATAATCTCTAACTCAGCCGCTAAATCATTTTTGTAAAACTCACCGGATGAACCTTTCCCTGCATTGTTAATCAACACATTTACGGATAACCCCCTTTTTATACTTTCCTCATAAATAAATTGCGGAGCATTTTTTTCACACAAATCTGCCGCTATATATTGTGCTTCTATTTTATGTTTCTCATGAAGCTCATCACAAAGAGTTGCCAATTTTTCCTTGCTTCTTGCTACCAGCAAAAGATTGTGCCCTTTTATTGCAAATTCGTAAGCTAAAGCTTTGCCAATTCCGCTTGAAGCTCCTGTTATCAATGTTACTTTCATGTTCAAATATTATTTGTTTGAAAGAACAAATTTCAGAAATTGAAATCTGACGGATGTATCCAAATGTCGGAATCTTGTGTCCTTTTTCTCCCCTTTTATCTGGTTCTGAATAAATCATCAAATAGTTGTAGTTCTAAAAACAGGACTGGAATCTCAAATAACACCCTTAATTTGGCTACAAATGTCCTTAATTCTACTACATAGAGAATATTTCTAACTCCTAATTTTACATTATTAATTAAAAATGAGAGTCATGAAAACAGAGAAAAACAAAGTTGCTCTTGTAACAGGGGCAAATACCGGAGTTGGATTTCAAATTGCTAAAGCGTTGGCAGAAAATAATTACGCAGTGTATGTTGGTGCGAGAAATTTAGAAAAGGGGAAAAATGCAGCTACAGCACTTGGCGAAAATGCAATAGCTATTGAATTGGATGTTACCAAGCAAGAAACAATAAATGCTGCGGCAAAGGAGATTCAGGAAAAACATGGAAAACTGGATCTTTTGGTTAATAATGCAGGAATTTCTCATGCGGGAAAACCGGCTAGAACAGTAGAAGAAGTTGTGGCAGCGAATAAACCAAGTATGGCGTCTATTGATGAAATGCGTACGGTTTGGGATACCAACGTTTTTGGCGTTGTGGCGGTCACGCAGGCATTTTTACCGTTATTAAAAAACGCCGAGGCTCCGCGTATCGTAAATGTTTCAAGCGGTCTGGGATCACTCACTTTAGGCATGGATCCTAACAATCCTTACAGAACACATTATGATGTGGTTTACGGAGCTTCAAAGGCAGCGATGAATGCTGTTACAGTTGCTTTTGCTATTGAACTTGAAAAGAGTAATATCAAAATAAATGCTGTGAGCCCTGGCTATACGGCAACGGCACTCAATAATTTTCAGGGGACCGATACCGTAGAAGAAGGATCAAAGGAGCCTGTTCGTGTTGCCTTGGATGAAAGTGGTGTAACCGGACAGTTCACCGGCCCCAACCAGGAACATTATCCATGGTAAATTGTTGTTAAAGAGCTATGCCTATGAGGTTTTCAAAACTTCATAGGTTTTAAATTTTTTATAGCTAAAGTATGAAGAAAGAGAAGGATCTCATCCGATTCCGTACTATTTCGGAAATTCATGATGCTGCTGGTTTGCCCAAACCTCAACACCCATTGATTAGTATGACGCATTGCGGAGGTAATACCAACATTGATCTGAGCAATGGCCCTGTGTATGATGTTTTGAACTTCTACAAAATAGTGCTGATTACTGATCATCGAAAAGGGAAAATGAAGTATGGGCAAAGTCATTATGATTTTAATGAAGGTAGTCTGATGTTTTTGGCTCCCAATCAACTGGTGGGATATGTAGATCAGGATTACTCCGCAAGTACACGTGTTTTATTGTTTCATCCTGATTTTTTGCTGGGATTCCCATTGGCTCAAAGAATAAAACAGTACCAATATTTTTCGTATTCAGTTAATGAAGCCCTTCATTTATCCGATCAGGAAAAGGAAGTGATGCTGTCGCTTTTTAAAATTATGCAGGAAGAATTGAACAGCAGGATTGACGAGTTCAGTCAGGAAGTGGTGATTGCCCAACTGGAGCTTTTACTGCATTATGCAAACCGTTTTTACAAGCGCCAGTTTATAACCAGGAAAGGGGTAAATAATGATTTATTACAAAAAACAGAAGCTATTTTGGATGCTTACTTCAATGATCAGCAAACCTTGCAATATGGCACGCCAACTGTTCAGTTTGTAGCTGATCAACTCAATATCTCTGCTGGTTATTTAAGTGATATGCTTCGCTCATTAATCGGACAAAATGCTCAGCAATATATTCATTTCAAACTCATCGAAAGAGCTAAAGAACGTCTTTCTACTACTCAACTTTCCGTTAGTGAAATTGCTTACGAATTAGGCTTTGAGCATTCGCAATCATTTAGTAAGCTATTCAAGAGCAAAACAAATGTGTCGCCATTAAAATTCAGACAATCGTTTAATTAACTAATTTTAGTCTTTCTTCAAAATTTCTTTTCCACTCTTTCATTGATAAGGTTTCTTGTTGAGCACATTCAGATATCCCTGTTAAGCTTCTTAAAATGATTTTGTATCGTGGCGTTATTAGCTTTGAGCTGCTCAGCACTAAGTGCATAGCCAAGTTCCATATTACCGTTCTTTAATTGCTCAAATATTGATTCAAGGAATTCAGTTACCGGAGGAGCATCATCATGAAGCCCTTTTCCACCAAGGTCGGTATTCAGTTTCGGCGGAATGATCTCGATTACTTCTATTCCGGCATCCTGCAACTGATGTCTCAGCGAAAGCGTAAACGAGCGAAAGAATGCCTTAGTCGCACTATATACCGGTACTCTTGTTAATGGTGCAAAGGCTAATCCTGATGTGACATTGATGACAGTTGTCAGTGACGGAAGTTGCAGAAACAACCCGGTAAGATGAAGTGGTGCAAGAATATTGATACCAACTTCTTGTTTTGCCTTTTCGAAAAAGTTGTCCTCCATAACTTTCATCCAGTTTTGGATACCAGCATTATTTATCAGAACATTAAGATCAGGGTGTTTTTCAGAGACCCATTCAAATAGTGCTGTTCTTTCTTCTTCTATCTCAAGGTCGCATTGGCGCGTAATCACACCCGGAAGTTGCCGGACTGCCTCATCGAGTACAGCCTGCCGTCTGCCACAGATAATTACTGTATTATTTTCCTGAATAAATCGTTCTGTAAGTCCCAGCCCAATACCACTTGCACCTCCGGTGATTAAAATCTTATTATTTGATGTTTGCATAACTTTCTAAGTTAGTAATCAGTTGATTTTGTTAATGTTTCCCACTTTTTGTAACTCTTTTCCAACAACTCCAGTTTACTGAATGCCCGTGTGTAGGCGTCACTACCTAAAAGAAGGTATAAGGGTGGCTCTGGCATTTTGGTAATTTCAATCATTACCTCTGCTGCCTTTTCAGGATCACCAGCCTGGTTACCGCTCATTCCTGCAAATCGATTTAATGATGCATGAATCTGGGCATAAGCATCGATTTTCTTTGCAGCCAAAACCAGAGAACCCGGGTTATTAAAATTGGTGCGGAAACCTCCCGGAGCAATAAGTGTGACTTTAATTCCAAAATCCTTAATATCATCGGCTAAAACTTCTGTCAATCCGATTACGGCATGTTTGGTTGCGCCATATACCGACCAACCCGTACTTGGAGTTATACCAGCGATAGAAGAAATATTGATGATATGACCTTCTCCCTGTTTACGCATGATGGGCAATACATGGCGGATGACATTTACAGTACCGAATACATTGATATTAAAACTGTCGCGAACCTCCTTGTCGGTCAGTTCTTCCATAGTACCCCCGATACCGTACCCCGCATTATTGACCACCACATCAATCCGCCCAAATTTTTTATAGGTTTGGTCAATGGAGGCAGCAACACTTTCATCGCTGTCCAATGTTACCTGAAGCGGTTGAAACGCCTCTCCATTGAACCCCACAGTTGCACTCAGGCTTGTGATATTTCGGGAAGTCGCCGCTACTTGGTGGCCTGCTTTCAATACTTGTTTGGTCAAAGCTAATCCCAACCCTTTTGAGGCGCCTGTTATATACCATACTTTTTTATTTTCCATATTCTTTAATTTGATACGGCAAAGGTATAGCAAGCAATAAAGTCGCTGATTACCTGAATCAAACGGATACTATCGAAATTCAAACAAGCCGGACGGAAGTAGGAGTAACGTTAGTGTGCTTTTTAAAAAAGTGGGTAAAATGAGCGGGTTGTGCAAAACCCAGGCAATAGCTAATCTCAGACACATTCCAATCGGTGTGTTTTAACAAAGCAATAGCCTCTGCCACCAACCGCTCGGTAATATGAGTCGTGGTCGTTTTTCCGGTTGTCAAACGTACTGCCCGGTTGAGATGATTGACATGCACGGAAAGCTTCTCCGCAAAATCACTCGCGGATCGCATAACAATACATTGTTCTGGCGTTTCTATAGGAAATTGTCTTTCAAGTAACTCTGTAAATATAGAAGTAATTCGGGCATTGGTGTCCGGATGATGATACTGTTGTTCGCTCGGTTCCATCTTCAGGGCATAATGTATCAATTCATTTACCTGGTTACGTAACAGATCATACTTAAATCGATAGTCAGAATGTGCTTCACCCAGTATTTTCTGAAATAAATCGACTACTTCTTTATCTTGCTTTTCGCTTAAACTATAAACCGATTTTCCACCAGGAACAAACATAGGCAGGTCGTAAATTCCATGTCTGTGGTTTTCTGTTAAAAACGAATCCTTAAAAACACAAAAAAAACCAGTAGGCTGTTTATCTATTCGTTCAAACCGATATGGAACTGCCGGATTAAAAAAAAGCAGTGTGTTTCCGTCAAGCGCTATACTCTTGTCAGCATAATGACAGTGATGCTTTCCACGGATCAGCATGATCTTGAAAAAATCGTAACGTGCATATGGCGCCGGTGTTTTACCTCCAATACTTTCCGACAAACTGAAAACGTTAAAATCCCCTGCGCCGATAGGTGGTAGCGGCGGTGTATTATCAAATTTATGCGCATAAAACGCTTCTAAACTTTTGATCTCAGGCATACTGCAAATTTAGTGAATTCAATAAATCATACGCAGTATTTTCTTATTTGAAGAGATTGCTTATACAATTATCTTTTATATGTGGGTCTCCGAGCCATCATTAAATTAGTTTATAAACTTGAGAGTTCGTTTAGTTAAAATTCGCCCGGAATTCTTGTGGGCTTTGCTTGGTCTTCTGTTTGAACAACCGACTAAAAGATTGTGGTTGCTCGAAACCTAATTCATACGCAATTTCGCTAATGGAAAGATTAGAGGTAGAAAGTTTTTCCTTAGCCAGTGCAATCACCTTTTCATGGATGTGTTGCTGTGTTGTCATTCCTGTTAAAGATTTCAGGAGGCTTCCCAGGTAATTGGGAGAAACGTTCAATTGTTTTGCCAAAAATTGAGCCGTGGGCAATCCTTTATTCACCAAAGTCTCATAAAAATATTCGTTCATAATAATCTCCAGTTTTTCTAAAACTTGGTGATTACTTTTTTTGCGTGTGATAAATTGTCTTTGGTAAAATCTTTCGGAATAATTGAGCAATAATTCTATTTGAGAAACGATAATGTTCTGGCTGAAATTGTCAATATTAGAATGATATTCACGGCGAATATTTTTTATTAAATCTGTAAGAATGTCTTCCTCTTTTTCTGAAACAAACAATGCTTCGTTAACCTTGTAACCGAAAAAATCATACTTTTTGATGTTTTTTGCTAACGAAGTATTCCATAAAAAATCTGGATGAATCAACAAAACCCAACCAGACGGCTTTATATCCGATTTTTCAACAGCAATATGTACCAATTGTCCCGGTGCGACAAATGCAATCACACCCTCGTCAAAATCGTATTGTTGTTGTCCGTAACGAAATTTTCCCTGAATATCGCGTTTCAATCCAACGGAATAAAAATGCTGTACCCAACTGATTTCATTCCCTTCGGTTTGATATTCCACTAAACCATAATCAATCAAACTAACCAAAGGGTGTTCCGGCTTTGGCAGATTGCACATTTTGTGAAACTCAGTAATGGTGTTACAAGTATGTATTTTCCTCTTGTCCATATTCTTTGTTAAGATATATTAGAAAGGCAGTATTAACTTTTTATAAAAATACTGCCTCTAATCCGATTTTAGAAATCGGTTGATTTACTCAAAGTTTCATGGTCACTCAATGCATTTTTTACCACTTCAATTTTATCCTGAGCCAATTGGAAAGTATCACTCCCCAAGAATAAGTGTACTGGCGGATTTTCCATTTCAGCTAATTGGATAAAAGCCAACGCAGCCTTTTCCGGGTCGCCTGGTTGGTTACCTTTGAGGTCATTAATGTGAAAAGATTCAACCTTTCTTCCTTCTTTATATTCTGTAATCGGATTTTTGGGAAGGCCAATTGAACTTTGTTCCAGAAAATTAGTGCGAAATACACCCGGATAAACTACGGTTGCTGAAATACCAAATTCTTTGGTTTCAGCCGATAACGCTTCGGTAAATCCTGCAACGGCAAATTTGGTAGCACAATAAATTCCGACACCAGCGTATGCACCTGTAAATCCGGCAATGGAGGAGATGTTAATAATATGGCCTGATTTTTTTGCCCTCAAATGCGGCATCACGTCTCGGATAACATTTAGCGAACCAAACACATTGACCTCAAAGTTTTGGCGGGTTTCTTCATCTGTCAACTCTTCAATAGTTCCTAATTGACCATATCCGGCATTGTTAACAGCCACATCAATCCCTCCAAACTGGTCAATCGTTTTACTCACAGCATTTTTAACACTTGTTTCATCGGTTAAATTTACTTCTAAAGGAAGAAAATTGTTATTATTTCCCACTTGTTCCTTTAAAGCTTCAATCGTTCTGGAAGTGGCAGCTACAGCATAATTTTGTGCTAATAACTCTTTTACTATAGATAGTCCTAAACCCTTTGAAGCACCGGTTACAAACCATACTTTTTTAGTGTCCATTTTTCTTAAATTTTAATTATTAATGATTACACTGCAAAGATGCTTCGGGAATATTTTGCCTAAGTAACTGAAACTCGGTTTCACATACCCAAATCAACGATTCAAGAATACGCCCTATACAGAGCCAAAAGCTGACATTTAGAGCCAACCAGTTCCAACCGCTTTTCAAGCTGTTGTTCCTATATACTGAAATCAAAAATACCTCTGACATTCCTTTTGATATTGACTTCTTTGTCTTCAAAATTGTAGATAAAAAGGTGGTCAAACGGACAGCTATTCAGGAAACCATCATGGAACCTGTGCGGGCTTATAATTACCTGATCTCAGTAAAAGGCAAAGAAGCAGAAAGCACTGTTTTTGCGTTTCAAAAATTTACCATTCCTGATAAAAAACAACTGGTTGTGGAGCTATTCGAAAAGAATGGCGGCAGGCATCAGCGGTTTGTTATCAAAAATGGGGATTTGGGAAAAGCACATACCATTGGAAGATTGCGATAATCTTCCAAAGTCGTGCTAAAAATAGTTTTCGGGAACAGTATTTCTGTTCATTTCTTATTTCCCAGCTTTTCCCAGCTTTTCCCGTATTTGCGCCGGATAGCGGTCTCCCGAAATTTTGACTGTTGCCAATGCTGCATTTATATTGCTTAGCTCCTCTTCAGACAAAGAAATTGTTGTTCCACCTATATTTTCCTGTAAACGATGCAGTTTTGTTGTTCCGGGAATGGGAACAATAAAAGACTTTTGCTCCAAAAGCCACGCCAGTGCAATTTGTGCGGGTGTAGCACTTTTTTCTTTGGCAACGGAAATAACCAAATCAACCAGGGCTTGATTGGTCTCTCTGTTTTCTTTACTAAAACGGGGCAAGATATTTCGGGTATCGGTTTTCTCAAATTCGGTGTTTGAATTGATTGTTCCCGTCAAAAATCCTTTGCCTAACGGACTGAAAGGTACAAATCCGATTCCCAGTTCTTCCAACGTTGGAATAATCTCCTCTTCAGGTTCCCGAAAAAACATCGAATACTCACTTTGCAAAGCAGTAACCGGTAAAACAGTGTGCGCTTTCCGAATTGTTTCAGCATCTGCCTCCGATAAACCAAAGTGCCTCACTTTGCCTTCCTCTATCAGGTCTTTCACCGCGCCAGCAACTTCTTCAATAGGGATATTAGGGTCAACCCGATGTTGATAAAACAAATCGATGTAGTCGGTTTTCAATTTCTTCAAAGATGCTTCTGCTACTGCTTTAATGTTCTCAGGACGGCTATCCAGCCCTAATTGAAAGTTACCATCTTTGAAGCCAAATTTGGTGGCCACTACAACTTCTTTACGAAATGGCATAAGCGCTTCGCCAACCAATTCTTCATTATTCCCGTAGGCTTGTGCCGTATCAAAAAAAGTAATGCCGCTTTCAAAAGCTGAACGTATTAACTTTACGTTTTCTTCTTTCCCCGGAGCATTGGGGAAACTCAACCCCATACAACCGAAGCCTAATTCGGAGACTTCCAATTCACTGTTTCCTAATTTTCTTGTTTTCATTGTTCTGTTTCTTAATCATTGACAGAACAAAGGTTGTTCAATTAAAAATGAAATCGTTTGCCATATGGCAAAAAGTGATTTTGCGGATTTATCGAGATATAGTAGCGTATTTTGAATATCAGTTAAACGATTTCCTGAATTCCAAAGGTGACATCCTGGTTTTCTTTTTGAAAAGCTTGTTGAATGATTGCGGGTATTCAAACCCTAATTGATAGGCAATTTCAGCAACGGACAGATTACTTACAGTCAGGTATTCTTTAGCCTTGTCTATGAGTTTATCCTGAATGTGCTGTTTGGCACTCTGCCCTGTGTGCAACCGTAGCATATCACTAAAATAATTAGGCGACAAGTTAAGCCTGTTTGCAATGCTTTCCACTGTTGGAAGTCCATTATTTAAGGTTTCTTCATTTTCAAAATACTCACTGAGCACTTGTTCTGCCTTGGAAAGCAAATCATGATTTACCGCTTTTCGGGTAATAAACTGCCTCTCGTAAAACCGGTTACTGTAATTGAGCAATAGATCGATTTGTGAAAGAATAATATCTTGTGTATGTCTGTCAATATGTTGGTATTCTTTGTCTATCTTCTGGAAAATTTCAATAACATTTTTCTCTTCCTGTTCCGAGAGGTGTAAGGCTTCATTGACCGCATACGAAAAGAAGCCATAATTTTTTATTGTGGTTGCCAAGGGATGTTTCAATAAAAAATCAGGATGGAACATCAACATATATCCCTGTCCACATTCTTTCCTTATTTCCCGGATTTCGGAAATACTAAGTGACTGAACCTGTTTGGGAGCAATAAAATTCATCGTCCCTTTATTAAAATCATAGTATTGCTGTCCGTATTTGACTTTTGCGGTGACGTCCTTTTTTAATGAAACGCAGTAGAAATTCACGAAAAACTGTTCCCAGATTTTATTTTCGTCCGGTTTTACTCCCGAAACATCAATAACGCTTACGAGTGGGTGCAATGGTTCGGGCAGCAATAATTGCTGATGAAATTCGGATATGGAATTGACAATATGCATTGGTCTTACAAATTTAAGAAAAGTAACTGCCCCAAAAGACAGTTACTTTGTTTTTAATTTTTACAGGAATTGATGCCCGATTTCTTTTCTAAACGATTCTTTTCCGATTTCCAATCGTCTTTCGTACATCATATGGGCATCTGCACCAGCCAAATAACGCACCTGGTCTTTATTATCGGTTGCGGCTTTGTAAACCACTTCGGCTATTTGTTCGGCTGTTGATGCGTTTTTCATCATTATATCAACAACGCCCAATAACTTATTCTCAATGTCAGAATATTCTGCCAACGTATTAAAATCAAGCGAACGTCCGGCAAAATCGGTTAAAATTCCGCCTGGTGCAACGGTTTTAATACCAATACCGAATTTACTTAATTCGAACGACATACTTTCCGACCACCCTTCCAACGCAAATTTTGTAGCGTGGTAAATGGAGTGTAATGGAAAGCCCATAAATCCACCAATGGAGGTTGTTGAAATAAACAAACCGCTTTTCTTTTGTCTGAAATACGGAATAAAGGCCTGTGTTATACGCAAAACCCCCAGCAAATTTGTGTCGATTTGACGAACGATTTTTTCGTCTGTCAATCCTTCCAGCGCTCCCATAAGTCCGTAACCTGCATTGTTAAAAACCACATCAATATCATGCATTGAAATGGCTTTCTCTACGGTTGTTTTTATTTGCTCCAAGTTGGTTACATCGAGTGGTAACAACGAAACGTTGTCCAATTGGGTAAATTCCGTTTCGTTTTCAGGATTTCGCATGGTAGCGATAACATTCCATCCTTTACTTTGAAATAATTTAGCGCTTGCTTTTCCTAATCCTGAAGAAGCTCCTGTTATAAAAATTGTTTTTGCCATTGTATTAATTGTTTAAATTTTACAATGCAAAGTTGGGTAGAAGTTAAACGCTGAATGTTTCCAAAATACGGTTAAGTGTGTTCGAAATACTTATTACAAGATTTGATTCCCTTATCAACGAAGACTTTTTCTTATTCTACTTAACGAAGATTGTGTAATACCTAAATACGAAGCGATGTACGACAAAGGCACCCGGTTGACCAATGCGGGGAATTTTTCAATAAAGTCCAGGTACCGTGTAGTGGCATCTTGCGAAACCAATTCGCTTCTTCTCTTAATTTTTTCCCTGTAATTTTTTGCATTTACTTTTTGAATAATATTGTCCCAGCCAACAATCATATCGGAAATTTCCTGCCAATCCTGTTTTGAAAAAACAACAAGCTTACAATCAGTAATAGCCCGTAAATATTCAGAAGGAATATAGTTCTCTTCATCATCATGACCAGCCATAATTAAATGATTTTCATCGACAAAGTAACGGGTAATTTCTTCGCCACTGTTATTGTAATAATAAATCCGGAGAACGCCTTGTGCAATAAAACCAATTTCCCTGACTAAATGACCTGCCTCCCAGAAATAGCCGTCTTTAGGAAGTTCAAGCTCTTTTGCCTTATTGGAAATGAAATCTATTTGTTGCTGGTTTAAACTATTAAACTGCAAAATATAGTTTATAAATTCATTCATTAGCGAAAGTTAATCAAAGTTACTTTTGCCGGAATTGTCATTTGGCAAAAAGTTTTCCCGTTTTATAATTGGATTGTTCGCTCAATGTTTATTTGTTCCAGAAAACTTTCATCGTGAGATACAACTATCAGGGTTCCCTGATATTCATTGACAGCAGCCGTCAATATCTCAATATTCTGAATGTCGAGGTTATTTGTGGGTTCGTCCAGTACAATTATATCAGGTGATTGATACCCAATTGTCAGGCAACAAATCATTAAACGCATCCTTTCCCCTCCACTCAATGCACTGCACGGCTTGTCCCAGTCATCTTTGAAAAATAAAAAACGGGCAAGCCTGATTTTTACTTCATGTTCCTGCAATGCCGATGTGTTAAATTGTTGGGACTGTTCGTAAACACTCAACGAATTATTGATTAATGAATAGTCCTGGTCGATATAAACCGATTTGTTTTCTGCCCGAAAAAGACTTCCGGTCTTAGGTTCTAAACTTCCTAAAATCAATTTAATTAAAGTGGTTTTACCCGAACCATTCGAACCTTTCAGTGCAATGCGTTCTCCACTTGTAATTTGGAAATCCAGATTTTCTTTCCAAAGGAAATATGTATCATAGCTAAAATTGATTTTGGCAGCTTTAATTAATATTTTGCCTTTGTGCAATGCTGAGTTGTCAAAACCGAATTTCATTTTATCAAAGTCAGGCAATAAAGAGCGCAACTCCTGTAATTCGTGTGACACTCCTCCAACTTTTTCAGCATGAACATTTTTCAGCTTTGAGGTGCTGCTTTCTGAATCATTTTTCATCTTGTCCATCATTGCCTTTGGCATTCCTGCCTGTACCTGCTTCTTTTTCCCGCGACTATTCTGTTTTTGCTGTCTTTCTATTGTTTCGCGTTCCTTTTCTCTGGCTTTTCGCAGTGCTTTTTCTTTTCCCTGTATATCCTGATTTAAAGCAATTTTTTCTATTTGCTTCTGTTGGGCATAAAACTCATAATTACCTCCATAATTCACTATCCCTCCTTTATTCATTTCATAAGTGGAATTCAGCAGATTTAGTAACTTTCTGTCGTGACTTACAACAATCAAAGTACTTTTGGTAGATTGGATAAAATCATATAATAATTGCCTCCCTTCTGTATCCAGATGGTTGCTGGGTTCGTCCAGTAAAATCAATTCCGGTTGATGAATGGAAATTCCGGCAAGAAAAACTTTTGTTTTTTGTCCCCCGCTCATGGTCTCCATCTTTTCAGACAAGTCCAAATCGTTTAACCGCCAGTATTGCAATGCTTCTTTACAGCGTTCTTCAATGGTCCAGTCATCATCAAGCAAAGCATAATTTTTCTCGGTTACATTCCCGTTTAGTATTTCTTTTAAAGCATTTAGTTTTTCCCCTATGTTCAGTGCCTGTGAAATAGTCAAATGGTTGTATTGTCCAAATACCTGTGGGATGTAGTACGGTTTGCTATCAACGATCAACTGTCCCCCGGAAGGGAATAAATCTCCACTAATTATTTTCAGCAATGTAGATTTTCCCACTCCGTTGTTCCCAATTAAAGCGACTTTTTCATGTTTATTTACTGTGAAACTGATATGCTCAAAAAGGATATCTTTATTGGGATGTGTATATGAAATGTCTTGAAGATGCAACATAATTTCTTTCTTTAAAGATTAAACAAGGATGCCAACCTTTCTTTGATTGACTGTCTTTAATTTGCATGAAAGAAACTACTAATCACATTTTGGATATGTATTTTGATATGTTGCGCCGCAAAGATATCAAATTATTTGAAAAAGGTTTTACTTGTGAAGTAATTATCCTGATAATCTGCCAATTGAAATCATCTACTATTTTAATCTTGAAAGCTTTATTATGAAATTTTAGAGGTTCAACAATCCCAAAAACATTGTCAGGAATGCAGCAATAACCAATACAATTCCAAGAATTATAACAATTATATTTTGGGCAAATTCAATAAGAAACATGATACCGATATAAGCCAACAAACACCACCAAAAGCTTAATCCGGTGATATACGAAGCAAAGGCAATGATGGCAAGCCGGAGAATCCATCGAAGCGGGAGGTTATTGAATATTCTTTTCATAATGGGTTGGTTAAAAGATTGATAATTGTGTGCCTCTTTGCAACTTTTGATTTACCTCTGAAATTCTTTCAACATATCCATGAGGCATTACGCAAGCCATGGTTCCGTTGTCGGCTAACTGGTGGATCATGTGCGTTGCAAATGTGTGCCTGGCCAAATGAAATGTCAGGTTCTTTTCAATCCCGCACAAGTCGGCAATTTCCTTTAAATAGGAATTCAGTCTCTGGTTGCTAATAATTGGCAACAACCGGTTTTCATTCGGCATTCCGTTGTATTTATCCAGAATCCTCTTCGGAATATCAAGCAAAAGAATATTCGACTGAACATCTGTTTTCTGGCGTTTCTTTATAATCCAGAGCCGACCGTCAAAAGACTTTTGAATATCCTTTTCATTCAAATTCCTTACATCAATGTAGGCCAATCCGGTGAAACAAGAAAACACGAAAATATCCCGCACCTGCTCCAGTCTTTTAATAGCAAATTTTTTCTCCATGATAGTGACAAGTTCGTCTTCGGTTAAATACCCGCGATCAACTTTTTTAAACTTGATCTTAAAGTTCACAAACGGATTCGAAGGAATCCAGCCATTATGCTTTGCCAGAACAACGATATGTTTCAATCGCTGTAAATAAAATTGTAGTCGATTTCTTTTAAGGGAATATCGTCGATATTATACCGGTGTTTCAGAAACTCACCCAGACGTGTGCAGGTACGTTCGTATTTTTTGACCCCTGCAGCTGTAATATCTTTCCCGATCCGAAGTTTTAATTCTTCGTTATGTTCCCGGAAAACGACCAGCAACAGATGTACTTTAGACTTCACCCCGAGATAGGCATCCTTTATTTTGTCAACCGTAAAATAGATACCCTGTTGTTTTAATTCTTTGTAGTGTAGGTTCAACTCCATTCTAATTTCACGGAGCTTTTCGTTGATTAAAACGGCTGCTTTTGAATTACCTTTTACCATGTTTAATTTTGAATCCTAAAGGGCCGGATCAACCTTCAAATGCGAGGTAAACTGGGCCTTCTGGCCGTCCAGCATCAGCCTGATCATTACACTAATTTCCCCGTTTATGTCAACGTAGTTTTTGCGTGCATAGAAGAAAATCTTAAATCTGTAACTCATAATGCTAAATTTTAGGTGTTTAAACTAATTTTAATGAGCTACTTGAGCGAAGTCAAAATGCGGATCACATTGAAAAGTAGGTGGAGTAAAAAATTAGATTGATCTTTGTGGTTTTATTTTTTGCTATAAAATGATTCCGCAACAAAGTCAATATAAGGCCTTGGTAGAAGCCCTTCTTCCCGAAGATCTATTTCGCTATTTTGAAATTGTCGATGTTAAGGTTCAGCCTTCATCAATAGATGTTTATCTGGATGAGTTAAACACTCCTCCATTGTCGCACAAAAACGTAAAACTGGTATCGAAAGGTTTTCATTCAGCAGTTACAATCCAGGATTTTCCGATCCGGGAAAAGGCTGTTTTTCTTCATGTGAGAAGGCGTAAATGGAAAGAAGAACGTACCGGGAAAATCATCAGCAACAATTGGGAAACAGCAGCAAAAGGAACGCGTTATACAAAGGATTTCGCGTCTTTTTTAAAAGGATTATTTGGACAATTACCCGATTAGCAGTAACAGCCTGGATAAGTTTTTCCACATCGATGGAGAACAGTTTGGGCAGCAATACAAAGAGCACCTTAGCAATTACAATAACTGGCCAATGCGGCCTCATGCCGACGACTGGATGGTTTTCGCGCAGAATATTGGTAGTCATTTAAGCATTGATGAAACTTCGTTATCGAACGGCGAGCTTTACACTATTCTTACCAATAAAGCGGCCAAAGGTAAAAAAGGTGTACTGGTAGCTATGATCAAAGGAACCAGGGCTGAAGATGTAGTCGGAGCTTTAAAAATCATTCCTCTCAGTGAGCGTCGTAAGGTCAGGGAAATAACCCTTGATATGGCCGGTTCGATGGGACAAATTGCCAGGCAATGCTTTCCAAAAGCAACACGTGTTATTGATCGTTTTCATGTGCAAAAGCTTGCACTCGATGCCCTGCAGGAGATACGCATAAAACACAGGTGGGACGCCATTGACGAAGAAACAAATGCTAAAGAGAATGCTAAATGGGACAAGAAAATTTACATACCGTTTCGCTTTGATAATGGCGATACAAAAAAACAATTACTGGCACGCAGCAGGTATCTTTTGTTTAAATCAGCTGACAAATGGAGTCAGTCTCAAAAACAAAGAGCCAAAATTCTTTTTGCACAATACCCCGATATTAAAAAGGCATTTGGCCTAACACACGATTTAAGGATCATTTTCGCAAAAACAAAAGAGAAGGCGGTGGCGTACACAAAACTGGCACACTGGTATAATAAAGTCGCAGACTCCGGGTTTCGCTCGTTTAACACAATATCGGCTACTATTTACACCCATTACAAGGAAATACTCAACTTCTTTGACCGGCGAAGCACCAATGCTTCAGCAGAATCTTTCAATGCTAAACTGAAAGCTTTTAGAGCAGCATTGAGAGGCGTAAGTGACATTAAATATTTTCTGTTTAGAGTAGCAAAAATTTATGCCTGAAAAAGCAAATCCACCGGATTTTAAATGTGATCCCAAAATGCGACAATCCAGAGACTTATGAGGACTTTCGAAAAATGGTTACAGGAGACTTTAAGATTTCTTCTGTAACCAAATTGTAACCAAAACGGGCCTAAAAGTGGCATTTTTGGGTCTTTTAATGGCATTCGCCGAAAAATAAAAAACCGTGCAAGTATCTGACTTACACGGTTTTTCATCATTTGACAGTTTCTGCCTTTTTGTACTGGCTCCCCAGGTAGGACTTGAACCTACGACCTACGGATTAACAGTCCGCCGCTCTAACCAACTGAGCTACTAGGGAATTTATTTCAACTTTAAAAAACTCGTTTGTTTTTCTTAAAGCGATGCAAAAATAATAGCTTTTCCGAAAAGAAAAAATATTTTTACAAAAAATTCTGAAAAACAAAATTTATGGTTAATTCAAATAAATTACCCGCCGTGTTAGGTGTTGGGAATGCTTTAATGGATATTATTACACAACTGGAAGATGATTTAATCTTACAAACTTACGGATTACCCCGTGGAAGCATGACTTTAGTTGATGCCGGACTTTCTCAAAATATTTTTAATGCAACGGTAAATAATAAGAAAGAAATTACAAACGGAGGTTCTGCTGCTAACACAATCAGATGTTTTGCTTCACTCGGTGGAAATGGCGGATATATTGGAAAGACAGGTGATGATGAATTAGGGAGAATTTTTAAGGATGAGTTCGCAAAGAAAGGAATAAAGACCCATATGGTATTGAGTGAGAAAGATACGGGCAGAGTTATGGGACTTATCAGTAAGGATTCGGAACGTACAATGGCTACTTATCTGGGGGCTGCCGCCGATTTGTTGCCGAATGATCTGCATCCTTCGTTTTTGGAAGGCTATAACTACTTTTATATGGAGGGATATTTGGTTCAGAATCATGAATTGATAAAATCAGGTTTTGAAATGGCAAAATCAAAAGGTTTGATTACCGCTATTGATTTAGCCAGTTTTAATGTTGTTGAAGCTAATCTCGATTTTTTAAAAGAATTAATTAAAAATTCGGTTGATATTGTTTTTGCTAATGAAGAAGAAGCACTGGCCTTAACGGGGAAAGCTCCAGAAGAAGCGTTGGATGAAATTTCAGAGATGTGCGATTTGGCGATTGTAAAAGTGGGAAAAGAAGGATCGTTTATAAAAAACAACAACGAGAAAATTAAAGTTAAGGGCATTCCTGCAAAAGCAATCGATACTACTGGTGCGGGAGATAGTTATGCTGCCGGGTTTTTGTATGGGCTAACCCATGGATTTCCCCTGGAAAAATGTGGCAATATTGCATCGTTGGTAGCTGGAAAAGTTGTTGAGGTTTGGGGGGCAAATCTGCCCGATGCCACCTGGGACGAGATTAATAAAAAGATAAAGGAAATGTAATTAAAACAAACCGTGGATTTGAGCGTCGATTTTATCGATGATAAAGCTTAAATCCTCGGGATTTGCCGTAAAATCAAGATCATCGACATTCACAATCAAAAGTTTCCCCATTTTATATCCTTTAATCCAGGTTTCATAACGCTCGTTTAATTGTTTAAGGTAATCAAGCCGGATAGAATTTTCATATTCTCGCCCACGTTTCTGAATTTGGTTAACCAGTGTGGGAATGGATGCCCGTAAATAAATTAGCAAATCTGGTGGCTGGATGAGGCTTACCATTAAGTCGAACAATGTTTTATAATTTGTAAAATCGCGGGTACTCATTAAACCCATGCTGTGCAGGTTAGGGGCAAAAATCTCGGCATCTTCGTATATAGTTCTGTCCTGTATAATTGTTTTTCCCGATTTCCGGATATCAATTATTTGTTTAAAACGTGAATTCAAAAAGTAAATCTGCAGATTGAACGACCACCGTTGCATGTCATTATAAAAATCATTTAAATACGGATTTTCATCCACATCTTCGTAATGTGGGGTCCATTTGTAATGTTTGGCCAGCAATTCACTTAAAGTGGTTTTGCCGGCACCAATATTTCCTGCTACAGCAATATGCATATGATTAAAAATTTGGATTTCTAAAGTACAAAAATTTGGTTTTATTTCTGAATTAATTTCAAAAGTTCATCCAGATACTGCCTGTCATTCGACAACCTTGGTATCTTATTTTGTCCACCTACTTTTCCCCGGTTTTTCATCCACTGGTAAAAAGTTCCTGAAGGGGCAACGACAAGGTGTAATCGTTCGAGTGTAATATTTTTATGACGTTTGGCTTCGTAATCTGAATTCAGGGTTTGTAGTGAATTGTCTAAAACTGTTGTAAAATGTTCCAGTTCATCTGGTTCTTTTTCAAACTCAATTATCCATTGGTGGGCGCCTTTTTGATTATTTCCCATAAAAATTGGACCGGCTGTGAATTCGTTAACAATGGCACCGGTATGACTACAGGCCACTTTTAAAGCATTTTCTGCATTATCGATTATCACTTCTTCTCCAAATGCATTGATAAAATGTTTGGTTCGCCCTGTTATTTTGAATTTGAACGGATATTTACATGTGAATTTTATCGTGTCACCAATGATATATCTCCAGAGCCCTGCATTGGTAGAAATCACCATGGCATAATTCTCGTTCAGTTCAACCTGTTCTAGCGTTAACACACGCGGGTTTTCTTTCCCCCAGTCTTTCATCGGAATAAACTCATAATAAACACCATAATCGAGCATTAGCAACATATCATCGCGATGTGGATTATCCTGAATGCCAAAAAAACCTTCCGAGGCATTATATGTTTCCATGTAATGCATATTCTGTGAAGGAATTAATGCATTATACTGTTCCCGATATGGTTCGAAATTTACTCCGCCGTGTGTAAATACTTCCAGGTTTGGCCATACCTCCAGAATATTATTTTTTCCGGTTTTTTCTAAAACGCGTTTAATTAAAACCAGGTACCACGAAGGAACTCCGGCAAAAGAGGTAACATTTTGGTCGAGTGTGGTCTCTATTATTTTTTCAATTTTTTCCTCAAACTCTTCAATAAGTGCAATTTCTGCTGGTGGAATCCGGATAAAATCGGTCCAGAAAGGTACATTTTCAATTAAAATAGCAGAAAGGTCACCATAATACGAGTTATTACTAAGATTGTTAATACGATGACTGCCACCCAAAATCAGTGTTTTGCCATACAAAACTTTTGTCTCGGGATAATTTCTTATGTAAAGGGCAAAAACATCACGCGGCCCCAATAAATGGCAATCTTCCAGTGCATCTTTGGTTACCGGAATAAATTTGCTTTTGTCGCTGGTTGTTCCCGACGATTTGGCAAACCATTTTACTTCCCCTGGCCATAACAAATCCTTTTCGCCTTCGCGTAACCGGGTTATATATGGTTTAACATCATCGTATGTTTGTAGAGGAACCGCTTGTTGGAATTCTTCATTGGTTGAAATGTCTGAAAATGAATGACTCTTACCCCACTCAGTGCGTTTGGCATTATTCAGTAAACTAAAAAGAGTTTCATTTTGAATCTCTATCGGATGTTCCCGGTACAATTGAATCTGGTATATTCGCTTAATATTAAACCAGGAAATTACGGAATTGAGTAAAGGCATTTGTCTGTTTACAATTTTCAATTTCAAAGGTAAATATAATTTATTATACAACTCCTAAAAAAATATTTCTGCAAAGAAATCGTTTTTTAACAGTGATTGAAAAGTGTTTTTATATTCTGATTTTCAATTGAATGTTTTATCCGAAAAGAATATTTGGTCCGATATTATTTTTTTTTAATTGCATTGAATTCATATTTTTACAACCGTTAATAATTAACCAAAATGAACTACATCGATATTATTTTAGGTCTGTTGTTAATTTTTTCTGCAATTGGTGGTTTCCGGAATGGGTTAATTGCAGAGTTGGCCTCACTTGCCGCTTTAATCTTGGGGGTTTGGGGGGCAATTGAGTTCTCTGATGTTACTTCTGAATTCTTAGTTGAAAACTTTCATTTTAAAACTGAACATTTAAATATTATATCTTTTGTCGTCACATTTGTGGTAATTGTAATTTTGGTTCATATAGTAGGAAATGTTGTAAATAAACTGATTGACACTGTTATGCTTGGTTTTGTAAACCGGTTGGCAGGGCTGGTCTTTGGAATTTTGAAATCGGCATTAATTTTAAGTGTAATTCTTGTGATTTTCGATAAAATTGATAATGATATTGAAATACTTTCCAGCGAAGCAAAATCTGAGTCGCGTTTGTATGAACCTATTAGGAGCTTTGCTCCATCAATATTTCCATTTTTAAATATTTGGGACGACCGCGAAAATTCAGAAAAAACAAATAATGAGAAAGTGGCCTGATTATAAAAAGTTATTTAAAAAAGAGCCGGAACCGGCTCCTCAGAACATAACCTGTAAAAATTGCGATACTGAATTTAGTGGTCATTATTGCCCGAATTGCGGACAGGCAGTAAAAGAATTCGATCGGCCTTTTTCTTTTGTTATCTACAACTTTTTTGGCGATTTCTTTTCGTTTGACACACGATTTTTCAAAACTTTTTACCGGCTTTTGTTTTTTCCCGGAAAACTTACGGTCGATTTTTTTGAAGGCAAACGAGTAAGATATGCACCGCCATTTCGGATTTTTATTTTTGTGAGTTTTATTCTGTTTTTTCTTCTTCAGGTTTATACGAACCAGGGGTTGAATAGAATTTTGGATTCTTCAGAAAAGAAAACTAAGGATTTGGCGCTCGATTCGGTTTATTCTCAGGTAAAAGATTCTGTACTTACGAAATTAAAAGAACATCCTGAGATTGACTCAATAAAGATAAATAATATCAGCATGGGACTGGAAAATGAAATGTTTAACTCTTCTGGTAACCGTCGTCAGTCGCTGGATAAATTTGCCAATTATTTTGAAAAGAAATTAGCGGAAGAACCCGATGGAAGACAGCGTGGTATTTATCAGGGAATTATTCGTTTTTGCAGATCTCCTGAAGACTCTTCCGCCAAGTTATTGAAGTATTTGTCATGGGCATTTTTCTTATTGCTGCCGGTTTTTGCCTTAATTTTAAAATTATCATACATCCGTAGGCATCAAAATTATGTGCGGCACCTTATATTTTCAATCCATATACATTCCTTTCTGTTTCTCGATTTCTTTTTAATTATTTTGCTGAATATGCTTTTCGATAATTTCCCGGGCAAAATAACATCCTTTCTTTTTTTAATATTTCCTGTATATTTTATTATAGCAATGAAAAGATTTTACAAGCATAGTATTGGAAGGGCAATTGTAAAATTTATTGGAATTTCATTTTTATATAATATCGTTTTTTGGGTTGTTGTAGGATTTGTATTTCTAAATGCTTTAACTCTGTTCTGATTTTTAAAAGAACTTCTGTTTTTATGTGGAAAGCATCCGAATAACAGCCAGCATTTTATATCTTTGCGCAAATTTTTAAAACGAATATTTTCATGAATTTTGTTGAAGATCTCCAGTGGCGAGGCATGTTACACGATATGATGCCGGGAACCGAAGAACAATTGGGGAAAGAAATGACTGCAGCTTATATTGGTTTCGATCCAACCGCCGACTCGTTACATGTTGGGAGTTTTGCCCAGATTATGTTATTAAAACGATTCCAAATGGCCGGGCACAAACCTGTTGCTTTGGTTGGCGGCGCTACCGGAATGATTGGCGACCCATCAGGAAAATCTCAGGAAAGAAACCTTTTGAACGAAGAAACGCTGAACCGATATTTGAACGGAATCAGAAACCAGCTTTCAAAATTTTTAGATTTTGATTCGGATGCGCCCAATGCAGCAGTAATGGTTAACAACTACAACTGGATGAAAGAATTCTCTTTTCTTGAATTTATTCGTGACGTAGGCAAGCACATTACCGTTAATTATATGATGGCCAAAGATTCGGTGAAAAAACGCTTGAGTGCCGAATCAAAAACCGGAATGTCGTTTACCGAATTTACTTACCAGTTGGTACAGGGTTACGACTTTTTGTGGTTATATGAAAACATGAATTGCAAACTTCAAATGGGAGGATCCGACCAGTGGGGAAACATTACTACCGGAACTGAACTGATTCGAAGGAAAGCCAGTGGCGAAGCATTTGCTCTTACTATCCCGTTAATTACAAAAGCGGACGGCAGTAAATTCGGAAAAACGGAAGGTGGAAACGTTTGGCTCGACCCGGAACGCACCTCACCATATTCTTTTTATCAGTTTTGGTTAAATACCTCTGATGAAGACGCAGAGCGTTATATTAAAGTTTTTACACTTTTGCCAAAAGAGGAAATTGATGCATTAATTGAGCAGCACCGTGAAGCTCCGCATGCCCGTATTCTTCAGAAAAAACTGGCGGAAGAGGTTACTATTATGGTTCACTCAAAAGAAGACTATGAAATGGCCGTTGAGGCTTCGCAGATTTTGTTTGGAAAAGGAACTGCAGAACAGTTGAGAAAATTAAATGAAAGTACATTTCTTGCTGTTTTTGAAGGTGTCCCGCAATTTTTTGTAGCAAAATCGGAACTTGAAGCCGGGGTAAATGTAATTGACCTGCTGGCCGATAAAACCGAAATTTTTCCTTCAAAAGGAGAGTTGAGAAGAACCATTAATGGAAACGGACTAAGCATTAATAAAGATAAAATTTCGGATCCTGATTTGGTTGTAACTAATGAATTCCTTATCGGCGGGAAATATATTCTGGCACAAAAAGGGAAGAAAAATTATTATTTGATAATTGCTCAGTAATCACATTTCAAAATAGTTGAAGATACTAAAAACTGTTCTGTTTCGTTGAAATAGAGCGATCGAATTTAAACCACTTCTCATGAATGACTTTTTTGATAATCAACGTATCCTGAGCTTAATATGGAAACGTAAATTTCATTTTGTAATCGTCGGGTTGATTGCTATTGTTTTGTCGGCTGTTTTTTCTGGTCCTAAGTTTATTCAGCCCAAATACAAATCGTCGGCACGAATTTATCCAACCAATATTTGGGTTTTGAGTAATGAATCGGAAACGGAACAAATGCTCGAGGTGGTAAATTCAAGAGATATTAAATTGAAAATGTTCGATGTTTTTCAACTCGACAAAGTATATAAAATAAGCCGGGAGGATCCACATTATCTTACCTATATGCTTGATATTTATAATAAGAATGTAAAGGCGAATAAAACTGAATACGAAACGGTTGAAATTCAGGTAATGGATTATGATCCTCAACGGGCTTCCGATATGTGCGATTCTATTATTTATTTCTATAATAAAAAAGTAGAGCAAATGCAGCGCATAAAAAATAAAGAAATGGTTGACATTTCAAAAGTGTGGCTTGACCGGAAATACAAAGAGATGGATTCTTTGATGTTGGTTCTGGACACGCTTAAAACAAACTACGGTATCCTTGATTTCGAATCGCAAACCCCTGAAATTACACGCGGTTATATGAATGCTCTTGCCGCAGGTAGAGGATCTGCTGCGGATACAAAAAAAATTGAACAACTGTATTCTAATTTTGAAAAGGAAGGAACAAAAGCAGAATGGATAGAGTCGAGAATGTATAATCTGGAAACGACCATTGATTCTTTAATCCTGCAATATGAAACGTACTCCATTGAATATGAGAAGGAAATTACCTATTGCCATGTAGTTGAATATCCTGTTCCTGCCGATAAAAAATCGTACCCTGTTCGCTGGCTTATTGTTGCATTTACAACTATTTCCGCAGTCTTCTTTTCTTTGCTGGTTTTTCTTATTCTTGATTACCGAAAAAAACAGTAATTGTGATTCGGAACCAAGCCATAAGAGTTTCGCTTTTTTACATCATTTCAATTGCGTTTATTCTTTTGAATTTATGGTTTGTGGTGAAAAAAGATATGTTGGTTGCCAATGCGTTGCCAGTGCTTTTTGTTATTTTTCTTCTGGCCGTTTTTTCTTTTGATAAAATTGTTTATCTGGTAGCCTTTTTTACCCCGCTTTCGTTGCCGTTGCATGAAATTCTTCCTGGATTTCGTTTTGATATGTATTTACCTACGGAACCTTTATTGTTTGGGCTTCTGATTTTATTTCTTTTAAAAGTCCTCCATGAAAGGAGTTTTGATCGACGAATTCTATTGCATCCGGTTTCACTTGCCATTGGTCTGAATCTTTTATGGATTCTTTTAACCAGTTTGACAAGTACAATGCCAATGGTTTCACTTAAATTTTTATTGTCGCGTTTATGGTTTGTTGTTGGCTTGTATTTGGTAACCATAAAGATATTCAGCGAAGGGAAAAACATGGAACGCTATGTCTGGTTATATGTTGTAGCTTTGGCAATAGTTGTATTTTATTCTACTTTCAGGCATCTGAGTTATGGCTTGTGGGATAAGCAGGCTGCCCATTTTGTGGTATCGCCGTTTTATAATGATCATACTTCTTACGGCGCAGTTTTGGCAATTTATCTTCCGTTTTTAGCGCTTTTCTCCCTCCGAAAAAATTATACAAGAAAAGTAAGGATAATATCGCTGGTGTTTTTCTGTATTCTATTGCTTGGTTTTTTCCTTTCATACAGCCGCGCTGCCTGGTTGAGCATGATGATTGCCCTTGGTGTTTGGGGAATTATAAAACTCAAAATCAGGTTCCGTACAATTCTGATATCGTTGGTTTCAGTAATCGCTCTTTTTATTCTTTTTCAGAGCAGAATATTTATGAAATTAGAGCAAAATACGGAGCAGTCGTCGGCCAATTTTATGACACACATAAACTCAATGACCAACATTACGTCCGATGCTTCAAACCTGGAACGAATCAACCGGTGGAGTTGTGCCATTCGTATGTTTGCCGACAGGCCTGTTTTTGGTTTTGGCCCTGGAACTTATATGTTTCAATACGCGCCTTATCAGTTAAATAAAGATCGTACAATAATTAGTACAAACTCTGCCGACGGGGGAAATGCACATAGTGAATACCTGGGGCCACTCGCTGAATCAGGAGTTCTGGGGTTGCTAACGTTTTTACTGGTTATAGGAACCGTAATTTTTACTGCGGTAAGAACTTACAGTCGTGTGGAAGATAAACGCCTGAAACAAATTGTGTTGACCGCACTTGTTGCATTGGTGACATATTACATTCACGGCTTCTTGAACAATTTTCTTGATACCGATAAACTCTCTGTGCCTTTTTGGGGGTTTACTGCAATGATTGTTTCTGTTGATTTATATTTTGTTCGCAAAAATAGGGAACAAAAAAATCCGGGCTGAAACAGGCCGGATTAAATATCTTCGAAAAAGAGATTCTCTTCTATTGTTTTACCCTTTCAGTGTAGGAACGATCGCTCGTATTTACTTTAATTACGTCCCCTTCGTTTATGAACATCGGAACCATAATTTCTGCTCCGGTCTCAACTGTAGCAGGTTTTAATGCAGTTGAACTTGCAGTATTTCCTTTTTCTCCTTCTATAGTCTGAGTGATCTGGAGTTCTACTTTTTCTGGCATTTCTGCTGTCAATGGCATTTCTTCGTCAGCATGAAACTGTATTTCAATAATTTGCCCTTCTTTCATAAGATCGTTGTTTTCAATCATAGATTCCGGGATGGAAATTTGTTCAAATGTTTCAGTGTTCATCACATTTAATCCCATGTCATCGCGGTATAAATATTGATACTGACGACGTTCCACACGTACATCGTCAACCTTAACACCCGAGGAAAATGTGTTCTCAATAACACGACCTGTTTTTACATTTTTCAATTTTGTACGTACAAAGGCGGGGCCTTTTCCTGGTTTTACATGTAAAAAAGATACGATAGTATAAATTTCTCCTTTAAATATAAAACATAAACCGTTTTTAAAATCTGCTGTTGTAGCCATTATATAATCTTTTTTTAATCGCTGCAAAAATAAACAAATCGATTAAAAGTCAATCGTTTCTGTAATTTTTTAGATTGTTTTTTTTATGTATTTATTTGGCAACGAGTTCTTCTCCGTCTTTTTTGTAGCTTTTTAAAATGGCTCTTAGTGCGCCAACTTTCATATCGAATTCAAGCTGAACAGGCATTTTTGTTTCTTTAGAAATAAAAAACTTAACACCATCGGAACGGTTTAGGAGCTTGCCTTTGTCAACCACTGGCGCCAAAACATAGCAATCAACTTTTCCTAAATCAGTTTCAATTTTTTCTTCACCTAAATATTTAACCGTTACATCATCAATTTTATCCGCATGAAAAGTTGGAAGAGTTACTGTATGTCCAATTTCAATTTCCTCAAATAAATTCTGATTGATAAAATAGAAAAAAACAGAAATAATATCTACCAGGTCCTCCGGCGTTTTTCGCCATCCGGACTTCTGGCTGTTCAGGGAGTCAATATCATGATAAAAAAGAGTTTCATTATACCATCGGTATTTCCCTTCCTTAATATTCCGAATTGCTTTTAGTGGAAGACGAGTTTGCGCATCAACAGTGGTTTCGTAAATATCGTTTACTCCAAAAAGCTTGTTGGTCAATCCGGTTGTTTTTCCTCGCAAATAATAGTGAATTGCTTTCTTTCCATCAAATGTTGTATCCGAAATTACTAATTTGGCTTCACCACCTTTTATAAAACCGAATTTAAGATCAAATCTTATCGTTTCTTTTGTTGCAAACGCTTGCGGCAAAATCAAGAGAAAAGAAATCAGTATGACTATAATTTTTTTCATTTTAACACTTTATTCTTCGGAACCGTTGCTACGAAGTCTTTCAAATAGAAAGGTTCGAAATAAGCAACATCTTCAAATTCCTTTTTGTTGTATTTTTTTTCACTTAAAAAAAGCATAAACCGTGCCGAAGTCTTAAAAGGGCCGTTAAACAAGGCATTGGGGCTTGTTATATGTTTTTCGCATTTTGCTGCACCATTTCCTGAAAAAAGAATTTTGTGGTTTTTAAGTTCGTTTGCAAACGAATGTTCGTCAATAATTTGAGCTATAACTGGTTTTACTTGTTCCCCGAAAGAATTATAAAGCGCGGTGTAAACTTCCATTCTCCGGGCATCAATCATTGGGCAGATTAAAGTGGTCTCATTGTTCTTTTCTTTTGTGAAAATGCCAATATTTTCCGCTAAAAAACTGGCCATTGCATCCAGAGAGCCAACCGAAATTAAAGGTTTCTCCAACGCATAGCATAATCCTTTGGCTACTGAAACCCCGATTCGCAATCCTGTGTAGGAGCCGGGACCTTTACTCACTGCAACTGCATCAATACTTTTAATATTGAAGTTATTTGCTGAAAAAAGTTCCTCTATAAAAACGGTGAGTAATTCTGAGTGGTTAAGTCCTTCCACACTTTCTTTTTCAAAAAGAAGCTTTCCGTCTTTCCCCAGAGAAACGGAACAAACTTCGGTTGAAGTTTCAATATTTAATATTACAGCCATTTAACACATTTTTGAATGGTACAAAAATAGCAATAGTTTTTAACCCGGATATTTTTGCCCTTTTTAGGATTTGTTAAAGTTTTTGAAAATTCCCGTTGAGCACCAATCCGTCAAGTTGCAATTTTTTAGCAGAGAGTAAAGCATCTTTTTCAGTATGAACAATAGGTTCTCCTTTTGAATTGAAAGATGTATTTATAAGTGCCTTCATTCCGTATTTTTCATCCAGTATTTTTAACAAGCTGAATAAAAACGGATTATTGTCTTTCTCAAAAATGGTTTGAAAACGTGCTGTGCCATCAGCGTGAATTGCCCCGGCAAGTTCGGTCTGTTTTTCCTGTAGTACATTAAAATCGAGGAGCATATATTTTGAAAGCGGATGGATAATGTCTTCGCCGGTAAAATATTTTGTATTTTTTTCAAGAGCGACCGGGGCAAGTGGGCGGTACCATTCACGTCCTTTTTTTTCTATACTTAGTTTCTGGGCCAGGCTTTTGGAATTCGGCAGGGCCAAAATGCTTCTGTTTCCCAAAGCTCGCGGGCCAGCTTCTCCTGAATTATTGCAAACACCTATTATCTTTCCATCTGCAATTTCTTCGGCAACAGTTTTAATTGTTTCTTCCGCAATTTTTGTTTTATAATTTTCAATTCCCCAATTATTTAAATAAGGTGAATGAATTTTTATTTTGCCATGTTTCTGCCATTCTGCATACGCTGCAGCTCCCAGCGAAAGTCCTGAATCTTCTGTACAGGGAGGGATAAATACATTTTTAAAAATACCACTTCTGATAATTGCCGTGTTTGCAACGATATTTAAAGCAGATCCTCCTGTATAATAAAGAGTTTCAACACCTGTTTTCTCTTTAAGTTTGGAAAGTTTTTCAAGAATTTTTTTTACAAATATTTGTTGAAGAGTAGCTGCCACATCGCGAATAAATTTTGAATTCTGATCGAACGATTTTAATTCAATTCCCCAGTCAATAAGAACTTGCTTAAAAAAAAGCGAAGTTTCTCCCCATATGTCGTGAAAGAAATCATTTTGGGTCAACCATTCTTCGAGCTCGGGGCGGTATTTTCCCCAGCCGGCAAAACCCATAAATTTTCCGGGAACCGAATTTTGCTCTGGCAGTTTTGCCCCAATTATTGCAAACACCAACGCATTAGCATTGTAGATTGTACTGTAAGGTTTCAAATCCCAATGGTATTCTTCCCACTTTAATTTTCCGTTTTTGAAAATGCATGCCGAAAAGTTACTCAGGCTTGCTCCACCGTCGAAATGTACTAACAGACTGTTTTCTTTAAAATTTCCGAAAAAAGGAAGACACGAAAACATATGTGCCAGTTCGTGATTTAAGACGTAGGCTTCTTTTTTTGTTCCAAACCACCAGCATTTTCCCAATTCAGTTTCGTACGCCAGAAATTCTTTTAACGGAGCTTCAAATCGTACGTCGCCATTTTGGGTCAAAAAAGTGCGGCCAACAACATTGTCAACAAAAACAATATCATAATCTTCTCCGAGAAGTTTTTTTTCTTTTAAAATTGATTTGAGATGGATATGAAGCGTATTATCCCTTTTCCTGCGCGAGATTCTTTCCTGTTGCAAAAAATAGTGTACTTGCCCGTTTTGCATAAGTGCGAGATTATGGTCGTGAACATAAAACGGATACTCATATTTTTCACGATCCTGCATTCCGTATATGGCTAAAGTTGGTTTCGATTTATTCATATCAAAAGGCAGTTATTTGCAGAAAAAATGCAATTCCTATTAATAAGTAAATCAAGAATTCGCCCCAAAATTTGCTTTTCAGGAAAACAAAAAAATTGGCAACCAGAAAACAAATTGGCACCGATAAAATAACAAGCATTTCCTGAGAAACGGGTGGTACAAATATAAAACCAGCTAACGAAAAAAAGAATATAAGGAACAAAACATTAAAATATTTTCTTGAACTTACTTTTTTTGTATCGTATTGCTGAATAATTTTTACAGAACCAGTAATGGTGAGTAGAATTAAAAATACAAGGTAAATCTGCAAATGCAGATTCATTTTAAAATGGTTGTTGCTTGAAATAATATTTAGTTCAAATGTTTTTATGAGTTCAATGAACTGTTCGGTAAAAATGGCATATCCAAATGCAAAAATGAAAGGTAGTAGTAATCCAATGAAATTGATTGTGAAAACCCTCCAGTGTGTTTCGCGACCGAGAATTGCAATGCCGATTACAAAAACAGGGAGAAGAACAATAACATCAAAATAAAACAGTGCGCCAATTCCCAATAAAAAGCCGGAATCAAAAGCCGCTGAATATGGCTGCTGAACATCGAACGCAGAGAAGAGCCTGTAGAGTGCCAACAATAAAAAGATCGCAGCGAAATATACGGGATGAAGCGTGTGTATTTCAGTTAAGCCACCTACGGTTAAAACAAATAACGGTGCGGGCAACATGGTTCTCACACGGATAAATGCAAATTGTGTATTTAATGACTGAACCAAAAAAGCCAGGAAAAGCACCAGTACCAGTGAAATGATACTTTCCGCAAAAAGGTGGTCTTTTAGAAGTTCATGCACCGGTTTGAAAAGAATATTATCGCTTTCTCCGGTATAAAAGGAATATAAATAGGGCTTAAACAGGCTTGCACTCCAAAGTAAAAGCCCGAATAAGGCAGTGAACAGATAATTTACTGAATGATTTGATTTTAGTATTTTTAGTATCATTTGTTATAGGTCGAAACCTAAATCTTTCCTGTAATATTTTTTGTCGAAATGAATTGCTTCTGCATTCTCATACGAAGTTTGTAAAGCATCCTTTATTGAACTTCCGTAAGAACTTACTGAAATAACACGGCCTCCATTGGTAACAACATTCCCGTTATCGAATGTTGTTCCGGCATGGAAAACAATACTGTCTCTGGTTTTTTCTGTTCCGGAAATTACTTTTCCTTTTTCGTAACTTTCCGGATAGCCACCCGAAACAAGCATGACTGTTACTGCAGTTCTTTGGTCAATTTCAATGTTTTTTTCATGTAATGTGCCGGTTGCTGCACCTTCAAGTAAATCAACAAAATCTGATTTTATCCGCAGCATAACAGCCTCTGTTTCCGGATCGCCCATTCTTACGTTGTATTCAATTACGTAGGGATTGTTGTTTACATTAATTAATCCGAAGAATATGAACCCGTTATATTCAATATTTTCCATTTGCAAACCGGAAATGGTGGGTTGTATAATTTGTTTTTCAACCCTGTTCATAAACTCTGGGGATGCAAAAGGAACCGGAGTAATAGCTCCCATTCCGCCAGTATTTAGACCTGTGTCTCCTTCTCCAATGCGTTTGTAATCTTTGGCTTCGGGTAGAATTTTATAACTTTTTCCATCGGTAATTACAAAAACGGATACTTCAATACCACTTAAAAATTCTTCGATTACAACTTTGGCGCTGGCAGCTCCGAACTGCCCATCCAGCATTTTTTTAAGTGACTTTTCGGCTTCTTGCAGCGAGTCGATGATAAGCACTCCCTTTCCGGCAGCCAACCCATCGGCTTTCAAAACATAAGGTGCTTTTAAGGTTTTTAAAAAGGCCAGTCCTTTTTCTAAATTTTCTGATGAAACGGTTAGATATTTCGCGGTTGGAATGTTGTGCCTCAACATAAAATCTTTGGCAAAATCTTTACTTCCTTCGAGCATTGCTCCTGCCTTTTTAGGGCCAACTATTTTAATGTGCTTTAATTCCGGCTCACTGGCAAAATAATCATGAATTCCTTCAACAAGTGGTATTTCCGGACCAACAATAACTAAATCAATTCTATTTTCAAGTATCTGTTTTTTTATTTCTGTAAAATTGCTGCCCCCGCTATTAAGGTTCGTTCCAATTTCAGAAGTTCCTGCATTTCCGGGAATAAAAAAAAGTTGTTCTACTTTATGGCTTTGTTTAATTTTCCATCCTAATGCATGTTCCCTTCCGCCGGAACCGATTATCAAAATGTTCATCAAAAATAGTTTTAGAAATTTGTTGGTGAAGATAAGTTTTTATTTAGTCGTATTCAAAAAAACAAAAGAGTTGTAAAGTGAAGTTTTAAGCAATTTAATTATATGAAAAACGGGGAAGTGATTTCTGAAACTATTTGTTTTTGGGATTAGTAGCGCGATAAATTATTTCTTCGGCTAAGAAGATATTTCATAAGATAAATTACCGAGCCGATATAAGGGAAAATAATTACAACCATTAACCACAGGATGCGTGGAGTTTTCTTTTCATTTCTCAAGATGAGTGCGATTGCTAAAATGATTAATATGAAGTAGATAACAAAAATTACTATGCTCTGAGAAGATCCGGTTACTTTTTCCATCCTGTTTTTTTGCCAATTTAATTATTTCTGTGGATAAAATAAAAATGCCAGATTGAATTATTTCAGCCTGGCATTTGAAATTAAATTATTTTTTTATACTTAAATCGCATTGTATCTTTCGAGATATTGCTGAAGGGTGTCAGAAATTTTCTTTGAAAATTCGTTGTCGCCATTAAGTCTTACCATTCGTTCCATTTTTTGCATGTAGAAAAGATTTCTCTGAATTTCTTCATTCACATCCTGCGTATTTCTTATCCGGGGCTCAAGTGAAAAGAAATATGAAAGTTCATTATTGTATGTATCAAAAGCAGTTGTAATCATTTGCTTGCCTTTTTCTGAGGCTCCGGCAGCAAAATAGGTTTCTGCAAGTTCCATCGCAAAATATTCATATTGGACGATTTCGTTTGGAATTAATTCCAGGCTTCGATCTACAACTGCAATAGCTGAATCTTTTTTTCCTTCCTCTAAAAGTGCGCGGGCAAGCCGGTTAAAACTGTTCCGGATGTTGGTCATCATTCGTGAATTATTTTCATCGATATAAACATTCGGATCATTCATATTTCCGTACTTAAATTTATTCATCAAATTATCGTACATAAGGTCAGTAGCAACGCGGCCAAATTGTATTGTTTGTGGCGAACTTTCACTTTTTATCGGAACAAATCTGTAAGCAAATCCTTCCACCTGGAAATAATCCTGAAGGTTCATATATTTGCTGCTTCCAACAGTTATTGCCCAGTAAATTGGACGTTCCCAGTTGTTTGTAGCAAGTAAATCCAAAATCATCATTTCATCTTTAGGAAGGTAACTTCTATTTGATAAATCGATGGTTATTGTATCAACAATTTTATCGTAATCTTCCGGGCGAACAACATGATTTTTAATTACAGCCTCTTTATCGATTTTAAATGTTAGAATTTTTTTGGGTATATAAGCGGCATTGTCAGCTTGTTGGAGTTTTGTGGCAGGATTTTCATCTGCAACAAAGTCGACAGCTTCTTTTAATCCAACAGATTTTCTCGAAATTCTGGGATTATCAAACAGGTAAATTAAATCTCTTGTTCCCTGTCGGTATTTTTCTGACGTCATTGAAAAAGGGACCGGATCTGAATCATAAGCTTTTCTTTTCATCTGGTCGATGTACCAATCGGTTTGCAGATAGCTCAGGTTGCAGACTCGCACATCTGTGCGAACGCCTTCAACATCCTGGTTGTACCAAAGCGGGAATGTATCGTTATCACCATTTGTAAACAGAATGCCGTTGGGTTTGCTGGTCTTCAAATAATTAGCACCCAGGTCGCGGGCAGTGTATCTTCCCGAGCGGTCGTGATCATCCCAGTTTTGAGCTCCCATAATTCCGGGAACTAAAATCAATGCGATAAGTCCTACAAGTCCTGCTGAAATATTTTCAGGAATATATTTTTTTAGTGTTTCATATAATGCTAAAACACCAAGGCCTATCCAAATGGTGAATGCATAAAATGAACCGGCGTATGCATAGTCTCTTTCACGGGGCTGATGCGGATATTGGTTTAGGTAAACGACAATGGCAAGTCCTGTCATGAAAAACAACAGGAATACAACCCAGAGTCCTTCTTTCCCCTCTTTTCCTTTTTTGTACTGATAAATTATTCCCAGGATTCCCAAAATCAATGGCAGAAAATAATAGGTATTTCTGGCTTTGTTGTTTGCAAAACGAGTAGGCAGGTTATCCTGATCCCCCAACCGCATTTCGTCAATAAATTTTACTCCGCTCAACCAGTTCCCGTAAATTTTACTTCCGTGCCCCTGAATGTCATTCTGTCGACCAACAAAATTCCACATAAAATATCTGAGATACATGTAATTAACCTGGTAACGGAAAAAGAATCGCAGGTTTTCTCCGAAAGTGGGCTTTATAATGGTTTCCATTTCTCCACGTTCGTTGCGATGCTGAACACGTGTGCCTTGTATGTCAGCCCATCTTTTATAATCTTCTGCATGGGTATCTTCCATGGAACTCCACATTCTGGGGAAAAATGTTTCAAAATTTTTGTCGTAATTAGGAACTGGTTTGTGGTAAGTAACAACATATTTCCCATCTATTTGAGAATAAACAGGTTTCCCTTCCAGAAAACGTTCCTGTGCATCATAAGGAGAATTAAAATATTGTCCGTAGAATAATGGACGTGCTCCGTATTGCTCTCTGTTTAGGTAACTTAATAACGAGAATGCGTTGTTGGGACTGTTTTGATCCATTGGTGGTTTTGCATTCGAACGGATAATGATAAGAGCAAAGGATGAGTAGCCTAAAATAATTACAGTAACTCCTAAAAGTACGGTGTTCCAAAGTATTTTTTTGTGTTTATGGGTGTAATGGATTCCGAAAACAATGGCAGCAATAAGTGCTGCTGCATAAAACATTAATCCTGAGTGATAAGGTAGTCCAAAAGTGTTTACAAACAGTAACTCAAACCATGAACCAACAGTAACAATGCCCGGAATAACTCCGTACATAACTCCCGCAAGCAAAACAAATGATATGGTTAAAGCATAAATAATACCTTTCCGATTTACGTCGTATTTTTTGAAGTAATAAACAAAAGCAATGGCCGGAATTGCGAGCAGGTTCAAAAGGTGTACCCCAATTGAAAGACCAATGACGTATGAAATTAAAATGAGCCACCGGTTAGCATTGGGCTCATCAGCTACATTTTCCCATTTCAGAATAGCCCAGAAAACAACAGCCGTCATTAATGATGAGGTTGCATATACCTCACCTTCTACTGCAGAAAACCAAAATGTATCGGAAAAAGTGTAAGCCAGTGCTCCAACAAGTCCACTGGCAATAATGGCGATTGTTTGCCCCAGGGAAAGTTCATTCTCGGTTTTAACCAATTTTTTGGCCAGGTGAGTAATTGTCCAGAAAAGAAACATAATGGTGAACGCACTTGCAAGTGCCGAGAGCCGGTTTACCATAACTGCTGCATTTTCTGCTCCTCCTCCAAATAAATTGAAAAACCGTCCGATTATCATAAAAATAGGTGCGCCCGGAGGGTGTCCAACTTCAAATTTGAAGGAAGTGGTAATAAACTCCCCACAATCCCAGAAACTTACAGTGGGTTCGATAGTCATTAAATAAACAATAGCTGCAATAACAAAACTTATCCAGCCGAACACATTGTTTAATAAAGTATATTTCTTCATCTGCTATTTTTTTCTTTCAAAATAAAGTCTGGAAAATTAACTGTTGCGAAGATAATTGTTTTGGAGCAAACAAAAGGATTAGATATGGTTTTTAAGAATTTTTAAAACAGCACATTATTTACCGAAGCATTATTCCTGAGACCATTCGTCCGGTATCAATACCTTCGCGGCGGGCTGAAAAATATTTCGAAGAGGAGGAGAAAGAACATTCCTCTGCAATTTCAATATTCTTATACTTTACTCCGTTGAGTAAAAGAATTTGTCTGTTGGCTTCCCATAAATTAAAATGAAATTTTCCTTTTGAATTTTTATGTAAGGTTTTTTCCGCTTGTGGAATATTCTTTTGAACTGCTTCTACTACTTCATTTCCTACTTCATAAACCTTAGGTCCGATCGATGACCCAACAACTGCCAGAATATTTTCAGGAGAACTTCCGTAATTTGATATCATTTTCTGAACAGCAACTTCTGTAATCTTTTTTACTGTCCCGCGCCAACCGGCATGAATGGCTGATATTACTTTTTTCATCGGGTCGAATAACAAAATAGGAACACAATCAGCTGTTTGTATACATAAACAGATACCGGGCTGGTTGGTTATCAAAGCATCGGTTTCATTGGGTTCATTTTCAGGAGTTTCAGAAAGTTCGGCTACGCAATTCGTGTGCGTTTGCCGCGGAAAAACAAGCTGATTAGGCTGAATTTCCAGAATAGCAGCCAGCTGTTTGCGATTTTCTGTGAAAATTTCAGAAGAGTCGCCGGTAAATCTTGGTGCCGGATGTTCAAGTGATTTTTTAGTTGTTGAAAAAGCCACCAGGTTTTTGTATGGTTCAAATATTGGGTGTAAAATAAGTTTGTTATCCATTTCGAAGTAATTGGTTCAATTTTTTTTTATTGAGCAAAGTAACGGTTTTTCGTTCCATTTTTATCAGTCCTTCTTTTTGCATCTCACCAAAAACACGTGCAAGCGATGGGCGGGTTACTCCAAAAAGATCGGCCAGTTGTTGCTGGGTATTTTTTAGCTCAATGGAGTGAAATTCTTCCCCGGCCCGTACAAGAAGAAAATGTGCTACTTTCTCGCGGATAGTTTTAAAACTCAGGAAATGTAATTTTTGAGATAAAAATTGTGTCCGTGTTGAAATACTGTTCAGGTAGTTTTTTAAAACCTGTGTATTTAGTTGGAGTATTTTTAAGAACTCGGGAACAGGAATTGCAAGTATTTTTAAATCGACATGCGCGGTTACAGTGACCGGGAATTTATTGTCTTTCCCAAACAAAAATGCAGTGGCCAGTGGTTTGGGAGCTTCTATATCTTCAATTTTAATGGTTTTCCCGGAATAGTCAATCATTTCGCCCTTTACACTTCCGGAGAGAAGAATATATAAGTTTTGTACGGTTTCTCCGGCAACAGCTATAATTTCATCTTTGTTAAATTTCCTGATTTGAAAATGGATTTTTTCAAGCAGTTTTTTTATTTCATTTTCAGGAATTCCTCTGAAAACCGGGCACTGGCTTATCAGTTTAAAGTCAATCATTTTATGCCTTTGTAACAATTGGTACAAAATCAGAAACGCCACTACTTTACTTTTGTTGCATAAAATTGATAATGATGTTACGTGAAATTGTAAAAATAGATGAAGATCGTTGTGATGGTTGCGGCGAGTGTGTCCCCAATTGTCATGAGGGGGCTCTGCAAATTATAGATGGAAAAGCGAGATTGATTAGTGAATTGATGTGTGATGGTCTTGGTGCCTGTTTGGGACATTGTCCGCAAGGCGCCATTACCATTGAAAAACGTGAAGCAGATGAGTACGATGAGAAAATGGTAATTGCACAAATGATAAAAAACGGGAAAGCCACGGTTTTTGCTCATTTAAAACATCTAAAGGAACATGGTGAGACAAATTATTTAAAGCAGGCATTAACATATATAAAAGCAAACAAAGCGAAAATGCCGTTTCAAATTCAAGAGGTTCATGAATTACTCCATGAGAAAAAGGATCAAAAAAATGAAATTTACACCGGTATTGGTTGTGGTTGTGCGGGGTCAGCACCTCAGTCGTTTGATGTGGCTGGTCTGCAAATGGCAACAACAAATGCAGGTATTCCTTCGGCATTAACTCAATGGCCAGTACAAATGCACTTAATTAACCCCGCTGCATCATATTTTCACGGAGCTGATCTTTTAATGGCTGCTGATTGTGCGGGGTTTGCTTACGGAAATTTTCATAATGATTTTATTAAGGGGAAAAAACTGGTAATTGCCTGTCCAAAACTCGACCATGGGAAGGATATTTATATTCAAAAGCTTACCCAACTTATTGACAATGCCTGTGTGAATACAATAACCACAGTAATTATGGAAGTTCCCTGTTGCGGAGGATTGTCGCAAATGGTACAAATGGCCGTGCAGAGCGCATCAAGGAAAGTGCCGGTGAAAGAAGTTATTATCAGTATTCAGGGTGAGAAACTTTCGGAAGAATGGATTTAAGGATAGGGCTGTTTCTCTCAGTAGGAGTACTGATTTTTTTTGTAAAAACGAAAATTAGCCACAATTAACAAATCAATTTTAAAAACGATAAAAATGAGTATGTTTTGTTTTCAATGCCAGGAAGCCGCAAAAGGAACTGGCTGTACAATAAAAGGAGTGTGTGGAAAAACCAGTGATGTAGCAAATTTACAAGACACATTATTATTTATTCTAAAAGGAATTAGTTGGTATAATGAAAAGCTCAGAGCACAAAATCTGAACCCTGAAAAAGTAAATAAGTTCGTGTTTGATGGACTTTTCAGTACGATTACCAATGCAAATTTTGATAAGGAAAGTTTCAGCAGAAGAATTATTAAGGCATTACAGTTGCGCAGTGAATTACATTCCCGCTGTTTGGCAGCTAATATCCCGCTCCCTGAGGTTCTTCCTGATTTTGCAGAATGGAATGGGGTATCTGTTGAGGAATTTGAAGACAAGGCAGCAGAAGTAGGTGTTTTAAGCACCGAGAATGAGGATATTCGTTCGTTGCGCGAATTGATTATATACGGAGTGAAAGGATTGGCAGCTTATGCCGAGCACGCCTGGAATTTGGGGAAAACAGATGAAGAAATTTTTGTTTTTATGCAACGTGCATTAGTAGCTACAACAGAAGATTTAAGTGTTGATGAATTGGTTGCTTTAACGCTTGAAACAGGAAAATTTGGGGTAAATGTAATGGCCTTGCTTGATGACGCAAATACCACTGCTTATGGAAACCCGGAGGCAACACAGGTAAATATTGGCGTTCGAAATAATCCGGCAATTCTTATTTCTGGTCATGATTTGAAAGATATGGAGGAGTTGCTAAAACAAACAGAGGGGACAGGTGTGGATGTATATACACATAGCGAAATGTTACCAGCACATTATTATCCGGTATTTAAGAAATACAAACATTTGGCGGGGAATTATGGCAATGCATGGTGGAAGCAAGTGACCGAATTTGAGAGTTTTAACGGACCTGTTTTATTTACTACCAACTGTATTGTCCCTCCTAAAAGTGATGCAACTTATATCGATCGGATTTATACTACCGGAGCATCAGGATTGGAAGGTGCGGTTCATATTCCAGACAGGGAAGATGGCAAAATGAAAGATTTTAGTCAGATTATTGAACATGCGAAAAGGTGTGCACCGCCAGTACAAATTGAATCGGGTGAGATAACCGGAGGTTTCGCTCATGCACAAGTATTCTCTTTGGCTGATAAAATTGTGGATGCCGTAAAAGGTGGAGCCATTAAGAAGTTTTTTGTTATGGCAGGGTGCGATGGGCGAATGAAAAGCCGCGATTATTACACACAGTTCGCCAAACAGTTACCAGCCGATACTGTAATACTAACCGCCGGATGCGCGAAGTACCGTTATAATAAATTACACCTCGGTAATATTGGTGGCATTCCACGTGTAATTGATGCCGGTCAGTGCAACGACTCGTATTCATTGGCAGTTATTGCATTAAAATTAAAAGAGGTCTTTGAGTTGAACGATATCAATGAACTGCCGATTGCTTACAATATTGCATGGTATGAACAAAAAGCGGTTATTGTTCTATTGGCATTATTGTATTTGGGGGTGAAGAATATTCACCTTGGTCCATCGTTACCTGCTTTTCTTTCTCCAAATGTTGCGAATGTTTTAATTGCGAATTTTGGAATTTCAGGTATCACAGAGGCTGAGCAGGATATGGAAATATTTTTGGAAGAAAAATAAATTAGTAAAGAAGTTTGGAGTGTAACATGAGTTAGGAATAAAATACAAATAGCTGAAAGAATATAAAGGTATTGATATTTGATCAATGCCTTTTTGTTTGGTTTTGAGTGATTTATAAATAGGAGTGTAGTTTTTTATATCACCGCTTATGTTTTTAAATTGTTTTTTTTCAGCTTGTTGTGCAAATAGTTTTTTTTGATTATTGGAATAACAGGTTTGTCCTAATATTGGAATCAAGTGTCCTGATTAGAGAAGAATTATATATTTTTTATTTATTCTAAATAAATGTAATGTCAGATTTAACTTGTTGTAAATAAATACTTAGAAGTGTTTATTATGGAATATGTAGTTATAAATTAGAATTTTATAGTTAAATAGAAGTTTGTTCTTTGTTGTCTGGTATATTTTTTATTCGTAACTTTTTTCAGTAAAACAAAATTTTTATTGTTTGAATTGTTGGATGTGTTACGAAAGTGTGGGTGACCGTAGGGATACCTGTATTTTAAAATGAAAGATATTTGAAAAAAAGGGCAAAAAACCAGAGAATTAATAGGCTAACATAAGTATTGAGGTTTGTTTTTAGAAATTCTATAAAATTATAAGTATTCCAGAATTGTAAAAGAATCATTAGCAGAAAGATAAAGAATAAGTTCAACCTAACTTACCCCGTTTACCTCCCAAAATCCCAATTAATTTATTAAACCAAACTGTGGTCCTTGATTGTTATGAAGCTATGTTTTGTTTCATATATGCAATAGTATTATGCCTAAAAAATGGAAGATTGAAATATATAATTGATTTTGCCTTTTATCAAATTCTTGAAAAAGACCTAAATTATCTATTTATATAGTGTAGTAATTATTAAAATTTAAAAGAAATGATTAGACGTAGATTCTCTGAATTTGAAATTCACAAGATTCTTCAGCAATATGAAGAAGGAGCCTCTGTGCAAAGCCTTATAGAGGAGCATGGGATTAGTCAGGCCACATTTTATAACTGGCGGGCAAAGTATGGTCGTGTTTCTTCGAACGACATTTTAAAGCTTAATAAATTAAAGGAGGACAACGAGAGGTTGAAGCGAATGTTTGCAGAAATTAGTCTTGAAAATGAATCACTTAAGGCGCAGTTGAAAAAGAGAGACTGATTTTTATATAAACAAATTAGCGAATTGTTTGTCAATGATTAGTGTTTTAATGTAAAATAAAAAATAGGGGAAGTATGACATTAAAAAAACCAGAATACGCTTGGTATGCTATTTATACTAAAGTAAATAATGAAAAGAAGATTTTCAAAAGTTTAGAAGAAGAGAAAATAGAGTGTTATCTCCCTTTAATGAGATCATTACGACAATGGAGCGATAGAAAAAAGTGGATAGAAGAACCTCTTTTTCGCTGCTACTTATTTGTGAGAGTTAGTTATAAAGAGTTTTTTAATGTATTATCAATTCCAGGGGTTGTATGTTATGTCAGTTTTGGAGGTAAACCTCAAACCATTCCCGACTACCAGATAGATAGTATAAAAACGTTAGTAAGACAGGAAGAAATTGATCTTACCGTATCAAAAGAAAGATTAAGAAAAGGTAATAAAGCCGAAGTTTTAGTTGGACCATTAAAAGGGCTGAAAGGAGAAATTATTGAAATCTCAGGACAATACAGAATTTTAATTCGGATTGAAACAATGGGGCTTTGTTTACATGCCAATATCTCCAAAGAAGAAGTTAGAATTTTAGAACTTGATGATTTGGAAGAAAACGGCACGCAATCTAATCCTAATATTACCATCAAGAAAGGTGCCTATAATGTAACTGTTCATTAATCTTATTTGTCAGTAAGTCAGAGTTTAATGAATTGTGTGTATTGACTTACACTACTCTAAACATCCCCCTTATTCTACTTATAAAATTCCTGAAATATAAATTTTAAACATCTGTTATGAAAGTACTTATTTTAGCGGGAGGTTTTGGGTCTCGTTTATCAGAGGAGACGTATTTAAAACCTAAACCAATGGTTGAAATTGGTGGAAAACCAATTTTGTGGCATATAATGAAAATATACTCTTTCTATGGTTTTAATGAATTTATTATCATGCTTGGGTATAAGGGATACATTATAAAGAATTATTTTGCTCACTATTTTCTTCATCAATCCGATGTAACATTCAATTTTGAGCAAAATGAAACACAATTTTTGAATAACAACTCAGAACCATGGAAAGTTACTCTTATTGACACTGGTTTAAATACAATGACTGGCGGACGTATAAAAAGAGTACAGAAGTATATCAATAATGAAAGATTCTTGCTTACCTATGGCGATGGAGTTTCAAATATCAATATTCATAAACTTATAAATTTCCACGAAAACAGAGGTAAAATGATTACGATGACTTCGGTTCAGCCAGACGGGAGATGGGGATCATTAGAATTGAATGGAAATGATGAAGTACTTCGGTTTCAAGAGAAACTTAAAGGTGACGGGCAATGGGTAAATGCTGGTTTTTTTGTTTGCGAACCTGAAGTTCTTGATTATATCGATGGTGATACAACAATGTTTGAAAAAGAACCACTGGAAGGTTTGGCAGAGGAAAGACAGTTGGTTACATATAAGCATTATGATTTTTGGAAAGCAATGGATACCGAAAGGGATAAAAGACAATTGGAGGAAATGTATAACAATAAAAACGCTCCCTGGATGATATGGGAACCGGAGCAATTCAATTTGAAGTTTAAGAATTCCAAAAATCGTGAAAATGGGAAGTACATTAAATGGAGCAATTTTTAAGGATAAAAAGATTCTTGTAACAGGGCATACCGGGTTTAAAGGATCGTGGTTGTGCCTGTTGTTGAATAAATTGGGAGCGAATGTTTTTGGACTTGCATTAGCTCCTCAAACATCACCTTCATTATATGAAGTAGCCCAAGTTGATAAAAATGTAAAATCATTTATTGGAAATATTCAAGATTATAATTTTGTTGAAAAGGTTTTAACGGAGGTGAACCCGGATATAATTATTCATTTGGCAGCCCAGGCGCTTGTTCGGCAATCTTATGTAAATCCTGTTGAGACTTATTTAACAAATGTTATTGGTACTGCAAATTTATTTGAAGCTGCGAAACATGCAGATAGAGTAAACGCAATTTTAAATGTAACCAGCGATAAGTGTTACGAGAATAAAGAATGGGAGTGGGGATATCGGGAAAATGATTCATTAGGAGGTTTTGATCCTTATTCAAATAGTAAAGCCTGCTCTGAGCTTGTTACATCCTCTTTTCGAAATTCATTTTTTAATGAAAAACTATACAGTAAACATGGTGTGGCTATTGCAACTGCCAGAGCCGGAAATGTTATTGGAGGAGGAGATTGGGCCAATGACAGATTAATTCCTGACTTCATAAGGGCGATTTCAAATGGGGAGAAAGTAATTTTGAGAAACCCTGGTTCTATACGCCCGTGGCAGCATGTGCTTGAACCTTTAACCGGATATTTATTGCTTGCAGGTAAATTATTTACAGAAGGTCCGGAATTTAACGGAGCTTGGAATTTTGGACCAGGTGAGAGTGATGAAAAAAATGTTGAATGGATTACATCAACTATTTGCAACTTATGGGGAGAAGGAGCTTCTTTCGCAATTGATAAATCGCCCCAGCCACATGAATCCCGATTTTTAAAACTTGATTGTTCAAAAGCAAGGAACACATTGGAGTGGAAGCCCCGGTGGGACATTGAGACTGCGTTAAAAAGTATCGTGGAATGGCATAAGGCTTTCCTCGAGAATAAGAATATGAGAGAGATATGTAATAGTCAGATTGATAGTTATCTTCAATAATGTATTTTTTACCTGAAGATTTAATATTAATCACTTAAAAATATAAATTATGAATTGTCGACATTGTAAATCCAAATTGGAACATGTATTTCTAGATTTAGGGGTGGCTCCACCTTCAAATGCATATTTAAATGAAGAGGAACTTGCACAGCCCGAAAAAGTATTTCCACTCAAATTATTTGTTTGTCATAATTGTTGGCTTGTTCAAACCGAAGACTATTCTGAAAGGCATGAACTTTTTACAAAAGAATATGCTTATTTCTCTTCGGTTTCATCTAGTTGGTTGGAGCATTCATCCCGTTACACCCAAATGATAACAGATCGGTTAAAACTGAACAAGGAAAGTTTTGTAATCGAGGTCGCTTCAAACGATGGTTACTTATTAAAGAATTTTGTTGCCGAAGGTATCCCCTGTTTGGGGATAGAGCCTACAGATAGTACTGCCGAAGCTGCAGAAAAAATAGGAGTGCCGGTAATGAGGGAATTTTTTGGTGAAGATTTTGCCAAAAAATTAGTTCAGGATGGAAAGGCTGCCGATCTAATTATTGGCAATAACGTTTATGCACATGTTCCTGATATAAATGACTTTACAAAAGGACTTCAAACTGCGCTTAAACCAGGTGGTACGATTACACTGGAATTTCCTCATTTGATGAATTTAATTAAATATAAACAGTTTGATACGGTTTATCATGAGCATTATTCTTATTTGTCAATATATACTGTAGATAAGATTTTTCGGGAAGCGGGACTAAAAGTATATGATGTTGAAGAACTGCCAACGCATGGAGGAAGTTTGAGGATTTATGGTTGTCATATTGATGATGCAAAAGAAATATCTGCAAATGTTACAGATTTAAAACAAGAGGAAAAAGATTTTGGATTACAAGATCTTGAAATATACCTGAATTTTCAGAAAAAGGCAGATGCTGTTACCCAAAATTTATTACGTTTTCTAAAAGAGCAAAAACTTGAAGGGAAAACAATTGGTGCATACGGTGCTGCAGCAAAAGGAAATACATTGCTTAATTATGCAAATGTAAAATCAGATTTAATCTCGTTTGTTTGCGATGCTGCACCATCAAAACAGGGGAAGTATATGCCGGGAAGTCACATTCCAATTCTACATCCTTCTTTACTAAGTAAATATAAACCAGATTGGGTACTTATTTTGCCTTGGAATCTTGAGAAAGAAATAGTTAAACAGCAATCTCAGGTGAAAGACTGGAACGGAAAGTTCCTGGTATCATTGCCTGAATTAAGGATAATTTAGAATACAGAACAATTGTATGAGATTTTAAGCAAGAAGCTATTTCAAAATATAATTTTATGATTTTTGAAGAGACATATCTGAAGGATGCATATATCGTTAATCTGGAACCTCACACAGATAAAAGAGGATATTTTGCCCGACTTTATTGTAAAGATGAGTTTAATGAAATCGGCTTTAAAAAGGAGTTTGTTCAGATAAATCAATCGTTAAACAAACATAAACATACCTTCAGAGGCTTTCATTACCAGGTTCCTCCATTTAGCGAAACAAAACTTATTCGTTGTGTAAGCGGTGGAATAATTGATTTTATAATTGATATAAGAAAGGATTCTCCAACCTTTTTAAAAAGTTTTTCAGTTGAATTATCGGAAAGAAACTCAAGAATGCTACTAATACCCGACGGATTTGCTCACGGGTTTTTAACACTGGAAGATAATACATCAATTCTATATTTTCATACGGAATTTTTTGCACCTGGGTATGATAATGGGTTACGTTTTAGTGATCCCGAACTCCATATAGATTTTCCTTTTTCACCTGAAATAATTTCAGAGAAAGATCTGGAATGGCCGCTAATTAAAGAACGTTCTTTTTCTGGTTTGGAAATAAAGAATACCACTGTTTCCAGTTAATTAATTGTTAAGCAACATTTATGAATACTGAATTAGAAGCTAAAGAAAATAAAATGAAGCAAGCAGGTAGCCAGATGTATAAATTAGTGGAGCGACTTTATCCTATTTGCAGAAGTATTACAGGAAACGGGGTTCGTGAAACATTATCCATTTTAAAAGAATTTATTCCTCTTGATGTCCAGGAAGTAGCGTCCGGAACAAAAGTTTTAGACTGGGATGTGCCTGAAGAATGGAATATAAAAGACGCTTGGATAAAAAATGAAGATGGAGATAAAATAGTTGATTTTAAAAAATTAAATCTTCATGTACTTAATTATAGTACACCAATAGAAAAAACGGTAGAGTTGGAAGAGTTAAAAAAGCATCTGTTTACAGTTCCCGAGCATCCAGATTGGGTACCTTACCGGACTTCCTACTATAATCTTAATTGGGGATTTTGTTTGTCTCATAATCAGTATGAGAAATTAGCAGAAGGAAAATATACCGTTAAAGTAGACTCTGAAATTAAACATGGTGCTCTTACTTATGGCGAATACCTGATTCCGGGCAAATCAGATGAGGAAGTTCTTATTAGTTGTCATATTTGTCATCCGTCACTCTGCAATGATAACTTATCAGGAATCGTTGTTGCTACTCAAATTGCTTTGTTTTTGAAAAACGCCGATTTGCATTATTCCTATCGTTTTCTGTTTATTCCCGGAACGATTGGATCAATTACCTGGCTAAGCAGAAACGAAGAAAAACTGAGTAGAATTAAACACGGATTGGTTCTTAATCTTTTAGGCGATTCATCTGCATTTCATTATAAAAAATCGAGGATAGGAAATGCAGAGATCGATAAAATTATGGAATATTTAATTGAGAGAGAAAAAGGCAGCAAAATCCTTGAGTTTTCCCCGTATGGTTACGATGAAAGGCAATTTTGTTCTCCTGGTTTTAATTTGCCCGTAGGAAGGTTGTCAAGAATGCCGCATGGGGAATTTCCGGAATACCATACATCTGGTGATAACCTCGACTTTGTAAGCGCCCAAAATTTGGACGATTCTTTTCAATTTTTACTAAAGGCAATAACAATAATCGAAAAAAATGTAAAATGGATAAATCTAAGTCCCAAAGGAGAACCTCAATTGGGTAAAAGAGGATTGTATAAACCGGTTGGAGGTGAAAGCCAGCAAAAAGATTACCAAATGGCAATTTTATGGATACTTAATTTGTCCGATGGAAATTATTCTATGCTCGATATTGCCATAAGATCCGGGATTGAATTTGACATACTGGTATTCGCTGCTGAAAATTTGTCTAATGCAGGCCTGATTCGCAAATCGATAAACTGAGGTGAAGTATTACATTTTAAATAACTGTTTTTATGTCTGTTAAATATTTAGCCGGAGAAAAAATTCTTGTAACCGGAGCCAGTGGATTTATCGGCTCCAGACTATGTCGGGAGTTGCTAGAAAGTGGAAACGAAGTTCATGGGATTTATTATAATTCAGAAACATCAAACCTTATTCACGGTGTTAATTGGTGGAAATGTGATTTATCTGAGCTTGGCGAAACAAAAGAACTTTTATCAAAAGTAAACCCGGATTATATTTTCCATTTGGCAAGTTATGTTAAAGGTGCACGACATATTGACTTGGTATTACCAACTTTTAAGTATAATCTGGAAAGTACTATCAATATATTGATTACTGCTAACGAATTAGATTGCAAAAAGATTATTTTGAGTGGGTCAATGGAAGAGACGGAAGAGTCTGATTTTAAAAGAATTCCTTCATCTCCTTATGCGGCGGCTAAAGACGCATGTACTGCCTATGCAAAAATGTTTCATGCATTATATCAAACGCCTGTTGTAATTGCACGGTTATTTATGGTGTATGGTCCTGAACAGAAAGATATTCAGAAGCTTATACCTTATACGATATTATCTCTTATGCAAAACAAATCTCTTCAATTTACAAGTGGGAGCAGAAATGTTGATTGGATTTATGTGGATGATATTGTATCCGGATTATTAACCATTGCAACTACGCCTAATATAAACGGCGATGTTATTGATTTGGGCAGTGGTAATTTGGCTTCGGTAAAAGATATAGTAAACAAGTTAGTTGAAATTCAAAAATCTGACATGAGTCCAAAATTTGGAGATTTGCCAGACAGAGTTTTTGAGAATACCAAAATAGCCAATGTAAAAGGCACTGAGACAAAAATAAACTGGAAACCCAAGACTGCTCTGGATGAAGGACTACAATTAACAACAGGTTGGTACTTAGAGAACTACAGTTAAAGAGATTTTGAAGAATTTGTAATTAAACTAATTGAGGTTATGGAATACACTGATTTACTAACAATAGCAATGCCGGTTTATAACAGAAAAGATTATTTCCAGGAGGCACTGGAAAGTGCTATTAATCAGACTGTAAAATGTAATATTATTGTCGTTGATAATTGTTCTCCCCATAATTACTTCAGGGATATTTGCAAGGAAAAAGGAATAACCTATTATCGGAATGAGACAAATATTGGAATGCTCCAGAATTTTAATCGTTGTTTTGAGATAGCGAAAACCGAATATGTTCAGACCCTGCAGGATGATGATATTCTTGATCCGAATTATGTAAAATCTTTTCTTGAAGCTGCAACAAAGTACCCTGATATAGATATATTTTTTACTGATTTTATAAAAAATACTCAGTCAGGGAAATTGCCACATTCTCATATATTGCCTTTTGGTTATATGAAAGATGGTGAAAAGGTTATTGAATACGCAATAAAGTACAAATTAGGATTTCCTTATCCAAGCAGTTCTATCCGGCGCAAAAAATTTACCGGATTTTATACTAAATATAATGGTAGTAACGATTGGGTGTGGATTTATGGAAATGCCGATAAGCTGGCTTTTTTTGGTGACTCAAGAGTACTATACCAGTTTCGCGAACATGATAATCAGGATACGAATAATAATAATGTAAGTTATCAATTTACATTACCGTATATCTATGACGCCATTTTAAAAGAGAAGACTTTGGATCCAAAGCTAAAAAAGATAGCTTCTCAACGTACATTCTGGGCATTCATGCAATTAGGATCTGCTGCTCAAAAGAAAGTGATTAATGACTTTATTGAACAGGATAATATTTTTAGTATATATTTTAGAAATAAGCTACAAACAAACCGTATGTTACGAACAATTGTAGTGACCCCACGGGGGATTTTGAATCTATTATATAAATCCTTCAGAAAGGTTGGGTTAACGGGGTAACAAGTTGTACGGATAAATATTTTGATGGTTTTTTTGACAGATTAACCAGCTGTTAATTAATAAACGTACGGGAAATGTTAAATATCTTAATTCTAAGTGAAAAAGGAACAATAATAGATTTATCACAAATAACTAAAACTAATTGAAGAGAGATATTGGAGAAATTGTTAATCTAAATCTTGACGGTTCTTCTCATAAAAGAAATATAAAATATGGAGTCTGAAAAAAAACATATTTGTTGTAACATTGATGATAATTATGCACCTGCTTGTGGGGTTATGTTATGTTCTTTATTTGAACATAATAGAAATGAAAAATTTGAAATTCACATTTTACATTCGCTTCTAAGTGAAGAAAATAAAGAATACTTAAATGAGATAACCAGTGGTTATGATGCGGTTTGTAATTTTCACAAAGTTGATGACAGTTTATTAGATGGAGTACGTTCAAGCAGAGAGGACAGACCATTGACCAAAGCCGCATATTATAGGATTCTTATTTCTTCTATATTAGACAATTCTATATCTAAAGTGCTTTATCTTGATTCAGATCTTGTAGTGCTTGGTGATTTATCTCCCCTATTTTCAATAGATTTGAGTGGGTATGCATTAGCCGCAACCCGGGATATCGGGAGAATGCGGGATGAAAAAAGAATGCAAATATCATTACCTTATCACAAACATTATTTTGCATCGGGCCTAATGTTAGTTAATCTGGATTATTGGAGAGCTCATAATTCAGAGAATGACTTAATCGCAATTTCACGAAAGGAAAGTATATTTTTAGATCAATTTGATCAGGACTCATTGAATGCTGTTTTTAATGGGAAGTGGTTTGAATTATCTGTAAGATGGCTTAGGAATTATCCTTATGTTTATGAACGCTCTTTTTTTGAGAACAATTTTGACAGAAAACAATTTGAGGAAAGTCCTGTTATTGTTCACTATCTCGATTATTTTAAACCTTGGAATAGAATAGATTGGGTTGGCACCCGGTGGAATAAGTATAGGAGTATATATTACAATTACTTAAAACATACACCATGGAAAGAAACAAAATCGAAACCTGTTAAATTAAGACTTGGTGAGTATAAAAAATTTGGGTTATACAGATACCTTATCATATATAGTTTTAACTCTTTGCTAAACGATATTGGGTACATGGTTGGCTTTAAAGCACTCCCCGGGTTGAGGAAATTGTTCTTTTTTCCATTCTACTTTTATTTGAAATTTTATTATAAAATAAGGAGGTCTGACAATAACGGAAATTAGAAGACAATCAACCTGGTTCGCATAATCTGCAGAAATGGTACAAGAAAGGATGCGAAAGTTCTATAATTTCAAAAATGTATAAGTAATAAATCTGCAATTAGTATAAAAAATCCAACGAATTTTGATGTTTTTATGCTTGTGAGTTCAGAGATTATATGCGTTATATTTTTCGGTGCATATACTCATTAAAAAACGAACTGCAGATATAATAAAAAACTATGAGTACAGCTAGCCGTGTTGCAAAGAATACAATTTTTTTATATGTCAGAATTATTGTTAATGTCATCATCTCTTTATACTCTACCAGGCTTATTCTTGACGCACTCGGAGTAGAGGATTTTGGTATCTATAATTTGGTTGCAGGGGTAATTGCGATGCTTGGTTTTTTAAATGGGTCTATGGCGGAAGCTTCTGTCCGGTTTATGGCATTCGCACATGGAGAAGATAATTTCCAAAAGCAAAAAACTATTTTTAATATCAGTATAATCTTGCATATTGCAATTGCCATTATAGTAATTTTAATTCTTGAGGTTGTAGGAATATATATTTTTAGTGGAGTTCTTGAGATACCGGAAGATAGATTAAAGGTTGCTAAAATAATTTATCAGTTTATGCTGGTAAGTACTTTTTTTACAATAGTAAAGGTGCCGTATGATGCTGTTCTGAAAGCAAATGAAAACATGATGGTAATAGCCGTTCTAGGCATAGTTCAGACTCTTCTTCGATTAGGAATAGCGGTGTATATAACTTTTACCACTTTAGATAAGCTTGTCGTGTACGGATTATTGATGGCATTATTATCGGTGGTAACTATTGTCGCTTTTTATGTTTATTGTCATATTAAATATGAAGAAGCAAAATTTGGATTTAAATCGAATTTTGATAAACATCTGCTTAAAGAGATGGGGAGTTTTGCGGGATGGTCGTTTCTTACAAATTCCTCATATATAATTACAATGCAGGGAACTACACTGGTACTTAATAAATTTTTTGGTGTAATTGTTAATGCCGCTCAGGGAATTGCTAATCAGGTTTCCAGTCAATTAAGTAACTTTTCTATGACTATGCAGTTGGCATTAGATCCGGTGATAATAAAAAATGAAGGCAGAAAGGATAGAAATAAGATGCTTGAGGCATCCATGTTTGGAAATAAGGCTACATTTTTCATTCTTTCATTTTTATCTATACCGGTTTTAATTGAAATGCCTTACATATTTGACCTTTGGTTAAAGGATGTTCCTGATTATGCTGTCGTATTTTGTCGTTTAAGTTTAATTCGGTTAATTCTTGGTGCTCTAACTCATAGTTTTTTTGTTGCTATTGGAGCTATAGGAGATATCCGGAAATATTCCATATGGGAATCATTGTTGTTTTTCTCTGTTTTGCCCATCAGTTTTTTTATGTATAAAAATGGAGCGCCACCGGAAACGATATACACAGTTTTGGTTTTTATGGGAATTGGGATATCTGTTACCAGGGTTTATTTTTTAAACAAGCTGGGTGGAATGTCAATAGCTGTTTTTATGAAAAATGTTGTTGCAAGGTCTGTAAGCGTATTTGTAATCGTTTTTTTAGTCTCTTTTTTAATTAGTAAGTTGTTGCCAGAGAATATTATAAGATTAATTAGTGTATTCATTACAAGTTCAGTAGTTTTTTTATTTATTACATATTTTTTGGGGTTAAATAATGATGAAAAAAAATTGATTAGGAAAGTTGTTATGAATTTTTTTACTAAAAAAATACAAAGGCAGCAGTAATTTTTTAATTTGATTTGTTAATAATAATGTCGGAAAGCATTTTTTAGCATAAAGAGCCTACTTTTTGTGATAAAACCCGAATAATATGAATAATATAGCTGTCTTGACTCTTAAAGCATTGCGTAAAATTTATCATTTGAATTCTTCAGAGAGAATAAATAGCAAGCCAAAAATTATTTTGAATCCAAATAAAGCATCTGTGTTGGTTAAATCATACCTGTCGGACGAAAAACCATGTATGATAGCTCGGTTTGGAGCAAATGAACTCTCAATTTTAATCAACTATTTGGGGGTCAAGGGTAATAAAAGAGATGTATTATCCTATATACGGGGGGAAAACCCGGCTTGGTGGTGGGAAAAGGATAAAGTATCGTCTATGCATATTGGGGCAGGGTTCTTTCCTCCAAAGATTAATAAAATAGAGCAATATTGTCACTTGTTTCTTGATGATATTAAACAAGTTGATATACTTGGTTCTTGGTTGTCAGAAGAAAGATATGTTGAAAATAAATTGAAAAGTGTAAAGAAGGTTCAACTTTTAACACTGGATCCATATTGGGCAGATCAACCTTGGACTCATGTTCTTGCGGGGAAAAATGTGTTAATAATTCATCCTTTTGCCGATACCATCAAAAAACAATATAAAAAAAGAAAATTGTTATTTAAGGATAATTCATTATTGCCTGAATTTAAGTTAAAAACGATTAAAGCGGTTCAGAGTATCGCTGGAAATAAAACTGGTTTTTCCGATTGGTTTGAAGCTTTGGATCACATGAAAAGACAAATGGATAAAACTGACTATGATATTTGTATAATTGGCGCAGGGGCATATGGATTTTCTTTAGCTGCGCATGCGAAACGAAGTGGTAAAAAAGGATTTCACATAGGAGGAAGCCTTCAATTACTTTTTGGAATCAGAGGTGAACGGTGGGAAGGCGAACATTACAGGGTGAATTATTTTGACGGAGAGAAAAAAGTATTATTTGATTATCCCGGATTAGTGAATGAACACTGGGTACGGGCCAGCAAAACAGAGAGACCAGAAAATGCAGAATCAGTTGAAGGAGGATGTTATTGGTGACAAAAATTATGAAATTTAATTTTTGCAATATTTAAAGTTGGTTAAATTGAATTTTCATAAACTGCATAAATAAGAGTATTAATCTATATTAAAGTACGCCTGCATTTATTCTTTAAATTACTTTATAAAACCAAAAACAAGTAACTCTCATAAAGCCGTGTATTATTTATTCCTTGTATTTAATAATTGATAAGTGAAGTTTTTATTTATAAATAATCGAGTTGTGGTTATGTCTTTAAATCCTGAAATTTTGAGTTTTTATGGCTAAACAAATGAAAATCCTTTGGATTACAAGCGATGTATTGCCACAATTTGTGCCTGAAATAAAAAATGGAAAGCCCACTTTGGGGGGCTCATGGATTGTGCCATTATTTAATCTATTAAGTTTTAATCAAGCATGTGACATGGGGGTGGTTACTCCTGTTGTTAACGGCGAATATACAAAGGTGATTTCAGAGAAATCAATTTTCTATTCGTTGCCGATTAGAAAAAATGAGAATATAAAACGAATAAAGAAACGTACTACTGAGCATTATTTAAATATTATAAGTGATTTTAGACCGGATATTATTCATTTTCACGGAACCGAGAGAAACTTTGGTTTGTTACGTTCCTTTGTGCCTGATGAAATCCCGTTGGTTGGGTCAATTCAAGGTATCATTAATAGTTACTTACCATATTTATATATGGCTTCCTCTGGTTATAGCATTAGTAAATATCAATCTTTAAAAAACCGGATGGGGAGGGGAGGAATAAAGGGTTTTAAGCGAAACTGGAGGCTTTACAGTGAGATTGAACGCGATATTTTTTCTGTAAATAAGTATTTTATAGGAAGAACTTTATGGGATAGAGCACAGGCATACGGTTTAAATTCTGGTATAAGCTATTATCATGGAGAAGAACTATTAAGAGATGCTTTTTATGACAATAATTGGGATATCAAAAAATGCGAGAAATATTCCATTTTTATTTCATCAGGTGCTTACCCTATTAAAGGTTTGCATACATTAGTTTACGCTGTTTCACTATTGATTAAAAAATTTCCGGATCTTAAAGTTTATGTTCCACTGTTTAATGAAGCCAGAAATTTGACTGTTAGAGATTATTTGATCGGGGAAGACTATTCCAATTATATACGATCCTTAATATCTCAATTGAAACTGAAAAATGTATTTATACCTTTAAAAAGACTTGATGCAACCCAGATGGCAGAGAGATTTAGAAAAAGCCATGTATTTGTGTTGTCTTCTTTTATTGAAAATAGTTCCAATGCTCTGGGAGAAGCTATGTTAACAGGAACGCCTACTGTTGTTTCATTCACCGGGGGGGCTGGCTCAATTGTCGAAAACGAAGAAAGTTCATTGTTTTTTCCAATAGGGGATTACAGAACCCTGGCTCATCAGGTTGAAAGGATTTTTAATGATGAGCAACTGGCCATCAAATTGAGCAGAAATGCGCAACAAATAGCCAACATTCGTCATGATAAAGAGAGTGTTACATCACAGTATGTTGATATATACAGAGAAATTATAAAGAATCATAATGAAGGTATTGCACATATTTAATGAAATTAATTTTTCTGGCGCTGAAATAATGTACGCAAATGCTGCGCCCTATTTTAAGAATAAGGGGGTAAAAATGTTTGCTTTTAGTACAGGAGCCAATATGGGGAATTTTGTTGAAGAATTTAGGAACAATGATATCGAAGTATATCATCATTTTATCAAATCAGATTTCCATCTTTCTGGAAGTACTTTTCGGTTTTATTCTGATTTTTATAAGTTCCTGAAAAAAAATAAAATAGATGTAGTACACATTCATAGGAATAATTTATACGTCGCCGGGTTTATCGCCAGCATTGCCGGACTAAAAGTAGTAAAGACAATGCATAGCATTTTCAGGCACAGGAAGTTTACATATCCTTATGGATTTTTTATCAGATTATTGTCCAGAAAATTTTTTCATTTTAAGTTTCATTCAATTGGAGAAAGTGTACAAGAAAATGAGTTGAATTATTACCATAATCCATCGGTTCGTATTTACAATTGGTATGATTCAAAACGTTTTTATGAGCCCAATGAACAAGAGAAGAGCCAAAGCCGGAGTAAACTGGGTATTTCTCATAATCAATTCGTAGTTGTTTCTGTAGGCAGTTGTTCTAAAAATAAAAATCATTCGGATATTATAAATGCTCTTAGCCTGATTAAGGATGAATTAGATTTTGTTTATCTGCATTTGGGGACAGGGGCAACTGAAAGTGAAGAGAAACATTTAGTTGATTCTCTTGGAATGAGGGAAAAGGTGAGATTTCTGGGGAATCAGCATAACGTAAGAGATTATTTAATTGCATCCGATGTCTTCGTCATGACTTCCAGAATTGAGGGACTTGGAAATGCAGGAATTGAAGCGATGGCTTGTGGGTTGCCTTCCATTCTTTATAACAGTTCCGGATTAAAGGATTTGGTGAGAGATAATAAAAATGGCATACTTATTCAATTTGATTTTCGGGAATTAGCTTCAAAGTTGATTTATATAAAAAATAATCCGGATAAGGCTAAACAGATTTCATTGGAAGCTGTTTCTTATGTAAAATCTGAGTTTTCAATCTCAAAAAACGTCGCTCAAATGATTCAGTTGTATAAAGGAGAGGATGTGGGCCAGATAGTATAACACTTTGTGTTGGACAGAATTATAAAATGAAATTTTAAAAACGAATTGTTGAATATATTTGATGAGAAGTATACTAACTAAAATATTACAATTTAGTATTTTTCTAATCGCTTTTTTATCTGTACAGCGTTATAGCCCTGCACCCATTGTTGGAACAGTTGAATATTGGGCGATAGAATTTATGATTTTGATAGTTTTTGGATTATCGATATTCTATTTTGGGCGAAAAAATAATAATAAATTCTTATTTGTAGTTACAATTTATATCGGGTGGATCACCTTTAGTATTATAAGAGGAATTCTTACTGCAGAAAACTATTGGGACTGGAAGGGGTTGATTGAAAATGCATTTCTTCTCTTAATTCCAATAGCAACATATTCGTTTGCTAATAAGGAAATTTTACAGGATATTTTGTCTTTTTATTTTAGATTCGCACTTCCTCTTTCTATTATAATAGTTTTTCCAATGTACCCATCTGGTGCATGGGGATGGTATTTATTTCCTGTAAGTTTTGTTATGCTTTTTTTCCCTTTGCTTAAAACCAACTGGAAAGTTATTCTGCTGGTAATAAGTTTGGCTGCAATGCTTGGTGATATAACTGTAAGAAGTCATGTCTTTAAATATGGAATTCCAATCATATTTTTGCTACTGTATTATTTCAGGTTTTTTGTGTCGCCGGGTAGAATTATCAAAGCATCAAGGAGAATTCTACTCGTTGCTCCATGGATACTTTTCTTCTTAGCTGTAAGTGGCGTTTTTAATATTTTTAGAATGGATGAATATGCTAAGAATATTAAACACCAGAGTAGCGGGGAGCAGGCACTAACTACAGATTCAAGAACATTCCTGTATGAAGAAGTATTATCATCGGCAATAAAATATAATTACTGGAGAATTGGACGTACCCCTGCAAGAGGGAATGAAACCACATTTTTTGCAGAAGAGACCTATGAGAACACAGGAAGGAATGAACGTCTTCGAAATGAGGCAAATATTCTAAATATTTTCACTTGGACAGGTATTGTTGGTGTCATTTTGTTGTTTATTGTTTTTGGTGTAGCATCTTGGTTAGCAATATATCGATCCAATAATATTTTCAGTCAGTTAATTGGATTATTTGTTGCGTTTAGGTGGGCGTATGGCTGGGTTGAGGATTATTTCATATTTGACTTAAATACGTTTGTAATATGGATGATGATTGGTGTGTGTTTTTCAAAAGGATTTAGATCGATGAATAACCTGGAGGTTAAATTATGGGTTCGGGGAATTTTTGAGAAAAAATATAAATCATTGTATAGGAATATCATAGACAAAGAATTGTCAAATGTGAATGTTAACGTGAAAAAAATTCAGATTTGGTAGAAAAAAGTCAAAATAAGATAGCAGTTCTGCTAACTTGTCACAACCGGAAAGATAAAACTTTGTTAAGCTTGAAAAAGCTGTCTGAAAGTGCTGTAAAGTTCAGACGTAAATTGGACATCTTTTTGGTAGATGACGGGTCACATGACGGGACGGATGTAGCAGTTAAAAGTCAATTTCCTGATGTGAATATAATTGCAGGTTCTGGTAACTTATTCTGGAACGGAGGGATGAGACTTGCGTGGGATGTAGCTTCTAAAAAGAGTTATGATTATTATCTGTGGCTTAATGATGATACTTTGATTGAAGAATATGCATTGGAAGAATTATTTGACTGTTATAAACGTGCACAGGAAAAAGATAAGAAACCTGCTATAATTGTTGGCGCTTGTATAAGCTCCGATACCTCCGGAAATTTTTCGTATGGAGGGAGGTCAGATACAGGGCCGGTTTTACCTAATGGAAACCTGCAACTGTGCAAATACATTAATGGAAACATAGTACTAATTCCTAATGAAATATTTAACGAGCTCGGAAATCTTTCAGTTGATTATACGCATTCAATGGGAGATATTGATTATGGATTACGAGCAATAAAAAAAGGGTACAAATTATATACAACTACAAAATATGTGGCAACATGCGATTTAAATAGTATCCCGGCATGGCAGGATCCAAAGGTTCCTTTACTAAAGAGATGGCAATTGCTGCACTCTCCCAAGGGATTGAATATTAAGGAATATAATAGGTTCAGACAAAAATTTTGGGGAAAGAGATGGATCTTATATGCAGTAAAAGTATACCTAAAGGTAATATTCCCCAGGTTATACAACAGATTGTTAATGTTGAAATAAATTTCTAATGTACGCTCCAATTTGTCTATTTACATATAATCGTTTGTTCGAAACGAAACAAACAATAGAAGCACTTCAAAAGAATTTCTTGGCATCTGAGTCCGAATTAATAATCTTTTCTGATGGCCCGAAGAATAAAGATGCAGAGAAAAAAGTGGAAGAGGTTCGGGAGTATATTCACCAGGTTTCCGGATTTAATTCAGTACAAGTGTATGAATCGCCAACAAATAAAGGATTAGCAAAATCAATTATTGAAGGAGTAACAAAAGTGCTTATGGACTTCAATAATGTAATCGTTCTGGAAGACGACTTGCTTACATCCCGAAACTTTTTAAACTATATGAATCAGGCGCTTGGTTATTATGAGAGAGATTCGCAGATACAAACGATATGTGGGTATTCTGTTTTCATAAAAAAATTGGACGAATTTGAAGATGTGTACTTTCAAAAACGGCCATTATCGTGGGGATGGGCAACATGGTCAACCCGATGGAGTAAAGATTTATTCAATAAAGAAATAATAAGAAATGAGATAACCCAGGATAAAAATATCCTGAAAAAATTTAAAAATGAGTTTGGGAACGATATAGCAGATATGTTACTGGACTCATTGAATAATAAAAATGATTCCTGGTATGTTCGATGGGCATACAATCATTTTAAAAAGGATACTTACTCCGTTTATCCTTCGCTTTCATTGGTTGAAAATATAGGACATGGAGAATTAAGTACACACTGTAAAGGAATAAATTCTTACGATTACAGATTGGATAATGGTCGCCGGACAAATTTCAAGTTTATAGAATTTGATAGTCGGATTGATAAATATTCTAAACATTTTTTGAAGTATTTTACTTTAAAGCACAAGGTTGTTTTTCGTGTTAAACTTATTGGGTCGCGCAATGGAAGAAAGGAATTAATAGCGGAAATTAGGATGAGAGCAAAGAAAGTATTGAGTTAGTTTGTATTGTTTTGTAAATCATGATATTAGTTTGTGTTGATGTGTCATATTTTTTAATCTAAATTATAAGTTGTAGAAATTTTTAATAGGTCTGTTTAAATCATATTTTATTTATGAAACAAGCTTTTTCTGAAGTAGAAGTTATAGGGCTAACCGTATACTCTGATAATTTGAATCTTATTCCAACAAACAATATAACATGTAAAAACGTTAACACTATCAGCCCCAATTCCTATGGGATAAGTACTAAAGATCCAGAATTTAAAGATGCTTTGAAAGCGACTGATTATCTTGTTTTGGATGGGGTTTATTTTGCTTTTGCGTCTCTTCTGTTGAAAGGACAGAATATCAAAAGAAATCAAGGTCCTGATGTTTTTTATCATTTTATGGAGAGATTAAATAAGGAAAACGGGAAGGCATTTTTTCTTGGTTCTACGGTAGATACATTAGAGAAAATTAAAAACAAAGCTTTAGAATTATATCCAAATATTAAGGTTGAAACATTCTCACCTCCATACAAACCCGAATTTTCGGAGCAGGAGAATCAGCAGATGATAGACAAAATAAATTCTTTTAACCCAGATGTGGTATTTGTTGGAATGACTTGCCCCAAACAGGAAAAATGGTCAACAAAAAATAAACATCGTATAAATGCAGGGTTAATTATTGCAATTGGAAACGTGTTTGACTGGTTTGCCGGAACACAAAAGGCTATTCATCCTATTTGGTTTAAACTTAGAGTGGGATGGCTGGTTAGAATTTTTATCCGACCGGAAATATTTAGAAGAAATATAGGAAATCAAATGCTATTTTTTTGGCATGTAATATTAATTTTTTTGAGATTAAAAAGTTATGATTAAAGGAGCAGTTACTGGGCTCGGGAAAATGGGGCTTTCACATGCCGCAATTGTTGGAGGTCACCAGAAAGTTGATATGGTGGCTGTATGCGATACTTCTTCCCTGGTTTTAAACGCATTTAATAAATTTAGTAAAGTAAACACTTACACTGATCATCAAAAAATGATCGATGTAGAAAAGCCTGATTTTGTTGTTATAGCAACACCTACTAAATTTCATTACCCAATGGTAAAATACGCTTTGGAAAAGGGAATTCATGTTTTTTGCGAAAAACCATTTACCCTTTTAACGGAACAAGGACGTGAACTTAAAGATTTGGCTGAAAAAAATAACCTGGTAAATCAAGTCGGGTTTCACAATCATTTTATCGGTACTTTTCGAGAATTAAAAAGGTTGCTTCAGCAAAATATATTAGGCGAACTTGTTCATTTTAGCGGAGAAGCTTATGGGCCGGTGGTAACAAAAGAAAAAGGTTCTACCTGGCGTTCCAATTCCGCTGAAGGTGGTGGCTGTCTTTATGATTATGCATCGCATGTTATCAATCTTATTCAGGAAATTGTTGGGAGACCTGAAAAAATTCAGGGAACACTTTTAAAAAGTTTTTACTCAAAAGGAGTAGAAGATGCCGTTTTTTCTTTACTCAGGTTGGAAAATGGATTAACAGGAACACTGCTCGTAAACTGGAGCGATGAAACCTATCGTAAAATGTCAACATCACTGACAATTCAGGGAAAGAATGGTAAAATTATTTGTGATGCAACAGAGATAAAAATTTATTTAAAAAAGGCTGTTCCTTCTGAAAATCTAGAAAAAGGATGGACGATAAAATATATTACTGATTTCGCAATTCCGGTTGATTTCTACCTCCGGGGTGAAGAGTACAGTGCCCAAATAGATAATTTCGTTGATTGTATTGAAATAAGGCAACAATCAAAGTATAACACATTTGAACAGGCCATGTACACCGATGAAGTAATTAAAATGATCTTAGAAGACGCTAAAAGGAGCTAATATGGAAAAAGTACTATTTGGAGATAATCAATTTTTTGCGGTAAATCATCTTTCTGATGAGAAATCAAGGGCTCAGTCAATACGATTTAAAGATGATTCTTCTATAATTAGAGTCCTCGATCAATCTAAATCTCTTGGTATAAATACATTTATGTGTACCACGCACGATCGGATTGGTGCTGTATGTGATCATATCAGAAAGAATCCGGATAATTACAAAGATTATAAGATATACCCCTGTATGCCCTATGCACATAAATATGCAAATGCTGTTACCGAACTTGGCATCGTTGGAACAATAAAACAATATGTACCAGGTAACATTTTCGGGACTTTTGCAAAAGGGGGGCTGGCATATCTGAATAAGGATTTTATAAAACTGATGGAATTGTTGGTTGATGCTGAAATGAAAATGTTCTATGGAATTTCAACTCCGGTTATTTTTATTCAGAACGTCTTGGTTGATTTGATTCTGGGGCTAAAAATGTACGAAGTATTCGCAGCCTATGATTCCTATATAAGAAAAAAATACAATGCCGAACCCGGATACATAACCATGAATATGCCAGCACTTTTGGATGCTTTAAATTCAGTCGGTATAGAGAACCCGGTTATTTGTTCATCAATTAATAAAATCGGTTTTCGAATGTCCGGAGGCAAAGAAATCTATGAGAAATATTTGAATGAGAGAGAATTCAGACCTATTGCAATGCAGGTCTTGGCGGCTGGCGCCTTACGTCCCAAAGAAGCTATTGAATATATCGGACAATTTACTAAAATTGAGTCGGTTCTTTTTGGAGCCTCTACAAAATCTCATATTGAGGAAACCAAAAACCTGATAGAAATTAATTTGGGAAAAGAGATATTAAATTCGTAAATTGTATAACCAATATAACCTCCTAACGCTGATGTTCACCTAAAAATAATTTCAGTAAAGGGGTTATAGTGTTGTTTTTTAGTATTTTACATTAAATGTGTTAGTGTAGGATAATTTAAGGAAGAAGACAGATTGATTAAAAATAAGGGTTTATCAGTTGTCGTTCTATCCACCAATTATGCTAATAGAATGTACTTTAAAATTTGAAGTCATGATTAAAGAACGAGAACCAGCATTGGAAAGAATTAGTGTTATCGCCCAAGTTTTTTGGACATTAGTTAGTTTCTATTTTCTATTATGGTTTACCGGAATTGTTTCCCTTGAAAATTTTTGGGAAACCAAAGATCATTTGGTACTGGCAATTGTAATAATACCTGTTTGGTTTACTTTGCTTGACGCATTTGAAATGGGTGCTATGCGTAGGATGCAAAAGTACAGAACTATTCTTAAGAAATACGTTTTTCTTATTTCTATTGGTTCATTCGTACTTTTCATTATAATTCATTTTTTTGATTTTGATTCAATTACCGGCACCGATTTATTGAATTTTGCGATTGTAGATTTTTTTGTGTTGTCTATACAAAAAACTCTCGGGAGAATAGCGATTCGTGCATTTCGCAAAAGAGGGTATAACACACGAATGCTTTTGGTAATAGCTGATGAGACAGGTATTTCTTTCATTAGGCAAATAATTGAAACCGATGATTGGGGGTATCGAATTTGGGGAATTATCACCGATTCTGATGCTGTGAAGAATGAGTTTAAGGACAAGTATGTATTGTATCCGGAAAGCGAGGACTTTGCACAGTTAATAGACGAAAAAATAATTGATGACGTTTTTTTCTGCAAACAAGATTTTAATACAACTACAGTTAGAAAACTTGTTTCTGAATGTAGAGAAATAGGCGTTGGCTTCCACCTCCATAATAAAGTGTTGGCTTTTGGTGGTTTAGACCCGAAACTTTCTTTTCTCAATCGTCAGTTTTTCCTTTCGTTTAGAAATACACCTGAAAATTATGTAGCACTTAAAATAAAAGGAGCAATCGACTTTTTTATGGCTACAATAATTCTAATCCTTGTATCTCCAGTTATGTTTGTTATCGGGATATTAATCAAGCTTGAAGACGGAGGGTCTGTATTTTTTAAACAAGTTAGAGTTGGAAAACACGGGAGGTTGTTTAAGTGTTTGAAATTTAGAACTATGGTGACAAATGCAGAAGAACTGAAAGAAAAATTAACCGAACTGAACGAACAAAATGGCCCGGTTTTTAAAATAAAAAATGATCCGAGGATAACAAAAGTTGGTAGATTTTTGAGAAAGACTTCTTTGGATGAACTACCTCAATTTATTAATGTATTAGTTGGAGATATGTCAATAGTTGGACCAAGGCCTCCTATTCCTTCAGAAGTAAAACAATATAAGCGTAGTTTGAATAGAAGATTAAGTGTAAACCCTGGAATTACATGTACCTGGCAGGTTTCAGGACGAAATAATATTCCATTTGAAAAGTGGATGGAAATGGACATGGAATATATTGACAATTGGTCACTGGGGCTTGATTTTATGATTATTTTAAAAACCTTTAAAGTTGTTTTTTCAGGTAACGGACAATAAATCTTTCACTTCTCAACAATACTTTTCTTCAAGTGTTATTAGATACAATGGAATTTTTTTTGATTGAAACAATGATTAAAAACAAAATATCAATTATCAGTGAACAAATATTTTACCCATGAAAAAAATACTAATTTTTACTTTTGCATTATTAATAATTATTTTCCAGACTTCTTGTAGAAGCTCAAGAGATTTAACAATGTTTCAGGATTTGAAAGATAATGTAAGTTTATATAAAATTCCTGAAAAAGCTCCTGAATATTATATAAAGCCCTATGATAATCTTTATCTGAGTATTCTGACACTTGACCCTCAGGTAAACCAACTGTTTAATCCTAGTACCGCTGGAAGTGGAAATGGTGTTACCTCCGGGACACAGCAAATGTATGGAGATCGTGCCAGTCAGTATATTAATGGATATATGGTTACTGAAGAAGGATTCATTACCTTACCAATTCTTGGACAAGTGGAAGTAGCCGGATTAAATTTGCAGGAAGCTCAAGAGCGTATAAAACAACGGGCAGAAGAATATTTGCAAGAACCAAATGTTAAGGTAAAAGTTTTAAATTTTAAGGTGAATGTTGCAGGAGAGGTTCAAAGTCCTGGACTCTATTATAATTATGAAGGTAGCTTGAATTTAATTGATGCATTGAGCATGGCCAATGGGATTACACAATACGCGGATTTGAAAAATGTATTAGTAATAAGGCATAACGAAGATGTAACAAAAACATATAATATCAATTTAACAGATAAGAGTGTTTATTTATCAGACGTTTTCTATCTGCAGCCTAATGATATTGTATATATTAAACCAAATAAATTTAAACAGTCCAATCAAAATAATAATATTTATTCTCTTATACTTTCAACAGTATCTACAATTTTGGTTGCCGCCACAGTAATTTCGAATTATTAAAAATCTAACACCATGGAAAGAATAGATGAAATAATAAGTATAATTGATGCACACGAAAAAAAACAAACTAAAAACCTGCTGCTTAAGTATCTTAAAAAATGGCCATGGTTTGTTCTTGCTGTTATAGTTGGAGTTGGGTTCGGGTATTTTCATTATAAAAATTCTCCTAATAAATATCAGGTAGGCAGCCGCATATTGATTAAAGGAGAGGAATCAAACTTAAGCAATGTTTTAACATTTGATAATCCCATAATGAACATGGGAAATAAGTCAAATATCCAAAACCAATTAGGTATTTTACAATCTTATACTTTATACCAAAAGGCTTTGTATAATCTCAACTGGAAAACCAGTTGGTATAAAAAGGAATTATTGTATAATAAAGAATTATATAATAATGAACCATTTGATTTAGTAGTGCCACCTGCTGCAAGAAACGCGGAAGGTATAAATATTGAAATAGAACCTATTAACGATAAACAATACTTTCTGAGGATAAATGGGGAAACAACAATGAATGGTTATCTGCAAAATATAGAAATAGAGCGAACCATGAATTTTGGCGAACCTGTTTTAAATGACTTTTTTAATTTTACAATTAACCCAGGTCATGGGAAACCAGGAGAAACATATTTTTTAGCCTTTAATAACCTAAATTCATTAACTAAACAATACTTAGGGAGAACATCAATTGGCCTTGAAGATGCAAATTCAGATCTAATATCAATATCAATTATCGGTACAAATCCAGAGAAGGAAGCTGACTTTATAAATGAGTTGAATAATGTTTTTGTCCAGTTTGGAGTTCAAAATAAGGAAAAAAACTCTGACAATTCAATGCAATTTATTGATGAGCAGTTGGAGAGGATACAAAAGTCGCTGAAAGTTTCTGAAGATAACTTTAGCGATTATCGTAAAAATAACCAGGTTATGAATATGGGACAGGAAGCACAGCTTGTATATACAAAAATGGAAGAAATTGAAAACGAGCAATATATGACCCAGTTGCAATATGACTATTATAAGGATTTGCAACAATACATCGATGATTCTAAAAAAATAAAAGAGATGGTAAATCCTTCTATTATTGGAATAACCGACGTGAATTTAACAAACCTTCTGGATAACCTGATGGATCTTTACAGGCAAAAAGAAGTGTTGTCAATGACTGTAAAAGAGGGAAGCCCAAATCTTATTCGGTTGGAAAAGGAAATAAAAATAACCAGAGATGGGTTGGAGGAAACACTAAAGAATCAACTCAAGGCAACCGAAACAAAACTGGAAAGTATGAAGGAACGCTATAATTCCATACAAGAGAGATTAAAGAAATTGCCTGAAACAGAAAAAAAGCTTGTTAGCATTCAACGTGAGAATAATTTAAATAATGAGCTTTATACCTATATGCTTCAGAAAAAAGCAGAAGCTTCAATCTCTAAAGCATCAATTGCTCCCGAGGTACAGGTTATTGATCCGGCAATGATTGAAGCAGCCGTTTTTGTTGGCCCCAGTCTTGTGAAAAATGTTGGTGCAGGAGCATTTGCCGGTTTGTTTTTAATTTTTGCTTTTATAACTCTGGTCGGATTTTTTAATAATAAAATAGAAACCAGAGAAGAAATTGAAAAAGGAACAAAAATTCCGGTTTTAGAAGGAATTGTCCAACATAAATATAAAGTTAAACTACCTGTAATTCATCATCCCAGATCTGGGATAGCGGAATCATTCAGAGGAATAAAATCTAATTTAAATGCTATACTTGAACAACCTGGTCCCAAGGTGGTGTCTATAAATTCCCTTATTCCAGGAGAGGGAAAATCTTTTATATCATCAAATTTTTCTGCTATTCTTACTAAAACAAACAGGAAAGTACTACTTATAGGGGCTGATATGCATAAACCTACATTGCATAATTATCTTGAACTAAAAGAGGCTCCAGGTTTGAGTAACTATCTGCAAAATGAAAAAAGTATGGATGATATAGTAATGGCAACTTCTATTCCAAATCTATCTATTATTCAGGCCGGGCCAATTCCTCCAAATCCTTCAGATTTGATTGATGGAGATAAACTTGAGAAGTTGATCGAACGGGCAAGAAAAATATATGATTATGTTATTATTGACAATGCTCCTTTGTTATTGGTTCCTGATGCAATCATAACAAGTAGGTTTTCTGATGTTAGCTTATTTATTTTAAGAATTAATCATAGTCATAAGGATCAAATTGGACAAATAAATAAATTAGTTGATTTTAATAAAGTTCAAAGAGCAGCCATTGTAATCAATGAAACACCCGACAGGGGTTATGGATATGGAAATAAATACTGGAAGAAAGGTTATGGCGAATATAAAGGTAAAATGAGTATCGCATAATATCGCTCAAAATTTTTAATTAGTTTATTTATTTTATTATGGTAATTGCTGTAGATTTTGATGGTACGATTGTTATACATAAATATCCGGCTATTGGGAAAGAAATTCCTTATGCAATTAAAACATTAAAACTTCTTCAACAGAAAGGGCATAAAATTATTCTTTGGACATATCGTGCCGGGAAAGACTTGGAAGAAGCAGTTCAATTTTGTAAAGAGCGAGATCTCTTTTTTTATGCTGTTAACAGCAATTATGAAGGAGAAGAATTTGATGATTCTGTCATTAGCCGAAAGATTTATGCGGATTTGTATATCGATGATAGGAATATTCTGGGTATTCCAAATTGGAAGGAATTGTATGATAGTTTAGAAGAAGGTAACTCTGAAAAACTGAAGACTTCTAAAATGACCAAGCCGAATACTATCGGATAAGAATTGTGTAAACTGATTTTGATTAAAGTTAACAGACAAAATCATTCTCAATAAATTGTCACATTTCATTTCTCTGGTTTTTATAGCTGGAACTGTTTTCGAACCGGTCTTCCGTATTGCATTTTTGCATAAAATGAAATCCATTTTCTTTTCTTAGGGAACTACTATCTATTGTCATTCTCCATTCTTTTGACATTATATAAATTTTTGAATTTTTTATAATAATTGTGAGTTGTCAATTTCTTCAGCTAAGTATAAAATCAAGAATCTTAGTGTTGTCATTTAAGCAATATTTCTCAAAGCGTTGTAATTAATCATTAAAACCAATTAAAAATGAAAATCCTTTTTACTTTAATTATTAGCATAGCTATATCTGCCCTTCCTTTTCGTATAGTAGCTCAAAGTGTTACTAGCGTTTATGTATCTCCACATCCCGACGATTGGCAATTATTTATGAATCCCGATGCATATCATGGTGTAAAAAACACAAATGAAAAGGTGGTTTTTATACACACAACTGCTGGAGATTCTGGTAACGGAACAGGTGATAACAATTATTATCTGGCAAGGGAGGAAGGAAGCTTGAGGGCGATTAGGTTTATGTCCAATACATATACCTCTGGTGCTGGCCTGGGAGTGAATATGAATGATACCATGGTTACAATAAATGGGCATAATATAAAGAAACTTACATATCGAAATGTAGTTGCGTATTTTCTAAGACTACCGGATGGGTATTTGGATGGTTCTGGCTTTTCAACGACAAATTTTGAAAGTCTGCAAAGGCTCTATGAGGGAGCTATTACTGGAATTTCTGCTATAGATGGTAGTACTACTTATACTTCACTGAATGATTTAAAAGAAACATTGAGATCCATATTGGATACAGAACTAACAAACGAAATAAAGTTTCATTTACTAGATGATGATACTTCTATAAATACTAATAGCCATTCTGATCATATATATTCTTCAAGAATTTTTAGAGAAGTAGCCAGCACTATAGAGAATACTGGTTTTTCAGAATTTTTGTATATCGACTATTCAACAAGCTCAATGCAGCAAAATATATTTGGAAACGATTATCTGGTATGCGCTGGTACCTGGGGTGCAACAGCATCTGGATTATCTGATAATTACCATAGTAGTACGTGGGATTCACAACATAATGCATGGCTTGGAAAACAATATAATAGAATACTTATCACTTCATCAACGGATACTACTCATACAGGTACTAATATTGCGTTAAATAAACCTACTAGTGCATCTGGCTCTGAGAGTGGGCATTCGAGTTCACAAGCTGTTGATGGGGATCATACAACAGCGAGCTATTGGGCAGCAAATCCTTATACACAATGGTGGCAGGTAGATTTATTAAATTTGTACGATATTAATAAAATTGTTGTAACAAACTATTATGATGGAACAAGATATTATCAATATGATATAGAAGCTTCTACAGATGGAGTTGATTGGTCTTCTATCGCTGACTTTAATAATAATACTGCTACTGCCTCAAATGAGGGAAATAGCTTTAATGTTAATACTTCAGCCAGATATATAAGAGTCAATATGAATTATAACTCTGCTAATGTTGGCGTACATATTGTTGAATTTGAGGCTTATGGCGACCTATCTCCTTCCGATTCAACTAATACTGTTCCAGACACGATTCCTGATACAACACCTGATACGATTCCGGACATAACTCCTGGTACTAACATTGCATTAAATAAACCTACGAGCGCCTCAAATTATCAAGATAGTCATCAAAGCTCGCTGGCTGTTGATGGAAATCACACTTTAGACAGTTGGTGGGGGGCCAAACCCTATGAACAGTGGTGGCAGGTAGATTTGCTGGATTTATATGATGTTAGTAAAATTATTGTGACAAATTATTATGATGGGACGAGATATTATCAATATGATATAGAAGCCTCTGCTGATGGAATAAATTGGGGGCCTTTGATCGATTTTAATTACAATACGACCCCCGCTACAAGTGAGGGCGATACCTTTAATATTGTTACTACAGCCAGATACATCAGGGTAAATATGAATTATAACTCTGCGAATATTGGGGTGCATATAGTTGAGTTCGAGGCTTATGGTGAGTTATCGACAGCTAATCCATCTAGTAGTACTAATATTGCATTAAATAAACCCACAAGTGCACAAAGTTATCAAAGTGGGCATCCAACCTCCGATGTTGTTGATGGGGATCTAACTCTAGACAGTTGGTGGGGGGCAAACCCCTATTCGCAATGGTGGCAGGTAGATTTGTTAGATTCATTTGATATAGACAAAATTGTAGTGATAAATTACTATGATGGGGTTAGATATTATCAATATGATATAGAAGCTTCTATTGATGGAATCAATTGGGCTCCGATAATCGATTTTAATAGCAATACTATTCCTGCGACGAGCCAGGGAAACACCTTTAATATTACAGCTGTTGCCAGATATTTAAGAGTCAATATGAACTATAACTCCGCTAATGTTGGGGTGCATATTGTTGAATTTGAGGCTTATGGTGTTTCTAGATCTGTAGAGAAGTCAGCCAATTTAATCGAAGGCAATTCTGAAATAATTATGGGGAATAGTGATTTGTTAGTTTACCCAAATCCAGTTACTAACAGGGAAGATATAACATTGGAATTTAATAGTCCAGATGAAAATTCGGCAACCGTAAACGTGTATAATATTAAAGGGGAAATTTTATTAAAGAAATCAGTTAAAACAATAAAAGGTAGTAATAAGATATATTTGAACTCCGATACTTTTTCGAAAGGAGTAAATGTTGTTAGCCTGATGATAGGGAATGAAACTTTAAATAGAAAAATATACGTAGAATGAAAGGATGGAAATAAATTAGTGCTTGGCTTGGTATTTTGTGTAGAATGATTTTTAGTTTAATGGAACAAATAAAATTTATTGAGGAGCATTGAGTTTATTGCCTTTTGCGTTATACTATACTTAATAAAAATGCCGGATGTTAATCCGGCATTTTTATTAAAAATTTTTTTAAACTCTCACAGGGAATATTTCCCTGTGAGACATTTAAATTGGACAAATTAATGAACAGATTTTCACCTGTTATTTAATTAATGATTAATTTTTTTACACTGGCCTGATTGTTGGTTATCGAACGGATCAGGTACATTCCAGACTTCATATTGTTGAGATCAATTTTTGTTGTCATTGCTTCGACAATTGCGTCGTAAACAACCTGTCCATTACTGTTTAGTATTTGAACTTTTGTCCCCAAATTTGGTAAGTTCGGATAATCAATTGTTACAAAGGAACTCGCAGGGTTTGGATAAACTGTGAATTCTCCCTGAGATTCAAGAATATTGAATTCAATTGCATTTACATTAGTGGTAAGATTGCTTTTCGCAGTATTCAGTTTCGTTGATTCGTTCGGCAGTTTGACCATGCTGAAGACTTCACTTACTTCCTCAGGTGAGAGAGCGTAGTTGCACACTCTTACTTCATCAATACTTCCTTTGTAAAGCAACGAAGGAGGATTTGTATCGCGTCCTGCGCCAATTAGCAAATTATAACCTATTCCAGATTCAATATTTCCGGAAGCGTTTACTTTAGATAAGATTTCAGCATCCAGATAAATGACTTTCTCGGAACCATTGTACGTAACAGTAATATTGTGCCACTGCCCATCCCATAACTTTTTTACATTGTCAATTGTGTTCCATGCAGATGAAGTCCCGGAGGTTTTAAAACCAATTGTATAAGAATCAGGGTTTATGTACAAGGCATATGAGTCAATATTTTTTCCTCCATGCATGATAATTCCCTGGTAACCATTAGAAGATGCGTCGGGTTTTAACCATGCACTTAAAGTGAGCTGGTCTTTGATATTTGCGTCAAAGCACTGACCTAAGTTTACATAGTTTTTACCATCCAGTTGTAAGCCACTGCCAGCAACGCCTTCATTTCTAAATTCACCATTGAGAATTGTACCATCATTGTTGTCTTCAGAGTCGTACACTGTAGTCCCGGTTTCCTCGAATAAATATTCTGAGATAAAATATGCTTTCTGGACGCTCAAAATTGTAATTACAGTACTGTCGCAGCCGGTAGAAGAGGTTAATACTCTTCTGTATTCTCCTTCTTTGGACCATTCAAGGTATTTTTCACCTTCAAGAATGGTAACCTCTTCAGTAATCTCATAGGTTGGATTTACAGTTAAAGTAGTGGTAACGATGCTGTCGGCCCCGGAATCAGAGGTAAGGGTACGTTCGTAAACCCCGGTCTCAGTCCATCCGAAATAATTATCGCCTTGGCAGATTTCTACTGTTTCTGCAGAATAAACAGTTTCCAGGGTTTTCTCAACCATGTTGAAGATTTCACTTACTTTATCAGCAGAAAGCGCGTAATTGCAAATTCTTACCTCATCGATACTTCCTTTGTAAAGCAAAGAAGGGGGATTTGTATCGCGTCCAGCGCCAATAAGCAGGTTATAACCTATTCCGGATTCAATATTTCCTGAAGCGTTTACTTTAGATAAGATTTCAGCATCCAGATAAATGACTTTTTCGGAACCATTGTAGGTAACAGTAAGATTGTGCCACTGTCCATCCCATAACTTTTTTACATTGGTAATTGTGTTCCATGCTGATGAGGTTCCGGAGGTTTTAAAACCAATTGTATAAGAATCAGAGTTGATGTACAAGGCATACGAGTCAATATTTTTTCCTCCATGCATAATAATTCCCTGGTATTCATTAGATGATGCGTCGGGTTTTAGCCAAGCACTTAAAGTGAGTTGGTCTTTAATGTTTTCGTCAAAGCACTGACCTAGTTTTACAAAGTTTTTACCATCTAGTTGTAAGCCACTGCCAATAACACCTTTATTTCTAATATCATTGTTGATAATTGTACCATTGTTGTCTCCCTGTGAGTCAAATACAGTTATTCCGGAAGTTTCTTCGAATAAGTATTCTGAGGAAGGAGAGAGTGCTTTCTGAACGGTTAGGGCTGTAATTACAGTACTGTCGCAACCCGTAGAAGAAGTTAATACTCTTTTGTATTCTCCTTCTTCAGCCCATTCAAGGTATTTTTCACCTTCAAAAATGGTAACCTCTTCAGTAATTTCATAGGTTGGATTTACAGTTAAGGTAGTGGTAACGATGCTATCAGCCCCGGAATCAGAGGTAAGTGTGCGTTCGTAAACCCCGGTCTCAGTCCATCCGAAATAATTATCGCCTTGGCAGATTTCAACTGTTTCTGAGGAATAAACAGTTTCCAATGTTTTGCCAGCCATGTTGAAGATTTCACTTACTTTATCAGCAGGAAGAGCGTAATTGCAAATTCTTACCTCATCGATACTTCCTTTGTAAAGCAAAGAAGGAGGATCGGTGTCGCGTCCCGCTCCAATAAGCAGGTTATAACCTATTCCGGATTCAATATTTCCTGAAGCGTTTACTTTAGATAAGATTTCAGCATCCAGATAAATGACTTTTTCGGAACCATTGTAGGTAACAGTAAGATTGTGCCATTGTCCATCCCACAACTTTTTTACATTGGTAATGGTGTTCCATGCAGATGAAGTTCCGGAAGTTTTAAACCCAATTGTATAAGAATCAGGGTTGATATATAAACCATAAGAATCAATATTATTTCCTCCATGTATAATAATTCCCTGGTATCCCTCAGGTGAAGCATCGGGTTTTAACCATGCACTTAAAGTGAGCTGATCTTTGATGTTTGTGTCAAAACACTGACCTAGTTTTACATAGTTTTTACCATCCAGTTGTAAGCCACTGCCAATAATACCTTCATTTCTAACTTCATTGTTGATAATTGTACCATTGTTGTCTCCTTGTGAGTCGAATACGGTTATCCCTGAAGTTTCTTCAAATAAGTATTCAGCGAAAGGATCTTCATTAAAAGAAACAGTAACTGTTTTGACGGTAGATTTTGAAACATTCCCTTGTACGTCTTTAGTCCATGCATATAATTTATATGTTCCGCTTGAAGCAAGAGTGTATGATTCAGGAGCATTTGTTGACCAGTTTACATCGGAAGCATCCGGCGAATCTGTTGTTTCAGTAATTAGATAACCTGCAATTCCTACATTATCAGTGGCACTAAATGTTAATACCGGTACTTCCAGTGAAGATATTGTTTCCGGAATAGAAAATGAGGTTATTACAGGAGCTGTTGAGTCGGAAGGTTTTTCGTCGGGAATATCAGTTGGAGCAATGATAGATATGGTAACTTTCGCTGACGCAGATAATGGGCTCGTTGCATTATCCGTAACAGTGACAACCAAGTCAACAGATTTATCTTGCTGGGGGGCAGTGATATCGGTTTTTGACAGTATCTCGCCGGTAGCAGGTTGAATTGTGAATAGATCTTCCTGGTTTCCCCCGGTCAAAGAATAGCTTATAGTTTGTTCCTGGTCGGGGTCGCTTGCTGTAACCTGGCCAACGACGTCATTTGCCTGCAGCTCATCATTGATTTCAAAAATCTGTTCCTGGATTACAGGATTTTGGTTTGTGCTGCTGTTCTCAGAAGTTGTTTTAATAAGGATTACTGAAGTAAAGGGTTTTAATGTTAAGGTCCCTGAAACCGGTTTCCCGTCAATATCCCTGTAACCTGTATTTCCAAGGTTCATTGTTTTTGATTGTTTGGTGTTGTTGTAAAATAGTTGTTCGGTTTCACCGCTATTTAACGATGTCCCGTTAAAAGTTGATGTTCCGTCCTGGCTGGTTATGGATTTCCATTCAGAAAAACTGTTATAAGAATAGTTGTATGCATTGCTGAAAGGTTTTGTTCTGTGATGATCAGTGTAATTGTTACTATCAAATTTAACAATATTGGAATAGGTAGATTTTAACATTGCAAGGACAGAGGCAGTTCCCGTGTTTTGAGAATTTAAGAAGATATTGTTTTTTACAATATTTCCTGTTGCATTAAAAAGTTCAGTAACCCTGATCCCGGATTTTGCATCCATTACCGTGTTGTTTTCAAAAACACAATATTTGTTGTTGTGGGAGTACAGTCCGTAATTTGACACATTATATACAGTGTTGTTGCTTACAGTAACATTGGTAATCCTGTCGTCCAGGTAAATCCCATTTCCGAAGAGATCTTTTTTAGTATCACCTTCATTGGTTCCCTGAACATTGTCAATAATATTGTACCTGATAACAGAATTATCACTGTCTTCCCCACTGCTTGACTCATAACAGTATATCCCGCCGCCATCATCAATTGTAAGGCAGGCACCGTTGATATAATTATACTCAACAATAGTATTTGGGCAATAGAAAAAATGTATCCCGTTGTTCCCAACGTTTGTTATTTTGTTATAACTGATGGTTGAATTTCCGCCGTATTCATTCATAATCCCGGTTCCGGCCTGTCCCGAAAATCCCGATACATCAATATTGTTGAATAGTCCTATATCTGAGATACTGTTACCTGTAACCGAATGATACCTTCCTCTTAAATAAACAGCAAAATCGGTAGTTCCCGAAAGGTTACAATTTGAAATTGTAATATGATTGGAAGCATTGCTGTCTGCTCTGATTAGATTTTTTGCAGCACCTGAAATATTACAGTTGTCAATAGTTATATAACTGGAGTTATTTAGGTAAATAGCTGTTTGATTACAATGTTGTATGTTTAAGTCTTTAATAGAGATATTATTTTTTGAATCCAGAGATATAATATTATCAATGGATGCAGCCCGTACTTCATAATTTTCCGGGGTATTTCCCGAGTTAACCCACAGGTACAGGAAATTTTGAGACGGGTCGTAATACCATTCCCCGGCCTGGTCGAGAAAATCGAGTTTATTCATCAGGAAAAACCCTTCTCCAACGTCTAATCCGTAACCGGGCTGTGCATTTAAAGTTAAAGTCTGCCCAGAAGAGCCGGTTACCTTGTTGGTGGAAAGCCACCAGTCTCCGGTTCTTGAAACACAAACACTTCCCTGGTAATAATTACTTCCTTTGTTTTCGAGTTGGGAAGAGGAGAATGAGCTTGAGCCGGCACTGGTAATTTTTAAATATCCACTATTGGGATATCTTGCTGATTTTTGTTTAGCTCCATTGACAAAAACCTGGGAGATTGTAGCATCTACATTGGCCCGGTAAATGTTTCCGGAATATTTTGTCCATCCCGAGACTAGTTGTGAGCCATATATTGTTGGTTTTTCCCCAGTTCCGTATGCTCCATAAATAATAGGGTTTCCACTTGTTCCTGAGGCATTAACCTGAATAGTTCCAACCCACTTGCCGCCTTTTTGAAAGAGGATCTGGTCTCCTGGTTTTGGAGAGAAACTGCTGACCTTATCCAAGGTTCGCCAGGCCTCAGAGGGAGATGTACCTGAATTACTATCATTCCCGGAGGGACTGACGTAATAAGTAGTCGCAAAACTACTAGTGACAAATAGCACCAGAAAAATAATAGAAAGATTAAGTTTCTTGTGAAGACATAATTTATTTTTAATAAATAAGTCACCCATGCCCGTAATACGGGTATTACCATTCCATTTTAAAAACATAAGTAAAATTTTAAACGTCCAATTTGATTTTGTATCGAGACAAATGTATTAATTTGCTCAATAATGGAATAGGAATGAATGCCTATTTTGATATAAGTAAAGTACTGATAATTAATTTGTAATCAGTCTAAATACATTGGGAAAGAGTGTTTTTTTTAACCAAAAAGATTAAAGAAGCTCAGTAAAAAATTCATTTTGGTTGGGCAATATTGATAATAAAAAAATATTTATTATGTTAATAGGTGCAATTATATATAGTTAAGTAACTGATTTGATTATAAGTTACTTAACTATATAAAGAGATGAGAGGGAGATTGTTTCAGATTATTATTAGTAGTTAGGATGTTATTTTACTATTAGTTCCTGGGTGCGTGACATGTGTTTGTTTTTAGAGACAATGTAATAGAGCCCTGGAGAAAGATGATTCAGATCTATTTTATTTAATGTCGTTTCTACTAAACGGCTAAATACAGTTTGTCCATTATTATCTATTATCTCAATAGTCGTTTTATCAGTTGGTAGATAAGAAAAATCTACGTTGACCTGCGCACTGGTTGGATTAGGGTAAACGATGAATCCTGAGTTATCAATAGTATTTTGAGGCGTTATGTTATGTGGAGTAATTTTTGCTGATTTGTAACTAGATAATTCAACTTTCAATAATGTGGTAACAATACTATCACATCCTGTTGAAGATGTTAATATGCGTTCGTATTGTCCGCTTTCAGTCCAGCCCAAATAGTTTTCCCCACTCCTTATTGTTACGGTTTCATTCGTAAACTGAACTGGATTTACCGTTAAATGTGTGGTAATTATTTGATTCGTGGCTGGCATAGAATTAGGAACTTCACAAAATGTTACATCATCTAAAAAAAGTGTTTCTCCAAGTGGGAGATTATTGCCCATATAAAAATGGATCTGGGTGTATTCTGTAGTAGCTGTTGATGTGAACTTTATTTTATATAACTCCCAATTTCGGCTAATTAAAGGTTTTGTATTTATAAAGGTGCCGTTTTTTGACCAGGGAAATTTTGATTCGCAAGCATAAATAGTACCAAGAACGAATTCTGTAGTTGCTTTAGCATAAAATGAGAGCTCATAAGTTTTACCATCCTCAACAGAGATATTATCACCGACTATTAAATGTAATGAAGCATTATCCTTGCTATTTTGCTTACAATGTACTCTTAAGCTTGCCGGAGCAGAAACGTATTCATTTTTATCGGTGCTTATTTTTAATTGGGAGCCATTTTCTCCCCAATACCTCCAATCTTCGCTTCCATGAGTAAAGTCAGAGTTTTCAATTAGATTGTCAGAAGAATTTAAATTTTGGAGATGTTCATATACTCCCGATTTTGTCCAGCCTAAATAATCATCACCTTGACAAATTGAAACATATTCAATGATAGAGTCAACCAGTTCAGCATTAATTGTTGAGGGAATAGGTGCAGATATATTTCCCTGCTTATCTTTAACCCATGCGTACAAAGTGTATGTCCCACTTGAAGCAAGAGTGTATAATTCAGGGGCATTTGTTGACCAGTTTACATCGGAAGCATCAGGCGAATCTGTTGTTTCGGTAATCATATAACCTGCTATTCCTACATTATCAGTGGCACTAAATGTTAATACCGGTACTTCCAGTGAAGATGTTGTTTTAGGAGTTGAGAAATCAGAAATAACGGGAGCCATTGTATCATTAGATTCATTCGTTTTATTATTATTTGTATTGGCTACAAAATTAATTGTTACGGTAGCTGATGCAGATAGCGGGCTCGTTGCATTATCCGTAACAGTAACAACCAAATCAACAGATTTATCTTGCTGGGGGGCAGTGATATCGGTTTTTGACAGTATCTCGCCGGTAGCAGGTTGAATTGTGAATAGATCTTCCTGGTTTCCCCCGGCCAAAGAATAGCTTATAGTTTGTTCCTGGTCGGGGTCGCTTGCTGTAACCTGGCCAACGACGTCATTTGCCTGCAGCTCATCATTGATTTCAAAAATCTGTTCCTGGATTACAGGATTTTGGTTTGTGCTGCTGTTCTCAGAAGTTGTTTTAATAAGGATTACTGAAGTAAAGGGTTTTAATGTTAAGGTCCCTGAAACCGGTTTCCCGTCAATATCCCTGTAACCTGTATTTCCAAGGTTTATTGTTTTTGATTGTTTGGTGTTGTTGTAAAATAGTTGTTCGGTTTCACCGCCGTTTAACGATGTCCCGTTAAAAGTTGATGTTCTGTCCTGACCGGTTATGGATTTCCAAAAAGAAAAACTGTTAAAAGAATAATTGTGTGCATTGTTAAAGGGTTTTGCCCTATGGTAATCTATATATCTATTATTGTCGAATTTAACAATTTTGCTGTACGTAGATCTCAGCATTGCAAGGACAGAGGCAGTTCCCGTGTTTTGAGAATTTAAGAAGATATTGTTTTTTACAATATTTCCTGTTGCATTAAAAAGTTCAGTAACCCTGATGCAGGATTTTGCATCCATTACCGTGTTGTTCTCAAAAACACAATATTTATTGTTGTGGGAGTACAGCCCGTAATTTGACACATTATATACAGTGTTGTTGCTTACAGTAACATTGGTAATCCTGTCGTCCAGGTAAATCCCATTTCCGAAGAGATCTTTTTTAGTATCACCTTCGTTGGTTCCCTGGACATTGTCGATAATATTGTACCTGATAACAGAATTATCACTGTCTTCCCCTCTGCTTGACTCATAACAGTATATCCCGCCTCCATCATCAATTGTAAGGCAGGCTCCGTTAATATAATTATACTCAACAGTAGTATTTGGGCAATCGAAAAAATGTATCCCGTTGTTCCCAACGTTTGTTATTTTGTTATAGCTGATGGTTGAATTTCCTCCATATTCAGTTATAATCCCGGTTCCGGCCTGTCCTGAAAATCCCGATACATCAATATTGTTGAATAATCCTATATCTGAGATACTGTTGTCTGTAACCGAATGATACCTTCCTCTTAAATAAACAGCAAAATCGGTAGTTCCCGAAAGGTTACAATTTGAAATTGTAATATGATTGGAAGCATTGCTGTCTGCTCTGATTAGATTCTTTGCAGCACCTGAAATATTACAGTTGTCAATAGTTATATAACTGGAGTTATTTAAGTAGATTCCAGATTGATTGCCGTGTTGTATGTTTAGCTCCTTAATAGAGATGTTACTTTTTGAATCCAGAGATATAATATTATCAATGGATGCAGCCCGTACTTCATAATTGTCCGGGTCATTTCCCGAGTTAACCCACAGGTATAGGAAATTTTGAGACGGGTCGTAATACCATTCCCCGGCCTGGTCGAGAAAATCGAGCTTATTCATCAGGAAAAACCCTTCTCCAACATCTAATCCGTAACCGGGCTGTGAATTTAATTTTAAAGTCTGCCCTGAAGAGCCGGTTACCTTGTTGGTAGAAAGCCACCAGTCTCCGGTTCTTGAAACACAAACACTTCCCTGGTAATAATTACTTCCCTTGTTTTCGAGTTGGGAAGAGGAGAATGAGCTTGAGCCGGCACTGGTAATTTTTAAATATCCAGTATTGGGATATCTTGCTGATTTTTGTTTAGCTCCATTGACAAAAACCTGGGAGATTGTAGCATCTACATTGGCCCGGTAAATGTTTCCGGAATATTTTGTCCATCCCGAGACTAATTGTGAGCCATAGATTGTTGGTTTTTCCCCAGTTCCGTATGCTCCATAAATAATAGGGTTTCCACTTGTTCCTGAGGCATTAACCTGAATAGTTCCAACCCACTTGCCGCCTTTTTGAAAGAGGATCTGGGCTCCTGGTTTTGGAGAGAAACTGCTGACCTTATCCAAGGTTCGCCAGGCCTCAGAGGGAGATGTACCTGAATTACTATCATTCCCGGAGGGACTGACGTAATAAGTAGTTGCAAAACTATTGGTGGCGAATAGCACACACAAAATAAAACTAAAAGACTTTAAAAACTTAATCAGATTACTTTTTAAAAGTAAACTTCCCTCATTCAGTAAAGTATATACTGAATGAAATTTAAAAGACACCATGGACATATTTAACAATATAATTACAAAAATAGATTCAAACTCAATAACGATACAAAGATATGAAAAAGTATATCTGGCAAAATAACTGTCAATATTATAGGCAGTTAGGAGATGTATTTACTTAACATAATTATTATGTTTGGAAAATTTAAGTATTTAGAATTTTTTTAGAATTTTTTATAATGCAATATCCGTTTGTTTCGTCTTTCTTGAGATAATTTTTCAGAGAATTCTGCGATAGAGAATAAAGATTTAATAAATTATTTTAATCGATAGTTTCTATTTTGTCTGAAATATAAATTCTAATAAATCACAATCTTAATATAAAATATTCTATATAGGAATATGGAAGTGCAACTCAATATTTCACTCAGTTGAACAATAATATATCTACGTATTTTGTGATTTTATTTCTTAATTTAGAATCATTATAAATAAAAATGAAAGGATAGTGCATTTCTACTTTCAAATTAAATCGAGCTAGGAGCTTATCGTTTTGTCCCCCAAAACGGAAGTATTTTAAACTATTTTTCTATTCTTCCTTTTGAATGGTTGAAATTTTAAATGGCATATATAACGGGCATATTTTAAAAAGCCCTGTGGCAATCGGAATTATTCCAATCAATCCCCACCAACTGTCAAAAACAACCCCCAAAATTGCAATAATCAATCCCAGAATTATTCTTAATAAACGATCTGTTGTTCCAACGTTATATTTCATGTTGTTATTATTTACTGTCTGATACAACAAACAATTCATTCGAACTTTTGTTTTAAATTATCCTAGGTATTTTGTGCCGGGTATCTGTTTTAACAAGTCAAAAAAATTTAGATTAAAATTCGTTTTCCAGGATATTGCAAGCTGTTTTGATAAGACGCGGACACTTGTTCTGAAACACTCCGGCGTTAAGGGCAGCGTCGGCTCCTTCGGGAGTGGATATATCAAAACCGGTTAATTTCTTGCAGATTAAGGAGCCATGTTCCGCGCGAAACAGCTCGTTAAACTTTACAATTTTTGATTTTGTGATTGCTTTTTCTTTCGCATCGGGGCTCCAATGTCCGTGTTTCATTCCAATTACCATATACGAGCCGGTAACAGCTCCACAAGTTTCTGCGCACGCCATTCCACCCCCAAATCCACTTGCAATTTTAAGTGCCGTTTTTTCATCCATTCCAAGGTCGGAAGCGAACAAACTAAAAACTGTTTGTGCACAGTTAAATTTAAGGGGAAACCGTTCAGATATTAAATCAGATCTTTGAGTCATTTTTTGTTTAAAGGTAGACCAAATTTCAGCATAAAAAAAGCCCGATCCGCCAAAACGAACCGAGCCTTTAAATATGTTGTTTGTTTTTTGTTTATTCTCCACGAACCGCCGCAACTCCGGGAAGTGTTTTTCCTTCAAGGTATTCCAACAGTGCGCCACCGGCAGTTGAAATGTAGGATACACCGGGAGCTATTCCGAATTGATTAACAGCAGCAACCGAGTCGCCACCACCAACTAATGAGAAAGCACCTTTCTTTGTAGCTTCTACAATAGCTGCACCAATAGCTTTTGTTCCGTTGGCAAATGTTTCCATTTCGAAAACACCAACCGGGCCATTCCAAAGAATAGTTCCGGAGTTTTCGATGACTTCTTTCATTTGAGCAACACTTTCCGGACCTGCATCCAAACCTTGCCATCCGTCCGGAATATCGTTTGCAGCACAAATTTTAGTTTTTGCATCGTTACTAAATGCATCAGCTGCAACTACATCATTGGCAATAATCAGGTTAACACCTTTCTCTTTAGCTGCTTTTTCAATATTTTTTGCTGTTTCAATAAAGTCGTCTTCACAAATTGAGTCACCAACTTTTCCTCCGTTTGCTTTCACGAAAGTGTAAGTCATTCCACCACCTAAAATCAGATTGTCAACTTTGCTCAATAAATTTTCGATAATAGTGATTTTTGAGGATACTTTAGCTCCTCCCATAATTGCAGTTAACGGACGTTTGGGGTTTTTAACTACTTTGTCCAAACTTTCTACTTCGCTTTCAATCAGGTAACCAAACATTTTGTCGTTTGGGAAAAATTTAGCAATTACAGCAGTTGAAGCATGTGCACGGTGAGCTGTTCCAAATGCATCGTTTACCCAACAGTCTCCATTTTTTGCTAATTCACCTGCAAATTCATCTTCTCCTTTTTCTTCTCCTTTGTGAAAACGAAGATTTTCCAGTAACAAAACTTCTCCTGGTTGAAGTTCATCAGCCATTGATTTTACTTCATCGCCAATACAATCAGGAGCTAGCTTAACCTGTTTCCCGAGCAATTCGCTCAAATGGGGAACAAGGTGTTTCATGGAAAATTTATCTTCAGGACCGTTTTTAGGTCTTCCAAAATGTGACATAATAATTGGAGAACCACCGCCTTCAATAATCTTTTTAATAGTAGGAAGTGCAGCCCGCATGCGGGTATCGTCAGTAATTTCAAATTTTTCGTTTAACGGCACATTAAAATCAACACGAATAAGTGCTTTTTTGCCTTTAAAATCGTAGCTACTAATAGTTTGCATTTTATTATTTTTTTTGAGTTTTCGAAAATCGATCAAAGATAAGAAATTAATTTCGTGGAAAAGAGGAGTAATTTTTTAGCAAAACGAATTTAATGTTGTGATAAACTTTCTTTGTATCAAACGGCAAACATGAAATTTCAAACAATTACTAATATTTATTATTTGGTTCCTGAGAATTGGTTATTTTTAGCCCATGTTTTTCAGAGATGTAATTGGACAAGACAACATAAAACAGCGGCTTATCCGCTCGGTTAGAGAAGAAAGAATCAGCCATGCTCAGTTATTTGCCGGCCCCGAAGGAACTGGCAAACTGGGATTAGCGCTGGCTTATGCGCAATATATTTCATGCCGGAACAGAACCGAAACCGACTCGTGTGGAACTTGCCCTTCTTGCCACAAATATCAGAAATTGGCTCATCCTGATTTGCATTTTGTTTTCCCGGTATTTAATTCTCCTAAATTTAAAAATCCGGTAAGCGACGATTTTATCAAAGAATGGCGTGAAATGGTTCTTAAAAACCATTACTTTGATTTAAGCGGCTGGCTTAATTTTATTGAGGCAGGAAATGCACAGGGATTAATTTACGAACGTGAAAGCGACTCAATCTACCGAAAACTAAACTTGAAATCTTTTGAGTCGGAGTTTAAGGTGATGATTATATGGCTCCCGGAAAAGATGCATATTAGTTGTGCCAACAAATTGCTGAAATTGATTGAAGAGCCACCGAACAAAACACTCTTCCTTTTGATTTCGGAAAATGAAGAAGCTATTATTTCTACTATTCGTTCCCGGGCGCAACTTATTAAAATCCCGTTTATCGATAACGATTCTATAAAAACCGCCCTGCGTGAGAGAGCACAAGCAGATCCGGATCTCATTCCCGACGCGGTTCATCTGGCAAATGGTAGTTATATTAAAGCTTTGGAATATTTGAATCCTGGCGAAGACAACCGGTTTTATTTTGAAAAATTTCAGCAAATGATGCGATTTGCCTATTCTCGTCAGGTTTTGGAACTAATTAACTGGGCCGAAGAAATGGCTCAAATTGGCCGCGACAAACAAAAATCTTTTTTTGATGCTGCCCTCCGCCTTTCCCGAGAGTATTTTATTTTCAATATAAAGAAAATGAATCTTGTGTATTTAAATCGCGACGAACAGGAATGGGGAAAGAAATTTGCTCCGTTTATTAACGAGCGGAATATTATCCCGATTTCAAAAGAATTGGAACTGGGAATAAAACACATTACGATGAATGGAAATCCACGGATTATCTTTCTTGATACCGCATTAAGAATGGTTCGTCTGATAAAAAGATAGCTTCTCTGAAAGAAATTATTAGCCGCGTTAATTCGTTTCTATGTCTCTTTTTATTAATAGATTCGGTATAAATAGGTTACATTTCAACGGCAAATACGTATAATTGTTATTTTTGTGCTTGTTAGTTCATTCAAAAGTACCCGCTTTTGAATATTCTGACTTTAAACACAGTTTATGAAAGAATTGGAAATCGATACAATTGAGAGAGGTATTTGCGGTTCCGACCAGTGCGGATGCGCAAAACTTCATGTTACCGATTGGCTGGGAGATATAAAATCAACTGTACCAACTCAAGACATTATTGAGGTACGTTTTAAAAATACGCGAAAAGATTACTACGTTAATGTAAATAATCTGAAACTTCATGTGGGCGATTTGGTGGCTGTTGAAGCCAATCCAGGCCATGATATAGGGATTGTTTCTTTGATGGGTGAACTCGTGTTCGAGCAAATGAAAAAACACAAAGTTACCCTTGTGAACGGCGAATTGCGTAAAATATACCGAAAAGCCAAACCAGTTGATATAGACAAATGGAAAGAGGCAATTTCGCTGGAACACCAGACGATGATTCGGTCGCGGCAAATTACTGCAGACCTAAGACTCGATATGAAAATTGGTGACGTTGAATATCAGGGAGATAGAACAAAAGCCATTTTCTACTATATTGCCGATGGAAGGGTTGATTTTCGTGAACTCATAAAAGTACTGGCAGAAACATTCCGCATCCGTATTGAAATGAAACAAATCGGAGCCAGGCAAGAAGCCGGAAGAATTGGCGGAATTGGACCGTGTGGAAGAGAATTGTGCTGCGCTACATGGATGTGTAATTTTGTTTCGGTTACAACCAATGCTGCGCGTTATCAGGAGATCTCTCTAAACCCTCAGAAACTGGCCGGACAATGTGGAAAATTGAAATGTTGCCTCAATTTCGAAGTGGATTCGTATATTGACGCACAGAAAGATTTTCCTCCTAACCATATTCCTTTGGAAACGGAAAACGGTACTTATATCTTTTTCAAAGCCGACATTTTTAACCGGAAATATTGGTATACGCTTCAGGGAAATGCACCGTCATCTCAGGTGGAAGTTCCGGTTGAAATGGTGAAAAAAATTCAGAGTATGAACCGGAGAGGGAAAAAGCCGGAGAAACTTGTAATAGAAAGTGACAAACCGGCGAAAAATGATATTGATACTTTTCATAATGTTGTTGGACAGGAAGATTTAAACCGTTTCGATCAACCCAAAAGAAGCAAAAGAAAAAAGAAAAGACATCCGAGAAGAAATCCCAATCGTAAACCCAATGACCAATGAAAAAAGTAAAACCGGCATTTTTTTTCTTCGGATTACTACTTATTATTTTTTCGGCCTGCGACAGAAATAAAATTTTTGAAGAGTACAAACCGATCCCCGACTCCGGTTGGAATCAGGATTCGCTGGTGCATTTTTCAATTCCAGTTACCGATACACTTCAACAACACAATTTGTATATAAATGTCAGAAATAAAGTTTCTTACTCCTATAGCAATTTGTGGTTGTTTGTAGAAATCGTTCAGCCTGACGGAAAAGCGGTGAAAGATACTTTTGAAATATCCTTAGCTGACCCATCCGGGAAATGGTTTGGCGAAGGTTTTGGCGGATTGAAAACATTGCAAACGATATATCGCCGAAATGTATATTTCCCGGTTTCAGGAGAATATAAAATAAATATCCGGCAGGGGATGCGGGAGGAAAATCTGGAAGGAATCAGTAATATTGGTTTCAGGGTAGAAAAAATTCATTGACGTGGGGAAAAACAAACTGGCGAAATTTGAAGAAATGGAACGCTTTGAACACGTTGTTCAGGCGCCGTATAATAAATTACAAACTGAAGATTTTCATTTAAAGGGAAAGTGGAAGGAGAATTTCTTTCATAATCAAAATCCGCTTGTTCTTGAGTTAGGTTGTGGAAAAGGTGAATACACAGTTGAACTGGCTGAAAAAAATCCGCTGGTGAATTTTATTGGAGTCGATATAAAAGGGGCTAGGCTTTGGAAAGGAGCAAAACAGGCCTTTGACAAAGAACTTAAAAATGTAGCCTTTCTTCGTACCAATATTGAGATTATTTCTCAATTTTTTGACACAAATGAAGTGGATGAAATTTGGCTGACTTTTCCTGATCCGCAAATGAAAAAAACACGAAAAAGGCTCACTTCTACCACCTTTCTAAACAAATACAAGCGTTTTCTGAAACCTGACGGAATCATCCATTTAAAAACCGACAGTAATTTTCAGTACATATATACAAAGGAATTGGTGCTTTTAAACCAGTTTGATATTTTAGCTGAAACCGACAATCTTTATGCATCGGATTTACTCAATGAAACGCTCCAAATAAAAACTTTTTACGAGAAACAGTGGCTGGCTCGTGGAATAACAATTAAATATATTGCGTTTCGTTTGACCGATAATGAATTTCAGGAACCTGATGTTGAGATTGAAAAAGACGAATACCGCAGTTTTGGCCGGAGTGCAAAAGATATTCACTAAAGAAAATTTCACCTAGTTTGTAATATGGTGGAAGGCTCCATTGGTTCCATATTAAAACAAATGGCAGCTTTAAGAATTTCTCAAAATTAATTATTTTCGAGTCTCAATACTCAACTTTAAAATCTAACGGTCTTAACCATGAGCGATTTTTTTGAAAAGGTTTACCAGGTTGTAAAACAAATTCCGCCGGGGCGGGTAACTTCTTACGGAGCCATTGCAAAATACCTTGGAACCGGCGGCTCAGCCCGAATGGTTGGCTGGGCAATGAATGCAGCCGGAAGACAATCCGAATTTGTTCCTGCTCACCGGGTAGTAAGCCGAAATGGGCTGCTCACCGGGAAACATCATTTTGATACACCTAGTGCAATGAGAGAATTACTGGAAGCTGAAGGGTTAAAATTCAAAGAAGACCAGATTGTTAATTTTAAAGAACGGTTTTGGGATCCAATAAAAGAACTCGGTTAATTTAAATAACAAGAATCTGAGTTCAGCTTAATTCCGGTAAATCAAACAATTCATACAAAAAAGTATTTTTTAATTGATTATTTGTAAGTTTGCATCTGTTTCAAATAAAAACAAAAATATTACAAACAAAAGTTCAAAATAATTATTTTTGTACTTATATTTTTTCAACAAAAACAGTCAGGTATTATGGCAGAGATTCCACGTAAATTAATTGTTCCAAAGAATGTTACCGACGCATTAAGGGAAGTTGTTTATCCGGGTAGTAATGAGGATGTTGTTTCGCTCGATATGCCACAGGAAATAAGAATTGCAGGACAACGAATCAGTTTTTCCCTGGTATTTCAAAAAAGCGACGACCCGAATATTGAATCAGTGGTTTTAGCATGTGAAAAAGCCATTAAGAAACATTTAGGCGAGCATGTTGAAATTGAGGATAACATCTCAGTTAAATTTCTGCACGATATGGAACGTCCGGTTTTGCCAAAGGTGAAAAATATTATTGCTGTGGCATCTGGAAAAGGTGGTGTTGGTAAATCAACAGTGGCCGTTAATCTTGCAGTTGCCCTGGTAAATTCAGGAGCCAAAGTCGGATTAATAGATGCGGATATATTTGGACCGTCGATTCCAAAAATGTTTGGGGCCGAAGATATACGCCCCTCCGGTGAATTGGTTGACGGGCATGAAATGATAAATCCGGTTGAAAAATATGGTGTTAAATTTTTATCTGTCGGTTTTTTTGTGGATGCTGAAAGCGCTATTATCTGGCGGGGACCAATGGCTTCGAATGCACTTAAACAATTGATTTCGGAAGGCAACTGGGGTGAGTTAGACTACCTGCTTATCGATCTCCCCCCCGGAACCAGCGACATTCATCTTACACTAGTCCAGTCGGTTCCGGTAACAGGCGCCATAATTGTTACTACTCCGCAAGATGTTGCACTGGCAGATGTTATTCGGGGAACCAGTATGTTTCAGAGTAAATCGATTGATGTGCCGGTTCTCGGATTGGTTGAGAATATGGCCTGGTTTACTCCCGCCGAATTACCGGAAAATAAATATTACATTTTTGGGAAAGACGGAGGAAAGCTTCTCGCCGATAAACTGGGTTTAAAATTGCTTGGGCAGATTCCAATTGTGCAGAGTATACGGGAAGGTGGAGACAATGGAAAACCGGTATCATCTGACGGCGGGTCTGTAACCGGGATGGCATTTGAAGAAGTAGCCAAAAGCGTGATTCACCAGGTACATATCCGAAATATTCAAAAAGCACCAACAAAAAAAGTAAAAATAACCCGGAAGTAGCAGGAAGACTGAAGTGCGTATTTATAGAAAGGGAATTTTAAATCAAGTTAAGAACCCTTTTACTCTGGTAATTTTGTGCTTGTTTTTTAATCTTTTCATACCACTCTTGAAAGAGCAAAAAAATATTATTTTTGTGCTTTTTGAAAATGGAATAAATTCAAAAGAATACAGGCAATATTCTAATAAAAAAACAGTTTATTCCTAAAGCCAATAAAAAGATCTGTTTGAATAAGCTTTTTTTACATACAATAGGGGTAGTATTTCTTGTGTCTCTTTTCGCAGGGTGTTCAACTAAAAAGAATACCAGGGCTTCACGTACATTTCATAATATCACTTCGCATTACAATGTTTATTTTAATGCCAATGAAAGTATTAAAAAAGGAGTTAAGCGGATCGACGAAAATATTGAGAACGACTATACACGTCTTTTGCCTGTTTTTAAGTCGAGTACTCCATCGTCGGCAAGCATGGTACGGTCGGATATGGACTACGCTATTGCAAAGGCCTCTAAACTGATTGAAATTCATTCTATTACAGATAAGCCTAAGCCGAAACGCAACCGAACAAGAAAATATCGAGAATTTGCCAGCCAGGAAGAATTTAATAAATGGATTGATGATAGTTATATTTTGCTGGGGAAAGCATATTTCTATCAGCATAATTTTGTGGCAGCAATTACTAATTTTTCTTATGTTGTAAGGAAATTTCCAGATGAGGAAACAAAATATGAAGCATATGTGTGGCTGATTAGAAGTTACACTGAACTGGAAAGGTATGTAGAAGCGTCTGAAGTTATTCAGGCTATCCAGGGGGACGACAACTTTCCCAAAAAACTGGAAGCTGATTTAGCTCTCGCAACCGCCGATTACTATAAAAGACAGGGAGACTATCTTGAAGCCATAAAATTTCTAGAAATTGCAAATTCCGAAATTACATGGAAATCTCAAAAGGCAAGATACCAATATATAATTGCGCAACTTTATGAGGAAATAGGGCAGGCTGGCAAAGCAGCAGAGGCATTTAATAAAGTAACTAAAATGAATGCCGACTATGGAATGCAATTTAATGCAATGATTAATGCTGCCGGTGTTTTTTCAGGTGAAGGGGACTCTGAAAAACTGAAAAAAGACTTGAACAAATTATTGCGCGATAAAAAGAATGTAGAGTTTAAAGATCAGATTTATTTTGCTCTCGGAAATCTTAATTTCAGGGAAGGCAACCGCGACATTGCAATCGAGAATTATAAAAAGTCGGTGGCAAATAGTTTTCAGAATCAGTACCAAAGAGCCTTAAGTGCAGTTACTTTGGCCGATATTTATTTTGAAGATTTAAATTATGAAGGTGCTCAGGCGTATTACGACAGCGCCATGATAATAATTGACGAAACCTACCCAAATTACGATGAACTCGCGCAAAAATATAGAAGCTTAACTAACCTGGTAGAGAACTTAAATACGGTAGCGAGGGAAGATAGTCTGCAAAAAGTAGCACTGATGCCTGAGGCAGAAAGAAAGGCCTTAATAGCGAATCTGATAAAAGAAGAACAGGAACAGCAGCGGAATTTGGAAAACCTTTCTATGCAAAGTGGGAGTGGGTATTACCGTTCCAACAGATACCGCATGGGAATGGGCAGCAATAATTCTGGCGGAGGATGGTATTTCTATAATCCTCAAACTGTTTCCTATGGAAAAGTAACATTCCAGCAGCGTTGGGGAAAAAGATCATTGGAAGACGACTGGAGAAGATCCAATAAGAATACTATTTCCATTGATCAAATGGATCAATTCAATGAAATAATCGATTCAAGCCAGATTGTTATCCGGGAAGACGATCCTTTAAAAGAAGAATTTTATACGCAGGAACTCCCATTAAATGATTCTCTGATGGCAATCTCGCATGAAAAAATCAGGGATGCGTTGTATAACGCGGGAAAAATATTCAAATCTGATTTTAGTAATTACGAGCGCTCAGCAGAAGAGTTTGAAGAATTGAACAAGCGTTATCCCAAAAATATTTACCTGCTTTCGGCTTATTTCGATTTATACGATTTGTATGAATTAATGGGCAACAAGCAGAAGTCCGATTATTACCGGAGCCTGATTATTACCGGATTTCCCGACAGTAAATATGCACAGTATCTGGTTAATCCAAATTATTTCGTTGAAATGGAAGCTCTGATGGATAGTTTAAATAATATCTACCAGGCGACATTCAGAAATTACAAATCGGGAAGATACAGAGATGTGATTGGGCAAACACAAAGCATGAAGAATTTGAATCCCGACAGTATAATACTTTCCAAAATTGATTTTATGGAAACCGTGGCACAGGGGACCCAAACAGATGTTCATCATTTTGAAACCTTGTTGAAAGGATATGTTGGGAATTATCCGAAATCAGAACCAACACCACTTGCTAAAGAAATTTTAACCCTTATCCAGGACAGTACGCTGGCCGATTATCAGAAACTGGTGGAAATGGGTTATCTCAGCGAAGAAATTCAAAACGAAGAATTACTTCCTGAAAACCGGATAGAAAACGACGAATTTGGAGGGAAGTTCACTTATGAGGAGGACTTGCTTCATTATTTTGTTATTGCTTATCCCCGTAATGCAGATATTGATTTAAACCGGCTGAAATTTGATATTGCCAACTATAACATCGATCATTATACAAAAATCGATTTTGATATAGAAACTGACAATTTGAATGAAAACACCGCTTTCCTGATTGTGCGTGCATTGGAAAACAAGGAAGATGGTCTGATATACCATGGAGCGATAATCCGTAAAGCCAGTGTTTTCAAAACCTTGGCCGCAATTGATTACGTAAATTTCGTGATTTCCTCTACAAACTATCGGGAAGTTATGACCGAGAAATCGATAGCAGATTACTTGAAGTTTTTTGTTAAAAATTACAGCCGCTTTATTAAATCGAATTTTAGTGAAGACGAACTGGAAGTTTCACCGGAAGAATTAATGGCAAGAGCGCAGCGGGAAGAAAATGCCCTGAAGGAAAAAGGGAACTTTGTAGTTGTGAATACCGGAGCTGAATCCATATTTAACTCGGATATCGACACTACACAAAATTTTGTTCTGGCTGTGAAAGATCCTAAAATGTCAATGCGGCAGGTAATGAATGGGTTTTCTCAGTTTAACAGATCTGAATTCAGGGTGTGGAACCTGTCTCTTCAACTAAAATCAACCAACGATTATCAGTTGATGATTATCAAGGGTATTCCGTCATTAAATGAATCCATGTCATATTTCAGAAGAGTGGTTTTAACAAGAAGCTTGTTTGATCCACTTGGCAGAATGACCTACCGGACCTTCCTGAGTACGGATGAAAATCTGCAAAAAGTGCTCGATGAAAATGTCGTTGATGATTATATTGATTTCTTCCGTAGCAATTATATCCAGAGAAACCAGGGTTCTTCAGGCACATCGTCATCCGCAGGGGGCTCTGTAAATCAGAATGAAAGAGCATTGCAGGGGAGTATAACAGAGCAAGCGGAGGGCCCAGAACAAGAAATTCATACTCCATACGATAAGAATATTGAAGGTCCGCATATTTTTATTTTTGTTATTCCAACTGAAGGAATTGACAAAGAACAGTTTAAAGCCGGAATTGACCAATACAACAAGGCCAACTACCCAAATATGTCTCTTTCACTGGAAGAATTACCACTGGATGATTTCAGAGATATTGTCGCAGTAAAAGGATTGCCAGACAAAGGAACAGCGTTGAAATATTCGGCCACCCTGGTTCAAAACCGGGATTTGTACAAACCACTTGGCAATGCCAATTACAGGAATTTCCTTATTTCAACCGAAAACATGAAGGTTTTTGTTGCTGAGAAAAATATTATTGACTACATGGATTTCTACAAACGCTACTACCTCAATCAGTAGTTCCAATTGGTTAAAGTTTGTTAAGTGTATACTTCTTCGTCCGTTTTTTTGTTTTTATCTTTAACAGACAATTAATTCAGAAAATATGAGAAAACCAAGGATACTTTGGGTAGATGACGAGATAGATCTTTTGCGACCACACATTATTTTTCTACAGGAAAAAAATTACGATGTTACAACGGCAAATAATGGCTCAGATGCTGTTGATAAAGTAAAAGAAGATTTTTACGATATTATTTTTCTGGATGAGAATATGCCGGGGATGACCGGACTGGAAACACTTACCGAAATAAAAACCGTTTCTCCCAACGTACCGGTGGTAATGATTACTAAAAGTGAAGAAGAGAATATTATGGATGAAGCCATCGGTTCAAAAATTGCCGATTATCTCATAAAACCTGTAAACCCGAAACAAATACTTCTTTCACTTAAAAAAAATATCGACCAAAAAAGATTAGTTACCCAGCAAACTACTTCGGCTTACCAAATGCAATTCTCGCAGATTGGAATGCGGATTAACGATCGGCTTACCTATAACGAATGGGTAGATATTTACAAGAAATTGGTTCACTGGGAAATAGAACTTAGCAGTTCAGAAGATTCGGCAATGGATCAGATTATTGCCATGCAAAAGGAAGATGCCAACAAAGCATTTTTTAAATTTATAAAAGAGAATTATTTGTACTGGCTTCAGAAAGAAATTGGTGAGCGCCCACTTCTTTCTCCGGATATATTTAAACATAAGATATTCCCAATGCTCGACAAAGGGGAAAAAGTATTTGTGCTTATTATTGATAATCTGCGTTTCGACCAATGGAGATTGTTAAGTACTGTTTTTGAGAATTATTTCAGAATTGAATCAGAGGAGCTCTATTACAGTATTTTACCAACGGCTACCATGTATGCCAGAAATGCGATGTTTGCCGGATTAATGCCAGCCGAAATTGAACGGAATTATCCAGAATACTGGGACGACGACGACAACGAGGGGCACAAAAATCAGTATGAAGAAGAACTTCTTCGAAAACAAATGGAACGTTTTCGGCGAAAAGAAAAACTCTACTTCGACAAAGTTTCCGGAATCAGGCTCGAGCGCAGAATTGCCGATAATGTAAAAAACATACTTTCTAATGACCTTTCTGTTATGGTATTCAATTTTGTGGATATGATTTCGCATGCTCGAACAGAAATGGACATGATAAAAGAATTGGCTGGCGACGAAAAGGCGTATCGTTCGCTTACTTTGAGTTGGTTTAATAATTCAACGTTACTGGAACTGATAAAAACCGTTTCAGAAAATGATATTAAGCTTGTGGTTACGACCGACCATGGCGCGATTAGGGTTGATAACCCTGTAAAAGTAATTGGTGAACGGGAAACCAATACAAACCTGCGCTACAAACTGGGAAGAAATTTAAATTACAAAGCAAAACAGGTTTTTGAAGTGCGCGATCCGAGACTGGCGTTTCTTCCGGCGCCCAATGTTAGTACCAGCTATATTTTCGCACAACCGACAGATTTCTTCGCCTATCCTAATAATTTTAACTACTATTCAAATTATTACAAGGACACGTTTCAACATGGAGGAATTTCGCTTGAAGAAATAATAGTACCACTGATTACGTTAGGTGCAAAGAGCTAAACGGAATTTTGTTTTACCACAAAGTCGCCAACTTCGGCACCAATATTTTTGCCAATAACCTGGCATTTTATCATTAACAGGTAAAACAACCGTTTGTCAGTTTCATTCATCAAACCCTCATAATTTCCCATTCCTTTGGAAATTATTAAATCGGCTGAATTATAAATTGACAGGAATTCTTTACTTACCCTGTGGAGAAGAGTTGAAGGAGCATCGTCGCCATTGCTTATAACTTTTGCAATTTTATCAATTCCTACATCAACAATCTCCTTTTGGGTAACATCGTTTAAAACAGGTTTGCCCCTGAATGCAACCCAAATATTCGGATGATTTATTGTTTCCAGAAAAAGCCTGTCCAGAACTATTTCCCCTGAATTATCAGCCAGATAAAGTATTGTTTTTGCATTTCCAATAGCTGTTTTTAATTGATTGGAATGGTCAATGGCAAAATCAGAAGTCAGTACCTTTTCAATGGTTCTATCCACGTCGAATTCATGTGTTGGGCCAAAGTCAATGATGTTTCCTGCAATTGCCAAACGCAATGCTGTATGAAACGGAGCAGTCGATTTCCGCACTAAATCCTGAAATTCGGGATATTTATTCAGCAAATACCTGTTGCTGTCTTCTTTTTCTTTTTGGTAAGGATCTTCAACCCATGAAAAATCTTTCAACCGCGCTAAGATATCTCTTGTTATCTCAGGTGAATAACTATTCTCTAAATCTATATTGGCAATTTTTTTTACCAGTTCGCTTACAGCAAAATCACGATCCTTATCCGCAACCTTAAATTTATCTAAACGTTGAGGCAGCGATTTTACCTGACAAATCAAACATTCGTAATTCATTCTTTAGAAGTTGAAATAGAAATCCGAGTTTTAGATAAAAGTAATAAGAAGTTTGTGTTTAGAAAAAATTAAACCAATGTTCCTAATTGATTTCAGAAAGAGTTAATTTACAGTAGAAAGAGTTGTCAGTTGTAGTTTATTTTTCTTTCATCTGTGCATATAACTTATTGGCAAAAATAAAGTCGTTAAGCTTTTTATTGCCCGAGTTGAGAATTTCATGTCTGGTTCCGATCCATTCTTTTTCCCCTTTTGAGATAAAGAGTACAGATTCTCCGATTTCGATAACCGAGTTCATATCATGTGTATTGATAATGGTGGTCATCTGAAATTCTTTAGTAAGGCTTTGAATCAGTTTGTCGATCACGGTTGAAGTTTCCGGATCGAGGCCCGAGTTGGGTTCATCGCAAAAAAGATATTTTGGATTTAATGCTATGGCACGTGCAATAGCAACACGTTTTTGCATTCCGCCACTTATTTCACTGGGAAACAATCGAAAAGCGTGTTTTTCTATATTCACATGATCAAGGCAAAATTCTACTCTTTCTTTTTTTTCTTTCGAAGTCATCCGTGTAAACATATCCAGAGGGAAACGAATATTTCCTTCCACTGAAATGCTATCAAAAAGGGCCCCTCCCTGAAAAACCATACCGATTTCCCTCCGCATCATTTTAATTTCTTTGTTGCCCATTTCCGTAAAATTCCGGTCGTTGTACCAAATTTCGCCTTTATCAATTTCAAACAAACCTAAAATAGATTTTAGCAAAACAGTTTTTCCTGAGCCACTTCTTCCGATTATCAAGTTGGTTTTTCCCTGTTCAAAACGGGTTGATATGTTCTTCAGTACCTCGTTCCCGTCAAAAGATTTATATAGATTTTTGACTTCAATCATGTTAATAATAAACGGGTTAGAATTAAGTCGAATAAAAGAATAAGAATATTGGTATTTACTACCGCGCGGGTACTGGCCTTCCCAACTTCAAAAGCGCCTCCCTGAACATAATATCCAAAATAAGCCGGAACTGATGCAACCAGAAACCCAAAAAACAGCGACTTTATAATAGAGAAAGTTACATAATACGGATGAAAAAGATACCTCACTCCATCCAGATATGCAGGCATCGTTATAACTCCTGCCAGTGGTCCGGTAACCAAACCGCCAACCATCCCGAAAAATACACTGATAATAAACAAAAAAGGGAAAATAAGAACCACCGCTAAAATTTTTGGCAAAATAAGGTAACTCGCTGAGTTAACTCCCATGATCTCCAATGAGTCAATTTGTTCGGTCACCCGCATTGTTCCAATCTCTGAAGTAATATTAGATCCTATTTTTCCGGCCATTATTAAGGCCAGCATGGTCGATGAAAATTCAAGAATTAAAGTGTCGCGGGTTCCAAGCCCAACTAATTCTGTGGGATACAGCGGATTGGACATGCTGTAGGCAAATTGAATGACCATAATTCCACCAATAAAAACGGAAATTACAATTACAATTCCTACCGAATTTACTCCCAGATTATCAATCTCGCGAAAAAATTGCCTTATATACATTTTATGCCGTTCAGGCCGTGCAAAAACCCGCTTCAGCATTGAAAAGTACCGGCCAACATTGAAAAAAAATTTCATAGCCAAGATTTTGGTTAAAATTACAATATTAAAAGCTGAATCAAAATTTTGTAATAAACAATAATGGCCTCAAGTTCCTTCAAATAATAATGCTATTTTGGAGTAATATTTCTATATTTAAAAGATAAATGCAGATAGCTTAGAAAAATCAAATGAACAATAATTATTGTATTATAATGGCCGGGGGCATTGGAAGCCGCTTTTGGCCTTTGAGCCGCATGGCCAAACCAAAACAATTTTTAGATATTACCGGAACTGGGAGAACCCTTATTCAGCAAACTTTTCAACGTTTTTCAAAAATTATTCCTGCAGCAAACTTTTTGGTTGTAACCAATGCCAGTTATAAGGATTTGGTGTTGGAACAACTTCCTGAACTTAAGAGTGAGCAGGTATTACTAGAACCACTAAGAAGAAATACGGCTCCTTGTGTTGCTTATGCTTCCTTTAAAATAAAAGCAAAAAACCCCGATGCAAATTTTGTTGTTGCACCGTCGGACCACCTTATTTTAAAAGAGGAAGAATTTATTCGTCAGATTGAAAAAGGAATTGAGTTTGCCAAGAGCAAAAATGCGCTTCTTACGCTTGGGATAAAACCATCGCGCCCGGAAACAGGATATGGGTATATCCAGGTAAAGAGGAAAGAAGAGTTTAATCAGCTTGACAACTTATACAAGGTAAAGACTTTTGTTGAAAAACCAGACGCTGAAATGGCACAGGTTTTTATTGACAGCGGCGAATTTTTTTGGAATTCCGGGATTTTTATCTGGTCGATGTCATCAATTGTAGCGGCGTTTGAAACTCACTTAAACGACATTTCTACGCTTTTTGCAAAAGGGATAAAACTATATAATACTGAAGATGAGATCCATTTTATAAATAAAATTTATTCCGAGTGCAGAGGTATTTCCATTGATTATGGTATTATGGAAAAAGCTAAAAATGTTTATGTCTTAACTGCCGATTTCGACTGGAGCGATTTAGGAACCTGGGGCTCCTTATATGAGAATGAGAATAAGGATTCGGACGGAAATGTAATTAAAGGAGATAATGTGCTGATGTATAATGCCAAAAATTGTATTGTGAATATTTCCGGAGAAAAAATTGCCGTATTGCAAGGCCTCGACGGATATATTGTTGCCGAATCGAACGATACTCTTATGATTTGTAAGCGGGAAGATGAGCAACATATCAAACAGTTTGTTACCGATGTAAGAATAAAGAAAGGTGATTCTTTGGTATAGCATTTTTTGAGGTAACCGCTACCGAAACATTAAAGCACATACTACATTAATCTATTTAAAAACAATTAGTTATTCCCTAAAATCGCAAAAAAGGAAATAACCAGGTTTATTGTTTCCTGGATATATGTTCTGTTCTAAGATTAAAAATTATACATAGAAACTTTCTACTAGTAGAATTGTTTTCTTTTAATATTCAGGAAATAATATACAACCATGGAAAAGGTACTACTAATCGTATTTGTATTGATTTCAGAGTTTAGTCTGGCACAAGGCAAAGCCAATGTTGGCGTTGGAGATCAGGTAATTCTTTTTTCTGGAGAAACTGTTGAGGGAAATAAAATTTATATAGGAGAATTATACAAAAAGAATCCGGTAGTTCTTATTGTGTTGCGTGGCTGGCCCGGCTACCAATGCCCCGTTTGTACCCGACAGGTTGGCGGGTTAATTGCTGATGCTGATGAATTTCAAAACCTGGGTGCAGCAGTTTTAATGGTCTATCCGGGCCCATCGGAAGAATTGGTTGAACATGCTAATGAATTCCGTGAAGATTTTAAATTTCCGTCTAATTTTTACTTTATTCTTGATCCGGATTATTCAATAATAAACAAATATGGATTACGCTGGAATGCACCAAACGAAACGGCATATCCATCTGCTTTTGTAATCGATAAAAATGGTGAAATTATTTTTGAAAAAATAAGTTCCTCGCATGGTGACCGCGCCGGGAATAAAGAAATTTTTACCGTTTTAGAACAATTGAATTAATCTCTGATGAAAAAACATTTATAAATATTTCATCTCCTTTTTTTGGAAATAAGAAATAAAAGTAGGGCTTTCTATGTCTATATGGTTGTGCTGATTTTTTATTTGTAATCATTAACAACTTATTAACACGATTGTTTTTGTCTCATTATTAGTTTGTTATGTGTATTTAGGATTTTTTTGCCTTTTATTTATTAAACTCTTTAAACGTTTTTGGGTCATAAAACGAAAGAAGATTAGAAAACAATTAAAAATTAAGGACATGAAAAAATTAAAAACAAGTTTCGTAGCAGTGGTAATTGTTGTATTCTCGAGTACTGTTATGGCAACCGGAAATTTGAAATTAAGTATTATTCCCGGAGAAAGTGAAAAGGCGGTGGTAAATGTTACAAATGCTTCTCAAAGCCATTTTGAAATTGAAGTTAAAAATGAATTGGGAGATGTAATTTTTTATAAAGAAACAAAAACACCATTAACAAATTACATTAAGGTGTTTGATTTTTCAATGTTAAATGATGGACATTATACATTTACGGTAAAACTCGATAAGGAAATGGAAACCAATACGCTGGATGTTAGTCATGGAAAAGTAAAAGTTGTTGCTGAGAGAAAAGATGTACACCCATTCTTTATTTTTCAAGACAATGAATTCAGACTGTCGTATTTAAACTATGCAAAAGATAAGATAAAGTTCTATTTATATGATAATTCTACAAATGAGTTGGTTATGGAAAGAGACTTGAAATCGGATTTTGCTATTACTTATGGTCTTGATTTTTCAAAAATAGAGAGCGGAAGTTACGATGCTATTTTGGCCGGTACTAATAATACTTACGAATACGAAATTGCAATAGACTAATTTTTAGATTAATAGGGAAAGAAGGGGAGTGGATCCAATTTGGATTCACTTTTTTTATTTTTCAATTATATAAAAAACAGCCTGTTCTTCAGACAACAGTGAGAGACGATAATAAAAAAGCCCGCCGTTAAATAATAACGGAAGGCTTTCTAAATTTACGATTATAATCTGGTTCTAAAGCACACTTTCCACTTTTTCTAGAGGCAGGTTAAATGCTTCTGCAACACCTTCATAAACTACTTTTCCTTCAACAACATTCAACCCTTTCCGCAAAGGAACACTGTCGATGCAAGCTTGTTTCCAACCTTTGTTTGCAATTTGGATAGCGTAAGGTAACGTTGCATTTGTTAATGCAATTGTTGAAGTACGTGGAACTGCACCAGGCATATTAGCCACACAATAATGAATCACGCCATCAATTGTAAATGTAGGTTCAGTATGTGTCGTAGCTACTGTTGTTTCAAAACATCCTCCTTGATCAACAGCCACGTCAACCAAAACGGTCCCCGGACGCATCGTTTTTAACATGTCGCGGGTTACCAAATGCGGAGCTTTAGCCCCGGGAATTAGAACGGCACCAATAATCACATCATGAGTTTTTACCATTTCACGAACGTTGAATTGGTTACTCATCATAGTTTTTACATTGGCTGGCATAATATCATCAAGGTAACGAAGGCGTTTTAACGAAACGTCCATAATAGTTACGTCGGCACCAAGACCGGCAGCCATTTTAGCTGCTTCCGCACCAACTACTCCTCCTCCAATAATCAGAACTTTTGCCGGTAACACACCAGGTACACCTCCCAGTAACACACCATAACCTCCATATGTTTTTTCCAGATACTTTGCACCTTCCTGAACTGACATCCTTCCGGCTACCTCACTCATTGGAACGAGCAGAGGCAACGAACGGTCGTCCAGTTCAACGGTTTCATATGCCAGACAAATGGATTCATTCTTAATCATGGCATTAGTTAATCCTTCCGAAGAAGCAAAATGGAAATAAGTATATAAGATCTGTCCTTTTTTTATCAGTTTGTATTCTGACTCAATTGGCTCTTTCACTTTGATTATCATTTCGGCAACCCCGTAAACATCTTCGATTGTAGGAAGGATGATAGCACCTGCTGCAATGTAATCTTCATCATGAAAACCGCTTCCATCTCCACCGCCGGCCTGAACATAAACTTCATGACCGTGTTTAACTAATTCGGCGGCACCTGCCGGTGTTAACGCAATGCGATTTTCGTTATTCTTAATTTCCTTTGGTACTCCAATTATCATTTCTATAAATATTAAATGTATTTTGAAATTCAAAAATAGACAGGAAGGCCGTACTAAAACATGATAAAAATTAATGATTTGCAACATATATAAAAGAGTTTTTCATAATCTTAATAATTTGGAAGTTAATTTTTTAATAAGATTCCAAAATGAAATTTTCGATAGAGCATTGATTTCAATTTGATACTCGTATATTTGCTAACTTTTTAAATTATTTTAATATAACATGCCGACAGTTTCAGAAAGGGGAAAGATAATGCCCGATTCGCCAATTCGTAAGTTGGGCCCACTGGCCGAAAAGGCCAAAGCGAGAGGGATAAAGGTGTATCATTTAAACATCGGGCAACCCGATTTGCCAACTCCTCCAGAAGCGCTTGCGGCAATTAAAAATATTGACAGAACCATTCTGGAATATACACCAAGCGAAGGGATTCTGTCGTTTAGAAAAAAACTGGTTGATTACTACAGCAGGTTTGATATTAATGTTACAGCTAACGATATTATAATAACTTCCGGTGGAAGCGAGGCGGTTACCTTTGCTTTTATGAGTTGCCTTGATCCAGGCGATGAAATTATTGTGCCGGAACCGGCATACGCCAATTATGAGGCATTTGCAATTGTTGCCGGCGCTGTTATTAAATCAATCGCAGCAAAAATTGAGGAAGGTTTTTCTCTTCCTCCGGTTGAAGAATTTGAAAAATTGATTACCCCGAAAACAAAGGGAATCATGATTTGTAATCCGAATAACCCAACCGGTTATTTGTATACTCGCGAAGAAATGAATAAAATTCGTGATCTGGTTAAAAAGTACGACTTATATCTTTTCTCAGACGAAGTTTACCGCGAATTTTGTTATACGGGAGCCCCGTACATTTCAGCTTTTCATTTAGAAGGAATTGAGCAAAACGTTGTATTGGTTGATTCGGTATCAAAACGTTACAGTGAATGCGGTTTGCGAATCGGAGCTTTAATTACAAAAAATGAAGCCGTTAAGAAGAATGTAATGAAATTCTGCCAGGCACGTTTAAGTCCGCCCCTTATTGGTCAAATCGCAGCAGAAGCGTCGTTGGATGCTGATCCGGAGTATATGCTCAATAATTACAATGAATATGTAAACCGCAGAAAATTCCTTATTGACGGTCTAAACCGGATTGAAGGAGTTTATTCCCCTATTCCAATGGGGGCATTTTATACGGTAGCCCGACTTCCGGTAGACAACTCCGACAAATTTTGTGCATGGTTGCTTTCCGATTTTGAGTATGAAGGACAAACTCTTATGATGGCTCCTGCATCCGGATTCTATACCGGCCAAAATCAGGGTATGGATGAGGTGCGAATTGCTTATGTTCTGAAGAAACAGGATCTGGCTGTTTGTCTTCGAATCTTGGAGGAAGCGTTAAAAGTATATCCGGGAAGCAAAGTACGGCAGAAAATTTATAGTAGCGAAAATAACTAAAACCATTTATTATTATATAGTAAAAGTCCGGTCCGGGGGTACCCTCCGGACTTTTTTTTAAAAAAAACTTTATTCTTAATTTTTTACAGAAACGAATCTAAATCATATCTTGCATTGTTATTATTTTCTAATTTAAACTCTGGAAATGTTACACATTCTGTAACCATTCCGTTTTTTCCAAATCATTCAAAAATAAAAAATAATGAAACGTATTCTCTTTCTGTTATTTATTGTTTCAACATTTGTGGCAAACGCCGAAAACAAAGATTCAACCTGGGTTCGAAACAACTACACAAAAAAGGAAGTTTACATTACAATGCGTGATGGTGCCCGACTGTTTACTTCCATTTATATTCCGAAGGACATCAAAGAAAAGCATCCTTTTTTAATGACAAGAACTCCATATTCATGCCGTCCGTATGGCGAAGATAAATTCTCTGCATTCTGGAGCACTTACAAAATGGAATATCTGAAGGAAGGTTACATTATGGTAACTCAGGATGTGAGGGGAAAATGGATGAGTGAAGGAGAATATGCTGATGTACGACCTTTTATTCCGAATAAAAAAGGAAAAGAAATTGATGAAGCCAGCGATACCTATGATACTGTAGACTGGCTGATAAAAAATATTCAGAATAACAATGGGAATGTTGGTGTTTTCGGAACCTCATATCCTGGGTTTTATTCCACAATGGCTGCAGCAAGTAATCATCCTGCAATAAAAGCAGTGAGTCCGCAAGCACCTGTAACAAACTGGTTTATTGGAGATGATTTTCATCATAATGGAGCATTTTTTCAAATGGATGCATTTTCATTTTATACCGGAGTTGGCTGGGGGTTTGGAGCCCCGCGCCCTAAACCAACAACAGAGGGGACAAAGTCTGTAGGATTCCCTGTAAAAGACAATTATAAATTTTATCTTGACGCTGGAAGTTTAAAAAATCTTACTGCCATGACTGGCGATACCATTGCTTTCTGGAGTGAAATTATGGAACACCCAAATTACGATGAATGGTGGCAGGCACGCGATGCCCGCAATGCAACAAAAGATTTGAAACCGGCCATGCTTTGGGTCGGGGGTTTATTTGATGCAGAAGATTGCTGGGGGGCGTGGAATGGTTATTTGGCTGCTGAAAGAAATAATCCCGGAAAATCATTTAATAAAATTGTTGAAGGTCCCTGGTCTCACGGACAGTGGTCGAGTGGAAAAGGAATAAATCATGGAAATATAGAATTTGGTACAAATACAAGCGAATATTATCAGCAACAGCTTGAAATTCCATTTTTTAATTACTTTCTAAAAGGGAAAGGTGATGTTTCGAAAATTGCTGAAGCTAACGTTTATATTACCGGAGCCGATGAATGGAAGAAATTTGAACAATGGCCTCCTGTGGGAAAGGTAGATAAATCCATGTATTTTCAGGCAAATGGAAAATTATCTCAAACAAAACCTGTCGGAACAAACAACTTTACAGAATATGTAAGCGATCCGGCAAAACCTGTTCCTTATGAAGAACATATTCATTTAAACAGAACACGTGAATATATGTCGAACGACCAGCGTTTTGCTGCCCGTCGTCCTGATGTTCTCGTTTTTCAAACGGATACTTTAACAGAAGATATAACTGTTACAGGAAGTGTTATTGCTGATATCCTGACCAGCATTTCAACTACCGATGCTGATTTTGTAGTAAAAATAATTGATGTGTTCCCGGATGATTTTAGCTACCCTGAAGAAAAAAATCTGACAGGGAATACTTATCCAATGGGAGGATACCAAATGTTGGTACGTGGCGAAGTTTTCCGGGGTCGATTTAGAAATAGTTTCGAGAAACCAACAGCTTTTACACCTGGAAAAGTAGAAGAAGTAAAATTTGAATTACCTCCAATTGCGCATTGTTTCAAAAAAGGTCACCGGGTTATGGTGCAAATCCAGAGCAGTTGGTTTCCATTGGTTGACCGTAATCCGCAGCAGTTTATAGATATCTACCATTGTAACGAATCAGATTTTGTAAAAAGTGATATCAAAATTTATCATGACACGCAAAACGCATCAAAAATTATTTTACCAATATTAAATTAAACAAAATAAAAGAGCCGTCTCTGAAATGAGGCGGCTCTTTTCGTTTTATCGATCTTGAAATAATTTTAGCTCAGATTTTTTATTCTTTCCATTGCTTCCAGAACATTTGGCCGATCGGCAAAAGCAGAAAAACGGAAGTAACCTTCGCCCGATGGTCCGAATCCTGACCCCGGAGTTCCAACAACATTGGCTTCGTTTAACACCTTATCGAAGAAATCCCATGATTTCATATTGTTTTTGGTTTTCACCCAAATGTAAGGAGCATTTTCGCCACCAAAGGCTTCGTATCCTACAGCCTGTAAACTCTCTTTCATAATCCCTGCATTTTCCATGTAATACGCAATTACTTCTGCAACTTCCTTTTTCCCTTCTTCTGTAAAAATGGCTGCTGCAGCTTTTTGTACCGGATAAGAAACCCCGTTAAATTTTGTGGAATGACGACGGTTCCATAATGGTTTTACCGGGTGAGCATTCCCCTCTGAATCGTAAGCAACCAGCTCTTTGGGAATTACAGTAAATGCGCAACGTGTGCCGGTAAAGCCAGCGGTTTTAGAGAAGCTCCGAAATTCAATTGCAACATTTTTTGCGCCTTCAATTTCATAAATAGAATGTGGGATTTCATCATCCTGAATAAATGCTTCGTAAGCTGCATCATACAAAATGATGCTTTTGTTTGCAATGGCAAAATCAACCCATTTTTTTAACTCCTGTTTTGAAGCTACTGTCCCTGTCGGATTATTCGGGTAACACAGGAAAATCAAATCAGGAGTTTCTTTTGGAAGGTCCGGAATAAAACCGTTTTCTTTAGTACAAGGCATATAAATTATTCCGTCGTAATAGCCGTTTGGCTGACAAACACCTGTTTTCCCCGACATCACAGTTGTATCAGCATAAACCGGGTAAACAGGGTCACAAATTGCAATTTTATTTTCGTTTCCGAAAATTTCCTGAATATTGCCAGTATCGCATTTCGAACCATCAGAAATAAAAATATCGTCAGCAGAAATATCTACGCCTCTTGCCTGATAGGCATTTTTTGCTACCGCTTCACGTAAAAAAGCATATCCCTGTTCCGGTCCGTAACCTTTAAAAGTTTCGGCTTTTGCCATTTCTTCCACGCCTTCGTGAAAAGCATTAACAACTGTTGGAACCAGCGGCTGGGTAACATCTCCAATGCCCATTTTAATGACTTTTTTATCTGGGTTGGCTTCAATAAATTCGTTCACTCGCCTTCCAATTTCCGGGAATAAATAACCTGCCTGTAGTTTAAGGTAGTTTTCGTTAATAATTGCCATATTTTATTTTGTTTAATTATGATTCGAGCTAAAAGGACAACAAATTTAAGAATAATTATTTCACAGAAATAATTGCACTAAATACAGCACAAAATTTCATCCTTGTTTAATACATTTGCAGTTTAAATTTTTTAAGTCATGCAAAATTTCTTTGTAAAGTCCCATGGTTTGGGAAATGATTATATAGTTTTAAATCAGTATGAGATTGGGTTTGAATTAACCGAAAAAGCCATCAGAAAAATATGCGATGTTCATTACGGAATTGGTTCGGATGGTATTTTACTGAAGGTTCCGAGTTATAAAGCTAACTTTGGGTTACGCATTTTAAACCCTGACGGTTCGGAAGCAGAAAAAAGCGGAAACGGACTTCGCATTTTTGCCAAATACCTTTACGATCATAAATTCTCGCGGGATAAAATTTTTACCATAGAAACTCCGGGGGGATTGGTTCGTGCCGAAATTATTGAAGAGGAAAATGGAAAAGCACAAACCATAAAAGTGGATATGGGAAAAGCGATTTTCAAATCAGACGAAATTCCGGTAAAATGCGAAAAAGAGGAGTGTTTGGATGAAACGCTGAACCTTGAATATAAAGATTATCAAATTAACTGTGTTTCAGTTGGAAATCCACATTGTGTGGTTCTGAAAGAGGAGCTGGATGAAAAAGAAATCAAAGAATTTGGCTCTCAGATCGAGCATCACCAGATGTTTCCCAACCGGATAAACGTTCAGTTTGCCAAAGTAATCTCGCCAACTCTGGTTGAAATATTAATTTGGGAACGCGGTGCCGGATGGACACTTGCATCCGGAAGCTCATCGTGTGCTGTAGCCTCTATTGTTGCAAGAAAAGGGTTAACTGAGCGAAATCTTACAATTAGAATGCCCGGAGGCGAACTCAAAATTGAAATCGACGATATGTGGAATTTAAAAATGACTGGCGAAGTGAGGGAAATAGCATCGGGATTCTTAAGTAACGAGCTTATATCTGGTTTATAAATTTCCTGGAAGTTAAATTTATTCTATTCTGAATACCCTTTATTTAGAATTATTCTAACAGTTGTAGGATAAATTGTACCTTTGTGTTTCTAAAAAAATCGCAGAATAATCATGGCAGAAAAAAAGCTACCGCTTTCTAAAGAGCAGATAGAAAAAATTATTGAGACATATCCAACACCATTTCATATTTACGACGAAAAAGCCATTCGTGAAAATGCCCGTAATTTTTTTAAGGCATTTTCATGGAACGAAGGATTTAAAGAATATTTTGCCATAAAGGCCACTCCGAATCCTTATTTGATGAAAATTCTACGTGAAGAAGGATTTGGTATCGACTGCAGCTCAATTGCCGAGTTGGAGCTTGCAAAGCGGGTTGGGATGCGTGGAGAAGAAATTATTCTTACATCAAACGATACTCCGGCCTACGAATTTCAACTGGCAAAAGATTTGGGGGCAATCATTAATCTCGACGATATTTCTCATATCGATTTTGTTGAGAAACATGTTGGGTTGCCTGAAACAATGAGCATGCGTTATAATCCCGGCGATTTAAAACAGGGAAACCTGATCATCGGTCATCCGGCGGAAGCCAAATACGGGTTTACACACAACCAGATTATTGAGGGATATAAGATTCTAAAATCGAAAGGAGTAAAACATTTTGGAATTCATACGATGGTGGCTTCCAACGAACTAGACCCTGACTATTTTATTGAAACAGCTGAAATTCTGTTTAAACTGATTGTCGAGATTTCAGAAAAAACGGGTGTGAAAATTGAATTTGCCAACCTAGGTGGAGGAATAGGAATTCCTTACAGACCAGAGGAAAACCCGGTTGATTTGGAATATGTAAGTGCTGGAATTCAGAAATTGTACAACAAAATGATTGTTGGAAACGGGTTAGCTCCGTTAAAACTTCTTTTTGAATCGGGTCGTGCTATTACCGGGCCTTACGGATACCTGGTTACAAAAGTTCGTCACATCAAAAAAACCTATAAACAGTTTGCGGGGATGGATGCGTGTATGGTAAACCTTATGCGTCCGGCAATGTACGGAGCATACCACCATATTACCGTAATGGGAAAAGATAGTCAACCACATACTGAGAAATACGATGTTACAGGTTCGTTGTGTGAAAACAACGATAAATTCGCAATAGACAGAATGTTACCAGAACTTGCTCCTGAGGATATTCTTGTAATTCATGACACCGGGGCACATGGGCACGCAATGGGATTTAATTACAACGGGAAATTAAAATCGGCAGAACTTTTGCTGCGGGGAAATGGTGAAGTTACTCAAATAAGAAGAGCTGAAACCGTTGAAGATTATTTTGCTACTCTTGATTTTGATGGATTAAAAGACTTTTCAGTATAAAGTATTTTACAAAATATTTATCTTGGGCCGGGAACTAATTTCCGGCCTTTTTCGTATTGTAATTATTAATTTGTGATAAAATGAAAATTGGATTTGATGCAAAACGAGCTTTTCTGAATTCCTCCGGATTAGGAAACTTCAGCCGGAATACGCTGAAGGCCTTGCATCAGTATTTCCCCGACAATCATTATGTTTTATTTACACCAGAGATAAACAAGGAGTTATTTCCGCAATACAAAGAGTTTGATGTAATTTCGCCCGACAGTCCAATGTCGAAAATTTTTAAATCGTTGTGGCGGAGTTTCTCTGTTAGCCGACAGTTAAAAAATAAAGAACTGGATATTTTCCATGGATTAAGTAATGAACTTCCTGCCGGAATTCATAAAACAAATGTGCCGTCGGTGGTAACTATTCATGATCTGATTTTTATGTGGTTTCCCGAGTTTTATAAAACCATTGATAGAAATATTTACTACCAAAAAGTGAAGTACGCTTGTGGAGCCGCCACAAAAATACATGCGATAAGTCATCGGACCAAAGAAGATATTGTTACTTTTTTTAATACAGAACCCGAAAAGATTGAGGTAATTCATCAATCCGTCCCGCCCTTGTTTTTCGAGATTCAAAACACCGAAAAATTACTGAAAAAATATGAAATGCCAGAGGAATTCATCCTTTCAGTAGGGACAATCGAACAACGGAAAAATCAATTGTCACTTTTGAAGGCAGTACATGCAGCCAATATTAAAACTGCTGTTGTTTTTGTAGGAAATCTGACCAGCTACAGCGAAGAACTTCTAAAATTTATTTCCGAAAATAATCTGGATAATCAGGTTAAATTTTTAAGTAACATCCCCAGGACAGATTTGACTGGCTTATACCAGTCGGCAATATTGTCTGTTTATATCTCTTTATTTGAAGGATTTGGATTGCCAATAATTGAATCAATGGCCAGCGGATGCCCGGTTATTACATCGAATATTTCGTGTTTGGCGGAAACAGCAAGTGATGCAGCAATTCTGTGCAATCCTCAGAATTTTGAAGAAATTGGAGCAGCCATAAAAAAACTAACGGAGGATAAAAAAGAAAGAGAAAAATATATTCAGAGAGGCAGAGAGAGAGCCAAAGATTTTCATCCGGCAGGTTTCTCGGAAAAAATGATTTCTTTGTACTCCCAAATTTTATCGTAAAATTATGCATGACGACATAAGAAAAGCACTCGAAATTTTAAAAAACGGAGGAGTGATTTTATATCCTACCGATACCATTTGGGGTATTGGCTGCGATGCAACAAACATCGAGGCAGTGAAAAGAATCTACCATATAAAGAAACGTGAAGATTCAAAAAGTATGCTGGTTTTGATGGAAAATCCGGCTTTGCTTGACCGTTATGTTGACGATGTTCCGGAAATTGCCTGGGATTTGGTTGAAATATCCACAACTCCATTAACAGTGATTTACCCAAATGCAAAGAATTTAGCGCCTAACTTAATTGCTGAAGACGGAAGCATTGGAATCCGTTTTACAAAGGAACAGTTTACGTCTCAACTTTTGCAGCGTTTTCGTCGCCCTTTAGTTTCAACTTCGGCAAATATAAGTGGCGAAAAATCTCCGGCTTTTTTTGATGAAATTTCAGACGAGATAAAAAACCAGGTAGATTATATTGTTGAATATCGTCAGGATGATGTTACGCCGTCACAACCTTCCAGCATTATTAAACTCGGCTCTGGTGGCAGAATTGATATTATAAGAAAGTAAAAGGCCGCCTTAACCAGACTGCCTTTTTGTTTTCTTTAATAGATAAACCTCTGTTCATTCTACAATTTCCTGACCGTATTTTGTAGCAAACTTGCGGTATAATTTTTTATGACGGTTATCAAGATTAATTTCCCTGCCACTGATATAGGCAAGTATGACTTTGTTCGTTCTCATATCAAGTAAATCGCCTTCTGAAACCACGATATGTGCATCTTTCCCTATTTCGAGTGTTCCGGCCTGGTCCTCAATTCCGAGTATTTTTGCAGGATTGTAAGTTATAGTTTGTAACGCCTCTTCTTTTGTCAAACCATAAGCTGCACCTGTTCCGGCAACAAATGGCAAATTCGCACTGTTGGTTACATTGTTGTAAGTTAGTGCAGCCAGAATGCCGGCTTCCTTAAATTTTACTGCCATTTCATATGGAGCTTTTGTATATGAATCTTTCCGTTTTGGTAAACGATGAACCTGGGCAACAATTACCGGAATTTCATTTTCCTTTAGAAAATCTTTTACCATCAATGCATCTTCGTCGGCACCAGCCAGAACAATTTTTTTGACACCCATTCTTTTCGCAAAGCTGATGCTTTCAATAATAGTTTTTACATAATCAGCCTGTATATACAAAATAGTTGAGCCATTAAAGAGCCCTTGCATCGCTGCCAGTTTTGAATTTGTTGGAGTTCCTTTATACACTTTTGCATCTGTAAAAATTTTTTCCAATTTTTTCACCTCACTAGGATATGATTTATTTTCCTGTAAAGTACTGTTGTTCCCATATCCCCTCCGTGAGTAATAAGATGGCCAGTTTAACCACATCCCCTCATCCATCTTGTAAAGGGCATCTTCATAATTCCAGGCATCGAGGTTCATCACCGATGAAAGGCCGCAAATTGTTCCACCCTGTGGAATTACCTGAGCCAGCAAAACACCGTTTGCCCGTGTTACCGGAATAATTTCAGAATCGGTATTGTATGCGACACAAGAACGGACACTTGGGTTCAACTCACCGGTCTCTTCATTATCCAATGTTGCACGAACGCCTTCAATTTCAGTTAAACCTAACTGCGACTGCATAATAATCAATCCCGGGTAAACCTCTTTCCCTGAAACTTCAATTTTTTTATAATCAGAAAATTGATTTTCTACTGCATCTGCTTTTCCAACAAAAGTTATTTTGCCATTTTCAAAAGCAATTGCCGAATTCTCAATTACTTCGCCTGTTCCCAAATGAGCTGTTGCTCCAAGCAGAACAACTCCCTGTTCTTGTGCCATAGCGGGCGCCGGAACCTGGGCAAAACCAGAATAACCCAAACCCAGTAGCAGTAATGTGTATAGTAAATTTTTAAATGTCGTTTTCATAATAGCATAAATTAGGTTATTCATCAATGGTGTAATCTGTAATATCTTCATCGTCCCAAATAAATTGGTCGTTTACCTTTATTCCCGGACGGCCTTCACCAACTCCACCTTTGTTTCCACCACCCTCGGCAAGAATTTTATTGATTATGCGCGAGCGTTCTTGCTGGATAGAATTATACATTTCCTTGTCTTTTTCTTTGTCGAAATAAACAGTTCCGTCAACAAATGTTTTGGAAGGCACTGCGTAAATAGAGAGCGGATGTTCGGTCCACAATACCAAATCAGCATCTTTCCCGACTTTAATACTTCCCATTCTGTCATCCAAATGAAGGATTTTTGCAGGATTTAATGTAACTAATTTAAGTGCTTCAATTTCAGGTAGTCCACCGTATTTTACAATTTTACCGGCTTCCTGGTTCAGCCGTCTTCCCATTTCTGCATCGTCAGAATTTACACAAACCAAAACTCCTTCCTTTGATTCTAAGGCTGCGTTATAAGTAATGGCATCGATAACTTCGTACTTGTAATTCCACCAATCAGAGAAAACACTTCCTGCAGCGCCGGCTTCTACCATTTTATCAGCCACTTTATATCCTTCTGTATTATGAATTAAAGTGTGTGGTTTTATGCCAAAATCCTTTGCCAGTTTCATAATCATATTGGTTTCACTCTGAACATAAGTATGGCAAGCCATATACCTTTTTTCATTGAATTCTTCAACAATAGCATCTAGCTGAAGGATTTTTCTTGGTGCCGGTGTTTTTATTTTTTCAGTATCAGAAAGAGCATTATATGTATCCCATTTTTGCTGATATTCTTTTGCCCTGGCGTACACATCGCGAATCGATTGTTCTACTCCCATTCTTGTTTGCGGAAAACGCTGGCTGGTGGGCATACGCGACTGTTTTACATTCTCGCCCAATGCGTGTTTTAAAAATCCCACCTGGTTTTTCACAACCATTTCTTCCGGGCTGACACCCCAGCGCAGTTTGATTATAATTGACTGTCCTCCAATTGGGTTTGCAGATCCGTGCAAAAGGTGCGAACAAGTTACACCTCCGGCCAACTGGCGGTAAATAGTAATATCTTCCGGGTTTAAAACATCGCGCATCCGAACTTCTGATGTTATGGCATGTGAACCTTCATTTACGCTGCTTAAGGCCATGTGCGAATGTTCATCAACAATTCCCGGGGTAACATGCATCCCCGTACCGTCAATTTCCCACACATTTGCCGCTTTCAGATTTTTACCTACCTGCGCAATTTTGCCATCTTTTACAAAAACATCTGCATTTTCAAGGATTTCTTCATCTTCCAGGGTCCAAACCGTAGCATTTTTTATGATGAAGTCTTTGTATTGTGGTTTTTCGGAATTTCCATACGCAACAAACGGATAAATTACTTTTCCTGGGGCCGATAATTTTTCGTCTTTCTTTTTACTTTCTTTTTCTTTTCCGGCTTTTTCGAGGGTCATTTCCCAGGCAACACTCTTTCCGTCCGGAAAAACACCTGTTCCTGCTATTGTACCGTTTTCTATCCAACCGGAAAGACGTATCCACTTTTTATTTGTTGGAAACGAAATAGAAATCAAACTTTCTGATACTGTTATTTTTCCTGACTCGGTTTTATCGCTGTCGGTTTTTACTTTTAACGAATATGATCCGGGATCTCCTTCAATAACAATTTTAAAATCTTCCCTGTTGCTTAAATCGAGAGTATATTCTCCTTTTAAATCGGGAAGTTTACTATTGTTAATTATATATTTTTTCCCCTGTACCCAGTTTTCGTAAATCACACATTCCGGATCAAAAATTTCTTCAGAAGTTATCAGAAAGTTTGCAAGTTTTCCGCTCTCAAGGGAACCAAGTATGTTTTCACAATTAATAAGTTTGGCAGGTGTTTCGGTAAGCGCTTTTAGAGCATCCTCTTTTGAAAGGCCACATTTAATTGCTTTTAACAAGTTAGTCCGGAATTGTTTTTTATCTTTTAACCCATCGGAGGTAAACGTAAAATCAATATCTTTTTCTGCTACTCTGGCAGGGTTGTATGGTGCCAGTTCCCAATGTTTTAAATCTTCAAATGGAATGAGAATTGCTTTATACGGATCGTCTGCTTCGGGCGCTCCCGGAAAATTCAAAGGAAGAATTACCGGCGCTCCGGTAGAAGCAACTTCATCAATTAGTTGATATTCATCACCATTTCCTTTCATAATAAAAGGGATGCTGAATTCTTCACCTAAGCGGGCTACATCCAGCAAATTAATTTTATCTCTGGTTTGAAAAACAGAAGGTAAATTTTTATTCTCGTTCACCGCTTCCAGAGAAGCATCATAAACCGCTTTTTCAGGATTTGATGCGTACCAGTCTGCATCGTACAATGTTTGGCGAATTAAAGCAAACGCTCCCATTAATGAACTTGGATAATTCATTTCAGAAGAACCTTTATTAAACGAATAACCACAGGCTGCTTTCCCTTTTATAATAGCTTGTTCCTCGTCTTCATCGGCCAATGCTACCAATGCTGAAACACCGCTCATAATTCCGTCATTCTTTTGTGTAATTACAGCGCCAAAACCTGCTTTCCGAAAATCTTCAGCATCTTTTGTGTTTACATGGAAATCTTCAACCACATTTTTATAGGGCTTAATTGCATCGTTCCAGTAAAATGGCCCGTCAATTTTAGAATCGAAAACCTGCTGCCTGGAAAAATAAGATCGTGGAGAAGCCGTCGTTGGACTTTTTTTATTAATTCCATACTCCGTAAATAAATCGATAAAGGAAGGATAAATATGTTTTCCTTTGAGGTCGATAATTACCGCATCGTCAGGAATTGTAATATTCTTCCCGACACCGGTAATTTTTCCTTTTTGGATTACCATCACTCCTTCTTTTATTTGAGTTTGGTAATCAACTACTACCGTTGCATTTGTAAAGGCATACACTTCCGGGCGATCATCGCCAACTCCTAAAACGGGAGACAGACTTTGTGCATGGGTTAATGTACAAAATGCAATGGTTACAATTAAACAGATCTGTTTTTTCATTTTGATGATATAGGTTAAGTACTATTGAATATTCAAAACAATAGGTTTAAATACAAACTACAACTTTTTGTAATGGCCTAATTTTAGTTGGTAGCTTTTAAAATCTCATAAAATACCCCCCGGTTTCATTTTATGGATCTCATATAAAACTAATAAAAAGTATAAAGATTGGCCTTTAGAAAGTAAGAATCAATGACAAATAATAGAAAAATTGTATAAATTTAATTAAATAGCTGTCAAAAATAAATATAGTTGGCCTGTAAAATGGAATTTGTCCAGAAAATAAATCATAAAAAAACCACTGCAAAATTGAAGTGGTTTTACAATATTAAACATTTGTAATTTTACATCTTTTTAATCCGACCAGAACCGGCAACAGAAGAATCAATGCTGGGGTTTCCATGATAATATACATTTCCTGAACCTGCAACTCTTGCTTTTAGCGAACTATTTGAAGTTATGGAACAACTACCAGAACCGGCAATATGAACAACAACATCTTTGGCTTCAAAATCTTCGGCTTTTACATCACCCGAGCCTGAAATAGAAGCTGAAAAATCATCGGCTACCCCGCCGCCGCCAATAATAATATTACCAGATCCGGAAATCGAAGCTTTTACTCGTTCGGCATCCAGTTCAACCAGGTTAATGTCGCCACTTCCGCTTACAGCTAGATCCAAAATCCGTGTTTTAATATCGTCTTCTGCTACGATATCGCCTGAACCGGAAACTGCAAGTCCGTCAATTTCAGGAACTGTGACATAAATGTCAATTTTGCCCGGATTGAATGATTTAAACAAATAGTTTTTGTTTTTAAAGCGAATTGTTAACTGCCTGTCTTTAACCTCAGTAATAATTTCTTCCAAAGTTGATGATTTGGCTACAATTTCCACACTTTGTTTACTTCCTTGTTCCAGATGCAGTTTGCCGGGTATACGTAACGAAATCTCAGAAAAAGAAGGTACGTCCCGTTCTTCACCTTCAGCAAAAACGGATTTGCTAACCAACGTAGCAATAAAAAGAAATGTTAGAATAAAAACTTTTGTTTTCATATTTATTTTGTTTTTGAATATTATCAATATTTAGTATTGACGTGCGAACTTTTGTAAAGTTGCACGTTGGACAAAAAAATTATGCAACTTTGAGCTGCAAAAATAATTTTTTATGAAAACAGAACACCGCATTCCTGTTCAAATACGCTTTAACGATATTGATTTAATGGGGCATGTATATAATGCCAAATATCAGGAGTTTTTTGATTTGGGGCGCATTAAATATTTTGAAGAGGTTTTAGGTGAGTTAATTAACTGGACACATAAAGGACTGATAATCGCTTCTGTGAAAACAGACTATTTGCAATCAACCTTTCTGGAAGATAAAATAGAGGTGGTTTCGCATGTTGCTTCGCTTGGTGAGAAAAGCCTGGAAATGACACAGCAGGTTTATAAAAATAACCAGCCTGAACCGGTGGCCATTAGCAAAACAATAATGGTTTGCTTTGATATGAAAAACAGGATTTCGGAGATTATACCACAAACATGGAGAGATAAAATTACGGCTTTCGAAACTGAATTAAAGATCAATCAGTCCTTCGGGAAGATTTAGTTTCAGGATTTTTTGCTCCTCATCAACTAAAATCAGGAAATCCTCATTAAACGGAACCAGAACTTCGCTCCCGTTATAATCAACATTTAAAACCAGATTTCCCGAGAAATCTTCAACACTGGTGATTTTGCCAATTTCTCCCAGCTTTTCATCTTCCAGTACAAAATCAACAAACATGGAAACTGTCATTTCTTCCTCTTGTAAAATAATTTCATGATTAAAAAGCCAGACCGAACTGCCGACCAAACGGCGGGCATAGTCTTCGGTGTTAACCCAGTCGAATTTTAGAATGGCTGATTTTGAGGATTTAAAACGAAAGCCATTCTCAGAAACAAAAAAAGGAACGAGAAGGCCTTCCAGTTCAACAAAAAAACGGGTCGCTTCTTCCACCGAAAATTCAAATTCAGGTTCGTATTCCAGAACCAATTCTCCATGAACTCCGTGTGTCTTCCGAAAAAAGCCAATTTTTGTGCAGTCTGTTTTTGGTATCGTTTCCATGTTGTAAAAATAGAGAAAAATTTATCGACTTGTGAGATTTGAAAATGTCTGCTGAACCTGTCCCTGAGCCTTTTATTCCACTCTATCTTTAAACAGGCTCAGTATTAATATATTGGGTTTTGAAGTCAGCATAAGGGAGAAAACAATTTATAAAAAAACCACCAGCCTTTCGGACCGGTGGTTCTTTATGTTCAGATGTTGTCTTTTTCCAGATTCAGCGCCCTATTCTTTCGGAGCTTCTTCTTCATCTGTAGTAGCTTCAGTTTCGGCAGCCTCATCGGCAGCTTCTTCTGTTGCTTCTGCTTCTGCCTCAGCAGCTAATTCAGCATTTTTTGCAGCAATAGCTGCCGCTCTTTCTTCGTTGATTTTGGCCTCAGCTTCCAATTGTTTTTTAACAGCTGCATCAGCATCACCAGCCAGGCGATCTACTTTAGCCTGGATTTTTGCATCTTTTTCAGCCATCCATTTTTCCAAACGTTTTTCAGCTTCAGCTTCATCAAAAGCTCCTTTTTTAACACCTCCCATCAGGTGTTTTTTGTAGAGTACACCTTTGTACGACAAAATTGCCCGTACGGTGTCGGTAGGTTGTGCGCCTTTTGTAAGCCAGTCAAAAGCTTTATCAAAATCGAGATCTATAGTAGCAGGATTAGTGTTGGGATTATAAGAGCCAATCCTTTCAATATACCTGCCATCTCGTGGCGCCCTGCTATCTGCTACCACAATGTGGTAGTAAGCATAACGTTTGCGGCCGTGCCGCGCTAATCTCATTTTTACTGGCATAATTCTTAAATTATTTTTTGAAAATGTGGCGCAAAGATAGCACAAAAATCTGTTCCTGAAATTAATACAGGAATTTTTTCGCCAATTCTTTATTCCTGCCGGACTTTAAAGTAAGGTCTCTATTGCTTCACGTAAACAAATGTGAACCATGTTCTTTGTGTGCAAACAATTTAAAACACCCCATTAACAATACGAACATATACAATAAAACTACCAGCTAATGTGATGCACCGCCTCAAATAAAACCAGAATCACAAAAATAATGTAGATTACAAAGGCCATATTATTTCCAATTTTTTTGGAGAAATAAAGAAAAACAGGAACAGAAATCCCAAGAAATAGCGCATGTTTTAAATCCTGGGAGGTGATATTAAATGTACTGCGAAAAAGCCATCCAAAAATTTCAGGAATAAATAAAAACATGACAAAAGAAATCAAAAGGATTTTAACAAACTCAGCAAATTTCTTCATTATACTTCACGATTACTTTTACCTTATTTTACCTTCCCCGGATTCTTTTTAATATAATCTTCCCAGTTTTTGTATTCCTTTTTTTGTTGCGGTCTGTCGAGCTGTATAAAATGGCAAATAGCAACCGCAATAGCATCGGTAATATCCATTTTATCGGGCAATTTATTTAAATGATATACTTTTTGCAAAAAGTAGGCTACCTGCTCTTTTGAGGCGCGCCCCATTCCGGTAATCGATTGTTTTACCAATAAAGGCGCATATTCGTGAATAGGAATATTATGCATGAGCGCAGCAACCATAATTACTCCCTGCGCCCTTCCCAGTTTGAGCATAGCCTGAATATCTTTCCCGTAAAAGGGAGCTTCAATCGCCATCACATCCGGCTGATATTTTACCATCAATTTCAGAGCTTCTTCGTGTAGCACTTTAATACGTTCATAATGTACCATTCCGCGTTTTGGGGTAATTTTTCCCATGTCCAGAATTACCGGCTTTTTATTCCGGATTTCAACCAAACCGTAACCGGTAACATTGGTTCCTGGATCAATTCCAAGTATTTTTATTGGTTCTGAACTCATGAAAGCTTGCGGTTTGTTTTGTCGAGCTGCTGCACAAAAATGCCGGTTACTATAAAAACCAACCCGATAAAAGTAGTGATGTATATGGTTTCCTTCAAAATAAAATGAATAAAAATAAGCGAGATAAACGGCGCCAGAAAAACCAGGTTACCGATTTTTGCATTACTGGTGGTGAGCTTCATTGCTTTTAACCACAAAACATAAGTAATTCCCACTTCAAATATTCCGGAGTAAATAGCGGCCCAGAAACTCTGGTTGATTTCTATTTTAAAATCGGAAAAAAGCGCTACTGCAACAGTCAGATAAATTAACCCAAATGCATAGTTCAGAAAGAGTTTAATCACTTCATCGCGTTTATCGCGAACATTCAATATCCAGTAAATTGCCCAAAAAACAGAAGTAATTAAGGCAAGGATTACGCCGGTTGCACTTACCTGTTTAAACCCGTCGATGCCTCCCTGCGATGAAATAAAAACCACACCGGTAAAACTGATAAAAAGTGCAACAATGCTTACCCACCCAATTTTTTGGTTTAACAAAGGAACCGAAAGTAAAGCCAAAACAATGGGCCAAACCATATTTAATGGTTGTGCAATTTGAGCCGGCAACAGCGAATAAGCTTTAAACAATATCAAATAATAAATTAGTGGATTTAAGGCACCCATTCCCATCGAAAACAACCACTGTTTACGTGATTGTTTAAAAATGAGCTTTAGTTTTCCCTGTGCTGCGATAAACGCAAAAAGCAATACGACAGAAACTGCCGAAATATAAAAGACAAGCTGGATAAAATTATATTCGCGGAGGGCAAGTTTAAAGGAAGTTGCAACAGTTGACCAAAAAAACACGGACAACCCTGCAAATAAATAGGCTTTTTTAGTTGAGCTCATTCGGGGTGGCAGGATTCATAAATAAATCTTCATCACTGGATTTTTGATCCATTTCTTCATCAGGATATACTTCACGTAATTCTCTGTATGCGGCTCGTGATTCCTCAACAAAAACACTTCCGGGGTAGGTAAACAACATTTTTTTATATAAATCCCTTGCTCGTTCCGGGGCGCCTAAGTGGTAATTATATAAATTTGCCAATTCAAATAATGCATCATCAGCAAGTACTTCATAACTAAAATCATCAACAATTTGTTCGAGATACGTTGCAGCCGTAGCATAATCCTGTTTTTCAACTGCAATTTTCGATTTTCGAAATAAAATATCATCGTCAAGCGAATTGTACGGAAACATTTCAACAATAGAATCCAGCGTTGCCATCGCCATCGAATCTTTATTTCTAAAAAATAACAAATCGGCCCGCGCAAACATTTGCAGTGGTATTGCAGTGGTATCTAAATCCAGGTTATTCCCGATTAGCAACGAAAGATCCATGGCATCGTTAGCAGTTAATTTAGATGTACTTGCTTTTAAAACATCCAGTTGTGCTTTTGCCCAGCTGAAATTCCCCATGTAATATCCAAGTTTGGCCTTTTTAAGCTTCACATTATCTCCCAGGGAATTCATCTTATTCGCTTCAATCACCTGTGAATAAATCAGCATTGCCTCCCACAAATCATCTGAAAACACATAAATATCAGCCATTTCAGTTTTTAGTTCACCAATTTGTTCCGGTTTCAACCTGGGAATTTGTAGCCCTTTGTGCAGAATTTCTATTGCCTTTTCCGACTCATTCAAATAAAAAGCCAAAAGATGTGCATATTCCTGAATTAGATCCAGCGAAGCCGGATTGTAGCCAAGATATTCCATTGCTTCGTTAAATTTCGCAGAAAGTTCTTTTCCCTTCTCCAAATCATTTTTTGTACTGCTCGTAAATTGTATATAATTCACATGAACATGTTGTGAATAAGCCTGTTTGTAAAATGGGTTTTCGTCTCCTTTGGCAAGCAAGTATTCATATGCACTTTGAGCGTCTTCATAACTCCTGTTATTTAATGCCAGCTGCCCTAATTGTGCAATTTGCGGATCTTCCTGTCCTGTTCTTTTATCCAGTGCGATGGATTGCCGTAAAGCACTTGAAAATTTCTTTTCCTGAAGAAAAAACCAAATAAGTAAGCGGTTATAACCAATTACATTAGGTTCTGCCTGTATTCTTTTTAATACCTGGCTTCTGAACTGGTTCCGTAACCCATCGTCAATATCTAACCGCATTGCTGAAGAAAGACTACTTTGAACACGTGGCAATTGTTTTTCATCCTGTCGTAGAAGATTTAAATATTCTTCCAGCATTTCGTCGTAGTTTCGCTGGTATAAATATGCTCTTGCCAATTCGTAATTAAATTGTTCCCCTGGTATTTCATCCCGTCCTTTCAAATAGGTCTCAACAACATAATCGTATTTTCCCCATTGCAAAAATGTATTTGCGGTAACCAGGTAACTCCCTTTGTCGGGCGGAAGGGTGCTAATAGCTTGCTCGTATTTTTCAGTAGCTTCTTCAATTCTTCCTTGTTCTTCCAGAACATACCCTAAATAAATCGTCAATTCAGGATTGACAGTTTTACTTTTTTTTATTTCGCGATTGATTTCCTCTTCTGCTTCTGAAAACCGATCAAGTTGAACAAGGCTGTTAATATATAGCCTGAAGTAGTAATCGTTGGAAGATTTTTTATATACCGAAAGCAACAACGGAACCGCCTTTTCATAATCCCTAGAATTATAATAGGTAATAGCAAGCTGAGCATCTGTTTTTGCCTGTTGTTGAGGCTGCTGCGCCTGCGCATTTTGTATCGCTAAAATGAAAGCAAATATTATTAATAGGTACCTCATAGTCTTTCAAAGTGATGCATACAAAAATAACATATAAAACCATAAACGGTTCTTTCTGTTACTTCTTACGTTAATAGTTACATTTTAAACAATATACTTACTTTTATAAAAAATATTTTGATATGGCACACGAGCTGAAAGACAGGCAACGATTGCCCGGGTGGATGAAGATGAAAATGCCAAAAGGGGAGAACTACTCGAAAGTTAAAAATCTTGTCGGAGAACACGGGCTTCACACGATTTGCACCAGTGGAAACTGTCCGAATATTGGTGATTGCTGGAGCCGCGGAACGGCAACATTTATGATTTTAGGCGATATTTGTACACGCCGTTGTAAATTTTGTGCTGTAAAAAGCGGCCGGCCATTGGAACCTGATTTAAAAGAACCGGAAAAGCTGGCTAAATCGGTTAAAATAATGGGAGTAAAACACTGTGTAATTACATCGGTCGACCGTGATGATTTGGATGATCAGGGAGCTGAAATCTGGGCGCGCACAATTCGCGAAGTAAAACGTGTAAACCCTGAAACCAAAATAGAAGTTCTCATTCCCGACTTCAGAGGAAAAGAGGAACTAATTCAACAGGTAATTGAAGCAGGGCCCGAGGTAATTTCTCATAATCTAGAAACCGTGGAGCGTCTCACACCCTTTATTCGTTTTGCGTCAAAATACCGCCGGAGTTTGGATGTAATTAAGTATGTTGCCGAAAATTACAAAATTGCAAAATCAGGAATTATGCTGGGGTTGGGTGAGACGCACGAGGAAATCCTTCAAACTATGGATGATCTCCTGGAAGCCGGATGCAAAGTTATGACGATTGGACAATACCTGGCTCCAACAGCAAAACATATGCCTGTGGTTGAATACATCACTCTTGAACGGTTTTATGAATACGCAAAAATAGGTCGTCAAAAAGGGTTTCGGTTTGTTGAAAGTTCTCCATTGGTACGAAGTTCGTACCGTGCAGAAGAACATGTAAATGCATAATACGGTTTTTGTATCAAAAGTTTTTAGTTGTGGCAGATTTTAATTACAACGATGCAGGTCTTAAGGACTACAAGGAATGCTGGGATTTACAGGAACAAATATTAGCCGAAGTGGTTGCTGAGAAACGAACCACCGGTCAACCAACTCAAAAAAACCAGTTTATCCTGGTTGAACATCCGCATGTTTATACACTCGGGAAAAGTGGAGATGAAACCAATTTACTTGCCAATACCGATTTTCTTAAAAAGATTAAAGCCACTTATTATAAGATTAACCGAGGAGGCGATATCACTTATCATGGGCCGGGACAAATAGTTGGCTACCCGATTATCGATCTGGAGAACTATAAAATTGGGATACGTGAGTACATTGAAAAGATGGAAGATGCGATAATTGCAACCATTGCAGAATATGGCTTGCAGGGTGGGCGTAAAGAAGGCGCCACGGGAGTTTGGCTCGATTTTAACCAGAAAGTCCGCTCCCGGAAAATTTGTGCCATTGGTGTTCGGGTGAGCCGGTATGTTACTATGCATGGTTTTGCCCTGAATATAAATACCGATATGCGCTACTTTACATACATTAACCCCTGTGGGTTAACTTTTGGCGTTACATCGCTACAGCAGGAATTAGGGAAAGAAATTGATATGATGGAGGTTAAATCAATTTTAAAAGAAAAATTTAACTCTGCCTACTAAGAATTCTTTTTGTGCAGAAGTATCCTTGTATCACTTAAACGATTATTATGTAATGTATCTGTTTTTAGATTGTTGTTCTCATCTTGTATTTTTATCTTGAAAATTGCTCACTGTAAGTGAATTTCGATATGTAGTTTTGTATTTTTTTAAAAAGTTAATTTTATCTTTGAAATTATTTTTAAATAAAATATTTATTCCTTATTGAACATTTGCAACAGATAACTAAATAAAATTCAGCAATATGAGCGAAATAAATCAAACTTCAAGAAGAAAGTTTTTGAAAAGTGCATTGGTTGCAGGAGCCGGTTTTTCCATTATCCCGCGCCACGTTTTGGGTGGTACCGGTTATATTCCTCCGTCTGATCAGCTTACAAAGGCAATTATCGGCGTTGGTGGAATGGGGCGCGGTCATATTCCTTACGAAGGTACACGTGTAGTTGCGATTTGCGATGTAGATACAGAACATTTAGCGTTGGCTCAAAGTCAGATTGATTATGAGGTGAAGAAATTTCACGATTTCAGAGAAGTATGTCATCTCCCAGAGGTTGATATTGTACACATTGCCACTCCACCGCATTGGCATGGTCTGATGGCTGTAGAAGCTGCGAAAGCAGGGAAAGATATCTGGTGTGAAAAACCGATGACGCGTACGATTGGTGAAGGGAAAAAAGTTGTGGAAGCCGTAAATGCACATGGAAGAATGTTTCGCCTCAATACCTGGTTCCGTTTTAAAGATACGTTTTACGGACTGGGAACAGATGTTAAACCACTGAAGAAGATTATAGACAGTGGTATTTTAGGATGGCCATTAAAAGTTACTGTAAGTGGAGTTACCGGCTACGACTGGAAGTTTTACTGGAGTGGCGAAACCAACCTGCAACGCATGCCTGTTCCTGAGAACCTCGACTATGATTTTTGGTTAGGGCCAGCTCCTTACAAACCATACAATCCGAACCGAGTGCATGCCAAATTTCGTGGATACTGGGATTATGATGGTGGCGGACTTGGCGATATGGGACAGCATTATCTCGACCCTGTACAGTACCTTTTGGGCAAAGACGATACCAGTCCGGTAAAAGTTGAAGTTGATGCACCACAACAACATTATGATGCGGTAGGTTCTTGGAGAAGAATTACTTATACTTATGCCGACGGATGCACAATAATTCTTGATGGTGAAAACCGTGATAAAGACGCTGCATATATAGAGGGACCAAATGGTAAAATTTTCCGCGGATTTAAATCAGATATTCCAAATCTTCACAAATTTCTGGAAACATTACCCGATCCTGAACCGCAAATATCTGTTTTTTCAGAATCAGTGAAAACGCGCAAAAAATTTGCATTGAATGAAACCAATGGTTTCCGGTCGGCCACCCTGGTAAATTTGGGAATTGTTGCTGTCCGGCTTGGTCGTACACTCCATTTTGACCCGGAACGTCTTGAGTTTATTGACGATGACGGCGCCAATAAAATGATTAATCAGCCTATGCGTGCACCGTGGACAATTTAAGTGAAAAGGATTAACTATTAAGGATTAAAACAATGAAAAGAAATATATTTCAATTATTTACAATTCTCCTGTTAGCGGTGGCATTTTTCACAGCATCGGCACAAGACCGAAGAACACTGGACACAAAAGTGGCTGATATCCTTGCTCAAATGCCAACCAAAGATTTCGTTCAGCGCGACCGGGTAATGGCTGAAATTGTTCAGTTGGGACCTGAAGGATTTCAAAAATTTTCTGGGTTACTCGTACCCCTCGGAACCGGCGATGATACTGCCGTGCGTTTTGCACTAAACAGTCTGGCCCGATATGCCAGCGACTTTGGGAAAGACGATGTGAAAAACTTTGTTGAAACACAGCTTCTTAGTGCAATTGAGTCGCATGCTGATATAGAAGTAAAAACTTTTTTGCTTAGTCAGTTAAACCTGGTAGCTGGAGATAAGACTGTTGATGTTATCAAAAAGTATCTGGCCGAAAAAGAACTAGTAGAACCTGCCACTCAAACACTCACCCGAATAGCATCGGAAAAAGCTGCCCGGGCATTATTTGAAGCTTTGCCAAAAGCAGAAGACGATGCCTCAAAAGCTACGTTGGTGAGAGCATTGGGAGTACTTGGATACAAGCAGGCTGCAGATGCAATTGCTCACTTTACGGGAACTGAAGATCCGGCGCTAAAAAAAGCGACGCTGGCCGCACTTGCAAATATTGGGTCGCCAAATTCATACAATGTTCTATACAACGTTGCCAAAGATGTTGATTTTGAATATGAGGCAACCAATGCTACCGAAGCCTTCCTGAACTATACAGATAAACTGGGAAAAGAAAATCAGACCGACCTTTGTAAAAAAGCATGCAAAGCAATCTTCAAAGCCAATCAGTCGGATGAAAAACTACATAATTATTCCAAGGCGCTGGAGATTTATACCAAATACTTTGGGACCGAAGCACTGCCGCTGTTATTAAAGGCAATAGAAAGCGACAACAAGCCATTCAGGTACTCGACGCTAAATCTTGCCGAAAAAATGGATGACATCGCTGCAACTCGTGCCTGGATAGAAAAAGCAGAAAATTCATCCGAAGAAATAAAGGCGGAAATTATTGACATGCTTGGACGAAAAGGCGACAAATTTGCTGTTGACTTTATCAAAGAGAGTCTGGATTCATCAACACCTGAGGTAAGAGAAGAATCAATAAACGCACTGGTGAAATTGCAGGATATAAAAGCAACTCCGATATTAATTGACCATTTAGCATCGGGGAAGGATATCAATGTCACAAAAAATGCATTGCTCCGCTTGCTGGACAGAGAGCATCTATCTCCGGTTGCAGCAAAAATGGGAAATGCATCCGGAGCAACAAAAGCTACATTTATTGATTTAATTGCAGCAAAATCAGGTTCAGAGTATTTTGATGAAATATACGTCCTGACCAATTCTACAGATCAGCTTGTAAAAAAGTCAGCATTTAGCGCTTTAAAAAGAATTGCAACGGCTGACGATCTGGATAACCTGATAAAACTTTTGCTTTCTTCGATAAACGAAAGTGAAATTAACGAAGTACAACTTGCTGTTGTATCGGCAGCACAAGGCTTGGAAGAAGAAAAAGGTAAAAACGGTAAAGTGCTGGGAGCATTAAACTCCACGAATGAAAAGGAACGAATTATTGCTATTCTTCCTGAAATTGGCGGACCGGAAGCCCTGGAAACTGTTGCCGGATATTTTAACAACTCATCAGGAAAAATTAAAGAAACGGCTTTTGAAGCATTAACTAACTGGAAAGATTATGAAGCTTCTAAAACGCTTTATAAAATCAGTCAGACCAATAGTCCATTTCGTAATAAAGCATTTGCCAGTTTTATCCGTCAGGTACGTTCGGCTAACATTCCCGACGACCAAAAACTGTTACAGTACAGAAAGATAATGCCGTTTGCAAACACAGCCGATGAAAAGCTGGCCGTTATTAATTCTATTGGAAATTTGAAAACATTTCTCTCTCTGGTTTATCTTGAGCAGTTTCTTGACAATAATGAACTGCAGCAAAACACTGCACGTGCTATAATGCGGATTGCACTTCCGGGAACAAATGAAAATGGTGGATTCTCAGGAGAAAAAGTCAGAAATCTTTTGGAGAAAATTGTTTCTGTTCTTTCCGGTGAAGAAAGCGAATACGACAAAATAAATGTCCGTAATTACCTGGAAGCAATGCCAAAGGATAAAGGATTTGTTTCGATGTTCAACGGTAAAAACCTGGAAGGATGGCAAGGTATGCTTTTAGATGGAAACCCAATTAAAATTGCAAAACTTAGCGAAAAAGAACACGCAAAAGCACAGGAAGATGCCAATAAAAAAATGGATGAAAACTGGAGCGTGCGCGATGGACAAATCATCTTTAACGGGCATGGAGCCAACCTTGTCTCAGCTAAAATATATAAAGACTTTGAGATGATTGTTGACTGGAAAATTACAAAAGAAGGCGACAGCGGAATCTACCTGAGAGGAACACCTCAAGTTCAGATTTGGGATACATCGCGGGTTGAAGTGGGCGCCCAGGTTGGTTCAGGCGGGCTTTACAATAATAATCCTGACAATATACGGGATCCATTGAAAGTGGCCGATAATCCTATTGACGAATGGAACACATTCCGGATTACAATGATTGGTGAGAATGTAACCGTGTACCTAAATGGAGAACTGGTGGTTGATAATGTACGCATGGACAACTACTGGGATCGCAGCATTCCAATTTTTAAAGAAGGTACAATAGAATTGCAGGCGCATGGAAACGAACTGGCCTTCCGTGATATTTACGTTCGCGAAATTAATACCGAGCACATCGGGTTAACCGAAGAAGAAATTAACGACGGGTTTATTTCACTTTTTAACGGGAAAAACCTGAATGGCTGGCAGGGAAATACAACTGATTATTACGCTGAAAACGGTGAACTGGTTGTGAACCCGAAACGTGGTGGGCATGGAAATCTTTTTACAGAGAAAGAATACAGTGACTTTATTTTTCGTTTTGATTTCCAGCTAACCCCCGGCGCAAATAACGGACTCGGAATCCGGGCTCCGCTGGAAGGCGATGCAGCATACGTGGGAATGGAACTGCAAATTCTGGATAATACAGCACCGATTTACGCCAATTTACACGAGTATCAATATCACGGCTCGGTTTATGGAGTTATTCCTGCAAAACGTGGTTTTCTGAACCCTGTAGGAGAATGGAACTCAGAAGAAGTAATTGTGCAAGGCTCAAAAGTGAAAGTTATTTTGAATGGTGAAACTATTGTTGACGGAGATATTAAAGAAGCCAGCAAAAATGGTACGATCGACGGAAACGATCACCCCGGATTGAAACGAGAAAAGGGATACATTGGATTTTTGGGCCACGGCTCCGAATTAAAATTCAAAAATATTAGAATCAAAAATTTAAGTAAATAAAACCTGATTCCGCTAAGTCAGGTCAAAGAAATAAATTGAAACAGGGCTTCATTAATTTGGAGTCCTGTTTTTTTATCAAAAAATGGATGTTGGGGGGCAATATTAAGAGCACCTCATTTGAGTAATATGCTGAATTCTGTTCTGCCTATGTTTATTGAATAGCAGATTCTTGAAATAAATTCGTAATGATGCACCTTTTTAAGGTTTTATATCACTCCGGATTTAGTGTTTCAGTGTATATCATAAAAAAACCACGTCAGGAATTCTGAAGTGGTTTCTATAATATCAAAATTCAAATCTTAAATACTATCAACTGCATTCAGGTCGTCGAAAGCTACTTTTAATCTTTCAATCATTGATTCTTCAGCTTTACGTATCCAAACACGTGGATCATAAAATTTCTTGTTTGGTTTTTCATCACCTTCAGGGTTTCCAATTTGTCCCTGCAAATACCCGTGGTTAGCAGCTTCAAAGTCGCGAACGCCTTTCCAGTATGCCCACTGTGTATCTGTATCGATATTCATTTTAATAACGCCGTAAGAAATTGCTTCACGAATTTCCTCATGAGAAGAACCTGATCCACCATGGAAAACAAAGTTTACCGGTTTTTCTTCAGTGCCTAATTTTTCCTGAATATATTTTTGTGAGTTGTCTAGAATTTTTGGAGTAAGTTTAACGTTACCTGGTTTGTAAACACCATGAACGTTTCCGAAAGAAGCGGCAATTGTAAAATTAGGGCTTATTTTACTTAATTCTTCGTAAGCATAGCAAACTTCTTCTGGCTGAGTATAAAGTTTTGAACTGTCAACTCCGCTATTGTCTACACCATCTTCTTCACCTCCGGTAATTCCTAGTTCAATTTCCAGAGTCATTCCCATTTTGCTCATTCTTTCGAGATATTTTTTGCTAATCTCAATATTTTCCTTCAGTGGTTCTTCTGAAAGGTCGAGCATGTGAGAACTGAAAAGAGGTTTTCCTGTTTCAGCAAAATGTTTTTCACTTGCATCAAGCAACCCGTCAATCCAGGGTAATAATTTTTTTGCTGCGTGGTCTGTATGCAAAACTACATGTACACCGTAAGCTTCCGCCAACGTATGAATATGTTTTGCACCTGCAACAGCACCAAGAACTGCTGCTTGTTGTCCTTCAAGTTTTAGGCCTTTGCCAGCATTAAAAACGGCACCTCCGTTTGAGAACTGAATCATAATCGGAGCGTTTACCAATTTTGCAGCTTCCATAACAGCATTTACAGACGATGAACTTACAACGTTTACAGCCGGAAGTGCGAATTGATTTTCTTTAGCTACTTTAAAAATAAACTGTAGATCAGAGCCTGTAACCACACCCGGTTTAACTGCATCAGCTATTTTTCCCATAATGTCAAATATTTAATTTGTTTATTGATTACATTAAAACTTCACAAAAGTACAATTTCGTTTTTGGGGTTACAAAATTCCGACGTTAACGAAGATTAAATTCTTCATTATTTAATATTATTGATTAACAATCCATTAATTCTACTTTTGAGGAAAATTTTAGAATTCATTGCCGTATTTTTTCGTAATATTAAAGTTAACTTCTTAAATCAACGGTTTTTATTTGCTCTGAATAATTGATTTATAGCTATATCCACATAGTAGAATTCAAAATCAAATATCATTTTAATAAAAATGAACTGATTTTTTATGATTGAGGCAGAAAATATACAAATAGTTTCCAGTGAAATAATAGAAATAAAACACGTGTCGTAATATAATTATGGGAATATGACTTCCAAAAGATTATTCAGAAAAATCAGTAATAAAAAAATTAAAATATCCTGTAATTTTGTAGTTTGTAAAATTCAGACGGTATTTGCACAATATTATTTGTTCTTATTAAGTTGTTTTTACATTTTTGAACATCTTTATAATCAAACGAAGCTATGCACATCAGAAATGTAATTTTTGTTTTAACCTCCGCAGTCTTTTTTAGTTTATGGGGATGCTCCTCCAAAGAAAATAATCAAATGGTAATAAAAGAGTTGGATGGCGCCTGGTCGTTCAGGCAAAGTTCAGAAACAGACTGGCTTCCTGCAACAGTCCCAGGAACAGTTCATACCGATTTGATGGCAAACGGAAAAATTGAAGATCCGTTTTTTCGCCTGAATGAACACGATGTTCAGTGGGTCGACAAAGTTGACTGGGAATACAAAACTACTTTTACTGCCGATAAAACGCTTCTTAACAGGGACAAAATTGACCTCGATTTTAAAGGATTAGATACTTATGCCGATGTTTATGTGAATGATGAAAAGGTTTTGGAAGCCGATAACATGTTTAGGGAATGGACGGTTGATATAAAACCAGTACTAAAAGAAGGTGAAAACGAAGTGAGAGTTTTGTTACGTTCTCCTATTGTGGAGGGAACAAGAAAGTACGATGCCCAGGGGTATGTAATTCCGGTTTCGGATAATGATTTGGCTGAAATTGGTCAGGTTGAAGGTGGGAAAAAAGTAAGCATCTATACCCGTAAAGCCGGGTATCATTTTGGTTGGGACTGGGGACCGCGATTGGTAACCAGTGGAATTTGGAGACCGGTTTATATCAAAGCATGGGATTTGGCAAAAATTGAAGACCTGCAAATTATACAGCATGAAGTAAAGGAAGACTTGGCAACTTTTACCGCAGTTTTTGAAATTGATGCCCTTCAAAAGAAAACAGTAAATCTTTCTGTTGAGAATGACGGAGGGCAGTTGGCTTCCTCCAGTGTTCAGTTAAAGCAGGGTATTCATAAATATAATGTTGATTTTCAGATTGAAAATCCTCAGCTCTGGTGGACAAACGGCTTGGGAGAACCGTATTTATACAATATTTCCGGGAAATTAAAAATAAAGGATTTTGAAGTTTCTGAAAACACAAGAATCGGAATCCGGACACTGGAATTGGTTCGCGAAAAAGACGACGATGGCACATCATTTTATTTCAAATTGAACGGGCACCCTGTTTTTATGAAAGGGGCAAATTATATTCCTAATGATGTTTTCCTTCCCCGTGTTACTGATGAAAACTATCGGAAAGTTATTGAAACTGCAAAAGAATCAAACTGTAATATGCTGCGTGTTTGGGGTGGTGGCATTTATGAAAATGATATTTTTTATGATTTATGCGACGAAGCCGGAATTCTGGTGTGGCAGGACTTTATGTTTGCCTGCGCCATGTTCCCCGGGGATGATGTCTTCCTGGAAAATGTAAAACAGGAAGCGATAGATAATGTAAAACGGCTTCGTAATCATCCGAGTATTGCTATGTGGTGTGGGAACAACGAAATTCTTGCTGCCTGGAAAGGATGGGGCTGGGAAAAAGCCGAACGGGCAAAAAGTGATGAAAATGCTGATAAAATATGGCAGGCTTATGTTGATATTTTTCACAAAATATTGCCCGATGTAGTAAAAGAATACGACCCACAAAGAAGCTACTGGGGCTCGAGCCCTTCTTCCGGGTTGGGTGTTCCGGCTGATTTGGAAAATGGTGATGAACATTACTGGGGCGTTTGGTGGGGAAAAGAACCGTTTGAAACATATGCAACGCACCTCGCCCGTTTTATGAGTGAATATGGATTTCAGTCATTCCCTGAAATGGCATCAATTGAAAAATACGCTGTCTCGGAAGATTATGACATTTTTTCGGATGTAATGAAATCGCACCAGCGTTCTTCCATTGGTAATGGAACCATTGAATATTACATGGATCAGGAATACAAAAAACCGAAGGATTTTGAGTCGTTTTTGTATGTCAATCACGTGTTGCAGGCTGAAGGAATTAAATTTGGTTTAGAAGGGCACCGACGTGCCATGCCTTATTGTATGGGGAGTTTGTACTGGCAGATTAACGACGTGTGGCCTGTGGCTTCATGGAGTTCAACCGATTATTACCAGAAATGGAAAGCGCTTCAATATTACGTAAAGAAAGGTTTTGCTCCGGTTTTAGTGAGTCCTTATATCGATGGCGCCAAACTCAGGGTTGGCATTGTAAACGACAGACTTGAGAAGGTAAACGCCGAGCTCTATTTGCGCTTGATGGATTTCGATGGGCAGGTGATTTGGGAAGAAGCTTCGCTGGTCGAAATACCTGCAAATTCAAGCGACGATTATTTTGATGTTAATCGTTGGGAATTTACCTATCGGAAGAATCTTCAGAATCTTGTGTTTACAGCAGAATTGAGGGAGAATGGGGAAGTAATTTCCAAAAATAATTTCTATTTCAGGCCTTATAAAGAATTAAAAGTGCCAACTCCAAAGCTGGAATACGCAGTTATGAAGGCTGATGATGGATTTACAATCGATATAAAAACAGATAAACTGGCCAAAAATGTCTATCTGCAAATTGGAAAGGAAGAGGGATTTTTCTCGGATAATTATTTTGATTTGTTGCCGGGGGAAGGTACTTCTGTCCACTTAAAAACAGATATTTCTGAAGAAAAATTGAATGAGGTGTTTACAATGAGAACACTGGAAAGTGCTTTTAAATAAAAGGTTTCAATAAAAAAGCTGTCTGCTTATTCAAAAACAGACAGCTCTTTTTGTTGCTAGATTTATTTCTATATTATATTCAGTTTTTTTCCTATTTTAATAAATGCATTTACTGCTTTATCAACCTGTTCACTTGTGTGTGCCGCTGAAAGCTGGACCCTAATCCGCGCTTTCCCTTTTGGAACAACAGGATAAACAAAGCCAATTACATAAACACCTTCTTTCAAAAGTTCGTCCGCAAATTTTACCGCCAGCGGAGCATCGTAAATCATAACCGGAACGATAGCTGTGTCTCCCTTAACCAAATCAAAACCTGCGGCTTCCATTTTTGTACGGAAGTGTTCGGCATTTGCCATTGTTTTTGCAGGCAGTTCTTCCGACCCTGAAAGCATATCGATAACTTTTAGTGTTGCCCCAACCGTTGCCGGCGCCAGTGTGTTCGAGAATAAATACGGACGTGAACGCTGACGCAACATTTCAATAATTTCTTTTCGGCCCGAAGTACAACCACCGTTTCCACCGCCCATTGCTTTTCCAAAAGTAGTGGTTATGATATCGATTTTGCCCAGCAATCCAAAGTGTTCTGCGGTGCCTCGCCCTGTTTTACCAATATAACCAGTGGCATGCGAATCGTCAACCATAACCAAAGCATCATATTTTTCTGCCAGCGCAACAATTTCAGGAAGTTTAGCCAGATCTCCGTCCATTGAAAATACTCCGTCGGTTACTACAATCCGGTATTTTGCCGCAGCAGAGTCTATAAGGCAGCGTTCCAGGTCCAACATGTTTGAATGATTGTATCTAAAACGTTGTGCTTTACATAACCTCACCCCGTCAATAATAGAAGCGTGGTTTAATTCGTCGGAAATAATGGCAGAATCGTCGCCAAGAATTGGCTCAAAAACACCTCCGTTTGCATCAAATGCTGCACAATAAAGAATGGTATCTTCTGTTCCCAGAAATTCAGAAACTTTTTGCTCCAGTTCCTTGTGAATTTGCTGGGTTCCGCAGATAAAACGAACCGAAGAAAGCCCGAATCCCCAGTCGTTCATAATATTCTGTGCAGCCTTAATTACTTCGGGATGGTTTGCCAGACCGAGATAGTTGTTGGCACAAAAATTTAAAACTGCTTTTTCCCCAACCGTTATTTTTGAACTCTGGGAAGAAGTTATTATTCTTTCTGTTTTATATAGTCCTTGTTCTTTTAGTTCTTCCAGTGTATTTTGAAGATCTTCTTTTATTTTTCCGTACATATTAAATGCCTGTTAGAATTTTATACAAAAATATAGAATGACGAGAAAACAAACGGTGATAAAAGACATAATTAAAATTCCTTAATACATTTCAAGCAATGTTTTATCTTTGCACCTACTTAAAAAAGAAGCAATGAATAATTCAAAAGTACGGGTGCGTTTTGCCCCAAGTCCAACTGGTCCGCTGCACATGGGCGGAGTGAGAACGGCTTTGTTTAATTACCTGTTTGCAAAAAAGAACGGCGGCGATTTTATCCTCCGCATTGAAGATACGGACCAAAACCGTTTTGTTCCGGGAGCAGAAGAATATATTGTTGAGAGCCTGAAATGGTGCGGATTGAATCCGGTTGAAGGTCCTGGAATTGGAGGTGAGTTTGGACCCTATCGTCAAAGTGAACGAAAGGATTTATACAAAAGATACGCTGACGAACTCGTAAAATCGGGTTGGGCTTACATTGCTTTTGATACACCCACAGAGATTGACTCGCTCAGGAAAGCGGCAGAAGAGAAAAAGGAAATTTTCTCTTATGGAATTGGAACCCGTGAGAATCTGAATAATTCATTGAATTTATCTGTTGAAGAAGTACAGGGAAAGATCAACGCCGGTGAAAATTACGTTATTCGTTTTAAAATGCCGGAAGATTTGGATGTCACAGAAGAGGATTTAATCCGGGGGAAGGTAACTTTTAATACTACAAAAAGCCTTGATGACAAGGTTCTTTTTAAATCAGACGGAATGCCAACGTATCATTTGGCAAATGTTGTTGATGACCACCTGATGGAAATTACACATGTTATCCGTGGTGAGGAGTGGTTACCTTCGATGCCATTGCATGTGTTGTTATATAAAGCATTTGGATGGGAAGAGACAAAACCGCGATTTGCACATCTCCCGCTGATTTTAAAGCCTGTTGGAAAGGGAAAACTTAGCAAACGTGACGGAGATAAAATGGGTTTTCCGGTTTTTCCGCTGGAATGGAAAGACCCTGAAACAGGAGATATTTCGCGAGGTTACCGCGAAGACGGATATTTCCCTGAAGCTTTTATTAACTTACTTGCGTTGCTGGGATGGAATCCGGGAACAGATCAGGAATTTTTCTCATTGAGTGAACTATCTGAAATTTTTGGTTTGGAACGAGTTGTGAAATCAGGTTCGCGTTTTGATCCGGAAAAGGCAAAATGGTTCAATAAACATTACTTTCAGCAAAAAACAGAAACAAAACTGGCCGAACTTTTTAAACCTGTTTTGAAAGAAAAGGGCGTTTCTGCAAGTGATGAAACGATTGTAAGAGTTGTGGCAGAGGTAAAAGAACGGTGCGAATTTGTTTCCGATTTGTGGGAACAGAGCCATTACTTTTTTACCGCGCCAACTTCGTACGACGAAAAAACAGTTAAAAAGCGCTGGAAAGAAGACACCCCGGAAAAACTGACTGCTATTGCTGAACTTTTTGAAACTATCGAAGATTGGAAAGCAGAGTTGATAAAAGAATCTTTTTCCGTTTTTATGAATGAAAAAGAGTGGGGGTTTGGTGCAATTATGAATCCGCTGCGTCTTTGTCTTGTTGGCGGGAACATGGGGCCGGATTTATTTGTAATTAGCGAGATTCTGGGAAAAGAGGAAACGATTTTAAGAATTCAAAAGGCAATTGACTCTATAAAATAAAAAGCTACAGCCTGATTCACGAACATTCGACGGAGTTTAATCGTTGTTTTGTTGTTATTTGTCTCAGATAATAAACATTAGAACATTAGCTAATACCGAATGATTGACTCAAAAAAAAGCAGTGGACTTCCGCGAAATGTGTGGATTCTGACTATTTCTCAGGCTTTAATGTTATCCGTAAGTTCTATGGTTGTATTTGTTGGGGGACTGGTTGGAGCCCAGCTTGCACCATTAGAAAACCTGGCTACTCTGCCCGTGGCCAGTATTGTTGTGGGAACTGCCGTTACTATCCCTCCGGTAACTTTGTTAATGAACACTATTGGTCGGCGGCGCTCATTTTTTATTATTGGAGTGTATTCTGTTTTAGTGGCTGCTTTGGCCAGTTATGCTATTTCAATTTCCAGTTTTTACCTGTTTTGTATTAGCACCTTTTTGTTTGGAGCCACTTATTCCTGCGTAATGCAATTCCGTTTTGCCTCAATGGAAAGCGTGAATGAGGAATTAATTCCCAAAGCCGCTTCAATGGTTTTAGTGGGCGGAATTGCTGCTGCTTTTTTGGGACCTGAAATTGCTCTCTTTGGGAGAGATTTGTTGAAGGTTGAATTTGCCGGTTCATTTATTTTACTGGCTGGTTTGTTTATAATTGCCATGTTTTTCCTAACCGGTTTCAGAAATCCAATTCCGCAGGAAATTACTCACGATAACCCACAGCGACCTCTGAAAGAAATATTTAAACAGCGTGTATTTTGGGTTTCCATTCTGAGCGCAACCATCGGTTATGCGGTGATGAGTTTTATTATGACTGCTACTCCGGTGAGTATGCATGTTATGGATGGACACTCACTCAGTCATACAAAATGGGTAATTCAAAGCCACATTGTAGCTATGTTTTTGCCATCGTTAATTACGGCCTGGATAATTAAAAAGTTAGGCATTTCAAAAATGATGATAACAGGTCTGGTGGCTTACCTGATTTGTATTGCGATTGCTTTTGCAGGAAAACACCTCGGGAATTACTGGATATCGCTTATTTTGCTTGGTGTGGGATGGAATTTCCTTTTTATTGGCGCAACTACATTGCTTCCACAATGCTACAGACCCAGCGAACGGTTTAAGGTGCAGGCCGTAAACGACTTTGTAATTTTTGGAACACAGGCAGTGGCGTCCCTTTCTGCCGGGTGGTTTATTTTTGCTGTTGGCTGGAAAATCTTATTATTAATTAATTTGCCGTTTATTCTCTTTCTTCTGATTGTTATTTTGCAATGGCAAACAAAGAAAGTGTCATAGTTTGATCTTTATGCCCCTAATCCCTTAATTTGGTATTTTGATTGTGTATGTAGTTTTATTTGGGTCATTTTTAAAGCTCAACACTACTCATATCGAAGAGCCTCAACAGGGTTTTTGCTTGCAACGCGGTACGACTGCCAGCTAACTGTAAACAGCGCTATGCCTAAAGCAATAATTCCGGCTAAAACAAATATCCACCAGCTTAATTCTGTTTTATAAGCGAAATTCTTAAGCCATTTATCCATGGCAAACCAGGCAACCGGACTGGCGACAACAAAAGCAGTAGCAACCCATATCAGGTAGTCTCTGTTCAGCAGGGCAACAATTTCGGAAACGCGCGCGCCATTTACTTTTCTTACCCCAATTTCTTTTACACGTTTTTGTGTTGTTATTAGTGCCATCCCGAATAATCCCATAGAACTTATAACGAGCGCGATTATGGTGAAAACAGAAAGCAACCTTGTCTGTAGCAATTCGGCTTTATAAACTTTTTTGTACATGGCATCAACATATTCATACTGAAAAGGATATTCAGGGAATAAAGAGTTCCATGCTGCTTTCATATCACTTAACGCCTGTTCCTTCATTTCCTGATTATAGGAAACTACAAAGTTGATTAACCATAAATTTTTGCGTTTAAAAAACACAAGAGGTTCAATAGAGCTTTTCAAACTTTGAAGATGAAAGTCTTTTACAACACCAATTATTTTTCCGTTTGGAATTTTAATATCAGAGCCGGGAGATAAAAAAATCAGTTTGAATTCTTTCCCGACAATTTTATCCGGGTCGTTGTATCTTAACCGGTGCATGGCAGCTTCGTTAATTATATATTCACCTGATCCCTCAGTGTCAGTGTTCTTTTTAGAAAAGTTTTGGCCACTCAGGAATTGGAGATTAAAGATGGAGGCAAACGAGTAATCGCAGGGAAATACCCCAATCATGTCGGCTCCCCGTTTTTGTTCTTCCGGTTGATAACCTTCCATTTCAAAAGGGAACATATCATTTGCTTCTCCACCCGGAGGCGACATCATAGCCGAAACCGATTCAATGCTGCTGTATTTTAAGAGCTCTTCTTTAAAAATTTCAAATTTCTGCTGAATATTTGTATGTACCGATTCCAAACAAACGATATTATTTTCACGAACTCCAATACTGCTATTTAGGGCGTATTTTGTTTGCTTGGAGATAACTATTACAGCAATGATTAAAGCAATCGAGAAGCCGTACTGGAAAACAATAAGTACCCGGCTCACCCGACCCTTTTCCATGGTAAGAGAAGCGTTTCTTTTTGAGGTCAGCCGAAAGGAGGAAAATACCGATTTCAGTACTGGCAGCATTCCTAAAATAAGTGCGGGAAGACTGAATGCCAATATTATTGAAATCAGTGAGAAGAAATTTTTCCGGAGGAGATTTAATCCGTAAGTTTTTGCAATTAAAATGTTTACAGGATATGCAATTAGCAGGGCGAGGACTGAAGTTGTTAAAATGATCAACAAACCTTCTGTAAAGAAATATTTAAAAACAGCATTTTTTGATGAACCGAGAAGCTTATTTATGAATATATATTTTGCACTAAACCCAGCCATTCCTATATTCAAATTGGCGTAATTACTTATTGAAATAAGAAGCAGGATAAACGCAGCAATAGCCAGAACATAAATATTCGTATAACTTCCATTGGGTTCTATTTCGCGAAGTTTATGGGAATTTAAATGAATATCGGTTAGTTTTTGTAGATGAACCTGCATGTTCATCTCTTCAGTATTTGTCCCCTGGTTCTTTTTTAAAAATTTGGTTATTTCATTTTGTACTTTTTCCGGATCGGAATTTTTAGCCAAAACAAGATAAGTCCAGGCCCAACTGTTTTTAAATTTATCCTGTGCTGGTGTAGTTACAAAATCGGGATGAAAATGACTGTTTGAAGGAAAATCTTCCATTACACCCTGAACGGTATAATCTTGCGGTGCTGCGTAAAATTGTCCCGCAGGAAGTGTCAGTGTTTTTCCTACGGGATTTGTATCTCCAAAAGTTTTCCTGGCAAAACTTTCTGTAACGACCATTGATGCCGGGTTTTCCAGAATCAGTTGTTTATTGCCAATCAAAAGAGTGGCGTCAAAAACCTGAAAAAAAGTACTATCGCATTCAAAAGCCTCAGAAATGGTATAAAATTTTTCGTTGTATTTTATGAGACTGCCACGTACCGGCATAAGTCGGGTGAAATTTTCTATTTCCGGAATTTGTTCTTTAAAATCAGGAATATAAATCGCGTTCATAACCCTGGCAAAATGTTTGCCCCCAAGAAATCCCGGATCGGTAAAACTATATCTGTATATTTGATCTGATTTTGAATGAAAACTGTCGTAACTCAGCTCATTCTTAAGAAATAAAGCAATAAAAATAATTCCGGTTAATGCCAGTCCTAATCCAACTACTTTTACTAAGTTTAAAAATGGATGTTTGAGCAAATTCCGAATTGCTACTTTTATAATCATATCACTAAATTTTGCAGTTGAGAAGCCTTTTTGATAAGTTTCTCATTATCATTTTTTTGAGATAAAGTATTGTCTGTTCGTTTTTATATTGCAAATACTACGTTTACATGCTACTATATCTCTCCATTACAAGGATTTATTAATTATATTCCGACCTGCTTTTTTGAAAGCTTAAAAAGTTACTTTCTGTTTTCTACCTGATAATCTTCTCTGACCAATCCATCAATTAATTTTACAACACGGGTTCCATACTGGGCAAAATCTTCGTTGTGCGTTACCTGTATAATGGTCATTCCTTCCTCATTCAGTTTTTTTAGTAGTTTCATTATCATTTCACCTTGTTCTGAATGTAGATTTCCTGTGGGTTCGTCGGCAAGCAATAATTTTGGGCTGCCAATTATAGCCCGTGCAATTGCCACCAGTTGTTGTTGTCCGCCGGAAAGCTGGTTTGGAAATAAGTCTTTTTTAGCTACCATGTTAAAACGATCGAGCAGGTCGGCAACCATGGCTTTTCGTTCTTTTCCTTTTACACTGCGGTAAACCAGTGGGGTTTCAATGTTTTCGTAAACGTTGAGTTCGTCGATGAGGTGAAAAGCCTGAAAAATAAAACCGATATGACTGCGATGATATTGTACTTTTTGTTTTTCCTTGATTTTATGGGCAGGTTCATCCCAGAAATAATACTCGCCGGCACTGGGTTCATCAAGCAAACCAATAATATTGAGCAAGGTTGATTTTCCTGCTCCGCTTGGTCCCATAATCGTTACAAACTCGCCTTGTTTAACTTCAAGGTCAACCCCTTTCAAAATAAAGGTTCGTTGGAATTTTGCGTCGTAATACTTGTCGATTTTTTTTAATTGTATCATAATAAAGAAATTTTTTATTCATACCTCAAACTTTCAACCGGGTTACGGGTGGCAGCTTTATACGATTGGAAAGAAACGGTTAATAGAGCAATTCCCAAAGCCAATACGCCTGCAATGGCAAAAAGCCACCAGCTTAACGATGTTTGGTAAGCAAAACTTTGGAGCCACCGGTGCATTGCGTACCATGACAGCGGCGTGGCAATTATTATGGCAACAATAACCCATGTAAGGAAATCTTTGTTCAGCATTTCTACTACTTCGGTTACACGAGCGCCGTTTACTTTACGAATGCCAATTTCTTTTGTTCTTTTCGAAATGGTGATTAAAACAACCCCGAATAGTCCCATAATGGCCAGTGAAATAGATAACAAGGAGAATGCGGTTATTAGTTTTGCCTGATTTTGTTCTCTTTCGTAAAAATGGTTTATTTGATCGGTTAGATAAGAAACTTCAACAACTGATTCAGGAGAAATTTTAGTTGCCAGTTGGTCAATAGTTTTAATTATTGATTTATCGTTTTTTCCATTGGTTTTTATCGCCAGCAAGCGCATTTTTTCAGGGTGTTGCTGTAATATTACCATTGGCTGAATAAGCGCATGTAGCGAATGAGCATTAAAGTCTTTTACAATTCCACGAACCGTAAACCCGTTCAATAAATCGCCAGCTTTTATTTTGTATTCCAGTGCAGTGGATTCATTAATAATAATATTTGTCCTTCCATCTTGCTGGAATTCTCCAAATGGTTCGCCATCAATAACTTCCATCCCCAAAAGAGGAATCATTCCCTGGCCCATAATTAATCCGTCAAATCGGACTGTTTCATCTTCTGTTTTTAACTTTACAGGTAAAAAGGCATTAAACGGTGGAATAAATGACGAGCCCGCTGTAGAAATTACGTTCGGATTTTTCTCCAGCTCATTTCTGATTACTTGTACCTGTTTTTGCAACTCGGGCGTATTTAATTCGCAAATAAGAATATTGGTCGGGTCAATAGCTTTAAAATTAGTAAGCCCGTAGTTTATTTGTTTTTTGAACGTAAAAACACTGACAATAAGTACAATAAAAATGGCGAAGTGGAAACTTAAAAATGAATGGCTGAGCTTGTAATTCTTTTGTTTTCGCTGCATCTTCCCGGTTAAAAGAATTACTGCGGATGTTTGAGAAATATTGGTTCCGATGAACAGACCAGAAATAGTTCCGGTTAGAATAACCACTGCCAAAAGCATTGTCCAGGTTTGCCACATTCCAAAGACTTCTTCCCCCACAGTTTTTTGTAAGGTTGAATTTATAAAAGGAATACCTGTGAAAATGATAATTGTTGCCGGAACGAGGCTCAAAACTGAAATCAGGTTTGACTCCAGCAGGACCTGTTTTCTAATGGTATTATTTGACGCTCCTAGTGCTTTTTTTGCACCGATTTCGGCCAGGCGGCTTAATATTTTGGCTTTGGTCAGAAAAATATAATTGAGAATAGCGATAAGCAGTATTACCAGTGCAATTGCAATATAATATTTTAGCTCATTTGCGTTGCCCGCCCTGCTGTAAATATTCCCGGTTAAATTTTCAGAATCCAGATAAATATCGGTTACCGGCTGAAGGTGGAATTCTGTTTCCTGGTATTTCTCAGCGTCGAACGACACCATGAAATTTTTGATCTTTCCACTTACCGTTTCCGGATTAGTACCTGGATTTAAAAACAGGTAGCTGTAAAAATAATTATGCTCCCAGTTTTTAAAATCATTCTGTTCTGAACCGTATTCGCCAAACATGCGTTGCGATAATCCGAAAACCTGCCCGGAAAGTTCAATGTTTCCGACAAATTCAGGATGAAGCGTTGAATTTCCCGGAAAGTTCCGGTAAACACCGCAGATGTTCAGGGTTATAAAATCATCTTTGAGTTTTACATTTAAGGAGGCGCCCAGCGCATTTTGAGTTTTAAAATACTTTTTAGCTATATCTTCCGATATGGCAATTTCTGTGGGAGAAACAGCTGCTTTTCCATATTTAAATTTTGTATTCAGAAGAGAGAAGAAGTTGTCGTCGGCAAAAGCAAACAGGTCTTCTTTAATGATCCGGTTGTCTTCATTTTTAATTTGAACTTCTCCGGTTTGATAAAAACGGAAAAAATCGTGAACACCGGGAATTTCATCTTTTACCGAGGCAGCCAAAGGGTAGGGGGTTCTCGGATCGTCTCCTTCGACAAGCCTGTATGCATTTTTATAATCAGGAATGAAGCGGTCGTAGGAGTGTTCGTGAATAACTAAAACTCCCAAAATAAAAATACACCCCAGGCCGATTCCCAACCCAATTACGCTGATAGAAGACTCAATTTTGTTTTTTAAAATGTTACGAAAAGCAATTTTGATGTCTGTAATATTCATATTTAATATTTATCAGTTGGGCATAATAGTTCAAATCCGGTGCCTGTTTTGCAAGTTAAACATTTTCAAAACAATAGTCGATTCAGGATTAGGGTGAGTGTAAAATATTTTGACAAAAAGTGTAAAAATATTTGTCAGAATCTATTCATATCTCAGTGCCTCAACCGGATTTTTTGTTGCTGTGCTCCAGCTTTGCAGGGTAACAATAGCTACAACAAAAATGAAAGTCCCTAATCCCGTCAATGCAAATACCCACCAATCCAAATTGGTTTTATAGGCAAAACTTTCGAGCCATTTCTGCATGAGTTTATAAGCAATTGGTGATGCTATTATAAATGCCGCGAATACCCAAATCACAAAGCGGGAATTAATGATTTTGAAAATATCCAGCAGCTTTGCCCCGTTTACTTTTCGAATGCCTATTTCCCGGGTTTTGTTGATGCAGATTTGAAATACCTGGCCGAGTATGCCGAGCATCACTAAAATAAATGCAACAGTAGAAAAAGCAGAAATTGCTTTGCCAAGTTGTTCGTCTTTTGCATACATCACGTTAAGCCTGTCATCAATAAATTCAAATTCCATCGGGTATTCCTCCGGCACTACTGATTTCCATACTTTTTTGATTTCTGATAGTTGAGAGGATAAATTCCCTTTGGATAACCGGATGGAATAATTGGGAAAATTATTGATGTACTGTTGGTCTATGGCAATAGTTACAGGGGTTACGGCTTCTCTGAACGACATAAACTTAAAATCTTTCATTATGCCTACAATAGTATAGTGGTCATGGTATTTGGGATTTTCACTTTTTTCCCATTTATTTTTTCTCATTTCCATTTCATTTACAAAGCAGATTTTGTCGGTTTTTCCCTCTCCAATTGCCCAGTTTTCAAGCATCTCTATATCATAAGTTTTTATGAAATCATTGTCAGCATAAATCAAATATCCATCTTCGGTTTGAGCATTTATTATCCCCGGAATACCCTGGCTAATAGATGAACTTTGCACAAATGGTAACTTTTCCATTTCGCTTTTTAGGGTACTTGCCAATTTTAAATTCCCATATAGTTTCAGGTAAATGATGTTTTCTTTTTGAAACCCGAGGTCGGCATGTCTTGCAAAATGAAGCTGTTTGTTAATAAAGAACAGACAAATGAGTAAACCTACGGCAACTGTAAATTGTGAAACGGAAAGTACATTGGTAGCAAAGCTTCCGCCACGCTTAACATATCCGCCTTTCAGGTATTTTATAAGGTTGAACTTTATCAATCTCCATTGCGGTAAAAGTGTATTTATGAGTATGATAAAGCTAATTGTAAGAATCAAAAACAGGAAGGGCTTTGGCTGAAACAATAATCCGATGCTAATTGTGCTTTCCAATAACCGGTTAGCAAAAGGCAAAAATGTGACTGATATTAGTAAGGCTATTGCGATTGCTGTAAATACCCCGATAAACGATCCGGACAGAAAATATTTAAAAATATTTGAAAGAGCAGCGCCATTGGTTTTTCGTATGCCAATATTTTTTATTTGCGATTGATGCTGAGCAATGGAATAGTTTATATAATTAATTGCGGACAGCACCAATATCAGTATTGCAATGGAAGCTAACAACAATATCATTTTTACATTTCCTCTTTTTGTGTAGGATGCTCTGTCCATAATATTGCTTGAATGCAGATAAATATCCGATATGGGTTGTAGCTCAACTTGCTCGTGTATTTTTTGAAGATTTTTCAGGCTACTGTTTAGTTTATCTGTGAAACCAACAGGATTTATATTTTCTAATAATTTTACATAGTAATTTACAGGTTTTACGCTGTATCCGTCTCTTTCCATTTGACTCCACTGCATACCTCTCTCAATATTCAGAAAAATAGAAATGTTGGGAAAACTTATATTTTGTGGCAAATCTTCAACAATGGCAGATACAAATAATTCAGTTCCCTGCATATCCTCTAATACAATTCTTTTACCAAGAGCATTTTCCCCTGCAAACATTTTATCAGCCATTGATTGCGTTAGCACAACAGAGTTATTATCCAGCAAGTTGTTATTTCTTGCCTTTTCAATGATTTTGAGCGATAGCAAATCAAACATCTCGTCTGTTGTTTTCATGCTGTAATCGTACTTAAAACTTTTGTTTTCTGTCAGCAATAAAAAGTTATAGCTGCCGGAAACCTTGTATGGAGCCACACTTTCAATTTCGCTGTAATTATCCTTTAATATGTTTCTAAGATTGTAATCAAAAACGGTAGTTTTTTCATCAAAAAATTTTGAATCAATATCTACCAACCTGTAAATACGCTCATGATCTTTAAAACACGTGTCAGTGTTATACTCGCCGTAAGCATACAGTCCGATTATAATACATACGGCAAAACCTACTGCAAATCCACCTATACTTAGTACAGAGTAAAACTTGTTCCTCTGTAAGCTCCTAAATGCTGTTTTTAAATAATGGTTAATCATTTTAGTGACGGTTAATTGTAAATAGCATTTCAATGTCTCCCATTTTACTTATACTTCAGCACTTCTATTCCGGGTGGTCGGAATTTTATTATTCATACCTCAGTGCCTCAACAGGGTTCCTCGTTGCTGCCCGCCAGCTCTGCCAGCTTACGGTTAGTAGTGTAATTCCCAATGCCAACAATCCGGCGAGGGCAAATATCCACCAGCTTAAACTGGTTCTGTAAGCAAAATTTGCAAGCCATTTATGAAGTAAGAACCAGGTTATTGGAGTGGCTATGGTAACAGCAGCAATAACCCAACCTGCAAAACCGCGGTTTAACATTATCAACACTTCAGAGATACGAGCTCCGTTTACTTTTCGTATACCAATTTCTTTTACACGTCGTTCTGTTGCATAATGCGAAATGGCGTACAACCCCATAAATGCCAGAAATAAAGCAATTACCATTCCTATTGAAATGATTTTGGAGGCTGTTTTTTCTGTTTTGTAAAGTTGTTCATATGCATTATCCAAAAAGTGATATTCAAATGGGATATCCGGATTATACTGAGCCCAGATTTTTGCCAATGATTGAACTACGCTCTCAGGTTGCCCGTTGGTTTTTATTAATATGGGATTAGAGCCTTGTATTTGGTTGAGATGTATATAAACCTGGGGATCTACTTTTATGTGCAACGATTTTGTATTGGCATCCTTTAAAACACCGGCAATGGTATAAATATTACCACTTTTTTTTATTTGTTTTCCTACCGGGTCTTCCAGGCCAAGACTTTTTGCTGCCTGTTGGTTAATTAAACATTCACTGGTATTTTCCTGCCCGGGCATAAATGGATTTCTTCCTTCTGCCAACGGCATTTCCATAACATCAGGATAATTACTTGTTATGGTACATATTTCCATAATTTTTGCTTCTGATGAATTTTCGGCCAGCGAAACATCATTCCCGTTATTCCATTCGTTAGGCAGGCAGTTTTTTGCAGCTACGTCAACAATGTTCGAATTTGTTAGTAGTTCATTTCTTACAGCTTCATAGTTATTAGCCATATTATTTGGGAAAACATAAAGCATCTGATCTTTATTGAATCCCAGATCCATCTTCTCCACAAAATTGATTTGTTTTTTGATTATTCCTGCAGAACTAATCAAAATTATTGACGCAACAAATTGGCTGATTACGAGTGTTTTCTGCAACAACGTTACACCACTTCCCTTAAAACGATTTCGGATTATTGCTTCCGGATTAAATCGTAAAATATATACGACAGGAAATGTACCGGCAATAAGTATGGTTGAAAAGAGTAAAATGCCGGCATACAGATAAATCCGATAATCACTAAAACTAAATTTTAGATGTGTCTCTGCCAGCTGGTTAAAAGAAGGAAGTAACATAACAGCCAAGATTATGGCGATAAGAGTAGCGCTTAAGATATACAACCCTGTTTCGATGTACGAAAGAAGAAACAGACTGGATTTTGAGCTGCCATTTATTTTTTTTACACCTATCGATTTTGCCCTTAAAAAAGAGGTGGAAATAAACATGTTGATAAAATTGAAACTTGCAATTAGCAAAATCATAAGTGCAAGTGAAATAAAAATGAAAACAATCCTTCGGTCGCTGGTAATAACATGGTCAAAACGAAATCCCGGAGAAAAGTGGATTTGCTTGAGTGGTTGCAAAAAATGAGAAATTTTGAATTTTTCGTACAAAGGGAAATGTTCGTATGTCATTGCAGAAATCTGCCTGGCAAGCGCTGAAATGTCAGTTCCTTTTTTTAAGAGAAAGTAGGTGATGAAATTATCATTACTCCCCCATCCACTGTTTTTAAGCCAGGGGATGGAAGAAATGGGAACGATAATATTATATTTTATATGTGAATTTTCGGGCATGTTTTCCATCACAGCACTTACATGAAGTTGCCTGCCGTAAATTTTTATTGTTTGGCCAACCGGATTTTCGCTTTGAAAATATTTATTGGCAATTTCTCTGTCAATAACAATTTTATCCGGCGCATCCAGACAACTCTCAGTACTGCCATTCTCAAGATGAAATGAGAAAAACTGAAAGAAGTTTTCGTCAACTGTTGCAATATTATCTTCATAAGTACTTTTTTCCTGGATTTGAATAGCTTCTCTTCCCATGGAAACCACCCGGCACATTTCTTCAATTTGGGGGAATTGTTCTTTTGCTTCCAGGCCTACTGTGCCAAAATCAGAACCCAGGGTTAACGACTCGTTATTAATATAGCCCTGCCGGCAGACCCGGTAAATCTGGTCGGCATTTTTATGAAATTTGTCGAAGCTAAATTCATTTAAACTCCAAATGCCAATAAGTAAGGCTATTGTAATTCCAATTGCCATTCCGCTTATAACCAGTATGGTTGTGGTTTTCTTTTTTAAAGCCCAACGTATTGCCTCTTTTAAATTTGTTCTGTACATAATTTGTTTTTTAGCCTTTTAAATGATAATCAGTTTATTCGTATCTCAAGGCTTCTACCGGATTTTTTGTAGCAGATCGCCAACTTTGCCAGCTAACAGTCAACAATGCAATTGCCAGTGCTAAAACCCCGGCTAAAGCAAATATCCACCAGCTTAGGTTTGTTTTGTATACAAAACTTTCGAGCCACTTGTGCATAAAATACCAACCTGTTGGTAATGCAATAATACAGGCAATGCCAACCCAGATAATAAAGTCTTTATTTAATAAGGCGAGTATCTCCGAAATTTTTGCACCATTTACTTTTCGGATTCCAATTTCTTTAATTCGTCGCCGGCTGGTGTGGAAAGAAACGGCGAATAATCCAATCATTGATAGAAAGATACTTATAATACCACATGCACCAATGAGTTTTGCGTAGTTTTGATTTTCACGGTGCATCCATTCATAACGGTCGCCAATAGATTCCATGTTTAAGGGGAAGTCCGCAATAAGTTCATTCCATGTGTCAGCAACTGCTTTTCTTGCCTGGGCTGTTTGATTTGCAGCTGGTTTTACCATCAGATAAAAGCCGTCGTTCCCGTAAGCTATATAACCGGGCTCAATTACTTCTTTTAAACTTCCATAGTGAAAATCTTTACAGATGCCAATAACAATATCATTTTCAGAACCGGGAAGTGGTTTTCCAATTAAATCTTTGTCGGGGAAAAGAGCTGCCAGCGATTCATTAATGATACACTTATTTTGATTTGATTCTGCATTTTCTGAGAAATCGTTGCCTTTTATAATTTCTATACCCAAAACTTTTGTAAAGTTCTGATCGCCGGGGAAAACTGACGGAGTATATTGTTTATCAACACCGTTTTCATCATAATGCATCAAAATCATAAAATGCTCTAAAACAGGAGATGCGTTTGCCAGCGAAATCATTTCAACAGAAGAATTTTTTTCCAGTTCAGCTTTAAAAATAGGGGCAAGGGTTTTGTGCTGCACCGGGATTTTTACCTCAAGTACCGTTTTATCGATCCCGATATTTTTATTGGTGATGTAACTGATTTGTTTCAGAATGATAATTGAGCCGATAATTAAAACAACAGAAATTGCAAGCTGGGTGACATTAAAAGCCGGGATTTGAAATTTACGGGCTGTTTGAAATTTTCCGGGTTTTAGCGTTTCCGGTTGAACGCTTTTGCTCATTTTGAAAAGTGCAAATAGTAAGGAGGCAAGTAATATAAGCGCAGGAATTCCAATGAGCAAAAGAATATTTTCGGTATGAAAGACGAAAGCTGTTGTTATGTTGGTTGAAGTAAGCTGGTTAAAAAAGGGAATGGCCAAAATCATTAAGAGCAGACTAGCACCAAAAGCCACACCTACAAGAATAAATGTTTCTCCCATAAAGCCTGAAATCAGGTTTAACTTTGACCCCCCGTTTACTCTTCGTATTGAATGTTCACGGGTTTTTTCCATTAAACGGTTGTTAATCAATCCGAGATAATTAAAAAGGGCAACCCCAAAAATCATTAACGCAATTACGAGTGCAATTGTAAGGTCTTTTTTATCGCGGCTGTTCTCAATGGTTTGTCTACGCGAAGTATCGAAATAAGCTGCTTTTAAATTTTTTAAATAGTGAGTTCCGGGAGTGCCGTCGTGTACAATAGGGATTTCTTCCTTGTTTTGCGCAAACTTTTTTTCCAACTGCAAAATGTCGGTATTTTCCTTTAAAAGCAGGTAACAACGGGAGTCGTTTTCACCTATTTGTCTTACCATTTCAAAGTCGAGTTGGGTGCTCTCGTGTGGTTTTTCAAAAACACCGGTTACAAACATTTCTTCGTCTTTGTCTCCGTCGGGGAACATTAACTTCTGCCCAACAACATTTAGAGTGCCAAAATATTTTATTGCCAGTTCATTCGAAATAACAACATTTTGTTTTGTCTCTAGCACACGCGTCGGATTCCCGGAAATAAGTTTGTAAGAAAAAAAAGTAAAGAAATTAGACGATACCGCAATTGTCTTTTTATCGTTAAAATAATCTTGATTATTAACGCTTACTTTTGTTGGACTTGCATTTGAAATTCGGCAAAAATCTTCCACTTCGGCAAAATTGTCTTTCATGTATTCTGCAGCCCCGTACCGAATAAAATACATTTTTTCGCCTTTTCGAAAAGGATCATCAGCTTGCAAAGCATAAATACGGTTTTTGTTTTTTTGAAATCCGTCGGCCTTATTTTCCCTGGTAATAAAAATAGTTATCAGGTTCATGCAAGCTATACCAATGGCTATACTTATTACTATAATTGACGAATTTAAACGGGTTCTGAAAAGACTCCGGAGAATAGTTTTGAATCTCATGATCGTAGTAAGATTTTTGGGTTTATACTTCCAAATTCAATGCCTTTTTTGCAAGTTGCAGGTTTGTAGGTTTTTAGGGTGTGAGTCAGAAATCAGATGTAAAAAAAATATACAAAAAGTGTATAAATTTTTGTCAATCGTGCAAGGTGAAATTTATACTAAAGATTAATTAACAGGTTGTTTTACATTTAAAAATTTGTATACCGGAATTTTCCATAATTTACTATTAACTTTGCGTTCCTGCCTGCCTTTAAAATGCCACACCTGCCTTGTGAGCCCAAAAGATAGAAAGATGAGTAAAAATATTAAATATCTGACCCATGTTATTTCAATTACATTAGGGTTGCGGTTATTTTCTATGTCAATTATTATCCCTTTCTTATCGGCTTATGCTATGAATTTGAAAGGAGGCAGCCCATCGCTTACCGGTTATGCACTTGGCATTTTTGGTTTAACACAGGCAGTTTTGCAAATTCCTTTCGGTGCCCTGAGCGATAAGATTGGTTATAAAAAAGTAATGCTTGCGGGGTTGGTAATGCTCATTGCCGGATTATTAACAGCAGCTTATGCCAAATCAATTTACGGTTTAATTTTTGCCCGGGCGCTACAGGGAAGTGGTGCTATTGTTACTGTTGGTTATTCCTGGCTATCGTCTGTTGCCGGCGATGCCGAACGGGATAAAATACTTACAAAGCTTGGTGCGCTGATGGCCACGTTTACTATGCTTTCGTATGTTTTGGGGCCATTAGTGCATATTTTTCTGAACGTAAGCCAAATGTTTGTTTTCTCGGCCATTTTGATCGTTGGTTGTTTTTTTTGGGTTATGTTCGGAACCAGGCAGGTAAACCCGGTACTCCGAAAAGAAACAATGCAAAAGCACAAAGAAAAAACGGTTTTTACACTGGATCACCTCACCAAAAGCTTGTTGTTAACCTTTAATAACCTGCTAATGATGGCCTTCTTTTTTATGCTTCCGCTTTTATTGGAAGGACACCTGGAAACGAATCAGATGTGGATTGTTTTAAGTCCTTCCATATTAATAGCCATTGGTGCACTTCCTTTTTTTTCCAGAAGGGCTGTAAAAGGAAATCCTCAAAGGGTATTAACACTATTATTTCTGCTTCTTGGTACCGGGTTTCTGTTAATATATTTCCGCACAGTAGTGACTATTGTTGCCGGAACTATTTTTTTGATGATGGGAGTATTTTCAATCTCGTCTATTGTGCCTATGCTGGTAAACCGTAAAATAGATAACCAGCAACGGGGGAAAGGCAATGGATTGATGGTGAGTTTACAATATTTTGGTTCTTTTTTGGGTGCAGCTGTAACAGGGAGGTTATGGTCTTTGGGCGCGGGTATTACTTTTTGTTTTACCGGGGCCATTACACTTGCAGGAATAGCCCTGATAAATTTAGGCGAAAGACGAAGTCATTCCTGATTTTTTTCCTAAAGAGTAACTAAAACCGCTGCATGACATTGTATTCCCGAGTCAAAGTACCTTCTTTAAATGTTGAAAGCAGTTATTATCCATCCATCTACGGTATGCAATCAATTTTAACCTGATTCCAAAATAAAAGATACTGTCAACATCCACTGTGTTTTGACGAATTGTATTAACTGTTATAAAAATTGCAGCCTCCGGCTTGTTACCGGAAGCTGCAATTTCTATGATAAGAACTTTTTTTACCGTTACTTGGCTTCAGCAAAAGAATCGGGGTAAGTGACAAAATTTTGTTTTTCAGTAATACCCGTTGGTTCCCAGGTATCTTTTTTAGGTTTAGCATTGTACTTTATCTGAATCCATGTATCAAATTTTCGCAGGCCTTCATAAAGTTCAATCATGCGGTATCCTTTCCCAATATCGCCATAAGTTTCTCTGCCGGTTGCCTGTCCGTAAACCATCGCAATATTTCTTAGGGTGCCAATGTAGTTGTTAACGTGATCATGGCCAACGAACATGCCCATTACATCTCCCGATTCCAGAAATGCATTATACATTCCGGAATTAATATCAGGAGAGCAAACTTTTTCTTCTTTAACTCCAATTGTTGTTTCTTTTCCCCAAACTTCGTTGTATTCCGGAAGTGGAATGTGAAAAAATGCCAATGCCGGATAAGGTTTTCCTCCGTTTTTTTGAGTTAATTTTTGGCTCTGTTCACGGTACCACTGAATCTGATCTGATTTAATCCAGTCGTAACTTCCCAATCCTTTTTCTTTGGGTAATCCGGAATGAGAATCAAGAAAATAGAGGATCGCTTCTGGTTCTTTTGATTTTGAACCGTTTACTTTTAGGATATAATTTCCACTGCCGGAAATTTCTTTCGGACCATTCTCTGTAACGCAGTATGGTAATCCGGTAATAGTTTCCATAATTTCGTCTCCGGTTAAATCATACTCAATATCGTGGTTTCCGAGTACAATTGCCCATGGCACTTTTGAATCAATAAGTGGTTTTGTTAGAGCCAGCCACGCTTTTTTTGTGTTTTTGGAACAAACTACATCGCCGGTTAAAACTACCAAATCCGGTTTTTCGGTTTCAACAGCCGCTTTCATCATTGTCAAAACACTGTCGGAGCGGTAAGAATCATATTTAAAATGAATGTCGGTAAATTGTATGATTTTGAATTTCCCGTTGGTGCTAAATGACAATTGAGGAGTTGAGTTATTTTGTGCCTGCAAGCCGGAAAAAATGGCAAAGCAAAGGATCAGAAACAGAGTAGATTTTTTCATTTATTCGATTTTGTTTTTAAATTAATTCTGAATTTTGGATAATTATGGGTTCAAAAATAAATATAATCGGGGCGAAAACCGATTACTAAAGATTTAAAAAAACAATACAATATTATTACGAGGAACGTTTTTCTGAGGTTCTTGATTTCAGAAGATTAAATTTTTTCCGGATTATTTTGTAAACAGGTAAATTTTCTGTTTATGTATGTTTCTTACTTTTACAAAACACTGTTTTTAAAGTTTGCTAATGACCAAGACAGAAATAATTGATTCGATGTTGGAAGATTTGAAAAAAGTCGCAGCTTTTAAACATAATACCCTGGGAGTTCCTTCTTTCAAAACCAATATGACTCGATTGGGGGTAAGTTCGCCCCGGATAAAAAAAATTGTTAAAGAATGGACTGATGTTTTATATGATTTTACACCTCAGGAATGGATTGAGCTTTGCATCCGACTAACCCAGACTGCAGTTTTTGAAGCTCAGGTTTTAGCCTATGAATTACTTTGGAAAAATAAAAAGGTACTCCAATGTTTGAATGAGGAGCAAATTTTATTATTGGGAAAGAACCTTGATAATTGGGTTTCAGCGGATAGTTACAGCACGATGATTGCCGGCTGGCACTGGCGCGAAGGAACGTTACCTGATGCTCAAATTTTGACATGGCTAAAAAGCGAAAATTTATGGCTTCGGCGTGTGGCAGTGGTTTCTACAATTTCCTTAAATTTGCGCTCAAGAGGAGGATTCGGAGATACCAAACGTACACTGATGGTTTGTGAAAAAGTGGTAGATGACCGCAATGATTTAATCGTAAAAGCATTATCGTGGGCTTTGCGAGAGCTCTCGAAAAATGATAACCCGGCTGTTGAAGATTTTCTCTGTAAATATCAGGATAGATTGCATTCCCGTGTATTTCGTGAAGTTTCTGCAAAGCTGAAAACAGGGCGAAAAAATGGTTGATTTCTTTTCCTGTAAAATTTATTTCTCCATTTGAGCGAAAGCTTGTTATTCGTATTTCAACGCTCCGACCGGGTTTTTACTACAGTACGATTGGTCGGAAAGGGTAGCAGCTCAATCATAAAAGGAAGAATACCGGCGATAGCAAAAATTTACCAGGGAAATTACAACAGCGAAGAACGGGTAATCGGTTTAGCGAGATTCTGTACTTTTTGATAAAATTCATATTGTTGAGTATAATCGTTCGGTGTCGGTTTTGTATATTTAATGAAGTGAGGATATAAGTAGTCGTAAAATATTTACATTTTATCTTTTATTAATCTGTTGGCGATGTCTTCAGGATATACCATCCGTATTTAATTCATTATTTATCAGTCAGGCGCTTGTTTCATGGTAAAGTCGTTCTTTCTTGGGGAACGTTCAGCTTGTAGTTAGGGGCAAGTAAAACAACCTTCTTTAGGAATTGCTTGTGCTTAAATACATATTGATTTATCCCGAAGAGCATTTAGCAATTGATGCTCAAGGGTATTTTACCTTGCGCTTTATTAACTAGAAGTTGTGGAGGAAGGGAATCCTTGCAATCGCAACATAAAGTTATAAAGATTCCCTTAAAAAATGCCCAACGTTGATTCTTTCGTTTGCAATAAACAATGTACAGTTGCACAGGAATTACTAACTAGAAAGGAAAAGTGAAATATATCTCTGTAATTTATGTTTACAGATAAATTTGTATTCACCCTTTTAATTCAATAAATCCATCTGAAGGAGCGATTCTTTTCAGGAGACACTTATTAATTCAACGTGCCTTCTTCAGCCTGGTTAATCATTTGCTCGTTGGCTGTAATAAATATTTCAACCCGCCTGTTCTTGGCTCTTCCTTCCGCAGTTGAGTTATCGGCTACGGGCTCATCAAAAGCTTTGCCCTCGGTGGTTGTTCTTTCAGCCGAAATTCCATTGGAATGCAGAAATTCGGCAACCGATTCGGCTCTTTCTTTTGATAGTTTTTCATTTATTTCTCTGGAGCCAGTGTTATCGGTATGTCCGTAAATGGTAACATCTGTTTCAGTTGTTTCCTTTAGTGATGTGGCAAATTCGCGTAAAGCCGTTTTTGATTCTTCACTTAAATTACTTTTCCCGGTTGAAAATAAAATGCCACTCTCGAAAGTAACTTTAATCGCTTGCAGATTATTTGCATCGGTAACTGATTCAACTTGTGCGCCTTCTATCTTTTCCAGTTCTGCCTTTTGCTTATCCATTTTTTTCCCGATTAAAACACCGGCGCCGGCGCCAACTGTACCACCAATAGCGGCGCCAATGGCAGCTCCTTTTCCTTTTCCCGCAATTGCTCCAACTCCGGCTCCTATAAGTGCGCCACCCGCACCTCCGAGAAGACCGCCTTTGGTTGAGTTTTTTGTAGTGGAACAGCTGCCAAGCAACATTCCGATACAAAGCATTAAAGCCAATGATTTGTTAAAAGTTTTCATGATTTCTGTTTTGTAATTGACTTCTAAAAATAAATAAAAATTATTGTCATAATAAATTTTATGCGTAAATCTTAAGTAATCATAAATTATCTAATATTCAATAATATTTTTAATTTTCGCTTCCCAGTTTTTTGTAAACAATACCTGCTGCAATTGCCCCTGCTACCGGAATAGCTATAAATAACCAGAGTTGAGACAATGCCCAGTCTCCAACAAAAAGAGCCTGGCTGATACTTCTGGCTGGATTAACAGAGGTATTTGTTACAGGAATACTAACAAGGTGAATTAGTGTAAGGGCCAGTCCAATGGCCAGTCCGGCAAATCCCTTTGGTGCTCTTTCGTCTGTTGCACCAAGTATGACGATTAAAAACATAAAAGTCATGACAAACTCGGTAACAACAGCAGCCAGTAAGCTGTAGTTCCCGGGAGAATGCTCCCCGTAGCCATTGGCGGCAAAAGTTCCTATAGACGCACCATTACCAGTTACGATAATATATAGGACAGTTGCCGCCAGAACAGCTCCAATGATTTGGGAAATAATATATGGTAATACCTGCTTTGATTCAAATCGTCCGCCTGCCCAAAGCCCAATGGTAACAGCCGGATTAAGGTGCGCCCCTGAAATGTGGCCCAGAGAATAGGCAATTGTAACCACGGTTAAGCCGAACGCCATAGATACGCCAACCAACCCAATTCCCACATTCGGGAATCCGGCTGCCAGCATAGCGCTTCCGCAGCCACCTAAAACGAGCCAAAATGTTCCTATTAGCTCTGCTATATTTCTTTTCATTTAGGTAAATTTTTAATCATATTTTATATTTTTTTTCTTTCCTGATGCTTTTTCTCACAGGATATACTCCTGTAAAAATAAGCCTAGCAAAATTTCAAAGTTTCAATTGAATCAACGCTATGAACAGCGTAACATCATCGATACAATGATCTATACTGGATCTATACAGAGAGGGTAATTTGTTTATTAATAGCTATTTGTGATTCTGTTTCTTTTGAAAGTTTTTTTATGATTATGGTTGAATGAAATGGAAAATCAATGCTGGAGCTTTAATTCTGCCTATTTATAGAGTTCTGGAATTCATGGAAAAGCCAAAAAAAGGTTACTTTTGGATAATCATGATATTTCTCCAACCATTAAAAGTCGATACTTCGTTTTCTTTGCGGAGGTTTTAAATAATTAAGAGAGATATCAAATCGGATTGAAATGGGGAATTCAAAATTGCTTCTCGTTGATGATGAGCCTCTGAATATTAAGCTGTATAGTAAAATGCTCAGAGATAATAATTATCAGATTATACAAGCAGCTAACGGACAGGAATGTGTGGAGATGGTAAATGAACATCTTCCGGACCTGGTTCTTCTGGATTGGAATATGCCGGTAATGAACGGTCTTGCAGCATTGAAAATTTTGAAGGAGGATCAGGCAACCCAAAATATTCCTGTTTTAATGATTACCGGGGTGATGACTTCGTCTGAGGATTTGGACAGAGCCCTGTCTGCGGGCGCCATTGATTTTTTAAAGAAACCTTTTGATAAGATTGAGTTAAATGCCCGGGTAAGAAATATTTTACTGTTAACAGAATCGGTAAATACCCTGAAAAAACAAAACAACTGGCTGGAAGATAAAAACCGGTTTATTGAATCATTATTGGAAAGTATTCCACATCCGGTAACTTATTGTTCGGCAGAGGGTATTTTGCTTATGTGCAACCACTTTTATTCGGCGATACTAAATATTGACCAGCAGGATTTAATAGGCCAGCCGGTTTACCGCTACCTTAGGAGTGATGAAGTTGGGTTTCATGTTCAGAAAGATGTTGATTTGGCCCAGGGGAAAGAATCAATACCGTACGAAAAAAAAGTTTTCCCGGGGAATGCTACTTTTCTGGTGTCAAAAAATCTGGTTCATGACAGTCGGAATTCTTTACTGGGAATAATTACTGTATATACAGATATTACAGCGCTTAAAAAGGCCAATGAAGATGTTGTAAACACAAAGAAAATCGAGTTAATATCGAGTACGTTAAAGCTGATGCACGTTAATGAAATGAATAGTAGCCTTATTGATGATTTGCAAAAAATTATTCCGCAAACAAACAAAGAGGGGCAGGAGATGATTCGGCAGATGGGAAACAAATACAAACTGGGAACTTCAACCCAGATATGGAACGATTTTGATGTCAAATTTGAAAATGCTTTTGATTCATTTTATAAAGTTTTGTTGGAGAAGTATCCGGGCTTGACTCCTAATGAGCGTAAATTATGTGCTTTGCTGAGATCCGGATTGTCGTCGAAAGATATAGCAGTTCTTACCTTTCAGAACCCCCAGAGCGTAGATGTTGCCCGCTACAGGTTACGGAAAAAGCTTAATTTGGCGAATGAGGAAAATCTTATTGATTTTCTGGTGATGATGGATGAATAATGTAATTCCCCATTGGTCAACTATATAAGGAGAGAGTATATAAAATGTATAGTTGTTTAACCGGTGTTTCTACGATATTTTTTTGATTTTTGTCTCACCTTTTTTTTGAAATATTGTTTCAGTTATGCTTTACTTTTTAAGAAAATACAAATTATGTTCAGATTAAAACTTTCAAAACGATTGATAACTACAACAGTTTTAATGGCGTTAATTCTTTTACTGATAATTGTAGTAGTAATTAAACTTTTTAGTGAAAAAGATAAAATCCAGTCGGCCTTAGAGCTGTCCCAGCAAAACCGGGAACAATTGTTAAAATCGGAGAAAGTAACAGAATCATTATTACTTGTTGACGGGTTGTTTAAAGAATACTGTGCAACTTTTCATGCTCCTGTTTTTGTGGAATATAAAGCACAGATTAAAAACTTGTCGGAGAATATCCGGCTTTTAAAGCAGGCGGTGGTAGAAGAAAGTTCCGAAGAAGATCAGCAACTCAATAAAATATTTAATGAGAAAAACAGTGAGTCTGCCATTTATGTAAAACTCCGGCAAATAACCGATTCGTTGATTTTTTCGGCAGAAATATTGGAGGAAAATCAAGTAGAAACAAGGGAATATTATGGGCAAAAGTCGGTAGGAAAAATAGATACACTTAGTGTAACTGAAACAAAAACAGAATATAAAAAAGGGCTTCTGGGAAAAATAAAAAGCGCCATTGTTGGTGAAAAAGTTGAGCAAAACGTAAACACCAAAATGCTTGTGCAGTCTTCTTCCGGAACAGATGTTCCATATAATATGCAAACAGAAAGAAGATTATCTCCACGAACAAAGTCGGGAGAATTGGCTCAGAAGGCTTTCGAATTGAGAGAAAGTGAGTTAAAACTTATCGAAATCAATAATCGTTTAATTTCAGAAATCCGTGGGCTTACCGATGAAATTATAAATGGAATAAAAATACAGGAAGCAGAACAAAATAAAACGTTTCTTAGTTCGGTTGAGCATTCTACAAAATTTCTACAAAATGTGTTGATTATTCTAATGTTGATTGCATGTGCTTTGGCTGGTTACACATTGTTACTGGCTTACCGGAATGAGAAATTTCATAAGAATATTATTTCACTCAATAAAAAGGTTACACAGGATTCAGCAGAAAAAGACAAATTCTTTTCGGTGTTAAGCCACGATTTATTGAATCCGTTTAATACTCTTCTTGGTTTTAGTGAAATGCTAAATGAAGCAGTTGCCAATGATGATAAAGAAGATACAAAGGAATATTCATCCATTGTTCAGCAATCGGCTAAACGGATTTACAATCTTTTGCAGAACTTACTTGTTTGGGGCAGAATGCAAAACGGAAAAACAAAATATGCTCCTTCATCTGTGGAAATTGAGGAATTGGTTTCAGGAACAATAATGGTTGTAGCGCCCATTGCACAAAGCAAAGAGATTCGTTTGAAATGGGAAGTTAAAGATAAAATTGTGGCCACAGTTGATGCAAATATGCTTAGCTCTGTTTTGCAGAATTTGATAACCAATGCCATTAAGTTTACTCACCGGCAGGGAAATGTTGTTGTTACATCTTTTGAGGAAGCAGGACAGTTGAATTTTGTAGTTTCTGATACGGGTATTGGAATGAGCCAGGAACAAATCGATAACCTTTTCAAACTGGATAAAACTACTTCTACAAAGGGAACAGATGATGAAAGCGGCACTGGTCTTGGACTAATTATTTCAAAAGAATTTATAGAAAAACACCAGGGTAAAATATGGGTTACCAGCACGCCGGGGAAAGGAAGTAACTTTTGTTTCTCCATCCCTCTTTAATGTAGCTTGGCTGGTGTTTCGGATGTTGGGCCCCTTACTCATATTGCAACGCTTCCACCGGATTCCTCGTTGCAGCTCTCCAGCTCTGCCAGCTTACGGTAAGCAATGCAATTACAAGTGCCAGTAAACCAGAGAGTGCAAAAACCCACCAACTCAGATTGGTTTTGAAAGCGAAATTTTCAAGCCATTTATGCATAACCAACCATGCAATAGGACAGGCTATTATAAAGGCAATAATTACCCAGCGAACAAAATCTTTATTGAGCAAAAGCATAACCTCGCCAATCTTTGCACCATTCACTTTTCTAACGCCAATTTCTTTTTTTCTTCGTTCGATAACAAACAGAGATAATCCGAACAAACCAATACTGGAAATAAAAATGGCGATAAAAGAAAAGTAACGAAACAGCCCTGAAATTTTAATCTCCGAGTTGTACATATTTTCCAAACTTTCATCAAAAAATTTGATTTCACAAATAGACTGGGGCAATACCTGTGCCCACGTACTTTTTATATCGGAAAGGGTTTGGGTAAAATTGGCCGGATCAATTCGCGCAATAATGTAACCCGGTTTGCTGGTAAGCGGCAATATTAACATGGGCTCCACCTGGCTTTTTAGCGATTCGAAATGAAAATCGTTGGTTACCCCGGCAATTGCCCCTTTAATGTCTTCTCCCTGTCTTCCAAAATATTTCCCAACCGGGTTGTTGATTTTCATCCGGCGAATGGCTTCCTGGTTCAGAATAACTTTCGGAGACGGAAGTTTTTCAAGGTCAATAATTTCATTGTAGTTTTCCGGGAAATTACTTCCTTCTGCAAATTTAATTCCCATGGTTTCAAAATAGTTTCGATCTACGTTCATGGTGTTAAACAGCACCTCGTTGTCCGGCTCTCTTCCTTCCCAGTCGGAACCCCACGATGAACTTCCGCCATAAAATGGAATGCGGTCGGTGCGCGAAATATTTATAACACCCGAAACTCCGCTTAATTCCTGTTTTAAAGCTTCATGTTTATTTTGGGCTTCCCCGTCAAGTGGAATGTAAATCAAATTTGCCTGATCGTAACCCAAATCGTAATTATTGATAAAATTTAGCTGGCGGGCAATAATTATGGTGCTGCTTATTAAAACTACCGATAAGACAAACTGTAATGTAACCAGCATATTTTTCAAACCTAAACTACCCCGTTTTTTTGTTGTTCCCTTTTTTACCGCTTGCGCTGGATTGAACGATGAAATGTACAACGACGGATACACCACCGATAAAACCAGTACGGTTGTAATTACGCCCAGCAGCATATAAAGCATGTATTTATTTTGTAGAAGACTAAAAGAAACTGTTTTTTCGGAAAGGGACCGGAATGCAGGAATAAACGCAAGTACAAGAAGGATACTCAGCAGAATACTTATTAAAATCATTATTCCTTTTTCCTGTAGAAATTGGTTTAGAATAGAAAATTTGTTGGCTCCCAGCACTTTTCGTATGCCTACCTCGGGTCTGCGTTGTTCTGCTTTGGCTGTTGACAAATTGATAAAGTTAATGGAAGCAATTATTATTATTATCAAAGCAATTCCCAGAAATTGGTAAACATATTGAATCTGATTGTTTTTTCCTGAATAGGAATAGAGTTTTTCGTTTTTAAAAGGGAACAAATACAACGTAGTATTTTCCTGCCCTTTTTCTTTCAAAAAGTTGGTGATTTTGGAATTTAAACTTTCTACATCTGCATTTTCGGCAAGAAGAAGGGAGGTACGCGGCCAATTGTTTCCCCATTGCGTTAAATTGGCTCCGCGACTTTCAACCAGTTTTAAAGGAGCCAGTATTTTAAAGTCGATAGTTGAATTAAGTTTGTCGGTTTTTACAACTGCTCCAACGGAAAAAGTTTGCTCATCATTAAATTTAATCATCTTTCCAATAGCCGGAGTATTGCCAAAAAAAAGTTGGGCAACTTCTTCATTAATAACTATTTTGTCAGGTGCAAGAAGTGCATCTTTGTCGCCCGCCAAAATTTCAAACGAAAAAATATTCAGAAATTCATTGTCAGTACAAATAACCGGTCCTTCTTTGTACTCTTTATCTTCGTAACGAAGCAGTTGCTCACCAATGTTTGCAAATGTGGTTCCCTTTTCCACTTCGCTGAAATTGTTTACAAACTCTTTACTCAATGGGAAAGGAGTGCAATAGGTAAACAACTCCTGCCCCTCGGAATATTGCTGATGTTCGTAAACCGTATAAATACGATCGATATTTTTATGAAATTTATCGAAGCTAAATTCATCGACTACCCAGAAAAGAATAAGCGTAACCACTGCAATCCCCAGTGACAAACCTGTAATATTGATAACAGAGAAAATGCCATTTTTCCGGATATTTCTCCAGCCTATGCGTAAATTTTTGAAAAGCATAACAAATATTTTTTCGAAGTTTGATTTTAATCTATTTACTATCAGTAGATAATATTAAGACCTAAAAAAAATTAATTCGTTACATGTGTTTTGCTTTTTTTTAAGATTGGTTGTCTTCAATAAGTTTATATCCGATTCCCCGTACGTTCAAAATACAAATTGATGGATCTTTTTCCAGTTTTTGGCGAAGTTTGGTAATAAATACATGCAGGCTGCGGGTGGTGAAGTAGCCGTCTTCACCCCATAAATCAATAAGCAGGTTTTTGGAATGAATAACCTGGTTTTTATTCTCACACAGTCGTTTCAAAATTTCAGATTCACGGTTGGAAAGCAGTGTTTTTTCTCCGCCGTAAAACAGGTTTTGGGTAACACTGTCGAAAGAATATTGCCCGATTTGATAATGCTTTGATTTTTGTTTTTTTACATACGCACGGTCGAGTAAGGCTTTTATGCGAATAATTAACTCACCCATTCCGAAAGGCTTTTTCAGATAATCGTTTCCACCCAATTGAAATCCATTTACTACATCGTTTACCGACGAGCGGGCAGTTAAAAACAGGATGGGAACTTCCTGGTCGCTCTCACGAATTTGTTCGACCATTTCAAAACCATCCATTTTGGGCATCATTACATCTGCCACTACCACATCGGGTTGTAGTTGATGAAACTTCTCCAGCCCTTCTTCCCCGTTTTTTGCCGCATGAACAATGAACTCCCCTTTTTCTTCCAGCGTTTCCTGGATAATCATGGCAAGTGTTAGCTCGTCTTCTACCAAAAGTACTTTTATCCTGCTCATTATTTCGGGATTTTTAGTGTGAATACAGACCCTTTGCCCGGATGGCTTTCCAATGAAACCGAGCCGCCATGCCGTTCAATCATCTCTTTTACATAAAATAGCCCAAGTCCGTAACCTTTTACGTTGTAGCGATTTCCGGTGGGTATTCTATAAAATTTGTCAAAAATCCGGCTTTGATATCTGGGCTCAATCCCGGGGCCGTTGTCTCCCACCCGTACCAGAATATATTTATCTTCTGCTTTTGACGAGATTTTTATATTGACTTCTTCTCCACCGTATTTTATACTGTTTTCAATTAAATTATTCAGCATATTGAAAAAATGCATTTTGTCGGCGCTTATCGTTTTAACTCCAAAATCGGTAACAAAATTTACCTTTTTATCGGAGAATAGTTTTGCCCGTTCTTCCAGATTGGCAACCATTTCAGGGAGATTGATATGTTCAGGTTTTAAATCAATTCTTTTGTTGTCTTTCCGCGACATGGAGAGGATTTGTTCCACCAACCCCGTAAGCTGCTCCATCTGTTCTTTTGCAATGCTCAGATATTTTTTCTGGCGCTCTTTACTGGGCGGCTGCTCAGAAACCAATAATGCATCAATAGCAGCATAGGAAACGGCGATGGGGGTTTTCAACTCGTGCGTCATGTTGTTGGTGAAGTTGGTTTTTAGTTCTTCTTCCGTTTGCATTCGCCGGATGGTCTTTAGCAAATACACAAAAACGAACATCAGCAAACCAAAAATAATTACTGATGAAGAAAGCATGCCCGCCATTTGTGAAATCACCTGCCGGTACGGATTCTTAATGTATAGCCGATAGGCATGAACCCCGTTGAAATCATATAGAAAATCAAACTTCTTTGCATGTTGAACAGGAAATGGCACATCTCTTTCAGCGGAATAAAGAACAGAATCGTTGGCAACTTTTACAACTTCAACCTGGTAAGGCCGCGTAACATTTACTTTTTTTAGCTCAATGTTTAGTAAGCTATCAAAAAGATTAATGTTAACGCCATCTATTCTGTCGGCACCCATATGAAGTGACTTTTTGATGTAAGCTGCCAGTTTTTCTGTGGTTTTTACATTTTCCTCAAACATGTTAAAACCCGCGTCTGCCTCCGAAGATCTGTTAAGTGTATCTTTTTTTTCTTTGTCCTGGGCATAATATATATCCTGTCCTGTTGAGTCTTTTTCAGCACGCACATCAATTGCAATTTCAGGCTTGGGCAATCCGCTGCTTTCAATTTCATCTATTCTTAGAAATACTTCGTTTTGGTCGGCAATATCCATGGCCTCATAAACATTTTTTTCAAATTGCCGGGCTGTAGTATGGTACAAACCCCGAAGCCAGTATAGCTGGTATATAAATACTCCCAGCATAATTACACTAATAATAAGGGCAATTTTTCTGAATGAAAATTTCATCAGTATTTTTTTGAATTCAGTGCTAAAGTACACAAAGTAAAAGGATAGCAGAACAAGTGTTAAGACTATTTAAGACTAAATAAGTTGCTGATAACACAGATTAAATGCTAAAAGCAGGTTCTTTGTATCAAACAAAAAATCAAAAATCCATGAAAATAATTTACTATAAATCGAAGAGTGTTATTTTAATCATCTCGTTCGTACTAACATCTGTTACTATGTTTGCCCAAACGTATTCTATTTCAGGCAGGTTAATTGATGCGCAGGATTCAATTATTCCTGCCGCGTCGATTATTCTAACCAATCAATCTGATTCAGCTTTTATTCAGGGGACCATTTCCGATATGGATGGTGTTTTTACGTTGAATAATATTCAGGAAGGAGATTATTTATTATTTATCCAGCACTTGCTTTACGAGAAAAAAAGTATTCCGGTGGAAGTGACCACTGCACTGCAATTGGGCGATGTTTCTCTTCAGGAAAAAGAAAATGAATTGGGCGAGATTAGCGTGAAAGCTTCTCGTCCGGTGGTGAAGATGAAGGACAATGTTTTGTCGTACGATGCAGCAGTCATTGGAGAAAAGTATGTGCGCAGTAATGCCTTGGAGGTGCTGGGCGATATTCCCGGCGTTTTGCTAAAGGATGAAAGTGTTCAGTTGCTTGGTGCCAGTAAGCTTAATATTGCTATTAACGGGAAGCCGACAACATTAACGATGGATCAGGTGCTAACCATGTTAAAGGCAATGCCCAATACCAACATTAAAGAAATTCAGGTGATGTATGCCCCTCCGGCAAAATACAATGTAAAAGGAGCGTTGATAAATATTATTCTCAATAAATCGGAAAAAGACGAATTAAGTGGCGTGGTTACCGCCGGGTATAAACAAGGGAGAAAGCCGGGAGCCAACGGAAGCATTAACCTGCAATTTTCAAAAGGAAAATGGGAAACAGGGGTATTGTATTCAGGAGATTATGCAAAAACCCGAATGGGCTATGAAATAGATATTAACCACAACTATCGTGATACGCTCTATTATATTGAGCAGGATATGGACTTTGGTAACAATTCGCTGGAGCATACCGTTCAGTTTAATACCGCTTATAACTTAAGTGAAAAACAGCAGCTCTCCTTGGTTTATACCGGGAATTTTTCTGAAACTGACGGAGATAATTATACGGATGCTACCTTCTCCACCGATGAAACATCTTATACAGAAAGGGATATTTTTAAAGATGATGACAATGAAAATCTTCATAATGTGAAAATGGACTATTCGTTGAATGGCAATTTTAATGTTGGCCTTGATTATACGCACTACAACGGGCCTTCAACACAAACTTACCAAAGCATTGTTGATGAAAACACCGAAAATTATCAAACCAAATCCAATCAAACCATTAATAAATGGATGGGGTATTTCAGCCATTCGCTAAGTCTTGATAATGACTGGGCGATTAACTATGGCGCCAATTACTCGCACAGCGATAACAATAATTATTATCATTATCTCAATAAAACAGCCAATGGATATATACCGGATGCAAGCCAGTCAACCATTAATAAATTTAAGGAAACTGCTACCTCCGGATTTTTCGGTTTTTCAAAACAATTCTCGCCTATGTTTTCTATTGATCTCTCGTTAAAAGGAGAATATAGCCAGATGGAAAAAGATTCGTTGCAAAACACTGAAAAACTTTGGAATAACTTCAGGTTATATCCGTCGGCCAATCTTTCTTTTACTGCCGATTCAAATGCAAACCACATCTTTCAACTTTCGCTGAAATCGTATGCAACTTATCCTACTTATTGGGAAATGAGCCCCGCTACCTGGTACACGAACCAATATATGCTTGTTCAGGGAAATCCTGAATTGCGTCCTTCACAAACATACGATGCTTCGTTAAATTATATTTTCCGCCGGAAGTATGTAGCAGTAGTTTCGTATAACTATTGCTCTAAAATGATAACCCAAATTCCTTTTGCATCAGAAGAAACATTTAACACCATTGCCCGGAATGAAAACCTCGACTACAGTAGCGAGTTGACCGCTGCACTGGTTCTTCCGTTTAATTTGGGGAGCCGTGTTACAATTAATCCTACCATCGGTGTCTTTCATCGTGTTATGAAACGCGAAGGCACCGGATATCAATCGTTTAATCGCTCAGGGAATACATTTATCTTTCAATACGACAATTCCGTTTTGTTAAGTAAAAAACACGATGTGAAATTCAATTTATCAGGATATTATTATTCGCATATTATACAAACAATTTACGATATAGACCATGTTTACGATGTTTCCTGTGCACTTTCCTGTCCGCTTCTCAAAAAGAAAGCAGAGCTGGCTGTAAAAGTGAAAGATATATTTCGATCAAACGGACCGGTGTCGCGCATTAATTTTAATAATCAGCAAAGTGTTTACCGTATGAACTGGGATAGCCGCATGTTGTTGGTTACTTTTAAATATAATTTTGGTAAGGCTCTGAAAGCAAAGAAAGTTGAGGTTGATGACAGTAGATTCAGGCGATTGCAATAGCAGCCTGAAAAATTTACACTGAGCTAACTTTGGGGAGTCTTTCCTTTGATTGTCCGTTCTTTTCTGTTGGTTCTTTTATTTTTGTTGCTTTAAACAAAAAGATATGAGTGACAGAGTACCGGCATCGGAGCTGGAATTACGCATGGCAAAGTTTCGCCGGATGATGGATGAACAACATCCGGATTGGAAAATAGCAGTTGTTTTTAGCAAAATAAACTTGTTGTATTTTGCGGGTTCCATGCCCGAAGGAATGTTGATTGTCGAACGCGAAAAAGAGGCAATTCTTTGGGTGCGCCGGGGTTACGAGCGTGCTGTTGACGAGTCGGCTTTTCCGGTAATAAAACCAATGGAAAGTTACCGTGTCGCTGCGCAGGAATATCCAAAGGTTTCCGGCGAGGTGTACCTGGAGACGGAATATGTTCCGCTGGCTATGTTTCAGCGTTTTCAAAAATATTTTCCGTTTTCATCGTACAAGTCACTCGATTTTCAGATTGCTCAAACCCGCGCTGTAAAAAGTGCCTGGGAGTTAAATTATATTGAAAAAGCAGCAGCTATTCACAGGATTGTTTTGGAGGAACGTGTTCCTGAATTGTTACGGGAAGGAATTTCGGAGGCTGAGTTTGCTGCCGAGATGTTCCCGGTTATGGTAAAGGAAGGGCACCAGGGTGCAGTGCGTTTTGGAATGCACGACACCGAAATGGCGTTGGGACAGCTTGGTTTTGGTGAAAGTTCGCTGTATCCTACCAATTTCGACGGGCCGGGTGGAAATCTTGGTGCAAATCCTGCGCTTCCTTGTTTTGGGAACCCGAACAAGAAATTGAAGAAAGGCGACCTCGTTTTTGTAGATGTGGCAGTGGCTGTAAATGGTTATCATTCCGATAAAACCATGACTTACATGTTTGGCGAGCCGCTTTCAAAAGAGGTGCAGGCTTTTCATAAACAATGTGTAGATGTTCAGGATCGGGTGGTCGAGATGTTAAAACCGGGCAATATCCCTGAAAATATCTATGAAACTGTGATGAGCAGACTGAGTCCTGAGTTCATGCAAAATTTCATGGGCTACGGAAGCCGGCAGGTAAAATTTTTAGGTCACGGAATTGGAATTACTATCGATGAATATCCGGTGTTGGCCAAAGGTTTTAAAGCCCCGCTGGAAGAAAATATGGTCTTTGCCGTTGAGCCTAAAAAGGGAATTGAAGGCGTTGGAATGGTTGGTATAGAAAATACTTTTGTGGTAACGCCGGAAGGCGGGCGCTGTATTACCGGTTGCAATCCGGGTTTGATTTTGGTGGAGTAGTCATCTTATTTTTATTTTGAATTTATCTGTTTTTTGATTTTATCAATTGACGTTTGAACAATTTTCATAATCTATTAAATAGTTTTAGCTTTTAAATCCTTTTTAAGATAAATCATATCAACAAGTTGTATGTCACCATCGAACATTGGGTGGTCATAATTGTCGGTAAAAAAATTCTTAACTCTGTGAGACTTTTCAAATCCACAGTTTTCATAAAACAACAAAATTGTCGGTGTTTCGCCTGTCCCGACAAGCATTGTTTTGTATTCATTTTTGTAGAAATCAGAAATGTAATTTATTAATGCCCTACCGTAGCCTTTGTTTTGATATTTCTCATATGTGGCTATGTTTTTCAGCTCACAGGCTTCGCTATTTATCGGCACTACAACGCAAACACTTTTCAAATCACCGTCATACAAAGCAAATAAATCCCCACCCGGCAAATATTTGTCAATCATATTTTCCTGCTCGTCTGCCAACAACAATAAGTCAAGGAATTGTTTCTTATTTTCTATAATTTTTTCTATTCTCATCATAATTCTATTCACTCCTAACGATTCTTTGCGCTCATATTATTTTATTGTGTCAAGTTTGCAGGACGGGTCAGCATGTTCGTTAAGGCACATAGTTTGACGCACAACTGTTGGTACATGTTGTCGGGGCGGATTTCGGAGAGAGTTCCTGTCCGAAGGACGCGGAACTGCGAAACGAGAATCCGCAGCTGGCGTACCACCGAACCCCGCCCTTGCAATATGTACTGTGTTAGCCATAGTGCTTTTAATTTTTTATTACTTCATATCTAACCCCAATTGCCCCACTATTAAATACATGTGATTCAATATATCTCAACTTATTTGGCAAAATCTTAGGAGGTTCGATGTCAGGCGAATTAAATAGAAAAGGTGTTTCAGAACCGCCATAAATCAAAGGGCTAAAAAGTATATTGATTTCATCTAGTAAATTCTCGCGTATCAATGCTCCGGCAAATTTTCCGCCAGAAGTAGTTAAAATGCATTTCACATTTAGGATGTTATAAAGTTTGTCAAAAGACTCAGTCAGGTTAACCTTTTTGTCGCCAGTTATCAAATATGGAATTTCTTCCTTTTGTAAAAAAGCCAAATATTCTTGAGGTGCATTGTAACTAGTCAAATGAATCATATACGATTCAGGATTGTCATGGTAAGCTTTATAGCCATTACGAAATCTGCCACGTCCATCAACAACTGATGTCCATGTCCTTCGACCTTCTCTATTGATAATTTTCTCAGGTAGGTAATCACGGTACAATAACCCTTTATCTCCAGAATATTCAGGCAATTCTTTTATTTTATCAATCTCTGAAATCAACATGTTGCTTCCTTCTAAATAAAAATCAATTTCGTGTAAAGATTTTATTTTCTCATCAAAATATTTCCAGTCTTCATCTCTTAACATAAAAGGTTTTAATGAATCATCAATAGGAGAAAACATTGTAGAAAATGGCATAAATGAAATTCTACCGTCAATTGATGAAGTCACTTGTAATATAACTTTGGGTCTATTCATATTTCTACGATTTCAGCATTCTGGCTAACGTATGTGTAACTGTAATACGGTTGAAATAATCAAATTTGCTGATTCTTCAATTCCCAGCAAAGAGCTGTTTATTGTCAAATCGTAATTGGCAACATCCTTCCAATTTCTTCCTGTATAATGCAGGCAATAGTTCGCTCTCTCCCGATCCATCTTTTCAATTTCTCTGGAAGCTGTATCACTGGCAACTCCCAATCTTTGTTTAATTTTTTGTTCCCGATAATTATTCTCAGCATGAATAAAAACATGAAAACAACCGGGTTGATCTTTTAAGACAAAGTTTGCACAACGACCAACAATCACACAGGATTCTTTCCGGGTTATATCGCGAATAATTTTGCTTTGTATTAAAAACAGAGCATCCAGCGGAGGTTTTCTTTCGTTGGTATAGGCATAATTCTGCTCATAAAGTTGATAAAGCAACGAATGAGCCAGTTTCTGTTCATGCTGATTGATGTATTCTTTGGTAAATCCACTCTGTTCAGCAGTAAGTTGAATCAATTTTTTGTCGTAAAACGGAAGCCCAAGTCTATTGGCAACAGCTTTTCCAATCTCATGCCCGCCGCTGCCAAACTCGCGTGAAATAGTTATCACCAGCCGTTTGTCTGACAATTGAAATTCCTGTGTCTCAGGTTTGCTATGAACATCAGTAGCAAATATCCATTTATCAGGAAGTTTTATTTTGCTATTAAAAAAACGAACTATATATCCCACCAGTACAGCTGCAACAACCGTTCCTTCACGAATTCCTTCCAACCCGGATAAAAGAATCAATGAACTGATAACACCAATTACCACCATTGAACTATCTACGGCAATTTTTGACTTCCCAAATTCAATATTAAATGTTTTGGTAATAGCCATGGCAAGCCCTTCTCCGGGAAGGTACGTTAGTTTTGATTTAACCTCAAAAAATACCCCGACAGCAAGTACGATACACCCCAGCAAACAGATAAAAGCCTTTCCTAAATATTGTGCAGGTTCCAGCCAGGAAAATAAGAACATTGTAAAATCGATAAAGTAGCCAAAAAGAAACACAACCGGGAATTGTATCAATTGAAACAACTGGTACTTTTTTCTTAATAAAGCTATCTGAAGTAAAATAAGAAAAATATTAAAAATAATAGTGGTTTGCCCCAGCGTTAGAGGAAACTTTAAACAATACACATAAGGGATACAGGAAATAGGAGAAACTCCCAGATTGGCTTTTACTGACAGGGTAACTCCCAAGGCCATAATAAATAGCCCGATAATAAAAACAATACTCCTCTCTATAAAATAATTATTCTTCATAAACGACGTTTTTTATTGCCGCATTTCCAGGATACAAATTAAGCCAATGCATGCCGTTCAGGGTGGGGGAGCACTTAGGAAAGACTTTATAATGCCAATTAGAGGGTAAACGGAGTAAACTTATATGTTAGTTGCTCGTCGTATCCGGTTCTGGAAATAACAACAACAAAGGATTTTAAATTATCGATTGTCTCCTCGTTTGTAACAACAGAAACATCCGGATAATCACTTTCAACGTTTACCGAAAATGTGTCTGTAGAATTAGTTTGTACGGCATAGTCAATTGCCATATGTTTTACCGACATTGTTGTTTGCGTACCCGTAACTACAATCGTGTCATTACCTTCAATATCCAGCATCGTATTGTTACTAATGTTAAATTGCTGTCCGTTAATCGTAACCGATGTTATACCCAGGACACTAAAATCCACATCGAAATCTTCATTGTCATCTTTACTGCACGCAAAAAGAGATACAAATACCAGAAATAGTATTAATGTTTTAATTGTTTTCATTTTTAACTGATTAAAATGCATATCGGAAAGCGAATATTAACTGCTCTGTTCCAATAGGCCACGCAAAGGTATTAATAAAATGCACCGCCGTTTACACCCCATCAAAAGAACAAGCAAAAAGTAAACAAAAGTTTAAATTGATTAATGTGGTTTTACCTGCCTTTTTGGGGAGGTTAGGTGGGGCTTCTATTCATACCGTAACGCTTCCACCGGATTACGCGTAGCAGCCTTCCAACTTAGCCACAGCACTATTGACAATGCAACAAGAATCGTAACAATTCCTCCTCCCAGGTAAATAAATGGATTTATTTTAGTATGAAAAGCATAATTATTCAGCCAGTTTTTCATTACCCACAAAGAAACAGGTGTAGCAATAATCAGTGAAACCATAATGAGGGCTATAATCTCTTTGGAGAACAGGTAAACAATGCTAATTATCCGGGCTCCCAATACTTTTCGTACACCTACTTCTTTTATTTTTTTAGCTACAGTAAATGTTGTTAACGCCCATAATCCCAGCACCGAGATAAAAAAGGCAAGAAGTGTAAATACCCAGACAATCTTCCCGAAACGCCTGTCGCTTTTATACTGGTCATCAAAAAACTGATCGAGGAAGAAATAATTAAAACCTGCTTCCGGAAAATATTCATCCCATTTTTCCCTGAGCAGATTCAGGTACATTTCATAATTCTTCCCGGTTGTTTTTATTGCAATAAACCGCGGAGGAACCCACCCGATGCGACCATTAGGAATAAACATAATGGGAGTAAAAGCATTGGTCAGGCCTCGCTGGTGCCAGTTTTTTACCACTCCGATAATCGTGGTAGGTTCATCCGTTCCTTCCAGTATAACGCGTTTTCCCAAGGCATCTTCAGGCCTGTTAAACCCCAACGGAGCCAGTGAAGCTTCATTTATCAGCATATTTCTTTGGTCGTCTCCAAATCCTTCGTGAAACGACCTGCCAGCCAACAATTCAAAATTGAATGTTTCTATAAAATGATCGTCAATGGTAAGCATCTCGTAAATCCGGTTTTGTCCCGGATCTGCCCCCTGTAACCGGTTCGATGCAAAAAAGGCAACCTCTGCCCCGGGAACAGAACCTGAGAGACTCACCGACTGTGCAAAAGGTTCTTCTTCTATATTATCAGCAAAAAGAGTTACCTGCTGATTCAAGTTGCTCCGGGTTACCGGGTATTTCAGAACAATGGTTTGGTTGATATCAACGCCTAGCGGTTGCTGCTGCATAAATTGTACCTGCCGGTACACGATAAATGTTCCGCAAATTAAAAAAAGCGCTGCGGTAAACTGAAACACAACCAAAGCTCTTCGTGTTATTCCTGCCGAACCGGAATTAGAATATTTTCCCCTAAGAATTACAGCTGGCTTGACACGAGTCATAATAAAAGCAGGGTAAAAACCAGAAGCTGCAATTCCTAAGCACAAAAGTAAAATAAAGAAAAACCAAAAGACAGGCATCTTTAGAAGGAATAAGCCGGGATGAAATCCGATTAGATGGTTAAAAACCGGACGAAGTACCAATACAAACAGGAAAGCAAGAAAAACGGCGGCTATGTTAACCAGCCACGATTCCATCATATATTGCCGGATAAGTTGCCTCCGGAAAGCACCGGAAACCATTCTCACACCCACATCTTTTGCACGTTCCATAGATTGAGCAGTGGAAAGGTTCACATAATTAATCCAGGCTGTAACTAAAATTACAAATGCGATTATTAAAAGAGTTACCAGTGAACTCCGATTTCCTTTTACCTCTTTTTCATACTGCTTTTGAGGCTGTAAATGAATGCCGGTTAATGGCACCAGCGAAATCGCCCATTTTTTCTCTTTTAATGCATCACCGGTTTTGTATTTCTCTGCCATTTGAGGAAAGCTGGCTTCAATGTCTGCCGGACTTGTCCCGGGAGAAAGCAAAAGATAAGTATATGTTTCGTGCAGGTACCAGAAGTCCTGCATCCAGTCGGGTAAGGTAGCGTCAGAGATGAGGTATTTAAAGTGAATATGGGAATTTTGAGGGACATTCTCCAGAACTCCGGTAACCTCGCAGTTTACAAAGCTGGAACCGGAAGCAAAAGTAAGGATTTTGCCAACCGGATTTTCATCTTTGAAAAAGTGCCCGGCTGCCTCTTCGGTAATAATTACGGTATTGGGCCTTACAAGCTCATCCTTTTTTGATCCTTCTTTTAACTTAAAATCGAATACATTAAAAAAAGAAGGGCCGGCATAAGCAATTCCGTCTTCCGTACTTCTTTTTTCTTTGTATGAAACTGTTTGTTCCGTATTTTGAATTCCTAATCTTACGTAATCTTCAACCCCGGGAATCTCGGATGCAATTGCCTTTCCACATCCAAAAGTACTGGTAGCCCAGTCGTCGGTAAGCACATCACCTTCATAAAATTGACTTTCTACCCGATAAATTCTGTCTTTTTTCGAATGAAAAGTATCAAAACTATACTCGTAGGCAACATAATTTACAATAAGAATAGCAACAGCAAGGCCAACAGATAACCCAATCAGGTTAATCATTGAAAAGAATTTATTTTTCGACTGGTTTCGAAAGGCCATCTTCAGAATATAATGAAACATTTTTAAGGTTTTTTATTTATAATTAATTTTATTCATATCTCAACGCTTCCACCGGATTGCGCGTAGCAGCACGCCAGCTAATCCAGCTAACAGTTATTATGGTTATTACCAGAGAGGCAAGTCCAGCCAACGCAAATATCCACCAACTTAAGCTGGTTTTGTAGGCAAAGTTTTCGAGCCATTTATTCATAGTGTACCAGGCAATTGGGCAGGATATTACAAATGCAATTGCCACCCATTTTATGAAATTTTGGTTTAACGAATACAGAATCTGACCAATACGGGCACCATTCACTTTTCGCACACCAATCTCTTTAGTTCGTTGTTCGGCAACAAAGGCAGCTAAGGCAAGTAGTCCCAGACATGCGATTAATATTGCCAATACCGAAAAGATTGAAACTATCTTTCTGGTTTGTACATCATCGGCATACAAACGCCCAAAATCCTCATCAAAAAATGCATAATCCAGGGGTTGCCCGTCGGCATATTTATTCCATGTTTGTTCAATCTTTTTCAGGTTTTGCTGAATATCTCCCGATATCCGAACACTTAAGTATTGTTCGTCAGCCTTTATAATGTCATCGTTATTAAACAATACCAATGGCTGCATTTCATTGTGTAAGGAGTGGAGATGAAAATCCTTTATTACTCCAATAATGGTAAAACTAGTCTCTTCTGATTTTCGATTCTTATAAATTATCTTACCTATAGGGTCTTCTATATTTAAATTCTTTAAAGCTGATTCACTTATTACAATAGATTTGTTATTTGCCAGATTTCCCTTTTCAAAAAAACGACCTTCTAATAGCTCAATCTCGTATGCTTTTAAAAAATCAGTATCTACCCAAAGTTGAGCCGCCCCGCTGGCATCACTGGCTAATTCGTGAAAAAATGCAGCATTCCATTTACTTCGTCCGGGAATATTAGTAGAATGGCTTATTTGTAAAATACCTGATGTTGCAAGCAGTTCTTCTTTAAAGGAGGATTTATTGGGCCACCCGGAAGGAACATCTTTTATGATTACCAGGTTTTCTTTGTTAAAACCCAATTCTTTGTTCTGCAGAAATTTCATCTGTTTGCCAATAAAAAAGGTTCCTGAAAAAAGTACAATCGTTACGATTAACTGAAAAACAACCAACCCGCTTCGTAATTTGCCATGCGAGCCTTCTGATTTATGAATCCCGTTTATAACTTTTACCGGCTTAAACGATGCCAAAAAGAAAGCCGGATAACTTCCTGCAATTATTCCGGTTACAATTCCGAAAACAAGTAGTAAAGGAATGGTACTAAAATTATCGGTATAAGAAAATACAAGTTGCTTATCGATTAAATTATTAAAGGCAGGAAGCAACATTTTTAGTAAGATAAAAGCAAATAACAATGCGATAAAAGTAACCAAAACCGATTCTGAAAGAAACTGCAGAACAAGATTTTTGCGGTTTGAACCCAATGATTTTTTTATCCCTACTTCTTTGGAACGATTTACAGACCGGGCAGTGGACATATTCATGTAATTGCTATTACCCGATGGTTCCGGACCAAAATATACTCCACTATCTAAATGGATTTCGGTTAAAGGCTGTGTATAATATTTGTATTGATTTCCCTGTACCTCAAATTCCTCAAGCGAAACACCTCTATTCTTCTTCATATAAGGTCCAACATGGGTCTTTACCACACCTTCGAGTTTTATATCTACATCTTGTTTGGCAGCTCCATCTTTCACAAGCACATAAGTATAAAGAATATTATTAATCCAATTCATACTGTTGAAGTGTGCCTTGTTATTGAAGGAAGCCAGAAAATCAGGTTTTAAATGCGAATTTTCGGGAAAATCTTTTATTACTCCGGTAACTGTATAATCATTGGAATGTATCCTGGAAATTGTTTGCCCAAGCGGATTTTCATTTCCAAAATAACGTTTAGAAGTTGTTTCTGTTATTACTACAGTATTGGGTTGTACTAAAGCCTCGGTTGGTTCACCATAAATAAATGACGCCGAAAAGATTTTAAAGAAATTATCATCTACAAAACACCACTTGTTTTCGTTAAATACTTTGTCTTTGTATTGCATGACGATTTGCACGTAATTCGTTACGCGAACCGCCTCTTCAATTTCCGGTATTTCATCTTTCATGACATTCCTCACCGGAGGACTTGACATTGCCATATTGTAATTGTGGTCATCTTTAACTGATAATAAATTTACCCGGTAAATCCGATCTGATTTTTCATTAAATTTATCGTAGCTTAATTCGAACTGCACATACAATATAATCAGAACACATGCTGTAATTCCAATGGCTAATCCAACAATATTTATTGCTGAATAGAACTTGTTTCTCAACAAGTTTCTGAAGATGGTTTTTAGGTAGTACTTTATCATGGTTTTAGTTTGAATTTAGTTTTGTTTCACCCCTAAATCCCCTAAAGGGGACTTTTCGTATCAACGATTGATGGATTTCAAATTTATATTTCATATTATTTTAGATAAACTCGAATGCTCGCACCCAAAAGCCCCTTTAGGGGTTTGGGGTGAAGAATTACTCATACCGCAACGCCTCCACCGGGTTTCTAGTAGCCGCACGCCAACTCTGCCAACTCACCGTCAGCAACGCAATTCCCAACGCAAGTATACCAGCTAAAGCAAAAATCCACCAACTCAAACTGGTTTTATAGGCGAAATTTTTAAGCCAGTTATTCATTAATAGAAAAGATACAGGGGCGGCAATAAAAAATGCAACAATAACCCATTTAATAAAGTCTATATTTAGTAAAGCCATGATTTCGCAGAACTTCGCCCCGTTTACTTTTCGAATGCCAATTTCCCTTATACGTCGTTCGGTGGCAAAAACCGAGAGGCCCAGGATTCCCATCACCGCAATGGAGATAGCAATTAAACCAAAAATGAGAATAAAATTTCCCAAACGGTTTTCGGCTTTATAAACCTGTTCCAGTTCATCTTCAAAATAGCTGTATGAGAACCCGCGATCATTGCGATGTTTTTTGTATACATCGCGAATAAAATTTAGGGTTTCAGCACGATTTACAGGACTAATTTTTACGTTCAACGTCTGAATAGTTTCAGGATTATTTTGTAAAACCAGCGGACCAATTTTGTTGTACAACGATCGGTAGTTAAAATCTTTTACTACGCCAATGATTACCTCCGAATTGTTTAACCGCATGCCAATGGGATCATCCACGTTCATCATTTTCATAAACATTTCGTTAATAACTACCGGAAGAGATACAGTGTATTCTTTCCTTTCCTTTTTGTTTTTTTCCTGCATTCCCCAATAATCGGAATAATTGAATTTTAGAAAATCGCCTTTTACCATTTTCAGGTTGTAGGTTTTTGCAAAATCCTCATCGACCCAAAGCATATTGGCCTGCAAAGTGTCTTGTTTATCTATTCCATCCCACCAAAATCCACTTTGCCAGCCATAGTCAACCGGGGCTTGTGAACTTGCCGAAACACTTATGACATTTGGATTTTCCAGCAATTCCTGTTTGAATGTTTTTATTGAATACCAGAGCCCTGTGGGAATAACTACGATATTCTTTTTATCAATACCCAAATCACGGCTCCTGACAAACTGCAATTGCTTATAAACAGTAATTCCTGATACAATTAAGATGGTGGCTATTGTAAACTGAACCAATACCAGTCCTCGTGTAAATCCGGCTTTGGAACCGGTCGGATTTCCGCCTTTAAAAATCAGTATCGGATTACATGAAGTCAAGTAAAATGCCGGGTAAATTCCTGCAAAAATTCCCACCAACAGGGTAATGATAAACAGGGAGCCAAAAAGTTGTGGAGTGAATGAAAATGAGAATTCTTTGGAGGTAAGATTTCCAAACCAGGGCAGAAGTAACCAAACCATAATTAGTGCGATTAGGGTGGCAAAAACAGTTTGTGCCAACGACTCGGAGATAAACTGTTTAACAAGACCGTATTTGTTTGAACCTGAAACTTTTCTTACGCCAATCTCAGTAGCCCGTTTCGAAGCACGTGCTGCTGAGAGTGAAGCGAAATTAAGTGAAGCCATCAAAATAATGAGTAAGGCCAGCCCTGAAAATATCCAGATATATTTTATGTTGCTTATATTTTTGTCAAACTGATGGGTTTCATAATCAGAGTAAAGATGTATGTCGTCAATAGGCTGAAAAAGAAGTTTATCGGTAAAACTAGTATACTTACCAATGTGCCCGCTGACCTGATTTATAAAATTTTCGTCAACCTCGGCATTTTCCCGGAGTTTGATATAGGTATGTATAAAAGCTGACTTATGCCAGTTATTGGAATATTTGAAGTTTAGATTTCCTCCATTTTCAGAAAGCAAAAAACCAAAATCGATGTGGCTTTGCCGGGGAATCCGAACCACACCTCCAACAGTGTAAACTTCATCCCAGCTCCATTTATCGCTAATTAATGTTTTCCCCAATGCCGGTTCTGAACCAAATAGTTTTTGGGCGGTTTTTTCTGAAAGAACAATTTTGTCCGGATTGTCAAGAGCAGTTTCCGGTGTTCCTTCCAGAAATTTAAAACCCTGAAAAATAGTAAAAAACTGGTTGTCAACCCAAGCCATGCGTGATTCTATTTTATTTGCTGATCCTTCAATTTTTAGCGGCGAATCTTCAGAACTGTAGTTGATATAGGTGGCATTTTCAATTTGCGGGTAATCTATTTTCATAGTGCTGGCAATAGCGCCGTAACTGTTTGCCGATTTTACAATGTTATCACCTTGTTTCGATAACGTCAGTACCCGGTAAATCCGTTCATGATCAGGATGAAACTTTTCAAAACTTAATTCATCGAGCACCCAAAACCAAATGAATAAACTGGCTGCAATTCCAAAAGTAAATCCGGCCACTGAAATGACTGAATAAACCGGGTTTTTTCTGAGGTTCCGGAACAATATCAATAAATTGTATTTTAACATGGTCTTATGCTTTTATTCCAAAATCATAATAATTGTTTCAGCATCGCCTGCTACTTTAGCCAGGTGTTTTAGAAAATCTTTTTTCTCTGCCGGAATTTCTGCGTCCTGGAATTCTTTTGATTCGACGTGTTTTTTTAGTTCCCAGCCTTCAAAAACTTTATAAATTTTCCCATCCTGTGTAACTAGTTCAGGCCAAACCGGTAATCCACCATCAATATCGTTTTCAATTTCATATACATAATTTAGTGGATCGACAGGTAAATGAAAAGTCTGCTTTTGCTTTTTGTTATAAACTGCATAATAATATTTAACGTTTTTATTTATTCGCGAATTTACTGTGCTTCGGTCTTTTGTATATCGTATAAAAATATAATCAGGAGTTTCGACCCAACTGTTCATGAGTGATTTGTTTGTTAAATCGTAACGTGGATTTATAGCTTCCATGGCAGTTGGTTTATGTTCTCCAAAATTCAGAAGAAAGACCGGAAGCAAGTGGTTGGGAGGAATTAACCGGAAAATGGTATCGTTAAAAGCGCTGCGATAGGTGAACTGGCTTTTATAAAAGTATTGCGAGCCACTTTCTACACTTCTGACCAAAGTCGCATCGTAATTCTTAATCCGGTCATATTCTTTAAAAATACAAAGTGTGTCACCCTGCATATTTTCCAGCAATAACATAATTCCATTCTGAGTGGAGTTCCATTTTTGCTGGTAGCCTATTTTGCTATTCTTGCTTAGAATATGATAGTTGAATGTGGACTTATTATTTAATGAGGCAATTTTATTTCCTTTCAAAGTCGTTCGGTCTTTTGTTTCTTCGTTATTGGGAAACGACAGAGCATTTGATTGGTCTTTAACATTATATTCCATGAGATATGACTCTTCTTTGTCTCTGTCCCTGTATTTGAAAAAGAGATTATCGGAAGAAAAATTATTCTCATAAATACCGGATATCTCTTTGCGTGTAAATCCATATTGCCTTTTCCGGATGCTTTTTAATTTTTCAGGAGCATCATTAAATTTAGCAAAGTAAGGATCGTTTTTAGGCATTGGTGGCGGTGGAATTCCGTTAGAAGAATCAAATTCAGTAACACCAACCATGTCGACAAAATCACCCGTGAGAGTGTAAATGCAGGTTCCGAAATGCGATGTAGCAATAATGTTTGATGGGGTAAAAATGATTTGTAACGGCGTTTGGTAAAAGATACTATCGGGCGGGGGTGCCAACCTGATGTATTTGATATTTTTTGCAATATCGGAAAGTTTAATTTCTTTTTTATTCTCCAGGTTGCCGGCAATGTCGATTACTTCAGGTGGATTTTTCGGGTCAACCGACCTGTCTTCCTGAAACCGGAATCCGGGGGGTAAAGAATCGGGGATTGTTGGAGCGTCTTCCAAAGTTGCTTTTTTCGCTTGTTGTTTTTCCTGCTCTTCAGTTTTAATTTCAGCAGCCAGTTTTTGCTCGTCGGTATTCAGTTTGTTTTTGTTGTTGCATGAAACGAGCAAAATAAGAATAATGAATAATGGAAAATATTGTTTCATTATTTTGGGTTTACGGTCGTTTGTTTTTTCACATTGGGGTGTTACAATAATTTTGCCAATTTTAAACATATGTTTCTATGTGACTTGTCTATTCCAAAAACTTTTGTGAAGTATAAGCGATTGCATTAGAGTCTTTTATAATTGCAGCTATTTGTTTTCTTTATATCTTTTAGTCGTTTTATTCATACCTCAATGCTTCCACCGGATTTCTCGTGGCCGCCCGCCAGCTTTGCCAGGTTACGGTAAATAATGCTATCCCCAGCGCAAAAACGCCGGCAAGTGCAAATATCCACCAGCTTAATTCTGTTTGATATGCAAAACTTTCAAGCCATTTTTTCATGGTATAAAATGAAACCGGTACTGCAATACAAAAAGCAATAATTACCCAGCGGATAAAATCTTTGTTTAACATGGTGAGTACTTCTGATATTTTAGCGCCGTTTACTTTACGAATTCCAATTTCCTTGGTGCGTTGGGCGGTTGAGTAGGCAGATAACCCGAGCAGGCCGAGGCAAGCAATAAAAATAGCCAACACGGAAAAGATCAGAAACAACGTTCCGAATTTTTTATCTGCCTGGTATTGTTGATTAAAATAATCATCCAGAAAAAAATAGTTGAATGGATTTCCCGCAAATTTTTGGTTCCACTGGTTTTCCATTTTCGAAAGCACCTGGTTGGCTTCTGCAGCATTTACTTTCAGTGTGTAATAATTGGCGTTTACACGGTTGCAAAACATCATTGGGCCGGGCTTTTCGCGTAACGATTTCTGGTTGTAGTTGTTTACAACTCCAATTACCCGCGCTTCTCCCTGATCTCCGGTAAGTTCCTTTCCAATAGCTTCTTCTGCATTTTTGAAACCCATATAATCCAGTGCTGATTCGTTTAAAATTACTTCCCTGATTTCCGGGCTGTAGTTTTTGTTGAAGTTGCGACCCGAGAGTAATTTTAAACCATATGTGTTGAAAAAGTACTGATCGATGCCAATCATTCTTATTTTCTTTTCGGTGTTAACGCCGGCAATTAGTTTTCCGTAAACCGGTTGAAACATCACCTCTTCACCGGGAACATTGGTTGAAACAGTCATATTTTTTACTGCAGCCAATTGTATCATTTCGTTTCGGAAAGCATCCGATTCTGTCGTAATATTTTCCATATTGATGGCTTTGGGGCCTTCTACCACCAGCATTTGATCAATGTCTATTCCCAGATTTTGGTTTTGGAGAAAATTCATTTGTTTTCCGATTAAAAGCGTACCGGCAATTAGAGCTACTGAAACAGTAAACTGAAAAACAACCAGCCCGTTTCTGAAATTTGTCATTCCTTTTGAACTTCCTTTTCCCTTCCCTTTTAAAACCAGCGCCGGAGAGGTTCGTGTTAAATAAAGTGCCGGAATAATCCCGGTTACCAGCCCGCTAATAATGAATAAAAGTAAAAAGGCTATTGGGATAATTTTCCATGGAATAGAAATAGGGCTGCCAGTTAATGTTTTGAAAGGAGAAATAAGCAGCAGGATTAATGAGGTACTTAAAATAAAAGCTATCAGATTAATCAGGAACGTTTCTGTTAGAAGCTGACCAATTAAATGTTTTCTGAATGCCCCCAGAACCTTTCGAACACCCACCTCAGAAGCGCGCTGAACCGAATGCGATGTGGTTAAATTGATGTAGTTGATAAATGCAATAATCAATACCAGAACTGCAATTAACGACATGTAACGAACATGATTGATGTTCCCGTTTACTGCCATTTCGTTTTGAAGACTGGAATGCAAATGAATATTTTTCATCGGGCGAAGTTTGAATTCTGCCAGGAACTGGGCTTCTTTCATAAAATCGCCAAGGTATTGTTCAACTAATGTTGGTATTTTTGCTTCGAGCGCTTTAAAATTGGCTCCCGGAACCAAACGGATATAAGTATAAAATTGCTCCACAAACCAGCCTTCGTCAAAATAAGGAACTTCATTAATAAGGTTCTCGTAGGAAAGCAGAATATCGAATTTCAGGTGCGAGTTTTTTGGGACATCTTTGGCAACCGCAGAGATAAAATACCGATCTTTTCCGTTATAAATAATGTATTTTCCTACCGGGTTTTCATCGCCAAAGTAACGTTGTGCCGCGCTTTCTGTAATTACAGCTTTGTTTACATCCAGAATTTCCTTGTTTGCTTTTCCATCAACAAGCGGAAAATTGAACATGGAAAAGAATGACGACTCGGCATAAAACATTTTTTCTTCTTTGTAAAATGTGTCTCCGTGTTTGATAACTCCATCGGTTTTTTTGAATCGGGTGTATTCTGTTACTTCTGGATAGGTTTTCTTCAGCATTGGCCCGATTACCGGGACCGCAGCCGCTGAATATTGTTCCAGAACTTCTTCTTCATACAGTTTATAATCGACACGGTAAATGTCGTTGGCATTTTTCTGAAACTTATCGAATGATAATTCGGTGTTTACCCAAAGTACAATGAGCACAAAAGCGGTAATGCCGGTTGTTAAGCCAAGCAGGTTGATAAGGGAATAAAACTTTTGCGATTTTATTCCCCTAAAGGCATGTCTAATGTTGTTGATGTTCATCTTGATTTCTCTTGTTGGTATTTAGTTTGTTGTTTTATTCGTATTTCAGTGCGTCCACCGGGTTTATTTGCGATGCTCTGTAGGAATGGAAAAGTACGGTTGCAGAAACTACTATTATTGCAATAACAAAAGCGATGACAAATACCCACAGGTTAATACTTACCTTGTATGAAAAATTATTCAGCCATTTGTTCATAAAATAATAGGTAACCGGAATGGCGAGAATAGCAGCGGTAAAGACCATTATGAAATTTTCGCGCAGAAAGGAGTAAATTATATTGCTTTCTGAACTGCCCAAAACCTTTTTTACTCCAATTTCTTTTGTGCGTGTTTTGGCAATAAACAACGTGAGCCCAAACAATCCGAAAGCCGCAATTATAAGTGAGAATAAAGCGAAAATTGAAATGATAATACTCAAATTTTTTTCCGATGAGTAAATGTGTTCAATTAAATTTTCAATGGATTGATATTGGAACGTGCGATCGGGAGCAACTTTCTTCCACTCGGCTTCAATCACTGGTAAAAGATTATCTAACGAGCCGGGAACATAACTAATGGCCACCTGGTTGATGTACTTGTCTGTCATTTCAATCTCTAATGACGGAATATCTGAGTGAATGGAGTGCAGGTTAAAATCATTTACAACTCCGATGATTGTTCGATCTCCAATCTTTTTCCCAACAGGGTCGTCTATGCCAAGTTGCTTCACAGCCGTTTGGTTAAGTATAACTGAACCATCAAGGTCGCTGCCAAATTCTTCTGAAAAACTGCGCCCTTCAGCAACAGTGATTCCCATGGTTTCCAAAAAATTATAATCGACTGCGAGTCCCTCTACTTTTACTTTTTGTGTATTGTCCTGAAAATTCGGAATCATCGATGTCATTGAGCCCAGCATGGGCAATGCATCCATTGTTCCTGCTGCCCTGGTTACATTTGAGTTCGATTTAATATTGTTTATAAATACCTTGTAATCATTGAAATCGCGACCAAGATCAACCAGCAGGATATTTTTGTTTTGGTAACCCAGGTCTTTTTTCAGAGCAAATTTGTATTGCGAGCGAATAATTAAAGTTCCTGAAATAAAGCAACAAAAAATTATGAGTTGAAATACAATTAAAGAAAAACGCAAAACCGATTTTCTTTTTCCTGTGGAAGCCCCGTTTTTCAGGATGCTGATAATATTTAATCTCGACAGGTAGGATGAGGTATATAAACCGGAAATGAAACCGATTGCGATTGTTAACAGCAGGTAGATAAATAGATAGATAGCAACATTGGAGCCAATAACGTGAAGTTTGGTTTGAAACAGTTTTTCGGCGTACGGTTTGGCGATATAGGCAAGGAATATGGCAACAGGTAAAACACACAAGGCCAGAAATACCGATTCTCCAAGCAGTTGGTTCCTTATTGCTTTTACAGCTGCACCATTGCTTTTGCGGATGCCAATTTCTTTCGACCGACCTGAAGATACTGCTGTTGACAGGATGATATAATTAAACGCAGCAACAAGAATAATCAGAAATGCAATGGTTGAAAAAATCCGAATATTTTTCATGTTGCCCTGCAACCCGCTGTTCATCACTTCTTTTGAGTGGAGATAAACATCCGATAAGTTTTGGATCGAATAGTTTTTATCCGGATTCTCACCCAGATTTTTCTTCTCCAACTCCCTGAATTGACTTTGTAAAGAATTTGGGTCCGTACCTTTTTTTAACTCAATCCACGTGGTCCAGAAATCGAGATTCCAGTTTACTTCTGCATTGGTCGTGCCAAATGCCTGGTTTATTGGTTCGAGTGTCCATTTGCCATTTACAAAACAGTCGGCACGCAACGATGAGTTAAGGGGAATGTCTTCAAAAACACCGGTAACCACAAACAGTTGTTCCTGGTTATTCGCTAAGCCGATAATTTCCTTTCCAACCGGATCTTCTCCGGGGAAAAATTTTTCCGCCTGTGTTTCCGATAAAACAATGGAATTGGGATTATCCAAAATATTTTCTTTTGACCCGGTTAAGGGAATACTGAAAATATCGAATATTTCTGAATCCGTTGCCATTGCCTGATATACAGGAATAAACTCTTCGTTTAGTTTTAGTCTGAACCCTCTCATGTATCGGGCTCTTACAGCATGTTCTATTTGTGGAAATTCGTCTTTTAAAGCCGAAGCCATTACATAGGGTGTCCCTAGTTGTGTGGTTTTAAATTCAATATAGGTGTTAAGTACCCGGTAAATTTGGGTTCGGTTTTTATAACCTCTGTCGTAACTTAATTCGTTAATAACATACAGCAGAATAATAAATGAAGCTGCCAGGGCGAGCGAAAGCCCCATAATGTTAATTCCGGCGAAAAGCTTGTTGCGTTGCAAAAATCGCAGAGTGGTTTTAAGGTAATTTTTGAACATCGGTTTTTATATTATAGTTTTTGGTTTTTCTTTTATTCTCTATCGTACGTTGAAATTACTTAACACATCATTAATAGGCATTTACTCATATCGAAGTGCTTCAACAGGATTCCGGGTTGCAGCTTTTATTGTTTCATAACTGGTGCTTATTAATATAATTGCCAGCAGAATAATAGCTCCCGAAATAAAAATCCATGGCTGCGCCGGTAATTTATTGGCGCTTGGCAAACTTTTATAAGCCAGCCATGCCGTTGGAAAAGCAATCCCGAGTGCATAAATAATCAGCCAGTAATATTCGCTGTTTAACAGGTGAAAAACACTTAGCGACGAGCTTCCGTTTATTTTCCGGATACCAATTTCTTTGGTCCGGCGGGTCACAGAATAGGAGACCAGCCCAAGCATACCAACAACTGCCAGCAGAATATTTATAAAAGTGAAAAACAACAGGCTTTTGTTTACAGAATGATAGATTCTAAACCCATTTTCGTTATTAAAGGCCATGGGGACGTCACGGATTTCAAATGGGTCGTTTGGAAATGTTTTTTCCAGTTCTGTTGAGAGAATCTCTTTTGCTTTTAACTGGTCGTTTTTTTCAGCCCGAAAGGCAAAAATCCAGTTTCCTTTGATTGTATTTGGCGCCAATACCAGAATACCCGGGTCTACGGGATTGTGCATGTCCTGGTAAATAAAATCCTGTACTATCCCAACAATGGTCAGTTTATTATCGTTAATGCGCTTGCCAATAGGATCATCCCATCCAAAACAGTGCGCCGCTGTTTCATTAATTATACATGCCTTCCCTACATCTCCCGGGAAATTTGATGAAAAATTGCGTCCGGCAATTATTCTGGCATTTAAAACAGAAAGGTAATCATAACTCACATCGTTATACCGGCAGTTTATTTTTATATCCGGATCATTTCCCTCCCAGTTTGTCATCCCTCCACCAAAACGAACAAACGGTAAATTCTTTGACATGGACATATTTTTGATTTCAGGATGCTGGAGGAGGCGACTGCGAAACTGGTCGAACATTACCTCATTCCCGGACGCAGTAATTTCGGAATACAATAATCCGTCTTTATCAAATCCCAAATCTTTTTGGGTGATATATTTTATTTGCATGGAAAATGAGAGAGTAAGTACAATCAGAAACAATGAAATAGCAAATTGCGAGGTCACCAACACTTTTTTCAGGCTGAAGGATTCCCGTTTTTTATTGTAAAAGTTTCCTTTAAATAAATCGGTAATTTTATTGGAAGCCATAAACCAGGCTGGATAAGTTCCGGATAAAATTCCTGTAACGGCTGCAATGAGGATGGTTAATAAAATGAATTTCCAGTCGTTCCGAAGAGTGAATTCTATCTGTTTATCAACAATATTTGAGAAGAGTGGCAAGAATAGTCGTGCTACCAGTAAGGCAATTAGCAGTGCGATTAACGAAACTAAAACCGTTTCACTAAGAAATTGGATAACGAGTGATTGGTGTTTACTCCCGATTGCTTTTTTTACCGCTACTTCTTTTCCGCGCATCGATGCTTTTGCCAGCGAGAGATTAATATAATTAAACCCTGACATGACAAGAATAAATATTCCGATGAGACTAAAAAGCCTCAAAACAATCAGATAATCATTCCTGCCATTGAAGTTTAGATATATTTTTGATAACGGGCACAATTCGAGTTTCTCATTTTTTATGTTTTCATATGCTGCAAAAAGATCTTTTATTTTGGCTTCGGCCTGTTTTGCATCTGCTTCGGGTTTTAGCATCGCGTACGTCATACAATCGCCTGTCCAGCTGTTATTCCTCGAAATATTTTTTAGCGGCTTTAATGTGGTAAACGAAATAATATAACTGGGACGAAGGCTGGTATTGAAAGGAAGATCCTTATAAACCCCGGTTACTTTCAGAGGGTATTTTTTTTCAAGCAAAACTGTTTTTTCCAGGGCCGGGTTTTCACCAAAAAGTTTTTTAGACATGGTTTCAGAGAGAACAATGGTAAAAGGTTCATTGAGAGCAGTGTTTTTGTCTCCGGCTTTGATCGAATATGTAAATATATCGAAGAAACAACTGTCGGCGTAAATTCCTTTGTCATCGTAGACTTTGTGTTCGCTATCGGTAAACAGGAAAGCGGCCCCATTTTCACGAATTACCGATAGCTTTTCAAATTCGGGGAAATGTTCTTCTATCAATTGTGCGGTAAAAGCACGGGAATGAGGTGAAATATCGTTTCCGTTTGTAGCATAAAGAGTTTGTGTAAAATGCCTTTGAATGCGAAAAATCCGGTCGTAATTTTGATGATTTTTATCCCAGTTAAATTCGAAACGAACAAACAATGCAATCAGAATAAAAGCGGAGAATCCAATGGTTAGTCCTAAAATATTTGTTACAGAATATATTTTGTTCCGTACTAATTTCCGAAACCAGAGTTTTATAAAAATGGTGTTTATCATTTTTAAATCGACTAATAAATTTTTATTCGTATCTCAGACTTTCTACCGGGTTTTTAGTGGCAGCCCGCCAACTTTGCCAGCTTACTGTTAACAAAGCAATACCAAGCACAAGAATTCCGGATAAAGCAAAAACCCACCAGCTTTGATTGGTTTTATAGGCAAAATCCTTGAGCCACTGGTTCATTGCATAATAAGAAAGAGGGCAGGCGATAATAAATGCAATTGCAATCCATTTTAGGAAATTGGCATTTAAAAGAGTTAAAATTTCTCGGACTCTCGCCCCGTTTGCTTTACGGATCCCGATTTCTTTTGTGCGTTTTATTGCTGAAAATTTTGCCAGTCCCAGCAAGCCTAAACATGATAAAAGCAAGGCAATTACAGCATAAATAACTATCGCTTTAGCTTGTTTTTCCTCCTTGTGGTACATGTTGTTAATCCAGTCGTCGTAAAATTCAGGTTCAAAATTTAAAGCCGGATCAAATTCTTTCATCGTGTTTTTAATCCAATTCAATGTTGCCGGAATATCATTTCCACTAACGCGGATATTCAGGTGACTTACCTGTTCCGGATCATATTTTAACTGGATAAACCCAAGTTCCTGATGCATGTTTTTGAAATGGAAATTTTCGCAAACCCCAACAATTTTGGAGTCCCAGATTGTTTTTCCTTCGATGTCGTCGAGTTGCAGATATTTGTATGTTTTTTCATTTATAATGCATACGTTTTGGTCTGTCGGGCGGAAATTTCGGCCTTTTATAAGTTTTACTCCAAAGGTTGAAAGAAATGACGTATCAGTGTTCATGTGGGCTATATTTTCGATTTCATACTCCACACTATCATTTTCCCATGATCCTGTACCGGTAGAATATATTTCAAATGGCCTGCCGTGTGTTCCGGATATATCCAGAACAGCAGGATATTGTAACAGACTTTCTTTAATAGCTACTGCCCTGCTGTGCGTTTTTCCATCAAGGGCCACTTCTAAAAGATATTCTTTATTAAAACCTACATCTTTTGTTTTTACGTATTTGATTTGTTTGGTAATAATAAATAACGAAATAATTAAGCCTATGGTAACGGTAAGTTGAATTGTATTAAATATTCCCCTGATGTTTTGATTTTTTAGCAATACTTTTCGCTGCAATAAATCGATGGCGTTGTATTTCGAAGCGGCCAGAGCTGGCAGGATTCCTGTTAACCCGCCAACGAGTACAAAAATCAGGAGAACAGAGAAAAATATTTGCGGATTTTGTAACGCTTTAACAATGTTTATCTCCCTGTCGAATAAATCGGTGAAAAGTGGTGAAATTGTTACCGCAACCCCAATGGCGATTAATAGGGCAATAAAACAAGATACATAAGACTCGGTTAAAAACTGGGAAAATATAGTCTGGCTTTTGGCCCCGGTGGTTTTACGAATGCAAATTTCTTTTTGCCGTTCGCTATTTATGGCAGTTGTAAGATTGATGTAATTGAAGATTGATAAAACAAGAATTATCAGCGCAATCCATGAAAGTAACTTTATCATGTTTATATTGGCATGAAAAAAGTGGTCGTTGTCGCTTTTTAGATCAAAGTAAACCTCTTTAAACGGTTGTATTGTTAGCAGGCTTTTTTCATACCCCGGGAAAGGTTTTAGAATTTCGGAGATTTTTTGCTCTGTTTCTTCAGGATTGGCTTTTGGGTTCAGAAGAAAAACCGCGTCATATATTTTATAGGTTTCTTCGTTGTATCCTCTTGTTGAACTAAATAATTCCTGATCGAGATTGAAAATAACATCGTATTTTAATGAACTTGTTTCCAGGGGATCAGCAATAATTGCTTTTACTTCCTTTTTATCGTCGCTTCCAAACTCCAAAATTTCACCCAACGGATTTTTATCTCCGAATACTCTTTGGGCAAAACTTTTTGTAATTAAAACATCGGTTCTTGCTCCAAGCAAATCTTTTGTGTTACCGGCTATGATTTTGGGCGCAAAAATGTCGAGAAACTCCTTATTTGCACAAACTGCGTTCGCTCTTTTCTTTTCATCGTTATATTTATAAAGTACCTGGTTTGTACTAAGCAGACATAATTTTTCGATACCCGGAGCAGCATTTAGAACGGGTTGGTAAATCCGTTTGGGAATTTGGGCATTTCCGTCAGCTTCCCTAAGCCGGTACATATTTTTAATATTCGAAAGGTCTTTGTCTACACTCTTCTCTTCAATAATATAGGAAACAATGGTTATCAGAATTGCAAGACTTATTGCAAAACCACCAATTGTGATACCATAAATTAACTTTTGTTTTCTTAAATTTCTGAAATAAGATTTAATTGCAACACTCATCGCTTACCATTTTAATTATTCGCTCCGCCGGTTTTAACGGTTTTAATTTAATACCCTTTCACCACTTTGATTCAACTTCTAATTCTGCAAATAGAAAAAAGAGATTGAATTTCAGCTTATTTTTTTTAGTCCGGCACGATAAATTGTAGACTTTTATCCATTTACTCATCAATTACAATGCCTGTGTTGCAATCGTTTTTAAATCATTGTTTTATGGTTTTGCGGGTTTTTATGAATGTAAAAAAAATTGACAAAATGTGTATAATTTTTTGTCAAGTATTGGAAAGGTTAGTTTTTAAACAATAGCTCTATTCGTAGCGTAAGGCTTCAACCGGATTCCTTGTCGCTGCTCTCCAACTTTGCCAACTCACGGTTAGTAACGCAATTCCCAATGCCAATAACCCTGCCAGAGCAAATATCCACCAGCTTAAAGTGGTTTTGCTGACAAAATTTTCAAGCCACCTGTTTATGAAGTAATAAGCAAGAGGCGTAGCAATTACAAAAGCAATTAATATCCAAACTACAAAACCTTTATTAAGCATAGCCAGTATCTCGGCAACTTTGGCTCCATTTACTTTACGGATACCAATTTCTTTTATCCGTGCCGACGACATCATCCACGAAATTGAAAACAGGTTAATAACGCTGATTACAGTGGCGACCAATATAAACATTCTGAATATTTTTATCAATTGATTTTCGCTAATGAATTGCGCATTATAATAATCGGAAAGTATCACATATTCAAAAGGGTAGTTAGGGAAAGTTGCATTAAATCTTTCTTTTATAAAAGGCAAAACAGAAGCAAAATCAGGAGAGGAGAGTTTTATGGAATAGTTGCCCCAAAGCATGTCTTTAGTCCAGTTGATTAGCACCATTGGTTCGTGTATTTTTTTTGCATCACTAAAATCCACATTTTCAGAAACTCCAATAACCGGAATCTCAAAATTTTGCATTCCGCTTTCGTCTTCCATTTTTAAAATTCGCCCCAATACATCGCCAGGTTTTTGAAATCCGAGTGTGGCCAAACATGCCCGATTGATAATACATCCGTTGTTTTCGCCCTCTGTATGACTTGTGTAAAAATTGTTGCCTGCCAGCAAATCAATTCTATAGTTTTGTAAATAATTTTCGTCAGCTACAAGTAAAGCTGCCTTTCCTCCTTTTCCCGACAGAACTTCTCTAAAATTAAAATTATACGCTGGTATATCTCCCGGCACTTTATTGGAACTTGAAATGCCAAGAATGTAGCTGTTGCTCCGTAAATCATTCTCGAAAGTCTCCATGTTGTTTATCCGTTGTGAATTTTTACGAAGGTTAGAGGGAACTTTAACCACAATGGTATTCGACGGATCAAAACCTTTGTCTTTATGAATTAGGAAATTAACTTGTTTGTTCATTGCTGTTATGCCGGAAATGATGGCGATAATAATTACAAACTGGGCGACCACAATTACCTGGCGGAAAGAAACTCCGCCGGCTCCCGGTTTGTATTTCAGTGTTAGTAATTCGAGGCCATTGAAACGGTTAATTAGTATCGCCGGGAGAATACCGTTAATAAAAATACTTAATGTTACGATTGAAAACAGTATTGTAAAAAAAAGATGATTGGTGAATACCGGTTTTAATAAGATTCCAAACTGGTTTCCTATGACAGGAGCAAGCAGCCAGGCCATAGTAAATGAAAAAAGCAAAGCCACGATATGGATAAAAATTGATTCTGCAAGGGAAGAGATTATAATTTCGGAACGCGAGGCACCATTAATTTTTTTGACCCCTGTTTTTTTTGCTGAATGAATTAAGCGTGAAAATGAAAATTGAATATAATTAAACCCGGAGGCGGTCAGAATCAAAATCCCAACAATAAATATCAGATTCACATATTCAGCCCGGGAGTTGGGGGTCAGTTCATCTTTTAACTCGGAATGTAAATGAATATCATTTAGGGGCTGGAGATAATATTTATGCTGAATACCTGATTTTTCAAAAGAACTTTTTTTGTTTTCTGCAACCAGGTTGTTAATTCCTGTTTCCAACCGATTGATATCCGTATTTTTTTTCAATTTCAGATAAGTGTAGAAACCCGTTTCACCCCACTGTGCTTTTGCCGGGGGAGGTAAATGCATATCGTCATGAAATGAAAGCAGAATATCAGCATTAAAATGTGCCTGTTTCGGAATATCCTTAAATATGCCTTCAATTGTATATTCAACCCCCGGGTATTTAAACAGAACCTGTCCTACAGGATCGCTTGAACCAAAATATTTTTTCGCTGTGCTTTCTGAAATAATGGCTGTATAGGGTTGGGTTAAAACCTGCTGTTTATTTCCCTGAATCAGCGGAATTGAAAAGACATCAAGAAATCCGTGAGAAGCATGATAGATTTGTTCGTCGGAAAAAATTTCTTCTCCTAGTTTGTACTGAGGATTATTTGTTTTTGTAATGTAACCGGCAGCCAAAATGTTAGGATACTTTTCATTTAAAGAGGTTGAAACGCCACGTTCGCATTGCGGAATAGAAAGGTTTAACTCATTTCCAATGTAGATATCCGTTGTTATACGGTAAATGTTTTTGTTATCGGGAAAAACACGGTCGAATCCTTTTTCATAAAAAACATAGCCTGAAACCAGGATAAAAGTGATTAATCCGATACAAACAGACGAGAGAAGAAAAAGAGAATATTTTTTTTCCCTGATTAAATTTCTAATGGCAATTTTCAAGTAGTAGTTCATGGTTTTTTATTCATCTCTTTTTTATACTCTATTCCCGGCTCGAACGACTATAAATTATACTAAGGAATTTATCTTTTTGATTTCAAAATTGTACTTTAACGCTACCTCCGGAAGAACGAATATAAACAGGAATTCCACCCCCGTTCATTGTTCCTTTTACCCTGTCTTTCTCCGACTTTCCGGAAAAATTACGCAGATCAATACTTACGCGGTCTGAACTTAAATCCAGATCAAGCCCAAGTTTTTCTCCATTATGGATGGTTGCATTAACTCCGCCACCGCTGGATTCCAATACTAGTTCTTTACTCAGGTTGCTAATATCAACATGCACAGAGCCTCCGCTTGATTTGGCTTTTACAACACCGGCTTCTCCGCTAACGGTTACACCGCCACCGCTGCTGGAAGCATCAACATCGCCATGAACATTATTCAGATGTACACCACCGCCTGAACTACGGGCATAAACACTTCCTTTTCCTTCTTCTAATGTAACGCCACCTCCACTTGAACTTAAACGGGCGTCACCATTTTGGTTGACAACTTTTACCCCTCCGCCCGACGAACTTGCTTTTGTACTACCGGTAACATTTTCAAGTTTTACGCCGCCGCCGCTACTGGAAAAATCGTGGGTTCCGGCAACTCCTGAAATATTTACCCCTCCGCCACTGGACGAAACATTGCACGACATTTCGCGAGGGGTGATAATAGTTAATGAAATGCCAACATTGTTGCGGAAATTAAAACGTGATTTACGTTTGACATTTGCCGTAATAACAGAACCATTTTTTTCTATTTGCAAATCAAAATCCTTTAAGATTTCATCCAGGTCTGGATCCGAGGGGGATAAAACTTTGCCGCCTTTCCGTACAAAAGCCTGTACTACTACTTCCGCCTGATTGTGGGTTTTTACAGTTACACCTCCGCCGGATGAGGAAGCATTTAATGTTCCCGGGGCACTTATATCGAAGGTTTTTGTTATAGTAGGGTTTTGGTTGTTTTGACCAATTCCTGTGAATGAAAGCAAGGCAAAAAGCAATGCCGTCAATGTGTAAATTTTTACGTTTAATTTCGTTTGCATAATACTGTTTTTTTAATGTTTTCGGTATATTATTTACCTTTTATCTTATGACGACTGAATTTTTATAAAGTTACCGATACTTCCGAAGTTTTCATTTTAATAAAATATAATTGTTTATACATGTAATTATCTTGTTATTAGTTTCTTTTCGAAGTATGGAGCCTTGTTTGAATGAGTATGGTCCATATTTATTTTGTTGTTCATTTTGTCATTTTTATCAAACTCTCTCTTTAGGGAGGGAAGAAGGGTTTTCACTCATAACGTAATGCCTCCACCGGGTTTCTGGTGGCGGCGCGCCAACTTTGCCAACCTTTCACCCCTAAATCCCCGAAAGGGGACTTGAAGGAAGCTACGATTGACATTCTTTGCAAACTTGTTCTATCTCTTTTATAACCTGAATAATATTATTTTCAATTTCCTCATTAGTAAATCTAATTACTTCAATCGACCAACTTTCCAACTCTCCTTCCCGTCCAATATCGTAATCTTGCTGTTCCCATAATATTTCTTCTGCCATACTCATATTCTTCCTCAGCATTTTTGTTTTTTCAGAAATGTGAGGTTTGGCATCATAAAACATCGAAACATTATCATCTATACTCATTTTGTTCCTTCTTTAAGCCCCTTCAGGGGTTTGGGGTAAAATACTATTCATACCTCAACGCCTCCACCGGATTTCTTGTAGCTGCTCTCCAGCTTTGCCAGCTAACCGTTAACAATGCAATTCCAAGAGCCAATAAACCAGCCACTGCAAATATCCACCAACTCAAATGAGTTTTGTATGCAAAACTTTCGAGCCATTTGTGCATGGCATAGTAGGCAATAGGTGTTGCTACTATAAAAGCAATTGCTACCCAGATAATAAAGTCTTTGTTAAGCATAGAGAGAACCTCCGAAACTTTGGCTCCATTTACTTTTCGTATACCAATTTCCTTTGTACGCTGCTCCATTACAAAAAAAGTTAATCCAATTAGTCCTAAACACGAAAGGATTAATGAAACAAGGGTTGTATACATCAGAAACCGTTGAAACTGGGTTTCTTTGGTATACATAGCTGCATATTTTTGATCAAGAAATTGATATTCCAGTGGAAAATCTGGAGAAATATGTGCCCAAACTTGTTTTACCTCTTTCATGGTATTATTGAAAGAAGCAATGTTCGTCGTATTAACTTTGAAATAAAGTACATCGTCACAGTCGCCGGAACACCTGAAAGCAGCTGCCCTGACAGGTACATGAAGCGATTCAAAATTATAATCATCAACGACACCAATTATATTACCTTCATTTAGTTGTCCTGTTCCAATCCTGGCATCTTTGATATTTTCAATTCTGAAATCAGCTTTTGCTGCTTGATTAATTATAAAATCTTTATTCACTTTGGAATTATCATTGAATCCATTTCCTTCATTCATTTTGATTCCAAAAAAATCGAAGAAATTGGGGGCAACTGAAAGCTTTGAAAACTGTATATCATATTTCTCGCCATTATTGGACAAGTTCATCCCCCAGTCCTGGTCATTTGCAATCAATACACTTTCTGAAAAAGTAATATCGCTGATTCCGGCAATTTGTTTTATCTCACTTTTAAATGCATTTATTTGTGAGTAAATAGCTTCATTGGTACTGGTGTAAATAATGTTTTCTTTTACAAAACCAGCATCTCTGTTTTGCATGTAATTGTTCTGGCGATTAATGACCAAAATGGATGCAATCAGTGTAATGGAAACTACAAACTGAAAGACCAGCAAACCATTGCGTATCCAATTGTTTCCGGCCGCAGAAATATTTTTTTTCATTAGGAGTGTTACCGGCTTATTGCCAAAAATTACTCCCGGAATTACCCCGGTTAAGAAAACCATAACTCCTGCAATAAAAAGATACAGGACTAAAAAGTTTCCGGTAAACATTTCAGCAATAGTGAACCTTGAACCTGTGGTTGTATTAAAAGCCGGCAAAATTAAAAGAATGAAAGCAAAAGATGCTGCGATTGTAATTAGCAACATAAGTATAGATTCGGTAGTTGACATTTCTATAATTTTACGGCTGCTGCTCCCCATGGTTTTATAAATGCCCACATTCTTATATCTTTTTTCGCGTTGAGCCGTAATCATATTCACATAATTCACACACGACAAAAGCAAAATAAGCAGCCCGACAATTCCAATTACAGACAAAGTAAATTTGTTTCCATTTTTCAGAATACCTAATTCCGGATAGTCGAAATAGGCTTTCTGAAAAGGGAACAACCCGTAGTTAATACTTTTTTTATAATTATCCGGTAAAATATCACGATTAATATTTTTCAGTTTCTCCAATACATTTTGTTCCGCGACATTTTTATTGAGTCGTGCGAAAGCCTTGTAACTTCTCGTCCCCCAATCTTTCATATTATTCACATACCAATCAATATGGTAATTGGTCTGGAACGAGAGCACAGCATCAAAATCCCACGAACTGGATTGAGGAAGGTCCTCGATAACTGCCGTAACTTCCAACTCTTCGCCAGATAAATAAGAAGAATTATAGGTGACTGTATTTCCAATGGGGTTTTCTTTTCCAAATATTTTTTCAGCCAACGAACGTGTCAGTACAATTTTATTGGGTGCATTTAATCCGCTCCATGGATCTCCCAATACTGGTTTAAACTGAAAAACCCTGAAAAAGCAGGAATCGGCAGTGAGCATTTTTTCAATCTTAAAGCTCTCCTGGTTTTTTGCCAGAAATACCTGTGGCGACCAATCAAACGTACAATAAGTGATGTTATCAATTTCGGGGACTTCTGACTTTATATGTTTCACCATATTTTGTGAAAAATAGGGCCAGTTATTGTCGGTAAGCACATATATGTTATTTATATCCCGAATGAATTTATCGGTGTTTTTTTCTTTTAAAACAAAAAGAAATACAAGCATACTAACTGTAATCCCAACGGTTAACCCGATGAGATTTAGTATTGTCACAATCTTGTTTTTAAACAAACTGCGGAAAGTGATTTTAATGTTTTTCAAAAATTCCATTTCTGTTCCATTTTTTTGTTATTCATACCTAAGTGCTTCCACCGGATTCTTCGTAGCGGCCCTCCAGCTTTGCCAACTCACGGTTAGTAACGCAATACCCAGCGCCAGTAAACCAGCGCCAGCAAAAATTGTCCAGGTAAGATGGGTTTTATAAGCAAAGTTTTCGAGCCATTTATTGGTTGCAAACCAGGCCAGAGGTATAGCTATAAAAAATGCTGCTATTACCCATTTCACAAAATTTATATTCAGCAGACTAACAATTTGTGTAATTTGCGCACCGTTTACCTTACGCACTCCTATTTCTTTTCTGCGGTTTTGGGCGGTGTAGCTTGCCAATGCAAATATTCCGAGCGAGGAAATAAGTATGGCGAAAATGGCAAAATACCCCACTATTTTAGCCGTGCGTTCTTCCTTTTGGTAAGCAACATTTAAAGCGTCATCAATAAAATTCAGTTTTAGTGGATCTGAAGGAGAGATATCCTTAAAAATGGCTTTTGCCTGCCCCACAATAGCGGTTAAATTATTGCCCGATCCTCTTACCAATACGTAGGGAGCCCATTTCATATCCGAAATCTCAAACATGGTTGGACGTGGTTTTTGATATAAGGACCTGAAATTCATGTCGTCCACAACTTCGCTAACTTTTACTACCTTGTCATAAGGTTTAAATTCGTTGTAAGGAGGCTCAAGTTCCAGGTCGTTTACTGCCGTTTTATTAATAATCATGGCAAACTTATAGTCACCCTCAACATTGTCGGTAACTGAAATTCTGTTTTTTAAAGGGATTCCAAGCGCCGAAAAGAAAGCAGTATCCACCCTGAATTGGTCGAAACTCTGCGCTTTATCGTTATAAACAAACGACTGGTTGTTAATCGGTCCTCCGGGAAAATCCTGGCAAAAAGAAACAGCTTTTACCCCTGGGATTTTCATCAATTCATTACCGAATGCATTTTTTTGTTTATTCGTATCGTCAGTCATTCTTATATAAAATGTGTGGTCTTTATCAAATCCCAAATCGTAGTTTTTCATATAGTTATTTTGTTTCATAATGAAAGCAACAACTACAATCAATGCAATGGAAACCGTGTATTGAAAGACAACCATTGCTTTCTGCAGGAAACTATCTTTAAGTCGCGACGGAACTCCTTTTACAATTTCGAGAGATTTGAGCCCGGAAAGAATAAGCGACGGAACCAACCCTGCAATAAGCCCGGTTACAAAGACAACCAGTAAGCTGCGTAACAGAAACCCGTTATTAAATACATCGGAAAATTTAAAACTGGTGTTTACCAATTGATTAAATTCAGGCAAAATAATAATGGTCAGCAAAACAGCGATAGCTGTTGAAATAAAACTAACAATAGTTGACTCCATTAAGAACTGTCTGACAATGCCCCAACGCAATGAACCAATAATCTTTTTTATTCCTACTTCTTTCGCTCGTTTTACAGATTGGGTGATGCTTAAATTAATATAATTTATGGCGGCAATTATTACAATGGACAACGCAATAATGGTAAGAATATTAAGAAATTTTTTGTTACCCTGTCGTGTCCCTATATAACTTAATGCCGAAAGATTAAAATATACTTCTTCGAGCGGCATAAACGAAATTTCCTTGCTCCTGTCGTTTTGAAAAACCCAGTAAAACTCTTTGACCTTTTCCAACAGCTCCTTTTCATGTGCTTTTATGTTGCTGTTTTTATGCGCCAGTACATAAAGACCAAAGGAGCTGTTTCCGTAATCTTTCATAAAATGCTTCGAAGCATCTTCTTCACTCATTCCCCAAATTATCGGTAACATCGAAAAGTTGATAATCAGGGTTGGCTTAACAAAATGGGTATTGTCTTTAAAATCACTATAAATGCCGGAAACCACAAAATCCTTCCCGTTAAATTTAATACTTTCTCCTACCGGATTCTTGTTACCAAAAATTTTCTTCGCAAAACTCTCCGATAACACAGCATCTTCGTTTGCTGATAAAAGTTCGCTGGCATTTCCCACAAGTATTGGAAATGAAAAAATGGTAAAGAATGATGAATCGGTTAACAAGCAATTCCCACTTTCGAACTTTTGATTGTCATAAGTTAAAGTTCCATCCATAGTAAACGTACGGGTGTAACTTTCGGCCTCAGCAACATTCTCCAAAATATACTGCCCGAACGGAGGAGCAAAAGTTTCAATATTATCGCCATGTACACGGTATATCCTGTCTTTATTCACGTGAAATGAATCTACTGATACTTCGTTGGATACATAAGAAGATAGCAGCAAAACAAGGGTTATGGCAATTGCCAATCCAAAAATATTGATTGCCGAATGCAGTTTGTTGCTCCGTAAATTACGAAGCATTAATTTAAATTGTGTCCAGAACATTGTTCATAATTTTAATTTGTTACTATCCAAAATCAAAACGCTGTTTTATTTCTTTAATTCTGTGTTTTCGGATCCTATTCATACCCCAACGTTTCCACAGGATTCCTCGTTGCTGCCCGCCAGCTCTGCCAGCTAACCGTTAGTAACGTAATTCCCAAAGCAAGCACCCCTGCCAGTGCAAAAATCCACCAACTTAAACTGGTTTTGTAAGCAAAACTTTCGAGCCATTTATTCATGGCATAGTAGGCAATTGGTGTAGCAATTACAAAAGCGATTACCACCCATTTCACGAAGTCTTTATTGAGCATCTTAAGTATTTCAGAAATTTTGGCGCCGTTAACTTTACGAATGCCAATTTCTTTTATGCGAAGCTGGTTGTAATACATTACCAGAGCAAAGATTCCCATAATTGAAATAATGATTGCCAACATCGAGAACCACGAAACAATTTTCGAAGTATTCGCTTCCTTTTTGTACCAGCTATCAATAGTAGCATCTGCAAAATGGCAAACAAAAGGTACGCCATCAGTATAGTTATTCCATTCTGATTTTATTTTGTCAATCGTCCCGGATACATTTGTTCCGGATATTTTTATCAAAATACTCCAACTTTCTCCACTCAATGGACGCAACATTGAAAGACCAACAGTTTGTTTTAAATCGTTAAAATGATAATCTTCAACCACACCATAAACCGGGAGCTCTTTATCGTGCCGTTTAAAACTTTTGGGTAAGGGGTCGAGGTTCAATTCGCGAATAGTCGCTTTGTTTAACCAAAGTACATTATCGGACCAGGCAATTCCGGTTTTTTCATATTTTATGCCCATCAATGAAAAAAAAGCTGAATCGACATAAAATTCACTGAAACTTACAGGGTTCCCATTGTAAATAAATGATTGATTATTACCTCCGTCGAGCGGAGAACCGGCTACAAAAGAAAATTGCTGGATTCCCGGAATGCTGGCTAAAATATTGCCGAACGTCTGTCGCTGGCTACTACTAAAATCTGCCTGTAGCTCAATAATATTTTCCTTATTAAATCCCAAATCATAATTTCTTAAAAATTTGGTTTGCTTTACAATAAACGACGCACAAATAATCAGGGCAATAGTAGTTGTAAACTGGAACGACACTAACACTTTTGAATAAGCTGTTTTGTTTTTTTTCTGAAAACTTCCCTTTACAACTTCTGCCGGATTCAAACCGGTTAAATAAAAGGCTGGGATAATGCCGGAAATAGCCCCAACAAGAAGAACAATCGCAACAAACCCTGCAATTGTAGAAATACTGACGTTCTCAATAACATTGATATTGGTTTCTAGTAAGGAATTAAAAACAGGCCTGGCAACAGAACTGAGCAAAATCCCTAAACCAAATGCAATAAAACAGATGAAGACAGACTCAGATACGTGTTGCCTGATTAAACTGCCCCTCGAACTACCCATCAGTTTTTTAATAGCAACCTCTTTATTCCGAAAACCTGAATGAGCAATAGTTAAGTTGATATAATTGATTATAGACAGTATTAAAATCAACAGAGTGATTCCGGATAAAACGGTTACCAGTGTTTTGCTGTTTTGTTTAATTTCTCCTCGTTTGTTACTGAAATAGGATGCCGTAATGGGCTCAAAATCGAGTGTTTTTACACGCTCTTGCCGGTACATCCAAAAATCCTTTTTTAAAAGAGCCAGAGCCTGTCCGCTTTTCGCAGGCAAATTGGTGCCTTTTTTTGCAAGGAAATAGTAATTAACAAAACTTGCCCCATCAGAGGTTAATACCTGAGGATAGCTCCAGAAATCAGCAATGGATTGAAAATTTACCACAGCATCACACTTTTTGAACTGGGTATTTTCGGGAAAGTCATCCATTATACCAGTAACGGTAAGGGGTACATTATTCGAGCTAATAAATTGTTTTCCGACAGGAGATTCATCGCCAAACAACAACCGGGCAAAATGCCGGGTAATAACTGCCGAGTTTTTTAAAAGCAGAACATCACTGGCACTCCCTTCTTCCAATTTAAAAGAAAACATGTTGAAAAAAGTAGAATCAACCATCAATAAATCAACAGTTAGTTTTTTCTCTGGAGCACCCTGGGTATAAAAAAAGTCTTTGTAGTAATGTACCCGGGTTTCGCATTCAACTTCGGGTAAGGCATCCTTAATTTTTTGTCCAATAGTGGATCCAAAATTGGAGCCACCTTCGTTTACCAAGCGATATAACCTGTCTTTTTTGGCATGAAACTTATCGACCGAAAGTTCCTGTTTGATGTAAAGACTTAAAAGGATTACGAACATTAACGATACTGAAAACCCAAATATGGTTACCACTGAGTAAAGCTTGTTTTTACCGAGCTGTTTAATGAATGCTTTAATATCCCTAAATTTCATAATTTGTATTCTGTTTAAGTATTTATTCGTACCTCAATACTTCCATCCCGAACAATCGGGATTTCGTCACTCATATCTGAGTACCTCAACCGGGTTCCTCGTTGCTGCCCGCCAGCTTTGCCAGCTCACCGTTAAAAGCGCAATTCCCAGTGCCAGCAATCCGGCCAGCGCAAAAATCCACCAGTTTAAATTGGTTTTGTAGGCAAAATTCTCTAACCATTTGTGCATAGCGTACCAGGCGAGTGGCGTGGCAAAAACAAAAGCAATAATCACCCATTTTACAAAATCTCTGTTGAGCATGATCAATATTTCGGATATTCGCGCTCCATTTACTTTTCGTACACCAATTTCTTTTACTTTTTTATTTACTGTATGCGAAACTAAAGCATATAGCCCCAGGCAAGCTATTATTATTGCCAGCAATGAACTTGCTCCGGCCAGTTGCCCAAGTTGCTTATAAGAAAAATATTGTTTGTTAAAATAGCTGTCGAGGAAAAAGAAATCGGCCTGGGCCTGCGGGTAATGTTTCTCCCATACCTGTTTCACTGTTCTCATTAATTCTGCTATGTTTGCCGTTTTTACCAGCGCCGGATAATAGCCAAATTCGTGTGGGTGCCTGAACTGATAAATATAAGGTTCCAGTTCTTTTTGCAACGATTCGTGATGAAAATTTTGAGCAACTCCAACAATCTCCATCTCATTGTCGCCAATATTAATTTTCTCTCCAACTGCTTGTTCGGCTGATTCAAACCCCATGGCCTCAGCCGCTTTTACGTTTATGATTACATTTTTACTTTCGCTGGAAATTACGGGATAGAAATTCCGGCCCGCGAGAATCGGAACCTGGTAGGTAGCGAAGTAATTTTCATCGGAGAATGAAATATTAAATGTGGTATTTAATTGTTTTCCTCTCCGGCTAACTGTTACGTTATTGTACCGGTTGGTTTGCCCCGGAATGTTCATTGTGGCTGTAATTTTTTCAACATAAGGAGATTGCAAAAGTTCTTCCCGGAAAGCACAAAATTCGTGGTAACGCCGTTCTCCGGTAGTATTGTTGGTTGCCGGCCCCCTCATCACTAAAACCTGGCTTGGGTTCATACCTAAATTACTTTTCTTTAGGAAATTGATCTGTTTGAATATAAGCGTCGTTGAGCCAATAAGAATAATAGCGAGCATAAACTGAAACACGGTCAGTCCGTAACGAAGCGAACCAAAACCACCTGAGCTGATAATTTTGTTGTTTACTACGTGCAGCGGATTAAACGAAGATTGCAGCAAGGCTGAAATGGTTCCGGTAAAAATCATCCCTGAAAGCAATATCCCTCCAAGCATAAGCCAAAACCACGGCTGTAAAAAAGAAACGATAGAGATATTGTTATCAACAAACGACCTGAAAAGAGGTAAAGCCAGCAGAATAAGTATCAGCGAGAAAAAAATGGAAGTGAGATTAATCATGAGCAACTCTGCCAGATGATATTTCGTTAGAGACCGGTTGTTTGCTCCGTTAATTTTTCGGATGGCTGAGGCTTTTACTCTTTCAAACGACAAAGCTGTGGATATGTTGATATTATTTGTCCACGCAATAACAATAATAAATATCGCTACAACAAGTAATAATTTCACTTTGGTTAGGTTTCCCTGTGGAATAAATTCTCCTTCCAAATCCGATTGTAAATAAATGTCTTTTACAGGCATGATGGAATATTCGGCTTGCAGGCCATCTTTTCCGTTGTTTGTCAGGTATTTTTTCGCTGTTTCTGTTAACAAATTTGTAATGTCTGTTTCTGTGGCGACAGGTGTTTTTCTGAAATATGTAGAAACAAAAATCCCACCCCAGTTTCCCTGACGGTTGACTCCATAGTCTTCCAGGGTATTAAAGCTGACCACAAAATCGTAATGCAGATGCGTATTTTGGGGCAGGGATTTAAAAACTGCGGTTACGGTAAACGGAATGCCTTCATTTAGTTTAATGATTTTTCCAACCGGGTCTTCATCTCCAAAATAAATATGAGCCATTTTTTCAGAAATGGCAGTGGTGTATTTATTAGATACAGCAGTTGAAATATCGCCCAAAACCATTTCATTTTGGAAAACATTAAAAAAAGCACTATCCGCCCACACCACATCCTGATTGTACATTTGAACATTGTCTGTGTACATAAAACAGGATTCGTAAAAAGCCCTGCAACTCGCTGCAATCAATTCCGTATTGCCTTGTAACGCAAGCCCCAGTGCTGATTGGGTACGACAACTGTTGGTTAATTGTTTCCCGTCTTTTGAAGCATGATAACTGATACGATATAAATTTTCAGTCTGTGGATAAAACCGGTCGTAACTTTTTTCATATTGAATGTGCATCCAAAGCATAGCAAATGTTGCTATTCCAATTGATAAGCCAATAATATTTACTACAAAAAAGCGCCGGTGTTTCGCGAAGTTTCGAAGGATTAGTTTTAGATAATGTTGAAGCATTTTATAAATATTTATTAAAATGTTGTTCTTTTCTGTTATGCTTTTAAGAACTTCATATCTGCCCAATCCCCGTGTTGTTTTTAGTACAAAATTGTAATTTCTCGTTTCTCTCTTTCTGGTTCTGAAATGACGTTTCTTAAATTATATGTTTGATTTTGAGTTGATTTAAATCAAATAAAATACCTAAAATGTAATATATTTAAAATCAGTACTTTATGTTTGTATTGTGATTTGTATTGTCAAAATATTATACACATGGTGTTAAAATTTTATACGAAAAGAAGATTTATTCATATTTTAAGCTTTCAACCGGATTCCGAGTTGCGGCTTTATAAGATTGAAATGAAACCGTTAGCAAAGCGATTCCCATCGCCAGTATACCTGACAGCGCAAAAATCCACCAGCTTAGCCTGGTATGGTAGGCAAAGTTTTCAAGCCATTTATGCATGAGGTACCATGCTACCGGCGTTGAAATAATAAAAGCAGCAGCAATCCACTTAATAAAGTCAAAATTCAGCATGGTTATTACTTCAGATATTTTTGCCCCATTCACTTTACGTATTCCAATTTCTTTAATTTTCTGATTGGCGATAAAAGAAATTAATCCATAAAGGCCGAGTGAAGCTATTAAAATGGCAATTATGGCAAACAGCCGAATAAGTTGAAATGTATGCGATTGGCCGGAATAAAATGCTTCTATCTTTTTATCAAGGAAATTGTAATTAAAAACAGCTTCCGGAAAAATATTACCCCATTCTTTCTTTATTGTTTGAATTGTTTTGGTGTATCCTGACAGGTTGGCTGTGACCGGGTTAATTTTTACGGCCATTTCTTTAATATTGAAAGAAACGTTACTCAGGATAATATAATCCATTCCCTTCTGAAGCGATTGTGAATGAAAGTCTTCAATGACTCCGGTAATGGTAAATTCCATATTTTCTCTACCATATTTGAAAATTTCGCCAATTGTTTTGTTCGGGTCGTTGAATCCAAGCAATTCAGTTAATTTGCGGGTTACAACAACTTTTCCAGAATTTTTTCTTTCGCTAATGTTTTTCCCGGCAATTAATTTGAGTTTATAGAGATCGATATAATTTTCATCTATTGTTTTTAGGTTTCCCATATATAAATCTTTCTCCAGTGTTGGATAATTAATGGGGTTGCTAACATTCCAGTCAGCCATCGGGCTGGTAGATTCGTAACTGACAGCTTTAATATCGGGATATTTTAACAGATTTGATTTTAGCAATTCCAGCTTACTTTTTTTAACTTCCGGAATTGGAGTAATCAGAACTGCTTCTTTATCAAATCCAATATCAGCATTAAAGAAATAATGTATTTGTTTTTGCATTACCAGAGTGCCGGTTATCAAAACCAGTGAGATTACAAATTGACCTGTAACCAGAATACGACGAACCGATATTGAATTTGTGCTGTTTTTTGCAGGTAGTGCGCTTTTCAGATTTCCAACCACTTTCATTTGAGCCATAACAATGGATGGGTAAAGGCCTGAAATTAAACCAATTATTAAAGCAGTTAGAAAGAAGAAAATTGTAGTTCCCGGATTTTTCAGTATTTCCAAATTAAGACGGTACCCGAGTATATCTTCAAGGTAAATAAATAAAAAGTGAGCAATGACTACTCCAATTAGCGCCGCGATATATGAAATTAATATGGTTTCTCCCATAAATTGTGATATCAATTGAAGTTTACTGACTCCCGTAATTTTTCGTACGCCTATTTCTTTGAATCTTTTGGAGGATTGTGCTGTAGATAAATTGATAAAATTGATGGAAGCCAAAACAATGATAAACAACCCAATAAAACCAAGTATAAATAATGCCTTTTCAGGAACCTGCCGGTGACTGTAATTCCCAATTTCCCAAGAGTGAAGCTTAGATAAAGGTTGTAAAATGTATTTATGTTTAAAAGGTAAATCGGTGCCAATATATTTTGCCGAAAAAGAGGTAAGCTGATTTTCAAAATCGGCTGGTGAGATTTCGTTGGGCAAAAGCAGGTAACAATTGGTTGCAGAATTATATTCCTGCCAGTCAGTTCCATCATTAAAGTAGGGGTTTGAGGCTGTCTGACTTTTATAGTCGGCAATTATTTTAAACGGAAGATCGGTATTTTCAGGTAAGTCGGCAATTATACCGGTTACTGTGAATGTTTTTTGGTTATTGATATTTATTGATTTTCCTAACGCATTGTTAACATTCACCGGATTTAATTTAAAGTATTTCTGTGCCAGCGAAGATGTAATCACTGCGCTTCCTGCGCTTGATAATGCATTTTCCGGATTTCCGGCCAGAAAATTAAAATCGAATATGTCGAATATTTCCGGCTCTGCATAGGCAAACCCAATATCTTCAATGTACCTGTCAACAGTTCCATCACTTTTTTCAACCGCAATCTGGCCATTTTCCGCATAAAATGTCATTGCAGCAGTAACCCCGGGAAAATCATTTCGAATAGCCCCGCCAAGTGGATGCACTTGCGATTCGTTGTTGCCGCTTCCTTCCCCTGCAATTTCAATGTGGCTAATCAGGCGATAGATATTTGCATAATTTTTATTGAATTTGTTATAGCCCGACTCGTAACTGATTATTTTGTAAATGACTAATGCGCAGGCGATACCAATGGCGAGCCCTGCAATGTTAATTGCTGCATAGCCTTTATTCCGTGCTATCTGGCGCCATGCTATTTTGATAAAATTATTTCTCATTTCTCTGTTTCTTTAGTTTTTGCTTATATCAAAGTCAGTTTATATAATTCAGCTTATGCTTCACAAGGATGTAGTTACTCGTATCTGAGCGCTTCCACCGGATTTCTTGTTGCTGCACGCCAGCTTTGCCAGCTCACTGTTAGTAGTGCAATTCCCATTGCCAGTAATCCGGCAAGTGCAAAAATCCACCAGCTGAGGTTTGTTTTGTAGGCAAAATTTTCAAGCCATTTACGCATGGCATACCAGGAAACAGGAGTCGCCAGCAAAACAGCGATAACAACACCATTCATAATATTCGTATTAAGTAGCAAAAGTATTTCAGATATTCTGGCCCCGTTTACTTTACGAATGCCTATTTCTTTAATGCGTTCCACTGTGCTCATGGTAACAACCCCGAGCAGCGATAAAACCGAGATAACGATTGCCATTAAACTAAACAGGATAAAACAGCGGTTAAACTGAATATGAGACTGGTATTGTTGGTTGAAATAATCGTCGAGGAAAAAATATTCAAAGTAGTTGTCTTTGAAAAATTCGCTGTACCGGGCCTTCACTTTTGAAACCAGTTCAACCGGATTATTTCCGTGAAATTTTATAAAAATAAAGTATCCGAACCGATCCGGATTAAAAATGGTTGGAGGTACCTCCTGATCAAGGGAATTCTGGAAATAACCATCAACCACGCCAACGATTTCACCCATTTCATTTTTATCGTCGTTATCCACCAGAACTTTCCCTAATAGTTCATTATAATCTGACACTCCCAGCGCAAGTGCAGCCTGTTTGTTTAAAACAATATGCCTGGGGCCACCTTCCCAATTGGTTTCGTCAGGAAAAAATGATCTTCCGGCCAGCAGTTTTACATCAAAGAAATCAAAAAAATCTGGGGCCACGCTGGACTGAAAAAACTGATCGCTTAACTGATCCGAACCCTTCACCGTGATGCCTCCCTTTACCCAACCGTTTTTCTCGCCCGGGGTAACCGTTGAATAACTTGTTTCCAAAACGCCCGGGATTTTTTTCAGGCTTTCTTCAAATTCATTTTGCGCTGAATTAAACTTTCTGTCAACCGGCCGTTTTACAGTCAGGACCTGATCGATATCCATGGAAAGCGCGGACACCTGCATGTAACGAATTTGTTTTATGGCGGTAAATGTACTGGCAATTAAAAATACGGCAATACTAAATTGTACAATCAGCACCAGGTTTTTTGGCCGATTACCACCTGCCGTCAACATGTTTTTACCCATTAACTGCAAAGGGATGGTTTTTAGAAACTGCAGGCTCATAACCGTTCCGATACAAATACTAATGGCCGCAATTACCAATATTGAAAAGAGTGAGGTTTGAAAATTTAAAATTGAGTCGAAGGAATAATCCAAATGCAAATACCTTTTTAAATCAGGGAAAACCAGGGCTAAAAATACAAATGCAAATGCCAGGCTGATAAGACCGGTAATAAGTGTTTCCAAAATAAAATCTGATGCAAATGATCGCCATGACGCGCCGTTAATCTTTCGCACTCCCAGACTTTTAATTTTCTTTTTAACCAGCGATTTGTAGATATTGGAATAATTTAGCCATGCACTCAGTAAAATAAACAGGGCGACAATTAACAGCGCTAACTGGTAGATATAATTGCCATTTGCTGCATGTTCAAACCGGTAATGGGAGTGCAAATGAATATCAGTCAGTTTTTGCAATTCATATTCAATTTTGAAATCCAGTTTGCTCCCTTTGGATTCCAGAAAATCCAAAGCCACATCCGTTATTTTTGCCGATACTTTTTCCGGATCACTTCCTTCGCGCAGTAAGAAATAAGTATTGGTATTGTTACAAGTATAACAATACGACGGTCCCATCTGTGTTTCAAAAGAAACAACCATGTCAAATTTCAGGTGAGTGTTGCCTGGAACATCTTTAACAACTCCCTGGATCAAAAGCGGATTATTGCCCGGGTTAACACGATAAATGGTTTTTCCAACCGGATTTTCGTTTCCAAAATATTTTCTGGCGAGTGATTCTGTAATTACGGCAACATTGGGAGCTCTTAAAAAACCGGATTTATTTCCCGATACAACGGCATATGAAAACAGGTCGAAAAAGGAACTATCGGCGAAAAAAAAGTTTTCTTCCTTGAAGATCTCATTTTCCACCTTAATAAACTGAGTCAGTTTTTTGCAACGCGTAAAATTCTCAACCTCAGGAATATTCCTGCTTGCCAGCTCCCCGGCCATATAATTGTTCCCAACACTTTGATCTAATCCTGTGGTATAATACCGGTTAAATACCAGGCGATAAATCCGTTCCTTGTTATTCAAAAACGAGTCGTAACTGTTTTCAAATAAAATGTACTGCGATATGAATAAGATAGCTGCAATCCCAATGGCTAAACCCAGAATATTAATTCCGTTTATGACTTTATTTTTAAAAAGCTCTCTGAATATAATTTTGATATTCTTGAAAATCATTTGAACGTAATTATTTTAAATCTAAATCGACCAAAAACGATGCCCACGTTGTAACATTCATAAAATCAGAAACAAAACGTATGCTCCATGAATGATTTGTCAAAATATTTTACATACACTGTCTAATTTTTTGGTGGTCAAACATGAATAAATCTGTATTATCACTGTACAATCTTTTCAGTTCATTTTTACATGTGCTTGTTTGAGAAATTCTATCTTAATCATAAATAGAGATTCTCTATTGTTTATTCCATAACACCATCGCTACGCGATTTAATTTACATTCATCTTTCAAATTCTATCATAACTGCGTCCGATAGGACTTGTTTCTTATTCATATCGAAGTGCCTCTACAGGGTTTTTAGTAGCTGCATTCCACGACTGGAAAGAAACTGTAAGCAAAGCAATCGCTCCAACTGCAAATCCTGCAATAAGAAACACTCCAAGTGTTATCGTAGTTTTATTGTCGATGCCCTGCAACAATTTGTAAATAATCATCCAGGCTACCGGGGAGGCAATAACATAAGCAATAACGATGTTCCGTACAGATGCCTTATTCAGAAGTGCCATAATTTCGACATTACGCGCTCCGTTTACTTTTCGTACGCCAATTTCTTTTGTTCTTGCCTGTGTGGCATGATAAGTCAGTGCAATAAGCCCAACTATTGCAAGCACAATCGAAATAATACTTGCAAACCGGAATGTGTTGCTTATCTGCTTTATTTCATTAATATATGATGCAACTTCGGCGCTGGTAAAACTGTACTCGAACGGAAAATCCGGTGAAATTTCCTTCACTGTTTTCTCAATTTGTTTAATGGTCTGTTCGATATTCCCTGGTACCAAACTTACAAATAAAAACTTTGTGAATCCCTGGTTGTCAGGATGTGCTGACATCACCATCGGTTTAACCCGGTTAAATATGAAATTATTCTGAAAATCGCTGACAACTCCAACAACCGGGTTTTCTTTTCCCCAAAAATTAATTTGTTTTCCAACCGGGTGTTCGAAGCCCAATTGTTTAGCTGCCGCTTCGTTGATAAGGACTCCTTTTAAATCACCAGGTTTCTCCGCAACAAATTCATTACCCATAGCCATTTTCATATCGAAGGTTTGCGTATAACCATCGGAAACAATTGCGAAGGCAAACGAATCTTCATGTTTTTCGCCTTTATCGTCGGTCCAGCTTACACTTGAATGATTAGGAATGCCCGCCGGCATTGACGACGCTGTACACAAACTTTTTACTTCGGCAATTTTCCCAAGTTCGCTTTTCAGGCTGGTGTAGTTTGTTTTTAGTGTATTGGTTAACGGAATTTGCATCACCATTTTGTTATCAAAACCCAAAGGCATTTCCGACATATACCGGTATTGCTTGTTTACCATTAGCGTGATGACAACCAACAATATCGATATAACAAACTGGAAAGTGATTAATACATTTTTGCTTCGGATCCCTGTTCCCGATTTCTTTTCTTTTTTGAAAACTGAAAGTGGCCGGACACCGGATAAAATCATTGCCGGATAAAAACTGGCTGCCAGCGTCACAATTAGCCAAAGTATCAGGCTTCCTTCGATAAACAACTTAAGGTGATTATCAAGATAAAATTGGACATCGGACCCGGTAAGCGACTTAAAAACGGGCGATCCCAGCTTAGCCAGTAAAGCTCCAGTAACGACAGCCAGAAAACTGATTATCGCCGTTTCCCTGATAAATTGTTTTCCGATGCGCCATCTTCCAGCACCGGAAATCTTTCGCATGGCAATTTCGGAAGTGCGCTTTTGCACCAGCGAAGTAGAAAGATTAACATAATTAAGTACACTTACGGCAAGAACCACAATACCTATAAATACAAGAAGATAAAGCGGATTTTTGTTATAATATAACCTGCGGTCGGCAGCAGGAATAAGTGACAGCGTTAAATGCTCAAGGTCGCGGATGTTATCAGGACTTATCTCCGAATAGAAATTTTTAATCTTCCGGTTAAACACCGTATAGTCTGTACTTTTATTTAGTTTGAAGAACGGCTCTCCGTTGCTGTCCCATCCTGAAAGTTTAGATTCATCGCGTAAAGACCTGATTGGCGCAATCATAGAAAAACTAAAGGTGACATATTCCGGAATATCGACCACCCCTGAAACGGTGAAAAACTTATCGTTGTTTAAAACCAGTGTCTTTCCTAAAGCAGGTTCATCTCCAAAATATTTTTCTGCTGTTTCCTCCGACAAAACAACTGAGTTGAGCCCGTTAAACGCCGATTCTTTAGAGCCTTCCAGAAACGGGTATTGCATAATTTGAAAAAAATCGTTGTCGGCCAGGTAAAAACTTCGTTCATTGAAACTCAGAAACTCGTTTTTCCCTTCAGCTCGATAGGATACAATGCAATTACTAAACTGGCTAAAATTTTCGGTACGGGAAAAATATTCAATTTCCGGAAAATGCTCCGCTAACAATGTCGGAAGAGCATAGGCAATTGTTGTGTTTCCCAAGGGAGAACCGGGGCTTTTCTGAACAAGGTAAAAAACCCGCTCGTGTTCCGGTATCGAGGTGTTGTACGATTTTTCCTTGCCAACGTGCATCATAATAAGGATTGCACAGGTGAATCCAAACGCCAGCCCAACAATATTCAGGGTAGTGAATGTTCCGTTATTTCTTAAAAAACGAAAAGCAATTTTTAATTGTTTTATCATGATAAATTAATTTTATTCATATCTCAATGCATCGATCCCGAAATTTCGGGATTCGCGCTTTTCACTATTCGTATCGAAGCGCTTCCACCGGATTTCTTGTTGCTGCACGCCAGCTTTGCCAGCTCACTGTTAGCAGTGCAATTCCCATTGCCAGTAATCCGGCAAGTGCAAAAATCCACCAGCTGAGGTTTGTTTTGTAGGCAAAATTTTCAAGCCATTTACTCATGAAATAAAAGGAAACCGGTGTGGCAATGATAAAGGCGAGCGCTACCCATTTTACAAAGTCTTTATTCAGCATAGCGAGTATTTCTGCAATGTTCGCTCCGTTCACTTTACGAATACCAATTTCCTTGGTTTTTCGAATGATTGAAAAGAAGCTGACGGCGTATAATCCAACACAGGCAATTACAATGGAAATAAGGGAAAGGAAAAGTAACATTTTTTTTGCCTGCTGATCTTTTACATACTGGTTCATTAAGACTTCATCGTGAAATTTATATTCAAATGCAAAGTCAGGCTTAAATTCATCCCAAAGGTTTTTAATAATTCCAAGCACTTCCGCAACCTGCGAAGTTCTGATTTTCACATACACATCGCTGAAATTATCTCCCAGGGTAATTGCAAGAGGCTCAATTTTATGGTGTAACGACTGGAAATTAAAATCTTTTACAATACCGATAATGTGGTATGTTTTGCTTCCAAGAATTACTTCTTTCCCGATGAGTGAACCTTCCCCGGTATATTCATTTGCTGCAGCTTCATTCAATACCGCAGCTTCAAATTCGGTTTGTCGTTCCTTTTCAAAATAACGTCCTTCTGCCATTTTGAAATTGAAAGTATTCTGAAATTCAACATCGGCGGGTAAAACACTGGTGTGAAAATAGTTTTTGTCTTCCCGTGTCTCGAAATATCCTGCTGTCATTCCGAAATCGTTTCCAAAATAAACATTACTGGTTGACACCGATTTCACAGCATTGTAGGTTTTCAGCTTTTCCAGAAAAGTCTTTCTCTGTTGTGCTTCCATATCATTCATCGAAAACATCATCACATTTTCAGTATCGTAACCACGGTCTTTGTGCACCATAAAATTGATTTGTTTCTGAACGATTACTGAACTCAGAATAATTAATCCGGAAAGAACAAACTGAATCAGGATAAAGCTGTTACTTCCCCATTGGTTTCTTTTTACAGTACTCTCATTTTTGATTAATCCCAATACTCTTTTATTCGAAGTTAAAAGGATTGGAAAAATATTGGCTGCAAGATTAAATACCAGTAAAATAACAAAACCAACCACGATAATTTCCAAAAGCCGTTTGTTTGAAAGCAGTATGCTAAAATCAAGATAATGTGCCAATGGTTCTCTGGCTGCCAGGTAGATTATTACGGCAAGTGTAAACGAAACTGTGAAAAAAATAAAGGTTTCGTACAAAAATTGTGAAGTTATATCTGTTTTAAATGCGCCTATTGATTTTCGGATGCCAACTTCTTTTAGTCGTGTTGAAATATTGGCGATGGTGAGATTTATAAAGTTGACCGAAGAAATTAAAAGTACCAGAATGGCTAGAATTACGGCTCCATACACATACGTTTTATTTGATGTTACAGATGAATCGAATTTATGATTGCTAAAATGAATATCCGTTAGGGGCTCGCAGGTATAGAATAAGTATATACTATCAGAATATTTTAGATCCTCTATTGTTTTGGCATTTGCCGCATCAACACGATCGTCGGAATGGAGATAGACGCATTTAGATATTTTAAAATTTAAATCAGCAACATTAATATTTGGCTGACTGGTTTTAAAGTAGGTAGTATAGCTTTGTGAGCCCCACCCAATTTTTTCGGGATTTGATTTTTCAATTGACTGGATAAGGTCTATTCTCAAGTGGAAATTGTGGGGTAAATCGTCAAAAACCCCGGTAACAATACATTTCTCATCTCGGAGTTCAACTACTTTTCCCAAAGCATTTTCAACAGACCCGAATTGTTTCTTCGCGATACTGTTTGAGATAATCAGGTTGTTTTCCGCTGCTAAGGGGCTTTCAACATTCGTTTTTAACGAAATACCAAAGAAAGAAAAGAAATTAGGGTCAACATAAAAAAGTGAGCCCCCGGTTACCGATTTGTCGTCGATTTTAAAATCTGCTAACCCGTTATTCAACAATCGCAGTGCTTCAGTAATTTCCGGAATATCGTTTACCATGGCAGCAGCCTGCTCGGGGCTGGTTACAGCAAAGTCGGCTTTTTCCTCGTTTAACTGCCCCTGCATTAAACAACGATATATTTTATCGTCGTCAGTGATGCTTTTGTCGAAACTGGTTTCATAATATACATAACCGGTTGCAAATAAAACAACTGCAAATGAAAGGCTTAACCCGAAAAGCTTAGCAAAGGATAGTATGCTGTTCTTCCGGGCATTTCTGATTGTAATCTTTAATTTATGTAATTTCATACGCTTGTATTTTTAAATTTCTATCGAATTGCTTTAGCCTTCAATAAATAGCCGTATTTGGGCACTAATTCTCAGCTCCTCTATCCGCGAATCATCGGGATTTTGGCTTTACTCATACCTCAACGCTTCCACAGGGTTCCTTGTCGCCGCTCTCCAGCTTTGCCAGCTTACAGTCAGGAGCGCAATACTCATTGCGAGTACTCCGGCGAGTGCAAATATCCACCAACTTAAGCTGGTTTTGTAAGCAAAATTTTCCAGCCATTTATTCGTGGCATAGTAAGCAATGGGTGTGGCAACCAGAAAACCAATTCCAACCCATTTTACAAAGTCTTTGTTGAGCATCATGAGAACTTCAGAAATTTTTGCCCCGTTTACTTTTCGGATGCCAATTTCTTTTATTCTTAATAGGGAAGAAAAATAGGAGACTCCCAGTAACCCCAGCACAGCAATGAATATTGACAGGGTAGTTAGTAAATTAATAATATTGCTGAACTTTGTTTCAGTTTTATAAGCCGCCGCTATTCGTTGATCAAAAAATTCGTATTCAAAAATAGTATTGGATAAGTATGTAGTTGCTGTTTTTCTCATCAATTCAATTATTTCGGAAGGATTACCCGAAAATCGTACAATGGCATGCGATATATTATCAGGGCTGTAATGGGCTACAAATGGTTGTATCGACATTTGCATTGATTTATTGTGAAAGTCTTCGATAACACCGGAAATTCGGTATTCTTTACCGCCCAGCTTAATAGTTTCATTTAAGGGATCTTTCACTCCACGTTCATCCAGCAGGGTCTGATTAACTATACATTGATTTTCAACATTCTCTTTAAAACCATTACCCTGGCTGAATTTTATTTCCATCGTGTTAAAAAAGTCCTTATCAACATTAATAAATTCTGTGGCTCTCATTTGCTGATTACCAAGGCTATCGGTATATACTTCGCCATAAATATTACCCATTCTGGAAAGTGGGAGATTGTTCGTTCCTGCCACATTTCTTATATTGGGATTTTTCAACAGTTCTTCTTTGAAAACCGGGTAAGAATGAACATCCTTTGCTGCAATATTCATCGAGATCAACGACTCTTTATTAAATCCCAAATCACCTTCCTGCATGAATACAAGCTGTTTATGAACAAGCATTGATGCAGATATCAAGGCGATGAATGCTATCAGTTGGAAAGTTAAAAGTGAGTTAAAAAGAATTTTGCCTGCTTTTCCCTTACTCAACCTATTTTGAAGAATTTCAATGGGCTTTATATTACCGCTAATAAGTTGATTGATAAACGAAGAAAGTAAAATGATTGAAAAGGAGCAAAGCAGTGCTCCGGTTATTATTTTCTTTGTATTTAAAATAGCATTAAAAGGTACGTCGCTGCCAACAAAATTGGGGAAATAGGGTTGGGTTAGCTTAAACAAACCAAACGTAATTACAAAAGCTATCACCGAGAAAATAAAAACCGATATTGAGTTTTTTAAGAATAAGTGAAATTTTTTGGCGCCTGAAACTTTTTCGATTCCCCACAAACGCATTTGCTGTGTTTTTTCAATGGTAGACAGAAGCACATAGTTGATAATTGAGATGAGTAGAATAAGCACGCCCAACGTGATGAATATTTTCAAACGCATGTTAACATGTATTTTACTCAGCTTAGTTAATAATAATGTTGGCGACTTTTCCAATTTGGCGAGTCTGACATAATCCTGTGCAAGTTTTGCCGTAAAATCTGAAATATCTGACTCCGGTGCCAACTGAATAAAATTTTTACACTGGTAGTTCCAATCCGATTTGTAATCCTTTTTCCCCTGCGCCTGCATAAAATGCGAAAGACTCCCTATCCAGTGATAGCTGACATTTGAATTACTTGCCGGATTCTTAATAATACCGGTGATTGTGAAGTCAATAAGTTGATCATTAATAATAAGTGAAACCGGAGTGCCAATAACATCAAGCTTCCCAAATCGTTTTGTTGCAATATCTTCCGATATAATTAGCGGATTAGGTGCCTTGAAACTTTCTTCTGCATTACCTGTAATAAAGTTAAAACTGAAAAAATCAAAGAAGTTTTCTTCAACAAATCCAATTTCAGTGTAATCCGATTTAATTAGATTGTTTTCCTGCTTAATGTAAATTGTACTGTTTCTATTGTCGAAACTGGTGTTTTTAACTACCTCAGGATAGCGGTCCGACAAGGATTCGCAAAGCACATAAGGTAAAGGAAATTGAAAATAATCTTCCCCAAACTGATCACGGGCTTCCATACTGAATTTATTCCCGGCTGAATCCTGAAAAGAGTCGAAACTTGTTTCATGCAGAACATAATAACTAGCTGCCATAAAAACCCAAAGACCAATAATTAATCCGCTAACTTTTAATACTGAAATGTATTTGTTCTTTAAAAGAGACCGTAATTCACGAATAAAATATAGTTTGAACATTGTATTGTTTTAATAATTATTATTGAAATTATTCATATGGTAAAATTTCTATTCTGAGCAACCGGCCCCAAGTACCCGGGTTATTCGTATCGCAGCGCTTCCACCGGATTTCTCGTTGCTGCCCGCCAGCTTTGCCAGCCTTTCTCCCCTAAATCCCCTGAAGGGGACTTGGAGGAAGCTCCGATTGACATTCATTGCAAACATGTTCTATCTCTTTTATAACCTGAGTAATATTATTTTCAATTTCCTCATTAGTAAATCTGATTACTTTAATCTCCCAATTTTCCAACTCTCCTGCCCGTCCAATATCATAATTTTGCTGTTCCTTACTTTTGTGGATTCCTCCGTCAACTTCAATTACCAATTTTAAAGGGTGGCAATAAAAGTCAGCGATAAAAATGTCAATTGGGTGTTGCGGGCGAAATCGTAATCCCAACATTTTCTTCCCTTTAAGCTGTTCCCATAATATTTCTTCTGCTCTAGTCATATTTTTCCTCAGCATTTTTGCTTTTTCAAAAATGTGAGGTTTAGCATTATAAAACATCGAAACATTATCACTTATACTCATTTTGTTCTTTTCTTAAGCCCCTCCAGGGGTTTGGGGTGAAAAATTATTCATACCTCAATGCCACCACCGGATTTCTCGTTGCTGCGTGCCAACTTTGCCAACTCACCACCCCTAAATCCCCTGAAGGGGACTTGGAGGAAGCTCCGATAAGCATTTTGGAAATTTGTTCTATTTCTTTCATCAATACTGTCCCATTAAAATCCTAAATAGTTCTTTGAAAGAATTGAAATTTAGTTGATTACACAGGTTTTTTGAGCGAACGGACTTGAATTTTAGCTTTGCTTCAGATTAATCTGAAAGGATATGTTTCAAGACAAATACGTTTTCGCTCAACTGGTCTCGTTTCTGAATCGAAGTAAGTTCAACCGTATTGTTGCCAAATATGAAGGTGACAAATATGTGAAGCATTTCACTTGCTGGAATCAACTTCTATCGATGATGTTTGGCCAGCTTTCGAATCGTGAAAGCCTGAGAGATTTGATTGTCGCACTTGATGCTCACCGTTCCAAATCTTACCATTTGGGGTTAGGAAAGAATGTTTCAAAATCATCCTTATCCAGAGCGAATCAAGACAGGGACTATCGCATCTTTGAAGAGTATGCTTACTATCTGGTTAATGAAGCCAGACAGAAACGGGTGTCTGACATCTTCAAACTTGATGGTAATGTCTACGCTTTTGACTCAACTACGATTGACTTGTGCCTTTCCGTATTCTGGTGGGCGAAGTTTCGTAAGAAAAAAGGTGGAATAAAAGTACATACATTATACGATGTAGAGACACAGATTCCAGCATTCTTTCACATTACGGAAGCTTCGGTTCACGACTCTACGGCAATGAAAGAAATCCCATATGAATCAGGATCGTATTACATATTTGACCGTGCATATAATCACTTCAGGATGTTGTATAAGATTCATCAGATAGGAGCTTTTTTCGTTGTCCGAGCAAAGAAAAATCTTCAATACAAAATAGTCAAATGGAAACGAAGGTTGCCCAAGAACGTGCTGTCAGATGTAACGATTGAATTGACTGGTTTTTATCCCAGGCAATACTATCCCAAATATCTTCGACTGGTCAGGTATTGGGATGAAGAACAAAAGCGTGAGCTTGTATTTTTAACCAATACAATGCACATCTCTGCTCTTCAAGTTGCTGAACTTTATAAGAACCGCTGGAAAGTCGAGCTATTCTTTAAGTGGCTAAAGCAACATCTGAAAATCAAGAAATTCTGGGGTACTACTGAAAATGCTGTAAGGATACAAATTTACGTTGCCATATGCACCTACTGTTTGGTCGCAATCGTCCAAAAAGACATGCAACTTGACAGAAGTACATATGAGGTTTTGCAAATCTTGACTATATCACTTACAGATAAAACTCATCTTCGAGACCTCTTTATGAAAACTAAATTTCAAAATGACAAAGAACGTTTTTGGCTTAATGAGCCAAATTTGTTTAATTATTAATTACGTCCCAATTTTAATGGGACACTAGTGTTCTTTCATAATACGTTTCATGTCATTTTCTTTAAGCCCCTTTAGGGGTTTGGGGTGAGTTTTACTCATACCTCAGCGCTTCCACCGGATTTCTAGTTGCCGCTTTCCAACTCTGCCAACTCACCGTTAGTAATGCAATTCCCAAAGCAAGTAAACCTGCTAAAGCGAATATCCACCAACTTAAACTGGTTTTATAAGCAAAATTTTCCAGCCACTTATTCATAGCATAATAAGAAACAGGAGTAGCTATAACAAAAGCAATAAGTACCCATCGAATAAATCCTTTGTTTAATAGTGAAATCACTTCGCTTACTTTTGCTCCATTTACCTTTCGAATGCCAATTTCCTTCGTTCGGTTAATTATAAAATGTGATGCCAGACCGTAAAGCCCTAAACAGGAAATTAAAATGGCAACGAGAGTCAAATAGGAGAAAATGGTCATATCTTTTTCATTTTGCTGATACAGCCCTGCCATATGTTCATCCATAAACTGAAATGCAAAGGGCTCACCGGGGTATAAACTTTCCCACTTTTTCTGAATTATCTTGATGTTTGCAGGTTCAGTTCTTAAAAAAACATAAGAAGGTTGCTCTTCAAGCATTTCAAATTTTAATGGTTCAATGGGATTATTCAGGGCATCGAAATGAAAATCTTTGACTATGCCAACAATCTTTTGCGGAGGAGTTTCATCCAATATTTTCCCAACTGCATCAGTCCATCCCATAACTTTGGCATAGGCTTCGTTAATAATAACAGATTTATCCTTATCGCTGGAATTGTTTCCTGAAAAGTTGCGGCCTTCAACCACTTCTATTCCAAATAAATCAATGTAATTCTCATCAATTTGAGGTTGATTCAAAACAAACTGAACTTCATCACCATTGTCGTTTTTAACCGCCATAATTGCTTTCATCCAGTTGTAAGACGATCCAAGATTGGTTCCACCTCCGCCAAATGCCAGTGAACTTATCTCCGGTAATTCAGAAAGCTCTTGTCGTATGACTTCCTTTCCGGGAAATTTTTCAGGTTCAGACGGAATTGAAATAGTCAGTAACTGTTGTTTATTAAAACCCAGTTCTGCATTTTTCATAAACCTGATTTGGCTCCAAATCATAAACAAGCCGGCAATCATTACAATAGCAACAACATTTTGAAATGTTACCAATGATTTCCCAAACAAACCAAATCCCTGTTTTTTCAGTGAAGTTCTGGTGGTTTTAAAGGCAGGATACAGCCCCGTAACAACACCAAATACAATAAAAATGCCCAAAATAGGAATGGCTATTTTAACAACAGAGAGCAGGTCAAAACTCTTCTCAAATAAATGATTAAACATAGGAAATAACAAAGAAGCCAGCCCGATTGAAACAAAAGCCGCAAGAACAACGTTCAGAACTGATTCGCTTATGATGTAATAGTATATCCAACTTTTCCCACATCCAATGGTTTTGCGAATGTTAAATTCATTTTCCCTTTTTTCCAGTTGGGCCAGCGTGAGATTGTTATAGTTGATTCCTGCAATGATCAGAATTAACAGGGCTATTACAGAAAAGGCATAAACCGAAGTTTTGTTTCCTTTAGGAGAATCAGCCAGTAGTGAATTGTCGAAATGAATACTTTGCAGAGGTTGTAAATGATGAACCAGCTTAAATCCGCCCATATCTTTTAGCAAATCAGTATATTTTTCATCCGTCAACTTATCAATTTTAGTATTTAGGTTGGAAATATCAGCACTACTAGTTTTAATGTAAACAAAGTATTCACCCCAGTCAACAAGTTCACCGGTGCCATCAAAACCGGAAGGAACAAGAGCAGAAAACCGCAAATCGGTATTTGTAGGCAGGTCTTTTATTACACCCGTCACTTCAAAGTCTTTTTTATCGATGGTAATTTTTTGCCCTAAAGGAGACTCATCTCCAAAAATATTATTGGCCAGCTTTTCTGTTAACACAACTGTATTTGGCGATTTCAAAAATTCTACCGGATTTCCTAACAGAGCAGGATAGGAAAACAGCTTAAAAATAGCAGGTGTAGCAGCCCTTATATTAATGTCTTTATATTCATTTTCCTCATATTTAAGCGTGGCGCCACCTTCCGTTTCCACACAGGTGAATTCTTCAATTTCAGGGCAACTATTTTTAAGTATTTGAGCAAAAGGAGGATTTGCCAGTGCCATGTCTGTGGTTTGTCCGGAAGGCGAGGTTAACGAGGTTGTTAGCCGAAATATCCGATTGGCATCCGGATGGTAATCATCATAAGTAACTTCATTTTCAACGTAAAGTGAAATAAAAATGAAAATCAACATGGCAACAGAAAGGCCAATAAGGTTAATAAAAAAATCGAGTCTGTTTTTACGGATTATGCGTAAAAGACTATTTATTGGTATCATAATCTAAAATTTTTATTCATAGCGTAAACTCTCTACAGGGTTTTTAGTTGCTGCCTTCCACGATTGAAATGAAACTGTCAACAATGCGATTCCCAATGCCAGCAAGCCGGACAACGCAAAAGTCCACCAGCTTAAACTGGTTCTGTAAGCAAAGTTTTCGAGCCATTTATTCATGGCATAATACGCAATTGGTATGGCAATAATAAATGCAATGGTTACCCACTTAATAAAGTCTTTATTTAGCATGGCAAGTATTTCCGATATTTTAGCACCGTTTACTTTTCGAATGCCGATTTCCTTTACTCTTTGTTTTACGACAAATACCATAATGCCCCATAACCCCATGCACGAAATTAAAATGGCTAAAAAGGAAAAAAAAGCCATTTGGGAGCGCAAAGTGCGTTCACTTGAATAAAGTCTTGCAAAATCATCATCCAGAAAATGATGCCAGTAAGGAAAGTCAGGATTGAGTGACGTTACTGTTTTCTCGATGAAACGGAGTGTTTGCGTCATATTAGCAGGACTAACCTTAACAAACAGGTAGCGCATTTTTTCGAAACCCATCGCAGGAATAAACATTAATGCACCTATCTTCCTGTCTAAAGGTTTAAAATGAATATCTTCGATTATCCCTGTTACAGGCACCTTAATTCCCTGATTTTCCATAATTAACAATTTGCCCAACACATTTCCTCCCGGGGCAATCATTTGTGCAAATGTTTTATTAATTACTACTCCCTGTATATCAGATTCAAAATAATCGCCTTGTGCCATTTTAATTCCAAAGGTCTCACTGAAATTTTTATCGGTTTCAATATAAGTTACCTGGGGGTCAAAATTGGCATCTTTGCCTTCCCATTCCCAACCCCCGCCATTCCAGTAAATACCAATGGGAGAATTTGATGCTAATGATGTACTTACAACATTGGAGTTTTGTTCCAGTGTTTGCTGAAGCACATCGCGTTTATCGTAAAGTTCACCGTCCAGGCGAATATACAACAGTTGCTCCTTGTTAAATCCGAGATCCTTGTTTCGCAGATAATTGACCTGTTTTGAGGTTATCATCAATGAAGCGACAAAGATAATGGCCAACGTGAATTGGGCAGTTGTAAATATATACCGGAGTTTTTTGACACTTATTTTCTCACTTATTTTTTCTTTTAGGGAGTTTGTTGGGGTAGTTGCCCTTATTATTAATGCGGGAACAAATCCCGACAGAAAAGAAATCAGCAAAACACAAATCAAAACAATCAGGATGGTAAAAGAAGTAAATAACGAACCGTCAGTACCGGGTTTATTGATTAGATTTAACAGGTATGGTTTGCCAATATTGGAAATAATTATTCCGATAAGGAGTGCCAGAAAAGTTTGCAGAAAAGTTTCAAGAAATAACTGGCCGCTTATGCGTAGATTACTGGCTCCGTTAATTCTTTTTATGCCAAATTGTTTAATCCGTTTAAATACCTCTGCGGTTTGCAGGTTAATAAAGTTCAAACAAACCAACAACATCACAATGAGGCCAATCAATACCATTGTCCGGATATTTTTCTGATGTCCCCAGGCTTCAAGATACAATTTTGAGAACGGATACAGGCTTACTTTATCTTTCGATTCAGGGTTCGATTGCTGAATCCGGTTATACAATTTTTCATTCAGCTCCGTATATGAAACGCCGGGTTGCAACAAAGCATATGCCTTGAAACTTAAGTTGTACCAGGTGTCCAGATAACCCGGTTCTGTTTCCTTAACAATTTCAATGGGAATCCAAAAATCAAATTTAATGGATGAGTTTTGAGGCATATTCTCGTAGACGGCAACAACCGTAAATTTATCTTTATTGTCAATAATTAAAGGCTTCCCTATTGGATCTTCCTTCCCAAAATATTTAGTTGCCATCTTTTGGCTTAAAGCAATTACATGTGTTTCCCTGCTTTCCTTTGGTATTTTACCAAGAATTACCGGAAAAGAAAACATGTGAAATAGATTGGGCTCGGCCAGCTGAATATTTTCATAGCTTTTTGTTTCTCCGTACTCAACCAGCATATTTTCAGTACCGTTTTGAACCAAAGCTGCATCAACGACTTCAGGAAATTCGTTACGAAGGGCTTTAGGAAGTGCCGGTACCGATTCGTGCCAGCCAATGGAATTGTTTGTCGATGGTTCAATTGTAAAAGCACAATACAGGTCATCGATATGCTCATGAAACTGGTTATATGCTTTCTCTTCCTGGACAAAAAAAGCAATGGTAATAATCACTGCAAATCCGATTGACAATCCAATCAGGTTAATCATTAAAGATTGTTTTAGCCTAAGGCTATTTCGAATAAGTACTTTAATTCTATTGAATAACATGGCTATTACATTTTAAAGGTTTAGTTTATAGCATTTTCATTTTCTTACACGTATTCATATTGTTTTATGTTATTCGTAACGCAACGCCTCGACCGGGTTTCTTGTAGCAGCCCGCCAGCTTTGCCAGCTAACTGTTAATAATGCAATTCCCAATGCAAGTACTCCGGCTAATGCAAATATCCACCAACTCAGGTTGGTTTTGTAGGCAAAACTTTCGAGCCATTTATTCATGGCGTAGTATGCAATAGGTATCGCCAAACCAAAGGCCAACCCCACCCATTTAATAAAACGGATATTTAACATCGACATCACTTCGGATACCCTGGCGCCATTTACTTTGCGGATGCCGATTTCTTTTGTTCTCCTGATAATGGTGAAAAAACTTATTGCATATAATCCAACGCATGCAATGGCAATTGAAATGCTGGAGAGCACTAATAAGAGTTTTTTTGCTTGTTGGTCGCTTATATAATGTTGTGCCAAAACCTCATCGTGAAATTCATATTGAAACGGGAAGTCGATATTGTATTTTTTCCATAACCGTTGAAGAATTCCTGTTACTTCAGCGATTTGGCTATTCTGTACTTTTACAAAAACGTTTCCCTTATCTTTCACCAAAACCATCGCCAGAGGCTGGATTTGATGGTGCAACGAGCGAAAATTAAAATCTTTCACTACACCTATTACTTCATAATTACCATCAATAATTACTTTTTTACCAATTACCGATCCTGCTCCGGTATATTTTTTTAATGCAGTTTCGTTAAGTACAACACCTTTGAAGTCGGATTGTCTCTCTTCATCGAAAAAACGGCCCTCTTTAATTTTTAAATTAAAGGTGTTGATGAAATCCGCACTCACGGGCATAACCGAAGTATGGAAATAATTTGTCTTATCCATTGTTTCAAAATAGGCATCGTTCATTCCGGGATCATCTCCAAAATAATTATCGCTGGTGGAAACAGATTTTACAGCACTGTATGTTTTTAAATCGTCAATAAAACTCTTTCGGGTCTGCTTATTCATTGACCACATGGATAGCATCATCACATTTTCAGTATCATATCCTCTGTCTTTGTGAACCATGTAATTGATTTGTTTCTGAACAATTACAGAGGCAAGAATAATTAAACCCGAAAGAACAAACTGGAGAAAGACAAAGCTGCTGTTTCCCGACAGACCCTTTTTCGAAGGTCGTTCTTCTTTAATAAGGCTTAGTATTTTTTTGTTTGAAATAAAAGATATGGGTAAAAAATTGGCAACCAGATTAAAAATCAAAAGAGAAACAAAAACTCCCCAAATAATTTTTATCAATCGCCCATTCGAAAGGGATATGTTAAAACCCAGATACTGTTCGAGTGTATTTTCTGCCAGCACATAAATGGTCAGTGCTAATACAAAACCAGTAAGCCAGAAAATAATTGTTTCATATACAAACTGGGAGAAAATATGGCCTTTGTATGCACCTATTGTTTTTCGTATGCCAATTTCCTTTAAACGCGTGGAGATATTGGCCAGGTTAAGATTAATAAAATTGATAGATGAAATCAATAAAATCAGAATGGCAAATATGATAGCTCCGTAAACATACGTTTTATTGGAAGTTACAGCCGGATCGAATTTGTGTTTGCTGAAGTGAATATCAGTTAACTTTTCAGCTGTGTATAAAATATATAAATCAGGCGAAGCTTTGAGGTCTTCAAGTGTTTTTGCATTAGTCCCGTCAATATCGTCGTTATAATGAGTATAAACGGTTTTGCTGATTTTGAAATTCAGCTCATCGGGGGCAATATTGGTGCGGTTGGTTTTGAAATAAGTGTAATAGCTTTGTGAGCCCCAGCCCACCTTTTCGGGATTCAGTTTTTCAAGCGACTGAACCAACTTAATACGTAAATGGAAATTCGCAGGCAAATCTTCAAAAATACCGGTGATAGTACAATTCTCTCCGCGCATTTCAATTACTTTTCCAATTGCATTTCCTATCGACCCAAATTGTTTTTCTGCAATACTTCTTGCAATAACTACATTGTTATTTGCTCCAAGCGGATCGTTTACGTCTGTTTCCAGAGAAATGCCCCAAAAGGCGAAAAAGCCAGGGTCTGCATAAATCAGATGCCCGCCTTTAAAATCAAGATTGTTGTATTTTATGCTGACCTCTCCCTGCGGAAGAATTCGGATCGCTTCGTTTATCTCAGGAATCTCAGCAGAAATCGCTTCAGCCATTGCTGGACTGGTGACCGCAAAATCCGCATCCTGCCCGTTGAGCTTGCCTTGCATCAGACAGCGATAAATTTTATCGTGGTCAGGAACATTTTTATCAAAACTGGTTTCATAAACTACATAGCCCACCGCAAATAAAATTATTGCAAAAGAAATGCTTAACCCAAACAATTTAGCAAACGTTAAAACCCCATTCTTTCGGGCATTTCTGACTGTAATTTTTAATTTATGAAATTTCATTTCTTTTGTTTTTTGTTATTCATATCTCAACGCCTCTACAGGATTTCTTGTAGCGGCCTGCCAGCTTTGCCAGCTTACTGTTAGCAACGCAATTCCCAGAGCCACTAAACCAGCGAGCGCAAATATCCACCAGCTCAGGTTGGTTTTGTAGGCAAAGTTTTCGAGCCATTCGTGCATGGCATACCAGGCAATAGGGCAGGCAATAATAAAGGCTATTAAGACGTAAAGAGTAAAATCCTTAATTAGCATAAACATCACTTCATTGGTTTTTGCCCCGTTTGTTTTCCGAATCCCGATTTCTTTTATTTTTCGTTCAACGGTAGAAAATACCAGTCCAAAAAGTCCCAAACACGAAATAAATATGGCCAGAAATGTAGCTATACCTGCAATCTGTGAGGTTAATGTTTCTGTTTTATAGAGGTCGTTTATCTGATCTTCTAAAAATTGATATTCAAAAGGGTCGTCAGGAACGACTTTTTTGAGTTGTTGTTGAATAAATTGCAAGGTAGCCTTCGTGTCTTTTCCGTTGGTTTTTATAAATATATTATTGCCGTTTTCACCTAATAATAATGCAAATGGCATCATCTCTTCATGTAACGAAGTTGTATGAAAATCTTTAATAACTCCTACAATTATGCCTTCAAAACCAAAGCATGTTTGTATTTTCATACCTACTGGTTTTTCGAGTTTTAAATAGTCAACAGCCTTTTCATTAATAACGATGGCATTGTCTTCATCAGACATATGTTCACGCGAAAAAAAACGACCCTGACTCATTTTAAGGCCAAAGGTTTTTAGAAAATCATAATCAACCCAATTGTACCCAATTTCAATTAACTCATCTTTGTTACGTCCGTCCCAGTCGATAGGGCCTGTGGAGGTCCACGATATCAGGTTATTAACTGAAACTGTAACACCTTCAATGGATGGATTTTGTAAAAGAGCCGATTTGAATTCTTTGGTTTTTTCACTCAGTTTCCCAACCGAAGAAAGTCGGATAACATTCTCTTTGTTAAAACCCAAATCTTTCGATTTAATAAAATTGATCTGATGTTTGACGGACAGCACTGATACAATAAAGAAAATTGAAATAACAAATTGCAGTGTAACCAGAATATACCTGAAATTCCATTTCCGGCTGCGGCGTGACTGGATTTTCCTTTTTTCCAACCGGTCAGGGAGTAACGACGAAAGGTATATCGCAGGATAACTCCCTGCAATTAGTCCGGTTACAGCCGTAAGGAGTAAAAGATACGGAAGAAGAGAAAAATTGCTTATTTGAAGATGCGTATTAAACAGGTGGTTTATTGAAGGCAACAAAAGTATGGTCAGAAGCATCGCTATAAACGCAGAAATAAATGAATATAGCAGCGATTCAAAAATAAATTGCCAGCCAAGCTGCGATTTTTTCGAGCCCATTACTTTTCTTATAAAAACCTCTTTCTGTTTTATTTCTGAACGGGCTGTCGAAAGGTTCATAAAATTGACACAGGCCAGCAATACTATAATAATGGCCATTGAAGAGAAAAGAATAATATAAACTATTAATCCCCCTCCACTTAAATTGTATAAGTGGCTTTTTTCCATCGGCACCAAATAGAGGATATTTTTCCAGGCAGGCTGGAATTTATTCATAACCTGTGCTATTTTTTTATTTACCACATCGGTATTGGCATTATCTTCCAACAAAATATATGTTTTTGTCCATTTGGGAGCCCAGCTTTTCATTTCTTCATCGGCATCGGAAAAGGGAATTAAAAAATCGAAATTCATATGAGAATTTTCAGGGACATCGTTTATCACGCCTGTTACAGTATAAACCATTTCCTCGTTTAGCTTAACCATCTCCCCAATCGAATTTCTATCTCCGAAAAGCTTTTGCGACATTGAATTGGTAAGCACAACTGAACCGGGGTCCTTTAATGAATTTCCCGGACCCCCGTACTTAAACGGAAAAGTAAACATGGTAAAAAATGCAGTGTCCGCATAGCTACCTATCCCATAGAACCCTTTGGTTTCATGAGAAATTTTAATCTGCATTTCGCTATAATTTGTCGATTCAATAATTTCGGGATAAGTTTCTTTCAAATAACCGGCTAAATTACCTGGTTGCCAGTAAGCATGAAAATCTTCATTTTCGCTGGTGAATGCCACCCTGTACAGATTACCAGCATTAACATGGAATTTATCATAGCTGGTTTCGTATTTTACCCAAAGCATTATTGCAATAAAACACGTTAATCCAATTGAAAGCCCTGCTATCTTAATCATTGAATAGGTTGGATACCTTAAGATATTTCTAATGAGTATTTTTAGAAGGTTTTTCATGGTTTAATATTCTAATTTTTGTACTATTCACTCTTAAGCAACTACGTAACGGCACACTTGGCTATATTAGCATTGTATTACTCATACCTCAACGCTTCAATCCCGATGCCTTGATCGGGATTTCGTTACTCATACCTGAGTGCCTCAACCGGATTCCTCGTAGCCGCCCGCCAACTTTGCCAGCTAACTGTGAGCAAGGCAATTCCCAATGCCAAAGCCCCCGCCAAAGCAAATATCCACCAACTTAGGCTGGTTTTGTAGGCAAAGTTTTCGAGCCATTTATTCATAGCATAATACGCAATTGGGGTGGCAACAATAAATGCAATTATCACCCATTTTACAAAGTCTTTATTCAACATGCTCATGACTTCAGAAATTTTAGCGCCATTCACTTTACGAATACCAATTTCCTTTATTCTTCTTTCCGAAGCAAAGATGGCAAGCCCTAAGATTCCGATACAAGAGATTACAATGGCAAGAATGGCAAAGAATCCGATGGTTTTGGCAAATCGTTCCTCTGATCTGTACATAGAATCAAACCATTGATCATAAAACTGGTATTTAAAAGGATAATTCGGAAGTAAATCCTGCCACGTTTTTTTAATTGAATTCATAGCCTGGGCAATGTTGTTGCCTTCCAATTTTACATTAATAGCCAATGGTCTAAAACCAGATGTTATCATTATGCAAAGTGGCCCGATTGCTTCACGCATCGAACTGTAGTGAAAATCTTTCACCATCCCAATTATTTCATATCCATCTTTACGTCCGTTGTTGAATCGCTTATTTTCAAGGTTGTCAAATTCAAAATAATTATATGCAGCTTCATTAAAATAACAAACTTTACCATTGTCGCCGGGTTGCAGGTTCCTTCCCTTAATTATTTCTAATCCAAACGTTTTAATAAACGCAGTATCGACGAACAAACAGGGAACGCTCATATTTTTATCTGTATTTTCCATATTTGATCCCATTCGCATATTAATTTTTCCCGGAACTCCATTTGAGGTTGCTATATATTTAATAAATGGCGACTTTTGTAATTCACTCAGCAAAAGTATCGCTTTCTGAACATCATCTTCCTGAACCCAAGGGACATCAATCCTTACTAGTTGTTCTTCTGTAAACCCCGGATTTTTATGTTTTACGTAGCTAATCTGTCGGTAAACAATCATAACACAAAAAATGAGGATGATTGAAATGGTAAATTGAAAAATAGTAAGTGAATTTCTGAAGACAGATTTATTTTTTAATGTGCTAACAGAACCGCTTAATATTCTGACAGGGTTAATTCCACTCAGTGCTACCGCCGGTCCACTCCCGCTAAGAATTCCAACTATAACGGAGAAAAATACGAGTATTAAAATGTAAGGGAATTTTAAAAGAAGGTTAAAATCGATGGATGTATCGAATACCGATTGGTAAAATGGCAACAAAATCCAGAGGAAAATAATGGCAAGTATAAAGGCAAAACCTGATACAATTACCGATTCAAAAATAAAGTGCAGAAGAATATTTCTGCGAAATGCGCCGATTGCTTTTTTTACCCCCGTGTCTTTGTTCCTTTTGTTTTGCTGGGCAATGGTCAGGTTAATGTAATTTATTATAGCAAGCGAAAGAATTATAATGGCAATTGCTCCAAGTAGACGCATTAGGCTTATGTTTCCTCTTTTGGTTGCACTTCCGGTGGTTGAATCAGACAGATACATATCCTTTAAGGCAAGAAAATCAGCCTTCTCCAGGTAAGGATCAAGGATTTGAGTATTTAAGTTAATTTTTGAAACCAGGTTTTCGCGGTTGGTGTTTTTGTTCAGTTGCAAATAAATACGGAAAGGCCAGCGATAAGTACTTAAATCATCACTATTGCCAATCCAGTTCGAAAATTTAAAACTTTTGTTCTCGGCATTTACCAAAATTTCAGCAGAAATGCTCGAATTTTCAGGGAAGTCTTCAATAATACCGCTTACTGTAAGTGGAATCCGGTTTTCATACATAATTTCTTTGCCCAAAGGGTTTTCTGTTCCGAAAAGTGATTTTGCTGTACTTTGGGTTATTACTGCTGAAGTTAATGTGGAAAATGGTTTTTTCTGGTTGCCAGCAATAAACGGGATTGAAAAAACATTAAAAAAATCATTATCAACCGACATAATATTATCGAGATAAGAAGCCTGCTCATTCACCTGTACCGCTAATGGGCGGTCCATAATCTGCACCAGACACCCATTTCCAATCTCAGGATAATTTTGAAGCAAAATGTCCTTTACTCTGTAATCAATTGAACTTGTATTGTCTGCACTATTGATTAAACGTACAATTTGCCGGGCATTTTCATGATATCTGTCGTAGGAGTATTCTTTTACCAGGAAAAGGGCAATGGCCAGGCAAATGGAGATCCCAAAGGCAAACCCGCTGATATTAATTACGGAGAACTTTTTATTCTTCCACAGGTTTCTAAATGCTGATTTTAAATAATACAAAAACATGGTTTCATTTTTAATTCGTTACTAATTTATATTTCAGCGCCTCAATCCTCGGTTAGTCATGGGGTTCTCATTTTTCTCTATTCATATCGAAGTGCTTCAACCGGATTTCTTGTAGCTGCCCTCCAGCTTTGCCAACTCACAGTTAGTAATGCGATCCCCAAAGCCAGCAACCCGGCAAGGGCAAAAATCCACCAACTTAAAGTGGTTTTGTAGGCGAAACTTTCCAGCCACCGGTGCATAGCATAGTAGGCCAGCGGCACAGAAAAAACAAAAGCAATTGCCATCCATTTTAGAAAGTTTTTATTTAGCATAGCAAGTATTTCCGAAACCCTGGCGCCATTAACTTTTCGGATTCCGATTTCTTTAACTTTTTGAGTTGTTGTGTAATACGAAAGCCCAAACAAACCTAAACTGGCAATAAATATGGCGAGTGCTGAAAAAATGCTGAAGAGAAGATTAAACTGCAGTTCAGCCTGGTATTGACGGTTGTAAAAATTATCCAGAAAAAAATGATCAAACGGACTGTTCGGAAAAGCCTGATTCCACTTTTCCTTTATTTGCGCCATTGTTTCGGGGTAATTCGCAGTATTTATTTTTAGTGAATAATATTCTCCGGCCCAGGGCGCATTTAAATATCTTTTTAGAGCAAAAACAATTGGGCCTACCTCTTTTTGCAACGATTCCTGGTTGAAATCCCTGATTACGCCAATGATTTCTTTTGAATGTAAATCATTTTCAGATTCCTCCCATATAATATTTTTTTGGATCGCTTCATCCGCATTCTGAAAACCCAGGAGATGAATAGCAGTCTCATTAAAAATCAAAGCTCCTCGGTCTGATGTATTTTCTTTTGAAAAATTCCGGCCTGCGATAAATGACGCTTCATATAAATTAAGAAAGTCTTCATCTACAGCAACGATATTTATGCCGCGACGGTTGTCTGGATCGTCGGGTTGATAAAAAGATCTCCCCCAGCTTAGCTCGCGCCCCGGAATACTGGATGAAACTGCTACATCTCTAACCGATTGAATTTGAGAAACCTCATGTTTGAAATACAATAAATGCTCCTGGTAAGTAGAATCCTTAATTCCCGGACCTTTAACAATGAGCGCCTTTTCGAGGTTAATACCAAGATCTTTATTTTGCATAAAATTGAGCTGCTTTTTAAAGGTAAGAGTTACCACAATAAGAATAATTGAAGCAGCAAACTGAAACACTACCAACCCTTTTCTTAGTTGAAAGTGTTGCCCCTGATTTTTAAAAGTCTTCCTGAGTACTTGTAAGGGTTGGAACGAGGAAAGCACGAAAGTTGGATAGATGCCTGATAGAATAATGCCTGCCAGAAACAGGGTAGTTAGCGCGGTTAAAATTCTAGCATTGAGGCCGGGGTGAAAAGGAATATTGGTAAAGCTATGTATCAAAGGAGTCATGCCACGGACTATAATATAGGCCAGCGATGCAGCGAGAACATTTGTAAGAAGAGATTCTGCTAAAAATTGGGTGGTTAGTTGTTTCCGGTTTGAACCAGAAATTTTTCTGACCCCAATTTCTTTTGCCCTTTCCACAGATTTGGCAGTCGTCAGATTGATGTAATTAATCCATGCAATTGCCAGAATAAACAGCGCAACAACCGATAAAAATTTCACAATGCGGCGGCTTCCGTTGGGCTCGGCTTCGGCGTCTAAATGCGAATCAAGGTGAATATCCTGCACCGGCTGAAGCTGGAGTTCCACAGTGTAACCCTCTTTACGCCATTCAGCAAAAACATCGTTTCGGTATTTTTCCTGTACTTCGTTAATTTTATTTTGTATGGTTACCGGGTTCGTTCCCGGCAAGATTTCGATGTAATTGTAAAAATTGCCCCAACCCCAGTTTTCATCCAGATTCCATGGCAGTGAACTAAATGAAACCAGGAAATCGGTATGCAAATGTGAGTTTTCAGGTATATCCTTAAAAACACCGGTAATTTCCAAAACAACACTTCCGCGTTCGCCTTCATGAAAAATCAGAGATTTCCCTAATGCTTCTTCCCCGGGGAAATACTTATGTTTCATCGATTCTGATAGAACTACTGAATTGGGTTTATTCAGTGATTGTTCTGCATTTCCACTGATCATCTGATAGGAGAACATGGAGAGAAAAGAAGGATCGGCAAAATAAATTCTTTCTTCATGAAAACTGCGCTCACTGGTTTGCATCACCGGGTCCGACATTAGAGGTGAAGTATGAACCACACGGGCTGCATTAATAATTTCGGGAATTTCCCGATTCATTACCGGGGCAAGAGCAGGCGTTGTTTGCGCTCGTTTGCCACTCTCTGCTCCATTTACATAGCTGTAATCTGCAATCCTGAACAATGTTGGTTTACGAAAATCGTCATAGCTTATTTCAAAACTAACATATTGAAGTATAAATATACAAGCTGCCATCCCAATGGCTAAGCCAAATATATTGATCACAGAGAAAACTTTATTCTTCCATAAATTTCTCCAGGCTATGTTGAAATAATTTTTAATCATGATTCAATTTTTAATTCGTTACTATTCGTACCGAAGTGCTTCCACCGGATTTCTTGTGGCAGCCTGCCAGCTTTGCCAACTCACTGTTAACAATGCAATTCCCAATGCGAATACTCCTGCCAGTGCAAAAACCCACCAGCTAAGATTGGTTTTATAGGCGAAGTTTTCGAGCCATTTATTCATGGCAAGCCAGGCAATCGGACTTGCAATAACAAATGCAATGAACACATAAAGTGTAAAATCTCTGTTGAGCAGAATGAGTATTTCCGATACTTTGGCGCCATTTACTTTTCGTACTCCGATTTCCTTGCTTCGGTTCATGCTGATGAGGAAAATCTGACCTAAAATTCCCATGCATGTGAGAACAACAGCAACTAAAGAAAAGAATGAAATTGCTTTGCCGAGCTTTTCTTCTTTTACATACATGGCCTGAAACTGGTCATTGTAAAATGTAACATTCATGGTTTCATCGGGAATTAGCTTTTTCCAGATTTCCCGGATTTGCTGGAGTTGTTCTCCTGTATTTCCTGGTGCCAGTCTTACAGACAACATATTGTAATTCAATCTTCTTTGGGTATTATAAACTAAAACTGCAGGCTTAATTTTTTGGTGTAACGATGCTACATTAAAGTTTTTGGCAACGCCCACTACTTCATATCCGTTTTCTTTTGCATTATTAAATTTTTTGCCTTCCAGATTTTCCCATCCATATTGTGTGTATGCTTCCTCGTTAACGATACATGCTTTTCCTTTGTCGGAGTCTAACAGTTGTCTTCCTTTTATGAGTTCAATTCCCATGGTATTAAGGTAGTCGTCGCCAATAAAAATGCAATCGAGCATAAAACTGTTTTCGCCGGTGTTGCTACCCATGGTATTGGTTACCCTACCCGGGCAACCAAAGCTCAGTGTGCTGTTTTTTACAAAAGATAGTTTTTGGGTTTCCTGTTGAAGTGCATCGATATTCGGATTATTTAATGGAAGATCAATTCTCGCCAGCATTTCCTGGTTAAAACCCAGGTCGTAATGTTTTACAAAGCTGAGTTGTTTGAAAATAACCAGAACTACCGTAATTAGCGCAATGGATGCTGTGAGTTGAAATGTAAGAGTTATTTGTTTACTTACTTGCTTCCCGCGGCGTTTTCTTGAGCCGGAAAGAAAGTCGGTGATATTAAATTTTGAAATCAGGTAAACAGGTGCAAAACTGTTAACCAGAATAATAATGAATACAATTCCGGCGAAAATGGGCAATAATTTAGGCAAGCCCAAACTTTGAAAATAAAGTTGCTTCCCGAACAATGCACTTGTAGCCGGGAGTAGAATGATGGTTAATACAATCGAAAAAACTACAGAAACAAGTATTCCTGCGGCAACTTCGGTAACCGAGTACGAAACCAGTTGTTTCCAGCCGGCGCCAACGGTTTTGTTAATCCCGGTTTCTTTTAATTTGGAATATTGAACCGAAATAATATAGTTCAAATAGTTGATGCTTGACAAACCAAGAATAAGAATGGCGATAAACAGAAATATAGTTAACATTTTGCTGTTTCCTTTGCTGTGGTCATCCTCCATTGGCAGCTTCGAAAGATAAATATCTGCCAGGTTTTGAAGTTCAAGGTCTTTGGTTTCAAAGCCATAGTTTCCAATGGTCTGATTGAGCCTTCCTGCAAATTCATTTGGGTTGGCCCCATTTCGAAGCTGTATAAAATGATTGGTTACATAAATATTATCGAATCTTCGAAGTCTGAATTCCTCATTTTCGCTGTTTAAAAGTATTTCTGCTTTAAAGGATGAATTTTCAGGCAGGTCTTCAATAACAGCGGTTACGGTTGCATTAAGACTATTAAGAATGGTTATATCTTGGCCTAAAGGATTTTTGTCTCCGTACATTCTTTTTGCAATGGTTTCTGTTATTACCACAGACTTATTCCCCGAAAAAGGTAAGTTGTCAAGGCTTGAGATTATATGCGGGTTAAACAGTTTGAAAAAACTATTATTGGTGCTGATGATGTGATTAATTCGGGTGTCAACATGTAACTGCTCGTCAACCACCGGAACCTCAAAACTGGCAAAAAGTAATGGGCAGGCATTTTCAATTTCGGGGTAGTTGGCAGCAAGTACCGGAAGCATATCATAGGGAAGATAGCAGTTTTTGTCCTCTTCGTCGTACAGCCTGTAGATTTGTTTGTAGTTGGAGTAGTCTTTGTTTACACTGTGTTCTGAATTGTAATACAACCCGATTAAAATACAGGAGGCAAATCCTATTGAGAAACCTCCAATAATAAGTATTGAGTAGAATTTATTTTTTAACAGATTCCGAATTGCCAGTTTTAAATTAAAAAGTGTCATTTTATCTTGTTTTATTCTTATCTAATTATTTCTATAGCTCTCTCATTTAGAAGGTTTGGGGTAAAATACTATTCATACCTCAACGCTTCTACAGGGTTTCTCGTGGCTGCTTTCCAGCTCTGCCAACTCACAGTTAACAATGCAATTCCCAACGCAAGCAAACCAGCAAGTGCAAAAATCCACCAGCTTAAGTTGGTTTTGTAAGCAAAGTTTTCGAGCCATTTATTCATAGCGTAATGTGCAATTGGAGTGGCAACAATAAATGCAATTACCACCCATTTTACAAAATCGCGATTGAGCATTGTGAGTATCTCCGAGATTTTAGCGCCGTTTACTTTTCGGATTCCGATTTCTTTGATTCGATTCTGGGCGGCAAACATGGACATGGCTAAAATTCCCATACAACTGATAACTATAGCACAAACAGCAAAAAGTGTAAAAGCCTTTCTGAATTTCACCTCTTCCTGGTATAAGTGCTCAACCGCCTGGCTAAAGAAGGAAACTTTCACCGGAAAAGAAGGAGATAATTCTGCGGTCATCGATTGAATATTTTCAAACGTATTCTGCAATGCTTTAAAGTTCTCCGTTTTTAATTTTATCAGCGCAATTGAAGCGTAATTGTCGTTTCTGATTACCAGCGGTGCAATGGGTTCGTTTATGGGCCGGAAATGAAAATCTTTTACAAGACCCACGATTTCATAAATTGCTCCATTATATCTGGGCATTATTGCTCCAATGGGATCTGTTATCCCAAATTCCCGGCAAAACTGTTCGTTCACAATTACTTTGTGTTTATCACTTTCCAGGTCACCAGAATAAAATTGCCCTTTCAAAAGTTGCAATCCCATAATATTGAAGAAACCAGCATCGGCGCTGAATGTCCTGAATTCAACATGTTTCGTCTCTCCGTTTTGTTGAAGTTCGATTCCCCAGCCCGAGTTCATTTCTCCCGGATAATATTCAGTGAATACTACTTCATCAATGTTTGCCTGCGCAAGCAATTCGTCTTTTAGAACATCTTTTTTACTTGTCAACTGGTCTGTCAATTCTATTCCGACAATATTTTCCTGGTTCATTCCCAGATTACTGCTTCCGAAATCAACTTGTTTTTGAATTAAAATGGTAAAGAGAATCAGGATAATGGCGACCACAAATTGTGCAGAAACCAGTGTTCCTTTACCAAGTGTTTTTGTGTGTTTGAAAATGATTTTCTTTTTGAGGTTAATTAGGGTTTCGGAAGAAGCAATTCGAAGTGCAGGCACTATACTGCACAAAAAGCTGAGGATGAAAATACAGCCCGTAGAAATGATTAAAAATTTACCGGAATAAATGATTTGCGGGTTAAATGTTATTGTTGTTTCATGAGCGAGTATCGGAGTAATAATGGTCGTAATTAAACAAGCAAGTAAAAACGCGAAGGCAAATTGTAGAAACGTTTCGAAGAGCATTTTTAGCAATATCTCCATACGTTTTGCCCCAATAACTTTTAGGATTCCGGTTTGTTTTATTTGGTCTCTCCACTGTGTGGTAGAAATATTGATGAAATTAACAAGAGCAACTACTAAAATTAGAAATGCCACAACAGAAAGTAAAATTACCTGTGTTTTATTGCCGCTTTTTATGAACGTGAGATAATCGTCGTGAGCAGAAAAATAAATATTATCTAACGGAACTAGTTTTAGATCGACAACCTCTTTCTTTTCTTCTTCCGGGAATAATTTTATAACCTGGCTTTGTACGGAAGACGGATTTACTTTATTATCTAACAATAGAAAAGTTTGGTAGTTATTCCATCCCCAATTGGTAAAATCTTCCGCATTGTCGGATTGTACCCGTTTCATGGTTTCAATGTTGGTAATTGAGCTAAAAGAGAACACTGTATTTGAAGGCTGTTCTTTTAAAACGGCTGTTACAGTGAGCAAATATTTATTGTCGATTTTGACCAGCTTTCCAACTGCGGATTGACTTCCAAACAAACGTGTAGCCAATGGTTTTGAAATTACCACCGACATCGGACTTTCAAGTGCTGTTTTTAAATTGCCTTCCGACGCTGTATAATTGAACACTTCAAAAAAATTTTTATCAGAAAATATCAAGTCTGATTCAACAGGATCATCGTTCCCCACCTGGTAAACCGGAGGATTCCATTTATCTCTCATTCGGATAGAATTTTTTATCCCGGCAATGTTGGCTTCGATAGTCGGTTTTAAAATCGCCGGAGTATAAAACCAGCCTTCTCCAGGCTGTATGAGATATATGTTTTTATGATTTTTGTGAAATTTATCTGTGGTGAATTCACTATGCGAATAGGCTGATAAAATAATTACCAAGGCCAGACTTACCGAAAGGCCGAGCAGGTTAATGCCTGTTGTTACCGGTTTTCTGAACAGGTTCCGAAGGATAAGTTTTATTACATTTTTCATTTGTTGATTCGTTTTTTATTCATATCGCAACGCCTCTACCGGATTCCGGGTCGCTGCCCGCCAGCTTTGCCAGCTAACAGTCAGCAATGCAACTCCCAATGCCAGGGCTCCGGCAAGGGCAAAAATCCACCAGCTCAAAGTGGTTTTGTAAGCGAAATTTTCAAGCCACTTGTTCATAGCAACCCAGGCAACAGGTGTAGCAAAGGCAAAAGCAATGATTACTTCTTTAATAAAATCAGCGTTGAGGATGGTTAGTACTTCGGAAATTTTTGCTCCGTTTACTTTTCGGATACCAATTTCTTTTGTGCGGCGTTGTACCGAAAAAGCAATGTGCGCAAACAGGCCAAAGCAGGAGAGCAGAACGGCAACAAGGCAGAAAGCGCCAATTATTTTTGATAACCGTTCTTCATTTCCATACATAGCGTCGAATTTATCGGCTACTGTAAACGATTCGAATGGTTTTCCGTCAGAAACCTTTTCCCATTCGTTTTTAATAAGCGGCAAAGCTGTTGCTTCGCGTCCCGACTCTATTCTGAAAACCATATATTCAGGATAGGCATTTTTTTTATACCGGTAAATCATTGGTGGAATTGCCTGTGCCAGCGAGTTAATATGTATGTCTTTAAAAACACCGATAACCGCAGTTTTATCGTCTTTCGAAATCAGGGAAAGCTGTTTGTTTTCAATTGAATTCCAACCGAGTTTGTTTTTTAAGGTCTCGTTGATTAAAATCGCGTCTCTGTCTGAAGTCAGTTCTTTTGAAAAGTTCCGGCCTTCTATTATCGGTAGCTCAAGCACATTGGAATAATTTTCGTCAATACCTACTGATATTACGGAATAAGTATTTTGGTTTTCCGGATCTGTAATAGAAAAATTATTTCTGTAGTGGGCGCCGGGAAGCGTTTCCATCTCCGCAATATTTTCAATGCCGTTCTGAATCCCCCTTTTTTGTATTTCCAGTTCCAGTATTGATGCTTTTTGCCCGATATCGCTAATCTCGTTCCCCAACGAACTCAGATCAACGGCAACAATTCCGTCTTTAGAAAAACCCAGGTCGTGTTTTTTCATGAACGAAATTTGTTTAAATACAAAAAGGGCGGCAATAATAAGAACTGTGGCAATTGAAAACTGGGTTACCACTAATATTTTGCGAAATATACCCTGCGAAATATTCTTTGTTATTTTACTGGATAACAGTTCAACGGGTTGCGGGCGCGAGATTATGAATGCCGGATAGACGCCGGATAACATTGCCGAAAGGAAAACCATTCCTAAAAGAATAATCCAGGAAGTTACATCGGAAAAAAGGCTGTAATCCTCTATTCGTGTAAGTTTCTGAAATGATGATGCAAGGAGTTCGGTAATCAGTACAGCCAAACTCATTGCAAAAATGGTTTTCACAAAGGTTACGGTAAGGAAGTTTATGGCCAGGTTTTTTTTTGAAGCCCCCAGAACTTTTGAGATACCGGTTTCCTTAGCGTATCGTTCCGATTGGGCAATAGATAAATTCACAAAATTAATGCAGGCAATAACAATAATAAAAACAGCTACAATTCCTAAAACCCATAACAAGCGGGAAGAAACCGGCGTTACCAGCGGGTTCTCAACATCTGTGCGGAAATGAGAGCCTGCTAGCGGAATGAGTTGAAAATCATAACGTCCGTTAATAAAAGGGGCTTGGTGTTTTTCTAAGATAGTGTTAACTTTTTGTTCCAGGTCCTCTTTTTGTGCCTCATTTTTTACTTTAGCCAGAATATGATAACCTCCCCACCACCAGTTTTTTTGCCAGTCTTTTGGGTTCATCGTTTCCCACGAAAGATACATTTCTGAATTGAAGCTGGTGTTTGCCGGTGGATCCGGAATTATTCCTTTCACAGAGAATATTTTTTCACCATCGAAACTTTCCAGTGCGAATATTTGTCCGACAGGATTTTTTTCTCCGAACAGTTTTTTTGCACAGGAACGAGTAAGAACTGAGCTTCCCGGTTCTGATAAAACTGTTTTTGTGCCTACCAGCAATTGAGTTCCCAACACGTCAAAAATATTAACATCGGCGGCAGAGGCTCTGATATTAAACTTGGTTTCGTTCCAAGTAACAGGGTAGGAGTTGGTCGATAGCGCAGCGATTTCTCCAACTTCCGGATAATCATCACGAATAGCCTGTGCCATAGGAAGTGGAGCGCCAAAAGACAAACTTCCGTCGTTCCGATCTTTTTCAACTATCCGGTAAATTTTTTCTTCCCCGGGAATGTGGGAATCAAAAGAGAAATGATATTGTAAATACCAAATGATTAGCAAGCTCATTGCCATCCCTATAGAGAGTCCGACAATATTTAAAAGACCAAATCCACCTTCTTTTTTTATGGCACTTTTAAGAAGCTTAACTATATTCATAATGGTCAGGATGAGGAGTAATTTTTAAACATGAACTGATTTCTTATATTTTTTCTATCAACAAGTGTTTTATCTCGGTTGAAAATATTCTTCTTGTTGAATATACTTTTTATGCTCTCTGTAAGTATGCTACAGAATGTTAACAAGGCTCTTTATATTCCTCTTATTATAAGTTAGTTTCTGAAATCCAGAAATTGTGCCAAGTATTTATTTTGTTGTCTTACAGTTATATATGACGATGTCTTTATGGAGAATGTAAAAAAAGTTTACACCATCTGTCAAAAGATTTGTCATTCTTCCTGGAAGAGCTAATTTTATTTAAATAGTTATACTCTTCTGATTTCGACTACACCGGTTTTACTTATGCTCCATGCCTCTATTCCATATACTTAGGATCTCCATATCTCTTTATTCTTTATGTCGAAGTGCTTCAAATCCAAGAGCCGCCGGTATTTTTACCTTATTCATAACGCAAGGCTTCTACCGGGTTTCTGGTCGCCGCCCTCCAACTTTGCCAACTTACAGTTAGCAAGGCAATTCCAAGAGTAAGTAGCCCGGCCAAAGCGAATATCCACCAACTTAATGTAGTTTTATATGCAAAGTTTTCGAGCCACTTATTCATGGCATAATATGAGATTGGACTGGCTATAACAAATGCAACTACAACCCAAATCACAAAATCTTTATTGAGCAAAACCAATATTTCCGACACTTTGGCTCCGTTCACTTTACGCACCCCAATTTCTTTAGTACGATTTAAGCTGATGAGGTAAATTTGCCCGAGTATTCCCATACAGGTGAGCACAATGGCAATGAGCGAAAAGAAAGTAACCGATTTTGCCAGTTTATCTTCTTTTACATACATAGCCTGAAACTGGTCATTGTAAAAAGTAAATTCCATCGGATCGTCGGGTAATAGGTCTTTCCATACTTTCCGGATTTGATCCATTTGTTGTCCCACATCCCCGGGGATTAACCGTAATGATAGCGTGCTGAACCTATGTTCGGGCTCATAAATTAAGGCGACAGGGGCTATACCATCATGCAACGATTGTACATTAAAATCTTTTGCCATTCCTACCACCTGATAACCATCGCCATTATTGTATTTTTTGTCTTTGATATTGTCCCAGCCATATTGTTTTACAGCCTTTTCATTCATAATGCAGGCTTTGTTTTTATCTCCGGGGAGAAAATTTCTGCCATCGAGCAATTGAATGCCCATTGTTTCCAGGTAATCATCCGAAACATGAATACATTCCACCATAAACTGGTTGTCATCAAGCCCGCTTCCCATATAAAGTTTCACCCAGCCGGGATAACCATCGCTTAACGTGGCACCTGTAACAAACGGGAGTTTAGCGGTTTCCTTTTTTATTGTTTCAGGATGAGAGTACAGGTATGGAAGCTCCAATCGGACCAGGTGTTCTTCGTTAAAACCAAGGTCGTAATGTTTTACATACTGAAGTTGTTTGAATATCAGCATTACAACAGCAATAAGCGCAATGGAAACGGTGACCTGAAATGTTAACATGACCTGTTTCCCAAACTGTTTTCCTTTTTTTCGCCCCCCGGATAAAAAATCAGTTATGCTAAAGCGCGAAAGAATATAAATTGGAGCAAGGCTGTTGAGTAAAATAATACCCAGCATTGTTCCTGTAAAAACGGGAAGAAGCTGTTGAAAGTTAACATCATTAACTTGAATGCTACGGCCAAAAAGTGTTTCGGACCACGGGAGGAGGATTGTTACCAGCATCACCGAAATGAGCAGGGATATAGCGATTCCCAGCGAAACCTCGATAACCGAATCTAAAATGAGTTGTGTTTTGCCGGCCCCGTTGGTTTTGTTGATGCCGATTTCCTTCATTTTTGCATATTGAATGGAAATGGTGTAGTTTAAATAATTGATGCTGGAAAGCAATATGATCAGAACAGCAATGGAGAGAAAAATAACCAGCATTTTTGAATTTCCCTTTTGGTGCAGATCGTCCTCGGAAAATGACGAAAAATAAATATCAGTTACATTTTGAAGAGCCAGACTATCGGTATTTGTATTAAACTGTTGAATGGTATTGTTTATTTTTGCGGCCAGTAAATCGGGTTCAGCATCTTTTTTCAATAATAAAAAATGTTCGGTTGGATAAATACATACGTTATCATTACATTCCTGCGAAAATTGAAAATTTTTGTTTTCAGCATTTAAAATTAATTCAGCCTGAAAGCTTGAATTTTTTGGCAAATCTTTTATAACTGCAGAAATCGTGGCCGAGAAGAATTCCTGTTCAATGGTCCTACCCAACGGATTTTTGTCGCCATATAACCGTTTGGCTACCGACTCAGTAATTACTGCCGAGTTTTCATCTCTGAAAGGTTTATCAGAAAGACTTGCAACAATTTCAGTAGAAAAAATATCGAAAAAATCGTTGGTTGTGCTGATGGAATAAGTAATTCGTGTGTAATCCCTGGTTTCTGCATCTTTAATATTGAACTGAAAATTTGGGGAATATTCCATTGGGCAGGCATCACTGATTTCAGGATATTGTTCTTTAAACACCGGGTATAATTTATAATCGAGATTGTCTTTATTGCGTTTTGCATCGTAAACCCTGTAAATGTTCTTATAGTTTCGGAAATGGGTGTTCACATTGTGTTCAACATTATAAAATAATGCAATGAGGATGCACGCTGTAAACCCAACAGCAAACCCGCCAATGATTAATGATGAATATAATTTATTTTTCAATAAATTCCGAATAGCCAGTTTTATTTTAAATCGTATCATTTATTTTAATTTGTATGGTTCTTATTCTTCTTTCAAGCAATTAACAGGATTGGTCAATGCTGCTTTTAATGTTTGCATTCCAACGGTAATCCATGAAATTACAATTGTTATCAAACCGGCAATGGCAAAATACCACCACCGTAAATTTATATGACTGGCAAAATTTTCAAGCCAGTTATTTAAAATGACATAGCTTAGTGGAAGTGAAATCATAATGGAAATAACAACCATTTTGGTGAATTCGCCCGAAAGCAGACGCACGATATTGAAAACACCTGACCCCATTACTTTCCGGATACCAATCTCTTTTGTTCTAACTTCAGCGGTAAATGCTGCAAGGCCAAACAACCCCAGGCATGATATCAAAATAGCCAGTCCTGCAAAATACTTTGACAATGAAGAAACACGTAATTCGGCAGAATACATTTCCTGAAAATCCTGATCCAAAAATTGATAATCAAAAGCAAGGCCCTGGTAATTTCTGTAAAAAGATGTGAGATTGGCTAACGTTTCCCGTTCCCTTCCTGGTTGTAGTTTAACTAATATTTCGTATGGTCTACGTTCGGTAAACCTGAAAAAGAAAGGTTTTACATCTTCATAAAGTGATTCAAAATGAAAATCTTCTACAACACCTATAATTTGTTTATCTTCTCCCCATAGATTAACTGTTTTCCCTATGGGGTCGGTAATTCCCATGGCTTTTATTGCCGCCTGGTTAAAGATTAATTTTGAATCTTCTGTGCCAAATTCTCTTGAAAACTGCCTGCCTTCCACAACATTTATTCCAAGCATATTAATTAAGTCGTATCCAACTCCCAAAATTTCAAAATCTACGGTTTTATCCGGTGATTTTCCTTCCCAGTTTACTGCTGTAGTCCCGCTGTGTTGTCCGGTTAAATCACCATCCATAAAAGATGCATCTGCAACTCCCGGAACTTTTTTTATTTCGGAAATAAATGTGGCCGGATTTTTTTTGGCTTTTCCTTCCGCCATAAAACGAATTACATTGTTACGGTTAAATCCGAGGTTTTTTGACTGTACATATTCCATTTGCTTGTAAATAACAATTACTGAAACGATTAAAGTAACTGATGCTATAAATTGAAAAATAACCAACCCTTTGCGGATTCCAAGTTCCCTTGCCGATGTTTTGCTTTTGTTAAAAATTTGTCCGTTTTGAATAGCAGCAGGATTTAATCCGGAAAGATAAAACGCCGGATAGCTACCTGCAAGAACACCGGTAATAAGGGCAATTGCAAAGCCTGAAAAAAGCAGGTTGTTATCTAAAAGCAAGGTGAGGTGCTTTCCTGTAATCTGGTTGAATTGCGGCAATAAAACAGCTACAATTACAATTGCTATTAAAAGAGATGCCCCGGAAATTAATAATGTTTCTCCCATATGTTGTGCTATCAGCGTTCTTCTGTCGGCGCCAACTACTTTTTTAACTCCAATTTCCTTTAGCCTTCGTGATGCTTTGGCGGTAGACAAATTCATAAAATTAATGCAGGCAATTATTATTATGAAGAGGGCAATGAGTGAAAAAAGTTTTACATATTCAATTCGTCCGCCGGACTGTTTGCCATTTTCATAATTGGCGTATAAATATTGGTCGGCGTAAGGACGGGCAAATAACGTAAGTCTCGATTCGCTGTCTTTCGATTTAACTAATCCGGCAATTTTATTATTGAAATCAGCAATATTGGTATGTTCTTTTAAAACAACATATGTACTTGGCCCACTGTTATTCCATTTTAAAAAGTTGGGGAATTTTTCCCAAAACAAATCATAATTAAAAAGAACGTCGAACTGAATAGTTGCATTTTCAGGCGGGCTTTTAAAAATTCCGGCGATATAAAATTGCCCTTTTACCATATCCCCGTCCCATTCAACCGTTTGGCCAATGGCTTTGTCTTCAGTTCCGAATAAATTTTCAGCGAGTTTATTTGATATTACAACAGCGTTTTTATCGATGAGTACACTGTTTTTTGTTCCATAAGTAAGTTCATACGCGAAAATAGAAAAGAAGTCCTTTCCCGCGAATTTCCAATTGGCTTTGATATTATTCTCATTTAATGAAACTATCCCGTTAAAACTATATGCTGCAGGAGGAAAAACAGATACCGATTTTTCAACTTCTGGAAATTCGTCTTTTAATGTTTTGTCCAATAATCCCGGAACATCTTCTTCTGTTTCAATTCCGTGTTCTGTAGTGTTGTTTTTCATTACCTGGTAAACCGGTCCGTCTTTAAGGAGAAATTTATCGACGTTTAATTCGTCGTTCACCCACAAGTAAATAACCAAAACACAGGCAAGCGCTGTAGATAAACCAATAAGATTGATAAAAAGCGAACTCTTGTTTCTCCTGAGGTTTCGAAGTATGATAAGGAAATTATGTTTTAACATGGTATATCTTGTTTAATCTATTCTTCTTTCAAACATTCAACCGGATTAATTAATGCTGCTTTTACAGTTTGTATACCAACCGTAACCCATGTGATTAACAAAGTGATCACTCCTGCGCCGGCAAAATACCACCAGTGCAATTCAATGCGGTAAGCAAAATTCGCGAGCCAACGATGAATAATTATATAACCTATCGGAACAGAGATGACTATTGCAATAACAACAAGCCGGGTAAAATCAGCAGAAAGCAGTTTTACAATTTCAGTTACGCCCGATCCCATAACTTTGCGTATACCGATTTCCTTTGTCCTTTGCTGCGCAGTGAAAGCTGTAAGCCCAAATAAACCTAGACAGGAAATAAGGATGGCAATGGCAGTAAAATATTTGGAGATAATTGAAACACGCTGTTCGGCAGCATACAGTTGCTGGTAATCATCATCCATATAACGATACTCGAAGGTCTGTCCCGGATATAGTTCTGTATAAAATTTTTTAAGATTTTCAAGTGTGGTCTTTTCTGCTCCTGCTTTAATTCTAACCGAAACTGTTGGAGCATACTGCACAGGTGCAACAAAAAGAGCCGAAGGCTTTACTTTCTCGTATAACGATTCGAAATTAAAATCTTTAACAACGCCGATAATTATTTTTTCTTCTCCCTCAACTGAAATTTTCTTTCCAACCGGGCTTTTTAACCCCATTTTTTTAATTGCGGTTTCGTTAAAAATAATCTGATCCGGAGAATTAAAATTTTCAGAAAATGATTTCCCCTCAGCCATTTTCATATCAAGTGTCTCAAGCAGATTATAACCGACCCATTTTACGGAGAAAAAGGTGTGGTCCTCAGGGTTTTTGCCTTCCCAGTTTATGCCTGAAGTACCACCCAAAGGAGAGCCTGCTTTCAGATTACCTCCGGCAGCATTTACTACGCCCGGAATATTTCGGATTTCCGATAATTTTTCCTGTGACATTTTATCTACACTAAAGTAAACAACGTGTTCTCTGTTGAATCCCAAATTCTTGGATTGGATAAAAGAAAATTGTTCAAAAATCACCCCAACTGAAATAATCATTATCACCGACGCCGCAAACTGAAAAATAACCAGTCCTTTTCTCGCCCGGCTTTCTCCGGCTGATGCTTTAAGTTTCCCCTTCAAAATGTCTATCGGGACAAAACGCGAGAGATACAACGCCGGATAACTTCCGGCTAAAAGGCCTGTTATAGCTGTCGTCGCAAGTATTATAATAATTTGATTCAACGCGAAAGAAAGGCTAAGATGTTTTCCTGTTAATCCGTTAAATGGGATTACCAGGAAACGTACCGCAAGAAGTGCCAATCCGAGCGAAATAAAAGTCATTACCATCGATTCGGTCAGATACTGTGCAATCAGATTCTTTTTCGCCGCCCCGATTGTTTTTTTTATTCCAACTTCTTTTATTTTTCCCATTGCTTTAGCAGTCGAGAGATTCATAAAGTTGATACAGGCAATAATAAGTATAAAAAAGGCAACCAAAGAAAATAACTTTACGTACTCAATTCTTCCTCCTGCTGGCTTGCCATTTTCATAATAGCCGTGCAGATAATGGTTGGAATAACGCTGGGCAAATAATGAAATATTCAGGCCTGCATCTTTTGATTTCATAAAATCCTTTATCTTCTCATTAAAGACGGGAGGAGATATTTTTTCGTTTAAAAGGACATAGGTACGTGCGCTGCTGTCGCCCCAGCCCTGCCAAGGGTTGATTTCTTCAAATAAGCTGTAATTCAGTAAAATATCAAAATGATTGGTCATGTTGGAAGCCGGAGTTTTAAAAATACCGTTTATGGTATAAAATCCTGAAATGTCGCCTGTATTCCAGTTAATGGTTTTTCCCATCGCACTTTCCGTATTGCCAAAAAGCTTTAAAGCCAAGTCATCCGATATAACTACATTATTCTTAGCTGAAAGAGCTTCATCGGGATTGCCCAGGAGCATTTTATAGGGAAAAACATTAAAAAAATCTTTTGTTACATACTGTGCTTCCGACCTGATATTTTTATCGGAAAGAGAAATAACACCTTTACTGATGTTGAAAGTAGTCGGAATTACTGTAGTTGCATACTTCACTTCAGGTATATCTTCGGCTAAGGCTTCAGCCAGATGTCCCGGAGTTGCTTCCAAGGTTTCGATACCGTTCTCATTTTTTATATTTTGCATTACCTGGAAGAGTTGCCTGTCATTTTCAGAGAATTTGTCAACAGATAACTCATCATTTACCCAAAGATAAATAAGTAAGGCACAGGTTAAACCAGTTGATAAGCCAACCAGATTTATAAAAAGTGAAGTCTTATTTTGTTTGAAATTCCTGAATATAATCAACAAATAATGTTTAAACATGTCAACTTAATTTTTAATTCTTACAATACTATTCATATCTAAGTGCTTTAACAGGATTTCTTGTGGCCGCCCGCCAACTTTGCCCGCCAACAGAAAGGATTGCGATGATAAAAGTTAAAATCCCGCTTAATAAAAAGTACCCCAAATGCATACTTACTTTTATAGCAAAATTACTTAGCCATTGTTCCATTAACAGGTACGATACAACAAATGCAAATACTGAGGCGATGCTTACCAAAAGGAGTACTTCTCCTACTAACTTACCCATTATGTCCGCTTCGCTGCTACCAACAACTTTACGGATACCAATTTCTTTCGTGCGGCGCGTTACATTCAATATTGAAAGAGCCATCATTCCTGCAAAGCTTAGTACAATAGCCAGTAGAGCACCCGATGAAACCATATTAAATACACGTTCATCTTTTTCAAATTTTGCAGAATACACATCATCCAGCGATGTAAAAGACATCATATAATCGGGATCGAAACTTTGGATAATACTGGCCACTTGCTTTTGGTTCTCTTGCGAGAAACTACCTTTAGTACGCAGGTAAATAAGATAGCCATAGTCCGTCCGGGATAAAACAAGCGGGTCAATCTTTTTCCCGGCATACCCATTAAAATAAAAATCGCTAACAATACCGGCTAATTTTACCGCTTTACCTTTATATAAAACCTGTATCCCTGGACTAAATTGCAAACCCAGCATTTTTGCAGCCGCTTCGTTTATCAAAATGCTATTTTGATCGCTTGGGCTATCGGTAAAATAACGGCCTTCTTTTAATGGCAATTGCATGGTTTCTGCAAATCCGGGCATTACCCGGTATTCGCCAACTGGTTTTTCATCAGGACTGTTTAGCAGAGCAATAGATTGTCCGTTGCAACGACCGCCCATACGATTTTGAGAGATGCCAACACTTTCAATAAAAGGCAAACTTTCCAATTCATTTTTTATAGAAATTACATTTCTAACCGCTTGCCCCGAGAAATCCTGAACGGCAACTACATTTTTCTCGTTGAAACCAAGAGGCACATCTTTCATATGTTTAATCTGTGCCTGCATGATAATGAGAGAGGAAATGAGCAAAACCGTGACAAAAAACTGTACCAGCACTACCGATTTAGAAAGGCCTCCGTGCGTAACATTTTGTCGTTTACCTTTTAAGCCTGAAATAAGGTTTATTTTTGATAAATGGAAACCGGGATAAGTGCCCGTCAATAAAACAAGCAGTACCAATATACCAATAACAACCACAATACCCAAAGGCGTAAACATATCGTTAACAGCTAAAGGTAGGTTTATCATCTGTGAGAAAAAGGGCTGAACCAGAATTGTTACCCCAATTGCAGCAAGCAAAGCAAAAACGGCAATAATACCATTTTCCCTGAAAAACTGGGCGGCCAGGTTCCCCGATGTAGCTCCGGCAACTTTCCGCGAGGCTATTTCGGCAATACGTTTTTCGCCATGCAACAGATACATATTCACGAAATTGATAAGCGCTATCAGAAAAATAAAAAAGGCAATTCCGCATACAATAAACAGTTGCATCCAATTGGCTTTCGCCACCATATCCCTGTCTGTTTTGGTGTATAAATGAATGTTCCGCAATAACTCTGCACTGGTTTCGGTTTTTATATCATTTAGCTTTCCGCGCTGTTTCCAGACTTTCATCAATTCGTTGTTTACCGCCACAATATTTTCTCCGGCAGTTTTCAAATCCACATCTTTTTTTATGAGGTAATACGTTTGAAATTCGAGACTGCCCTGACTAAGCATAAATTCGTTGGCTTTCATAGGCTGCAATAAATCGAATTTAAAATGTGTTGTTTTGGGCAAATCGGCCATTACGCCTGTTACAAACAAATCGGAGCCATCCAAAGCCAAGGCTTTTCCGACACAATCCACGCTTCCAAAAAGTTTCTCTGCTGACGATTTTGTGAGAACAATATTGTTTTTACCTGCAAGCGCTTCAGTGGTATTTCCTTCAAGCAGCTTCAATCCGAAAACATCAAAAAATTCCTCATCGGCATACATCACCTGCAAATCATTGAAAGTGCCCTTATCCGTTTTTATTTTCACATCCCACCCGGGGTTTAACTGGACTGCCTTTTCCACTTCGGGAACACGCTGAGGCAGCTGGGTGTAATCGGTACGCAAAGCTGTTGATAAAGTGCGGGGGCCATCTTTTTCGTGTAAAGTGTTACATAAACGAAGTACCCGGTTGTTGGTAGGGAAATGTTTATCGAAACTGAATTCGTATTTCAAATAAACCGCCAAAAGCAATAATGCGCTCAAACCTATAGCTAACCCCGGAATACTGATATAAACCAGCAATGGGTTTCGTTTTAACATGCGGAAAGCGAATTTAAAATTTTTCATTCTAGCTAGATTTTATTCATATCTCAAACTTTCTACCGGATTCTTTGTCGCCGCTTTCCAGCTTTGCCAACTTACCGTTAATAATGCAATTCCCAATGCTATAATTCCCGCCAGTGCAAAAATCCACCAGCTAAGATTGGTTTTCAGTACAAATCCTTCGAGCCATCGATGCAGCGCGTACCACGAAAGCGGACCTGCAACGATAAATGAAATAGCAACCCATTTTAGAAAATCGCGGTTTAATAAGGTTACAATTTCCCGGATCCTGGCGCCGTTTACTTTACGTACACCAATTTCTTTTATCCGGTGCGAAATGGTATACGATGAAAGGGCAAATAACCCAATACAGGAAAGCGCAATTGCCACTATGGAAAACCAGGCGATAATCTGGTTTACTTTTGTATATTCTTTGTATTGTTCGTTTAGTTTATCGTTGGCAAAAAAGCAATTAACTGTTGATTCGGGCTGGGTATTTTTCCATTTACTTTTTAAAAGTTCAATAGCCTGCAAGCTTGCCCCTGGTGTGGTTTTTACCGAAAGATAGCTCCAGTTTGCATAATTTTCTCGTTCAGTAAAAATATGGGCTACCGGCTGTATTTCGTATTGCACCCCCTGGTAGGCAAAATTTTCTACCTCGCCAATGATTTTAATCGGAATGTCTTCCAGGGAACCCTCGCGTAGAATCTGCAAATCGGCACTGTGGTATCCCAGAATTTGCATGGCCTTTTTATTCAGGACAATCGTATTCTCATAATTTCGGGTTTCGTCTGAAAATCCTTCGCCATTGACTAGTTTTATGCCATAGGTCTTGAAATAGTCTCTTCCAACATATGCTTTCCGAAGATTAATACTTTCTACATTGTTTTCTCCTTCTGTGTAAAATGTATTGTAGTTTTCATTGTAATTGCCGGGAGTACATCCTGAAAAACAAATCGATTCAATAAAGGGGCTTGCTTTCAGCTCATCTGCAATGTGTTTAAATTTGAGTGATGCGGCATTCAAATCCTGGTATTCCCATTGTGTTAATTCGGCAACTACAACATTTTCTTTGTCAAATTTCGGGTCGTGGTTTATCATAAACTGAATCTGTTTCCGAATCAGGAAAGTTCCGGAAATAAGAATAATAGCAATAGCAAACTGAACCACAACAAGCGAGTAACGCGTCATCCTGACTTTCCCTCCTTTTGAAATCTGTCCTCGTAAACTATCTATCGAACTCAGGCGCGACAAGTGGAAAGCGGGTGTTCCTCCGGATAACAATCCAACAACCAGCCAAATGCAGAGAAGCACCGGGAGTAACATTTTATTTTGGATAAGATTCAGATGTAGCTTTGTATCGTACAAACGATTGAATTCCGGTAAAAAAAATTCCGCCAGCAAGTATCCGATAATCAGTGCTACAAAACTTACCATTAACGATTCTGTAATAATTTGCCGCGCAAGAAATCCTTTCCCTGCGCCAACTACTTTTTTTACCCCAATTTCTTTGCTCCGGCCCAACGAGTTGGTTATGGTAAGATTGATAAAGTTTACCATGGCAATGCTCAGAATTCCTAGTGCAACAATACTTAAAATGATAATTAACGTGCGGTTTGATTCCTGTTTTGAATGATAATCTTTAAATGGTAACAGGTTCATTTCGGGAATATTTTTTTGACCGGTTTGAAAATTATCTTTAGCAATCTTTTGCATTTTGCTGTAAATGGTTTCCGGTTTAGTTCCGTCTTTCAGAAGAATATAAGTCATTGAAAAGGTATTGTACCAATCGTGAATATCTTTTATCCAGGGAGAAATTTGTTCGCCGGTTTCGTACGACGCGATGATGTCGAATTTGATAGAAGAATTATTGGGAATTTCAACAACACCATTAACCGTAAGGTAAATATTGTCGAACCCAACTTGTAGTTTCCTTCCAATTGCCGGTTCGTTCCCAAAGTACTTTTCAGCAAATTCTTTGCTTACTACCACATTGTATTTCTCATGAATATTATTGCCTGTTCCCTGTTCTGTAAATGGAAAAGTAAACACTGAAAAGAAACCGGTATCTGCATACTGAATATTTTCAGGGAAAGCTTTTTCACCATAGCTCATACGGAAACCTTCCCAGTCAAAAATACGCGTTCCGTTCTCTACTTCCGGAATTTGTTGAATCATTTCAGGCAATAGCAGACCTTTGGTTCGGTCACTGTTTCCTTCACGCACACGATAAATATTTGCCAGGTTTTCATTAAAGTGATTGTATGTAATATCATTGTATACATACAGAAATAAAATGAGAAAAGAGGCAATTCCAATACCCAGCCCCATCATATTAATAACGAGGTAGTTTTTCTTTTTTAACAGAAACCTAAAACTGTTTTTAAACGATAATAAATTCATGGCATGTTTCTTTTAATATGACATGTTAATGGATATCAGGCTATTATTTTCCTAATATGCTTCCGCTTTTTGTACCGGTTGAAATACTCCGGAACTCGTTTTTACATTATCAATTGTTTCCTCTTTTCCGATTTTCAGAAATTATGCCATGTGTGTAATGTGTTGGTATTTAGTATTTTGATTTATTTCTGTTAATGCCGGGTGTCAAAAATATTAACACTCATTGTCAAAAGATTTGTCATTCACTCCGGGAATGTTTTTGAATTTTTGTTTAATCGGAGCCCAAAGAAATCATTTAGTAATATTGAATCCTTTCATTTTTCATATTCTTTGCGAGGAACAATTTCTCTCCAATGCTGAAATCTCAGGCTTCCTTCAATTTATTCAAGCCTCAGTGTTTCCTTCTTTTAATCAGGATTTTAACACCTCTTTATTCGTATCGCAGTGCTTCTACGGGATTACGGTTTGCAGTACGTGTATAATTTACTGCTGCAATTAGCGCAACAATTCCCAAAACAAACAGACTGCAAATTGCAAATATTCCCCAGTGAAGTGGAATTTTTGTAGCAAAATTTTGCATCCATTTGTGAGCCGTAAGCCAGGCTCCAGAAAGTCCGATAAGTACTGCCGGAATTGCAATATATTCCAGTTCTACAATAAACACTTGTAGTATATTTGAAAGATTGGCGCCGTTAATTCTTCTTATTGCCAGTTCTTTTCGGCGGCGGGCTGCCTCATTGGTTGTATAGCCAAGCAATCCGATTACTGTGATTAGTAAGATGATTACATTCCCGGCAAACATGGCATTCCGAAATCCTTTTTGCTCCTGGTAGTTGTTGAGTTGTTCGTCTTCCAGGCTTTTTATAACTGCATCGTTGTGAGGCAGAGCGATATTAAAAACATCGGTAATTTTTTTCATCACGCCAGCTTGAGCGCCGTCGTGTACTTTTATCAGTATATTGTATGAAAAAGAAGGATCTTCAATTTTTTGTTGTTCAAATTTTTCTTCGGGTAGATAAAAAAATACAGATGGTCGAACATCGGGATTGGAAATGGAATTAATTATAAAGTCGGGATAAATTCCCCGAATGGTTGTGGCTCCGTGTTCTGTAACTGTAATTTGCTTCCCGGTTGCCCCATCTGTCCAGCCATTGTTCAGTTTTAACAATTCGGCACCTTTTCGGCTAATTACCAAATCATTTGTAATAGAATTACCATCAGAAAAAGATTCTCCTTCTGTTACCCGAATATTGAGAATTGAAAGATAATTTGCGTCAACTTCATAAAAATCAGCAACGTTAAACAATTCTTTTAATCCATCTTCTGAAAGAACATTGTTTCCTGAAGCTCCGTCAATAGGAACACCATCTCCCAGACCAACTTTTTCAACTTCGGGCATTGCTCTGAGTTCATTTAAAACGGTAGATACTTTATGTCCGTCCATTCCACTGGTTGAGCCATAGTAAACTCCTTCGGTGCGGTAACCATGGTCTGCGTTTTTCATGTTGTTGTACTGCATGGTTACAATTACTAATACCGTCAGAATAAATGATGCTCCCACAAATTGAGTGGAAAGAAGTGCCAGTTTCCACTTGTTCTTTTTTTGTTTATAACTGCGGAATGCTGTTGCAACCGGAATCCGTGAAAAAAATCTTCCGGGCATATAACTGGTTAATACAATTAGCAAAACCAAAAGAGAAAACAAAGGCCATATTACATATGGATTTAAAGTAGATGAAAGTTGATGTCCTAACTGTGCTTCGGCTACTGGTTTTAATATAAGGATTAAAATGGCTGCACCGGCAATCGATATTAAAAACAGCAGCAAGGTTTCGAAGAAGATTAGCTTTTGTAAATTTCTTGCCTGTGCACCACAGGTTTTATGAACAGCTGACGATTTGGCCCGATTAATTAATGCGCTCAATGTTAGTAACACATAATTCATAAGTGAAACTAAAAGAACGGCAATTGCAATGGTACTGAGAATGATAATCATGGCTTTTACATTGCCGGCATACATTTTTTTTATGGGCATAAAAGAATATTTCAGCACCATTCCTTCTTGTTGTTGCTCCAGTTTTTCAATATCCTGGTTTTTAACCTGCATTTTTCTCACTGCAGGTGCCAAACTTTTCGGATCCACCCCGGGCTCCAGTTTTACACAGGCATAATAACGGTCGTTGCCCAGCCAGTTTTGGGTCCCGTCCCATGTGAATTGCGCCGTTGAAACCATTGAAAGAAGTACATCGTATTCGTAATTTGTATTTTCGGGCAGGGGCTCAAAAATTCCGGCAATGGTTAGTTTCTTGCCCGGATATTCTTTTAACTCTATTGTTTTTCCGATAACATTTCCTCCCATTTCATCTGCAATTTCTTCTGACACCATACAGTTCATAGGTGCCTTCAGTATCTCGCGAGGATTTCCGGTTATCATAGGGCGGGGCAGAACATCAAACAGGTATTCGTCGGCAAGCGAGAATTTACCTTTATAGCTTTTTAAATCGTCGGTATAAAAAACCGAGGTACCGATTGAGTTTAAACGGGTGGCGGCCGCAATGCCCGGTACTTCTGCTTTTAAGCCGGGAGCAATGGCGCCGCTCACACGGGGATAACTCTCCAGTTTGTCCGAGGATTTGTCCATTTTAAAATTTTCCTGAACAACATAAATTTGGTTCGCATCCGGGTAAAAACTGTCGTAACTGTAGTAGTAAAATACTTCCGATAAAAGCAGTATTCCAAATGCCAGGCCTGCTGTTAACGAAATAATTCGTGTTGCCGAATGTTCACCTTTAAAAAATAATCTGCGATAAGCTAATTTAAATGAGTTCATGTTTTCTGTTTTTAATCCGGAGAGTTTTAACTTAATGACGTTTCGAATACAAATAAGTTACTCTCTTAATATTTTTAATATTCAATTATCTGGTATTATTTTTATTTTGTGTGTGTTGGCAGAACTCTCTTGGAAATTATTCATATCGTAAAGCATCAACAGGATTTCTTGTTGCCGCTTTGTAAGATTGAAAAGAAACAGTGAGTAACGCAATTCCCAGTGCCAACACTCCTGCCAGTGCAAAAATCCACCAGCTTACATTGGTTTTATAAGCGAAACTTTCGAGCCATTTGTTCATTGCCATATATGAAAGTGGAGTTGCAACAACAAAAGCGATGCTCACCCACTTTACAAAATCGCCATTCAGTAAATTCATAATTTCCGAGATTTTTGCCCCGTTAACTTTTCGAACACCAATTTCTTTGATACGTTGTTTGCTCATTAACAGAGATAAGCCAAACAACCCCAGGCTGGCAATAGCAATAGCAATAATTGCCAGAAGGCCTATGGTTTTTGAAAAACGGATGTCTGATTCATACATTTCATTAAGAATATCGTCGGTAAACTCAAAATTGAAAGCAGTTGTTCCGCCAGTGTTGGCCCAGGTCTCTTTCAGGAAATCGATGGTTTTAGGAAGATTCCCGGTGCGCAACCTAATGGCAATATTTTGGCTCATGCCTGGGTTTAGCCCAATTATCATGGGAGTAATTGCTTCGTGAAGCGAAAACATATTGAAATCGCTGACTACACCTACAACAGGGCCAAAAGTAGTTTGCTCGCCTAAAATATCGGTTAATCCGAGTGTTTGTATGGCCGATTCGTTGACCAAAACTCCGCTGTTAATTTTCTCTTTGTCAAAATCGGAACCCATAATAATTTTCATCCCCATAGTTTCGGCAAAGCCGTAATCCACAAAAAGACCGTTTACTTTTACTTGTTCATCGTGATTGCTGACTTTGGGAACCGACATATACATTTTATTGTCGCTGGGCGGCATCCATAAAGTTCCGCTTGCGCTAAGTATATTCGGGTTTTTAGAAATTTCCTGTTTAAAAAGCTCCAGATTGTGATCGCCTAGCGGAACACGAATAAGGCCTTCTTTGGCAAACCCTAAGTCTTTATTGAAAGCGTAGTGTACCTGTTTCTGAACAAGAAACATAGTGGCAATAAGGGAAATAAAAACTGCAATTTGGAAAACCACCATTGCTTTGCGGGTGTAATGTTTTTTATTCCCATCCATTTTATTTCCTTTCAGTACGTTTACCAGCCCGAAACGTGAGGCGTTAACGGAAACTATACTTCCCGACAGAGCCCCGGTTATAATGGTAATAAGCGCGAGTAAAGAAAAACTGAGAACCATCTGATGCGTCATTTCAATGGAGTAATCTTTTCCAAGCATTTCGCTAAGAAAAGGAAGTGAAATCCATGCGACCAAAACTGCAAACGGCAACGCCAGCAAAGAAATTAATGTAGATTCAAAAACCATCTGACCAATAATGCTTTTTCGGTGTGCTCCGCAAACTTTTCTGACGGCATAAGTTTTAACCTGTGACATTGCTTTTGCCGAAGCCAGATTGAGATAGTTTATACATGCGATAATTAGAATAAGAACTCCGATAAAACCCAGAATAAGAAGCATTGAGAAATTTCCCTGTTCTTTCCGGTTGTTATCCACAATTTTTTCGGAACCAAAATAAATATCAGTAAGTGGTTGAATTGAAAGGGCAAGTTTATTTAGTTCTGTTGATTTTTCTTTTCCCAACTGCAGCAGTTTTGCTTCGAATGTTTGTTTATCTACTCCACTTTTCAACAGCAGAAAATTGGTAAAGAAAACACCTTGCCACGCCTCTCTGAAACTCTTTTCGTCGGGGCTTATCCCTGTTGATTGTATATTGGCCTGCAGATGTTCCATCCCAAAATCGATGCTGGCAATGAGTGATGCTTTTATTGTTGAATTTTGAGGAATATCATTAAACACAGCAGCTACCTGCATCGGAAACTCTTGTCCTTTATAGCGAACATTTAATTGTTTTCCAACCGGATTTTCAGCGCCAAAGTATTTCTGCGAAAGTTTTTTGCTGAGTACTATTTTGCCTTTTGTTTTATCGAAATCTGTAAGGCTTCCCTGGAGAATTTTGACCCCAAACATATCAAAGAAATTGCTTTCTGTACAAATCATATCGGGTTCAGGGATATATTCGTTATTGTTTTTTATTTCCAGGTTCGCAATGTTGTACTGATGAACAAAACTTTCTACCTCCGCAAAATTGTTTTGGGCTTCTTCGCCAATAACAAAAGGAGTATTTGCCCAGGTATTGGCATCGTTGTTATTATAATTCAACACCCTGTATATTCTGTCTCTGTTTGAAAAAGAGCTGTTATAACTTAGTTCGTTTAATCCAAAAACCAAAACCACAGCTACTATTCCCAGTCCAAGTATTAACCCGGTTAAACTAATAAGTGTGTTTGTTTTGTCAGCTTTCAAACGGCGAAGACTAATCTGTAAACTATTCCTGAAATTCATTTTTATGTTATTGTTTGATTTTTACTGATTTATTCATATCTCAAACTTTCTATTGGATTCTTTGAAGCTGCTTTCCACGATTGAAAAGAAACAGTGAGTAAGGCGATTCCCAGTGCCAGTAGCCCGGAGAGTGCAAAAATCCACCAGTTTATGCTGGTTTTGTAAGCAAAATTTTCAAGCCATTTGTTCATTGCAAACCAGGCAATCGGAGTCGCTAATACAAAAGCTACAAATACCCAAATCAGGAAATCTTTGTTTAGCAGGGTAACGACCTCCGAAACTTTTGCTCCGTTTACTTTTCTTATGCCTATTTCTTTTATTTTCTGTTGAATGTAATACAACGACATGGCAAAAATTCCCATCGAAGAAATTATTATGGAAAGTAATGTAAACGCCCCAATCAGTTTCGAACGTTTTACTTCGGTAGTATACCACTGGTCAACACTGGTATCCATAAATCCAAATTCTATGGGTTTGCCCCCGGTAAACGAAGCCTGTTTTTCTTTAATTTTTTTTATGGTTTCTACAATGCCCGCATTGTTAATTTTTACAACGATGCTCCAGGGGTAACTTTGGTTGTCGAGCTGACGAATAATGGCAGGGCCAACCTGTTCGTGTAACGAGCGGAAATTGAAATCCTCAATAACACCCAGAACAGGAACTTCATTATCGTAATATTTGAAAGATGTTGGATTATCTTTTAAATTGAGTTGCTTTACCGCTGTTTTGTTTATCCAAACTCCGTTTTTTGAATAAGCTACACCTGTTTCGTGTACTTTCATGCCAAAAATCTTCAGATACAGGCTGTCGCCTCTGAATTCCTGAAAACTAACCGGTTTGTCATTGTAGTTAAACGACTGGTTATTTCCACCATCAATGGGCATTCCCATACAATAAGAAACTTCTTCTACCCCGGGAATTGACTTTAGTTCGTTGCGGAAGGCTTCTTTCTTATTGGCTTCTATTGTATTATCCATCCAAAAAAGATTTTCTTTGTTGAATCCCATATCGTAATCCTGCATGAAATCCGATTGTTTTGTGATGGTTAAAGTACTCACCAATAGAACTATGGCAACAGTGTATTGAAAGGCAATCAATATTTTGGAATAACTTTTTCGGGTTTTAAAGGTAAAACTGCCTTTTACTACTTCAACAGGGTTAAATTTGTTGGCTACCAATGCCGGTATTATTCCCGATAATAGTCCGGTTAAAGAAATGACCAACAATGAAAGTAATATAAATGAACCGCTGAATTGATGGATGAGGTTCAGCTTTGTATCCATCTGGTTATTGAAAAAAGGTTCAACAAGTATAGCCAACCCTAACGCAATTAATGCTGCTAGCAGGCTCAAAGCAATTGATTCTGTAATTTGCTGATAAATTAAAGCTCTTTTTGAACTGCCAATTAATTTTTTTATTGCTATTTCTTTGCTGCGGCTTCCTGCCTGTGCAACCGTGAGATTAATGTAATTTATAATAGCGATTACTAAAATAAGGATGGCAATTCCTCCAAACATGAATACCGAACTTTTATTGTTTTGCCGGATCGCAGGGCCGGTAGAATTACTGAAATAAACTTCGGTAAGCGGTTCAAATTCCAGTTCTTTTGAAAAGCCCTGTTGATACATCCAGTAGTTTTTTTTGTACTGTTCCAGTATTATTGGCGCTTTTGAGGGCAAATCGGTTCCTTCTTTTGCTAAAAAATAAACGGCAAATGAACTGTTGTTATTAGTTGTGAGAAGTTCCGGATAACTCCAGAATTCGGCCAGCATGTCAAATGTGATTATAGCATCAAATTTTTTAAATTGTGTATTTTGTGGCAGGTCTTCGATAATCCCGGAAACGGTAAATGATTTATCATTTAACTGAAATGATTTCCCTATAGGATTGTCGTTGCCAAACATTTTATTGGCAAACGATTGGGAAAGGACAGCCCGGTCCTTCGTTTTTAAAACCTCGTGCGGGTCTCCTTCAATTAAATCAAAAGAAAACATGGTGAAAAAGGCAGAGTCGGCCAGCAAATAGTTTAGCCTGGTTTGTTGGTCGCCGGGGAAAACAGCATTTCCCTGCATATCTTTTATTCGGGTGTAAGCTTCTACTTCGGGTAACTGATTTTTGATATATTCACCATTCGGAGCTCCAAAAGTGGAACCTTCTTCGCGGTAAAGCCTGTAAATCCTGTCTTTGTTTTTTTGAAACTGGTCAACCGACAGTTCCTGTTTTATATAAACACTCAGCAACAGAACAAACATTAGCGACACAGCAAATCCTGATATAGTGACAAAACTGTAAAGTCTGTTCTTTTTCAGGAATTTAAAGAAGGATTTTAATGAATTACGTTTCATAAATAAATTGTTTAATTGTTTTCAATATATTTATTCCTGTTTTAAAATTTCAGCCCCGGGTAACCGGGATTTCAGCATTTATTCATACCGAAGCGCTTCAACCGGGTTTTTTGTCGCCGCTTTCCAACTTTGCCAGCTTACGGTAAACAAGGCTATGCCAAGCGCAAGTATACCGGCAAGGGCAAAAATCCACCAGTTCAAACTGGTTTTGTAAGCAAAGTTTTCGAGCCATTTGTGCATGGTGTAGTACGAAACGGGTGTAGCAATAACAAACGCTATCACTACCCATTTTATAAAGTCTTTATTCAGCATCGTTATCACTTCTCTGATTTTTGCGCCATTTACTTTTCTAATGCCAATCTCTTTGATTCTTTTTCTGGTTTCATAAAGAGAAATGGTAAATAGCCCGATAGCGGAAATTATGTAAGCTATAACGGTAAAGAGAATATAAATTTCACTTAACCTTTTTTCCTTGTCATACATCGATTGTATGTCATCGGTAAGAAAAGTATAATTAAACGTTTCACCCGGATTGTTTTCTTCAAAAAGTTGTTTAACAAACTGAAGACCCTCCTGAGTCGCTCCATCTTCAAACTGAATCAGAAAATTATCTTCCATATCTTCAAAAAATACAATGAGAAGAGGTTGCGGTTTTACAGAAAGATGTTCGAAATTAAAATCTTTAACAACGCCAATAATATCAAAATCGCCCCAGGAGCTATTTTTAATTTGCTGCCTGGAAATGTCTGTAATTCCCCAGTAAGTCTTTGCAGTTTCGTTAATTACAACTTTGTAATCGCGGCTTTTGTCATTTTCGCGGTCAAAAAAACGGCCTTCAACAATCTTTAATCCAAGAAGATTGGCATATTCCGGCGTTACGGTTAATAATTTTTCTGTTGTATAATCCTTTTCCCCATTTTTTAGTTTCCATTCTATCTCATATGGTTTAATAGGAGAAAAGCCTATCGAAAAGTTTTTAACTGAACTATTGGTATTTAATTCATTTTTTACATACTGAAAGCTATTTTGATAGTTTTTGTATTGTTCCATCTGTTCTTCACGTGTGCCGCTAAGATGGGGTTCATGAAAAAGTTGTGTGCTAATAATATTTTCAGTTTTGAATCCGAGGTCTTTATTGAGCATTAAATTTAGTTGTTTTACAACCACAATAGAAGCAATTAGTAAAATAAAAGAAAGAGAAAATTGAATTGTGGAAAGGATTTTTCTTCCGGCCAGTTTTGGCTGTGCAGAAACCTGGTTTTTTAAACTGGTTGTAACAGGAATATATAAATATGCAATAAAGGGATAAACCATTGCCGCAAAAATCAAGAAAATAAGGATAGCAATATTTATAAGGAAGACTTGCCATTGTTGCGGATTTAAATTTACCCTGGCTATTCGATTAAAAAATGGTAAGGAAACATTAAATGCCAATGTGAGGAAGACAGATGAAATGAAAATAAGAAGAAAGAGTTCAACTAATTTTTGAGAAAATAAATGTTTTGAACCGGCCCCGGTAATCTTATTAATCCCAATGTTTTTAAGGGAGGAATTAATATTTATGATTTGTAAGTTGGTGAAATTCAGTAGCGAAATGATGAAAATTACTCCGATGATTGCAAAAAGGACTCTGATATTCTTCCTGTCGCCGTGTTTCGATATAATTCCAATAGTGTCAATATTATTTCCATTAAAATACATTTTATTTAAAGGAACAATTTCTGTTATTCCGTTTTTGAAACGTTCCTGATTATGACTTAAATCCTGGACTTTTTTCGAGAATTCTGTCGGGTTAAAGGTATTGTTGGCCAAAATGAAATTTCCTCCCATCCTGCTGTATTGCATCGAGTGGTCGGGAATAATAAAGTCAAATGTAATTGAACTGTTTGACGGGATAGGGTCCAGAATTCCTTTTACCGTATACGTTTTTTGCTCGCGCGTGGTAATGGTGACATATTTCCCCATTGGGTTTTTATCTCCAAATATTTTTTTTGCCATTTCCGAGCTGAAAATAATTGCATTCGGGTCATGTAAAACACTTGCTTCATCTCCAACTTGCAATCGAAAATCGAAAACATCAAAAAATGTACTGTCGGCAACTATTCCTGCAGGAGAAAATGAATGTTCATTATAAGTAAATTTAATTTCACCTTCCTGGTATTTTTTTATGTTGGTAAAACTTTCAATTTCGGGATAATTCTTATAATCAAAATTGAAAAACAAATTGGCTTCCCAAACTTTAGCCTTACTGTTTGGAGAATCTTTAAAAGCTATAACGTAAATATCCTTCTCCCGTTTATGAAAATTATCCATTGAAAGTTCGTTACTGATATAGGTGAACAAGAGCGATATGCACAATGCCCCCAGGAATACCGTGATAATACTTCCCGTAAAAACCAATTGGTTAGATTTAAAATTCCTGATAGCATATTTAAAATAATGTTTTACCATTTTAATTCGTTTTAAGTATACTACTCGTACCGTAAACTTTCTATGGGATTTTTAGCAGCCGCCTTCCAGCTTTGCCAGCTTACCGTAAATAGTGCAATTGCAAGGGCAGCCAGGCCCGAAGAAGCAAAAATCCACCAGCTCAGGGTCGTTTTATATGCAAAGTTTTCGAGCCATTTTTGCATTGCGAAAAAAGCAGCAGGTGTTGCAACAACAAATGCAATGGCCACCCATTTCACAAAATCTTTGTTGAGGAGGAAAACTACTTCGGGAATGGTGGCGCCGTTTACTTTCCGAACCCCGATTTCTTTTATCCGGTCGCGGCTTATAAAAATTACCAGTCCAAGCAAACCTGTTATCGATAGAAGGATGGTCCAAATGGCAACAAATTCAATAAACCGGGCCATTTTTTCTTCTTTAGAATACAGATAATTTAACGCATCATCCAGGAACCTTACTTCGAATTGGTTTTTTGAGTCAAACTCGTGTGCTGTTTTTTCAATGTTTTTAATTACTTGTGTATAATTTCCGGGAGCTAAACGGAGCAGCAATTGGTTTTTTCTTTCGTTGGTTCTCCATAAAGCCATTGCCGGTACTTCCGATTTCAACGAGGAAAAATTGAAGTCTTTTGCAATGCCTACCACCGGGTGTACATCTTCGTTAAAGCCGTTAATTTTCCTCTCCAACGGTTTTTCCCATCCAAATTCGGCAACCGCCTTTTCATTCAGGATAAAATCACCAATATCGCTCTGATCGCCCGATAAAAATTTTCGTCCCTGTGTTAATTCAATTCCAAAAAAGTCGAGGAAACGGTCGTCGATGGGCCAGCATTTAAAAGAAATGTATTGTCCTTCTACTTCACGTCCCCAGCCCATACCTACATTTCCGGGGATAAACTGAGTATAAGTATAGTCAACAATATTTTGGTCTTTCATTAATTCATCGGCAAAAGCTTTGTAATGCTGACGAAGTTCAGATGTAGTCGATAAATAAACAACATGCTCTTTGTTTATTCCAATATCGAAATTGCGCCAGTAGTTCAGTTGCTTCTCAATAACCAATGATGAGGTAATTAAGGCAATTGTGAAGACAAACTGCACAATAATCAACGAATTACGTAAATTTTTTCCTTTTCCAGTAAAACTGACATGGCCTTTAACTGTTTGTGCAACAGGTGGAGAGGTGATATATTTTGAAGGATATAATCCAGCAATAACTCCGAATAACAGTGCAAACAAAACAAACAGTAGAAGGAAAATGTATCTTCCACTCATATCAAGTCCCTGGATGGAAAACATGGTTTCGATAAAATGGAAACTTAAGCGGTAAATTAGCAGAGAAACGAATATAGCCAACAGTGCCAGTAAAATCGATTCAGCTAAAATTTGCCCCATTGCAGAAATACGTCTTCCGCCAAGAACCCGTGTGACAGACAATGCTTTGGCTCGCAGAGGTGCCTGCGAAGTGGAAAAATTGATAAAATTAACCGCCCCCATTACGGCTAAGATAAAAATGAGTAAAACCAGAACTTTTAAAACTACCGGGTTAGTATAACCGGATAAAAATCCATCGTTATAAAAATGAAAATTATGGAGAGGACGAAGGTAGACAAATGTTTCGGTGCCGGTATAGCTTGCTTTTTCCTGTGCTATTTGTTTGGCAATTTCAGGAAGCTTTTCAATTTTGGCTGCGATTATATTGGGATCACTTCCGGGTTGAAGCATCATAACATTATTAAAACTCCACTCGTTCCATTCATCAAAATAATAGTATTGTTTTTCAGCTGTGTAAACAGTAAAAGGGAGTATACAATCGGCTTGCAGGCTGGAGTTTTTTGGAAAATCGTTCATTACTCCTGTTACCTTATAGCTAATGTTTTCAGTAATAATATTTTGGCCTATCGGATTATTCGTTCCAAATAATTTTTGTGAAAGCGATTCTGAAATTATGGCTCCATGTGGTTCTTTAAGAACCGTATTTTTGTTGCCAATGACTAGCGGGAATGAAAACATCTCAAAAAATGCAGAATCTGCAAAATAATAGTTTGAAAGAAATTTTGTGTTTGTTTCGTTCAGCGCGGGAGTAGTAATATAATCCTTTCTGCTTGTTAAACGGGTAACCGATTTAATTTCCGGAATATTCTGTTTAATAACGGGGCTCATTTTTGCCGGGAGCCAGCTACCTTCTCCCCGGAGTTCGAGGCGGTAAATAGTGTCGGCATTCGTATGAAATTTGTCAAAACTTTTCTCAAATGACACATAAAGTGTAAGAATGATGATCCCCGTAAAAGAAATTATCAGACTTAATAATGTTAAGCCTGACGATGTTTTATATTTTAGGATGGATTTCAGGATGCGTTTAATGTGCAGCATAATTTTGTATGGTTGTTTTAATTATTTCTTTTTTGTTCTTCGCATTTCTGAATTCAGAATTAATCAAGTACAAGTTCTATATTTCCATCGGTGGAAGTTAGAGTTACAAGAACACCTCCTCCGTTTACTTTTCCTTTTATGTGTTTTTTTGCAATATCACCATCAAAGTTTTTAAAATCTGTATGAACCGATTCTCCTTTCATTTCGATATCAAAACCACTTTCTCCGGGTATTTTTATGTATATGTCTCCATCAGCAGTATTGCATTGGCAGGGGGCTTTTAATGCAATTAAACTCCCTTTTATATCTCCGTCGGTTGCGGCACAGTTTATCTCTCCGTCAACATCGCGGAACTGAATATCTCCGTCAATTGTTTTCATCCGAATGTTTCCGGTAATGTTCTCCAGTTTCAGGTCGCCATCAACTGTGCTCAAAACGATATTCCCTGTAGTTTCATTTGTTTCAACGTCACCATCAACGGTTGATACGACTAAATCGCCGGTTATTTTCTGAATTTCAATGTCGCCATCAACTGTTTTACATTGCTGGTTAGCGGTCAGGCCGGTAAGTTGTACATCTCCGTCAACCGTACCTATATTACAGGCAGTTTTTATCGGGGCTTCAATTTCAAAATCGAGTGAAATCCTGTCATGCCAGTTGCCAAAATTATTTTTCTGTTTTGAACGGCTTTCGATTTGCAGTCCTTCATTTGTTTTTTCAATCTTAATTCGAAAATACTCATTCAGCTCAGCCAGATCAATATCAATGAGTTCATTGTTTCTTTTTGCAATAAAATGAACTGTAATCTGATTGTTGTCAGAAGAGTGAACACGAATGTCGCTGTCTTCTGCATTTACTGAAAGAGTGGGGTTGGTTCCGGTGTCGTAGGTTTTTTCAAAAGAGAATGTACCGGGTTGAGACAAAACCTCGAAGGAGAGGAATATCAGGCAACCCGTTAAAAATGCTGTTTTCATTATATTATTCTTTTGCAATTTTTGTTTTCTGATTAACAAATGATACTTAAGCACTTTGCTGCTTTGGTAAAACCGGTGTCAGATTAATAGTTGCAAAACTTTTATCAGTCTCTCTATTTCAGTCTGTTTTCTTTTGTTTTCTGATACTGGAAAGAACTGGTCGAAGTAAGCTTCAAAATGACACTTTTTCAGAACGCAAGTATTCACCCAAAAAAACAGGTCATTTAGCAGTTAAGCTACCCGTAAATTAAGGTGAAATAAGAAAAACCATATTTATAAACGGTGTCAGAGATTATCTGTCCGTTTGTAATTTAATTGTTCAAAAAAGGTTTTTCCATTTTTGTGTTTTATTCTAGATTCTTTTAATATTCTGCTCCAAATTTGTTTTCTGTTTTCTAGGCTTTGAGACAGTTTTTCCGGAGTGGATTTTTAAGGAGCGGAATAGCTAAAGAATTTCAGCCATTCTTTCGTTTACATTTTCTGTAAGCACTTCACCGTCGAACAGGTTAATTATGCGATGTGCAAAACCAGCATCGTGCATTGAGTGCGTAACCATAATTATGGTTGTTCCTTCTTTGTTTAATTCTGTTAACAGGTTCATAACTTCAAGACCATTTTTTGAATCGAGGTTACCCGTTGGCTCATCCGCAAGAATTAGTTTGGGGTTGGCGACTACCGCACGTCCGATAGCCACACGTTGCTGCTGACCTCCGGAAAGTTGCTGTGGAAAATGTTTTGCACGGTGTCCGATTTTCATGCGTTCCAAAACGGCATTTACCATTTCCTTACGCTCTCCGGCTTTCTTTTTCAGGTAGATCAATGGTAATTCTACATTTTCATAAACAGTGAGTTCGTCAATCAGGTTAAAGCTCTGGAAAACAAATCCGATATTTCCTTTTCGCATTTGAGTACGCTGGCGTTCTTTGTATGTGCCAACTTCGGTTCCATCAAAGAAATATTTCCCTGTACTTGGATTATCGAGCAAGCCGATAATATTCAGTAAGGTTGATTTTCCGCAACCTGAGGGCCCCATAATGGCAACAAATTCGCCTGCTCTTACATTAATAGATACTTCATTCAGAGCGAAAGTCTCAACTTCCTCTGTCCTGAAGATTTTTGTGAGTTTTTCAGTCTTTAGCATTTTATTACTGTGTTATATGTTTCTTGAATTAATTTTATCTAAGTATCAGTTTGTCATTGTCTCCAAACAAATCATATCCTGAAGTTATTACTTTCTCTCCAGGTTCCAGACCTTCCAGCACTTCATAGTATTTGGGGTTTTTCCGTCCTATTCTGATGTTGCGTTTTGTGGCAAAATCACCTGACGGATCGACTACATAAATCCATTGACCGCCGGTGCTGTTAAAAAATCCGCCCAAACTTACCAGAAGTGATTTTTCCGGTTGGCCTAACTGTAAATTAATATAATAGGTTTGCCCGGTTCTTATATTTTCAGGCCTTTCGTCAGTAAAAACAAGGTCAATTTGAAATTGTGAATTCCGAACTTCAGGGTAAACTTTTTTAACCCTTAAATTAAAAAGACTGTTTTGGCGTTCAAATGTTGCACTCAGCCCTGGTCTGACTCTGTCGATATAATGTTCGTCGATAAGTGCTTCAATTTTGTAATCAGTCAGCACGTTTATCTGCCCAATCCTGGTTCCTCTTCCGATACTTTGCCCTATTTCAGCATCCAGTAATCCCAATTGTCCGTCAACCGGCGACTTAACATTTAGGTTGTCCAGCCGTTCATACACTAGGGATAGAGTCTGTTGCATTTTATCAAGGTCTTGTTCAAGCTGAACCATTTCCGAGGCCCGGATTAAAGAATCGTTTTCGGCTTTTCGCTTATTAATTTTTTGCACTCTAACCGCCAGTTCATAATTTTCTTTGGCTTCCAGGTAGGCTTCTTTTGAAACCAATTCGTCTTCAAATAATGCCTTTTGTTGTTCGAAATTTCTTTGCTTTTGAATGATTTCAAATTCTGAATTTAATAACGATCTTTCAGATTCAATCTGGGCAGATTCAAAATTGATACGGGTTTGGCGAAGCATATTCTGCTTTTGTGCAAGATTTGATTCGCTGTTCATAATTTCCTGGTACAATTGCCGGTTTTCCAGAATCAGTATTGTATCTCCTTTTTTCAAATCGGCCCCTTCTTCAATCAGCCGGGCTTTTACCTGTCCCCCTTCTTCTGCGTCGAGGTAAATTGTTGAAATTGGTTCAACCGTGCCATTAGTACGAATATAATCGTCGAAATTTCCCTGCTGAACTTCTTCGATGGTTATTTTTTCTTCGTCAACTTTTAGTGAAGAAATACTCGAATCTTTAATGATTTTTACGAGTAATAATATAAAGACAATGCCTGCTGCTGCATAAATAATATGTTTGGGCCTGATGCCTTTTTTCTTCTCTATTTTTCTATCCATTGCCATAATTAAGTCCTTTTTATTTTCCAGATAAATACTTTGATTCTAATTGTTTTGTGAAATTCCGGGGATTGGGTTTCCCAGGTATAAATCAACTGTTTTTTTTGTAATAGTATATTGTAGTTTTGTTCTTAATAAATCGCTTTTTGCCTGGGCAAGTGTATTTTTGGATAAATATAGTTCGATTACACTAATTAATCCCTGTTCCATCTTTTTCTCAGATACCTCGTAAGCCACCTGTGCAAAATCAACCTGTTTTACCAGTTGGTTGTATTCGGCGTTGTACGATTCCATATTTTGATAATTTAATGTAATTTCGTTGAGTAACTGCTGCGATGTTTTTTCTGCATCGTTTTGAGCTATCAGGTAGTCGAGCCTGGCTTGCTTAACTTCTGAACGATATCCCAGTTGTTGAAAAACAGGAATGTTTAGTGAGAGGCCGATAGACTGGCTGGCGTTATTTTTAAATTGGCTGGAGAAGGATTCGGTGTTGGTGCTTCCTTTTGTTTTTGAATAATATGAGCCGTATCCGGCCGACATGGAAAGACGCGGCCATAAGTTCCCTTTGGCAATTGTAAGGCTTTTTTGTGCGGCTTGTTTTCTTAACTCCATCGCTTTTATGGCAGGGTAGAAATCAAGTGCTTTCGCATAAATAGCCGCAGGTGTAGTTGCTTTTGCCAGTTCAAGGCCACTTTCCGATGAGGTAAAGTCAATTTCGAGTTCTTCATCAGGGGCGGTATTCATGGTTTGCTTTAAATCAAGCAATGCTTTCTTATATGAATTTTCTGTTTGAATAACATTCAGTTCTTCTTTGGCAAGCAACGATTCCATTTCGAGTAAATCCGAATTTGCCTTTAATCCAAGGGTGACCTGTTTACGGGCCTGTTCCACGTTTAAGCTTGACAATTCTTTTTGTTCTTCCATAATTTCCATTAACCCGTGATAATAGACAGCATTGAAAAATGCTTCCATTACTGAAAATGCAATGTCGTATTTTTGCTTTTTTTCGTCTTCAATACCGGCCAGGTAATTCATTTTATTGTACGAAATCCTGTTTTGTTTCGTGAACCCGTTGAAAATATCTATTCCCGAACTAAGGCGGAAAGAACTATATAACTGACTCGTATTGGTATATTCGTAAGTATCGTAATCAAGAGATTTTCCAAACGAATTGGAGCCGTCACTGTTCATGGAAACAGCGGGTAGCAGATTTCTTTTGGATTGGTTGAAGTATTCTTTATTTTTTTCAGATTGAAGTGCCTCTCTCCTCACATCAAGGTTGTTGGCAACTGCATATTGAATACACTTTTCCAGCGACCATTTTTCCTGTGCCTGAATGAATCTGTTTTGAAACAGAGAAAGAATTAATACTAAATAAAAAATTTTCGTCATATCATAAAATTGTTTCAATGCTCTTTATTAATGCCAAAAAAATGCCACGAATTTCAAATATCTTATTGTTAGTGTGTTATGTCGTATTGTGTCGCATTTTTGGAATAGTGGTGTAAAAAAAATTTACAAAAAGTGTCAAATAATTATACACTCTGTTTGATTTGATTTTAGCTCGGATTAACTTTGACATGACGTTAATCTCAGCGTTCCGTATTTCTTGGTAGTAAACAACTTTCAATTGATGAAAAATGGCTAAAGGAAGATTACTCATAGTTGATGATAATAAAAGCATCTTAAGCGCGCTTGAAATATTATTGCAAGACGACTTTGAAGAAATTAAAGCAATTGCCAGCCCTAATCAGCTTCCCTCGTTAATAGAAAGTGGGACTTATGATTTGGTTTTATTGGATATGAATTTTTCGGCCGGAGTAAATACAGGAAATGAAGGGTTATACTGGCTTTCAAGGATTCAGGAATTGCGGCCTGATATGGAAGTAGTTCTTTTTACCGCTTACGGTGATGTTGAACTGGCGGTAAAAGCACTGAAAAAAGGTGCGGCTGATTTTATTCTGAAACCTTGGGACAACGAAAAAATGAGAACAACACTGCTGAATGTTTACAAACTTCAACAGTCGAAAAAGGAAATAAAACAGCTCAAACGGAGGGAAAGTGCTTTAAAAAGTGAAATGAATAAGGATAAGCATTTTATTATTGCACAATCGCCACAAATGCTCAAAATTTTAAACCTTGTGAGGCGCGTAGCCAGAACTGATGCAAATGTTTTAATTACCGGAGACAATGGCACGGGGAAAGAGTTAATTGCCCGCGAACTTCACCGGAATTCAAAACGCGCAGAGGAAATCATTGTAAATGTAGACATGGGAGCCATTAGCGAAACACTTTTTGAGAGCGAGTTATTTGGTCATAAAAAAGGCTCCTTTACTGATGCAAGGGAAGACCGCACCGGGAAAATTGAAAATGCAAACAATGGTACCCTTTTTCTTGATGAAATTGGAAATCTTCCGGTGCATCTTCAGCCTAAACTACTGGCGGTTCTGCAAAACCGGACTGTAACGCCAATCGGAAGCAATAAACCTGTTTCTGTAGATATCAGGTTGGTTTGCGCAACCAATCAAAACCTTGAAGAAATGGTTGCTGACGGAACATTCAGAGAAGATTTGTTATACCGCATAAATACAATTCATATTGAAATTCCTCCCTTACGCGAACGGAAAGAAGATGTGCTTGCCATTGCTGAATATTTCCTTAAAATTTATTGTAATAAATACCGGAAGAATTGTCATAAGATTTCGGAGTCAGGATTGTCAAAACTGACCAGTTATCAGTGGCCCGGTAATGTTCGAGAGCTACAGCACACCATTGAGAAAGCGGTTATTCTTTCTGATAAAAATGAATTGTCGCCCGATGATTTCTTTTTCAAACCAATAATTCACAGTATTGGTGATATTTTTGAAGGAACCATTGAAGAGATGGAACGAAAAATGATTACAAAAGTATTGCAGAAAAGTAGCTCGAATTTATCAGCCGCAGCAGAACAGTTGGGAATTACAAGGCAAACACTTTATAACAAAATGAAAAAATACAATCTGTAATAATGGTAAGCCAGCATTTAAATAGGAGAATTATATTTCGTACCATTTTACTAGCTGCAACTGCACTTCTTCTTGCCTGGCTGGTTTTTGAAAAACAACTTTTTATTCTGGTTTTTTTTGTTGCCTTTGTTTTTTTTATTGAAGTTGCTGAACTGATTAATTTTTTGAACCGGACAAACCGGAAAATTGCCTATTTCTTTGATGCAATAAGAAATGACGATTCAACTTTAAATTTCCCCGTAAATACAGGGAATAAAGCGCTTGATGATTTAAATGCCAGTTTGAATAAAGTAAATGAGCTCATTAAAAATATCAAATTTGAATTGCGGGAGCAGGAACAGTATTTCAAAGCTATTTTGGAACACGTTTCTATCGGGATTATTACATATAATGAAAAAGGGACAATTTTTTTGGCCAACTCAGCAGCAAAAAATCTTTTGGAGCACGAGCATTTGACCCATATTAACCAAATTATACGTATTGATAAAAAGTTATTTACATCATTAAAAGAGTTGCAGCCCGGCGACCGGAAGCTTGTAAATTTTAACAGCAAAGAAGGGATGATTCAACTTTCATTAAAATCAACTCTTTTTAAAACTACTCAGGAAAACTTTCAGCTCGTTGCTATTCAGGATATCAGGAATGAACTTGAAATAAAAGAATTGGAATCGTGGATTAAGTTAATTCGCGTATTAACGCATGAAATTATGAATACTGTGGCACCAATTACTTCGCTTTCCCAAACTATTTTAGGCTATTTTAAAAATCTGGACGGAACTCCGCCGGGTGAGAAGGTTATCCAAAATACGATGAAAGGACTTGAGATAATCAACGAACGCGGAACAGGATTGATTGGTTTCGTTGAAACTTACCGGAAGTTAACCCGTATTCCGCGTCCGGAGAAAAAAACTATACATCTTGGCGAATTTATCGACGATACAATTATTCTTATCAATTTTGAGCCCATTGGAGAGAATATAAAAATTACCAGGGATATAAACCCCGAAGATTTGGAAGTATCAGCTGATAAAAAACAAATTTCCCAGGTCCTTATCAATTTGATAAAAAACTCGCTGGAAGCTCTGAAAGACTCGGAAAACGGAATAATTCAGATAAAAGCAGAAATTAATGAAATAGGGAGGGCTCAAATTATCGTTACAGATAATGGCCCCGGAATTCCGGCTGATTTAACCGATAAAATTTTTATTCCTTTCTTTACTACCAAAGAATCAGGTTCAGGCATCGGGTTGAGCCTTTCTCGCCAAATAATGCAGCTTCATGGTGGGATTTTGAAACTCGAATCGAAACCTCAAAGCACTTCTTTTACCATTGTATTTTAGACGAAAAAAACATCTTAAATTCATCACAACCAATTGTTTTTTTATTTTTGTTTGGTTAAAATCATTTTTTTTAGCTACAGAGGTTACTATCATTGTTTGTTAAACTGAATTGATCTGGGAATAGTAAGTTGTAAGATGGATGAATTAAAAGCATTAAATGAGTTTTGTGCTCAATCGATGATCGGATTTTTGGGGATTACTTTTACTAAAGTGTCGTCCAACTGCATTTGTGCAACAATGCCGGTGAACAGTAAAACCAGTCAACCCAACGGATTTTTACACGGTGGTGCATCTTTGGCATTAGCAGAGTCGTTGGCCGGCGCCGGGTCTTATTTAATGGTAGATCGAGACCAGTATAATGTTTTTGGATTACAAATTTCGGGAAACCATGTTTCTTCAATCACTAAGGGAAATTTACAGGCAGAAGCACAAATCATCCATAAGGGAAAAACAACACATGTTTGGGACGTAAAAATTACCGACGAAAATCATAAACTTATTTCGGTAGTAAGAGTTACTAATATAGTTGCAGAGAAAAAGAAGGAAGAAAATTAATGAGGCATACAAAAGCATCAGTAAAATCTGTAGAAGAAGCAATTTCACTTTGTTTAGATAATAATCTGACGTTTGCTGCTTACCGGCTTCCAAATCAAAAACAGCCGAAACTGGTAGTGCAAAAAGATGTTGAGACTGTTGAAATTGAGACTCTCTCGGATATAACCGAACTAAAAGGATTTTTGGTCGCTCCTTTTTTACATTCGGAAGAAAACCGGATGTTTTTAATTACACCTGATTTCTATTTTAGTCGTGAAGTTCCTGGAGAACAGTTTGAACAATTATCTCAGATTAAACATACTAAAAAAGATGATGAAGAATCATCGCTTCCATACGAGGTATCACAGGAAGAATATCTACAGCAGATTGAAAAAATAACCGGTTTAATAAAAAATAACGAAGCACAAAAAGTTGTTTTAAGCCGGGCAAAGATTGTTAATTACGATTTGGAAAATAAAATTCAGGAAATATTTTCCAAGCTCTGTAAAAGGTTCTCCAATGCTTTTGTATATATCTTTAAAGCGCAGGAACAATTATGGATGGGAGCTACACCTGAGCCTTTTGCATTTTTCGAAAACAATATTTTTCATACTTCAGCAGTTGCCGGAACAAAAGAAAATGAGAAGAAATATGAGCTCCTGAAAAATTGGGAAAGTAAAGAAAAGCAAGAGCAACAATATGTTTCTGATTATATCGACAGTGTTTTAAACGATAACCACTGGGAAAATATAAAGCACAGCGGACCTTATGTTAAAAAAGCAGGGGATCTTTTGCATTTAAGAACCGATTTTAGTTCCGTGGCCAGTGCAATGAATGGAAACCTGGGACATTTAATTTATAATCTTCATCCAACACCGGCAATTTGTGGATTCCCCAAAAGTAAAGCACTGGAAATTATTCAATCTATAGAAGAACACGACCGTGAATATTACTGTGGATTTTTAGGTCCGGTAGGTATGGAAAGCCCGGTTTCACTATTTGTAAATCTGAGATGTATGAAAATTATTGGCTCTCATATGGTATTATTTTCCGGCGGTGGATTGACAATTGATTCTCATCCTGTTGATGAATGGTATGAAACCGAGATAAAAGCGGGAACACTTCTTTCGGTTATTTATGAAGGGAAATAAAAATGACCCATCAACTGCAACATATTACTGATTTAGCGGAAATCCTTTTTACTTTCGGTGTTGAAGATGTTGTTATTTCTCCCGGATCACGGAATGCTCCTTTAATCAGGGCTTTTTACGACCGTTTTGGCGAAAAATGCAAAAGTCTGGTGGACGAACGAAGTGCTGCATATTTTGCGTTGGGGCAATCGTTAATGACTAAAAAGCCCACGGTTTTGATTTCCACTTCTGGTACTGCAATTTTGAATTATGCTCCGGCTGTTGCTGAAGCTTTTTATCAGAAAGTGCCACTTTTGGTTATTACAGCTGATCGGCCTGAGGAATGGATCGGCCAACAGGACAATCAAGCTATGCGGCAGGAAAATGTTTATCAGAATTATATCAAAGCAAATTATTCGCTTCCGGTGGAGTCATACAATAAAGACGATCTTTGGATGGCACACCGGGTTATTAACGAAGCTTTTAATAAAACAATTTCTGGTTGTATGGGACCAGTGCACATAAATGTGCCGCTACGGGAGCCTTTGTATGAAAGTTTGCCCGAAATGTCAGGAAATATCAGGGTGTTTCAAGAAGAAAAGCCCGAAGTAATTTTGTCTGAAAATAGCCGTTTACGAGACGATTGGAGAAAGGCAAGTTCAATTATGTTGGTTTGCGGACAGTGTCTGCCGGAACCTGAGCTAAGGAATACAATTCAGAAATTGTCATGCGATTCAAGGATTGTTTTGCTTGCCGAGCCTGTATCAAATCTTCATGAATTCGCAACAATAGCTAATCCTGAAGTTGCTTTCAACAGCAAAATAAATTATCCTGAAGAAGCCATTCCAGAACTGGTGATTTATTTTGGAGGACAAGTGGTTTCAAAAAAAATAAAGGTGTTTCTCCGTGGATTGGGAAATTCCAAATTTTGGTTTATCTCTCCCGGAGAGGAAGTGGTAGATACTTTTCAAAATATGACTGCTCATATGCAGAGCGAACCAGTTTCTGTGTTTAATGGACTAAATGTACAATCAACAGGGAAAAGGAGTATTTTTAAAAAGTTTTGGGAAAAACAAAATCTCGACGCAGAAAATCTAACACAGAAATACACGAAAGACACCGTTTTTACTGACCTGCATGTTTACAGAATCCTTTCTGAAATTTTACCTGACGATGCAATTATTTTTGCAGGGAACAGCAGTGTGGTGCGTTATCTTTTGTATTTCAACCAGAAAAAGCGAAAATATTATTCCAATCGCGGAGTTTCAGGAATTGACGGATGTCTTTCAACGGCTGCAGGTTTGGCCTCTAAAATTAATGAACCGGTTTACGCTATTGTGGGCGATCTTGCATTCACTTACGATTCAAATGCATTGTGGAACCGTAATCTTCCCGGAAACCTGAAAATAATTTTAATTAATAATGAAGGCGGTGGAATTTTCCATTTGCTAAAGGGGCCGTCTGAACATGAAGCTTTTTTACCTCTGGTAAATGCACACCATCCGGTTGATTTTAAAAAATTAACAGAAGCTTTTGGATTGAATTACTATTTGTGTGACTCGAAAGATGAACTTCAGATTTCAATTCAAAAGTTAAGCAAAAACAGCGCTAAAACTAAAATATTGGAAATTAAAACTCCGAATAACGGAGAACCACAAATAACAAAAGATTTTTTCAAATTTTTAAATGCAAATTATGGAAAGGAAATGGATAACGCTTAAAGAATATAGCGAGATAAAATTTGAATTTTTTGAAGGCATTGCCAAAATTACCATAAACCGCCCGCGGTACAGAAATGCTTTTACACCTGATACCACACAACAAATGTGTGAAGCAATGGTACGCTGTCGTGAAGATGCAGATATTTCGGTAGTTGTATTTACCGGCGAAGGCGATAAGGCTTTTTGCAGTGGTGGTGATCAGAATGTAAAAAGTTATGCCGGTTATATTGGTAGCGATGGCGTTCCGCGTTTAAATATCCTCGATTTGCAAAAACAAATCCGCTCGATTCCCAAACCTGTAATTGCTATGATTAATGGTTATGCCATAGGTGGAGGACATGTTTTACATGTGGTTTGCGATTTAAGTATTGCTTCTGAAAATGCAATTTTCGGACAAACTGGTCCTAAAGTAGGGAGTTTTGATGCCGGGTTTGGTTCGTCATATCTGGCACGTGTTGTAGGGCAAAAAAAGGCACGTGAAATCTGGTTCCTTTGTGAGCAATATTCAGCACAGGAAGCATTGGAAATGGGGCTGGTAAACAAAGTAGTTCCGTTTGATCAACTGGAAGACACAGTTGTGGAATGGAGTAAAAAAATGATGGAACGCAGCCCGTTGGCACTACGTATGATTAAAGCCGGATTAAATGCCGAGCTCGACGGACAGGCAGGAATTCAGGAGTTTGCCGGAAATGCTACTATGCTGTATTATATGACAGAGGAAGCGCACGAAGGCAAAAATGCATTTTTGGAGAAACGGAAGCCGGATTTTTCTAAATACCCAAAATTTCCGTAATTTTCTGCAATGAACAAACTCAGATTCTGGATACAGGCTTTTAGACTACGTACTTTGCCATTGGCGCTGTCGAGTGCTATTTTAGGTAGTTTCCTCGCTTATGCCGACGGGCGGTTTAATCCGTTTGTATTTGGTTTGGCCATTTCTACCACCACTTTTCTGCAAATACTTTCGAATCTGGCCAACGACTTTGGTGACTCGCAGCACGGAATTGACAATATAAACCGTGTGGGGCCGGAACGTACCGTGCAGTCGGGTAAAATTTCGAAAAGAGAAATGAAACGACTGATTGTGGTGTTCGTGATTCTATCTTTTATTTCCGGTGGTTTGTTAATCTTCTCAGGAATTCAGGCCACAAATTCAGGAGTGATTATTTTGTTTTTTATCCTTGGAATAGCCAGTATTGTTGCAGCTATAAAATATACGGTAGGTAAAAATCCATACGGTTATTCAGGACTGGGGGATATTTTTGTTTTTGTCTTTTTCGGGTTACTCGGGGTTTGTGGAACTTATTTTTTACATACTAACCATTTAGATCCAATGTTGTTGCTTCCGGCAGCTTCGGTGGGTTTATTAAGTGCCGGGGTATTAAATCTGAATAATATGCGCGACATTGAAAATGATGCAGCCAGCGGGAAAAAGACTCTTGTTGTGCGGATTGGATCACAAAAAGCAAAAGTTTATCATGCGCTTTTGATAGTTCTGTCGCCCTTGTTGTCTCTGATATATGTGATTGAAACATGGCAATCTGTATATCAGTTGATGTTTTTGCTTTCAGTTTTTCCTCTCGGCTTTCATTTGTATGAAGTACTTAAAAATCATGTTCCCGATAAATTAAACAACCAGTTAAAAGTATTGGCCTTAACAACATTTTTCTTTTCTGTGACCTATTCGATAGGTATTTTTCTGATAACATGGTAAAAGCTTCGGTTTCAAAACAGATTTTATCCTTTAAGCAGCCAGCAGGTACTTCGCGCGGGGTGCTGACAGAGAAAGAAGTATTTTTTCTTACCCTTTTTGAAAATGATAATCCATTGAGAAAAGGAATTGGTGAAATCGCTCCACTTCCCGGATTAAGCCCTGATGCTATACCTGAGCTTGGGGAGAAAATAACTCAACTTGTTCAGCAGATTAATAATAATGAGCCGATTTCAGAAAAAGAATTATTGCAAATGCCGGCGGTTCGTTTTGGCTATGAAACCGCACTAAAAGGTTTACAGTCAGATACTCCGGTTTTACTCTATCCAACGGAATTTACTGATGGAAAGCAAGGAATTCCAATTAACGGTTTGATTTGGATGGGAACCAAGGAATTTATGGTTCGGCAGGTGGAAGAAAAATTAGCTGCTGGTTTTACTTGTTTGAAATTAAAAATAGGAGCTATTGATTTTGAGTCGGAGTTGGATATTTTACGTTCTGTTCGCAATCGTTTTCCGGCGGACCAATTGGAAATTCGCGTAGATGCCAACGGGGCATTCCCTACAGAAAAAGCGCTCTCATTTTTGGAGAAACTGGCTGCGTTTGAATTGCATTCTATTGAACAACCTATAAAAGCCGGAAAGATAAAGGAAATGAGGAAGTTGTGTGCAGAAACTCCATTTCCGGTTGCGCTCGATGAAGAATTGATTGGAATTAATAATCCCGAAGAAAAGGAGCGGCTTCTTGATGAAATTAAACCACAGTATATTATTCTAAAACCTACGTTGACAGGTGGAATAAAAGCTTCGGAGGAATGGATTTCATTGGCAGAACAACGGGGAATTGGCTGGTGGATTACTTCGGCGCTGGAATCAAATATCGGGTTAAATGCAATTGCTCAGTGGACAGCAACTTTAGGTACATCCAATTTTCAGGGGCTGGGAACCGGGGCATTGTTTACCAACAATATTCAAAGCCCGCTGGTTGTTTCCAATGGAAATATTTATTATAACCCAAACATACGCTGGGATTTAAAATTGTTTAAATAAATGAATACCGAAATAAACGGTTTAATAATAGATGATCAATACTTTCCCAAAGCAGAGTTAATACAGTTTTGTAATGATGAAATAAAAGCGGGGGATGAGCCAGATTGGAAGTTGGGCGTATATCAGTTTATCCTTGATTTTTTAGACGATTCTGATTCGGTTGTACAGCAGACCTCAGGAACAACAGGTGCGAAGAAAAACATTAAGCTTCTGAAAGCCGCAATGCTGACTTCCGCAAAAAATACGATTGATTTTTTTGAACTAAGAAAAAAGGACGTTGCAGTTCTTTGTTTGCCAATTCAATACATAGCCGGAAAAATGATGGTTGTTCGTTCTTTTCTCGCGGAGTTAAACCTGAAATTGATTCCGCCATCGGGAACACCTGATTTTACAGGAGTTGGAACGGTTGATTTTTGTGCGATGGTTCCTATGCAGGCAACACATTTGTTAGAGCAGAACTTATGGCCTGATTTGAAAAGGCTGATCCTTGGAGGCGCGGAAACAGGCAGCGAATTGCTTGCACAATTACAGCAACTGGAAACACAGGTTTTTGAAACTTATGGAATGGCGGAAACCTGCTCTCATGTAGCTTTGAAGAAATTGAACGGTAATAATGCAGAAGATTTGTTTTTTGCTTTGTCCGGTGTTCAATTATCGACCGACGAAAGAGACTGTCTTGTAATTGACACCAATTACTTGCCCGGGAGAGTAGTTACAAATGACCGTGTTGAAATGGCTTCGACAAACCAGTTCAAATGGCTTGGGAGGTTTGATAACGTTATCAACTCTGGTGGTATAAAAATACAACCCGAAGCGTTGGAGAAACGGTTTCAGGAGATTCTGCAAAAGATATGCGCTGTTTTACCGGTACCCGACGAACTATTAGGGCAAAAGATGGTGCTAATTATAGAAACACAGGAAAAAATAAATTCAGAACAAATTGTGGAAAAATTGGCAACACATTTTGATCGGAAATTGCTGCCCAAAGCCGTTTATTCCATAACGAATTTTCCGCGAAATCGTTCTTTCAAATAGAAAGAAAGACACTCGAAAAGCGAATTCTGAATGAAGGTTAGGTAATTTTTTCATTTGTAGTTCTGACTTTTTTGTAGTAATAGCTTGTTTTTTCATTATTTATATCAAATGTATAAATCTCAGCATTTTTTTCTCGGTAGAAAAGTGTAATTAACCCAATATCTCCGGCGCAGAAAAGACTGTGGGTGCTCATTAAAATAATCCAGAAATAAATCCATGATTGCTGAAAGGACACTGTAATTCCAATAAATGAAATAATCTGAATTGTTAAAAGTGGTGCCAGTGCGACAAAAGAAAATTGTTTCCGGTTTAGTACATGACGATCTGCTTCAGCGTAAAAAATAAATCTCTTGATGTAGCCCCCGTATTTTATCTTTTCAGCCCCGGTAATTCTTAGCGCGATGCAATGGATTAGTTCATGAATTATAATTAGAAAACTAAAGCAAAATACCAGCGTGGCCAGAGAAATGTATAATGCAGAGAAATGGTTTTGAAAAGCCCGAACTATTGAACGGGTCAGGAAAAATATTCCAATGATTATCATCAGAAACTGGTAAAGCATGTAGAAACATACAATCTTACCACCTTCGGTTAGTCGGTCAACTACAAATTCTTTAATTTGGTCGTGTGTCAATTGTGCAACCAATTCATATTTATTTTTGTTTTGTAGTTCTTCAATCGTTGGATTCGTCATCTTATTCGTAACGGATAATTTTATATAAGTCCTTTAAATTCAGTAAATTTAGAATAAAAACAAATATAAAGGGAACAAAGATGACAAATAAATATCCGTAAAACCAGTTTTCAAAATTTTTTGAAATGGTTCCGGCTGTAACAGTAACTCCAATAAAAAGAACCAACTGTATAATAAAACGGATATCTGGTTTTATTTTAAAAATAACAAGGGCAAGGATAATTTGTGCAATAGCTGTAGAAATTTGTGTAATTAAACTTGCATAAGCAGAGCCAATGGCTTGATAGCGTGGAATTAAAATGAGGTTAAGCGTAACATTTAAAATCATACCAAAAAACGCCATGATGTTTAGTTGTTTCATACTTCCGTTGGCAGTTAGCAAAGTTCCAAAGATGTAAGTGCTGGCAATTCCGATAAAACCAGTCATCAGGATTCCTAGGATCCCTGAGGAATGATGAGTATTGGAATGGTAAAGAGCATCCATGATTTGTTCGTTGTAGTAAGCACTGGAAACAGCAATTATTATAGCAGGAACAATTAAAAGAGTGTATGAAAGTTGTACCATTGGGCCAACGGCTTCTTTTTGCTTTATCATTTTTGCAAAAATAGGAAGTAGTAATCCGCCAAATAAAACGCCAAACATCGAAACTGCGTCGAGCAAACGAAATGCCTGCGCATAAATTCCGGCTTGTTCTTTTCCAATCGGGTCGGGGAGGAGGCGTTCAAGCATCACTGAATCAATCCGGTTATAGAACGACATCAGTAAAATTAATAATGCGTACGGATACGATCTACGGAGAAAAACAATAAAAAAATTGAAATTGAACCGGAATTTTATTTTACCGGATTTTGTTAGAACAACTATAAACGTGATGATTGTAGTTAAAAGATATGCTACAGTTTGTGCATAAACAAACCATTCAATTGTGAAAAATTTCCGGAAGTAATTGTTAAACAGCAAAACACTGCAAATGATGATCATAATACTTCTGTCGAGAACTGAAATTATACTGTCGGTTCGAAAAAGATGCAGTCCACTAATATTTGATCGGAGGTACAAGGTAAATGAGATGAGAAATTGATTAAAAATAAGGAAGAAAAGAATGTGGAATTGAATATTGTTATACCCGATTATCAGGGCGATACTAAGGCTGAAAACTGCATAAACAATAGCGAGCATTAATTTTAGCCCTACAATATTCGAAAGATGTTTTGGCAGAAGATAATTATGTTGAGCAATGTTCCGGTTGTTATAATTTGTAATTCCGACATCAAGCAGAATATTCAACAACATCGAGAAATTAAATAACGCAAAATATAAACCGTAACTTTGGTCGCCAACAAGGTTTTGTACCGTGCGGTCAATTCCAAAAATCCAAAATGGCTTTATGAGGAGATTAAGGAAAATCAGCAATATAAGGTTGGTAATAAATTTGCGTTTCAAAACCTGGTATTTAACATGTTTGTCGCGTAATTTGAACGGATAAAAGTAAAAAATATTTAAACAGACTTTGTACATTTACCCAAAATAGAACTGAAACTTTATGGTAATTGCCGTAAATACACGCTTGCTACTAAAAGGAAAACTGGAAGGAATTGGTTGGTTTACACTGGAGACGCTGAAGAGAATGACAATCAATCACCCGGAGCATCAATTTATCTTTATTTTCGACCGGGCTTATAGTTCCGATTATATTTTTGCTGATAATATTACACCTGTAGTAATTGGACCGCCTACTCGTCATCCGGTACTGTGGTATATCTGGTTTGAATTGCAAATACCTAAAGTGCTGAAAAAATACAAGGCTGATTTATTCTTGTCTCCCGATGGCTATTTGTCGTTACGAACAAAGGTGCCTCAGTTGGCTGTTATTCACGATATTAACTTCGTTCATAGACCCGATGATTTGCCCTGGTTTAAGGCGAAATATTATAACAGGTATTTTAAGAAGTTTGCAAAAATTGCCAAGCGGATTGCAACCGTTTCTTTTTATTCCAAAGAAGATATTACGCGTTCGTTTAAAGTAGATTACGATAAAATTGACGTGGTTTACGACGGAATAAATCAGATCTTTTGCCAAACATCGCAGGAAGAACAGGAGCTGGTTCGTGGAAAGTATTCCAACGGGAAACCTTATTTTTTGTTTGTGGGAGCTTTGCATCCACGAAAAAATGTTTCGGGGTTGCTAAATGCTTTTGATGCCTTTAAAAGTGTTGATGAAAACGATGTAAAGCTGGTAATTGTAGGAGGGGAAATGCACAAAACCGGAGAAATTTTTGAGACGTACGAAAATATGCGGTTTAAGAGTGACGTAGTTTTTACCGGACGTGTTGATACTGCTGAATTACACCGGATTTTTGGCGCAGCCATGGCATTAACATTTGTGCCGTATTTTGAAGGATTTGGGATTCCGGTTGTAGAAGCGATGAGTTCCGGTGTTCCTGTGATTTGTTCGAACACTACTTCAATTCCGGAAGTAGGTGGCAGTGCAGTTTTATACGCCGACCCTTGCAAAATAGAGCAAATTACTGAAGCGATGATAAAAATGGCGGGTGATAAAAAGCTTCGCGAAAGTTTGATTGAAAGAGGGATGGTTCAGAAAAATAAATTTAGTTGGGATGAAACGGCGCGGCTACTCTGGATGAGTGTGGAACGAGCCTTGCAATAAGCCCCACTTCCCAAAAAGGGAGCAAAAATGTAGTTCATAATGAAGATTAATAAATTACTTCCCTGTTATAACGAAAATATTGTAGAAGCCGGTTGCGACGAAGCCGGACGTGGTTGCCTTGCAGGCCCCGTTTTTGCTGCTGCTGTTATTTTGCCTCCTGACTTTAAAAACGAACTGCTAAACGATTCAAAAAAGTTAACGGAAAAGCAACGCTATCAGTTGCGGCCGGTTATTGAAAAGGAATCATTGGCATGGGCGGTAGCCTTTGTTACCAACACCGAAATTGATGAAATCAATATTCTGAATGCCTCATTTGTTGCAATGAACAAGGCGGTTCAACAGTTAAAAACAATCCCGGAGCATTTGCTGATAGACGGCAATCGCTTTCGTCCGCAGACAAAAATTCCGTTTACCTGTATGGTTAAAGGCGATGGGCGATTTTATTCTATTGCAGCGGCTTCTGTGCTGGCTAAAACCTACCGCGATGATTTTATGTTAAAGGCTCACGAGGAATTTCCAAACTACGACTGGCACAAAAACAAAGGCTATCCCACAAAAAAACATCGGGCCGCAATAAAAGAATTTGGAACCACAAAATACCACCGAATGTCTTTCCGGTTGCTGGATGAACAACTGGCCATTGATTTTAAGTGATCTTTGCATTTTTATTCAGGTGCAACTTTTTTTTTACCTCAGGCAACGTTTGAGTATTTTTCTGCATTTTAAGTATGAAAAGAATTTGAAAACAAAGTGATTGAGTGGAGTTTGAAAAATTAATTCATAAATGTTCGAAAGGCGACCGGCGGGCGCAGAAACAATTCTTCGATTTGTATGCCGACCGTTTATTTGCTGTTGCAAAGCGTTATGCTGTATCGACGGAGTTGGCCGAAGAAGCTTTGTTTCAGGCATTTTTAAATGTCTTTAGGAAATTGTCTGAATTTGAATTTGTTAATGAAAAAGCATTATTGGGTTGGTTAGTACGGATTGTAATTAACCAAACGCTGATGGATCGCAGAAAAGAGTTGAGCACGCTCTACAAATTAGAAACTATCAACGAAGAACATTATAGCTCTTTGTATCATGAAGAACCCGGAAATGAAGAGTTAACTGAGCTCGTGAACCAACTGCCGGAAGGATATAAAACAGTTTTTTTGATGTATGTTGTTGATGGGTATGCGCATAAAGAAATTGCAGAAACTTTGGGCATTTCAGAAAATACGTCGCGTTCCCAATTTTTTAAAGCAAGAAAATTATTACAAAAAAAATTGAATTACGATTATGGACAATCTGGAACATAAAATAAAAAATGCATTTTCAGAAACGGATGCCGGAATGTCTCTTGCTGGGAAAGAAGCCATGTGGAACCGGATTGAAGACACAATGCACCGGCGCAAAGGAGTAGCAGCAGGTTGGAGAGTGGCTGCTGTTTTGGCTGTGTTATTATTTGCCTCTGGCGTTTTTGCTACTTTAAATTTTAGGGCTAAACAGAATCGTCAGATCATGAATGTCGAAATGGAAAACAGGCGGTTGCAGCAAACAGTAGATTCATTGTTGTTGATTCCTACAGAGACAGAACCCAAACCTCAGGTGGTGGAGAAAATTATTTACCGTGATCGTTTTGTTCAGCCTAGTAAAAATAGCGACCAGCCGGACTGGCAGGAAAAATATAGGCAATTACAAGATTCAACTAAAAACATACTCGCTAACCAAGAACAGTTTTATTACAGAGAGTCGGAACAACTCCAAAATCAGTTGGTTGCAGCAAAAGCAGAGCGCGATTCTTTCAGACAAAAATTGGAAACCCAGGTTGTGAAGAGTGAAGAACCTCCTTTTCAACTAAAAAGTGGCAGAGTAAAAATGGGGGTTCAGCAAAATTCATCGGAAAGGAATCCGGAGCTCGAATTAAAGATATTCCCCAAAAATTTTATTCAAAAAACAAACGATTTAAATCAATCACTTTTTAAAAAGTAAGCTATGAAAACAGTTAAAACAATTATTCCATTCCTTTTTTTCTTTTTTCTTTTTGAATCGCTGGCGGCAAAAGACGATGTCTTTAAAGGCGATACCATTCGTTATAAATTTGATAAAATGCTAATTGAGGTCGCCAGCTCTGATTATGTTAACTATAATCCGGGCGAAGAACAGATTCAGCAGGGTATTGAACAGGTGCAGCAAATATTAAAGGAAATGTCGATTACGCCGCCGGAAGAAGGGAAAAAGGTGGTTATTTCTTTGCACGATTTAGATGGAAAACTATTAACAAGTAATTACCAGGATTTGAAGTTGAAGTTGGAGGAAGAGAATTCCAAAGGTCTTATTGTGTTTGATGACGGGACTATTTTTGAAAAAGATTTTGGACAGTATTGTATTTTCTTAATTTCCCGGCAGGTTAATGTTAAAGTTTTTGTCGAAAATCTGAGTGATCTCAACTTCTTTTCTTCAGAAACTTTTAAAGTGAAAGCCAAAGAAGCTACCAATGCAGTGAGAGAGAAAGCAGGTGCTGGCTACCGGAAATCACCAGTACAGGCATGTGTTGAGATAAGTGGAAGTACGCCGGAGGTTTATATTCAAAGTTCTCCCTATAAATCTCTTGACATGTTGTATCTCACCGGAGGGATTGGTTCCGGATGGGTGAAAAATACCTTTGTTTCAGATATTAGTTTCCGTTTGGGCTTAGGATTTGCGCGAAAAGGGATGATAAAAAATATTTACTCAATAGAATGGAGCATGATGTATGATTTCTCAAATTCAAATAATAACAAGTTTTTTGAATTGAATCATTTTGCGTCGTTTGGATGGGAGCATAACTTTTCCAATTCTCCGCTGGAAGATAAATGGTACGGTTTTTCGGTGGGATATCTGGTGAAACGCAATAACGATTTTTTCAAGGAAAACACTTTCCGCGTTTCGGTAAAAAAGAAGATAAACGATACAATCAGTTTAAAACCAGAACTTTACTTTAACGATTTTCTTAAGAATGTATATCCGGGAATTCGCTTATCTGTAACTTTTTAAGGCACCACTTTTTTTCTCAAAACGGATAAAGACAAGTGTCATATCAAGAGTAAGATAAATCGTTAAGGCTTCGACTCCGCTCAGCCTGACTATCAGAGGGGCATGTTGAATGGAGTCGAAACAGACCTAATATTCTTATCCGAAATTTGAAGATTGACGCGACACCAGAGTGGTGTTATTAGTTTGTAATTATTATGTGTCTTTTGTAATCAGTCACAGGCAAAAATTTATATCTCAACGTGAAAAAGAAATATCTAATTATACTCGCTTTTCTTTTAGCGGTTCAATTTTCGCGCGGTCAGGGAATCGAACATTACCACGCTGGTTTTAAAGTTTTGAACTTAAAAGATACCTCACGAATATATAAACCGGAAACAGATATTCATGATAGTTTACATTTCCGCCCGGTGGAGATTGATGTTTGGTATCCTTCGGAAGACAAAGGACAAAGTCATTTGTTGTTTGGCGATATTTTTAAACTGTTTGAACAGCGCGCTTCAGCATATGGAGATACAAATTACGAAGGTTTTAGCGAAGAACTGGCTACATTTTTTATGGCTGAACTGGGGCTTGATCCAAACCCACAGAAACTACTGAATATTCAAACCTACAGTTTTTGGGAACTAAATCCTGTAAATTCAAAAAAATTGCCGGTTATTATTTATATGGCCGGGATGAACGGTATGGGCTTTGAAAACTACAAAATTTTGGAGCGCCTGGCACAGGAAGGCTTTATCGTTTTATCTGTTTGGTCGGTTGGAAAATATCCCGGAGAAATGTCGAATAAAATGACCGATATGTTGGAGCAGGTTTTTGATGCTGAATTTGCTTTGGAATTTTTAAGAAATAGTAAGACGTTTTCTCTACATCCTGACTTTGACCAAATTGGTGTTTTGGGCTATAGCTGGGGTGGAATGAGTGCGGCAGTGTTGGCTGCCCGGAATCCTGAGATAAAATCATTTGTTTCCTTTGATGGCTCAGAGATTTCCTATTTTGGTGATCCTACGGATTATGATGAAGATGGACAGCTCAACGACGTACATGTTAAAGAGATACTTAACCAGAATCTTTTAAAACCGGAAGCACAAACGATACCGTATCTGTATCTTGAAAGTGACGGGAAATTAAGTGGTTTTTCACCAACATCAGAATACAGTTATTATAATTTGCTTTCTTCAGAGAAAAGATATCTGCGATTTTTGAGGAGTAACCATTCTGATTTTCTCTGTATTCCATCAATTTTGAATGCATCTCAAAGTTCAGTTCAGATTTATAATGAATTAGAGGATATTACCGTGCGCTTTTTTAATAGTACCTTATTGGGAAAAGGCGACTTTGACAATTTCTGGACAGAAATAGTCAACTCTGAAAATAACACAACCTCCCCGATTAATTATTCAGAAAGAAAAGACAATAACTCAGAGAGAAAAATTAACGGGAAGATTTTGGATGCAAGTACAAGGGAACCATTACCATACGTGAATATTGGTATTCTTAATAAAGAAAGAGGAACAATCACAAATGAAAAAGGAACATTTGAATTGCAGATGAAACAAGATTATTTGAATGATACTCTCCGGATTTCGATGGTGGGATATCACCCTGAAGAATTGTTAATAAGCGATATTGCCAAAAGTGATTCCGCCGTGTTGGTTTATTTGAAAGAAAAAGCAGAAACAATAAATGAAGTGGTTGTTTATGGGAAGAGTTTCAAAAAGAAAACATTGGGCAATAAAACAACATCAAAATTTATTAGCACAGGATTTAGTTATGATCAACTGGGGGCGGAGATGGGAATAAAAATCAATGTCCATAAAAGTCCCGCATATGTTGATAGTTTTAGGTTCAATGTTCCATACAACCGTTTGAGTGCCACATCTGTATTCCGGTTAAATTTTTATGATGAAAAAGACGGGAGACCGGGTGAGAATATTTTAGCTAAGAATATTTTTATTGAAATTGAACCTAAGCGAACCGGCGTGATCTCTGTTAATTTAAAACCTTATGATATTGTATTGGAAGACGATGTGTTTGTTACACTGGAATGGGTGAAAAATAATGGAGAAGTAAAAAAAGAGGAAGCCATATATTTCTCTTTAGGATTGCTAAATAACGGAACACTTATTAAACGTGCCAGTCAGGCGCAATTTAAAAAGCATAGTAGTTTAGGGGTAGGTTTTAATATCGATGTGAGACAATAAAAATCAACCAAAAATGAAATCTATAAAATATTGTATATGAAAATTATTCAAAAAAGCACTTTGAGAAATTTCTTAATTCTCACAATAGTAGGGTTTTTAACAGGCTGTTCTTCAAAATTAGAGAGTAAAACTGAAGTTGACTCACAACCTCCCATCTTTAATCAATATTCCGAGTTTGTAAAAGACACTTTTTACATTAATGTTCAACTGCCAAATGAATATTATGAGCACCCGGACAAAAATTATCCTTCGGTTTACGAACTGGACGGAAATTTTTATTTTCCAATTACTTCACCGATTGCCCGACAATATGAAAGTACTGGGCTTTTAGAACCTTTTATTTTGGTGAGTATCGGTTATAAGAATTTCCAATTAATGGATTCTTTAAGAGTTAGAGATTATCTTTATCCAAAATCTATACCTTCAGATGAAATGGATGCGATTGGTGGAGGACAGAATTTTAAAAAGTATATAACAAATGAACTGATCCCAAAAATCGATAGAGAATTCAGAACGGACAAAACGGACAGAACATTGTTTGGGCATTCTTTTGGAGGTTATTTTGTACTTTATGCATTGGCAGACCAAATAGACAAGAGTACTGATGACTTTAAATCATTTATTTCAGCAAGTCCTACATTATGGTATAACAATTTTTATTTGAAGCAATTGCCGGAAAAACTGAAAAACAATAAAGAAAGTTTGAACATCTTTTTAAGTGTTGGAGGAACTGAAGATTCTACTTGGTCGGTAAATCCGGTTGTTGACATCTCAACCGAAATCGAAAAAATGAACCTTGAAAAATTAAATTTTAAGAATAGAGTTTTTAGTAATTTAGATCATATGGACGTTGGGCTGATTTCATTTATTAAGGGTTTGCAAGAATTAAAACAACCGATACAAAAAGAATAGCCCGGTTATACCTTTCTTTTTTCCTGATATATAGTTGAGGTGTTGGTATCTTTAAATATTTGCAGTGAAATTGAATTTAAGATGAGTTGTATTGGTACTCAAATTTTTCATTTTTTCTGAAAATGGATGGCCAGGCCAGAGTTAGCTTCAATCTTAAATTGTAATTTTGAGTTTACGTTAACATCCCGTTTTTCAATATTTACCTTTGTTTTTGATTTAGAGTGGGTATCGTATGTATAAATAGTAGCCTGGTAGTCGGTGTTATCATCAAGAAAAGTAAGATCGAATGAAAACGAATGTGCCTGTTCTCCGGTTAATGAACCTAAAAACCAATCATCACCTGATTTTCGGGCAATGGTAGCATACTCTCCGATTTTCCCATCCAGTACTTTGGTTTCATTCCAAACTGTTGGCATTTGTTTAAAAAATTCCAGTTCGGGTGTTATTTCAATATAATCTTTGGCTCCGGGAACGCCGCCAATCACATCTGAAGAATTTGGCGGACGGTCGTACCAGTATAAAAATTGCCACGGACTATACATCATAACCGCTTTGGCCAGTTGCGAAACATGTCCGCCCATGGTTTCGGTAACGCGGGGTGCAAAATAGCAAATGGTATTATCGGCAGCACCAGCCAGCATCCGGGCAAACAGTGTGATTAAAGTATGCTTGTTCGTTGGGCTTTCTTCATCGCCGCGAATTCCTTCCTGTGTCATTAAATTTGGGTACGTACGCGAAAAACCAGTAGGCCGGTATTCATCATGAATATCTACCATTAACTGATACTCTGCCGCTTTTTTCACCGCTTCGTGTAACCAGGTGGTCCATTCCTGCGAACCCACCTGAACAAAACCATATTTAACACCTTTTATTCCCCACGATTTATACAGCGGTAAAATTTCGTCAATTTGTTTTTCCAAAGCACGGCGGTTTACATATAAAATAACACCAATACCTTTGCTTTTCCCGTAGTCGATTACTTTTTGCAAATCCAGCGGCCCTGGCGAACGTTTGGGATCTACGGTAATGGTGGTCGCATCCGATGTTTCTTCGTATTCGTTGCCATACCATCCGGCGTCAAACTCTATGTATTGCAGTCCGTTTGCCGCTGCAAAATCAACACAGGCAATTCCGCCACGTGTGGTAAGTGTCACTTCGCGAATTACTTTTCCCGGTTTTATCCACGACACATCATCGAGCGCGCAAGGATCATTGAGGTTTTGCAGGAAGTAATTGTTCTCAAGCAATTCGCCAGCAGAGTCGCCAATCATTATAGTTCGCCACGGAGTAGTGTAGGGGAGTTTTACAATTGGAGCATCGTGGAGAGTAGCAACCAGCGAATTTTGTTTCTCTCCGGCTTGTAGTTTCATTCGGGAGAAATCAATCAATTTAGCTTCTCCAACGGCAAGATATTTATTTCCGGCTTCAACAAGCAGCGGGCGTTCTGCTGGTTCCGTTACCGAATTTACAGGAACTTTCCGGTATTCAGATTGCGCCCGGTCTGACCCCCAGCAATCGTAATCTTCATTAAAAGTAAATTCTGTGAGTTCCTTTTGAATGGTCAACTGTTTGGTATTTTCCACTGAAAGGAAGGTTGTATTAAAAGCCACTCCTTCGTTGTATATCCTAAACGTAATTTCAAACTCTCTGCCTGGTTCAGTAGCTTCTTTTAAACGGATAATGGTTTGATTATATACATCAGGGACTTCGGCAAGTTCGCCATAAACCGTTTTCCAGCTTTGGTTGACTTCCATTTCCGAAAACGAAACAATTTTCACGTTGGCACCAATTCTCGATCCATCTTCCAATTGGTATCCAATAAATGAAGGCAAAACAATGGTCTCTCCTTCATAACTTACCGAGTAATGATTATCTGATATTTCATCAATCCAAAAGTCAACTTTTATTTTTCCATCGGGACTTTGGACGGAAACAGATTTAGGATTTCCGCATGCAGCAAATAAAACAACGATGAGCAGAAAGCTAAGGCTTTTCATTGGTATCAGGTTTCAAGTTTAGCGTGAAAATACAAAAAGATATGTTAATCGGCGGTTTTATTTATACGGGTAATTACGATTCCGGCTGGTAACCAGTATCTTCCAATAGATTAGGCTGCATGGATGCTTCCACGGCAAGCTCGTCGCAACGTTCGTTTAACGGATTATTGGCGTGGCCTTTTACCCATACAAATTTAACGGTGTGCTTTTTATAAACTTCCAGGAAACGCATCCACAGGTCGGGATTTTTTTTGCCTTTAAATCGTTTTTTTACCCAGTTGAACACCCATCCTTTTTCAACGGCATCCGCTACATATTTTGAGTCGGTGTAAATGGTCACATCACTTCCCTGAACTTTTAATGCTTCGAGGGCAGTAATTACGGCCAGTAGTTCCATACGGTTGTTGGTTGTTTTTTTGTATCCCTGTGAGAGTTCTTTCCGGTGTTGCCCCGAAATTAATACAATTCCGTAGCCTCCGGGGCCTGGGTTTCCCCGAGCAGCACCATCAGTGTATATCGTTATTTTTGGTCCGGCCATATTTTATAGTGAGATTTTAGTGCAAAGTAGTGCGTAAAAAGTTAGAAAAACAAACCGAGGGAGTAGGTAACTAAAATAAAAAACCCCGCCAAACGGCGAGGTTATATTGTGTTCGTTGAACCTTATTGAATGATTTTCATTTCATCAATCAGATGGCTTGCACCAGCGTATTTATCAATTACCCATAATACAAATCGGATATCAACGCAGATACAACGTTGAATTTCAGGTTCAAAAGCAATGTCGCCACTCATCGCTTCCCAGTTTCCGTCGAAGGCAATTCCAATCAGTTCTCCTTTTCCGTTAATAACCGGACTTCCGGAATTTCCGCCGGTAATGTCGTTGTTTGAAATAAAGCAGGCATGTAATTTTCCATCTTTGTCGGCATAACGGCCAAAATCTTTGTCCAGCAGCATTTCTTTCATTTTTGCAGGGACATCAAATTCAGCATCTCCCGGGATTTCTTTTTCCAAATAACCATCGGTGGTTGTATAGTATTTGTAAATAACTCCGTCGCGAGGTTCATATTCCAAAACTTTTCCATAGGTCAAACGCATGGTCGAATTGGCATCAGGATAGAATGTTTTGTCTGTCTGCATTTCCATTAATCCGGCGACAAAGAGCCTCCTGCCTTTTAGCAACTCTTCGTTTCCTTGCGAGGCCAACTCACTTATCTCGCGGTACTTTTTAAATATGTCGGAAGCGGCCTGGAAAACCATGTCTTTCTCTAATTCTTTTGTGGTGGGATTGTTTAAAAATTCGGTTAGTTTTTCTTTGTCGGCGAATACTGTTTTACTAAACATTTTTTCGGCATATTTTGAAAAATCACCTTTATATTGTTTTTGAATATCAGCAAAAAATTCAGGCTGGAATCTGGCTGCATTGTTTTTAGCATACAGTTCTAATAGTGCTCCTGTAATATTTTTATCAGTTTCAGCATTATAATCTTTAAAGTATGAATCCAGTGACTCCTGCATTGCTGCTGTTACTCTCTCAATTCGTTCTTTATTTTCTTCCGGTTTTTCCAGTAAATCCATCATTGGGCGGAAACGAATTGCAAACATGAAAATTTCAGGTCCGCGAAGAAGAGCCTCCGAAATGTATTCCTGGGCTTTATATGCTTCATCATCGGCATAAGAATCTTTGATGTAATTTAACGCTTCTCCGTATTTTTCTTTTCTTTCGCTGGTTGCATTTACCCACTCAGAGAATTTATCTTCAAGCATTTTTTTCTTGGCAATTACGTTCAAATTATCCAATCCTTTGTTTTGTCCGATGCTGTATTTATAGTAGTTCGAACTACTTGCATATTTTGAAGCGTACTGAATACGAGCTTTCTGGCTGGTCTTCATGTAATCGCCCATAATTTCGAGTTTCTTTTCACGTACTTCAATACGAACAGGGTTGGTAACATCCATCGTATAATTCACCCCATATGAAGTTTTGTAACGGTTGGTGGTTCCCGGATACCCCATTACCATGGCAAAATCTCCTTCATCAACACCTTTTAAAGAGATTGGGAAATAATATTTGGGATGGTAAGGAATATTGTCTTCAGAATATTCAGCCGGGGTTCCATCAGGCGCACAATACACGCGGAACATGCTAAAATCATTGGTATGACGGGGCCACATCCAGTTATCGGTGTCGCCGCCAAATTTACCCATGGCTTGAGGAGGGGCACCAACCAACCGAACATCCTTGAACGTTTCCATAACAAAAAGATAGTATTTATTGTCGTTAAAGAAATTCCGTACATAGGTTTCATAATGAGTATCACCTTTCGCTTCTTTTTCCAATTGAGCAGATACTTCATCAATTTTTCCAGCCCGGGCTTCTTCGTTCATATCGTCAGTAACATCAGCCAAAACTTTGTCAGTAACATCTTCAACATTTATCAGGAAGGATACTGATTTCCCCGGATTAGGAAGTTCTTCGTCTCTCGACATAGCCCAGAAGCCGTTTTGCAGATAGTCGTGTTCAACACTTGAATGACTTTGTATTTCACCAAAACCACAATGGTGATTGGTAAGTAATAATCCATCTTCTGAAACCAGTTCTGCTGTACATGAACCGTGATCGAGCGCAACTACTGCATCTTTCAGGCTGGAATGATTAATGCTGTAAATGTCATCGGCATTGAGCTCGAATCCCATTTGCTGCATTTGTTTAATGTTTAATTTATAAATAAGGGAAGGTAGCCACATCCCCTCGTCGGCCACTGCCGAACCATAAATAAGTACTGAAATCAGCAGTAATAGTGTAATTTTTCTCATTGTAACTTTTTTCTTTAGAATTTGCAAATATAGTTTTTCGAGTCACATAATTTGTGACAATTATCGTTTTTCACTTTGATTAACAATTGCAAAAGTCCACCAGATAAGCAACAGAACTGACATTACAATCATTAGAACAGCACCGAATGTTACCAAGGAGTTTTTTGCTATAATTATTTCCCTAATCATTCTGAATATCGGTATCATTCCAAAAACCAACGGAATCCACTCAAAATGAAAACGAATAAAAAAGAAGTAAATCGTTCCAATCAGAATGGAAGTCAAAATGCTTGTGATTATAAAAACAGAAGTGCTCTCAAAATTAATTCCATTTAATGCGAACCCCGCAAGAAATAAAAACAGAATTCCGATCCATTTTCTCGCTGTCCAGCTTCGGGTGTAAACATGAATTCCAAAAAACAAAACAAAAGCAAATGCCGGGGGTAAAAAAACATTTGAAATATTGGAAACAGCCAGCAAAACAGCAGGAAGTTTTCCGTTAAAAAAATCGAGGCTCATCCACAATGGTTCCGTTTTGGGCAATGAATTTTGAATTACTGCAAATGCTCCGGTTGCAAAAAAACCTAGGCCAATGGCATAGATATAATTTTTGTTAGACAATTGTTTCCTAACCGGCATCCAACCGGGAGTAGCGGCAATAAAAATGCTGTAAAATAAACTAAAGAAAATTCCCGAGACTATAGCACCAATTAAAAGTGTAGTTATAAAATTAGACATGGGTATTTGAGTGGAATAATCAGACATTGCATTTGGCCATGATAGCCAGTTTTCGAGAAAATATAGAATTGCAAAAAGAACAATCAGTTTTATAAAGATTTTAATGTTGAATTTTTTACGAGTCCACCGAATAATTGCCAGTACCAGTCCCATTAAAATTGTTCCTATAATCAGAATGGTTGAAATGGCTTTTATAACTGATTTTTGGTTTGTGTCTTCATTGTAATTGCGAATCCATTCTTCTGGAACATAAATAAGAGAGTAAGCACTGGTAACTTCGTCGCCTGCAATATTAATCCGGTATCTTCCTTGCCCCTGAGTGAGTGGAAAATTAGTTGTATCGGCATAAATAAATTCCCAGTCGGTGCGGTTTTCCTGTTTTTCAGGTGTAACTGAAATTTCTTTTAGTTGTTTTGTTTTCAGAGCAAAATCAGTGGAAAGAACCGAATCCACAATTGACCGGGCTTCCTGCTGTGAAAGGTTTCTCCCTTTTGTTTTTTCGGGGAGTACGTGCGAGACGGCAAGAATAGTATTGCTGTTGCCCACTTGTACTGAGAACTCTTCCGTTTTTTCTTCAGCTTTTCCTTCTGTTTTTACCAGCCTGATTTGCCAATGTGGCGGAGCAAGGTAGGTGTTTAAAAGTTGATGATAAATAGAATCCCCCCCAACTTGCCAGGCAAAAATATCACGGATGTCAACCTTGTCCGAAATCGAAGTTAGAATAGTCCAGTCTTCAAAATCTATGTTATAACGGGTATTTAATTCTAATTTTGCAGTTTTAATTGCATCCTTTTTATTGAGTGCTAAAATTGGGGCATCTGTTTTAAAAGGTTTGACTACAGCCCATGCAATTAATCCGGCAAGGCCGAGAAATAAAGCCCATTTTTCTACATTTAGTTTTTTTATTTCAATCGTTTCGGCGGCGGGGATTTCATTATTATTTTGTTCGTCAAGCGTCGTCTCTTCCCATTCTCCATTTTTTTCTTTTACCGGAATTTTTGTCCACTTTTTATTTCTTAAACGGATAAAAAGTACAATAAGAAGGGGCATCAAAAGGAATAAAAGAACCAGAACTCTGTCGAGCCAGATTCCATTGGTAGTCGAAACCCAAAGTGGCAGGCTAATCCAGAATACATCAACAGAATAATGAGCAATTACTCCCGGAAGGATTCCAAAATAAATGTAAATAATTCCCATTATTGTAAAAGGAACAACCATTTCCAGAACCCGCGCGTAAGAGGGTTGTTGTGCATAATTGGCATGAGCAGCCCCAAATATGAGTGTTTGTAAAACAAGCACAAAAATAATCCAGAGGTTTCTTGATTTTTTCCCTTTGGTCAGAATAAAAATTCCTGCAATTGGGACGGCTCTGAAAAGCGATTCCTCCCAAAAACCGGCTTGAAGTGAAGTGGCAATTGAATCGAGCCACGGAAGGTGAGTAGCTAAAATATTGGGGTCGGATAACGTTCCGGCAGGGCTCCACCAGCCCAAATGTGTGGTGGTTGTTACATAAAAAAGAACATCGAATGCCAGAATAATAACTGCAAAAAGATAGCCGCCAATAGTTTGTCCGAGAACAGTTAAACTTCCTCCTGAATTTTTCGACCAGATTTTCCACCACTGAATATGTTCCGGGAACGCCATCCGTCCCAATCCTTCGGCAGCCATAAACGAAATGGCGATAATAGAACCCAAGCCCAGTGCACTTAATAATCCGCCTAAAAGTTGCCGTACCAGAAAGTTGGTTTCTGATGATGAGGTGTCGTAAGAAAACCACGAAAATGGCAAACTGTTTATGGTAAGTAAAAAGGCAGAAGCAAAAGCAATTCCTAATCCCCAGAGCAACGCTGGCCTCCATACCAACCGACGTTTTCGCATTAAAATAAAAATACCAAAAATAACTCCGAATACGCCGTAGATTAATACAATTACGGCAGAAGAAATTGTTTGGATTGTATTGTTTGCTGAACGCATTTCTGTATAACGTCGGTTAAAATCCTCGGGGATTTTTACATGGTGGAAAACAGTAGTCAGTTTATCTCCGCTTACAACCAGAGTTAGCCGGAATTTTCCTTCTCCAATGGATTTATCGGTTCGTTCATAAACAAAGGTGTGATCTATTCTTCCACTGATTTGTTCTTTTTTCGATTTTTCAACCAGCCTGTAGGGTGTTAAGTCTATGTTCCAGTTATAAATGGCATTGTGTTCTGCTATCCGGAGTGCCTCATCTTGTTCCAGTGCAGCTCCCTCTTTTGTTTCCGGTATCTTTTCATTAAAGCCATAAATTTCCCCATCGGGTTTAAACCAGAAAGTTACTTCGTTTGCATCTTGTTCCTTAAAATGCCGAACTGTCCAATTATAGGAATAATAATATCCTTCGGAGATAATATTTGTAAACGTATCGATTCCTCCACATTCAAGTTCGACAAAATTTTGAAACTGGTCATCATTCCTAAATGCTGCAGTTTGTTTAAATTCCTGCGGCCCAATCTCAAATTCATTTGCTAAACTGGCGGCTTTTTTTAAAGCTGCCTCTCTGTTCATGCGGATGTCGATGTTAATTAGACTGTTGGCTTTCTCAAAATTGAAGTAAACATAGAAAACAGAAATAAGGGCAAGAATACCCAAAATAAGCCACCCTGCCGGACGGCTGAAAATATTTTTATTTCTCATGATACCTGGTTTGGTAGATAATTGGTATGTCTAATTGTAAATAATTACAACTGCGAATTTAAAAATCTGATTCAATGAATAGAATTTGTTTTGAATGTTTTACAGAATAAATATACCTCAGCATTTATGCAATAGTTACGCATAAGAATTGGTTCGTTAAAAAAACAAAAACCAAGGAATTGTTTATCAATTCTTTCTAAATTTGTAGCTCCAAAATCGAAATGGTGGAGAAACAAAATAAAAAAGAGAAGAAATTTATAAAGAAAATACGAGACCAGTACCGTTGATTATCTACAACGATACTACTTTTCAGTCGGTTTGGAGCATGAAACTTTCCCGGTTAAAAGTATTTACAATCACCAGTTTGCTTTCGGCAATAATTGTTGTGCTTGTGATATTACTGATTGCAACAACCGGATTAAGAGAATACATTCCCGGATATCCGAAGGCAGAATACAGACAGATGCTGGTTCATACGGCTTTGCAAGTGGATTCGTTGCAAGCCGAGCTTAAAAAACGCGATGATTTTTTTCGTGGAATTCAGGCGATTGTTTCCGGTGAAGCTCCGGAAGATAATTTAGTTGTTGAATCGGAAGTAGAACCTAACGAAATAGAATTTCAGGAATACAACCATGATTCTGTTTTTCAGGATAAACTTCTTGCTGAACAACTGAGTTTGTCAATGCAAAATAATAATAACCGAAATCCGGGACTAAGTCAGATTCATTTTTTTGTTCCATTGGATGGAGTGGTGAGCAATCATTTTGATGCAGGTGCCGATCATTTTGGTATTGATTTGGTGAGCGGCCCTAATGCACGAATTTCTTCAGTGTTGAACGGAACTGTGATTTTCGCCGGATGGACACTCGAAACCGGGTATGTAATGTATATTCAACACGAAACAAATTTAATTTCGGTATATAAACATAACGCTGAACTTTTAAAGAAAACCGGCGACCGGGTTAACGCCGGTGAAGCCATCGCAATAGTAGGAAACACAGGTGAGCTCACATCAGGCCCTCATCTCCATTTTGAACTCTGGTACGAAGGAAAACCTTTAAACCCCGAACAATACATTGATTTTTAGAATGAAAAAAAGAATAGCAATTCTTGGTTCTACAGGTTCCATCGGAAAACAATCGTTGGAAGTTATTGAAAAAAATGACGATAAATTTGAGGTTGAAGTCTTAACTGCAAATAATAATGTCGATCTATTAATCCATCAGGCAAAAAAATTTCAACCCAATGCAGTTGTGATTGCCAATGTGGAGAAATATAAAATTGTTTCAGAAGCATTACAAAATGAGCCAATAAAAGTTTTCGCTGGTAACGAGGCATTAAACCAGGTGGTACAAATGGAAACTGTGGATTTGGTTTTAACGGCAATGGTTGGATATTCGGGACTAATTCCTACGTATCATGCTGTGAAGGCAGGTAAAAATATTGCACTGGCAAATAAAGAAACATTGGTTGTCGCAGGTGAAATAATTACCAGAATTGCGAAAGAAAACCAATGTGATATTGTTCCGGTAGATTCTGAACACTCAGCTATTTTTCAATGTTTGGTTGGAGAATATATGAATCCGGTTGAGAAGATTATATTAACCTGCTCCGGTGGACCATTTCGTGGAAAAACGGAAGAAGAACTGCAGAAGGTTACGGTAAAACACGCACTTAATCATCCCAATTGGAATATGGGGGCAAAAATCACAATAGATTCGGCAACGCTTATGAACAAAGGCTTTGAGATGATTGAGGCTCATTGGTTATTTGGTTTGCCGGCATCAAAAATAGATGTAATTGTTCATCCGCAATCTATTATTCATTCTCTTGTTCAGTTTGAAGATGGTTCCGTAAAAGCACAAATAGGACTACCTGACATGAAGTTGCCCATTCAATATGCTTTAGGATTCCCGTATAGAATAAAAAATAATTTTCCGAGGTTTAGTTTTCTGGACTTTCCGACACTGAACTTTGAGCCGCCAAATACAAAAATTTTTCGTAACCTTGCACTTTCGTATGAAGCACTTAACCGCGGCGGAAATGTTCCATGTATTTTAAATGCAGCAAATGAAATTGTGGTTGAAGCGTTTTTAAATGAGAGAATTGGCTTTCATGATATGCCGGGAATCATAGAAAAAATAATGGACAAAGTAAGCTTTGTTGAAAAACCCGGACTTGAAGACTTAATTCAAACCAATGATGAAACAAGAACACGAACCAAGTTGTTAACTGAAAACAAAAACTAGAAGAAAATTTGAATGGAAGCAATATTAGTTAAAACTGCACAATTATTATTAAGCCTTTCTATACTTGTTGTTTTACACGAGTTTGGACATTTTATGTTTGCCCGGTTGTTTAAAACCAGGGTCGAAAAATTTTATTTGTTTTTTGATCCGTGGTTTTCGCTCTTTAAAGTAAAAAAAGGTGAAACTGAATACGGAGTTGGCTGGCTTCCGCTGGGAGGGTATGTGAAAATATCAGGAATGATTGATGAGTCCATGGACAAAGAAGCAATGAAACTTCCGCCGAAACCTTATGAGTTTCGATCGAAACCGGCTTGGCAACGATTACTTATTATGATTGGCGGTGTTTTAATGAATTTCGTTTTTGCCATTCTTATTTATGTAGGTGTTTTGTATGCATGGGGCGAATCATATCTGCCAACAGCAAATGCAAAATACGGAATTGTTGTAAGTGAGGTAGGAAAAGAAATTGGGTTTCAGGATGGAGACAAAATATTGTCAGTTGACGGACAGCACGTTGAGAATTTTAATAAAGTGATTCCCACTATTGTTTTAGATGCAGCCAAAACTGTTCAGGTAGAACGGAACGGACAAAGTGTTGATGTTGAAATTAGTGATGCCGATTTGGCGCTTCTTCTAAAAAGTAAGGATGTTTTTGACGCAAGGTTGCCTTTTGATTTTAGGGTCAGAAGAATTGAAAAGGAAATGCCGGCAGAAAAGGCTGGTATTCTTGAAAATGATGAGGTAGTCAGCGTTGATGGAAAGACTTTTGGATTTTATGATGAATTTACCAGCTACCTTCAAACAAAGAAAGGGGAGACGATTGAATTGGAACTTATACGTGACGGGCAAAAAATCACAAAGGAAGTGTCAGTTACAGATAAAGGGCAGGTTGGCTTCAATCTTTCTCTTATCCATTCTGATGTATTTGAGTTTAATACAAAAAAATACGGATTCTTTGAATCATTTCCGGCAGGGATTAAAAGAGGGGTGGAAACGACAGGCGATTATCTGAAACAATTCAAGTTATTTTTTAGACCTGAAACCAAAGCTTATGAATCGCTCGGTGGTTTTGCCACTATCGGAAATATTTTCCCATCATCCTGGGATTGGTTTTCTTTCTGGAATATGACGGCTTTTATTTCCATCATTTTAGCCATAATGAATTTACTGCCCATCCCTGCTTTGGACGGCGGGCATGTTATGTTTCTTATTTTTGAAATGGTATCAGGGAAAAAGCCAGGGGAAAAGTTTCTTGAATACGCACAAATTGTTGGTATGGTTATACTTTTGGGGTTAGTTTTATATGCGAATGCCAATGATATAATAAAAATGATAAACGGAACATTTTAATCAAAAAAATTCTATTTTTGTAACGAACCAATAACAAAGAGTATCATGAATTTATTTGTAATAGCAGGATTTATAGGACCTCAGGAAATAATTATCATTTTAATTATTGTTCTTTTACTTTTTGGCGGACGTAAAATTCCGGAATTAATGAAAGGATTGGGGAAAGGGATGAAAGAATTTAAGAACGCTACAAAAGAGGACGACGAGGATACAAAGAAATCGGACCCGGAAAAAGTTGAAGGTTAAATATTATTTCGCTCTTAATAAGAAAATCCCGTTTCTGATGGTACAGGTACGGGATTTTTTGTATTTAAATGGTAAGGTTTTTGTACGTATTTTTATGAAAATCCTAAAGCTGAAAAAAATGAAACTAAAGATTTATACCTTGGTACTTTTGTCCGTCTTTTTAACCGGGCTTTTTTCTTGTTCTGACAACGGCACAGGAATGCATAAAAACATTACCGGGAAAGCTGGTGAGATGATCATCGTCATTTCGGAAAAAGCATGGAATAGCGAACCGGGGAAAGTAATGAGGGAAACCTTGGCACAGCCTCAGTTAGCCTTACCTCAGGACGAACCTATTTTTGATTTAATTGATATTCCGCACGCTGCTTTTAAAACCATCTTTAAAAGTACACGAAATATCATTCAAACCAGTATTTCTCCTGACGTTGAAAAGGAAGGTGTAACATTTACCGATGATGTTTGGGCTTATCCGCAGGCAACAGTACAAATACAGGCTAAAACACCCGATAAATTTGTAGCTCTTTTTAACGAAAACAAGGACAAAATTATGTCTTACTTTATTTCAGCAGAAAAAGAGCGACTAACAATGAACTATACTAAGTACTATGAAAAAGGAGTTTACAACGTTCTTGAAAATGAGTTTGGTGTAACCATGAAGGTTCCGCCAGGATTTCAGATTGCAAAAGAGGCAAAAGATTTTATCTGGTATAAATATGAAACACCAGAAATTTCTCAAGGAATTATATTTTATTCATATCCTTATGTTTCCGACAGTGCTTTTTCTGACAATTACCAGATACGAATAAGAGACAGTTTGTTAAAAGCACATGTTCCGGGGCCAACAGATGGAAGTTACATGAGTACTCAAAAAAGAATTGACCCAGTGACGAATGTATTTAAACATAATGGAAATTATGCGACTGAAATGCGTGGGCTCTGGAGAGTTGAAAATGACTTTATGGGTGGGCCGTATGTGTCAATTGCCGAACTCGATGCTGAAAAACAAAGGGTACTGGTTGCTTTTGGTTACGTTTATGCTCCCAGCAAAGATAAGCGGAATTTTGTTCGTCAGGTAGAAGCAATGATTTATTCGCTGAAATTAAATAACCAGAAGGAGAATGATGAACTAAATAAACAAACAGATCTGGAAGTTACTATTGAAGGCTGACGACAGCGAAATAGAAAAGAAAAATGTCATTCTTGTATTTTCAGGAATGACATTTTTTTATTACTAAAATACTGCTTTTACAATTTCTGTTACATTATCGGAAATACCGTAAGTGTAAATATGCAACGACGGCGCGTTGTTAGCAACTAAATCTTTTGATTGATAAATCGCCCATTCTGTTCCCACTTTGCCGGCTTCCTCGTTATTTTTACATTTTGAAAGCTCTTTGGCTAACTCTGCAGGCAAATCGATACTAAATATTTTGGGCAGAACGGTGAGTTGGTTTTTTAAATTAATGGGTTTAATTCCCGGAATAATTGGAACTGTTATTCCTATTTCCCGGCATTTTTTTACAAAATCATAATAAACTTTATTATCGAAAAACATTTGTGTTACAATATAATCAGCACCCGCATCAACTTTTTGTTTTAGGTTGCTAAGATCAAGTTCCATATTGGGGCATTCAAAATGTTTCTCAGGGTAACCGGCAACACCAATACAAAAATCGAGAGACGTGCTGTTTTTTAGATCTTCTTCGAGGTATTTCCCTTCTTTTAAATCTTTGATTTGTTCTACTAACTGCACTGCATTCGAATGGCCGTTTGTTTCCGGCTTAAAAACGTGTTGGTTTTTTACTCCGTCACCACGCAAAGCAAGTACATTTTTTATGCCTAAAAAATTAAGGTCGATTAAAACATGCTCGGTTTCACTTTTGGTAAATCCGCCACACAAAATATGCGGCACAACCGGAATATCGTACTTGTGTTGTATGGCTGCTGCAATAGCAACAGTGCCGGGGCGTTTCCGTACTGTTCTTTTAATAATTGATCCGTCTTCCATTTCTTTGAACTCAATCTCATCACGATGTGTGGTGAGATTAATGTACTTTGGATCAAATTCAGTTAACCCTTCAATTGTACGGTATAACTTACTCGTGTCATTCCCTTTTAACGGAGGTAGAAGTTCAAAAGAAAAAACGGTTTTTTTAGCGTTGCTGATTATGTCGATTACTTTCATTTCTAATTTTATTTTTAATAAACAAAAATAAACTGTTGTATAAACATTTAGTTATTTTCAATTCATAACTTGTAAAGGTTATTTATAATTTAAATTGGTTGGAAGAAATTTTTCAATAAACTCAACCGTTTGATTTCTTCTGCGAGCATAATCTTCTATTTGATCTTTTCCAACTTTTTCCAAGCTAAAGTACCGTGACTCAGGATGAACGAAAAATTCGCCTGAAACCGATGCATTGGGATACATTGCAAAGTGTTCAGTTAAAGTAATACCAACTTCCTGCGCTTTTAAAAGATTAAAAAGGTTTTCTTTTTCAGAATGTTCCGGGCATGCCGGGTAACCCAATGCCGGACGAATTCCCTGGTATTTTACTTTTAATAAATCATCAAGCGACAGGTTTTCTTCGGGAACATATCCCCAGTATTCTTTTCGCACTAATTCGTGCAGTTTCTCTGCGAAAGCTTCACTCAAACGGTCGGCAATAGCCTCAAGCATAATTGCATGGTAATCGTCGTTATTTTTGATGTATTGTTCTTTCCATTTTTCTATACCGATTCCTGCAGTAGTTGCAAAACCTCCGCAATAATCTATTTTGCCAGAATCGAGGGGCGCAACAAAGTCAGAGAGGCAGAAATTTGCCAGTCCGGCTTTCTTTTTTTCCTGTTGGCGGAAATGATAAAACCTTCCGATTTCTTTTTCCCTTGTTTCATCGTTATACAGAATAACGTCATCTGTATCAGTATTCGCAGGCCAGATTCCAAATACTGCATTTGCCTGAAGCATTTTCTTTTCTATAATTTCATCCAGAAACTCGTTGGCTTCGGCAAATAGTTTTTTTGCCGTTTCTCCTTGTTTCTCATCGTCTAAAATAGCCGGATAATGGCCTTTTAATCCCCAGGTCAGGAAAAAGAAGGTCCAGTCTATATATTTTCGTAACTCTGCTAACGGATAATCAATGAGCTGTTTAACTCCAGTGAAGTTGGGTTTGTATATAGGTGTTGTTTCCCAGTTTATTTTGTATTTGTTTTTTCTGGCCTCGTTCAGAGTTAGATATTCTTTGGCTTTTCGCTGTCCCTGGAATTCACGAATCTGTGTGTAGTCTTCTTTTACCGAGTTGATATAATTTTTGTTTTTTGCAATTAAATTTGAAACCACGTTAACAGCCAGCGATGCATCTTTCACATGAATTACGGGATGCGAATAGTTGGGTTCAATTTTAACCGCTGTGTGAATTTTAGAAGTGGTTGCACCTCCAATGAGAACCGGGATATCCATTTTGCGATTTTCCATTTCTTTGGCAATATCTACCATAATTTCAAGGGATGGTGTAATCAATCCGCTTAACCCGATTACATCCACTTTTTCTTTGATGGCAGTATCGAGAATCTTTTCGGTGGGAACCATAACTCCCAGATCAATAATATCGTAATTATTACAGCCCAGAACTACTCCTACAATATTTTTCCCGATATCATGAACATCACCTTTTACAGTTGCCATCAACACTTTTTTTCTGTTGTCGGTGGTTTTTAGTTTTGCTTTATCGGCTTCAATATATGGGAGCAGGTAAGCCACCGCCTTTTTCATTACGCGGGCAGACTTTATTACCTGCGGCAAAAACATTTTTCCCGCTCCAAACAAATCTCCAACAATATTCATTCCGTCCATTAACGGACCTTCGATAACATTCAGCGCCGGCTGGTATATTTTTACTGCTTCAGCCATGTCTTCATCAACAAATTCGGGAATTCCTTTTACCAGCGAATGTGCAATTCTTTTTTCCAAAGGCAACTCACGCCATTCGTCTTTTTTTATTTCTTTTTTCCCATCCGATTTCAGGTTTTCAGCAAACTCAAGCAATTTCTCTGTTGCATCCGGCCTGCGATTTAGTACCAAATCTTCTATTTTTTCAAGGAGGTCTTTGGGAATTTCATCGTAAATCTGTAGCATTCCAGGGTTTACAATTCCCATATCAAGCCCGGCTTTTATGGCATGGAAGAGAAATACGGAATGCATTGCTTCGCGAACAATGTTATTCCCACGGAATGAGAAAGAAACATTACTGATGCCCCCACTGGTTTTTGCATATGGCAGATTTTTTTTGACCCATTTTACTGATTCAATAAAATCAACCGCATAATTATTGTGTTCCTCAATCCCGGTACCGATAGTTAAAATGTTGGTGTCGAAAATAATATCTTGTGGAAGGAAATGTACCTTTTCAGTTAGAATCTTGTATGCGCGAGTGCAGATTTCAATGCGGCGTTCAAGATTATCTGCTTGTCCTTTTTCGTCGAAAGCCATAACAATTACCGCAGCGCCATATCTTTTTATCGTTTTCGCCTGTTGAATAAAATTTTCTTCGCCTTCTTTCAAGCTGATGGAATTAACGATGGCCTTTCCCTGCAAACATTTTAACCCGGCTTCAATTACTTTCCATTTTGAAGAATCGATCATTACGGGGAGTTTTGCAATATCAGGTTCAGCCATCAACAAGTTAAGAAAGGTAACCATTTCTTTTTCTGCATCGAGCATGGCATCATCAAAGTTTACATCAATAACCTGTGCCCCGCTCTCTACTTGTGCTCTTGCTACGGAAAGCGCTTCTTCGTATTTTTTTTCACTAATTAAACGGGCAAACTTTTTCGACCCTGCTACATTACAACGTTCGCCGATATTTACAAAATTGGTGTTTTCGGTTAAGGTAACCGGTTCCAGCCCGCTTAACTTCATGTAGCTGTCGGCGTGGTGTATTATATGTGGTTTGGCATTTTTAGCAATTTTTGCAAACTCATGGATATGCTCGGGAGTTGTTCCGCAGCAGCCTCCAATAATATTCACAAAACTGTTATCGAGATAATCTTTGATGTAGCCGGCCATAATTTCCGGCGTTTCGTCGTAGCCACCAAACTGATTTGGAAGTCCTGCGTTAGGATGCGCACTGATATGAAATGGCGCTTTGTTGGAAAGTTCTTTTACATAAGGACGCAAGTCGGTGGCTCCCAATGAACAGTTTAGTCCAACACTTAACAAATCAACATGAGATATTGAATTTAAGAATGCTTCGAGTGTTTGCCCGGAAAGTGTACGTCCGCTGGCATCGGTAATTGTTCCGGAAACCATTAGCGGAAGTTTTATATTGCGGGCTTCCAACGCCTCTTCAACCGCAAAGATAGCAGCTTTGGCATTAAGAGTATCAAAAACGGTTTCAATAAGAATTAAATCGATCCCTCCATCCAGCAAGCCATCCAACTGTTCCCGATAGGCGTTTTTAACGTCATCAAAGGTAACTGCCCGGTATCCCGGATCGTTTACATCCGGAGAAAGCGAAAGTGTTTTATTTGTTGGTCCCAGTGAGCCCGCTACAAAACGCGGTTTCGAAGGGTCTTTCGCAGTAAATCGGTCGGCTGCTTTTTTAGCAATCTCTGCCGACATTTTGTTAATATCATACACATATTTTTCCGTATGATAATCTGCTTGCGAAATTCGGGTTGCATTAAAGGTATTTGTTAATATGATATCCGCTCCGGCATCCAGGTAACGCGAATGTATTTCATCTACAATCTCAGGTTTTGTGAGTGCCAGAATATCGTTATTCCCTTTTTGATCGAACCCGAAATCTTTTAGCAGTTCACCCCTGTAATCTTCTTCTGTTAATTTATATTCCTGCAAAAGCGAACCGGTTGCTCCATCCATTACCAAAACACGTGTTTCCAGCTCTTTTTGTATGTTTTTTATTGTCATTTTTTTGTTTTAATTCCTTTATTTCAATAATCTTATTTCAAAATCTCCACGTATTCCAATTTTATCTTCGCAAATGATAAGCATGGAAATTATTTCGGGATATTTTTCGGAACTGTTAATTACTTTTTCTACATCATCGGGCGATTTTACCTTGTTCCCAAAAGCAGTGGCAAATGCATCGGCCAGGAGAACATCTTTGCACATAACAACTACTGCGTCAGCTTTGCCGTAGCTTAATGAAGGCCCAACAGTTCCGGCTGAAGTGCAAATACCAAATTCACCTGTTTGCTCAGGAATAACAAGTCCAATTCTTCCCGAAAGAGGCGAATTACCAGCAAAAACGGATAGAACCAGCTCTTTGTTCAATAATACAAAGATATCACCTCCGTTTTCAATAATTATTTCTTTAAGCGGAAAGTTTTGAATAAGTTCTTTCCCAATTTCACGTGCAAATAATCCGGCCACGGTTGACATTGGCCCAATCCCTGCTTTTGCTGCTGCTGAGGCCATTTCTTTTGCTTCACCGGGTGCGACTTCGGCTGGTTGAAACGGCTTCAGACTTTTTTTGAAAAAGGGCTCTTCTCCAATGTAATTGTCCAATTTTTCCCGAAGCGACTTTATTTTTGAGAATACAACCTCTTTCATTTCCGGGTTGAAAGAAACCGGGTCAACGCCAATCCATAAATCGGTTTCTTTGTGTTTTATTTCAAAACCCGAAAACCGGTCGGTGTTAAACTGAGTTCGATATGTGCGTTCAACAAACACGTTAATTGAAGTTTATTGTAAATAATTTTAAGGGACATGCCGGAATACAAAGCTCACAAACCACGCATTGGTTTTTATCGAAATTTAGCTTCCACGTATTTTTGTTCATGGTAAGTGCTCCGGCAAAACAAACAGCAGTGCAATTTCCGCAATCGATGCATTTTTCTTCCTGAAAATGAATGCGTTTTTCCAGTGGTTCGCAAATCACGTTGTGCTTCGTAAGATACAACACTCCTTTTTCAATGTTTTCCTTTTTTCCCTGAAGCTCCAGTAACAAACTGCCCCGTTTCCCCGGGTATACCTCGGCTTTTAAAATATTAATCCGAATATCATACTCTTTTACCAACTGGTAACTCAGTGGTTTGTCTCCGCTTTGAGGAGGAAAATTCAGAATATATCTTTTTTTAATCATGGTCGGCCTCCGTTTCTTTTAAACTGTTTAAGGATGTATTTTGTGGAAACATTTGTACTGGTTTGTTAACTTCAAAATTTCCTGCCTGCAGCCAATTTTTTAATTCGCTGGCAATCTTTCTTGCTTTTGAAAGACTGGAAACGGGTGCTGTCCTAATTTTTTTCCCATTTACTTTTATTGAGCCCGAACGAAGTTCTTCATATGAAACCGCTCCTAATTTGGGCATGCCAACAGTTCCGTAATCAAGAACAGAGGTTTGTATCTGATTGTTATTTACTGAAACCCGTTTTGCCATTTCTGTATTTAAAACGGGAATAGGAATACCAATTCCAACGAACATACTCACTCCGTATTTTTCAAAATAGGCGGCTTGCAGGTATTCCGGCGACATTTCTTTCAAATTTCCCATTACTGCAATTGTTGCTGCATTTGTAACCGGTATCCCGAACTCGTTTTTCGGGCGTGTAGTGTGAAATTGAGTGCCGGGCCAAACTACAAATCCCTGTGCTCCGCCCAGAAAAATCCTTGTGCCAATTCCAATGGTTTTAAACTCCGGGTCATTCAATAATGGACTTAATTCTCCCGAAGTGGAATATGTTGCATTTCTTAACCCAGGTAGCAATGTTCCCATATAGGTATGAATTATTTTTTTTGTTGTGTTTACAGCTACATTGTAGTTTTGGTATGCATTTCGGGGGTTGAAAAGAATCAACTCATTAATGCTGTTGATATTAATTGTTGTTTTTATATATTTTCTGGGATAACAGTCAGTGCCTTTGCCCCAGGCTTCCAAGAGAATATCTTTTCCTTCGAGTAACTCCTGAATGACATGAGCTCCTCCGTAAGTTGGATTTTCAGGATCACAAGCAGTGGCTCCAATATACGAGTCGACGGCAGCAAGTCCTTCATAACAGGGAACCCCGTTTAGCCTGATTTTTTCCATACGGATAGGAGGACTGGTATGTCCAAAATTGATAATTGCACCAGATGAACACATTGCACCAAAGGTGGCTGTTGTAACTACATCTACTTTTTCAACAATCTCTTCGGGAGTAGCTTCCAAAGCCATTTTTGAGACTTCTTCAGCGGTTAAAACAACTGCTTCTCCGGATTTTAGTTTTTGGTTGATTTCTTCGTAAGTTTTTATTTTTGGCATATTATTAAAGTTGGAATAGAAGACAGAAGTCGGAAAGATTTCCTTTCAAAGACATTAATAATCTTCTGTTTTTTATTTGACTGGAAACAGGATAAGCTCTCATTTTCGAAATGCGGTTAAAACCGCTCTTTCATACACATATTTGATCCGTGCATATAGCTTATAAGAAATAATTTGTGTAGTTGTTTTTTCATAGCGTTTCAATTATAATTCCGTTACCGGCCGGGTATTGGCACCGTGCCCGCCAGCCGGTGGGTGGTTGCCAGAGTTTCATCGAGCCCGATCTCTTCACTCTTCTGTATAATCAAACACTCTTTTTGAGAATATTTGATATATCACAAAATTAGCCGAAAAAAACGGATTTCAAATAATTTTAATGATATGTGCGCAAAACATCATATTCAGGTAACGAATTTCATACATTTTGCTTGTGTATATTCGGGTAAAGTTGTAAACTTGCACTCCGAAATTTAATGATATGTAATAAAATATCATTCCGGGCCTATAGCTCAGTTGGTTAGAGCACCTGACTCATAATCAGGGGGTCCCTGGTTCAAGCCCAGGTGGGCCCACCCTAGTGGGGATTTTATCAAATTTGATAGAATCCCTTTTTTTATCTTCATTCGGATTCATGCAATTTTAGCATAGAGAACAACAAATTATATCATTCATAAATAGCGATTTGTAGCTATATTTGTATTTATGATTTCAACTAAATTAACCCGTGAAGAAATGTGGTCAAGACAGCAAATAAGTCGTCTTGATGTGGATTATGATTTTTGGAACAGGAAGAGGGAATTAATCCGGCAAATGTCGCAAATTAGCCAAAGTTGTTTATTTACAGTAGATGTATTCAAAGGCAGATATGATTTTGCGTCATCAGGGTTTTCTGATTTATTCGGCTATAAGCCGGAATGGATTCGTTCCATTGAGAAAAACGGCAACTTTTTGGAAGACATGGTACATCCCGACGACCTTGAAACACTGATAAAAATGCAGATTGACCATTCTCATTTTATCTATAGTCTTGAGCCAAAATACAGGAATGATTACAGCAATACCTATAATTTCAGGATGCGTAATGCTCAAAAAAAATACCTGAATGTAATAAGCCGTCAGCGGGTAATTGAGCAGGATATTAATGGAAAGGCATGGATTATTTTGGGCGAAGTAAACATCTTGCCCGACCAACGACCACTGAGTGATGTGCAAAAAATAACGGTTAATCTTAAAACGGGAAAATTTATTTATTCCGAAGATACGCTTGAAGATGGTACTTCTTTGTCGAAAAGAGAAATGGAGATTTTAAAGTTAATTCGAAAGGGGTATTTAAGTAAAGAAATTGCGGATAAGCTTTTTATAAGTCTAAATACCGTAAACAACCACCGAAAGAACATTTTGCGGAAATTGCAGGTGTCAAACTCAATTGAGGCTATAAATGCAACATTTGATAAAGGATAGTTGCCATAATTTTTAAGGCACCCATTCCAAAATACTATCCAATGGATTTTCTCTTTGCCATTGAATAAAATCGGCATAATTTTTTACGCCGTGTTCTAAAACGGCATGGTATATCTGGATTCCCGGAACATTACTTTTTTCACCCAACTCGTATTTTATCCGCAGAATGATTTCCTTTGTTTCAGGCGTAAGTTTTTGAATTACCTTGTCTGTTACCGCTTCAAAAAAGCCATCGTAAAACGAGCCTTTTCTAATATGGATAATGTCTAATTTCCACGTAATTCCTTTTTCTGCTTCGTACCATAGGTGCCATTCAATACATTCTTCTTTTGTATCCAAAAGGTTTTTATACTGAATATCTTTTATTGCATTGTTTTCTGCTAAGCATTTCATAAAAGCAAAGCTCTTTTCAACCATTGGTTCGCTGGTATAAAAGTGCAAATCAATATCGCGGTGGTTCAGCATTAAGTCGGTTTTTAGCGAACCGACAATATTTAACGAACCGTCAATCTCCCTACAATATTCTGTAATATTGAGGTCGGCCAACACCTTCGATGCCGCCTGCCTCATTTGTCGCGATAATTCAAACAATTCAGAATCTTTCATAGCAATTGCAAAGATAAAGAAATGACCATAAATGGCTATTTATTGCCGTAGTAACAAGAGGTAATTTTGCTGTCCTTTTTAATTTAAATCACTGTTTATGGTATTCAATAAATCGGAAAAGCAGGAGCGGGAATATCTCCGAAACATATTAGATATTGTAAAAAGCACGATAAACAATACCGATGTTTCGGTGAGCGAGCATGTTGAAACCTTAAAAGAATACAAAGATTACTTATGGTCGAACAAAGATATCGACCCTCAGGAAATCCGTTCAATGAGGGAAAGTATCCTAAACCATTTTGCCCTTGGCGAGAATGTAATTGCCAAACGCAGACGGTTAGATAAACTTTTGGATATTCCCTATTTCGGGCGGATTGATTTTCAGGAAAACCATCCTAAAAGTGACATTGTTCCGGTTTACATTGGCATTCATACATTCTACGATTTCAGAAAGAAAGCAAACCTCATTTACGATTGGCGCGCACCTATCTCCGGAATGTTTTATGATTTTGAACTCGGCAAGGCGAATTACTTATCGCCATCAGGAGAAGTTGATGGTACGATTTTGCTTAAACGCCAGTACCGAATCCGAAAAGGCAAGATGGATTACATGATTGAAAGTTCCATTACCGTTCACGATGAAATTCTTCAAAAAGAATTAAGCTCCAATGCCGACGAAAAAATGAAAAACATTGTGGCAACCATTCAGCGGGAACAAAACCGCATTATCCGTAACGAAGATGCTTCTGCGCTTATCATACAGGGCGTTGCCGGTTCCGGGAAAACCTCTATTGCACTGCATCGTATCGCCTACCTGCTTTATACTTTTAAGTGTGAAATCTCATCGAAAGACATTCTGATTATTTCGCCCAACAAGGTTTTTGCCGATTATATTTCAAACGTACTTCCTGAACTTGGCGAAGAAACTGTTCCCGAAACAAGCATGGAGCAAATATTGTCTGGTGTACTTGATAACAAATTCAAGTACCAGAACTTTTTTGAACAGGTAAAGGAACTCCTCACCAAACCTGATTCGGGTTTTATTGAGCGGATAAATTACAAAGCCTCGTTTGACTTTATTGCTCAGCTCGACAGGTTTATTCTGAACATTGAAAACAATTATTTCAAAGCAACAGATGTGCAATTGGCCAAGCACCTTACCATTCCTGCTGAATTCATCGACAAGCAATTTCGAAGATTTAACCGCTACCCGATGCGCCAGCGATTCGAAGTAATGACGGATTATATTCTGGAAATGGCTCAAATTCAATACCGGATTGCAGTTACCACAGCCAATCGTAATAGGCTGAAAAAAGAAATTAAGGACATGTTTGCCGCCAATAACGACCTTCAGGTTTACAAAGCTTTTTTTGAATGGATTGAAAAACCAAAGATGTTTAAACTACGAAAGAACCGCATGCTCGAATATTCCGACCTGGCTCCGCTTGCCTATCTTCATATTACACTGGACGGAAAAAAAACTCAAACACAGGTAAAGCATCTGTTAATTGATGAAATGCAGGATTACTCCCCAATCCAATATAAAGTTATTCAGAAGCTTTATCCGTGCAAAAAAACGATACTCGGGGACGCCAGTCAGTCGGTAAATCCTTATGGCTCTTCTACTGCAGAAATTATTCAGAAAACTTTTATAACAGGGGAGGTCATGAAGTTGAGCAAAAGCTACCGGTCAACCTACGAAATTACTGAGTTCGCACAAAAAATCCGGTTAAACAATGAGATGGAGCCGGTTGCCCGTCATGGGGATCACCCTCGGATTATCCGGTTTGAAAACAAGGATGACGAAATTAGCGGCATTTCAGCTTTGATTTCTTCATTCAAAAAATCAGATTATAAATCGCTTGGAGTAATCTGCAAAACCGAAGCCGAAGCAAAGGAAACAGCAGAGTTGCTCAACGCGACCATAAGCGACATTTATTTTCTGTCCAGTCAAAGTTCCGCTTTTGTAAATGGGATAATTGTTACCTCGGCACACATGGCAAAAGGCTTAGAGTTCGATGAAGTAATTATTCCACGTGCCGATAGGAAAAATTATAAAACTGAGATAGACAAAAGTATGCTGTATGTTTCCGTAACAAGAGCCATGCATCGGTTATCACTGACTTATACGGGAGAAATAATCGGTTTTTTATGATTAATGATAATTTTACAAATGCCACTATGCCTAAATAGTTGCTTTCAATAAATAATCTGAGTTCTAATATAAGTAAATAATTATGGCAGCGTATATTATAGTAAGAGCTAAAATAAATGACCCTGAAAGATATAAGGTTTACCTGGAGGTCGTTCCGTCAATAATTACGAGATATGGAGGACGGACAATTGTCAGGGGCGGGAAAAACGAAACATTAGAAGGGGAACAAGAAAACAGAAGAATAGTAGTTTTGAAATTCCCATCAATTAAAAAAGCTAAAGAATTTTATTATTCTAAAGAATATCAAGAGGCTAAAAAATTACGGGAGAATATTGCACCCGGCGAACTCCTATTAATCGAAGGCATAGAATAACCTATAAAACTATGGTCAAAGAAAAACTGACCTGGGAAGAATTTGCAACGGTCGATATAGGAACAGGAACAATAATTACAGCGGAAGAATTTGAAGGACTTAATAAGCCTGCGTCTAAAATTCAAATTGATTTTGGAGAATTAGGAATCAGAAAAACTTCCGCTCAACTGACTAAATTATATAAACAAGAAGACTTGATTGGTAAACAAATTGTAGTTGTGATTAATTTCAACGGGAAGCAGATTAAAAATTTTAGGAGTGAATGTTTAATTTTATGAGTAATTGTACAAGACGGGGAGGTTATTCTTATAGAAACAGAACGAGAAATAGCTAATGGATTAAAGATAGGATAATTAAAGGACCTTTTCTTTTAATTAAGATGGAATTGCCTGTCGAAACATTAAAGTGACTAAAATATAAATATGGGTTATATTAAAGAATACATTGAAAATATTACGACATTAAGTGAGCAGGACTGGCTGATTATAGCTTCTTCTTTTATTAAAAGAGAGTTTGAAAAGAGTACAAAGCTTATCAAACTTGGGGAAACGGAAAGATACCTGTCGTTCATCGAAAAAGGGATTATCAGGTATTATATCCCAGGCGAAGAAAAAGAATTAACTTTTGGTTTTAATTTCGGTAAAGAATTTACTTGTGCTTATGATTCTTTCCTGACACAATTGCCAGCAGAATATGAACAAGAGACATTAACAAAGTCAATAATATGGAGCATATCATATCCTAACCTTCAGAAAGTATATGCACAAACCCAGATAGGAAACATCTGGGGAAGATATGCAGCAGAAAAACTATTTCTTCAAAAAAGTGAAAGGGAAATATCCTTACTTAAGGATACAGCAAAGGAGAGATACATGGATTTACTTCTGAATAAACCCCATATAATCCAACAAATTCCATTAAAACACATTGCATCATATATTGGTGTTACACCGCAGGCTTTAAGCAGGATACGGAAGGAAATTAGTTAACATAGATTCATTTTATTAGCAAAATATTATCCGGATTTTTACCGAAAAAATTGCTGAGTTATGAAGTTGCCAATAGAAGCTTATGGAAACCGAATCTTAAAACAAAAAAGTATTAATGTTCCCCTGGACTATCCCGAATTAAACGTTCTGATTGAAAATATGTGGGAAACGATGAAAGGTGCAAATGGTTGTGGATTAGCAGCACCACAAGTAGGAAAACCAATTAAGTTGTTCATTGTTGACACGCAATCAACTTTTGAGGCTTTGACGCCGGAAGAGAGAACGGGATACTTTGAGAAAAATGATAACGGTATTTCAGAAACATTTATTAATGCACAAATTCTGAATTATTCCCCGGAAACATGGGGCGATTATGAAGGCTGCCTAAGTATCCCTGAGATTTCTAAAGAAGTAAAGCGTCCCTGGAGCATAACAATTAACTATTATGATTCAAATCTAGAAGAACAATTACGGACTTTTGATGGATATACAGCAAGAGTAGTTCAACATGAATATGATCATACTGAAGGAATTCTATACATCGACTATCTTAACCAGTTATCAAAAAAAATGATAGAGGGTAAACTTAAAAAAATATTGAAAGGGCAAATTATTACAAAGTATTTAATGAAGTACAAAAAATGAATCTGTGTTGAAGCATGCTGCTGTGTATGAGATTGATATGATAATAAGTCTACAATCCTCAACCACATAAGGTTTTGTCACATTTTTTGTTATTCTTCTGATTCAATTTATTTTTGTCTGTTTATTATTCATTCATTATGCGTTTCCAATACATTAAACCAGCAGGATTATTAGCCCAGTATATAAGATACTACTGGGTACTTGAAACAGATGGTTCTGAAGTGGAAATATGTGAAAGAGTGATTCCTACGGGAAATGTAGAATGGATGTTTCATTACCGGAAGACCTTTGTTGTAAAGAATGAAACTCCTGTGTATCAGCCGCAATCAATGGTCAGCGGTATCAACAGTAATTATTTTGATGTAGCCACACGCGGAGAATCGGGTGTTATTGCAGTAACTTTTTATCCGCACGGTGCCGCTAATTTTTTGAAGTTCCCGTTGTCGGAGATTGAAGATGCCAGCATTAATCTCGAAGATATTTTTAATACTGCCGGAAAGGAAACAGAAGAACAAATATGTCTTGCCCGCTCGCAAGCAGAAAGAATCGCTATTATAGAAAAGTTCCTGCTTGGCTGTTTCAATCCGGTTAAAAACAACGATCTCCTTTTGATAAAGAAAGGCGTAGAATTCGTTAATCAGTCCAAAGGGCAAATCAACTCCTCAGAATTATCCCGGAAACTTTTGTTGACAAATAAATCCCTTGAACGTAAATTCGCTACACTCCTAGGCAAAACACCCAAACAATTTATCCGCATAGTACGGTTCCAGGGAGTTATACAAAACCTCTCAAAACCCGGGAACAAACATTTAACCCGGCTGGCGTATGACAATGGATACTTCGACCAGGCTCATTTTGTAAAGGACTTTAAAGCCTTGTCAGGTTATACACCAAAAGAATTTTTGGCTCTTGGCCCGTGTAATGCCGATTATTTCGAATACCAAACCTAATCTAAACCTGCCAATGCCGCTAAACTTAACCGGGTTAACCGGAGAATTAATAACAAAAAGAGCAAGTTTAGTCAACCTTATCCGGAATCGAACCTGTATGTTTGTTAATTCATTTTGAAAGATATGAACATACAGGACACAAGCCGGGCAGAATACATTTCACGCATCAACAGGGTAATGCAGTACGTTGATGAACATTACAACGAGCAGGTTAACCTCGATACACTGGCAGGAATAGCCCATTTTTCACCATTTCATTTTCACCGCATTTTCACAACACTAACAGGCGAAACCCCGTCCGATTTCTTTTTGCGCATCCGAACAGAAAAAGCAGCCCAGCAACTGAGAGACCACCGTCATAAAAGCATTTCGGACATCGTTTACGACTGTGGGTTCAGCAGCATGTCGTTGTTCGCCCGCACATTCCAGAAACATTTTGGGATGAGTGCAACCGCTTTTCGTAAGATTGAACAACCAACGGTTGTGAAAAACGGTATTTATTATAGCAAGAACGGTCAACCGTTAAGCAAGAAAAATCAAATCTATGTCCCCTTAAACAACGAGCTTTGTTCCATCAATTTAAAAGAAGTAATGATTATGGAAACAAAAGTTGTTGTAAAACAAATGCCTGATATGCAGGCAATTTACTGTCGCCACACTGGTAACTTTAACGAAATTCATAAGGCTTATAACAGGTTAATGCAGTTTGCCGGTCCCCGCGGTCTGATTAACCCGGATTCGCACACAGTTACGGTTTACCACGACGACCCATCAGTAACCGAAATCGAAAAAGTTCGTCAAAGCGCCTGCCTGGTCGTTGACAAAGAGGTAAAAACCGAAGGCGAAATCGGCAAGATGACCATTCCCGGAGGAAAATATGCTGTCGGGCATTTCGAAATTAAGGTTACTCAATTTGAAGAAGCCTGGAACACGATGTGCGTATGGATGACAGAAAGCGGCTATGAACCAGGTGAAGGAAACCCTTACGAATATTACTATTGCGACCCAGAAAACCATCCCGAACACAAATTCGTACTCGATATTTGCATTCCTGTAAAATCACTTTAAAAAATTAGGGGACCTGTACTCTGGCAGGTTCGCTTTTTTGAAAAAAACTGGTATTGTCGTTTTTTTACAATTTTCAGGTTTCCCAACTAAATAGTTTTGCCCTGATATTTAAAAGCAAAACGATGACAGTTGAAATCAAAATCACAAACCTGACAAAGAAATACCCAAATGGAACTGAAGCATTGAAGGGAATCAATCTACAAATTGAACAGGGTCAATTTTTTGCCCTGTTAGGGGCAAATGGTGCAGGGAAATCCACCCTTGTAAAAATCCTGACTACTTTAATTAAAAAGAATTCTGGTGATTTTACTATTGGAGGCATCTGCCCAGAAAATAATCCTTCGCAAATCCAAAGGTATATAGGAGTTGCTTTACAGGAAAACGAGCTTGATCCTACTGAAAAGGTTACCTCCCTTTTACAATTTCAGGGACAATTATTTGGTATGACTCAGAAACAGGCGCTCGCAAGAGCTGACGAATTGATTGAGCTTTTTCAACTTGAACCGGAAAGAAATAAAAAAGCAGGGGCGCTCTCAGGAGGAAACAAACGTCGACTGCATTGCGCCTTGGCATTGGTACATAATCCCATGGTTCTTTTTCTTGATGAACCTACCGTTGGGATGGATCCGGTAGCCCGACATGCTTTTTGGAGCGTTATTTCCGGATTGAACACCAACGAAAAAGTAACTGTACTGCTTACGACCCAATATCTCGAAGAAGCCGATAAATACGCCACACAGATGGCCATGATTACAGATGGAAGTCTTCAATATACAGGAGAGGTTTCAAAATTTAAGAACATGGTACATCCTGAAAAAGATGCCTCATTGGAGAACAGTTATCTCACCTATTTGAAAACATTAACCAACGATAAAAATGAAAAATAAAATGAACACTGCAACCGGGATATTAATTAAAAGAGGAATTTTAAAACTGGTCAGACAGCCATCTGCGCCGTTAATGGGATTTGGAATGAGCCTTTTCTTTTTATTGGTTTATAATGCAGGTATTGGCGGAATAGGCGATATGGATATATTTGGGGAAGGTGGTTACATTGCCTTTATTTTCCCCATAACCATTATTTCGCTTTCCATGGGTTCTTCAGCAGGAGCAGGGCAAACACTCAATGCCGATTTGCAGTCTGGTTATTTCAGGCGGTTGTATTTGAGTCCGGCTCCCCGTTGGGTGTTGGTCATTGCCCCGATGCTGGCCGACACACTTTCTTCCGTTTTATTTACAGGAATACTTCTGGCAATTGGAGCAATATTTGGCCTTTCATTTCAATTTGGATTCTTGTCCGTTTTAGGGGTTTTATTACTGTCAATACTATGGTCAGTCACGCTTTGCGGTTTTTCCGCTGGGATTATGCTCCGTACCGGACAACACCAAAGTGCAGCAATCATTACTAATGCGGTTTTCCCTTTGTTATTCCTAAGCACCACATTTCTACCACGAGAACTCATAAAAGCGAAATGGCTGCTTACAGTTTCATGGGGCAACCCGGTAACCTATTTACTCGAAGCAAACCGCTACTTGTTGGGAGGAACTTCACCTGCAATCTACTTTTTTATTAGCTTGATTATACTTTTAGTTACATCCGTTATCTCATTGACCTATGCACAAATAAGTGCTAGAAAAATCAAAATTTGATAAATGAAACATGAAAATATAATTGTGAGAAACGCTCACACCAACAACCTGAAAAACATCGACATAGAAATACCTAAGCATAAAGTTGTGGTTTTTACCGGTGTGTCTGGTTCTGGCAAATCATCACTATTGTTTGACACTATTTATACAGAGGCACAACGACAGCTTATCGAAACCTTTTCGACCTTTGCCCGCACACGCATGCCCAAACTGTCACGTCCCGATGTAGATGATATCCTGAATCTTTCAACGGCCATTGTTATCGACCAGAAAAGAATGCGAGGAAATTTGCGAAGTACAGTTGGAACAGCCACCGAAATCAACACTTATCTGCGATTGCTTTATTCAAGGCTGGGACAACCGTTTATTGGTCCATCGTTCTGTTATTCTTTCAATCATCCCGAAGGAATGTGCCCTCATTGCCACGGACTGGGAAAGCAAATTAAAGTAGATATCGATTTGTTTCTCGATAAAGAGAAATCCATCAAACAAGGCGCAATTACCCATCCGCATTACAAAACAGGGAGCTTTATGTGGAAAGAGCTAATTACGCTGAATGTGGTAGATACCGAAAAACCACTAAAACATTTTTCAGAAGAAGAATTATATACTTTGTTGTATTCCGAACCTTTTGCCGTGGAAAATTCGAAGCAAAAACTGTCGTACAACAAAAACTTTGAAGGGATAGTCCGCAAACTGGAAAGGGTAGTTGCCGAACGCGCCGATGAGGAAACCGATGACAATGAAAAGAATGCCTATACAAAATATTTTACATACCAAACTTGTGACCATTGCGGAGGTTCACGATTGAATGAACGGGCTCGAGCTTCAAAAATTAACGGCTTATCCATTGACGAAGTTTGCCGAATGGAGTTGTACGATGTCCAACAGTTTTTATCTGGTATTGATGACGAAATTTCAAGACCGATATTGCGGAAAGCTCGTTTCCTGTTGGAGCAGTTAATTGAAATTGGCGTTGGATATTTATCGTTAGAAAGGCCTGTAAGCACGCTTTCTGGAGGAGAATCTCAACGTGTTAAAATGTCGAAGCAGCTCGACTGTAATTTGGTTGATATGCTTTATGTGCTCGATGAACCTTCTATCGGGCTGCATCCCCGTGATACAGAAAAGCTGCTGTCTGTTTTGTTTCGCCTGAAGGAAAAAGGGAACAGTGTTTTCGTGGTGGAACACGACCCGGATATCATCCATGCTGCCGAATGGATTGTCGATATTGGCCCTAAGGCCGGGAAACAGGGTGGTGAAGTGATTTATAACGGAGAACCTGCCGGGTTGAAAAATACGGAAAGTATTACGGGAAAATATCTTTACTCTAAAGAAAGTCCGCAATACCAGAGAAAACAAGCTACCGGATTCTTTGAAGTAAAAAATGCAACGGCCAATAACCTGAACAATGTTTCAGTGAGGATTCCAAAAGGGGTGCTGACCTGTATTACCGGTGTTGCCGGGAGTGGTAAAAGTAGCCTGATTCACGAATGTTTTGCGAAACAGCATCCCGAAGCCATTGCAATCGACCAGTCGTCCATCGGGAAATCGTCGAGGGCAAATGCAGCTACTTTCATTGGTGTTTTTGATGTAATCAGAAAAGAATTTGCCACTGCAACCAATACGAACCCCTCATTATTCAGTTTCAATTCAAAAGGAGCCTGCCCCAAATGCAACGGGCAGGGATATTTAACGTTCGAACTCCATTTCCTCGATTCGGTAAAAACAGTTTGCGTCGAATGCGAGGGTAAACGGTATCATGCTGAAGTGCTTGAATTAAAATACCAGGGTAAGAACATTGCTGATGTGTTAGATATGACGGTCAATCAAGCGAACGATTTCTTTAAAACTGCAAAGATTAAATCGCATCTGAATGTTTTGAAGCAAGTAGGACTTGGCTATTTGAAGCTGGGACAATCGTTAAGCACTTTGTCAGGAGGCGAGTCGCAACGATTGAAAATAGCCACTGAGTTGAAAAAGGAAGGCAACATTTACATCATGGACGAACCAACAACCGGACTGCATCTTTCCGATATTGACAATTTCTACCGGATTGTGAAATCATTGGTAAGACAAGGCAATACCGTAATCATTATCGAACACAACCTCGATATCATAAAATATGCCGATTGGATAATTGACATGGGACCGGAAGGCGGTAAAAATGGTGGCGAGGTACTGTTTCAGGGAACGCCCGAAGACTTGGTTAATTGTCCGAATTCCTATACCGGACGGTTTTTGGAGAAGATTCTGTTGAAATAGCTGATTTTTAAGTCACAGTTTTGCTTACTTCAAGATGACTATTTTGGACAACTTTTTTTTAACCCGCATGAAGTATCTTTGCTTAAATGTTTTTTTAATGATTAAAGAAGAAACAGATAGGCGTTACTGCCAAAGCTGCGGAATGCCACTCCGGTTCGATTTGGAAGAGTATCTGGGAACAAACCAGGATGGTTCCCGCAGCGACGAATTCTGCTACTACTGCTTAAAAAACGGCGAGTATATCGTAGATATCCCCATGTCGGAAATGATTGACATTTGGGTAAAATACACCTATAAATACAATGAATATTCGGGAACATCATATACTTCACAAGAATTAAGAACAGTGCTCAACAAACGGCTTCCAACATTGGACAGATGGAGACAAAAACAGGAAACGAAGTTTATTTACTACCAGATAAGCCAGAAAATCATCAACTATATAAATGAACACCTTTTTGAGGAATTGGATATGAATGTTTTGATTTCAATGAGCGGATTATCAAAATTTCACTTCAGAAGGGTATTTAAGGCTATAACAGGTGAAAATATTGCTGGCTATATACAGCGCTTGCGGATTGAACAAATAGCGCACCTGCTACTTTCTGCCGATTATACATTGGAGCAGATAGCGCACCAAACGAACTATTATACAAAAAATAGCATGGACAAAGCTTTCCGCAAACATTTTGTGGTTTCAACATCTTCCTACAGGAAAAAATACATACAAAAAAAGTGATAAGCAGGCGATGCTTATGTGAATCAATATTCATATTGATTCACATAAGGCAGGATTTCTCGTTATGCCCAATAGAATGAATTATAAAGAATACAAATACAATGTGTTTTTTAATAAAAATAAACTTCTGTTTGAAATGTGATGTTCTCTTTTTATTATTTTTGCATCCAAACCATAATTGACTGAGTTTTGAGAACTATTCTTAAATTGATAATTGCAGCTTAATTAGCCTCAGAAAACCGCAGGCTGATATTTGTAGCTTCAGGAATATACTTCCATATTCCTGAAACGTTTTTCATGCATTCATTTTTTGTGTTTATGTGTTGTCTTGTTAGAAGACAGTGCGAATTTATTTATGTAATTATCAAAAAAATAAAAAATTATGTTCGATATAAGAAAAATTCAGGGGCAGGTTATATATCATGCAATTAAAGCAGAAAGCGATGATATAACGGCTCAAACAATTGTGTCTGAAAATACGGAAAGTAACCCAGTATGGGTAAAAAATACGATGAAAAGGCTGGAAACGCATTTTGATGTTCAAACGGTAAAGAAAATCAGAATGAATTGCCAGTGTGGATATGCGATGGACGAGAAACTTAACCTGGTTAAAGAGCTTATGTCGTCGTCGTCCAGCTTGGAGGAATTTGCCAGCCAGGATAAAGCTAAAGCAGCCGGATTATCCTATGAAAATGACGAGCTCTATTTGCAGTTCCCATTTTGTCCCTGCCCGATGCTCGCTGAAGTTGGCAGACTGGAAACCAATACATGGTGCCAGTGTACAACTGGTTACAGCAAAGTTCTTTTCGAAAAAGCTTTTGGATGCGAAGTTGATGTAGAACTGCTCAAAAGCGTAAAAATGGGGGATGATATTTGTCTGATGAGAATCACTCCTCATAGTTCAATTAGATTTTAATGTACAAATATGTATAACCTTGCTATCATGCAATTTAGATTTGTGTGGTAGTAAGGTTTAAAAATTTAGTAAAATGCCAGACAAAACATTACTATATCCGCGCAAAAACGATAAAACCATGGTTTATCTGAAGAGTTGCGTAAAAAGCCCTTTTATTGAAGTGGGCGATTATTCTTTTTATCACGATTTTGAAAACCCGCTTGATTTTGAGAGGAAATGCGTGTTGTATCATTATCCGTATGTAAACAACGACCGACTGATTATTGGTAAGTTCTGTTCGATTGCCTGTGGCGCTAAATTTTTGTTTAACGGGGCCAACCATGCGCTCAGCTCTTTATCTACTTATCCATTTCCTGTATTGGCCAACGAATGGGATTTGCAAGTTCCGGTTACCGATGCCTGGGATAATAAAGGCGACATCATTGTCGGCAACGATGTGTGGATTGGTTTCGAAGCAGTTATTATGGCAGGTGTTACCATTGGCGACGGGGCAATTATTGGTTCGCGGGCGGTAGTAACAAAAGATGTGGAACCGTATTCTATTGTTGGCGGTGTACCGGCCAGACTGATTCGCAAACGCTTCTCGGAAGAAAAGATACAGAAACTCCTCAATCTTAAATGGTGGAATTGGGAAGAAGAGAAGATTAAACAGAAATTACCGGAAATAATGAATTCGGAAGAGTTCGGGAGATTATAATTAAATGATTGATACAGAACGATTATTGATAAAACTCTTGACTGCCTTGGAACTAAGACAATTTATTGAATCGCCGGTGATTTTGCAAAAAGTCTTGGTTTGATTGCAGTACAATCTTTAATTGATAAAGAAACAAAAGAAGCCATAGAAAACGACCTTTTGCCTTATATCGACAATCCAAAAAAGACTACCTTTTTTATACCATGTGGATAATAGTAGAAAAACAGGAAAGGGCTATAATTGGTGGAATTTGTTTTCATGGAGCACCGGATGAGAACGGCAAAGTCGAGATAGGATATGGAACTGATAACGGCTCTCGTAATAAAGGATTTATGACAGAAGCTATTGCGGGATTGATTTAATGGATTCAAAAAAATAGAAATGTGAAATTGATAACAGCAGAAACTGAAAATTCAAATATAGCTTCCTTCTGTCAAAGTGTTGGAGAAGAATAATTTTAAAAGAGAAAATATTATTGACAAGTCTTTGTTTTTAAGAAGGGAATTGAACTAAATAGCAAATTTTGATTTCAACAGAAGGAATATGAAGCAAGAGTAATCGCATACAACAACATAATAGGAATTGTGCTGGTCATATTAGTCACTTGTGAAAAATATTACAAAAAGAAGACAAAAATTACATTTTGAGTTTTTTCTTCTGCATCTCAGTATTCATAAAATCTAAAATGGCATCATAGTCTTCAATTAAAAAGTTCGATACTTGACCGTGGTTCTCCACCCTAGTAAACAAAGCACTTTCAGAGATGGAGGTGCTTTTCGTTTTTTAGCCGGGTACAACATAGGTAGGCTCACATGATAAAGTTGTGGAGTAATGATATCAAGCATAAATTTTGACAACATACGTAAAAAACGGTTGTGTAATAAAGCCGTCGGTCCTTCGGCTGCTAAAACAAACCATTTGCTGTTTGACTACCATGAATGATAACTATCGAACAGCCATAATCTGTAACAGTAAACAACTGTTATCTTCCACTAAGAGAAACATGGAGAAAAACTACGCTCTTATTCGTGGTATTTGTATTAAAATAGTATCTATGATTGTTCTAAAAGTTTGTGTTGCTACATTGCACATAAACTATATTTGACCGAGTCTGATTTTGCAGGAACATGATAATTTCTGCCGAGCAAAATATAGTGCTTTACCTCCGTGTGAAAAGCTGGGAAATGTCTCGAAACGCCCCATTCATTGCTTGCCTATAACTATTCGAAGTAAAGCGATTATTGTTAAAATTTTTGTTTTCATAACGATTAATGATGTCGTTAATGGTTGTTCTTCTATTTCATCAAAAAAAGCCGCTCCAAAAACATAACTTTCGAAACGGCTTGCTATTAATTTATTAATCTGCTAATAACCTTGGTTCTGTGTGAAAATATCGCCACTAACATCGATTACACTTTGTGGTATTGGATATAAACGCCGAAATGGCTCAGTTTGTGGTTTTGCCGTGTATGCATCGTCAAACGTTCCGAAACGAATCATTTGCGGACGTCTTTTCATTTCCCAGTAATTTTCATAAGAAATTTCGTTGTATAATGTCTGTTCGTCTAACGATGGCAAAGCTTTTCCTGGAATAGCACCACCTTCGTCGTCAGGTTGAGTACGAGTACGGCTTGTTCTTAACATATTAATGTCAGCTAAAGCATTAGGATTATCACCATTTCTAAAATAAGCCTCTGCGCGCAATGTGTATATATACCCCAATCGGAAAACCGGGATATCAACACGGCTCGATCCGTTGTTTCCGTTAATTGGGTCGAATTCAAATTTAAAAATACGAACTCCTTGATGTACTTTATTTTGTGGGAGAATAGAACCTGAAGAAAAATCAAGGTTAGGCGAAAACACCAACATACTATCGTTTTTGTCGGTTTCTAAAGCCGATATTTTCACACACTCAACTCCATTAACAGTTGAACGAACATATTTATTATCATCATCCAATGTTGGACCATATTGCTGACCGACCAGGAACCCGCGATTAAAATGAAACCAAAGCGTTTGATTATCGGTATTTTCAACGTAGTCCATAATACTTAAAGGAAGATCCTGCTCCCTGTTATTGTAAAACCAGGTTCCGTCGGTGTATTGGTACTTTTGTTGAAAGCGGGGATCGTCGTGATTATCAGCCCAGGTTGCATAATACTCTGGTGTAATACAGGTTGCATTTGTTCCACGCATACCATCTTCGCCCGGTTTTTGTGCACGGGCACAGGGCATGTATGCAAAGTCATTTTCTCCCGAAACGGAGCCGTCGTTCATATGCTGTGGTGCCACAAAAATAAGTTCAGATCCCGATTCGTTGCCAATCGCGAAGTTATCGAAAAAGTGATTTTCCAAAGAAAACTTACTGGAGCTAATCAATCTCGAAGTATAATCAATAACCATATCCATATCGGTCTCACTACTGTTGTTGACCGATGCTTCTGTAAAACTAAAGTTTGAAGAAGAATTATACCTGTCTTTAAAAACAGCACGGTTCATATACATTTCGGCAAGAAAAGCATAAGCAGCTTCTTTTGTAAAACGGCCATTGTATGTCGAATTCTCTCCTAAAGAAGCAAGATCGGGGATAACACTTTCCACATTGGAAATAAGCGTATCGATATACGAACTGCTCACCGCTTTTACATCCTCACTGCCTGGTTCACGTAGGGGGCATTGCCCGTATAAATCTAATGTATAGTAAGTATACAATGCCCAAAGACAATTAGCCTCTGCCAAATACATTTTGGTATTTGGGCTTTCAGTATTTTCGTTGATGGTTTCAATTGCTGTCAGCGAACGGGTGATTCCGTTTGTTAGCGAACTCCAATTCCCATCAACCAACGGGTTGTCAGCTCCCCACGAAAATTCTTGAATACTGCGATACCTTCCACCATCACCCCAGTCGCTACCACGTGTAGGAAGCATAGCCTCATCGGTTGAATATTCCTGCATTCCCCAAAGGTGGGCATGATCAACAAACACATCATCTACCATACGGTTATAAGCTGATGCCAAGGCATTTTCAGCTCCAGGGGTCACATCGCTCAATTCTTCGTCAAGAAAAACTTCTTCAAGGTCGGTACAGCTTGCCAATACCAACAAAAGTGGTAGTATTCTTAAAATTTTTGTAATTTTCATCTTATTCAAATTTTATATCATTTAGAATTTTACTGTTACACCGAACATATAAGTTCTTGCATTCGGGTAATTGGTATAATCGATACCTACCGACTGGTTCCCTCCGGAAGATTTATTGGCATTTGCCAACGGGTCGTAACCGTTATAATCGGAAATTGTAAGAAGGTTCTGACCTGTTACGTATAAGTTTAAACCTTTTATCCAATTAACTTTATCCATATAAAAGTTGTAACTCAACCTTGCTGAATTCAAACGGATAAAGTCTGATTTTTCGAGGTAATAAGTAGATATTTGAGGCGAGTTACCCGAGTTTGCGCCCGATTTCACATAATCGGTTAAAGCGTTTCTATCCGACTGCAAATTGTTGATGTTACTTGCAGTGAAAGTTGTATTGTTAAACAGGTAAGCCCCTTTTTGACCTATAATAGAAAATGAAAAATCAAAGTTCTTATACGACAAGCTACTGTTGATACCATAAGTAAAGTTTGGCAAAGCACCTTCAATAATCTTACGGTCATCAGTATCAACACTTCCGTCGCCACCATCATCAAATATCTCTCCACCATTTTCGTCAAATCCTTTCCAATCGTACAAATAAAAAGAACCTATTTCGTATCCACTTTTATAGATGTTGGCCATAACCCCAGACTGACCAGGCCCGGAAATTGAACCGGAGTAAATTTCGCTTACAGGAAGATCTTCAATTTTATTGTCTAAAGTAGTAGCATTAAAATCAACATTCCAATGCCAGTCTTTTGTGTTGATAACATTCACCCCGAGGTAAAATTCAAAACCTTTGTTAATAATTTTTGCATCTACGTTTTTCCAAACAGTACCTGTTGGACTTAATACAGGAGAAGGAATGTTCAAAATAGCGTCGGTTGTTGTTTTGTTGTAGTAATCAAATGAGCCGTATAACAAATTACCAAATAAATTAAAGTCAAGACCTAAGTCGTATTGAGTTACCACTTCCCAATGCAGGTCGGGGTTTGCTGTACGACTGATTGAAATTCCATTGGTAACTCCACTTGCATCAATGTAATAACCACTTTCGCTTGACAATGAATAGCTTGCTTTTGTAATTTTGTTTGGAACTTCCTGGTTCCCTGTTTGCCCCCAGCTTCCTCTTAATTTCAAGTTATCTACAAAGTCGGCATCATTCATAAAACTTTCTTTGGAAATATTCCATCCTAAAGCAAACGAAGGGAAATAACCGTACTTTTTGTCTTCTCCAAAACGGGTAGAACCATCGGCACGTAACGATGCTGTTAGCATATATTTAGATGCATAAGAATAGTTTAAACGAGCAAAGTAAGATTGCAGTTCGTTTTCCTGTGCTCCGGCAAAAATATCATGTTCGGTATAACTTGTATAATCAGGATTATATTTGGGTTTGATACCAACACCTTTTTCTTCGATATTTTCGAATGAGAACCCAGAATGTTCGGTGGTAAATTTTTGGTAAGAAAAACCGCCCAATACATTTAAATTGTGGTCTCCTTTATTAAGCGAATAGGTTAAATAATGCTCAATCAATTCGCTGCTATTGTCGCGGTGGTTTTCGTTGTACTTACCATTCGTTGTTTTTACTGTGTGGTTTTTGTAGAAAGTTGTATTTCTTTCTGATCTCGAACGGTCAACCGCATAATTAATACGATATGTCAATCCTTTAAAAAGTCTTAACGAAGCTTCTATATTTCCTACCACTCTTAATGTACTTGTTTCGTCTTCATAAATATGAAGCAAATACATAGGGTTATAATTCTGAGTCAAATTAAAAGCAGTATAATCGCCGTCGGCATCAAAAACCGATTGAGTCGGATTTGCCATTAAAGTATGTGTAATCAACTGTCCGTCGGAACCGGCATTATCTGCGGCAGGAACCCCGTCTTCATCCATTTGGCTTACTGCCAGGTTTAACTTAACGACTAAGCGTTGATTGTCGAAAAACGATTCTTCGGCATTTAACCGGGCTGAAGTCCGTTGAAAATTGCTATTATGGATAATACCTTCCTGAGCGATATGCCCCATTGAAGCATAATAACTTCCGGTTGAAGTTCTTTTAGAAAAAGACAATTCTGTATTTTGAGTATAGGCAGTTCTGAACACTTCGTCTTGCCAATCGGTAGCAAATCCGTGGTTAAAACTACTGTTTGCCCCAACTGCATCTATGTATTCATCGGCTGAAAGTACATCTATCTTCTTTGGTAAATTAGAAATAGCAGTATATGCATTTAGAGTCAACAGAGGTTCACCTTCTTTGCCTTTTTTTGTTGTAATGATTACCACTCCGTTTGACCCCCGTGCACCATAAATAGCGGAAGCCGAAGCATCTTTTAATACGTTAATAGATTCAATGTCGCTGGTATTTAAAAAATTCAGTGGGTTTTTGGCAGAAGTGGATCCCATTCCTATATCTCCACCTGCAGGAGTTACATCTGTATTGGATAAAGGCACTCCGTCAACCACAAACAAAGGGGTACTTCCGCTACGAATAGAGCCCAGCCCACGTATTTGTACATCAACACCCCCACCAGGTTCGCCCGATGAATTGATAATACGAACCCCGGCCATTTTCCCTTGTAATAAATTATCTGCCGAAGTATTGATCCCTTGTTTAAAATCTTTCGCCTCGATTGTTGCTATTGCCCCTGTAACATCTTTTTTCTGTTGGCTACCATATCCAACAATAACCACTTCATCCAGGCCTTTTGTTTCAGGAACCATCTGAATAGACATTCCTTCTTTTGCTTCCTGCTCAATACTTTGGTAACCAATAAAAGAAAAAACAACCATGTTGCTTTTGCCCGTAAGCTTAAAGTTAAAAATTCCGTCAACGTTGCTAATGGTTCCGTTAATTGTACCTTTCTCAAGAATATTTACCGAAGGCATAGGAGTTCCGTTTTCATCCAGTATTTTACCTGAAGCTGTCAACATTTGAACCTGATTTTGTTGAATCGTTGCCGGCTTGTTTTCTTTCCTTACCATAACCACTTTCCCGTCAATGGTATAGCTAAGATTGGCTTCATGCGAAAGTTTATCCATAACCGCATTGATGCTGGAATGGTTATAATCGACCGAGTAAGTTCCCTTGTCGTTGATTACTTCGGCTCCGTAACTAAACCGATAGCCGGTTTGTTTTTCTAACTCATCGAAAATGCTTGTCAATCGTGCATTCTCTACTTTCAGGCCAATAGCGCCCGAACCTGTATTTTTTTTGCTTGCCCAGCTACTTGTAGCAGTAATGGCAAAAAAGAACGCAATTAGTGATAACTTAATAAATAAATAATTTACTTTTGAATACATATCTTTTTAAGTATTAAATAAATAAGTACTTAATTAATCGAGACCGGCAATGTGGCAGCATTTCGGTCTCTTGTTTTTTATTTCATTGTAGCTTTTTCCAAAATTTCTTTGGATTTATTTTCACATTTCAATGTTCCCTCATTCGCATAAAATTTTAGGTTCGTAATAAAATTCATTTGTTTTAATACCGAGTTGAGTGAAGCTCTGTTTGCTATGAACATGGTCGCTTCCTGCTCCAATATTTCGTCTTCGACAGTATATTTTTTCAATCCATATTTTTGAACCACAACTTTTAAAATCGTTTCTATTTTTTCGTTTGTAAGCGTTATGTCGCTATTGTACCAGGGAATAAGTTCATGATTGTCGAATTGTATAACTTTTATGCTGTTGGTTTTTGCAGAAAAAACAGCTTCCTGGCACGGTAGGATGTTTACATTTTCGGTTTCAGACGATACATTTACTTTTCCGGTGTGCACTTTAACACTCGATGACTCTCCGGACAGATGAATGTTAAATGAAGTTCCCAAAACTTTTGTTTTAATATTGCCCGATACTACAATAAATGGTTTCTGTGGGTTATGGGCTACTTTAAAAAAGGCATTCCCTTTTTCTAAAGAGACGTTTCTTTGGTGCCGGGCAAATTTTTTCGGAAATGAAAAAATACTATTGGGGCTCAGATAAACAACTGAGCCGTCGGCAAGCGAAACCGAATCGGCAACAGTTGAAGTTTGTACCGTTAATATTTTCCCGAAAACATTCTGTTCAATTGTAAACCAAAAGCTTATTGCCAAAAGCAATATTGCGGCAGTGGACGAAACATAAACGATAATGTGTTTTGTTTTTTGCTTCCGTTTTTTTTCTATGTAGTTATTAATTCCCGATTTTATAGATGAGTGAATATTATCCTTATTTCCCATTGTTGTTTCGTCCCATTCCGGGTTGCTGTCAATTTTAGCAAAACTGTGTAATAGTTTCTCTTCTTCCGTATTCTCTTTTCCCGGGAATCCGTTTTTGATTAAACTATCCAAAATATGTCGGTTTTCGCCTTTGTTCATTCCAAACTTTTCTGTAATCGTTACATACAGAAAGTAACATAAGTCTGCCCAAAGTACTATCTGGTTTTGTTACGATTTAATTACATAATTATTAATGAATTTATTCGGGAAAGAAGGGAGGAAAAATAGGGAAAAGAAAAGTCTGAGATCTGATATTCTTTAGAAGTCAGGGAGCCATTTTATTTTGACGTATTTAGGTACCGAACGGTTATGCAAAAGCACAGCGAAAATAAATGGTTCCGCTAAAAAATTCCGGCCCTTAATTGCTTTACTGCTACAGTTAACTGATTTTTTACTGTTTGTTTTGAAATACTGAGACTTGTAGCAATTTCTTCTATCGACATGTCCTGTATTTTATTCATTTTAACAATCCTGCATCTTTTTTCGGGAAGTTTGTTTAACGCTTTTTCAAGATTATCGATAAGCTTATGGTCAGCAGATTCGTTGTTTTCTTCAATATATTCTTCAAATTTATCCAGAAGTATTTCCCGATTTATTTTCCCTTTGCGATAATGGTTGAACAATTGGTATTTTACCGATTTGAAAAGGTATTTATCCACATCCTGAATATGGATTTTGTTTCGTCTTTCCCAAAGGTCGGTAAAAATATTTTGTACGATGTTTTGCGACAAATCGTTGTCGGAAGTCATTTTGTGGCAATAACAGTACAACCGCTCCCAATATTGGGTGAAAATTTTTTCAAATGATTGTTTATCAATATTATTCGACATACAGTTTAGCTTTTCTCTTCTCATGAGATAAATGAGCTATTGTTGCATGTCAAAACTAACACCGGGAAACAAATTTTATATTGAAATTTTAAGAATTTTTAATTAATTTTTTATTAAGGAGAGAAAAGAAGAAGAGTTCTCTCAAAAGGTCTGATAACTATTTATTCCGATTACGGATAATGTAATTCTTTAGCATCCTGATATATTGAATTCAGAGCGTTTAAAAGAAATTGTATCATTAAAAGAAATTACCCTGAAGTCCTGAGCAGGACATGTAAAAGATATCATTAGTTCAGAATTATTGATTTAAATCAAGGATTCTGAATTCTCATTCCATTACCTTTGTTTTTTTATAAAAGCCAGTTGCCATGAGAACAATAAACCTGTTTGGATTAATCCTTCTATCTTTTTTTACCACCTGTTTCGTCTCTTGTGATGATGATAACAATGATTTAGTTCCTGCTGTCCCTTCATATGAAACAACCTTTAATATTGTTGCGGATTACGACTATCAGGTTACCGATACAGAAAGTGGCCAAACATTGGTTAATGTTAACTACGGAGTGGCAGATATGAGTACATTAGCCTATGTTATTCACAAGGAGAATGACGGCAGCGTTTTTAAAATGGTCAGGATAACTCCTTCTTTACTGAAAGATATAACAACAGATAATGTTGCCACAGTGAAAGATACATTACCAGAAGGTAAATATTATGTCACTTTTATAGCATTTAAAGATTTTCAGGTTGTCCCCGGCAGTGCAAATGATAATGTATTTTTCAAGCCTCTTGCAAACAATTATGAAGAGGCGATTATGCAAATTCCGAATGACTATGTTCATTATGCAACAACTGAATTTGAGGTGTCTTCAATTGATGGAGCCAATATGCCGATACTTATGCTTTTGAAAAAAATGACAACCGAACTTATCTTTGAATTTTATGATGCATATAAGGTTACCGGCAATAACGATTACAGCTTAACCGTAGGTGTGGAAAACATTCCTTCTGCATTTTTTATTGCCACAGGAAAAACACTTTCAGCAAAGGAGGTAGAAGAAAGAGGATTAACCCGATACTCTGGCGAACGAAACGTACCGTTGTCTGCAGATGATGGAAATCATGCGGTAGTAACTACATTCCACACTTTATCGAACGACAATATCCCTGAATCGGACCGGGGCCGGTACTGGTTCGAGTTTAAAGAAAACTTTAACGGAGGGAAACAAATCAGAGCAGCTTCGGAAGAATTATACGAATTCTCTCCTGATTTTTCATCTTCAATGTATATTTATGGATTATACGATGAAGAACAATCTGTTGAACATAAATTTATCAGGGAATAAATAAAACTGTAAAAAGGAGAAAATTTAATTGGAGGAACAGAATTTCTTAAACTTCTTAGATCTTCTAAAGAGACAAACATTCCTGTTTGTGTATATATCTATCCAAACACAAATGATATTTGGTGGATAGAAGAAGCAACAGAAGGAGATATTACAAATTATAAAACAGCAGGGCAGAAGCCTAAAGATTAAACAACCTATAAAAACTGTAATATAACTAAACGCAAATATGAAACGAAAGCTATTATTAACAGCCAACATTATTGGGATTATCCTGATTCTGTTTGTTATTATCGCTGGTAGAATAAGCTATTCTAACTTTATTCAGAGTTTTTCTAAATCAATACCAGACTCCTCTGCAATTGGAATTATTGGAGGAGCTGAGGGACCTACTGCTATTTTTGTATCGGGGAATTTCGATATAAACACTGTTGCATTGTTATTATTTCTCCCTTTATTGTTGGTTGCGATTCTTTTAATATTCAATGTCGTTTATCTGAGGAAGCTACGAGTTGAAACAACGGAATAAAAAGGAGTCGAATAAAAAAATCAAACGTACCTGTTCAGAACTCAAATTTGTAAAAGGTTCAGGGTGTAAAATTTTATATTAACCTGGGAAAGCTTGTTCGAATTATTATTTATTGATGTAACAAAGAGCATGCACAAATTGATGGTCATCTTTCATGTAGCGCTTTCAGAAATGCCAAAATTAATTTATTGTTTAGCACTGTCTGTCATTGGTAACTTATCATATTCATAATAATTACCTTTTAAAACGGAATCAATCTGAGTTAATAAATTTTTTACATCATTATTATTTATGCCAGGATTGTAATAACTTGCATTAATTGTCAGTATGTTGTTATATGTCATAATTCCAATCATAAATGCCGGGCCAAAAAATGCTGGAGAAATTAAGCATATGTCATTAATTTTGGCTTTCCCAAAATGAATAGTTTCAGAATCGAATATTCCAAGATTGGAAATCATAGGCGTACAATTTCCTGTTTTCCGAATATTCTCCCAATCGGATCTTATAAAGTTTTTTATTGCATAATATCCCGATTCTTCAGCTAAATCTCCGGCAATTGTTCCGTGAATGAAATTATCTGTGGCAAGGGTATTTTTGACTGCTGTGTCGGTTTGTTTTGCCAGCTCTGTAAAGTTGTTTGTTCTTGCAGATAATTCAATGTTTAGAATAGCTGAGAAGTTACAGATGTTTTGCGTAACGTTTGATGGCAGGTATTTTCGGAGGTCAATCATAAACTGAAGTTCTTTTGGGGCCTCTTCAGGCTTTAACACTTTTACTAAAGCATGAAAATATGCTGCCATAAACAAGGAGTTCAAGGTAACATTCTGCTTTTTGGCATATTGTTTTATTTGCTGAAAATCATTGCCTTCATATCGTAACTGTCGGTAAGAGAATGTTTGTTTTTTAGGCATATCCTCACTGGTAGGGAATCCCCAAGTCGACTTTAATTCCGCCTTTTCCGGATTAAAATAGTTTGTTATATCCTCAATTCCCAAAGCATTATAGAGATTTTTTGTGTCTCTTTCAGATGTATTAACTTGGGGGGTAAATGAATCATTCCCCTCTAATTGGGTATAAATATTTGCCAGTAGTTTTACAAAATATTTCGAGCCGGAACCATCACAAACAGAATGACTTATTTTGATTACGACTATATTTGATTTACCATCATCTAACAAACAAACTTTTATTGGCAGTTGATTAGATGCATTAATTTCTGATGCTAAGACAGTAGTAATTTCTTCCTCAATATTTTGAGTTTTTACATGGCAACAAACATTATCAGCATTGATTGAAGCCGGTTCCCACAAAGGCATTTTTTCTTTTTCGGTAAAAAGACAACCTAAGATTGGCTCTGCCTGAATAGAAAGTAATACCGATTTTGAAAGGATTTGAAAATCGATTTTATTATCAGGCGTTAGAACATATTGAATTAATGCGTTAGAAGTTAGGTTTTGAGCAATATGATTAAACCAGTCTTGTGGAGTTGTATTCATCTTACTTGTTATTTATCAATAACAGGCAAAGAAAAGAAACATAATCCGGATTTAGTTCATATTTTTAAACTCACTTGGGCTCAACCCTGTTTTAGATTTAAAAAACTTACTAAAATGATTGGGATATTCAAACCCTAAATCATAGGCAACTTCGCTGATGCTTTGTTGGGTTGTTTGCAGCATGTTTTTGGCTTTGTTTACCAAATGTAAATCAATGTGTTCTTTGGCACTTTTACCTGTTTCAGACTTTAACAGGTCGCTTAAATAATGCGCCGACATATTTAATGCCCTGCCACATTCTGCAACAGTCGGGATTCCGTTTTCCAAAGTATCGCCGGCAAAACGTTGCCTTAAAAAGTTTTCGAATGCAGCGATATAACTCTGGTTAAAATTCTTCCTGGTAATAAATTGCCGGTCGTAAAAGCGCTGACAATATTTTAAAATCGATTCCAGATTGATAAGGATAATTTCCTGTGTATGTTTATCGATATTTTGCTGATATTCCTTTTCTATCCGCGTTACCAAATTGGTAATCTCCGCCTTTTCGTCTTCCGATAAATGAAGTGCTTCATTAGCTTCGTAAGAAAAAAAGTGATAATTGTTTATACTTCTTCCCAGTTCTGAAATACGGATAAAATCGGCGTCAAACAAAACCATCCAGTCATCACTCGATTTATTAAAATCTGAAGTTCCGGCAAATACCTGGTTAGGGGCAATAAAAACCATGGTTCCTTCCTGGAAATCGTAGGTTTGCCTGCCATACCCGAATTCACCTGCAAGCTGGTCTTTCATCGAAATCATATACAAATCCATTGTAAAACGAACTCCACTCAAATCTTTTAGTTGAGTTAAATCTTTGTGTCGAAACACACTCACCTGCGGATGTTTTGGTTTAGGCAACCCCAGTAATTTATGAGCTTGGGTAATATTCTGAATATGGATTATATTGTTTGACACCGGTTCTTATTTTAAATCGTATTTTCAACATAGTTTTTTAACTCCAGGTTCATCAAAGTGTACAAACCTTCCATTTGCTTTTCTGCTTCTGTAACTTGCTCGGTTCTTTCTATTCCATGAAAACCATCGGCATGGGTAAAAAGCGTTTTCCCGTTTTCAATGGCTTCCAGGTGAAGGACATGGTGATCTTTTGCACCTGGCCACATTGCATTGCCCTCCCAGCAAAACACCTTGTTTTCTTCAAAGATAACCAAAGTTCTGTCAAAAGGAACTTGTCCCTGGGGCGTGTTAAATACTACTTTTATCCGACCGCCTTTTATAAAATCGCCTGTAAAAGAGGCTATAAACTGTGTCCAGTTTTTCCAGTTTTCAATATCAGACAGTACGCTCCAAATATTTTCGGGCGAAGCGTCAATAATAAGCGAAGTTGAAACCTGTATTTTATTATCATCTTTTAAAACGTACATTATTTTTTGTTTTTAGAGTGAATTTGGATCAACGGTTAACATATCATTTTTGCTGGCTATCCATGCTTGTGCCTGTGTTGCCTTAATCCAGGGAATGATGGCTTCCGGAACAACGTTTCGGAACAGTGAATTTTCTTCTTCTGTAACCTTAATCATGGCATCAACCATCATTTGCGGGTCTAACTGGTGTTCTAAAGACGAGGGGTCAGCAAGTGCCTGAATGATTTCCAATTTTGATAGGGATTTTTCAGGGTTCCACCATTTTAACATGGTTTCTGCACCACGATCATTAAATCCTGTTCCAAAAACACCAGGGTTTACAGTGCAAATTTCAACGCCTGTTCCTGTTAATTCCTCTTTCAATCCTTCGGCAATACCTTCCAGGGCATGTTTCGTTGAGGTGTAAATAGCCGCGAATGGCACGGTAATTAGCCCACCCATTGAGGAGGTAAAAATTACTTTTCCGCTTCCCCTTTTTATCATTTGAGGGATAAAACCCTGTGCCATTGCCAGCGACGCAAAAACATTTACCTCGTAATTCTTCCGAACATTTTCCATTGGTATTTCTGCCACAGGGCCTGTTTCCATAATGCCGGCATTGCTCATTAACACATCAATTTCGTAATTGTTGAAAGCAAACTGGCGGTCGCTTTCCTTCGTTACGTCTAATACAATGACCTCCAATTCAACGCCTTCTTTTTTAGCTTCTTCCAGCAGAATAGTTTTTAGCGGCTCTACGTGTACCCCGGCAATTACCTTATGTCCTTTTTTAGCTAAACCAATTGCCGTTCCTTTTCCGAAACCTGATGATGCTCCGGTAATTAAAATTCTTTTACTCATCGTAATACTTTTTCAAATTATTAATTATTACAAAAGTATTTCCAAGAAAAATGAACCACGGAAACATTTGGCAGGAGCTTAGATATATTTTGCAGATTAACGGACAATACTTTTTAGAGAGTTGAATTATCCGCTTTGCCTCACGGTAAATTTATAAAATCGTTTTTCAATCAGAATGAGGTACCCAGGTAATTTCATGCTTACGAACCATTACTCCCTTTTCCACTTTCCATCTGCCAGAACAATTGAGGTTTCTACTTGTCGTTCGGGAATAGACCAATATGTTTTTAGCAGCTTGTTTTTCTCGTTTTCATCCACTTGCCGGAACCCATTTTTTTTGTAAAAACGAATTGCCCAGGAAGCATCGGCCCAGGTACCAATAAGCACCGGTGTTTGTGTTATGCTTGTTAAATGTTTTAGTAATTTTCCTCCAATACCTTTCTGTCGGGCAATAGTTCTAATATAAGCGTGGCGAATCAAAGTAACGTCCTGCTTAAACTGAATTCCCATAACGCCCAACACTTCATTATTCTCCTCGTATTTCCAGAATTCAACCCCTTCATTAATCTGAATTTCCAATTCTTCTTTTGGCATATAAGGCTCTTTCCACCGATCTTCCGGGATTATGCCTTTATAAGCTGTTGACGAATCATTGATTATTTCCAGTATTGTATTGAAGTCTTTTTCATTACATTTCGTTATCATGGCTGTTTTCTTTTTATTGTTAGCATTTTGTTTCCGTTTTTCTGAAATTCATAATTTACTTTTTGAATATTCACTATGAAGTTTGAACCAAAATATTCAATTATATCTGGCAATAACTCCGATTCTTTTGCATCTAAATTTAAAAGGGGAAAGATTCGAATTTCCTTTGAAATCCGTAACATTTCAGTTATTGAAGCGATATGAAGACCGAGTCCTAATTGTGAATACAAGATTAAAAAATGAGAACTTAAACCCAGCTCAAAAGCCAAATCGTCAAATTCCGTTTTATTGGGTAGTTCGTGGTTGATATAACGCTTCTCATTCTTCCCGTTTTCAAAATCCAGAAGAAATTTATTCATTGCAGTTAATCGAATTTGTTCCAGTTCTTCTATATTTCTGATTGTTTTCCAAACAAAATTACTGGCATTATTTCTCGCTTGTTCGATTACCGTATCTTTTATTTCATCAATTCTTTGTTTTATTTCCTGTGTGGAAAACTGGTAAACAGGATCGATGGAAACAACCTTACCGTTTTTTTGGGTCATTTCACTATTAAAACAGGCAGGACCATCGCCAAAACTGATAATTTTTTTGGCTCTGTCTACATCTGTCAGATTAAACATATTGATATATTCATCCAGATTTCGTCCCCAGGGAACTACATTTTTTAATTCGTATGCCATTTTTGTCAGACTGCGAAAATGTGTTGTTGTCTATTTTACGGGAAGTTAATTAATACTTCTCATCAAGATATTTCGTTAATTCTTCGGATAATTGATTTTGTATTGCTTCAAGATATTGCAAATTCTCAATTAAGTTTGAGGTTTTAAGCATAAGATAATCAACATAATTTGGAGTATTACTTTTGAAAAATATAAATATTTCATCTCTTACTGATGTTTCCAGGTCTTTTGTCCCTTTTTGAACCTCGTAATATTCAACGATTTCCGACATCAACTTATGATTGATATCTTTCAATATTCCGGTATATTTTGCCGTTTCGTATCCAATACTTTTCAGGTTTGAACCGGTATATTTAATAGATATATCATAAGAGCCCGAAGTACTTACCAATTTCTGAATTTTTTCAAAATTGCCAAGCAATTGATTTAGATTATCAAGAGCTGCTTTTGTTTCTTGTTTGTTATCGTTAAGTTCGTTCAGAATTACTGTTAATACTTGTTTTTTAGTAGAGTGTTCCTCGTGCCTCATCCACAGATTATTAATCCAGAAAGCAATCAGAATACCCAAAATGACAATGCTAAGTTCCTTAACGTATTCTTTTGTGTTCATTATTTTTCTTTTATTACAAGACCCTGCTTACATCTTCTGCCCTGGCTTTTGTTTTCCAGGTTTTACCATTATCAGGAGAAACAATATTTTTCCATTTAAAGGTGTTTTCTTGTATGTCGTAAAAAATCCATTTCATTGAAAAACCAACCGGATAAACGCAGGTAAGAACGATTTCATCATTTTCTTTGCGTGCTGTTAAAATTACAGCTTCTCCGGTACACCCGTAAAAAATATCCCAGTTTTTATTCAAAGGGTTATAAATTCTTAAAGTAGTTCCATATTCCTTTTCCGTTTTTCCGGTGCACGGATTAATTTTTGATGTAACAAAGGTGTCCTGCACACCACATCCTTCTAATACTCTTGCAAATGTCCATTTCCCTTCGAAGCAAGATTCATATTTTGTGCCGATGTTGTCGTGCCAGTTAAAGTTCCATTCGCCGATTAATGGTGCAAAATAGTCATCTTCTTTTGGTATAATATCATTTTTTATCTCCGCAATTAGTGCTTCTGCAAATGCATTCATTTTTGTCATTTTTTTTGATTCTATAATTTATACTTTAATTCTGCAAAGATGATTACTGATCGTTTAAACGACTTATGAATTCTTGCTTTTTTTGAAATAAGAAGGCGCGTATTGATACCTGTTTTTAAAAGCGGAGGTGAAATTTTCAATATTCTGAAACCCTGACTGGTAGCAAACTTCCTTCATTGGCAGGTCGGCGGTTTCAATTAGTTGTTTGGCATTTTTGAGCCTGATATCACGCAGAAAGCTATAGGGTGAATAACTGGTAATTTCTCTAAAGATTCGGCTAAAATGGAACAAACTTATGTTGCAATGATTGGCTATATCGTTTAAGCCAATATTTTCATAGAAGTTGCTGTATATATAATCTTTTGCACTTTCAATGGTTTGCAGATGCCTCTTTTTAAGCTTCGCGGATAAGTTTTTTTGTATTTCATTGTTATCAATCCGGTTAAGAAAACATTGTAATATTTCCATCACAAGGCAATCGATATAGATTTTGTTTGTATTCGTTTTTTTTATTTGTTCCAGAAGAAGAAAATGTAAAAACTCAACATTATTATCCGTTTTAATCAACAACGACTGAGCATCCTGATTTGAGAAAAATGATTTGTATTCAACCTTATGATTTTCCCTGAGTACATGATAGAACTTATCTGAAAAATCAATAATTGAGCATTCATCAGGAATATGGTGGCAGTGTTCTACAGCGTGCTCACTGTTTGGCTTGTCGATTATTGCAAAGCCGGTGTATGCATCAAAATTGTTCCTGAAAACTTTGTAAATGAAGTTCCCTTTTCGTACAAAGCTGATATTAAAAGATGTTGAATACTCTACTTTCGATGTACACGCCTGTTTGCATTTACATTTAAAATCGATAACCCGATAAAAATCAGATGAATAGATTGTGTTTATATCTGCATTCATATTCTATATTACCTCTTTGGGATAATCATGATTGTTTGAATCTTTTGTTCAAAATTATTGAAAATAGTCGGAAACAGGTTCACATTCATTAAAATACTCTTTGGGAGACAGCCCGGAAAGTTGGTGAAAGTCATTTATCATATGTGATTGGTCGTAATATCCACATTTGTAAGTAAGCTCGGTTAAGCTAATATTTTTGTGTTTTGATTTTTCGTGAAGCACATTTTGAAAGCGTACAATTTTTAAGAATTGTTTGGGTGATACTCCAATGGAATTAGAGAATGTCCGTTCAAATTGTTTCCGGCTTAAACAGGCTTCATATGCAAGGGAATGGATATCAACAAGCCCCTTTGTGCGATTAATTGTGTTGATGCAATTTTCTATTCGACCAGAGCTGGAATTTTGGATTTTTAATAATTGGCGAAACAGGAATTCTTCAACGATTGAAATTCTTTCAGAAAATGAGTTGGCAGCGGAAAGCTTATCTCCGAGCCTGTTGGTCTCTTTCGGAAATACAAATTGTAACGGGATGTTTTGATTGTAAAATTCATTAGCCGGAATGTCGGTAAACATTGACAATCCCTGAGGTTTTAATAATATCGAAAAAAGCGAGAGTTTACCAGTAACCTCTATATCGTAATAGTCTTTTAATTGCCCTGATAGGATGAAGTTATCATTAATCGTTTTTTGCAAGTTTGTTGAAAGGGGTTTATTTCCAAAGTAGAAGATGATTTCAGACAATCCACTGGGGACAATTCGTTGAATATATTCCTGTTGATTTGGGATACAACTTTCAATTGTCCAGTAGTGTTGAATAAACTTACACAGAAACTCAGATGGTTTTGCTATCAAATATGCCATATCTCGACAATTAATACTGCAAATTTATTGTTTTGTTAAGGATTATGATTAAGTCCGTGCAAAATCATAATCCTTTGTTAGAAACTATTTGTCGCCGTATAAGCCGACTTTGTTTCCTTCTGAATCGATAAATAGAGCGAAATACCCTCTATTCTCTACTTCAATCTTTGTTTTCTGAAGAACAATTGTGCCATTGAGTGCTTTAACTCTTGCTATTGCTCCATCTAAATCATTTTCAGCATTGAGGCTCACCAATGTTCCGTTTGCACTTGGTTCAAAATCGGGAGCAAAGGAAATGGCACCTTCACCACCCGGGAAACAGGCCATTTTTTCTTTCCCGCAATCCACAATCTGAAAATCAGTTTTTAATACGGAGCGATAGAAGTTCACTGCTCTTTCAAAATCTACTGCCGGGATTTCAACCCAGGAAATTAACTTTTTCATTGTTTTCATTTTTTATTAAACTACAACACAAAAGTATTTTTAGGGCTGTGCTTAAAATTGGAAAATTGCGACATTCTTGTTCCATCTAATATCTATTCCTCGCTACAGTCATCCAGTCCGTAAATTATTTAGATCTCTATTTTTTATTTTGATTTTTTTTGCATTAATTTCTTTTATAATCAGTATTCTAGGGCATTGTTGTTTTCTTGTACTTTAAAACATCTTTGATTTCGTTTTTATCATCTAAATATCCGTTTTTGGCAAAATCTGCCCAAAGCTTACGAACTTGTTTTCCTTTCTCTTTGATCTCTCCGGTTGTTATTCCTTCCACTATTTTTCTGTTTTCCCACATGGTATTTTTTCCAAAAAGCAAAGGGATATCAATGGTGTGAGCAGCCCCGAATCCATTTGTTTTTGAGCCCCAGGAAATTTGATATTGATATACATGATTAGTAGCTGTTGCACAATTTTGGGCAAATTTCTTACATCCTTTTTTATAAACGATATTGGTGGTTATTTCCACAAATAATTGTTTGAACAATTTACCCAAAAGCGGAAACTGAAATATCTTTCGTGCTTTTGGAAATAAGGGGATAAACAATGCTGTTTCACTCTTTGTAAAACCTGTTAAAATATTAATGTCTTTCGCTCTTTCTTTCCAAATATCGTAAACATCAGCTTCTTTGGGGAATGGATATGCTCCGTACTGAACACCAAAAGGCATTCCGGCTTTCAATCCGTAACTCTTTGCTGCTGTAAGTACTTCCAATTGTTTACTTAATATTTCATTTTTTGAAGCGTTTTCCGGCAACGATTTTGCTTCTGCAATCATATCGTCTATCATTTTTTCTTTATTAAAAAGCAAGCCAAAAGGAGCACTCTGAATAATTACATTTTGAAATAAACCTTTCGTTTCTTTAATAAGCATCATTTGAGCCACTGCATCGCCCCCGGCCGATTGTCCGAACAGGGTTATATTTTGGGGATTTCCCCCGAACGACTCGATATTTTGGTTAATCCAGCGCAAAGCTACCACTAAATCCAGATAACCGAGATTGGGCGGAATGTTGTTGTAATTGCCTAAAAAGCCAAACAATCCTAAGCGGTAGGTCACTGACACAACAATCACATTTTGCTCGACAACCATTGGTTCCGGATCAAATACATAAGCGTCGCCGGCACCTGCGATGTAACTGCCACCGTGAATCCAAACCATTACAGGGAGATTTTCCTGCTTGCTATTCGGACGGGTTACGGAAAGATTCAGGCAATCCTCCGATTGCTTCAGATTTTTCAATATGTTTTCGCCAACAAAATTGCTAAAAGCTATATCTTCGTTTTGAAGACAGGCAGGAGCCGGTTGTGTCGCATCTATTTGTCCGGCATATTTTTCTATTACTTTGGGCTTTTTGAAACGCCTCGCCGCGGCGTACGGAATGCTTGTTGCCTTAATAGTAGTCGGATATTCTTTTGCTGTTATTAATCCTGTTGGTGTCTGAAAAATTTTATCTTTTATCATAGAAATGTACTTGTTGTTCAACAAATATTAATTTTTGCGGGTTGTAATATTATTGTATTGGCTATTTATGTAACAATAACTAGTGACCACAGCTTTCTGTCTTATTAAAGTATAGCATCACTACTTCTTCTGTTTGTCTTTGAAAGATAACCTCTTCCGTAAAAAGTATTGCCCTAAGATTTCTGTATAGTGTTACAACATTCTGTAAACAAGTCAACAATGATTGGGTATTATATCGGGGAACGGTTGATAATAAATTTTCTAAGTCCTTCTCATCTAAATCCGTTTCAACTTTTCTTACCCCACGTGGCAAGTTGTTATTTTTAATGTGTAATAAAGGGCCTAAAACCGTCATTCTTAGAAAGCTAAAAAAATCAAATGCTTCGAGATTTTCGCCTCGTCCAATTTTTAATAATGCGTAATGCACCCAAATCCAGAAGCGGTCTTCTATCCACTGGTAGTCGGGATATGGAAATTTTGCAACAGAAGCATCTAATGCTTTTTTTAATGCTCCGTTTTTATCCAGTAAAATTACAGGCGTTTCAATTCGCTTTTTAAACTCTTCAATGGTTACAAATTTATAATCAACGTGTAACAACGGATTATCGTACAGGCAAATTAATAGACGTGGTTCTCCCACATGTTCTCCGGTAAACGCGGACAACAGATTTCCTGTCCGCCCTGCAAATTGTAACATTTGGGTTTTATCATCCGTAATTTTTTCCCGGGTAACGATTACAAGGTCAAGGTCGGAGAACTCGTCTATCTCATCTGTTGTCCAGGAGCCACCAGCGGCAATACCAAGGACGTTTTCATCTTTTTCTGATATCGTTTTTACCTTATTTGCAAATTCGATTTGTTTCATTGTTGGTTGTTGTTAAATGGTGTGTAGATATTGCTAACTCCTCTACATCAGCTTTGTCGTTTTATCTCAAACACACATTTGTTACTCCCTCGTATTACAGATTCAACACATCTGTCAATTTTTTTTCTGTTGGCTGATTTGTTTTGTTATTCAATACGATTATTTCTTCCACTTTTTTGAAATATTAATAATGATTTTGATGCTGTTATAATTTTTCCAGAATACTCTTTCCGTTTGCATTACCCGGATTTAGTCCCACTGACTTCTTATAATTTTCTTTGGCCTTTTCTTTATTCCCGATAGCCAGGTAAGCCTCGCCCAAACTATCGTACACATTCCACGAATCGGGATATTCTGCACGGTTTATTTCAAAAAGTTGAATGGCGGTTTCGTAATCCTTCTTTCCAAAATAAAAATAGCCCAAAACATTCATTCCGGATTCAGAAAATAAGGCTTTTTCTTCATTTTCCGCTTTAAACGTTTTATAATATTCAGTTGCTTTTTCAGTTCCTTCGGTTTTAATCAACTCAAAAAACGTTTTTTCTCTCAGAAACATTCTTTGTTGCGCACCCAGAATTTTATCGATTTGCTTTTCCCATAATTGAATTTCATCATCTGTAACGGGGGGTAATTGTTTTACAAATTTATTGAGTGTCGAGAAAAACAAATCGGGTTCATCATAGTAAATATTGTGCCCCGACTTTTCAAACAACACAAATTCGGCATTGGGATGGTTTTTTCTTATGATTTCTTTTTTATCTGCTTTCCAGGTTAAGTCGTGCTCACCTTCGCAAAGCAACGTTGGAATAGGACAATTATCGAAAAGATGTTCAAAATTATACCGGGCAACTGTTGCCGATACCGAACTGTTAAAATCTTTGTCGTTTACCCACTCGTAATATGCTTGGCGGATAAATTCATCCTTGGTAGGTTTGTAATAATTTTGCCTCTTCCAATCGCCATTAATGCCTTTGTTGTACAAAAGCTGCGGTAAGTTAATCTGTTGATTGCGGTATAATTTATAGATTTCCCTGATTTTTTGTTTTTCTTCACTACTGATATAATCGTTTTGCCTCGATCCGTTTAAAGCATTATCCTTAACCATCGGCATTGCTCCAATCAGTACCATTCCAAGTGTGTTTTCAGGATGAGTTGCCGTGTAAAACTGAGCAACAGCTCCACCATAAGAGTACCCGCAAACAATCCATTTTTCAATGCCCAATTTTTGCCTTAGTTTATTCAAATCGTCAATGGCCTGCTCAAACGAATAGCCGTTTTCTCCGGGAGTAAAATCGGACTGCCCGCAACCCCGCTGATCGTAGTAAATTACCCGGCAATATTTGGTAGCCTTTGAAAACCAGGGGTGAAAATAATGGTGTGTTCCGCCCGGCCCTCCGTTTATTACTACCATGGGAATACCTTTCCCTTCGGTTTCGCAATACAGTTTGCAATTGCCAATGTCAATAAATTGTTTTTCCATTTTAAGTACATCGCAAAGCATTGGAAGGCTGTCTATTTGATAATAGATACTGTCTTCAACATGCGAAATATTGTCGAGGACAGTTTCCTGATTTATTCTTGTGAATTCTGTTTTACAAGAGCTTAGAATTACAGCAATCAATAATATCGAATATATTTTTATTCGTTTAAAATTGTTTACTAAGAGTGGTAACTCGCTTTTAATCATGCCTCTGTATGATAAATTTCGTGATATTCGTTTCATTTATTAATTTACTTTATCATCTGTTTTCCAAAATGTGCCTTACTGTATATTTCTTTTAATCACTTCTATCTTCATTTATTTATCTAAATGCAAATGAGAAAAGTGAAACAAAATTAAATAAAAAAAAGTCTAAGTGGACTGTTTTGTATTTAATAAAAAATTAGAAATATGTTACTTTGTATTTTTAAGTATACTTATATCACATGGGAAATAAAGCAGAGAAAACACGACAAAATATAATTAAAGCTGCTTTTAAGTCGTTTGCAGTTGATTCTTATAATAAGGTTTCATTAAAAAGGATTGAAGCTGAAACCGGTCTGAGCAGAGGGGCATTATTGTATCATTTTCCTACAAAAGAAAAGATGTTTATAGCTGTAGTGGATGAATATTTGGTGAACTCGCTATCTGTTACCTCCATAGAGGAAGATAAAATTCATTCCTTTTTTGATTTTATTGAGGCATATTTAGTCCAGCTAACACAATTACAAAAACAGTTTCATGTACTGGAAATACCGAATATGGCTTTTGGTCTTGTAAACCTAAACATGGAATCGTTTCATTACTATAAAGATTTTCAAAAAATTGCTTCGAAATGGAATAAGACAGAAGATAATGCCTGGTTAAATCAGATTTTAAAAGCTGTCAAAAAAAATGAAATCAGAGCGGATATCGAAAACGAAAAAATAGCAAAGTCGTTTAAAAACCTGTTTTATGGTACAGCTTATGAAAGCCTGAACAGTTATACTGATGATTTTTTAGGAATGTTAAAATGGCAATATTATTTTTTATATAATGCGTTAAAATAAATGTAATGAAAGAACTAATCTTTAATTCATTGATACACAGTTTGTATTAGTTGCTTTTAGTGGTTGATGTGATAAACATTTAAATATTAATCTTATTCAAATCATTTAACTCCGGTAATTCAATCCTGTTTCTGAAGGATAAATAGAGGGTTACAAATGCAAAATTTATAACTTCTTTTTGTTTTGCAGGTAACATATTAGCACGTATGTTGTCTTATGTTATTGTAGATTAGAGTTTTTAATGCTTTTTTTATTATTTGCCTTAACCTCCGTGTTTATTGGTATTATAAAATAAAAACAAGAACCTTTACCCAGCTGCGATACGACCCATATTTTTCCTCCAAGAATATTCGCATATTCGTAAGCTATAGATAAGCCGAGGCCTACCCCTTCATGTTTCTTTGATAATCCTTGTTCTATTTGGTAGAAGTTTTCAAAAATTTTGTTTGTTTTATCTTCCGGGATCCCTATTCCTGTATCGTTTACATAAAATTCAATAAATTTGCTAATCTTTAGAGCTCCAAACTCGACACTTCCTTTATCCGTAAATTTTATTGCATTACCAATCAGGTTTATTAATACTGATTCTAACTTTTCCCGGTCGGTATAGGCATAAAGTTCCTCCTTATCAAAGTTTGTGTTCAACCTCAGTCTTATCTCTTTTTGTTCTGCCTGGTTTTTAAAAAAAACAAGCATGTTATTTAGCAAAATATGCAGGTTTACTTTTGAATTCTTAACTATTATTTTTTGAGATTGTATAACAGACATGCTAACTATTTGCTCAATAAGACCTAACATTCTGTGTCCACTGGTTTCAATCATTTGTAAGTGAAAGTTAATGTCCTTATGATTTATAATGCTTTCTTTTAGTAGCTCGGTAAACCCAAGTATACCGTTCATGGGAGTACGTATTTCGTGGCTAATATTTGCCAGAAAAACTGTTTTTAAGCGGTCGCTTTCTTCTGCTCGTTCCTTAGCAGCAATGAGTTCCTCTTCTGTTTTTTTTCTTAGGCTTATATCTCTTACATTACTTTCTATTCCACAGGGCTCATCATTATTATTGTAAAAAAAATGGGCATTTATTGATACATATTTTATTGTTCCATCTTTACATTTGTATGTTATTTCGAAATCCCATATTTCTCCATGTTCTTTTAGAAGGGTCATCTTTTTATTAAAGTCTTTGCGGTTATTGTACAAAACAAGAATACTTTTATTCTGTAATTCTTCCACCGTGTATCCGGACAAACGTTGTATCGAGGGGCTAATTACCAGTATTTTCCCATTCATATCGGTTCTGCAAAATACATCCTGTATCGTTTCAAAAATATTGCGGTATTTTTTTTCACTTTGCATTAGCTTTATTTCAGCCTTTCTTTTTTCCAACTCAAGTTCCTTCTGTTTAAGTGCATATTCGATTGCCGGGACTAACCTTGTCAGGTTTTGCTTTAAAATGTAATCCGATGCTCCATGCTTTAGCAATTCAACAGCTTTTTCTTCTCCCATTGTGCCTGAGACAAAAATAAAAGGAATATCAGAGTATAGACTGCTGCATGTTTTAAGTGCTTCTTTACCACTGTATTCCGGTAGTTTGTAATCTGCGAGAATAATATCCGGCAACTCATTTTCCAATGCCGCTATCAATTCTTTTTCGGTAGCAACACATGAATAGTCTACATTAATACCATGTTGTTCTATTTCCGATAAGATCAACTCTGAATCCATCGAACTATCCTCTATGTGTATGATTTTAATCGTTTTCATCGTCCACAATTTAAAAATTCATATTTGTTGGTGGTTGGTTTATCAGTGCCCAGAAAATACCCAGGCTTTTTACTGCATCTACAAAATCCTCGAAATCAACAGGCTTAACTACGTAAGCATTGGTTCCCAAACGATATCCCTCATAAACGTCCTGTTCTTCTTTTGAGGAAGTAAGAATAACTACAGGAATATTTGCTGTTGATTCATGCTTTCTTATTTCTCTCAATACTTCGAGGCCGTTTCTTCTGGGTAATTTCAGATCTAAGAGAATGAGGGTTGGCATAACTGCTCCCCTGGCTTCTAATTTATCCTGATTAAACAGGTAATCAAGAGCTTCTGCCCCGTCTCTTGCTACAGCAATTTTGTTGGCCAGTTTATGCTCCGTTAATACATCAAGTGTTAATTCAAGATCATTCTCACTATCTTCTACAACTAGAATATGTTTTAAATGTATTTCCATATTTTTTGGTGATTATTGTTTGGGTAATGAAAAGTAAAATGTAGCTCCTATATTTTCTTCTCCTTCGGCCCAGGTTGTTCCGTTATGTTTTTTTATTATCCGGCGTACCATAGCAAGCCCGATGCCAGTGCCCGGAAAGTCCTCGTTGCTGTGAAGACGTTGAAAAACACCAAAAAGCTTATCAGCGTATTCCATACTAAAACCCGCGCCATTGTCTTTTACAAAAAACACAAATTTGTTTTTTACTTCTTTATAGCCAATTTCGATACGTATCTTTTCTTTTTTCTCTGAAAATTTAAGTGCATTATTAATCAGGTTTTGAAAAACTGATTTTAGCAATATTAAATCAGCTTGTATTTCCGGCAACTTATGAATCACCCATTCAACCTTATCCTCCGAGAATGGAATTGTGTAATCTTCAATCACTTCCTGGATAATCTTGTCCGGATGAACCGATATCTTATTAATTTCTGTCCGGCCCAATCTGGAAAAGGTGAGCAGCTCATCAATCAGTTGTCCCAATTTTGATGCAGAATCTTTAATTTTTTTTGTAAGTCGATCTGTTTCAGTTGATTTGATTGTGATGCCTAAATGCCGTTCCAGTTTTTGAGAGAATCCAATTATGTGGCGTAATGGAGCGCGCAGGTCATGGGAAACAGAATACGCGAAGGACTCAAGATCTCTGTTTGAATCTTGTAATTGCCGGGTTCTTGTATTTACCCTTTCCTCCAATTCATTGTTCATTATCCTCATTCTTTCAGAGGCATTTCGTTGCAAAGTTATATCGTTTGATATTACAATTCTGGCGTTATGTTGGCCATATTCAACTTTATCGGCTTTTATATCTACATAGATAATCTCGCCATTTTTCTTTTCGTGTCTCCATATTCCTTTATGCTTTTTGGTATCACCACTTTCGAGTATCTCCTTTAGTCTCAGGATATCTTCTTTGGGGTGGATATCAAAATAACTCATTGCGTTGAATTCTTCTCTGGAATATCCGTAGTTTCTCAGCGCTGCATTATTCACTTCCAGAAAACGGTAGTTGTTCTCATTAAAAATCCAGATAGGGACAGGGGTTTCATCAAACAGGTATTTATATTTTCGTTCATTTTCAACAACCTCTTTTTTTGCTATTTTGAACTGGGTCTGGTCTTGCATTAAGCCCGTCATTCTGAGAGGTTCGCCGTCATTATCATAAACTACTTTCCCAATTACTTTTAAATACCTCAACGAACCATCGGGACGGATAATCCGGTATTCACTGTAATAGTTTTTTCCTTTCTTCAACGCTCTGTCAACCGCCAGCAATCCCGATTCCAAGTCCTCCGGATGAAATGATTTCCGCCAAACTTCTTCAACATTAATATTTGGCGTTTTTTCTATTCCATATATTTCAAATAATTTGTCATCCCACAATACTTCTTTATGTCTGGGGTCATAATCCCAGATTCCAAAATAGGCTGCGTCGGCAGCTAAGTTAAATCGTTCGTTAGCTCTTCTTAGGTCTTCTCCGGCTTCCTTAAATTCTTTCTCTAAAAGATTTACATCGATAACAGTTTTCCATACGAAGTAAATAAGGACACTAATAAATATGATTAGCACTACCCCAACAACCAATACATTATTCAAAATGTCGCTGTTAAATCCAATGTACTGTATCCAAATAAAAAGAACGGATATAAACAAAACAATTGGGAATAATTTGCGGCTGATGATGCCACCAAAACTTTTCATTACTAAAACCGAAAAAATACCATCCCAGGGTTTGAGAAAAAACACACCAACACCTAATACCAAAATACAGCCGGCACTTTTAAAAATCATTAAAAAGGAGGTGTTTGCGAGGTGAAATAAGGGATTATTTACTACGCGGGAAATAATCCAGAGAAAGATCATAATGATCAAGTTGAAAGAAAATAACTGCGAGAAAAAAATGAAGGTTTTTGAATTGAAAGAGATTAGAAACAGTGGAATACTAAGCAGTAAAAGACCAACTTCGGTATCCACAGATAAAGATCCGAAATAAAATGAATTGGAAGATTTGCTTAATGAAATTAAGGGGCGGAGTAATGTGGAATAGGTTACAAAATAACTGGAAATATAAAACACTGCTACAACAAAGATAACAACTGAAAATATACGGGAAACATACTGCAAGCGCTCTTTGCCTGTATATAAGAGAAATAATGACGTGGTGGAAAGCAGGAAACAGATAATAAAAATTATTTTGCGGGAATGCTCACTTGAAAAAGAAAGTGTACCTGCATTAGAAGAAATAAATGTTAACGTGATTATGATCCATATTATAAATGCAGCAATGATGCTAATCAAAGGAATAATGGCTAATAACTTTTTAGTTTTTTTATTTATAAAAACCTGCTTATCCCACTTTTCCAGGTGAGAATAGTTAACTCCTTTCCTTTGTATATAGTCTCTAATGGTTGCTGTTTTCATTGCATCTCCTAATGATAATCTCTTATGTCTCTATATCTTATTATTTGCGCAACAATTATTTGTAACTGATTATTTCCCTCTACATTTCATCTTTGTCCGGAGCCGGATCAATGTTGTACACATAACATATTCCAACTAGTCGAATTGGTTTATTTCCCAACCCAAAAACTACTTCCCCGAATGCATCAATCCATTTTTTATTTCCATTATTTGTAATTATCCGGCATTGCAAACTAAAAGGTTCCTTTTTTTTAATTGCTTCGGCAATAGAGGCTTTAATGCGATGGATATCATCTGTGTCGATTTTTGTTTTCCATACTTCCTTTAAGTTTACTTCTCTTCTGTTTTTTGCTACCTCTAATATTTCTCGTATTTTTTTGTTTCCTATGAGTTCTCCAGTTTCATAATTGTAACTCCACCGCCCAATATCCGATGCCTTCAAAACTTTCAGCGAGCTATTTGTTGTGGTATTTTCCTGCACAGTGTTGTCTTGTTGGGGAGTATATCTTGATTCAATATCAATAAACCGATGCGATAATATCCATAAAAAAGAGATACATCCTCCTGAAATTAATATTGCAAGAACAAGCATGAGCAAAGTCTGATCGATTTTGCCATAGTGCCTAAACAAATAATCATGAACCAAAAAAACAATGGGAATAAGAAAGAATAGCAAAGCTATCACCTGAATATTCCTTTTGTTGTATCTGACAGTGATATTTCGAAAAGTGGTTCTTAAACTTACCCCTAAAAACAGCGTGCCCAGAAAATTTAACAATACAAAAGTTGGCAAAACAAAATCAGGCAAACGCCACAAAGAGGTTATGCCATAAAGATTCAAACTATTACCAAGCAAGAATATTAAGGAAGAACTAACAACAATTATATTGGAAACCAGAATAAATCTGTAATTTCCCCTACTGTTCAGACCAAAATTGCTTACGTTTAAAATTATAAGTGCAAAAGAAATTCCCAGATAAGCAGAAATAAAGGGGTTGTGAATAATAACAGTATATTGGGAACCGAAAATAACTAATAAGCCCTGAAGTGTAAAAAATATAACCAACATTACTACCAGGGCAAATAAAAAACGTGCAGCAATTCTGTAATATGATATACCCAACTTTAATAAAACCAGGGAGGTGCCTGCCAGCAAGAAAACCAGAGTTGTGAAAGAGCCAATTATATTAACATATCCTTTGTACCTGATGCCCGGATTGATTGTGGTAATGTTTTCTACAAAAAGAAATCCTCCAACAGTTAGCAGGAGTAATCCTACAAATACTCCCAGCGCCATTAAGCAAACCAATTTGTTTTGTTTGCTGTCGGCATACAATTCTTCAAAAGAATAACATGCATTATTCTCATTACTTTGCTTAAGTTTCTTAAAAGAAATACACATATTCTATTTTATTGAAATTTAAATCTTAAGTGTCAAACATTCATGAAAATAACTACTTATAAACTACTCTCTCCTGCAAAATTGTCGGGATGTATCTAATCTTATTTGGGATAAAGCATCTTAACATATCTGATTATTTAATTACTCAAATCATATAGTAGCCATTCTCTGTATTCAGAAACAACGGCAACCCGCTGGGGTAGGGATGGTCTTCGGCTTTTGCACGGTATTTAACCCGGAATAAAAACTCACCTGGCAACAACGAGTCGGGCACAGAGAATTGATCCACTCCGCCGCTTCTTACAACCTCATATTTTTGTAACGGAACACTAAACCGAACGCCATTAAAGGGGCTCGAACATACTTCGGCATTGTACACGTTACGCAACTTAACAGTCAGGTTGCGTTGTTGCGAAAAACTGCATATCGCGAATAATAGTAGTACAATTGTAACTATGTTTCTTCTCATATATTTATGTTTTTAATCGTATCGGTTTGTTGCTTATGACTGCTTGTTTACCAGTATTTTATCTTGGAGTAATATTCGATAATACAGTCTTGTATTCATTCGATATGTTCTACTTCGTTTTATCACTGTAGTATTATCCGGTTTATTAATTCTTCTTTTTTTCACTCACTTCTTTTAATTTGCTCACCAGTTCTTTAATTTGATTTATTTTCTTCTCTGTTTGCCGGGTTTCTTCTTTTATTCTTTCAATAAGTTCTTTCATCTTGCTTTTTTAAAGGTTTTGGCTTTTAATTTTTCAATATTTGTTAGAACGTCATCCTGCAAACTCTGTCAGGTTAGCATCTCGAAAACCGTCTTTTCGGTTTCCTTTTCAGTATTTGTCAGAACGTTTACCAATCCCTCGGGCTAAAGGCCCTTGTAGGGAAGGGGCGAAACTGCACGATATAATTGCGCGGCAGTCAGGGGTATTATATGTTTATTTCATATTGTTTAGAACATTGTTTTCTCATCATTAAAACCTGCTTTTGCTATAAATCTGTAAGACAACGAATTGCAAAAGCGTATGCTTTGGAATCCGTACCTCCTACAGTTGTAGATGTAGTGGATAAGTATACACTGTGCCCTCTCGTTGTAGAATTCTGAGTACTGGTCCAGTAAAGCCCATTTCCTCCCCTTTGGGTTAAGATGCCGGAACTAGAAGAAAGATAACCAGCTCCATGAAGTTTAAATATTGATCCATAGGCACCGGACCTGGTTCCCCATGTACCACTAAAAGCATCCGCATCAATCCATTCAGCCCGGGTTGGTATACGCCAGCTTCCTCCTAATAATTGCCTGCATGGATCATTGTCAAATGTCCAATCCGAATCTTGATCAATACTGGCAGTCCAGCTTGTGCTGGGAGTGCGGGTGCTCCCGTTCACGACAAATCCTTGCTTATGGTTAAATTGCCAATACCAGCCTGCTGCCTCATTGCTGTCATCAGTATCGGAAGTGGCTTGTTTTGTAGCTCCTAAGTTCTGTGCCAGCCAGCATTGTTTTGTGCCATTGGTTGAGGACAAATCGATTTCAACCGACTTATAGGTAGTCGTTTGTGTTAAAGGAGCTATACCGCCAGCAGTATGAGTAACTACAAGTGTTGAAGGACAGGCCGAAGTAGCTACAACCGTTGAGTTATAAGTAGTAATGGCATTTCCTGTAGTAATACCGGTACTTGCTATCGGGGTTACCCTTACCCCGATATAATAGCCTGCAACGGCACTGGTTAGGGTGTAGCTTTGTGCTGTGGCCCCGCTAATGGCAGTTGCGCCAGCTCCGGTGCTTGATGTAGCCCTGTACCATTGAAAGGTTGTAGCACCTTCGGCGTCGTTTTCTATATCGGAATATGTATAAGTAAGCGAAAGGGTTTTGCCTACATCTATGGTTCCGGTAATCGTAACATTACTTACCTGCGGTGGAGTATTAATGTTTTGCCAGGCGCTTCCATCGTATACCAGAAATTGGTTGCTTGTAGCATTCATATAAAAAGCCCCGGCTGAAATACTGGTTGGAGCAGTATTTAATACCGGCATGGTCAGCAGATTATCAATCCCGGATGATACCATTGCTTTTTCATTTTCCATTCCAAGTCCAAAAAAGGTTGTTATCTGGTTATACATTGCCCCATCAGCAACCATTAGCCCCATGTCTCCGTAATCGGAATAATAAACCAATCCAAGCTCTGCGCTCCATCCTGAAGCTGAGGTGATTACTGCCATGCATGGCATGCCGTTAACGACTCTGAAATACGGTTCAGAATCAGTTCCTACAGGGTCGGGGAGTTCTGCTAAATTGTACCATGCTGCCCCGTTATATACCATTGCCTGGGCATGGGCCTGGCTAAATACCATGGCGCCGGTTACCGGGCTGGTAACTGCCGTTGTATTGGCAACTACCGGTAAATGGGGAATACCGTTAATTACCCGGAAATAATTGTCTTGTGCGCGCAATGGTAGTACCGCAGCTAAACATGCAAGGCCAATAAATACGAGTAGATAAGTTTTTTTCATTTTTATATATTCTAATATCTATTTGTGGTACCGGTTTTTAAGTTTTTATATATCTCCTGGTCGGTTTTGAAAACCATTCAGTGTTTAGTGTTTTTGTATCCCGGCGTATGGTAATGCAGGTGTTTTAATCCTGCAGTGGTGGATGCGCCGACTATTGGGTCTTCTTTCTTCCTCTGTCCGGAGTTATTATAATCGAAGCCCTTCATGCTTTTTTTATATTAAAGGACGTTTTAGTTTATCCTGGTATTTTTTTCGTGTGTTGGCCATCGTAATGTCTTTTGACAGAAAATGTTCTGTTGTACTTTTCAATATGGCTGTTTAGGTCATCCATAAAAAACACGTAACTCTCTTCTCCGTGAACGATTGCTAATGCCGCAATGCGCTGGATAACTTTGTTGTATATCGTGTCGGTTTCATTGCGTGCTTTCTTCATCTTTACTGTTAATTTCTCTGAAGCTTCTGAATACTGTTTTTTTATTATTTCTTTTACGGCTTCATTGTTTCTTTTTAATTCATTGAGCCAGCCATTTAACTCAAGCAAAGCAATGTCGTAGTCGTAATTTTTTTGCAATTCATTTAACAGCATATCAATGGCAGCTGTTTCTTCTACATATGTATTGTGATTTATGCCATTGAATAAATCGAGAACAAAAAGGATGCGCCCGGCCGCATTGCCAATTTTACTTACATAATGCAACTCGTTTGATTTTACTACTGAAGAAAATCCCCATAATGTGGAAAACCTTTTTTCATCCGCTTTAACAACTGTTTCAGCATATTGGGTTTTGTAGAGTTGCGTAGAGCTTTGCCTTTCTTTTTCAATGGCTTGTTTGTAAGCTGTATAAAGCAATTCAAGACCAATGGATTCAGTAGAGTGCCCTTGCATCAATTTTTCCATTTCTGAATGAAACAGAAAATGATCTTCATTCTCTAAACAAAATAGTTTTATTGTTTTTATCTCCATTGTATTTGGTTTTGTATTAGTTTCTTGTGAGATAGCTTTTTAGTAAAAGTATTTGGCTCTGATTCATGTAATTAAGATGTATTTATGTACCAATTATATTTTTGTTTTTACAGGTCAAACAAACAACGCACTGAAATCCCATCCGACTTCCAGCTTTGCCCCACAGAGCTAGAACTGTAAGAAATGGTTAATGTATATCCGTTTGTCGAAATTTGTGAGCTGGTCCAATATACTCCTGATGTTCCTCTGTTTCTCAAGCTTCCGTCAGTGGGAGAGAGCCCGCCTGCTGCATGAAGTTTTAAAACAGATGAGAAAGCAACGCTGTAGTTACTCCAGTTACTACGTGCATTCGTCCATTCTGTTTGTGTAGGAATTCTCCATCCGGCCCCCAATAATTGAGTGCAGGGGTCATTGGCTGCTTCCCAGTCGGGCCCCTCTTCTCTGCTACTGTCCCACGCCGTGTTGGGTGTACGGCTCCCTTCGGAGGGATAAGCATATCCTTGTTTCCGATTGAATTGCCAGCACCAACCGGCAGCAGCATCACTCGCGTCAGCAGCTGAAGAGGCCTGTGTTGTTGCCCCCAGGTTTTGAGTAATCCAGCATTTTGGTTCTCCACTCAAGCTGCTGGAAACCGTTCCATAAGATATGGTCACATTTTTTGCGGCAACTCCGCCGGCCGGGTTGTGGGTAACCGTTAAGCTACTACCACAACTAAATGGTGGGGCCGGGGGTGGTTTTTCCCATGAAGAACCATTATAAACGACAGATGTTTTTGTTGTATTATTATAAAAAAGCATTCCTTTTTGTAACGAAGAAATACCTGTGGCATCGGTTAAAATGGGAAGCTTAAAACCACCTCCCGATACTTCAAATGAAGCCTGCTGTGTTCCGGAAGAACTTATTCCTCCATCTTTGGTTAGGAAAGTTTCTCCATTATTGTAAATCATAAAAGCATGGGTGGCTGTGCTATAATATACATGCCCGTTTTCTGCTTTGAGGCCAATTCCGAATGGAAACACCGGGATTCCGTCAACAATGCTAAAGCTGGTAGCCAATGTCCCTGTGAGTGGTTCCATGTTGGAATTCTCTCCCAGTTCTCTCCACTCTGAGCCATTGAAAATCATTATAAAATTGTCTTGTTCAGAATAAATCATCATCCCGGTCAGTGGAGATGCAATTTCAGCAGTATTGGTTAATACCGGAAACGAAGGAATTCCATTTTCTGTTTGCAGATATCTTTCCTGCGCCCAACCCGGCGAAAAAAAGATGAATAAAATAGAAACGGTGAAAAAAAATTGAAGAATGCAACGACATGGGGTAAGCAGTAATAAAAGTTTGGATCTGCAAATAATGGCAGATAAAACGCTGATGTGAACAATGGAATTACTTCTGAAATTTAAAGCGTTTCGTAAAAATGATATGTAATTTTTATATATGAGCATCAACTATTGTCTTTCAAATTTTCCACTCTGTTTCCTCTTTTGGGGGAACCAGGGAGCCGGCTGTTGTTTAGCGGGAAGAGAGAAATGTGCGTGCCGGCACCTGATTCTCTGGGGTTAAATCCGGTTATTAATCAATTATTTTATATCCAGTTTTTTCATTACCATTTCCATTTGTTGTTTTAAGGTATCAATTTCTTTTTGCTGCTCTTTTACTGCCTGTAGAAGAATACCTGTAAGCTGGGTGTAATCTACTTTCAGGAAACCATCGGCGCCTTCGGTAACCAGCTCAGGATATACTTTTTGCAGCTCTTGTGCAATTACCCCGATTTTTGGCCCGGTGGCATATTTGGTTTGGTCTTTAAACTCGAAACGTACACCACGAATGCGGTTAATTTTATCTATTACATCCGACAGGGTTTCGATGTTGGTTTTCAGTCGGCGGTCAGACGGAAAAAAGGTGTTTCCGTTTACGGTAAGGTCGGTTGAGAACGTGCCTTTCCCGTCGGCATCAAAACTGAGGCCTTCGTTGTCGCCATCGGCATTAATGTAATTGCCTGCCCCCATGGCCAGGTTACCGGCAATGGTTAGCGAACCGCTTGCTTTTATGTTTCCGGCAACATCCAGCTTTTCGGAAGGCGAAGTTGTGCCAATACCGAGGTTTCCCATTCTATTTAGTGTCATTTTCACATCACTGTCCTGAACATTACCATCTCCTGAAACATTGTTCATCGCAAAATTCAGGGTACCTATTCCGCCAAGTTCTCTTCTAAAGAAGATTGCCGATTTTACATAAGTGCTATTATTTGCATCGTCAGCTACCCGAAAACCAATTCCTGATTTGTAACCGCCCATTGATGTATGATTATCAATAATAAGTTGATAAAGCCCTGTGCCAGCATTTTCTTTAATATGAAGAGTACTGGCGGGGTCGGATGTGCCAATACCTACATTACCTGTAGAAGTAATACGCATACGCTCAACATCAGGACCGTTAGTAATAAAAGTCATTGCGTCATCGGAATGCACATACTTAATTGCTGCTTTTTTGTAGTTTATATCATCGCCAAAAAGAATTTGACCAGTACTGCCAGCTCCTCCTTCTAAAAGCAAATGGGGGTCGTCAGAGCTTTCAATAAGCACAGAAGATTGAGGAATTAGGGATAAAGAATGTCCGGTAGACCCGGTCTTAACATGTAGTGCAGCTTTAGGAGTGGTAGTACCAATCCCTACGCTGGTGTCTGCTATGGCAACCGGGCTGTTATCCAGACCGGAGCCATCGAAATAAGGCACATAAGCTGAAGTAAGGTTATCAACACTAACCCCATCTGCCCGCAGGGCAGCCAGCGAATCGCTCATTTGGGCGAGTGGCACTAAATCCATATTGGCGGTTGCATTTGCACCGGCGGTTACTTTACCGGTAGCTTCCATATTGCCTTGCGCTGTAAGTCTCATTGCTAATTGAGGCTCAGCACCACGAACTGTTGATGTCTTGGTATAAAATTCAAGATTTCCGGCGCTTTCACTGCCTTTCCTTCTATGAATGATTGAAGCCCCAACATTGAGATAATTAGCAGAAGCGGAAAAGGAAATTCCAGACCAATCTCCTGTATAATTAGCAGAAGTGTTGTCAAGATTTAAGGCATAATTCTCCTGCATCCCCAAACTTGCAGCATTCAAAGAAACAGTACTATTCAATGCTAGTTTTCCTTTTGTATCTGGAGTGCCAATACCTACGTTACCTGCAGAATCAATCCGCATGCGTTCGTTATTCCCATTGGTAAAAAAAGCCATTGCATTGACATAATTATCGTACACCAATCGTCCGGCTTTATTGTTGATGTTATCTCCAAAATTAATATACCCTCTAGTATTGGAACTACCGCTAAGGAATAACTGTGGCTCGGCAGGGTCTTCAATAATAAGCCCGTCGGTGTTTGTTGGAAAACTATACCCGGAAGAACCTACTTTTATGTGAAGATCAGAGCTTGGTGTTGTAGTACCAATCCCCACGTTTGTTCCATTAATAGTAATCCGGCTGTTATCAAACCCAGTGCCATCATAATAAGGCACATAAGCAGAAGTAAGGTTATCAACATTAAGCCCACCCGCCCGCACGACAGCCAGCGAGTCGTTCATTTGTTTAAATGGCACCAAATCCATATCGGCGGTGGCATTTGCTCCGGCGCTTACTCTGCCACTGGCTTTTATGTTTCCCGCAACATCCAGCTTCTCGGTAGGAGAAACGGTACCAATACCTACATTACCAGCAGAAGTAATGGTTAAGCGCTCTTTATAATCTGCACTCGATGAACCGTTAGAAGTATAAAAACTTAGTTTTGCCGGCACATATGTGTTTGTACCTGTTGTTCCTTCTTGCACCATTTCTATACTTCCTGCAAAAGAGGTTGCTCCACTGTCCGTAGCACCTCTAAAAGAGATAACTCCTAATTTGTCTCCAGCCAGCGAAGCTGATCGGGCAGTATTAGTTCCCCTGCCTCTATAAAAAGATAAAGATGTTCTGTCTGATTCAGAATTGGTCCTTATATTTAAGCCATCGTTTTCATTAAGAAGAGTTATGCTCTTACCGGTGCTCACGATTAACGGGCTGTCAGTCAGTTTTGTTCCATCGTAATAAGGCACATAAGAAGACGTAAGATTGTCTGTGGTTGCCGCGCCTATTGCTGTGTTCATTTGAGACAAGGTTACCAAATCCATATTGGCGGTGGCATTTGCACCGGCGGTTATTTTGCCTGCTATATTTAGGTTTCCAGTGGCAAAATCGCCTCGTATAAGCGGGGTGGCGTTTATATTCCTTTGCTGTACTATAAATTGGTTGTCGAGATTATTATTATATCCTGCTTCGTAACCAATGGCAACAACATCAGAGCCCTTATTTAAACGGGTGGACAGGTACCCTAAGCTGATCACATTATCACCTTTATTATCGATACCAGTACCGTTACCGATGGTAATGTTCTGAGCACCCAAATTCCTGATTCCTGAGGCATAGCCAATACTGATTTGGCCTGTTCCTTCGTTGTCTCTTCCTGCTTCGCTGCCAAGTGCAATCTGTTTGATTCCGAGATTATTTTGTCCTGCCTCCGATCCAATTGCAACCGAAGCTTCTCCTGCATTGTTTTGCCCGGCCTGCCAGCCTATTACTACAGCTTGATCTGCCCTTAGTGAATCCCCTGCAGATGAACCAATGGCAACTACAGCATGGCCTATATTATTGCGGCCTGCGTTATAGCCAAGGGCAGTCATTTGGTGTCCCTTGTTATTTTCGCCTGCTTTAGCCCCAACAAAGACATGATTCGATTGTTGTGAATCAAACCCGGCATGATAACCTACCGAGGTGGTATTACTAGTTGAGGTGGTGCTTGCTCCAATCCCCACTCCAGTAGAAGTAATTGAGGGTCCTATTTTTAAAACGGTGCTATCGCCAATCATAAATGTATTGTCTTCAGCAATGTTAATGTTGCCGTTTACATCCAGCGCCTGGGTTGGTGCACTGGTGGTTGCAATCCCTACTTTTCCGGCAGCTACTTTCATGGGGCTGTCGTCTAAGCCAGAGCCGTTCAGGTAAGGCACGTAAGTATCGGTAAGGTTATCTACATTAAAGGCATCGGCACGCACGGCGGCCATAGAGTCAACCAATGCGCCGCGTATTGCGATGGCGGTGTCGGTTAAAGCTGTTTGGGTGGCTCGTAATGCAATAGCTGCCGTATTATCAGAAATATCGCTTGCATTGGTAGCAATATCCGCTGAATTAATAGCGATTGAATCGGCATTGAGTTTTACCTGGTCATCCAAATCTTCAGTAGCTTCAACCAACGAAGTGGAAGTTTTTATATAGTTGGTTGAAGTATTTGCAGCATAAGTTCCATCGGCTTCCAGGCCTGCTCCGGTTTGTGTAGCATCCAGTTCGGTTTGCAGGTTTTCTCCTGCGGTATTGGCTGCTTCTATTTCTGCTCGTAAATCACTTGCAGTGTCGGCTAAAGCAAGCTTTGTTGCATTTAATGCAATGTTTGCAGCGTTGGCATCAATAGCACTGCGTACGGCTGTTGTGGTATCTTCCAAGGCTACTTGTGTGGCACGCAAGGCAATTTCATCGGCATTATCCGAGATATCGCTTGTATTGCTTGTAATGGCTGTGGTGTTTGTTTCAATATCAGCTGCATTAACTGCTATTGAATCGGCATTGGTTTTTATCTGTGCATCCAAATCTTCGGTAGCATCTACCAGCGAAGAAGAGGTTTTCATGTAGTTGGTAGAAGTGTTGGGTGCATAACTGCCATCGCTTCCTAAACCGGCTCCGGTTTGGGTGGCATCTAACTCGCTTTGCAACGAAGTACCAATGGTGTTTGCTGCAGCTATCTCGCCGCGTAAAACTCCGGCTGTATCGGCAAGAGCAACTTTTGTTGCGTTTAAAGCAATGTTTGCGGAATTGGCATCAATCGAGCTACGTACGGCGGTTGTGGTATCTTCCAAGGCTGCTTGTGTGGCACGTAAGGCAATTTCATCGGCATTATCCGAGATATCGCTTGTATTGCTTGCAATGGCTGTGGTGTTTGTTTCAATATCAGCTGCATTAACTGCGATTGAATCGGCATTGAGTTTTACCTGGTCATCCAAATCTTCAGTAGCATCTACCAGCGAAGAAGAGGTTTTCATGTAGTTGGTAGAAGTGTTGGCTGCATAACTGCCATCGGTTCCTAATCCTGAACCGGTTTGTGTGGCATCCAACTCGCTTTGTAAAGTTGTACCGATTGTATTGGCGGCATTTATTTCGCTGCGTAAAACAGTTGCGGTGTCGGCCAGTTCTGCTTTTGTTGCGTTTAAGGCAATGTTAGCAGCGTTGGCATCAATAGAACTGCGTACGGCTGTTGTGGTATCTTCCAAAGCTACTTGTGTGGCACGCAAGGCAATTTCATCGGCATTATCCGAGATATCGCTTGTGTTTGCTGCAATAGCTGCTGCATTTACATCGATTGAATCGGCATTAATTTTTAGCTGTTCATCTAAATCTTCGGTAGCATCTACCAGCGAAGAAGAGGTTTTCATGTAGTTGGTAGAAGTGTTGGGTGCATAACTGCCATCGGTTCCTAATCCTGAACCGGTTTGTGTGGCATCCAATTCACTTTGCAAATTGTTTACATCGGTGTTGGCATCGGCTATTTCGTTGCGTAAAATGGTTGCTGTGTCCGTCAATGCCAGTTTGCTAGCCAAGTCGCCTGTTAATGTTGTTTTTGCTTCCCATTGCGGGTTACCACTTGCATCGGTAGTGAGTACTTGGTTGGCGGTAGCTGTGGCGATTTTATCTGTAGTAACTGCATCGTTTGCAATAAGCGGAACATCTGCAGTTCCGGTCAAATCTCCTACCAGCTGAATTTTTCCTTTGGTGGTTGTTGTTGCATCTGGCGCACCTGAAGCAATGGTATTGTCAACATATGTTTTTACTGCTTTCTCGGTAGGAAATAAAACATCTGACTCGGAAGCCAAAGTCCCATCGGTTGATTTGTTGGCTGTATTTTCTTTTAAGGTAATATCACTGGTATTCTGGCTAATATTTGCTGTGTTGGTTGTAATATCGGTTATATTATCAGAAATAGCGGTTGCATTTGCATCCACACTGGTTTTTAACACTTTTCCCTGTTCAGCCGATAAAACCTTTGTGCTTCCTCCTGTTGTCAGGTCATTCACAACATCGCTTTGCAAAAGATCGTTTGTAGCATTTGTGTCAATATCCATTGGAATATTCTGCAAATCGTTATAACTGCCGGTAATGGCAACTGTTGACAGGCTTGAGGCATTTGCTTTTTCATTTAGTATTGTTTGTAATGTGGCAATATCAGTAATCCCAATTACAACATTTCCTGTTTTCCCGTTTACACTGGTTACTTCAATATCCGGAGAGGCCAGCTCGGTCCAGTCAGCCATTGTTCCGGCATTTCCTCCATTGTGTATATAATTCTTACTGATATCGGTACGAATAGCAACATCTCCCTGGTGTGCACTTAATCCAAGTTGAATGCTTTCATTAGCTGCTGTAAATACATTATTGATTGTTATTGCCGGTAATTGAGACACGTCGATTTTTTTATTGGCATCCAGGCCAACATAACCATTCACTGCATTTTTATTAACGGTTTGTTCGGCTCCGGCAACCAGTGTTTTTTCAGCCGTAGTATAATCATTGGTTGATAACCCTTTGCCAGCTTCTAAGCCTACTTTTCCAGAAAGCAGGTTGTCGGCTTCTGCTTTTGTATACACACTGTTTGCAGCGGCTTTCTGATCCAATGCATCTTTTAATATTTTCCCCTGTTCAGATGTTAATACTTTGGTCGTTCCACCACTGGTTAGGTCATTAACCAAATCGGTTTTTAATAAATCGTCAGTTTTGTCTTCATCAATGTTGATTGGTTTGTCTACTAAATCATCATAATCGCCACTGGTGGCGATATCCGAAAGGGAAGAAGCATTTGCCTTGGAATCTAACTGTAATTGTAAATCTCCGGTTACATTTCCCAGATACTGTAGTTCGGTATTTGAGACCGAACCATCAGCCAGTTTTGCTGCATCCACACCGACAGCTAATTTATCATTTGTTACCGCGCCGGCTGCAATTGTTGGAGATTCGGCCGTTCCACCTAAATCACCGGATAACTGAACAACACCTTTTGCATCAGTTGTTGCATCAGCCACTCCTCCGTTAGTTATTTTCCCCTGCAATTCTTCCAATGCTGCCTGTACATTATCGCTTGTTAAGCCCAGTGTTGTGTTGGGGGCCACTGCTACTTCGGCCGCACTCTGGTCGTCGGTAAAAATTGCACCCACCGGAACTGCAGTATTTACGGTTAGATTGTTTACCGTACCGCTATTTTGTGCTTCATCTACAAGGCCATTGTTATCCGCATCGTATTGCGATTTTAGCATATCTCCTGTTCCTGTAGCTGAGGGTAGCTCAACACTGTTGCTTCCCACTATTGAAAGTGTTGTGCCATCTAAAATCAAAGAATCTTTTCCGGTAGCCGGAAGAAAGACTTTATTGCTTCCTTCCAACCCCAGACTATCGCCCTCTAATGTTAACTGTGGTTTATTACCTAAATCAGCATAATTTCCGGAAGTTGCTACCGGTGATAAAGAATAGGATAAATCATCGGCTATCAATGCTTTTTTTGCAAAGTTGGCTTTCGGAACCGGACTGATCAGATTGGTCCCGTTTAAATCAAAAGTTCCATCTTTGTTGTAATCAATGTCCACCAATAACAGCAATTCATCTTCCCAGTTTATGGTATTCCACGAACCACTGACAACCGTACCTTTACCTACTGAAATATTTATCACGCCGTAAGCATCAGATGTTGCTTCCTGTTCTTCAACAAGAAACACAGTGCCACTTTGGTTTTCAATTGTAAATTGTACCCGAATTTCCTGGTCCTGCATTATCGTTCCATCGCTGCTTCGAATTACCGCCTGATAATTAAAGTAATCTGCAGTTTGTGCATAAACGGTATTTAATACACAAAAAAACAGGATTGTAAATGTAATCTGGTATAGCTTCTTCATATCTGCCAATTTTTTATTGCTTGATAAACAGGGTTGTATATAACACTTCTTCATCTTCTTTACTGTAAATAGTAAACAGGTATGAGGAAGTAATAATATCAGAAATGTTAATTGTGGTCCGTTTTCCGTTAAGGATGCCTAATTTTATTTTTCTTCCGTTTAACGAGGTTATCGAATAGTTGAAAATAGAAGGGAGACCATATTTTAGTTCTATTTGCAGAAAATCGCTTGCCGGGTTAGGATAAATTTTAACCTCCATCTCTGGTACCAGTTCTATATCTTCGGCATCCGTTTTAAAATCAGCCGGAATTGTTTTGTAAACAAAGCCCTGCAAGCAATGAAATGAGCCCTCGGAACTTAATCCAACAATTGGCTCGCCAACGCTTGCTATTAGCGAACTTTCTTCGGTCAATAAAGTTCCGCCGTTGTTTACAAAGCCATCCGGATTGTATTTTACCTGGGATTGTACTGCTAGAAAAGACAGTAACATTCCCAGCAGTATTAAAATCTCTTTCCTGAAATGTTCTTTCATGATTTATGATTTAGTTACTATTCCTGTTGTTAAAAAAAGAGTAGTGCAAAATTTTGTATTGCCCTAATATTTTAAAGTATGGTTTAATGCGTCTATTATTGTTACTAAGATATATATGTAATGTGTTGTATTTTAACTGTTTATAATATTATTGGGACGAAGTGGAAATATTTAACTTTAATGGGCTGTTTTGTATTTTAAGCGAACAGATTTCTATTTTGAATAAAATTCATCAATCGATTAGGCAAAGAGACACAGCAAAATATTGTTTAATCTTAAAAATTCCTGAAGGCTTTGCACCTGGTTCCACTTTATCCTTCCTGTTGGGGAAGCATCAGGCTTTGTATCTGGCAGTTGGATGGAATAATACAAATTCGTTTTTTTATTGGTCCATCTGAAATGAAGTTCTCGCCCCGGCCCCGGCCCTTAATTCTGTTACCGGAATAGTCATCACACAATATGTGACATCATTATTCTGAGTCTACTTCGAAATTTACTGTTTAAGTGGCTGATTTAGAATGAGCTGATTATGATATTTAAATAAAATATGCTTGACATGATACCTGGCTTCTGTTAAATTTTTTTTGCGGGAAAAGTTTCTTTATATCTGTTTTTATACCCCCGGCATTAATGCCGGGGGTATTTTAGCCTCAACCATCTGCCACAAACCCAGGCTATTGGTGTGTGGCTTTTTGTCGTTTTAGTTTTTTGTATGAGCAATTTATCTTTTCCCGGACCGCATTAAAAAATACTCTGATTTCCGCTATTTATCCCCAGTTTTCTATAAAATGCTGTATTTTTAACTATATTCTTACGTGTTGTATTATTCATTCATTTTTGCTTCCAGCACTCGCAGCCGCTCTTCCTGGCTGGCCAGTTTCTGCTCTAATGAGGCCACTTTTAGCAGCAGCAATTCTACATAGTTCATTGTAAGGTATTCATTCTCTCCATCCATGCTTACAGGTGTTACCAGCTCAGGGAAATATTTCTGTACTTCCTGTGCGATTACCCCGTAATGCTGCCGGTTTTCAACACTATCTTTATTAAACTTAAAGGATACAAAGCGGATGGAATCGATAGCCGAAGATGGCTCTAAGGTTTTTATGCTGTTTTTAAGTCGCCGGTCGGAGAAATCACTCCCCTGATATAATGTTCCAATTGGCATATAAACATCTCCATTTGCCCGTATTTTCATTACATCATCATAAGCATAAAAGCCGATTCCTACATAATTACTAATACTATTATTGCCATAATAACCAAACCGAATTGCCCCTGAATTCCGGTATGTATCGTCACGCCCGAATAACAACCCGTAAAAATCTGAACTTGAATGTAGCATTCGAATACCATTTCTATTTGAATCGCCCAAACGAACATTACCTCCATAATCCGAACTAATCTCAGTAACGCCATCAGCGTAAACTTTTAGCAAATCATCGTTACCATACATCCCTATTCCAAGGTAATTAGTGATACTGCCGCTGGCACTGTAATTAAATTTTACAGAAGTACTATTATTATTGGAAGCAAACTTGCCGAAAACCATTCCATACTGATTCGAGTTTGAATTCAGCATTGATATCGCAGCATCGTCTGCATTAGTACCTGTACCAGATACATTAATCATAATTTTTTTGGTGCCACTTTCAACAATAAATCCTGTACTCTTTGTATTTCCGTTAACATCCAGCTTTTCGGCAGGAGAAGTTGTTCCAATACCTACATCACCTGAAGAATTAATCCGCATCTGCTCGTTAGCCCCGTTGGTTGAAAAGGTCATTGCATTGGCTGAATGAATGTACTCTAATTGACCGGAAGTGCTTGAAATATTATCTCCAAAATAAATATGCCCGGTATTGCCGGTACTGCCGCTAATGAATAATTGGGGGTCGCCGGTGTCTTCAATAATAAGCCCGTCGGTGCTTGATCCAAAACTATAACCGGAACTACCATCCCAAATATGAAGCCTGGAGCTTGGCGAAGCTGTTCCAATTCCTACATTACCTGAAGAATTAATCCGCATGCGTTCATTGCCCGCGTTGGTAGAAAAAGTCATTGCATCGGCTGAATGATCATATTCTAATTGACCGGAAGCATTACTGCCATTATCTCCAAAATAAATATGCCCCGTATTGCCGGAACTACCGCTAATAGTTAGCTGAGGGTCGGCGCTGTCTTCAATAATAATCCCGTCATTGCTTGTTCCAAAATTATAACCGGAAGTACCGCTTTTTACGTGAAGTTCGGAACCCGGTGTTGTCGTTCCTATCCCCACGTTTGTCCCACTAACGGTAACCGGGCTGTTGTTTAATCCTGTACCATTATAATATGGTACGTAGGCCGAAGTAAGGTTATCTACATTAAACGCTTCTGCGCGTACGGCGGCAATAGAATCTACCAAAGCTGTTTGTGTAGCACGCAGAACAATAGCATCGGCATTGTTTTTTACCTGCCCGTCCAAATCTTCGGTAGCATCTACCAGCGAAGAGGAGGTTTTCATGTAGTTAGTAGAAGTGTTAGCTGAATAACTACCATCATTGCCAAGTCCTGCTCCGGCCTGTGTGTTATTCAATTCGGTTTGCAAAGTTGAATTGTTTGCATCGGCACGCACGGCAGCCAGCGAGTCGCTCATTTGTTTCAGTGGCACCAAATCCATATTGGTGGTAGCATTAGCTCCGGCGGTTACTTTGCCTCCGGCAGTAATTGCGTTACCCACATATAAATTAGCACCAGCATGCATATCTATTGATGCCTTAATATCCCCCACTACATCCAGTTTTTCGGCAGGCGAAGTTGTGCCAATGCCTACATAGCCTGAAGAATTAATCCGCATCCGCTCACTTGTATTGGCAGTGAAAGTCATTGCATTTGTTGAATGGTTATACTCAAGTCTTCCCGTGTTAAAGGCACTATTGTCTCCAAAATAAATATGCCCTGTATTGCTGGCACTGCCACTAATAATTAACTGAGGGTCGGCATTGTCTTCAATAATAATCCCGTCGTTGTTTGTTCCAAAATTATAACCGGAGGTACCGCTTTTTACGTGAAGTTCGGAACCCGGTGTTGGTGTGCCAATACCTACATTTGTTCCACTCATAGTAATCCGGCTGTTATCCAAACCAGAACCGTTGTAATAAGGCACATAAGCTGAAGTAAGGTTGTCTACACTAAACCCATCGGCACGTACGGCTGCCAGCGAGTCGCTCATTTGGGCGAGTGGCACCAAATCCATGTTGGCGGTGGCTACCGAGCCAACACTAATCTTACTTTCTGCTGTAATTGCTCCATTATAATTAATAGTTAATGCATCGTTGCCAGAAGCACTAACTCCTGCAGGTAAAAACTTAAGTATGCCACCACTATTATAAATTTTCCAATCATGACTGCCATCAGCCCCAAACGTAGAGCTTCCCCTAACCAGTTCTATTCCTACATCAGCATTATTACTTGAGAAAACTCTCATATTATCTGTAACATCCAACTGGGTTACAGGGTTGGTTACGCCAATTCCTATTTTACCAGTATTTACAGTCACCGGGCTGTTATCCAATCCCGAACCATCGTAATAAGGCACATAAGCTGAAGTAAGGTTATTAACACTAAAGGCATCGGCACGTACGGCGGCCAGCGAGTCGCTCATTTGGGCGAGTGGCACCAAATCCATGTTGGCGGTGGCGTTTGCTCCGGCAGTTACTTTGCCGCTGGCAGCAAGGTCATAATTAAACGTAGCATCTCCGCTGTGGGCAATAACTAAAGCCTCATGCTCAGTACCAGACCCCCAGGTAGAAAATACTAAATTACCATTACCTGTACTCCCAACTTGTTCCGAACCAATCTTTGCCGCACGGGAAGTACTGGAGCCATATCCCCAAAAATAAATACTCCCCAGTTGATCTCCATCCTGGGTAGCTAAAGGACTATTTATTGTCCCTCTTGCTTTTAAGAGTTGGATAACTGGTCCTCCAGCGGTATTGAAGTAACTATAAAACCTGTTGTTCTGATTCGAGGAAGACTTAACGGTAAGCCCACTCGTACTTGCCTCCAAAAAACCATTTGACATATAAAGTGGGCTATTAACAAGTTTAGAGCCATCATAATAAGGAATATAGTCGCTTGTAAGGCTGCCTGTGGTTGCTGAATTTATTGCGGCCAGCGAGTCATTCATTTGGGCGAGTGGCACCAAATCCATGTTGGCGGTGGCATTTGCTCCGGCGGTTACTTTGCCACTGGCTTCCATGTTTCCACCTTCTGTAAGGGTCATGGCAAGCACCGGAGCAACGCCTGCAGTAGTTGTTCTTTTCGTATAAAATTCTAAATTCCCAGCAGATTGACTTCCCTTTCTTCTATGAATTATGGCTGCTCCAACATTGTCATCATTGCTCGAACTGGTAAAAGACATTCCTGCCCAATCTCCGGTAAGAGCAGCTGAACTGTTGCCAAGGTTTAATCCATAATTCTCCTGCGCAGTCAAACTTGCACCATTCCCAGAAAGAGTATTGTTTAATGATAATTTTCCTTTTGGTGCGGTTGTACCAATGCCCACAGTAGAACCTGATACAATAACCGGGCTGTCATCCAAGCCGGTTCCATCGTAATAAGGCATGTAGGATGAAGTAAGGTTGTCCACACTAACCCCATCTGCACGTACGGCGGCCAGCGAGTCGCTCATTTGGGAGAGCGGTACTAAATCCATGTTGGCGGTGGCATTTGCCCCGGCGGTTACTTTGCCGCTGGCAGTAATATCATCTCCCACATATAAATCGCCACCAGCATGCATATCTACTGAGGCCTTAATATCTCCTATAACATGCAATTTTTCGGTTGGAGAAGTAGTACCAATGCCTACATTACCTAAAGAATCAATCCGCATTTTCTCCGAATTGTTTACATTATGAAAAGCTAATGCTTTATCTGCTGATTGATATTTAATCTGTGCACGATATGGAAATTCTGCGTCTCCAAAAGTAATATAGCCCCCATCTTTTCCGGCCAATGCCATTCGTGCATAGGTGTCGCCTTCAATTAAAAATGTCTCGTCAATAATATTCCATGCTTTACCACTATCACCAAACTTTACATGAAAGCTTGTCGTTGGGCTTGGTTCATAAAAGCCCAATTTACCACCACTAGTAATTGTCATCGGGCTATTATCTAAAACAGAACCATTAAAATAAGGCACATATTTATAGGTAAGGCCGGCGGTGGTTGCTGCACTTACGGCGGCCAGCGAGTCGTTCATTTGGGCGAGTGGCACCAAATCCATATTGGCAGTTGCATTTGCCCCGGCGGTTACTTTGCCGCTGGCTTTTATATTTCCGGCAACATCCAGCTTTTCGGTAGGAGAAGTTGTTCCAATTCCTACATTGCCTGAATCATCAATCCGCATACGCTCAACATCAGGACCGTTAGTAATAAAAGTCATTGCGTCATCGGAATGCGCATACTTAATTGCTGCTTTTTTGTAGTTTATATTATCGCCAAAAAGAATTTGACCTGTACTGCCAGCTCCTCCTTCTAAGAGCAGATGGGGGTCGTCTGAGCTTTCAATAAGCACAGAAGATTGAGGAATTAGGGATAAAGAATGTCCGGTAGACCCGGTCTTAACATGCAGTGCAGCTTTAGGAGTGCTAGTACCAATCCCTACGCTGGTGTCTGCTATGGCAACCGGGCTGTCATCCAAACCAGAGCCATCGAAATAAGGCACATAAGCTGAAGTAAGGTTATCAACATTAAAACCATCTGCGCGTACGGCGGCCATAGAGTCAACCAATGCACCGCGTATGGCGGTGGCGGTATCGGTTAAAGCAGTTTGTGTGGCCCGTAAGGTAATGGCGTCAGCATTGGTTTTTACCTGGGTATCCAACACATTGTCAGCACCCTTCAGGGTTGTTGCCGAGCCAATATAATTGGCTGAAGTGTTGGCGGAATATGTTCCGTCGGTTCCTAATCCGGCGCCGCTTTGTGTGGCGTCAAGTTCATCCTGCAAAGCGGTATTACCGTTGTTTATGGCATCGGCATTTGCTTTTACCTGAGCATCCAAATCTTCGGTAGCATCTACCAACGAAGTGGAAGTTTTCATGTAGTTGGTAGAACTGTTGGCAGAATAGTTACCACCAGTTCCCAATCCTGCCCCGGTTTGAGTCGCATCTAACTCGCTTTGCATGGCAGTACTGCTTGTGCCCAATGTGTTTATCTGTGTTTGAATATTGCTGGTAGCTCCGTTCAGATATTGAATTTCGGTGTTTGAAACCGAGCCGTCGGCCAGCTTTGCAGCATCAATTCCTGTGGCTATTTTTGCATTTGTAACCGCACCATTGGCAATTGTTGGAGCATCGGCAGTGCCAGTTAAATCGCCGGCCAGCTGTACTTTTCCTTTTGATGTGGTTGTAGCATCGGGCGCACCAGACGCAACCGTTGCATCAACATAGGTTTTTACCGCTTTTTGCGTGGGGAACAATACATCTGAGTTGTCGGTAAAAGTTCCGTCAGCCGATTTATTGGCCGAATTTTCTTTTAATGCAATGTTGCTAGTATTGCTTGCAATGTTGCTTGCATTGGTTGTAATATCGGTTGTGTTGTCAGCAATAGCCGTAGCGTTTGCATCTACATTTGTTTTTAATATTTTACCCTGTTCTGCCGATAAAACTTTGTCGGTTCCACCTGTAGTAAGGTCGTTTACAATATCGCTTTTTAAAACATCGTTGGTACCGTCGGTATCTATATTGGCCGGAACGTTACTTAAATCGGCAAAACTTCCGCTGGTAGCAACCGCTGCTAAATCAGCAGAATTGGCTTTATTGTCCAGCGTTGTTTGTAGTGTTGCAATGTCGGAAATACCAATTACTACATTTCCTGTTTTGGAATTTACACTGGTTACTTCAACGTTTGGCGAAGCTAGTTCTGTCCAGTCGGCAATAGTTCCGGAAGTTCCGTCATTTCGGATATAATTGGTCGAATTATCTGTGACAATTGCAACATCTCCCTGAACAGAAGCCGGTAAAGCCAAAAGTTCTGTTGTATTGGCTACCGTATAAACATTGTTAATGGTTATGGAAGGAAGCTGCGAAACATCAATTTTAGAATTGGCATCAAGCCCTGCATATCCGTTGGCAGCATTTTTATTGGCTGTTTGTTCAGCACCGGTTACCAATGTTTTGTCGGCATTGGTATAATCATTGGCTGATAATCCTTTACCGGCTTCGGTATTAACTTTGTTTGCCAAAAGAGCGTCGGCCTCGGTTTTTGTATACACGTTGGTTGCTACTGCTTTCTGGTCGAGAGCATCTTTCAAATTTTTACCCTGTTCGGCTGTTAAAGCTTTTGCTGTACCTCCGGTGGTTAAATCGTTTACCAAATCGGTTTTCAGTAGATCGTCGGTTTTGTCTTCATCAATATTGGTTGGTTTATTTCCCAGGTCGGCATAATCGCCACTGGTAGCAATATTGGCCAACGACGATGTATTTACCTTGGCATCTAACTGGGTTTGAATATTTCCGGTAACACCATCCAGTCGTTGCAGTTCCTCATTGGAAACCGAACCATCGGCCAGTTTTGTGGCGCTGATTCCTGAAGCAACCTTTGCATCGGTAACCGCTCCCGAATTGATATTGAGGGTAACATCGTTTAGCACGGCATTTGTTCCGCCGGTTACCGTTAAGTCAGTAGAGGAGATACTTCCATCACCGCTTAATTCAGCTACATCCACATCGAGCGCACCGGTGGTAGCATTTTGCACTAAACCGCTCCCGGCCACGTCGGTTCCAATTTTTGCGGCAGTTATTGCATCGTTAGCAATAACCGGCGCATCTGCCGTTCCGGTTAAATCTCCCGCTAATTGAACTTTTCCTTTTGTAGTTGCTGAGGCATCAGGGGCTCCTGAAGCTACGGTGGCATCCACATACGTTTTTACGGCTTTTTCTGTAGGGAATTTCACATCTGATTCTGAAGCTAAAGTTCCATCGGTTGATTTGTTGGCTGCATTTTCTTTTAAGGCGATATCGCTTGTGTTTTGGGTAATATTTGCTGCGTTGGTAGTAATATTATCGGCATTGGTTTTTACCTGAGTATCCAAAGCGTCATCGGCACCAGCCAGCGATGTTGCTGAACCAATATAATTAGCCGAACCATTGGCAGAATAAGTACCATTGGCTCCTAATCCTGAACCGGTTTGCGTTGCATCCAATTCATTTTGTAAGGAAGTGCCGATTGTATTAGCCGTGTTAATCTCGTCACGTAAAACTCCAGCTGTATCAGCCAATGCAACTTTGGTGGCATTTAATGCTATGTTGGTAGTATTGGTGGCAATGTCAGTTGTATTATCTGAAATATCACCTGTATTCTGACTAATATTTGTTGTGTTGGAGGTAATGGCATCGGCATTGGTTTTTACCTGAGTATCCAAAGCGTCATCGGCACCAGCCAATGATGTTGCTGAACCAATATAATTAGCAGAACCACTGGCAGAATAAGAACCATCGGTTCCTAATCCTGAACCAGTTTGCGTTGCATCCAGTTCATTTTGCAAGGAAGTGCCGATTGTATTAGCCGTGTTAATCTCGTCACGTAAAACTACGGCAGTATCAGCCAATGCAACTTTGGTGGCGTTTAATGCTATGTTGGTAGCATTGGTGGCAATATCACTTGTATTCTGACTAATATTTGTTGTGTTGGAGGTAATGGCATCGGCATTGGTTTTTACCTGAGTATCCAAAGCGTCATCGGCGCCAGCCAGCGATGTTGCCGAACCAATATAATTAGACGACCCATTGGCTGAATAGCTACCGTTGGTTGCTAATCCGGAACCACTTTGGGTTGCATCCAGTTCATTTTGTAAGGCAGTACCAATAGTATTTGCTGCATTAATTTCATTGCGTAAAACGCTGGCAGTATCGGTCAGCGCAACTTTGGTCGCATTTAAGGCAATATTTGCGGTATTATCTGAAATGTCGTTGGCATTGGTTGCAATATCTGTAGCGTTGACATCGATTGAATCGGCATTGATTTTTACTTGTGCGTCCAAAGCGTCATCGGCGCCAGCCAGCGATGTTGCCGAACCAATATAATTAGCCGAACCATTGGCTGAATAGCTACCGTCGGTTGCTAATCCTGAACCACTTTGGGTTGCATCCAGTTCATTTTGTAAGGCAGTACCAATAGTATTTGCTTCATTAATTTCATTGCGTAAAACGCTGGCAGTATCGGTCAGCGCAACTTTGGTCGCATTTAAGGCAATGTTGGAAGTATTAGTAGTAATATTAGTTGCATTATCCGTAATTTGTGGCTGAATATTGCTTGTTACCCCATCCAAATATTGTAACTCTGCGTTTGAAACCGAACCATCGGCCAGTTTTGCTGCATCAATTCCTGTTGACAGTTTAGAGTTTGTTACGGCACCTGTTGCAATTGAAGGCGATTCGGCAGTCCCGGTTAAATCACCTGCCAGTTGAACTTTACCTTTGGTTGTGGTTGTGGCATCGGGTGCACCTAAAGCAACTTGGGTATCTACGTATGTTTTTACAGCTTTTTCTGTTGGGAACTTAACATCTGAGTTACTTATCAAAGTTCCGTCGGTTGATTTATTGGCTGCATCTTCTTTTAATGCAATATCGCTGGCATTCTGGCTGATATTAGTTGTGTTTGTTGTAATGTTTGTTGTATTATCAGCAGTTGCATTAGCGTTTGCATCTACACTTGTTTTTAATATTTTTCCCTGTTCTGCGGATAAAACCTTTGTGGCTCCACCCGTTGTCAGGTCGTTTACAACATCACTTTGCAAAAGGTCATTGGTGGCATCGGTGTCAATATTGGCCGGAACATTGGTTAAATCATTAAAGCTCCCACTTGTTGCAACGGTTGATAAATCTGCCGAATTGGCTTTGCTGTCTAACACCGTTTGTAAAGTGGAGATATCAGTTATTCCGATTACCACATCTCCGGTTTTCCCGTTCACACTTGTTACTTCAATATTTGGGAAAGCCAGTACTGTCCAGTCTGCAATACCCCCGGTTGTCCCCCCGTTGTGAATATAGTTCTGTGACACATCGGTGCGGATTGCCATATCCCCCTGAACGGCAGACAACCCGAGCATGGCTGTTTCGCTGCCTACCGTGTACACATTGTTAATCGTAATAGCCGGTAATTGCGATACATCTATTTTGGAGTTGGCATCGAGTCCGGCATAACCATTTGCCGCATTTTTGTTGCTTGTTTGTTCTGCTCCGGCAACCAATGTTTTTTCTGCATTTGTATAATCGTTTGCAGATAATCCCTTTCCGGCTTCGGTATTTACTTTTCCTGTCAGTAAATTATCTGTTTCTGTTTTCGTGTAAACATTTGCAGATGCTGCTTTCTGGTCCAAGGCATCTTTCAATACTTTTCCCTGCTCAGCTGTTAAAACCAGTGTTACCCCTCCTGTAGTTAAATCATTGACCAAATCTGTCTTTAGCAGGTCATCAGTTTTATCTTCATCAATGTTGGTGGGTTTGTTTACCAGATCGGCATAATCGCCACTGGTGGCAACTGTTGCCAAAGAAGAAGAATTGATCTTTGCATCCAATTGTGCCTGTACATCTCCGGTTACATTCGCCAAACTTTGCAGTTCTGTATTTGAAACCGACCCGTCGGCCAGCTTTGTCGCATCAATTCCCGTTGAAAGTTTAGAGTTGCTTATGGCACCTGTTGCAATTGAAGGTGATTCAGCTGTTCCAGTCAAATCACCTGTCAGTTGAACTTTACCTTTGGTTGTGGTTGTGGCATCCGGCACTCCGGAAGCAACGGTTGCATCTACATAGGTTTTTACAGCTTTTTCTGTTGGGAACTTAACATCTGAGTTGCTTATCAAGGTTCCGTCGGTTGATTTATTGGCTGCATCTTCTTTTAATACAATATCGCTTGCATTTTGGCTGATATTTGCTTCATTGGTTGTTATCTTTGAGGTATTATCAGCAATTGCAGTAGCGTTTGCATCTACATTGGTTTTTAGTGTTTTTCCCTGTTCAGCTGTTAATACTTTGGTCGTTCCACCACTGGTTAAGTCATTAACCAAATCGGTTTTTAATAAATCGTCAGTTTTGTCTTCATCGATGTTGGTTGGTTTGTTTAGTAAATCAGTGTAATCTCCGGTTGTAGCGATATCTGAAAGGGAAGAGGTATTTGTTTTAGAATCCAACTGTGCCTGGATATCACTGGTTACATTTCCCAGATATTGCAGTTCTGCATTTGATACTGAACCGTCAGCCAGTTTTGTTGCGTCAATTCCCGAGGCAACTTTTGTATTGGTAACGGCACCAGTTGCAATTGCCGGAGATTCGGCGTTTCCGCTTAAATCGCCAGACAATTGAATAACACCTTTATTGGTGGCAGAAGCATCAGTAACACCTCCGTTTCCGATTTCTCCCTGTAATTCTTCCAATGCTGCCTGTACATTTGTACTTGTTAATCCCAGAGTTGTATTGGGTGCCACTGTTACTTCTGCAGCATTTTGGTCGTCGGAGAAAACAGCTCCGCCCGGAACTGAAGTATTTACGGTTAGATTGTTTACTGTTCGGGCATTTTGTGCTTCATCTACAAGGCCGTTGTTATCTGTGTCGTACTGCGATTTTAGCATATCTCCGGCTCCTGTAGCCGAAGGCAGTTCAATACTGTTGCTCCCTGCTATTGAAAGTGTTGTGCCTCTCAAGATCAAAGAATCCTTCCCAGCACCAGGAAGTAACACTTTATTGCTGCCTTCCAACCCAATGCTGTCTCCTTCCAGGGTCAAGTGGGGCTTGTTTGTCAAATCAGTATAACTACCACTGGTAGCAACACCTGCCAAAGGATATGATAATTCATTTGCAACCAGAGCTTTTGTCGCAAAGTTTGCTTTTGGAACCGGACTTATCAGGTTGGTTCCGTTCAGGTCAAATATTCCGTCTTTGTCATAATCTATGGCTACTAATAACAGCAATTCATTTTCCCAGTTAATGGTGTTCCACGAACCGCTGATAACAGTACCTTCGCCTACCGAAATATTTATTACTCCGTAAATGTCTGATGTGACCTCTTGTTCTTCAATGAAAAATACTGTTTCATTTTCATTTTCAATGGTAAACCTTACCTGTATTTCCTGGTTTTGCAATATCGTACCATCACTGCTTCTAATAACTGCCTGGTAGTTAAAATAGTCTGATGTTTGTGCATAAAGTGTATTTAAAGCACACACAAACAGGATTGTAACTAAAATTTGGTTGAGCTTTTTCATATTTATTCGTTTTGATTATTGCCTGATAAAAAGGGTTGTATATAATATTTCATCTCCTTGTTTATTGTAGATGGTAAGCAGATAGGATGAAGTAACCATATCTGAAAGACGGATTGTTGTCCGTTCTCCACTGAGGATCCCCGACTTTAATTTTCTTCCGTTTAAAGAGTTTATTGAATAGTTAAAGACATGGGGGAACCCATTTTTTAGTTCTACCTGTAAATAATCGCTGGCGGGATTGGGATAAACGCTAACCTCCAGGTCCGGGGCCGAATCTATGTTCTTAATATCGGTTTTGAAATCGGCCGGTATTGTTTTGTAAACAAAGCCCTGTAAACAATGAAACACACCTTCAGAGCTTAATCCAACAATAGGCTCACCAATGCTTGCCATTAATGAATTTTCCTCGATTAGTAAGGTTCCGCCGTTGTTTACGAAGCCATCGGGATTATGCTTTACCTGGGACTGGGCGGTCCAAAATAGTAACACCATTCCCAGCCACATGAGAATTCTTTTCTTTAAATTATTCTTCATGAGCAATAATTTAGTTTGAGTTTAAACTGAAAAGATGTTTGAGTTTTTTATAATCATTATAGAGTTTGATTTAAAGCGCCAGATTGTGTCTTCGAAAATACAGATATAAGATGTTAAAAATCAATTAATTGTATGGGTGAATATTGCGAAGTGGAAATATTTTACCTGAAAGGCTTATTATTGAATTTAAACGGGCGGAACTTGCGTTTGATACTAATTTTGGGGTTATTTCGGTTAAAATGTTGGGTAATATTTCTGGAATATTTAGTAGAAAAAAAGGGCAATAGAGCTCCAGAATTTGTCCATCTCCGGCGGTGTATTGAAGCCATAAATATAATTGACCGCCATTGTTCAAAAGTGGTTTTCTTACTTTCTTTGATTATTGGCTATTGTTTGTTAATAAGAAAGATTGGATAAGTTGAGATTATAAAGCAACGGTACACAAAAGTATAAATGTAGTCGCAATCATTTGGAAGTAATAGTAAAAAAGCTATTGTCGTTAAACAGCGGTGTTAACTAGATTGATAAAATATAGCGTGTAAGACTTTCACTTTCTGTTAAATCCATTTTTTTTCTAATGCTGTAACGAATGTTTTCTACTGTTCTGAGACTTCTGTTGGTAAGGTTTGCAATATCTTTTGACGAAAGATTCAACCGTAGTAATACACAAATCCGTATTTCGTTTGGAGTTAATTTTTCATGACGAGAAATTAGTTTATTCATAAAGTCACTTTGTAATTCTTCAAAGCGGGAATAAAATTCTTCCCAATAGCTATCACCTGATTGCTCATCAATGTTTTTGAAAATATGCCTGAAGTCTTTAAAACTTATCCCTCTTTTATTTTTCACAACAATAGAAATTTGTTGTTTGATATATTGTAACATTTCTTTTGTGTGGGAAAGATTTAGAAGCGCAGATGCTAATTCCTTCTTCTGCATTTTTAGCTCATTTTCGGCATTCTCTTTATCCTTAATGGTTAAATTGTTTAATTCTTTTAGTAAGGAATGTTTTTTCTTCTGAAGTCTTACCTGGTATAAAATAAAAAATATAGTTAGAACGGAAGCTAATAAAACAATCTGTAGTATTAATTTATTCTTTTTCAGTAGTTTTTCTTTTGAACTTAATTCTTCGTCTCTAAGTTTTGTCTGATATTGGTTTTCTACAAATAACACTTTTTCCTGTACCGAATTATTTAATGTTGAAATAATTATTGAATCAGATTTCCTATGTAAATCAAAAGCCAGCTCATATTCTCCTTTCTTTTTGTATGCAAAGGAAAGGGCATTGTAAAAATCTTCCATTACGTCCGGGTGTTCACCTTTTTGAAGAAATGGTTTAAACTCTTCCAGTTTTTGTATTGTTGAATTGTAATTAATATTCGGCTCAGAATATATTTGAATGTTTAACAGATAAAATTGATTGATTTTTTTTCCAAATTCATGGTTTAGTTCATTCGCGAGTTGTAACGACATTTCAAAATAATGTTTGGCTTTATCAATAGAATCCTTTTGGTAAAACTCATAATATATATCGCCAATATTGTTGTATGAAATCATTTGGTAGGTTTTATTTAATTGCGCACTTTTATCGTGAAAGGGAAGCATATGATAATAGAGAGCAGAGTCGGGTTCTACCAACTTAATATATATACTTGCCATGCGAGAATAAACCATTGGCAATCGTTCTTTTAATTTATAATTTGTTGCAATGCTTAATGCTTTTCTTATATATTCCTTCGCTCCTTCGTAATTGCCAATAGCCTCCATAATTCCGGCAGCATTTGTATATGCACCGGCAACATCATAATAATTCCCATCTTTTTCAAAATACTCTATGGCCTCCAAATATTTTTCAAGTGATTCAGCCTTTTGCCCTCTTTTTGAAAGAATATTTGCCATATTAAATTTCAAATAAGCCTGTGATTTCAAATCTTCTAACTTTTCAAAAATAATTAATGACTTATTGTAATAGAAAAGTGCAGAGTCATGTTGTTCATATGCCCAAAATAGATTACCTTTTGTCCTGTATAATTCTGCATTATTTTTTTCTGAAGCCCTTTGTTTATCAGCTTTGTCCAGATAATACTGAACCGAATCTAACGACCTAATCCTGAAATATGTTTCAGCAAGAGTTATTGCAGTTTTAAATTTTAACTCTTTATCAATGTCAGGTTTATTGGCCATGGAGTCACATCGCAATAATATTGGAATTGCTTCTCTGGGGTTGCTCCTCCTAAATTCACTCGCTTGTTTTAAACAGGTGCTAATTGGATTATGAAGAGATGAATCTTTTTCTGATTTGGAACATCCGAATAAAATGATTGCGAACAACCCCAAGATTATGTGCATTCTGTAATTTAACATATTTATAGATCATTGATAATGATTCAAGTGTACATCATTAACGTGTTGATTATTAAAATGTTTAGTAATCAAAATATAAAAGATGATAATGAATGATACAATTTTAATAGTGTATGTTAACGTTTAAAACGCAGTTCCCGATAAGGAATTGATGTATTGAATCATTCTTCCCTAATACATAGTTTTCTATTTGTTTTAATATTAATAAGCATTTGAGTTATAATAGAACAAACCTTTTTTTTTATCAATGAGTAGAGTGAAAATAGCACCTTTCAATTAAATTTATAAGTGCTGTGAAAAACAAATACAATATATAAGATATTAATATGCAAAACAATAGTGTGAGTTGAAATTTATTATGTGAGTAGTTGTTGTAGTTGTTTTATTGGCATAAGTTTATTTTTTCCCTGGTTGTAAGTATTTTTTAAGTGTTTATTGTAATACCCATTTTTTCCTTGTTACAAGGCTTTAATTAATTTGCGTACCAATTTATAACCAAAATAAACACATATGGCAACTATTACAAAGGATGCAAAGGCTCAAAAAAAAGTAACAATTGAGCTTCAGAAAGAAAGGAAAGATTTTTACGAGCAGGAACCGGCACCCGGTATTAGCGAAACATGTTATCATATTTTAGTATATGTAAGAGACGAAATAGTGCCAATCAGAGTAGACAAAATCCTTTTGGCTTACGCTGAAGATGGATTCCATTTCATTACAACCGGCAAATCAACTTATTTAGTTTCCCATTCTCTTACCGAGTTAGAGAAAATGCTTGGTAATATGCATTTTAGAGTTAACAGACAGTTTATTATTTCATACCAGATAATAAATAGAATATTTTTAAAAGAGAATGCGAAGCTAATGGTAGAGTTAAAAGATCCGGTAAAAAAGACACTATCTGTATCAAAAAGAAAAAGTTCCGGATTCAGGCTGTGGTTGACAAACCCATTTAAATCCACACGGTAAGCAAAATGAATTACATTCTCAGGGGCTTTCTTATAATTCCTTGTGTTTTATTTTCTGCACTTGTTATTTAGTTAGTAGTCTTTAGCTTTTCAAAATACAATCTCTGTTCTTATTATAATTAAAAGAAATTTTAACCGAATAAAGTCCAGGAGTACTTTTCTTATCATTCTAATATATTTGCATCCCCAACTGTTATTTTTGTTGATTGTTGTCCTTTGTTACCACGTATTTTTGTATTTCTTAATTAATAGGTAGTCTCCATTTCAATCGAAAAGGATACCACTAATTTTAATAGAATTCCGGCCTTCCTGTAGTTCGGCAGGCTACTTTTATGGTTTGGTAATAAAACAGAAAAGAGTGGGAATGGTGATTTGACTAAATGGTCGGAAAAGAAATATGTGCGTTATGCCTATACCGTTTTACCGGATTTGTTATTTAGAAGTGTGTTTGCTATTGAAATATAAGCAAGTGCCTTAAACTTTGAAAAGGGGGAATTATATTATTCAAAAAATATTATACTTTTGAAATTCGTTTTTAAAGGAACTTGAAAGTTACAAAATCAAACCGGGAACTTGTTTTGCGTCTTCGCGAAGGAGATCGCGTGGCTTTTTATAATATTTATGAAAGATATTGCAAAAAGCTGTTTCGTTTTGTTTTAAGGTATTTAAAACAAGAGGCAGATGCAGAAGAAATTGTTCAAGAGGTTTTTGTGAAATTATGGGAATCCAGAACTAAATTAGATGCCTATTCTTCTTTCGAGTCATTTTTATTTACGGTAGCATACAATACCACCATTAGTGCTCTTCGTAAGAAATTAAGAGAGAAAAAATACCTTGATTATCTTAAATCTATTCAGCAAATAGAAAATACTCCGAATTTAATTAATGACATCCAGTTTAAAGAGTTAAATGAGAGTATTCAAAAATTGCTTCGGCAGTTAACCCCGCGTCAAAGAGAAGTGTTTCTACTGAGCCGGGAGGAAGGGCTAACACATGAAGAAATAGCTAAAAAATTGAATATTTCGGTTAATACAGTGAAGAAACACATGGTGAATACCCTCGCTTTTCTAAAATCCTGTGTCGATAATGGGCTGCTGGTAAATGTTTTATTCGTTTATCTTTTTTTACTTTAAAAAAAATCAGATTTTATATACTCCCTTTTTATTCGCTCAGCGTATTACATATAAAGTCAATAAGATTTGGGATGACAATTTTATATTATAGTTTAGTTTGTTAGATATACGATTGTACCTCCCGGAAACTAACCGGGAGGTATATAATAACGAAAAATGACGAAAGATATACTCATAAAATTTTTAAATAACTCTTGTTCTGATGCTGAATTGGATGAAATTGTAACGTGGGTCAATACTAAAGAAGCTTTTAATGATGAAAGCAAAATGTGGGGTCTCAATGAATGGAATTCATTTGAAGGAAACGACGAGAAAGAAAGCGACGAAAAATTTCGAAACTTGTTTGACAGAATACAGCAAAAAATAGAAAGTGAAAAAGACGAACATCAACACTATAGAACATCAAGATTGTCGTTAATTACCACGTGGGTGACAAGAGTCGCTGCAATATTATTAATACCAGTTCTTATTTTTTTGTTTTACCATTTACCAGAGGAACGGTTGCAACATATGGTTAAAGCAGATCTTGTTGTTGATTCCCTGGAAATTATCGCCCCTATTGGTTCAAGGGCTCTGGTTCAATTGTCCGACGGTTCCGAAGTGTATTTGAATTACGGGAGCAAATTAAAGTATCCACAAAGTTTCTCTGGCGATACGAGAGAAGTAATATTAACCGGTGAGGGATTTTTTAATGTGGCACACAATCCGGAAAAACCTTTTATTGTTAAAGCCGGAAATTTAAAAATAAAAGCATTGGGAACTGCTTTCAATGCCTTGGCCTATCCTGATGAGGATATTATTGAAACTACATTAATAAATGGAAAAGTAGTACTGGAGCATGATGCAAACGGGCAGACTAAAACCATTGGTTCTATGGTCCCCGGAGAGCATGTAAAATATAATAAGCGGGAAAGTACAATTTCTTACTCTAAAGGGAGCGTTGAAAGATATATTGCTTGGAAAGACGGGAAACTGGTATTTGAAGATGCGACTTTAACACAGGTGCTGGATAGGCTCAGCAGGATGTTTAATGTTGATTTTGAAGTTGATGACAGCATAAAGGATTTTCCTTATACAGTTACTTTTGTTGATGAGCCACTCTTTCAGATTCTGGATTTGATGACTATTGCCACTCCTGTGAGTTACAGAGCTCTTCCTCGTGAGAAGCTGCCGGATGGTACATTTTCAAAACAAAAAATAATAATAGAGAGCAATAGTAAAACTAAAATTAACTTATGAAATTTCTTTGCCTATGATGAACTAACTAAAACGCAACCAGGGAAATGCGCCAACATTCCCCTGGAAAGAGTAAATAACCACCCTGGGTTAACAGGGAAGTTTTAAACTAATCAAAACAAAAGTATGAAAAAAAATTCTGAACGAGCCGGGATTATTATAATTCCGGAGATGAAAAAAATTGTTAAGGTTATGAAACTAACTTGCCTTCTTTTGATGATTTCTGTTCTGAACGTTTTGGCAAGCAAAACCTATTCTCAGACCAAAACTTTAAATCTTAGTATTGAAAAAGCAACACTAAAAGAAGTGTTATCGAAAATTGAAGAACAGAGCGAATTCTATTTTATGTACAGCAGCAGATTTATTGATGTAAATCGGGAAGTTTCAATAAGTGTAGAAGATAAAAAGATTGAAACAATATTAAATTTACTGTTTGATGGAACAAATGTAGATTACACGATTAAAGATAAGTTTATTATTTTAACTACCCCTGATTTGGCTCCCAAAGAAGGAGCTGTTGTTTCCACCCAACAAAAACAGGTAAGTGGCAAGGTAACCGATTCTCAGGGTTTACCACTACCGGGGGTTACCGTATTAATAAAAGGAACCACAAACGGAACTATTACCGATACCGAAGGGAACTATTCTTTTTCAAATATTCCGGAAAATGCCACATTGCAATTCTCTTTTGTGGGAATGCGGGCGCAGGAAGTAGTGGTTAACAACCAGGCACAGATAGATGTTGTATTGGAAGAAGAATCGATCGGATTGGAAGAGGTTATAGCAATTGGTTATGGTACAACGTCCAGGCAGAATTTTACCGGTTCGGTAACCACTTTAAAAATAGAGGATTCTCCGGCGGCTTTGAGTTCAACAACAAATGCATTAAGTCTTTTGCGCGGAACTACATCCGGAGTTAATTTAACTCAAACAGGCGAAGCTGGTGAAGTTCCGGATATTCTTATTCGGGGACAGAAATCCATTTCGGGAGGTTCGAATCCATTATTTATTGTTGACGGGGTAATCTTTAGCGGCGAACTTAATGATATTGACATTAACAATATTGAAAGTATTACAGTGTTGAAAGATGCAACTTCACTTGCAGCTTATGGTTCAAAAGCAGCGAATGGCGTCGTTATGATTACAACTAAAAAAGGTAAAACCGGTAAGCCTTCTATAATGTTTGATTCTTCAGTTGCAGTTTCTTCTCCAAACTATCGTCCTAAAATGAGAGATCCCCAAGGATATCTTGAGTTGATGAATCGCCGGTCGGGTTATGCTCCTGATGCAGATCCTGCGTGGATGAGTGCACTGGAGAGAGCAAATTATAACGCCGGAGAAACAATGAGCTGGCTGGACTACATTGAGCGTACCGGGGTTTTACAAAATTATTCACTTAGTTTTTCGGGAGCTACAGATTATACTAATTTTTATTTGTCCGGAGGATTACAGGATCAAAAAGGAAATTATTACGGAGATAATTATTCCAGAAATACATTCACTGCAAAAGTAAGTACAAATATTGCCGATTTTATAGAGATAGGTGCGAATGCGAGTACAATTATGAACAATTATGATGGAGTTAGCCCCAACTACGGTGCAGCTATTCATTTAACTCCGTATGGTGAACCATTGCTTTTAAATGGTGAAATGAGAAAGCATGCTGACGGGAAGGATGTTACTGCAGTTAACCCATTGTGGAATACATATAACGGAGTTGATCATGAGATGAAACGACGCACCAATATTTTGGGTGGCTTTATCGATATTGATATCCCGAAAGTAGATGGATTGAGTTTCAGGATAAATGGCTCTTATACATTACGTTCTTCGGATACAAAACATTTTACTCACGAGAATAATTATCCTGAAATGAGCCTTGGTGACGATGGGTATACCACAGAGATTTTTGATATGCATTTGATTGATGCGAACGGGTATATTATTGAGAACTCAAATACATCGTGGGTGCTGGACAATATTTTAAATTATACCAGGGAAATTGGCGAGCATTATATCAATGCATCTTTGGTTTACACCCGAAATTCAACAAATATTGAAAATAAAAGGATTTCGGGTTCCGATTTTACCGGAATAGGAAATACAATTTTAGGCGTTTATGGCTTACCAAATGCCGAAGTTCAGAAAATAAACAATTATGATTATTCGCTTCATAATGATATCGGATATTTAGCCCGAATGAACTACTCCCTTAAAAATACTTATCATTTAAATATTTCAACCCGTTATGATGGTTCTTCTGTTTTTGGTGCCGATAAGAAATGGGGCTTTTTCCCTGCAGTTGGTGGTGCATGGACTATCTCCAATGAAAGTTTCATGAAAAATATCCATACAATTAATAATTTGAAACTGAAACTTTCCTGGGGCTTAAACGGAAATCAATCTTTAGCGCCGTATGGAACGTTATCAACAGTGGCAATGGGCCGCGGAGGTGAGAATATCTATTACTTCGGTGATGTTGTGTACGGGCAAAGCCTGTCTACATTAGGAAACAGCGAGCTTGGGTGGGAATCAACGACTTCTGTAAATTACGGATTTGAATCGGATTTGTTAAACAGACGTTTACACGTTGAATTTGATGGTTATAAATCAATCACAGAAGATCAGATATTTGAACGGGTAATACCTGTAATGGGAACCGGTTTAACCAGTCAGTATGCAACCATGGGACGAGTTGATAACTGGGGGGCTGAAGTTAATATCTCTGGTTTAGCTGTTAACAGAGGAGATTTCCAATGGAATACCGGATTTATATTTTATATCAACCGAAATAAACTGGTTGAATTATACGGCGATGGACAGGATGATATTACCAACAGCCTTTTCCTCGGAAAATCATTAGGAGCAATATATGGCTATCAATGGGATGGTGTTGTTCAGGAAGGCGAAGAGAATTATTTGTCTAATATATCTGCTACTCCCGGTGACGCAAAATATGCCGATCTCTCTGGTGATGGGCAATTGACTGCCGCTGATCGTACTATTCTCGGCTACTCAAAAGAGAATTTCCATATGAGTTTGACAAATACATTCTCGTACAAGAATTTTGATGTTTATGTCTTGATTAATGGAATTTTTGGTGGCAATGGTTATGGTATGGCCCAAAACAATTACTATTATCTTACCGCTGACGGGTATTTTTATAACAATACTTTGGATCATCCCTACTGGACTCCTGAAAACAATAGCACTGAATTTCCCAGGTGGGATTACATGGATGAGAAATTCACTGCTCTCCAGTCGTATGGTTTTATTAGGCTACAGGATGTGAATTTAGCCTACAACTTTAATAGTAACATGTTAAGTAAGTATGGTCTGAGAGGACTTAAACTTTATGTTACATGTTCAAATCTCTTGTTTTACTCCCCTCATTGGGAAGGAAGCGATCCTGAAGTTAGGAGTTTTAATGTCGCGCAACTTCCAAGGACGTTTAATTTTGGTTTGAACCTAAAATTCTAAAATTCGGAAATATGAAAGCAATAAAAGTTTTTTTTATAATAGCCTTGTTTTTTGTATTAAGTTGCAATGACGATGATTTCCTGACGGAGAAACCCAAAAGTATTTATACTATTTTAAATGCGTTTGAAAAGAGTAGCCAGGTGGAAGCTCAATTAACCATGTGCTATATTAAGTTGTACGGATTTTATGGGCAAAGCACTAATGGCTGGACAACGATTTATGAATTTAAGTCTAACGGAACAGATGTGCTTGATGCACCTTACTGGAGACACGGTGGTACCGGCGGATTTTCTAACTTTAGTACCTGGAGCACAACTTCAAGTTTTGTAGAAACAGTATGGAACGAAATGTATCAGGTAGTTAGTTATGCAAATCTCACGCTTTTAGGAACAGAAATAGAAAATATTACCTGGGCAAGCGAGGAATACAAAACCCGATTAATTGCTGAGGCAAGATTTTTTAGAGGATATTCTTATCTCCGGTTAGGAGAATTGTTTGGGGGCGTTCCACTGGTTGACCATTTTGATGAAGAGTTGAGGTTCGACTATACACGCTCTACTCGTGAGCAGACTTATCAGTTTGCAATTGACGACTTGTTGTACGCATTTGAAAATCTACCCCAATATCCTCAGGAAGACGGACGAATAGCACAAGGTGCTGCCGGCCATATTTTAGCTGAAGCTTATTTGGCAATGGGAGTTGAAACTGGCGACAATAGTAACTATACAAGTGCTATAAATTATGCGAATACAACTATCGCACTTCATCCCCTAATGACCGAACGGTTTGGGGTGCGTTCAAATCCAAATGATAATTCCACTAACAGGGGAGTTGCTACCTATCTTCCGAACGGGAACGTGTATGGCGATTTGTTTTATCCTGGAAATTATGATTACAGTGCAGGGAACACCGAAGCTGTATGGACATTGCAGACTCCAACTTACGAACAGTCGGATGAAACGGGGGGACAAACTTCCCGTGAGCCTTTTATAATTGGTCCGGTATTGAGAGATATCAGTTGGAAGCCGGAATTTGTTGAACCGGGTTCTGCTGCAGGTCCGTGGAAAGCTGTATCTGCTGAATATAATACGGCTACTTTCCCTGCTTATTTGGGAGGTTTTGGAATTAGTGAAGCAAGAGTAACGCAACATGCGAGCTATGGTATTTGGGCAGATTCAACAGATATTCGGTACGAGGAAAATGTTACAGTTCGGACAATGTATGAATGCACCGATCCGGCACACAGCATGTATGGGAAAAAGGTTCCTTTGACAATGCTGGATCCCAATCCCAATGTATCGTCTAAGTATTCTCCTATTTTTTCGAAAATTACGCCTCTCGACGAATGGTCGTACAGGAGTACAGACAACCTGCATATTGGATATAATCACGATAATTATGGGATTCGTTCAGCAGAAACTTATTTGTTGTTAGCTGAAGCATATCTTCGCTCTGATCAAGATGGTCTTGCAGCAGAAGCAATTAATGCAGTTCGTGAACGCGCACATTGTTCAACAATGTACTCGGCAGGAAATATTGATATAAACAGCATTCTGGATGAACGTATGAGAGAGTGTTTATTTGAAGAAGGCCGGTGGTTTACTTTACTTCGCATGGAGCCGGAGGTCTGGAAGCAACGAATTTACAACCACTCTATGTTTATTGCAGATTATCCGAATTATTCTCTTCCAATTACTTGGGACTTGTGGCCAATTCCACAAAATGTTATTGAATTGAATACGGATGCTGAATTTCCTCAGAATTCTGGATGGGGGGAATAAAATAGAATCAGCGGATAGCATATTACATTGTGATTACATGCTATCCGCTAAATTCTTAATGTTTGGTTGGGGTATTGTTGTCAGATCTGGAAAAGGTTGTAACAGAACGTGTACATTCAATGCTTGAGATTTGGAGAACTTTATAGTTTCAGTTGGTATATGTCCTGTCTATGTCAATATAATTTCGGAATATTTTAAACAGATATAATATGATAACTCATTCTTGGAAAATAATAATTGCAACAATAATTTTATTTACACAACTACTAAATGTAAAAGCAGAAATAGAAGTTATAGATCTTCAGTGTGAATACTTAACTAATCCCATTGGGATTGATGTTCAAACTCCCCGGTTTTCATGGAAGCTTTTAGAAGAAGATGATATTAGGGAACAATACCAAACGGGTTATCAGATAATGGTTTCCTCTGAGCCGTCTTTGCTTACAAAAGATAATCCGGATTTATGGAATAGTGGCTGGATAGAATCCGATGGTTCTGTATTAATACCATATGCCGGCGAAAAATTAAAATCAGAGAATATCTGCTACTGGAAAGTTAGGGTGAAAGATAAAACAGGCGCTGTAAGTGATTGGAGTCAGCCGGCCAAATTTACGATCGGATTATTATCTCCATCCGACTGGAAAGGCAGTTGGATCAGACACCCTTCCGCTCCCGTGGAAAAGCACATTTGGTTTCGGAAGAATTTTTCTTTGGATGAACCTGTTACATCAGGTTTTATATATGTGGCTTCCGCAGGTTATCACGAACTTTATGTAAATGGTGAAGAAGTTGATGCCCGCAGATTATTGGCTCCCGCTCTTACCAGGCTCGATAAACGCATATTATACGTAACTTATGATATCAGTAAGTTTCTGAAGAAAGGCAAAAACACCATTGCTTTTTGGACTGGCCCCGGCTGGGCAAGATATAGTTATTTCAATACTTACCCTGCTATTTTAGCTCAAGTGTCAGTAGGCTCAGGCGATGGGCAAAAAGTAATTTTAAGCACCAATACAAGCTGGCGCAGTGGAATAAGTTCAAGTGAAAATACCGGCGAGACAAAATTTGCAGATAATGGTGGAGAGGCCATAATTGGGAGCAGGTACGTTCAAAACTGGAATAAACCTGATTTTGATGACAGTAGCTGGACATTTGCCGGCCCGGCAAATATCACCGCTGAACTTTCCGCCCAAATGATTGAACCAACCAGTGTTATTGATACTTTGCATGTAAAGGAAATAACAGGTTCAGGTCCTTATCGTATTGATCTCGGAAAGAACTTCACCGGCTGGGTGAACATTAAAATGTTTAATCTTTCTGCCGGAGATACCGTTTATATCAGAACAAATGATGATTCACTTTCAGCGCAGGATAGTAAGCAAATGAGCTTTTTTGTTAGCGATGGAAATCCGGTAGGCATTTTCGAAAACAGGTTTAATTATATGGCCGGACGGTTTATTACAATTGAAGGATTAAAGAAGAAACCAGCTGCTTCAGATATTACCGGTTATGCTATTGGTACAGATATAAAAAGGACCGGATATTTCACCTGTTCTGACAGTCTTTTCAATAAAATTTATGAAACTGATTTATGGACTTTCAGAGCGAATACAATCGAAGGCTATACATCTGATTGTCCGCACCGGGAAAGATTAGGATACGGCGAAGAGAATTTTGCCACTGCCTGGGGCTGTGGTCTGCCAAACTATGATGCCGGAGCATTATATACCAAGGTTATTCGTGATTGGTGCGATGTTCAGGAAGAAAGTGGTTGGATTAATCATACAGCACCGCAAATTAATGAACATTTCGGTGGCCCGATGTGGAGTAGCGCCCCGTTAAATTTATCCTGGGAATTTTATCAAACCTATGGAGATGAGAAAATATTAGACCTGTCTTACACAACATGTAAAAAATGGCTGGATTTTTTGTCTTTGTATGTAAAAGATGGTTTGTTGACTCCATATAGTGACCACTGGGGAAAATTCCTGGGTGACTGGTTGGCTCCCAATTTCAGAACAGAAAGAGGTAATTCTAAAGAGGCGATATATTTTAATAATTGTGTATATGCATATAATCTTCAAACTTTTGTGAAAATAGCTGAAATTTTAGGCAACAATGAGGATGTGAAAAAATATGGGGATCAACTGAATCTATTGGAGAAAAATATACAGACAACTTATTTTAAACCGGACTCGGGTATATATATGCAAGGACGCCAAATACAACTGGCTTTCCCTCTGTTAGCTGACATAACTCCTGAAAGTCTAAAAAGTAACGTGCTGTCTAATTTTAAAGAAGACATTCAAAATGAACACCCGTACCTGGATATGGGGAGTTCGGGCGTGCCTGTGTTATTAAAATTTCTAATTGAAAATGCAGATATGGATGATGTTCTCTACAGTCATCTTTCTAAAACCACTCAACCATCATACGGATATTTCCTCGCCAATGGTGAAACCACCTGGCCCGAATACTGGAATGGAAAGGTTCCAAGCAGAATTCATACATGTTATACCGGAATTGCGTCCTGGTTTATTAAAGGCCTGGGAGGAATTTCCAGCGATCCGGAAAAACCTGGTTATAAAAATTTCATAATAAAGCCTGCATTCCCCGGGGATCTTGCTTATGCTAATACAGAAGTTCAATCGTTATACGGTACAATTAAAAATAACTGGTTACATGATGGTAACCGCATTACAATGAATGTGGAAATACCGGTGAATTCCCGGGCAAAAGTTTATGTTCCGGCGAAAGAAGCCAATGATGTTACGGAAAGTGGATTGAAAATTCAGAAAAATTCCGGAGTGGAATTTATTAAAATGGAAGGCGCCTACGCAGTTTTTTTAGTTCCGTCAGGAAAATATAAATTTGAATCTCATAGTAATTAATAAGGCATAATAATGTAACTATTGGCTTTTTATAATAACTTATTGCGTCCGGATTCACTTGGTACAAACAAAACAATTATGTTGTATTTCACCGGGTTCTTTTTGAAATGAATAATTATAATGAGATGAAAATTAAAATAGGACTTTTGGGTATTGGTCTTAATACCTACTGGAACCAGTTTGATGGATTGCTGGATAATCTTCTAAACTATCAAAAACAAATAAAAAATAAGATCGAAGACTCGGAAGTAGAGGTAGTTGATGTGGGGATGGTTGATAGCCCGGAAAAGGCTCTTTCCGCCTCTGAGTTTCTGCAAACACAAAATATTGAGGTTGTGTTTCTCTATGTTTCAACTTACGCGTTATCATCAACAGTTCTGCCGATAGCTCAAAGAGTAAAAGTTCCGGTGGTGATTTTGAATCTTCAGCCCGTTCCCCGGTTAGATTATGAAGTTTTTAACCGTTTAGGAGATCGGGGTAAAATGACAGGTGTTTGGTTAGAACACTGTCAGGCTTGCTCGGTTCCTGAAATCGCATCGGTATTTAACCGGGCAGGTATTTCTTATAATTTGGTAACCGGTTATTTAAACGACAAAGAAGCATGGAACGAGATAAAAGTATGGATAGAAGCGGCTAAAGTTGCCAGTGCATTGCGCAATAACCGCTTAGGGATATTGGGCCACTATTACAACGGAATGCTCGATGTTTATACCGACATTACAAAACAGTCTGCTGTATTTGGCACCCACATGGAGCTAATAGAAATGTGCGAACTAAAGAAATACCGAGATTTGGTTAGTACTGATGAGGTAGCAAAGAAAATTGAAGAATTCAACGAAACTTTTGATGTTTCCGAAGAATGTGAAGTTGCAGAAATCGAACGTGCTGCAAAGACATCTGTTGCACTCGATAAGTTGGTTGAATCCCGCAATTTGGGAGCCATGGCGTATTATTACGAAGGAGAAGATGGTAATGAATACGAAAATATTGTTACCTCGGTAATTGCAGGAAATACATTACTTACCGGGAAAAACATCCCGGTTGCGGGCGAGTGTGAGGTGAAAAACGCTCAAGCCATGAAAATAATGGCAGAATTTGGGGCAGGAGGCTCTTTTTCTGAATTTTATCTGATGGATTTTGAAGACGATGTTGTTTACCTTGGTCACGATGGTCCGGCTCACCCGTTAATTTCAGAGGAAAAAGTAAAACTTGTTCCGTTGCCCATATATCACGGAAAACCCGGCAAAGGCTTATCCATTCAGATGAATGTTAAAAATGGCCCGGTAACCCTGCTTTCTGTCGTGGAAGGCAAAGACGAAGTTTTTCTGTTATGTGCAGAGGCCCAGGCGGAGGAAGGACCAATTTTGCAAATTGGCAATACCAATAGTCGCTATCGTTTTTCTATAGGCGCAAAAGAATTTATGAATCAATGGTCTGTGCAAGGCCCGGCACATCATTGTGCAATTGGCGTCGGACATATTGCCGATAAAATTGAAAAGCTTGGCCGGTTATTAAAGATTAACGTCGTTCAAATTTGCTGAACGTTAATGAGAAACAAAATATAAATCGATGATAATCATGATTTAATTAACTGATTAAGCTTTAAAATGAAAACTAAACAAAATAAATTATGAATAATTTTCTGAAAATATTGGCATCCTTTTTTTTGATTGGCATCCTTTTTTTTCAATCAAAATCACAGGAGGTTTTTCCTGATTTTCCTCCGGAAGATGTTACCAGGGAAATGGATTTTAACCAAATGCTCCATCAAATGGGAATAACATTGCCGAAACTTCCTCCAAGGAAAGACGACCCGAATTTGCCCAAAGGTGCAGTCCCGTCAAATCCCAACAATCCGGATGGTAGCTGGTCATACAACGGGCACAATCTTAATCGCTCGGCATGGGGCTTATGGGATAATTACGATGATACCTCCAAAGGTTTTTTCCCCGGCAGAGATTCTTTCAGGGTAGGGGAATATACTCCTATTTCGTTGTTAAGAATGAATAACGGTGAAGAAATTACTTCTGCAAAAGAATGGTGGGGAAAGAAGAGGCCGGAAATTGCTTATGACCTCCAAAGTAGCCTTTACGGATTCTTCCCGCCGGAAGAAAAATTACCATCGGTTAAATTTCATGTGGTGAAAACAACCGGAGGAAAAGGAAATATGGAATATATTCAGAAAGAACTTACCGGGGAAATTGATGTTTCGCAGTATCCTCAAGTTCGGGATAAACCGGTTATAACAGCTACACTTCGAACTCCGGTAACTGCAACAGGGCCGGTTCCGGTAATGATTGTTTTTGGCGGATTTGGAAATTCAACCGAACAATACTGGAACATTGTTGCACCGCATGGATGGGGAGTATGTACATTTAGTCCGAATACTGTTCAGCCCGATAACGGCGCTGGCTTAATAAGCTATTTAATTGGCCTGGTAAATAAAGGAAACTGGCGAAAACCTGATGAATGGGGAGCAATTGGTGCCTGGGCCTGGGGAATTAGCCGGTTGATTGATTACCTGGAAACCGACCCAACAGTGAATAGCAAAGCAATTGGGCTTACCGGTCATTCGCGATACGGAAAAGGAACATTATATGCTACCGCTTTTGAACCGCGTATCGCAATTGCCTTTCCAAGTGATGCCGGTAGTTTGGGGACAAAAATGAACAGGCGGCATTGGGGACAGGATTTGGAAAATTCGGGCACCCCATCGGAATACCACTGGATGGCTGGTAACTTTTTGCAGTGGTGCGGCGAGTTGATTCCGGGGCAATATCTTCCGCGGAAGATAGAAGAGTGTCCGGTTGATGCGCATTCACTTATCGCGATGTGTGCACCTCGCCCCGTTTTTGTAAATGGTGGAAATCAAAGTTTGTGGTCGGATCCTTATGGAATATATTTAGCTGCTGCCGCCGCCAGTCCTGCCTATGAACTGCTGGGTAAAAAAGGACTGGTGATGAACGATGACAAACCACGAGTGGATGTTGGTTATATTGAAGGCACATTGGGATACCGTTATCATGACGGCGGACATACTGATGCACCGGATTGGCCTGCTTTTTTTGAATTTGCATCAAAATTTATAGATGCTACCGAATTATCTTCCTCTGCTGATGTGGTTTTGCTTGCTTCTGAAGGAGGAAAGGCAACTGAACTTAATATCCAATCCAATAAAAAGTGGAAAATAAAGAAGGATGCAGACTGGGTGGTTTTGAACAAAAAATCTGCATCAGGAAATGCTTCTGTGGAAATTTCTGCAAAGCAAAATCAAACCGGAAAAGGGCGGTCTGCACACCTTGAGATTGAAGCACAAGGTAAAAAGGTAGCTGTGTTAGTTAGTCAGGCATCAGAAAATAGTGAGGTTGAGATTTCAAAAAAAGATTTAAGTCTGTCTGGTTCTAGAGAAAGTTCTGAATCATTTGAAATTACTTCACAAACAGCCTGGAAAATTTCTGCTTTTGAAGATTGGGTAGCGACCGATCCCGCAGCAGGAATTAATAACGACGAGGTTGTTGTAACCGCTTTACCAAACCCGACTGTTGAAAAACGATCGGCTGTTCTGACTATTTCATCTCCTTCATTTGAAGATCAAATAATAAGTATTACTCAGGATGAAGGAGAACCTGTGTTACAAATTTGGGGCAGTCCTTCGGTTAAAGTTGGTGCAAAGGAATCGGATGCATCTTTGTATGTAATTACGAATACAACATGTAGCGTAGAGAGCCCTGTTGATTGGATTTCGGGCGAAGTAAACGTCGGAGGTAGATTTAGTCGGTTGAATATGAGTGTGAAAGAAAATATAACAGGTAGCCCACGCTCTGCAAAAATTAAATTGATGGCAAAAAATCTGGCTCCTGTTTATGTCGAAGTTTTTCAGGAAGAAAAATAGGTTGTAATGCTGTTGCGGCATTTTATTTTACATGGATAATATTCTAAAATTTAAATATCGAAGAAAATGCGAAAATATTTCTATTTTTAGTTTGAAATCAAAATCAAGCTAAAAGTTTGCACCATGAGAAAGGGGCTGTTCAAAAAAATAATCATATTTATTATCGTGTTTTTAGTTGCAACAGCAACGTGGTTTATATGGCCAAGGCTCCCAATAATTACCGCATTCGCAGCAAAAGGAATGTGTTCGAGTGTATTTCTTGCAAATAAAAGTCCGGAAAGAATAGAGAATGAAGATCTTTCTTTTTTCCCGATTAATCTTGCCAAATCAACAATTGATTACGACGAAAAATCTGTTACCTCAACGGTTTGGGGACTTGCAAAACGAAAGGCAGTTTATCGGGAAGGATTGGGAGCTGTTTTAGTGTTGGATAAATCAACAGAAGCATTGAAGCAGGAAGGAATTGTCTTACCCAAACCACAATATTCACAAGATACTGTAATGTGGCCAAAAGGCGACAAAATTTCTGATGAGATGCCCGCAGGTGTGGATTATGAAAGATTGAAGGAATTGCTCGATACCTGTTTTGATACACCGGGAAGTGAGCCTTTTAAAAAAACATTGGGTGTTGTGGTTGTTTATGATAATAAGCTTATTGCTGAAAAATATTTAGATGGGTACAGCAGTACAACAATGTTTCACGGATGGTCCATGACAAAAACAATTACCGGTGCACTGGCTGGGATTTTGGCCGATGAAGGAAAGCTGAATGTGGATGAGCCTGCCGGGTTTGATGAATGGGGAAATGATGAACGGAAGGATATTACGGTAAAAAATATCATTCAAATGTCGTCGGGGCTCGATTGGTACGAAAACTATTTTACCATTTCCGATGCCACTGTAATGCTGATGCAAAAGGATAACATGCTTACATCTGTGCTGGACAATAAACTGAAATATTCACCGGGAGAATACTGGAATTACTCTTCGGGTGACGCAAACCTGCTTTCAGGGATTATTAGAGAGAGAATAAAAAATGACGAAATTTATCATGACTTTGCCTATACAAAATTGCTTTATCCGCTTGGAATGCTCCACACAAAAGTTGAAACTGACGCCAGCGGATTATTTGTAGCTTCGTCGTATAGCTACGGAAGTACACGCGATTGGGCCAGGTTTGGTATGTTATTTTTAAATGAAGGTGTTTTTGCCGGAGATACTATCCTTTCGAAAGAGTGGGTAGATTTTATGAAAACTCAGGCAGAAGCTTCGAATGGCAGTTACGCGGGTACTTTTTGGTTGAAGGAAAGTTCAGACAATGCTTTAGTTGATGTTCCTGATGATGTATTTTTTGCCGATGGATTTTTGGGACAAAGGGTTTATATTATTCCTTCTGAAAAGTTGGTTGTGGTTCGTATGGGATATGGATATTCCAATTTTAATCTGAATAATTTTTTACGAGAGATAATAAAAACCTTACCGGATTAGTTTTTGGAGAGCTGTTGTCGGATTTGTTTCGATTAAAAAATTAAAGGGCAACTAAAAGTTGCCCCTGATAAGTGGACGTTTAATGTGTGTGGTAAATGGTTGTGGCAAAATTAGAAATTAAAAATATGTTCACAACTGAAATTAGAATCTAATTAGAATTTTTTAGAAAAATCAGCAAATCATACTTATGTAATCAGTATTTCTTACTCCTTGTATCGGCGTTTTAATGCTTTGTAATTATTTTATTTAGTGGTGTATATGTAGTTTCTGGGCCGTAATGCCTTTGTTTTTTGATTTTATAATCAAATTTAGAATATTATGTAAATTATAGAATTTTTTCTATTTATATGATTTGTGGAATATTCTTTATTTTTTAATGATTATGCACTTTGTAGGACTTTCTCTGTTTTTATTAAGATAATCTGATTGGGAATTTACTGTAATTTCAAATTTGATTCTAGAATTTTTATCAAATTGATAAAAATCTATCAAATTGATTCAAGGTTTATTCTTATTATTTTTTATAAAATATTGGAAGAGTGAATATTATTTTCTTTTGAATCTTTTTGTACGCAATTTGCTAAAAGGCTGTAATTGAAAAATGAAAATTTTGAGAATTATGAGAAAACTGAGAATTTTATTTGTAGGACTTTTGATGGGGAGTTTAGCATTTGTAAGTTGTAATAATAACGATGAAGGCGTTTCAGAAGAAGGGAAAGGGACGATAAATATTCATCTTACAGATTCACCTTACCCTGTGGGTTTAATCAGCCATACTTACGTAACTATCGATAAGGTAGAAATACGAAAAAAGCTGGAAACAGATATGAATGAAAGCACAGATTCTTTTAATGTTTTAAGTGAGGAAAATATGGAAATTGATTTACTCGAACTTACAAACGGGATTACAGAACAAATTGCATCTGCAGAACTCGAAGCCGGCTACTACGATATGATAAGGCTCCATGTTGTTGATGCAAATGTAGTACTCAAAGATGGTTCTGATTTCGATTTAAAAATACCCAGTGGTTCTACCAGTGGATTAAAAATTAAAATTCAGCCTGAAATCTATCTTGAGGAGGGGCAAACTTCGGATGTGTTACTTGATTTTGATGTAAGCAAGTCGTTTGTTATAAAGGGTAATATAAATAATATAACCGGATTTAATTTTAAACCTGTTGTTCGGGGAGTATACCTGGGAGCCGCAGGTAGCATCAAAGGAAATGTAACGGATACATTAGGGGTGCCGCTCGAAGATGTAATGATTCAGGCATGGGCGTCAGATGAAATGGAAGCAGATAGTAGTGAGTTTGTTTCTTCGTTTACTGATGAAGTTGGTGATTTTAAAATTATAGGACTTAAAGAAGGCACATACACTGTTGTGTGTGAAATGGAAGGATATGAAAGTGATACAGTAAAGGATGTATCTGTTTCAGCAGGAAAAACAACAACGGCAGATTTCGAGCTTAAATAGTAATTTTTGAGGTTCCAAAGATTTGGACAAAGTAGTTCTTATTTTTGTTAGACCCTGGTATTCAGAATTGTATTTCTAATTCTTGATGCCAGGGTTATTTTTTTATATGATAAGATTATTTCTTACACCAAAATTTTTTCGGTTGCAACAGCACTTTTCGTGAATTGTTTTTTTACTTAAAGTGTTAATTGTACACTTGAAACTATTTGATTATATTCGCTTCAAATCTTTAGCTAAATGAAACCAATAAAACTGACACTCTTTTTTCTGCTGGTTTTCTTTTTGTGTGGTCATCGCCTGTTCGCGGATGAACCGGATTCCGCTTTTATATTTTCATATACAACAAATAAACAAAATAATACTGCCGGATTGCATTATGCCTGGAGTATTGATGGAAAGAATTGGCATGGAATTGGACCTGAGTTTCGGTTTTTAGCCAGTGATTTTGGGCCTTGGGGAACACAAAAGAAAATGATAAATCCTGTTTTGTTTCAGGATCAGAGTGGATTATTTCATTGCCTGTGGACATTGAATAATGATGTTGGGCAATTTGCACACGCTGCTTCAAACGACCTCTATAACTGGAAACGCCAGTCGTACCCTGAAGTTTTGAAGAATGGAAATGTTTTGAATTTAGAAGTTTCTTTTGACAGTGTAAATACGCGGTATTTAATAACATGGGAAAGTGAAACAAGTGGAGGAGCAAAAATATTTAAAACAACAACCACTGATTTTAAGAATTATTCATCAACCGTTGAAACATCAGAAAAAGAAAGGTTGGATGTTTGGGAAACCATAAAAATTGATGGCGAACTCCAGTCGGGAGTAGTTAATAAAGTTTCATGGGAAATTATTGATGGCCTGATTAAGTGGTATGAGTGGAGTCAGTTTCATGATATGGAAAGGGCTGATAATACAGGTAAAGATCCGGAACGGTTTAAGGATCTGCAATCGGTGGATGCTACCATAAAACTGATGCCCGAAAAAAGCAAAAAAATCAGCGATAAACTCATAGGTATATTTTTTGAAGACATTAGTTACGCTGCGGATGGCGGCTTATATGCAGAATTGGTACAAAACCGTGGGTTTGAGTATTCATTGGGTGATAAAGAAGGAAATGATTCAACATGGAATAGTTATAAGGCCTGGTCGTTAAAAGGTGAAGATGGTTCTTTTGCTATCGACTCTGTTTTTCCCATTCACGAAAATAACAAACATTTTGCAGTGCTTGATATTAACGCAACAGGAGTTGCTTTGGTTAATGAAGGGTTTGATGGTATTCCTGTAAAACAGGGAGAAAAATACGATTTTTCAGTTTTTGCTAAAGCTTTGGAAAATAGTAGGAATAAACTCGTTGTTCGTTTAACAGATGAAAATAATAATATAATTGCTGAAGCGGAAATAAAATCAATATCAACACACTGGAAGAAATATTCGGCTGTTCTGGAAGCTGGTAAAACGGTTACTAAGGCGAAGCTTGAAGTTATTCCTGAAATGACAGGAAAGCTTGCACTGGATATGATTTCTCTTTTCCCGCAGAATACTTTTATGGGAAGAAAGAATGGGTTGCGAAAGGACTTGGCACAAGCTATTGCCGACATTCACCCAAAATTTGTTCGTTTTCCTGGTGGCTGTGTTGCCCATGGCGATGGCCTTCATAATATGTATCGCTGGAACCGTACTGTGGGGCCACTCGAAACGCGTGTTCCGCAACGGAATATTTGGGGGTATCATCAAACTGCAGGATTGGGGTACTACGAATATTTTCAGTTTTGCGAAGATATTGGAGCGATACCGGTTCCTGTGTTGCCGGCTGGTGTTCCCTGCCAAAATTCAGGAACCTGTGGCTACGGCCAACAGGGAGGGATTCCTATGAGCGAAATGGACGAATATGTTCAGGAAGTACTCGATTTAATTGAGTGGGCAAATGGAGATAAAAATACAAAATGGGGAAAGATACGTGCTGAAGCTGGTCATCCTGCGCCGTTCAATCTAAAATATATCGGAATTGGAAATGAGGATTTAATAACCGATATTTTTGAAGAACGGTTTACTATGATTTTTAATGCGGTAAAAGAAAAACATCCTGAAATAACAGTAATCGGAACAGTTGGGCCGTTTTATACCGGAACAGACTACGAGGAAGGATGGGACATAGCTACCAAGCTTCAGGTGCCTATGGTGGATGAACACTATTACCAGCCGCCCGGGTGGTTTATTCACAATCAGGATTTTTACGACAGATACGACCGTTCCAAATCAAAAGTATATTTAGGTGAATATGCCGCGCATTTGCCTGGTCGGCCAAACAATATTGAAACCGCTCTTTCCGAAGCTTTATATATGACAACACTGGAGCGAAACGGCGACGTTGTTGAAATGTCATCGTATGCACCATTGCTTGCAAAGGAAGGTTATACAAACTGGAATCCGGATCTTATTTATTTTAATAATACAGAAGTGAAACCTACTGTGGGTTACTACGTGCAGATGCTTTTTGGGCAGAATTCAGGAGAAGTCTATTTCCCTGCAGAAGTTCTGCTTTCCGAAAAAAGACAGGATGTAAAAGATCGGGTAGCTGTGTCAATAGTTCAAGATAAAACGACAAGTGATATTATAGTAAAACTGGTGAATTTATTGCCTTCAGACGTAAACGCAAATCTGGACTTATCAGGATTTAGCTTTGCCGGTTCTAGTGCATCTTTAACTGTTTTGAAAGGTACTCCGGACGACGAAAATGCAAAGCCGGAGAGTAGTTTTATTTCGGTTGATTCCAGGTTTTTATATGAATTACCTGGGTATTCTTTTTCGGTTATCAGGATAAAAACAAATTAAACAAGAAGCTTATTAAACTAAACCGATAGATTAGAGACAATGAAAAAAACACGGGAGATAGAAACAATTCAATACCATTGGTTATCCTGTTTGATGGTTTTACCATTCATCCTTTGTACTTCATGTGGAAACATAAAATCAGCAGATGATGAGCTTGCCGGATATATGTTTGTATACTTTACCGGTAATGGTCCGGGAGAAGAAGCAATCCGTGTAGCTGTGAGTACTGATGGTTATAATTACCGCGCATTAAACAATAATGAGCCGGTATTGGATTCTAAGAATATAAGCAGCTCTGGAGGTGTACGCGACCCGCATATTTTGAGGGGTGCTGATGGCAAAACATTTTATATGGTTGCAACTGATTTGTATGTTCCCGAACAAGGATGGAATAACTATGCGATAATTCTGTTAAAGTCAACCGACTTGGTAAACTGGGAAAGTTCAATTGTAAATGTTCCTGAAATATTCCCCGATGAATTTAGCGACGTTAACCGGGTTTGGGCCCCACAAACCATTTACGATAAATCTTCCGGGAAGTATATGATTTATTTTTCGATGAAAAAAGGCGACGGGCCTGATATCATTTATTATGCCTTCGCCAATGAGGATTTTACAGGGCTGGAAACCGCGCCAAAGCAGTTGTATTTTCCTCCGGCTGAAAGCAATACTAAAGCTTGCATCGATGGCGATATTATTCCATTTAACGGGAAATACTATTTGTTTCATAAAGCAGAGGATGGCGATCCGGGTATAAAACTGGCGATTTCGGATAAGTTAACTGAAGGCTACCAGTTAGTGAGCGACAAACGTATAGATTCAGAAACCCACCCGGTGGAAGGGAGCGGAATTTTTAAACTGAATAATTCTGATGAATGGATTTTGATGTACGATGTTTATACAAGCGGGCGCTACCAGTTTACAAAAAGTACCGATTTACAACATTTCTCTGTGGTTGATGAAGAAATCTCCATGAATTTTCATCCGCGCCATGGAACGGTGATGCCGGTGACCAAGAAGGAATTGAAGAGATTAATTGAAACGTGGGGGAGTTTTGAAGATTTGTTGGTGGAAGCCACTTCTCCCAAACTGAAAAAGCTAAATATTGTTTTTGACGGGCAGGATAAAACCATTCATTTGCCTGTTAAACGGGGAACTGATTTATCCGCCTTTGATCCCTCATTCAGTTGCTTCCCCGGAATTTCAGTTACACCTGCGGGTCAGCAGGATTTTACCCATGGCCCGGTTTCCTATTCTTTTACCGTTGAAGGGAAAGGTGAGGTTGTATACCAGGTAAGTGCTTCCGAAGATCATAATCCGGTTTTGGAAGGTTACTATGCTGATCCAGATATTTTATATTCAGAAAAAACAGCCAAATATTATATTTACCCGACTACCGATGGTTTTAACAATTGGTCAGGATATTATTTCAAGGTTTTTTCGTCTGATAATCTGGTGGATTGGAATGATGAAGGAATTATTCTTGATCTGAAAAAGGATGTGGCCTGGGCGAATCGGAATGCCTGGGCGCCTTGTATTGTCGAAAAGAAAGTAAACGGAGAATATAAATACTTTTATTATTTCACGGCAGCTCAAAAAATAGGCGTGGCTGTAGCCGATAGTCCCACTGGGCCTTTTGTTGACAGCGGCAAGGCACTTATCGATTATAAACCTGCCGGAGTAAAAGGGGGGCAGGAAATTGACCCGGATGTATTTACGGATCCTGAAACCGGTAAAAGTTATTTGTATTGGGGGAATGGATACATGGCCGGCGCTGAGCTAAATGAGGATATGGTTTCCATTAAAAAGGCTACGTTAAAGACATTTAATATTGATAATACTTTTCGCGAAGGAACGTATGTAATATACAGAAATGGAACCTATTATTTTATGTGGTCGGAGGACGACACGCGAAGTCCTAACTACAAGGTTCGCTACGGAACATCTGAGTCGCCTCTGGGGAAATTGAAAATTCCGGATCAGAATATTGTAATTCAAAGAGATTCAGTGAGCAACATTTTTGCTACGGGGCATAACTCTGTCGTACAGGTTCCGGGTAAAGATGAATGGTATTTAGTTTACCATCGTTTTACATATCCCAAAGGAGTTGAAATGGGCCGGGCCGGAGGGTTTCACCGTGAAGTATGCATAGATAAACTGCAATTTGATACAGAAGGAAAAATTCAGGAAGTTAACCCGACATTAAAAGGAATTGAACCAATACATTGAATTCGCCTGTAAGTATTTTACGAATTCTGAACTTTATATTTTCTAAAACTAATCTAATAACCTGATATAATGAAACGTTTAATTTTAATTATTACCATTCTTATTTCAAGCCTTGCACATTCGCAGGTCAAGTTCGATAATATTTTATATGGTGTGGCTTATTATCATGAATACATGCCTTCTGAGCGTTTGGATGAGGATGTAAAAATGATGAAAGATGCGGGCATTTCGGTAGTTCGGTTGGGGGAATCGACCTGGAGTTTGTTTGAACCCCGTGAAGGTGAGTTTGAGTTTGCATGGATGGATCGGATTATCGACAAATTTTATGCTGCCGGGATAAAAGTTATTCTGGGAACACCAACTTATTCAATCCCGGCGTGGTTGTGGCACAAGCATCCTGAGGTTTTGCTGGAATATCAAAATGGAGGAAAAGCGTACTACGGAATCCGCCAGAATATGGATATCACCAATCCAACCTATTTATTCTATAGCGAACGAATTATCCGTAAACTGATGGAACATTATGCGCAACATCCCGGAATAATAGGGTATCAGGTTGACAATGAAACAACTTCGCGCGGAGTAAATAATTACGATTTTCAGGTGGGGTTTGTAAATTATTTGAAAAAGAAATTCGGAACACCGGAACAACTCAATAAAATTTGGGGTTTGAATTACTGGGGAATGACCATTGACAGTTGGGAAGAACTGGCTCCACGCGACGGAATAACAAACACTGGTTACAAACTTGAATGGGAACGGTATAACCGTAAAGCAGTTGCCGAATTTTTAACATGGCAGTCAGCAATTGTTCGTGAATATAAACGTGATGACCAATTTATTACCCAGTGTTTTATGCCAGCGGTACAGGAAGTTGATCAAGTTGAATCATCAGAATTGATGGATGTTATGGCTGTGAATGTGTACCATGGCCAGCAGGACGATTTAACCGGAAATGAAATAGCTTTTGCGGGAGATTATTTTAGATCGGTAAAACATACAAATTATTTGATTACCGAAACAAACGCGCAAACGATGGGGTGGAATTCGCGAATTCAGCAGCCACCGTACCCGGGGCAAATGCGGCAGAACGTATATGCACATCTTGGTTCCGGTGCGAATATGGTGGAATACTGGCACTGGCATTCTATTCATTACGGACAGGAAATTTACTGGAAGGGAGTTTTGTCTCACGATTTACAGCCCAACAGAGCGTACTCCGAAGTGTCGAAAACAGCCCATGAATTAGAGCGAATCGGTAAAAAGCTTGTAAACTTGAAAAAAGAAAATAAAGTGGCAATATTGTATAGCCACGATTCAAATGCCGCCCTGAATATCATGCCTTTCGATCAGGGGGGAAATGCTTGGGGAAGTGCCAATAATGATTTCTATACCAATAATTTGGTAAAACAGTTCCATACAATTCTGTATCAGAATAACGTTGGGGTAGATTTTATTTTTCCTGAAAACCCTGAATTTGAGAAATATGATTTAGTGATTATTCCTTCGCTTTATATTGCCAGTGATAATTTATTACAACAAATAAGCAACTATGTAAAAAATGGTGGGCAGGTAATTATGCAATTCAAAAGCGGATTTTCTGATGAAAATTCAATGGTTCGCCCGTTGTTGGCGCCGGGACCTCTTCGTGAAGCATGCGGATTTTATTATCAGGAGTTCTCTAATTTTAAAGAAATGAGCCTGAAAGATGATCCCTTTGATGTTGGTTATGAAAAAAATAAGGTAAATACCTGGGCCGAATTTATTATTCCGGAAAAAGCAAAACCTCTGGCATTTTACGATCATTGGTTTTTTGGGAAATTTCCGGCGATAACTATTAATGATTTTGGAAAAGGAGCATTGCTGTACGAAGGCTGCATGGTTTCTGATTCTATTCAGGAAAAGATTTTGTTAGAAGCCATAAATCGGGCGGGTATCCGAACCCCGGATCAGAATATTCACTGGCCTCTGATTACAAAATCAGGCACAAATGACGGCGGAAATATTGTCCGGTATTATTATAACTACTCATCACAGCCTGCAACGGTTTTGTATCCCTACAAAGGTGGAACGGAATTAATTTCAGGAGAAAAAGTAACAGGGAAAGAAACGCTTACTGTTAAACCTTGGGATTTAATTATTATTGAAGAATAACAAAAACAAATATCATGAAGACACATTACTATTTTATAGCTTTTTCATTACTTTTTTTAGCGAGTTGTTCAGCCACTAAAGAAGAACCGGTAAAAAAACACGCTGAATATCCCATTAGTGGGATTCCTTTTAACGAAGTTCAAATCCAGGATAATTTTTGGTTGCCAAAAATTGAGACGAACCGCACCGCCACAATTCCAGCTTCTTTTCAGAAATGCGAAGAGATGGGGCGTTTGGATAATTTTTTGATTGCCGGGGGAAAGATGGAGGGGGAAGTAAAAGGTGAGATGCCGTTTGACGATACTGATGTTTATAAAATAATTGAAGGCGCCTCCTATTCTATGACTACAATTCCTGACCCTGAACTGGACGCATACGTCGATTCACTGATTGGTATTATTGGCATTGGTCAGGAGGAAGACGGATATCTGACCACATATAAAACAATTGACACAACAAAAGCTCCTGCGGGGTGGTGCCCTGCTGGCGGAAGGTGGCAAAGTTTGTCTTGTAGTCATGAACTGTATAACAGTGGGCACATGTTTGAAGCTGCTGCCGCACATTACCTGGCAACAGGGAAGAGAAATTTTCTCAATATTGCCCTAAAAAATGCAGATTTGCTGGTTTCGGTATTTGGGCAGGAAGATAATACGCAGGTGCCCGGGCATCAGATTGTAGAAACCGGGTTGATTAAATTGTATCTGATTACCGGGAAAGATGAATATTTAAAATTAGCGCGTCATTTTTTAGATCTTAGAGGGGACAGTACAAAGCGTGAATTGTGGGGACCATATAATCAGGATCACAAACCTGTGGTTGAACAGGACGAGGCGGTTGGACATGCAGTCCGGGCCGGATATATGTATGCCGGAATGACTGATATTGCGGCTCTTTATGATGATGCAACATATAAAAATGCAGTCGATAGACTATGGGAAAATGTGGTTACAAAAAAAATATACATTACCGGGGGAATTGGTTCTCTTCATGAGGGTGAGGCTTTTGGCGAAAATTATGAATTACCAAATTTGACTGCTTACAACGAAACTTGTGCTGCTATCGCAAATGTATACTGGAATTACCGAATGTTTCTTTTACATGGCGATTCTAAATACATTGATGTTCTTGAAAGGAGTCTTTATAATGGAGTAATTTCCGGCGTAGCACTTGATGGAAAAACGTTTTTTTATCCTAATCCATTGCAATGCGATATGCATTATCATTTTAACAGTGGTGGAAGTTTAACCCGCGAACCCTGGTTCGACTGCTCATGTTGTCCAACAAACCTGTGTCGGTTTATGCCTTCCGTTCCTGGATATATTTATGCACACCATGCAAATAATTTGTATGTCAATTTGTATGTTCAGAGTTCAACTACAGCGGAATTAGAGGAAGGCGACGTTGAAATAAGCCAGGAAACAGAGTACCCTTGGAAAGGGGATGTGGTGTTAAATATTTCACCAAAAAATAAATCAGAATTTACTGTTAAGTTGAGGATTCCGGGCTGGTCGGTAAATCAACCACTACCGGGAGATTTGTATTCTTACGTTGAACCCTCGGAGAATTTGCCTGTAATTAAAGTTAACGGCGAAGAAATAAACTACTCTGTTGAAAAGGGATTTGCTGTTTTAGCACGCGAATGGAATTCCAGTGATAAAATACAACTTTATCTTCCTATGGAAGTAAAAAAAGTGAGAGCTAATGAACAGGTGGAAGATGATAGAGGCAAATTGGCGATTGAACGTGGTCCGATTGTTTATTGCGTGGAAGAAAAAGATAATTCAAATATCGATGAAATTCGTATTTCTGAAGACACACATTTTTTGTCAGGTTTTAATTCCGAGTTGCTAAATGGAATTCAGGTTGTTACTGCATCGGGAATTTCAGACAACGAAAATTTTAAAGCAGTTCCCTATTATGTCTGGAATAATAGAGGGGCAAATAAGATGAATGTTTGGTTAAGTGAAGACTAGAATTATTCTTTAACTCCTGGTAGATTTTAATTTTCGGGTTTAATATTTTTTTACTATTGGTTTTTTTATTGGAACAATAATTAAGATCGGGTTAACTTTTAATAAAATAAATGTAAAAAGTACATTTTTTCTTTTAAATTTGAGCTGATGTTCGATGTTCAGGTAAAAAGAGGGCTTAGAAACGGAGATCCAGGTGCTTATAAAGAAGTGTTCCGTTTGTTGTATCCTCGCTTAAAAGGGTACTGCCGGTTATTTATTGCCGATGAACATGAAGCGGAAGACATTATTCAGGAAGGGTTTCTAACACTTTGGGAAAAACGAAATACAATTCAACCCGAGAATTCAGTAGAGAATCTTTTATTTGTAATCGTTCGGAATCGTTGTTTAAACCGGATAAAAAAGAGAAAACTGGAAGAAAGTAATGGTGATTTAGAAATCTCTCTCCCAAGTGAAGTTCAGTTTTTGTATCAGATAGACTTTACAGGAAAAGAAGACAAAAGCCTCGAAGAAATGATGATTGAATCATTTCAACAGGCGGTTGATGAACTCCCGGAAAAAATGAGACTGGTTTATCGGAAATGCAAAATAGAGGGAAGAAAACAAAAAGAAATTGCTGATGAACTTGGAATTACTGTAAAAGCGATTGAAAAACACATTTCAAAAGCAAAACATCATATTAGAGAAAAGCTTTTGCTTCAGTACCCTACTATGATTTTGCTTGTTTCATTATTATTGGATAACCTGAAGTAATATAATTTATTTAAGTATAACACTATCGTGTAGTTTTTAGATATCTAATGGTTTTTGTAAAAAAAAACAAAATGAACAAGAACAGGAGAAACTTCATAAAAAAGACATGTATTTCCGCTACTTGCTTTTGTGGTTTTGGAAGTCTTGCGAATGCAAGTATATCGGGAGAAGACCAAACTTCTTTTGAGCAGAAATGGATTTCATCAGTATTGGAAAATATTGGCTCCTTTGGTGAGGAGGAGCAGATAAGAAATCTGGTAAAAGAGAGCTCATCCGTACATTATGATGATTTGAAAATGGATGTATTTTTAAATCCGTATCTCGGTAAAGTTAAGGAATTCAACAGCTTTATTGAAAAAGAATGGGGATGGCGCATTTCTTATGATGAAAATAAGGGTGAAATTATTGTTGATGAGAATAAAGATTATTGCGTTTGTCCCTTAATGAAAAATAGCACCTCGAAGCTGCCTGCTCTTTGTTATTGTTCAGAAGGCTTTGCCGAAAAAATGTATTCAAAAGTGGCAGGAAAACCAGTTTCGGCTCGTGTAATTTCATCTGTTCAACGCGGGGATTCAAGTTGTAAATATTCTATTAAAATTCCAGATTGATAAGAAATTAAGCATTCGTCTAAACTTTCCAAAAAGACGTGTTTGTTTTTTTGTTTTCGTTTTGGTTCGATAAGGCATCTTTTGTTTCATGCCATTGTTTCCGATAATTTAATTTTTTCTGAAAAAAATGTTAACTCCGAGGGTAGGGTTTTTAAGAGTATTTTGTACTCCTAATGAATGTACTTATGAAAGATATCGTAAAAAAATATTTGGAAGGTAACTCCACTGTTGAGGAACAAGTTATGTTGCTTGAATGGCTTCGCCAAGGAAAAAACCGTTCCGATTTTCATAGTTTAAAGTTAGATTGGAAAAAAGGTCTGGATAATTCCTGGTTTCCGAAAGAAGGTATAGGAACCTGGAATGAAATTCAGGCTGCTTTATTGCAAAAAAGTTTTAATAGATGGCATAAGTCAAAGAAAATCCAGCTGATTTTCAATTACGCTGCCATCTTCTTTTTTGCTGTATTTTTAAGTGGGGGAGCTTGGTTTTTATTTTCTTCGCGTTCAACCGAGGAAGTTGTACCGGTTTATTACACCAGTATAATAGCAGAGAAAGGGCAGATTTCAAAAGTTGAATTGCCTGACGGTTCACATGTGTGGTTGAATTCAGGGTCAAAACTAACATACAATAATTCATTTGCGGCAGATAATCGTAACCTGAGTCTTTCAGGAGAAGCCTTTTTTGATGTAAAAAGGAATGAGGAAATTCCACTGATTGTTTCCTGTAATAATTTGAAAGTAAAAGTTTTGGGGACAAAGTTTAACGTTTCATCTTACCGTGAGAACAGTACTATTGATGTAGTACTTGAGAAAGGGTCTGTTGAATTGTCGAGTAGTGAATCAGAATCTTTTAACTGCTTAATGCACCCCGGGGAACTCGCCCAGTTTGAAACAGAAAATCGGAAGTTGGTCGTTTCACAAGTCAATGTAACCAAATTTACTTCATGGAAGGATGGTATTATCAATATTTATAATCTGTCGCTGGACGAAGTCGTAACAAGGCTGGAAATGAGATATAATCAAGGGTTTGATTTTGATGAGAGCATTAAAAACTTTCATTACACATTTACGATAAAAAATGAACCACTAAATGAAATTATACAACTAATGGAAAAAATAACTCCGGTGAAAGCTATACAAAAAGACAATGTTATAGTTTTTTCTCTGGATAAAAATAAATTGAGAGAGGCTGAATGATAAATAAAACCGGTAGTGCGGCAACACCACCGGTCTCTTATTTATCATCGGCAAATGATAAATAAATTTTAAACTTAATCAGAGGTAAAACTATGAAAAAAATCCGAATTAAGGGGAGGGGAAACCCTTCCGTTTGGAACAAATGTTTTCTGCTTATGAAATTGACATTTTTGTTCTTATTACTTGGGTTGATGCAGGTTTCAGCAAGCGTGTACAGCCAAACTACCAAACTGACGCTGGATATGCGAAACAAAAAGATTGTTGATGTTTTGGAAGAAATAGAACGACAATCAGAATTTCGTTTTGCTTATAGTTCTGAGTACATCGATGTTAACCACAGGATTACTGTTGAGTTAACCGATAAATCAATTGATGAAATTCTTCAGATTCTTTTTGATCCAAATGAAGTAAGATATGTCGTAAAAGACAGACATATTTTATTGTATCCAAAGGGAATGGAAGGGGAGAGGATTAGTCCGATAAAGATTTCGCAACAGAAAACGGTTTCCGGTACAGTCGTCGATAATTCAGGCCAGCCATTACCCGGCGTTACCATAATGGTGAAAGGAACCGGCAATGGTACTGTGACAGATGTTAATGGAACATATTCTCTCTCCGGTGTGGGAGATGATGCTGTTTTGCTTTTTTCATTTGTTGGAATGCAAACACAGGAAATCAAAGTTGCAGGAAAATTAAGTATCGATGTGGTTATGCGCGAAGATATAATAGGAATAGACGAAGTTGTAGCTATTGGTTATGGAACCCAGCGTAAGGGAGATGTAACCAGCGCTATAACCAGCATAAAATCCGAAGATTTTTCTGTAGGTAAAATTAATGATGCCGCCGAATTGGTAAAAGGGAAAATTGCCGGATTGAGTATTGTCAAAGCTTCCGGAGATCCTAATGCTACCTCCAATATTATGCTTCGCGGTATTACTACCATCAAGGGAAGTGTTTCTCCGCTTGTGCTTGTTGATGGGATAGAAGGCTCATTAACTACAGTTGCCCCGGAGAACATTGCTTCTATAGATGTATTAAAAGATGCTTCTGCAGCAGCTATTTATGGAACCAGGGGGGCGAATGGGGTGATCCTTATTACAACTAAGTCAGGTCAGCGAGGTGGTTCTGCACGCGCTACATATTCAAGTTATGTATCCTTGTCGGAATGGTACAAAACGGCTGATTTTATGGGTACACACGATGTAATTTACGGCCGTACTAATTTTAATTACGAAGGGTATGATACCGACTGGTTAAAAGCAGTATCCAGACAGGCCGGTTACAGGCAAAACCACTCTTTAAGCCTGGATGGTGGAACTGATAAATCGACTTACGCTGCAAACATAACCTATTCTGATGAAGAAGGGATTATGCGGAAAAGTGATAATAATAATATTAAAACACAGCTTGATTTTACACAGTATGCGTTAAACGATGTTCTGAAGTTTAATGTAAATATGCTTTATTCTACACATAAGAACACGAATAATAATAACTCATTTGTATATCGACAGGCTTTGATTCACAATCCATCATCGCCGGTTTATAACGAAGATGGTTCTTATTATGAGGAATTTAGCCGTTTTCAATATTATAATCCGGTTGAGATGCAAAATGAATTAATCGGAGATACCCGGTCGCAATATGCACGTATAACAGGTAATGTAACTTTCGAACCTATAAAAGGCTGGCAAACAAACCTGATGTTATCAAGGAAAGAAATTGAAAGTACTTCTGAAAATTATTATACAAGCAAGTTTTACAGTCAGGCAACCGGGGAGATAAGGGGTAGCGCATCAAAATCTTCCAGTAATACACTGAGCGATAATATGGAGCTCACATCGCGATACAATTTTCAGATTGAGAAGAGCCGTATAAATGCCCTTGTTGGTTATAGTTATTTATATAATGTTTACGATGGATTTGGAGCCAGTAACTCAGAGTTCCCTTCTGAGTCATATTTATATAACAACCTAGGACAAGGCCTTTATTTAACTGATGAAGATCATACAGCAGGTATGAGTTCGTACAAAAACGATAATAAATTGATTGGATTGTTCGGGCGCGTTAGTTACAGTTATGATAACAAGTATAACGCTATGATAAGTGTACGGCGCGAAGGTTCTTCCAAATTTGGAGACAATCATAAATGGGGTACCTTTCCTTCTGTTTCTTTAGGGTGGACGCTAAGCAATGAAGAATTTATGCAAACCGTTACCTGGCTGGATAATTTGAAACTACGCGCTGGCTATGGTGTAACAGGTGTTATTCCGGGGGACCCTTATAAATCCCTGTCTACGTTCGATTATGATGCGTACGGGAAGCATTTAAGTAAAGATGGCGTGTGGACTCCATCACTAATGGTGGCGCAGAATCCAAATCCGGATTTGAAGTGGGAGAAAACCAGCGAATACAACATCGGGTTAGACTGGGCTATTTTAAATTCCCGTATAAATGGAGCATTTGATGTTTATTCAAAGAAAACTGTGGACTTACTTTATGACTATGCTGTTCCTGTACCCCCAAATATGTATGAAACTACTACTGCTAACGTAGGACAAATGAGCAACAAAGGGATTGAGTTTATGGTTAATGCGATTCCTGTTCAAACACATGATTTTGAATGGAATACTACCCTAACTTTGTCGCATAACGAAAACAAATTACTGAGTTTGTCCAACGATTTGTATGAAACCGACAACTTTCAGGAAGTAGGTGGAGTAAGCGATCCTATTTCGGTACCAACCCATGCTATGGAGGTTGGTCATCGTCTGGGTGATTTTTGGGGACTCAGATCTGTAGGTGTTAGTAAAAACGGTTTCGTAATGGTTGAGGTAAAAGATGATGACGGGAACTGGGTGATAAAAGAATTCGACACCAAATATAATGAAGAAACGAACCGTCAACGGTTAGGAAATGGACTTCCGCAGGTTTATGCAGGCTGGAGTAACTCCTTCCGTTACAAAGGGTTCGATTTGAATTTACAATTTACCGGGCAATTTGGTTTCAAAATTTTGAATGTTCAACGGAGCTTCTATGAAAATAACTCCATTGCATACAACCGTTTAAGCTCTGCTGCCAAACTTTATGGTGCTATTGACGCAACCGGGGCGCCGGTAACCGATCCTGACACAGGTCAACAATTGATGGTGCCATTGTCCAGTTCAATGTCGCAAGGGGTTTGGAGTGATCAAATTGAAAACGGTGATTTTGTAAAACTAACTAATGCCACATTGGGATATACTTTCCCTATTTCAGGGAAAATGGAAAAATACATTCAAAATTTAAGATTGTATGTTTCAGGTCAGAACCTCTTTTGTATAACCGGATATTCAGGCCTCGACCCTGAAGTATCAAATGACTTTCGAGCTCCCGGCATCGATAACCGGGATAAGTATCCAACCGTCCGTTCGTATTCATTCGGACTTTCTGTTAACTTTTAAAATCAGAAAACTATGAAACTCATTAAATATATATTTATAAGTCTTTCAGTAAGCTTATTGCTGGTACTCGGAGCGTGTTCCGATTTGGATGAGACTGTTTACGATAAACTTACAGATAAAACAATTGATGTAAATGACCCTGAAATTGTGGGGTACATGATGGGCGAAGTTTATGCACAATTCCGGTTTTTATACTGGGGGTGGAATGGCTATTTCGACCTTATGGAGGAGTGTAGTGATACCTATATGACTCCTAAACGTATAGGTATTGGTTGGGGAGACCTTTACATTAACATGCACAAGCATACATGGAATTCAACCCAGGGACATATTGAATCTTTATGGCACTATGCTTACGTTGGTATTGGTTACGCCAATAAATGTTTGGATGTTTTACCCGAAACCGGAACAGAGCAGGCCGAGATGCGGTTTATGCGAGCAATTAACTATTATGTATTGCTTGATGCATTTAGGAATGTTCCTTTGGAAACTACCCAGGATTTGGAAGCCGGTTATCTTCCCAAACAGGTATCTTCAGACACAATTTTTGATTTTTGTGTGAGCGAACTGGAAGCAATCAAAGACGATTTAGGAACTGAAAAAGTTTTTGGTTACCCGAACAGATATGCTGCATGTATGGTATTGGCAAAATTGTATCTGAATTACAATGCATATTTCGGAACTGATGATAACACATATTATGAAAAAGCGCTTTCTGAAGTTGAAGAGGTTATTTCGCAGGGAGGATATACACTTGCTGCAAATTATCTCGATAATTTTAAAGCCGATATTTCAACTTCGCCTGAAGTGATATTTGCCCTTCCGTTAGACAAAACCAATGCAACTCACAATTATTTGGTTAATAAGTGTTTGGTTGGAGCAGGAGCCGCGGCTTACGGGTACACCGGTGCCCCTTGGAATGGAAGTTGTGCAGTGCCACAATTTATTGAAAGTTATGAGGATGGCGATAATCGTTTGGCGGATACATGGACAGGAGGAATACAGTATGCTGCTACGAAAGATGCAACAGGAAACACTGTTCCCCAGTCTGGAGACCCAATCGAATTTTCATCTGACGATTGGGCCGGGCAAGGTGTTTTGAACTATTCTTTGCGAGTTCATTCCATTGATAATCCGGGGGCTTATCAACAGGAAGGTTACCGTTTCGTAAAAAGTGAAATTGTTGCAGGCGATGCAGGAACTTATGGTAACGATGTTGCTTTCTTCCGTTTGGCTGATGCAATGTTTATCAAAGCAGAATGCTTGTTGCGTTTGGGCAGGAACGAACAGGAAGCTGCAGACCTGATTAGCGACGTTCGTGCACGCTCATTCGAAACTGCTGCCGATGCTGTTCGTACAGTGGCTGACCTTAAAGGGGGGAGTAGTTATGATTACGGGCATCGCGAATATACCAGCGAGGGGTTCGCAAATTTTGACCCTGCTTCTTACGTAGTAACCAACGAAGGAGGCGCAGATATTATCCTGGGAGGCCTACTTGACGATTTAGGATGGGAATTTGTTGGAGAACACCATCGTCGGCAAGATTTGATTCGTTTTAAAATAGCTGGTGGTCAGAATGTTTTCAATGGTAAATCATGGTTCTGTAAGGATGCAACCACTGAAACCCATTGGGATTATTTTCCCATTCCTAAATCGGCTATTGATGCAAATATTTCTCTTGTTCAAAATGAAGGATATGCAGGTTCTTCAAATTAATGATGGAAAAGCTTCCTGTTGATGCCGTGGACTGAAGAACGGCAAAAGTAAATCAGGAGCAAGCAACAGAAAAATAAATAATAAACAGATGAAAAAGATATATATATACATTATGCTGTCAGTGTTAATCACTGGATTTTTTGGCTGCGGCGATAATGAAGATTTTAGCATCTTGCATGAGATGACTGATGACGAACTTGCTGAAATAGCGAGGCAGGACTCTATAAGAGAGGCGCAACAGAACAGTATCAATGCGAATTTGATATTGGAATATTCTGTGGACATAACGATAAGTGGGACTTTATATGATGGAGCGTCGCTTGAGATTGAACTGGATAAAATTGCTGAGCTTTTTGGTATTTCAGAAGAGGATCTTTTAGCAGGAATAGCCGGGGAGAGTGGCGCACCGGAAGTGAAAGGTTTTGCGATCTCTGGCACAACTCACGAAGATATAGCTAGTGCAACAAATACGAATGCTCCCTGGGGCCACTGGTGGGATGCTAATGGCGATCTTACCGAATGGGGGGATTTGGCAATGGTTTTTGCTGAATTTGATACTGAAACAGGAGTTTTTAATGTTGGGCAATATCCTAATCATTTGGTTGATGGGCAGGAGGTTGTGTTTATTGAGGCTTTGAAATACAACGAGCAGAGGGTGGCTGTAGTAGTTACTGTAAATGCTGTTTCTGCCGGGCAGGTTACGGCCACAGTTGTGAATACACAGGAACTCAGTATTGATGTTATCCCACGAAGCGACTATACTGCTGATTCGCTTCAATTCGATTTGGATGGGGCGCTGAGTGATTTGGGGGTCAGTTCAATGGATGATGTGACTTTTCTTGGTGTAAACGAGGACGGCTCATATAATATGGAAACAGTAACCGGTAATGGTTTTTGGTATGACATGAATGGTTTTGTGGGAAGCTGGGGTGACGATGCCAGTGTGTTCACTAATTATGGAGATTTCTCCGCTGATCAGATTAGTATCGGACAATATCCTGAACATTTAACTGCAGACCAGACAATTCCTATTAAATATGGTCTGATGGCCAACAATAAAATTGTAATGCTGGAAATTACCATAAATGTGAAAGGTTACGAAGATCCTGAAACTCCACCGGAAGGTGATCCGGAAGCGCTCACAATGGATGTTGATTTAACAAAGGCATACAGTGATGATTATGCAAATGTTTCTGAAGATGTTAAAGAAACCATGCGTAATGCATTTAAGATGACTACTTATCAAATTCATAAGGCAATTGCGTCAGGAGAATTTAAATTGTACGAGGGAGAGGTGACAGAAGAGGAGTCTGCTTATACAGCAGATGTTCCGGGTTACTGGCTTAAAGCTGACGGAACTATTGGCGAATGGGCAGAAGGTCTGGTTTGGTGTAGTGTAGGTCATAATGAAACAGAGTTGTATCTCTATGGTGGAAACCATCCTGATAATGCTGTTGCCGGGGATGTTGTATCAACTACTCTGATCGCTACTTGTAACGGAGGTTCTGTTACATTTAATGTCACTTTTACAGTTGAATAAGTTAGAAAAATGACGAAGATTAAAGAGTATTTTGAAGTACATAAGCCGGGAAAAACCGGCTTATGTAGCTTTTTGCTTCCGGTTGTCATTATTGTTTTTGCCTCTTTTTTAATTGCAGGTTGTAGTAAAGAGGATATCCCGTCAGAACCGGATCCGGATCCAGACCCGATTGTCGATACAACACCTACAGGTTCGGATGTTATAATCCTCGAGGAAGATGATATTGATGATTATGATAAATTCTTTAAGCCAAATGATTTAAAGAATCTGGATATGTTGCGTAGCGACAGTCAGTGGTCATTTGTAAGAAGTAAACAATCCGAGCATTTTGTGGTATTTTGGGAACCCGGTTTTGGCGCTAACCCTAATGCTGATAGTGTACCGGAAGCATTAAGGGTAAACATAGATGATTTGTTGGAGAAGGCTGAAAGTTTTTTCGACATGAACATTAATACGTTGAAATTTGCAGAACTTGGGGTGGAGAAATCAAATCTGGATATCTACAAAATGCAAATATATTTGTTGTATCAGACTGAATGGCTGGCAACAGGCGGTGGGTACGACGATGTAATTGGCGCATTATGGGTGAATCCAAGTACTTGCAAACCTGTTGGTTCTACCATTGCTCATGAAATTGGGCACAGCTTTCAATATCAGGTATATGCCGATTTGCTTGCTTCTGGTGGTATTTCCAATGATTTTACTCGTGGTTTCCGGTATGGATATGGAGGAAACGGGGGAAATGGATTTTGGGAGCAGTGTGCACAATGGCAGTCTTATCAATCATACCCTTCCGAGGCATTCTCTTCCTCTAATTTTGACGTTTATATGAACAATTACCACAGGCATTTTGGCCATGAGTGGCAGCGTTATGCAAGTTATTGGCTGCACTATTATTGGGCAGAAAAACACGGAATTGATTTTATAGGTAAACTTTGGCGAGAAGCCGAAAGTCCTGAAGATCCTATTCAGGCCTATATGCGTATAAATGGTCTTTCTGTTGATGAATTAAACGCAGAATTGTACGAAGCGGCCACACATCTTGTGACTTGGGATTTTGACGCAATCCGTTCTTATGGAAATAATTACATAGGAAGATTTACTTACAAATTTTACCAACTCGACGATGGAAGTTACCAGGTGGCTTATAGTAAATGCCCTGGAACTACTGGTTATAACGTAATTCCATTGAATGTGCCCGAGGCAGGAACTATTGTTAAAGCTTCATTTAAGGGGATTACTACTGGTTCAACTCTGGCTCCGCAGGATCCTGGTCAATATTCTGATGAGGAAGTACAGCTTGCAACCGCGAACTATAATAGTAGTTCTCTTACACGAGCTGGTTGGCGTTACGGGTATGTTGCTCTGTTAAATAATGGTCAGCGTATTTATGGTGAGATGATTAAAAAAACAGCTGCAGAAGTGGAATTTACTGTCCCCGAAGGTTGTGAAAGACTGTGGTTTGTTGTACTCGGGGCCCCAACTACTTATGAGGCGCACCCCTGGGACGAGAAGGAAAGTAATGATGATCAATGGCCTTACAAAGTAAAATTCAGTAATACTGATTTGTTGGGAAATATAACTATTGATCCCGACAAAACTCCGGAGGATTTGACCTTGACTTATAATATTTCTTTTGTTGCTGATGCCTCAGCTTATTCAGGAACTACAGTAAATTTAAATAGTAATGGAGATATTAGTAAAGTCGCCGCTGCATTGTCGATGCAACCTTCGGCGATTATAGGCGCATTGCTGGAGGCTAAAGAAACCCCCCAGGAAGGGAAAATTGCTTTTGCCGCTGTAGAGCCGGATGGCTCATTAAATTACAATACCACCGCAAATGGTCTTGGATTTTGGTTTGATAGCAACGGTGGAGTAATTGGCTGGGGGAGCGACAATGATAGCAAAATGTTCTCTGAGTTCTCTTCGGGTAGTTTTGAGTTTTCCATCGGGCAGTATCCCGGGAAAAGCAACACCGGTGATAAATACACAATAAAAGAAGCATTTGTTTACACTAAAAACGGAACGGAGTTTACTGTTACTTTTGTTTTTAATGTTTCAATTGAGTAATAAAAATGTCGCAACTTAATTTCTTTTATCCGGGGTCGCGTTTTACAATCCGTATTTTCAGGGTAGCATTATGTTTATCTGTTTTGTTTTTTTCACGGTGTACAAAAAAAGATTTTGACGGAAACAGTGAGGGTAATGAGGAAAATTCAATAGAAGCCTTTCTTGTTTCTCATATTTTTATTACAACAGAAAATACAGAGGATGTGACGTCCAAAGATGAGTATGTGAATTGCTCAATAAAAATCGATTCAGATAAAAATAATTGGAATTATTCGGGTACCGGAAGAATTAGAGGTAGAGGAAATTCTACCTGGCTTTGGTACCCGAAAAAGCCATATCGTATTAAATTGGATGAAAAGAATGAAATACTGGGGTTGCCAGCAGATAAGGACTGGGTTTTACTGGCAGATTACAGGGATCCCACTCATCTTATGAATACTTTTGTTTTTACTGTTGGACAGGGCTTGGGCTTTCCGTATGTAAATCATTGTCGATATGTAGAACTAACTCTGAATAACGAATATTTAGGGCTCTATTCATTAACAGAACAAGTTGAACAAGGTAAAAACCGGGTAGCAGTTGATTCTGAAAATGGACTTCTGCTTTCTCTTGATGCAGATGATGGACCTGATTTGGCCCCGAATGAAGAAGATAATTTTTGGTCTTCTGTTTACAGGATGCCTATATGTGTGAAAGACCCTGACATTTTTTCACCAACTCAATTGGCTGCTATCCGAAACGAATTTGCTTTACTTGAGAATGCAATTTATAATGGTAACTACGGCGAAGTGGAAAAACTTCTTGATGTTCCTTCTTTTATCGATTATATGATAATACAAGAATTGGTATATAATGTTGAAGTAGCTGCCCCACGCAGTATTTATATGTATAAAGACGAGAACAGCCGTTGGGCAATGGGGCCATTATGGGACTTTGATGCAGGTTATGACTTTGAATGGTCAACAATGTATACCGGGCACAATTATTTTCAAAGCTATAAAAAGTTGGTTTTAGGAACAGATCCTGGAAATCATATCGGAGGTTATGTCGTATCTTCTTTCTTTACAGACCTGTTTAAAAACAAACAATTTGTAAGCGAATATAAAACGCGTTGGCTGGCTGTTAAGGATTTGATTATGTCTGAATATTGGGAAACGGCTCAAAAATATGCCGATAATTTTTCGGATGCAATGACTCGCGACTTTGAACGTTGGCCCATTGATAAAGATAATGAAACTGAAATTTTACGGATGAAACAATGGCTGACCAATCGCATAGATTATTTGAATATAGTTATTGGAAATTATCCCGAGGGTGTAAAATAGAAATAGTGATAATGAACGTTTTTAGCAGAATAAAGTATATAAGTTTGGTAGTGATAATCGCATTTGTGGCAGGCTGGGCTTGTACCTTCGGTGTAACTCAACCCCGTGATACAGGAAATCCGCTGTTACCGGGTTATTTTGCAGATCCAACTATCAAAAAATTTGGAGACACCTATTATTTGTACGCTACTACAGATGGTATTAAATTGGCTTCGGGAGAACCCCAGGTTTGGATTAGCAACGATTTTATAAATTGGTATAATTACGAAATGGATATTCAGCTTCCACCAGGACTCACAAATTGCTGGGCTCCTGATGTGGTGGAAGGAAATGATGGGCGTTATTACTATTTTATGGGTAATTGTCAGTTTGGTTGTAATATATACGGATATGTTTCCGACTCCCCAATGGGGCCATGGAAACCAATCAATAACGGAGAAGCTGTCATTCCTGTTGGAACTTCAAAGGAAAATTTGCCAGCTCTGGATGCCCAGTTTTTTAAAGACGATAATGGTGATCTGTATTCTTATTTTGGAACATGGTGTACTTCCTTTGGCGGAATGGGATGGACCAAATTTGATCCTGTTGATTTTACCATTGAAAAAGAAGGATTAATACCTATAGAACAAATTCCAAAAGCGTTTGAAGCTGCATATATGATAAAACGCGATAGTATTTATTTCCTGATGTATTCAGCAGGCGATTGTAGAATGAGTAGTTATTCTGTTCATTACGCATGGTCTGTTAGTCCCGAAGGGCCATTTATCTATGGCGAAAATAATCCTTTATTGGTTACCAGCGAAGACGGAACGATTGACGGCCCGGGACATCATTCAATTTTACAGGAAGGAGATGATTATTATATCTTATATCACAGACACGATAATCCACATAGTACCGGAGGTGAGTTTCGTCAGGTATGTGTTGATAAGTTGAATTTCTCAGGAACACATGACATTGAAAAAATTGTTCCAACTCATACTGGAATTGAACCATTAGGTGAAAATACCATTAAAGCAAAAGATTTGGCTTTTAAAGCCCCGGTTTCTGCATCATCCTATTATCATTTGAAATCGATGGCAACCCGCTATACAGGGGCTCCTGTTGATTTTAAATACCTGCCGGAATACGCAGTGGATAATAATAACGGGACAATGTGGAAAGCCGCTTCTGCTAATTTGCCCCAATCGCTTACGGTTGATTTGGGCGAAATAAAAAAAATAGAACGAATTACTACCGAGTTTGAATATCCCACATTTTACTATCAATACCAGATAGAAACTTCTGAAGACGGTGAAAACTGGGAATTGTTTTCTGACAAAAGGAGCAATAAACGAAGTGGTTCGCCAATGATTGACGATAATTCTGCACGCTGCCGTTTTGTACGATTAACCATAACCGGAACCGAAAAAACCGGAATGCTTCCTGCGGTTTGGAATCTTCATGTTTATAACAAACGGTTTGAAGTCCCTTCATTAAGAAATAAGGAAGTACAAAACGAAGGTAATTATCCAAGCACAAACTCATTGTTAGTAGATTTGAATATGGCTTCAATGCCAACGGGACTACTTCAGGAAAACATACTAAATTCTGGTAGCCTGGGGGGAGAGTTCGTTGTAATCGGAACTCCGCAGGTAAAACAAATCGACAACGTAAAAGCGTTATTCCTTGATGGTAAAAGTTTTCTTAAGTTAAATAAAGTAGCACCCAAAAGCCTGGATTGGAATGCACCTTTTACGGTTAGTGCATGGGTATATAACCCCGAGGTTGCTTTCGGTGAATGTATTTTATCCTGGAATTCAAGAAGAAATATGTTACAAGCGTCGTATGCCGCATTAATGTACGGAAAAGGAAATCACGGAGCAATGGCTCATGGAGACGGAGCGGTCGACCTTGCCTATAAGAAAGTTCCTGAAAGCGGGAAGTGGCATCACATATTGGTTACTTTCGACGGGATGCTGGAATCTGTGTATGTTGACGGAGAATTAAATACGCAAATGCCTGTTAATTTGTTCGTTGAAGCAAGTGATATTTTGATAGGCGCTTCCGGGCAGCCAGTTGAGAATTTTACGGGTTACATTTCTGGTGTTCAGTTATACGATAAAGCTTTTTCAAAAGAAGAAATTAAAAATATTTTAAAAGAGACACAACCTCCGGGAATCAAATAAATAATTTTTAAAAGATCTAAAAGATGAAATCAAGGAAAATTTTTCTTTTCTTATCCTGTTGCATGTTTTGTTGGAGTTTTACATTACATGCCGGTACAATTACCTCACAAAGAAGTGCAACTCGTGATTCCATTGATTTGGAAATGGGGACATTGGAATTTTCTACACCTGTTTTTAATATAGAATTACTAAAGTCGTCACAAACTATTTCCGGCTTGCATCCGACAACTGCCCCTTCCTTTGATTTTACACCGGGAGAATTGCTTCCTGAACGGGATAAGGCAGGATATTATCATTTAGGTGATATTAATTTCAGACTGAGAACGGATAAAAGTGAAGATTGGAATGAATATTCTTCTGCAGCGTCAAGAAAAAGTGTTAAAGGGCTTGCGTCAAAAGATGAGGATGTATTGGCAGCTTCAGACTTGTCTGTACTTTTCCCGGAGGATACACCGGTGAAAGTAACCCGTTACTGGGAAAACCACGATGGTAATATTGTGTTAAGGTTTGAAATAAAAAATATTTCCGGAAAAGCAGTTGAAATCGGAGCGCTGGGAATCCCCATGATATTCAACAACGATCTTAGTGGGAAATCACTTGATGAGACTCATGCTGAGAATGTATTTTTTGATCCGTATATTGGTAACGATGCAGGTTATTTACAGGTGATCCGTTTAAAAGGGAGCGGACCTGTTTTACTGGTAGTTCCTTATGGCGATTCGCCTTTTGAAGCGTATCGTCCTTTGTTGGATGATCCAACACGAAGAGGAATTACTTTCGAAGGATTTCATGAATGGATGGTTCATACAAAAGCGTACGCAGAAAATGAATGGAAAGAAGCTGTCCCATGGAATAAGCCAACTTCGCTTACACTAAAACCCGGGAAAACAACTAGTGTTGGAGTTAAATTTCTTTTGGCAGATTCTGTTCAAAATATTGAAGAAGCACTAATTGAAAATAATCGGCCGGTTGCTGTCGGTATCCCCGGCTACGTTTTGCCGCAGGATGTAAATGCTGAACTTTTTTTGAATTACGAAAAAAAGGTAAAGAAATTTCAGGTGGAACCTGAAGGTGGGTTGGAGATTTCGAAAAACGGATCTACTCCTCACGGTTGGCAGGAGTATGTTGTTAAAGGTTTGCAGTGGGGAAGGGCAAGGTTAACTGTAACATACGCCGACGGATTAGAGCAAACTATAAATTATAAGGTAATAAAACCGGAGGAACAAGTTGTTGCCGACAATGGCCGTTTTTTAACTACTGAGCAGTGGTTCGAGCAAAAAAATGATCCATTCAATCGCACTCCTTCAGTGATTACATACGATTATGAAACAAAGCAAAAAGTAACTCAGGATAGTCGTGCATGGATTTGCGGTCTTGGCGATGAAGGCGGGGCCGGTGCCTGGTTAAACGCTATAATGAAACAGTTAGTTGAGCCTGATAAAGAGGAAATCGCAAAGCTGGAAGATTTTATGCAACAAACAGTCTGGGGCGGAATTCAATACAATGAAGGGAAATTAAAGTACGGTGTCCGGAAAAGTATGTTTTTCTATGAACCCGATTCTATGCCTGCCGGAACTTATGATCCCGATGTCCGGTTTGGAAAATATGGAGGTTTTCCTTCCTGGAGCAGAAAGGAAGCTGAATCTGTTGGTCGTTCTTACAATTATCCGCATGTTGCAGCAGCACACTGGGTGATGTACCGCCTTGCCCGAAATTATGATGGCCTTGTTACACAAAAAAGTTGGGATTGGTACTTGCTGAATGCTTATCAAACCTCAATGGCGATGGTAGAACTGGCACCATATTATGCTCAGTTTGGGCAAATGGAAGGGAGTGTTTTTGTACATATTCTGGACGATTTAAAAGCCGAAGGATTATGGGAGTATGCGCGAAAACTGGAGGCAAAAATGAAAGAACGGGCTGATCACTGGGCCTCTTTAAATTATCCTTTTGGTAGTGAAATGCCATGGGATTCAACCGGTCAGGAAGAAGTGTATATGTGGTCTGATTATTTTGGTTTTGGTGATAAAGCAGAAACTACATTAAAGGCAATTTTAGCTTATATGCCAACTATTCCGCATTGGGCATACAATGGAAATGCGCGCCGCTATTGGGATTTCCTTTACGGAGGAAAACTCTCACGTGTTGAACGTCAGATTCACCATTATGGATCCGGTTTAAATGCAATTCCTGTCTTAAAAGAATATCGTGAGAACCCCGATGATTTGTATTTGCTTCGAGTTGGCTATGGGGGGTTAATGGGAACGATTTCAAATATTACTCAGGATGGCTTCGCCCCTTGTGCTTTTCATTCGTTTCCTTCTACGTTAAAAAACGATGGAATTTCTGGCGATTATGGACCAGGATTTTATGGCTATGCCGTTAATTCATCAACAATTGTTACTAACGATGACGAATTTGGATGGCTTGCATTTGGAGGAAATGTGGAGAAATCTGGTAACGATATAAAGGTAAATATTACAACGGCTGCAAAAGCGCGGGTTTTTATTGCTCCTTTAAAACTTTGGATGACACTGGATGCAGGAAAGCTTAAATCAATTTCATTCAATCTGGAAAATCAAAAGATTGAAATGGAGTTGGAAGAAGCAAATGAATTTACACCGAATGCTTATTTAAGAATCGAACAGCCGGATGTGGCAGACTCAAAAATTACTTTGACTGGTTTTGATAAAAATGACCGCGGACAGTTTGTTATACCTCTTATAAGTGTACCTTTGACCATTACTTTGAATAATGTTTTCCCTGAATAGTTTTTAAATGAAAAATTGAATCATTAAAAAATAAAAGGAATGAATAAACATTTTTCAACATCGTTTTTCTTTTTGATGCTACTCGTTTTCTCTTTAGATGTGTCTGCCCAGATAACAAAAGAAGATTACGCACGTGCCGATTCGGTTATGAAACTGGCTAACCTGGTTTATAATCAGGTTGCTGAGGTGAACTGGATTGATTCAACATCCACCCTTTGGTACGCAACCAGAACAAAAAATGGGATAGAGTATACGTTTATTGATGCAGAAAAGAAAACAAAACAGTCAGCGTTTGATACCGGGAGATTAGTAGAAGCGTTGAATAAACAACTGGGTAAAAAGGTAACGAAGGAGTCGCTTAGGTTACGTGATTTAAAACCCGGAACAGTAAAAAACAGCTTACACTTTTCATACGACAATGCTTTTTGGACTTTTAATACAAAAAACTTTCTGCTCCAAAAAGATTCTGTAATGAAACCACGCGAACGTCGCGGTTACTGGGGAGGAGGTTCTTTTGACGAGTTGAATAACGATCCGGTTCCTTCACCTGATAGCGCCTGGACAGCTTTTATTAAAGATTACAATGTTTATGTAAAAGATAAGGCTGGCAAAGAACAGCAGTTAAGTTTTGACGGTTCGCCCGGAGATTATTATTCGTCATATTTCTCATGGTCGCCAGACTCAAAAAAGCTGGCTGTAAATAAAGTTCGTAAGAATGAACCGAGAGAGATCTTTTTTGTAGAATCGTCTCCCGATTCACAACTCCAGCCCATTTTGCACAAACGGAACTATTTGAAACCTGGAGATGCGCTGCCAATAAAACATCCGTCGTTATTCGATATAGAAAATATGAAACAAATACCGGTTGATAGTAAGGTATTTGAGTATCAATACAGTCTTTCTAATCCAAACTGGGATAAAAATAATTCTGCTTTTACTTTCGAATTTAATCAGCGTGGGCATCAGGTTTACCAGGTTGTTAAGGTTGATGCAGAAACTGGCGATACCAAAGTTATCATCGATGAAACGAGCAAAACTTTTATTGATTATAGTGGTAAACGCTTTCGCCATGATTTAGAGCAAAGCAATGAAATTATTTGGGCTTCGGAACGCGATGGCTGGAATCATCTTTATTTGTTTGATGCGAATAGTGGCGAATTGAAAAATCAAATTACAAAAGGTGATTGGATGGTTCGTGAGGTTCTGCATGTTGACGAAGAAAATCATATAATTTATTTTTATGGCTCAGGTAAAAACGAAGGCGAAGACCCGTATTTTAAACATTGCTATAAAGTTAATTTTGATGGAAGTGGTCTTGTTGACCTAACTCCTGAGAAGATGGAACATGAGGTAACATTTTCAAAAAATTTCGAATATTTTACCGATACATATTCAACTGTTCAGGAACCGCCAGTTATTGTTTTGCGGAGTGCTGCGGACGGGCAGGTAATTCTTGACATGGAAAAGGCAGATATTACCGATTTACTTGCGAAAGGATGGATTGCACCTGAACCTTTTGTGGCTAAAGGCCGCGATGGCAAAACAGATATATGGGGAAATATTTACCGTCCTACTAATTTTGATGCTAATAAGTCGTACCCGGTAATTGAGTATATCTACGCAGGTCCGCAGAGTTCTTTTACCCAGAAAAATTTCAGACCGGTTAGCTATACCTTTTCAGGGCTTGCTGAATTAGGTTTTATTATTGTACAAATGGATGGGATGGGCACCTCAAACCGTTCCAAAGCTTTTCATGATGTTTGCTGGAAAGACCTGAAAGACGCCGGGTTCCCCGACCGTATTCTTTGGATGAAAGCAGCCGCACAAAAATATAAATATATGGATATTAGTCGTGTTGGAATTTTTGGTGGGTCTGCAGGTGGGCAGAATGCATTAGGAGGTTTACTTTTTCATCCTGAGTTTTATAAAGCTGGTGTAGCCTCCTGCGGATGCCATGACAACCGGATGGATAAAATGTGGTGGAATGAACAATGGATGGGGTATCCTATTGGCCCGCAATATGCCGAATGTTCCAATGTAGTGAACGCAAATAAGTTGGAAGGGAATCTTATGCTAATCGTTGGCGAGGTTGATGATAATGTGGATCCGGCATCTACAATGCAGGTGGCTGATGCTTTAATCAAAGCAAAAAAGGATTTTGAGCTTGTCGTTCTTCCGGGGGTGAACCATACTTTGGGAGGTACCTACGGAGAGCAAAAACGAAGAGATTTTTTCATACAGACTTTGTTGCATAAAGAAACACCCGATTGGAATACAGTTTCAAATGACTAAATCAACCAATTCATAAAAGAATGAGAAAATTAATAACAATAAAGATTGCTTTATTCTTGTTTGGAATAGCAATAGGAAGCCTTGCCAGAACTGTTTCTGCAAGCGATGTCTCAGATAAAAAAGATCACAAAGATGGTGATTATGTTATTGCTACTCCGCCTGAATCGCTGCATTTTGACTCATTTTATAAAAAATATTCAAATGTAAACGGGATTCATATTATGAGTTCGAATCGAGTTCCCGATTCGGCATTTGTAAAGGCTTGTGAGATTATTGATTTCATGACCAAAGGGTTGCCTGGAAATGTATTGGAACAAATGGTTAAAATGAATTCTCGTGTTGGTATTATGGCTCGGTATGAAGGAACGACTGATATTCCTGAACATGCATATCTGGTCAATGATACATCTTTAAATTGGGACCTTCGTGCCCGTGGCCTCGGAGGTGACATGGATTTACCACTAACTACCTGCGCTGAAGAGAATCTACTTTGTTATCAGATTGATAAATACCACGCTGAAGATATAACTATCCACGAATTTTCTCATGCAATTCACCTGATTGGTATTGCACCTTTAGATTCTGACTTTAACAAGTTACTGCAGGAAAAACTGGATAATGCCAAAGCCGCAGGAAAATATAAAAATACGTATGCTGCAACCAATATTTATGAATACTGGGCTGAAGGAGTGCAAAACTGGTTTAATGTTAACGCTGAAGTTGAAACGCCAGACGGGAAACACAATTGGGTAAATACCCGAAGTGATATGAAAAAATATGATCCTGACTTATATGAGATTGTAAGTAGGTACTTTTCTGATTTTGAGGGAAGTCCATCTTGTCATGGTGCAATAAATTTATATGCTGAATAAGAGCAGGAATAAATAGGAGATAATTTTGTGAAATTTATAAGTTGATTTATTTAGATTAAAGCAGGGTGAATTTTCATCCTGCTTTTTAAAAAAAAATGGGACTCAGAAAATATCTGTTCCCATTTCTATTTTTAATTTTTTCTTACTTTCCGTTATCCGGCTTTAAGACGTTGGTTTGAGTGATTCAGTTTTTCTTCTGCATATTTTTTTGTGATTTTTAACACATCAATTTTTTCAGAAGGCGTGTCAAACATCGCATCATTCATAATGCTTTCGCAAATTGAACGTAGTCCCCTGGCGCCCAGTTTAAATTCAACAGCCTTTTCAACAATGAATTGAAAAACCTCTTCATCGAACTCTAGCTTGATATCATCAATTTGGAATAATTTTTTATACTGTTTAATAACGGAGTTTTTGGGCTCGGTTAGAATTTTTCTCAATGCTTCTTCATCAAGAGGATCAAGGTGAACTAAAACCGGTAACCTGCCAATGATCTCCGGAATTAACCCAAACGATTTTAAATCCTGAGGGGAGATGTATTGCAACAGGTTTTCACGTTCTATACGCTGAGAATCTTTTGATGCACTATACCCAATAACTTTGGTATTTAACCGATTGGCAATTTTACGCTCAATGCCATCAAAAGCACCACCGCAAATAAACAGGATATTTTTGGTGTCTACCGGGATTAATTTTTGTTCCGGATGTTTACGTCCACCCTGTGGAGGAACATTTACAATTGAGCCTTCCAGAAGTTTCAGGAGCCCTTGTTGGACCCCTTCTCCTGAAACATCACGTGTAATCGAAGGATTGTCACTTTTGCGGGCAATTTTATCAATCTCGTCCACAAAAACAATCCCGCGCTCGGCAGCTTCAACATTATAGTCGGCAGCCTGCAAAAGTCTGGTTAAAAGACTTTCAATATCTTCTCCCACGTACCCAGCCTCAGTAAGTACAGTTGCATCTACAATGGTAAAAGGAACGTGTAGCATTTTGGCAATAGTGCGTGCCAAAAGTGTTTTCCCAGTACCTGTTTCACCTACTAAAATAATGTTTGATTTTTCAATCTCGGTTTCATCATCATCAAAAGGCTGTGTCAGTCTTTTGTAATGGTTATAAACAGAAACTGATAATATTTTTTTTGCCTGATCCTGACCGATAACATACTGATCCAGAAATTCTTTAATTTCTTTTGGTTTTAGTAGTTTTGCTCCGTCGAGATCAAATGAACTGTCTTTTTTTATTTCTTCCTGAATAATGGAATGGGCCTGCTCTGCACAGCGGTCACAAATATGTCCGTCAATACCCGCAATCAGAAGGTTAACCTCCCTTTTTTCTCGTCCGCAAAAAGAGCACTTATCCGATCCTTTTCCTGCCATTTTTAATTATTTCGAAGTAAAATTTCGTCAATCATTCCGTATTTTACGGCCTCTTCCGATGTCATCCAATAATCGCGGTCGGCGTCCTTTTCCACTTGTTCTATTGTTTTTCCCGAATGTTCCGCAATAATAGTATATAGTTCTTTCTTGATTTTTAGTATCTCGCGAGCTGTAATTTCAATATCCGACGCCTGTCCCTGAGCACCACCCATGGGTTGGTGAATCATAACTCTTGAATGTTTTAACGCAGAACGTTTCCCTTTTGTTCCGGCAGTTAATAAAACAGCTCCCATTGATGCAGCCATTCCTGTACAAATGGTAGCCACGTCGGCCGATATGTATTGCATTGTATCGTAAATTCCTAACCCTGCATGAACCGATCCGCCCGGTGTATTGAAATATATTTGAATGTCTTTTGATGGATCGGTAGATTCTAAAAACAGCAATTGAGCCTGAATAATGTTTGCTACAGTATCGTCAATAGGAACACCCAGAAAAATAATTCTGTCCATCATTAACCTTGAAAAAACATCCATTGACGCTACATTTAACTGTCTTTCTTCAATAATAGTAGGGGAAATGTAGTTCCCGTACAATGAAGAATAACGTTCCATCGTTAAACTGCTAATCCCTTTATGTTGTATCGCGTATTTTTTGAATTCGTTGTGGTCTTTCATAGTAAAACTAATATAAAAAAAATAACTTTATAAACCTTAATTAAATTATGGTTTACAAAGTTACAAAAAAGTTTCTTGCGAATGTGCAGTATGAGTTATTTCATCATTTCATTAAATTCTTCCTGTGAAACTTCTTTTTCCTGAACGTTAACTTTTTCTTTTACCACTTCAATAACTTTATCTTCATAAAGCTTTTTGTAAATGCGTTCATTTTCTTCTGGTTTTTCCAGAATCATTTTTGCAAAAGAATTAAGTTGTTCATCCGGAATATCATAGATTCCGTACTGGCTGTACTGTGCACGTGCCATTTGTTTCGCGAAATCTTCGGTTTCTTCAGGAGTAACTTTCAACTCGTTTTCTTTAATAATTGAATCTTTTATTAACTGCCACTGCAAATCTTTAATGAAATATTCAAATTCATTGTTAATCTGTTCCTCTGTAATTTCTTTGTTAACGGCAATCAGCCAGCGTTTTAAAAATGCTTCAGGAAGTTCAACTTGGGTTTTTTCAAGAAGTGCGTCGCGGGTGTCGATTGCAAATTTCTGGTCAGACGAGTAAACAAGATTAGCGGCAATATCTTCTTTTATTTTACTTCTGAAATCTTCAATGGTTTTAATTTCAGTTTCTTCGCCATAAAGTTTTTTGAATAATTCTTCATTAATTTCTGCTTTTTCAAACTGAAGAATTTCGGTAACGGTAAATTTGAACTCGCTGTTCAGGTCGTGCGCCTCTTCATGTTTTATATTTAACATGTGCCCAACTTCATGGCGATCTTCAAAAGCCTTTACCGGATCAAAAGTCAATGTGTCGTCTTTTTTGCGGCCAATGAATGCATTTTTAATCTCTTCGTCCTTAATTTTATCAACAGCAAGAAGAACACCTTTGGGCTGAATTCCATCTGCTACAGGTTCTCCGTTCTCATCCAACTGAACAAAATCACCACGAACAGTACTGTCGTCTTTTACTTCATCTGCCGGAATATTCTGTCCTAACTGGGAAGCTGCCATTTCAACCTGCTCATCAATCATTTCTTCCGAAACGGCAATTTTGTAGTAGTCGTATTTGCTTCGTTTGTCGAGTGTTACTTTAACTTCTGGTGCAACAGCTACATCAAAAATAAACTCGAAATTCTCGTCAGTCTCCCAATTGATGCTTTTTTGTTGTTCTTCGTTTGGAAGAGGTTCTCCGAGAATATTTAATTTTTCTTCAACCAAATATTTCGACAAACTTTGAGAAAGGATTTTGTTTACTTCATCTACAAGAACTGCAGTTCCAAATCTTTTTTTGATAAGTCCTGCCGGAACTTTTCCGGGCCGGAATCCGGGGATAGATGCTTTTTGCCGATAATCTTTTAACGTATCGTTAACAGCCTTTTCATAATCAGTCTTTTCAACTGCAACTTTAATTACCGCATTTACATCGTTAATATTTTCCCTGGTAATGTTCATGATTGATAAAAATTTAATTCAAATGTCTCCATGTAAATAACCGCCAACACTTACCTGCAAAGGAAGGTCGGCGGTTTTTCTTTTGTGCGGACGAAGGGACTCGAACCCCCACGCCGTATGGCACTAGATCCTAAGTCTAGCGCGTCTACCAATTCCGCCACGTCCGCAAATTGCGGCGCAAATGTAATTAAATTTTTTTAATACGAAAAATTTATGCAAAATAGTTCATTTTTCTTTTCCTGTTGTTGTATGTTTTTGATTTTTATTTTGTTAGAAGAGCAATATTTGTAATTTTTGAAAGAACCAGGACAATTTAAATAAATGATATAAAACATTCTTTGATGTATTTATATATGTTCTGTTATTGTTACTTTAGGTGTGTAATAAAAACCAAACTTTCAAAATATCAATAACATGTGTAAAATAAAGCCTCTGATCATCATTTACACCCTTTTTTTTAGCGTTCATTACCCTGTAACTTCACAAGAAATACCTGAATTTAAGTTTGGAAAAATAAGTAAGGAAGATGTGGAAAATAACATTTGCGACATTGATTCTTCTGCTAATGCTTTTTTTCTTTTTGATGAAGGGACTTCGTATATTATTTATACAACTTCTATCGGCTTTCAAATAAGACATAACAGGCACTGTGCAATTAAAATTCTTACAAAATCGGGGTATGAGTATGCCAGTTTTAAAATTCCGGTTTATGAATCATCTTCTGGCAGAATGGAGGAAAATGTGAGTGGTATTAAGGCCGTAACCTATAATCTGGAAAATGGTAAGGTTAATAAGTCAAGTATCAGCAAGAGCGATATTTTTACCGAAAATGAAAATGAAAACTGGAAGAATGTAAGTTTTTCTTTACCAAATGTAGTTGAGGGTTCTGTAATTGAAGTAGGGTATTCTATCGTTTCTGATTTTTTATGGAATCTACCAACCTGGAGTTTTCAATACGACATACCTTCCAAATGGAGTATTTTGCGGACGGAGATTCCTGAATATTATAGTTATAGCCGTCAGATGAAAGGGTATGTTCCTTTGTTTTTTCATGATCATTCTTCCAGAATGGAACAGATTACATTTACCAGTGTAAACAGGCTTTCCAGTAATGGGTTAGCTTCGGGGCGAAGTGAATATCAGCATACCAGGGTAAGTTATAGATTGGATGAAGAAGTTTTTGTAGCCAAAGATGTGCCGGCCTTTAAAAGTGAGGCGTACATTGATGCTGAGCAGAATTATATGTCATCTATTTCTTTTGAATTGCAGTCAATAAAATTTCCGGACAGCCCGATTTCAACCTATACCACTACATGGGAAGAAATATGTAAAAAATTAATGACCGATGAAAATTTTGGACAACAGTTAAAAGCCGTAAGTGCGGCAAAAGATATTGTTGAAGGATTAAAAGTAAATGAACTCCCCGAAAAGGAAAAGTCAGTAAAAATATTTGAATATGTAAAACATTCAGTAAAATGGGATGAACGATATGCTGCTACCTGTGCAAATGTAAAACAAGTTATTAAAGAGGGTGTTGGAAACAGTGGAGATATAAATATGATGTTAATTAATCTTCTGAATGCTGCCGGCGTTGAAGTATATCCGGTTTTACTGCGGACAAGATATGCCGGGAAGCTTCCTGTTTTCCATCCTTCGTTATCATCTCTCAATTACCTTATTGCAGCAGTAAAAGCAGGTGATGAAATTTATTTGCTCGATGCTACCGAAAAAGAAATTCCTTTTGGGGTGGTTCCTGAACGATGTATAAATGACAAGGGGCTTTTATTGTATGATAAGGGAAGTTTTGATTGGGTTGATTTAAATGCAAAAAATTATTCTAAATATACGCTGTTCGGAGAGATTGAAATGCAGAAAGAAGGCGATTTAAATGTACTTATGAATAACAGGCATGAGGGGTATTTTGCTCTCGACAGGCGGCAGGAACTTAAACCTGGGAAGGAAGAAAATATTGAAGACTTTGAAAAAGAACATAACGGGTTTATTGTTGAAAACTATGAAATAGTAAACCGGGATCAGTATAATACCTATCTTACTGAAAAAATAGAAGGGACAATTAGTGACAAAGTGTCTGTTGCCGGTGATATGATGTATTTTAATCCGTGTTTGTACGAAAAAATCGACGAAAATCCTTTTAAGGTTGACGAACGAAAATATCCGGTAGATTTTGCTTACCCGTTAAATAATAATATTGTATTCACATTTGTGATTCCTGAAAACTGGGCGGTTGAGAGTTTGCCGGAAAATTTAAATGTTAGCCTGCTCGAGAACAGGGGAAAATTTATGTATAACATTAAGCAAATGAATAATAAAATAATTTTTACGCAATCTTTAACAATTACTAGTACAATATTTCTTCCTGAACAATATAAGGCGTTAAAAGAATTTTTCAGGATGCTTGTTGATAAGGAAAACGAGCAAATTGTTTTGAAAAAAATTTAAGTAAAAATGAAAGCGTTTCTTTTTTCTTTAATGGTTATGTTTTCTCTGTTGTGTAATGCAGGAGAAACTTCGTATGACGCTTCTTTAATTTCTGATTCCCTTCTGGAAGATGCTACCGCTGTTATAAGGTATGATAGTATTTCATACCATCTTATTAGCCCGGGAAAGGCCGTTTTAACGCGGCATAAGGTAATTACCATTTTGAATGAGTATGCCGGCGATGTAAAACAGATGTATGTGCTATACGACCGGAACAGCAAAGTGAATTCATTCTCAGGTGAAATTCTTGATGATAAAGGAAATCGTATAAGGAAAATTAAAAAAGATGAAATTACAGATAATAGTTTAGTGGGAAGTTATACACTTTTCCAGGATGACCGTTATAAAAGCTTTGACGGGTTGCATCATTCTTATCCTTACTCTATTGTTTTCGATTATGAAATTACGTACAATGGAGTTGTGAGTATTAACCGGTGGTTCCCAGTACCGGGATATAAAATTTCGGTAGAAAAATCAGTATTTACAATTGTTTCCGAAAATAACCAGAAGATAAATTTCAAACCGGTTAACTTGCAGCAAAATATTGAACCTGAGAAATTGCAAAATTCCACTTTGTACCATTGGGAGATTAACAATAAAAAAGCATTAAAAAAGGAACCATATACACCTCCGGCAACCGATATATTCCCGGTTTTATGGAGTACACCTCAGAAATTTGAATATGAGGGGACATCAGGAGAATTTCAGAGCTGGAAGAGTTTTGGGCAATGGGAATGGAAATTGGTGGCTGGCAAACAAGAAGTTTCTGCAAAAACAAAAGCAGAAGTTTTGGATATAATAAAAGATGTTCCATCCGAAAAAGAGAAAGCAAAGATGATATACAAGTATTTTCAGAATAAAACGCGTTATATAAGTATTCAGTTAGGAATTGGTGGATGGGAACCTTTTCCGGCATCAGTAGTTGACGAACTCGGATATGGCGATTGCAAGGCATTATCAAATTATATGGTTTCGCTTTTAAAAATTGCCGGCATAAAATCTATATATGCAGTTATTGGCAATGGAGAATCAAAAATAAAATTTCCCGATTTTCCTTCAATGGGGCAGGCCAATCATGTAATTGTTTGTGTGCCTTTTGAAAAAGATACCACATGGTTGGAATGTACAAGCCAGGAATATCCTTTTGGGTATATTGGCAGTGGGAACAACGACAGGTATGCCCTTTTAATAACAGAAGAAGGAGGTCAACTGGTTAAAACACCTTTGTTCGATAAAGATCAGAACCTGCAAATTCGGGATGCCGAAGTCGTACTTGATGAAAATGGGAATGGCAATGCAGTTATTTCTACTGAATTTACAGGGCTGCAATATGGCAATCGTAATTTTTTATTAACTGAAGGAGAGGACGATAGAAAGAAGTGGTATCAGAGAAATTTAGATTTCAATTCTCCCGTTTTAAATTCGTTTTCACTTTCTGAAAAAGGAAATGAAGGTCCGGTTATTGCTGAAAAATTAGATGTTAAATTACCAAAATACTCAGCAATTACAGGAAACAGGATGTTTTTAAACCCCAACCTTTTAAATTCGTTTTCCCGGCCTCCGTCTAAAACAAAAGACAGAAAATTCCCCTTTGAACGAGAATTTGCTTATACCGATATTGATTCGATTATTTACATTATCCCCGAAGGTTTTGTTTTAGAATCGGCAATGGAAGATATATTTGAAGAAAGTGAATTTGGCAGATATACAGTTCGGTTGCAATTTGATGAAAACAAGTTAATATATGTACGAAAGATAGAACAAAACAAAGGAACCTGGCCTGCTGAAAAATACAATGACTTTCAATCGTTTTATGCAACAATATGGAAATCGGATCAAGGGAAAGTAGTTTTTGTTAAAAAGTAAACTTTATTTCCATTCAACAACGGTTCCTCGTTTGTCGTCCTGAAGTTCTGTGGGAATATCTTCCCTGATTTCGCGCCATAGTAAATTAATCAGTTTGTGTTTTGCAAAATGTCTTGAATAAACCAGGCTGACCTCACGCAGTGGTTTAAAATTGGTGAAAGATTTTACGTTTTTAAGTCGTTGTGCCGACATTCCGTCTTTTGCAAGTTCGGGTATCAACGTAATTCCACCTTCCCGATCAACGATATTCATCAGCGTTTCCAGAGAACCGGCTTCAAAGTGGAAGGGAAGTTTACTATCGGTAGTTCCTAAAAATGAACAGAGATTGATTACCTGGTCGCGGAAACAATGCCCGTCGCTTAATAACCAAATTTCAGGCGTAGCAATATCTTTTAAGGTAATTTCTTTTTGTTTATGAAGTTTATGTCCGGCATTGGCATAAATCATCATTTCTTCATAAAAGATTGGTTTTTCATTGATTTTGTCTTCCTTCAATGGTGTAACCAAAATCCCTACATCAATTAAATCTTTATTCAAAAGTTCAACAATATTTTCGGTGGTTTGCTCAACCACTTTAATGAAAATATTGGGGTATTTTTTTTTGTATTTTCCGATAAAAATTGGCAGTAGATATGGCGCCAGGGTAGGGATAATTCCGACTCTCAGCAAGCCTGAAACCTGGTTTTTATGGTCTTTTACAATATTGTTAATTTCATCAGTTTGTTTCAGGACAATGCGAGCCTGTTCAATAATCCGCTGTCCCACGTCAGTAGGAATAAGAGGCTGCTTGCTCCGGTCGAAAATGATAATTTCCAAATCCTCTTCCAGCTTTTTTATTTGCATGGAAAGCGTTGGTTGAGTAATAAAACAATGTTCGGCTGCTTTTCCAAAATGGCGATAAGTATCAACCGCAACAATGTATTCCAATTGGGTTAAGGTGATCATGGCGCGTTTTATTTTGTTTTAAAATTAGAAATAATACCCGAAAAATAAGCTTTGTTAACTATAATTTAAGCGAATGGGGTTATTTCTTAAAGTTCTGACGATACCATTCAAATCCGGCAACGGTTAACGCGTGTGAAATATTCATCGATTTACAATTTCCAGGCATCGGAATATGAACTTTTAAGACACTGTTTTTTATTACATTCCCAGGTAATCCATAAGACTCATTCCCTCCCAGTAAAATTGTTTTCGCAGGAAAATCGGTATTATATATATTACCAGAACCCTCACAAGTTTCCAAAACAACTAATTGGTAGTCATCAGGAATTGAAGTCAGAAATTGTTTTTCAGCAATAACTTCCCATGGTTGTTGTTCAAATGAAAATCCGGCTGTTTTTTTAATTTTCGATTCGCGTTTGTTAACATCGTCATCAATAAACAAAACTCTTTCAACTCCAAGGTTGTGTCCCATTCGGATAATGTGTCCCATATTGTTTGGATTACTGATTTTCCATGCGGCGATAATTAGTTTCCGGGTTTCCGGGACAGGTTCGACCGGATGATTTTTAAAAAAAGTTACCGAATTTGTATTCATTACAGCCTTTGTTTCGTTATTCAGATAAAATAGTAATTTTGTACAAAACAATGAAAAAATGAGGTTTAGGTTCCTATATTTAGTATTTTTTTTATTGACCATTTTAGCTGCATGCGGGCCATCGGATGAAGAAAAGGCAAGAGTAAAACTTAATTTTGCTAAATCACTTTTGGAGAAAAATGATACAACCAATGCATTACTTCAACTCGATAGTATTCCAAAACTGTATCCCGAGGCGATGTATTCGGCAAATGCGGCAAAGAACCTTGTTAACGAAATTAGTTTCGATTTACTCCAGAAAAAAGAAACAGAGCTGGATTCGGCAAAAGTGAGTATAACTGTGTTGGAAAAGGGTTTTACCAAAGAGAAAACACAATTCGACAGATATACCCAGTACATTCATAAACGTCAAACTTTTGAACGTGCTTGGGACAGATCCTATATTCAGGTGCATCTTGATGAGCGGGGCGAACTTTATTTAAGTAGTAATTATTATGGGGATCATTGGTTAAATCATGTAGCGTTGCGGGTTTACGATCAAGGCGACGATGCAAAAACTGATACTATCCCATTGGGAGACGTAAACAACCATCACAGCGATTTTATGGAGTTGAAGTGGGAAAAGGTATCGTATCGCAACGGGAAAGATAATGGTGTAATACAGTTTATTGCCGACAATATGGACCGCCGGTTGAAAGCCGTTTTCCTTGGAAATGAATATTACTACATTATACTTGAAACCTACGACAAAGAAGCTGTCCGTGATGCACTGGAACTTTCAAAAGCTATAAAGAAACAAACAAAACTGGAAAGTGAAATTCAGCAGTTGCAGGGCAAACTAAAAATTAACTAAATAATGTTTTCAACATTTTCCGGCGGATTTGCCAAAACAGCTTTGTTTCCATTAACAACAATCGGGCGCTGAAGTAATCTTGGATGTTCAATAAGCGCTTTTATCCATTCATCATCTGAAAGTTTTTTCCCTTTGAAAATTTCCTTGTATTCTTTTTCCTGAGTACGTACAAAAGAAAAAGGTTTTTCTCCGCTTTTGGTTATAATTTCTTTAAGTTCACTTTCCGTAATTCCGTCAGTAAGGTATTTCTTTATTTCAATATCATAGCCTTTTTCTTCCAGGTATTTTAGCCCTGCACGACTTTTGGCACAACGTGGATTATGATATATTTTCATAACGATGTGATGTTTGTTTTTTATAAAGTTATAGTAATCTTCCTGTGCTCTGTATTTTTTTTCTGAATCGCCCTCATTATATTCATTTCGTAACTCAGGATCCAGTATTCGGGCCTTTAAATTATCTTTTAACTGAATTTTGAGCATTTCTTTTAATTCAGCCTTAATTTCTTTGTTGTATACCGGGCAGGCAACTTCAATTCTGCGATTCAGGTTGCGAGGCATCCAGTCTGCCGATGAAATAAACATTTTCTCGTCGCCACCATTTCCAAACAGGAAAATACGTGAATGTTCAAGGTATTTATCAACGATGCTAATTGCGGTAATGTTTTCGCTGAGGCCTTTTATTCCTACCTGCATGCCAAAAATACCACGCACAATCAATTGAATTTTCACTCCTGCCTGACCTGCCTCATAGAGTTTTTGTATCATTCTGGGAGCTATAAGGCTGTTCATTTTCAGGATCATCCAGGCTTCCTTCCCTTTTCTGGCCAGTTCTATCTCGCGGTCGATACATTTGTTGAAAAATTCGCGCATGAAAAATGGGCTGACAATGAGGTGCTTGTAATCGAAGTGTTTGTAATTGTGCTTGAAGAAATCAAATACTTTTTCCACTTCATCTGCCAGACGGGGGTCGGAAGTCATTAAACCTTCATCTGAATAAATTCGCGCAGTTCCTTCATGAAAATTACCCGTGCCTATGTATGCATAGTTTCTGTATTTTCCATCCTCTTTACGTTTTACCCAGGCCAGTTTGCTGTGCACCTTCATTCCCGGAACTCCATTAACCACATTTGCACCTTCTTCCTGTAATTTATTCGACCAGAAAATATTTGCTTCTTCATCGAAACGTGCCTGAAGTTCAATGACTACCGTAACATTCTTTCCATTTCTGATGGCGTTAAGAAGCGCATTTACAACCTTTGAATTTGGCGCAACGCGATAAATCGTTATCCCAATTTCCTTTACCTGGGGATCGATGGCTGCTTCGCGTAAAAAATCAATAAAGTGGTTGAAGGTCTGGTAAGGGTAGTGCAACATCACATCCTTTCTCCGAAGAATTTTTAATACACTGGAGTTAGGGCGTAAATCTTTATGGCGGAAAGGTGGAAGTTTCTGGTAATAATGTTTTTTCTTTCCTATTTCAGGAAAGTCCATAAAATCTTTTTGATTATGATATCTTCCTCCTGGAACGGCATTTTCATCGGCATTTATTTTCATTTTTTTGAAAATAAAGTTTTTTAAATCATCCGGAATATTACGGTCGTAAACCAAACGTACAGGCCTTCCTGTTTTTCTTTTTTTCAGGCTGTGGCTCATTTTTTCCATGAAACTTTTCGAAATATCGTCGTCGATATCGAGCTCTGCATCCCTTGTTATTTTTACAGTATAAGCTTCATGAACATCGTAATCAAAATAAAAAAACAACTCGTTTAAACAGAATCGGATAACGTCGTCGAGCATGATAACGTATTTTTTCCGTCCGTTTTTGGGAAGGACAAGAAAACGAGGTACTGATCTGCCCGGGATTCGTATTAGAGAGTAAGCAAAATCTTCCGGATTTATTTTGTTGGATAATTTAACCGCCAAATACGCCGACCGATCCCTTAAATACGGGAATTTATTTTTTTTGCTCAACATTATCGGAACAAGGTTGGGGAGTACCGATTCGTAAAAGTATTTCTTTACAAAAACTCCTTGCGAGTGATTGAGCTCTTTCTCCGTGATTAGGAAGATGTTGTTTTCTTTCAGTTCTTTATGAATGCCTTCAAAGATTTCCTGTACTTTATTTTGCTGGATGATTACAATTTCCTGGATTTTATCGTGTAATTCACGTGGAGTGTAATTTCCCAGCAGGTTTTCTTCGTCTTTTCCCAAATCTACCATGCGCCGCACAGTGGCAACACGCACACGGAAAAATTCATCGAGGTTGTTCGAGAAAATCCCAATAAAACGAATGCGTTCAAATAACGGAGTATTTGGATCTTCAGCTTCCTGTAAAACCCTCTCGTTAAACGAAAGCCAACTTATTTCCCGATTTATAAAATGCTGATCTGAAACCATCGTTTTTATTTGATTTGGTAACTATTGTAATATCAGAAACCTGATAAATTTCAAACAAAAAAGGAAGCAGAGGGTTTATTCCCCTCCAAATTCCATAAGATATGCTTTTATAAAACCATCTAACTCACCATCGAGAACTGCATTTACATTTCCGGTTTCGTAGTTGGTTCGTAAATCTTTTACCATTTTGTATGGTTGGAGCACGTAGGAACGGATTTGTGAGCCCCACTCAATTTTCTTTTTCTGCGATTCAATTTCCATTGTCTTTTCGCGTCTTTTCCGAAGTTCCATTTCATAAAGCTGCGATTTTAATAAACGAAGCGCATTTTCCTTGTTCCCTAATTGTGAGCGGCTTTCGGTGTTTTCAATGATAATTCCGGAGGGAGCGTGCCGTAACCGAACACCTGTTTCTACTTTATTTACATTTTGCCCTCCTGCACCGCCACTCCGGAATGTATCCCAGGTGATATCGGCCGGGTTAATTTCTATTTCAATTGAATCATCAACTAATGGTGCCACATAAACCGAAGTAAATGAGGTCATTCGTTTGTTTTGGGCATTGAAAGGTGATAATCGGACCAGGCGATGAACTCCGTTTTCGCTTTTTAGGTAACCATAGGCATAATCACCTTCAATTTCGAGGGTACAGCTTTTTATTCCCGCTTCGTCACCGGGTTGCATATCTGAAATTTTGAGCTTGTAGCCGTTTTGTTCTGCCCATCGGGTGTACATACGAAAAAGCATATCAGCCCAGTCATTGCTTTCTGTTCCACCGGCTCCGGCATTAATTTTTAATACGGCTCCAAGGTGGTCTTCCTCGCTACGGAGCATATTTTTAGCTTCCAGTTCCTCTATTTTTTTATGGGTTTCGGCAAAAGCTTTGTCAATTTCTTCTTCACTTGCTTCCTCTGCCTCAAAAAACTCATATAAAACAAGAAAATCTTCTACCGCGTGATTAACATTGTTAAAGCCATCTGTCCACACTTTTATTGTGCGGATTTTTTTCATTTGGGCTTCGGCTTCTTTTGGGGTATTCCAGAACTCCGGATCCTGGGTTTTTAATTCTTCTTCCTGCAATTGGATTAATTTTGCATCATAGTCAAAGATGCCTCCTCAGCGCGTCCCGGCGCTCTGTAATGTCTTTTACCTGTTCTTTTAAAATCATCTGTTTTTCTCCTTTTTTAATTGGATAACAAAGGTAGTAAGAATTTTAGTCTTACAGGTTATTGTGTCATTGGAGAAAGGCATTGGAAGATAAATAAAATGCCTAGGGAAGGTTCCCAAAAACTAAGAATTATAAAAACAACTCTGTCCCCAAATCTGTTGAATATTCATTTTTATTTGTCAGGTGTACAGATTTCGATACAATGTTTTCAGAATGTTAAAGCATGGCTTTCCTTTTAACTGTTTCGACTGCTTAACCCGCCAAAAGGAATAAGTTTGTATAAACTTGTTGTATGATTTCATTTAAAACATACAAAGAAAACCCCATGTACAGCTACCTGGTTTTGCTGGTGGTTGTTTCTGCTGCTGCATTCCAGGGATGGCGTACATTATTTAACAACTATGCTGTTGATGTGGTAGGAGTGAATGCTGTACAAATTGGTGCCATACAGTCGGTGAGAGAGATTCCCGGATTCTTTACATTTTTTGTAGTTTATTTTTTATTGATTTTTGCTGAGCATCGTTTTGCCGCCCTTGCGGTAATGCTGCTGGGAATAGGAGTGGTACTCGCAGGTATCTTGCCTTCATTTGGCGGGCTTATGTTTACCACGGTAATTATGTCTGTTGGGTTTCATTTTTTTGAAACAGCAAATCAGTCGTTGACCCTTCAGTATTTTTCCAGAGAGCGGGTTCCGTTGGTACTGGGGAAAATGAAGAGTTTTCTGGCTCTGGCTAATGTCTCTGTTGGATTGTTAATATGGGGACTTTCAGAATATCTTCCAATGCGCTACCTGTTTTGTGGAGTTGGCAGTATTGCAATTGCAGGTGGTATTTTCGCGCTTACCAAAAATCCGGTAAACAAATTACTTCCGGTACAGAAAAAAAGACTCGTATTTAAACGAAAATACTGGCTGTTTTATGTGCTTAATTTTTTGAGTGGAGCCCGCAGGCAAATTTTCGTTGTGTTTGCTGTGTTTATATTGGTGGAGAAATACCATTTTTCGGTAATGCATATTGCTGTCCTTTTTGTAATCAACAATGTTATTTCTTTCTTTTTAAGCCCTTATGTAGGTAGAGCTATTAACCGGTTTGGAGAAAGGGCACTGCTTACTGTTGAATATGTTTCACTTACAATTGTGTTTTTAGGTTATGCGCTCGTTGAAAATAAAGAGATCGTTACTGTTTTTTATCTTATCGATAACCTGTTTTTTAGTTTCTCTATTGCTATCAATTCCTATTTTCAGAAAAATGCAGAGCCAGCCGACATCGCCCCTTCAATGTCTGTAGGTTTTACAATTAACCATATAACAGCTGTTATTCTTCCGGTTGTTGGCGGCATTTTTTGGACATACAACTGGCGGATTCCTTTTTTGGGAGGAGCATTTCTTTCCCTCTGTTCGCTGGTATTTGCACGAATGATAAAACAATAATTTTACACAAAGGATATGACGAAAAACAAACAGATTATTCCAACACCTTGTTTATGTATCTATGAATTATTTCCGGCTCAAAACCTCGGCTTTGGGTGTAACGAATAATTTGGCCCATTTTTTCGAACTTATTCTTCTTTTTTACTTTCCGAGCTTTTTCTTTCATTGTTTTCAGTAAAAGATCGACATATTTTTTTTCATCAATCGATTCCATGCCCTTTTCAATTACATCGTCGGTAAGCCCTTTTTGACGAAGGTAATACTTCATTTTTACCCGGCCCCACTTGTTAATTTTAAATTTTTCTGCGATATAGGCTTTTACATAACGCTCGTCATCGATATATTTTTCTTCTTTTAAATAGATTATAATTTCAGCGGCTTCATCTTCTGTTAGTCCGGCAGCGATAATTTTTTTTCGGATATCGGGAGAACACTGTTCCGAGCGGCTACACAATGTTGCCATATGTGAAATTACCTGCTTTTTATTTGTTTCTTCGCTTGTCATAAAGGGATGTTCTTGATTTGTTCTGTTAAATATAAAGAAAAATTCATACACCCGTTTTTGAATAGCACAAACATTTGGGGGTTGTTGAAAAGGCTTATAATTCATCTAGAAAAGAATTCTCAACCTTTACGCCAGTGAAGAATTCCTGTAATTCGGCCAGTGTGGTTTCTGTTTTCTGAACATCGCGCACTATTTTGCCTTTTTCCAGAACTACGATTCGTGCACAAACATCAGCAACATGATCCAGGTCATGGCTGGAAATCATAAATGTTTTTCCTTTTTTGGAAGCAAATTCCTTAATGATTTGCCGTAATTTAAATTGCGAAGTTGGGTCAAGATTGGCGAACGGTTCATCAAGAATAACCAGTTCCGTGTTTCCCATGAGCGCACCAACAACACCCACTTTCTTTTGATTTCCTTTGGAAAGGTCTCGGATAAATTTCTTTTTGCCTATAATTTCGTTGTTGAAAAATTCACTGAAATCAGCCAGAAATTTTTCTATATCATTGGCATTCATATCGCGCAGGTCTCCAATAAAAGCGAAATATTCATCAGGAGTGAGATATCCGATGGTAAAACTTTCGTCGATATAAGCGCTGGTTAATGATTTCCATTCTTCTGATTCAGAAACCGGAATTTCATCGATAGTAACACTTCCTTTTGAGGCACGGATTAAATCAAGTACCAATGAGAAGAATGTAGTTTTTCCGGCGCCATTGTTTCCAACCAGTCCAAAAACTTCTCCCTTTTTTATTTCTAACTCAGGGAGGTCGAGAATTACTGTTTCTTTATATGATTTTTGTAGATTATTGACTTGTATCATGGTTGTATTTTCCTTTTTATTTGAAATGTTTGACTGTTTAATATGAATGTATAATTAATATCTAGTTCTTTTTATATGCTGCAATCATCCGGTGTTTTCGTTTTAAATATTCTTTTGTGAAATAATCTATCAAACGTGGGTGCAGGATAATTCCAATTAGTCCGAGGCTTCCCATTACAATATATGCTCCAATGTTCCCGATAATTAAAGTTAGTACCCCGTAAAAAGCCAGCGGTCCAAATAAAATAGGAAATGCCATTAGCCATTGTGTTGCTCCCATTCCCTGGTAATTAAACATGGCCCGCTCATCAATATTAATGGATTTGCGACTGTTTAAACCGAGGGCGAAAATAACAAATGTGTTGACCCCAATATTATAAAGCATAACTACAAAATGTATATATAAAATTTTAGGAGAAATATACATGTAGCCCAGCGAGAGTAAGTAAAAAATAATATTAGTGCCGGCTATCAGAAAAAATGCAGATTGAAGTACTTGTTTCATTTTTACATTCTGAGTCATTAAAAACGGATAGTATTTGCTGTGCCAGGCAGGGAAGAACTGGCCGTAGGTCAGACCAAAAATACCGGTCATAAACATTCCTCCCAGAACCATTATGGCCTCAGGTAATTCCCGTACATCAGCATCTTTGTAAATTATTAACCCGTAAAAAATAAATATAACAGACATTATAGCACTGGTTCTCGGACGTTTGTTCCGGGTAATCATTTTAACTTCCAGCGAGAGCATCTTGCCGTATTCGCCTACCTGGTTTAACCATGAGAAGTTGTAAGCTTTTGTTTCTTTTTTCTTCTGAAATATTTCGTCAATATAAAACCGGCTTAAAAGATACCTTTTATTGAGAATATATAAAGCCGCAATCAGAATAGGGAAAATTATTATATATACCGGATTTCTTACAACAGAATCAAATATTTTCCCAAAATTTGCTGTTATGTCAAATACTCCAAAATAGTCGATAGCAAAAATACTCGCTGCCAGAGCAAGGAATCCATAGAAAAACCAATCGGATTCATTGGTTCGCCATTTAATATAAATAGCCAGAAAATGGTTCGCGAAAATCATCATGACAAGTGAAGCAAGCCACGCAATCAAGATTGGAGTTTCTAATTCATAAATCGCAGATCGGAAGGTAAACGGGAAAAGAAGTAATAATGGAAGAACATTAAAAAAGTGCAGTAACGATTTGTTTAACATGTACCTGGCAATTCGTGTTCGTTTTACCGGAATAATGAGGAAAGGTTGAAAACCAAAAGTTGGCAGATTTTGTAATAGAATCCGTGTAACAAGGTCAACACCAACATAGATAAAAATAAGTGAATTAAACGCTGAAATTTGCGACTGGCCGGGAAAATTTTCCGATAAATATTCACTTAGGTTGTATCCTATGGCCAAAGCGACCAACGAAAAGTAGAGTGCTAAAAATATAAGTACTCCCTTGGCTGCCATATTTTTTCGAAAATATGCCGAACGAGTAAGCTCACGCCTGGCAAAATAGAAAAAGCTTCGTTTCATAATAATTGAGGTATATTTTACTTTTGAATTTTGTATTTATTTATGTTGTTAGTTGACTTTTATTTGCAAAAGTTACATTTATTTCAAAGCAAATCCGGGAAACTGTTGATTGAAATATTCTTTTATTTTACGAGAATCTGTAATTCCAAATTTACTAAAAGTTTGATGTAATACTTCATTAAAGAGAAGTTCGGGATTGGTTGCCAATCGCTCCTCGATAGAAGGAGGGGCGAAGTGCTCCATCTGTTCCGCCTGAAAATAGTAATGTATTACGTAACGTTCATGACAAAATTGCAAGAGCTCTTCTGTTTCTTCTGGTGTTAAGGTTCGGTTCATTTATTATGTTCGTTTTGGTTTTAAAAGTATATTCATTTTTTGAACAAAAGCTTTCATCTCATTTAAAAGTATTCCATTTTTTTTCGCTTCTGGTAAAGAAATAGTATTTCCACAGCCGGTTATTACCTTTTTTATTCAACACCAAATAAATCTTTGGCTTCGAGCTTGTATAAATTGGAGGAGAGAACTCCTTTTGTAATAGCCATCTCGCCGCTGGTAATTTTTTCTACCTTGCTGGTAATTTGGTAACCATAGATTTTCCCATTGCCGTTGAACAATTTTAATATAATGGTAGAAAGACTTCCTTATATTGGTGTTTTTGCATGAGTTGCAAAGATAGAAAACAGAATATATAGGTAACTTAGGTAATTTAATGAATAATAAATTTAGTTTTTAGGGGGGATTTATTTTAATACATCAGTTAGGACCACACCGTCCTTAAAACGAAAGACTTGCCCGTCGGAGTTGAATATTTCAACAGCAACGATGTAAACTCCCAAAGGTTGTCGTTGACCGGTTTTATCCTCTCCATTCCAACTTATTTCTCCACTCGTACCAAGAATTTCGTTTTTTACAAGTTGTAATACAAGCCGTCCGTAAGAATCAAAAATTTTTATATTCCCAACATATCCGGGGTTGTCAAGTTCATATTGAATTTTATATTCATCGTTATATCCGTCGAAGTTAGGCGAAAATGCTTCTGGTTCAAAAGTTACATCAGGTTTTAAAGTGGCTATTTCCCCTGCCTGTGAATTTTGATAGCCAGGTGTTCCGTAACCTGCTTCAGTACTGGCAGAAGTCCAGTTTTCCGGCAGATTTGTTTCTTCGGAAACTGAGAGCCTTTCTAATGAAACTCCGTCGGCATTGGCCAGCCACGGATTATGGAAATCATCAGAATAGTTTAGTTCATCAATAATCTCCATATTTTGGTTTAGTAAGACTACCACATCTTCATCATTGTTATATGATGGCATTTTAGGTACCTGCTGGAAACAATCAGAACATTTTATAAAATAAAAAGGAAAAACAGCGTTTGTGTCTTTGGTAATTGCAACATAACTTTTGGGTTCTATAAGATACTTTTGGCCAGACAAACTATAAATCTGAGTCAATTGGAAATCATTGTCTCGCGAAGCAAGAAGCAGATTACTTAATGGAAATTCACTTTCCGATTTATTATAAATCTCCACATAATCTTCTCCATCGGGAAACGGGTTAAAAAGTATTTCATTAATAACCAAGTCTCCGGGGAGTGCCTGAGGATATTCTTTAACTTTTGCTGAAACCACAATTTCATCCAGTATCACTTTGTCGGCTGAATAAGAATTACCGATTCGTACTATGATTTGTAAACTTTGTCCACTTAGCCCCGACTGAGAAAGCGTATCTACGCCCCAATCTCCATGTTTTTCCCCATTAATTTCAAAAAGGATTTCTGCAGATGAATCTAGTTTATAATATGCTTTCAGATATTTTGTTGATTCATTTTTGCCGCTTCCTGTTTCCTGTGCAACAAGTTGGATGGCTGCACTGTCAACATTCGAAATATTAATTTCTTCTGAAATCCATACTACTTCACCTTCAATATCACGGCATTCAAATCGTCCACCGGAGGTAGAGACAGTCTTGGCATAATCGTTGGAATCTCTTAGCTGAACATTGGTATAATCGAGTGTCCACGTTGAAATTCCTTCAAAGTCAGTTTTTATATAAGACGATGCATCGTTACTTCCCCAAACACCCTTTTCAGGAATAGAAAAATTTTCACGCCATATTTCCTGTGCTCCGGCATAATTATAAGCAATGAGCAAACTGATTGTTAAGAATTTGAGGATATTCTGAGCCATGGGATTTGCATTTACAGGCAAAATAGTAATTTTGCTGCAATAATTAATAAAGCAGACTTAATTTTAATAAAAAAGTTTACGATGAAAGTTGCAATAGTAGGAGCCAGCGGAGCTGTAGGACAAGAGTTTTTGCGGGTGCTTCAGGAACGGAATTTCCCGCTTGATGAGTTAGTTTTGTTTGGTTCGGCCAGAAGTGCCGGAAACGAGTATGAATTTAATGGGAAGAAACTAACAGTAAAAGAATTAAAACATGGCGACGATTTTAAGGACATTGATATTGCCCTTACATCGGCTGGTGCAGGAATCTCAAAGGAATTTGCAACTACTATTACGAAACATGGTGCGATAATGATAGATAATTCAAGTGCTTTTCGTTACGACGATGATGTGCCATTGGTTGTACCGGAAGTAAATCCGGAGGATGCAAAAGAGCGTCCGAGAAATATTATCGCCAATCCAAATTGTTCAACTATTCAAATGGTTGTGGCGTTAAAACCAATCGAAGAACTATCTCATATTAAACGTATAAGAGTTGCTACTTACCAGGCAGCCAGTGGTGCCGGAGCACAGGGAATTGCAGAACTTGAACAGCAGATTCAGGAAGTTGCCAGTGGAAAAGAGGCTACCGTGAATAAATTTCAGTATCAATTAGCAATGAATATCATTCCGCAAATTGATGTTTTCCTTGAGAATGATTATACCAAGGAAGAGATGAAAATGAATTGGGAAACCAAGAAAATTATGCACATCGATACAGAGGTTAGTGCAACGTGTGTACGTATTCCGGTGGCACGTGCTCATTCAGAAGCCATTTGGGTGGAAACAGAAAAGCCTGTTACAGTAGAAGAAGTAAAAACTGCTTTTCAGAATTTTGAAGGATTGACCGTGATTGATAATCCAGCAGAAAAACAATACCCGATGCCGCTGTTTGTTTCCGGGAAAGATGATGTATATGTAGGGAGAATCAGGAAAGATATTACAGATCCGAATAGTATTACTTTTTGGTGTGTCGGAGATCAGATAAAAAAAGGTGCAGCTTTGAATGCGGTTCAAATTGCAGAATGGCTGATTGCCAATGATGAAGTTAAATAATAGAAGAGTTTTTTGTTTTTATTCAATATGAAGCCTGGGAAACCGGGCTTTTTTTATATCTTAATGTATTGAATAATTGAAACAATTTGTATGGAAACGATAGAGAAAGTAGAACTGCGGCAACTAAATATTGATGATTACAAGGAACTTCATAAATCATCGATTGAAGCCTATCCAAACTGGCCTGATGATTACTGGGAAAAAAAAGACATTCGCAAGTTAGTGAAGATTTTTCCGGAAGGACAGTTTGCCATTGTTGTGGACGATGTTGTTGTTGGTTCAGCACTTTCAATAATTGTTAAATATGAATTGTTTGGCGATGATCATACATACGAAGAAATTATTGGTCGCTACAGTTTTAACACGCATAACCCTAAAGGAAATGTTTTATATGGAATTGATGTTTTTATCCGGCCTGATTTTAGAGGTCTGCGTTTGGGGAGGCGTTTGTATGATGCCCGGAAAGAATTGTGCGAAAAGTTAAATTTGAAAGCCATTGTTTTTGGAGGCCGGATTCCCAATTACTATAAATTCGCTGAAGAAATGTCTCCCAAAGAATATATTCAAAAAGTAAAGTACAAGGAGATTCACGACCCTGTTTTAAACTTTCAGCTTTCCAACGATTTTCATGTGAAGAAAATTTTGAAAGGATACATGCCTGGCGATAAAGAATCACAAGAATATGCTGTCCTTTTGCAATGGGATAATATCTATTATCAAAAAATCTCTGATAAGGTAAGTGGTTACAAATCGGTTGTTCGGCTTGGATTGATTCAATGGCAAATGCGATTGTATAAAAATATTGAAGAGTTGTTTACCCAGGTAGAATATTTTGTTGATGCAGTAGCCAGTTATAATGGTGATTTTGTTCTTTTTCCTGAATATTTTAACGCGCCGTTGATGGCAGATTATAACCATCTTGGATATGCCGAAGCAATACGAAAGCTTGCTGAATATACCGAAGAAATAAAAGATCGCTTTATACAACTGGCCATTTCTTACAATATCAATATTGTTACCGGGAGTTTTCCTTTGGTTAAAGACGATAAATTGTATAATACAGGTTTCTTATGCAGAAGAAACGGTACTTTCGAAACTTATGAAAAAGTACATGTAACGCCCGATGAAATAAAAATGTGGGGCTTGTCGGGCGGTGATGCAATACAAGTTTTCGAAACTGACTGTGGCCCTGTTGGTGTGTTGATTTGTTATGATGTGGAATTTCCCGAATTGTCTCGAATTTTGGCGGAACAGGGAATGAACCTCCTTTTTGTTCCTTTTCTTACAGATACACAAAATGGGTATTCGCGGGTAAGATACTGCGCCCGTGCCAGAGCCATTGAAAATGAATGTTATGTTGCCATTGCCGGTTCGGTTGGAAATTTACCCAAAGTTGAAAATATGGATATTCAGTTTGCGCAGTCGGTGGTATTTACACCCAGCGATTTTTCTTTTCCTGCCAATGGAATAAAAGCTGAGGCTACTGCAAATACTGAAATGATATTAGTGGCTGATGTTGACTTGGACTTGCTGAAAGAGTTACACACCTTTGGAGCAGTTAGGAATTTGAAAGACAGACGCACTGATTTATATTCTGTTTGTTTAAATTCCAAAAAGAATGGAGAAACAAAAAAGATTTAATCTTCCTCTTCCCAGGTAATGTCGTATAAATAATCGTTAAAAGGGAATCGTTGCGAATGAATTTTTTTTACCTCATCGTATAGTTTCTGTTTGAATTCCTCAATATTTTCTTTTTCCGTTGCTGAAATAAATAGGGCGGGAGTATTGTTCTTTGCCATCCATGAGTTTTTCCAGTCCTGCAAACTAATATTTTCTTTTGAGCCGGGTGTTAAATCATCATCTTCCTTTTTTATATAGGTAAATGCATCAATTTTATTGAAAATATACATTGTAGGTTTGTCTGCAGCTTCAATTTCCTGTAGAGTTTCATTTACTGTTTCAATTTGTTCCTCAAAACCTGGGTGAGAAATATCTACAACATGGAGTAAAATGTCAGCTTCTCGAACTTCGTCGAGAGTAGATTTAAACGATTCAACCAATCCGTGTGGAAGTTTGCGGATAAAACCAACGGTATCTGCCAACAGAAATGGGAGGTTTACAATCACAACTTTGCGAACGGTTGTATCAAGCGTGGCAAAAAGTTTGTTTTCTGCAAAAACTTCCGATTTCGCCATCATATTCATGATTGTTGATTTTCCAACGTTGGTGTAGCCGACCAAAGCCACCCGAACCAGTTTTCCCCGGTTTTTTCGTTGTGTAGCTTTTTGTTTGTCAATTTTTATTAATTGTTCTTTTAGCCGGGCAATTTTATCAAGAATAATTCTTCGGTCAGTTTCAATCTGTGTTTCACCCGGGCCACGCATTCCAATACCTCCACGCTGACGTTCAAGGTGAGTCCACATTCTTGTTAACCGTGGTAAAAGGTATTGATACTGTGCAAGTTCTACCTGTGTTTTTGCATGTGCCGTTTTTGCTCGCTTTGCAAAAATATCGAGAATGAGGTTTGTGCGATCCAGGATTTTACATTCCAATGCCCGTTCAATATTTCGAAGTTGTGTAGGCGAAAGTTCATCGTCAAATATGACGGTGTCGGCTTCAACAACTTTAATGTAATTGCCAATTTCTTCAAGCTTTCCCGGACCAACAAAGGTAGCAGCGTTGGGTACATCAAGTTTCTGCGTAAACTTTTTAAGCACTTCTGCACCCGCAGTATCTGCCAGAAATTCAAGCTCATCTAAATATTCTTTTGCCTGCCTTTCGTCCTGATTTTGATTGATTAAGCCAACAATTACTGCTTTTTCTGTTATAGGTGCTGTTTCTATCATATTTTCTGTTTATAGCATAAAAAACTCCCGACCCAAAATTGGATCAGGAGTACAAAAATATTGTTTTTATTTCTTACTGCAATACGAAGTTAATCGGCACTGTATAAGATACACGAACCGGTTTTCCACGTTGTTTTCCAGGTTTCCATTTTGGAAGCGTGTTAACAACACGTAAAGCTTCTTTATCGAGAGACGGGTCAACACCTCTGGCGATACGTGCATCAGAGATACCACCATCTTTGTCAACAACGAAGGTTACGTAAACTTTTCCCATAATACCATTTTCCTGTGCAATAACAGGATATTTAATTGCATTGGCAATGTACTTACGCAAAGCCAACTCTCCTCCCGGAAATTCAGGCATATCTTCTACAATAAAAAACACCTGTGCTTCTTCTTCTTCTTCTTCTTCCTGAGTCTCAACAACCGGAGCTACATCAATTACAGTTTCATCGTCTGCTTCAGTGTCTTCAATTTCAAGTTCATCTTCAATTTCCACATCGTCATCAACAATATTTAAAACTTCAACAGTTTTTGGTGGCGGTGGTGGTGGTGGTGGTTTTACCTGCTGTTCACGGGTGATAGGAATAATTTCTTCCTCTACTTCCTGAGTTTGAATAGTTCCCAAAGAATCTGCTGCTTTAGGTTTTGTTGTCCATTCAAATGCAAGAAGTGTAACTCCGAGAGCAACCACCAGGCCAAACATAAAGAAAACATTTTTTCTGCTTTCCAAATCAGCTTTTGGTGACTTCTTTGATTTCATAATACTTATTTTTTATTTGTTTTTATATCAAATATTTCCCGTAAAAACGGGGTTTAAAGATAGAAAATAATTGTCAAATGCAAGTTATAAACAATGAAATTAAATTTTACCTTAATTCAAATACAATGGGTACAGTGTATCTTACTTTTACAGCTTTCCCTCCTTGTTTTCCTGGCTTCCAAGTTGGCAGCGACCGGACAACACGAAGGGCTTCTTTGTTCAATGAGGAGTCAATTCCCCGAATAAGTGAAACATCTTCAATACCTCCTTTCTCATTAATAACAAAACTTACATAAACCTTTCCTGTAACGCCGTTTTCCTGCGCGATTAACGGATATCGAATTGATTTTGCAAGATAACTTCGCAATGCCGCCTCTCCTCCCGGAAATTCTGGCATTTGTTCCGCTACTATAAAAATTGTCTCTTCCTCTTCTGGCTTGTTTTCAGGTAATGCATTCAAATACTTGGTAAAATTAATATCCGGTTCGTCAAATTCCGAAGGAGCAAATTCAAATTGCACATCTGCAATCTTATCGTTTCCAATAATTTCAATAGCCTGAATCTCAATAGTTGGTTTTTGTAACATTTTTTCTTCCTTTGTTGAAGGAGGTATATACATTTCATCAACTGTTGTATTTGAAGGCATATTGGGAATCAGAGTTGGTTTGGACTTTGTTTTCCATTCAAAAGCAAATAGTACAATACTTAACGAAATGACTAACCCAAACATAAACAGCATTCCTTTTTTATTTTCGAGATTAGCTTTCCCTGTTTTTTTACTTTTCATGGCTTTAAGTTTTAAATGAGACAATAAACAAAGAACGCCGGCATTCGCACTAAAACAGAAAATTGAAGTACTTTTTATTTCCTTAAATTATAAAGAAATTACTGCAAAAACTTTACCAGAATTTTTTATCGGGCTGAAAGAAAAATATTTTTATATTTGCAACGCATCTTTTGGGGGATTAGCTCAGTTGGCTAGAGCGTTTGACTGGCAGTCAAAAGGTCATCGGTTCGATTCCGATATTCTCCACCCAAGCGGGGATTTTATCAAATTTGATGAAATCCCCGTTTTTATTTCCTTTAAAACTCCCTGCTATTTATGGAATCAAAGAGAAAAATAAATTTATTCAGGAAGTTCGATAGATGAATTAATGTATCTGTTGTCTTTAATAAACAACAAGTCCTAAACAAAAACAATCACGTAACGATTGAAAGCACTACGAACTTCTTTTAAAGCCAAACTAATCTGGCTTTCTACATTTCGTTTGGTGGTTTCTAATTCCTGAGCTATTTCTTCGTTAGTCATGCCTTGTTGCCGAAGCTTATAGACTTTTTTTCGTTGGGCAGGCATTTTTTCAACAATCATTTCAATTAAAAGTGCTTTTTCCAAAGCAATGTATTCTTCCTCCGGGCTGTAGGAAAATGTTGAAGGAGCCTGCATTTCAATAATGGTCTTGGTTGCGTATTTTCTTTTCAGAAAATTGAGGGCTTTATTTTTGGCAATGGTATATAAATACGAATCGAATGATTTTTCAGGGGCGATATTTTTGTGATTTTGCCATAAGTCGACAAAAACTTCTTCTGCCAATTCTTCTGCATCAGCCATGGTTTTAACATAGCCCAAAATAAAAGTCCTGACCTTTGTATAGTAGAAAATGAAGACTTTTTCAAAAGCCGGATGACTACTATTTTGCAATGCGGATAATATAGACTGGTCGATTTCTGTCATAAAAAAACGAAGGTAGATTTTCCTGTTCAGAGTGCAAAACCGGATTTACTTCTCTCATCCAGAATAAACTTTTTTTAGTAAAATTTAGATTTTTTATTGAGTTTCTGCCAACTTAATTGTACTCCTTATAAAATGACAAATATGCAGCATAAGCATTTATGGCTAATTTTTCTGGTAATACAATGTTTCTCTGTATTTCAGGTAAAAGGGCAGGAACTTCAGAAAGATACAATTTCTATTCCCCACCCGTTACAGGATAAAGGGGATTTGCGGTTACAACCGGTTCAACCTACTCCGCAACTATGGAATAATGATGAAAATCTCCACGGATTTCTGATTGACCAGAAAATAGCAAACTTCAATTTCAATCGGGAATTAAAATATTTAAATTCTCTGAATAGAGACTCGTCTTCCATACTTTTACCAATGTACCCCGGACTGGGCGATTATCAAAATTTTGGCGGGACATTGGGCAGTTTCAACATAACACACAGGATGGCTTTAGATTATGGCGCTTTTATTAGTGCACAATACGGTTATCTTTTTTCAAGCAAACAAATTGTTTTAGGCAGTAACTTCCTGTTGCGTTACGCTATTACAAACAAGCTACAATTTCAAACATGGGGGCAATACGTTACGCCCGGAAACAGTTCAGACCCCACTTTTAACATGCGAACCTTTTTCCCAACAACTAATTTCGGGGCAGGACTGCAATACGATTCCAATGAGAAAACAAAAATAAAAGTGGGTATTGAGTATCAATACGACCAAAGTGATAAAACCTGGAAACCGGAATCGGGTGGGAAAGTTCTATTAAAATTTTAAGAATCAGCGATATGAAACGAGTTCCGAGTATTCGGGGCGAGTTACATGAGTTACAAAAAAATAAACAATTTAAACGAATGAAATCGGATAAAAACACAGATGCTACAGAAATGTTACGGCTCTATTTACGTGACCGCTATGCTCTGGAAACGGAAGAAAAGGTGCAGCAGTGGCTGGCAAAAAATCCTGTAATGGAAGAGATGGAGCAGGCATCAAAAGAATATTGGGATTCAATAAGTTTAGGAAAAGATGCGACCACGTTTGAGTCTTTAAAACGGGTGAATACAAAAATCGGCATTCAGTTACAAAAGACGAAGACCGTCCGGTTAAAAGTTCTTTCAAGAGTGGCAGCCATTTTTATTCTGCTAGTCGGAATAAGTGGAGTTTGGTTTTTCCTGCAACATAATAACCGCCCGGCAATGATTGAGATTTCGGCAGCGTACGGAGAAACGAAACAAGTAAAATTGCCCGACCAAACAGAAGTCTGGCTCAATGCCGGGAGTTCTTTGAAATACCCGGCAGAATTTAGTCAGAAAGTGCGTTCGGTTCATTTAACAGGGGAAGCATTTTTTTCGGTAACAAAAAATCAGTCGAAGCCTTTTGTGGTTGAAACAAAGAACCTGGCTGTAAGAGTTTTAGGGACAAAATTCAATCTGAAAGCCTATCCGGATGAATACCAGATAGTAGCTACTTTGCAGGAGGGGAAAATAGAAATTCAAACTGTAAAAAATCAAAAACAACAAATGGTACCGAATGAGCAATTGGTTTACAACAGCGAAACTTCAACCTTGAATGTGGGCAAAATCAATCCAGAAGACATCCCGGATTGGAAAAGCGGGAACCTGATATTTTCAGAAGCTACGCTGGTCGAAATCCTGCAAACACTCGAACGGCGTTTTAATATTTCTTTCGATACAGATAAATCCATTGACTTATCAACCGAACGTTATACCATAAAGTTTGAACGGGAAGAAACCCCGGTGCAAATACTTCAGGTTTTAGCAGATATGGCCGGGAACTTTTCCTATTCCATGAAAAGCGGACAAATTACATTGAAAAAAAGATAGTATAAACCAAAACAGAATGCCTATGAAAAGACAGAACCGGTAAAAAGATGGCGCTTTCTACCGGTTCAAAACGAAGATACAAAATCAATTCTGCGAAAAGTAACTTGGTATCAACAATACAAATGTAATAGAATGAATCTAAAAAAATTAGCGATAGTATTTCTTACCCTTTCCATTTTTCTGTTTGTTTTCTCAAAGCAGTCGATGGCACAGGAAAAACGCATAACAATTCAAAAAAAGAATATTTCACTAAAAGAGGCCTTTAACGAAATAGAAAAGCAAACTGATTACAGCATAGCCTATAAAAAGTCGGAAACAAACGAGAAGCAAAAAATCAACCTTTCATTAAAAGATGTGAGTTTGGAAAAAGCATTGGGCGAAATTCTGAAAGACACCGGGCTCACATATAAAATTAGTGGCTACCACATTATCCTGGCCCCGAAAAAGGAAAAGCCGGAAACAAAAGACACCGGCCTTACCCAAACCATACGCGGAACGGTTTACGATGCAGAAACAGGACAGCCTGTGGAGTTCGCCAATATTTCATTGATAGAAAATCCTACAACAGGAACCATTTCAGATAGCCTGGGGCATTTTACCATTCGTGGAGTTCCACTGGGGTACGCCAACATAAAAGTTTCTTTTGTTGGGTATCAATCCTATATTTACCGCGAGATATTGCTGACCTCGGCAAGAGAGGCTTCGGTTGAAGTTCCGTTAAAAGAAAGCGCCCAATCGGTTGAGGAAATAACTGTCCGTCCGCAAATAAATAAGGAACGTGCCGCAAATCCAATGGCTTTGGCAGAAGGACGTATGCTGAGCGTTGAAGAAGCCAATCGCTTTGCCGGTGCGTTCAACGACCCTGCCCGTTTGATAACTTCTTTCGCCGGGGTATCCGGGACAGGTGGAATTTCAAGCAATGCTCTTTCCATAAGGGGAAATGCGCCGCAATATACCCAGTGGCGTTTGGAAGGCGTTGAAATTCCGAACCCAACACATTTCGCTGATATGATTTCGCTGGGAGGTGGAGTTTACTCGGCTTTAAGCAGCCAAGTGATGGGAAATTCCGACTTTTTTAACGGGGCATTTCCGGCAGAATACAGCAATGCGCTTTCGGGGGCGTTTGATATGCAAATGCGTAACGGGAACAACCAAACGCATCAAAATACGTTTCAGGTAAGTTTGATAGGAATTGATTTTGCTTCGGAAGGGCCATTGAGCAAAAATCACAATAGCTCCTATATTTTTAACTATCGGTATTCTGCAACTGGTCTGGTTGCCGATGCTAATCTGAAATACCAGGACCTTTCATTCAAACTAAACTTACCAACGAAAAAAGCAGGTACATTTTCGATTTGGGGACTTGGGCTGACTGATAATAACAACGTTGCCCCGCTCGATAAAGAAGACTGGGAATCTTATGCTGACCGGCAGGATGTAAAAACAACACTGGAAAAAGCCAGTGGCGGGATTACGCATAAATATAACCTGAACAATGACACTTACATTAAAACAGTATTGGCGGGTACTTACAGCGGAATACTCCAGGATGTCGGACAAGTTGATTCACTAGATTCACATGTCCAAGTAGTTGATATTACCAATAAAAACTGGAACATCGTGTTAAACTCATACATTAACAAGAAATTTAGCTCACGCCATGTTAACCGGACGGGGATTACGGCTACCGAAATGATTTATGATTTGGATTACAATGTTACGTCTAATTACGGGCTAAACATGCCAATGGAAAATGTGGCCAAAGGTTCCGGAAACAATTTTCAGGTTTCGGCCTGGTCCCAATCGGTTTTTGAGTTGTCTCCGAAATTTTCGTTGAGTGCGGGGCTAAACGCACAGTATTTTAACCTGAACGAGAATTTCAATTTAGAACCTCGGTTGAGCATGAAATGGAATTTCAGAACAGACCAATCCTTCTCGGTGGCTTATGGTTTAAACAGCAGGCGCGAACGACTTGATTTTTATTATGTGGTTGATTCAACAACAAACCAGCCCGGCAATAAAGGGTTGAATTTGTCAAAAGCACATCATTTTAACCTGGCTTACAACTGGCATATTTCCGATGTTCTTCACCTGAAAGTGGAGCCTTACTGCCAGTATTTGTTTGATGTTCCGGTGGAGGTCAATACGTCATTTTCAGTACTGAATCTTAATGATTATTACCTCGATAAAGTTTTGGTCAACGCAGGAAAAGGGAAAAATTACGGGATTGATGTTACGCTGGAACGCTACCTCAAAAAAGGCTCTTATTATTTGCTCACCGGGTCTGTTTTTAAATCGGAGTACATGGGAGGGGATAAAATTTGGCGCAGTACCCGCTACGACCGTGGATTTAGTTTTAACGGCGTGTGGGGTAAAGAATGGCTCGCCGGGCGGAGCAAAAATAACCGTTTTGGATTGAATTTAAGGTTGACCTGCCAAGGCGGGGAACGTTACACACCCATTGATGAAGCACTTTCAGAAACAAGCCATGAAATAAAGTTGGATGATTCAAAAGCCTTTAGTAAACAATATGACCCTTTTATAAGTGGAGACCTCACGGTTAGTTACCGGATAAACAGTAAAAAAGTTTCTCACGAAATTGCATTAAAAGGACTGAACATTGGCCTTTATACTGGTGAATCAGGGTATTTCTACAACGAATCAACCAGTGCCATCGAAAAAGGAAATGTAATGGGAGCTTTATGGGATATTTGTTATAAAATTCATTTTTAAATATTCCCAATATCGCACCCAATGGTAATTATAATAAATGAGTTAGACGTGTTAACCTCTAAAACTAAAATTTCATTTTCATTTAAAGAATGGAAAAGGTCATTTACTCTTTCTTTAATAATCTGAGTTTTTTCTTCTGTGCACCGGCTTTCATAAAATTCAATTAATTTGTTCTTGGGAGTCACCCGAATGAAAAGGAGTTAAGATATATTTCTCGTAACTCCTTTTCATTATATAATTCTGGCAGCATAAAATGTGTATCTCTAAATTCTTCGGATTTCTTTTTTTGCACTTATTTTCAGTTTTCTTTGTATTGGTTTTTTAGTACTGGTTAATGTGAAAAATTTCAGATCAGAAATGAGGGCACTCCATCAAAGGTTAGTTTTGTAACGATGACGAATGAAAATGAGAATCAGTCTGGCTTTTATCTGGCTTTAAGATCAAGACAAAAATGAGAACTTTAGCTGAGGAAGTGATATTTTTTGATGAAATTATATACTCTGATTTTTGGTATGATCTATATGAGCTCAATCAGAAAATACAATAATGCAATTTCTTGTTTCTGTTTCTTCGAGTAAAACTTCGCAAATTATTTGGATTAAAAACTTGTTTTAATCCAACCTTCTTTTGCCCATTTTGTAAATAATAAATGATGAAGTTAAAAAGACAAAAAAGACGACTAAAAAAGCAATTGATAATAATAGTACCATAGTGTGTATTTTAAGTTAATTCATTTAGAACAACAAAATTAAGTTCTGTTAATTAATAATTCGAAGATAAACTGCTGAAATAGAGGTCGAAAAATCTGTGATTTGATAGGCGATTTTCTGATGGGTATTACTTCATAGGATGATCATATTCCGAAAAGTATTACCAAAAATGAGGTTGGTTTTCCTTTTCCTATGAGTTAGTTTGAGGGTGTACGTGCACATTTGCTGGTTATAGTATATGCAATGTGCTTGTATACAAATTATTGTGAGCTTTGTCTTTGTGAAATAATGTCAATTGTTATCTTTGTGAAAGTTGTGCTAGAATTGGTGTTATGCGTGTTTTTTCAACGAGCTTTAAAAGCTCCTCAGATTCTAAAAACGTTGAGTATATACAAGGATATAATAATATAATCAAATGGACTGTACATGTTTCATTTGTTTGTTATATTATAGGTATCACTTTTGGAACATTAGAAGATTTTCGGAAACTCAATTATTTTCTGGGTGTTATTGACATTGTAATAATACTATTTATAGCAGTTTTGTATTTGCTTTTTATTTTAAGAAATATTTCCTCAAAATTAGCAATGCAATTTTTGTCCTACCTGGTTATTACCTTAATGGTTCTGACGTACATTTTTGTGATTAAAGACCCAAATTTTAATACTTACTTATACCGCGATGTAATTGTCATTTTAATATTGCTTTTTGTATGTTCGTTTACAACCAGTGTTATTCATTCTGTTATTATTTGCTGTTTTTCGCTTGGTATGTTTATAACTGTGGCGATGATTATCGATAATGCATTTTTATATCAGAGACTTCCTAATATTATTTTGTTCGTTTTGGGAATTGGGGGATTTAGTATTGCATATAATCATTTGTTAACTTCATTTCTTAACCGTCTCGTAAAGTCCGGGGAAAAAATAAAAGAGTTAAGTGAATACAAGCAGAATCTAATCCGTTTAACTATACACGACCTGAAAGTTCCTACAAATTCTATTCTGAATATTTGCGAAAATAATACCTGTAGCGATATGAAAAAAGTTTATTCATATGCTGATATCTTAAATAAAGAGCTTGGGAATATTCTTGATATTGACAAACTGGAAGATTCAGGAACACGATTGGATATTTCTTCTGTTGATATCAGAGATTTGATAACAGAATCGGTTAATGCGATTGAAATATTTGCATCGAGAAAATTAATCGATATAAAGACCGACATTGTTGCTGACGGCATTCTCTCGTGTGATCGGGCTTTAATTTTCAGGGTTTTGGTGAATTTGTTGAATAATGCTATTAAGTATGCAAAATCTAATAGTATTGTTAGTTTAAAGGTTGCTAACGAAGGAAGCTCATCGTGCAGAATAACCGTTCACAATACTGGTTCTTTTATTGAAAAACAACATCTTCCTTATTTATTCGATAAATTTTATTGTGTGAGAAAAAGAGGAACCTCGGGGGATATTAGTTCGTCGGGGTTGGGACTGGCCTTTTGTAAACTGGCAATACAGGTGCACAGTGGCGAAATTGAGGTCACATCTTCCCATGAAAATGGAACAGCTTTTTCAATGTTATTGCCGCAATTTCAGAGAAACGAAAATGAAGTGCTTCGGAAGAATATTAGCCCAAAAGTACTTCGTTTCTCGGAAGAGGAGAGAAATGTATTATTGCCTTTTTGTGAAGAACTTGAAAATATTCCAATTTATAAAGCCACCGAGGTAATAACTATAATGAATAAACTTCATGGATTGGGAAACAATAATATCCAGCATTGGAAACAACTGGTGTGCGATGCAATATATACCGGCGATAAGGAACTTTTTGAGGACGCAATTTCCTTAGTGAAAAGCGGGTCGCTTATTTGTAAATTCTAAGTTCCGACGTAAAAAAATATCTGCAATGAACCAAAAGATTTTAATCGTTGACGACAAGAAAGAATACATTCAAACCGTAATGAATTTTATTTTGAAGGAAGCAATCCCGCATGCCTTACTTTGTGCCCCGAATGGAAAAGTGGCGATTGAAATTGCCCGCATAGAACAACCTGACATTATCATAATGGATTGGGAAATGCCCGAAATGAACGGAATTGAAGCCATAAAATATTTAAAACAGTTACCGGAAACCATGGATATTCCAGTTATTCTGGCCACCGGAATCAGACTTACTCCCGTTGATCTAAAAGAAGCTTTTGAAGCGGGTGCTTCTGATTTTATACGAAAGCCACTGGAAGAAACCGAGTTTTTGGCCCGTATGAATTCGCATCTGAACTTGGCTAAGTATATTAAAACTATCCGGCAACAGCAGGATGTAATTGCAGTCGCGCAACAAAAGAACTTAAATGAAAAAATTTCGGAATTAAAAAACCGGGTAGCTGAAAATGAAACTCATCGGAAATATTTTAAAGACATTTTGGAAACCGTCGTAAAAAGATTGGAAGAAGTTGAAATTAATGACGATAGTATAAAGAGTGAAATTAATCAGATTATAAGTAAGTTGCATATATCGGTTAAAAATTTCGGGATAATACAAACCAATACCAATACTCCTGATGATAATTTTGTGAGAAATCTGCTTGCTCGTTTTTCAAATCTCACTCCACAGGAAATCCAACTAAGTTATATGATTCGGAACAACCTCAGTTCAAAGGAAATTGCTTCCATTACATTTCGCGAAGAAGCATCTGTGAAAGTGGCGCGGAGTCGTTTGCGTAAGAAAATAGAACTGGAACCTGATACAAATCTTTCCAACTTTTTACAGCAATTTTAAAAACAATCAATAGCTGTTTATTTAATAATATAAGGGTTAAAAATATTCTTTTCTTTTTATGCTAACCTGTTGTTGAATATCCTGCTAACCTGTTGTAGCCCTATTTTGTAAAACATTTCAATTTTTAATTGCAATTTTTGTTCCCAGCGTTTTATGGTTCAATTAAAACCGGAGATGAGAAACGGTTTTATCAAACTTTTATATTCCGATCATGGATTTTGGTTGTATTTTTTTAGGATTTTTATATCGTACTATATTTGCAAAAGAGTCTATCAAAGTATTATATTTTTCAGTGAATAGTGGACTTTTTTTAATTCGCTACCATAATGAAGCAAATCCATATGCCGGGTTATGTGGGGGAAATAAGATGTTGCAGATTTATACAGTAAAAAGTAAAATGCTGGATAAGCAAGCTCTTGCCTCTCATACTTTAAAGTTTGTAAATGAGCTAGGGGAGATTACAAAAGTTGGTGTTTTAGTATTTTATCCCATGGAACGTGTAGCTGTTACGGCAGAAGTGCAATATTGGAAAAATAACAATGTTTTTTGCGCTTTCAAATGGTACAAAAGTGTATGTTCCACATCAATAGAGGTTACTTGGGATTATTCAGGAGGATATATTGAATCTGCCTCCTCATGCTATACGGATAAAATGAAAGTTTGGTTTTTTGATTATAAAGACAGGGCATTAAGTTATGAGGGGAAATCGAAACCATATAAACAATACGCTTCGGGAGGGAAAAAGCTTGTCGGAGTCCAGACTGAAGGTAACGTCAATATGGATGTGCCAGATTATTATTATAGTTACACAGGGCTACCATCTGAACAAAATGTGAATTATAAACTAGCGGTTGTTTGTACTGAGCCTCCTATATTCAGAATGCCCCCAAAAACCGCTAAATGGCAGCCGGGTGTTTATACCTGTCATTTAACCGGGGAAACAGTTTGAATAATCGGGAAAGTTGTAGAATGCTGATAAATTTTAAAAGAAATGAGGTCTTAGTTGAGATGAAATATTAATAGGTTCATACAGAGGATAACTGCTGGTTTTAGCAATCCGGTAGTTTCTTTCCTTATATTTACCACCAAAATAAAGCCTTAAGAAGTTGTTCTTAGGGCTTTTAGTTTGAATCATTGAACCCAGGGCCGTCTTCCTGGTAATTTTTAAGCTTTCCTTAACGAATTTTTTCCAAATAAAGTTTTCGTATTTGGGAAAGATAATCTGCATCTAATTTATTGGAACGGATACGCACTACTTCATATAATTTTCCATCCTTGTAAAAAGAGCCGCTGGCTGCGTCATACTCATGGCCGTCCCAATTGTATTTTACATCCATCGAAACTTTTACAAAGGCTTCATAATGCAAGAATTTTGGAATTTCAATATATCCAAAAGTTGGCTCATGTGTGTCAATATATACGCCATCGCCTAATTTTTCGAACATCATAAATTTTACAATTTTTACTTCTGCTTCCAGTTTCCCTTTTAATCGTTTATTCATCAGGAATTTTATTCCATGTTGTATATAAGCTTCCTGGATTTTAGCAACTAGATCTAAATCAGGCAGATGTCTTACGCGAATTACGTTTAAAAATTCAGAGCCAATTCGCATATATCCTTTTCCTGCATCAAAATTCCACTGGTATTCATTTTCAATATTCTGAGTGGCACGAAGTACTTCTTCCAAAGGATATTGTTTCTCCAAAACCAGGTACAAATAAATAGGCTTTACATTCATCGGCGTTTCATGATAATAACCTGGAAATGGATTTAAGGAATCAAAAACCAGGCTGCCCGGAAGGATTTTTTCTTCAATGGCAACTACCGTATCGTATTTTGTGAGGTTTCCAAATACTTCCATTTTTTTATTTTCCATAAATTTTAATATTTAGTTAGATTGAAATCAGTTGTGAAAATTTTTTTGGGTAAAAATGTCGAAAGAAGGTACAGCTCGTTTCATATTAATATCTTTGATTTTATTTTTCTATATAAACGAATGACAAATAAAGTAGTTCAAATTAATGATATAGGGAAAGTAACTTTTTACCCCAACAACCGATCTAAAAATATAAAGATTAGCGTAAAGCCTGATAAATCGGTGCTGGTTTCTTTTCCCTATTTTGTATCGAATTATGAAGTGGCAACTTTTGTTCAAAAGAATATTAACTGGATTCGTCGTCAGCAAAACAAGTTCGATGAAAGGAAAGTTAAAATTCAGGAAGGAAGTGAAATAAAGACAAAATTGCATTTGGTTTCTTTTTTTAAAGGTGAAAGAAATAAGGTTGACCATAAAGGAGAATATCTCAAAATTTTTGTCAAAGACTTTTATGCCGACGAAGCGCAAATTTTTATCGAAAAGGTGTTAACAGAGATTTACCGTTATGAGGCTAAACGAATCCTTCCGGGGAAATTAAAAGAGCTGGCTGAAATTTATAAATTCAATGTAAATAATATAACCATTCGAAATAACCGCAGGAATTGGGGGAGTTGTTCTTCAAAAAACAATATAAGCCTGAATTTGCAAATGATGAAATTGCCTGATAAACTGATTGAATATATTTTATTGCATGAACTGGTTCATACAGAAATAAAAAACCACGGGCCAAAATTTTGGGAAAAACTAGATCAAATTACCAATGGAAATGCCCGACAATTAGCCAAACAAGTAAAACAATATTCAACTTATGCACTATGAAATGTGTAAATGCAAAATCCTAATGGAATGTTGGATATTTGGTATTTTGGATTTGAAATGTACTTTTTATGATTTCGGAGAGGAGATTAAATTATTTTAGCAGAAGAATTAAACAAAATGGATTGGGATAAATTACTTTCAACAAAACGTTTGGGAATGGAAGACTGGGAATCTTCAAAAAAGAATGAAGATCGATCGCAATTTCAGCGCGATTACGACCGGATTATTTTTTCGTCACCCTTTCGGCGGATGCAAAATAAAACACAGGTATTTCCGCTTCCTGAACATATTTTTGTTCATAACCGTTTGACACACAGCTTGGAGGTGGCCAGTGTGGGGCGGTCGCTTGGGAATCTTTTATCAGAGAATCTTGTTTCGGAAGGCCCGTTTATTTCCGAAATAGGTACCATTGTGTCAACAGCATGTTTGGCTCACGATTTAGGAAATCCTCCGTTTGGTCATTCGGGCGAGGCAGCCATTTCCAATTTTTTTGTTAATGATGCCGGAGCGGAATTTGAAAAAAAATTAAGTGTTGGCGAATGGAAAGATTTGACTCATTTTGATGGAAATGCCAATGCTTTCCGTATATTAACACATCAGTTTAAAGGAAAACGGCCGGGAGGTTTTGCACTCACCTATTCTACGTTGGCTGGTATTGTAAAATATCCGTTTGAATCGGTTTATGCCACCAAACAAAAATTTGGGTTTTTCCAGTCGGAGAAAAATGATTATTTAAAAATTGCTGGCGAGCTGGGAATTGAGATGGTGCCGGAAAAGGAAAATCAGTTTCAGAGACACCCGCTGGTTTATTTGGTTGAAGCTGCCGATGATATTTGTTATCAGATTATGGACTTGGAAGATGCTTTCAAACTGAAAATTTTAAGTTACGCTAAAACCAAAGAACTTTATCTTGATTTTTACAATCCGCTGGACGATAAAAAATCGTTGGTAAGTATTGAAAGCACGCTTCAGCGTGTTACTGATAAGAATGAACAGATCAGTTATTTACGGGCGGTCGTTATCGGAAAGCTGATTCATGAATGTATGCATGTGTTTCTTCAAAACAAGGAGAAAATAATGGCAGGAGAATTTACCGGAAGTTTAATCGGGGCCATTCGTGAAAAACCTGCAGGGGCGATGAATACAGTTAAGAAAATTTCTTATTCAGAGATATACAATCATCGTTCGGTCGTTGAAATTGAAATTGCTGGCTATAAAATTATTGGCACTTTGTTGGAAGAATTTATCGGTGCTGTAATTCAACCCAGAAATCTGTACAGTAAAAAAATACTTTCACTCCTGCCCGAACAATATAAAACCGATAGTGAATTGTTATATCCCAAAATCCAGTCGGTAGTTGATTTCATTTCAGGAATGACGGATATTTTTGCTCTTGATTTGTATCGTAAAATAAAAGGGATAAGTTTGCCGGAAGTGGTTTGATGAGTTGGTGGCCGTCCCAGTTTACAGAAAAATGAAATTCTGTAAACTGAGGTTGCCTTAAACTATCCCTCCAAAAGGTTATTTAGTAACCCGCCGCGAGCTTCTTTTCTTGTATTTGGGCCTGAAGTAGAAAGTTGTGCAATTAATTTGCGGATTGGCATACTTTGCAGCCAAACTTTTCCTGTTCCGCGAAGTGTTGCCAGAAAAATTCCTTCGCCTCCAAAAATCATTGAGCGCAGCCCGCCGGCCTGTTCAATACTATAATCAATCGATGGTTCAAAGCCAACAATACATCCGGTGTCAACACGCAACATTTCATTATTTAGCTGGCGTTCAATAACTGTTCCGCCGGCATGTACAAAAGCATTTCCATCGCCTTGTAACGTTTGTAAAATAAACCCTTCACCACCAAAAAATCCGGAGCCCAGTCTACGATTAAATGTCATTGAAATTTTAGTCCCCATTGCGGCACATAAAAATGCGTCGCGCTGAACAATAATGCGTCCTCCCATTTGTGCGAGGTTCATTGGTATTATTGTTCCCGGATAAGGAGCAGAAAAAGCAACATGTTTCTTGCCCCAACCCTGGTTGGTGAAATGTGTCAGGAATAATGACTCTCCGGTAATTAAACGAGAACCGGCAGACAACAGCTTGTCGAAAAAACCGGCATTGGGATTTGAGCCGTCACCCATTCGGGCAGTAAACTGAATTCCGTCTTCCATATATAACATTGCGCCAGCTTCAGCAATTACAGTTTCCCCTGGATCTAGTTCTACTTCAACTAACTGTACATCGTGTCCTTTAATTTCATAGTCAATTTCGTGTGATTGCATAACTGTTTTCGTTTTGATTTTTAAAATTTATTAAAGATAATCATTTTGAACTTTTTGTTTATTCAAATTTGTTTCGGAATTTTTCCGACCTTTGCATAAATCAGACAAGCAGAATGAGAAATAATTACAATAGAAAAAAAGATTCAGGGAAGACAGGTTTTAAAAATAACACTGCGAAGAAAACAACAGCCAAAGGGAGGGAAGAAAGAACCGGAAAATTTTCAAAGGCCGGAACTTCGGGGCCAAAGAGATATGGTGAAAAGCCGTTATCACGAAGAAACACATCTAAAAAGCAGGAATATTCAGACGAAGTAAGATTAAACCGGTTTATTGCAAATGCAGGAGTATGTTCACGCCGGGAAGCAGACACTTATATTTCTGCCGGATTGGTTACAATTAACGGAAAAACAATAACGGAGTTGGGGACAAAAGTAAAACCGGGTGATGAAGTTCGTTTTGACGGTAGAAGACTGAATGCAGAAAAAAAAGTGTATTTGCTGCTGAATAAACCTAAAGACTTTGTTACAACAACAGACGATCCGCATGCTGAAAAAACAGTGATGGATTTGGTGAAAAATGCTTGTGACGAAAGAATATATCCGGTTGGAAGGCTTGACAGGAATACAACAGGTGTTTTACTTTTTACTAATGATGGCGACCTTTCAAAAAAGTTGACTCATCCAAGCCATAAAATGAAAAAAATATACCAGGTTGCACTTGATAAACCGCTTACAAAAGAGCACATGCTCCAGATTGCTGATGGCTTAGATCTTGAGGATGGAAAAATTACCGCAGATGCTATCAGTTTTATCAATACCGAGAATCGTACTGAAATTGGAATCGAAATTCATTCAGGGCGAAACCGTATAGTACGACGAATCTTTGAACATTTAGGATACCGTGTAAAAAAACTAGATCGTGTGTTATTTGCCGGACTAACCAAAAAGAATCTTCCTCGGGGGAAGTGGCGTCTTCTTTCGGAAAAAGAAATTACGTTTTTAAAAATGCAATAATTTGTTGTTTGGCTTTCATATATGAAGTTCCCCAAAACGTATCCGAATTCATTCTGTAAGTAGGTTTGATGGTTGTTTTGTAACAATATTACATTTAGAGGTGGTTCTTAACGGAAATCCTTTGTTAACAATTTTATGTTTTTTACCTCTGGACTTGATAATTAAAACAAATTATGTAATTTAGTATCATTGTGGACGTTGCATGAATTATTTGTCATTTATTTTTGTTTTTCATTACATGTTATGATAGGTAATATGCAGAGATGGATGCTTAATCTAAAATTATATTTATTTACAAACTAATCTTTTAACAGAAATGGAATCTGTAAAAAGTATTTCAAAAACCGAGCTGTTAGTGAATACTGTTCAAAAACTTTCACTAGCCCGTAATATCGGAGAGATAACGGATATTGTAAGAAAGGTTGCCCGCAGAATTACCGGGGCTGATGGAGCAACGTTTGTCCTCCGTGATGGTTCCCTTTGTTATTATGCTGATGAAGATGCAATAAGTCCTTTATGGAAAGGGAGTCGTTTCCCAATGGAGAAATGTATAAGCGGATGGGTAATGATGAATAAAAAGCATGTTATTATCGACGATATTTATGCAGATGATCGTATTCCTAAAAATGCATACAGCCCCACCTTTGTTAAAAGTCTGGCAATGGTTCCCATTCGAAAGTTGGACCCGATTGGCGCTATTGGTAATTACTGGGCAAGTTATCATAATGCATCTGACGAAGAGATTTCTTTATTGCAGTCTTTGGCTGATATAACGGCAGTTTCAATTGAAAACATAGAGATACGGAATAATTTGGAAGATAAACTTAACGAGCGTACCCAAATGTTAGGGCAGCTTAAAAAACAAAAAACTCAGTTGGAAGAATTTACACATATTATTGCACATAATATGAGGGCTCCATTATCAAATTTGTTGTTGCTGGCCGATATGATTAAGGAAAGCGAAAATACAAGCGAAAAACTTTTGTTTATTGACCAGCAGCAGCCAGTTCTAAACCATATACATGAAACTTTTGAGGAATTAATAGAAGCCATCCACATAAAAAACGATTTTTCTGCTGTTCGTGAATACGTTGAATTTGAACAGTGTTTTAATAAAGCCAAAGATTTGTTGCAGGCTGAAATAAAAATGTCAGATGCCGTAATTACATCAGACTTTTCACAATCGGACACTGCTTACTTTCCGGAGAAATACTTAAATAGTGTTGTATTTAATTTGTTAAGCAACAGTATTAAATATCGTTCGCCGGAAAGGAAACTGGAAATTCATGTAACAAGTTATAAAAGGGATGGATGGACTTATCTTGAGATATCGGATAATGGTTTGGGGATTGATTTAGAGAAAAATAAAGATAAAATTTTTATGCTTCGGAAAACTTTCCACCAACATCCCGATGCAAGAGGTTTCGGTCTGTTTATTACCAAAACTCAGATTGAAGCCATGGATGGAACTATTGAAGTAAAAAGTAATCCGGGAATGGGAAGTACTTTTACCATAAAACTGTTTAAAAATATTTCTACATGAAGAAAATAGAAAACCTCTGTATCGTTGATGATGACAATGTATTCCAGCTATTAATACGAATAATTGCCGAAAAAACTGAATTGGTACAGAGGATCGAAATTTTTTCAAATGGAAAAGAAGCCATTGAATTTTTAAATTCTGTTCGAAATCATGCGAACGATATACCGGAGATAATATTATTGGATTTAAATATGCCGGTTATGGATGGGTGGGAATTTTTGGAGGAATTTGCTCTGCTAAAACCTAAACTAGACAAGAAAATATCAATTTATATAGTCAGTTCGTCAATTGATCCAACAGACATTGAAAAGGCAAGCAATATGAAAGACGTAACGGATTATGTTATAAAGCCAGTAACCAGGGAAAAACTTATAAATTTGTTGAATACGTTGTAATTGTATTTCTAGTTTCTTTTAAATGCCCCGCTCAATGCAAAATATAAATAATACTTTTAAAATTTTATTTCAGTTTCTGTGTCTCTTTGGTTTTCGGGAGGATAGATTCTTTGCTAAAGAATTAAAAGTTATAAAATTATATTACAAGCATTCAAAAAGAGAATTATTTAACAATTAATTTTAATGCAGTAAAATTTGTAATTTTTTATCCAAACTTTTACTAATACTTCAGTTTTGGAAAAGGAGTTTTTACAGATAATTCAGAGGAATCAAGGCATCATTCACAAAGTGTGCAGTATCTATTGTGACCTGGATGAGGATCGAAATGACCTTTTCCAGGAGATTGTTGCCCAGCTGTGGAAATCTTATCCCTCTTTCCGAAACGATTCGAAATTTTCAACATGGATGTACCGAGTAGCTTTAAATACGGCAATAACATCGTTTAAAAAGAGCAAAAGGCGACCAGATCAAAGCAGCCTGACTTACGATAATTTTCAGATAGCAGAAGAAAGGTACGATTTGGAAACAGAAGAAAATATTAAACAATTACACCGGGCAGTGAGCCAGTTAACAGGTGTTGAAAAATCGATTGTTTTGCTTTTTCTGGAAAATAAGAAATACGAGGAAATTGCTGAAATAACAGGAATCACGCAAAACTATGTGCGGGTGAAAATGAATCGGATAAAGAAGAAATTGAAAAAACTCATGGTAATTGAGGAGTAAAACGGATATGGATTTAAAAGATCTGAAAAAGACATGGGATAAACTGGCATCGAACAAAGAATTGGATGAAGACCAAATAAAAAAGATGCTTGGAAAAAGGACAAAAAACCTGATTGAAAGAATCGAACGGAATATCCGGGTAGGTTTTATTATTTTATTTTCGATTATCCTCATTTTTATATTAAATGACTTTTTGTTGTCGCCACAATTGGTTAAAAATATGGACGCTGAAATAAAACTTCCTATGTGGCTGCAAGCTTTATCGGTATTTGGCGATTTGATAATTATTCTTACTTTTTTATTCTTTGTCGTCAGATATTACAAAGTAAAGAGGTACTGCGATATTTCTTGCGATCTTAAAAATACACTGATTAAAATAATTGCTACGTTAAATCTTTATCAGAAATTGTTTTACATTTCAATTTTTATCATTCTTATTTCGTTCTCTATAAATTTTATTGCCGGTGTTTATGAAGGTGTCCTATATAAAGCGCACAGTGAGGGAATTCAGATAAGTGAGTTAAAATTGGGAGATATTACAACAACAGTGTTCATTACGCTGTTTTTTCTACTGGTGGTTACTATTGGGGTTTACTTCTTTTTCCATTGGGGATTTCGTAGATTATATGGGAATTATATTTCCAAATTAAAACATACATTAAAAGAATTGGAAGAAATTAACGAATAGTTTGCCTTGTTTATTCCATTTTTAATTTGCCCGTTGTATTTTTGTCCATTCTAATTCGCATAAAATGACACTAATAAAATCAATCTCAGGAATCCGTGGCACGATTGGCGGAAAACCGGGTGAAGGATTAAGCCCGCTCGATGTAGTTAAGTTTACAGCAGCTTATGCCGTTTGGGCAAAATTTGCTACCGGAAAAACAAAAGTTAAAATAATAGTTGGTCGGGATGCCCGCATTTCGGGACAAATGGTAAGTTCTCTGGTTATTGCAACTTTAAATGGAATGGGATGTGATGTAGTAAATATTGGGCTTGCAACTACTCCAACTACTGAAATTGCAGTTACAGAAGAGAATGCAGATGGGGGGATAATTTTAACGGCAAGTCATAATCCGAAGCAGTGGAATGCACTTAAACTATTAAACTCAAACGGAGAATTTTTAAATGCAGAAGAAGGCGCTACAATATTGGAGATAGCCGAATCGGAAGATTTTGTGTTTGCTGAAGTTGATGAACTTGGAACGACTGTCGAAAAAGATTATACTGAAATTCATGTACAAAAAGTCCTCGATTTGGAATTGGTGGATGTAGAAGCCATTCAAAAAGCAGGTTTTTCGGTAGCTGTAGATGCCGTTAATTCTGTTGGAGGGATTGCAATTCCTTCCCTTTTAAAGTCATTAGGACTAAAAAATATTGTAGAAATCAATTGCGAACCAACTGGTCATTTCGCGCATACGCCCGAGCCACTTCCTGAAAATTTGATTGAAACGTCAGAAATCATAAAAAACAGCAGTGTTGATGTTGGTTTTGTTGTAGACCCGGACGTGGATCGTTTGTCAATTATTAATGAAGACGGGACTATGTTTAACGAAGAATATACCTTAGTAGCCGTTGCTGATTATGTGTTAAGTAAAACCCCTGGAAATACGGTTTCCAATCTTTCATCGAGCCGCGCATTGCGGGATGTTACCGAAAAATACAGTAAAAAATATTCAGCCGCCGCTGTAGGTGAAGTTAATGTGGTAGCAAAAATTAAAGAAACCAATGCGGTAATTGGTGGAGAAGGAAATGGCGGAGTTATTTATCCGGCCAGTCATTGCGGACGGGATGCATTGGTTGGTGTTGCACTTTTTCTGACACATTTGGCGAAAAGCGGATTAAAATGTTCCGAACTTCGTAAAACATATCCCGATTATTTTATCTCAAAAAATAAAATTGAACTTTCCCCTGAAATAAATGTGGATGTCATTCTCAAAAAAATGAAAAAGAAATATGCACATGAAAATGTAAATGATATCGACGGGGTTAAAATTGATTTCGCTGATTCATGGGTTCATCTCCGGAAATCCAATACCGAACCTATTATCAGGATTTATTCAGAAGCTACTACGAAAGAAAAAGCTAATAAACTGGCATTAAGTATTATTGATGAAATAAAAGCTGTTATTTGAAGATAATTTGCTTGATTACAGCCATTTTACCTTATTAAGATTAAATTAATCTGAATAAATTCGCTTCCCACGCATAATATTGCAAAGGTGTGCCGGAAATGGTTATACCTTTGCTGCGAAAACAATTACTTTATTTCCTAATAAGAAGGAAATAATTTTGAAAACTACAGAAAAGAAGTACCATCAAACTAATCTTTTGAACATAAAATTCTATTAGAATTTGTTAAAATTAAACAATTGAAAGCCATGAAAAAGAAAAAGAATATAGCGATTGTTGCACACGACAATCGTAAAAAAGATATTATTGAATGGGTGTCATACAACTGGCACGAGTTGGTTCAGCACAATCTTATTTGTACCGGTACAACCGGTAAGTTAGTAGAGGAAACACTTGCACTTAAATGTTTCGAAAATAGTGTGGTTCCGCCAACTGTTAGCCGTTTAAAATCCGGACCTCTTGGTGGGGATCAGCAGTTAGGGGCATTAATAGTAGACGGTGAAGTAGATATTCTGATATTTTTCTGGGACCCTATGCAACCACAGCCACATGATGTTGATGTAAAAGCACTGCTTCGAATAACTGTGTTGTATAATATCCCAACTGCATCGAATCGTTCAACGGCAGATTTTATTGTCTCGTCAAGTTTGTTTCACGAAAGTTACCAACCAATTGTAAAAGATTATACCGGATATATTTTGCGGGAAGTTAATGTGGAATAATTTGTTTGAATATATGTGCTTATATCATTAGAGGTTTTTTTGGGGTTCACAAATAATTATTATGTGTTGGTATCCCTGCTTTTTGTGAAAAGTTTTATCAACCGGATTTTAATTACATTTACACCCGAATATTGTACGTAAATTTTCGCAGGTGGCATAACCCTGCATAAAAATTAAAAAAATGCAAAATGAATTGTTATGGCTGGCCATGCTGCTGGCAAATTTTTTCCTGATTATTCTTGCGTATAAATTTTTTGGAAAATGGGGATTGATTATGTGGATTCCTATTTCGGTTATTGTTGCAAATATTCAGGTAATTCAAACTGTAAAATTGTTTGGACTGGTGGCAACTTTGGGAAACATTGTGTATGCTACATCTTTTCTTGTTACCGATATTCTTTCCGAGAATTATGGGAAAGAAGAGGCGAAGAAGGCCGTATGGATTGGTTTCTTCAGTCTTATTTCAATGACATTGTTAATGAACCTTGCTTTGGTTTTTATCCCTCTGGAAGGTGATGAATTTGCCACTGTAACTCACGAAGCGACAAACACAATTTTCAAATTAATGCCCCGAATTGCCATAGCCAGTTTGGCAGCTTATCTTTTATCTCAACGCCACGATGTTTGGGCCTATCATTTTTGGAGAAAAAGGTTTCCGAAAGATAACCAGATTTGGGTGAGAAATAACCTTAGTACAATGGTTTCACAATTAATCGATAGCATTGTTTTTGTTGTTGTTGCTTTTTACGGCGTATATGAAACTGGTGTTCTGTTGGAGATATTTATTACTACTTATTTTTTGAAATGGATTGTAGCAGCTGCTGATACTCCGTTTGTTTACTGGGCAAAAGGTATTTCGAAACGCAATAAATTTGTAATTCAACCTTCTGAGGATTAGTTTATAATCTCCAGAAAGTGCGGGTGAATATTATAAGAACAGAGTAAATTTCGAGCCTTCCGATAACCATTAAAAGAGTCAGGAAATATTTTGCACCATCAGGTAAATGCAAAAAGTTGCTGACAGGGCCAACAGTTCCAAAACCTGGCCCGATACCTCCCATACAAGTTGCCGATGCACCAAATGATGTGGCTGCATCTTGCCCAAACGACATCATAATCAGTGTGCTTGCTGCCAGAATAAGATAATACAAAATTATAAATGCGAGTACACCAGAGATGTATTCAGATTGAACTGCACTCCCATTATAACGGATTACATTCACAACGTTGGGTTTTATCAGCGATTTAAATGAATGCCTGATCTTTTTCAGCGAAATTAAATGCCTGATAACTTTTACACCTCCACCGGTTGAACCCGACGAAGCTCCAATTAACATTAACAATGCAATTAGCAGAGTTGCCTGTTCGGGCCATTTGAGGTAATCGGCTGTGGCAAAGCCTGTAGCAGTTATAATTGAAACTACCTGGAAGATTGAATCACGAAAAGCCCTTTCCAGATCGAAATTTTGTTTGAAATAAAGCAAACCTGTTATGGTCGCAGCTACTACAAAAATTATAAAAATATATAAGCGAAGCTCCTCGTTTTTTATTACTGTTTTGAATCTTCCTTTTAATAAAATAACATGCAACGAAAAATTAATTCCCGATAGTAACATGAATAATGTTATTACATATTGTATATAAGGGGAAAATCCGGCAACACTGTCATTTTTTGTAGAGAAACCACCAGTGGCAACAGTAGCAAAAGAGTGGCACACACTATCAAAAAACGACATTTTACCAATTAACAGAAAAATTACTTCAATAAAAGTTAATCCGATATAAACCAGCCACATGTTTCGCGCTGCGTATCGGATTTTAGTTGATATCTTTTCATCCGTAACACTCGAAGTTTCGGAATAGAAAAGATAAATTCCGTTAATATTCAGAAATGGCATAACCGCAACCACCAGAACAATAATTCCCATACCACCAATCCAGTGTGTTTCGGCTCTCCAAAACAAAATGCTTTTAGGAAGCGATTCTATGTCGGCAAGAATCGATGACCCTGTCGTTGTAAATCCGGAAATAGATTCAAAAAAAGCATTTGCGAAATTGGGGATTGAACTGGTAACAAGGTATGGGATAGTTCCAATTAATCCCAGCATAAACCAACTAATGCTTACAATAAAGAAACTTTCTTTTCGTGATGGTTCGCTACGTCGTTGTTCTTTTGTCAGGATATTCAGAATAATGCCCAAAACAAAGGTAAATAACGAGGCCAGAAGCAGTTTTTGTGTTATTGTTTCATGGTAAATTAATGAAATAATAACTGCCAGAAACATAAATAAACTTTCAAAAGCGATAACGATTGAAAGGAAGTGGATTATAAGGGAAGGATTTATTTTTGCCTTAAACATTCCTGTAAAAATTCAACGGTTTGAAATAATCCGTAATTTAATAAACAAACAAATTATCTATTTAGGTTTTATCAGATAAAAATTTTTTCATAAAGAAATGGTATTCCCTTAAGTAATTCCCAAAACCGGTGGTGGTAAATTGGTTTGCTGAAGAAGTATAATAACCGGCGAGACTTCATTACTTGTATATTTTGCAGATGAAAAAGTTTTATTAATCTTTTTTCTTAAAAGTGTTGTTCCACTCCGTTTATGTAGAATTTTATCTGTTTCATCTACTTCTTCTTCAATAAAGAAATGGATTTCTTTTGAAATATCAGTTGTGAGTGCTGTATTTTTAGTGAATTCATTGGGATCCGGTGAACTCCCTTTTTGTATAGTTTGAATAATCTGTCCGGGAAAATAGATAAACAGGCAAAAAATAATGAGGGGGATTATGTTTATGATTTTCAAATTATTTTTCAATACTTGTCTGTTTTAGAGGCGGCGAAATTACATTTATAATATACATAAATGAATTTTAAAGATTTGAATGTTGTATAATTTTAGAATAATTTAAGGAAGATGAGAAGGTCTATTGTTTTAAATTATTGATCTCCACATCTTTAATTTCTTCTTGGTTTGTTTATTTTAGATTTTCTTCAAAAAGTTTAAAAATACGTTTGTACTCGTCGGTCCAACTCGTCGGTTCCACAAAGCCATGTGATTCAACCGGATAAACAGCTAGTTCCCAATTCTCTTTTCCAAGTTCAATAAGTCGCTGTGTCAATCTTATAATATCCTGGAATTCTACATTATTATCCACCATTCCATGGCACATTAACAGTGCACCCTCCAATCCGTCGGCAAAATAAATGGGGGAACTTTGTCTGAAAGCAATACTATCTTCTACCGGTGTGTTCAAAATATTGGCTGTGTATCCGTGGTTGTAATGTGCCCAGTCGGTAACCGAGCGTAACCCGGCACCGGCAGCAAAAAACTCCGGTTCGGTAAACATTGCCATTAATGTAATAAATCCGCCATACGAACCACCGTAAATTCCAATTTTACGAGGAGAAACACCATATTCTTCCACAAGCATTTTGGCGCCATCAACCTGGTCGCTGAGATCTTTGCCCCCCATGTGGCGATAAATGCCGGTGCGCCAGTCGCGTCCGTAGCCGGCACTTCCACGGTAATCCATGTCTAAAACAGTATATCCGTTATCAACCAGGAAATTATGGAACATATATTCCCGAAAATAGCTGCTCCACCATTTATGTGCATTTTGCAAATATCCGGCGCCATGAACAAAAACAACTGCAGGCCCATTCTTTTCAGGGGTTTGTGGGCGATATAACCGGGCATAAATTTCCGCGCCGTCTTCAGCCTTAATTGTAATAAACTCCGGAATCCGCCATGGGTATGCATTAAATTTTTCGGTAGTTGAGTGTGTTATCTGAATTGCTTCTGCTCCGGTTTTATTCTCCTGGATATACAACTCCCAGGGTTTGTTGGCAAATGAATACCGGATGGCCAGGTATTTCTCGTCGGGTGAGAGAGTAACTTCGTTGTTTCCTTCCATAGACGTAATCTGAGTCAGCTCTCCTCCCCACACCGGCATCCGGTAAAAATGCATAACTCCGGGATGGACTTTATTGGCGATGAAATAGAAATATTTTTTGTCTTTTGAAATAAAAGCTTCAGATACTTCAAATTTTCCTGATGTTAATGCTTTCTTTTCCTTTGTTTCCGTGTTTACTGTATATAAATGAGAGTAGCCACTTTCTTCAGATTGAAACCAAACTGATTTTCCGTCCGGCATCCACCCGATACTGCCGCCTGAATATCCCCAGCTTTCAATTCCAGGGCCGCCAATCCAGGCTTCGTCACGCTGCCGATCGAGTAAATCCAGTTTCCCTGTTGCTGGTTCAAGAAGTAAAACCCAGCGGTCTTTATGGTCTTGCGAAAGTGCAACAACTATCGCTTTATCTTTTTCTGGATTCCAAACCGCCCCTAATAAATTAACTTCACGGTCTTTGATTTCAGAATCGTCTTTGGGCATTTTGTCCGGATAATCTTTCATATAATCAGGTAAGTCTTTTAATCCGGGAATGTCTTCTGTTTTGATTTTGATAGTTTTGTTATTTTTTACGTCAAAAATTCCCATCTCTGTATTTGCCTGCTTACTCCCCACTTTTGCCCGTGCATCATGTTCTTCTGTATAACCCGATTCAGTTACAAAATGAGTAACTGAAGTCGATTTTTGGTCTTCGGGCATTTCAAAAGTGGTATAAATGACATATTGTCCGGAGGGGCTCAGCGAAGCAGCTCTTAATCTGCTTTTTCCCAGGTATATTTTTAACGGCTCCTGAATTTCTTCTTTTTCGCGCTGCTTTTCACTGGCTTTGTTTATTGCATCTCTTTCCTTTAATACGTCAAACAGCTCCATCTGTTGATCTTCCAACCATTTATCTTGTCCCTGGCTTTTTCTTTCAGGCTTTTCTTTCCCTGGAGAGAAGTTAGTTATTTGTTTTATAACTCCGGTTTCGGGATTTATTAAAAAGAGGTTTTGGTCAAGCAAAAAAGAAATTTGTGAATCGCCAAGTACAAATTTCGGTTCAGAAATATGTTGCAACCAGTTGGTCAGTTGCTTTTCGCTACCTTTTTTTAAATCCAAAAGAAAAAGATTTCTATTTCTAATTTCAGCTTTTTTTGTTTTATCTGCATTGTATTCTGAAAATCTTCCAGGTAAACTTTGTTTTTCTTTCAGCGATACTTTTTCTGTTTCTTTACTTTTCAGATTGTAAGAATAAAGAGAGGAAAGCGTGTCCATTTCCGGATTCCAGCTAAAATATATTTTTGAACTGTTTTTATCCCACGAAATTTGTTCGGGCAATGTGCCAATCCAATGGTCAGGATCTTGCATAATTTTCTCAATGGTCAAAATACTTTTGTTATTCTTTTGAATTTGAGCTTGTGCTGAAATAGCAACAATAATAATAAGAAACAGCAGCAGTTTTTTCATTCTATTTTGATTTTAAGTAAAACTAATCAGGTCAGCTCCTAATTCTTCGGCATTTATTATATCAGCAAATTTTAGCGAAATCCCTTTTTTTTTTTTGAAACGATTTGGGATGTCCCAATCTTTGTCCTGATATTTTCTTAAGGTTCTCAAATTTAACAATCGATGGAATGTCAATTCTAATTTGCAACAAGACAGGCAACTAATTTAACGAATTTTTTATTGGATACCCTGTTTGTTTTAAAATGCAGAGATGATAATAATATTTCTTTAGTTTTGCCGAAAAATATTATTTTACACATTTGGTTTTTAGAGTGGGAATATTCCCAGTACAGCGTAAAGTAACGTGAAATGAAGATATTTAAATTCGGAGGCGCTTCTGTTAAAAACGCAGAGGCGGTTAAAAATGTAGCTCGCATTATAGGTAATTACGATGAGAATCTGGTAGTGGTAGTTTCGGCTATGGGAAAAACAACCAACTTGCTGGAAACACTGGTGAGGGCCTATTTTAGTAAAGAAGAAAAAAAACACCCGATATTTGAGCAATTTAAAGATTATCATAAAGAAATAATGAATGATCTTTTTGACGGAAATGGAATTCCTGAATCGGTTGCACTCTTGTTTTCAGACCTTGAAGCCAAAATAAAAAAGGCACCTTCACTTGATTATGATTTTGAGTACGACCAGATTATTTGTTATGGGGAACTGGTTTCTACACAAATCATTAGCGACTATCTGAATTATATCGGATTAAAAAACCAATGGATTGATATTCGTGCATGCCTTCGCACTGACGATAATTTTCGTGATGCTTCCATCGATTGGGTATGGACAGAGGAATTGGTTCAGGATACTTTTAGGTTTAATGGTCATAAACTGTATGTTACTCAGGGGTTTATTGGTTCAACAATTACGAATCTGACAACCTCGCTGGGGCGCGAAGGTTCGGACTTTACAGCAGCAATTCTTGGTAATGTTTTAAATGCTGAAAGCGTTTCGTTTTGGAAAGATGTGCCCGGCGTATTGAGTGCAGATCCCAAAAAGATGGATGGTGCAGTGAAAATTAATGAACTGTCGTACCGCGAGGCAGTGGAAATGACACATTCGGGCGCACAGATTATTCATCCGAAAACAATGAAACCTCTTCATAATAAGGGAATATCACTGTATGTGAAATCATTTTTGGTACCGGAAGATCCGGGAACAGTGATTCATAAAATTGATCATAAAATAGAGTTGCCACCAATTTTTATCCTGAAGGAAAATCTGGTACTTATTACGCTTTCGCCCAAAGATTTTTCGTTTATAAGTATCGCAGATATCGAACGCGTAGTAAACTTCCTATTGGAAAACCATGTAAAAGTTACGCTAATGCAGCAATCGGCAATCGATCTGAACCTTGTGATTGACGCGCCGGAAACTGATTTACAGGAGATTTTTCCGGAGCTAAACCCGTTTTATACTATCAGGTATAATACAGATCTTACATTAATTACAATCCGGCATTACACTGAAGAGGTATTGGACTGGATGGTAAAAGAAAAAGATATTTACCTGGAGCAACATAGCAGGCTAACCGCAAGAATGCTTGTGAAACAGTAATTCGTCATAATTTGAAAATTATTTCAGCATCAAGAACAATTAGTTGTAATTTTAACCCATCTTGGTTGACATATAAAACAAAACATCGACAATTATGAATCAGAAAAAGATACTTCCATTTGCGCTTGCGCTTGTTGTTATTGCAATTGTGGTTTTGGTTGTGGGGAAAAAAGCCGGTTGGTTCGGTCAGGAATACAGCATTAGTGTTGCTACTGAAACTGTTGAAAGTAAAACAATAACCGAATTAATTACGGCCAATGGAAAAATACAACCGGAAACTGAAGTAAAAATCAGTCCCGATGTTGCAGGGGAAATTGTCGAATTGTATGTGGAAGAAGGAGATGGAGTGAAAGCTGGCGATTTACTGTGTGTTATTAAACCCGATATTTATGTTTCTGCTTTAAACCGCGCCGAAGCATCGTTAAATTCTTCAAAAGCACGATTGGCACAAGCAGAGGCCCAGGAAATAGAGCGAGGAACAGCTTTTAAACGGGCCAAACAATTGTATGATGGTGGCGCAATTCCCGTATCGGAATATGAATCGGCAGAAGCGTCATATAAAGTTGCCCAGGCAGAAGTAAGAGCAGCGGAATTCTCAGTGAAAAGTGCTGAAGCATCGGTTTCTGAAGCCGAAGAGCAGTTGACAAAAACAAAAATTTATGCACCAATTTCAGGAACAATTTCAGCTTTAAATGTTGAAAAGGGGGAGCGTGTTGTGGGGACCAATATGTATGCTGGTACCGAAATGATGATTGTTGCCAACCTTGACAGAATGGAAGTTGAAGTAGAAGTAAATGAAAATGATATTGTAAAAGTTGCGAAAAATGATACCACATTGGTTGAAGTTGACGCTTACCTGCAGCGTAAATTTAAGGGCCTCGTTACAGAAATTGCCAATTCGGCAAGTACAGAAGGCACTTCAACCGACCAGGTGACAAATTTCGATGTGAAAGTATTCTTATTGGCTGATTCTTACTCTGATCTTATTGATTCAGTTTCAGGGAATCTGTATCCTTTTCGTCCGGGGATGTCGGCAACAGTTGATATCCAGACCGAAACACGTAACAATGTAATTTCGGTTCCTATTTCGGCTGTAACTACGCGTGTGAAAAAAGAAGGTGGGGGAACAGAGGAAGTGAAAGAGGAGGTTGAATCTTCTTCTTCTTCAGAAAATGATGAAGAAAATATTGTCGAACGTGAAGAAAAACAGGCGGTTGTTTTTGTATATAAAGATGGCATGGTACGGAAAGTAGAAGTAAAAACAGGTATTCAGGATAACAACAGCATTGAAATACTGGAAGGAGTTTCAGCCGGAGATGAGGTGGTTGTCGCACCATACAATGCAATAAATAAATCACTCAAAGACAGCATGCTTGTGAAGAAGGTAACTGAAGACGAGCTGTTCAAAGAAGATTAATCTTATTTTAGCCAAAGATAAAATAGACTGCCTTCAAAGTCTGCTTTATCTCTTTTGAATTTATATGCTAATTTTTAGCTTATTCTGATTTTAAAATAAATTCAGAATGAAGGCACCGGAACTTTTAGACTCCATATTTATTTTCCTGAAAAATAGTCTCGGTTTTGCAACGCTGTTACATTGGTTGTTTGAACCTGATCAACTTTCAAACTAATCTTCTCTTCAATTTGGGCCTCATTCATTTCATATTTCTTTTCCACCTGAATGACTTCCGGCTTTAAATTGGCATAATTTACCAGAAATTGATATGAAACATTCTTTTTTACATTTATGCTGGAATTGCTCACAGCCAGCGATCGTCCCTGTAAGCTATTTTGCTTCGATTTGATATTTCCCTCAATTTTTTTGACAGAGTAGTCATCTTTTTCAATTGTAATTTTTCCTTCAAAAGACGTAGCGTAGAAATCGCCTGAACCTGCTAAAGTAGGAACGGTTTGCTTAAATGCAATCACCCAACATTCATCTCCGTCAATAACAGGTTCTTCTTCCAGCGACAGTTTAAAGTTGGAAAGAAGGTTCGAATTTAAAACCGATGCTCCTGTACGAACCCAATCAAATTCAAGTAGTTCATTTATGTTATTGGTACCGGTCGAGAATCGGTAATCCTCTTTATATTCTTTATCTTTTTTTACCTCATATTTAACCGATTGAAATGCATCAAGTTTCGATGGCTGGGTATAACCTGTTTTATCATAGATAGTTACTCTTGCCTTTTGCGTTGTTTGTGTAGTTTGATCTGTAGTTTTGTTGTCTTCGTAACTGCAAATTAGATTAAATGGCCCGCCAATAAAATTGTAAGGCGTGTTTTCGGCTGCCATACGGAGAATCCGAATTAAAACTTTTGACTGGGCTGCAACATTTATATTTCCAATATCGTAAGACTGCAATTCAAGCTTAATAATGCTAAATTCTTTTCCAAAAAGATCGGTAACAGGGAATGTTTTGTTTTTGAATCCGACAGCCGAAAAATAAATATTTTTAGAAGCCAGTTCTTCCGGAATTTTTAATTCAAAGTCCCCCTCCGAATTACTTGCTGTTCCGTAAAGTGTTCCTTCCAACCCAATATTGGTGTATATTATTGCTTCGTTGGTTGCTTCATTAATTACTTTTCCTTTAATTGTTTCAACTACTTTTGAACCCTCTTGGGCAGAAACGAACCATGTACTAAAAAACAGCGTTATAATTATAATTGTTTTTCTCATTTTCCTTTTTTAATTAAAAGTAATAAATAAATACCAACCACACTTATATAACGTTCTATTAGGGGATTATTATTTATATCTTTGTTAAAACAAAAACAAAAAATATGTTAAAGAAATATTTAATACTGTCAATTTTATTCATTATTATTTTTATGAGTTCCTGTGTGTCTAAAAAGAAATTTCTTGAAATGCAGGATGGTCGGCTAAAAGCAGAGGAGCAGGTGAGGCAGTTAACTGAGGAAACTAATGCACGGGCCCAGCGGATTGAAGCATTAATTGCAGATTTCGAAGCCATGAAAAATGAATTGATGCAGAGCAATGCAATGAAAGACCAGTATATTGATTCGTTAAATAGTGAAGTTTTTGTTTTAAATGAAAAATTGAATACGCAAAATGAATCACTTGAACAAACCAGCTTTAATCTCGACTTTGAAAAACAGCGATTAACAACTGCTATCGAAAACAAAGATAAATCCATTCGCACGCTTGAATCCAGAATTGCCCAAATGGAAAGTCAGCTGGATGCTAAAACGCAACTTGTGGATCAGTATAGTTTTGACAAACGCCAATTGGCAGAAAAAATCGATGTATTGGAAGGACAAGTGAAAACCAAAGATAATAAAGTTACCGATTTGCAAAGTCAGCTTGAAAAAGTAAAATCGGAGACAACGGATTTAAAGGCACAAATTAAGGAGAAAGAGGAGGCAATTACCCGTTTGGAGAACAATGTTAAATTGCTGAAAAAGGAACTGGGACGGTAATTTTTAATACCAGCTCCAACTTCCCGGTAACGATTAAAAAATACTTTTACTTCTGATTGTATTCACAACGATAGGTAAATTTCCAATCTCTTTCAAAGATTGGAAATCATTATTCAACGGAAAAATTTGAAGATGAGGCCACGGAAACCCAAATTCATTTAGATGGAAGTATTAAAGTGAAATGCGGACGAAGAAAGTAATTGGATTGTAATTCGTTAAGGGGGAGCGGGATGATGTTCTTTTATTTCAACCTGCCTTCTTTTTTGTAAATTTCGAAGTATTCCAAAATAGAAGCCCGTACTTGGTATTCTGTTGAAGTATACGGAAGAATATCCTGGGAATTAAACCAAACCATAAACGAGTCAGCTTGTGGTTCACTCATCCCGGTTAAAAACATAACCATATCCTTATTATAATTTTGGGAGTGCATTTCCCAATGTTTTTCAAGGGCCATCGCTTTTCTTACTTCTCTTTTTTGCTTTTCGCGTTTGCTTAGATGATATTGCCAGAATGAAATCGGACTAAAAAGAGCTGCTAAAACAGGCGGTTTTTCATTAAACGCATCACCTCGAAGTTCAACAGGGATATCGGTTGGTTTGCCGGTTTCCAGCCCGAGATCCACTTTTTGTTTATCTCCTTTCACCTGTACCTCTCCCAGATTATAATTCATAGGGTTTAGCATAAAAACTAATGTGTTGTTGCCGTTGTAATTATAGGGTACTTTCAAAATAGCTTTCTGGTATCCGACCGACGATACAATTAAACTATCAATATTTAACATTTCGAGTGAAAAAAAACCTTCTGCATTTGTAATTGTCCCGCTGTGAGTACGGTTGTTAATGATATTAGCATAAGGAATGGCAGAACTATCGCCCGAACTAATAATTTTAGCCTGCAATCGTATGAGCATTGGGTCAACGATAACATCATCCTGGCAAAAACTGTTATACGAAATAGCCAGCAGAAATAGAAATATAGTTTTGCTTAATATTCTCATAGCCACTCAAAAACCAGTTCCAAAAGTATTTAATTGGTTTTAGAAGGCCTGAAAGATAACATATTTTAACGGCATTTTTAACAACATTTAAGGTGTATTCAGTTGGTTCAAAGTCTGGTGACGTTATTTCAAACCATATTTCTTTTTGAATTTTGGAAAGTATTGTGAAATTGACGTTTTGATTTGGTATTCACTGGATGTATGTGAAAGTACGTTTTGTGAGTTGAACCAGACCATGAAAGTGTCTGCATAAGCTTGGTTTAATCCGGTGACTTTCATTACCATATCTTTATTATAGTGTGTAGAAAGTTCTTCCCAATTTGCTTCTTCGATCAAGGCTTTCCTTACATTCCTTTTCTCCTTTTCTTTTTTACTTAACTTGTATTGAAGAAACGAAGCCGGGCTTTTTAATGCTTTAAATACAGTGGGCTTTTCATTGAATGCATCGCCGCGTAGTTCAATCGGGATATCGATGGGGCTACCTGTTTCCAATCCGAGATCCACTTTTTGTTTATCTCCTTTCACCTGTATTTCTCCCAAATTATAATTTGCCGGTTTTAACGCAAAGACTAATATGCTGTTGCCCATATAATTTTTCGGCACTTTTAAAATTGTTTTTTGAAATCCTACCGATGAAACAATCAGGCTATCGATGTTTAGCATTTCCAGAGAAAATAAACCTTCAGCATTTGTAGTCGTTCCGTTGTGGGTACGGTTGTTAATAATATTGGCATAGGGGATGGCGGAACTGTCAGCTTCACTAATAATTTTAGCATGTATCCGAATGAAGATTGGATCTTCCCTTAGTTTATCCTGTCCCCAAACTGTTTCCGCAAACACTAAAAAGATAAGTACTACAATGTTTTTGAATTTGAACATATATGAAAAACAAAACTAAAAGTATTGTATTCCATGGGGAAAATCATCTAAATAACATAATTTAACGACCTTTTTAACAACATTTAGTACCAAATAAAGCATCTCTTTTTAACTCGGTAAATAATTTGTCTATTTCATCCCTGCAATACGTTCTTCAAGTACTTTTATTTTTGCTTCGGCATCGGCCTGTTTTGCTTTTTCTTTGGCCACCACTGCTTCCGGAGCATTGTTTACAAAACGTTCATTGCTTAGTTTTTTCATTACCGAATTCAGAAATCCTTTAGTGTATTTTAATTCCTCCTCCAGTTTTTTCAGTTCTTCCTCTATATCTATAAGTCCTTCCAGAGGAATATAAAAATTGGTTGATTTTACACGGAAAGAGGCGGCACCAGTAACTTCTTCATCTACCATTTCCAGAGCTGATAGGTTGGCCATTTTTACAATCACACTGTTAAATTCGTGCTCGAAACCTTTGTCTCCTTTTTGTATTCTCAATTCAACGGTTTCTTTATTGGGAATGTTTTTATCAGTTCTTATTTTTCTGATTCCTGAAATCGCCTCCTTCACATTTTCAAAAGAAGCTAACAAATTGGTATCGTAACTTTCAGCTTTTGGTAACTGGCTTACCATAATACTTTCACCCTCTTTCCTTTCTGACAGTAATTGCCAGATTTCTTCAGTGATAAACGGAGTAAACGGGTGCATTAACCGTAACATTTGGTCAAATAAGTCAGTTACTTCGCTATATGTTTTAGCATCGATTGGTTGCTGGTAGGCCGGTTTCACAACTTCTAACAACCAGCCCGAAAACTCGTCGCGAACGGTGGTGTAAACTGTCATTAATGCTTCTGAGATTCTGAATTGGTTGAATTGGTTATTTAATATTCCAATTACTTCGGCAAGTTTATTTCGGAACCAAGCGATGGCCAGTTTTGAATGTTCAGGTTGCTCTATTTTTTCAGAAACTTCCCAGTTTTTCACCAAACGGAAGGCATTCCAGATTTTAGTAGCAAAGCCAGCGCCTTGTTGCGGGAGTCCTTCATCAAAGAGTAAGTCGCCACCGGCAGGCGAACATAACAACATACCAACCCTTACTCCATCGGCTCCGTATTTGGCAATCAGGTCAAGCGGGTCAGGTGAATTTCCGAGCGATTTTGACATTTTCCGGCGTTGTGCATCGCGCACCATTCCGGTGAAATATACATTTTTATAAGGAAGTTCGTTGCGGTATTCATAGCCTGCAATAATCATTCTGGCTACCCAAAAGAAAATAATGTCTGGCGCTGTTACCAAATCCGATGTGGGATAGTAGTAGTTTATTTCTGTGTTTTCAGGTTGACGAATTCCGTCGAAGACTGAAATTGGCCATAACCAGCTGGAAAACCAGGTATCCAAAGCATCTTCATCTTGTTTTAAATCGGAAGCGCTCAAATTTTTGTTTCCCGATTTTTCTTTCGCTAATTCTAGAGCCTGTTCTGTAGTTTCTGCGCAAACAAAAGTGCCATCGGGTAAATAATACACCGGAATTTGGTGTCCCCACCACAACTGGCGGCTAATGCACCAGTCTTTGATGTTTGTCATCCAGTGATTGTAAATATTTTTGAATTTTGACGGATGAAACTTAATCGTATCATTCATTACATTTTCCAATGCCGGTTTTACCAGCTCATCCATTTTCAGAAACCACTGAGCAGAAAGTTTTGGCTCGATAATTACATCCGTACGTTCAGAAAATCCTACTTTGTTTGTGTAATCTTCAATTTTTACTAGGTTTCCTGCTTCCTCCAGCTCCGGGACTATTTTTTTGCGAACATCAAAACGGTCTTCACCAATAAACAATTCGGCTTTTTCATTTAGTGTTCCGTTATCATTAAAAATATCGATTGAAGGCAAGTTGTATTTTAACCCTATTTCATAGTCGTTAATATCGTGAGCAGGTGTAATTTTCAAACATCCGGTCCCAAATTCCATGTCAACATATTCATCTTCGATAATCGGAATGGAACGGTTAAGAAGCGGTACTAATACACGTTTCCCTTTCAAATGGTTGAAACGTTCATCGTTAGGGTTCACACAAACGGCTGTGTCGCCCAAAATAGTTTCTGGGCGCGTTGTTGCAATTGTTACAAATCCCTCTTCGCCTTCTATTTGGTAGTTTAGGTAATACAGTTTTCCCTGCATTTCCTTATAAATTACTTCTTCGTCGGACAATGCAGTTTTTGCAGCCGGGTCCCAGTTTACCATTCGTACACCACGGTAAATTAAACCTTTGTTAAACAAGTCAACAAAAACTTTAATTACCGATTCGCTGCGGGCTTCATCCATTGTAAATGCAGTGCGATCCCAGTCGCAGGAAGCACCGAGTTTCTTCAGCTGTTCCAGAATTATGCCGCCATGTTTTTCTGTCCAGTCCCATGCATGTTTCAGGAATTCGTCACGAGAAAGATCATACTTATCAATTCCCTCGGCACGTAATTTATTCACCACTTTTGCTTCGGTGGCGATTGATGCATGGTCAGTTCCCGGTACCCAACATGCATTTTTACCGGTCATTCGTGCACGGCGCACCAAAATATCCTGAATGGTATTATTAAGCATGTGCCCCATGTGTAAAACTCCGGTTACATTAGGTGGTGGGATTACAATGGTATAAGGCTCGCGTTCATCCGGTTCTGAATGAAAAAATTTGTTGTCCATCCAGTATTTGTACCATTTTTTTTCCACCTGCGCCGGTGTATATTTGCTTGGAATTTCCATATGAATCTTATTCAACTAATTATCATTAAAAAAAGAAGCCACAAAAGTACAATGAAAAGTTGAAATTTTAAAAGAAAACTTGGCAGACGCGCTGATGTGTTACAGGAAGATTAAAAGTATCCGCGGATTTGATTCATCTTTTTACTTTTCAAAAAAACTAGAAGTACTTTTCAATTCCTCCAAACCCGATTTGTTTGTTTGCCTTTGTTTTTTTTATAAAGTTTTGTAGCCGTTTTTCAAATTCTTCCGGGTATTTTCTTGCATTATCAATATATGCGACACGGATTCTTTTGTAGGCATCCGAAAATTTGGTGTAGTTTCTCCATACTTTCTTATCCGATTGCAGTGCTTCCAGAATATCTTCAGGGAAAATAAATTCTTCATTCCCGATTTCTTTGCCTTTTTCCATTATTGTTGTGTGAAGCTGGTTATTTTTAAGTAACCATTTTATTCTCTCCTTGTTTGGTTGCGAAAAACTGCTTTTGGGATTTCGCGGAGTAAAACGCTGCATGCTACTGTTTTCATCATACGTTTTTATAGTGCTGTCGATCCAGCCAAAACAAAGCGCTTCTTCAACAGCATCGTTATATACGATTCTCGGCTTTCCGGAATTTTTATGAGGATATATCAGCCATATGGATTTCTCTTTGTCGAAATTACTTTCCAGCCATTTTCTCCACTCTTTTCGGCTTGAAACATAGAGTGTTTTTAATTCGTTGTTATTGGAAGATGGATTCATAAAGCTTAAATCTTTAAGAAAAGGATTTAAACAAGTAACTGTTTTCCTTTAAAATAGTTTTTTAAAAACCGGATGAAATTCCCGTGCATAATGTTATTAATATCATCTGATTTGTAGCCACGGCTTCTCAGTATTCCAGGCAATTTTTGAATGTCGGCAATGGTATCTATATCGTACGGACATTGTTCTGTTCCAAAAGCTCCGTCTAAATCGCTACCTATGCCAACGTGTAAAGAATTACCTGCCAGCTGACAAACATGGTCTATGTTGTTGGCCATTATTTCCAGGGTTACATTTCGTGTTTTGGGTGTCGATTCTCCACGAACCCAGTTAGGAACCATCATCCATGCATCGAGTGCAATCCCGATTATTGCTTTGCGTTGCACCAGTTCCAAAATCATTTCGTCGGAAAACTGACGGTTGTGATTTACAAATTTCCGACAATTGTTATGGCTTGCCCAAACCGGGCCATTGTATATTTCCATGGCATGCCAAAATGCATCGTCGTTGAGGTGTGTAGCATCCAAAATCATATTCAGTTTCTCCATGGTTTGAAGTAATTCCACACCTTTCTTTTTTAAACGGCCTGTTGAATCTGTTCCGTTGGCATAAATTCCTGGACCGTAATGAGCAGGGCCGATAGCCCGCAAACCGTAGTTGTAAGCACGAAGCAGGTGTTCCATAGAAATAATAGAATCAGCGCCCTCTAAACTTAAAAGGTAGCAGATGGGGTTTTTTTCATCCGGAGTTTTCCACAGTTTCAAGCTTTCTTCCAGCGATTTTCCATCCATAATTTGTTTCATCTCTCCAGCTTCTTCCATGGTGCGGTACCATTGCAACTGTCCTTGTGTTTGTGCCCATGCCTGTTCTTGTGAAAACCATCCGGGAATTGGGCTGCCGGGTTTTACCACACGGCTGATCTGTGTGGCTACCAGCAATCCCACTTTCCCTTTCCGCAATGCAGGAAAAGAAACGGTGTTTCGTCCGCGATCCGGTTTATCCGTCATTCCTTTTTCGCTATCACGAATTTGCTGTACGGTCCAGCGCTGATCGCGGTTCCATTCCATCGCATTCATCGAAATATCCAGATGCGCATCAAAACATAGTATTTTATTGTCAGTTGAATCGTTCATAACATTTAAAAATTGAAAGTTCTTTTTCTGGCAATTACTTGCCAGGTTTTTACTGCTTTTTGGTTTTCAATTACATATACCTGTTCATGCAAGGCAACTGTTGGGCAAATATGAACAGGAATGGCGTACACAAAACTACCGGGGATTAATTTTTCAGCCTCCGGTGTTGATATTACCAGGTGTTCTTCGCTTTGATTTTCAATGTTGTTGACATGAATATCCAAAAATTTCATGCGGGGATGAGGCATTTCGGAAGCCACGGCTTTGTGTCCTAAATCGAAACATACATTTCCATTTGGTTTGCTGATTACCCGACCTGCCAAAACAGCAGCAGTTAAAAATTCAAGATCCGGAATGTTTTTTTCATACCCTGCATCCCACAAAATTGGGGTGCCCGGGCAAAGTGTACGGTTTTTGTGTTTTGCATGAATGGGGAATGTAAATGTTCCGCCACAGGCTAATTCTTCGATTTTAATATCATTATTTTTTAGTTTTAGGAGCAGTCTGTCAACTGTTTCAAAATCTTTATTGCATTGTTCTTCACGGGATTTCAAATCGGAAGCATGAATATGTCCGTCATAAATATGTAGTCCGGCTAAATTGAGCCACGGATTTTCTAAAATAAGCAGAGTAAGCTGAAAAGCCGGCTCTGGCTGAATTCCGGTGCGATGCATCCCGTTGTCAATATCAATAAAAACATTTATAATTTGTTGTTGTTCCTGCGCCTCGTTCGTAAGATCTGTCATTGATTTTTGATGGTCAACAAGCACTGAGAATTTTACATGTGTATATTTTTTTAGAATGCTGAAGTATTTTTTTATATCTGGCCCAAGCAGAGGATAAGCAAGCAGAATGTCAGTCCCGCCATTAGCAGCAGTCATTTCCATTTCGGTAAGTGTGGCACATTTAAATTTGGTAATATTTTGTTGTGCCTGAAGCTGAACGACTTCGGCCATTTTGTGGGTTTTTACATGCGGTCGTAGCCGCGATGAATTACCTGCAATTTTGATCATCCGTCGGATGTTCTCCTGTATCCGGTCAGGAAATATCAAAAGAGACGGCGTGAAAACTTCCACTTCATTCTTTATTTTGTACCACATAGTTCTGACTATTACCGTTTTTTGTTACAAGTTTAATCTTTAACTCTCCCTCACTCCCTCTTTTTTCAAAAAGAGGGGCGATTATGATGAAGTTGTAATCAGGGGGAGTTTTAATTATACATTCAAATAATTTTTCTATTCTTCCTTTAATTCAAAAATACATTCCACTTCAACGGCAATATTTCCGGGGAGTGACATTCCAACCGCGCTACGGGCGCCTTTCCCGTTCTTTTCGCCAAAAATATCTACCATAAACTGGCTAAATCCGTTAATGGTTTGCGGATGTTGCTCAAACTCCGGGTAACAGTTTACCATTCCGAGGGTTTTTATCAGGCGTTTGATTTTATTTAAATCGCCGATTTGTGCTTTAATGGTGGCGAGCATTGTGAGCCCTACCTGCCTTGCAGCCATTTGTCCTTCTTCTAAAGTAAGATCTTTGCCAACTTTCCCTTTTATCAGGGTTCCGTCACTTTTTAGCGGTCCCTGCCCCGATACATATAATTGATTGCCTGTTATTACCACAGGATAATATATTCCGCCGAGGGGCGGCGCAGGCGGAAGTTCCAGTCCCAATACTTTGATTTTTTCTTCGATAATATTCATGATTTTTAAATAAAATTATTCAACAATAAAATTATAAGTAAGCCAACAATTGATATGGTTGTTTCCATTACTGTCCAGGTTAAAAAAGTTTCTTTTACTGAAATATTGAAGTATTCTTTGAACATCCAAAAACCTCCATCGTTGACGTGAGAAAGCATCAGACTTCCTGAACCGATTGCCAAAACCATTAATTCAGGTGAAGCCCCAGGCATGGAAACAAGGGGCAAAACAATTCCGGCGGCTGTCATGCCGGCAACTGTGGCCGACCCAACTGAAACGCGGATTACGGCGGCAATCAGCCATGCCAGAATTAATGGCGACATTCCAGAGTGTCTGAGTAAATCTCCCATATAGTCGCTGATTCCGCTGATTACCAGTACTTCTTTTAAGCCACCGGCGCCAGCCAGGATTAACAGAATCATGGCAATGCTCGAAATCGCCCCAACCAGATTATCCATTACTTCTTTCATCTTTTTCCCTCTCCGCAACGCCAGCATGTAAATCGCGAACAGAACCGAAAGAAGCATGGCAATTACCGGATCTCCAATTCCTTTTATAAAAGGGTAAAGAGCTGACGTTTCATTGATGAAACTATCGATTAACCCGGATAAGCCGATTAATATTACAGGCATTAATGCTGTTAAAATGCTGATGAATGTTGAGGGCAATTTGCTTTCTTCCAAAATATTTTGTGCCGTGAATTCTTTGAGCGGAGTGGCTTTTATTTTCTTGAAACGAGGAGAAAGAACAGGACCGGCAATAATGATGGCGGGAATAGCAACCAGGAATCCGTAAAAGATGGTTTTCCCCATATCGGCGCCAAACATTGCAGCAATGGCCGTAGGAGCGGGGTGGGGTGGTAGGTATCCATGAGTAACCGATAAAGAGGCAAGCATAGGCAATCCTACAAAAATTAAAGGTAATCCGGTTGAAGCCGCTACTGTAAAAACAATGGGAATAAGAATTACAAAACCTACGGAATAAAACATGGGAATTCCCACAATCAGCCCGGTTAGCATTAATGCCCAATGAATTTTTTTTAGCCCGAATGCGGCAATCAGCGTTTGGGTGATTTTTTGTGCAGCACCACTGTCGGCAACAATTTTTCCCAGCATCGACCCAAAGCCAAGGATTAAAACAAGCAGGCCAAGCGTATCTCCCATCCCTTTTTTTATTGCTTCTACAATGATTTCAATCGGGAGTTGCATCGCAAGCCCCACATAAATGCAAACCAGTGTAAAGGAAATAAATGCATTGATTTTAACAACGGTAATCAGGACAAGAAGAAATACTACGGCGGTAAAAACAATGAGTAGTGGCATCATAGCTGGCTATAATAGTTGGAGAAAAATAACCTCTTTTCCTCTGGTGCTTTTCAAAGATAATATTTGCCGGGGTTATACTAAAAAATGTTGCGACAAAACATATACTCCGGTTGGTATTTTTTTTGTATGATTAATCTGTCTAGAGGAAAGTTTCCGGGATACAACACTTTGTTTAAAATATTTATACTTTTGGAAAACAAATAAAGACATATAAAATTACGGTGCCCATGTATTTCCTGCGGATAATGATTTTTCTGGTAATAGTTTTGCTAATAGTTTTTATTATCTGGGGAATCAGGAGCAAACGCAATAACAACCGTTTTTAATTTATCTTGTTTTCAGACATCAATTCCGTGGTTTTGTTTTCATATTTGGTTGAATCGATTTGCGAAATATTCTTTTTTGAATTTGGGCACACAGTTATCTATCGGATTTTATTTAATTTAAATTCGCATCTATCAAACTAATTAATTCATTGCCACTACTTGGTCGTGGAGCGTTTAGATTAACAATTTTTCCTTCTTTGTTAATCAACGCGTAATGCGGAATTCCTGTAGTTTTAAAGATTTCGCTTAATTGAGCAAATTGTTTATCCGATAGAAAATAATGCTCACCATCAATTTTATATTCCGCAATTGTAGTTTTCCAGGCACTTTCTTCACATTGACTTGCTAAATAGACAAAAGCTACATCTTTGTCTTGAAAGTGTTTTTTTATTTTTTCGGAATATGGCATCTCACTCATGCACGGGCTGCACCAAGGGGCCCAAAAATCAAGATAAATAACTTTGTTCGGATAATCTTTTATTAGTGCCCGTAAGAAATCGTTTTCGTTTTTTAATTCAAGTAGTTTGGTTCCCTCTGAAAATTGAGGTGTTTCATATAGACTTTTCTCATTGTCATATTTCTGTTGGATTTTGTCATGTAGTTCATTATCGGCAATCAAATTGATATAAAAAATGTTTTTAAGTCGAGGATAATATTTGGCATCTAGCATTCTATAATAGAATTTTGAGATTAAAACATCTTTAAGAAACCCATTTTCAACCCGATTGTAATAACGAAGAAAGTAGTTTGCTCCTTTTTCAAATTCATCTGTCATATTAGTCAAGTAAAATTTCTGAGAATCAAGGGGAACTAATTGGTCAATATACATAGCATATTCGTGCAGAAAATTCAGATAAGTTGAACTTTTGAGTTCATTTCCTCTACGATTTTCCAATTTATTGAGGAAATTGAAATATTCGCTTGGCATTTGAGTTACATACAAAGTCGGATTTTCATTGATAGCCATTGCATGAGCCCAACGATATTCCATTAAATTAGTCCAGAAATCATATTTTGTAAAATTTCTAGCCCATTCCTGAAATTCCTGGCATGTATTCTCTGAATTATTAAAAATTTCTAATGATGTTTGAATTTTTTTGAACTGGTTATTTTTAAACATTAAAAAATCTAGTGCATCCATTTTTTTTACAGAATCTGAGTTTTCTTGCCAGTTCAACAATGAATCACGATATATAGTCATAAACTTTGATACATCAGAATTCATTTTTTCTGAAGTTCCGGTTAGTATATAAAAATTGGATTCTTCTGCATATGTATTTGTCTTGCTATTCAGGCAATTACTGTTTATTTGAAAGTTTATACTATCTCCGGGGAAAATATAATAAGTTAAAAGTCCACTATAAATCAAATTGAAATCAGTAGGTTCTTGAATATCAAATTCAAATCTGAATTGACCATTTTTATTTATTGGTTGAGAGATTCTTTTTTGGCCTGCTAATAAATCTGGTATTCCAATTTCAATAAAACTATTTTGGGGGATTTTATCAAAATTATCAACATGTCCGGTGATAACTGTTTTTTTATTTTCCTGATTATTATTATTGTGGTTGCAGGATATAAGGATCAGTACTGCAAAGAAGAAAAGATTAATTGTTTTCATTTTAATCTGTTTTTTTATTATTGTGCGTTCTGCATTTTATTTTTGTCTATATATCACTTGAAATATTGGTTCAAATTCTAATTCTTCAAAGTTGAAATTATGTAAATTTTGCCCTTTATAAATTCCGTTACTAAAAGTGTCTTGAATCCAATTTGCAAAAGTCCAATTTCCTGCATTTTCGGGTTTGTTCCATCTTCTTGTTTGTAATATTGTAGCTTTTGAGTTTATTTTTTCAGATAACTCACTCAGAATTGGATTAGGATCAGTTTTTAAATTCTTTGCAATTGCAACTACTATGAAATATCCAAATTTAACGTCGCGTTTGTTCTTAAAGTCTCTTTCATTAGAAATTGTGATATAAATATCTGGTGGTGTTTGCTGTTTCTCACAAATTGTCCAATTAGGTTTCCAAAGTTCAAAGCGGAGAAAGTAATTTTCAATGTTATTAGCTATAGTCCATTTTTCGTGTGATTTTTCATCCCATTTTAGCCGACCAAGTTTTATGTCTGAATGGGTTATAAATTCTTTGTTAGTCTTTTTATAAATTCTTTTTTCCGTTTTGTATTTTATAGCTTTTATCCCTATATCTCTAAAATTTTCGGTTTGTTTTATTAACAAATCAAAATAAGGTTCAAAATCCGATTTCCAGATATCTGCTTTCCACGGTGACTTGTTTTCGTCAGTCTGTCCAAAAATTAAGTAAAAGTTATACTTTCTGTTCCAATTTGAATCGGCATTAGTCAAATTGTCGAAAAGGTTTACGAACTTTTGCCCTAATTCCTTTGTGATTTTCATTTTGGTTTGTATTGGTTTTCTATGTTGGCATACAACGTATTTGGAATGATCCATTTATGCACATTATTTCTTTATGCGTTATAATAATGTGTTGTTCTCATATAAAATAGTATTATAAATTATACTTTTCATTTATAGCTCATTTTCCCCTAAAGGATTAATTAATTTATCAATTCTCAGGTTCAAACATGCGTGTATATTTCTGTCGTTTCAACAACTTGTATCCTGATAATTTTGTTACGGAGCCTATTCGTTATAATAAAATGATGTTGAATTAGCAGTCAGTATTTCATTGTTTCTTTGGTTTTTAACTTTCTAAAAATAAATATAATTCGATAAAATTAACATAACTGACTTAATATTTATTCAGTCTTTTTTTTATAGGAATTGCACAAGGTTACTACATGAGTTTTTAAGGAAGTAACTTCCCTATAAGTTTATTTTTCCCCGGCTTTGGGAAGGTATTTTATTGAATAGAGAGAGTAGTTTATAATGGGGAGATAGTTTTAGTTCAGGGAGCAGAATAATGCTGTGGGAGAGTTTTCGACTGTCAAAATGTTCGTCTTGTCCATGTCTAATAAGTGTTTATTTGTACAGATTCCATAACAGCCTCTTTCTTTGCATAGGGAAAGCAGTTTATTGTTGTTAACGATAAAAGTAATTGAGATTAAATTGGATGAAAACAAAAAGCCGTTGATTACAACGGCCTCATGTATTGTTTTTCGATAAAGCTTAGAACATCGGATCCCATGGTGGTAGCATTTCTGCTTTTTCTCCGTAAGTTTTTAGCACTTTGTCGCTGATGTATTTTTTATGTACAACAATTCTGAACATGTATTCATCAAACCAGCGATCGGTGAATGTTAAGTATCCTTTTTCGCCGGCAGTTTCTCCCCAGCTATTTTCAAATTGCCATTTTACCGGCTTTTCATTTTTATCTACTTCAACAGCAATTAATGCCATTCCATGTGTAGAACCGCTGTCGCTGGTTTTTATGCGTTCAGCTTTATTCATACTGAAAGGAATATTATAAACTGCTTCATAATTAAAATTATCCACGTCGAGCACGCCAAAATCCCTTCGTAATTGTTTGCCAACATCGCATGAAGCATAAAGCGCCTCATTGTTTTTTATCGATTCAATACAAAATTGTTTAATTACATCGTTCGGGAGATTTACATAATGCCAGTTTTCACCTTCCTGTACATTCCGGTAATTCTCAATTTCATAGTGTTTCCAATATGGGCGGGAAGGGTCGTTCATCAGCATCACATAGTCGTTTAACTGAATATCGCCAAGAACTTCTTTCATAAAGGATTGTGGCGTGTATGTTTGTGCAGTTGAAAGCTTTCCGTCTTTGTCTTTATAGCGGTAACTGAATTCTGTTGGAGGCTCGCCGAGGTTAAGTACCAGCATGCGGTAGATAATCCCCATCATCTCAATTTTTTTATCGGTAATCTCTGCATCACTTTTGCTGTTATTTCTCATATCTCTTAAAGTAAGAGCCTGTTCGCGTAACTTGCGGTTTAATAATTTGGTCATCCAGCTTGTATTTTCACTCGAATAAGTTTCTTCCATGGCTTCTCGTGGAACCATCCCATATTTATTTGCCAGATTAACAAAATTTATCCATTGTCCGCCATCGTCAACCGGCGATCTGAAATACCAGCGTACTTTTTCATCGTCAATTGGCTTATCAGCGGTGTTAACAATATTGTTCAGAAAGAGATTTGCCTTTTCAAACAAATCCCAGAAATACAGGTAGTTTTCAGAGAACTCAAAAGCTGGTACATTAAAATGCGTTATTGCCATTGGCCGGAACACATTTAGTGAAGTAAACAACCAGCATCGTCCTGAGCTTTTTTGATTGGTAATTCCTTTTACGTCTACCCGGTAAGTAAAATAATGGTCGGAAGTCCCTTCGTTTTCGCGGCTCCAGGCCAGATCCGTTATGGGGTTCGACGACAGGGCATTTCCCATCGCTTCAGTATAATTATCTTTTACAAAACCAGAACGGATTTTGGCCAAATCTTGTTGATTAATACTTTGTGCCGGCCCTAAAAAAGGAATTATGACACCAGCAATAATGAACCATTTCTTCATTTTTCGCATTTTTTTGAATTTATTTTCAGGAAAACAAAAATAGAAAAACTCATTTAATCTCGTGGCACAATCCCTGCTGCATTTAAAATCCCAACTCTTTGTTTGTCCCCGATAAAGATTCACTTCTATTTCAGGATAAAAATTTATTGATTCCTTATAACATTGGGCTAAAAATGTGTGCCAGCGATTCTCTAAATTTTTTGTGCCATGGACGTTGCTGCCATTCCTTAATGGTTATTTCCCGGCTATTTTGCAGGTCGGTGGTAAATGTTTCTTCCAGTTGCCTTGTAAATTCTTCATCGTAAATAAAAGCATTTACTTCGAAGTTGGTTTCCAGGCTCCGAAAATCGAGATTAGTAGTTCCCACACTCGAAAAAACATCGTCGACAATAATATATTTACTGTGGATAAATCCGCTTTGATAGAAAAAAATACGGACACAGGCCTCCATGAGTTCCTCTACATATGAAAAAGAGCACCACCGCGGAATAACAGCATCTGACTTTTGAGGGATTATAATACGAACATCTACACCGCTAAGTGCAACCGTTTTTAATGCAGAAACAATATTGGGCGGAGGCATTAAGTATGGTGTAACAATGTAAACCCTTTTTCGTGCATTGGAAATGGCAGCAAAAAATGCCTGTCCGATATTCTCCCAGTCAGAGTCAGGTCCACTGGCCGAAATTTGAACGGCGGTTCCGGGAGCGTCCGAAAAAGGCAGAAAATATTTACGCCCGTTCAGATTTTCATTGATTACAAAATACCAGTCGGCTGCAAAAACTACTTGCAGGCATGCCACGGCATCTCCTTCCAGTTGTAAATGAGTATCGCGCCACGGGCCTATTTTTTTTATTCCATCAATGTAACGATCGGCAACGTTTATCCCTCCGGTAAAACCAATTTCTCCATCAACAATAACTATTTTTCTGTGGTTTCTAAAATTTACCTGCGAGGTCAGCCGTGGAAAACGAACTTCCATAAAAGGGTATATTTCCACACCATTTCTTCTGAATTCATCAATATTTTTATTGCCCAGCCCCCAACTTCCTACATCATCAATAATAATTCTCACTTCTATGCCCTGTCTGCTTTTGGCAATTAGTAAATCTTTCAAGCGCCTGCCGATTTTATCATCCGAAAAAATATAATACTCCAAATGAATATGATGTTTTGCATTTTTAATAGCCTCAAAAATGGCATCAAAGGTTTGTTCTCCTCCGTTTAATATTTTTAGCTTATTCCCTATCGTTAGCAAGGCATTCGAATTATTCAGCAACAAACGAATAATATTTTCTTTCTCCAGTATTTTAGGGTTGAGCTTTAAATGTATCTGGTCTATCTCGCGTAATTGCTTGTTTGAGAGTTTCCTGATTTTTCCGAGGCTTTTTATTCCTGAACGAGAGAATAATTTTCTTTTGCGGTACTCCTGCCCAAAAATGAGGTAAAAAATAACCCCAAAAACGGGAAGTAAAATAAGAACGAGAATCCATGCAGCTGTTTTAAAAGGTGAGCGTTTTTCTAAAACAATCATTATGGCAACCGGAATTGCCGACAAAAGAAAAACTAACGAGAAAATCTGCCAAAATTCACTCCACGGACTCATTGCCTATTTTTCAAAAAATTAACGAAATAAAATTCAATAAATTTAATATGAAAAAACAATTTTGGTATGGAATTCGTATCAAATATTGTTGTGAATTAAAAATGAGAAGGATGAAAAGGATATATTTTTTATTAGGAATAATAGTTTTTATTGTGGCCTGTTCGTCGCAGAAAAAGATAACGCATGTGCCAAAAGTTGAAAAAGAAGAGATGGCGGAAGACAGTGTGGAATACGATTTGGAAACTTTTGATACCAAATTTGAAACCTGGTATCTTTTGCACGATAACCCTTCGCAGTACCGTTCTCAGCAATACTATGAATCGTGGAACAGACAGTATGTTTCAGCATGGAATTTAAATGCCGTAACGCCGGGGAAGAGTTCATTTTTTGAACCGATTGTTGGTTATGATCCTTCGGAAGATTATGGATTTGAATTGAATCACAAACTCTTCTATTATTTTCAGTATGTTGAAAATGTGCTTAAAATAACAATAATGCCTAACAGTCCTGATGTAGCCCGGTTTTAGTGGTATTTTTAAAAACAAATAGCCGGTCGTTATCTAGTTGTTCGGTTGCGGTTATCCTGCCTCCGCTAATCTGTGGTGCTCTGACTCCGTTGAAAAAGAATTTCGCTCCAATAAAAACATGTGCTTCATCCCATAAATTGGAAGCAATAAATGAATCCAGGAACTGGCGTCCACCTTCTACTATAACCGATAAAATATTTTGTGAATACAGGTAATCCAGAATTTGAGGGATTCGATCTTGAAAGTCGGATAGTTTAACAAAAACTAAATTGTTGTCATCAGCGTTTGTTATAGAGTTAAATACCAGTGTCTTTTCTGCCTGATTAAAAAGATGTAATGTTTTGGGTAGTTGTAACTGGTTGTCTACTACTGCTCTCAATGGATTTTTACCACACCAGTGCCTTACTGTTAATGAAGGATTATCTTTTTCGGCTGTTTTTCGTCCTACTAAAATTGCACCTTCTTCTGAACGGATTTTGTGTACCAGCCGCAGTGCCAGGTCACCGGTAATCCATGTTGGTTCGCCAAATTCTTCAGGCGGGCGGGCAATATCGATAAATCCATCCTGTGTTTGTGCCCATTTTAATATTACAAACGGCCGTTTTTTTTCATGGAATGTAAAAAAACGTTTGTTCAGTGAGCGGCATTCCGTTTCCAGCATACCTACTTCTACTTCAATACCGTTCTTTTTTAACTTTTCTATTCCTTTCCCTGCAACTTTGGCAAAAGGATCTATGGTCCCAATTACCACCTTGGGGATTTGTTTGGCTACTATTAGATCGGAACAGGGTGGAGTTAATCCAAAATGTGCGCAGGGTTCAAGAGTTACATAAAGTGTACTTTGTTTTAGAAGTTCCTGATCTTTTACTGAATTAATGGCGTTAACCTCTGCATGTGGTCCGCCATATTTTTTATGAAATCCTTCGCCTATAATTTTTCCCTCAAAAACAATTACACAACCGACCATTGGATTTGGCGCTACATCAGCACCTCCCAGACATGCCAGTTCCAGCGCGCGGGTCATGTATTTTTTATCGGTATTCATTTAGCAAGAAAACTTAACTTTGTCGGGTCAAAAGTAACACAATGCAGCCGGTTATTCAATATATCGAAAAAGAATTAAATGGGTTATATCCATCGGAGGAGATCAAAGCTTTCATCCGAATTATCTTTGAGCATGTTTGCGGTTTTAGTTATACTCAGTTTATCACAACTCGCGATAAGATACTAAGTCACGCCGAAAAAGAAACAATTGAAAGGATTGTGATACGATTGAAAATGTTTGAACCAATTCAGTATATTTTAGGCGAAACCGAATTCTATGGACTCCGGTTAAACGTTAACCCATCGGTTTTAATTCCGCGCCAGGAAACAGAAGAGCTGGTACAGTGGATATTGGAGACCAATTGGTTAAAATCGCCGGCAATTCTGGATATTGGCACAGGTAGTGGATGTATTGCCCTCGCATTACAAAAAGAACTACCGGCAGCTGAAGTAAATGCTGTTGATTTCTCGGTGAAGGCTTTGGAAACAGCCCATGGAAATGCACAGAAAAATCGCCTGCAGGTTAATTTCATTGAAAGTGATATTTTGAAGTGGAGACACCGGAAATGGGAAAATTTTGATGTTATAGTTAGTAATCCGCCCTATGTTCGTGAACTTGAAAAAGAAAAGATGCAACCCAATGTTCTGGAATTTGAACCGGCAACAGCTCTTTTTGTTTCCGATTCTGATCCGTTAATTTTTTACAGAGAAATCTCCAAATTTGCCTTAAAATATCTTCAGAATAATGGCTTTTTATTTTTCGAAATCAATGAAAGTCTTGGCAAAGAAATGATAAGACTTCTATCTGGCCTGGGGTTCAAAAAAATAACAATAAAAAGGGATCTTAACAACAAAGAGCGAATGCTGTGCTGCCAACGATAGCTTTACTTTCTTTCATTATTGTTAATAACTAGGCAAACAATCTTTCAAAAAATGGACGGATTTTCATATCTTGCATTCAAAGCGAAGACAGTTATTAGAAGTGAAGAAAACACTCCGATACATATTGTTAGGCATAAACGTTTTAGTCGTTATTTGTCTTTTAATTTCATATATTTCTATTTATACCCCTCCCGATAAGTGGTGGATTCCTTCATTTTTTGGGCTGGCATATCCAATTATTTTAACAGCAAATATTTTTTTTATTGTTTTATGGTTGTTGCTAAAACCAAAGTACATGTTTATTTCCGTAGTTGCTATTTTAATCGGATGGGGGTTTGTTTCACGCTATGTACAGTTAAGAGGGAAAAATATTGAACGCGGAGATATTAAAGTTTTATCATATAACGTACAATATTTTAAAGGGAATGGAGATAATCGAAAAGAAACGGCAGATAAAATTGTGGATTTTCTGAAAGAGCAAAATGCCGATATCATTTGTTTGCAGGAAGCCAGGCTGCGAAGAAATAACATTTTTAATTTACATAATACTGTAGAGCAATTAGGCACAATACATCATTATCAGTTTGCAAGGTCGAGTACCTCATTTGGTTCGATTACCATGACACGTTATCCGATTATAAATATGGGGGAAATAAGATTTACAAACTCGACAAACATGAGTATTTATACCGATGTTTTGATTGGAAAAGATACAGTTCGTATTTTCAATGTTCATTTGCAATCATACCAGATTGATCCAACCCGGTATACGGTAATCGATTCACCTAATTTTACTGAAGAGGAAAATATTCGAGAAGTGCGCGAGATTGGTTCTAAATTTAAACTAGCATTTCAGTTGCGTGCTGCACAGGTACGCGAAATCCGGAAATATATAGATACCTCACCATATCCAGTGCTGGTTTGCGGAGATTTTAATGATACTCCTGTTTCTTTTTCATATCAAAAATTGCGCGGAAATTTAAAGGATGCTTTTGTTAGTTCAGGAAAAGGAATTGGCCGAACATATATAGGCAAACTGCCTTCCTTCCGCATCGATAATATTTTTCACAGCAACGGTTTTCAATCCTATAATTTTAAAACCTACGATTTTCGAATGTCGGATCATTTGCCAATATCGTGTGAATTGGTAAAGAATTAAGAATTTTTTGTTGAAAGAATATTCATAGCGGCTATTTTGTCCTTTTTCAGTTGCTCTACCAGCGCCTCTACTCCCGGGAATTTCTGCTCTTCCCTAATTTTGCCTACAAAAACAAGCGTAATTTCCTTTTTGTAGATATCATCGTTAAAATCGAAAATATTTACTTCAATACTACGGTTATCAGCATTTTGGTTAAATGTTGGCCGTGTTCCAATATTCAGCATGCCAAAACGCTCAATGCCTTCCATAATTGTTTTTACTGCATAAACCCCGTAACCAGGAATAAGCTTGTGAATATCGGACGACTCAATATTTGCAGTTGGAAAACCTATTTGTCTGCCCAAATGTCTTCCTTCAACGACGGTTCCATGCAATGTGAATTCGTATCCCAGGTATTGGTTTGCTGTTTTTATATCGCCAGCTTGCAATGCTGCTCTTATTTTTGTAGAACTTACATGGATATCATTTAACAACAAAGGTTCAAGTTTTTTGATTTTGAAATCATATTGTTGTGCGCACTCTTTCAGATACTCAAACCCGCCTTCCCTGTTTTTTCCAAATTTATGATCATAACCTACTACCAGACAGTGAGTCTTTATTTTATCGACCAAAATTTGTTTTACAAATTCGGTGTAAGTGAGCTCCGAGAATTCTTTTGTAAAAGGATAAATAATCAAATGGTCAATTCCCAGGTTGGCAAAAAGTTGTTTTTTTTCTTCAAGGGTGGTGAGTAACCGCAAATTCTTTTCATCGGGTTTTGTCACCAGTCGCGGGTGCGGATAAAATGTAAATATAACGGTTTCTCCTCCATATCTTTTAGCATATTTTTTTAACCGCTCAATAACAATCCTATGCCCAAGGTGCACTCCATCAAAAGTTCCGATTGTAACTACCGGATTCTTCGCTTTAAAATCGAAAAGATTATTGTATGTTTTCACCTTTTTACAATTGAATACCGGCGAACATAAACTTTTTTTACGAAACGAATGCAAAAATGGAATAAAAAACAGGAATTAAAGTAGAAAACTTTAAAATATATTATTTTCTTCAAATGTTATTTTTGATATACCGGAAAATGTTAATTTTACGGGCTTTAATTTGTACAGTATGAAGATTTTCAGATTTTTAGTAGTTATTATTCTCGCAGCCATGGTTTTTAACAGTTGTAAAAAAAGCAACGAATTTGTTGTTAGCGGAAATATTACCCACGCTGAAGACAAAACAATTTACCTTGAAGAATTGCTGGTTTCGGGAACAAGATTGATTGACTCAATGAAAATTGAAAAAAACGGAAAATTTAAATTTGAAAGTCAAACCGGTTTTCCAACATACTATCTATTAAAAATGAATCCAGGAAAACACATTACACTTTTGATCGATTCCGCTGAACAGGTGACGGTAGAAGCCGATTATGCCAATTTCTCATATCAGTATAATGTGGAAGGTTCGCCCGGTTCTGCTTTAGTAAAAAATTTAACTGTTCATCTGAACCAAACACTTGAAAAACTCGATTCACTTCGATCTTTAAACGATATGTATGCTGGAAATCAGGACTATAAAAGTCTGAAAGAAAAATGGGATGAAGAGTATAATAAAACAATACAGGAACAGGTTGATTTTTCTACAAAATTTGTAATGGACAATCCGTTTTCTATGGCCAGTATTTTGGCTTTATACCAGAAGTTCGATCAACAAAATTTTGTAATAAACGACTTACAAACCATGCGTGTGGCTGCTTCGGCATTAAATTCAATTTATCCGAATTCAGTGCATGTGAAGGCACTTTACGGAAATACTTTAGAAATTCTAAAGAATGAAGAAAACCGGAAAATGCAACGGTTTATTCAGGAAAACGGACAAAACAGTCCGGACATTGTTTTGCCAAATCCTAACGGGAAAGAAATCGCACTCTCCTCACTTCGAGGAAAAGTAGTTCTGGTGCAATTCTGGGCGGCAGAAGATCGGGCTTCACGTATTTTAAATCCGGTTTTGGTTGAAGCTTATAGAAAATATAAAAATAAAGGCTTCGAAATTTATATGGTAAGTCTTGATAGTAACCGAATTGAATGGGTGGATGCCATTGATAAAGATAATCTGAACTGGATAAATGTTGGCGACATGAAAGGCTCGCGTGTGGCAGCGCAAACCTACAACATAAAATCTGTTCCATACAACTATTTACTTGATAAGGACGGAACTGTGTTAGCCCAGAACCTGAAAGGCCCGGATCTGGATCGTGCACTCTCGAAAATTTTAAATAAATAACCTGCGAAGCAGAGTAGGTTTACAAAATATATAAGATTGCCGGAAAAAGGGAAAATATATTTTATTTCTGATGTCCATTTAGGGGCACCAGCACTAAAAAATAATCGCGAACGTGAACTGCGGTTTGTCAATTGGCTCGATGAAATAAAGGATGATGTTTCGGAACTGTATCTTCTGGGCGATATCTTTGATTTCTGGTATGAATACAATAAAGTTGTTCCGCGAGGATTTACAAGAGTTTTAGGTAGGATTGCCGATTTAACCGACCGTGGAATACCTGTTCATTTTTTTACAGGCAACCATGATGTTTGGGTTTTTGATTACCTGCCGGAGGAGACAGGAGTTATTCTTCACCGAAATGAGTTTATTACTAAAATAGAAGGGAAAAAATTTTTTCTGGCCCATGGCGATGGCCTGGATGCTACCGACAGAGGATATTTCATTCTAAAAAAAATATTTACAAACAAAACGTTGCAATGGCTTTTTTCCCGTATTCACCCTAACTTTGCGCTTGCTCTCGCACACAAATGGTCGAAATCAAGCAGGCTTTCCAAAATGGGATTAGAAGAAGAATTTAAGGTTAAGAATGATGAAATGTATAAATTCGCAGAAAGATTTTTACAAAAGGAGTCCACAGATTATTTTATCTTTGGGCATCGTCATCAACTGGTAAATATAAAAATGGAAAACAATACGCGTTTTATATTGCTGGGCGACTGGATCAATAATTATTCTTACGGAGTTTTTGACGGTGAAACTTTTGAATTAAAGAAATATAAGGAACTAGCGTAAGGCAACGTTGAAGAAGGATATTATGACAAAAAAAACTTATACCAGAATTATTGGGACAGGAAGTTATCTTCCCCCACGTATCATAAAGAATAGTCATTTTTTAAACAATAAATTTTACGATACTTCATCGAAGAAACTGCTTGAGAAGCCGAATGAAGAAATCATCCAGAAATTTAAGGAGATTACCAATATTGAAGAAAGACGTTATGTTGCGGAAGATCAACTAACCTCTGATATTGCAGTTCTGGCTATACAAGATGCGTGTGAAACAGCAGGTATTAGTGAAGAAAGCCTTGAATTCATTATTGTCGCTCATAATTTTGGTGATATTCTTGAAGGAAATGTAAGAACAGATATACTTCCGGCACTGGCCAACAAGGTTAAAATGAAGCTCCATATTAAAAATCCTTCATGTATTGCACACGATGTTATTTCAGGTTGTCCTGGCTGGACGCAGGGAATGATAGTTGCTGATGCTTACATTAAAAGTGGATTTATGAAACGTGGAGTTGTGGTAGGTGCTGATGTACTTTCACGAATTTCTGACCCGCACGACCGCGATTCAATGATTTATGCAGATGGAGCCGGGGCTACAATTGTTGAAGCTGTTGAAAGCGACGAACCCATTGGAATTCTCTCGCACGCCAGTCGTTCCGATTCGGCCAGTTATGCAAACTTACTCACACTTGGTCCATCCAATAACCCTGACTTTGAAGGGAATGAACTGTTTATAAAAATGGCCGGCCACAAATTATATATTTATGCTATCAATACTGTTCCGGGAGTAGTGCGCGAAAGTATTGAAAAGGCCGGGCTCGATTTAAGCGATATTAAAAGAGTTTTTATTCATCAGGCAAATGAAAAAATGGATGAAGTGATTTTGAATGGTGTTTTTAAATTGTATCGCGAAAAACATATTCCGGAAGGAATTATGCCAATGAGTATTCGTAAACTGGGAAACTCATCAACAGGTACTGTCCCGACTTTGCTTGATTTGATCTTAAAAGGAAAAATGGAAGGACAGCAGGTGAACCCGGGAGATCACACCATTTTTTGTTCTGTTGGGGCAGGAATGAATATCAATTCGATTGTTTATAAGTGGTAATTCCATTTTAAGAAAATAGTTTAAAACTGGTGCGTTTTGGTTAAATTGTACCAGTTTTTTTATGCCTTTAAAAGAAATATACATGGAATTTATTTATCTTTTTTCAGGACTTTTTTTAGGATTCGTTATCGCATTTTTATATTTCAATTCATTATCTCAAAAAAAATTAGCCGGAATTCAGCTTGAATTTCAAAATAAAAGAAAACAGACTGAGGAACAAAAGTTTGCGGCTGAGAAACAAAGTCTGGTTTGGGAGGAACGCTACATGTTGTTGAAAACAGAGGCAGAAGAATGGAAAGCTGATTTAATAAAAAAACGCGAAGAAAATACACAATTAAATGTAAGCCTGGAGAATGCTAAAGTTCAATATTTAAACCAGGAAAAAAAACTCAGGGAACAAAAGGTGGAATTGGAAGAGATTCAGAAAAAATTTACCACCGAATTTGAAAATATTGCGAACAAAATTCTGGAAAAGAACAGCGAGAAATTCACACTTGCCAACCAGAAAAATATCAGTGATGTTTTAAATCCGTTAAAAGAAAAAATATTCCTTTTTGAGAAAAAAGTGGAAGATACTTACCAAAAAGGGTTGAAGGATCAAACTGATTTACGTGCAGAATTAAAAAAATTGCACGAATTAAATACCCGGATCAGTGAGGAAGCCAGCAATCTTACCAAAGCATTAAAAGGCGATGTAAAGAAGCAGGGGAATTGGGGTGAAGTTGTTCTTGAACGAATCCTTGAGCGCTCGGGATTAAACGAAGGCCCGCAGGGATATCAGAAACAGTTCAGTGACACTTCTGATGACGGAAGGCGCCTGCAACCTGATGTTGTTATTAACCTGCCAGACAATAAACATATCATTATCGACTCAAAAGTATCTCTGATTGCTTATGAAAGGGCTGTGAATTCACGTACCGAAGAGGAGCGACAGAAATTTATAAAAGAGCATCTTCTTAGTATAAAAACTCATATTAAAGGATTGAGTGAAAAACATTACCAAGCCGCGAAGAGTTTAAATTCGCCTGATTTTGTGTTGCTCTTTATTCCCATTGAAGCTTCGTTTAGTGTGGCAATTCAGGAAGATCAGGAATTATTTTCCTTTGCCTGGGATCAGAAAGTGGTGCTGGTAAGTCCGTCAACTTTGCTGGCTACCCTTCGTACAATTGCTTCTATTTGGCAACAGGAAAACCAAAATCGCAATGCATTGGAAATTGCCCGCCAGGGAGGCGCTTTATATGATAAATTTGTAGGTTTTATAGCGGACATGGAAAATATGGGTAAAAATTTGGAAACCACACGGAAGACATACGATCAGGCCATGAATAAATTACACATAGGTAGTGGGAATCTGGTTCGCAGAGCTGAAAATATTAGAAAACTGGGAGCAAAAGCAACCAAAAAACTTCCCGGAGATTTACTCGAAGAACTTAACGATGCAGATTCTGATTTGTAACTATCAGGGGAAGAGTATGGATAAAAATGTATATTTCCGGTTATTCAGCATCCTTTTTGAGAAAGTTTAGAACCTCCTGCGGATCGCCGCTTGCGTCTACATCTTCATCTTTATATACTACCTTGCCGCTTTTATCGATAATAAATGTCCATCGGTTGGCTGTAGCACCACGGGTGAGCTCAACATTTTTTCCATCAATTTCGCGTTCAATTGTGCCGCCTTCTTTTACCGGGACACCAAATTTCCCGGCAATTTCTCCCGAAGAGTCGGAAAGCAAGGTAAAATTTAAATCATAAGCTGTCTTGAAAATTTTTAGTCCGTCAATATTATCACCACTTATACCAACAACCAATGCATCGGCTGATTCTAAATCGCTGCTAAAATCACGGTAAGCACAGGCTTGTTTTGTACATCCACCGGTCATGGCAGCCGGGTAAAAATATACTACAATATTTTTGTCCCCAACGTGGTCTTTCAAATCCCAGCTTGTACCGTCAACCGATGTTGCCGAGAAATCAGGGGCCTTATCTCCAACTTTTAATTCACCGGAAAGAACTGAAGACACAAATCCTAAAAATATTACCATTGTAAAACCCAATCTTTTCATTGTATTTCTTTTTAATTAAGCATTCAATATTTAATCTGATATCATTGCTGTCCCATTAAAATCTAATAATGTTCTTTGAAATGTTTGAAATTTAGTCAGTTACAGGCTTTTTTCGGTTAAACGGATTTCAATTTGCATTTTCGCTGTTCATTAACGGATTAGCAAATGCATAAGGATAAATACGTTTTTGCTCAGTTAGCATCGTTCCTAGATAGGAATAAGTTCAACTACATCGTTCGCAAGTATGACGGTGACAAATACGTGAAGCATTTCACTTGTTGGAATCAATTGCTTGCTCTGATGTTCGGGCAATTATCAAATCGTGAAAGCCTGAGAGATTTGATTGTTGCAATTGATGCTCATCATTCCAAATCTTATCATTTGGGTTTAGGCAAGAATGTTTCAAAATCATCCTTAGCCAGAGCTAATCAAGACAGAGACTGTCGCATCTTTGAAGAATATGCTTACTATCTGGTTAACGAAGCCAGGCAGAAACGAGTTTCTGACATCTTCAAGCTTGATGGCAATGTCTACGCTTTTGATTCAACAACGATTGACTTGTGCCTTTCCGTATTCTGGTGGGCGAAGTTCCGCAAGAAAAAAGGCGGAATCAAAGTGCATACATTATATGATGTAGAAACACAAATCCCAGCATTCTTTCATATTACTGAAGCTTCGGTACACGACTCTACGGCAATGAAAAAAATTCCTTATGAATCAGGATCATATTACATATTTGATCGTGCATATAATCACTTCAAGATGTTGTACAGGATTCACCAGATAGAAGCCTTCTTCGTTGTCAGAGCAAAAAAGAATCTTCAATACAAGATAATCAAATGGAAACGAAGAATGCCCGAGAACGTACTTTCAGATGTAACGATTGAATTGACTGGTTTTTATCCCAGGCAATATTATCCAGAACATCTTCGAATGGTCAGATATTGGGATGAAGAACAAAAGCGTGAGTTTGTATTCTTAACCAATGCAATGCACATTTCAGCTCTTCAAGTTGCTGAACTTTATAAGAACCGCTGGCAAGTCGAGCTATTCTTTAAATGGCTAAAACAACATCTGAAAATCAAGAAATTCTGGGGTACTACTGAAAATGCTGTTCGAATCCAGATTTACGTTGCTATATGTACCTACTGCTTGGTAGCAATTGTCCAGGAAGACATGAATCTTGACAGAAGTACTTATGAGGTTTTGCAAATCTTGAGTATATCATTGACTGATAAAACTCATCTTCGAGACCTTTTTAAGAGAACTAAATTTCAAAATGACAAAGAACGTTTTAGACTTAATGAGCCAAATTTGTTTAATATTAATAACGTCCCAATTTTAATGGGACACTAGTGATCTGATATCTTAAACAACGCCCTGCCCATTTGGTTGAAAAAATGTGAATTTATTACGTATTCAAAATATTAATTATCAGAGGGAAATACGTATATTGAATACAATCTGTTCTGGAATGGGGCATTCGTATACATATCGTTGTACTTTCTGTGGTTATGAAGAGGAATTTAATCACGGGCATGGTTTTCTGGTTCATTCACAACCGGTGAAGACATATTTGAATCAAAAAAACAGGTATTTTCATTACAAGACCCACCAGTTAATTAAAAAACTTTCAGAACTTCATGAGGACCTTTTTATTAAAGCCGGCTTTGAAGTGTATAAATGCCCGCGCTGTAAAATACTAACTGATAAAGTTGAAGTTACTATTTTTGAGAGCGATAAGGTTGTGCACAAGAGTGAGTTCCGATGTAACAAATGCAGAAGCCGGTTACGCCTGACAAATATTCATCGCCTGCAGAAGGCTACCTGTCCGAAATGCAATAAAAAATCATTTCAGCTTAATCATTCCCTTCAGCATTTGTGGGATTAGAGTCAAGTTAATCTTGAAATTTATGGGAATAATATTAGGTCTGTTTCGACTACGCTCAACATGATCAGGGTAGTCAGGTTGAGCGTAGTCGAAGTCTTAATCGTTATCTCACTCCTGACCTGACACTAGCTTCTGTCTTTTATATAACATTCCAAAATGAGGAATTCCATCCTCCTGATATTCTTCTGTAACAACTCTAAAACCCAGATTTTCGTAAAATCGAAGTAAGTATTTTTGTGCGCTGATTTTTATTGTTTGTGCATTCCATTTATTAAGAATAAACGATTTTGCCTCTTCCATCATCTGAATGCCGAGGCCGGTTCCCCTTTCTGAGCTTTTAACAATAACCCTTCCAATGGAATATTCTGAAAATCGTGCCCCTGGTTTTAACAATCTTGAATAAGCAATTACATTTCCATTTTTAAGAAGAAACTGATGAATTGCATCTTTGTCAAACCCATCTAAATCGTTATATACACAATCTTGTTCAACCACAAAAATTTCCGCTCTCAGTTGAAGTATTCCGTATAGTTCTTCCAGAGACAGCTCATTAAAATGTTTGAACTCAAAATTCATTTTTAACCTTTAAAAGAAAAGACTGGCCAGCATTGTAAATGCCAGTCCGCACACGGCAATAATTGATTCCATCACCGTCCACGATTGAAGCGTTTGTTTTTCGTTCATCCCAAAATATTTTCCAACCAGCCAAAAACCGCTGTCGTTAACATGAGAAAGTAATGTTGCTCCGGAAGCAATGGCTAAAACAACCAACGCCCGTTCTGGGTCGTTCAGCCCAAATTCGCCTAATACCGGCGCAATAATTCCGGCCGCGGTTATCATAGCTACAGTTGCCGAACCTTGTGTTACCCGTACAACAGCTGCCAGTAACCAGGCCAGTAAAATTGGCGGTAATGCCGACCCGGCCATCGATTCGGCCATAATTTTGCCTATTCCGCTATCGACCAAGATTTGCTTTAATACACCGCCGGCTCCGGTAATCAAAATGATAATTCCGGCCGGACCAAGTGCTTTTGTACTGAGATCCAAAATCTTTTGTTTTTCCAGTCCGCGCCTGACGCATAGAAAATAAATGGCTATTAAAGTTGCAATTATCAATGCTGAAAACGGGTGCCCGATAAACTCCAGAATATCCGTTAGTATTGATTTTTCAACGACTCCTTTATCGACTGCCAAACCCGTAAAAGTGTTAACTAAAATCAAAAATAAAGGAATGGCTATAATTATTGCTATTAATCTAAAAGAAGGCAGGTTATTTTCATCGTAATCTTTTTGTTGCTGAATATTAACTTCTGAAGGAGGTTCGATATATAGTTTCTTTGAAATATACTTTCCCCAGAGCGGGCCGGCGATTATTGCTGTTGGAAATCCTAAAATAACTCCCAGTAAAATTACCCATCCTAACTGCACATTAATTATGTCGGCTACAGCAACAGGGCCAGGAGTTGGCGGAATAAAACTGTGTGTTACTGCTAATCCGGCGAGAAGAGGGATGCCATAATACAGCAGAGATTTCTTTGTGTCGCGGGAAAGAGCATAAATAATCGGGACTAAAATAATAAATCCAACATCGAGAAACACAGGAATAGCAACAATAAATCCGGTAATTACCATGGCCCATGAAGCTCTGTCTGTTCCAAATTTTTTTACAAGATAATGCGCTAGTGATTCAGCTCCTCCCGAACTTTCCAGCATCTGTCCGAAAATGGCGCCTAAACCAACCACTGTCGCAACAAACCCGAGGGTTCCTGCCATGCCATCCTGAATCGCCTGTGTTATTCCGGTTAAAGGCATCCCGGCAACAATTCCGACATAAATAGCGGTGATTAAAAGTGAAATAAATGCGCTGATTTTTAATTTCAGTACCATTAAAAGCAAAAGCGCAACGGCGGAGATAACAATAAAAATAAGAAACGGTGTCGACATTTAATTTAGTTTAGGATTTCCGCCCTAAAGTTAGAATTTAACTCCTGCTTTGCAAATAAACACAGGTTTTTGGGAAATAAATTTTCTGTTAATATGTTTACTGGGAATAAATTCATTAATTTGAAAAATAACAGTTTTTTCATCAAATATTTAATAATATTTTTGTGAAAAGATAAACCTAAAAAACCAGAAAATGAGTGAACTGCTTTCTAAAATTGCTCACTGTATAGAGTTTGGGAAAATTAACAAAACGGCTCCTTATCCTCCTCAAATGAAAGGAATGGAAGGTACCGATGAATTAACAAAACAGGCGTTGGATGCAGGTATTTCTGCGCAAAAAATTCTTTCTGAGGGATTAACGCCAGGAATGGAAAAAGTAGGTATAAAGTTCAGGGAAAATAAGGTTTTTGTTCCGCAGGTTCTTATGTCAGCCAAGGCTATGAGCACTGCACTGGAACATTTGAAACCCTATTTCCTCTCCGGTGAAGTAAAGCAAAAAGGTACATTTATAATTGGGACAGTAGAAGGTGATTTACATGATATCGGAAAGAATCTGGTTTCAATGATGGTAGAAGGTAATGGCTGGAAAGTAATTGATCTGGGAACTGATGTTTCAGCCGACAGGTTTGTTGCCACACTTCTCGAAAATGAAAATGCAATTGTTGGTCTTTCGGCTTTGTTGACTACAACCATGGTAAGCATGGAACGAATTACTAAATCAATAAAAGAGGCTGTTCCGTGGGCAAAAATTGCCATAGGTGGCGCCCCCGTAAATGAAGATTTCAGACAAAAGATTGGCGCCGATGCATACTCTCCCGACCCTCAGGGCTTAGTTGAATATTTAAATACACTGGTTGCCTGATTTAATTCAGTAATTATGGGAAGAATATTGCACGAGATAAAAAAAGGGAAAATATTGGTTTCCGATGGAGCCTGGGGAACATTTCTTCACCAAAAAGGATTGCAGCCTGGTGAATGCCCGGAGGAATGGAATATAAAATATCCAGACAAAGTATTAGAAATTGCACAAAGTTATATCGATGCAGGTTCGGATATGATTGAAACGAACAGTTTTGGTGCTACCCGTTTTAAGCTTGAAAAATATGGACTGGACAACAAAGTTTTTGAAATAAATAAAGCAGCCGCGCAAATTAGCAGAAAAGCAGCCGGTAGTAAATTTGTGTTGGGTTCCGTTGGGCCAACCGGTAAGATGCTGATAATGGAAGATGTTACTGAAGAAGAATTATATGAAGCTTTTAAAGAACAGGCAAAAGGACTGGAAGCTGGTGGAGTTGATGCTATTATGATTGAAACAATGAGCGATTTGGAAGAGGCAAAACTTGCTATTCTGGCGGCAAAGGAAAATACTTCGTTGGAAATTTTTTGCACCATGACATTTGAAAAGACGCTTAGAGGAGAATTTCGTTCAATGATGGGGGTTTCGCCAACCGATATGGTAAGTACATTAATTGACGCCGGTGCCGAGTTAATTGGGGCTAATTGTGGAAATGGAATTGCAGACATGATTGGTATTGTGGAAGAAATCAGAAAAACAAATCAAAATATTCCGGTTTTGGTACACGCCAATGCCGGGTTGCCAAAGTACCTTGACGGAGAAACTGTATTCCCGGAAACGCCCGGTGAGATGGCAGTCCTTGTTCCTAAAATTATTGCGGCAGGTGCCAATATTGTCGGAGGCTGTTGTGGTACTACTCCGGAGCATATCTGTAAAGTACGGGAAGCTGTAAACAATATTAATTAATGCAATTGTTTTCTCCTGAAGTAATCGTTTTTGAAAAAGATTAATGTTTCTTCAGAATTGAAAGTATGTGATAAATAAAATGCAAAAAATACCTTTTCATATTATTTCCGGATTTTTAGGTAGCGGAAAAACTACGCTTTTAAAACGTATTATCGAAAAATATGCTGATAATATAAAAATTGGTGTCATTCAGAATGAATTTGCTCCTGCTAACATTGACGGAACAGAATTACGAAGAACTGGAAAGAATTTTAACCTTTTGGAAATTAAAAATGGTTCCGTTTTCTGTTCTTGTTTAATGGGAACATTTACGCGATCGTTAGAAAAACTTATTAGTGATAACCAACCGGATGTAATTATTATTGAATCCTCAGGGCTTTCCGACACCACTTCTGTTACTGAAGTTCTTTCAACCGGAACACTGGCACAGAAAATTTATCTGGCTTCCAACTGGTGCGTTGTAGATGGAGCAAATTTTTCAAAAATAGGGTTGCAAAAACAACGGGTCGTTCATCAGCTAAGAATGGCAGACGTTGTTGTTATAAACAAAACCGATCTTCTTAAACATGATTCTGAAAATTTAAAAAGAGAAATCAGAAATATTAATCCTTTTGCAGAAATAAAAGAAACAAAATATTGTCATATTGATTTCGAATTAGGAAATATAAGTGTTGATAAATTCTATCTTTCAGAAGAACAGTCTCTTAGTCGTCCTGATGTAAATTCTATGGTAATAAAAAGCAGAAAAAAAGTATCGGAACAGGGCTTGAAAAACTTTCTAAACGAATGGTCACCTAAAGCTTTTCGGATGAAAGGTTTTGTTCGTCTTAATAACGGTAAATCGGTAGCAGTACAATGCACTTTTGGGAAAGTTGAAATCCACGAAATCGATAATTTGTCGCAGCCGGCAGAATTAATAGCATTAACAACGCAATTTACTTTACGAGAGTGGAACAGGGCATTTAAAGAATTAAATTGAGGTTGGTTATTTTTTCCGCCTGTCATACCATAAGAGAAGAGAATTTAACAAAACTAAAACAGACAAACACATTTTTTCAAAGAAGCGAAATCCAAACGTTAATATAGAATTAAATTCTTCGTAGAAACAATATAAATTAGCTAAATTTAAACCTTCTCTTTTTGGGAGTAAAGTCGGTTCATCTACTTTTGTGCCGTCTTAATTTTTTTGAATTAAACCAAAATAAATAGAATATCTATGAGTAAGTTTTTAGCAGCGTCAATTGGACGGAAATTCCTGATGAGTATTACCGGCCTTTTTCTGGTAGCCTTTATCGCAGTCCACTTGACTTTAAATTTATTGCTGATTTTTGATGACAGCGGAGAGCTTTTTAATTTGGGCGCAAATTTTATGGCTACAAATCCTGCCATTAAAATAATGGAACCTGTATTAGGACTAGGATTTTTAATCCACATTTTATGGTCGTTTTATCTGGAGTATCAAAACTGGAGGGCAAGGCCTGTTAAGTATAACAAAAAGAACATGAGCGGTTCCAGCACATGGGCTTCACGAAATATGCTTATACTTGGCTCATTGGTTTTGGTGTTCTTAATTATCCACATAATGAACTTTTTCTGGGTAATTAAATTTGAACCGCATACAATGAATTCAGTGGTCGTTGGCGGAGAACATATGGAAGATACATATACACTGGTTTCCGACTTATTTAAAGGAAGCGTTGCTTATTGTATCTTTTATATTATAGGCGGATTGTTGTTAGGACTTCACCTGTCACACGGATTTTGGTCAGCATTCCAAACATTAGGACTGAATAATAAGTATTGGATGAAAAGATGGCATGTCATTGGCTACGCATATGCTGTTATTGTTGCTGTGGGCTTTTCTTCAATCCCGTTGTATTTTCTCATTAAATTTTAAATGTTAGAAAGGAGTTGATCATGAGTATATTGAATTCAAAAATACCGGAAGGGCCTCTCGCTGAAAAGTGGAGCAAACATAAAGCGAATATTAAAGTTGTTAGCCCGGCAAATAAAAGGAAACTGGAAATAATTGTTGTAGGAACCGGATTAGGTGGTGCTTCTGCCGCTGCATCTCTTGCTGAACTGGGATATAAAGTAAAAGCATTTTGCTATCAGGACAGCCCGCGTCGTGCGCACTCTATTGCTGCGCAAGGTGGAATTAATGCTGCTAAAAACTATCAGAACGACAACGATTCTGTTTTCCGCCTGTTTTACGATACAATTAAAGGAGGTGATTATCGTGCACGCGAAGCTAACGTTTATCGTCTGGCTGAAGTTTCTCCAAATATTATCGACCAATGTGTTGCACAAGGTGTGCCATTTGGCCGTGAATACGGAGGTTTGTTAGCTAACCGTTCATTTGGTGGTGTGTTGGTAAGCCGTACGTTTTATGCACGTGGACAAACCGGTCAGCAGTTATTACTTGGAGCTTATCAGGCTCTGAACCGTCAGATTTCAAAAGGAAATGTTGAAATGTACAGCCGCCACGAAATGTTAGATGTGGTAAAAATTGACGGGAAAGCACGTGGAATTATTGCCCGCGACTTGGTAACAGGAAAAATTGAAAGACACGGAGCTCACGCTGTAGTAGTTGCAACGGGTGGTTACGGAAACGTTTTCTTCCTTTCAACAAATGCGATGGGAAGTAACGGTTCGGCTGCATGGCAGTGCTACAAAAAAGGTGCTTTGATGGCTAATCCTTGTTTTGTGCAAATTCACCCAACTTGTATTCCTGTTCATGGCGACCAGCAATCAAAACTTACGTTGATGTCTGAATCATTACGTAACGACGGTCGTGTTTGGGTGCCGAAGAAAAAAGAAGATGCAGTAAAATTGCAGAAAGGTGAAATTACAGCCAATGACATTCCGGATGAAGATCGCGACTTTTATTTGGAGAGAAGATATCCTTCTTACGGAAACCTTGTTCCTCGTGACGTTGCATCGCGTGCAGCAAAAGAACGCTGCGATGCTGGATTTGGTGTAAATGGCGAAGGTAAAGCAGTTTTCCTCGATTTTAAATACGCTATCGATCGTTTGGGGAAAGATGTAATTGCTGCTCGATATGGCAACCTTTTCCAGATGTACGAAAAAATTACTGACGTAGATCCATATAAAAATCCGATGATGATTTACCCGGCAATCCACTATTCTATGGGGGGAACCTGGGTAGATTACAACTTGATGACAACCGTTCCTGGGTTATATTCTATTGGTGAGGCGAACTTCTCTGACCACGGTGCAAACCGTTTGGGAGCTTCGGCTTTGATGCAGGGATTGGCTGATGGATATTTTGTGCTTCCATATACAATTGGAGATTATCTTGCAGGCGAAATTATGGTACCCAAAATTGATACCAATGCTCCTGAATTTGTGGAAGCTGAAAAAGAAATCACCGGAAGATTGGAAAAACTTTACAACATTAAAGGTGCAAAACCGGTTGACTATTTCCATAAAAAACTGGGGCACATAATGTGGGATTATGTTGGAATGTCGCGAAATGCTGAAGGTTTGAAAAAGGCCATTGCAAGTATTAAAGAAATTCGCGAGGAATTCTGGAAAGATGTAAAAATTCCAGGTGAATTGGATAATCTGAACCCGGAATTGGAAAAAGCAGGTCGTGTTGCCGATTTCCTTGATATTGGGGAATTAATGGCTCGTGATGCTCTGGACAGAAACGAGTCATGTGGTGGCCACTTCCGCGAGGAGTCTGCTACAGAAGAAGGCGAAGCTAAACGTAACGACGAACAATTTACTTATGTTTCCTGCTGGGAATTCAAAGGAGAAGGTCAGGAACCTGTATTACATAAAGAAGATTTGGTATTTGAGAATGTGAAATTAACACAACGTTCTTACAAATAATCAATCGAAAATTTATAATTCATAAATCTTTAAGATTATGGCTGATAAAATTCTGAAAAAATTAAATATAAAAGTCTGGAGACAAAAGAATGCTACAGACAAAGGTAAGTTTGAAACCTACACTATTGAAAATATATCTACCGGATCTTCTTTCCTTGAAATGATGGATATTTTAAACAATGACCTGATTGAAAAAGGAGCTGACCCGATTGCTTTTGATCACGACTGTCGTGAAGGTATTTGCGGAACTTGTAGCTTGTACATTAACGGGCGTCCGCACGGACCAGATACGGAAGTTACAACTTGCCAGTTGCATATGCGTAAATTCAGCGATGGTGAAACTATTACTGTTGAACCATGGCGTGCGGCAGCTTTCCCTGTAATTAAAGATTTAATTGTCGATCGTACTGCGTTTGATAAAATATTGCAGGCCGGAGGTTTTGTGTCTGTGAATACAGGCGGTGTCCCGGATGCAAATTCAATTCCTGTGGCATACGAAGATGCTGAAGAATCAATGGATGCTGCAGCTTGTATCGGTTGTGGAGCTTGCGTTGCGGCATGTAAAAATTCATCAGCAATGCTGTTCGTGTCGGCAAAGGTCTCGCATCTGGCAAAACTCCCACAAGGAAAAGTGGAGGCAAAGAAACGCGCCATGAATATGGTTGCTAAAATGGATGAACTTGGTTTTGGAGGATGTACAAATACTGGTGCTTGTGAAGTAGAGTGCCCAAAATCAATTTCCATTACGAATATTTCCCGTTTGAACAGGGAATATTTAGGAGCACGTTTAAGCAAGTAAAATCTTTCCTATATAAATTCGGAAAGCCTTCCTGGTTTCAGGGGGGCTTTTTTAATTCACAATTTTCTGTGCATAACATTTATGCGAACGCAAAATAAAAATACTTGCGGTTTTGTAACTTCGCATAATTAACAAATTCAGTTATGCCATACAGAAGATTGCCAACCACAGATAAAGCTCGTTCGAGAGCAATGATAGCTGCTGAAAAAATTGCTGAAAAAAAAGATGAGAAGAAACTTGCATTCTCAAAAAACAGGTTCCAGGAACTTAATTTGGTAAAAACAAATTTTGCAAATACTCTTACCCAGTACGAAGCCGACGTGAAAAAACAAGCTGAAAAAAATAAAGAGTATAAAATAATTCAGGAAAAAGCGGTAATGTATGTTTCTCATTTTATACTCACTTTATATATGGCTGTAGAGCGAGAGGAAATAAAGGAAGATACGCTCGAATTTTACGGATTACAAGATCTGAACAGAAAACTTCCATCCATGTCTTCAGAAGAAGAAATTCTTGATTGGGCTCAAAAAATTATCGATGGCGAGCAAAAAAGAATTCAATCTGGTGGCAGCCCAATTTATACACCTTCAATTGCGGTGGTAAAAGTAAATGTTGAGAAATATCGTGATATAGCCATTTTTATGCAAAATCTACGGAAAATAACAGCACGGTCATTCCAACGGATGAAAGATACGCGCAAATCAACAAACGATTTTATCAGTCAGTTATGGACCGAAATTGAAGAAAACTTAAAAAGCGATTCCCCAAAACACAAAAGGCAGCAAGCACAGGAATACGGTATTATTTATGTTTTCCGTAGAAAAGAAAAGAAAAAATTAAAATCAGTTGATTTACAAACCGATTTGATTTTTGATTTTGGCTAAAATTTGGAGATTCGGAGAAATACGAAAATGATGATTTTAAAGATTTGCTTAATTAGCCAATATTCGAGTTCAAAATTTATTAGCACAGAATGACCATGCTACTATGCTTTTTGTAACTTATAAACTTTATTATTTGTTTTTGGAACCACGGTTTTACCAGTGAAGTTGACGGCAATATTGGTTGATTCGATAGAAACCCAGCTTTGCGTGATCGCAGAGAATAAACCTGAAATCTTGAACCTAGTTAGAAATCGAGTGGAGATTCATAACAGGACTCTAAGGGAATTGTATTTTTCTTGTTTTGATTTCGAAATAAAAGCAATAATATAATAATTATGACAAAGCTGATAAATGCATAATAAAGACTTTGCGAGCTTGTTCCAAAATTTTCAACTTCCGGGCTCATAAGATTATTGTCAATCATATATAATGATATTACAGCAAAAGCATTGTTAAAAAAGTGAGCCATGATGGGAATCCACATGGAACCGCTCCAAACCAAAAGGTAGCCAAACAATCCTCCTAAAAGTAAACGAGGCAAGAATCCGTAGAACTGCATGTGTAAGGCACTAAAGAAAATAGCCGAAATCCAAATTCCCAGATGATGATTTTTTGTTATCCGGGTAAAGGAGCGTTGGATAACCCCGCGGAATAAAAACTCTTCTCCGATAGCAGGTAGTAATGCCACCATGAAGATATTAAATAATAATCCCCATATGCTTTTTACATTCAGAAAAGCCTGGGTCAACTGATCAGCACTTTCTTCAGTTTGTTTCATCCACTGTTCTACTCCGTTCAGCCAGTCAGGAAGTTGCATCTTCGCATTTAGCTCGCCGGTTAAATTAATTGCCGGAACCGATACAAACATCAAAATCAGAACAATTAATACCGAGGCCAGTGTGAAAGATTTATTCAGAAATAAATATTTACCGGTGCTTCCAAAATACAACCATCCAAGAATAACAGGAGGAACAATAAATAATCCCAACGACTGAACTACCTGGAAATATTTCAAAACCTGAACACTTTGAGGGTTACTTAAGTCGTTTACGTTGGGAATACTCAGCATCGAATGGAGACCAAAAACCGGAACAGCTATAATAAGCGAAAGCACCAAAAATGCAAGGAAGCTAATAACAATTACACTAATTGAAAACATCAATTGTGGAAAGGGTCTCATTCCTCGAAATGCAGTAAAAGCCATTCTTCTTTCTATTTTTCGAACAAAGATAAAAGAATCGTTTAAAGGGAAGCATGGATTTACTGAGACTTATTGTTTTATTGTTTACACCAAGTCTCAATAAATTATAATAGATTGGCTATTCCAGTTCCCTGATTTTTATATTCCTGAACATGGTTAATCCACCGTGGTCTTGTAACCCAAGATGTCCCGATTTTGTTTCGCCGTAATGAGGAGCGTCTGCCCATTTACCTGCTTCTTTATTTTCCTTCCATTCGTCACTCCAGAAATCATATTCTACTACTTTTTTCCCATTCAACCAGTGTTCAACATGTGGATTTTTTACTATAATTTTGGTGGAATTCCATTCCTCAACAGGTTTAACTTCTGCTCCTTGTGGAGGGTTCATTGCGTAATTGGCTCCAGACATTTGCCAGGCTTCCAAATCTCCGGGCCACCCTTTCTCATCAATTAATTGGTATTCCGGTCCCGACTCATAAATGGCATCGGTAACACCTTCCTGAACATGATAAAAAATACCGGAATTACTTTCCGGAGTTACTTTCCATTCCAAATATAATTCAAAATTTCCGTACTGTTTTTTTGTGATAATATCGCCGCCATGGTCCGAACCAACCCCGGAGTTATGCATTTCGCCATCAACGATTTTCCATCCGGTTACTTCGCCTCCATTAAACATTTTCCATTTGTCCATCGATTTTCCGTCGAAAAGCAACTCCCATCCTTCTGCTTTTTCTTTTTTAGTGAGCGTATTCATTTCACTCTTTTCGCCTGTAATACAGGAAAAAACAGAGAATGTAATAGCAAAATAAACTAGTGCTTTTAAGTTCTTCATGAATAAACGATTTAGGTTATTAAAGATAAAGTAAAAGTACAAATTCATTTTTAATCCAGGGCCGCAATTTTTTCCTTGTTCTTGCTGAATTTTAACGATTTCGGTTTAACTTTAGACACCAACTTTAAAATATTACCGGTTGAATTTCAGTAAAAGTATCATAGGAATGATTCATGTGGATGCACTACCTGGTACTCCGAAGAATAAACTTTCGATAGCAGAAATTGTCAAAAAGGCTTTGGTCGAAGCAATGGTTTTCAGCGACGAAGGAATAGACGCAGTTATGATTGAGAATATGCACGACCGCCCTTATTTGAACAGAACTGTTGGTCCCGAAATTGTATCAGCGATGACAATCATTTCCTGTGAAATAAAAAAAAGAATACCACTTCCAATCGGAATTCAGATTTTGGCCGGAGCAAACAAAGAAGCCCTCGCAGTGGCTTTAGCCGCCGGGTTGGATTTTATTCGTGCCGAAGGTTTTGTATTTGGTCATCTGGCCGATGAAGGTTGGATAAACAGTGATGCAGGAGAGTTATTACGTTACCGGAAGCAAATTGGTGCAGACCATATTGGAATTTTCACAGATATAAAAAAGAAACATTCTTCTCATGCAGTGAGTAACGACATTTCGTTAGGAGAAACGGCGCAAGCCGCGGAGTTCTTTTTGAGCGACGGGATTATTGTTACAGGAAAAGCAACAGGTGAAAAAGCCGATATCGAAGATGTGAAAACGGTAAAAAATAGTACCAAATTGCCTGTAATTATTGGTTCAGGAATCGACCAATACAATATTCATGAGTACTGGAATTTTGCAGATGCATTTATTATTGGATCCTCTTTAAAAAAAGAAGGATTATGGGAAAATGATGTTGACCATGTACGAGTAAAACAGTTTATGCAAAAAATAAATCAACTTAGAACTTAGCTTATGGAATTTGATGTTTGGCATCTGTGGATTTTAGCTGCCATTGTCTTTTTTATCCTTGAAATTTTTATTCCTTCATTTTTAATGGCGAGCATCGGTATCGGATGTATTTTTGCTTTTTTCGGAGCCGTGTTCAACGCTCCGGTGGTATTTCAGATTTTTCTTTTTATCATTGGCACTCTTACAGGGTTTGTGGGTGTTAAACCTTTAATGATGAACTATGCGTACCGTAAAAAAGCAATAAATACCAATGCCGGGGGATTGGTCGGACGAATTGGTAAAGTGATTGAGGAAATTGATGAAAATAAAAGCACCGGTTGCGTGGCAATTGATGGCGACCAATGGAAAAGTATTCCGGCCTCGGGAGAAGTTATTTTTAAAGGTGAAAAAGTGAGAGTAGTTAGCATTGATAGTATTGTACTCACAGTTGAACCACTGGAAAAAAATCATCCTCAAAAAGATCCGGAGATGGAAATCCCTGTAAAAAAGGAAAGTGAACGGTTGGCATTAAGAGTCGGAAATAAGACTTTCTATATCGGATTTAATGAGATTGCGTTCTTGTATTCGGAAAACAAAATAACGTATGTGATTACGACTACTGCTAAACAATATATTCACGATAAGTCGCTGGAAAGCCTGAATGACTTTCTTCCTGATGAAATGTTCTTCCGCGCCAACCGGCAATTCATTGTTACCCGGAATGTCATTTCAGAAATAAAGTCTGGAAATAATGGAAAGCTCCGGGTATTCTTAAATGTAAGTAATGGATTCCCGAACCACATATCAGTAAGCCGTTTAAAAGCGTCTGCATTTCGGGAGTGGCTGAAAACAGAGTGATTCCCGACGAAATGTCTCATCCGTATTTTTATATCACTTCAGATGAAAAACCCCTTGAAAATTACAGTCATTAGAGCTTCAGAATTAATTTTGGTTTATCCATTTTAAAAATCAAGAACTATGGAATTTGAACTTTGGCACATCTGGTTACTGATAGCTCTAATATCTTTCATTATGGAAATATTTATACCCTCTTTTATTCTTTTTAATTTCGGAGTTGGCGCACTTGTCGGCTCGCTGGCTGCCGGATTGAATTTATCAATTGAATGGCAGATTGTACTTTTTTCGTTGGGAACATTAATGAGTTTTTTTCTGGTTCGCCCGGTGATGAAAAAAATAGCATACAACCATTCTGAAGACCGCAAAACCAACATTGATGCAATGGTTGGCCGCTATGCAAAAGTTACTGAAGAAATTAGCAATGAAAACAACCGGGGCCGCGTTTTGCTCGACGGCGATAACTGGCAGGCCCGCTCTCTCAGCAACGATGAGATTCCGACAGGATCTACCGTTGAAATAGTTCAGTTAAACAGTATTATTTTAATCGTTAAAAAAATAATTTAAAAGCCTTTTATTATGAATGCAACAACCTTAATTTTCTTCTTACTGGCTGTATTTGTTATCGTTTTTGCAGCCGTTGGTATTCGTATCGTTCAGCAATCGCAAACTATGGTTATCGAACGCCTTGGAAAATACCACCGCACATTAACTTCAGGAATTAACATTATTATTCCCATTATCGATCAACCACGCAAAATTATCTGGCGATATGTCCGTGAAGATTTTGAAGGTAGAAAAATCTCCATGTTTAAAACCAAGGACAGAATCGATTTGCGTGAAACTGTTTACGATTTCCCGCGACAGAATGTAATTACGCGCGATAATGTTGGCACTGAGATTAACGCGCTGCTTTATTTTCAGATTATGGATCCGATTAAAGCGTTATACGAAATTGAAAACCTTCCTGATGCTATAGAGAAACTCACACAAACCACGTTACGTAATGTGATTGGGGAAATGGATTTGGATGAAACACTCTCGTCGCGAGACACAATTAATTCGAAACTTCGTATTATTCTTGATGATGCAACAAACAAATGGGGTGTAAAAGTAAACCGTGTTGAATTGCAGGACATCAACCCGCCGCGTGACATTCGCGATGCCATGGAAAAACAGATGCGTGCAGAACGCGACCGTCGTGCTAAAATTCTGGAAGCTGAAGGTTCAAAAAAATCGATGATCCTGGAAGCTGAAGGTTTTAAAGAATCTCAAATTAACAAAGCTGAGGGTGAAAAACAGGCAGAAATACTAAGAGCTGAAGGTGACGCCATGGCTCGTGTGAAACGAGCAGAAGGAGAAGCTGAAGCCATCCTGAAAGTAACCGAAGCAATCGCAAAAAACGGCGATCCGATTAACTACCTCGTAGCAATGAAATATTTGGAAACATTTAAAGAAATGGTTAGCGGAGAAGACAATAAAACGGTTTATCTGCCATATGAAGCCAGTGGAATTCTCAGTTCAATCGGAGGAATTAAGGATCTCTTAAAAGGTTAATTTTGATTTGAATTTGCAAAGGGCCGTTCACTGAAAAGGGAGCGGTTTTTTTGTTTTCATTAATAATGAGAGATTCCCTTTGAAAAAGCAGGAAGGAAGCAACCGTGGTTCCTAATATTTAAGATAAATCCAACATTCTCTTGTTGGATTAAATTCCTTCTTTGATTCTAGCATTTATTTCGTGCACAGGGACTATTGGTAACAAAGAACCCTAGAAATGCACCAAAAATTAAATTCTGAACAATGTCTCCTGCAGGAATAGCATCCATGGTTCGCCCTTCTGCAAGATAAAAATAAAGAAAGCCGCCAACTGCACCAATAAGAATAGCAATAATCGTTTTACGAGTTCGTTTTGATTTTATCCAGCCTCTAAATTTTTTTTCTTCGGATTCAAATTCCAGCTTTTTTATTTCAATTCTTTGTTTTGTATTCATGAATGCAAATATATAGATATATATAAAGTTTGTATGTCAAAAATTAAATATTTTTTAATTCCTGTTCCTTCTTTCTTCCAGCCTTTTAGAAAATCTTCTCTCCATTTTTTAGTAGTGTACTGGTGTGTTTCTGGTTTTTTGTTAAGAATAAAACTTCGACATTAGGAAAGGGTTTTATTTTCATAAGTCTGTTTTTTTAGTTCTTCCTTCTCCGTTTAATTTATAAAATGTAATTTTAACTTTTAAAATCAAATATCGAATTGTAACCAGTATTAATGATTAAAAAACTCGAAATGAAAAATACGTTGTTTATTTTGGCTGTATTAGCGCTTTTTTCCTGTTCTCAACCGCAACAATCGAAAGAACCCGTTTTGCTTGATAAGGAAAATTTTGAAACCGAACATGATGGGAAACCGGTAGAGTTATACACACTGAGAAACAATAACGGACTCGTTACACAAATTACCAATTACGGTGGGAAAGTGGTAAATCTTTGGACACCTGATAAAAATGGGAATCTTGATGATATCGTTTTAGGATTTGAGACAATAGACGACTATCTCAATACTGGCGAGATTTATTTTGGTTCGCTTATTGGTCGCTATGGAAATCGTATTGGAGGGGCCACTTTTTCTATTGATGGTACAACATACACACTGGCTAAAAACGACGGCGAAAATTCATTGCACGGTGGTGTAAAAGGATTCAATAATGTGGTTTGGGATGCCAATCAAATTGATGAGCAAACACTGGAATTGCATTATCTTTCTCCTGACATGGAAGAAGGCTTCCCTGGCAATTTGAATGTAAAAGTGCTTTATACTTTAAACAACGACAATGAGTTAAAAATAGAATACTCGGCTACGACCGACAAAGCTACTCCAATAAATTTAACTCATCATTCATTTTTTAATTTAAAAGGAGCTGGAAATGGCAATGTAAACGATCATGTCATACAAATAAATGCAGATGCTTACACTCCTGTTGACGGAGGGTTAATACCCACCGGCGAGATTGCTCCCGTTGACGGAACCCCGATGGATTTCAGAAAACCTACCGCTATTGGCGAACGAGTGGGTGATGATTTTGAACAATTAAAATTAGGAAAAGGATACGATCATAACTGGGTATTAAACCAGGCAGGCAGTGGATTAACTTTTGCAGCTAAAGTATTGGAGCCTGAATCAGGCAGAACAATGGAGGTTTATACCAATGAACCCGGAATTCAGTTTTATGGCGGAAATTTCCTTGATGGATCTGTTACCGGAAAGCAAGGGAAAGTTTATGAATTTCGTTCAGCCCTGTGTTTGGAAACGCAACATTTTCCCGATAGCCCCAATAAACCTGATTTCCCATCAACAATCTTGGAACCGGGAAATGAATACCATTCAACCTGTGTTTATAAATTTGGTGTAGAGAAATAATATAACCTTCTTGGTAGAGAAAATGCCATCCGTTAAGTTTTGTGAAGTCGGATGGCATTTTTTACGTTTATACCCGAAGAATTCAATCATTTATTTTTTGCAAAAAAAATGTACAATTTACCTCCAATCGATACCCTCTTAAATTCCACTACTTCAACATCATTTCTTCAATTCATATTCTAAATGACAAGAAATCAAACACAAGGTGTCAATCTTTTTTAAATTTAAAAATTGCTGATTTGTAACAATGAGTTGATTAATAGATGTATATGATATGTACGTTGTAGTTGTTAAGGAGTATCTCTAATAAGAAAAAACAGAATTTCAATAAAAATGACAAGTTTTCGGTTGTAATAGTTGGTACGTGAGTAATATTCTGTGTTTGGATTCTATATGAAAATAACTGATTATTATTTGATGGGAATAATATGAAATTAGAATTCGGCTTTATTGCGTTTTATTAGGACACTATAATGGTGAAAAGTTATTTCTAATTGCTCCTGATTCTGGAAATATAATTATTTTTTGATATCGATTTTAATTGTAAGAATGTGAATAATTTTTTGAGTATGTAGTTGTTTTATAGTGTTTTATATGTTATTGTGGTGGTTTGTTGTGTTGTGGCTTTATAAAATTTTCTAGTTTTAATTAGAAATTTTTATATATTTGCCCATTCAAAACCCAACACAAAATCATAATGAAAGATGTATTCCCCCAAGAGATTATTAATTTCTCTGTAGAGAACCATTTTAATAAATTTAGTAGATACTCTCAACGAATTTATACAGTTATAATTCTGTTCTTAATTGGTGTCACTATCTCAATATTTTTTATAAAAACAAATATTTCGATTCAGAGTTCTGGTTTAATTCGCTCTATGTCTGAACCCATCGAAATAACCTCTCCGGTTATAGCAGAAGTATTGAAGACCAACATTGCGGAAAATAGATTTGTGAATAAAGGTGACACTCTCATCTGGTTAAACAAGGATAAATTTTCTGAACGAATTGAGCATCTTAAATATCTTGTGCTACAAAATTCGGATTATCAGTCAGATTTGGAATTATTAAAGAATTCCAATTATGAATATTTAAAAACAGATTTGTACAGATCTGTTTATGCCCAATATAAACAGAATCTGGAAGAGTATGATTTGGAAATAGAGCTTTTGAAGAAATCGTTTAACAGGCTTGAGTCTCTGTTTAAAAAAAGTGTTATTCCACTAACTGAAAAAGAAGAAATGGAATTTCAATTAAAAAAAGCAATTGAAAAGAAAAACATTTATTTAAAACAATGTAAGAGTGAATGGCAGCAGACCACAATTGATTATAAGTTGACAAACGATAAATATAACAGTGAAATAAATGAGCTTATAAAGGATTTTAGGAATTATGCAATCCTGTCTCCATGTGCAGGTTATATAACCAATTTTAATGGGATTCAGTCTGGGAGCTTCGTGACAACAGGCCAGACAATTGCAATAATCAGCCCGGAAGATAAGTTAATTTCTGAACATCTAGTCTCTCCCAAGGATATTGGTTATTTGAAAAACAAAATGTCGGTTGTTTTTCAGGTTGATGCATATAATTATAATCAATGGGGGCTTGCGTCTGGTGAGATTATTGATATTTCAAATGAAATTTATTTGATTAATAACCGACCTTATTTTAAGGTGAGATGCAGTTTACATGAAGACTATCTAGCTTTAAAGAATGGGTTCAAGGGATATTTGAAAAAAGGATTAACTACAACTGCACGATTCCAGATTACCGAAAGAACCTTAGCGCAACAATTATTCGACAAGGCAGATGATTGGCTTAATCCAAAACTTAATAATTAACACCCAAACCGAAAAGAATGAATATTAGAATTAAACAACGTGACATAACAGACTGCGGTGCTGCCTGTTTGGCATCTGTTGCGTCTTCTTACAAATTAAAATTACCGGTCTCAAAAATCAGACAATGGGCCGGTACCGATAAAAAGGGCACAAATGCCTGGGGATTAATCAAGGCCGCCGAAAAAATGGGAATGACAGCTAAAGGCGTGAAAGCATTACCAGAAGCTCTTTGTGAGGTTCCTCTTCCGGCAATTGCACATGTAATTATCAAAGAGAAACTGCAACATTATGTAGTTGTTTATAAAGTGGCTCCTGATTTTGTTGAAGTTATGGATCCCGGAACAGGGACGATGGTTAAAAAGAATATGGAAATATTCCTAAAAGAGTGGACAGGTGTTCTTATTCTTCTTTCTCCATCCGGAGAGTTTGTTGCCCGTAATGAAAAGGTATCCAATTTTAAACGTTTTGGCTATTTATTGTATCCTCACAGAAAAACAATTGCTCAGGCATTGTTAGGGGCAGCTATTTTTACAATTCTCGGGTTGTCAACTTCAATATATATACAGAAAATAACCGACAATGTATTAATTAGTGGCAACCGGAATTTGCTGAATCTGTTGAGTGTTGCAATGATTGTAATCCTTCTTTTTCAGATTTTTATGGGAGTAATGCAGTCTATTTTTGTTCTAAAAACTGGTCAATTAATTGATGCAAAACTGATTTTAGGATATTATAAACATCTTTTAAGATTACCTCAACGTTTTTTTGACACCATGCGTACAGGTGAAATTGTATCAAGAATTAACGACGCAGTGAAAATTCGTGCTTTTATTAATGATACCATGATAAATTTCGTTGTAAATATTTTTATCGTAGTTTTCGCCTTTGTTCTGATGTTTATATATAGTTGGAAACTGGCACTTATTGTATTGTTGATAGTCCCATTTTATATGGGCATCTATTTTATTATCAACTTTCTGAATAAAAATCGTGAACGAAAAATTATGGAACAAGCTGCAGATGTGGAATCACAGCTGGTGGAGTCATTGAATTCAGTAAAAACTATAAAACAGCTAAGTATTGAGGATTATGCAAATATAAAAACCGAAACCCGTTTTGTAAATTTGCTCTATTCAACATATCGTTCAGGGTTAAATTCTATATTTTCAGGGAACTCATCTCTGTTTACCAGTCGTGTTTTTACCATTGTATTGTTATGGATAGGGAGTTTATTTGTTTTGCAACAGAAAATTACACCAGGCGAACTCATGTCGTTTTACGCTTTGATCGGATATTTCACTGGTCCTGTTTCTTCCTTGATAGGGATGAACAAAATCTATCAGAATGCCACGATAGCAGCCGATCGTCTTTTTGAAATTATGGATTTGGAACAGGATGTAGAGGAAGACTTGGTCGACGCAAGTGAGGTTCAATCAGGAGATATTCATTTTAAAGATGTTTCGTTCAGCTACGGAACCCGAACTGATGTTTTTGAAAATTTTAGTCTTACCATTGAAGAAGGAAAAATTACAGCTATAATAGGGGAAAGCGGTTCGGGAAAAACAACTATTGCCTCATTGCTACAGAAACTTTATCCGGTAAATGACGGTGCCATATTTATTGGCGATGCCAACATAAAGTATTTTAACAACGAAAGTTTGCGTCAACAAGTCGGAATTGTTCCTCAAAACCTCGATCTTTTTGCAGGTACCGTTATAGAAAATATTGCTGTTGGTGAATTTAATCCTGATATGCAACGTATTTTAGAAATTTGTAAGCAATTGGGTATAATTGATTTTATTGAAAAATTACCCGGCGGTTTTAACACTTTTGTTGGGGAACATGGTGCGACACTCTCAGGCGGACAAAAACAACGATTGGCTATTGCCCGTGCATTATACCGAGACTCCAAAATACTAGTGTTTGATGAGGCTACTTCTTCACTTGATTCAATAGCTGAACAATACGTGCAGCGCACCATAAAAAAACTAAAAGAAGAAGGCAAAACCATTGTAATTATCGCTCACAGGTTGAGTTCAGTTTTTTTAGCCGATAATATTGTCCTGCTTGAAAATGGACATTTGATTGAGCAAGGAACTCATAAAGAACTCTATTCCCGAAACGGAAAATATTATGACATATGGCAAAAACAAATGCCGATTTTGGAAAACAATACCTTACTCAAAAAAACAAAACATGAAAGCACTAGAGCAACTGCAACGATTCAAGAAAATGAATCAGCTTATAAAAGCTGAATGTACTGGGACTCCTGATGAGTTTTCAACCTGGCTTGGTATTAGCCGTCGACAGCTTTATTCCGATATAGAATACATTAATGATATTGGTGTCAAAATATCATATTCCAAGAACAGAAGGACATTTTATTATTGCAACGGACATGAATTAGAAATATCATTTTCAATAAAAGTAATTTCAAAAGAAAATACGCAAAATATAAATGGTGGTTTTTTATATAATAGATTAAGGCGTGCTTTTTTAATGCACAGAACAAATATAATTTAGTCTGCGAGTTTGGCGCTTAGAACTCACAAAACAAATTATTAACAAACACAAAATTAATTTATTATGGAAAAATTATTAGATTTAAAAATGCCGGGGGTAACGGCACTGGACAGAGAAGAACTTACACACCTTGATGGTGGTATGTTTGAAGAACTTATTCCATTATACGTAAGAATTGCAATTGCGATTGATGAATTTATGCAAGGGGTCGTTGATGGTTATAAAAGGCATAATTATTAATAATTGTAAATGAGAGATTTATGTGTGAATTTGAAGTATTGACAAAAGAAGAAGCTATGCTTTTGTACGGAGGTGGTAAAGCATATCGTTTTGGCTATAGAATAGGAGCCTTTTTTAGCGATCTTGTAGATTGGTATGAAGGATTTTCTGATGGTTTTAAAGGAGGTTTTGATGGTAATAATTAAAATAAAATATTATGAAAAGATTTATTGAAAAGGAAAAAGAATTTCTTATGGAAGTTAATGGAGGAAATGAATATACTTATAATAAAGGATATAAGGTTGGTGAATTTTTGGGCAAAGTTGGTTCTATGATGGATCGATTTTTTGAGATATTTATTTAAAATTATTTTTGAATATTTATATCACTTATCGTGACATTATTGAAAGGATTTTTAAGATTTTTGAAGAAACCGGAGGAAGTAATTCCGGTTTCTTTATCATTTATTCAGAGCATTATTTTGCTACTAAAAAGTATTCCTATATTCTTTCTTTTTGTGTTGGTGTGTACAATATTTTTTGTTCCCTTATCTTTTTTTGATTTAGTCCCCAAAGCTCCGAGTCACTCCTTAGCTGATGCTGGGAAGCTAATTGTTTTCGCTCCTCTCCTTGAAGAGTTTTTTTTTAGATTGCCTTTACGGAATTTCTTCAGGAATATTTTTGTCACATTATCGCTTTTGTTTTATGCCCTGGCGAAATCATTTTTTGGAATTCCTTTAACAATAGGTTTATCCTTAATAATAATTGTTCTTCCTCACATTCTTGGTTTTATTAGTCGGGCAGAGCAAAAAGTAAATAGCCAAATAAAAAGGTATTACCCTTTTGTCTTCTATTTGATTGCATTGTCGTTTGGTTTTTTACACATAACTAATTTTGAGCATCTTTCTACAGCACAGTATTTTGTTAGTCCCATAATTATTTTGTACCAGATTTTGTTGGGACTTTATGCCGGCTTTCTTCGCGTAAAATTCAAGTGGGGAATTATTTATTCAATACTGGTTCATGCAATGTTTAATGCTATTCCGGTGCTAATAAAACTGTTATAGGAAAACAGGAGTTTATTCCACTTTTGAATGGATTTATAACGGTATCATAATATTTTTTTCTTCTTTGGTATTTTAATGCGCTATCTGAGTTTTTGCATTTCAATCTGAATACAGAAATGAATTTCTCTTTACGTGTATTTTCTGCAAATCAAAAGTTTTCATGGACAATCCAATATAATAGTTTTTTGTTTTTTTGATATTTTTCTAACAAATAATTAAATTGATAAACAGAGAGTATTTTGAATTATACCGTATCATTAAAACGGAAAACTCCCCGGCCTCACCGGGGAGTCAAGATTTGTCAATGAAATTATTCATCATTTAACAAACCAAACCATATATCCTCCAATTGAATCTAAATTCAATACGGTCGGTTCGTCAAATGTATAATTTCAGATTTTGTTGTGACTCCCTATAGGATCGTCCAGTTTTGTGCCACAAAAAAGCCCTTAAAAGTATTATATTTAGAATAAACTAGCAAATTATATCAGTCATTTATTTATGTAAAATCAAATGTTTTAATATTAAAAATTAGTGGATTGGAATAACAGAAATTGTACGAGTTTCCCCTGAGAATCCATTCATCTATAAATCGTGGCTAATTTCATCTTTCTGAACATGTTTGTATTTAAAGATAACAGCAAACAGTAGTGTTACCAACAAAGCATATCCGGCAAAAATATACCAGGAGATCCTCCATCCTTCCAGTTGAGCAGCCGGCTCTGTTTCTGAAAATACAAAATGATTTACAATCTGTCCGGCAGCCAGCATGCCAATTGTAGCACCAAATCCGTTTGTCATCATCATAAAAACCCCCTGAGCACTCGACCGGATGCTTTTGTCTGTCTCTTTATCAACAAAAAGCGATCCCGATACATTAAAAAAATCGAATGCTATACCATAAACAATCATGGATGAAACGAACATCCAAACACCAGAGCCGGGATTTCCGACACCAAAAAGGCCAAAACGCAAAAACCACGCAAACATCGACATAAGCATTACTTTTTTGATTCCAAATCGTTTAAGAAAAAAAGGAATTAACAGTATGCATAATGTTTCCGAAACCTGTGACAATGAAATCAGTGCATTAGCATGGTTAGCTCCCCAGGTGGTTGTAAAGCCGGGGATATCTTTAAAACTTGTTATATACGGATTGGCATAACCATTTGTAATTTGCAGAGAAACACCCAGTAACATAGAGAATACAAAGAAAATAGCCATTTTTTTGCTTTTAAACAAACTGAATGCTTTTAATCCGAGGGCATCATACAATGTCTGTTTTTTTGACCTAGCATTTACCGGGCAATTGGGCAGAGAGAATGAGTATAAAAACAGTAATATTCCTAAAACAGCCGACACAAAAAATTGCATCTGATTATTTTGAAAACCTGTAAAATCGACAAATAACATCGCACAAATAAAACCTATCGTTCCAAAAGTGCGGATTGGAGGAAAAGCTTTTATTGTATCGTAATTATATTGCACCAAAATATTATAGGCTACTGAATTGGACAGCGCGATGGTGGGCATATAAAATGCTACACTCACAGAGTAAAATGTAAAAAGAATAGGAAAATGAGTGTTGGCACCGGCAGTCATTCCATAATAACCAGCAGCAAAAATAAAAATAGCGGCGATGGCATGACTAATTCCCAAAAGTCTCTGAACCGGAATCCATCGATCGGCTACGATTCCAAGTATTGCCGGCATAACAATAGAAACAATCCCCTGCATGGCATAAAAAAGCCCAATGTCGGAAGCCAGTCCAATCGATCCCAAATAATTTCCCATTGAGGTGAGATATGCTCCCCACACAGCAAATTGCAGGAAGTTCATAACAATCAACCGTAACTTTATCGACATATATTTTTGTGCTATTTTTTGCGTTTTTTTAATTCATCACGAATAACAGAAGCTTTTTCGTAATCTTCGCTTTTCACCGCTTCCTCAAGCATTTCCTTCAGTTCATTTAATGAATATTGCCCGTAAGTTGCAGACTCCGACTCTGCAAACTCTTCCTCATCAGAATAACTTCTTACTGGCGAATTTTCATCATCAATTTCCAGAACGATTCCGGCCTTTTTCAAAATATCTTCAGAAGTGTAAATCGGGCATCTGAAACGCAAGGCGAGTGCTACTGCATCTGATGTACGCGAATCGATTTTTATTTCTTTTCCATCCATTTCACAAAGGAGTTCTGAATAAAAAATACCTTCTTCGAGTTTATAAATTGTCACTTCAAGCAATGCAATATTAAATGCCAGTGCCATATTTTTAATGAGGTCGTGTGTTAACGGTCGCGGAGGCTTTAATCCTTCAAGTTGTATTGCAATAGCCTGGGCTTCAACCGGGCCAATTATGATTGGAATTCTTCTCTCTCCATTTTCTTCCGCAAGAACCAAAGCATAAGCTCCTGATTGTGTCTGACTTACTGATAACCCCAGAATATTCAAGCGAATCTTTTGCATACTAATATTATAGGCTTTTTTTTACTGTGAAAGCAAATATAACAATCATTTTTGGTTAATGCCGAAAAACATCCTTGGAAATATGGAACAGCAAAAACTAAGTTGCTGATTTACCAATTGTTTTAAAGGGAGGTATTTTTTCCGTCTTTAAAATATACGATATATAACCAGGTTGAGATATTTTTTTATGTGGCGAATATAGTTTTTCTGAATTATTATTTACTACATGTTGATGCATAAAAGAGAACCGTAACCCCAATCAGAAAGTCCTGTTTGAATGATTTGAGTGAAAGTGTTTTAACAAATGTTTCTAAAATATAAAAATGTGAAAAACAAAATAAAACAATCGGGTTTCGCCTGGTTTTATTCTTATTTTTGGTTGTATAATTTTAATGGTATTAAAGAAAAAGTCAGGGATATAAAACTTGGGTAAAGAAAATCAATAATTATTTGCTAAATAGTTTAAAATAACTACTTTTGCAATCCAAATTTTGAATCGCTCGGGCTAGAGAAGAGGATTCCAACGGGAATTCCGCCTGACGGTGTAAACATTAAAAGTGAAATTATGTACGCGATTGTAGAAATTGCAGGACAGCAATTTAAAGTTGAAAAAGACAAAAAATTGTTTGTTCATCAACTGACAGCTAAAGAAGGCGATTCGGTTGATTTTGAAAAAGTTTTACTGGTTGATAACGACGGGAATGTAACCGTTGGTACGCCAACGGTAAAAGGTGCTAAAGTTACAGCCAAAGTGCTGGAACATGTAAAAGGTGACAAAGTGATTGTTTTCAAAAAGAAACGTCGTAAAACTTATCAGAAAATGAATGGTCACCGTCAGCAGTTCACACAAATTCAGGTAGAAACCATTGTTGGATAACTAAAAAAAATTTACCATGGCTCATAAGAAAGGTGTAGGTAGTTCGAAAAACGGACGCGAATCGGAAAGTAAACGACTTGGAGTAAAAATTTACGGAGGTCAGTTTGCAAAAGCTGGTAATATTTTAGTACGCCAGCGAGGAACACAACACTATCCGGGAGAAAATGTAGGAATGGGAAAAGATCACACCCTTTTTGCATTGGCTGACGGAACTGTTGTTTTCAGGAAAAAACAGAAAAACCGTTCATATGTATCGGTTGATCCTATTGTTGATGTAGTAGTTGCTGAAGCTCCGGTTGTTGCGGAGAAACCGGTAAAAAAAGCTGAACCAAAAACTGAGGTTAAAGAGGAAGCTTCTGGCTCAGAAGCTGACGATTTAAAAAAACTGGAAGGTGTTGGTCCTAAGTTGGCCGAAATTCTAGTGGAAGGTGGTTTTGCAACTTATGCCTCTATTGCTACTGCTTCAGTTGAAGATATTCAAAAAGTTCTGGAAACTGCAGGAAGCCGCTATGCTTCTAAAGATCCGGCTCCATGGATTGAGCAGGCAAAAGAATTGACCAAATAAGAATAAGCAGATTCTTATTATTATAAAGATATTAAACGCTTACCGGAGAATGGTAAGCGTTTTTTATATGAAAAATTTGGTTAAACTATTGCCTCCCGCTAAAGTGTCTTTCTGTGTATATAACTAAAAAAATATTAAAATTATAAGCCTAAGCTTGAATATTCCGCCATATTCTAACTTCGTTTGTTAAATTAGTCTCCTCGAATGCAAAAAAGAATGTTCAAATTTGGCGTAGTTTTATATTTGGCTTTTATAATCCTCGCTTTTCCTCAAAAAGGAAATGCTACTGAACAAAAAGGTTTTGTGTCGACTGAAGCTGATACAGCGCAGTTAAGTCAGTATTTTTCTGTCGCTCGTAAATTATCGAAAACAAACAGCGATTCATCTTTTATTTATTTCAATAAAGCACTTCGTATTGCCAATAAGGTTATACAAGAATCAAAATATTCGAATAAAGAAATCAATCGCATAAAAGAGGAAAAAGCCAATTTATTAAATGAAATTGGCTCCTATTATTATGAGAAGAAATTTGATTATGACAGTGCATTAAATTACTATTCCCTCGCTTTGGGAGTTTTTCAAGAACTTGCCGACAAAGAATCTGATAAAGAGAAAAAGAATGCTTTTCTTTCTTTAATTGCCAATACAAAGCTTACTGTTGGGGTTGTTTATTTCAACAAAGACGACGTAACAAATTCCACGAAATTTTATAATTCAGCCTTGGAAACCGGGATATTGCTAAATGATAGCATTGTAGAATCAAAAGCGCTTTTAAATCTTGGTATGGTTTATAATAATCAGGGGAAATACGATGAGGCAATAAAAAATTATTTTACAGCGATCGAAATTTTTGAACATTTTGGAGATAAAAAAGGAATTGCAATTTGCCATTTAAGCATTGGAAATATACTTCGCAAACAAAATACACTGGAAAAAGCTATTGATAGCTATAAAAAAGCGTTGGAGATATTTAAAGAGACAAACGATAAAAGAGGGAAATGTGCATGTTACAATAATCTTGGGATTAGCTATGTAGGGTTGGAAGATTATGAACAAGGACTCGATTACTACAACAAAGCTTTGGATATTTATATAGAAAGTAACGACGAAAGGAATGTCTCAAGTACGTATTCAAATATTGCTGCTTTATACGAAGTTAAAGAGGAATATGACAAGGCTATTGAATATGTGTTAAAATCACTCGAAATTGGCAAAAAAAACAATTACCTGCGGAGTTTAACCGGAGCATATATAAATTTAGCCGCTGTTTATCTTTCTAAAATTGAAAATCGTCCAGAGGGGGTTGCTACCGATACAAGTTTGCTTGATACAATTATAAAATATGCAGGAAAAGGATATGATTTAGCAGATTCGCTTCAACTAATCCAGGAAAAGGCGTCTACCTTACCGATTTTAAAAGGAGCTTATTTTCTCAGCAAAAATTACCGCAAAGCATTTGAAGTTGCAGATGAACTGCTTGATTTAAATGATTCTATTTATAACAATGAAAAAACACAGATTATTGCCAACGCTGAAAACAATTATGAAGCAGCAAAAAAGGAACAACAAATCATTCAACAAAAACATGAATTGGAAGATCAGAAGCTGGAACTCAGCAATGCAAGGCTTCTGCGGAATTTTTTAGCAGTCACTTTGTTTTTTCTTATTATTGTTATTCTATTCATTTACTATTATTACAAACAAAAAAACAAAGCTAACCTTGTTCTCGATGAAAAAAACAGACTAATTGAGAAGCAAAATGAAGAAATTTTAGCACAAAAAGAGGAGTTGTTACTTACAAACCACCAACTAACTGAACTTTTACGTTTTAAAGAGAAGATGACAGGAATGATTGTTCATGACCTGAAAAACCCTTTAAACAATATTCTAAACAGTCAGGAAATTGACGATGAGTATTTCAGGGAGCAATTAATAAAACAATCAGGATACGATATGCTTAACCTTATTCAGAACATTTTGGATGTATACAAACTGGAAGAGGCCAAGATGAAAATCTATAAGGAAGAAATAAATATTATGCAAATTCTCAAAGAATGTGTACTGGAACTGGCTTTATATATTTCTGAGAAGGATTTAAAAATTATTTATCCCCAAGAAGAAATACCACATATCAGGGCTGACAGGAAACTGGTAAAACGAATTTTTTCGAACTTGTTAAGCAATGCGGTGAAATACGCACCCATAGGAAGTAAAATACCAATCAGATGGAAGAGAATGAAAGAATCTGAAATATGGTTTGGATTAAACAATCAGGGGCCTGCAATTCCTCGGCAGCAGCAAGAAGCTATATTTCGAAGTTTTGGACAATATGAATCACGCGACATAGGAATAGCTTCTTCAACAGGATTAGGACTCTCGTTCTGCAAAATGGCCGTAGAGTTACATCATGGTAAAATTGGTGTAATTTCAGAAGACAGTGGTACTGAGTTTTGGTTTACCTTACCTATGTAAATAAAAACGACAACAGAAAAGTTTTTCATTTTTCATAGATTAACCAAATATAATTTAGATTCACCTATTTCAGCTTCAATACGAATTTTCATTTATGTTTTCCGTATCGTGCCACAACATTTATTAAATTTGCATTTTAAATAAAAAAGTAAACATGCTCAACCTTAAATTCATTCAAGACAACCCCGATGTGGTGATCGAAAAGCTGAAAAAGAAAAATTTTGATGCAGCAGGGATTGTTGGGGAAATTAGTGAACTATATACTCAAAAAAACAAACTACAAGGTCAGGCCGATCAGGCTAAAGCTGAAATGAATAAGATTTCGAAGGAAATTGGCCTTTTGTTTCGCGAGGGAAAGAAAGATGAAGCAGATGTAGCAAAAGAGCGGACTTCAGAATTAAAAGAAAATATCAAACAATTTGATCAACAGTTCTCTGAAATAGAAGAAAAGGTAAATGAATTGCTTGTTTTGCTTCCTAATTTACCACACGATTCTGTTCCTGCAGGAAAAACATCAGAAGATAATGAGGTGGTAAAAAGAGAGGGAGAAATACCCACTCTTACAGAAGGCGCTCTGCCACACTGGGAACTGGCATCAAAATATAACCTTATTGATTTTGAATTGGGCGTAAAACTTACGGGTGCAGGTTTTCCTGTATATCGTGGAAAAGGCTCGCGACTACAACGAGCACTTATTAATTTCTTTTTAGACGAAGCCCGAAATGCCGGATACGAAGAAATTCAACCGCCGCTGATGGTAAATGAGGCATCTGGTTTTGGTACCGGACAGTTGCCAGACAAAGAAGGACAAATGTACCACGTTACTGCCGACAATTTATATCTGATTCCTACAGCCGAAGTTCCGGTAACCAACATATATCGTGATGTAATTTTGGATGCTAAAGAACTTCCATTTAAAAATACGGCATATAGTGCCTGTTTTCGTCGCGAAGCAGGTTCCTACGGAAAAGATGTGCGTGGCTTAAACCGTTTACATCAGTTTGATAAAGTGGAAATCGTACAGATTGCACATCCTGAAAAGTCATATGAGATTTTGGGCGAAATGGTAAAACATGTGGAATCGCTGGTAAAAAAATTGGAGTTACCTTACCGGATTTTACGTTTGTGTGGCGGCGATATGAGTTTCACATCAGCATTAACTTATGATTTTGAAGTATATTCTACAGCTCAGCAAAAATGGCTTGAGGTAAGTTCTGTTTCTAATTTTGAAGCGTTCCAGTCGAACAGGTTAAAACTTCGGTTCCGCGATGAGAACGGTAAAAAACCACAACTAGCCCACACTCTGAACGGAAGTGCATTGGCATTGCCCCGAATCGTAGCTGCGTTGCTTGAAAACAACCAAACACCAGAAGGAATTAAAATTCCCAAAATATTAGTTCCATACACTGGATTTGATTTGATTAGCTAAAAAATCAAAATATTTTGCACGCAAAAGCTGTTCTTAACGGACGGCTTTTTTTGTTTTGTTTTATTGTTTAAATTTGTTATTCCTGGAAAAACAGGGGACTATGATTCAGGATACAGGAAGCAGACTTATTACAGCACTTGAAAAACAGACAGAAAAAATAATTTATTTTTGTTCTGCAGAGAATATTTCGCCTAATCTGGCGGTTCATGAAATCAGAAAATCATACAAACGATTACGTGCACAGTTACAGTTTTTTTCTGAGTGTAATGAAACGAAAACAGATGAATTTAGAAATGAAATAAAGGAAGCAGGCAAAATATTGGCTCCTATCCGCGAATCATTTGTAAATATTCAGTATTTCGAAAAAATTACTACCGGAAGTAATTTAATCGCTGAACGGAAAATCAGACAGGTGAAAGATTTACTTTCGGAAAAAAACAAGGCTTTAATTGAAAAAGAATTCATCTCGAAAAAAATTGTGTCAGACATTATACAATTTGTCAAACAATTTCAAATACAACTAAATGAGATAAAAATTAATTGTCCTTCGGCTTTACAGCTAAAAATGCAACTATCGTTAACTTTCACTGAAGGGGCTGAGATTTTTCAAAATATAGAACCAGGGTTTTCACCGGTAAAGATGCATGAACTCAGAAAAATTTTGAAAGGACTCTGGTATCAACTCGAATTTGTAAAATTTTTACACCCTCGTTATTTTAGAATGAAGTCGGATCAGTTAAATAAAATTACAGAACAACTGGGTATTGACCATGACCTGTATGTTTTACTGGAGCATCTGAAAGCAGCAGATATTGATTTCACAAATGAAGAGTTGCTTATCCTTGACAATCAGGTACAACATCAGCGAGAATTAAACATGTTAAAATTGTTACCACGGTTAAAACAGTTTTTTAACGAAACGCCTGAGGTTTTTGAGAAAAAACTGAATAAAATTTTCAAGGAAAGCTAATTTATTTTCTTACCAGGTAATTTCCAACTCCACAGACTGATAACGTAATCATTAAAAACAAATCGATACGCATTAATCCGATTGTTTTTGGGAAAACACCTGTTTCAGAAAAAATAAAAACTGCCAGTCCTATCCCCGACATTAAAATCATAAACCAACCTTGCGTCTTTTTTGAAAGTATAGCCAGGATAACCAGCGGTCCCATCATTGCTGTCCCTGCAAAACTCGTTCGGGCTAAAAGCACCAACTGATCAGAACTTACCAGAGAAAATATTAGCGCGGCCACAGCAAAACTAATAATGGCAATCCTTATCGGAGCTAAAGAGTCGCTTCCTTTGTGCCCAAGCAGCCCACGCAATTCGTTTCCCAAAGCAAAAAGCTGCGAGTCGGAGGTTGACATGGCAGCGGCGAATAATCCGATAATGGCAGCAGCAGCTACAAATTCAACCTGGTCACGAATGAGGACGTTTCCCAGAAAATCGGCAGTTGAAGCGTCGGCATATTTTATAGCACCATATAAGCCTATAATTATTGTAGGAAAAATAACCAGCATCGCAAAAGTTCCTACAGCAACGGCCATCCGGTGCATTTTCCTTGTGCTTTTCATAATAACCAGACGTGTGGAAAGTTGGGGTTGTGTTACCGGAATCATTAAAATGGCAAGAAAAGACGCAATAAGAAACTGGGCGCTTAATAAACCGTTCGGGCCTGGCGTACTCAATAACCTTGGATCGGTGTTTTCTATTTGTGAAAACATTTCAGACCAGCCACCTAAATGATTTAAACAGGTGAGTGCAATAACCCAAACTACTATCAATAACATTGTTCCCTGCATGAAATCAGCATAAATAATGGCTTTTAATCCTCCAAATTCTGAATACAAAAGCATTATAATTACAATCATTAACGACCAGCCCCAGGCGGGAAGAGTTGAAGGGAAAGCCTGCTCCAGAAAAATAGCAACGCCCCTGATTTGAATCGCTACGTAGGGAACCAGAAAAATAAAAACAGCCAGAAAATAGATATAACCAGCCCATTTATTTTGATACCGGTTTTGTAACAATCCCGACATTCCTTTAAATCCGCTTCTGGCAACTTGTTTGCGAAGATGGTAACCAAACCATACGATCAGAAAAACCATTCCAGCATCAGAAAAAGCAAGAAAAATCCAGGCTCCAACTCCGTGTGTCCGTGAAAAATCTGGCATTCCCATTAATGTAAAAGTGCTGAACAGTGTTGCCGCAAATGTCATGAATCCAAGTACCAGTCCAATGTTTGAACCAGCCATCATAAAATCTTCATTCGACTTTATGTTACGGCGCGAACGCCACGACAAAAAAAACAGTATTGCAACGTAAATTGTACCAACGATTAATAGCCAATGTAACATCTTTTTAGGTTTTGATACTTTGTTCCGTTTTGTGAAAATCTTTCCTGCATTCAGTTTTAAAGGATTGCTCACTGTTAACAAGAAGAAATCACTCACTTGTACAAAGAGGTTCGTTTTTTTTAGTTATCATCATTCAAATGAACGCGGCCACCAATATAAGTTAAAATAACCAGACCGATGGAGATTAAGATGCTTACCCATAGGGTGTAAGGCATTGAGAATAGTTTGGGTTCTGTTCTTCCGGGAGCGATAACCAGAGGGGTAAAAGTTATCAGGATAAGCAAAATTGCAACAGCAGCAGTTATTCTCCAGTAAAGTTTTCGTTTCATAATTTATTTCTTAGGTTTAGTTTTGTCAATGTTATAATCTTTGAACGGTCATTCCTCCATCTACCAATACAACTTGTCCGGAGGAGTAAGGCATCATCCCGGTGGCCATAGCAGCGGCTACTTTTCCGACATCTTCAGGAAAACCCCAGCGTTTCTGTACACTAAGCCCATCCTCAAACATTTTGTCATATTTAGCAGTAACTCCCAAAGTCATATCTGTTTTTATTATCCCGGGTTGTATTTCATATACAGGAATGTCGAATTCTCCCAAGCGGGCTGCCCATAGTTTTGTTGCCATAGCAATTCCGGCTTTTGAGATGCAGTATTCGCCGCGGTTAATCGATGCTACAGTTGCAGAAACCGACGAAACATTGATAATACAAAACGGGGATGCTGCATTATTTTTCTTTTGTTGAATCATATGATTGGCAAAAATTTGTGTCAAAAAATAGGGCCCCTTCAGGTTAATTTCTAACACTTCATCATAAATTTCTTCTGTGGCTTCCAGAATGTCTTTCCGCTCGCGGGGAGCAATTCCTGCATTATTGACCAGCACATTCAACGTTCCAAATTCTGCAATTACGGTCTCATAAATATTTTGTCTGTCCTCTTTTTTTGAAACATCACCTTGTGCATAAATTACATCAATACCTAGTGTTTTCAGCTCATCTAAAACAGATGTTACCGAATCCCGATTGCGAACTCCGTTTATTGCCAGGTTGAAACCAGCTTTGGCAAGCTCTTTTGCAATCCCTAATCCAATTCCTCTCGAACCTCCGGTTATCAGTGCTGTTTTTTTCATTTGCTTTTCAGATATCACAATTCTATATTCATTGTATTTTTTACCTGGCTGTGGCTTACAAAATTCCAGGAATTTCCACCCAAGCTTTTTTAGCCCAACTTTCCATTCCCTTTTCTGCCAGTTGCACGCCTTTTGCGCCTTCCAGTAAATTCCATCTGAAAGGTTCATTTTTAACCACGTGTTTCAGGAACAATTCCCACTGTGCTTTAAAAGCATTGTCGAAATTTTCCTGTTCGGGCACTTTACTCCAGCCTTCGTAAAAGTTGATAGGCTGCGGAATATCCGGATTCCAGACCGGTTTTGGTGTATTTCCGTAGTGTTGTGTCCAGCAGTCACGAAGTCCGGCAACTGCCGACCCAAGTGTGCCATCAACCTGCAAAGTCAGTAAATCGTCGCGACGGACACGCGTAACCCATGAAGAATTAAAGTGTGCAATTACTCCGTTATCCAATTCAAAAGTGGCATAAGCCGCATCGTCGGCGGTACATTTGTACTGTTTACCTTGTTCATCCACCCGCTCCGGAATATGTGTGGCACCCAGGCAAAAAACACCTTTTACTTCTCCAAACAAATTGTCGAGAACATAGCGCCAGTGGCAGAGCATATCAACAATAATTCCACCGTCGTCTTCTTTGCGGTAGTTCCAGCTTGGCCGTTGTGCCGTAATAGTGTGACCTTCAAAAACCCAATACCCAAATTCACCGCGAACCGAAAGAATTTTACCAAAGAAACCATTTTCCATTAGACGCTTTAATTTTAGCAGTCCCGGCAGCCAAAGCTTATCCTGGACAACACCGTGTTTTACCCCGGCTTCTTCGCATACTTTGTACAATTCCAAGGCGGTGAAAGTATCCGTAGCAACCGGTTTTTCACAATATACATGTTTGCCTGCTTTTGCTGCTTTTTTTACTGCATCAGCGCGCCGTCCGGTGGTTTGTGCATCAAAATAAATCTGATAGTCTGGATTGTCCATTACAGAATTCAAATCGGTTGTCCATTTTTCTACCCCCGACATTTCCGCCAGCTTTTTTAGTTTGATTTCGTTGCGGCCAACCAGAATCGGATCGGGCATTATAAATTCGGAAGGACTCACCTGTACGCCTCCTTGTTTTATAATTTCAACAATCGAACGCATTAAATGCTGATTTGTTCCCATCCGGCCGGTTACACCGTTTAATATTATTCCAATTTTATGAATCATATATCGTTTGAATTTCGAGTTTAAAGTTTTAAAAATCAGGTATAATTTAAGTATGCATGTTTTATTTTTTCAAGATACTCATTTTGGTTTATTGCCCAGTACTTGTTGGAAAAAATCTCCACCTCGATATAACCCTTAAATCCGTTTTCCTCCACCCAGTTTCTTATTTGTGGAACATTAATGCATCCATCACCCATTAAGCCCCGGTCGTTAAGAAAGTCGGTGGTTGGCACATTCCAGTCGCACACATGAAAAGCAAAAAGATTTTCATTGTCACTACAGCGCACAATTTCTTCCTGAAGCATTTTATCCCACCATAAATGATATACATCAACGGCAACGCCCACAAATTCAGAATTGATTTCTTCCGCCACATCGTTGGCTTCTGACAAAGTAACAATGGCAGAACGGTCGCCGGCATACATCGGGTGAAGAGGTTCAATAGCCAGTTTAACCCCTGCTGATTCTGCTTGTGGGAGTATTTTTAAAATTCCTTCCTTTATTTGTTCTCTTGATTTTTCTAATGATAGTCTTCCATCAGCTCCACAAACCAGAACTAAAACAGGCGCTCCAATTCCGGCAGCCTGTTCAATAGCCCAAAGATTATCATCAATTGCAGCCTGACGCTTTTTTGCTTCAACAGAAGGGAAGAACCCGCCACGAGCTACTGATACTACATTCATTCCAAAGTCATTGAGCAGGATTTTAACTTCGTTTAGGTTTTGACCTTCCAAGACGTTACGCCAGACAGTAATGCCGTGGATTCCTGCAGCGCTGAAATTTTCTGCACACTGCCGCAAACTCCATGGTTTGGTTGTAAATGTGTGAACACATAATCTTGAAAAATCAGTCAGTTTAGTTGTCATATTGTGAGTATTGCACCGCTTTAAAAAGAGGCGTTATTTTTATTTCTCTACACACCCAAAAAAGGTATAATACTTTTCGTTATTGATTATTCTGTTTAAATAAAGAGCAACTTCGCGGGCATGATAATCGCCCCACATTGAAGATTCGCCACAAGCAATCTTTTGTCCGTCAGGAATATTATCCCACCCATTTGGCTGATGATAGATGCTATGCAAAATCAAGCCTTGATGTTCCGGGTTTGTACTTAAATAAGGATAGTCGAGTAGCGAATTGACTACTATTAGGCCCGCTTTCCAGTAGTTATCGCCCTCTTCTTTTTTTCCTTTTCTTGAAAGATATTTTCCTAATCGTAATAATCCCTGAGCGCCAATTGCCGCTGCAGAACTGTCAACCGGTTCCCAGCAATTGTACGGGTCTGATGGTTTATTCAAATAATCTCCTAATTTGTGCAGATTAGGAGCGCCGGTATCCCAATATGGAATTCCATCAACAGGGGTATTTCTGATATAAAAATCGCAGGTTGCTTTGGCCGCCTTCAGCATCATTTTTTCAATTTCTGTTTTTCCTCCAAAGCCTTTCAACTCTTTTTCCTGAATCTGATCAAATAGTTCGAGTTCTTCAGCAAAACCTAACATTGCCCATGCCAGTCCGCGAGTCCAGGTTGAGAAACCGGTATAGCCTTGTTGTGCATTCGGGCAACGAAAATTTCCGTCGTTAGTATTAAAGATGCTTTCATGCGCTGTTCTTCCCCATACATCAAAATTGTCGCGGCCTTCACCGTAAAAAACTGAATATTTTGCAGTTGCCGAAATATGCTGAACAGCTCGTTCCAAAAGAGAAATCTGAACATCTCCTTCGCCCTGAAAAATATGACCAAGTATATGACTAGCCACTAAGATGCGAACAGAGCGAATGGTATCTACAAACAACGAATGTGGCCCGTTAAAAGAATAAATAAAGCCTCCGTTTTTTATTTTTGTCCAGCGATTGGCTTGCACCGCCCCCGATATTTTAACCGCCAGTTCATAAAAGTTTTTTTCCCATTCATTGAACGCGATTTTTTCTTCATTCATCAACCGAAGTAAATTTCCATAGGTGCTTAAATTGTTGAATCCATGGTCGTGCACACCTGTGTGACTAACATGGGGGGCCATTTTTTTTAGTGTATTACTTCGTCCGTTTTCCAGAAAGTATTTTTCATTTGTTGCGTCGAATTGCAAAATAGACGAACCAAACTGAAACCCTTGTGTCCATTCAGTCCATCCTCGGGTTGAATATTTACCATTTATGGTAAATACGGGCGAACCTTTTGAGCTTTTGTAATTTTTATCAATAAGTTTTATTTTTTCGCCGGAAAGTTCCCAAAATAAATTGAGCTTCTTTTTTAAATGTTCGGGCTTTAGTTGCTGGTCTATTTTTATCATGAAACGTTTACTTAGGTTTAATTTAGCCGAAAGGTACAAAAGGAGGTTGGTTTTTAAAATACTTTTTGCAAGTTTAAGATTTCTTCATGTTGAAATTAACCAACAGAAGAAGGAGTAACTTTTTTAATTACTGATTCATCTTTGCAGTTTTCTAACATTTGAATGCTGTTTAACCTGAATAACGGATGTTTAAAATCCGGCGCTATTTCTGCCAGCGGAACTAAAACAAACAAACGTTGATGCATTTTTGGGTGTGGAATTATCAGAGCTTCTGTTTCAAAAAAAAGGTCATCAAAATATAAAATATCAATATCCATCGGTCGGGAAGAATACTCTTGACTGTTTCTTTTTCTGCCTAGTTCTTTTTCAATGGTGTGGATTTTATCCAGGAGTTGCTCCGCTGTGAATTCTGTTTCAATAATTAAAACCTGATTCCAAAAATTTTCTTTGGCCTGAAAACCCCAGGGGGGGGATTCATAAATCGATGAACCCTTAATTATTTTTCCAAGGTTCTTTTCAATTCTTGAAAAAGTGTCTTTCAAATTTTCACTTTTGTTTCCCAAATTTCCGCCAACTCCTAAAAAAACCTTGTGCATAGACTTGTATATTTGTAACTTTCCTGCCGTTCTTTTTACTTATAAATAAATTTTAAAGATAACGAAAACAATTTTACATTTGGTTTTTGCAAAAGTCGTAGATGAGTGAACCCAATAAAGACAAATCTTAATCGTCAAAAAAAAAGAAAACATTGAAATTTTACCCATATGAAAGAATTTTTTAAATATGTATTGGCTACCGTCGTTGGAATTATTGCGGTTTCAATAATTGGATTTTTCCTGATGTTCATGGTTGTAGGAGTACTTATATCATCAACTGAAAAACAAGTTTCTGTACAAAATAATTCCATGCTTGTAATATCGCTTGATCGTCAAATTGTTGACCGTAACCCGGATGATCCTTTTGAAGATTTGGATATTCCTGGATTTAATGTTCAAAAAACGATTGGTCTTGATGATATAAAAACATCGCTTGATAAAGCTGTAAACGATGATAGAATAAAAGGTGTTTATCTGAAACTTTCCGCTGCAAATGGTGGAATGGCTTCAATTGAAGAAATTCGAAATATGCTTATTGATTTTAAAACAAAGTGTGATAAACCGGTTTATGCATATGGAGACAGTTATGATCAGAAGTCGTATTATCTTGCTACAGTAGCCGACCGCGTTGTAATTCATCCTCTTGGGGCCGTTGATTTTAGAGGGCTTGGAGGAGAGATGTTATTTTATAAAAAATTGCTTGAAAAAATAGGTGTTGAAATACAGGTAATTCGTGGCCCTAACAACAAATTTAAGTCTGCTGTTGAACCGTTTATGCTTGAAAAAATGAGTGATGCCAATCGTCAACAGCAACTCACTTACATGTCGAGCCTTTGGAATCACATGTTGAAAGGAATTTCTGAAACCCGAAATATTTCAATTGATCAATTGAATACTTTGGCAGATGAGGTGCAAACGTTTAAAAAGGGAAGTGATGCTGTAGAAACCGGGTTGGTTGACGCAGCAGAATACAAAGACGAAGTTCTTGACGATTTACGGGAGATAACCGGAATTATTGGGGAAAAAGGAATACCGGTTATAAGTGTTACTGATTATGCAGATGCTGAAGTAAAAGGGTTTTCTGAAAAATTCAGCCGTAATAAAATAGCTGTAATTTATGCCAGTGGAGATATAGGAATGGGGCTTGGCAGTGAAGCAATTATTGGCGATGAATTGGGGCGAGAAATTCGCAAAGTTCGTCAGGACAGCACATATAAAGCTATTGTTTTACGTGTGAACTCGCCTGGTGGCGCAGTTTTCGATTCAGAAGTTATCTGGCGCGAGGTGAAACTGGCCGCTGACGAAAAAACGTTTGTTGTTTCATTTGGCGATGTTGCAGCATCGGGGGGGTATTATATCTCCTGCGCTGCTGATAAAATTGTTGCTCAGCCCAATACCATTACCGGTTCTATCGGTATTTTTGGAACCATTCCAAACTTTGGTGAACTAATGAACGACAAACTGGGAATTACTTCCGATGTTGTTAAAACGAATAAAAATTCGGATTTACTTACCTTAACCCGACCAATGACCGGTTATGAAAAACAGTTGCTGGAGAATTACATCGCCCAGGGATACGATACTTTCCTTTCGCATGTAGCTGAAGGCCGTGGTATGACAAAAGAAAAAGTAGATTCGATTGGGCAAGGCCGTGTTTGGAGTGGTGAGAATGCTAAAGAAATTGGATTAATCGACGAATATGGTGGTTTGCAGGATGCTGTTGATCTTGCTGCCGAAATCGCCGGTATTGAAAATTACAGAACAGTTTCATTACCTTATCTGCCAGATCCTTTTGAGGAATTCTTTAAAACCGGAACCGATAACCTTCGCGCCCGTTTTCTGAAAAATGAATTGGGTGACAAATATCGTTATTATGAATATTGGAAAAAAGCTACCGGTTTTAATGGGATTTTCGCTCGCATGCCGTATGATTTATACATAAATTAGTGAATAGATCTTTCCTTGTTTCAAAACAAAAATGCCGATGGAGTTTTAATTCATCGGCATTTTTTATCGTTGGAATGTCAATGTTTATTCAAACCACGAATTTACCAATTCTTTGTTTGCTTCGTACCATTTTTGAGCCCCTTCTTCTTCGTCGCTGGCTTTAATTTCAGCCATTAAATCATATAACTGCTCTTCTTTAAGATTGAATTTTTTAAAGAATCCGGCGGCCTTCGGTGTATCTTCTTCAAACCCTTTACGGGAAATAATAGCACACACATCTTTGGGGTAAACGCCTTTGGGATCTTCCAAATATTTCAAATCGTAATTGGCCCACATGTAGTGAGGTTTCCAGCCGGTAACAACTATCCAATCGTTATTTTTAACCGCTTTTTCGAGACTGGCAACCATGGCCGGGCCGCTCGAGGTAACCTGTTCAAAATCGAGATCATAAGAATCAATAGCTTTAATCGTATTCGCATGAATTCCTGACCCGCTGCCAATGCCTATAATTTCTTCATTGAATTTGTCTTTGTTGGCATTCAACTCTTCAATTGAATTAATTGTAACATACGACGGAACTACTAACCCGGTTGTTCCTCCGCTAAATGCTTCACCTAATTTTACAAGGTTGTCACCATAATCGGCCCAATAATCTTTATGTGTATTTGGTAGCCATGCATCCAAAAAAATGTCTCCTTTTGAATTCGTTTTTGACAACTCGCCATAAATCAATCCAGGTTCAAGGTTGGTTAATTCCACCTTGTAATCATGGCTTTCCAGAGCTGCCTTTGCTAAATAAGTAAATGCAATTCCTTCTGCCCAGTTCGGATATAATATGCTTACTTCTTTTTGATCTTTACTTGTTCCATTTTTATTTCCACTGTTCGAACACGATGTGAAAGCTACCACCAATGCTGTAGCTATGAACAGTATTCCTAATTTTTTCAATTTCAACATAATTTATTTTTTAAGTATTAATTATTTTTTTGCGATGGATTGTGTAATGCGGTCTAATATTATTGCAAGGACAACAATTCCGAGTCCTGCTTCAAAACCCTTTGCTATATTATTTTGCTGAATTCCTTGATAAACAATACTTCCAAGTCCTCTTGCCCCAACCATAGAAGCAATTACCACCATTGAAAGTGCCAGTAAGATTACCTGGTTTATTCCTGCCAAAATTGTGGTTTTCGCCAACGGCAACTGAATTTTTAAAAGTATTTGCTTGTCGGTTGCCCCAAAAGCGTGGCCTGCTTCAATTACATCTGATGGTACGTTCCGAATCCCCAAGCTGGTTAACCGAACTGCCGGAGGCAATGAGAAAATAACTGTAGCAATTACTCCTGGCGTATTTCCCACACTAAAAAAGAAAATGGCGGGAATAAGGTAAACAAAGGCCGGCATGGTTTGCATAAAATCTAGAATTGGACGAATAACAGCATTTGCAGTATTACTTCGTGCAGCCCAAATTCCCAGCGGGATTCCAAAAATTAACGCAATAATTGTAGAAACAATTACCAGCGTGGTTGTTTGAACGGCTTCTTCCCAGTAACCCATAGCCCACACTAAAAGAAGTCCGAGTATAACAAAACTGGCAAGACCCGCGCCACTTTTTATTCCTTCTTTCTTTAGTGATTTTTTCCCGGCCTTGGCATAATAAGCGCCAATGGTTATAAGAATGATAATAACGAAAAACGGGATTACCAGCATTACATCATTTATGCTATCTACCGTCCAGGAAATAACATTATCAATAGCTCGCCACAGCCCTGAGAAATTTTCTTCCAGAGCATTGATCCCAATTTCAATATATTTTCCTATGTCTATTAATTTTTCCATATCAAATTTCGTTAGCTTTTTCTTTTAACTCAATAACTTCATCCATTTCGAAACGGGTTGCTTCTATAATAAGCGAGGTTTGCGAAATAATTCCAAGTAACTTGCCATTTTCTTCATCAACCACGGCAACAGGAGATCTGGTTCCTGTAATCAAAGGGAGCATATCTTCAACAGTATAAGTTTTATACACGCTGGGAACATCTGTTCTAAGGGCTTTTGTAATAGAAGTTTCTTTTGCTTTTTCCAGTTTTAGAGCATCCTGCAACCAAACAAAGCCCAAAAATCTTTTATCTTCATCTTCTACCGGGAGCACGTCCATGCCTATTGAGCGCATTTTTCGGATAATTGCTTTAGGTCCTTCTTTATTAATTTCTGCCACAGTATATTTCTCAAACATTAATGTTTCTGCTGTGATAATGGTTTTTCTGTCCACTTTTTCCACAAAAGCTTCTACATAATCGCTGGCAGGGTTGGTAAGAATGTCTTCAGCCGTGCCGATTTGTTCCACAACTCCGTCTTTCATAATTGCAATCCGATCGCCAATTTTTATTGCCTCATCTAAATCGTGCGTTATAAATACAATGGTTTTATGTAGTTTATTTTGGATTTGGAGCAACTCGTCCTGCATGTCTGATTTGATTAAGGGATCAAGTGCAGAGAAGGCTTCGTCCATAAGTAAAACTTCAGGATCATTGGCCAGTGCTCTTGCTAGACCTACTCTTTGCTGCATTCCGCCTGATAATTCTGCGGGATACTGGAATTCGTAACCTTTCAGTCCCACGGTTTCGAGCGCCCGCCTTGCACGCACTTCCCGTTGTTCTTTTTCTTCTCCCCTGATTTCGAGCCCAAATGCAGCATTTTCCAATATGGTGTGATGAGGAAGCAATCCGAATTTTTGGAAAACCATACTCATCTTGGTCCGACGGGTTTCAAGAAGTTCTTTGTTTGTTTCTCTGGTTATGTCATGACCATCAAAATATACGTTCCCGTCGGTTGGCTCATTTAAACGGTTTAAACAACGGATTAGTGTTGATTTTCCGCTACCGGATAAGCCCATAATAACAAATACTTCTCCTTCTTTAATTTCGAGGTTGGCATTACTAACGCCTACAGTGCATTTTGTTTTTTTCAGAATTTCCTCTTTCGAAATTCCTTGTTTTAGCAATTTTAACGCCTCTTGCTTCCGTTTTCCGAAAATCAGCGTTAAATTTTCGACATGAATTTTTATTCTTCTTTTGTCTGACATAACTTCAGATTTTATTATTAAAAGTAGTAACCGATATTAATGTTAAAGCGCATTTCCCAATCGGCATTGGCTGTTCCGGTGGCAAGTGCATCTCCCCAAACCGGGCCAAGCCAGGGATGATCCTTTCCCTGAGCAGCATCTACATAAGTATAAACATTGCCCGCAGTAATCAATACCCCGGTCACGTTCATATATGAATCGTAAAACTTGTTAAGTTTTTTGTCCATGAAACCAAAATCGTCGTAAAATTGCAGGGTTGAAATTGGCCCCCATTCCACGGGAACCGAATATGCAACTCCTAATGTATAAGTTGTGCCTTCGGAAGCAACAAGATAAGGAGCTCCATAGGCCGTCATTGCAATTATATCATTTGTTTGTCCTGTTGGATTTTCCGTATTGTATTTATATTTTGAAATCTGTGCCTTTACGTTGAGTTTACCTGCAGTAACTTCGTAATGTGCTGCCAGTGCGTAATGATTTCCTGTATTTTCAGTATCAAGATTATATACGCCTCCGTACAAAGCGGAAAATCCTACCATATGATTCGCAGCTGCATTTGAAAATATACGTGCTACTTTCAGGTTAACCTGATTAACTTCTTTGTTTCTATATAAACCATTGCTTGAAGAACCAACATCGTATGAGTACCTGCTGTCTGAAACATCAGAGTTACTTCCGAAATTCAGTTCTTCTGCATTTTTGAAAAAAGCAATGGCATAAAGCCAGTCGTCACTTTTGTGGGTATATTTTACTCCCATATCATGGTCATCTTCCAGCCCCAAATAATAATTAATTCCAAAAAACCAGTTATGGGAATTGTATTGTGTTATCCCGAAAGGAACTTGTGTTAACCCAATTTGAAGGTTGTTTTCGGGAGTAAAATCATATCCTACCCAACCTTGTTTTAGCATGCCGCCGCCAAATCCTTCAGAATAGAGTCGGTATTCGGCATTTAGCTTTACCCCTTTGTACTTAGCTTTTGCATTAATGCGGAAAACATCGTAGCCAAAATCTCCGCCACGTTTTTTTTGTCCTTCTTTCCACGAAGATAAATTGTAATTAAAGCGGAGTGCTCCGCCAACATGTAACTCAGGTTTTTCCTGTGCAAATAGTGAAAACATTGGTATTGACATAAACAGCAATACCATTTTTAGTTTTGAAACCATAAAATAATTTTACTTGATTAAACGAAATGGAATGGGGAATAAAAAGATAGGTAGGAACTAGAACCCCGGCGGGATAAATTTATCGAGTTGATTTCGGTAAACTAAATTGAAGGCAGTAAATACCCTCGAGTTTTGTCGTTCGTGATTCTTAATGTTCCTGCAATTCATTGTCGGCAAAATTACAATAATGTTTATGTTTATCCATAAGATAGTTAAAAACCCCCGTTTTTTGGTAAAATACAATTAACAATTTTTCTTTGGTGTGCTTTTCTCTTTTTAATATATCCAAACATTTAAGTTGTTAACAGTATTGTATTTTTAAGCCTCCTGAAAAGTTCATTCGGCTCTTTTTTGACTCATTTTAGTATCTTAGCCACCTATTAAAATCGCTTTTATGCTAAAGATTTTGCTTTATCCGTTCTCCCTGCTCTACGGAATTGTGGTGTACTCCAGAAACCGTTTATATGACTTGCAAATCTTCAAATCGAAAGAATTTGAGGTGCCGGTAATTTCGATCGGGAATATTACGGTGGGCGGAACAGGCAAAACTCCTCATGTAGAATATATTGTAAACCTGTTAAAGGACAAGTTTGAGATAGCTACACTTAGTCGTGGATACAAAAGAAAAACCCGTGGTTTTGTAAAAGTAGAAACCGACTCTTCTGTCATAAATGTTGGAGACGAACCATTACAAATCAAAAAAAAATTTCCAGAGATTACGGTTTCGGTTTGTGAAAACCGCGTTACCGGTGTAGAAAAAATATTGGCTTCCGAAAATCTAAAAACCCCCGACGTGGTTATTCTTGACGACGCATTTCAGCATCGCAGGATAACACCGGGAATTAACATTCTGCTTATTGATTACAACCGGCAAATTAAAGAGGATTTGCTCCTCCCTGCCGGCAGATTACGCGAAGGAAGCCACCAAATGAAGCGGGCAAATATTATTTTGTTTACCAAATGCCCCAACGAAATTACACCAATTGTACGTCGGATAATGCAAAAAGAGGTACGGTTAAAACCTTATCAGGAACTATTTTTTACCACTTTGGTTTATGACAATATTCTTCCTGTTTTTGGGAGACAGGAGCTGGATGAACATTTTTTCGAAAAGAAAGATTATGCAGTGTTGGTAGTTACAGGGATTGCGTCTCCTGTTTTGATTTACAGGTATATGGAGAAATATACAAATACCATGGAAACGTTAACTTTTCCGGATCATCATCATTATTCCGAAAATGACATTAGGCTTATCGTCCGTAAGTTTGAAAAAATAAACTCAACGAAGAAAATAATTGTTACTACCGAAAAAGATGCAATGCATTTTAAAGATATTAAAAATCTAACCGTTGAATTTAAGGAAGCATTGTATTATCTTCCGGTAAAAATTAAATTTCTCGATGACGAAGGAAGGTTATTTAATAAAAAGATTTTAGGATATGTTGGAGAAAATAAAAGCAACCGCGAGCTTCATAAAAGAAAGAATAAACGCTAGTCCTGAATACGGGATTATTCTTGGAACCGGGCTTGGCGGATTGGCAAACGAAATTGAAATAATCGATTCAATTCCGTACCAGGAAATTCCGAACTTCCCTGTTTCAACAGTGGAAGGCCATAGCGGAAGGCTGATATACGGAAAACTGGGCGAAAAAGAAGTACTTGCTATGCAAGGACGTTTTCATTTTTATGAGGGTTATTCCATGAAAGAAGTAACCTTTCCGGTTCGCGTTTTTAAGTTTATCGGAGTTACTCACTTATTTGTATCTAATGCCAGTGGCGGACTAAATCCCAACAGCAAAGTGGGCGATATTGTATTGATTAATGATCATATTAACTTTTTCCCGGAACATCCGTTGCGTGGTAAAAATGAAAGTGAGATGGGGCCGCGCTTCCCCGATATGAGTAAGACATACGATGAGTGGTTGCGAAACAAAGCCAAACTTATTGCACTGGAACATGGGATAACATTAAACGAAGGAGTTTACGTTGGTGTTTCCGGACCCACTTTTGAAACTCCGGCAGAGTATAAAATGTTCCGCATTTTAGGCGGTGATATGGTTGGAATGTCAACCGTGCCGGAAGTAATTGTTGCCCGGCATATGGATATGAAAGTATTCGGGATTTCCATTATTACTGACAGCGGGATTCCGGGCGAAATTGTTGAGATCTCGCACGAAGAAGTGCAGGAGGTAGCAATGAAAGCAGAACCCCAAATGACATTCATTTTAAAAAAGCTGATTCAAACGATCTAGAGTCTTCTATGATCTTTTTATCCTCTTTATAAGGGAATCATAATAAATACAGAAATGAAGAAAATAATACCATTTTTAATACTGGCAGCCATTGTCGCTGCTGCATGTTTAAAACAAAAATCTAGCGATGTGGAATTGGTTATCGACTCTCAATCGGATTTAGGTGAAGGGGCCATATGGGATAACCGTGCCGGTGAATTAATGTGGATTAACATCACTGGTGAAATTCTGAATCTTTATAATCCCAAAACAGGAAATAATAAAGAAATGTTTACCGGTCAGATGATTGGAACTGTTGTTCCCACTGAATCGGGAATGGTATTGGTTGCTCTTAAAAATGGAATTTACAAGCTTGACCTGCAAACCGGAACAAAATCATTAATAGTTGATCCGGAAGAAGACATACCAACGAACCGATTTAACGATGGGAAATGCGATCCTTCCGGCAGATTCTGGGCAGGAACACTTAGCTTAAACGGGAAATCAGGAGTGGCTTCGTTGTATCGTCTTGATCCTGACAGTTCGATTCATACAATGATTGAAAAAGTGAGTATATCGAATGGTATTGTATGGTCTGCCGATTTTAAAAAAATGTATTATATCGATACTCCAACACAAAAAGTGATGGCGTACGATTACGATAATGAAACCGGTGATATTAGTAACCCGACTGTTGCGGTTGAAGTCCCATCTGAAATGGGGTCACCCGACGGAATGACCATTGACGCCGATGGAAATTTGTGGGTTGCTCTTTGGGGAGGGGCAGCAGTGGGCTGCTGGGATCCGAAAACCGGTGAGCTTATCAGGAAAGTTGAAGTTCCTGCAAAAAATGTGACATCGTGTGCTTTTGGCGATGATGATTTGGGAACATTATATATTACCACTGCGCGGCAAAGTACGAACGATGAAGAATTAGAGCAATTCCCGCATGCCGGTGGTGTATTCAAAATACAACCAGGGGTGAAAGGTGTAAAAGCTTATTATTTCGACGATATTTAACCTGAGTTTTTCTTCTTTAAAATGAAAAATGCAAAACAGGAACTAAAACAAATATTTCAAAAAAAGGGAAAAGAAATCAGAAAATACATGATTTCAGAAACAGGGCTGGAAACCGAAATTACATCCAAAGGTCAATTTCAGGCTTTTAATATTCAATTTGAAGACATTGAGTTTAATGAAATAGTAGTTAGTAAAAGTCCAAACCCCACTGAAGTTGGATTATTTATTTCGGTTTTTGTAAACCTGTTGCTTATTGTATTTTTGCTTTACCAGAGTGTTTCTTTTATTGATGAAACGGTATTGTCAGGAATGGCAATGGGAGTAATTGGTGGATTAAGTGTTTGGTCGTTTCAGCTTTTCAGAAAAGAAAAAGAGAAAATACTAAAAGGTAACCAAAGCCTGTTTTTTTTCTACAGTAAAAAAGAAAAAGACGAGGTTGACTGGTTTATAAAAGAACTAAAATCCGTTCAAAAAACATATATTCGGAAAAAATATATGAAAATTGACGACCTGATCCCGCGCGAAAATCAGGAACAAACATTTTACTGGATGTACAACCGGAAATTTATTACCCGCTCGGAACTGGAAATTTTGTTTGAAGAACTCGATAACCGAAAAATAGTCAGAGGACGATGAACCTGTTGCTTCTTTCGCTGGCGCCTGTTTTTGTTATTGGCGCATACATATATTACCGCGATAAATATGAAAAAGAACCTCTGCAACTTTTGTGGAAGGCATTGTTGGCCGGAGCGCTCATTGTTATTCCTGTGATTTTTATTGAGCAGTTTCTCTCTATTTTTCTTCCTTTATTTCCGGGAATTTTGAATGCAGCCTATCATGGTTTTGTTGTAGCTGCCTGTACCGAAGAATCGTTTAAATTTCTGGCGCTGTTTTTACTCTTCTGGAAAACCAATATTTTTAATGAAAAATTCGATGGAATTGTTTACGCCGCTTTTATTTCGCTAGGATTTGCTGGGGTAGAGAATGTTATGTACGTGCTGCAATTTGGAGCTTCAACAGGAGTTACCCGTGCGCTAACGGCTGTTCCGGCGCATGCCGTTTTGGGAGTTACTATGGGCTTTTACGCCGGACAGGCACGTTTTTACGATAAACAGAGAAAAGAACTGCTAAAAAAAGCTATCGGGATACCGATTCTTCTGCACGGGATTTACGATTTTATTTTAATGACCGGCTATAACTGGTTGCTGGTTTTCTGGATTGTTTTTGTAGTTTTTCTTTATCTCTCTGCATTGAAAAGAATTAAAACTCTTTCCGACCAGTCGATTTTTAATACCGACTATGATTTGCTAAATGAAAAATTCACCAAAAAATATTAGATGGATATTCCTGTTTTTTCTGATATTGAAAAGGCGCATACGATTATAAAACAATATGCCCATCGGACTCCGGTTCTAACATCTTCAAGCATTAATAAAATTGTAAACGGAGAACTGTTTTTTAAATGTGAAAATCTGCAAAAAGTGGGAGCATTTAAATTTCGTGGCGCTTGTAATGCCGTTTTTTCGCTTTCTGAAGAGTTGGCAAAAAAAGGAGTGGCTACACATTCCTCCGGAAATCATGCAGCCGCGCTGGCGCTGGCGGCAAAAATGCGTGGAGTAGCTGCGCACATTGTAATGCCTGATAATTCTCCTGAAATTAAAAAGAAAGCAGTGGCCGGTTACGGGGCAGAAATTACCTTTTGCGAACCGACGCTTCAGGCACGCGAAAGTACTTTGGCAAAAGTGATTGAAAAAAATGGCGCTACTGAAATCCATCCGTATAATAATTTTAATGTGATTGCCGGGCAAGGGACTGCCGCTAAAGAATTGATTGAAGATATTGGTGCATTTGATGTTATTATTGCCCCTGTGGGTGGTGGTGGTTTATTAAGCGGAACGGCCATTTCAGCTAAACATTTGTTACCCGAATGCAGAGTGATTGCCGCGGAACCGGCAGGTGCCGATGACGCTTTCCGCTCGTTTCAGGAAAAAAGACTTATTCCTTCCGTTCAACCCAAAACCATTGCTGACGGGCTGCTTACTTCACTTGGCGAACGTAACTTTGCAATTATCCTCGATAAAGTGGATAATATTGTTACGGTTTCTGAGGAAAAAATTGTAGAAGCTATGCGTATGATTTGGGAACGGATGAAAATTATTATTGAACCTTCGTCTGCTGTTCCTCTGGCAGCAATCCTCGAAAGGAAAGTTAATATTCGGAATAAAAAGGTCGGGATAATCCTTTCCGGAGGTAATCTGGATTTGGGAATGTTACCGTTTTAGAAAGGGAATGATCGTCCTGTCGCCTGGCAGTGGTGCCTGCCTAATTGTAGTCAACGATGCCTCATTTATGGTGACAATCGTTTTATTATGAAGTTATTTCAATATAAAGCAGAATCGCAAACCGCCTGCCTCAAAAAATTCCTATATTTGCATATTTTTTAAAAATAGTAAGGAAACCGAGATTTTTTATGAGTAATAAGTTTCAGGAATATAAGCAGTTAGATCTAGCTCAAATAAACAAAGAAGTTTTAAAACGCTGGGAAGCCAACGATACGTTTCATAAGAGTATAACTATACGCGAAGGGCATCCTACATTTGTGTTTTATGAAGGCCCTCCTTCGGCGAACGGAATGCCTGGGATTCATCACGTAATGGCACGGGCTATTAAAGATATTTTCTGCCGTTACAAAACAATGAAAGGATTTCGGGTTCACCGAAAAGCAGGGTGGGATACTCATGGTTTGCCGGTGGAACTAAGTGTGGAAAAATCACTAAACATTACCAAAGAAGATATTGGGAAAAAGATTTCGGTTGAAGAATATAACAACGCCTGCCGCAAAGAGGTAATGCGTTACACCCGGGAGTGGGAAGAGCTTACACGCATAATGGGATATTGGGTAAATATGGATGACCCGTATATTACCTTCGATAACCGTTACATTGAAACCGTATGGTGGTTGTTAAAGAATATCTATAAAAAAGGATTATTATATAAAGGTTACACTATTCAGCCTTATTCACCGGCAGCAGGAACAGGATTGAGTTCGCACGAACTGAATCAACCGGGTTGTTATCGCGATGTAAAAGATACTACCGCGGTTGCCCAGTTTAAAGCTATCCGGAACGAACGGTCTGAGTTTTTATATGATGGAGTAGATACAGATTTGTATTTCCTTGCCTGGACAACTACTCCATGGACATTGCCTTCGAACACCGCACTTTGTGTAGGGCCGGCTATTCGTTATTTAAAGGTAAAATCGTTTAATCCATATACCGGGGTGCCGGTAACAGTTATGCTGGCAAAAGATTTATGCCCGCTGTATTTCAACAAAAAGAATGAGGATTTGCCTTTTGATGAGTACCAGGCAGGAGATAAAAATATTCCTTATAAAGTGTTGGCTGAATATTCGGGGAATGAGCTTTTAGGGATACAGTATGAACAATTAGTAGAGTGGGTAAAACCAGAAGGAAAGGCATTTGAAGTAATAACCGGTGATTTCGTAACTACCGAAGATGGTACAGGAATTGTACATATTGCGCCAACTTTTGGTGCCGACGATGACCGAGTGGCAAAACAACATGGCGTTTCTCCTCTGATAGTGGTCGATTCGGATGGGAAAAATCAAGCGTTGGTAGATAAAAAAGGCCGCTTCTTTCTGATTGAAAATATGCTGAAAAGTTTTGTTGCCCAGTCGGTAAATGAAGATAATTATAGAACTTTTGCCGGCCGGTATGTAAAAAATGAATACGACGAAACGCTTGGTGAAGATGATTCAACAGTAGATATCGATATTTCCGTGATGCTAAAACAGGAGAACAAAGCATTTAAAATTGAAAAGCATGTTCATAGTTATCCGCATTGCTGGCGTACCGATAAGCCTGTATTATATTATCCGCTGGATTCATGGTTTATAAAAACAACCGCAGTGAAAGATAAAATGGTGGAGTTAAACAACACCATTAACTGGAAGCCGCAAAGTACTGGTTCTGGTCGTTTTGGCAACTGGCTAGAAAATCTGGTAGATTGGAACCTTAGCCGCTCGCGTTTTTGGGGAACCCCGCTTCCAATCTGGAGGACTGAAGATGGTTCGGAAGAAATATGTATTGGTTCAACAGAAGAGCTGATGACTGAAATTGATAAAGCCATTAAAGCTGGTTTTATGACCGAAAACCCATACGTGGGGTTCGAAGTTGGGAACAACGCAAAAGAAAATTATAATAAAATAGATCTTCATAAACCTTATGTCGATAAAGTGGTGTTGGTTTCAGCCAGTGGGCAAAAAATGTTCCGCGAGCCTGATCTTATTGATGTTTGGTTCGATTCGGGCTCAATGCCTTACGCACAAAATCATTATCCGTTTGAAAATAGTGAAAAATATAATCCGGATAAAGGGAAAGGTGTTTTCCCCGCTGATTTTGTTGCTGAAGGAGTTGATCAAACGCGTGGTTGGTTCTTCACTTTACATGCCATTGCAACCATGACGGATGAGTCGGTTGCATTCAGGAATATTATTTCCAACGGATTAGTGCTTGATAAAAACGGCAATAAAATGTCGAAACGTTTGGGAAATGCAGTCGATCCATTTAAAACCATCGAAAACTTTGGTTCTGATCCATTGCGTTGGTACATGATTACAAATGCGCAACCCTGGGATAACCTGAAATTTGATATTGCAGGTGTTGAAGAAGTAAAACGTAAGTTTTTCGGAACACTTTATAATACCTATAACTTTTTTGCTCTGTATGCTAATGTTGATGACTTCAAATATAAAGAGCAGGAAGTTCCAGTAGAAAACCGTCCTGAACTTGATCGTTGGATAATTTCTTTATTGAACTCGTTAATAAAGGATGTTGGGGAAAGTTATGAAAATTACGAGCCAACAAGGGCTGGCCGGGCTATCTCTGAATTTGTAACCGAAAACCTGAGCAATTGGTTCGTTCGGTTGAGCCGCAAACGTTTTTGGGGTGGGGAATATTCTGAAGATAAAATTTCAGCTTATCAAACATTGTATACTTGTTTAGCAAATGTGGCAAAATTAATGTCTCCAATTTCACCGTTTTATGCCGATTTGCTTTATTCTGATTTGAATAAAATTACTGGAAAAGAAGCCGATCAGAGTGTGCATTTGGTAGATTTTCCTGATTTCAACGAAGATTTGATAGATAAGGATTTGGAAGAAAGAATGGGAATTGCCCAAAGAGCTTCCTCAATGATTCTTGCTTTACGTCGCAAAGAAAAATTAAAAGTACGGCAGCCTCTGGCGAAAATTATGGTTCCGGTATTAAACCCTCATTTTCGTGATCAATTTGATGACGTTAAAAATATTATTTTAACCGAAGTGAATGTGAAAGAAGTTGAATACTTGGAGGATACTACTGGAATTATTAAAAAAAGAATAAAACCCAATTTTAAAACTTTAGGGCCAAAATACGGGAAACTGATGAAGCAAATTGCAGGAGCGGTAAATCAGTTTAGCCAAAGCAATATTTCAGAATTGGAAAAAAACGGAACTTTTGAGATTTCTGTGGGGGAGGAAAAGATAATTCTGTCTGGTGAAGATGTTGAGATTCAAACAGAAGATATTCCTGGTTGGATTTTGTCAACCGAAGGACAGATGACTATTGCACTGGATATTAATGTAACTGAAGAACTGAAACTGGAAGGGATTGCTCGGGAGTTTATTAATAAAATCCAGAATTTGCGTAAAGAGAGTAATTTTGAGGTTACCGACAGAATAAATCTGGTGATTAAAAGACACGAAAAAATCAATGACGCCGTTTTACGTCATAAAGATTATATTTGCACACAAACTTTGGCAACGGATCTCACTTTGGTTGAGAATATTGACGATACAGATGCCAGAGAGGTTGAAATTGATAAGGATGTTGTAACACAAATTCTTGTTGAAAGATTGAATTAAGTATATGTTGTTTGACCTAAAATTGGAATTAAAAATTTACTAAATTAGGGCACTATTAAAAAAATCGGGAAGAAATTATAAAAACCCTTTTTATCATGGGAGAGAAAAATAGATATTCGGATGAGGAGTTAAAGGAATTTAAAGAGCTCATTCTCCAAAAGCTTGAAAAAGCTCAGGCAGATTACGAGATGTACAAGAATTCCATTACTCTCGGCGACGGTAACGACACACAGGATACTTCGCCAACCTTCAAGGTTCTTGAAGAGGGAGCTGCTACTCTTTCAAAAGAAGAAGCAGGGAAACTGGCACAACGTCAGTTAAAATTTATCCAACATTTGCATGCTGCTTTGGTTCGTATTGAGAATAAAACCTACGGAATTTGCAGAGAAACAGGCAAACTAATTTCTAAAGAGAGGTTGCGCGCTGTTCCTCACGCTACCCTGAGTATTGCTGCAAAAAACAGCCAGAAGTAATTTTTTAGAATATATTTTTTAGCTTATGCTCTTCGGATCATTTTTGTGTAAAAATCCGGGAGCTTTTTTTATTTGAAACGATGAATTTCTCACGACGCAGTAAGTCTTTGGCTATCATATTTTTAATTTTGATTGCCGACCAGATTTTAAAATTTTGGATAAAGACAACCTTATCGCTTGGCGATGAAATTGTAGTTTTTAAAGATTGGTTTATTCTTCATTTTGTTGAAAACAACGGAATGGCATTTGGATTTGAATTCGCCGGGGAATATGGGAAAATGTTTCTTAGTGTTTTTCGTATTCTGGCCGTTGTTGCAATTGGCTGGTATCTGTCAAAGTTATATAAACAGAAAGAGATTCCGTTCGGATTTGTAGCAAGTATTTCTCTTATACTTGCCGGTGCCGTTGGAAATATTATCGACAGTTTATTTTACGGGATGATTTTCAACCATAGTTATGGTCAGGTGGCAACGCTTTTCCCGGATGGTGGAGGTTACGCCGGGCTTTTGCATGGAAGGGTGGTTGATATGTTGTATTTTCCTCTGCTCAGCGGTCAATATCCCAGGTGGTTCCCCATTATTGGCGGAAACGAATTTTTGTTTTTCAGGCCGGTTTTTAATATTGCTGATTCTTCTATAACAGTAGGTATTTTTTCGATATTAATTTTCTATCGCAAGTACTTCAATAAGCTGGATCAAAAACCCTCTGAAGGCGATAATAACGTAGCACAGGAAAAGGAAGTTGTTGAAGAATCCTGAAGTCCATTTTCAGGTGAACTAAATCCTTCAAATCCCCCTTTTTATTATACCTTTGTAACTTGCTACTTCATTCTATAATTATGAAAAAACAGTTTGTTATTTATAACACACTCTCACGAAAAAAAGAAGTTTTTGAACCTCTTGTTCCGGGGAAGGCCGGATTGTATGTTTGTGGTCCTACTGTTTACAGTAATTCTCATTTGGGACACGCGCGGGCGTATATTACATTCGATTTACTCTTCAGATATCTCACACATTTAGGATACAAAGTTCGTTATGTTCGTAATATTACTGATGTAGGGCATTTGGAAGATGAAGTAGAAGGAACGGGCGAGGACCGGATTTCCAAAAAAGCTCGTTTGGAAAAGCTGGAGCCAATGGAGGTAGTGCAGATGTATATGAATACCTTTCATCGTAATATGGATGAGCTAAATGTTTTGCGGCCAAGTATTGAACCACGGGCATCAGGGCATATAATTGAGCAACAGGAAATGATAGAATCGATTTTGGATAAAGGTTTTGCTTACGAGTCCAATGGGTCGGTTTATTTTGACGTTGAAAAGTATAACGAGAAATATAACTACGGGAAGCTTTCAGGAAGAAACCTGGAAGATATAAAAACAAATACACGGGTACTTGATGGCCAAAGCGAAAAGAAAAATTCATTCGATTTTGCTTTGTGGAAAAAAGCGGCACCCGAACATATTATGCGCTGGCCTTCAAAATGGAGCGATGGTTTTCCAGGCTGGCATTTGGAATGTTCAGCCATGAGTACCAAATATCTGGGCGAACAGTTTGATATTCATGGCGGAGGAATGGATTTAACTTTTCCGCATCACGAATGTGAAATAGCACAGTCAACAGCAAATCAGGGAAAAGATGCTGTTCGTTATTGGATGCACAATAATATGATTACCATTAACGGACAGAAAATGGCACGTTCGTTGGGCAATTTTATTACGCTTGATGAATTATTTACAGGGACGCACAAAGTATTGGAGCAGGCTTACTCGCCAATGACTATCCGGTTTTTTATTTTACAGGCACACTATCGTAGTACTATTGATTTTTCAAATGAAGCCTTGCAAGCATCAGAAAAAGGATTGGAACGTTTGATGACAGCTTTTAAAACGATAGAAAATTTGGCAAGTTCAGAACAGTCAACTGTAAATATTCGCGAACTGGAAGAAAAGTGTTTTGCTGCTTTAAACGATGATATGAATAGCTCAATTGCAATAGCTCATTTGTTTGAGGGTGTTAAAATGATTAACTCAATAAAAGCCGGAACCGAAAAAATTTCAGCGGATGACTTAAATGAACTAAAAGCCTTTTTTAAAACCATAGTATTTGATGTACTAGGGTTGAAAATGGAAAAAGCAGATAGTAAAGAAAGCAATGGGATTTTGGAGGGAACAATTGATTTGTTACTCCAGCTGCGAATGAACGCAAAAGCAAATAAAGATTGGAGTACTGCCGATAAAATCAGGAACGAGCTGAATACACTGGGCGTTGAAATTAAAGATACCAAAGATGGTTTTGAGTGGTCGTTAAAATAAAGTAAAAATAGTCAAATAAAAGATCATGTTTTCAGGAATTGTAGAAGAATTTGGAACGGTTGTTAAAGTCGAAAAAGAACAGGAAAATGTACATTTTACACTGACTTGTTCGTTTGCCGATGAATTGAAAATAGACCAGAGTTTGTCACACAACGGAGTTTGTTTAACGGTAGTTGAAGTTAGTAAAGAGGCAAAAACATATAAAGTTACTGCCATTAAAGAGACGCTTTTAAAATCGAATCTCGGATTGCTTGAAAAAGGGTCAAAAGTAAATCTGGAACGTAGCATGATGATGAATGGCCGGCTGGATGGGCACATCGTTCAGGGACATGTAGACCAGACGGCAACTTGTGTAAAAGTGGAAGAGGCTGATGGAAGCTGGTATTATACTTTTGAATACGATTTTGATATTGAAAAAGCAAAGCAGGGATACATGACTGTGGAAAAAGGTTCGGTAACTGTGAATGGTGTAAGTTTAACTGTCGTAAATTCGAAAGATAATTCATTCCAGGTAGCTATTATTCCCTTTACTCACGATGTTACAAATTTTCATACTTTTCAATCTGGTTCAGTTGTAAATCTGGAGTTTGATATTATTGGGAAATATCTGAGTAAACTGAACTCATTCAACAGATAAAAACCAAATTAGAATATTGTAACTAAACCCGGTTGTTGCCGGGTTTTTTGTTTACTTTTTTCTGAACAGAAATAAACAGTTTCTGTTTCTTTTTAAAACCAGAATCAGTACCTTTTGGAAATGAATAGAACAGCGTTAATTACAGGTGCATCGAAGCGTGTTGGCAGAGCTTTAACAGAACATTTGGCTGCATCAGGATGGAATGTAATTATTCATTTCAATTCTTCGGGAAAAGATGCTGAACAGTTGATACAATCATTAAAGCTGAAGTTTCCAACACAGAGTTTTAATACTGTAAAGTCCAATCTTTCAAAGTCTTCGGAGGTTGAAAGCCTGATTCCGAGGATAATTAAGGAATACGGGAAATTCCATCTGCTAATTAATAATGCATCTGTTTTTGATTCCGGATATATAAAAGAAACTACATTTGAACTTTTTGATTTACAGATAGGGGTGAATTTAAAAGCCCCATTCTTTTTAATGCGTGATTTTGCAAGAGGTTGCAAAAACGGGAATATCATAAATTTTGTTGATACAAGAATTACTTCCAATAAAACGAATTTTGCCGCCTACTCTATTTCCAAAAAAGGGTTGTGGAATTTAACTAAAATGGCGGCATTGGAATTTGCACCGGAAATAAGGGTGAATGCAATTGCTCCAGGTGTAACTTTACCGCCGGAAGATAAAGATGAAAAGTATTTAAAGAAAATGGCACAAAACATTCCCATGCAGAAACCGGGAGGCATACACCCCGTTTTACAAAGTATAGATTATATCATTCAGAATGAACATTTAACCGGGCAGCTCCTTTTTGCTGACGGAGGTGAAAACTTAGGACAAAACGTATAAAGATGGCAAAAATCAGAATAAAAAATCTACTCATCAGAACCTATATTGGGTTTAATCCTGAGGAACTTATAAATAAACAGGATGTTATTATTAATATGGAAATTGAAGCAGAGATTTCTAAAGACGCGATGACAAAAGATGAACCGGTGGATATTTTTGATTATAAAACCATTACAAAGAAAGTGATTTCACATGTTCAGGAAGGGAGGTTTAAACTGTTGGAAGTTCTCACCCAAAATATACTCGATTTAATAATGGAAGATGAGAAGGTAAAATGGGCGAGAGTAGAGGTTGATAAACCACACGCACTTCGGTTTGCTGAATCGGTTTCTATTGAAATGGAGGCAAAAAAATGAATACTGTTATTATTGGAATTGGCTCCAATATTGAGGCAGAGATAAATATTCCTAAAATGTTGAGAATCCTGGAGCAGAAAGTAAAAGTGATTAAGGTTTCTCCTCTCATAAAAACAAAGCCAATCGGGATTAAGGAGCAGCCTGATTTTACAAACGGAGCAGTAAAGATAGAAACTGAGTTAAATCCTGACGATTTAAAGAAAAAGCTGAAGGCAATTGAAGACGAAATGGGTAGAGATAGAAACGGAATGAAATCAGGGCCTCGTTGTATTGATTTAGATATCGTTGTTTGGAATGGCGAAATTATCGATGAGGATTATTATACCCGTGATTTTTTAAAGAGCAGTGTAAGCAAAGTATTGTAATACATCCTCTAAAATTGCAATAAATTTGAATAGTGTTTGTTGAATTCTTCGAAGTTAAACGGATAATCTTCTCCTAAATTTTCTTTGTATTTTAGAAGAAATGATTTGAAATTGAATTTTGCCAGATGTGTATTGTTCGTTTTCTGTAAAACCATGATTTGCATATAAACAGCTTCTTCGCTCATATCATCGTATTCAAGAATTCTTCGCGAGATGGCCTCTATTTTGTCCAGTTTGTTTTCTTTAAAATAAATAGTAGCCAGTTTTAGTAAATTATCAATTACCTGATTTCCTGTAAATCCTCTTATTTCATCAAGCCAGGGCCAGTCCATTTCTTTTAGAAAACGCCCTTTTTTTACCAATTGGTAAAAAGTCTCTAAATCCACTTTCCCCATTTCTCCTTGATTATGACTTAGTTGATATGCTTCACAAAAATCACAAAAGAAATCGGGATCTGTTTTAATCTGTAAAAAACCATTCAGTGTAACTACTTCTACTCCTTCTATTCTTGCTAAAATTCTTCTTAATTTGTTTAAAGTGACGGCTCTGTTATTTGCCACTTTTTTTGACGAAATCCCAGGCCATAAATTTTCATTTACATCAGCAACACTGGCTCCATTTCCATTTTTTACTGTATAAATGAGAATATAAAGAAACAGCTCACGGACCTTCGGTGTAAAAAGGTCGGAGATATCTCTGGCTTCTTTATCAATAACCAGAAATTTTCCAAATAAACGAATTTGATTTGCAGAATCAGATTTAGGGAACTGTATTCCTGGTACTAATTCTTCTTTGTTTTTTCTCCTGAACAGAAGGTGAGCAATAATAAAGGCAAACATTAAGATTGAAATACTCAATAAGAATTTTACGGCAAAACTATCCCAAATACTCCGGCTTTCTGCTTCCTCTGTTATAATTATATTTTCGTTTAAAGCCAGCCGGTTAATTTCTTCTATTCCCAGTGGCCGGTTCCAAAAATATAAATCATCCATATACCCGCGTAAACTTGCTCCACTGGAGAGAGCACTTCCAATATGTATATCTCCCGTCCCAGAAAATGGTGGGTGTCCGTCGGAGCTTCCTATGTTTTTCCCGTTTAGAAAAATAGCTTGTTCTCCGGTTTCAATAATGTAACGCCAAACCAGATGATACCATATATTGGGCCGCAGAACTTCTTCTGATACATAATCATTGGCATATAATCCAAAGTAAGGGTGCCCGGAACGCAGAATTAAATGAAATCCTTTTCTGTATCCACTTTCGTTATTCCCAATTATAGCATTATCGCCATATTCGAGAATCTCGGTAATTTTTACAAAACAACTTACTGTAAAACTACCATTTCGTAACCCATAGTTCTCCGGATTTCCCAGATTGATATTTGAGTTCTCCGGTAATTTCAAAACATTTCCTCTTTCAATATCTTGTGTAAAGGAATAGTTTTCGCCTGCATATGTTTTTGAAGGGTCTATTGTATTTTTAATTTCGTTCTCAAAATTGAAAGCACCGGAAATACCTTCCGATAATGGTGTTGGTGTTGCTATAATGGAGTAACTTTCAGGGACTTCCATTTCTCCGGTTACAATTATTTGTTGTGGCGTCATGTTGAAGCCTGGTGTAAATGGAGAAAGAATGATTTCTTCCCCACCTCGAATTGGAAAGCTAAACCGCCCATTGGTAACAGTTACATCCGGGTTTCGCCAGTAAATTTTTTCTAAAATTTTCCCTGCATATTTTACTGTTCCATCTATCCATGAAAAAGATCCCAATTGTGAAACAGTAAAGTTATAATCCATGTATCTTTCTCCAATGAAAAGGAAGTTTGGCCTTTTCCCATACATCGTCCATATGTCGAGTAGATAATTTATGTAGTCGGGTACTACGTTGTTACTCAGTGTGTTTGGAGCTGATCTTACCGGGAGTTTATCTAAGTTGTCAATCATAAAAAGTTCGGGATTCAGATCTGGCACAAGATAGTTAATCGACGAAGGTACAGTTATATCTGTTCCTGAAATTTTCATGACATAGTCGTCCAATTGATGCAGAATTCTACTCTCTCCCTGATAATCTCCTGTAATAAAAAAGATGACCCGCCTATTTGCCTGCACAAGGTATTCGAACGTTGGCCAGGTTTCGCCAAGTGGTAAATAAAAAATTTTTTCTGCTATTACCGAATTTCTAATTACCGAATCAAGGATGCTGATATTGTCGTTAAATTTAAGAAATACAGGAATTATGATATCATTCTTTTCATTTAACAGGTTATTTATTTTTCCTAATAGAAAGTTAAGTTCCTGTCCATTTTCTCTTAAAACAATATTATTTTCTTTTTCTATTACTTCGGTTTCAATTCCGGAATAGTTATTATTTTTCAAGAATGACCAAAACGAATTGCTGTTTATATTATTCGCACTGGCTTCGACAACCAGAAATGAATAGTCAATAAAATCATTTGCCTTGCCATTTTTGGGAAGGATAAAAATCTGAATTATAATCAGAAAGAATACTTTTTTTATTAAGGGAGACATCAATTTTTATTAAAATAGGTGTTCATATTACCACTTAATTTCTTATTATTTTATACCCAAATATATATTTTTTTTTAAGAATGAAAAATTTTTTATAAAAATGATTGTAATATATAAGTTATTTGTAATCAAATATTTTACGTCAGTAATTAATTTGAAATTAAGATCGAATTAAAGAGCCGGTATATTAATGGTTAAGCAATACTTAATACCTCGTATTTAATATTGTGCTTAGTTAAACTTGAAATGAATTAAAACCAAGTGAAGCGTAAATATTATTTGATTTTTATTGCTGGAGGATTAACATTTATTTTTCTTGTAGCTGCTTCGAGAAAAGTGGTTCATTATACATCAACAAATGAATCGTGTGCATCGTGTCATGTTCATCCGCATGCCGACGCCACATGGAAGCTTTCTGTACATCATAACACGCCAAGCGGAGTATCAATCAATTGTGTGGATTGTCATTTGCCGCCGGAAGATCAGAAAGTTCGGTTTTTAACACGTAAAGCATATCATGGTTTTCATGATTTGTATGTGTACATGACAAAAGATGTGAGTGAAATTAACTGGGAAGATAAAAGAACATTTGAAGCGGCACAACGATTTGTTTATGAGGATGGCTGTAAAAAGTGTCATACAAATTTATTTCCATCTACGTTGAATGCACTTGGGAGTGAGTCGCATTTAAAATATCTTAGAGATCCGGAATCTACATCCTGCCTAAAATGCCACCCGGGAGTAGGACATTATAGAGGTGAAACCAGTTTGGCGGTTGTGGAAGACCGGATAGCAGAAAATAAGGAAATTTACCAACATCCAACTAAAATAAATAAGTTCTCTGATTTTGTTGAAAAGATACCAGAAACTTCAGTTTCTTTCAAAATGGTTGCAATACCGGGAGGTCAGTTTAAAATGGGCAGTCCGGCTAATGAACCTTACCGTCAGATTAATGAAGGACCGGTACGTGAAGTGGAAGTTGACAGTTTGTGGATGGCTGAAGTAGAGGTTACCTGGGATGAATACCTTGCATTTTTTAATGCAACAAGTTCACAGGGAAGAAAAGAAGCAGAGTTAGAGACGAATCAAGATGTAGATGGAATTACCGGAGCGACACCTCCTTGGGGCGCACCCGATCAAGGGTGGGGAAAAGGAAGTCGCCCGGCAATTACCATGAGTTTTCATGCTGCTCAGACTTATTGCAGATGGCTTAGTAGTGTTACCGGTAAAAATTACAGATTACCTACCGAAGCTGAATGGGAATATGCAGCCCGGGGAGGTACCCAGGGGGCATACTTTTTTGAAGGTTCACCCAAAGATTTTGAGTCGGATGGTTTTTTTAAGAAGATATTTGGTGTTGATACCACTGTAATTAATTCATATGTTATTTATCAGGAAAACAGCCCGTATAAAACACAAACACCAGATAACGTAAAAGCAAATCCATTTGGGCTAAAAAATATGCTGGGTAATGTTGCCGAATTTTGTGTGGATTTTTACGATCCTCAAGTATATGGTAAGTATCCTCAGGGAATTGTTAGAAATCCGCGGGGACCGAGAGATGGGGAAGAACATGTTGTAAGAGGTGGTTCGTACAATAATTCCGCTAAAGATTTACGCGTTGCACGACGTGATTATACAAAAACCGAAGAATGGTTGGTTACCGACCCACAAATACCTAAAAGTATTTGGTGGTACTCTGATAGCAAAAATGTAGGATTCCGAGTGGTTTGCGAATATGATCCAAACGATTTTCATTCAATAAAACAACAATAATATTATGGAGAAGAATCAACTATCCCGCAGGAATTTTCTTGAAAAATCGGCATTAATCGGAGCAGCTGGTTTGGCAGGAATTAGTGCTCTCAGTTCCTGTAATAAAAAAACAAAAGCGGTTGATTATGAATTTCCTCCTTTGATAGATAAAGCGCCAGATGGTAAAACAATTCGCGCAGGGCTAGTCGGTTGCGGTAATCGGGGGACTGGTGCAGCTTTAAATTTTCTTGCTGCTGGTGACAATCTGGAGCTAATCGCACTCGCCGATGTGTTTGAAGACAAAGTATGGGATTGCAGGAATAAACTTCAGAAACAAAAAATTGAGATTCCGGAAAATAATTGTTTTTGGGGGTTTGATGCGTATAAAAAATTACTGGATATAGATGTGGATGTTGTAATTCTTGCTACACCACCTCATTTTAGGCCAGAACATTTTGATGCCTGTGTTCAGGCTAAAAAAAATGTTTTTCTTGAAAAACCAGTCTGTGTTGATCCTGTTGGAGCGCGACGTATAATTGCTACGTCTAAAAAAGCTGAAAATATGGGACTTACGGTAATAACAGGGACTCAACGGCGCCATCAGCGTGATTATTTGGAAACCTACAAACATGTGGCTTCCGGTGAAATAGGAGAACTTCTTTCTGCAAAAGCAATGTGGCTGCAGTCACACGTATGGTTCCGAACAAGAGAAGAGGGATGGAGTGATATGGAATACATGCTGAGAAACTGGAATAATTTCTGTTGGTTATGTGGAGATCATATACTAGATACCCACGTTCATAATATAGATGTTGTAAACTGGTTCCTCGGAAAACATCCCGAAAGAGCAATTGGTTTTGGCGGCAGAGCACATCGGTTGACAGGAGATCAGTATGACTTTTTTAGTATTGATTTTGATTTTGGAAACGGTGTTTTCTCCCACAGTATGTCCAGGCAAATTGATGGATGTGCAAATCAGTTAGGTGAAGTAATTATGGGTACAGAAGGGTATACGAATTGTGTGAATACGATTTATAATTTGGATGGCTCGGTAAAATGGCAATATGAATATCCTAAAAATAAAGATGGCAAATCAACGGAAGTGGTTAAGGTATCTCCGTATATCCAGGAACATATACACCTGGTAACAGCTATCCGAACAAATACCCCGGTTGTGGAAGCGGAGAGGACTGCTGTTTCAACACTTACAGCAATTATGGGAAGAACAGCTGCTTACACCGGACGAAAGGTTGAATGGGAAGAAATGATGAATTCTACTGAGCGATTAGGACCGGAAGAATATGTAATGGGACCTGTGGAAATTGAATTCCCGGTTCCGGTTCCTGGCATTCAACATAAAGCTTAAATATGGAAGAATGATTTCTGTTATTATACCGCTTTATAATGAAAACGTGTTAGTAAACCGTTTATTGGAAGAGGTATTTTTAAATCTGAAATCTATTAGTGAATTTTTTGAAGTAATATGTGTTGACGATGGGAGCACAGATTCAACACTTTCGAAATTGCTTGAGTATAAACAAAAAAATCAACAATTAAAGGTTGTTTCCCTTTCTCGGAATTTTGGATTGCAAGCCGCGCTTACTGCTGGTCTGGAGCATGCCAAAGGAGATTATGTCGTTATGATGGATGGTGATTTTCAGGATCCTCCGGAAATGATAAAGGACTTATATCAGAAGATAAAAGAGACAAATGTTGATATTGTAACTGCAGTACGTGAAGATAGAAACGAGCGTCTTTTCAAACGGATGTATATTAATATCTTTCATAAGATATTTGCCAGTATTACAGAGGAACGACAGATTGCTAATGCAGGGAATTTTTGCATTATGAGTAAGAATGCCCATAAAGCAATTCTGAAGTTTGCTGAAAGAAACAGATATTTGCCTGGGATTAGGAGTTTTATTGGGTTTAGACAAGAAATTATTTTATTTGACCGCCCGGACAGGTTAGAAGGTAAGGCAAAGATGAGTAGAAAAAAGCTTTTTTCGCTTGCCGCAGATGCAATTTATTCTTTCTCAAAATGGCCAATTAAAGTTTGTTTATATCTTGGAATAACAGGAATTCTTGTTTTCCTTGTTGCAATAATTTATACTGTTGTTTCAAAGTTTCTTGGATTTGCTCCAACCGGATGGTCATCTACATTTCTTGCCATTAGTTTTTTCGGTTCGGTTCAGCTAACTTTTTTAGGAATTATTGGTGAATATATATACCGGATCTTTAAGGAAGTACAAAATCGTCCTATATACTTTGTAAGGGAATTTTATGACTAGGGAGTTAAAAATACCAGGACCCAGGAAGGTTTTTATTAGCACGTTACTTTTAGTAGCTGTGGCATTAATTATTTTGGCTCCAGGTGCCGCGGTTAATGTCGACGAACAACTGCATTATCCTCATGCAAAAGAGGTTGTAGACTGGTATTCTACAGGAGGTAAGGATCAGGCATGTTTGGATACACCTGTTTCAAATTTAAAATATTATGGACAGTCGGTTGATAACTTCACTGCATTAATAAACCGGATATTTCATGTTAAAAATGAATTTTTAGTACGCCATTATACCGGTGCATTTTTTTTCCTGATATTATGTCTTTTTTCCGGGCTGGTATCACATCAATTAACTGGTTCCTATTGGGTCTCAAGCTTATCTGTATTAGTGTTAGTTTTTATGCCTCGGTTATTTGGTCAGGCGTTTGGAAATTTAAAGGATATTCCATTCGCAACCGGATATATTGCCGGGATATATATGCTCATTAGATATATAAAGGGAATGCCCCGGCCTGAGTGGAAGACGGCAATACTACTCGGTATTGCAATTGCATTTACTTCGTCGGTACGGATTGGTGGTCTGATATTATTTGCATATCTGGCACTAATTGGGGTATTGTATTTTGTTTTGCAGCCTTTTGAACTTAAACATATAGTTTCAACTAGACCTTGTTTTGTGCGGCTAACGGGCCAGTTAATCATAATCGTTGTAATTGGCTATTTCGCGGGGTTATTATTCTGGCCCTATGCCTTGCAAAACGTTATTAAACATCCGTTTGAAAGCCTTGGCGTGATGGAACACTATAAAGTGAGTATTCGCCAGATTTTTAACGGGAATTTTTTGTGGAGTACTCAACTGCCCTGGTATTATTTGCCTAAGTGGCTTCTGATTTCGACTCCGGAATTTGTTTTGGCAGGAACTTTAGGTTACTTTATTTTGTTTCCGAAGAAAAGGGAACAAAGAAATCCAGTAGATCTTTTATCAGAATTTTTTCTGATTGTAAGTTTTCTTTTTCCAATTGTTTATGTTCTGCTGATTAAATCTAATTTATACAGCGGAGTTCGTCAATTACTTTTTGTTCTGCCTCCTTTGGCTATATTAACTTCCATTGGAGTATTCCAATTTTTTAAACTTAATATACAGAGACAGTATAAATATGCCGGAGGAATATTTTTCTTTCTTTTGATGCTGTTACCATTAAAACATCAGGCGGAAACATTTCCGGCTGACTATATTTATTTTAATACATTGGCTGGCGGTAATAAAGGAGCCTGGTCGAATTATGAATATGATTATTATTTCCATGGATTAAAACAGCCGGCCGATTTGTTGAACGAAATGATTGGTGATAATGATGTTACAGTAGCATCTAATTGCAACTTATCAAATTATTTTGAAGAGAAACCCAATGTCAGATATAAATATGTGACATATTTTGAAAGAAGTTCACAAGACTGGGATTATGGGATTTTTGGGATCAATTACATCCATCCATACTTATTAAAGAACAATACATGGCAATCAACCACCGCAATAAAAACATTTTACCACAAAGGAAACCCTATTGCTGTTTTATTGATTAGGAAGAGCAAAGATGATTATTTAGGAATTTCAGAAATTGAAATGGGAGACCTTGAAAATGCAGAAAAAAAATTAACTCGTTCGTTAGAGGAAGATCCTCAGAATATTTGGCTGCTGGTTCAGCTCGCAAAAGTAAGTTTAATGCACCGGGATATAAGTAATTTCCAAAAATATATTCATAAAGGGAGAATACTTTATCCTGAATATGAGCCTTTTTATCTTTTGGAAGCTCAACAGTTATATAATGAAAAGAAATTTAAAGAATCGTATGAAAAACTGCAGGAACTATTTAGTGTGAACAGCAGATATTTACCCGCTGTTCCAATTTTGAAAGCAGTTAAAGAAAAAATAAATATAAACTAAAATTGAAAGAGATGAAAACTTTAAAAAAACTATCAGCATTTGTAATTCTGGTTTTATTGAGAATGCCTAACTTACTGGCTCAGGACGAAGGAACATACATTGATAACTTAAGCAGCCAGGATAGTTCTTATATGCAACAAGATGTTATGACTGGAGCAGAACAAGCTTCAGGATCAAATACAACCGTTATTATTATCATCGCGGTGGTAGTAATTGCAGTTGTCGCTTTTTTGTTTCTGCGCAAGAAGAAAAAGTAACCTCTGGTAATTATTGAAAGTAAGAAAAAACCTGTCAAATTTTGGCAGGTTTTTTTGATTTTTTTTGTTTCTGGATAAGGCTAAAATACACTGTTTCACAAAGTGTGTAGGTAAAATACATTGAGAAACAGTGTCTCCTGTAAAGAAAGACAATCTCTCTTAGCCGAATTTTTTAGAAAACGTAACTAATGGTATACGTTTTTCCATTAGATGTTTCAATCGTAACAACATCTACTGTTTCTTCCTCTGCTCCCGGAATAGAGAATGAGGCTTTTCCCTGAGCGTCAGTCTGCACTGTTTCGCTGTCGCTATAACCATCTGTGCCCACAATTTCAAAATAAATATTACATCCACTAATTGCAGGTGTAGTTTCTGCATATACTATTACGTCTTCTCCCGGCGCCGGGTTTGATGGCACCGGATAAGCATTTACAAATAATATGTCACTGCAACTGTTGGCAGTCAGAGGTTCATCAATATAACAAACTTCATATCCTTCGTCTTTTGTAGCTTCATTTACACTTTGGGGTTCAAATTCGATAGTTCGGTTGATTCCGGCTTCGGGCAATTTAAAATTTGAAATTGTTACCGGCGCTTTTCCCTCTGCCACAATAGTAAGGTTCGAACCTTCTTTGATGTAATTCAAAGGAATTGTTCCTCCATTGGTTGTCTTTCCACTGATAAAATACCTCGAGGCTTCATCCGTAGCCGATTTATTGGCGCCCGAGTACCAATTGGCAAACCATGTAACTGTTCCTCCTACAACGCCTCCAACAACAGCAACTGTTGCTATCGCCGGCAAAGTAGCCGTGCCAACAACAGCTCCAGTAACAACTGCAGCTCCAGTTCCAACAATTGCCCCAATTGTAAGTCCTCCTGCTTTTAACAGTTTCTTTTTTCTTAATTCATCTGTGGCGTCCTTGTATTGGTTTTCATCGATTTCTCCGTTTTCATACATTTTTTGAATTTTCGCCATATCTCCTTTCGTTTCAGAGATAATATCGCCAACACTTTTGGCCAGACCAACTCCTACACCATTATCAAGTGTAGGAATAACGTCATATGTGCTGCAAACACCTCCGGTGGTACTTTTAACAGAATAACTTCCGGAACTTTTTTTCTGGAAGTTTTCAATCACTTCAAGGTTTGCAACAAAGCTTTCACCTGTTTCTATAAAGTCGTCAACTAATGAGTTTATTTCAGAAACAGACAGATTATCAAAATTCGCTGATAAAAACTCATGTGTAGCTTGCACAAAGTCATTGTTTGTATCAGAGAGATCGGCAAGGTTGTTCGCGTAATCATCCACTGAATCTGAGCCTGTGTCTGTATCATCATCGTTGTTAATTAGGTCACAACTTAATGTGTTGAATAATAAAAATATTGCAGCTAGAATTAATTTATTAATGTTTCTCATTTTGTTCTTTTTTATTCCGTTTATTTTATCTGAAAACCCACATAATATCATTGTATGTCGGCTGTTGGTTTTCGCCGTATGCAACACCTACATCACGAAATGCCTTAATCCGAAGAGATTCGAGCATAACCTTATCATCATATACTTTTTCCATAAAACTCCAATCGCGTTTTTCATCCTGCAACACTTTTTTCGACATGTTGCCAATTAATGATTGCGATTCACCATAACATCTTGAGTCGGGATCGATTTGCGATAAAACAGCACCAGCCATCATCGCTCCATTGGAATTAGGCTGAGCTGCCCAAACTGCGGACGCTACATTTACCATAACTTTACAATCGTGGTCGATAAAGTCCTGGTAAATGGGCTTAATTTCATCGAGTGCTTTCGTATAACAGTCTTTGCAAACTTCGGGTACCGACGAAAGTGTGTTTAATGCGGCTGCAAACTGGTTTTGTTTCGCAAGCGATTTAGCTCGTGCAATTACAAAATCACAACGCGCATTGTAATATTCAATTATTTTTCTTTTTCCTTCGTCGAGAAAACGATTAATATTCGGGTTTTTTAAATTAACAATCCGCAGTGCATTTGTATAAGCCCGGTTGCTGTTGCTGCCAGCTCCTTTTGTGGTGAATGAGGTTGACGATACAATGTTTTGATCCACAAAATCAACAATATAAAGATATACTTCAAAAGTATAAGCTTCCATTGGAGGTACAGTTGGCGTAACATCTTTAGTCAATAATTCCATGTTGGCCGTAAGCAAAAATCTTGGGCTAACCCCGGCTCCACCCATTCCTTTTTCGGTAACGGCTTGCGTGAGTTTATTTACAATTAAACTTCTTGCATGAGCCGGAATAGACTCGACCTGATCGGGGATAAAAACATCCAGTGTAATTCTATCATAGTCATTAGCAGAACCTAAATCATTTTGAGAAAAACCGAATAAAGGAAGCATTCCAATGACTAGCAGGATAAGTTTGTTCATTTTTACCTGATTTATTTTTCACCTACAATAAGCCATACTTCGCCTAAACCGCGGGTATAAATTTTACATTCCTGGTTAAAAGGCGCTTTGGCAAGTAATGTGCGTAAATCGCGTATCCAGCGGCGGGTATCATTAGGCCTGCCCCTGTCGTCGTAAAGAGGAATTCGTACCTGTTCAAAACGCAATACATTTTCAGTATAATTTGATGTATTGTACCTTCCCTGAACGGTATTGCTGTAAACCCAGTCTTCAATTATTTCTCCCAATTCAAGTTCTTCTCCGTTGTAATCAAACATTTCTTCAAAGTCAAGCATTGAAGTGTCCCAAATTCGGGTTTGGAAAACAATCTCACGACCATTTTCAAATAAATCATTGAAATGTTCCTGAAGCCGGGAGTTAAAATCATCAATGTGAGCCAGAACTGCTTCTTCCAGTAAAACCGGGGTTTCGCTTGCAAACGAAGGTTCCCCTGTTCCTTGTGCTCCGGCAATTTGTTTGTTTGTGTATGCATCAAGTCCCTGCAACATAAAAGTAATTGAGAGCTTAGGGCCAGTTGTGTTTACAACATAGGTCAGTTGTATGATGATGTCGGCATTTGCTGTTCGTTGTAATACATCGATGGGGCTTTCGGCAATTCCACCGCCCGATTTACTTGTCATCATTGCTATTTCAGCGCTTTCCTGTTCCATGTTTTTTAGCGTGCTTTCCAGGTTAACCAGCGGGAATCCCCGATCGGCCATCATCGTATTTATTTTGCCGATCGTTATTAATAAATCGGTTTCATTTTGAAGAGCCAGTTTATAATCTGGAAGAGTTTTGATTGTTCCCATTTCATCGTAAGTCATGGTATACCCGTTTTTTATACACCAGTTATCGCTGGGAACAACCATAATAGTCGGCTTTTTTGCTTGCGAAAATGCCATATAACCAAGCAAAATAAAAAGGAGAATTGAATATATTTTTTTTGACATAATTTGAAATCTAAAATCCGGCACCTAATTTTTTAATAATTCCAGCAGTTTCAAGTTCGTTTCGCAATGCAGCATGGCGAACTGAAACAACAACGCCTACTTTATACTCTTTTTTAGAAACTTTAATTCTATCTAAACTTCCGTCACCGGTTTGGGATACAAAATTGAGATAGTGGCCCCCATCGGTAAAAAAAGTTTCAAAGAAGTCGCTGTATTGTACTTCTGCTCCGGGTTGTGTTATTAAAGGGCGTGTCATGCAACCTGGCTTTCCTCCGTTTATCCCTTTGAAGATAACCGCATGAACAGCGTTCTTTTTGGCTTGGTAAACGGCTTTTTCCGGTTTTTTCCCAAATCCCCATACTTTTATTAGTTGTGTGCCGTCCATGCCTGTTCCCATACATTCTACCTCATAATTGCTGATTAAATAACCAGCCATTTTTCGTTGTTTTTTGTTTTGTGCAACAAGAGTTACAGCGCAAAACATAAAAACAAAAATTCCCAATAGGCTAATCTTTTTAGTCATAGTATTTTATTTTAAAACATTATTCTTAATCCTAAACTTACTCCGGGGCCCATTCTGCCTTCGAAATAATCTTTGTAATCAAACTCATCGTCAATTACTTCGTTATTTTCATCTCGTAACTCAGATGTTATCATCACATAATAATTTGCAGAGCCAATTAGCTGAACATTGTATAAGATGTTAATCCCGATTCTTGCTCCCATTTCAATAAAATCGGTTGCTACTTTACCTGAATCCGGATCGTCTTTTAACGTTGCTGATTCAATTCCGTACCCGATAAAAGGCCCCCAGTGAAGAAAGCTAACCGGATAAAAATCTTTACTTAAGCCGATACTTCCTCTGGTAAATGTAAAATCGTAATCCAATGAGCTGATTTCGTAGGTATTCTCTCCATAAGCCCCTTCTATATATATCTTAAAAGAAGTTAATCCTTTTCCCGATGTGCCGGAGCCACCAAGTGCTTTTGAAATATAATATTCAGCACGGCCTGTGAATCCCTGTAACCCACCAATAGTTGCTCCCAGAAATAAATTAATTCCAATATCATTGTGTTGTTCCAGAAACATTCCATAGTTGTCAACTTTTCCGCCTGCAATCTGATAAAATTCAGAAGGTTGTGTTTCTCCAGTAGTTACATTCCGATTGTCTGCAACTTTCATCGATTTTACAACACCAATTCTCCGGGAGAAAATGGTTCCATTATTTCTTTGTTGGTTTTCAAAAACAAAATAGCGTTGGTCGAATTTTAGTCCTTCCTTTTTTCCTATTTTGGCAGAAATTGGACTTATATCGCTAACCATGGCTTTTACCCTGAATTCCTGATTTTGATTTTCAATATCGGTAATTGTATTTTCCAGCCCGGTTTGTACTAATGTTTCCAAAAGCTCTTCTGTCGATTTTTGTTTTTTAGGCGCTAAAGATTGTCCTTCGTTGTACTGAGTGCCGGTGATGTCATTGTTTTGTTTTGAAACAAAAACAAACGGGAACTCTGCATTTTCAAACGCTTTGATTCTTTCTTCTTTGTCGTTGGTGTCTTCTCCAATCCAGTAATTTTGAAAAAATACAGCTGCAACCGAGTCGTTAAAATTGAGTTTGTACAGAAAGCTTTTTAAATTTGCTCTGTATCCGTTCATAACTCTTTTTTCTTTTTCGACTTCATTTTTGTCGTAATACTGGTTCATCGTGAGGATATTGTTATAGTCGAAAACAACTGCATATGTTTGATTAACAAGCCCCAGACCCATGTCCATTAACGATGATTCACCTCTTTTTGAGGCCGAAGCAATAATGTAATCATTGTCGTTTGCATTGAAAAGACCTCGTTCTTTCAATACTTCAACATTGAAACTTCCATCCGGCTGACGATTAAACCATTTGGAAAGAATTTGCTGCCCTATCTTGTTTTTATTCAGCCAGTTTGCAATTTGCTCTTCATTAAGCTGATTAAATGAATTGGAAACAGAGCTTCTTGATGCCCCAGGAGAAATAATTCTGTTTTGCAGCGGGTTGTCGTAAAATTTATCGGGAACTTCCAGCTTTGAAAATTTTGAATATACCTCTTTGCTCAAGTTTTCATCAAAATCCAATCCGACCAAAGTAATGGAATTGCGGTTGTATTCCGGGGAAACATAATTCTTTACTTTTTTCCCTGTTTCTAAAACATTTTGAGAAAACGAAAAATACGATATGGCTAACACGCCAATGAAAATGCAAAGGTGTTTCATACGATTTGGTTTTTGTTTGATATCGCAATTCACTAGTGTCCCATTAAAATTGGGACGTTATTAATATTAAACAAATTTGGCTCATTAAGTCTAAAACGTTCTTTGTCATTTTGAAATTTAGTTCTCTTAAAAAGGTCTCGAAGATGAGTTTTATCAGTCAATGATATACTCAAGATTTGCAAAACCTCATAAGTACTTCTGTCAAGATTCATGTCTTCCTGGACAATTGCTACCAAGCAGTAGGTACATATAGCAACGTAAATCTGGATTCGAACAGCATTTTCAGTAGTACCCCAGAATTTCTTGATTTTCAGATGTTGTTTTAGCCATTTAAAGAATAGCTCGACTTGCCAGCGGTTCTTATAAAGTTCAGCAACTTGAAGAGCTGAAATGTGCATTGCATTGGTTAAGAATACAAACTCACGCTTTTGTTCTTCATCCCAATATCTGACCATTCGAAGATGTTCTGGATAATATTGCCTGGGATAAAAACCAGTCAATTCAATCGTTACATCTGAAAGTACGTTCTCGGGCATTCTTCGTTTCCATTTGATTATCTTGTATTGAAGATTCTTTTTTGCTCTGACAACGAAGAAGGCTTCTATCTGGTGAATCCTGTACAACATCTTGAAGTGATTATATGCACGATCAAATATGTAATATGATCCTGATTCATAAGGAATTTTTTTCATTGCCGTAGAGTCGTGTACCGAAGCTTCAGTAATATGAAAGAATGCTGGGATTTGTGTTTCTACATCATATAATGTATGCACTTTGATTCCGCCTTTTTTCTTGCGGAACTTCGCCCACCAGAATACGGAAAGGCACAAGTCAATCGTTGTTGAATCAAAAGCGTAGACATTGCCATCAAGCTTGAAGATGTCAGAAACTCGTTTCTGCCTGGCTTCGTTAACCAGATAGTAAGCATATTCTTCAAAGATGCGACAGTCTCTGTCTTGATTAGCTCTGGCTAAGGATGATTTTGAAACATTCTTGCCTAAACCCAAATGATAAGATTTGGAATGATGAGCATCAATTGCAACAATCAAATCTCTCAGGCTTTCACGATTTGATAATTGCCCGAACATCAGAGCAAGCAATTGATTCCAACAAGTGAAATGCTTCACGTATTTGTCACCGTCATACTTGCGAACGATGTAGTTGAACTTATTCCTATCTAGGAACGATGCTAACTGAGCAAAAACGTATTTATCCTTATGCATTTGCTAATCCGTTAATGAACAGCGAAAATGCAAATTGAAATCCGTTTAACCGAAAAAAGCCTGTAACTGACTAAATTTCAAACATTTCAAAGAACATTATTAGATTTTAATGGGACAGCAATGATCGCAATTATAAAAACAAAATTTCATCATTTAATTCACTAATGAATTATCTATCAGTGATTTTGTTAATCTGTTTATTGTTTTTACGATTTGTGTATAGTTTGTGAGTTTATTCGGACTTTTTCTATAGTATTAACTGTGTAGTTGCTTTTGTCCTTCACTTATTTCGTTAACAAAACTTTTACGAAAGGATGAATAATTATTCAATAAGTTTTGCCTTATTCCTAATTGAGTCTGGCTGTTTCATAACTTCTATGTAGGAACTTCCATTTTGGGGCAGGTATTGAAAAAAGGGGCTTTTCTGGGGGGGAATCCCGTATTGGGCTTAAATAATATTGTAGAGATTTTTTTTTGAGTTATCATCAATCCGGACTGTCTTCCTGTTTTTAAAGTAAAAATAGCAGCCGGGTTTCGTTTTATCCTGGATTTAGTTTAGCTATAGTTTAAATTTCAGAATGTTGTTTTTTTAGTTAGCCCGGTTTCTGTATTTTTTACGTTATCGTCGTTTAAAAAGTGTTAAATATTTTTTTATGATTTACCAGTTGCTTTATATTTGCGCAAAATTTGAAATTTGGAAACTGCTCAGTTTCTTCCATATTTTAAGGGGCACAAAAAGTTTACCGAACTTGAGAAAAAATTAAATGCCCCCCCGGGTGAAAAAATTCACCTGCAGGGATGTATTGGCTCCTTAAAAACCATTTTGCTTGCCCGGCTTTTTAAACAGGTAGAAAAAAATTTCATCATTTTGTTGAACGACAGAGAAGAGGCCGCTTATTTTTATGATGATTTGAATAATCTTGGCTGGGTAGAAAATACTTTATTTTTTCCTTCTTCATACAAACGCTCCATTCAGTACGATTCTATCGAACAGGAAAATATTGTTCAGCGTACCGAGGTGCTGAATAAATTGTTGAATAAAGAAGAAACGTATTTTTTAATTACTTATCCTGAAGCAGCGGTTGAAACGGTTATTTCGCAAGCGGGGCTAGAAACAAATACCTTGCAGGTTGCAAAAGGCGATAAAATTTCTATAGAATTTATTAATGAATTTTTATATGAGTATGGATTTGAAAGGGTAGATTTTGTATACGAACCCGGGCAGTTTTCGGTTCGGGGAAGTATTGTCGATATCTTTTCCTTTTCACATGATGATCCCTATCGTATCGATTTTTTTGGAGATGAAATTGATTCTATCCGAAGTTTTGATATTGATAACCAGATTTCAAAAAATACTTTTAAGCGAATTACGATTGTTCCGAATCTTCATAGTCAGCATGTTGAAGAACAGCGGGTTTCGTTGGTGGAATTTTTGAGTGGCGATCCGATTTTTGTAGGGAATAATCTGGAGCAATTTTTTGATTTTGTTGCCGAAATCCACCGACAAACAATTCTTGCAAAACCCGATATTGAAAATATACTCGATTTTATTGTCACAGGAGGTGAATTAAAAAAGCAGCTGCAGCAGAAGACTGTTTTTGATTTTGGTAACGATTTGTTTTTTGAACCTGATTTAACACTGAAATTTTCTAATTCGAGGCAGCCGGTTTTTAATAAGAATTTTAATCTACTGGGAGAGAATTTGGTTGAATACAAAAAGAACGGGTACGAGGTCTTTATTCTTTCGAACAGTGAAAAGCAAATAGAACGGTTAACCGCTATTTTTAATGATACAGATAACAACGTCAAATTTACACCGGTTAATTTTGTTTTGCATGAAGGTTTTGTAGAGCACGAACTGAAAGTATGTTGTTATACCGATCACCAGATATTTGAACGTTATCACCGGTTCAAGTTAAAAAGCAGGAAAGCGCAGCGCGAGGCAATTTCGCTAAAGGAACTGAATAAACTTCATCCTGGCGATTATGTTGTTCATATCGACCACGGAATTGGAACATTTGCCGGGCTGGTTAAAACCGAAGTAAATGGGAAAATGCAGGAAGCCATCCGCTTGGTTTACAGAGATAACGATTCACTGTTGGTTAGCATTCATGCGTTGCACCGTATTTCAAAATACAAAGGAAAAGAAGGGGCTGAGCCTAAAATAAATAAACTGGGGACGGGTGCGTGGCAAAAAATGAAAAACCGCACCAAAGCAAAAGTTAAAGATATAGCAAAGGAACTAATTGCATTATACGCCCAGCGAAAAGCCGAAAAAGGGTTTGCATTTTCCAACGACACTTATCTGCAAACAGAGCTCGAAGCTTCATTTATTTATGAAGATACACCTGACCAGGAAAAGGCCACAATTGCAGTAAAAGAGGACATGCAAAAAAGTATGCCAATGGACAGGTTGGTTTGCGGCGATGTTGGTTTCGGAAAAACAGAAGTTGCTATCCGGGCTGCATTTAAAGCTGTTACAGATAGTAAACAGGTTGCGGTTTTGGTGCCGACAACAATTTTAGCTTTACAACATTATAAAACTTTCTCGGAACGGCTGGAAGATTTTCCGGTAAATATTGAATTTGTGAGTCGCCTGAAATCGGCAGCAGAAATAAAAAATACATTAAAAGATTTATCCGCAGGGAAAATTGATATTATTATCGGAACTCACCGGTTGGTTAGTAAGGATGTGAGATTTAAAGACCTGGGGTTGTTGGTTATCGATGAGGAACAAAAATTTGGAGTTTCGGTAAAAGAAAAGCTAAAGCAGTTTAAGGTTAATGTAGATACGCTTACTCTAACAGCTACTCCGATACCAAGAACCCTGCAATTTTCGCTAATGGGCGCCCGCGACTTGTCAATTATTCAGACTCCGCCTCCCAATCGGTATCCAATTCACACAGAGGTTCATGGATTTAACGATCAGTTGATTCGCGAAGCCATTTCTTATGAAATTGAACGAAACGGGCAGGTATTTTTTATACACAACCGGGTGCAAAATATATATGAAGTTGAAGAAACTTTAAAGCGTATTGTTCCGGGAATAAAAACAGGAGTCGGGCATGGGCAAATGGATGGTCCGAAATTAGAACGTATAATGCTCGATTTTATTAATGGTAAGTTTGATGTTTTAATTGCAACAACTATAATTGAGTCGGGACTCGATATTCCCAATGCAAATACTATTATAATTAACCAGGCGCAAAATTTTGGATTAAGTGAATTACACCAGTTACGGGGTAGGGTTGGCCGTTCGAACAAAAGGGCATTTTGTTATCTGATTACACCACCGCTTTCGTCCATAAACGCTGATGCACGCAGGCGTTTACGCGCACTTGAGGAATTTTCTGATTTGGGTAGTGGATTCAATATAGCAATGCAGGATTTAGATATTCGCGGTGCTGGAAATATGCTGGGGGCAGAGCAAAGTGGTTTTATTGCTGATATTGGTTTCGAAACGTACCACCGTATTTTGAATGAAGCTATTCAGGAACTAAAACAGGAGGAGTTTAAGGGGGTTTTCGAAGAAGAGGATTCAGGGCAAAGACAAGCATTCCTAAATATTAAATTTGTAAACGACTGCCAGATTGATACGGATTTGGAACTGCTTTTCTCCAACGAGTATATTCCGGGAACCTCGGAAAGAATGCTTTTGTACCGAGAGTTGGATAATATTGAAAACAAAGAACAGTTAAAAGAATTTGAAAGTAATTTAGTCGACCGATTTGGAAAATTGCCATTAGAAAGTCGGGAACTGCTTGAAGTTGTAAACCTGAGATGGAAAGCTATTGATTTGGGAATGGAAAAAATCATTCTGAAAAATACAAAAATGATTTGCCATTTTGTTTCCGATCAACAGTCGGCATTTTACAGGTCGGATGATTTTATTCAAATCGTTCAGTTTGTACAAAAACGAAAATTGGACGGGAAAATGAAAGAAAGCAATCAAAAATTAACGCTCACATTTTCAAATGTTCCCAATATTGAAACAGCTACTTTTATACTTCAGAAAATTATTGACGATATTAAACGTTAAATAAATATAGTTTGTACGCAACCCTTTTTTAAATACTACATCTAATATGCAGTAAAAAATTTATGAGGGAAAAACATTTTGTTTTTGTAGAATATTTAAATAGAGAAAATATGAATTGGAAAAAATTTTTAGTGAATGTACTGCCGGTTATTATGATTTTAGGATTGGCTTCTTGTTTTAATGATGATGATAATGATACTTTTTCTGTTCAGGCAGATGTATATTATATTAATAAACTTGTAGATACGCAATGGGTGCACGGGACTACTTACTATGTGTATAATATATATGGCAGCCAGGCAATATCATCGGCAAAGGTGACTACTCCTGCATCTGAAACTATTAATCTTGAGCAGGCTGTTGCATATTATAATGTATTTGTTAATTCTCCCGATGATGAAGATTACAGCACCGCTGCACCGGAAGAAGGAAACTTCCTTTTTGAGGTTACCAGTAGCAAGGGGGAGGTGTTGAATGTTAGCGATGCACAGGAATTTGTGAATTTGGAAGGTGCTGCGATTGATAGTATTAAATTTGATAATAGTAATTCCGGGATGAAAATTTTCTGGAATGAGATCGACGATGCCGACGGATATCATATAAATATGTATGATTCTTCGGATAATCTTATTTTTGAAAGTTACAGTATAGCTCCAGATTATACAGAGCTCTTGGTATCACCGGGAGTTTCCACCGGGAGTTGGAATACATCACCCAAGGAAGGGCAAGAATATACCGTTTTGCTCCAAACCTTTGTTTACGACGATGATGCTGATAAAACAAATTATCCGTACAGCATTAAAGAAATAAGTATAAGGGACACTACTGTTACCTGGCAGTTTTAGTAAAAAGTAATATCAAATAAATGTAAGCTACTGTGAAAATGGTAGCTTTTTTTGTGAAATAATTTAAAATACTATAAATATAGTAGAAATATTATTTAAATAGTTTTTCTTTTATGTTTTTAGTACTATATTTGTAGTAGAAAATTAATTGAGAATGAAATCGCTTACAAAAGCAGAAGAACAGGTTATGCAAATCCTTTGGGATTTAAAGGAAGGGGTTGTAAAGCAGGTGGTTGAAAAATTTGATGAACCGCAACCTGCTTATACAACCGTGGCTACTGTGTTAAAAGTACTTGAGAAAAAAGGCTTTGTTGGTCATAAAAAGATCGGAAATACGCATCTTTTTTTCCCGGCAATAACTAAAAAGGAATACACAAAATTTCAGTTTAGTTCTCTTTTGAAGGACTATTTTAATGGCTCGTTCCCCAAAATGGCTACTTTTTTTGCAAAAGAAAACAACCTGGGAATTGAAGAACTGGAAGAGATGCTGAAGATTACTGAAGCTGAATTAAAGAAAGAACAAAAGAAAAAGTAAAAATGGAAACGCTGTTTGCTTTTCTTTTAAAAGCCTCGCTGGGTATTATCTTGTTTTATCTGGTTTACTGGTTTTTTCTGCGGAACGAGACCTTTTATAAAGCCAACCGCTGGTTTCTTTTACTGACATTGGTTTCGTCAGTTTTTCTTCCCGTATTCCCAGTAAAATATATGGTAGTGTACGAACCTCAAAATGTAACCGGGGCATTTAAAGCTTTAACCGATGCATTCAGAAATTCAGAAATTGTAAGTGGCTCAGAAATAGCAGGAACGGCAAATTTTAGTTGGCAGCACGGCATCACACTAATTTATCTCACAGGAGTTGCTATTTTTTTGTTACGATTACTGTTTCAAACTGCTGTTCTTATTTCCATCATATTAAAGTATAGAATAAAAAGGATGAAAGGGATGCGCATTGTTGAGAATAAAAAGTACGGTTTACCTTTTTCATTTTTTAATATCATATTTATCAATCCGAAATTTCATACACAGGAGGATCTGCCGGAAATTCTGGCTCACGAAACAGTGCACATTCGTGAGAATCACTGGTTCGACCTGCTATTAATAGAACTGTTAACAGTCATCTTTTGGTTCAATCCATTTATTTGGTTTTTTGAACGATCAATTAAACAAAACCACGAGTACCTGGCCGACAAAGGTGTAATTTCCATGGGACATAGTGTGGCGCGGTACCAGGCTTTATTGTTAAACCAGTTAATGGGCATGCAGATTATTGGGGTTACCAATAACCTGAATTTTGCCCTTAACACAAATCGATTAAAAATGATGACGAAAAAGAAAACGCCCAAAATTAAGGGCTACAAGTTTATGTTTGCCATCCCTGCGCTGGCACTTTTACTAACTGCTTTTGCTGAGCCGGAATATATTCCGGCAATTAATAATGAAGCGTCTACACCGGGTCAAACAATTCAAGGTGAAAAGAAATTTATCATTCATGGAAAAATAGTTGAGAAGGAAACCGGCGAGCCAATGCCCGGTGCTACTATCGTTATAAAAGGAACAGGAATAGGAACCGTTTCTGACTTGGATGGTACATTTACACTGGTTGATCCAAGCCCCAAAAACGGGAAATCAGATCGTGTTTACACCGATTTACTCGTTTCGTTTGTTGGTTTTAAAACCGTGGAAAAAACAATTTCGTCTGTTGATGATAAATTTGAATTGGATATATCATCAATAAAAATGGAAAAAGGGGTTATTGAGATTGGGTTTAGTAAAATTGTAGGGGGTGACAAGACGCCACCACCACCACCACCTCCTCCTCCGGTTCCGGTAAAAGATAAACCCGGTTCGGATGGCGAAAAATTTTATATTATTGAAGAACTGCCTCAGTTCCCCGGAGGCTTTTGGGAGTTGAGAAAATATGTAACAGAAAAAATCGATAAATTTTCAAAAGAAGAAAGTATAAAAGGAAAAGCTAAAATCGGTTTTACGGTGAATAGCAAGGGGAAAGTAGTTGATGTGAAAATAATAGAAGCAAATAATACTTTGACCGCGGAAAAAGCAGCTCAGATTGCTACCGAAATGCCCGATTGGACTCCGGGGAAACAGAGAGGAAAATCCGTTCCCGTTAATTATATTCTTCCAATAGAGTTTTAGAAAAAATAAGTTGATATTTTATTTGCCCGGAGATAATTTTATTTTCGGGCAAACTTTTTTGAGTTGCAAGAAATATAAAGTTTGTTATTTCTGTTGCTCCAGCTCCAATTTATATTTTACTTCTCCTATAAATTCTGTTGGAGTTACACCTGTTGATTCTTTAAACACGCGGTAAAAAGTAGAACGCGATTTAAATCCCGATTCTTTAACGACTGATTCTATTACGTGATTATCGGGTATTACGGAAAGAAGCTCTTTGCTTTTTTTAATTCTGTAATAATTAATGAAAACATAGAAGTTTTCGAACCCTTCATCTTTTATAATTTTCGACAGCTTATATTTTGCAACCTCCAACTCCATTGCCAATTCCTGAAGAGAGATCTCCGGGTTTAAATAGAGCTCTTTTTTTATAAATTTATCAATAATCTTTTCCGATTCCTGTTTCTGTTCAGCAATACCTGTTTTATCAACATCTGCTTTTCCTTCGTAAGTAGTGTTATCCTGAGAAACAATAGTAGAAATGTCTTTTTGCTGCAAGGCATGGATAAAGAAAAAGAAAGCATAAAATATCAAAAAACTGTAAACTAACACCAGCATAAAGGAAGAGTTGTAAATGCCAAGCAATCCAAATCCTTCAAAAAATCCTTCTGCCGGTATAATCAAAACAACCCATTTAATCCAGACCGAGTTGGAACTTTCAAGTAAAGAAGAATTGTTTTTTATAGCCGTAATATATTTTTTGAAAAGTTTATAAACCAATAGAGGATAAATGATGGCCTGCAGAAATGAGAAGATTCTGCTGGTGACGGCAAGAATATTATGGTGGGGGTTGTTTTCCCAAATCATTTTCATAGATGCTCTTAGCGTTTCATTACTTTGCCCAACTATTTCATGGGCATGGCCGGGAACAATTATAAGTGCAAGGATAATATTAATAAGCAATGGGATAAAGTGCCACAAATCGCCTCTATTCAAAAACTTATTCTTGACCGATATCTTTTTTAAGTATAGGTAGGTAAGTGGAATTAATGATACTTTTAATGGGCCAGTTAAATAAGCAGTCCACGAAATATCGAGATTAAACATAAGAAGTGCAGGGCCGATAGAAAGTATCCCACGCAAAAAAAATGAGCAGCAAATATAAAATAAGCCTTTCCTTTGCTGAATTATGCTGATAATAAATAATAACAAAGCAAATGCAAAATATATGATAAGCAATACCATAAAAAAAATGGCTACAAAAGAATTCATACTATTCCTAATTTTCAGCTAAAAATGATGAATTTATTTACAGAAACCAATTTGTTTAATAAAACATTCCAGTTAAATTCCATAAAACAAAGTTTATAAATACATTCATGAGTTAATACTAAAAGTGCCAATCTTACATCATCTCCCATAACTCTGTTTTATAATACAGCATTGCAGGCATAATGAATATGAGAAGTATATAGATTATTTATTTTGCAAATGTTTGAAAGTCAATAGTAAAGTGAATGATTTTTAAATGTATTATGTCAAAATTGTAATGATTGGGACTGATTATAAGCCATTGAGACATTTTAAACCATTGTTAGTTTGAAATTTTTGGGAATATTTATCTCACCTAAATTTCTGGCGTAAACATGCCTTTTACAAGTGACGCGATGATTTATAAAAAAAGACTTCTAAGTGTAGTTGGTTTCCTTGTATTCTTTCTGCTTTTTGTATCACAATCCGGGGCTCAGCAACAGGTTGTTGGAAGTTCAGGAGGAGATATTAAATCTGAAGATGGTTGGGTGAACTGGACTCTGGGCGAACCAGTTGTAAATACCATTAAAGGAGATGTCAATTTATTGACTCAAGGATTCCATCAAAGTCAAATTATCATTACAGAAATAAAGAACAATTTTCCGGTTTCGTATAATATAAACATATACCCGAACCCGGTTGAAACCACCCTGGTAATACAAATTGAAAATAGTAGTATTTCAAATACATCATATAACTTGATTAATACTTCCGGAAAGGTTGTGAAATCTGGTTGCATCACAACTACTTATATAACTGTCTCGGTCCGGGATATCGCACCGTCGGTTTATTTTATGAAGATACTTGAAAAGAACAAGTGTGTAAGAACATTCAAAATAGTAAAACGTTAAATTTATAGTCTTGAAAAAATATTTTTTTCTTTTTTATTTTCTCCTGGCTTTTTTTGCAGGAAAAACTCAAACACAAAACGGCTTTAATTATCAGGCGGTTGTAAGAAGAGGAAGTGGGCAAATTATTGCAAACCAGCAGGTTTCTTTTCGCATAACCATTCTACAGGGAGATTCTTTAGGTATAACGGTTTATTCGGAAGAATTTCAACCTGTAACAAATGCTTTTGGGTTGGTGAATCTGATTATTGGAACTGGAAATCACGACGAATTTAATTTAATAGATTGGAGTCAGGGCCCTTATTTTATTAAGGTAGAACTGGATGTTGAGGGGGGATATAATTATACTGTAAGTGGTATTTCTCAATTATTAAGCGTCCCCTATGCTTTATATGCAGAAACATCCGGAATTCAGGACGAAAAAGACCCATTGTTTAGCTCCTGGGACAGGAGTTCTGGGATTACCATATCCAGTAGCCAGATTACCGATTTTGAGAAGAGCGATCAACTGGCTTTGCAAGAAGTGCTTGATAAAGTAAAAGATGGAGTAGGATTGGGGCCCAGTGGAGAATATATAAGGATTGATTCAGCATACTATATCCGAACTGCTGCTTCTTCAAGAATAGCAGACTCAATTTTGGATTTCCAAATAAAGTTGCACAGCGACATGATATTGGAAAATAAGGGAGAAATATTAGAGGAAAAAATTGCAAGATACAAGGCAATAGTGAGTTTAACAGAGAAGCTGGAAAAAGAAAGAGAAGAGCTAAAACAACGGATTAATTTTCTTCAAAATGAATTGGACACAACTCAGATTTTTGCAGGTCTTCAAAAAAATGGAATTTATTCTGCAAATACATCTTCAAATTTTATTCATTCTGCTACTTCTTTAAACAGTGCAGATATTTTGCTTGATAAACAGGTAAAATTGAATAGTGATAATCTGAAAAGCGAAATCTTGAATCGGGAAACAGCAATTCGAAATGAAGAAATTTTGCGTGCAGAAGAAGATGTTTCTTTGATGTTAAAACTTAAATCTGATAGTACTTTTTTTAGGAATACAACAGATGAAGAAACAGCTGCAAGAATTGCATCTGACAATAGCATTACTGCTGAAATGGATGCTGACAGTATATTTTTGAGAGATCTTCTTGATACAGAAGTTTTAGAGAGGAAAAATACAATTAGAGATGAGGAGACAAAAAGGGAGAATGCGGATAATACTTTGCAAAACGAACTGGACAATTCACAAACAGGGGCTGGTCTTTCCAATGACGGAAGCTATTTACAAAATACAACGGCCAATTATATAAAAGAAGCTGCCAGTTTGAACGATGCGGATGTTAAGTTAGATATACAGGTGAAAGCAAACACAGACAACCTGTCAACCGAAACTACAAACCGTGAAACCGCAGTCAGCGATGAGAAAACAGCGAGAAAAGACGCTGACGATGCTTTGCAAAACGAACTGGACAATTCACAAACAGGGGCTGGTCTTTCCAATGACGGAAGCTATTCACAAAATACATCGGCCAATTACATAAAAGAAGCTACCAGTTTGAACGATGCGGATGTGAAATTGGATGCACAGGTGAAAGCAAACACAGATAACCTGTCAACCGAAACTACGAACCGTGAAACCGCAGTCAGCGATGAGAAAACAGTAAGAAAAGACGCTGACGATGCTTTGCAAAACGAACTGGACAACTCACAAACAGGGGCTGGTCTTTCCAATGACGGAAGCTATTTACAAAATACATCGGCCAATTATATAAAAGAAGCTGCCAGTTTGAACGATGCGGATGTTAAGTTAGATATACAGGTGAAAGCAAACACAGACAACCTGGCAACCGAAACTACGAACCGTGAAACCGCAGTCAGCGATGAGAAAACAGCGAGAAAAGACGCTGACGATGCTTTGCAAAACGAACTGGACAATTCACAAACAGGGGCTGGTCTTTCCAATGACGGAAGCTATTCACAAAATACATCGGCCAATTACATAGAAGAAGCTGCCAGTTTGAACGATGCGGATGTGAAATTGGATGCACAGGTGAAAGCAAACACAGACAACCTGGCAACCGAAACTACGAACCGTGAAACCGCAGTCAGCGATGAGAAAACAGTAAGAAAAGACGCTGACGATGTTTTGCAAAACGAACTGGACAATTCACAAACAGGGGCTGGTCTTTCCAATGACGGAAGCTATTCACAAAATACATCGGCCAATTACATAAAAGAAGCTGCCAGTTTGAACGATGCGGATGTTAAGTTAGATATACAGGTGAAAGCAAACACAGACAACCTGGCAACCGAAACTACGAACCGTGAAACCGCAGTCAGCGATGAGAAAACAGTAAGAAAAGACGCTGACGATGCTTTGCAAAACGAACTGGACAACTCACAAACAGGGGCTGGTCTTTCCAATGACGGAAGCTATTTACAAAATACATTGGCCAATTACATAAAAGAAGCTGCCAGTTTGAACGATGCTGATGTGAAATTAGATGCACAGGTGAAAGCAAACACAGATAACCTGTCAACCGAAACTACTAACCGTGAAACCGCAGTCAGCGATGAGAAAACAGCGAGAAAAGACGCTGACGATGCTTTGCAAAACGAACTGGACAATTCACAAACAGGGGCTGGTCTTTCCAATGACGGAAGCTATTCACAAAATACATCGGCCAATTACATAAAAGAAGCTGCCAGTTTGAACGATGCGGATGTGAAATTGGATGCACAGGTGAAAGCAAACACAGATAACCTGTCAACCGAAACTACGAACCGTGAAACCGCAGTCAGCGATGAGAAAACAGCGAGAAAAGACGCTGACGATGCTTTGCAAAACGAACTGGACAATTCACAAACAGGGGCTGGTCTTTCCAATGACGGAAGCTATTTACAAAATACATCGGCCAATTACATAAAAGAAGCTAGTAGTTTGAACGATGCTGATGTGAAATTAGATGCACAGGTAAGAGTAAATGAAACAGCCATTGCTTTGAACACCAGTAAAGTTACTAATGCAACGCATACAGGAGACGTAACCGGGGCAACCGAGTTAATCATTGGTGCGGACAAAGTTCTTGATAGTCATATAAACTGGGGAACTGGAGACACTCAGGTTTCTACTAACGATATTCCTGAACAAACGAATTTGTATTATACTGAAGTAAGAGTGTCGGCAAACACGAATGTTGCCTCTAATACCTCAAAATTAAACGCAACCGCAGGAATAGCAACGGCTGATAAAGCAGTCGTGCTGGATGCTTCCAAAAATATTTCAGGGTTGAATAATGTAAGTGCATCAAAAGTTACCAGCAGTAATATACAAACTGATGGGTATTTTTATTTTGGAGATTCGGATGCCGATGGCACCTGGCGGATGAAACCATCCTCTGAAGGACTATTATTTGAATGCAAGCAGTCAGGGAACTGGGTTGAAAAGATGACCATTTTGAAATAGAATTTTAAAAATGCGTATAAAGCCAATATACAAAGCAGATATGCTTCGAGCCATTTTTCAAATAAGTTTCATTCTTTTCCTTTTGCTGAATACTTTAGAAGCAAAAGCACAGTTTATTACCACCACTGATAATGAAAACAGTTCTTTTTCCGGCACACCCGATGGAGACCTGGATGAAAAACTTTATATAGAAAACAATCCTATAGAATTTAGTATTATAACCACTGGTACTCCTTCAAAACAGGTGAAACTGGCTATTAATGCCTATGATGTAGATGCAGCCGAAGACGTGAAAGTAAGTTTCAATGGAAGTACTATTGGTAAATTAAGAGGACGTAGCGGCGAGTGGATTGTTTCTATATTGGATGTTCCTCTAAATCTTTGGGTAGAAGGGAAAAATAAGATAATCATTTATGCAGGCGATTGGTCTTTAAATCCCAAAATAAAGGTAGACTGGGGGCAACTGATTGTAGACGGCGGTACCGGGAACGGAGCACAACTAAAAAACTTCGATCTGGAACGTTTCAATTTATACGAAGATGGTATTTTTAATATAAAGAAGTGGAGACTTTATACCGATCTTGATGTTTCTGTTTCATCAGGAACATACTCAATACAGGTACAGCTTATTGAGTTTGGGACTTCAGGGAATGAGCAGTTTGAAAACATCTGTTATGGCTCTGTTTCATCAACACAGGTAAAAACAATGACGCTGAATTACCTGAATAACAACCTTTCAAAAAAGTTTACCTGCCGGGCGTTGCTTATTAACAACACAACACAGGAAATTGTCGATTTTGCTGAGTTCAGGTTTCATCATACTAATCTGGAAGGTCCGGATCCTTTTTATATGGAATTGACCAACTCGACCAGCAGTCCAACCCCAAACAATGTTGTGATTACCTGCTCGAAGTTTAAAAATTACAACAGTTTGCCATTCAGTCATATAATTTTACCGGATGGTTCTACAACCACAAATACCTCGTTTTCATATCCTGCAACTACTAATGATACTTATACCTTTACCGTTGTGTCTACCGACACTAAGTCTTATTCTTTTACCCACACTATTAGTAATATTGACCGTACGGCTCCGGTATTGGCACTTTACGGAAACGCATCAGAAAACTTTATGGAAGAGGGGACTTATACCGATGCCGGCGCCAAAGCTACTGATAACTATAGCGGAGATATTTCTTCTTCTATTATTACACAAAACAATGTGAACCCTAATATGCCCGGTAATTATACAATAACCTATAATGTAACAGATGTAGCAGGGAATGAAGCAATCCAAATTGAGCGGCAGGTTGAGGTTTTGAATAAACCGTTGGAAGTGAACACGATATCTCCAATGCAATCTACCTCAAATGTTGTTTTTAACGGGAATCTTTTATACCTCGGAACTTCTTTAATTTCGGAGCATGGTTTTGTATGGAGTTACCTCCCTAATCCAACACTGGATATAAATGTTGGTAAAAAACCATTGGGCAATATTTCCCAAAAGGGTTCATTTCATTTTACAACAACTACCCTCGAAATGGGGGCTACCTATCATGTGCGTAGTTATGCAACAAATTCAGACGGGACGGTTTATGGCAATGATGTCGAATTCACATATAATGGCATTAATTATGGAACGGTAAGTATTGAGAATGCAAGTTATACGGTAAATGAAGGCAACTCTGTGTCCATTAATATAATTCGCACAGGTGGTACAAAAGGAAGTATAACAATTGACTATACTACCTTAAACGGGAATGCGCTTTCCGGGACTAATTTTACAGCAAAATCGGGGACATTAACTTTTGCCGACGGAGAGAGTTCAAAAATAATCACTATCAGTACACTGTCAAATTCAGCTTATGCCGGAGACAAAAGATTTTATATTGAACTGAAGAATATCAGCAATGGAGCTATTAATCGAGACCAATGTTATGTAACAATCAATGAATTACAGTCTCCACCAGCCTACATTCTGGGTGAAAACGTAGTTACTCATGGTACTGGCAGTAATGGATACCGAATTTTAGGGCTTGGTGAAAACGGGTATCAGGGGTGGAGCCAGGTAAATAACCCATTCGAGAGTATTTCCGGCGGGTTCGTTAACGATGATGATAAAGTGGATAATTCTTATGTTGTATATTTTAACCAGGGAGAGCTGGATTTAACTGACTTAATAAACAAAAGTCAGATAGAAGCCAGGGGAAGTATAACAGGATGGTCAATTGAAGATGGTGCTTTTAGTAGCGACGATCATAATGAGAAATTTATTTATATTGAAAGTCAATCATGGGAGCAATCTGACCAAAACGAAAGTCCAAGAACATTAACCTCTGACAATTATTTACTCTCCTCGGCTGGTACTCCTATCAGGCTGCGTTGTACGGCATCGGGTGATAAAAACGATGATGTTGGGTTTTCTAATTTATCTGTAATATTTAACGATGTTGTTTCTCCTACAATCAATCAAATTATTTCGAATAGCGGCACATATATTTTTAACAACAAAATTTATATTGCAGTAAAATTATCGGAACGGGTTAAGGTTTCGAATGCTACACTCTTACTGAATACGGGGAATTCAACTGCCGGTACCGCAACTTGTATTGCCGGTGGCGAAACTGATTGTTTGTTGTTTGAATATTCCGTTCGTGAAGGAGATAATAAGGATAATATTATTATAACAGACATTACAGGTATTACTGATTACCAACCCAATGTCCTGAATATATCCGGTATTCCTTATACTTTATCAGGGGTTAATGTAGACGGCATTCTACCAACGATAACACTAACTGCACAGGATAACCTGAATGACTGGGCAACCTCGCATTCCATAAAAATTAATGTTTCCAACAGCGATTTTCAAAAATATGCATGGAGCCAGTCAGAATTGATGCCGGGTGCCGGCTGGATTTCATTTAGTTCAGGTGATATTCAAACAATAAATACAGGTGACGCTCAATGGTACCTGCATGTGTATGCTTCCCGCGATAACGGGAATTCAAAATATGTACATAGTTCTGTAACTAATTTAGATAATACATCACCACAATTAAATTTCTCTTTATCAACTACTGATTGGACAAATTCATCTGTTATAATAACGGCTACCGTTGATGAATTGCACCCCGGAATTATTACAAATCCTTCCAACGAAACCACGACAGCAGCCTCAACAGATTATCAGGTAAGTTCAAACGATACTTATTCTTTTACAGCTACCGACCAGGCAGGGAATACGGCAACTAAAACTATAAACATTTCAAACATAGATGTTACAGTCCCAACAATCGTGATATCAGAAAATGGTTCCTCTGATTCATGGGTCGATAGGGCACGAACTACGGTTTCTGTGTATGATGAAGATTCAGGAATTAACTCATTTGAGTATTTATGGGACGATAATTCTAACTCTCCGGCAAGTGGATGGCAAAGTTATTCAGGTACATCAACTTTTTTGAGCGACAATACAAATGGCAACCGGTATTTGCACATTCGTGCTACCGATATTGCAGGAAACAATAGAATCATTAATTCTTCGGTTTTTAAAGTCGATAATGTAAAACCTGAGCTCATTTTAGATTATACAAATTCTTCAGGCTGGACCAATAGTGATATCGAGGTAAGAGTGAGCGCTTCAAAAACTACCGGGCAATTACTGGACAAAATTATTCTACCCGATGCTTCAGAAATACAGGCAAAATCAGGTACAGCATCAGGAACTTTTACAATTTCTGAAAATGGGTTGTACGAGTTTAGCGCCATCGACCAGGCGGGTAATTTTACCGACAAAGAAATTTTGGTTAGTAACATCGATAAAGAAGTTCCTGTTTTGGAATATAGTTTATCTAACGATGAATGGACAAATGGAAGTGTAATTCTTACTCTATCGCTTAATGATAACGTAAGTCCTGTTTATGACGGTGAAGGAAGAAATATTGGCTATGGTTCTTCCGGCGGGTTACAGATAAAGGAAAATGATGGCAATTTTACCTCATATAGCTCAAAAATTACAAAAACGATTTCAGAAAATACGAATTTAACTTACGAAGCAAAGGATGCGTTGGGAAACAGTATTATACAAACCATTAATATTAATAATATTGACAAAGGTAAACCAACAGTTACAGCTTCGGGTACAAATTCTGACTGGCAAACATCTGATTTTCAGGTAGAATTAAGTTTTTCTGATGCAGAGGAAGGAATTGTTGCAACCAGTCAATACGCAGTGTCTTCATCAGCTACAACACCTTCTGCCTATTCCGATTATGTAAATGATATCAATTTTTCATCTGAAGGAACTTTTTACATACATTATAAAAGTGCTGACGGTGCAGGAAACAGAGCAACCGGATATTTTGGTCCATACCGTCTTGACAAAACAGCTCCCAAGGATTTCCCTCTGTCAGTAAGCAATATTACCTCATCTTCGATAACGGTGAGTGGTTTCACCTCGGATAATGTTTCGGGAATGCACGATACGCAGCCTTATCTGTTTGTTATTGACGGAACCTATGGCGTTTGGGAAAACAATAACATGAAAGCATATACGGGTCTGGTTTCCAATAAAGCTTATTCATTGAGAATGGAAGCGCGGAACAACGCCGGGTTAACTGCTGAAACAGAGGAGATAAGTAGATATACTTTGGCCCTTGATCCTTCTGTTGAGCTGGAGTCTAATCAAAGTACACAACTAAGATTTATAGTTACACACAATTCCGAAAATGAAATTACTCCATACTGTTTTTATGAGTTAAAGGAAATAGGAGCAGGTGCTTCCGGAACAAATATTCAAACAAAAAGCTGGACAACCAGCACCTCTTTAATTTTTAATGGATTAACCGCCGGAACTCATTACGAATTATGGGTGACCACAAGAAACGGGGAAAACATTGAAAATACAAAATTTAATGCCGTTGCCGATGCCGTTACAAACCGGGCACCGGTAGCAAATAATATAACTTATACGCTTTATAAAGGACATCAATTAACAGTTACTGTCGATAATAGTATTTTAGGGAATGATACAGACCCTGATGGAAATCAATTAACTGCCACGTTGCAAACTGGGCCTGTAGCAGCAGAAGGAACCCTTAATTTTAATGCCAACGGAAGTTTCACTTTTACTCCGGCAGATGGATTTACAGGAAAAGCAACTTTTACTTACAAAGCCAATGACGGTTTTGTGAATTCTGATAACGCCGCTACCGTAACTATGAATGTTGTCACTCCAACCTGGAACGGGACTGGGGATTATTTAACAACAACTAACTGGAATGGAAACAAAATACCGGATTCATCCGATGAATTTATTATAAAATCGGGCATAATGTCTGTTTCTTCCGAAATAGAGCACACAAAGCTTACAATTTCAGGAGGCAAAGTGCTGGTTACTGCTAGAGGTTCTCTGACTGTAAATGAATGTGATTTTCAGGGAAATGTTTTACAAGCCGAAAGTGGCGGAGTTATATTTATCCATGGTGACATTTTTTCGGATGGAATTCAGCGGTTGAAGGTTAATTCAGGCATTAAGGTAAATAAGGGAATTGTTCTGCCTTCATATTAAAAATTAGTCGAATTGGTTTTATGTATCTCTTTTTTCTGTTTATAGACGTTTTTTGTAAATTGTAACCTTAAATTCTAAACCAGTTAAAATCAAGCAAAATGACTAAAAGACGAAATTTTATTAAAACTACCCTTGCCGGGACCGCCGGAATTGCGATTGGGGGCATGGGATTTAGTGCAAAATCGTATGCTTCAATTATGGGAGCAAATGAAAGAATTACGATGGCCGTAATTGGCATTCGTGGTCAGGGAAATGGTCATATTGATCGGTGGTGTGCTTTGAAAGACAACCGAAATGTTTTGTTAAAGACTATTTGCGATGTGGATGAAGAATTATACCCTGAAAGAGTGAAAAAAGTTGAACAGGCCATTGGAGCAAAACCTCTCACAGAATGGGATATGCGACGCGTTTATGATGATAAAGAAATTGATGCCGTTTCAATTGCAACTCCAAATCACTGGCATGCATTAGCTACTATTTGGGCAGCACAGGCCGGGAAGCATGCTTACTGCGAGAAACCTGCCTGCCATAATGTATTTGAAGGAAGAAAAATGATTGAAGCGGCTCGGAAATACAATGTTCGCGTGCAGATTGGTTTTCAAAACCGTTCAATAGCCAACGTAATGGAAGCCATGAAATTTCTGCACGAAGGTGGAATCGGAGATGTTTATATGGCTAAGGGTTTATGCTACAAACCGAGGGATTCATTTGGTATAGCAGAGGATAGTATGCCTCCGGAAACTTTACATTATGATATGTGGCTTGGACCTGCAACCTGGCGTCCGTATAACGAAAAGAAAGGGCACTATAACTGGCATTGGCACTGGGACACAGGAAACGGAGATACCGGAAACCAGGGGCCGCATCAGTTTGATATTGCCCGGTGGGGATTAAATAAAAAAGAGCATCCGGTATCTATTTTTTCAACCGGAGGAATTTACGGAATCAGTCCGAAAGAATGTTCGCAGGAAACACCAAATACGCAAACTTCCCTGTTTACTTATGACGATGGTAAAGTTCTGGAATTTGAAACCCGGGGGCGTTATACTAATGCGGAATCCAGCCTGAATGTGAAAATTGGAAATACGTTTTATGGTACCGATGGTTATCTGGAACTTAATGGAAGTACCTGGAAAGCATTCCGGCAAAGGGAAAGAGAACCATTTGCCGGTTCAGATATTGCAACTTCGGAAGTTCCTAATGACCCTACTTTTCTGGCTCCTCCCGGAGGAACAGAACATTATGCTAATTTTATTGATGCAATACGTTCTGGCAACAATTACGATCTTCATTGCGATGTTAATGAAGGCTTTTATTCATCAGCGTTGCCAGCACTAGCTAATATTTCTTACCGGTTAAAGAGAGAGTTGAATTTTAAAGGGAAGTATGAAAAATTTGCCAACGATCCGGAAGCAGATATGATGTTGTCGAGAAATTACAGAAAACCATATGTTGTTCCTCAGGAAGTTTAAAAACGGAAGTTTTATCTCAATATTTTTATTGTTTATAGAGAAGGGGATTTTTCAATCGAAAAATCCCCTTTTTCATAACTAACTTAAACTAAAATTTAAACAATCCTTAATTGCAATTATTGCAGTTAAGTAAAACTAATAACCAGGGTTTTGTACAAATTCATCTTTATTGCTTACCCTGTCTATCATTGTGGTAGGAATGGGTCTTAACAAATGAAATTCTTTAATATTATCTCTTCCATCCGGATTGTAGAGTTTTACTCTCTCAATAAGTTTTCCTGTACGTTTTAAATCTGACCAGCGAAACATTTCTCCGCAGAGTTCGCGTGCACGTTCGTCTAAAATATAATCCAGGTTCATCATGTCTGCTGTTACCTGCATTTCGTCTTCTTTTCCTGGCCATGCAGCACGTGTACGAATTACATTGATCATATCAGCAGCTTCCTGTGGTTTATCCTGCATAACAGCAGCCTCAGCGGCAATCAAATACATTTCTGCCAAACGAATAACGTTCCAGTCTCGCTGTCCTGGTTCATGTTGCATTGTTGGGCGGAGCGGATCAATAAATTTGTTTAACGATGGAAATCTGTTTCTTTTTCCAAGAGGAATTTCACCGTTTGGAGAATTTGGATCATAGTAATCGTTTATGTCGAAGAAAGCTATTTTTTCGTTGTACATAGCTTTTACTTCATCAGAAACAGCGTAGGATACAACGTAAACCCCCGTGTCCCCAATGCTTACGCCTGGTAGTAATGTTGATTCATTATTGGCATACCAGACAAATTTCCAGGCTTTATCAAAACGTGAGTCAATATCGCGGGCTCCTTGTAACATATCCAGGAAAAAACGTGATGGTAGGAATCTTTTCCAGGGACGTCCGTTTTCCACGTCGCGTTTCATGTTCTTTTGTGTGTCGTATTCCATCAAAAAATATAGGTGGGAGCGATTACCTCCATCATCGGTTCTGTCGTCCTGATATGGATCGTTTACTGTATTCAGACGTTCGTCAGCAGTGTTTTGAATTGACCATATAATTTCTTCATTCCGTTGATTGTTAATATCCCATAACTCAGCATAATCAGGAACAAGGCTAAAAGGCCCGTTGTTGATAACTGATTTTGCGTAATTTGAAGCTTCACCCCAGTTTTTTGTAGTCAGATAAATTCTGGCGAGCATAGCTTTAGCAGCCCATGATGTGGCTCTTCCATAATCATCTTGGGAATCAGGAAGCATACTTTCTGCTTTTTTCAGGTCGTCGATAATTTGCGCATAAACTTGATCTTCAGGGGTGCGGGTGGCTGTAGTTATGACTTCTGTTGTTTCTTCAAGTTCAAGAGGAACAGATCCCCATTGCATTACTAAAATATGGTAGTAAACTGCTCTTAAAAAATAGGCTTCTCCCATTCGCATGGTTTTTAGTGTTTCATCCATATCGGCATCGGGGGCACGAGCAATTATGGTGTTACATGCTGCAATACCAAGGTAAAAGTTGTTCCATATCGTACTAAGGAAACTTTCTCCCGGCTGAATTCCTGAGCCATAAAAATTAAAATCTTTACGTCCGCCATCAGCTCCCTGCAGATAAATATCTGTGCCGAATGTTGTAATCGTGAAGCCTTCTTCACGTCCGTAATAGCGTTTTAAAAACGGGTAACACGCACGCACACCGTCTTCAATACCAGCTTCAGTTGCAAAATAAGTATCAGCAATTGGTATTCTAACGTTTTCTTCATCAAGTAAATCGTTACATCCCTGAAAAATTGGGGTAACCAGAATTCCGAGTAATATTATTAATAATGTTTTTTTCATTTTTCAATCTTTTTTTAGTGATTAAAACGATACATTAATTCCTAAAATAAACGAACGCTGCGCCGGATAAGGAGTTCCGATGTTTTCGTTGTCTTCAGGATCAATATTCATATCATCCATTTCAGATTTTGTCCAGTACCATGGATTCTCGGCAGTGACATAAATTCTGGCACTCGACAGGAATGTTTGTTGCATGAGTGTTTGTGGAAAGTTATAAGCGAGAGAAACCTGTCTCAGTTTGAAGAAGCTGCCGTCTCTGTATCGTAATGTTCCCCCATCAAGAGTTCCTTCTCGGTTCTCGTTCGGACGAGGGTAAGAATTCGTCGGATTCGTTGGAGTCCAGTAATCGAATACCAATTGGTTGTACCGTTTCTGAGAATGCGGATCAAAGTCATCGACCTGAATCATATTTCCCCAACGGAGATAACCGATGGCAGAAAAATCCCAGTTTTTATAGCTCCATCGTTGAGTTGTTTGGAGAACGAAGTCGGGTTCTCTATCCCCTAAAATCATACGGTCAGCATCATTGTATCCACCACTGTTGTCAAGGTCAAGCAATTTTATATCTCCCGGAACACGATCATAGGTTGCGGCTTCAGTGGCTTCATCAGACTGCCAGATACCTATTTTCTTTTTATCAAAATAAACATGAATAGGATAACCTATAAACCATCCGTTACCTATATCATCTTCTGTTCCCGCATATAACTCAACAATTTCTTCGCGATTTAAATAGAAGGAATAATCGCCATGCCAACTGAAATTTGGCTTATCTATTTGTACAAGGTTTAGCCCCAATTCAAAACCACGGTTTCTTGTTTTTCCAACATTTTCAATAATACTAATATAGCCAGTATTAATGGGCAACTGACGTTCCATTAAAAGATCATATGTGTTTGTGTTATAAACTTCTATGTTACCATTTATTTTTCCATCAAAAAATGCAAAATCCAATCCAATATTTGAAACAGCTGTACTTTCCCACTTTAAGTTTTTGTTGGCAAGTTCAGCACTTCTGTATCCAAATGCCGCACTTTCGTCCCATGCATAAGTGGTTCTTTCTGTTCCACCCTGGGTAACATAAGGATCAATAGCCTGGTTTCCTGTAACTCCGTAGCTCAACCTGAGTTTAAGGTTTGATAACCAGTCGGAAGCACCAGCCAGAAATCCTTCATCTGAAATCCTCCAGGCAATGGCAGCTGAAGGAAAGTATCCCCATTTATTATCAGGTGAGAACTGAGAAGCGCCGTCAGCCCGAATTGATCCTGTAAATAAATATTTTCCTTTAAATCCATAAAAAACACGGCCAACATAAGATAACAGACTCCATTCATTTAAATCGGAGCTTACACCGTTGATAACAGATGCTGCTCCAATATTATGGTACCTTGCAGTTTCGTATGGTAAATCACTAACATCAACGCCACTTGTTTCGCCATGTTGGGTTTGAATTCCATGAACAGCTGTTAACGTAAGATGATGATCTTCTCCAAATGTATTGTCATAGGTGAGGATACTTTCGTAAGTTTTACGACTATATATTGAATGATCAATTGAAGCTGTTGGAGTTCCCATATTTCTGGATATGGAATAGTATCCTGCAGATTCTTTGGTAGAGCGTACATTTACGTCTGCTCCTAAATTTAAACGATAGGTTAAATTATCGGTTATTGCATATTGTGCAAAAACGGCCATGTTCGCAGCCCATCGTTTTTCGTCCCAACGGTACGAGTCAAATTCGTAATCAGCGGTTGGTAGCATTCTGGTCCCATCGGCAACCGGGTTGAAACGCGGGGAGCCGTCATCCTCAAAAGGTTTTCCAAGCGGAGAGTTAGTATATGCCTGATCTACGGCTCCATCGTTAGATTCTCTGCTACGTAAACTGTAACTGAGTAAGATTGAAGTTCCCACACTTATTTTTTTTGATAAATTTATATCAAGGTTACTTCTGATGCTGTAACGGTCAAAAACACGTCCGGGTAAAATACCTTCTTCATCATAAACATTTCCTGTAAAATTGTATTTTACTGCCTGGGTTCCGCCATCAATACTTAGTTGGTGTTTTTGTTTATAACCCGTTTGAAATAGCATATCCTGGTAGTCCCACCAGGTTCCGTTTTGCATATTTTCCCACTCCTCTGCCTGGAAGAATTGTTCATCTAACTCCGGATGGGGCTGCCCGTCATCAGGGTAATCGCCTGCTGCCCGGTAGGCTTCACGGCCTCTTTCTGCATATTGGTCGCCATTTCCATAGGGGAGGCGCCCATAAATCATTGTAGGCCCGGCATAACTGTCAAGAGTGAATCTTGGCTTGCTTATTTCACCACGTTTGGTGGTTATAATAATTACACCGTTTGCCCCACGAGAACCATAAATAGCAGTAGAAGAAGCATCCTTCAATACATCGATAGATTCGATATCATACGGGTTAATGTCTTTCATATCTCCGTAATAAGGAATACCATCCAAAATAAGAAGTGGCGAATTTGAAGCGCTAAAAGAACGACGTCCGCGAAGAAGGATTGATGCTTCGTCTCCTGGGTTGTGGCCTGTCGCTACAACGTCCAGCCCGGGAATGGAGCCTTGTAAAGCGGCGTCTAAACGACTTATTGGCATCGCCTGGATGTCTTCAGATGAAACGGAAGCAACAGAACCGGTTATGTCTCTTCGTTGTTGAGTACCATATCCAATTACAACTACCTCGTCCAGGCCAACTACATCAGGTTCAAGCTGCACATTAATGTTTGTTTGGTTCCCAATTTCCACCTCTTTACTTTTCATCCCAATATAAGTGAAAACCAGTGTTTTGGCATTTTGGGAAACATCAACAGAATAATTTCCGTCAATGTCGGTAACAGTTCCAACTGTCGTCCCTTTTACAACAATTGTCACTCCCGGTATTGGTGCATTATCAGTACCCGTTACCTTTCCTGTTATTGTTTTTTCTTGTTGAGAATAGCCTGTAAATTGAATTAGAAGAAAGGCTCCAAGAAGAAAGATCTTTGTCAAGAGCCCAATGCGCATATAGCGCAAAAAACTTTGCGTTGTATTTCTTTTCATAGGTTTAATTATTAAATGAGTAAAATTATTACTGTGTGCAAAAATTAATGCAGAATAAATTGAAGGCTTTTTACATAGGCAATTTAGTTTTAGTTATAGTCAATTATGTTTAATATCAATAAAGGCCATTTTAATAAAACAAGAAATCCTGTCTTTCACGTTTATTTTAATTGTTAACCTGGAATCAGGTAATATCCGTTAGCGTTACCGGAAAATTACAACATAAACTTCAAAAAAAAAAATTTTATTGATTATGTCTTTCAGCATATTTTTATATAAATGTACGTATACCTTATCATTCTTTATATCTGTGAAAAGGAGAAAAGAAGAATTTTTTTGTTTAACAGGGAGTTATTTAGAATAAGCACTTATATTACTTTTTCATACTTTCGGAACCAGCTTCGTAGTTTCATTTTTAAAACACCCCACAAGGCTTCATTAAAAATTCCTCCACTCATTTTTGAAGTACCTTCTTTTCTATCCGTAAAAACAATGGGAACTTCAACAATATTAAACCCAAATTTGTATGCAGTAAATTTCATTTCAATTTGAAAACCGTATCCAATGAGCCTTATTTTTTCAAAATCGATAGTTTCCAGTACTTTTCTTCGGTAACATTTAAATCCTGCTGTAGTATCTTTTATATTCATTCCTGTAATAATTCGCACGTACATCGATGCGAAATATGACATAAGTACTCTTCCGAGTGGCCAGTTAATTACATTTATTCCCGAAATATATCTCGAACCGATTGCTACATCTGCACCATTTAAAGCGGCCTCATATAATCTTTCCAGATCATCAGGATTATGAGAGAAATCGCAATCCATTTCAAAAATAAATTCGTATCCATTTTCCAAAGCCCATTTAAACCCGGCAATATATGCAGTTCCTAGTCCTAACTTTCCTTTTCTTTCAAGTATAAAAAGTTGTTCGGGGTATTCTTTTTGTAATGCTTTTATTATATCTGCAGTTCCATCGGGAGAATTGTCTTCAACAATTAGTAAATGAAATGATGAGTTTAGTGAAAATACTTTTCTCACCATTTTTTCTGCATTTTCTTTCTCGTTGTAAGTTGGAATAATTACCAGATTTTTTGACACTTTTCCTTCATTTGAATTACGAAAACGAAAATACACTTTTGTAAGCAATATGTTGTGTCTCTTTTTTAATAATTCCTCTAAAAAAACTTAAAAATAGGTTTGTAAGCATTAGTGGTTTAAAAGCACATTTTTTAAATTCAAGTTAAAAATGTGTTAATGTGTAAGTGGTATGTTTATTTTTGTGTCAAATATTTTAAAATATGTTCATTTTTGTAGACACTAGGTAATTTGGTTGAATGGAAGTAAAATGTAGAAAAGCGGGAAATGAATGTTACGGGCTTAAGGAGTTAATTTTACTCTTTGATATTAGTCAGCGATTAATTCAAACCCGTCAGTTGAAAAATGATTTGCCAACGATATTGCGTATGATCGTAGAATATCTGGATGCAGAGCGTAGTTTTCTTTCCATTTTTAACAGAGAAAATTCAAAAATATATATTGAAGCGGCCTATGGTTTGAGTTCGGCCCAGCAAGCCAGGGGAAAATATGATCTTGGAGAAGGCATTACCGGGAAAGTAGTGGAGATGGCACGCCCGGTTGTTATTGAGAAAATTTCAAAGTCCAGTTTGTTTTTGAACAAAACCAATCAGGAGACCCACAAAAACGGGAAAGAGCTTTCGATTATTTGTGTTCCAATTGTAGATAATGCAAAAGTTGTTGGAACGCTGAGTGTTGTGAGGGTTTATAATCCACATATTACTTTTGACGAAGATATACGGATGATGACAATTATTGGGTCGTTAATTGGGCAAGCAGCTCGTCACAGACAGGAAAAACTAGAAGAACTGGAATTGTTGAAACAAAAAAATCTTGAACTGGAATCCAAGCTTTCGGGGGTGAGGAATCTGAATATGATTGGAAATTCATCAAAAATGCGAGATGTTTTTTCATTGGTTCAGATGGTCGGAAAAACAAATTCTACGGTACTTATTCGTGGAGAAAGCGGTGTGGGAAAGGAACTGGTTGCTGATGCAATTCATATGGCTAGCCTTAGAATAGACAAACCTTTTGTTAAAGTAAACTGTTCTGCCTTGCCTGAGTCATTAATAGAAAGTGAATTGTTTGGCCACGAAAGGGGAGCTTTTACCGGTGCCGATTCTCAGCGAAAAGGGAGGTTTGAACTGGCTGATAAAGGAACAATCTTTCTGGATGAAATCGGAGATATACCGCTTTCTGCACAAGTGAAAATTTTACGAATTATTCAGCAACGGCAATTTGAAAGGTTAGGAGGAACTGAAACAATTAGTACCGATGTGCGGATAATTGCCGCAACAAACCGGAACCTGGAAGAGATGATAAAAAACGGAGAATTTCGTGAGGATCTGTTTTATCGTATTAATGTGTTTCCGATTTTTATTCCGGCGTTACGCGAACGTAGAAACGATATTCCCCTGTTGGTTGATCATTTTATCGAGAAATTTAATAAGGAAAATAATTCAAAGATTAAAAGGATAACTACTTCTGCATTGAATATGTTGATGGTTTATTCCTGGCCTGGCAACATTCGCGAACTTGAGAACTGTATTGAACGGGCTTGTATTTTGAGTACTGATAATGTTATTCATAGTTATCACTTACCGCCATCGCTGCAAACGGCCGACTCAACTAACACATCGGCAAAAGGAGGTATGATTTACACTGTTGAACAGGTAGAAAGACAATTGATCAGGGAATCACTTACTACAACAAAAGGAAATATTGTAAAAGCCGCTGAAAATTTAAAAATAACAGAGAGGATGTTGGGAACCCGGCTAAAAAAATATAATATTGAAGCCTGGAGATTTAAGGTTTAAAAAATGAAGGAGAAAAGAATCATTCAGGTTGATCTGAACAATGAAGAACACTGTTCTGCGTTTCTTCGTTTACTGAATGATTATATGCTTGATGAAATGGGGATTGGTGAGCCAATGCCGGAAAATTTAGGGCCCCAAATTATTAACGGCCTAAAAAAACATTCGGGCTATATTGGTTTTTTTGTGTGTATTAATAACAATTTTGCCGCACTTGCCAATTGTAATCTGAATTTTTCAACCTGGCAGGCAAAACCTTTGATAAATATTCATGATTTTATAGTCGCACCAGATTTTCGGAAGTTAGGTGTTGGATTTTTTTTACTGAATGAAATAGCAAATTATGCCTCGGCAAAAGGGTATTGTCGTATAAATCTGGAAGTTCGCCACGACAACTTCAAAGCTCAGAATTTGTATAAGAAAGCAGGCTTTACCGAATGCAGTCCACCAAATTATTTTTGGGAAAAAGGATTATAATGGTAATTTGTATACTTTTATGACCTTTTTGCGAATAAAAAATTTAAATGTCTGGTCAAGGTTTATCATCGGGAAACGAGAAAAAAGTTTTTAAAGATATCTTTGCCAATTACTACCAGCCTCTTTGTCACTTAAGTAGTTATTACCTTGAAGATGAAGATGAGGCGAGGAATATTGTGCAGGAGGCTTTTCTTAAATTGTGGGAAGTTCGGGATGAGTTAGAACCCGGTTCAAACATCAAAAATTTTTTATTTACCCTTGTAAAAAATAATAGCCTCAATATCCTAAAACGCAGACAGATTCTTCTAAAACATCATAACAACATACGAGAAAAAGAAATCAATTATCAATACGAGAGTTTAAGTCGGATTAATAACGATTATCTGGAATTTAAAGAACTGGAAGAAAAGCTCAATAGTACTATACAGAATCTTCCGGAACATTGTCGTATTGTGTTTGAAATGAGTCGGTTTAAAGAAATGAAAAATCGTGAAATTGCAAATGAGCTTAAGATTTCACAGAAAGCAGTGGAAGCACGAATGACAAAAGCACTTAAAATACTTCGCGACGAACTAAAGGATTACCTTCCGTTAATCCTGTTATGTACAAAATTTCTGAGCTAATTTTTACTTGAATTTTTGGGGTGAAACTTTTTTTGAATTTTCGTTAGGGTACCCCACAAGTTAATTGTTTATTTACTAAATAACCTACTTATGGATAAAAGTTTGTGGTTACATATTCTGAATGGTGAAGCAACTTCTGAAGAAAAAGAAGAATTTTATCACCAGTTGGAAAATAATAAGAACGAAGAAGAATTGTTTTTTGAAATAAAAAGTCTATGGCTAAAAATTTCTAGGAAAGATACTTCGGTGGATGTTAATTCCGATTTCGAAGATTTGTGGCTTAAAATCAAACGGAAAGAAAGAAAGACCACATGGACTGTCGGTAAAAATATATTTCGTTACGCAGCAGTAATTATTTTGGTCCTTAGTTTAGGGGGCGTATCAGGTTATTTTATTTCTCAAAGGAGTTTTGATTATCCGGAACAAGGCGTGCAAAAATATACTGCCACCCGTGGAAGTGTTAGCATTGTTGAATTTCCGGATGGCACAAAAGTTTGGCTAAATTCTGAATCGGAACTTACGTTTCAGGAAGATCTCAAAAACAACCAGCGTCTGGCACAACTTAAAGGGGAAGCTTATTTTGAAGTTGCTCATCGCGAAGATTGTCCGTTAATGGTTAAAGTTGGAAATATCTTGGTTCGCGATTTGGGAACCACTTTTAACATTAAAGCGTATCCGGGAGACAACTATATTGAAACATCGCTGGTAGAAGGCGAGGCTGACATTTTAACCTCATCAGGCAACCCGATAGTTGCACTTGACCCAGGGCAGAGTGCAATGTACTATACTACAGAAAAAAAGATGGAACTCCGTACAATTGCGGATAATGTTTTGTCGGCCTGGAGGAATGGAAAATTCGTTATCAGAGATCAACGGCTGGAGGATATTTTGAAAGAGCTTAGCCGCTGGTACGGGATTGAATTCAGATTTGAAAATGATAAACTCCGTGATTACCGCTTTACCGGAAACATAAAAAAATCGACCACCGCATTACATGTTTTAAAAGTATTGAAAGCAACTACCGAGTTTAATTACCGCATTATTGAGAATATCGATAAACCCGATATAGTAATAGTTTATTAGTTAGAGAGAATTAACCAATGAGTTTAATTAAAAAGAGCCTATGAAGTAAACCTTGTGAATTAAAACAAAACCGGGATGCTGACAACATCCCGGCCATTCTTTTTGAAATCTTGGTTATGGTAATTTTGCCGGTTACCAAAACCACATTATTAACAAAAATCAAACAAAATTATGAAGAAAAAACGATTTATCCGAGGTGTAGAATGCCGAGGGGTAATGAAATTATTGGTAATGATGAAACTGACAACCATTTTACTTTTTTTCTCCGCTATGGCAATGGCTACCGAAAGTTACTCGCAAAGTGCAACCTTTAATCTGAATGTGAGGAACGCTTCCATTGTCCAGATACTTGAGGAGATAGAAAAACAGACTGAATTTGGGTTTTTATTTAAAACAGACCAGCTCAACTTAGATGAAAGATATACGCTTAATCTAAGAGAAGCGAAGATTGCTACGGTAATGGATAATATACTTGATACCAAAGTTTATTCCTATCAGGTAATGGATCGTATTATTATAATCTCCAAAAAAGATGCAGATGGAATGACTAGCGATTCTCAGGATCAAACTACCATTTTAGGTAAAGTTACCGACAGTGGAGGCATGCCATTACCTGGTGTGACTGTTATTGTAAAAGGTTCTTCAAAAGGAACTGTAACCAATGCCGACGGAGAGTATTCTCTATCTAATATTCCAGACGACGCTACATTACAGTTTTCCTTCGTTGGGATGAAAACCAGGGAGATACAGATTGAAGGGAGAACGACTATCGATGTGGTGATGGAAGACCAGACTATTGGGTTGGAAGAAGTTGTTGCTGTTGGATATGGAACTCTTGAGAGAAGACAGGTTACCAATGCCGTGACGTCTCTTTCTTCCGAAGAGTTGATGGTAGGTGTTGGTGGAGCTGATATTTCTTCTGCTTTACAAGGAAAAGTGGGAGGCTTGGTTATGTATAATCTCGGAAGTCCAAACTCAAGTACAACATTTCAGTTACGGGGGATGTCGTCTCTAAATGCAGGAAACGCGCCACTGGTTGTAATTGATGGTTTTCCTGGAGGAGATATACGCTCCTTGACCCAGGATGATATTAAGTCAATCGATATTTTAAAGGATGCGTCCGCAGCTGCAATTTACGGAACTCGTGCAGCAGCTGGTGTAATTCTTATTACAACAAAAAGCGGCTCAAATACAAGTGGCAGAGTAAATTTAAGTTACTACACAGAGTTTAGTCACAAACAGAACTACAATGCGCCCGAGATGTTATCTGCCAGTGAATATTTAGAACATAATATTGGAACAGACTATGGCTCGGATGTGAATTGGTGGAATGAGTTGATTAACAAAAATAACTTCTCTCAGAAACACCACTTTACTCTTGATATAGGAACTGAAAAAGCACAGGTTTATACTTCATTTTTTTATGAAGATAACCAGGGTATCTCATTTAAAGATGGCAGAGAAGACTACGGTGGGCGTATTAATGCAAACTTTAATCTTTTTGACGGATGGCTGGAAATTCGCCCCAATGTTAGCTACAGACAGGCCGCCCGCGATAACCGTTTCCCAAACTTTCAACAGGCTTTACGTAATAATCCAACCCGTTCTCCTTTTGACCCGGACAGTGATACAGGATATAACGTGTGGCTAAATGAATCTCTGGATTATAATGTTTTAGCCGATGCCTATCTTGGAGATTACGATGGTTTGGACAAATGGTTCAAACCGGAAGTTACAATGAAATTGAATATAAAAGCTGTTCCCGGATTATCTTTTGAACAGGTTATTGGTTATGAAAATCGTCAATGGGAATTGCATGAGTTCACTTCAAAGTATCATCGGGATGAGTTGGAAAATGGCAGAAAAGGAAGAGCACATCTTGCTTTTAGTAAAACAGAGAATAAAATATCTCAGGGATATGCTTCCTTCATTAAAGAACTCAATAATAAGCATACAATAAATGTTGTTGCCGGTTATGACTATTATGAAAGAAACGGTGAAAGGTTTGACATGACAAACTACGACTTCTCTGTTGATGCTATTAAATACTGGAATATAGGTGAAGGCTCCTACCTGAGCGACGGAAGAGCAGGTATGAGTTCTGGAAAAGATGTTACTGAGCGTTTGTTTGCTCTTTTTGGCAGAGCCAACTATTCTTATATGGACAAGTATGTTTTACAGGCATCCATTCGTCACGAAGGATCTTCGAAATTTGCTTCAGATAATCGTTGGGCAAATTTTTGGTCTGCTTCTGCCGGATGGCGCATCTCCAAAGAAGAATTTATGAGTAATGTTTCCTGGGTTGATGATCTTAAATTACGTTTTGCCTATGGGGTTACCGGTAATAACGATTTTGACGCTACCTTCATGGCAAACGTGCTGGGTTCAGACGCATACTGGTTGCTCCCTGACGGTGATTGGGCGTATTCCTACGGGAAAACACAAAACGTAAATCCAAACTTAGGATGGGAAGAAACCCGCGAGTGGGATTTTGGTTTTGATTATACGCTTTTTAACAGCCGTTTATACGGTAAATTTGATTATTACATCAAAACAACTGAAGACATGCTTTACAGTGTGAAGGTTCCTCAGCCTCCTTATACACAAGGAAGCCAGATTCAGAATATTGGAAGCATGGAGGCAAAAGGATGGGAATTTGAAGTTGGCGGAAGCATTATTAACTCCGGCGATTTTAGGTGGACTTCAAATCTTAATTTAAGTAGCCAGGCCGGTAAAATAAAAACGTTGTGGGGAGACGACACTTATATAAATGGTGCGGGTTTCCCGGCTCCAGGTTCCCCTGGCTACTCAAATCGAATTGAGGAAGGAACGGACATCGGTGCTTTTTACGTTTGGAAATTTGCAGGGTTTGATGATGATGGCGGATTTCTTCTGTACAATAAAGACGGAGAAGTAATTCCTGCTGCCGAAAAAACAGAAAACGACAAGCAGTACATCGGTAATTATTATCCAAAATTAATTGCCGGGTGGAATAACACATTAACATACAGAAACTGGGATTTGGGAATTAACCTGCGCAGTTGGATTGATTTTGATGTGTATAATACCATTAATATGTATTATGGTATACAAGACCAGGGAAACACCAATGTATTAAGAGATGCATATGGTAAATTCAATCATATAAAAGGAGAAAAACAGATTTCTGATTATTATCTGGAAGATGGAACATTCCTTAAAATTGACGCGATTACATTAGGCTATACATTGCCTGTGAGAAAATTTACTAAATATATATCAAATGTTCGTTTGTATGGTACTGTTGGAAATGTCTGGACAATTACAGGTTACAGTGGGATGGATCCGGAAATTAATGTTACTGGCTGGGATCAGGGAAAGGAAAAATTCTGGGAAGATTTCTATCCGGTAGTTCGTACATATACGATTGGTCTTAAGGTAAACTTTTAAACATATAGACAGATGAAGAAGAGAATAGTAAATTATATATTATCAACTGTGGCTTTTTTATTCGTAGCTACGGCTTGTGAGGTAGAGCCAACTTTTTATTCACAAACAGTTCCTGAAACATTTTATAATTCACAGGATGCTGTATGGCAGAGATTTAACCGTCCTTTTACACACTGGCGATGGTATATAGGGCATAACGAACCCCGGTGGATGTTGCAAGAGCTGGGAACAGACGAGTTTTGTTTACCTACCCGTGGTAGCGACTGGTATAATGGTGCTGTATTTCAAAAATTTCATCATCATGAGTATACAGAAGATATGTCGTTTATTGAAACCGGATGGACAAATTTTGCTATGGGAGTTGCTCTTTCCTGGGATGCACTGGAAGACTTGGAAGATGTAGATTTTGATGCGCTGGGATTTGAAGAAGGAACACGCGAATCAATGCTAAATCAGCAAAAAACACTGGTTGCTTCTTTCTACCTTGATGGGTTAGATTTTTTTGGAGGAGTTCCATTATATTCCACAACTCAAAGTGAAGTAAAAGGACGTTCAACTGATTTGGAAACATTTAACTTTATCGATTCTTTATTGCAGGATGCAATTCCTAATTTACCTTTAAAAGAAGAGTTGGGAGCTAAAGAAACCGGAAGTATCAATCGTGCAGCTGGTGCGGCTCTGCTTGCACGTTTATATTTTAATGCCACATCGTATATTGGCGAAGATATGTTTTCTGAAGCTGCAGTAATTTGTCAGGATATAATTGACGGCGATTATGGAGCATATGAATTAGATGAAGACTGGACAAATATTTTTGGTTTTGATAATGAAACTTCTCCGGAGATAATATGGTCTGTGCCAAGCGAAAATGCAAAATTGGAAACAGATGGAACTTACTGGTCGTATATGGTTCCCTACAATTACAGAAATTATTTGGGAAGCCTGGAAAATTCAGGGTCAAATAATGGAATTGGGTTAATTCCGAGCTTGGATCCAACCGGTGAGAGATATCCTTATAAATTAGGTGGCGCTTATGCTAAATTCAACGACGAGGATATAAGGAAACAGCCTTATGTATATTTAGGTGGTGGTGAATACAGAGGGATGTTCATTGTTGGCGAGCTAATTAATCCGTTAAATCCTGATTGGGTTTGTACCGGGAGCCGGGAATATAGCCAGCAGCCACTCACCGTTGTTGATCAGGTGGCATATTTTGCACGGGTAGGTTCTGATGAATATCCTACTGTTGAATCATTGCCTTCCACTATTGCAACGGCTGAAGAGAATTCCTGTGTGCGTGTAACCAAGCGCAGTCCTCGTCCAAATCAGGACGAGAAGAACCGGATGTTTGACCCGGATGTGCCGGTAATCCGATTAGCGGAAATATATTATATGCTGGCAGAATGCAAAATGAGAGCAGGTGATACAGGTGGAGCAGCTGAGCTTATTAACACAGTGCGTGAACGTTATTTTGAAGGCGAAGATCCGGATCCGGTAACTGCTGCAAATTTAGATAAATATCGCATGTTGGATGAGTGGCAACAGGAGTTTCTGGCCGAAGGCCGGCGTCGTACCGATTTGGTGCGTTGGGATGCGTATGTTACTGAAGATTGGTGGGATCATCAAGCCACTAACAATGCTAATTTGAATCGTTTCCCAATACATTATAGTTTAATTGGAGCAAATAACCTATTGGAACAAAATCCTGGATACTAGTAATTTTTCAGGATAAATAATATACGTAAGAGAGGGGAAGCGGTTGGCTTTCCCTCTTTTTTTGAAAACTACTTTATGTTATAATGGAATCTACTCAATGAGATTTCACTATATCCGTCCTATTTCTTAAGAACTTTCCTCCAATATTCACATTTATAGATGCTGTACAGCAGTTTTCATTTCCTACCAAATTGTAGGTTAACCCTATGTTAATAGATTTTAACAAGCTGATTTATTGTTTTATATGGTGTTTTAAACATGAATGTACACCTCATCCATATATATTACATAAATGTAGGATTTCTCATTTCTCTTATTTAAAACAGTTTTTAACAAGGTTTCGTTATTTATTTGTTTCCAACTTGTTAGGTGTGGATTATTCTCATGGTTATGCTGTTCAGCATGTTTTGGCACATCTATAGTAAATGCCCTGCCAAACGAAATTAAATTTTAAAACTGAATATCATGAGAAAGATTGCTATTTACGGGAAAGGTGGAATTGGTAAATCAACCACAACCCAAAATACTGTAGCTGGATTAGTAGAATTAGGTAAAAATGTAATTGTTGTGGGCTGCGACCCAAAAGCAGATTCAACTCGTTTGTTATTGGGCGGTTTAGCTCAAAAAACAGTTCTCGATACTTTGCGTGAAGAAGGTGAAGATATTGATCTCGACGACATCATTAAAGTTGGTTACGGCGGTACCCGTTGTGTTGAATCAGGTGGCCCGGAACCTGGAGTTGGTTGCGCTGGTCGTGGTATTATTACTTCTATTAACCTTTTAGAACAACTAGGTGCCTGGGATGAAAAATTTGAAACAGAGTATACATTTTACGATGTACTGGGTGATGTTGTTTGTGGTGGTTTTGCCATGCCAATTCGCGATGGAAAAGCAGAAGAAATTTACATCGTTGTTTCAGGAGAAATGATGGCTATGTATGCCGCCAACAACATTTGTAAGGGAATACAGAAGTATGCACAGAGTGGTAGCGTGCGTTTAGGCGGATTAATTTGTAACTCGCGTAAAGTAGACAACGAGTCGGAAATGATTAAAGAATTGGCTCGCCAGTTAGGAACACAAATGATTCATTTTGTACCTCGCGACAATATGGTCCAACAAGCCGAAATTCATCGAAAAACAGTTATTGAGTTTGCTCCGGAACATACGCAGGCTGATCAATACCGGGCGCTGGCAAAAGCAATCGACGAAAACGAAATGTTTGTTATTCCAAAACCATTGCCAATGGAAAATCTGGAAAAATTATTAATTGATTTTGGCATTGCCGGCTAAGTTTTAACCATAAAATAAACCAAAAATCAGGAGGAATAAACATGTTAATGATAAGAGCAATCATAAGACCGGAGAAATCAAGTAAAGTACTAAAGGCCCTGTTTGAAGCAGGATACATTGCAGTAACAAAAATTCCGGTAGTTGGCCGCGGAAAACAACGGGGGATTAAAATTGGAGATGTAACCTACGATGAGCTTCCAAAGGAAATGTTAATTATGGTAGTAAAAGATGAAGATAAAGACTTTGCTGTAACCACCATTATGGAAGCTGCGCGCACCGAACCCAAAGGTGCATTTGGAGATGGTAAAATATTTATCTCTCCGGTTGAAGAAGCTTATACAATTAGTAGAGGAACAAAAGAATTGTAACCATTAAAGTTTTTGTGTTATGAAAATGATAATGGCTATAATCAGAATTGATAAGATGAATGAAACCAAAAGGGCGCTTTCGGAAGCAGGGATAACATCCATGACTGCTACCGGCAAAGTGTTCGGAAGGGGAAAAGGACTGTGGGATGCGAAAGTAATGGAAGGCGCACAAAAAGACATGCCTGAAGCGCTTACGCATCTCGGAAAAGAGCCCCGGCTCAGACCTCAGCGTGTATTGAATATTGCAGTTTCCGATTACAATGTTCAATTAACAATTGATACAATTATTGAAGTAAATCAGACGCCTGCTCCCGGAGATGGGAAAATCTTTGTTCTCCCGTTGGATGACACATTCCGGGTTCGAACCGGTGAAACAGGCACGACAATTCTTTAATTAAAAAGACAAAATTATGCCGAATAAAAAGAATTATACAAACGGACTTCCGGATCCTTCCGAGTTAATGGAGGACATCCTGAAGAAATATCCGAGAAAGGTTGCGAAAAAAAGAGCCAAGGCGATGGTCGTGAACGACCCTGTGGAAAGCCAGGAGATTATGGCCAATGTTCGTACCATTCCCGGAATTATTACCCAAAGAGGTTGTACCTATGCCGGATGTAAAGGTGTGGTGCTCGGGCCTACCAGAGACATTATTAATATTACACACGGACCAATTGGTTGTGGCTTTTACAGCTGGTTAACCCGTCGTAATCAAACCAAACCTGCTGAAGGTGAAGATAATTATATGCCGTATGCATTTTCTACAGATATGCAGGATGAAAACATTGTTTTCGGAGGAGAGCAAAAATTAAAAGCGGCTATTCGCGAAGCATACGAAATTTTTAAACCACATGCCATCAGTATTTTTTCTACCTGCCCGGTAGGGCTTATTGGTGACGATGTGCATTCAGTTGCCCGCGATATGAAAGCCGAACTTGGTATCAATATTTTTGGATTTAGCTGCGAAGGATACCGTGGTGTTTCCCAGTCGGCTGGCCACCATATTGCTAACAACGGAATTTTCAAACACGTGGTAGGAAACACCGACCGCGAACGTACCGGTAAATTCCAGGTAAACCTGATGGGGGAATATAATATTGGGGGAGATGCTTTCGAGATTGAACGCATATTTGAAGAATGTGGAATTACACTTCTTTCAACTTATAGCGGGAACTCAACCGTAGAAAGTTTTGCCTATTCTCATACAGCCGACCTGAACATGGTAATGTGTCACCGTTCTATCAACTACATTGCTGAAATGATGGAAGAAAAATACGGTGTCCCGTGGATTAAAGTAAACTTTATAGGTGCCGAATCTACTGCAAAATCGTTGCGCAAGATGGGTGACTATTTCGGCGATGCTGAATTAAAAGCCAAAATAGAGGAAGTAATTGAGCGCGAAATGGCTAAAGTTGCCAAAGTGGCTGAAGAAGTAAAACCAAAAGTTGAAGGAAAACTGGCTATGATGTTTGTTGGCGGGTCTCGTGCTCATCATTACCAGGATTTATTTAAAGAGCTTGGCGTTAGAACGGTTTCTGCTGGTTACGAATTTGCTCACCGCGATGATTATGAAGGTCGTGAAGTAATTCCAACAATAAAAATAGATGCTGATACAAGAAATATCGAAGACTTGGAAGTGACTAAAGACGAAGAACATTTCCGTGATGATTTGGTAGCGAAAAAGGCAGAATTGGAGAAAGATGGCTATGAATTCAAAGACTACAAAGGAATGATGCCGGAGATGGCAAAGAATTCATTAGTAGTTGATGATGTAAACCATTGGGAAACTGAAAAACTCATTGAGTTCTACAAACCGGATATTTTCTGTGCAGGTATTAAAGAAAAATACGTGGTTCAGAAATACGGTGTGCCATTAAAACAATTACACTCTTACGACTATGGCGGCCCTTACGCTGCTTTTGGCGGTGCTATTAATTTCTACAGAGAAATGGAACGTATGCTGGCAACCAACATTTGGAAACTGGTTGATGCTCCGTGGAAACTGGAACCGGAAATTGTGGGAAGTATTTCAATCGAGGCTTAAAATTAGGAGGACAAAATCATGATACTACGTCATACAACAAAAGATGTAAAGGAAAGAAAAGCATTGACTGTAAATCCGGCAAAAACATGCCAGCCAATTGGCGCAATGTACGCAGCTCTTGGTGTTCATGGATGTTTGCCACACAGTCATGGCTCGCAGGGGTGTTGCTCCTATCACAGAAGTACACTAACACGTCACTATAAAGAACCGGTAATGGCTTCAACAAGTTCGTTTACTGAAGGTTCTTCAGTTTTTGGTGGTCAGGCCAACTTGTTGCAGGCAATTGATAATATTTTCGGAATTTATGAACCGGATATCATTGCTGTTCACTCAACCTGTCTCTCTGAAACCATTGGTGACGACCTTGGACAGATTGTTGCCAAAGCAAAAGATGATGGTAAAATTCCGGAAGGAAAACACGTTGTTCAGGCATCAACTCCCAGTTATGTAGGGTCGCATGTTACCGGATATTCAAATATGCTGGAAGCTTTTGTTAAATATTTCAGTTATAATACCGATGAAAGAATTCGCCAGGTAAACTTGCTTTCCGGGTGGGTAGAACCTTCTGATATGCGTGAGCTAAAAAGATTGGCAGCATTAATGAAAGTAAGAACTGTTCTCTTGCCAGATACTTCAGATGTGTTGGACACTCCAATGAATGGCAAATATAAAATGTATCCGAAAGGTGGAACTACAGTTGACGAAATCGTAAGCATGGGCAACAGCATGAAAACTGTAGCTATGGGAGAATGGGCCAGTAAAAAGGCAGCAGTAATGCTCGATAATAAATGTAAAGTTCCTTTTTCTCTAACAGATATTCCAATCGGGTTAAAAGCGACCGACCGTTTTATCCAGGCTTTGTCTTCTGCCGGACGTGTTTCTATTCCTGAAAGTATTACAGAAGAACGCGGGCGGTTAATTGATGTAATTACCGATATGCACCAGTATTTTTATGGGAAAAGAGTTGCTCTTTGGGGAGACCCAGATACACTTCTTCCATTGGTTGAATTCCTGGTTGATATCGATATGAAACCGGTTTACATCGTTTCAGGAACACCGGGCAAAAGTTTTGAGAAACGTATGTCGGATCTTCTTAGCGAAAAAGTACCGGAAGCCAAATTTAAAAATGGCCCGCAAGCCGATATGTTCCTGATGCATCAGTGGATTAAAGAAGAACCGGTTGATTTATTGATAGGAAATACTTACGGGAAATACATTTCTCGCGACGAAGGAATTCCTTTTGTTCGCCTCGGTTTTCCAATCCTCGACCGCATTGGTCATAGTTACTTCCCTACGGTGGGTTACCAGGGAGGTATCCGCATCCTGGAAAAAATTCTGGGTGTGCTAATGGATAAAAAAGATGCTACTGCACCTGAAGAATCCTTCGAATTAGTAATGTAACTAAACATCCGTATAACTACCCAACCTTCCGGGTGTAAAAAGCCCGGAGGGTTTATAAAAGAAGTGTACTATAAAACAATCATGATTAAAGAATTTAAACACAATTGAGAATGATTAAAATTCATCGACTTGTGTCTTGAATCTTGCGTCCTGGTTCTAATTTATTAAAGTATGAATCAATTTCTGAAAGAACGGGAAACACAAATTGTAACCAAAGGGAAAAACAGCGCCGAAATAGCCTGCGAGAAAAAGAGTTTGGCTGGATCAGTTAGTCAAAGGGCATGTGTGTTTTGTGGTTCGCGGGTAGTTTTATATCCTATTGCCGATGCATTACATGTTATTCACGGGCCGGTTGGTTGCGCTTCTTACACCTGGGATATTCGCGGAGCTCTTTCATCAGGGCCGCAATTGCACCGACTAAGTTTTACCACCGATTTAAAAGAACGGGATGTTGTTTTTGGAGGTGAGAAAAAATTGTATCACGCGCTTTGTGAATTAATCGATAAACATCAGCCGAAAGCTGCTTTTGTTTTTTCAACCTGTATTATTGGTGTAATTGGCGACGATGTGGAAGCAGTTTGCCGCCGCGTTACAAAGGAAAAAGGAATTGATGTAATTCCGGTAATGTCTGAAGGTTTTAACGGAACCAAAAAAGACGGATACAAAATTGCCTGTGGAGCGCTTTCCCGTTTAGTGGGAACTGACGATTCGTACAAATCTTCAAAATACTCCATTAATATTTTAGGTGATTTTAATCTTGCTGGTGAACTTTGGATTTTGGCTGAATATTATAAGAAATTAGGTGTTGAATTGGTTTCCTGCATGACAGGCGACGGCCGTGTCGAGCAAATCCGCCGCGCACATAAAGCCAGTTTGAATGTGGTTCAATGTTCAGGTTCAATGGTGCATTTGGCAAAAGAAATGAAAGAAAAGTACGGCATTCCGTTTATGAAGGTTTCCTATTTCGGAATTGAAGACATGTCGGATGCTTTGTATGAAGTGGCTCGTTTTTTCAAAGATGAGGAAATGATGCAAAATGCCCGGGAACTGGTTCGCGGAGAAATTTCACAATTGCTTCCTGCATTGCAACCTTACCGTCAGAAGTTGGAAGGAAAAAAAGCAGCCATTTATGTAGGTGGTGCTTTTAAAGCCATTTCATTGGTAAAAGCCTTGCGTTTGCTGGGAATGAAAACGGTAGTTGTAGGTTCACAAACCGGAAATGTCGACGATTACAAACTGCTCAAAGAATTGTGTGACGATGGAACCATCATCGTTGATGATTCGAATCCGAATGAACTTTCAGAATTTGTAAAACTAACGGGAGCCAACCTTTTTATAGGAGGTGTAAAAGAACGCCCGATTGCCCACAAATTGGGTTTAGGTTTTTGTGACCATAACCACGAACGGAAAGAAGCCCTCGCCGGATATGTCGGCATGATGAACTTCGCCAAAGAAGTATATGCATCGGTTACCAGCCCGGTTTGGAAATTTATAAAATAAGAAACCATGTTTGAGACCAATTCAGTATTAGCAAAAGGTACAGATTACAAAGCAACGCAAAACGCTTGCAAGCTCTGTTCTCCGCTCGGAGCAAGTGTTGCCTATAAAGGATTCGAAGGCTGTGTGCCGCTTATTCATGGTTCGCAGGGATGCGCCACATACATTCGCCGTTATTTAATTAGCCACTACAAAGAACCCATTGATATTGCTTCGTCAAATTTTACAGAAGACTCCACCATCTTCGGAGGTGATAGAAATTTTAAAATTGCGGCTCAAAATATTATCAATCAGTACAAGCCCAAAATTATCGGAATTTCTACTACTTGCCTGAGTGAAACAATTGGAGACGATGTTACGCTATTTCTTCACGAATTAAAAGGTGACGATTTTAACGGGAATGCTGAATTTGTTGTGGCTTCTACGCCCAGTTATCAGGGAACACACATCGACGGTTTTCATGAAGCTGTGGCAGCGGTGGTTCGGAAATTTGCCAAAAAAGGAAATACCGGCGAGCACATTAATTTGTTCCCGGGATTTATTTCCACAGAAGATATTCGCTTACTAAAAGAAATTGTTGCTGAATTTGGAATTGAAGCATCTATTCTTCCCGATTATTCTGAAAGTTTGGATAATCCGGTTTGGCACACTTACAAAAGAATTCCCGAAGGCGGAACAACTATGGAAGAAGTTGAACGAAGCGGCTCAGCCAAAGCTTCCATTGAATTTGGAACGGTATTGAATTTAGGAAAATTGAGTGGCCGGGTGAAAAATTTAAACCTAACCAAAACCGGTGCTCAATATCTGGAAAAAGAAATGGACGTTCCGCTGGTTCGCCTGCCAATGCCAATCGGAATTACACAAACCGACCGTTTTTTCGAGGAATTAGGAAAATTAACAGGAAAGAAAACACCTGAAAAATATACAAAACAACGTGGCCGTCTGGTTGACGCTTATGTTGATGCACATAAATATGTTTTTGGAAAGAAAGCCGTGGTTTACGGTGAAGAAGATTTTGTTGTGGGAATGTGTTCTTTTCTCGATGAAATTGGAATTGAAGTTGCTTTGGCTGCATCGGGTGGCGAAAGCGGCTTGCTCGAAAAAGAAATTCTAAAGCATTGTCCTGAGAATGGCGATAAAATTATTGTTCGCGAAGGATACGATTTTGAATCCATCCGTGAATGGTGCCTGGCGAATAAACCTGATATTTTGGTGGGCCACAGCAAAGGGTACTACATTGCCCGCGAACTCGGAATTCCGATTGTTCGGGTTGGTTTCCCTATTCACGATCGTGTGGGCGGACAACGTATTAAACATTTAGGTTACTCAGGTACACAGGAACTCTTCGATAAAATTGTAAACGCATTAATTGAATACAAACAAGATTCCTCTCCGGTGGGATATAAATACATGTAGCTTAGAGTTTAAAGTTCAGCGTTCAAGGTATGTTAATTGAAATTATGTATCTGGAGGAAAAGAAACCCTGAAAGGGGTTGATAATAGTAGCCCGGGGTAACACCCCGGGGAAGGAAGATGAAAAAACAAATCGTCCGCTGTAGTCAGGAGTTTGAAAATCAGATTTTACCGGACGAAAATGAGAAGGTTGAAAAAAAAGAGTTTGACTGAAACCCGCGTTTGCGGCTAAAAAAGATAGTTATGATAGACATTAAAACACATCCATGTTTCAATAAAGAAGCGAAAGGGGAATATGCCAGGGTTCACCTGCCGGTGGCGCCACTGTGCAACATACAATGTAATTACTGTAAACGCGGTTTCGATTGTGTAAACGAGAGCCGCCCGGGTGTAACCAGCGAAGTATTGTCGCCGGAACAAGCTTTGGCATACACAATCAGATTAAAGGAAAAAATGCCGCACCTTTCGGTGGTGGGAATTGCCGGGCCTGGCGATCCGTTTGCCAATCCTATTCAAACGATGACGACTTTACGTTTGATTCGCAAAGAATTTCCGGAAATGGTATTGTGTCTTTCAACCAACGGATTGAATGTTTTACCATACATTGAAGAATTAAAAGAATTGAATGTGAGTCATGTTACGGTAACTTTAAACGGAACAGAATCGGACACACTTTCGAAAATATATAAATGGGTACGTTTCGAAAAACGGGGTTATTTCGGAAAACAAGCCGCTGAAATCCTGCTGAAAAATCAGATGGAAGCGATTCGTGCTTTAAAAGGCGTTGGATTTATTGTGAAAGTAAATACCATTGTTGTTCCCGGAATTAACGATGATAAAGTAGGCGAAATTGCTGCAGCCATGAAAGAGATGGGAGTGGATGTAATGAATACCATTCCGCTTTATCCGGTAGAAGGAACTCCATTTGCCGAAGTCGAAGAGCCGTCTTCTACTTTCATGAAAGAAATTCGCAAGGAAGTTCGTAAACATTTGCCGCCAATGACACACTGCTCACGTTGTCGTGCCGATGCTGTTGGTTTACTCGGGCAGGATGACCCGGAAGCAAAACGTATTCTTTCTGAAGTTTCATGTCTTTCTGTAAATATGGATGAATCGCGGCCAAACGTTGCAGTTGCCAGCTACGAAGGATTGCTGGTAAACCAACATTTGGGAGAAGCTCAACAACTTTTTATTTTCCGTGAAACGCCAAACGGATACAAAATGCTGGAACAACGTCCAACTCCAAAACCTGGTTCAGGTGGGTCACGTTGGAAAGAATTGGGAGAAGTAATCAACGATTGCCGCGCATTGTTGGTGGGTGGAATCGGACCATCACCATCTTCTATTTTGGGTCGTTCAGGAATAAAAATCGTGGAAATGACCGGTTTGATTGACGACGGCTTGGATGCAGTTTACAAAGGCAAAGAATTAAAAACGCTGAAAAAAGCCGACGTATTTAAATGTGGCGCCGAATGTTCCGGCAAAGGAACAGGTTGTGGTTAAAATTTGTTTTCAAAAGTCTTGAATCTTTTATCTAAAAATCTTGAAATCTTTTAAAATGAGAATAGCAGTTACAACAAGCAATGGCGAAAGAGTAGATCAGCACTTTGGGAAAGCCACAAGTTTTAATATTTACGATGTGGAAGACGGAGTTTTAAAAATGGTTGATTTGCGGCAGGTTGAATCATATTGTGAATGTGAAAACGGAGAGCCGGTTGAACCGAATCATAATTTTAAACAAGACCGTTTTTCCAAAGTGCAAGAAACCATAAAAGATTGCGAAAAATTATACACGCTTCAAATTGGCGAGGTTCCAAAAGAGAAGCTTGAAATTGTTGGAATTGCCGTTCAGGAATGCAAATGTGCAATCAATAAAATACCAAACTGCAAAGGAGACTGTAAATAAAAATAACTGTCATTTCGAAGGAGGAACGAATGAGAAATCTGCTGCTGATGTTATAGATTTCTCCTCATTCTTCATCGAAAAGACAGAAAAAATCAACTTTAATATCTAATTATGAAAAAACCAGATTTTCACATTTTAGTTTGTAACTCGTACAGAGTTGCCGGCGATGCCAAAGGTTATTGTAATAAAAACGGGGCTGCCGATTTTATACAATATATAATGGAAGAATGCAACGACCGCGGATTGGATGTTGCTGTTTCTTCAACGGCATGTTTAAATGTTTGCTCACAAGGGCCGGTTATGGTTATTCATCCGAATAATTTCTGGTACGGTGGATTAACAGAAGAAAGAATCGATGAGATATTAGATGCACTCGAAGAGGGGGAGGCTGTTGAGGATTATCTCATCAGCGATTAAAAAGAGCTTGCTGTATTTCACTTCGTTATAATTCCCCCTCTTTTGAGTGTGTTGTAAAGATTTATCCCCTGTTTTCGCTATGTCCGGCGAACGGGCTTTCGAGAACGGGGTAAAGTTTAAAAGCTAGGAGCAATGACAGAAAAGATAATTCCACATATAATTGATACCACACTCCGCGACGGCGAACAGGCACCTGGGGTCGTTTTTTCGTTAGAAGAGAAAATTGAAATTGCCCGCCGGTTGGATGAGGTCGGAATCCCGGAACTGGAAATTGGAACACCGGCAATCGGGAAAAACGAACAGAATGATATTCGCTGTCTTATTAATCAGGGATTTTCTTTTCAAGCTACTTGCTGGGCGCGGGCAAGCAGAAACGACTTGGAAGCTTCTCTGAATTGTGGTGCAAAACGCGTGAATCTTTCCTTCCCAGTTTCCGATGTTCAGTTAAAGGCTATCGGAAAATCAAGAAGTTGGGTGATGGATTCTATTGCTGAAATAATGGAATTTGCCACCGACTTTTTTGAATTTGTCGCCGTTGGTGCGCAGGATGCTTCGCGTGCTGATATTCAATTTTTAAAAGAGTATATTTCTGCCGTACAATATTTTGGTGCCAAACGAATAAGAATTGCCGATACTGTTGGTATTATGAACCCAATGAGCGTGCAAAATCTTTTTGGCATTCTTGCGGGCACATTTCCTGAAACGGATTTTGAATTTCACGGGCACAACGATTTGGGAATGGCAACGGCAAATCATGCAGTAGCTTTAACTTCTGGTGCTTCTTCTGTAAGCTTAACTGTAAACGGACTTGGTGAGCGAGCTGGAAATGCACCTTTGGAAGAAGTTATTTTTGCGCTGAAGTATTCTTATGGAATGAATCTGGAGTTTGATGGAAGACAGTTAATGGAGCTTTCTGCTTATGTCGAGAATGTTTCAGGAAGAAAATTACCTGTTTCAAAACCAGTAACAGGAGAGATGGCTTTTTCGCATGAATCGGGTATTCACTGCCGCAGTCTGAAAGAAAATATACTCACTTATCAACCTTTCAACCCTGAAGAAATAGGGAAAGAAACAATATTCGTTATAGGGAAACATTCGGGAGCAGGAGCGCTAACTGAATTTCTTGCTAAACAAAACATTTTTTTATCAAAAGCTGAAACCACTGATTTGGTTGTGAAAATCAAATCGCTATCAACCCAATTAAAACGAGACCTGAACTTTACTGAAATTCAAAATTTAATTCAAAAGCATCAATTTAATTTTTCAGTATGAAGTTTAAAATTACAACTGCAGTGTTGTTGATTACATTTTTTGGAAAGTTTGTTTCAGGAAATGAATCCAATGAGGAGAAATTTAAACCTACTATTTCTCCCTATTTAAAAGTTCAGTTTTGGAATGTTTATAGTGAAGGAATCCAATCACAGGAAATAACAACACAAAGTCGTGTAGCTTCCTATTTCAGGCGGGGACGAGCCGGACTAAAAGGAAATCTTTTACCCGAAATCAGTTACGATTTAATGTTGTCGTTCGACTATTTGGCGAAAGAGCAAAATATTTCAACAAAAGGAACCGCAAATACAGGAACAGTTAGCATCTGGAGTTTCTATTTTACATGGAAGTTAAACCAGAAAAATGAGTGGCTAAATGTTACCGGTGGTTATTTCTTGCCTCATTTGAGTCGCGAGTCAGCTACGTCTCCATGGAGTGTAAGTTCGCTGGACAAAACAGAAACTTCCTGTTACCTACGACAGTTTGTGACGGGAAAAACAAACGGTATTTCTCCGGGAATAAATATTGGCGGAATGGGGAAAGTAGGATCTTCTGTATTATTATATAATGTAGCCTGTGTGAACAGACAGGACAAAACGAGTATTCAGACAGAGAATTGGACTCCGGTTGTTTTGGGACACGTTATGCTGAATTTTGGTGACACCGAATTTTTGAAGTATAAATATACTTTTTCGAACAATATTTTAAAGAAGCAAAAAAGTGCAACGCTGGGAGTTGGATTTTCAAAGCAGGAAAAAACGGATGTTTTTGAACGGTCTTCAACAATTGGTGCCGATGCAACCATTTATTTGGGAAACCTGAAAATGGATGGTGAATATTACCGGCTTTCCCGGGAAAATAAATCAAAATATAATGCCGAGTGTGTAATGGGCAGAGTGGGGTACAACATTTTTTTGAAGAAAGGATGGATTTTGGAGCCGGTTGTTATGTATGAATCTTTTTCCGGTGACGATAATTATTCCGATGCTTCTTTTTTCGACGGGTGTGATAAAATTACTGATCTTGGGATAAATCTTATTTCAAAACCAAAAAATATAAAGGTGAACCTGCATTATATTTTTCATGATGGTAATGGAACAAAAAATCATTACATAAACAACGACACTTGGCCTGGGAATTATGCAGTTCTGGGCGTTCAGTTCCTAATATAAATACATTAAAACATGTAAAATGGAAGAAGAATGGAAAAAGTATTACGATGAAGCAGCAAGTTATTCAAAAGCTGCTTTTGGGGCTTTCAATAAAAAAAGGCTTGGTAACCATGTAGTCTATAATTTAATTGGCCTGTCAATCGAAAATTATCTCACGGCACTTTGTATCAGATTCAATATTATGCCCGAGCATTCAAGTATCGGTTCAATGCTGCATTTGTTAAAAAGAAAGATTAAGGTGCCTGAATCATTTAAGTCCGAAGTAAGGTTTATGAATAAGTTTATGAATTTTTGTTCGCTGGAAGTTTTGGATACTCCCGAGCCTGCAACTTCTGATTTAGTGAGAATGTTGAGTTTTACGGAAGATATTAAAAAATTCGCAGAAGAAATTCTGGATGTTCAGGCAGAAAATGTGTAAATGATTGTTTTATTTTAGCTTTAAATATGAAACCATACATATATATAATAATAGTAGCAGTTTTTTTTTCAGCTTGTGTTTCTCAGAAAAAGAAAAAAGAAAATGAATTGGTTTTATTTTGTGCCGCTAGTTTAACAGATGTTATTTCTGAAATAAGTTCTGAGTTTGAAAAGGAAAATAATGTGGAAGTAAAAATAAATTTTGCTTCATCGGGAACATTAGCCCGGCAAATTGAACACGGTGCAACCCCTTCCATTTTTATTTCAGCGAACAAAAAGTGGTTTGACTATCTGAATAAATTATCGCTAACAATTTCTGGAACAGAAAAGGAAGTAGCCGGAAATTCCATGGTTTTAATTGCCCCGGTGAAAAGTTCCCTGAAAGCGGTTCCTTTTTCTGCTGAAATAAATTTACCGGAATTATTTAATGGGAGACTTTCAATTGGCGATCCTAACCATGTTCCGGCAGGAAGTTATGCAGTACAGCTTCTGAAAAGTTTGAGGTGTGAAGAAGAACTGGAACCGCGATTTTTACCGGCAAAAGATGTGCGTTCTGCATTGATGGTAATCGAGATGGGAGAAGTTGAAGCAGGAATTGTTTACAAAACTGATGCTTTAAAATCGAAGAAAGTAAAAATTATTACCGAATTTCCTAATTCGCTGCATGAACCGGTAAATTATTATATGACGAAGATTAAAGGCACTGATACGGAATTATCGGATAACTTGTATAAATTTATAAATTCGGAAAAAGCGCTTTCCATTTGGGGAAAGTACGGTTTTACACATTAAATTGGATTTGAAGGAACTTATTACATATTCTTCATCTGAACTGACTGCAATACAACTTTCATTAAAAGTAGCGTTGGTTTGTACTATTGTTGTGCTCCCTTTTTCCATTTTAATTGGTTGGTTTTTGGCACAAAAGCAATTTCCAGGGAAAGCGTTTGTTGAAGGATTTTTACACCTTCCGCTTGTTTTACCACCGGTAACAACTGGTTATATATTATTGGTTTTATTTGGAACCAATGGTTGGCTGGGGAGTTTTTTCTATAGTTATTTCGGAATAAGAATAGCATTTTCTTTCCCCGCAGCAATTATTGCTGCGATAGTAGTTTCATTTCCCCTTGTTACCCGTTCCATTCGTCTTTCAATAGAACTGGTGGATAAAAATTTTGAGGAGGCAGCCCGGACTTTGGGGGCTTCTAATTTGCGGGTGTTTTTTACAATTACTTTGCCACTGTCTTTGCCTGGAGTAATAAGTGGAGCAATTTTAGCTTTTGCCCGAAGTTTAGGTGAATTTGGCGCGACAATATCTTTTGCAGGAAATATTTCAGGAGAAACGCAAACATTACCACTGGCTATTTTTTCGACAATGCAAGTTCCCGGTCAGGAATTTTCTACATTGCGTTTGGTTATCGTCTCTGTGGTTCTGTCGTTGCTGGCCATGATCGGCGCCGAGTATTTGAACAAACGGGTTTTAAAACAAAAAATATGAATCCGTTTTTGAAGCTAGATATAAAACTACAGCGCAACAATTTCCTGCTAGATGTAAAAGCGGAGATCGAAAATGGAATTACCGGCGTTTACGGGCCATCGGGACATGGAAAAACCAGTTTATTAAATTCTATTGCCGGCCTGGTTAAACCCAACGAAGGATTTATTCAAATAAATGGAGACACAGTTTTTGATTCAAATCAAAAAATAAATCTTCCGGTAAAAGAGCGAAAGATTGGTTATGTTTTTCAGGATGTCCGGCTTTTTCCCCACATGTCTGTTTTGCAAAATTTGAAATACGGAATCAATAAAAAGAGTTCAGAAAGAATAAAGGTTAATGAACTTACAGACATATTAAATATCAAGTCGCTCCTGAGAAAGAAGCCATCTGAATGTTCCGGTGGAGAGAAACAACGTATTGCAATCGGGCGGGCATTACTCAGCGGTGCCAGGGTTTTAATTATGGATGAACCTTTTTCTGCTGTTGATGTAAATCTTAGGAATAATATTATTCCATTTTTGAATACGATTAATGAGCGATTCAATATTCCAATGTTAATTGTTAGCCACGATTTGCCCGATTTATTGAGTTTAACTAATCATCTTTTGTTACTGAAGGAGGGAAAAATCCAGGCGCTTGGAAGTTTCCGGGATTTGATTACCGATGAATTGAATGTGGAAATAATGGAAGCGGCAGGTTTGTATAATGTATTTAATATGTATGTGTTTGCAACTCTTCCGGCTCAAAGTATGGTTTTGTTAAAAAGTGCAGTAAATGATTTTCAGGTTCAGGTTTTGAGTCATTCGTTTAATAAAAATATTGAAATAGGGAAACAGATAAAGGTCTTAATTCGACCTGAAGATATATCTATCTCTTTGCAGCCAATCATCCATATTTCGCTTCGTAACCAAATAAAAGGAACCATTGAAAAGATTTTTTCGAAGGATGGTTTGTCGTTTTGTTTGGTAAATGCCGGCGAAAAAGTATTGATAGAGATCACCGAAGCGTCAAGACAAAACATGAATCTTGATATCGGAACTACTGTATTTTTCCTTTTTAAATCGGCAGCATTGAGAATTTTCTAGAAAATATTCTGGGTAATAATATTGATTCTCAATTCATTGTTTATTCACTTTCAAAATAATCTGAAAATAATATTATTTTTTGTTTGGAATTTTAAAAACCTTGTCTACTTTTGCATCCGCTTTTAGGGCAAGTTCATTGAGGAAATGAGAGGTAATACAGGTGATTGATAAGGTTATTAAATTATTGACTCTGTTGTTCCCCAAAGTTTTCTGAAAAAAGTCAGAAAAAACTTTCAAAAAGTTTTGGTGATTAAAAAAGGCTGTCTATATTTGCAGCCGCTTTCAGGGAGCGGGGTTCATAGAAGAGATGAAGAGGTAATCGGAGAGAAGGAAGTTGGGCATTTAAGATGTGCAAAATTGGGAAAAAGGAGCCGAAAAAGATTTGAAAAAAAACGAAAAAAGTTTTGGCAGAAAGAAAAGAGTTATTACCTTTGCCGCCCCGAAAGGGAGAAACGTTCCGGGATAGGAGATAGAAAAGAAGGAGAGGGAAAGATTCCGGGAAAAATATTGAAACATGGAATGTCAGCATTTGGTTAGGAGAAGAAGAATTGGGTGCTGATTTTTTATGGGAAGTTCTTTAAAATTTTGAAGCACAAAAAAGCAAGGTTTTCCAACTTTGTTAATTTCTGAGAAGGATTTAACCTGGGCGAAAGAGATTTAAACTTTTTATATATACAACGGAGAGTTTGATCCTGGCTCAGGATGAACGCTAGCGGGAGGCTTAACACATGCAAGTCGAGGGGCAGCACGGACTTCGGTCTGGTGGCGACCGGCGCACGGGTGCGTAACGCGTATGCAACCTGCCTTATACAGGAGGATAGCCCATGGAAACGTGGATTAATACTCCATAGTATTGTAATACCGCATGGGATTACAATTAAAACTTAGGTGGTATAAGATGGGCATGCGTAGGATTAGCTAGTAGGTGAGGTAACGGCTCACCTAGGCAACGATCCTTAGGGGTTCTGAGAGGATTATCCCCCACACTGGTACTGAGACACGGACCAGACTCCTACGGGAGGCAGCAGTGAGGAATATTGGTCAATGGGCGCGAGCCTGAACCAGCCATCCCGCGTGCAGGATGACGGCCCTATGGGTTGTAAACTGCTTTTCTACGCCAAGAAACCTGGTTACGTGTAACCAGTTGCCAGTAGCGTAGGAATAAGCATCGGCTAACTCCGTGCCAGCAGCCGCGGTAATACGGAGGATGCAAGCGTTATCCGGATTCATTGGGTTTAAAGGGTGCGCAGGTTGGCTTGTAAGTCAGTGGTGAAATGCTGCCGCTTAACGGTAGAATTGCCATTGATACTGCGAGTCTTGAGTATGGTTGAGGTAGGCGGAATGTGTTGTGTAGCGGTGAAATGCATAGATATGACACAGAACGCCGATTGCGAAGGCAGCTTACTAAGCCATTACTGACGCTGAGGCACGAAAGCGTGGGGAGCGAACAGGATTAGATACCCTGGTAGTCCACGCTGTAAACGATGTTCACTCGCTGTTTGCGATACACAGTAAGCGGCTGAGCGAAAGCATTAAGTGAACCACCTGGGGAGTACGATCGCAAGGTTGAAACTCAAAGGAATTGACGGGGGCCCGCACAAGCGGAGGAACATGTGGTTTAATTCGATGATACGCGAGGAACCTTACCTGGGCTTAAATGTAGATTGTATGAGGTGGAAACACTTCTTCCCTTCGGGGCTATTTACAAGGTGCTGCATGGTTGTCGTCAGCTCGTGCCGTGAGGTGTCGGGTTAAGTCCCATAACGAGCGCAACCCTTACCGTTAGTTGCCATCGGGTCAAGCCGGGGACTCTAGCGGGACTGCCACCGTAAGGTGAGAGGAAGGTGGGGATGACGTCAAATCAGCACGGCCCTTATGTCCAGGGCTACACACGTGTTACAATGGCCGGTACAAAGGGCAGCTACACTGCGAAGTGATGCTAATCCCAAAAGCCGGTCCCAGTTCGGATTGGAGTCTGCAACCCGACTCCATGAAGTTGGATTCGCTAGTAATCGCGCATCAGCCATGGCGCGGTGAATACGTTCCCGGGCCTTGTACACACCGCCCGTCAAACCATGGGAGCTGGGGGTGCCTGAAGTCTGTGACCGCAAGGAGCGGCCTAGGGTAAAACCAGTGACTGGGGTTAAGTCGTAACAAGGTAGCCGTACCGGAAGGTGTGGCTGGAACACCTCCTTTCTGGAGCACAGGTTAAAACGGATGGGATTGACAATTTTGGTCCTTGCTTTTTTAAAGATATGAATAGAGTTTAAAGTTAAAGGTTTAAGGTTTAAAGCTCTGAAAAAGAGCGACTAGAAACTTTAAACTCGGCAGACGGAACTCTATAAAATGAGAGTCCCGTAGCTCAGCTGGTTAGAGTACTACACTGATAATGTAGGGGTCCCCAGTTCAAGTCTGGGCGGGACTACGGAAGTAGTTTAAAGTTCACGGTTCAAAGTTTAGAGTAAATAACTTGGAACATGAAACCCGGAGCTTGAAACTTAAAAGTTTGGGGGATTAGCTCAGTTGGCTAGAGCGCTAGATTTGCATTCTAGAGGTCAAGGGTTCGACTCCCTTATTCTCCACGGAGGCTGAAAGGTCGAAAGGGCTGAAAACCGAATAGTTTAAGGCTGAAAGAAAGTCCATGAAAATGGCAAACGTTCAAAAAATAATGAAATAGTGAACAAAAGCAGGACAAGTTTATATAAAAGCACACAATAAATGTGCAACTTGAAACTGTACAGGATAAGGCTGGTGCCTTAGGTTGGGGTTCGATTCCCCGGTTATCTTCGTTTAGTGGTGGTAAGGTATTGTGTACCTGGTACTGAATACTTACTGCTTGCTGATAAAGTTCTTTGGCATGTTGGGAAAAGAGTCAAATCATAACGAGACGACAAAAAAGTAGAAAAATTTAAGAATCAATACGAGGATTTATAAAGAAAGTTACTAAGGGCGTACGGAGGATGCCTTGGCTCTCAGAGGCGAAGAAGGGCGTGACAAGCTGCGAAAAGCTGCGGGGATTGGCAAATACGAATCGATCCGCAGATACCCGAATGGGGCAACCCATCCCGAGCAATCGGGATATCCTGGGTAACCAGGAGGCAAACGTGGGGAACTGAAACATCTAAGTACCCACAGGAAAAGAAAACAATAGTGATTCCCAAAGTAGTGGCGAGCGAAATGGGAATAGCCCAAACCGGTTTTGTTTCGGCATGACCGGGGTTGTAGGGCTGCGACATGGAGACATATTTTGAAGTGGAACGGTTTTGGAAAAGCCGACCAAAGGGGGTGAAAGTCCCGTACACGTAAGCAATATTATCCTAGCAGTACCCTGAGTATGGCGGGGCACGAGGAACCCTGTCTGAAACTGCCAGGACCATCTGGTAAGGCTAAATACTCCTGAGAGACCGATAGTGGACAAGTACCGTGAGGGAAAGGTGAAAAGCACCCCGAACAGGGGAGTGAAATAGTACCTGAAACCGTACGCTTACAAGCGGTTGGAGTCTGTATTATTACGGATGACAGCGTGCCTTTTGCATAATGAGCCTACGAGTTAGTCGTCACTAGCAAGGCTAAGCCTTTAAGAGGTGTACCCGAAGCGAAAGCGAGTCTGAATAGGGCGTAAAGTTAGTGGCGCTAGACGCGAAACCTTGTGATCTACCCATGGCCAGGTTGAAGTGATGGTAACACATCATGGAGGACCGAACCAGGAAGCGTTGAAAAGCTTTTGGATGAGCTGTGGGTAGGGGTGAAAGGCCAATCAAACTGGGAAATAGCTCGTACTCCCCGAAATGCATTTAGGTGCAGCCTTGTAAAAGTTTTGCAGAGGTAGAGCTACTGATTGGATGCGAGGGCTTCGCCGCCTATCAAATCCAGACAAACTCCGAATGCTGTAAAATGATTTACAGGAGTGAGGGCATGGGTGCTAAGGTCCGTGTCCGAAAGGGAAAGAACCCGGACCATCAGCTAAGGTCCCCAAGTGTATGCTAAGTTGAACAAACGAGGTCCGGCTGCAGAGACAGCTAGGATGTTGGCTTGGAAGCAGCCATTCATTTAAAGAGTGCGTAACAGCTCACTAGTCGAGCGGCTGGGCATGGATGATAATCGGGCATAAGCATACCACCGAAGCTATGGATTTATACAAACGTATAAGTGGTAGGGGAGCATTCCAGGTGTGTTGAAGGTGTAACGTGAGTTATACTGGAACGCCTGGAAAAGCAAATGTAGGCATAAGTAACGATAAAGGGGGTGAGAAACCCCCTCGCCGATAGACTAAGGTTTCCTGATCAACGTTAATCGGATCAGGGTAAGCCGGGACCTAAGGTGTACCCGAATGGGGAAACCGATGGATAGCAGGTTAATATTCCTGCGCCGGCCATGCATTAAAAGTGACGGAGGGAAGTAGTTGCTAGGTACTGACGGAATAGTACGTTGAGCCTAGCCTTCGGGCGAAGCGAAGCAATGAATTCCCTTCCAAGAAAAGCGAGCATGGACGCCCGTACCGTAAACCGACACAGGTAGTCAAGGAGAGAATCCTGAGGCGCTCGAGTGATTCGCGGCTAAGGAACTAGGCAAAATGACCCCGTAACTTCGGGAGAAGGGGAGCCAACCATACGGTTGGCCGCAGAGAAATGGCCCAGGCGACTGTTTATCAAAAACACAGGGCTCTGCTAAATCGCAAGATGACGTATAGGGCCTGACACCTGCCCGGTGCCGGAAGGTTAAGAGGGGATGTTATCTTCGGAGAAGCATTGAATCGAAGCCCCGGTAAACGGCGGCCGTAACTATAACGGTCCTAAGGTAGCGAAATTCCTTGTCGGGTAAGTTCCGACCTGCACGAATGGTGTAACGATCTGGGCACTGTCTCGGCCGCGAGCTCGGTGAAATTGTAGTAACGGTGAAGATGCCGTTTACCCGCAACGGGACGGAAAGACCCCGTGAACCTTTACTGCAGCTTCGCATTGACTCTGGGTAAGTGATGTGTAGGATAGGACGGAGGCTATGAAGCGGTTTCGCTAGGAATTGTGGAGCCATCCTTGAAATACGTCCCTTTGCTTACTTGGAGCCTAACTCCTGACGGAGGACATTGCGTGGTGGGTAGTTTGACTGGGGTGGTCGCCTCCAAAAGAGTAACGGAGGCTTCTAAAGGTGCGTTCATGGCGATTGGTAACCGCCAGCAGAGCATAATGGTAAAAGCGCGCTTGACTGTGAGACCGACGGGTCGATCAGGTAGGAAACTAGAGCATAGTGATCCGGTGGTTCCGAATGGAAGGGCCATCGCTCAAAGGATAAAAGGTACTCCGGGGATAACAGGCTGATCGCTCCCAAGAGCTCATATCGACGGAGCGGTTTGGCACCTCGATGTCGGCTCGTCACATCCTGGGGCTGGAGAAGGTCCCAAGGGTTGGGCTGTTCGCCCATTAAAGTGGCACGCGAGCTGGGTTCAGAACGTCGTGAGACAGTTCGGTCCCTATCTGTTGTGGGCGTAGGAGATTTGAGAGGACCTGACACTAGTACGAGAGGACCGCGTTGGACATACCGCTAGTGTACCTGTTGTGGCGCCAGCTGCATTGCAGGGTAGCTATGTGTGGACGAGATAAGCGCTGAAAGCATCTAAGCGCGAAGCTCACCTCAAGATGAGATCTCCCTTAAGGGCCGTAAGAGACGATTACGTTGATAGGCTGCAGGTGTAAAGGCTGTGAAGTCAAAGCCGAGCAGTACTAATTGCCCGAGAACTTTTTTAGTGTTGAGTCCTTGTATTGAGGAACATTTTTTTCTTTCCCAACTGCCTTAAGATATTATGTGGTATCTCTTTTAGAAGAGAAATAAGTAAGCCATAAAGATTTTAGGTGGCTATAGCGGCGGGGCACCACCTCTTCCCATTCCGAACAGAGAAGTTAAGCCCGCCAGCGCCGATGGTACTGCACATTAGTGGGAGAGTAGGTCGCTGCCAAATTTATTTAAGCCCGTGTTCTTCCTGAGCACGGGCTTTGTTTTTGTGTAATGTTGTTAATTTACGTGAAAAGTTTGTAAGTTTTCAGCGTAACGTCAAAGCTTTTTTTAGTTTTGTTCTCGAATTATTTGGTTTATATGAGAAACCTTGTTAGCAAATATCTATTTTTTATTTCTATAATTTTATTGCCGTTAATTTCCTTCTCACAGCGGCCTTCTGATTTTATGGAGGAGGAACCGAAGTCGGCAAACAACGCTCCTAAAAAAGATATAAAGCCGGAAATAAAATTATGGCATCTTCGTGGATATGGAGCTTTTACTGATTCTACAAAATTAGATACTCTGCTAAAAGATTATCGATTATATAATCCTGTATATAAAAATGCAATAACTGCTACATATTTAGGTAATTATGGGTTACCTTATGAGGATAATGACTTTTTTAACAGAAAGTCGGACATTGATTTCTTTTTTCTCCGAACCAGAGATGCTTACTTATTAACACCTTCTAAGCTTAATTATTATAATACACGTACTCCTTATACTGTTTTAGACTATAGTCAAAGCGAGAATAAGAATCGTAAAAATGAGACTCGTTTCAATGTCTTACATACACAGAATGTAAATCCATATTTAAATTTCGCGTTCAGGTACGATCAAGCACGTTCTGACGGACAATATAACTATCAGGATGGTAAAAATAGTGTTGTATCATTATATTCCAATTATAACAAGAACGCTTTAAAAATACATGCTGGGTTTATTGCCAATAGCATTCAGAATAGTGAGAATGGAGGTCTGGAGGCAGATTCACTATTATTTAATGGACTAGATACTGAATATTTAAATGTTAAATTGAATAGTACTCGATCTAAGTTTACCAATTCATATTTTTTTGCTACCGGGGAATACCGCATAGGGCGATATATTAAAGTTGATACAATTCCTGTTGTTGTGCCAGAATCTACAGATGATGGCAGTAATACTCCTGTTGTAACACCACAGGAAATCTTTAAACCTATTGTTGGGGTCATGTATTCGATGGAATATCAACGGCATTATAAACAGTTTACAGAAGAAGAAGATTCAACAAATACGTTTTTTCGGAATACTTATTTCGATGATGACTATATAAAAGATTCCATTCGTTTTAATAAAATATCAAATATTTTTCAAATAAAACAATACGAAAACCCGGGACGCAAAACGAGTTTTGGGAAACGCGCATTCTTAGGTCATGAATTTGTGAAAATTACACATCCGGGACCAATTCCTGATATTTATAACAGGCCTCAGGTTTCTAAATTTTCTAATGTTTATGTTGGAGGGGGAGTTTTTAGGCAAGCCGGTGATTTTTGGAAATGGAATGCAGAAGGAAAGTTTTATGTGATTGGTCGAAATGTTGGTCAAACAGAAATATCTGGTGTAATTTCAAAACCTTTCCGTCTTTTAAAGGATTCATTAGCCTCCCTAACAATACGTGGAGCGGTTGAGAATTTAGTTCCTGATTATTTTCAGGAAGAATTTTATTCCAATCATTCTCAGTGGAATAAAGACTTGAGTATGGAGCAGAATATGACGGTGAAAGGTAGTTTCGAAATGCCTAAATACAATTTTAAACTTGGAGCAAACTATGCGTTGATTAATAATTACATTTATAATGATACGCTGGGGATTCCGGCGCAAACCAATGAAGAACTACTTGTAATCTCAGCTTATATTGACAAGGACTTTGCTTTACGAAATTTACATTTCAGAACCCGGATGCTTTATCAGAAGGTTTCAAATGATAAATATATTCATTTGCCTGATTTTTCTGCATTTGTTTCAGTTTATTATCAGTTTATAGTTTCAAAGGTTTTGCATACACAATTGGGCATAGATACTCGTTATAATACATTATATTATTCAGATGCCTATGACCCCTCAACGGGATTGTTTTATCTTCAGAATGAAAAGAAAACAGGAAACTTTCCATATATTGATGCGTATGCTACACTAAGGCTGAAAAGAACCCGGTTTTTCTTTAAAATGATGAATATTGGAACCAGCTTCATTGATGGGGAGTATTATAATTCTCCTCATTATCCAATGTATCGGAGTACTTTCCGATTTGGAGTAGCCTGGTTGTTTTATGATTAATGAAGTATTTTTGTTCACATAAAAAATCAACAGTAAAAATTTTCTTTTTGTTGATTTGTTTTTCTTTTTTTATTTCCTGTAATCAAACCCGGCAGGAAAAAGAAAAGGATAACACTCAATCTGAATTGAATGATTTGGAACGCATACGTAAAACCGGAACTTTACGTGCAGTTGTCGATTATAATTCAACAAATTATTTTGTTTACAGGGGAAAACCTATGGGGTTCAAATATGAACTGTTAAAAGAGTTGACCAACGATCTTGGTGTTAATCTCGAAATAATTGTAAGCAATAATCTGGGTGAGACCTTCGAAGGACTTAAGACAAAACGATTTGATCTAATCGCAAAGAATCTAACCATCACAAAAAGGCGAAATTCTGTAGTCGATTTTACAGTTCCTCTGGAACAAACCCGACAGGTTTTGGTACAGAGGGATACTAGAAATTCCCTTGACTCAATATATGTAAATTCAACACTTGAACTTGGTGGCAAAAAAGTACACGTACAAAAAAACACATCATACTACCGGCGAATGGTAAATTTATCGGAAGAAATAGGAGAGGACATTAAGATTATTGAAGATACAATTTACGGAGTAGAACAATTAATCTCAATGGTTGCCGAAGGCAAAATTGATTATACGGTTTGCGATGAAAATGTGGCGCTGCTGAATAAAACATATTATCCAAACCTGGATGTTTCTTTAAAAGTGAGCTTTCCGCAAAATATAGCCTGGGCCGTAAGAAAAGATTCTAAAGAGTGGAAAGAATATCTGGATAACTGGATTACAAAATTTAAACGTTCGCGAAAGTTCCACGTTTTATACCATAAATATTTTGAAAGCTCTAGAATTGCTGAAAGAATGGAGAGCGACTATCATAGTATCTCAGGTGGGCATATTTCAAAATACGACAAAGACATAAAAAAAAATTCGCAGCAGTATGGCTGGGACTGGCGTTTAATTGCATCTGTGGTATACCATGAATCGCGTTTTAATGCTAAAGCGGAATCTTGGACAGAAGCATATGGGCTAATGCAAATTATGCCTTCGACTGCACGTTCATTGGGCGTGGAGGATTTTAAGCAGCCTAAACAAAATATTAAAGCTGGTATTCTTTTAATCAATTGGCTTGATGAACAACTGGTTGAGTCGGTTCCTGATTCTACAGAACGTATAAAATTTGTATTGGCTTCGTACAACGTTGGACTGGGACATGTAAAAGATGCTCAAAGACTGGCTCGTAAATACAATAAAAACAGTGAAATATGGGATGGTAATGTCGATTTTTATCTCAGGAATAAATCGATGGAAAAATATTACAAAGATCCGGTTGTTCGTTGGGGATACTGTCGGGGAGATGAAGCTTATTCATACGTTTCAAAGGTGTTAAATAATTATCAGCACTACGTAAATGTTATTCCTGAATAAAAGATAAGTCTTCCATTATATCATAAAATTCCGATAAAATCATTGCAGTAGCTCCCCAAATAATTTCGCCGTCAAATTTAATACAGGGGACTTCAAGAGTCCCAATATTGGTTGGCATATCTGTTTTTTCAAAATTGTTCCTGTATTTCAGTAACGGAAAAAGAACCATCTTTTCAACCTCGCTTTTGTTAATTGAAAAAAAAGGTTTTTTATTTAACCAACCCACAATGGGATGAATTAAAAATTGACTTACCTCAACATATAGCTCGGAAAGCACCCCAAGTATTTCTATTTGTTCTGATTTTATTCCAATCTCTTCATAAGTTTCGCGTAGTGCAGTTTCAACAGCGCTCTCTCCTTTTTCTATTCGTCCGCCGGGAAGTGCGATTTGCCCGGCATGATGTTTCATGTGCTGTGGCCGTTTTATAAGACAACCGTATAAATCATTATCTTCAATATACAAAGCCAGTAAAACACTGCTGTGTTTTAGTCCGTTTCGCTTTTCCGGAGCAACCATAAGTTTCCGGCTGGGGGGAAGCATCTTTTTGTGCGATTTTTCACCAGGAAGAGTAATTTGAAGTGCTTTTTTTATTTCGTTTCGAAATGTCATTTGGCAAAAATAGAAAATGTCATTTAAAAGCGTAAATTTTGAACAGATTGAAATGTTAAATAAAAATACTAATCCAAGGCATTCGTAGTTTCAAAACAATTTGAAAAGAAGGCTTAACTGAATTTTCTTTTTGTTCCAGAGGAAAGACAAATGTTTTTTCCTGTATTTTGCAATCTATTCAATCTAAAGAGTACCACAAAATTCTTCAAAATATTTTGAGAATGGATTATTGAATCCCATTGCTGTCCCATTAAAATCTAATAATGTTCTTTGAAATGTTTGAAATTTAGTCAGTTACAGGCTTTTTTCGGTTAAACGGATTTCAATTTGCATTTTCGCTGTTCATTAACGGATTAGCAAATGCATAAGGATAAATACGTTTTTGCTCAGTTAGCATCGTTCCTAGATAGGAATAAGTTCAACTACATCGTTCGCAAGTATGACGGTGACAAATACGTGAAGCATTTCACTTGTTGGAATCAATTGCTTGCTCTGATGTTCGGGCAATTATCAAATCGTGAAAGCCTGAGAGATTTGATTGTTGCAATTGATGCTCATCATTCCAAATCTTATCATTTGGGTTTAGGCAAGAATGTTTCAAAATCATCCTTAGCCAGAGCTAATCAAGACAGAGACTGTCGCATCTTTGAAGAATATGCTTACTATCTGGTTAACGAAGCCAGGCAGAAACGAGTTTCTGACATCTTCAAGCTTGATGGCAATGTCTACGCTTTTGATTCAACAACGATTGACTTGTGCCTTTCCGTATTCTGGTGGGCGAAGTTCCGCAAGAAAAAAGGCGGAATCAAAGTGCATACATTATATGATGTAGAAACACAAATCCCAGCATTCTTTCATATTACTGAAGCTTCGGTACACGACTCTACGGCAATGAAAAAAATTCCTTATGAATCAGGATCATATTACATATTTGATCGTGCATATAATCACTTCAAGATGTTGTACAGGATTCACCAGATAGAAGCCTTCTTCGTTGTCAGAGCAAAAAAGAATCTTCAATACAAGATAATCAAATGGAAACGAAGAATGCCCGAGAACGTACTTTCAGATGTAACGATTGAATTGACTGGTTTTTATCCCAGGCAATATTATCCAGAACATCTTCGAATGGTCAGATATTGGGATGAAGAACAAAAGCGTGAGTTTGTATTCTTAACCAATGCAATGCACATTTCAGCTCTTCAAGTTGCTGAACTTTATAAGAACCGCTGGCAAGTCGAGCTATTCTTTAAATGGCTAAAACAACATCTGAAAATCAAGAAATTCTGGGGTACTACTGAAAATGCTGTTCGAATCCAGATTTACGTTGCTATATGTACCTACTGCTTGGTAGCAATTGTCCAGGAAGACATGAATCTTGACAGAAGTACTTATGAGGTTTTGCAAATCTTGAGTATATCATTGACTGATAAAACTCATCTTCGAGACCTTTTTAAGAGAACTAAATTTCAAAATGACAAAGAACGTTTTAGACTTAATGAGCCAAATTTGTTTAATATTAATAACGTCCCAATTTTAATGGGACACTAGTGATTGAATCCAATTTCTAAGCAAATTAAACACAGGTAACTGGCGCGAAATTGGTCAAATCGGGCACCCTGTTTTTCGGATAGTGGGGGTAAATACAACTTGCATTTAGTTTGTTAGTGCAAGTATTGTATGTGCTGTAATGATTTTATATTGAAACGAGAGTTAAAAGAAAAGTAAAAATATGCTGTAAAATTGATTGACGAATGGTTTTATTTGAAAAAAGGACGAAACAGAACATACTGTTTTCGCCCTTCTTAAAAATTGAATCTAATATAAAAAATCTAACTATCTGTCTTGTTGTATTTGCATCAAATCAAACAAATTAAAGAAACGTGAATCGGAGGTCTTCTTACAAAGATTGAATAATAATAATACAGCGTTGGATATTCAACTCTGTTTTTTTAGAAATGAAAAGAAAAGGTTGTTGGGGGAGCTTTATTGCCAATATTTTCTAGATAAATTTTTGTCCGTTTCGGACCAAATTTATCGGGTGGCGTTTTTAGTTCCTTAACAAATTGAAATATTTTGTGGCATTTTGTATTTTCTGCAACAAAATTGAAATCAGTAAAATTTGTTTGATTGTTGGAGTTTATCCCGAATTGGGCTAAATGTTCAATATCGAAACTAATTTGTTTTTCATTATGTTCTTCTGCTTTTGAGTGACCGCTAACCAGCATCATAAACGGTATGGACACCGTCAGAATTAGGGTTAAAAGTTGTCCGGTTGCACCAACAAAAAACATAATTTGAATTTTTTACAGCTTGTAAAATTAGTGTTTTAATTATAGAAAAATCATTTTAGGCATTGATATTAATCAAACCTGATTGCTTTTTCAGGATAAATTTTGCTAATAAGGTAACTTGGGATAATTAGCATTAGAATTGTTAGTGAAATACTTGCAATATTTAATAAAAGAATATGAATTATAGAAATATTAATTGGGGCAAAATCAACATAATAAGCTGTCGGATCAAGTCTTACCACATGGAAAACTTTCTGGATAACAATTATTGAAATGCCAAAAATGTTTCCCCAAAGCATCCCCCGGCCGGTTAGAAAGAATGAAAGGTAAAGAAATACTTTTCTCACCGACCAGTTGCGGCTACCGAGCGCTTTTAATATTCCAATCATATTTATTCGTTCGAGTATCAGAACCAGCAGCCCCGAAATCATATTAAATCCGGCTACCAACGACAAAAGAATAATAATTACCCACACATTCATATCGAGAACGGCAAGCCAGTCGAATATTTGGGGATATTCCCGCGTGATATTAAGAGTGCGTAAAATCGCAGAATTTTCTTCACTGTAGTTGATCACCTGGGCTCTTATTTCCTGTTCAATATTTTCAGTATTTTGAAAGTTATTTACCCGAATCTCAAAACCACTAATTTGGTCGCTTTGCCAATCATTTAACCGTTGAATTTGTTTTAAATCGCCAACAATAAAAATATTGTCAAATTCTTCCAGCCCTGTACGGTAAATTCCGCAAACTTTTAGCTGAAGTATTCGTGGCAGGTTTTCATCCTCATTCAGGAAATAGATAACCGCATTGTCGTTTAGTTTTAATTGTAACAGTTGCGAAACCTGTTCTGATAGAATAATTTCATTTACCCGTACCGAATCATTTAATTCAGGAACACGCCCTTCAACGAGGTTTTTTTCAAAAAAATTCCAATTGTAATCTGTTGTTACGCCTTTAAAAACAATGCCCTGTAAGAATTCGTCGGTTTTAATCATTCCCGGTTTAGTGGCGTAAACACTTACATATTTTACACCATTAATTTTTTTTATTTCAGGCAAAAATGCCTGGCGTGCTGAAATGGGATTTGTTTCGTAAGAATTATTTGAATCGAAATTTACGATTTGAATATGGGAACCAAAACCGATAACTTTATTTCGGATCTCTTTTTTGAACCCTGTAATTACGGCTACAGAAACCAGCATTATTGCCAACCCCAGTGCAATTCCGAACAAAGCAATACGAATTATCCTGTGCGATAAATACTTTTTGTTGGTTTTATCGAAGAATAATCTACGAGCGATAAATAGTTCGGTGTTCATCCGAAATCGTTTTAAATGTTGGTATTATAATCTCGAAATTCAGGTTTTGGTTTCGTTTAGATCATTTCGTCGGTTTATAAACGGCAAAACAAGGAGTGATATTATACCGATGATGATAATCATTAATGTCATTGAAGTATGGGCAACAAAGGCGAAAATTATCCCGTTTTCGTTGGCGATACCATAAAGAGAAAGTGCTTCTTTGGCCATAAAATGCCAGGCTCCAATTCCGCCCTGTACTGGCGCAACCATCCCAAAACTTGCCAAAACAAAAGTAGTTAACCCTGCAATCGGATTTAAATTACGGGTAAAATCAAAAGCAAAGAAAACCAAATAGAGCATAAGGTAATACATTATCCATATAAACGCCGAATGAAAGAAAAACCAACCTTTCTTTTTTATTGAACCAATGGAAATAAAGCCTTCCTTGAAATTTTTTATGATTTCAATTAGTTTGGCAAAAATTACGGTGTGTTTAAACGCTTTTCGAAATATATAAAGAAGAATAATTAAAATAACCACGCCTCCAATTAGAAAAGGGGAAGTTACAACCGCGGTTAATTTTTCTTCAATCCCTGGATTATTATGCAGGAAGCTCAACATTTCCCCGAACTGAGAAAAAATTACAACGGCCAGTAAAATGAGAAGGGAAACCATATCCACAGCTCTTTCTGCGACAACAGTACCAACCAGCTTTGTAAATGAAATTTTTTCGTAACGCGATAAAACTCCGCATCTTGATATCTCTCCCATTCGGGGAAATGCCATGTTCATTAAATATCCTACCATAACTGCCAGGAAAGTATTAATAAACCGTGGTTTGTGCCCAATGGGCTCAATCATTAGCCCCCAGCGTATAGTGCGGCTGATATGACTTAATAGTCCGATAAAAAGAGAAAGTACAACCCAGAAATAATTGACATCGTTTTTTAGTACCGATTTAATCCTTTCAATGTCTTGATCTTTATAAATAAGCCAGAAAATAAATGCGCCAAGTGCAAAAAAGGCTAGAAATTTTAAGACTTTGAGTATAATTTTTTTCAATCTGTATTTTTTTACCTGCAACCCGGTTTCAAAATTATTTTCCCTAAATTTTTATTATTTTCGGGATGCGAAATTGAAACGGTTACAGTTATTCGTAGCAAACAAAAATATAAATTTGTTTATTAATTTCGATAAAAAGAACACAACGTTATAACAGAAATGGAAGAGGTGGGGAGGTATGGATATAGTAAGGCCCAAAAAAAATCTTGGTCAGCATTTTCTAAAGGATCAGAATATTGCACGTAAAATTGTTGACAGTTTAGGGACTACCGAAACAGATGTACTGGAAGTAGGACCGGGAATGGGAGTATTAACACGTTTTCTAGTTGAAAGGCCCGAATTAAATACACATGTTATCGAAATTGACAGGGAATCAGTTGAATATTTAAAACAACATTTCCCGCAATTACAAGACAGAATTTATTCTGATGATTTTTTAAAGTTCGATTTTTCGGTACACTTTTCAGGTAATTTTAATATTATCGGTAATTTTCCTTACAATATATCTTCACAAATTTTTTTCAGGGTCCTCGAATTCAGAAACCGAATTCCGGAAGTAGTTGGAATGATTCAGAAGGAAGTAGCTGAAAGAATAAGTGCAAAACATGGAAACAAAACGTATGGTATTTTAAGTGTTTTGCTTCAAACATTCTATCATATTGAATATCTTTTTACTGTCCCGGAACAAGTTTTTATTCCTCCTCCAAAAGTGAAATCGGCAGTTGTTAGATTAATTCGTAACGGGCGGACTGATTTGCCATGTGACGAGGTACTGTTCTTTAAGGTGGTAAAAGCAGCTTTCAATCAACGTCGAAAAATGCTTCGAAACTCTTTAAAGGGGATTTGCTCCGACCTTCCCTCGAAATTTGCAGAAAAACGTCCGGAGCAACTTTCAGTGGAAGACTACATTACATTAACTTGCGAAATAGAAAACCGAATTAAAACAACAAATTATGCAGTTTGAAATTTCAAGAGAATATATCGAAAACCTCAGAGGGCTGGTTGAAAATGATAACAAAAAAGAGGTTGAGAATTTAATGGAGGAACTTCATCCTGCCGATATTGCTGAGGTGATGGATGACCTGACCATGGACGAAGCAAAATATATATATATGCTTCTTGATGGAGAAAAAGCTTCTGACGTTTTAGTTGAAATTCCTGAAAATGACCGGACCCGGTTTTTAAAAGAACTACCACCTGAATTTATTGCCAGTAAGTTTATAGAATACATGGATTCTGATGACGCTGCCGACATTGTTGCTGCGTTAGATGACGAAGTGAAAAAAGAAGTTTTAAATGAAATTGAGGATCATGAACAAGCCGGCGACATTGTTGACCTGTTGGAATATGAAGAAGATTCCGCAGGGGGTATTATGGCAAAAGAACTTGTGGTTGTTAATGAAAACTGGACCGTGGCAACATGTTTGAAAGAAATTAGTAAACAGGCAGAAGAAGTCGATGAAATATATTACATCTATGTTGTTGACAACTTAAATAAACTAAAAGGTGTACTTTCTTTAAAAAAACTAATTCTGAACAGTACAAATACCAAAATTTCGAATATTTATAATCCTGATGTAAAGATGGTCCGCACGGATACCCGGCAGGAAGAGGTAGCAGAGATTATGGATAAATACGACCTTGTTGCTATTCCTGTTGTTGATGAAATCGGTCGGTTAAAAGGACGGATTACGTTCGATGATGTTATTGATTTTGTTCGTGAAGAAGCAGAAAAAGACTACCAGATGGTTTCTGGTATCACCGGCGATGTTGAGCCCGGCGACAGGGTTTGGGAGATGTTGCGGGCACGTTTACCCTGGTTGCTTATCGGTTTGCTGGGAGGAATCTTAAATGCAAGGGTTTTGGGAACACATGGAGATACATTAAAGCAGGTTACGGAACTTGCATTTTTCATTCCTTTGATTGCAGCAACAGCAGGGAATGTTGGGGTTCAGTCGTCGTCGATTGTGGTACAAAGTATTGCCAGCGGGGTGAAAGATATGGAATCGACAGGGAAAAGATTGTTAAAGGAAATTATGGTTGCACTGGCTACCGGCGCGGTTTTTTCAACATTGCTTCTGATATATAATACACTTACATCAGATAATATGAACCTTACTTTTTCTGTTTCCATTTCGCTTTTTATTGTTATTATTTTTGCCTCGTTTTTTGGGACAGTAATACCGTTGGTGCTTAACAGATTTAAAATAGATCCGGCTGTAGCTACCGGGCCATTTATTACAACCATGAATGACATTTGCGGACTGTTAATTTATTTCACAGTAGGAAGTATGTTTTTCACTTTTTAGCAATCTCAACTTATTTGATGAACAAAATAATTATTGGCAGAAAAGATATTGCCGACTTTGATAAACTTGATTTACGAGGAATTGAAGTGAAAATAGATTCGGGTGCCTATACCTCCAGTTTTCATTGTCATAAAATTGAGCGTATTGAAAAGGAAGGGGAGGATTGGGTGAAGTGCAACTTTTTGGATCCAGACCATGAAATGTACCACGAAAAAGAATTTTGTTTTCGGATACACAAAATGCGCCGGGTGAAAAGTTCAAATGGCATAGTTGAAGAGCGATATTCCATTGTGACCTGTATAAGTATTTTTAAGAAATCGTATCCGATTGAACTAACACTTACTGAGCGACCAGACATGAAACATCCTGTACTACTGGGGAGAAAATTTTTATCAAAGAAATTCATTATAGATACTTCAAAAAAGAATCTTTCATTTAAAGGGGATATTTTAAACATAACATTACCGAAATAACGAAATAAATGAAAATTGTAATATTATCCAGGAATCCACATTTATATTCATCAAAGCGGCTAGCGCAGGCTGGTGAAAAGCGAAAACACGAGATGTTGATTGTTGACCACACCAAGTGCGACCTGGTTATCGAGAAAAAGAATCCTGTAATAATTTATAAGGGAACAAAACTCGAAAATGTAGATGCTGTAATTCCGAGAATAGGAGCATCGGTAACCTTTTACGGAACAGCAGTCGTGCGCCAGTTCGAAATGATGAAGGTTTTTACCGCAGTTGAATCGCAGGCACTGGTTCGCTCGCGTGATAAACTGCGCAGTTTTCAAATTTTATCAAGGGCAGGGTTGGGACTACCCAAAACGGTTTTTACCAATTACTCAAAAAATGTGAAAGACATTATAAAAGGAGCTGGTGGTACACCGGTGGTTATCAAACTACTTGAAGGCACACAGGGACTGGGTGTGGTCTTGGCCGAAACGGATAATGCGGCTGAGTCTGTGCTCGAAGCATTTAACGGGTTGAAAGCAAGAGTTATCGTTCAGGAGTTTGTAAAAGAGGCCAAAGGTGCTGATATTCGTGCGTTCGTAGTTGATGGAGTTGTAGTTGGAGCTATGAAACGTCAGGCAAAAAAAGGCGAATTTCGTTCGAATTTGCATCGTGGAGGAACAGCTGAAATTATTGAACTCTCGGAAGAAGAGGAAAATGCAGCATTAAAAGCAGCCCGTGTAATGGGGCTCGGCATTTGCGGCGTTGATATGTTACAATCTGATCATGGCCCTTTAATTTTGGAAGTAAACTCTTCTCCCGGATTAGAAGGAATTGAATCAGCTACTGGTAAAGATATTGCAAAAAGTATTATTCGGTATATCGAACGAAATGTTTGATTTAAATATGAGTAAAAAGAAAAAAGTAACCATTTTGGGCGAGGAAATTTCTCCAGGGAAAAAAAGAATTTTAAACCTTGATATTGCCCGTCTGCATACCTATTCTAAAATTGAAGTACCGGTAATTGTTGAGCGGGCAAAAGAAGAAGGACCAGTTCTTTTACTTAGCGCGGGAATTCATGGAAACGAATTAAACGGAGTAGAGATTGTGCGTGAACTTTTGGCGAGGAAATTTACTAAACCCAGGAAAGGAATGGTGATTAGTATTCCAACACTCAATATTTTTGGTTTTATCAATCAAACCCGCGAATTCCCCGACGGGAAAGATTTAAACCGGATTTTTCCGGGAACAGCAAAAGGTTCTTTGGCAGGTATTTTTGCCCATCACCTCATGAAAGAAATTATTCCCCATGTAGATTATTGTATTGATTTCCATACCGGTGGAGCCAGGCGGTTTAACTCGTCTCAGATTCGTATTTCAAAGGGAGACGAAGAATTACTGGAATTGGCAAAAATTTTTAATCCTCGTTATATTGTTTATGCCGGACAACGGGAAAAATCCTTCAGGCAGGCAGCCACACTGGAGGGCAAAAAGGTGTTACTTTTTGAAGGCGGGAAAACGCACGATTTTAATCATCGTATAACCAAACGTGGGGTTTCAGGAACCATGAAGCTGATGCAACATTTAGGAATGCGGAGTTTTTCTGAGGAACTGGAAAACATGAATAATTATACCCCTGCTGTAATTATAAAACATTCAACCTGGTTACGTGCCGGTCAAGGGGGACTTTTCCGTTTTTTTATCAAAGATGGGGCAAAAGTGAAGAAAGGGGAGATTATCGGGACTATTTCGGATCCGTATGGAAAATACGAACACAAAATAAAGATCCCGGCAGATGGTCATGTTATTGGCTTAAATCATGCTCCGGTGGTTTACAAAGGCGATGCACTTTTGCATTTAGGTTTTGAATAATTTGAAGGGTCAGCAGACATTGATTTTTGCTTCAGCCTTTACCTCGCCATTTACTACAACTTGAAATATATGTTCGCCGATAAAATGTTTCCGGGTTGACATGTTGGCAAATGAATGCTTTTTCTGAATCTTATGAATACCAGGTGCTAACATAACTTCTTTTATTTGAAAAACTTTTGGCGATGTTTTTCCTGATGACTTTACAAAATGAACAATATATTCCAGCCGAACCTTTTGTTTCTTTTTTGTTTTTATGTTTAAATCAAATGTGAAAATTATTTCATCACCAATATTTAGTGAATGATTTGAGAATTGCAGGTTTTCGATTTGCATCAGCTCAGGGTTGGCAAAACCAAAAAGTAGCATGGCACGTTTATTTCCTTGTTTTAGAAGCGTGCGACAGGCTTGTTTTATAATCCAGTCGGTATTTTTTGAATTTCCCTGCCAGCGTTCACAGATGTCCAAAACGAGTTGCGGATGATCTTTCGAAATATCATTTAGGTTATTAGCCACGCTTTTGCGCACAAACTCTTCCGGATCGTCTTTTAATTTTTCGAGGATGGGAAGTATTAATGATGGATCTTTTTTTAACGCAGGAACACCGGAGGCCCATGGCAGGCGCGGACGGCATCCTTCACTGGCAAAGCGGCGCACTTTAAAATTTTCATTATCTGCCCATTGCAACATGTATTTCATTGTGCCCTTCAGGTCGTTATTCAAAAACGGACGAATGCCAAACTCCGAGGAACCACATTGGGTTAAAACACCCAATGCCGGGACTGAAATTTCAGGGACGTCAATTCCGTAAACTTCAACATAGTCGGGCAAAACAATAGCTTCAAAACCTGTGACTTTAGGTACGATTGCCTGCAAAATTGTAACGGTTTCTTTAAAATCTTCAGGTAAGTATTTATGCAAACATAAAGTGGTATGTCGCATTTTTTCTTTTAATTCTTTTTCAGACCATTTGTTGTCGCAAACGGAAGAAACAAAATTTTCTGATTCAAAGGGAGGGTATTCTTCCTTTAAAGCATGGGCAAACAGTTCTACTTTTTCTTTTGGGAAAAGGATGTCTTTTAACTTTTCTGGCATGGGTAGGTAAGTTGAAGTTTAAGAAATAAAATTAAGTAAAAGTTTTTATACCGTAGTTAATTTATTCAGTTTCTTAAAAAGATCTTCCTGTTGCTGAATCAAATCCAGATACTCTTTTTTACCTGTCATTTTTAGTACAGAGAAGCGCGTTCTTCCTATAATTTTCCGAAGTAAAATATACCAGTTAAAAGCCAATTTTCCTGCCAATGGTAAACTTAGCAGGAACAGTAGTTTTAACCAAAACGAGGGAAATAACCAACCAAGGGCAATTAATTCAATAATATACATCAGCGGAAAAATTAAAAGACCTGCTACCTGGAAAAATGAACTCCAAAATGTACTGTCTTTTACTTTTTTACGAATTAGCCGATCGACTGTAAAAAATGGGATTACATTCAGCAGAAAACCGTATATAAATAAAGGCAGGCCAGTAAGTAACAGAAGCAGACTGCCAATAATTTTTAAAAAGTTGTTTCTCCGTTTTTCAACTACCCAGCTTCTTATTTTGTATTTTTGTATTTTTCCCAGATATTCTTTTAGTTGAGAAATCAATATTTCTGTTTCTTCTGATTTTTCCGATTCTAGTTTATCAAGTTGTTGAGTCAGTTTCTGATCAGACGTGAATAGGTTTAAGATTGAATATTTCTTTCCGGAGCGGGCAAGAAAATGTTTCCCGTAAACTTCTCGTATATTTTCGAAATCTTGGTAATACTTTTTGCTCCTGATGTTAATTATCAATGGCAAAATAGCATCGGTTATCTTTTCTCGTAAAGAAAGTGTCGCAGAATTGGGGTTTGTTTTGTATTCTTCCAGATAGTCTTTTACAGGAATAGGATCGCCAAAATTAACTATTACGGAGCGGTTAAATTTCCAGTAATGGCTGTAATAAATTCCTGTAGGAACAATTTGTATATCCAAATTGTAATTGGCTTTTTCTTCGGCCATAAAAACAATTCTCGGAACTGCTTTTTTGTGCATCAGCATTTGTCGTTTTCCTGAATGTGCTGCTTCAGGGAAGAGTGCAAGTGCACAATTATTTTCAAGAACTTTTATTGAATCGGTAAAAGTTTGGTCGTTTTTGGCCAGGCTTTCTTTTCCGTCGCGCAGCCGGTAAACGGGCATTATTTTTAGGAACCTCAGAATAACCGATACCTTTTTTGATTTAAAAATATCTGCGCGGGCCAACCAAACAGGTTGGAAGCGGGTATGTAAAAGTACAGCCATCGGGTCGCTTAACGCATTCTGATGGTTGGGTGCAAAGAGAATAGGTTTGTTTTTCGGAATATTATTTTTCCCGGTAACAATTATTCTTTTATGAATGAGCCAGTCGGCAAAGATGACGTACTGTTTTAAGCACCAGTACCCCAACGACCACTTTTCGTATCTCATGTTGTTGCAGGCTGTGTTAATGGTTTTTTTGACCAGATCGTAGAGATTGCCAATCCACTTATTATGTGCCAAACTCCCCACCAGGCAGCTATAATTGTCATGCCACCCAGTTCAAGTTCGGGAGGAAATATTTTGGGGTTAAACATTAAAACCAGGGCCAACCCTGAATTCTGAATTCCTGTTTCTAGCGAAATTGTTCTTCTGTCAACTCTTGGTAACCGGAATAACGTAGCTATAGAGAAACCTGTTCCGAGTGCTAGTGCGTTATGAATAAGAACAATGATAAAAACCAAATGGATAAATTTCATAAAATGGTCGAAGTTGGCAGATAAAAGAATTATAACAAATGCAATGAAAATAATAATGGACAATTGCCTGATTGGCTTTTTTATTTTAGCTGTAAAGCGCGGGAGATATTGAGCAAATAGTACACCTAAAATAACTGGTATTCCAAGTAGAACTACAACTGTTTGTATCATTTGTATAAAATCAATCTCGATGGGCACGAGGTAATTTCCTGCGCCTGCTGTAGCGTTGTACTGATTTAGATATATTTTCCCCCAAATGGCAAAGTTCAAAGGTGTCATAAATGTGGCAGCAAGCGTCGCTACCGCTGTTAAACTAACCGAAAGAGCTACATTTCCTTTTGCCAGTGCACTCATAAAGTTTGATATGTTTCCTCCCGGACAAGATGCTATAAGAATCATTCCCAATGCCACTGTGGGCGTCGGCTTTAAAATCAGAATAAAAAATAAAGTAATAATTGGAAGCAACACAAATTGAGAGATAATTCCTACAATTGCTGATTTGGGTTTCATAATAACATCCTTGAAATGTTGTAGTTTAATATCAAGTGCAACTCCAAACATTATGAATGCAATTGTAACATTTAATGCAAATAAACCTGATTGGGAAAAGTTTAATCTTACGTTGTCAAGAACCTCCAATGCCTCTCTCATTAGTCTGAATTTGAGAGCTTGAAAATATAAAAACTATTTAGAAAAGCAATAAAAAGCCGGTGTCAACATCGTTGTTCACCGGCTTTTTAATTTTGTAATGTTCTGTAAAACTATTCGTTAAGTAAAAGTTTCTTCATTTTCTTATTTACATCAGTATTTTCCATAATACCTCCAAATTCTTCTGCTCCCGGACCATAGGCAAATACCGGAACCATAACAGCAGTGTGCTCTCCCCATATAAAAGAACCTTTAACCATGCCAGAATTCATGTCTCCACCAGTGACGGCCATTCCGCCGGTTTCATGGTCAGCCGTAATAACAACCAGTGTTTCACCATCTTTTGCCGCAAAATCCAGAGCTTTGCCAATTGTTCTGTCAAAGTCAAGCATTTCTTCTACAACATACACAGTGCTGTTGGCATGTCCGCCCCAATCAATCTGTGAGCCTTCAACCATTAAAAAGAATCCTTTTTTATTGTTACTAAGTATATTAATTGCAGTTTCTGTTGAAACGGGCAGCATGTCGCCTCTTTCATTAACTCTTCCGTTATGTACATCGGCTGTTAAAGCGGCCAGTTTCCCACTTTTTACATCTTTAATTTTGTTCAGGTCAGTTTCATAGTCATATCCTTTGGCTTTTAGCATATCAACCAGGTTTCTCCCGTCTTTTCTTTTAGTGAAATGCTCGCGTCCACCGCCAATAAATACATCAATATCAGTTTTCAGGAAATCAGCAGCAATTTCTTCATACATGTTTCTGTTTTCCTGGTGTGCAATAAATGAAGCTGGTGTTGCATGTGTTATCGCAGAAGTAGAAACCAATCCGGTGGAAAGTCCTTTTTCTTCTGCTTTTTCCAGAATTGTTTCCACTGGTTTCTTATTTGGATCAACACCAATTGCACCATTATAGGTTTTTATTCCGCAAGAAAGAGCCGTACCTCCGGCAGCCGAGTCGGTAATAAAATCATCTGCCGATTGCGTTTTTGAAAAACCAACATGTTTGAAATTGTCTAGGAAAAGATGACCATGGTTGGCAGTTACCCCGGAAAAGATCTGCGAAACACCCATTCCGTCACCAATAAGGAAAATAATGTTTTTTGGCTTTTGGGTCTTAAAAGTCTGTGGGTATGTTTTAACCTCATATTGTTCTCCTCCTGGGTAGGTCTTTTCTTTGTCTTCTGCGTGGGCATTCATATATGCATCTTGAGCAAAAGTATTAAGTCCTAACCCAATGATAAATAACAGTAGTGATAATCTTTGTAGCATGATTTAATTTTTAAATTTTCGGAATCTAAAATAAACAGTTTTATTTAGTATGAGTTTAAATAATAAATAAAAAACGGTAAAATTCCGGTTAGTTATCTGAATTTATTTAGTTCTCCTGTGTCAAAGTCGGTATTTAACATGAAGACTGTTCCTTCTTTGGAGGTCTGCATCCGAATTACATTCATAATTACAAAGTTGCTCAAAATTTCTTCTGCTTTTTTTCTTTGGATTTGCGCAAGCCTCATAAACTTTGAAAAAGTGATGAATTCATTGTGTTGGAGGAAATCAATCAAAAACTTCTCGTCGTCGGAATAAGAAAAATAAATTCCTTTTGAGCTGTTTTGTTTTTTCCACACTTCAACCTGAATTTTGTGTGCAAGAACATTTTCATCTTTTATCCTGACGTAAGCGAGCCATTTCCCTGTTTCATCTTTTGCAAAATGTGGTTTATGTTCACTGGCGTCAATATTTATCTCCAAAACTGTTTTGCCTTCAACCTGCCACTGTTTTGTTGAAAAGTTTATTGGTGGATTACTATAAATTTTAGCGGCTGCTTCTACCATGTAAAATTCCTCGTCGGTACGTACGCCTGCAATTTTTCCATTATCTTTTACCCCAATGAGCAAACGCCCACCATCGGTATTGGCAAAGGCAACCAGCGATTTTGCAATCTTTTTTGAGTCGTTAATGCAATACTTGAAATCCTGTTGCTGGTGTTCTCCCTCTTCTATTAATTTATGCAAATAAATGCTCAATTTTTTTAATTAAACGTCAATTCCAAAAATAACCCGCGCTAAATATCCTAAACCAAAAGAAATTAACCCAACCACTGTACTTAGAGTTACCATTTCGAGAAAACGTTTTCTAAATGGTTGGTCGTTGGCAACCGAAATGTAATAACTAAAAAGGAATACTACAAAAACGGAATCGAAAACGGCAACTCCCAGACTTAACCATGGAGAGGTAAAAATCAGAAAAGGAGTAACGAGCAAAACTACGGCAACCAGGTATGCAATTCCGGTGAAGATGGCTGATTTTACTGCACCCTCAATTTTACCCTCTGATTTGTTTGACAGATATTCGGATGAAGACATTGACAGCGCGCCGGCAATTCCGGCTATGACACCCGCTAGTGCCACCAAACGATTGTTCTGAAGGGCAAAAGTAAGACCGGCCAGTGTCCCTAAAATTTCTACCAATGCATCGTTTAATCCTAATACAATTGACCCGATGTATTTTAGCTTATCTTCATCAATTAATGCAATGAGTTCTTTTTCGTGGTCGTTTTCTTCTTTGCTTATTTGAATAGCTTCCGGAATTTCCTGCCCAATTTGATTATAATTAATCTGCGCTCTTTCTTCGCCCCGCTCCATAAGTTTCAATCCAAATGTTAATCCAAGAATACGCGCAATCCAATAATATTTTTTAATATCCCAACGGCTTGGTTCAACTTTTCTACCACTGTATTTTTCCCAGATTTGATAATGCCGGTATTCATCATCGGCAATGTCGCTCAAAATTTTTTGGTTTGATTTACTTCTCGTTTTTTGAGAAAGCTTTTTATAAATATGGTATTCGGTTATTTCGGTTCGCTGAGCTTTTATAATTTGGGCTCTAACAAATGGTGTCAACGATTTCATATCTGGTTCGTAGTTTTATTTCAGCCATTCGAAAGTTACATAATGATCCTGGCTCATCCCAAGATTTTCGTACGTTCTTTGTGCCGGAAGATTCGATTTATCAGCATACAAACGTATTCCTTTCAATTCTGCATTCTCACGAACTTTACTTTCCAGATGTGAATACATATTTCGGTAAACTCCTTTTCTTCTGAATTCAGGTAAAATATAAACCGATTGAATCCAGAGAATGGTCCCGTTTCTCCAGTCGCTCCATTCATAAGTGGTGAGAAGAGAACCTATTATTTCTCCTTTCGTTTCCGTAACATAGTATTTCCCTTTGTTTGAATCTTCCAGAACAGCTTTTACTCCAAGGTTAACAGTTGGCTGGTGCAGTTCAATTCCTTCCGTTTCTTTGGCCATAGAAATTTGAAAATCAACAATAAAGGAAATGTCTTCTGGTTTTGCTTCTCTAACTTTCATGGTTCAAAAATAGTAAATAGAGTTAATTCGTGGTATAATATTTCTCTAATACCGGTTACAATTTATATTTTAGGCGCAGAATTTTTACTTCTTTTAATCATCAAATAACGTATTTTAATTGGCATGAGTTTAATTAATGGAAAAATAAAAATTGTTGTTGCTTCTGAAAACCCGGTGAAAGTGAATGCTGCAAAAGAGGGATTTTCAACATTTTATTCAATGGTCGAAGTTGAAGGAGTAAAAGTAGATTCAGGTGTCCCGGATCAGCCGGTTAACGATTTGGAAACTAAATTGGGAGCGCACAACCGTGCCATAAACGCAAAACAAAAAATGCCGGATGCTCATTTTTGGGTGGGAATTGAAGGAGGAATAGAACATTCTGAAAAAGGCACTACAGCATTTGCCTGGATCATTGTGTTGTCGAACGATAAAAGCGGCGAAGCACGAACTACAACGTTTATTCTTCCTCCGAAAATTTCTGATTTGGTAAAAAAGGGAAAAGAGTTGGGAACGGCAATTGATATTGTTTTCAGCCAGAAAAATTCGAAACAGAATTATGGTGCCGTTGGCTTACTCACACACAATAAAATTAGCCGGACACAGTTGTATGTACAGGCTGTGCAACTGGCATTGGTGCCATTTGTTAATCCTGATCTATTTTAGAAACGGAATCAGAATTCTTACAGAACTGTTTATTTTTTCCGTATACGCGTAATAATGTCTTCTATTTTTATTCTCTCCTCATCCAGAAGAACCAATTGTAGTTTTTCTTTTTCGAGAAGATTACTCACCATTGGCCCAACTTCACCGGTTATTATGGTTGAAACATTTTCGTTTTGCAAGAATTTAACCAGCTTAATCCCACTGTGATCAGAGTTTTTGTAAGGATTTTCTATTATTGAGTAAGTATCTTTGGTGGCGTTGTAAAAAACAATGTTTTCGCATTTCCCGAAACGGAGATCAAGAAATGATTTTTCTGTTTTTCCTGCTGATGAAATTGCAAATATTTTATCCATTTTTAAACATTTGATTCAGTAATATAACAATTAAATTTCAAAAAGTTTCAGTTTTCAGTTTTCATTTAGTTCTTCCCAGTATTCTACTGCCCTCCGGGTGTGTGGGATAACAATGGTTCCACCTACCAGGTTGGCAATGGAAAAAACTTCGAATATTTCGTTTGTTGTGACCCCTTGTTCGAAACATTTCTCAAGGTGATATTTTATGCAATCGTCGCATCGTAGTACCATCGATGTTGCCAGGCCTAACATTTCCTTTACTTTGGTACTTAGTGCACCTTCCTGGTAAGCAAGGGTATCTACTCCATATATACGTTTCATTACTTTATTGTCCGAAGCAAGAATTTTTTCATTCATTTTCGAACGGTAAGCATTAAAATCATCCACTAATTTTCCCATTGTATTTTATTTTGAAATATCTCCAATTAACGTGGTTTGCGTACACTTTTCTATTTTTACTGCAACAAAATCTCCTTTTTTGAAATTGTATTTGGGAAATACAGCAACTTTATTTTGCGATGTTCTTCCGAAAAGCATTTTATCTGATTTTTTTGAAAAACCTTCTACAAGTACTTCAACTGTTTTTCCGATGTCGTTGTGGTTACTTTCAAACGAAAGCCTGTTTTGCAGATTGATAATTTCGTTCAACCGGCGTGTTTTTATCTCTTCAGGAACATCATCTTTTAAATGTTTGTGTGCGTAGGTTCCGGGGCGTTCAGAATATTTGAACATAAAAGCCATATCGAATTTTGCCTGTTCCATTAATGAAAGTGTATCGGCATGGTCTTCTTCTGTTTCAGAACAAAAACCGGTGAAAATATCGCTTGAAAGTCCGCAGTCGGGAACAATCGATTTTATTGCTGTAATTCTGTCAAGATACCATTCCCTGTCGTATTTCCGGTTCATTAGTTTTAAAATACGGGAACTACCTGATTGTACCGGCAGGTGGATATGCTTACAAATGTTCGGATATTCGGCAATTTTTCGCAACACTTTATCCGACATATCTTTGGGATGAGAGGTAGTAAATCGTATCCGCATGCTTTTGTTTACTCGTGCAACCATTTCCAGCAAATCCCAGAATTTAACCGGCTTCTGGTTACCTTCCGGCAGCCATTTATAGGAATTTACATTTTGTCCAAGCAAGGTAACTTCTTTATAATTTTTTTCGGATAGATCGCGAACTTCGGTCAAAATATCTTCCGGGGCACGACTACGTTCTCTGCCACGCGTGTAGGGAACAATGCAATATGTGCAAAAATTATTGCATCCTCGCGTAATGCTTACAAATCCCGAAATTTTTTCGTCACCAATTCTTACCGGAGTTATTTTATCGTATGTTTCATTGGTTGAGAGCTCTACGTTTACAGCTCTTCCTCCGGTTTCAACTTTATCAATTAAATAAGGTAGGTCGCGGTAGGCATCAGGACCGGCTACCAAATCAACAGTTCCTTTTTCCAGAAATTCATTCCCAACACGTTCTGCCATGCATCCCAGCACACCAACAATCAGGTTTTTGTTTTTCTTTTTAAAGCTGTTGTATAGCTCCAGTTTTCTCCATATTTTTTTTTCTGCATTGTCACGCACCGAGCAGGTATTCAGTAAAATAGCATCTGCTTCTTCTGCCGAGGTTGCCAGCTGATAATTTTTTTCCTGAAGAATAGCTGCAACAACTTCACTGTCGGCAACATTCATCTGACAACCATAAGTTTCTATAAATAATTTTTTTTCTTCCATCTCCCAACAGGGGCGCAAAGTTATTTAATTTTTGGTTTTATAAAGGATTGTTTTGATAATGTTTTGGAAGCAGTATTGACGACAAAATTTAAAGCTTTAGTTCTGATTTTGTATATTTAATCCTTCTGAAAAGTTAACAAAAAAATAATCAATATGTCGGGTCACAGTAAATGGTCAACAATAAAACATAAAAAGGGAGCACTGGATGCCAAACGCTCAAAGATATTTTCAAAGCTTTCCAAAGAAATAACAGTGGCTGCCAAATTGGGAGGGCCGGATGCGGAAGCTAATCCAAGGCTCCGGTTAGCCATTCAAAATGCAAAAGGACAAAACATGTCGAAAGATGTGATTGAAAGAGCAGTAAGTAAAGCCGACAAAGACGCTTCGAATTTCGAAGAAGTCACTTTTGAAGGGTACGGGCCAGGTGGGATTGCTGTTTTTGTTGAATGCCTTACCGATAACAATAATCGTACGGTTGCCAGTGTGCGTTCAGCGTTTTCAAAACATGGCGGAAGTTTGGGAACCAATGGTTCGCTTGGTTTTTTATTCGACAGGAAAGGCATTTTTGTCATCTCCCGGGATAGAGATTTTAAGCTGGAAGACTTTGAGCTTGAGATGATTGATGCAGGAGCAGAGGAGATTGAGGAGAATGAAGATATGTTGATGGTTACAACGGCAATGGAAGACTTTGGAAATGTTTCGAAGAAACTGGAGGAACTGGAGGTTGAAGCGGAAACGCAGGAATTACAAAGAATTCCGAATAACACTACTCGTCTTGATATTGATGAAGCAAAGAAAGTAATACAATTAATTGAGAAGCTGGAAGATGACGATGATATTCAAAAAGTATATCATAACCTGGAAATGGATGATGAACTTGAGGAAGCATTGAGAGAAGAATCGTAATCAATAACTTATCAACAAAATAGATTTTTCGTGTTTTGTTTTTATATGGCGAACCTAGAAATTTGAGACAATGCGTGGTGGAAAAGTCCGTTATAATTGTATTAGTTTTTGAATTATATTTGCACACTCAAGAAAGGAGAATATGAGAAGACTTTTTCTATCCATCCTGATGCTGTTTTTTGTTCACATAATGTTTGCTCAGGAGGCAGAAACTTACCTGGAGGAAGAACAGCCTGAAGTAAAAACACCGGCTATCTTGCAAAACTTAAATGTGGAACGGGATGCCCGCCTTGATGAAATGCTGAACTGGCATATGGAAAAAAATAAAAACAGGGACGGGATTGATGGTTACAGAGTCGAAATATTCTTTAGTTCTGATTTGGACGCGAAACAAAAAGCTTTGGAAAAAAAGGTGGAGTTTTTATCAAAATACCCGGATTATAACGTGCATGTAATTTTTGTTGCACCAAATTTCAGAGTGCGGGTAGGCGACTTCAGAACAAAAAATGAAGCATGGAAACTGTACGAAAAAGTTAAAAAGGATTATCGTGCAGCTTTTGTTGTAAAAGATAAAATTAATTTCCCGGTGTTGAAACCAATAAGTTATGAGTGAGCAAATTAAGCATGAATGTGGAATCGCACTTGTTCGATTACTAAAACCTTTATCTTACTACCAGGAAAAGTATGGAACCTGGAAATATGGCCTAAACAAACTTTATCTTTTAATGGAAAAACAGCACAACCGCGGACAGGATGGTGCTGGTGTTGTGTGTGTGAAAAATAATCTCGATCCGGGAACCGCATATATAAACCGTTTTCGCTCGGTTGAACAAAATCCTATAAAAGATATTTTTGACAAGATTAATAAGCCTTTAAAAAAAGCCAGGAGGCATCGTATTGACATAGACGATTCGGAATGGGCGAGCGAGCATTTTCCGTTTGCCGGAGAATTATATCTTGGTCACCTCAGGTATGGGACTTTTGGAAAGAACAGTATTGATTTTGTACACCCTGTAATGCGGCAAAATAACTGGAAGTCGAGAAATCTTGTATTAGCAGGTAATTTTAACTTAACAAATACCGATGAGCTCTTTAAAGTTCTCGTCGATTTGGGACAGCACCCAAAAGCTTATACCGATACAGTTACAGCATTGGAAAAAGTAGGGCATTTTCTGGATGAGGAAAATCAGTTGTTGTTCCGGAAATATAAAAATGAAGGCTACCTTAATAATGAAATTTCGCCCTTAATCGAAAAAAACCTTGATGTTCAGAATATTCTGGAACGGGCTACAAAAGATTGGGACGGAGGATATGCTATTGCCGGCTTAATTGGCCATGGCGATGCATTTGTAGTACGCGACCCATGGGGAATTCGACCTGCTTACTATTATTTTGATGATGAAATAGCAGTAATTGCTTCCGAGCGTCCTGTTATTCAGACTGTGATGGATGTTCATGCAAGTGATGTGAGCGAGATTGGCCCGGGTGAAGCTTTAATTGTTAAGAAAGATGGCTTGATTAGTAAAGAAATGATTCGTGTTCCGCACAAAAGGAAATCATGTTCTTTTGAGCGGATATATTTTTCACGCGGAAGCGACAAAGATATTTATAAGGAACGTAAACAACTGGGGCGGCTTCTTAGTCCAATCATTTTAAAAACTGTAAATTACGATTTTGAGAATACAGTTTTTTCATACATTCCAAATACATCTGAAACTGCCTTTTATGGAATGATGGAAGGTATCAGGGAATATTTGGTTGACTGGAAAATTGAAGAACTGCAAAAGAAAAACGGCTCGTTAACAAATGAGGATATAAAAAATATTATTTCCCTGGAGCCGCGAATGGAAAAAATTGCGATTAAGGATGTAAAACTCAGAACATTTATTGCCGACGATGCCAGTCGCGACGATTTGGTTGCGCATGTTTACGATGTAACGTACGGGGTAGTTAAAAATAATGTTGATACACTGGTAATTATTGACGATTCAATTGTTCGTGGTACGACTTTGAAAAACAGTATCTTGCGAATTTTGGATCGATTGCATCCAAAGAAAATTATTGTAGTTTCATCTGCTCCTCAAATTCGTTATCCTGATTGTTATGGAATTGATATGGCTCAGTTGGATAAGTTTATTGCTTTTAATGCAGCCATTGAATTATTGAAAGACACCGGAAAAGAAAAAATAATAGACGAAGTTTATAAAAAATGTAAAGATCAGGAAAATCTGCCGAAAGAGGAAATGGTAAATTATGTTCGTGAAATTTATAAACCTTTCACTGCTGAACAGATTTCAGAAAAAATAGGAGAACTTTTAAAACCGGAAGACTGCGAAGCCGAAGTTGAAATTGTTTATCAATCGATTGAAAACTTACATAAAGCTTGCCCGAATGATTTAGGTGACTGGTATTTTACCGGAAATTACCCTACGTCGGGGGGAAATAGAGTTGTGAATTCATCGTTTATTTATTTTGTTGAGGGGAAGCACGAAAGAGCATATTGATTTTATTTGGAAAATTTCGGGTGAATTTAAAATTTAGAGTTCAAAGTTGAATCCTTTTTGAAGAAGTTCCTCGTATTTTTCCTGGTTGAACTTGTAGTAGAATGCGCCTTTTTTAGAGGTTTCCTTTTCTTTTTCATCCAGTTTCTCAAGCAAATTCATAGAAAGCAATTTTCTTCGGAAATTCCTTTTGTCAAAAGGACTTTGGTAAATCGCTTCATATAATCCCTGAAGTTGGGGAATTGTAAATTTTTCCGGTAAAAGTTCGAATCCGATGGGCTGTGTTCGCGCCCTTATCCTTAATTTTCGGAGTGCTTTTTTTACCATCTCATTATGGTCGAATATCAAATTCGGAAGTTCAGAAAGCGAAATCCAGCAGGCTCCGTGTTTTTTCGCCAATTCTTTGTCGTAGTCGTTTAGCTTTATTAGCGAGAAGTAAGCTACCGAAACAATCCTTCCGCCTGGGTCACGAGTTAAATCTCCAAATGCATACAACTGCTCCATATAAACATTTTCCAACCCGGTAAGCTCTTTTACAATTCTTTCGGCAGAATTATCTACACTTTCATCAGGAGCAACAAAACCTCCCATTAATGACCAGTTTCCCTTTGCCGGTTCAAAATTGCGTTGCAGAATAAGCAGTTTCAATTCCCGCTCATCTTCGTTGAAGCCAAAAATTATGGAATCAACAGCAAGAAGTATTTTTGGATACTTTTTGTAAAAATCCATAGGCTTATTCAGTCGGGGGCCACTGGCTGTTGTCGTTGTCCTTATCTTTCACATAGGTTTCGATGTGCCGGTCTCGTTTTACCTGGTATATGTCATCGATCGTGACAATTATCCCTGTTTCAAGTACTTCCCCAAATTTTTCATTTTTGGCAGTGCCAAAGGTTTTCATTGATGGAGAAAGGTTCATATATGCATTAATAAGTGGTGGAACATTTTCCCCATATTGGCGAACGGTTTGTATTAAGGTTTTATAATCGTCCTTATATTCCGGGCCTGCAAATATTTCCCGCATTTCTTCAATGTCGTAATTGAATTCCACCGGTTTTTTGGGGTATACAATATTCTCTTTATCTCTGAAGTATTTTTTGAAAAAGTATTGGATAAGATTTCTGGCATCGTTATGAAAATGAGAATACATCGTTACTTTTCCGAAAAAGTATTTTATTTCAGGATGATCCACTGTTAAAGCGCCTAATCCATCCCAGAGATTATCAAGTGCAAACAAAGCTTTTGCTCCTGCTTTGCTGGATTGATATGCCGGTTGAACGAATGAGCGTCCCAGTTCAAGGGTGTAGGGCAGATAGTCGGTAATGAATTCTTTTGACAAATAAAAAAGTCGGGCTGTTGCCATCATAACTTCTCCATTTTTATCTCTTCCGGCCTCTGATCCCAGAATATATCTGTAGCCTCCCAAAATTTCTTTGGCATCCGGATCCCAAACAATCAGTTGTTTATATGGTATCTCAGCAATGTCGTATGCATCAATATCTGTGTCCTTTCCAGTTCCTCCTCCTGCGTCTCTGAAAGTTATTTCTCTAAGTCTGCCAATCTCTTGCATAATGGAAGGTGAATCATGGTGGGTGACAATATATATTTCGTTGCCACCTTTGTTCGTCTTCCTCATTAGTTTTTCGGGGGTAAGTTCAGCATAGATGGCTTCCTTCGGAAGAGCTTTTATTATATCTTTCATTTAATACCCTTTTTTTTGAAAAATGGAATACAAAGTTAAAAAAATACGGTCAAGTTAGTTCAGTCACCAAACTTTAATTTCCTGTGTTTCCCTGAATGGGGAGTTGATAAACCAAATTTTTTACATAATCGGCCCATTCTTTATGGGTTTTTGTTTTGTCGAAAAATGTATATTTAATTGGTTTCCCAAAATGGATATGAACATCAGTATTTCTATGTTTTACAGTTTCATCGGGTAAAAAAAACATTTCCAGATTCCATCTTATTTTGAAGAATTTTCTAAAATTGGCCAGTCGGTAAAAGCGATTGGTATTTCTTCCGGAAATAAAAACTGGAATTACGTCTCTTTTGTATTGAATCGCTTTTGAAATAAAATGTTTTTTCCAATCCAGATCAATAATTTTTCCTTTAATTTTTCTGGAAGCCAGTCCCGACGGGAAGATTAAAATTTGTTGTCCGGAACGATAAGTCTCATCCATGATACGGGCGACATCCCGGCTATGTCCGCCGTGTTTATTTACGGGCACAAACATCGGATTTAAATTTGGAATGTTCATTAAAATGTCGTTGGTGAGAAACTTTAGTTCTCCGAGAACTTTATTTACGTTTTTCATTAGAAGCATTCCGTCGAAACCTCCAAGTGGATGATTGCTGGCAAAAATAAATCTACCCGAGGGAGGGATGTTTTCTATTCCGTGGATATGTTCCTTTACATTAAATTCTTTTACTGTTTCATCTACAAAATCTATTCCTTTCAAATGTCCAGTTCTTTTTAGAAAATCGTTCAAAAACTCAATATGCAGAATTTGTGTGAGGTAGCGGTAAATAAATCCAGGTATTACCTTTGCCAGCCCCGGACTTTTTTCAGCAAAAACTTCCCGTATATTAATGGGTTTAAATGTATTTGTCTTTGGTTCTTCCACTGTCTGTAAATTTTAAAGCAGGCAATTAAATAAAAAATCAGCAGATAAAGAAAAATGTATGTAAGCGATTTTTGAAAAGTAAAAATGGTTGTGGGGAAATATATTGATTTTATGATTGGTGGAAAATTTTGGAAATAGATTTTTTTGTTTGGATAGTAGTTATTAACGAATTGCTATTTTAGTCTGTGTTGATAATAAATGTCTGGCCTTTTGAGTTTTATTTGTTGTTGTAGTTGGTATTCACATGGTTTTCAACAGGCTATCAACATGATATTAACAAGGGGAGAGGAAAATGCTGTGGAATAATATGTCACGGAGTGGAATAATATGGAATAAATTTTTAATTTTACCATTGATTAAAAGACAATTTTAAAAAGTGAACGGTTTTACAGGCAAATATAAGGCAACCATTGATGATAAAGGGCGGGTGGTGTTACCGGCGGCCTTTAAAAAGGATATGGGTGAGCATGCCCTGGAGCCGGTAGTTATCGAACAGAACTTTTTCAAGGAGTGTCTTGACGTTTATCCTGAGAAATTATGGATTGAAAGAGAAACTGCTTTTAAAGACATGTTGGATCCATTCGACGAGGATGATGATTCGTTACTCCAGTTCTTTTATGAAAATTTCAAAAAAGTGGGAATGGCTCCCAACGGGCGAATTAATATCCCTTCGGAGTATATTTCATATGGTGATTTAACCAGTACTGTGGTGATGATAGGCATGGGGAATTACATTCGGATTTGGAATGCAGCGGCATATGAAGGCTTGAAAATGGATCGGACTACTTTTATGAATAAATTCAGAGAGAAAAGGGAGAAGTTAAAAGCGAACAATGAAAAAAAGGAAAATGATAAGTAGTATAAATGATACAACCATATCACATACCGGTATTGCCACAACAGAGTGTATTTGGGCTAAATATTCATCCTGGCGATGATGTTGTTGATGCTACTTTTGGTGGAGGTGGTCATTCTCGTCTAATTTTGAATGAGTTAGTAGGTGGGAGACTCTTTGCTTTTGATCAGGATGAGGACGCAGTGGGGAATGCTTTTGAAGATAACCGGCTTTTTTTTATTCGGCATAATTTTCGGTACCTGAAAAATTTTCTACGGTTTTACGAGGTTGAAAAAGTGGATTCGGTTTTTGCGGATCTTGGTGTTTCTTCGCATGATTTTGATATTCCTGAGCGTGGCTTTTCTTTTCGGTTTGAGGGGGATTTAGATATGAGAATGAACCGGAATGCCACTAAAAATGCGGCGCTGGTCGTGAATGGGTACACGGAAGAGCAATTGATTTCTGTTTTTAGATTGTATGGTGAAATAAAGAACGCTCCGCGATTGGTTTCTGAAATCATTAAAGGGCGGAACTCTGAAGGGATAAAAACTACAACACAACTTAAAGAATTAGCTGGGAAGTGTGCGCCCAAAGCATTGGAAAATAAATATCTGGCACAGGTTTTTCAGGCATTACGCATCGAAGTAAACGATGAAATGGATGCTTTAAAGGAGTTTTTTTTAGCGGCGCTTGATGTGTTGAAGCCTGGTGGGAGGTTGGTTGTAATTACATATCATAGTCTTGAAGATCGGCTCTGTAAAAATTTTATGAAAACAGGAAATTTCGAAGGAAAGGTGGAAAAGGATTTTTACGGAAATATGAATTCACCCTTCAGTTTGGTTAACCGGAAAATAATTACTCCTGATGAACAGGAGATGAAAAATAATACACGCTCACGGAGCGCAAAGTTGAGAATTGCAGAAAAAATCTGAAATGGAAGAGAAAATAAAAAATAATAAGAAAAAGGGCGGGGTAAAGTCGTTTATCGGAGGGACTATCCTTACTGATGAGCGGGTTACACGTCAGCTTCCGTTTTTGTTTTTTCTCGCCGCTCTGGGAATAATGCTGATTACTAATCGGAACTGGTCGGAGCGAACAATTCGGCAAATTGAAGTTTTGCAGGATGCGCTCGATGAATTGCGTTCCGAGTCAATAACGTTGTCTGCAAAATTAATGGATGCAAGTCGTCCGTCAGAAGTATTTAAAAAAGTAGAGGCAGAGGGAATAGGGTTGCAGGAACCAATTACTCCGCCCAAAAAATTGATAGTAAAAGAGGAATAGAAGAAATGGGTATTCGAAGAGCGATTATATCACGAATAGCAATTGTTTATTTCGTACTGCTTCTCTTTGGTGTAGTGGTGGTTTTTAAAATGGTTTCCGTTCAGCAAATAAAAAATGAACGCTGGGAAAAAATTGCCAAAAATTTGAGTGAGAATACAGTAATTGTTGAACCCAATCGTGGAAATATTTGTGCTGACGACGGCAGTGTGCTGGCCACTTCTGTTCCGGGCTATTATGTTAGGATAGATCTTGCATCAGAAGGAGTTAAAAAAGTATACGCTAATGAAAGCGATTCACTGGCCTATTATCTTTCTAATTTTTTTGGCGACGCTTCCCGTCAGGAATACAACCGCAGATTAAACGAGGCATATCGCAGTGGGAATCGCGGTTTTATGCTTACACCGCGGAAAGTCGATTATACCGAACTTCAGAAAATTAAAAAATTTCCTATTCTTCGGAGGGGGCGTTTTGGTGGAGGTATGATTGTTGAACAGGAAAACAAAAGAATTACACCTCTTGGTATTTTAGCTTACCGAACAATTGGCGGATTAAATAAAGGGGTTTATGGTGGTGTTCACGGGAATATTGGTTATACTGGGTTGGAGGGAGCCTACGAGCAATATCTGAAAGGTGAAGACGGAATCAGCTATAAACAAAATTTGTCGGGAAGATGGGTGACTCGTACTGAAATTGAACCACGTGACGGAATGGACGTAATTACAACCATTAATGTTAAACTTCAGGATATAGCGGAAAGTGCACTTTATAATCAGTTGAAGGAAACCAACTCTGATTGGGCAACCGCTATTCTTATGGAGGTTGAAACCGGTGAAATTAAAGCAGTAGCGAATCTTGGTCTGGAGAATGGCGATTACTATGAGAATTATAATTATGCACTGGGCCACGCCGGATGTTATGAACCCGGATCCACTTTTAAACTTATTTCTTTAATGGTAGCGATGGAAGATGGCCTGGTTGATACAAGCGATGTATATGATACTGGGAATGGAGTCTGGAAATACAAAGATCGTACAATTTATGATAGTGACTGGCGACATGGCGGACATGGGAAGATGACGGTAAAACAGATTTTTGAAAAGTCTTCGAATGTTGGGGTCGCTCAGATAATTACTTCTTGTTACGAGAAAAATCCCAAAGAGTATGTTGACCGGGTTTATAACTTTGGTGTTAATAAACCATTGGGAGTTGAAGTAAAAGGTGAGGGGCAGCCATTATTTAAATATCCGGGTGATAAGGATTGGTGGGGAACAACGCTGGCCTGGATGTCCTACGGATACGAAACCAAAATGACACCTCTTCAGATTTTATGTTTTTATAATGCGGTCGCCAATAATGGGAAAATGGTAAAACCGCATCTTGTAAAGGAAATTCGAGACAAAGGGGCTCTGGAAAAAGAATATAATCCTGAAATTCTCAATCCGATGATTGTTTCGAAAGAAACATTAGGGAAGGCTAAAAAAATGCTTGAAGGTGTTTGTGAAACAGGAACTGGCAAGTCTCTTCAGAATCCATATTTTAAGATAGCCGGGAAAACAGGGACAGCACAAATTGCCGGAGCTGGAGGTTACCAAAAAGGAATGTACCTGGCATCTTTCGCCGGTTATTTTCCTGCAGATCATCCCAAGTATTCAATGATTGTCACTTTTAACAACCCCAAAGGAGCTTATTATGGTGGTTCTGTGGCAGGGCCGGTGTTTCAGAAAATTGCCGAGAAAGTTTATGCCTCTCAAATTTTGATGGAGAATGAACCGGAGGAAAATTCAGACAAGGAAATAAAGCTTCCTGATGTTAAAAAAGGAAAATCGGAATACATTTTAAGAGTTGCAGAAGAACTCGAATTAAAAAATTTAAAAGGACAGCCTGAAACAGAGGTGGCTTTGGTAAAGGAAGAAGGAAATCAAATAGTGTTATCTGACGATAATATTACTCCAGGTCTTGTGCCCGATGTTCGGGGAATGGGATTGAGTAACGCTATCTTTTTGCTTGAGAATGCAGGTTTACATGTAAAAACTAAGGGAATTGGAAAAGTAAAAGTTCAGTCGTTAACACCGGGTGTAAAATGTAAGCCAGGCCAAACAGTTTACCTTACATTGAGTTAAAATGAAATTAAAGAAGCTAATAGAAAATATTGAATACCTTGAAGTTGCGGGAACTTTAGAACAGAAAGTATCGGGAATTGAATTTGATTCACGAAAAATCATTAAAGATTCGGTTTTTGTTGCGCAACGCGGCGTTCATGTTGATGGGCATGAGTTTATTTCTGCAGCTGTTAAAAAAGGTGCAGGAACTGTAGTTTGTGAAGATATTCCTTCTGAAAAAAGCGAAGGGGTTACTTATGTAAAAGTAGAAAGTTCAAATCCGGTGTTAGGGAAATTGGCATCCGCATTTTATTCTTTCCCTTCTTCAAAAATGAAGGTGGTTGGAGTTACAGGAACAAATGGAAAAACCAGTATTGCCACACTTCTATCAAAATTGTTCAGAAAATTGGGATATAATGTTGGGCTCATCTCAACTATTTCCTATAAAATAAACGAAAGCGAAGAAACAGCATCGCATACAACGCCCGATGCACTAAAGATTCAAAAGTTAATGGCGGAGATGGTGAGTGCGGGTTGTGAGTTTTGTTTTATGGAAGTGAGTTCACATGCCATACATCAGCAGCGCATTGCAGGAATTGATTTTGCCGGAGGAATTTTTACCAATATTACACACGACCATCTGGATTACCACAAAACCTTTGCTGAATATATAAAAGCTAAAAAAGCTTTTTTCGACAATTTGGCATCCAGCGCTTTTGCAATAACTAATCTCGACGATAAAAACGGATTGGTGATGCTTCAGAATACAAATGCAAGGAAAGTAACTTATTCAATCGGGAAAATGGCCGATTTCCGTTGCAAAGTTTTGGAAAATCATTTTGATGGAATGTTGCTAAACATGGATGGTCATGAAATATGGACAAGGTTTGTCGGAAAATTTAATGCATCCAATTTATTGGCAGTATATTCGGCTGCACTTTGTTTGGAGCAGAATACCGACGAAGTACTCCGTGAAATTAGTAATCTACACCCGGTGGCCGGAAGATTTGAGTCTATCAGAAGTACTGATGGAAAGCTTGCTATTGTGGATTATGCCCATACTCCCGACGCATTAAAGAATGTTCTTCAGGCAATTTCTGAAATACGTACCCGGAACGAACAGGTTATTACTGTTATTGGTGCCGGCGGTGACCGCGACAAAACCAAACGACCTGAAATGGCGCATGAAGCTTTACTGGCAAGTGATAAAGTGATATTAACATCTGACAATCCGCGGACCGAAATTCCATCTGAAATTATTAAAGACATGGAAGCTGGAGTTGATGCGCAATATAAAAACAAAGTGCTTTCAATTGAAAACCGTAAGGAAGCTATAAAAACAGCAGTAATGTTAGCTCAGCCAGGCGATATTATTCTGATTGCTGGGAAAGGACATGAAAATTACCAGGAGATAAATGGAGTAAAACATCATTTTGATGACAGGGAAGTAGTAAAAGAGTTTTTTGGAATCGAAGATTAAAGCAAAGATATGCTGTATTATTTGTACAAATTATTATCAGGATTTGACCTTCCGGGAATGGGGATGTTTCAATATATCTCTTTTCGGTCGGGTGCCGCAATTATTTTATCGTTGATAATTACCACTGCATTTGGCAAAAAAATGATTCGGCTACTACAGCGAAAACAAATTGGCGAAGAAATTCGTGATTTGGGCCTGGAAGGACAGATGCAGAAAAAAGGGACCCCGACAATGGGTGGGATAATTATTTTGTCGGCCATAATAATTCCAACACTTCTTTTTGCCCGTCTTGATAATATATATATTCTGTTGATGCTTACAACCACCGCCTTTCTTGGCTTAATTGGTTTTGTTGATGATTATATTAAAGTTTTCCTGAAAAATAAAGAAGGGCTGGCTGGCAAATTTAAAATATTAGGGCAGGTAACATTGGGCTTGTTTGTGGCAGGAATGCTTTTTTTAAGTAACGATGTGGTTGTCCGCCAAAATGTGAAAGATGCTAATGGAAACGATTTGCAGGAAATTGTTAGCGACCCGGAAACAGGGGAACAAACTTTACAATATGTAACTGAAGATGTAAAATCGACCATAACTACGATTCCGTTTATTAAAAAAAATGAATTTAATTATGAATGGCTGGTTTCATTCGCAGGTGAAGCTTCATCGTGGTTGAAATGGGTGATTTATGCTCTTGTTATTATTTTTATAATAACCGCGGTTTCTAATGCCGCCAACTTAACCGATGGAATTGACGGACTGGCTTCAGGAACCTCCGCAATTAGTGGCGTGACTTTGGGAATTCTAGCCTATGTAAGTGGTAATATTATTTATGCCGACTATTTGAATATCATGTACATCCCAAACATTGGTGAATTAACCGTTTTTATTGCCGCATTTATTGGTGCAACTGTTGGGTTTTTGTGGTACAATTCATATCCCGCACAGGTATTCATGGGCGATACAGGAAGTTTGGCATTAGGCGGAATTTTGGCCGTTTTCTCAGTTATAATCAGAAAAGAAATTTTAATACCGATACTTTGTGGGATTTTTCTTATTGAAAATTTTTCAGTGATGATTCAGGTATCGTGGTTTAAATATACAAAACGCAGATATGGTGAAGGAAGGCGCGTATTTTTAATGAGCCCGATTCACCACCATTACCAGAAAAAAGGCATTCCGGAATCAAAAATAACAACACGATTCTGGATTGTTGGAATTATTCTGGCTGTTTTAACACTTGTTACATTAAAAATCAGGTAGGTTGAAAAGCAGGTTAGTCATATTAGGAGCTGGTGAAAGCGGTGTGGGTGCGGCTATTCTTGGGAAAAAGAAAGGTTATTCTGTTTTTGTGTCTGATTTGGGAAAAATCAGGGAGAGATATCAGAAAGTTCTTTCAGATTATAATATAGAGTTTGAAGGAGGGAAGCATTCTGAAGAAAGTGTTCTGGATGCGGAATTGGTAGTAAAAAGTCCGGGAATACCTGAAACCGCACCAATTATTCTGCAGTTGAAGAAGAAGGGAGTTCCGGTAATTTCTGAAATTGAATTTGCAGGGAGATACAATTCAGCAAAAACGATTTGTATAACTGGAAGCAACGGAAAGACCACCACAACTTTGCTCACTCACCATATTCTTGAAAAAGCGGGTCTTAATGTTGGTCTCGCGGGTAATGTGGGGAAAAGTTTTGCATGGCAGGTAGCCGAGAAAGATTTCGATGTATACGTGATTGAGCTCAGTAGTTTTCAGCTCGACGGAATGTTTGAATTTAAAGCTGATGTAGCTGTTTTAATGAATATCACGCCTGATCATCTCGACAGGTATGGTTATGATATGAATAACTATATCGACTCTAAATTCAGGATCATTCAAAATCAAACCAATGCAGAGTATTTTATTTACTGTGCTGATGATGAGGTTATTCAAAACGAAATTAAAAAAAGGAAAATAAATGCTTGTGCATTGCCTTTCGGATTGACTGATATTTCGGGCGAAGGTGCAGGTGTAAGAGAGGATCAGATAATTATAAATTTTAATCAAAACCAATTCAGTATGTCTATTCTGGATTTATCATTACAGGGAAAACATAATACTTACAATTCGATGGCAGCAGGAATTGCAAGTATGGTTTTTAAAATTCGAAACGAACAATTAAGGGAAAGTTTAGCTGATTTTAAAGGTGTAGAGCACCGGTTAGAGAATTTTCTTAAAGTGCACGGAATCGACTTTGTTAACGACTCCAAAGCAACCAATGTAAATTCTACATGGTACGCGCTGGAAAGTATTCATAAACCCATCGTTTGGATTGTTGGTGGGGTAGACAAAGGAAACGATTATTCCATGCTTGATAACCTTGTAAAGGAAAAGGTAAAAGCCATTGTTTGTTTAGGAAAAAACAACGCAAAACTTCATGCCGCTTTCGGTGAGAAAATTAAAAATATGGTTGACACCACAAGTATGGAAGAAGCGGTGAAAGCCGCTTATTATCTTGCCAGAAATGGTGACACTGTTCTTTTATCGCCGGCTTGTGCCAGTTTCGATTTGTTTGAAAATTATGAAGACCGCGGAAGACAATTTAAACGCGAAGTAAGGAATTTGTAAGAATGGGATTTACGCTGGGAAAAATATTCAGGGGAGACAGGGTTATCTGGATTATACTGGTGTTACTGTCGTTATTGTCACTGTTAATTGTTTATAGTTCAACAGGGGCATTGGCTTATCGTCAGGCATCGGGTAATACGGTTTATTATTTGGTCCGCCAATTATTTTTTCTTGGTGCCGGTTTTGGAGTTATGTTGTTGATGGTGAATGTTATTCCTGTGAAAATCTACTCTGTTCTGGCAAATTATCTGGTCTATTTTAGTATTGGTTTGTTGCTGCTAACTGTTGCTTTGCGCCTCGCCGGAATGAGTGGAGGAAGCGGGCGTACTCTAAGTTTGGGTCCCTTGTCTTTTCAGCCAGCTGAAATAGCAAAAATATCACTCATTATTTTTACATCTAAAGTTTTAGGAAAAAAGCAAAAAACTAAAACTGATTTGTTTAAAGCTTTCAAAAAAATTATTGCTTACACAATTGTTATTTGTGGTTTAATTTTTTTGTCCGATTTTTCAACTTCGGCTTTACTTTTTGCAACCATTATGGCAATGATGTTTATCGGGCGAATTCCCATGAAATATTTGGCATTGGTGGTCGCAACCGGTGTTGCACTGATTGTTCTTATTTATTATGGTGCCGACTTAATCCCAGATTCAGTTTCGAGAGCACATACTATTAAAGGTAGAATAGAACGATTTATTCATGGTGATCCGAATTCCGAGAAAGGAATAACCCAGGCCGATTATGCAAAGCTCGCGATTTATGAAGGCGGGATTATAGGAAAAGGCCCTGGTCATTCAGATGTTAGTAATTATATGGCTGCTGCATACAGTGATTTTATTTTTGCGATAATTGTTGAAGAATATGGATTAATTCTGGGGGCAGGTGTAATGTTCCTGTACCTCATATTTTTATTTCGCGGGGTGGTAATTGTACGGAGATCAACCCGAACATTTCCCGCTTTTTTAGTAGTTGGATTAACATTGTTGCTGGTTTTTCAGGCAATGATAAATATAGGTGTTTCAAGCGGAGCACTTCCGGTAACGGGTCAGCCATTACCATGGGTAAGTTTAGGTGGAACATCGCTTCTTTTTACATCCATCGCTTTTGGATGTATTTTAAGTGTGAGCCACCAAAATCAGGTGAACCGTGAGATTCAAAAACAACCCGTTCAGGTAAATGCACCTGATGAAGATGTTGAAATGGAAAAAGAATGAAGATTGAACGAGCTATAATAAGTGGAGGAGGAACCGGGGGGCACATTTTCCCGGCATTGGCAATTGCAAACGAAATTGGCAAACGAAACCCGGAGGCTGAGATTTTGTTTGTTGGCGCACTCGGAAGAATGGAGATGGAAAAGGTTCCGGCTGCCGGTTACAAGATTATTGGCCTGCCGGTAATGGGGTTTCCTCGGAAACCAGGGATCAAAACTTTTACCTTTTTTATTCAATTGATGAAAAGCGCATCAAAAGCACGTAAAATTGTAAAGGATTTTAACCCACAGATTGCTATCGGAGTAGGAGGTTACGCCAGTGGTCCGTTGTTACGGGCTGCTGCAACAAAAGGAGTCCCAACTCTTATTCAGGAACAAAATTCATATGCCGGTATTACCAACAAGCTGTTGAGTAAGAAAGTAAATTCAATTTGTGTTGCTTACGATAAAATGGAACGTTTTTTCCCCGCAGGGAAAATTGTACAGACAGGCAATCCTGTTCGCGAAAATTTGTTGCATAGCAATGCAAACAGAAAGGAAGGGCTGGAATTTTTCGGGGTAAAAGAGGCCAAAAAAATAATTCTAATCGTTGGAGGTAGTTTAGGTGCCCGCTCAATAAACAATGCAGTTTTAAATAGTTTAGGAGAGATTGCCAGTTCCGGTGTTCAGGTAATTTGGCAAACCGGGGCAATTTATTATGAACGGATTCAGAACGAAATAAAAGGAAGAAAACCTGACAATTTGCAAATCTATCAGTTTATTTCACGAATGGATTTAGCATATGCAATTGCCGGCGTAGTAATTTCCAGGGCCGGAGCCGGTACTATTTCCGAATTGTGTCTGGTTGGAAAACCTTCGGTTCTGGTGCCTTCTCCCAATGTGGCTGAAGATCATCAGACAAAAAATGCGATGGCTTTGGTTGAAAAGGATGCCGCAATTATGCTTCGGGATAATGAAATTGACGGAAAGTTGATTCAGGAAGCCGTTCAATTGATTAATGATGAAGAAAAATGCAAAAAGCTTTCAGTGAAAATAAAAACACTGGCAAAGCCTGATGCAACAAAAGATATTGTTGATGAAGTAGAAAAAATTCTGCGTTAATGAAGAATCTTCAAAATATAAAAAATGTATATTTCCTCGGAATCGGGGGAATTGGAATGAGCGCGCTTGCCCGCTATTTTAAATTTACGGGGTGTAATGTGGCTGGTTACGACAAAACACCCACTGCACTTACGGAGGCAATGCAAAAAGAAGGGATAGATATTCATTTTGAAGATGATATCCGGAATATTCCTAAAAATTGGAACCCTGCAGAAACACTGGCCGTTTTTACGCCTGCACTTCCCGATGACCACCAGGAACTTTCCTGGTTTAGGGAAAAGCCAATCAGCTTGTTGAAGAGAGCCAAGGTTTTAGGTTTAATTAGCAATGAGAAAAGTGGAATTGCAGTGGCCGGAACTCACGGAAAAACAACTGTGAGTACAATGACGGCTACCATTTTGAATGAAACACCGCTCGGTTGTGGCGCATTTTTAGGGGGTGTTTCCAAAAATTTTGGGAGTAACTTATTACTTCCGAAAGATGAGTCTCCATGGATTGTAGCAGAGGCCGATGAGTTTGACCGCTCATTCTTACATTTGCAGCCGGAACTGGCATTAATCACTGCTATTGATGCAGACCATCTGGATATTTATGGCGACCGTGGAAAAATAGTGGATGCTTTTGAAAAGTTTATTTCACAAATAAAATCAGGGGGCAAATTAGTAATTAAAAACGGAGTCGAAATCAATAAAGAAAAAACTTCGGCAGAAATCTACTCCTATGCCCTGAAAGGTGAAGCGGATTTTTCAACGCAGAATCTTCGGTTGGATGAATCGGAAGGATGTTATCGGTTTGATCTAAAAACACCGGATGGCATTATCGCTAACTGTAAAATGAATTATCCAGGATTGGTAAATGTTGAAAATGCTGTTGGAGCAGTTGCCTTGTCTTTTTTTGCCGGCGTTTCGGCTGACAGAATAAAAACAGGGTTGGAAAAGTATGCTGGTGTTCAGCGGCGATTTGATGTTCGCTTCAAAAATGGATCTCAGGTTTATATCGATGACTATGCTCATCATCCAAAAGAACTGGAGGCGGTAATTTCATCGGTAAAAGCATTGTATCCGAACCGTAAAATAACGGGAATATTTCAGCCACATTTGTTCACCCGCACACGGGATTTTGCAACAGAGTTTGCAATGAGTCTCGATTTGCTGGATGAAGCGGTTTTAATTCCATTGTATCCGGCTCGGGAAGAACCTCTAAGAGGAATTTCATCAGAAGTTATTTTTGAAAAAATGACTCTGGAAAAGAAACATTTGTTGTCGAGAGAAGAGACTCTTGATTTATTAAAAAATGGAGCAACAGATGTAGTTTTAACAATGGGAGCCGGGGATATTGATCGGATGGCGGGAAACATAATTGAAATTTTAAAAAGCAAAAATTAATGTGGCGTAAGATTTTCAACTTTACGGGATTACTGGTGATGATTATTTTTCTAATCATTACACTTGCTTTTACTTCTCATGAAAGCAGGAATATCGTTTGCCGTAATATTGAAGTTGATTTCAAACCCGATGATATTATTAAGATTAACAATAGCGAAATTTTAAAATTGGTGAAAGCGGCTGACGATAGTATTGTTGGGAAAACGCTGGATAAAATTAATGCCGAAGCTATTGAAAAAGAAGTAGAGAAACATAAAGCCATTTTAAAGGCGGAAGTTTATAAGGTGTTGGTAAAAGACAGCACTTCATACAAAGGAATTTTAACCGTTAAGGTAAAACATCGAAAACCAGTAATTCGAATCGTGTCGGAAAACGGGAATTATTATTTAGATAAGCAAGGCAGGAAAATTCCTGTTTCGAACCAGTATACTGCAAATGTGTTGGCGGCAACAGGAAAAATAAGTGAAAATTTTGCAGTTAATGAATTATTGCCATTTGTACTTTATATAAAAGATGATGAGTTTTGGGAAGCACAAATTGAACAAATTCATGTGGAAAATAACGGTGATGTCCTTTTAATCCCATTGGTGGGCGACCAGATTATTGAGTTAGGAAAACTCGATGATTACGAATTAAAATTAAGAAATATGCGTGCTTTTTATGACCAGGTTTTGGCCGAAAATAACTGGGATAAATATAAATCGGTGAGTTTAAAATATTCAAATCAGGTAGTAGCAAAAAAGAGATAAACATGGCTTCAAATAGTAATCTTTCGGTTGTTATTGATATTGGTACCTCAAAAATAATTGGCCTGGCAGGCCAGAAAACAGAAGAGGGGAAAATGGAAATTCTGGGCATTTCAAATGTGCCTTCAAAAGGTATCAAGCGAGGTGTAGTTTTTAATATCGAAGAAGTATCAACTTGTTTGAGTGAAGTGCTCGACGATTTAGAGAAACAGCTTGAGGCAGAAATTACGGGAGTTGAAATTGCATTTGCCGGACAGCATATGAAAACGGTTAGCTACAGAGGATACCGTTATACTTCTGACGACGGGGTTGTCTCAAATTTTGATATTAATGAACTTTATAATGAAGCCAGGAATTATAAAGTTGAGCAGGACTATAAAACCGTTCATATCATTCCACAGTCTTTTATTATCGATGATGAAATAAAGGAACTAAATCCTGTGGGCATTACCGGCAGGAAACTGGAAGCCAATTACAAATTATTTATTGTTCCTGAAATTCATCTATTAAATTTTCAACGTGTTTTTGATAAAATAGGGGTACAAATTGAAGGAATCACACTTTCTCCTTTGGCAATTTCAGAGTCTGCACTTTCCGAAGATGAAAAAGAAAATGGCGCTGTTCTTCTGGATATCGGTGCCGGAACAACAAAGTTGGCAGTGTATCATGGCAATGTATTAAAGCATGCTGCAGTAGTTCCGTTCGGAGGCGAAGTAATAACCAAAGATATCAGGGAAGGATGTTCCATTTTAATAAAATGGGCAGAGCAGCTAAAGATAAAATACGGCCAGGCACTCGGGGATTTTGCCGATGAGCAGAAAGTGGTTACTATTCCCGGTCATAACGGTTGGGAACCCAAAGAAATTACTTTTAAAAGTCTCGCTTTTATTATTCAGGCCCGCATTGAAGAAATCATCGATAATGTGAATTTTCAAATTGCAAAATCGGGAGTTGAAGAGCAGCTTGGATTTGGAATTGTAATTTCAGGAGGAACAGCTAATTTAAATAACCTGGTTTCATTGGTGAAATTTCGCACCGGGTTGGATGCCCGCAAAGCTTTTCCTGTGATTCATCCGGCAAATAGAAGGAAAGAATTTCAAAACCAGGATTTGCTCACGGCACTGGGACTGTTAAAGTTGACCCTTGATAAAGAAGATTATTCCGAACCTGCAAAACCCCAAAAGAAAAAGGAAAAAAAGAAAAAAGAAAATAACGGTCTTTCTTCCTGGCGAAAAGCAATTCAGGGCGTGCTCGATTATATAGATGATGACAACGATGATTTAGCAATGAATTAAAATTGATTAATATGACCGAAGAATTAGTAAACTTTAAGCTTCCAAAAGCTTCGTCATCCATAATAAAAGTAATTGGAGTTGGCGGCGGTGGTTGCAATGCTGTAAACCACATGTTCGAGGAGGGAATTACAGGTGTGGATTACATCATTTGTAATACTGATTCGCAGGCGTTGGAACAGAGTCCTGTTCCAATAAAGATACAGCTTGGTGTAACACTTACCGAAGGGCGCGGAGCAGGTAATAAACCTGAAATGGGAGAAGAAGCCGCCCGCGAAAATTATGAAGATTTAAAACGGGTTTTGGAAGACAATACCAAGATGTTGTTTATTACCGCCGGAATGGGAGGAGGAACCGGGACCGGAGCTGCTCCTGTAATTGCCAAATTGGCGCGTGAACTCGATATTTTAACAATCGCAGTTGTTACTATTCCTTCGCCGGCTGAAGGAAAGAAACGTTTTGGCCAGGCAATGAAAGGAATTGAGAAACTGGGGGAATTTGTAGACAGTATGTTGGTGGTAAGCAATCAGCGTCTTCAAAATATTTTTGGCGATTTACCCGCCCGGCAAGCTTTTAAAATGGCCGACAATATTGTAACCACGGCGGTAAAAGGAGTTGCCGAGATAATCACTGTTCATGGGAATGTAAATATCGATTACACTGATGTGCACACAGTAATGCACGACAGTAAAGTGTTTATTATGGGAACAGGTTATGCAACCGGAGAAGGTCGTGCAATGGAAGCTGTTAACCAGGCACTTGAATCACCACTTTTGGATAGCAATGATATACACGGCACAAAAAATATACTGTTGAATATTATTTCAGGCACAGAAGAGATTAAAATGGGTGAAATTGGTGAAATCATTGAAACTCTTCAGGAAAAAGCAGGACAGAAAGCGGATATTATTTGGGGGAACGGGTACGATGAATCGCTGGGTGACAGAGTTAGTGTAACCATACTTGCTACTGGTTTTGTAACTAATCCGAATCAGATTTTACAGCCAAAAGTCGAGCCCGAAAAGTATGGGTTAGATGAAGATTTAGAAGAGGAAACAGATGAATTTGACAGTGAAGAAATTAATTCCGTTCAGACAGAAGAAGATAGAAATAATGTAACTTTTGTTCCGGACGAAGAAGAGGAATATGAGGAGGAAGAAATAGAAGAAAAAGTTTTTGTCCGGCACCAAAAAGCACCCTCTGAAAAATCGATTTTTAGTAGGATAACGAAATCAAAGAAAAAAGTGAAAAAGGACGAGCCGGTTGCAGAACCCAACATCGACAACTGGTTTTATAAAAATTTTGGGTTGGGCAGATTATTTGAGGACGACGATCAATCAATGGATGAATAAACCCTTTAACAAAAACATAGGATTATGACAGAGAAAATGGTAGATTCTTTAGCTCCCCAAAATAGTGGGACAGCAATAAAAGTCGTAGGAGTTGGCGGTGGTGGTAACAATGCTGTAAATCACATGTTTAAACAAGGGATTCGCGATGTTGACTTTGTGATTTGCAATACTGACTCGCAGGCGCTGGACGCAAGTCCGGTTCCCATAAAAGTTCAGTTAGGTGCCTCACTAACCGAAGGAAGAGGAGCGGGTAACAAGCCCGAAACAGGCAAAGAAGCAGCACTCGAAAATATTGAAGATGTTAAACAGGCACTTGGGCCAGGCACTAAAATGGTTTTTATAACTGCCGGAATGGGAGGCGGTACCGGAACAGGAGGTGCTCCGGTAATTGCTGAAGCATGTAAAGATTCGGGTTACTTAACTGTGGGGATTGTGACTATACCTTTCCGAAATGAAGGACGTAGAAGAATAAAACAGGCAATCGAAGGAATTGAAGAACTGGAAAAACATGTGGATTCATTACTGGTTATTAATAATGAACGAATCAGGGAAATGTATGGTGATTTTGGTATTTCAGAAGCGTTTTCGAAAGCCGATAATATTTTGGCAACTGCTGCGAAAGGGATCGCCGAGATTATTACAGTGCCCGGTTATATAAATGTTGACTTTGCCGATGTGGAAACTGTAATGCGAAAAAGTGGTCTGGCTGTTATGGGAACAGGTATTGCAACCGGAGAAAAACGCGCTGAAGAGGCTGTAGAGAAAGCGCTGAATTCCCCTCTTTTAAATAATAACGATATTCGTGGGGCAAAAAATATTTTATTGAATATTACCTCGGGAAATACAGAAGTAACCATGGATGAAGTGGGTCGGATAACTGATTATGTTCAAAATAAAGCCGGGTTTGACGCAGATATTATCTGGGGAAACGGGAAAGAAGAATCATTGGAAGACCAGATTTCGGTTACATTAATTGTGACAGGAATTAGCAAGAATGCTATTCCTCATTTTGCAAATAACGAACCTCCGGTGAAAGAGGAAGTCATTTTTCAACAAGAGGATGAAAAACCAGTTAAAAATCAAGAGGAAAAGAAAGTTGTTACAACAAAAAAGCCGGTGATAAAACCCGGACAAAAAACAATTGAATTCGACATTCAGAAAGAAAAAAAACAGGAAGACACTGAGTTTGAATTACTGTATCCGAAAACTACTCAGGAGAGAACAATTCCGGAGAAAAAGGAAGTAGTTCTTGACTATTCAGATATGAGCGATGAAGATGTAGATGAATTTGAAAATATTCCGGCATACAAAAGAAGACAGTTGCGGATGAACGACCCAAAATATAACCATAAAACTTCGAAGTATTCGGTTTCAAAAGACAATAAAATAAAGGATAAAAATTCTTACCTTCATGACCAGGTCGATTAATTAAAAATAATAATCATGACAATTTTTGAACAGATAAATGAGGATATTAAAGCGGCAATGAAAGCCCGCGAGAAAGAAAAGCTGGAAGCGCTTAGAAATATAAAAAAAGTTATGCTCGAAGCAAAAACGGCTAAAGGTGCCGGAGCTGAGCTGACCGATGCTGAGGCGTTAAAAATAATATCGAAACTGGCAAAACAGGGAACAGACTCGGCAACAATTTATAAAGAACAGGGAAGAGAAGAATTGTACAATCAGGAAATGACACAGGTGCAAGTGTATGAAAGTTACCTCCCGGCAAAAATGAGTGACGAGGAATTAACAGCTGTTATTAAATCGATTATTGAGAAAACCGGGGCTTCTTCTATTAAAGATATGGGGAAAGTGATGGGACTGGCCAGCAAAGAATTGGCAGGCAAAGCCGATGGAAAAAAAATAGCAGATAATGTAAAAAAATTACTGCAATAATATATTCCGGCAAAATAGGTTAACGTGAATACATAATTTTTTGATTTGAAACTTAAGGAAGAGCTTATTTAGATAAGCTCTTCCTTTATTTTTTTAGTCATCGTCGTCTTCTGCAATTTGATCCGCCACATGATCCAGATCTGCATATTTGTCTTCGTAATCCTGTTTGACATCGTCTTTTAAGAATCCGTCATCATCATAGTCGTCATCTTCATCTACAATCTGGACCGCTTCATTTTCGGTCATCCGAAGCATATAATATTTATCTTCGGTTTCAAAAGGAAGGGCAGTTACTTTAATTCCATTCTTATCAAAAAAGTGAATTAGATTTTCGGCAAATCCATCAGCATAAACCAATTTAATCTGCTCTTGCAAAGCCTTGTCTAACTTGTTGTAATCTTTAATTACTCTGGGTTTATTAACAGGTGCCATTTCTGTTTTATTAAGTTGTTGTAATTTAGTATTTTACTAATGTTTTTTGCCTCGTTTCAAAATGAATACAAAACGTATAAGCTCTATTGTTTAAATTTAAATATCTACAACAAATAAATAGGTAAGAATTGATATTTCCAACAGTTATTCTGATTTTTTTAAAGGTTTTTTTTGACGCTTAATTTTTCCATAGAAACAATCTAAATCGTTACACCAATTACATTGATAGCCTTTCTGTTTTAATTTTTGGCCGATACCGATTATTCCGCTAACCGATTTTATAGGGTGCATCAACGATGAAGAAGAAAGAGAGACACCACAAAAGTTGGGCGGCAACAACGAAAATAATTTTTGTTGTTCAGCAACATCCCAATTACAGTAACCTGGAGAAAACCTGTCTGAGATATTTAATTTCTGAAGCATCATCTCGTTTTTTAGCCATTCCTGCATTTTATCTATAGCCTTTTCTACAATCAGTGACCCTATTACATCAAAAATGTATCCGGTTAGTGTATCTCCTTTCAGAGAAATTCTTTTTGAATAATCCGAGATTGGATTCCCGGAGGTGCAAACAAATAATGCCACAGAGCTTGCATGAAGTAAGCGGGAGCTTATAATTTTACCAGGATGAAATACTATATTTTCGGTTTTTATCGTGCTATTTATTTTGTCAGTAAAGACAGAAGATATGATTCGAAAACCTCCCTTTATTTCGCTCAATTCGGAGGCTTTTGATAATCCTGATATAATAAGTTCAGGAAACGGATCAGGGGCATGACCTTTTTCAAAATCAATAAATTCTTCAACCTCTCCCTGTTGAAGTGAAAGCTCTTCAAAATTGTAAGTAAACTCTCGAATCATCTAAAACCGTATAACCGCAGGGAAGTTACAATTTTAATTTGATAATGATTTTTGAGAAAACAAAAAGGGATTTGCATGATTGCAAATCCCTTTCATATTGTCAAAATATCGATATTATTTTTCGATAATTTCAATCTTTTCAATTTCATCGCCCTGTCTGATTTGGTCGATTACATCGAGTCCTTCATAAACTTTTCCAAAGCAAGTGTGGTGCCTGTCGAGGTGTTTGGTATTTTCACGGTTGTGGCAAATGAAAAATTGCGAACCACCGGTGTCTCTTCCTGCATGCGCCATCGACAGTACACCTTTATCATGATACTGGTTGTTTCCGTCGAGTTCGCATTTTATTGAATATCCGGGGCCACCAGCACCTGTGCCATCGGGGCATCCACCCTGGATTACAAAATTGGGTATCACGCGGTGAAAATTTAACCCATCGTAAAATCCTTCTTTAGAAAGTTTTATAAAGTTGGCCACAGTACCAGGCGCATCTTCCTCAAAGAATTTTACTTTCATAACTCCCTTTGACGTATGAATCTCTGCTTCTTTCATCTTTTTTTGTATTTATTCCGGCACAAAAGTAGAAATTCTAACCATATTTCATAAATTCAATATTGTAGAGTTTATTAGAGAATCATATCTTTAATAACTTTTAACAACTAAATCTAACATTATGTATCATTATCTGAATAGAAAAGAGTTTATAAGGAATCTGTCGTTACTGGTTGGAGCGTCAGCATTGCCCGGAAGTTTATTGGCATCAGGAGGTAATACTAAAGGGGCGAAAATGAAGCTCGGGTTGGTAACCTACCTTTGGGCAAAAGACTGGGATATCCCCACGATTATACAAAATTGTACAGAAACAAAAGTACTTGGAGTAGAACTTCGTGTTGAACATGCTCACGGTGTAACACTGGATTTAGCTCCTGCAGAAAGAGCAAGAGTTAAAAAGCAATTCGCCGATAGTCCGGTAGAAATTTTGGGCATGGGAACCAATGAACAGTATGACTGGCCTGACCGGGAAAGATTAAAAGAATCGATTGAAGTAACAAAAAAGTGGTTACAACTTAGTAAAGATATTGGTGGGAGTGGAGTGAAGGTAAAACCCAACCAGTTTCATGAGGGAATTTCTCATGAAAAAACTTTGGAGCAAATCGGAAAATCTTTAAATGAATTGGGTAAATTTGCACTCGATATGGGACAGCAAATCCGGCTGGAAGTTCATGGGAACGAAACACAGGAGTTGCCAAATATAAAGGCAATTATGGATTATGTTGAAAATAAAGGTTCAACAGTTTGCTGGAATTGTAATGAGCAGGATTTAGACGGGAAAGGGTTGGAATACAATTTTAATCTTGTAAAAGATAAGTTTGGTGATACATGCCACGTTCGCGAATTAAATGTAAGTGATTACCCATATCAGAAGTTGATGGATATGTTTGTGGAAATTGATTACCCGGGATGGATTTTACTGGAATGCAGAACAGACCCGGAAAATAAGGTTGCAGCATTAAAAGAACAACATCAGGTTTGGCAAACGATGGTTAAAAATGCACAGACCAGATTGTGAAATATAAGTAAGGCCACTTTAGCTCAGTTGGTAGAGCAGCTCATTCGTAATGAGCAGGTCGCGGGTTCGAGTCCCGTGAGTGGCTCACTTTTGGATAGTGAATTTAACGAAAAAGCTTGAAATCAATTGGTTTCAGGCTTTTTTGTCAATATCCTCAACTCCAAATAAAACAGGATCCCAAATAGCGTGAGACGCTTTTAATTTAATGTTGAAATAGTCAGAATCTGATTGTTATTGGTTGTTATCCGTTATCTCTCTTAATATCACTACCAGTCCGACATAGTCATCCAGTTTATAAATGTTTAGATTTTTGAAATTTACATCTATTCGTAACGTTACACTATCTTGGTTCTTATCATAAATTTTCAGTCTTCCAAGTTCAGAACTAAGCCTGCTCATATCTGGTCGAGAAACAATTTCGGGTGATTCAATTTTTACATATTTTGCAGAATCCCGGACTACAACAACAGCATTTTTTAAAATTCTTTTTTCACCATTGGTTATGTCTGATTCAGCTTTGACGTAAAAAACATCCTTAATAGTTTGAAGAGGAATATTTTTATTGTTTACGCCTGTTTCTGTTTTGCACGTTTCATAAAGTTTTATTGTATAATCGATTAACTCTGGACCTCCGTATTCGCCGTGGCCGGGAACGACAATTTGGGCAGAACCGTATTCATTTCTGATTTTTTCAGCTGTTTCTGACCATTTGCCCAGACAGGCATCGCCAATATTGCCAATCCAGCCGTTAAAATTTCGTATTTCATTGCCTCCGAAAAGTATCTGCTCACAGGGAATCCATGCTACAATCCCATCCTTTGTATGTGCTTCTCCCAAATAATTACATACCACTTTTTCGGTTCCAACCTGAATTTCTATTTTGGGATAGAAGCCAAATTCAGCTACTGGCAATCCTTTGGTTTTGGCAATTTGCCGGGTTAGTTCGCAGGCATAAGTTTTAATTCCGTTTTGCTGTACAACATCCAATCCTTCCATGGCGTCCGGATGCCATCGATCCGCTACATAAGCTACTATTTGCGATTTTTTTTCATTCGTCACCCAATCAATCAGGTTTTGCGTTTCTATGTCAGAATCAGGTGTTGATATAATCAGAGCCTGGTTGTTGCTGATAAAAATAATTCCGTTTCCATTATTACACGTATGAATATAAGTTTTATCGGTGAGCTGGGTTATGACTAGTTTATCCGATATTCTGTGATTTTGTCCGAACAAATTAATTGTCTGCGCCAAAACAAATAGTAAGGTTATTATTTTTTTCATTTTGTTGTTTTCTGGTTTCCGGTAACAGCTAGTTTTTTACAAAAATAGTGATACTTATTTTGTTTTCCGTCTGTTGGACAGTTTCATCTGTAAACAACTATTGTTTTTGAGTTAACAGGTTTGAGCTTTCATTGGACAAATTTTTATCTTGATAAACTTTAAATGTTGTTGCGCATGCAAACTGTTCATTTTTAGGTAATTCCTTCAACTAAAATTATGCAGTTGAAAATATTGTTGCAGGTAAAAAGGCTTATCCTAATTGGGTTGAAAAAATTATTTCGTTACTAAGGAAGCTAATAAATCGGTTTAAGTGCGAAATAAGTAGTTCCCTTCTTTTTATTTGTGACTGTTAAGCGTTAAATCGTTGGGGTAGGATTTTAACGAATCGGAAAAGTTCTTGTGCCGTAACATTGCCTGCACTATCCGTCAGTTGAAGATACAAATTGTAATCTATTTTGCAGGCACATGTATTTGTTTTTCTGATAAATAGCCTGGAAGTCCAATCGTATCTCCTGTAAAACAAAATTCATGATCCGTTTAAAAATATAGTTTCTGAAAGAAGAGTTTACAGGCTTTCAATAAATAAATCTTTGTTCTGAACGGAACGAGATTGGAGGAGTATAAATAGTGAGATGTGGATCAATATTTAATTTTTATTGTGATTTGGTAAAAGCCATCTTATAATTTCTCTGTTCTGTTTCTCCTATTTTTTTAACACAATGTAATGTTTATTATGAATTTGTATTTTCTATAGTTCCCCATGGTGTAGAGATTTGTCCACACTGAGAATAATAATGTGTAATGATGGCGTATTTGTATAGCTTTGATTCTCAGTGATTAGTGGAGGTGTTGATTTCGGATGGTATAACTGGAATACTTTTTTCATTAAAATAGATACAGATACTTAAAACATTTTTTATATGAATGGATTAAAAAAACGAAAAACGAACTTGTATTTTGAAGTGAACTCAAAAGTGTATTTAGGAAATGATAAAAATACCCTAAAAAGCAGAATTCAGGCTATGGACAAAGGTTGGATTCAGAAAAAGAACGATATAAAGAAAATGAACCGCACAGCCGGGAATATAAAGGCTGGAGTTTAAGGATATGTACAATAGATTATTAACAATTAAAATTTAAAAGATCATGGGAAAAGCAACAAGAAACGCATTGCTTGGATTTGTTGCAGGAGCAGCAACCGGAGCAATAACAGGAATGTTGATAGCACCTGAGAAAGGTTCTAAAACAAGGAAAAAAATTTCTAAGAAAGTAAAAAATGTATCCAGTGATATTACCGATACATTAGGAAAAAAAGTGGATGATTTGAAGGATTCGGTAAACGATGCGGTAAATGAAATGAAAGGAAAAAGAGACAAAGCCGCAGAAAAAGTGAATGCTACAGCAAGTAAAGCTAAGGCCGCAGCCAATTAACTCCCGGATAAAAATGCCCGGAAAGCACACGATAAACCAAAATAGAATTTTTAAAAAGAAAGAGTCATGAAAACGAATTTATTATTGCTGGATTCATATAAAAACATAGAAAGTTTGTTGTCGTTTGCTTTCTCATTTAGCAACCGTTTCAATCGGAAACTGAAAATTAAGTATGTTTTCGATTTTCAATGGATGAGCCAGGCATATATGGGTGGAGCAACTGCATCTATGAATGCTGGTGTAGTATATGCTGAAAAAAAAGCAAGAGAAGAATTTGGCGTTGCCGAGGCCAAAATCAGGTCGTTGGCAGAAGAATATTTAAAACATAATTTGGTGAAAATTCCATATGAAGTGAGTACCTCAGAATTGAACCGGATTGACCTTGTGGATGAGGAATTCAAAAAAGATAAGGATTTGATGTTACTGGTGAGTAATAATCAGAGTTATGCCGAGTTATCAGGTGGAATAATTAGTTATCCGAATATAATTGAGCATGTAAAATGCCCGGTTTTTGTAATTCCTGAAAATACTCCGCAAGTGATGCTTAAAAATGTGGTGTATGCCAGCGATTACAATCCTGAAGATATTAATTCACTAACTCATTTGTGTGATTTTTTGAAAGAAGCAGAACATGCAACCGTTACTATTTTGCATAACGAAAAAGAAGTTGATTTTAATGAGAAAATGAAATGGAGAGGTTTTGGCGAAATTGTAAAGGAAGAGGTTGATTTTGATAATTTTAATTTTGCTTTGGAAACCAGAAAAGATGTGAAAAAAGGAATTGAAGAGTATTCATCGGCCAATAAAACCGATTTACTTGTGTTAATGCATGAGAAAAAGGGTTTTTTTGAACAAGTGTTTTCATCGAGTGAAGTAAAAAATGTTCTGACACATTTTAATAAACCGGTTCTGGTTTATCATGAAAAATAATTTGAATAGGATTGAACAATAAAACAGAAAATATGAGAACGAAAGAAAGAACATTTCAGAATTTAGGATTTGCAAATAAAGATACAACAGAATTGACTAAAGAAATAAACTTGCTTATTGCAAGTTACCACGTGCATTATCAGAAGTTGCGTAATTTTCATTGGAACATAACCGGGAAAGATTTTTTTGACTTGCACGAGAAATTTGAAGAGTTGTATAATTTTTCAAAAGTAAATATCGATGATTTAGCGGAACGTGTTCGTGTGTTTGGCGAAAAACCAATGGCTAGGCTGGATGAGTATCTGAAATTTTCAAAGATTTCGGAACCGGAACGCGGACTTGGCCCAGACAATATGGTTGATAGTATTTTAACCGATTTTGAGATTCTACTTTCTCAAATGATTAATGTACTGGATTTGGCCAACGAGAGTGGCGATGTTTCAACCATCGATTTATTAAATAGTATTGTTAAACAGACCGAAAAATATTATTGGATGTTTACGGCATGGGCAGAAAAAAATTAGTGCTAATTTCGATACTTGATTAATTATTGCTAAAAAAGGATAAACAAAATAATGTTTGTCCTTTTTTTTATTGATTTGTTAAGCCGATTTTTATGTCTCTTACTTTTCAGCCTGAAAATTGCAGAAGCATGTGGAGCAATTTTTCTACTAAGAATATGTTTTTAATATTCTCCTTTTCTTTTGTCCAAGGATTTACAGCAGAAATTTTCCGTTTATAACGAGTTATCCATTCCTGCTGAAATAATCTTTTAAAATCATTTATACAATAAAACGGGTTTACCTGGTTATATCTCCGTCCTTGTTATTTTTTACATATCTGTGGGTAAAAAATTAAGAGAGGGATTTGTTATAAAAAGAAAGAAGGAGGCTCATCAGCCTCCTTCCTAAATGTTAACCCCCAAACACACAATATGGGATGAATCCCAAATGCGGTTCAAAAGTAAATAAATTTTGAAAACAAACGATACCTACTTAATTTTTTTTAACGTTTTCAGAGGTTCTTGTTCATTTTGGGAATTTTAAAGGATTCATTCATGATAAATGTCATGATTTTGTGCCTGTTAGGGGCGAATTTTAACATATGTTGTTAAAAGGTTCGTTTACAAATTCAGAACTAATCAAATTGATAACACGTATATAAGTCAAAACTTTAATCAAAATTCAACAGCCATGTACTTAAAATTTATTGGTGTTTTAATTTTGTTTAGTTTTTCCTGCGTCGAAGTGATTTGTCAATCACTTGATGTTGAGTGGGAAAAAAAACTTGGAAAATCAGGTGCTGATGCCTTTGATTACATAATTGAAGATAGAGACGGAGGTTTTACGGTTGTTGGGTCTGTTCAATCGAGTAACGAAAATAATTTTGATTTTTGGATGGTTCGTTTTTCACCGGATGGTGTCGTAGATATAGATAAATCTTTTGGAACAGAGTGGAATGATTTTTCTTCATGTGTATCTCAGTTTCCTAATGGTGATTACATCATTGCGGGAAGGTCTGTAAAACCGGATTCGGTTAATCATATTTTACTATTGAAAGTTGGTTCCGGAGGCAGTGAAATTTGGAAAAGAAACATTGATTTTGAAGAAAGTACTGTAGTTAAAAATATAATTGCAATGGAGGATGGTTCCTTTGTTACCAGTGGTACTCGAAATTTGTCTGAAAGTTCAGAAGAAATTTGGGTCGCCCAATTTAGCAATGAATGTGAATTGTTATGGGAGAAAACATTTGGAGAGAAAGGAAATGCGAGAGCTGAAACAATGAGAAAATTGCCGGATGGTGGTTTTGTTGTGGCCGGGCGTATTGTGGAAACTACCTTGCAGGATGCCGATTTGTATTTACTTCGTTTTAATAAAGAAGGAGATAAGCTTTGGGACAAGCAGTTTTTATCTCCGAATATAAATGTATGGCCTGAATGTGTTTGCTGTAGTCCGGATAATAATTTTATGGTGGTAGGTTGGTATGGCACCTGTATGAATAATATTAATTCAGAAAATCCGATTTTCGATTATGATTTGTTTTTGTGCAAAATATCGCCGGATGGAAACATGATTTGGTCGAGGAATATTGACAGTGAAGGTTCGGAAGGAGGGAATGCAATTGTTGTTCGCCCCGATGGAAAAATGTTGATAGCAGGCAAAAAAGAAACTTCTTTTATGGGAAGGGTGGGAACCTGGCTTTTGCTTGCCGATGAGAAAGGTTCAGTAATTACAGAAACTGTTTTTCCCTATAATTTTGAAAATGACAAGGCTGTAGAAATAATAAATAGTTCTGATGGGGGTTTTGTTGTTGTCGGTCCGGGAGAAATTGATTCACTCCAACGGAATAGTAATGGGTGGATTAAAAAATTCAAGGCGTTTTAAGTATTTTATTATAACTTTAGCAGCATACTTAAAAGCTTATTTATGAAGATAAAGTTCTTGTTGTTTTCAGTCTTTTTTATTGTGACGCTTGGCCTAAAAGCTCAATATCCGGAGGTGGAGAATGAATTGGATGAGAAAGTAAAAACTTTTTTGGTGGATAATGCTCATAACTGGCGAGACATGAATGTGCCACTTTCCGATGGTAAAATTCTTTACGATATTATTGTTGAAAATAATTATAAAAACGCAGTTGAAATTGGAACATCAACCGGACATTCTGCCATTTGGATTGCATGGGCACTCAGTAAAACAGGGGGCAAGTTAATTACGATAGAGATAGATAAGAAACGTTATTTGCAGGCAAAATCAAATTTTAAAAAAGCAGGCGTTTCTGATTATATTGACGCTCGTTTGGGAGATGCCCATGGATTGGTACCTGAACTTCCGGGAAAGTATGATTTTGTATTCAGCGATGCCGATAAATACTGGTACAAAAATTATTTTGCCGCCATGGATCCCAAAATAAAAGTAGGCGGATGTTTCACTGCCCATAATACTACTCAACGTTCGCGTGGAATTCGGGAGTTTCTGGAATATATTGAAAGCCTTGGTAATTACAGAACTACGTTCTCCGAAGATAGCCGGGCGGGGATTTCTATTAGTTATAAAATGAAGGAAAAATAAATACGTTGAAAATTCCTTATGAGCTTCAAAGAAAACTTGGACTGTTTCCGGTAGTAAATATTGTTGTTGCCAATATTATAGGTGCCGGTATTTTTACCACTACCGGATATTTGATGGGGTATCTTGGTAATCCTTTGATTATGATGTCTTTGTGGCTTTTGGGAGGAATAATATCGCTTTGCGGTGCCTTGGCTTTTGGAGAACTGGGGGCTACTTTCCCTGAGGCTGGTGGTGAGTATATTTTTATTACTAAATTATTTCATCCCCTTCCAGGGTTTTTAAGCGGCTGGTTATCATTAATTGTTGGTTTTTCTGCTCCCATTGCTGCATCAGCCATTGGTTTCTCTAGCTATTTTACATGGGCTTTCCCGCAGTTTCAGAACTGGCTTCAAATGGAAAATTTATTTAGCGAGGATATGTTTAATCGTATGCTTGCCATAATTATAATCATTGTTTTCACTGTTGTTCATTACAGGGGAATAGTACTCGGAGCCAAAGTACAAAATTGGCTTACTGTTATGAAGGTTGTGCTTGTTGTTGGATTAATAATTGCCGGCCTTGCTTTTGGTAAAGGGAGTTTTCAAAATATTGGCCAATCAAAAACATTCCAATTTGATTTTGGAGGCTGGAAATCAATTGGTTTGTCTTTAATGTTTGTTATGTTTGCCTATAGTGGTTGGAACTCAGCAACATATATTGGTTCTGAAATTAGAAATCCGCAAAAAGTTATTCCTAAGTCACTTTTAATATCAACAGTTATTGTTGTTGTGCTGTATTTGTTACTGAATTTATTTTTTGTGTATGCTGTTCCCCCCGGAAGTATGGTAAATGAACCGGAAATTGGTGGCCTTGCTGCCGGACTGGCATTTGGTAAAACTGCGGAAATGATTATTTCACTTTTAATCTCTTTTGCACTTTTTTCTTCATTGAGCGCGTTTATTTTGCTCGGACCACGGGTATATTATTCAATGGCAAAAGAAGGTTATTTTTTTGATTCCGTATCCCAAATACATCCCCGGTTTAAAGTTCCACACCTCGCCATTTTACTTCAAAGTGGTATTTCAATCATTTTAGCGTTATCCGGAACTTTTGAGCAGATTTTGGTTTACATGGGTTTTTCGTTGGGTATTTTCCCGATTATGGCTGTTTTGGGTGTTTTTAAATTACGGGCAAAAGGGGAAAGCAAACTAAAGTTACCTGGATATCCGGTAGTTCATATTTTTTATATTGTTACCGGAGTTTTAATGTTGGTATTGGCTTATTTTGAAAAACCGATAGAATCTACAATTGCAGTATTAACCGCACTTTCCGGTGTGCCGGTTTATTATTGGTTTAAAAAGAAGCGCGACAAATCAGTTTGATAATTCTCTGTTTAACTCCTCCAGCATTCCGTCAATTTGCGATTTTATATTTGACTGTAAAACTTTATAATCAGAATTACTTACGGGAGCTCCGTATCGAATAAATACTTTGGAAAACGGTTTCCCCATTTGTCGGAAGAAATGACCTAAGAATGTATCATTGCCAACCCATGCATCGTTTTCATCTTTATATTGAATTGCCATTGGAATAACCTGAATGCCTGTATCTGAAGCAATTTTAAAACTGCCATTCTTAAAAGGTTTCGTAAACGGGCCTTTATATGTAGTCCCTTCAGGGAAAAGAGTAACCGGAATGTTTTGGTTTACCGATGCTTTTATTTTGCGAAGGGTTTCCAACATACTTTTCATTTCTGTCCGGTTAACAAGGATTGAGTTGGTTACCTTGGCCCCCAGTTTTCCAAAAGGCCATTTTTTAATTTCTGCTTTTCCTACCATTGCTGATGGTGTAAGACCGGCAACAATAAAAATATCGAGATAACTTCGGTGATTCGGCATTAAAATAAAGTTATTGGTTTTTGGAAGCTCATTTCTGTCAATTTTGATTCCAAGAAAAAAGGTAATACTTCTTCCCCAAGTTCCCATAACCCATTGTTGAAGACGCTTGTTAAAACCAAATAACCTGAGCCAAAACCAACCGACTACGACGACATAACCAGATATGAAAAGAACAAAAATCAATCGCAGAAGTGCAAGAGGGGACAGGAAAATGATGCGTAAAATTTTCACCTGATAAAGTAATTTTTCGGATACAAATATGGCAAAAGTTTGTTTTGGGGTAAATGAAAATATTTCTTTTTATAAAAAAAGCGCATCCAGTAACAGGATACGCTCTCGAGGTTCCTGGCGGAGTCGAACCGCCGTACACGGTTTTGCAGACCGCTGCCTAGCCACTCGGCCAAGGAACCATGTTTCATTTCGGACTGCAAATCTAAAAAAAAATGTATTTCCGGCAATATGTAAGGTGAGATTTTATTTCCTCAGCTTTTCCCAGCTTCGGTTTGTAAGGTTGCGGGTAGCTTTTTCCTGCCAGTTTCCGGAACAGGAATCAAAACTAATTTTAGGATTTTTACCTTCGCTGAGTAAGTTTGAGAAACTATTTCTCCCTTTTCCCTCATTTAGTTTGTTAACATTAAAAAACATTTTTCAAAAGCTTTTAAATTTATTTCGAATTTACGAATTAAAAGTTTGAAAAATTTGACCAATGTCAGGTTAACGAATTATTTTCTGGAAATGATAATGTTATGCAGATTATTGTGAAAGTGTAACACTTACTTTTTCAATTTCGCCACCCATCGGAGGATTTAATTTTGAGACTTTTACTTTTATGTTGATCATTTGGGGGAATGCATAAGATAATGAATCTAAAATTCGTTGTGTAACATGTTCTAAAAGTAAGGAAGGTTTTTGCATTACTTTTTTTATGATGTTGTAAACTTCCTGGTAGTTTATTGTATCGTTCAAATTATCAGAAAAAGCAGCCTTTGAACAATCGGCTTCAAAGTGAATATCAACCTGAAATTTATTTCCTACAATCCGCTCTGTATCAAAATGACCGTGAAACGCGTAAAATTGCATTCCTTCTATCTCAATCAATCCCATTTTCTTTTTCTTGCGAAATTAAAAATTAATGACCATTCATAATTATTCGAACAATGATTAATTAAACTCGCGGATCATTTTTTACATTTGCGTTAACAATTAAAGTATAATTAGAAAAAATGGTGGATAATTCTGGTTCGAACGAACAACCTAAAAAAGCAAATTTTATTCATCTTCAGGTTGATGAAGATTTAAGAAACGGGAAGAACAATAAACGTGTGCATACTCGTTTCCCCCCGGAACCAAATGGTTATCTGCATATTGGGCATGCAAAATCAATTTGTCTTAATTTTGGAATCGCCGAAAAATATGACGGGAAATGTAATCTTCGTTTCGATGACACCAATCCTTCAAAGGAAGAAACAGAGTATGTTGAATCAATAAAAGAAGATGTGCGCTGGCTTGGCTTCGATTGGGATGATCGGTTGTTTTATGCTTCCGATTATTTTGAAAAGCTGCATGGGTTTGCTATTCAGTTAATAAAAGAGGGAAAAGCCTATGTTGATGATCAGGATTCTGAAACCATTAGCAGTCAGAAGGGAACTCCAACCCGGCCCGGAATTGAAAGTCCGTTCCGTAACCGTTCGGCAGAAGAAAATCTGGATGTGTTTATGCGGATGACCGCTGGTGAATTTGACGAAGGTTCACGTGTATTGAGAGCAAAAATAAATATGTCTTCTCCGAATATGCATATGCGTGATCCGATTATTTATCGGATTATGAAAGCGCGCCACCACCGCACCGGCGATAAATGGAAAGTGTACCCAATGTACGATTTTGCACATGGGCAATGCGATTACTGGGAGGGAATTACACATTCTATTTGTACGCTTGAATTTGAAGTTCACCGCCCGCTTTATGATTGGTTTATTGATCAGTTGCAGGAAACAGATTACCGCCCGCGGCAGATTGAGTTTGCACGATTGAATTTGACTTATACGGTTATGAGTAAACGGAAATTGCTCGAACTGGTAAAGGATAAACATGTAAATGGTTGGGACGACCCAAGAATGCCCACTATTTCCGGTTTCAGAAGAAGAGGGTATAGTCCGGAATCGATTCGTAATTTTTCTGACAGGATTGGTGTAACTAAAGTTGACGGGACAATTGATGTTTCGCTTTTGGAATACAGCGTGCGCGAGCACCTGAATAAAACAGCACAGCGTGTAATGGGAGTTTTGAATCCCTTAAAAGTGGTAATTACCAATTATCCGGAAAATGAATCGGAAGAATTGGAAGCTATAAATAATCCGGAAGACCCGGGAATGGGAACACGCAAAGTGCCATTCTCTCGCGAGATTTATATTGAACGAGATGATTTTATGGAAGAACCACCCCGAAAGTTTTTCCGTTTGGCACCGGGACGTGAAGTTCGGTTGCGGTATGCCTATTTTATCATCTGTACGAAAGTAGTTAAAGATGAAAATGGTGAAATAACCGAATTGCATTGTACTTACGACCCGGCATCAAAAGGAGGAAATTCCCCCGACGGCCGAAAAGTAAAAGCAACGCTACACTGGGTTTCTGCGAAACATGCAGTGAAATCGGAAGTAAGATTATATGACCGTTTATTTACCGACGAAGAACCAGATGGCCATAAGGATGTGGATTTCAAAGAATTCATGAATCCTGATTCTTTGCAAGTTTTGAAGGAATGTTACCTGGAGCCATTTGTGAAAGATTCGAAACCATTGGATCATTTTCAGTTTGAACGATTGGGATATTTTAATCTCGATTACGATTCAACACCAGAATTACCCGTTTTTAACCGAACGGTACCTTTAAGAGACTCGTGGGCAAAAGCCCAAAATAAATAATACAGGAAGCGGATTTTAAATCCGCTTTTTTGTTGTACGACGGAGAATATTTCTTTTTACCGATTCATTACCTGTATTAACCGAATGTTAAGTGACTTGTGTTAACTGGAATTTTACATTTGTTTCGTAATTTGTTAAAATACCGAGAAATGGAAAATAAACCGCAAAAAGATAATTCAAGAATCGTTTTAGCTTTTGTTTTAATTGGAATAGGAGTATTGTGGATTCTCCGAAAATTGGGATTTTACATTAATCTGCCAGATATCAACTGGTACGGAATTTTCTATCCTGTTCGCCAGTTCTTTCATGGATGGGGACATTTCCTCTTTTCCTGGCAAATGATTCTGATAATTGTAGGATTGATTCTATTGGCAGGAAAACGCTCAATGGGGATTATTTTAATTGTCATTGGCGGAGTATTTATCCTCCCCAGAATTTTTTCATTTCCAGGGTTGACCTTTTCATTGCTCTTTCCTGTCCTTTTAATTGGAATTGGGTTGGCAATGGTTATAAAAAGAATTTGAAAAGAATGTTACAATATATTGAACAGAACTTTACAAAAGTTTTTTAATGATTAGTGTGGTAAGAAAAGTATATTTGAAACAGTAAACGAGAAAAAATGGAACATCATAACCCATCGGAAAAAAGAATATATTTCGGACTATTCTTAATTGCAATTGGAGCTTTCTGGATTTTGGAACGGTTAGATTTGATTCCTGATATTTGGAATGATATTCTAATCTCATGGCAAATGCTGTTGATTGGTATTGGCGTGTTTTCTCTAATCGGAGGTAACAGAACAACCGGAACTGTTTTAATTGTTATTGGAGGTTTTTTTCTTGTACCCGAGATTGTGACAATTCCCTATGAAGTGAGGCAAATTGGATGGCCATTGTTGATTATCGGATTGGGTGTGATCTTGCTTGTTACTCACCGAAAAAAAGATCATCCAAACTTTCAGGACACAGGGAAACACGGAATGGATTATTTTGATGATTTTGTTGTTTTTGGCGGGAGAGAAGTTTTTATCAATTCGCTGAATTTTTATGGAGGAAAGATCACAACTATTTTTGGTGGAGCAGAGTATGATTTGAGAAAGGCACTTCTTTCTTCCAACGGAGCTGTTATCGATTCTGTTTCAATTTTTGGCGGTTGTGGATTTAAAGTTCCACCCGATTGGACCGTGAAGAATGAAGTAACAGCAGTGTTCGGAGGATTTTCAGATAAGCGTGGGGCTTCGCCACATCAGGTGAATTCAGATCCTTCAAAAACCCTTGTTGTAAGAGGATTTACCGCTTTTGGCGGTGTTGAAATTAAACACTATTAATAAAAATGGACTTCCGGCATCCGTTTATAACTAACCCTCGAATTGCAATCTACTACGGCCTTTTTTGGATTGTAGCAGTTACTGCAAATATCCTTATATTAATTTTGAGCAACAACCTGAACGCTGTTGCAGCTATCGTTCAGGTTAGTGCATTTATGCTTTCTTTTGCTGTTATTGGCACGGCAATCTGGTACGTAATAAAGTTCAGTACCCTAGAAAATAATAGTTTCTGGAGGGTTATTTTTGCTCACTTAATTGCTGCTTCTATCATTATTTTTATTTGGCTTTATTTTGGGGTTGTTATGATTAAATTGTTTTATCCCGACCCCGCCAAGTGGTTTGAAACCAATAGAATTGCCAATGGCATTTTTGGAGGATATGCTCTTTATACTATTTATGTTGTGTTTTTCTATGCTGTAAATTATTATAATGGTTTTAAAGAAAAACTCCGAAGCGAAGGAAAATTGAAAGCACTGGTAAAAGAAGCCGAGCTCCATGCGCTAAAATCGCAAATAAATCCTCATTTCTTATTTAACAGCTTAAATAGTATTTCTTCGTTAACCATGACTGACCCGGGGAAGGCGCAGGAAATGGTTATAAATTTATCACAGTTGATGAGGTACTCTTTAAAACACGATCAAAATGAGAAGGTTACATTTAAACAGGAACTGGAAAACAACAAATTATATTTACATATTGAAAAAGTAAGATTTGGGAAAAAATTAAATCCGTCTTTCGACGTGGATGAAAAATCACAAAATGCAGAAATTCCCAATATGATTTTACAGCCGCTGTATGAAAATGCAATTAAATATGGCGTTTACGAAGCAACCGAACCTGTAGACGTTAAAACAATTGGGACAATGACGGAAAACGGGCTGGAGGTGATAATAAGCAATACATATGACCCCAATGTATTAAGTAAAAAAGGAGAAGGAATCGGGTTAAGAAATATTCGAGAACGCCTCCAAATTATATATGGAAATCCGGGATTGTTAAAAATATCAGATAACAAAAAAGAATTTAAAGTAACTTTGACTATACCTCAAAAATAATAGCTATGGTTGACATACTCAGAACAGTAATTGTAGAAGACGAAGAATTAGCGCGGAATTTGCTGAAGTCGTTTTTAAATTCAATTGATAACATCGAAATAATTGGTGAATGCGAGAATGGTTTTGAAGGGGTAAAAGTAATTAATGAACTACAGCCCGATTTGGTTTTTCTTGATATTCAGATGCCCAAAATTACTGGTTTCGAGATGTTGGAATTATTGGAACACAAACCTCACATTATTTTTGCAACAGCGTATGATCAATATGCACTCAAAGCATTTGAATATAATGCGGCTGATTATCTTTTAAAGCCATACTCAAAAGATCGCTTGGTTGAAGCAGTCGACAAAGTGGTGGAGCGTATCCAAAAAGAAGGAACAAGTTCTGACGTGGTTGATAAGATAAGCGATTTTCCAAAAGAAGAATATTTGGATCGGATTGTAGTAAAGGATCGCCACAAAATTCATATTTCACCGGTTGATCAGGTTCGTTATATCGAGTCGATGGACGATTATGTAATGATTTATACCACGGAGGGGCGGTACATGAAACAAAAAACAATGAAATATTTTGAAAGCGCCCTTAATCCGAAAGACTTTATTCGTATTCATCGTTCCTATATTGTTAAGGTCGATGAAATCAATGAAATACAGCAATACGAAAAAGAGTCGTATATTGTTATCCTCCATGATAAAACAAAACTGAAAGTGAGCAAAACGGGTTACAAAAACCTGAAAGAAGTACTCAATTTTTAGATCGATAAATCATCAGAAAAATAAAAAATTAGTTAAGGCATCCGAGCGTTGGGTGCCTTTTTTGTTTCGCAGAAAATGGTACAAATTAGTAGTTCTTTTACAGGAATTCCACACGTCTGAATTCTTGTTTCTCTTTTGTCGTTAAGTTGTTATTCTTGTTGTAGCCTTTAGGTGTATTGTGTTTTCTAATTTCCATAATCAAATAAAAAACGAGGTTCATGTAATATAACTATTGTTTTTAGTAAAATAACTATGATTCATAGTTGTGTAACTATTAAATATAGTTATATTTGTTTTATAGTTCGGAGAATTTTGTTAGAAAGTACTCAAAATCTAAATTCTGGAAAATGAAAAAGTTGACACAAAAGGAAGAGGAGATTATGAATTATTTCTGGGAGAAAGGCCCGATGTTCGTAAAAGATTTAAAGGAAATTTATGCCGACCGGAAATTACATTACAACACACTTTCAACCATTGTTCGCGGTTTGGAGGAAAAAGGGTTTATTGATCATGAGCAGTTTGGAAACACGCACCGCTATTTTGCCGCAATTTCAAAGGAAGATTATAGCAAAAAAACGCTGGGAAGCGTAGTGAAAAAGTATTTTAATAATTCGTATAAGAATGTTGTATCGCTTTTGGTGGAAGAAGATAACCTTTCGCTGGAAGAATTAAAGAAGTTGATTGAAGAAATAGAAAACAGTAAAAAATAAAGAAATGACGCCCTTTTTCGCATATCTTTTAAAATCGTCGGTGAGTTTGGCTTTGTTTTATGTATTGTTTAAGCTTGTGATGAGCAACGATAAAACGCATCGATTAAACCGGTTTTTATTGATTGGAATTATGGTTGTTTCGGCGCTCCTTCCTTTTATTCAGATGCCTTTTTTCCCTGACAAAACAATAGCGAAACCTGTAGAATTTGTGCGTGAGGTATTTGTTCCAGCCATTCAATCGACTGAATTTTCAGATTCCACGACAAATAGTTATACAACATCGCAAAATGCGGGATTTCAGATAAATTTGTGGCTGGTTTCTTATTTGGTGGTTATTTTCCTGTTGGCGGCGAGATTTGCAATATCGGGTCTTCGTATTTCGCAATTGTACAAACATGCTGAAAAAATTGAATTTCCGCAGTTTATTCTTGCTGTTGTCAAAGATATTATTCAGCCTTTTTCTTTTTGTAATCGTGTTTTTTTATCTGAAAAAGATTATCGTTCGAATAAAGAAATTTTAATTGCGCACGAGGCAGAACACATCAGGCAGAAACACCATATCGACTTGTTTTTGGCTGAGGTGTTTACCTTGCTCCAGTGGTACAATCCGTTTATGTGGTTACTGCTCCGCGAATTGAAACTTACGCATGAGTACCTGGCCGATCAGGCCGTTCTGCATAAAGGCATTGATGCAAAAAAATACCAATTGTTGGTCCTTGAAAAAGCTGTCGGCGAAAGACGGTTTGCCATGGCAAATCATTTTGCACAAAAACCAATTTTAAAACGTATTAAAATGATGAAAAAAAATAAGACGACCCCTTGGAACGCTCTGAAAATAATAGGGTTTGTTCCTCTCATCGTTTTTCTGTTGCAGGCTTTTACGCGGCCCGGACTAATTCAAAAAACAGAAGCACTCATTCCATCTGTATTTCAAAAAAATGAACAGGAAAAGTTTTTAGAAAAATGGACTTCTGAAAATATAGGTAAAGGTTTTTTTCAGCCCGAAATGAAACCGGAAGACACTCCGAAAACCGATAATAATATTCTTCAGATTTTAATGAACGCTAAAAATGAATATTTAATTGAAGGAGAATATCGTAAACAAGCGGAAATAAAACAAATTGTTAAAGATTTTTTGTATGGTAGAAATCCGGATGGGAAAAAAGGGCCGGACTACGTTGAAAAGCAAATTCCCGGATTTGGGAAGTTAAAAGTATCACGGGGAGTTATTTCTTATCAGCATGATTTGGCATCTTCTGCAGAAATGGTGAATAGCACATTTCGGGTTATTGGCGAAGCTTGTTTGGAAGTAAGATATGAAAAAGCAAAGATATTGTTTGACAAAGCCTACCTGGAGCTTGACGAACAAAAACAACAAACGGTTGAAGAAGTCGCGCCGGTTTGGTTTTTCTATAAATGTCCACATCCTCCAACTCCATCTAGCTGGCTGCCTTTCGAGAGAAAACCGTCGCCCGACCCTAAACCTATAGGTATTACTATAAATAGCGACCGAAGTATAACGGTTGGAAATTATAAATATAATTCATTTGATGAGTTTAAAGGTCATCTGGAGGAATGGGAAAAGCAACTTGACAAAATAAATAAGGGGAAAAGAAGCAAGAGTTATTACAGAGCTCACTTGACTGTTTCTGCTTATGTTCCGGAATCACTTTATAGCAAGGTATCATTGATACTCCGTCGTAAGAATATTCATGTTGAGAAAATTTCCGGAGAGGGGCTTTCTATATCGGTTTTATTTGTTGAATTGGATGGAGATGTTGATGTAAGTGAGATTCGAAAAAGTGCAGAAGAAACATTGAGAAATGCAAAAGGAAGTTCCGGTGCGAAGATTATTTATAAAAAAAGTGTTTCGGAGGAACAAATAAATCGTGCAAAAGAGATTTTAGTTCAAGCGGGCATAAGCAAAGACAACATTAAGATTGAAGCATATAAACCTCCGTCTCAGGCAACTTTTTTGTTACGTCTTTACCCGGATAAAATTGAAACAGTATTGAAAGATACAATTTCACTTGAAGGAGTCTCAGCAAAAGCTCAAGAGTGGTTGTCGGGAGTGGGAGGCAGATATGCCGCCAAAATTTATGCTTACCATGATGTTTCTGAAGAAAAAATCAATCGGTTAAAAGAAGAAATGTGCAAAGGGGGAATAAAAGCAGAAATTAATGTTAGAAAGATGGAGTAACTCTAATTTTGAAATAAATTAATACGTTATAACCCCGAATGTTTTTTGTTTAGCTTCTCAACAGTGCGGGTACTAAAGTCTAAGTATTTCTCTTTAATCATATTAATGAAAACTATTCTTCTGCTCATTTTTTTACTTATTTTAATTTCCTGCAAACGAAATGTTGACAGCAGCGCAAACAAAACAGATAATGGTTTCTTCGAAGTTGACATAGAAAAAGGAATAAATTCAAATAAACAATTAAAAGTAAGTTTGTTTTGCGATTCTATTGAATATATTCCCCTGGAAACGAGAGCGGATTGTCTTATTGCCGAAATAAAGGATATGAAGGTAAACAATGAATTCATATTTGTTCTCGCCGAAGATTCAGGCAAGGAATTATTTGTTTTCTCAAGGAACGGTAAATTTTTGAATAAGATCGGGAAACAAGGACGCGGCCCCAAAGAGTACTATGATTTAATAGATTATACAGTTTGTGGAGACAGTGTATTTGTTGTTGACTATGCGGAGCGTATAGCCCTTTATAAAATTACCGGTGAATTTATACGTTATATTAAACTTGCAAAGCAAGCTTCCTGTATTTTACATTTGAACAAAGACTTGTTTGCGTGTTACATCCCTGATTCTTTTTTTGAAGAGGATGAAAAATTATATAACTGGCTTGTTTTAAATTCAAAAGGCGATTCTGTCAATTCAATACAACAGCCTTTTTTGCGTTATCCATCGGAAAAGAAATTAATTAGTAATCATTATGTGCTAACAGATTTTTCAAGTGAACATCCGGCTTCTTTTAAGGAGGCTTTTAATGATACTCTTTATTATATCGATTCGATAAATATTGAATCTTATGGTCTTTTACACCTAGGACTCCATAAAATTGATTATACAAAATCGTTTGAAGAAATTGCTTCTGCAACGCATAATATGCGGATAAACAGGTTGATTGATACAAAGAGTCTTCTATTTACTTATTATGTTTGTATGTGTAGGGGAAATAATGTCACTCATCGTGGAGTTTTTGACAAAAATACGTATGACTTTTTTAATTTGACGGATGAGCATTCAGACGAAAAACTGATAAATGACCTTAACGGACCAAATTTCTGGCCGCTTTCGTGTAACACGAGCAATCAATTAATCAGTTATGTAAATGCGTTGGAATGTACAGAAGTTACTGATTTTATGAAAAAGTATAAAATAAAAGAAACTGATAATCCTATTGTTATTTTAGCCAGTCTGAAGAACAAATAAACAACATTCCTAATCCTTTTCGCAAAAATTGTATCCAGGTATTTTCCGGAATTGTAGTATTTGGATGCAAAATAGTTTTAGCTAACAAATCCATAAAAACAGAGCAATTTTCTGAAGCGTATTTTATACTTATTTTTGTGTGGAAATAAAATATAACACAATGAGAATTGAATACGATATAAAACTGGGTTTTAAAGATGTAATGTTCAGGCCTAAACGTTCAACCTTAAAAAGCAGATCGTTGGTAAGCCTCGAACGGACTTTTAAATTGATGCATACCGGGCAAAGCTGGACAGGAATACCTGTAATGGCGGCAAATATGGATACTGTCGGAACTTTTGAAATGGCGCTTGCGCTTCAGAAACATCAGCTCTTTACAACTATCCACAAGCACTATAGCGTAAAACAGTGGAATCAATTTTTAGCCGAGGCGCCGGAAGGGATTGAAAACTATATTGCGATAAGCACTGGTACAGGGGAAAAAGATACCGAAAGAATTGATGCAATTTTTAACCAAAATCCACAACTACGGTTTTTGTGTATCGACGTTGCTAATGGATATTCTGAGCATTTTGTTCATTATGTTAGTGCTACGCGCGAACGACACCCGGATAAAGTAATTATGGCTGGTAATGTGGTTACCGGTGAGATGGTGGAAGAACTGTTGCTAGCTGGTGCGGATATTATTAAGGTGGGCATTGGGCCTGGCTCGGTGTGTACAACGCGTATAAAAACAGGTGTTGGTTATCCGCAATTATCAGCAGTAATTGAATGTGCCGATGCTGCCCATGGTTTGGGAGGCCAAATTATCAGCGACGGAGGTTGCACTACACCGGGAGACGTATCAAAGGCTTTTGGTGGTGGCGCCGATTTTGTTATGCTGGGCGGTATGTTTGCCGGTCACGATGAGAGTGGTGGGGAAGTTATAGAAGAAAATGGGAAAAAATATCGCCAGTTTTATGGGATGAGTTCTGCAACCGCTATGGATAAACACGTTGGTGGCGTTGCCAATTACCGGGCAAGCGAAGGGAAAACAGTAAAAGTTCCGTGGCGCGGGCCTGTTGAACATACCGTGCTCGATATTTTAGGCGGTGTACGAAGTACCTGTACCTATGTTGGGGCATCTACATTAAAAGAGTTAACCAAACGTACTACTTTTATCAGGGTTGAAGAGCAGGAAAATCGTATTTATACCGACTAGGGTTAATTTACCGGTTCCATTTGCTGCGTTTATAATATGGCTTTTCTTTACCATTGAATTTCCACGTTACTTTGGTTCCAAGCATCCGTGGCGCTCCGGGAATTTGAGTTGGAGCGCCAAATAAACTTCCTGTATTCCCGGCGCTTATAATATATTCTTCTTCCAGAAGATTTGTTCCGTAAACGGCAATGGTTATTCCCTGATCAGCGAGTTCAATTCCTCCACGGAAATTCAGTAATCCGTATTCAGCCTGTTCGAGGCCTGGGGTATTGGAATCTTCAAAATATACTTTTGAACGCCAGGAGTAGGAGGGAACAGCGAATAAAAACAGTCCGGGAGCAATTTGTGTTCTTCCGTGAATTCCAATTGCAAAGCTGTGTTCCGGTGTAAGGCGGAACATATTTCCGGCATATTCCTGTTCTTCTCCATTTACATTTAAACTGTCGAAACGGGAATGGATGTAAGCGTAGTTCCCGAAAATATCAAGGCCTTGTAAAACCGCAACTTTTAATGAAGTTTCGGCTCCGTAGGCGGTGGCTTTTCCTGCGTCTTTTACAATGTAATTAAATTCACCTGACATCGGCTCAGCTACCCACGCTGATGTTTGAAAGTTTTTGTATTGTTGATAAAAAATACCGGCATCAAACCAAATGCGTTGTTTTAGCGTGGTTTTAAATCCCATCTCGTAATTGTTGACTGTTTCGGCATCTAATATTTGCGCTTTTCCGGTGGATGTGAACTGGAGTACTTTGGGGCGTCTTCCTTTTGAATAATTTAAAAAAACATTGGTGTTTTCGTTGAAAGCGTATTTTATTCCACCTCGGTAAGTATATGCAAACGATGATGTTTTAATTTCTTTCCCTTCGTTTTCAGTAAACAAAATATTGGGGTAGTTGCCGGTTAGGAACCCTAAAGTAGCCGGAGTGTCTCCTTCCGTTTGCGCCTCATTCGATAATTTAATCCGTTCCGAGATTCCCCGGATACCAAGAGTTGCGCTTATTTTAGGAGTAAAGTGATAGGTGAAATCAAGAAACCCTTCAAGCGCCTGGTTGGTTGCGTCGCTCATATTGGTTTCCTGATGGTTGTCAGCTAATGGCAGACCGCCCAGATTTCCCAGACTGGGATCGGGAGGAAGATTGGAAACAGAAACTGGTTGCCCGGAGTCATCAACAAGAGAGCCGGTGTCTAGAAGCAGATGTACCATATCTTGTTCGTTGGTCGAGAACCAGTAGTCCTGCGATGCTTTTTCTAACCAGAAACTTCCACCCAGGCTCCCGTTTAATCTGTTGTTTCTTGAGAAGTTATAACGCAGTTCCTGGTAAAATTGGTGGGCTTTAATATCTTCACTCATGTCGATGGCTGCGGCCGCGGTTCCATCTCCATCCCAACGTGAATAGGTGCCAATGGTATGGTACGAGCTGGTTGAGGTCCAGAAATTATTTTCGTTATTGAACTGTTTCATTGTAAGCGTGGCATCAAAAACATCACGTTGGGTGGCCAGGTTTTTGCCCTGTTCCAGCGATGCCGTATAATCAAACGGATTTGAACTTCCCTCTGTGTTCGGATAGTTCATGCTCATAAAACCGAGCCCGGGGTCGTCGTCTTTTTGGTAGTTTAAAACCAGGTCGATTTTGTGTCGGAACGTTGGCATAAAACGTACAGAGAATCTTCCGGCGGCTGTATTTTTACCGTTTAATGTTCCACCCAAAGTATTTTTTATATAACCATCGTTATAATCGTAAATACCGGCAGCCCGCACCATTAGTTTATTTTTGATTACAGGAATATTTATGGTTCCGTTGACTTCGCGTTGATTGTAATTTCCGATTCCGGCGGTTACATTTCCGTAGAAGCCACTGGTTGGTTTGTTGCTAATGTAGTGGATAGCACCAATTTGCGCCCCTCTCCCAAAGAGCGTGTTTTGCGGGCCCTTTAAAACCTCCACTTGCTGCATATCAAAAAGCCCAAGCGAAGCCCCGCTTGCTCGATTTATCGGAACGTTATTGTAAAAAACAGAGACCCTCGGTTGTGCCGCCGGACTCACTTCGTCGCTGGTTAAGCCCCGAATTACAAAACTTGGCCGGTTGTTGCCCTGCATCCTCACCTGCAATCCGGGAACAAATTCAGAGAGTTGATCAAGTTCCGTAATATTATTTTCTTCCAAAAATTTTGAATCAACAACACTCATTGTAATGGGGACATCCAAAATTTGCTGGTTTCGTTTTTGCGATGTCACTGCGATTTCATCCAGGCGAATGTTGTCCTTATCAAGCGTAAAATTGAGGTAATTATTTCCGGTTTGAAGATTAAAGTCAACCGACTTGGTTCTGAATCCGACAAAAGAAACCTGGACTCTTGTAATTCCCTGTTGCAATCCGTAGAAAAAATATTCGCCGTCTTCGTTAGCATGAACGCTTTTTGTTGTTTCCAAAACAGTAACGTGGGCTCCGGGTAAAAGATTATCATCGGCATCGCGTATCTTTCCACGCAGAAAAACCGGCGGTGTGGCAACTTCAACACTTTCAGGATTGCGGTATTTTCGTTTTACTTTTCCTTTTTTCTTTTGCTGTGCCCCGGCAGGAATAAGTAGGGCAAAAACTAAAATCAGCGTTAATACTTGTTTCATGGTTTTAATTTTCAATATGTAAACGAAAAGAGGAGTAGATTTAATGTGTTGTCCCTAATTTTCTTTCAATAATGTTTGATAAATATTTGTTTTCCAGCTGAAGCCCCGTATTGAGACGTACCTGCTCATTTCAACACCAAAGCAAATCGATAGTTTATTTTTTTACAGAATATACGGGGAGTTTTAGCCAAATTGAAAATTCATCAATGCTATTGCGTGCCTGTTCGCGGTTCAAGCATATTTTTATTGGGAATGCCGGCTTCTTTGCTTTGTTTACCAAATAAATCCGATAGTCTTTTTTTACGGTTGTATTGGTCAGGTTCGAACGGCTGGCAATGGTGTTTACTTTTCGCATCGGAACAATGGTGAGACCAATAAATGCATTCAGGTTTCTCCATTTGCCGGTTTTGATAACTCCAAAAAATCGATTGTATTGTTTAATTCTGGCATTCGTAGTATCGATTTCAACACCGGAATACGAAGTCAGGAGAAATAGTACAAAAAAGGAAATGGAGAGCCCCCAATAAATGTATCCCATTAATGCTATTGTTATTCCGGTTAGGAAAAAAAGTATCGCAGCAAATGTTTTTGGCCCCGACAGAATGTATTCGATTTTGTTGTTGATAATCAATTTCTTTTTCGGCTTTTTTCAAAAATAATAAAACGGTTTTATCATTGGTATATTTTATCGTGAGAGAAAGATTTGCCCATGAACATTGTTATTCCAGAATAAGCTTTCTCTTTTGAATGTAATTGTGCCATAAAATATATGTGGCAGCTGAACGATGAGGCGCAAATTTTTCCATATATTTTATGATTTCCTCTTTTGACATTTGAGGTGATACGAGTTCCAGTTCGTATACAGATTTAATTGTAGCCAAATCTCCGGGAGGAAAAATATCTGCAAAAAGAAGGCTCATTAAAACATACATATCAACCGACCAGTGTCCGATTCCTTTTATTTTGATTAGTTGCGACCGGATTTGGGGTTCATCCATTTGATTGAGTTTGGTTAAATCGAGTTTGCCTTTTACGATTTCAATAGCAAGTATTCTTGCATATTTTGTTTTTTGCCTGCTGAAATAACAGGAGCGCAGTTCTTCGTCGGTGAGTTGCAAGAGGTTTTCGGGAGTGATTTCACCTATTCGGTTTTTAAGCTTAATAAATGCTGCTTTAGCTGAAGCCAGGGACACTTGTTGTTCCAGGATAGTAAGGATGAGTGTGGCAAAATTTGGTTCTCTTTGCCACATTGGGGGATATCCATATTTCTCAATAACAATTTTTAGTTTGGGTTCAATTTGAATACACCGGTTACACTGTAAATGAAAATCTTTAAGGTTTTGAATTCGCTCCATTTTTCAAAAATAGGAAACTATTCAAAAAATATTATTTCACTAACAATATACTTTTTGTTTTTGTCTGTTAGAATAACAGATGTGAGAAAGTAGAATAAAAAAGAGAGGCGCCTGGCGCCCCTCTTGAGAAGGCAATACCGAATTAAATAAATTAGTAATGTTAAAATTGATTGTTTTTCTGCCTTCCTGATATCAAAAACGGTAGTTATTGCACTTTATTATCTTTTTAACATTTATTTCGATTTGCAGGATTATGTCGCTTTTGTAAAGTGAGATAATCCCGGTGATTGTTTGTTTCTTCTTTTGAATTATTGGAATGTTTCGTTTAAAAAAAAGCCTGCCGAAAAACCGACAGACCTTTTTATTGACGTAGATCTATGAAAAAAAAACGAGATATTATTGCAGCCACCAGGGAGTAACCCTGATTTTATCATTTCCATCGCCAAACTGACGTGTTATTGCTTCTGCAACGTTTTTGCTGTTTTGTTGATATTCGCTTGTTGGGTATATCCAACGCAAAGGTGGTGTAACTCCTTCGTTTATTCTGAATTCCGGATAACCGGTGCGTAAATGGTCAAAATACATTCTCCACCCGCCCTGCAGGAAAGAAGGAATGTATTTCTGCATCATTATTAGTTGCAGTTTTTCATCGTCGGTAGTTGCTTTTGAAAAATCTACCAGTGGTTCCAGTAAATAATTTTCAGCAGCCGTTTCATTAACATATTCTGCATACTCTGAAGCGTTGGTATTGTAGAACTCAAAGGAAGCTTTTACCGCATTTTCGTAATGTTCTTTTGCGGGGGAATTTATCCAGCCTCTTACACTTGCCTCGGCCAAAATCAATTCTACTTCCGGATAACCTAAAAACATATGTGGTTCTGTGGTTGGATCGGTCGTATACCTGAGGTTTACTTTTGAAACCAGTCCGTCGGCAGCTTTTAGGTTTACTTCGTTATAAGGAGCAATCGGGTCGCCACCTTCGTAAGCTGTAAAATTGTTAATTGCCAGGCCCGATTCTTTGGCTACACGTGTTTGTCCGCAAAAAACGAACAACCGCGGATCTTTTCTGTCTTGCAACCTTTGAATGTAAGTGGAATCCATATAACGGGCTGAGCCATAACTACTACTGTTGTATTCTGTGTAGCGGCTCCCTAACTCATTAATAAAAACCAACTGTCCGTTATCCGAATTCGATTCAATAATTGGTGAATTATTGTAAATACTAGCAAATGTACCGGCCACATTCAAATCTGAATCCGATTGTTTTTTCGACAGTGTAATCAATATTTTTAAACGGAAAGAATTAATACATTTTCTCCATTGTGCGGTGTTGCCATTATAAATAATATCGCCTGCAATTATACTATTATCATTTGCCAGAAGCTCATCTGCTTCTTTTAATTCATTCAGAATCCCTGAGAATACCTCTTTTTGAGTATCATAAGCTGGCGCATAAATTTCATCCGTTTCACCCTTCAGTGCATCAGAGTAAGGAATATCGCCAAAAGTGAGAGTTAAGTTGAAAAAGTACCAGGCACGGAAGAATTTTCCCAAAGCAACATAAGCTTGGTTTTCAATTCGTTCTGCTTCTTCAATCATTTTGGTAACGTTTCTTAGCTGTGCATAGCCGTTATCATCAAAATTGGCACGTGTCCAGTTGTAATATTGGTTAGCGTTCTCACCATCGGTTTGTACTACCATTCTTGATGCAAACATTGGATCGACACCTTTTACCTGGAAAGCATTCCATTCAATATCGGTGAGTAAAAGCTGCGGGTGTGTTTCAGGAACATTGTTCGGGTTAACGTTTAGTTCTTCCAAATTGGTGCAGGAACTAAATAGTAAAACCAAAACTATAGCTGATAAAATATATTTTTTCATTTTTTAAAAGTCTAAATTGATTGATTAAAATGTTACTGTTAATCCGAGTCCAAGATATCTTGTTGACGGGTCTTGCAGGTCATTGTCATTTCCATAATCAGGATCGATAATCTGGGCTTTTTTCAGAATAAAAAGATTGTAGCCATAAGCTGTTGCTTCCACTTTTTTGAAAATATTGGAACCGAGTAAATCTGTTAAGTCGTAATTAAAAGCAACTTTCCGGAGTTTTACATAGCTTCTGTCGAAAACATTGGCGAAGGTTTTACTTTCTTCTTCAGTAACCTGTGCCCGGTATGGATAGTTTTGCGACCAGGTTTGCCAGCTAACAGCAGTTGTATTGGTTTTGTATTCCCGTGTATCCGAAATTATATTTCCATCAGTATCGGTTGTAAGTTCGCCGCTAACAATGTTTACAGCATCCGGTACGTAAATCGGGTGACCGGCTGCATATTCTTCGTCGCGGTATTTGGTAGAGTTTGGATGTTTGCCTCCCCACCACATTTTTTCAACTGATAATGATCGGATTACACCGCCAACTACCCCGTCAATGTCGACGTCCATTGAGAGTTTTTTGTATTTAAAATGGTTTTGTAATCCAAATCTCCAATCTGGATTCAAGTGCCCAAACATTTGCGGAAATGCGTCACGTGTTGGTAAGCCGGTTTCTTCAGAAACAATTAATTCTCCGTCAGCAGTTTTCATCCATCCGGTACCGTAATAATTGTCAACACGTTCGTTTAACGAATAGTTGCCATCTTTTTTTGCATCGCCATATATTTCTGTCAGTTTTTTAACACTGGTTGTCCAGTTTAATCCAACATCCCAACGGAAGTTGTTATTTCTAACAGGATTGGCATTTAACATCACCTCAAAGCCATTGGTGGTGTATTGGTTCCCGTTTACTTTTCTTGATTCAAAACCACTTGCCTCCGAAGTAGGAAGGTCAATAATCTGGTTTTCATCAACAATATTATAATAGGTAAAATCGAAACTTAACCTGTTTCTTAGGAAAATAGAAGAAAGTCCCAACTCAAAAGAAGTCGATTTTTCGGGTTTAATATCCGGGTTTACAATTCCGTTAGGATAGGAAACTCTTGATAACCCATTATAAATACCTGAATTACTGTAGTACGCCGAAGTTTGATAAGGAGCGAGGTCGCTGGATACTTCTGCCCATGAACCATACAATTTAAAATATTCAAAAGCTTTCGGTAGTTCAACCAGGTTTGAAACCAGTGTACTTAACGAGACCGAAGGATAAAAGTATGAATTGTTCGACTCCGGCAACGTTGACGACCAGTCGTTTCTTGCAGTTAGCGTGAGAAAAAATGAATTTAGCATGTCCATTGTTAAGGTTCCGAAAACACTTCTGATTTCCCTTTCTTCATAATAAGTCGATGCTTTTACGTTTCCAAGCGTGTTGTTTAAACTATAAACCCATGGAACAACCAGCCCGTCGGTGGCATTGTATTCCTGTTGGTATTTTTTGTAAAACATCGAGGTACCGGCATTGGCGCTTAATCCGAAGTTTTCCGATAAGTTCTTTTTGTAAGAAAGGAGTACATCGCTGTCAATGTTCAGCCAATCGCTGTTCCATGTTTTGTAATCGCCTTCTCTCGGGTCATCATAGTTTAGGTACGATTTAGGGCTTTCCCTGTCTTCAAAAAGATGTTTCAAAACGGCAGAAGCCCTTCCCTGGATGCTCAGATCTTTGGTAATATCCCACTTGAGTTTCATTTGTCCGTTTACCGTATTTCTGTCGTATTTCTGGTTTAATTCATTGGCGGCAAAGTAAACGTTGTTGTACCATGCATAGTTGTAGTTTGCCTGACGATATCCTTCCTGTCCCGGAATGTACATGTGTTCTTTCAGTTCCTGACCATCCACGTCATCTCCCATCCAGATTAGAATGGTGTACATGTGGTTTTTTGGGCCGTATCCGTAACGAGGATAGTTCGGTGAATATACTTTGTTGTAGGAAAGTTTGCTATCTAATGTCAGGTTGTCGGTAAGTTTATAGACCCCGTTAAAAGTTAACCCTCCGGTTTTTAAATTGGTATTTGGCACCCTTCCTTTTTCAGATTGGTAGAAACCTGAAAGCCGTGTTGATGCTTTCTTACTTTTCGATGCAATGGAGAAATTGGTTGTGGAAATAACACCTGTCCTCATGAAATCTTTCAGGTTGTTGTGATATTCCCACGGAATCGGAACTCTTGAGTAGCGTGATTTGTCATCGTATTGTGTTCCTGAAACATCTCCCCACCAGGGAATAGTTTCACCGGTTACATTATCATAAATAGGGCTGTTCCATTGGGGAATCTCAAGGTTGTCGGAAAATTTTGGGCCCCAAATCATATCTCCATCCGAGATCCCTCCATCTTTTCCATCCCAGAATTCATATTTGCCGTTTGAGCCGTTTCCATACTCGGTTTGTGTTTCTGGAAAAACAGTATATCCTGCAGAAACCATTGTATTGTTCGAGATGGTTATTTCGAGTCCTTCGGTTTTTGCATTTTTTGTTGTTATTAAAATGGCTCCATTTCTTCCTCTTGAGCCATAGAGTGAGGAAGCTGTAGGGCCTTTCAAAACAACAATGTTTTCAATGTCGGTGGCAGAGACATCAAAAAAGTCAGTTTCTACAGGAATTTCATCAATTACAATTAAAGGGGCTTTTCCACGAAGCTGAAAATCCGGTTTCTGAAATATCCCGGTTTTTGTGTTAACTGTTAAGCCGGCAACCTGTCCGCTTAACATATTACCCAGGTTTGGGGCATTTACACTGGTGATGGTTTCAGCATCTACCTTCTGGGTTGCATAACCGAGGGATTTTTTCTCCTGGCTGATACCCAGTGCAGTTACTACTACTTCGTCAATTGCTCTGACACTTTCTTCGAGTATAACATTAATCTGATTTTTTTGCTCAACAGCAACTTCTTTGGTTGTGTACCCAATAAACGAAAAAGAAAGTGAGCTATTTGCAGCGGCTTCAATTTGGTACACTCCGTCCTGGTTTGTAACGGTTCCGTTATTTGTCCCTTTTTCAAGTACTGTAACCCCGGGTAAAGATATTCCGGTGTCATCAGTTACTTTTCCTGTGATTTGAATATTTTGGGTAAAAGCTGTTAGAACACAGACCCAAAATCCAATAGTTAACAGAAGTTTTTTCATACATGAATAAATTTTGGTTTTAGCATTAAAATGAACTCTTTTTTATCTTGTTTAGAAGCATACTAATTTCATTTTGATGACTGTTTTCATCAATTAATTTGTTATTAATGAGTGGGTATGAGTTTTCTTTTGTGGTGATTTTATATGCAAAGGCATTTAATTTCACCTGGTTTGAATCAATTTTTTTATATTGATATTATGTTCAGATGAACTTATTTGACTAAATAGATTTTTTGGCTTTATCTATAAAATTTGTCACGAAAGAATGTTGTAAAAAGCAAATGTATTTCATTCGCTTGTTTTGTACTTGTTTTCTGTCCATTTTACTCATTTCCATTTGAGGCAAAGGTCTGCCTTAAATGTGACAGAAATATTGCTTTCCAATGTAGTTTCTGTTAAAAAGCTTTTACAAACATTTAATAAAAAAGGTAGAAAAGAGAAAAATTTTTTTTTATATGGCAAAGCTGGTTCTGTTATCGTGAATAGAGACTCGTTTTATAATGAAGGGTTCCCGGATATTAATCAGATGAGTGATTTTGCAAAAGAAAAAAGAAGGTGTCTAAAAAGTCAAATGGGAAAAGATTTAACTTACAAAATGAAAACAGCCCTGAGTTTACCCCTCCAAACCTCCCCTAAAGGTGAGGCTAAAAGTCCCCTTCAGGGGATTTAGGGGTGAGAAGCTAAGTGGTTGCTTACAAATTGCAAGTTCATTTATCCTGAACGATACTTATGGGACAACCCCCTTTGTTTTTATTATAATTTGTTAGGTGAAGATTTATACAAGCCCCTGTGCCATCATAGAATTAGCTACTTTTACAAAACCGCCAATATTAGCTCCTTTTACATAATTTATAAAGTCATCGTTTTCTTTGCCGTATTTTGCACACATTTCATGAATATTTTTCATAATCAGGTGTAATTTGTCGTCCACTTCCTCGCGAGTCCAGGCGAGCCGCATGCTGTTTTGAGTCATTTCCAGACCAGAGACTGCTACTCCTCCTGCGTTGGCCGCTTTGCCGGGGCCAAATAATATTCCGGAGTTTAGAAAATGATGAACCGCTTCCATTGTGCTAGGCATATTCGCACCCTCGGCCACGGCTATACATCCGTTTTTAACCAGCGTTTTTGCTTGTTCTCCGTTAATTTCATTTTCGGTTGCACATGGCAAAGCTATGTCGCATTTTACACTCCATGGGCGTTCTTTGTCCATGTAAGTTACTCCATATTTTTCAGCATATTCCCGAATCCTTCCACGATAAATGTTTTTTAGTTCCATAATAAATGCAAGTTTCTCATTGTCTATTCCTTCCGGATCATAAATAGAACCACTGGAGTCGGAAAGTGTAACTACTTTCCCTCCCAGTTCGATTACTTTTTCAGCGGCAAATTGAGCTACGTTTCCCGAGCCCGAAATGGCTACGGTTTTATTTTTAAATGTTTCTCCGCGGGTATCCAGCATTTCCTTTGCAAAATATACTGTTCCGTAACCGGTAGCTTCCGGTCGTATTAACGAACCTCCCCATTCAACTCCCTTTCCGGTAAGCACACCGGTAAATTCATTTCGCAAGCGTTTGTATTGCCCGAACAAATAACCAATTTCGCGGCCCCCAACGCCAATGTCTCCTGCAGGAACATCGGTATATTGGCCAATATGACGCGAAAGTTCGGTCATGAAACTCTGGCAAAACCGCATCACTTCACTGTCTGATTTATTTTTTGGGTCAAAATCGGAACCTCCTTTCCCTCCTCCCATGGGCAAAGAAGTGAGGCTGTTTTTTAAAACCTGTTCAAAGGCAAGAAATTTCAGAATGCCCTGATTTACTGTTGGGTGAAACCGGAGTCCTCCTTTGTAAGGGCCAATGGCGCTGTTCATCTCGATACGATATCCACGATTGATATGAATATTTCCCTTGTCGTCGGTCCAGGGAACACGAAATTGGATAATCCGTTCGGGTTCAACCATTCGTTCCAGTATTTTTGAATGGATATATCGTGGATTTTTTAAGAGAAAATCGGCCAGTGAATCAACTACTTCTTCCACCGCCTGATGAAATTCTGCCTGAAGCGGATCTTTGGCTTTAACGTACTGCATAAAGCTTTCTACAAATACTTTTGGATCATTGGTGTTCATGATAATTAAGTTTGTTATTCCGCATTTAAGGTACAAAAAGAATGGTGTTTATACCAACTTGTTTTTCAGCATGTTGAAATTTATTTATTTGAATGATGTGAAAAGAAATCACAGGATGATTTTATGATTCAGAAGTTATTAAAAGGCTTTCGTTAGGATATATTAGAAATAATATGAGCCATTGGAATTGGGAAAAATAGCAGAAGTGATACTTTTCACGGATGGCATTTGAAGTACAAAAAGGGATGATATTATTTTTTGAAATTGAGGAAAGAAAAAGAACAGCATCACGTTGAGTAATTCCATCCTTTAGACAAAATCTTTATCTTTGCGGCTTTAAAATCAGAATTTTATTCAAAAACGAAAAAATGGAATATAATTTCGCAGAAATTGAACCCAAATGGCAAAAATACTGGGAGGACAATAAAACATTTAAGACTCCTGATGATTTTTCAAAACCAAAATATTATATACTCGATATGTTTCCTTATCCATCGGGAGCAGGTTTACATGTCGGGCATCCGGAAGGTTACACGGCTACAGATATTCTCAGCCGTTACAAACGCATGAAAGGGTTTAATGTGCTTCATCCAATGGGGTACGACGCATTTGGACTTCCTGCAGAACAATATGCCATTCAAACAGGGACGCATCCTGCGATTACAACACAGAAAAACTGTAATAATTTTCGCCGGCAGATTAAATCCATTGGTTTAAGTTACGACTGGGATCGTGAAATAAATACCACCGACCCGAAATATTTTAAATGGACACAGTGGATTTTCAAACAGTTGTACAATACATGGTTTGATGAGGAGCAACAAAAAGGAAGGCCAATTTCTGAACTGGAAATCCCTGATGAAATTAAGAAAGAAGGAGAGGCGGCTGTTAAAAAGTATATTAGTGAAAAGCGATTGGCTTATTACGATAATGCACAGGTTTGGTGGTGCGATTCGTGTAAAACAGTTTGTGCCAATGAAGAGGTTTTAACCGATGGCTCACATGAAAAATGCGGAAATCAGGTTGTGCGTAAAAATCTGAAACAGTGGTTGCTGCGTATTCCTCATTATGGGGAAAGACTGTTGAGTGGTTTGGAAGATTTAGATTGGCCTGCTGGTGTAAAAGATATGCAGCGCAACTGGATTGGCAAGTCGACTGGTGCCGAGGTTGATTTTGAGATTGATGGTCTAAGCAAAAACCTGCGGGTTTATACTACACGGCCGGATACATTGTTTGGCGCTACTTATATGGTAATTGCCCCGGAACACGAATGGGTAAACGAAATTACAACTCCTGACAAAAAACAGGATGTGGAAAACTACGTAAAGGCAGCAGCCCTGAAATCGGATTTGGACAGGACTGACCTGGCCAAAGAGAAAACCGGTGTGTTTACCGGACGATATGCTGTTAACCCCGTGAATAATCAGAGAATCCCGATTTGGGTGGCTGATTATGTTTTGATGGGCTACGGAACAGGCGCAATTATGGCTGTTCCGGCGCATGATACGCGTGACTTTGAGTTTGCTAAAGAATTTGATATTCCTGTAAATTGTATTTTGGATCCGAAAGATTCCGAAAATCGCGATGAAATTTTGAAAGGCGACGCCTGCTGGACCGACGATGGTGAATACATAAACTCAGCAAATGAAGAAACCGGTTTGGATATTAACGGGTTGAACAAAACTGCCGGAATTCAGAAAGTAGTTGAATGGCTTGGTGACAAGGGAATTGGGAAAGCAACCGTGAACTTTAAGCTGCGGGATTGGCTGTTTAGCCGCCAAAGATACTGGGGGGAACCATTTCCGGTAATTCACTGGGAGGACGGCGAAGTTACTCTGGTTGAAGATGAGAATTTGCCTTTGGAATTACCCGAATTAGAAGAGTACAGACCAAGTGAAACAGGTGAATCTCCGTTGGCAAACGCCGACGACTGGCTGATTGTTACGGATAAAAATGGCAGAAAAGGGCGTCGCGAAACGAATACTATGCCACAGTGGGCAGGGTCATGCTGGTACTATTTGCGCTACATCGACCCGTTAAACGAGGATTCTATTTTTGATGTAAAAAAAGAGCAATACTGGATGCCTGTAGATTTGTATATCGGTGGAGCTGAGCATGCAGTGCTTCACTTATTGTATGCGCGTTTCTGGCATAAAGTGTTGTTCGATTTGGGAATTGTTTCCACTGATGAGCCGTTTCAAAAATTGTTTAACCAGGGAATGATCCTGGCGTTTGCCTACGAAACGGCTACCGGAGCAAAGGTTTCTTCCGACCTTGTGGAAGAAAAGGATGGGAAATATTTTCATACGGAAACCGGTGAGGAGCTGAAGCAGATTGTGGCAAAAATGTCGAAATCGTTAAAAAATGTAGTGAACCCGGATGATGTAATTGAACGTTACGGCGCCGATTCTTTGCGTTTATACGAAATGTTTATGGGCCCGCTGGATGAAAGGAAACCCTGGGCAGAAAATGGAGTGAAAGGAGTATTTAACTTTTTAAGCCGTGCGTATCGATTCTTTGCCGAACCTGAAAATGTTACGGAAGGAACTGAGGATAAGGAAGTAGCTAAGTTACTTCATCAAACCATACAAAAAGTGGCGTTTGATGTAGAGCATCTGAAATTTAACACTGCTATTTCAGCTCTGATGGTTTTTAATAACCTGGCCATTAAAAAAGGAAAAGTAACCAACGAAACCGCAGGAACTTTTGCAAAAGTACTGGCGCCGTTTGCGCCACATATGGCTGAGGAATTATGGTCGCTGTACGGAAACAGTAAAACATTGGCATACGAACCCTGGCCGTTAGTTGACGAAAGCTTGTTAAAAGAAGACAGTTTTGAATACCCGGTTTCATTTAATGGGAAAATGAGGTTTAAAATTGAAATCCCGGTAGATATGCCAAAGAATGAAATTGAGAAAGCTGTTTTGGCAGATGAAAAAGCACAAAAGTGGCTGGAAGGAAAAACGGTACGTAAATTTATTTTTGTTCCGAAAAAGATTATAAATGTAGTAGTCGGGTAAATTCCAGTTGCAAAAAAAGAATTGAAACGGGAAAATTTTCTGTTTCAGTTAGCACTATCACATAAACTGTGTAAATGAAAATACCGGGGGTTGCAACCCCCGGTATTTTTTTGCTTAATTTAAAAACTTTACACAGTAATGAAAAAAGAAGATTTATTAAATGATGATTTCCTTGACCAATTTAAGTCAGGGGAAGAACTCAACGACCATTTAGGTTATAATAAAAACTAAAAGTCGAATAATCCCAATGCCCTTAACGGCTATTCTGAGAAAAAAGTCCGCACCTCAATGGGGAATCCAACATCCGGGTTCCCCGAGACCGTGATGCTTCGTTCAACCCAATTATTGTCCCTAAAAGAGGAAATATGGTCTGCTCTATAACGCAACCATTCGGCACAAATTACATCTACCATTTAAGTGGTACTTTAACCCAAACCATTAAATGTTAATAAACATAAGTTTCGAAAGGATACCTTTTTATAATTTTTAGAATACATTTATATACAAATCACAAAATACTGATTTTAAACCACTCATCATGAAAGAACCACCAAAACTGAATAATTCCTAATATATTTTAAGGTTTATGTGTTGGGAATTGTCTCAAAGTCTAATGTCTTATAATCTAAAGATCTAGAAAATGAAACCAACAATCTTAAAACGAAGTACTTTATTCCTATTCCTTTTGTTTATTTGGGCAGGGTGCGATAATGACGGTGAATATTCATCCTTAACAGAAGGCTACGTTGTCGGTTCATTAGTTGCCAGCTATTATATAATTAAAGAAAAAGTACCATACCAGGAATTAGGGGCCAGTTATCTTTTGGAAAGGAAAAAGAAAAACAAAATAGATTATTTAAAACGCCAACTAAAAGAGTTGGGGTACAACATAGAAAAAATTGAAGAAGCAGCTTAGAAAAACAAAAGGCCGATTGTTATTGGCGGATCATTTTTGAGACCCCGGGTATGAAACTGGCTTCAAAACAGGTAAGCACAAACAATTGTTGCCATGAGCACGAAGATGAAATTTTAATTTCTTATCTGTTTTATAAAATGCTTTAAAACTGATACTTATGAATTATTTACAGATGAAAACTAAAATTCAAAATCTTAAAACATTTTTACTGATTTTACTCCCTCTTTATTTCTTGTTGCTAGGGATAGGGTGTAAAAAAGAAAAAGAAGAACCCCAGCTCCCGGCGGAAACACAAACCGGAGCAAATACTTTCGGGTGTTATGTAAACGATAAGTTATTAGTGTCGCAGAGTGGATATGGCTATTTCGGCTCTCCAAATCCATTAGCAATTTATACTCGTGTAAATAATAGATTGGAACTATACGGTGCAGGGAAAAATGGCATTATAAACATCAATGTTCGTGTACCTAAAGAACAATCTGATAGTTTACTATTTGAGATGAATTACAGTACAATACAAAGTTCAGTATTTTATGTTGCCGATATAGATGAATCAAACCGGGGGAAAATATACATCACAAAACTCGATACCATCAATAAAATAGCAAGCGGTATTTTTTCCGATATTATGTTAAAGATAAGAGGGGGTAATGATTCTGTTATAATAACACAAGGACGCTTTGATCTTAAATTAATGATGTACAATGACTAACCAATTAAAAAAAAGACAATGAAAGCAAAACATTTATTATTCGCAGCATTAGTAATGATGACGGGCTATCTGTCAGCACAAAACCCCGGACAGGAATTTACGGACCGTATGAATTACATTTTCCAGCCAACCGATAAAAGCAGGGTTACTACGGGTCTGCTTAGCGATTACGGCCTGCAAATGGTGGAACCCGGGTACTTCAACGGCATCCCCGCCGCTGGGGCAACCTTTTTGTAACTTAAACAATCTAAATAAACTAAAATTAATTGCTTATGAAAACTAAAATTCAAAATCTTAAAACATTTTTACTGATTTTACTCCCTCTTTATTTCTTGTTGCTAGGGATAGGGTGTAAAAAAGAAAAAGAAGAACCCCAGCTCCCGGCGGAAACACAAACCGGAGCAAATACTTTCGGGTGTTATGTAAATGGAGAATTGTTTGTGAAAGATGGAAGTGCACCATGGATGCACAGACCTGTAGAAGCTTCATTACAAATAGAGAATCAAATTCTTATTTTGGAATCATACACTAAAGAGAGTTATATGTATATAGAGATACAAGAACCTAAAGCGAATATTTCAATACCTGTTTCTATCGCTTATTATAGGACATCAGAATGGCCACGTGATTGCTTTTGTTTCAGCGGAAAAGAAACGGGGGAACTATTCTTTACAAAGCTAGATACAGTCAATCGTATTGTAAGTGGTAGATTTCAATTTCAAGGACAATGTTCTAATGAAATGCTTGAAATAACAGGCGATTCGATTGTTTCTATAACAAATGGGCGATTCGATATAAAATTGGATATATACGATAATGACAATTAACCATCCTAAAAAGCAAGACAATGAAAGCAAAACATTTATTATTCGCAGCATTAGTAATGATGACGGGCTATCTGTCAGCCCAAAACCCCGGACAGGAATTTACGGACCGTATGAATTACATTTTCCAGCCAACCGATAAAAGCAGGGTTACTACGGGTCTGCTTAGCGATTATGGCCTGCAAATGGTGGAGCCTGGGTACTTCAACGGCGTCCCCGCCGACAGCAATTATGTGAACATGGATACCTGGAAGATGCTGTATTCCGGCATCTATACTTCCAAAATCAACAGCAACATCAGCCTGACATCGCCGGAAACGGTCTTTACGCAAATTGAAAGCACCACGCATGCAACAGCCGTGCCGGTGGCAATGATGCACTACCAGTACAACCAGTTGAACGAAAATGCAGTCAATTTAGGTTTATTGCAGGTGGTTAACGACCAGATAATTGATGTGCCGGGCGCTGCCTCGCCTTACCTGACCAAACAGTTGTTTGCTGTAGCGCCCAAAGCATTGTTGTTCGACGGGCCTACGGCCCGCTTTGTATTCAAATCAAACCTGTTTTATAAAAATGTAAACAAAACCGTTCAAAAACGGGAAATCAATTTTAACAACGAATCGGGCTATCTCACAGCCAATTGGGATTCGCCCCTAAGTTATACATTCAGTTCGGGCGGCATAAAAGCTGTATATTTCCGGCTTACTTATACCGACGGTACATCTTATACCAGCCGTACCAATATTCAGGTTACGGAAATGTCATCCCTGTTAAAATCAGCACAGGCCGGTATCGATTCAGTCCTTCTTCCAGCTACTTCCCAACACTCCGGCGGTAAAATGCAAATCAGGCTTTCCGGTTATAATACTTCGGGGCAAATCAAAAAACCTCTGATCGTGGCAGAAGGTTTTGATGCAAGTTGTATAATGAGCAGTATAGGTAATGTGGATATTAACAATTTAATAGATTTTTCAAACGATATTGACTCTTGGGGTACAATTAATGTTCCATACCCCGGAGGAGGAACTCTTCTTAACAAAATTGACATTGCCCAGTACGACATTATTTATTTGGATTATAAAAACGGAGTGGACGATATATTTCGCAATGCGCAATTGTTCAGGGAGGTAATACAATATGTCAACAGCCACAAACAAGGCAGTGAGCCGAATGTGGTTATGGGAATCAGTATGGGTGGCCTGGTGGCCCGTATTGCGTTGCGGCAAATGGAGCAGGCCGGAGTGAACCATCAGACGTGGAAATACATTTCGGTTGATTCGCCCCACAAAGGCGCCAATGTACCGATAGGTTACCAGGCTGCTGTAAGGCATATCCAAAATACCAATTTACAAGTATTTTTTATTAATGTATTGGATTACAACAACTCTGAATACGCAACAGGAGCGGTTAACTTATTGAATAGCATGGCTGCCAAACAAATGCTGATCTATTCGATCAATCAGAATTACGGTTTTGACAATACAGTTCATACAAGTTTTCAACAGGCTTATGATAACCTGGGGTTTCCGCAGCAATGTCAAAACATTGCTATCGCTAATGGTAGCAATAACACCAGTTTGAATTTTGCCCCGGGCAGCGCAATCGTTGACTTGCAGTATTCTTATTCTTTTAAATGGTGGATGGATGCATTATCTCAATTAAGCGGACTTTTTATCGTAACTAATTATCCGCAATTGATTCTAAATGCTATACCCGGACATAGCCAGGTAAAAGTAGAATTGAATGTGGACGCTTTAAAGAATAAAACTGCTTCAAGAATATACAGGGGAAAGGTATATATCCGCAAAAAACTTTTATTCTTTATTCCTGTAAACATTAATTTGGTGGAAAAAACAGTGAACAGTACCGGGAGTATGCTGCCTATCGACGGCGCTCCGGGTGGTTTGTATTCATTAGAAATGTTGAGTGATAGTCTGCCTCCCATTATATTAAACGCTATAGAACAACCCCAATTTTGTTTTGTGCCAACGGTAAGTTCTCTTGCCCTTAACGATTGGGAAACCCGATTAACCCAAAACCTGAGCGGGGTTTCCACTCCTTTTTTTGCGACCTTTGCACAAGGAAATAATCAACTGCATACGCGTTTCAATTCATCTGCATCATTTTTGTATAATCAGCTTACAGCGTCTGTGATATATCCGACAATTACGGGGCCGGATGTACTTGATTGCGGTTCGCCCTCTGCATTTACCATTTCTTATGCGCCTACTGGCTATACATGGACATGCAGTAGCAATCTGAACCCCGGAACAGCATCGGGTAACAGCAAAATATTTACAGCAACCGGCAGCGGTACTTCCGGGTGGGTGGCAATTAATGCAAATGGCACGGAACTGGTACGCAAAACAGTTTCAATTAACTTACCTATACCACCGGTAATATCAGGAAGTTCAACATTAGGTTGTAGCCAATTAATGTACACCGAAGCAGATCACCGGTTAGTAAACTGGTCGGTTCAAGGGGCATTACAAATTGTTGGTTCAAGTTATGGTTGGAAATGTATGATAAAAGGTACAAATACTTCGGGTTCGTATGGATCTGGCTGGATATATGCCACAGATGAAGATTGCAGTTCAGTGCGCGGGGAATTTTGGGTAGATGTATCTTGTGGCTCTTATTACCTTGTATTCTCGCCCAATCCCACTACGGATGAAACTACAATTACGATAGAATCGGATTCTGAAGAAAAGACTTTGGAAGAATCTGCCGAATGGGAACTTGGAGTTTACGATAATTCCCAAAATATGAAAATAAAAAAGAGCATGCAAAAAAGCATGAGTGCCGTCATCAATACTCATAACTGGATGGACGGCGTTTACACTGTACGCGCCAAATACAAAAACGAAATAATAACTGGTAAGCTGGTGGTAAAAAAATAGAAAAACAAAAAATCAGGGCTTCATCTGATGTGAAGCCCTGATTCTTTCTGAAAATTGATTTACTAAAATATCATACGGCATCCGGGCATAAATACCGTTCAGCCCGGTAGCTTTTTCAGGAATTCGTAATAGTGATATTGTTCACCCAGTACACTTCACAAAAAAAAACGTTTATAATGGGCGAATTAATAATTCTACTTTAACTGATTTCAGATTGCTTTTGATAAGTTAAGTTTATATCGTACTGTCTTCGTCTGTGCAGTTCAAACATTTGGTCAATCATATTTTGGGATTTATTGATAAACTATTTCGGCGGCATTTTTCCCGACCAGGCGTAATCTAAATTTCAATATCGTATAATCCAATGCCATCTTCCAGGAACGTTTTCACGCTAATGTCAGTCATTGGGTGCTTAATAAGTTGCATCAATAATTCCGGATTAATTGTAGCAGAGTGGGCACGTTTCATACTAACCCGGTATATTTGATCCACTGTTTTGAAGCTGGCTGCCAGAACTTTCGTGTGTAGTTCATATTCAATAATATTTTTTGCAATATCGCCGACTACGTCAATCCCGTGGGAAGAAATATTGTCGAGTCTGCTTACATACGGGGCAACAAAGTCGGCTCCCGCTTTAGCTGCAACCAAAGCCTGTTGTTGTGTGAAAATAGCTGTTGCAGTAACATTGATGCCAGCATCTTTCAATATTCGCATCGCTTTATAACCTTGTGGTGTTACTGGTATTTTTGTGTAGTAGTTGTCACCCAGATCGAAATAGGTTTTATATTTTTTTGCTTCTTTTACAATATCCTCAGCAGTTTCACTCATAACCTGAATATGAAGCATTCCGTCGCCTATAACTTTTTTTATTTCGTCAATAGCTTTTGAAAGTGTTTGTCCGGCTTGTTTTAAAATAGTTGGATTTGTTGTAACCCCTTCCAGCGGGAAAAAGTCGTATAAATCTTTTAAGGCCTCAATATCAGCCGTGTCTGCCATGTAAATCATAATCTTTATTTTTTAGAAATACTTACTCTTCGGGTTTGATTTGTATTTCAGGTTTTGTAGGTGGTGCAAATTTCAGTATTCCCTGCAAAATGAAAAAGTTTACGACCTGAAAACAGGGAAAAATTTACTTTTTATTCAAATAGCATTTAATTGTTAAAAACAAACGGCAAAGGATAGTGCTAAAGAATGAGTGAGTGTGTGTGTGTCCGGGGATGAAATGAAGAAGAGATTCGTGAAAAGAGAAAAAGGGTTATTCCTCTGCGAGGTAACCCTTCTTCCACAGTATAACTTCTAAAAAAACAATTATAATTCTCTGATTTTTATCACGCGGAAAATGGTTAAGCCTCCATGGTCCTGAAGACCAATGTGACCTTTTTTTGCGACACCATAATGTTCAGCATCTTTCCATTTTCCTGCTTCTTTTTGAGCTTTCCATTTGTCGCTCCATAAATCGTATTCAACAACTTTTTTCCCGTTAAGCCAGTGTTCTACGTGCGGGTTTTTAACTACAATCCGGGAAATGTTCCATTCTCCCACTGGTTTTACTTCAGCCCCTTCCGGCGCTTGCATAGAGTAGTTAGAGGCAGTGTACTGGTAATCGGCAATTTTTGTCGGCCAGCCTTTTCCGTCAATCAACTGGTATTCCGGGCCTGATTCATAAATTTTTTCGGTAACACCTTGTTCTACATGATAAAAGATTCCGGAGTTACTTTGCGGCGAAATTTTCCATTCCACATATAATTCGAAATTTTCGAACTCTTTCTTGGTGATGATATCTCCTCCATGGTCAGACCCAACACCGGAGTTGTATAATTCTCCGTCTATAATTTTCCAGCCGGTTACCTCGCCGCCTTCAAATTTTTCCCATTTGTCGATACTTTTTCCGTCAAAAAGCATTTCCCAGTCTCCAGCTTCTTTTTGTTCTGGTTGCGCAGTCGGATCTTCCTGCCCGTTGTTTTCAGTAGTTGTTTTTTTACCTGATGAAGAGCAGGAAAATGTAACAACAGTAATAAGAATCAAAAGCACTCCCGAAATTTTTTTCATAACATTTAATCTTTAATCGTTAAAAAAAGAGAAGCCGGCAGAAATATTTTATAAAGAAGTAGTCTGCCGGTTTCATTGCTGTTTATTTATTTTAATTAATCAAGCGCGGGGTTAAAAGTTCCTCCCCAGTTCGCATTTTGTTCTATGTTGCTATTTAAATCGATAACCGATTGTTGAATGGGGAAAAAATAATATTTATCGGGAAGCGATGTAACTTTTACCCCGGTAAAAGGTATTTGCCAAACAATATATTTAAAGTCGTCTTCATTCAACTCATTATTTTCAGCAAGTTCTTTAGCTTGTGCAATTGGCATTTCCGAACCATCATCGTTAATAGCAATTGCTTCTACGCCATGTTTGGTTTGTCCATCAAGGCGGTCAAGCATTCTTAAACGACGCAAATCCCAGAAGTATTTGCCTTCGAAACAGAATTCGATGTTCCTTTCAGCAAGAATTGCTTCTCTGATTTCTTCCCTTGTTGTTGCTGAAATGCCATAATTTCCGTCATTTCCCGGTTCGATGCCTGCTCGCTCCCTGATTTCTTTTAAGATAGAAAGTGCGATATCGGATTTTCCTGTTTCGTTCGCTGTTTCTGCATAATTCAACATTACTTCAGCAAAACGCATTATAATATAGTCGATATCGTATTGCTGAACTTCAGATTGCAATAAAGATAAATCACTGGCTTTTCGGATAAAGAATCCACTGTATGAATCGAGGTTAGTGGAATTTATATTTGCAGCGGGATTCGTACCAAAATCATCCAAAACATCAGCAATTCCAAGTGCCGTATATTGCCGGTTCCCGGTTTTGTTTGAAACCTCATAAACGGAGCCGTTCCAAACAATGGATTTATCAAATCTGGGGTCGCGGTTTTCCCAATAGCTTTGCAGAAATTCTTCGTCACTTTTGTAATATTCTCCGGAAGGATCGTTGTATAATTTCCCGTCTTTCATTGGAAATTGTTTAACAAAATCCCATGTTGGAGAAGCCCATGCATTTCCGCGGCTTTCTGAACCGGGGCGAACACCATAATCCCAGTTGGCTGTTTTATTTGGATATGTATTTATTACAGAAAATACTACTTCCGGTCCACGTTCAACCAAAAAGATGTCTTCATAATTGGGTGTCAGCCCATATCCTAACCCTTTTAATTTAGTATAAGCTGTTTCATTTGCCGTATAGGCTTCGTTCCAGTAGTTGTTGTCCCATGGATTACCCGGGTTAAACTGAGGGGAAGCTTTGTAAAGAAGTACCTTTGCTTTAAAGGCCGAGGCAAAACATCCGTCAATTTTTCCATAATCAGTGGAAGAAGCCAGGATTTGTTCAGGAAGAAGGTTGATTGCATCGTCTAAATCTGCAATTATAAAATCGAAACACTCTTCAGTGGAGTTTCTTTTTACGTACAAATCGTCTGTGTCTTTATCCTGCGGAACAGTAATGTATGGAACACCACCATGGTACATTACCATCTGAAAATAAACATATGCGCGGAGGAACTTAGCCTGCCCAATGACATTATTTTTTATTTCCTGAGAGAGATTTCCTCCTGTTACATTTACAATAGCTTCATTGATTAAACGAATATTTGTATAATCCCATGATTTGTATTCGCTATTAGTAATCGTAATTCTGTCAAGATAAAAATGAATTCCCGCTAATTGTTGCGTTTTCTCATCAAGGTCCGGATTCCAGTTTCCGAAAACTTCTGCGTATATATTGGCCATGTACGCTTCTGTCAGAGATTCATCGTCCCATACCCGGTCGGCATTGTAATCGTAAATGTTTTCAATATCGAGTGTATTACAACTGCTTATAATGAACAGTGTTAATGTGCTAAATATTAAATATTTTAATTTTTTCATTGTTGTATCTTTTTTAGAATTTAATATCAAGACCAAAAGTGAATGATTTCATCAGTGGATATGAATCGTAACAATCCTGCTCCGGATCGTGGAATTCTGTCATTGCAGAAAGTACAAATAAATTGGTCCCGTTAAAGAATACCTGAGCGGAACTAATTTTAAAGCCAGAGATCCAGTTTTGAGGAATCTGATAACCAATGTTCAGATTCTTCAAACGAAGATATGACCCGTTTTTAATCCAGAATGATTGATTTCCTGTACCTGATTCGTACCAGCTATTTCCAACAACGCGTGGATATTTGGCATCCGGGTTTTCTGGTGTCCAAACATCGTCAGCCCAGATGGGGTAGTAGGGTCTTACTGTTCCTCCATACTGACGGATACCGCCATAATCCTGCCCGCCAAGATTACTAATCATACGGTCGTACATTCCTACACCCTGGAAGTGCATGTCAACGGTAATGCCTTTCCATGTAACACTCCCTCCAAAACCGTAATTAATTCTTGGTGCACCATTGTCAGATAAGACCTGAATGTCATTGCTGTCAATTTTCCCGTCAGGACCAGGCGAGTAGCCGTCGCCTCTTACATCCTCAAAATATAATCCACCCAGATAAGGGTCTCTTCCGAACTGAGTGAATCCTGCACCTAATAGTTCATCTAATTGCTCTTGTGTGCGGATAATTCCAATTGTTTTGTATCCTGTCAGTCTGTTCAGCGGTTTGCCAATTTTCGAAAACTCTTCCAGGTTTCCTCCCGGTGAGTATAATGCAGATTGGTCTATTACATCCCATTGGTCTTTAGAAAAACCAATATTGCCATAAACAGAATAATCCACTTTTCCTCCAAAGGCCTTGTTTCTCCATATTGCATTAAATTCAAAGCCTCTCCATGATCTGGCTGCATAATTTTCAGGAGCTAAATCCTGTCCATAAGTATCTGGTATCGTAACAAGGCGTGAACCTAAAATATCTTCTTCCTTTTTGTAGAAAGCCTCGATAGAACCGGATAGTTTATTATTCAGAACCGTGAAATCAATACCTCCATTATAAGTTGTAGAGGTCGCCCAGGTAAGGAACGGATTTGGTGTGGCTCCGGGGGTAATTCCCAAATTTAAGTTATCACCCCAGATATATGAGCTCCCTGATTGATAAACATGCATGTACGAAAAAGGGGTTATTTCATTATTATTTACATCAAGGTCGTTTCCGGTTGTTCCATACGATGCTCTGATTTTCAAGTTGTCCAACCACCCTGAGAAATCGTCCATAAACGATTCTTCACTAATTCTCCATCCGGCAGAAACAGAAGGGAAGAATCCCCATCTTTTCCCGTCGGGGAACAAGGTGTTTCCGTCGTAGCGGAAAGAGAACTCAGCAATATATTTTTGGTTATAGGTGTAATTGAAACGTCCTATCCATGATAAACGCCCGTCGGTAACTTCATAGGCGTCTCCCCATCTTCTTTCTGCATCAGTAGAGTAAACAAACATTTGGTCATAGTTGGTTAAAGGGTCTTCTCCTTTTGCTTCAACTATTTCTCCTCCATTGGATGCCTGTTCCCATACTACGGTAGCAGCAATATCGTGTTTCCCAAATGAATTATTATAGTTTAAAAACCAGTTGAACTGTTCACTCCACAAAGTTTTTACATTATAACTCAGAAACTCCTGGTTTTGCGAAAAAGTGAAGGTGTTCATTGCATTAGGATCCGGTGGTGCCGGAATAAAACGATTATCATCAGGATTGGCAGCAGCCCACACATAATTGTGCTGATAGGTCAAATATTTTTTACGCATATAATCGTTGCTAATGTAATTCCCAACAACTTTTGTACTTAATCCGGGAATAAAATCTCCCAAGTCGATATCAAAAGAAAGGATAGCATTTACTTCTCTTTTTCTGGTTTTAATGTAGCGGTCGCCAATTACCTGATCAATAACGTTCCATGCCTGCCAGCTTCCCATAGGTGTTTGTACCGGAAAATCAGTTACCTCATTTGCGGGAGTACCATCTTCATACAAATAGAACGGATAGGTTTTGGGCCAGTTGAATGTACAACGATAAAGGTCACCAATGGTTTGTTCGTCATCATCGGAGAAAGGCCAGTAGAAACGTTTCTGATTTTGAAGGTTGGCGGAAACATTCAGGTTCATTTTAATTTTATCGGTAATAAGAGCTGTTACATTTGAACGTAAGTTAAACTTATCGTTTTCCAGATTTTTGTATGAACCTTCTTCTCCAATATAGCTTCCCAGGGCATAATAAGTTACTCTGTCGTTTCCACCAGATACACTCATCGAATGTTTCTGGTTCCAGGGAGTTTGCCAGATATAATCGTTTACATTATAGTTTTTATCCTTAAAATAGGCAAACTCCTTATCGCCATTGGGAGCTTCCAGCCCCTGAAATTCAGCTACACGATTTTGGTAGATTAGCTCGTCGATAGCAGTTGTTTTATCTGAGAAAAGCTCCTGCGTGGGTGTCATAAAAGTATAAGACCCTTGGTAATTAAACATTGGCTTTTGTTTTTCCCCGCTTTTTGTAACCACCAGAACAACCCCGTTCCCTGCTTGCGAACCATAAATGGATGCTGTTGCCGCATCTTTTAGAAAACTTAATTGATCGATTTCATTTACTTCGAGTGCATCAAAAGCTTCTTTGTCACGCACTATACCGTCGATAACAAACAGTGGTTCGCCAAAACCACCACGAATACGAATATCGGAAGTGGCTCCCATTAACCCGGAGTTTCCGGTAATGTTTACCCCTGGCGCACGCCCGGCAAGTGTGTTGGAAACATTGGTTGTTGAAATATTACTCAGCTCTTCCATTTTAACCGCGGTTATAGCGCCGGTCATGTTTACCTTTTTTTGTGTTCCATAGCCGACAGCAACCACTTCATCAATTCCTATGGTTTCCTCTTCCAGTACGACATTAATTTGTGTTTGCCCGCTAACTGCAACTTCTTTTGATTTCATTCCAACAAATGAAAAGAGGAGAGTTGCATCACCCGGAACATTGGTGAGTGAATAAACTCCGTCGACATCGGTAACTGTCCCCTGTGAACTTCCTTTTAGAAATACTGTAACTCCGGGCAAAGGGAGATTTTGGGGATCTGTTACTTTGCCCGTAACAGTTACTAACTGTTGGGAAAAGTCTCCCTGGTATGTTGTAAGTACGATCTGTCTGTCTTTTATTAAGTAATTTACATCGGTGCTGGAAAACAACTCACCCAGAATTTTGTCGATTGGTTTGTCTTTCACATTAATGTTTACCTTACGTTCAACATTCACCATTTTCTGATTAAAAAGAAAATAGAATTCACTGTTGTTTTCAATCTCGTCCAGAACATCAATTACTTTCGCATCGTTCATTTTCAATGTTAAACGGGTTTGTTGGGCGTAACCCGAAATCGCCCACGCTTGCGTGAAACACGCTAACAGCAAAAAAATACTAAGTCGCATGATTTTCCACATTTTAGTTTTGGCGCCATTATGGATGACGTCCCGAATCCATTTTTTTTTCATAAATTTGAAACTTTAAGTAGTTAAACAACTCATTATTACACTGCTTAATATTTTGCAAGAGAGTGTTTGCGGCACTCTTTTGCTTTTATTTAAAAGCTGCTTGTTTTTCTTTGTCTATCATTAATATTATTTTCCTCCTTTTATATATATTATCTTTTGTTGTTTCACGTGGTTGTTCTTTAAATGTTATTGGAGCGGTAAGCGTTAACAGTTTTAATACTTCATCGAGAGGCTCATCCATAAATGTAGCACGGAGGGCGTAGTCCAGTACTTCTGGGTCTTCAATATCAATATCAGCATTATACCAGCGGCTCAGGCGTTCTGCAACCTGTTTCATATTTTCGTAACGAAAAATGAGTTTTCCTTCTGTCCACCCTATGTATTGCGAAGCTTCCACATTCTTTTTTTGAATTGTTTGGTTTTTTTTATTGAAAATCAGGGATTGGTTGGGAGTTAATGTTCCATATAAATTTCCTTCTGGGGAAAGAACGGCCAGTTTTCCTGTGTTTAAGGTGACTTCTTCATTGGAATCTTGTTCATAAGCGCTCATATTGAACTGGGTTCCCAATACTTTTATTTGTAAGTTGCTTGTATGTACAATAAAAGGACTGGATTCGTTGTGAATCACCTTGAAAAAAGCTTCTCCGCTTAGCATTACATTTCTTTCATTGGAGAATACTGCCGGAAATTTTAGCTTTGAACCGCTGTTTAAAAAACCGGTGGAGCCATCAGGTAATTCGAATTTAGTGCGCACTCCAAGCGGGCACTGAATCTCTGCATATGCCGAAGAGTCCACTCTTTTATTGATTTGCAGATAAATTACAACGAGAAATGAAAGCAGCATAGGCACAATTAAAATTGCAGCCACACGCTGAAACATTACTATAAACTTTGTTTTTTTTGAAGGTTGTTGCTCTGATTGAATTTTAGAGTGAATACTGTTGAGGAGGTGATCTAAGTTATTTGAAGGCAACGGTTCATTAAAATAGTTTGCCCAATGTTCTTCCAGGTGCTCTTTTAGCACTGGGTGAAATGATTCATCCTCAAAAAAGGTCTTTATATTTTGATAATCTTTTTGAGAATAACTTCCTTTGAAATAACGATACAGTACCTCCGGATTAAAATCCATTTATCTTCAATTCTATTTATTTAATAGGTTATAGGGGGTGATGTGAAAAATCCCCTAGTCAAAATGAGAAAAAAAATAGAATAAAATGACTTTTTGAGATTTTTGCAAAGGAATTATTGTCATTAAGCTCTGTCGGCTGTGGAAAATGTTTCGTTCATTTATTCTACTAGTTGATGGATTTTGAACCCGGTTGTGATTTTAATAAACAGGAAAAATTAAATAATCTGTCTGGCAGCCAAAAAAAATAGAAATGTCGAAAAATCATTGACTCCCAATTCTTTTTTTATTTTGCGAAGTGCTTCGGTTATATGATTTTCGACTGTTTTTGGGGATATGTTTAACTCTTTGGCAATTTCTTTTACGGAATAACCTTCTTTTTTCTTTTTTATCAAAATATCTTTTTGTCGTGGTGGAAGTTGCTCAATAAGTGCCTCCACCTTATCTAAAAGCATTTGATAATTTAGGCGTTCGTCCAGGTCATTGGTGAAATCCAACGACTCATCAATAATATCATGTTTGTAGGTTTGTTGCTTATTTATGCGTTCAAAACTTTCCAGAATCTGGTGATAAGCAATTTTAAATAAATAAGCTTTGAAAGAAAGTTCCGGTTTCAGGTTTTGCCTGGTTCTCCATACATTTAAAAATACTTCTTGTACAACTTCTTCTGCTTCCTCTCTAATTTTAAGATAGCCATATACAAAACCAAACAACCTGTTTCCGTATATAACGAAAAGTTCATCAAAGGCAGAAGCATTCCCCTTTTTTAGTGCTTGTACTAACTCTCTCTCATTTTTCCCATTATAAATTTTCAATTTTCACTATGGCTTTGAATATTTTAAGAAACCAAATATAATTTTCTTTGTGCAAAAGACTCGCAAAAATTTCATTGTCAGTTAAAAAATTAATAAAGAAAGGTCGTAGTTGTGAAAAAAATTTAAAAGTTACGTAGCCCTTCAAATTATAAAAATGGAAATATTCCCTTTGTAAGGAGAAATGGATTTTTAATTTTAAAAGATTGTTGAATGGCTGTAGAAAAAAGATTTCTGAAAGGTTACAGAAGATGTATTTTGAAGAGTAGTTTCGTTTTATTTCTCTTTACATGAGTAGTTTATAATTTTTATTTGCAGGTAATATCTGATAGATATTTACCCGCTCGTATTTTAATTATATGTTAATTTCATTTTCCCTGACAAAGCTCACAAATTTTAAGTAAAACGGTTTGTTCTTTTGCGCCCGTTTTTAACGATAATTAACAGGAAATCATTTATTTTGCGATGTTTACACATTTTATTCAAATGAATCCGAAATTAGCGACTGCTATTAAAGATTATTCGATTATAACCTTTGGGTTATTCATGTTTGCCATGGGGTGGGTACTTTTTCTTATTCCAGCTGAAATTACAGGTGGAGGGGTAAGTGGTATTGCTGCTGTTGTTTATTTCGCAGCAAAAATTCCGGTAAGTATTACTTACCTGGCAATAAATGTTGTATTAGTACTAATAGCCATAAAAATTTTGGGGGCTAATTTTGGTATAAAAACCATCTATAGTATTGGGGTTTTAACCTTATTTTTTGCGATTTTTCAGAATATTATTGAAAAGCCGATTGTGAACGATAATTTTCTTTCGGCAGTTCTGGGAGGAATGGCTGGCGGAATAGGATTGGGAATTGTTTTTTCGCGTGGGGGAAGTACCGGGGGGACCGATATTTTTGCAATGATTGTCAATAAATACCGCAACATAAGCCCGGGAAGGATTATTTTGTACTGCGATGTTGTTATTATTGCTTCATCGTATTTTGTATTTCAGTCGCCGGCGAAGCTAGTATATGGCTATGTAACTATGTGGGTGGTTTCTTATTCACTCGACTCATTTTTGAGCGGAGCCAACCGGTCGGCGCAAATGTTTATTTTTTCAAAAAAATATGAGGAAATATCAGATTTTATTACAAATGAGGCAATTAGGGGTGTTACTGTATTAAACGGCGTAGGGTGGTATACAAAAGAAGATACTAAGATCATCATGTCTGTCGTTAGAAAAAGAGAAACAAGTGCCATATTTCGAAAAATAAAAGAAATCGATCCGGAGGCTTTTATTACCATGGGAAGTGTGATGGGAGTTTACGGGCAAGGTTTTGAAAAACTTAAATTATAGGATGAGGATATTTCGGGAAAGTTTTTTTAAGATTGTTATTGGAGTTTTTTTATCAGTTGTCATCTTTTCATGTCATAATAAAGGAGAAAAACAGGAGAGGGAGACAATGGCTGTTCCCGACACATTGGTCCCGATTGAACCGGTTCTGAAGTACGGTTTACCTGTCGACTCTTTCAACTTGGTACAAGGTGTAATAAAATCAAATGAGTACCTCAGCGAAATATTAAATAATAATGGGGTTGGTATGGTTACCATCGATAAACTGGCACGAAAATCGAAACCTGTTTTCGACGTACGAAAAATTCGAAGTGGCCAAAAATATGCAATCTTTCAAACCGCTGATTCGCTGCAGGAAGCCCGTTATTTTGTATATGAGAGTTCGCCTACAGAGTATTATGTATACGAATTATTTGATACTCTTCGAATTTACCGTGGCGAAAAAGATGTTGTAGCACGCCAGCGAACCGCACAGGGGGTAATTGAAAGCTCGCTGTGGAATTGTATGGAAGACAATGATTTGGATCCGATGCTTGCATTAAATCTTTCCGATATTTTTGCATGGACAATTGATTTCTTTGCCATTCAAAAGGGTGACCGCTTCAAAGTAATTTATGATGAACTTTTTGTTGATTCAACCTCCATTGGAGTAGGTGAAATTTATGCTGTTGAATTCGATCATTATGGAGATGAAAATTATGCATTCCGCTTTTTTCAGGATGAACGATACGACTATTTTGATGAAAAGGGAGTGAGTTTGCGTAAGTCATTTTTAAAGGCACCTCTGAAATTTTCGCGCATCAGTTCTCGGTTTTCAAATGGCCGGATGCACCCGGTTTTACGAATTCGCCGCCCTCACCATGGTGTGGATTATGCAGCGCCCAAAGGTACACCTGTAATGAGTATTGGCGACGGAACTGTAATTGCCCGTGCATACCAGAAAAATGGTGGTGGAAACTATGTGAAAATCAAGCATAATTCTGAGTATACAACTACTTATATGCATCTTTCCGGTTTTGGCAAAGGGATAACCACTGGCAAACGTGTGAAGCAAGGCCAGATAATTGGTTATGTGGGTGCAACAGGGCTTGCAACGGGCCCGCATCTGGATTTCCGGGTAGCTAAAAACGGTACTCTGGTTGACCCGTTAAAAGTTAAAGCTCCTCCTGTTGAACCCGTGAAGAAAGAGAATGTGCCGCAATACACTATTTTGAAAGATTCATTGATGAATGAACTGCAAAAGATTGATTGGGCTGGAGAAGAACTTCTGGTTGGAAATTAAAAGAATAATTTTTTTACTTGATTAAGAGACTGTTGGGTTAAAGATTCGGCTGTCAAACAGTCGCATAAGTCCGGTGATTACAGTTAAAACCCCGGCAAAAATTCCAAATATTTTTTCAATGGAAATTCCCTGAGAAATTAAAATAAATGTAGCCAACGGGACCAAAATTAAAAGAATAAGGTACTGTATATTTTTCCAGGTTCCTTTTAACCCAAGCTTTTTTTCAATGGCTTTAACATCCGATGGTTCCAGGCTTTCATTAACAAAAGTTTTAAATTCGTCTGAAAATAATTTCGGATACGGAACAGGAATAATTAGCTTCTTATTTATCAGGCGTTGAATCATAGCTTTGTTTTTTCTATTCAGCAATCCATCGTCGGCCAAATCGTAAAGTACAATTTTTTCATAACCAGTTAAATTGTCCCAAATGTTTGAAAACTGTGTGTTATTGTCATCAATTTCCCATGTTTTATGTTCCATCTCTTTTTCTGCTTTCTTTTGTTTTTTATCCGCAGTGTTTTCTATTTCCGGCGGATTAATTCTTGTTTTGTGACTTAAATAACCATTAAATTCGAAGAAGCTTTTGAAAGTTGTTTTCCACCGTTTTTTCAGTAAATAGATTTGTGTAATCTTTTCTTGTGTTACTTCATTTTCTGCGATGAAATCATCATAAAATTCGTCAATTGATTCCAAGTCAAAAGGGATATCGACAATTACTTTTCCTTCTGCGTTTCTGCAGATCTCCAGTATTCTTACCAGCAAAATTTCATGTTTGTCGATTTCGTAAATGGATTGGTCAAAACCACTTATCCAAATAATATTTTTTACCGGAAGAATAGAATGAAAGTCGAATTCCTGTTCTGTTAATTGGATTGTACTTATTGTAGTAATAGAATTTACCTTTGTTTTATTGTCTTTCAAATTATCCAGATATTCTTGCGATTTTCGGAGAAAGTAGCTACCGTTAAAAGAGTGTAGCAGAACATGGGTAATTTCGCTATTTTCAAAAGCAACATTCCACCACGATATACCTGGTTCTTCCCATTTTTCGATATTTAGGTTTAGCAGCACACGGCCAATATATTGTAATAAAACCCAAACGCCAATGGCTACAAGTGAAAAAGTAATGATGATACTTAACAGCCACTCTCCAAAATTTGTGCTTAGGTTTGTTTTTGAAATAACTTGAACGGCATCATTTGTCCCTCCTTTTGAATAAATTAAAGTAGTGTCATTGGCAATCCATTCTTTTGTATATACAGAATTATAAAAATTTTCTTTTATTCCATAATCTTCATTAACCGGATCTGGCAGCAAATTATATATTCTGTCTGCCTTGTTAAATCTTTCCTTGTTAGCCGGGAAATCAGGATTTTTTATTCTTGAGTAGGGCACAAAATTAACTTTTAAATTATCGATTCCATTCCCCATAATTTTTTGAAACCAGCTTGTATTATCCTGGTTTGTATAATTCTTTCTCAGCTCAAGATTGTCAACAGCAACAGAAAATAACTGGTCTTGTTTCCAGTATTTTTCTTCCTGGTATTTTATTGAGAAATAATACTGGACAACAGGAATAACAGAAATGCTTGTCAGCCATAAAAACAGAAATGCCAGATAACTTCTTTTGATATGTGAAGTTTGTATTGTAGTGAATTTGCTGGAAAGAGGAGGGCGATTGTCAATAAAATATAAAATTTTTGGAAGGTTTAGGGTAAATAACGTTAACAAAACAAGCGGTATATAAATTGGCCATCCCGGGTGGAATTTTACTAATAATATTATTGTTATCACAACCGTTATCAAGAGAATAATATTTTCAGGATAATACCTTTTGAGAAAAATGTCTTTTAATTTTAGTTGTTTTCGGGAAAGGAAAATGAGGGTTATAAATGAAGTGTAAATGATAAATATGAGTTGGTAAATTAAAACAGAAAAGGGTCTTTCGATATATAAAATACTACTATATTGGAGAATTATGATTGCTATAATAACAATTGACAACCAAACATATCGCCGGTAATTTTTTTCCTGAAAATAAAGCCAGCTTAAAAACCATGTTGGTTTTTTTGTTTCTCCTGGCGGAACTATCCATCGCATCACCAGCATGCCCAGTCCAACAAAAATGAGAGATACAAAAAGAAAATAGAAAGAGAACAGGAAAATTCTGGCGTTTTTATTATCGGTTTGGCTCAGATCTAGCAGGGTGATATGATAAAGTGGCGTTTCGTTGATTGGAAGAATGCGGGCCATCCATTTTTTTTCGTTGTAATTTAGCTGAATTATATTTTCAATTCTCAAGTTGATTGCCTTTAGCAACTGGGGATTAGAATCACTTTCATCAATAAAATTTTCGTGCAGATTTTTAGCTTTTACCGAGTGGTAGAGTACTTCTCCGAGCCCGTTAATTATAACGTATTCAATATCTTTGGGCAGAACCTGGTAATAAAAAGAGGGAACAGATGAAGTGATTGCAGTAACCGGGAGAGAATCGTTTTTTTCGTTATAAAAAGAGAATGCAGTTTCTCCTTTTCCAGTGTTGTACGATTTTATAGATTCAATATAAAAATTAACATCGTAACTGTGCGAATGCCAGGTTTTTGTTTTGTCAATTGCCTGCAAAAAGTAATTTCTTGAACTTAAATCAATAGGAACAACTTCTGAAAAAGGAGTACGTGTAACTGCTTTGTTTACAATTCCATCGGGTTGAATCAGAATAATTTCATTCAGAGGTATTGGGGCATCAAGCAGATTTCCGGTCAACTGGTGGAATTTGTCTTCATTGTTAGAGAATTGGTTTCTTACGGTTTTTGATAATTCCGATTGGTTTTGTGTCGGGTCGGTTATTGAAACATAAAGATTTTTAATTGCTTTAATATCAGAATTTACATACGTGTAAAGTGAGTCGGAAACTGTTTCAATTCGTTTTTTTAAGATTGAGCGATCCACAAACTCATGTTTAATTACTCCAATTACGATAAGCACTAAAAGTCCTGCTCCGAAAATGGTGGAAATAGCACTGCCACTTGCATCCATGGCTTTCAACCTTTCCTTTTCATCTATAAAGATTATTTTCAGAATTGGCATGCCTATAAAAATTAGCAAGAGAATAGCTGCAATAAGGATTAAAACCTGATTGTTAATGGTTCGGGTTTTCTTTCGAAAATCATTATCCAAAATCAGTCCGGCAATACAAAACCTTTTACCCAGAAAATCTATTGGCAAAATCATTACATGTTTGTCTTCACCTCTTACTGTTATGGTTTCCCAAATTCCGCCCTGAACATTCTTAACGCTATCGCAAAGAGCTCCCGGATTGGTAATGTCGGCAACCAAATCAAATTTTGAATTGTAATACACCAGCGAATCATCGAAGAAAACAATGTTTTCGAAAAGGCGGTCGAACTTTAATCCTTGCATTAGAATGTCAATAGGAACTTTATACTTTACGGGTGCCTCAAGTAGTGTCTCAACATTTTTTGTATCACCAGAACGAACATTGGGCAAATACAAATCTTTTACCGAATCAATCGATTTTTTACTTATTGTATCCGGAATTTGTGGACTATAATCTACAAACAATTTATTTTCTTTGTTCGAATAAATAAAAATGGCATCCGGACTTTTATATGTAGTGTCGAGTTGGACGTAAGGTAACAGTCCGCCAACTACTTTTTGTACATCTTGCAGTTGTGTTGTGCTTTTTCTGCTTAACCACGGTTTATTTGTAATTTGATTTGTTTTGGCGTAAAGCCTTATTTTATAATATAAACCATAGTTTTTAAAATGATTCTGGTAATAGTCGTTTTTACCAAACATGTTGTTTCCATATTCTTTCAAAATACGAAATGCTCTTTGCTGAAGTTTTGACTCTTGTTTAGGGATGTAGATGAAAAAGTACGAGAAATACAGAAATGCAAATGCCAAAATAATAACAATCCATCCAACATAGTTGGCATTTTTATAAACCCGTATTTTCATAATTTAATGGTTGGTTGTAAGCAAATATACGTCAATTTGAAATTAAAGTCAATTCAGGTGTTTATGTCTTTTATTTTGAGGCGAGTTCTATTTAATATCTTCGCAACTTGCAGTAAGATTGAAACTTTCTTTATGTTGTGTGTTTTATTTGTTCAACAAAAAAACGGTAAAATGTGTTAATCTTGTGTCATCTTTTTAGGAAAAAGAAATACAGAACGAATGAAAATTAAACACGGAAAAGAGAATTTAATTTTTATATTCGCAAGAGATATATTAAATCCGAAAAGATTCGGAACGGATAGAATTTCGTTGTAAAGTTGATTGACAATTTTTGATAATCGAATATTACAGAACCTGAAATTGAAATTTAATACAGATGAAAATGAATATGCTGAGAGTTTTAGGAATCGCGATGTTGGTAGTCTTGTTTTCTTCATGTGTAAGAAATAAGAGTGGTGTTCCGGTTCAGAACGAAGTGCCGGCAAATGCCAATGTTTTTGAAGTAAAGGAGGTCATCCAGGGAAATACCTATACGTACCTGAATGTAAAAGAAGGCACAGACGAAAAATGGGTGGCGATTACAAAACAGGATATAAATAAAGGCGATGTGTATTATTACGATAATGAATTGGAAATGGATAATTTCCACAGTAAAGAAATCGATCGCACTTTTGATGTTATATATTTTGTTAGCCAGATTAGTAAAACCCCGTTAATGCAAGCACAAAATCCGATGGGGGGAATGATGCCTGGAATGGAAGATATGGCAGCTCACAGCGGGCGCGTTGCAACGGAAGAACACAGTGAAATTTCGCTTGAAAAATCGGCTGGTGAAATAACCATCGGGCAAATTTTTGAAAACCGGAAAGACTATGCAGGGAAAGAGATTCAAATTCGTGGTGTAGTAGTGAAAGTAAACAAAAGTGTAATGGGGAAAAACTGGATACATATACAAGACGGTACCAGCAGTGACGGAAGTTATGATTTGACCATTACCAGCCAGGATATTGCAGAAGTGGATGACGAAGTAACTTTTAAAGGAAAAATTACTTTGGAAAAAGATTTTGGAGCCGGATATTTTTATGATGTTATTATGGAAGATGCCACTTTGGTAAATAGTTCTTCAACGGTTAATTTATAACATTTATATTTTCACAATCGGCGTCTTTTACGATTTTCGCAGCCTCTTCCTTCCATGAAAATATTCCTGGATATATTACCTGGGCATCAATCACGTCGTTGAATACGAACGCAGGACGAACATCGTCGCCTTTTATAAAAAGTTGCACATTCGAGAATGTTATATTTTTTACATGGCGAACAAAAAATCCTGAAGCGGGTAGAACATCACCAAACATTCCTGCTGTGGGGTAGCCTTTGTCGTTTTCTCTTACCTGTTGCAACGCTTCATCAGCCGAACCATCACTCAGGTTAGTTATAAAGATGTTGCTTAAATTAATGTTTTCGGCATAGCTGCCGCGAACGCCGGTAATGTTTGAAGTTGTTTTTGAAGAAGTAGTAGCAGTAACATTTGAGATGGAAACATTTCGGAGTATTCCCATTCCCGGTTCTTTGGCATCAGGAGAATGTTTTCGTGCCCGGTTTCCCAGACGTACAAAAATGGGGCATCCGGTTTCCTGAATAGTGATATTATTTATGTTTACCTGATCCAACAACCCTCCGTCAACCATTTCAACTGATATTGCCGACTGGCCTTTTAAGGTTCCGTAAATCGGGTCGTTATCAACCGACGGACTAACAGTGCAGTTACTAAAGATTATATTCTGAAAGCCTCCGGTTGTTTCAGTTCCCATTTTTAGTGCATTGCAATGCGATTTTACCACACAGTTGGTTATCATCACATTTTTGCACGATTTCGGGCTTGTGCTTTTCAGGCAAATCCCATCGTCGTCACTATCAACAATGCATTCCGAAACAATTACATCTGTACAACCATCAATATCTATACCGTCGTTGTTGTAGTTACAGTGGTTGAAAACGTTAATTCCTTTAATTTCGAGGTTTTGGCAAGCGAGATAGTGCTGCATCCATCCACCCGAATTGCGCATATTGATGTCTCTTATTCTTACGTTTTTGCAGTTTATTAGCTGAATCAGATGCGGGCGGGTAATTCCCGGCTCATCTCCGTTGGGAGCTCTTTCGAAAACGGCTCCCTGACCGTCAATAGTTCCTTCACCAACAATTCCTATGTTACTCTGGTTTTCAGCGAAAACAAGCTGTTTGGTAGCCTGTCCTGTACGAAGCGCAACAAAGTCGGGTTTTATGCTTAAATAATCTTCCAGATTTTTACTTCCCAGCAATGTTGCTCCTTTTTGAACTTGTATTGTAACACCGTTTTTCAGGATAATCGATCCGGTTAAAAATTTCCCGGGAGGAACAATTACTGTACCTCCACCGTTTTCGGAAACTTTGTCAATAGCATTCTGAATGATTTTTGTGCTGATGGTCTTGCCATCCGGTTTTGCTCCTGCTTCCAGAATGTTGATGTCTTTTGAATATCCGGAAAGAACACTCAATGTGAAAAGTAGGCTAAGTAACAGTCGGTTTGCAGCGTATCTCATAATTTACAGATTTCGGTCTCTTGTTGCCAAATGTAAGAAACTGATATCAAAATTCAGATAATCCCATCATAAATATATCAGTAAGAAAATTATTCTTCTGACATTAGTTTTGAATACCTGTGTTTTAACTTTTTTCTAATTACCGTATTGTTTTTTCAACATTATGTTGCAGGAGAAAAGCTACTCTTTGCCATGGTTTATTGCGCCCATTTTTTTAACCATATTTCAGCTAAAGCGGGCCAGGTTTCTGCAGCCGTATTTCCCGTACGCATTCCATATCCATGTCCTCCTTCTGACATTAAATGCAGTTCAACAGGAACTTTTGCATCGCGCAAAGCAGTGGTATAAACCAGTGAGCTGTTTCCCAACCTGTCATCAGCAGTTTGAAAAATAAATGCAGGTGGAGTATTGGAATCTACCTTTAATTCCGGAGTCAAACTTCGATTTTCTCCCTGGTCGAGATAAGCCGGATAAATTAACAGTGCAAAATCGGGTCGGCAGGAAAGTTGTTCTTTTTCATCAACCTTTGGATAAGTTGATGTATTGTACAATGTACTTGCGCGTGCGCTTAGGCTGCCTCCTGCTGAAAAACCCATAACCCCCAGTTTATCAGGCTTCAGATTCCATTTATCTGCATTGCTTCTCATAATCCGGATTGCCCGTTGTACATCCTGAAGAGCACCTTCCTGTTTTTTAGGAACCCTGTATTGCAAAACAGCAGCTGTAAATCCAAGTTTGTTTAGCCACTCTGCGATTTCATATCCTTCTTTATCAATAGCTAGAATGCTATATCCGCCGCCGGGACAGACAACTATTCCTGCACCGTTGTTATTGTTGGCATTTGCCGGAAAAACGATTATAGCCGGGTCGGTGATGTCGGTTATCCGGGTAACATCACCAGAGGTATCGTCGGTTACTACAGGTTCGTGTTTTGCCCCGTTTTCCCCGGGAACAGTACCAGGCCATAGTTTTATGGTAACTTTCTCTTGTGCGGTTCCTTCCAGAAACAGAAGGAAAGTAATTGTGATGGTTATCAATGTTTTCATATCAATGAATTATTGCAAAAATATTTTTTACTGTTTCTCAAAATATGGAATCCTGTCAATCGGGACGTTTATAATATATGATTCTCCGCCTTTGTACTTTGTTCCATCATCTGCAATCCATTTTCCTTTGGGAAGAATAATTTCCCGCGAGTACCCTTTTTTAGTCATGGGAGCAATCAATAATTTTTCTCCCAAAAGAAATTCATCCTTTATATTTTCAAACCCCTGATTGGGATAGTAATATTCAAGGTTTGAAATAATTGGTTCGCCTGTTTGAGCCGATTGTTTTGTTCTTTCTAAAATCAGGGGTGTAAATTTTTTTCGAATTTCTACCGCTTTTTCTACCGCTGCGAGATTTTTTTTATTTAAAACCCTCCAAGGCGCTACCGAAAACTGCATCATTGGCATAAGTGTGTGGCATTGTGCGGAACGAACAACCAGCTCTTCGTCGTAACTGTTCAAGTCAAGAAAACTGCTAAATTCACCACCTCCTATCATATCCGGGCACGAAAATGTGTATCCGGCCAGCCCTTCAGCAATCATGTGTGGTATTAACATTTGCATATCATCCCACGAATGCCTTTTGTCGCGTAACCGCTGAGCCAATGGTTGTCCTGCCATTTTCCAACAAGCCCTGTATTCGTTGAGAGGGTAACGCAGCCCAAATTGAGCATACAATTCACATTGCCTATTGGGTGTGACGTTTTCTTTGCTCAGGGCATCTTTAGGGTAAAACTCCATATCACCGGCATCTAGTTTAAATCCGTCGACTCCGAATTCGTTGGTAAGGCGGTCGAGTTGTTTGTTAAACCAATCTGTTGCGGATGGGTTGGTAAAATCAAGCAGAGCCGAGTAACCATTCCACCATTTTATAATGGCCGGATTTTTAGCGGTTTCCCAGGTGGTATTGTTATTTTCTTTTTGAAGAAGAAATCCTTTCCCTTTCATGATCTCCCGAACAGTTAATGCCTGATCCGGGCTTACAAACGGGCAAACCCAGAGCATTACTTTAAAGCCCATTTTATGCAATTCATCCATCATTTTTTTTGGGTCGGGAAAACGTCCGGGATGAAAATTCCATACACCGTAATCTTCCTGCCAGGTGTCGTCAATCATAAAAACACCGGGAGGAAAGCCGTTATCTATTATCGCATGGGCATATTTTAAAATATCTTCCTGGTTTTGGTTATAAGTCAGTTCAATCCATGTGTTATATTGTGGTTTAGTAAATAGCAATTCATCAGGCATTTTCCCTGATGGAGGAAAGAAATGTTCAGAAGCAAATTCCCTGGCTTCTTTCAATGTGTTTCCATTTCTCCCATATTTTATTTCTCCAAGTGTATTTGATAGAATAACCTGATTATTCCTGATCTCAAATTTATAGGGTTGTTCACTCCATATATATAACCCTTTATTACTTAACAATAGAGGTTGCGTCTGATTTCCACCGTTATCGGCATAAAAATCAAAGTCGAAACCATCGGGGAGTGGCATTTTATCTCCCTGTGTTATAATTCCGGCCCATATTTTTTCGTCGGGCAGAAGGTCGATTTTTATAGGCTGGTTCTGTGCCAGTAGTTTTATATTCAAAAAAATAATGAGAGCCAGAAATAACAATCGTTGTTTCATCTTTTCTTTATTTAAGTTTAAAAGTAAATTTTATTTAAACGGATTTGAATTATATTTTCAGAAAAATTGGTTTCATTCTGAGTAAAATCATTTTGCCAAAAAACAGGAATTATTTTGAAAAGAAAGTGGAGTATAAAATTTTGTCATTTTCATAGTTTATTGGTTTATCAGGTATGGTCAAATTTATAAAACAGATATAAATATTTAAGTAAAATAGTTTAGAAATAATTTTTCCTGCCTCGGAATATTTCTAATGACACTGATTAGTAGTGGCTTACGCTTTATCCTTAATTGACTGGTTTTACAGAATAAGATTTATTCCTAAACAAAAAACGAAAAGGTGCACGACTGACTTTAAGCCTGAATTCAGTATCAAGAACTCAATTCATATGGTAAATTTGGAATACAGATTAATAACTTAAGGATTTATATTCATTTTTCGGAAGAAATAGAATTGGTAACAGGAAATAAATGAATATTGTAATTTTTATAGTGTAATTTATACTTGTAATTTTACATGATAACCAAAAACTGATGAAATGAAACAGCTTGCTTATTTCTTTGGAATTCTGTTCCTTTTACTTTCATGTTCCCCGAAAAAACAGGATCAAAAAGATGAAATAACCATAAAACAAGACGCGAAAATGGAGTGGTGGCGCGAGGCTCGTTTCGGAATGTTTGTTCATTGGGGGTTGTATGCGGTTCCGGCAGGAGAATGGAAAGGGAAAGAAGTCCCTGGAATTAGTGAATGGATAATGGCTCGGGCAGAGATTCCGGTAAAAGAGTATGAAAAGCTCGCAAATGAATTTAATCCTGTAAAATATAACGCAGAAGAATGGGTGAAGCTGGCGAAGTACGCCGGAATGAAATACATTGTTATTACATCAAAACATCATGATGGGTTTACGATGTTTCATTCCAAAGCCAGTACGTACAATATTGTTGACGCTACACCTTTTGATCGAGATCCGCTTAAGGAACTGGCTGATGCCTGTAAAAAATACGGAATGCGTTTGGGTTTTTATTATTCTCAGGCACAGGACTGGCATGAACCAGGCGGTACTTATTATAATATTGAAGAAGGAAAACCTCATTGGGATCCGGATTTAAAACGTGAACCTTTAATGAATTATATCAATGGAAAAGCCGTTCCACAGGTAAAAGAAATTCTTGAAAACTATGACGGCCTTGATATTCTCTGGTGGGATACGCCCAGAGGAATGACAGAGGAAGCAGCTAATGCTTTGCAGGCAGAAGTTGATAAATATCCGGATTTAATTACCAACAACCGTTTATATCGTCCGTGGCCGGGTGATTTTTCAACCCCTGAACAACATGTGCCGCCAACCGGACTCGATTATGACTGGGAAGTTTGTATGACCATGAACACCAGTTGGGGGTACAAAAAGAATGATGATAATTGGAAATCATCGGAATCTTTAATCCGTATGTTAGTAGATATTGCAAGCAAAGGTGGAAATTTATTGCTAAATGTTGGACCCACTGCGGAGGGGCTGATTCCGGAGCCCAGCGTAGAAAGGTTAACCGAAATAGGGAATTGGATGCAGAAAAATGGAGAATCGGTTTACGGAACCTCTGCGAGTCCGTTTTTTAAATTACCATGGGGAAGAAGTACAACTAAAAAAATAAAGTCGGGAAACCTGCTTTATCTGCATGTTTTCAACTGGCCCAAAGACGGGGTACTTCGCGTTCCCGGATTAAAAACACGAATAAAAGATATTTACCTGCTTACTAATTCCAAACAAAAGTTTGCCTATAAATTTGAAGATGACGATGTTTTGATTCACGCTCCAACGGTAATTTTTGATTCCATAAATACAGTTATCGTGGTAAAAACAGGTAAGAAAATGGAAATTACAAGTAATATGCCATCGTTACAAGAAGGAAAGATCTTAATGCCTGCTGATTTTGCTGATATTCATAATCCCGGATATGGAACACATGCTGTTCTTTCGGGAACAGGAACTGAGTCGGTTATCCAAAATTGGGTTGATTATAAAGTACATTTGGAATGGATGTTTAATACAACGGAGAAGGGGAATTATAAAATAGAAGCTCTTGTTAAATCTGTACAAACATGTAAGCTTACCATAAAAACAGGTGATAAAAATATGGAGGTAGAAGTGCCTGATACCAATGAAGAATTTAAAGTTGTTAACATGGGAGAGATTGAAATATCGGAGGCCGGCGACAGGATTATTTCATTAACACCTATTCAGGAAAACTGGGGGAATGTTGAATTAATGTATGTGGAGTTGGTGAAGATCTGACTTTTTTGTTTTTAATAATCTGGGGGCGTGTTTTCTGCAAGAAGACTGAATTTTGAAGCCATAGTATTACTATCCTCAGGATTAATCCCGGGGGTAGTAATACTATGGCAATTCTTGGTTTCTGCCCATCAACAAATATTTTTGTTGGACACTACTGTTTTATAGAAAGTTTTAATAACCAGAGTTATTTATTCATTTCCGCAAAATATTTATAGAAGAGCGGAATGGTTTTGATCCCGTTGAAAAATTGTTCAAGCGGGTAATTTTCGTTTGGTGAATGAATGGCGTCTGCCTCAAGACCAAATCCCATCAAAACTGTTTTTATTCCCAGTATTTCTTCAAATGTTGAAATAATCGGGATACTACCACCTGTACGCACCGGCACTGGTTGTTTGCCGTAAACATCGGTGTAGGCTTTTTCTGCTGCCTGGTAAGCCGGGATATCAATGGGGCAAACATAGCCCTGTCCGCCGTGCAAAGAAGTTACTTCTACTTTTACCGATTCAGGAGCAATATTTTCAAAATGTTCTTTAAACAGTTGAGCAATTTTTTTGTGATCCTGATTGGGCACCAACCGCGACGAAATTTTTGCATAAGCTTTCGACGGGAGAACGGTTTTTGCTCCTTCGCCTGTGTAGCCGCCCCAAATCCCACACACATCAAACGATGGGCGGATTCCGGTGCATTCAGTTGGGGTATAACCCGATTCGCAAGCCAGGGCATCAACATCAATTGCTTTCATATATTCGTCCACATCAAACGGAGCCCTTGCCAATAATTCGCGCTCTTCTGCTGAAACTTCCTGCACATCGTCGTAAAACCCCGGAATTGTAACCTTTCCGTGGTCGTCAACCATCTGGTGAATCATGGTGCTTAATACATTGATTGGGTTAGCCACCGCACCGCCAAAAAGACCGGAATGCAAATCTTTGTTTGGGCCGGTAACTTCTACCTGCCAGTAGGCCAATCCGCGTAATCCTGTTGTAATGGATGGTATGTCCGGTGCAATCATTGAAGTATCAGAAACCAGTATCACATCTGCTTTTAACATTTCCTTGTTTTCTTCACACCATTTTCCCAGATTGGGTGAGCCAATTTCTTCCTCACCCTCAATCATAAATTTTACATTACAAGGGAGAGTGTTGGTTTTTACCATTAATTCAAATGCTTTGGTGTGCATCATTCCCTGGCCTTTATCATCGTCAGCTCCGCGGGCATAAATTTTACCATCACGGATTTCCGGCTTAAACGGATCGGAATCCCATTTCTCAATTGGGTCAACCGGCATTACATCCATATGAGAATAAACCAAAACGGTGGGCAACGCCGGATCAATAATCTTCTCTGCATAAGTTACGGGGTTGCCATCTGTTTCAAACACATTGGCTTTATCTGCCCCCGATTTCAGCAATAAATCTTTTAAATATTCCGCAGCTTTATACATGTCGGGTTTATGACTTTTTATCGAGCTGATGGAAGGAATCTGTATCAATCCAAACAACTCTTCCAAAAAACGATCTTTGTTTTCTTCAATATAATTATTGATGTATTCCATAATAATGCTAAATTTTATTTAGTGTGGAAAATAGGGTTTATTCAGAAGATAAAAAAGGATTTTCAGAACAATCTTTATTGATTGGTGCATCCCTTTTATGTAGAATTTACGGTCTTCTTTTGCTAATCCAATTTTGAATTTAATGTTGTACAAAAAAAGGCAACCTTTTCAGATTGCCCTTCAAATATAATTGTTGTATGTATTATCCTATAATTGCCTGAAATTTTGGATTGTCGAAGTATTTTGCAAATTCGATATCGTTTTTAGCTTTTTCTTTTAAGTCAGGATTGATCTCAACTGCTTTTTGTAAGCTTTCGAAAAGCAGGTTTTCTTTTGCTGTACGTGCACCAATAACGGCTTTCAGGTATTCTTTCATATAACATTTTGGGTTGTTATAAGCTTCTAAATCTTTCAATGCACCGTTGTTGTCACCAGCTAAGATTTTAGCCAAAGCAGTGTTTACATCTTCATCTTTGCTGAAATATCTTACAGCCTGATCGTAATTTGCTTTTTTGATGCTAACAATTCCCTGGTTGTAGTTTACTTCATTGCCGGCACCGGAAGCAGAGCCAAATAATGTTTCTGCCTGGTCTACTTTATCTTCATAAAGGGCGATTGCTCCAAGGTTATTTTTAATAACGGGTTCGTTATTTTTCAAGCTTTCTGCTTTTTCAAACATTGGTTTTGCATCTTCATATTTCATTTGTTTTACCAAAACATAACCAGCGTTGTTTGGACCTCTCCAGTCGTTTGGATAAACTTTTATGAATGAATTGTAAACTGAAAGTTGTTCGTTAAGATCTTCGAATAAAGTTGCTGCATAAAGTAATTCCGCAGGATTTAAAGAAGAAGGATTTGATTTAGCTGCTGCCATTAATTCTTCATCAGTTTTACCAATTAAATCAACACTTGTTGTCATTTTAGCTCTACGCAATTGTGGTAGAATTTCGTCAGCAACATCAGTAAATGCTTCTGAAAGATTTCTGATTTCACGTTCACGAACTTCCGGGTCGTTGTACATAGAAAGTACACGTAAGATTAGTTCTTTATCCTGGATATTTGATTTTTCCATCAACTCTTTAAAACCTTCCCAGTCTTCAGGAGTATATCTGGTTTTTAATTCAACATTAACACCCGCTTCTTTTAATTTTTTTGCGAGGAAAGCAGACGATGTGTTTTTTCTGTCAGCAGCTAAATTGGTATTGAAATCGATTTCGCCATCAGGAGAAGCATAAGCAGAAACTTCAACCTGTTTCAGGTCGATGCGTTCTTCTTCATTTGCTTTCTTTGTGTAATCTTCCAAAGCTTTTACATCACTGCCTTCAGTTTCTTCTCTTCTAATATTTGAGCGGTTGATAAGGTAATGAATGTCAGCAATAGCTTCATCCGGAACAATTCTCTGGAAAGGATCGATGTTTGGATCATATTTCCCGGTATTGTTTGCTTCGCGACGAACACCCAAAATTGGTTTTGGAAAATTCACTACCAATTCGCTTGTTGCAATAACTCCGTCAGCAACTTTTATGGGTTCAAAATCTAAAGTTTTTGCTCCTTTTGATGCTGTAATCTGAACGTATAATTCTGAACGGTTCATTGCATCAATGTATTCAACTGCGTCTTTATAGCTAAAGCTGCCACCAGTTGTATAGCTGATAACTTTATTGTTTGCTTCGATTTTTTCTCCCTGCAATGTAACAGGTTCGTATTTGGTCTCACCACCATCGTATTTCAATACAGGAGTAGCTGTTAAAGTGGCTTTTTTGTTAAAGTATTTTGCCGGAAATCTGCCATCAATGGCAACATCTACGTCACCGGCGTGGGCTTCAAGAATTTCAGGGGTTACTTTGAATTGGATCTGATCCGCATTTTTTTTCATTTTTTGTAACCCGGCACATCCCGAAAATAGCACTGCAGCCAATGCTATTAACATAATAGGTTTAAAGTTGAGTTCTTTCATAACAGACAATATTTAAAAATTTTAAAATTTGTTCCAATTAGCACACAAAAATAACAAGCTTTTTTTGATAAAAAAGCCGCTATACAAGTTTTTATCACAATATTAACCGGTTAATGCCTTTTTTATATTTTTGATTTAAAATTGCGTCTTTTAATTGAATATAATGTTCCTGATTTTTCACAAAGTCAATATTATTGGTGTCAATAATTAGAACGGGGAAATTTTGAACTTGCTTAAAAAAGTTGAAGTACCCCAGTTTTATTTTTTCAAGATAGTCAGGATGAATGTTTTTTTCATAGTCACGTCCTCTCGTTCCAATATTTCGCAACAAATTTTTAACATTCGTATGCAGATAAACGTATAAATCAGGTTTGGGCATGGATTCCGATACGATGTCAAAAATCTGCCTGAATAACCTGTATTCATCATCTTTTAATGTATTTTGTGCAAAAATTGAAGTTTTTGAAAAATAGTAATCTGAAACGAGCATAGGATGGAAAAGATCGAGGTTGAGAACTTCTTTTTTTATCTGGTTGTAGCGGTCGGCCAAGAACGAAAGTTCAAGTGGAAATGAGTAACGTTCCTGGTTCTCGTAAAATTTTGGCAAAAACGGATTGTCTGCAAATTGTTCAAGAATGAGTTTGGCATTAATTTCCTCGGCCAGCATTCTTGCCAGTGTTGTCTTTCCCGCACCAATATTTCCTTCAATAACTAAAAACTGCATCTGCTAATATGAAATGTATATAGCCCAAAAATAATTAATTTGAAAGGAATTATTTTGTTGGGGTTACATCAGTTTTTTATCTGCGCGGATTTTTGAATCTTTATAATTACCGATGAAATACCCGGGAATTAAGGTTAGTATGAAACCTAAAAGAAGCATTTCCCAGTTGTAAACAGGAAAAAGTTTTTGCAAAATATACCCCACTAGGAGTCCGCCGACCATGGCAAAAAAAGAAAACAAATAGGTGTAATAATATGGTGCAACGAAACCATGATTTTTGTGCATGTGACTCGAAAGCCGGCTAATTAATCTGTCGTATTCACGACGATTTCTCCCCGGTACATTTATAGCTTCGTTTATTTTTTTTGTGCTGTCGGCAATATTTAATTTTTCTTTTTGACAATAGGGGCAGGAGGAGGAAAACTCATCCACGCGTTTTATATTCCGTTTGAATTCATCAATTCTGTAAAAACGTATTTCTTTATCTTTAACTCCTTCCAGATTCTCGTCAATTTCCTTAATTATTTTAGCTGCCCAATTTTCCATTCATTTCTTTTTTTGAAACTTTTTCAAAGGTAAAAATAATGTAAAACAAATTTTCTGGTTTTTTAGGGGTATAATTCCGGTATTAGTCCGAAGTACAGAAATAAAAAAACCGTTCATCATTGAACGGTTCCTTATATTTAGTCGTTATCGCGTCTTGGTCTAAAATTATTATCCTTTCGATAATTGTCTCTCCGGTTGTTATCCCTTCTGTCGTCACGTCGGTTATTGTCCCTTCTGGGCGGGCGATCACCTCTGGGTGGGCGCTCTACATAACCTTCCGGTTTGGGGAGAAGCGCTTTGCGCGAAAGTTTTAGTTTGCCGGTTTTTTCATCAACCCCAATCAGTTTTACTTCCATCATGTCCCCCTCTTTGGTGAACTGCTCAGCCGATTCAACCCGGTTCCAGTCCATTTCAGAAACATGCAACAAGGCTTCTTTGCCCGGGAGAATTTCGATAAATGCACCAAATGAAACTACTGATTTTACTTTGCCTGTATAAACTTCGCCAACTTCAGGAACGGCAACAATGGCTTTTATTCTTGCCTTAGCTGCTTCAATTGGTTCAAGTCCTGCACCCGAAATTTCAACATAGCCAACATCGTCTTTTTCTTCAATAACAATTACTGTTTCAGTTTCTTCCTGGATGGCTTGAATAATTTTTCCTCCGGGGCCAATCACTGCTCCAATCATATCTTTCGGAATCTGAATTGTTTCAATTCTTGGGACATTTGGTTTGTAGTCGGCACGTGGTTCGGAAATAACTTCCATCATTTTTTCCATGATGTGAAGCCGGCCCTCTTTTGCTTGTTGCAAAGCTTGTGCTAAAACTTCGTAGGAAAGTCCGTCAACTTTTATATCCATTTGGGTTGCGGTAATTCCGTCAACCGAACCGGTAACTTTGAAGTCCATATCTCCAAGGTGATCTTCATCACCAAGAATATCAGAAAGAACAGCATATTTATCCGACCCTTTATCTGTAATTAATCCCATGGCAATACCTGAAACCGGTTTTTTCATTTTAACGCCGGCATCCATTAATGCCATTGTTCCGGAACAAACAGTTGCCATTGACGATGAACCGTTAGATTCCAAAATATCGGTTACAATTCGAATAACATAAGGAAGATCCGAAGGGATCATTTTTTTCAATGCGCGGTGGGCAAGGTTTCCGTGTCCTATTTCACGTCTTCCCACACCACGAGGTGTTTTGGGCTCACCAACGCTAAATGGCGGGAAGTTGTAATGCAGCATAAACTTTTCTTTTCCCTGTAAGGTAACACCATCGATGATTTTTTCATCCATTTTTGTGCCCAGTGTTGTTGATGTGAGGGCTTGTGTTTCGCCACGAGTAAAAATTGATGACCCATGTGCTCCGGGCAGATAGTCAATTTCGCCCCAAATCGGACGAATCTGGCTTGTAGTTCTTCCGTCGAGCCTGATTCCTTCATCAAGGATCATTCTGCGCATTGCTTCTTTCTCAACATCGTGGAAATACCTTTTTATAAGTTTTTCATGTTGTTCAAGATCAATTTCCTCATTTTCTGCATTGGTTTCTTTGTAAGCTTCGATGTATTCGTCACGAACTTCATCAAATGCAGACATTCGTTCCTGTTTGTTTTTTATTTGCTGTTTTGCAATTTCATAACATTTATCGTACAAATCAGCTTTTACTTTTTCCCTGAGTTCTTCCACATTGTTTTCGTGGCAATACTCACGTTTTACAACACCTAATTCAGCAGCCAGTTCTTCCTGTACTTTACAGTGTTTCTTTATTTCTTCGTGAGCAAATTTGATGGCGTCCAGCATAACCTCTTCGGTTACCTCGTTCATTTCACCTTCCACCATCATAATGTTATCATATGAAGCTCCAACCATAATATCCAGGTCAGCTTCCTGTAGTTTGGAATAATTTGGATTAATTACAAACTCTCCGTTAATACGGGCAACCCTTACTTCTGAAATTGGTGTAACAAACGGAACATCAGAAACAGCAATTGCAGCTGAGGCTGCCAATCCTGCCAATGCGTCCGGCATTTCTTCTTTCCCTGCTGAAATTAGTGAGATCATCATTGCAGTTTCGGCGTGATAATCATCGGGGAATAATGGACGAATGGCCCTGTCAACCAAACGAGCAATCAGTATCTCTTCGTCGCTGGGGCGGCCTTCTCGTTTCAGAAACCCTCCCGGAAACCGGCCTGCAGCCGAAAATTTTTCGCGGTAATCAACCGATACCGGCATAAAATCTACATCTTCTTTTGCTTCCTTTGCTGACACTACTGTTGCCAGCAACATGGTTTCACCCATTTTAACTACAACCGAACCGTCGGCCTGTTTTGCCAGTTTACCGGTTTCAATGGTAATGGTTCTTCCGTCGGCAAGTTCAATTGTTTTAATTGTTGCGTTTACCATAATCTTAAAATCAATAAATTAAATAATACAATGGGTGGTGAGGCTTTGCAATTTACAAAAAAGAAAGGCAATACCTTGCATTGCCTTTCAACTATTTTTTACTTACGTAAGTTCAATTCTTTCAGAATCGCACGATAACGTTCGATATCTTTTGTTTTCAGGTAGTCGAGCAAACTACGTCGTTTCCCAACCAGTTTAATTAATGCACGACGTGTGCTGTGATCTTTTTTGTTTTGTTTCAGGTGTTCTGTAAGGTGGTTAATTCTGAATGTGAACAATGCAATCTGACCTTCAGTACTACCGGTGTCTTTTTCGCTTTTCCCAAATTTGGTGAAAAACTCTTGCTTCTTTTCTGATGTTAAATACATTTTAATAAAACTATTTAGTTATACAATGTTTAAGCCGCAGCATTGCGTTAAATAACAACGGCTTAAAATTATTTCGGCGCAAAAGTAGTAAAAGATTTTGATTTCCAAATGATTTGTTCATTGAGAAATAAATATAAATAATTCAGCATAATTAAAAAATGTAGATGTGGAATTTTTATTGCTAAAACCTGTTGTTGAGAAAATTTGATACGTCTTCTCTTTACAAGATGATTTTCTGTGCTATTCGTGAAAGTGTTGTTAATTAATTTCCGTTTTCTCGTTTGAAACTCTCTTCAATAGAGCATATAAACGAAATTTTGGATGAAATCTTATTGATTTCTACTTTATTCAAGATGTATATATATTCATTTAACTAAAAAAATAACCGTTTGTAGTCAATTTGGGTCTTTCGTCTGAATGAAATCTATAGTTCTTATTTCCAGTGTTTTAATTGTGTTATATTGAGCTGTGGATTTTTGCTTAATTGTTTTGATTATGATTTGCAAGGTTTTATATGTTATCCGTCTGGATATTTCAGACATAAGTATTGTAATGCATATTAATTAACCCCTAAATTATTTAAGATGACCCATGATTCTTTACATGATCAGGAATTTACAGGTGCTGCGTTAGAGAACGAATTGTATTTGGGAAAGCCCTGTCTCCTTCTTGGTATTTCTTTTTTTTATAGTGCTGCCGGACTTGCCCATTTTACTATAAAGTAGTAAAGAGGTGATGAGATAATATTTTCTCAGAGTTAATTCATTTCTTTTTTAAGCAGGATGAGCTGTGACGCTGTAATAGCCAGGAGAATTTAATAAATAGAAACTTTAATTATTAAGCTATGAATAAGTATATACTTTCGTTATTGTGCTTTTTTGTTTATATCACAACGGTATTTAGCCAAACACAAGTATCTGTGTTTAATTACCCGGGGTTAAATGGAAATCCAGGAGAGTGTGCTAATGAAAATGAGAATCTAATTGGAATAATAAGCGCTTTACCTGATTATACGGTTGATGCTTCTATTACTTCTTTTGCCAATCCAACAACATTGGCATCACAACTGGATGCCAGTACTTTCTTTTTTATGACAGATATGGAAAACCAGAATCCTTTAAATGAAACTTTTTTCCCTTCCTCTTCCGCTACCGTTTTTAAATCTTGGGTAAATAGCGGTGGTGTTATGGTTATGACGGGTACTAACGGAGATAATGACACTAATTTCTTAAATAAAATATTTTCCTGGAATTTAAGTACAGCAAGCGGTTCATCGTGGACCAAGAATACTGCAAATACAGCAGGAACACCTTTTGAAGATGTAACTGCCAGTTCTTTACCTGCACTTAGTGCGACAGATGCAATAAACAGAGGAAGTGTTCCTGATTTTAAAGCGATGTGGGGTACTGATGCCAATGCTACGGTTGCAGTAATAAAATATGGTGCAGGATATGTTATATTTATGGGTTTCGATTTTTATAATACTGGGCCATCTTGTCCTCAGTTCTCTTCAGATTGGGTACAACAAATTATTCCGGCAGCTTTGCTATATGCAACTACCTTAGCTAAAGGTGCGGTTAGTAATATTACATATACGACGGCAGATTATACATATACTTTTTCTGAGAACGGGACAGCCTATTATATTTTGGTAGCGGGGGGGGCATTGGCTCCAACAGCAGCTCAAATATATGCAGGAACATCTTATTCTGGCGTAACAATTATTCGAAATGGGAGCGCTTCTGTTACTGCAAATATTGGTCGTTTATTTTCTCTTACCGGTTTAAATGCGGGCACAAACTATGATATTTATGCGGTGACACGATATTATAATGGGGGATATCTGTATTCCAGTATTGAAAAGGCAAATTTTTCTACTTTGGCATATACTCTTCCGGAGTTAGTAACAACAAGTGTATCTTCTATTACGAGAAGTACTGCATCTTCTGGAGGTAATATATCAAAAGATGGAGGAAGAACAATTAATTCAAAAGGAATATGTTGGAACACAACAGGTAATCCTACTACTACTACTAATAATAAAACAGAAAATGGATCCGGAACAAGTGCATTTGTTAGTTCTTTAACGGGATTATCATCGAGCACAAAATATTATGTAAGAGCTTATGCTACTAATTCGGTAGGAACTGGTTATGGGAATGAAATATCTTTTACCACCTTGCCGAATAATGCTCCTGTTGCCAATAACGACGGACCATATAATGTAAATACCGGAGCAACAGTTTCGGGAAACATTTTATCGAATGATAGTGATGCAGATGGTGATGACATTGATGTAGCCAGTGTCCCTTCGCTTTCTCATGGTTCTTTTACCTCTTTTGATCAGGAAACAGGGGCTTTTACATATCAGGCTCCTGAAAACTGGATAGGGACATTTAATACTAGTTATACCGCAACGGACAATTCCGCAACAAGTAATGCAACTATCTATTTTATAGTTAGTGATGGAGCTGCCCCTGTCGTTTATACAAAAGATTATACGCTTTATTTGAACAGTTCAGGAACTGGTACGCTTACACCGTCCTTAGTTGACGATAATTCCGTTGATAATATTGGCATTACAAACCTTTCACTGGATAAGACACTTTTTGATTGTAGTAATATTGGGGCAAACGTTGTAACTCTTACTGCAGTTGATGCCGCAGGAAATGATGCAAGTACTACAGCCACAGTTACAGTGGTTGACACTGTTTCTCCTGTTGCGGAATGTAAAGATATCACGGTTTACCTGGATGAAACCGGCAATATTTCGATAGCTGAAGATTCAATAAACAATGGTTCTTTGGATGCCTGTGGTGGTTTGACTTTTGACACAGATGTGACAGCTTTTGGTTGTTCGGATGTTGGGGATAATACAGTTGTACTAATTGTAACAGACGTCAATAATAATGTTTCTACCTGCGAATCCACAGTAACAGTCATCGATACGGTCCGTCCCGTAGCGGAATGTAAAGATATCACGGTTTACCTGGATGAAACCGGCAATATTTCGATAGCCGAAGACTCGATAAATAATGGTTCTTTGGATGCGTGTGGAGGTTTGACTTTTGACACCGATGTGACAGCCTTTGGTTGTGCATATGTTGGAGATAATACAGTTGTGCTAACTGTAACAGACGTTAATAACAATGTTTCTACTTGTGAGTCCACCGTAACGGTCATCGATACGGTCCGTCCCGTAGCGGAATGTATAGATATCATGGTTTACCTGGATGAAACCGGCAATATTTCGATAGCTGAAGATTCAATAAACAATGGTTCATCGGATGCCTGTGGTGGTTTGACTTTTGATACTGATGTGACAGCCTTTGGTTGTGCAGGTGTTGGTGGAGATAATACAGTTATACTTACTGTAACAGACGTTAATGGCAATGTTTCTACTTGCGAGTCTATAGTAACAGTAATTGATACGGTCCGTCCCGTTGCTGAATGTAAAGATATCACGGTTTATCTGGATGAAACCGGCAATATTTCGATAGCTGAAGACTCGATAAACAATGGTTCGTCGGATACCTGTGGTGGTTTGACTTTTGACACAGATGTGACAGCTTTTGGTTGTTCGGATGTTGGAGATAATACAGTTGTGCTAACTGTCGCAGATGAGAGTGGTAATATTTCTACCTGCGAGTCCACCGTAACGGTCATCGATACGGTCCGTCCCGTAGCGGAATGTAAAGATATCACGGTTTACCTGGATGAAACCGGCAATATTTCGATAGCTGAAGATTCAATAAACAATGGTTCTTTGGATGCCTGTGGTGGTTTGACTTTTGACACAGATGTGACAGCCTTTAGTTGTGCAGATGTTGGAGATAATACAGTTGTGCTAACTGTAACAGACGTCAATAACAATGTTTCTACCTGCAAGTCCACCGTAACGGTCATCGATACGGTCCGTCCCGTAGCGGAATGTAGAGATATCACGGTTTACCTGGATGAAACCGGCAATATTTCGATAGCTGAAGATTCAATAAACAATGGTTCGTCAGATGCCTGTGGTAACCTGACTTTTGACACAGATGTGACAGCCTTTGGTTGTGCAGATGTGGGAGATAATACAGTTGTACTGACAGTGACAGACGTCAATAACAATGTTTCCACTTGTGAGTCCACCGTAAGTGTCATCGATACGGTCCGTCCCGTAGCGGAATGTAAAGATATCACGGTTTACCTGGATGAAACCGGCAATATTTCGATAGCTGAAGATTCGATAAATAATGGTTCTTTGGATGCGTGTGGAGGTTTGACTTTTGATACTGATGTGACAGCCTTTGGTTGTGCAGATGTTGGTGGAGATAATACAGTTATACTTACTGTAACAGACGTTAATGGCAATGTTTCTACTTGCGAGTCTATAGTAACAGTAATTGATACGGTCCGTCCCGTTGCTGAATGTAAAGATATCTCGGTTTACCTGGATGAAATCGGCAATATTTCGATAGCTGAAGACTCGATAAACAATGGTTCTTTGGATGCGTGTGGAGGTTTGACTTTTGACACAGATGTGACAGCTTTTGGTTGTTCGGATGTTGGAGACAATACAGTTGTGCTAACTGTAACAGACGTCAATAACAATGTTTCTACCTGCGAGTCCACGGTAACGGTCATCGATACGGTCCGTCCCGTTGCTGAATGTAAAGATATCACGGTTTACCTGGATGAAACTGGCAATATCTCGATAGCTGAAGATTCAATAAATAATGGTTCTTTGGATGCCTGTGGTGGTTTGACTTTTGATACAGATGTGACAGCCTTTGGTTGTTCGGATGTTGGAGATAATACAGTTGTGCTTACAATAACAGACGTCAATAACAATGTTTCCACTTGTGAGTCCTCCGTAACGGTCATCGATACGGTCCGTCCCGTAGCGGAATGTAAAGATATCACGGTTTACCTGGATGAAACCGGCAATATTTCGATAGCTGAAGATTCAATAAATAATGGTTCTTTGGATGCCTGTGGTGGTTTGACTTTTGATACAGATGTGACAGCCTTTGGTTGTTCGGATGTTGGAGATAATACAGTTGTGCTTACAATAACAGACGTCAATAACAATGTTTCCACTTGTGAGTCCTCCGTAACGGTCATCGATACGGTCCGTCCCGTAGCGGAATGTAAAGATATCACGGTTTACCTGGATGAAACCGGCAATATTTCGATAGCTGAAGATTCAATAAACAATGGTTCTTTGGATGCGTGTGGAGGTTTGACTTTTGACACAGATGTAACAGCTTTTGGTTGTGCAGATGTGGGAGATAATACAGTTGTACTGACAGTGACAGACGTTAGTGGCAATGTTTCTACCTGTGAGTCCACCGTAACGGTCATCGATACGGTCCGTCCCGTAGCGGAATGTAAAGATATCACGGTTTACCTGGATGAAACCGGCAATATTTCGATAGCTGAAGACTCGATAAACAATGGTTCATCGGATGCCTGTGGTGGTTTGACTTTTGATACTGATATGACAGCCTTTGGTTGTGCAGATGTTGGTGGAGATAATACAGTTATACTTACAGTAACAGACGTTAATGGCAATGTTTCTACTTGCGAGTCTATAGTAACAGTAATTGATACGGTCCGTCCCGTTGCTGAATGTAAAGATATCTCGGTTTACCTGGATGAAACCGGCAATATCTCGATAGCTGAAGACTCGATAAACAATGGTTCGTCGGATACCTGTGGTGGTTTGACTTTTGACACAGATGTGACAGCTTTTGGTTGTTCGGATGTTGGGGATAATACAGTTGTGCTAACTGTAACAGACGTCAATAACAATGTTTCCACTTGTGAGTCCACCGTAAGTGTCATCGATACGGTCCGTCCCGTAGCGGAATGTAAAGATATCACGGTTTACCTGGATGAAACCGGCAATATTTCGATAGCTGAAGACTCGATAAACAATGGTTCATCGGATGCGTGTGGAGGTTTGACTTTTGATACAGATGTGACAGCCTTTGGTTGTTCGGATGTTGGGGATAATACAGTTGTACTAACTGTAACAGACGTCAATAATAATGTTTCTACCTGCGAATCCACAGTAACAGTCATCGATACGGTCCGTCCCGTAGCGGAATGTAAAGATATCACGGTTTACCTGGATGAAACCGGCAATATTTCGATAGCTGAAGATTCAATAAACAATGGTTCTTTGGATGCGTGTGGAGGTTTGACTTTTGACACTGATGTAACAGCTTTTGGTTGTGCAGATGTGGGAGATAATACAGTTGTACTGACAGTGACAGACGTTAGTGGCAATGTTTCTACCTGTGAGTCCACCGTAACGGTCATCGATACGGTCCGTCCCGTAGCGGAATGTAAAGATATCACGGTTTACCTGGATGAAACCGGCAATATTTCGATAGCCGAAGACTCGATAAACAATGGTTCTTCGGATGCGTGTGGAGGTTTGATTTTTGACACAGATGTGACAGCTTTTGGTTGTTCGGATGTTGGAGATAATATAGTTGTGCTAACTGTAACAGACGTCAATAACAATGTTTCTACCTGCGAGTCCACGGTAACGGTCATCGATACGGTCCGTCCCGTTGCGGAATGTAAAGATATCACGGTTTACCTGGATGAAACCGGCAATATTTCGATAGCTGAAGACTCGATAAACAATGGTTCATCGGATGCCTGTGGTGGTTTGACTTTTGATACTGATATGACAGCCTTTGGTTGTGCAGATGTTGGTGGAGATAATACAGTTATACTTACAGTAACAGACGTTAATGGCAATGTTTCTACTTGCGAGTCTATAGTAACAGTAATTGATACGGTCCGTCCCGTTGCTGAATGTAAAGATATCTCGGTTTACCTGGATGAAACCGGCAATATCTCGATAGCTGAAGACTCGATAAACAATGGTTCGTCGGATACCTGTGGTGGTTTGACTTTTGACACAGATGTGACAGCTTTTGGTTGTTCGGATGTTGGGGATAATACAGTTGTGCTAACTGTAACAGACGTCAATAACAATGTTTCCACTTGTGAGTCCACCGTAAGTGTCATCGATACGGTCCGTCCCGTAGCGGAATGTAAAGATATCACGGTTTACCTGGATGAAACCGGCAATATTTCGATAGCTGAAGACTCGATAAACAATGGTTCATCGGATGCGTGTGGAGGTTTGACTTTTGATACAGATGTGACAGCCTTTGGTTGTTCGGATGTTGGGGATAATACAGTTGTACTAACTGTAACAGACGTCAATAATAATGTTTCTACCTGCGAATCCACAGTAACAGTCATCGATACGGTCCGTCCCGTAGCGGAATGTAAAGATATCACGGTTTACCTGGATGAAACCGGCAATATTTCGATAGCTGAAGATTCAATAAACAATGGTTCTTTGGATGCGTGTGGAGGTTTGACTTTTGACACTGATGTAACAGCTTTTGGTTGTGCAGATGTGGGAGATAATACAGTTGTACTGACAGTGACAGACGTTAGTGGCAATGTTTCTACCTGTGAGTCCACCGTAACGGTCATCGATACGGTCCGTCCCGTAGCGGAATGTAAAGATATCACGGTTTACCTGGATGAAACCGGCAATATTTCGATAGCCGAAGACTCGATAAACAATGGTTCTTCGGATGCGTGTGGAGGTTTGATTTTTGACACAGATGTGACAGCTTTTGGTTGTTCGGATGTTGGAGATAATATAGTTGTGCTAACTGTAACAGACGTCAATAACAATGTTTCTACCTGCGAGTCCACGGTAACGGTCATCGATACGGTCCGTCCCGTTGCGGAATGTAAAGATATCACGGTTTACCTGGATGAAACCGGCAATATTTCGATAGCTGAAGACTCGATAAACAATGGTTCTTCGGATGCGTGTGGAGGTTTGACTTTTGACACAGATGTGACAGCTTTTGGTTGTTCGGATGTTGGAGATAATACAGTTGTGCTTACTGTCGCAGATGAGAGTGGTAATATTTCTACCTGCGAGTCCACCGTGATTGTAATTGATACCATACCTCCGGTAACACGGTGTAAAGATGTACTTGTTTATTTAGATGCATCTGGTGCTGTTTCCATTCCGGAAGATTTGGTAAACGATAATTCTTCCGGTGCCTGTGGTGGTTTGACTTTTGATACAAATGTGACAGCTTTTGGTTGTTCGGATGTTGGAGATAATACAGTTATACTTACAGTAATAGACATTAATGGCAATGTTTCTACCTGCGAGTCCACCGTAACGGTCATCGATACGGTCCGTCCCGTAGCGGAATGTAAAGATATCACGGTTTATCTGGATAATACAGGTAATATTTCGATAGCTGAAGACTCGATAAACAATGTTTCTTCAGATGGCTGTGGTGGTTTGACCTTTGATACGAACATAACCGATTTCAGTTGTACAGATGTTGGAGATAATACAGTTGTACTGACAGTGACAGACGTTAATGAGAATATTTCCACTTGCGAATCTGTGATAATGGTTGTAGATACCGTTCTGCCAGAACTTGAAGTTCAAAATATAACAGTAGGTTTAGACGAGACAGGAAATGCCTTTATCACTGTTGCAGATTTAGTTACTTTTGCGAATGATAATTGTACCCTTTCCGATACGTTAATAAGTCAACTTAGCTTTGACTGTAGTAATGTAGGAGAAAATAACGTGGATGTAACACTGAGAGATTTGTCCGGAAATGAAGTAGTGCAAACTGCAACTGTGACGGTGGAAGATAATTTAGGACCAGTGTTTGACGGCAATGATATTGATGTATATCTGGATTCGTCTGGCTTCTATGTTTTTAACGATGAGGATATTGTTGAATTGTTTGGTGCAATAACTGATAATTGTAGTAATCGCAATGAAATAACGCTTGTCGGAGCCAATACAAATTCTTTCGATTGTACTGCTTTGGGAGAAAATGAAGTTCAATTGTTAGCCAGGGATATATACGGAAATGAATCCGTAAGTGTGGTTTCTGTTTTTGTAAGGGATAGTTTATCGCCAAAAATTGATACAGTGCCAGATGTTGAAGTTGAAATAGCATGGGGGGCAATTGGCGCAAGCATTGATTATCCTGAAATAGAAGTAAATGATAACTGTGAAGCTGAATTGAGCTTGCTTGAAGGATTAGGAGATGATGGAATGTTCCCCGTTGGGACAACTACCGAAAAATGGATGGCAACTGACAACAGTGGAAATACGGATACCATTTCTTTTAATGTTATAGTGACGGAAGCAGAGCCTATTACAGCTTTTAAAATTCTTGCCAAAGTGAATAATGAAATAATTTCGCCAGATTCTATTGAATATTCGTTTTTTACAGTTAGCGAAGATGATGAGTTTGTGTATGTTGAAAATGATTATATTGTTTCCGGTGATACCGTTGTATATGACGTGGAACCTGGTAACTGGATAATTCGCGGAGCTCCAGTTGCTGACACATCCTCGTCTTTTTTGTCAACTTATACTGGTGATGTGCTTAGGTGGGAAGATGCCTCAATGACAATGATAAGTGAAGGTGAGGAGCTACTCATCGTTTTGAGCTGTGTTGAAGCACCTGTGCTGGATGGGCCTTACAAAATATCAGGATACGTTTATACTGGTGTTGACAATTCTTTATTGAAAAGTTCCATTAAGAAAACAGCGATAAATGATGAAAGGGCTAGATTTAATAGTGCATTAATAAAGCTATCTAGTGGAGATGAGGATAAGTTGCTGAAAACGATCGAAACGGATGAGTTTGGATTTTATGAATTTACAAGGTTACCGGAAGGAGAATATTTTGTAGATGTAGATATACCTGGGTTAACTCAAATTGAAAGATATAAGATCTCCGTCAACGAGTCAAACCCGGGAGGAAGTATTTCTTTTGTTGCACAATATGGTACCAATATTATTCTTGATTCTGAAATACAGGAACAGAATAGTCATGTATTGGTCTATCCGAATCCGACAGATGGATTGGTCATTGTCGATATTGACTTAGGAATTCATGAAATAGCGCTTTGGGTGATTGATATTAAAGGTAACGTAGTTTTAAAGAAAGAATATTTCGCGAATGAGAAGGTTGTGTTTGACATGTCGGGGAAAGTGCCCGGGATTTATTTTGTTAAAATGGATATTGATGGAGAAAGAATCGTTAAGACTATTGTTGTAAAGGGTAAATAGTTATATGTTGTTTTTTGTGAAAAAGAGGCGTCATCTGGTGCCTCTTTTTATTTGTTAAAAAACTTTTTAAGTTCCACTAAAATCAACTCTTGTAAACAGTATGGAAGGAATCATCCATGAAGAATTGGTGTTGGCATCGTTGCCTATTTCGCCAATGTTTGACCACAAATCAAGCATATTTCCAGTGATATTCATTTCTGAAACCGGTTGAACGATTTCTCCGTTCTCAATTAAAAATCCTTCAATGCCAAACGAAAAGTCACCAGTGGTTCCATTGCTGTTTCCCCCGTTGAACCCGGTAACCAAAATTCCCTTTTTTACTGTTTTTATCAATCCCTCTAGATCTTTGTCGCCAGTTTTGAATTCAAGGTTTGTTATACTTCCGCTGGTTGGCTCCATGTTCAGCTTTTTAGCGTAGTAGGTATCAATATAGTATGTTTTTAATATGCCTTCTTCAAAAACAGGGCGTTTCATTGTTGCAAGGCCTTCTCCGTCAAAATGCCGTGAGCCGCGTCCTCCCGGAATAAAAGGATTGTCAGTTATTGACAATTTTTCTGAAACAACTTTTTCGTTCAGTTTGTCAATAAGAAAAGAATTCTTTTGCTGAATGGCAGAACCGCTCAACGCTGAAATTAAGGGACTGAAAATTCTTCCGATTTGACGATTTTCAATAATCATCGACATTTTCCCGGATGCTATCTTTTTTTGCCCAATTTTTTTCAACGCTTTCTCAAGTGCAATTTCGCCGGTACCATCTTTTTTTAGCTGGTCGAAAAATATGGCGCTTTCGTTCCAGCTTGCCGACGGACGTGCATCGCCGCTTTTTACTGAAACCGATGCATTTATTCCGAAATATGAACTCGATGTGTCTCCCTCGAAACCATTACTATTTACCATCACCCGTTCGTTTAGCCCGTCGTAGTAGGATGTGGAAACCGAGATTATTCTTTCGTCTTTTCCCAGAACTTCTTTCTCGGCAGCAAAAGCAAGTTCTATCTTTTTTTCCGGTTGAACATTATTAAATGAAGCATCTAAAATTTGCAGGTTATTTCCTCCTCCTTTGTAATATAATTCAGGATTTGGCAGTGTTCTGAATTCATCTTCAGCAAGATATTTTGTTCCTGCGATAGCTTCTTCAATAAAACCGGTAAGTTCTTCTTTTTTTAATCGGTTGGTTGAATGTGCTGAGTATTTTTTATCGACAAACAACCGGATTAAGAGGTTATTTTGTGTTGCCTGCTCCAGTTTGTCAATTTTTTTATCCCTGACTTCAATACTGCTGTTTTGGCTGTTTGAAATGCTCACACTTACTTCCTGGGCTCCATTTTTAACCGCATGATTTATTGCCCATTTTGCCAATGTATATTTTTCTTCTTTTGTCATGATTCTGGATTTTTTCTTTTTTGTGAAGCTGGCTTAAACACTGGTACCGCCTACGGTGAGTTTTTTTACTAAAACAGTGGGTAATCCGCAAGTTACCGGAACCGACTGCCCATTTTTCCCACATGTCCAGGTTCCGTTGTCAATTGCATAATCGTTTGCAGCCATCGAAATATCAGCAAGAGCCTGTGGCCCGTTGCCAATAATATTAATATCCTTAATAGGTTGCGTTAATTTACCTTTCTCAATTAAAAAACCCGATTTAACAAAAAAGGTAAAATCTCCAGCACCTATTTTTACTTCTCCATTACTAAAATTGTCAACAAAAACGCCGTAATCTACATTGGAAATAATATCATCTTTTGAATGAGGTCCCGCTTCCATATAAGTAGCTCTCATTCTCGGAATAGGCACATTTCTGAAAGATTCCCTTCTTCCGTTCCCGGTTGGTGTTACATTATAATAATTGGCGCTGATTCTATCGTGAATATAGCTGTTCAAAATTCCATCTTTAACAAGATATGTTTTTTGCGTGTCGTTGCCCTCGTCGTCAATATTTATCGAACCACGGTTGTTAGGCAGGGTTCCGTCATCAATAATATTAATGAAGTTTTCGGCTACTTTTTTTCCCATTTTATCACTGAAAATGGAGGTGCCTTTTCGGTTAAAATCAGCTTCAAAAGTATGGCCTATAGCTTCGTGCAATAATATTCCGGAACCTCCGGCGCCCATTACAACGGGCATCTCACCGGCTTTGGGTTTTGTGGCTTCAAAAAGGAGGTTTGTGCGTTCTACTACTTCATTTGCCAGCTCGTCAACTAAATCGTCGGTTAGCCATTCAAACCCTTTTCTAAAAGAACGGGCTGAATAAAAGTTTTCAATTTTTCCTTCCTTTTGCATAATGCATACTACGCCAAAGTTTACCATCGGACGATAATCGTATGTAAGCCTGCCTTCCGAATTATAAAACAAAACAAAGCTTGTTTCATCATTTAAGAAAGCATTTACTTTTATTACTTTTTCATCCAGTTCAAAAACCTTATCATTTATTTTTTGAACAAAGGGAACTTTTTCCTGAACTGAAATATCTTCCCATCTTTTTGAGATAGAATAGAAATTGGCAGGAATTTTCTCACTAATGTTGCCGGGAACAAATTTTTTGTTGCTATTGGCAATGCTGGCGGCAAGTTGTGCCGCATTCAGCATTTCATTTGGCGACAATGATTCTGTATAGGCAAATCCGGTTTGGTCGCCTTTTAAAACACGGATGCCAACGCCAAAATCAACATTGGAGAAAGCACGGTTTACTTTGCCGTCTTCCAAACCCAGATTTCCTGATATTTTATGCTCAAAATAAAGGTCGGCATAATCTCCTCCTTTACTCATTGCTGCAGCTATTACTTTTTGTAGAGTCTCTGTTGAAACTTCAAAATGATCTAAATAATTCCTCACGTGCGAAGAGTTTTTAATAGTTTGTCACGATTGCATAAACGGCGACAGGAATATACTTCCTGTGGCCGCAGCCCCGTTTTATAAAATGCCGTCTGTTAACATCCATACGTCTGTGATTTTTAAAAAAATAGTATGAAATGCCCGGCCAAAAATACAGTTTTTTATTAACGTTTGCAGACGATTAAGGTTCGGGTAAGAAAGCTTTTCTGCTAAATGATCTTTTAGTTAAGTTGTGAAACAATAAATGAAACTCGTGGATGATGAAGAAAAACTCTTCCAATTTCTCCTATTTAAGGGGAGAGGGTGTTTTTTAGGGGGTATGTGTTAAAAAAGTACACTTTTTGGGGTTTTTGCATTTTAAAAGAGAATTGTTTTTCATTAATATTGTAAGTATTTTTATGAGAGGGCTTTTAGTTGTGGGGTGTGTTGACAAAAATCCATTTTTAATGTAAAATTTCTATTAATTTTTTACAATTTGCTATTAAAACGCTATTGTGAATTTCATTTTAAAATAATTTTGTGTTTGATTTTTGGAAAATATCTATATTAATAAATAAATTATTACATCATGAAATCAAAATTGGAATACATTTGGCTTGATGGTACAGTGCCAACTCAGCAATTAAGGTCTAAAACAAGAATAGCAAAAGATTTTAGCGGGAATTTGGAAGATTGCCCGGTTTGGAACTTTGACGGTTCTTCAACCAATCAATCAGGTGGCGGAAAATCTGACCTGTTGTTGAAACCGGTTTTTATTTGTCCTGATCCGGATCGCAAAAACGCTTTTCTGGTTATGACTGAGGTGTTGAATCCAGATGGAACGCCACATGAAACCAATGGCCGTGCTCATGTTGAAGAAGAAGATGAAGACTTTTGGTTTGGATTTGAGCAGGAATATTTTCTATATGATCCACAAACCCGCCTTCCGTTAGGATTCCCGGCAGGTGGTTTCCCGCTGCCACAAGGACCTTATTATTGCGGTATTGGAGGATCGAAAGCTTTTGGCCGCCAGATTGTAGAAGAACATCTTGATTATTGTTTGGAGGCAGGACTTAATGTAGAAGGTATTAATGCTGAGGTGGCAGCAGGTCAGTGGGAATTCCAGATTTTTGCCAAAGGAGCTCACAGTGCCGGAGACCAGATTTGGATGGCTCGTTATCTGTTGGAACGCACTGCTGAAAAATATGGTGTTGATGTTGAATGGCATCCAAAACCGCTGGGTAAAGATTTAGACTGGAACGGTTCAGGTATGCACGCTAACTTCTCAAACGGACTGATGCGTACTTGTGGTGATAAAGATGTTTTCACAGCTATTTGCGAAGAATTTGGAAAGCATATTCCGGAACACATTGCTGTTTATGGTGCTGGTAATGATCAACGTTTAACCGGTAAACACGAAACTCAGTCAATTGACCAGTTCAGTTACGGAGCTTTCGACCGTGGCGCATCAATTCGTATTCCTGTAAATACTATTGAAGATGGTTGGAAAGGTCGCTTGGAAGACCGTCGTCCTGCATCAAACGGAGACCCATACAAAATTGCAGCACGTATTATCAAGACGGTTAAAGGTGTAAAATTGTAAGTTAGAATTTAACTGAAATTTATATATATCAGGAAGCTGTTCGTCAAGATTTGGCGAGCAGCTTTTTTTATGCTTTGTAATAAAACAGCTCCATTTTTGAAGCTTGTTATCAATGTGTTACAATCCCGTTTTCAGTATTTGCGAAGTATGCTGAAAAATTTTTAGAATGCAAAAACTATTCAATTACAACCGAGTCGCAAACATAGGTGGGAATAATCCCCGAACTTCCAATCCTTATTTTAGCCATATTAGGTAATGTATTTCCCGAAAGAACCAGGGCTGTATCGAGCCCGAATTTATTACCACCAATAATATCGGTGAACAGTGTGTCGCCAACCATTAAGATTTCATTTCTTTTTACCGGAATATCCTGCAATACTCTTTCGTATGCCAATAAAAACATTTGAGCGTCAGGTTTTCCAAAACGGATAAAACTTTTTCCAACAATATTTTCAACCAGATCTGCAAGTCCGCCAATGGCAACCGAAATATCATTTCTGTTTACCGGGTAATTAATGTCGGTGTTTGCAACAACAACAGTCATATTCTTTTTGCGGAGCAGGTTTATGGTTTTATTAATATCATCGTTCCAGTTAAAACCTTCGTCATCCAGAAAGGCAAAAGACTCAATATGTTCAAGATTATCCAAATCAACATCTTTCACCGGAATAGTGCTTAACCCCACCGATTGGATGTAATGAGCAGAAGCTGGTGTTCCCAGGTATGCTACCGAATTTCCATTGGTTATTTTTGTTTTGAAAAATTCCATTGCCAGCATTCCTGATGAAAGTATTTTGTCGGTTGTTATGTTTTTTAATCCTTTCGACTGATACCATTTTGCCAGTTCCTCCGGGCTCCTCGACGAATCGTTCGTTAAAACATAGTAATATATTCCTTTTCTTTCGAGGTACTCAAATGTGTTTCCAACGTCAGGTATCAATCCTTTATGATTCTTCAATACACCAAATGCATCAAAAAATACGGCTTTGTAGTTTTTTACTACACTTCTGAAACTTTTTGTTCGCATTCTTATTTTTGCTAAATATGTAATTCTTTTAAAATTTTTTCTACTCTGTAATTGGCATCTAACGCCGGGAAATAGGTATCATAAGCCTCTTTTATTAATTTGCTGGAATAGTGTTGACGGAAAAAGTAGGGGCCGTCTTTTATCACATAATTTAGAATGAAAAAGCGGTAAGCTTCTTTTATAAATCGCACCTCTGGTTCAGTCAAGGGATAAATCCGGTGATATTCCTTTAAGAATATCATGAATCGATCTTCCATCAGTGTATCAACAAGATAACTAAAAACGGTTCGATCTCCAACATCTGAAACCACACGGCTGAAAAAATAGAAATCCATTACCCGCGACGACATTCTGAACCAATCGTAATCCCAGCGCGAAAAGAATTTACCATCGCCGGTAATGGAGAAGTTTCCAATATTCCAATCGACAAATACGGGAATATTTTCGAATTCGCTGGCATAATTAACTTTGTCGGCATTCACCAGGAAATATTCACAGTGTTTTTGAATCGTTGTTTTATGCGATTCTTCCATTTTTATCTGGTTGTTTTCAATCGACTTTTGGAGGTTATGAATATCTGTAATTACTGTTTTAGATGGATTGGGTAATTGGTTGCAGATATTTGTACAGGCTCTGTGGAAGCGTGCAAGTTCGCGTCCCAGTTTTTTTATGTGTCTCTCTTCTAAACGGCGGGGTAATTTATTTCTAATTTGAATAGGATTATAAAAAACGACCCACGCACTATTCTCCGCCTGATGAAACCGGTAAATAAAAAGTTCATTCCTTTTTACCAGTGATTGAGCCAGAAAATTCTGGTAAGGCATTTCAAGGTTGTTAGCCAAATTATTAATAATTATGTGGTCTTCTCTGAAATCGTCAAATTTTCCATAATCAGAGAGCTTTGCAAAAACAGGTTCACGTTTATAAAACGAAATTTTATATACCTGGTTGGTGGAAACATGTGCACTTACATCGTAAATACCTTTAATTTCATGACGATTGTCAAATTCTCGCCATGCGTGCCTGATAATCAGAAGCGGATCTATTTTTTGCATATATTATTTTGAATCAGAGGTTTAGTTAAATAATTTCAAAATACCTTTTTAATTCCCAGTCAGTAACATTGTTTTCAAATTGTTGCCATTCCCATTTTCTTGTTTTTGTGAAATGGTCAACAAATGCTGCTCCAAATAATTCATTGGCGATAATTGAATCTTCCATTTTTTGGGTTGCATCAGCCAGGTTTTTGGGTAGAACTCCTTTTTTATTCTCATTATAAGCATTTCCAATGGTTTCCGGGATTGTTAATTTTAATTTGTTTTTTATACCGTAAAGTCCGGATGCAAGCGAAGCTGCCATAGCAAGATAGGGATTTGTGTCGGCTCCCGGAACACGAAGTTCGAGTCTTGATGACTTTTGATTTCCCGGAATCACCCTAATCGCTGCAGTCCGGTTATCAATTCCCCATGTTAAAGTCGCCGGTGCCCAGTCGCCATGACTGAGGCGCTTGTAGCTATTAATATTGGGTGCATACATGGGTAATATTTCCGGGAGACAGGCCAACTGGCCGGCAATGTAATGTTCCAGTATTTCAGTTGTTTTTGAATCTTTTTCAGAGAAAAATAAATTTGTTGTTCCTGATTCGTCCCATAAACTTTGGTGAATATGACCTCCGCAACCAGGGAGATTCGTATTCCATTTAGCCATAAAAGTGGCAACAAAGTTATGTTTATATGCTATTTCTTTTACACCGGATTTAAAGAGCATGGCCTTATCAGCCGCAGAAAGAATATCATCGTGAATTACGGTTGCCTCATAAACGCCAGGCCCGGTTTCTGTGTGCACCCCTTCCAGCGGAACGTTAAACTTTTCGAGCAGGTTAAATAAATCATTAACATACGCGTGATTTAAAGCGGTTCGTAAATCTGAATATCCAAACATACCGGGTGTAATTGGATGTAGCCGCTGGAAATTTGTATCCTGAATTTCAGATGGGGTTCCTTTAAAGTTAAACCACTCAAATTCCTGCGCAAAAATGGCCTTGAATCCCATTTCATTACACCTTTTTTTTATGTTTTTTAATAAACTTCTCGAACAGGAAGTTGATGCATATTTTTTATCGTCGCTAAAATCTGCAATAAAAAAAGGTACTTCATTTTCCCACGGGATTTCTCTGAATGATGAAATATCCAATTTTGCTTTTGCATCAGGATAGCCCGAGTGCCAGCCGGTAATTGTAGTGTTGTCATAACATTTATCATCGGAGTCCCAGCCGAAAACTACATCACAAAAACCTATCTGTCCGTCAATCGTATCCAGAAATTTCTTTTTGTGAATGTATTTACTCCGTAAAATACCGTCAATGTCAGCAATTCCGTATTTGATTTTAATGTGGTCTGATTCCTTTATTTTTTTTATGATTTCGTTTTCGTTCATTTCTTTCTGAAATTTTGAGTAAAATAATTGATGTTTCAACAAATATCAAATTCATTTCATTAAAAACGATGAAGATAATTGGAAAAAGATATTTGTTTTCGGTGCGGTTAATGTGTGAAAAGAAAAACAAATTGATAATGAATTAATGAATTTTTGTTAATTTTTTGGAAGATTGTTGTTTTCCTGGGGGTTGTTGTTAGAAATTTGTAAAAAAATAACAATGTGGTTTATGATTTGAATAGGGGTGATGGAAAATATATTATTTTTGAAGTCAACTTAATAAAACAACAGACTTAATATTTTACAGACATGGCTCAATTCAGATTTAATGCATTGAAAGAGGTTCTTAATCGCCAACCTGCAGAATTTGTCAGAGAAGATAATTTAGTTTCCGATTATTTTGGTATGCTGGTTTTCGACCAGGCAAAAATGAAAAAATACCTTTCGAGAGAGGCGTACAAAGCAGTAGTGGACGCGATAGAAAACGGAACAACAATAGACCGGAAAATGGCCGACCAGGTGGCGCAAGGAATGAAAGCCTGGGCGATAGAAAACGGTGCAACTCACTACACACACTGGTTTCACCCTTTAACAGAAGGAACAGCAGAGAAGCACGATGCATTTATTGTTCAGGGAGCCGATGGTGGAGTTATCGAATCATTTTCAGGAACTTTGTTAGCACAGCAGGAACCAGATGCTTCTTCATTTCCTAGCGGTGGGATTCGTCAAACTTTTGAAGCCCGTGGTTACACAGCTTGGGATCCTTCTTCGCCTGCGTTTATTAGCGAGACAACGTTAACAATTCCGACCATATTTATTTCTTATACGGGTGACGCGCTTGATTTTAAAACTCCGCTTTTACGCGCATTAAACGCTGTAGATAAGGCAGCAACAGAAGTTTGTCTGTATTTCGACAAAAATGTAACAAGTGTGCAAGCCAATTTAGGTTGGGAACAGGAATATTTCCTTATCGATGAAGCTTTGTTTATGGCACGTCCCGATTTAATGTTAACCGGACGTACTTTAATGGGGCACGCTTCCTCAAAAGATCAGCAGTTGGATGATCATTATTTTTCATCTATCCCAACTCGGGTAAACCGTTTTATGCAAGATGTTGAAAATGAGGCTTACAAACTAGGGATTCCGATAAAAACAAGGCATAATGAAGTTGCACCAAATCAGTTTGAAGTTGCGCCGATTTTTGAAGAAGCTAATCTTTCGAATGATCATAATCAGTTGATGATGGACATTATGCAGAAGATTGCCCGTCGTCATAAATTCAAAATTCTTTTTCACGAAAAACCATTTGCCGGAATTAATGGTTCGGGAAAGCATAACAACTGGTCACTTTCTACAAATACTGGCGTGAATTTGTATTCTCCCGGAAAAAATCCGAAAACAAACTTGCAATTTCTGACTTTTGTGGTAAATACATTAAAAGCAGTTTATGATAATCAGGATTTGCTTCGGGCAAGTATTCTAAATGCTTCAAATTCACACCGGCTGGGAGCCAATGAAGCACCACCATCTATTTTATCTGTATTTCTGGGAAGTGAGGTTTCAAAAATGCTCGATTTAATGGAGGAAGCAGTCGTTGACCGGAAAATGACTCCGGATGAAAAAACAGCGTTAAAATTAAACATTGGCCGCATTCCGGAGATTATTCTTGACAGCACCGATCGTAACCGTACATCACCTTTTGCTTTTACGGGTAACCGGTTCGAATTTCGCGCGGTAGGTTCGTCTGCAAATAATGCATCAGCGCTTATTATATTAAACACTGTTTTAGCCAATCAATTGATTGAATTCAAAAAGGCGGTTGATGAACTTATAGAGAAAGGAGTTAAAAAGGATGAAGCGATTTTTCAGAAGTTAAAAGAATTGATAATCTATTCAAGACCTATCCGCTTTAATGGTGATGGTTACAGCGAAGATTGGGTAAAAGAGGCTACAAAAAGAGGCTTGACAAATATTACCAATGTTCCCGATTCTCTGGAATCTTATCTTCGACCTGAGAGTATTGCCTTATTCAATAAAATGGGTGTCTTTAACGAAGCTGAATTGCAAGGACGAGTTGAGGTCGAATACGAGAAGTTTGTCATGAAAATTCAAATTGAAGCACGGGTTTTAGGCGATTTGGCAATCAATCATATTGTTCCAACTGCGGTTGAATATCAAACTATGTTACTGGAAAATGTAAAAGACCTGAAGGAAATATTTTCGCCTGATGAATTTGAAAGTTTGGCCGGAGCAAGAATCGAATTGATAAGAGAAATAGGAGGACATGTTTCGGCAATAAAAGCACTTCGGAAAGAAATGATTGAAGCCCGGAAAGTTGCCAATGTAATTGAAGATGTGAAAGAAAAAGCAAGAGCTTACGATTCAAATGTAAAACCATTTTTAGATAAAATTCGCTATCATATCGATAATCTTGAACTGATAGTAGATAATGAAAAATGGCCACTTCCAAAATATCGTGAGTTATTGTTTGTACGATAAATAACTGCAAATTAAAGAAGAGAAAGGTTTCGCTCCGGCGAAGCCTTTTTTGTTTGAGCTTAATGTCTTAGAATTGAATCCGGTTTTTTCCGTTTCAAAGCGTGAGGAACTTTTATCTATAAAAAGATAATTGTAAAATAGTATAAATTCCAATAAATCTGATATACTTAACTGCCTAAACAGACGTTATTGTAACAGTCATTAAAAAAAAACATTTACTTTTGCTTCCCGTAATTAAAAGTCGGTATGAAGGTTATCAGGTTAGTGCTACTTTTTATTATTGTTTTATTTTTTGCTTCCTGCGGAACAAGCAAGCTTGGGAGAGATGCTTTGTTGGCTCGGGATATTGGCGAATATTATAAAGCTATTGAAAAGTTAAGGAAAGCCAGCCGCAAGGAAAAGGATCGCTCAAAAAGAATGGAGTATGCCTTTTCATTGGCAGAATGTTATCGTTATATAGGAGACTATGAAATGGCGGCTTTGTATTACAAGAATGCCATTCGGCGTGGTTATCCCGACCCAATTGCTATCTACTATAATGCAGAAATGCTAAGAGCTTCTCAGGATTATGAGGAGGCAATTCAGAATTACAGGATATTTTTGGATTCGGTTCCGGGAGACGAACGTGCCCGGGCAGGGTTGGAAGCTATTCAAAAAACACAGGAATGGGTTGCCCATCCAACAAGACATATTATTAATCCCATAAAAGAAATAAATTCCCGTGAGAGTGACTATGCCCCGGTTTTTGTTGGAGGGCGTGATAATGAAGTAATTTTTACTTCGACACGAAAAGCAGCTACCGGGAAAAAAGAAAGCATGATCACCGGACAGGATTATGCTGATTTGTTTCGTGCCACATTTGGAGTTCAGAGGCAGAAATGGGAAGAACCCAAACTTTTGGATGAATCTCTTGTGATAAATACCGGCGACGAGGAGGGAGCTGCAACTCTTTCATCAACCGGGGAGCAAATGATTTTTACCCGCTGTAGATACGAAAAAGCGCAAGCTATGGGAACTGAACTTTATTCTACATCACAATCGAGAGGAAACTGGTCGGAACCGATAAAAATTCAAATTGCCGGAGATAGTATAATTACAGCTCATCCGGCACTAAGTCCCGATGAATCTGTATTGTATTTTGTCTCTGATATGCCCGGCGGGCAGGGTGGAAAAGATATTTGGATGGCCTCAGGTTCAGGAGGAAGTTACGGTAACCCGGTAAATTTAGGGTCGGTTATCAATACTCCGGGCGACGAAATGTTTCCGTTTGTAAGAGACAATGGTGAGTTGTATTTTTCTTCCAACTATCATATCGGGATGGGAGGCTTTGATATTTTTGTTGCTACAAAAAATAAAGATGATGAGTGGGTAGTTGAAAATATGGGATCACCAATGAACTCGCCAGGTGATGATTTTGGAATTGCCTTTGTTCAGGGAGAAAATAAAGGAATGTTTTCTTCTAACCGAAAAGGTTCGAGGGGAGATGATCTTTACTCGTTTGTTGTGCCTCCCAAGATCTTTCAGGCCAGTGGCGAAGTATTTGATAAAGAAACCGGGAATAAAATTGATGGAGTTACTGTGCGCATAATTGCTACGGATGGAACGAATCTGAAAATGCGAGCGCAAAACGGGAAATTTCAAATGAAATTACAACCCGAAACCGACTATATTTTTGCTGCTTTTAAAGACGGATATTTGCGCGATAAAGCATCGGCTTCAACCATTGGGCTTGAAGATAGTAAAGACTTTGTATTTGATTTGTATCTTACACCAACTGATGCTCCTATAAAAGTTGATAATATTAATTATGAATTTGGAAGCTGGGAACTTTTACCGGAATCAAAAATGGCTCTTGATACGCTTGTTCAGGTTTTGGTATTTAATCCAACAATTACAATAGAATTAATGTCTCATACCGACTATGTTGGAAGCGACCAGTTTAATTTCGATCTTTCGCAAAAACGCGCGCAAAGCGTAGTTGATTATCTTATTGAAAAAGGTATCAATCCGCAACGTTTGGTGGCAAAAGGATATGGTGAAACATGGCCCAAAACAGTCACTCGGGAAATGGCTAAACAATACGATTTTATGAAACGGGGAGACGAACTTACTGAAGAGTTTATTAATAAATTGACACCAGAGCAGCAGGAAATTGCAAAAGCGATTAATCGCCGTACTGAATTCAGGGTTCTTTCAACAGATTTTATTCAGAAATATGATGCTGAGCCTGAAAAGTAAAGCTTAATTTTTGAATTTGAGATTCATTAGCCAATACCCGATTTAAACATCTCAACATTAAATTGCTACTGATTTTACGGTGTAAGCCCCAGATTATATTTTTGTTCGGATTATTTTTTGCAAAGAGTGTTGATTTTCGTTTGTCTGAGGTTTTTATCAATTAACTTTCGTTTTTTATTCATCTGAAATCATAACCTCTTTTAGTTTTCTGATTTGTGTTGGATTTCCTAAAACAAAAAGCTGGTCGTTGCGTGAAAGGATCATTTTCGGATCGGGATTAAAAACATAACGTGCGCCACTAATTTTAATGCCAATAATATTTGCTCCTGAAATTTCGCGTACCCTAAGGTCGGCAATTGATTTACCCACAAAACGTTGTGCCAGGTTTTTACAGGAAAGCTCTTCTAAACTTACGTCCTGTGATTTTTGTAATAAAACATATTCAAGGAACTCGACCACATCAGGCTGGTGAACCAGTTTGGCCATTCGTTGGCCGCCAATTCGTTCCGGCATAATTACGTTCGTTGCTCCGGCGCGTTTTAGTTTCATTTGCGATTCTAATTCCGAAGCCCTGCTTATAATAATTAAATTAGGATTCATGCTTCGGGCAGTAAGAACAACAAAAACATTGTCAGCATCGTCGGGAGTGGTGGCTATCAGAGCACGGGCGTTATAAACCTGGGCCTGTTCCAGTATGTCTTCGTGTGTTGCATCACCTCTAATATAAAGTAATTCCTGGTTCTCGCGCACTCGCGAGATTACATTATCGCGTTTATCAACAACCACGAAACTTACTCCATGTTCGGCCAGTTCCAGGGCTGCCTGCTCACCATTCCTGCCGTATCCCACGATTATGACGTGATTTCTTAGTTTTGCAATTTTTTTATCCACCCTGTATGTTTTTATATAATTTGTCAAATCACCATCAAAAACAAAACGTGCCATATTCGACCCAACATAAGCCAAACTCCCTAAACTTGTAAATATTAAACCCATTGTGAAAATCTTACCCGTTTGAGAAAGAGGTTCAGCACCGACCTCTTTAAAGCCAACGGTTGAGATAGTAATTACAGTCATGTAAAGGCTATCTAGAAAACCCATTCCTTCAATAAGATGATATCCCAAGGTGCCAATGGTAACGATAGAAAGCAACAAACCTACTCCAATCTGTATTGTACGGCTCGACACCTCCTGAAATTTATTATACGGTTGGCTCATCCGGTTAATTCAATTTTGCTTTTTACAAGTTTAACACCTATTTGGCAATTTAAGCAATTTTTCTTTTCACAATGCATGTTTTTTAATTGAATCAGCGCCTGGGATTCGAAAGCAGAGCGACTCTCAATTCCAAGCTCCTGCCATTTTTGGGTAATTGAATTTTTCTCGGCTGGTAATTTTTCAAGAAATTCAAGAGCACGATTTTTCAGATGAGGTTTGTTTTGAGTTTCTCCATAAACAAATAAAAATGGGATTATTACATTAATAATTAGAATATGTATAGCTCCATCTCCCAGCCTTTTTATGCTTGCTTTTGAACTTGCTTTGTTAAAATTGTAGTGTGAATTCCAATATTCCGACGCTTGAACATCAAACAAATCTTTGAGTTTTTCCAATGTATCGATTTCAATAATTTTTGAGAATAAACTTTGTGAATGGTGAATTAAAGCCGCCAGTTGCGAAATCCTGATCGTGGGAAAATTTACCGGCCTTAGTCGCATAAATTTCCACAGATGGCCTTCAATGGGCGATAAGTTGTATTTTTTGTACAAAAAGGAAAATTCTTCACGAAGTTTTAAATAATAATCATCACCTAGTAGCTGTTGATTAAGCAATCCGGAATTTCCAAATAGCAAAGCTTCAAGTTGAAAAGGGGTGTTTTTATGTTTGGACAGAATTTGAATTGGCAAGGATTTAGCCAGTAATTCAAAAGGAAGATTGTTTACTTTGAAGCCAAACATCCGGGCGAGCATCTGGTAAAAAGTTTCGTTCCAGTTGTTCTGGTTTTGTTCCAACCGCTGCATAATTTCACCTGTTTTGTTTTCCAGCCGTTCAATCATTAAACGGTTAAAACCCAATTGCAAAATTACAGGGTCTATTTTATGAAATTGTTCCTCGCAGGCAATCCAGGTTTGAGCATCAAGAAGTTTTTGGTAATTCGTTTGCAAATGTTCCGGATATGTAATTTCCAGAACTTGAATTTCTCCCCCCGAAGAGCGGCAAATCGTTTTGTCATTTTCTTCAACTACATGCAAAATAACATTGTTGTAGGCTTTATCATTCTGGTGGTTATGTAATAGCCAATCCGATGACTTTTTATGAATTTCAATGTTCCCCACCCAAACTGTTCCGTCAATTTTAATTTTTGCATTAAAAAAATCAGGGCCGGAATCGGAGTTGCGTTTACCAACGTTAATAATTTCAAGAGTTTGTCCGTTGGAAGTTGCTAGGTTCTGTGTCTCGAAAAGTTTTTGTTCCCAAATGTAATGGAGGAATTCTTCTGGCATGATGTTCGGTTAACCTGGTTATTCTGGTTTTGAATTTAACCGAAAAAAACAGTAATGCCAAATTGGTACTTTCAGAAGTGAAGTTTTCAGTGCCAATTATTGAATCTTCTGAAATAAATCCCACAAAACAATACCTGCGCTTACCGATATATTAAAAGAATGTTTTGTGCCAAATTGCGGTATTTCAATACTTCCATCGCATAAACTGACTACTTTTTGCTGAACGCCTTTTACTTCGTTTCCAAATATAACAGCGACTTTTTCGCTGGGGCTGGGAGTGAAGTCAGGAAGCATAATACTGTTTTCTACCTGTTCGATTGCATAAACCTTAAAACCCTGTTCTTTTAATTCGCGAACTGCATCTTCTGTTCTTTCCTCATACTTCCATTCTACCGATTTTTCAGCATCGAGTGCCGTTTTATGGATATCTTTATTTGGTGGCGTAGCTGTAATTCCACAGAGATAAATTTTTTGAACTAAAAAAGCATCGGAAGTGCGAAAAACCGACCCGATATTATTGCAACTTCTAATATTATCGAGGACCACTATTAATGGTGTTTTTTTTGTGTTTTTATATTCTGCAACTGTTAGCCGGTTTAATTCGCTGTTTCGTAATTTACGCATGTAACAAGTTTTAAATTAAAATATTGATGAATGTTGACGGGAATTCAAAAGTTTATTGCTGCACGTCGTACAGGCATGGTCATACAACGGGCACCGCCGCCGCCGCGTGCCAGTTCCGATCCGGCAATGGTAACCACGCATTTTTTGTAATCGTCAACAGAAACTTTACCTTCAATTACATCCATTGCTTTTAGTACTTCAAAACCATTTTTGTGAAGTTCTTCTACCGTATGAACATTGCGTTCGTAACCCACTACTTTGCCCGGAGCAAGTGCAAAAAAATTAGCTCCGCTATGCCATTGTTCCCGCTCCTGAACCCATAAATCTCCTTTCCCGCCACAGGAAACCGGTTGTAAATCGATTCCTAGTTTTTTTAATGCAGCAGGAATATTGGCCTCTTCTGCTATTTTAATCACTTTCCCGTTTTCAATATGAATATGAATGGTATGGAAGCGGCTGGTTCCAAAAATTACCGGGTCGTAAGCCATGCATGTATCCACGTCAAGAAACGTAAAAATCATATCGAGATGGATAAATGATTCAGGTGTTGCAGGTAGCTCCTGAACAATTATATGCTGCGGTTCCTTTTTTTGCTGTTTGATGTGTTCAATGATGAAGTCAATTCCCTGTGTGCTTGTTCGCAGCCCGGTTCCTATAACAAAAACATCGGGTCTGGCAATTTGGAAATCGCCGCCTTCTATCCTGATTTGATTGTTTTTTATACTACCGTTTTTGTTATTTAACGGATTTACAACCTGCGTTTCAAAAGACGGGTGATGTTTAAAAATGGCTTCCATTATCAATGTTTCGCGTTCGCGTACCGGGTTTGCCATTTTTCCGATTAACATAGAATCGTTCATTCCCATTGCTGAATCGCGTGTGAAAAACAGGTTGTGTAATGGTCGCAACAGAAAACGTTCGTTATTCAGATAATTGGTAAGGTTATTTTTTTCCAGAACCAGGCCTTCAATCAGCAAGCCAGCCAAATCCTCCTTATTATATTGAATCAATTCATCTTCAAGCCCCGGGATTTGCTCGTGGCTACAAACCTCTTTTAACAGTTGTTCCTTGCAGGAATTATTCTCCAAAATATCGGTCAGTAGCTTTTTTACTTCGAAAACTTTTGTCGTTTTTCTTAGTACGCCTACCATTTGCGCATATTCCCGTGTGGCAATCGAAAGATTTAATATATCGCTGTAAAGAGCACGCTCTGCATTTTCAGGAGTCATATTTTCAACCTCTGAACCCGGCGTGTGTACTACCACTCCTTCCAGTTTCCCAATTTCAGTATTTATACTGGTTTGCATTTCAGCTTCTTGTTTTTATTTTATAGTGAACAAAGATATAAACTTTGTTTTTGAGATAATTGAAAAATAAATTATTCGTTCTACATTTACACTTTCAGAAAAAGGAAATTGAGAAGATTTTTTTACATATTGATATTCATTGTTTTACCTGTTTTTTCTATAGGACAGGAGAGAGATTCAACCGACCGGGTAATTGGATTGATTGAAGATGGCGATACTGTTGTTTACCGAAAACTGGATGAAGTAACTATTACTCCAAGAGATTTGAGCCGGAGGCAACAGAGGAGATATACAAGACTGGTTGCGAAGGTTAAAAAAGTTTATCCTTTGGCAGCGGAGGCGCGTGAACTTTTGAAAGACTACGAACCCCAATATTATGCATTGGAAGACCAGCGCGACCGGAGAAAATTGATGAAAGGACTTGAGAAAGAGTTACTAGACAAACATAAGGATGAATTAAAGAAATGGTCAATTTCTGACGGAAAACTTCTTTTAAAGCTGATAAACAGGGAAACCGAACGAACACCATATAGTTTGATAAAGGATTTCAGAGGTGATTTTAGCGCGGTTTTCTGGCAGGGGATAGCCCGCATTTTTAAAAATGATTTAAAAGACGGGTACGATCCAAATGGCGAGGACAAAATGCTGGAGGAAATAGTAATATTGGTTGAACATGGATATTATGGGCCAATTTAGTTTTGTATGAATAAAAATCTCCGAACATTTATTGCAATAAGAATAAAAGCTGATGTCGGATTGCTGAGTTTAATAAAGAATTGTAAGGATTTTTTTGATGGGGAAGATATAAAATGGGTAGAAGAAAATAATTTCCATCTTACATTAAAATTTTTAGGTGAAACCAGCCCAACCCAGGTACAGGAGGTAAAAGAAATTCTTAAAAATCTTGGAGCGCAAAATCAGAGCTTTTCATTCCATTTAAATGGATTGGGATACTTTAAGATGAAAGGACAGCCTCGTGTTTTATTTGTTGAAACTTCTGATTTTGAGCCAATGAAAAAAGTTACGGATGAGTTGGAAGATCGGCTTTCTGCCATTGGGTTTGAAAAGGAAACAAGAGCATTTAAACCCCATTTAACTTTGGCGCGGATGAAATTCATGAAAGATAAAAAGCGGTTTTATCAATTTGTTGACAACCGCAATAGCTCGTTATTTCAAACGATACATGTTGCTGAAATAGTTTATTATCAGAGTATTTTGCAACAGGAAGGGCCAAAATATGTTCCGCTAAGCGTTGTCCGGTTAACAGGGAAACACTAAAAATCCAAGGGAAATGATTGCTAAAACACCAAAACCACCTTATTATGCTGTAATTTTTACTTCTGAACGAACTGCGGGAGATAATGGCTATATTGAAATGGCGAAGAAAATGGAAGAGCTGGCCAGAGTTCAGGACGGATTTTTGGGTGTAGAATCGGCCCGTGAAAGTGTTGGGATTACTATCTCGTATTGGAAAGATTTGGAATCGATCCGAAATTGGAAAAAGAATCTGGAACACTTGGATGCACAGAAAAAAGGGAAAGAAATGTGGTATAAATCATACAAAACCAGAATTGCCAGGGTAGAACATGATTATGATTTTGAGAAATACAAACATTAGAGGGAAATAAAGGTTGTCAGATTAAGAAAATAGCAGGCAGAAAAAGGGATTTAAATACTACAATAATTTATAAACCGTTTTATTTGGGTTATTTTTGACATTTAATTTTCAAAAAAATTATGAAAGCATTTATTATTATTCTGTTTGTTTTTGGAATACCTGGTGTAATTTTTGGTCAGGAAGAACTTATTGTTTTGCAGAACGAACCCATAGAGTTTGCTGCAGATGGTTTTTTTGTAAAGAAAGTTATTGATAAGAGAGAACATAAAGGAAACATTGGATTTGCACAAAAGGGGGTTTTCAAAAAAACAAAAGTCAAAGCAAATTTTAAGGACGGTGTAGAAACCTCAATTTATAACTATTTAAAAGAAAATTTAGAGCAGGAACCTGATGCTGTTCCTATTGTTATTGGGATTACCGAGCTCAAAATTTCCGAAAGTTCAAGCTTGCCGGTTACCGGAAAAGCGGAAATAAAAATGGAATTCTACAAGGAAAAAGATGGCAGTTTGGGGAAATTGTATGCATCGGAAGCATTTATTGAAAAACCTGCTGTAAATGTTACTAAAACACACGAAGAACGCATTCGTGAAGTGATTACCAGTTGCCTTGAAAATTTTAATGATTCTGACTGGAAAACCATTTCTCCGATGTATATAAAAGAAGAGCGGGAGAATTAAAACCCCGTTTCAACTTTTGTGTTTTTGTGTAACAGTAAACTAACCAAACTGCAAACAATGAAACCAACCCGAATTAGTTTAGCTCTAATAATTGTTGTACTTCCATTTTTACTAATTGCACAAAATGCTGAAAAGAGATTTTCTATAGGTGTTTCCTTTTCGCCCGATTACGCTTACCGAGTCCTAAAAACTGATGCATCGCATGAGTGGATGCTCGATGTTAACAATGAATATTCTTCGCCTATATTGGGTTATACCTCCGGCCTTATTTTAAAGTATAGATTAAATGGGAAACTGGCATTGGAATCGGGTGTTAAATTATTGGCTAAAGGCGAAAAAATGGTAGTGAATAAAAGAGACCTTGTTGGAATTGATACCGATGTTAACTATGATATGGCAGTTCCGGACAAATCTAAAACTGTATATCATTATCAATACCTTGGTATTCCTGTTAAGTTCAATTATTATTTTTTAAGAACGAAAGTTCAGATGTTTATCTCCTCAGGTATTTCTACCGATTTTTTTCTTTCAGGAAAAACGAAATCCGTTCTGGAATTTAAAGATAGAACAGAAAAAGAAACTTATGATTTAGATTACGATTTTAATAAAATAAATTTTACAGGATTAGTTGGAATTGGCCTGGAGACTAACATTGCACAGAATTTACAATTTCGTTGCGAACCTGTCTGTCGATACACTTTCTCACCACTGGTAAATGCTCCTTTGAAAGAGCATTTATATTCATTGGGAATGAATATCGTTTTATTTGCAAACTTTTAGCTTTTACAGAAGTTTAGTAATTCTTTGATAAAATAGTTACTTTTATTTTTTTCAAAACAGATGTGAGATGCAAACCAACAAACAACTCGAACTTGCTTTTAACTTTGTTCAATACACCGGGACTAATATTTTTCTGACCGGGAAAGCGGGAACGGGCAAAACTACTTTTTTGAGAAGCTTAAAAGAACGTTCGCCGAAGCGGATGATAGTGGTTGCGCCCACCGGCGTAGCAGCCATTAATGCCGGAGGTGTTACAATTCATTCATTTTTTCAGCTTTCGTTTGCGCCTCAGCTTGGGCCGGATAGGGAACAAAATCGGCAAATGCGTTTCACTAAAGAAAAAATTAATATCATCCGCAGTCTCGATTTGCTTGTTATTGATGAAATCAGCATGGTGCGGGCCGATGTTTTGGATGCAATCGATAAAGTGATGCGGCGTTTTAAGAATGGGAGAAAGCCTTTTGGAGGCGCTCAGTTACTCATGATTGGCGATTTGCAGCAACTTTCGCCGGTGGTAAAAAGGGATGAATGGGAATTGTTACAAACTCAATATGAAACTGCCTATTTTTTTAGTAGCAAAGCATTAAAGGAGACGCCTTATGTGAGTATAGAATTTACACATGTTTTCAGGCAGCATGACGATAAATTTATTTCAATACTGAATAAAGTTCGAGAGAATATTCTGGATGAGAATGCACGGGAAAGTCTAAATGAAAGATATGACCCGAATTTTGATCCGGGTGATAAGGAAGGTTACATTACATTGTGCACGCATAACGCACAGGCTCACCAAATGAATGGAGTAAAACTAAAAGAACTATCAACAGAAACAAAAACGTTTACGGCCCGGCTGGAAGGAAATTTTCCCGAATATTCTTTCCCAACCGATTATGAATTGCAGCTTAAAATTGGGGCGCAGGTAATGTTTGTAAAAAATGATCCAGACCCTGAAAAACGGTTTTTTAACGGGAAAATTGGGCAGGTTACCGGAATTGAAGAGGATTCTGTTTTTGTACAGTGCTCCGGCGAGGAAGAAGAAATTGAAGTAATACCGTTGCTGTGGGAGAATGTTAAATACTCTATTGATAAGAAAACAGCAGAAATAAAAGAAGAAGTTGAAGGTTCATTTAGTCAGATTCCGTTAAAGCTTGCATGGGCTATAACAATTCATAAAAGTCAGGGACTCACATTCGACCGGGCGATTATCGATGCCAGGGCTTCATTTGCGCATGGGCAGGTTTATGTAGCGCTTAGCCGGTGTAAGTCGCTGGAGGGACTGGTATTAAAAACTCCTATTTCAACCCAAAGTATAATAACCGATAAAACGGTTGGGGGCTTTGCACGGCAAGTGGAAGAAAACCAACCTGGAGAAAAGGAACTTACCCAGGCAAAGCTGGCCTTTCAACAGGAGCAGCTCTTGGAATTGTTTAGGTTTTACAGGGTTATTTATCTGCTAAATTCAATAACAAAAATAGTAAATGAAAACAGGGGGAGTTTTACCGGGTTATTGATTGAACATTTTCAGAAAATGCAAAGCAGCTTACAGATTGATTTGGTAGATGTAGGAGACAAATTCCAGCAACAGATTAAAAGCTATTTGGACATAGAACCGGATGTGGAGAAAAACGATAAACTTCAGATTCGAATGAAAAAAGCTGCTGAATATTTTTATGAAAAAGTACATAATATTTTGGTTGAAGGGATTGAAAACGTGGATCTGGAAATTGATAATCGTGTTTTGAAGCGACAAATAAAAAAGTGGTTGGATGATGTAACCGGAGAGGCGCAAACCAAACTTGCCTGTTTCCAGGCTTGCAGAAATGGTTTTTCTGTGAAAAAAATTATGGAAGCCCGGGCAAAAGCTATTGTTGAAACTGGCGCTTCGAAATCCGATAAACAAAAAGCAAAGGAAATTGTCAACCCGGAAAATATTCCTCACCCCGAATTGTATAAACTTTTACGGTCGTACAGGTATGAGAAAGCAACTGAAATGGAAGTTCCTCCTTACGTCGTTTTTTCTCAGAAATCATTGATTGAACTGGTAAATTATTTGCCCGCAGATTCTGCATCGCTTCAATTAATAAATGGTGTGGGAAAACGGAAAACAGAGCAATTCGGCTCGGATATTATTCAAATCATTCAGAATTATTGCGAGGAAAATGAAGTCGACCAGGGAAAAATCCCTTTAAAAGAAGTTACATCTACAAAAAAGGAACCAAAGCCCGATACAAAGAAAGTGAGTCTTGAAATGTTTCAGTCGGGAAAAACTATTGACGAAATTGCTAAAGAACGAGGATTGACAGAAACAACCATTGCAGGCCATTTAGCACATTTTGTCGAGTTGGGCGAACTCGACGTTTTACAATTTCTTTCAAAAGAAAAACTGGTTAAAATTGTGGAATATTTCAAAAGTACAGATAACCGGAACCTTACGCCAGCACGGGAAACATTGGGAGAAGATTTTAGTTATGGTGATTTGCGTATGGGCTTAAATTACCTGCATTCAAAAAATAATAATAATTTGTAATTTATTAGTAGTGAGTGGGATGTGTCCTGGGGTGAAATGATCAGAGAATATTTTAATTTGATTGTTAGTACTTTTGAATTAGGAAAATTCCTCCGGCTAACAATAAAATTCCTGCAATTCTTCCTGCTGAAACCGGATGTGCCGTCAATCCAAAAAATCCAAAGTGGTCAATGACCGATGCTGCAATTAATTGGCCGGCTATGGAAGCCGCTAACACAGTTGTAACTCCAATTTTGGGAATAAAAAAGATAACCGAGGAAACAAAAATTGCTCCGAGCATTCCGCCAATAAATAAATACCATGGCACTTCTTTTACGGAACCCCAATCGGGTATTTGAGTTCTTAAGATGAGATTGAGAAAAATAAGACAAATAAAACCTACCATAAAATTAACAAGCGCACCCTGGAGCGGATGTTTTAGAAATGTGGTTAATTGCGTATTAATGCTCCCTTGAATGGCAAGGAGGAACCCAATAAGTAGAACAACAATGGTATAAAATATTTTCATATCTTGAATTTGAGGTACAAGTTTACATAATTTGGACGACAGCTCCTTTCTTTTCCGCCGGGTTTTCTCTGAAATTTAGCAAACTGCTTAAATGGCAATAGAAACAAGAAATGATAAGTTGTTGCTTGGGTGCATTTTGTTTAAATATTTCTAATTCTTTCCACCAGATTTTGGTGTACTTCCGGCCGGCTAACCAGTAAATGATTTGTTTTCCCATCCCATGGATTTCCCTGCCAGTCGGAAAACAGACATCCGGTTTCTTTGGCAATGACCATTCCAGCGGCATAATCCCACAATTCGTCACCAAAGGAAATAAAAGCATCTACTGCTCCTGTCGCCACCATACATAGTTCTAATGCTGTTGTTCCTAATTTTAACGTGTTGTAAGATGAGGCCAGGATTTTTGCAGTAGCCTTAAACTTAGCAATGTGTTGTTCTGAATAACCATGATTTAAAAATATCATCGGAATGTAATCGGTGTCGAAAGCCGGTAACGTGATTTTTTCACCATTACAAAAGGCGCCTTCTCCTTTAATTGCGTAATATTCTTTTTTGTGAATGGGATCTATAATTACCCCAACCAGTGAATTATTACCTTGCATTAATCCAACGGAAGTGCAAAATAGAGGGATTGATCTTGCAAAATTATTTGTTCCGTCTAAAGGATCGATCACCCAGATTGGACCTTCTGTTTTTTCTGATAACCCGCTCTCTTCGCTTAGTATGGGGTAATCTGATTCTTCTGAAAGAATTTTTACAATCGCCTTGTCCGCTGCCAGATCAGTTTCAGTTACTAAACCTTTATTGCCATCTTTTACGTTGGATTTTTTGGCTTTGTAATGATTTGTTTCAATTATTTGAGCTGCCGCGCGGGCCGCTTTGAGAGCGGTGTTTAAAACGTCGGAAGGATTGTTCATACTACTCTTTTAAATCTCCGGTGCATATTCCAGCAAATATTCCTCAGCTTCTATATTCCACAGTCCTTTGGTTTTAGCTACCAGTTTTGCTAATTCAGCGTAAAATGGATTTTCTTTTCCCAGTTCCTCAAAATCGGAAATGGCAACCAACGGTAGGTTTTTGTGTGTATATATCAGTTTTTTTCCTCCTGGAATATTGGGCAGGTTGAGCGTAGTTTCGGCAACGGCGTTTAATCCGCCAACATGGGTAATTAATCCGGCAGGGTCGAGGCCCTTGCTCATAACTTCCAGCGCTTCCACCATGTCGTCGTTATTCCCCCCCGATGTTCCTACAATGTGCGTGTAAGCGTAATGTACATTATAAAAATTCAGTTTCGCTGAAAATTCCGTATTTGAAGGGCCTGCAAAAAAGTTGAGGCAACCGTCGTGAGCAAGAATGGCATCCGCTTGTTCAACTACCGGAGCAACCGGAGCGAAAACAAACACATCATCATAGCCTCCGCCGGATATTTCTTTTAAAGCTTCCACCGGGTTCTCAGTACCACCGGTATTCAGATAAATCAGTTCAATACCGTTTTCTTTTGCCCACTCCGGCGGAAAAATTTCAGCAGCGCGATCGAGTCGGTCCTGGGCAATATCGGTAACTACCATTAACGACGGTTTTCGGTCTTTTCGGTTAATTACATAATTTATTGCCGCCAGTCCCATTGGTCCAACACCGGCAAGGATTGCCATTTTGCCGCCTTGTTTTATTTCCATTTGGTGAACGTAGGATCCGGGTGTAGTATGGTAATTCGCATGCATTGCGCCAATTACGCAACTTAACGGTTCGGAAAGTGATGCCGGGTAAAAACCGGGTCCGTCATAAGCCAGCAAACAGTTTTGTTCCAGCACATCTTTCGGAATGATAACATAAGTAGCATCGCCGCCAATGTATTGATATGAATATCCGGGAGCGCTTAAAATTCCCACTGGCCCGTCTTTATAATAAATAGCAGGTTGGATAGAGTATTTTTGTCCGGGGGTAAATTTATGCTGCCATTTGGCGCCCACTTCAACAATCTCACCGGCAAATTCGTGGCCGATTATAATCGGGTTTTCTGCTACATTATCAGGAATCCGTTTGTGGTCCGTTCCTTGTGTGGCAGCTTTGTAGCTCGACATACAAATACTGTCGGACACCACTTTGGCCAGAATTTCGTCGTGTTTAATTTGCGGTAGCTCAAATTCTTCCAGCCTTAAATCTTTTTTACCGTATAATCTTACTGCTTTGGTAGAAAAGCCTCCCTTAATCTCTCCAAAGGAGGGAGATTGTTGAGTGCTTTTTATATTCTTATTCATTTTTGTATGTTTTTAAACGTTTCATCATTTTTTTTCCTTCTTCAGGGGAGAAGGTTAGGGAAGTGGCTTCCCTATTTTAACATATTTTGTCCTCCGGTTACAGGTACTGCCTGCCCCGTTTCATATTCCTGAGCTATAATATAAAAAATGGCTTTGGCGACATCTTCCGCGGTGCATCCGCGACCCGCAGGAACCTGTGCTTCATAAAACGCTTTTACATCGGCAATAGTTTTTGCTCCCGGAACTTTCCCCGCATTCAGGTACTGAACAAACAGCCCGTTCTCAGGATCGCTCCATAACGGACCATCAAAAAAGTTGCCCGGGCAAATGGAATTTACTTTAATATTAAAGGGCATCAGTTCCAGCGCAAATGACTGGGTGAGGCCAATTCCGCCAAATTTTCCGCCGGCGTAAGCAAAGTTTTTGTTGCTGCCTTTTAATCCCGATTTTGAATTAATTTGGATAATGTCCATATAAAAACCGGGTTTGTATTTGTGTTGAAGCTTCATTACTTTTTGAGCGTATTTTGAACAAAGAAAATAACCCGTGTAGTTTACTTTGGTCATCAGCTCAAAAGTAGCCTGATCCATTTCATCGAGGCTACCGGCACGCAAAATCCCTGCGTTGGAAATCATTACATCCAGCCCGCCAAATTTAAGTACGGTTTCTTTTACGAGGCTTTCAACTGAACCGCTTTCAGAAACATTTACCTTTACAAAACAAGCTTTATTTTTTGTTTGTGCGGAGTTGAGTTTTTTTGCAAATTCCTGTCCTTTTTCTTCGTTTAGGTCGGCAACAATAATATTTGCCCCTTCTTTTTGAAGAATTTCAGCAATGCCCGCACCAAAACCTTGTGCAGCCCCGGTAACTACTATAATTTTATTTTCGAGCCGTCCCTGCGGTTTTCCTCCCAGCGAAACTTTCTTCCGGTAGTTTTCTACTTCCCAGCTTTCAATAAAAGCCACCTGCTCGGGAGTCATTGGGTGCTGCCCTCCAAAATTTTCAGAAAGCGTGCTGATTTGGCAAAAATCGTTTACAATATCTTTTAAATATGTTACAGAAGTTGCCGAATCTTCGGATGCCACAACACCTTCATTCTGAATGAAAATAATTTTAGGCATCACGCCGCGGCGGTTTCTGAACTCCTCAATTTTTATTTTTGCTTCTGTTATAATGTCTTCCGAAGTGGATGCGTTTTCAATAAAAAGATATTCCGACATACAATACACCATTTGATCCGGGTTAAACGGACGGGAAAGGCCTTTGTCGAAGTTTGTTTTGGATGATATAAAATTTGAAATCCAGTTGTTGTTAAATGCGGTGGTTACTTTCAACTTTTCTTCGGAAAGCAACATGCGAATGGCCGGCAAAGTATCAATTACTTTTTCGGAAACCGGGATCTCTTTTTCTTTCGGAAAACTGGAAAATGTTGCTTTTAGCTTTGATTCGATGCCGGTGTAAATACCATGAATTTCATCGATGGAATTCGCTGCCACAAAAATGCCGTGGTTTTGAATCAATACAATTTGCGGATCCCGGCCAAACTTTTCATTGTACCGGGCAATTTCATCGGCAATAATTTTGAATAAAATATAACCCGGATCGGAATAAGGAACATACAAAACTTCTTCTCCAAAAATCTCAAGTGTTTTTTCTTTGGCCAGGTTACTGCACATTAACCCGTTTACCAGTGTGGAATGTGTGTGGACAACAAAGCAATAGCTAAAAAGATTGTGCAGTGAAGTTTCTACTGATGGCCGCAATCCAGAGTCCGGATCGACACGGGCATTCAGCAACGCATTTTTTACCTGTTCCTCTCGTGTGGCCGAATCTTCCGAAAACTGTTGATTGGGAATGTCATTCAGTTTTTGTCTGTCGAGCACACAAAAGCCATCTTCGTCTATATTGCCAAGATTTGTGCCGCTGGCTTTTATCCACAAGTATTTGTTATCTTTATACGAAGTATTTCCGCCGCCGGCAATTACATATTCCTTTTTTTGCCCGTAGTAATTGGAAACTTCAATTAAATCTTTTATTTCCGGTTTCATGATTTTTATTTTTGTTTAAACCTTGAATTCAAGGTTTAAGAAAGAATTCTATTACAGCTTTCCCTAATTCAATAAAATACTCTTTTTCGGAAGTTTTAGCAACCTGTTCTTTTAAATACCCTTCCTTTCCTTTTGCAATTAAATACTGGTGAGCTGCGATTACTGCCACTCCTTCGTAATTTATTTTCTTTAGCTCTTCATCCAGTTCAATGCCACCTTTTCCTGTTATTTTCATCGGGTCGAGTTTGGGTGTGTTGTGTTCGCTTCCAAACGTAATTACAAATCCGTTTTTATTGAAATAAGTAACAAAATTTTTCAGGATTTCATATTTATTTCGTGCCGGAATAAGCTCGATGGAAAATACATTGTTTTTTATCAGTTCCTGAAGCAGCTTTTCTTTGTCGGCTTCGTAATCGGTAAAATTGCCGTTGCCAAAATCGAGCAGAACCGGGTAACACGGAATTCCTCCGGCGTCGATAATAATTTCCTTTACTTCTTCCAGCGACAGGAATGCTTTTGGATCTTCCGGGACAAATGCTGCTCCTCCCGACTTTAAAAGGTTTCCGCGGATTTCATTTTCCAACCCGGCCACATCGTCAATAGCCGATTTAATTTCTTTTCCCCTGAATATTTTATTCAGAACTTTTGCCCTTCCCAGGTCGGTATCTTCTTTTTCAAAAACCGCAATCCGGATGGCCTGCGCAATATGGCGTTCGCGAAACAGGTTTTTGGCCAGCCTGCTTTGCACTTCTTTTGCATCAAACTGAATATCGATATCATTTTCAGCGAAAAAAGTATTTAGTTTTTTAATCATTTCAAAAGTTTGCAGGTTGCTTTCCTGCTGCAAATCTTTTACTTTTTTGAAGGAGGTTTCGCTCATATTTGCCGGCTGGCGTAATCCTTTCCCGCTAAAATAAGTACGTCCCGGATTGTTTGGATCGTTTACCCGCACGCCGGCTTCCTGTAAATGGTTTTGCAACGCCATAAATTCGATGTTGAAAAGCGGGAAGATTTTATATTTCTCTGCCTGCCCGGCAAACTCATCGTACCCATCGGTGGTATAAAAATCGTTGATTCCCAGCACCGAAACACCTTCATTTTTTGCCAGTTGAAAAGGCTGCTCGATTTCCGAAAAAGCGCTAAACGAATGTGGTGTATGAATATGCCCGTTGATTTCGGGAACTGGTTTTTGAGGTTGTTTTTTATACCAACTTAATAATTCTTCCGGCTCAGGAAAAGTGACAAATATACTTTTGTTTGGTTTCATTTTTATCGATTTAATCCGGGTACAAAATAAGAAAAGTGAAACGATCCGGCTGTCCTTTGGTGTCCTGTTTTTTGTAAAATTAAGCAGAAAACAGGTGAAAAGAACTCTCTGTTTTGGAAACTTTTGTTAAAGTTTTATTGTTAATCAAACTAAATGTTTAAAACTGATAAAATGAGCAAGATTATATTAATGACAGCGTCCATATTGCTGGCGTTAGCTGTTGGCATCGGAGCGTTTGGAGCACATGGATTAAAATCGCATGTTTCGGCTGAAATGCTTCAAAATTATAAAACCGGAGTTGAATACCATTTTTACCACGCTCTGGGATTATTGTTAATCGGGGTGCTGGCCATTTCAATGCCTTCAGCATATTTAAAATGGTCGGCTATTTTGTTCTCTGCCGGAATCGTTTTGTTTTCCGGGAGTTTATATGTTCTGGCAGTTACCGGAATAAAGACACTGGGAGCGATTACGCCACTGGGCGGGTTGAGTTTTATTGCCGGTTGGATTTTACTTTTCGTTGGCGTTTGGAAAAAATTGCCGGTTTAAATATTTTAGAAAAAGCCTCTGAAATCAAGACTTTTTTTCCTCATTTCTCAGAGGAAAAAACGGTTGTGTAAAATTTAAGATTATGAGATTTTGCATTCCTCTCCCCAAAAAGAATTCCACAATAACGAATAAATTCTGCTTTCATTTTCTTGAGTTTTTGTTTATCTGCGAATAGGTTTCAAAACAAAATTTTGGTTTGAGTTTAGCAAGTATTCCAAAGTGACCAAGAGAAATGAAATGAATTTCAGGAGCTCTTTACCCTGTGGAATTTTGAGAAATTTGTTAATGGGTACCAAATGAAATGTTAGTGATTCTAAAAAGTTAAGTAAATGCATATTCTGGAATTATTTTTTTCACTAGTATTGCTGAAAAATCAAAAGCAGATGGCTGGCAAAAAAATTATAATTCTCTTTTTTCTTTTAATTACCTTGGGAATAGGGCACTCGCGGGCACAATATGTAAATACAGATTCGTTGGTTTTTTCTTCTGATTTTCCGCACCCTGTGAATATTAATTTTTATAATGCGTTTAAGAGTAAGGAAGAAATTAAAAAAGGCGGTTATTTTTCACAATTTCTTGTTCCCGGAAATGGAGGTAATATTATTAGTCCTTATGGCTTAAGATCGGGGAGAATGCATTATGGAACTGACATAAAAATGGAAAAAGGAGACACCGTAAGTGCTGTTTTTGACGGGTATATTGTTAGTTCTAGTTATGGTCGTGGTTTTGGAAATTTGATTGTTATTCAACACGAGAATAATATTACTACCTACTACGCACACTTGTCGGCTTATCTGGTAAAGGCAGGCGCCTGGGTTGAAAAAGGTGAACCTATTGGGTTGGCCGGAAGTACTGGTCGAGCCAAAGGCTCTCATTTACATTTTGAAATCCACGAGGATGAGAAAACCTTTGATTCAGAACTTGTGTTTGATTATGCAAATCAGCAAATCAGAAAAGACGCGAAACATGTTGAAACTCTTGCTGCACTTCATAAAGAGCTCAAACCACAAGGGTATGCAAAAAAAGTTGCTGTTCCTGAATTTTATAAGGTTTGTCCGGGCGATTCGTTGTGGATAATCTCGCGTAAGTTTAAAACATCGATAAACGAAATTTGCCGGTTAAATCAAATCACGGAAAATACTGTTTTGCAAATCGGCCAACCGTTGCGGATGTATTAGTGCAATTACAACTTTAACTCTTCTATTCATTTTCAGGGTTTGTTGCAAAATTTGAGTCAATAAAAAGGGCTGAAGGTAGGTCAGCTTAGGATATATTACATTTTGTTTATTTGACTTTATATTTGAAGTCCGGTTAAAAAAAATCCGGCCCTTTCGAAGCCGGATAAAATACTTTTGGCAAAGTAATAATGAACGGGAAATTCTGAACTTCCTGTTAATTTAAATTTCCCGTTACTATTTTTTAGATACCTCTCGCATTTCTGTCGAGCTGTTCTTCTTCTGTAAAATCATTGCCCGGTGTATATCCCGGGATTGGGAGTATCCGTTCATGGATGGCATCAATAATCCACTCCGGTTGCGGGAAAAAGTAATTTTCCAGTTCGTGTGCGGGTGTAATCCAGTTTCTCGAACCCACAACTACTGGTGGCGCATCCAAGTAATCAAAAGCCAGTTCTGTAATATTCGATGCTAAATCACGAAGGAATGAGCCACGTCCGGAGGCATCGCCGGAGATTACAATTCGCCCGGTTTTTTTGATGGATTCGATAACCAAATCGTAATTAAACGGAACCAGCGAACGCGCATCAATTACTTCAGCGGAAAGATTGTATTTTTCTTCCAGAATCTTTGCTGCTTCCAGAGCGCGGTATAAAGTAGCCCCGATGGTTAAGATGGTAACATCGTTTCCTTCTTTTTTGATATCCGGTTCGCCCAGCGGAATTTCATAATATCCCTCGGGTACACCACCTTCGTGGAATTGTTCTCCAATATCGTAAATGCGCTGGCTTTCGAAGAAAACTACCGGATCGGTTCCCTGAAGGGCGCTGTTCATTAATCCTTTTGCATCATAAGGCGTAACCGGAAAAACTACTTTTAATCCGGGAATGTGTGCTGCAAGTGCGGTCCAGTCTTGTGAGTGTTGCGCGCCGTATTTTGAACCGACCGAAACACGGATGGTAACCGGCATTTTTAACACATTTCCGCTCATTGCCTGCCATTTGGGAAGTTGGTTAAATACTTCGTCGCCGGCACGCCCCAAAAAGTCGCAGTACATAATTTCAGGAATTACACGGCCTCCGCACATGGCGTAACCGATGGCTGTTCCTACAATTGAAGCTTCCGAAATCGGAGAGTTAAATAAACGGTGATAGGGTAAAGCTTCTGTTAATCCGCGGTAAACAGCAAAGGCACCACCCCAGTCGCGGTTTTCTTCACCGTAGGCAATAAGTGTCGGGTCTTTGTAAAAACGGTCGATCACGGCTTCGAAGATACCATCGCGTAAACCATAGGTTTTTATTTTTGAATGTGGTTTCCCGTTTTCGTCGAACATAAACCGTTCTTTATTGGCGAGTTGTTTTACCCGTGGATTTTCCTCTATCGGGTGATTTACTTCCACCGGACGGTCTTCCATTTTATCGATGCTTTGGTCACTGAACATCATATCTCCAATCAGGTTTGGATATTTTTTCATATCCATGTGTGGCGAAACTTCATCGTCGATAGCCAGTTTGAGCGAATTTGTAATAACCTCCACAGTTTCGTTTTTAATGGCTTCCAGTTCTTCTTGTGTGGCAATGCCGGCTTTTACCAATTCACTTCCGAACCAAACAATAGAATCCTGTTTTTCCCAAGCTTCTACTTCTTCTTTTGACCGGTAGGAAGAAGCATCGGAAGGAGAGTGTCCGCTATAACGGTATGTTAATACATCGAGTAAAACAGGTCCGCGCTTTTCTTCAATAATTTTTCGTTTTCTTTTGTAGGCATCGATAACAGCCAGGGGATTGTAGCCATCAACACGTTCGGCGTGCATTTGGTCTTTGTTTAACCCGGCCCCTATACGGGCGGCTATTTCATACCCCATAGTCTCTCCGCAGGTTTGTCCACCCATTCCGTATTGGTTGTTCATAATATTTACGACTAAAGGAAGTCCGCCTTTCATATCGTCTTCCCAAAGTTGGGTGAACTGATCCATCGTTGCAAAAGTCAATCCTTCCCAAACAGGACCGCAAGCCATGGAAGCATCACCAATGTTGGCAACAACAATTCCTTTTTTGCGGTTTACCTTTTTGTAGAGAGCTGCCCCTACAGAAATATCTCCCGAACCTCCTACAATTGCATTATTGGGGTAAACACCAAACGGTGTGAAGAATGCATGCATGGATCCACCCAGTCCTTTGTTGAAGCCTGTTTCACGTGCAAAGATTTCCGCAAGTGTCCCGTAGATCAGGAATTTTATGGCCAACTCTTTCGTTGTTCCTTTGTGGCCCGCCTTTACCGGAGCCAGGGTTTTTCCATCGAAATGGGTTTCCATTATTTCTTCCAGTGTTTGGTCATCAAGCTTTGAAATAGCTGATAATCCTTTAGCCAGAATTTCTCCGTGGCTACGGTGAGAACCAAAGATAAAATCATCTACATCCAGTGTATAAGCCATTCCTACTGCTGCGGCTTCCTGACCAATGGAAAGATGTGCCGGTCCCGGATGGTTATATGGAATTTCGTTGTATTCTCCACGGGTTTTTATGAGGTTTAACATGGTTTCAAATTCGCGAATAACAACCATGTCGTGGAATATGCGAATAAAATCTTCTTTTGAGAAGTTTTCTTTTTCTTCTTCAATTGTTTTTTCGTACTGGTTGATTGGAATTGGTTTGAATTCCAGTTGGCGAGGTTTTCTAACCTCTTCCGGATTTATAAATTGTACTTTTGGCATCGTATTGAGTTTAATGTTTAAAGTGAAAGCTTTTCAATCTGATTTTTAATTTCCGCCAGGAAAAGTGTGGCCTCTCCGCCGTCCAGTGCCTGATGATTGTATGTTAATGAGAGTCCCATCATCGGAACAAAACCATACACCCCTTCTTCAATTTCCATGGGACGCGGAATAATGGTACAAACTCCCAAAATGGCTGTTTGTGGTAAATTAATTACCGGAGTAAACATTTCTACACCATAATTACCAAGATTGGAGACTGTAAATGAGGCTGCCGCCGGACTCAGTAAATCCGGGTTTATACTTCCGGCCCGGCTTTGTGTTGCGACTTGTTGTAATTGGTACGAAAGTCCGGCGATCGACAGATCGTCAGCGTTTTGCACAGCAGGAACCATTAATCCCCGTTCAGTATCAACTGCCAGGCCCAGATGCACTTTTTTGAACCATTTCATTTTATCGCCCAGGTAATGGGTGTTTGCCTGCGGAAATTTCTCCAAAGCTCGAATTACAGCATAGCAAACCAAATCATTAATGGTAACATTTTGTTTGATTATTCCTTCTGAATATTCTTTTTTGAATTTTTTACGAAGTTTCATGATTTGCCTTGCATCAGCGCTCATGTGGTGGGTGAGCTGTGCTGAATTCTGCAAAGACTGGTGCATGGCATTGGCAATTAGTTTGCGGATATTAGGAATCGATTTTACTTCAAAATCACTACCCGATTCAAGAACTACTGCTGGTTTTGAAGGAGCCGTTGCAATTGTTTCTGTCCTTTTGATTGTTGCCGGTTGTTCAACCGGAGCAGCTGCTACTGTTTTAGATGCTTCTTCCACATCTCTCGCGATAATCCTTCCTCTTGGGCCGGAACCTTTTATGGTTTTAATATCAACGCCTAAGGATTCTGCCATATTTTTTGCCAGCGGAGAAATCCGGATTCTCTGGTTAGAGTCAGTTTCTTCCATTTCAAATTCAATCACTTTGGGCCATTCTTCCTCTTCGGTCGTTTCTTCAGGTTCCAATTCTGAAGTTTGGTTTCCGGGGGTAAATTCTTCATAAGATTCACCTGCTTTTCCTAAAACTGCAACGTTGGTGAGTACCGGGATTTCATCGCCTTCCTCAAAAAAAGTTGCCAGAAGAATGCCACTTTCCTTTGCTTCTTCTTCAAACGATGCCTTGTCTGTTTCATAAGAGAAAAGGATGTCGCCCTCGTTAACCTCTTCTCCCACCGATTTATACCATTGGCCAAGTATGCATGATTCTACTGACTGACCCTGGCGAGGCATTAATACTGGTATTGCCATAATTTTACTGGTTTGTTATTTTAATTTACTTGTATTTACAAATTTTTATTTGAGTTGTAATTTTAATATATTGATTGTTAGTATTTTAATTATTTTTTCAATAAAATTGATGTAAAAATATATTTTATAACTTGTATTTACAAGTTGTTAGGTATGTTTTAAAAATTTTTTAACTTTGAAGCAAAATGGAAAATATACCGCAATATCGCCAGTTGTACGAAATTCTTCGGAAGCACATAATGAATGGAGTTTACGAAGAGGGGAGTTTATTGCCATCGGAAAATGAATTATGTGCGGCTCATAATCTAACCCGACCAACCGTAAGGCATGCCCTTGACTCACTGGTAAAAGACGGCTTGATTTTAAAAAAGCAAGGGAAAGGAAGTATTGTGAAAAAGCCGGTTCGCAACATTGGAATTTTATCTATTGCAGGAACAGCCTCTGCTGTAGGTGTTCGGTATTTAAAAACCGATATTCTGCAAAAGCCGGTGATACAAACCTGGGATGCGGCATTCCCGTTTGAACTTTCGGAGTTGGAAAAGGAAGCAGGTTGTGTTTATATGGAGCGGCTTCGTTATGTTGAAAATGTGCCGGTTTTTTATGATATAAACCATCTGCCAAATATTTATATTCCCCGAATTACAAACCGCTCGTTTGAGAATAAATCGCTGTTTGATACTTTGCGGCAAAATTATCAGATAGAAATACTTGGAGGCGAGCAAAAACTGAAAGCAATTAAACCTACCACTAAAATTAGAAAACTTCTTCAGCTAAAAAACGGACAACCGGTGTTGTATATTGAACGGAAGCTTATAACTAACAAAGAAGGTTTTAATATTTACTCCACTATTTATTTTAACTCGGATGAACATGCAATTTTTGGGCGTTTCTAAGCCTAATTTTCTCTGCATTTGAAAATTAAATACCTAAAAATTTTTTACTCCAGTCATATAATCCTACTTTTGACGGCTGTTTTTTTGCGAAATATTTTATTTCATTTGAAATACAGTTCTGATTATTTTGTTGATAATTTCGCTGTTTCCGGGAATTATTTTAACAAAGAAAATAGGAAAATGGAATTAATTGTTACAGAAGATTTAGAGGTGGTTCAACCAGTAAATATAGAAGGAGTTCGCGCAACATTTGTTGATGAAAAATATGGTTCTCATCCCAGAAACAGTTTTGATATCTGGCTGGCGAATTCGGAAGAGCCGACACCACTTGTAATTTATATTCACGGAGGGGGCTTTCTTGGAGGCGATAAGTCTAAATATTATTCTTCGGAAGATATGATTCGCTTTTTACGTTCCGGGGTATCCGTGGCGGTTATTAATTATCGTTTTATGAATGAGCCGCCTTATGGTATTTTGGCCAGTATGAGCGATTCCAAACGTTGTCTTCAGTATATTCGGTATAACGCAGAAAAGTATAATATCGATAAAGAAAAAATAGCTTGCTCAGGAGGCTCGGCAGGAGCCGGAACTTCTTTGTGGCTTGCTTTTTCTGATGATATGGCAGAACCGCAAAATCAGGATCCTGTTCTCAGGGAATCGACCCGGCTTTTGTGTGCAGGAGCTTTTGCAACCCAGTCCACTTACGATATTTGCCGATGGGACAAAATTATTGGTTTGCCCAAAGATAATTCCCCGGAGAAATTACTGGAAATTGCTTTTGCTTTTGGGTTTAAATCTGCAGAAAGCTTAAAACTTCCGGAAGCAGAACATGTGAAAAAGGAACTCGATTTTCTTGAAAAGATGCATAAGAACGCTTCCCCGTTTTATGTGTTTAATAAACAAGCTGGTGGAATCCCGTCTAACCAGGACGAATTGAACCATCATCCCAATCATGCCAGGGCATTGCTTGAAAAAGCCAAAGAAGTAGAAGCAGAGGCTGTTGTTTATGCTCCTGAAATTGGAATCTCTGATCCCTCCGGGAAAGATTTAGTTGATTTTTTTCTGGAGAAGTTTCATTTAGCTGAAAAGTAATATTTATTCATAGATGGTGAATATATATCCATTTTTCAGAGATGAAAAACTTTCAAAATCATTTAAAAATATTCATCTTTGCAGCCGATAAAAAAGTTGATAACTAAAAGAATAGCATGAAGGTTTTAAAGTTCGGTGGCACCTCGGTTGGTTCGCCCGAAAATATGAGAGCGGTAATGAAACTTGTTACCGACGGAGAACAAAAAATTGTGGTTTTATCTGCCATGTCGGGCACAACAAATGCCTTGGTTGAAATAGCAAATTATCTTCATAAAAAGAATAAAGACACCGCCCGCATTTTTATTGGAAAGCTGGAGGCAAAATATAAAAAAGTAGTCAACGACTTATTCGAAACACCGGAAAGTAAAGACGCCGGTTTAAAGATTATCAAAGACGTTTTTCACAACATAAAATCATTCGCTTCAGGAAAATTTGGTCAGCTTGGCGAGAATACAATTATCGGACAGGGTGAATTAATTTCAACACAGCTTTTTACCTTGCTCATGGAAGAAAACGGTTTCAATGTAAAATTGATTCCGGCACTCGATTTTATGCGTATTGATGAGGATAAATCAGCCGACCTGAATGCGATTCGTAAAAATCTGAAAAAGCTTCTTAAAAAAACAGAAGAAGCACAGTATTATATTACCCAGGGTTTTATATGCAGGAATGTTGAAGGAGAAATTGATAATTTGCAACGCGGTGGCAGCGATTATACAGCTTCGTTAATTGGCGCCGCCATTGATGCTGAGGAAATCCAGATCTGGACTGATATTGATGGGTTTCATAACAACGATCCTCGTTTTGTTGAAAATACAAAAAAGATTGAACAACTTTCTTTTAATGAAGCTGCAGAGCTTGCCTATTTTGGGGCAAAAATTTTGCATCCGCATACGGTACTTCCGGCTCGTGTTCAGAATATTCCTGTACGACTGAAAAATACCATGAATCCGTCCGACAGCGGTACGTTGATTACAGCAGATTCGGATGGAACAGGCATTAAAGCTGTAGCTGCAAAGGACGGGATTACTGCTGTTAAAATTCGGTCCAGTCGGATGTTTATGGCGTATGGCTTTTTGAAAAATGTATTCCAGATTTTTGAAAAGTATAAAACGCCTATTGATATGATTTCTACTTCGGAGGTTGCTGTTTCATTAACGATCGATCATGTTGCAAGTCTGGGGCAGATTCGGGCCGAGCTCGATCAGTATGGAACCGTTGAAGTGGATGACAATATGACCATTATTTGTATTGTGGGCGATATTATCCAGGAAGAAAAAGGTTTTGCTTCCAAGGTGTTTCATGCCCTCGATGGAATCCCAATCCGTATGATTTCTTATGGAGGAAGCCGATATAATATTTCGGTTCTGGTTCCAACCTCGCGAAAAAAAGAAACGCTAAAAGCGCTGAGCGATAACCTGCTAAATAACGGACATTAATAACTGCAATTATTATATCTGGAAGATGGCATCTGTAAAAATAGCGGGTGCCATTTTTCTTTTGGAAATTAGATTTCAATTTTTAAGACTTCACCTGCTTCATATCTGGAAGTAAGTCTCACCCGAAAACGGGATTCAAGTGTTTTCATTTCATTAAAAGCAATTTCCGGGGTGTTGTTTTCTTTGGAAAGATGACTGAGGAATACGCAAGCCAGGTTTTCACCGGCATGATTGTTTAACAGTTGAAAAGCCTGTGTGTTGGAAAGATGCCCGTAGCCGGAAGCAATTCTTTTTTTTAAAATATAAGGATAGCGCCCTTCCCACAACATTTTTTCGTCGTAGTTGGTTTCCAGGAAAAGGGCATCACATTTTCCGAGGTGGGAGAGTACATTTTCACATGGCTCGCCGATATCTGTAAATACGCCAATATTTTTCCCTGCATATTCTACTCTGAAAGAACATGGTTCGGCAGCATCATGATTTTTCAAAAACGGGAAAACGGAAAACTCCCCAATTTTAACTTCCTGGTTGGGAACAAAAAATTTGGGATAATCAGGTCTCAGATTTTTATATGAAGCACTGTAGGTTTTTGGTGTAATGTAAACAGGAATTTGCAGCCGTTTGCCCAACACGCGTACACCTCGCATGTGATCGCTGTGTTCGTGCGATACAAAAACGGCTTTTAATTTGGCTGTATCTAACTCCTTTTCCTTCATTCGAAGCAGAATTTGTTTGCACGAAATTCCGGCATCAATTAGAATGGCATCTTTTTTATTTCCAATATAGTAGCAGTTTCCGTTGCTCCCCGAAGCTATAGCACAAATCTCCAGCATTTTTCCTTCCTTTAGCGCTCACGAAAATAGTTATTTTTTTGCTGAGATCTGGTAATTTCCACCTTTCAGCCGTAACAAATTTCTTGTTAACCCGAGATAGTGAATCTGAGATGCAGGGGTGAAAATTTCACCATTTACCAGTAAATTGTTCATCTCTGAAGGAATTAAAACAAAGGCTTCACTATTTCCCGGAACGGATAATTTCATTTCCCATGAAGTTGAGTTTGATTTTAAGCTGCACTCTACACTTCCACGAATGGTCGGCACTTTAATTTCTAAATTATCCAGGCCAGTGGGTTGCGGATTTACCGTAAATGTTTTAAAACCTGCATCCAAGGGTTGAATGCCCAATAAACGGCGCGGAATAATATTTCCCGGTGCCGAACCCCATGCGTGGTTCCATGTAAGGTTAGGTTTATAATATTCGTCCCATGCTTCAGTAGTCATGGTTGAGCCAACATTTAACATGTTCATCCAGCTTCGTTTACTTTCCGATGTCATAAGTTCAAGCGCATATTCGGCTTCGCCTGCGTTGTACAGTGCTTCCAGAAGATACTGAGCTCCGTAAACACTGCATGCCATCCCTTTTGTTTTTAGAAATTCTGCAACTGATTTTATGTTTCCCTGCGGAATCAGGTTAAACGCCAGCGGAAACATATTGGCATGAAGACTTGAATGTTCGGTTCCGATTCCATCTGTAAATATTCCTTTTTCTTTATCGAACATGGTTTTCATAACACTTGCCTGAACTTTCTCAGCGCGTGATTGGAAAAATTTGGCATCTTCTTTTTTGCCCAGCGCACCGGCAATTTCACTCATACATTTCAGTGCATAAAAATGAAATGCATTTACTACCGTATTGTAATCGGTGAAAACATATCCATCGCGCTCGCCTTCGGGCGTAGGGCCCGCATTGCTGGCTTGTTCTCGTCCTTCAGGTGTTCCGGCGGGCCAGTCAACAATATCTCTGAATCCGTTTCCGGAATAATGAATGCTTTTTAAAAATTCAGGAGTTACCTTTCCTGTTCTTGTACTAATTAGTCCGTCTTCGCGTTCGAGAGTAATCAATGTCTTCTTTTTCAGCTCGTCGTAAACTTTTGCCAGAAATTCAGTATCGCCGGTGTACATGTAATGTTCGCGTGCCATCATTACCGAATGCATTTGCCATTCGGTGGGCCAGCTTGCATGTGCAATTAAAAATGCGGCGGTATATCGTGCTGCAGAATATTCCCTGTCAACAGAATAGTGCCCGAGTTGCTGTATGTAAGCATCAGCCTCGTAGGGCATGCGTTCGCGATTTCCATCGCAGTAAACACCCAGAAAAGGAGTAGCTTTTAAGGTGTATTTACACAAATCCCATACTTTATTCAAATTTATATCCGGACTTTTAAAATACGATGCTTCATCGTTGAAATAGTAAAAAAGTGCTTTTTGAGTTACATTTTTTATGTCCATGTTTTTTGATCCGTTCATTTCAACATACCGAAAAGGAAGAACTTCTGGATAAAACGGGGGTAGTTTTTGACTATGTGGATAACGTGCATCGTGGCGCGGAATTTCTACCTGGTAAGTGTGCGTTCCTTTTTTAATTTTAGTTTCGTATTTGTAAAAGCCAATATTGGAAACCCCTGGATTTTTGTTTACTGTAAAATCGAAATTTTTCCGCTCACCCAGAAAGATGGTAAGTGTTTCACCTTCTTTTTTTGATGTAACCTGAACATCGAGAGTGGCAAACGCGGCTTTCCCAAAATCTGCAAACCAACTGTTGTCCGACGATTTTTCAAAAGTTGCAGGAAATAATGAAAAGAAAGTTGACATCTGGCGATCTTCGGCAACCCATTTATCACCGTTTAACTGAACCCAGTCACTTTGCCCCGGCCAGTCGTTGTTTGGGTTAAAATCTCCGGTATTAAATTTTTGCGGCTGACTGTATACACTTTCAAAATTATTTTCGCCCCATACTTTTACTTTCCACCAGTAACTTTTGTGTGCCTGAAGTTTTTTCCCCTGGTAGGAAACATTTTGTGAGTTTGCTGACATTGTTTTCTCGCTGTCCCACATATCAGCTTTTCCTTCCTGTAGTAAATCTGATGAGGTAGCTACTAAAATCCGATAAGCGGTTTGTGATTTTCCCTGTTGTGGAAATATCCAGCCAAGTTCGGGTTCTGTATCAGTTATTACAGCCATTTCAGGAGTCCGTAAAAGTTCTGTTAATAATCCGCTTGGCGCCGCAGGATTTTGTCCGAATACGGATAACCCGACTAAAATGAAGGAGATAAGTATGAAATTTTTCATGGTCTAGGCTAAATTTGATGTATTGTTTTCAAAAATAATAAAGAGAATTAACTTTTTGTCTGTAAATATTTTTTGGGAGCAAAATACCGGCGCCAAAAGGGCAACTTTGTCAATGATGTATAAGTAATCAGCCAATTAAAAAAACGAAAGCGAAGCAGAAAATGCAGAATCCGGTAGCTGAAAAATATTACGGGTAATCCTGTAATAAAAATAAAAATCCAACGGAAAAGATTAAAATTTGTTCCAATGAGCCCATTTTCGGGAATAATTTTCGAAAGAAAGAAAACGGGAAGGATAGAGAAAACCAACCACCAGATAAGGGTTACAAATAAATGCGGGGTTTGAATTGTTTTTTTCGGACAAACATTCATACAATGCATACAGCTTTCACATTTTCGGGTCCAGAACGGGCGATTGTTTTTCATCTGGATTGCCTGCACAGGGCATTGTTTTTCACAAAGCCGGCAACTGTCGCATTTGTTTCCGGCAACAAAAGTTTTGGCCAATGCAAATCTTCCAAAAAAATAATATAGAACCGAAACCGGGGTGATTAATAAATCGATGGGCAAGGAGAGCAGTCCTTTAAAGACCTTTTTCTCGGAACCCATTTTTAAAGCAAATTTTTGAGTGATTCTTTTGCATCGCTCAAAAATAGAATCTACCACTTTTTGTCGTAGTCCCGGATGAATAGAAATCCAGTTTGAAGGTAAATCCATCGGTTGCATGCCAACAATTTTGTAGCCTTTGAATTTTAAAATCATGGCAGGAAGAATCTGTGCCAGCCCACTCCATCCCGGGGTAAATAACTGTAATAATTTCATCCCGGCGCGTGTGTTCAGCAGGAAAATTTTATTCTTCAATTGGGGAAACCTGAGTAAAAATTCAATAACAATGGGAGGTGCATTAAACCCATGTGTCGGGTAACAAAAACCAATTAAAGTATTCTCTCCTATTTCTGTTGCATCAACAATGAGTGAAGGTGTTATTTTGATTATTTCGGCACTGGTTCCATTTTCCCCAAAATATGATGCAATCCAGTTTGAAACAACGAGGGCATTCCCTGTTCCGGTAAAGTAATAGATTTTCAGGTTATCGTACATGATCGGCTTTTATTCGCCGTAATTTACGAAAATGGCGTTGTTTTCTTTTCTAAATTTTAATGTTTTTACCGCAGAAATTGCTACAGAAAACCTTATGTATTTTCTATTTTACCAATTTTGAAATAGTCCTGAATTCAGGAGCACCTGCTGTCCGTGTGAGTTCAAATAAAACTGATTCGTAAGATGTCATCATGATTCCTTCATGGCGAAAACGTTCTTTTGCTATTTCGATGCTTTCTTTTTTTCGCGATGAAATACAATCCACAACCACAACCGGATTGAGACCGGTTTCTTTCAAATCAACAGCGGTTTGTAAAACACAAACGTGCGATTCTATGCCACAAATAATGATGTTTTTTGCTCCCGATTCTTTTAGTCTTTTAGCAACCAGAGGTTCGTCGCAGCAACTAAAATCACGTTTTTCTACAGCGTTAAAACCGGGAATTAGAGTTTTTATTTCAGGAAGTGTTTCTCCCAATCCTTTTGTATATTGTTGGGTAACCAGAGTTGGAATTTGTAATTCAGCTAGGCCGGCCAACAGAATTTTGCAATTATTTAGCAGGTCTTCTTTTTCCCACATTACCGGGAACAAACGTTCCTGAATATCAATGACCAGTCCTATAGTATTTTCTTTTGTAATCCTCATTTTAAGCTATATTATAAACGAAACTTTGATTTCTTAAGCATCAACGGTTTTTTATTTTATCCTGTTGTTCTTTTAATAATCGTGCCTGTAGCCGCGATTTATCTCCCAGGTAACCTCCGTGGTGACGTTTGGCATATTCTTCACTTGTGAATTCTATTTTGTTCATTAACGACACCACCAAAGCATCGCCAATTACAGTCATTACAGTAGTTGAGGTTGTTGGTGAAAGCCCAAGTGGACAAACTTCCGGCGGGTTTCCTGTATAAATAAAAGCATCTGCAGTTTGTGCCAGTATGCTTTCCGGGTTCCCGGAAATAACAATTAATGGTAGTCCCGGATGAAGAATATCAGCCAGTTCAACCAGTTCCAGAATCTCACGGGTTTTCCCCGAGTTGGAGATCAAAAGCAAAATATCATTCTCCTGAATAACGCCTAAATCACCATGTTGAGAATCACTGGGATGTAGAAAAACAGAGGGTGTTCCGGTGGAACAAAATGTAGTAGCAATATTTAAAGCAATTTGTCCTGCTTTTCCCATTCCGCTGGCAACCAGTTTGCCCCGTTTTTTATGAACCCGTTCATAAATTAGTTCAACAGCGTTTACAAAATCGTCGGTAACCGGGATGTTTTTTATTGCTTCCGCTTCCTGTTCTATAACTTTTCTGATGGCTTCTTTCATATTGAAAAATTTGGCACAAATCTAACGGAAAAAAATGAGCTGAGGCAATTTATATTTTCAAATTCATGTTGTTTTATAATTTAGAGTCAAGAATCAAGAGTCAAGAATCAAGAGCCAAGAATCAAGAGCCAGGAATCAGAACATTAGAGCAAGACATAGGGCACAAGAGCCAGGATATAAGAACTTGTACCCGGTTTTTGCGAGTTTAATGCCTTTGTATCTGTATTGTTAAGGAATGATTTTCGGAATTAAACCGTATTGAAGTATTGCGAGGCGGATTACCTGATAACGAATTTTTGTTTAGAAATTTGTTTGTGGGGTGTACATGTTAAATGTCATAAAAAAAATGTACATATTGATAGGTATGAATATATTAATAATTGGTAATTTTGCCCATATTTTTTACTTCTATTATTCTAATAAATAAAGATGAAAATACACGAATATCAAGCCCGAAATTTATTCAGGAAGTACGGGATTCCTGTCCCGGATGGTGTTGTATGCCACTCGGTAGAAGAAGTTCTAGAAAAAGTTCCTAACGACGACAAACTGCGTGTTGTAAAAGCGCAAGTGCATGTTGGCGGCCGTGGAAAAGCCGGTGGAGTAAAACTGGCAAAAAATAAAGAGGAAGCGGTAGAAAAAGCAAAACAAATTCTCGGAATGGATATCAAAGGCCTGACCGTTGAAAAAGTATTGGTTGCCGATGCTGTTGACATTGAAAAGGAATTTTATGTTGGTTTAATTAACGACCGGAATACCAAATCGGTTACTTTAATGGCCAGCGCCGAAGGTGGTGTTGAAATTGAAGAAGTAGCCCGTGTTTCTCCGGAAAAAATTATTAAAATGGCTATCGACCCGACTATGGGGCTGATGGACTGGCAGGCGCGTAAAATTGCACTGCAACTGTTTAGCGATCCGAAAGAAGTTCGCCAGGCAGCAGCCATTTTGGTAAAACTTTACAAATTGTATGTTGAAAGTGATTCTTCACTTGCTGAAATTAACCCACTGGTTCTAACACCGGACGGGCAGGTTTTAGCTATCGATGGTAAAATGAATTTCGATGATAATGCATTGTATCGTCAAAAGGAAATTCTGAAAATGCGTGAAGTTACTGAAGATGAACAAAAGGAAATTGATGCCAATGAAAAAGGACTTTCCTATGTAAAACTCGACGGAAATATTGGGTGTATGGTAAACGGCGCCGGACTGGCAATGGCTACTATGGACATGATTAAACTGTATGGCGGCGAACCGGCTAATTTCCTTGATATTGGCGGGTCATCCAATCCGCAAAAAGTGGTTGATGCAATGAATATTTTGCTGAGCGATAAAAACGTTACTGCTGTAATGATCAATATTTTTGGAGGTATCACCCGTTGCGACGATGTTGCACGTGGTTTGGTAACTGCTCTTACCGAAATCAAAACCGAAATTCCGATTGTAATCCGTTTGTCGGGAACAAATGCAAAAGAAGGATTAGAAATTATTAAGGAATTTGGTCTTCCAACGGTTTCAACCATGAGTGAAGCTGCTCAAAAAGCTATCGAGTTAAGTCAAAAGTAACACGTTAAAAAAAGGAAAGTAATGAGCATACTAATAAATAAAGATACCAAAGTTTTAGTACAGGGAATCACCGGACGAGACGGTGCTTTCCATACATCGAAAATGTTGGATTACGGAACCAATATTGTTGGTGGGATTTCTCCGGGAAAAGGTGGAAGCGAAGTAGGGCATGTTCCTGTTTTCAACACTGTTGAAGAAGCTGTAAAAGCTACCGGCGCTAATGCATCCGTAATTTTTGTTCCGGCGCCTTTTGCCGGAGATGCTATTCTGGAAGCCAGTTTCGCCGGTGTGGAGCTGGTTATTTGTATTACCGAAGGTGTACCGGTTCAGGATATGATTAAAGTAACACCGGTGTTAAAACAAAACGGAACCAAACTGATTGGTGCCAACTGCCCGGGATTGATTACTCCCGAAGAATCATTGATTGGCATTCTTCCTGCAATGATTTTCAAAAAAGGAAATATTGGTTTGATCTCACGTTCGGGCACACTTACCTACGAAGTGGTAAATATGCTTACCGAAAATGGTTTAGGCCAGTCAACTTGTGTGGGAATTGGTGGCGATTCTGTTTCGGGACTGTACTTCCTGGATTTGCTGGAAATGTACGAAAATGACCCGGAAACTGACGCTGTTGTGCTGATTGGTGAGATTGGTGGCGACGCAGAAGAACAAGCAGCCGCATTTATTAAAAATAAAATGACCAAACCGGTTGTGGCATTTATTGCCGGCCAGTCTGCTCCTCCCGGAAAACGCATGGGGCATGCCGGGGCTATTATATCCAGTGGCTCGGGAACTGCCGAAGAAAAGGTAAAAGCTTTTAACGAAGCAGGTGTCCCGGTGGCCAAAGAACCATCTGAAATTCCCGGTTTGGTGAAAGAAAAATTGGGATTGTAAAAAAACTACTATTATATTTTTCAGAAGCCGGTTGCAATAAAGCGACCGGTTTTTTTATCCCGTTTTATGAAATTTTCTCTGTTTTTGTCAGAGATTTTCTTTCAATTCTTTTTTGTGTTTTTTTATCTTTTTTAATGCCCAGTCGTAATGGCTCGATGTTGCAGAAACGCAATAACTGCCTAAACTTGTAGTTCCTGTCCACGGGAAATATTTTTTTATAAACAGTTCTTCATTTGAAAAAGAATCAATCAGTTCCATTGTTTCGGCATGGCTTTTTTCTAACAGGAGCGTTGCTTTCTCCAAAGGCGTTTTTTGGTGTTTCTCCCAAAAGCCAATATTCATTTGCGGATAGGTTTTCCAGTTGTAGGGGGCAGGTAAAAAATCGGTCTTTTCTCCGGCCTGATTAGAATTAACCCAATTGAGCAGCAGTTGATGCCATTCAAATAAATGCGCCAAAACATCCCTGATGTTTTTATCCCTGTCTTCAAAAGGGAATAATGCTTCTTGCTCTTCTTTGGTCATTGATTGAATCAGGTCCGATAACTTTTTGAAGTTCGTATTACCTGCCTCTTTCAGTTGGTTTTTAGTTGTTGGTCTTGCCATGGTTGTTTGATTATGAAGTTTTCGTTTGTCTTCTTTTTAAAAATTCGGATCTATTCTTTGTAATAATTTAAGTAATTAATGTCGATTTATGCCCATAAAAGTACGGCTAATTATATTTATGGTTTATTTCAATCTGCTTTTTATTAAAATGGCTTTTTTCAGTTAATCTGTATTTTTGCTTGCTGTTAGGCTTGTCGGGAATGGTTAATTCAATTAGCTTCTCGTTTAATGCTGACTGAATATAGTTTTTTCTGAAATTATCTCTGTTAGATAGCTTTAATTTTTTGCAACTCCTGTCGGGTATGTTCCCCGGAAAAGACTCGTACTAATTCTTCAACTTGCATGGCAATTGGTTCTGTGGCAGGGAAAATCATCCGTAAATAATTCTCCGAAAACTTGAAACAATCTTTAGCGTATGCTTGCAGAATTCGAGGTACTCCTGAACCTAACTGTTCAACCATCCCCAAATCTTTATAAATACGAATTAGCTCTTTGTTGCGTGGTAAAGATAACCCGTCAAGAAAATCCTTTTGTGTCATTCCTTCGAAACCCACCATAACTGGTTATTTCCAGCCTGTCCGGAAATATTTCAAACTTGGGGGGATTTTACGAGTATAGTCGTTGTGTATTATTATAATAGCCTCTCGTAATGCTATTGCATTCCATGCTCTTGTATCAATACGTGCTTTAGAGGTAATATTTGAGATGGTTCTGTTTTCCAAATCTATTTTGTCGAGAACTCTCTTTGTCGCTTTTATTAAAGAACAGAAACCATATTCATGATAAATCAACTAAAAAAGAGGAATCCCCGGAGTATATTCTTATGTCCCCGAATTTTTAATTTATTCCCCGCATACTATTTTATTTTCCCCTGTATATTTTTGTTCTCCCCGATACTTTTTTATTAAACCCAAAAGTAAAAAGTATTTCCCCGTACTGGGTAAAAGTTTTATATCGCGGTGAATGAATCTTTATCGTGGGGGAAAATATTTTTATAGCGGGGAGTAGAAAAATGTTACGGGGATAGCATAAAACTACCAATTTGTAAGGTTATCCATTTTTTCGTCGATAGGCGCTCGTATATCCTTTCAATCGTTCCGGATTCTTCCACAAGGCATACTTTCCGCAATTTCGTATTTCGTCAACTGCCAGTTTCAGATAGGTATAGGCGCGGTCGCGAATTTCTTTTATTTCTGCTTTTTGTGCTTTTTCACTGTTTGCAGCCGCAAGCAGGCCTGCCAACTCATTGGCCATATCCGCGGCTATGTTTAGTTGGGAATTGTCAAAATTAATTTTATTTAATAGTTGAATATTATGTTTTCCCAGCACAGCCAGGTCATTTAAATTCTGTATCATATTTGCGTCGGTATTTCCGCCGGCAATTTCCGCCGTGGCTGTAAGTAGTTGTTTATGGTTGCGGAAGGCATAACGAAAAGAGTGAATCAACTGGTCGCGCAGCTGGTATGCATCTGCAGAATTTTGTTCCCATTGTTTGTTGATATCACCTAATGAATTTCGGGCTCTTTCCCACAAGGCCTGTGCTGTTCTGCATGCATTTGCCCGGGCGGGTAAAGTATAAATAAAATTGTCTGAGAGCCCGGCTGCCAGGAGTAAGGATTTGTCCGGAAGGCACCATTGATACAGGTTTTCTGCCTCCTGCAAAAATACGTCAACGGGTATGTTGGGAGTTTTTACCTCTTTGTGGGGAATGGACATAAACACCTCCATGCAGGCAGTGTAATCATTCTTATTGCTCATAATACATTCATTTGTTCGCATCCGGGGATACAAGGTTAAACATTGCGAATGCTACAATGTACTGATTTTGTTTGGACTGACCTCAGGAGCCTGACCTGTTATGGAGAAGTTTAATATGTTTCAGGTAGTTTTATTTTTTCAGCAGTTTGAATGCGTGGTTCCAACTGTTTGCTGTAAACCCGGGGATACACCACAACATGGCCAGTGGTTCAATGGCACGGGCAGCTTCGGCGGTTCCCATATCAGCAGTTTCCCACCCAAATTTGTCGAGAATTTCAGCGACCTCTTTTTTTGCTTTATTGTTGTTCCCGCAAATAAACATGGTAGGTTTACTTTCGAATGAAGGATTTACCATATGAGTAGCCCCAACAGAATTAAATGCTTTTACAAATCGGGCTTCTTCTGCCATTTCCTGTAATTCTTCCATTAAACTTTTGTTTATCCCTGAGGAATATATCAGTACTCCGTTTACCGGAGCTTCGTCTTCAATAGGATTGGTCGTATCAATAATTGTTTTGCCTTTTAAATTATCTACTTTTAGCAGTGCAAGCGCATCTTTGGCCTTTCCTCCTTTCACTGCAAAAACAATAATGTCGTTGTTTTTTGCTGTGTTTTCCAGAGTATCTGTTTTTATTTTGCCCTTAAATTCTTCTTCCAGTTCTTTTCTTTTTTTTACATCTCTCGATGCAATGGTGGTTTCATATCCGTTTTCAACAAAACCTTTGGCTAAAGCCTGTCCTACACTACCCGAACCAATAATTCCAACCTTTTTCATCCTGTTTATTTTAGTATTGAATATCCATCATAGTAATGAATAAGAGAGGGTTATTGTTCGGTATATTAAAAAAAAAGTTTTCAACCGTAGAAGAGGGGAGATTGAAAATTTGGGTTTATGATATAATCAGGCGTTATATTTTTCTTTTGATTTTTAGTTTTTGGCCGATATAAAGACCCCTGTCGTTTGAGAGTTCGTTGAGTTTCATGATTTCGGTACTGGAAATACCTGCATATTTTTGAGCGATATCCCAAATTGTATCACCTTTTTTAACTGTATAATATACATAATCGGGGTCAAGCGGTTTAGATTTGGTTTTTGCTGCTGTATTGTTATTTGCTGATTTTCCTATTGCTGCTTGTTTTTGAGCCAGGGTCATGGTGGTTAGTTTTTCGTATTTTGCTTTTTGGTCTTTCGGTACATAAACAACAAGTTTTTGCCCGACCCTGATAAGGTCGCGGTGAATATTGTTCCAGTACCTCAAATCGGAAGCACGGACATGAAACCAGGATGAAATATATCCTACATTGTCACCTGATTTTACCGTATAAATTACTTTTGCTTTTCCTTCAACATCAACAGGTGTAAAGTAGCCCGATGAGCTTTCGGTTGGTTTGGCGAGGACATTGTCCGGAAAATATTTTTCTCGTTCATAGGCAAAAATTACTGTGTCTTTATCTATAAAATCCATTATTTTATTTTCTGGCAAAACCACTGGATAGGGCTTATCTGCTTTGGCCGGAACTACATCGCGACGATACATCGGGTTTAACGAGCGGAGTTCCTTTTTGGGGATATTAAGAACAGTGGATAGCTGGTCGAAATGAAGATAATCATTTACCAGTATCGTATCTGTTTCAATAGACGTTTCCGGAGACTGTGGAATCAGATTGTGTTCTTTGTAATAATTCATAAAATAACTGGCGGCAATAAAAGCCGGAACATAACCACGGGTTTCCCTGGGCAAACGATAGTAAATTTCCCAGTAGTCTTTTTTTCCACCGGAGCGACGGATGGCACGGTTCACATTGCCAGGGCCACAATTATATGCCGCAATAGCTAAATACCAGTCGCCATATGTATCGTAAAGTCTTTTCAGATATTGGGCTGCTGCCTCTGTCGATTTTACGGGGTCACGGCGTTCGTCGACAAAACTGGTGATTTCGAGTTTCATGTTTTTCGCAGTTCCGTACATAAACTGCCACATTCCATTTGCTCCCACTCGCGACCGGGCTACAGGATTTAATGCCGACTCGATGATAGCCAGGTATTTTAATTCGAGAGGCATGTCGTATTTGTCCAGAACCTCTTCAAAGATTGGGAAATAATAGTAAGACAAACCAATGATAACTTCGGAAAGACCACGTTTCCTTTCTGTATACAATTTGATAAAGTTTTTTACCACATTGTTATACGGCAAATCAATTACCTGCTGAATGCTCTGCAGTCTTTCAACATACACTGAATCGGGAATATTTTTGGGGTAAGTATTAATAAAAGTAATTTCGGTTGTATCTACTGAAAAAGCGTTTTCAATGTACCATGTATCCATCAGGCTGTCCATCTTTTCTGCAAAAATGTCGTTCAGGTCTTCATCAGGGAACAGGTCATCTTCTAAAGACAGGGTGTCTTCTGCCAGCTGAGTGTCTACAATCAAATTTTCTTCATCGAATGTGTCAAGAGAATCGATTTGTTGAGCAAAACCGTTGCCTGTAAAAAAAATAAAGAGAGATATGACAAGTGCAAATAAAAACTTCATATTTTATGGGTTCAAAAATTAAAGGAAACGTTAACGCAATATACGGGTTCGTTTTTAAAATAAAACATTGATGGTTGCCAATTTAGTGTGAGATCATCATTTACATTGAAATTGAAAAGATGTGCATCTACACTGGCGTCGATAATATTAATAGCATAAAAGCCTACCATAGTTATAAACAGAAAATCGCGGTTCCGGCGGTAGTACTCCTGTCTTTTGGAAAGTGCGGTTTCAAGATTGGAGCGCTGGGTAGGATTATCTAAATCGAATGCTTCAACACCTTTTATTTTTAAATAGGCGGTGGTTGTCGGATCGTCATCCCGAAGGTCGATATAAGCCCTTTTGGTGAGCTGGTAGTTATCGTTGTTCCAGTCTATAAAATAGCCGATGATGCCAAAACCTCCGTAAATAATTGGAATTTTCCAGTACTTTTTATTATAAGCTTGTCCAAGACCAGGAATAAAAGTCGAAAAAAGAGTGGCTTTTTTGGGGGAGTGAACCTGTTCTTCTGTTTTTGCTTTCGGTGTCACCGCCTGTATTGTATCTGCCTCGATAAGGCCTTGTCCAATAACAAGTTGGTTCATCGATATGAACAAACATACTATAAATATTTTTTGCAAAACTGACTTTAGCTCCACTCTCAAAAATTTTGCACAAAAATAGAAGATTACCCTAAGATTCAGCCGGAAACGAAAGGTTTATTTTTGATTTTCAATTATTTTAACAATTCTTTCCAGGTCGTCAGCGGATTTAAACGGAATGGTAATTTTCCCTTTTCCTTTATCATTCATTGAAAAACCAACACGAGAACTAAATATTTTGTCGAGCTGTTTTTTTATGACCTGATATTCATGAGGAAGTTTTTCTTTTTTGCCGTTTTTCGACTTTTCGTTTGATTCATCATTTAAATCGCGCACAATTTCCTCCACCTTCCGAACAGAAAAGCCATACTTTATAATTTGATTGTAAATCATAATCTGGGTTTCTGAATCTTCAATGTTTATAATGGCACGCGCGTGCCCCATGGAAATTACTTTTTCTCGCAATCCCTTTTGTATGATGGCAGGAAGTTTTAACAACCGCAGATAATTAGCAATGGTAGATCGTTTTTTTCCTACCCGCGAACTCATTTCTTCCTGTGTGAATTTTAACTCTTCAATTAAACGTTGATAGCTTACTGCAATTTCAATGGCATCTAAATCCTCCCGCTGAATATTTTCAACAAGGGCCATTTCCAGCATTCCATCGTCTTTTGCTTTCCGTACATAGGCTGGAATCGTTTCCAGTCCGGCAATTTGTGCAGCTCTGAAACGACGTTCACCAGCAATAATCTGGAATTTATCTTCGGCAATTTTTCGAAGTGTGATGGGTTGAATTAGCCCGATTTCGCGAATTGAAGCAGCCAGTTCCTCCAGTGCTTCTGTATCAAATCTTGACCTTGGTTGAAAAGGATTTGCTTCAATTTTGCTCAATTCAACTTCACTTATTCCAGCGCTTTTCATTTTTTCTGCGTCGTCGATAAGCGCACCTAGTCCTCTTCCTAATGCATTCCTTTTTGCTGCCATGGTCCGTTTTTTATATAATAACTACATTTTTTTCTTTCGACATTTGAGTCATCGAATTTCTTTGCAGGATTTCTCTTGCTAAATTCATGTGGCTGATGGCTCCTTTTGAACTGGCATCGTATAGAATTACCGGCTTTCCGTAACTTGGAGCTTCACTCAATTTTATATTTCGCTGAATAACGGTTTCAAAAACCATATCCTGAAAATGTCTTTTTACTTCTTCGTAAACCTGGTTTGACAAATTCAACCGGGAATCATACATGGTGAGAAGAAATCCTTCAATTTCAAGCCCGGGATTTAACCGGTTCTGTATGATTTTTATAGTATTTAATAGTTTGCCTAACCCTTCCAATGCAAAATATTCACACTGAACCGGGATAATAATTGAATCGGATGCAGTTAATGCATTTACTGTAATTAGTCCAAGAGATGGAGAGCAATCAATAAAAATAAAATCGTAAATATTTTTAAGCTGTTCGATAGAGTTTTTTAATACTTTTTCCCGGTTGGGCAGATTCAGCATTTCAATTTCAGCTCCAACAAGGTCAATATGGGATGGAATCAAATCCAGGTTTTCAATGTCGGTTTTTAAAACCACTTTTTCTGCTTCGATGTCATCAATAATACATTCGTAAATACTTGATTGAACGTTCTTTACATCGAATCCTAATCCGGATGTGGCATTTGCCTGAGGGTCGGCATCAATAACCAGAACTTTTTTCTCTAAAACAGCCAGACTGGCCGCCAAATTTATTGTTGTTGTAGTTTTTCCTACACCTCCTTTTTGGTTTGCCAGCGATATTATTTTTCCCATCTGCATTTGTTTTAATTGAGTGGTCTCAAAGTTAATAATTTAGCAGAAACCTATTAAAAAATTTTGATTTACACCAGTAGATTATTTTTAAAAAGCTGGAAGCGAATATCTTAAAAATTAAATTTTTTGTGCTCCCATTTCTTTCATAAGTTGTTCTTTGTCTATTGGAACAACACCCAGCTTTTCGCAAACTAAACCACCTGCGAGATTTGACATCATTGCCATTGTTTTTGGCGGAAGTCCGGCTGCAGCTGCTAAACTGGCTACGCTGAGAACGGTATCTCCTGCCCCGGAAACATCGGCAATATATCGTATTACAGCCGGGTAATATTGCTCCTTTATCCCGTTGCTTATAAATACACCGAGTTCCGAAAGTGTGATGAAAATATATTTAAAGTTTTGTTTTACTTTAAATTCATCAGCGACTTCTTTTAATGTCTTGATATCGCCTTTTTTTATCGGAAGACCAATACCATCAATAAATTCTTTAAAATTAGGTTTAAAAAGTGTAATGTTTTTGTAGTAATTGAAATTACGTTTTTTCGGGTCTACTGCTGTTGGAATTCCTTTTACCAGTGCAAGTTCATTAATCGTTTGAAAAAGGTTAGGAGTGATTACGCCTTTGTCGTAATCTACAAAAATTATGGCATCTACTTTCGAATTGTCAAGCACTTTTTTAATTGCTGTAATCAATGAGGCTTCCAATTCCTGCCCTATGTAGTCCGTACATTCTTCATCTACACGGGCAATGTGCTGTCCTTTACTTATTATCCGGCTTTTTACTGTTGTCTCGCGGTTTGGATCAATAAATACACCGTCGTATGATAATTTTCGTTTTTCAAGCAGCTTTCTGAATTTTCTCCCCTTATCATCGTTTCCGATAACTGAAAAAAGAATTGGTGTGGCTCCCAAAGCCTGCAAATTCAGCGAAACATTCGCAGCACCTCCCAAACGATTTTCACGTTTTGTAACCGAAACAATTGGAATAGGTGCCTCGGGTGATATACGCTCAACTTTACCCCACAAGTATGTGTCAACCATTGCGTCGCCGATTACCAGCACCCGCATCTGGCTAAATTTGCTAAATATTTGTTCTACTTCTGTTGCGTTCACCAAGTTTTTTTAAAGAGGTACAAATCTACTAAAAATTCAATGTGATGAAAATGACAAGGTGGTTTTTACACCGCTCAATGGAAAAATTTTTATACATTACATAGGGTCAACGTCGATATTTATCATGCAATTACTATTATCTGGTAGTTGCCTGGTTTTGTTTACACATTTCATTATAAAGTTTTTCGTGTCGTCGAGGTTCAGATTTTTGTCCATTTTTATCCATATTTCCTTTTGATACCAAAGTTGAATGCGGTTGATTAGAGGATATTCCGGGCCAAGAATTAGAATATTTTTGTTTTCATCAAGGAATTTTTTTAACTGAATCGCAGCCCTGTCTACGGTTTGCTGGTTTTTGTGTTTCACCACAATTTTCATTAGCCTGAAAAAAGGCGGGTATTTAAATAATTTCCGTTCTTCCATTTGTACTTTGAAAATTGAAGTATAATCCTGCGAAAGGATAAAACTAAAAAGCGGATGTTCCGGTTGCGATGTTTGAATAACGACCTTCCCCCGGCTGTTTTTTCTCCCGGCACGTCCGCTCACCTGCAGAATAAGCTGAAAAGCCCGTTCATGTGCCCTGAAATCAGGAAAATTAATCAGGTTATCGGCATTTAAGATTCCCACTACACTTACATGTTCAAAATCTAATCCTTTGGTAACCATTTGTGTCCCGATAAGGATATCGGTCTTCCGGTGCTCAATATTATGAATAATTTTTTCCAGTGCAGTTTTTGTGTGAGCTGTGTCCAAATCCATTCGCGCAATTGTGGCATTGGGGAAAAGTGGTTTTAATTCATCTTCAATTTTTTCGGTACCAAAGCCTCGTGTTTTTATTTCGTGTGAACCGCAATTATCACATGAATCGGGCATTTGCTGGCTAAACCCGCAATAATGGCAAGTGAGTCTTTTTTTGTATTTGTGATAGGTCAGACTCACATCGCAGTTTTTGCATTTTGGAATCCAGCCACAGGTGAAACACTCTACAAATGGAGAATAACCCCGGCGGTTTTGAAACAAAATACTTTGTTCATTATTTTCTGCAGCATTTTGCATTAGTTCGTACAATTCAGGAGAGAGTACCGAGTGCATCTGTTTTCGTTTGTATGCTTTTTTTACATCAACAACAATGGTCTCGGGCAGTTCTACATTAGCATGACGCTTGTTTAAATTTACAAGTCCGTATTTCCCGGTTAATGCATTGTAGTAGGTTTCGAAAGACGGGGTTGCCGAACCCAGCAAAATCTTAGCATTGTTTTGTAATCCGAGAATTACGGCCATATCCCGTGCATTGTATCGCGGCGCCGGGTCAAATTGTTTGAATGAGTTTTCATGTTCTTCATCAACAATTACCATCCCCAGTTTTGAAAACGGCATAAAAACTGCTGAGCGTGCCCCCAGAATAACCTGGTATCCTTTTTCAGGTTCGGTTTGAAACTGCAAAACTTTATCCCAGATCTCCACCCGTTCCTGGCTGCTGAGTTTGGAGTGGTAAATGCCAACCCTGGTTCCAAAAACATTTTTAAGTCGTTGAACAATTTGTGTGGTCAGTGCAATTTCCGGTACCAGATAAAGCGCTTGCTTTCCTGACTTTAGAATTTCATCAATAAGGTGAATATAAATTTCTGTTTTTCCACTGGCTGTAATTCCATGAATAAGTGCAACCTGTTTTTGTTCAAATGTTGATTTTATTTCGGTTAGCGCTTTTTCCTGGTGTTTGTTCAACAAGTTTATGCTGGCCTGCATATTTGGGTGTTCTTCTTCAATGCGGGAAACTTGTTTTTGAAATTGAACTATAAATTTCTTTTTTTCCAACTCTTTCAAAATAGCCGGAGAAAAATCTGTTCCTTCAAAAAGTTTTCTTTTTGAAACAGAAGAAACAGCATCTTTTTCAAAAACCTTTGTTTTTTCGCAGAAATATAAAAGTAAAGATTGCTGTTTTTGGGCTCGTTTTAACTCTTCCAATCTTGAGTTCAAAACTTTCTCATTTTTTATTTCGGAATGGAGTTTTACAAACGTTTCTGTTTTAGGTTTATAGCGGGCGCTTATTTTTTCTTCAATTTGAATGCAGTTCTTTTTCAGTAATGATTTTAAAACCGAATATGAAAAATCCTTTCCGAGTTTTCTTTGAAGTTCATTAACAGTTGTGTTTTCATTTCCTATTTGTTGAAGTAACACATGTTCTCTTTCTGTAAGTTCTGCTTCTGAATCATCGTTAATAAGCAGGATTTTTGATTTACTTTCCAGTTTCAGCCCGGAGGGAAGTGCAGCTTTAAAAACGTCGCCCAATGAACAGCAATAGTATTTTGCTATCCAATGCCATAATTCTATGTTTTTTTGCAAAATTACCGGATGTTCATCCAGAACCTCATAAATTTCTTTGATGTCTACATTTTCCGGTTTTTTATCTGAAAGAGCAGTTACCAGTGCAGAATACAACTTTTTTTGTCCGAATTGAACCACCACCCGTTTTCCTTCAGCAATATCATTTTTTAACAGCTCCGGCACCTTATAAGTAAAAGCGTCGTGCAAGGGCAATGGTAATATTACTTCGGCATATAAATCTGACATAGAAAACGGGTTTGAATCCCATCTAAATGTAGATCAAAAAAATGGATTGATGAAGTTTTTATTGGCTTACAGGTTGATTGAATTTTGTCGTTATCCATTCCTGAATATTTTCCATCAGCCAGTTGGGCGTTGATGTTGCCCCGCAAATTCCCACTGATTTTACATTTTTAAACCACTCCTGCTGAATGTCTTCAATTCGCGCAATAAGGTATGAATTGGGGTTTTCTTCGTTGCAAATAGAAAACAAATATCGTCCGTTGGAACTTTTTTCACCGGCAACAAAAAGAATCATATCATAATTTTGTGCAAACTTTTTCAGGTGCGGAACACGGTTGGAAACCTGACGGCAAATGGTATCTTTTATATCAACACGTAACCCTGGATTGACATGATTTTTTACTGCTTCAGCAATTTCATAAAAATCTTCAATACGTTTTGTGGTTTGTGAATACAATGAAACCGGACGTTTGGGATCGATTTTGGCAATATCGTCTTTATTTTCCAGAACAATAGCGCTGTAATCGGTTTGCCCGCTTAACCCAACAATTTCGGCATGGCCGTTTTTCCCGTAAATTACAATTTGCCCGTTTTGTGCACGGTTGGCCTGGTACGAATCCCTGACCCTTTCCTGTAACGTGATTACGACCGGGCAGGTGGCATCGATTAACTCAATATTATTTTTTTCAGCATGTTCATAAGTTTCCGGTGGTTCGCCGTGGGCGCGGATTAACACTTTACAATCTTTCAATTTAAAATACTCTTCTTTTGAAATTGATTTTAATCCCATTTTTTCAAGCCGGCTAACTTCTTCTCCGTTGTGCACAATGTCTCCCAAACAGTACAACCGAGATGCATCCTGTAATTCGCTTTCCGCCGATTTTATTGCTTTTATAACTCCAAAACAAAATCCTGATCTTCTGTCTATTTCAACCTTCATGTTTTCCTGTCCTTTCTTTTACTTTCTCCAGTGTCCATTCCAACTGTTGTTCACGGGTTAAATTGCTGTTGTCTAAAACCAGCGCATCATCAGCTTTTTTTAACGGACTCACTTCGCGGGTGGAATCTATTTTATCCCGCTCTTTTACGTTGGCCAGAATTTCATCAAAGTTTATTTCCAGCCCTTTTTCTTTTAGCTCCAGAAATCGTCGTTGTGCCCTAATTTCCGGCGAAGAAGTCATGAAAATCTTTAGTTCGGCATTGGGGAAAACCACTGTTCCAATATCACGGCCATCCATTACAATACCTTTGTTTTTCCCGTTCTCCCGTTGCTGCTTCACCATTTCGTGCCTTACTTCCGCAATCGTGCTAATCGGGCTTACATTATTTGAAACCTCCAGTTTCCTGATTTCTTCTTCAATATTTTCACCATTTAAAAATGTGGTGTTTTTTTCTGTGTTATTATCCCACCGGAATGTAATTTTGATGTCTTTCAATCCTTCAATTACTTTTGCTGCATCCGGAGTGCCGTTTTTAATCCAGCCGTTTCTGAGCGAGTAAAGAGTAACCGCGCGATACATGGCTCCACTGTCGATGTAAATATAGCCGAGCAGGCGCGCCAGTGATTTTGCCATTGTACTTTTCCCGCACGAAGAGTGCCCGTCGATTGCAATTACAATTTTTTTATCCTTCATTTTTGCTGAATTAGGAACAAATATAAAAGTTTTTTAAATCGGACACAATTGTCCTTTATTTGAATTTATCATTTAGGTTGATTGCCAGTGAAAAATGATTGGAAGAACCTGCCAGGTGATAACGAGTTGTGGCAAAATCGAGCCTGAACCGTTTTATTTTTACCCCGAACCCAAGCGACATCCCCACAGTTGATAATTTTTCTTCGAATTTTAACTCTTGGCGGCGTTGGTAATTGTACCCCGCGCGGATAATAAAATTTTCGGTAGGGAGTATTTCAACTCCCAGTACAACATGACGCATGAATTGTTTTGCGATACTTTCTTCCGGGTCATTTATTGAAATATCTAGTTTCTCATCTTCCTTTTTTTCATTTGAGAGATCCCAGTGGTTTAGGTGTTGTAGTGTTAACGCCAGGTTTACAGGTGCATGTTTTAACCGACGGCTTATTCCTGCCTGCAAATCAAACGGAATAGCTTCACGGTTGCCATCTTGGTAATAAGTAGTAATTTGCGTGCCTATATTCCGGGCAACCAAAGCCACATTGGTATATTCATCGAGGCTGGCATAGCTAATGCCTAAGTCAAGAGCAACTCCTATTGAACGATAGCTTTCGAGCGAAGATAAAATGGGTTTTAAATTTGCTCCATAGCGCCATCTTTTATACTCGTTTGAGTAGATAATGTTCAGCGCATATTCGGCGGCCGAAAAGTTATTTCCTGTCAGGACACCTTCTTCTGTTGCTTCCTGAAAATCGCCATAATTGATGTAATGCATTCCCAGAGCAAAATTCCCTATGCCTTCGTAAGAGCGGGCAAACGAAACATAACCGTAATTAATGTCAGCCAAATAATTTACATAATTTACAAGCAGGATGTTTTCCATCGAACTTTGTAAAGCTGCCGGATTATGATAGGGGAGATTTAAATCTTCTGAATCGTAAAGAGCTACCTGGTTTCCACCCAATGCTGCCATTCGCGCCGAGTTGGTAAGTTCAAGAAACTGGTAAGTACTTTCCCCGCCAATCTGTGCCTTCGCAGTTGCCAGAATTAGTAATAAAATTGAAATGAGGTAAAATTGCTTCATTCGCTGCTGAACAGTTTCAAGTAAAACGCCAAAGGTATTTAAATATTATTTTTGGAAAAACTTAAAAGTGTTTCAATTTATTAATATAAATAGAAAACAGGACTAAAAGGTTGTGCATAAAATGAAACTGTTACTGTATTCTGTCTTCAAAAACAACGGCACTATTTCGAATCCTTTTTCTTCCCCAGATATTTGCGACGGGGATTTACATGGCTAAATTTTACAAACGCCACAAAAACTACCCCTCCAATAATATTTCCAACAGTTGCCCACAACTGAACGTGAAAATAATTGCTAAATGTGACAGACTTGCTTGTTAATAAGGCAGTGAAAACTTCAATTGAGCCAACAATGGCGTGGTGTAATCCTCCAATTCCTATAACCGTTGTAATAAGTGTAATAATAATTATTCTGCTGATGGTTTCCTGAGAAGAAGTAATTAACCAAGACAATAAACCCATTAACCAACCGGCAAGTATTCCACTAACCAGAATAATGTACCATGGATATTTAATCAGGGTTTCCGCCAAAACCTCAAATGCATTGTATTCTATTGCTTCCAGTTCTTTGGGAAGTACCGACAAAATATATCCGAAGATGTATCCGCCAATCAGGTTTCCGGCATAAATAATTCCCCACAAAATAAGCAGGCTTTTTATGGTTGCGTTTTTGTTTAATACAGGAATAACAGCAAGCGTTGTATGTTCTGTAAAAAGTTCAGATTTTCCGATAATCACAAAAATGAATCCCAACGGGTAGGCAAACGCAAGTAAAACATGCAAAACCGAAGGATGAACGATGTCATGGAAAAGGGTGTAAATGGCACCCATTAAAAATACACTGAACCCGATTTCAAGGCCGGCAGAAATAGCAGAAAGAAACAGATCCTGTCCGGAGCGGTTGTGTTCGTGCATGGCGGTTTCAATCTGTTCATTTAATATTTCATTTATTTCTTTTGGTTTATTTAATGCCTCTTTCAGATCTTCTTGTCGTTTAGCCATAAACTTTGTTTTTCGTTTTTGAGAACAGCGTTATATTTTATAACAAACTAAAACCCCAATTTGGTTTTAATCCTTTCGGAAGCGGGAAGTATTTCTTTTCAATTTTTTGTAACTTATATTTTAAAAAGAATCAATGAAACATTCAGCTTTCAATCGCAGAGATTTTGTGAAAACCTCACTGGCCGGAGCATTGGCTTTGGCGGCTGGTGTTTATCCTTTTACCAATTCAGCTGTTGTTAGTATTGTTAAAATAAAAAAGAGTAATATAAAAGATGCAGTTAACGAGGCCATTCAACTGCTTGGCGGGGCAGATAAGCTTTTAATAGGAAAACAGCGGATTATGCTCAAGCCTAACCTTGTGGGGCCGGATTCCCGATATACTACAAAACCAGAAGTGATAAAAGCATTGGCCGAACTTTTTAAAAGTGCAGGGAAAGAGGTATGCATTGCAGAAGGTTCTGCCGCGGCTGACGGATTTAATTTTAAGAATAATGTTCAGTGTCGCACAAGAAAACCGGAAATACTGGATCCGATGCAACAATATGTTTTTGATAAACTGGGATACACTTCCTTGGCAAAAGAACTGGATATCCCGCTGATAAATCTTCATTCCGGAGATTTGGTGGAACTGGACATTCGCGATGGGCTGATGTTTGATAAAATAACGGTTCATAAGTCGGTTGCTGAAACAGATTTGTTGTGTTCTGTCCCGATGATGAAAACACATGTGCTGGCAACTGTTACACTCGGAATGAAAAATTTGATTGGTGTTTATCCGGGCAGTGTTTATTATTCGGTACGTTCGTTTTTGCACGACAGAGCATCTGAGAAAAATTCTCCCGGAATCGCTTATGAAATTGTAGATATGGTGCGCGCCAGTAAAATGGGATTGACGGTTGTAGATGCTTCGATGGCTATGGAAGGGAATGGCCCGTCTGAAGGAGAACTTGTGAAAATGGATTTGATTATTGCAGGAACCAATCCACTGGCTACCGATATTGTTGCCGCAAATATTATGGGGTTTGAAATTGATGAGGTCCCTACTTTTAACTGGGCTGTAAAAACAGGAATGAAACCATCATCGCTTAATGAAATAGAAGTGAAAGGTGAGTCGATTGCAAGTGTACAAAGAGAATTCAAAAGACCCAATGTGGTTCCATGGAAGGCAATTAATAAGTTCTGGGGGGTGAAAGAATTGTAGGTTAATTTCTATCTGAATTTTGTTTTTATCTCTTCAAAAATCTCAAAAACAACCGGGCAGGTTTCACAATTTTTATGCGAAAGGCTGAGAATTTGATAAAAACGTTTTCTGTCGGTATGCGGGTATTCGCGACAGGCTTTCGGTCGGCTTTCATAAACCATACAATAATTATCGGGCAGAAGAAAAGGGCAGGGGTGTTCCCTGAAAACAAAATCGCCGTCCTCGTCGGTTAAAATATATTGTTCCATGAAATTCGATGGTTTCATTTTCAGGTGTTTTGCCAAACGTTCAATGTCTTCGCTGGTGAGCCGGGGGCCAATAGTTTTGCAGCAGTTGGCACACCCGAGACAGCTAAATTCAGAAAAAGCATCGATGTGTAACCCGTGTACAAAATCATCCAGTTCACCAGGCTTTTTCTTTTTTAGTTTTTTTAGAAGTGCAATCGTTTCTCCCCGCGTTTTATCCGTAAGAATTTTTAGTTCTTCAGGTGTTTTGTATTCAACCTTTTTCATCTTTTTGCTAATATACTGCTCCCAGAAACTGATTGCCGTAACAGTTCTTATCCCTTTCGTTGTGTGGTTATTTCAATCGTTTCAAAAGCATCTTTTTTTCTTTTTCGTTTTAGTTGCGCCAGAAATAGTCCTGCAACTACAATAGTTATTCCTGTAATTTGCTGTATTCCCAGGCTGTCATTTAATATAAAAAAAGAAAGAATTGCTACAAAAACCGGTATTAAATTAATAAACGTATTTGAACGGTTTACCCCAAGTTGCCTGATGCTTTGTGTGAAAAAGACGAAAGCCAGTGTGGACGCAAAAACAGCCAGGAACACAATTGCTTTGAAAGCCTGCGGATGAAACGGACGGGTAACAAAATCGTTGAACTCAAATGTAAGCCAGATGGGCAAAAATAAAATCACCCCGATAAAATTCTGCCAGGCAATAATTGTGAACGTATTATATTTTCCTACCAGATTACGTAAAACAATGGAATAAGAAATAGCTGACAAAACAGCCATAAATTCTAGTCCGACTCCCAATGGAGAAGCCTCAAATTTAAATGAACCATTCAGGACGACCAGTCCAACTCCAAGAAAAGAAAAAAGTAATCCGGTTGCATTCATCCAACGAATTTTCTCGTGATAGAAAAACCATGCTGCTACCGGAGAAATTAGTGGGATGGTGGCCACGATAACAGCTGCAACTGTTGATGAAATATAAATCAACCCGTAACTTTCGCCAATAAAATACATAAACGGTTCAAAAAATGCCATTAAAATAAATAGCCAGATGTCTTTTTTCGTAGGTCTCTGAAGCCGTTTTAATCCCCAGGCAATAATTGAAATAAGAACGGCAGAAATAGCCAACCTAAAGATTACAACGGTTATAGGGTTATAGCCGAGATAGGCAATTTTAAACCAGATAAAAGAAAAGCTCCAGAAAAAAGCCGCTCCTAAAGCAGAAGCAAATGCGAGAAAATCTTTATTCTTCATTCCCAAAATTAATTGGAACAAAAATAACTTTTTAAGTTAAAGCAAGGGCTGCGATAATGCTGGTCTTTTTTCAAAAAAGTGAAAAATCAAATAGATAAAAATGGCGCAGAAAATTCCGTAGATATTAGCATCAAGACCAAATGGAAGTTCAATTGAACCGATTATCAAAATGAGTGTGACCACACCACCTGTTATCATCGACCAGAAAGCACCGTTTGTACTTCTGTTTTTTATGAAAATACCAGCCAGTACGGGGATAAATAACCCGGAAACCATAAATGAGTAGGAATGCAGCATTAATTGAAGCACATTGGGAACTTTCCATGCAATGATAAGGGCAAAGACACCAATAATGAGTGTAGTAATTTGTGAAAGCGACATTATTTTGGTTGAGTTGTGTTTGTTTAAGAGGTCGGTGATAATATTTCCTGAAGCAGCCATTAAACAACTGTCGGCAGTTGACATAATTGCTGAAAAATAAGCCGACAAAACAACACCGGTTAATCCGATCGGCAGAATGGTTCGCAGCAGAATGGGGAGTCCCATTTCCGGATCAAAAACCCCGTTTTCGTTGGGGCTAATAATTCCGTTTTCGAAAGCTACTTTGGCAAACAATCCTAAAATTACTCCTGTGAATGCCATGACCGGATATTCAAATAACCCGGCAATAAACCAGGCTCGTTGTGCCGTTTTTTTGTCGCCGGCTGCATAAATGCGCTGGTAAAGAGTCATCCCGATAAACCAAATTGGAACAATAGTAATAAACCAGTTTACAATTTGTTGCCACGAAATTGCTGATAAGCTAAAAAAATTAGCAGGTAGGGTTTCTCTTAATGTTTCATAACCTCCAATTCCAAAGTAACAAATTGGAATACCTACCAGGATTAAGCCTCCCATCAATAAAATCCACTGAAAAGTATCGGTATAAATAACCGCTTTTATTCCACCAACCGATGTGTAAATAACCGCTATAATTCCCATTAAAATCAAGGCAGTTTGCAACGAAATATTTGGGAATGTTGCTGAGGCCAGTTTTGCTCCGGCAAGGATTTGAGAACTGGTAAATCCCAGATAGCCAATGGCTGAAATCACTCCCGCAATTAAGGCCACTTTCCAGTTGTAAAGTTGTTTCAAAAATTGCGGAAAAGAGAGAAAATTATGTATCTGGGCCAATTTTGAAACTTTTGGAATAAGCAAAATGGCGCTGAGCCAGGCTCCGATGAGTCCGGTAAATAAGAGCCATGTTCCAGATAATCCCATAACAAAACCAAGTCCTCCCAACCCGATAGAAAAACCTCCTCCAACATCAGTGGCAACCACAGATAGCCCGATGTGAAAGGAACTCATTTTTCGTCCACCAACAAAGTAATCGTCGGCAGAATTATTTTTCCGCATGAAATAAAACCCGATTCCCAACATGAAAAGCAGGTAAACGGCAAAAATTAAGTAATCAATCCAATGCATTGAATTATTTTGCCTCTGAATTTAACTCATATTGTAAAGGAGGATCGGAGTGTCTGATAATTCCACGGGAAAGCAATTGGTTCGTGATTTTTAACCCTTTTGAGTTTGAGAGTTTCAGATTTTTTACCACTTCTCCCAAAAAGCTGGGACCATTGTTTTCAAGATATTCAATAATTTCCAATTCTGTTTTGTCGTTTGTTTTTGTCATTTTCAATCAATAATTTTTCAAATTTTATATGGTGTTGTGTTTTCGTTGATAGGTTCGCCGGCTTCCAGAGCCTCAAATCTTTTGCAGTTGCTCCAGCCTTTTATTCCGCGGTTGCAGAATACATTTCGAACCAGGAATATGGGTTTCCCGAGATCTTTTATTTCGTCCTGGTATACCGGGCATTCGCTTGCATATTTACACCGTTTTCCTAAATGCATATTATAAATGTTTATAATAGATGTTCATACTTTCTATACTTCCGCCAATATTTGTATTATTTATTAACGTGCCTGTATATTTATAACCCGATTTCATAAAGGTTTTGTTCATTCCGGGTTCATTTAAACGGGCTATTGTATATACTGTTTTAATATTGGCATACTTCATTGCCTGTTCCATTTTTACTAATAATCTAAAGGCGAGATTTTGCCCCCTGTATTCCGGAAGTATTGCAAAATCAGTCATTTCAGCATTTCTGTTTGCAACATCAACTTCCGCAGTTGAAACACCAATTAAGTTTTTTCCTTCTTTTAAGCCAAAATATTCTGTTTTTCCTTCCTGCATTGTTTTTAGAATATATTTTGGGTCGTGTACAGGAAAAGGATAGGTTTCAAATACCTGTTTCAAAACTTCTGAAATAGATCCTGAATCTTTAGGCTCCAATCTTTCCAGAACATATTTTAATGAATGTTTGTATTTTAGCCTCTGGGGTTTTTCTGTAGAGTTTAATAGTTTGTGAAACTTTTTTAATTCATCTTTAGGAATTTCTTTTCTTTTTCCGTTCTTGAATTTTGAAACAAAAAAGCAGTCCTGTTTATTTTTAAAAAAACGTGGAATAAATGCTTCTATCGAATAATTGTTAGAAAGAAAGTCGGGCAGATTATTGGGTGCTACCTTTGCAATTATTTTTGAATAACCTTGTTCATCTGCCAATTCTTCTACTCCCGAAATAACTTCAGTTAAATTCTCGGGGTGGAGTTTCATTAAGTATATCCGATCATTTATTTTTCCATGGTGTATTGTCGATTTTCCAAGTTTTTCAATTTTGTCCTCCATCTTCCTCCCTTCTGTTGTATCGTTCATTATTGTCGGGAACCAGCGATATTGTTGAATCTTCATCCGATAATAATTGTTCTATTCCCAGTGCTTTTTGTTCATCGGCTTCATTCAGTTGTAAATCAAGGTCACAACTGTCGCAATCGCGATCGCAGAATTTTGCTTCGTATTTTTCAGGCTCTTTATATGTTGTTATAATTCCTTCGTAATTTCGCAGAACTACTTTATTTGTTGACCATGAAATGATATAATTCGGCATTACCGGAATTTTTCCACCCCCACCCGGTGCATCAATAACATAAGTAGGAACTGCAAAACCGGTCGTATGCCCGATGAGGCTTTCCAGAATTTCGATTCCTTTTCCCACTGGTGTGCGGAAGTGTGAAAGTCCCTCCGATAAATCGCACTGGTACATATAGTAAGGGCGAACACGGTTTTGCACCAGTTTGTGTACCAGGTTTTTCATGATTCGCGGGCAATCGTTTACATTCGCAAGTAACACCGATTGATTCCCCAGAGGGAATCCCGCATCGGCCAGTTTAGCCAGTGCTTCTTTCGATGACGAAGTTATTTCGCGTGGGTGATTGAAGTGGGTGTTTATCCAGAGTGGCTGGTATTTTTTGAGTACTTTAATCAGGTTGTCGGTAATACGGTAGGGCAAAACTACCGGCATTCTTGTTCCTATACGAACAATCTCTACATGAGGAATAGCTGTAATCTCGGAAAGTAGCCAATCAATATAATCGTCGGAGAGCATAAACGGATCACCACCTGACAGCAGAACATCCCGGATTTGAGGTGTGTTCCTGATATATTCAATTCCTTTCAAAAGCTGTTGTTTGTTTGGAATAGAATCAATATCTCCGACCTTTCTTTTTCGAGTGCAATGCCGGCAATACATCGAGCAAATGTTACTCACATGGAATAGAACTCTGTCGGGATAGCGGTGTGTTATTCCTTCCACCGGGCTGTCTTTATCTTCTGATAATGGGTCTTTGAGGTCTGATTTTAAAACATTTAATTCGTCGGTATTTGCAAATGCCTGTATAAAAACCGGATCGTGGCGGTAATTATCATTATCTATTAATGAAAGGTAATAAGGTGTGATTGACAGGGGAAAGCGTTCCAATGTTTTTTCTAAAGCAGCTTTTTCGTCTTTACTGAACTTAATTCCGGTTAGAAGTTCAAATTTTTGAATTGTTTTGATTGAATTTTTTAACTGCCATTTCCAGTCTTTCCAATTCGAAATATTGCTGTCTGGCCTGATTTTTTTTGCAATTTCTTGCTGTACATCATTAAATATATCCATATATATAGTTTCTGTGCGAACAAAAATAGCTAATATATTTAACCTGACAAAAGCGACCTATGACCTATTTATTTAATACTGTAGGTTTTAATCGCTTGTTTTTGAATGTATTGTGTTAGGAAGAAGTGGGAGGGAGTAATTATATTTCTTCCTTATTTAAAATAATTATGTTTTATGGAAACTAATTTAATCCAGGGAGGAGTTGTTTTCTTCAAGATTATCCTCGATGGTAAGCATTGGAGAAGCCTCAATTCCTTCTATTTCAAGAAGATTAATTAGAAGATCAAGGCTGATTTCTACATTTTTAAATGTTTTTTCGTCCAGTTTTTCAAGTTTGTTTGAGAGTTGCAGATGAAGAAGAGAAGGTATTTGTTTCAGAAGTTTTTCGCCTTTTGAAGTTAAAGCAATGGTAACAACCCTTTTATCGCCTAACTTTGGAAGGCGGGCAACCAGTCCCTTGTTTTCCAGTCGGTTGATGATTCCGCTGGTAGTGCTTGAATTCAGATGAAGAAACTTGCGTAATTCTCCTTGTGTTGCTTGGTAATTCGCTGATTCATTTAAATAATTTAAACTAAGAATTTGAGGAATACTAACGCCGTATTCTTTCTGTATTTTTTTTGACTCCAGATTAATGGAACGTACTATCTTCCTGATTTTAATAATAATTTCAGTTGTATCCATAAACGAAAAATTACCAATCCAAAGTAATATATATTTTTTTTATGAATCAAGATTAAAAAGGTTTCTGTAGAACAATTAAGGTTAGAAATTCACGAAAATCTTTATATTCGTGCCTGGTTTATAAAAGATATTATCGGATTTTTTGAAGCCAGAATCAAACTAAAATCAATTAAAAATGAAATTTGGGAAGTTGTCTTTAAAAAGTGTATTAGCGGCTGGAGTTTTGTCCGCTTTTTCGTTGGGAATGTTTTCCTGTCAGCAAACAAAAAAAGAAGAAGGTAAATTTATCGGATTACAATTGTATTCTGTTCGAGATGCAATGAATTCAGATATTGAAGGAACAATTGCAAAAGTTGGAGATATCGGGTATAAATTTGTTGAAGCAGCCAGTTATAGTGATGGAAAATTTTATGGAATGGATCCTGTTGTATTTAAACAGTTGTGTGAGAACAACGGGCTTCAGTTTTTGGGCTCCCATACCGGTCAGGATTTGCCAGACTCAACGAACTGGGATAGTACTATGGCTTGGTGGGATGAATGTATTGCAGCACACAAAGAAGTAGGTGTAAAATGGATTGTTCAACCCTGGATGAGTGGCGTTGGTTATGAAAGCCTGGACGGGTTAAAAAAGTATTGTGAGTATTTTAACGCTGTAGGCGAGAAATGTAAAGCTGCGGGAATCCGTTTTGGATATCATAATCACGACAATGAATTTACAACTGTTTTGGATGGAAGACCGGTTTACGACTGGATGCTGGAACTGACTGATCCGGAAAAGGTAATGTTTGAAATGGACTTGTACTGGATTGTTGAGGGGGGAAAGAATCCAGTAGATTATTTTAATAAATACCCGGGACGATTTGAGTTATGGCATATTAAAGATAAAGAGGAAGTTGGTGCCAGTGGAAATATGGATTTTGAATCTATATTTGGTTCCAAAGAAAAATCGGGAGTTAAATATGGGATCGCAGAAGTTGAAGAATATAACTTTGACCCGATTGTAAGTTGTCAGAAAAGTTATGAATGGTTGAAAAATGCCGACTACATAAAGTTGTAAAAGATTGAATAATAAAACAAAGAGGGTTACCAAAGCGGCAACCCTCTTTTTGTTTTAGAACTTACCAAATTTACAGGTAAGCCCGAAATTCAGCCCTCGTAAAACATCTTCGTTTGTATCATATAAATCAACATCCGATGTAAATCTGTAGCTGGCACTTGCGGCAATTCTAAACCAGCGAGTGAGATTGAATTCCAGTTCTGCTGCGGGTTCTACAACAAAGAATAAATCGTGGTCAAGTTCATCAAAAGGGTGTACGTCCCAATGATCCCAACCGTAGTCTTCAACTAATGCAACTCCACCAAGACCGAAAAGTATTGGGAAGGAGAAATGTATTGGTCTTGTCCCTCCTATAATTGGTTCAATAAAAATACCTCCGTAACCGCCAGCCAATGTGTAATCCAGTTCGTGGCTATCGTAGTAAGTATGGTAATCCAGATTGTTTACAAAACCATAACCTCCCAATCCAATTGCGAGAGAATGGGCAAAAACAAAAGCACCTCGACCACCTGAAATAAAAGCATCTTTCCCGTCAATTTGAGTATATCCGAAAGAAATTGCACCATAACCTCCGTTGCTTCTGTTTCTTGAAAAAATGGTTTGAACTTCGTCATTGTTTTGGAAAGTATCCTGGGCTTTGGCATACGTCGCCCCCACTGCCAGAACCAGCAGTAATATTATTTTTTTCATGGCTAATAAATTAATTGTTGTTTGTTATTCTGTTACATATTAATGTTTTTAGAAAAGATATTTGACAGTGAATGCAAAGTCGAATATTTGAAGATCAAAGGTTTCCCGACCAAATAATTCAAAATATGGTTTTACTTCCAGCCCTAGCGACAGCGGGACTTCATAAAAAACATATTCCAGTCCGGCCAATCCGTCAATTCCGGCAATAATTGATGAGCGTTTGGAATACCAGCGGGTATTGTAATTGTAATGTAAAACATCCCATGTTTCGTACCCTGTATGAAGTCCGGCGCCATAGTAGAAAACCAGTTGCTCCGAAAAATCAAAAAGATCATACTGATGAAATTCTTTTAGGGCGTGCAGTTGCAGTCCGCGATCGCGGGCGCTCAATAAAAGTTTGTAAGAATTGAAATCGTCGGTGTAAAAACGGTACTCAAAACCCGGGGAAAGTCCGCCTCTAATGCCAACAGCATGTTGATAACCCTGTGCATTTGATAGGATTGCAGAAGTTGCAAAAACTAGTAGTACTAAAATTCGTCTCATAAGTAGCTGAATTCAAAATGAATATTTAATTATAAGGTATAACGTTGCCAGACCCCGAAATATGTTTTTCAATGCTCGGATTTCCGTAATAAAATACATTTCCGCTTCCGGAAATTGACGCTTTCAGGTAGTTATCCACATTTATCCAGATATTTCCCGAGCCGGAAATAGTTGTTTCGCAGTTTCGCAGTTCGAGGGCATCAGCATTTATTTTCCCGGAGCCACTAATAAAAAAATCACCATTATTTGAAAAACCGGATAAATCAAGGTTTCCTGAACCTGAAATTGAAGCATCGATATTGTGCGCATCAACTGCGGTCTCAATTTTACCGGAACCTGAAATTGCAATGTCCATATCGTTTGTTGTAAAGTAGTCGGTTGTAATTACTCCAGAACCACTTTGTGTTATCCCTTCAAGATACGGAGTTGTAATGTAAATTTCCATAGGTAATCGGTTTTTTACATTGTGGAGCCCACGGATATATACGCGTAATTTGTTATTGTTGACGTTTGTTTCAATGTAAGGAATAATGTTTGATTCTGCATTTACTACAACTTCAAACTCATCGCCGTGGGTTATGTGAACATCGAATTCCCCTTCCGATTTAATTTCTTTGAAATCAAGGGTTATTCTTCCTTCTGTGGCGGGAATTCCATTCCCGCTGATTGTAAAATCATCGATGCAGCTTGTCGCTCCAAGCAAAATAATAGCGGAGCCAAAAAGAAAAAGTTTAATTGTTTTCATGACTTAATAAATTTGTTTTCTGTTAATTGTTTCTCTTTCTATCCTTACAGACAGCAGCTTTTTCGAAGGGTTGCAAAAAGTGTGCAAAAAAGTTAAATTTTTTTCGCGGGGGTATTTTTTCTTAATTCGAGAATACGTTGATATCGCCGGAAGTGGCATTAATAAAGAGCCTGGTGTTGTTGTCTGATTGTTTGTTAAATGAGCCTTTTATTTCTGTTTTATCTTCATTTTCATCCAGTTGTTTTTCTTCTTCAATATTCATCTCGCGACAAAAATTGACTTCTGCTTTGGTGTGCGTAATTTCAAAACCAAAATTGGTATTTTGTGGGAAATAAAGATTAATATCGGTTGAACGCGACTCAATAAAAATATTACTGAAATCGGGAGCTGCTTTTTCCACATCGATGTCACCATATTCTGTTCGTAAGGTTAACCGGTCGGTTAATTCATTTATTCTGAAATTGGAAAAACTACCTTTTGCATCAATCAAATCAGCCAAACGAATACGAAACTTATCTCTTTTCGATTCCGCGTCCAGCGTATTTATTTCAAGAATTTCGTAGTTGGTTTGTTTGCTTATAATACGCAATGACTCGGCTTTCTTTAAATATACGTCGCTGTAACTACAATCAAGTCTTCCATTTTTCATTTCGTTTATAGTAGCATCGGCAAAATTTAGTGTTAATTCCAATCGCCCGTTAAAATCATGCGATTTAAGATTTCCGTTTGAAAGATCAATTTCTACTTCGCCGGAATAATCGCCAATAAAAATGTCACCAAATTTATTTTCCACTTTTAATTGGTTGGTTTCAGGAACCCATACTGTGTAATCGATTTCCATATTTCCGTCGGTTTGCAAAAGCGATTCTTTAAATCGGAGAATTTCTTTTTCTATGGCGCTGCGGTTTTCACCAACTGAAGTTCTGAAAATTAAAAAGTGTTGATTACTGGTGATATCGAATTTGATTTCGTCCATTGCTTTCTCCAGCCTCGATAATTTTTTTTCCTCCACGCGAATGTCAACATCAATAACAACTGAATCTTTTTCCCATGTATTTAATTCAATTTTTCCGTATTTATTGGCGATTTCAATTCGTGTATCTTTCGAAACCTTAAAATGTTTTGAAATGTTCTTGGTTTCAGTGAATTGTGCAGAAATTGCAATCGGAAAGATCAGGGTTAAAAGAATTATTCCAAATGTTTTATTCAGTTGTTTCATTTTCAGTATTTCCAATTTAACATTTTATTTGTTCCAGCACTTCGTCAACCAGCTTTAGCCGGGTTCGGTTGTTGTCAATCATAGCCTCAATTACAGTTTTGTTGGATATATTTTCTTTTAAATCGCCTTTTAGTACATTGTACATATCTTCCAACTCGCTGAGGTCGGTTTCAATTTCATTTTTCAATTCAGGATTGGTGTAATAACATTTTCTAATTTCTTTTAGTTTCCCGTCTACCTGTTGTGCATAATATGCTTCGGCTTCAACTAACTCGCGTAATTCAGGGTCTTTAATTTCTTTGGTGTAAACCCTGTTGTTAAGTATATTGGTTTTGTATAATGTAATTGTAAATATTAGTGCTAAAACAAGCACTGCGGCAACACGAAGCAAAGGTGAATTTAATCTTCGTATTTTTGAGAGCCGGGTTGTTTTTTCTATGTTTTTCCAAACCTCTGCCGAAGGTTCAAACTGGTCGAACTCTTCGCGGTTATTTCTCACAAATTCTTCCAAACGATCTGTTTTCATTTTCCCAACGATTTTTGTTCTTTCAATATTTCAATTATTCGCCTCTTGGCTCTCATGAACTGACTTTTTGAGGTCGATTCCGTGATGTTCATTATTTGAGCAATTTCGGTATGATCGTATCCTTCCAGTAAATACAGCGAGAAAATCATTCTCCCTCCCTCTGGTAATAACTCCATAGCTTTTGTAATGTTTGCTACCGTAAGTTGTACTTCGGTTTCTTCTACATCTTCTGTATAGTCATAATGATAAATTTCCTCGCAATACGTTAGTTCCACTTTTTTTTTGTTTATCGCATTTAAACAGGTGTTAACGACAATTCGTTTCAGCCACGTTCCAAAGCTTGACTCCCAGCGAAAGGAGTCCAGTTTCATAAAAGCCTGAGTAAATGCTTCCTGTAACATGTCTTCTGCTTCCTCGCGGCTGTTCATCATTCGGTAACACACATTAAACATTGCTTTAGAATACAATTGGTAGAGCTCGTACCTGGCTTTGTTTTTGCCTTTTTTGCAGGCTTCAACAATACTTTTATGTATTTGCTCTTTTGGTCCCAATTTTATTTCTTTCAACTATAGTGACAAGGAAAAGTGAAAAGGGTTGCAATTATTATTACGTTGAAGAGAGAATTAAATTTTCAATCGTTTCTTGAGTATAATCAGGCACAGCGCCAGGTTGCGATGCTACGAAAGCACCAGTGGCACAGGCATATTCCAACGATTTTTGCGGCGAATGCATCTTTTCCAGGTTGGCAACCAGACCGGCAAGAAATGAATCGCCCGCACCAACTGTGTCAACGGCATTTACTTTAAATCCGGGATGCTCATAAATTGTATTGTCTTTTTGGAATATTGCTCCATTGGGGCCGCGTGTAACACAAATGTCCGCGCATTCGTAAAATTCGGAAAACCATTTAATGAGTTTCGATAATTTTCCCGATTTGTTGTGCCACGATGCAATTTTTACCAATTCTTCGTCATTCAATTTTACAAAGTCTGAAAGTTTAAGAAATGTTTCTACTACTTCCCTGGAATCGAACGGGGGGCGCAGGTTTACATCGAACAATCGTTTTGCATCCGAATTTTTTAGTAACTGGATTAATGTGTTCCGGGTAACGTCTGACCGGGATGCCAGGGAGCCAAAAATAATAATCTCAGCACCAGCAACCAGCTCTTCTGTTTTTTTGTTTGGGGCGATATTGTCCCAGGCCACAGGCTTGCAGATTTCGTAAGTTGCATTTTTATTTTCATCTAAACGAACCAGAACTTTACTTGTAGGAAGCTCCGTGTCTGTTTCAATAAAATTGTTATTTAGCCCTTCTTTTTTCAGAAATTTAATTAATTCCCTTCCTTCTTTATCATTCCCTGTTTTACTTATGATAGCCGGGTTTTGTCCTTGCTTTTTCAGGTGAATCGCCACATTCAACGGCGCTCCTCCCGGTTTGGCGCCTGAGGGCAGCATATCCCAAAGAACTTCGCCAAAACATACAATATTTTCAGTCTGATTTTTTTGCATGGTTCAAGTATTTTTTCAAAAATAGTTTTTTGTGATTTGCTTTCCGATTTATTTTTGATTTTTTGAATTGAAAAAAGAATAAAATATTATATTTGCAACCGCAAAATCAAACGGTGGTTGTAGCTCAGTTGGTTAGAGCACTGGATTGTGGTTCCAGGGGTCGTGGGTTCAAATCCCATCTACCACCCGATAAAAGCCTCGGTTTTTCCGGGGCTTTTTTATTGGTGCTGATTATTTTATAAAGAATTTGGTTCGCCTGTTTTTCAAAGCTTTTCTATTTTTGCTGAATGCAACTTACAGGAATTATACTCGCAGGCGGGAAAAGCAGTAGGATGGGAACCGACAAGGCGCTGCTTAAAATGGACGGAAAAACGCTTCTACAGCGGGCCGTTGGATTTTGTCAATTGTTTTGCCATGAAATCCTGATTAGTTCAGATTCCCCGGAACACCAACTCGAAGGAGTTCGGCTAATTCCGGACGAAATAAAAGATTGTGGCCCGATGGGCGGCATTTATTCCTGTTTGAGACAATCAGGAAACGACTGGAATTTTGTGTTGAGCGTAGATGCCGCATTTGTGGAAATGGATTTTGTGGTTTTTTTAAAATCCGGTGTCAACAATTTTGAAGTGGTAGTCCCGGAACATTCAGGAAAAAAAGAACCGTTGATAGCTTTATATAATAAGAAAATTTTACCTGAATTCGAGTCACAGCTTGAAAGTGGAAGTTATAAAATGCGTTTTCTTTTAGAAAAGGTTAAAACCAACTTTATCAGTTCGAATGAGTGGCTTGAGAAATACCCTAAACTATTTTATAATATGAATACACCGGAGGATTTAATCTTGGAAGACTAAACTTACTCCCAGTCGGGAAGGATACAATTTTTACTTCTTTCTTTTAAAAGCCCTTCAAAATCATCAAGACTTTTCTTCATAACTTCTGAATCTTCAGAATGACAGGTTAAACAGGCGCCCGCAGTAAGGATATCTTTTTGCTGTTCAATACTAAAAGGGAAAACGTTTGAACGAGTGGATACATTTTTTTTTCTGGTATTTAGAAATTCAATCCAGGCATCTGCCGGTAGTCCGTCTTTAAGATTTTCATATTTTGAATTAAATATCCATTTCCCTTCTCCATCGGTAACTTTATATGTTAATTCACCTTCTCCGTATCCCAGGGCTACCGGGTTGTTATGACAGCTAACGCAGCTCCTTCCTTTTGACGAAGTAGTATGGGGGGCTGCCGGTGCATATAAACGGTGGAAGATCTCAGTATCTTTTTCATTGTTTGTGAAGGATTTCATGTCAATGGTAAGAATCATTCCAGGGAGAACAGGAATAATTTCAGTTTTATCTTCAGTTTTTCGAATTCCGAGCGTGGGTAATTGTGCCTTGTATTCGCCAATATATTCAACCCAACCTCCCTTTTGTTCTTTGTTTTTAATCATGTTGTAGGCGCGTTCATTTTCATCAAATGCGTTATGACAACCAATACAGGTTGGTGCCCATGAGGTATGACAACTGGAGCAAGCCAAATCGGAGTGCGCATTGTTGCGTATACATATTTTTGCCGGCGGTTTTATTGTCATTTTTTTCCCGCTGTTCTTGGTGAGAAAATAAACAGAATCATTTTCAATAAAAGTGTTAATTAAGGCATGTTTGTGTTTTTCTGTTACCAGGAATTTTTTTTCAGAAATATTTCCAAAACGGAGAGCAGCAATAATGGCCGATTCATTATCCAGATTTTTTGCGGTTATTGTTTTTGGGGAGCCATTAATATGACAATCAGAACACTGTACATCCTGTTGTTCTTCCTGATGGGTATAATGATTTCCATCTCCCATTACTTCGTATGAATGATGGCAATCGATACATTCCATTCCTAACTGATGATGAACGTCTTCCTGTTTTTTTATGAAAACGCGGTTCCCTTCAATTAGGCGGTAGTTGTTGCTATCCGGCATTTCAGCAGTGGCAAGCGTTGTTTCATGCCAACCTTCATAATTGGTCGAAATTCGTCCGGAGCGGCTGTGGCAGCCAAAACAATGATTATTGGGTGATTTTCATGCTAATTTCCGGATGAGCATCGATTATATCTCCTGTGTTTTGTGCCAGTGCATTTTTTGCTTCATCACTGTAATTTAAATGACAGGCCAGGCAACCCCCTCCACGGCTGGCTTCAGAAATTGGTCCATATTCGTTTTTCGAATTCCCCAAATGGCAGCGAACGCAAAGGTTTTTCAGATGTTCGTCGGCCGGAGAATTTTTTAAATTGTGTACGCTGGTTAATATGTCAGGATTGTCCTGTTCGTTAAAAACAAAACGATCAACGCTAATCATTCCACTGAGGGTAGCCATTAATCCGGTTGGCACTCTTTCTACTATTTCCGGGTGGCATTGTGTTGTGCCGCAGGATTGTTTAGCCGTTGCCAAATTACCAGGGATGAGATTCATATTATGGTGCGACTGACTTTTCCCGGTGGCAAACGGATTTCCTCCATGACAGGAAAAACATCCAATGGCTTGCGGAGAATGTGACTTTGTAAATCCATGTGTTTCAGTGTGACAGGCGAGGCAGCTTTCTTTTCTGCCTTGAATAATAGGAGATGAAATTGCTTGTTCTAAAGTAAACTCCGGAGATAACTTCACTTTTGGTGTTTTGAAATTGTGTAATACACTATAAGAATAGTTGTTAATCCATGGGTTTGTCCATTGCCAGCTTTCTCCGCGGAAAAACAATCCAATGATGGTGAGGACGGCATAAAAAGCAGTAAAAAGCAGCAAAGTTCGTTTACTGTAAAACATTGTTTTTCCTTTTCCTGAATTTACCAGATATACAAGAAAAAGAATAGCTGCAAGTAAAAGCAGTGACCATTCCGGATGTTTGAGCCAGTGTAAAATTTCCTGGAAACCTACAAAATACCAGGGGCCTTTTACGGCCGGATTCAGATTATCATGAAGTGGCGCGCTAAAAAAATAACTAACTGCAACAGTACCAGCGAACGAAAGGACAAAATCAAGGATGGGAGGCCAGTATTTCCGGCTGTGTTCTACCATTGCAATGGCAATAAAAACTGTAAATGTCGCAATATGATGGACATAAATCAACTGGTAACTTTCAGGATTTCCCAAAAGCGAATAGGCTAACGATTTTCCAATAAAAGGAATTCTCTCTGATAACGTTTGTAAAATTTGGCGGGCCTGTTGGCTGTCGGAGTCTCCTTTTAAGAGGAAACCGCTAATCATAGCCAGAAAAATAATTAAAACAGCCAGGCTCAACCGGAAAGCTATACCTTTTTTTAAGCCGATTTTTTCTTTGTAATGAAAATGATCATAGAGGTGAATGAGGCTAAAAATCAGGAAAGACTGTGAACTCCAGTAATGAAGATTCCGGATAAGTGATGCCCACGGGTTGCTCACCATAATATTACTAATACTCAAATATGGCGATTTTACATCGAAAGGAATAGCCAGAAAAATACCGGAAACAACCACCATCCAAAACATGGCTAAAGCGAGTGTTCCCAAAGTTGTTTTATTTTTCTTTCGAGCCATTTTATCCTTTTATCAAAATATTCTTCCCATCATCAATAATTTTTCCCGATGCCATCGACAGGTTTTTATATGCTGGTCCTTTTAAAACCGTTCCATCCAGATTATACTCAGAACCATGACATGGACAAACCAACCGTCCATTTTCAAGTTTATCGATTCGGCAGCCAAGGTGCGTACAGTGAGAAGAAAGAATTGTAGTATGGTTGTTTTGATTTACAATAATGTAGTTTTCGTAAAATGAAACTTTATTTTTATTTAATGGTAGCAGCTCTTCTCTATTGCTACTGATTTTTATGTGGTTTAAGGTAAGCTTATTCCAAACGAACAAAAAAAATACAATAATTCCACTGGTAATTATTTGTAGAAAAACTCGTCTGTTTTTTGTATCCATTTTTTAAACTTCTTTTAGGCAAAAGTAATAAATTGAAGAAATCTCAACCCGGTTAAAATGTCAGGAGAATTTGCAAACATCCAAATTATCATGTGATTATGTTTTAAAGCATGTCGTTTTTTTATTAAAATGAACTTTTGCTTTTCATGTAATCATGTTTCTTGATTTTTGTTATGGAACTTATGTTTCTTATTTGAGACAGGTATTATGTTTGTTTTATTTAATAATTCAAATATATACATATTTAAAATATTGTTCTTTAATGAATTAAAAAAAGGATTTTGTTGTCTTTTTTAGTTCTCTGTTTTTGTAATTTTTTGTAATTTAACTGTCTTATTTTTAATGATTTCAAATTGTTTCATTAAACGATGAGTCTGTAAATTCCTTTTTATATTTGCCTTCGATATCTATACATGTAAATAGTTAGATATTGAAATTATGAAGAATTAAGGAATATATCTTTTTGAATGTAAATTTCGAACATACTGAAGATGAAATTTTTCTTGAAAAAAATGAGAATCACGAATGAAAACAAGACGAGATTTTATTAAAATTTCAACTGTTAGTGCAGGTGGTGCGGCCATAGCGTACAAAACTTTTGGAGCAAAAAGTTTTGGCTTTTTTCAATCGAATTCAGTGGAGCCGGTAAGTGATGAGGAATTAACTCCTTATCCAACCTATTGCGAGGTGTGTTTCTGGAAATGTGCAGCCTGGGCATATGTTGACAAAAGCGGACAGATAAGGAAAATTGTAGGGAATAAAAATGATCCGCATTGTAATGGGAGATTATGCCCGCGCGGGACGGGTGGTGTTGGTATGGTTTACGATGAGGATAGATTAAAAACACCTCTCATTCGGGAAACACGAGAAGATGGCAGCCAGCATTTCAGAGAGGCTACCTGGGAAGAGGCACTGGGAAAAGTAGCCGGTAAAATGCTGGAGGTAAAAGAAAAATATGGACCGGAAGCATTTGGTTTGTTTAACCACGGAACTCCGGGCAGTCATTTCGAACACCTGTTGCGTGCTTATGGATCGGAGAGCAACGCAGAGCCTGCATTTGCCAATTGCAGGGGACCGCGTTCTTCAGCTTATTTTTCCACTTTTGGCGCTTATGTCGGTTCGCCTGAATGTACTGATATCCGCGATACCGATTGTTTGGTTTTGATTGGTTCGCATATTGGTGAGAATATGCACAATTCGCAGGTTCAGGAAATGTCGGAAGCCATTGACAAAGGAGCAACGATTATTACTGTCGATCCACGATTTTCAACTGCCGCAGCACATTCCAGTTTTTGGTTGCCTATAAAGCCGGCAACTGATATTGCACTTATCATGGCATGGATTCATGTGTTGATATATGAGAATCTTTATAATAAGGAATTTGTAGAAAAATATACATTTGGGTTTGATTATCTGAAGGAACACGTAAAAAATATGACCCCGGAGTGGGCATACGGAATTACAGATATTGAACCCGGGCAAATAAGGAAAACAGCCAAGGCCATGGCAGGTGCAGCTCCTGCAGTAGTTGTTCATCCGGGGAGGCATGTGGTTTGGTATGGTGATGATACTCAACGAGAAAGAGCCATGGCGATTTTAACTGCTTTGCTCGGAGCCTGGGGAAAACGCGGTAGTCTATATCTTCCGGAATCAGTTCCTCTCCCTCATTATCCACAACCGGAGTACCCTGAACCTAAATGGACATGGAAAGATTGGAACGAAAGCAGATATCCGTTGGCAACCATGGGAATAACTACTGAATTATTAAAATCTTCAATTCCACGATATAATTACAAACACCAGGTAAAAGCTTGGTTGGTTGCCGGCACAAATCTACCGCTTTCGATGCCGGATAAACGATTGTTTAAAGAAGCTGCGGATTCTGTTGAATTTATCGCCGTAATGGATACAATGCCAATGGAAATCACCGGTTATGCGGATGTTATTTTACCTGAAGCCACATATTTGGAAAGATATGATTTTATCCGCTCTGCTACCAACCGCGAACCCAATATAGCATTAAGAATGCCGGCAATTGAACCCAAATATGATTCAAAACCCGGCTGGTGGATTGCAAAACAAATTGGGGAACGTTTAGGGTTGCATGATTATTTCAATTATGAAGATTATGCTGATGTTATTGACTGGCAATTGAAACAACTGGGGACTTCGCTGGAAGAGATGAAAAAAACAGGGGTGAAAAAATTTCCCAGAAAAAGCGGGCCCTTATACCTGGCTGATGGCGAAGATTTTGAATTTAATACAGCCACCGGGAAAATTGAACTGTATTCGGTTGATTTTGCCGATCATGGTTTCGATCCGATTCCCAAATACACCAAACATCCGGAACCTCCACAAAATTTTTATCGGTTGATATACGGACGCGCACCCATGCATACATTTAGCCGTACTTCAAACAACCCTAATTTATGGGATTTAATGAGCGAGAATAGTGTTTGGGTAAATCCGAAAGTAGCTGATTTATGGGGGTTGAAAAGAGACCAGGAAGTATGGCTGAAAAACCAGGATGGAGTAGTTACTTCATTTCCTGTAAAAGTCCGGGTAACAGAGCGAATCCGTTGGGATTCAGTTTATATGGTCCACGGGTTTGGTCATTCCGACAAAAAATTGTCCAGGGCATTTGGACGAGGTGCAAGCGACACTGAAATGATAACCAATGTAGTCGTTGACCCCGTGATGGGAGGAACCGGAATGAGAGGAAATTTCATTACGTTTTTAACAGAAGTGCCATCAACGGAAGGAAAGGAGGTTAATGTATGAGATATGCAATGGCAATTGATACGAAAAAATGCGTTGGTTGCGGCGACTGTGTTGTTGCTTGTCAAACGGAGAATAATGTACCTCATGGTTACTGCCGCGACTGGATTGTAGAAAGTGTTGACGGAACATATCCAAGCCTCGATTTGGAATTTCGTTCCGAACGTTGCAATCATTGCGATAATTCACCTTGTGTGCGTTGTTGCCCGACAGGTGCGAGCCACATTGAAGATGGCGGGGTAGTTTTGGTTGAACACGACAAATGCATTGGCTGCGGTGCATGTATTGAGTCTTGCCCTTATGATGCCCGTTATCCGCATCCGGAAGGATATGTAGACAAGTGTACATTTTGCTTGCATCGTGTTAAAAAAGGACAAAAGCCGGCTTGTGTTGAAGTGTGTCCTACTCATTGCCTTTATTTTGGCGATTTGGATGATCCAAACAGCGAAGTTTCACTGGCGATAAAAGACAGGAAATGGAAAGTGCTAGCCCCGGAAGCAGGTACAAAACCTCAGTTGTATTTTCTTACTTAACCAATAAATGTTTGTAAGATGAAAGAAGAACTTTTTGTAAGCGGAAGAAATATCCCGAATATCGATCCGTATTTAAATATCTGGCACTGGCAAATTCCTCTTTATCTATTTTTGGGTGGTTTGGCTGCCGGTATCCTTTTCTTTGCAGGCTTTTTTGTAGTTCGAGGAAAAGAAAAAGAAATGCAGGCCACCGTAAAATGGGCTCCGATAATTGCACCACTGGCATTAATTTTAGGGTTGGGAGCGCTTTTCTGGGATTTAAAGCATAAACTTTATTTCTGGCAATTATATACTACTGTTCGGCTGGAATCGCCAATGAGCTGGGGAGCATGGACGTTGATGGTAATTACGCCACTGTCGTTTGTTTGGATTGCCAGTTATGTAAAAGAAATAATTCCGGGTTGGAAATGGCCTTTTAAATTTCTGGACAGATTTGAAGCATGGGTAATTAAAAACCGAATCCCTTTTGCCTGGGTAATGATGATTTATTCGATCATACTTGGGGTTTATACCGGAATCTTATTGTCGGCGTTTAATGCGCGGCCGCTTTGGAATACATCCATTCTCGGGCCGCTTTTCCTGGTTTCAGGTTTTTCTACCGGGCTCGCCTCAACCATATGGATAAGTAAGGATAAAACGGAACGAAAACTGTTAAGCCGGATCGATTTGGCTTTTATTGTGATTGAATTGTTCCTGATTGTCCACTTGTTTATGGGATTTTTAGCCGGCTCTGAAACTGCAATTGAAGCGGCAAAATTATTTCTCGGAGGGCCATTTACTGTAAGCTTCTGGGTGTTTGTTGTACTTCTCGGACTTGTATTCCCTGCTATACTTGAAACGCTTGAATTATGGGGATTTCATGTTCCGAAATGGTTGCCCCCGTTAATGATTTTGATTGGTGGGTTTATGTTTCGTTTTATCATGGTTGAAGCCGGACAGATTACGAGATATTTATATTAAAATAAAAAAATCAGATATGAATGTAAATAGAATAATTGATAATCAGCCGCAATATATTAATCCTTATTTTGGGGGTGTTTTGCTGGGATTGCTTATTCTTGCAACGGTTTTTATTACCGGAAGAGGATTGGGCGCCAGCGGGGCAGTTAAAAGTTCGGTTGTTACAACAGCCAATACTATTGCTCCTGAAAATACAAAAGAAAATGCTTACATGAGCCAGTTTATAAGCGACGACCATTCACCAATGTACACATGGCTGGTTTTTGAATCTTTAGGCGTTTTCCTTGGAGGACTGCTCTCCGGGATAATTTTTGGGCGTGTAAAAAAATTTAGAGTTGAGCACGGACCAAAAATTTCAAATAGAAAACGTTTGCTTTATGCCCTGATAGGTGGTGCTCTTTTTGGAATAGGCAGCCAGTTTGGGCGAGGATGTACCAGTGGCGCAGCATTGAGTGGAAGCGCTACTTTCGCCCTGGGAGGCGTGGTGGTTATGTTTGCCATTTTTGGAACAGGCTACATTGGAGCATATTTCTTTAGAAAATTATGGATTTGAATAAACATTAAAAAGATATTTAGAATGGGACCTTTAATTCCTAATGGTATAATTGGTGAAGGATGGGATTTTGTAATTGCCATTTTACTGGGCATTGTATTCGGGTTTATTCTTGAAGCTTCAGGGTTTTCGTCATCAAGAAATATTACCGGCGTTTTTTACGGCTACAATTTTGTGGTTCTTCGTGTATTTTTTACTGCTTTAATTGTGGCTATGGTTGGCTTACTGTATTTTAATTATTTAGGCTGGCTCGACCTTTCAAAAATATTTATTCTGCCTACTTATCTCACACCAATGATTGTTGGTGGGGTAATTATGGGAGTGGGATTTATAATGGGAGGTTTTTGCCCGGGAACCAGTTTTGCCGCCATTGCCATTGGAAAGCTCGATGCTCTTGTTTTCACTGTTGGCCTGTATCTTGGTATTTTGGTGTTCTCGCTGACTTATCCCTTGTTTGCCGGGTTTTTCAATAGCGGGTATATCGGAAATGTTACTTTAACTGATATTACCGGAATTCCTGCACCATGGTTTGCATTGGCTTTTACCGTTGTGGCTCTCTCCGCTTTCTGGGGAACAATGTTCATTGAGAAACGAGTTCGAAAAAGTATGAAAGAATATAAATTTTAAGCTGATGAACAGAAATTATATATTTCTTACCCTACTTATGTTAGTTCTGGCCGTTGGGACACTTTTTGTTAGCAGAGAAAAAGAACCCAACCAGATTGCGCCTGAAGAGCTTTTGCGTGAAATTATTCAACCAACACGGTATGTTACTACCGACCAGGTGGCAAAAATGATTATTCAGGGGGATCCTTCGTTAATGCTGATTGATGTTCGCGGTAAAGATGAGTTTCAGAAATATTCGCTTCCCCGTGCAATTAATATTCCACTGGAGAATCTGGTTCAAAAAGATAACTTAACGTATTTCGGAATTCCAGGAACAAAGGTTGTTTTTGTTTCCAACGACGATATAAAAGCCGATCAATCATGGGTACTCACAAAACGTCTGGGTTTTAAAGGTATTTATGTAATGAAAGGCGGGCTTAATTGCTGGATGCAAACTATAATAGAACCACAGGAACCCGGAGAAGATGCGCCGTATACTGACATTGAAATATACTCTTTTAGAAAGGGGGCACAAATGTATTTTACCGGAGCACAAGCCGATAATTCAGAAAAGTCGAAAGTAGAGGTTCAGGTTCGGCGCAGAGAAAAAACGAATGTTGTTGCCGGAGGTTGTTAATGTCCAATAAAATTTTAGATTATGCACATTCACGAACTTAATCCATGGAGAACGCTAATAGCCGTTTCAGTTTTTATTGTAATATTAATTATTGGTTTTATAACTATGCGTAAACCTCTGATTACCTATAAATCGGATTTGCAGGAAAGCGTAGAACAACTAAAACAATCTGATGCTTATTTTTATCCATGGGAATTGGATGGATTTGTAAAAAAAGAAACAAAGAGCATTGTCCTTTTTGATATTCGCGACAATTTTGTTTTCGGGCAGGGACACATTCCGGGAGCCGAAAATATTTCAGCAAACGATTTAACAGAGGGAAAAAACATTGAAAGACTGGAAGAACTTAACAGAATGGGAATCACGGTCGTTTTGTATGGCGAGGATCAATTGCAGGCAAACGGCCCGTGGATGTTATTTCGTCAGGCTGGTTTTAGCAATGTTAAAATCCTTTTAGGTGGATATCAGTTTTACATTCAACATAAAAATAATTTGCTGGCAACAAAAGATGATAATTCATTTTTAATGGGTAACCCCGAATTTGATTTTGCTGAAATGGCGGCTCCTGAAAACGGCGCGGTATTAAATTCCGCAACTGAGAAGAAACCTGTAGAAGTGCGGCGCAGAGAAAAAACAAATGTTGTTGCCGGAGGTTGCTAAAAAACCATAATATTATATAGAAACGATTGTCGTTTTACATTAAAAGAGAGTTCGAAGCACAATGTATTTGAGACTCTCTTTTTTCGTAAACAAAGTATATTTTGTTACCCGAATGCGAAAATGTATCTTTAAATAGCCAACGGAAAAATGTTCGATCGCTTTAAAAGAAATATTACTTACCTAAGAGTTTCGGTTACAGATCGATGTAATTTACGATGTGTATATTGTATGCCCAAAGAAGGAGTTCATTTACTGAAAAAGGAAGAAATTCTGAGTGTTGACGATATCGCTGAAGTAATTAGAGCAGGAGCAGGTTTAGGTATTCGAAAAATAAGATTAACAGGGGGAGAACCCTTGGTTAGGAGTGGAATTGTTGAACTGGTGAAAAAAATAAATCAGATTCAGGGAATTGAAGAAATTACCATGACCACTAACGGGATTTTACTTCCAAAATATGCTGATGATTTGAAGAAGGCGGGACTGAATCGTGTGAATATTAGTTTGGATTCGGTATTTCCCGGACAGTATAAAAAAATAACCGGAGGTGGAAATTTTGAAAAGGTAGTAGAAGGAATCAGGGCAGCAAAAAAGGCTGGTTTAGCACCGGTTAAAATTAATGTGGTAAAATTAAGACGTAATAGTCAGGATTTTGATTCGATTCGAAGTTTTGCAGCCAAAGAAGGAGTTGAGATACGTTTTATATCGCAGATGGATTTACGAACCGGTAAGTTTGAACAAGTTGATGGCGGTGATGGCGGGAACTGTTTAATTTGTAACCGGTTGAGATTAACAGCCAGTGGAATGATAAAGCCGTGTTTATTTAGTGACCGGGAGTTCAATGTAAAAGAATATGGTATTGAGAGTGCTTTTCTAAATGCACTGAATGCCAAACCCAAAGAAGGAACTTTTAATCAGATAGGTAGTTTTTATAATATTGGAGGATAAGGAATGACTGATAATTTTTCACATTTGAACGAAAAAGGAGAAGCCAATATGGTTGATGTTGGGGCAAAACCCAATCAGGAAAGAATAGCAAAAGCCACTGGTAAAATACTCTTGCAGCCTGAAACACTTGAATTAATCAAAAGCAGTTCTATAAAAAAAGGTGATATTTTTTCTGTTGCCAGAATTGCCGGAATTCAGGCCGCCAAGCAAACATTTAGTTTAATCCCGTTGTGTCATCAACTACAATTAACCAAAATATCGGTCGATTTTTCCATGGAAGAAGATGGAGTCAGAATATTTTCAACGGTAAAATGTACCGGGAAAACAGGTGTTGAAATGGAAGCGCTCACGGCTGTAAATATTGCCTTACTTACCATTTATGATATGTGTAAAGCAGTTGATAAAACAATGGAAATGGGAGAAATTAAACTACTGGAGAAAACAAAGAAATGACAAAGATAAAAATACGCTCGCTTAATATTTCTAAAGAAAAAGAGACAGTTAAAACTCCGGTCGATGTTGTTGAAATGAATGAAACAGGGATGAAAGGTGATGCACACGCCGGATATTGGCACCGGCAGGTAAGTTTGCTCGCTGTTGAGAGCCTGAAAAAAGCAGAAGAACAAAATAAACGCAGATTCAATTTTGGCGATTTTGGTGAAAATATCACCACCGAAGGAATTGAGCTTCATAAAACCAAAATTCTTGATCGCTTTCAATGCGGTGATGTATTGCTCGAAGTTACTCAAATTGGTAAAAAGTGTCATAACGGTTGCGAAATTATGCAGCAGACAGGAAGCTGTATTATGCCTGTTGAAGGAATCTTTTGCCGTGTTTTGCAAGGAGGAAAACTTTCAACTAATGATGAATTAACTTATCTTCCCAAACAAATAAATATTTTGGTGATTACTCTGAGTGACAGAGCCTCGAAGGGGATTTATGAAGATAAAAGTGGTCCGTTTGCAGCCCGTTTGCTGGCTGACTTTTTTCATGAGAACAACAGGTTGGTTAACATCGAAAGCAAAATCATTCCCGATGATGATACGGAGTTGGAAAGAATACTCCTTCTCGCAACCGCAAATAAAACCGATATTATTGTAACAACCGGGGGAACCGGAATCGGAAGCAGAGACATTACCCCTGATGTAGTGAAAAGATTACTGGATAAAGAAATTCCCGGAATCATGGAATTAATTCGGTACAAATACGGTTCTGAAAAACCTAACGCACTTTTAAGCCGGAGTGTTGCAGGCGTAATCGGAAAAACATTGGTTTACACGCTTCCGGGAAGTGTAAAAGCAGTTAAAGAATATTTGGATGAAATAAGCAAGACTCTGGAACATTCATTACGCATGATCAATGATATTGATTCACATTGACTTATCCAATATTTTGAACATCTAATTTATATAGGTTTTACGGACAGATGAAATCCTTTTTCAGCTTTCTGTTAGATTTTCTCATTTTAGCACAGTTTTTGATTGAAGCTGATTAATTTTGTGTACACTAAATTTTATATTATGTCAAGAATACTTGTAGTCGACGATGAAAGAAGCATCCGAAATACATTAAAAGATATCCTGGAATATGAAAAATATGAAGTGGATTTGGCCGAAGATGGAAACAAAGCCATTGAAAAAGTAAAGGGAGCAGAATACGATATTGTTCTGTGTGACATCAAAATGCCGGGATTAGACGGGATTGAAGTTTTGGAACGTTTACATATTCTGACACCTGATACTCCGGTTGTAATGATTTCAGGGCACGGAAATATTGATACTGCTGTTGAATCAATAAAAAAAGGTGCTTTTGACTATATTGAAAAACCATTGGATTTGAATCGATTGTTAATTACCATTCGAAATGCAATGGATAAATCGAATTTAGTGTCTGAAGCTAAAATTCTGAAAAAGAAGGTCAATAAAAAGTATGAAATAATTGGCGAATCAAAGGCAATAAAAAGTATTATTGAAATGGCCGATCGCGTTGCACCTACCGATGCCAGAGTTCTGATTACGGGTTCCAATGGAACAGGAAAGGAATTGATTGCTCGTAGGATTCATGAACAAAGTAATCGTTCCTCCGGAGCATTTGTCGAAGTAAATTGTGCCGCCATTCCTTCTGAATTAATTGAAAGTGAGCTTTTTGGTCATGAGAAAGGAGCTTTCACTTCCGCAGTGAAACAACGTAAAGGTAAATTTGAACAAGCCAGCGGAGGCACGCTTTTCCTTGACGAAATTGGCGATATGAGTTTATCGGCACAAGCCAAAGTTTTGCGTGCTTTGCAGGAAAATATTATATCAAGAGTTGGAGGCGATAAACAAATAAAAGTTGATGTGCGTGTTGTTGCTGCAACCAATAAAAATCTTTCTCATGAAATAGCAGAGAACAAATTCAGAGAAGATTTATATCATCGGTTAAGTGTTATTTTAATTCATGTTCCGTCGTTAAACAATCGGTTAGAGGATGTTCCTTTACTGGCCTCTCATTTTGTAAAACAAATTTGTAGTGAATATGGAATGCCCGAAAAGGAAATTGCAGAAGATGCCGTTAGCGAATTGCAAAAAATTAACTGGACCGGAAATATTCGCGAGTTTAGAAATGTAATTGAAAGGCTTATTATTCTGTGCGATAAAAAAATTACCGGTGAAGATGTTTTACGATTTGCTGCACCGTTAAAATAATTTTCTTCGCTTTAATTAAGAACAACTTGTCTTTTTTATTGTTACAGTTCATACAAATGTTCCTTACAAAGAACATTTTTAATTATTGCGTGTTTTTTAAGAAGCCTCTGGAAACGGAAGAATACAATTTGTCATGGCGTATTATTAATCTTTCCCTCGGGAAAAAATTATCTTCCATTTACCGGGGGCTTTTTTTTATACAATAGGATGGATTTATTCTGAATCCTTATAGAATTCAATCTTTAACAAATAAAAGATTACATTTAAAACAATATATAGAAAGATTGATAGACTTAGTCCGTAAGCCTTTAATGTAATTATGAAAGTTGTTGAAATAGCCAGAAACAAATATCTGTACCAATTTTCTTTGAGAGATACTGATTTGAATTTTAGTGAAAACATCGGGAGATTAATCACCATCATTCCGGAAGTAAAAATACACAGAAACAATAGATTTTTAGTTGAATAAACCAATTGAAACAATTCTTCTTTTCCCGGGAACTGCAAAATTAATCCCAAGGAAGCCCAAAGTAATGCATTGGCAGGGATAGGAAGTCCGCGAAAGAAAGGCTCATCTGATGAAAATGTATTAAACCGGGCTAAACGAATAGCTCCAAAAACAGGAATGAGAAAGGATGAAAAGAGAATTAACCATTCATCCCATTGTCCTGAAATCTGATAAATCGGAAGATTTTTTTCAAACAGTGAAAATTCAAACAGTGTAAATAAAATTGCTCCCGGCGCCAATCCGAATGAGACAATATCGGCCAGAGAATCGAGTTGTTTTCCGACTTCTGAATAGGCATGTAAAAGCCGTGCGGCAAAACCGTCTAAAAAATCAAAAACGGAAGCCAGACAGATAAATAATCCGGCCCAAATCAAATGCCCGTCAATAGCGAAAATTATAGCCAGAAAACCTGATGCCAGGTTTAACGAAGTAATAAAGTTGGGAATTTGCCCGATTATTTTTTTCATTTTAGTGTTGCAAGTATAGTTTTCCCACCAATTGATTTCTGGTGTAAATTAACATTTATTTTTGCATCCGCAGGAAGAAAAACATCAACGCGCGAACCAAATCTGATAAAGCCATATTCCTGTCCCTGGATAACGGTATCTCCCGGTTTTTTGTAATTAGCAATTCTTCTGGCCACCGCACCGGCAATTTGGCGCGATAAAATTTTTGTTCCGTTTTTCATTTTAAAAACTGTTGAGCAGCGTTCATTTTCTTCCGAGGATTTGGCGATAAAAGCCGGGTAAAACTTTCCCTTTTTATGGTGAACGTATACGACTTCGCCTGAAACCGGTGCGCGATTTTGGTGTACATTTAGTGGCGACATAAATATAGAAATCTGAATCCGATCATCCTTAAAATAATCCTTTTCATAAAGTGGTTCAATGGCAACAATATCCCCGTCGGCTGGGGCGAGAACATATTTATCGTTGAGTGCAATTTTGCGATTTGGTACCCTGAAAAAGAAAACAATCAAGGAAGCCAAAACCAGCGATGCTGCCATCAGAAAATAAAATATTAAATATTCTTTGAGAAAGAAATAGATTAGAGCATCCAAAACCGCCAGAAAGAAAAAGGCGATCGGAATTATTTTTAATCCTTCCTTGTGAATTTTCATTAGATATTTCCTCCTATTAACAACCAGACATATACTACCGGAACCGCGAACAATAAACTATCCAGACGGTCGAGAAAGCCTCCGTGGCCGGGCAATATATTTCCGGAATCTTTTACTTTTAAATCCCGTTTTATTTTTGATTCAAATAAATCACCAAATGTTCCGAAAGTAACGACCAAAACAGCCAGGATTATCCAGCTAACTATAGAAAGAGACTGGAAAATAACGGCATTTAATATTCCCATAATTATAGCGAAGATAGCTCCGATAATTAATCCTTCCCATGATTTATTCGGGGATATTTCTTTACTCATTTTATGTTTTCCAAATTGTGTTCCCCCCACGTAAGCCATTGAATCGTTCATCCAGATAATTAAAAAAACTCCTGCAAGAATCCATGGATAAAATTTATTATCCTCTGGAAATCCTGGGAAAACGATAAAATTCAATAAACAAAAAGGAATTGCAATATAGACAAAACCACCAAGTGTAACGGTAACATTCTGTAAGGCTTTTTCCTTCTTATGTATGACCTCGGCCAGTAAAACAAAAATAAGAAAAGGGAAAAAAAGAAGACAAAACTGGAATGGAATTATTTTCCGGGCAGCAAGAAAACAAATAAGGAAAAGTATCCCAGCCAGAACAAGGCTCAATTTTTTTTGTGGAAAATAACCCGCCCTTTCAACCAGTTTGTAAAATTCAAGCAGAGTTAAAATCAAAAATGAAAAGAAAACGACAGCAAACCCAAGTGAATGAATCATGGTCCCTGCTAAAATTACAGCCACATAAATAATTCCGGTTAAAGAGCGTTTGAGAAAGTTGTTCAATTTTTTAGATTTTTTAGTAGTTCAACAGACCGTGTAACATCTTCTTGGGCTACGTAAATCATATATTCGCCAAAGGTTTTATAAACCGTATCCTGTTGATTTAATACAACAACTTTAATGCCTTCGTTTTCTAGAATTTCACGGGCCATTTCAGCTTTATATTCTTGTGCAGTCATGTAAACTTCTTTCCAGCCTTCTTCCATTTTGCAAAGGTATATAAATTGGGTTATATTTCAGCGTAAAAATATATGAAGCTCTTTTGGTCCATGGGCACCAAGAATAAGCGTTTTTTCAATATCGGCAGTTCGGCTGGGGCCTGTTATTATTGTAATTTGTGAAGGTAATTTGTCTTTATATTTTTCAATAATTCCAGAATAAGCTTTTTCCAGGTAATCAACCAATTGGTTTTTACGCGCTAATACAATATGCACAGGAGGATAAACAAACATCTGACGTCCTCCGGCTTGAGCCGAACTTACCATAACAGAACCTGTGTGTGCTACCAGAAATTCACAACCAGTTATTCCTGCTTCAATATTTTCATTTAACTCTGCGCTTTTCGAGAAAGATATAGAATATTTTTCCAGTAGTTGTTGAAGTTCCGGTTCCCGACAACAGATATTTTCTCTTGAATATTTCTTTAAAATATGATCTCACTAGTGTCCCATTAAAATTGGGACGTTATTAATATTAAACAAATTTGGCTCATTAAGTCTAAAACGTTCTTTGTCATTTTGAAATTTAGTTCTCTTAAAAAGGTCTCGAAGATGAGTTTTATCAGTCAATGATATACTCAAGATTTGCAAAACCTCATAAGTACTTCTGTCAAGATTCATGTCTTCCTGGACAATTGCTACCAAGCAGTAGGTACATATAGCAACGTAAATCTGGATTCGAACAGCATTTTCAGTAGTACCCCAGAATTTCTTGATTTTCAGATGTTGTTTTAGCCATTTAAAGAATAGCTCGACTTGCCAGCGGTTCTTATAAAGTTCAGCAACTTGAAGAGCTGAAATGTGCATTGCATTGGTTAAGAATACAAACTCACGCTTTTGTTCTTCATCCCAATATCTGACCATTCGAAGATGTTCTGGATAATATTGCCTGGGATAAAAACCAGTCAATTCAATCGTTACATCTGAAAGTACGTTCTCGGGCATTCTTCGTTTCCATTTGATTATCTTGTATTGAAGATTCTTTTTTGCTCTGACAACGAAGAAGGCTTCTATCTGGTGAATCCTGTACAACATCTTGAAGTGATTATATGCACGATCAAATATGTAATATGATCCTGATTCATAAGGAATTTTTTTCATTGCCGTAGAGTCGTGTACCGAAGCTTCAGTAATATGAAAGAATGCTGGGATTTGTGTTTCTACATCATATAATGTATGCACTTTGATTCCGCCTTTTTTCTTGCAGAACTTCGCCCACCAGAATACGGAAAGGCACAAGTCAATCGTTGTTGAATCAAAAGCGTAGACATTGCCATCAAGCTTGAAGATGTCAGAAACTCGTTTCTGCCTGGCTTCGTTAACCAGATAGTAAGCATATTCTTCAAAGATGCGACAGTCTCTGTCTTGATTAGCTCTGGCTAAGGATGATTTTGAAACATTCTTGCCTAAACCCAAATGATAAGATTTGGAATGATGAGCATCAATTGCAACAATCAAATCTCTCAGGCTTTCACGATTTGATAATTGCCCGAACATCAGAGCAAGCAATTGATTCCAACAAGTGAAATGCTTCACGTATTTGTCACCGTCATACTTGCGAACGATGTAGTTGAACTTATTCCTATCTAGGAACGATGCTAACTGAGCAAAAACGTATTTATCCTTATGCATTTGCTAATCCGTTAATGAACAGCGAAAATGCAAATTGAAATCCGTTTAACCGAAAAAAGCCTGTAACTGACTAAATTTCAAACATTTCAAAGAACATTATTAGATTTTAATGGGACAGCAATGATATGATCTAGTTCATGAAAAAGTTCTTCTTCGGTTTGGAATAAATGAACGCTCCCGTTTACCTTTTCCAGATTTTTTTTGAAAGCCACTTCCAATGGCTCTTCAATCGGATGGTAAACGGGAGCATTGAAATCGGGTAAATCAGGCAATGAATGTTTGGTATTTTTTAACTTTTCTAATATTTCCTGCCTGGCCGATTTCATTTATGCAGATATTACCTGGCTTTCTGAGTCTTCAGATTTTTCTTCAATTTTATTATTTTCTTCAAGATGTTGACGTTCTTTTTCAGCAACATTTGTTTCCTTGTTCCATGGACGTTTGCCAAAAATTTCTTCCAAATCTTCACTGAAGATTACTTCTTTTTCCAACAGGCGCTCAGCAAGCTTTTTGTGTCCTTCTGAATTATCTCTAAGCACTTTTAAGGCTCTTTCATATTGTGCATCAATGAGAATTTTAACTTCTTCATCGATTAACTCTGCTGTTTTCTCGCTGTATGGTTTTGTAAAAGTATAATCGTTTTGTCCGGTAGAATCATAGAAACTTACATTTCCAACTTTTTCGCTCATCCCGAAAATACTTACCATTGCATATGCCTGTTTGGTAATTTTTTCCAAGTCGTTTTGCGCTCCTGAAGATATTTTCCCAAATATTATTTCTTCGGCAGCACGTCCGCCCAGTGCAGAACACATTTCGTCGAGAAGTTGTTCTTTTGTGGTAATCGAACGTTCTTCTGGTAAATACCATGCGGCTCCCAGTGCTTTTCCACGAGGTACAATGGTGACTTTTACCAGTGGGTGCGCATGTTCCAAAAGCCAGCTAATAGTAGCATGTCCCCCTTCGTGATAAGCAATGGTTTTCTTTTCTTCCTGAGATATAATTTTATTTTTCTTTTCCAATCCTCCAATAATCCGATCAACTGCATCCAGAAAGTCCTGTTTGGTTACTGATTCACGATTTTTTCGCGCTGCAATCAATGCTGCTTCATTACAAACATTAGCAATATCGGCACCTGAAAAACCGGGAGTTTGTTTTGCCAAAAATTCGGTGTTCACACTCTGATCTAATTTTAACGGGCGCAAATGAACTCTGAAAATTTCAGCACGTTCATTCAAATCTGGTAATTCCACATGAATTTGTCTGTCGAAGCGTCCGGCACGCATTAGAGCGCGGTCAAGAATATCAGCCCGGTTCGTGGCAGCCAGGATAATTACACCGCTGTTTGTATCAAAACCATCCATCTCTGTTAATAATTGATTGAGGGTGTTTTCTCTTTCGTCATTCGACCCAAAATTGGGATTTCTTCCACGTGCACGCCCAATGGCATCAATTTCGTCGATAAATACGATACAAGGCGCTTTTTCTTTGGCTTGTTTAAAAAGGTCCCTAACACGTGAAGCACCTACTCCAACAAACATTTCCACAAAATCGGATCCGGACATGGAGAAAAACGGCACATTTGCTTCGCCGGCAACGGCTTTTGCGAGCAAGGTTTTTCCAGTTCCGGGAGGGCCAACCAAAAGTGCTCCTTTAGGGATTTTACCTCCTAATTTGGTGTATTTCGCAGGACTTTTCAGGAATTCTACAATTTCCTCTACTTCCTGTTTCGCTTCTGCTAATCCGGCCACATCTTTAAAATTAGTTGAAACTTTTTGGTCTTTGTCAAATATTTTTGCCTGCGATTTTCCAACATTAAAAATTCCACCAGCGCCACCACCGGCACCGCCACGGCTCATTCTCCTGAAAATCCACCACCAGAGTAAGATAATCAGAACAAAAGGCCCAATGGTCCAAAGGATCTCACCTGCCCAGTTCTTTTCCTCTTTGTATTCCGGCAAAACTTCATTTTCCATTCCCTGCTGGGCTTCACGTAAATTACGTTCAAAAGTCTCTACCGAGCCAATGTTAAAGGTAAAATGTGGCCCGTCTTCTGATGGTTTTGAGAAGTTTCCGCTAAATTCATCTTTGTATTTGTCGAGCCGATCTTTTTTCAGATAAATGTTTGCATGCTTTTCATTAACAACCACAATTCTTTCAATATCCTGGTTGGCCAGCATTTTTGATTTTACTTCGCTCCAGTTGGTTTCAACAGGCCCTCGTGTGTTACTTATGTAAAATTGAACTACAATAAAAACGATGGCTATTATCCCATAAATCCAATAGGCATTAAATTTTGGCCCCTTTCCGTCGTTCTTTTTGTTGGAGTTGAATGAGCCAAAAGGACTTGTTGGCTTATTTTGTTTATTTTTATTTTTTTCGTCTGCCATAACTAAATTTAATTTTCTGCTTCTATTTTAGTAATTTTTGCGTCGGCCCAAAGGCCTTCAAGGTTATAAAATTCTCTTGCATCTCTTTGAAAAACATGTACCATAATGTCTCCATAATCAATTAAAATCCAAATTGCATTTTTGTATCCATCGCGGTGCCATGCCTTTATTCCGGTTTGTTTTTCAACAATTTCTTCAACCGACTGTGAAATTGCATTTACCTGTGTGTTTGAGTTTCCATGGCATATAATAAAATATCCACATTCGGTATGGTGTATTGTGTTTAAATCGACTATTGCTATTTCATTTCCTTTTATTCGTTTAATTCCTTCCAGAATTGCATCAATTGTTTTGTCTGTTTCCTCTTTATTACTAATCATATATTTTTATTGTACCTACAAAGATAATCTTTTTGCCTTATTACCATTTTTTGTACTTTCATTTCTGTTTTTTACGCTACATCCCAACAAGGGTGTGATGTATAAACCATTTCATCGATAAAAAAGTTGATGAATTATAATGAATAACTATGAATATTTCAGACAAAAATTATATTGTTTTGAACGTTGTCGAATCTACCAACAACTATGCCAACCAGTTAATTATGTCGAAAGAGGCAGAAGAGGGTACTGTCGTTTTGGCATATTTTCAGGAAAAAGGCAGAGGGCAACGTGGCAATTATTGGGAAAGTGAGAGCGGAAAGAACGTTTTAATGAGTATAATTTTATTTCCTGAGTTTTTAGCCGCTGAAAAGCAATTTGTTATTTCTAAAATTGTTAGTCTGGCTATGTACGATTTTCTGGTGTCTGAAATTTCCGGAGTTTCAATAAAATGGCCTAATGATTTATATGTGGAAAATAGAAAGATAGCTGGTATTTTAATTGAAAACGGTATAAAGGGAAGAAACGTTTACTCTTCTGTTTTAGGGATTGGACTAAATGTAAATCAGGACAAATTTATTTCGGGAGCTCCAAATCCGGTTTCGCTAAAACAACTTACAGGTAAACATTATGAAAATTCTGATGTGGCAAAGAAATTGACAAATCACGTTTTTTCCTGGTACAAAACACTACAGGAAGGTAATTTTGAACACATTGATACTGTTTATTTCAGCAGGCTTTTTCGACGAGATGTTTGGAGTATATTTAAAAAGGACGGGGCTGAAATTGAAGCCAAAATTATTGGAATAGGGGAGTTCGGCCAGCTTATTTTAAGTGAGCGAAACGGGAATATATCGGAATATATGTTTAAAGAGATTGAGTATGTATTTTAAAAATAGCTATAACCCTTGGTATTATTTATAAGGAAGCTTTGAAAGTGTTTCAGCCAGTTGATTGATGCCTTCTTCCAGTTTGTTTCCTGCCATCATTTTCATCATCATATTTAGCTCGGCATGTAAAGTGAGTCTCATTTTGGTTGAAAAATTATCAGCCGGTAATAATTGAATCCAGAATGTAATACTAATTGGCAGGCCTCCTGAACTTTCCACTTTTATAGTTTTGAATGGAGCCCGGTTAACAATCCTGATTTCTGCCACACCCATTCCGGTAATTTTGAATTTGCAAGAATCGCGGTCCGATTGAAAATCGGTTATTTTTATTTGCGGGATTTGTTTGGTTATTTTTTCAATTAATCCTGAGTTAAGATAGACAGCGAGGTTCTCAAAATTGGAAAGGTAGTTAAAGACAACCTGTTCATTATGCTCAATTATTTTTACATCGCTAACATATTTTTGTAAACTCATGGTGGTTTTGTTTTTATGAAAAAAAATCCCGCCTCAGCGGGATGTATCATATTTTGGAAATTTAGTTTATTTTCCCCAATTGGCTGGATCTTCGCGCCATTCCATTAAAGAATCTACTTCCGATTGACTGATTTCACCTTCTTCAAGGGCAAGGTCGATCAGAATTTGGTAACGGCTTAATGTTGTCAGTTCTACTTTTGCCTTTTTAAAATTTTCTTTCGCATGTGGAAAATTATAAGTAAAGATAGCCACCATTCCGGCAACTTCGCCACCAAAATTACTAATTGCTTCAGCGGTTTTTAAACTACTTACACCGGTTGATACGAGGTCTTCTACAATTACGACTTTTTGCCCGGGTTTTAAATCACCTTCAATCAGGTTCTCCAAACCATGACCTTTGGGTTTCGAACGTACATAAATAAATGGTAACCCGAGTTTGTCGGCAACCAACACTCCATGTGCAATGGCGCCTGTTGCTACTCCGGCAATAACTTCGGCATCCGGGTATTTTTCCTGAATTAGCTCTACAAATTTATCGCGGATAAATGTGCGTGTTTCCGGATAAGAGAGTATTTTGCGGTTATCGCAATAAATTGGCGATTTCCATCCTGATGCCCAGGTAAAGGGACTTGAAGGTTGAATTTTAATTGTATTTATTTCAAGTAATCTTTTTGTTACTTCAATTTGTGTCAATTCCATAATTTTGCAGTACGTTTTAATTCAGAACAAATGTATAAAGTTTTTTTTAATCAAAAATTGATAAATATTTCCGCTAAAGAGAATATAACATTAAGGAAAACAAGCACTCAAAAAACCGACTCGTTTACTGTTTTTGATGTTCAGAAATGGTTTCAGGGTTTTATTCAGAATAAAGAGGTGGAAACAAGTTTGATTCATTCATCGCCGGAACAATTCTTCGAAATTTTTCAATCAGCCTTTCTGAAAATTGATGCAGCCGGGGGAGTTGTATTTAATTGTGATGGAAAAATTTTGTTTATTCTCAGAAATGGAGTATGGGATTTACCAAAAGGGAAAGTCGAAAAAGATGAAATAATTCTTGAAACCGCTATTCGGGAGGTAGAGGAGGAGTGTGGAATTACCGGTTTGGAAATTATAAAAGAGTTACCATCAACCTATCATATTTACCAGTCGGAATATAAAAAAACAAAAGGGCAGTGGATTTTTAAGGAAACTTTTTGGTATGAAATGAAATACAATGGCGTATATCCGGGAGTTCCGCAGGAAGAAGAAGGAATTACTCAAATTAAATGGTTTGCACAAAATGAATTAGACGAAGTTTGGGCAAATACATATGAAAACCTCCGGCAAATTATTACACTTTATCGTGTTTGATTTTTTTGTTTTTTGAACAGTTCTTGTTGAAGAAACGCTCCGAATTGCTGTTCAAATCCATCGAGTGGAGCTTTGGTATTTTCAAAAATAAGATGGTGATTTTCATCCAGAAGATAACAAGCCGGAAATGCTTTTACCTGGTATTTCCGAGTATATTCTCCGGTTTCATCTACCAACTGCAGGCCGGGAATATGGTTTTTATCAAGGAAAATTTTCATTTCAATTAGATCTGTTTTTCGCATTACCAGAATAACTTCCAAATGTTGTTGAAATTGCTCATTAATTTTGGTCAGGTATTTTAAATGTTCCTGGCAAACTACCATTTCTGCGTCGGCAAAAATTAAATATTTGTATTTGCCGTGGTTGTTATCCGAGCATTTATGATTGCCATCAATATCTTTTAAGCAAATTACAGGAGCTTTTGTTCCTGGTCGTAAAAAGGTGAGTTTGTTAATTGCGTTTTGTCTGGTTTGATTTATTTTTTTGTCTGAAAATTTTCTCCATTTTTCTGATTGAAGAAACTGCAAAATTGCTTGTTGGGGAAATTCACCGGAATAAAAGGCATCGTAAAACATTTTTATTGTTGCCAGCTGCACCATATTCCCGGATAAGTTGTATTTACTTTTCACAAACTGGATTAGAAAGTCAACATCAGCCTGGGCAATAGCTTTTCTGATTTCATTTCCTTTTTCAGTTTTTGCGTCGAAACTTAAACGGTTTGTAAAAATTCGTTCGAAGTAACTTATAAATGCCGGGTGTTCCCAGTAATTTTCAGAAACAGAAGAAAGAATTGCAGAACCATTTTCCGGATTTTCCCTGAAAACTTCAGATTCAAGAAATTTTAATTTTAGTTTTTTGTGGTTTTCAAAAGCAATGTCTTCTGATTTGGGAAATTCCTTGTTTAAAGTTAAAGCCACAGAATCATAAACTTCCTTTGACTGCTTAAAATAAAGCTGGTTAAAGTATTGGTTAGTGAGCTGATTAAAATGGGCTTCAAAATCAAGGACATTTTTATTTAATCCGTTATTATCCTGAGTTTTAAACCAAAATAAGAGAGGAGCAAAAAATGGATTTTTTTGGTCGGCAAACGATTTTTCTCTTAAAGGTGGGAAAACGGGTTGAATGGTTGAATTAGGCTCAATAAAAAGTTCGCCACGATAGATTCCGAATTCGCAGAAAACAAAGGTTGTGGTTGTTAGCTGCACTTCGGTTTTAAATTTCCCGGCACTGTCAAATTTAATGGAAAATACTTCTTGTTCCATCTTAGAAACCGGGTCAGAATACGTATAAAATGGGATTGTTTTCCCGGAATATTCTTTGTTCTGACCTTCCAGAATGGTTGAAAAAGAAACTTTGCCAAGTAAAAACAAAATGATGGTCAGAACATATAATTTGTTCATTAACAGTGGTTTAATCTTTGTTTTCCATTTTGAATTCATTCATGTCCAACCCTTTTGGAAGGAACATGCTGGCATCTCCTCCATGCAGGATAATATCACGGATAATTGATGCATTAACAGGAGTGTGCTCCGGTAATGTAAGAAGAAAAACAGTTTCAATCTCCGGATGCATCTTTTTGTTTATCTGTGCAATGGCCCGTTCGTATTCAAAGTCGGAAGAAGTGCGCAGGCCCCTTAAAATATAACGGGCTCCAACTTCTTTACAAAAGTCGATGGTTAATCCTTCGTGGATAGCGACTTCAATTTTATCTTCGTTTTTAAAAATTTGGTTAATCCAACCAAGTCGTTTTTCTACCGAATAAAACGATTTTTTGTTGGCATTAAAACCAATCATTATAATGATTTTATCAAACATTGAGACGGCTCTTCTCACGATTGACTCGTGTCCAATGGTAAATGGATCGAACGATCCCGGAAATATGGCTATTTTCTCCATCTTTCAAATTTTGCTTCTAAAATAAGCTTAAAAACTGTTCTGAAAAAACGCGGAGGCATTTAATTTATTGCTTTTGCACGGTTGGCACTCACAAACAGAATGTTACCCAAATCCTGGTATCCTTCTGAAAATTCCTCTATATTATTTAGCATTTCCGATGTAAAACCAATAAATGTTAAATCGGCATCTGCAGAGTGTTTTGTGATGACTTCTTTTCGGTTTTGCAATTCAAACGGAACCATTGATATATTGGACGGACTAATAGGCAAACGGCCGGCTTTAATTAATTCCATCAATTGTTTTCTTTTTTCGTCCATTAGTTCTTCCGGGTAAAGGGCAAATATTTTTATTTTGGCCTTCTTCCAGTCGGGATGCCCTAAAATAATATATCCGAGTAAAATCATCAGGTTGGCATTCCGATAGTCTTCAGGACTAATCCATATATGAATTTCGTTTTTGTAGCCAAAACTTTTGTAAGATGTATTTAAAATACAAATATCGAAGCCGGCAGATTCAACCAGCCCGTAATTGGCTGTAATCTCTTTCAGGTTTCCGGGGTCGGTTCTCGAAAATTCGAAAAGAATAAGGTTGTTTCCTTTTCCTGAAATACCTGAAAGTTGCACAACCTGTGCAATTGCCGATGTATAAGAAGGGGAAATTATAGTGTCGAGATAAACCCTGTTTTTACTTCCTGCCGAAAGTTGAATTAAGCGGTCGAGGACTTTCTTTGATTCTTCTGTGGTTTTTTCATTGAGATATCCTTTTATAAAATGAATGTATGTTCCGAAGCCGTATTTGTAGGATAGCCACCGCATAATGTCAAAAGCTGAACGCCGCTTAAAAGTATCGTGCGAAATACAAACTCCAAACGGGCGCCAACTGGTTTCTTTTTCGCTGCTGTCGGCACGCTGTAACATAATTTGTAATTGCCTGCTCAGTTGGAAAATAACACCTTTGAAAAGTTTGTTTAAGCCCTGGTTTTCTTCATTATTCATCATAATAACATAGTAGATGATTGCCATAATAACCAGAGACGTGGCGGCGTAAGGGGCGTTCATTTGAAACATTAACCAGAAAGAAAAAAGCGTTCCGATTAATGAAACATACCAACTGGAACGGAAAGTCGGGCGATAGGCCGGGTCGGCAGCAAAATGTTCTAAAAAGGAAATCAGACAAATGGCTCCGTAGGTAACCATAAAAAACATGGAAATAATTTGAGCCACAAAGTCAACATCACCTACCAGAACAAAAATAAATGCAATGGCAATTGTAATGAGTGAACCATTTACCGGTTCCTTATCTTTTTTCTTGCCTTTGGCAAACCAACGGTTTAGTCCTTTCTGCGGAAAAATATCATCAAAACCAATTGCTTGCAGTGTGCGTGGTGCAACCATAATTGAGCCCAACGCAGAACTTAAAGATGCTGCTGCTAAGCCAATAGGAATAATTGGTCCCCAAACTGCAATTTTGCTCATAATTAGCTGGTCGCTTACTAAATCAAAAGGTCTGGCCGAGATGGCAAATTTGTATGCAATTGCCACATAAAACAGCATTCCTACTACAGTAGCCCATAAGGTTCCGCGGGGAATTGATTTTTTGGGATTCTTTAAATCTCCCGACAGACCCAATCCTGCAGCAAGGCCGGTGAAAGCCGGAAAAATAATTGTAAAAACAAAAAAGAAATTAAGATGATTTGGAATGTGTGCATGAAAGTTAATTTCTTCAGGGCTAATCAGAGAGTCTCCCATAAAAAACATGGCCAGTGACGTTAGCAGCACTGCGACCACAACATATAATGCTTTCATCCCTAAGTTGGCACCTTTAATTAAAATTAAAAGCGAAAGTAAAGCCATTGTCGGAACTGAAATCCACCGCCGATCGGGGATGTAAAAGCCATAATTCTGATAAATCCATTTTATCAGCGGCTCAAATGCCTCGCCAAAAGCAATTACATAAAAAGCAACACTAATTGCTTGAGACAAATACAAGGCAATTCCAATCGCTCCTCCAATATTTAATCCAAACGAGCGGCTGATAATATAATAAGCACCACCTCCCTGAACTCTCTGGTTGGTGGCAATTTCCGCCACTGCAAAAGCAGTAGGTATTGTTACTACGTGCCCCAGGATTATTATTCCAATTACCCCCAGGAAACCTACCTGTCCAACGGCCCAGCCAAAACGAAGAAATAAAATAGCACCCAGAATAGTTGAAAGAGCAGTGAGAAAAACTGGCATGGTGCCAAATTTTGCGTTGGTATTTACCAGCGATTTAGCCATAAGTTGATTGTTTACGATTTTAAAAATTGGACTAAAAATCTGAAAAAACAAATCGTTTATCAAAATATTCTGCTGAAACTATTTTTATTTTGTTTAGCAGACCTGATTCAAACTTTAATCGTTATTTTGTTTCAAAGATTATTTTTACTTGCTATTGTGAAAAAATCGGTTGAATATATTTTGTGGAGTTATGCAATTTTGCTTGTTGGGATAGCCTATGTGTGCGGACTTTTTATCGACGTAACGGGTGATTCCGGGTTATATGCAGCGATTTCACGTCAGATGGTAGAGTCGGGTAACTGGTTGAATTTGAAGATTAACGGTGTTCCTTACGACCAGAAACCTCATTTGTTTTTCTGGTTGGCAGGTTTGGGAATTCGATTGTTTGGAAACACAAACTTTGCATTTAAGCTTTTCCCGTTTTTGTGGGCATTGGCCGGTATTTATTTTACTTACAAGTTAGGTAAACTCTTATTTTCTAAAGAAGCGGGAAAATGGGCGGTGCTAATTATGGCGACTTCTCAAATTACGTTTTTATATTTTTTTGACCTTCATACTGACACTGTTCTTTTTCCCGGTGTTATACTGGCTTTATGGCAATTAGCATCTCATTTAAAAACCGGTAAATCCACGCATTTTATTTTGGGATTTCTGGGCATTGGTTTAGCCATGCTTTCCAAAGGCCCGGTGGGAGCAATATTGCCTTTTTTCGCGGTGCTTTATTATTTTTTTATGAAAAAAGATTTCCGTCCACTTTTCCATTATAAATGGATTTTGGGAGTGCTTTTAGCTTTTGCTATCGTTTCGCCGGCATTAATTCATTTATACAATAACTTTGGCTGGGATGGTATCCGTTTTTATTTTATTACCAATAATTTTGGTCGTATTTCAGGTGAATATGCCGGATCCAGTACCGATCCGTTTTATTATTTGCACACTATTTTATGGGCATTTTTACCATGGACTGTTTTTATAATTGCTGCCGTTATTTCTTCAATGAAAAAAGGTTTTAACCCAGTAAAACCTGATGTATGGGTTGCCTATTTATTTGGGGGCGTATTGGTGTTGGTAGTTGTACTAAGTATGGCTAAAGGTAAAGCACCTAATTATTTTTTTATAGCCGTTCCTCCCTTTTCGATATTGGCGGGTAACTGGATCGCCCCAGAAACTGAAAATTCTCAAAAAACAAAACAATCAGTTTTAGTTATTCTTTGGATTGTTTGTGGGCTTATGTTTTCGATTTTTGGATTGGCTATGTATATTAATTTAGGTAATAACAACTGGTTGCCAGTTGCACTCATTACATTATTGTTGGCTGCCATTGTTTTTATTTTTCGAACTCAAAAAAAGAAATTGGAACGTATCATTTTGATTTCAATCATATTAACAGGTACAGTAAATGTATTTATGAATGTTTCGGTTATTCCGCATCTGTATAACTACCAGGGAGCAAGGCAGGTATTGGAGGTTTACGAGAAGAACAAGCAGAAGGGGGAGAGATTGTATAAACATCATGCGGGTGAGTTTGAGTTGTTTTTTTATGCAGCAGATTCTGTAAAACAAATTAGTACCTATGATGATTATGAGGAAATGTTGGGGCAGAACAGAATCTGGATATATACAAGTAATTCGGGGTATGATCAGTTGAAAAAAAACTTGGGTGATCGTAATGTTCTGGTTATTCCTGTTAAACAGCTTGGAATGAATCATATAACATTGGATTTTTTGAATCCATATTCAAGGGGGAAATCACTCGAGACAAATTTTATGGTTTATGTGAAGTGATTTTTCATAGGAAATTTAGAAAGTCTGTTATTGTAACCTATAATATTATTGGGTTGGAAGGTTCGTAAATATTTCACCCCAGGCATGATTCAGTCTGAAATCTTTTGCCAATTTAGTCTCATTCTCTATTGAGTCTATTTGCGCTGTAAAACCATTGGATGTACAGTCGTTTATGAAAATTTTAGCCTCTTTAAATTTTTTTAAATCGGTGACATTTGAAAATGCTTCCTGAGTAGATACATATCCTAAGTGAGGGTTTTGTAAACAAAAAATTAGATTAAAACTGGCGGAAATTGGTTCGTTATTCCAATTTTGTTTTTCGCAATATTGCACCATTTCTTTGTAAACTTTTACAATGTCAACATAACATAGATCGCAGTCTGCGTTTGTCTTTTTAGCAAAAGTAAAATAGAGAGGGGTAGAAATAATTATTGCCAGAATAATTCCATTGAGAAGGTTTCTTTTTAGTTTGGCCTGCTCCAATAATATTCCCGCAATAATCATAAAGAGTGCCATTAGACCTAACATATAACGGTGGGTATAGAAGTTAAGTGATGAGAAAAGAAGAAATATAATCGTTTGAAAAACAAGTAAGCTAAGCAGTTTTTTGTTTTTTAGTTTTTTCTTTTTGACAAGAATTGCGGATAAAGCAACAATTGTAGCAAGTAAAATAATATTTCTTCCATAACGAGTGAAGATAATGCCAATAGCAACTTGTATTTTGTTTATTACAGAAGAAAGATTTAACTGGATATAATTTGTGTGCTCCTGAAAAAAGAAAGACCCAAATACTCTTTTGTGGAGGGAAAGAAAAATTCCATATATTATAACAGGTATAACAAGAATAACACTTTCAATAATCCGTTTTCGTGTTTTTGTTTTGCCAGAAAAATATCCAATCAAATGGAAGATTAAAAATCCTCCAATAAAAGCAATACTCGTCTCCTTAGTCATTACCATTGTTGAGGCTATAACAATGTAAAGCCAATAATTCTTACTTAAATAAGAGCCAATGGAAAGAAGGACGAGCAAAGTAACTAACATTTCAGGAAGAAGCATGGTTGCCTGAGCCAGGAAGAGCGACTGAACACTGAAAAGGAACATTGAAATATTGGCTGCCCATAGGTTTACGTGTTTCTTCACAACAAAGAATAAAACAAGCAAAGTACAGAGCGAAATTAACAGGGGTAAAATATGTACAGTAAAAACAGATGTACCTGTTAGTCGCATCCAGACAGAAGATAAAAAGAAAAAGAACAGAGGATGTCCCTTTGCATCCCACAGTGGTAATGCCCCGGGAAGAAGTCCCGGACCTGTCTCATACATTTTGTACGCAGCAGGGAAATAGGACCATGCCTCATCCCAAAAATAAGGGAGCTTTAAATGAGGAATCTTTACTATTACAGTAAATAGGAGAGGGACAATAAATAAGTAGTTTTTTATTTTATCTCTCAATTTAATTTTAGTTATGGTTTTATTTATCTTTAAAAAAATCAATCCTTGTTTGTGCCACTGTAAGCTTCCCCTTTTTAGGACAATCTAAAATTAGATTTTTTTCTTTTTCAAAACCAAATTCTAAAAGCTTTTTCAATGTGATTGATTGGTTCTGTCAAGGGCGAAACTTTTTCATCGTTTCCTTTTACAGTCAATATATATCCAATTTGAAGGACAAGAATGTTGCTCTAATTTCCTTATTTTGGGCATTTCTAATAAAACGTTATTTTTATTTGTCTTCATCGTTTCCTTGTCTTTCTTTAATTTTTTTATTTTTGCTGTAATAACGCGGATGTTTCTTTCCTAATCCATAAATATTGCATGAACTTAAAAAAAATATACAGGTTCTTATCACCAAAATACCAAAATTTGTTTCTCGAATACAAAGTTAATTTCAAGCCCCGGTATGGTAATGGGATGCCTCCTCATCCTGAATTATATAACATAATTAATTCAAAGCGGGAAAATTATAAAACCATTTTGGCTAATATTTTCAAGTATGAGGTTACATTGTGCGAAATAAAAGAATCTAGGTATGAAAACGATCCCATTAAACCTATCTGGAATAATGGCTTTTTACCGGGATTAGATATTATAGCCATTTATACTTTACTTTCTGAAATCAGGCCTCAGAAATATATTGAAATAGGTTCCGGAAATTCAACAAAAATTGCATTCAAGGCTAAAAAGGAGCAAAATCTGGCGACTGAAATAATTTCCATTGACCCAGTGCCCCGGGCTGAAATTGATAGCTTGTCTGATAAAATTATCAGAGAACAATTCGAGAATATTGATTATGATATTTTGAGTGAGTTAAATGAGAACGATGTACTTTTTGTTGATAATTCTCACCGAATATTGCCCAATTCAGATTCAACGGTCTTTTATCTTGAAATTTTGCCGCGGCTTAAAAAGGGAGTAATTGTTCACATTCACGATATTTATCTGCCATATGATTATCCGCAATTTATGTGCGACAGGTTTTATTCTGAGCAGTACGGCCTTGCAATGTATTTATTGGCAAATTCGAAAAAATATGAGCCAATATTACCGAATTACTTTATTTCTGAAGATAAAGAGCTTCGGAAACAAATTGAACCATTCTGGAATCATCCGAACTTGAAAAATGTTGAGAGACATGGTGGCTCGTTTTGGTTAAAAATAAATGAATAACAAATTTCAGAGATGGTATTTTCAATCCAAAATATCTACATCAATAATTTTATAGGAAGTATTTGCTGGAAGATTAAAATATTTTGGGTTTAGATCCGAAACATTCCATTCAAGCCAGAAATGTGGTCCTAAAAAAATAGAATTGGGTTTTGTTGTATATTTAATAAATTCTTCCGGTTTATTGGCCGAATAAATGGTTTGCGTTGGAATATCTTCAGTTGTTGCACTTAAAAGTAAGGTTTCAATTGAATATGACCAGAAAGTAAGTACATGCTTATCCAGTTCAGTTTGGGGCATAACAAATTTTCTATTTGGTAATTGCTTTGTTTTTGTTAGTAGTTCTTTGTTAAATTCTGTTCTTGACTTAAATTCCTTTCCTTGTATATAAATTCTATTTAAACTAAAGCCGATAATTATAGTTAAGAAAACAACTTTGGAGGTTATAAATTTGTTCTGTTTTTCAATTATTTCATTTAATAGAGGGATTGCGATAAATATTACGAGTGGAATAAATGCGCGTTCCATTAACAAGTCTGAATCCCCCTGGTTATAAGTTAGAAGCGTAATAATCATAAAAAATAAAGACGAAAGGAGCTGCCAGATAAGTTTAATATATTTCTTTGTTGAAATAAAATGCAGGATTAGGATAAATTCAAAAACTACCAGCCATAAATACAGGCCACCAATTTTTTTAATAAAGAATTTTGTGCTGTAAGCATGTGGAAGATCAAAAATGATGGAAGGTGAGTTTAGCAGCTCTGCAAAAAATTTTCCTTCGTACGAGTTTTCATTTGTAAGCAACACTTTCCCTATTGCCAAACCTCCAACTATAAAGAGCAAAATATATGGAGCAGGGACACGTAACTGTTTTTTATCGATTGCCACGTATCCAATAATAAATGCAAGGGGATAAATGGCTACTGGATGGGCAAAAAAGGAAAGAATGATTACTGCCGTGGCCAGTAAATATTTGCTAAATGAATTGCGAAAACCGGAATATTGCAGAATTGCATACACTAAAACAGAAAAAACCAGGCTTTGGTGAGTTTCGGTTACGGGGTGAAAAAAGGATTGACTAATACACAGGATCAGAACAAATATGACAGAGATTCCGGCAGAAACGTTTTTTAAAAGGTAAACGCAACAAAGAAAAACGAGATAGTAAAGCAGAATAAATGAACCGGAATAAATAATGGTTAACCATTTTAAACTGGCTCCTAGTTTCATAGCTGATAATACTGGTATTTCAGGAAGTATTGCTCCATATCTTGACGCTTCAATATTAATTTTTTCAAAGTTTACGATTTTAAAAAAATAGAAAGAGGAGTCAGAAAAAAAAATTCGTTCTCTATAAAAAAAGAATGACAAAATAAAAAGCATAATAAACGATAAGTGCCCCAGCAATAGAAAAGATAACTCTTTTTTGTTCGTTGAAATTTGTACTATTCTGCGCATTGTTTTAACCATTGAACTTATTTTTGTTATTGAAATTACTGTAAAATACGATAGCTTACAGAGAAGTAAATTTTCTTGAGCTATTCCGTATCAAGTTTAAAAATAATAACAGACTCGTTTTCTAACCAAATGGAAAATTCATTATTTTTTCTGAGGTCATCTATTTTGTTAAAGTAATCTTCTTTCGAGAGTGGGTAATACTCGGACGTTTCCTTTAAAAGGATGATAAAGTCAGCATCTTTGACTACCGGATACTGATAAATTTTTTTTCTGAAAGCTAAATGTGGCGCCAAATTAAAATTTGTAGAAACTTTTGCCTCTGGGGGGATTTCTGTAAAAGTGTCATAAATTGAGGGAACATTTAAAGAAGTCTGATAATGTTCCTTGCAAATAAAACAAGTTCTCGCTTTGTCATACCACACTGATTTACGGTGGAAAAAAGTATAAAGTGTACTGAAAATTGTAGTAAAAGTTATTAAGTAAATTATAACATATCTTATTTTCCCCCTTTTCATTTTCGCAGTTGTTTCAATGAGGAGTAGTGAGAGTACCGGAACAAATTCAATGGAATAATGATAATTGATTCCCCACATTCCAGTATTTGAACTCAGAAGTTTCTGAAGAAAGATGGGAATAAGCATGATAAAAAATGAAGGTCTGAATAAAAATAATATACCACCTGACAATGCTGCCATTATATATAGCTCCGTTTTAATATGTCGATAGACATCTCCTTCAAATGGACTAAAAAAGAGTAAGGATATAATTTTTTTAGGTTGCGTAATTAGTGTATGAATAATATCAGAAAAGCTACTTCCAAGGTGTTGGTAATAGCTAAGTTGTCCTGCACTTTCGTATGGTACAAATTTGGGCATTATAAATTGAATAACTATAATAAAATATATTACAGAAATGGGCATGAGAACAAATAGTAAATATTTGAACTTTGCGGTAGAACGAAAACTTTTGTCTAATAACATGCCGGCTAAAATGAATACAAGCCAAAGCGAGGTATTTTCACGAGTCAAGAGCATTAATATAAAAACTGAAATAAAGTATTTTGTTTTCTGAGTCTTATAAAAATAAATAAGCCAGGGAACCAACATTGCCGCAATTACATTCATATGAAAATCAAAAGATAAAGCGGAGTAAATTCCCCAAATAGAGAAAAACTGGATAACAAAAAAAAATATAGATTTTGAATCACTAATTACAGAACATGAGTATTTATAGATACCCAAACCTCCTAATAGGACGAATCCAATTTGTACAAGCAGTAAAGTATATGTGCCAAATAAATAATAAAATGGGATGAGTAAAAATATAAAAGGAGAGAAATGATTTCCAAAACATTCAATAATCCCTGTTTCTTGTTCACTTAATCCAAGAGTAAAATAGCTTAATTGAAAGTGAGAGTAATTATAAAGGGCATGGTTAAATAATCCCAGATCCAGAGCACTTGTCCTAAACAAATAATTATTTACCAGGGATATTAGTGAATAGCCAATCGAAAAGAATATAAATACGGCTAAGATTCGTTTTGTATTAGATTGTAACATATGTGATTACAATTGTTTGAGTTTAATCCTAAATATCGTTTTTAAGATATGGAATTTTGACTGTTTTGTATCTTATAATAAATTAATATTTGACATTCATATTCTGTAAATGTTACTATTTTAGCTGGGATCCTGAAGTATTCCATCTTTTATTTTACAATAGATTTATACATTTTTAGTTTTTTTTTCAGTTGAGACTATATATTGTTTGTCCTATGGAATTGATCTTTTATTAATGTGTAGTTTTTTATACCAATTATCAAAAGAGAAAGTGGTAATAACCAAATTACCCTGGCTTGAAAGCGTGCGCTGGGAGCATTTAATCCTGCGGTAACAAATGAATTTATAAAAATCGAAAGAATAATAAAAAGGAGAAATATCTTTTGGGTTTTGTCAATTTTTTGAAAAATAGTGCTGGAAAATAACACTACTAAAATAAAAAGAGAGATGATCAATACCAATGTCTGAGCAGTATTTGTAAAATTCTTGTGTAAATTCACACCGTTCCATTGATTTTGTCTGCTATTTAAGTAGTTATTTATTTCGTCATTGAATCTCCAGGATATCTGTCCATATGGAGGACTTCCTTCTGCATAGGCAGATAATCCGTCGCCGATTTCGTTTTTAGTTAATTGAATAAATCCATAGATGACGGAGCGATAGATGTTTAATAATAAGAAATCAGGATCAGTAAGAGTTGCATTTATTATTTTATCATATTCCTGTTTGCTTCCAATCCATCCACCGGATTTATCAAGAATGTTACTTGACCACATAAAGGAGGCTAAATCTTTTGGTAAAGAATCTTTGTAATTACATAATGTACAGTCTTTAAATTCAGGCTCGGAACATTTTCCATTTAGGAATTTTTGTAAAATTCCGGTATCGGTCAGATGGGCAATTAAAAATACATGTGTCCCTTTAGATAAAATAAATTTTTTCTCAAGAGAGTAATTTATTGTTGGTATTACAAACCATGACAATAACACAATGGCGAAAACAACAAAAATTCTTTTTAACCGAACTTCGTTTAATAAAAGTGAAAGTGTTTTTGCCAGCAGTGTAATTATCACTAATGCGCTCCCAATAAGTAAGTGCGAAAAATGAGAAGTTAGTGAAAGTAAAAAAATCGATATTAGAATAATCCCTGAAACATCAAATAGTTTCTTTTTTTTGTGAAGTATAAAAAAAACCATAATTGTTGTAGCTGCAAAAAAATCGGGCATTAACTGATTAGAATACCATCCGATACCAGTAAATGATACCAAAAACAATAGGATAAGATAGTAAACCATTGAAAAGTGTTTCTCCCTAATGTGAAAGAGCTCTAATGTTTTAACGAGCACAAAAGCTATGATAAAATTTTGAAGGAAAATAACAAACCAACATGAGAGACTCAAAGATGCATATCTTAAAAATAATCCATAAATTACTGGCCTGTCGAAAGGGATAAGTTTATCAAAACCGCTGTTAATATAAGTTCCTGTATCAGAATACACAAATGGGTATCCATTATAGAAAGCAATAACAGAAAGAATAATTGTTCCCAAAAATAAACGACATAGTGTTTTATAATTGTTCATAATTATTTCTAGAGTGTCTGATTTTTAAAAGTATAATAAAATGTTTAATGAACATTTGAAAAATAATGAAGCCGTATAAAATGAGAATAAATATAGCAAATATCAAAAGAGATTCAACACGTTAACCATTTTTAGTTGCTTAAAATAATATTATGCTAGATTGTTTTTTTATTTCTATTGTCTGAAAAATATTTTATTCTTCGTCAATCCCCATTTTTGCAATCTGAATTGAACAGAAGTTTTTAAAACTCCCATTCCATATACACTACTGTTTTTGAAGTTAATACTTGAAGCGTCGTCAAAATATTTAGTGGGGCAGGTTATTTCTGCAATTTCGTAACCAGCATACCAAATTTGAGCAAGCATTTGGTTGTCGAACACAAAATTATCAGAGTTAGCATTGTAGTTTACCTTTTCCAGTACTTCGCGTGTAAACGCCCGGTACCCGGTATGATATTCTGAAAGTTTCGCATTCATTAAAATGTTTTGGAAAAGTGTTAAGCCACGATTGGCAATCCATTTTACCATTGGCATTCCACCTTTTAATGCGCCCTTGCCTAAAATACGAGATCCCAGAACTACATGGTATAATCCACTGGCCAAAAGATGAGTCATTGATGGGATTAACTTGGGGGTATATTGGTAATCGGGATGGAGCATTATTACAATATCGGCACCCAGTTCCAGTGCTTTATTGTAACATGATTTCTGATTACCGCCATATCCTTTATTTTGTTCGTGCACAACAATATGTTTAATTCCCAGTTGTTTTCCCACTTCAACGGTGTCGTCTTTACTCAAATCATCGACCAGAATAACATCATCTACAATTGAAAAATCAATTTCGTTATACGTAATTTTTAATGTTTTCGAAGCGTTGTATGCAGGAAGAACAACAATTACCTTTTTCCCGTTAACCATCTATTTTTATTTTGGATGGTAAAAATAATAAGAAAATGAAAGGTACAAGCATTATTGTATCCGAAAAGGAGAAAAGAAAACCCGGTAAAAAATGCCGGGTTTTGAATTTATTCTGAATCTTCTTCTGATTCTGTTTTGCTTTCATATTTTTTTAAAACCTGCTTTATTGCCTGATACGAAATAACGATGAGTATCGGCCAGCTTAACATCCATAATATTGCTTCAGTGTGCATAACTTTTAATTTTCAATTTTTAATATGCGTGAGATTCTTCATTCATCTCTTCCTCCGAGATTTTCTTTTTGTTCATTACTTTCCAGAAATAAACAATGTAAGCTAAAACAAAAGGAATCAATAATGAAACATAGCTCATTGTAGTTAGAGTGAACTTGCTTGATGAGGCATTCTGAATCGTCAGCGACGATTGTAAATCGTAAATTGAAGGATAAAATGCAGTATTGTTAAAACCTGCAAGTAGAAAAAGAGCCAGTACAGTAAGAACTGTTCCTGTTCCTGCAAACCAGAATCCTTTATTGCTATTCATAAAGAGTGTTGAGATGATTCCCCATAAAACACCAACAACTCCAACCAGTAAAATTGCTGTATTTAATGGCATTTGCAAAACGTTGTGCAGGTATTTGTATTTTTCCATAAACACTTCGTCAGTGTCAGGATTAACAGCAAATCCTTCTTTTAAAAGAAGCCAAATCAGAAAATAAAGAAAAAACACAAGGAACGGAATCGTATTATACAATAAGTGTTTTTTAGAACGAGTGAGGATTGCATCATGATCAACCGTGAAAATAAAATAGAGCGCTCCTAAAACGCGTGCCAGAAAAAAAACTGTAAGCCCAAGCGCCACGTTGTGAAAAGTTAAAACGGCTTCCAGTCCGCGGAATGATGTTTGCCAGTCTACCTGGTTCATGTCATTCAATGAAAACATGGCTCCGTTGTAAAATGTACCAACGGCAGTTCCAACAAGAATAGTTCCAAGCAGCCCGTTTAAAACCAGAAAAATTTCAAAGGTTTTTGAGCCCAGCAGATTGGCAGGTTTCTTTCGGTATTCATAAGCAACAGCCTGGATAACAAAAGCAGCCAGTATCGCCAGCCAAACCCAGTAAGCACCTCCAAAACTGGTTGAATAGAACAATGGGAATGAAGCAAAAAATGCACCTCCAAAGGTTACCAGAGTGGTAAAGGTAAATTCCCATTTTCTTCCCAAAGTATTGAGAATGATGGTTTTTTCACCTTCGGTTTTTGCAACAGAGTAAAGCAGGGTTTGGCCTCCCTGAACAAAAGTGAGGAAAACAAAAAGGGCTCCGAGTACTGAAACCAGTACCCACCAATATTGCTGTAATGCTAAATGTGATAAATTTTCGAACATAATTTTTCCTCCTTTTAATGTTTAGGTCCAATTTTAATCTGACGGAACATAATTTTCATCTCAGCAACCAGGAGAACAGTAAATAGTATGGCAAACAACCAGAAGGTGGTTTGAACTGCTCCTGCACTGATCCGTGTTACACCTGCCATTGTAGGCATTAAATCCTGTACTACCCACGGCTGGCGGCCAACTTCTGCTACAATCCAACCCGCCTGACTTGCAACGTATGCCAGCGGAATAGCAATAATTGCCAATCGCATAAACCAGCGTTTATTTTCAAATGTCCCTTTGGTAATGTAAACCAGTGAAAGAACAAACAGCAGAATAAAAAAGAACCCGAGCACAACCATTGTATGAAAACTGTAAAATGTAAGCGGCACATTGGGAATCAGATCCTGCGGATTATCAAAATATCCGTACCCAAAGTATTTGAAATAGTTGTCTTGAAAACTGGCGCTGGTCAGTTCCTTTTTTAGTGAGTTAACAAGCTGTTCGTTTCCGGCCTTTTTGGCATCTTTAAACTCACTTAGTTTTTGAATGGCTACTTTTCCCCGTTCAATTTTTTCAATTGCCGAGATGTAGCCGTATTTTTCGTTTCCGTTTATTAAATCGTTTACTCCCGGAACAAATGCATTCCAATCAAGAAAAGCCATATAGGAAAGGAAATTGGGGATTTCCAGTTTCATGCTGAAATCTTTCATGTTCTCATTTTGAGGATCCGTTTCTGATTCGGTAAAAACACCTATTGCAACGAGGCCTGCTCCTTCGCTTCCATTGTATAATCCTTCCATAGCAGCAAATTTCATGTCCTGATCATTAGCAATAGTCCTGGTGGAATTATCGCCAGTCATTACCAGATAAACAGAGGAAATAAGCCCGAAAACAGAAGCCACCAGAATACTCTTTTTAGCCAGGCGTATTTCTCTTTTTTTCAGGAGATACCAGGCTGAAATTCCAATAACAAAAACAGAAGCAAGCACAAAACCCGACGATGTTGCGTGCAACCATTTATCCACGGCAGTTTGCGAAAACAGTACTTCCCAGAAATTATCCATTTCGTTGCGTGCAGTTTCAGGGTTGAAGATCATCCCAACAGGTTTTTGCATCCAGCCGTTGGCAACCAAAATCCAAAGAGCAGAAAGGTTGGCTCCAATAGCTGTTAACCAGGTGGCCAGCAAATGCGTTTTTTTACTCACCTTATTCCATCCAAAAAACATAATGGCAATGAACGTCGATTCCATGAAAAAAGCCAGAATTCCTTCAATAGCCAGCGGCGCACCAAAAATATCGCCTACAAACCATGAATAATTCGACCAGTTGGTTCCGAACTCAAATTCAAGGATAATTCCGGTTGCAACACCAATGGCAAAGTTAATTCCAAAAAGTGTCATCCAGAATTTTGTAATTTTTTTCCACTCTTCTTTCCCCGTTCTTACATATAACGTTTCCATAAACGCTATAATAAATGTAATTCCCAGGGTAAGCGGAACAAAAATCCAGTGGTACATGGCCGTGAGGGCAAACTGTGCCCTCGACCAGTCAACTAAAGATACATCAGCAATTTCAATCATTATTTCTCATTTTGATTTAGTCAAGACTTCAAGTACGTGTTCACTTCTTTCTTTATCTGTTTTGAAGTTCGTTTTCAGAAAATCAGGGAAAAAGAAAATTCTCAAAACTACAAACATGATAAACAATTTAATAAGGATAATCAACCAAACCTGTCGCCCCCAGTTGCTCATGTTTTTAAAGCCACTGATATAAAAGCTCCAGACCCGTTCAACCATATTTTTTTTATTTGCCATTGCTTATAAAGTTAGTAATTTACTTATTGCATAAAGCAAAATAGTTTTTGTGTTTTAACATTCGGTTTATTTTAAAGTTTTTTAGAATGATTATAAATACAGAGGTGACTTTTTAACAATGCTTTATTCTCATAATATCAGTATATTACTCGATAGTGAAATGCTCAAATGTGTTGCATAGCATATTAGGTAAAAAAACACTCTTTTGTATTTTATTGCTGTTGGTTTATAGATAGTTATGAGGAATTCTTATTCAATGATACATGTTGTAATATATAATAACAGTTAAAAAGTGGGTTATCATACTAGAGAAACATATTGATAAATACAACTAATTTTTGTAAAATTAGACTAAAGAAAATTAGATTGGAAAAATGCAAAAAATTACCTCAAAATGTTGTTATATCGTTAAACATTAATCCTTGTTTTGGGTTTCATTTAATTGAAAAGTTCACATATATTTTTATTTTTAAAGTAAAGGTGTTTAAAATGAGAGATTCGAAAAAGAATTTCAGTTTAATAATTTTTATAATTTTTATTTTTTTTAGTGTATCAAAGGTCAACGGACAAGAAATTATAAACCCTGCCGCAAAAGATAAAGACGTAGAAATTGGAATTATAGAGCATTTAGACGAATATTTGCCCGACAGTATCTCTTTGATAAACGAAAAAGGAGAACAGGTTTGGTTGTCTGATTTGATTGACAAGCCTACCATTTTGAACTTTGTCTATTACCGATGTCCGGGAATTTGCAGTCCACTTATGGAAGCTGTTGCCGGTGTTATGGATAAATCGGATTTAATTCCCGGAGAAGATTACCAGGTTTTAACAATTAGTTTTGATCCTTCGGAAAATATTGATTTGGGAATTCGCAAGAAGGCAAATTACCTGAATTTAATGAATAATCAGGATAAAGTTGAGGAAGCAAAAGATGGCTGGAGATTTTTTGTAAGCGACAGCGCAAGTATCATTAAAGCAACGCAGTCTACTGGTTTTAAGTATAAAAAGACCGGGAATGACTTTCTACATGCTGCATCATTAACCGTTGTAAGTCCTGACGGAAAAATAACACGATACTTAAATGGGTTACGTTTTCTTCCATTGGAGTGGAAACTGGCTATTGTTGAGGCTTCAAAAGGTCAGTCCGGGCCAACCATAAACAAAGTGCTTCGTTTCTGTTATTCTTATGATCCGGAAGGGCAAACTTATGTTTTAAATGTTACAAAAATAAGTGCAACACTCATTATGTTCATTGCTTTCATTTTTATGTTGTATCTTGTAATAAAACCAAAAAGGAAAACGATAAATTAAACTGAACTTATATGCATACATCACATGCTGAAAATGAAGCAAACTACCTGGAATATAAAGGTAAGTATAAAGGTTTGCTTGGTTGGATTTTATCTACAGACCACAAACGAATTGGTCTGCTTTATTTATTTTCCATAGCGACCATGTTCATCGTCGGTGCATTCTTAGGGTTAGCCATGAAGTTTGAGTTACTGGCTCCCGGGAAAACAATTATGAATGCACAAACTTATAATGCAACTTTTACGGTTCACGGGGTAATTATGATTTTTATGATTGTAATTCCAGGCCTTCCTGCGGTTTTTGGAAATTTGATGATGCCGATTATGATTGGTGCCAAAGATGTGGCATTCCCGAAATTAAACTTAATGTCATGGTATTTGTACGTAATTGGTGTTTTTCTTGTACTTTCAGCTCTCCTGTTTGGTTCAGGAACTCCCGATACCGGCTGGACATTTTACGCTCCGTACAGTTTTAAAACAGGGACAAATCTGCTGCCTGCAGTTTTTGGAGCGTTTGTGCTGGGATTCTCGTCCATATTAACCGGATTAAACTTTTTGGTAACCATTCACAGGCTGAGATGTCCCGGATTAAAATGGACAAAATTGCCGTTATTTGTGTGGACCCTTTATGGTACTGCGTGGATTCAGTTGCTGGCAACTCCTGTGGTTGGTATAACGTTAGTTCTTATTGCTTTGGAGCGAATTTTTGGAGTTGGTATTTTTGACCCTGCTCTTGGTGGCGATCCAATTCTTTATCAGCATCTTTTCTGGATTTATTCTCACCCCGCTGTATATATTATGATTTTGCCAGCCATGGGGGCCATTTCTGAAATTATTCCAACTTTTTCTCAAAAACATATTTTCGGATATAAAGCAATTATTGCTTCAACGATGGCAATTGCTTTTGTTGGTTGGTTGGTTTGGGGGCACCACATGTATACCGCAGGAATGAGTGGCAAAGCACAGTATTATTTCTCACTCCTGACATTTTTGGTTGCTATCCCAAGTGCTATAAAGGTTTTTAATTGGATCTCGACCATGTATAAAGGTTCGATTAATATTCAAACGCCTTTTTATTGGGCAATCTCATTTATTTTTGTTTTTATGATTGGAGGTTTAAGTGGATTGGTTCTTGGCTCGCTGGCAACAGATGTTTATGTGCACGACACTGCTTTTGTTGTTGGCCATTTTCACTACATCGTTTTTGGTGGAACCGGTTTCTCCTTTTTTGCAGCTATGCATTATTGGTTCCCCAAAATTTTTGGCAGAATGTACGATAAAACCTGGGCGAATATTGGTTGGCTTGTATTCTTTATTGGTTTTCTTGCATTATATACCCCAATGTTCTACCTGGGACTGATGGGAATGCCTCGCAGATATTATGATTATCTTGAAGAATTTCACGGAGGAAATATATTAAGTACTTTTGGTTCATGGGTGTTGGCAACAGGCTTGATTATTATAATCGCGAATCTTGTGCACTCAGCAAGGAAAGGACCTAAGGCAGAAATGAACCCCTGGCACGGAAAAACGCTGGAATGGACAGTTCCCTCGCCACCGCCTCTGGAAAATTTTGATGAAATCCCGGTTATTGCTGAAGATGACGGACCATACAATTATAAATAACTGAACCTGAGATATGGAAAAATCAACACAAATTGTGCACGACCATTACGACGCGGAAGCCTCGAAAATAGGAATGTGGTTGTTTATTTTTACCGAACTTCTGCTTTTTGGCGTTTTGTTTATTATTTATTCAGTTTACAGGTATATGAACTCCGATGCTTTTCATTTGGCCGCGGAAGAGCTGGATAGATTTATAGGAACACTAAATACTGTGCTGCTCCTTATTAGTAGTATGACCATTGCAATGGCTACCACTGCACTGCAAAAGAAGAACAAAAAATTAACTTTGTTGCTTTCATCAGTTACGGTTCTTCTCGGAATTGTTTTTCTTGTGAATAAATATTTTGAATGGGGGGTAAAATTTAGCCATGGCATCTGGCCTGGTTCAGAGCATATGATTGAAACAATGAGCCAAGGGGAAATTCTTTTTTTCGGGCTCTATTTTATAATGACAGGACTGCATGCATTACATATTATTATCGGTCTGGTAATTATTGGTTTTGCAATGGTAAGGGTAAGTAATGGCACTGTTCATGCGGATCGTGCTGCTTTGCTGGAAAACGCAGGGCTCTATTGGCACCTTGTTGATATTATCTGGATTTTTCTTTTTCCATTGTTTTATTTAATAACCTGATTAAATTTTTTCCTATGTCAAATGAGAAGCATCATATCGTACCATACAAAGTTTATATTATAATACTTCTGGCTTTACTGGCATTAACTTTCTCGTCTGTGGAAATTACCAGTATTGACTTGGGGGAATATACAGTAGCCGGAGCTTTGCTTTTTGCTGTTATAAAATCGTACCTTGTGTTAACTTATTTTATGCATCTGAAGTACGATAAACCCTACATAAAAATTATGGTGGCATTTGTTTTTTTGGTATTTGTTGTCACCATTGTAATAACTCTATTAGATTACTTATATAGATAGGATTAAAATTATGTATAGTTCGGAAGTAACACAAGCATCGAATTTTGTACAGGGGGTTGACAGGGCATTCCTGGTTATCCTTGGAATTTCGTTTTTCTTTTTAATCGGATTAACGGTAGTTATGTTGGTTTTTGTATATAAGTACAATAAAAAACGTCATCCGAAACCAACTCAGATTGAAGGTAGTTTAAAATTGGAATTGCTTTGGACTCTTATTCCTTTTGCTTTAACCATGCTTATGTTTTACATTGGCTGGGCTGGGTGGAATCCAATGAATAAGCCACCAAAAGATGCAATGGAAGTAACTGTTTATGGCAGAATGTGGAATTTTAGCTTCGAATATGAAAACGGAAAAAGAACAGACACTCTTTATTTACCTAAAGATAAAGCGGTAAAATTGAATCTCGTAGCAATGGATGTAATTCATAGCCTTTATATTCCGGCATTTAGAGTAAAACAGGATATGGTTCCGGGGAAAGAAGAAAATTTTATGTGGTTTGAACCACAAAAGGAGGGTGAATATGAACTGTTTTGTGCAGAATATTGCGGACTTCAGCACTCATATATGTACACATCTGTGAAAGTAATGGAAGACAGTATGTTTACAAGTTGGTTGGCTGATACCACAATGGTTGCTTCTGCAGCAGAAGTTGAATCGCCTACTGCAACAGGAAGAAGAATCATGCAGAATATTGGGTGTTTTGCTTGCCACTCAACGGATGGTTCAAAACTTGTAGGGCCAAGTTTTAAAGGAATTTGGGGAGAAGAACAAACTGTTGTTACCAGTGGCAATAAAAGACAGGTTACGGTGGACGAAGAGTATATCAGGCGCTCGATCTACGATCCGAATGCCGATGTAGTTGACGGTTTTAATAAAGGATTGATGTTGTCTTATGAAGGTCAGCTTTCGGATGATGACGTTGCAAATATTATAGAATATTTAAAAACATTGGAATAATACATTGAAAACTTCTTTAAAAGATATACTGGAGCTTGGAAAAGTAAGAATTTCTATCTCTGTTGCTTTATCAGCATTAACGGGTTATGTACTTTTCACCGGAGTTTTAGACGGTTTGGGATGGGCCATTACAACAGGTGTATTTTTTATGTCGTGCAGCTCAGGAGCTTTTAACCACTGGCAGGAACGAAAAACAGATGCCTTAATGCCCCGGACTAAAAATCGTCCGATTCCGGATGGAAGAATAAGCCCGTCAACAGGCTTGTTTATTGCGATTTTATATGCTTTTGCGGGTTCTTTAATTCTTCTTTCTACTGCTCCTCTCATTGCACTTGTGCTTAGCTGGATAACATTCCTTTTTTATAATGGAATTTATACCCCGCTAAAGAAGAAGACTGCTTTTGCTGTAATTCCTGGATCTTTTGTTGGGGCAATACCTCCAATGATTGGTTGGGCCGGGGCTGGTGGCAGCTTAACCTCTGAAATAATCTTATTGGTTTCTATTTTTTTCTTTATCGGTCAAATTCCTCATTTCTGGCTTTTGCTGCTTATGTTTGGCGACCAGTACAAAATGGCGAACCTTCCGAGTCTGAATCAAATTTTTAGTGAAGTTCAAATAAAAAGAATAACCTATACCTGGATTTTAACAACAATCGCATCAGCATTACTGGTAATATTTTTTGTATTCAGCAGTCGTTTATTAATCTTTTTGTTGTTGTTTTATACATTTTATCTTCTTTCGTCATTATCCATGGCGGTATTTATACAAAAAGAATTCAAAGTACGACCGGCTTTTTACAAACTGAATTTCCTCTACCTATTTATGATGATTTTTTTGGTAACTGATGGATTACTCAGGGGACAAATTTTTCTGAATTAAAATATTCTTGTCCATCATTTCATATAATATTCCTTCACGAAGTGCAAAATCGGTTTGAATAATTTTTTCTATGTGGGCATTCGAAATCAGTTGTTCAATAAGAATAACAGCCGGAACAATCAATTCAATTCTAACCATGTCCATCCCTTTCATAACAAGTCTTTCATCGCGTGAGGAATGGATAATTTTATTATAAACACAGTAAAAATCATCCATTGTAATTGGTTGGGTAGTACGCTGTTTCTCACCCGGATTTACCTGATCAATAATATCAGCAATGGTATCAAACGCTCCTGAGCATCCAATAAGTGTTTTTACATTTTCTGAAATACAGCTCTCAAACGCATTTTTGTGTTTTTCCGAGAAATACTTTTGGAGCTCTTCAATCTCAGCAGGTAAGATTGGATCCGAAATGGTGAAGTGATTGATTATACGAGACATTCCGGTTGCCTGGCTTTCCTTCCACAGCATTTGTTTGTCTTTCATAACAATTACCTCGTTACTGCCTCCCCCAATATCCAGAATAACCGCCGGTTCATAAAAATCGTTCAGGGCAAGCAGAACGCCGTTAAATATCAGTTCAGCCTCTTTTTCGCCTGAAACAACTTTAACTACACACCCGGTTTTTTCACCCAACTGCTCTAAAAGATCAACTTTATTTGTTGCCGAACGGACGGCTGAAGTTGCAATTACACGAATTTTATCTACGTTGAAATTTGCAATAATTTCATGGTGTTTGGAGAATGATTGAAGAACCCTTTCTATAGCTTCAGGGCTAATTTCATTTGTTTTAATTTTATCATCGCCCAATCGAACCAATTGTTTACTTTGGTGCAGAATGTGGTACTCTGTCGAATTCACTTCAGCGACAAGTAAGTTGCAGGTGTTGGTTCCAAGGTCGATAACAGCAATCTTCATGAAGTAAAAATAGGGAATTATCATTTATTAATAATCATTATTTAAGTATTTCATTTTAGAAATTTATTTGAGGTCAGCCGTTCTTTTTTTCTTCCCTGAACTATTGGAGACTTATAAATCGGTTTCCGGATTTCGGTCTTTAATCTTAAATACATAGATTTTAAAAATGAAGTTTAACAATTGACGTGTTCCCCATGAGATACCTCTAAGAATTTACTACAGAAGGTTTACTTTTCATAATAAATGAGGATTTTATCACACTCCGACATTCTCTACTTTCGCTCTCTGAAATTTATTGAAACAGAGTTATGATAAAATCTACTTCTTTATTCTTTTTATTTACCTTTCTTTTTGCTTGTTATAGTCTTGCACAGAATACAGATGGAAATAATAAGCGTCTAACCTTAGGTGGCTATGGTGAAATCACTTATCAGCACTTTGATTACAGTGCCGATTTTAACCGTTACACATATCCCGGAAATTTTACAGAAAAAGAAAGCAGGGGGCAAACCGATGTTCCGCATTTGGTTTTTTTCATAGACTATAATTTTGGTCAGGGATGGAAATTTGGTAGCGAAATTGAATTTGAGCATGGAGGTGTAGGCTCAGAAATGGAGATAGAAGCAGAAGAATTTGGTGAATATGAACAAGAGGTAGAGAAAGGCGGAGAATTGGTTCTCGAACAATTCTGGATTGAAAAAAGCTTTAGTTCTTTGTTCAATATTAGGGCAGGCCATATTGTAGTTCCGGTGGGGGGAATAAACAATAAACATTTACCTGTTGAATATTTTACAGTGCTGCGTCCTGAAGGTGAAAGTACGATTCTTCCTCAAACATGGCACGAAAACGGAATCAGTATATATGGACGATTGCGGATGTGGAGATACGAACTCCAGTTCGTAAACGGGCTTGATGTTGATGCATTTGGCTCCGCCAATTGGATAAACGGCGGAAGTGTATCCCCTTACGAATATAAACTGGCATCGAGTATGGCAGGTGTTCTTCGAATCGATAATTATTCGATAAACGGATTGCGCTGGGCGGTAAGTGGTTATGCCGGAAACAGTGCCGGAAACAGTCTAAAAGCAGATCGTTACGAAGGATTAAAGGGAACTGTTTTGATCGGAGCCTTTGATGCAGAGTATAATGCACAAAATGTTGTTGCCCGAACAAATCTTGTTTACGGTAATCTCGGGGAGTCGATGGAAATCTCTAAAATCAATAAAAATTTACCGTCTGCAGCTCCTTCTCCACATACTGATGTAGCAAAAAATGCTATGTCGTTTATGGCAGAAGCGGGGTATAATTTATTTTCATTCTTCCCGAAGCAAGATGATAAATTATATCTATTCCTTCATTATACCTACTACAATTCAATGCAAAAAACAGTTGACGGGATGTTGGCTGATGCGAGGTATAAACGAAATATATACGCTGCTGGCTTTAATTATTTCCCAATGCCACAAATCGCTATAAAAGCAGAATACAGCATGAGGAATTTTGATAAGCCTTATAATCAGGAAAATACCTTTAGTCTTGGGATTGTTTTTTCCGGGATGTTTAACTAATTAAAATATATTGTCATGAAAAAACTTATTTATTATTTTTTAATTCTGAGCAGTTTAACTTTTATGATTTCGTCTTGCGACGATGACGACGAAGTTATAAATCCTGATGATCGGGATGAAGCAATCACAATGATTATCAGTGACTATACAAATAAAACCGTAATAGAAACTTATAAATCGATGGCTGATAATGCAATATCGCTTGTTGGTGCGGTAAATGACTTTAGCGGAGAAATAGCTGACACAGAGGTTTCGGCAGCTGCTGAGGCATGGAAGGGTACCCGGGAATACTGGGAAAAAAGTGAAGCTTTTTTATATGGGCCGGCAGCTTTCAATAACCTTGATCCTTTACTTGACTCCTGGCCACTCGACAAAGACCAGCTCGATCAGGTACTCGCCGATGTTGAAGATGGTAACGTGGAAATGAGTTCTGATTATGTTCGAAATAATCTGGGAGCTTCATTGCGTGGATTTCACGCGGTAGAATATTTGTTATTCCGCGATGGAGAAGCCCGTAGCGGAGCTGAAATTACTGCGTCAGAACGGACCTACCTGGAAGCTGTTGCTCAGATATTAGCAGAAGATTGTATTACACTGGAAGCTTGGTGGGCCGGAAGTGAAAATATTTCCAACGAAAAACAGGCTATTCTTGAAAGTGCTGAAATTGAAACGGGAAATGCTTTTGGTGAAGAGATGATAAATGCAGGACTTGCAGGGAGCCGGTATGCTTCACAAACTGCAGCTCTGGAAGAAATGGTTCAGGGAGCAATGGATATTGCAGATGAAGTAGGAAATGCCAAAATTGCCGACCCGGTAGAATCGGGAAATGTACTGGACGTAGAATCATGGTATAGTTGGAATTCGTTAACCGATTTTCAGAACAACATCAAAAGCATCGAAAACGTTTATTTGGGCGGCGTAGTTGAAAGCGATAGAAATGCAAGCCTTTCCGATTTTGTAAAAGGAAAAGATGAAACTCTTGACACTGAAATTAAAACAAATATTTCTGTCGCGATTGAAAAAATTGCCGCCATTGGGGAACCCTTCAGAAATAATTTATCAAACACGGAAGCTACTGATGCTGCAATTGACGCGTGTAATGCTCTCTTTAATTCTTTGAAAAAGATTAAAGACATTTTATAAAGCCAAAAACCAAAAATCAACTTATCAAATATTATTATGAAATTAGGTATTAAGAAAAATATCGAAGTACTGACAATAGCAGCGATTTTCGTAACAATACTGTTTGTTGTCGCCTGTACTGAAGAACAGCTTCATGATGACGATCCGGATACCGATGCCGAACTTTCTGAGGAGTATTACTCCGGTGGATTGGCAGGAACTGTTTTTAATGAAACATCGCGCTGTTTTGAACAGCCTGCTCCTGCCATTACTGATGACGCAGCGTTTTTAAATGGAGAAACATTTTTTGAAAATAATTTTGTTACCGGAAGCGGAACCCCATACAGTGGATTGGGGCCGGTTTATATAAAATCAGCTTGTATCTCATGTCATCCCGGTTATGGCAGAGCTAAAAGGGTAGACAGGCTTTCAACGGATTATGGAAACGGATATACTGCCTTTGTTCATAATCCTGATGGTTCTATCGTGAAAGGATTTACTGTAATGTTGCAGATTCATTCTGTTGATCCATATATTCCACCAGCAAAAGATGTTATCATTACCTGGAACGAATTTGTTGATGAATATGGAAATAAATATCCTGACGGAACACCGTATAATGCTGGTAAAAGTACCGAAGGTTCTTTAACTTATCCTACTGCTGAAATGGTAGACTGCATTATGGATTTACCTCATGATTACCAGGTTTCAGTAGAAGCTACCATTGGAATCTACGGAACAGGTTTGCTTGATGCAATAGCCGACGACGATATTATTTCAGAATATCAACGTCAACAAACGATGGAAGGCCCAATAAAAGGACAGCACGGACCATGGATAACTGAAGCATTTGACGGACAGCAGCATTTAGGAAAATTTACCTGGCACTGCTCCCGGGCGACTTTACAAAATGGTCCCGGATATAATGCTCTTTACAGTATTTCAAATATCACACGCGAAGACCGGCCTAATTTGTATTTAACCGAAGAATGGATTGAAAAACAGTACGAACTGGGAATTGATACCACGGGCTTACGCCGAACTCAGGAAGCAGAATTATCTGCGGATGATTTAGCCGATTTTATGATTTGGCACCGCGGTCTGGCTGTACCTGCAGCACGCAATCTGGACGATGAAATTGTAAAAGAAGGTAAGAATTTGTTTTATGAAGGCAAATGTGCTGAATGCCACAAACCTTCGTGGACAACCAGCGAGTACGCTTATATTCCTGAATATTCCAATCAGAAAATATGGCCATATACCGATCTTTTAATGCACGATATGGGAGTTGAAAATAAAGGAAGATTTCAAACCTATCGTACTCCGCCATTATGGGGCCGCGGCTTGATGGAGAAAGCTGCTAATCATAGCGATATGTTCCACGACCTTCGTGCCAGAGATTTTGAAGAAGCCATATTGTGGCATTTTGGAGAAGGTAAAGATTCCCGTGAGTTTTTCCGTAATCTTTCCAAAGAGCAACGCGATGCATTGGTAGCATTTTGTAAATCTATTTAAATTGAACACAAGAAATTTGAAATATTTTATTGGTCTGATAGTAATTGTTTTTACAATTGCATGTAGTAAATCTGATGATGAGGAAGATACTGCTGTATCTTTTTCATCACAGATAGCTCCTTTTTTTGATAACACCTGTACTGCTTGTCATTACGGAGGGAGGCAGGCGCCCGATTTAAGAGCTGCTTACAGTTATAGCCAGTTAATTGATGGCGAATTTATAGTCCCCGGAAATGCGAGTGAAAGTTTATTGATACATCAGCTAGAAACAGGGCATCCAGAGGAAGGAGTAGTCTCGCAAACGCAAGTAAATATTATTAAAGTATGGATTAATCAGGGGGCGCAAAATAATTAAGATGACCCTCTCAGTTGCTGGTCTGGTTGAATTAAAAATGAAGAAATGGAGAGGATTTGCAGGTTAAGAAAGAATAAGGTCAGAAGCTTATTACTTATTATTTTTATTTTTTTTGGGGGGTGTATATCAGAATCGGATACGCCACAAAAAGTGGAAGGTGAAAAAGCTGGTGGTGAAACAACGATATATATGCAAAGCAGTAAAGCATTTTCAACGCCGGCTCCCAATTTATCAGCTGAAAACCTCGAAAAACATTTGGATGGGGATTTGGCTTTTGAAGCAATTTTTGTATCGGGCAGTTCCCCGGTAAATGCAGGACTGGGACCTATTTTTAATAACAGCTCCTGTGTTGGGTGTCATATAAGCGACGGAAGGGCAGGATATCCGCTGGATATAAATGAAATGAGTGGATTCTTTTTTAAAATTAGTGTTCCCGGAACCGATGAACACAACGGACCTGCTCCGGTTCCCGGATTTGGTACTCAGTTACAGCATCAATCTGTTTATGGTTACAAAAAGGAAGCAACACTAAATGTTACATATGAAAACGTGGTTGAGATATTTGATGATGGAACAGAAATTATTCTGAAGAAGCCAGTTTATTCAATTGAAAATCCATATACAACATTACCGGGAGATGTGATGATCTCGCCACGTATTGCAATGCCTGTTTTTGGACTTGGTTTACTTGAAGCAATTCCTGAATCTGCAATTCTTTCTTATGCTGATGAAAACGACGCTGATGGCGATAGTATTTCTGGGAGACCAAATTATGTTTGGGATCCGGCAAATAAAAGAATGGCGCTGGGGCGTTTTGGCTGGAAAGGCGGGGCTCCAAGTGTTCTTGTTCAAAGTGCAGGCGCTTATAATGAAGATATGGGTATTACAAACCCGGTGAGACCTGTCGAAAGTTCATTCGGGCAATCAAACGGAAATAATTCAGCTGCCGATAGCACCGAAATAGATATGAAAACCCTGGAAGATGTTACCTTTTATTCCCAAACGTTAGGTGTTCCAGCCGGGCGAAATTTTGACGATCCGCAGGTAATTAAAGGGCGGAAATTATTTGAACAGATAAATTGTGCCTCTTGCCATGTTCCTTCATTTACAACCGGCACTCTCAATGGGGTTCCGGAAGTGAGTGGACAAAAAATTTACCCTTATACCGATATGCTTTTACACGATATGGGAGAGGGCCTGGCAGATAACCGGCCTGAATATGATGCCGACGGACAGGAATGGAAAACCCGTCCGTTATGGGGGCTCGGCCTTACAAGTGTCACTAGCGGACATACAACACTTTTGCATGATGGTAGGGCACGAAATATTACGGAAGCTATTTTGTGGCACGATGGCGAAGCAAAAAAATCAAAAGAGGATTTTAAGGCGCTAAATAAAAACGAAAGAGATGCTTTGCTCAAATTCTTAAATGCATTGTAATGCCAGTGAAAATTCTCATAGCACTTTGTTTCTTCCCTTTACTGCTGGCAGAGAATAACTGGTATGCACAAAGTCAACAGGAAGAATATCACTTCCCTTTTTATACGGGGGACGTAATGGCAGTGCTGTTGCAAAGCTCAGAGGATGGTTCTGATACACTTATGTTGGTCTCAGATAATTCGGGGGAGCCACTGTTTTATTTTAGTAATATTTATGCAGAAGTGTGTGAAACACAGGTTTGTTACCCGGTTCAGCTTACCCTGTACTGGGATTTTTCAGGAAGTTTTTTAGGATTCCAAATTCCCCAAAATCATCCGCTAACAAAGGCCGGACATAAGGAATTTAGCCCGTTTGAATATTTTCAATTATATACGTTGCTAAATCACCCGGATTCAAAACTGGGAAAGCTGGATAAAAAAGATTTGGTGAAACATAACAATTCTTCTGAGGAGACACCTGATGCTGCGAGTGGAGCTACGATACATTTGTCAACCGAAACAATGGTTAGCGGAGCCGCCTTTACCTGCTTTACCCTGTGGAACAAGGTAGACTCAGTAAATCAGATTTTAACGAAGAATAAATCAGATAATAAAATGTCACCGGATGTGCTGAAATCCAAACTGGCAGGTATTGACCACATTTCACCGGGAGAACTGGCTTTATTATTACAAAGTGCTGATGAACATGGTCAACTGAAAAAATTTGCAGTTCAGAAAATACTTACCGATGATTTAAACAAGTTCTCGCCGCTAAAATCGTTGATCATAAGTAATTTTATAAACAGACAGAGATATATTTATCCGGAGGTGGCCGGAAAACTAAAACAAAACCGGCAAATTCAGAAATGTTTTAATAATATGATTGCAGCGATTGACCCGGAAACGAAGAGTCGTCAGAATTGAATAAACGATAAAATCCGGTTATCATTCATCCCTTAAATGTTATTTCCTCGAAAACAAAATGCATCCCCTTTACGGAATGCCTGGTTATTAATGTGATTGATTATCTGTTATCTACTTTTTCCGGGCTAAGTTCATGATTTTTCATTCTGAACCAGGCCATCTCTTCGTATTTGGTTCCTGGTTTTCCGTAGTTGCAATACGGGTCGATGCTTAATCCGCCACGTGGCAGAAATTTTCCCCAAACTTCAATATATTTAGGTTGCAGCAACTGAATCAGATCTTTCATAATAATGTTGATACAATCTTCATGAAAAGCGCCGTGGTTTCTGAAACTAAAGAAGTATAATTTCAGGCTTTTGCTTTCCACTAGTTTTTCTTCGGGAATATAAGCCAGATATACGGTTGCATAATCGGGTTGTCCGGTAATAGGGCACAAACTTGTAAATTCGGGATTGTTAAATTTTACCCAGGTATCGTTTTCAGGGTGTTTGTTATCAAAAGTTTCCAGTACTTCAGGGGTATAATCAAAAATATAATCCGTGTTTTTGCCTAAATGTTTTAGTTCGCTCATATCTTGTGTTTTGTTAAAGTATTATTTTTTCTTGTTGCCAGGTAATTTTCCAGTCCCCTTTTACGTAAAAAGCAGGCAGGGCATTCACCACACCCCGATCCTTTTATCCCGTTGTAGCAGGTAACGGTTTCATTTTTTACAATCTCGAACACTTCAAGTTCATCTGCAAGTTGCCAAATTTCTGTTTTGTCTTTCCACATCAGAGGAGTATGAATGGTATATGGATAGTCCATAGAGAGATTCAATGTTTGGTTAAGCGATACGATAAAATCGTTCCTGCAATCAGGATAACCGCTAAAATCGGCCTGTCCAACTCCGGTAACCAAATGATGAACGTCAATTGATTTCGCTAAAATTGCAGCATAGGTCAGGAATAACATATTTCTTCCTTCCACAAGAGTATTGGGAGGGCGATCATCCGGTTTTGTTTTTTCCACCACCATTTGCTGAGATGTAAGTGCATTGGAGGTCAATTGCGATAATAAATCAATTTTCAAAACCTGGAAAGGGACTTCTGCCTGCTCTGCAATTTTTGCTGCTGCTTCCAACTCATTACGGTGTCGTTGTCCGTAATCAAAACTAACAGAGTACACTTTATTAAAATGTTTTTTTGCCCAGAATAAACAGGTTGTCGAATCCTGTCCACCTGAAAAAACGACCAATGCATCATTATTCATAACAAAATTCTATTTTAGATTTTACAATAAGCGGAACCCTTATCTGTTGGGTTAAATCTGTTTTAACCGAAACGGGTTGTATGAAACAGAGTAGTCAAAAGTATCTTCTCCTTCCAGTTGTTTTACTTTTTTAACTACCAGAATGGTGAGTGGCAGAACTGCAATTTCGTATAACGTTTTTATTAATGCCTGAGTGACAATCATTCCTAATAAAACTTTTCCTGGGAAAAGACCGGCAAAAGCCACGGAAATAAAAATCAATGAGTCAATTCCCTCACCTGCGAGAGTTGAAACCACTGCCCGGAGTGAAAATCCTTTCCCCTGGGTGAGTACTTTGAACTTGCTCATTACATACGCATTCAGAAACGACCCCAAAAGGTAAGCCAGTAAACTTGCTGCAACAATTCGGGGGGTATTGCCCAAAACAGCAGTGAAAGCTGCCTGTCCGTCATAAAAAGGGGCTGCTGTAACCGCAATGCCAATACTAAAAAACAACACAGCGAGCACATTTACTCCAAACCCTGCCCAAATAATCAGCCGTGCTTTCCGATAGCCCCAAACCTCTGCAATTACATCGTTAATGATATATGCAAGTGGAAAAATCAAAACTCCTGCCGGTGCCGACCACGGGCCAATCATCATAATTTTTGAAGCAAGAATGTTGGAAATAAGAAGACAGGTTGCGAATAATATGCCTGCCAGCATAAATAAAACAGAAACTTTATTTTTCATATCTCTTGTTTTTTACGTGGTTATCAAGAACACGTCGTTAATAATGCCGCAAATATAGTAACTTTCTTTACATCGCAAATCCGGTTTTTCTAATGTGCAGCAAAAGCTTTAATTCAGAATGTTTATTCTTTTCTGTTTTTGTAATAGTTATTATTGGCACTCGTTTCGCCTCCTTCAAGGCGGCAAAATTTGCCCGGTGGTGTTGCTATCCGAATACAGAATCCCAATGCATTAAAATAAATGGAATCAAAGGTTTGGCTTCTTTGCTTTCTAAAGATAAGAAAAAGGGTGTCCCGATTTATCTGGCTAAAACTGTGTAGGTTCTGAAGGTCGATTTCATAGGTGGTTTTTCTCCTTTTTCGCGGGCTTCTGCCAGATCATTAAATCCGCGTTTGTGACCTTCCATAAATTCCGGCGAGTTGGTCCATTTTCTGAAATGTTCTTCCGAATCCCAGAAACTTACAACGAGATAACCGTCTTTGGAGTTGGTGGGTTTAAGCACTTGCATCGACTGGAAACCTTCCATCCGGTCGATTGCACGGGCACGGGTTTTAAACAGCATTTCAAAACGTTCAATGTATTCCGGGTTGGCATCAATAGTGTTTATCGCGACAAAATTCTTTTCATTTTCCATGGTAAATTTTGATTTAGTTGTTCAACTTCCTTTTTCTACCCTGCTTTTCATTTTTGTGAAACAGAGGGTATTATAAATGTATGTAACCATAGATATGGATTTTTGGTTCATCAATCAATACTTAAATTGATAACAAGAACAAAACAATGTATTGATTGGGGCACGTTACCAACCCTTGCTTCTACTTTTTGTCTGTTTTGAGGTCGTCTGCACATATTCTTTAATAGATAAGGACCAGTTACAGCCTCCCTTTTTCATCCTTTTATTCTCCCACTTGTGGCTTTCTTTGCTAACTTTAAACTATCATCCGGAGCAGAGTCGAAAAGGGAGATTTTTAAACTTCCTATTTGTTTTTTTACTTTAAACAATGGCTGACATACACAACAAAGCAATCCGCCGACTCTTCATTGTAAATTTGTATAGAGAATATAATTCAAATAATTTTAATTTTTATGAGTTTTATCCCCCTTCGCGTACCCGGTTACTTCTCCCGAAAGGAGGAGAAAAAGAGGGCATCCTTGATGTTATTTTCTATTCTGAATTATTTTGTATTTTCTTCCCGGCCTTTGTTAAAATACCTTCCCGATTTTCCCCATAGTTTTCCGGCTTTCCGGAAAATGCTTTTTGTGGCCTTTTCCATTGTCTTATCGGCTTTTCGGTACGCATCGCTTTTGTATATTTTTTCAGAGGTATCATCAATAAACTCTTCAGCCTTGTCTATCCATTGATCTGTTTTTTCCTGGAAAGTATCTTTCTTTTTTTCAGGTTCCTTGTTTTTATCAAGCTCCATATCACAAATCTTTTTATCAAATGTAATTAATTGTCATCTGGATACAAAATGGTTATCTGCCAGAGGATGATTACAAAAAGATAAATTAATAACTGTTATTTTTTTAATTATGCCGCAATATTGTATTTGCTCTGAAGATGATTTGTTGAGATGCTTTTGTCTGAAATTGTATATTTTACGAATCGTAGAGTTTTGAAGAAACAATCAAAAGCAATATTTTTATCTTTTTAATGTTTTCTATTTTTAAGGACGTACTAAACGCAGGATTTTTCAGAGTATTGATATTGTTCTTTAAGAAATACAACAAAATATCACTTACTCGTTGACAGATGTAACAGTTTTTTATAGTTTTAAAACGAACAGGATTATTATTCATCAAAATTATATAACAGATGAAAAAATATATTTTACTTTCAATTGCGCTGTTAACCATGTTTGCTTCTTCTTTTGCCAAAGATATTAACGCATGGAAAAGCGAGAAAACCCTTGAGCAGCAATACAGTGTATTTAAAGAAAATCTGAATTTCTGGAATGGTAGTTATTTTTTAAATGAGAAGCAATTAAATGAGTTTTATACAGCATTAACTGATTCTGTAACTGTTCTGGAAAACGAAATAACCCAAAAAGCGGGTGCAGTAAACTCACTTCAAAATGAATTAAATTCGGCAAATCAGCAATTGCAAAATGCAAAGAAAGAGTTGGATACCAGCGTAAAAAACCAAAATGCAATAAGTGTTTTTGGGATGAACGTTGAAAAAAGTATTTACACGCTTATTATGTCGTTGATAATTTTGGGGCTTCTTGTATTTGTCGGTATTGTTTTTCTGCTTTACAAAAGGAGTAATAAAGTTACCCATCGTACAAAAAAGGATTATAATGAATTAAAAGAAGAGTTTGAGGTTCATAAGAAAAACGCGCTGGAACGTTACACTAAACTAAATATGGAGTTGCATCATACGCGGATGGAGCTAAACAAAAGGTAACTTTCTTTGTGTATTTTTCACCATAGCGGAGAGGAATATTTTTTCATAAAAAAAGCCACTGCACTCTGCAATGGCTTAAACTTAAAACTTATGGAAAAAGATTACCGGCTTATCCGGTAATTAAAATCTTCACTGGTCCCGGCCAGTACAACTTCATAATTTCCCCTCACTAAGCGTGAAATATCAAAACCTTTTTGGATATTAAACTGTGTGCCAATCCCAGACTCAAATACCAATTGACTGCCATTGTAAATAAGCAGCGAAATATCGTCTCCCCCAAAATTGAGGTAGGATACCTTGAGCAGATCCCCATCGCAAGCAAAGTACGGTTCAATCTGTGTTTTCATGGCTGTTACCTTAACTTCACCATTGTTTACTTTTACTTCGCGAATGGCGGATGCATTTCCTGTTGTAATTTTAACAGTGTAAATTCCGTTTTCCAGTTTCGATAAATCGAATACTGATTTAAATACAGCCGCTGCTTTGCTTCGTTTATAATATACTATCCTGCCATTTTCAGTAGCAATCGATATTTCAGATGGTACTTTGGAATCAGTCTCTGCCGTAATCAATGCTCTTGAATCATCAAGTGATACGATGTTCATTTTGGGAATTTTTGTGGCAGTTGCTCCAAGAGTTAATGCAACGGCCAATAACATCATTGCGAATTGTTTTGTTTTCATGACATACTTTGTTTTTGAAGCCACAGATTATAATGTGTTTTGCTTCGGTTAATAATTGCTTAAAGTAAAAGGAACAACTTTCAGTTCGCCGTTTTTCCGGTTAGGTTAATGGTAAACGAAAGTTGCTCACAGGTTGTTTTCTGTTATCTCTTTTTCAATCGTTTATACAAAAGACGTTATAATTTTTTAAAAAGTTACATTCAATCGACGAATAACAGTTTTACAAGCGTAAATGATTATTTTGGCAGGGTGAAGCATTTTTTGTGAGTTTCAATTTCATATTGATATTAATTGTGTTTGGAAAATTTCATATTGTAATTTGAGGTAGATGGTTTTTTTGTCGAAAAGTTATATGTTGATTACCGGAATTGTACAACAATATCAGTTGTTTTTCTTGATGGGATTTAAAATTGATACTGTAAAAGCGGCATATCCGTATTTAAGAAATCAGGTTACCGGAATGCGACCAGTAATCCACCGGTAATAAAAGAAATAATCCACCAAAGATATGCATATCGCGAGTAAAGATGAAGGTTACGGGGAACCGGGGCGTTGGTTCCATTTTTTAACCGTTGGTGCCAGATAAGTACAGCATCTGTAAACATTGCCGCCAGCGAGGAATATCCGAGTATTCCGTGAAATGTAAAACCTCCTTTGGATGAGCCGAGAACCATAAATGTGGTAGCACTAATATCGAGGCAAACTCCCAGCGTTAGAAATAACAATACCATTTTATGTATTTTCTTTTTGCGCTGTTCAGTAATAATGGCAACTGAATAAAATACAAGAGCCAGAACAACAATAGAGGTACCAAGTTGGAGAAATAAGTTCATCGTTGATGATTTTATGAACATCTAAAATAGTGAAATTTGGTTTATCTCCGTTTCATTGTTTTGAACAAATGCAAAGTAATATTGGAGTAGCATGAACATATTCCGGGAATGTTGTGATATTTCTGTACAATGAGAGAGCCATCTTTCCCCATTTTTATAGATGGTTGATGGTCATCCCGTTATTTGTTTTGGGTGAGAAACAAATTTAGCAAATGAAAGAATTCTTCCTTTTTTACAGTTTTTGTAATATAAGCATCAAATTGCATTGTTATATATTGGGGGATCTCCTCTGCTGTGGCACAAGTGTTTGGGTAATTGGCTGCAAAATCGGCTTGATGCAGTTTAATCGACGGTTTTAACGTATGGTAAGGTAAAATAAAATTCACTACCAATATTGGGTTCCGATTGCAACCGGATAGTACCTCCCAGAAGGTCCAGAAGACCTTTTGTGATGCTAAGCCCAAGGCCTGTTCCCTTTTTGAATTCCAAATCGCCAGCCTGAGTAAACCGGTCGAAAATTTTTTTTTGTGCCTCCTGAGGAATTCCCCGCCCGGTATCTTTTACAAAGAATTCGATTAGTTCTTCGTTTTTCGATGATGGAATGGTAAATCCAAATATAACCAATCCGCTTTCAGTGTATTCTATTGCATTTCCAACCAGGTTATTTACTATTTGTCTAAATCGGGTTTCATCGGATTCAATTATTATGTTGTGGTATTTTTCGGCAACATTCAGTTCCAGTGTCAAATCTTTTTTTTGTGATTTTATTTTGTTTTGTTGTGCATCTGCAATTTCCTTTAAGCAGTTGTAAATTTTTACCGGGCCCAAATTTATCTTCATTTGGTTTAGTTCTATTTTTGAGATATCAATAATATCATCAATGATGTGGATGAGTTGTTCTCCGGCAACTTGAATCAAGTGGTTGTATTGTTGCGCTTTTTCTTGAGAGAGTCCAGGCTCAGTCAAGAGTCCCGAAAAACCAAGAATAGAATTCATAGGTGTCCGGATTTCATGGCTCATGTTCGCCAGAAATGTAGATTTTAACCGATCCGATTCTTCCGCTCTGTTTTTTTCTGTCACGAGTTTATCCTTATTGTCTTTTAGTAACAGAGATAACTCTTTTTCTTTTTGAAGTGAACTGTCGATGTTGGAAATAATAATGGCAAGCCCGAAAGAGATAAGCGAACAAATAATTATAAAGTTGATGGAGTTTATTATCCATCCATCAATACCATACTGACCTATAAAACCAAACTGATTGATATTAAAGTAAACGGGGAGAGTTAACAACGCGAGTATTCCAATGTTTAGAAGAGTGGCTCTTAGCGCTCCTTTTTTTCCATAGAAAAAACTGATAAGAACGGGAGACATAAATAACCAGTTAAATCCGGCTCCATTTTTCCCTAAAAATAAAAGAAGAGCAACCCCCAGTATATAGAAGATTATTATAATACTAATAATTTTAAGTTTGGCTGATAACCTTTTTGAAAATGCGGTAAAAAGAACAGCAATGTAAACCAGTGAATCAAGTACCGCAACCGACCACAACTTTTCTTTAATTGAAAGGACAACACTCGGAAGATATGCTACTGTACCTAAAACTACCATGGCCACTAACAGAAAGAATAAAAGCCGGTTCTTCCATTCTGCAAAAGATTCTGTTTTCCCTATGTTGGGATATGGAATGAATCTTGAGAGATTTTTTATAGATTCATTAAATTTTGTGGCATTGGGATTTATAAAAAATTTCATATTAATTAAAATATGTATTGTCTACGATTTTTTTTGAAAATAGATATATTGTTGAGTGCGTGATGATTTTGAAAAAGCTTTGTAATATTAAGAGCAAATAAAATTCCTGGCGATATAGCCAATTGCTTATTTTTAATGATATTTCATCTGTATACCCCGAAAAACCTTTTTATCTTTATTGTTCAAATTTCATAACTGATAAAAAAATTTCATATGAACAGAATATTTCCCGTCGTTGTTTTCTTGTCTTTTTTGTTTCTTTCAGCCTGTAATTCAGGTAATAAAAATCAGTCTGGAAATAAAAGAAAAGGAGAGCTCCCGCGTGTTGCTATTTGTGGTTTGGCTATTGAGTCGAGTACTTTTTCTCCTGCAGTTACATATGCTGATGCTTTTCGTGTGCGGAGAGGGGAGGACATATTTTCTTATTACCCTTTTTTAGCAGAAGATGCACCGGACCGGAAGCGAGCCGATTGGATTCCAACATTGCGCGGGCATGCCATTCCGGGAGGTATTGTTGCTCGTGAAGCATACGACAGCCTGGTAAATGAAACATTGGCAATGTTAAAGAAGAATCTTCCTTATGATGGTATATTTTTTGACATTCACGGAGCTATGAGTGTAGTTGGGTTGGATGATCCGGAAGGTGATTTTATTGTGAAAATAAGAGAAGTAGTAGGGAAGGATCCCATAATTTCAACCTCTATGGACTTACATGGAAATGTAAGCGAACGGCTGGCAAAAAATACGGATCTGATAACCTGTTATCGTATGGCTCCGCACGAAGATGCACTTGAGTCGAAACAAAGAGCTCTGGAAAATTTGTTGGACAGGTTGGAGAGTGGAAAGGGAAAACCGGCATACAAAGCCTGGATTCCGGTGCCGGTTTTATTACCAGGGGAAAAAACCAGTACACGTATTGAACCGGGGAAAAGTTTGTATGCTAAGGTGCCCGGAGTGGCCGACCAGGAAGGTGTAATTGATGCCGCAATCTGGATTGGCTATGCATGGGCTGATGAACCACGAAACCGTGGTGTGGTTATGGTGACGGGCGATGATAAAGAAAAAGTGGAAGAAGGGGCAGAATATCTCGCGCGAAGTTTTTGGGATGTGCGGAATGAATTTGAATTTGTGGCTCCTGTGGCTCAGCTCGACGAATGCCTTGATATGGCTGTGGCAAGTGAAAAACATCCGTTTATTATTAGCGATATGGGTGATAATCCGACAGCAGGCGGAGCCGGAGATGTCACTTGGACGTTAACAGAGATATTAAAACGCCCAGAGTTTAAAACTGAAAATGGGCCTTCTTTGATTTATGCATCTATTCCCGGACCCGAACTGGTTGAAAAAGCTGTTACAGCAGGAATAGGTAGAAGTGTGACAGGAGAAGCCGGAGGGATTGTTGATCATCGTTATGCACCGCCAGTGAAACTTTCAGGCACTGTTGTTGCTATTGATAATGATGACCAGACTGCCGAAAAAGTGGCAGTTATTCAGGTAGGAAGCGTAAAAGTGATAGTTACTAAAAAACGTAAACCATATCATTACGAAAAGGATTTTACTGTTCTGGGCTTAAATCCAAGGGAAGCTGATATTCTGGTTGTAAAAATTGGATATCTTGTACCGGAACTTTATGATATGCGGGCCGATTGGATTATGGCACTTACTCCGGGAGGAGTTGATCAGGATTTGGAACGACTGGGTTACAAACGAATTATCCGGCCCATGTTCCCGCTTGATATAAATATGACTGATCCGGATTTATCTGCACGGTTAATTCCGTCTTCCGAAAAGTGAAGTAGGTTGAGGTGTGGACTAAAGGAACTTATCAATTAACTTAAAAAGTTCATCTCTTTTTATCGGTTTGGAAATATAACTGTTACAGCCCATTGAAAGACATTTTTGTTTTTCTTCGGCCATGGCATAAGCTGTTTGGGCAATAACTTTTAGGTCAGTATGTTTTGTTCTGATTTCCTGTATCGTTTCAAAGCCATTCATTATTGGCATGTTGATGTCAAGCAAAATTAAGTCGGGTAACTGTTTTTCAATAAGATTAAGCAATTTTTTCCCATTTACGGCATGTTCAATATGGGCATTTGTGTGTCGGAAGATTTCTTGCATATAATAGAAAGAAGTCAGGTCATCTTCTGCAATATAAATGGTTTTTCCTGAATAATCAGGGAATTTATTATTGGGTTCTTCTGTGTTTTTATTTGTTCCCGGGACAATTCGGCCACTATAAGGCAAAATAAAATAGAATGTGCTCCCTTTGTTTATTTCTGATTCAACTCTGATTGTTCCTCCAAGTAAATCAAGCAAGCCTTTAACAATACTAAGTCCAAGTCCTGTTCCTTCATGAAATTCGATATTTTCCGCTTGCGAGAAACGGTCAAAAATTTTATTAAGAGCATTTTTAGGAATTCCTCTTCCGGTATCTTTTACAAAAAACTCTAAAGCCGTTTTGTTCTTGTAATCGGTAAAATAATAACCAACCGTTATGACCCCTTTTTGAGTGTATTTTATTGAATTATCGGTTAGGTTAGTAATAATTTGGTTAAACCGCATTTCGTCGGTATCCAGATAGAGATTAGTAGCTTTGGGGTCAACATCTAAATGAATAATCAAATCTTTATGTAACGAGTTTATTTTATTTTGCTGGATATTGATAATTTCTTTCAGATTTTTGTGTACGTTAATCGATTGAATATTTATTGTTAATTGATTGGATTCAATTTTTGAGATATCGATAATATCATTAATAATTCTCATCAACTGCTCACCCGACATTTTTATAATATCGTTAAAGTTTTTCAATGTGACTTCATCCAGTCCGGGTTCGGCCATTAAACTGGTGAAGCCCATAATTGAATTTAACGGCGTACGGATTTCATGGCTCATATTAGACAAAAACTTCGATTTTAATATATCGGCTTCCTCAGCACGTTGTTTTTCCCTGGCCAGATTTTTTTGATTGTCTTTAAGCAGCTCGGTTATTCTTTGTTCTTTTTTTAGTGTGTCTTCTATATTTAAAATAATTTCAGTAAGAAGAATAGAAATTACCAGAGTTACCGTTGTAAGCAGCAGGATATTAACCAACCAAATGTCAAAACCAAATAAATTAAGTTTGGGTGTAAGTTCTGATTCTAAATAGATGGGAATCGACATTATGCCTAACGAGATGCAACTTAACACTTCAGTAATAAGAAGTCCTTTGTAGCCGTAAAACAGGCTGGCGATAATAATAAAAACAAACAGCCATATAAAACCAGAGCTTAATGGTCCGAGGAGAAGTAAAACTAAAATCCCTAAAAAAAAAGAGGCTGTAATTATGATGAGAACTTTAATATTGGCGTGCATCTTTTTAGAGATAGTTGTAGTAACTAACACCAAAAAAAAGACAGTATTTAAAGAAAATAGTAACCAATTTTCAGCCCTTATTGCATACAAAGTAGCAGGGATATATGCTAATGGACCTAGTATAACAAAACTTCCCAATAAAATAAGAAGGACTCTGTTTTTCCATTCTCCTCCCGGATAAGTGCTTTTGAGGTCAGGATATGGAACAAGTTGCGTGAAGGTGTTAATTAACTTTTGGAAGTCCATCATTTGACATTCGTTCTTAATTTTAATTTTTTATACTTTATGGACTAATAAACACAATGTAAGGAAAATTTTTCATTGATTTTTCAGAACAATAGTTTTTTTCAAATAAAACAGGAAACAGCGATAATATCTATGTTGAACACAAATTGGAGAAAAAATTAACTAGTTTAGGTGGATAATCTACTTTTAACGTCTTTAAAAATAGGTGTATTAATATTCATAAATCAATAATCAAATTTAAAATGAACAAGTTATATTTATTTGTTTTATTATTCTTCACAACCGCAGTTTTTGCTCAAAATCCGGAATGGGAAGATCCTACCTTTATTGCAAAAAATAAAATGCCAGGGAGGGCAACTTCTTATTCTTACAAATCGGGAAGTGATGCTTTAAAAGGTGATCGGGAAAATTCCCGAATGATTTCACTAAACGGGACATGGAAATTTAATTTTGTTGAAAAAGAAGAAGACCGACCTCTTGATTTTTATCGAAAAGATGTTTCCGGCTGGGATGAAATTGAAGTTCCATCAAACTGGGAAATGAAAGGATATGGAACTCCAATGTATGTAAGTTCTGGTTATCCTTTTGTGCCTGAGTCGCCAATTCCCGAAGATGTAAACCCTATGGATTGGTACAAAGAAAATTTTAAAGTACCTGACGGATTATCACCTCAGGAGCTGCGGGCTCATTTTATGGCTGATGTAATTGCTCCGCTGAGACCAACACCCCCTTTTATAACCAGGGATAATCCTGTTGGATCTTATATGAAAAAGTTTACTGTGCCTGAAGACTGGAAAAACGAAAGGATTATATTACATTTTGGAGGAGTGAGTTCAGCCATGTATGTTTGGGTGAATGGTGAGAAAGTCGGATATAGCCAGGATAGCCGTTTGCCCGCAGAGTTCGATGTAACCAGTTTTGTGAAAACAGGTGAAAATACTCTCGCGGTACAGGTCTTTCGGTGGAGTGATGGCAGCTATCTGGAAGATCAGGATCACTGGAGAATGAGTGGTATTTACAGGGAGGTGATGTTGCTGGCTCAACCTAAAATTGCAATAGAAAACTTTTTTATCCGTACCCGTTTTGATGCTAATTATCAGGATGCTTTGTTACAGATAAGACCCAAAATTACCAGAATTCAGGATGAGGAAATTGGAGGGTGGACATTGGAGGCAGAATTGTTTTCTCCTCATAATGAGCCTGTTCTGGATGAGCCGATTATGGAGGATGTTTCAAGTATTGTTTACGAATCATATCCTCAGCGTGATAATGTATATTTCGGGATAATGGAAAAGAAAATTACCAGTCCTGAAAAGTGGTCCGCAGAAAAACCAGTTTTATATACCGTGGTTTTAACATTAAAAGATGAAACCGGTAACACAGTGGAAGCTCGTTCTGCTAAAGTCGGATTTAGGGAAGTTGAAACCAAAAACGGACAGCTTCTTATCAATGGAAAAGCTATCAAATTGTATGGTGTAAACCGTCATGACCATGATTCCCAAAGAGGAAAATCGGTTACCCGCGACGACATGCTTCAGGATGTGCTATTGATGAAACAATTTAATTTCAATGCAGTCCGTACTTGTCACTATCCTAATGATCCATATTTCCTCGATTTGTGTGATAAATACGGGTTATATGTAATTGATGAAGCTAATATTGAAACTCATGGTGTTACCGGATATTTAACGAACCAGCCTGAATGGCATATGGCTTTCGCTGATCGTGTTGTAAGGATGGTTGAGCGCGATAAAAATCATCCTGCAATTATTTCGTGGTCGTTGGGCAACGAATCAGGAACAGGACCAAATCACGCCGGAGCTGCCGGATGGGTAAAGGATTTTGACCCTACTAGATTTATTCATTATGAAGGGGCACAGGGGCAACCTGAAAATAAAGATTATGTGCCTTATGGCAGCAAAGAATACAGAGAACGTCAGTTAGGACGAATTGGGAATCCTACTGACCCTGAGTTTGTGGATGTATTAAGTCGTATGTACGCAAACCTCGAACAACTGGAAGCAATGGCGAAAAGTCCTTATATAAAACGTCCGATCATGCAATGCGAATATGCGCATGCAATGGGAAATTCTCTTGGAAACTTCCAGGAATACTGGGATTTGATTCGTAAATATCCCAACCTTATCGGTGGTTTTATCTGGGATTGGATAGACCAGGGAATTCTGAAAAAGGATGAAAATGGGAAAGAATTTTTTGCCTATGGCGGCGATTTTGGTGATACTCCAAATAGTAATAATTTCTGTATAAATGGGGTCATATCTTCCGATCGCAAACCCAAGCCTCAGACTTATGAAGCGAAATATGTAATGCAACCAGTTGAATTCTCTGCCGTCGATTTGGAAAAAGGTTTGATTAGAATCAGAAACCGCTACAATTTTACTAACCTTGCCGAATTGAAATTGAGTTGGACATTGAAAGAAGATGCTACTGAAATTCAGTCCGGGGAAATTGAATCACTAATTTTAAATCCTGGTGATGCAAAGGTTATTCAGATTCCGGTTAATGATTTTAAGCCAACAGCAAATGCTGAATACTGGCTCCGGTTAAGTGTTCTGCTGAAAGAAGATGAAAATTGGGCTGATGCAGGACATGAAGTGGCAAAAGAACAGTTTAAGTTTCCGGTGCAAACAATGGCTATGGCTCAAAATCAAAACAAATCCACAGGTGCGGAAATTCGTGAATCAGATAAAATCGTTGCAATATCAGGAAAAGCTTTTAGTGCCGAAATATCAAAAACAAGTGGTTTGCTTGTTTCACTGAAAAAGGATGGTGATGAATTGCTCCGGTCGGAATTAGAACCTTATTTTTGGCGGCCGCTTACTGATAATGATGAACGAGGCTGGAGAGCTCAAAATTCATTAAAGATTTGGGAGGATTTACCGGGGATGCTTAAGTTGCAATCATTGGATATTGATAAAGAAAATGCAACTGTTAAAACTAACTTAGGTTATAACGATTTATCGTTGTCATTAACGTATCATTTTACCAGTGAAGGAGAAATAGATGTTCAGTTTGATTTAAATATTCCGGAGCAAATGCCGGAACCGATCAGGGTTGGAATGACAACAGGAATACCAACAGAGTTGCAGCAAATGAGCTTTTACGGAAAAGGACCTTTTGAAAATTATGCCGACCGGAACCGGGCTGCCGAAGTGGATATATATTCTGGTACAGTAGATGATTTTTACTATAATTATGTAAAACCACAGGAAAGCAGTAATCATACAGAAGTTCGCTGGTTGTCGTTAACAAATAGCCAGAAAAGCGGGATTATGATTATGGGAAGTGAACCTTTGCAAACTTCTGTTTGGCCTTATACGGCAGAAAATATCAGAGAAGCACAACACCCGAATGAAATGGGGAAAGCCGACATGTTAACGGTGAATATCAGTTACAAAATGGCTGGTGTTGGTGGAAACGATTCGTGGTCGATAAATGCTCGGCCGATTGATAAGTATCGTCTGCTGGACAAACAGTACATCTTTGGATTTAAGCTTATTCCGCTTGCCAAATCAAAGGATTTGCAAAAAACATACAGGCTATTCAGGTAGTAATAAAAAAGGAGAATGAAAATCATTCTCCTTTTTTATTTATTATACAATCCGAAATTACATTAATTTATTACCACAGGCTCATCCACTTTTGTTTTTAATAGTGCAATTTCAAGCACATCCATAATTGTTTTTACAAAGTGGAATTTTAGTCCTTTTAAATAAATATCTTTAATTTCTTCGAGATTCTTTTGGTTTTCTTCGGAAAGGATGATTTCGGTAATGCCTGCCCGTTTTGCTGCCAGAATCTTTTCTTTAATTCCTCCCACCGGCAGAACTTTTCCGCGAAGTGTAATTTCACCTGTCATAGCCAGATTCTTTTTTACTTTGCGTTGAGTAAAAGCTGAAGCCAGCGAGGTTACCATTGTAACACCGGCTGAAGGGCCGTCTTTGGGAATAGCACCTTCAGGAACATGGATGTGGACGTTCCAGTTGGTAAATACCTCAGGTGTTAAATCCAGTTTTTCTGCATGAGATTTTAAATATTCATGAGCAAGCATTGCCGATTCTTTCATTACATCGCCCAGATTACCGGTAAGCGTTAATGCTCCTTTTCCTTTGCTAAGGCTGGTCTCCACGTAAAGAATTTCTCCACCAACAGCCGTCCACGCAAGACCGGTTACAACACCTGCAAAATCATTTCCCTGGTATTTTTCTTTTGAATATTCTGTAACTCCCAAATATTCCTTAATGTCCTCTTTTGTAAGTTTTTTATTGTAGCTTTCTTCAAAAGCAATTTTTTTAGCAATGCGGCGCACCACCTTCGCAATTTTTTTGTCAAGCTCCCGTACCCCTGATTCGCGGGTATAACCATCGATAATCAGCTCGATAGCTTCTTTGGAAAATGTAACATCTTTTTTTGTTAACCCGTGATTTTCCAGTTGTTTTGGAATAAGGTGGCGTTTGGCAATCTCAATTTTTTCTTCCACAAGGTAACCGCTAACTTCAATTAGTTCAAGCCGGTCGCGGAGTGGTGGTGCAATCGTACTTAACGTATTTGCAGTTGCAATAAACATTACCCTCGATAAATCATAATCCTGTTCTACATAATTGTCGTGGAATTCGCCATTTTGTTCCGGATCAAGAACTTCGAGCAGCGCTGAAGCCGGGTCGCCGTGAAAATGTTTGGAAACTTTGTCTATTTCATCAAGAATAAAAACCGGATTCGAAGATTTTGCTTTACGTATATTTTGGATAATACGGCCAGGCATTGCCCCAATATATGTTTTTCTGTGCCCACGGATTTCTGATTCATCATGTAACCCGCCCAAGCTAACGCGCACATAATTTCTATCGAGTGCACGGGCTACGGATTTTCCCAGCGAAGTTTTCCCAACTCCCGGAGGGCCGTACAAACATAGAATCGGCGATTTCATATCATTTTTTAACTTTAGTACAGCCAGATGCTCAAGGATTCTTTCCTTTACCTTTTCCAGTCCGTAATGATCTTCATCCAGAACTTTGCTGGCGTTTTTTAAGTCGAAATTATCTTTAGTGTACTCATTCCATGGAAGTTCAAGCAGGGTTTGACAAAATGTGAACTGCACTGAATATTCACCTGCAGCCGGATTCAATCTTGCCAGTTTTTCAACTTCCTTCTCAAAAAAGTTGGCAACATCTTCGTTCCACTTCTTTTCTTTTGCCTTTTCTTTTAAATCTTTTATTTCCTGTTCAACCGGATTTCCGCCCAGCTCATCCTGAATGGTTTTCATTTGCTGGTTTAACATATACTCGCGCTGTTGCTTGTCTATGTCGGTTTTTACTTTTTTCTGGATATCCTGTTTTAGCTCCAGCATCTGGACTTCCTTTACTAAATAGCTAATGGCTTGTACACCCCTGTCTTTTATACTTTCAATTTCGAGCAGATTTTGTTTGTCGGTTACATTAATATCTGTGTTCGAACAAATAAAGTTGATAAGGAAAGTAGAATTCTCAATATTTTTAACAGCAAAAGTAGCTTCTGGCGGAACATTGGCTGAAAACTGTGCTATTTTAATAGACAGATCTTTTAATGAGCCTACAATAGCATTAAATTCGTTATCACTTTCCGGAACCAGATCGTTTAGCGGTTCGATTTTTGCTTTAAAATAAGGATCCTCACTAACAAATTCAAGAATGTTGTATCTTCTCCTTCCTTGTATGATTACAGATGTTGAACCATCGGGCATTTCAAGAATTTTCAGAATCTCGGCAACTGTACCTGTTGTATATAAATCTGTAGTTTTTGGCTTATCTACTGTGTAGTCCTTTTGCGAGATGGTGCCGAGTAGGCGTCCGCCTTCATAAACATCTTTTATTAAACGCAGAGATTTTTCCCTTCCTACAGTAATGGGAAGTACAACTCCCGGAAATAATACTGTGTTACGCAAAGGAAGGATTGGAAGAACATCTGGAATTTCAGTGTTTTTTAATTCTTTGTCGTCCCCATCGGCAATGATTGGTATAAAATCCGAATCATTATCAACCACTCCCGAGAAAATGTTATAAATGCCTGTATTTTTTATTTTACCCATATATTTCAAGTTAATGACAATCTGTCCTGTGCAGACTATTTAATTTTGTTTGGAGGTGTAAATCAATAGTTGTGCCATAAGAAGTAATATCATTTTTATTGGAATTGTTCATCTCAAAAATCTGCATATCCCGACAAATTTTCATGTTTATTAGTTGTTTTTTCAAATAATAACATACAAAAAATAGGTCTAATTTTTGATGAAGCGAATTTTTACATTCAACTCTTTTCAAATTGCCACAAAAAAAAACATCCATCAAAACGACGGATGTTTTTCCTATGCTAGTAAATAAATTATTTTTTCCTTTTATCCATGTGTTTCCCGTAACGGCTCATGAATTTATCAACACGTCCTGCTGTATCAACCAGTTTTACTTTACCGGTGTAAAAAGGATGTGATGTATTTGAAATTTCAATTTTGAACAGCGGGTATTCAACACCGTCGATAACTTCAGTTTCTCTGGTGTTAACTGTAGATTTGGTAAAAAAAGTATGTCCGTTTGACATATCTCTGAAAGCTACCAATCTGTAATCTTCGGGATGTATTCCTTTTTTCATTTTTATATTATTTTTATCTGAATGGTTACATCCTTTTACTGTAATCCATTCTTTCTGTTATTACAACTTTTTATTTTGGCCTGCAAAGATATATATAGTTCGCTATAATCCAAAAAACTAACGTTAATTTTTGCCTGTTTTTGCCTTTACCTTTTCATTGAGTGATTCGGAGCCTATTACTGGTGCTCTTTGGAAAGGCTTACTTCTGTTGAACAAGTAACGCATGGTATAATGCGTTTTAGCTCTTTTGGCCCCGGTGGCTTCGTAAACAGAAATAATTTTAGGATTAAAATCGCCCGCCCAGGAGAGTTCAATTTCTTTATAGTGTTGGTGCGATTTTTTTTTCATTATTTGTTCCTGGTGCCAGAAAATAGCTGATTCAACACCGGAGCGCTGGTATTTTGCATCAATTCCCATAATAATTATCCGGGCCCGGGTCATGGTTTTGCTCCATTTGTAATATAGAAATTTTATAATGCCCGGCACATTTAATTTACCGTTGAGTTTTTTTAAAATCTGGTTAATATCTGGAATCATAACAAATAAAGCAATTGGTTTTTCTTCGTGGTAAGCAAACCAAATCATTTCCGGATCAAGTATTGCCTTTGATGAAGTTATAAAATCGTGAATATCATCCGGGTCCAGTGGTTTGTAATGTTCGTGGAACGACCAGGCTGCATCGTAAATTGTACAAAAATCCTGTACAAATTTGTCGGTTTCTTTATAGTCGAAATGCTTGAAATTATACTGTGGTTTTTTGGCAATCCATTCTGCTATTTTCCAAAAACGTTCAGGAAACGGAACTGTGTAATCCAGATGATAACTATATTGTTCAAAATAGATTTCAAAGCCATAATTCCGAAATAATTTTTCATAATAAGGTGGATTATATGGCATTCCGTACCCTTGTTGCATAAAACCTTTTACCAGCAGACCCCAGTTTACGTAGTTTTCACCAAAATTAATCGGGCCATCCATCGCCTCCATTCCATTTTCTTTGTTCCACTTTTTTGCCGCATTAAAAAGCATATTGGCCGCTTCCTGGTCATCAATACATTCGAAAAAGCCGCAGCCACCAGTGGGTTGCTCATATGTATTTGCTGTGTTTTGGTTAATAAAGGCCGCAATTCTTCCAATTAAGTTTCCCTTTGCATCTGAAAGAACCCAACGAATAGCTTTGCCATTTTTAAATGTTTTATTTTTTTCAGGGGTAAAAATATCTTCAACCATTCCTTCCAGAGGCTGAACCCACTTCGGGTCGTTTTTATAAATCAGGCGCGGAACCTGATGAAATTGTTTTCTGCTTTTGCTGTCGTTTACTTCTGTAAGTTTCATGGCATTTGTTTTTTACGAAGGTAGCTCAAATTTGGGAAATGCGATAGTTAATCTATAATCGGAGCTCTTTCAAATTCTTTATTTCTGTCGAATAAAAAACGCATAGTTTTGTGTGTAAGTGTTTGTGTTGCTCCAAACGATTTAAAAAGAGCATTCATTTTTGGGTTGAAATCGCCCACCCAGCTCATTTCCATGTCGTTATACCAATGTTTTTTTAGCATCACCTTTTTTAACTGGTAAAATATTCCCGACTCTATTCCCATACGTTGAAATTTGGGTATCACACCTAAAACGATTACACGGCATCTGGTAATTACTTTTCGTTTCAGATAATAAATTATTTTCAGAATTTTTATGAAGTTGATTTTCCCGGTTTTTATTTTTTTTAGGATTTGGTTAAAATCTGGAATCATCATAAAAAAAGCAATTGGGGCGTTATTGTGATACACAAACCAGATAAATTCTTCGTCGAGCAGTAATTTTGCACTGTTAAGCATTTCTTTTATTTGTTCGAAACGAACAGGTTTGTAATTCCCATGGTGGCTCCAGGCTTGTTGATGAATATCAATAAAATCACGAATAAATTTGTCTTGTTCTTTAAATGTGAAATGTTGGTAGGTGTATCCTGATTTTTGGGCTACCCAGGCCGCAATTTTCCAAAAACGGTCGGGGAGGTCGGGATTGGTTATATCGAGAGAATAACTATATTGATTGTAAAACGTTTTGAATCCATATTCTTCAAAAAGCTCCTTGTAGTATGGTGGGTGATATTGCATTCCAAAAGTTTGGGGCTTAAATCCATCGGACAGTAAACCCCAGTAAAAAAAATTTTCACCAAAATTAATCGGGCCATCCATAGCTTCCATTCCATTTTGGGAGAGCCAATTTTTTGCTGTTTCAAATAATAAGAAAGCTGCTTCTTTATTATTTGTGCACTCAAAAAAGCCACAACCTCCGGTTGGCTGGTCATAACCATTAGAATAATCTTTGTCAAAAAAGGCTGCAATTCTTCCAATGCATTTTTTATTCTGTTTTATAATCCAGCGACGGGCATTCCCCGTTTTAAATTTGGCATTTTTTTGCGGGTCGAATGTTTCTTCAATCATTACCCTGAGTTGAGGAACCCAGTTGGGATCATCTTTATACAAGGTTTCGTGAAGACAGTGAAATTCGTTTACGGTTTGTTTATCGGTAACCTGAATAACTTGCATAAACGTTATTGTTATATTATTTGCAGCCGAAAGTAATAATTTGTGTTAAGAACGAAAAGTCGAAGAAATTAATTTTTTTGTTTAAAAAAATGGCATCCCTGGTTAAATTCAAAGGATGCCATCTTTTGTTTGAAGAAGGTCAATATTTTAGTTTCTGTTGGCTACTTTGGCAAGTAACCTTAAAATCTCAAGATATAACCATATTAGCGTTACCATTAAGCCAAAAGCACCGTACCATTCCATATATTTTGGAGCCCCGGAACCGGCGGCCCGTTCAATAAATGCAAAATCGAGTACCAGATTTAGTGCTGCAATAGCAACCACAACTAAACTAAAGCCAATGCTTAAATTACTGCTCCCGTATAGAAAACCCAGATTAGCACCAAAAAAACCGGCAATGAAACTTACAAGATAAACCAATGCGATTCCGGCTGTTGCTGCAAAAACACCTAACATAAATTTTTGTGTTACCTTAATTATGCCTGAACGATAGAAAAACAGCATAGCGGCAAAAACAGCTAATGTAAGTGCAACGGCCCGCATTACAATACCGGAATATTGCATTTCAAAAAATGCAGAAATGCCTCCCAGAAACAGTCCTTCAAAAATAGCATAAATAGGTGCCGAAATTCCCGAACTTTGCGGACGAAAAACGGTAATCAAAACCGTAATAAAACCACCAATTCCACCAATAGCTAACCATGGCGCAACGGCAGAGAAACCTGCTTCGGGACTGATATTTACAACGTCAAAAAATTTATTCCATGTAAAAACGGCAGCCGCAACCACCAAAAGTAACATGAGAGCGGTTTTATTTACTGTTCCGTTTACAGTCATCACTTCTGAGGCGGAAGAATATCCCCGGCTAAAAACCCTTTCTTTAAAAACCGGATTTGAAGTTTTTGATAAATTCATTTTGTATTGTTTAAATGTTTTCGATAAGTCAAATATAATTTCTTCTGCAACAAATCAAAAAATCTGCCAGAAGTAAAACACTGACAGCTTTTCATGAATTGTTATCAAATCTTAATTGGATTTATTTTCCAGCATTTCCCTGGTGTATGAACTGGTAAGTTCTTCGAAAAGTGTTTCTCCAAGTTTTATTGTATCTTCCAATTCGTTTTGCTGCATTTGCAGGGTAAGTTCCACACATTGTGTATTTAGTAATTTTGAACGGTTTCCCATTGCAATTACTGAACGGTAAATAATTGTGTGTAATTTTTTGTTTCGGGCCAGTACCTCCAGTTCTTCAAAAAACGGTTCAAACATTTCGTCAATCGTATTTTTTTCTACTATGGCCAACCTTCCCATTAAATGTATTCCGGTAAATTGTACCATGTATTTTTTTCCACGGCACCACTCCAGTGCTTTTATAAAAGCAAATTTGCTTTTTGTCCAGAGGTTGGCTGAGACCTGTTCTGCAATTTCGGTATTTTCAAAACTTTTTGTCCAGTAATCCATTTGTTCTTCGGTCACTTTTTCCGGCTCATCAAGTAATGAAGCAAGGATCATGCTTTCGCGCCATTCTTTATTCCAAAGTTTTAATGCAAGTAAATGATCTGCGTCAAAATTTTTGGCAATTTCCTTTAAATCAACCAGCGAAACACCCCAGTTTAGTTTATATATTAATCCTTTTTTGTTCATTATTGCCGAAACATCGCCGTTTTTGCGCAATTTAATCAAGGATAATAATTGCTGAAATTTTTGTTCAGTTTCCTGATTGTCGAGAATAAAATCCATTTGTTTTAAAAAATCATTTCTGCAAAAATAAAGATTATTAAAATTCCAACTGAATAAATAAAGTAGAAGCTTACAGGAATATAATCTTTTAATCTGATTCCCAGTTTTTTCGATACAACAACAGTGAGGTAAATTTTTTCTAGCAGATAAGCAATGAAAGTTGCAAAAGCTATTCCGGCAATTCCGTAATAATTTACTAAAAGTAGACTGAGAGAAACGTTTATGGCCAACTCAAAAAATGATGCTGCCATAATTTCTTTTGTAATTTTTAGCCCGTTTAGAATTGTTTGTGGTAACATTAGGCGGCTAATTATAAGGAGCAGGTAGATATTGAATACTGATGCGCTTTTTTCAAATTCGGGGCTAAATATCACCGGGAACACAGGATGGGAAACGAGTAAAAGAACTGCCGTTACAGGAAACAGAAAGTGCATTAACCGGGTAACATTTTGTTTTAATTTTTGTAAATTTTCCTGAAGTTTTTCTTTATCTGAAAACTCGGGTAACATTGCGTTACTTAATGCATTGGTAAGTAAAATGGCTAGTGGCAGTTCGCGAGCCCCGTAACGAAAAATGGCAAATGTTGACTCATCGAATTTTGAGGTTACAATAAAACCATCCACAAATTGTGCGGATCCGCTAAGTAGGGTTGCAATTACCAGCGGTCCTCCCAATTTTAGATTCGCTTTTATAAATTCTGCAGAAATATAAATTTCTGAGTTTTTGATCAGGATCACCCACAGCCAAATGTAGCGTAACACCGAAGACAAAATCAAACCTTTTAACGAAAGTAAAATATTATACCCCAGAATTGGTGGTGTGACAACCAAAACAAACTGAAGAAAAAATGAAATGATAGAGTAAATAATGATGCTTTGGTTCTTCTTTTTAATCAGATAAAAATATTCAACCAGATTTGCCGGAACACTAAAAATAATAAATACTAATAAAAGCCGGATTTCCGGGACAGGTTTATCGTTTAATAAAAATGAGGAGAAAAAAGGTTGTGAAAGAAATAACAGAAGAGCTGCCAGAACTGATAATGTTTGGATGGTAACAAACGCACTAAAAATATTTGTTTTTCCTCCTTCTCCCCTGGCAATTGGAAGAAGAGCTTTTAAGAGGCCGTTTAACCAAAAAAAACTAACCGCTCCGGCAAGAAATGTAAATGTTTCATATTCCCCGATTTCAGACTGACTCAGTGTCGTTTTTGTAAAAACAATTCCAATCAGAATCAGAGTTGAGAATCTGATCAGTTGGAAAAACTGGAAGGCTGTAATGGTATTTATCTGCTTTTTCACTTTGGATTTGAAACATCCAAAATTATAAAAATTGCCGGAGTTGAGATGTTGCACTTAAAATTTCGAAATCCAAATTTTTATGTAGGCATATCAATGTTGTGTTGTCGAAGAATATGGGAATAAAGCAGTTTTGTTAGTTTAGGAGAAGGAGAATACATTGCACCTTGTTTTCAGTGAAACCATTTGAGCCCGGTAATTTTTAATTTATATTTGTTAAAAATCAAAATCCAATGATCCAGCTAAAAGGAAGGACCCGGAATGTTTTACTTTTTATTGGTGGTATATTTATCATATTTCTGATTTGGTATTTTAGCGCCATTGTAACATATGTTTTAATTTCGGTAGTGCTCTCTTTTATTGGTCGGCCGCTGGTGCGCTGGTTAACAACAATTCATTACAAAAAAATTAGAATTACGAAAGGGCTTGCCGCTTTTCTAGCCCTGAGTGTATTGTGGGTCGTTTTTGTTTTATTTTTCAGATTTATTATCCCGCTTTTAATAAGCGAAGTCGAAACACTTTCACAAATCGACCTGAAAGCACTGATTAATTCCATTGAAGAACCTATTTCCCGACTCCTGGAGCTAGCTGGAAGCAATCCTCTTTCATTGGAAAATAAAACATTTATGGATGTGTTGACCGAACAATTAACATCAGAAATAGATGTTTCTCAACTTTCAAATATTTTTGGATTTGTGGCCGGTACATTAGGCGAATTACTTATTGCCTTTTTTTCCGTTTCATTTATAACTTTCTTTTTTTTAAGAGACAAAAATATGTTTCGGGAAGGAGTTTTGCTTATCGTCCCTACAGAAATGGAGGCCAAGGTTGCGCATGTTATGGATTCTATTTCTTATTTGTTGCGCCGGTATTTTATCGGGTTGCTTTTCGAAGTTTTTATGGTAATGCTGTTAGATACAATTGGTCTTACCATTGTAGGGATAGGTTTTAATCATGCCGTAATTATCGGGTTATTTTGTGGAATGTTCAATGTGATTCCTTATTTAGGTCCCTGGATGGGAGCGGCGGTTGGGTTACTTATAGGAACTGCTTTGAATATAAATGTCGATTTTATGAGCCAGACCTTACCTCTTCTCGGATTAATGGCAATTGTTTTCGCCTCGGTGCAGGTTATCGACAATGTTTTATTTCAGCCTTTAATATATTCCAGCAGCGTAAAAGCACATCCACTTGAAATTTTTCTGGTAATTATGGCAGCAGGAAGTATGGCCGGAATTTTAGGGATGATATTGGCCATTCCGGTATATACTATTTTAAGAGTTGTTGCCAAAGAGTTTTTCGACAACCTGAAATTGGTGCGGAAACTTACCGAAAACCTGGAAAATGAGAGCAAAAAAATATTAGAATAAATAAAAAGAGAAAGTGTAGTATTTTTTATCGTTCATAATTTCATATGTTATTCCACTTTTTATTGAGAATTTTATTGAAACTCAGAATAGATGACTTTGTATATTTTTATGTTTAGCAAACATTTGTTGGTTTTGGAGCTATTTTATTTTAAATTAATGTTCAATTAATTTGAAATACATCCTGATTTTATTTATCTTTTCTACGAGTTTCCGGGTTTTTCCTGAAACCTTTATAGGTGTAGTTTGTTAAATTTTATGTTTTATTAAACAGGCCTTTGTTTTATTACTAAACTGGACAGAATGAGAAATTTTTTTTGTGGGAGAATTGGGATTCGAAAAATACCCATTCGTATTCTTCTTGCTATTTTAATTATTCCTTTCTTTTATGTAAAATTTGCTTATTCACAAAATGATTCCACTGTGGTTCCAGGGAATGATACAATTTCCCAGGCTGTAAATGATACTTCAGGGACTCAAAATAGTGATAGTACTACTGTTTCTACACAGGAGAATATTCCTGTTTCTGAAAGCGACAGCGCAGCCCCCGGACACGATGGAGAGGAAATAACTCCCGGAGAAATATCTCACGCTGTTTCAGAGGAGCATGCGGTTGATGGAGTAAAAAGAGGAGAACGCTTTTTTCGCGGATTGTTACCTTTTAGGAGCAAAAGTCCGTCTTGTGTTTCATGTCACAATATTAAACAGGTTGATACATTAAACTGGAATCCTTCTGCTCAAGACATTGCCGTAAAATATGCCAGTATGGATTTTGCTGCATTTCAAAATGCGGTGATGAACCCCAATGGCGTAAAAATGCAAGCTTCTCACCAGAACTTCGAATTAAGTGAAGATGATTTGCGTACAGTAAAGGCTTTTTTGGATAATATGGCTACTGAGGGACCTGCTTCTTCAAAGCCCAGTTATAATAACTTAATACTGTTTTTGTTTTTGGGTTTATTGTTAACCTGGGCAATCATCGAACTAATTTTCCTGAGAAAAATAAAATGGAAGTTTATTCCTTTGCTTGTACTATTAGGAGCATTTGGCTGGCAAATAGAGATGATTGTAACTGATGCTATCCGTTTGGGGCGCCAGGAGGCTTATGCTCCTGATCAGCCGGTGAAGTTTTCGCATAAAGTACATGTAGGAGAAAATGGTATTGACTGTATGTATTGTCATACCACGGTTGAGCAGGGAAAATCTGCAGGAATTCCGGCAACGAATTTGTGTATGAACTGCCACATTCTTATTCGGGAAGGTACAAATAGCGGAAAATTTGAAATAGCAAAAGTGGTTAATGCTTCTGAAACAGGTCAACCTATTGAATGGACGCGGATTCACAACCTGCCCGATCATGTGTTTTTTAGCCACGCAGTTCATGTTGGTTCAGCAAAACTGGAATGTGCTACTTGTCATGGCCCTGTTGAAGAAATGGATATTATGCATCAGTACAGCGACCTTTCAATGGGCTGGTGTATAAATTGTCATCGTGAAACACAAGTTGATTTTGAAGATAATGGTTACTACGACCAGTACATTAAATTACATGAAGATTTGAAGGCAGGACGAATTGACACCATTACCGCTGAAGATATTGGCGCTAATGATTGTATGCGCTGTCATTATTAAAATTGTAAAAACAAAAGTTTGTAAGTTCCGACTATGGTAAAATATTGGAGAAGTTTAGAAGAATTAAAAGATCCGGTAGCGTTTAAAAAGAACGAGCTTAGGCTTGAAGTGGATACAAGAAGGGAATTGAATAAAAAAGAATCCGGTTCATCCAGACGCGATTTCCTAAAAACTTTTGGTTTTAGCATTGCAGCAGCAACAGTTGTTGCCAGTTGTAAAAAGCCTATCGACAAAGCAATTCCTTATTTGATAAAACCAGAAGAAGTTACGCCCGGAATGGCTAATTATTACGCTTCAACGTATTTTGATGCCAATGAATATTGCAGTGTTTTGGTAAAAGTGCGCGATGGCCGTCCTATTAAAATCGAAGGGAACAACTTGTCGTCGGTTTCGCAACAAGGAACCACGGCACGGGTGCAGGCTTCGATTTTAAATTTATATGATGATGCACGTTTTAAAACGCCGTTGAAAGATGGAGCAGTTTCAACATGGGAGGAGGTTGATGCAGAAATCACCCAAAAACTGACTGAACTTAAGAATGAGAACAGGAAAGTAGTTTTATTAACCTCTACAATAATATCTCCCTCAACAAAAAAGATAATAAATAAATTTCTTGAAACTTATCCGAACGCTGAGTGGCTGCAGTACGATGCTGTGTCTGCAACCGGAATTTTAAAAGCAAACCAGGCAAGTTTTGGTCAGGCTGTTATTCCTGATTACAGATTTGAAAAAGCAAAAGTAATTGTGAGCTTCGGCGCCGATTTTTTGGGAACTTGGCTTTCTCCGGTCGAATATACTAAGGGATATACTTCAGGACGAAGAGTATTGGAAGCATCGGATGAAATGAGCCGGCATTACCAGTTTGAACCCGGAATGACCGTGACTGGATCTAACGCTGATGTGCGTTTCCCGATTAAACCTTCGGAAGAGGCTGTAATAATTGCCGATTTGTATAATCAATTATTGGCAGTAAAAGGCGGAAATAGTGCGGCTCAAAAATCTTCTGTTGATTTGTCTGGGTTGGTGGAAGATCTGCTTGAAAACGAAGGAAAATCAATTGTGATTTCAAATAGTAGCGATACAAATGTACAAATCATAGTAAATGCGATTAATAATTTGTTAGGAAACTACGGAGCTACTATTTCTTTTGAAAAAACATTAAATACCCGTCAGGGGCTGGATGATGAATTTGAAAGTTTTCTTTCCGAATTGCATTCAGGAAATGTGGCGGGCGTAATATGCTGGGGAGTAAATCCGGTTTATAATCATCCCAAAGGAGAAGAGATAAAAACAGCGCTGGCTAATATTTCATTATCGGTTTCTTTTTCTGATAGAAAAGATGAGACAACTACAGCATGCGATTTTGTTTGCCCGGAACCGCATTATTTGGAATCGTGGAATGATGCAGAGCCTAAAACAGGAGTTTACAGCTTAACGCAGCCAACTATTCAAAAATTATTTGATAGCCGTCAGCCCCAGGAATCGCTTGCAATATGGAGTGGTGAAGAATCTCCGGATTTTTATGAATTCCTGAAGAGTAACTGGGAGAGTGAAATGTTTGTACAGCAGGGGGATTTTATAAATACTCAAATGTTTTGGAATGATGCTCTTCAGAAGGGTGTTTTTGAATCTTTGAAGGATGTTTCTTTAGGTTTAAGTTACAATAAAAATGGATTAGAAAATGCACTTTCTTCAATAAAACCCATTTCTTCAGATTGGGAAATCGAATTTTATCAAAATATTGGAATGGCAGACGGCAGCTTTGCCAATAATCCCTGGTTACAGGAATTACCCGACCCAATTGCTAAAATTAGCTGGGATAATTTTGCCGCTGTTCCTGTAAAATGGGCTGAAGAAAATGGTATTGTAAACGAAAGTGTATTAACAATTAACGGAATTGAACTACCCGTTTTTGTGCAACCAGGTCAGGCTGCAGGTACCATTTCTGTAGCATTGGGTTACGGGCGGAAAATTGCCGGGAAAGTAGGCGACGGAGTGGGAAAAAATATGTTTGCACAAACTGTTATCGAGAATGGTACAAAAAAGTATTGGCTGTCAGGAGCAGAGGTTGTAAAAACTGATAAAAAATACGAGCTGGCGCTTTCTCAAACTCATCATTCGATGGAAGGCCGGCCAATAGTTCGGGAAACCACATATGAAGAATGGAAAATAGACCCTGCTTCCGGGAATGAGAAGCATGAAGAAGCTGAAGAACATAATGTTACTCTTTATCCTGAACCGGAATTTAATGGCCATCACTGGGGAATGGCAGTGGATTTAAGTTCTTGTATAGGTTGCGGAAACTGTGCTATATCTTGTCAGGCTGAAAATAATATTCAGGTAATTGGGAAAGAACAGGTTCGTAACCGTAGAATTATGCATTGGATTCGTGTGGATCGTTACTTTTCAAATGATGCAGAGAATCCGGAAGTGTATCATCAGCCGGTAATGTGTCAACATTGCGACAATGCACCTTGTGAAAATGTTTGTCCGGTTTCCGCTACTCCGCACAGCGAAGAAGGATTAAACCAAATGGCATATAACCGTTGTGTCGGAACAAAATATTGTGTCAACAACTGTCCGTACCGGGTTCGTCGTTTTAACTGGTTTCAGTATGTAAAAAACGATGAATTTGATTATGCTTCAAATAGTGAATTGGGAAGAATGGTATTAAATCCGGATGTAACAGTTCGTTCACGAGGTGTGGTTGAAAAATGTTCTTTCTGTGTTCAGCGTATTCAGGAAAAGAAAGCTCAGGCAAAAGTAGATGGCCGTCCTGTTGAAGATGGAGAAATTCAGCCTGCTTGCGTTCAATCGTGTCCCGGTAATGCACTTGTGTTTGGCGATTTGAAAAATCCTGAAAGTAAAATCTCGAAATTGTTTAAAAACGAAAGAAACTACCATTTACTGGAAGAATTGCATACTCTTCCGTCGGTAGGATATTTGACTAAAGTAAGAAACAAAAAAGCTTAAAAAAAGCCCTATGTATAAAACAGAGATACGCGGTAAATTAATAGAAGGCGACAAAAGTTTTTCGCAGATTTCGCGGGAGATTACGGCTCCTATTAACGATAAAACACCACTCTGGTGGTACTTCGCATTTTTGATAAGTTTAGGAATGTTTGGTTTTGGATTGTATGCAAAATATACAACTGTTACCGTTGGAATCGGAACATGGGGAGTTAACAACAGTATTGCCTGGGGATGGGCCATTATTAATTTTGTTTGGTGGATTGGAATTGGGCATGCCGGAACAGCATTCTCCATCTTTTTGCTCATTCTTCGACAAAAATGGCGTACGGCAATTAACCGTGCAGCAGAAGCAATGACTGTTGTGGCTGTTTTTTGTGCGAGTTTGTTCCCATTGCTTCATATGGGGAGACCATGGTTGTTTTTCTACATTTTTCCATATCCGAATTCCAGAGGCCCGCTTTGGGTGAATTTTAACTCACCACTTTTCTGGGATTTTGTTGCAATTTCTGCGTACTTGCTTATTTCTGCCAGTTTCTGGTATTTTGGAATGGTTCCCGATTTTGCAACGATTCGCGACACCACAAAATCAAAAATTAAAAAAGCAGTTTACGGTTTCTTTTCTTTCGGATGGACAGGTTCCAGCAAAGAATGGCTGCGCTTCGAAGGATTGAGTTTTGTATTGGGAGGAATTGCTGCAGTTTTAGTAGTTTCAGTCCATTCAATTGTGTCAACCGACTTTGCTGTTGGAGTAGAACCAGGATGGCACACTACAATTTTTCCTCCATATTTTGTTGTGGGGGCCATTTTTTCAGGGTTTGCCATGGTTTTAACTCTGGTTGTGTTAATGCGTGTTTTATACAACCTGAATGATTTTGTAACCGATTCTCATATCGATGCTGTTTGCAGGATATTAATTTTTATTTCCCTGATAATGGGAACTGCTTATACAACAGAAATATTTCTGGCTTGGTATTCGGGGTCGGAATATGAAATGTACACCTTTTTCCACAGTCGTATTTTTGGACCATACGCGTTTCAGTTTTGGGCTATGTTTATTTCCAATGCCGTTGTTCCGCAACTGTTTTGGTTTAAAAAAGTTCGTCAGAGAATGTGGATAGTTTTTATAATCTCTATTATAATCAATATTGGGATGTGGTTTGAACGGTTCAATATTGTAATCACATCGTTAAGCCGTGACTATTTACCTGCGAACTGGGCAACCTATTCGCCAACATGGGTCGAAATAGGATTCTTTATTGGTACATTGGGAATGTTTATGGCTGGGGTTCTTTTGTTCTTCCGGTTTATACCGATTATTGCAATATCTGAAATTAAGAGTGTGGCAAAATTTAATAAGCCACGCAAAGACAATAAAAAACAGGCACAGATTACTTAAACACTGGTTATGAGTACAAAGTATATTTTAGGTGTTTTTAATGACGAGGATAGTCTTGTTGAAGCGTTCGAAAAAGTAAAAGCCAAAGGTATTTTACCGGTGGAAGTTTATACTCCTTATCCTATTCATGAAATTCTTGAAGGGATGGGGAAAAAGACCCGGATTACACACGCCGCCTTCTTTTATGGCTTATTCGCAGCTATTGGTATTTTGAGTTTCTTGTATTATGCGGCAGTTATTGACTGGCCACTGAAATACGGGGGAAAACCTTTTAATTCATTCCCGTCATTTATTGTTGTAACCATAGTTGCTACTATTCTTGCCATTACTCTTTTGACTCTTTTAACATTTTCGGTAAGAGCAAAAATATTTCCCGGTAAGAAGCCTGTTATTGTTCATGACCGAGCTACCGATGACAAATTTGTAATGGTTTTGGATAAAGAAAGACTGGGGGAAAACGCCATTGAAGTAGATTCAATAATAAAAGAACACGGAAAAATTGAATAACGATTATGAGCAAAATTAAATATATTGGATTATTCAGCCTGGTAATCATTTTTCTGACCTCGTGTGATTACAATCGTCGGACTACAGGGTGGGAATATGGGCGGGATATGGTTCACTCGGCAGCCTATGAAAGCTATACCCCGAATTCAAATTTTGCGGATGGAAAAACCATGCAACCCCCGGTAAAAGGAACAATTCCAAGAGGAATGATGCCTTATCCATTTGAAAAGTCAGACGAAGACAGGGCTCTGGCCGCACAAACATTGGAAAATCCACTTGAGCCAACACCGGAAAATCTGAAAAGGGGAAAAAGAATGTATGGCATTTATTGTATGCAGTGTCATGGTGAAAAAGGAGATGGTCAGGGACAATTATATGTAAGCAAGAAATATCCGTATCCACCGGCCAGTCTTTTAAGTGATAAAATGAAAGCGAATCCGGGGGCTGATATTTACCACGTTATTACCGTTGGTTTTGGGGTTATGGGTGAACATGGTTCAATGGTAAAACCAGAGGATCGTTGGAAAATTGCAATGTATATTAAAAATGAATTACAATAGAAAGAGACCGTAAAAAGAAAAACTACCGGTTATGGAGAATAAACTAGTCGTTTCAAACAGATTTAAAATGCTCACTTATGCTTTAATCGGCATTGGTATGCTTTCATTGATACTTGGTTTTATTTTCGATGCGAAAAGGACCTGGGCAAATTACCTATTAAATAACTACTACTTTTTATCCCTTGCAGTTGGCGCTGCATTTTTTGGTGCTATTCAGTATATTGCCAATGCTGGTTGGTCGGCTGCGTTTAAGCGTATTCCCGAAGCAATGGCTGCTTACATTCCATTTGCGGGTGTGCTTTTTTTAATTTTGTTTTTTGGGATGCATTCACTTTTCGAATGGACACATGACGAGGTTGTTCAGCATGATCAACTTTTGCAACATAAATCGCCTTATTTGAATATTCCTTTCTTTTTTGCCCGGGTGATTGTTTTTTTTGGTGTCTGGACAATTCTTTCGAAATATTTAAGGCGGATGTCTTTAAAAGAAGACGAAGTTGGCGGGATGGAATATTTCCATAAATCGGAACATTATTCCAAGATATTTATATTTATACTGGCATTTTCGTTTAGCCTGTTCGCTGTTGATATGTTAATGTCACTTTCTCCTCACTGGTTTAGTACCTTATTTGCAGGGAAAAGTTTTATGGCTGCGTTTTTACACGGTTCTTCTATTATTACACTCATTGTGATCATACTTTCGAGGACGGGCAACTTTGAGTTGTTAAACCGAAGTCATTTGCACGATTTTACCCGATACATTTTTATGACAAGCATAATTTGGGGGTATTTTAATTTTGCTGAGTTTATGCTGATTTGGTATGGAAATATACCGGAGGAAACAACCTGGTTTGTTCAACGGTGGGATGGTGCTTACAAAGTTCTTTTCTTCGCCAATATACTAATTAATTGGTTTGTGCCATTTATTGTTTTAATGCCGCGGAAAACATCGCGAAGCAAGCAGGTAATTACCCCGGTAATTATTTTGCTTATGATAGGGCAATATATCGAATTATACTATATTATCTGGCCGGCAACAGTTGGTGCGGCAAAATTCGGGCCTTTGGAAATTGGGACCTTTATTGGCTTCCTGGGGCTTTTTGCGCTGGTAGTTTCAACCTGGCTGGCAAAAGCAAATCTTGTACCCCGGAAACATCCCTATATCGAAGAAAGTATTTATCATCACTTTTAAAGCGGAAATTATGTTCGTCCTCTGTTGGGGGCAGTATGATGGCAGCAGGGCTTTTTTTGTGCAATTTTACAATGTAATGAGATGTCAACTTATTTTTGAAACCATCGTGCTTTATAAACGTGCATGTCAGGAAATGAGAGGAGGCCATCCGGATTATAGAATTTTACATGGTAAGTCCACCAACTTTCATCGGGAATTGTAAAAATGTATCGTCCATCTTTGTTTTGACTGAGGCTTTTTATGTTTTCAGCATCAGGAAAATGGTTAATTTTTTTGAATTGCTTATTTTCAATGTTAAAGACCCATGCCCCGGAATGCTCGGTAACAAAAAGATTTTCTCCGTCAGGTAGCATTTGTAAATCATGTCCTCCAAGTTCCGGGATTTTCCATTCTTCCTGAAGTGAAAGTTTGTTATTGTTCAATTTGTATTCACGGAGAACATCGTATCCAAGGGCAAAAAGAGAATTTCTGTTGCTGTCCCAAACCACGCCATGTGCCGAATATAAACTATCAGAAAACAATAATTTTGCCGGATTTTCTATTTCGAACAACATCAGTCGGTTGCCATTTTCAAATGTGGACGCTGCAGCAACTAACTTATTTCCCGGAAGAAGTTCAATAGAATGAGCATTGGGAACATCGGCGTAAAAAATAACCTTTTTGTTTTTTTTGTTAATAATTGCAACTGCTCCTGATGAGGATGAAACCAGGAGCTGTTTTCCGTTATTTACCGCTTTACAATCATCAACTGTATTAAATTTTTCCGGGTTGAAAGAAGAGGGGGTATTGGTTGCCGAATGTGCGTCCCAACTCCAAATAATTTCAGGAATAGTATCGTTTAATTTTGGTGAATTTGTAAGTAGAACTTTACTGTCGCCACAAACAAGTACCTGGTTTTTAATGGTTGAACACGACAAAAAGCCCAGTACAAATATTGCAGAAATCGTCATTAGTACATGTGTTTTTATTGGCATGCGATGTTGATTAGTGTAATTCTTAAATTTGCTATGTACGATTATTTTCAACATTATTTTGTTTTATTTGATGTTAACCAATGTTTGCGATATAAAATGCTGGTTTTGAGATATCTAATGCCGGCTTCATTTTGTAAATATATCTAATAATTTTTAGGTTCGCTTTTTCATGGTCGCGGTTTATCGATGAAATAGTACTATTCACCAAATATTAATTTGATTTCGATAACTTGTTCTGTTATTTTTAAACTTCAAAATTTGTAACTATTCAGCAAAACAAGCTACCCATTTTAAAACAATTTTTATGGAAATTTTTAGCGCTAAGAATGTCGAAAAAGTTTTTGCTACGACAAAAGCTTTATCGGATGTCAGTATCTCGGTAAATGAACAAAGCATTTTTGGTCTTCTTGGCCCCAATGGTGCAGGTAAAACAACGTTAATCAGGATTATCAACCAGATCACTGCTCCTGATAGTGGAGAGGTTTTTTTGGAAGGCAGAAAGATGAAAGCTACGGATGTGGCCCGGATTGGCTACTTACCGGAAGAACGGGGGCTCTATAAGAAGATGAAAATTGGAGAACAGGCTATTTATCTGGCTCAATTAAAAGGTCTGAGTAAACAGGAGGCCACCCGAAACCTGAAATATTGGTTTGAGAAGTTTGAAATAATGGCCTGGTGGAATAAAAAAGTAGAAGAGCTTTCGAAGGGAATGCAACAAAAAGTACAGTTTATTACTACCGTTGTACATCAACCGAGGCTTCTTATTTTTGATGAGCCATTCAGTGGATTTGATCCCATAAATGCCAATTTATTGAAACGTGAAATTCTCAGTCTTCGCGACAATGGGGCAACCATAATTTTTTCAACTCATAATATGGGCTCGGTCGAGGAATTGTGCGATCATATTGCACTTATCAATAAATCAAAGAAAATAGTTGACGGGCCAACGGCAAAAATCCGGGAGAAATACAAACAAAATATTTTTGAAGTAAAGTATCGGGGAAACTTTTCCGATATAGAAAAAGTATTGGGACAGAAAATGAAAGTATTGGAGCATGCTGAAGATGGGAGGTTGAACCAGCTTAAAGTACAGTATCTGAATGGTGATTCAAATAATCAGCTTATTCAAACTTTATTGCCGGTAGCCGAAATTGTTTCTTTTGAAGAAGTTATACCCAGCATGAACGATGTTTTTATTACCGCAGTTGAAGAATCAAACAAAAGTAAATAATCAAAAATGAATAAAACACTCATCATATTAAGACAGGAATATCTAAAACGGGTAAAGAAAAAGTCGTTTATTATTCTTACACTATTGGTGCCTTTTCTTTTTGCGGGAATGTTTGCACTTATCATTTATCTGTCAATTAATAACGACAAAGAAGAGCGTACAATCGCTGTTTATGACGAGTCTCAACTTTTTCTTGGAGAGCTGGGGCAGGAGGGGTATACCCAATACCATTTTGTGCCTAAGGAAGAATATTCAGAATTGAGAGAAAATTTGAAATCCAGTGAATTTTACGCATTGTTGTACATCCCTGCAAATATCTACTCCGCAAATACAGCACAGTTGTTTTCTGTAAAACAGGTTCCCATTGAGCTAAGCGAACAGATTGAACGAAAACTGAGCCGTTTTATTGAAAATGATAAACGCGAGAAAGTTGTGGCAGAAACAAAAATTCCGGATTTGGAAGATCGGCTGGAAGCTACTCGAACAAGCATAAAACTGAGTACGCTGAAAATATCGGAAACCGGTGAAACGAAAAAAAGTTCTTCTGCAATTGCGTTTATAGCCAGCTATGCAATGGGCTTTATTATTTACTTTTTTGTGTTTATGTATGGCTCAATGGTTATGCGCAGTGTTATGGAGGAGAAAAAGAACAGGATTATCGAAGTTATTATTTCTTCTGTAAAACCAGTTCAGTTGATGGCCGGTAAAATAATCGGAACAGCGCTGGTGGGATTGACACAAGTTGCCATATGGGTAGTTTTAGGTGTTACTGCAGTTGCAGTGTTACAAGGATTTTTTACTCCTGAATCTGCACAGCAAATGGGACAGAGTATAATGGAATCACAGTCTGCAATGAACCCGGCAGCTGCTCAGGTAGCCGGACAAAGCCAGGTCGTAGAAGTACTTGAAATGATTGGCAATTTGAATCTGCCGTTGATTCTTTTTTCGTTTGTATTTTATTTTCTGATTGGCTATCTCATGTATAGTTCTTTGTTGGGGGCAGTTGGCGCTGCAGTTGATAGTGATGAGGATGCTCAGCAGTTGGTTTTCCCTGTAACCATACCTTTAATTCTTTCCATTATGTTGCTATTTCCAATTGCACGAAATCCGGAAGGGCCCGTTGCCTTCTGGGGCTCGATAATTCCATTTACTTCACCGGTAGCTATGCTGGCCAGGGTTCCTTACGGAATTCCAACATGGGAGTTATTGCTTTCAATGTCGTTGCTGGTATTGGCCACATTCGGCGCTATTTGGGTGGCTGCAAAAATATATCGAACAGGTATTTTAATGTATGGTAAAAAGGTAAATCTAAAAGAGTTAATAAAATGGTTGCGTTATAAAAGTTAAATTTTTCTGAAACAATTTTGATAAAATCTTGTTTTTAAGGTAGAATTTGTGAAAATTGAATACTTTGCAACCGAATGAAGAACACGAAAATAAATACCTGCATGTGTTGCTGTTTCCCGAATTTTTGGGAAGGTATTTATCGTGGATAGATTTGAATAAAAGAGAATTAATATACGAAAGCCTTCCTGTAAATAGGGAGGCTTTTTTTTTACCGATTTTAAAATTACAAATATGAGAGCAAATAGTATTTTAGAAACTATTGGAAATACTCCACATGTTCGACTGAGTAGATTGTATCCAGCGGAATACGAGGTTTGGGTAAAAGTAGAAAAAACAAACCCGGGAGGGAGTATAAAAGACAGAATTGCTTTGTCTATGATTGAAGATGCAGAAGCCAAAGGGATCCTTAGCAAACAATCAACAATAATTGAACCTACATCGGGGAACACCGGAATTGGATTGGCGTTGGTTGCTGCCGTGAAAGGATACCGGCTTATTTTAACCATGCCGGAATCGATGTCGATTGAACGCAGAAAAGTTTTAAATGCTTTGGGTGCAGAACTGGTTTTAACACCACGGGAAAAGGGAATGAAGGGGGCTATTGCCAAAGCTGAAGAACTTTCAGCAGAAATAAAGGATTCATGGATTCCTTTACAGTTTTCAAATCCTGCCAATGTTGAAGCACATCGGAAAAATACTGCTTTCGAAATTGTAAACGATTTTCCTCATGGTCTTGATTATCTTATTACAGGTGTCGGAACAGGAGGACACATTACCGGGGTTGCTGAAGTTTTAAAACAACATTTTCCCAATATTAAGGTTCTCGCTGTTGAACCGGAAGGAAGCCCGGTGATTGCTGGTGGCGAACCCGGACCTCACCCAATTCAAGGAATTGGAGCAGGTTTTATCCCCGATATTTTAAACGTTGACTTATTAGACGGAACGATTCAAATTAGCAAGGAAGAAGCGTTTGAATATGCACAGAAAGCTGCTCGTGAAGAAGGCTTGTTTGTTGGAATTTCTTCCGGCGCTTCGCTGGCTGCTGTGGCAAAAAAAATAAAAGAACTACCGGAAGGGGCACGGATTCTTACTTTCTCCTATGATCATGGCGAACGTTATCTTTCCGTAGACGATTTATTTTAAAATCTTTTTCAGAATATAAAGGATTCCATCTCTTCTCAGGGGGAATCCTTTTTTCTACAATAGAAATTGAATTTTATCGTGCTTTTTTTATTTAGACTTTCAAGATTTTTAAGACCTTGAAAGTCTCTAAATCAAATACAATTCACCCGACACACTTAAAAATATACCCACAAACCTTAATTTTAAGAAACAGAACTATAGTTTTAATCTTTACCCTTTCAGGCCTCGTATTGGTAAAACTTTTGATTATACATCTTCTAATGTTCCGAATTTTTAAAAATTTCCTTCAATATTTTTTATCAATTCAACATTAATGCTCCGAAAATGTTTTACTTTCAAATTATAATGTAAAATAAAAGTATTATGGCAAAAATAACTCTGAAAGGGAACGAAATTCATACGGTAGGAGAACTTCCAAAAGCAGGCGATTCTGCAAAAGACTTTACTTTGGTAAAAAGCGATTTGTCGCGTGTAAGTTTGGCTAATTTTAAGGGTTCAAAACTGGTGTTGAATATTTTTCCGAGTTTAGATACCGGAACATGTGCTGCATCGGTCCGTCATTTTAACAAGGCAGCTTCAGAACTAAAGGGCACAAAAGTATTATGTATTTCACGTGATCTTCCTTTTGCACAGGCACGTTTTTGCGGAGCAGAAGGACTCGATAATGTAATTACACTTTCTGATTTTGCAACAGGAGATTTTGGTAAAAATTATGGTCTCGAAATTGAAGATGGCCCGCTTCAGGGGTTGCACTCCCGTGTGGTTATTGTTCTTAATGAAGAAGGCAAGGTTGTTTATACACAGCAGGTGCCTGAAATTGTAGATGAGCCCGATTACGACAAGGCACTGGCAGCAGTAAAGTAAAATTGCCTGCTGGTTTCGAATCAACTTTTTATACGTTTTGAAATTTTGAAACCTGTTATCAAAAATCAATATAAAATGGAAAAGTTACTGTATGTATTCATCATTGTGATCTTTGTATCGTGCCAGTCGGGAACAAAAAAGCAAACTAACGATCAACCATCAGAAATTGAGTTGGTTGAAACCACAATAAATGTTGGAGGTATGCATTGCGATATGTGTGTAAGTTCAATTGAAAAAGGGGTCAACGAATTGGAAGGAATTAGTTTTGTAAAAGCCAGTTTGGAAGATTCTACAGCAGTGGTTAAATACGATGCCTCAAAAACCGATCTTGCGGAAATTGAGAAAGCAATTGAAAAACGTGGATACTCAATAAAAGTAGACTTATAGTTATTTAAGCTTCCTTTTTATATGCGTAATTTTCCTGAATCATCCGTGTTTTTCGTTACTTAACAGGAAAAACAACTTGAAATACAAAGGATTTCATTATATTGTGTTGCCATTTTAACAAAGAAAACAAAGTATGAATCGGAAAAGGAACAATTTAATTTTCAAAGACAGGGCATATACATGGAACATAAGGGTTCGGGTTCTGTCTCCGGAAGATATACAAAGCCGGAAATTGGAAACAGGGACAAGATTTTGGGAAATTAAAGTAATTTTAAATTAAATAAAAAAGCATCAGTAAAATCTGATGCTTTTTTTTGTTCCTAATTATTTTAATATTCGTCCCAGCTTCTTATCGTAATATCTTCAATACTGTATTTGCAAATTCCATAAATAAATGCACTGGCTACCCGGGCATTTGTAATCAAAGGAATATTAAAGTCGATTGAATTACGGCGGATTTTGTATCCGTTTTTTAATTCTCTTTTTGTGTAGTTTTTCGGGATATTTATTACCAAATCAATTTTCTTTTCTTTAAGATATTCAATTGTATTCGGATGCCTGTCTTCTTCGTCGGGCCAGTGGAGAAGTGTATTCTCAATTCCATTATCCATAAAAAAGCGGTGTGTTCCTTCAGTAGCAAAAATATTGTAGCCTTTTTCTTTTAGCATTTTCGCACTTTCCAGCAACTCGATTTTGCCTCTCGATGGCCCCGATGAAATCAGGATATTCTTTTTCGGAAAATTATAACCGACAGAAAGCATCGATTTTAATATCGCTTCGTAATAGGTTTCCCCAATACAACCTACTTCCCCGGTGGAAGCCATATCAACACCCAAAACTGGATCGGCATTCAGCAGGCGGGCAAATGAAAATTGTGGAGCTTTAACACCAACATAATCCAGTTCAAATAATGATTTATCTGGTTTCGCGACATCAATTCCAAGCATCACTTTGGTTGCAATTTCAATCAGGTTGAGCTTCATTACTTTCGAAACAAACGGGAAACTTCGCGATGCTCTCAGATTACATTCAATAACTTTTATATCATTATCTTTTGCCAGAAACTGCATGTTAAACGGACCGGTAATTTCGAGTCCTTTGGCTGTTTGGCGGGCAATTTTTTTAATTCTTCTGATGGTTTCCACATATAATTTCTGTGGCGGAAAAACAATGGTTGCATCTCCCGAGTGAACTCCAGCAAATTCAACATGTTCAGAAATTGCGTAAGCAATTATTTCACCTTTATTGGCTACTGCGTCAATTTCAATTTCTTTGGCTTGTTCTATAAATTCGGTAACAACCACCGGGTGTTCTTTTGAAACGTTAGCTGCCATTTCAAGGAAGTGATCCAATTGGTCGGGGTTCGAAACTACATTCATTGCTGCACCCGAAAGTACATATGATGGACGGATCAGAACCGGGTAGCCAACTTCATCAACAAATTTGTGGATTTCGTCAATCGTTGAGAGTCGAGCCCATCGTGGTTGATCCACTTTCAGTTCATCCAGAAGAGACGAGAATTTTTCACGGTCTTCGGCGTTGTCTATTTTAAGTGGCGAGGTTCCCAGAACCGGAACATTTTGTCCGTGTAATTTCATGGCCAGGTTGTTTGGAATTTGCCCTCCCATGGAAACAACCATTCCATAAGGATTTTCCAAATCGAAAACATCCATAACACGTTCAAAAGTCAACTCATCAAAATAAAGCCTGTCGCAGGTATCATAATCTGTACTTACCGTTTCCGGGTTATAATTGATCATTACCGAACGGTAGTTCTCTTTTTTGATAGTTTCCACTGCATTTACACTACACCAGTCGAATTCCACTGAGCTTCCAATTCGGTAAGCTCCTGAACCAAGTACAATTACCGATTTATTGTCGTTGAAAAATTCAATATCGTGTTCATTCCCATTGTATGTAAGATACAAGTAATTGGTTTGGGCCGGGTATTCGCCAGCCAGCGTATCAATTTGTTTAACAGCCGGAACAATTCCATTTGCTTTTCTGTATTCACGCACACGGAGTAAATCTTCGTGAATGCTTTGATTCGGACTATTCAGAACCAGACGTGCTATCTGGAAATCAGAAAATCCGGCTTGTTTGGCCGTTTTTAATAAACTAAGCGGTAATTCTTCAAGCTTCTCAATTTTTAATAGTTCTTTTTTTATCAGGAAAATATTCTTCAGTTTTTGAAGAAACCAGCGATCAATTTTTGTTTTGTCATAAATTTCATCAACTGAATATTCTTTGTTGAAAGCCTCTGCAATAGCAAAAATTCTTCTGTCAGTAGGATTTGAGAGCTCTTTTTCTATTTCCTGAATATTAATCTCATCCCGGTTTCCAACAAAACCATGCATTCCAAGCCCAACCATACGGATACCTTTTTGAATGGCTTCCTCAAAGGTTCTTCCTATGGCCATAATTTCTCCCACACTTTTCATTGAGCTTCCAATATTTTTGGAAACGCCAATAAATTTATTCAAATCCCAGCGCGGAATTTTTACAACGCAATAATCGAGTGCCGGTTCAAATGCAGCAGTAGTAACTTTTGTAACCGAATTTTTTAGTTCGTGCAACCCATATCCCAGTCCCAGTTTTGCAGCCACAAATGCCAGTGGATAACCGGTTGCTTTCGATGCCAGCGCGGAAGAACGCGATAAACGTGCATTTACTTCAATAACCCGGTAATCTTCAGAATATGGATCAAGGGCAAACTGTACATTACATTCCCCTATAACACCAACACGGCGAATAATTTTTATTGAAATTGCGCGGAGTTTATGATATTCTGCATTGGAAAGGGTTTGCGACGGGGCAACAACGATACTTTCTCCGGTGTGGATCCCCAGCGGATCAAAGTTTTCCATGTTACAAACGGTGATACAGTTGTCGTATTTGTCACGAACCACTTCGTACTCAACTTCTTTCCATCCTTTTATTGATTCCTCAACCAAAATTTGGGGAGAATAAGAAAACGCTTTTGAAGCCAATGCCTCCAATTCTTCATCGTTTTCGCAGAACCCGCTTCCTAAACCGCCCAATGTGTAAGCTGCACGGATAATGATAGGGAAGCCTACTTTTGCCGCTGCTGCTTTTGCTTCAGCCATATTTGAAGCAGCAATACTTTGTGGTGTTTTTACATTAATTTCACCAAGCATTTGCCTGAAAATATCGCGGTCTTCCGTGTCGATAATCGATTGGACCGGTGTTCCAACAACTTCAATATTATATTTTTCCAGAACGCCTGATTTGAAAAGAGCAACTCCGCAGTTCAGTGCAGTTTGTCCTCCAAAAGCAAGTAAAATCCCTTGTGGTTTTTCTTTTTTTATAACTTCTTCAACAAAAAACGGGGTTACCGGAAGAAAATATATTTTGTCTGCAATATTTTCCGATGTTTGAATGGTTGCAATGTTCGGGTTGATAAGGACAGTTTCAACGCCTTCTTCTTTGAGCGCTTTTAGCGCCTGTGAACCGGAATAATCAAATTCACCGGCTTCTCCTATCTTTAATGCCCCTGACCCGAGGATGACTGCTTTTTTAATATGTGTATCTATCATGGTAATTTTTATTTTCTGATTCCCAATTGGCTATCCTTTATATTTTTTGATACTCTCAATAAAGTTATCAAATAGAAACTCAGTATCCGTTGGTCCACTTGAAGCTTCCGGGTGAAACTGAGTAGAGAAAAACGGTTTTGTCTTGTGCCTGATTCCTTCATTGGTCTCATCGTTTGCATTGGTAAACATTGGCTCCCATTCCGAAGGTAGGCTTTGGGCTTCTACTGCATAGCCGTGATTTTGAGAAGTTATAAAACAACGGTTTGTGTCTTTCAATATTACCGGTTGATTATGACTGCGATGCCCGTATTTTAATTTGTAGGTTTTAGCTCCTGCCGCCAGCGCCAGCAACTGGTTTCCCAAACAAATACCCATAACCGGTATGTCGTTGCCTATAACTTGTTTGATGTTATTTACGGTCTCCATACACATGGCCGGGTCCCCTGGTCCATTAGAAATAAATACCCCGTCGTATTCTTCCTTTGTAAAATCATAATCCCACGGAACTCGTATAACAGTTGCATTTCTGTTTAGCAAACAACGGATAATGTTGTTTTTTACCCCGCAGTCAACCAAAACTACACGGTACTCTCCATTGCCGTATTCTTCTCTTTTAGCACAGCTTGCCCTGGCTACCAGATTTTCAAGATTCGGGTCGTAAAAATCGATGGTCTCATCTTCGAATTCAATTTTTCCCAACATCGATCCTTTTTCACGTAAAATTTTCGTTAAGGCTCGTGTGTCAATGTCGAAAAGTCCCGGTACCTCGTATTCTTTTAACCAGTCAGATAAACTTTTTTGTGCATTCCAGTGGCTAAACTCAAAAGAGTAGTCAGAAATAATTAACCCGGTAATGTGTAGTTTTTGAGATTCGAAAAATTTGTGAATACCATTTTCTCTGGAATCAAACGGAACCCCGTAATTTCCAATCATGGGGTAGGTCGACACCAGAATTTGTCCTGTATATGAAGGATCTGTTAAACTTTCGGGATAGCCTGTCATTGCTGTGTAGAAAACAACTTCGCCTGCCACCGATTTTTCACTTCCAAACGATTTTCCTGTAAATACAGTCCCGTCTTCCAGGGTAAGTTTTGCTTGTTTTACTTTTAACATTTTCCGTCGTTCTTATAAAAAAAATGCGCTTCAACTATCATTAGTTTAAACGCATTTCTTGTCAATCCTTTTATGAATAATTAATAACTTTTTTCCCATTGAAATTTAAAATGATGTTATTAAAATCATTTCTGCGACAAAAATAGTAATAATTCTTAAACAATTGGTTTGTTTTTTAATAGAAATGAATAATTTTGCAATGGAAATGAATATTTATTCATAATGAAAAACAAAGTAGAAAGGCAGCTTGAAATCAGAAAAATAATTTTGAATGACACAATCCAGAGTCAGGAGGAATTATTGATGAGGCTAAAAGAAAACGGCTTTGAATTGACGCAGGCAACATTGTCGCGCGATTTGAAGGTTTTGCAGGTTGCCAAGATACCGCATCCGACAAAAGGATATATTTACGCCATTCCCGGAGCAGAAAAGACTGATGTTTCAAGCGAGCGGAGCCGTGTAAATTTTCTGGCCGACGGGTTTAAGGATATTCAGTTCTCTGGTAATCTGGCAGTGGTAAAAACATTGCCGGGCTATGCAAATAGTATTGCCGCTGTAATTGATAAAGCCGAGCCCTGGGAAATTATTGGAACAGTGGCCGGAGATGATACAATACTTCTTATACAACGAGAAGGAATTGCAAAAACAGATTTAATAAATGCGTTAATAAATGTAATGCCCAATTTGAGGGAGAAATTATAATATTTAATTTGATGAAGGAATTAGTCAATATCAGGGTAGAAGTTGCAAGTGAAAAGCATATAAAATATGTTGATGAAATAAACGATGCCATTGATGTGGCATCAAAACATCGGGGGACAGGTATTGCACGCCGTACGCCCGAATATTTAACTTCGAAAATAACAGAGGGAAAAGCGATTCTCGCACTCGATGGCGATACGTTTGCCGGATTTTGTTATATCGAAACCTGGGGAAACAAAGGTTTTGTTGCGAACTCGGGGCTGATTGTTGTGCCTGAATACCGTGGTTACGGTTTGGCAAAGGCAATTAAGCATAAAGCATTTGAGTTATCCAGGAAAAAATATCCGAATGCTAAGATTTTTGGTTTAACTACCGGTTTAGCCGTAATGAAAATTAATCATGAACTAGGATACCGGCCGGTAACTTTTTCTGAATTAACAACCGATGATTTGTTTTGGAACGGTTGCAAAGGTTGTGTGAATTACGACATTTTAATGCGCACCGAACGAACAAAATGTTTATGTACCGGTATGTTGTACGACCCGGCATGGGAAAATAAAGAGAAAGTAAACGGCAATACTGTTAAAAAGCGTAGTTTGATGGATATTATCCAAAGAATAAAACCAAAGACAGGATTGAAAAAACAACTGGAAATTAATAATAACAAAGAAACAACCAAAGAGTAACGGAACGCTGGATAATATAGAATTTGTACAGACAGCTTAATAAATGAATAGTTTTAAAATTGGATTTGGGCGTTTCCGTTGCTCTTTTTAAGATATTTATCATGAGTAAAAAACTGGTTTTGGCATTTAGCGGTGGTTTGGATACCTCGTTTTGTGTTAAGTATTTAAAAGAAGAAAAAGGTTTTGAAGTTTACACCGCTATTGCAAACACGGGCGGTTTTTCAGAAGATGAACTGAAAAAAATTGAAGAAAAAGCATACAAACTTGGTGCAAAAGAGCATGTTACACTTGATGTAACAGAAGAATATTATCAGAAGTGTATTCGATATATGGTTTTTGGGAATATTCTTCGAAACAATACCTATCCGATTTCTGTGAGCTCTGAAAGGGTTTTTCAGGCCATTGCAACAATTGATTATGCAAAAAAAATTGGCGCAGGTTACATCGCTCACGGAAGTACCGGCGCAGGAAACGACCAGGTTCGTTTTGATCTTACTTTCCAGGTTTTAGCACCCGAAATAGAAATTATTACACCTATCCGCGATTTAATGCTGAGCCGTCAGGAGGAAATTGATTTTCTGAAAAAACATGGAGTGGAAGACGATTTTACTAAAATGCAGTATTCCATAAATCAGGGACTTTGGGGAACCAGTGTGGGTGGAAAAGAAACGTTAACTTCTTCAAAAGGATTGCCAAACGAAGCCTATCCGAGTCAGCTGGAAACCACAGAAGAAAAGCTGATTGAACTGGGTTTTGAAAAAGGTGAATTAAAAACTATCGATGGAAAATCATTTGAAAACGGACCGAAAACAATTCAGGCGCTCGAGGAAATTGCCTCGAAATATGCCCTCGGACGTGATATTCATGTTGGCGACACAATTATTGGAATTAAAGGCCGTGTTGGTTTTGAAGCTGCCGCTCCGATGTTAATTATAAAAGCGCATCATTTGCTGGAAAAACATACACTAACCAAATGGCAAATTTATTGGAAAGAGCAACTTGCTAACTGGTATGGAATGTTTTTACACGAAGCATTGTACCATGAACCCGTGATGCGAAACATGGAAGTTTTTATTGAAGCAACACAGGAAAATGTTACAGGGAAAGTATTTGTTAAACTAAAACCATATCATTTTGAATTGCAGGGGATTGAATCGGAACACGATTTGATGAACTCAGGATTTGGAGAGTATGGCGAAACTGTAAAAGCATGGACCGGAGACGACATTAAAGGATTTACGAAAATATTGTCGAACTCGTTAAAAATTTACAATTCAGTAAATAAAAAGATTTAAAAGACGGATGGTTAAAATTGGAATAATAGGCGGAGCTGGCTACACTGCGGGTGAATTATTGCGTATCTTGCTCAATCACCCGCAAGCTGAAATAAAATTTGTTCAAAGTTCCAGTAATGCCGGAAATTTAGTTTCCGATGTACATGTTGATTTGTTAGGTGAAACCAATTTGGAATTCACTAATAAGATGCCTTTTTCAGAAGTAGATGTAATTTTTCTTTGTATGGGGCATGGCAAATCGAAAGAGTTTATGGCAGAACATGAGCTTCCTGTTTCATTGAAAGTCATTGATTTAAGCCATGATTTTCGTTTGAAACGAGAAGACAGTAATTTTATTTATGGCTTGCCCGAATTAAACCGGGAAGGAATTAGAAGGGCAAAAAATATTGCCAACCCGGGTTGTTTTGCCACTGGTATTCAGTTGGCGCTTTTACCGTTAGCCTCCACTGGTTTGCTGAAAGAAGAGGTACATGTTCAGGCAATAACAGGATCAACAGGAGCAGGGCAAAAACCTACTGATACTTCCCATTTTAGCTGGAGAAACAATAATCTCTCGGCCTATAAGATTATGGAACATCAGCACGAGGGTGAAATTTTGCAAAGTTTAAAACAATTACAACCCTCATTTTCCAGCGATTTCAATTTTGTTCCTGTTCGCGGAAACCATACCCGCGGAATTTTTGTCGTTGCTTACACCCGTTTTGACGGTTCGGCTGAAGAAGCAACCAAAATTTATAAAGAATTTTATAGTGACCATCCTTTTGTATTTGTAACTGAAAAGAATCCGGGAATGAAGCAGGTGGTAAATACAAACAAGGCAGTGGTTTATTTGGAAAAACATGGTAATAAACTGGTGGTTATAAGTTTAACTGATAACCTTATAAAAGGAGCTTCCGGACAGGCAGTTCAAAATATGAATCTGATGTTTGGCCTCGACGAAAAAACAGGCCTGAATTTAAAACCCGTAGCATTTTAATTATGAATTTGTTTGATGTATATCCACTATTTAATATAACTCCGGTAAAAGCCAGGGGCTGTTATGTTTGGGATTCTGAAGGGAGAAAATACCTGGATTTATATGGTGGCCACGCAGTAATATCAATCGGTCACAGCCATCCACATTATGTGGATAAAGTTTCAGAACAGCTTTCGCAAATTGGGTTTTATTCCAATTCTGTTCAGAACCCATTACAACAAGAACTGGCTGAAAAGCTGGGAGAAGCTTCCGGTTATCCTGATTATCAGCTTTTTCTTTGTAACTCAGGTGCCGAAGCTAACGAAAATGCAATAAAACTGGCATCGTTTATTACCGGTAAAAAGAAATTTATCAGTTTTAAAAAAGGTTTCCATGGGCGTACTTCTGCGGCAGTTGCTTTAACCGACAACCCTAAAATTATAGCTCCGGTAAATGAAACTGGAAATGCAGTTATTTTGCCATTTAACGATATAAAAGCTGTAAAAACAGAATTGGAAAAAGGAGGCGTAGCAGCAGTTATTGTTGAAGGAATCCAGGGAATTGGAGGAATTCATATTCCAGGGAAGCAATTTCTGGAAGAGCTGGGGCAACTTTCAAAAAAATATGAGTTTCTTCTTATTCTCGACGAGATTCAGTCGGGCTACGGACGAAGCGGAAAATTTTTCGCACATCAATATTTCGATGTGAAACCTGATATTATAACCATAGCCAAAGGAATGGGGAATGGTTTTCCGATTGGAGGCGTATTAATTCATCCTGAAATTCAACCTTGGTATGGAATGTTAGGAACAACTTTCGGGGGAAATCATTTAGCATGTGCCGCAGCAATTGCTGTACTTGATGTGATGAAATCAGAGGATTTAGTTCAGAATGCCATGAAAACAGGGAGTTATCTTATAGAAAAACTGTCTGAATTAAAATTTGATTTTGAAATCAGGGGAAAAGGGCTGATGATTGGTTTGGAATTTAAGCAGCCGATTAAGGAAATCAGAAGTAAATTATTATTCGAAAATGGAATATTTACCGGTGTGTCCGGGCAAAATATAATAAGGTTATTACCGCCTTTAAGTTTAAGTGTTTCAGAAACAGATATTTTCTTAAATGCATTTAAAAAGGTATTGACTGACACTTTTGTGTCGATGGTTGAAAAATAGTTCTCGGCCATAATCATTTTGTAACTTAGTATAATGGAAAACCAAAAAATAGGAATTATAGGTACCGGAAATATGGGAGGAGCAATTGCAACCGGTCTTGTTAAATCGGGTTTTGTAGCTGCTTCTGATATATTTGTATATGATCCGAAGGAAAAAAACCTCAGTGAAATGAGGACAATGGGAATTACAACATGTAAAAACAATAAAGAAACGGTTCAGAAAGCCGATGTAATTATTGTTGCTGTAAAACCGTATCATATTGAAGGCGTTCTTCATGAAATAAAATCTGAACTTACCCCGGACAAAATTTTTATTTCGATCGTCGCTGGTGTCGAAATTGAGAAATTGACAAAAATGGCTGGCGAAAACATTTCCATTTTCCGGGTAATGCCTAACACAGCTATAGCGCTTCAGGAATCATTAACTTGTATTTCAACAAACGGAAGTAGATCTGAACATAAAGATTTTGTTGTTGATTTGTTTGATAAGCTGGGAAAGACTGTTGAAATTCCTGAGGAATTAATGGCCGCAGCAACTGTACTTTCATCTTGTGGAATTGCATATGCTCTGCGTTACATCAGGGCCGCAATGCAGGGAGGAATAGAGATTGGATTTAGTGCAGATATGGCGCAGTTTATAACTGCTCAAACGGTTAAAGGTGCAACAGAACTAATTTTGCAAACGGGTCATCATCCGGAACGTGAAATCGATAAAGTAACAACTCCGCGTGGTGTTACTATCACCGGATTGAACGAAATGGAACACAAAGGGTTTAGTTCTTCATTAATTCAGGGGGTTTTGGCATCTTATAAAAAAGTAGACAATTCAGTGAAGTAATTTTTTAAATGCAGTTCCGGTATAAGAAAATAACGGTAAAAATTGGGAGTAATGTTTTGGCAAAAGCCGACGGCACGCTGAATGTAGCACGAATTGCACATTTGGTGGATCAAATTGCTTTTCTTCATAAAAACGGAGTAGAAGTAGTTTTGGTTTCTTCGGGTGCAGTTGCGGCCGGAAGAGCAGTGCTTGAGCCTGTAAAAAAAACTGATGCTGTTTCAAGACGTCAGTTGTGGGCTGCACTCGGGCAGGTAAAACTTATCAGTCGTTATTCCGACTTTTTTAGTGAACACGGGTTGATTTGCGCCCAGGTGTTAACTACGAAAGAAAATTTTTCTGACCGCGGTCATTACCTGAACATGAAAAATTGTATTACAACCTTGCTCGAAAATAAGGTGATTCCAATTGTAAACGAAAATGATACAATATCGGTTACTGAGTTGATGTTTACTGATAACGACGAACTTTCAGGTTTGATTGCTTCAATGGTAAATTCCGATGCTTTGGTTATTCTTTCCAATGTGAATGGGGTGTATAATACGCACCCACAAAATGAGAATGCTGAATTAATTCAGAAATTTGAACTTGAAAGAATATTGTTGAAAGAAGCATCAATCGAAGGGCAGTCAACTTTTGGGCGTGGAGGTATGCTGACAAAGTTACGAATTGCCCGCAAGGTTGCCGGAGACGGAATTGGTGTACATGTAGCAAATGGAGCGGTTGATAATGTTCTGATTGAGTTGCTTGATGAAGAAAAAGAGTTTGAACACACTTATTTTATTCCCAATAAAAAAGCATCAAGCGGAGTAAAAAAATGGATTGGATATTCCGATGATTTTGCCAAGGGACAAGTGGTTGTAAATCAAGGGGCGATAAAAGCACTGAATTCTGAAAAAGCCGTTAGTTTGTTGCCTGTGGGGGTGACAAAAATAATAAGCGAGTTTAAAAAAGGAGATTTAATAAAAATAATTGATGATGCCGGCGCTGTTGTGGGGGTTGGAAAAGCACAGTATGGTTCTGATAAAATGAAACAGGAAATGGAGTCTGAGAAACAGAAACCATTGATTCATTACGATTATTTATATGTGGAAAATAAAAAATAGCTCAGGATATTTCCCTTTCTACCCTTCTTTATGCCTTAATTTGAACTTATTCTGGGCTCCCTCTCCCTCCCCCGGGAGAGGGTTTTAAAGAAAATGATATGAAAATTGAAATACAGCTTCAGCAGGTTTTAAAGGCTTCACGGGAATTAAATTTTACAGATGATAAAATAGTTCGTCGTATTTTACAGGTTTTGGCTGACAAAGCCGAAGAAAAAACTGAATTTATCCTTTCTGAGAATCAGAAGGATTTGGGTCGGATGAATACGGAAGATCCTAAATTTGACCGTTTAAAGTTAACATCTGAACGAATCAGGGGAATTGCTTCTGATATTCGTAACGTGGCTGCACTAGAAAGTCCGGTTGGGAAAATTTTAAAGGAAGATACCCGACCTAACGGATTAAAAATTAGCAAAATTACGGTTCCTTTTGGCGTTATTGGAATTATTTATGAAGCTCGCCCTAATGTTACTTTCGATGTGTTTGCACTGTGTTTAAAATCTGGAAATGCATGTGTATTAAAAGGTGGTAGCGATGCAATATACTCTAATAAAGCAATCGTATCAATTATTCAGGATGTATTAAAGCAATTTGGTATTGATGAAAATACCGTTTGTTTACTCCCGGCCGGGCGTGAGGAATCAAATGAAATGTTACATGCAAATAATTATATTGACCTGATTATACCCAGAGGAAGTCAGGGACTGATAAATTATGTTCGTGAAAATTCTACTGTTCCCGTAATTGAAACCGGAGCCGGAATTTGTCACACTTATTTCGATGAATTTGGCGACGCGGAAAAAGGTCGTGAAATTATTTTTAATGCTAAAACCCGCCGTCCTTCTGTTTGTAATGCACTCGACTGTTTAGTAATCCACGAAAGCCGGTTGTCTGAATTAGTTGGTTTTGGAAACAAACTTTCGGAAGAAAAGGTGGTAATTTATGCCGACGAAAAGTCATATGAAGTACTAAATGGAAACTATCCTAATGAGTTACTTTTCCCGGCAACGGAAGAATCTTTTGGAACTGAATTTCTTTCCCTGAAAATGTCGGTTAAAACAGTGCATTCTTTTAAAGAAGCAGTTTCACATATCAATAAATATTCCTCAAAACATTCAGAAGCAATTATTACAGAAGATGCAGAGAGAATTATGATTTTCAGAAAAATAGTTGACGCATCTTCCGTTTATTCCAATGCCTCAACAGCTTTTACTGACGGCGCCCAATTTGGTTTGGGGGCGGAAATCGGAATCAGTACCCAGAAATTACATGCTCGCGGACCAATGGCGCTTGAAGAATTAACCAGTTATAAATGGATTGTTGAAGGCAACGGACAGGTAAGATCAAAATAAAGAACTAAAAATCAATAAAATCAATGAAAAAATTTATCTCGGTAAAAGATGTACCAAGCATTCAATATGCCCTCGATGTTGCATTTGATGTAAAAAAAAATCGCTTTGCATATCAACATTTAGGGAAAAATAAAACGATGGTGCTTATTTTTTTCAATTCCAGTTTACGAACACGTTTGAGCACTCAAAAAGCTGCAATGAATATGGGAATGAATACCATGGTTTTGAATGTAAATGAAGACGGTTGGCAGCTAGAGTCGGAACTTGGTGTGATAATGGATGGCGATAAACCGGAGCATTTACTTGAGGCTATTCCTGTAATTGGTCAGTATTGCGATGTAATTGGAGTTCGTTCGTTTGCCCGTTTTCAAAATAAAGAAGATGATTATTCAGAAAAAATAATCAGTCAGTTTGTGAAATATGCCGGAGTTCCTGTGGTGAGCATGGAAGGAGCAACACGTCATCCGTTACAGAGTTTTGCAGACTTGGTTACCATTGAGGAATTCAAAAAAAAGGAACGTCCCAAAGTTGTGATGACATGGGCTCCTCACCCTCGTGCTTTACCGCAGGCGGTGCCTAATTCGTTTGTAGAATGGATGCGTGAGACAGATTACGAGCTTGTGGTTACTCATCCGGAAGGATACGAATTAGCACCCGAGTTTATGGGGGATGTTAAAGTTGAATACGATCAGAAAAAAGCATTTGAAGGAGCGGATTTTATTTATGCAAAAAACTGGGCTTCTTATGCCACTTATGGGAAAATTCTCTCAAAAGATTTTGGCTGGACTGTAGATGAGGCAAAAATGGCCTTGACAAACGATGCCAAATTTATGCACTGTTTGCCGGTGCGACGTAATGTAATTGTAACCGATGGAGTTATTGATTCTCAAAATTCAATTGTAATTCAACAGGCAGCCAACAGGGAAGTAACAGCACAAGCGGTTTTAAAAATGATTCTGGAGGAATTATAAATAAACTTTGCATTTTTGCGGTATAGAGAAAGAATAATGACAAAAAGAATTGAAATAATTCCGGCTATTGATATAATTGAAGGGAAGTGTGTGAGACTTTCACAAGGCGACTATAATCAAAAGAAAATTTACAATGAAAAGCCACTGGAAGTAGCAAAAATGTTTGAATCTTCCGGAATTAAGCGGTTGCATCTGGTAGATTTGGATGGTGCGAAAGCAAAGCATATTGTTAATTATAAAGTGCTGGAAACCATTGCAACAAAAACCCATTTAGTTATTGATTTTGGTGGAGGACTGAAGTCGGATGAAGATTTAAAAATCGCATTTAATTCAGGTGCTGCGATGATTACAGGAGGAAGTATCGCTGTAAAAGAGAGAGACACTTTTTTGCAATGGCTGGAGAATTATGGCAGTGAGAAAATCATTCTTGGTGCTGATGCGAAAGATGGTAAAATTGCAGTGAGTGGTTGGCTTGAGGAAACCGAACTTTCAGTGATTGACTTCATTGAAGGCTTTCGCAATGAAGGAATCCAAAAAGTAATTTCAACAGATATCAGTCGCGATGGAATGTTGTCCGGGCCTTCTTTTGAATTGTATTCAGAAATTATGAAATCGCTTCCGGAAGTGGAAATTATTGCCAGCGGAGGCATTGCTGCTATGAATGACATATTAAAATTAGATGAAATGGGTGTGCCCGGTGTGATTACAGGGAAGGCAATTTATGAGAATAAAATATCTTTGAAAGAAATTGAAAAGTACATTTTAACTGCTCGTGGTTAAAAGCACGCAGACAGAAACCGGAAATATGCTTGCAAAACGAATCATACCATGTTTGGATATCCGCAACGGACAAACCGTTAAGGGAATAAATTTTGTAAATATTCAGGAAGTGGGCGACCCTGTGGAATTGGGAGCTAAATATGCTGCTGATGGTGCTGATGAACTGGTTTTTTTGGATATTACGGCGACACATGAAGGTCGTAAAACTTTTGTTGAGTTGGTAAAACGCATTGCAGCTCATTTAAACATTCCTTTTACGGTTGGTGGCGGAATTAGTGAATTAAGCGATGCAGAAAAGCTGCTTAGTGCCGGAGCGGACAAAATTTCCATCAATTCTTCCGCGGTTCGAAATCCAAAATTAATTGACGATTTAGCTTTTAATTTTGGAAGTCAGTTTGTTGTTGTTGCTATTGACGCGCGTGGCGATGAAAATAATTACTGGACGGTAACCGTAAACGGTGGAAGGATCCCTACTAACAAGGAACTTTTTTCATGGGCAAAAGAGGCAGAAGATCGTGGTGCAGGAGAAATTTTATTTACATCGATGAACCACGACGGTACAAAGAATGGTTTTGCCAATGAACAGCTTGCACAAATGGCAGATTCACTGAGAATTCCGATTATAGCTTCGGGTGGGGCAGGGGCAAAAGAACATTTCGTGGATGTTTTTACAAAAGGGAAAGCAGACGCAGGACTCGCAGCCAGTATCTTCCACTATAACGAAATTCCCGTTCCTGAATTAAAAAAATACTTAAAAGAAAACGGAATTGTGGTTCGCTAAAAGCTAATCAATTACTATTTTCGCACTAAATAGGAAATCATGAATGAATTTGAAAATATCGGCCAGGTAAATTTCTCGAAACTCGATGGGCTTGTTCCTGCTGTAATTCAGGATGCGCAGTCGATGAAAGTTTTAATGGTTGGTTTTATGAACCGGGAGGCATTGGAGAAAACACAGGAATTAGAAAAGGTTACATTTTTTAGCCGGACAAAAAACAGGTTGTGGACAAAAGGTGAAGAATCTGGGAATTTTTTACATGTGGTTTCCATTTTAATCGATTGTGACAATGACACTTTGCTAATAAAAGCTAATCCGGCGGGACCGGTTTGCCATACAGGAAACGATACTTGTTTTTATGAGACCAATCCAAAAAATGACGTTCAGTTTTTAAGTTATCTGCAGGATTTCATTGATAAACGTAAACAGGAAATGCCTGAGGGATCATATACGACATCACTTTTTCAGAAAGGAACCAGAAAAATTACACAGAAAGTAGGAGAGGAAGCTGTTGAAACCATAATTGGTGCAATGGCAAACGACGATGAGAATTTCCTTTACGAAGCCGGAGATTTAATTTATCACCTTATTGTTTTGCTATCGCATAAAGGCTATCGTATTGAAGATATTGTTGCTGAATTAAAAAGCCGGCATTCCTGATATTTTCCAAAACAATCAATAAGGAAAAAATTCTTTATTTGCAAGTTTTTAAGACTTTTTCATAACATGGTTATGAAACATAGTTTCAAAACATAACTGTAAAACATTGAATATTTGAGTGTTCGTATTGGCTATTCTGCGAATTAGGTTGTAGTTTTGTTATTGAATCTACTAACTTTTAAACCGTCAACTATGGAAACCTCAGTAGCTTGTCCAACCAGCACCGTTACCATTCTGGCATGTCAAAAAATAGCCAAATCATTTAAAGAGAATATTTATGAATTATCAAGTGTAAGAGACGAGTGGGATTTTAAATATGCCACTTCCCTGAACATTTGGATTGAAGATACAATTGAAAAACATTATTTCGACAATGTAGATGTTTGGGATGAGGAAAGATATAAAGAATGGCACGAAATAATGGTGGCCGGATTGCAGAATCTGAAACTTTTAAGGGCTTCTATGAAAGTTGACTTTAAAAATGATAAATTATTCCTGAAAGCTTTTTTTGAAAAGATGGGATATAATGATTATTTCAGTGATGCAAAAAACGGCGATCATCTTATTTTGTTCAGGTTTCTTACTGCTTTTGCAAAAAATATCGACGATGAAACACGAAAAAAGATAGTTTCAAAAGGAACGATAGATTCTATTTTCGAAAAAATATTAGATAGCGCCGAGAAAATAAAAGAATTTAAGAACTGTTTTGAAGCCCTGGAAAGTGAAACCGACTTAAATACCTACGGTCAGAAAGAAGTAGCCCAGATTTATTCTACTATTCAGGACACTTGCAGGATTGCTATTGCTTATTATCAATTTGATCCCATTAAACGCGACCAATTTAATTTTTACAAAGTACTTGTGCACTTATAAACTTCTACTACCTAATAATTAACTTAATAAAACAGTCTGTCCTGTTTCCTGGGCCGGCTGTTTTTGTTTATTCAGCCTTTTCTTCCGGGCTGTTATCTTTTTCCACCGGAACATAGCCTTCCGGAATTACCGGCTCCGACGGTTGGTAGGGGAATACGTCGACAATGGTGCTTACTGTTAAGGAAGAAACTACATATGGAATAACAAGATAGGATAAACTTTCGTCCAGCCGTTCCAAAGCTTCTTTTATATCATCTGCCATCACCAGGTAATAGGTGCGAAGCTTTTTTTCTTTGCCTGCTTCTTCGTCTATGGTAACCAGATTTATTGTTGCTTTGAACCACCATTCACCATTTTCGAAAGGAAAAACTTCAGCTATTTTGGATTTTTTTATGTCGGTAACATAAAATTCACCTCTCACCATTTCCTGCATCTGGCGTATCATCCTGGTTTCGGCGTCGGTAAACGAAACTGCATCAAGGAGGAAGTTTTCAGTTACATTTCTTTCTTTCCCGCTTTCCGATATTTTTACATATTTCACTTTACATTCAAACCAGGTTTGCATCATGATTTCTTTCTTTTTTGTTATAAGCAACAAAAATAGTTTTCTGAAATTATTTTGAAATTTTTTGCATCGATTATTTGAGGAATTTTATTAACAAAAAAAACCGGCCACTTTTTTGTGTGAACCGGTTTCTTTAATCTAACTAAACTAACTCAAACTACTCTTAACTTTAATTTTCTTTTGAAAGAAGGACCCGCCACGACTGGCGGGCCCATAAACAGACAGCTACAGACTTAAAAGCTGAAGAAGATTAGTTATAGGCACTTTCTCCATGTTCATAAACATCGAGGCCTTCTTCTTCAATGCGCCTGGATACGCGCAATACTTTCGCACTTTTTAATATTGTAAATAATATGAATCCTGTTCCAAAAGCCCAGACAAAGAATGCAAGTACTCCAATAGCCTGAATACCTAATAATTTTGCTCCGTGTCCATAAAATAGGCCTTCCGAAGTTGAAAATAATCCAACAGCGAGTGTTCCAAATGCTCCACCAACTCCATGAACTGAGACTGCACCTACCGGGTCGTCTACCTTTAGCACTTTGTCGAAGAATTCAACTGCAAATGGCAAGATAAATCCGGCAATTATACCAATAAATACTGCTCCAACGGGGCTTACCGCATCACAACCGGCGGTTATTGCAACCAATCCTATAAGTGCACCGTTTAGCGACAGGGATAATGATGGGCGTTTGTATCTTACCCAGGCAACAATCATTGCAGTGACAGCACCAGCAGCAGCAGCCAGGTTTGTTGTCATTGCAATATGTCCAATGGCAACAGCATTGTCGGTTCCGGCAGCGGCTAGCTGAGAGCCCGGATTGAATCCGAACCATCCGAACCAGAGTATGAATACACCAAGTGCTCCCAAGGCCAGGTTGTGACCGGGAATTGCCTTCGCTTTACCATCTTTATCATATTTCCCTATACGAGGACCAATAATAGATGCACCAGCTAAGCCAACCCATGCCCCAACAGAATGTACAATAGATGAACCTGCGAAATCGTGGAAGCCCATTTGGCTCAACCAGCCTCCACCCCAGGTCCAGTGTCCTGATGTTGGGTAAATAATTACTGTAATAACAATACTAAAAATCAGATAAGATTTAAATTCAGTACGTTCTGCCATGGCTCCTGAAACAATTGTTGCAGCAGTTGCAGCGAATACGGTTTGGAAAAAGATATCGGCGTAATCAGAATAGTTGTCACCAAAACCATCGCTCATAAAGAAAAGATCTGGTGTTCCGATAAATCCTCCTATTGAATCTCCATACATTAATGTAAAACCAATAACCCAGTATAGTAGAGAGCCAATTGCGAAGTCCATCAGGTTTTTCATTAAAATATTTGCAGTGTTTTTTTGGCGGGTAAAACCTGCTTCAACCATTGCAAAACCGGGTTGCATAAACATTACCAGAAAACCGGTAAGCAATAACCACATATTGTCGATACCTATTTGCAGGCCTTGTAAAGTTTCTTCCATGATAATTAAATTTTTTGTAGTTATTATTCTTCTTTTCCTTTAATGTATAGCGACTCGTCTCCTTGTTCCCCGGTTCTAATCCGGTACGATTCTTCAATCGGAACAATAAATATCTTACCGTCACCAATCTGTCCTGTTCTGGCAGAATTTAAAATGGCATTGATTGTTTTCTGCACATTTTTGTCACGAACAATGATTTCCAGTTTGGTACGTTCAATAGTACTTGTATCGTATACAATTCCACGGTACGCGCGGCCTTCACGAGCCTGGCCAACGCCCCTTACATCCCAGAAGGAAAAGAATTCGATTCCTGCTTCCTGCAAGGCCTCTTTTACCTCTTCAAATTTGGATTTTCTAATTATGGTTTCAATTTTTTTCATATTCTTCAGCTTTGAAATAATTTAAAGGGAAATTCCTACAACAACGTGAAATGATTCGTATGAAGGATTTAAAATAACTGCTCCTGAAACTGGCAGCGAAAAGCTATCTGTAATTTTTATTTCTTTTGAAGTTGAAACGCCAATATTACAAATGTCAAATCCGGCATCGTTTTTCATAGAATACTGTCCGTTTCCTCCTCCCAGTGTAAGATCTACAGGGCCTGCAGTTACTCCTGCTTCGAGATAAATATCACCAGAACCATCTCCATTGGTTCCTGCTCCGTCATAAAACATATAAGCTGCTGTTAATGTTACAGGGCCTAAACCCAGACCAACCATTGGCTCAATGAAATGGCTGTCTCCATCTGTCCATGAAGTGGGAGCACTTGTGGTGCCCGGGAAATAGTAATCTGTAAGGGTTAAACTAAGAGAGGAGTTTTCGCCAAGGTCAAATCCGTAACTTGCATACAAATCTGCTTCGGCAGCTTCATTGTCTGAAACACAATAAGACCCCCATGCTCCAAGGGCGAAACCACCGGCACTAAATTCAATGTAAGGTTGGAAGGCTGCTCCTTCTCCAAATTTTATACCACGCCATACATAGCTGCTGTAAATGTCAAGCCCGGTACTCATTTCCTGTGCTTTTAACACCGGAGTAACCGCGATCAATAAGAATAAGCTCGCCGCAATCAGTAATGTTTTTTTCATAATCGTAAATTTTAAAAGTTAAACTGTGTCTTTTCGTTCTAAAAATTTTTTTCACTTCGTTTGAAAATTGCTATTGCTTTTTAGAGAAAAAATTAATTTATTTTATTTAACCCCCTTTGAAAAATGAACCTTATTGATATAAAAACATGGAATTTTATTTGTAGCCCCTCTGTTTTTGTATCATGTTTCAAAAATATGTATGTTTTTTTATTGAGGGTGTTGTTTTGACAAAAAGAATTATTCCTCTTAACAAATTATTAATGTTTGGGTGTTTTTAATCTCAAAAAGGTAAAAAAAAAAGATTTTATTGACAAAATACTATTTGAATTTTGGTTTTTTATGCAAATTTCTAAAGGAATTGATTTTCGTGATGTGTTTTAAGGTAAAATATTTAATAAAAAATAACTTTCAAAATATAGAGCTATAACTGGAATTATTACTACGGGTAAAATTGAATATTTTGTTTTTTAATATCCCAAATTGCAGATGTTCTATTAATTTAGTTTTAGAGAAAATAATTCGGGTAACCTTGGTTTTACAATAAAATGGCAAAATAAGAGTGTTAGAATAATTCCTCACATCAAAAAGAAATTTTTAATTTCACCGCTGGAAAATTACATTATAAAATGAATCAACTTTCAAAACGGTATATATTTGGGATTGGACTGATTGTTTTTTTTATTATCAATATTTTGCAGGCGGCATTTTTCGATCTGCACTTCGATGAAGCCTATTACTGGGTCTATTCAAGAAATCTTGCCTGGGGGTATTTTGATCATCCCCCAATGGTATCTGTTCTTATTTTTTTAGGAACAAAACTGTTTGGTGGTTATTTAGGTGTCCGTTTTTTCTTTGTTTTGTTGTCTGCTATTTCTTTTATTCTTCTTTGGGATATGGTAAAACCGTACGGTGGTTCGCCATTACTGTATTGGTTAATGGTTTTTTCCATTGGATTATGGATTCCATACACATTTTATGCTGTGCCCGACGGACCGCTGTTCTTTTTTACAATTCTGTTTTTGTGGCTTTATCGAAAATATCTTCAAAAACAAACATGGGGGATTATTTTTGTTATAGCAATTGCAACAGCCGGATTGATTTATTCAAAATATCACGGATTTCTATTGCTTTTTTTTGTTTTTCTGTCAAATTGGAAACTAGTAAAAGAAAGAAAAGCCTGGGTGTTGGTATTTCTTTTATTAATTTTTCTCATTCCTCATTTTATTTGGCAGTATGAAAATCAATTTCCAACCTTTCGTTATCATCTTGTAGATAGCCATCAAACGTCATATAAAATTGACGTTACATTGAATTATTTATTAGGTACTATATTGTTGACAGGGCCTGTTTTGGGATGGTTCTTTTTATATTCAGCCGCTAAATACAGACCGTCAGATACATGGGAAAAAGCTTTGAAGTTTGTTTTTGCCGGGATATTCTTGTTTTTCTTTGTTGTAACATTTGGCGGCGATATTGAGCTTCACTGGCCGTTAATCGCTTATATCCCAATGCTTATTTTATCTTATGCTTTTGTTGTACAAAATGCAGGCTGGCAAAAATTGGTTCGAAAATTAGGGGTAATTAGCTTTTTTGTTTTTTTTTCTGTTCGTATTTATTTGCTTATTGGAGCTTCATCCTGCCCGCTGAATGCAGTACGCAATATGGTTGGCTGGAAAGAAGAAATGGCAATTTTAAAAAATGAGGCCGGCGATAAACCTGTTGTTTTTTCGGAAAGTTATCAGAAAGCTTCTCTTTATGCTTTTTATTCCAATCGGCCTAATACCACATATCCATTATTGTCGGGGTTTTATAAGTATTCACAGTTTGATTTGATGCCTACGGAAGATAAAATCCAGGGGAAAGATGTGTTGTTTGTTTCTATGGACAAGAATCTGATGAAAGATAATTTTAGACATATAAAAGGGGATATAAAAGATTGGTATTTGCGAGATATTTCTAATTTTAACTCATATAGTTTGCTTGAATTAAAGGCTGATACCAGTACTTTTTTAATTAAAAACAATGTTTTAAATATCCCCGAGATAAATCTATTTAATCCATATTCAAGAGTTGTTGAGTTGGAAGGAAATACAGATTTGCAGGCTCATTTGCAACTCTATATTATTAAAAATGGCAGAAAGAGAGCGTTGGTGGAAGAATTAGATTTGGAAAATATAAAAATTAACCCCGGGGAAACGGCTTTTTTGAAAAACCTTCAGTTTGTCCTGCCCGATTCATTAACCGGAGAACAACATTTTTTTGTGGGATTACAGAATGGTCCTTTTTTACCAATCCATTCTCATCTGGAATTTGATTTGATGGTGAACTAGTTATTCTTTTGCAGGTTCAATAATTTTTACAATATGCATGTTTGACAACCGTTGTGCCCGGGTTGCCGGATTTATGAATCCGGGAGTCAATTTTGAGAGACTGCGGTGTTTGAACGATTGAACCAGCTCTACTTTGGCAGTCGATTTTTCTATCTCTTGTAATCCTTCATCATCAGTAAAAATCCAGTCGTTTTTTCGGGTTAGACATTTTGCAAGATCTTCTGAATCATAAAGAAAATGGCCAGGATTTTTCGCATAAAAAAATAGTTCCCTGTGTTCCGATTTGTATGAATTTAGCATTTCTCCTTCTTTTGCTTCCTGGTTAAAAACTTCACAGGCAGGAATAACAGACTGGTAGGTGAAAATTTGAGGAAATAAGTGGGCATTTAAAGCAAAATTTAATGCTAGAATAGAAATTGCACTTTGCAGTAATATTTGGTTAAGTTTGTTTAGTTTTCTTGCAATAATAAAAAGGCAAAGAAGTACTGTAACAGCCAACCAAAAAAAGACACTTTTTGAAGGGAAGAAATAGATGCAGAGCGCAAAAAGCATGATCCATAGAACAGCAGATACAAAGTATTGTATTCTTTCAATGATTTTTTGCATCTTAATGTTTGGTTCTGATTTGAAGAAATAGAACAGCCATTTAGCACTCAAAATTGCCATAAACGGAGAGAGGACCATAAAATAATGTGGCGCCTTGGCTTTTGCCAGTGAGATAATTATCCAATAAAAAACTATTCCACCAAGGCTGAATAGTTCCGTAACTTTCATTTTGAACAAGCTTTTGAATTCCATGAAAATGGCAATAAAAAAGAGAATAGCCCAGGGGAGAAAAATGTACAACGTTGTATGAAAATAGAACAAATAATCATTGCTGCCTCCTTTTATTTTTCCGGATATCCGACCTGCATTGTTATCCCAAAAGAAAAATTTTAGCCCGTCTGTCCCAAATTGTTTAAAAATACCAACTAGTCCAGCTGAAAGTATTAGAAGAGTAACCAAGCCTCCCAGTAATATCTTATAACTAAAAATAAGTTTGATTTGCTTTTTATATATTAAATGAGAAAGCGCAGCTGTAACCGGTACAAAAATACCAATAGGACCTTTGGAGATAAGACCAAGGCCAACTCCTAATCCGGCTAAAAGCATGTTTGTAAGTTTTTTTGATTTAATGTATTCAGCAAGTTGCCAAACTGAAAAAGCAACATTTGCAGTTAAAAGGCAATCTGTATGAATATCATTATGAAAGAGAAAATAAAATTCGGAAGTGGCAAGCATCAAAGCTGCAATTTTTGCTGTTTTCTCGTTGTAATAGAGTTTCGTAAACCGAAAGGTGGAATAAATTGCAATTCCGGAATAGAGTAATATCGGAAGTTTAAAAGCAAATCCGGTTGCTCCGAAGATAAAATAAAAGGGTGTTGTGATCCAGAAGATTAATGGGGGTTTTTGCAGGTATGGTTCAAAATGAATTTTCAGATTTATCCAGTCTCCGCTTTCGTAGATTACACGACTTATTGCAGCATATTTCCCGGCATCACTGGTGATTGGATCAATTAATCCCAAAAAATAGGTCATAGCCAGAAAAAAGGCTATGGAATAAGTGATTAACTTGTTGTAGTTGATGTTAAGTTTATGAGCCATTTTTCTTATTTTTTTGGTTCTGCAATAAAATATTCCGTACCGCTTTCTTTTAGTGTATTTATCTTGTCTTGTAAAAAAGCCGGAAATTTATTTGCATCTACATTTTTCCATTCCTCAGACCCTTTAAAAATGTTGTAATTTTTTAAATCTAATAATGGTTCTTCTTTCTTTGAAAAAATCAGTAAATGAGCGGGTTCGACAGGAAGGGTATAGCTGGTGTCCATACTTACAACATTCAAATTATTTTTACTATGAATACGAATGTTTGAAGCGGTGCGTATATTTCCGTAAACGTAAATTTTTTCGTTTTTTGAAATACCTGTCTTTTTAATATTTTCAACAAGTTGTTCTCCGGGGTTTGGCATTAATAGCGGGTATAGAAAAGAAAATACATTAAAAAACAGGAGTAGAATGGCAGTTGCCAGTTTTATTTCGTAACCAAATTTATTAAACCAACCCCAAAACCATAATACAATAAAAACAACGCTTGTGACAATAGCAGTGATCATTACGTAGTTGGTATAAATAAAGCTGCTATATAAGATTGAAATAATAATGATAATGAAATTTATTGTTATGAAAATTGAAAATGCCGATTTCATGAAACGTGTTGTTGAAAAGGAGATTACATAGGCGAAAAATATTGCTGTCAGCGGAATAACCGGGAGTAGGTAACGATCGTAAAATTTAAACACTGCACCTGACATTAAAATTACCAAAACTACCCAGGAAAGAATAAAACCAAAGACTGTTTTGGTTTGTAACGACGATTTTTTTGTGAATTGTTTTAATGTTTTGGGACTTGAAAAAACGACTATAATCCATGGAATGAGATAGGCAGCTAAAAATGCAATTCCTAAAAATAAATTGGTGAAAACCTGTGTGAGTTTTGAAGAAACCCGTTTCCCGACCTGGTCGGCAAAAAAGGAATCTAAATAAACAGAACCATGCTTGAAATACATAATTACAAACCAGCTTAATGCAACTAAAATGGAAACAATAAGTGAAATGGGGTCAATAATTTGGTTTAATCGTTTCTTTTTCCATGGATTAAAAAGCAGGAACAAAATACTAACACCGGCAAATGCAGCCGCAGGAATTCCTTTGGTTTCAAAGGCAAGCGCTGCTCCCATGTAGGCCATCCAGAAATGTATTTTCCGTGGTTTTACTGAATTAAGGATTTCCAAAAAACCCCATGCACTGACGGTAAGAAATAAAACAAGTAAAATGTCGGGAATAGAGCGACTGGAGCTCATTAAAACCAGTGGATTTGCTGCTGTGATAAAAGCAGCAGTAGTGGCCATCCTTTTGTCGCCAGATAAAGATTTAGCCATTAAATAGGTTACCAGAACCAGCAGGGCGCCAGCCAGCCAGAAAAATAACCGTGATGAAACTTTGCTTACGCCAAATAGTTTATAGCTGCTTATTAACACCCAGTAGGTTACTATTGGTTTTTTAAAACGTGGCTCGCCGTTGGCCTGGTAGGGAGTAAAACAGTCGTTTTTTTCCATCATTTGCAAAACAGCATCGGTGTAATATTTTTCATCAGGGAAATGAAAGACATAATCCAGTGCACTGGGGGCCGAGAATAAAAGAAATAAAACCGGAATAAGAAAATAGCTGTATTTTTTTAATCTGTTCTCTTTCATTCCATTAATATTTAATGAGATACATCGTTTGCAAAGCTTTGCTTCTTGTTCGTGGGTTAATAAACCTTGCGGGGCGGTTCAGATACAGGTGTTTGTACTCAAAGATAAATTCGGGCGATAATTGTAATTCTTCAATTTCTTTAAAACCTTTAGCATCGGTAAAAATCCAGTTTCCTTTTTTTCCTGCTACCGTTTTCATCTCATTAAAAGAATGCAATTGAGAGGCTTGTGGTTCACTGTAAAAGAACAACTCGTATTGATCGTAATGAAAATTGTATAAAGTGTCTCCTTTTTTTGCAAATTCATTAAAATAACGAGCGGCTTTTGGTGGCGCCTGAAAACTAAACATATAAGGCAAGACATGGAAATTCAGAATAAAAGCAATGCAGGTGAAAACGATTAACGATGGGAAAATAATCTTTACGATTGAGTCTTCAAATTTTTGTGAAATGTAATAGGTGAGTGCAATTCCTCCTAAAATAAGAATCAAAATATACCATTTTGAAGTTGGAAATAAGTAAAAGGCAGTTGCAAAAACGCCGACCCAAAGTAGCAAAACTACATAGCGCTGCACTA
>CAXXPP010000002.1:0-6110 GCA_963677235.2 uncultured Draconibacterium sp. | reverse complement strand
GTGGTCGTTGGTTGTGGCTGTTGATTTTTGAAAAATATTATGTTCCGGATATAATTCCCCACGATGATAATGGACCGGGAGCCTGAAAGGCTCCAATATTTATAGAAGGACCTATAATCCTGAGAGACGACTCCGAAGGTGTCGAATGTTGAATAAAACAATTGAGGGCTTCACTTCAAGTGAAACCCTCAAAAAACCATATAATATAAATTTTATCCCTTTGTAATCGCTTCCCGCATGGCATCAACCCCCGGAAATCCTGTATGACGTGCAACCTGTTTTCCTTCTTTATCAAAAATTATAAAGGTGGGAACGCCTTCAATTTTCAAATTTTCGTACCAATATTGCCACTGGGCATCATTTACCCTGTAGTGATGACCGTGAATATCCGGCACCATTTTATTCCATGTACCTGTGGGCGATGTTTCTCCTGTAAGGTAAACAAATACCACATCCTCGTCTTTCATTTCTTCTTTGAGCGGTTTTATTTGTTTCATGGCACTCAGGCAGGGCCCACACCAGGTTGCCCAGAAGTCGACTACGATGGTTTTTCCTTTGTGCTCAGCAAGTATGGCCTCAAATAACTTATCCTCGGAAGTTTCCGGAATTTCATGAATGACAAACCCGTCTCCTGATGCCGCTTTGTTGGCTTCAATTATTCTTTGAAGTTCGTCATTTTCCTGTATGAGTTCTTTGGAAAAAGTATTGTTTGCAAAAACGGAATTAAGTTGTTGCTTTTGATCTTCTGTAAAGAAATTTAGTTGTTGTAATTCTTCATACAAAACCTGAGCTTTTGTTATTTGAATGATCAGATCGCTCTTTTTATTCAGGACTTCTGTGAGTTTTTCGTCAATAGCTGTGGCCTTTTCAATTCCCTGACTATCATTTGATACTTCATGCAACATTGGCAAATACTTTATAATTTGCATTAAAGAGAGAAAGTCCCTCCCGTACACCAATTCATCATTAACCATATTATTAATAAAAGAATAATAGTCAGGGCCGGGATTTTCGATTTGAAAGTCCGTTTCTCTCCATTTCTCCATTGGAATGTTATTCGCTGTCATGTGGGCTTGCATCAAATAATTGTAATAAAACATGATATGATGGAGATACTTTGATTTGGTAACTATGGCAAGTAATTGTTTTTGTGGAGCGCTCATGTTTAAGGTTTCAATTTGTTCATTAGCCCCTTGCCATTTATCCAAAAGATACTTTTTATAATCATCGGGGCTCATCCCTGCTATCTCATTCATGAAAACATCCTGATCAAATAGTGTTTCAATCTTATTGTTGATTTCAGCTAGTTGAGCTGGTGTTATGGAACTTCCCGTTGTAAAGACATAAATTGAATCTTCCGGTTGTTTATCCGTTCTGTAACGTGACTCAAAACGTGTTTTCATTCTCAGATCAGCATCAATTGTTATTTCTTTACCTGGTTCCAGAAAGAGGGAGCCCAGTTTATCGGTATAGACGATAGATGCTGTGTTGATGGGGATATCTCCTTTGAAAGTGCCATCTTCTTCAATAACTAATTTTGTATCCTGATGATCTCCTGATATCAAATCAGAAGTATAAAATGTTACTTCGTAAGGCATCATAGCCTTGTTGAAGCCATGGAGTTTCCCTGATATTTTTGCCGGTTGGTCACTAAAGGTTGGATCCGGAAGCGGTACGTCATTGCTCTTTGGAGTGAATGTTGATTTTGAAATGGTTTCGATTGAGGATTCCGGCAATAGAGAAATGCCCCATATCTTGAAACAACTCTCACAATCACTTTCAATAAAATCGATTTTTGTGACGTTGGGATCTAAAGGAGGAAAATAGAGTTTGAACGATGATTCCCCCGATTCGGGCATCCAGTGTTCCTCATCGATTTTAATACCTTCAGCCTTTACGAGTAGAAGTTTATTGTTTGTTCCGCTCTCCCTAATGTAGGAATCTCCTGCAATTTTGATCCACCAACCCGGACGAAAAAAAGCATCCAGGTGAAGGATGGTAGCGCTGTCGGAGGTCTCTATTTTGTTTATTTCAATTGTTTTGCCGCTCCAGGTTTCAAACACCGGTTTTTCGATAACGGATGGCCTTTTCTGACCACAACTGAATAGAGTAGTTGCCAGTAGAATACTTAAAAATAAATTTTTCATGAGTTAAGAATTAGAGTGATTAGTTTTCTTGAGATGTTGTGCTTTAGTTTAATGTGCAAATTGATTTATGGGTAAAATTATGAGGGAAACCAATGGTTCTGAAGTCTTTCTTTAAGAATGTTCAATGAATAAGACTCATCGCAAAATGGGATTTTAAATTGAGCAGTTGAGAAATAATGGGAATTACCTGTTATATGTAGATGACTAATGCAAGGGAGTAGAGAAGAATTATGTTTCATTTTCTGTGGTTCGGGTTGGTTAATAGGTGATTATTTGTTAGAACTAAATTAGGATTTAGCTGGTAAATAACAAACCCTGTTTTGAATATTTATAAGTTTTCGTATTTTTGTTTATGATACATAACCTTAAAACCCAGCGATATGATGAAAATCTGCTTCTTTATTGTCTGCTTTTTACTTCCCAGATGGTCAATCTGTTTTAAAACAAGCCTCTCCATATACAATTAATCAGATAGATAAACTTTGTATTAACCCTAAATGCCAATAAACTATGAAGAAATCACATGTATTATCTGTGGTAGGATTGCTACTAACATCTTTGGGGATGCTAAGTCAATTCTGGTTTGAGCAATTATATTTCACTTATGCATTATTTGGAGGGGGATTTCTTTTGTGTTTGATAGCCATATTTGTGGAGGTGAAAAAAAGAAATAAAAATGCGCAGCATGAACCATTTCGAAAATCAGAGAACTGAGACCAGCTTAATTGCCGTTTTTAAAGTAATTGCCTTTTTGTCAGGAGTTATTCTGGGGGCCGGAACAATCGTGGCTGTAATTTGCCTTGTTCGGTTGTTTTTTGAGGCAGCTTGAGATGATGAGCCCAAGAGCAATATATTAAAATAATGGTAGAATGAGGAAGAATAAAATGAAATTGACAGAAAAGGAGAAACTATCAATTTTGAATGCCGCCTATTATGGAGTTTTGTTTGGCAGTGGAATTGCCTTGATTGTTTTTATTGGATTTGCCTTTTTTAGATAGGTTGGAACCTAATTGAAATTCTTGAATAAATATATGATGGAAGCAGGACTATTTGCACTTTTGGTGTTTTTACTGGGGGATTTATGTATTCTTTTGTGGGAAAAAAAGGGCCGGAAATATCAATCTGAGCAGGTTGATTATAAGCTCTCATTAAAGGAAAAAGTGAAAAAAAAGAAGACCCTAATTGTATTGATAGGAAGCTTTCTCTTCTTTTACTATTGGTTTTCTAACTGGGATGCATTTGAGCTATTGATAAAAGATATTTTACAATTCTTTTCTTAATAAAGGAAAAAACCAACTATGATTATATCCTGTTTTTTGTGGTTTTCATTTTTAGTGCAATCCTCTATTATTTAATTTTCAGGAACAACCTTTTGAAATTGAAAATATATTTTTCTTCCAAGGAAAAATGATGGTTTGATGGATTCTCTTAATGAAAGTTTTAAGGTTTTTGGGCTCCGTTATTTAATCCATATTTTTTGATTTTTAGGGCATTTGGGTGAGCGACGGCATTTCTTGTTTACTTCTTGCTGTAGAATTAGAGCCAAGCGGAAATAGTGATTACTGCTTAAAGCAAACCCATTTATGAACAAAAGAAGTAAAAGCCCGCGCGGCTTGAGCGCATAAAAGGGATTATTATTTTTTTGTCGGACAATAGTGCTTCCAGAGTTGTGACCTATAAAGTATATTACGGATGGCATAATATTTGATTGATAACGATAATTATTATGATTGGTCATTACGAGTACATATATTTTCATTAATCCCTAACTCTAATGAAACTTAATCTGTTTACCCTTCTCGTTTTTCTGCTTTTTCACATTCCCTTTTCAGCCCAAATTTTAAAAGGCAAGGTTATCGATGCAGAAACTCCTAAACCGCTTTCTTTCGTTAATATTGGCATTAAAGGTACAAGTTACGGCACGGCCAGTAATTCATCCGGTGATTTTGTGATTAACGTTCCTGAAAGATACAAAAACAGTACTTTGCAATTCAGTTGCATCGGGTACGAAACTAAAAGTTTATCTGTTCAGGAGGTATTGCGTCAAAAGGAGGTGCGTTTGCAGCCGTCGGTTATTCCCCTTGATGAGGTAACCGTAATGCCCGATAGCACCTTGCGGAGTTTTTTACGCAAGGCATATTTAAAAATTCCTTCAAATTACCCCAACGTAAAAACAGAGTATCACGGTTTTTTTCGCGAATCACTTCAGTCAGAAGATGGAGAATATATAAGGTTGGTGGAGGGTATCACAAAAGCACAGAAAACAAGCTATAATAATCGACAGGGAGGAACTGTACAGATCATCAAAACACGTAAATACGTAAACCCGGAAAAGACAAATAAATTTCCTGTAAACTTTTATGGTTTACCTCATTTTGTACATTATTATGATATGGTAAAATGCAGGGAATCCTTTTTGAAACCCGGGAAAAACTACCAATATACTTATGAAGGCATAACTGCTTATGAAGGGCAAAAAGTTCATAAGATAAGCTTTACACCCAAAGAAAATACCTCTGAACCTTATTGTGGAACCCTGTTTATTCATGATAAAACATTGAGTTATTTGCGCATCGAAGTCGAATTAACTAATTCAGGGCTTGAAAAACGATTTTCAAATATTTTATTAATTGATCATGGATTGAATTCCAGGAAAAAGTCCATTTTGATCAATTATTCTTTATTAGATTCTGTTTGTTTTTTAAAATCGATTTATGACAATGAAGAAATTGTGAATGAGGACAGCTGTGTATTTCATTCCCCGGGGCAGTATATCGTGACAGCTTTTAATGTTGGTAATGTTGATCCTATTCCATACCAGCAACAAATATCAATGGGATATACACCAAGCATTGAAGCAGAGAATTATTCCGATTCCAATTGGAAAAATTATAATACATTGGCAAGTGTTTTAAATATTGATACAGTTCGAACCAAACAAACATTTCAGGCAGGGTCGTCATCGTTAAGCAAAAGGGATAAGTGGGCTAATGTAATGCGCAAAACTGAGGTGTCTTATAAAATTACGCAGCACCCTTATTCTTTATCTCCCGGGCTTTATCAACTAAACTTTAATGGCGTAAATTATGCAAATAACTTATCCGGGGCAGGTACAACTTTAGCATTAGAAATGAATATCGGATATCGATTATCCAAGCATTTAAGTGCCGGATATACTTTGGGGGAAGGATTTAGTGAAAATAATTTACACTCTTATCATGGGCCATATATAGAATATAAACTTCCTTTAAAAACGATGGGCAAGCAAATCATTCTTTGTCCTAATCTCAGTTATGTTTGGAACAAATTTGGGAGGTCAGTGGGTGTGCAGGAGGTTAAACCTGATTTTTCTTTTGGAGGTAGGAAATTTAAGCAAGATAAGATTAAGGCTTATCCGGGAATTAAGCATGAGGGAGTGAAGTTGGGAGCATCTTTACTTTATCAGATTTTTAATTTTATTTATTTAGATCTTCAGCTAAGTTATTATTTACCGGTATCAAGCGAGGATGTTTTTTACTTAGAGGAAAAGTCGGGCTTCTTTTTGATACGCAAGAAAGCTAATGGATCTATTTCTTCTGCTAATGCTCAATTGTCTATTGATGGTTCACCAATTTCCGGGGGTGTGGTGGAATTTGATAATTGGTTGCCATCTGTTGGTGTGAGGATTATGTTTTAGAAATTCACTTTTTTGCAGAATCTTCTTTGGATTTAAAAGAAACATTTATTTTTGGTATCTGATAATTTTAAGTTTGTAACTTATTCAATAGTGTTGAAGAGTTATCTAATGAGGATATTGATTACCGTATAGATGATATTTCTGGAAATGATAGCGGGATGAAGTTTGATGGATGGACGTTTCAGATCGGGGTGAAAATGATGTTCTAATCTTAATATATGAGGTTGGGCAACTTGTGCATTCAATTTAAATGCCCTAATATGTCTTATATGGTTATGGATTTAACT
>CAXXPP010000001.1:0-1333654 GCA_963677235.2 uncultured Draconibacterium sp. | reverse complement strand
TGTATTTAACCGTAATTAGTTCGTTGTCAGTTCCTGTATAATCGTTTCTGTTTGCCGTAATGTCATTTGTCCCGCTGAAATAAGCCGCTGTTCCGGCAGAAGCAGAAGCTATCGCATCAGTAAGAACAAACTGAGCGTTGTTCCCCCCTTCCTCAGTGCTGCATTCGGTCAAATCCGTAACGGATACTTGGGGTCTTGGATTCACATTTAGCGTAAAGGATTTAGAAGTGACACAATCCCCGTCGGTGTATTTAACCGTAATTAGTTCGTTGTCAGTTCCTGTATAATCGTTTCTGTTTGCCGTAATGTCATTTGTCCCGCTGAAATAAGCGGCTGTTCCGGCAGAAGCAGAAGCTATCGCATCAGTAAGAACAAACTGAGCGTTGTTCCCCCCTTCCTCAGTGCTGCATTCGGTCAAATCCGTAACGGATACTTGGGGTCTTGGATTCACATTTAGCGTAAAGGATTTAGAAGTGACACAATCCCCGTCGGTGTATTTAACCGTAATTAGTTCGTTGTCAGTTCCTGTATAATCGTTTCTGTTTGCCGTAATGTCATTTGTCCCGCTGAAATAAGCCGCTGTTCCGGCAGAAGCAGAAGCTATCGCATCAGTAAGAACAAACTGAGCGTTGTTCCCCCCTTCCTCAGTGCTGCATTCGGTCAAATCCGTAACGGATACTTGGGGTCTTGGATTCACATTTAGCGTAAAGGATTTAGAAGTGACACAATCCCCGTCGGTGTATTTAACCGTAATTAGTTCGTTGTCAGTTCCTGTATAATCGTTTCTGTTTGCCGTAATGTCATTTGTCCCGCTGAAATAAGCCGCTGTTCCGGCAGAAGCAGAAGCTATCGCATCAGTAAGAACAAACTGAGCGTTGTTCCCCCCTTCCTCAGTGCTGCATTCGGTCAAATCCGTAACGGATACTTGGGGTCTTGGATTCACATTTAGCGTAAAGGATTTAGAAGTGACACAATCCCCGTCGGTGTATTTAACCGTAATTAGTTCGTTGTCAGTTCCTGTATAATCGTTTCTGTTTGCCGTAATGTCATTTGTCCCGCTGAAATAAGCGGCTGTTCCGGCAGAAGCAGAAGCTATCGCATCAGTAAGAACAAACTGAGCGTTGTTCCCCCCTTCCTCAGTGCTGCATTCGGTCAAATCCGTAACGGATACTTGGGGTCTTGGATTCACATTTAGCGTAAAGGATTTAGAAGTGACACAATCCCCGTCGGTGTATTTAACCGTAATTAGTTCGTTGTCAGTTCCTGTATAATCGTTTCTGTTTGCCGTAATGTCATTTGTCCCGCTGAAATAAGCCGCTGTTCCGGCAGAAGCAGAAGCTATCGCATCAGTAAGAACAAACTGAGCGTTGTTCCCCCCTTCCTCAGTGCTGCATTCGGTCAAATCCGTAACGGATACTTGGGGTCTTGGATTCACATTTAGCGTAAAGGATTTAGAAGTGACACAATCCCCGTCGGTGTATTTAACCGTAATTAGTTCGTTGTCAGTTCCTGTATAATCGTTTCTGTTTGCCGTAATGTCATTTGTCCCGCTGAAATAAGCCGCTGTTCCGGCAGAAGCAGAAGCTATCGCATCAGTAAGAACAAACTGAGCGTTGTTCCCCCCTTCCTCAGTGCTGCATTCGGTCAAATCCGTAACGGATACTTGGGGTCTTGGATTCACATTTAGCGTAAAGGATTTAGAAGTGACACAATCCCCGTCGGTGTATTTAACCGTAATTAGTTCGTTGTCAGTTCCTGTATAATCGTTTCTGTTTGCCGTAATGTCATTTGTCCCGCTGAAATAAGCCGCTGTTCCGGCAGAAGCAGAAGCTATCGCATCAGTAAGAACAAACTGAGCGTTGTTCCCCCCTTCCTCAGTGCTGCATTCGGTCAAATCCGTAACGGATACTTGGGGTCTTGGATTCACATTTAGCGTAAAGGATTTAGAAGTGACACAATCCCCGTCGGTGTATTTAACCGTAATTAGTTCGTTGTCAGTTCCTGTATAATCGTTTCTGTTTGCCGTAATGTCATTTGTCCCGCTGAAATAAGCCGCTGTTCCGGCAGAAGCAGAAGCTATCGCATCAGTAAGAACAAACTGAGCGTTGTTCCCCCCTTCCTCAGTGCTGCATTCGGTCAAATCCGTAACGGATACTTGGGGTCTTGGATTCACATTTAGCGTAAAGGATTTAGAAGTGACACAATCCCCGTCGGTGTATTTAACCGTAATTAGTTCGTTGTCAGTTCCTGTATAATCGTTTCTGTTTGCCGTAATGTCATTTGTCCCGCTGAAATAAGCCGCTGTTCCGGCAGAAGCAGAAGCTATCGCATCAGTAAGAACAAACTGAGCGTTGTTCCCCCCTTCCTCAGTGCTGCATTCGGTCAAATCCGTAACGGATACTTGGGGTCTTGGATTCACATTTAGCGTAAAGGATTTAGAAGTGACACAATCCCCGTCGGTGTATTTAACCGTAATTAGTTCGTTGTCAGTTCCTGTATAATCGTTTCTGTTTGCCGTAATGTCATTTGTCCCGCTGAAATAAGCCGCTGTTCCGGCAGAAGCAGAAGCTATCGCATCAGTAAGAACAAACTGAGCGTTGTTCCCCCCTTCCTCAGTGCTGCATTCGGTCAAATCCGTAACGGATACTTGGGGTCTTGGATTCACATTTAGCGTAAAGGATTTAGAAGTGACACAATCCCCGTCGGTGTATTTAACCGTAATTAGTTCGTTGTCAGTTCCTGTATAATCGTTTCTGTTTGCCGTAATGTCATTTGTCCCGCTGAAATAAGCCGCTGTTCCGGCAGAAGCAGAAGCTATCGCATCAGTAAGAACAAACTGAGCGTTGTTCCCCCCTTCCTCAGTGCTGCATTCGGTCAAATCCGTAACGGATACTTGGGGTCTTGGATTCACATTTAGCGTAAAGGATTTAGAAGTGACACAATCCCCGTCGGTGTATTTAACCGTAATTAGTTCGTTGTCAGTTCCTGTATAATCGTTTCTGTTTGCCGTAATGTCATTTGTCCCGCTGAAATAAGCCGCTGTTCCGGCAGAAGCAGAAGCTATCGCATCAGTAAGAACAAACTGAGCGTTGTTCCCCCCTTCCTCAGTGCTGCATTCGGTCAAATCCGTAACGGATACTTGGGGTCTTGGATTCACATTTAGCGTAAAGGATTTAGAAGTGACACAATCCCCGTCGGTGTATTTAACCGTAATTAGTTCGTTGTCAGTTCCTGTATAATCGGCACTGTTTGCCGTAATGTCATTTGGCCCGCTGAAATAAGCGGCTGTTCCGGCAGAAGCAGAAGCTATCGCATCAGTAAGAACAAACTGAGCGTTGTTCCCCCCTTCCTCAGTGCTGCATTCGGTCAAATCCGTAACGGATACTTGGGGTCTTGGATTCACATTTAGCGTAAAGGATTTAGAAGTGACACAATCCCCGTCGGTGTATTTAACCGTAATTAGTTCGTTGTCAGTTCCTGTATAATCGTTTCTGTTTGCCGTAATGTCATTTGGCCCGCTGAAATAAGCGGCTGTTCCGGCAGAAGCAGAAGCTATCGCATCAGTAAGAACAAACTGAGCGTTGTTCCCCCCTTCCTCAGTGCTGCATTCGGTCAAATCCGTAACGGATACTTGGGGTCTTGGATTCACATTTAGCGTAAAGGATTTAGAAGTGACACAATCCCCGTCGGTGTATTTAACCGTAATTAGTTCGTTGTCAGTTCCTGTATAATCGTTTCTGTTTGCCGTAATGTCATTTGTCCCGCTGAAATAAGCGGCTGTTCCGGCAGAAGCAGAAGCTATCGCATCAGTAAGAACAAACTGAGCGTTGTTCCCCCCTTCCTCAGTGCTGCATTCGGTCAAATCCGTAACGGATACTTGGGGTCTTGGATTCACATTTAGCGTAAAGGATTTAGAAGTGACACAATCCCCGTCGGTGTATTTAACCGTAATTAGTTCGTTGTCAGTTCCTGTATAATCGTTTCTGTTTGCCGTAATGTCATTTGTCCCGCTGAAATAAGCGGCTGTTCCGGCAGAAGCAGAAGCTATCGCATCAGTAAGAACAAACTGAGCGTTGTTCCCCCCTTCCTCAGTGCTGCATTCGGTCAAATCCGTAACGGATACTTGGGGTCTTGGATTCACATTTAGCGTAAAGGATTTAGAAGTGACACAATCCCCGTCGGTGTATTTAACCGTAATTAGTTCGTTGTCAGTTCCTGTATAATCGTTTCTGTTTGCCGTAATGTCATTTGTCCCGCTGAAATAAGCGGCTGTTCCGGCAGAAGCAGAAGCTATCGCATCAGTAAGAACAAACTGAGCGTTGTTCCCCCCTTCCTCAGTGCTGCATTCGGTCAAATCCGTAACGGATACTTGGGGTCTTGGATTCACATTTAGCGTAAAGGATTTAGAAGTGACACAATCCCCGTCGGTGTATTTAACCGTAATTAGTTCGTTGTCAGTTCCTGTATAATCGTTTCTGTTTGCCGTAATGTCATTTGTCCCGCTGAAATAAGCGGCTGTTCCGGCAGAAGCAGAAGCTATCGCATCAGTAAGAACAAACTGAGCGTTGTTCCCCCCTTCCTCAGTGCTGCATTCGGTCAAATCCGTAACGGATACTTGGGGTCTTGGATTCACATTTAGCGTAAAGGATTTAGAAGTGACACAATCCCCGTCGGTGTATTTAACCGTAATTAGTTCGTTGTCAGTTCCTGTATAATCGTTTCTGTTTGCCGTAATGTCATTTGTCCCGCTGAAATAAGCGGCTGTTCCGGCAGAAGCAGAAGCTATCGCATCAGTAAGAACAAACTGAGCGTTGTTCCCCCCTTCCTCAGTGCTGCATTCGGTCAAATCCGTAACGGATACTTGGGGTCTTGGATTCACATTTAGCGTAAAGGATTTAGAAGTGACACAATCCCCGTCGGTGTATTTAACCGTAATTAGTTCGTTGTCAGTTCCTGTATAATCGTTTCTGTTTGCCGTAATGTCATTTGTCCCGCTGAAATAAGCGGCTGTTCCGGCAGGAGCAGAAGCTATCGCATCAGTAAGAACAAACTGAGCGTTGTTCCCCCCTTCCTCAGTGCTGCATTCGGTCAAATCCGTAACGGATACTTGGGGTCTTGGATTCACATTTAGCGTAAAGGATTTAGAAGTGACACAATCCCCGTCGGTGTATTTAACCGTAATTAGTTCGTTGTCAGTTCCTGTATAATCGTTTCTGTTTGCCGTAATGTCATTTGTCCCGCTGAAATAAGCGGCTGTTCCGGCAGAAGCAGAAGCTATCGCATCAGTAAGAACAAACTGAGCGTTGTTCCCCCCTTCCTCAGTGCTGCATTCGGTCAAATCCGTAACGGATACTTGGGGTCTTGGATTCACATTTAGCGTAAAGGATTTAGAAGTGACACAATCCCCGTCGGTGTATTTAACCGTAATTAGTTCGTTGTCAGTTCCTGTATAATCGTTTCTGTTTGCCGTAATGTCATTTGTCCCGCTGAAATAAGCGGCTGTTCCGGCAGAAGCAGAAGCTATCGCATCAGTAAGAACAAACTGAGCGTTGTTCCCCCCTTCCTCAGTGCTGCATTCGGTCAAATCCGTAACGGATACTTGGGGTCTTGGATTCACATTTAGCGTAAAGGATTTAGAAGTGACACAATCCCCGTCGGTGTATTTAACCGTAATTAGTTCGTTGTCAGTTCCTGTATAATCGTTTCTGTTTGCCGTAATGTCATTTGTCCCGCTGAAATAAGCGGCTGTTCCGGCAGAAGCAGAAGCTATCGCATCAGTAAGAACAAACTGAGCGTTGTTCCCCCCTTCCTCAGTGCTGCATTCGGTCAAATCCGTAACGGATACTTGGGGTCTTGGATTCACATTTAGCGTAAAGGATTTAGAAGTGACACAATCCCCGTCGGTGTATTTAACCGTAATTAGTTCGTTGTCAGTTCCTGTATAATCGTTTCTGTTTGCCGTAATGTCATTTGTCCCGCTGAAATAAGCGGCTGTTCCGGCAGAAGCAGAAGCTATCGCATCAGTAAGAACAAACTGAGCGTTGTTCCCCCCTTCCTCAGTGCTGCATTCGGTCAAATCCGTAACGGATACTTGGGGTCTTGGATTCACATTTAGCGTAAAGGATTTAGAAGTGACACAATCCCCGTCGGTGTATTTAACCGTAATTAGTTCGTTGTCAGTTCCTGTATAATCGTTTCTGTTTGCCGTAATGTCATTTGTCCCGCTGAAATAAGCGGCTGTTCCGGCAGAAGCAGAAGCTATCGCATCAGTAAGAACAAACTGAGCGTTGTTCCCCCCTTCCTCAGTGCTGCATTCGGTCAAATCCGTAACGGATACTTGGGGTCTTGGATTCACATTTAGCGTAAAGGATTTAGAAGTGACACAATCCCCGTCGGTGTATTTAACCGTAATTAGTTCGTTGTCAGTTCCTGTATAATCGTTTCTGTTTGCCGTAATGTCATTTGTCCCGCTGAAATAAGCGGCTGTTCCGGCAGAAGCAGAAGCTATCGCATCAGTAAGAACAAACTGAGCGTTGTTCCCCCCTTCCTCAGTGCTGCATTCGGTCAAATCCGTAACGGATACTTGGGGTCTTGGATTCACATTTAGCGTAAAGGATTTAGAAGTGACACAATCCCCGTCTAATTACGGTTAAATACACCGACGGGGATTGTGTCACTTCTAAATCCTTTACGCTAAATGTGAATCCAAGACCCCAAGTATCCGTTACGGATTTGACCGAATGCAGCACTGAGGAAGGGGGGAACAACGCTCAGTTTGTTCTTACTGATGCGATAGCTTCTGCTTCTGCCGGAACAGCGGCTTATTTCAGCGGGACAAATGACATTACGGCAAACAGAAACGATTATACAGGAACTGACAACGAACTAATTACGGTTAAATACACCGACGGGGATTGTGTCACTTCTAAATCCTTTACGCTAAATGTGAATCCAAGACCCCAAGTATCCGTTACGGATTTGACCGAATGCAGCACTGAGGAAGGGGGGGAACAACGCTCAGTTTGTTCTTACTGATGCGATAGCTTCTGCTTCTGCCGGAACAGCGGCTTATTTCAGCGGGACAAATGACATTACGGCAAACAGAAACGATTATACAGGAACTGACAACGAACTAATTACGGTTAAATACACCGACGGGGATTGTGTCACTTCTAAATCCTTTACGCTAAATGTGAATCCAAGACCCCAAGTCGGTTCTTTTGATAATGTAGAATCATGTGATTCATACATATTACCGGAACTTGCAGTTGGAAATTATTATACTGCTCCTATGGGAGAAGGAGAATTACTAACTTCCGGCGATCTGCTGACTACTTCTCAAACTCTATATGTATACGCTGAATCAGAAAATGGCTTATGCCAGGACGAAGAGTCATTCACTGTTACAATAGAAGATTCGCCCAATGCCGTTGCTACACTTATTTCACCAGCTGAATGTGGTGTTCCAAACAGCGGCGCGGCAACAGTTAATGCAACGGGTGGTTCGGGAAGTTATTCATATCGTTGGGATAACGGAAGTTCAAACAGGACTGTAACCAATCTGTCACCCGGAACGCATACTGTTGTTGTAACTGATTTAGTTACAGTCTGTGCCAACACAGCCAATGTTTTAGTGACAGAAGAAGATACAGAAGCTCCTGAAATCATTTGTCCTGCCGACATTGATACTATTATTACTTCGGAAACATGTCAAATTCAATTAAGTATTCCGGCACCCGAAGCAACTGATAATTGTTCCATTGGTTCTGTTACAAATAATTTTAACAATTCCAGCGATGCATCCGGCACTTACACTACAGGAACAACAATTATACAATGGGTTGTTACCGACAATGCAGGTAATGCAGATACATGTGAACAGATTATAGTCGTAAAATCAGCGCCAATAGCAAACAACGATTTTGTTGCGGCACTCGAAAATGCTCCTCAAATTGTTGAGCCTTTGGTAAACGATATTGATTGTGACAATAATATTGATACGACAACATTCGAAATACTGACACAACCGGAACATGGAACTGTGTCTGGAATCGACTTATCAACCGGAACATTCACTTATACATCAGAACAGGGATTTACAGGAACCGATTCGTTGCTCTATAAAATTTGTGATGCAGACGGACTTTGTGATGAAGCGTGGGTTATTTTAACCATATCTCCATCTTCAGTAAATGAATCGCCAGTTGCAGTTAACGACAGTTTGATTGTAGGGAATTGTGGCGGTGAAATAACATTCAATGTCATTCTGAATGACTACGATCCGGATGGTGACGAGTTAACAACGCCAGAAATTATTACTACGGTAACGGAAGGTACTCTTGTTCAAAATGAAGACGGTACATTTACTTACACTGCTACTGATGGGTTTATAGGAACAGTTCAATTTACTTATGAAATATGTGATTCGGAAAATTCTAATGTTGCTTTGTGCGATCAGGCTACTGTTACAATTAATGTCATGCTCGACACCGACTGCGATAAAGTTCCTGACGAGATTGATATTGACGATGACAATGACGGTATTTTAGATATTGACGAAACATTTACAGCCGACAATGATGGAGACGGAATTCCCAACTATCTGGATATTGATTCTGACAATGATGGTATCATAGATAATATCGAAGGACAAGCTGAAGGTACATACAGAGCCCCGGTTTGGAATGATACAGATGGTGACGGATGGGATGACCAGTACGATTCAGATAACGGAGGTACTTATTTTGAACTGGCCGACACAGACGAAGACGGAACACCAGATTTCATTGATACCGATTCTGACGATGATGGTATTGACGATTATATTGAAGGATTTGATGTTGAAAACGCAAATGGAGTAATCGACAGTATACCTGAGACTATAGCAGCAGGAACCGATATGGATTTTGACGGGTTGGATGACAACTACGACAACATAGATGGATGGGATGTAATCAATAATCCTACGGGTGGAAATGCACCTCTTCCTGACCATGATGGAGACGGAATAAGAGCATGGAGGGATAATAATGACAAACCCGAAGACGGTGGAGAAGGTAGCGCCGCTGTAGGCTGTGAACTCATCGTTCCTAATGGATTCTCGCCAAATAACGATGGCATGAATGACTACTTCAAAGTTGTATTTGAATGCGACCAGGGAGAACAAACATTTGGAGAAATTTACCCAGATGCAAAACTATACATTTATAACCGGTGGGGTAACCTGCTGTATGAAAAGGAACACTACGGAAACACCAATTTATTAGGTAATACTGATGCATGGTGGAATGGATACTCAGAAAATACACTGACAGTTGGCAACAATAAAGTTCCAAGTGGTACATATGTTTACATCCTGATACTGGAAGGAAACGATGTCCGAAAAGGTACAGTATTCGTTAACTATTAATTAATCCATAAAAACACTGAAAGATGAAAAGTTTATTCAATAATATCCAATATTTGAAAATGAATACTTGTGCAAAATGGATAGCAGGCTTGCTTCTTCTAATAAGCAGTACAGTTTTTGCTCAACAGGAACCAATGTACACACAGTACATGTTTAATACACAAACTATAAACCCCGCTTATACAGGAACCTGGGGCTCGATGGGATTTATGGCTTTGGCGCGTGAACAATGGACAGGTTTTGATAATAATCCGTCAACTCAAACTTTCACATTTCAAACTTTAGGTAAGAACGAAAAAGTGGGGTTAGGATTTAGTGTTATTCACGATAATTTTGGGTTGGAAAAAAGATTAGCAGTTTACGGAGATTACTCCTATCTGGTAAAAATCGATAAAGAACTCAACTTACGGCTGGGATTAAAAGGCGGTTTTTCAAACTACTCAAACAATCTGAATGATTATACTGTAATTGACGGACAAGATCCAATGTTTCAGGGAGAAATCAATACCAAATTCATGCCCAATTTCGGAGTAGGAGCATTTTTATATAAGGAAAAATATTACCTGGGATTATCTGTTCCTAAAATTTTACAAACTGACTTTGAGAACAATTACAATAATTATTCAACAAAAGCAGAAATGAGACATTTCTATTTAATTGGAGGTTATGTTTTCGACTTGTCTGAAAATTTGAAATTTAAACCTACCGTATTAAGTAAAGTAGCTGCCGGTACAGCCGCACAATTCGATTTCTCTGCCAACTTCCTAATTGCTGACAAAGTTTGGCTGGGTGGAATGTACCGAACCGGTGATTCATTTGGTTTTATTGCTCAATGGCTCATTGATAAGAAACTTCGTATAGGATATGCTGTTGATTTTACAACGTCAAGACTTCAGAAATATCAAGATGGTACACACGAAATTATGATTTCCTACGAATTGAAATTCTTAAAGAAAAAATTTGTATCGCCAAGGTATTTCTAATGTATACCTACACTGTAAGGCATGCCTTATTTAATTAGCCAAAATGCAGAATAAAAAATGAAAAAGTCAATTTTTAAAATAAGAAAAATGAAAAAAGCGTTGTTACTGTCACTGTTTGCTTTACCTTTTTTCGCATTCGCACAAAATGATTGTGATTTCTTTGACCATACAAAAATTCATATAGAAAAAACCAATTTGAATACTCCGGCGAGCGACATAGGTCCTTCGTTTGTTGAAAATACATTGTGGTATTCAGCCTTTACGAAAGAAGAAATTAGTAAACTGTCAAGCGGCGAAACAAAGAATATATTTTATAATCTTTTTTCAACTCCGCTGAATTCGTCGGGAGATGTAGCTGAAGGGAAGAAAGCGGAACTGGAAGATATTAGTTCAGGTTATCATGCCGGCCCGGTTTCGTATTGTTCTGCTACAAAAGAATTATTTGTTACACTAAGTAATTACGATAATCCGGAAATACATAACAAATTATACAGAAAAGCAAACATTCATTTAAAAATCGTTGTAGCTAAAAAAGTTAACGAAAAATGGACGGTTATAGAAGATCTTCCATTTAATGATGCAAGTTATTCTGTTGGCCATCCCGCCATAACCGCTGGTGGGAATGTTTTGTATTTTGTTTCTGATATGCCCGGAGGACAAGGAGGTACTGACATTTATAAAGTAACAAAAGAAAATGGAATTTGGAGTAAACCGGTTAATTTGGGAAGTACAATAAATACTACCGGCAATGAAATGTTCCCTTCTGTTTTTCAAAATGACATGCTGATTTTTGCTTCGTCAGGAATCAACGCAGCAAAATCAGACCTTGATATGTATTATTCCTGTTTTTCTGGTAATACTTTTAATAAACCAGTTGCCCTGAAGGAATTAAATTCAACTGCTGACGATTTTGGATTGGTTATTCACCCCAATGGACAAGTTGGTTACTTCTCATCAAAAAAGGATGGAGGCGAAGGAGATGATGATATTTATAAAGTAATATTCGAAAAAGGTAAATTTAATCTTGAATTGTTGGTCCGCGATAAAAAAACACAGGAACCACTTGCTTCGGCACCAGTTGCATTTAGCGACGGAGAAAAACTTGTTACAAACAGCAAAGGTATTGTTACCCGTGAATTGGGTTATGAAACAAAATACACAGCAACATCTGAGCTGGAAGGGTATATGAATGAATCCGTTTCATTTTCTACTTCTGGTGAAGACTATGGTACAATAAAACAGGTTATCAATGTTGAGAAGGTGGAAGTTGGGCAAAAATTTACGATGGAAAATATCTTCTATGATTTTGACAAGTGGAATATTCTGCCCGCTTCAGAAATTGAGCTTGATAAACTGGTTAAAGTAATGAAAGACAATCCGAACTGGAAAGTTGAACTTGGTTCACATACCGACAGTCGCGGAAGCGATGCTTACAATCTGAAACTTAGTCAAAAACGTTCAGAATCTGCCGTTGATTATATAGTCTCAAAAGGTATTTCAAAAGACCGGATTATTGCCAAGGGGTATGGAGAAACCCAATTGGTTAACAAATGCGACGATGGAATCCCATGTTCAGAAGAAGAACACCAAATGAACCGAAGAACTGAATTTAAGATTCTGGGAATGAATAAATGACCGATGAATAATATCCGTTTGTTTAGTAATAAATAAATTTCATGTAACCCAATTATTGCAGCCCAAAGTCAAGCTTTTTTTGCGAGTCTTTGGGTTTTGCTTTTTTATATTCTTCCACCAGTTCATCTATTTCAGGTAAACACCGGCCACATGTTGTTCCTGCTGTTGTATGTTTTTGAATATCTTCCGTAGTTTCTGCTCCCTTTTTGAGAAAATCTACAATTTCCTTTTCTTCAACTAAACTGCAAATACAAACAAGTTTTCTTGCCACTACCCTACTGTTTCTGTTAATGTTACAACAATATTCCTCTCTTTTCTGGGCCCGTCAAATTCGCAAAGAAAAATATTCTGCCATGTAGAAAGTCCCATTTTCCCATTTATTATTGGAATAGTTTCGCTTGGTCCAACAATTCCAGCTTTCAAATGCGAATCGCCATTATCATCCTGCGCATCATGTTGCCACACTCCATGAGGAATTATCCTCTTGAATAAATTAATAACGTCGGTTTGTACAGAGTCATCCCAGTTTTCCTGAATCATTATTCCTGCCGTCGCTCCTTGAACATAAACATTCACAAGTCCGGTTTTTATTGAACTTACCCCGACAATATCTTCAACTTCGGATGTGATATCGACTAAAACATTATGTTGAGATGTAGAAACATGAATAATTTTTTGCACTATTCCATCATTTTATTTTCAGCGTATACTTTTACTTTTCTGTAAATATCAATAATACGGTCGCTTTTCGACATGGATTCATAAATCTTTTCAAGGTATCTTTTTTCCAATACAAATCCCATTGAAGTTTTAAAGTTCAAATCGAAAACCCAGGCCATCTGCATAATTTTCACATCAAGTTCTGAAGTCACGTTCTTTTTTGAAACCAGTTTTCCAGCCAAAACTTCTTTTGCTACCGCATCAGAAACTTTTGTACCTTTTGGCAATTCCCATGTTAATGTATGGTTCGGCTGAGCGTTTCTGTCTAAATAATAATCTGAAAGTACACTGAGTATATCTAACTTATCGGCATCGCGAAGCAGATTTGCATGTAATAATTCTCTTCCTTCTATTTTTTTGGGTATATCAAACTTATTGTGCAATAAAACAGCCGAATACACAATATCCTCATCTTCACATCCCAGTTGTTCTAAGAATTTTTCGTTTTTTAATATTTCCACAGCTAATTCGGCGTGATCAACGGAAATTAAATCGTTAAAAGTACCGTAATTTATTAACTGCGAGAATCTGCCAATATCATGAAATATTGCCGAAACAAACGCCAAATTCTTATCATTCTCCGGAAGTTCAAGTTTATCGGCCAACCATGAAGAATTTTGAGCAACTCGCAACGAATGATTTTGTTTAATAACAAAATTTTTCTCCTGTTCTTCGGTTAAATTTTCAAACCCTTTCACATACGAGTTAAATAATTCGATTGAAAGGTTAACTCCATCTTCTCTCATAATATCCTCACTAAAAATGTAGGACAAATGTATAAATATCTGTTTTCGAAAAATGTGTATGTTCTCAGTTTTTATCAACAATAAAATTAGGTGAACTAAAAATCGGAAATGATAGAATAAAATGGGAATTTTGTTATTTTTGCACCACCTAAATAAAAATGGCCCTATAGTTCAATGGATAGAATGTAAGATTCCGGTTCTTATGATCTGGGTTCGAATCCCGGTAGGGTCACTTGGTCAATTTGGCTTCACAGAGGTATGATTTGTCTTCGTACCTCTATTTTTATTATTGAATCTCTTGGAATCAATATAATCTGTTCTTCCTGCCGTAGCTTTAGAATTGAAAAACTGAACAAATCCGAAGGACGGAAAGCCTTAAATAATAGCTTATCCAAAGCCGCCATTTACTTTTCTAGATGATAATAATTTGTAAGTATTTAATTGACGAGGTCAGTCTTTAGTTATAAATATTCATAAGGGTTTCTGTTTTTTCGCAGATGTTCATCAGATTTCTTTAGCAAGGAAAGTAGTGCGGTAGTAATAGCCAAAACACCAAAAACGAACTTCGAATGTTGCTCTTAAAGTCGTCATTTTGAGTTGACTCAGCAATACTCCTTTTCCCAGAAAGATACTTGCGTTGTTAATGAGAATATCAGGGTATCCTTATTTTTAATTTATTTTGTGATTTTTCACCTAATTACATTGTTAGTGGCTGGCTGTTTTTAGTTTAGCCCTTTCCACCATTGTTTAAACTCTTGATTGCTATCATTAAGATAAACGATTTCTCCTATTTTAGGTGTTACTAAAGGTAAATGGTATTTATTTTCATTATGCTTTGTTAGAAGAATTAGAGGTTCGTCCCAAGGATGAAAAGCCAATTTGAATTTAGAGGAATGTACCGGAAAAAGTCGTTTTGCATTTAGGTCTTGTGTTGCTTTTAATACTTCTTCGGGCAACATATGTAGTTCGTGCCAAGCTTTATTGTATTGTCCATTTTCAAGTACTGCAAAATCAAAACCACCAAATTTCTTTCCAATTTCAGCAAAATGAGTATCGTAGCCACTATCTCCTCCGAGATACATTTTAAAATTAGGTGTTTGTAAAATAAAAGAAAGCCAAAGTGTATTATTTCTTTTGAAACCACGCCCCGAAAAATGACGTGCCGTAGCTGTGTGCAATGTTATGTTACTATCAATTACTACCTTTTCATTCCAGTCTTTTTCAATGATTTTTGATGTGTCAAATTTCCAATGCTCAAAATGAGAGCCAACACCCAAACCACAAACGATGTGATTAATTTTGGGCTTTAGTTTTAAAATGGTTTCATAGTCTAAATGGTCGTAATGGTCGTGGCTGATTAATAAATAATCAATTACAGGCATATCATCTGCCGAATAAATATCTGTTCCAATAAATGATTTATTTGAATTTGAAATAGGCGAAGCATTGCCGCTAAAAACAGGGTCAATTAAAAATCGTTTACCATTGAGCTGAATAAAATAGGAAGAATGTCCAAACCACACCAATACATTTTCGGTAATTGATATTTTTTTCAAATCCGTTTTTATCGAAGGTATTGTATCAGTTGGTTCTGTTCGTGGGAATTTTGTAAAAATAAAGTCGTAAGCTATTCTTACCATCGAATAACCTTCTGTTTTATATGGTGTAAAATGTATGTTTTGAAAAATTCCCTTTTTGAAATTGGGTGATTCTTTCTGTATTTCAAGTCGTTTTTTGCCTGGTGCTTTTCCAAATTTTGGATGTTGCATATAAATCATAATTGTGGCAATTATAAGAAAAACCACGCTAATAAGAATTATCACCATTCTTTTTATAAATTTCATTATTGCAATACAAAATAAGTACAAATAACTAGGAAGATTTTGGGTAGTGAGCTTTATTCGTTCGAGCTACAAGATTATCGAGCCAACTATCTGGCAATGCCCAATTCATAAAGCGAACCATAGCTGCATCCCTGCCAATCGTGTATCGGGTTCGTGGTTTCCTTTTAGAAAGTGTGTTTGCAATAATTTCACCTGCTTTTTCGGCAGATACCGCATTTTTAATATAAGATTCAGCCAAAGAAACCATAGCATACATCATCGCACCATACCTGTTACGATGTTCGGGTGTCATTTCATTGGTAATTTTTTCTGCCTTGCTTCGTACCTGTAAACTCATTGGAGATATTACCCCACCTGGCTCAATAACTATAACTTTAACTCCAAAAGGTTTCAGCTCTCTACGTAAGGCATCACTTAATCCTTCTAATGCAAATTTGGTACTTGCATAAGGTCCATAACCCGCCATGGCAGCTTTACCACCGATTGAGCTTATATTTATAATTGTTCCGCAACTTTGAAATAATGCAGGTAATAATGCTTGTATCATTGCTACTTGTCCAAATAAATTTACATCGAATTGTCTTTTCCATTCAGAAAGAGCCAATACTTCTAATGGTGCATTAATCTCAATTGCTGCGTTATTTATTAACGCCCTTAATGATCGATTTTCAGGGTCACCTTTAATGCGTTTAATAAGATTTTCGATGTGTGATTTATTGGTAATGTCGAGTATTATGGGCTCTATATTTTCACTACGAATATCATCTGCATCAATTTCCCTGCGAACACCCGCAAGAACATAATAACCACGATTGGCAAGTTCTTTTGCAGTAGCATTGCCAATACCTGAAGAAGTTCCGGTTATGACTACAATTTCGTTGTTTGTATTTGAATTTATCATTTTTTGAAAATTATTTTTGAGTTGTAAAATTACATTGTAGGTTTGCAACCTACAAGTATAGAGTATACTTTATAGTATGAATTTATTTTTCAACAATAAAATTGAATCATGTTAATAAGCGAATTATCAAAACGGACAGGAGTGTCTATTCATACTTTGCGCTATTATGAAAATTATGGATTGATAACAGGAACAACGGATAAAACTGTCAGGTCTAACAATTACAAACAGTATGATGAAATTTTAATTGAAAAAGTAGAATGGATTATACAAGCAAAAAAAGCCGGTTTTACCTTGTCTGAAATTAAGAAGTCGTTGAATGATTGGTTTAGTAATAAACTGTCAGCAAAAGAGAAGATTGAAATAGTTCAAAACAAAATTAAAGAAGTGGATACAAAGATTCTTGAATTGAAACAGTTCAAAAAGTTTTTGGTCGAGTCATTAAAAGAGGTTGAGAATGGTAATTGTTAGGTCTTTCGGTTGTTGGGTTATTTCGGTTGGCTTGCAAAATGTTGTAGCTTTTACGAACAGGGGAATTAGTAACGCCAATGTTCAACACGAACACAATAATAAAAATGCCAAAATGAGTTGGCGGTTCACATCTGATAATGCAAGAATAAAACTAAAACCACTTTATCCGACTTTTGATAAATGACATGACACTGGTAAGAATTTTAAAATTATCTCATCATAGATTGCATCAGAAAAATCATAGAAATGCCCAGATAAACGATTTATAATTTCCAGAGCTTTGGCTTATCAAAAAAAGAGAAATTATGAATTCTACAAAAATTGCATTAATAACTGGCGGAAGTCGTGGTATTGGTAAAAACGTTGCATTGCGACTTGCCGACAAAGGCTTAGACGTCATATTGACTTATCACTCCGGTGAAAAAGAAGCTAAGGCTGTGGTTGCTGAAATCGAAGAAAAAGGGCGAAAAGCAAAGGCCTTTCAGTTTGATGCTGGAAAGCCTGTGGCTACCATTGATGAATTTGTCATTGAAGTTTCAGCTTATTTGAAAGAAACTTATGACTTGGAAAAATTTGATTACCTCATCAACAATGCCGGTGTTGGAGGACACGGTTCATTGAAAACTGTAACAGAAGAGGTCTTTGATAAAATGTTTCAAATTCAGTTCAAAAGTGTATTTTTTCTAACACAAAAGTTAGTTCCTTTATTAAACGACAAAGGTGGAATTATCAATGTTTCATCAGGCTTAACGCATTTCACTTTTCCCAATACGAGCGTTTATGCTTCTGCCAAAGGAGCTATAGAAGTTTCTACTCGTGTGTGGGCTGCAGAATTGGCAAAGCGTCAAATCAGAGTCAATACCGTAGCTCCAGGGGCTACACAAACCGATTTCAACGGTGGTGTAACACGTGATAATCCAGAAATGAACAAGGCGGTTTCCAATCTCACCTTACTTGGTCGTCCCGGATTTCCCGAAGATATTGGTGGTGTTATTTCCTTTTTGTGTACTGATGATGCTTTTTGGATAAATGCACAGCGTATAGAAGTGGCAGGAGGAACTAGCTTATAATGGTTATCTTTAAGAATTAAAAGTATGGATGTCCATCACATCAAAACTATTAGTGATTATCACAAAGAACGTGGTTTACCCAAGCCTAAACATCCGCTAATCAGCTTGGTAGATTACAGTCAGGTGAAACTTCCGGAAGTGGACGAAATCGTTTCTGTACAAGATTTTTATTCCATAGCGTTGAAACGAAATGTTCCCGGGAAGTTTCGATATGGGCAATCTTCATTTGATTTTGATGAAGGTGTGATGGCGCTCTTTGCTCCCGGACAAGTTCTGAAGGTAAAAAACATACAACCCCAAAAAGGTGAATCGCATCCAAGCGGTTGGATGCTTTTTATTCATCCGGATTTTTTGTGGAATACGCATTTGGCAACTATCATTAAACAATACGATTTCTTTTACTATCGAGCCAATGAAGCACTATTTTTGTCAGAAAAGGAAGAGCAAAATATGTTGGCGATTTTTAATCAAATTCAAAAAGAATACAAATCCAACATCGACTCTTTTAGCAAAGACATCATCATTGCACAAATAGAACTAATGTTGCGTTACACACAGCGATATTATGCGCGTCAATTCATCACAAGAGATAAACCGAATAATGCTGTTTTAAATCGTTTTGAACAACTACTTTCAGAATATTTCAATCAAGATGATTTAATCGATAAAGGTTTACCAAGTGTTACTTTTATAGCGGAAGAATTGCATATGTCGCCCAACTATTTGAGTTCTCTTTTGAAAGAACTAACCGGAAAAAGCACCCAAAATCATATTCATGAGAAAATCATTGAAAAAGCAAAAGAGAAATTAGCAGGAACCGCCCTTTCTGTTAGTGAAATTGCTTATGATTTAGGATTCGAGCATGCTGAATCGTTCAGTAAGTTGTTTAAGAAAAACACTCAAAAAACACCATTAGAATTTAGAAGTACATTTAATTAATTCACTGTACAATAAACTCTTACAAACAAAAACCAAAATATTAAAGAAAAGGCACCGGCCCAATTGGGCTGTGCAAAATATCATCTGTCTTCATGTTCCTATTTTTGGATAAGTCCAGGCTTATGCTCATATTATTATATTTGATCAATTTAGAGTTTGATTCTTCCGCTCTCTTATTTTTGATTTCATAAAATTCATAATAGAATCATAATCTTCAACCAAAAAGTTCGACATTTTTCCGGTTGGGTTCACTTGGCCAATTTGGCTTCACAGAGGTATGATTTGTCTTCATACCTCTGTTGTTTTATTATCAATTCATAAAAGAATTAACTTCTATAATTAAAAACCTGATTTATAGGTGTCATTATCGATAAACTATCACTAATCTTGTGAACGTTTTAGGATGATATTTCTTAACCGTTCCTCATGCTTGTCTCCCCAATTCCCTAATGCTGAAATGACCAGAATTAACGTTTTCCCGAAATCAGTAAGACTATATTCCACCTTTGGCGGCACGACCCGATAAATTTTCGTTGTAATCAATTCGTGGCTTTCCAATTCTTTTAATTGAATATTCAAACCCTTTCGGGAAGCATCAGGAATTTTGCGCTGTAGTTCGCTTGGGCGTTTGTGCCCTTCATTAATAAACCACAGCAAACGGATTTTCCATTTGCCATAAAGCACTTCGCCAATCAAATCTAAACCGCAATTAAAGTTCAATGGTATCTTTCTTTCATACATTTTACAAAATTACCTCAATGTTCAAAAATGCACGATAAGGGAGAAATTTACCCCTATGCAATTCTGTTTTCTGTACTTGTTTCAATCAGGCATTCCCATCCTGTGCCAGAACAGCTACAGAAAAAAATAAGAACCGCAACTATTTATATCATTGTCATATGTTCATTTTGTTATTAAATCGTCTTATTTGGTTTTATTGATAATTTTGGGATTTACATTAAACCCTTCAAGAACAAGTTGTGTGCTTGCTGTTAAATGTTTTTCAGCAATTTCAACCGTCACCTCCTTTAATTCTCCCGGCAACAGAGAGAAGTAATTGTCGCTGTAAAAGACCGGAGAGACAAGGCTGCCATCTTTTGAATCAACCAACTTCAATCGGTTAAAAAAGGCCAGCTTATTCGTTTTGTTCGTTAATTGAACGGTATAAATTATTTTTCCACTCTCCGCTTTCTTCTTCACCTGGCAATCCAGTGTAGTTTTCGGCAGTTTTGATAAGCTTTCAAAACCTCCGTGCAAAGGTCCTCCAACTGTCCATGGGCCTTTATATTCATCAGTGGAACGCCAGTAAAATGTTTCTGAAACCAGGTTATCATCCTTGTCGTAAATTTCCAGTTTAATAAAATGAACCGGACTTAGTTTATCACTCGGAATATCAATCTTCAATACGTCATTAGCCACTGCGTCTTCTGAAATATTCACCTGTGTCTCTTTTTCAACAAGCGTTTCCATATCCATATTTATCAGACGGAAATTCACCCGCAAGTCCTCAAAATTCCGATAAAACTCGTTGTAAACGCTCACCGTATTTTTTATAAAATCGAACTGTGCGTGTAATGGTTCCAGCGCATCCTGAGCAAAATATAAGGCAGCTGTTGGTTCGAGATACCAATCCCACATGCGCGAACAGACCTGCGGAACCGGGCTGTTGTGGTACCAGAACAAAACACCCGATGCAAACCGGTCTCCGTATCCATACTTGTTGTAATTCCAGTTTTCCCAAATGCTTCGATAGGCAACAGCGCCAACCAACTGGCCTTTTTCTGCATAATCCTCAATGCTCTGCGGCGTGCCGTATTGTTCTACTGCCGCATTGTATTTGGTGGTCATATTATGAAATCCATTTCCATCAAGGTAATCCCATGTGTTTTTATTGATTGGCCACAAATCACTCTCGGGCATCATCTTCCGAAGCGATTCAATTACCGGAAGGCAAGCAGTTCCGTATTCCGGGCAAAAACCATCGATCCGGCTCCCACGGTTTGAAGCGGTATTGTCGTAATATTGCATGGGATTTTCATATTTGTACGGACTGCCATCGTGCACTCCGCAACATTCAGATTGAAACTGGTAGCCACGTGTTCCATCCAAATTGTCGAGAATAGGTTTAATATCCAAAATATTGTCCTGCTCGTTCGACGAAACGTAATACGCCAAACTGGGGTGGTTGCGGATTCTCTCTATTGTTGAACGAACATTGCCAAAATAAACAGCCGTATCAACCGGAGGATTTGTATCGCCGGTCATCCAGAACTCGTGCCAGACAAGAAAACCCATTTCGTCGCACAAATCGAAAAAGTAGTCCGACTCACTGATGCCGCCTCCCCATAAACGCAACATATTAATTCCGGCTTGCTGTGTATAGCGAAGCTGTGCGTAAGTTCGTTCTTTCGAAGTACGCAGCATTGCCTCCGGAATCCAGTTTGAACCACGAATAAAAAGCCGTTTACCGTTAATATAGAAAATCCGCGACTGATCAGCCGTATTTCGGTCGGAACGGATATCGCGAATACCAAAGCGTTTGGCAACCTTATCAGAAACTTGTCCGTTTGTTTTTACGCTTAAATTCAGTGTGTAAAGGTGCTGTTCGCCTTTGTTTATTGGCCACCAAAGTTTTGGATTTTTAATTACCAGTTGGCTGTATTCTTCCGGAGTTAAGGTGATTTTTTGCTTTTCACCTCCTTTTAAATTGATCTTTTTGCTAATACTAATCGAAGTATTTTCAATCTCTACCAGCAGCTCAACAGTTTTGTTTTCATCAGCATGATTAGATACTTCAACCGAAACAGATTCGCGCGCCGGAGATAGTTCGGGAATCGGCAAATTCGACTTCACAAAAGGATTTTCGAGTGTAACGTCGCCTGTGGCAAACACTTTTACATCGCGCCAAATTCCAGTGTTGCGGTCGCGGATACCATCGTGAAAAGTAAAATCCCAGCCTGCAGTCATCAGCATGGTCACATTCTTACCAATTTTTCCATCGCCACCATTTTTATTTTCATTTGGTGCAGCATTCTCCTTTTTACGGCTTCGCATGGTTCCCGGAAACTCAACCGGTTCAACAGAGACCGCCAGACAATTTTCCCCCCTCGCGTTAATGTATTTACTGATATCAAACTTCTTTTGCAGAAACATTCCTTTCATGTTTCCAAGCTTGTGGCCGTTTAACCAAATATCTGCTATGTAGTTAATTCCATCGAATTGCAGCCACACTTTTTTCCCTTCAAAATCATCGGGTGTTGAAAAAGTAGTGCGGTACCAAAAATGGTAAAACTCCCGGCCGGCATCAGCAATATCAGGAATGAATTTGTTAACACGCTTGTTATTTTGACCGTAATAAGGCTCCCGAAATTCGCCATTTGCAACCAGGCTGTTTAATGCAGTTCCGGGAACAATGGCCGGCTGCCACGATTTAGTGTTATACCGAGATTGCGAAATTTCTGCTCCTCCGGCTCCGGCTTCACTCACACGCATCATTTGCCACGAATAAGCCTTCCCGTCATCCGGATGAGAACTTAAAGTGAGAACAGAACTTTGCTCCTTTTTATCCACCGGATTTGCCTTAACAGCAGAAAAAGAAAGGAACAGAAATAGTGAAATAACAATCTTATGGTTTAAGTAATTTTGCACAATTTATATTTTAAAATTTAACATATTGGATTATTATCGTTTTAATTATCAGAGATAAATCTGACTTCGCCGGTTTTGCCCGATTTCGCTAAACGGGCTATTTGATAGCTGCTCATATTAACTTTAGCGGTTACAAATTCAGGAATATTGTATGATTTCATAAAGTACTTGTAATACTCCGGATCTTTTTGGGGTAACATAAATGCCTTGCCAACTTTCCCGTCAGGCCCTACAAATGAAATGTACGGACGTGTATAGAGCCCATCATCCCGCCGGCTGCTAAAAACAATCCAGCGATTGTTAGATGACCACGAATGATAACTTTCGGTATTATCACTATTGGCAGGTTGCATATCAACAAACTGTTCTTCCTTCAGATTGTACAGCATTAAATCGGCCTCTTTGTGCCAAACAGGAAAAGTTCCGTAATCGGAGACTGTAAACAGCAGGTAATTTCCATCCGGTGAAATGCGCGGGAAAGATGCACTTTTATTCTGCGTTTGACCATTAAAAATCGTATCCAATTTTTCACCAAATGTTCCGTCCGCTTCATTGAATGAAATCGAACACAAATTATATTTTACAGAGTCGGATTTTTCAGGCACAGGAAATTTTTTTGCCGCGCAGAAATACAAAGTTTTCCCATCCGAAGAAAATGCAGGAAATGTTTCCAATCGATCGGGTGATGAGATTAGCGGATTCGTAAAAACTTCCTTCGTGTCGACATTGTAAACAACCAGGTTCGAATTTGAATCAAAAACCTCCAACCTGTCGTTATTATTCGAATAAAAAGTTTGGGCGATGTTGTTCACTGAAAACGCCATAAACTTTCCTGTCGGATGCCACACCGGGTAAACAAACGAGGAAATCGTTGAATCAGTTTTGGTGATTAGTTTTTCTATTTTGCCATCGTTAAAAACAAAGGTTCCGCCATAATCGCCCCGCATGTGAAGTAACATTTTATCCGGATTCTGCATGCAAAAAGAATGGCAATTCACACAATTGTAATTGGTCATTTTGTTTTCATAAATAGCCGATTCTTCCGATGTTTCAAGGCTTTGCTGAAAAATGCCCATTGTTTCCCACAATTCGTACCCGGGATCTATTAAACGATACACCAAATACGGATCAATTGGCTCTTTTTCAACTTTAATCGAAAACGGTTTGTATTTTTTCCAGTGGTCATTTTCTTTTGTGAAAACGGTCATCTGAATACTTTTTCCTTTATTTCGTTTCAGTAGCTTCTTCCAGTCAGAAGGGGCAATTAAAAATTTGCTGGTTGAAGAAAAAATTTGAAGCGTTTGACCTTCTCCGTCAATATAGAGCATCCCTTTTTTGTTCCAATTGCTTAAGTAAAAATTTAAAGGAGCAATGTTTACCGGAACAGTCACCTCTTTATAATCGGGATAGATTTCGGGCAGACTTCCTGTTTCTTCGTAACCATCGATTCTAGGTGCTGAGCAGGAAAGCAGAAAAACTCCCATCACTAATGCTATGCTATTTAACAACCTCATTTTTGCATTAACTAAATTGAAGGTAAAACCAGTAAGTTGTTCCAAACTGTTTCTCCATCAGCGCTTTTAATTGCTTATCTCGGTAATGCTTCTGAAGAAAAGATTTATAGCCCTTGTATAAGGCAACCGTTTCCTTTGTAATTCCCATGGCTACCCATGTTTCCGGCTTTGTTTCGTTGTAAGCGAGCAATGCCTGCTGACAAGCCACCGGTACATTTCTTTTTCCCTGAATTGAAAGTGGTTTCGTCTCCCAAAACGCAGAAAGTTTCGCTAAATCTTTCGACAATAAATAAGAAGCCTGTAAATAGCCGGAAGCCATCTCATTCTTTGGATTATCCGTAACAAGCTGTTCAAGTTGATCTTTAAAATCTTTTGCAAATTCTCTATTATTCCCGGGAGGTAAACAGCGCTTTTTAAACTCAATTTCCGGATTCGGTTTTGATGCAACAAGCGCAGCCTCCTGTTCCAATGCCCATTTCCGGTAATACCAGGTACGTTCTAACAGGTTTAGGTATTTCTCAGCAATTTTTACTTCGTCAAAAATAATGGCGGTTTCCACCAGGCGTTGTAACAAGCGGCCACTCCCCGCTCCCCGGCAAATCTGATTTCCCTCAAATGCATATTGCTGCGAAGACGCGATATCACCTACACAAAAATCGATATCACTTAAGAGTGGCGCAATAAGCCGTTTATTCTCTGGTGAAACTTTTAAGCTTTGAATTCCATGTTGCTTCGTTTCAAAAAGCTGCTCCAGTAGAAGACCTTTATTGGCCAAAGCCAGATTCACATAATTCAAAACAAGTGCGTTGGAACCCGCTGTCGCTTTCCCGGTGCGGATAATATCGTCCCAACGCTCGTTTCTTGCGAAGTAATCCAGTTGCTGAATCTGATAAAACCTTCGATCTTTTAATGTATTAAATCCCACCCCAGCAACAACTGCAAATACAACTATCTGAATTCCCTGAAAAATCCACCGGGATGATTTCTTTTTGCTTTTCTGAAATAAGACAAGAACAACTAATCCGCCGATTAGCAAGAGCCAAGGAAGATAAATCGACAGGCCTGGAATTACGCGCCGCTGATAGTACAAATCGGGCAAGAAACTTATTCTGAAACTTTCTAAAAAAGAAAAACGAATGCCCCAAAACGAAACAATTGCCGCCCATATCGGCAGCAATCCCCAGTACAATTGCTTTTTATGAAATCGATTCGAATTCAATTCGATAATAAATAAGCTCACGGCAAAAAGAAGCGAAACCGGCCCTGCAAACCAGTATAAAGCCGGAACAAATATAAATGCAACTCCAACTTTTAGAGATGTATTTTTTATTGAAGTACAAAACAACAGCAATAAAAGGCAGGTAACAAAAGCAAGATTTCCCTGCAGGTAATAGTTGAAGTCGAGAAACAACAAAAGATAACTTACTGCAATACTCACCGGAATCAGGAAAAAACCAGACGTATTTTTGAATTCAGCAAGCAATCTGTTCTGTACTAAAAACACCAAAAGAAAAACGAAGGCGGTTAGCAAAGTAGCAAATGCCGGCCCTGCGAAAGGAACAATAAAAAACTGAAGCAAAAAATTGCCCAGGTATTCTATTCCTCCCCCCGGGTGCGACCAGCTTTCCTGTAAATAAAAAAGGGTATTTGTAAACAGCTGAAATTGTTCAATGTAGAAAAAGTGATAAGCATAAAATTTTTGAAGAAGAACAAAAATTATGAAAATCAACAACAGAAATCCCAATTTGTGAAGGTGTCTTTTCATCAGCTATCACTCCGGTTCACAAGCTAGTTTACCTTGGCAGGATCGTAAATGGCAACTCCTACTTTTGAATCTGCACAACCATAATACAGGAACCACTTTTTCTTAAAGTATACCAATCCTTCTATAAAAACAGTCCCATCTACATATTGTCCGCTTTTCTCGAAATCAGCAGAAGGTTTAAAAAATGGCTTGTCCAACCGGGCAATAACTTTATATGGATCGTCTTTGCTGAACAAAACCTGTCCGGCACAATAAGCTCCTGCGGTATAATTCTTATCGCGATTTTCGCCCTTATTGTTTTTTCCATTGTACAGCATTAAAATACCTTTATCAGTTAAAATAGCAGGCGGGCCGCATTCTGTCAAGTCGCTATCAAAATATCCTCTACGTGGAGTAATCAATGCTTTTAATTCTCCATTGTCATCGAGTACCGGATACCAGTTAATTAAATCGTCGGATGTTGCAGCACAAACTTTATGCTCCCCCCAATACATCAGGTACTGACCACCTATTTTGGAGATCACTAACCGATCGTTTTGCAGTGAAGTTACAATGGAAGCCGATTTTGAAGCCATATCGGCAAAACGGCCATTGTATGCTTTTGCAAAAGCAGGCCCGTGTTTTTCCCAAGTAATTAAATCTTTTGAAGTCGCAATGGATAAACGGGGAACTTCCCGGTTCCACGAAGTATATGCCATTACATAGGTTCCGTCACTGGTAACTGCCACGCGTGGGTCTTCGCAACCTCCAGGCCAGTCAAATTCCTTCATATTATCATTTGCAGGAAATAAAACCGGTTTGTCTCTTCGTTTCATATGAATTCCATCCATACTCTCGGCAAGGCCAATTCTGGATGTACGCTTTCCAATTCCGGTTGCTGAATTATCTTCTGCCCGGTAGAGTACATAAATCTTTCCATCTTTAACAGTCGCTGCAGGATTAAATGTATCGCTCTCTTCCCAACGGACTTCTCCGCCATTCATTGGACAATAAAATTTACTTTTCGAGATTGGACGAATTACCGGCTTGGCATTTTCCGGACGGACAAATTCTCCCAGCGCCCATTCGGGAAGAGATTCAACCTGAGAAAAACCGGCGAATGAACTTAAAATAAGTACAGAAAAAAATAGCCTCTTAATGCCTGAGGAGGTGCTAAAAAAATTGCTCATAATTGTTTCTTTTGAAAAACAATCCGGAGTTGGATGTTAATTTCCCTTTACTCCGGATCGTTCTACTTTTTAGAGAGTTAATTCTATCGTTTCGCTGTAATTAACCACTCCGTTAGTTTTTGTACCAACGCGTAAATACACTTTATTTCCATTATCAATGATTTTGTATTCGTTGGTTTGATATATGCTACTGTTTGCCAAATCGAAAACAATGGTACCGGAAGTTTCACTCACTGTTTTCTTTTCGGCAAAGTTGTTTCCGCTATCGTCAACTCCCGGAGCAAAATTCCAATACCCATAAACTTCAGACACATTGAAGTCCGGACTTGTTGTTTCAACGTTATAAGTAATTGTTACTGTTTTTCCGGAAGCCGAAGCCGAAGCCTCAATGCGGGCATAAGGTGTTACCGTGAAATTCAGCTCTGTTTGTCCGCTAATAGTAACAGTTTGCCGGGCAGTTTCGGTAAAAGGTCCGTTTACAGTAACGTCATATTCACCATTAAACACCTGTGAATTTTCATAGGTACCATCATATTTTGCGTAAAAATCGACAGACTTTGTTGCCGATGTATTCTGCTCCATTAAATTGATAATTACACCCGACGAACCTTGTACCGGAAGTGGAACCGGCTGATTTGTTGTTGCATCTAAAATGGTTCCGTAAATGCCACCGTTAGGAGCATCATAATTATCTAAATCTTCACAACTGCTAAAAATAACTGTTGCGATAATGGTAAAGAGCCAGATGGCTGATTTTCTTATATTCATAGAAACTATCATAATCTTAGATTTAATTTGTGTAACCTGGATTCTGAACCAGATTAGGGTTCGAATTCATGTCATCAAGGTTAATTTTTGAATAGTAATTTTTCTCCAGGAAAATCCGGGTTTGTTTAGGTGGATTTTTCCCGATCTCGAAAATATATTTTCCGTCGCGAATGTCATACCACGGATACAATGCACTTCCTTTAAATCCATTCAAGCCGCCTTCGGCAACGCTTTTGTTGGCCATTCTCCATCGTTTCAGGTCCCAGAAACGGTGTCCTTCAAAAGCAAGCTCTACCTTACGCTCATGACGAACATCATCCAGTGAAACCGAAGTAAGCAATGCAATACCTGCACGCTCTCTGATTTTATTAATCGCGGTAAGAGCCTCGCCTTCTTTTCCACCCAATTCCATGCAAGCTTCCGCAAGATTCAAATAAATCTCGCCTAAACGAAATACCGGCCATGGAGTTTCAGATTTACCCATATCAACATCCTGAAGCGTTTCGTCGAAAAATTTCTTTTGGTAGAAACCGGTTTTCGAAGCATCTCCGGCATCGGCACCACCATCTTTTCCTGATGTTGTATAGGATGTTCCGTCGATTGTAACTGTGTTTCCACTTCCCGGTTGACCGGTAGCCATATAGCGCTCTTCGTCGTTAACAATAATACCACGCATCCACTCAATCTTAGTTCCTTTACATGGAGAACCCGGTAAATATATAGAAGCAAAAAGACGAGGATCTTTGCCCTGGAACAATTCGTAAGGATCATCGAATCGACGTTTTGAACCATCTGTGTTATCAATTTTTAGCGTTCCTTCGCTTCCGTCGGTATACTCATAGGCCTCAACCATTTCAAGAACAGGTGCCATACCACATCCCCAACCACCTTGACGATAAGAGAAAGGAGCATTCCGTTTGTCCCAATCATGTCCCTTCCCCCCAGATACATCATATTGTTTTTGGAAAATGTATTCGCCATTTTCTCCGTCAGTCGACTTTGCAAAGATATTCGTGAAATTTTCAGTTTTATCACCATCCTTATCGTACAAAGAATAGGTATTCAATGCTAAAAGAGCATTCGATGCGTCGTAAGATGCTTTGAAAAAATGATCTGCTTCAGAGTTGGCTATTCCAACAACTCCATCTAACTGAACCGTTCCGTATTTTGCGATTGTTCCGGCATACAAGGCCGCTCTTGAGCACAAAGCCAAAACAGCACCTCTGTTTGCTCTGTATTTTGCAGAGCCCTCGCGGGTAACAGGCAAGTCGTTTGCAATTTCGTTACACTCGGTTACAATAAAATCATAAATTCCGGCTTCCTTGTTTCGTGTAACCATAAGTTCCTCCAGATTACCGGCATTGTATTCCTGAGGACTGGTAATCAAAGGTACCCCGCCATAGCGTTTTACCAGCTCAAAATAGTGCATTGCCCTGATGAAGCGAGCTTCGGCCAGTAACAAACTTTTATTTTCACTCGTTAATACGGTCGATTCCTCAAGCTGTTCAATTGCATTGTTACAGTTTCTGATATATTTATACATATCGGAAAACTTCAACTCAAACAGGTCGTCAATGTATGTAAATGTTGCATTCCCGTTATCGAATGCAGGGTCTTTCTGAAATGATCCCTGGGCTTCATCCGAAAGTGAGGTTGGGTTCATCAATCTCCATTGATTCCAGAACCAATAGTTGAAATCATTGAGTTGAAGTCTGTCGTACAGATTTACCATTACCCCGTCAATTAGGACTGGGTCTTGCCAGACTTGTTCCGGGGTAATAATGTCAAATGTTTCTTTATCCAGATAATCACTACATGCTACAAAATTCAGCAAGATTAATCCGGTGCATATATATTTAAGTATTTTCATATCAATAAATTCTATTCATTTTTAAAAAGTTAACTCAACACCAACATTGAATGTCTTCATTTGCGGATAGTATCTTAATGCAGATTGGTTGCTTTCAGGATCAGTATATTTCATAAGTCCCTTATTACTTGTAAAAGTAAGAGGGTTCAAACTGTTGGCATAGATACGAAGTCTGTCGATACCGGCTTTCTGAAGCCATGTTGACGGAAGGGTATACCCAATTTCTATTGATTTTAAACGTACGTAATCCGCTTTGTGCGAAGTCCATGTACTTTCTCCGCGGTTTGCAGCAAACCCCGTTGGACGAGCGGCCGGCATTGTTCCGGGAATCCAGGCACTTGACGGATCGGAAGGATCTTCTCTGTGCCAACGATCCATCCAAAGAGCAATACCGTTTCCGAGTCCTTGCTGAATGAGGGGATCAAGAAAATCTCCTCCTACAAATATATAGTGACCGGCAGCTCCCTGAAAGAATACCGATAAGTCGAAACCTTTGTATTCTCCAGACATATCCAGTCCATAATAAATTCGCGGATATGGGCCGTACCCAATAACCTGGTCATCTTTACCATCGATAATTCCGTCGTTATTAACGTCTTTGTACTTAATATCGCCAGGCAACAACGATTTGTTTCCATTGTTATCCTGTATTGGCGAATTCAGGATTTCTTCAAACGATTGGAACTGTCCGAGAGCAACTTTTCCCCAAGTCATCGCTTTGTATCTTCCATTATCATTATTCCTCCAGTTATCATACATATTGGTAGGTTCAGCGCGCTCAACATAGTCATTGATTTCTCGTGTACTCGTTAAGTTGGCTTTTATGCTGTATGAGAAGTCCTTAATTTTATTCCGATGCCCAAGCGTCAATTCAAAACCTTTTGTTTTGTCTGAGTTAAGGTTTTCTTCAGGAAGACTTTGGCCGAATGTTGTTGGCAGAGTTAGTATACGAGTTGCTAATAAACCTTCGCGATTACGAACAAAATAATCGAATTCGGCAGAGAATAATCCTTGCCATGCAGAGGTTTCGAAACCTATATTAGCGGTAGTTGACTCGTACCAGGTAAGTGCTCTATTTGGCATTCCCTTTTCTGTAGCTCCGTTTGAAATCCCACCATCTCCCAGAACATAGGTGCCTTCAGGATATTTGTATCCATTTAAATACTGGAAGGCAGCGAAATCTCCTTCATCACCCACTTTTCCGTACGATCCCCTGATTTTTAGGTTTTCTACAAAAGGAAGAGCTTCTTTAAAAAATGATTCTTCAGAAACGCGCCATCCGAGAGATAATGCAGGAAAGAATCCCCAACGTTTTTTGTCGTAAAACTTGTATGAACCATCGTATCTGAAACTCGCTTCAACGAGATATTTGCTGGCGTAAGCATAATTAAAGCGGCCAACCAATCCTTCGTGAGCCGATTCTGCTGCAGTACCGGCATTATCCATGTTCACAATCTCACCGGCATCAATCTGATCAATCGCACTTACAGTAAACTGGCGGTATGCCTCTAGCCAATCCAGGCGGTCATTATACATTTCCCACAACAACAATCCGCCAACGTTATGTTTCCCAAAATCATTAGAATAGTTTAAAGAATATTGCTGAATAGGCTTATAAAAATTGTCCGATCTGACCGTCAGCTCAGACAAGTTAGCATGGCTTGAATACACTTCATACTCTTCAGTTGAAGTATTATAGTTGTATTCGTTGTAGGCTTTGTACCATTGTTTTTTATATTCATTTTTATAATCGTAACCAAGTAATGCCTTTGCTGAAAGCCCTTCGACCCAAGGTAGATCCCAGTTAAAAATCACGGTTCCGTTGAATTGCCGGCGATCACGGTTATCGTATCCAGCAGCATCTATTTCTGTTAAATGCACAGGATTCCCTCCTACTCCGGGAGCCTGCCAGTAACCTTTTTCTTCGTTGGCAAAAATTGGATAAATAGGTATTGCCGTCTGAATCTTCCTGAAAATATTTTCGCCAGACACTTCATACGGTTTGGTTCTTTTATCCAACACTCCACTCAACTGAAGATCAACGGTTAAACCTTCTGTAATTTCGGCACTAATATTAGAACGAACGTTGTACTTTTTGTAATTATAATCATCTGATACGTATATTCCATGCTGATCTGTCAATCCGAAAGAAAAGAAGTATTTTACTTTACTTGTTCCACCAGATACCCCAATATGATGATACATTTGAGGAGCTGTTTTATTAATCGTCTCGTTTAACCAATCAGTAGTTCCAATTCCTGCTTTAAACTTAGCTAGTTCTTCCTCGGAATACGCAGGATTAACACCAACATTTGTTTGAGCTTCATTATATATGGTGGCATATTCATATCCATTCATCATTTCAGGATACCTTGTTACCTGTTGTACACCAAAATAAGATGTATAGTTAATTTTTGGTTTACTTGTAAGCCCTTTCTTTGTTGTTACCAGGACTACACCATTGGCACCTTTAAATCCATAAACCGCTGCAGAAGCATCTTTCAGCACACTGATGGATTCAATATCATTTGCATCTACCTGGTTAAAATCGCGTTCAACACCGTCAACAATAACCAAGGGGCTTCCAAAAGCACGGATGTCAATAGTAGCACCGTCATCACCAGGAGCTCCGCTACGTTGAACCGCCCTTAACCCGGGAAGTTTTCCCGCTAAAGCATTGGACACACTTGCTGTTTTCACTGCGGTGAGTTCTTCAGACTTGATAGCGGAAACAGAACCGGTTACCGATCCCTTTTTCTGGGTTCCATACCCAATTGCTACTATTTCCTCAATACCAATTGCATCATTCTTCAGGGTAACATTAATCTCAACCTTATTATCTACAGCAATTTCCTGTGATACCATTCCCACAAACGAGAATATCAGGGTAGCATCTTCCGGAATATTAGTTAAAGAGTAATGCCCGTCGGAATTTGTTACCGTACCATTGGTGGTACCTTTAATAAGTACTGTCACACTGGGCAGTGGTAGACCACTTTCATCGGTAACGTTTCCTGAAACTGACTTTTGTTGTGATAATTGTAATTCCCCGTTTAATAATTTCGGGTCTGTTAACACGATAATACGATCGCGTATAGAATAATCGACGTCAGTACCGTCAAATAGCAAATTTAAAACCTGTCCTATCTTTTGTTGTTCGATGTCTATATTAACCTTCCTTTCTACATCGATTAGATTATCGCTATACAAAAAATAGAACTCGCTCTGTTTTTCAATACTGTTTAACACCTCTTTTACGGTGGCTTCGCGCATTTTTAAGTTAAACATTTTGGACTGGGAATAGCTTTTATTAGCCAAAACCCCAGTCATCGAAACCAATAAGAGAAAGACCGTTAGTTTCATAACTTTGAATAGTTTAATTAGCCGGGAATATTTCCAATCCCGGTTAAAACAGAATTTTTTTTTCATACTTTTGTATTGTTATAGTTAGAAATACCCTGTAAAGTGAAGCGTACAGGGCTGTTTTTACAAAATACGGGGAAGTGTTCTAAGCATTTCCCTGTTGTTGTTTAGAAAATAAATTTGATCATAGGCAATAAAAATTAGTTTTAGTTCAGTTAAATAATTGGCTCTTATTTCTTTTTCTCAATTACAATTTTTTGTTTTGAAAATGTCCCGTCAGCATTCTTGGTACGCGGTAAAGCTCTGTAGCTGATAATTGGGATAGCTTCCGAAAGCAATTCAAGTATCTGAAAAAGAGGTTCATCAACAAATGTTACGGTATAATTATATTTCTTCACCTCATTATCAACCTGAATTTCAACATTAAACATTCTGCTTAATCTTTGCGCGACTTGAACTATCGGTTCATTCTCGAAAACCAGCTTACCGTCCTTCCAGGCAATGTATCTTTCAACCTGTTCCTCCTGGCTTGAATTTACAATACCGGTATTTTTTGCATATATTACACGCTGTCCTGGCATTAGTTCTTTTAACTTCTCTATACTACCGTTATCTTTCTTTTTCTCAACCAAAACTTTCCCTTCAACAAGCGTAGTTGCAATGTCATTATTTTCAGGGTATGCATTAACATTAAAAACGGTCCCCAGTGCTTTAACATTAATACGTCCTGCAGATACCACAAAAGGCTTATCCGGATTATGTGTTACTTCAAAATAACCTTCACCTGTTAAAACAACATCGCGTGTATCTCCCAAAAAATTCTGAGGATATTTAAGTCGGCTACCGTAATTAAGATGAACCACTGAGCCATCAGAAAGCTCAACAACTGTTCGTGAACCAATGGGGGCAATTACTTCCAAAGAATCGACAGATATTGTTGCAATCTGGTTTGTCAATTTTTGCTTTTCAGAAATGGTATAAAACAAAAAGGTCAAAACAGGAATTAAGATAATAGCTGCTGCATTCCTTATCCAGCCAACTACTTTCTTTCTTTTGCTTTGTATTGTGTGTGGCTTTTCGATATTCAGCTTATGATGAATTTTATCAAGTAGTGTGTTCAGTTTTTCGTCTGATACATCAATACTTTCTTCTTCTTTAAAATCTCGCCAATCAATCTCTCCGAGATGTTTGCTTTCATTAAAGAAGCATTGTTTTTTTATCCAATAAATAACCTCTTCAACTTCTTCAGAAGTACAGCGGTTATTCAAATATTTTTCCAGTAATTCTTTAGTCATTCTTTTCTCTATGACCGGGACCTCAATATTAATATTACCGAGGCCCCGAAAACCAATCTAACTAAACTATCTAAGCAATAATATCTTTTACAAGTTATACAACGAGGAAAACAGATAGGACTATAAAAAAAAAGTTTTTTTTTGACTATAGAAACAAACTTACAAAAATACCGGTGATTAACAGACCATTATCAAGTTTGCTTTTTAAAAAAGAAAGCGTACTTACCAAGTGATTTTTTACGGTATTTTGGGAAATACCTAACTTATCTGCTATTTCTTTATGACTTAACCCCTCTTCACGGCTTAGTTGAAAAATCTCTTTTTGACGAGGAGATAATTCCTCTAAAAGGCCCTTTAACTTTTGCTCCAATTCTTTATAGTGAATTTCATCAGCAAGCTCATAAGAATTTTCAATTTGTTGAAGTGATTTTACATGTTCAACGTACTTATGCTCGGTTGCTCTTTTTTTTAACAGGTTTACTGTTGTATTGTGGGCTATAGTAAATAGAAAAGACTCAAAAGACGAGTAAATATTAATTTTATCGTGGCTTTGCCAGATTTTCAAGAAAACTTCCTGAACTATTTCTTCTGTATCAGACTCCTGCTTTACATATCGGAAAATAAAACCATATAATCTCCTTGCATATTTTTTATAAATGAGATCAAATGCTGCCATGTCCCCTTTTTTCAGGAGTTTTACAAGTTCAGTATTTGAATACGTCATTTTCAAGAATCAGCTATTCGTTAGTGCCACAAATGTAGAAAATTAAAAAATAACCAAGTAAATAAAAAACGAAAGCATTAATCTTACTCTTTTAATATAGCTTCTATAAAATGATCTAAATTGATTATCCTTTTAATATTGTTAAAATAAATGACATTTGATAGAGCTTTACTAAATATAAGTTTATTGACTTTCGAAAAATTGGTTTCTGATGTATAAAAAGCCTATAAACCTTTTACTCCACTTCTAGCGATATCGTCAAATAAGCGCTTTTCTTTTTTACAACAACTAATCTCCTATCTTAATAACACTCTATAAATCAATAATGATAATATAAATTTGAAAGAAAAAAATTAGCACTAGATTTCTTACAAACTAGATAGATCATGAAATTGAAATGTCTCCCAAAAGCTTTAATTCAGTTATCAAATGGTTCGAATTTTGTACCATAGGGTTCACGAAATATTTGCAAAGGCCTCGTAATTATAGTTATTACGGGGCTTTTGTGTGTTTGATGTAAAATCAGAGACACTTCAATAAAATTGTAATTATATATAATACAGACATTTGACAATTTGAGTCCCTTCGGAGTTTTATGAAAAACGCATCCACCTACTGTTTATAGTCTGAAATCTGTCTTTCGTTTAGTTCAATGAACTCCTCTTTGGCAAAACTTGCACTGAACCAGCCTGGTGAAACTATTGAGACATTAATTCCTACTGGTTTCAGTTCATAACTCAATGCTTCTGAAAATCCGTTTATTGCTGACTTCGCAGCACCATATACCGACCACCCGGTTCCCGGAGCAAATCCGGCAATCGATGAGATATTTATGATGTAATCCAAAATCAATATTTGAATTTTCCACCAATAAAATTGAATCTCAAAATACCAGCAGACAACTCGAACAAAAACTATTTTTCAAAACGTTTCATAATAACAGAACGTAATTTTTCCTCGTGTTCATCGCCCCAGTTTCCAATGGCTGAAATTACAGGAATTAAAGTCTTCCCAAAGTCGGTCAGACTATACTCCACTTTAGGTGGGACAACCGGATAAATTTTCTTTGTAATCAACTCGTGTTCTTCCAATTCCTTTAACTGAATATTCAAAACACGTCTTGTGGCATCGGGAATTTTGCGTTGTAATTCGCTTGGCCTTAAATATCCTTCATTAATAAACCAAAGTAAACGTATTTTCCATTTACCATACAAAACTTCACCAACCAAGTCAAGTCCGCAATTTAAATTCGGCAAAATCTTTCTTTCATACATAGAACAAAAATATACCTATGTTCTGAAATGCACAATAGGGGAAAAAATAATCCCTATTTGAATCGTATTTCCGTACTTGTATAAAACTTAAGTACATCTGATTTTTGTATAAAAATTTAGAAATGAAAAACAAGTTTAATTTTAACAACGAATTGTCGGGCAAAATTGCTTTAGTAACTGGCGGCACCAAAGGAGCCGGAAAAGCCATTGCCGAACGATTGCAAAAAGCAAGTGCACGTGTTATCATCTCAGCCAGAAATGAACCCGAAGTACCGAATGAAAATTTGCACTTTATTTCCGCCGATTTAAGCAAGCCGGATGGAGCGCAAAAAATAGCAGAGGAAGTGCTGTCAAAATTTGGGAGAATTGATATATTGGTGAATAATCTTGGCGGTTCGGAAACCCCAGGGGGTGGTTTTTCGGTTTTAAGTGATGATGATTGGGAAACCACTATCCAAACAAATTTACTTGCACCGGTTCGTTTAGACAGGGCTTTTTTACCACAAATGCTCAAGCGAAGAAATGGCGTAATTATTCATATTGGCTCCATTCAGGGAAAACTTCCACTATACGACTCCACATTACCTTATGCAGCCGCGAAAGCAGGATTATTAAATTACAGCAAAAATTTATCCAATGAAGTTTCACCAAAAGGCATTAGGGTTTTAACGGTTTCTCCGGGTTGGATAATGACAAGTTCCGCAGGCAGAATGATGGAGCGAATTGCCGAAAGCTCAAATATAACTATAGAAGAAGCCACACAAAGTGTAATGGACGCCCTGGGCGGAATTCCAATGGGGCGGCCCGCTCAACCGGAAGAAATTGCAGAATTGGTCGGCTTTCTTGTTTCACCCAGGGCCAATTATTTAACAGGAACAGAATACGTCATTGACGGGGGAACAATTCCTACAATTTGATAACTTTAAAAAATAGACAAATGAATTTACCTGAAATAATTAAAAAATTAGTAGAAGCACAAAATAATTATGACAGTGTTGCATATGCCAACTGTTTTTCAGAAACGGCAGTGGTCCTGGACGAAGGAAACACTTACACGGGAAAAGTTGAAATCAAAAACTGGATAGAAAAAGCAAACAAAGAGTACAAAATCATTATGAAACCTTTGGAGTACCACAAGCTTGAAACAAAGAATGTTTTATCGGCAGAAGTTTCAGGTAATTTCGATGGAAGCCCTATCGTATTAAAATATCATCATACTTTTGAAAATAAACGAATACAAACATTAAATATAACAACTTGATTGGGTAAAAACAGAAATGTGTTTGTATAATAGAGGTATAGTAGCAGAATAAAATTGTAATTTTTATTGTTAGCCAAAGAATAACTCAAATATGTCGCCAACCTATACACGCGAATTAACTGTTAGTTAGCATAACAGATTATTTACAAAAAGACACCATGCCTTTTAAACAAAGCACTTTACTTTATCATTCAAAAATTATTGCCATTGCTACAAAATGGCGGTGCCACTGTTAATGTAGCAAGCATTTCAGCTTTGCCAACGGTTGTTTTAAAAGGCTATTCTGCTTACGCTTCAGCCAAAGGCAGGCTCATTGTGCATACGAGATACATAGCTAAAAAGCTGAGCAAAATATCACACCGCAACGTCGGCTAACACAAAAACGTTTGGAGCTGGCATATTACCAGCATACTGAAAAAACAGAAAACCCGTTGAAATATATTTAGAAACGGGATTTGAAAACCTGTCCCATTCTTCGTTTGCTTTTAAAAGCAGTTTGGTTATTCACCAAGCAATATACCCATTATGGGTAGCCGTCCCAATGATTTAGATTAGCTTTTTTAGATTATTCTTTTCTCTTTTTGCACTGCTAAAGTTCAATAAGGACTCCCTACAGGCAACGTGCTTTTTGCATAATCTTATAGTCTCAAAAGCAATAGGGTCACAAATTTGACTGTACACAATATTAGATTGATACGTGTCTTGCCAATACTCAAATAATTCTCTTTTATTTTGTAGTAAAATTACAGTTTACCTGGCTGGCTCAGCGTATATTCCGTATTTATAATATCCCTCAATACTGTCGTATTCTTTCAGCAGCGCAATTTTGGAAACAGGGGTTACCCATATATACTCGGGAGTAACACCTTCTTTTTTATTTTTAAACAGATTGCTGTATACCTCTGAAAGCGAACTATTATCATCGCTGCCATACGTTGGCTCAGAATACAGGGAATTCATATAATCTAAAAGAATTTGTATGCTTTTGGGGGCAAAAACAGCTTCACTTTCGTTTGTATTATGCAAAAACAAAAACACCGAAGGAGTATCATCAATAACAACTAAACGTGTTACAAAATAATATTCATCCCAAAAAACATTCTCATATCCGGTACTTCCAGTACTTGTACTTACTACATCACCCCAGTTATAACCCAGAAAATCTTTATTATTTACAATATTTACAGAAACGGTATCGCTTGTTATAACCTGATTATTTTTGTACCCAAGCAAAACAGTTTTATATTCCTCCGGTAAAAAGAAATAGGTTGACCATTTCCATGTAAAATGACTGCTATTATCTGAATACTCAAGAATCTTATACCGTTTATTCGTGTTCGAACAAACCCAAACCAAAGAATCGTATGCTTCGGTTAAATCCAGCAATGTAAAATCTTCTTCCGAATAAGAAAACAGGTTAAACTCTATTAAACCAAAAATGTTCCCTTCTTCTTCTTTTGCATTCATTTTGACTCTCAACTGGCTCTTAATTTTCACCTTTAGTATATAAAGATTATTGTGCCTATCGTTTATCGTAACGTCAACATTGCCGGGCTTAAGAGCAGTAAGCTTGAGATAAGCGTCGGTACTGCTAATACTCAATTTTGTATCGTCGGAATTACTTATGGAATACATTCCATCTCCCCCGAAAATAACCAATTCGGCTTTGGTTTCATCCGGAAAATTGATTGTAACCTGATTGTTGGTTACAGGGTTCGCCTTATCGTTAAAAACAGCGTACTGTAATTCGATGGGCTGCAAGTCGTCATCGTTTTTGTTGCATGAGGAACATAAAAAGCAAGTTGCGAAAAGGAATAAAATCCCAAGAATTTTCATTCGATTTTTCAATGTTCTATTATACATAGGTATTCTGTTTCATTTTTACGAAGCGATTTAAAAAGCCTGCTCTAAATACAAATCAAAGCAGGGTCACAAATCAGTATTAATTTAATACGCCTGACGGAATTTCAATTTGCTCAAATTTGCCGTCAAGTTGGTAGATTGAATTCACTTCCTGCATTGAAATAGCATCACCTTGAATACTGTCAGGATAAGCTTTGGCAATGGTTCCCCATCCAAGGTTTAGAGTTTCATCCAATCGGTGCCGCAAGAATTCGCTGCTTTGGGTAATTTCAAATTTATGGGGAGTTGAAACAGCAGAAACATCATCGGTCAATTGTCCGTTTTCATCTTCTGAATATATCAGTGTCAGGTACGGTTTGCCATCATGCATTGTAAAAGAATAAGAACCTTTTCCCTGTATTCTTATGCCATTACTTGTTAGTGAGTTTTCTCCGCTCCGGTCAGCAAAATATACGTCCCGCGCCTGGTTGTTGATGAGAAACACAAAAGGCATTTTGCTAAAAACCGGATGTTCGTTTTCCATAATTGTGGAAGTGGATTCATCCCAGTAAAGTGTAGATACCCGAAGAACCTCGTAGTTGTCGGTTACTTTAATTGCCAAATTTGCTGTTTCTCCGGTTCTGTTATCAGTAACAATGAGTGTTGATTCTCCTGTTAGTAATCCCCGAACCTGGAGCGTTCCTTCAGGGTTTGACCATCCGTCATCTTCCGAAACCGAAAGCAAGCCCGGATTTTCTATCTGAACTGAATAGTCGCCGCTTCCGCTTTTTACACTAATATAACGGGTACCATGTATGGGCACTTCATAATCCACATTATAAAAACTAAGTGGTTCGGGATCTTCATCACTACATGCTCCGGCCCAAACAGTAAGCAGTAACAGCATCAATAATTTTGCGTTTTTTTTCATGATATTTAATTTTTCATTGATTTTACTAAAGCCTGCTCTTTATCGTACAATTCATAGATATACATTGAAGAAGAAAGCTCGGAAGAGAACTCGCTCAACTCTTCTGAAGCTGCGTTGATTTGCTTTTCGTCATTAGAATTTTCTTTGAATTCGAACCAGTATTTCCCCCGGTCGGATGACGGTAAATTGTCATTCGCTAACGAATGGAAGGTGGCAATAACAGACTTCTCTCCTGCTAAGGTATGCAGAGATACATCTTGTTCCCCTGAATAGAGAAATAGTTTTTTCTCATCTGCTTCTTTAACTGAAAGTGTTTTTCCGTTTGCAATAAAGAATGCTGATGGAATATCATTTACGCCAACAGTTAAGCTGTAATCCGAATTATTCGGAACTTTATCGGCACCGGTAAATTCAAAAATAAGTTCGGTAGTCATTTTTTCTAAATTTAACGACACGGTATTGTTTGCCCCGTCAATTGCTGATACTTCAAACCCGGTAGTAGCATAATGAACGTAATCGTTGGGAATTTGCATTACAGCCTCGCTATATTTTCTGGTTAGATGTTCAAAAAATACAGGTATATCAGCGCCTTCTACTGCAAAATCTTTAAATGCTACAAAAGTCGCATAATATTTCCCTTCCGGCAATGTATCCTTCACAGCAGCAATGTTGTCTGTTGTACTATTTTTCAGAGAAGAGGCATTCAGTTTGTGAAGTTTTAAGTATTGCCCGTCACTTTCCCGGTGAATAACATAAACGAAAGTGTTTACATCAGCTATTCCGTAATTAATGTCAACCAATACCTGCCTGGTATTTTCGTCCGCTACTTTGTAAGCATATTCTAATGTAATGTTAAACGTTGTTTCGTATGAAGTTACAGGAGGAAGCGGAGGCTCCGGATTGGGAGCATCATCATTTTTGCTGCACGAAACGATGGTGATAGAGAAAAAAAGAAAAAAAATTGTTTTAAATGCGTTTATTGTTTTCACGGTAACTTAATTTTATAAAAAAGACAAAGGTAATTATGCCGAATTTCGAAACCCTTGACTCAAGTCAAGAGTTCCTGGGCGGTAACAACTTTTTTCGTATCCTGCTTAGTGTTTCCGGTGCAACTTTTATGAATGAAGCTATTTCTTTTAATGTAACCATGCTTAAAATATCGGGATATTGTTCCACCAGTTTCAGATACCGTTCTGTTGGAGAGTCGCAATACAACGAAACCAACCTGCTGTATATATCTTCCAATAAAGTCTCTGCCAACTCCCCCCGAATATTCTTTCTGTGCTGGTCATAGAACTTATTGAGTTCATCATGACCAAGACACAATACTGTACTGGTTTTAATGGCCTGAACATCAACGATTGCAGTTTTTCGAACCTGGAAAGAACCATAATCAACAACAAAATCATTTTCAAAACTATATCCAACAATTTGCCCTTTCCCTTCTGAAGTATATCCTAAGTATCTAAAACCTCCTTTCAGAATAAAGCCTGCATAATCATTTTTTTGGCCCCGTTGCACAAAGAACTCATTCTTTTTGTATTTTTTTACAGTGCCTTTCTCCAGAAAAAAATTCCTTACGTCAGTAATTTCCTCCAATTCCAGATATTTATTCAGAGCAGCCATGGCGATTATGAATAACTTGTTTTCAAGACTTTAGTTACAGCTTTTTTGTACTAATTCACCACCACATCAACCTCGGCAGTTTGTTTGGTGACTTCGTCGGTAACCACCAGTTTTGTTTTACCACTTTTTAGGGGCGTTACCCGAACTATGGCCGAATTATTTTGCTGGTCGAAATAGTCATTGTCTGAAGTAATCGATTTAACTATAGCTATCGTTTCGTCAACGACTTTTGCTGAATATTGTCCGCTTCCACGCCAAATAGTAATACCGTTAACTCCACCAATAAACGGAAGATCAAAAGTTAGCTGGCTATCCTCTGACTCCGGAATAAACAAATCATACTCATCTACCACAAAAACACGGGCCGAAAAAATTACCACTTTCCCTTTGCAGATGCTGAATGAAGTACTGCCAACGGACTTTGCTTCAACCTTAAATTTATTGCCCATTTCAACACTGGCCGAAACAGTAGCAACTCCGTCGTTATCAATAACAGCGCTGTTATCAGCTACTACGCTATAATCTTTATCGAACGTAAAAGGTAAACCAAACTTCCGGCTTTCGCCTTTTTTGAGATATACACCTACATCCATCAAAAACCTTTCGTAAGAAATTGCTTCCCGCACATTAATGTCGATTGTTTTTGTGTTTTCGGCTCCGTTATCATCAAAAACAACGACTGAGACAGCAGCAGTCCCTTGGTTATGCCCGATGATATAAAAAACATTCTCATCATTTTCGTCGTAAAGTATTTCTGCAATGTCGGAATCAGAGGAGGTAACCGACAATGAACTTTCTCCTCTGTCGATTCGAATTTCAGCGTAACTGGTTTCATTGTCAAGTGTGCAGGATTCGGTGTTTAGTTGAAGTTTTATTCCGTCGTCATTTTTCTCGCAGGCAAATAATGTAATTGCCAGCACTAAAAGGAATAGTGATTTTCTCATTGTTTCTGTTTAAATAAAGGTATTCTGGAAAAAACTGTGTTAAAATAAAAATGAATTAATTTACCAGAACATCAACAACATATGTTTGTCCGGTGACAGTATCAGCAATAATCAGTTTTGTGTTACCACTTTTTAACGGTGTAACCCGAACTATAGCAGAATTATTCATTTCATTACCCCAGCTTTCTTCCGGCATGAGCAAGATGGATTCAACCTCTGCCACAGTCTTATCGACTACACTGGCTGTATATTGGCCGCTTCCTCTCCAGATAGAAATACTATTATCTCCGTCAGTAAACGGAAGGTCAAAAGTCAGCCGGCTATTTTCCGACTCCGGGATAAACAAGTCAAATTCATCGACTACAAAAATGCGGGCGGAAAAAAGGATCGTGTTTCCAGGAGTTCCCTCCGGATAGATATAAAACGCTGTACTTCCTGCCATTTTTGCTTCTATCTCAAATTTATTGCCCATTTCAACACCGGCTGAAACAGAAGCTACACCATCGTTATCAATAATGGCGCTATTATCCTGAACCAGGCTGTAGGCTTTATCAAAAACAAAAGGCAAAGTAAAATTCCGGCTCTCACCTTTCTTGAGATATAATTCTGTCAAGACATCCTTATAAACAATGGTTTCCCGGACAGTAACATCAACTGTTTTGACGTATCCTTCCCCTTTGTCGTTAAGAACACTAACGCTAACAGTAGCGTTCCCCTTATTATGCCCGGCGATATAAAAAATATTTTCTTTCGTCTTGTCATAAAGGATTTCAGCAATATTGGGGTCTGACGAGATAACCGTAAGATTACCTTCGCCTCTGTCAATTACAACTTCAGCATAATTGTTTTCATAGTCCAAAACACACGACTCCATGTTTAATTGAAGTTGTATCCCGTCGTCGTCTTTATCACAGGCAAATAGAACACTTGCCAATACCAAAAGGAATAGTAATTTTTTCATGGTCTCTGTTTTCATTAAAAGTATCTGGCAAAGATAGCCAGCCAGAAATTCAAAACTCTTGATTCAAATCAAGGCTTTTCAATTTTCGTCGTATCCTGCTTAGAGTTTCAGGCGTAACTTTTACCAATGAAGCTATTTCTTTCAGGCTAACCAAATTTAAAATATCAGGGTAACGGGCAATGAGTTTTGTATAACGTTCTTCAGGCGAATCGCAGTACATTGATAGCAACCGGGTGCTAATATCATTTAATAAAGCTTCGGCTAATTTGCCCCTAAAATTCGGGACATCACAGTTTTCAAAAAATACATTGAACTCATTGTAAGCAATAATCAGAACGGTACTGTTTCCAATAGACTGGGCATCAATAGCAGGAGGTTCCTGAACCTGAAACGTTGCATAATCAACCACAAAGTCTTCCTCAAAGCTATACCCCAGAATGCTGTCTTTCCCATCAGAAGCGTAACCTAAATACCTGAAACCACCTTTTAATATGAAACCAATATGATTGTATTTCTGCCCTTTTTGTAAGAAGAAATCATTTTTCTTAAATTTTTTTATTATTCCCTTTTCAATGAATAGCTGGCGCAGTTTTTCGATTCCGTCAAGCTCAAAATATTTTTTTTGAAGTGGCATAACAATTCGTTAGTTTCTAATTTAAAGAAAAGAACGAAATTATCTATAAAATGGCTACGTTGGTATCTTGACAAGCTAGATTTTTCACTGCCAATTTCTTTCGCATAATAGTAACCGCCAATAAATAAAAAAGTCTCTGTTCCTGAAAAACAAAAAGCTCTTTTCTCTTTTTGAATAATATCCAATTCCTGACATTTGTAACAAATTTAAGACAGCACTCAACCATTTTCTCTTTTAAAATCAGGCAAGTATTATAAAATATAAAAATCATCCCAATAATTTAATTCTGCGACTAAATGGGTTAAATTTTGTACCATAGGGTTCACTTCGTAATTTGCCTTCATACCTCTGCTGTTTGCTAGATTCTTTAATAAGGACTAAAATACAGATGAAGTATTCCTCTCGCCTACTGTTAAACCATAATTATAAAGATTAAGAACTTTACTGGCATCAGCAATTTCATTATAAAGATCCATTTCAAATGACAGGATTTTTATAGTTTTGAAGGTTATTCTAACATAAATATATTTTTATAAAAACATGAATAAAAAAGCATTTATACCGCTTATTGCATTGCTTTCCCTAACAGTTTTTGCGAATGCACAAATGGATAATCTGGCAAACATGAGTGCAAAATGGATCCGATCGAATGTTCGAAATGCAGCTCTTGATGGGGGTGCAGATATGGTTAATTATAACTCTGCCGGCCTGGCAATGCTCGACGATGGATTTTATTTAAGCATTAGTAACCAGATGCTATTTCGCCATCCTCAACACAGTTTTAATTTTTACGGAACAGAAATGACTTACAAGCAAGATGGTATGGATCCAATCCTTCCTATGTTTTATGCCGCATACAAGAAAAATAATTATGCGGTTTCATCGGGCGTATATATTTCAGGAGGTGGTGCAACTGCAAATTACCCCGACGGGTCGATAACAACACTTTTAATAGGAGCTGGTTTGTCTCCCGGAAATCAAATTACAGAACAATCGTTAAAAGCGTCTTCTTACTATTTAACAATACCTCTTAACTTTTCTTATGCTCTTTCCGATAATCTTTCATTTTCTGTCGGAGGTCGCTACATTAAGGGAATTAACAATACTGAAGCAAATGTTGATTTTTCTCAGGTAGCTCTCGGTGTTGATTATAAATCAACAGCGAGCGGATTGGGAGGAATCATAGGCATTGACTTCAAACCTTCTGATCAATTAAATATTGCCGTGCATTACGAAACGAAAGTAAAATTAGAGTTCGAAGTGTCGGATAACAAAGGAAGTGTTGCGTTAATTGAGGACGGAACAAAAAGCCAACGTGATTTGCCAGCTGTTTTAAATACCGGTATCCGTTACAAAATTTCGGATAAGTTAAGTACAGAAGCCGATTTTAACTACTATTTTCAAACGGCTGCCGACTGGGGCGATATTGTATTAGCAGATGTATACGGTAACAGTATGGTTAAAGACTTATCGGATTTAGCCGGAAATTGTTATACCGCAAATTTAGGTTTTATTTATATGCTAAATGAGAAGCTTGAAATAAGTGCCGGATGTAGCTTCACTGCATTTAATTATGATAATATGGAACTTTATTATACTCAAATGGGACTTTATGAAGCTCCGAAATATGACAATTTAAATGTTGGATTGGGAGCAGGATACAATATCTCCGATAACATTCAAATTGATTTAGGCTTGGGACGTACCTTCTGGAACGACAAAGGCATTAAGTCCCTAAGTGCCGGGGTTCCTGTTGATGTAAAAAATAAATCATACGTATTGGCTATTGGTGTTGATTTCCGTTTCTAACAATAGAGAAAGGAGTGCAGAATAGGTACAAAGTCAGCACTCTTTTCTTTATTTAAGTTCTTCTACTAAATTTAATATCGTACGTTTTCGATAAAGGAGACTATTTTCTTCCTCTGAAATTATACACCAAGCCTACTTTGCTGAGTTTCATCTTTTACAAAACTTAATAACGTATCATAATTTTCAAACAAAAAATTCAACATTTTCCGCTTGGAATCACTTGGTTAATTTGTCTTCGTACCCTTTCATTTTTCAATCCTCTGTTAATTATTTTGGCAAACAGAAAAAAATTTGATTGACATTGAGGTTTCTTTACTGTTTTTTGTGAGAATAAAACACAAGACTAAAATTCCTAAAAATAAACTAGTTAGCATCGTTCATGCTTGTCCTGCTATAAAATAGGATAAAATAATATTCCTCCCTGATAGGGGTATCTTTTAGTGAAGTTGTCCACGCATCGTAAAAACAATTTTATAGTGAACAATTAAAAAAACTAGTAATGAAAAGAATTTATTTTTTATTAGCAACGCTGCTTCTTGCCTTTCTTACAGTAAATAAAACACAGGCACAAAGCGAAAAGAAAGCCCAGTTTACCTTCTTCTATCCCATTGGTTCTTCCGGGCATAATTCAGTCGATTACAGCTATAAGTTTTCCTTTAACACCATTTATGGAATCAACAGTGGAGTTAACGGATTTGAATTGGGTTCTGTTGGTAACGTTGTTAAAGGAAGTGTGAACGGTTTTCAACTGGCAGGTGTTTTTAATCTTACCACACAAAACAGTTCTGGGGGAATTATTTCAGGCGTAATAAACAGCAGCAAGGCAATGGAAGGCTTGAGTCTTTCAGGAGTTGCAAATATTGCCAGAGAAGAGGCAAACGGTGCTATAATTTCTGGGGTAATAAACCAGTCTAAAACAATAAAAGGATTACAATTATCAACTATTAACATTGCTTCGGAACAACTAAACGGAGCACAAATAGGAGTCGTAAATTTCACGAAAAAAGGAAAAGGTTTTCAACTGGGCGTTGTTAACGTTGGAGAAAATGACGGGGATTCCATTTTACCACTGGGGGTTATAAATATTTATAAGAATGGGTATTATGCACTGGAACTTTCAACCGACGAAAAGCTATTTACCAATGTTTCGTATAAAATGGGGGTTGAAAGATTATATACTATTTTTCGTATGGGCATTGGTTTCCGAAACAGTACTCAATTCTATAGCTTGGGCGGTGGATTGGGAACATTCTTCAATATTGGAGCAAAAAACAAAATCAATCTGGAAGCACTCAGCATTCAGTTTTTTGAAAATGATTTCAAATACATCGATGATATTCTGAGCCAGGTCAATTTAAGCTATCAGTATGAAATAACAGACCGTTTAGCATTGAAATTTGGCCCTACATTTAATTGTTTTATTGAAGATAAAAACAAGACGAAGAAGAACGATGCCTTTCGTGTACCTTATTCAATTGTTGAAGCAAAAAGCGACAATCATATAACTTCGCTATGGATTGGGGCAAACGCAGGATTGGTTATTAAACTTTAAAAGGAACAAAATGTTAGTAGCTGCAACAGATATTTCTATTTCTTGATAAATATTTCAAAGTAGAATTATTTATTTTGCAGCTACAATCTTCCTGAATGAGAGCTACCGATACCAAATGGCATACAAAATCTGGTTTTGAAATTTTGTTTAAAAAGCATTATTCAGCATTGTGCGCTTACTGCTATGGTTTTGTTGCTGATTACAGTTTAAGTGAAGACATTGTTCAGGAAGTATTTTCAAAGCTCTGGACAGATAAACGAAAAATAAAAATAGACTCTTCAGTTAAAGCGTATTTATACAGCGCAGTTCGGAATACTGCATTAAACGATATAAAACATCAAAAAGTAAAAAGAGAATACGAAAAGCTAAATAATAACGGGAATAATTACACTGAAAAAAGTATAGAGGACCAAGTGGTTGGAGAAGAATTAAATGCAAAAATTCAATCGGCAATTAATAATTTACCGACCGAGCGCCGCAGAATTTTTCTTATGAGCAGGATGGATGAATTGAAATATAAAGAAATTGCAGAAAAACTGGATATTTCGATAAAAACTGTTGAAAATCAAATGGGAAAAGCACTGGCCAGTTTACGCAAAGATTTATCGGGTGAGTTCCCTTTGGTTTTGTTTAACTTGATTTTTAAAGCACAGAAAATAATGAGTAAACAGAGAAATAACTAAAATGTGAATAATCCGGCGAAACATATCGACGATACTTTATTAACCAAATTTCTTTTGGGAGAGGCTACATTTGCCGAACAGGAAGCTGTTGCTGAATGGATTGAAAGTTCGGAAGAAAACCAGGCATATTTCGAAAGCTTTGCTGCAATTTGGCAAAATAGCACAAGCGATGAAACAAAGCGTGCAAATCCCAATACGGCATGGGAAAAGATGGAGAAACAAATACACACTCCTACGTATAAAGTTTTACTCCCGTACATCGTAGCAATTGCCGCTATTCTTATTATCGCCTTCTTTATTTTTGTTCCCGAAAAATATAATACAACTACATTTACAGCGAAAAGTAAATCACAGAAACAAATCTTACCTGATGGAACAGAAGTGATTCTCGCCAATAATTCACAACTAGATTATTTTTTCAACACAAAAACAAAGACAAGAACTGCAAAACTGAAAGGGAAAGCATTTTTCCATGTAAAAAGAGACACAACACAAAAATTTATAGTTGAAACCCTTTATGGAAACGTTGAGGTATTGGGAACACAATTTAATGTGGATGTGGTTAAAAACGATGGTGTTTATGTGAATGTTTTATCCGGCGTAGTAGAACTCGCCAAAGAAAATGTGAGTTCACTGGTTCTCAGGAAAGGAGAAAGTGGTTTTATCCCCGCTTCCGAAAAACCAATTAGCGGAATAACTCAAAAACCAGCGGAATTTTTCAACATTAACCAAACACTTATTTTTAACAATATACCACTAAAAGAGGTATTCTTAAATCTGGAACATTGCTATTCGACCCAAATAAATATTGATAAACAAGTGAATGCAAATTCACTTTTTACATCTCAGTTTAAAAATAACAGTATTGATGAAATACTAAATGTAATTACCCAAACTTACGGATTGAAATTTAACGAGTTAAACAACGAATATTATATTACATTAGAAAGTGAGAATTAAGTATTTCCTGCTATTTTTTCTGAGCTTTTTGTTTTTAACCCTGGCAGCAAAAACACAAAATTTACTGAATATTCGCATTAATCTGAATGTTCAGAATGGGAATATTAGCGAAATACTAAAAGACATAGAACAACAGGGTAATTTCTTTTTTGCCTATAATCCCGACAATATTAACGAAAATAGAAAAGTATCACTTTCTGTCCAAAACATAAAAGTTGAAGACGCTTTAAAAAAATTATTTCAGAATCAGGTTACTTTCCGCCAGGTAGAAAATCACATCATTATAAATGAAGTTTCAAAAAGCAGCACACAAAGTAACTTTCAAATTTCCGGACGAATTGCTGATGACACGAATGCTCCGCTGGATTCTGTAATTGTTTACGATCCCGAAAATGAACAACTTGTCATTAGCCAGGGAGATGGTTCATTTTCGTTTGATTTTAATACCAACAACAAAAATATTGGGCTTTATGTCAGCCGCCCGTTTTATAATGATACTGTAATTTATGTTGGCTCTGGATCGCAAAATATTCAGCTTAGCCTTTACAAAAGAGAATCGCCTTTTGCCATGATTTCCAAAGACACAAAAGCAGCCGAATTAAGACTAAAAGAAAGGAAATTCGAAGAATTATCGTTAGTACAAAAGTTTGTTCCATCTGAAGCTATTTATGCTTCCCATTTGAATGCAGAGAAAATAATGCCTGTTCAGCTTTCTTTTTTACCGAAAGTTGGCACCAATTCCTTTGTAAAGGGATTAAGGGTAAATAATGTTTCTATAAACGTGCTGGCAGGATATTCCAAAGGGCTGAAAGGAGCCGAATTTGGAGGGATTGCCAATATTATTCAAAAAGATGTAAGAGGATTTCAGGCGGCCGGGTTGGCCAATATTGTTCTGGGAGATGTAAACGGAATACAATTTTCAGGAGTTTATACAAATGATTTTAGCAATGTTTCCGGTTTCCAGGTAAGTGGGGTGTATAATACGCTTCAGGGAAACATCCGCGGCGGGCAAATTAGTGGAGTATTTAATATGGCTTATAAAAACATAAACGGGACACAAACAGGAGGTATTTTAAACATTGCCAAAGAAAAATTGGTCGGGGCACAAATCAGTGGAGTGCTGAATATGAATTATGATGAAGTTTCAGGCGCTCAAATCGCAGGATTGGCAAATATCTCCGAAAATACAGTAAAAGGATTGCAGTTGGCAGGTGCATACAACGAGAGTGTTTCAACAAACGGGGTACAAATTTCCGGGACAATAAACCAGAATAAGGCAGATTTAAAAGGGGTGCAAATAACGGCATTAATGAATAAAACAAAAACGCTGCATGGTCTTCAATTCGGACTTATAAATGTGGCAGACACCATACATTCCGGGTTCCAGATAGGATTGATAAATATTGTAAAGCATGGAAATTATTCCCTTGATTTTCTGCATTCTGAAACCTTTCCTGTAGAAGTTAATTTAAAAACCGGGAACCCCAAATTTTATTCCATTATAAATGTAGTTGCAGGCAACGAAAAGATTGGTTTTGGCTATGGTTTTGGAAGGAACTTCGCAATTAAAAATAAAATAGGAATTAGCTCTGATATCATTAGTACTTCAATCAACGACTCCCAAAAATTTACTTTCCAAGGTACAAAATTAAGCATACGAATGGCTTTAAACTACCAATTGTTTGACCACCTGAAACTGACAGGCGGTGTTTCAGGAAATTACTTTATTCCTGAAGATATTAATGACACAACGGCAAAAGAACTTAGTGAAAGCAACAACTACATTAACAAGGCGTTACAAAACGGGAAAAATAATTTCTGGGCAGGATGGTTTCTGGGCATACAACTATCAAATCAGCATTGATATTATTAAAACACAATTGGCTAAGCTAAGATTGAGAAAAGGAAAGATTAAATCTTTTTATAAACCTTAAGGAGGCAATTGACACAAATACTTCATTACTTGAATTTCTTTTCCTGCTTTCCTTCATTCATAAACAACAATACAGCATCTGTAAAAGATTGCGGAGTTTTCTAATTTCCTCCTAAGAGTATGGCAACATGTAGAGAAAATATATACAGCTATTTATATCAGCACAAATTTTCACTAAATCATCAGCAGCAAGTTTTCTTTTGACTTCGGTAAAAGTAGATTTGGCTACATCAGTGTCTTTGTTTCTTCAGAACTTTGTTTTGACAAAAAGAAAGGAGTATAAAATGAATACAACAACAATTGTTATGACCGGAGGGACTTCAGGATTTGGTCTGGTTGCCGCAAAAAAATTGATTGAAGCAAATAACGTTAACCTAATCCTGGGCAACAGAAATACAAGTGTTAAAGGTGCAATAAATATACCGCTGGAACTTAGCAGTTTACATAGTGTACATTCCTTTGCAGAAAAAGTTATAAGGCGGCTGAATGAAGATAAAATTGGTGCACTTATATTTAACGCAGGAACAAATTATCCGGGCATTACTATACAAACTGAAGATGGGATAGAAACCAATTTTGGAGTGAATCACCTCTCCCACTTTTACCTGCTCCATTTGCTTATGTCACATTTAACAGGTAACGCCAAAATAATAATCACAACCAGCGGAACAATCGATCCGGCTACAAATACCTTTGGGTCTCCCCCTAAACATGCGAATGTGCTCTGGTTAGCTTATCCCGAAATGGATGCAACACTGGAGGAAGATGACAAAATAAACGGACAACGTGCTTACGCTTCATCAAAACTCTGCAATCTTTTAACTGCAATACAAATCAATAAATTGCCGGAAGCCAAACAAAATAATTGGGAAGGGATAGCTTATGATCCCGGGGTAACGCCGGGTACAGGACTTGTACGATATTCAGATGAAGCGATGAAAAGACTCTCTCAACAACTCACCGACCCAAAAGTGAGAAAAGAAAAATTTCCCCTGGCAAACAGCATAGAAGATGCAGGAAATACATTGGCTGACATCGCATTGGGCACGATAATGCCTCCTCAAAACAAATATGTAGCGCTCCGTGGAGGTGAAATTAGATTTATTGCTCCGCCGGGTTTAGCACAAAATAAAGAAGCAGCTAAAAAAGTGTGGCAGGATACAGTGTTCATTTTGAAAGATAAATTAGGTTTAACCTATTAATCTTAAACAATTCACAGTCATTATTGTGTAATAAGTAAAGCTAAAAGATGCTGAAAAAACAAGTATATTGAAACATGACAAACGGATATCCAAAAAGAATTAGAACGATAACAGAATTTCATCAGTTTAGGAATTTACCAAAACCGGAACATCCTTTAGTTAGTGTTGTCGATTACAGCAATATAAGGCACACTTCCGAAGAAAACCGTGTAAGCTGGGTACTCGACTTTTATTCAATTTCGTTAAAAAGAACTTCAAATGCCACAATGAGATACGGACAGCAGGAGTATGATTTTGATGAAGGTATTATGTTCTTTATAGCACCCGGCCAGGTTTTTAGTGTTGAAGTGGAAAGAAATTCAATACAAAAAAACACAGGCTGGATATTGCTTGTTCACCCTGATTTTTTGTGGAACACACCTTTGGCAAAAACCATAAAACAATACGAATATTTTGGCTATACGGTAAACGAAGCGCTGTTTCTCTCAGACAAAGAAGAAACAATAGTTACCGGAATTATGAAAAATATCCAGCAGGAATATCATTCTAATATTGACAAATTCAGCCAAAGTATTATTATTTCACAAATTGAAACCCTACTCAATTATTCTCAACGGTTTTATCAACGACAGTTTATTACACGCAAAATTACCAACCATAAAATTTTAAGTCGCGTGGAAGAAATTCTCACCCAATACTTCAATAGTGATGAAATAGTTGTAAAAGGATTACCGACCGTGCAACAAATTGCAGGAGCATTAAACGTGTCGCCCAATTATTTAAGCGGATTACTTAAAACGTTAACAGGGAAAAGCACGCAGCAACATATTCACGAAAAGCTAATTGAAAAAGCCAAAGAAAAGTTATCTACCACAGATTTATCGGTAAGCAAAATTGCGTACGAACTGGGCTTTGAGCATCCGCAGTCGTTCAGCAAATTATTCAAGACAAAAACAAAACTTTCACCTTCGGAATTCAGGCAATCATTTAACTGACAGACAAAAAGCCCGCCACCCAAAGTTTTGACTTCAACAATAGGGCACACGCAATTGTTGCTAACCTAACAATAGTTTCATATATGACAATATGCTTGATTACAACCCAATATCTATAAAAATCCGTAATTACATTAGCAAACTAACTTCTGACAAAAATGCAATTGATGAAGTAACTCAAGAAGTTTTTTTGAAAGTACACAGCTCTATTGCAACTCTCAAAGACAGCGAAAAATTAGATGCGTGGCTGAAACGGATTGTTTACACAACGCTTATGGACATTTATCGAAAAAAGCAAAAAGAACAAACGAAAAAATTATTGCTTATTGAAGATGATTCAGAACCCGAAAATGAGGGCAATGCTGCGTTAATAGAATGTATTGTTTCTTTATTGCGCTTGCTTCCTGACGGACAACGTGAATTGTTGGAAACCATTGAAGTAAAAGGAATAAGTCAAGCAGAATATGCACGACAAAATAAATTGCCTTTAAGCACCGTAAAATCAAAAGTGCAACGTTCACGGCAAAAAATAAAAGAACTCGTTAAAAGCAATTGTGTTCTTACGAATGATAAATACGGTAACGTGGTTGATTATACGCTTCCCGAAAAAAATTTGAAAAAATCTGCGTCCAAATTGCAATAGCCTCGTCTTTTCAGAAAAGAAAAGATGAAAATATTGATTTTTATTGGTGTGTTGGGCATTGCAGGAGCAATAATAGTATTCCGTTGGCGACACATCACAAATCCAACCAAAGATGGTTCTTTCGTAATTGATACTTTGCAAAGAACGTTTATTTATCACGTTCCAAAAAACTTAAAACCAAATCCGAAATTGATAATTATTTATCACGGAACAGGCATGAAAACCTGGATGATGCAACTATTTACAGGACACGAGTTTGACAGACTTGCAGACAATTCGCGAGATGCCATTATTGTTTATCCGCAAGGTTATGAAACAAGTTGGAACGACTGCAGAACAATAGCAAATACACCGCCTAAAAAATTAAACCTTGATGACGTTGGTTTCACGGAAAAAATTATCGCTTATTTCCAGGACAAATATCAAATCAGCAGCAAAGAAATTTATGCAGTTGGTTTCTCAAATGGCGGACAATTTACAATAAGGCTAATGAATGAAAAGCCTGAATTATTCAAAGGTTTTGCGACAATAAGCGCCCCACGCTCTTACGAAAATGAAACGCAATGTAACAATGCACAACGCCCGGTTTCGGTTATTCTTTTTAATGGAATGAAAGACTCGATTATTCCCTACAATGGCGGTGAAGTTGTGTTGAAAGGCAATAGTTACGGACACGTTCAAAGTGCCGAACAAAGTATGCAGTTTTGGTGCTCTGTTGCAAAGTGTGATACAACGTCAACAAACACATACAACTTCAAAAATAAGAGTGGCGAAGTAACAGCCGTTCAACAAAACTTTTCTTCTAGCACGACTGACAAAAAAGTAAGTTTTATAAAAATACTGAACGGTGGACATCAAATACCAAACAAAAAATTCAGTATGGGTATTCCCACAATGGGCTACGCCAATAAAGAAGTGGACGCACCACAACTAATTTGGGACTTCTTTGAGAGTTTGAAGTAAACGAGATACTTATTTTTTGAGTTTAGACAATCGTTTAACTGAAACGGAAAATTGTATTTTAGCAGAACGCGAACGCTTGACAAAAGCCCGGCACCCAACACGGGTTTTGCGTCAGGCGGGGTGACGTATAAACATGGAGTTTTGTGCCCTGCCCCCGAACGCAAAGCATGAAAACGTTAGTGGCAATGGCGGGGGCGACACTAAACCGACACAGAAACACAACAAAAATGACAGAACAGTTTTTTACATACACAGACACATTTGTAAAGTTCACACAAGCAGACAAAGAATTGCTTGGTTCTGTTTTGACTTTTAGACAAGTGAATACAAAAACAGAATTGGTTTCCTACGACCAACGAACAGACGAATTATTTTTCCTGCTTAAAGGCTGTATTCGAAAATATTGTACAAAAGATGGTGAGCAAATTACCATTTACATAATGACAGAAAACAATTTCATTGGAGCGTTTGATAGTTTCATTACAGGAACAAAAAGTAAAGAAACCATTGAATGTCTTGAACCCTGTGAGTTGCTCATTTTAAACAGAACGGACCTGGACAGGCTTTACAAAGAAATCCCCTTGATGAATGAATTTGTTAGAAAGATTTTAGAGCAGATACTCATTCAGTTTCAACAATCACTTACCTCTTTCATTTTGGACAATCCCGAAGAACGATACACCAAACTACTGACTAAAAACCCCGAAATATTGCAACGTGTGCCACAACATATGCTTGCAACATATTTAGGTATTACAGCCACTTCACTAAGCCGTATCAGAAAGCGGATTCTAAAAAAGGTATAACGTTTCTTGTCTTTTGTAAACGTTTTTCGCTTTTTCTATTGTCAACTTTGCATTGTAATTTAAACAATGTAGAGTATGAAAAAAGTATTTGTAACAGGCGGTTCGGGTTTTGTAGGACAAAACCTAATCCCAATGCTCATAGAAAACGGCTATCAGGTAAAAGCATTAGCGCGTTCGAAACAAGCCATTCAAAAAGTAGAAAATTTAGGTGCAACAGCAGTTAAAGGCGATTTGAATGATAAACAAGCACTGGCAGATGGTGTAAAAGATTGTGCAACTGTATTCCATTTAGCGGCCTCGGTTGACTTTTTCGCCTCTGAGAAAGACCTAAAAAAATTGCACATTGAAGCAACTGAACTCTTATTGTCAGTCGCTAAAAACACCAATATTCAAAGGTTTGTTTATCTAAGTGCAGCTTCGGTAATCATGAATGGAAAACCTATTGTAAACGCTGATGAGACCTTCATTTCTAACAACATTATTGACGGCTATTCCAAGACAAAACTGCAAGCAGAAAATTTAGTGTTGCAAGCAAATACAAAAAACTTTCAGACCATTGCAGTAAGACCACCATTGATTTGGGGCAAAGGCGACCCGAATACATTAGTCGGTATTATAGAAGCAACGAAGAATGGACGAATGCAGTTTATTGATGGAGGCAAACACCGATTTGTTACTTGCCACGTTCTTAATGTGTGCCACGCTTTAATTTTAGCAGACCAAACAGAACAAAACGGTAAAACTTATTTTATTACAGATGGAGAAACGCCTGTATTCAAAGAGTTTATTAAAAAATACGTGGCTACGCAAGGCGTAACAATTCCCGACAAAGCCGTTTCATTAAGAATGGCGAAAATAGTAGCTTCTGTAATGGGATTTGTTTGGAAAACTTTCAGACTAAAGGGACACCCACCTCTTTACAAAGGACTTGTAAACACATTAGGTTTAGATTTCATCACCATTGACAAAAAAGCAAGACAGGAACTTGGCTACAAAACCTTTGTAACCATTGAGCAGGGAATGAACCTGATGAGAAAATAAAAACAGCTTCAAAAACTGAAAGCCCGCCCATCACCTCCAAAACAAATTAACTACAACAAACACCAATTCGGCTACTTTTCTCTCCTCATCAAACACAAACTTTGCATTGTAATCTAAAAAAAAGAAGAATGATGCAAAATTTAAAAGGAAGCGTAGCTGTTGTTACAGGAGCAAGTGCAGGAATTGGCAAAACAATAGCTGTAAAATTGGCAGAAAATGGTGTGAAAGTTGTCTTAGGTGCAAGAAATACCGTTCTATTAGAAAAGGTTGTTGAAGAAATTAAAAGTAACGGAGGCGAAGCCATATTTGTAAAAACTGATGTAAGCAACAAAACCGATTTGGTTCAGTTGGTAAATGTAGCAGTTACGCGATATGGAAAGTTGGACGCTATAGTGAATAACGCAGGTGTTGCCCGCCTTAGTCGCATTGACGAATTAGACACGGACGGTTGGGACGAAATGATTGATAGTAACATAAAAGGAACTTTGTACGGAATGGCGGCTGCAATTCCTGTTTTTAAGAAACAACAATCAGGACACATTATCAATATTATTTCTACTTCAGGAATAAAAATAGTACCTAATCAAGGCGTTTACGCAGGAACAAAAAATGCTGTCCGCACCATTGCAGAAGCGTTTCGGCAGGAATCAGACGGAAGCATACGAATTACCGGAATTTCGCCGGGATTTATAAAAACAGATTTTGCTGTTAAAAGCGTAAATACTGATGATATGAAAACAGTAGCGTCCAAAGCTGTTGATGCTTTAGCTATTAGTCCCGAAGCAATTGCCAATGCAGTAATTTACGCTATCAGTCAGCCCAAAGATGTTGAAGTTGGCGACATTGTTGTTCGTCCGTCAAAACAAAATTGACCTGATTAAGCTTATAATAAGTATGGAACAAAAATCGGACATAAAGCATATCAAAAGCATCTCGCAATTGATGCGTGAATTGGGATTTCCTGCACCATTACACCCCTTGATTGCATTGGTTGATTACAATAAAGTTGCAACCGAAATGTTTCCAAAAAAAGAAAAAATCAGTCTTGATTTTTACAAGATTTCCTTTAAACCAACATTCAAAGGAAAAACCAAATACGGACAAGGATATTACGATTTTGAAGAAGGCGGATTAGCATTTTTAAAACCCAGACAAATTGTTTTTTCGCAAGGAGACACAGACAACTATGTAGGTTTTGCTTTGTACTTTCATTCTGATTTTATACGAAGTTATCCGTTAGGAAGCGCAATAAATCAATACGGTTTTTTTTCTTACGATGTTTCGGAAGCCTTGTTCTTGTCGGCAAAAGAAAAAGAAACTATCACTGGTTTATTTACTTTAATAGCAAAAGAATTGGAAAACAACATTGATAAATTCAGTCAAGATGTTTTAGTTTCTCAAATAGAGTTATTGTTGAATTACAGCAATCGTTTTTACAATCGTCAATTCATTACAAGAAAAGCCGTCAATCACGATATTATAACTTCAATGGACAAACTCTTAAACAAATATCTTGATGGAGAAAATAGCCTAAGAAACGGATTGCCGTCAGTTAAATATATCAGCACAGAATTAAAACTTTCACAACGCTATTTGAGTGATATGTTGCGCTCGCTCACAGGATTAAACACACAACAATATATTCAGAATGCTATCATAGAAAAAGCAAAAGAAAAACTCTCTACAACCAATCTGTCTGTAAGCGAAATCGCTTATGAATTGGGTTTTGAGCATCCACAATCCTTCAGCAAATTGTTTAAGACAAAGACAAAACTTTCGCCTTTGGAGTTTAGACAGTCTTTTAACTGACAGTTAAAACAGACGGATAAAAAGTCCAGCGGCCAAAGTTTTGTATATTTAAGGGCGGAACAATCAATATACATTCATTGAATCTTTGGGCTTTTCAACAAACTAACCTTGGGCTTTACAGCAAACCAGTTTGTTTCTTATATGCTGATCTTTGTGCCAGAATAAACAGTAAAAAACAGAACATGATGTGGACAACAAACAATATTCCGGACCAAAGCGGAAAAACAGCAATCGTAACAGGTGCAAATGTAGGTATTGGCTATGAAACAGCCCTTGCTTTATACAAAGCTGGTGTAAATGTGATGCTTGCCTGCAGAAATCCCAAACGTGCAAAAGATGCGCTGGCTGAATTACAAAGAACAAATGGGAAAGGTCAATTGGAAAGTGCCATACTGGACTTATCAGATTTAGATTCTGTTAAGAGCTTTTCAGAAGACTTTATTCAAAATCACCATCAGTTGGACATACTGATTAACAATGCCGGTGTGTCAATGCCTCCGGCATCAAAAACGAAGGAAGGATATGAATTACAATTTGGCGTAAACTTTATAGGACATTTCGCGCTTACAGGACGTTTATATCCCTTACTTCAATCAACCCCGAATTCGAGAATCGTAACCGTTAGCAGTAACGGGTATCAAACCGCGGTAATTGATTTTGACAATTTAAAATCCGAAATAAACTATGAACCTTTGCGTGAATACCGGCAGAGCAAATTGGCAGACTTAATATTTTCAATTGAATTGCACCGCAGAATTACGGCAAAAGGAGATAAAGTGCTTTCCATTGCAGCGCAGCCCGGTGCAAACAAAACTGAATTGACACGCCATTTGAGTGAAGAAGCTATTCTGGCGGGGATTAAACGTTTGGGCGAATTTATGGAGCCATGGCAGGGTGCCTTACCATCGTTATATGCGGCTGTTTCAAAGGAAGCGACAGGTGGCAATTTATATGAGCCCGATGAGGATGGATACAGAGGTTATCCAGCTTTGACAAGTATTCAGGAAAACGCTGTGGACAAAATAGTTGCCGAACGGCTTTGGAATTTGGCTGAACAAATTACAGGGATTCACTTTCCAGTATAGCAGAAGACAAATAAGTTTATCAATGAACTCAACAGGAGAAAAATCGACCGGTAAAAGCCCTGATATTTGGCAAGAGCAATTTATTTCATCGCACATCTTTCTGTACGTAAAGAAAGGGACATTGCGTTTTTTTGACGGAGACAAAACGCTCACATTCAAGTCAGGCGAGTACTTCATAGCAAGAAAAAACAGACTCGCACGATACATCAAAGAAAGGAGTATGGATGAATTTGACTATGTTGCCTTTCTATATGAAGAGGATTTTCTAAAATCGTTTCAGGATAAATACGCAATACAGGAAAAGGACTTTTACGCTGCCGATACGTTTGTAAGAATAAAAGAAACCGAAGCAACACCTTATTTTATTCGTTCACTTGAGTTCTATTATCATTCATTAGGCAAGCCGAACGATGCGTTCAGGAATATCATGGATCCGGATACATATGAAAGGGTAACAAACTATTATCAATCGCAAATGGCTGATATAGAAAAAAGAAAAGAACTAAGTTTTTCGACCAACTCTGAGTAAGTAACAAATGGATTTTCTATGGCGGAAGTTCTTCTTTTTCTGCATTCAGATGCTTAAAAACAGACTCATAATCGAAAAAAAGTTCAAAATTTCTCGCATTCAGCTTATGTTTTAATCTTTCAGCAAAAAAAAGTTTAGACAAAAAAAATATTTTCAAAAACAATAAAAGGACTAAACTACCTTTATATATTGACTATAACCACCTGTCTTTTGCCTCTGAGTATTGAATAAATACATCTGTCATTATATAGATTTTATTTATTTCCTTAGTTTTGGCAAACGAATCCGTTATATTGTAAAGATGGCAGAAGAAGTTATTAAAGTTAAATCAATCTCTACTATACATAATATGCTTGATATCCAGCCTCCGCAACATCCTTTAATTAGTGTGATTGATGTATCTAAGTTAAAAATAACAGAGGAGTTAGTCGGAGTGAAGGTTTCAGGTGATTTTTATTACATAGGCATGAAAAATGCCGCTTGTGGTACTTATTATGGAAAAAATGATTATGATTTTGACAAAGGAGTTTTAGCCTTTACTGCTCCAAACCAGGTTATTGCAGCTAAATCAGTTTCAGACTTCGATCAGGAGCAAGGATGGATGTTACTCTTTCATCCGGATTTAATCAGGGGAACTCCTCTTGGAAAAAATATTGAAATTTATTCTTTTTTTAATTATGATACGAATGAGGCTTTGCATCTATCAATTCACGAGAAACAAACACTAAATGATTGCATAAAAAAAATAAAAGAGGAGTTTGAGCATGAAGCAGATAAATTCAGACAACAAGTAGTTATTTCATTGTTGGAATTATTATTAAATTATAGTTTAAGGTTTTATGCGAGACAGTTTGAAACAAGAACAACGCCCAACCGGGATGTTCTTGTAAAAGTTGAAAATGTTTTAAAAGAATGTATGCAAGTGGAACTACTTGAAAAGAATGGTCCACCAACAGTTTCATATGTAGCAGACAAAGTAAACTTATCTCAGAATTATTTAAGCGACTTATTAAAAAAGGAAACGGGTAGAAGTGCCAAAGATCACATTAATAATATTTTAATTAGCCAGGCCAAGTCAAAGTTATTGGAAAACAGAGACTACACTGTAGCCGAAATTGCTTATTCAATGGGGTTTAAGTATCCACATTACTTTATCAGATTGTTTAAAGCAAAAACTGGCTTAACACCTCAACAATACAGGAAATTAACCCAAAACATTTAAAGTCATGTAAGAATGAGGAGGCTATTATCCGGCTCAAACAAATAACCTTTTTTCTGTAAAATGTTCCATAAAATAAACTTAACTGCCCCCCCTCTGTTGATGGCCATAAATAGTGTTCACCTATATTAAAACTTTACCTCCTTTTTTACGTGTTTTTGGGGAACAAAAATTTCCTGCTGTAGAGCAGTTTTAAACTGACAAAATACATAATAGCCAAAAATGAGCCCATCTCCCCCATAAAAAAGATGATTTGTGCTATTTATTCTGTGATTTGTGTTATTGTTTATTTTTTACAGTTAATAATTTCGGCCACATGATGTAATGCAGCCCGATTTGGAGTATACAAAACCTGTTTAATAATTAGCGATATTGTTTTTACGGCAACAATTTAGATGCTTGCCTGTGGATATGCCTATTCTGTAAATTAGGTTCAGAACTCCATATTTATAATGCGAACTATGTTCAGCACATGGGAAAGCCATGGATTGCACTGAGATGAACATAGGGGGATAAGGAGTGAGTTTTAATTATGCAAAACCCATATTGAATTAACTATGATTTACAAATTTACCTTTGTTTTAGGGATACTGCTGTTTGCAGGTTTAGTCCCTTTGTTTGCTGATGAGCCACCAGTAATGAGTGCAAATAATACTTCTCCAAAGTATTATACAGAGACTAATAGCCCGGTCGCTTTATTCCCGGAGTTCACAATTACCGGTCCGTTAATCAATGGCGGCCCATTAACTGGCCTAATAAAAGGCTTAACAATTAGTTTCACTTCCGGACATCACAACGACCAGGATAATCTTTCGATTCCAGATAATCCACTACTTGGGATTACTGGTAGTTTTGATAAAAGTACCGGAATTCTCAGGTTAACGGGAGAAACTTCTGCACAAAATTATCAATCCGCTGTGCGCAGCATTACTTATTCAAATGACGCAGCTTCTGGTGCCATAAGTTACGACCAGCGCACAATGACTATTTCATTGGTTAATGCCGACTATTTGGAATCGACAGGACACTTTTATGAGTTTATAAATAGTGCGTCATACTGGGGAACTGCAAAAACGGCGGCTAGTGGTAAAACATATTACGGACTGCAAGGCTATCTGGCAACCGTTACTTCTGCTGAGGAAAATAGTTTTATAAAAGGCAAGATATCGAGTTATAATATTTGGCTTGGAGGTTCTGATGCAAATACAGAAGGAACCTGGTTGTGGACTTCAGGTCCTGAAACAGGAAACCAATTTTCAACGGGTGCAACTGCTTACAACGGTAATTATGTGAATTGGAAATCCGGAGAACCAAATAATAGCAGTGGCATTGAGGATTACCTGTTAATGAATTCGGACGGAACCTGGAATGACGGAGGGAACAATACCTCGTTAAGATACATTGTCGAATATGGTGGAATGGACGGAGATCCGACCATTGATATGACGACAACAACCACTTTGGATCTAATTGTTCCTCAGCCACCAGTAATCGATGGCAAAAATGATTCGCCAACATACAATACCAGCGATTATAATCCCGTGGTTGCATTTCCTAATTTTACGGTTACAGATGATGAAGGTAGCGATATAAAAGGCTTAACAATCTATTTTAGTTCAGCTTATCAGAGCAACCAAGATACCCTGCTCTTTACAAATACAAGCAAGATAACAGGTTCTTTTGATGATGCGAAAGGAGCATTAGTATTATTGGGCGACGCTACTCCTTCGGAATACCAGGCAGCCATGCGTAGTATTACATACGTAAACAACGCTCCCTTATTCTCTTTAATAGATGGAACTCAACGTCAATTTACCATTTCACTGGCCAACGACGACTATTTCTCACAAGCTTTAAAACTGGACGATGGACACTTTTATGAATATGTGAATGCCAGTGTAACTTGGGATCAGGCAAATACTGCAGCCAGTACCAGAACATACTACGGATTACAAGGTTATTTGGCGACTGTTACTTCAGCCGAAGAAAATAGTTTTATTCGGAATAAAATTTCCAATATGATTTGGCTTGGTGGTTCAGACAACGAGACAGAGGGCACATGGAAATGGGTAACCGGACCTGAAGGAGAAAATGGAACTGTTTTTTATTCTGGGGGATCTGCCTATGATGGCAACTACATTAATTGGAATACGGCGAATAATGAACCCAATAGTAGTCAGGCAAATGAAGATTATCTGATGATGTACTCCTCTAACTATCCTGGAGAATGGAATGACATCTACAGCACTAAAACATACGGCTATGTAGTTGAATATGGCGGAATGACCGGAGACCCTGCATTAACTATGACGACTACAACTACGCTAAATATTAATATAGTTCGCCCGGAAGCCCCCGGTGGAATCGTTGACAATTTACGTGTATGGTTTAACGCCAACAGCGGAACTACAGATGGAGGCGGCTCAATAACCAACGGAAATATTACAAGCTGGGAAGGACAAAAACCATACGATGTAAATACAACTATCGTGAATAATATTCAGGGAGACCCGGCTGTGGTTCCTAACAGCGCAAACTTTAACGCTGCTGTATCTTTTGATATTGATGATGCGATAAAAACCTCTTCTACTGCTCCCTATACAACCTATTTTAATGCAATCTCTGATAATAATACTGTTTTTTTAGTAAAGAAAACTACGGAAGGAAAAGTTGAAGCCGGGTATGGTGCTGCAACTGGGACCAGAGACAGAGCAGGTTATTTTGAAAGGGCTGATGGTTATCAACGCGCTGATTATGGTAAAGAATCAACGATAGTCTCAGGAAATACAACTACGATTAATAAGTATGTTATTGCGCGGCAAGATGTACAGCCAGGTGAGCTGTCCCTCTATTTGGATGGAGCTTTAGAGGTGCAGCAAAATGTGTTTAACTCATTGTCAGGAAGTAATGATGGTTATTTGGGATTCGGAGCAAATCCAACAGATTGGACATCCCAATCGACTACAGATATCGCCGAATATATTATTTATGCTTCTGATCTTTCTGCAACTGAAATAAAAGAGGTAGAATCTTACCTGGCACTAAAATACGGCATTTCTATCGACCAGACCGTTGCCACGGACTATCTGGCTTCAGACGGAACTGTTATTTGGTCGGCTACTGATAATACCAGTTATACTACTGATATCTTTGGCATTGGCCGCGACGATGCCAGCGGGTTAAACCAGAAGGTATCTAAATCGGCAAACCCGGATGCTATACTATTTGTTTCCCTTGATAACGATTTTACATCATCAAACCAGGATGCTTCGCGCACAGCAATCCATAATAGCGATAAGCAGTTTTTTATCCTGGCCAATGATGGAAACAGCACATCTGTCCAATATACTGAAATAGACGCATCCGCTTTTAATACAAGGATTGCAAGGGAGTGGAAGGTAGATAAGACTTCCAGCTTTACCCAGAATGTAAGCCTCAAATTTGAAGGTTTCGATGACAAATGGACGTTGTACAAAGACAACGATGGTGATTTCTCATCTGGTGCGACTGCTCTGGGTACGCTAGATGCCAATGGTGAGATTACCAATATTTCACTGGCCGATGGAGATTACCTTACCCTGGCTAGACTTCAGGAAGCACCGGGTGGTATACTTACTAGCTTATTACTTTGGTTAAAGGCAGATATTGGAGCTTCCGGCGCAAGTTGGGTTAATCAAGTTGGTGCTGGTAATGCCACACAAGTAAATGCATCCAGTCAACCTACGCCCAGTACTTCCCTGTTACTGAATTTCAACCCTTCAATGGTTTTTGATGGTACAGATGATTATTTCAGGGTTGACCGATCAGCCTCTTTAATAGGCACTTCTTCACTGACTACATTCTACATTACACAGACTAATTCAGGTAGTGCCAGTGTTTATTCACATGGTACAAGTGGAGGGGCCAATTTTGGATATGTTATGAACACCTGGTTCTATCCAATTCATGGACAAACTACTTCAGGGGTTTTAAAAAGCTGGGGGGATGATATACCTGGAACAGCTATAACATATGTGAAATATAATCGCACACAGCTTTTTGCCCATAGTTACGAAACAACCTCCGGGGCTATAAAAACCTACGCAGATGGATTGATAGATATAAATACAACCACAGTTACGAATTTGAATAGAACGAATACCGATGACATTATAGGTACGGGAAGAAGCAATGATGGAGCTGGAGGAACCGAACTCTTAAGCGGCTTTTATAACGGCAAAATAGGGGAGGTTATTGGATATACTTCCAGTTTGTCTTCTGCCGATGTGCAAAAAGTAAATAGCTATTTGGCCATTAAATATGGTATCTCCTTAGACCAAACGTCACCATTGGATTATTTGGCCTCGGATGGCACTGTTATTTGGGATGCAACAGCTAGCACAGATTATAAGACAGACATTTTTGGTATTGGCCGCGACGATGCCAGTGGGCTGAACCAAAAAGTATCTAAATCGGTCAATGATGGTTCAATTCTTACGCTGGCTTTAGATGCCGACTTCACTTCTGCCAATAACGATGCGGGCCGAACTGCCGAGCATACAAATGACCTGCAGTTTCTGACAGTGGCAAACAACGCGGCTGCATTGACCGTGCAAGAAACAGAACTGGATGCTGCCACAGGATTTAACATTCGGTTGGCAAGAGAATGGAAGGTGGACGCCACCAACTTCACACAAAACATTAGTATGAAGTTTGAAGGTTATGATGAAACCTGGTCATTGATTGCTACTGCTGACGGTGATTTCTCTTCTGAAGTAACGGTTATTGGTACATTAAATGACAATGGTGAGTTAACAACTACCACACCATTAACTAACGGGGTAACCTTCACTTTGGCAAAAGCTCAACCAGCCCCGGGGGGTGTAGCATCTGGTCTTCAATTTTGGGTAAAAGCAGGAGAAGGCGCATATACAGATGCTTCAAACACGTTGGCAGGAAACGGTGATGCCGTATTAACATGGTCTGATTTATCAGTTAACGGTAACGATGCCTCCAATGCAACAAGCAGCCAACAACCCCACTTTAATAGTAACGGTATAAACTTTAACCCGGCGCTCACTTTTAATAATAACGACGACTATCTGCAACTATCAAGTATGACAGGTTTCCCTACAGGGGCAAATCCACATACAGTTTATACTGTAGCTTCTAATTCCACCACAGGAGATTTCAATTGGGCTTTCAGTTATGGTTTCAATACAACACATCAGGTTGTAGCCTTGGGAAGAAATAATAATAATTCTACAAATATAGCTATAGGCCACTATACCGATGATGTAATTTCCAGCGGGAATGAGTTTGCAGGTGGCACTCCTGTGGTATTTGGAACCACCTACAACGGAACAAGCAGTGTTTTACGCAAACCGGGTATTTCGGTCAACGCTAAAACGGTGTCCCTGAGTGTAGGCTCCAATTATGCATATATAGGCAGGTGGCTTGATCAAGGCAATTATTGGAATGGCAACATCGGGGAGATTTTTGTGTATAACGAAAATCTGACAGGTACAGATCTCCAAAAAGTGGAGTCGTATATGGCGTTAAAATACGGATACTCGATGGACCAGGCTTCACTAACCGATTACCTGGCTTCTGATGGCACCAAAATCTGGGATGCCACAACCAACGCAGGCTATAAAACGCATATTTTTGGTATCGGGCAAGATAACGCATCCGGCCTGAATCAAAAAGTAGCACGATCGGTAAACGACGTGAACGGCCCCATATTGGCCACCACACAAAATTTTACGGCTTCAAATTCCGATGAAAGCAGAACCTCACTTGGCGAAGGCAATTTTATGTTGATGAGCCATAACGGCGCAACTGAAAACTCATTTACAGCAGGTTTTAATGGTGGCGCCAATAACCGTTCAGCCCGTGTTTATAAGGTGGATGAGACCGGTACCGTGGGAGATGTCTATTTTGCAATTCCTTATTCTGCGGCAACATTTCCATCCGGAGGTTCGCCGGCCCTTGTTATTTCCGGCGATGAAACTTTTGACAATACCGATGTAGTTGTACTCTTAACTTACGATAGAACAAACAGATTATATTGGGCACAAATTGATCCTGCCGATGGTGATTATATTGCGCTGGCAACCAGTGAAATTTCTGTCACTTATCCTGCCTATTACCGGACACGTTCAGATAATCAAACAGACGGGATAACCAAATACTCTTCTTATCAGGATTTTATTGCCGGTACAAACGGGGCGTTTACGTTGTTTAGTACCCACTGGAGTTTTGGTGATAATTTCTTCTCCGATGGTATTTATTTTTACAGAACAAATGATGTTATTAATCAAGTAATAAGGTATCCAAGTATTGAAGATTTGGGGGAAGACACTAATGGTGTTACTTTTAATTTGTCACAAACATGGAACTATACAGATGAGTTCTTTGCCTCGGGCGACCAGTTTTTCAGAACAGCTTCAGGAAGCGGCACTCATGGTATAACCTCCTACCCTTCGTTTGCCGATTTACTTGCGAATACAAACGGTAATTATACACCGTTTAAAACAACATTTAGGTTTGACGATCAGTTTTTTCATGACGGGCAGTATTTTCTCAGAACCAATACATCTTCTAGTGATAATACGCATCGAAGTGTTACGAGATATGCTTCGTTAAGTGATTTAGCAAACGATGTGGTTTTTGACAACCAGACATTTGGCCCATATTCAACCAATGATGATATTTTTGCCGTAGGCATTACCGCTGGTTATACGGTTAGCAAAGATACTTTAACTGTTAATGAAAATGCCGGAACCGGTATATTTACCGTTGTTTTGGATGCCCAGCCTGCTACTGATGTGGTTTTTGATGTATCAAGTGATGATATCAACGAGGCCACGGTAGACAAACCAACACTAACCTTCACTACCACTGACTGGAACACACCACAGGAGGTAATTGTAACGGGAGTAGATGATAATGTTTTCAGAAAAGATACAGCAACAATTACTGTAGCAGTAAAAGATGAGTCGAGCGATAATACTTTTGATGTTTTGGCAGACCAAACAGTTGGCATCACGTTGACCGATGATGATACAGCAGGCTTTACGGTGAGCGAAACAACTTTAACGGTAGATGAGAATTTAGGAATAGGCACCTTTACCGTAGTTTTAAATTCGGAACCAACAAGTGATGTTGTATTTATTGTATCAATTGATGATACGGGCGAAGCCACGGTAAGTGCTCCGTCGTTAATCTTTACTTCAGAAAACTGGGATACTCCACAAACAGTCACGGTTACAGGAGTGAATGATGATATTGCCAGGGACGACAACGCAGTAATCACTGTTTTAGTGGATGATGAATCGAGTGACGATGCTTTTGATGCATTGGCAGACCAGACAGTTGCAGTTACCCTTACAGATGATGATATAGTACCGACAGTTTCCACAACAACAGCAGCTTCCATTACATCAACTTCGGTGATTATGGGAGGGAATATCTCAGATTCCGGTAATTCAGCAATAATTGAAACAGGGGTTGTTTATTCTTCTGTCAACTCATCTCCTGAGATAGAAGGAGCGAATGTAATAAAGGAAACAAACGAATCAGTAACTGAGACCTACAATATAAATATAAGCTCACTAGAGGCCAACAAGCTCTACTATTTCCAGGCATATGCAATCAACAGCGCCGGAACAAGCTATGGTGGTGTTCAAACTTTTACAACCAAAAAGTCGCAAACAATTACGTTTAATACAATTTCAGATAAAACGTATGGCGACAGCGACTTTGACCCTGAAGCTTCTGCAACCAGTAGTTTAACAATTGCCTATAGCAGTTCTGATGCTTCCGTGGCAACTATTGTGGACGGTAAAATCCATATTGTTGGTGCTGGTTCGTGTACGATTTATGCCGACCAGGAAGGAGATGAAGATTATGATGTAGCTCCGCAAAAATTTCAATTGTTAACAGTAAATAAAGCCACGTTGACGGTAACTGCTGTGGATAAATCAAAAACCTATGGTGAGGAGAATCCTGAACTAACAATCAGTTACGATAATTTTGTTGGTACTGATAAAGAAACAGACATAGATACCCCGCCAACAGTTACAACAGATGCGACAACAACAAGTGGCGCCGGAACCTATACAATTACCGTAGCCGGCGGTACCGATAACAATTATACGTTTAGTTATACTGACGGAACGCTGACAGTTGATAAGGCCACACTGACGGTCACAGCAGTAGATAAGTCGAAAACCTATGGCGAAGCTAACCCTGAACTGACAATCAGCTACGATGGATTTGTCGGGGATGACGGTAAAACAGACATTGAGACACTACCAACAGCTACTACTTCAGCAACTACAACAAGTGATGCAGGAGACTATCCTATAAATGTTTCCGGTGGTACTGATAACAATTATACGTTCAGTTATACACCCGGGACACTGACTGTAAATAAAGCAACACTGACGGTCACAGCAGTAGATAAGTCAAAAACCTATGGCGAAGCCAACCCGGAACTAACAATCAGCTACGATGGATTTGTCGGGGATGACGGTAAAACAGACATTGAGACACTACCAACAGCTACTACTTCAGCAACCACAACAAGTGATGCAGGAGACTATCCTATAAATGTTTCCGGGGGTACTGATAACAATTATACATTCAGTTATACTGCCGGAACCCTGACTGTAAATAAAGCCACGTTGACGGTAACTGCTGTGGATAAGTCAAAAACCTATGGTGAGGAGAATCCTGAACTAACAATCAGTTACGATAATTTTGTTGGTACTGATAAAGAAACAGACATAGATACCCCGCCAACAGTTACAACAGATGCGACAACAACAAGTGGCGCCGGAACCTATACAATTACCGTAGCCGGTGGTACCGATAACAATTATACGTTTAGTTATACTGACGGAACGCTGACAGTTGATAAGGCCACACTGACGGTCACAGCAGTAGATAAGTCAAAAACCTATGGCGAAGCTAACCCTAAACTGACAATCAGCTACGATGGATTTGTCGGGGATGACGGTAAAACAGACATCGATACGCCACCGACAGCTACTACTTCAGCAACCACAACAAGTGATGCAGGAGACTATCCTATAAATGTTTCTGGCGGTACTGATGACAATTATACGTTTAGTTATACTGACGGGACGCTGACAGTTGATAAGGCCACACTGACGGTCACAGCAGTAGATAAGTCAAAAACCTATGGCGAAGCCAACCCGGAACTAACAATCAGCTACGATGGATTTGTTGGGAGTGACAGTAAAACAGACATCGATACGCCACCGACAGCTACTACTTCGGCAACCACAACAAGCGGTGCCGGAGCTTATGCAATAATCGTTTCCGGTGGTGTTGATGACAATTATGATTTTAGTTATACCAATGGGACTTTGACTATTGGGAAAGCTATACTGATCGTCACAGCGAACAATCAGTCAAAAACCTATGGCGATGCCAACCCGGAACTGACAATCAGCTACGATGGATTTGTCGGGGACGACGGTAAAACAGACATTGAGACACTACCAACAGCAACCACTTCTGCAACCACAACAAGTGATGCGGGAGACTATCCTATAAATGCTTCCGGTGGTACTGATAATAATTATGTATTCAATTATACCAGCGGCACTTTAACTATAGGTAAGGCTATATTAACGGTAACCGGAGCTGAGGCACAAAACAAAACTTATGATGGAACCACCAACGCTGTGGTTTCAGGAGCCGTTCTTTCAGGAGTTGCTTTTGGGGACCTTGTGGAACTGGCCAACAGTACCGTAGGAACTTTTGACCGGGCTACCGTGGGTACAGAGATAGCCGTAACAACAGCAATGACACTGACTGGTACAGATTCGGGGAACTATACACTCTCCCAGCCTTCCGGATTAAAAGCCGATATTACTGGAAAAGAATTAACTATCACCGGGGCTTTCTCTGTATCTGACAGGGAATACAACGGAACAACAGATGCGGTAATCGCAACCAACAACCTGGAGTTGTCAGGAATTGAGGGCGATAATCAGGTAACTTTAGACCATCTGGTTATTTCTTTTGAAACATCATCTGCCGGAAACGGGCTTACGGTTAGCATTATCAGCGCTGATTTAACAGGAAATGACGCAGGGCAATATTCGCTATCTCTAACCGGTGCACCGACAACAACAGCTTCTATTCTGTCAAAAGAAGCGACTCTTGCAGGGGCAACCGGAATAAGCAAAACTTACGACGGGAACACATTACTCCCCTCCGGCGAAACTGCCTATAACGAATTAAACGGAATCCTGTCAGAAGACCTGAGTCAGGTTGCAATAACAGGGAACCCATTATTTGACTCCCCGGATGCAGGTCCCCGTACAATTGAACAGGGAGGCCTCACATTAACTGGTCCGAAGGCTGATAACTATACTTTAAAATGGTCCAATGGTTCGGGAACGATAGAAAAAGCATCTCTTACAGTAACTGTTAATAACGATGCCAAGTTTGTGACCCAGGATGACAACAGCGGTTATGCAGGAATAAGCATTAGCGGATATGTCAACGGGGAGGATGTTTCAACGATTGATCAAACCAATCTGACGATCACTCGTAACAACACTTCAGAAAACTCGGCTGGTGAATATTCCGATGTATTGTCTGCAACAGGATTAACTGCTGCAAACTATACCTTTACTTATCTACCAGGTGACTACTCAATTATACCGGCACATGAACTTTTAGTAGAAGTAAATAATCTGGATGTTACTTATTCAGAGACTCCGGTTTATAGTATAAAAACTGCCCGGTATTTGGATAGCGATGGAAATACAATAAAAGATTTAACGGCCAATGTCACAGAACTGGGAAATAATCAGTTTGATGTCAACGATGGTGTTGGAGGTACAGTCAACTTTACAGTAAGTGAAGCAGAGCCGCAGTATAATACATTTAACAATCGCCTGGTTGTGGGAAGTTACCAACTGAAAACAACAGCAGTTACAGGCTCCAGTAGTAATTTTAACAATACTATTCACCTGACAGGGGCACTGACTGTAAACACCAAAGGGGTGGATGTACAGTTATCCGCAGGCTCCGAACAAAAAGCTTTTGATGGGGATGCCAATATGGATAATCTGAATCTGGAAATACAGGGAGTGGTTGCCGAAGACGATGTAACCGTTCCGGGAGTAGGTTATTTTATCCGGAGTGAAGCTGGAACAGATATCCCTTATTCGGTAACTTTTGCTCTTGAGGGAGAAGATAAAGGAAATTATCATCTGACCTCAATTCCTCCATTGACAGGGACCGACGGGAAAATTGCACCCGTTGAACTGGTGGTTACAGGCGCTGTGGCAGAGAACAAAGTATATGATGGGACAATCGATGCTGTTATTTCCGGAGCAAAACTGGAAGGTGTAGTCACCGGAGATGATGTTGTGTTGGAAAATGGAACTTTTGGAACTTTTGATCAGAGCACAGTTGGAACAGGAATTGAAGTAACGACTGCGATGACCCTTTCCGGGCATGATAAAGATAACTACATTCTGATATCACCCTCTGGTCTTTCGGCGGACATAACTCCTGCAGAACTAACCGTAGCCGGCTCTTTTTCTGTAGAAAATAAAATCTATGATGGGACTGTTGATGCAACTATAGTCAACGATAATCTTCAGCTTGAAGGAGTAATTTCCGATGACGAGGTTTCTTTAAGCAATGTAAGTATTGCTTTTGTTACACAGAATGCGGGAACAGGGATACAACTTGTTATTACCTCCGCAAAAATAACCGGCCCGGATACAACTCAATATACGTTCTCTCTTAATGATGCTCCGGTAACCTATGCCGACATTATCAAAAAAGAACTAAGGATAACGGCTGACAATCAGACAAAAGAATTTGACGGAGCAGTTTACAGTCCATTTACCGTTTCTTATGATGGTTTTATTGCTGATGAAGATGAATCAGAGCTTTCCGGAACACTGACTTTTAGTGGTTCAGCTACTACTGCAGTGGATGCCGGGAAAGATTATGTAATCATACCTGGAGGGCTGGGCTCTACAAACTATAATATTGTTTATGTGAATGGGGCACTGGACATTGACAAAATAAATCAAACAATAAGTTTTTCTCCTGTCCCCCAACAAATATTGAGGGATGCTACTTTCGAACTGTCAGCCACTGCCAGTTCAGGTCTTACGGTAGAATTTTCCAGTTCTGATGAGTCCGTGGCAACTGTTTCAGGGACAACGGTAACATTTATTAGCGACGGAACATGTACCATTTATGCTGACCAGCCTGGTAATAATAATTATAATGCAGCTCAACAACAATTACAAACGCTGACCATTATTCCATATGTTGCCGGGGACACCAATCATGACGGAACAATTACGGCTCCCGAGATTGCAGGGGACACCGATGGGAATGGACAGGTTGATAATGGTGAGATAGCTGGGGACACGAACGGAGACGGAATAATTACAGCTCCTGAAATTGCGGGGGACACCGATGGGAATGGACAGATTAATAATGGTGAGATAGCTGGGGACACGAACGGAGACGGAATAATTACGGCTCCTGAGATTGCCGGAGATACGGATGGAAACGGCCAGATTGACAATGGTGAAGTTGCAGGTGATACTGACGGGGATGGAAAAATCACGGCTCCCGAAATAGCTGGAGACACCGATGGCAATGGTCAAATTGACAACGAAGAAGTTGCAGGAGACTCCGACGGAAACGGAGAAATTACAACTCCCGAAATGGCAGGAGACTCCGACGGAAACGGCCAGATCGATAACGGAGAAGTAGCAGGAGATACTGACGGAGATGGAAAAATTACAGCTCCCGAGATTGCCGGAGACACTGATGGAAACGGCCAGATTGACAACGGTGAGGTAGCAGGTGATACTGACGGAGACGGGGAAATTATAGCTCCCGAGATAGCCGGGGATACCGATGGAAACGGTCAAATTGACAATGGTGAGATAGCTGGGGATACTGACGGAGACGGGGAAATTACAGCCCCTGAAATTGCCGGAGATACCGATGGCAATGGCCAGGTTGACAATGGTGAGGTAGCAGGTGATACTGACGGGGACGGAAAAATCACGGCTCCCGAAATAGCTGGAGACACTGATGGCAATGGTCAAATTGACAACGGTGAAGTTGCAGGAGACTCCGACGGAAACGGAGAAATTACAACTCCCGAAATGGCAGGAGACTCCGACGGAAACGGCCAGATCGATAACGGTGAAGTTGCAGGTGATACTGACGGAGATGGAAAAATTACTGCTCTCGAGATTGCCGGAGACACTGATGGAAACGGCCAGATTGACAACGGTGAGGTAGCAGGTGATACTGACGGAGACGGGGAAATTATAGCTCCCGAGATAGCCGGGGATACCGATGGAAACGGTCAAATTGACAATGGCGAAGTAGCTGGGGATACTGACGGGGACGGAAAAATTACAGTTCCTGAAATTGCCGGGGATAGTGATGGCAATGGTCAAATTGACAACGGAGAAGTTGCAGGAGACTCCGACGGAAACGGAGAAATTACAGCTCCTGAGATTGCAGGGGATACCGATGGAAACGGCCAGATTGACAACGGTGAGGTAGCAGGTGATACTGACGGAGACGGGGAAATTACTGCTCCCGAGATAGCCGGGGATACCGATGGAAACGGTCAAATTGACAATGGCGAAGTAGCAGGAGATACTGACGGAGATGGAAAAATTACTGCTCCCGAGATTGCCGGAGACACTGATGGAAACGGCCAGATTGACAACGATGAGGTAGCAGGTGATACTGACGGAGACGGGGAAATTATAGCTCCCGAGATAGCCGGGGATACCGATGGAAACGGCCAGATTGACAACGGTGAGGTAGCAGGTGATACTGACGGAGACGGGGAAATTATAGCTCCCGAGATAGCCGGGGATACCGATGGAAACGGTCAAATTGACAATGGCGAAGTAGCAGGAGATACTGACGGAGATGGAAAAATTACTGCTCCCGAGATTGCCGGAGACACTGATGGAAACGGCCAGATTGACAACGGTGAGGTAGCAGGTGATACTGACGGAGACGGGGAAATTATAGCTCCCGAGATAGCCGGGGATACCGATGGAAACGGTCAAATTGACAATGGCGAAGTAGCTGGGGATACTGACGGGGACGGAAAAATTACAGTTCCTGAAATTGCCGGGGATAGTGATGGCAATGGTCAAATTGACAACGGAGAAGTTGCCGGAGACATTGACGGAAACGGAGAAATTACAGCTCCTGAAATTGCCGGGGACACCGATGGTAATGGTCAGATTGACAACGGTGAAGTTGCCGGGGATGCTGATGGAGACGGAGAAATTACAGCTCCTGAGATAGCCGGGGATACCGATGGAAACGGCCAGATTGACAACGGTGAGGTAGCAGGTGATACTGACGGAGACGGGGAAATTATAGCTCCCGAGATAGCCGGGGATACCGATGGAAACGGTCAAATTGACAATGGCGAAGTAGCAGGAGATACTGACGGAGATGGAGAAATTACAGTTCCTGAAATTGCCGGAGACACCGACGGAAACGGCCAGGTTGACAACGGTGAAGTTGCTGGGGATACCGACGGAGACGGAAAAATCACGGCTCCTGAAATTGCCGGGGACACCGATGGTAATGGTCAGGTTGACAATGGTGAGGTAGCCGGGGATACTGACGGAGACGGAAAAATTACAGCTCCTGAAATTGCCGGAGATACCGATGGTAATGGTCAGGTTGACAACGGTGAGGTAGCCGGGGATACCGACGGAGACGGAAAAATCACGGCTCCTGAAATTGCCGGGGACAACGATGGTAACGGACAGGTTGACAATGGAGAAGTAGCAGGTGATACTGACGGAGACGGGGAAATTACAGCCCCTGAAATTGCCGGAGATACCGATGGTAATGGTCAGGTTGACAACGGTGAGGTAGCCGGTGATACTGATGGAGACGGAAAAATTACAGCTCCTGAAATAGCCGGAGATACTGATGGTAATGGTCAGGTTGACAATGGTGAGGTAGCTGGAGATACTGACGGAGATGGAAAAATTACAGCTCCTGAAATTGCCGGAGATACCGATGGTAATGGTCAGGTTGACAATGGTGAGGTAGCCGGGGATACCGACGGAGACGGAAAAATCACGGCTCCTGAAATAGCCGGAGATACTGATGGTAATGGTCAGGTTGACAACGGTGAAGTTGCCGGAGACATTGACGGAAACGGAGAAATTACGGCTCCTGAAATTGCCGGGGATACCGATGGTAATGGACAGGTTGACAATGGTGAGGTAGCCGGGGATACTGACGGAGACGGGAAAATTACAGCTCCCGAAATTGCTGGGGACACCGACGGAAACGGCCAGGTTGACAACGGTGAAGTAGCAGGCGATACTGACGGAGACGGAAAAATTACAGCTCCTGAAATTGCTGGGGATACTGATGGGAATGGTCAGGTTGACAACGGTGAGGTAGCCGGGGATATTGACGGAGACGGAGAAATTACAGCTCCTGAAATTGCTGGGGACACCGACGGAAACGGCCAGGTTGACAATGGTGAAGTTGCTGGGGACACTGACGGAGACGGGGAAATTACAGCTCCAGAAATTGCAGGAGATATTGACGGAAACGGCCAGGTTGACAACGGTGAAGTGGCAGGTGATACGGATGGAGACGGAAAAATTATAGCTCCAGAGATTGCAGGTGACACCGATGGCAATGGTCAGATTGACAATGGAGAAATAGCCGGCGATACCAATGGAGACGGGATAACTTCCGCTCCTGAAATTGTCGGGGATACCGACGGCAATGGTCAGATTGATAACGGTGAAGTTGCTGGAGATACAAACGGAGACGGAAAAATTGGAGATGGTGAAGTCCCGGCCTCGACTGTCGCCGACATAAGTATTCTCAGAATCAACGGGGAGACTATTGAAAACCCGGATGAGAACATCTATTATCTGGTAGATTGTGGGGATACACTAAATTATGTATCCATGTCTTTTGAACTTGAATCATACGCAACGTCTTCCCATTTAGCTTCATTTAAAATGGCAACACCGGTTCCGGGAATTTACAATGAAGACATTACTGTTGTTTCAGGAGATAGTTCGAAAACCCGAACCTACCATGTGATGGTTGAAAAACGATTTAATTTTGAGGATATTATTGTTCAGAAGTACAACAATATATTACTGGTGAATAATAACCCGGAAACAAACGGAGGTTACCGCTTCTCATCTTTCAACTGGTATAAAGATGGACAGTTGGTTGGTACAGGGCAGTATTACTCTGTGGGGGATGATGTATCGGATCAACTGGATTGGGATGCTGAATATTCTGTAGAAATGGAAACAGAGGATGGAGAGCTTTTGCAGACCTGTGAGTTTGCAGCTCCTTATTCCACTTCTTTTAACCTGAAGGTCGCACCTAACCCGGTAGAAGCAGGTAGCATTGTCAATATAGCTACTACTTATACACCGGATATGTTAAAGGATATGAATATTACAGTAAAAAACCTTTACGGAAGAACAGTAATGCAGCAAAGGGCCGGAAGTAATACCAGTTGGATTACACTTCCACCATCTCTGGCACCGGGAACTTATATCGTAACAACAGAAGCCGGAGGGGTTGTATTGAGCACCAAGGTTATTATTCAGTAGGATTGCTGTAAAATGAACTTGAAATATTATCGGAATCAAAAGAATAAACAAAACAAAATAAAATGAACCATCATAAATTACTGTATTTGACAATAATACTGTTACTGTCCTTCGGGGCAGTAACAGCCCAAAATCAAACAGGCAAAAAACAAGAATTTTCTGTATATGCGAAAGGAATTTTTAATTCCCTGGGATATGACCTTTCAGGAGATGCCCGACATAACAATGGTTATGGAGCAGGGGGCGGACTGGAATATTCATTATACCTAAATACCCAGTGGAGTGTTTCTGCGGGGATAGAATACCAGCAGTATCGTTCAGAATCCCTTTTGTCCGGCTTTAATGATTTTTACCTGGCAACAGACGCAGAAGGCAGCGATTTTGATTTCCATTCTTCTGCCAATACATACAAGGAACAGCAATGGGTTGATATGATAAACATCCCTATTTTATTCCGCTACGAAACCCCCACCCCCTGGACTAGTGCTTCTGTTTACGGTGCTGTCGGGTTTCAAATTGGAATCCCTGCTATCTCGAAATACAAAGCAACTGCCACTGGACTAAACACATCGGGCTATTTTAAGGAGTGGGATGTGATATTAGACGGCCCCGAATTTATGGGTTTCGGAAGTTGGGGGACAGTGGAAAGTAACAGACAGAAACTGGATATCCGGAATAATTACTCTTTGTTGTTTGAGCTTGGCTTTAAACAACCATTGAATAAAACCCGGAACTTATATTTGGGGTTTTATGCTGATATGGGATTGAACCGCCTGACCAACAATAGCGGTTCCCCATCCCCGCTGATTGGATACGATACAGATAATCCAACACAGTTCGAATTTAATCCCCTTTTTTATTCTGCCCCAAAAGCACAGGGCGAAAATTATGCATCAAAACCTAAAATACGGGCAGCAGGCATAAAAATCAGGTATGCGCTTAAATTTTAACAATTACCGCAGGAAATAAAACGAAAAAGGCTTCCCTCAATACAGTATTGAGGGAAGCCTTTTTCGTTTTTTAGACCCTTACTTTCTTTTTAAATAATTTCACTTTTGATAACTACAATCGTTCATAGCAAAATGCTCTTGAAATGAAAGTTGTTATACTAAAACCAGTTAGTATATAAGGTCTGAATCATGCATCTGTTATGACCATATTAATTAGTCAAACCTAAAAAAAAGAATAGTCAATTGATAATCAAATTATAATAAATTACAAGCTGTTTCTAAAACTGCAAGCAAATAAGTAATTTGGTAAAAAGCTTGCAGATATGGTTGGAAAGAAAGACAAAGCAGCAATGCGCAAAATAAAAACCATAGCAAGCTGCAAGGTCAGGGATATTGCAAGAAAGTTCACATCTGCACAGCAGCAGAAATATAAGGAGCTGTTTATCATTCTCAATAAAATTTTACTTCAGGAAAAGGCTGGAAAGAATAAAGCTTACAGTATTCACGAGCCGGAAGTTAGTTGTATTGCAAAGGGGAAAAAAGGTCAGGAAGTTTGAGTTTGAGAACAAATCAGGGATTGTATTAACCAAAACCTCAAAGATTATAGTTGGCGCTATTTGTATTTGATGGTACCCCCTGCGATGGCCATACATTAGAAGAATATTTAATCCAGACTGAATACCTAACAGGAAGCCAACCCAAAGCTGTTTGATTATTTTGAACTTGAAATACTTGAAAATAACACTCCGGCTATAAATTTATATACCAAATACGGCTTTGAGAGAACCCGCAGACCCGAATGTTTTAAACGGCAAAAAGAAAAGCTTACAATCGCAAGATCAATTGAAACTATGTTCACTCATGACATCTCCGTTTGGAAACAACTTCAGCTAGCAAATTATAATTTGTTTGAACCTGCTTGGCAAAATAGTTCTGCTTCCATTAAAAACGTTATTTCATATTATGCCTTTTCAGCCATAATTAAAAATAATACAATTGCTGCATTTGGGTTCATTCATAAAAACAAGGGCGATATTCCACAAATTGGTATTCTTGAAGAACATAAAAATACCCGGATAGAAGAACCATTAATAACCGACCTGCCAAATTTACTTCAAACAAAAAAACTGTATTTCTGAAGGTGTAGGGAAAAAATTGCCTTAGGAAAAAGCACCTTGATATGGAATTTAAAAATGAAATAAACCAATTTGAAATGATTTTCAAATTCTAATTTGTAATTCCATTTTATATCACTCTTAATTATAAGATTTACATAAATTAAGTCACATTTTAAAACTCATCCCATATTAGCTTATTTTCATTTAAACATATTTATTTATGTATATATTTAACCTTCAAATAGGAAAAATACTTTAATTATAATGCAACTTTTACCGAATTTTTTTGTTAAATTTTGTGACAATTCATCTGGGAATTCAATTAAAAAAACTATATAACAAATGTTTGATTTAGACCTTATTAAAAATGTATATTCCGGATTAGCCGGGAAAATTGAAAAAAGTAAAAAAACCTTAAATCGGCCGATGACATATGCCGAGAAAATTCTTTATGCACATTTATATGAAACCCAAAACCTGGAAGCGTTCAAAAGAGGTATAGACTACGTAGACTTTGCTCCCGACAGAGTTGCGATGCAGGATGCTACAGCACAGATGGCTTTGCTCCAATTTATGAACTCAGGGAAAGATACAACTGCGGTTCCATCAACGGTTCACTGTGATCACCTTATTCAGGCACAGGTAGAAGGGAAAACGGACTTAAATGTTGCTCAGAATGCAAATAAAGAAGTATTTGATTTTCTGGAATCAGTATCCAATAAATATGGAATTGGATTCTGGAAACCTGGTGCCGGAATTATTCACCAGGTAGTTTTGGAAAATTATGCATTTCCCGGGGGAATGATGATTGGAACCGATTCACATACACCCAATGCAGGAGGTCTTGGAATGGTAGCGATTGGAGTTGGTGGCGCCGATGCTGTTGATGTTATGGCTGGAATGCCCTGGGAGCTAAAAATGCCTAAACTAATTGGTGTAAAGCTAACAGGTAAATTGAACGGATGGTCAGCCCCAAAAGACATTATACTTAAAGTTGCCGGTATTTTAACTGTAAAAGGTGGAACGGGGGCTATTATTGAATATTTTGGAGAAGGAGCCAGATCATTGTCGGCAACAGGAAAAGGTACTATTTGTAACATGGGTGCCGAAGTTGGGGCAACAACAAGTTTATTTGCCTACGACGAAAGTATGGAACGCTATTTAAAGGCAACCGGAAGAGAAGAAGTGGCAAAACTGGCCAACGGTATGAAAGATTACCTGAAAGCAGACCCTGAAGTATATGAAAATCCGGAAATGTATTACGATCAGTTAATTGAAATTAATCTTTCGGAATTAACTCCCCACGTAAACGGTCCATTCACTCCAGACCGTGCAACACCAATTTCAGAAATGGGAAAAACAGCGCGTGAGAATGGCTGGCCACTTGACGTTTCAGTTGGACTGATTGGAAGTTGTACCAATTCATCATACGAAGATATATCAAGAGCCGCTTCCATTGCACAGCAAGCTGTTGAAAAAGGACTAAAAGTAAAATCTGAATTTACCATAACTCCGGGTTCAGAGCAGGTACGTTTCACGATTGAGCGAGATGGTTTTATCGACATTTTCGAGAATATGGGAGGAAAAGTTTTTGCCAACGCCTGTGGCCCGTGTATTGGGCAGTGGGCCCGCCCCGGAGCAGATAAGCAACAGAAAAATACCATTGTTCATTCTTTTAACAGAAACTTTTCAAAACGTGCAGATGGAAATCCGAATACACACGCTTTCGTAACATCACCAGAATTGGTAACTGCTTTGGCTATTGCCGGCACACTCGATTTCAATCCGGTTACCGATACATTGTTAAATAAAAACGGAGAGCCCGTAAAACTAGAAGCACCAACAGGTTTTGAATTACCACCAAAAGGATTTGATGTTAAAGATGCAGGTTATCAGGCACCGGCAAAAGATGGATCAAAAGTAGATGTAAATGTTGCTCCTGATTCAAACCGCTTACAATTGCTCTCGCCATTTCAACCGTGGGACAGGAAAAATATTGAAGGGGCAAAACTACTTATAAAAGCTTTAGGGAAATGTACCACCGACCATATTTCAATGGCTGGCCCGTGGTTACGATTCCGTGGTCATCTCGACAATATTTCAAATAATATGTTAATTGGAGCTGTTAATGCATTTAACAGCGAAACAAATTCGATAAAAAACCAGCTCACAGGAGAATATGATCAGGTTCCGAAAGTGCAAAGAGAATATAAAGCAAAAGGAATTCCAACAGTTGTAGTGGGCGATCATAATTATGGAGAAGGTTCGTCCCGGGAACATGCAGCTATGGAACCCCGACACTTGGGAGTTTGTGCTGTTATTGTAAAATCATTTGCCAGAATTCATGAAACCAACTTGAAAAAACAAGGAATGCTGGCACTTACTTTCGTAAATGAAGATGATTACGATCTTATTCAGGAAGATGATACCTTCAATTTTACAAATCTGGTAAGCTTTGCTCCAGGCAAAAACTTAAATATTGAAGTTACCCACGCCAATGGTTCTAAGAATACAATTGAAGTAAGTCATACATACAATAAACAGCAGATTGAGTGGTTCAAAGCCGGTTCGGCCCTGAATTTAATTCGCAAACAAAATAATTAGGAAACACCTAATAAACGAATAAACGGAATGGTTCAGGAGTGACAACTACGCGATGTCTACTCCTGAATTTATTCAGCTAAAACATAATTACTTTTTCAAAAAAACGAAAATATGCAGAAAATTAAGGTTCAAAATCCGGTAGTAGAACTGGATGGTGATGAAATGACCCGGGTAATCTGGGATTTTATAAAACAAAAACTAATCCTTCCTTATCTCGACATCGATTTAAAATATTACGATTTGGGAATGGAACACCGCGATGCAACAGACGACCAGGTAACTGTTGATGCAGCACTGGCAATAAAAAAATATGGAGTTGGTGTAAAATGCGCAACCATTACTCCTGATGAAGCACGTGTTGAAGAATTTGGTCTGAAAAAAATGTGGAAGTCGCCCAATGGAACTATTCGTAACATTTTAGGAGGGACTGTTTTTCGTGAACCTATTCTGATAAAAAATGTCCCCCGGCTTGTTCCGGGATGGAAAAAACCAATTTGTATCGGTCGTCATGCTTATGGTGACCAATACCGGGCTACTGATTTCCTCACAAAAGGAAAAGGGAAATTGACTATTACCTTTACACCGGAAGACGGAAGTGAGCCCGTTTCTCATGAAGTTTTTGATTTCGAGGGAGATGGTCTGGCAATGGCTATGTACAACACAGACGAATCGATCCGAGGCTTTGCCCGTTCTTGTATGAACCAGGCGCTTGATAAAAAATGGCCTTTATATATGTCAACAAAAAACACTATTCTGAAAGCCTACGATGGTAGGTTTAAAGATATATTTCAGGAAGTTTTTGAAACACAATATAAAGAACAGTTTGAAGAAGCAGGTATCACTTATGAACATCGGTTGATTGATGATATGGTTGCAGCAGCCCTAAAATGGGAAGGTGGTTTTGTTTGGGCCTGTAAAAACTATGATGGAGATGTTCAGAGTGACACAGTTGCACAAGGATTTGGCTCACTGGGATTAATGACTTCTACCCTTGTAACCCCTGACGGCGAAACAATGGAAGCTGAAGCTGCACATGGAACAGTTACCCGACATTACCGTCAACATCAGCAGGGCAAACCCACTTCGACAAACCCAATTGCATCAATTTTTGCATGGACCCGAGGATTGGGATTTCGTGGAAAATTGGATAATAATCAGGAATTAATTGATTTTGCTCATGCACTTGAACAGGTTTGTATTGAAACGGTAGAAAGTGGAAAAATGACAAAAGATCTTGCGTTGATTGTTCATGGCAAAGAATTGAAAGAAGAACACTACCTGACAACTCAGGAATTCCTTTCGGCATTGGATGAGAATCTGCAAACAAAGCTAAATCACTAGTTTACAAAATGAAACAAATTCATTATCTTACGATAATTTGATACTTACTGATGACAGACACTACAAAAATAAAAAACGGAAAGCTTTACGTCCCTGACCAACCTGTTATTCCATTTATCGAAGGCGATGGGATTGGAAAAGACATTTCTTTACCCTCTCAAAAGGTACTTGATGCAGCCGTTGAAAAAGCCTATGGAAATTCAAAAAGAATTATATGGAAAGAAGTTTTGGCCGGTGAAAAAGCATTTAGAAAAACCGGAGATTATCTGCCAGACGAAACCATCAGAGCTTTTGAAAAATATTTAATTGGAATAAAAGGGCCTTTGCAAACACCTGTTGGCGAAGGAATCCGATCATTAAATGTGGCGCTCAGGCAAACACTCGATTTATTTGTATGCCTTCGCCCGATTCGCTGGTTTAAAGGAGTTCCCTCACCCGTTCGTTTTCCGTCTTTGGTTGATATGCATATTTTCAGAGAGAACACAGAAGATATCTACGCAGGAATCGAATATATGACTGGAGGACTGGATGCAAAGAAATTCAGAGAATTTTTAATTAACGAAATGGGAGTGGACAAAATCCGTTTCCCCGAGTCCTCCTCCTTTGGGATAAAACCGGTTTCAAAAGAAGGCTCAGAAAGGCTTATCAGAGCCGCAATAAATTATGCCATTCAAAGGCAACTTCCTTCTGTAACCCTTGTACACAAAGGCAATATTATGAAATTTACAGAAGGGGCTTTTAAAAACTGGGGATACGATATGGCCGAAAATGAGTTCGCAAACCAGACGTTTACATGGAGACAATTCGAGAAAATAAAAAAAGAAAAAGGTCAGATAGATGCAGAAAAAGCCCTAAACGAGGCAAAAAAAGCAGGAAAGGTTATTATAAAAGATGTTATTACAGATGCCTTTTTGCAGGAATCATTACTTCGCCCTTATGATCATTCCGTAATTGCAACTATGAATCTGAACGGGGATTATATTTCAGATCAACTGGCTGCAATGGTAGGCGGAATTGGTATATCGCCAGGGGCAAATATCAATTACAAAAATGGGTACGCCATATTTGAAGCCACACACGGAACTGCTCCAAATATTGCCGGAACAGGAAATGCAAATCCGAGTTCTCTCATTCTCTCAGGTGTAATGATGCTCGAATATATGGGTTGGAATAAAGCGGCGGAACATGTTTATGATGCGATGGAACACACCTTTGCAAAACGACGGGTAACATCAGATTTATTCGCTCAGATGGAAGGCGCAACATTAATGACGACATCAGAGTTTGCCGAAGAGATTATCAACAACATGCACTGATAATAAAGAAATTAATAACAAATACAAAATACGATGGAATATATTAAGTACAGATTTTTTCAAAAAGCCAGCAAATGCTCAAATGAATTTCAAAAACTAAAAAATGAATATTCTGATAAAGTGATTGCTCAGGTTACACTGGGACAGGTCCTTACAGGCATGAAAGGAATTCCTCTTTTAGTAACTGATACTTCTAAATTAGATCCGGAAGAAGGAATTCGTTTTAAAGGTTATTCAATTCCTGAGTTACAGGAAAAATTGCCACGCATCAATCCAGAGGGAGAGCCTCTTCCTGAGGGACTTTTCTATTTGATGTTGATTGGCGAAATTCCCAGTCAGGAAGATGTAAGCAACATTTCGAAAGACTGGGCTACGCGAGCACACGTACCTCAGCATGTTTTTGACGTAATTGATGCAATGCCAAAGAATTCAAAACCAATGACTCAGTTTAGTGCTGCGATACTTGCTTTGGCAACTGAATCAATTTTCCAAAAAGCATACAGGGCTGGCGTCAGCAAAAAATATTACTGGGATGCAACATACGAAGATGTGATGAACCTGATTGCACGACTTCCTCACATTGCTGCCTATATTTACCGCAAAAACTTTTATAACGACGACCATATAGAGCCTAATCCTCGTTTGGACTGGGCTGGAAACCTGGCGCATATGATGGGATTCGATTCAGAAGATATCCGCAGATTGTTCCGTTTATATATGGTCATTCATGCAGATCATGAAGGAGGAAACGTTTCCGCACATACGGCTCATTTGGTGGGCTCGGCTTTAAGTAATCCATATTATGCCTACGGTGCTGCAATGACAGGGTTGGCTGGTCCGCTACATGGTTTTGCCAATCAGGATGTCATCCACTGGATGTTTGAAATGCTTGAGTATTTAGATACAGATTCTCCAAGCGACAAACAAGTTGAAGATTATTGCAAAAAGACATTAGAGGAAGGTCGCGTCATTCCGGGATACGGACATGCAGTACTACGGAAAACAGATCCACGATTTACTGCACAACAGGAATTTGCCAACAAATACATCAAAGACGATCCAATGATAAACCTGGCAAATCAGTTGTATAAAATTGTTCCGCCAATTCTTTCTGATATTGGAAAGATCAAAAACCCATGGCCAAATGTTGATGCATTCAGTGGTTCGTTGCTTTACCATTACGGAATTAAAGAATATACTTTCTATACTGTTCTGTTTGGTGTTTCACGGGCGCTGGGAGTTCTTGCTTCGTTGGTAAACGACCGTATATATGGGATGCCTATTGAGAGACCTACATCACACCCCCTGAGCTGGTTTAAAGAACAAGCCTATGGTGAAAAATCAGACTGTTAGTTTTTGAAAGTGAAAAATAATTTATAAATGAAAAGAGCCGGAGTTTCCGGCTTTTTTCATTTATTCAAACAGTGATGAGAAGGGTGCTACTTTAATATTTGTTGTCTGATTAAAAATTAAATTTGGAAGAAATATTTTTCGTGATAATATTGAAAGAACCATCTAATTTAAAAATTGTTAGTTTCATAAAATAGAAAAATTATGCAATTAAATAAAGCTATTCAAAATCGCTGGAGTCCGCGTGGTTTTACCAGCGAACCAGTCACAAGAGAAATGATTGAATTGTTATTTGAAGCTGCACGTTTGGCTCCTTCTTCCAGAAACGAGCAACCTTGGAACTATTACTACGTCCACAGGGAAAATACAAAAGTATTCAGTGAATTTCTTGAACTCCTTACCGGGAATAATCCGCTTTGGGCAAAAAATGCCCAGGTGCTGATAATCTCGGTGCTAAGTAAAACTTCGAGTTACAACAATCTTCCCAATGGAAAAGCACTACACGACATTGGCGCCGCGAGTGTTTCAATGGCAATACAGGCGGCAGAAATGGGAATACAAATACACCAAATGGGAGGATTCGACAAACAGAAAACAACGGAATATTTGCAGCTTGCCCCAAACCTTTTAGAACCAGTAACGATGATTGCTGTTGGTTTTCCAAGAGAAGATGCATTTCCATCGGAAGATGAAATAGCCAGAAAAGTACAACACCAGGTAAGAAAAAAACTAAATGAGTTTGTTTTTGAAGTAAAATAAATTCCGATTGGTTAAAAATACAATTATTAGGGTCCCTCTATGATACAAGATCTATAATATATGTTTATTAAAAAAACAGAATAAATGAAGATTCACTCCACAAATTATTTTAGTACTTTAATTGCTGTTGCCGACGACTGTCCTGTCTCCCAAGGAACAATTCCACCTGAAAAAGGAGAAAAGAGGACATTAGCAAACCTGCAGTTTGAACTTCTTCATCAAAACCCATACAAGTATACATCCGACGATATTACATTTTTGTGCTATGCAAGAAAAAATGATATTAAAAATGTTTTAGATGGAGAAGAAAGGCGTAAATTTTATTCAAAAGGACAGCCTTGTGCGAACATCTCCACTTACAAAAAAATATGGCTGGGGAATTTATAATGATAAATCCGGGAAAATAGCGCTTTTGGGAGCCGAATCGGAAGAATACAAAAAACGGTTGACAGATAAGAATACATCGGTTGTGAGAGCAATGCGTTCTTCTCGAAAAAAATAATTTCAAAATCGGAAAAATGGATAAATATTTTCTTCACGGAAACTTTACCGCGAAACCCGGCAAAGAGAAAGAACTTATTCGAATTTTATTACGGGCTGCTAAACTCCTGGAGAAGGCAAAAGGATGCAAATTTTATATCATAAGTATAGATCCACAGGTTAAAGAAAATATCTGGGTAACCGAAGTTTGGGATAGTAAAATGGATCATGACAACTCGCTAAATAATCCTAAAGTTAGAGAATTAGTTTTACAGGCGATCCCTTTTTTATACGGAACACCGGAAAAAGGACAGGAGTTAGTAACTTTAGCTGGTTTGGGTTTTAAATGACTAATTTTTTTATTCAATTTGAATTTTGAAAATAAAAGGAGGATTTAAACCAAATGGAAAGTTATTACAAAGAAAAAACCTACAAAAACGAAGATTTCACAACCTTTGATTTTGAAAAAGCTGAATTTGAAGAATGCATTTTTGTAAATTGTAATTTCTCAAATACAAACTTATCTGAAAGTATTTTTTCGGAATGCAAATTTGAAAACTGCAATTTGAGCATGGCCCGGTTAAGGAACACTGGCGTCCAGAATATCAAGTTTAATAACTGTAAACTGATCGGTCTTCCTTTTGACGAATGCAATCCTTTTCTACTTGATTTTCAATTCAAAAACTGCATTTTGAGCTTTTCTTCATTTCATAAGTTAAAAGTAAGAAATATAAATTTTGAAGGCTGTAAACTGGAAGAGGTTGATTTTTCTTCAGCAGATCTCTCAAAAAGTATCTTTCACGAATGTGATTTAACAGGTGCAATTTTTGACAATACCAATCTTAAAGAAGTTAACTTCAGCACTGCATTTAACTTTTCAATTGACCCCGATTTAAATAATATACAAAAAGCGAAATTCTCATTCCAAAATGTCACCGGGCTTTTACATAAATACAATATTATCGTTGAATAAAATCTGTATTTTTAAGTTTCAATAAAAAATAAACGTCAGTTTCAATATGAGTAACCAACCTTTGGCAGAACGTTTGCGACCAAAAACACTGGACGATTATATCGGACAGGAACATCTCGTTGGCAAAAATTCAGTGTTGCGAAAAATGATTGAATCAGGAAATATTTCTTCCCTGATTTTATGGGGCCCTCCTGGAGTGGGAAAAACGACACTTGCGAAAATTATTGCCAACACTCTTGAACGACCATTTTATACATTAAGCGCTATAAACTCAGGAGTTAAAGATGTTCGCGAAGTAATTGAGAAAGCAAAAAAGCAACAATTCTTCAACCGTCCAAATCCTATTCTTTTTATAGACGAAATTCACAGATTTAGTAAATCGCAGCAGGATTCATTGTTAGGAGCTGTTGAAGACGGGACTATTACCTTAATTGGCGCAACAACCGAAAATCCGTCGTTTGAAGTTATCTCCCCTCTCCTTTCTCGTTGTCAGGTATATGTGTTAGAACATTTAGATAAAAATGGCCTTCTGCAAATTGTCGATTTAGCAATAAAAAGGGATAGCGTTCTGCAAAAAAAGAAAGTTAACTTAAAAGAAGACCAGGCATTACTACGCTTCTCCGGAGGCGATGCACGAAAATTACTAAATGTACTGGAGTTAGTTATTCTTGCAGAGGAAGGTGATGTAATTGAAATTACAGATGAAAAAGTAACCAATCGCCTGCAAAAAAACCTTGCTACTTATGATAAGCAAGGCGAAATGCACTATGACATTATTTCGGCTTTTATAAAAAGTATTCGGGGGAGCGATCCTGATGCAGCGGTTTATTGGTTGGCCAGAATGCTTGAAGGCGGTGAAGATGTAAAATTTATTGCACGCAGATTATTAATTCTGGCTGCTGAGGATGTTGGTCTGGCAAATCCGAATGCCCTCTTATTAGCGCAAAGCACATTTGATGCTGTTCATAAAATTGGCCCGCCAGAATCGCGGATTATTCTTTCCGAATGTACCATTTACCTGGCAACCTCACCCAAAAGCAATTCAGCTTACATGGCCATTGACGAAGCTATTTCATTGGTAAAAAAAACTGGCGACTTACCTGTTCCTCTTCATATTCGGAATGCACCAACCAAACTAATGAAAGAAATTGGATATGGTAAAAATTATAAATATGCACATTCCTATGAAGGTAATTTTGTTGAGCAAGATTTCCTCCCTGAAGAAATAAAAAAGGAAAGAATATACTTGCCTCAAAATAATGCTTTAGAAGCAAAAATTCTCGAACGGTTAAAAAAATGGTGGGGAAAAAGATTTTAAGGTAATGCGGTTAAAACCGCATCACCTTTTAAACCAAAATATTCTTACAATACTGAACGCACTTAATTACCTCTTTTTCAGCATTTGAATTTTCAGGTACAGGATATTCCAGTTCAATATCAAAATAAATAGGCCATTTATTCTTTTGCACTAATTTTAACATATCGGCAACAGGAGTGTCTCCCTCACCCCAAGGCATATTGGTATTCGGAGGATTTCCATTTTTACCTGTTTTATCTTTTGTGTGAATACTTACAATACGGTCATGCAAACGTTCTATAATTTCATTCGGATGTCTTCCGGTAGAACCAAAATAATGTCCGGCATCAAAGTTTAACATGTTTTTTGGCGAATATGCCAAAAATTTATCAAAACTAAACCCTGGCTCACCGGGTTGCATATGATTATGGAAGATAGCATACATATTATGTTTCTCGGCAAATTTACCCAGTCTTTTACATGCATCCTCTCCTATTTCATTAGTAATTCCTTTAGCTCCAAGAACCTTTGCCGCGATAAAAGCATAATCAATTTCTTCATCTGACCAATTAGCCGGAGCAAATTTTACAATATGAATACTAATACCGGCTTTATCAAACATCTTACGAAGCGCCTTGTATTTATCCATCGAAACAGAAAGACGCCATTCTCTTTGTGCTTGATTAGCCGCTTCAATTTTTTTCTGAAAATCGGCTTTTTCGGCCTCAGATAACTGAGAATTACGTGGTATTCGTGGCGCCCCTTCCGGAATTCCAGCATATTCTTCAGCAACATTCCCCATTAATTCAATAGAACTTATTCCGGCTTCGGTACAATATTTAATAACATCTGCTGCTGTACACGGCATACTTCGCCAACTGTATGTTATAGCACCAATTTGTACGCCTCCAAATTTGGAATTTGGCTTTGCTGATGCAAACCCATAATTTAAAGGTGCTAATGATACTGCGGCAACTGCTGCTGTCGTAGTTCCCAAAAATTTTCTCCTTGAAAATTTAACGGATGAATTGTTTTGATTTTCCATGTTTATTTAATTGGTTATAGATTCCTGTGTTTAAAAGTAAAGAATTTAGAAATTGAAATCAATTTTATAGTCGGAATATTATCTTCACCAGTAAAAAATAGCACAAAAAAAGCCGACTTAAAAGCCGGCTTTTTCTTTATATTCAAAAGAGTTTATTCTTCTTTCTTTTCTTCTTCTGAAGCATCTTTATCATCTGTTTTTGTTTCAGATGTTGACTCGTCTTCAGTTTCTACAGTAGTTTCTACTTCTTCTACAGGTTTTACATCTTCTACAACTTCAACCTTTTCCTCCTCTTTCTTTTTTTCTGCTACCGGAGCAGCAGTTTCAGATTTCTTAGCGCCACCACGACGAGAACGACGTTTCTTGGTTTTTGAAGAATCTTCTTTCGCTGCCAACATGGTTTCATTGTAATCCACCAATTCAATAATACACATTTCTGCGTTATCTCCAAAGCGGTTACCTGTTTTCAAAATACGAGTGTAACCCCCCGGGCGATCAGCTATCTTTTCTGCTACTTCTCTAAAAAGAATAGAAACAGCATCCTTATTCTGTAAATAACTAAAAACTACCCTACGCGAATGTGTTGTATCGTCTTTTGCTTTTGTGATTAACGGTTCAACATACATCCTTAACGCTTTCGCTTTGGCAACCGTGGTTGAAATTCTCTTATTTTCGATAAGAGAACTTGCCATGTTTGCCAACATCGCTTTTCGATGTGCACTTTTTCGGCCTAAATGATTAAATTTCTTATTATGTCTCATTGCCTTTTACTCCTTATCCAGTTTATACTTCGTGATGTCCATTCCAAAATTCAGCCCCATATTGTCTAAAAGGTCATCCAATTCGGTAAGCGACTTTTTACCAAAGTTTCTAAACTTCAATAAATCGTTACGATTGTAAGTTACCAAATCCCCCAATGTATCAACATCAGCAGCTTTCAGACAGTTCAATGCACGAACTGATAAATCCATGTCGACCAATTTGGTTTTCAGGAGCTGACGCATGTGAAGCACTTCTTCATCAAATTCTTCATTTGCAAATTTTTCGTCCGAATCAAGTGTAATCTTTTCATCAGAGAACAACATGAAATGATAAATAAGAATTTTAGCAGCTTCTTTTAATGCTTCTTTTGGTTGGATAGAACCATCGGTAACAATATCCAAAACTAATTTTTCATAGTCAGTCTTTTGTTCTACACGATAGTTTTCAACAGCGTATTTTACTTTTTTTATTGGAGTAAAAATCGAGTCGATAGGAATTACTCCGAATTCAGCTTCCACAGGTTTATTTTCAATAGCAGGAACATAACCACGTCCTTTATTGATTGTAATTTCCAATTGAAGTTTTACATCCGGCTCCATTCTGCAAATAACTAATTCTGGGTTCAGCACCCTGAATCCAGTCATAAATTTATTGATATCGCCAGCAGTGAATTCTTCCTGACCAGTAATACTAATAGTTACCTTTTCACTGTCAAAATCTTCTACCTCGTTTTTAAACCGAATTTGTTTCAGATTAAGAATAATATCTGTTACATCTTCAATAACTCCTTTAATCGTAGAAAATTCATGGTCAACACCTTCAATTTTTACAGTTGTGATTGCATATCCTTCCAATGATGATAAAAGAATTCTTCGTAATGCGTTACCAATTGTAATACCATATCCGGGTTCCAACGGACGAAATTCGAATTTCCCAACTTTATTGTCGGATTCTATCATTATCACCTTGTCAGGCTTTTGGAATGCTAATATTGCCATAATAACCTTAAGTATTTTTTTATTTTGAATACAACTCTACGATAAGCTGCTCTTTGATGTTTTCAGGTATTTCTTCACGTTCCGGGCGATTAAGGAATTTTCCCACCATTTGGTCGTTATCCCATTCCAGCCACTCATATCGTGAGCTCCGGCGTGAATGCAATGAGTCGGTAATTTCTTCCAACGATTTTGATTTTTCCCGAACACCAACAATATCTCCGGGTTTAACAGTATACGAAGGAATATTTACTATATTTCCGTTAACAGTAATATGTTTGTGCGAAACAAACTGACGGGCAGCTGCCCGTGTTTTAGCTACACCTAAGCGGAAAACAACATTGTCGAGCCTTGATTCGAGCAACTGAAGCAACACTTCACCAGTAACCCCTTTTGCAGCAGAAGCTTTTTCAAAAAGATTACGGAATTGTTTTTCCAAAACGCCATAAGTATATTTTGCTTTTTGTTTTTCTTTTAACTGAAGCCCGTATTCAGATTTTTTTCTTCTTTTTGAAGACAAACCATGCATCCCTGGAGGATAATTTTTGTGTTCAAACACTTTATCCGGTCCAAAAATAGGTTCACCGAATTTACGAGCTATTTTAGATTTTGGTCCTCTATATCTTGCCATGCCTTTTTTCGTTTAAATATTATACACGTCTTCTTTTAGCAGGTCTGCAACCGTTGTGTGGCAATGGTGTTACATCTACAATTTCAGTAATCTGAATACCAATACTTGCCATCGCTCTCATTGCTGACTCGCGACCGTTTCCTGGGCCTTTAACGAATACTTTAACTTTACGAAGTCCAAGGTCATAAGCCGTTTTAGCGCACTCTTCAGCAGCAACCTGGGCAGCATAAGGAGTGTTCTTTTTTGAACCGCGAAATCCTTTTTTCCCAGCCGACGACCATGAAATTACTTCTCCATTCATATTCGTCAGCGTAACGATAATATTGTTGAAAGAGGAGTGGACATGCGCCATTCCATTGGCTTCAACCACCACAGTTCTCTTCCTACTTGTTCCCGTCTTTTTTGCCATAATTCAATTTCCTTATTTAGTGGCCATTTTTTTATTAGCAACAGTTTTACGTTTTCCTTTACGGGTACGGGCATTATTTTTAGTACTTTGTCCGCGTACTGGCAAACCAATACGATGACGGATACCTCTGTAACTACCAATATCCATTAAACGTTTAATATTCATCTGAACCTCGGAACGAAGTTCACCCTCAACTTTGAAACTTTCATTGATAACCTTACGAATAGCAGCAAACTGGTCATCGTCCCAGTCTTTTACTTTAAGTTCTTTATCAACTCCGGCTTCTTCAAGGATACTGTTTGCCCTGCTACGGCCAATACCATAAATATAAGTGAGTGCAATCTCACCTCTCTTATTATCTGGAATATCAACACCAACAATACGTGCCATAAATTTTATTTTAACAGATTAATTTATCCCTGACGTTGTTTAAACTTCGGGTTCTTTTTATTAATCACATACAAACGTCCCTTTCTGCGTATAATTTTGCAGTCGGAACTACGTTTTTTTACTGAAACACGAGTTTTCATTATTTCAATTCTTTAATTTTTGTATCTAAACGTAATTCTACCTTTAGTTAAATCGTAGGGTGACATTTCTACTTTTACCTTATCACCGGGCAAAATTTTGATATAGTGCATCCGCATTTTACCTGAAATATGAGCCGTAATTATATGCCCGTTTTCCAGTTCTACACGAAACATTGCATTAGATAATGCCTCTATAATTTTTCCATCTTGTTCTATAGACGGCTGTTTTGCCATAAAAAAGTATTTTTTTCTATTTGTTCTTCAATAATTTCAAAAGTAGACAGAACCTCTGCTTTGTTTTTTCCAACTAAAACTGTATGTTCAAAATGAGCAGATGGTTTCCCATCGATTGTTTTAACAGTCCATCCATCCTTTAATTGATAGATCTTTCTATTACCTCCATTAACCATTGGTTCTATTGCAATTACCATTCCACTTAACAATTTATCACCGCGCCATGGTTTGCCATAATTACGAATCTCCGGTGCTTCATGCAAATCCCTTCCAATTCCATGGCCAGTAAATTCTCTAACCACAGAAAACCCGAAAGTTTCTGCATATTTTTGGATTGCATTTCCAATCGTTCCAAGTCTGTTCCCCTCAACCGCTTGTTCAATGCCTAAAGTTAATGCTTCTTTAGTAATTTTGCATAATAACTTCTTTTGTTCAGAAACATCTCCAATCTGAAAAGTATAGCAAGAATCTCCGTAGAAACCATTTTTAAGCACCCCACAATCAACAGAAACAATATCTCCGTCTTTAATTTTATATTCCGACGGAATTCCATGTACGACATCGTCATTCACTGATATACACAGCGTACCAGGAAAACCTTGAAAACCTAAAAATGCAGGCACTCCACCATTATTTCGAATGAACGCTTCAGCCAATCTGTCCAACTCAAGAGTTGAGATTTCAGGCTGAATTTTACTGGCAACTAAAGCCAGAGTTTTGCTTACCAATAAGCTACTTTCTCGTATCAGTTTAATCTCTTCCTTTGTTTTAAGGTAGATCATAAACTAATTTTACATCACCCCTGGTCTGCCTTTTATACGGCCTGACTTCATCAAACCATCGTAATGGCGCATCAAAAGGTGACTTTCTATTTGCTGCAGCGTATCCAAAACAACTCCAACAAGAATCAACAGTGATGTTCCACCATAAAAATATGCGAACGACTGCTGAATTCCAATCATCATTGCAAACGCCGGAAGAATAGTCACTAATCCAAGAAAAATAGATCCGGGCAGTGTAATTCTCGACATCACAGTATCAAGAAACTCAACTGTTTTCTTTCCTGGCTTAACACCAGGAATAAAACCGCCGTTTTTCTTCATATCCTCTGCCATTTGCGTTGGATTGATAGTAATTGCCGTATAAAAGTAAGTAAAGGCAACTACTAACATAAACTGTGTAAAATTATACCAAAAACCTGTGATGTTTGATAACGCAGCCGCAACACCACGCAGATTTTCGGAATTGGCTACGCCTACAATAGTAATTGGCACCATCATAATTGCCTGAGCAAAAATGATAGGCATTACTCCTGCAGCATTCACTTTTAAAGGAATATACTGACGCACACCTCCATATTGTTTATTACCTACAATACGTTTTGCATACTGAACAGGTATTTTGCGTGTTCCTTGAACTAGCAAAATTGACAGCATAAAAACAATAAATAGAATAACAAACTCAACAAGGAACATTACCAATCCTCCACCTTGTTGTGTAATACGAGCACCAAACTCCTGCACAACAGCTTGTGGTAAACGGGCAATTATACCAATCATAATGATTAAAGAGATACCGTTACCAATACCTTTATCAGTAATTCTTTCTCCTAACCATAGTACAAACATGGAGCCTGCTGTTAAAATTATTATCGAAGGAATGGTAAACCACACCCCCGAAACAACAATAGCATCACCAACTGTATAATGAAGATTTGTCAAATACGCCGATGCCTGTGGAATCAGAATTAACACAGTCAGATACCGCGTAATCTGATTGATCTTCCTTCTTCCTGACTCACCCTCTTTCTGCAACCTCTGGAAATAGGGTACCGCAATTCCAAGCAACTGGATTACAATTGAGGCAGAAATATACGGCATAATTCCTAAAGCAAAAATTGAAGCTTGTGCAAATGCACCTCCTGAAAACATGTTAATTAAACCAAGCAGCCCGTCGGAAGTCTGATGTTGCAGATTTCCTAACTGAGCCGGATCAATTCCCGGAAGGGAAACAAACGATCCTAAACGGTAAATTAGCAAAAAGAATAAAGTGGTTCCAATTCGCAACCTTAAATCTTCAATCTTATAAATATTCTTTAGGGTCTCAATAAATCTTTTCATTACAGTTTAAAGTATTTCAGTAGTTCCTTCTAGTTTTTCAATTGCTTCTTTAGCGCTTTTTGAAAAAGCATGTGCTTTTACATCTAATTTTGCGCTTAAGGTACCTCCCCCAAGAATTTTTATCTTGTCGTTTTTAGATGCAATTCCTGCCTCAACCAGGGTTGCTAACTCTATTGAAGTAACCTTCTTTTTGTCAGCTAATTGTTGCAATACATCCAAGTTGACAGCTTTGTATTCAACCCGGTTTATATTTTTAAATCCTGATTTAGGAACTACACGCTGTAAAGGCATCTGCCCCCCTTCGAAACCAATTTTTCTTGAGTATCCAGATCTGGACTTCTGTCCTTTGTGACCACGAGTAGATGTACCTCCACGTCCTGAACCTTGTCCACGTCCAATACGTTTTTCGCTTTTTGTAGAACCTGGTGCAGGTTGTAAGTTACTTAAATTCATAATTTCAGATATTTGAAATATTATTTAACTTCTTCAACAATTATCAAATGCCTCATTTTATTGACCATGCCCATAATTTGAGGAGTATCATCGTGAACAACTGTCTGATGCATCTTTTTTAAGCCTAACGCTTCCATAATTGCTTTCTGACGCTTTGTTGAACCGATAACACTTTTTACTTGTGTAATTTTTATTTTAGCCATAACTGTGTTATCCTTTAAAAACCTTTTCAATTGAAACACCTCTATGCTGCGCTACTGTATATGCGTCTCTCAATTCGAGCAAAGCAGCCATTGTTGCTTTTACTAAATTGTGCGGGTTCGACGAACCTTTTGATTTCGCCAGTATATCATGAATACCAACACTTTCAAGCACAGCACGCATAGCACCACCAGCCTTTACCCCGGTACCAGAAGAAGCTGGCTTAAGCAATACATTTGCACCACCAAATTTGGCAACCTGCTCATGAGGAATTGTTCCATTAATAACCGGAATCTTCACCAAATTCTTTTTAGCTGCTTCAACACCTTTACCAATAGCTGTAGTTACTTCGCTGGCTTTACCAAGGCCCCAACCTACAATACCGTCTTCGTTACCAACTACTACAATGGCAGAAAAACTAAAAGTTCGTCCTCCTTTGGTAACTTTAGTAACACGGTTAATGGCTACCAACCTGTCTTTTAATTCAAGGTCGCTTGTTTTAACTTTTTTAATATTTTGCGCCATAATGTATTAGAATTTAAGGCCACCTTCGCGGGCAGCATCAGCTAATTGTTTTACTCTCCCATGATATAAATATCCACCCCTGTCGAAAACTATTTCAGTAATTCCGGCAGCTTGTGCTTTTTCAGCAATGAGTTTACCAACCATTGCAGCTTTATCGGCTTTAGTTCCTTCGCTCTTTTCGATTTCTTTTGTTTTAGAAGAGGTAGCAACTAATGTTACTCCCTGAACATCGTCGATAAGCTGGGCGTATATTTGCTTGTTACTTCTGAAAACACTCAAACGAGGGCGATCAGCTGTTCCTGATACAATTTTGCGAACACGATTCTTAATCCTTGTACGCCTTTCTAATTTTGTTAATGCCATAATAATTACTTTTATAAATTATTTAGCCGCTGCTTTACCAGCTTTACGCCTTAGTTGTTCACCAACAAACTTAATACCTTTACCTTTGTATGGTTCTGGTTTACGGAATGATCTGATTTTTGCTGCAACCTGACCGATCAATTGCTTATCGATACTTTTCAAAGTAATAATCGGGTTACTTCTTTTATCCGATGAAGCCTCTACGCTTACTTCAGAAGGAAGTTGTAAGTATGTATGGTGGGCAAATCCTAAAACAAGGTCCAGTACATTGTCAGGCATAACCTCTGCTCTGTACCCTACACCAACCAGTTCCAGTTTGATTTCGTATCCTTTTGATACTCCTTCAACCATATTATTTACTAAAGCCCGGTACAGTCCATGCATGGATTTCTGACGTTTTGATTCGCCAGCCCTTACAAAACTGATGCTATTATCTTCCACAGATACTTCAATTTCAGCATCTACTTGTTGCGATAATTCACCAAGAGAACCTTTTACTGTAACGATATTTCCCTCGCTCACACTTACTTGTACTCCTGTTGGAATTTCAATGGGTAATTTACCTATTCTTGACATAACTGTTCCTCCTTTAATACACGTAACATAAAACTTCTCCACCAATATTCAATTCGCGTGCTTCCTTATCGGTAATAACGCCTCTTGAAGTAGAGATAATTGCTATGCCTAAACCATTTAATACGCGCGGAATATCATTTGAATTACAATATTGACGCAAACCTGGTTTACTTATGCGTTCTAACGCTTTTATTGCAGATACTTTTGTCTCAGGGTTGTATTTCAATGCAATTTTTATATTCCCCTGGTATCCTGCTTCATCTTCAAATTTATAGTTCAGGATATAACCTTTTTCCTTCAAAAGTTTAGTTATTTCCTTTTTAATATTTGAAGCTGGAATATCAACCACGCGGTGTTTTGCCATAATAGCATTACGCACTCTGGTTAAATAGTCCGCTATTGGATCTGTTACTTTACTCATTTCTCAAGTTTCTTTAAACGATTACCAACTTGCCTTTTTAACACCTGGAATTAAACCCTCAGAAGCCATTTCTCTGAAATTGATCCTGCTGATTCCAAACTGGCGCATGTACCCTTTTGGTCTTCCGGTTAGTTTACAACGGTTGTGCAAACGAATTTTAGAAGAATTTTTAGGTAACTTCTGCAACCCAATCCAGTCGCCTTCGGCTTTAAGCCGCTCTCTTTTCTCGGCGTACTTCTCAACTAATTTTGCGCGCTTTACCTCGCGGGCTTTCATTGATTCCTTAGCCATTTCTTAGTTCTTTTTAACGTTTTTAAATGGTAAACCTAATTCTTTCAACAAAGCAAAACCCTCTTCATCGGTTTTTGCAGAAGTAACAAAGGTAATGTTCATCCCATTGATTTTACTTACTTTATCCAGTACAATCTCGGGGAAAATTATTTGTTCCGGAACACCCAGTGTATAGTTACCTCTTCCGTCCATCTTGCTTTCTATTCCGCGAAAATCACGAATACGTGGCAAAGCCACTGCAATTAAACGATCAAGGAATTCATACATTTGGTCGCGACGCAATGTAACGCGCACGCCAATAGGCATCTTCCTTCTTAACTTGAAATTAGAAATGTCCTTTTTTGACATTGTTTGTACGGCTTTTTGGCCGGCGATCATTGTCATTTCGGTTGTGGCAACTTCGATAATTTTTTTATCGGCAATAGCTGCCCCTACACCCTGATTTAGAACGATTTTTTCTAATTTTGGAACCTGCATGACAGACGAATAATCAAATTCATTCTTCAATGCAGGGATAATTTCTTCCTGATATTTCTTTTTAAGAGTTGGTATGTAAGCCATTACTTAATCTCCTCTCCAGATTTTTTGGAATAACGAACTAATTTACCTTTGTCGTCCTTTCTCCTTCCAACACGTGTAGCTCCCATTTTAGGGTCGGCTAGCATCAAATTAGAGACATGAACGGGTGCTTCTTTTTCAACAATACCACCCTGCGGATTTTCCGCATTAGGTTTGGTATGTTTTTTAATCATATTAACACCTTCCACAATTGCTCTGTCGGTTTTTCTGATTACTTCCAAAACACGGCCTTTCTGGCCTTTATCATTGCCAGTAATCACCACCACAGTGTCACCTTTTTTTATGTGTAACTTTTTCTGCATTTTGAGCTTTTTTTCTAATTACAGTACTTCAGGTGCGAGTGAAATAATTTTCATATTCTTCTCACGTAGTTCACGGGCAACTGGTCCGAAAATACGAGTTCCTCTCATTTCGCCAGCGTTGTTTAACAAAACAACAGCATTGTCATCGAAACGGATATAAGAACCATCGCCGCGGCGAACTTCTTTTTTCGTACGAACCACAATTGCTTTTGAAACCGCACCTTTTTTAACATCGCTACCAGGTATGGCACTTTTTACAGTAACCACTACAGTGTCACCCAACGAAGCATAGCGTTTTCTGGTTCCGCCTAAAACGCGGATACAGAGCACTTCTTTAGCCCCACTGTTATCGGCAACTGAACATCTTGATTCTTGTTGTATCATGATTACTTCGCTCTTTCAATTATTTCAACTAATCTCCAACATTTGCTTTTACTAAGCGGACGAGTCTCCATAATTCTTACGGTATCGCCAATGTTGCAGGTATTGCTATCGTCATGAACGTGGAATTTGGTTGTTTTATTCACAAACTTTCCATAGATTGGATGCTTCACTTTACGTTTTTCAGCAACCACAATAGTTTTTTGCATTTTATTGCTAACAACCACCCCGATTCTTTCTTTCCTGAGATTTCTCACTTTATTTTCCATCGCTGAATTAATTCTGTTTTTCATTTAATTCCCTATCGCGAAGAACAGTTTTCAAACGTGCAATATTTCTTTTGCTTTCTGTTAACGTGTTAGGGTTATCAAGCGGAGAAACTGCATGATTTAACCGAAGGCGAACCAGGTTTTCTTTTTCCGTCTGTATTTTCTCAACGATCTCTTTGGTCGTTAATTCTTTAATTTCAGATGTCTTCATAATTCACCTCTTTTTATTCTTCGACAAAATCGCGTCTTACTACAAATTTTGTTGTAACCGGTAACTTCTGAGCGGCTAATCGTAAAGCTTCCTTGGCTAGTGCGAATGGCACGCCATCAGCTTCAATAATTATACGCCCTGGTGAAACCGGAGCAACAAATGCTTCAGGAGCACCTTTACCTTTACCCATCCTAACTTCGGCTGGCTTTTTGGTAATAGGTTTATCGGGAAATATCCGTATCCATATTTGACCTTGACGTTGCATGTGACGTGTTACCGCAACCCTCGCTGCCTCAATTTGGCGACCGGTAATCCAAGCCTCTTCCAACGACTTTATTCCGAATGAACCGAATGCTAACTGATTACCTCGCTGGGCATTACCTTTCATCCGGCCTTTCTGTACTCTTCTAAATTTTACTTTTTTTGGCTGTAACATCCTTATAAATTTCTGAGTGTTAAACCACTATTTTCTTCTTCTTCCACGGTTTCCACCGCCACCTTTTACACCACCTCTGCCTTGTTTTTGGCCGATGTTTGGCGATAAGTCGCGATTTCCATAAACCATACCTTTACAAATCCAGACTTTTACACCAATAAGCCCGGTTTTTGTTAATGCTTCAGCCAATGCGTAGTCGATATCGGCACGCAAAGTATGCAGCGGAGTACGGCCATCTTTATACATTTCAGAACGAGCCATTTCTGCCCCGTTTAACCTTCCGGAAACCAAAACCTTGATTCCTTCAGCTCCCATTCTCATGGTTGAAGCGATGGCCATTTTAACTGCCCTCCGGTAAGCAATTTTACCCTCAATTTGACGTGCAATATTACTTGCCACAATTTTCGCATCGAGTTCCGGGCGTTTGATCTCAAAAATGTTGATCTGAACTTCTTTATTGGTAATTTTCTTTAATTCTTCCTTCAATTTGTCAACTTCCTGACCTCCTTTACCAATAATAATACCTGGGCGTGACGAGTGAACAGTAATGGTAATTAATTTCAAAGTACGTTCTATAACGATTTTTGAAATACTAGCTTTAGCCAAACGTGCATTCAGGTATTCCCTGATTTTTTGGTCTTCCACCAGTTTATCACCATAATCATCGCCGCCGAACCAGTTTGAGTCCCATCCTTTGATGAATCCCAAACGATTTGCAATCGGATTTACTTTTTGTCCCATGTACTATTAATTAAGATTTTCTTCAACAACACTTTCTTTCCTGTCTACGTATATTGTCACATGGTTTGAACGTTTTCTGATTCGGTGTGCACGACCCTGGGGAGCCGGACGCAACCGTTTCAAAATACGGCCTGAATCTACCATGATTTGTTTTACGTAAAGTTCACTTTCTTCTATACGAACTCCTTCATTTTTTGCCTGCCAATTGGCAATAGCTGAAAGAAGTAGTTTTTCTACCCTGCCTGAAGCTTCTTTTGATGAATATTTTAAAACATCAAGCGCTTTGTTCACCTCCATGCCGCGGATCATATCAGCTACAAGCCTCATCTTCCTTGGAGACGTTGGGCAGTTCTTTAAAACAGCAAAATATTGTTGTTTTTTTTCCTCTTTTCTTTTTTCAGCTGCTAGTCTTTTTCTGGCACCCATTTCTTTTTCTTTTAAAATTAATTATGCCTTATCTTTTATTACCAGCATGCCCCCTGAATGTACGCGTAGGTGCGAATTCACCCAAACGGTGGCCAACCATATTCTCGGTAATATATACCGGTATGAACTTGTTTCCGTTATGTACTGCAATCGTATGTCCTACAAAATCAGGAGAAATTACTGATGCCCTGGCCCATGTTTTAATTACCGATTTTTTATTTGTCTCATTCATAGCCAAAACTTTTCTTTCCAGCTTGAAATCAATAAAAGGACCTTTTTTTAATGAACGACTCATAATTTATTCCTCTTTAACTATTTTTTCCTACGTTCTACAATATACTTGTTGGATGCTTTCTTTTTAGAACGGGTTTTGTACCCTTTAGCTAGAACGCCTTTACGAGATCTCGGGTGTCCTCCTGATGAACGGCCTTCTCCACCACCCATTGGGTGATCAACCGGGTTCATTACGACACCTCGAACGCGAGGTCTTCTGCCTAACCATCTTGAGCGACCGGCTTTACCCGATTTTTCAAGGTTGTGTTCTGTATTTCCAACTGTACCTACTGTAGCCCTGCAAGATGTAAGTACCATACGAGATTCGCCTGAAGGCAATTTTAAAATTGCATATTTGCCTTCACGAGAGGTCAATTGCGCATAAGCGCCTGCACTACGAGCCATAACACCACCCTGCCCAGGATGGAGTTCAATGTTGTGAACCAAAGTACCTAGAGGTATTTCAGCAAGTGGTAATGTATTTCCAATTTCAGGTTCCACACCGGTACCGCTCTTTACCGTTTGGCCAACTTGCAACCCGTTAGGCGCCACGATATATCTTTTTTCGCCATCTTCATATTGAAGAAGAGCAATTCGAGCAGTACGGTTCGGATCGTACTGAATGGAATCGACAACAGCTGCAACACCATCTTTATTGCGTTTAAAGTCAATAATACGGTATTTGCGTTTGTGTCCCCCACCTATATACCTCATCGTCATGCGGCCCTGGTTATTTCTACCGCCAGATTTCCGCAGGGGCTCCAACAATGATTTTTCAGGTGTAGATGCAGTAATGGTATCAAAAGCACCAATAATTTTGTGCCTCTGACCCGGAGTTACTGGTTTTAGTTTTCTTACTGCCATTATATATTAAATATTACTATAAAAGTCAATACTATCACCTTCTACCAAAGTAACTACAGCCTTTTTATATGAAGCTGTTTTGCCGGTAATAATACCGCCCTTGGTATATCTTGATTTCATTTTTCCACCATAAACCATGGTATTCACGCTGTCAACAGAAACATTATAAAGTGTTTCAACAGCCTTTTTAATCTGAGGTTTGGTTGCTCTCCTATCAACGACAAAACCATAACGGTTAAACCGTTCTGCCTGGTTCGTCATTTTTTCTGTTACTAATGGTTTTACTAATATTTCCATTTTTTTACAAGCCTTAAATATTAAATGCCTCTTCTATTTTCTTTACAGACCCTTCAACAATAACCAAAGTTTTTGCATTTAAAATCTGATAAGTATTTAATTCTGAAGCAATTACAACCGAAACATCCTTCAAATTTCTGGAGGACAAATATATATTATTATTTTCGACTGGTAAAACGAAAAGTGACTTTTTATCAGCGATTTGCAAATTTGCTTTAATTGCCACTAATTCCTTTGTTTTAGGCGCTTCCAAATTAAAATCCTCGAGAACCAAAATACTTTTTTCATTTGCCTTATAAGTCAACGCCGATTTTCTGGCCAACTGTTTAACTTTTTTATTCAGTTTGAAACCATAACTGTGCGGACGCGGACCAAAAACGGTACCACCACCACGAAAAACCGGAGACTTTATGCTACCTGCACGAGCTGTACCAGTACCTTTTTGTCTTTTAATTTTTCGTGTACTTCCGGCTACTTCACCACGTTCTTTCGACTTATGTGTCCCTTGTCTCTGATTAGCCAAATATTGTTTTACATCGAGATAAATGGCATGGTCGCTGGGTTCAATACCGAAAATCTGGTCGTTTAAAGAGACCTTTCTTCCGGTTTCCTTTCCTTCAATATTCAGTACACTTAGTTCCATTGTTTCCTAATAATTAAGTATGAACCTTTGGCGCCAGGCACTGAACCTTTCACCACTAACAAATTCTTTTCAGGAATAGTCTTTACCACTTCGAGGTTTTCAATAGTGATGGTCTTACCTCCATCTCTACCAGCCATACGTAATCCTTTGAATACGCGTGACGGCCACGAAGATGCTCCCAGAGATCCCGGAGCTCTGAGCCTGTTGTGCTGTCCGTGTGTTGCATCGTTCACACCACGGAAGTTGTGTCTTTTTACTACGCCCTGGAATCCTTTTCCTTTTGAAACGCCAATTACATCAACGTAATCCCTTTCATGGAAAATTGAAACATCTATTTCTTGTCCCAATTCAAATTCTTCCTGGTAGGTGTTGTGAAACTCAACTACTTTACGCTTTGGTGTTGTACCAGCTTTTTTAAAGTGGCCAAATTCTGCTTTATTGGCGTTCTTTTCTTTTTTATCGCCATAAGCAAGTTGAAGCGCATCGTAGCCGTCGGTTTCGGCGGTTTTCACTTGTGTTACCACACAAGGACCGGCCTCAATCACAGTGCATGGGATATTTTTCCCCTCAACACTGAATACGGATGTCATTCCGATTTTTTTTCCAATAATACCAGCCATTTTCGACTACTTTTTAATTATCAAACTTTAATTTCTACTTCCACGCCGCTGGGTAGTTCCAGCTTCATTAAGGCGTCAATTGTTTTTGCGGTAGAGCTGTAAATATCAATCAAACGTTTGTATGATGACAACTGAAATTGCTCTCTCGATTTTTTATTTACGAAAGTGGAACGTAAAACAGTAAAAACTCTTCTGTGAGTTGGAAGTGGAATAGGACCACTTACCACAGCACCGGTTGTTTTAACCGTTTTAACGATCTTCTCAGCTGATTTGTCAACAAGGTTGTGATCGTACGATTTAAGCTTAATCCTGATCTTTTGACTCATAATGAGAAAATTGTTATAAATTATTTTAATAAATCAACTCTTCCTTGTACATCTGTCAATACTTTCTCTGCCAACTGTTTGGGTACTTCCTGATAATGGCTAAATTCCATTGAAGAAGTAGCACGACCAGATGACAGTGTACGCAATACGGTTACATAACCAAATTGTTCCGACAACGGAACTTTTGCGTTTATTACCTTGGCTCCTGCTTTTGTTTCCATTCCGGCTACTTCGCCCCTTCTTCGGTTCAGGTCACCAATAATATCACCCATATATTCTTCAGGAGTCACAATCTCCAACTTCATAATTGGCTCCAGCAATTTAGGACCAGCTTTTGAAGTTGCGCTTCTGAACGCCTGTTTTGCACATATCTCAAACGACAACTGATCGGAATCCACCGGATGGAATGAACCATCAAGCAAAGTTACCTTAAGGCTGTCAACAGGGAAACCTGCAAGAGGACCATTGGCCAAAGCTTCTTTAAATCCTTTCTCTACCGAAGGAATATATTCTCTTGGAATTCTACCTCCTTTAACTTCGTCGATAAACTGCAATCCGGTTACGCCTTCATCAGCTGGCTCTACCTTAACAATAATATCGGCAAATTTACCACGACCACCTGTCTGCTTTTTGAACACTTCACGTAACTCAACCGGCTGACTGATAGCTTCTTTATAAGAAACCTGTGGTGCCCCTTGATTACATTCCACCTTAAACTCACGTCTTAACCTGTCAATAATAATCTCCAGATGAAGCTCACCCATTCCGCGAATAACAGTTTGCCCCGAATCAGGATCGGTATTCACCTGGAAAGTAGGATCTTCTTCAGCAAGTTTAGATAAACCATTTCCCAGACGATCCAAATCTTTTTGAGATTTTGGTTCAACTGCAATCCCAATAACTGGTTCCGGGAAATCCATACTTTCAAGAACAATTGGATGTTTTAAATCACAAAGAGTATCTCCGGTCCTAATATCTTTAAAACCAACTGCAGCACAAATATCACCAGCTCCGATTTCTTCTTTCGGGTTTTGTTTATTTGAATGCATTTGATATAATCGTGAAATTCTTTCTTTTTTACCGGTCCTGGTATTCAACACCTGTGAACCAGCTTCAATTTTTCCTGAATAAACACGAATATATGCCAAACGACCAACAAAAGGGTCGGTAGCAATCTTAAATGCCAAAGCCACCAAAGGTTCATCTTCGTCAGCTGTTCTCGTAACTTCTTTATCTGTATCAGGGTTTATACCGGTAATTTCTCCCTTATCAAGAGGATTTGGCAAAAATGCACAAACGGAGTCAAGCAATCGCTGAACACCTTTATTTTTGAATGCAGAGCCACACATCATAGGAACAATAACCCCTTCAATAGTTGCACGACGGATTACATTCTGCATTTCCTCTTTTGTAATTGAATCCGGGTCTTCGAAGTAACGTTCCATAATCTCGTCATCAACTTCAGCTACCGATTCAACCAATTTTTCTTTCCATTCTTCGGCCAGTTCGACCAATTCCGCAGGAATCTCTTCCAGACTATAATTGGTCCCCATTGTTTCATCATCAAACCAACGAATGGCTTTCATTTCGATAAGATCGATTACCCCTTCAAATTTTTCTTCTGCTCCGATGGGAATCTGAATAGGAACAGGATTTGCCCCTAATTTCTCCTTAATATCATTATACACATTAAAGAAATCAGCTCCCTGACGATCCATCTTATTTACAAAAGCAATTCTAGGAACGCCGTATTTTACAGCCTGACGCCAAACTGTTTCCGACTGGGCCTCAACACCACCAACAGCACAGAAAAGCGCAACAGTACCATCCAATACACGCAATGAACGTTCAACTTCAACAGTGAAATCAACGTGCCCGGGAGTATCGATAATGTTGATTTTGTGTTCAACATCTTTATATTTCCAGAAAGTAGTAGTAGCAGCAGAAGTAATAGTAATACCTCTTTCCTGCTCTTGTTCCATCCAGTCCATTGTAGCGGCGCCATCATGAACTTCACCAATACGGTGTGTTAATCCCGTGTAAAAGAGAATTCGCTCTGTTACTGTGGTTTTACCCGCATCGATATGCGCCATAATACCAATGTTTCTTGTATTTTTCAGATCTTGTTTAGCCATTTTTAACCTATTTTCTTAATCCTATTTTTACTAATCTTAAAACTAAACTATACCATTTTCTAAACTAAAATCTGAAATGTGCAAACGCACGGTTTGCTTCGGCCATTCTGTGCGTATCTTCTTTCTTTTTGAAAGCCCCACCTTCTTCATTAAAAGCAGCAACAATTTCTGCAGATAATTTATCGGCCATTGATTTCCCAGAACGTTTCCGGGCAAACAATATCATATTTTTTATACTGATTGCAGTTTTTCTTTCCGGCCTGATTTCCATAGGAACCTGGAAAGTTGCACCACCAACACGGCGGCTCTTAACTTCAACTGCAGGTGTAATATTTTCCAATGCTTTTTTCCAAACGTCAAGAGGCGAAAGCTCAGTATCTTTCACTCTTTTTTCAACCATATCCAATGTTTGATAGAAAATGGCATAAGCAGTAGATTTTTTACCATCTACCATTAAATCGTTGACAAACCGGGTTACCAAAATATCGTGAAACTTTGGATCCGGAAGCAAAATTCGCTTTTTTGGTTTCGTCTTTCTCATTTCTAAACTTTTAAGTGTTATTTAAATTGGCTGCCCGTAGGCGGTCTTCAGTGCTTTCTCCGGAAGACATCTTGAAAGAAAACCTTACTCAACCAAACCACTGCAAATAACGTTGTTAAATACTAATTTAAATTTTCTATTTCTTTGGGCGTTTTGCACCATATTTTGAACGACGTTGCAAACGTCCTTCAACACCTGCTGTATCAAGAGCACCACGAATTAAGTGGTAACGTACACCGGGTAAATCTTTCACCCTGCCGCCACGTACCAATACAATGGAGTGTTCCTGCAAGTTGTGTCCTTCACCTGGAATATATGCGTTTACCTCTTTACCATTGGTTAACCTCACCCTGGCAACTTTACGCATTGCTGAGTTAGGTTTTTTAGGAGTTGTGGTATAAACACGCACACATACACCGCGACGTTGCGGGCATGAATCTAAAGCCGGAGATTTGCTCTTCTCAACTTTAGTTTGTCTTCCTTTTCTAACTAACTGTTGAATAGTTGGCATAAATACCTGTTTTTTATAACGTTAATAATATTTTTTCAAAACGGACTGCAAAAGTATGCAAAAATCCTTAAAAACAACACGTTTCGAGGGAAAAATACATAGTACCCCCTTAAAACGGCACGCAAAAGTACGAATTCTTATCAAAGAACAATAACATTTTACTTCTTTTTTCCAAAAATTAAGATTGAAATTCAAGGACTAATGGTTTTCTGGTCAGAAAGTTCTAATTCTCCACTCTTTCCTTCCAAAGCGCCTTGAGCGGATTAAATATTCGCTGAATCAAACGGAGATCTTCTGTAATAATTTCGGCCTGCCCCATTAACTGATTTTGGAGCTCCAGGGCTTTGCCATAATTTGTAACCAATCCACCGGGGAAAACAACTTCAACCATATAAAAATTGTCTTCTGCCGGAACCAGGGAAACATTGCTGACTTTTCCACGAACCAAGCCATATTCCATGTATGGATAATTATCGAATTTTATATTTACATCCAAACCAGGCTTTACTTTCCCTGACCCGCGGATAGGTAGTTCAACTTTGCCGACCAGCTTCCCAACATTTTCAGGCACAACAGTAAAAACCCGGTCGCCCTGGGTTACATTTTGATTGACACTCCAGAATTTATTAAAAGTAATCACACCATCGATTGGGGATCGCATGAGGTAAGTTAGTTCCCAATTACTAACCTGACTTTTCAAAATATTGAACGCTTCAAGGAACTCGGATCTGAATTTATTTTTTTGGTCAGAATATAATTTCTCATTTTCAATAATTTTCTGTTCCAACTGATTAATTTCTATTTTACGTTCAGCGAGTTGAGAACGTAAACCATCCAATTCTCCCTTTTTACTCAACATATCAGCTTCGGCCGTTTCCAAATCGGTTGATGCAATTACTTGCCGATCTTTCAACCCCTTTTGCCGTTCAAAGTTTCTTCGTCGTATTTCGTATTCATTATTCACTGCGTTTTTCTGCTCCCACAATCTGTCGTATAAAATGCGCGCCATATTACGCTGCTGTTCTAATGATTCATTCATTCGCGGGTAATAGTTCTGCGCCACAAAAACGAGTAACTCATCATATTTTTTCAGGAACTGCGAGTAGTATTCCTGAATGGTTCCCAATTGTAAATTCTTATCAAATACCGGCCGAATTACAAAACCCAGGCTGTCGAACACGGGCTGAACCGAATCAATTAACGCATCCAGTTTTTGAATGTCGTAAAAATCAGCAGGATTTTGAATTAGGGCTACCACCTGGCCAGCCTTTACTTTTTCGTTATCTTCAACTAAAAGCGCTTCTATTTTACCAGTTGAACGAGCCACCAAAGTAGCCGGCGGATTTTCAGTAGTTACAACAATATTCGACCGTAAAACCTCAGGGTATTTAAATACAAACGAACTAATAATTAACAACGAAAAAATAAAAATAAAAACATACATTCCAAAACGCACAATTCGGGAAGGAATCCCCCCTAAAATTTCCTGTACTTCGCTGGAACGAATTTCTATTTTATTTTTTTCCTCAGGCATTTATTACTTTGTTATTGTGCATTAGTTGCAACCAGCAACAATTAATTCCCCAGTTCTAGCTGATTTTTTACCAACTCGTAATACTTTCCTTTTTTATCAATTAATTCTTCGTGTTTTCCTTTTTCCACTATTTGTCCTTTTTCAAGAACAACAATCTGGTCGGCATTTTTTACGGTGCTTAAGCGGTGAGCAACAACAACCACCGTTTTTCCTTTTGAAAACTCATCCATATTTTCCATAATGAGTTTCTCGTTATTTGCATCCAGGGCATTCGTTGCTTCGTCAAAAAACAGGTAAATTGGATTTTTATATATTGCCCTGGCAATTAAAATACGTTGCTTTTGTCCCTGGCTCAAGCCTGATCCTTCCTGCCCAATAGTAGTATTGTAACTTAACGGTAACGATTCAACATAATCCTGAATATTAGCCATTTTAACAGAATGAAGGAGCAACGGTTCATTAATCTCACCTTCGCTTACCACAATATTACGGGCAATAGAATCGGAAAAAATAAACCCATCCTGCATAACTACTCCGCATTTATCGCGCCACATGGGCTGGTAATAATTTGCCAGCCGCACTCCGCCTATTTTTATTTCGCCTTCAACAGGTTGGTAAAATCCGAGCAACAATTTTATTAAAGTTGTTTTTCCACTTCCGCTTGTACCGACTACTGCAGTTGTTTTATTTTCTTCTATTTCGAGGTTAATATTATTTAACACTTTGGGAGAGCGTGGCCCTTCGTACTGAAAAACCAGGTTGGAGATTGATATATTTTTATTTTCGGGGAGCATTTTAACTTTTGTACCTGCAAGCTCCTGTTCATCCTTTTTCTCATGAATTTCGGACAAGCGCTCCAAACTTATTTTTGCATCCTGCGCCTGGTGCATAAAACCAATCAACTGTCGAAGCGGACTGTTTAATTGCCCAATTATATATTGTATAGCCAGCATCATACCTAAAGTAAGTTGCCCGTTGATAACACCGGTTGCAGCAATTACAATTATAAGTATGTTTTTTGTTTCGTTGATAAAAACCGAACCAGCATTTTGGTACTGCTCCAAAGCCAGACTTTTTACACTTACTTTAAACAAACCAGCCTGAACACGTTCCCACTCCCATCGTTTTTCTTTTTCGTAGTTGTTCAGTTTTATTTCCTGCATTCCATTAATTATCTGGATAAGTTTACTCTGATTTTCCGATAATTTTTTAAAACGTTTGTAATCGAGTTCTCGCCTGCGTTTCATAAAAACATATACCCATACAAAATACAATGCTGACCCAATAAGAAATACAACAAATATTTTCAGAGAGTAAATTGCCAGAACAATGGCAAAGATTACAAGACTAAATAACGAAAACAAAATCCCGATAGATTGGGCAGTAAGAAAACGTTCAATCCTTCCATGATCTTCAATGCGTTGTAAAAAGTCGCCAATCATTTTAGAGTCAAAAAAACCCAATGGAAGTTTCATCAGTTTTATCAAAAAATCGGAAATAATGGAAATATTTATTCGCGTACTAATATGCAATAAAATCCACGAGCGTATAAAGTCGACCGACATGCGACTGATAAACAAAACCATTTGCGCTGCCAGCACCAGGTAAATAAATCCAATATCCTGGTTATTAATGCCAATATCAACAATACTTTGGGTAAGAAATGGCAGAACCAGTTGAATTAAGCTTCCTAAGAAGAATCCCAGCAATAGCTGAATCACCAGTTTCCGGTAAGGCTTTAAATAATTTAACACAAAGCGGAAACCGGTACGGCTGACTTTTTCGTCTGCTTCCTGATAAAAATCAGGTGTAGGTTGTAACAGCAGACAGATGCCTTTTTCTTCACCTTCCTTAACTGTAGAAAGCCATTTCTGTTTAAACTCATTTTCAGGGTATTCTAGTCGTCCAAAAGCAGGATCGGCAACAAACACTTTATCTTTTTGAAACTTGTAAACTACCACAAAATGATTCTGCCCCCAGTGAACAATACAAGGAAGTGGCGCATCTTTTTTTAATTGTTCGAAAGTGATTTTTACCCCCATTGAACGCAAACCTACAGCCTCCGCAGCATCGCTGATTCCCAGCAATGAGACCCCTTCTCTAGTGATAAATGACTTTTCCCTTAAAAATTCAGTTGAGAAATGTTTCCCGTAATATTTTGCGATCATTCGTAAGCAGCTTGGACCGCAATCCATTGCATCGTATTGTTGATAAAACGGGAATTTTGGCATGCCGATTTTTTTGGTTTCGAAATATAAGAAAAAAATATACTAAGTTTTAAAATCCATAATTACAAAATAATAATAGAATCACAGACAGGCTGCATAGTTGGCACCCAACAGAAGTATGTTACCTGGCACTACTTATTTCGAACTATTATTCATTTTTTAACCTTTGTAACCATTTTATACAAATCAGAAAAGCAATGCACAAACCTTATAAAACTGGTAATCAACACAAAAACCAAAATAAACACAAAATATTTAAATGCTTTAGTTAACATCTGTTTGTGTTAAATAAGAAATATTGGGTAGGATATAAATCCTGTGCTGATTAACTTGCGCAAAAAATTAACTGGTAAAAAAATGAAAATAAATGCTACTTCCGGCAACTTTTCTGCCCGTTTACCCATCTTCATTTCAGAAAAGTAAATACAGTGAAAAAAATGAACTGTTTTTATAGTATTTACCAGCATTCCTGTAGGAATTAATACAAAATATGGTACATGTACAGAAAACAAAATATATCAAACAACAATGTGGTATTAAAAAATAAAGGAAAATCAGCGTATGAGATGCATTGTTATAAAAAAGCCGACAGAACAAACTAATCTAGTTGAATTTATAAAAATGGTTCCCTATTTCGATTTAGTTGCCTGTTTTACTTCAGTTTTCGAAGCCTACGAAATATTACAAACCCAGCAGATCGATCTTATTTTTATTGATACGGACTTATCAAAAATATCGGGCACCGACTTTATAAAAAGTCTCGATGATAAACCTCTTTTTATTTTTTATTCATCGAATGCCAATTTGGCCATCGAAGGTTTTAACCTGAATGCCATCGATTTTCTTTTAAAGCCATTTTCATTCGACCGTTTTTTAAAAGCTGCCAACAAGGCGCTCCTCCATCATACTTTCCGCGAGAAAAAATCGGGTTATGAAAAAGAAAAGGAGAACGTGGAAAACAACGGGCAATCGGGTGAATTTGTATTGGTAAAAACCGATTATCAAACCATCTTCGTGCGGCTCGATAATATTCTTTACATCGAAGGATTAAAAGACTACATTAAAATATATACATCGCAAAATGTAAAGCCTATTATTACACTAAATTCATTAAAAAAACTCCAGCAAAATTTGCCATCCGATAAATTTTCGCGCATTCACAAATCATATATTGTTGCCCTCGACCATATAAAAGCTATCAACAAAACACAAGTTGTAATTAACGACAAATACATTCCTATTGGCGAAAGCTACAAAAACATTTTTCTGAACCGCATGGAAGAACTGAGAATTTGAACATTGAAGAAATCCTTATAATATTGCAATTTGGCACAAAGACCAAATACACAAAATGCACTATAAAAACTGGGATACAAAATTATTGGGCTAACTTTCTTATTTGTACGGAAAAACAATTAACCTTTCATTCTAAAAATATTTAAACTAAAAGAACAAACGAAGTTACCAGAGTTACCAGAGATACAAAACGGCAATTAATCGAAAGAATATAAACAAACAATTTTTAAATAGTATTGAATGTAACTATTTGAAAAGTTCATTCGTCGTAAAAGTATAATCACAGAATCACATTAAGAACAAAAGTTAAAAATGAAAAGAATAAAACTAAAATGGGTTCTTTTATCAGCATTATTTTTATTCCAGCTTGGGGGTAACGCCGCTCCTGAAAAATTACCCAAAACCAAAAAAGACTGGATGTCTTTCGATAGTTATAATTTTTCCGGGAATTCTTCAGGATATACTTTCAAGGGAGACCTCTATTTCAAGCGAAATGGAGTTGAAATAGACATTAAAAAGGACAATGTAGTTTTTATGGCAAATGCTTATTTTAAAGTAAATTCATCACTCGTTAAATTGGAGCAAGGAAAATTAGTTATTTCAACTACTGAGGAATTTACAAATTTAAAGTACAGCGCAGATAAGATTGTAGAAAAAGAGCACAAGTTATATTTGACAGGAAATGTGATATTGAGTTTTTCAAATAAAAGCACATTTAAGGCAAACGAAATAATCATTGAAAAAAAAGATAGCGACTAAATTTAAATTGCTATTACAACAAGACTTTTATCCATCCTTTACGATATTAACCGGATGACTACTTATTACATTTTATTCTTCCTGCTAATATTTATGCATCAATAAACCATATTAATTACCCAAGGAGTACGATTGACAAAAGTGTACTTATTTATGGTTTAGAATTCCGTTACAGATTCTTTTTATTACATGCACATATTTTTCCACGATAAGAGGTTAAATAATTTTAATGAATCCGATCGATTATATCAGTCCTTTATTCTCCAGTAACTTTTCAAGGTTATTCTGTTTTTTCCAAAACCTATCCTGGAGTTTTTGGATGATCACATCAAACTCAGAATATTTTTTCAGTGGCTTTAAAAGCGGATCCTTTTCCAGGAATAATAATACCCAATACTGATAATTATCCTGTGTTGAAAAAATTTTGAGTTGCTCAATCGCTTCGTCGTTTCTTCCTTCGTACGCATATTTTACCGCCATGCTGGCACTTTTGTAGATTGACTGATCCTTTTCACAATATCCTGTATACGCATCAAAAAACTTTTCGGCTTGTGTGTTCAGCCCATGCTTTTTGTAGACCCAGGCAATTTTAACATCTTCCTGAGGATAAATATTCAGATCATAATTCTCCCGTGCCTTTACAAATTTCTCATAATAATAAAAGGCACTGTCATAGTTTTCCTGATAATAACAGAATTTTGCCACTTCCTGTAAGATGTCCAACCTGGTTGTATCCTTGTTCCATTCTTTAATTAATAGTTCCCTGGTATGTTTCAAATTGCCATTTCTGGCATACCCGATAAATGCTTTCAACATTGGGGCATAATCATTTTCAGGATAGAAATCGAAAGATTTGTTGACATAAGTGCTTGCCTCATTAACAAATCCATTTTGAATAAGTGCGTTACTCAGATGTAAATAAATATAACTTTTACTGATAGAATCGTTGGCGGCTATATTGAGTTGAACTCCTTTTAATGCATACTCCAGGTATTTATCGGTATTGGGAATAACGTGGAAATACAAATCTGCAAGCATCTGCACCACCGCTGACGAGTTAGGATTGTACTCCAGCGCCTTCTCCAGATGTGGTAAAGCCAATTGATACTCCTCAATTTGCATATAGTAAAATGCCTTGGCAATAAGGCTTTCTGCTGATTTAGAATCGTAAAGCAGGGCTTTATCTGCAAAATTATTAATCTGTTCAGTGTATTGTTTCTGTTTTTGGTTTACATCCAGAAGGTAATATGCAATAGCAACATTTGCATAGGCCAGAGAAAACTGCTCATCGTTTTCTATTGCCATCTCAAATAGGGGAATAGCCTTTTCCAAATCTTCCCTTGTTTGGGTTCGAAAAAACTCAAGAGCCCGGAGGTAGTAATCATAGGCTACTAAATTTTTAGTAGGTATTTTTTCAATCTGATTTAATTCCGAAGGTGTTACAATTGCTTCAATAGCATCTGCTATTTTTCTGGCTATTTCATTCTGAAGAACAAATATATCTCCCACTTCTCGACTATATTGCTCCCCCCAAATCGGCCGATCGCTGGAAGCTTCAATCAACTGAATATTGAGCAATACCTGATTTCCAACTCGCTGCCCACTCCCCTCAACCAGATAATTTACATTCAGTTCTTCTGCTATTTCAGGAATACCCTTATCTGTATTTCTATACTTTGCAACTGAAGTTCTACTAACAACACGCAGGTCTCCAATCTTCTGCAGGTTATTTAACGTAGATTCCATGAGCCCGTTAACAAAGTACAGGTTTAACGAGTCACTACTTTCATTTTTAAAAGGTAATACAGCAATCGATTTTTCGATTACTGAAATAGAGGTATGTTTTTCACTGAAAAATAAAACGGCCAGAATAGTAACTATTAGCCCCGCCGCTGTTATCATATACCATTTGTACTTATTAAAGACATTAATCGGAATATCTGTATTTCCGTTTGGCAATATTCCTCTTCTTACCTCACCTGGTGAATATTCGTAGTGCTCACGAAAACATTTTATAAAATAAGAGGTGTTTCCAAAACCTACCTGGTATGAAATCTCCGCAACTGTTAATTCGGTTTGCTGCAACATTTCCAGCCCTTTTTCAATACGAACCTGACGAATAAACTGGCTAGCTGAAAGCTGTGTTTGTGTTTTGATTTTACGAAGTAAACTGGAACGACTCATATTCATCAGTTCTGCCAGTTCAGAAACTCCGAACTGTTCATTCGAAATATTTTCCAAAATAATAGCCTCTGCTTTTTTGATAAAGTCGGATGAAATGGCTGATGTATTCGACATGTTTACGCTTGTTAAAACGAAAATAAGAAAATTTATAGAAATGACTGTAACCCGGCCTAACTGAAGAGGTAAAATAAACCACTTGCTTCAAATGTTGTATTTGTGCGTCATAGTTTTTATGCATAACTCAAACTTAACACATTTGGCTGCATATCTCTTAAGCCATGTATGTACGATTACATCATCTTTGTAAAACAACATTTAAAGTCAAATATTAAAATTCAAAATTATGAAAACACTAAAAATTAATTCTTTTAAAATGTTACTAAACTGTTCACTCATTCTCCTTTTATTAACGAATGCATGTGCGCAATCAGCAAATAACAATAACATTGAGTTCGATAATAATTCTGAAAGGAAGCCAAAAGCAGAAGCCCCCAAAATGAGCATTCAAGCAGCGATAATATCAGGCAACTTAGAGATCGTCAGACAACATATTGAAGCAGGAACTGATATTAATATGAAAGATCAAATGAGCGGGTCAACACCTTTAATTACAGCGGCAACCTTTGGTAAAGCAGCTATTGTTAAAGCGTTAATTGGTGCGAATGCAGATCCTGACATAAAAAACAACGAAGGCTCAACTGCCCTGCATGCAGCTGCATTCTTTTGTCATGTTGAAATTGTGCAAATGCTAATTGATGCAGGCGCTGATAAAACGATACGAAACAACCATTGGGCAACTCCCAGAGAATCGGTTACAGTACCATTTGCCGAAATGAAGCCCATTTACGAAACAATCCAGCAACAAATGGAGCCACTTGGATTAAAACTTGATCTGAAAATATTAGAAATGACCCGCCCTGTGATTGCCATGATGTTGCAGTAATAAATTTAACCCGCATTCTTCATCCCGATGAAATGGAAATCCAACAAAGTTTAAAAATGACTGTTATGAATGCATTATGAAAGTACATTATCCTGAAAAAATTTGAATCGATGACAAAAAAACAAACAAAACAAATAATCAGAATCGTATTATTTATTGGAACTATAACCTCCATGTTCTTCGTACCATGGATTTTGGTAAGAACCTGGATAAAACCACTGCCTGATACAGTTCAGGAACAGCTCAATGAGGGCATTAAATATGGATTTGATGGCATCATTGTTTATATAGATAAAAATGGGAAACCACCTGCATTTTATGCTGCAGGTTATAAAAACAGAGAAAACAAAACACCTGCCGATCCTCATTCATTATTCAAAATTGCCAGTAACAGTAAACTATATACTGCTGTTTCAATAGCTAAATTGGCATATGATGGCCGTTTGTCATTAGATAAAACACTTGCTGATTATTTTCCTGAACTTTTGGGACGAATAGAATATGCAGATAAAATTACCGTGAGAATGATAGTTCAACATCGGAGTGGTATTCCCAATTATACCGACACGCACAATTATTGGGCTCATCCGAAACAAAACAACAAAGAACGTCTGGAGCTGATACTTGATTCACCGGCCAGTTTTAAACCGGGAAAGCACTATGAATATAGTAATACAAATTACTTATTACTTTCTGAACTCATAGAAAAAGTAACAGGTGAAAGTAGATTTCAATACATAAAGGAGGAAGTTTTAGACCCGCTCAATCTTAAAAACACCTATGGTTCTATTCACGACGTCAATTTAGATGATGTAATGAGTGGTTACTACGTTGGCTATGACAACGATCTAAAGACGGACGATTATGGTGTAATGTTGGCGACAGCAGAGGATTTGGGTAAATTTATAAGGGCTTTAAATGACGGCTCTGTTTTTAAAGATAAAAAGGAGCAGGAAATATATTCCTCAATATACAAGTATGAACATACAGGTTTGGTTCCCGGTTACCAAAGTATTGCCAAATATTATAAAGACATGGATACAGTGGTAATTCAATTTACAAATACCACTAATTTCGATGGATACAACTGGAATCTATCAGAAATCTTATATAATCGTATTGTAAAAATCCTGAAAAGACAAAAAAACGAATAGTCCAATATTGCACCAATAAATAATAGCAGGGAGAGACATCTGCACTATTACTGTTTATGCGAGTTTCGCTCCTTCTTTTCGTATTTCCGGGGAATATACCGTATAGTTTATTAAATCATTAAAAAACTGAAAGTATCTTCAATACGGAAATACTACAAACCTTTGTCTTCCAAAGGATTCTTCATTCAGCATAAAACACATTAATCATACTTACGTCTCAAAAAGGCAATTTCGTTGAGGTTGAAGCCGAGGTGAAACAGCACAAAATTTTCTTTTATTAACTGGTTTGAAAGTGTTCCGTCAGTGCCAATCTCAACTCCCCAGTCGATGTGCGAAATCCGATTAGGAATGGGCACTCCGGCGCCAAACGAAATACTTTTGCTATTAATGGTTTTACTGCCAAAGCTCAGGTACGAAGTTTCATAGCTGAGCCCCAGCCTGTAAACCCAATTTTTAAATTTGCGGTTTGTTACCCGGTATTCCCAGATGCGAAACTCGCTCCCAATGGAAAACCGGTGCAAATCTTTAAAATCGTACAACTGAATGGGATACTCTATCTTCGACCATTTTTCAAAATTATAATCGAAAAGCAGATTAAACCGATCGGAACTTTGAAGCCCAACTCCTATACCAAATTTATCCGGGATTTTTAAATAATCGGTGTTATATTCCAAGTAATCAACAAGGTTTAAATTGTTATCATAAACTTTTATAATATGGCTCGAATTCAAATTCTGATGGTTATTGTATGTTATCCCCAGCGAATACTTCCATTTTCTTACCAAGAAGGAATATTGTAATCCGTAATCAAAATAAAAGCTTTTTAAAAAATCCTGGCGAACTATCTGATATGATGGTACCACATCAGTTCCTATCAGATTTTCCTCCTGTGTTAACGAGCCAAAAAGATAAGAGGTGTTTATACCCAGAGACAAATTTTTGCTAATTTTCACAGCATTACCGAAATATGCCTGGCTAATACCACCACTGCCTACATACTCCGAGGTATATTTCTCATTCATTCCCTCAACATAGTTCTCTTTTGAAATTGAGTAACCAATACTACTAAACGGAACCACGCCAATAGAACCTGCTAACCAGTTTGTATAACGCCATCCGAGAGCCATATAATTAAAATTACCGGTGTAACCGCTACTTGAATTTCCGGAAGAATTTAAACTATAAAGTTTTCCTTTCACTCCAAATTCAAAAATCAATCGTAAACTATCAATTCCAGTGTATGAAGCCGGGTTAATATTGTTCAGGTTACTACCCGACTGAAGTGCAATCCCGGTGCCTCCCATAGAATTCGATCGGCCAAAACCTTTGGTCTGTAATTCCCCAGGACCAAAAACAGAATAAGGAGAGACTGTGGTTTGTGCTCCTGCAACAGATGTAAGAAAAAGTAATAATCCGAATAATATATGTTTCATATTTTTGCTTATCTGATTCCGGCTTTGTTCATTCCCGCTTTTTATTCATACTCAATGAAGTACAATTTTAACATTGGACGGTAATCATTGCCTTTTCTTGCATCAAAAACCAACCGCTGACCGGAACTCTGAAAAGTTTCATTAGGAAATGCTATTACCAATCCGTTTTCAGTATTAAAATATCCGTCGCTTAACTCCCCCAGTATAAAATCTGTAATATCAAATGTGTAATGAGTATCCTTGTGGTACATATCTTCAAAATAAAAATCAGCAAGAAGCGTTTCATCATCATCATTCTGAATTGATGAAACCAATCGGTTATACTTGTCGGTTGAGTAGAGCATAATTTCCTGTGGATAATCAATTTGCTTGTTGCTGCCTGGGTACGGACGAAGAATTAACTCAGCCTTATACATAATATTTCTGGTTTCCAGTTCCATAATTTTTTCAAGACCAGTAAAATCCAATCGGGAAACAATTCCAATACCTGCCTGAATGTATGATTTATCATCTGTTTCAGAGGACGGAATATTTAGTCTTTGTGTCGAAAGATTTTCGACTGGCGTACCGGTACGGTCGGAAGTAATATTATTAAAGCAAGTTTTGGCCGAATACATCGGGAAAAGATAGCGTGCTTCTGTCCTTGTTTGTCCAACCATATGGGTGTACAAAACCATATTTATTAGCGAATCGGCGGAATTAAAGCCCAGCAGCGAAGCATCTTCGTCTCCCGGAACCAACGCAATTCCTTTAAAATATCCCAAAAATTTATCCACTGTGGAAACTTTATCATCATCGTCTTTCATCATTTGCATCAACGATTTACCGAGCTCGTCGTTAAGTCTAATTTCCAGAGAATCCCGAGTGTTGGGCTCTGGTATTATCTTCTTAACTCCTAACGGCGTTTCATCAGTTTTAAACCTCGATGTATTATAAATGTATGAATTATCAGTTTCTTCAATCTCTTCCAAAACCTCATAAACAGAAATCGTTTGTTCTTTTGTTGTATCTCCATACGACAAACCATCGTACTTCAATACCAGAGTCAGCGAATCAAAAATGGCTTCATCTTTAATTCCTTCGTAACCTGGTTTATTCATTTGAAAAAAAGAAGTGGAGCTAACTTTACCTAAAAACATATCGTTGTATCTTCCAACCAACAAATTACCCGGAGAATTCGCGGGTATAGAATCAATTAGAAACGTGGAAAGTTTAAGCGAAAAAGTGTCAACCATCACTACATGTGTTTGCGACGAGATAAAATTTCTGCCTATAGGAAACTGTCCCAAATCATCCTCTTCGGTACAAGCAAAAAACAATATTAAAATAAGTAAGAGTGAAAATATCTTATTCATACAAATATTCCATTTGAGGTCAAAAAAAGGCAAGAAATGCTACGCGAAAAAAAAATATATACCAACCCTGTTTTTATATAGACAAATCCTGCTTTTATCGATTTTTTAATCTTTATTAACGGCCATGAACTCCTTAAACGAAGGCACAAACCTGTTTCAGAGAACAATTTCCCGTGTTTATCTATACAAATTGGGGAATTGTCTAAATTCCTTTTTTCTGACTGTTCTGAGGCATACGTTTGTGATTTGAATCTATACTCTTTAGGATTAAAAAAATATGAAATAATAATAAAAACAGTCATGAAAATTAATTACTTACTTCTTTTGCTTTTTGCACTTTCTCTTGTTCTAAGTTCTTGTTCTGACGATGACAATGATGAAGAACTAATGGGAAACTGGTGGGAAAAATCCGGGTTGGATGGTATCGCCAGAAGTGATGCCGTCGGTTTTGTAATCGATTCTAAATTTTACATAGGTACAGGTTACAGCGGCGACGACAGGTTAAATGATTTTTGGGTTTATGATCCGGAAAACGACTACTGGGCACAACTTCCTGATTTTCCGGGAGCTCCCCGTAACGGTGCGGTTGGTATGACAATCAACGGGAAAGGATATATTGGCACAGGTTTCGACGGAGAGGATGCTTTGAAAGATTTTTATGAATACGATCCGTCCACTAAAACCTGGACTCAAATTGAAGATTTTCCGGGAGATGCACGCTATGGCGCCGCAGCCTTTGCTATTGACGACAAAGGTTATGTGGGTACAGGTTGTGATGATTTATTTTACAAAGATTTTTATGCCTATTCTCCCTCCTCCAAAAGCTGGCAAAGTATTATTAGTATGGGAGGAGATAAACGCCGCGATGCTTCTGCTTTTGTTCTCGACGGTATCGGATACATTATCTCTGGATACAACAATGCCTCATACGAAAATGATGTTTGGGCTTTTGATCCTTCTACTGGTTACTGGACTGAAAAACGACATATTTCAAATTATTCAGATGATAAATACGACAATGATTACACTTCGATTCAACGTATGGATGGTTCCTCTTTTACCATCAATGGAAAAGGATACATTGCATGCGGGAGTACCGGTTCTTTAGTAAGTAATGTCTGGGAATACGATCCGCAAATGGATTTATGGAAAGAGCGGACTAGCTTTGAAGGTGCTGCACGCACAGAAGCTGTAGGTTTCTCAATCGGGTCAAAAGGATATATTGTAACCGGCAGAAGCTCGGGATATTATTTATATGATTTATGGTGTTTCGATCCCAACCAGGAACAGGAAGATAATGATTAAAAAGAATTATATTCTGTTATTTTTTGTTGCCACGCTGATTGTTTCATTTATTTTAAAGGAGAAACAATCAGAAGTGGCAGAATTTCACGAAGGACGTTTTACTGTTCAAACCTTTAAAACAGACGGTGGCGGTTGGGGATATTTTATTTCCAATGGTAAAAAACGAATTATAAAACAGGAACTCATTCCTGCTGTCCCTGGAAAAATTCCATTTCAGTCGGAAGAAGATGCCCTTAAAACCGGCCGGTTTGTGATAAAAAAACTAAGCAAAAATAAACTTCCTACAATTAACAGACAGGAACTTGATAGTTTACGGATTTTCTTAGGCAGTTAACATATAAATAAAAAAAATAAGCGATGGTAAAAATCCGATTAAAGCAAAACCTTTCGCGTTATTTTTGAAGCGCTCCTTTTCAGTGGCCAGATAAAAAATACCAACGGGAAGAATAAAAATAAACAATATTGTTCCGAGAAAATTAAAAACCTCGTTCCTGTCTGTTAAAAACGAAAAAGAGTGTTTCCCCTCTTCAAAAAACCATATGGCAGAAGCAATTACTGAAGAAATAAGAATCAGAATTACAGGAAAAATCCTGCGGCAATATTTATTTGTTTTCATCTTCTAAAAATTTAGTTAACTATATTAAAGTATTGCTGGTTATATCAGTTAGTTTTAACATCGTATTGTTGGATATATCTGAAAAAAAACAAACTATTATTATAGAAGTCTGTAAAAAAACGAATCATTCCAAACTTTTGTTTTTCGATCCTATTATTATTGTTTTTTTATTCGAAGTTTGCGCAGAGAAGTACCCTAAAGCGCCGCTGCTAAAATTTGGATTTGGATTTGCAGGAGAGGCAGTGCCCTCTGAATTATCGTCAATAATTTCCGAGATTGCATCAAAATATTCGTAGGCCGCCTTGTCTAATGTTTGTAATTCATAGGTTACCGTGTCGCCAGCTTCATAAACCTTTCTCCGGATACGAACTTCTACAAATTTACCGTTTGTGTTGTTGTCATCAAAAAAAATAAAATCTTCGGGGGCATCTTCCGGTTCGCCATTTACAAATGTTTTTAACCGGTAATAGTTATTCTCTTCCTGAGGATCATGAAAATACATATTCACATTATAACCATCCATAAAAACAGAATAACTGTCGTTTGCTACAACTGATAATGAGTCGATATACACGGTTCGGTGAATTGTTGACGAAGACTTGTATACAGTTCCCTCAACATCTACCGTTAGTGTATACTCTGTATCGAAATAAGTTAAAACAGAATTTGAAACATACATTCCTGCATTTTCATGAAGTTCAAACTCGTGACCCTTATTATCCGTAATTTTAACGATTGCCCCGCCAACTACTTCCCGGGGATTATTATCAAAATAACTGGTGGTTCTCGAAATTCTCACATAAGCTGAATCGGGATTACTAGTCAGAATACCCTCAATTACAATTACCGGGTTTGTTTCATTTAGGTCCACATCTATTACCTTTTCGCAACCAGAAAAAAGCAAAACGAGAATTGGTGCTATGAAAATAAATTTTGTCATCAATTACAAACCATTTTAAAACTTGAATTTATAACTTACCGACGGAACAATTTTAAACAATGAAAACCGGACCGCTTCTGTTTCTCCAGGATTTTTTTCGCTTTCTCTGAAATCGATATAATATGCGTTTTCACGGGCGTAAGCGTTATAAACTGAAAAATTCCAACTCGATTCAAATTTATTTGTTTTTTTCCGAATCCATGTCAATCCTAAGTCGAGCCGGTGATAATCGGGCATCCGGTATCCGTTTCTTTCAGTGTAGTATTCCACAATCTGCCCGTCAATCTCATAGCGGCCACTGGGAAAAGTCACAGCATTTCCGGTGTAGTAAACCCACGTTGCAGAAACTTTTATCCTTTCGTTAATATCGTATATTCCAACAATAGAAAAATCGTGCGTACGATCATGACGCGCTGGGAAAGGGTTTCCCTGGTTAATTTCGTCGAACTGCCGCATCGTTTTCGACAAAGTATAAGTTAACCAGCCATTTATCCTTCCGTAGTTTCGTTTAACGGTAAGTTCGGCACCATAAGCCCATCCCTTTCCAAAAACCAATTCAGCTTCCACGGTGGAGTTAAAAACCAAATCTGCGCCGTTTTTATAATCGATCTGATTTTGCAGATCTTTATAATAAACTTCCAGAGAAGATTCAAATTCATTGTTTTTGAAGTTTCTGAAATACCCCAGCGAAAACTGGTCGGAAATCTGCGGTTTTACATTGTTACTGCTTGGTAGCCATAAATCAGTCGGTGTAGTTGTTGTTGAGTTGGAAAGTAAATGCAAAAACTGATAAATCCTGTTATACGAAACTTTGAATGAATTTTCTGCATCCAAAATATAAGTTGCTCCCAAACGAGGTTCCAGCCCTCCCTGTGTTTTTACAAATTCAAAGTCTTTCTTTTCAATTGTATTTTCCAGCTCTCCGTTTTCGTTAAATTCATAAAACTCACCGGGCGCAACATTACTAAACAAAGCTAACCGAAGTCCGTAGTACAATTTTAATTTCTCTGAAATGGTTTGCTGGTTGGAAACATAAGCTGCCGACTCTATCGCTTTCCGGCGTGTTATTTCAAGAGGATTATAAATGGACCCCCGTGGTACTGAAATTTTACCCGGTAGAATATTATGATATATAACATTACAGCCATACTTCACCGTGTTTTTGGTATTCAAGTAAAACGAAAAATCCTGTTTCAAATTCCAATCCTGAATTTCAGAATTAATATCTGCATCAATATCCCTGTAAATATTAATGTTGTATGAATAATTGCTAAAAATAAGCGATGTATTGGAAAACAATTTCTCGCTAAAATTATGATTCCACCGAAGTGTTCCTGTTTTATTTCCCCAGTCGAATCCAAATTCCTCGGCATATTTAAATTTATCGCGACCAAAATAACCCGAAAGAAAAATACGGTTATTATTGTTGATTTTATAGTTGGTTTTCAGGTTTAAATCGTAAAAATACAAGGTCGAGTTTTTCACATCTTCATCGTTAGAAAATATCAGAAACATATCGGCGTAAGTTCGGCGGCCACTAATAATAAACGAACTTTTATCTTTTAGAATCGGTCCTTCTAACGTCATACTCGATGAAATTAAACCAATACTTCCGGTAGCTCCATATTCTTTCAGGTTCCCGTCTTTCATTTTAATATCAAAAACAGAAGAGGCCCGCCCCCCAAATTCGGCTGGTATTGAGCCCTTCATCAGATTGGCATCTTTTAACGACTCAGAATTAAATACAGAAAAAAAACCCATTAAGTGTGATGCATTGTAAACGGGAGCCTCATCAAGTAAAATCAGGTTTTGATCAATTCCTCCCCCGCGCACATAAAAACCGGAACTTCCCTCTCCGGCGGGTTTCACACCGGCAGTTAACTGAATGGTTTTAAAAACATCGTGTTCACCAAAAATTACAGGAATACTTTCAATACGCCCAGGTACCATTTTTACATTTCCCATTTCAACAGAAGAAATGTTTCTGTCTGCCCGTTCGCCGGTTACGACAATGTTTCCAATCTCAAAACTTTTTTCGGATAAATCAATATTCATGATTTTATTTCCATCCAGAACAAGATTAAAAACTTTTGTTTCGTAGCCCATAAACTGCACGCTTACCGAATAATTTCCCTTTTCAAGTGTTAGTGAATAAAATCCGTAAGCATTAGAAATGGTACCCGTATTTTGCAGATTATTTACTTTAATAGTTGCTCCGATAAGATCTTCGCCTGATGCGGCATCTTTTATATTACCACTCAAAACATATTCTTCCTGTGCCGATACTAAAAAGCAGGCCCCCAAAAGTATGAGCAAAAAAGTGGTGATTCTGAGCATAATTTTATTCCAGTCACCAAAAATAAAATATTATTCAGGCCTTTCCCAACGGATAAAACTATAAATACAATTTTTAAGTTCTTTTATGAAATTAAGTCAGAAACCTTTTCTGCCCAATAGGTAATTATCAAATCGGCTCCGGCACGTTTGAATGCATACATTGATTCCATTACCAACCGGTCTTCATCGACCCATCCATTTTGTGCGGCCGCTTTTAACATGGAATATTCTCCGCTAACATTATAAACAGCGATGGGAATATTAAATAACGCTTTTACCTTTGCAACAATATCAAGATAAGCCATTCCCGGTTTAACCATAATCATATCGGCACCTTCGGCAATATCCTGTTCAATTTCGCGGAGTGCTTCATTTCCATTCCGAATATCCATCTGGTAAGTCCGGCGATCACCAAAGGAAGGAGCACTATCTGCGGCATCTCGAAATGGTCCGTAAAATCCCGAAGCAAATTTTGCTGAATAAGCAAGCACAGGAATTTTGTAAAATCCCGCTTTATCCAGAGCTTCTCTAATTCTTTTTACACGCCCATCCATCATGTCGCTGGGCGCAATTATATCAGCCCCTGCTTTTGCCAGCGACACCGATTGTGCAGCCAATGTTTCCAACGTCATATCATTGTCAACGTCACCATCGATTATTGTTCCGCAATGGCCGTGTGTAGTATATTCACAATTACACACATCTGCAATTAATACCAGTTCCGGCAATTCCTTTTTTAGTACTGAAATTGCTTGTTGTACAATTCCATGGTCGTGTGCGGCTACATGTCCGTGTTCATCTTTTTCTTCGGGGATACCAAAAAGCAGTACTGCCTTAATATTCTTACTCCAGAGTTGTTTACACTTTTCTACCAGCAAATCTACAGAAAACCGGTATTGTCCCGGCATGGAAGGAATTTCGTGTTTTACATTTTTGCCAAATGTAACAAACAGCGGCATTACCAAATCATTTACTGAAATTTGTGTTTCTGCAATCAATTCTCTTACAGTGGTATTATATCTTAATCTTCGTAGCCTTGTAGCCGGAAATTCTGGTCTAATCATTTTCTGTTGTATTATATTTTGAAATCATTTTCTGTGCTTCCGTTTTTGCACATTCAAGTAATTCTTTTTTTGAAGTTGTTATCTTAATCTTTTCTATTTGTTTAAAACCCGGTTTAAATGCCATCGCCCTAAAAACTATTTTATTATCCTTAATTTCAGCATGTGCAGCAACCGGAAAGCGGCAACCTCCGCCTATTTTAGCCATAAAAGTACGCTCAGCTTTTATCTGCATCTCAACATTTTTATTGCTTGTGAGACACATCATTCCTAATACATCCTGTTTGTTCTTGTGAACCTGAATAGCCAATGCTCCTTGTCCCGGCGACGGAATCATTTCGTCAAGTGAAAAAAAGCTTTCATTCTGAATCTCATATCCCAGTCGTTTTAAACCGGCAGCAGCAAGAATGGTTGCATCATATTCACCGTCCAAAACTTTTTGCACACGGGTATCAACATTGCCGCGAATATCTTTAAAAACCAAATCGGGTCGCAATAGTTTCATCTGCTCTTTCCGGGCCGGGCTGCTGGTTCCAATCACACTTCCCGATTTAAGACTGCGCCAATTAATATTCTCTTTTGAAACCAATACATCCCGTACATCTTCGCGCTGCGGGAACGAGGCCAGAACCAAATCAGGATGCGTTACAGATGGAACGTCTTTTAAACTGTGAACAGCCAAATCGGCTTCACCACTTAATAATTTTTCCTCCAGGCCTTTTACAAAAACACCTGTATTTCCGAAACTGCTAAGCGGTGTTTTCTGATCAATATCGCCGCGGGTAGTTACTTCCAGAAACTCAACAACAATTCCCGGAAAATTCCTCAACAGAATGCTTTTTACAATTTCCGACTGACGAATTGCCAATCTGCTGCCACGCGTTGCTATTATAACCTTTTCTTTCATTCAGATCTCAACTGCATATTTCCCAATAATGATTACCGATGGTGTTTCCGGACTATAATTCTGCAGGAAAGATTCAACCTCTCCAAGGTTTGTTGAGTAATTTTTCTGTGCATGCTGCGAAATTTTACTTTGTATCTGTACCGGTGTTGAAGCTTCAATTCCTGATTTCTGCAGTTGCTCTGATAGTTCGGGCAAATTTCCAAGTCCCATGTATATTAGCACAGGAGAACCGGTTTGAATAATTTTTGCTACAGAATCAATTTCAGAAAAACCACCATTTTTATTTTGCCCGGTGTAAAACAGCAACATATTGTTTTTGCCGCGTTCGGTAAGCGGAACTGAAAATAACGAAGCTCCTGCAATCCCGGCTGTTATTCCCGGAATTACTTCATAGTTTAAATTGTTTTCCTTACAAAATCTGATTTCTTCTGCCCCGCGCCCAAAAATCATGGGGTCTCCTGCTTTTAACCGTACAACTTTTTTGTTCTTTTTCGCCCAAAACAAGAACTCCGTATTTATCTCTTCCTGCCTAATACTTTGGTCCTGCCCATCATTATTTCGTTTTCCTACATATTTTTTTATACTGTTCCGGTTAGCGAGTTGCAGCATTTCGTTTCCCATCAATGCATCAAACAAAACCACATCGGCTTCGTTCAACCGTTTTTGCGCTTTTATAGTCAATAACTCAGGATCGCCCGGACCTGCGCCAACAATCGATATCAAATGCGATACGTCCATTCTTCAACCTCTTTTAAATAATCCATCGGGCTCGGATATTTAAACTGGTAATTGAGCCTTTTTATCAGTTTATCACTGTTTACAACTTTATACTTTTCTATTTTATCTGAAAATTCCGGTTGAGGCAATTCGCTGATTTTTGCCGCTTTTGCATAAAACTCAGCTTTTGTAGGATGTTCGGGACTAGATGCGTTAAATACTTCGCCCCAAATATCGTCCTCAATAATCTGTGTTAAAATATTCATACAATCTTCGCGGTGAATAAGATTTACCGGAGTATTTGCTGCCACATTTATTTTTCCGGCCATAAAATGTGCAGGGTTCCTATTTTCTCCAATCAGTCCGCCAAAACGGATAGTTGTGGTCTGAGCTTCCGGCAATTTCAGAAGCACTTCTTCTGCTTTTAGCAAAGCCTGCCCGCTCAATTTCTCTGGCACCCCTTCATCTCCCTCCCTTACTACCTCATTTTTAGATTCGTAAACCGAAGTTGATGAAATAAAAATTACTTTGGGTATTTCCATCTTTTGAATCTGCCGTGCAATTTGCTCTATTTGCTTTGGAAAATCTTCCACAACCTTTTCACTTCTCGCCGGTGGCAGAGAGCAAACCAAAACATCGGTATTAAAAAAGCTGTTGTAATCAACAGTCAGGGAATCTGGCTCAACACGAATATGGTAGGCCTGAACACCGGTAAACTCCAGATTCACATAGCTTTCCAGTGTAGCTGTCGATCCTTTAACGATATATCCTTTTGACATTAACCTTCTTCCAAGCGCTGTCCCAAGCCAGCCACAACCCAATATTGATATTCTTTTAGCCATAATTTTCTTTTTGAGTGTATAATTCTTTAACTGATCTCCCGGCTGCTTCGATGGTAAAATCAATCAAATCATCGGTGAGTGAGGTAGCCAGAAACCATGATTCGTAACCCGAAGGTGGAAGATGAACACCATTTTTTAGCATCCGGTGAAAAAAGGATGCGAACACTTTCATATCAGCATTTTGCACATCTGTAAAAGTCTTTACTTCTTTTTCAGCAAAAAACAGGCTGATCATAGAACCGACACGATTTATATGAACCGGGATTTCAGCGTTTGTAAAAACCCTTGTAAGGCCCGTTTCCAACTGTTGTCCTTTCAGCTCCAAAATATCATAAATCTCCGGTTTTGATTTCAATTCGGTCAACATGGCAATTCCGGCCGTTGTAGCTACCGGATTTCCAGAAAGTGTCCCGGCCTGATAAACCGCCCCCAGAGGTGCCAGACAATCCATCAACTCTTTTTTACCTGCCACGGCGCCAACCGGAAAACCGCCACCTATTATTTTTCCGAAAGTAACAAGATCTGCCTCCACATTGTAAATTTCTTGTGCGCCACCTGCTGCCAGACGGAAACCGGTCATTACCTCGTCGAAAATAAGACAAGCCGAATGTTGTTGCGTAATTTCCCGAAGTCCCTGCAAAAAACCTTTTTCAGGAGAAATGCATCCCATATTTCCGGCAACCGGTTCAACAATTACGGCGGCAATTTCATCAGGATAATTTTCAAAGAGCTGTTTTACACTTTCCAAATCATTGAATTCAGCGACCAGTGTATCTTTTACGGTTTCAGGCGGAACCCCGGGACTTGAGGGATTTCCTAATGTTAATGCACCACTTCCTGCCTTCACTAAAAAAGGATCAGCATGACCATGATAACACCCGTTAAATTTTATAAACTTTTGTTTCCCGGTAGTGCCCCTCGCAATCCGGATAGCCGTCATACATGCTTCAGTACCCGAGTTTACCAGCCTCATTTTTTCAATCCCCGGAACCATTGAAACCACAAGTTCAGCCAATTCCACCTCTTTTTCGGTTGCAAGGCCAATACTTGCCGATTGTTCCAGTTGTTTTTTTACCGCCTCAACCACCGGGGGCCAGGCGTGTCCGAAAATCATGGGGCCCCAGGAGCAGATGTAATCCACATATTTTTTTTCATCGGCTCCAAAAAGAAAACTTCCTGTAGCTCGTTGAATAAAAACCGGCTCCCGACCAACTCCTGCAAACGACCGGACTGGCGAATTTACGCCGCCGGGAATTACTTTCTTTGCCCGCTTAAAAAGATGAGTATGTATATTTTCTTCTTCCATTTTTTGTTATGATTTGATTTCGAAGTCTTTATTCAATTCAACGGCGTATTGAGTAACAGCTAATTCTTCCTGAATCTCAGAGATGTAAATTTTATTTTGAAAATATTGCCTGCAAAATGTTGCTGTTGTTTTTCCTATTGCCACAATTTTTGAATCGGGAAGGACCGAATTTCCCCCACCAATGAAACTTTCAACACCACTTGGACTAAAAAACAGATAGACATCAAAATTCCTGTTGATTTTATTTTTGAGTAAAGAATTTTTGTACACCTCCAAATTCAAAAACCTTATTCCCGCTGCATTTAGTTTGGAAAAAGTACTATCCTGAGTTTTATTTCCATGAAGAAAAACAACCGTTTCTGATGTGTTTTTTTCCATTACCAATTTTACCAGTGATGCTGAATTTTTCATTTTAGAAACAAATACATTTTTTGTTGCCAACTTCAGAATTTCTTTTTGTTTTTCAGAAAGGCAAAAAACCTGGTCGGAGCCCGAAAAATTTACTTTTGACAAATTCTGCACCAACCATTTAGCGCCCCATTTACTTGACACAACAAATTGGGTTTGATATTTTTTTTGCTCTGCCAACTTTTCTGTTTCAGGTTGAACAAATTCTATATGAATAAGCGGATGTTCTTCAAAATCCACGGCATTCTGTATCAGCCAGTTTCTTGTTTCCCCTTCCAGTTTCCGTCCTATAAAAAAAGTTGGCACCATTCTTTAATGTTTAAATTCTTTACCCTCTTTAATTTCCTTTACATAATTTTTGCGAATCACAAAATCGCCAAAGCGCTCACCTTTATTCCCGGATTCAGAAAAATCTTTGATAATCGGTTCCAGTTCCTTCAGGATTTCTTCTTCAGGAATGGTTTCTTTGTACAAATTATTGAGACGCGAACCAGTAAAACTTCCTCCCAGATAAAGATTATAATACCCGGGAGATTTCCCTATCAGACCAATTTCTGCAAGATACGGGCGTCCGCAACCGTTAGGGCAGCCTGTCATACGAATAACAATTTCTTCTTTTAATAAATTATACTTTTCAAGAATTGTTTCAATTTTTGAAACCAGGGTTGGCAAATAACGTTCTGCTTCGGCAAACGCCAGCGGACAAGTTGGCAAAGCCACGCAGGCAATCGAATTTTTTCGCAAACCTGAAATTCCGTTGGGCGAAACATTGTATTTTTCAAGAATTGTGGTTACTTGCTTTTTTACTTTTTCAGAAACACCGGCTATTATTAAGTTCTGGTTTCCCGTAAGAATAAAATTCCCGTCGCTAATTTTAGCGATTTCTCGAAGTGCAGTTTTTAATTCGCTTCCTTCTGTATCTTTCACACGGCCACCTTCTACAAAATAGGTAAGGTGCCATTTGTTGTCTGTTCCTTTTTTCCAGCCAAAATTATCGCCGGTTCGGGTAAATTTAAACGGTCTTGCTTTTTCGAATGAGAAACCTAAACGTTTTTCCACTTCGGCTACAAACCAATCAAGACCAAGCCGGTCGATGGTATATTTCATACGCGCCTGTTTCCGGTTTTTACGATCGCCATTATCACGCTGCACAAGCATAACTGTTTCGGCCACATCAATAACCTGTTCCGGGTTACAAAACCCAATTACATTTCCGGTTCGCGGGTAGGTTTCAGCTTTCCCGAAAGTAGAGCCCAAACCACCACCAACAACAACATTGTACCCTACAATTTGCCCATTTTCAACAATGGTAATAAAACCCAAATCCTGCGAAAAAACATCGCTGTCGTTTTGCGGCGGGATTACAATCCCGATTTTAAATTTACGAGGTAGATAACGATCACCATAAAGCGGTTCCACTTCTGTTTTACTGTCGGCAATCAATTGCTTGTCGAGCCATATTTCATGATAAGCGCCGGTTTGTGGTAACAAATGTCCGCCAATTTTTTTAGCCAACTCAATAATTTCCGGATAAAATTCCGATTCCGCCGGGTTTGCATGGCACATCACATTCCGGTTTACATCACCACAAGCAGCAATGGTATCAAGCAAACGATCGTTAATTTTCTGAATCGTTCCTTTCAGATTTTTCTTGAGCACACCATGCAACTGAAATGTCTGACGGGTAGTTAATTTTAATGTTCCATTAGCGTATTCATCGGACAGTGTGTCCATTTGTAACCACTGTTGCGGATTTACTGTCCCTCCCGGCATTCGCACCCGAATTAAAAACGAATAGGCAGGTTCAAGTTTCTGGTGTTTACGTTCCTTATCTGTGTCACGGTCGGTTTGCTGGTAAATACCATGAAATTTTGAAACCTGCGTGTCATCTGCATGGATTGCCCCGGTAATAGGGTCGGACAAACTTTCAAGTAAAGTCCCGCGCAAGTAATTACTGTCAAATTTTATTTTTTCAACTTCAGATAGTTCTTCCCATTTAATCGATTCACTCATGATTAATTCTTTAGTTTATAAAATCGTAAAAGCGCCCGAACTGTTTACCTGAAAAAAAGACAATCTGAGTTAAAGGTTATTCCAGGCAAATACGGATCTTTAGTAGTTATTAGTTAATATACATCGGATTGAAACCGCTTTTCTTTTTTTAATTGTTTTAGATATTTCTCGGCTTGTTCTTCACTTATTCCTCCTTCGGTGCGTATAATTTCCAAAAAAGTTTTCGTAACATCATTGGCCATATTTTTACGATCGCCACAGAGATAAAAATGTGCTCCGCTCTCTATCCAGTTATAAATTTCTTTTTGATTTTCCTTTAATTTATGCTGAACATAAATCTTTTCTTCCTGATCTCTGGAGAAGGCCACATCCATTCTTTCCAGCAGTTTCTTTTCCAACAACTTTTGCCATTCAGTTTGATATAAGAAGTCGGACTGAAAACGACGGTCACCAAAAAATAACCAGGTATTTCCTTTCATACCCATACTTTCGCGTTGCTGCATAAAAGCGCGGTAGGGGGCAATTCCTGTTCCTGCTCCAACCATTATAATTTTAGCGCCATTTGCCGGCAATCTAAACCCGGGATTCTTTTCAATATAAATAGGAATTTTATCGTCCTGGTCAATAAAATCAGCAAGATTAGAAGAGCAGGCTCCGTAACGCTGGCGTTTTTTCTTTTCAAAATTCACCACTGAAACCGTAATGTGGACTTCGTCGCCAACGCTTTCCATACTTGATGATATGGAATACAAACGCGAAGGTAACGGCCGCAAAATCTCTATCAGCTTGTTTACATTCCAGTTAAAAGGAAAATCTTCAAGTAAATCAAGCAAATCGCTTCCATAAAGATATTCATCGAGTTTTTCATCATTATCGAGAATTTTTTTAAGTTCCGGATTTTTTGTGCGCTCGTAATATTTCTGCAAGATATCAAATGTAATTACCGTAATTTCATAATGATAAGTAAGAGCATTTAGCAGCGACACTTCCTCTCCTCCAAACGAAACCATTTTTTCAGGATCGAAACCCGTTATATGAAGAACCTGTTCAACCAGTTCCGGTGGGTTTTTGGTAAATATCCCAACAGAATCGCCGGGTTCATAAGTAAGCCCGGAACCTTCAAGCGAAAGTTCTAAGTGATATACTTCTTTATCGGATCCACTGCCGGTAATTCTAATTTTATCGAGCACAGTAGCTGAAAATGGATTCTTTTTTGAATACTCAGAAACAGGCATTTCCACTGGCGATGATGTTGTAACAATCGTTGTTTCTTCTACCGCGGTTTCAACTGTGGTAGTTGTTTCAGCCGGAGTTAAATTTAATAGCAGGTTATTCATCCAAACTTCTGCCGGAACTTCATAATCCACATCGCATTTTACAATCGGGGTTATAGGAAAGGCTCCACTCTTTTTAATTGCATTGTATATTTCTTCTCCGGTTTGACAGAAATTCCGATATGTTTTATCACCCAGGGCCAAAACGGAAAAACTTACATTTTCAAGCTTTGGAAGCCTTTTACCGGTAACAAATTTATGAAACTCTTCTGCCATATCGGGCGGCTCTCCCTCTCCGTGCGTGCTTACTATTATTGCAACATTTTCTTCATCCTTCAGTTTCTTCGGATCATAATCATACATACTTACCACGTTAACTGCAATGTTTTTAAACTTTGCTTTTTCAGCCAGTTTATTAGTAATTTCTTCGGCATTTCCGGTTTCGGTACCAAATAATATAGTAAGATTTGCAACCGTTGTGGTCTGTACAACAGTTTCTGTAACTGCTGCTTCTACCTGTACGGCTCCACCATTCAATCCTGCCATCCGGCCTTCCAGAAACCCATTCAGCCAAATAATCTGTTCGGCTGTAACATCTTTCACCAATTCATTTAAAGCAACTTTTTGCTTTTCATTTAGTGGATTCGATTTTAAACTCATCTTAATTTTTATGAAAATTATCGGTTAGAAATTCACTGATTTTATTTCGAAGTCGAATAGATTCATACACATCTTCACCGTTTGAACCTACTGCAACGGTTATTTTTCCGTTTTTATAAATGGCCGGAGAAACAAACTGACACAACTCGGGTTTATCATGGATATTTACCAAAACCCCCATTTCTTTTCCATCGGCAAGAATTTGTTTATCCAGCTCATGATTATTCGTACATGAATACAGCATAAGGTAACCTTGTAAAACCTCTTTATGATAAGCTCTTTCAAAGTATTTCACACCACTATTACGAATTTCGTCGCAAACATTAAGTGCAAGAATTTCAACATCAGCACCAAAACGCTGCAATATTTTTAGTTTTTTAAAGGCGTCGCTTCCACCTCCGATAATCAAGATTTTTTGCCCTTCAATATTTAAGGAAATAGGCAGAAAATTCTTTTTCATTATATTTTTTTTAAATTTCATAGTCAACCGGCGTTTCTTCAATTCTTCCGAAATTGCTTTTATTCCAGGCTCTTTCGTGCAGAAAGTAAAGTGCCATTTTTGTAAACAATTCAACCCCGCCAATGGTTATAGCAAAATTCACATTTCCTACAATTATCCACGAAATAACAATGGTATCAAACGTTCCCACTGCTCGCCACGAGATAGTTTTCACAATACTTCGGATACCTTTTTCTTTCATTTTTATGTACTTTTCCTCACTTCCCACTTTTATTAGTTTTAGAAAACAACCTGACTTCGTTTTGTATTATCTCTTCTGCCAGTGAAACCTTCTCAGAACGCTCTTGAACATTTTTCTGAATGTGTTTTTCTATGGTTTCAATATCGTAAAGCGAAATGTTTGGTAGCTCGCCTATCGATGGTTCTATATCGCGGGGCACAGCCAAATCAAGGATATACATTTTCCTTGTCGGACTGAACTTTTCTCGTTTCAAAATAAAATGAGGTGCGGCAGTGGCAGAAATCAGAACATCTGTTTTCTCCAAAATCTCCGGCAACGATTCAAAACGCAAAGCAGTTGCATTATATTTCCCGGCAAGTTTGTGTGCTTTTTCATAGGTGCGGTTTCCAATAAAAATTGTTTCGGCACCTTTATTTATAAGAAATTTAATAATTTTCTCATTCAAGGCATTAACACCAATTACAGTAATATTTACATCATTTACATGCTCTATTTCATGAAAAAGAAGTTGAACTGCTGCCTGACTGTGAGACATGGCACCGCGTGAGATCCCGGTTTCGCGCCTCACCCGTTTACCCACAAATAAAGCTGTTTGAAATAACTTGTGTAAACTTTTATCAAGTACTGTCTTTTCAGCAGCCTCGAGATAGGCTTGTTTAACCTGGTTCACAATTGCTGTTTCACCAACGATTGCTGATTCCAATCCTGAAACCACTCTAAAAAGATGTTGTACAATTTCATCAGGAATTATTCCCTTACCTGAGTACCATTCAACACGGTTACAGGTTGTTAATAAAACACCTTCTTCTTTTCTGTTATTTAAAAGCCCGGCAAGAAACTGTTCCCGTTTTTCGATTGTATTTTCCGTTCCAATTTTTGTCAATTCAACCATAATTAAAATAAAAAGCCCCTCTGCGGACTGCAGAAGGGCTATAATTATTAAATATTATACGCTTTTATATTTTTGTTTCCTTCTGCAAATCATAAACATTACAACACATACACATCATCATACATGTCATTCGGTTTATTACTATGTCAGAAGAATTTTGCTTCATTGTTTTGTGACTTTTATCACACTCTGCAAATGTAAATGATTATTTTACTTTACAAACAATTTTTATTATTTTTTTTATTCAGTCTAAATTAATTCACAAATAAACAGTGAATCATCAACTTCTATTCTTTAACAAAAGTTTTTAAAAAGAGTGAAATTTTTTTTTCACATTTTTTAAAACTTCAAACACAACAACACACACAAAACACTAAAAATAAAACACTTAAGCAACATACCAAAAATTCAAAAGAATATTTAATATACTGAAAAACAAAGGCTTAAAAATTGAATAAAAAAAAATAAGGTTGTATAACATTTACTATCAATTTAACGGTTCTTGATTGTTAATAAATTATTACTAATTTTGGTGACCTTTTTAATAAAAATGCAAAAAAAGGAAGGGAAAGGGAATAAAATTCTCCATACAATAAATTCAGATTTCAGAAATCGGGAATGAACTTTGAAAGCATTCCGGAAACTTAGACCAATTAAGAAACTAAATATTCAAAATATTAACTAAAACATATACACGTGAAAGTTTATAAAACAAATCAAATTCGAAACATTGCATTATTGGGTAATGCTGGCAGTGGGAAAACCACCCTTGCAGAAGCTATGCTTTTCGAGGGTGGAGTAATTAACAGAAAAGGTGATGTGACCGCAAAAAACACCGTTTCCGACTACACTGATATCGAGCAGGATTACGGCAACTCAGTATTGCCGACTTTATTATATGCCGAAAAGAATGGCAAAAAAATCAATATTCTCGACACACCGGGAATGGACGATTTATGCGGAGGAGTTGTTTCATCGTTAAATGTTACCGACCTGAGTTTAATGGTAATAAATGCCACGAATGGCGTTGAAGCCGGAACAGAAGCAGCAGGCCGCCATGCAGAAGCAATGGACTCTCCAATGGTTTTTGTTTTTAATCAGCTCGACCACGATAATTCAAACTTCGAGACTGCACTTGAATCATGTAAATCTGTATTTGGAAATAAAGTAACAATTGTACAATATCCGGTTGACGCCGGCCCGAATTTCTCGTCTATCGTTGATGTACTAAAAATGAAAATGTACAAATTCAACGATAAGGGAGAAACTCAAATCCTTGACATTCCCGATTCCGAAATTGAAAGAGCAGAAGAACTGCACAACGAGCTCGTTGAAATGGCTGCTGAAAATGAAGAGGCACTAATGGAACTGTATTTCGAAAAAGGCAGCTTAACTGAAGACGAAATGCGCAAAGGCATGAAACTGGGAATGCTCCAACGCGATTTATACCCGGTATTCTGCACCACTGCTAAAAAAGGCATGGGTGTTGGCCGTTTACTAGAGTTTATTGCCAACATCGCACCTGCGCCAAACGAAAGAGAAATGCGCGGAGTGGTTAGTGGAAAAACTGTTAAAATGGATGAATCGGAGCCTCCGAGTTTATTTGTTTTCAAAACTACAGTTGAGTCTCATGTTGGAGAAATTACCTATTTCAAAGTAATGTCCGGGAAAATTCAGGAAGGACAGGATTTAATCAACAGTAAAAGCGGGAACAAAGAGCGCTTGTCGCAGGTATTTGTTGCGGCAGGTAAAAATCGCGAAAAAGTAGATGAATTAGTTGCCGGCGATCTTGGATGTACCGTAAAACTAAAAGAAACTAAATTTAACCAGACACTTACAACAAAAGAAGCAGACACAAAATTTGAACCTATCATATTCCCATCGTCAAGACACACAGTAGCTGTAAAAGCTGAAAATGATTCTGACGATGAAAAAGTAGGTGAAGTTCTGAGTAAACTAAAATATGAAGACCCAACATTTGTTGTTGAGTATTCAAAAGAACTAAAACAACTACTCGTACACTGCCAAGGTGAATACCATATTAATGTATTAAAATGGTATTTTGACAATGTACATAAAATTCCAGTAAATTACCTCCAACCCAAAATTCCGTATCGGGAAACCATTACCAAACCAGCACAGGCAGATTATCGCCATAAAAAACAATCGGGAGGTGCCGGTCAGTTTGGTGAAGTTCACCTCATTATTGAGCCATACGAAGACGGAAGCGAACCAAAATCGATGTTTAAATTTGGCGACAAAGAACAAAAACTTTCCGTTCGCGCCGTTGAAGAACACAAACTTCAGTGGGGTGGAAAATTAATCTACTGCAACTGTATTGTAGGAGGTTCCATCGATGCCCGTTTTATGCCTGCAATTCTGAAAGGGATTATGGAAAAAATGGAGGAGGGACCACTTACCGGTTCATATGCACGCGATATTCGTGTTTATGTATACGATGGAAAAATGCACCCGGTTGATTCCAATGAAATTTCATTTAAACTGGCAGGTCGCAACGCATTTAGCCAGGCATTTAAAAATGCAGGCCCAAAAATTCTGGAACCTATTTACGACCTTAACGTTTGGGTTCCTTCCGACAGGATGGGTGACGTAATGAGTGACCTCCAAGGACGCCGTGCCATGATTATGGGTATGGGCTCTGAAAAAGGAATGGAAAAAATTACCGCAAAAGTTCCGTTAAAAGAAATGAATAAATACACCACATCATTAAGTTCTGTTACCGGAGGACGCGGCGTATTTAGCATGAACTTCGACGGATACGAAAAAGTTCCTGCTGATGTACAGGACGAACTGTTGAAAGCTTACGAAGCTGAACAGGAAGAAGAATAGACCATTTTCTAATCCATTTTACTATAAACTAAACGAAGACCCTGGTCAGTTGACCGGGGTTTTCTTTTTCCTTTTCTTTTTCCCCAAATGAAAGAAATGCAAAACACACACACAAATCATCATTTTTCCTATTTTTGAAAAACACTCTTTTTACAACCTTCGCCCTAAAAGAGATACAAATGAAAAAAGATGCGTTTAAAAAAGAAATTGCCTTTGAGCGGGTGTTGTTCTTTGGCGATGCAGTTGTTGCCATAGCCATAACATTACTGGCTCTGAATTTAAAATTGGAAATCCCCTCCGAAACACATTTATCTTTCCGCGATTTAACACTACCATGGAAAAATATTCTGGCATTCACACTGTCTTTTATCAATATTGCCGGTTTCTGGAAAACTCACCACGATTTTTTATTTATATCAAAAAAATGGATGAAAGGCTGCTAACATTAAATATCGTCTGGTTATTTACAATAGTGACGCTTCCTTTTACAACCACTGTTTTGAGTTCTCATTTCGCCGATAGTCCCGCTATATTTCTTTACAGCCTAAACATTCTGCTAGTAACTGTATTGCAAAATTTTATTTGGGATTATTCAGTACTCCAAAAAGGATTTATAGATAACGAGAGTTTGAGCGGCGAAGGAAAAAAGCGCTTTCAAACCATGTGCAATCTCGACATGGTAAACGGTTTTATTGCCGTAATTCTTTCTTTTTTCTTTCCTGTTCTCGCTTTTATCCTGCTATTTACCAAAGTGCCTATTTTTGTTATTGGGACATTATACATTGCCCGCCAAAAAAGAAAAGTAATGTCGGACAAAAAAGCAACACCTCCGGAAAGACACCAAAGATGGAAAAAACACTAGACTTTTATTTCAGACAGACAGAACCAAGCAAAAGCTGCTTGCTAACATTGAGAAGCATTATCCTCAACCAGGACTCCAACATAATAGAAACCATTAAATATGGTATGCCTTGTTTCTGTTTCAAAAAAAAGACATTTTGCTATTTATGGATCGATAAAAAACACGATGAGCCCTACATTCTTCTCGTTGAAGGAAAATATCTCAATCACCCGGCGCTGGAAACGGGAAGTCGTACCCGAATGAAAATTTTCAGAGTAAAACCAAATAAAGATTTGCCTTTGAAAAATATTCAGACTATTTTAAAGCTGGCATTAGACCTATATAAAAACGGAACCATAAAAATTAAATAAACCAACGGGCGCTCTTTATGAACAATCAGATTTTCTCAAAAATAATTATGCTTCTTATACTGCCGATGTGTTTCCTATCGGAATCTGAAGCGCAAAACTTGGAATTAACTAATAAAATCACCTCAACAGAAGGATGTATTGCATTATGGAAATTTACTGAAAAGCCAGGAAGAGACAGAAAGGCCATTGGCACATACACATTTCCATTAAAAGAAGGAAATGGGAAAGTTGAACGGATTCACGAAGGGCCCGTTTCCGGCTACTCCATTCGACTCGACGGAACAAATTTTTTGAACCTGGCCAACACAAAAACAAGCGACTTAAATATTTACGGCAAAAACCAGGGAGTAACCGTAATTGCCTGGATAAAGTGGACCGGAGAACAAACCGGTTTTATTGGCGGAATGTGGAATGAATACGCCGATGGTGGGAAAAGACAATATGGGTTGTTTGTTTCGTTGCCCTATTACAATGGCGGAAACCAGGTTTGCGGGCATATTTCAAAAACCGGTAAACCAACGCCTCCCTTCCCCTACTCTATCGATTATTCAGCAAGCAAACAAAAAGTTCCTGTAAATGAGTGGTGCTGCGTTGCATTTACTTACGACGGGCAAAACATAAAATCCTTTTTGAACGGTAATTTTGAACCACGTAAACCTGAATTAATTAACAACACAAAAGGTTTTGAAGGATATCCGAACGGACTCACACAAAGCAAAAACCCCTATTATTTTCCGGATGGAATAGGAAACAATGGCTCAGATTTTACCGTTGGTTCAGTACTGCTAAAAAACGGAATGGGAAATTTCTTTAAAGGACTAATCGGAGGCCTGGCCGTTTTTAACAGGGCATTGAATGATGACGAAATTAAAAACCTCACACATTAATTTATTAAGAATCTGAATAACTTAAAACCACACAAAATGAACTTAAACAGACGAAATTTCTTACAAAAATCGTTGACTTCTGCCAGCGGAATTACAGCAGCTTCGTTTTTACCGGCTGGATTATTGGGCCGTAATCTACACGAGACCTTGCGCCCCGAAGAAATTATACTAAACCCGGAAAAACGTTCTGCACCAAAAGAATCTATTCGCTTTTCGGTAATAGGAGTCAACCACGGCCATATTTACGGAATGGTTAGCGCACTTATTGGTGGGGGCGGAAAATTAGTTGCCGTTTACTCTCGGGAGCCGGAACTACTACCGGCATTTACCAAACTTTACCCGGATGTAAAAATAGCCAAAAGCGAAAAGGAAATCCTTGAAGATGATTCCATTCAACTCATTGCCAGTGCCGGCATTCCCATTGAAAGAGCCCCTCTTGGAATTCGGGCAATGAAAGCAGGTAAAGATTACATGACCGACAAACCCGGCATTGTTACTTTTAACCAGTTTTACGAGGTCAAGAAAGTTCAAAAAGCAACGAACCGGATTTACTCCATTATGTATAGCGAGCGTTTGGGGAATCCGGCTTCAGTAAAAGCGGGAGAATTGGTTCAGTCCGGAGCTATCGGTAAAGTAGTACAAACCATTGGACTTGGACCACACCGGATGCGCCCGGAAACACGCCCTGATTGGTTTTTCCATCCGGAAAAGGCTGGAGGCATTCTATGTGATATCGGCTCACACCAGTGCGACCAATTTCTATTCTATACTAATTCAATACAAGCTGAAGTGGCACTTTCCCAGATAGGGAATTTTGGTAATCCCGAATATCCTCAATACATGGATTTTGGCGATATGAATGTGCGCAGCGACCATGCTACAGGTTATATCCGTATTGACTGGTTTACTCCAGAAGGGCTGGATACCTGGGGAGACGGACGAACCTTCATCCTGGGAACTGAGGGCTACATTGAAATGCGAAAATATATTGATATTGCCGGACGCGAAGGAGGAAATCACCTCTTTCTGGTGAATCAAAAAGAAACAAAATATTACAACTGCTCTAATGTTTATATGCCTTACGGAGAGCAACTTGTAAATGATGTAAACAACCGCACAGAAACCGCCATGACACAGGCACATTGTTTCCTTGCCACCGAACTGGCGTTAACAGCTCAAAAAAATGCTTACATATTAAAAGGTTAATTCTATTTTTGCAGGAAATTTAAATCGTTTTATCAATCAATAAGATAATTCCGCAACATGAATTACGAAAAAGAAAAAGAACTAGCCGCTAAAGAAGCTGCAAAATTAGTTGAAAACGGAATGGTTGTAGGTCTTGGTTCGGGCTCTACCGCTGCATACATGGTAAAAGAACTAGGAAAAAGAGTTGCCGCCGGCCTAACAATTGTTGGAATTCCTTCCTCTGAAAACACAAGGCTCCTGGCTATTGAAAGCGGTATTCCGTTAAAAGAATTCAGCGAGATCAAAAAGATTGACATAAACATTGACGGTGCCGACGAATTTGATCCTTATCTCCGATTAATAAAAGGGGGAGGAGGTGCCCTACTTCGTGAAAAGATTCTGGCTTATAACTCCAAAATGAATGTAATTATCGCCGACTCTGGCAAACAGGTAAAACGACTTGGCAAATTTAAGTTGCCGGTGGAGATTATTCCTTTTGCAGCTTCAAAAATAGAAGAAGAGTTAGGAGAACTAAATCTCAAACCGGTATTACGGAAAATAAATGGTTCTGTTTTTCAAACCGATGAACAAAATTATATTCTCGATATCGATATTTCCAACCAAACCAACCTGACAAACCTGGAGATAAAACTAAAAAGCATTCCCGGCCTCGTAGAAACTGGGTTATTTATTGAAACTACCACCAAAGTTATCATGGGCGTCGGAAACAAAACGGTTATTGTGCAAAAACAGCTTGTTTAAGCCAGAGTTCGGCGATTTTCAGAAGGAATAATAAATTTATAAAACCAGGTTACTTTTATCGGAGCAAATAATTTACGGTACTATTAAAAAAATATGGTACTCCGGAGATGCCCTGCTATTCTATTTTACCATCAAAACCTGCTGTCGTGTGTCACAAATGTTACTCACAACAACAAGTATAATGAGTGACTTAAACACGTGATAAACTATCACGTGCCCGTTCCTTGCATTTCTACCAATGAACAAAACAACCAGACTAAAACCTCAAAACCTCTTGATTTCTCAAAATAACCCCCACCCCCTTACCTAAAAAATAGTTCAATGAATAAAACATTAATTTTTGATTAATAATCATCAACAGACAAATGTTAATTTTTTCTTAAAAGAAAGAATTGACTGCAAAAAAGATGAATAAGCAGCAGTACCACTTTCCTCAAAACATTAATAATCAAAACCAAAAGAATAGCACTTCCCTGTATCCATGAAACAATCCGTTAGTATGAAGTAAAAAAGCAGAAAAACCAACAACGTCCCCCTCCTGTCTAAAACTCCTTAAATTAACCTCTCTGGAGCATATTCAAAAAATTGATACAAAAAAAAAATAAAATAATTAATGATTTTAATCATACCAAATACTCCCCCTAAATACCTATAATTGCAAATAGACAAAAAAGGGGGAGAATTATCGTCTTTTTGATATATTTCAAACGAAAAACAATACAAAAAGAACGAAACTAAATTACAAATCATTAAAATTATTTCTATGAAAAAAGTAGCGTTATTTTTTTTATATCTGCTTTTTGTTGTCAGCCTTTCAAAAGGTCAGACCAACGAAATAACAGGTACTGTAACATCTTCTAACGAAGGTCTGGGAATCCCAGGGGTTTCAGTTTTAGTTAAAGGAACTACACTGGGGACAATAACCGATATTGACGGGAAATACAAATTACAAGTTCCCAGTACTGCACAAATTCTTGTTTTCTCCTTTGTGGGAATGGAAAAACTGGAAATTGAAATCAACGGACAAACAATTATTAATGCGACATTGCAACCGAACAATATTTCAGTTGATGAGGTTGTAGTAACAGCCCTGGGAATTTCGAGAGAAAAAAAGGCATTAGGATATGCTGTACAGGAAATCTCAGGAGATGATATTTCAAAAGCTAAAGATCCAAACATTGTAAACAGTCTTTCGGGAAAAGTTGCCGGTGTTCAAGTCACAAGTTCAACAGGCGCCATTGGCGGATCATCTCGTATCACTATTCGGGGAAACAGCTCATTTACCAATAACCAGCCAATGTTTGTAGTCGACGGGGTTCCTATTAGTAACTATTCTTCGGAGGTTGACCAATGGGGAGGAGTTGACTTTGGTAACGGAGCTGCCGATTTGGCTTCAGAAAATGTTGAGTCAATTACGGTGCTGAAAGGGGCTAATGCAGCGGCACTTTATGGAATGAATGCAGCTAACGGGGTAATCCTTATTACTACCAAGAAAGCACAAGGACAAGGTTTTAAAATGGAGTTCAATTCAAGTGTAACATTCAGCGATGCCTATGTTATTCCGAACTACCAAAATAAATATGGGCAGGGGTATTCTGCTTCAGAGTATTATTATAACAATGCTGAAACTGATTTATCCTATCAAGACTGGTCTGACCTGTATGGATTTAAATATATTGATGGTTCCGGAGGTGGTGTTTATGATTATATGGATGAATCGTGGGGCCCCCGACTTGACATTGGACTAAAGCTCTCCCAATTTGACAGCCCTTATGAGAATGGTGGGTACAAACAAACAGACTGGATTTCACATCCGGACAATGTAAAAGATTTTTTCCGCACTGGAGTAACCTACGATAATAGTGTTTCAATTCAGAACTCTTCTGAAAAAGGAAACTCACGTTTATTTCTTTCAAGGCAAGACATTACCGGAACTATTCCCAACACCGATCTGGATATGACAACTGCCAGCATAAGCGGAGCAATAAGCCCCAACAAGAAATTCAGAGCACAGGGAACGGTTACTTACACTCAATCTAAATCCGACAATCTTCCCGGACAAGGCTACACGGCCAGTAATGTTATGCAATCAATCGGGGGATGGTTTGGACGTCAGGTCGATATGACTGCTCTAAAAGAAAACTGGGATACATACAATGTTGACGGGAACCCGTATAACTGGAATTCCAACTACCATAACAACCCCTACTGGACCGTAAATAAAATTACCAATGCGATGCAAAAAGATCGAATTTACGGAAATATTTCGTTGGATTATAAATTAGCAGACTGGGTGAGCGTTATGGGACGCGTAGGTGTTGACTGGTTCCACTTATTCACCAAACGGGTCGCTGCGGATGGTTCCAATGGAGTGCAGGCTGGTGGAGAATTCTCCCAGTCTCAGAATTTCCAGCACGAATTAAACGCCGATTTGATTTTCAGCTTTAACAAAAATATTACCCAGGATATTGGCTTTAACGGTAGCCTTGGTGCAAATTACCGTGACTACAACCGCCATTATTCTACTTTCTCGGCCAGTTCTCTTACTGTACCCGATCTGTTCACCATTGGTAACGTAAACGGAAACCCAAGCGTATCTCAATTCGACAGCCAATTACGTTCAAACTCTGTATTTGGACAAGCTTCTTTTGATTACAAAGGCTGGGTGTATTTAGATGTAACCGGACGAAATGACTGGAGTTCCACTCTTCCTGCCGACAGTTGGTCATTCTTTTACCCTTCTGTAACAACAAGCTGGCTGGTAACAGAATCATTACCAATTAAATCCAATACCTTATCGTTCTTAAAACTTAGAGCAAGTTGGGCCCAGGTAGGTAACGCAACCAATCCTTATGAATTGTCATTAACCTACTCTTCCGGTGATCCTTACAACGGAACAACTCCGTTTAATCTGCCAACAACCTTGCCGCCGACCGGATTAAAACCAGAAAAAGTTATTTCAACGGAAATTGGATTAGAAGCCAACCTTTTCAATAACCGTATTGGGATTAATGCGACCTATTACGACAAAGTTACAAAAGACCAGATTATGGAAGTTGACATCAGCGATGGAGCTGGTTACGATGCAGTTATGATTAATGCTGGTGAAATTGAAAATAAAGGAGTTGAATTAGAACTTAACGGACAGGTACTTAAATCTCAAAACGGTTTAAACTGGAATGTATCTGTTAACTGGGCTAAGAACAAAAACACAGTAAATAAATTATATCAGGATCTTGCAAAATATCAAATAAGCAGTTCGTGGGGAGGAGTTACCGTCGAAGCTATTCCCGGAAAAGAATTTGGTGTGATAAAAGGATACCAAATGGCAAGAAATGATGAAGGAGCGATTGTTGTTGGTACTAACGGATTACCCTCACCCGGAGATGGTACTGAAGTAATCGGGCATGTAATGCCAGATTGGACAGGTGGTATTAATAACTCTTTCAGCTGGAAAAATTTCCATGCAAGTTTTCTAGTTGATATGCGCTGGGGAGGAGATATTTTCTCAGTCACCAAATGGTTTGGAGCTATGTCGGGTGTTAGTCCTGAAACAGCACAAATGGCCTCGCGTGCAGGTGCAGAAGGATACAATGTCCGCGAAGTTGGTCTGGTTGTTGGTCAGGATGTGCTCAAAAATCAAAAAGTTGTTAAAGCGGATGGAAGTCCAAACGATATTGTCGTTTCTGCCCAGGATTATTATGAAGGATATTGGGGAATTGAATCGACAGGTATTATTGATGGAAGTTTTATAAAACTAAGAGAAGTAATCTTTGGATACGACATTCCACAAAGTTTGCTTATTAAAACTGGTTTTATTCGCAGCGCCAATATTTCTTTCGTGGGAAGGAACCTGGCCTTGTTATGGACAGATAAATCAAACGATATTGGAATTGACCCCGAAACGGCTTTTGGAACAACAGAATCAGGCATGGGACTTGAACAATACCAGCTCCCGGCTACCCGCAATCTAGGATTCAAATTAAGTGTGACATTTTAATTCAGTTCTACAATCAAAAATTTGAAATACCATGTTAAAATTTAAAAATATAAAAGTAAGCTTAGTTTTGCTACTGGCTATCATTATTGTATCGTGTACCAATGATTTTGAAGAAATCAATACAGATCCTAACAATCCTACGTCGGTGCCATCAACCAACATTTTGGCATACGTACTCAAAGACTTTACATCCAGCTCTTTTAATCTTAGTGCTATAAACGCAGGCTCTCTGGGTTACTCAGGCATGCTTGGGAAGGTTCAGTACCCGGAAGAATCAATTTACGAATTCAGAGAAGGTACTTTTAACTCCTATTTTGCAATAGTCTACCGCGACCAGGAGAACCTGAAACAAATTCTCTCCCAAGCTGAAGAAGATGGCTCAGTTAACATGCAGGCTGCTGCTCTAACATACAGTGCTTACATATGGCTACTTGCTACTGATATATGGAGAGACATTCCTTTCACAGATGCATTGAATACGGAAGAAGGTGTACTCTCTCCCTCATATGATACTCAGGAAACAATCTATCCTGCAGTAATGGGAATGCTTGAAGAAGCAAACACACTTTTCAACCAGGGAGCTTCAGATGATCTTGGGAGCGGAGATATTTTATTTGGTGGAGATGTTGCTCTCTGGCAAAAATTTGCAAACAGCCTAAGGCTCCGTATGGCAAGCAGGCTTTCAAATGTTGATGAATCTACTGCAAAGAGTACCATTGAACAAATCGCAGGAAATCCGTCAACCTATCCGGTTATTTCTTCCAACGACGAGAATGCTTATTTTCACTGGTCAGGGGCAGATCCCTACTACGAGCCGTTTTATGCAAACAAAGAAGTCGAAGATCGGGATGATCATGGCATTTCCAGTGCATTGGCAGACAGCTTGATTGCGCATAACGATCCCCGGATCATGGTGTATGCAAAACCAGCTCAGTCTGATGAAGAATATCGGGGAGTAGATGTTGGCGCGGAACTTGGCTCATTCGACATGAAGGATATTTCGCGTATGGGAAGTCGGTTTCGCGATGATCCGGCAGGATTTTCTCCTTACATGAATAGTGCTGAAGTAAAATTTATACTGGCTGAAGCAGCGGCACGTGGCTGGAATGTTGGTATCAGTGCCCAGGATGCCTATGAAGACGCAATAACCCTGTCAATGGAAGAAAACGGCATTGGCCAGGCAGAGATCGAAACGTATCTGGCGCAACCCAATGTAACCTATTCAGATAACCTGAATCAAATCTATTTACAAAAATGGATATCACTCTTCAAAAACGGACATGAGGCCTGGGCACAAACACGCAGGACTGATTTTCCATTATTACCACCTGCTCCCGGAGCACAAAAGTATACCGGACATAACCGCCCACCTTTCAGGCAACCTTATCCAACCAACGAGTATAATTTGAATTACGACAATATTGCGACTCATTGGGATCAAGTTACAGATAGAATGTGGGGGCAAAAAATGTACTGGGATACACGTAGTGGTGTAGAGTAAAATAAAAAACAACACAGAGGCTGTTCAATTTTAGAAACAGCCTCTTTTTTATTCTACTCATTCCAAGCTTTTACACTAGAGGTAAATACCATGACCAAAAGCAACAGTACAGCACAAACTGTATACATATTTCAATGACTATATTCAAGCAAAAGAAATTCCAGATGAATATACTAATCTTCAATATTCTGAGGTCATTTCAAAAACCAATTATGAACATAAGTTCAAAACTAATAAGAAGGCTAAGGAGAGGATAGAAAACAACTCGAAACACTTTAGAATTTATCTTTCTTAAAATACATTTAATTAAATAACTATATTCCAGATTATTACAAAATAATTAAAATTCAAAAATAATTTTTACCACTTTCACTCCCCCTAATCCCTTAGTTTTACAAGGCATTTTTACTTTTTTATTATAACGAATTCACAACAGCACATAACCCATTTTATGTCAACCTATTGCAAACAATAAAAAACCTTCATATCTTTTTCTTGCGATTAACCAAACAACTAAAAAATGAAAACTTCGAGGCCTCTGAAATTGAAAAAATTAAAAAAGTCAGTCGTTTTATTTCAGGAAATTAAGATTCACAAGAAAGAGAATTATCAATCTTTTAATACTATCCGTTTAAATAAGAATTTGATGAAACTCACTGTTAATGATTCACGTCATAACCCGGAATGCTATGTTTAATAATTCAGCCATTGATGTAGCCATAGGACTAATTTTCCTTTTTGCATTGTATAGTTTAATAGTTACTACTTTAACAGAAATTGTTGCTAGTTTGCTTAAACAAAGAGGACAAATACTTAAAGCTGGCATAAAGAGAATGTTGGATAATGAAGACAAGGAAGATGAGCTGACAATTAGTAAAGATGGTCATTTAGGTTATAATTTAAGTAATGATTTTTTTAAAATGCCAGAGATCAAATATCTGGGCAAGAGAGATTTTCGGAATAAAGAACGATTTCCGTCGTATTTAAAGTCCAAAACTTTTGTGAATAGTTTTCTTAAATCGTTAGGTTTCATATATAGCTCAACAAAAAATCTGCAAGATATAAGGGAAAAACTTAACCCTGCTAATGAAACGCATAGGATAATAATTAACATGATTGACGAAGCTGATAATAATATTGAGCGTTTTAAGCTATTGTTGGAAGATTGGTATAATGAGACAATGGATCGCGTTTCGGGTTGGTATAAACGCAGAATACAATTGATTACATTTATTATAGGAGCTATTTTTGCTTTTGCCTTAAATATTAATTCAATTGAAATTGCAAGGTTACTAAGTAATAATGACGATGCAAGATTAAATATGGTAAATGCGGCTTCTGATTATATGAAGAATTATTCAGATGTTGCAACAAATTCAAATTTACAAATTGATTCTATCAACTTCGAAATTCAAAACCTTATAAAACAGACAAGAGAAACTAAATCGCTAGTCGATATTCCCTGGCCGAAATGGTGCCCTAAAAAAGGAGAAATCCATCTATGGCAATATTTTGTAGGCTGTTTTTTAACAACTATCGCTTTATCATTGGGATCTCCTTTTTGGTTCGATCTCTTAAATAAGCTTATCAAATTGAGATCTTCCGGTACTCAGGAAAAAACAACGAATTCTAGTCCCCCAACAAAATCGCCGGTAGGCTAATAGCTATGAAAGTAAAAAGCAACAAAGAAGTAAATATTCGTGCGTTTGAACCTTACCGGAAAAGCAATAATTTGAAGGGTATATTAAATCCCGGTTTTGAAATTGAGGTAGAAGAGGTCCCCGGGGAAGATATTATAGAAGGTGAAGGTGTTAATCAAATCCATAGTGACAAATGGTATAAAGATAAAAATGGGGATTACTATTGGAGTGGTGGATTTGAAAGCACCCTTCAAGTGGAATCAAAGGTTTCCAATAATGATTTGTACTTAGAAGTTTTAAATAATTTGGCTGACAAGAAGGCTTTTCGGGTAAGAGGCAAAGATATAAATATTGCGATTTTAGATAGCGGAATTTATATAGACAGACATCCATCCTTAAGAGATAAAATTCTAACAATAAATGGAGATTTTTCACATGCTGAAAGCAAAATTAAGAACGCTCATGGAACCAAAGTCGCAGGAATTCTGGTGGCAGAGGAGAAACATATCAGCGGTGTAACGCCAGAGGCTAAATTACTTGATTTCAGGGTTATTGATGAAAATGAAATTGTTGATGAGGATGGCGTAATTCGTGCACTTAAATACATAAACGAACGATCGGTGCCCGTGAATCTGGTTAACATGAGTTTTGATATTAATGAGGATCGTTTGGAAGAAATACAGGAACAGATTGATATACTATATCGGCGAGGCATACTCAGCATTGTTGCAACAGGTGATTATTTAATTACACAAAGACTTAAAAATGTTGTAAAGGTGAAGGTGAAAGAAAGCTATCAGGTTGAGATGACTGATGAAAACTCTATCACTATTGCATACAAAGATGTCCCGTTTAAGACAACAGCGATAGACGAAGATATTTCCGAGTTTAAACACTCAAGTGCATATACTGCATTTACAACTGGTATTCTATCAAATCTGTTATCCTCTGGATTTCTTACATCAAAAAATAGATTTGAGGAGATAGCTACTTTTTTTAAAAATAACCCTATAAGATTTTTATGATATGGCAAAGTTTAAAGGTCTCTTTATCGGTATTCTAATTTTTGTTTTGACTTTCACGTTAAGTAAGGTGATGGCGCAAACTGAATATTATGATGTTATCAGGATTCAAAATTGTCTGCTCAATAATAATTTAGACAGCAAGCAGAAGTTAGTCATGGCTCCTAAAAATGACAACTGCGCAATAGAACTTGCGCAAACGTTATTACCGTATTTGAACTTTGATGTTAAGAACGATACCGTTATCCCCGCATTCGAAGAGAAATATTTTGAATTGGAAGAAGCAAAAAAGAAACTTGAATCTATAAAGGAAATCAGAGATTTGAGGAAAGATTCTTTGACAAGAGAAAAGGGCATGGTAATAAAAGATACTCTACTAATAAATAACTTGCAGAGTGAACTAAATCAAGATAGCCTAACTATAAAAAAAAAGGAACTAGAAATTGAAAAAATATCAGAAGAAGTTTCTAATCGGTCTAAAGCTTACTATAATAAAGTAAGGTTGCTATGGGGGATAAATCCTTTTATCGGATTAGCAGCATATAATCAAGAGCACGATGTAATACCTAGTAAGTACAATGTATTTAATAGAACATTAAATAATTTATCAGGTCTTGATGTCACCACATTCGCACAAGGCTTATCTCAATTTATGATTGAACGGGCAAAAGCAGAGTTAAATGCAGCTTTTTTTGAACGGTTCAAAAAATTTGCAGAAGACAACGATGAGATAGGGTTATTGTTTCCGGTTACCACTAATCGCTTATCTAATCTCTTATCATTCCAATACACCGAAATGATAAGTCAGTTAAGAGATGCATTCTATGAAGACTTAAATAATCTTCCTGACAATATGATAACATTTCTCCAGGAAAGTGATGATTTTGAGTACTTACGAGAGCATAACCCCGATTTTCTTATTGCCATCGAGTGCTTTAAATTGGTTCGTGAACTGGATTACCTGTCACCACCTGATTTTATCGCCCAATTACCGAGCATCGTTACAGATAGTGTTAAAGCCGTAGCTGCGAGGGTTCATGCCGTAAATCGAGTTACAAACTTTAAAGCGGTGCTCCAACTGGCATCGATTTTTTCGGAGTCTGTAAGGGATACATCAGACAGTAGAAACTGGGTCTCGTCAACGGAGTTTAAGAAGAATATTTTGGATGATCCAATTGCATTTCAAATCTATTTGGGACTTGTTTATCAAAGGATAAAAACTGATAGCGTGAAGATAGGCAGTGAAAAGCTAGCTGAGATAATAAGACGTCAAGATATTAAGAAAGAAATACTTTGGTATACGAATCGGGTAACGGAGTTGGTTTATCTGGCGAACAAGGTTGACTATTCTTACAAAGAAATTAAGTCATTAAATGAAGATGACAAAAAGGTTGGTAACGAACAGGTCTATTCCTATATCAATACAACCATTGAGATTGCTGAATTTGGAAACAAATTTATTGAGCAATATGCAGATTATGAAACTTATAAAAAGTTCAATGACTACCTAAGCATTACTCAAAATGCGAATGATATCTATCGCTACATTTATCAAAAGGAGTATGGTTCGGCGATTAACTCTACAGCAGATTTGTTCGATAAGATTTATCCATATCAAAAAGTGGATATCAATAGTGTAAAAGCCCATTATGAGGTAAGTGATGAAGTGCTAAAGAACTATTTAAACAAAGAAGATAGAGCCCAAAAGAAAAAAATTATTGAACCAAATGATCTTCAAAATACTATAGGAAAACATAAGATAAGAAGATCCGATCGGATAGTATCCAGAAGCATTAAAGACGAAAGGAAAGTCAAACGGAAAGATACATTGTATATATCCAAATCTTCCACCGTAAAAATGGATACCACTTTGGTTTATGCTATGCTGCAAAAAGAACTATCAATTCGGGTTCAGGCCAATGATTGGGTGGAAGATTTCCGGAAATACGGAACCTTCATGGCAAACATGGTGGAAGCGGAAACACCGGAAGATGTTGCGAACATTATTGAAGCAACGGCTTTACCTGTAGGAAGCTCTTCAATTAAAAAGAATTCTAATTGGAACCTTGCGGTTAATGGGTATTTAGGAGCCTCAAGGAGAGTCTATTTTGATAAAAAAAATAAAAAAGTTAGCAATAACGCATGGAATAGTAAGTTGGCCGTTTCTGCCCCAGTTGGTATAACTTTTAGTCATGGATTTGGTAACGGGAAAGGCCCAAGTTTATCATTAATGGCCGTTATTTTAGATGTTGGTGCGATAGTGGACTATCAGTTGACTTCTGATTCTTCAAATGCAAAAATTGAAAGCAAAATAACCTTAGGAAATATTTTCTCTCCTGGAGGATATATTGTATTGGGAGCACCATGGAATCTGCCAATTTCATTGGGGATTGGTGGTCAATACGGGCCAGGATTATCGTCGGTTAGTTCCGTGGATAATACAACTGTTGTAAACGAACCAAACTGGAGATGGGGTGCATTCCTGGCTGTAGATATCCCCATGTTTAATATTTTGAATGTCTCCAAAAGATAGATAAAAAATTGGTACTATGAAAAAGACAACATTTATTTTATTTTTAGTGTTGCTCTATGATTATGGTTTTCCTCAGGAACAAAAAGGTGAAATGTTAGGACTTCATCCCTTTTTCAAAATTAAATGTGGCATTTCTTCAATTGACATTAAAGATTCAACCTTTTATTTTTTATCTGAGAATTTAGCATCAGTTTATTTGGTAAATGCTAAAAATACTCTGAAAGAACCTGTAAGAAAGGCGTTTCCTGGAATGGAAATGGATAAAGATGATTTGGAAGGACTGTGTATTAGCGGCGATTTTGTTTTTTATACCAATGAAAAGAGTAAAGGTGAAAACAAAAAGAGAAACGTTAATTGGATTCATTGTTATAATCTAAAAAAAGGTGAACCTGAAGATGTAAGGGTCAAAGGTGTCCATTTCCCCAAAAATGATTGTGACAATAACAGAGGTCTTGAGGGCATAGAAATAAATGAGGGAAAAAGACTTATGTATGTTTTGTTGGAAAAAGATACAAATGAGAAGCATAAAAATGAGTATGCCAGAATATATGTTTTCAATTATATACGAAATGGCAATTCTACCACATTAAAATTGAAATCAGATTTACATAATGGTGGAGTCGTTAAGATAGGTCCAATGCGGAAGTTTCGCTATTCCGATTTAGTCTTGCATGATAACCAATTATTTCTTCTGAGAAGTAGCTACGAGCTTAAGCAGTACTTCATAGATCGAATAAACCTAAATTATTCCAACGGCATTCCTGAAAAAATTAGTTATTCGTATGATGAAATCATGTTTAAGAGTCTAAAAGATGAGATAAAAATTGCAGAAAAAGAAGATTATAGTTCTAATATAGAGGGAATAACCTACTTCAATGGTGATTTTTATATTGTAAGCGACAATGAATTTGGGCCAAGGCAAGATGGGAAGACCCTATTACTGAAAATATCTGCTGATTAAGAACTGTTGAATGTGAATGTATCTAATGTTGAAATAAAAAATCAATCAAATCTAAAAAAATGAATCAAAATAAGAATTTTGTACCAGAAAATAAAGAAGCTGCGGAATTAGGATATTTAAAAGCTCAAACTGATAAATTAATAGTTGAGGTTGAACAGTTAAAGAGAACATCTCGTAAATGGGTAGTTGCATTAAAGTACTTTGGCATTGGATTAGCATTAGCTCCTTTTCTTATTGGCTATTCATTTTTGGTTAGACCTTTTTTTGACAGACAGAACTTAATTGATTCTATTGGACTGAAGAAAGTTGAACTTGCAGAAATAAATCATAAAATTGATAAACGGAATTATGAACATACGATAGATTCTTTAAGATTATTGCTTTTTGAAACAATGGAAGAAAATGATAAGCAGCAAATCGAAAAAAGTAAGATTCAAAATGAAATTGCAACCGAAAAGAAGAAAGGTTATAAAGATATAGAAAGTGTAATTGGAAAATTAGAGTCTGAGAACAGACAAAATCCTAATGAATTAAAAAAGCTTAATGAAATTAGTTCAAATATCCAGACACATAAAAACTTTATCGATCAAAAAATAAGTCAAAATCCTCTTACAGAATCAAGTGCAAATAAAGCAATTGATAAAAAAGGATGGATCTATATAGGACATTATGTAAACAACACATTTGGGACTACTAGGAAACTTAACGTAGATAAAATTCCAGAAAAAGGAAAAGAATATGAAATCACCAGCTCGTGTTATTTACGGGAAAATAGACCTAAAGCACCATTCTATAAAATACCCAGTCAAATTCAACTTCTACCTGGAAAAACTAGAATTGAAGTTTTAGAGGTTGAACCAGATGTTGGTTTTAACAAGGTTTGGATAAAGGTTAAAGTTGTTGGTTAAATTTTCCAGCACTGTCACCGGACGCTAATAGATAAATCAATGCTCAAACTTCGCCCCCGATTTTATTTTATCCAATCGTTCCCGCATGGTGTCCAAATGGTATTTATAAACGTCGCGCGGAGAACAGTTGTTTTCTTTACAAACCGCGGCAGCATAACCAACTACAACCCCCATTTGCGTGGTGGTATGCATCACCCGCGGACTGCCTAAACCAACATGAGTGGCAGAGAAACAACGTCCGGCCATAAAAAGATTATCAATATCTTTGGAATACAAACAGCGATAGGGAATTTTATATTGTTCAATTTTGGTAAACTGTGCTTCTGTAAGGAAATCATATTTCCCACCACGAGGGTAATGAATATCGATGGCACGCACTTCCTCAACAAAACCATCCTCAAAATCAGGGTGATTAATTACATCGCTTTGTTTTAACACATAATCACCCATAATTCGCCGCGACTCGCGTTTGCCCGCTACATAGGCAATCCATTTTAGTTTCAGGTTTGCATTTTCTGGATCTTGTTTTACATTGTACCAATTACCGTAAATAGCTCGAAAAATATGGTCACGAATTTCTTCAGCGTCATAAATGGTATTCATTAACAAACCGTACTCCCAGAACCATTCACCATGTTTCGCGTCATAATCCTTGGCAACATCCATAGCCCAGGGAACTTCCTGCCAGCCAACCTGCAATTTATCCTCCGGTTTTGCATTGTCTGTTTTTTCGACTTCCACCGAATTCCATAAAATAGAATTTCCCATGGTCATTCCATCTCCTTTTTCCGGCGCCAGCGATTCACCAAATTCATCTCGCGATTCTCGCCCCATGCGTACTTCTGCTCCTGCCCAGTAGCCAATCCAACCATCGCCGGTAGTATCAACAAACAATGGCGCTTTAAAACGAGTTTCCTTGTGGGTATGCGTATTAAAACAATCAACACTTGTAATTTTATTCCCTTCTTTATGCACAGTATAAGCACGGGTATTGGGAAACACCGAAATATTCTTTTCTGCGCGTACCACCATTTCAATGGTATCGGTTGCAGTAATAGCGCCTGCATCGCCGTTAGGATAATGTTCTGTACTCAATTCCTGAACAATTGTATAAAACTCAAGCCCCTCGGTATGCACACGAATTTCTTTGCTGGCGTTTCCTCCCAGCACCGGACGGTCGTTTATCAAGGCCACTTTCAGGCCTTGCCGCGCTGCTGCCACGGCGGCTCCGCAACCAGCCAATCCCCCACCAACAACCACCAAATCAAAATCGCCGGCATTTTCAGGTGGAGGAATTCCCAACTTTTCTTTACGCCATACGGTCATTTCTTCCAACTCAAATGGGGGAAAATCATTTTTATCCTTGGAAAAATAAATCGCATCACAACGACCTTCAAAACCGGTTTCATCTTTTAACTCAATTTTGAGTTGTTTTGAATTGCCAACACGCACCCTGCCAGACTGAACCCATTGCCAGCCTTCGTTTACACCAAAAGTTTCAGGATATTCTTCTCCGTCAAAAATAAGTCTGAATGTACCTGGCGTTTCCGGTCTGTCCGGTACCCAGTCTTTGGTACGCACCCAAAACCAGTATCTTCCACTTTCGGGAAATTCAACGATGGTTTTGGCATTTTCAACAGTTTCACCCATTCCATGAGCCAGTAAATATGGCGACCCCATGGAAGGAATAAACTGCTGGTCGACCACCCAGCCGCCTTTTTCATCAAAACTTTCTGTTTCCACCAGCACCGATTGAGCCTGACTCCAGCCTGCAAATAGCAGGAATAAAATTGAAAAATATACTATTTTCATATTTATATGTTTTATTGATTCTTTCTTTTATTTGTTTAGCTCAAGTTTGTAATAAAATTCGCAGACGTCGACTTCGCTCAGCCTGACATCGGATAACAACTTATTCCCAGTCAATTTTTTACGTCCTTTAAAGGAATCTGCACATTAAAAGAATGCTCTCTGGTTTCATTCACAGCACAAAGCAGTGCAACCGGTTTTCCATTCTCTATGTATAATTGTGGACGTTCGAGTGCCATAACTTTTTGAACCGCCCCGTTTTCCCAGTTTATTTCCAATTTTGAAACCAATGGATTTTCTGCCAGTTTCCAATCCAGTCCGTTATGCGAATAAAAAAGTACAAGGCTTCTCCCTGCATCTGTAAATGCACCATGCATGTCTTTTACAATGGCATAATAACTGCTTCCATCAAACCACACATATGGATCTTCGGCCGGGAACTCTGCATTTTTTGCAGTAAATATGGGCCGCATTTGTTTTATAAAAGGTCCTTCAGGATTGTCTGCAATGGCAGTTAAATGCACCACAGGGCCACTCATAGGCATAGGTAATTTTTTTGCTGCTGCCTTATAAACCATTAAATATCTTCCATCAGCCATTGGGGTAACTGAAGGATTGGAAACCATCAAAGCATCATATGCAGTGGAATCGTCGGAAATGCTGACCAACGGCGTGTTAAAACGTTTCCACGGGCCGTTTGGGTTTTCAGCTACAGCGACACCTATTTGTTGTTTATTCCGGTGTTCCCAGTATTGATTTTCCACTTCGGGATCGCCGGTAGTTCCCATATAATACAAATAATATTTTCTGTTAAAAAAATGAATTGTAGGATTGTGAGTTACCGCCCCATCCCAGTAATCTCTCCCACGGAAAGGTAAAGCAACATCATGAAATTTGAACGGGCCAAAAGGTGAATCGGACACACCATGAGCGATTTCAGAATGTGTCACCCATGCTGACATTCCCAATGTCTTTGGCCAACGAGAATAATACATGTGATATTTGCCATCCTTTTCTGATTTCACCAGACTTCCACCCCAGATAAACCAGTCATCATCAATAAACTTTGCTGCTTGAGGTACGGATTGAAACATTCCGGCCAGATTTAATTTTCCTGATTCTGTCTTTTGCTCGGTTGAACAAGAAAATAAAGCGACAAGGAAAAAAATGATAGTAATATGGATACTTATCTTTCTCATTGATGTTGATTTAGGTAATTCCCGCCAATGATAGTCTCAATTTTTTGTTTTTCAAAATGTTATTCCGTTAATGTCTTTTAAACAGTTCCTGTTTTCGGTGAATGGTTTTGTCTGTTTTTCAAATTTGCTAACGTTGATGCACCGGAGACTTGTTTACTTTATTTCTTCCCCAACTTAAAAGTCGGAGCTATTTTTATTTAATCCCTTCAGTATTTCCATTTTTTTACAACTCATAGCTATTCGTACTCCAGCCAGGTTGTAGCAATACAATCTTTATCGGTTTCAAAGCGTATCCATCTTGACTGAAAATCGACAGGGAACTCAAAAATAAAAGTTTCTCCCGGCTGAACAGTAACTTCTTTGTAAATCATCCAGGGACCGTGCCCAATCGGTTCTACTTCAATTTTAAAAATAACTGCCCCACTGCTGTTATGCGAAATTTCCAGGCTGCGTTTATCATAAAAACCAATTAAATACGGGTCTGACGGAGTGTTGGCTTTCACTGCAGCATTTTTCCATGGCCCACCATGACCGACAGGTTTTCCCATTTCCCATAAATCATCAATAACTCCCAGCCAAAGAGCTGCTTTTCCGTCATCTGAACGCACAATATGGTCACCTGCTTTAGCATCATTCTCCAATCCTGTTAATACCAACATCCCGCGGTAAGAGGCATAATCATGAATTCTGAAGTTATGTGATGAAACCGGACGGATTTTTGCAAAGCCATCAGCATTCTCTGCAGGTAACTCATAAAAGGTTCCGGCGCAGTTAAATAAGTCGCGCTCTGTAGCTACTTCCCGGCAAATACGCAACTGAGCTGCATCAGTCAACGACTTGTAATTTTCATTTCCAAGTGGTAATCTCCATCGGCGCCCTCTGTCATCGACAACCAGCACCGATGATTCGTCGAACTGAACAACTTTTTCAGGGATTGCAAATTTCTCTTTTATAAAACTGTTGGTTTCATGATCGTCTTTGGGCACAAGCTTTAAATTTTCATCCAGCTCGTAATAACCTATTTCAGAAGTAATCCCATTCTCAAATTTCACAGCAGAAACTCCCAAAGCACGCCTGTTATTTCCCAATCCATACAAAAGTCCACCAGTTACCTCATTTTTATCGACAGTTGCCAGGCCGTGAAAAAGTTTTGACGGGGATGATTTTCTTTGGTCAACATCTGTATAATTAAAACTAACCGTGGCTTTTGTATCTTTATTTACCAAAACTCTCACCCACTCACCCATTTCATTTTCAGCAAATTCAACAAAATTTGAACCTCCAGGCTCTACCTCAACTGTTTTTAAAACACTAAATGTACCATCGCCATTTTTATCTACTTCAAAAGTAAATTCCACCTTTTGCTTTGAATCGTTATTTATCCAGGCGCAACGTTTACTCCAGCCACTAAATAAAAAGGGTTCAGAATGCTCGTCAGCTTTCACATTTTCATTTATCCAAATAGCTCCGGAGGCTGTGTTTGGTCCAAGTTCATCTGGTTTTTCAGGTGAAGTAAACCACAAATTAGAATTGGACTGCCCCGGTCCTTCAATATTTCCCTTTTGTTTTCTTTTGTTCAGAAATTCTTTTTGAGCTGAGTCATCACAGCCAAAAACCAACCGGTTGTTCCAACGGGCAAAATCACCAATAACTTTTAAATAGGCTGATCGCGGACGAATTCCAGCAGAGTGTTTTGCAGTAAAATGTTCAGGAAAATGCCAGAACATGCCGTGCATAGTCATTAAATAATCAGGATCTCCTTCTGTCCCAATATCACGAATTCGAGGCCATTCTGTATTCCAGCCGTGAGCACCGTCGTAGCTATGACTGGCTTTGGGAAGGCGGTAAAAATCCCAACCGCTTTCCGGGTTACGAACTCCTAAAAGCAGTGATTTATGATCCCAGCCTGTAGCCCAAATCGGGTCGGTTGCAGGATTTGGATTCCCATAAATACCACCGGGACCGGTGAGTTCAACAAATTGATTACGCCGAACAACCTTCCAGTCTTTGCCATTCCATTCTGACAGCGAACCAGATTCCACATCAAACTTCTGCTGCGCCTCCTGCGTAGCCTCTCCGTTGTTTGAATAAACCAAAACCCCTTGCCCGGAGTACAAACCTTTACCATGTGCTCCCGGAAGAGTGGCATTTTGCGGGTTTACATCTGTATCGTCGTGTTCAACCTTTTTCCCTTCCAAATTGTTGCCGTCTTTATAAAGCTCTGTTACACTGAGCGAATTTACGTCAACTTCATAAAAACCCTCTTCCATTGTCCCATAATAAATCATCTCAGCCGGATGAAAAAGATGGCGCGCATTTCCGGTGTGGCGTCCTTGCATTTCTGAATAAGGAATAACTCTCACATTACGCTCTTCATCAATTGCATAAGGTCCGATAAAGAGTTGGTTACTTTCTTTATGAATCATCCGGTTTGCAGGTGTTCCGCCAATACTTTCATCCCGAACAATTTGCTCCAGACCAGGAGTAATTTCATACAACTTATCAGACGATCCCAATGGAAGATGTGGTCCGTAGGTTATTACCCACAAACGATCGGCCCATGGAACAACGGCACCGGTACCGCACTCACCTTCATTATTATAATAGGCGAGCGAAGGATATATTCCACTAACCTGTACAGGTTCTTCTGTCGTTTTACTTTCAGGCTGACATGATAATGTCTGAACTACTATTACCGCTAATAAAAGTTGTTTTATCATTCTTAAGTTCTTTAGTTTTTGATTTTCTTTCTATTAAATATTTTTTCGCAGATTTTGTACCATTCAAATCCGGTAAGTTCAATTGTAAAAGAGATTATTTAAAATCATTTCTTTAATTTCAATATTTTAATCCGGTGTTGCTGTATCTGTTCATCCATTTTTTTAATTATAGGCTTGTATTGCGACTCGTTCACCAGATTATGCATTTCATCTATATCATTTTTCTGGTCATACAATTCACGAAAATCAACTTCATCTAACCGTTCATTTTTATATGTTACAATATACCGGAAGTCTTTACTGATAACAGTGAGATTTGGACTGGCGCCACCGTAGTTTCCCAATCCTTCATAAACAAATGCGTCCCGAAGCGACAAATCTGCATTTTCCTTTACCGCAGCAAAACTTTTTCCGTGCAAATTCTCCGGCAACTCAACACCGGCCAATTCTAAAATTGTAGGTGTCACATCGATGTTCAGCACTAAATTGTTATTTATTCCCGGCTTTATGTCTGGCCCCAATATAAAAGACGGAACCCTGGAAGACGGACGATAAGGCAAAACTTTACTTGTAAAGCCATGCTCACCCAACATCCAGCCATTATCACTCATAAAAATTATGTACGTATTTTTTCTTAATCCCAGTTCGTCAATTGTATCAAAGAGCCGTACCAAAGCCTCATCCATTTCCGTAATAACCGAATAATATTCTTTGGTGTGTTTTTGAATAGCAACAGAATCGGGATAACCATAATCTTTCGATTTTGTCCGATTGCGTACTGTTTTTAAATATTCGGGTTTATTATTAAGATTGTCAAAACGATTCTTTGCAACCGGCATTTTTGCTTGATCATATTTAGCCAGTGTCTCTTTTTTAGCATCCCAAACTAATTGATGATTCATATGCGGTAACTGAGTATTATGAAAGAGAAAAAAAGGCTGTCCTTTATTAACTGCTTCTTTTAGAAAGTCGATTGAGCGATTTACACAATATTCATCGCAATGAATTTGCGGTTTTACTATGGTTCCCATATCGTTAATTTCGCGTCCATAGTAGGTTCCGTTCCCCATAAAAAATGTATAAAAATCAAACCCTGCATCCGCCGGATTTCGCCCTACATGCCATTTTCCGGAAACAGCCGTATTATAACCCGCAGTTTTTAAATACGAAGCAACAGTCGTTTCATTTTTATTCAAATCACTATCGAGATGAAGAACTCCGTTAGCACTTCCGTAACGTCCGGTTAGTAATGCGGCCCTGCTTGGACTACATAAAGAAAAAACCACGTTTGCATTCGTGAATTTAATCCCTTGAGCTGCCATTTTATCCAATGTTGGCGTAAGGATAACTTTATTTCCGTTAAACCCGGCGGCATCCTGTCTTTGATCATCGGTATAAATTACAATAATATTAGGATGCTCACTTCCACATTTGCTTTTGTTCTGACAGGAAAAAAGAATAGCAAAAGCTGCCAGGGCTAATAAAACATAAGTTTTCGAATATTTCTTTTTATTCATTGTCAATTATAGTTGATTAGTGCAGTCACATTGCAGGTTTTATTCACTTTTATGCGCATCCAACTGGCAGTGTATGCATCAGGAAATTCGTAGTGAAAATATTCACCCGGTTTTACGGTAATAGTTTTGAAATCGTGAAAATCGCCATTTCCCATAAAGTCGGTTTGAATAATAAACTCTACGTTTTCACCGGAGTCATGATAAATATGCACTGATTTCTTATCAAATCCAGTCATTAAATAAGGATCCGACATATCTCCGGCATCTACCGCACTTTTGTACCAAACTCCCCCAAAGCCCTTAGGCTTTCCAAAACTCCACAAATCATCGGTTTTCCCAAACCAAAGGCCAGCCTGAGGTTGTCCGGCCAATGGATTTCTATCCTGAGGACCAAATTTCATAGGAGTAGCCTGGTTGCCACCAAAAACTAACATCCCGCGCCATGAACAAAAATCAGGAATCACACGTAAGTGACTGGCTACAGGTTTTATGGCCCAGAGTTCGTTACCATAAACATGCATTCCTATTTCATAAAACATTCCATGACAATCCATTAAAGCACGTTCAGTTTCAATTTCACGCACACGCATCCATTCCGTGCAACTTGTTTCATCCCAGGTTCGGCTGGCTTTAGGAATTCTGTACCGTTTCCATTCGCCTTTTATAAATACTTTCATTATAGCTGAGATTCTATCCCAGCCAGTAGCTATTATCGGCTGTCCAAAAGAACCGGCAGCCCAAACTTCAGTAAAAGCAGTATTTTCCAAAATTTTCCACTCTCCATTTCCATCCCACTCTGCGAGCCTGCCAGCATTCCATTCCCCGTTAAAATCCTTTTCATTATAACTATTGTTACAAACCACCACCCTTCCATGTGCTGTAAATCCACTTTTAAAATGAGGTTTCGAACCTTTCGGCTCTTTAAGTTCATCCATCAATTGAAACAACTGCGTTACCTCCAATGTATGAACATCTACTTCAAAAAATTCCCCCTCCATTGCCAAATAATATAACTTGTTATCAGGATCTGTAAGGTGAGTCATCGTTGCAGCCAACCGCTGATTCTTAAACTCTTCGATTAAGCGCACATTTCCAAGCGTATCAATCAAATACGGACCAATTGCCAATTGCATGCTCGGCGTATGTATCAAGCGGTTTGCATACGTTCCAATTACGCTTTTCTCATGTTTTTTTAATTCGAAGCTATTACTTATTTCGTACAAGCCTGTTCCACTGCCTGTTCCTTCCATATGAGCTACATAAGTTACCACCCACAGACGATCTGCCCAAGGCATCAAAGCACCAGTTCCTGCTTCGGTACGTGGAAAATGATCAGCTGTCATTGTTAATGATGGAATTACACCACTTATATTTTGCACTTGCTTTTCTTGTGCCGAAGCCGTAATTCCACAAAAGAAAAGTACGGTAATGAATATAAATACATTTTTTTTCATACTAAATATCTCCATCTCCTTTAAGTTGATTTTCTATCCGGATGTAACTTTTCAAACGTTCTTTCCGGTATGCTTCTTTATTGATAGTGCGGTAATCAATAAAATGTTTTTGTATTTCAGGTGAATCAGGATAAAAACCTTTGTCATCAATATCTTCAATCCAATGCGTCAAAACATCTTCATATTTCTCGCGAATCTTCTGAAATTCCGTTTTGTATGCTAAATTATTGGTTTCGTATGGATCATTTTCCAAATCATACAATTCTTCCAATGGTAGTGGTGTGACCAATGTTTTCTGTATTTCGTTCAGCTTGTTGTAATTATCCAGGATACGAATAGTATTATAATGAGGTAGCCTTGCTTTTCTATATTCCGTTGAGCATTCCAAAACAGTCCACCCATTGTTAAAATTCTTTATGTATTTGTATTTTTTTGATCGTACTGCACGGGTTTTAAAATAAACCCCGCCTATTCTGTCGATGGAACTAAAAATGTACTCACGCTCTCCTTCCGTTTGCTCACCAAGAAACACCTCACCCTGCATATAGCCAGGCTTTTTAACCCCTGCCAAAGCGAGTGTAGTTGCAGAAATATCGATAGATGACAACAATCTGTTATTAACTGTTTCCGCCCGATATCCTTTCGGAATTTTCATCTCTTTGGGAATATACACAATAAACGGTATTTGAATTCCGCTATCGTACATCCAGCATTTTCCCCGTAACATTGGTCTTCCATGATCTGAAAAGAAAAAAATAATTGTATTTTCCAACCACCCCTTTTCTTTAAAATCATTAAGAATGTTTTTTACTTCTTGGTCCAGAAGCTGAATATTCTCAAGATACAGCGCCCAGTCTTCCTTCAGCGAGCGAACATTAGGATAATAAGGCGGAAGTTTAACAAGGTCGGGATCGATTGGATGTATACTATCCTTTTTAAAAACCCGATGTGTATAAAATGAATTCACTTTGGCGAAAAAAGGTTTTCCTTTTTCTAACTCATCTATAGCTTTGTGCTGAAACGATGGTTTGTCAAGGCTAAACATGTAATCATCTTTTTTTATCCCAAGTGTTTGGTATCCGTTCTTTTCAAGAATATGGGAAATAGGTTCAATTCCCGAAGGAAGCGCGTTCATCAATTCATTGGAATAGCGCATGTGCATGGCTCCAATTGAGTTTTGATACATCCCGGTTGCAAGAGCAGTTCGCGAAGGAGAACAAACTGCTGCCACAGTAAACATATTTGTAAATAGCATTCCTTCCTTCGCCAGCTTATCAATTGTTGGCGATTTTACCAAGGGATTGCCATAGCACCCTAAATCCTGTGACATATCTTCGCATAAAATCCATAAAATGTTTGGTCGCTGTTCTTTGGCTGAAACCCCCTCTAATGACCATAATAAAGTTATAACAACAATCAATATTTTTTTCATTTCCGTTTATTTGTAAAGATCATTATACTCATATTTCTATTTGAGGAAGTACAACTTGTCTTCGCTGAAAACTTTACGGGTTCATTTTGGGGCTGAAATAAAAAGCGGGCTATACCTATCCAATTACTGGTAATTAATAATGCAGTTGAATACACATCCCTTACCAGAATTAAAAGAAAATCGTGAAGAAAAAATATGAAATAAGTTAAGAAGTTTCGATTCATTTTTATTGGTACTAGGTTATTTATGAAATGGGAAAAAGGGAAAAATGTACTACTGGAAAAGCACTTTTTCTGCTTATTTTTTGTACAACAGATCTTCTGACAAATATTAGACTAATTTACCGAGAGACAATTTTTTACACCTGCAATAAATACAGAATATAAAACGACAGAATCAACGATCTTTTCTTTACAACTTGAAGTGAAATATTAGTATAACTATTACAAATTAGTGCAATAAAAACGTTGCTAAATACTACAAAAACAAACAAAAAAGAGCCACCTCTACAGATGACCCTTTTTTATCAAACTAAACTAAACTTTTAATACCCCGGATTTTGACCGAGATTTTTGTTAATTAATATTTCCTTAGTTGGTATAGGCCACAAGTACTGGCGATCTTTATCAAAATCTCTTAAAGCAAGACGTTTACATAATCCTGCATCATAGATTGGTTTTAGGATTGCGATTCCATCTTCATCAATCTCCGGGGTCATTGGCAAAAACCATAAACCAGGATCAACTACTTTTGCCTTTAAGTCAGCAACATCAAGCATTCCGTAAATATCGTTATTTAATACCTTCTCGGCTAATCCCCAACGTATTATATCCATATACCGGATACCTTCATTCGCAAACTCCATTCTACGTTCTACTCGAAGCTCTTTGCGTAACTCTTCCTGTGAAGTGGACTCCATAGCGGGATACTGATTTTTATCGCCTACAGTTACACCATAGGCTCTTGCTTTTACAGCATTGATAGAAGCATCCAGCATTTCCTGATCAATTTCTCCCAGCTCAATCTTTGCTTCAGCGTACATCAGTAAAACATCAGCATATCGCATAACAAATATTTCATTTTCAGCCTGGTAATTATCGGTCCAGTCTTCATCAATACCTTTTTTCCACATTAACCCGTTAAAAGATGCATACTGTGCATTTGAGCGGGTATCGTTATTCGTTACCATTTGTCCTGTATTCAGATTTAATACTTTCAATGAATCAGGATGCGGTTGATAAATAAAACCTAACCATGGAGTGCCAAATTCAACAATATTCATTGTACACCTTGGATCGCGATTCTTAAACGGGTCTCTTGGGTCAAAAAGCGGAGATTCATCAATGGGAAGACCATCACTACACAGAAATGCACAGAACAGATCCCATGACGGGGCTGTTGCTGCTCCCCAGCCTCCTGATAATCTTGATATCCAGTTTTTTGTATCTCCTGTAGTAACATTTAATACCTGTGAACGAGGAATTCCAAACACTAATTCTTTCGGATTTTTAGTCTTTGACAAAAACAATGTCTGATAATCATCGAATAATTCGTATTCACCCAAGTCAATACAAGCTTTCGCAGCATCACGTGCAACCGTCCAGTCCTCGTAAAATAAAGCGATACGGGCTTTCATTGCCAATGCAGCGCCCTTTGTTGCATACATATTTTGTGAACCTCCGTAAGAAACAGGGAGATTAGCAGCTGCAAAATCATAATCATCATAAATTGCCTGAAGAATGGTATTCTTATCGGTACGCGACATAGAAAAAGATTCTTCCAAATCCAAAGCTTCTGTAAAATAAACTACATCGCCGTAATGTGAAATTAAAAGTGCGTATTGAGCAGCCCTTACAAACCGTGTTTGCGCGGCATACATGTCTATTGTAGATTGAGACAATTCACTGGAGACTTTCTCAAGGTTGGTAATAACTGTATTTGCACGGGAAATGGTTTTGTAGGCATTTTTCCATACATCAACCACCGTCTCCCATTCTCCGTTCAGTGTTGCATTATTAATCGGGTTAGTTAAATCGCGACGAGTATAATCATCCGTCCATTCATCGTTGTCCTGTGGCCAGAAAGTATTTCTGTACAAATCATTAACTGCCATGGTTATCTCACTTTCATTTGAATACCACGTTTCACTGGATCCCTCAGACAACGGATTCAAATCTAAATCGTTACAGGCTGAAAGATAGATTAAACCGGTTAAAAAAAGTAATCGTATTATTGTATTTTTCATGATTTCGTAGTTTTAAAATTTAACACTCAAACCAAAAATAAATGAAGCAGTAATTGGGTAACCACTTGCTGAAACCTCAGGGTCCCAACCTTTTGGATAATTATTAATGGTTAAGAAATCAGATACACTTCCGTAAACTCTTACATTCTGCAAATTCACCTTTTGTGTAATTGAAGAAGGAATATTGTATCCTAATGTTACATTTTTCAAACGCAAATAAGCACCATTTATCAACCAAAAGTCAGACATTGTATAGTTATTATTCCTGTTGTTTTGTGATAATCTCGGATATTTTGCCTTTAAATTTTGTTCATCGGTATTATACTGGCTCCAGGTAGCACCATCTAATATTTTTGGTATGTTCCCCCAGTTTTCCATCAATGGCTGTATCATCAGTCCCTCTAAACGTTCGTTAACTTTTCCAACGCCCTGAACAACGATTGACAAATCGAAGTTTTTATAGTCTAAACGGACATTTCCACCAAACAGATACCGTGGTAACGAACCTCCCAACAACACTTTATCATATTCCGGAGATATTTTCCCGTCAGGAACCCCGTCAGGTCCGCTTATATCCTTATATTTCACATCTCCTACTTTCATCGAAGAGTTTAATTTGGGAGCGGCATCCAATTCTTCCTGTGTCTGGAATAGTCCATCGGAAAGGTAACCATACCATTCGTTAAACTCACTGCCTTCAAATTTCACCTGGTCGCCCAAAAATTCAGTTCCTCCCAGATCTCCCATAATTGATTTGTAATCGGAAATATTAAACGATACGGAATAACCAAAATCGCCTGCCCTGTCATTCCATCCAATTTCAGCTTCCCAACCTTTAGTCTCCATTTTTCCGGTATTCTGGTCGGGATTATCAAAGCCGATATAATCCGGAATTTCGAGCGCCAGCAACATATCTTTAGTTGTTTTCATAAAATAGTCACCGCTAAAACGCAACCTGTTATCCAGGAAATATGCATCTAATCCAAAATCTGTTGATTCTGTAGTTTCCCAAGAAATGTCCTGAATTACATATTGTGTTTGAGCTGCTGTTTGGGAAGAAACTACACTCGGCCCCTGGAAGAACAATGCATCGGCAAAAGAAATAGTTGCCTGGTATGGATAGTAATTTGGTACCCATTTTGAGCCATTCCAACGTAAGATACGCTCGTTCCCTAAAGTTCCCCATGAACCACGCAGTTTCAGGTACGAGAGCCAGGAAACATCTTTCATAAACGACTCTTCTGATATTACCCAACCAGCAGAGAATGACGGAAATGACCCCCAGCGATGGTCTTTATGAAACCTTGAGGAAGCATCAAAACGGATATTTCCCTGTAAGAAATATTTATTCTGATAATTGTACATTAACCTGCCAAACCAGGAACGATATGCATTTTCGGAAGCACTTCCACTATTGTCCCTTAATTCGAGTGGTCCAATATTGAGATAAGGAAATGATGCTAGCTCATACTGATCTCTTGAGGCGCCCATATCTTCATTGAATGCATAAAAATTTTCATAACCGGCCATTGCATTTATGTTATGAAGACTTAGTGACTTTGTATAATTTGCCAGAAACTGAGTTGTTACCCTGTAATTATCATTTCTCGATTCTGTAAGTTTTGTGGTCGCATTCCACTGGAGAGTACCTCCATAAACAGTAGGATCATTAGCCGAATAATATTCTACTTTCTTTCTGAAATTTTTTCCTTTATCAAACCCCAGCGACGGAGAAAGGACAGCAGAAAATTTAAGTCCATTTAAGGGGGTAAAATCAAGAGCTAATTTTCCACCAATATCATTATACCAATTATCTTTGAAACCTCCTTCTTTTAAGGCACCGTAAATATTATTTCCTGATTTTCCTTCAGCAATTCTCCCGTCGGACCAGGTGGCTGCGTAAACAGGAGCTGATATAAGCATATTATACATAGGATCAATGCTGGGTTCACTGGAAATAGTACGTTTAAAATAAAAATCCAGACTTGCTGATAAATATTTATTTATTGTTGCATCGTTATTAAATCTTGCAGTTATTCGTTCGTACGAACGCCCGTCATATAAAGCCCCGGTTTTATCGTAAGCCAACGTAGCTTTTGAACGAATTGCTTTTGTTCCGGCCGTTATACTAAGAACATGACTTTGCCGAGGTGCATTATCCCGCAAAACCAAATCAACCCAATCAGTATTCGGATATTGATCCGGGTTCTCTGCATTTAATGAATGATAATTGTCAACCATATCTTTAGAATAAAGAGGGTATTCATTCTCTGTATTTCCATTATCATTCCATCGTAACTCATTCGCCATTTGCAAATACCTTACAACATCTACATACTCGGGCAATTGCGTTGGTTTTTCAAAACCATATTCCACATTATACTCAAGCGCAATTTCTCCTTCTTTGGCTCTTTTAGTGGTCACCAGAATAACACCGGCAGCAGCCCGGGCGCCATAAATAGAAGCAGAAGCTGCATCTTTTAATACAGAAATATCCTGTACATCATTCGGATTAATATCGTTGATATTATCCACCGGAACACCATCCACAATAATCAATGGCTCACTGTCGCCAATAGATGTAATGCCACGAATGCGGATTGTAGCCGAAGCACCAGGTGCGTTATTATCGCGGGTAACCATTACCCCCGACATTGTTCCTTGTAAAGCCTGACTGATTTGTGTCGTTTGCCTGTCAGAAATATCATCGCCCTGAACAGAACCAACTGCTCCGGTTAAATCTGATTTTTTTACGGTTCCGTAACCAATAGCTACAACCTCCTCTATTCCTATAGAGTCTTCATTTAAAACTACATCAATAACCGTTTGGGCACCAACTTCAACTTCTTTTGAAACCATTCCAACAAAAGAAAAAACCAACATTTCGGTACCAGATTTTACATCTATTGAATAATTTCCATTTCCATCGGTAACTGTTCCCTGCGTTGTTCCCTTAATTAACACCGTTACTCCGGGCAATGGTTCACCGGCGGAAGAGGTAACTTTTCCGGATATTTTCGTTGACTGCTGAAACAGTGCCCCGGAACTTTTGACATTAATATCGTCCGGACTTAAAATAATTTGACGGTCTTTTATGGAATAGTTAATATTTTCACCATCAAAAATCGCATCTAAAATTTGTTCTACTCTCTGATTGTTTGCTTTCACATTAACCTTGCGGTTAACATTGATTAGCTGATTACTATAAATAAAATAAAATTCGCTGTTCTCTTCAATCTCGAAAAGCACATCTTTAACAGTTGCATTCTTTAAATTCATTGTTAGGCGTGTAGCTTGTGAATAAGAATCAATTGCGAAAACTTGTGCTAATGTAAAAAAGAACAAAAAGGCAGTAATTTTCATAATCCTAAACAATTTTGTTAACGACCTGTGAGTCCCACAGATGCCAACGAGTTCTCGTTTTTTTTCCATAATTTTGTAAAAGGTTTGAATTTGACAATTGTTACTGGAATCTCATTTGTTAAATGCAGCTGATAATGGGAAGTGTTGCAGCACTTTCCATTTTTCGTTTTTTTTCATAATTATTGTTTTTTCAGTTTCTACCTGGTTTGTTGTTTTAATAAAATTGTGTATTTAATATGCTCTATACCTTTTTCTCCGTCTTCATCAATATAATTGGTATAATACTGAAGCGGGGCAGCTTCGCATAAATATTCCAATACAAGGGGGAGAGTTTCGCTAATCACTGTGAAAGTAAAAGGATGTTCTTTCAGGCTTCCAGTATTATCATCGAGAATAATTTCAACATCATACCATTTCTCCAGTTTTCTGCAAACCTCAGACAATGGGGTATTTCTGAATATTAACTTTCCTTCTTTCCAAGCAACATCGGCATCAATACCGTCTCTTGTTATTGAAAACTTTTCCGTTTCTGTATTATAAACTGCTTTATCTCCGGGGGTAAGTTCAATCATTCGGTGCGTCTTTGTATCGCTTTGGCTTAGTTGCACTTTCCCTTCTACCAAAACCGTTTCCACTCTGTTTTCATCAGAATAGGCCCTGACATTGAATTTTGTTCCGGTTACTTTTACTTCTGTTCCTTTTGAAAACACTTTAAATGGAATTTTCTCATTGTGAGCTACTTCAAAATATGCTTCACCATCGAGGTAAATATTTCGGTCTTTACTGTTAAACCGGTTTGAATATTTTATTTTAGTTTCAGAATTTACCCAAACCACTGTTCCGTCGGATAATGTTATTCTGCTTTGTTTTGCTGCAGGGACATATACCTCCGAGTAAACAACATTCCTATCCGAATCAAAAAAGATATTATTCAATGCTGAATAAGAAGCGACAGCAAGGATTACTACAGCAGCGACTACAGCTGCCCGCCATACAAATAATGATGTTTGAGAAACAACTCTCTGCGATTTTGATTCTTTATATTTTTTCCAGGTGTCTTCAAACTTACTGTTTAAATCAACTTCATTTATTTCATTTAATGACACATTATCATCAAAGGCACTTAATCCCAAAATAATTTTTCGCGCTTTTTCTGAAGCTGATTTTGTTTCCGGATTGTTCTTAAAATATTTTCCCCACCATTGGGTCTTTTTACTATTTTCATGCAATACAAAATCATTGAACTCATCGTCCATTAAAAAATCATCTGTATCTATAGGAAATTTTGACATATAATTTTTTATACTGTGTAATAAATACCTCCAATTTAAATTTGTACTATTCTTTCCTCTTTATTTTTGTCAGTTTATATTGAATAAAAGTCAATTATTTATAAATCAATTCAGTTCACATAATGTCTTTTCAAAAAGAATTTGCATCAATATCACCATCTTCCCTTTTGGGATTTCATCATCAAAATCTTTCCTGATTTTTATCAAAGCATTGCAAAGGGTATTTCTCACTGTTTGGTAAGAAATACCTAAAATTTCGGCAATCTCCTTATTATTAAAACCAGAGTAATACTTCAGGTAAACAATTTCTTTTTGTCTTTCACCCAAACTATTGACTGACCTCATCAGTGTTTTTAAAAACCGGTTTTGCTCTTCGTCTTCCCCGTAATCGGGTTCAACTCCTTCATCAAAATGAAATTCAGGATTATCGTTATCGAAAAGATCGGTTACTTTATATTCTTTGGAATTTAAGGCTTTAAACAGACGCCGGCGTATAGAACCAAACAGGTAAAAACGAATATTGTCTGTTTCTCCCAATCGCTCTCTGCGTGTTAAAAGAGTAACAAATAAATCCTGTATAATATCCTCTACCAGAGCAAAGTCGCTGGTATATTTCCTGCAATAATTATATAAAAACCGGTAATGATCAAAGTAAATTTTCTGAAATGCAATTTTACTTCCACCAAGAAAACTTTGCCAGATCCTGCTGTCGTTATTCGTTCGTTCCCTTTTCATTAGTTAGGTTTACAACAATAAAATGCCTAACCTTATTTTTTGTACCACCCAAAACTAAAAAAAATACAATGGAACAATTTTTTTATTGATAAACTGAAAGAAAAAACCAAAGAAAGTTAAGTACCAAACGCAGATTTCCAATCAATTAGTTCTCAAAAAAAATAATTAATAATTTCGTAAAAAAGTAAGGATAATTTATAATCTCAGAAATTCAAAAGTTGGATAACCTTGTTCACCGGTAGAATTATAATAGTCAATGAATCGTAACTTATAAAAATAACCTTTTGTATCACGAATAATATAAACTTTTTCAGGAAGAACAGTATACATTCCGTTATCGAAATCGTACTTTTTCCAATCATAGCCTATTAAATCCTGGCGCGACGAGAATTGCTGCTGTTCTGCAATTTCATAGGTAATTTCTTCAAAATTATGAAGTGTATCCAAAACCGCAGAACATTTTTCATTTAATAAAATACCGGTTACCAGATACGGATAAGGCTCGCCCTCGTCGGTGGTAAGCATAGTTGAATATTTTGTAAACAATAAGTTCCATTCGTTTTTTGACGGTTGTATATTAACAATACCATTATCAAACGAATAACAAATAGTTGTTACCGCTGAATCTTTCCGAATAGAAACGGTTTGTTCCGCGGTTCCATCCAGATTTGCAAAACGCAGCAGGTAAGTATTTTCATTTTGAAAATCAAAGGAAACCTTTTTGATTCCGGCCGCTTTTCCATCTTCGCCGGTTCCTCTGTCAATAATATACACATTATTATCAGACACCGGCTTTTCATCCTCGATTGAATACCAGTTTCCAATTGCCAAACTGTCCTTATTTCCGCTTGACACGTCAAAATTCATTTCGATTCCGTTTTTACTGGTAACAGCATCAAAATTGATTTGCCCTGTATTGCCGGCCAGCATCATTTTTGAAGTATTTAAAATTACATGCCATCCTGAGTCTGATGTCTCAAAGCCCAAATCCCACTCTGAAATTAAATTTTGTTTTACACCAGAATTGGTCTCCAAATCAAAAAAGACCTGGTATTTATAGTTTTCAGTAAGTTCCACCTCTCCTACCACTAAATCACCAGTTTCATGACGGGGTACCATTTCATCCTCTTCAAAACAGGAAGTTAGTGCAAACAAAACAAAAATATATATAACTAAATATTTCATTTTCAACATCAGTATTTAACAACATTTATTTTCAAACTGGCAAACCAGGTACGTCCCCATCCGATTAAAGAAGAAACACTTTGACCGGTACCATGACCCGATGTAGCTCCGACTCCCTGTCCCCCTATTTCTTTATTATCAAACAAATTTTTTACACCTGTAGTAAAAGAAAAACGATTTTGCCAGAATTTTTTCATCAGGCTGATATCCAGATTATGAAATTTATTTACATAGCCAATTGTAACCTCATCGGCAGAGTTATAATAATATGTGGGGTATTTCCCTGAATATTTGTAAAAAGCAGAAAGTTTTGCTGTATTTTTCCAAAAATTGAAATCAAACGAAGAATTCAGGTTATTACTAAAAATATATTTGCCGCTATCGTACGATTCGTCTTTTCTACCAATACGTGAATAACCTGCTTTTAATGTTAACAACGACGACTGATAAAGCGTTCCTGAAATCTTGAACCCCAAACTCGAAAACTTACCGGTATTTTCATTCCGGTAATGAAGCAAATTATCAGGGTCAACCTGAATAAGGCTTATTTTATCTTCAATAATGTTATAAAACGGTTTAAAATCCAATAAAAATGTAGATTTCCCCGCGGTAAACTTGTAATCAACTGATGCATTAAAACTATGTGAACGTTCTGCCTGTAGATCTTCGTTCCCTTCAATTTGATGATTACTATCAAAAAAATACAGGTATAATTCTTTTAACGATGGTGAACGAAACCCACGGGCATATGAAGCCCTGATGGTTGCGTTACCCGGTTTGTACATAATATTCACAGATGGTGTTAACGGGGCATTGTAGCGGGTATTGTATGCAGCTCTTATTCCGGGCTGAATTGTAAAATCCTCCACCGGCTTCCACATAGCACTAACAAAAAGTGCATAGTCGCCTATACTTTCATGCTCATTCTCAATTCGGTTTCCATCGGCAGTTTCCAGATTAAAATCAAAACCTGTTTGAAAACTGAAAACACCTCCATCTGGAGAAAAATTGTATGTTCCCCGGGCAACAAAAGCATTAAAAGATGAAGTATCGTGGTCTGCGGATGAGGTAGTGAGAGTTTTACTCAAATCAGTTAAATCAACCAGGTATTTTTGCTTTTTCCGTTCATAAAAAGAGTAAGCTGCCAAAAGATTAAAACCTGAATGTTCACCAATTTTCTGTGTTATCTCAGCACTATTGTTAAACCGAATAGTTTTATACCAGGTATCATTTGCTTTTTCGAAATAAGGAGCAAACGGATCATTTCTGTCGAGTAAACGTTCTCGGAAAAAATCGGACTTTACCCTGAATTTTGTCTGTTCGGTTGTGAAGTGATAAGTAGCTCCGGCGTTGTATTGTTCTTTGGGTTTCCACTGCTTGGAACGAGTATCTTCAATGGAATAACCGTTAAAGAAATTACGCCCGCCATTCAGTTCAAATGTATTTTTTCCGGTACGTATTGAAGTTAGAAAATTAAAATTGTATGTTCCAATACTTTCGTAATAGGAATTTACACTGGTTTTATATTCAGCAAGCGAACTGTTTTCTGTAATAATATTTATAACCCCTCCCAACGCATTGCTCCCATATACCACAGACATCGGGCCTTCAACCATTTCTATATGACTTACATTGTCCAGGTTCAACTGGCTTAAATCGATGTTTCCCTCCAGCCGCCCGATTACCGGAACACCATCGACCAGAATTTTGATGTTTTCACCTGTAATTCCCTGCAACGATAAACTTGTTCCGGTTGACGGATCGTTGGAAAGCCTGATTCCCAGCTCGTCTGATAAAATATCGGAGAGATTGGTTGCGGCCTTACTTTCAATCCGGTTTTTACCAATCAGTTTTATATCATAAATCGATTTATCAGCACTTACTGGCTTATATTGCCCGGTTACAACTACAGAATTTAATTCATAAAACGAGGGTTTCAGAATATAGTTTTTCTCACTGATCCCCGGAGAGAGTGTGTCAATCAGAGTTTCAAACCCCATGCAACTGATACTTATAATTTTTTGTTCAGCAAGGGAAAAGCTGACAATGCCGCTTGCATCGGTTATGTAATAATCCTTAACTTGATTATCCATACTTTCAACACAAACATTTGCATAAGGAACGGGATCTCCTTTAGCGGTTTCTGAATCAAGTATTTTAACTTTTACCTCTTGCGCGAAAACCAGTTTACTTAAACAAACAGCAAGGAATATAAGATTTATCCTCATCAATATAATTTCATAAAAACGGCCGCAAATTAAACACTAGCTATACGAAAACTTGCGGCCTGCCATCAACTTAAAACTCTATTCTTTTAAAAATTTCACCGATTTAACATCATTTCCTGAACGAAGCATTAAACTATATATCCCGGAAGGGAGCGAACTCACATTCACCACCTGCTTGTTTAATCCGCTGTTTTGCATACTTGTTGTTTTAAAAACAGGCTGCCCTGAAATATTATAAATCGTAATTTCTGTATCACCACTAAAATCGTGAATAACATTTATTTCGCTACTGGCCGGATTGGGGTAGATTGCCAGATTTCTTTCAGAAATAGTTTTTATCCCGGTTACTTCCATTTTCATTTTAACAAATGAATAAATTCCTGTTGAACTTCCACCAAAACCTGTGAAATACAGTTTCCAGATTGCATCATCAGTACCCACAGTATCCTGTACAAAATAAACAACATCAGAAGCAACTTCGTACTGGAAAGTTGACATATTAAACGTTTTCCAGTCGGAACCAATAGATGAAAGCGTATCGTTAGAAAGTGAAGTGTTATAATCTACAAAAGCCTCCTGAGATACCCCGTTTACCTGTTGTACCTGCACGCCTTTGTTTGCCAGTACGCCAGTTACATAATACGGAATATTATAATCGTAATACCGTGTAAATAAAAGCTGCCATCTTTCATCGGGTTCCTGTCCCACAACAGAATCATTTACAACTGAATAATAAAGAAATTCACTTTCTGCATAATCGTCCACATCAACGGTTACTGTTGTATCATTTTCACCATTCAAATCAGCATACTGAAAAGTCCATTGATTTTGTATGGAATTCTTTTGAATAATTGCTAGTTTTTTGAAGTCTCCGTTCGTAAGCTTAATAATAAAAATACTGTCTCCGTCAACATTATGGGTTGACATATTATAAACCCCCCAGCCATAATCAAAAATATTGGACGTATCTGTGGCGTCGTTGAAAGCTCCCAGTTCCCAATCTTCTATTGAGTTGTATAAAGGTGTCATTTCCACCCCGGTAGTATCAACTGTACTCCAGTCGTCTATAGTTCCCCCCGGATAAGAATAAAGCATAACCCCTGCTCCGTTATTGGCCAGTATAGAAGCACTCATCTGGTTGGTTGCAAATGCAATATCCCAGCTATTTCTTGGGGAGGATTTCAGTGTATCATTTTCAAAATTGTAATACACCTCATTCGCATAATCGGCACCTGTTATAACCTGAACCGGAGTTTGGGCAAAAATGGAAGAACCCAGATATATTAAAAATAAAAATGTAAAAATCGTTTTCATGATAATTATTTTTTATGTTAAAAAATCAAATTTTCTAAAATTAACAATTGGTAATGATTTTTCTTTTGATTAATTATCGAAAATTATGTGATTAAAAATCCTACCAATCAATTTTTTTTATTGTTGATACAAACTGGAACAAACCAACAATAACTCTAATAAAAGCAACTACAGAAGTAAAAGGTTTACAAATCCTTTATTTTTTTATCTATAAAACATAGACCTTAAGGTTCCGTTTTTCCTTGAGACAAAACATTCCATCAGAAATAATATGTATTTCTTCGACACATACTCTCAGAGAAGTAAAAACATTTCCTTGAAAAGGGATTTATTTACCATATTATTCGAACAATAAATCACCTCTCTCACCCATCCCTGAATTTTTCTATAAATCTGTTTTTGCTTTAAATTTTTCATATTTACGAAAAGGTTATACATCAAAAATGCCTAATTTCCTAAATGCCGGCAATCATAATAAATTATGATTTTCCAAAAACATGTCAACTATAAATTTTCATTTCTTCAGAAATAATCTCACAGAGGGCGGTTGTTGTTTCGTGTTCATATTTTTTTTGTGGCTCAAGAGAAAAAAGCTTTTTCAGTTCCTTAAGTTCAAAAGAATTAATCAAAATATTTAATTTTCGATTGCCGGTTGGAATCACTATTTTTCGTTGAAAGATAGAATCGCTATTTAGTTCCTCCCACATTTCGCCTTTAAATCCTTCAAAATATTTAACTACTTTTGAATATTCTTCCGGCAATAAATTAAAATTCAGATTCTTATATTCGATGTGGTATTTTGAACACGAAGGACATTTATAAACCTTCCCATTTAATGTTACACGGATAATTTGCATATTATTGAAATTATTTATTTGCCAACTATTTGCAATGTAAAGCAAACGACTTTCCCAATTACAAATAAAATCCGGTTGAGAAGGATTTACAATCCCTACTTTTAATGATTTACAATGAAGAAAGTATCATTTAATAGCTTCCTCCGGAGCAATTAAGTTATTGATTAACGCATAAACCGTTAAAGCGGAAACAGTTTTCACTCCAAGTTTTTCGGTAATGTTTTTACGATGTGTTATTACGGTATTAATACTGATATGAAGTTTATCAGCAATTTCTTTATTTGAAAAGCCACGGGCAACCTCTTTCAGTACTTCAGTTTCACGATCGCTCAACATATTCTGCCCGTTTGAATTCTGAGAGGGATTTTCATCTTCGGAGAAAAAGCCCTGGAATTTTTCAAGAATTTCCTGCTGGTTGTCGCTATCTAATACATAATGAGAACACGGACAGTTTTTCAACGCCACGTCGCCAATAATTAAAATCTTACACTTCGTATATTTTTGTGATAATTGTTCTAAAATTAAAGCTCCGCTTGTGCTACACAAATTTTGCTCGATTATCAAAAATGAACGTCCTCTTGGCTCTATAGATGACTCAATTTCTTCCAATGAATTTAATTCTATAAAATCCGATTGGATTCCGATAACACTCAGCAATGTTTTTATCCCCAGCCGGGTAAGAAAATGGGAGGCGGCAATTATTACCTGTATATTACCTGTGGGAAATACCATATTCTTTCAATATTTCCTGTTCCAATTGTTTTACCTTAGGCACTACAACCTTTTCTTCCATATAAGAATGATCGTTTATGTCTCTTTCCACTCTGAAAAGTTCCATAAGAAGATTTTGAATAATATGCCTGCAGTTCACCGGAGGTAAAAATTTAATAATCAAATTCTTAAGATCAGTAAGTTTTATTTCCAGATTATCGTGCTGACGCTCATAAGTTTCAATTGGTTCATTAATTATCTTTTCTTTAACCGCTCCTGATGCATCACTTACTTTGCTTGCTTTTTCGATCTCCCGAATATATGGAAAAACAACTTCTTCTTCGTGCGCAAAATGCATCTTCATTTCTTCCACATATTTCTCAAAGAAATCGTTGAGAAGCTGTATATTTTTCCTATTCTCCTCTGTTGCTTTCTTCAGTAACTTATTAATAAGCTCCTGAATTTCCGGAACTTTAGTTTCAAGAAAATATTGATGCGTATTAGACAGATAAGTAATAATATCGTCAAGCGAAAAATTTTTCACCTGGTCGGCAGGAAAATAATCTCTACTGTGATAAGCATTAATAATTGTCAGGAAAAACCAAGGATTAACTTTATTCTCATCACATACTTCATGCACTGTTTTATTTCCAAAACCGTACTCAATGCCAAACCTATCAATAATTGGAATCAGCGAGTAATCCATGTGAATTACATCTGCCATTTTCATATTTGTAGTAAAAACCAAACTCGTATTCACTTTTATATATTTGTTATTTTAGTTAACTATTTCTTTCCAACAATGTTTAACCAGACGAATTAAATCAATAAAAATAAAAACTGAAATCCCAATATTTGAGTATTTTTCGGAAGAAAGAGAAATTGCAATATAAAGAATAATGTTTCAATACTTTCAGAAAACTTCCGTTTTACTTTCTAATTTTGTAACAAATGCGAATTAACATATGAATTTTCAAATCGACAAAATGAGATTTACCGATAAAGGCTCGTTTTTTTTAATTGCCGGGCCATGCGCTATTGAAGGAGAAAAAATGGCATTAGAAATTGCGGAGAAGATTGTTGAAATAACAGATAAACTTCAAATCCCTTATATTTTTAAAGGTTCATACCGAAAAGCAAATCGTTCAAAACTTGACTCATTTACAGGAATTGGCGATGAAAAAGCTCTTAAAATTCTGGAAAAAGTGGGCAATGCATTTAATATTCCTACAGTAACCGATATTCACTCAGCCCAGGAGGCTTCAATGGCAGCTGAATTTGTTGATGTTTTACAAATTCCTGCATTTTTATGCCGCCAGACAGATATTTTAGTTGCCGCTGCAGAGACAGAAAAAATCGTTAATATAAAAAAAGGGCAATTTTTATCGGCTGAGGCAATGCAATTTGCTGTTAATAAGGTTCGCGAAAGTGGAAATGAAAAAGTTGTTCTTACTGAAAGGGGAACCACTTTCGGCTACCAGGATTTGGTGGTTGACTACAGAGGAATCCCGGTGATGCAGGCAATGAATGTTCCGGTTGTACTGGACATTACACATTCTTTGCAACAGCCGAACCAATCCAGTGGTGTTACAGGCGGAAAACCGGAACTGATTGAAACCATTGCACGTGCGGGGATTGCGGTTGGTGCTGACGGCATTTTTATCGAAACCCACCCAAATCCGGCAACAGCAAAATCAGATGGGGCAAATATGCTGCAACTTAGTTTGCTTGAGCCACTTCTGAAAAAACTCCTGGCGATAAAACAAACTGTCAATAATTTTCAATAACGTAGCCCCATGTTAAATATGAATCAGTTTCGAACAATAGCAGAAGAGCTGCAAGTCCTGGTTTTTGAGTGGGAAAAAAAATTCCAACATCTTACGAAAAAACAAATTGAGATACCAAAGAATAATCAAAACCGCAATATAAAACAGATTGTAGGACACATGATAGATTCCGCGTCGAACAATATTCATCGTGTAATCCATCTGCAATACAGAGAGTCGCCACTTGAATTTCCAAATTATGCAACGCACGGAAATAACGATCGCTGGATTGCCATTCAAAATTATCGGGAAGAAAGCTGGGAGAATATGGTGCAATTATGGAAATATATTCATTTACACTATTTTCATGTCATCAGAAACATTAATCCTGAAAAAATTGAAAACAAATGGATTGCAGACAAATATGAACAAATTTCCCTAAAAAAAATGGTGGAAGATTTTCCACGACATTTTAATCTGCACATTTCTGAAATTGAAAAATTACTACAAGAATAAACTTATGAAAAACAGAAGATCATTTATTAAAAAAGCATCGGCTGCATTGGCCCTTGCAGGAATCTCAACCGTTTCAAAAAGAGCATCGGCAGGAGAAGTAAAAATTAGCAGTGCATTAATTCACCATGTTTTTTTCTGGTTAAAGGAACCTGACAACCAGGCTCACAGAAAACAATTTGAAAAAGCTCTGGAAGATTTGTTAAAAGTAGAAACCATAACTGTTAGCCATGTTGGTGTTCCTGCGGCTACTGAAGAACGCGGTGTAGTTGACAACACATTCACATATTCATACATGGTTATGTTTGATACGTTGGAAGACCAGCTTATTTATCAGAAACACCCGATACATTTAAATTTTATTGAAAAAAATTCTGACTTATGGGAAAAAGTTGTGGTGTACGATTCAGTTGATAGTTAATTATAATTTTTTTAAGGAGGCGCTATAAAACGCGCCTTTCACTTATACTTAATAAAAGAAAAGATAAGCCATCAGAATTGATGCAATAATTCCTGCAAAATCGGCAATTAAGCCACAAACAACTGCATACCGTGTATTTTTAATCCCTACTGAACCAAAATAAACAGCAAGGATATAAAAAGTTGTGTCGGTAGCTCCCTGTACGGTACTCGCCACCCGGCCAACAAATGAATCGGCACCGTAGGTTGTCATGGCATCCACCATCATCCCCCGCGCACCGCTTCCACTAAGGGGTTTCATCAGTGCGGTTGGAAGGGCAGGAATAAAATCAGTATTCATTCCCAATTGTTCAAAACACCAGGAAAATCCGGTCACCAACCAATTCATTGCGCCCGAAGCACGAAAAACACCAATTGCCACTAAAATTGCCACCAAATACGGAATAATTTTTATGGCTGTTTTAAACCCGTCTTTGGCTCCTTCTATAAAAGCTTCGTAAACATTTATTTTGCGAACTACAGCCATTACAATAAAAGCCACGATTACTGAAAATAAAATAAGATTACTTGCCACATTTGAAATCTGCGTAATAGAGTCTTTATCCAACGTTGAGAAATACCATATTACAGCAACAATAAAAGCGGTTAAAGCTCCGAGATAACCCAGAACCACTTTATCAAGCAAATTTATTTTCTGATAAACAGCCACTGAAATTAATCCTGCAATGGTTGAAAAATAAGTCGCCAGCAAAATCGGGATAAAAATATCTGAAGGATTTACCGCTCCCAGTTGTGCCCGGTAAACCATAATACTTACAGGCAAGAGCGTTAATCCGGAAGTGTTCAACACTAAAAACATGATTTGTGCATTTGATGCCGTTTTTTTGTGCGGATTGGTTTCCTGCATTTCCTGCATGGCTTTCAACCCCATAGGTGTCGCAGCATTATCGAGGTTTAGCATATTAGCAGCAATGTTCAACATAATTGAACCATGTGCAGGATGTGATTTTCCCAACTCAGGAAATAGCTTGTTAAAAAACGGCCCTATAATTTTTGAGAAAACTTTTACAATACCCCCTTTCTCTCCTATTTTCATTATTCCCATCCACAATGTGAGAACACCGGTCAATCCCAAAGAGATTTCAAAGCCTGTTTTTGCCATATCAAAAGTAGCATTCATCATTTCAGGAAAGACCTGCGTGTCCCCCAGAAAAATCAATTTCGCCAATCCAATGATAAAAGCAACTAAAAAAAAGAATATCCAAATGTAATTCAGAGCCATTCCTACATGTAAAAGCTCAAATGTAGAAAGACTAAAGTATTTTTCATAAAAAACAACGGACTAAAAAATTCTGTTTTTTTTTATTTCGACTGAAAATCCTTAGCCATTTTATTGATTTCTTCAATGGAAGGTTTCCCAGAAAAAACAGCCAGGCGATATTTAAAAGTTGCAGACTTTCCTTTATCGATATAAAAATTCATTTCTTCTTTTCCATTGGAGAATATTTTTTGTCCCAAGGTATTGGCCGCAAACAACCCGTATCCCCGGGCGTGCCAATATGTTGGATAACCGGGATTATCAGGATGATCAAAAATAACAACAGCAATATTCTCGCCATTTACTTTGCCATATAATTCCATCCATTTTGCGCGGGTTCCCCAAACATCACCGCCTTCAACACCTTCGCTACTTAAATAGTTTCCGTTGGCCATGTCGTCATCCGAAGCTTCAACTTCAGTAACATTTCCATGCGAATCAACCAGTTGCACTTTTCCTTCTGAGGGAAGTTCCAACTCACGGGTTACACGAATGGCAAACATTCCTTCCTTATTGTCGGTAATATTTACCTTTCCATTTACTGCTTTCAGTGTTGTCTCGCGGTCGATAATCCGTGTTTTCCCATCTGCCGAAAAGGTAAACTCTGTATTTTCATCCAAAAGTTTTTCACCCGCGTTATTTTTCCATTCAGCAGTAGTTTTTAAAACACCATTTTTATTTCCACTTTTAGCCGACACTACTTTATCATGGTAAATTGTACCATATTGATCAGCTTTATCTGCAGGTATTGCTTCAGAGTTATTCCAGAAATCAAGACCATTCACATCCCCATAGTTTAGCCAAATTCCAACATGATGTGGATGATCTACACGTTCACCTGCCTTATTTTTTAATGGAAATTGCCGGGTTATTTCATTTCCATCGGCAGTAACCACCGGCCACAAAACCGGTTTTTTAATATTATCCGGATAGATATATGATGTAAATAATTTATTGTCAATTAAAACATCTACTTTTTTTTCTGAAGGTTTTTCAATCAACTGAACTTTGGCCTGCGCCATTACACCTGAAATTATAAACGTAAAAAGAATAAGAAATAGCAACCGTTTTTTCATAATTATTGAATTTAGTTGGATTGTTACCAAAGATAAAAAAAGATGCTTAATTGAAAATGGTTTAGCAAGGAAAAATACTTTCATATTCTGATTTCTGATCGCAGGCAAAGAGTATCTTCTGTTTCAATCCATTCATCTGAAACGTCCAATAATCAATTCTTATGAGAATTATTTCTCTTTAATAAAGGATAAAAATTCAACCTCATATTTTTAATGATTGTCATCCCTTTTTACAACATTTCCTCTAATAATTAATTCAACAGGTGAATCCTTAATGTTCAAATATACTTTTACGGACTTATCGTTAACTCCCAGATGATCGGGAGTAAAAATTATTTTAACTTCTGCTTTTGCATTTGGTTTGATAACATCTCGACTGTAATCTGGCATTGTACAACCGCAATAAGATTTTACCGAATTTATAACAAACGGGGTATCTAAAGAATTCTCCAGTTCGAGCATTAATTGTAGAGAATTTCCTAACTCTTGTTCACCAAAGTTATAAACAATCCTGCTATCATTCACGTTAGCATGTATTTTGTAAATTTTACCTGAATCGGAATGCGTTGTGGTACAACCTAAAGTAAAAATTATTAAGACTAGTTCAAAAAAATAAAGGTGTGTTTTTTCTTTCCTCATATAAACTAAAATAAAAGGGCTGTATAAAATTACACAGCCCTAAATTTATAGTAATCAATTTTAATTTGTCCAACCGGGAGCAACTTGTTTTACAACATGGTTACCACTTTCATCTGTTCCGGAAAGTTCAACTTCTGTCTGCGGTATTGGCCAATATTCGTTTTTCCCTTTAATAAAAGATCGACCTAACAAATAAGTCGTAAAAATACCGCGACCTTCATCAGCAAGGTATTTATTCATAACCTGGTCTGCAATTCCCCAACGTACTAAGTCGAAGAAACGCATACCATCACCACCAAATTCCAAGCGATCTTCATGGCGAATTGCTTTTAGAGCTTCTTCTTTTGACCCAAATGAAGCATAAGGTTCAACTTTATAATCTGCAACCCATTCACCTTCATAAAATAGCCAATCTGTGGGAGAGGTCAAACTTTCTTTAGCTCGATTTCTGATTTCATTAACTAAGGAAACGGCCTCTGATAGATTATTATCTGCTTCTACATAACATTCAGCCAGCCAAAGGTAAATATGGGCCAGACGGATTTTTCTGAAATTATTATCATTTATTCCATTAGCCCATCCGGTACTGGTTCTTGATTGTCCTTCTTCAGCTTTTAACCACATATTCTTCTGATTTAAATACGGCCCGCCATTACTGACCTCACGTACCCAGCTTGGATCCAGTATTCCAAAATCAAGAAACGGAGCTCCAGGACGTCCGACAATCAAATCGACCCGAGGATCTAAGCTTCCACCGGTATACTTTGTCAAAGTTGACGTGGAATAATTACTTCCATATGCATTTGGTGTTACATCTGATGCATCAAAATTATCAAACATCGGATGTCCATCGGCCCCGGTTTTAAATGCATTTACAAAATTTTGTGTTGGCTGGTGGAATCCACAACAGGCGAATGTATACGGAAAATTCAAAGCGTCTCCCCAGTTTGCATTATGTGAACCATCACTTCCGTCGTTTACGATATATTGAATTTCCCAAATAGACTCATTATTATTGTTTCCCCGAGCCAGTATATTCATTTCATAAGTAGTAGTTAATCCCAGAGGACTTCCGTTAACACTTATACCGTTATCTTTAACATCTATCAACAAGGGTTTTGCATCGGACCATTTTTTCTGAAACATATAAACATAAGCCAAAAGTGATTTTGCAGCCCATTGCGTTACACGTCCTGGTTCTCCGGGCCAGGAATTAGGAAGGTTATCCTTAGCATAATTCAAATCTGCTTCAATTTCACTCCATAATACATGGTCATTCGGAACCATTGTCGGATCTTCGGTATTCTCATCAATATAAGGAACCTGCAGATAAACTTTGGTCAATTCAAAATAATAGTGAGCTCTCAGGAATCGTGCCTGAGCTGCGACTTTCGCCTTATCGGTGTCCGCCATTATTGTTTCGTCCATCAATGCGAGTGTTGACAAAACGCTGTTACACCTGGTAATTCCATCATACATATCGCGCCATAAATTTTTAACGTATTCATTCTGGGCATCAGGATAAAAACCTTCGATGGGATTAATTGTAGCCTGGTCTCCACCGCTTGAACCTTTATAATAATCGTCAGAAGCCACATCTCCCCAAACCCAATTCGTTACCGAGCTTGCCCAGTCAGCGTTTCCTGAAAGTTTGGAATAGGAACCTATTAATAGTTTGTTAACACCTTCGGGATTAGCAAATAATTCCTGAAAAGCCGATCCCTTTGGTTTAACTGTGAGATAATCATCTGTATCGCATGACATTGCGACAAACAGTAGTATTATGTTAATTAATAATATCTTTTTCATAAGGATAAAATTTTAACCAATTAAAAATTCAATGTTAATCCAAAAGCATAAGTTTTAGGAGTTGGATAACCTCCCAAATCAATTCCAATTTGCCTATCTTCAGCGTCTTGCTTCATTTCAGGATCCAATCCGGAATATTTAGTTAAAGTAAACAGGTTTGTTGCCTGAACATAAAATCTAAGATTTTTAACCTGCCACTTTGATAAAAGCTTTTCCGGTAAGGTGTAACCAATCTGCAGTGTTTTCAGTCTTAAATATGAAGCATCTTCCACGAAAAACGTTGAATTTTGCTGCATTTCGTCATCATTGCCTGGATTTAAAGCAATAGGCATAGAAATGTTCGCTCCACTATTATACCTGTCTTCTGTCCATGATTCACTTAGTCGAATTGGGTCTCTGTTCCCCTGGAAGTTATTAAACAAAATCCAGCGATCAACATAATTAACAATATCAATACCTTGCACACCCTGGAAGAACAAAGTTGCATCTAAATTTTTCCATTGCAAATCAAGATTTAAACCATAAGACCAATCCGGGTGCGGATTGCCGATTACTGTACGGTCATTCGCATCTATCATTCCGTCACCAGTAACATCTTTGAACATAAATTTACCAGGAGCACTGTAAGTATCCTGTGTAACGTCTTTAGTATTGTATGGAGCATGCGCGCCACTGTTTAACTGATATTTCACTCCTGTTACATTTCCGTCATCATCAGTAACATTTACTTTGGTAAACATATCCGGAGAAAAATATCCTTCAACAATATATCCGTAAATAGAAGAGATTGGATAGCCTGCTAGAGATCGAGTGTATTCCTGATTACGCTGAAATTGTCCTTGTAAAAATTCATTAGCGTTATCATTCAGTTTAACGACCTCATTTTTATAATGAGAAGCATTTGCTGTAACGTCGAATTTAAAATCGCTACCAATGCTTCCGTGATATGTTACAGCGATATCAACACCTGTATTTTTCATTTCGCCGATATTAACATTGGGAAGATCTGCATTACCTGCGGTTTTAGGCTTTTGTTCGGGATAAAGCATATCAGTAGTTAATTTATGATACCAGTCAAAGCTCGCATCTAATGTGCCATCAAATAATGTAGCATCAAAACCAATATCTATAGTAGTAGTAGTTTCCCATCTTGCGTCGGCGTTACCTATAGCTGATAAACGATAACCTGCTGTTGTTCCGCCTCCTGATATGCCATAGAATGATTGGTCAATGTTTGCACTGTAAGTTGTATAACTGTTATAGTTACCTACATTGTTATTACCGTTCTGCCCCCATCCTCCTCTGATTTTCAGATTATTAAGCCAGTCTACATCCTGCATAAAGCCTTCTTCACTAACTCTCCAACCTGCGGAGAATGCTGGAAATGTTCCCCATCTATTATCTTTGGAGAATCGACTTGATCCATCCCAGCGTACAATTGCTTCAAGTAGATACTTACTCTTATAATCATAATTTAATCTTCCAAAAAAGGAATATAGTTTATTTTCATCAAAACTACCTGCATTGGTTTGAGTTCCCTCTCCTGAATCTAAAATCATAAAATCATAATCTGTTGAGAAATAGGTATCTCTCCATGCCTGTAAGTTGATATATTTATATTTGTACTGTTCAGAACCAACTAATAAAGATAAATTATGCTCTTCATTAATATTTGTAGTATACTGTAAAGTATTGGTGAAGTTTAACTCTCTCCAGTTCTGCCAACGCCCCTCGAGCCTGTCTATTTTAGAGCCTTCTGAATATTCTTCATTATTCAATGTACGGTTATGTATATATTGTCCGGAGTAACTATACCCGAGCATACTTTTGTACTCAAGCCCTTCAATAGGTTTAATAGAAATATAAGGAGTTGTAAGGACTCGTATTTTTTGGTCATTGTCATCTTTATCTCTTTCCAGAATTGCCACAGGATTCTGAGCGTTACCTAATCCAGCACCTCTGTTTCCGGCAAAATTACCAGCAATATCATACACAGGAACAATGGGTTGATTACGATAGACCCATGAAGTAAAGAATGCTTCTCCCTGGCCACCAAGAAAACGTTGATCAACATAAGTCACTCCAATATTATTACCAATTGATAACCAATCGGTAACATCTACGTCGAAATTTCCTCTCATTGTATACCGCTTGAAATACGAGGTTTTAATCGTTCCTTTCTGATCCAAATAACCTCCTGAAAACATATAAACAGATTTATTAGAACCGCCGCTAATACTCAAGTTATACTCTTGCTCAACTCCGGTTTGATAAATTGCATCATACCAATCAGTGCCCAGTTTATTTGCTTTCATAATACCATTATACGGTCTCCAACTATATTGATTTTCATCAACTTCACCTACCATCTTTCCTGAAGGCAAAATATAGTCCGGAATTACGGGAGATGAACCGTTACCATACATTTCCGAGTTGGGATACTGTGGTTGGGATGAATTCAAATAATTTTCATTCGCCTGTTGCAACCAAATCATATCAGCATATTGCTGTGTGTTCATCAAATCCAACTTGCTGTTTTGCATGCTTACAGTTGTTTTAACATCCAGCTGAACACTAAATCTGCCCCGATTTCCTTTTTTGGTTGTGACCAACACAACTCCGTTCGCTGCACGAGCTCCATATATTGCAGCGGAAGAGGCGTCTTTTAGAATACTAATTGATTCAATGTCGTTTGGATTAAGCTGTTCAAGACCTCCGGCAGCAATACCATCAATAATATACAAAGGAGCTCCACCGTTGATGGTACTAACACCGTGAATACGAATTCTGGCGCTTCCACCCGGGTTGTTGTCTGTTTGAATAGAAACCCCGGCTACTCGCCCTTGCAAACGTGAAACAGCATCGGCATCAGCGGATTTTGCCAACATTTCACTTCCCACGGATCCAATGGATCCTGTAACACTAACTTTTTTTTGCGTTCCATAACCGACAACAACTACTTCCTCCAAACCAACTACATCTTCTTCTAAGGTTACATCAATATTTGTTTGATTTCCTATCTCGACCTCCTGAGATAACATTCCAATATAAGAAAACACTAATATACCAGCGTCTCCGGGAACTTCCAATGTGTAACTGCCATCCATGCTAGTAATTGCCCCCACAGTTGTACCTTTTACAATTACCGAAACTCCCGGTAAAGGTACATTCTGGGTATCTGTTACTTTTCCTTGGATGGTTTTTTGTTGTGCGTGCACTCCCTGGGTGAATGCCATGATAACAACAAGTAATAGAAAGGTTAGAAAACCTCTAATACGATTTTTTTCCATAAATTTTAAGTTTTGTTATTAAATTTGAGTGAATGGCTTATAAATCAAATATTCATTTGATTTGTAATGTCACGAATGTGAAACGGATTCATTTCATAGGCAGATAAGTTTAAATTTAGTTAAAGTTTCGTAATCAAAGTTAAAATTAATTTTCTGATATAAAAAAATGAAAAATGTTTTCTTTACTTTTTACAAGCTGTTTATCTTCATAACAGTAGAGAACAATTTTCAACATCACAAAATTTCTCTTATTCCGCTTACTTCCATAATAAAAATGTGTGCTTCCCACCTATTGTAAAAAATACAATAAGTAAAAATTTCAACACAATATACAAAAAAACAAATAGTAGTGTTCTTTTTTTATGAGGTTCGTCAATAATTTATATCCCCTATTGAACTTTTTACAATTAAATCTATTTATACTTGTGTACTTAAAAAAAATGTAATTAAATGAAGACACTTTTATTCTGGATCTTTGCAGCTATAATCACCTTCGCCGCAATAATCTACCAAAGAAGAACAGGACCAACTTATGATAAACGCACAAAAATCCAGATTGAGGATATTACATACAATTTTAAATTAGTAAGAAGCCACGGAGGTGAAAATGACTGTAAAATAGAGTTAAATATTCCGGATCAAACGATTACCGGTATTCTGGAATACAGGAAGTTTCCAACCACTGATTTATGGACAAAAATTGAGATGGAACGGAATTATGATAACCTTGTTGGCTACTTACCACATTTACCTCCGGCAGGAAAATATGAGTATTTAGTTATACTGGAAAAGAATGGAAAGAAATACCCGTTAAATGATGCACAAACCGTAGTAATAAGATTTAAAGGACATGTACCAGGAAGTGTACTCGTCCCTCATATATTCTTTATGTTTTTCGCCATGTTTCTTGGAAATCTTGCGGGAATTATGGCATTATTCCGTTACAAAAAATATAAACTGTTTACCAATTTAACCGTTATTGCTCTTTTTATTGGAGGTATGATTTTAGGTCCTTGGGTTCAGTGGTATGCTTTTGGTGAAGCATGGGCAGGAATTCCTTTTGCATGGGATTTAACTGACAACAAAACTCTATTGGCTTTTATTTTCTGGCTCCTTGCTTTTTTCATGAATAGAAAAAAAGAACGCCCTGTTTACACCATTCTTGCCTCTATTGTAATGTTGATGGTTTATTCAATTCCACACAGCATGTTTGGGTCGCAACTCGATCCGGAAACAGGTGAAATTATACAGGGATGGATTCAAATATTTCTGTGGTAATGATTATATTACTTCCTCGATTTACTTCTTTTCTCAATAAGCCAGAAAGTATTTTCACTTCTGTATTTTTGTATATTATGTGTAATTAGTCTGACTTATTAAGAAAAGAGAGGTAATTCGAATCTAAGGACAATAAGCCCACAGTGTTTTAAGGAATTTACATAATTATCTTACTGTGATTTTATTTGAAAGTTTATTCATTTCTTCTCTGAGATATTTTCGAAATCCCTGTTCCGTTTTCCATTGATCCTTTTCCAATCCCCACACCGCTGAAAAATAATGCTTAACGGGCTCTTCACTTTTACATTTTTGCCCGATATAATATGTTTCAGAAATAATATTGCTAAAGTTCTTTTCAACCACCGTTTGGTACCCCAATTCAAAAAAGTTGATATCGGTTGTTCTTCCAATTTTTCCTGCTCCGCTCAATGGGACCAAAACAGCCATTCCCAATTCATCATTATTTAACGACTGAATATCATGTGTGCCAATACATTGAAAGCTGCCGGACCGAAATTCAAATGGTTCCCTTTTTAACATACTCGTTACAATTCCGGTAATAACCTGATCGCCTTCACGACATCCGTTAACTGTAACGTCTGACTCGAACCAGTATTTACCCGGGTAAACAGAAATTCGCTCAACTGCTTCCAACATTTCACCGTCAACATCCCAGCCGCTGTAACGCAGCTCAAAAACAGAACGAACAGGCCCTTCGGTTAATTTTTTGTAACTATATTTTTTTGTTGAGCCAAGCCGGTATAAAGAGTCATTTCTCATTAAAGCGATTCCGCCCGAACCGAGTGAACTTCCACAGTGCAATACATCCATTCCCCAGTCGGAAAGTTCGTGATAATTCGGAATCTCATCAGTATGAATTTTATCAATAATTAATCCTGGTTTTAATTTTCCAAATAAGTCTTTTACATTTCTGCAATCGAAATAATTCCTGAAAGCAATTTTATCGTTTTCCCAGCTCACACTTTCGCCTTGTGCAATAATTTCAAAACCGTCGCTACACGGAGGTGCATCATATGAATCCACTTCTTTGTATGAACCATCTTCCTGAATAATTCCTAAACGAAGATTGGTGCGTTTCTCAAACTCAGGATATGCATTACCTGGCACTTGTTCTATAAAAATTCTTTTTGTTTCATTTGGATTAAAATCCAATAAAACAGCAACCTCATCCCAACTTTCATCGTTATCCAAATCATCTACCTGGCTTGGTAATAAATTACCCAATTCGTCTTTAAAAACAGGCAAATTATTTTCAGATAGGGAAATCTTCTCAACTATTTGCTCCTTTGTCAGGAGCATTACTTCATCAGTCCTTTCAACATCTAAAGGATTTGCGAATGTAATAACAGGCTTATTATTACAGGAAAAAATAACAGAAGCCAGGAAAAAAAGAAGCAGATAATTTAATCTCATTTTATTCAGGAATATCGTTTTCACCTTTAACATAACCAAAATTGGCTAAAATACCGCCATCAACATACAGTACATGACCATTTACAAAATCGCTTGCTTTTGATGCTAAAAACAAAGCCGCATTTCCAACATCCTCCGGTTCTCCCCATCGTCCAGCCGGGGTTCTTGTCATTACCAAATCATTAAACGGGTGACCTCCTTCACGAATTGGCGCCGTTTGAGAAGTTGCAATATAACCAGGGCCAATTCCGTTTATCTGGATATTAAACTTCGCCCATTCGCAGGTCATATTTGCAGTAAGGAGCTTTAATCCCCCTTTTGCCGAAGCGTAAGCTGAAACTGAATTCCGCCCATAAACGCTCATCATTGAACACATATTAATAACCTTTCCAGCTCTTTTTTCAATCATTTTGGGCACCACCCTTTTGGTTACGATTAAGGGGGCAACCAAATCAACATCGATTACTTGTTTGTATTCAGCAATGGGCATATCCAAAATCGGGATTCGCTTAATTATACCGGCATTATTTACCAAAATATCAATGGTTCCGACTTCTGTTTCAATCTGGGAAATTCCACGATCAACATCATTTTCGTCAGTAACATCAAATTTTAGGGTATATACATCGATGCCCTCTCTGGCATATTCATTTTTACAACTTTCCAGTTTTTCTTCAGAAATATCGTTCACGCATATTTTTGCCCCGGCTTTTCCGAGCACTTTTCCAATAGCCATTCCAATTCCGTGTGTCCCGCCGGTTATTAGCGTTACTTTGCCTGTCAAATCAAATAATTCCTGTATCATGTTGATTTTATGTGGATTTTAATAATCTATTTTAAATCGTTAATGTTAATGTTATCCATATCGTTATAATCAAGATTCTCGCCTGCCATTCCCCAAATAAAAATATAGTTACTGGTTCCTGCAGCAGAATGAATGGACCAGTTTGGAGAAAGTACAGCTTGTTCGTTTTTCATCCAAATATGCCGGGTTTCATCGGGTTGCCCCATAAAGTGACAAACAGCCTGATCTTCAGGAACGTTAAAATAAAAATACACCTCATTTCTTCGGCTATGCATATGTGGTGGCATGGTATTCCAAACACTTCCGGTATTCAACTCGGTCATTCCCATTTGCAACTGGCAGGTTTCAATAACACCGTTTATAAGCAACTGGTTAATATTTCTTTCATTCGAAGTTTCAAGCGCGCCTTTATGAAGCACATTGGCGTCGGCCATTGTTACATGTTTCACCGGATATTCTTTATGAGCAGGAGCAGAATTAATATAAAAATGTGCAGGATTTCCCGAATTTTCCGATTTAAAAATGATTTCTCTACTCCCTTTCCCGATGTATATCGCATCCTTAAAATTCATTTTATATTCCTTTCCATCAACCACAATAGTTCCGGGACCGGCAACATTAATAACTCCAACTTCCCGTCTTTCACAAAAATAATCGGCTTTCAGGGGTTCAATAGTTTCCAAAATCAGATCCTCTTCCACCGGCACTGCTCCCCCAACAATATAGCGCTCAATAATGGAATAAACCAAACGTATATTCCCCGGATCCATTACCTTCTCCATCAGAAATTCTTTTCTTATTCTATCCGTATCATATTTTTTAAAATCCTCGGGATGGTAGTTATACCTTTCTTCGTAAATAATAGCCATTTTATATTTTTTTTTAGATTTATATTTCCACAACAAAATATCAATAATCAAACAAAAGTAAAAAACTTAATACGAAAATGCAATCGATTGCATGATTAAAAATTTTTTTGTTACTTTTGGATTCAAATTAACAATCATGTCTAAACAGGCGGAAACTACAATTCATGATATTGCCAAATATCTTAATATTTCAGCATCAACTGTTTCAAGAGCTTTAAATGATAACCCATTAATAAGCGAAGTTACAAGAAAAAAAATAAAAAAAGTAGCCGACGAAATGGGATATCGTCCCAACACACTGGCAGCAAGTTTTCGGACAAAAAGAACGCACAACATTGGAGTAATTGTTCCCTTAATAAACCGTCATTTCTTTTCGTCTGTTATCAGTGGCATAGAAGATATTGCCTACAGCCGGGGATACACCGTTTCTATTTCTCAATCAAACGATAATTGTTTAAAAGAAACTAAAATTGCAAAAACAATGTTCAACAACCGTGTTGATGGCGTAATTGTCTCAATAGGGATGGAAACTAAATCGTTTGACCATTTAAAACTATTTTCAGAAAGAAATATTCCGCTTGTTTTCTTCGACCGGATTGTTGAGGAAATTGATGCACACAAAATTGTTGTTGATGACTTTGGAGGCGGTTACAAAGTTACACAACATTTAATTGAACAAGGTGCAAAAAGAATAGCCCACATTGGTGGTCCTACCAATCTAAAGATTTATGAAAATAGAAAACAAGGTTTTTTAGCTGCCATAAAAGATGCCGGCTTAAAAGCCGATAAATCACTGATTATCCATAACAGTTTACGAAAAGATGACGGCGCCGCTGCGATAAGAAGACTAATGGATAAAAGCCCAAAAATAGACGCTATATTTTGCGCTAACGATACTACTGCACTGAGTGCAATTATTTATTTAAAGGAATTGGGGATGAAAATTCCTGACGACATTCTGATTATGGGATTTAGTAATGAACCCTTTTCTGAAGTTACCACTCCATCCATAAGTACGGTTAAACAGCCCGGATTTTTGATGGGACAAAAAGCAGCGGAATTACTTATTCATCAAATCAATAACAAAAAGACAGAAACAAATTACCAAACATTGGTTATGCCAACCGAATTATTAATCAGAGAATCTTCTCAGAAAAAATAATAGTAGTTATTACAATACAGTTAAAGCTTTTTCTTTTTTTACCAATCACACGTTGATGTTAACTTTTTTGCAACAGTTGTGAAAATAAAAATACAAAGCCCATTTATATGTTATTTTTGCGCGCCATATAAAAAATCATCAACAATCTGAAAACAGTGAAAAGAAAATTATGCGTTTAAACCCGATTTTCATCTTTCTGCCCCTGTTAATTTTTAGTTCAGGAGCGCATGGAGACAACCATTCATCCTTGCAAAAAACCAAAAGCATCACCATCCTGTTAAATGAAAATGGCTCGGCTTATTCAAAATTTTCTTTTGCCACCCAATTCTGGATGCGACAGACCCAATTAAATCCAGGCAGTACAACCGTTTCGGGCGACCCAATATCTTCAGAATTTGACTTTGCCCTGCGACGAACCCGTTTTTCGATGTATAATAAATTGAATGAAAAAACGACTTTTTACGCGCAATTAGGATTTAATAATCTGAATACTTCAAGCTCAAAACCAACCATTTATTTTCATGATGTTTGGGCCATGTACAATTTGATTCCCCAAGCCCTGAGTTTTGGATTCGGGTTAAATGGATGGAATGGAATTTCGCGGTTAACAAATGTCAGTTATCAGCAAACAATGACATTGGATAATCCAGGCTTTAACATTCCAACGGTGAATCATACCGATATTGAAACTCGTCAGTTGGGAGTTTTTGTAAAAGGAACTACAGGAAGATTAAATTACCGGGCTGCCATTTCAAAACCAATGGTTTACAATGGAGTTCCTGATAACCCGATAACTGAGAAAGCCTACGAATACCCGTCAACCAATCTGGAATACAAAGCCTATTTTGCCTGGCATTTTTGGGAGAAAGAATACTTCTCTACTCCTTATTTTGCGATGACTTACTTCGGCGAAAAAAAAATCTGCAATTTAGGTGGAGGTTTTGATATTTATTCTGGTTCGATTGCCGAATTCGACGAAGTTGGAAACCGGATGTTGAAGAACCGGACGTTACTTGGCGCCGATTTCTTTATGGAATACCCATTCAGGAATAATCAAGCCATTTCTGTTTACAGCGTGATTTATAGCTACAATTTTGGTAGAAATTACCTACGTACTTCCGGAACTATGAACCGCTGGTATGGAGAGACGGCCACTGAAGGTGCCGGAAATTCAGAATATAAAACAGGAACAGGAAACATCTGGTACAGCACACTGGGGTATCTTTTCCCCAAAGACTTATTAAAAAATGCCGGCCGGTTACAGCTCTTCTGTGCTTATACATTGAAAAGCTTCGAAGCACTTCCGCGGGAAATATACGATTACGATTTTGGTGCTAATCTGATTGTCAACGGGCATAATTTAAAATTAAGTATGCAATATTCGCTCCGTCCGTTAACCGGAAATACCGAGACCAATGTTCATTCCCAACATTTGGGAACATTTATTTTTCAAACGCAAATTGTAATTTAAAAGAGAGAAAATGACGGAAAAATTCGAACCACGCGAATGCGCTAACTGCGGCGAATTATTTTCATGTACTGGTGACATGAATTGCTGGTGTGTTACGATGGATGTACCGGCAAAAGTACAGGATTATATAGCCGCCTGTTTCGACAGTTGTTTATGCGAAAAGTGTATAAGGGCGCTTATAGAAAAACACGAAAAAAATCAATAGAAAAATCTCATCGGTGTTAAACAAATAATTCCTGCCTCAAAAGTCTGTAATATTTAAGGCAGGAACTTTTGCGTTACGAAACCCAAACAGATTCGGGCATTCCGGCGGCTTCCAGCATAAAATTATGAAGATCGGAATTTTTCACAAACAATGGTAATGCTTCGCTTCCCGCTCCGAACATTGCCAATTCAACATAATCAGCTGAATGATCCATTCCCGACCAGCCAATAGAAGTATAATTTTGCTGTATAATCGCCAATTCTTTATAAGGCAATTTATAGTCGTTGTAAAGCCCATCATTTTCAAGCGATTCATAATGTTGTAAAATAGTTTTGGCTTCTTCCTTCGACACGGTAATTCCCTGGGCAAAATTCAAGCGTTCAATCAGGTGCGAGGGGGTGTCTGTTTTCCGGATTCCCTGCAATACCCATTCGTTACTATATTTTGCGCCTTGCATCAGGTCAAATTTAGCATCTACACCGTGGCTTTTTATCAATCCCGGATTTGAATTTCCATGGTCCGTAGTAATTACCACTAATGTATCGTTTCGTCCCAGTGCAAAATCTATTGCTACAGTCACTGCTTCATCAAAAGCAATCTGGTCATAAATCAAAGCAGATGCATCATTGGCGTGAGCGGCCCAATCTACTTTTCCTCCTTCAACCTGTAAAACAAAACCTTCGCTGTTTCCTTCCATTTGAGATATAGCTTTATGCGTCATTTCGGCCAGTGTAGGTATTTTGGCTGCAAGTTCGGGTTCCGACTGCATATCAACAGAATAAGGCAAACCATCTTCAGAAAACACTCCAAGCAAAGGTTTCCCTGGTGTTACTTTTTCCATGTCTTCTTTTACACGGACAACCTGAAATCCATCTGCTGTAAAGTCACTAAAAATATCTTTTTTATCTGCTCGCTTTTTCCCGTCGAAATACTCCTGTCCTCCGCCCATCATTACATCAAATTTTAGTTTGAGGTAATCAGATGCTATTTCGTCTTGTCTGCTGCGACTTTTATTGTTCACACAAAATCCAGCCGGTGTGGCATGAGTTATCGGAACTGTTGTAACGCACCCGACAGACTTCCCGGCTTCTTTAAATTTTTGTAAAATAGGTTTGTTAAATGAACCGTCAGAATTTACGTTTAATGTGCCGTTATTTACTTTTTTCCCGCCTCCCCAGGAAGAACTCCCAGCTGCAGAATCAGTAACTATTGAATCGGCAGAAGAGGTATCCATAAAAGCTCTTCTGGCTTCATTCTTACGGTATAAATCCATCCACAGGCTTGCCCTGTTTTCTTTCCGCATAAGAAGGAGATCTGCCATTACGGGCGTACCAATACTCATCCCGTCACTAACGAGGAATATAATATTTTTCGCCTGTCCGCTTCTGCGTTTTGTATCTGTTGGATTGTTACATCCTGCTAGTAAGGTTGGAGAAATCATTCCACCGGTTAAAGCAGCGATTGCACCAGCCTGTAAAAAATTTCGACGTTTCATTTCTTTTGAGATTGAATTTGAGTTTCAAAAATTGCGAAAATAAATTTAAAACAATCCGGAACATTATTAACATTTTATTAAAAATAATGGATTAAATCCGTTGGTTTTTCTCACAAAGCTCGAAGATGTTAAAATAAAAACTATAAAAAAATAACAATCATATTCTTCAAACAATTATTTACGACACTATTGTATTTGTCTTTTTGTTTACTATTTTTGCAACACTGTTGCACTTGAAACAATATGGCATTAATGAAACCACAGGAAGTTTTACAGGCACATGATTTGAAACGCACCGCCTGCCGGGAAGGAATTCTTTCAACAATAAAAGATTCAGAGCATGCGCTTTCGGAAAAAGAAATAAAGGATGGATTGAGTGGAAATTTTGACAGGACAACATTTTACCGCTCTTTTAAAACACTTTTAGAAAAGAATATTATTCATAAAATTGTAGTAAATAATCAGGTAGTAAAATATGCACTGGACAATAAAATTACCCATAAAAACAAACATGCACACTTTTATTGCAAAAAGTGCGACAGTGTAATTTGTTTAGACAATATCCCAGTAACGGAACCCAAAATTCCTAAAGGTTTTGAAGCTAGTGAAACCGAAATAATCATCAAAGGATTATGCCGAGAATGTAAAATTTCAAAAGATTAAGTTGAACAAGCAGGAAAAATATATTGCCATTTCATTTTTGCTGGTATTTCTTTTGCCTTTAGTTTACCAGCCCGCTCATGTTATCAGTCATCACTCGCAAAAGTGCAGTTCTGGTATTGAACATAATTATAACCAGGAGCAAGACTCCCCTGCTTTTCATAAAAACGAGCATTGTTACATTTGCGAATATGAATTTACAGTAACCGATCTTCCTTCGGAATTCAGTATCCCCTTTATCGAAATTTTTCTGGATGAGTTAGAACCAGCAAAAATTCAGGATATTTTCTCTTTTGATGCAATTTTTCATACTTCTCCCCGCGCACCACCATTCTGTTCCTGACAAAATCCTCCAAAATTTTAGTTAAGAATCAGAAATAAAAGTTTTATGAGAAAACTTCTTACGGCTTTTATTGCTGTACTTTTTTTAGTTACAGCAGTTAATGGCCAAAAATTATATGAATTATCGGGAACAGTCTCCGATAAAAATTTGACTGCTTTACCCGGTGCTTCGATGTTGCTTTCTCCCGGCAAAAAAGGTGCAACTACAGATGCAAACGGTAATTTTCTCTTTTCAGGATTAAAAGCCGGTATTTATATACTAAATGTATCCTATATTGGCTACACAACTTATGTTGATACCGTAAAAATAAATGCCACTCAAAATATTCGCATACAAATGCAACCATCAGTAACAAACTTACATGAAGTTGTTGTGCAAGATAATTATGCGAAGAGTAAAAACAGGGAAGATTCGCGAAATGTAGAAGTTGTAAACGATCGTTTTGTTAAAATGAACCTTTCCGGTAGTTTGATGAAATCATTGGAAAGGCTCCCTGGTGTAAGTACGATTGACATTGGTTCCGGACAGTCGAAACCGGTAATCCGTGGTTTGGGATTCAATCGGATTGTAGTTGCTGAAAACGGAATTAAGCACGAAGGACAGCAGTGGGGAGAGGACCATGGCCTGGAAATAGACCAGTATGCAGTTGACCGCGTGGAAGTGATAAAAGGCCCTGCTTCATTAATGTATGGTTCCGATGCCATTGGTGGTGTTATTGATATAAAACAGCTTGATGTTTCTGCAGAAAATTCGTTTGGTGGTTCAGTTGATCTGACAGGAAAAAGCAATAACAATTTATTAGGAACTTCAATCGATATTTTTGCACGGAAGAAGGCACTGTATTTTACAGGGCGTGCCACTTTGCTTGATTTTGGAGATTACAAGGTTCCAACCAATAGTGTAAATATTTATTCTTACAAAGCAGCGCTATATAAAAACCACCTCCGGAATACTGCAGGAAATGAAAAGGATTTTCATTTTTCTTTTGGTGCTATCGGACAGCGGCTTTCAACCCGGTTCTATTTTAGCAACTTGCATACCAAAAGCGGTTTTTTTGCCAATGCTCACGGACTAGAACCCCGCAATGTTAATACACAACTCCACGATCGTTCAAACAGGGATATTCAGTTCCCGTACCAGGAAGTCAATCACTTAAAAATTACAAACAAAAGCGAGTGGCACGGGAATAATATCAACTTTGAAATGGAGCTCGGATTTCAAAATAATTTCAGGGAAGAATGGAGCGAATATGTGAGCCACGGCTATATGCCGGCTGTTTTCCCCGATTCATTATCTTTTCCGGCAGATTTGGAACGTCAGTTTGATAAAAATGTCTATTCAGGAAATATAAAAGTCTCGCTGAAACCTGTTTCTGACTTGTCGTTAACTGGAGGAGTGAATATGGAGTTCCAGGATAATAACATCAGCGGACGTGGTTTTATCATCCCTGCCTTTAATCAAATTACAGCAGGAGCCTTTGTATTAGGGAAATATTATTTAACTCCAAATAGTATTTTGCAGGCTGGGTTACGCTATGATAACGGGAAAATAGATACCGATCCTTACTTCGACTGGTTTCCCAGCCCTGAAGTAAGTAACAGAGATACGATAATGAATTATCTTCAGCGTGCACCTGAAATATCGAGGAACTTTAATAACATTTCGTGGTCGGTAGGTTTTAACCAAAACTGGGAAAAATTAAACCTCAAGGCAAATGTTGGCAAGAGTTTTCGAATGCCAATCGCAAAAGAACTGGCCGCCAATGGAGTAAATTACCATCAGTTTAGTTACGAAGTTGGAGACCCGGATCTATCTCCTGAAGTTTCATATCAACTGGATTTAGGAGCAGAATATAATTCAACAGATTTTGCAGTGGGCATCAGTCCTTTTATAAATTATTTTCCAAATTATATTTTTCTAAATCCAAGTGCCGAACACGACCGTTTGTATGGCAACGGGAACCAGGTGTTTTACTATATGCAAAGCGAAGTAATACGTTTTGGCGGAGAAATTCATTCGCATTACAAATTACTCGATCCGTTATCCATTGGCATTATCGGAGAGTATGTGTATTCAGAACAACTTTCGGGAAAAAAGAAAGGTTTTACACTTCCGTTTTCACCACCGGCTTCTCTTCTGTTTAATATAAAATATTCTCCGCAGATTACCCGGGGAGTAAAGAATTCATATCTGTCAGTCGATTACAAGTTGGCTGCAAAACAAACCCGCGTTGTTCCACCAGAGGAAGAAACAGATGGTTATCAATTAGTTAATCTTTCATTAGGAGGAGATGTAGACGTTAGACAAGAAAGCATAACAATTGCCTTTCAGGTTCAGAATGTATTCAATCAAAAATACTTTAACCACACCAGCTATTACAGGCTAATAAACGTGCCCGAAGCAGGGCGCAACTTTGTATTAAATGTAAAAATTCCATTCAACAAAAATTTTGACAATAAAGATGAACAGTAATTATTTAAAAAAGAACATTATGAAAACAAATAAAACAATCTCATTTATATTCTTAGTGGCGAGTACGTTATTTTTTACTTCGTGTGAAAAAGACGATGATGTAGCTAAACCTACCATTAATAACCTTGAAATAGGAATTGCCAACAATCATGTTGCCTATGCAGGTGCAGATTTACATATTGAAGCTGAGGTTGAAGCTGTAAATAATATTGATTTAATTACCGTTGAAATACACCAGGAAGAAGGTAGCAGCGATGAAATTGTAGCCAGTTATGACGAATATACCGGATTAAAAAATACAACTTTCCACCAACATATTGATATTCCGGCGGAAACTCCTACGGGTACTTATCATGTTCATATTACAGTAACCGATCAGGCAGGTTACCAAACCACAGTTGAGGAAGAAATTGGAATACAGGAACTAACTGATGAAGAAGCTCCTGAAATAACTATTACGTCAGCCCCGGAAAACGGACAGGCATTCTCAAGCAACGAAACAATTAGTATTTCCGGTGAAATTACCGATAATATTACATTGGCCGGAATGTTTGTTGCTTTGGTGAAGGAGTCGGACAATATTTCGGATACAGATGTGGATGACGAGAATCCAAACGTTATTGTAATGTTTCATACACACGATTTTGAAGATCCGGATGAAACTGAATTTACAGCATCCATTGCAGTTGGAGCAAAAAATGACAACAACATGACCCCTGCTCCTATTCAGGGAGAAAATGCATGGCGTCCCGGAAACTATTACATTCTTGTTAAAAGTAAAGATGCCAAAAATAACTGGGCAATTTCGAATCATTACCCAATTGTAATAACCCTTTAGATTTAATCCAAAGCAAAGCGGAAGCGAGTTTTAGCCTCCGCTCTGTTTAATATAATTATCATGAAAAATTTTAAAATATTTTCAGGCTTACTATTTATAGTTTTTGTTTTTGCAACCTGTAGTAAAGACGATATTGACGATCAAAAACCGGAAATTGACTTATCCATTTCAGATGCTTTTCCTGTGAATTGTGATACACTCTATTTTGGCGAAGCTTTTACATTTAAAGCATTGTTTACTGACAATGTTGAGTTGGGTTCATTTAGCATTGATTTCCACAATAATTTTGACCACCACTCGCACACAACAGAAGTAACAGCATGTAGTTTAGGTGCAGTAAAAGCACCAATAAATCCGTATGTATCGATTGCAGATTATGATATCCCAAAAGGATTGGATGCCTATGAAACTTCCGTGGAAATAACTATTCCTGATGGAGACAGTAATGGAACATTTGATGAAGGCGATTATCACCTTTTTATCAGTCTGGTTGACAAGGAAGGGTGGTCGGTACAAAAAGGATTAAGTATTAAAATCCTGAGAAGGTAAGATTATTCTCAGTTAAACACAGAGAAGACCAAATATTTATTATTGGAGACATACACATGTTTCCGAAATCTGCTTGTCACAAGGTATTCTCATTGGACATGCAATTTACTTCAATTGAAGATTATGTAAAAAAAGACATAAAAGATGAGTCATTCTTTATTCCACAGGAATGAAAATAGAAGGTCTCAACGATTAAACACAAAACTATTGTTAAAAAAAACAAGCTACGAGCCAATCAATTCTTAAACAAATTTGCAAAAACAACAGCAATAACCATAGGGACACCTTCGGAATAATATTTCAGAAATTGATTTTTAAGCGTTTTCCGGGTAAATGCAAGTTTTCTTCTCACGGTTTCTTCCGTAACAGAAAGCTTTTGTGAAATTTCTTTTACGGAGTAGTTATCCCGCTCATGAAGAATGTAAATATCACGTGCCAGAACAGGCATTCTGCCTAAAAGCTGATTAATTAATTTATGGGCTTCTTTTAATTCAATTTCCTCAAATACATGGTTATATGACAATGTTTCTGCATTATCAAAATTATTTGGCTGATCTGATACCAATATTTTTTTCTTCTTATAAAAATCGAGGATTCGATAGGAAACAAAACTAAGAAGAATTGCCTTGGCCGACCCGTTTCCATCCGTTTTTATGGTGTCAGGTTTATTCCATATATCAGCCCAATAATTCTGCAAAAGGTCTTTTACAGCGTCATGATCGTATATCCTGTTGCAAGTCCATTGATAGATTAAGCGCCAGTATTTGTTATAAAGCTCATTGAAAGCCTGGTCATCATTTTTTTCAATAAGCTCCAATAATTTTTTGTCAGACATTTTCTACACGTATAAAAAAAACAAAAGTAAACATGTTTGCAGGTTTGTAACTTTCCAGGTTATTACGATATAATTAAATAATTCTTATACAATTTAGTTCCATCACAAACACAATATCTTCATTAAGCACTGACTGTCAATAAAATACAATATATTACTTTTTTGTGATGTTTTTTTAATCGAAATGCAACCACATTTTATCACTCCAAATCTATAATCTAAATGTGAGCAAATTTATGCACACATTAATTCAAGCAAAGAATGAAAGTATTTTGGAAAAAAGGAAAACGCCGCATTTTATACAGCCAACTTTACGAACTGTTGGAGAGGTATTTTGAAGGGACAGCGAGCAATCATGAACAAAAAATTATAGAAAGCTGGATTCCCGAAGAAGACCGGAAAAATAATTCATGGTATTCGGAAGAAATGCTTGAAAAAGACCGGGTTCAGATTTATAAAAAGTTAAGCCTGCAATTTAATTTCCGGACTCAGGAAACGACAGAACAGCCGGAGGCTTCAAAATATCGTATCACTCCTCGTTCATGGACACGATTGGCGGCGGCTGCCTCAATTGCCCTGATAGTAATATTTACAGGATGGCTCTTTTTCCGGGAAAATCGACAAATGCAGATGAATGAGAAAGAACTTGTTGCCACAATGATTGGTCAAGATAAAAAAGAAGAACTCCATTTGGAAGATGGTTCTTTTGTACAGATGAACAAGGGCTCAAATTTGTATCTGGTACAAAGTGAATTTAATAAGAAAAAAAGAGAACTATGGATGGATGGTGAAGCATTTTTTGATGTTGCCAGAGACCCGTCAAAAGCATTTTCTGTCCACAGTGGCAATATGAAAATTGTAGTTCATGGTACATCTTTTATTATTAAAGCATACCAGGAAATAGATGAGTATATCGTATCTGTCAGAACCGGTAAAGTTGAGGTTATTGTTAACGATCACTCTTTAACAACACTTACCCCAAACAAACAATTGGTTTATCATCAGAAAAACAAAGAATATGAAATAAATGAAATTAACTGGGAAGATGCTGCTGCCTGGATGAATGGGGTATTATCCTTTAACAATGCTTCCCGGGAAGAACTCAAGTTACGCATACAACAAAATTACGGAGTGCTCCTCAATTATTCTGAAAATGTATTAAAAGATGTAAAATTAAATGCAAGGTTTCCAATGGAAGCCAGCCTTCAGGATGTCCTTAAAAACATAGGACAGTTGTATAATATCGACTTTAGTATAAAAGGAAAAGAGGTCACACTATACAACTCAAACTAAAGTCAGTAAATAATAGATGAAAATAGTATTCTCTAAAAGGGATAAGAATTCTTGTGTCCCAATCAAAATGAAACAAAAAACAATTAACATCAGAATATCAACAAGTTAAAATATTTAAAATAAAATTACTCATGAAAAAAATCTTATTATTTTTAATAACGGTACTGACCCTGAATGCCACCTCTTCCGGGAATACAAGCGGCCAGACATATACTGTTAAATATCCGGAAGAATCTCTTGCTCAGCGGATAACCAAAATGAGCAAAGATTTGGATGTTACGATTAGTTTCGACCAGCGAACGGTGAAAAGCATCCAGGTGCCGGAATTAGATTCCAAAGGGAATATAGAACAACTGCTGTCCAGGGTTTTATCTGCCACCAATCTTACAGGGAAGAAAATATCCGAAAAATCCTATGTTATAATCAAAAGAGAGGAAAATAATTCCAAAGAGGAGGAAAAAACAGTGACAGTTTCCGGAACTGTTTCCAACGAACAGGGAGAACCAATGTATGGTGTATCAGTTGGCTTAAAAAACAGTGCAAAGGGAACGATTACAGATAGTAACGGGAATTATATACTTAACAATGTCCCGGTTAATGGAGAATTGATTTTTTCATTTGTTGGTTATCAAAAAACAGAGCAGCCTGTAAATGGAAAAACATTAATAAATGTAACCATGCAGGAAACAAGCCAGGCACTAAACGAAGTTATTGTAATTGGCTATGGGACGGCGAAAAAAAAGGACTTAACAGGTGCCATTGCTTCAGTAAACGGATCTGCAATTTCCAGCCGGCAAAACACACAGGTTATAACTGCATTACAAGGTTCGCTGCCCGGAGTAACGGTTACCCGTTCCAGTTCGGCTCCCGGGGCAGGCGGACAGATAAGAGTAAGAGGAATTACATCTATGCGGGATAATGCTCCACTGGTAATTGTGGACGGAGTCTCGGTGAGCAGCATCAACGATGTTAATCCCAACGATATAGAAAACCTCACCGTATTAAAAGATGCTGCTTCTGCTGCTATCTATGGAGCTCGTGCAGCAGCGGGAGTTGTTCTTATTACAACCAAGCGAGGTACAAAAGAAGATGTAAATATCGATTATAATTACAGTTATTCTTTTGATTATGCAACAGACATGCCTGATTATGCCGATGCTGTTACCTATATGAAAATTGTTAACGAACGGGAGTGGAATGGTTCCGGAAGTATTCCCGGAGAAAATGAATATTCAATTTATGATAAAGAATTAATTGAAAATTACCAGGATTTGAATAAACAGAATCCTGATTTATACCCAAATACAAATTGGACAAACCTGATTCTGAAAGATTATGCGAGTAAACAAAGCCATCAAATTGGAATTACGACGTACAGCAAAAAGCACCAATCAAAAATTAGTATTGGTTATGATGACGTTGACGGGCTGTTCAAACAAAACTTGTCGTGGGAAAGAATAACAGTCCGGTCAAACAACGATTTTAACCTTACTAAATGGTTGGAAACTTCTTTTGATATCAATATGAAAAAGACAGCTTCCCTGGATCCTGCTCTTAGCCCGTCTTACCAAATGCGGTATGCTGCACCTGTTTACCCGGCAATTTACAGCGATGGCCGGTTGGCCGGAGGTAAAGACGGTACCAATCCGTATGGAAAAATGATGTATGGAGGCGAAGTAAATCAGGAAACTTACCTGTTAAATGGAAAAGCGAGTATAAAAGTTAAGCCTTTCCCGGGGTTTACAGCAACAGGCGTGTTTGCGCCAAGCTTCTATTTTTTTAAACAGAAAGAATTTATAAAACAAGTTCCTTATTATACAAGCCCTGATGAAGAATTACCAACCGGAATTTTGGACGGAACCATGAATATGGATTTGACAGAAAACAGGAATGACCATCATTCATACAATACTCAGTTGTTTATTAATTATACGAAAGCAATCAAAGAGCACAACATTAACCTGATGGTGGGTTATGAAGACTATTATTATTTTAATGAATCACTGATGGCTTCGCGCGGTCAGTACGCACTGCCCTACTATCCGTATCTTACTGCCGGGCCCGGAGATTTGAAAGATAATGATGGGGATGCTTACGAAAACTCATATCGTTCCTTTTTTGGTCGGTTAATGTACAACTGGAATTCTAAATATTATTTTCAGTTTAATTTACGCAGAGATGGCTCTTCGCGGTTTAAAGATGAATATCGCTGGGGAAACTTTCCCTCTTTATCGGCTGGATGGCTGGTTTCCGAAGAGAATTTCATGAAAAACAAGTTACCGTTTATTTCAATGTTAAAACTTCGCGGCTCATGGGGACAACTTGGTGATGAACGTATAGGGAATTATACTTATCAATCCTTTCTGTCATTTAATAATCCTACTTTATATGTTGGCAACACGCCATCTTCCGTTCAGGGAGCCTCCGCTTATCAGTACGCCATTGCCAATAATACATGGGAAACAACAACTACTACAGATATCGGTGTTGATTTATCACTTGCCAGTAGCCGTTTCAGGCTTACTGCCGATTATTACAAAAAAGACACAAAGGACATGCTGATTGCTGTTGATATTCCAAACTTTATGGGATTCTCTGATCCGTATCAGAATATTGGAGAGATGAATACCCGGGGTTGGGATATGGAACTGGCATGGAACGACCACATTAACAATTTTAACTATGGCATAAGTTTTAACCTTTACGATTATAAATCGGAGATGGGATATTTAAAAGATACCAGGGACGACCGCACCTCAGATTGGACAATTATTATGGAAGGCGAAGAATATCTTTCTTTTTATGGTTATAAAAGCAATGGAATTTACCAGAATGGTGATGAACTCGGAGCAACTACTTCATCGGTGGTGGGGCCCGGAGACATTCGGTATGTTGATATCAGCGGCCCGGATGGTGAGCCGGATGGAATTATTTCAGCGGAATATGATCGTGTACCTCTTGGAAGTTCATTGCCCCGATTTAATTATGGAGGCTCAGTAAATATGGCCTACAAAGGATGGGATTTTATGTTGACATTCCAGGGCGTAGGAAAACAAAATGCCATACTAACCGAACAAATGACCCAGCCTGTACGCGGCGACTGGTACAATGTTCCTGAAATTATTCTTGGAAATTATTGGAGCAACTATAATACAGATGAGCAAAACATACAGACAAAATACCCGCGCATTGCCAGAGATGCCAACGCCAATAATTATGTTGCTTCTGATTTCTGGATGATTGACGGCTCCTATTTTCGCATAAAAAACATCACTTTGGGGTACTCTTTCCCCGAGCAACTTACCAACCGTTTTTTAATTAAAAGCCTTAGACTGTATACTTCCTTACAGGACTTCTTTACGCTCAGCAATTATCCCAAAGGCTGGGATCCGGAAGTCAGTTCTACTGGTTACCCGATTACTAAGTCTGTGATTTTTGGAGCATCTATTAAATTTTAATATTCAACATGTATTGTAATTCAATAAAAAGAAATAAGATGAAACGTATCAAATATATCTCGTTAATCGCTTGTTTAATAAGCCTTTTTCTTACATCATGTCATGAACTGGATTTGCAGCCTCTTTCCAAGGCATCGGAAGAAACCTGGTATGCCGATGAAACCCAAATAGAAATGAGCCTGAATACATTATATCTCCATCAGTTTTGGCCCATGTTTAAGTGCGATTGGGGAACAACAGCTATTATGGCGCTGGATGAAGTTTCTGATGACTGGATGAACCGCACCAAACTAGTACCTTTTACCAATGGTACATTAAACGGTAGTAACTCTACTTTTCTGAAAAATACATGGAGTTATTCGTACAAAGCCATTAGCCGTGCAAATACGATTTTGGCCAATATTGATCGTTCAAAAGAAAACATTTCCCAGGAGCAATATGAGCGCTACTGCGGCGATGCGCGTTTTGTGAGGGCTTGCATGTATTCCCGCCTGATCAGCCGGTTTGGCGATGTTATTCTCTATACAGAAAATCCGGATCTGGAAGAAGCTTACAAAATGAAACGCACAAATAAAACGATGGTGCTTCAACAAATTTATGATGATTTTGATTATGCTATAGAAAAGCTTCCTGTTACCTACGAAAGCACCGAAACCAAACGTGCAACCAAAGGGGCTGCATATGCAATGAAAGCCCGCGTTGCCCTTTTTTTTAAAGATTATGAAACAGCCCGTAATGCCGCACAAGGATGCATTGGTTTGGGCATTTATGAATTATATCCTGATTTTGGGGAATTATTCAGAAGTAAAACAAAAAACTCGGTAGAAACGGTTTTCGGGATTCCACGGTCAACCGAATACGGAACAGCTATTCCTCCCAACGGAGTAAGACCTTATTTGAGCAGAAATGTAACTGCCCCTTCAACAACAGCACAGCCTTCATGGGATTTATTCTGCTCCTTTCTGTGCAAGGACGGAAAGACAATCGACGAATCACCGTTATACGATCCGCATAACCCATTCAAAAACAGGGATCCAAGGTGTACTTATACCATTGTAGAATTCAACTCTGATTATTTTGGCTTTAACTATACACCTCATCCCGATTCAGTTAAATGTTGGAACTATAGTCAAAACCAGTTAGTTCCCAACGAAGATTCCAAAGCAGGGAATCAATATGCTTCCTACAACGGACTGATGCTACGCAAAGGGATAGATGAAGACTGGAATGATGATTTTTATGCTGAAAATGACAAACTAATCATGCGTTATGCCGATGTTTTGTTAATGTATGCCGAAGCTAAAATTGAATTGAATGAGATAGACCAATCTGTGCTGGATGCAATGAACCAGGTCAGGGCACGGGCTTATAAAGTTGATTTTCACTCTTCGGATTATCCTGTGATAATATCCGCAAGTCAAACAGAACTTCGGCGCATTTTACGAATTGAAAGGCGTATGGAATTTGCATTTGAAGGATTGCGTTTTGACGATATTATCCGTTGGAAAATTGCAGAAGTAGTTATGAATCGTCCCAATTATGGCTTACCAACTTCTGTAGCTGATTGTAAAAAACTGGTAACAAACGGACTGTGGTTTTTTTCCGGCATTCCGCAAATCGATGAAAATGGTTGTCCTGATTTCTCCCAAATGGAGGGTATTTCAAACTACCGGGTATTAAGCCAACGGGTGTTTGACACCAGTAAAAATTATTTGTGGCCCATACCTTCATCCGAAATCCTGATAAATCCTGAAATTGAAAACAATCCAAATTATTAAGCTAAAAGATTTGAAGATGAATAACCATATAAACTCAAAAGTTTTACTTTTCATTTTATTGCTGTTTACAACCATGTGCAGCAAATCAGAAACAGAGCTGCCTGGAGATAGTACAGAAGCCCCCTCTATAAGCAGGGAAGGCTATATTTTATGCGATGGAAAAGGGATTCAGAATGTGGTTGTAACTGATGGAGAAAACTTTACATTAAGCAATACTGAAGGTAAATATTCTCTACCGTATAATGCCTCTGCAAAATTGATTTATATATCATCTCCCGTAGGATATACCGTCCCGGTAGAGAAAAGCGTTCCTCTGTTTTGGAAGAATATTAAAAACCAAAAGGATCATCAGGCAATTAATTTTAACCTGATAAAACTTAATGAACCGGATGAGAAGCATTACTTCATTGCCGTTGGTGATCCCCAGGTACGAAATTCAAGTGAAATAAACCTGCTAAAACCTATTCTGCAGGAAATGAAAACAACCATTGCCCGGAAAAACATACATCCGGTCCACCTAATGGTGGCTGGCGATGTAGTTTTCGATACACCTCTGATGCACGACGAAAGCAAAGAATGTTTTAGCATGGTAGAGCAGCCGGTTTATTATACAATTGGAAACCACGATCATTTAAAAACCGCTTCCATATCTCCAGCCAACGATTTAACTTCAGATTCCACCTTCATCAGGCACTATGGCCCTACCCGCTATTCCTTTAACAGGGGAAAAGTCCACTACATTGTACTGGACAATATTGTATATGAAGGAGGGGCACAACCGGTATATCATACAGAGTTCACACAAAAGGAACTGGAATGGGTAAAAAAAGACCTTAGCTATGTTTCAAAAGAAAAAGCATTGGTGGTGATGTTTCATGCTCCTTCTATGACACGTTTAAAAGGAATAAACGGAAACAGTGCTGATCTTTACGCTTTACTCAGGGGATATGCGAATGTACAGTTAATAAGCGGGCATACTCATTATAATTCGGTTGTTGATGAAAATCAGATGATCGAGCATATTGTAGGTGCGGCTTGTGGTGGATTCTGGGAGGGGCCGGTCTGCCTGGATGGAGCAAACCTCGGTTATAAAATATTTGAAGTTAACGGGACCAACTTTAACTGGGAATACCATGATTACACCGATCCTGATAGCCAGTTTTCTGTGTTTTTACCCAATACAGGCCGCCCGGAAATGGTTGCTCCCGGAACCGAATTATTAGTAAATGTATGGGATTGGGACCCGGCATGGGAAGTTAATTATTCCGAAGATAATGGCAGTACATTTAAACCGATGCTACGGTATAGCAAACAAAATCCGGTTTATGATCCGCTGGCATATGATTCTTTTGGTGTTAAAGGAGATAATACTGTTCCCGGAAGAACATGGCTCGGGGCAGGAAAAACAGATCATATTTTTTATGTTACTCCTTCTGAAGGTGCAAAAGAAATTATTATAAAAGTGAAAAGCCGTTTTAAAACTTATACACGGACTGTAAATTTATGAATGACTAACACTGTTACACCAGATGTGTAAGTAAAAAAAACAGGGGATGCATCCCCTGTTTTTTTTACTTGTAATTTTTATGAAATAGGCTTAAAATTATTTTTCTCCTTGAACAGTCAAGATCCTGGCATTTTTTATGCCATCACCTGAATATAAATTCTCTACATTTAAAAATGTATTATTCCTTATTAAAATACCAAACATATCTTCCCTGGCTTTAAAGCTCATTGAATGATCTTTGTAATATCGAGAATTAACATCAATACCTGTTTGAGATTGTTTTTCAACCGCAATACCGAATTCTGAATTTTGAACCCTGTTATTTTCAATAACCACATCAGAAGACTGACCGCTAACACTTATTATACAATTGTTACTTAAATGGTTATTCCGAATTACCGCACATCGGCTCAAGGGACCATCGTAATCTAATGTATGCAAATGACTTACTGTTCCCAATACTGCCAGCCTTGTGGCTTGATGACGATAATTGTACCCTTCCGTTATCTTATTATCCAACACTTGATTATACCACGAAGGTTGCCACCCCCAACCTCTGGATTCTTGCCCCCAAATATAAAATCCACTCATCCTAATTCCGGTGTTCTCAGCAATTATATTCCGTATAGAGGTACCATAAAATTGAACAGCTCCTCCATCTCTAAAAATATTATTAGAAATAATCGTATTTCCACGGAAAGGTATAATAGAAATGACAGAACCGGTATCAGGTTCAATATCCCATGGGGCATCAATCTCCCATTCTCTTCCGAAATGTTTTTTTACCTTGCGGTATTGCCCTGCTCCCTTACCATCCATTATGCATAACAAGGAATTCACCCAATTATCAGCGTTTTCGGCATATCGCTTAAAAACAGGGTCGTTAGCCAACTCAACGATATTGGCATTTGTCTTATTTATTTTTCCCATATATGCCCCACCAGTTGCATCGAATGTAAAAAACTCCTGATCAAGTCCGTAAGCATTGGCAAAAAGATTATTCTTGAGAAACATATATTCCCCTGAATTTCCCCAATATGTTGCAAAAAAATTACCGGTGGCAGCCATATCCATTCCTTCAATGCTCGAATTTTCAACGATAACATGATATGCCGCCTCACACCCAAAGCCATTGCGTCCATACTGAATCTTACAATTACTTATGATCCCGTTAGAGGAGTTCCAAATTTTTATCCCGTCATATCCTACAATATCACAATCTTTCAATTCAAAACCATCTACCTCAGACAAATTAACCACTGCATTTATTTCATGCAATTCTCCATTTAAGGTTCGCCCACGGAAAGTAATTTCGTGCCCGGTTCTTCCCAGCATAAAATATGGATTTGCCCTAACCCGGACTCGTTTCATTGTGAATGAACCATTCTCTGCCTTGATAGTGTTGTGATACATGTTCTGGCAATAAATACTAATATCTTCTATCTGAAAATTCTTACCTTCAATTAATGCTTCGGGAATTTTATTTTTATCGAGATCATTCCAATAAATGACAGATAACTCCATTGCTTCACCACGAATGGTAACATTATCAGGAATAATTAAAGATGAATCCATTTTATATTCTCCAGATGGAAAATAAAGTACCCCTCCTCCATCTTTTTTTAAGGCCACCAAGGCATTTTTTAACCCGATTTTTTTAACATTATATATTTTCGGTGGTAGTTCTTTTTTAGTTGCAACTACTATTTTTCCCCCATTCTGCCAGCCTTTGCTGCCACCATAACCGTTATGGACAAACAATTCATATTCCCCTTCCTCTATATTACCAGGCAAAGAGACATTTATATCAAACCGGGACGCGTCAGTTATTGGTAGATTCAAGAAATCTCCTCCCGAATTTTTTATTTTTACCATAGGATTAAACCTATTCAAAGAATCTAAAAGAAAACAATTTCCCATTATTCTCAACCACCCTTCAGTACTGGGATTTTCGCCCTTGTTCCCTTGTGTCCACCACACATCAGGAGCATTTAACCAGTATATATCCGATTCCTTTTTTTCATCAACTATCCGGCAAGCATAAACACCTAGTTTCCATTCATCTGGTATCAGAAATTTAATAGAAGATAAATTCATTTGAAGAATCTGTGCTTCTTCCCAGTTTAACTTGAGATTGGTATTTGTCAATGGCGGGGCAGCTCCATCATCCAATTGGGCGATCTCTATTTTTGCCGCTTCTGAAAAGTTACCCCCCTGAATGATTACTGTTTCATTGGGTTTTACCGGTGAAGATGCCCAGAATATTTTAGGGACTTCTGTTGCTTGCAAATAGGATACTGAAAAAAACAAAAAAAGTAAACTGATAAATCTCGGTATTATTAATTTCATTCTTCTTTTTTGTTAAAAAACACAACTATCATACTTGCTTATAAAACAGGCAATATGTTGCGAATATGTGATTTTCATTTGATTGTTTACACAAAAACAATGGTTATTCACCTCAATGTGAGATAGTAAAAAATCTAATCTTAAAATTCCAAATACAGACTTTTTTATTCGAAAATATATAAGCAAAAAGTATGGTATTAATATGAAGAGCTAGAAATTCTAACTCTTCATACCTATAAATATAATACTGCTTAGGTATTAATCAATGAATTGTGGGATCAAATGTTCCTTCCTCCCATCCAATATTTTGTTCCAGATTACTATTTTTCTCGATTTCTGTTTTGGGAATTGGAAAGAAATAAAACTCTTCCGGAGTATACATTTCTTTAGATCCATCTGTCTGACACTCCACAATAACATAATCAAAATCCTCCGGACCATAAACAACGTCATCGGCATACGGATCCAATCCTTCTTTTAACGAACACCGTAACCCATATTTATGCATTCCGTTAACTTCTGTATGTAATCGCCGGGTTCTTCTTAGCTCCCAAAATCTTCTACCCTCAAAGGCAAATTCCACATAATTTTCTGCATAAATAGCTTCCCTTATTTCTTCCTTTGTTGTGGCTGTGATTCCATAATTATTATCAGCCCCTGGTTCAATCCCGGCGCGATCGCGTATTTGTTTTAAAACTTCCAATGCCTCGTCGTGGTGGCCTGTCTCATTCGCAGCTTCTGCAAAATTCATTAATACTTCTGCAAATCTTATTTCTATCCAGTCAAGGGCATTTGTTAAAACAGCACCTGGTTCTATTGAATTATCGGTTCCCTTTTTACAGTAAAAACCAGTTCTGTACATCGCATTATCAACAGTAAAACCATCAAGAAACTCTCCAACAACACCATCATTATATTGCACTCTGTCTTCAGAAACACCACAAGGTAATATACTTCCATTATATGCAATTGAAGAATAAAAACGATCATCCCGGTTCTCCCAGTAAGTCTGTAAATCATACGTATAATTTGGCGACTCTCCCGGCAAAAATCCATCCTTTAAAGGAAAAGCATTTATCATTTTCATAATAGGTTGGAAATAGCCAGATTGACTTTGAGAAACAGATATCGGTCTCTGTCCTCTATCGCGCTCATTTGTCTTACCAGGATACACATATACCACTTTGAATACGGCTTCCTTATTTTGCTCTACCTGAAATATATCATCGTAATTTTCCAATAAACCGTAACCTAAATTTTCTAAAGTTTCTTTTGCTGTTTTTGTTGCAGTATAGGCATCATCCCAATATGAATTATTGTAAGGATTTGAAAAATTAAACTGGGGGCTCGCCATAAATAGAGCAACACGCCCTCTGAAAGCCAGGACAGCGGCTTTATCAATACGACCGTAATCATCTTCTGTGTATTGCTCAGGAAGAACAGAAATTGCATAATCCAAATCATCAAGAATAAATTCAAAGCATTCCAATGTAGAATTTCTTGTAACCATAAGGTCATCATCCAGTTGTTGAGGAGCTTTAATAATTGGAACTCCTCCGTGGTACATCACAGCTTTAAAGTAATGATATGCACGTAAAAACGAAGCCTGACCTTTTATTATATCTTTTTTATCAGAGTCAAGATTCCCTTGATCGATTTCATCAAACAAAACATTAATTTTTCTGATATAATCGTAAGGCCAATATTGAAAGTTACCGTTCGTAGTTTGTACAGTTCCCTGTTTTAATATCCCATTGGATTCATCCGACTCAGGTATAGTTCCATCCCAATAATCAAGAGGCCAACCACTAACAGAAGAATATAAATCGTTCAGATATGCATCGGCGAGAGCTTCATCATTCCAAATATCATCAGGGTTAAAAGCCTCATAGTTTTTTACATTCAGAAAATCGTTATTACATGATGATATGAATATAAAAACGACAAGTATAGTAACAAAATATGCTCTTTTCATTTGTTTATTTTTTTCATTGTTTTATTGATTATTGACTATTAAAATTTAACATCCAAGCCAACTGTAAATGTTTTCATCATTGGATATGAATCCAGCGAATACTGCTCTGGATCTAATTCTTTCACCCCTGTAATACAAAAAAGATTTGTTGCATTAACAAAGATTTTACAGTCTTTCAAAAGAATTTTTTGAACCCATGCTTTTGGCAAACTATATGCAACATTAATATTTTTAAGCCTGAGGTATGCCCCATTTCTTAACCAGATACGACCTCGCTCTGAGCCAAATTGGGACCTTAGCCATCCGGCTGCTCTGGGATAATCAGAATCAGGATTCTCCGGGGTCCACCTGTCAAGCCACATTTCATTGCTTAAGTCTCCGCTTTGAACAACCGCGAATCCCCATACAGCTTCCTTCGTTTGTAGCATTTTATCATAAGCTCCAACACCCTGAAAAAGCATATCTATGCTTATTCCTTTCCATTCCGCATTCATATTAATTCCATAATTTATTCGTGGAATGGCATTATCTGACAACCAGGTTCTGTCGTTAGTATCAATATTCCCATCTGGACCATCCTCTAAATTTGCACTGCGGATGTCTTTAAAATAGATTGCACCAAGCATAGGTTGTTCTCCAAACTGTGTATACCCTTCGGGCAGTGCATCCAGTGTAGCCTGATTTTTAATTATACCGTAGTCGTCGTAGCCAAAAATCCGATCGATTGGATGCCCAATCGCAGAGCGCCATTCCGGAAGATTCTCCGGTTCATCAATATATAATACTTTATCTTTTGCCCAGCCTATATTTCCGCCAACGTTGTAAAAAAGTTTTCCAATATTATTTTTATAATTTATTGAGAATTCAATCCCCCTAACATCGGTCTCTGCATAGTTCTCTGAGCTCAGTTCTGCACCATAAGTCTCTGGAATAACCCTCTCTCGTTTGTACAGGATATCATGTGTATACCGGTAGAAATAACCTACTTCTCCCGACAAACTGCCATTAAAAAGACCATAATCAAGGCCTATGTCATAATTGGTTGATTTTTCCCATGTTATGTTCGGATTTGGAGGAATTCCAGCTTTAATACCCGTATGGATAGTATTTCCAAAAGCATATGAATTGCCTAACACATAATTATTTTGAAATTGATATGCAGAAACATTATCATTTCCTGATGTTCCAATTGAGCCTCGCAGTTTTAGATTACTGATAAACGATACATTGAAAAAATCTTCCTGCGAAAGCCTCCACGCGGCTGATACTGAAGGAAAGAACCCCCAGCGGGAATCTTCAGGAAAAATATAAGAGCCGTCATAACGCCCTGAAAGTTCAAAAATGTATCTTGTTTTGTATTCATAGTGCATTCTGCCAATCCACGATGCTCTGGCCGTTTCCCATTCGCTACCATCAAACCATCGTTCGTCAATCGACTGGGATGCAGCTATAATTTGGTCAACCGCCGAAGATAACAGGCCTCCGGCATATCCGTTGAGCTCTTTCCCTTTTGCATGTTGGCGTTCATAAACAAAAAGACCGGAAACTGTATGGTCTCCAAAAACCCTGTCATAATTTAAAAACCAGTTTATTTGGCTTGACTGGCTAAAAGTCGTTCCCTCCTGAATGCGTTCAGTCGGGCTTCCAAGAGTATGAATTTTAATATCGGTAAAATCAACAGGCGCGGGAACAAATTGATTTGTTTCTGAACCTTGTTGAAAATTATAAAACTTGTTATGCTTTATAAAGTCCTTACCATTATAATCATCAAATGTTACATTAGCCAGAAAGCTTGTTGTTAATCCCTCAACAAAAGGTATTTTAAAATTAATTCTAAATATTCCGTTTAATGTTCTGTAAGTTGTTTCCCGGTAACCGCCATTATTAATGACTTCTATAGGATGAAAACCACTCAGAGATACCGGATAACCGTTTTTAGAATCTGATGTTGGGTTACCATTCTCATCTACATAAAACGGATAAAATCTGGAAGATCTAAAAGTAGCTCTGTATAAATCTTCTATAACAGAACTTTCGCTGGCGTCGTATGGCCAGTAAAACCTATGCCCTTTACGTTCATTCCCGCTCAAGTTCAGATTAACATCAATATAATCATTAATCGTAGTTGTTACATTTGACCTAAAATTGTACCTACCATAATCAGTATTGTGGAATGATGCATTGGACTTATTAAAACCAACTATCATATAATAAGTAAGTTTTTCATTGCCTCCGTTAACGCTTAAATCATGCTGCTGTGAACCAGGGTTTTGCCAAACATAATCCATCAAATAATATGTTTTATCTTTAAAATAATCAAATATTTCCTGATCATATGGTATTGGATTCCCCCATGTTTCCGCTAAATCATTCTGGTATTCCAAATCATCTGTAGCTGTCCAGTAAGGTAAATCCCGGGTAGGTCTGTCAGTAGAAAAACTGACTTTATAATTAAAAACTATTTGTTGATTCTTCCCAGATTTTGTAGTAACTAAAACTACTCCGCTTGCCGCTCTCGAGCCATAAATGGAAGCAGTTGCTGCATCTTTTAAAAAACTAATATTTTCAACCTCATCCGGCGAGAGTGCATCAAAGTCCGCCTTGTCTACAACAATTCCATCAATAACATAAAGAGGTGTTGTATTATTAAAAGTCCCCTTGCCTCTGATTAAAATATCAGACGTAGAACCAACCAAACCGGAATTACTTGTGATTGTTACACCTGGTGCCCTACCTGCTAATGCATTAGATAAATTAGTTGTGGGGATAGATTGAATCTCCTCTGCATCCACTGAAGCAATATTACCGGTAAGGCTTACTTTCTTCTGAGTTCCATAACCAATTGCCACTACTTCTCCAATTCCGATTGCATCTTCTTCCATAACAATATCTATTGCTGTTTTTCCATTTAGCGGCACTTTCTGTGAAATCATCCCCACAAATGAAAATAGCAGAGTGGCATCATCCGGGACGTTGGCCAATGAATATTCACCATCAGCGTTGGTAACTGTTCCAGTGGCTGTTCCATCAATTAATACCGATACCCCCGGAAGAGGAGCTCCTGAAGAATCAGTTACTTTACCTGTCACCAGCTTTTGTTGCTGAATATTTTTGGGTGGCATCATTGATGAAGGTTGGATAATAATATGTTTATCCATTACTGTATATGATACATCATAGCCATCAAACAATTTATCGAGTATATGGTCAATACGCTCGTCAGCAACTTTAATATTAACCTTCCGGTCAACATCTACTAATTTACTGTTAAATAAAAAGTAGAATTCACTTTTTGACTCGATTTCATATAGTACATCTTTGACTGTGCTACTCCTCATGTCTATACTAATCCTTGTAACCTGAGAATAGGTATTTACTGCAATTACCTGAGTTAAAGAAATGAACAGCAAAAACAGTGTGAGTCGCATAATTCTTAAAATTTTACAAGACAAGACTGAACAGACTTCGTCCCGTTTTATTACACATTTTTTTTTCATACTTTTGTTTTGAATTAGTGTTAGTAAATACGTGTTATTTATTTTCATTTTGAAAGAGGGATGGTGCGAACATTCCTTTTTCCTTTTTTATTTCCCCATATTAATTCGATTTTGTCATTAATTTAATTACCTGTTTTTCATAACTATTATTCTCTAGTTCACTTCTTTGCAAGAGTTGGTATTTGATGGGTGCAGAAAGAGAAAACATTTTTAGCATTTGGTCGAGGCTTTCTTCTGTAAAAGTGGCTGAATAGATGTAATCTAAAATTTCTTTGTCTTCAACCTGAAATTCAACATTATACCATCGGCTTAATTTCTCCAGAACTTTATCCATAGGATCGTCGCGAAACAATAACCTACCTGATTTCCAGGCAGTATACTTGTCTAAGTTCGCCTTTGTTATTTCAATTTTATTCTTGTTTTTTGTGAAAGTTGCCAACTCACCGGGAGTCATCATAAACTTATTTTCTTCATTTTTACCTGATATTTCAATATTCCCTTCGACCAAAGCTGTTTCAATATTATCTTCATCTGGGTACGCACTGCAATTAAAGGAAGTGCCAAGAACTTTAATATTAATATCAGCCGCAGATACAATAAATGGTTTTGTTTTGTTCTTTTTTACACTGAAATAAGCTTCACCACTCAATTCCACTTGTCGCTTACTTTCCTCAAAGGGAACAGGATATTTCAGGCTGCTTCCTGCATTTAGCCATACTAATGTCCCATCCGACAATGTTATGGATGACCTCATCCCTAAAGGAACTTCAACAGTGTTATATACAACTTCTGTTTTTGTATCTTTCGAAGAATGTTGATGAGAATAAAACCATATTCCTGCAAAAAGTAGAGGAATAAACAAAATTGCTGCAACTCTTTCTAAGTTCCGAAATATAAGTACAACAGCAACCTTTCCAAATAATCTTCTTTCAACCTTTTTTAATGCTTTTTTCTTATCTATTTTTACCATCCGCTGGAAATCATCAATAGAATTCCAAAGCTTTTTTTGTTCTATATAGTAAACTTCATTCCCGGGAATCCGGAGCCATTCTTCCAATTCATTTTTTTCAACCAGAGTTAGTTCTCCTTCAATTTCTTTAAAAATATATAGTTCGTATTTTGAAAAATTCTCTTTCATATTTTCTTCTCTGTATAAATAAGACGGGGAGATTTCAATTTATACGTATGAGGGAAAATTAAAAAATGAAAAAAAGTTGGAACAAATAGTCCTTCAAATCTTTGCGTAGTAATTTCAATGCTTTTAGAATTTGTGTTTCTACCGTTCGCGGAGATAATTGTAACCTTTGGGCAATTTCTTTGGATTTAAGGTTCTCATAGCGGTTCAAAATAAAAATCTCCCGGCATTTAGGCGGTAATTTATTAACAGAACTTTCAATCATCTCCCGTAATTCACTTTCCGTCCAGAATGCCCCCTGATAATTTATATTTTGAGTTATCTGACGCTGATTATATTTTTTCCGGGTTTCCTCTTTTCGGAGAATATCAATACATTTATTTTTAACAGAATTAATAAGATAGTGTCTGATAGAGGCTGATTTGATTGCCTGCCGATTTTCCCATAATCCTACAAATGTAGTTTGGACAATATCTTCAGCCATTCCCTGGTCATATAAAAAATGCTCTGCATAAATAACAAGGCCTGAATAATAATGATTAAAAATTATAGTAAAAGCTTTTCTATTACCTTCCTTTAACTTTTCAAGAAGAAAGTCATTACCCGGGTCCGGGCCGCTTTTGTTATAAAAATGATTAACCAAATTATCGTTTATTTTCTTATTAAAATTAAAGCATTATTTAAATAAAAGATAAAATCATTCTTAATTAAAAGAAAAAAACTCACCCATAAATTGAAATTTTTTCAAACACTAATCGTATTTTAAATTGATTTATGACCGAAATTTGGGTTATTATACCAAGATCAAACAAAGAGGATTGTGTAAAACTAGTGTATAAAAACGATCGAAAACAAACCTGAAAGTCAGAAAGTTGGACATATAATTTTTACACTTTTTGTTTTGGCTTCAATCATTTGAAGATTTTTGCTTCCAACATTTTAATACTCTGATTGCGACTTAGCTTTTGGCAAATTCATAAAATAGTTAGTCAATCATCTTTTGGGGTTACCGGAAAGAGGCTTGAGGAACTCACCTGATTCAGACATTCTTCCAGGAAACGCTACCTTAAAATTTATTCGTTTTTTTAAGTGCTTTTACCTGCACCTTGCTTTATTTCATTGACGTTCATAATTTTTAATATATATTTGGCATGAACTAAATTACTTAAACATTGAACCAACATCAAAAATTATCTGACCAGGAATTATCGCATCAGATTGCAAATGAAGATAAAAATGCGTATCAGATACTCTTTGAAAAATATGCTCCCCGCATATACTCCTTTTCACTAAATTATTTGAAAAACAAAAGCGATGCAGAAGAATTGGTCCAGGATGTTTTTTTAAAAATATGGGAGAAAAGGCATATTTTAGATGCTTCTCAAAATATTAAAGCATTCATTTTTAAAATTGCAGTAAATACCATTTACGATTTTATCCGCCGGAAAAATATTGAATATGCTTTTGAAGATTATGCCCGGTTAAATTATACTAAGGACAGTAATTATACATGGCACGAAGTAATTTTTGAAGAAATGCGACAAAACCTGGATAAATTGGTTGCGAAATTACCTGAACAACAACAAAAGATTTTCAAACTAAGCAAATTGGAAGGATTTACAAATGATGAAATTGCAAATAAATTGGATCTATCGAAACGCACAGTTGAAAATCATTTGTATCGTGCTATTTCATTTTTAAAAGAACACTTCGCGTACCAATCAATTCTTGCTTTACTCTTTTTCTATATTTTTTATGAATAAGAAACTTTGATATAAAGCAACAATATTGTTTAAATTACATCTAATCCTCCTAAAATTTATTTTTCACTGAGTAAATGAGACGAGCAATTCGTATAACAACTAAAAAGCAATAGATTCAAAATAATCTAAGTTTAGTTAGTATTCAGTTGCCTGATGCATTCAGGCAACTTTTTTAGTCAAATTCGTTTAAAATAAATTTGCTGAGTGAGTAAATTGAAGGATCGATTCGTATTAAGTCTGGAATATAATGAAAGAACAGATAAAAAATATATTTATTAGAGAGAAGAAGACAGAAAGCGACAGACAGGAAATGCTTGCACTCTTTCATAATCCGGAGGATGAATTTGAAGTAAAAGAAATACTATTGGAAAATTTACTGAATGAAAAAAATTCCTCTTCTGAATTTCCGAATATGAAATTTCTTTTCAACAAGTTATGGCGAAATATAGAACAGAAACAAAAACAACAGCATAATAAAAAACGATATTTAGGTTATTGGACAAAAATAGCAGCTGCTGTAATTATTGGGTTATTGGCAGGTGCATACGTTGCATCATTAATACGAACCAAGGTTGAGCCTGTTTATTATGCGGCCCACTCGCCTAAAGGTTCTGTTTCCCAATTAATAATGCCAGACAGCAGCATTGTTTTCTTAAATGCAGATTCACGCGTCCGGTATCGGATGGAAGGGAAAAATAAAATTCGGGAAGTTTACCTGGAAGGAGAAGCCTGGTTCGACGTGGCGAGAAATAAAAAGAAACCTTTTATTGTACATACGCCGTTTTACGATGTGAAAGTAACCGGAACACAATTTAATATTAAGGCATATGAATCAGACCGGGAATTAACCACAACATTGGAGGAAGGGCAAATTTTAATTCAGTCGTCCGGTTATTTTCGCCTAGCTGAAGATATTATTTTAAAACCCGGCGAACAAATGGTGCTCGACAAAGACTCTAAAGAAGTTTCCATTAAAAATGTAAATCCCGAATGGTTTACGTCGTGGAAAGACAATAAGCTCATTTTCGTTAATATGGATCTGAAAGAACTCATGGTTCTTTTAGAAAGAAAATACGGAGTAAATATTGAAGTAAAAAATAAAGAGATTCTTAAGTTACATTTCGATGGTACAATAAAGAATGAATCCATTATTGAATTCCTCGAAATTATAAAAAAAGCACTACCTATTGACTATAAAGTTGTTGGACAAAAAATTGAAATAACTAATTCAAAATAAACTATAATAAAACAAAGGAGAAAACGATATGAACTGAACTTTATGAACAAAAAAATAAGCCGTAGGTGCTGGAACACCTGTCGGCTTAAATTGTCTTAACAAATAATTGGTCGGATACCAAAAACATTAATCAAAACATTCAAATTTATGAAATTTTTTTTTACAAATGCTTTCCTGCACAACAGGATAGTACAAAAGGTATTACAAACAATGAAACTAACCACTTTATTCTTACTACTAAGTTTAATGCAAGTTTCCGCGACAGTGTACTCGCAAGCCACAAAATTTAATTTTAAGGCAGAAAATAAACAAATTGCAGATGTTCTTAAAGAGATTGAAGAATCGAGCGATTTCCGTTTCTTTTACATTCGGGAGCAGGTAGATGTGGAACGTCAGGTTTCGCTGAGTGCCACTAATTCTACAATTGAAGAAATTCTTGATGAAATTTTTCAGGATCAGAAAGTTATTTACCAGGTAATGGATGATAATGCGATCCTTTTAAGACCTGAAACACATAAATTACATTCACAAAAGGAAGACCAACAACAAAAATCAGTTTCTGGGAAAGTTACGGATTCGGGTGGTGCTCCCTTACCTGGAGTAACCATTGTATTAAAAGGTACAGCTAACGGAACAGTTAGCAATATTGATGGGGTGTTTGCTCTTCAGAATATTCCTGAGAATGCAACCTTGGTTTTTTCTTTTGTTGGGATGAAAACACAAGAGGTTCTCATAGAAGGCACAGCACCATTAAATATTGTTATGGAAGAAAATGCCATTGGTGTGGATGAGGTCGTTGTAGTTGGATATGGTACTCAGAAAAAGATTAATTTAACTGGTGCCGTTGGGGCTATTTCTTCTGAAGAATTAGCTGAACGTCCTGTTCAAAATGCGTCACAAATGTTACAAGGATTAGTTCCCGGCTTAAATATTTCACAAAGCCAGGGAGGTAGTTTAAACAGAACTCCTGATATTAATATCCGGGGATTAGCTACGATTGGGGAAGGTTCTACAGGAAGTCCATTAATCCTTATCGATGGAGTAGAAGGTGATATTAATGCACTTAATCCACAGGATATCGATAATATTTCGGTACTTAAAGATGCCGCAGCTTCGTCGATATATGGTTCAAGGGCGCCCTTTGGAGTTATACTGATAACAACAAAACAAGGAGTAAAAGGAAAAACTACTATAAATTATAATAACAGTGCCAGATGGAGTAAACCAATCAGGATGCCAAGTATGATGGACTCGTATACCTTTGCTTACTATGTCAACGATACAAGAATAAATAGTGGAGAAACAGGTTATTTCAGCGAAGAAAGAATACAAAGAATAATTGATTTCCAAAATGGAGATATCTCATACGGGACTGTTGAAGATCCAAGAAATCCAAGTATTTGGGGAAATGGATGGCGAGTTGGAAACGATAATATAGATTGGTACGATGAGTATTATCGGGATTATACCTTTTCGCAGGAGCATACAATAAGCGCCAGCGGGGGAAGTGATAAAATGCAATTCTATTTTTCCGGAAATTATCTGGATCAGGGAGGATTCTTAAATTACGGACAAGAAGATTTTAATAGATATGCAACAACATTAAAAGTTAATGCTGAATTAAATAGCTGGTTATCAGTATCGGTAAAAAACCAGTTTACAAGAGAGGATTACAGTCAGCCAACTTTCCTGGATAATGCATTTTTTCAGCAGATTGCCTTACATGGATGGCCGACCTATTCATTAAATGATCCCAATGGATACACTTTTAGTCCCTGGGTTGTAAATTTAAGAGACGGTGGCCGTGACAAAACTCAGAGCGATTGGCTGTACCAACAAATAGGATTCAGGCTAGAACCAATAAAGAATTGGACAACACATTTCGAATTAAATTATCGTACCCGAAATAACCTCAGGCATTTCGACAGACAATATACTTATATGCACGATGTTGAGGGGTCACCCTATTATCAAAATAGTATGTCCGAAGTTTATGAATATGCAATGCGTCAGAATTTCCTGACAACCAACATCTACACCGAGTATGAAAAGCAACTTGAGGCTGGTCACAATTTTAAAGGATTAATAGGATTTCAGGCAGAAGACAGTAAATACAAGAAATTATCTGCGCAACGCAATGGAATAATTGTCCCTGCATTACCTGTTATAAATCTAACTTCAGGAACAGATTCAAATGGGAATGTAGTCACTCCATCAGTCTCCGGATATACTGACAGTTGGTCAACTTCCGGATTTTTCGGAAGATTAAATTATGATTATCAGGGTCGTTATTTATTAGAAGCTAATTTACGTTATGATGGTACTTCTCGTTTTCGTAAAGACATGCGTTGGAATTGGTTCCCATCTGTATCGGCAGGATGGAATATAGCAAAAGAAAGCTTTTGGCAAACAATTGAAGATAAAATATCCACAATGAAGTTAAGAGCCTCTTATGGTGAATTAGGCAACCAGAATACCTCAAACATATATCCAACCTATTTAACCATGGGAGTATATGCGTCTAGCGGGCAATGGTTAATAAATGGAGCAAAACCAAACACCGCTGTAGCTCCGGGATTGATCAGTCAAAGTATGACATGGGAAAGAATACATTCGTGGAATTTTGGTTTAGATATGGCTCTTTTTGACAATAGGCTAAATACAAGTTTTGATTACTTTATTAGAAAAACCCTTGATATGATAGGTCCGGCACCCGAACTACCTGAAATTTTAGGAACCGATGTGCCCAAAACGAATAATACCGACTTAAAAACATATGGATTCGAGCTTTCAGTGTCGTGGAGAGATCGCTTAGATAATGGCCTGGGTTACTCCGTTCAATTTTTGTTATCAGATTCTCAAACAGAGATTACCCGCTACCCAAATGAAACAGGAAACTTAAATACATACCGTAAAGGAATGAAAATGGGTGAAATATGGGGATATGAAACAATTGGTATTGCAAAAAGTCAGGAGGAAATGGATGCTCATTTAGCATCACTTCCTAATGGAGGACAGAATGCCGTGGGAAGCACAATAGGCCAATGGGAAGCTGGAGATATAATGTACAAAGATTTAAATAATGATGGAAAAATCGATAATGGAGCTGAAACTGAAGGTAATCATGGGGATTGGAAGATTATTGGAAATTCAACTCCAAGATATCAATTTTCCCTTGATTTAACAGCAAATTGGAAAAACTTTGATATTCGCGCATTATTTCAAGGCGTAATGAAGCGAGATTATTTCCAAAATAGTAATTATTTCTGGGGAGCTTATCACTGGGGAATATGGTGGTCAACGGGATTAGATCAACATTTAGACTACTTCAGAGATGAATCATCTGCGTCATATAGTACTTTAGGAGAAAACCTGGATGCCTACTATCCCCGACCTTCTTATAGTGATAAGAATCATGAAAGTCAAACGAGGTATCTACAAGATGCATCTTATATCAGATTAAAAAATCTACAGGTTGGTTATACGCTTCCTAAGAGCATATACACAAAACTTGGAATGAGTCAATTACGTGTGTTTGTTTCAGGAGAAAACCTTTGGACAGGAACCAAAATGACTTCAATATTTGATCCTGAAAGTGTTGAGGCAGGAGCACTTGGAAATAACGGCATAGGCTACGGAGGTAGTACATATCCTATTCCAAAAGTATTTTCTGTTGGTGTAAATGTTAACTTTTAATAATTGAAAAAAATGAAAAAGAATATATTTTTAATAAATCTTTGCTTGTTGACATTGCTATTCTTATCAGCCTGCAATGACTTTCTGGAACATGAACCTGAGTCTTCAATCTCCCCAGAGCAATATCTATGGAGCACAGCGCAACTTGAAGCATACTCTAACAACCTATATCCTAAAATGTTACCTTCTCACACGCAAGATGGAAGGGTTTATACGTTTGGCATTTTTGGAGAAGATTCAAATACCGATAATATGGCAGGTTCCGGTTATGCTAACAAATATGTTCCGGGACAATGGAAAGTAGACCAGTCTGGTGGGGATTGGAACTTTGAGAACATATATAGTTGTAACTATTTTATTAATACAGTTGTTCCACGTTGGAAAGCTGGAGAATTATCCGGGAACGAAGATGATATCAAACACTATATTGGAGAGATGTATTTCCTGCGTGCATGGGAATATTTCACAAAAGTTCAGGCAGTTGGAGACTTCCCGATAGTAAAAACAGTTCTCCCCGATAATGCTGAAACCCTTATTGAAGCAAGCAAACGCGTTCCCCACCCCGATGTTGTACGGTTTATTATCTCTGACCTGGATTCAGCAATCATGCTTATGCAAGCAAATTCTCCTGACGGGAAAGGCAATCGTTTATCTCAGGCGTCTGCTCAATTGGTTAAGTCAAGGGTAGCACTGTACGAAGCAACATGGTTAAAATATTTTCAGAATACCGCATTTGTTCCCAACGGTCCTAATTGGCCCGGTGCTGACAAATCATATAACAGCGGTTATCAATATACTGCAGGGAGCAGCGAAGGGGAAATCCAGTGGTTGTTACAGCAAAGCATGGAAGCAGCAAAAACAGTTGCTGACAATTATCCTTTAACTCCTAATAATGGCATCTTACAGCAGTCTGTTTCTGACGGATCAAATCCATATTTTGATATGTTTAGTGATGCAGATATGTCGGGTTATAGCGAAGTGTTATTATGGCGTGATTATGACAGAAGTTTGTCAGTTACCCATAATGTACCGGTTTATGCTCAGTATGGAGGATATGCAATTGGCCTGACCAAAGGAATGGTTGATGGATACTTAATGGCAAATGGCCTTCCAATTTATGATGCTGCATCAGGTTATGCGGGAGATGATTATATTTCTGATGTAAGAAAGAATAGGGATGGACGTTTATGGCTATTTCTAAAAGAACCCGGCCAGGTGAATATTCTATATGAAACTGATTTATCTGTAATTATTCAGCCTGTAGAAATGGTACCTGATGTAACCAATGGAGATGCAGAAAAGGGTTATTCTACTGGATATGCAATACGCAAAGGACTCAATTATGATGCTGCTCAATGCGGTAATGGTTTTGGGCATACTGGCAGCATAGCTTACAGAGCAACTGAAGCTTACTTAAACTATATTGAAGCATGTTATGAACTAAACGGGAGTTTGGACGGCACAGCAAAAGGATATTGGCGGGCAATCAGGGAACGGGCAAAGGTTGATTCTGATTTTGAAAAAACAATTGCTGCTACAATTATGACAGAAGAGGCAAAAGGAGATTGGGGTGCCTATTCAGCAGGTTCGCTAATTGATCCTACCTTATACAATATTCGCAGGGAGCGTCGTTGCGAGTTAATGGCTGAAGGCCTGAGAGAAATGGACTTACGTCGCTGGAGATCTATGGACCAATTAATTTCTACTCCATATCACATTGAAGGATTTAAACTTTGGGGGCCAATGAAGGATTGGTATGATGATGGCGTATTATCTTATGGTACAATTACATCTACAGTTTCTTCACCTGAGTTAAGTGAATACCTTCGCCCATATGAGATAACCGGGAAAGAACTGGCATACAACGGATACCACTGGGCAATGGCACATTATTTAAACCCGATTGCTATCCATCATTTTCTGATTACTTCAGTTGACAATGATGTGAATACATCTCCGATCTATCAAAATCCGGGATGGCCAACCAATGCCAACGAAGGAGCTATTTACTAATAACATTTTTAAAATTAGAAGAGCGTATTAAAACACCCTCTTCTAATTTTTCTGTAAAACACCACTAAAAATATTATTGGTCAGATTCTTTAATGAAGAACATTTTGTTTCTCATTTTGTGGATTTCTCCACTACTCATTTTTGCGCAGAATGCCGGAAAATTAGCCATCAAACCTACATTAGAATGGAACTGTTATAATTCATGCGTCATTTATTTGTACGAAAGAAGCTCTTCACTAAAATAATTACAATAAAATGAGGAAACTATTTATAGGTATATTTTTAATAACAGGAATTACTGTCTATTCCCAGGTGAAACCCGGTGCTATCAACAGAAAAAACCAGATTGATGTCAACAATAAAAACACAGCCATTATTCCTGTTCCCAAACTCGAAGAGAATACTTACGACTGGTGGGCACGCCATGCTGAAGTTTTGAGGATTAAAGATTCAATTAATCCAGAAATTGTACTAATTGGTAATTCCATCACTCATTTATGGGGAGGACTCCCAAAATTAGAATATGCAGATGGAAGCCCGCGGACACCCAACGGTCCAGAATCATGGAATTCGCTCTTCGGTAACCGCAGAGTGTTGAATCTGGGTTTTGGCTGGGATCGTACACAGAATGTACTTTGGCGGCTCGAACATGGAGAACTCGACGATCTGCACCCTCGTTTGGTTATTATACATATAGGCACCAACAATACCAGTGAAACCAAAAATGCACGAATGAACACCGCTCCTGAAATTATGGAAGGTATCAAAGAAATTTATAAAAAAGTGCGGCTTAAAGTACCTGAAGCCAAAATAATTCTAATGGCAATTATGCCACGCGAACAGAACTCTGAACATCCAAGACGTCAATTAATAAATGAAACGAATCGGTTGTTAAAAATTTATACGGAAAAACAACAAATAACCCTGGTAGATATTGGCACAAAAATGCTTTCACCGAATGGTACACTCTCCAAAAATATTGCTGCTGATTTCTGCCATCCTACTGAAAAAGGATACCGGATTTGGGCGGATGCAATCCGCCCTTTTATACAGAGGGACTGAATTAATTTTGAAAAGTGTATAAATGTATATTATAATAGGAAACCATCTTACAATTACTAACGGACATTTTCCGGCGGGGGTACAACCATTTAATAATAAATAAAGGAAAAACAATAAAGAAAATCATTACCAATGAAGAAACCGATATTAGCTATACTCGTTCCCCCTTTTCTTATCTTTTATGGTGGAAAAACGAAGCAATTTAGCTAAATCATTTATCTCATTGTTTAGTTTTCGTTTTAATTCAAAGTCTTTTAGAAAAAGGAACATAATAAAAAAAATAAACTCCCGCACCTGTTTCCCCCTCGTTTTGAGGAAACTAAGTGGGGACTTAAATCAACTAAAAATGAAACAGACAATTTTAATGTTATTACTCTCTTTACCAATGCTGATAATGGCACAAAACGGGAAAGTGTGCGACGACCTGTCCATGCACAGCAACATTTTAAAAATGGACCGCAAATATGCTATTTACCTGCCCGCCGGTTACGAAACATCAGAACGAAGCTACCCTGTGTTGTATCTGCTGCATGGTGCCGGCGACGACCACACTGGGTGGGTGCAGTTTGGCGAAATAGAACACATTGCCGATAAGGTGATTAATAATGGCACTTCAACGCCAATGATAATTGTAATGCCCGATGCCAGCGGAGAAAATAAGGGCTACCTTAACCGTCCCGGGAAAAACTGGAATTACGAGGATTTCTTCTTTCAGGAGTTCATCCCTTTTATTGAGTCGCATTACCGCATTAAAGCTGAAAAACGTTACCGTGCTGTTGCAGGTTTGTCGATGGGCGGTGGAGGTACATTTTTTTATGGCCTGCACCACCCCGAATTGTTTGCCGCAGCATGTCCGCTAAGTGCAAGTTGCGGCCCGGTAAACATAGATAATCCCGGCGTTTATTGGGCGCCCAAAGGCTCGGAATGGGAAAACTTAACCGAAACTGAAAGACTGGAAAAATTAAAACACAGCAGCGTATATTTTCTGGTAAACGATATACCGGAAGATCAGAAAAAAGCTGTTCGCTGGTACATCGATTGTGGCGACGACGACTTTCTTTTCGAGGAAAATTCGATGGTGCATATTGCCATGCGTAAAAACGGAATTCCACATGAATACCGTGTACGCGATGGTGCCCATACATGGACATACTGGCGGACTGCACTGCCCGAGGTACTGAAATTTGTGACGGTTTCATTTCATCAACATTAAAGCACCATGCGCTAAACGGCATAAATCCGCTAAGCACATCTTCAAAATTCAACATTATGAAAATTCAGGGAAATATAACCAGCCTGCTAGTTAGTCTTTTGTGTTTTTTTTATTCCTGTCAGAAAGGCGAAAAAGCAACTTGCCAAATCATTCCGGGCACAGTTCATCAAAGAGAATTGCGGGCGATACCTGAAGAAAACCGGGTAGCTTTTAACTGGAAGGTTGCGGGCATGTTTCCCGGCGATACTGTTCTACTGACTTTCAATGAAAAATTTAAAGGACAACATAATTGGCTAAGGTTAACTGTAGCCCAGGAAATATGGGACAGGAAACGTATACGTGCTTCAATTCCCAAAACAGAAATCATTTTAGGGACTTTCGATATTAAATATTCGTCGGTTCTGGTTCCTTATGAAATAGAGATTCCTCAGCTGTACCTTTCGCAAATCAAGAAGAATGGAATAAGCCTGGTTCTCGAAAGCAAATCTCCTTTCTGGTTTTTTGAAGAAACATCTGCCGAAAGCCCCGGTTTGGTTCCTCATATTTTGTCAGCCGAAAAAGCAACCGGCGCTATGAATAATTTTTTCGATTGTTTCCTTTCCGAGAATTCAGTGCAGGCATTTGGCTGGCGCGAAGGAACAGTTCTCGACGGTTTATGGCAACTTTACGCACACACTAAAAACGAAAAAGCATTACAGAAAATTCAGCAGCATCTTGATTCGTTTTTTGATGATGCAGGTAACCTGATATACGAAAATGCAGGAAGCAAACCCAATGACAATAATGTTGACGGAATTGAATCAACTATTCCCTTTGCTACTCTGGCCCGCTTGCAACCAGAGCATCCCATTCTGAATACGGTTATCGAAGGTTGGCAGGAACTAAAAAAAGAAAACGGGATGATTATCGATGGGAATATGGTGTCGGCAGAAGGTTGTTACACCATCTCCTACCCTATGGCAGTTATGGGCAAAAACCGGCAGGACAAAACGCTGATTGAAGAAGCACAGGCGCAGTTAAAACACCGTTTTATATTAATAAACAACGGCGATTTTTACCTGCGGTATTATACCAACGGAAGATATACATACAAGAACTGGGCAAGGGGAGCAGCCTGGTTTTTGCTTGGTTACGTGCGTACAATAGAAGAACTGGGCACTGAAAAGATGGATAACGAGATTATAAACAAATTTAAGGAAGCGGTTGATATAGCCTTGTCTATGCAACGCCCCGACGGACTTTGGAGTTGTTTTATGGATGATCCGGCAAACAGTCTCCCCGATGCATCCGGTTCAGCCGGAATAGCGGCTGCTGTTATGTCTGGAATAAACCTGGGAATATTGCCGGTTACCTATCAGAAGAATGTAGAAGATTGCTACAAAAGCCTTCAGAATTATATTACTCCCGACGGTTTTTTAAAAGGAGTTGCGCAGGATAACCGGGGCGGCGAAATACTTCAACGAAGTGATTACCGTGTAATTGCACAGATGGGAATGGGCATGATGGCGCAATTGTATGCTGCTCTTTATCAAAAAGATAATAATTAATTATTCAACTAAATAAAAAAAATCATGAATATCAAAGTATTGTTTTTCAGTATGATTATGGTATTTGCAACAGTTGCAAATGCACAAGACTGGCCAAATCTTGGTCGTTTTAGAGATGCAAACGAAGCATTAAAAAACAAACCTGCCGACAAAGAACGGGTAGTTTTTATGGGAAATTCCATTACCGAAAACTGGATTAAAACCTATCCCGATTATTTCTCAGGGCATTTTGTAAACCGCGGTATCAGCGGGCAAACGACGCCGCAAATGTTGCTACGTTTTCGTGCAGATGTAGTGGATTTAAAACCGGCAGCAGTAGTTATCCTTGCCGGTACAAACGACATTGCCGGAAATACAGGGCCTTCAACGCTGGAGATGATTATGGACAACCTTAAATCAATGACAGAGATTGCTCAAAGCAATGGAATAAAAGTTTTGCTTTGTTCGGTATTGCCAGCCTTCGATTATTCGTGGAGGCCAGGAAAAGAGCCGAACATAAAAATTCCGGAATTAAATAAAATGATAAAAACTTATGCCCAAAAGAACAAGATAAGCTATGTTGATTTCTTTTCGGCCATGGTAGATGATAAAAATGGGATGAAAGGAGAATTAACCAATGATGGTGTTCATCCAACAGCTGCGGGATACGATGTAATGCAACCCATTATTGAAAAAGCAATTAAAGAAGCATTGAAGAAAAGAACCTTTTAACGCCAATTTTCAGTACTAATATAAAACCTGCAGTTTATTGCGAAGATTGCGATAATACAACTACTATAGCTCTCCTCCTTCGGGGAAGCAAAAAGGAAAATTTATTTTGTTTTGAAGACCTGACAATTTTAACGCAGAAAATAAGCAAGTAATTGATATTATGATTCCTATTACCATACATTACATTAATGCCAAGCGGATAACTGAAGCTGTCAGAATAAAAAAGAAGCAGGTTATTTTTAAGCTTATCATCGGAACTATGCTGTTGGTTTTTCCGGGCAGTTGTAAATCGCCGCAAAAAACAGATGTCCCGATAATTGGAGATCTGGCACAATACGTTAATCCTTTTGTGGGAACCTGGGGCGACGGCAACACTTATCCGGGAGCTGTAACTCCATTTGGATTGGTTCAGTTTAGTCCCGATACAGAAAAAGAATCATGGCGGGGGCCTTCGGGCTACGAATATATTGACAGTACTTTGTATGGTTTCAGCATGACTCATTTTAACGGTACCGGAGTTCCCGATCTGGGGGACTTTTTAATTATACCAACTGTTGGAAAACTGCAATTCGAACCGGGAGATAAACGAGAGCCAGACACCGGCTATATGTCGCGTTTCTCGCACGAAACAGAAAATGCCTCACCGGGATATTATTCTGTTTTTCTTCCGGATTATAACGTGAAAGCCGAACTCTCGGCAACTGAAAGAGCGGGAATAGCCCGGTTTACTTTCCCCGAAACCGATTCGGCCAATATTCTTATTGACCTTTCGCATGTTTTAAAAAGCAAGGTTATCTGGGCAAATTTACGTATTGAAAACAATCAGTTGGTTACCGGCTATCATCTGACTTCGGGATGGGCGCCAGAGCGGCACCTTTATTTTGCTGCCCGTTTTTCGAAACCATTTAACACTACGGAACTTATAAATGATGGTAAAAAAGTGCTGGATGACAGTAAATATTTCAGAAGTGAAACACAAACATCCGGTGAGGATTTGCAGTTTTTTGTGCGCTACAAGGTTCAAAAAGACGAAGCTGTAATCGTAAAGATCGGGCTTTCCGCTGTAAGTGCTGCCAATGCGCTTGAAAACTTGGATGCTGAAATTCCAGGATGGGATTTTAAGGAAGTAGCTCTTCAGGCTCGTGATGCGTGGAACAGGGAACTTCATAAAATTGAAATTGAAGGAGAACAGGAACTAAAAAAGACTTTTTATACCTCCTTGTACCATGCTTTTCTTTCACCTAATATTTACGAAGATGTGAATGGTGAGTACCGGGGGTTCGACCAAAACGTTCACCGGTCTGACAGATTTACAAATTACACCATTTTTTCTTTGTGGGATACTTACCGGGCTGTTCATCCCTTGTTCAATTTGATTCAGGCTGAACGGAACACGGATATGGTGCGGTCGATGCTTGCCCATTTCAACCAGAGTTCGGATAATTTGTTGCCCATATGGACTTTCTATAATAACGAAAACTGGTGTATGATTGGCTATCACGCTGTTTCGGTAATTGCAGACGCTTACCTGAAAGGTGTTGGCAATTTTGATGCGGAAACAGCATACCAGGCCATGAAGACCACGGCAATAAGCCCGGCGTATGAACATGTGCTGGACTATGCGCATCGGGGTTATGTTCCTTTTGATAAAGAAGACGAGTCGGTTTCGAAAACGCTGGAATATGCTTACGACGATTATTGTATCGCGCAAATGGCCGGCAAACTGGGCAGAACAGACGATTACAATTATTTTATGAAACGAGCCATGTCGTACAAAAATGTGTTTGACCCCGAGACAAAATTCATGCGAGGTAAAGATTCTGAAGGAAACTGGCGCGAACCGTTTAACCCGGTGAAATACGAGAAATCGGGTGACTTTACTGAAGCATCGAGCTGGCAATATACCTGGTATGTTCCGCAAGATGTTCAGGGATTGATTAACCTGATGGGAGGAGATGAGCTATTTACCAACAAACTCGATTCACTTTTTAATCCGAACCCGGTGGATGGTGAAACAGGCGTCATTCATTTCGACGGTGGTATTGGACAGTATTGGCATGGAAACGAGCCCAGTCACCATATTGCTTATTTGTACAATTATGCCGGACAGCCGTGGAAAACGCAGGAACTTGTTCATTATATTATGAAAACGCAGTACGGCGCAAAGCCTAATTCCTTATGTGGAAATGATGATTGCGGACAGATGTCGGCCTGGTACATTTTTAATACTTTGGGATTTTATCCGGTTTGCCCGGTAAACGAAGAATATGTAATTGGCAGCCCTTGTGCACCCGCGGCAACAGTGCATCTTTCAAATGGTTCTGTAATAGAAATAAAAGCAGAGAATTATTCCGAAAAAAACATCTACATACAATCGATGCAGCTAAACGGAAAGGAATGGAACAAAACCTATATTCCTTTCGATGAGATAAAAAACGGGGCAAAAATCAGCTATAAAATGGGATCTGCTCCAAATAAAAAATGGGGAACTGCAAACGACAGCAGGCCTTAGTCAATTTCACTTAAATAATTGATATACAAATCTAAAAAAATGAAAATTAAAGCAATATACATTTTAGCTTTGTCCTTTATTTTGGGGGCTTGTGCAAAAAATACCCCGGAGGAGTTTTCCGGGAGCCAATTAGCCAATCCTTTTATTGGTGTTGATGACGGCGGAAACACTTTCCCGGGAGCGTGCCTGCCTTTTAGTGTGATGAGTATCAGTCCCGATTCAAAATATGGTCAGGCAACATCGGGGTATAAAACCGGGGCGCCAGTTATTGGATTTTCACATACGCACACCAGCGGAACAGGTGGAATTGGACGATATGGCAATTTCCTGGTTTACCCGCAAGCAGGAAAGCCGGAACCGAAAAATGCTTTCTCATCTATTTCAAACGAAACCGCGTTGCCGGGCTTCTACTCCGCAACTCTGGATAAAGAAAATGTAGAAGCTGAAGTTGTTATACTAAATCCTCATACGGGGTTGCATCAATATACTTTTAAAGAAGGAACGGAAGCAAGCATTCTAATTGATGTCTCCGCAACGCGAAAGACCAATGAAAGTTACAATCCAAACAGCCGTTGTACTTTTGTCGAAACCAAGATTATTGATAATAACAAAGTGAAAGGATGTGCCAGTTTTAAAGGTGGTTGGGGAGGAAATAACCCCTATAAGATTTATTTTGTTGCTGAATTTGATACTGATTTTAAGACATCCGGAACTTGGAACAACAGCGGCATTTTTTCGGGAGAAAAGGAGCAGATAAAGGAATTAAATGAAGAACAGGACTCAGCTCGTTATGGCGCATTCTTTTCATTCGATGTAACGAAAAATAAGCCGGTAAAAATGAAAATAGCCATTGCTTATACCAGTTATGAAAAAGCAATGGAATATTTCAACGAGGCGCAAAGTTGGGATATGAAAACATCCCGCAAGGAAAACCAGGCAGTTTGGGACGACTATCTTAACCGCATAATCGTAAAAGGTGGAACTGCAGACCAGCGTACGTTGTTATACTCCGGGCTGTACCACTCTGCTGTTATGCCCCGCGACCTCACCGGCGACAATCCCGGATGGGAATCGGATGAACCACACTACTGGGATTATTATTGCATTTGGGATACCTACCGGACAGTTAACCCGCTTTATATGCTGATTGCTCCCGAACGGCAATCGGCAATGATCCGCTGCCTTCTTGATATCTATCAGCACAAAGGCTGGCTACCCGATTCATGGATTGCCGGCGATTACGGTCTGGTTCAGGGAGGTTCGAATGCCGATGTGGTAATTTCCGAGGCTATTCAGAAAAAAATTCCAGATTTTGACTACGAGCTGGCTTACGAGGCTATGAAAAAGAATTCGGATATTGATTCGGATAACCCGCGAAAATACGGGCGTTTTCTAAAGGATTACAACACTATTGGTTATGTGCCTGCAACTGATTCAGTAAATAAACCCAACTGGCCGTGGTGCCCTGTTTCCCGGACCGAAGAATATGCATATAACGATTTTTGTGTCGCACAAGTTGCCAAAACACTTGGGAAAGATGACGACCATCGGAAATACATGGATAAGTCGATGAACGTTTTTAATGTTTTCAATCCAGAGACAAAATTCTTTTGGGGGAAAGACCGTGAAGGAAACTGGGCGGTAAACTTCGATCCGGCTTACCGCCCCTGGTATTGGGAAGGTTTTTATTACGAAGGTTCGCCCTGGCATTACAGCACTTACGCTCCGCATAATATGGAGCATTTAATTAGATTGCATGGTGGGAAAAAAAGTTTTGAGGCCTTTCTGGATACCTTGTTCAGCGGATATTATGAAGCCAGCAACCAGCCCGACATTCACGCCCCATGGTTGTATCATTATGTTGGAAGGCCTGATAAAACATCAGATTGTCTTCGGAGACTTATGGCAGAAGAATTTCAGAATTCACGTGGCGGCCTGCCCGGAAATGACGATGCGGGGACAATGTCGGTATGGTATGTATTTGCATCCACCGGTTTATACCCGATTCCGGGGCAGGATATTTACCTGCTAAGCTCACCCGTTTTTGAAGAAATAACCATTAAAGTCGGGAATAAGAATACCTTGGTTATTAAAGCTCAAAATTTATCTGACCAGAATAAGTATATCCAGTCTGTAATATTCCGGGGTAAAAAACTGGAACAGTCGTGGCTACGTCATAGCGAACTTATGGAGGGCGGAGAACTTATTCTTGAAATGGGCAGTAAACCATCGGATTGGGGGCAAAATAGTTTGCCTCCTTCGTTTATTTGATAATTTCAAGTTTACGAAAAACGAAAATAGAATACACTCCCCAAACTTTACTTTATATGTTTGTTACAGAAAATTTTCACTAAAAAAGCTTCTGTAACAAAATTGGTACAAAAAAGTGCCTAAAACAGGCATTTTTTGGCTTTTAAGTGACTTTCAGGGAAAACAAAAAATCCATGTAAACACTTGATTTACACGGATTTTCATCATTTAACAATAATTTGTCTTTTTTAAAAAGTGACTCAGCTGGGTCTCGAATTTATTTCATATTTTGCTTGTTATCAAATAGATACAAACTTCATTGATTCTTCTGTAACCAACTTGTAACTTTTATAATGTCATTTGATTATCTCCATGTGTCATTACTCTCTTTCAAGAGTATCTGATTCATTACATCACAGAACTGCCAGATGGCCATTTCAAATTTAGGAATATATCGAAACTAAATCAAAAAATATTTTTACCAACTTGGGAAAAGGTTGGGAAATTAAGTTTTTGAAAGGAGTAATCTTTGTTTCAAACATTTGAATTATGGAAGTAATTACGTTTGAAAGTAAGGCTTACAAAGAACTGGTACAGAAAATAGAAAACATTGCGGATTACATCGTGAAAAACCGGTTGGATACGACTCCAAAAGCTGAGGTCTGGCTTAACACCAGTGAAGTGGCCGATTTATTAAATATCAGTATTAGGACCCTCCAAAGGTTAAGAGACGATAACATGATTAGTTATACGATGTTGCGGGGAAGATGCCTTTATAAACTCTCCGATATTGAGAAATCACTCCAGGAACGGATAATTCCAACCGACCAAAGAACACTTGATAAATTGCGGAATCAGCATGTGGCCGGAAGCATATTCAATTATCAGGATAAATAGAGGGAGATGTATATTGACCAGAAATATTTCGATTCGTGGATGCAGCGTCTCCTAACCCAGGTTGAACTTCTACAAAGAAAAGTTGATCGATTGGGAAATCAAGATAATGTAATCAACGATGAAGTTTTGCTGGATAACCAGGATTTATGTCTTCTCCTGAAGATCAGCAAACGAACTCTTCAACGTTTCCGTAGCTCTGGAAAGCTTCCATATAAAAGAATCGGAAAGAAAACATATTATATAGAATCCGATGTGCACAGATTCATTCAAAAAGGGTTCAAATCATTTTCTGATTAAATTGATTTTCAGAGAATCGACAGCCTTCAAAAACCATATCCTTATCAAAAATTCCGATAATGCCTTTTAATTTCCACCAACTTCGGGCATTCTTAATTTTTCTTTCCTGACAAGATTTATGATGTTCTCTCAATAAATTGAGTTTCTTTTCTGGTATATCTTCAATTGCCTGAACTTGTTTTTCTACAGATGATAATTTCCAATATTCAACAAATGGACAATCATACTCAACCTTCTTAAAAGGGCATTTTGTAAAAGGGACAACCAAATCGGCATATTTGATTTTTTTCTCTGTAAAATACATTTTGAAGTTTTTATATTCTGTTAGATTTCTGGCAAAAAGAATGCGTGGAACAACGCTAATCGCACTAAGGCATCGCCAAACGCCCATACCACAAATCAGTGTGCCCCACGCAAAGACGTGGACGCTCACTTATTACTCCTGTGGTATTAAAAATTGGCGATTTTTAGTGCAAGAATAAAAGCTTACGCTCTATGTTTTTATCCCCTATGTGGAATCACATTCTATTACATCACAAAGATAATTTAAAATTAAAATTGTATTTGACATACTAAGCTTAAAATTTAGTTTAAGGCATCTAAGTCATTCAGTCGGGCTATTAAGATTGTTTTTAATTCAACCAGGAATTTTGCCCGTTCTCTTTTTCTGTCTTTCACGTCTGTAAATGTTCTGTATGCCTTATACAGTTTAATATCAAACATGTACTCAAAATATTCAATGAGATCATTTATATGGCCTTTGCCATAATTGATACAGTTACTACAATATAAAGCGTATATCAATTCAACCAGTGCAACCTTCGACGCTGTCCATTTCATTTTTAAATTGAGTTTCGGAGATTGGAATGTTTGTCGAAGGTTTCGTTTACTTTTTAACAAATTTATTTCCTCATCAAGATATCTTCCAAGTTTTTCATAAGCCATAATGTAGGCCACAGTATCATCTCTTAATGTGGCAAATTGAGGATCTGTCAGATATTGTAAGTTTTTAGAACCAGTAAAAATGTGATTATCATTTCTGACAAAATATTTTTCATCCAAACAGGTCTGATTTGTAGTATAGTAATGATAAAACTCCGTATTGTTTTTTATAAATACATGAATTTTTTTTATTTCCTCACTTAACATCGTAAACATAAGTTTTCGATGAACCAAAAGCTTATAATTCTCCAATCTCAATAGATCATTGTAGAAAATTAATTTGCTAAAAAGCTTTGGCTTAATTTTTTTGAAAAAGTTTATCTCCTCTTCTGCATTGTTAAAACCATTCTGAAGTACATATTTTCTTAATTCAAGGAATGCAAGCTGACATAAGCCAACTGATTTTTCAGCTATCATCCTTTTTTCGAATGATTGATTTTCTAGGGATTCTAATTCATCCTCAAGTCTCCCCAGAATTGTATTTGGGTAGAAATTATTCATGAGAAATTATATTATGCAATAATAGATCGAAAGTTTATATAGGCCGTTAGATTAATTATTGAAATTAAACGAATAAAGGATACTTCTCCTGTTGAAAATATTACTGAGTCACATAATAAAATCAGTTCATTCGTCTCTTTTTCCATGTACAAAAGAAATAATTAATACCCAGAAGCATAGAATAAGTGAACCAACAGGTAACTGTAATTCTGCTGGCATGTTGTAGACTAGAAAAGCTCCAGGTATCCATACCAGCCAAGTCACAACGAGTACTGGCAGTAATCGGTCTTGCCAAATGGACTGAATTGTTAACCCAGTCAAAAAATCTCGATTATACTTCTTCAATTTCCATAAGAAAAGTAACATGATTAGCGTATTGGCAATTGGGGTGAACAGAGCCTGATCGATGATTGTCTTTGTAATAACTATATTCAAGTCGTTCCCATGGCCAAACCACATCCCCTGTAGCTTATAAAATATATCTGTTATAATACCGAAAAAACCAAATACAAACGCGGAAAACACTATATGAGATTTATTCTCCTTTGTTATTTTTCCTTTTTGTAACGACAATACTTTCAGGACTTCAGGTAATATGGCTGCAAATAAGACATAAGCTATCAAAGTATACAAGTAACCAAATTTGATTTTTAACTGCCCCAAAAGATCCAATCCAATTCTAAAAGATGGGCTAAAAAAATATCCTAACCCGAACATTATCATTATACCCCAAAGGAACAATCCCGGCTTTATGTTTGCCTTGATTGCAATTGCTGCTATTTTAAACGATTTTTTCATATTGATGTAATTAATTATTTGATTTATGTTAAGAGTTTTAGCATTATTCTTTAGCTTACATAAGCTATGCGAAAAACGAACTAGCGCATAATTATAGCACGTGTCTCCCCTAATCCATACCCTAAAGGAGGATTCCTTTGTTCACTTTTGCGTTCTTACTGATTTACCGTTGCTAGTTTATCTGGATAATTTTATATGAAAATATGAGAGATAAAATGAGTAAATTAAATTACATGGCATTATGCATATTCCTACTCCGTTCTATAATGTAATGGTTTAGCATTCGTATGTCTTTTGAAGAAATGACTGAAGTGCGTTGGATCCTCGAACCCTAAACTAAAACCAATCTCCGCTACATTCCAATCAGTGTGTTTCAGCAATGCTTTCGCTTCATTTATAATGCGCTCATAGATGATTTCCGAAGTGGTTTTTCCGGTAGTGTTTTTTACTGCCCGATTTAAGTGATTAACGTGTATTGATAATTGCTCTGCAAAATCTTTTGCGCTTTTCATGTTGAACTGCTGAGTGGAGTCTTCAATCGGAAACTGTCTCTCCAATAATTCCATAAATACATTTGTAATTCTGGTATTAGCATCTGTGTGAGGATATAGTTTTTCCGAAGGTTTTAACTTTAGTGCAATGTGTATAATCTCCGTCACATAGTTACGTATCAAATCGTATTTGAACTCATAATCAGAGCTAACTTCCTCAACCATTTTTTCAAATACAGCAATTACCCCATCACTGCTTTTCTTATCCAATATGAATGCCGGGCTTCCGCCAATCCTATACATTGGCAACTTGCGTAAACCATCTCTTAGGTATTCACTGAAAAAACTTTCTTTGAAAATGCAAAAGTATCCGCCACCTTCTTCCCTTATGGATTCAAAAGTATAGGGAATTTCAGGATTGGAAAACACCAATGTGTCTCCTGAGACTTCTAATGTTTTATCCGCATAATGAAATAAATGATGACCTCTGATCAGAGCAATTTTGAAAAAATTTCTTCTGGCGTATTTTACTGGTGGCTTATCCGGTCCAACTTCATCTTTACTAAATACCCTGAATTCTCCTGAGTTTTCGGAGTTTATCTTAAGTTCCGCAATACTACGTTTTCTATAAAATTCATCAAGTGTTTCCTGGTCGAACATCATTTTCTTTGTTTTTCTTTCAATTCAAATATAATAAAAACAAGCCATGCAACATGCTGTAGAATAGATATTTATTGAATAATTTCACTAATTAAAGCCTATTCCTTTGGAAACTTACCATACAAATCCTCTAGTAGATTTTCATCCAACTGATTTGCGGCTCCGGCACGCAATATCGTCTGATATGCAGGGAATCCTTTTAATCCCACAATAGTTGGTTTTCCCTCTGCGACAACTGTATATCTCTCAAAAATTGGATTGATGTGGATTGTTTTAACATCAGTTGCAAGCGGCAATAAATCTTTTTCAATCAACTGAGATAGCTCTGATTTGGGTAGAACACCCAACTCAAGCCATGCGTTGTATCGAACATCTGTTGGCCGACAATGTCCAACTTTTGTGTCAGGTACATTTTCATCATCATAATCTTCTAAAACATGATATCTTAACCGCGTTACTTCATGTTTCGTTATTAAACTTTCCGACAATTTGATTAACTTTTCCCTTCTGTCGTCAATACTGACCTGTTTCTCAAATATAAAAGAAACTACGTATTCGTCATTTTCGGTTTTTCCCTGAGGCATAAGGTTATTCGAAATGTCTTTTAATGTCTTGGCATTATCATTATGTGACCATAATGATGCATTTAATCTGGCCATATTGGGCTCGTCTTCAATCAGGTATGTCTGAGTGAATTGATGCCCTTTAAATTTGGCAAGCTCATATTCATTCAAATAATAGGTATGTGCAATTCCTTGAGGTTGCAATGCTTGTACTACTGGATTTACATATTTTTGAAATTGACCTGACAGAACGTTAATTGCTGGTTTCAAATGTAATTGGCGGTAAATAAATTTACCTGGAATTCTGGCAACAAGTGTTCCATGGATATCTCTCCAATAAGTAAATCCAGTTTCAAAAGAAGTATCATTCCTTAGCCACGCATAAACCGTTGAGGTAACAGTGCATAAATTCTCAATGTCCAAAACGGAATTTCCTTCTGATTTAACCAAAGGGCTTAATACCTTTTCCTGTGAAAAAAGCTTTGCTGGGTTTACGAGCATCATGCCTGCTCCACCTAGTGCTGTTTGCTGAATGAAACTCCTCCTTGAGGAGAGTTTGAAATTTTTTCCCATTTCAAATGTTTTAAGTATTGCGTAATGGTATTGCTGTATGCCATTATATTTGTTCTGTAGGCAAAATGAAAATCTCTGCTACATTTACATGTATCGGTGCAGATGCGGCATATAATACTGCCTCGGCAATATCCGAAGAGTCAAGAAACTTTATAGCGTTACGATAGGCAAGCATTTCTTGCCGTTTGTTCACATCAGTTGTTTGCTCCGGCAATTCACTGATTACAGCTCCAGGCTGAATGCTTGTAACACGGATACTATGCTTTTTACCAAGTTCCATACGTAATCCTTCACTGAATGCCGACACAAAAAACTTTGTAGCTGAATAAACAGTGTAACCCGGGCCAAAAACTTTTCTTCCGGCTATGGAAGAAGTATTAAAAATGTGTCCCGACCGTTGTTTAATCATGTGTGGCAACACTGCGGCTGTCACATTCAATACCCCTTTGATATTTGTGTCAACCATTGCGTTCCATTCATCTGTTTTGAATTGGTCAATATTGCTCACTGGCATCACACCTGCATTATTGAATAAAACATCAACGCGATTATACACATTTACAAACTCAGCTATTTTTGAATTTACATCAACAGGATTGGAAACGTCCATCTCAAGCACCATTGCTTCACCTCCATTGTTTTCAATTTGCTTTTTTAAATCTTCAAGTTTCTCTGCACGCCTTGCGGCAAGTCCGACCTTCACCCCAGCTTCGGCTAATTTTATAGCTGTGGCGTTTCCGATACCACTTGATGCTCCTGTAACAAGAGCTACTTTTCCTTGTAATTGCATTTCTTAATTCTTTTAGTTTGTATTTATTTTCACAAACAAAAGTAGCTCTGCAAGGCATCATCGAATTGTCTATCAGAAACAGATGATTGTATAATTCAAACAATTGTATCGCAGCCACCGTTGCAATTTACTTACCATGCGAGTTAATATCTCATATAGTGAATGGATTATTCGACGCCGAATTGGGTTCAATTATGCCGATTGAACCGGTGTCGACAATTGATTTTAGCTCTTTTCAATTCGCCAAATTTCAGGATGTAATTAATTTAGGGTGCGAAACTCTTTAGGCGATTTTCCCGTCTTTGCTTTGAAAATTTTGGTAAAATGGGAAGGATGTTCAAATCCAAGTTCGTAAGCAATTTCTGCAATGTGTTTGTTTGTTCCCAACAACAACATTTTTGCTTTTTCGACAAGTTGCAAATGAATGAACTCCAATGTTGACTTACCAGTGTGTTTATTGAGAAGATCAGATAAGTAATTTGGCGAAAGATGCAGGCGATTTGCAAAATATTTTACGTTGGGCAAACCTGTCTCAATTAAAGTTTCCTGTGCAAAATATCCAAGTAGCAAACTCTCGAATTGTTGTATTATATCAAGATTTACTTTTGCGCGAGTTATGAATTGCCGATCATAAAAGCGGTCGCAATAATTTAGCAGCAAATCGATATTACTTACAATAACATTTGAAGTGTGTTTGTCTATATTTTGTGTATACTCCCGCTCAATTTTTTTAATACAATCTTTTAAAAGCTGACTTTCATCCTCTGAAATGTGTAATGCTTCATTAGCTGAATAGTGAAAAAACGAATAATTCAGAATTTTTTTTCCAAGCTCCGTGTGATTAATTAAATCGGGATGAAAGAACAAGCCCCAGCCATCTTCGATCTCAAGGTCGGGGCTTGAGCTAATGACTTGGCCTGGAGCTGTAAACATTAACGTGCCTTCATCAAAATCATACCAGGATTTCCCGTATTTCATGGAGCCTTTAAAGCGCTTGCACCCAATTGCATAAAATGGGGTACAATAAAAAAGTTCACCATCGAAATGATCACGGGTTACTTCAGAATAACGGATTACAGTTACCAAAGGATGTTTGGGCTTTTCGCAAGCATACATTTCGTGTAGCCCTGAAATCGTTTTAATATCTACGATTCTCTCTTGCATAGCCTTTTAAGGTACTAAAAATGAACGATCAATTTCGCATGATGTTTAAAAAATCCTGTTCGCTGTTTTTATATTTCAATTCGACATAAAACTGAGCATCTTCACCAACAACATATCTTAGCTTTAAAGCGCCATCGGTGGCTGCCTCATAAATGGTTTGAGCAACCTCTTCTGATCGTGCTTTTCTTAAATGTTGAGTCCGTTTAGAAAACCGGGGAATAAATGTAGAAAGTTCCGAATTATAATCTTCGATTTTATTTTCAACCATTATCATACCATTACGGAAATTGGTGCTCACGCTTCCAGGCTCAACAATCTTCACTGAGATATTCAGAAAAGCCAATTCATGGGATAATGCTTCTGAGAAACCTTCTACTGCAAATTTTGAACTATTGTATAAACTGGAAAATTGTCCCGCTGTAACTCCTCCAAAAGTTGAGATATTAATTATCGTGCCCTTCTTACTTTTACGCATAATAGGCAACACTGCCTGAGTTACCTCCATTAATCCAAAAACATTTACCGCATACTGTTGCCGCATTTGCTCTCCGGACGTAGATTCAAACACTCCCATCAAACCATAGCCAGCACTGTTAACCAGTACATCGATGCCTCCAAACTTTTCAATTCCTGCTGTTACTGCATACTCGATACTTTGTTTGTCGGTTACATCTAAGCGTAGAACTAACACATTTTTCAAACCCGATAGTTCTGTCTCTGCTTCCGGTGAACGCATAGTAGCAATTACATTCCAACCTTTACCTTGAAATAATCTTGCGGTTTCTTTCCCGAACCCGGAAGACGCTCCTGTAATCAATACTGTCTTTTCCATAATTATTGCTTTTTATTTTATACAGGACAAAGTTCGGTCATAACGAATTTAGGAATTTTCCGATTTCTTCGATTTACTTATATATTTTACGGTTTTAATTGAATGAAGCACGAAATTCGAGCGGAGTAACGTTAGTTTTCTTTTTGAATAGTTTGTTAAACGATTGGGGATATTCAAAGCCCAACGTAAAAGCGATTTCAGCCACTGAGAGATTTGTGGTCGACAAGTATTCTTTTGCTTTGTCAACTAATTTTTCGTGGATGAGTTGCTGGGCGTTCTGTCCGATAAGGTTACGCAGCATGTCGCTCAGGTACCGGGGAGACAGATTTACCTGCTCTGCCAAATATTCAACCGTCAACGGGCCATTGCTCAGTCCTTCTTTATTATTCAGATAACTATTCAAAAAGTACTCTACTTTGACCAGCAAATCATGATTGACTGTTTTTCGGGTAATGAACTGGCGCTTATAAAAACGCTGACTGTAGTTGAGCAGAACCTCAATATACGAAACTAAAACATCCTGACTTGTTTCATCAATAGCCGTATTGAGTTCTGCTTCGATATTTTTGAACAAGCCCAGAATTACATTCTTTTCGTTTTCCGACAAATGCAGCGCCTCGTTGGTGTCGTAACTAAAGAACCCGTATTTTCGGATATTCTTGCCCAAGGGATAATTCTGTACAAAATCCGGGTGCATAAAAATGGTGAACCCGCTGTACTGCGTATTCCGTTCGGAAGCAATGAGTTGATTGGGGGCGGTAAACATCATTCCGCCCTCATCAAAATCATAGTAACCTTGACCGTATCCCATTTTACCTGTAATCGCTTCCTTGTAGGAAATCACATACAAACCCAGAGTAAACGACAATTTCTGAAGTTTTTCGTCGGGTTCCATCCGGCAATTGTCCGTCAAACTCAAAAGCGGATGCTTAGGTTTGGGCAAGTGCATCAGTTGGTGCAGCTCCGAAATCGATTCTATTTTAATTGGGACACGGTTGGTATTCATATTGCAAAGCTATTGATTTCTTATAAAATCGTCTCTTTCATGTACTTCATGAATGCGGCATCGCCAACTTCCAGACGCTGTTTGTAAAGCTCACGGGCATCAGCACCGGCAACATAGCGCAACTGGTTTTTGCCATCGGTGGCGGCTTCGTAAACAACCGCTGCAATTTCTTCCGGCAAAGAAGCGTTTTCGAGCATTTTCATCGAATTCGTCATCATCGTTTCCGTCATCGATTCATAGTCTGGAGTGGTTGCAAAATCCAACGAGCGGCTCAAGAAATCAGTTTTAATTCCGCCCGGAGAAACTGTTTTTATGCTGATTCCCCATTTCCCTAATTCAAACCACATCGATTCGCTCCATCCTTCCAAGGCCCATTTTGTGGCGTGGTACGTTGAGCCAAACGGAAAAGCTATCAGTCCTCCAATCGAAGTTGTTGTGATAAACACACCACTTTTCTTTTCCCTGAAATGCGGGATAAAAGCTTTCGTAACCCGAAGCACACCAACAAGGTTGGTTTCGAGTTGTCGGGTAATCTGTTCGTCACTCAATGCTTCCAGCGGACCAATCAATCCGTAACCGGCATTATTAAAAACAACATCCACTCCTCCCTGTTCAATGACTTTCTGAACTGTTTTTCTAATTTCGTCAACATTGGTAACATTCAATGGCAACAAGGTCACATTGTCCAACTTGTTCAGTTCTGTTTCCTTTTCCGGATGACGCATAGTGGCAATTACCTTCCAGCCTTTCGACTGAAACAATTCCGCGGTTGCTTTGCCTAATCCTGATGACGCGCCTGTAATAAAAATTGTCTTCATAACTTTTTACTATTTAAAATGATGTTACAAAGATGAGCCGCATCATGCTAGCAGAAGTTTCCAAAATGAGTTAAACTGTATCCAAAATAACCAACTTAATTATTTTTCACCCCTTCCACAATAAAACTCTGGTATGTCCCGCTTTTTAGCCGATGTTCTTTTGCCGATTGATAAACAGGATTTTCGTACCAGACCTTCGCTTCGGCATAAGTTGGAAACTCCAAAATGCCAATCCCCTCGGGTTGGCCATCGCCTTCAATTAGCTCGTTTTTGCCGTACAATGCTTTGACTGAAAATGAAAAACCCGCTAAACCTGCGGGAGCCATTTCTGAATAGATTTCCAATTCTTCTGTGTTAACCGTCTTTTCCCGGATAAAAATTACATAAGCTGCCATCGTTCAGGATTTAATGTAATGTTATTTTCAATGAGGTGATTCGTTCATTCTGTATTTCGAAATGATAGTCGAACAGTAGCGGGCTACCATCGAATGTTCCTGAAACCTTTACTATTAAAACCGACTTGTCGCCGTTTTGCTGGAAATCAACTGGCTCAAGTGTTGTGCTATATTCAGCATTGGTCAATTCGTTCCATGTCTTGATGGCCTCTTTGCCCTGATGGTTTTTTCCTTCGTCAAACACAATTGCGTTATCTGCAAAGCAATCTGCATAAGCTGTGCTGTCGAAATTGTTTTGAGCCATAACTAATTTTTCAATAATTTCCGGTAAATACATATCGATAAATTTTAGATTAAACGGTTGGGATTGTTCCTCCATCAATCACATATTCCGTGCCGGTCAGATAAGCGGCTCTTGGTGATACCAGAAAACCAACCAGTTCGGCTACTTCTTCGGGTTTCGCCGGTCGTCCGAACGGAATTCCGCCCAGAGCGTCCATCACACTTTGGGTAGCTTGTTCAATTGTCGTATTCGAACTTTCAGCAATGCGTTCTAACATTCGATTCGCTGCTTCAGTAGTGATCCAGCCCGGCGAAACAGTCAGCACACGCACCCCTTTAGGCGATACTTCATTTGAGAGACTTTTGCTGTAATTAATTAGTCCCGCTTTTGCCGCTGCATAAGGCAAAGTCGAATCGTAGAGCGGTAACCGTCCCTGAATGGATGCAATGTGGATAATAACGCCTGACTTTTTTTGTAGCATTCCGGGCAGAAACCCGCGGTCTAACCGGACTGGAGCGAATAAATTGGACTGAAATGTACCTTCCCAATCATTGTCGGTCAGCACAGCAAACCCACCTCCCGGCGTTTCCGAACTGCCCAGGTTATTCACTAAAATATCTAACACACCAAACTTCTTGGTTACTTCACTGATTACAGCGTGAGCTCCTTCTGAGGTACTTAAATCGGCGGCGATAAAATGAAAACCGGTATTGTCATTTTCGGGTTTGTTACGTGCTGTAACGATAACTGTTGCCCCGGCATAGAGCAAACGTTTAGCAATGGCTTTGCCCGTACCTTTAGTTCCGCCGGTTACCAAAGCTGTTTTTCCAGCTAATTCATTATTAAAATTGAATTGTTCCATGAACTTTTTTTTGCAAAGTAAGTGCCAGCCAACTACCTGTACAAGTACGGAAAATCGAATTGCATAGTGACAAATTATTCACCTATTGCACCTTTGGAACAATGGGACTAATTTTGCACCATGTACGAAAGAAAAATACCGCTGACCCTCAATTGCGGCCTCGATTTGATTGGTGAAGTCTTATATGGTAAATGGAAAATCCGTTTGCTATGGTTTATTAATGAAGGATTTATGCGTCCGAGCGAATTGCAACGCAAAATTCCCGATGCATCGCGCAGAGTGTTGCACATTCAGTTAAACGAACTTGAAAAGCATGAGATGATTGAGAAAACAATTTACCCGGTTGTTCCGCCAAAAGTAGAATACCGGTTGACTGAATTTGGTAAATCACTGATTCCAGTTATTGCAACTTTAGGTGAATGGGGGGATAAAAATGCCGACCGCTTAAGAGAAGTAATTTTGAAATAGTCGAAAATCAGTTCGCTAATCTTATAATTCTATTCCATGCTAACTTTATCTAACTCTCTCATGTCGTCCTCCGAAAGTTGAATATCAGTAACTTTCATATTTTCTTCAAGGTGCGACAGGCTCGATGTTCCCGGAATCAACAAAATGTTGTTGGAACGGTGCAGCAGCCAACTCAAAGCTAACAGATGTACGGTAGTGTTTTTCCGTTCTGCCATTTTCTGAAGGATTCCGGCTCCCTTAAAGGCGCCTCCGCCAAGCGGAAACCATGGAATAAACGCCATGTTGTTTTGCTCGCAGTAATCGAGCACCGATTCCCAGTTGCGGTTGTCAACGCTGTACTTGTTTTGCACCGATACCACATCGAAAAACTGGCGGGCGAGCTCAATTTCTTCAACCGATACTTCGGATAGACCAATGTGTTTGATTTTGCCGGTAGCCTGTGCTTTTTGCAAAAACTCGAAGCTCTTTTCGGCTGGCACTTTTGGATCGATCCGGTGAAGCTGGTACAAGTCGATTCGGTCGAGCTTTAAGCGGCGCAAACTTCCGTCGAGCGCATCCTGCAAATGTTGCGGACTGGCATCGTGATTAATTGCGTCCCACGGGCCAAAACGCACCAAGCCGCCTTTGGTTCCAATAACCAGCGAATGCTTATACGGATACAGCGCTTCGGCAATCAGTTCCTCAGAAACAAACGGCCCGTACTGGTCGGCAGTGTCGATGAAATTCACGCCCAGTTCAATGGCGCGACGGAGGATGTTGATCGAGTTTTGCGGATTTTCAGGCATTCCCCAAATTTCGCGTCCAACAATGCGCATGGCTCCGTAGCCAACGCGGTTAATCTCTAAATCTCCTCCTAAAAGGAATGTTTTATTGAATGTTTTTGTGTTCATAACTGTTTTTTTTTATTGAAAATGACCATTTACTGGTCTTTAATTTTGGTGGGCGAAACGCCAAACCGTTTTTTGAAGGCAAACGAAAAGTGCGACAAATCTTCGAATCCCAGTTCAAGGTATATTTCCGATGGCTTTTTCTGTTTTTGCTCAATCAGATAATGCGCTTCCTCCAGTCTTTTCTGAACGAGCCATTGCGCCGGTGGTGCGTTGAATGTTTTGTTGAAGTCGCGCTTGAATGCCGACAAACTTCGGCCCGTTAAGTAAGCAAAGCGTTCGACACTGACGTTGAATTTGAAATTCCGGTTCATGAATTCCTCCAGATCAATTTTTCCCGGATCGCTGAAATCGAAAAAAATGTCGGCCAGCTCAGGATTTGTCTTCAGCAATACCAGTAACAGTTCATTCCGCTTTAGTTGCAAAAACTGCCCGTCGATGATTCCGTTTTCGTTAAAATAAGGCATCAACGATTGAATGAAATTCTCAATTAGCGCATTGCCATTCAGCTGAAAAATGGTTTCGGTAATCAGCAGGGCTTTGGGCGTGTAGCGGTACGTTTCGTTAAATTCCTTCAGAAATTCCTGATCGAACGAAATGGAAATCTTCCGAAAGCTGCCGTCTTCAATCTGCTTCGTATAACGGGCCAAATGGTTTCTTCGGCCTATTCCGTAGTCGCCCGGAACAAGGTGATATTCCCTGCTGCCATCGTAAACCGTCATCGATCCTTCAACCAGATACATGAAAGTGTGGTTCGAAATAATCTGTTCAGTAGAAGCCGACGGGCTGATGGTACATGTTGATATGGCTGGATTTTTCATTCTTGAACGTTATTAAGTTGCATCAAGATATAAAATCGGGTTGGTTTTTACGCTGTTTTATTTTTTGATGATGCCCAAACGGATTAAACTTTGGGCGGTATCAACAATGGCTTGTTGGTTGCTTCGTGGCGACCAGCCCAATAGTTTTTTAGCCTTTTCGCCGCTGGCATCCATGTATTGCCCCAACATGGGAATGAGCACTTTTACGGCCGGATTGCGCAGTGCCACCAACCTGAGCAGCCAGTTTGGAATTTCCTTTGTGGGTACTCTGGCCGCTGAATCGCCCAATTGTTTTCGCACTGTTTTCGCCAAATCGAGCATCGAAAGGCTTGGACCGGTTGTGGCCAAAAAACGCTCGCCATTTGCTGCCGGATGTGTCATAGCCCGAAGATGCAAATCGGCTACGTCGCGCACATCAATGTAGCACGAATAAATTTTTGGGCAGGCTTTAATATCGCCGTCGAGCATTTGGCGCGTCATCACAATAGAATGCGAGAAATCGGGGCTAAGAACAGGACCCAGTACCGCCACTGGATTAACCACCGACAGTTCCAATCCATTGCCTTCCGTAGCAATGAAATCCCAGGCGGCTTTTTCGGCCAGTGTCTTCGACTTCTGATAAGCAGGTGTTGCTCCGTCGATGTTCGTCCAGTCTTTCTCGGTGAAAGGAGTTCTCCGTGCTTGGCCATGACCGAAACCGATGGCTCCAAAAGCGGAGGTCAGCACCACGCGCTTCACCGACGTATTTTTGGCGGCGCGCAGTACCCGGAGTACGCCTTCGCGGGCAGGAATAATGAGCTGATCTTCGTGCGTATAGTTTTTCAGCGGAGTTGGCGAGGCAACGTGTATTACGTACGTACAGCCGTTTGCTGCTTCGGACCAGCCTTCGTCTTTCGACAGGTCGGCCTCAGTGAACGATAAATTAGCATCATTTGAAATTCCGCCCTCTTTGAGCATTGCACGAACTTCGGCCTCTCGGCTTAATGAACGCACCGTTGTGCGAACCACGTAACCGGTTTTGAGCAGCTGAATGATGCAATACGATGCAATGAATCCGGAACCGCCGGTTACCAGCACCAATTGATTTTTGTTTGTGTCTTTCATTTCGTTCTTCATTTCTAACACCACAAAGGTCAGCTAAAAACGAATTGCTTATTTTGTTGTATGGCCCAAATTTGGTTTGTTGAGAGGCTCAAAGGATAATTAATTATAGAATTACACTTACAGAAATAATTCTAATTAATTAAACGATTTTATCCGATTCTTAAAATGTTATCTAACTGATGCAGAAATATATATCGTATTCAATTTAAGACTAGAGTTCTGGATATGGGCATTATTTGAGTCATCTCCAATTGTCAATTGAATTTTCCTGTCCAAAGCAGCCAAATCAGTTTTCAGTTTTCTTAGTTCATCTTCCTTTCGCCATTGAGCGTTTACTACTTCTTTTAAAACGGGGATGTCCTTGGAGGCCTTTTCGACATGGCGTTCGTGATTATCAATTAAAAACGGAATACGTTCCAGAGCTTTTAGGAAACTGGTTGATGCCAGTTTCGGGTCTTTGGCAATATGGCCGTTATTGTAAGTATATTTTATTCCGCTTTCGCCTTCAATAAAAAAGCGGTTTTCCTTAAAATCAAAACCATCTTTCATGCTTGCTTCAGTTTTAACGAGTAAGTTAAACCCATACAATTCTCCAATCTTTTTGTATTCCTCATTGGTTCGTGCACTTTCGTTAATCTCATTCAGCTTATTTCCGATTATTTTGGGTTCCGAACCTTTTACTCCATCTAATTGAACCGGATTTAGAATGTTTCCTGAAGTATCATTTTGAACCCGGTTCTGAAGAATATCCAAATCCTTTTGCATCCGGGAAATTGTCTCCTGATTTGTATTGATACTTTGCTGAATATCCTCCAGCCTGAAACGTGCAGATGATTTACTCCGGTTAAAAGCCTGCCGTTCGCTTTCCAATGCTGTGATTTGTTTCTCCAATTTAGCTTTATCAAGTAAGTCTGTATTACCGGAAAGGATAGCCACGTATTCCGAAAAGTTCATGCCTGATTTCTCATCCAGACTTCCTTCGTCAATGGTTCTTTTTCCAAGGCTGTTTGTTTTTAGCTGACTAATGAATAGCTGCTTATTTTGCAAAAGATTGAACTTGTAGGAATCCAGGCTTTTTTCAACCGCATAAATGATTACATCAACTTTGTTATCTGCAAAAAACTTGGCAATCTCATTTCCTTTCCGAATAGCCCGGCCTTCCCGTTGTTCCAAATCCGATGGCCGCCACGGAGAATCCAAATGATGAATGGCAACAGCTCTTTTTTGAGCATTTACACCAGTTCCCAACATTTCAGTCGAACCGAACAATACACGGATACGACCTTCGTTCATCGCCTCAATAATGTTCTTTCTGGCCTTTTCGGATTTGGCTTCCTGAATAAACCGTATTTCATGGGGCGGAATATGATGGTTTTCAACCAGCTTTCGTTTTATTTCACTATAGGGTGTCCACTCTCCGGGTTTATATGTTCCCAAATCAGAAAAGACAAACTGGGTTCCTTTGTAATCGATGTATTGATTGTAATAGGAAGCAATCCGGGCAGCGCAATGAGAAGCTTTGTTATCCACGTGGTCATCATAACGCGGACTTATCATCCGCATGTCCAGGCTCATTTTTCGGGCATAATCAGTTGCAATCAGCATTTTTGCTTTTTCCTCCCGTTCGGAGAGTGGTGCCCTTCCCAGAATTGTTGCATCACCGTTTTTGGCAAATGCTACCAGCTTTTGTATAAACGCTTCCTGTTGCGGTGTTGGGGGAATGTTATGCAGGATTTCAGCTTTCTCGGGCCGGTCAATGCCAATATCTTTTGCTGTCCGGTAGTCGGTAATTTCATTGTAAAAAGCTGCCAGTTCTGGCACTTTAATAAAATACCGGAAACGTTCTTTCTGGACAATTTCATTGGTTACTGAAAATTCATAATCCGTGGTCTTTTTTGCATAAACGGCAGCCCAGGCATCAAAGGTTTTTATCTGCTGGCGTTCCAGCTCTTTGGGGCGGAGGTATTTAAACAATAGAAATAACTCTGTGAGAGAATTGGATATGGTTGTGCCTGACAGAAAAGTTGCTCCCAAATCTTTGCCAGTCCGTTCTTGAATGGTACGGATAGCAAACAACATATTCAATGCACGCTGACTGCCCTGAGGATTTCCCATCCCGGCAACCCTGTCGTGACGGGTATTGAACATCAGATTTTTAAAACGGTGGCTTTCATCCACAAACAGATGGTCTATTCCCATCATTTTAAAATCCACTACATCGTCTTTCATGTCTTCAATATCATGGGTGATGGATTTCAGTTTTACTTCAAGATTTTGCTGTCGTTTTATCAACCCTTTTAGCATCCCTCGTGAAACTTCGTCTCCCTGTTTTCTGACAATATCCAGGTTTTCCTCAACGCTGTCCAGTTCTGCTTGTAAAATTTGTTTTTGCACTTCCGGTGACTGTGGTATCATTCCAAACTGTTCGTGGGTCAGTATGATGGCATCCCAGGAGTTATTTTTGATTTCATTGAAAATCTTTACCCGTTTTGCCGGGCTAAAATCCTGTTTCCCCGGATAAAGGATTTTGGCATGTGGATAAGCTGTTCTGAATGTCTGGGAGATTTCATGAATATTGGCTTTTAATCCAACTATCATGGGTTTATTTGCCAGTTGCAAACGTTTCATTTCATAAGCGCCACAGCACATAATCAATGTTTTACCGGAACCAACTTCATGGTCACAGATACCACCCCCGTTTTGTTTCAACATCCAGATTGCGTCTTTCTGGCTGGAATAAAGGTTAGGTATTCCCAGAGCTTTCAAATCAAGTCCGTGAAATGTCTGGTGCGAACCATCGTAATTTGGGCGCACATAACAGTTATAAGTTGAATTGTATAATCCTGCCAGGTTTTGTTTAAACTCCGGGCTTTGCTCATTCAGCCAGTCGGTAAAACCGTTTCGTATTTCATCGATTTTACTATTGGCCAGTTGGATGGCTTCACTGTCCCTAACTTTAACCTCTTTATCGTCAACAATTATCTTTTTGGTGATATCAGGGGTTGTATTCAGGAGCGCATGTTTCATTAATGCAATTCCATCATACAGACGGCTTTGCGATTTAACTGCATACTTTTCGTAAATATTAGCATTGGTGAATTGGGCTTTTACCGAAAACTCATCAACAGAAGATGAATAGTGTATATCCACCCCGGTTTTAAACAGGTGTGCGGCGTACTGGCTGTAAATGTCTGTAGGAATCCAGCGCTCCCCGAAGTTGAAATCCAGTTCTTCAAAAGGGATAGGTTCGGGGATAAAGCTTCGGAGAGCTTGTAATGATTCTTGCGCCGCAATATCATTGGGTTGTCGCGAAAGGTACCCTTCAATGTTTTTTACTTTCTCAACTACATTCCCGGCAATAAATTTATCTGCTACTTCATAATTTTGGATAAGTGGGTTAAAATATATCCTCCCATGAAGTTCCTGAACCAGTTCCTCCCGGCTTTTTTCGTCCAACAGGGATAGCATGTAATCCATTCGTACTTCCCCGAACTTGTTCAGTGAAGCGGCCAGCGCTTCTTCGGAAATCTCTACCTGCTCCAGTTCTTTTGCATTAAAAGCGACAGGCTGATGAAATATATCTGCCTTTACCAGTTGTCCGTTTTCGCCTCTTTCCAAAGCCAGTACTTCATTGGCCCCGGAATCCATTTTCAACAACCAAAGATTTTTGGGGTCGTTCAGATTTCCGTACTTCTGAAAGAAATTATCGTAATAACCATTTAGAAGTTTTCGGGTTGCCGTATCTTCTTTTAAACTTTCCGCTTCATTGTTGTACAGTTGGTGATAGGTGTCCCTGATTTGAATAAAAATCAAGGCTTTTGATTCCTGCTGTGGGTTTAGTTTCAACCGCTCAAATGTTGCTGTGTCTGAGTCTCGTTCCTTTAAAAATCCAATCTGTTTTTGGTCTTTTACCAGTGAGCCGGTCTTGAGATGACTGTGTAATTCTCCATTAAACGGTCTTATATTCGGAAGTGAAGGGATAATTTCTTTGGTCTGTTTCCCGTTTACCGGATTCGGTTGTGAAAACAGGTTTAGCTGTCTAGTTTTAGGTTTTGCAGAATTTCTTCTCCGGGTTGGCTTCTGCTGGCTGCGTTCTTCCTGACTTAAGCCAAAGAGTTCGTAAAGGGTGAGTTCAGGTTCTATTTGATTTGTCTTCTGCTCAGTATTGTTTGGAGATGAAACTGAGATGTATTTTTTGTTGGAAGTGCCTTGATTATACAAACCGACATCGAGCTTTTCCCGGAAATCAGCTTCCAGCATTTTGTTCAAATCCGAGGCGATACCATTTATTCCGTCCTTATGAATAAAGACCTGCGCCGGTTTGCCATAAGGGTCGGTATCGAAAAACCCTTCGGTGTGGACTACCCGTTGAAAATTGTTAAAATAGTTGTTGTTGAAAACTCCGCTTGAAAGCTTTTCACTTTGAATAAAATCTTTCTCTTTTTGTGTTAACCGGTTTTTCTCTGAATCTTTCTGAAGAATAATCAGGTCACTGCCCACTTCGGTTCCGGCATATTCACTGAAAAGGTTATTGGGCAAGCGGACTGCTGAAACCAACCGGCTGTGGTCCATTAACCACTGGCGTACTGGTTCATTTTTTTGTGAGTTCATTACTCCCTGAGAAGTGATAAAAGCCAGAACTCCTCCTTCTCGGAGCGTATCCATTCCTTTTAAAAAGAAATAATTGTGGATGCTCCGGGATGCTTGTTGCCTTACTTTATCCTTACTTTTCAGAAACGAAATATCAAAGGCTGCGACGTCACCAAACGGAATATTGGAAGAAACCACATCGAAATGGTTGTTGTAACGGCTTTCAATTTCTTCAAAACCGGCAGTCCTGATTTTGTCTTCAGAATAAAGTTTGGACAGTATTTTTCCGGTTAGTAAATCCTTTTCAAAACCTGTTGCCGAAAGACTTTCATTTTGATTCTTAAAAGCTGAGATAAAAGCACCCAATCCGGCGGAGGGGTCAAGAAACCTATCAGGAGATATTTGATTCTGTTTTAATGTTTCCGTAAGAACCTGAATAATCTCAGGAGGCGTGTAAAAAGCGGTAAGAATGGAATTTTTAAGGCTTCCAACATACTGTTTGTACTGCTGTTCCGATTGGGAATTGCTTTTCAATACATCATGCAGTTCGGTCACCATAGGGAACAACCCGACTTCTGAGTTTGGCCAATGAGCTATATCAGATAAACTTTCTGCCGGATTAAGAATACACTTTAAAGCCCCGAAACCGGAATATTGTTTCAGGGCTTCCTGTTCTTCATTTGTTGGACTTCGATTCTCCTTTTCAAGCTGAAAAACAAGTTTTATAGCCTCAATATTTGCCCGAAGGTGTTTTTCTTTATTGAAGCTCATGTTCTTCCACCCAGATAGTAAGCTCACCTGTTAGTTCGGAATAAAGACTGTTAAATTCCGGGCTAAAGGCAAACTCATCGTTCAACTTATATTTTGAAAATATGTCTTCAACTTTGGGAAGCAATTTGATGGCAAACTCCTTTGCCTGTCCCATGGGGATTTCCCTGGGGAATTCGTTCCAAAGGATGGTTACCAGCGTATCGTGTTTGGAAAAGTGAAGGCCGCGATAAAGGTCTTTGGTGGCCAGCTCTTCGGCTTCCTGCTGTGTGTGTCCGTTTTTTATTGCTTCCGAATAAGTTTTGGAAGCAAGGTCACTGCGGGTATTGAGTAAGTTATTGTTATCAATTAACTCGGGATGGCTTTCATATAAAAAGTGCAAAAGCGACAATTTAAACCAGGACAATTCCTGATAGCTATTATTCATGACTTTCTGATTTTTGATGTTAAAAATTGAGTTTTGAAAAGACGCTCGGGTTATTTCCCGAACGCCTCGTTTCATCAAATGTGAACCTTACATGGAATGAGTTTTCGAGCGGTTCCGTTTGGCTGTTTGCTGCTCTGTCGGGTTGACCTGCTCCTTGTTCAAAGGTTCTTTTACATCTTTGGTGGCTTCATTGGTTTTCCCTTCTGAATTTACGGCGACCTGTGTTTTACTGTTTTTGTCGGGAGTAACTTCAGCCCCTTGGCCCTGGGCTTTGTCAGGATTCCATTTGTAAAAATCGAGTTTTCCTTTTTCATCGTTAATTTTTACATACGCATTAAACTCCTGCCCTTCCTTGTCCTTCATCCCGGAAACATAAATGGTCTCCCGCTTTTCCAGTTTCTGCTGCTGTTCTTCGGTGAGTTCCTTTCCAAGCAGCGAATTGGGAATGCGCACCTGCCGCTGGTCATTTGCATTTTGCTGTTGGTTCTGTTGTTGGTCGAATCGGAAGCCAATACCCCGCCTGTCAGCATCTACCTGTAACCAGGCACTGAATTCATTTCCGTTACGGGCTGTCATACCTTCCACAAAAATGGCCCGACCATCAGCCAGTTCCTTTTGTTGGTTTTCATTCAGCTTTATTCCTTTTATTTCCTCCGGAATATTTATTTTATCCGCACGGGCTGCGACAAGCTCGTTGGTTAGTTTGTCGATGGAAAGAAATACTGGTGTTGTTTCCCCTTCTTTGTATTGCGGATGGAGTATGCGACCCGCATTGCCGGTCTGTAAGAGGTTATTTTTGTCTTCGTCAGTAAGAGTAACACCAAAATAAGGCCTTTCCAGTTCAGGTTTATTGCGAACAGCATGGACTGCTACGTTAAAGTTTCCATCTTCATTCTGACGGAAGGCTAATCGTGCATCAGTACGGATGGTCATGTTATCGGTTTTAATGGTAATGGGGATTAAGTCCGGCGACTTCTGGAAGTTTAGCATAGGTTCCAGATTTTTGGTGTTCTGCAGGAAGTCTTTTGAAACTCCAAGTTTTTCCAGTTGCGACCAGTCCACCTTGTTTTCATCAATCAGGTTCGCTGGCCTTTCCTGTTTTTCTTCTTTTTGAAGATACTGTTCCGGTTTGACTTCGTGTTTGTCGAGGGTTTCTTTGTTGGACGGCACTTCGGGATTTTGCAGCATCTTATCCAGTACAATGGCTGTTTTTTCAACCAAATTGGCTGGTACCCTGAAAAATCGAAATTCAGTTGGATTTTGATACTGTCGATGAAAGTTGGTAAAGAAATTTTCCAGGGGGTTACCGAACCTGTCAATTTTTAAAAAGCTGGCAGCGTTGGCTTGATTGGGAAGTTCGGTTTGCAACTTGCCGTTTTCATCAAAACCTTTAACGGCTTTTAATTTGCTCTCGTTTTTTTCTTTGACCAGTAATACATCCTGGTCAATGATTTTTTGTTCCATGATACATTTCTTTTAATGATTTAAAAGCTAATGTATCAGTGATTCTAATGACTATAGGACAGGTGGCAGCGTTTGGCGTTGAGAGGATGGGTATGGCGTTAAAAAGCGATATTGCTTCTTTAAAAAAAATATTGTAATTTGTAAATTATACTATAAGATACTTTTATCGTGATTAACTCATAGGAAATTTTACTAATAACTCACCCATAACAAACTAATTCCAATGACACATCCCCGTAATAAAACTTGTCTAGCTTTACTATTTATAATGCTAGCTTTTAACAACGTAATTTTGGCTCAAAACGAATCTTCAATTAAAATCATATCAAATTCTGTTGTATGTGATAACGACACGGCTTTATTATTTATAAAATCTAGCAATATAGATGGCAATATCACTTACTTTTGGTCTACAAACAAAACAAAAAATGAATTTACAGGAGATACTTTATTATTGCCAATTAGCTTTGATGCCAATTCTGAACCAATAAGGATTTTTTGCAAAGCATTTATTGAAAAGAGTGGAACCAATACAATTCTCTATGATACATTGGATATTACTGTTGCAAAAAATCCAGAAATTGATAATTCTATCAAATCGTTCGTAAATGGTGATGAGATTTTTCTCGAAGCTCCGTATATTGATAATTACATATATGAATGGACTAGTCCCAGCAAAAATAAAAAGTTAGGAAATATTGCAAGATTTACTGATTTAAAACCTCAGGACTTTGGTGAATACAAGTTGATTATTACAGACAAAAATTCTCAATGTTCGAGTTCATATACCACTAATGTCAAATCGGAAGAAACAAAAGAGGTAAATGTTTTTGGTTCGACCGATGATGTAGACATACCCTCAAATTTATACAGAGAGATTCAGAAAGACGTTCCGATCTATGAATGCAATATTACAGGTGAAAATAAAGCCAATACGTATCTGATTGCCTACCCTGGGTATAAGTTTACAATAATTGGAGAAATAGACGATGACTATATTATTCGTTTTTGGAAATGGAAAGAAAATCTCAAAAAGGAATCAGCTAAAACACAGGAATTTAATAAAAATGGGTTTATTTTTAGATATGAAGTTCAAGACAAAAGAATCAAGGGAAGAATACTTAATGCAGAAACAGATGATCCTGTCCCTGGTTATACTGTAGTAATTAAAGGAACAACAAATGGTACAATTACAAATTATAACGGAGAGTTTACGTTGTTGGTTGAACACTTTCCTGTTGAGCTAACAGGTTCTCTTGCAGGATATAAAGCAGAATCGTATTTAATAAACCATCCTTCAGAGGAAAAAAATAATTTTCTAGGTAGTGGAAGATTATTAAATGATGTTTATTATTACGAGAAAAGAGATGGTGTGCTTAACATAGATAAATATAGATATTTCAGAATAAAAAAGACAGATGTGGATTTTAGATCATTATCGTTCTTACCTGTTGGAATTAGAAATGGATGGAGCTTCTCAGCTGGAACTGTACTTATTCCTACTAAAATTCGTAATACAAAAGATGATGAAGGTAATAGACATTTTGAATTTTCAAAAGATATTGGCTTAGGACCATTTGTCGGTGCGAAAAAAAGAATTAGTAGATATAAACCTAATTTTCTTACTGGAGGGATTTCCGTTGGAGTTTCTTCTGTTCGTCTTACTTCAGACAACTCAAATTCCACACTTACTCAAAGTGTCCAAGATGTAGCTGCATTTACTGTTGCATATGGTTTAGTTTTTGAATTTGATAATGTACAAATTGGTCTATTTACTGGAAAAGACAAAATAAATAATAATGAGACACATGGCTCGTCGTTAGGGTATGATTGGACTTATCAGAACGAATGGTGGTGGTCAATAGGTTTTGGATTCGAAATAATCAGTAGACCTACTAAAAATAAGATAAATAATGAAAACAGTCTCTTGAATAAAACAAACTAGAAATCTCTATTCTTTCTTAATCCGTTCCAATTCATCCACAACAATCATCGCCGCTTCATCTTTTATCCTACGATAATTGTATTCAATCTCTTCCAGTAAATGATTCTTCCCATTCTCATCTGTAAAATTTGTAATTACAGGGATGAGCTGATACGCGGCAGTTTCTTTCGCTACCTTTTCATTATCAACTACAATTTCGGCATGAAAAATCTTCTGCTCAATGCGTTCTTCAAAATTGTCAGAAACAGCCCCGACAAAAACACCTTGTGTGAGGTTGCTGATTTTTGATGCAGGTATTAGTGTATCCATTTGGGTATTTATCGAAGTAGATTTGTCCTGCCGATTAATAGTCATTGATTGCCTTTTTTGAAGGACTTTTCCAAACCGTTCCGACAAAGTTTTGGCAGTTTCTCCAACCACCTGCCCGCTAAAGATATTCCCAACCGTATTCATCACCACTTTGGCTTCCTTGTCTCCATAATCGCGGTTTAGCTGCGAAAAATCCTGAAATCCCAAACAGACAGCCACTTTGTTACTTCTGGCAGTGGCAATAAGGTTGTCCAACCCTCGGAAATAAATTGTTGGAAGCTCATCGATAATTACTGAACTTTTCAACTGGCCTTTCTTATTTATCAGTTTTACAATCCTGGAATTATATAATCCAAGTGCTGCAGAATAAATATTCTGACGGTCGGGATTATTGCCAACACAAAGAATCTTCGGTTCTTTCGGATTATTGATGTCCAGAGTGAAATCGTTGCCTGACATCACCCAGTATAATTGCGGAGAAATCATTCTTGAAAGTGGGATTTTTGCGCTGGCAATCTGTCCCTGTAACTGGTCCTGTGCTCCACCTTCCCAGGCATCGATAAACGGAGAAAGATAGTTTTCCAATTCCCGGTATGATGTGAGGATGGTAAAAATATCAGCGTATTTTTTATTCAGAAACTCGATGGCATGAGGAAAAGTACAGTATTTTCCATTCTTGTATATCTTTAGATACCAGATAATAGCTGTAAGAAGGATAATCGGCGATTCCACAAAAAAGTCACCTTGCTTTTGTATCCAGGTTTTGTTCAGGTTCAGCATAATAGTGTAGGCCGATTCGTAAGCATCGGCAATATCAGTCATAAACTCCGGGGCGATGGGGTTGCACCGGTGGCTCCGTTCCGGGTTGTCAAAATTTATCACATAAAATTTAGGCGGATGTTCATATTTGTTGATGTTCTTCATCAGAGTATTGTATGCAATTATGCTCAGGTCAGCAAACTTAAAATCGTAGATATACATGCCAAACCCTTTTCGGATTTGCTGTTTGATGTAATTGTTGATAATGGCGTAAGATTTTCCACTCCCCGGAGTTCCCAAAACAATGCTTGCCCGAAACGGGTTAACCACATTAATCCATCCGCTATAGGTTTTCCCTTTGTGCTCAAAACGGGTTGGCAGGTTTACAGAGTATTCATTCTCCATCAGCCGCATTTCCTGCATAAAAGATTCATTTTCCATGTTAAAGACATCCTCCATCAGGTTGTGTTTTATCAGGCGGCTCATCCACAAACCGGCTTTTAAAAGAAAAATATACCCGGCAGCAAGGGAAAACATATAAACAGAACATTTCAGAATTAATGAATAGTGGAGTTTTATAATAAAACCATTAAAAAAGAAAAAGCTCAATCCCAAAATCAGGAAGACCGATATTTTACCCCAGGTTATCTTTTCGGCTTTAACGCCCCTGATTCCCAAACAAGAGATGGCAAGCAATCCAAAACTTACCAGCTTTGTCCAGATTGGTTTTGAAAACAGCCCTGTATATTTCTGGAAATTCAGCAGAATCTTGTCAATAATTGCTACTGTTGCATTTTGCTCGGCAAGAAATTCATAACAAAACCAATAAACGTGAATAATAAGAACCAGAATACTTACGCCCCTTATCAGTTCAATTATTTTGGCAAGGCTCCTCACGTCGTCTTCGTTTTGCATATCCTAATAATTTGTGATTAGTAACTCCTGAATATTTCCCCTGCTTTTGGTATCAGCCCCAATTGAACGTCTTGCTTTAACCTGCCGGATTTTGTAACCGGTATAATGTTCGTTGAAGAAATTATCATCTATCGGGCATGAATTACTCAGCATCCACTTACTATCAAAATCGAGTAAGCGGCAAAAACAGGCAAGCCTTTTTTGTTGTGTCTCATCAAAACTTTCAGAACTGTATGTAGTAAAGTTGGATGTTTGTGAAACCGGACGATAAGGCGGGTCAAAATAGACAAAAGTATTACCCCTGAAATTTGCAATGGTATGCGCATAATCGCCGTTCAGAATTGTTACCTTGTGAAGCAGTTTGCTCAATTCGATAATTAATCCGGGGTTGCAAATCAGAGGCTTTTGGTATTGTCCAAACGGAACATTGAACTTTCCTTTTTTGTTTACACGGTACAGTCCGTTAAAACAGGTCTTATTCAGAAAAATAAACAGAGCCGCTGATTCAATCGTCTTTGTCCCGGAAGAATTAAAGTGTTTCCGTTTTTGAAGATAAAAATGTTTTTGCTCTGCTGGGCTTAAACTCCAAAACAGGGTTTGATATTTATCCAATATTGAAATTAATTCACGTGGCCTTTCTTTCAGAAATACATAGGCATTTATCAACCGGGCATTAATATCATTGATAACCATATTTTTGATATTAGGATAATGGCTGAGAATATGAAATAAGACAGCACCACCTCCCACAAAAGGCTCTATAAATGTGTCAAATTTCTCCAAGCCGTTCGGAAATAGCCCTGTCATTTGGGGAAGTAAATGTGATTTTCCTCCTGCCCATTTTAGGAATGGTTTTACGGTATTTTGCATAGCTTATCGATTTCGTTTTCTTCGTTTCTTTCTTTTCATTCTTCGGATAAAGGCTTCCTCTTCGGGATTCTCTCCCCGGCTATCGATGGCCAACAATCCCGATAAATTTTCAAGTGTTGATTCAGGAGTTGAAGGGAATTGTGGCGGTACAAATTCCGGTGACTTTTCCGGTTTAGAACCGTGTTTTTCCTCACTGAATTTTTGCTGGAAAACATTGGCAGAAAAGTCCTTTCCCAGACGGGAACCGTTAAAAACAAACTTTTGCCTGTGGTCAATAAAGGTTACGCCATAAATACGTCCCGATTCATTTTCGCGGAACAAAACTGAAATCTGGCTTTTCAAAAGTTGTTTTTCAAAATCCTTTCTGTTTTTGCACGAGGCCAACGCTCTTGAAATAAATGCCTTCGGGCTTTCTTTGAGATTATTGGTCTTAATAGTTTCTTTTGATTTTTCAATCCGTTTTTGAATTGCATCATTTCCGGCCTGTTTGCCAAATTTTGAAGATTTAATCGGTGTTCCGTAAACTTCACCTTTGTCGTTTAAGACAGCATAGACAATTCCGTAATAGGATTTTCCTTTGTGTTCCCCCTTTACTTCTGAAACGTGCACATTATAAACAGAAAGTAAAGCTTTGTACTCATTAAAGGATTGAAAATGCCATGACCGTGATACAGGTCGGACTACGTTGGCAATTTGCTGTTTAATATTGCCATTCTTCTGGTCAACCGCTTTTAATGAATAACCTTCTTCTTTTTGTTTTTCATTGGCCGGAGTCAATCCGTATTTCTGTTCCAAAGCACGGCAAATCCGCATGGACAAACGGTGCTGGAAATTGTCCCGGATCATTTTCCCAGTTTCATCTACCTTGACTGAAACAATGTGAATATGGTGCCGGTCGATGTCTTCATGTTTGTAGACTACAAAAGGCTGATTCCCGTAACCCAGCTTTTGCATGTATTCCTCTGCAATTTGGGCAAACTGTTCATCGTTTAGCCTGTCTTTTGGGTCAGGATTTAATGAGATATGGATAACCGGATTTTCTGTTCTTTTGTTGGCCAGCAAATAAGGCTCAAATGAGTATGTACAAATCCCAATACTGAAATTTCCATCTTCCGGCTCAACCATGTTATTGGTGAAAATCACTTTTGCTTCACCGGCATTTACCTTCTGATGGTTGTATGCCAGGGCACTGTACAACGAACTTCCTGAACTTATTTTTGCAACCATTTTTCTTCAAATTCACGGGTTAAATCCATCACTTGTTTGTTGATTGCAACCAGTTCCAGTGTTGCTTTCTCCAGTTGATTCAAAAATGCCAGTGCTTTTTTCTCCGAAAAATTGTTCTTGATGGCTTTGGTTACCTGGTTATAGTTCACCCCGATTGCCCGGAACTGGCCATAAAAATTGGTCAGGCGCATGTAAAAATCCATCGTTGCTTTGTCAATTTTTACCACTTTCACCGGCTTTTCGAATACGCAGGCTGTGATAAAATGAGCTTTCACTTCCATCCCAGATGCTTCCACCAGCGATAAAAACCGGGCATTGTCCTCATCATTCAGACTGATCGCATAGCGGTGTTTGCACGGGTCCGGTTTGAGTTTCCGGCCTCCTTTGTGTTTTCTTCCTGTTTTTATTGTCATTTTATCTTGCTGTTATAGCGTTAAACTTTACCTGTTTCTTTTTCAAAAATCCCCGACTTTGGAGGGTGATTTTCCCCATCGGGGCAAGTGGTTCCGAGTTACTCGGAACGTTTTGAGTAACTCAAAACACAACTTGCCGTGTGCCAATGCACACCCTTTTAGCGTTGGTAATTTTTAATGCTTGTCGTCCCATAATTCAAGGTCATTTTCTCGGTATATTTTTCTATTGAGGGCAAAGGTATGGGGAGTGTTTTGATTCGTAGTTACCTCGAAAGACGCCAAAAGCAGACAGTTAGAGCCAAACAATTCCAGCCACTTTTAAAACCAAATTTTCGATGGTTTTTATCCTTTCATTTGCGGGTATGAAAGCCTGATTAGAGAAATGAAAAAACAAACTATAAAAGGAATATTCGAATGGATAATTAAGAAGCTATTGGCTTTTTCAAAGAGAGAATTAAAAATTTAGGTATTCATCAGTTCATTTATTCCAATCAGGCAATAATTAAAAGTTGGTTTGGGAGAGTGTTTAAACGTTGGAACGCTTAAACATTTAAATGTTCAAGCAGGCATTCATTTGATTAGCTACCGAGGAGATTAATTGAAAAAACAAACGATAAAACAATTACATCATTAACCAATAAATTAAATAAGATGGAAAAGGAAACATTATTTATTGCCTTCAGCACTCAAAAAGGAGGCGTAGGCAAAACCGCGTTTACTGTTTTAATGTCGAGCTATTTACACTATGTGCAAGGTTTGGAAATTGCAGTTGTGGACTGTGATTACCCCCAACACAGTATTGTTGAAATGCGCCAGCGGGATATGGAACAGGTGATGAAGGACAACTATTACAAACAAATGGCCTATACCCAGTTTACTGCTCTGAAACGAAAAGCCTACCCGGTAGAAAAAAGCTTACCGGATGATGCCATTACAACTGCCGAAAAGCTTATTGACAATACTGCCTCTCAGCCCGACATTATTTTCTTCGACCTTCCTGGCACATTAAACAGTAAAGGAGTTGTAAAAACACTAGCGGGGATGGATTATATCTTTTCTCCGGTCAGTGCAGACAGGGTTGTTCTGGAGAGCACCCTGAAATTTGCCACCATGCTCAACGAAAACCTGGTAAGTGTGGGCAAAAGTAATATCAAGGGCCTTTACCTCATCTGGAATATGGTGGATGGGCGGGAGAAAAACGAACTCTACGAGGTCTATGAAAATGTGATTGGTGAATTGGGTCTGAACATCCTGAAAACCTTTGTCCCTGATTCGAAACGTTTCCGGCGTGAACTTACTTCTGGACATAAACCTGTCTTCCGTTCTACCCTGTTCCCTGCCCACAATACGTTGTTAAAAGGCAGTAACCTCGATGTGTTGGCAACTGAGATTTTGCAAATAATTAAACAATGAAATCATGGCAAAAAAGCAATACAATCCCGAAGAGATAGACGAAGATTTTTTAATCTCAACTATCCAAAATGAGAAACAGGTATCAGGGCAAAAGGATGAAAAGACAGTTAAAAAAACAAAGGTGAGGAAGAACGAGACAGCGTCTGATTATCTGTCCCTGTTTATCCGGCAATCCGATGGCAAAGCACGATTTGGCAAGCATGTCCCCATCCGGCAGGAATACCACGAAAGGATTCAAAAGATTGTGCGCATTATTGGCAACGATGAAATCTCAATTTTTAATTATATCGATAATGTGCTCAACCAACATTTTGAGGATTTCCAAGAGGACATAGTCAAACTCTACAACGAAAAGAATACGGATATTTTCTAATCATAAACCAGAATAAAATGCTTGAACTAATTGCGATTATAACAATCATCATTCTTTTTGCTCTTTTCCTAAAATGGAGGGGCAAAACCGGAATGCCCCCCTGTGAAAAAGGAAAGGTTTCTGAAAAGCTCAGCCCTGAAGGGATTGTCGGTAAAAGTTCTTTTGTTCTGACTACCGAGAAGAGTACTGTCTCCGAATCCGATTCATCCGGCAAGATGGCTATTGAAGTACCGTTGGAATATGAACCAGATATTAGTGCTATCGAAGAACAGGAGGAACTGGAAGAGCTTGGACTTCCAACTGAAATCTCTTCCGATATTACTTTCGAAGAGATGATGGAGGTAGTGAATGAAGTTGAAAGCTTGCATCCTAAAAATCCAGTAAAAACTGGGAAATTGCTTCATGAAAATGAAAATACTGACTGGGTAGAACAAATAGCATCCTCGTCTTCAGAATATCAAAAACGGATTGTGGAGTTAATTGACTTGCATCTGGGGAGTTTGGGGCAAAATGAAAGGAATCAAAAGCCAAGTGGTGAACTGGGAAAGTTTGATATTGGGGATTATGTGAGATAAAGCTAAAAGGTTATTACTTTTATTGTCAAATGTCTAATTCATCAGTTGGATTTTGGTAAATTGGGGCAAATAATTTAATTATTGTCGCCACAAGATTGTCGAATATCACATGCGGTGAAAATAAAAACATGAATAATGAACAATAAGGATAGATTATTTGAACTAGTAAGAAGAGAGGAGGTTGTTATTTGGGCAGGAGCTGGATTATCTTTATATGCTGGATATCCATCAGGAAATAAATTAAAAGATATACTTTATAACGGACTATCTAAACCAGAAAAAAGAGATATCAGAAAATCACAAATGCTCCCTGACTTTGCAGAGGAATTTATCAAACTAAAGAATAATAATCGGCATGAGTTGCTAAGAATACTTGAAAGTATATTCATTGGTAATTCTCCAAAGACAATTGAATACCATGCTAAATTAGCCTCCATCCCGCACATCCATACAATAATAACCACCAATTATGACCGCTTGTTTGAAAACGCCTATAAAGAGAAGGGGCATGTTATAATATCACCCAAAAAGATACCTTTTATTGACTCAAAAAAAACACAAATATTTAAAGTACATGGTGATTTCGTTGACCCCGAAAGTATCATAATTACAAAATCTGATTATTTGAATTTTTTTTCAAAAGATTCAGAGTATAATGATTTATGGACAACTGTCAAGACTCATATTTTAACAAAAAATGTCTTATTTATTGGCTATAACATCGAAGACCCAAACATTGAAGTTATTTTTAAAAGAATAACTGATTCGTTAGGGACACTTAGACGAGAGAGTTTTCTTATTGCTCCCAGCTTGAAACCAATAAAACGAAATGATTTAGCACAAAAGGGCATTACATATATTAATGTAAAAGGAGAAAAGTTTATTGATGAATTAATTGAGAATATAAAAGGAAATATTATATCAGACCAGAAAAGAGGGATAGTATCTTCTGATACATGTGGTAAATTTCTCATAGACCATAAACTCTATTTTGAGTTATCTCCACAAAATAATAAATTAAACATAGGTTCCCTTAGAGCATCTGACGATACAGTGAAATCTCACCTTCATTTCACATTTAAAGGTTCAACTGGCTTTTACAATGAATTTAATGAATTTATGTCAGGTAAAAGAGTAGGACAGCTTGAGTTAGATGTCAATAATATTGTAAATACTGATTTTAATATTGGAGGAATACGAATTCCTTATTTAGAAAATGCAGATAAGCTGATAATGAAAAGCATTCCTCAAAAGAAAATTAAAGTTGACATAGTATTTGATGATGGCTTTGAATTTGAGAATATACCTACTGAACTATATGGGAATCATCCATTTTTTCATATTCATTGTAAACTAAACACTGCGCAAATTAAAATCAAACTTGAAGTAACGAATGATAAAGGTATTTTAGTCAATTTAGAATATACCCCTAATAAGATATGTTCAAGAATTAGTGAAGAAGTGAGTGAATTAACTTTTTTGAAAAATATCTTTAGTGGAAATAAATTTAAAATTTATTGGAATGAATCTAATAACTTCATTACTGAGTCAGTTCCTTATCAAAAACCGTTTAATGATTATACAGATTTTTCCCTAAAGTACTTTAAGAATCTAAAAACAATTGAATCCCACTTTAAAATCCGATTCTCTCAGTTTATGAGAGCGGAAATAAATAACGAATCTCAAAAGGTAGTTGAAGAAATTATTACATTAATTAACAAAGGAACAATAAAATATAAGTGGAACGGGATATGTGATGCAACGTTATTTGATAATTCAGAAGAGACAATTAATGCTTTTAAAAAGATGACAGAAAAAGAGGACACTTTAGTTGTTGCTAATGAACAAGTAAAAACTGAAGTTACCCTACATGGACAAACACTGACTCTTGGATATAAGAAAATAAAAATAGAGAAGCCCTACATTATTAATCTTCAGGAATTAATAAATAAAAATACTGATGAGATAAAATTAGGAAGCAAATCAGAAAGATTAATTGTTTCATATACTCCAACCTCAAACCCTCAAAATAACTACATCTTACCCCAAGAATAAACTAAAATCCCAGACCTACTTTCTACGCCAAACACAGCCACCTACTTCCACATACTCCCCTTTTTATTTTTCAGTGATTTAAGCCTTTACATTTGGTTACAGGCAGGAAAAAATCTGCCTGAGTAGTAACCAAATTCTGAAGAATATGAAGGAAAAAGATTACGGATAAAACCCAGTTCTTACCCCGTGGTTTTGCCACCTCGCCCCGTTAGATTTCATTAAAAATTAGTAAAACCGCCTCCCTGTTTTTCGGGAAGCACAAACAACAAGTCATTATGGCAAAAATCAATTCATTAAAATCCATATTAACCCTGTTTTTTTCTTTCTGGGTTACAATACTATTCGCACAAGGCGACGGCTCTGCCGGAATTACTGAAGCCACCAGCATGGTCACCTCGTATTTCGACCCGGCAACCAAATTAATCTACGCCATTGGAGCCATTGTGGGCTTAATCGGCGGCGTAAAAGTGTATTCCAAATTTTCAAGCGGCGACCCGGATACCGGCAAAACCGCAGCCGCCTGGTTTGGAGCGTGTATTTTCCTGATTGTAGCTGCCACCATTCTACGCTCATTCTTCCTGTAAAAAGTATGGCAGCGTATTTTATAAATAAAGGGGTAAACAAACCGGCAGAATTTAAAGGCCTGCAAAACCAGTATCTGTTCATTTTTGCAGGTGGGCTTCTGGGAACATTTGTGATTTTCATTATCATGTACCTGGCCGGGATAAACCAGTGGGTTTGCATTTTCACCGGGCTGGTTCTGGCTTTCGTGGTTGTCTGGCTGACATTCTCGCTTAACCGGAAGTTTGGCCGTTTTGGTTTGATGAAGGTACAGGCAACCCGCACTTTCCCGCGTAGGATTATCAACCGGAGAAGTGTTCCCCGATTATTCACTTATAAAAGAAAGGATACGGTATGAGAAGCGTTTTAAAAACGGCCACACTTGAAAGCAAGTTCCCTTTGCTGTCGGTTGAACAGGGCTGTATCATCAGTAAAGATGCCGATATTACTGTTGCTTTTCGGGTTACACTGCCGGAACTGTTCACTATTACTTCAGAAGAATACGAAGCCATTCATTCGCTTTGGAACAAGGCAATAAAAGTATTGCCCGATTACTCCATTGTTCATAAACAGGACTGGTACATCAAAGAGAATTACCAACAGGACCAGCAAGAACAGGATTTAAGCTTTTTAAGTTCTTCCTTTGAGCGTCATTTTAATGAGCGTCCGTATTTAAACCATACTTGCTACCTTTTTCTTACCAAAACTACCAAAGAACGGAGCAGGCAGCAAAGTACGTTCAGTTCGTTGGGACGAGGAACGCTTCTTCCCAAAGAGATAAAAAATAAGGAATCTGTACTGCGGTTTGTGGAAGCAGTGAACCAGTTTGAGCAAATCATTAACGACAGCGATTTTATCCGACTCACACGTTTAACGGTAGAGCAGATTACCGGCTCAGGGAAAGAACCGGGAGTTGTGGAAAAGTACTTCTCACTTTCTCAGCAACAAACTGCCTGCCTCCAGGACATCACCCTGAATCCGGGAGAAATGAAAATCGGGGACAACTCCTTAGTGCTTCATTCCCTTTCGGATTTGGATGATTTGCCAGCAAAAGTTTCCACGGAAAGCCGGTACGAAAAACTTTCTACCGACCGCAGCAGTTGCCTGCTTTCTTATGCTTCGCCGGTTGGTTTGTTACTGTCTTGTAATCATATTTACAACCAGTACATCTTTATTGACGACCATTCAGCTAATCTTACCCGTTTTGAAAAGATGGCCCGAAACATGCACTCGCTTTCGAGGTACAGCCGCGCCAACCAGATTAACAAACAGTGGCTGGAAGAGTACCTGAATGAAGCACACAGTAAAGGGCTGGTTTCCGTGCGGGCGCATTTCAATGTACTGGCATGGAGCGACCGACCGGAAGAACTTAGGCAGATTAAAAATGATGCCGGTTCCCAGATTGCATTGATGGAATGCAAACCACGCTACAACACCGTAGATGTCCCGACGCTGTTTTGGGCGGGCATCCCCGGCAATGCTGCCGACTTCCCTTCTGAAGAATCGTTTTATACGTTCACGGAACAAGCCTTGTGCTTCTTCACTGGTGAAACCAATTACCGGAGTTCCTTATCGCCGGTGGGGATTAAAATGGTTGACCGGCTCACCGGAAAACCGTTGCATATAGATATTTCCGATTTACCGATGAAAAAAGGGACTATCACCAACCGGAACAAGTTCATCCTTGGCCCTTCGGGAAGCGGAAAATCCTTTTTTACCAATCACATGGTACGGCAGTATTATGAGCAGGGAACACATGTACTTCTGGTCGATACCGGGAACAGCTACAAAGGATTATGTGATTTAATTCATTATAAAACAAGGGGCGAAGACGGGGTTTATTTTACCTATACCGAGGACAATCCGATTGCGTTTAACCCATTCTATACCGACGACGGTGTGTTTGACATTGAAAAAAGGGAAAGCATCAAAACGCTTATCCTTACCCTCTGGAAAAATGAAGAGGAAGCGCCGACACGCTCGGAGGAGGTGGCTTTGTCGAATGCGGTGAGCCAGTATATCGAAAAGTTGAAATCGGACGGTAAGATGGCTCCGTCTTTTAATACATTTTATGAGTTTGTCCGGGATGACTATTCCGAAACGCTTCGCGCGAAGAAGGTAAGGGAAAAGGACTTTGATATATCCAATTTTCTGAACGTTTTGGAGCCGTATTACAAGGGAGGTGAATATGATTACCTGTTGAACTCGGACAAGCAAATGGATTTGTTGAACAAGCGTTTTATTGTGTTCGAACTGGATAATATCAAAGACCACAAAGTTCTGTTCCCCATTGTAACTATCATCATCATGGAAGCCTTCATCAACAAAATGAGACGGTTAAAAGGCATCCGAAAGATGATATTAATAGAGGAAGCGTGGAAAGCAATAGCCAAAGAAGGGATGGCGGAATACATCAAATACCTGTTTAAAACAGTTCGAAAATTCTTTGGTGAAGCCGTTGTGGTTACTCAGGAGGTCGATGATATTATCGCTTCGGAAATTGTGAAGGAAAGTATCATCAACAATTCCGATTGTAAAATCCTGCTCGACCAGCGCAAGTACATGAACAAGTTTGGTTTAATCCAGGAATTACTTGGACTGACCGAAAAAGAAAAATCGCAGATCCTTTCCATCAACCTTGCCAACCATCCCCGGCGAAAATACAAAGAGGTATGGATTGGTCTCGGGGGGGTGCAATCTGCGGTTTATGCCACCGAAGTTTCTTTGGAAGAGTATTACACTTATACCACTGAAGAAACCGAGAAACTGGAACTCGTCCGGTTGGCCGAACAACTGGACGGGAACATTGAACAGGCCATTAAACAACTGGCCGCCAGTAAGCGAAATGCTTAAGCTTTTCATTTTAAAATTAAAAATCATGAAAACAAGACTATTTATAGCCGGGCTGCTTATTATGCTCGGCACTTTTAACCTGCGAGCACAATTTGTGGTTACCGACCCGGTAAACCTCGCCCAGAGTATTGTGAATTCCGCCAATGAAATTGTACAAACATCGAGTACCGTTTCCAACGTGATAAAGAATTTTCAGGAAGTAAAGAAAGTATATGATCAGGGTAAGAAGTATTACGATGCGTTAAAAGCAGTAAACGACCTTGTTAAAGATGCCCGGAAAGTTCAGGAAACCATTTTAATGGTTGGAGAAATTGCCGATATCTACATCAACTCCTATCAACTGATGTTACAGGATGAGAACTTTACGCTGGAGGAACTGGGAGCCATTGCTTTTGGCTACTCCAAGCTTCTGGAAGAAAGCAGTAACCTTTTGCTCGACCTGAAAGGGATTGTTAACAGCAGTTCGCTCTCAATGACCGACAAGGAACGCATGGATATTATTAACGGCGTTTATATTTCTGTCCAGCACTACCGGAACCTGGTACGATACTACACCAACAAGAACCTTTCGGTTTCTTACCTGCGTGCCCAGAAGAAAGGCGATACGCAACGGATGCTGGCGCTTTACGGTAATGCTGACGAAAGGTACTGGTAATGGATTTTGATAATCTACATCAGATTCTCCGCAGCCTTTATGTGGAGATGACGCCTTTATGCAGTGACATGACCGGGGTGGCAAAAGGCATAGCCGGTCTGGGGGCATTGTTTTATGTGGCCTCACGTGTATGGCAGTCGCTTGCCCGGACTGAACCCATTGATGTTTACCCGCTTTTGCGCCCCTTTGCGATTGGCTTGTGTATTATGTTCTTCCCCTCTTTTGTTCTGGGAACAATCAATGTGGTCTTGAGCCCTGTTGTAAAAGGCACCCACCAGATGTTGGAATCCCAGACTTTTGATATGGAAAAATACCGGGATTTAAAAGAAGAACTGGAAATCGAGGCTATGAAACGAAATCCTGAAACTGCCTTTCTTGTAAGTGATGAGGAGTTCGATAAGCAGCTGGATGAGTTGGGATGGAGCCCTTCGGATTTGGCAACCATGTCGGGAATGTATATTGAACGGAGCCTGTACAATATGAAAAAGAATATCCGTGATTTCTTCCGCGAGATTCTGGAATTACTGTTTCAGGCGGCAGCTTTGGTAATTGACACCATCCGTACTTTCTTTTTGATTGTGCTTTCCATTCTTGGTCCTATTGCTTTTGCCATCAGTATTTATGATGGATTTCAATCGACCATGACACAATGGTTTTCCCGTTACATTTCAGTTTATCTCTGGCTCCCGGTTTCCGACCTGTTCAGCTCCATCCTTGCACGGATTCAGGTACTGATGCTTCAAGCAGATATTGACAAACTACAGGCAGATCCAACCTATTCGGTCGAGGCTTCCAATGGGGTGTATATCGTGTTTATGGTTATCGGTATTATCGGATACCTTACGATTCCAACAGTAGCAAACTGGATTATTATGGCCGGGGGTATGGGCAATTACGGGAAGAACGTAAGTTCATCGGCAAGCAAAGCCGGTTCTGTGGCTGCAGGTGCTGTCGGTGCGTCAGCAGGAAATATATCAGGGAAACTATTAAAAAAGTAAACAGAAATTATCATGGAATTTAAATCATTAAAAAATATTGAAACGAGCTTCAGGCAGATTCGTTTTTTCGGGATTGTATTTGTCATCCTGTGTGCAGGCATTACCGGTTATTCGGTTTTCAGTGCTTTTCAGTTTGCTGAAAAACAACGGCAGAAAATCTACGTGCTGGACAAAGGAAAATCGTTAATCCTTGCCCTGTCACAGGATTTATCCCAAAACCGTCCGGTGGAGGCGCGGGAACATATCCGGCGGTTTCACGAACTGTTCTTTACGCTCTCGCCGGATAAAAACGCCATAGAGTCCAACATCAACCGGGCAATGTTTCTTGCAGACAAAAGCGTTTACACCTATTACAAAGATTTGGTTGAGAAAGGGTATTTCAACCGGATTATCTCCGGGAATATCAATCAGACACTACAAGTGGATAGTGTGGTGGTTGACTTCAGGAACTATCCCTATACAGCTTCTACCTATGCCCGGCAGGTTATTATCCGGGAGAGTAATATCACGCAGCGGAGCCTGGTTACCACCTGCGACCTGATTAACTCGGTGCGAAGCGATAACAATCCGCATGGATTTACGATTGAGAATTTTACGGTAAAAGAAAACAGGGATATTCAAACCATAAACCGGTAGCCATGAAACAAAAAATTAGAAAAGCCAGCCGGTTGCTGGATGATACCATCCGAAAAGCATGTGAACGGATTCCACAAAAGAAACGCAAAGTTGTTGTGCTTGGATTGTGCATCCTTTTTGCCTCAGTTTTCTCTTTCATGCTTTGGGATTCTTTCAATAATAAGGAGGTGCAGAAGATACTTGACATCGAACATATCAAACCTCTTGACTTACCACAGGACAGTTTAATCCATAAACTTAAAGATGTATTTCATGAACAAAAACAATAAAACTATATTGAAACCAAAGCAAAAGCAACAGCTTAAAAAATATGCGGTTTTCGCTTTGATGTTTGCGGTTTTTGGTGCAAGCCTCTGGCTTATTTTTAAGCCATCAGAAAAAAGCAGTACAACCAAAGGCGGGGCGGGATTGAACACAGAACTGCCCATGCCTGCGGAAAGCAACCTTATAAAGGACAAAATCAGCGCCTTTGAACAGGAGAAATTGTTTGAAGAAAAGCCGGTTCGTTCACTGGAACAGTTTTCAGCAATGGTGGGGAACGACGAACCTGCAAAATTTGATTTGTCGGTACCGGACAGCAAGGATGAACAATCCACATCAAACGGAAAATATTCAGGCTCGAAACAACCGGAAAAAGCAATACAACATTCTGCTTCGGCTTACAAGGGAATTAATAAAACCCTCGATAATTTTTATGAAAAGCCTAAAGAGGATACTGAAAATGAAAAGCTGAAAAAGGAAATTGAGGAGTTAAAAAATCAGCTTGCTCTGAAGGAACAAGGAGGCAGTGTGGATGAGCAGTTAAGGCTAATGGAAAAGTCATATCAACTGGCTTCCAAATATATGCCTGAATCATCCGGGCAGGTTACTGAAACTGAAGTTTCAGCAACAAAATCTCAACCAACAGAAAAGGAAAATCAACCGGTTCCTTCAAAACCTGTTAAGACCATTTCGGATAATACCGTTTCTGCACTAAAGCAGGACATAAGTGATTCGGCTTTTATCGGGCAGGTCTCAATGCCTCGTAATTATTCCTTCATAACCGTTGGGAACGAGAAAGTTCAGAAAGAACGAAATACAATTTGGGCCTGTGTAAACAGCACCCAGACACTGGTTAACGGGCAAAACGTAAAACTTCGTCTGCTTGAACCTGTGGAAACCGGTGGTTTTGAACTTCCAAGAAATTCGCTAATAACCGGCATCGCTCAAATTCAGGGGGAACGTTTGCAGATATTTATTCAATCCCTGGAACACAATGGAAATATTATTCCTGTGCAACTGACCGCCTATGACACAGACGGACAGCAGGGCCTGTTTATTCCCGGTTCAGTGGAAACAACCGCTTTAAAAGAAATCACTGCTTCCATGGGGCGCGATGCCGGAACAAGCATCAGTATTACACAGGGAACAACCGCAGGACAGCAATTAGCTGCTGATGTAGGGCGGAGTTTTATTCAGGGAACTTCCCAGTATGTTTCAAAAAAACTGAGGACAACCAAAGTAACGCTGAAAGCCGGGCATCGCCTTTTGTTGATGTCATCCAACTAAAGTCAACTTGTTTAATCTTAAAAATTCACCAAAATGAAACCGATAATTTTCATCTTATTATATCTATCAGCCTTCTCCCTCTATGCACAAAACGATTATACAAAAGTCATTCCCAAAGACAACGTTATCCCTTCCTATAATCTGGAGGTTACTTATGACAAAACGGTGCACCTGATTTTCCCTTCCGGGATTTCTTATATTGATTTGGGCTCATCCAATATTATAGCAGGGAAAGCAGAAGGCGCGGAAAATGTGGTCCGGGTAAAAGCTGCCGTAAGAGATTTTACAGGGGAAACCAACTTTTCAGTTATTACCGATGAAGGAAGCTTCTACTCGTTTATTGTGAATTATTCTAAAGAACCGGAGAAGCTGAACATTGAAATGAAAGATTTTCTTCATAACGACAAGTTAACCAATCGTCCTGAAAATTCTATAGAGGTTCAACTTTCTGATTTGGGGGATGAATCGCCGCAAGCTATCCAGATGGCAATGGAGAAAATCTACAAAAGCAACCGAAAAAGGGTTAAGCATATAAAAAGCAATCAATTTGGAATTGAGTTCCAACTCAGGGGAATTTTCAGCCATAACGGGCTATTGTTCCTGCATACTGAAATCAAAAACACCTCTGACATTCCATTTGATATTGATTTCCTTGTCTTCAAAATCGTCGATAAAAAAGTAGTCAAACGGACTGCTATCCAGGAAACCATCATAGAACCTGTGCGGGCTTACAATTACCTAACCTCAGTGAAAGGCAAAGAGACAGAAAGTACTGTTTTTACATTTAAGAAATTTACGATTCCTGATAAAAAACAATTGGTTATGGAGCTATTCGAAAAAGATGGTGGAAGGCATCAGCGATTGGTTATTAAAAATGGGGATTTGGCGAAAGCACGGTTAATAGGAAGGCTATAGTCCTTAATGCTAAAAAGGCAACCTATTGTTGCCTTTTCTCTATTTATTATTTCTAAAACTTATTATAAAACACTTCTATATATTATTTTGATCGAAAAAAGAGTTGTCAAAAATGAAATAATTTCCAGGTTCTTATTTTATTGATTAGTAAACTATCCAAATTTGCTTTTAATATAAGTTATAAAAGCTTCCAATTTCATACTGCTTTCCCAGACTTTTTCATGAATTTTATATTTAACCTCCCCTTCTTCTATATCAACTTCGATTTCACTTGAACTCAATTTTGTCACTTTTATTTTTTCATCCAATTCTTGAACTTTTTTAACTTCCTTAATTAAGCTATTACCAATATTTGTCACAAATCGTATTTCAGACTTTATTTTTTCCCTAATATCAACTTTTATTCTACCTGTTTCGTCTTTAAAATCATCCAAATCATAACTATGTTGGAACACACATAGTGAAAAATTATCAGGATTATCTGTCGCCCGACGACCTTGGGCTCTAGTCATTCTGATGTAATCTGTTCTTGTTGATTTTAGTTCAATTGGATATTTTAGATCCTTTCTTTCAATAGAAAACAGTTTCTCATTTTCTTCATCAATAAAATCAAATTCGACATCAAAATCTCGCCCCACGATGACTTTCTTTATTTTAAGATTCAAAGTATTTAATTCGTTGGTAAGAATTTCCTGAAAAATGTCCTCGACAGTTAGACCTATATTTCTATTATTTTTAACAACTTGTTTCTCTTTATATTTAGTTTTAATTTCTTGTATCAAAAATTCGTCATTAAAGATATTCTGTATTTCCTCTGCGGTTATGCTATTTTCATGACCTGCAGACAATATGGATGTGTACGCCTTATCCCATTCCAATTTTTCTTTATCTGTTTTTGCATAAATATTCTTTGTTAAATCCCCAACGCTAACACCGATAATATTTAACAATTTGGCTACTTTCTCATTTTTTAGTTTTTCTTTAAGTTCATCACTTTTTTCAAAAAAGAACGATAAGTTAGACGATGTAGGTGATTCATCCTTATCTTTTCCAATATTTACCCACTGGTTACTTTTTAGTTTTGCTAACCAATGTGAAGGATATACCTTTAGACTTTTCCCTTTAATAAATATTTCCTTTTCTTCAAAAATTAAGTTATCGGTTGTTAGCACACAATTAAATATAAACTCTAAAAGTTTCTGTGTCTGTTTTCTAGATTTTCTGGAGTTTCTTAATACCGATTTTTCCGAAGGATTATTAAAATATGCTATATGAGAAACTAATATTTCGGGTATTTCAATTTGTTCTACATCATCTTCTGCATCTCCCCAGAAATTATCTTCAATTTTTTCAGGAATAACTTTTTGCAAATCTTCCCTTGTGAATCTACGCATTTCATTATACAAAGGATTTGAGTAAATAAAACCTTTGTCTTCTAAAGTGCTAACATAATAGGCTAATATGTTACCGTACTCTTCATTTAGGATAAGTTCATCGCTAAAAATATCAGAATATTTTCTAAAAGATTCAGGGTTCCATAAACTTACCGGCACCAGTAGCTTTTGCTTTGTCGAAAGTTTATAAACATTTCTTTTTTCTTCTTCTAATTTGATTGAAATTGGAAAGCCTTCAAGAGGTTCATATTTTTCATTAGCTAGTAACCATCTCATCATTTCCAGTGAAGCTTCAAACTCTGTTTTTTCAAAACTTTTTTCAATATTTTTAATACTACTGATTGTATGTTCGTAAACTTCTTGTTGAGTTTTAAATGAAAAAATAGATTTATCATTAAAATATGTTATCTCATTACTTATTAAGACCTCCCGGATATTTTCACCAAGCAGATTTAATATATGTTTTAGTTCTTCATCAATTTCTTTATCTAGTTTTATTTCGGAAGTCTTCTTCACAAACTCTCCATCTTGATTAGGAATAATTGCAGTACTTTCAAGGATATGATTTTTATGATTATTGTTAATCAATGCATAAAAATGATTTAACCAACGGTAAGCATCTTCGATTTCATTTCCAAAATATTGAATCGAAAATTGTTTAATATTTTTTTCTTGCTCAATAATTTTGGAAATGTCCTGTATGTTCTTTTCAAACACAAAGCTTTCACCTTTGAATTCTTTCCAATCGGTTATTATGTCAATCCATTTACCATGATGTTCTTTCAAAACTATTTTGTCTGGAAAGATTTTCTTGACTAATAACCAAAAATCAATATCATACTCACAGGGAGTTGTTGTCATTAAGGGGATAATAGCTTCAGATAAATTTATTAGTTTTCCGCCGTCACTTCGGATAATCTTTTTATCTGTCAATTCCGAAATGATATGTGATAATTCTTGATTGAACCATTCATTATCAACATCTGCGAAATTTATTTTTTTTATCTTGGCTATCAAATAAATATCTTTAGTATTTCGGTCAATTAGCTCATCTGCTAGATTTAAAAATATTTTGAAGGCTTTTGATAATATAGCTTTGTTTTTTTGAACATCGTATGTTTCTGTCGGCCCTAAGTATATGCCATCTCGTTCTGGCTTAGGCTCGAAAGAAAGACTATTGATTATCACTGGAATACCTAATCGTTCCGTTGTGAATAGTGGAAAATCATAAAAAAGCCTAGGAATAGTTTTATCTATTTTTTTTAACGAATTATTATCAAGTTCAAGACTAACAGATATGTTTATTATTTCTGAAGTTGTTACGGCAATATCTTCTTTTTTATATCCAAATTCAATATTTACTTCTTTTTCAATTTTAATTATTTGAATCTTACTTGTATCGATATTGATTTGGAATTCTTGAAAAGAATCATTGACAATGTTAGCCTCTTCTTTTTTTATGGAAAAGGAATTTTCACTATTTGAAATAATTACTTCTTGAATTTCTGAGTTTGAGGATAGTACAAAAGGTATTGTTTGTTTTAGGTTCTTTAATGCACTTTCGACAATTTCTCTTCGAGAAGGATTAATATTATAAGTAAATTGAGTATTGAAAATACTTTTTTCATCGCATTCAATTTTTGAATTTTCAAATCTTTTCCATGATTCTTCTAATGTCTTTTGTAATTCAGCATCGTTATTACCATTTCTATCTAATACAAACCGAAAACAATTCCCACCATCAAACAATTTACCCTCAATTATAACTTCTTTTGACAGTAAATGAGTTGTCATAAAACCAGTCCCAAATTTCCCGGTTTTGCTTATATCATTCTTTTTTGTTGAACCATGAAATATTAAATGAGCGATTTCTTTTCTTTTAAATTCAGTTCCACTATGTCTGAAAATAACTTTTCCCCCATCATAAAATGTTTCTATCTTAACACTTTCATTGTCTTTTTTTGCGTCTTTCGCATTCTGAAGTAGCTCCCAAAACCATCTCTTCCCGTGTTTTATTATGTCATTTTCCAAATCCTTTATATGTTGAAAAATGAATTGAGCATTGTTTTCAACAAGAACTTCATTCTTTATTTCATCCAGTTCACTCATTCTATTTTGATATTTTTAGGTTGCTTGCAGTACTTGAATTTAGAAGGTTATGAATTTTCTTACCCTTTGATGGGAGATTCAATCTGTTTCTATTGTTGCCTCCAAAAATTTATAAACCCCTTTTGCATATATTTCTCTCAGTCTTTCTTTTGTGAGATTTTCAGTTTCAATAACCACCCTGGAAAAGATGAATTGTTCCCAATCTTCTGTAATCAGTTTAATGCCGTATTTATTTCGATTAATATAAACGTCTGTTCCAGGATAAGGAGTCAATACACTTATTGTTAATCTCGTTGCTCCAAGTTTTGCAAGTTTAACTCCAAAGTCGATAGTTTGATTTGCTGTTTTTTCAGTGTCGTCTGCATGTCCAATAATGAATCCACAGGCAATTTGTTTTATTTCCGCTTGATTTGCTGCTTTTATTGCACTCTCAACTTGTCCAAGAGTTATTTTTTTTCTAATTGAATCTAAAATTGTTTGATTTCCTGCTTCAACACCAAATTGAATAACTTCGCAACCTGCTTTCTTCATAGCCTTAGCCATTTCAACACTAAAATTATTAACTCGGCAAAAGCAACCCCACTTTATTTCAATTTTTCGTTTTTGAATTTTATCGCAAAACTCAAAAACTCTTTCTGGAATCAAATTGAATGTATCGTCGTGAAAATCAAAATATTTAAATCCAAACTCTTTAATTAAGTACTCAATTTCATCAAGTACATAATCAACGCTATGCGTTCTGTAAGTATGACCAGTTATAACTGAACATGCACAGTAATTGCAGTTGTATGGACAACCACGTGTACTAATTATAGAGCCTTTTTGATAGTATTGTTCAATATTCAATAACTCTCGGGCAGGATATGGTAAAGTATCTAAATCAGTTATTTTCTCCTGTGGCTGAGTGAATTTTATTTTTCCATCATCAGTCTTATAGGCAATTCCCTTTATCTGATTGAGATTTGCAGTTCTTTTCACAAGAGCATTTGTCAAAGCTAAAGTTGACATCTCTCCTTCACCGATTACAACATAATCAACAGCATCTGATTGAATACATTCTTCAGGAAGACTTGTTGCATGTGGCCCCCCTATAACTGTGATAATATTATTATCCCAAGCTTTAAGAAGTTTTGCTATTCGTAAAGCATTCGGGAATGTGGGAGTTGTTGCAGTAATTGCAACAATCTTAGGTGTTGATTTTTTATACTCACTAATGACATCTTCAGGATGCAAAGCATTAATGTGCATGTCAAAAATTGCAACTCTGAAATCACTTTTTTTAAGTACAGCAGCCAAATAAGCTACACCTAATGGCGGGGCAGAATATTCAGGTGTCGAAATTGCTTTTGTTGAATAAATTTCAGGGTAGGGTGGCACAACGAAAAGAACATCTAATTCGTTTTCGCTGTCCCAATTTACAAGACCATTTTCTTTTAATTCAATCAAGTATTCATTAACATCAGAAAGAATATCAGATATTGCCGGTTTTTCTCCTTCTATTTCGATTAATAATTTAGAAGCAATTTCGACATTGGAAAATTCGCCAGTACAATTCTTCCATATAAAACTACCAACATCATTAAGATTAAAGTTTTGAAGCCTTAAATCTTTGTCTGAAAAAAGGTTTATATTCCCTATTTCATCAAAATACCATAACTCTGATAGTCTTACAGGATAGAATTTTAAAGACATACACTCTTAATCTATTTTTCGTGTTGTGTGGTTTTTGTCCTTTTCACCTGTTTGGACCGCTGGTGGTGCAAAATTTACTGTAACAGGAGGAAGTATCCCAAGTACCTTTATTAATTTTGGTTTCTTATATTTCATTCTTTATTGTTTTACTATTGTTGTAATATCTTCTTAGAATTCCGCTCACATCTTCACTTGAGACGAAGTCAAATTTTGTACCATTTGATAAATTAATTGAATTATGGCAGCTATTCTTATCAGTTTTTAAACAAACCTGACAGTCAGAAGTCTTTATTTCTATCCCAAATGGACTATCAATTTCAACTATTTCAGGAACTTCATTTGGGTCTTTACAACAAACGCATTTTTTAATTAATTCATCTATAAATTCAAGATGCTGAATTGGTAAAACATTCCAATGATTTATTTTTTCATCGTTCTTTTTTACTCCTCTACCGTTTTTTTCAGTTGCGATAAAATCAAACCATATATCAATATCATTAGAATGTAACTTTTTACCATAAAAGTTTTCAATTTCTACATTAATTTCCTTCTTCCCTATACTTAGTCTTTCGTTAAAATCAGTCCCAATATCCCAAAAACTTTGATAACCCTTAACAGACTGCCAAGTTTTAGGATGTCCAAGTTTGTCCAGATTAAAACTTATTTCAAGAGGCATTTGTAAATTGCCACTATTTGAAGAGTCTGATGATTTAGAATTAGTTTCATCGTTTTTTGACCAAATGACTAATTCCTTCTTTTTTATTAGTTTTTCGCCAAGTTTAGGTTTAAATGACGCATATAACAAATCATATAAGTCTTGAGATATTACATATGTTTTAAATCCCATTAACGAATGAAGAGAGATTGTTTTGACAAAGACAGGACTTAACAATTCATTTCTGTCACAGACAAAAATTCTATATATCTGCCCAGCACTGATAGCGGCATAATTTCTATGCCAGTTTGAAAGTAATGCCAAGTATCCCGTCATCGTATCAGACCACCAAGTACGTGGGTCTGAATTATCAATTGCATAAATATTAACATTTGTATTTGAACTATCACTTTCAATTCCTATACTCAATGCATTTAATATTCTTTTTAAAGCTAAAAGATGCTTACTGTCAAATTCATTTATTCCAGACTCAAATACAATTTTTGATTTACTTAACATCTCATCGACGTGTTTTGAAATCACATTTGTTTTGTCTACAAGTCTTTTAGATTCCTCTTTTTGAATTTTATAAAATTGCTCAGTTTCTTCTTTTTGAATTTTGTAATAACGATTAGTAAAGATTTGAATGGTAGAAAATAAAACTAAAATGAATGCTATGAAGAGTGTAAAAACGTTTTCTAAAGCTTCATGAAAGGCATCCTTGTAATCCATTGATACAATTTGACCAGATTGATTCTTTTCACCAAAAATCCAATATCCTAGAAAGCATAGAATATATGGTATTAAAAAACTTAATATTGGCCAAGCTAATTTCCATTTATAGATGGAAAAGATTGATTTTTCTAAATCATTCATGATAAGTTAATGATTTTTACATTTTCTGATTTAAGGATATTTGTATTGTGCATAACCAATAATAATGTAGTGGAATTGATATTTGATTCAGAGAAAGTAAATGATAATACTTTTCTCATAGTATCTTCGTCTAATGCAGAAGTAAATTCATCAAAAAGTAAAATAGGTTTCTTAATTTCAAAAGCTAAACAAACTGCAATTGCCTGTCTTTGGCCTCCTGATAGCATATTTATTTTGCTAGTTTCTCGAGTTTCAAGAGGCAATCCTGTTTTCTTGATATTTTCAATTTGGTTTTTGTTTAATTTTCGTCTGTAAGGAAGTGGGTGCCACCATTTCTGAGTATTTGTCAACTGAAAATTTTCCTGAATAGTTAAATTAGGACAAGTACCTAACATAGTATCTTGGTGTACTGCGCCAATTAATTTGGCTCTTTTGTTGGCGCTCCACTTTGTGATGTCTTTCCCATTTATAAAAATCCTGCCGTTTTGAATTGGTGCAGTTCCCATAATTGCACGTAATAAAGTGGATTTTCCCGAACCATTTCCACCAGTTATTACAAGTATTTCTCCTTTTTCGACAGATAGAGAAAAATCCTTTAGTGCAACAACCTCAAATGGTGTATCTGCATTATAAACGACAGTTAGGTTCTTTATTTCAATTATTGGTGTATTGGTCATAACTTGGCTTTTTGATAGGTTTCACTAGTAGTCTTCTTAAAACGTAATGCGATACCAATAATGACTAAAATACCAGTAGCTAATTTTAAATCAGTTGGAGCAAGACCTAATTGCAAACAAATTGCAATAATTAAAAAATATAAGAATGAACCAAGTAGAGCAGCAAAAAACTCATTAAAGGTGTCCCAAGGGAGATGTGATTTTTTTGTCTCGTCATTTCCTTTCAACAACCTTCGTTTCAATGTTTGAATGACTGAAACAAAGCTTTCTCCAATTATCAAGGCAGCAAGTGCAGTAATAATCATTCCAATCCCCATGCTCACATCAGCAAAACCTTGACTTTGAGCTACCATTGCTCCAGAAAAAGCTATTAATGCATTTGAGAGTCCGATTCCAATTATAAAAACCCAATCAGTATTAACACCTTGCGAGCGAACCATAAATTCATTATCTCCCGTGGCACGAATAAATAAACCTAATCTTGTTAGAGAAAAGTACAATAAGATAAACAATACAATCGCAGCAATTCCGAAAAGAAAGAGTAATAAAATTACATTATCGAAAGATTCAAATGGAGTGAATATTGTATCTATTCTTAATAAAGAAATGTTTGCTTTTCCCATAATGCGCAAATTGATGGAATACAAAATGAGCATGATAAGGATACCTGAGAGTATTTTACTAATTCCAAGTTTTCTGTTCAAAAGAGCCGTTGCCATTCCTGCAATGAATCCTGAAATTATAGCGGCAAAAGTTGAGATTAAAATAGAATATCCATTTGATAATAATACTGCCAATACAGCAGCCCCTAAAGTAAATGAACCATCTACTGTCAAATCAGGAAAATTCATCATTCGAAAAGAAATGACAATTCCAAAAACCGCAAGTACATACAAAGAACCTTGCTGGAAAGCAGTATCGAAGATTACCGAACTCATTCGTAAACGTTTGCTGCTTTTGATAATAAACTATCAGGAATAACTACATTAGTTGCTTTAGCTGATTTCAAGTTAAAGAAGTACTCGAAATTTTTAGCAGTTGATACTGGTATATTTCCGGGCTTTTCCCCTTTGATAATTTTATCTGCAATAATTGCTGATTGAACACCAACATCAAAGTAATCCGGGCCGAGAGTTCCAAAACCACCTTGCTCAACATTAGATGAAACACCTGGCAATAAAGGAATTTTATTTTTTTCCGATATTTTTATTACTGCATCCATTGCAGTAATCACTGTATTGTCTGCTGAAACATAAAAAGCATCAATTTTTCCAACCAAAGATTGTGCAGCTGCATAAACTTCACTGGTATTTGAAACTGCGACAGTCACTAATTTTAAGTTTTTTTCTTCGCAAACTTTTCTGACAACTTTCATATTGTCTTCAGAGTTGCTTTCTCCAGGATTATATACAACTCCAATTCTTTTTACGGTTGGTACTAATTGTAGTAACAAATCAAATTGAGCAGCAGTAGGCCATTTATCACTTGTGCCTGTAATATTACCTCCCGGCTTCTCCATCGTGTTTACTAGACCTGCTGCAACCGGGTCAGTTACCGCTCCGAAGACTAGTGGAATATCAGTTCCTTTAATTTCATTTGCGCAAACTTGTGCAGTTGGAGTAGTAATTGCAAAAATCATATCACAGCCATCACTTACAAATTTCTTAGCAATGCTTTGAGCAACAGTGTTATCTCCCTGTGAATTTTGTTGAGAATATTTAATGTTTTCACCGTCCTTATAACCTAATTTCCCCATTTCATCAAGAAATCCTTCACGAATTGCATCAATGCCAGGATTGGTCATAAGTTGGCTTATTCCAATGAAATATAACTTTTTCTTACCCTGATTATTTTTGTTATTTTGGCAACTGCTTAATCCGAATAAAATAGAAAGCAGTATTAAAATGATAGATTTAGTGTTAGCCATAATTTTTAGTTTTCGTAAAAATAATAAATAATTGCTTTTAACTTTAATTCTTCCAATCGTACTTTTTATTACCGCAACCGCACCTTATTTTCTTTTTTTGTCAGTGAAGATGAAATACACCCCAGTCATCCTAGCCAATGATTTAATACTTTGTATTTCAGATGTTCTTCTTTCGTCAAAATATATTTTCAGTTTTTTCTGCATTTTCGTATGTCGCGAAAGCCAATTTTGATAAAGATGTGTTGGTTTTATCTTTTTTGTAATGACAATAGTAACAATTAGCTATCATCCAAAGTTATTCGATATTTCAGTTTTGAACAAAATGTTTCCCGATTTTATTCTTATGCATTTGTCAGTTTTTCAATAAAATAGACCATACCAATTGATATGAAATATCTTGAAGTATTTGGCTTTACTTCTTTCCTTCATTATGCTCTAAAAAAAGGAGTAAGGTATTTCTCGCCCTACTCAAATAGCCTTGATATTCTAATTTTGATAACTTACCCATGAAACTTTAGAGGCTCAACAATCCCAAAAACATTGCCAGGAATACAGCAATAACCAATACAATTCCAAGAATTATAACAATCATATTTTTTGCAAATTCAATAAGGAACATGGTGCCAATATAAGCCAACAAACACCACCAAAAACTTAATCCGGTAATATACGAAGCAAGGGCAATAATGGCAAGCCTGAGAATCCATCGAACCGGGAGATTATTGAATATTCTTTTCATAATGGGTCGGTTAGAAAATTGATAATTGTGTGCCTCTTTGCAACTTATGATTTACCTCTGAAATTCTTTCATCATATCCATTCTCCTTTGCAGCAAATCGAACCATTGATTCTAATGAGGAATCGGGATAATTATTCAAGAACCACGCCACAGAGTAAAGCATAATCCAGTGCGATTGATAAATTGTTTTCTCTGCATTCAGGGCTTCGAACTCAAAATGGAAAGCAGGGGTATAAATTTCAGTCAAATCTTTCTTCTCATAGTCATATTTGTGTCCATTACAAAATGGCAGATATTTCACCTTACATTGGTATTCAATTAATCCGAGTTTGTATGTGAAGGAAATATCCTGTTTCCAATCTTTATTTAAATCAGCTAATTTCATCGTATTACATTTAGGTTAGTAAACTAATTCCCCGCCGTAGCGGAAGGATATAATGTCTTTATGAATGGTTTCAATCAGGTTATATTCCGGATCATCAGAAAGTGCAGAGCCTTGCCAGAATACCCGTTTCTCAACTGAACTGCAAATCGTACAATCTCTATTGCTACTTACAACTACGTGTACCTGATTTTGGATGAAAAAATCAAAATCCGTTGAATATTCTGCCTCTTTAATTTTTACAAACTTTTGTTTGATAATTGGGAAGTTTACATCTAAACTTATGCGGATTCCGGAGGAGAGTGAGTTTTGTTTTTCGTTACTCACATTTTCAAAACTGTTATTTCCATTTTTCTTTTCCATAGTATTATCATTTAATGTTATGCGTCTTTCCATCGGGTCGGTCGTTGTTGTTTTGGTGGCTTAAAAAGGTAGTGTTTGGGTATGCAGGTTTTTTGCGGGAAATACTATCTGACGAAGGAGGATGGAGATTTCCTGCAAAACCGGAGGCTTGAACTTGCATACCCGTAAAACACGGATTTACCTTTGCCATCGGAAGAATAATGACCGAACGGAAAGGCTTGATTTTAAAATTGTACTTAGGAAAAGAAGAATCTGTAAAAATGTGATTTGAAAAATTAGTATTGCCCTTTTCAAAAGGCCTTTAAACATTCACAAAAATTTTATGTGTCGGCAAAAACAAGTGTAGAAGCTGAATGTAAAGTAGCGAGGTTTGTTTGAAGACAGGGCGAGCGAAGTGAAATGAAGCATTTACTCTCGTGCGCGGTGCCAAAGGTTACTGAATGAAAGAAATGTTCCGAACAGGTTCGGAGAAATGCATGGAAAGAAGTTACCGAAGGCACTGGAACTTTATGTGAGAATTTTAATAGTGTGAGAACATATTTCTGATTGGGACTATAGTTCTAATAGAATAAAGATTGATTAAGATTCTATATTGGAACAAATCATTTTGAACCCATTTATCCCAAATATTAATTTCCTCCCAATCGATGTTTTTTTATCTTTACACATGAAACATTCGATCAAATGAATTTACGATTTACCGGACACGAAACTTTTGTTGTACGTACATTTTGGCCTAAGAAAGGATATGATTTTATCAGAAAGAAAAGCAGCTTCTCTAACGAAGAAGCCGTTGTTGATTTAGGTGTTGGAAAGAATATGGTTGCTTCAATCAACTATTGGATGAAGGCATTAGGACTTTTTGATGATGATAAAAAAGAGTTGACAAATGTTGCTAACTGGATATTTGCAGATGATGGATATGATCCCTTTTTGGAAGACATTGGAACAATTTGGCTATTGCATTATTATCTTGTAAAAACGAATTATGCATCGATTTACAGTTTGATATTTAATGAGCTTCGAAAAGAGAGAGCTGTATTTAATAAAAGTCAACTCAAAGCTTTCATAAAAAGGAAATATTTAGAATTGGAAGATAATTCCTTTAACCTGAATACAGTGGATAAAGATATATCCGTTTTTACGAGATTGTATGGTAAAGTTGATTATCAAAATTTATCAAAGGATTTTGAAGATGAAATCAATAGTTTGATGATAGAAATTGAATTAATCTCAACAACAGTTGAAGATGAGATAAAGGAAGGAACAAATAAACGCGAAAAAGTAGAATGGTTTCACTTACATGGTGAAAATAGAAACTCATTACCTTCTCGTGTACTCCTATATTCTATTTTGGATAATTTCCCTGGAGCAAGGAATATTGCTGTAAAGAGACTTGAAGTAGAACCTAATAGTCCTGGATTGGTTTTTTTGTTAAACAAAGATAGTCTCTATAAGAAACTTAAAGAACTTGAATCTCTTTATCCTGGAATAGTACTGTCTGAGACAGCAGGAAATCTGGTACTAGTATTACCTGAAGGCATAGAAAAGGAGGAAGTATTAAAAGATTATTATGCAAACTAAATATTATTCTCCATCTGTAAATATTCTCAGAGACGCTGCAGGTTCGTTTGAATATATTCCAACCAGAAATGGAGAAAAGGCGTTTCAAAAGATCACTTCTGCTTTTTTTACAAAGGGTAGGAAATCTTTCAATCTAATTGGAGCTTATGGATCAGGTAAGTCTGCTTTTATTCTTGCGCTTGAAAAGGTACTTAATAAAAAGGCAGATTATTTTATTAATCCTCTGAATGGATCAATTGAGTCATTCGACCCAATTTTCCTAGTTGGTAATTACAGCTCTTTCAAGAGTTCTTTTTCGGAGGTTTTAGGATTGGATCCTGATAAAAATATTTTTGCAGAACTTGAAAAAATTACCATCCAAAGAACGAAGTCCAATCAAGGCCAATTAATTGTGGTTGATGAGTTTGGGAAATTTCTTGAATATGCTGCAAAAGAAAGCCCTGAGGAAGAATTGTATTTCATACAGCAATTGGCTGAGTTTGTGAATAATCCTGAATTTCCAATTCTATTTATCACGACACTTCACCAACCTTTTGAAGATTATGCACTTTCATTATCTAAAACGCAAAAAAACGAATGGGATAAAGTTAAAGGCAGACTTACTGAAGTTTCGTTTAACGAACCGGTAGAGCAATTGCTTTTCCTTGCTTCGGAACGAATTATTCAGAAAGAATATGTTTGTCGGATTAGTCTTAAAAAGCAAAAACAATTGTTTGATATAATTGATAAGGCTGATGTATTTCCAATGAGGGATTACTTTTCATTCGAGTTTGCTCAAAAGCTTTTTCCGTTTGATATTTTATCGGCATCAATTGCAACTGTTTCTTTTCAGCGATATGGACAGAATGAACGTTCGTTGTTCTCGTTATTGGAATCAGATGATTATTTAGGTCTGAATGACTTTGCCAGTGGGGAACAATATTATAGCGTTGCGAGCATCTATGATTACCTTAAATATAACTTTCATAGTTTATTAAACTCACGTTATAACAAAGATTCATCGCATTGGAAATCGATTGATGAAACATTACAACGTGCCGAAACAATTTTCGAAGAAGATTATGCCGCGGCTGCGGATATCATTAAAACAATAGGGCTGATCTCCGTAATGGGAAGAGAGGGTCAAAAACTTACCAAAGATTTTTTGATCAATTACTCAAATATTTCGCTGAGTATAAAAGGTGCAGAAGGAATTATTGATGAATTGGAATCAAAACAATTAATTCGGTTTCGTCAATATAGTCAAAGATATGTATTATTCCGGGGTACCGATTTTGATATTAATTCAGAATTAGAATTAGCGGAAGGAAAGGTAACAAAAGATTTTTCAATCATACATCATTTGCAAAGGCATTTTAGCTTTCCTATCATTCCCGCCAAACGTACTTATTTTGAAAAAGGTACTCCTCGTTATTTTGAGTATCAACTTAGTGAAACCCCAATTAAAAAAACTCCCGAAGGGCAAGTTGATGGTTATATCAATCTAATTTTTAGTGATGTTCTTGATTTTCATAAGTGTGTGCTGAGATCTGAGAACCCGGATAATGCAATTCTTTATGGTTGGTTTCAAGATGTAGAGGAATTAAGAAGCTTACTGGTTGAGATTGAAAAGATTAAAATTGTAAGATCCAGTTGTTTAGATGACTCTATTGCTTTGGCTGAGTTGGATGCCTATTTGAATGAAACGAATGATCGCTTAAATAATTTATTTCAAGATTCTTTTTATGGTGAAGATGCTGTTGTGAAATGGTTTTATAATGGAGAAGAAATACCATTTAGGTCTTTAAGAGATCTAAACAATAGTTTGTCAGTTATTAGTAACGACATTTATCATTTAGCTCCGGTTCTGCGAAATGAATTAATGAACCGGGAAAAAGTTAGTGGAGCAATATCATCCGCGAAAAAAAATCTAATACAACAGTTGCTTACTTCATCTCAATTTGAGAATCTTGGTTTTGATGAAAATCGGTTTCCACCGGAGAAAACAATTTATTTAGCACTTTTAAAAGAAACAAAAATTCATCAAAAAGATGAAAATGGGAATTGGTTCCTTGGAAAACCCGAAGAAGAATCGTTCGTCCCTTTATGGCTCGAATCCGAGAAGTTCTTAGAGAATTGTGTTACTGCTCCCCGAAAACTTTCAGAATTCATCGATAAACTTAAGAAGGCACCATTTAAGCTAAAACAAGGCTTAATTGACTTTTGGGTTCCAATGTTTTTAATTGCCAAAAGTCAGCATTTTGCTTTTTATGAACATGATACATTTATTCCTACATTGACCACTGACACCCTAGACGTGGCAATGAGGCAACCACATAAATATTTTATTAGCACATTTAATCTGGATAGAACCCGGTTGAAGATTTTTAATCGTTATCGTTATTTCTTGAATCTTATAGAAGAGGAAGCTCCAAGTACCGATTCTTTTATTGAGACAATCAAACCATTTTTAATCTTTTATCGTCAGTTGGTCCCTTATACTCAGCAAACGAAGAAACTTAGCAAGGATGCATTACGTTTGAAAGAAGCTATTTCATTAGGAACTGATCCTGAAAAGGTATTTTTTGAAGACATACCCCGTGCGTTAAAATATACCATCAATGATCTTGAAAAGGATCAAAAATTAGAGGAGTTTTCTATAACCCTTCAGAATTCGACACGAGAAATTAGTGCTGCGTTCTCAAATCTGGTGAACCGAATAGAGGATTGTATCGGAAAAACAATTCGTGACGGGAAAACTGATTTTCCTGAAAATAAATTGATCTTACAAAAGAGGTTTAAGAATCTGAGAAAAGAGAGGATTGATCCCAAACTTCGGGTTTTAATTCAAAGGATAAATACTCCTCTGGATGATAGACAATCATGGATCAGTTCAATTGCTACGGCAATTATGGGAAAGCCGCTGAACCAATTTACAGATAATGATGAGTTGGAATTTCATGCAATTTTCCCGAAACGAATTCATGAATTAGATAATTTGACGGATATTAGCAAAAAGGATATAGACGACGATAAGGAAGAGGTTTTAAAGCTTGAATTAACATCATTTGTAAAAGGTGTACAGCAAAACTTAATTCGTTTACCAAAATCCAAAGTCAAACAGATAGAAGAGAAGAAACAAAGCATACAAAAACTTTTAGACACCAAAGACAAACAAGCCAATATCGCTTTATTAATTAAATTGTTGCAAGAGGAAATTGATAATGAGTAAAAAAGTACGACATGTATTAGGTATTTCAGGAGGAAAGGATAGTGCCGCACTGGCTATGTACATGCAAATGTATCATCCGGAAATTGATATGGAGTACTATTTCTCAGATACCGGCAAAGAACTTCCAGAGACATATGAGTTGATTTCAGAGTTGGAATCATTCTTAGGAAAAAAGATATTGAAACTTGAGGCCAATCACAGCCACAAAAATCCGTTTGATCACTATTTGGATATTTACAATGGCTTTCTTCCATCTTCAATGGCTCGTTGGTGTACGCAAAAGTTGAAACTAGAGCCCTTTGAAAGATGGATAGGAGATGATCTAGCGATTTCTTATGTTGGAATTCGTGATGATGAAGATAGGGAAGGGTACGTTTCAACGAAATCAAATATTCAATCTGTATTCCCATTTCGCAAACATATTTGGAGTATAGAGGTTTTGCATAAAGTACTGCATAATTCAAATCGTGAAAAAGTTGAAGAGTTGTACAAAGTACATAGTAGTAAAGAAATGCTTGATCGTTTTCTCGAAGTTGTAAAAGAGCCGCAGTCTTCCAAATATTTGTTTTCTCAAAAGATGAAGGATTTACTTCAACTGAGCATTTCTACGTTTAATCACATCGTCTTTGATTTTCTGAAGGAACAGAATTTACCGGTTTCACATTTGACTGAATATTCACTGTTAGATAATGAAGATAGTGTCGATATTAACGGCGTATTCCGGCTTTTTAAAGACAATGGAGTAAAAGTTCCGGGGTATTACGATGAAGTGGAATATGAGGTGAACGGACAAAAGGGGAAATATAACAGAAGCCGTTCTGGTTGTTTCTTTTGTTTTTATCAACGAAAAATTGAATGGATTTGGTTGTACGAACGCCATCCCGAATTGTTCAGAGCGGCCCAGGAATACGAAAAAGATGGCTACAGTTGGATGGACAACGAAACCCTGGATGATTTGATTCAGCCTGAAAGAATGGCACAAATTAAGCTGGATTATATTTCCACCTTACAGAAAAAACTCAAAGACAGAAGCAAGTCAAATAAGCTGGTTGATATATTAGCTGATGATGATGAAATGTGTGCAAATTGTTTTATTTAAAAATATGGAAGTCGTTATTAAAGAATGGTCTATAAAAAAGTTAATGGATAATTTAGATATTATTCAAGACCAACCTATTTATCAGAGAGGAAAGGTTTGGACTAAAAACAAAAATCAGTTACTAATTGATTCAATGTTCCGAGACATTGATTTACCTAAATTTTACTTTCGAGAAATTGATAAAAATGGCTTTAAATATGAGGTTGCTGATGGACAACAACGCCTGCATGCAATAAGACTTTTTCATGATAATGATTTGGCATTACCAAATGGAACATCAAATGGTCTTAGACTGTCTCAATTTGGAGATAAGGAGATGTCAGGATTAAAGTTCCATAAAATGGATAAAAGTTTCATTGATAAATTTAACTCATACAAGATTACAATTGCTTTTTTAAAAAATGCCAGCAATAAGGAAACAAGGACACTATTTGGAAGGTTACAACAAGGCAGTACTTTAAATCCAGCAGAAAAGAGAAATGCAATTATTAGTCCGATTGGCCAACATATCGATAGTTTTGTGTTTAACCATTCTTTTTTTGATAAATGTAAAATACCATTATCACGTTATCGCCATCAAGACTACTTGGCTCATGTTTTTGCATTAGTGCTATTTAAAAATCAAAACGATTTAAAAGCTGAGTTAATAGAAAAAATGTATCTGGATGAAAATATAAGTAGTTTGTTCCCCAACAATTTTATTAAAAAAGTTTCCGAAGTACTTGACAAAATGTCGCAGGTCGATATGTCTTCTCGAAGTAGAATTAAAAATAAATTTTCTTTTATTGATATCTTTTACCTACTATTTAGTTTAAAGGAATTAGATAAAGTTGATCTGGCAAAGTTTACAAAGTTTTACGATAAGGTTGAAAAAGAACGACTTGAGTATAAGGATGAACCGGAGGTACTACTTAATTCTAAATCTGTCTGGGATAATGAATTATATCGATACATATACTCCTATCAAAACTCAGGTTATTCCATAACCTCAATTGATAAGCGTTCAGAATCATTTAGAAATATGTTTAATCTTCAAATTTCTTAGTATGGCTTTTAATATCCCTAACGATTTAGCTCAAACCTTCAAAGAGAATAAATCAAGCTTTTTAATTGGAGCAGGTTTATCAATACCCGCTGGTTTACCAAGCTGGAATGGTTTATTGGAGTACATGATTGAAAAGTATTCAGGGTTACCATATAAATTGGATGAGAAGCTTGATGACTATAAAATGTTGTTGACGGATCCTAATAACCTATTAATGATTGCGGAAGATTTAAAAGAAACATTAAGCTTAAAGGTATATAACGATATTTTAGAAGAGAAATTTGGGCAACCCGATGTTAAACCAACTGAAAATCATGAATTAATAATTAAATTGAATCCACAATTTATTATTACTCTTAATTATGATAGATTAATCGAAAACGCATTTAATAAGATAAATGGTTATTTCCCAAATTTCTTTACATACAAGCAGAGTAGGGAAGCGGCAAATTCTTTCTGGAAAGGTAAGTTTTTTGTTTTCAAGGCTCATGGTGATGCCTTTTCAGACTCTTCAAATCTAATATTAACCCAAAAAGATTACCGTAAGGTACTTTTTAGGGAAAATGGATATAGAAGTTTAATTCAAACCATGTTCACATCAAAATCAATGCTTATGCTTGGGCTTTCAATGACTGACCCCGAATTTAAACTCCTGCTTGAGTACCTACATGATTCATATCATACTGGTGGCCCAACTCATTATTTATTAATTGAAAAGGACAAAGCTTGTAACACTACCATGAAGCGATATTTGGATGATTTTAATATCCAGACTATTACATTTGATAATGCTGATGGCTCATATAAAGAAATTACGGAATTTCTTAAAAAACTGTATACTGATGTTAATGCTTAATATTCAGGTAAACTGTCCCAGGCCTGTTTAAACAAGCTTTCGGCAGTTGCATTATTATCAAGTTCAGTAGCCTGCATCCATATTGCGAGCCAATAGAATATTCTCGTTTTACTTTTCAAATCAGGTCCACCGTTAATCATTAAACAACTTTGTAGAATGGAATTGATTACTAGTTGTTTAATTTCTTTATCAGTTTTCCATTCATCTACCCCTCCAATAGCATGCCCGAAATTTAGTACGGCAGGGAAAAGTCCGTATTTCAATTTCTTAATTTCAATTTCATTAGCAAATTCACCAAAGCTATTTGTTAAAATAAACCGAAAAGTACTTAACCCTATAACTTGAATTAATAATATCATATTACCCAATAAACTATATGGAATTTCTTCAATAATAGTATCCAAAGGTTTTCTCATATTTAAATTTCGGGTTATTACATTTTTCAATTGATATATAATTCTATTAGTGGTTGAGGTGAGGACCTGTTCATTAAGTATTTCAAGGTTTACTATTTCTGGTTTTTCTTCAATAAACCTTCCTAGGTCTGTTACCGAATTTATTACATAATCCCATTGTCCGAATGAAATAAATCCAGTAATTGCTTTTGTGTAGTAATTTATGCCTTCCTGAAAATTCCCTAATTTGCATAGGCAATGGGCAATGTGATGATAATCGCTGGTAAGATTGATCTCATCATTCAGTTTTTCTGATATTTTTATTGCATCAGAATATTGGATTATTGCTTCTTCATACCTTCCGGTAAATTCTAAGATCTTAGCTCTTTCAAACGTTATGATTGCTATATTTCCTTCATGTTGTTCAAAGTCATAAAATTCTGTTGAATCCTTTTGAGCTTTTTTCTCTTGATATATTTGACTCATTATCTTTAAAGTTTCATCAAATGTTGATAAGGATTTATTATAATTACTTTTATCAAACTCAAATCTGGCCTTTACCCATGATGCATTTGCTTTAACAATTAGGTTGTCTGAGGTCTCAGCAAATTCTAAGAATTCCTTTACGGTTTGAGAAAATCCTTCTAAATCAAATTGACGACTTTGAATCTGAGTAAGATACATGTACTGCATTGAAATTTTCTCATCTTCACCTAGTTCACGATTAGCATTAATTCCTGCTTTAGAAAATAATATAGCATAATCATATTGTCCTCTTGTAAAACAATATTTTCCCAGAGATGCAGATATAGCTGCAATAAAAAATAAATAATCTAATTTTTCTTTTTCATTGTTTTGGGTTTTAAAATAAGCAAGATTTTTTTTCGCTAGAGTCATAGCTTCAATCATATTCGGTAGTTCTGACTCCATCCTTGTAATACCAATTGCTGCTGAACCATACTCTTGACGTTCAATATATTTTGAATCAATTATTACCGCGTCCATCATTAAAAAAGTAATGATTTCTTTTTGAATTATTAATTCTTTCCCATATTTCTTAAAAGTCTTATTCCTTAAATAAGGACGGATGGAGTTAGGGACAATTAATCTGTCAAATTCAAAAAAACGATCTTCCTGTACTTCTAGCATAAAGAGCTGTTCAAGGAGGGCAATATCTTCATTATAACTATTAACTTTTGTCCAAACTTTAAACAAATCTCGATTCACGCCTGCCGGGAAATATTTGCAGTATTGTAGAATTTCAACTTGGTTATCAGTTAGACTTTCATACACTGTTGCCAAACAAATATCGAAGGATGTTTTTTTGTTATGGACTTTTTTAAGTGGGACTTCAATGTTGCCTACTTCGTTTATTCTTTGTATCGTTTGTTTTGATGATTTGTAAAACTTTAGAAGAGAGATGACTAACTTAATAGATAGTGGATGACCAGAACAAAATTCTAAAAGCCAATCCAAGTCATTATCTGATATATCTATTTGTCCCTCTAATAATGAGTTAAATAGCTGTATTCCCCAATTTCTGTCGAGAGGCTCTGGAATTATAATGGTTTTTGGATAATCGATGGAAGACAAGTCAATTTGACTTGTAATAATTACCTGAACATTATTAGTTTGAGTTAATAATGTTTCTAAAAATTCTTCAGTCTTATCTTTTTCAGAAATAAGGAGATTCTCTAGGCTATCGAGTATTAATGTAATTTGCAAGTCACGAAGCGATGTAATAATTTCCCCTACATATGTATTAACATAAGGCGCAATTTTACTGGCCAACTCAATAAATAATTCATCTAAAGAATGTTTACACTCTATGTCAACCCAAATTACAGGATTATGATACCTAACATTGTTAATTGCATTTAGAACTAATTGAGTTTTTCCTATTCCTCCTACACCTTGAATGACAATAAACTTTTCAGTTTCCATTGTAGAAATTAACTCAAGAAGCTTATGAAACTTCCCAACATATAAAGGATGTGGTAGTGGAATATCCTTAGTAAATGCGTTTTGTTTTTCGTTATCTTGTAACTTTTGACGTATTCTGGTTATAAGTATTTGCTTTATTTCTTTTAGAACACCTCGATCAATTACACCTGTATCAATTTTTGTATGTTCCTCTTTGGAAATTCGAATAAGATTATGATGGTGATGATTTCGACATTCTGTGTATGGTATCAGATGTGCATTCTCAAGAGGATATCCTTTCCCTGAAATGGGGCATTTACCATCAATTTCGACTTTTAAATAGTCTTGGATATATTTGGGGATTTCTGGTCTTGGTTCATTTGGGTTTGACCATGGTTCTTTTAGGTAGGCGTCAAACCTTTCAAGTTCCTGTTCATTAAAGAAATTTTGACCGTCTTTAATTTCAGATATTAATTTTCTGTTGTGTCCTAAACATTTTTTTGGTGCATATCTTACATAAGCAAATAATAGTTCTTTTGTTATGCCAAGTTTAAAAGCTGCTTCGTTTTCATTAAGTATTTTTCCCATTTGGTCAATTCTGTTCGAAAACTAATTGTTTTGATCTTACATTTCTTCCTTCTCTTTCTTTCTTGCTCTAAGCCGATAATAGCTCATTTGAAAGGCGATTAAAGTTATACATACTCCAAATAGAATCCAGATCTTTATACTAGGCCAAAAATTATAGGTCAGAACAAGTGCCCAAAAGCAATTCAATGTTGCAATGCCCATAAGCTCCCAATAAAAATGTCGGAATCGACTAAAATAAGGAGGTTTATTTTTGTCAGGAGGAAATAGAAAATAGTCTTGAGTGAGGTTACTATTATCAATAAACCAACTGCGAACTGCATTTAAACTTCGAATATAATTCAATAATAGAAGTCGATGTTCTGCAACTTTAAGATAAGTAATTAGGCCAATAATAAATAATACTCCCGTTATGCCTAAAATAAGTATATTAAGTTGATTAATTTGTAGAGCGTCAAAATTATCTTTATAAACATATGCGATCAAACTCATAAATCCTGCAACAAGAACGAAATAAAGTCTCATTGTTGATTCAACGGCACGATAATGAAGATCAGCCTTCTCACTATAAAACTGGTATTCTAATTTCATTAGTTCAAAATCCTTTTCAGCAGGCATTGTAGTCGTTTTAGAGTATTATTCAACTTCCTTTATTAGCTTTACAAAGCAATCATCATCATCAAAGAAGGCAGGATTTTCAGTTACTTTTGAGTTGATAAAATCAAATCCTCCGTTCGCATAAGCTTCCATAAGACGGCTAATATTTCGCATTTCACGCTCTACATCTTTTTGTTCCATATCTTCCAGGACGTTAAAATCAAGCTCTGATTTTACAAACATCGACATCCAAAGATATTGTACCGTTTGTGCCGAGTTATTGGAATTCCAGTCTCGAACCGGAACGCCAAACGTTTTAGTTTCCTGATCGTCAGGAATAGGAATGGGATTATTGGTATAAAGCCCTATGAATGCTGAATAAAGAAAGAATTCGTAAAAATTGGTAAAGAATTTGCCCAAGTCATAACTTTTTTCCCCGGATTCGTGGTAATCGATAGCTCCTTTTCTTGCAAAGCCTTCAATAAGTCTTCTGTATTTCATCGAATATCGGGGAGTCTTTTTCCCCAATTCCTCCATTAAATCTATCATGGTATTTAGTTTAGTAAAGTTATGTCGGTCGATAATTCTTTTCGGTTTGTCCGGTTTTCTTCCCGTATGGATGGCTCAATTACATACACAGCCCCTAAATTGTCGACTTCGTCTAGTAAACGCTTTCGCAATGCTTTGTTATGGTAAAAATCATAACTCAGTATTATGCTTTGGGCAAAAACGTCGTCGATTGTGTTACAGAATCCAATTGTATAATTATCTCCGAATTTTGATGTAGGCGCGTCTGATATAAGAGGATGAAACTCGGATTTCCCTTTGGCTGTAACGATGGCCATAATTGTTGCCAGTTTTATGAGAATAATGTTTGAATCATTAATTGAAGTCAATTCTATACCATTCTCGTCAACATTTTTGGGCATATAGTTATTCCCAATTTTTTTAAGAATAATTTTGCCTTGAACCGAACGATTATCAGCAGTCATTCTTTTAAAATGTTTATTGGCTTCTTCTTCAATAAGGCGAATTTGTTCCTCAAAAACCAAATTACGCGTTGATTTGGATATTTCGAAGAAAGTCTCAAGAACCTCTTTCTTTTCTGCAGTTTCAAGCTTGTCAGTTTCACCAACATTGCTTCTCATTTTTACCAGTATTTCTTTGAGCTCAGCATTATATGATTTTAACCGTTGTTCGGTTTCGAACTTCTGATGCTGAAACTTGTCCTTGTCTTTATCGTACTGCTGAAATCTTCGAACTATATCTCTTGATTCTTCTTCACCAATAGAACTGGTTCCCAATAATTGTTTAAATTTTTGATCCAATATTTCATGATCCTGAATTGCCTTTTTCTTCTTGTCTTCTAATCGATCGATTTTTTCAAGTTCATCGGCGATGGATCCATCAATGTTATTAATGATATTCGTTTTGAGATAGTAGCCGTTGTTGTAAAGATTCTGAAAGAAAGTCTTAAAATCGTTTTTTACGATATCTGAAATAGATACCCTCGTTTTTTTTGTTCTTTCCAATAGTTCTGAAAGATGTATGTGTGCCGTGTCATTTTCTTCAAATTTTCGGTCACATAAAAAACAAATTTTTTCATCAATCATTTCCTGAAGATAGGTTGCATTGGGAACATTCTCCGGGAGCCGGTTTCTTTTGGCTTCTTCCTGCTGGATCTTTATCTTATGTTCCAACTTCAAATTTTCTCGTTCCTCCTCATAATCCTTCAGTAAATACTCAAATTTTTTGAAATAGGAGCCAGCATTTCGAAGAATCCAATGTTTATTAAATAGGTTACTATTGAATCCTTTTCGTGCAATACTTAGTTCTCCATCTATTCGATTGATACGTTCTCTATTATTCTTTAATTCTGATTTAATCTTTTCGAGTTCCTGAGCATCCTTGATTTTCCCGAGTAGTTCATCCTTATATTCTTCAGCGAATGCTAAGTTCTCATCAATCTTTTTTAGATCTCCTTCATCACGTGAAATCAGTCTTTCCAGTTGTTCCTGGCGTGAGGTCAGAGATTGCGTTAGTTGCTCATTTTTGGATTTATCTTTCAATTCATTTTTATAAGCATTCTCTGCCTGTTTAAAAACCTTTTCAGCAATATCGATAATGGAATCATAATAATTAATGTCACTTAGAATATTAATCGCCTGGGTTAATGAATTTTCGTTTTTAAAGTCAATTAAGCTATCAACTTGTTCACCCTGAAACCATAAATATTGACTCATATCCGTTGGGATAAGCTTTTGCACAACTGAATCAAAGGCATCGGTTCCAGCGAGAGGTTTATAGTTTAAAATGTCTTTTTTCTCGACACCGGTAACACTATTTGTTGGTATCTTCCAGCATTCTGGATCATTATAATCAGAGGAATCTTTAATCTTTTCTATCGTGTAATATCGTTCAAGGATATATTCATTTGGGTAGGCACTTGTGTTTCTGAACTCATGCAACTTCATCTGTACCTTGGCTGTTATACGATCTCCGATACTGGCTTTCGATTTAGCTTTATCTGAGATTAGGTTGATCCCAACATCAGACGTATTAATGAGTTGCCGGGTAGATGAATCAAAAATCTTATCGTATAAGACCCAAAAAAAAGCATCATACAGCTTCGATTTCCCTGATCCATTATCTCCGATTATCACGTTTAGTCCTTTTCTAAACATGAACTTGTTCTTTTCAAGCTTTCCCGAGTAACATTGAAAATTCTCAATCGCAATAGAATCGATTATCATATTGTTTCTCTTTTAAAGGATTGATTGATTTTACGGGCTACCGTATCGACTGACTCACTGCCTTCTAAATGTAAAATTGTAGTTTTTATAACATCAATGAGCCTGTCTGAACTTGGAGAACTTAAATTCATAGTTTCAAGTCTACTTTCACTCAATCCTGTTTTTTCTTTTAAAAGTGGATTTTGGAGAAACTTTTGGAATACCTCATTTTTGTTCATAGTGAAATTATTTCAATGATTCCTTTATTTCGTATAGATCAAGATCGTAATACGTACATATTTCATTTATTCGATCAATAGCTTCATATTGGTTTCTGGCCATGAATGCAAAGTCTGCAACTCTTCGCAGTTCATTCTCAACAAGCGACCGTTCCATTTCGAAATTGCCAGATTGCTTTAAAGCGTCCGTTCTTGGGATGACTACTAAATCATGTATTACAGCATGTTTCTTATCATCATGTTGCCGAAGAATTCTACCTCTTCTTTGAATAAATTGCCTTGGATTTCCGGTGCTTGAACAAAAAATAGCAAGTTCAGTTCTGGGTACATCAACTCCTTCATCTAAACACTTCATTGCTGTGAGTACATCGATTTTACCATTTTCAAACGAATCCAGAACAAAAGATCTATCGCTATCCTCTCCAGTATAGGTTGATACCCGGATTTTTGGACTAGCTTCCATAATAGTCTGGTTATACTGCTGAATTATTCTTTCTTCCTCCAGTGAATTATTATCAAATCCTTCAGGTACATATACGAAGGTGTATTTCAAGTTCTTTTTAGAATTTAACTGGTGTTTTAATATATCCCGAAAAGCTTCAATCTTGTTTTGTGCCTTATGAATGATACGTTTCCTTTTCATCAAAAGCATTGTCACAATATCATCCCCCTTAAGAGTTTTTGTTTCAGAGTCAAAGAATTTAGTGAGCTTCAATGTTATTTCTTTATACTCTTCTAATTCTTCTCCAGTTAATTGTACAATGTGAGGGAAGTAATCGTACTGACAAAGGATACCTTTCGCAATTGCTTCTTCCATTGTGAAAGAATAAACGTAAGGAGGTTTGTCATTGAAGAAGTCGTTCATAGCATCTGTCCCTTCTCCATCATAGATTCTTTTTGGTGTGGCAGATAAACCAATTCGTTTCTCGAAGAGCGTTTTTGGCAAAACTTCAAGAAGCTTTGGTGAAGCAATGTTGTGCGCTTCATCAGCAATTAATAGAGTTGTTTTAGGGAAGTATTTTAAAAAGCTTTGAAGTGTATGACGGGCGTACGATACGTATGTGGAAATAATTACGAATGATTTTTGCCTGCCGAACTGAAAATTTGTTGTTAGCTTACTCAGCTTCCTTTTCCAATCCGATTCAATTCCAACAACAATGATATCTTTTATATTGAATTTGTGTACTTCTTTGATCCACTGTCTTTGTAAGTCATTTGTTGGAACTAAAATGATTGCCTGAATTTGTCCAGTCTGTTTATATTCATTTAAAACGCAATTTAAGGCAGTAATCGTTTTCCCGGTACCGGTTGCCATTGCAAAAATACCTTGGTAATTATTTGATTTCCACTTTTCGTATGCTTGTTTTTGGTAATCTCTAGGTCCAGAAGGATAGGGGAATCTTGGAGTTGTACTAAGTTCTTGTACTTTTTTCTCAAAGGATTCGATTTGTTTTGTATAAGTTTCTAGAATTTTAATCTTATGACCTAAGTTTTTTATAACATCAATCTCATCTTCAACTAATTGTTCAAGCTCTTTTTCCTGTCCACGTTGTTTAATTACTTCGACAATATCATCAACTAAGAGATATTCAAAGTATTCATTCTCCTTAGAGAAGATACTTTCAAAGTTTTGAACTTGTTCTTCAATCTTAGCTTGTTCAGAACTCTCACCCCATGAACGCGATATACTTAAACTTTCCCCATTTTCAAGTAACCCTTTAAAAGTGAAATTACAACTTCCATTAAAGAATATTTTGTGTTCACCGTCATCAATAATACCCTGTTTATAATGAGATAGACCATTGGGTTTAAGTTTAACTGGCTGAATAATTAACCGGTTATTCTTGTATAAATATTTCAAACAATTAAAAAAGTGTTGATCTCCATTTTTGATTATCTGTTCAAGTCCTTTTAAGTCCTCATTTAGATATTTCTCTATTTCTGTTCTGTTGTAGCTTTCAACAGGTTCTTCGGTTAAAATGCTCTTATCTTCCTTTGATAAAAAGTGGTTGGTAATAATTCTTAGCGTTCCTCCGTTAAAAATAAATTGGGCGAATCCATAAGATAGAGCACGTATTGCATTACTGCTAAAATATCCAAGTTTTAAATCGATTCTCTTACAATGGGGAATTGTAGTCAAATAAAACTCGATTGGAAGGTGATTACTATCTGAACTGTATTCTAGCGTCTTCGGATATGTGAGTTCGTTAAGCATTAGTTTTAGTGTCGATCTTCAAATCAAGTATTTGAAGAATATTTGATTTTATATTGAATTGAATGCATTCGAAATGTAACCCGACATTTATGCATTTTTGAGACAGCGTAATTTAGTAAGAATTTTCTTTTTTGAACAATTAAAATGTATTCTATTTCTGCAAATAAGGGATATTATCAGTCATCTTCTAAGTGCCGGTTTAACTTGGACTAACAGAGAGGAAAAGACATCTTCATTAGCAGAAAAAGACATACTCGTAATTGCTCCATATAACGCTCAAGTCAGTGTATTAAAAGAAGCAATGCCGAAGATATCTGTTGGAACAGTTGATAAGTTTCAAGGGCAGGAGGCTCCGGTCGTTATTTACTCGATGACAAGTTCATCACTACAGGACGCCCCAAGAGGAATGAGTTTTCTATACAGTCCAAACCGATTGAATGTAGCAACAAGTCGAGCCAAATGTATTAGCATACTCGTTGCATTTATGAGTTTATTTGAGCTGAGTGTAATACGATCGAGCAAATGAGATGGGCGAATGGTCTATGCTTGTATCGAGAAATAGCAACAGTTATTGATTAAATATTTTCATCACACTAATAATCAATTATTTATGCTTAGAATTTTAAATTAAGTATTATTTTTTGTCCCCGTCCTATAACCGATCGGAGTTCGCTCAACCTTTTCAGGTTCTTTCATTAGCTCAGTTAATGCCTGATAGATTTCCGAAAATTGAAGGTTAGTATTGATTTCCAATTGCTCAATTCTTTTCAAAAGTTCATCATATCCTAAAGCAAGTTGACGCATTAAAACAAATGCACGCATAATGGAAATATTAATTTCTATTGCCGATTGAGAGCGGAGTACGCTGGAGAGCATGGCAACGCCCTGCTCGGTAAATGCCAAAGGTAAGGCCGGGCTAAATTTAACAGATTTTGGAAGCTTATCACAAATTGTGATAAGCTCTGTCCATTCATCTTTTGTAAGTTGAAACATAAAATCGCTTGGAAACCGATTCGGATTACGTCTGACAGCTTGTTTTAAAGCCCTTGTCTCTACCTGGTATAATTCAGCAAGATCAAAATCAAGCATAACCCGGTTGCCCCTGATTTCAAATATCTTTTCCTGTATTGATTGTAGTTCCATCATAAAAATTTTAAGGTTTAAATGCATTTCCCATTGAACCAAGGTTTTTGGAAAGGTTTTTCATGTCATGCCCTATTTTCTGATCAGTAATCCGAGCATATATTTGGGTAGTTTTTAAACTTGTATGACCTAACATCTTACTAACCGTTTCTAAAGGAACTCCTTTAGCTAATGTAACTGTCGTTGCAAAAGTATGCCTGGCCAGGTGAAAAGTTAGATTTTTCTCAATACCACAAACGTCAGCGATTTCTTTTAAATATCCATTAATGTTCTGATTGCTAATTACAGGAAGGACATAACCATCACCTGACATCCCTTTGTATTTATCCAGGATAAGTTTTGCTATTTTCAGCATTAAAACATCGGATTGCACTCCGGTTTTTTCCCTTTTCTTTCTTATCCAGAATGTTCCATCAAAAGCTTTTTGGATGTATTCATTCTTCAAATTCTTGACATCTATATAGGAAAGTCCGGTAAAACAACAGAAGACAAAAACGTCCCGAACCTGTTCAAGACGTTTAACGTTAAACTTTTTTCGCATTATGGCAACCAATTCATCTTGAGTTAGATATCCGCGATCAGATTTTTTTCTTTTTATCTTAAAATTTGAAAATGGATCGGATGAAATCCAATTATTATTGCGTGCAATGTTTACAATTGTTTTTAAGTGCTGAAGATACTTTACTTTGGTATTTGTATCGCAATTCCAGGTGGTAGTCAAATAATCATCAAATCCTTTTATAAAGCTATAATTGATCTGACGGAATGATATGTCATTCCTCTTGTGTTTTTCCTTAATATACTCTGTCAGACGCTTGTATGTACGCTTATACTTTGAGACTGTAGCTGATGATAAGTCCTTCCCCTCCCGTTTACTCAAACCATCATTATACTCTTTAAAAGTTTCCAATAATTTATAGTTTTTTACAGTCGTTCCTAAATAAGCTTCCCTTATTTGTTCGGCAGTAACCAAAACATCATGTCGTTTTAGCTCCTTGTAATGGAATTTTAGTTCAGCCTTCAAATCGTCCAACTTCTCATTTACAGCAAGAGCTTGACTGGAACCACCAGATGCACAGTTTTCTTCATCATCCCAAAGTTCCATTGGGGTGGTGATTTCCGAGGTAAACGGGGCTCGTTCTCCGTTCAAAACAAGAAATACCCTGATGCTTACTTCTCCATTCTTATTTACATAGTTTTTTCTGGGATAGAAGAAAATCTTAAAATTGTCACTCATTTTGCTAAAAATTAACGTTTAAAACTACATTAACCTATCGAGCTGTACTGTGACAAAATGCGACAAATCAGAGACTTATATTTGTTACAGAAAATTTTCACTAAAAAAGCTTCTGTAACAAAATTGGTACAAAAAAGTGCCTAAAACAGGCATTTTTTGTCATTTAGATGACTTTCAGGAAAATAAAAAATCCGTGTAAACACTTGATTTACACGGATTTTCATCATTTGACAATAATTTGTCTTTTTCTAAAAGTGACTCAGCTGGGGCTCGAACCCAGGACCCCATCCTTAAAAGGGATGTGCTCTACCAACTGAGCTACTGAGTCATCCTTGTGTCTCCTTTGTTTCTCAAAGGCGGGTGCAAAAGTAATATTTATTTTTTTCTACACAAACCCTCGGAGTTTTTTTTCTAAAAAATTAAAGTTTTTGTTTTTCCCAGGGAAACAAATATTTCCTAAAACACTGAAGCATCAAAAATTATAATACTGAAAATGTGCCGATTATAATAACCAACAACTTTTATAGGTTCTCCAATGGGAAAAACAATTTTTTTTCAGCCTCAAAATACGAATAAAATGATTTCTTATACTGTAAACTAAAATGGTTTGTTTTTTTTATGGAAATGAATTTTAAATGTTAGTTTTGATTTTACATTTACGAACAAGAACCAAAATAATACTTTTTAAATACCACGAAAATTAAGTGACTTTAGAAGGATATATCGTATTAGCAATAATTTTTGTCCTAATCCTAATCCTGGCAAAGGAAATCATGCGTCCGGGACTTGTATTTTTTACAGGAGCAGTAGTACTGATGGCAACTGGAATTATCTCGGAAAAGGAAACACTGGAAGGTTTTTCCAACAAAGGAATGATTACAGTGGGTATTTTGTTCCTTGTTAGTGAAGGCGTCCGCCAGTCAGGAATACTAAACCGGTTGGCACAAACCTATCTCCCTCGAAAAAGAGGAAAGATGGCCTTTCTGATTCCAAGGATAATGCTCCCGGTTTCAGTCCTTTCAGCATTCTTAAATAATACTCCGGTTGTTATAATTTTTGCGCCGATTATAAAAAAATGGACAGAAAAACTAAATCTTTCTTCCAAAAAATTCCTTATTCCACTTTCTTACGCAACAATTCTGGGAGGGATGTGTACACTAATCGGAACCTCTACAAATCTGGTTGTTCACGGGCTAATACTGGAGAACGGTTATGAAGGTTTCAGCATGTTTGAATTAGGAAAAGTAGGTTTATTCATCGCTATTATCGGAACTATTTACATGTCGGTTGCCGGCAATAAGCTTTTGCCCGGACCTAAAATTCTTTTTAACTCCAAAGGCAGTACTGATTTCAAAGACTATTCATACGACATCACCATTCCCGAAAACAGCAGTTTAATAGGAATAGAAATAAAAAACGGACGCATTAAAGAATTAAAAGGCCTGCTGATACGAACCATTGAAAGAGATGGAAAAATAATGGAAGTAAATAAAGGAAATTATTTTATAATGCCAGGCGACAAACTTTTAGTTGTTGGCAAATCAGACCGGCTAAATTTAATCTTGGGAAACGACAATGTCAAATTACGCGGCATTGACCTGATTAAAGGGGTTCCCCGAAGTGAGTTAAAACAATATGAAGCTGTTATTTCACCTCGTTTCCCCGGAATTGACAAGACAATAACCGAATTTAATTTTTATGAACACTACCAGGCCGTTGTACTTTCCATACACCGAAACGGAGAACGGATTACCTCCAATTTAAGCAGTTTAAAATTAAAAGCCGGTGACAATTTGGTCTTACTTACCACAGAAAAATTTGCACAGAACTGGAGTGAATCCAAAGTCTTTTATCTTACCTCTTATATTCGGGATTACAGAACAACCGGAACTTTCTGGAAAAAATGGATCGCCTTTATTATTCTTCTGTTAATGATTATCGGTTCAACCGTGGGAAAATTTATTTCATCTCCTTCCGGAATTACTTTCGACATGTTCTACTTTGCAGCAATTGCAGCAATTTTATTGGTTTGGATGAAAATTATGCCTCATCAAAAATACACAAAAGCAATTAGTTGGGATGTATTAATCACCATCGCATTTGCTTTTGCTATAAGCAAGGCCATGCAAAACTCAGGAGCAGCAGAATCAATTGCGCGAACAACAATAAATTTTGCAAAAGGATTTGGCCCCATGGGAGTTTTAGCAGCAATTTATATTATTACGGCTATTTTCACTGAAATTATTACAAACAATGCGGCAGCAGCTCTGGTTTTTCCAATAGCACTATCAGCGGCACAACAACTAAATATCGATCCGAAGCCCTTTTTTGTAACCATTGCTATTGCTGCTTCGGCCAGTTTTTCCACACCTATCGGGTACCAAACTAACCTTATTGTTCAGGCAATTGGAAACTATAAATTCAAAGACTATATAAAAATCGGGTTACCACTTAATTTAATCGCATTTATTTTGTCTCTTTTGCTCATTCCTTATTTCTGGCATTTTTAATTTCAAACTATTTTGTCTGTTATTAAATTTTTAATGAATAAAGTTCAAGCAGGAACGGTTGGAATAAATGTTTTATATTTGCCCACATTCTTAAAATTTAGAAAAAAATTGAACCTGTTTCATGAAGGAATATAGTTTGACAAATCTACGCGAACTGGAAGCCGAAGCCATTCACATAATCCGTGAAGTTGCTGCTGAATTTGAAAATCCGGTTATGCTTTACTCAATTGGAAAAGATTCTTCGGTAATGGTCCGTTTGGCAGAAAAAGCTTTCTACCCGGGAAAAGTCCCATTTCCGCTAATGCATATTGACTCAAAATGGAAATTCAAAGAAATGATTGAATTTCGCGACAATTATGCCAAAGAAAAAGGCTGGGACCTGATTGTGCATTCCAATATGGAGGGCTTTAAAAAAGGAATTGGCCCTTTTACTCACGGAAGTAAGGTACACACCGATGTAATGAAAACGCAGGCTTTGCTTGCCGGACTAAATAAATACAAATTCGATGCTGCTTTTGGTGGAGCACGGAGGGACGAAGAAAAATCGCGGGCAAAAGAACGAATCTTTTCTTTCCGTGATAAATTTCACCAGTGGGATCCCAAAAACCAGCGTCCTGAATTGTGGAACATTTATAACGCAAAAGTTCACAAAGGAGAGTCCATTCGTGTTTTTCCAATTTCGAACTGGACAGAGCTGGACATCTGGCAGTACATACGCCTGGAAAATATTCCTATTGTTCCCTTGTATTTCGCAAAAGAACGCCCGATTGTTGACATTGACGGAAGCCTGATTATGGTCGATGACGAACGTATGCCTAAAGAATTACGCGACAAAGCAAAAATGCGTAAAGTAAGGTTTCGTACCCTGGGGTGCTACCCGTTAACAGGCGCTATTGACTCGGAAGCCGATACCATAGAAAAAATTGTAGAAGAAATGATGACCGTTACCGTTTCTGAAAGAACAACACGCGTTATCGATTTCGACCAGGAAGCCAGTATGGAGCAAAAGAAAAGAGAAGGGTATTTTTAGGAATAAAATTCCAATTATTTTATCGCTATTTCGTGTGATTCGAAAAAAAATCAAATTACAAAAACAGATTCTTTCCAAAAATCATCGGGATAGCAGAAAAACAAAATAAAATGACAGATTCAAAACTCAATATAAAAGAATTTCTTGATCAGGACCAAAGAAAGGATCTCCTTCGTTTATTAACTGCAGGATCAGTAGATGATGGTAAATCTACACTTATCGGGCGCTTAATGTTCGACAGTAAAATGTTGTATGAAGATCAGCTTGCAGCATTGGAACGCGACAGCAAACGTGTTGGTCATGCGGGGGAAGATATTGATTATGCCCTTCTCCTGGACGGATTAAAAGCCGAACGCGAACAGGGAATTACAATTGATGTGGCTTATCGTTATTTTTCCACCGCCAAAAGAAAATTTATTATTGCCGACACTCCCGGACACGAGCAATATACCCGGAACATGATAACCGGAGGCTCAACCGCCAACCTTGCGATTATCCTGATTGATGCCAGGTACGGAGTAATTACGCAAACAAAGCGCCATACCTACCTCGCCAATCTCCTGGGAATTAAACATGTTGTTGTGGCCGTTAACAAAATGGATTTGGTAAACTTCAGTCAGGAAGTGTTTGAAAAAATCAGGAAAGATTATGAAACTTTTGTAGCACAACTTGATATTCCTGATGTTCACTTCATTCCACTTTCAGCACTAAAAGGAGATAATGTAGTTGAGACTTCGAAACGTACACCATGGTACCACGGCAGTAGTTTGCTTGAATTTTTGGAAACCGTTCATATTAGCAGCGACCGTAACTTTAACGATCTTCGTTACCCGGTTCAGTTTGTACTTCGCCCCGATATTAAATTCCGCGGCTTTTCAACTTCAGTAGCATCCGGAATTATAAAAAAAGGTGATGATATATTGGTACTCCCCTCATTAAAAACATCAAAAGTAAAATCGATTGTAACCTACGACGGAGAGCTCGATTACGCTTTCCCTCCACAGTCGGTAACGGTTACGCTGGAAGATGAAATTGATATTTCGCGTGGCGACATGCTTGTACACCCGGACAACAGACCTCGTGTTGAACGTCATTTTGAAGCCATGCTCGTATGGATGGATGAAAATGAGATGGATCTTTCCACGCAGTTTTATATAAAACATGCCAACAATAACACCAAAGCTAAGATTGACCAAATTCGTTACAAAATTGATGTAAACACCCTGGAAAAATCGAATATTGAAAATTTTAAATTGAACGAAATTGGACGGGTGGTAATTACAACCACAAAACCATTATTTTTCGACCCTTATAAAAAGAACCGTCAAACGGGTTCATTTATCCTGATTGATCCGGTGACACACAATACCTGTGCTGTTGGAATGATTATCGACAAATTGAGCAGTAAAGAACTGCCCACCAGAATAAGCAATGGCGACAAAGAAAAAATTGCAGAAGGGAAATCATTAATAACTATTGAAGAACGACAAAAGAAACTGAACCAAAAAGGAGAAACCATTTGGATTACAGGATTACATGGTTCAGGAAAAAACGAGCTGGCATTCAGCTTAGAAAAAAAATTATTTGAAAACGGAGCAACAGCAGTCCTTCTCGACGGCAGCTCACTAAGAACGGGCTTGAATAAGGAACTCGATTTTTCACCCGCAGACCGTGCGGAACACCTGCGACGTGTCGCTCACATAAGTAAAATATTAAACGATCAGGGTATTATTACCATCTGCTCATTTATTTCGAGGAACGATTCACTGCGCAAACAAATTGCTCAGATTATTGGAGAAGAACGTTTCCATCTGCTGTATATGGATGCAACCCTGGATTACTGCAAAACAAACAAACCTGAATTGTACGAAAAAGCTGAAAAAGGAGAAATTGAAAATCTTCCCGGTGTTGATTTAGAATATGAAAAACCCGAAGATGCCCAACTGGTTTTCAAACCGGAAGAAAACAACATTAACATTGACAGGATTCTGGATTATCTTTCATCAAATAAAATTTTCCCGGCTCGGTAGAAAACAAAATTTTTTGTACTAAAAGGGCAATAAAAAATTACATTCCCGTTTTTCTGTCAGAAAAAAAGGCGACAACAATGAAAATACTAATCACCGGGACCGCCGGATTTATTGGGTTTCACCTTGTTGAGAAATTACTGAAACAAGGCATGGAAGTAGTAGGTATCGATAACATTAACAACTACTACCCTATTGAATTAAAATTTGCACGTTTACAAGAGGCAGGGATTTCGGAGGAAGCTCAAAACTGGCATAAAAAAGTAGTCAGTTCAAAAAATCCAAATTATTCTTTTTACAGGATAAACCTGGAAGACCAGGATCAAATCAACAAACTCTTCAAAACAGAAAAGTTTGATTTAGTTTGTAACCTGGCAGCTCAGGCAGGTGTTCGTTACAGTATTGAGAACCCAATGGCTTACATCCAAAGTAATATCGTTGGTTTTGCAAATATTCTTGAAGCTTGTCGCCACAATAATATCCAACACCTTGTGTATGCCAGTTCTTCAAGCGTATATGGCAACAGCAAGAAAATGCCACTTGCAACTTCTGATTTTGTAGATAATCCGGTAAGTTTATATGCTGCCACAAAAAAAAGCAACGAGTTGATGGCTCACACATACAGTCATTTGTATGGAATTCCAACTACCGGACTTCGCTTTTTTACGGTTTATGGCCCATGGGGACGCCCCGACATGGCTTACTTTTCATTTACAAAAAATATTTTATCAGGTAATCCGATTAAAATTTTTAATCATGGTGATTTGTATCGCGATTTCACCTACATCAACGATATTGTTGAAGGAATTGTAAAGATTTTAAACAAGACTAAAGAGCCAGAAATCGAGAGCCAGGAGCTTTACAAAGTTTATAATATTGGAAATTCGACGCCGGTAAAACTGATGGATTTTATTGAAACCATCGAAAAAGCATTAGGGCAGGAGGCAAAAAAAGAATATTACGATATGCAACCCGGTGATGTGTATAAAACATATGCCGACGTAAGCGAATTACAAAAAGATTTTGGCTATTCACCCAACACTTCCCTGGAAAAAGGAATCGGGGAATTTGTAAAGTGGTATAATTCGTTTTATAATTAAAACCTGAACAGGGATTAAAAAAAATGGCAGGCCTGTAAGCCGGGTTCTGTCATCCCGAAAACTCGGGAGCCTTTATCATTTATCTCGCTCCGGCATCACTACCGGAGTCCTGCAGCCTACCCCTCCTGATTTCCTTGTGCGAAGAGAAGCGAAGCGGGCAGCTTCGCAGTACCGCAACAGCGGCAAACTACCAGGATATACATGGCCTTGCAACCCGTCAGACGTACGGCTGGCTGTGTTGCCACAACCACGGTGAGCTTTTACCTCGCCTTTTCACCCGTTCCTCCGCCAGTTGACGAAGATGGTTATTTTCTGTTACGTTGCTATCCCCTTTCAAAGATCTTCCCGCTAGGAAGCACGGTGCCCTGTGTTGCCCGGACTTTCCTGACCGGCATAATTGCCAGCCCGATAAAGCGGCCTGCCGCTGCAAAAATAAGAATTAGTTTCGAGTTACAGGTTTCATGTTTAACTTTTAAATATGAAACCTGTAACCTGAAACATTTCAACCTCTTTTCAACATCACCATCGTAGCACCGTATCCGTACTCTTTAAACGAAGCATCCTGAAAGTAAAATCGGGGAAATTTTGCCTGAAGCAATTTGGCAACCTCCTGTTTTAAAACGCCCTGTCCCAGCCCATGGATAAATACAATCCGTTTTACATGTGACCGGATAGCATCATTCATTTCGGACTCAACCTTTTCCAACTGGATTTCCAAAATCTCGCGGTTACTCAGTCCGGTGGAATCATCCAATAGTTCCTGAATGTGCAAATCGACTTCAACTGTATCAGCCGGTTTTCTTTTTTGTATCTTTTGTTCCGGCACGGCATTTTCTTTCGCCTGTACTACTTTTTGCAAATCATCGTCCGTAAGTTTATCTAATTCCACAACCAAAGCGCTGGGTGTAATTTGCAGAATCATTGCATTTTTTCTAAAAAAAACGTTGGGCTGAAAACTCTTTTCTTTATAGAATTTCACCGGAGAAACTTTAAACCTCTTTGCCACAGGTTGATGCAATTCCTTTTCGCCATCGTGAAAATAAAGTATCTGAAAAACAAAATCAGGCAAATCAGTTAAATCGCTCTGGTCGATAGTTTCCAAATCGATTTTTGAATTGGCTTGAACTGAACCATATTTCACCAATTCATATTTTTCATTTCTATAATGTGAATAATGATATAATAAGGAAAAATTGCTGTCGTTTACCAAAACCAAACGAGTTTCTCCAGCCAGCGGATTCTTTGAATCATCGGGGACAAAACAGAAATAAAAATCGGGCGATGTTTTTCCTGCCAATTTCATTCCTTCCTTCTTCTCTGGCTCACGCTCAGGCGTCACCGGCTCCGTAATTTTCTCCGGTTCCGGTTCAGCAACAATTCCTTTTTCAATACGTTCTGCCTCACTAATATTCACCAGTTGAGAAATCGGGTACGGAATTTCAAAACCGTCTTGTCCTTCCACATTCACCGTAGTTTTATTTATAAACCCCGTAACTACTCCCCCGCCAACATCATTTAAAAAACGTACTTTATCTCCTATTTTTACCATTTTCCTAAAATTTTCTGCAAAAGTACAATTAAAAAAATGAGGTTACAGTATTTCATTCAGCAAACAAAATTCGAGCAGAGAAAAAATACTACTTTTGCCCCTACAAAAAAGAAAAATTTGAATCCATACAAAAACATAAAAATTGCTGATTTCACGTACAATCTTCCGGAAGAACGCATTGCAAAATATCCTCTGAGCGAACGCGACAAATCAAAACTTCTGGTTTGGAAAGAAGAAAAAATAGAAGAAGATATTTTTGAAAATTGCGGTGACTATTTGCCCCAAAATACGCAACTGGTTTTTAACAACACACGGGTGATTCATGCCCGCTTATTTTTCAGAAAAGAAACAGGGGCAAAAATCGAAATATTTTGTTTGGAGCCGGTTGAACCAGCTGATTACCAAATCTCTTTCCAACAAACGGAAAAAACAACCTGGAAATGTATGGTTGGAAATTCAAAAAAATGGAAAACAGGAATTCTCAAAAATACATTTGAAATTAAAAAAAAATCTGTTACCCTCTGCGCAGAAAAAAAAGCACAGGAAGGGAATTCATTTTGGATTGAATTTAGCTGGAACGGCAATTTCCACTTCTCTGAAATTATTGAACACATCGGGCAACTTCCCATTCCGCCATATTTAAACCGCAACACCGAAGAATCGGACGAAAAAACCTACCAAACCGTTTATGCAAAAATCGATGGTTCGGTGGCAGCTCCCACGGCAGGGTTGCACTTCACAGAGAAAGTTATATCTCAATTAGCTAGAAAAAATATTGCAACCAAAGAAATTACATTGCATGTTGGCGCCGGAACTTTTCAGCCGGTGAAATCGGTTACCATCGAAGGGCACACCATGCATCACGAGCAGGTTATCATTACAAAACATATTATTAAAGAATTTATTGACAAGCCTGAAAATATAATTGCAGTAGGAACAACATCTGTTCGTTCGCTCGAAAGTCTGTACTGGATTGGACTTCAGCTAGAAAACAATACATTTACTACCGATTTTCCTGAAGTACTTCAATGGGAACCTTATGAGAAAAAAGCGGCGATAACCACGCGAAAAGCCCTGCAAAATATCCTCAATTACCTGGCAAATTCAAAGCGGGAAGAAATTCAGTTTTCTACACAAATCATTATTTTGCCTGGCTACGATTTTAAAATCATCAGCGGAATGTTTACTAATTTTCATCAACCACAAAGTACATTACTGCTTTTAATCAGCGCCTTTCTGGGAGAAAAATGGAAAGATATTTACGATTATGCACTTAAAAACAATTTCCGTTTTTTAAGTTATGGCGATAGTAACTTATATTTAAAAAATAAACATTAAACGAGATGACAGACGGACGCTTACGAAAAAATATTCACATTGGCGATGAAGTTGAAATCGTACAAAAACATCATCAGCGAACCGGTGAATTAACCGATGGCATTGTAAAACGGATTCTCACCAACTCTGCGAATCACCCTCACGGTATTAAAGTTATGCTCGAAACAGGTGAAGTTGGCCGTGTTAAAAAAATATTTCCTGAAGATTAAACGAAATCATCTTTAAACAATTCTCTGTTAACAAATCAGTTATCATCTCTTATTTTCGGTAAAATTTTCTGTTTAGTCTGAATTAATTTTTAGGTTTGCAGCCTTTTTCGGAAAATAGTCAGGAAAACGAATTGAATTATGATTACAGTTGCAAATTTAAAGATACAGTTTGGGAAACGCGTTTTATTTCAGGATGTAAATATGAAATTTACCGCTGGAAACTGCTATGGAGTTATTGGTGCCAACGGTGCCGGAAAATCTACTTTTCTGAAAGCTATTTCAGGAGAAATTGATGCTACTACCGGAAGCATTTCGCTTGGACCGGGAGAGCGTCTTTCTGTGTTAAGCCAGGATCACTTTGCATTCGACGAATTTACGGTTCTGAATACCGTTTTACGCGGACATACCCAAATGTGGGATTTAATGCAGGAAAAAGATGCGCTGTATAACAAACCTGATTTTTCGGAAGAAGATGGCATGAAAGCTGCCGAACTGGAAGAAATCTTTGGCAACATGGGAGGCTGGAATGCAGAAAACGATGCGGCGATGCTACTCAGTAATCTCGGGATAAAAGAGGAATTCCATTATACACAAATGAAAGATATGGACGGGAAACAAAAAGTAAGGGTGCTTTTGGCACAGGCGCTTTTTGGAAATCCGGACAACCTTTTGCTCGATGAGCCTACAAACGACCTCGACTTGGAAACCGTTCAGTGGCTTGAAAATTATCTGTCCAACTACGAAAATACAGTGTTGGTAGTTTCCCACGACCGCCACTTTTTGGATGCAATCAGTACACAAACGGTAGATATCGACTATGGTAAAATCAAACTTTTTGCAGGAAATTACAGTTTCTGGTACGAAAGCAGCCAATTGGCGTTAAGGCAACAAAAAGCGCAAAACAAAAAGGCAGAAGAAAAAAAGAAAGAATTACAGGAGTTTATTTCGCGTTTTAGCGCTAATGTGGCCAAATCGAAACAAACCACCAGCCGCAAAAAAATGCTGGAAAAACTGAATGTTGAAGATATAGAACCATCAACCAGAAAATATCCCGGGATAATTTTCTCACCAGATCGCCAGGCAGGGAATCAAATTCTGGAAGTAAACGGGCTCAGCGCAAGTGTAGATGGGAAATTACTTTTCAGAGATGTTGATTTTAAAGCCGAAAAGGATGAAAAAATCGTCTTCCTTTCCAGAGATTCCAGAGCAATGACTGCCTTTTTTGAAATTATTGCAGGGAAAAAAGAACCGGAAACTGGTTCGTATCAGTGGGGACAAACTATTACCACGGCTTATTTGCCGCTTGATAATTCAGAATACTTCGATAGTGAAATGACACTTTTCGACTGGTTGTGCCAGTTTACCAGTGACACTACCGAAATATTTATTCGCGGACAGTTGGGGAAAATGCTTTTTGCCGGCGAAGAAATTTATAAAAAAGTAAACGTGCTTTCCGGAGGTGAAAAAATGCGCTGCATCATTGCGAAAATGATGCTAACCGGAGCCAATGCTTTAATTTTGGATACACCTACAAACCACCTCGATTTAGAGTCAATCCAGGCATTTAACAATAATCTGATAAAATATCCGGGAAACATTTTTATGTCGTCGCACGACCATGAATTTATCCAAACCGTTTGTAACCGGATTATTGAATTAACCCCTAATGGGATTATCGACAAACTGATGGATTATGACGATTACATTTCGGATGACCGGATTCATGAACTGAGGGAAAAAATGTATGCGTATTAAGTAGCCGCTGTTATTTTACAGGTAAAGAATTACGAAGCTATTCTCTATTGGTATAAAAACGTTCCAGGATCGATCCGTCGTTGGCTTCTTTTGAAAGTGACTCAATGGTGCTTTTCGGTACGTCGTAAACATCCAGTACAATCAATCCGTCGAGGCAATTATTAAATTTTGGATCAACATTAAAACCAATAATTTTAGAATTCAGTTTAATATATTTTTTCAACAGAACCGGCAGTCCTGAATTTAATTCATCCAAATCGCCTATGGTTTTATCGAGGCGGTTAATATCACGCTCCATATTTTCCATCAGAATGTTGATATCAGGATTGTTACTTTTGAATTTATAGCCTTTCCGCGGTTTAATATGTTGCGCCATCTTCCAATTCAGGTGGTTCGACATTATAAACCGGATTATCAGGTCTTTTGAAATCTTAGAATAATTGTTGCTAATGCTCACCGGTCCTATTAAGTAACGATACTCCGGATTTTTCAGCAAAAAGTACAGGATTCCTTTCCACAATAAAAACAAGGGCATCGGTTTTCGCTGGTATTCTTTTATTACAAACGAGCGCCCTAATTCAAGGCTTTCATTTAGAACTGGTTTAAACTCATCGTCAATTCGGAAAAGCGTCTGAAGATAAAAACCACGTTTGCCGTACTGTCTTAAAATATCCTTCCCCAATCCAATCCGGTAAGCACCAACCAGCCTCTGCTCATCTTCATCCCAAATAAACATCTGGTTGTAGTATAAATCAAACTCATCAATGTCGATACTTTGGTTAGTACCTTCGCCAACATCGCGAAACGTAATCTCGCGTAGCCGACCGATTTCGTTCAAAATATTTGGAATTTCTTTCGAAGGCGCACAATATGCCGTATAATTCTTGAGATTAAAAAGGGTATAATCCTGCTTAATTTTCTGAATTTCTTTTATAATCTTATCCTGTGGAACAGGGTCAATAATAGCTTCTGGTTTAGGTTGCGGGTTCATGGAATAATTGAAGAAACGTTTCACTTCAATGTTCGATTCCATGCTATAGGTTTTTGCCCTTACAAACCGTCCAAACTGATAAACATCGCTAAAACGATCCTGTTCCTCAACTTTTATCGGATTGCCAATTCTTATTTTTATGTTTTTGTGCTTTTTGCTCAATAATTCAGAAGGAAGCCGTACCTGGCGTAACGAAGGATGAATCTTTGCCAGAATATGAAACAGCCTGCTGTTGGTTCCCTGGAAAAGTACAGGTACAATGGGTACTCTGGCCTTTTTCACAAAATTCACCACCGGAAATTGCCATATACGGTCAGTAGCACTGTCGAAAGTACCATAAGTACTAACGTCGCCGGCAGGAAATAAACACAACACACCCTCGTTTTGTAAATGCGAAACAGCTTGTTTCATTCCTGAAAAACCACTCTGAACATTATCTTTTTTAAATGGATTGTCAGCAATAAAATAATTGGAAACTGGTTCAATTTTTTGCAACAGAAAGTTTGCCATGACTTTCACATCGCTACGAACCATCGATAAATATTTTATAAGAATTAACGCATCAAGCCCACCAAACGGATGATTAGAAACAATTATAACAGGTCCTTTTTCAGGGACTCGTTTCAACTCATGTTCATCAGATTCAATATTAAATTCAAAGCTTCTAATAACCTCGTCAATAAAATCAAGGCCATGCTTTTCAGCTATCTGACTGTAAATTTTATTTAATTTGTTAAAACGGAGAATATACATTAGAAACTTAGCAAAATATTCACCGCCAAGTAATGTCAATGCAGGACGAGCCTTAAAAATGTCCTTAGGTTTTAATAATTCCATTTATAGCTGCATTACGGTTAACAAAAACCCAACCGAAATAAAAATACAAAAATAGAATGTTTTTTCAATTTTTGTTTTTTATCCTTACAAAACCATTTTATACTGTTTTTGAAAAATTATCTTTACTGAAAATCATATAAATAAGACGAAAGAGATGATCAAAATTTCCAAATTACACGATTTTTACATTTTTTCATCAAAAAACCGTTTTATTTGTTAGAATGATAAAAAGCGGATATGAGCCATATTCAAACAGAAAGTAACCAATGGTTACCCACATCGAAAAAAGAGATAAAGCAACTGGGGTGGAGCGATATCGATGTGATACTTTTTACAGGCGATGCTTATATTGATCATCCTTCGTTTGGAGCAGCGGTAATAGGCCGTGTTATGGAAGCAGAAGGATTGCGTGTTGCCATTGTCCCGCAACCCAACTGGAAGGATGATTTGCGTGATTTTAAAAAACTGGGAAGGCCCCGGCTGTTTTTTGCCGTTACCGGGGGAAACATGGATTCAATGGTAAACCATTACACGGCGGGAAAAAGAAAACGCAGCAACGACGCTTACACCCCCGGAGGTAAATCTGGTCAGCGCCCCGATTATGCCACAATCGTTTATTCCAACATCCTGAAAAAACTTTACCCGGATGTTCCGTTGGTTATTGGAGGAATTGAAGCTTCGTTACGCCGGGTTACACATTACGATTATTGGTCCGATAAATTGATGCCATCAATTTTGGTTGATTCAAAGGCAGACATACTTTTCTACGGTATGGGGGAAAAATCGATTATTGAATTTGCCCGCCTGGTAAAAAAAGGTGTTCCTGTTGAAAATTTAACAACTATTCCGCAAACTTCATTTTTAGTAAACGCTGACGACGAATATGCAACCAAAAAAAACTGGGATGAGCTGGAACTGGCATCACATGAAGAATGTGTGGAAGACCGGAAAACATTTGCCCGGAATTTCATGCATATTGAAGAAGAGTCGAATAAAATGGAGGCAAAGAAGCTGGTTCAAAGAATTGGCAGCCGCAAAATTGTGGTAAATCCGCCATGGCCTACATTTAAGGAAAAAGAAATCGATCGTGTTTACGACCTGCCATACACCCGTCTTCCCCACCCCCGTTACAACGGAAAAGAGACAATTCCGGCTTACGAAATGATCAGGCATTCTATAAATATTCATCGGGGATGTTTTGGCGGATGTACATTTTGTACGATTTCGGCACACCAGGGAAAATTTATCGCCAGCCGTTCAGAAAAATCGGTTTTAAAAGAGGTAGAAAAAGTAACTGAAATGCCCGATTTTAAAGGTTATATCTCAGACTTGGGAGGCCCTTCTGCTAACATGTATAAAATGAAAGGGATTCACGAAGAAATATGCAGAAAATGTAAACGCCCTTCCTGTATTTTTCCTGCAATTTGTAAAAACCTCGACACTAGCCATAAACCAATGCTTGATTTATACCGGAAGGTTCGGCAAAATCCCAAAATTAAAAAGGCGTTTGTGGGAAGTGGTATCCGGTACGACATGATTCTCGAAAAGACAGGCAATGAAGAAACCGATAAAAGTAACAAAGAGTATTTACGTGAAATTGTAAAACACCATGTTTCAGGACGGTTAAAAGTGGCGCCGGAGCATTCGTCAGATGAAGTATTGAAATTTATGCGAAAACCTTCTTTTAAATTATTTGAAAAGCTAAACGAAGAGTTCAACCAAATAAATAAAGAGGAAAACCTAAACCAGCAGTTGATCCCCTATTTTATATCCAGCCATCCGGGAAGTAAATCGGAAGACATGGCCGATTTAGCAATTCGTACCAAGCAAATGAATTTCAGGCTGGAACAAGTACAGGATTTTACACCAACACCAATGACGCTGGCAACAGTAGTCTATTATTCAGGATACCATCCATACACTATGGAAAAAATATACACGGCTAAAAATAAACACGACAAGGAAACCCAACGACAATTCTTCTTCTGGTATAAAAATGAGTTTAAAAATTCAATCAAAAAGGATCTGGAAGCAAAAGGAAGAATGGATTTAGCGAAAAAGTTATTTAAAAAGTAAACCAAAACCGGTTTTTCCCGTTGTACCTTCATTACAAAAAAAAGTCGGAGATGAAACAAATAAAAATATTACAAGGTGGCATATTCCTATTTCTTTTTACTTCCTGTGCAGAACTATCTCAAATTGCACAGCAAACTCTCGGAGATGGCCAGGGACAATCGCTGACGCGCACTGAAATTGTTGCCGGGTTAAAAGAAGCACTTGTGGTTGGGACAAATAAGTCGGTTGATATTTTAGGTGTTACCGACGGTTATTATAAAGATCAGATGGTGAAAATTCTGTTGCCACCGGAAGCAGATGCAATTGTCGGGAATATCAGCAAAATTCCCGGAGGACAAAAGCTGGTTGATGATGCAATACTCAGTATTAACCGGGCTGCAGAAGACGCCGTTTCCGAAGCCAAGCCTATTTTTGTAAACAGTATAAAAAGTATGACTATTACTGATGCTATTGGCATTTTGAAAGGTTCTGATAATGCCGCAACACAATACTTACACCAAACTACTTATGATCAACTTTTTGCATTATACCGCCCAAAAATAAAAGCATCAATTGATAAAAAGCTGGTGGGAAACATATCTACCGCACAAAGCTGGGATTTGCTTACTGGAAAATGGAATGAAGTAGCAAATTCAATGGTTGGGAAAATTGCCGGTTTTGAATCTGTTGAAACAAACCTGGATGAATACCTTACACAAAAAGCGCTCGATGGCCTTTTCCTAAAAATAGAACAACAGGAAAAACAAATACGCGAAGACCCGGCTGCACGCGTAACCGATATTCTGAAACGCGTATTTGGGTCAGCTAACACTTAAACATATTATAGCTGACATTATTTTTAGATTCTAAAACATGTTCCATTGAAATTTCTGATTTTATTGCTAATTTCCATATGCCAAAGATGAATTAACTGTTACAGCATTCATTCAGGCACATAAAAATAACTCATTAATACTTACTGCCATGCGACTTGAATTTGTACGAATTGAAGAGGCAAACGACCTGGTAAATCAACTTATAGAGCACCATCCCCAGGCTATTTTCTTAACCGATCAGGATTTGAAGGTCAGATATTTCAATAAGTCGTTTCAAAAACTAACCAAAAGTGATAAAGGAGATATCCTGGAACATGAATTTTGTGAAATAATGGGATGTACGGAAAGAGGAAATAAAATTACCAGCGACAGTAAATTTTGTAAGAAGTGCCAGATGCGCGAATTACTTTCTGGTGGAAACCTTTCTGAAGTAGCACTAATCCGCGAATTTTATATCCACAATAAAACGGTAACAAAACACTTGCACATTGACACACATCGGGTGATAATGCATGGTGAAAAATACCGGCTGGTAGTTATTGAAGACCGTACACGAAAGCATTAATAAAAAAGAAGCAAAAAGTAAATACCTTTACAAATTCTAATATTTCCCAATAAACAGTTATCTTAATCTGTATTTATTTCCAGATTAAAACAGAAAACCCTGAATAACAAACTTAGGAGTTAATTATGTATGTTATTTGTTTACTGTTTTTGGATCCAACCAGATTCTTCAATTACAGAAACCTGCAAATAATGTTCGAGAATAAAAAAATTAAACCGGTCAAGTTTAAATTCAAAACGAGGGACGAGCCAAAATAAATTCCAATAAACCGAAAGAAGCCCGGAATAATATCGTAATAAAAATATTTCATTTACAGATCAAAAAAACATTTGAAAGAATGGAAAGATTTATATTTGCTTCTATTTATCAAAGGAAACCAGATATAATTTGTCCTAAAAAATATGATTATCTCATTTTATACACCTTTTGAAAAATACCTCGATAAATCAGAAGGTTGTTTTTTATATGACTCCGAGGGGAAAAAATACATCGATTTTGAATCGGGGGTTTGGTGCACGAATCTGGGACATAATCATCCGGATATTAACAAAACGATTAAAACGCAACTAAAGAAATCAATTCATCAGGGGTACTTTTTTAAAAATCAATTAGCTGAAAACCTATCAGAAAAACTGAATCAAAAAACCGGATTAAATAATGGGAAAAGTGTATTCCTAAGTTCTGGGTCGGAAGCAGTAAATCTGGCCATTACTCTGGCCAGGCAAATTACAAGTCGGGACAAAATTCTCACAACAGACATCTCATACCTCAGCGCTTATGGACACGGGCAAAACTCACCTAAAAACAACTATCTAATTACCATCTCTTTCAACGATATCCCAGCAATTCAAGATATCGATTTCAGCCAGATTGCGGCGCTTGTAATAGAAACGGGAGGGGCGTCAATGGGAATTATTAAATTTCCCGATTCTCAATTTATTCAGGAATTGGTAAAACAGGCAAAAGAAAAAGACGTAATTGTAATTGCCAATGAAGTAACGACAGGAATGGGCCGTACCGGAAAATGGTTTGGTTTTCAGCACTACAATATTTTACCAGATATTGTAACCACCGGTAAAGGTCTTGGAAACGGATATCCGGTAAGTGCTGTTTCTGTTTCAGAAGAAATTGCCAGACAATTTGAGAATGCACCTTTCCGTTATGCTCAATCACATCAAAATGATCCGCTGGGTTGCGCTATTGCTTTAGAAGTTTTCAGAATAATGGAAGAAAAAAAACAAATTGAAAAAGGTGCCGAAACCGGTATCTATTTCAAAAATAAACTGGACAAAATCGCAACCGCAAATCGGAATAAAATAAAAGAAATAAGAGCCCGTGGAATGATGCTGGCAATTGAATTCCACCAAAATATAAAGGCAGAAAACATACATAGCCGGCTTTTTGCTACGGGTTTTATCACAGGACATAAATTTAATACACTTCGTTTTATGCCACCGCTCATCATCTCTAAAAAACAGATTGATCAACTGACGGGAAATATTGAAAAGATTCTTTCAGAATCAAAATAACAGGCTACCGTTCCACCAAAACATCTTTTTGTTTTGTGCCCCTTGCATTTCCAAAAATACTACATTTGCACTCCGGCCTGTGAAATAAACGTTGCATTTATAATCGAAAAAACAAAAATTATTGAAATGAGAAAACTGCTGCTGGTTGTTGTTACGACTGTTTTATTATTTTCCTGTCAGAACCCGGTTCAAAAAAATTCACAAGATGTTAAAAAGGATTCATCTATAACTGATTTGGCACAATATGTAAACCCCATGGTGGGAACAAAAAATATGGGGCATACCTACCCCGGAGCAACAACACCTTTTGGAATGGTTCAGTTAAGCCCTGAAACCAACGAAGAACCCTATTCTATTGATGGAAAATACAACCCCGATGCGTATCGGTATTGTTCGGGTTATCAATACGACGACAATACTATTTTTGGATTTGCGCACACACATTTCAGCGGTGTTGGCCACTCAGATCTTGGCGATTTTTTGGTGATGCCAACTACCGGAAATTTAACACTGGAACCAGGCGAAGCGGAAAAACCAGGCAGTGGCTATCATTCACAGTTCACACACAATTCAGAAACCGCTGAGCCAGGATATTATAAAGTCCAACTCGACGATTACAACGTTAAAGCAGAGTTAACAGCCAGCGACCGTGTTGGTTTTCATCAGTACACTTTCCCTGAATCGGATGACGCACACATCATTCTTGATTTAGTGTACAACATCTATAATTACGACGAAAAAAATGTATGGACTTTCCTTCGTGTAGAAAACGATTCGTTGGTTACCGGATTCCGGCAGACAAAAGGATGGGCAAGAACCCGCACAGAATATTTTGCTATGGAATTCTCAAAACCGTTTGAAAGTTATGGTCATAAAAAATATGATAAACCTACTTATAACGGATTTTACCGCAGGTTTAATGAGGCAGAAAACTTTCCGGAAATGGCCGGAAGAAATATTCGTGCTTACTTCAATTTCAAAACAAAAAAGGACGAAAAGATTAAAATCAAATTTGCGCTTTCTCCGGTAAGTACTGATGGAGCAATAAAAAACCTCAAAGCAGAAATTCCCGGATGGGACTTTGAAAAGATTAAAAATGAAGCACGTCAAAAATGGAATAAAGAACTCAATAAAGTAGAAGTAGAAACCATTACACAAGAAGAAAAAGAAACGTTTTACACAGCAATGTATCACAGCATGTTAAGCCCAATTCTTTATGAAGATGTTGACGGACAGTATATGGGACTGGATCAAAATATTCACCAGAGTGAAGGTTTTACCAATTACACCGTTTTTTCGTTGTGGGATACTTACCGGGCACTGCACCCGCTGTTCAATATCCTTCATCCTCAGCGGAATAACGACATGATAAAATCGATGCTGGCACACCAGGAACAAAGTGTCCACCACATGTTACCTGTTTGGAGCCATTATGCAAACGAAAACTGGTGTATGATTGGCTACCACGCGGTTTCAGTAATTGCCGATGCAATAGCAAAAGGAAATACAGATGCCGACCTCAATAAAGCACTGGAAGCTTGTATTAGCACATCAAATGTTGGCTACTTTAACGGGATTGATGAATATGTAAAAAATGGTTATGTTTCCGAAGAAGGTAGCGATTATTCCGTTTCGTTAACGTTGGAATATGCATACGATGACTGGTGTATTGCACAGATAGCAAAGAAACAGGGTAAAACGGAATTGTATAATGAGTATATGAAACGCTCGGAAAATTATAAAAATGTTTACGACAGGGAAATTGGCTTTATGAGGCCAAAACTCAGAAATGGCGAATGGCGTAAAAACTTCGATCCAATGGATACTCACGGACAGGGTTTTATCGAAGGAAATGCCTGGAACTACGGATTATATGTTCCTCAGGAAATTGACACAATGGTAGAAATGATGGGAGGAAAAGAAAAATTTGCTCAATCGTTAGACGAGATTTTCACAACAGAAATTGCTGAAAAATATATCGAAAAAAACGAAGATATTACACGTGACGGAATTATCGGGAATTTTGTTCAGGGAAATGAGCCCGGACATCACATTCCATACCTTTATAACTGGACCAACCAGCCATGGAAAACGCAGGAACGTGTACGCATGATTGTGGAAACAATGTATAGCAACAAAGTAAACGGATTGTGCGGAAACGACGATGCCGGACAAATGAGCGCTTGGTATATTTTTAGTTCACTTGGCTTTTACCCTGTTTTGCCTGGATCTGACGAATATTCAATTGGTAGCCCGATGGTAAAAAAAGCGACACTCCACTTACCAAACGGGAATACGTTAGTTATTGATGCGGTAAATCAAAGCAAAAAAAATGTTTATGTTGAAAAAGTAGAAGTCAACGGAAAAGAACTAAACGGACTTACCATAAAACATAGCGACATAATAAATGGCGGGGAAATTAAATTTTATATGTCAAACACGCCGAAAAAATAAACAAAAAAACAGCAACAAATCTCAAAATTCAAACTATAATTACGGTTTGAATTTTGAGATTTGTTATTTATACAGCCTCCCCTGCCATGTATTTCGTTCAGCTAAACGTTTTTCCACTTTTGCCACAAATTCAAAATTCTTGAGCCCCCATTTAGGAGCCAGTAACATTTCCGGTGGTGCCTGACTAATAAAACGTTCTATAATAACTTCAGGGTTTAACAATTCAAGATAATCAACTACGAGTTCAATATATTCTTCTGCTGAGAAAAGATGAAACATTTCCGGTTTTTCTCGGTACTGTTTCTCAAGCACTGTTCTTTTATGAATTTGAAGCTGGTGCAATTTCAAGTTTTTAACCGGCAGTTGTGAAATTACTTTAGCCTGTTGCAACAAATCGGTTCTGGTTTCACCGGGAAGCCCCAAAATCATATGTGCACAATTATTAATTCCTCGTTTCGCTGTTTGTTCCAGCGCCCAAACCGAATCGGCGAACAAATGACCACGATTGATCAAATTCAATGATTTATCCAGGTGCGATTCCAATCCAAATTCGACCATCACATATGTTTTCTTACTCAACGCTTCCAAATAGTCCAGTAATTTTTCATCAACAGAATCCGGCCGGGTAGAAATCACCAATCCAACAATTTTTGGATGTTGTAGTGCTTCTTCGTAGAGTTGTTGCAAATTACTCAGCGGAGCATACGTATTTGTATAAGCCTGGAAATAAGCCAGAAAATTCATAGCGTTATATTTTTTCGCAAAAAAATCGATGCCTTTTTGAATTTGGCTGGTTACACTGTTTTCCAGATTACAATAGGTTGGTTTGAATGTTTTATTGTTACAATAAATGCATCCGCCTTTTCCTTTCGAACCATCGCGGTTTGGACACGTAAAACCAGCATCCACTGACACTTTCTGAACCCGCTCTGAAAACTTATTTCTAAAGTAAGTTGGAAAATCATTGTAACGTTTTTTATGATTCCAGGGAAAGTTTTTCTCCGTCATATGTAAAAAATTTACCGCGTCAAAAATAAATAAAAATGTTCAGGTTCAATGGGTTCAGCAAACTGTTAACAAAATCTTGAAAACTTTAATTCACACAAAGTGTTATTCGTATAAAAAACCGGGATCTTATTTTTAATTTTAAATATCAAAAACTACTTCATGTTTTCTGAAAAAGATAAGCTACAAATACAAAACCGTGGCAGTAATATTGAAACTGTAAATCAACAGATCGAAAAATTCAGAAAAGGGTTTCCTTTTTTGCATGTAGAAGAAGCTGCCTCGGTTGACAAAGGAATTATACAACTCAGTAAAGAAAAGCTGGAGGAAAATATTGCCCGTTATGATGAAAAATTGAAAACGGGGCTAAAGCCTTTAAAATTTGTGCCTGCATCAGGCGCTGCCAGCCGTATGTTTAAGATACTTTTTTCAGCTCTTAAAGAATGCGAAACGTCAAAAACACCCGAGGAAATTTTAAAAGAAAATAAATCGGTAAAACAATTTGTTGACGAAATTGAAAAATTTGCATTCTACGAAGAGCTCAAAAATAGAATCATAGCGAGTGACGAGGATGAAACATGCAAAAATCAGGTGGGCTTCCTGCTAAGTGAAAAAGGGCTGAATTACGGTTCACTTCCTAAAGGGCTTCTCAAATTTCATAAATATAAAAACAACGAGAGGACTCCCTTTGAAGAACATTTAGCAGAAGGCGCAAAATATGCCCGGGACAAGGAAGGAAAAGTAAGACTGCATTTCACGGTTTCTCCTGAACACCAGGAAGCTTTTGAGAACCTTCTGGACAAGATAAAAGAGCCATTTGAAAAAGAATTAAATGTAATCTTTATTATTTCATTCAGTCAGCAGAAACCATCAACCGACACCATTGCAGTTGACTTGGAGAATGAGCCTTTCAGGGAATCTGATGGAAGTTTGTTATTTCGTCCGGGTGGACACGGAGCCTTAATTGAAAACCTGAATGACTTGGATGCAGATATTATTTTTATAAAAAATATCGATAATGTGGTACCAGATAAACGTAAGGCTCCCACAATTGACTATAAAAAAGCACTGGCCGGAGTCCTGCTAAAATACCAGGAAAAGATATTCCTTTATCAAAAAGAGCTGAATGAAAAACATCCGGTAGCACTTGATCATGCTTTCCTGGCCGAGGCCGCCAATTTCCTGGAAAACAGATTAAATACAAAACCAGCAGAAAGCCAGTATTATACAGAGAAAGATCAATTATGTTATTATCTGAAAGAAAAATATAACCGCCCGTTACGTGTTTGCGGCATGGTGAAAAATGAAGGAGAACCGGGTGGAGGACCTTTCTGGGCCAAAAATCCAGATGATACAGTCTCATTGCAGGTTGTAGAAAGTTCTCAAATCGATCCGGATAGTGTGCAACAACAAACCATTGTTTCGCACGCTACTCATTTTAACCCGGTTGACCTGGTTTGTGCAGTGAAAAATTATAAAGGTGAAAAGTATAATCTTCTCGATTATACCGATCCTGCTACTGGTTTTATTTCGAAAAAATCGAAAGATGGAAAAGAATTAAAAGCACTGGAACTTCCGGGATTGTGGAACGGAGCGATGAGCAACTGGAACACACTTTTTGTTGAGGTACCAATTGAAACATTTAACCCGGTTAAAACTGTGAACGATTTGTTACGAGAACAACATCAATAAAATAAAATTATCCGTTAATTCATATGAATTATTAATTTCGCGGATTCATTGTTACGCAAATGAACGAAGAAGAAAGGAAAAATTTTAGTAGCGAGGAAGATATCAGTGAAGCCCTAAACCGATTTAAACGTTCACTGATTTCGGGAAGCAAGAAATATTTTGACGTTTCAGAATTTGAAGGAATTGTAGAGCAATTGTTAGAAGAAGGAGATATCAATGCCTCTGAAATAGCTGCTGAACAAGGAATTCAAATTCATCCAAATGCGATAACACTCCATTTAAAATATGCCCAGGTTTTATTAAGTAAAGGAAAATTCGAAGATGCAATAAAACATCTCAATTTTGTAGAGAAAGTTGAATCTACAAATCCCGATGTTCATCTGATTAAAGGATCTGCGTGGCTTGTTTTAGGTGATGAAGCCAAGGCGGGACGTTCGTTTCGAAAGGCGATAAAAACAGCTGGAAAAGAAGTTGACGATATTTTATACCACATTGGAACTGCGTACATTCAGTCGGGAGATATCCCAACTGCGGTTCGGTATTTTGAACAAGCTTTAACAGCCAATCCCCAAAATGAAATGGCGCTTTATGAGCTTGGTTTTTTCTGTGATCAGCAGGGCGAATACGAGAAAAGCATTTCATATTACAACCAATATTTGGATATTGATCCGTTTAACTATTCCACCTGGTTTAATTTGGGAATAACTCACAACAAAGCAGGGAATCATGACAAAGCGGTTGAAGCATACGAATATGCATTGGTACTAAACGATGAATTTAATCAGGCACTATTCAATATTGCCAATGCTTATGCCAATGCAGGAAAATACAGGGAGGCAATAAAAAAGTATTACGAATACCTGGAACATGAACCTGAAAACGATGATGCATATTGTTATATTGGTGAATGTTATCTAAACCAGGAAGATTACACAAAATCGGCTGAACACTACCAAAAAGCCATCGACATTAATGAAGATAATGATACAGCCTGGTTTGGCGTAGGATTAATTATGTGGGTAGAAAAAAAATATCCGGAAAGTATTGTTTTCGTAAAAAAAGCACTTGAGATTGACGATTCCAATCCGGAATATTGGTTAACACTCGCTAAAGTTTATACGGACTTTAGCCACAAAAAAAATGCTGTTAAAGCTTTAAAAAAAGCCGTAAAATTAGAACCTGAGAATAGCGAAATATGGTTAACATGGGCAGATGTTTATCTCGGATTTGAAGAACTTGAAAATGCTATCCAGATTCTAAAAACTGCTTTAAAGAAAAACGACGAGGCAATTATAAAATATCGCCTGGTTAGTTTATACCTGGAAAACAAAAATGAACCCGAAGCTTTTGAGCTTCTGAACACAGCTATGCAACAGGATTTTCTTCAAATCAACCTTCTTTTTGATTTTTATCCCAAAGCCCCAAAAAACAGGCGGTTAAAAAAACTCGTTGACGAGTTCAGAAAAGCAAATAATTTTGGGTAATTATAACGAAATCTGTTGTAAATAGTTTTCGGTATATTTTATTATAGTATCTGCCTTTTCAAAACTTATACTTGCATGATATTCTCCATTCATAAAATTAGAAATTTCTTCATTTCTTTCTACGGCACTAATAAATGGTGCATAATTATCAAACATCATTAACCGCCCCATAATAATGGGAGTTCCTTCATAAATCAATGCATCCCCGGAATATTTTTCTTTCTTTACCGGAAAATAATCTAAAGTAAGATTAAACAGCTCAGTTTTTTGCTCGCTGGTAAGTTGCTGTAAAACAGAATTCTGTGCCATTGCTACTTCCAAACAACAAAGTCCGTAATCAATATTATTGGTAAACGTTACATTTTTATAAAAATTAATCAGTTCAGTTGCAGCGTCTTCCCTGCCTTCTAGTTCATCAAATCCACGGTTCCATGCCTTCACCAGTTCATACCCCGATTGATAGCCGTCTTTGGACATTATCAGAGCAACATTATGTGTATTATAACAACTTGGAATAAGCCCTGAAGTTGAAATGCAACCAAGTACATCTTCAGGAATGTCCCAATATTCTTTAATTTCCTGAGCTGTCATTGTAGAATCGGGGTTTTCGGTGGGATACTGGTAAATACCGTTAACTAAAACACTGCAAGGATCAGTTTCTTCAGTTTCAGTATCGTCACAGGCATAAACAACAAACAGAAGTAAAACTCCAATTAATACAGTAGAAGCTCTTTCAAAAAAAAATAATACGAATCTGCTTACAGCGTAAGCTTTAATTTGAAAATGAATGTTTATCTTTTTCATGATGTTTCAGGTTAGGTTGTTGGTATTATTATAAGATAAAGGTATATAACTAACTAGAATTTTAAAACATTTGTTTAAATATTTAAGCAAAGAAAAATCTGGAGATTAAATATACATTACCAAAACTCAAACTTTATTCAAAAATCTTCACGGCTGACAGTTGGGCAATATCTTTGCAAAAACAATAAATAATTTATGTGGGCTTTTGCGGGACTCCTTTCAGCCTTATTTTTGGGCATTTATGACATTTTCAAAAAAATTTCGCTAAATGAAAATGCGGTTATGCCGGTGCTATTCTTCTCAACCCTCACAAGTACCGCACTTTTTTTACCGGTGGTTATCGGCTCGAAATATTTTCCCGAATTCTTCACCAATCTTGGGCTGTTCTCTCCTACTCTATCAACAAGTGAACATTTACAGGTGCTATTAAAATCAGTCATTGTAGTATCAAGCTGGACGATGGCCTTTTTTGCAGTGAAACATTTACCGGTTACCATTTTTGCTCCCATCCGTGCCACTGGTCCTCTTTGGACATTAACAGGAGCATTACTTATTTTTCAGGAAAGATTAAACGTTTTGCAATGGATTGGAGTTTCTCTCACCCTCGTATTTTTTTACCTTTTTTCAACTGCAGGCAAACTGGAAGGTATTGAGTTCAAAAAAAACAAGTGGATTTACCTGATAATTGGAGCTACAATTTTGGGCGCCATAAGCGGATTATATGATAAATTTATTATTTCACGCATTGACAGGATAGCCGTACAGGCATGGTTTTCGTTTTACCAGGTTGCAGTGCTGTTGCCGGTTTTAGGGTTCTTTTGGTTCCACAAACGAAAAACAACAACAAAGTTCGAATGGCGCTGGTCCATTCCTTTAATTGGAATAACGCTGGTTATTGCCGATTTTCTATATTTCTATGCACTTAGCATTGAGGGCTCAATGATTTCAATACTTTCAGCACTAAGGCGAAGCAGTGTGTTAATTACGTTTAGTTTAGGTGCTTTCATGTTTAACGAATTAAATCTTAAACGAAAGGGAATATACTTAGTTGGAATTCTTGCCGGCATTCTTCTTATTACTTTAGGAAGCCAATAAAATTTCGGTATTGTCACTTAAAACACGACTGTAACAAAACATTTTCACCTGAGCTATTTATAATTCAGATGCAGTTCATACCGTTGCTCTTTGAGAGGTTCTCCGAAAATTGCCGAATCAACTTCTTCAATAAGAGAAAATCCGTATCGTTTATAAAGAGCAATAGCTGAACTTTGGCGGGCAACTGTGAGTAAAAAAACGCTTCGGAATTGTTTCTCCGTTAAAAACTCCATAAAAAGCATCATAAGTTTTTTCCCTAACCCAATTCCACGGTATTCCGGTTCAAGAAAAAAATAACGCAACTGTGCCGTTTTATTTTGCCGATGCATAAGGAGTAGAAAACCAATCATTTTTCCCTGGTCCTCGCAAATCCATACCCGATCCAGTTCCGGATTATAATTTGTGTAAAATTCACTCATCCCCTCAGCTACATACATTTCAAATAGTACTCCAAAATTACTCTCCTCACTATATAATTTTCCATGCCTGTAAATTACATACCCCAAATCCCCAGGACGAATATCAGTTCGAATAGCAATATCTTCTATATTCATTTCACTTTAGTTTTTTGTAAGCAATTCTTTTACTCGGGTAAAATGAACAATCAATTCCTTTTGTTCTTCGTTATTCAAGTGCTCAATTAAAGCAGCTACTTCACCAGACGATCGTTGATGCAAATCAGACAAAATTGTTTTCCCCTCTTCCGTAAGTTCAAGGATAAAAACCCGCTTATCGGTTGCGAGTTGTTGTTTTGAAATTAATTTCTTCCTGGAAAGTTTTGAAATCAGGCGGCTAAGATATCCTTCGTCCAGTCTTAATATTCGTTGTATTTGCCGTGCGGTTATCCCCGGCGAATTATCAACCTCAAACATCGTTCGAACCTCTGTCAGAGAATAATCGCTGTTTAGAATATGATTATTGGTAACTCCAATTATGGTTGTATAAAACCGATTAAATTCCCTTATCCTTTGTAATATATTTTGTTCCATATGAACAAAATAAATAAAAATACTTGCCTATGGCAAGTATTTTTATCATTCTATTTTTATCCTTTTATAATAAAAACATACTGAGAGATAATTTTTCCATCTACCTATCAAAAACTACTTCCAAAAGTCAAACATCCTTCCGTTATTTCCAAAAACAGGATCATTCTTAGGTAACGCCACTTTGGATATATTTTCCTTGGCTTTAGGTAGTTCATTGTCCTTCCCGTAATTCATATCCCAGTTTTGTCCGTCGGGATATGCCCCAACTACTGCAAAACCATCTCCTGAGCTAATTTTTTTGTGCGCCGTCCCGGCAGGCAAAACCACCAAATCGCCTTTTTCAATCCGTAAGGTTTCACTGTCCGGTCCGCCAAGTTGCACTTCGGCCCAACCTGCATACACACCAAGAGCCTCGTGCGCGGTGCTGTGGTAATGATGAAAACTATAGATCCCATTTCGCCAGGAACCACTCCAGTTATATTCTGCTAAAACTTTTTCAATTGTTGACGCGGGATCATTATTCAAAAAGTTAAATACATTTTTATACAATAAAACCGGCAAGCCAATATTGTTAGGAAAATTTCCATTCTCGCTCAGTTCCAAGTTTCTTATTTTAGCTTTTACGTTTATTTGTGCATTTGATTGTAACATAGAAAAAATAACAATTACGATTAAACTACTTTTTAAATCCATCTTTTACAATTTGAGCTTTTTATTTTTCATAACAAATTATGCTAAGTTTTTGTTATTTTGGCGCTTCTAAAATTAGAAAACAAAATCTCTGTAGATTTTCATATAAAACATAATAATTTAGCCATGATAAATACAGGGAAATATAAATTTAACATGAACAGAACAGCAAAAGACTACCTGGTTTTGATCTTAAAAGGAATGGGGATGGGAGCAGCAGATGTTGTTCCCGGGGTTTCAGGCGGAACGATAGCTTTTATTACCGGAATTTACGAAGAGTTGATCAACTCAATAAAATCCATTAACATCAAAGCTCTAAAACTTATCATCCGTGGCAAAATCGTTGACTTCTGGACAGCCATTAACGGAACATTTTTGATGTGCGTGCTGCTGGGAATCGGTATTAGCATTTTCTCACTGGCTAAAGGGTTGAAATATTTACTCGATAATCATCCGGTTTTGGTGTGGTCTTTCTTTTTTGGATTAATTGTAGCATCAGCAGTATATGTGGCCAAAACCATTAAAAAATGGAGCATTTCTACTATTGTTGCAGGAATTGCAGGAATAGTGGTGGCCTATTTTATCACTGTTATCACTCCTGCTGAAGCCAACTCAACAACATGGTTTATTTTTATTTCCGGTGCCATTGCCATTTGCGCTATGATTTTGCCGGGAATTTCAGGAAGTTTTATTTTAGTATTACTTGGAATGTATAAATTCATTCTGGATGCCGTTGGAAACTTGCAGATTACAGTAATTCTCACATTTCTAATTGGGGCTGCTATCGGAATTATTATATTCTCGAATGTTTTGGCGTGGTTGTTAAAAAAGTTCCATAACCAAACTATTGCAGTGTTGGCAGGTTTTATGGTTGGTTCTTTAAATAAAGTATGGCCATGGAAACAAGTTACTGAAACGTTCACAGACAGACATGGCGAAATCAAACCGTTAGTTGAAATAAATGTTCTTCCACATACATATGAACAAATTACCGAAAATAACGCTTTTCTATTTGGTGCAGTTATACTGGCAATAGCCGGGTTCGCCATTATTTTTATAATTGAAGGTTTAACAAAACCAAAAAAATCCTAGAAACAAACATGAAAAAATACGGATTAATAGGCTACCCTCTCACTCATTCATTTTCAAAACGTTTCTTTACAGAAAAATTTGAAACAGAAAAAATCGACTCTACGTACGAAAATTTTGAAATCGATACCATCCAAAAATTTCCAGAGATTATTAAAAATAATCCTGAAATAATCGGATTAAATGTCACTATTCCTTACAAAGAACAAGTAATTCCTTTTCTGGACGACTTAAACGATTCTGCAAAGGAAATAGGTGCAGTGAATACAGTAAAAATAACACGATCTGCTTCAGGTGTCCATTTAAAAGGATTTAATACAGACACTTTCGGATTTGAAAACTCACTAAAGCCATTGCTAAAAGATTTCCACAAAAAAGCACTTATTTTAGGAACTGGCGGCGCTTCAAAAGCATTAAAATACGTTCTAAATAAACTAAAAATTGAGTTTATTTCAGCATCAATTGAAGAGCTAAAGGAAAATGAAATTCGGTACCAGGATATAGACGAAAAAGTAATGGCCGAACGATTATTAATTATTAATGCTACACCGCTTGGAACTTATCCAAAAACAGAAACCTTTCCTCCAATTCCGTATGAACACATTACCCGAAAACATCTCTTATTCGATTTAGTTTATAATCCTGAGGTGACACAATTTATGGCAAAAGGAAAAGCCAAAGGCGCTACAGTTAAAAATGGTTATGAAATGTTGCTTGGTCAGGCAGTAAAGTCTTATAATATTTGGAATAGTAATAAATAGCAAAATTATTTTATGGATAAAAAGAAAGTTTTGTTTGTTTGTTTGGGAAATATTTGCCGGTCGCCCAGTGCCGAAGCGGTTTTTACGGGAATAGTAAAAAAAGAAGGTCTCACCGGGAAATTTGAAATTGATTCGGCCGGGACATCCGGATGGCATGCAGGGGAAACTGCCGACCGGAGAATGCAAAAACATGCTATCAAACGCGGATATGATCTTACCAGTATTTCGCGAAAATTTGATCCGCACACAGATTACGATCACTTTGATCTGATTATCGGGATGGATGACCAAAATATAGAAGCATTAAAATCAATGGCACGAAATAGCAGTGATTTAGCAAAAATCCATAAAATGACTGACTTCGCAAAAGAATGGAATTATAACGAAGTACCAGACCCATATTATGGAGGAGATGAAGGGTTCGAACTGGTCCTCGATTTGCTGGAAGACAGTTGCAAAGGTTTGCTGGAACAATTACAATAGTTTATTTATTACTCCAGAATATCAACTTTAAAAGCAACAATTCCTGATTGTTGCTCAAAATTATCTGAAAGCTTCTGAATATTCATCTGCCGGGTTACCCCCACTAAAAACACGATTCTATCGGTAGCATCGTTCACATTTCTTTCAAAACCAGTTGAAATAATCCGAATGTTATGGTCTTTTAGAATACGTTTAAACAACATAATATTTGTATCCTTTTTCTTTACCACCAGTTCAATTTTCCGAACTGTTCTCTCTTTAAAAATACGTTTCTCAAACCAGTTCATAATTGTTAGTGCAAAAAGAATTACCGCCACTCCAATTAAACCGATAACATACATTCCTGCTCCCACAGCCAGCCCCAGAGCTGCCATGGCCCATATTGATGCAGCAGTTGTTAACCCTTTAACATCCGCACCATATTTTAAAATAGCTCCGGCACCTAAAAAGCCAATTCCTGAAACTACCTGTGCCGCAATTCGTCCTGGGTCGCCATTTTGAAAGTCGGTAAACGTTTGAGGAATAAAAATGGAAATTAACATTACTACTGTTGAACCAATACTAATTAAAATATGGGTACGCAATCCGGCTGGCTGATCGTGTGTTTCCCGTTCAATTCCAATTAACATACCTATAATAAAACTGATTACTATTCTCACCAAAGCAACCTGCCATGTAATTTCGCTTGAAGTTAATATTTCGTTAATGGTTCCCATTCTATTTTTTATAAACCTCCAATTTACAAATTAACAGACTGATTTAAAACAGGACAAATAAGTTACATACTTAAATTTATAGAAAGTAGTAAAGAATACCGTCGGGAAAAATTAAACGGTATTTGATTGGGGGAATAATTTACTACTCAAAATGATACAGGAAAGTAACAAAAGCGTCGTAGGCCGGCTTTTTCTGTCCTTCAATTTCAACCACAATTTTAACCTGTATTTTTGCGATCCCTCGCAAATTACGAATTTCAGCAAGAGAAACGATAGCCCTGATTTTGTCATTTACCAAAACCGGTTGCTGAAAACGTAACTTTTCAATCCCATAATTCACAATCATTTTTACATTTCGCACATCAACTATGGAATACCACAAATAAGTGAGCATTGAAACCGTTAAATATCCGTGTGCGATAGTACTCTTAAACGGGGATTCTTTCGCTGCTTTTTCCGGGTCAGTATGAATCCACTGAAAATCGAGCGTTGCATCGGCAAATTGGTTGATCTGTTCCTGTGTAATCTGAACATATTCTGAAGTTCCAATTTCTTTTCCGAGGTATGATTCAAATTCTTCGTAGTTGTTAATGATTGTTTTTCCCATTTGACAAATTTTTGATGCTGCAAATTAAAGTTTTTAATTGTTGTAAACCCTAATTTTTAGGCATCAAACCCAAAATTTAAATATGGTTTTATAAAGTTAAATTGAATTTTTAGACACCTCGTTCTATTTTTTAGACAAATTCTAAATAATCCACTCTTTTTTATCACCTTTGCAAATTCTATTGCATTATGAAAAACATTTTACGAGGCACAACATTTTTGGCAATTTTTGCTTGCTGGCTTTGGTCAACAGCTTTTGTTGGTGTTAAAATTGGCCTGCAATACCAAACTCCGTTTCAATTTGCCGGGATTCGTTTTTTTATTTCCGGGATTCTGATTTTTATTTATTTTGGAAAACCGGTTCAATTTTTCTCCGAGCTAAAAAAGCACTGGAAATTTATTTTCCTTCTAACTGTTGTGCAAATATTTACGCAATATTCGTTGTTTTACAGCGGACTCAATCTGGTTCCCAGTTCACTTGGCGCCATGATAATCGGCTCCTCGCCGTTATTCATTGCATTGGTAGCACACTTTGCCTTTCATAATGATAAAATGACCCCGTTAAAAACAGCCAGTATTTTAATTGGAGTTGCAGGAATTGCTATTATTACACTCGGCCGTTCAAAAGTAGAAATGAAGGGAGAACTGGAATTGTTGGGAATTGTTTTGCTGCTTTTAAACAATCTTGTTTCCGGATATTCAAATGTAATGGTTTCTAAATATTCAAAAGGAGTTTCACCAATTGTACTGAGTTCTACATCGCTAACAGTAGGTGGATTAATGCTTTTTTTGGTTTCTATCCCGGTAGAAGGAATTCAACGGGGGCCATTTCCCCCAACTTATTTTTATGCCCTTACCTGGCTGAGTTTCTTGTCGGCGGCAGCAATTACCATATGGAATACCTTATTGCAACGCCCGGATGTAAAAGTTTCGCTTTTAAATGTATGGAAATTTCTCATCCCTGTATCCGGAGCTATTCTTAGCTGGATTATTATTTTAGACGAAAAACCGGATATATTCTCTATTGCCGGAATGTGTTTTATTGCCTTTTCGTTAATGGTATTAAACTACGCTAATCGCAAAAAGATGAAAGCCGTACGAAAAGAGATTCTGCTTCAAAATAAGTCCTCCTAAAACTTCATTTACTCAAAAAGGGAGGAATTATATATTACTTAAACTCTGCTTTGAGGGCTATTTCCTGCAAATAAAAAACCCCACAGAAAATTCCACGGGGTTTATAATATAATTTTCAAAAAATTACCAGATTACAGGCCTTTGTTCTGGTGCACGATACAATTTATCGCCGGATTCAATATTAAAAGCTTCATAAAACTCTGGCACATCAAAAGTAGCACCATTTACACGAAACTCATCCCAAGGGTGTACATCTTCCTGTACAAGACGCAACAACGCCTTTTCTCTTATTAAACCTTTCCAAACCTGCGCATAGGAAAGAAAGAAACGCTGAATATCAGTAAATCCATCAATTTTTTCTGGCTCCGTTTTTCCTTCACGACTTAATTTATAAGCTTCGAGTGCTACTGTTAATCCACCAAAATCAGCAATATTTTCGCCCAACGACAAACGACCGTTAACATGAACACTGTCGCCCACAACAAACGCACTATACTGGTCAACCAAAAGCTGGGTTCGCTTATTAAATTGTTCAGCATCTTTTGATGTCCACCAGTCAGTCATGTTTCCATCCTTATCAAAATGCCGTCCCTGATCATCAAAGCCATGCGTCATTTCATGTCCGATTGCCATTCCGATAGCGCCGTAATTCACTGCATCGTCAGCATTTACATAAAAAAATGGAGGCTGTAAGATTGCGGCCGGAAACGTAATGTCATTCATCAAAGGATTGTATCCTGCATTTACTGTTTGTGGTGTCATCCCCCATTCTGATTTATCCACCGGTTTTCCAAATTTGTCAAGCTGATCGTAGTAAGCAAAATGGTTTGCCCTGCGAACATTCATCACATATGAATCGGGTTCTATTTCCAGTTTTGAATAATCCTTCCATTTATCCGGATACCCGATTTTTACTCCCATGGCATCGAGTTTGGCCAAAGCTGCCTGCTTCGTAGAATCAGTCATCCAATCAAGATTTTCGAGCCGGCTGTGGAGCGCTTTCTTCAAATTCCCAACCAATTCAACCATTTTATCTTTATATTCTGGCGGAAAATATTCTGCCACATATAATTCACCAAGTGGCTCGCCCAGTGCACCGTTGGCAAAACCAACCACTCTTTCCCAGCGCGGTTTAATTTTCTCACTTCCCGAAAGAAATTCCGAATAAAATTTAAAATCCTGATTTACAAAATCAGAGCTTAAAAATTCGGATGAGCGATTTATCAGATTCCATTTCAAATAGACTTTCCATTCATCAATCGACACGTTCTTCATTAATTCACCTACTTCTTTAAAAAAATCCGGCATACCAACAATTACGTCTCCAAAATCGGTGTCGCTTATATTCTTAAAATACCGCGCCCAGTCAAACCCGGGAGCAAGTTCAGAAAGTTGCTCCAAACTCATTTTATTATAAAGGGCGGGAATATTTCTCAGTTCAACACGTGTTTTGGAATTTTCAGCCAAACGTGTTTCAATTCCCATTACGATTTCAGCATTCTTTTGCGCTTTTCCGTTATCGACCCCGGCTAATTCAAACATCGTTGCCATATGTTTTACATACTCTTCCCTGATTTCTTTTGATCGATCATCTTGTTTTGTATAATAATCACGGTCGGGCAACCCAATTCCCGATTGCATAAAATAAAATTTATAAATCTTACTATTCATGAGATCCTGCATTACACCGCCTTCGAATAACGGATCCAATCCATACGTATGAAAACGTGCAATGACATCCTGAAAATCCTCAGAAGTTTTAATTCCTTCAATTAAATCCAATTCAGATTGTAGCGGACTAATTCCCTGATTTTCAATTTCAACCGTATCCATTGCTGTAACATAAAAATCACGTATTTTCTGCGTTACACTACCTTTTCCAGCATCAGTCTTTTTCGCTGTTTCTTCTAACAAGTTTTTTATGTTCGCGTCCCTGTTTTTTCGAACAATATCAAACGATCCGTAACTGGTACGATCCTCCGGAACAGAATTATTATCAATCCAGTTTCCATTTGCATACCTAAAAAAATCGTCACCCGCACTAACTGACAAATCCATATAATCAGTCTGGATTGATGGCTCCATCTTCTTTGTGCAGCCAATAAAAAACAAAAGAACTACAGCAACTGTACAAGTCTTTACTGTAAGTGAAATTCTCTTTTTTGCTCTCATATTTGAATAATTAAACTATAACGAAATAACTATTTGAACATTCTATTTGTTCCTAAAACCATATTAAAATTACAAAATGAAGACAAAAAAGCCGGTTCACTTTTATGTATGAAAACCGGCTTGAAAATTGTATTCTTATTTTTTGGTTTTTATTCGTCTAACACCAATAATTCTACTTTTCTAAAATCAGTAGGACTGCTTTCAGCCTGTAATGATATGGTTCCCTTTGTAAGTAACTTATCACCATCTGCCGGTAAAAGCTTTTCGTATGTTGGGTCACGAGGATCCAACTGTGGCTGTTCATAATGCATCACTTCTTCCCCATTCACAAAATGCCTGATTATCTTACCTCCATGAACTTCTACTTCGGCTGTTACCCATTCATCATCGTAAAAAGTTTTCGATTTTGAGTTTGTACAATGTTGTTCAATCAGCTCGCCGTTCATAACTACATTTGTTCCGGGGGTACACAAATTTAGTGTGGAACGTGGATCATATCCATCTTTCCCCTTTGTTCCACCAAGTAACTGAACTTCAATTGAAGTTGGAAACTGTTGATCCAATTCCATTGATTCTGCACTCTGTCCATGAATCATCAAACCATTATTTCGATACGCCCATCCCGGGCCACCTTTTACCTGTTCATCAATAAAACGGTATTCAACTCGTAATCTGTAGTGCGAAAACTCATCTTTGTAAAAAAGATGCCCGAACGAACCATCCCATTCACCCCAATTATCGTAACTCACACGTAATAAACCATTTTCAACACGGAAAGTATTATTATAATTTTCTCCTAATTTATGACCGGTAAATTTAACCTGCCAATCATTCAAATCTTTGCCGTTAAATAGTTGGATCCAGTTTTCTTCAGTAGTTGAATCTGCAAATTTTTGTTCTGCTTCCTGATTTTTGGGCTTTGGGTTACAAGCCAACAAAAAAAGTGTGAAAGCAAAAACAAACCATTTCGATGATAAAAAAAGTGTATGCATGCTATTCTTTTTAAGAGTTTTTAATTGATTTAGATTTTGTAAAGGTAATATAATTATTATGCAACATAATCTTTCAAATTTAGAAAATCAGCATGCGGATAACGATAAAAAATCGATTGTAAAAAAATATTCCAGAAAATCACAGGTTAGTTTCTTATTAACCTTCTGCGATTATAAATATTATTTTTCAGAACCTTCTGAAATACGCTCAATGGTAAACTGAATATCATAAACAATATCGCCAATGTCCATTGGTTTTATTGTGAAATCAGTTTTAACAGGGGTTGATTTCATATTTAATCTGTCCAACTGGGCAGAATCTATTTTGGCAAAATAATCCCCGGGAGGTAATCCCAGATAAGTGAAACCACCATCCCTTTCAGTAAGTGTTGAAGCAGCGAGTTCTCCATTATCTTTGTAGAAATTCACGATAACTCTTCCCAAACCTTTTTCCTGTTTCCCATCATTTAAAAATACCCAGCCATTAACTTCTCCCATTGGCAAAACTGGAATATATATTTTTTTGAACTGATTTGGATCAGTGTAAATACGATAGGTTTTATGCTCTAACTGCCAGGATATTTGCTCCAGCCCTTTGTCTTCAAGTGTTAAAACGTAGCTTGTATATGGCTCCAACCCTGTAATTCGGAAAATCGAATCATTAAGATTTTTCAATGTCCGCCCCCCACTTATTCCAATTGCCAATCCTTTTGCAAATGGTTCGCCTTTATCTTTAACTTTATTATGATTGATGTCCACAAACGGGACAACTGTAATTCCACTACGCCCAATTGCCGATCTGTTATCTTTATGAATATATCCATTCCCTGTTCCAACGGCGATACTTCCTCTGGCTCCCTGAGTTGAGAGAAATTCATCGTCGGAAACACGGGCTGAAAAATTAACTTGCGAGAAAGAGAAGTCCCAGCGGAATGAAAACTGCAGGCTGCGATATGATGCCCTGAAATTTTGTTCGCCCGAAACAGACAAATATCCTGAACGGGAAATTCGTTTCTCCAATTCTGCTTTTGCAGATGTAATATCTTTATTTGTAACATCAATCTGACTTTGCGGCCTAACGGTAAAACCACTTCCTAAACGAACCCCAAAGCCAACGTTGCTGTATATATATGGTTCGCGTGCGTTAAGCCAGTTGGCATAAGCGCTTATATTAGTATTTACGTTCCCAAAAAAAGACGAAAAAGTTACATCCGCGGTATTATATGTAAGCATATCGTATACATTTTGTTTAAAAGACCAACGGGTATATCCATTCAAAAATTTGGATTTCATTGGTAATGACAAAGTTGCCCCCCTTTCTTCAAGATAATTGAGCCTTATTGCCTGCTGCTCCTTGTCATAAACCGTGTAATTAAGTTCAAGCATTGGGCCGGATGCCAATCTGTAATTTACCAATGTTTTGGTACGTACCCCGTGAGCATATTCCCCTGTTAAAAGAAAATTCCGGAATGGAGTGATTGAGGCAGAAAAAAATGGAATCTTATCTCCATTTGTTATCGATGAAAGATATTCGACACCACCACCAACTGTCAGAAACCTACTCACACCATATTTTATATCTGCCCGCCCAAATTTAGAATATTCATCATCCATCACCACACCAGAACTCAATGTATATTCCATTTCTCCTGCAGGCAAAAAATTAAACGGAATATTAAGAAATTCTTCTTTCGTTCGCTCTTCCCCATAAGGACCATAATATTTTAACATAACCTCAGAAGTCCCATATACAAGAGGAACATTAAAGCTGTAAAATCCGGAGGCATCAGCTGTTTGATAATCGACAATTACGTTATTTACATATAATTCAACTGTCCAGCCAGGTTCTGTATAATCACTGATGGTATATTCACCAAAAGAACGACGGTATGTAGTTGGAGCATTGGTTATACTTACTCCTATTAGTGGATCGTAAACAGACGCAACAGAAGAAGAATTAATTTTTCCTAATCTGATTTGTCGCGCCACTTTAGCCCGGTTGTTTACCCATCTCCAATCATACTGTTGATTGCGGTCATTAAAACCATCCTGTGACGAATAGTTCAACATCAAATTCGTTTCCCCTCCAAATAATTCAGCACCTGTACCCAGCCATAATCTGGTGTCGTTATATTTTGCCGTACTTTGTGTTGAACTAACAGCCCAGTCAATCATTCCAAACCTAAAAAAATGATATTTACGGTTTACAATTGTATCTACCTCTTCTTCCCCTTTCAAACTGTTAACGTTCTCCCGGAATTGTTGAAGCCGCATTTCACGAATAGCCGGAATTTCAAAGTCAGGTTTAATATTTACCGTAAGACTTCTGAAATTAAAATCACAATACAAACCAAAAATATCGCCCCACAAACTGGAATTCAAATACAGACCAAAATCTGTTTTTATTAAATCTGTATCTTTTAACCGATACAATTTTCCATTGGCATAAATTTGTTTATTTGTATTGTCTATCAAGTATTTTTTACTTTCATCCGCAATAAACCCGGAAATGGAATCTAAGTTTGTTGAGGGGTCTGCTTTGAGCTGAAGAAATCGGAAAACATCTGTAACAGGCAAAAACAACTCTTCCATTTCATAACTGTACAATGGATTCAGATCTGTCACGCCTACCCCCTGCGTTCTTAGGGTAACCGGAATTTCTTCGTAATCAAGTTCCTGCCCTGTTGAATTTTGATGGAAGAACAATAACGCCACCAAAATCAGAACAAACCTACCTGAAACAACTCCAGACAGGAAACTTGAAAAGATTGGTAGTATTATTTTTTTATAATGAGTTTTGGTCTGCACTATTCAATCTGAAAATGAGGTTTATTCCTGAACAAATGTCACGGTAAAACTTCCGACATAATCTCCGGAGCGGGTTGCAACTCCTCCACCTACATGTAAAGTTGCGCCAACTTTTACAGGATTTATAAATGGGTGAGCAGATGTAGTAACAAAATAGTTCCCCTGTTTGTCAGACATAAACCCGCTAATCATAATACTTTCACTACTTCCAATCCTCGTAAGCATAGCCGATTGCGGAAATGAAATATGAACAATCCTCCCAGGAATAAGTCTGACATCGAAAATTGCAGGCATACCTGGAGAAAGAGCAAGTTCCATAACAGAACCTGTGGTAGATCGACTACCTTCCGGGCTCACAATAACTTCACCTCCGGTGGAACCGGCAAAAAAACTACCAAAATTCAGTTCTTGTGTTGCAAAAACCTGTAACTGATTTGGCGGCGGAAATGGCGACTGCCCAAAGCTAGTCCCGGAAAAAGACAAAAAACATACGAGGATAAAAAAGCCATGAAGACAAATTAGAATCCTGCGTAATCGTGACTTTATATAACTTATTGAATTTCTCGAGGAAAACATCTCTTCTAATTTAACACAAGTTCTTTTTCGTCATATATCTCCGGTTTTGCCTCATTTGCACTGCTATAGCGCACAAGCAATTTCCCTTTTCCTAAGTCAATCCCTTCCGGAATAGTAAGTGCCATAGAAAAACGACGCAAAAGATTCGGAGTGTAAACCGCAATTCCTTTCACAATTCCAATTTCAATCTTTTCACCATCAGGAGTTACATAGTCCACATTCAGATCGCCATATACTGATTGATTTCCTTCTCTGTTAATTACGATCTTAAGTACCGGAGGCTCCTTTTCGTCTTTTTGAATAGTTAAATCACTTAACGCAACTTTCGAAGACAGATTACCAATTCTGGCAATAACCGGTATCGATATTCCAAAAATGGGTGTTAACCTTATTCCTATTGCAGAACTATCGGTCATTATATCATCTTCTCCCAATGGCTTCTCTTCCGGTACTGCTCTAAAATACAGGTGAGAACGATATTCCCCATCGGCCATATTGGGCATTCGTCTTAACTGCATTCGAACAACCTGCGATTCTCCGGGAGCAAGTTCAACAGAACGGGGAAAAAACCGAACATACTGATCTGCAAACATCTGTCCATTTTCTGGTTCTGTAATTTCCTTAAAACTGCCATCATCAGTCATTTTGTACTGCAAAAAAGAAATGGAATAATAAGCTGTATCTTGTCCCGTATTGGCCAGAGTGATCTCCTCCCGTTGTTTATTTCCTTCAAAAACAATACGTCGGGGAGTTATCAATAAATCTCCCTGAGCTCTGCTTAAAATAGGGAAAAGCACAACTAGGGCCAATAAAAAAATAATATATTTACAGAGAGTGGACAACCTAAATTGTCGGGATTGTATTAAATCTTTATGCGTCTTCATAATTCTGATTTTCTTCCAAATCTACATTTTTTTGTTGAAAATGAACAACGAAATCAAAAAACCACAGAATTACAGCATTTTACACAAAAAAAGTTAAACGAGAATACTGATGGCTAATTTTTTAACAACAAATGGAAGATGTAATATTTTAGGGTTTCATTAATACTAAATTAACCACGAAGATTAATTGTATGCAAAAGTAACTACAAATGCCCCTGAATACAATCCAACCGGATTTTCTTCAACTGACCCAACATTAAGGGTGGCTCCTATACTTACCATTCGCGTCCCGTCCAGAAGTGTAGCGGCATCGCCAGAAGGAGGATCTGAAACCCAACCTCCAACATCCATTGTTTTTCCACTTTCCGAATGCACCAGCAAAGTGGCTGTTTCCGGTAACTGAATACTAAATGTTGCATCTGGATCTCCTTTTACAAAAAATTTCCCGGGGCTATATCCACCACCTGCTGCAACAACCGAGCCCTGAGACGACCGAATCCCATCTGGCGAGATAAGAATAGAGCCTCCATCCGTCCCCGTGGTAAACCGGCCAAAGTTCAACGACTGGTTTTCATTGGCAGCAAGCGCTTCAATCACCTCGGCAAATACCTCCGCATTAATACTCTCCTGCGACCGGGCTTTTCCTGCCATGAGAATAAAAGATAAAAATACGACTATGAAATAACGATAGCACATAATGCTGAATTTTTAACTCTTGTGATTAGATAAAAAAAGGGCAACCTTGTAACCAAAATTGCCCGTTATATAATAAATCACATTTTATTCATATTGAACAGATACTTCATAAGTACCTGTATATTCCCCTGATTTAATTGTAGAAGGTACATCCATCGTTCCACCGATATAGAAAATATAACTGTTACCAGACGTAGTTAAATTAGAAGTACCACCTGATATGGTAGTATTAACAGTTAACTCGTCACCTGTAGCATCCCCTGTACCAGACAATGTAATTGTGCCATCTTTTATAATTGAAAAGGATTGAGTGTCATCACCTGTCACAGTAAATTTTGCAGCCCGCCATATGTCACCGGGTATTGCTGTCAACCCTGAAGTAAGGTTCCTACCGGGCGTTTCACTGGCTACAATTGCAAGTACACCTGTTCCCTCCCCTGGCTTAACAAGTTTTCCAAGTTCAAACGTTAAATCATTGTTTATAGTAATAGGGGTAACAATTTTAGCATTGGCAACAGCATTTGATACTTCTGCTTGATTTTGTGCTTTCACATTCTGTGTTGCGAATGCGATAATAAAAAGACTTGCGAATACGAATACTAACTTTTTCATGATTTTGTGTTTTTTATTGTTTGTAAATTTTTTTGCGTTCATGCCAGAATATAAACAACGCTTGTGCCAACAAACACAAAACACTAAAAATCAAATAAATACAAAAAACACCAATTCAAAAAAGCTCTCAAAGTTGGATTACGCATCCCAAAATAGGACATTATCTCATTTTGAACACACAGAAAGATTCCTGCCAAAGACACTCTAATCTCCCTGAAAAAATTAATTAACAGGAAAACAAAACTCATACAACGAATGGATTTTTTCCAGAAATAAAACAGTCAAAAACAGCAGCGCCATTCAGTTCGAAGTAATATTAAAACTCTGGATTAAAGAAAAGAAAAAAACTTACCCAAAGGATCAGAAATCTCCACTCCATCAGGCAAGCAACCAATTTCGAATACAAAATATGACGAACAAAAGTAGACATAATAAAAAAAACTAACCATATCAAAACATTAATTTCGAATATACTCAACCAACAATATGAACTTTGAATTCTATTCAAAATTAACCAGAAATGTTGCACAATTATCAAGATAATTTAACGCAACCAATGACTACTTTTAAAATCTGAGACTAAATTAACTATATCTTTTAATACTACCGAAAACCTTATTTCCTGGCAGGACTTAACCGATTCAAAATCGACACAAGATTAATTGTATGCAAAAGTAACTACAAATGCCCCTGAATACAATCCAACCGGATTTTCTTCAACTGACCCAACATTAAGGGTGGCTCCTATACTTACCATTCGCGTCCCGTCCAGAAGTGTAGCGGCATCGCCAGAAGGAGGATCTGAAACCCAACCTCCAACATCCATTGTTTTTCCACTTTCCGAATGCACCAGCAAAGTGGCTGTTTCCGGTAACTGAATACTAAATGTTGCATCTGGATCTCCTTTTACAAAAAATTTCCCGGGGCTATATCCACCACCTGCTGCAACAACCGAGCCCTGAGACGACCGAATCCCATCTGGCGAGATAAGAATAGAGCCTCCATCCGTCCCCGTGGTAAACCGGCCAAAGTTCAACGACTGGTTTTCATTGGCAGCAAGCGCTTCAATCACCTCGGCAAATACCTCCGCATTAATACTCTCCTGCGACCGGGCTTTTCCTGCCATGAGAATAAAAGATAAAAATACGACTATGAAATAACGATAGCACATAATGCTGAATTTTTAACTCTTGTGATTAGATAAAAAAAGGGCAACCTTGTAACCAAAATTGCCCGTTATATAATAAATCACATTTTATTCATATTGAACAGATACTTCATAAGTACCTGTATATTCCCCTGATTTAATTGTAGAAGGTACATCCATCGTTCCACCGATATAGAAAATATAACTGTTACCAGACGTAGTTAAATTAGAAGTACCACCTGATATGGTAGTATTAACAGTTAACTCGTCACCTGTAGCATCCCCTGTACCAGACAATGTAATTGTGCCATCTTTTATAATTGAAAAGGATTGAGTGTCATCACCTGTCACAGTAAATTTTGCAGCCCGCCATATGTCACCGGGTATTGCTGTCAACCCTGAAGTAAGGTTCCTACCGGGCGTTTCACTGGCTACAATTGCAAGTACACCTGTTCCCTCCCCTGGCTTAACAAGTTTTCCAAGTTCAAACGTTAAATCATTGTTTATAGTAATAGGGGTAACAATTTTAGCATTGGCAACAGCATTTGATACTTCTGCTTGATTTTGTGCTTTCACATTCTGTGTTGCGAATGCGATAATAAAAAGACTTGCGAATACGAATACTAACTTTTTCATGATTTTGTGTTTTTTATTGTTTGTAAATTTTTTTGCGTTCATGCCAGAATATAAACAACGCTTGTGCCAACAAACACAAAACACTAAAAATCAAATAAATACAAAAAACACCAATTCAAAAAAGCTCTCAAAGTTGGATTACGCATCCCAAAATAGGACATTATCTCATTTTGAACACACAGAAAGATTCCTGCCAAAGACACTCTAATCTCCCTGAAAAAATTAATTAACAGGAAAACAAAACTCATACAACGAATGGATTTTTTCCAGAAATAAACACTACACAAACATAAAAGTGCTGTTTAATTCAATAGTACAATTTATACTTGGAATTATTTTAGATTGAAAAGAAAAACAGACTACAAGGAAAAATAAATTGATTTTAACTACAAAAAAAGTAATCAGTTATACATAAACGTGACCTCATACCGACCTGTAAGCAAATTATTGGAAGCTGATGCAAGATCTTGCTGCGGTACTCCGTTTAGCTGAAATAATTCTCTACGAGAATCGTCATAACCATTGTTCTCATTGTAATCCCGACCAAAGGAAGTACTAAAAGAATATGTTTCGCCGTTTTTCCCCTCGAGCTGTGTATTTTGAATCAATATACCAACATTAGTATTCACGCCATCTGTCAGAGTTATTTCTGCCAAAACAAACCCAGAGGGTACTGCATTCTCATTTTTATATACAACATGATTATTATTAGCCTTCGCAGAGAGCATGGCAGGTTCTACTATTTCTGCAAAAACATGCCCCGTAACTCTTACCTGTGCAAACACCTTTCCGCGACTTAATACAACAAAAAGAAAAACAACAATTAAAATAATTGCCTTTCTAATTATCGAGTTCAAGCGAATAGGAAATTTATCAAATATCAAAGCGTCCATTTTGTTTTCTTTAAATTCCTAACGTCAAAATCGAAGAACATAATCGCCTGTTTTTATATAAAGATAAAAAAATCTTTTTTTATCTTCAAGAGGTTTCTAAAAATCAACAGAACAATTAATTAAATCTACGATATAAATTTAACCCAATACAACACATAAATGTTTTGAAAGTACACTGAAAGAGAGGGTAATTTTTGCTGATTTCAAGGGGTAATAAAAACTGAGAAATAAAAAACTGTCGGCGTTATTACAAAACAGAATTCAAAGAGAAGGTATTTTAAAGACAAAAACATAAGGATTAATATACAATCGGTACTTTTTCTATTTTTCTTCCATTCTGACCAACTACCTGAACAATCACTACTGAATTCGCAGATGGAAGCTTAAATTGAGAAATTTGGCCACCGGTTAGGTTATATATCATTAGCTTCTGCCCGGTTAAAGTATATATTTCACATGTATATGTACCTTCAACAAGTCGCAAGTCAACAGTTAAATTTCCCTGACCGGGATAAATCAAAACAGGAAGTTTATCATTTGGATCGGCGTAGTTTCCCGGCATTATCTGCAAAACAAAACGATTAGGATTATCATCACTATCGGCATCAAAAGAATACGCTTCCCCTTCTCCAATATCACTCCACTCGCCTGTATTCCTATCATATAACTTAAAGACTTCATAGGCATTGGAATTAAAACTAAAGGAGAGTTTGTACTTTCCTTTTTCCCCGGCTTTAAATGAAACAGGCAAAACAGGATATTCATCTTTTTCCCCCAATAACCGAATTGAATATGATTTGCTATTATTCTCTATAAATAAACTTGGGGAAGAAGGTACAAAACTAAATCTTTTTATCGTTCCTGTTTCCGGTTCAGAATGCCCAAATTCAATAACAACCTCGTCTTTCCCATAACCATCATCTGATTCAATATCAACGATAATTCTATCTGGATCGCTTGCGGCACTTTTAAGCCAATTGCCCGAGCCTTCATGCACCCTGAGGGAATTATTCATTGAAAACAAACCGGACTGCGAGGCTTTCACAAAAAATCCCTGAGTTGGAGCAATATAACGAGAAACACCAAGTGTTCCATTATCTGAATCAGATGCTGAATTATACGCTCCATAATTTTGATTTGTTTCGCTCCAAATCCAAATATCAAAACCGCCACCATTATTCTCCAACAAATTTCTCCCCCAACCGGAAGACTTCCAATCAATAGAAGAAGGATAAGGGTTCCCGACAAAATTAAACCCAAACTCGGTTCCCGCACCAGTGGTTTTGTATAATGGGACAGAAACTGAACCATTATTAAGATTTCCCACGAATTCCTTTGTTGGATGGCTGTCTTTATATGAAATAAGATACCCTTTCCCAGGTAAAAAACTGTTGCTGTTATTATTGCTTGTCAGCCAGGTTGGAGGGACATCATTATTAAGCAGGTACACCCAGGAAGTATCAGGTTCATACCAAGAATAGAAATCATACCGGGTGTTATCACCATACGCATCGCTGCCACCTGTCGGGGTAAAATTTCCTGAAATCTCCTGAGCCTCAACAGGCGAAGAAATCATCTGCCAGGTTTGAGGAGCTCCTGAAATATACCGCTGAAATGTTGCCGGAACTGCATTACTAAAATGAATAAGAGATCCTGTACCATCAACATCAGAAGATATCACTAAACCATTTTCTCCGGCTTCGTTTGAAATATTATTATCCACCGTCAAATTTCCAGTTGAGCCAATTGTCAATGAAGCTCCATTTTTTATTTCAAGCTCAGAAATCAGATTCCCTTCTGATGATATCACAGGATTATTCTGCGTTATTGGTATTATTACATGGGAATCTGTCTGAGGAAGTTTATTCTTCACCCAGTTCTGCGATTTATCCCAGTCAGAATCAATTGTCCCTGCCCATCTCCACAGGTTGGCTGGTTCAGATTGTATAAATCGTTTTCTATGATTGGAATTTACTGTATTATTATTCAGGTTTTTGATGTTATTCCCAATGAGGTAATAACTGGCATCTGGCACAATACTAAATCCAAGAGTAAGTGAGACCTCATTATTATTTGAACCGCCAAGTGTAGGATTAGAAGGATGATCGATGGTATTTCCCGATTCATTCTCTACCCAATAATTCCAAGCTGACTGCGATGAGCCCGGGTCAAGCGGTTCATTAAAGACAGCAGTTATTTCATTGCTTGAATTAATCACAATAGAAACAATATAAGGACGATTTGTAAAAACACCATCCTCGCCCAAAACACTTCCAACAACATCCAGAGTCTTCCCGTCAGCGATATTTAAAGTTCCGTTTTCATTTACATTCAGATCATTTAAAACCATCAGGTTATGTGTTGACTGAACATTTGAACCTCCCTCTATAACAAGGTTATAAAATGTATTATCAGGGCGCCAGTTGTATGTGCTCAGTTGCTGATTTCCGTTGCCATTAAATATAAAAGTGCTGGTTCCGGGATTAAAATAGCCTTCATTCACAAAACTCCCCCCGCTAAAAACAATAGTACTCGCACCGGCATTAATTGTCCCACTGCTATTTTCCGTTTTCACATCACCCCGGAAATAAATATTTCCTTTCACCGCATCAATATATCCGGAGGAATACAAGCGAGTGTCTCCGTCCACCTGAATTGTTCCTTCGCAGGTAATATTAACATTCGCTGTATTACTTGCAGTAAGATCTTCTTTAAACAAGAGTGTTCCGTTATGAGTTTCAATAATTGCAGTTCCGCTCGGGGCAACTGATTTATAAAAAGTAACATCAGCATTTCCGCCATAAAAAAAACCCGAACTTCCAATATCGCAAGGTGTATAAAAATCAACTGAACCACCTGAAGGTTCTGAAGCATCAGACGTGCAAATCAGAGGATAATTACCAGAAGAAGAAGGAGCCATAAAAAATTTACCTCCACTTTTTATCGTAACCTTATGGGAACCGTTCCATGAATCTCCATTAAAAACAAAATTACCAACACCGCCGTTTAATGTTCCATTAATTACGCTCCCTCCAAAAATATTAATATCTCCTTTTGCTACATTAAAAACCGCTCCGGACGAAAGCTGAAACCCATCTCCCAGATTTATTTTTCCGCTTTCCAATACTAATTCTGTATTTATCGTAAGTTTTGCATCTGGAGAATTAAATACTCCTGAATTAACAATCTGAACAGATGTATGATATGCAATATCAATACTCTGTCCATTATTTCCTTTTCCATTAAACTGAACGGTAGCATTATCGATCAACAATTCACCAAGATCCTCAATTGTTAAATTCTTTCCAATTGTAAATATTACCCCATTTGTAACTGTAAGTTTTCCTCCCTGCCCCCATCTACTTATTAATATATCAGAAACAGAGACATCTGTGTTAATTATCGGATAAACGCCAGAGGAATTTTGAGCAACAACCACACTGGAATTATTATCCGGGACTCTATTCCGATCCCAGTTTGCAGCCACATTCCAATCACTATTCACATTTCCTGTCCAAACATATGTTTGCGCATTTGCTCCTTCCACAAAAAGAAAAAAGCAAATACTCACCATTAGCAAATTGATATATGATATATAATTCCTAAAACCGGATATATTGGCATCGCGCTTATATCTACCTATGTAGTTCGACACCGCCGCTATTTTTTCTAAAAAGGACATGTCTAAATTTTTTATCTAAAAAAAATGAAACTTAATAACCTCCATAAAACTTCGCTGTAAAAATAACATAAGAAGTAGAATCCTGATAAAAAAAAACAGTTAATTATTCTGATAATCAAAGTTTTTCTAAAAATTGGACACTTTTACCTGTTCCGTTTCTCCGATATACAATTTTAAATAACTATCTCAACTACTCGAAAGCAAACAAAGAAAATGCGGAAAGAATCATTCAATCGGAATAAAAACATCTTGAAAAAAGATAAAAAAATTAACCATACAGTTAAACTTTAAAGTTAAAACATTTGGTTAAAAAAAATCATTGTCCTATTTTTGACCAAAAAGTTAAACCATTTGGAAAAATGACAGAATTAAAAAAAGATAATACCGAAGAAAAAATCCTGAATGCAGCGCAAAAAGTGTTCATCGAAAAAGGGATGGATGGTGCTCGAATGCAAGAGATTGCTGACGAAGCAAGAATAAATAAAGCTCTTTTACATTATTATTTCCGCACCAAACAAAAATTGTTTGAAGCTATTTTTAAAAAAGTATTAAGCAAAATCCTACCCAATATCATGGAAATGGTTCATTCTGATTTATCGATTGAAACCAAGCTTGGAATTTTTGTTGAAAATTATATTAGCCTGTTAATGAAAAATCCATTCCTCCCGACTTTCATCCTAAAAGAAATGAATCGTGACCCTGATTTTCTGGCTACTACAATTAAAGGAAATGGTATTCAACCTGAAAAAATCTTTGCAATGTTTGAGAAAGAGATGGACAATGGCAGAATCAAAAGAATGGATCCACGCGATCTCTTAATAAACATTCTTGGATTGAGTATTTTTCCTATTGCCGCAAAGCCATTAATGACAATTATTTTCTTCGAGAATAACGAAACTGCCTACAACAATTTTATCGAAAAGAGAAAAGAAACAGTTAAAGAATTCATTTTAAATTCAATTTTAATAAAATGAGAAAATTATTACTTCTATTGATATTTCCTGTTCAGTTTACTTTTGCTCAAAACGAAGTTTCATTGGACAATTGTTATCGTTGGGCCCGTGAAAACTATCCGAATCTGAAACAAGAAAAAATCTGGCAGGAAATTACATCACTCAAAAAGGAGAATATAAAAACGAATTATTTTCCGCAAGTAACTTTGAACGGACAGGCAACTTATCAGTCAGAAGTAACAAATGTTGATATTTCGGTACCCGGAATAAATATTCCTTCTGTTTCAAAAGACCAGTACAAAGCGTATGCTGAATTTAAACAAAATATCTGGGATGGTGGAATTTCGGCGGCAAATGTACGATTGGAAGATGCAATTTTAAAGAGTAATCTTGGTCAGGTTGAGGTCGAGCTATATAAACTGAATGAACAGGTTTCGCAGGCTTTTTTCACCGCACTTGCTATCGATAAACAAAATGAAGTTTGGGCAGCTCAAAAGAAAGTTTTGCAGGAAAAATTACAAATGACTCAATCGGGCATCAGAAACCAGGTAATTGAAAAATCAGCCGCATTGGCTTTAGAAGCCGAAATCATGAATATCGAACAAAATGAACTTCAATTGGAAGCCAGTAAAAATGCGGCAATTCAGATGCTTTCTATTTTAACAGGACAAACCATCAGTAAAAATTCAATTTTACAGTACAACATACCAAAACTAGAAGAACAAAAGGTACTAACACGCCCAGAAGTGGAACTTTTTATAGCACAAAAAACCCAACTGGAGAAACAAAGCGATTTACTCAGTAAAAGCAGAAATCCAAAAATTTTCAGTTTTGGACAAGCTGGTTACGGCCGTCCGGGATTAAATATGCTGAATAATAACTTCGATACTTACTATATGGTCGGAGTTGGATTATCGTGGAATGCTTTTGATTGGAAAAAGACAAACCGCCAACGGGAAATGCTGCAGTTACAATCGCAAATAATTTCACACCAGGAAGAAATATTCAATCAAAATATGAATATACTGCTTTCCCAGCAATACGAACAAATCAACAAGATCGAAAAACTTTTGGAAACCGATTCTAGAATTGTAACTCTCCGCTCTGAAATTGCACAAGCATCCGCCTCAAAACTTGAAAACGAAACAATTACAACATCAGATTATATTCAGGACGTACAAGCAGAAACCATAGCAAAACTAAACATTCAGCTTCACCGTATTCAACTTCACGAAACCAAAGAAAAATACAATTTAATAAAAGGTGTAAATAATCAGTAAAACAATACATTAAGTGGCATTCTGAAAACAAGTAAAAAACAAAAAAGAAATACAATGAAAAAAAGTTTAATTATCGCATTTTTTTCGCTTCTTCTCTTTAACTGCAGTAATTCAGATGAAAAATCGGATGCTTTTGGAAATTTTGAAGCCGATCCGGTTATTGTTTCCTCTGAATCATCAGGAAAAATTCTTCAGTTGAATATAGAGAAAGGACAAAAAATTAAGACTGGTTTTGTGACTGCTATAATCGATACAGGTCAGATAAACTTAAAACTTGAACAAATCGACGCACAGAAAACAGCAATATTATCGAAAAAACAATCGATACAATCACAAATCGACGTTTTCGAAGCACAAATTAAAACTCTGAAACCAAACGAAAAAAGAATTGCGCAGATGGTAAAAGATCAGGCAGCAACACAAAAACAATTGGATGACATAACCGGGCAAATTAATGTTATTGAAAAGCAAATTGAAAGTACAGAAACACAGTTCACATCAGTGAACAATGAATTAAAAGTGCTTGAAACACAGAAAGAAACAACCAAAGATTTACTTGCCCGATGTACAGTAAAATCGCCAGTGGGCGGCACTATTTTAGAAACTTATGCAGAGCAGGGCGAATTGGCTACTCCCGGCAAACCTCTATTTAAAATTGCCGACTTAGGTAAGCTAACCTTAAAAGTGTATGTAAGCGGAGCACAACTTCCAAAAGTAAAAATAGGACAGCAGGTAAATGTAATTATTGATAAATCGGAAACTGAAAACCAGTCAATGGAAGGTACAGTAGAATGGATTTCTTCGGAAGCAGAATTTACGCCTAAAATAATTCAAACAAAAGAAGAAAGGGTAAAGCTGGTATATGCGGTGAAAATAGCGGTAAAAAATGACGGAACATTAAAAATTGGCATGCCAGGAGAAATTAGCTGGCAATAAGCAGTGTTCAATTCTCATTGGTCAGATATCAATAATAAATGATACAAATAAAGAACATATCAAAATCTTACGATAAAACAGAGGCGCTAAAAAAGGTTTCACTAAAAGTAGAAAAAGGCGAACTCTTTGGATTGATTGGCCCTGATGGCGCCGGGAAAACCACGTTAATGCGGATTCTGGTAACTTTGCTTTTGCCGGATTCGGGAGAGGCGACACTGGATGATCTAAATGTAGTCACTGATTTCAAAAGGATAAGACAAATTGTGGGTTACATGCCCGGACGTTTTTCCCTTTACCAGGATCTGAGTGTGGAGGAAAATCTAAACTTTTTTGCAACAGTTTTCGGAACCACCATGAAAAAAAACTATGAACTCATCCGAGACATCTATTACCAGATTGAACCTTTTAAAACCAGGCGGGCTGGTAAACTTTCAGGTGGGATGAAACAAAAGCTTGCACTCTCGTGTGCACTTGTTCATAAACCAAAAGTACTTGTACTCGACGAGCCAACAACAGGGGTCGATGCTGTATCAAGAAAAGAATTTTGGGAAATGCTAAAAAACCTGCAGCAAAAAGGGATTACCATTCTTGTTTCAACACCTTATATGGATGAAGCCAATTTATGCGATCGGGTTGCTTTAATTCAGAAAGGTCAAATCCTTGATATCGATTCACCCAAAAACATTACTGAGAAATTCCCACGCAAAATCATACAAGTGCGTTCCTCGGAAATGTACCGTCTGATAAATGATTTGAGAGCTTACCAAAAAGCAGAATCAGTATTTGCTTTTGGACAGTTTATTCATTTTACAGGTGCTAATGACGATGTAGAAACACAGGAATTACAAATTTACATGGAAGAAAAGAATCATACAAAAATTGTAGTTGAAGAAATTCAACCCGGAATTGAAGATGTATTTATGGAACTGATGAGAACCGACCAATAATTCACCATGGAAAAAATAATAACGGTCAAAAATCTGGTCAAAAATTTTGGAAATTTTACGGCAAACGACAACCTGAACTTTGAGGTATACAAAGGTGAAATTTTCGGATTTCTTGGAGCAAACGGTGCAGGAAAAACTACAGCAATCAGGATCTTATGCGGTCTCTCTTCACCTACCTCAGGAGAGGTAAAAGTTGCAGGCTACGATATCTATCGTGAAACAGAAAAAATTAAAAAGAATATTGGATATATGAGCCAGAAATTTTCATTATATGAAGATTTAACCGTTTCAGAAAATATTCAACTTTATGCTGGTATCTATGGAATACCTCCTAAAAAAAGAAAGAAAAAAGAAGCAGAATTGCTTGAAAAGCTTGAAATGGTAAGCGCAAAAAAGAAGCTAATTGCAGGCCTCCCATTGGGGTGGAAACAAAAACTTGCATTTTCAGTGGCTATTTTCCACGAGCCTAAAATAGTTTTTCTGGATGAACCAACCGGAGGAGTTGATCCCGTAACACGCAGAAAATTCTGGGACCTGATTTATGAAGCATCTCACAACGAAATTACAGTTTTTGTAACCACACATTATATGGATGAAGCAGAGTACTGCAACCGCGTTTCAATTATGGATGCAGGAAAAATTGAAGCACTCGACACAACAGCAAAACTAAAAGAAAAGTATAAAGCTGGTAACATGGACGAGGTTTTTATAAAAATTGCCCGATAGCTCTATTAAATTATCATTTCGAAACGACAGATAAATTAAGGAAATGAAGCAACTAAGATCATTCATCAAAAAAGAATTCTACCATATCTTTCGCGATCCACGGACAATATTGATTTTATTTGGAATACCGGTCGCACAATTATTAATTTTTGGAACAGTAATAAAAAATGAAATAAAAGATGTTCACATCGCTATCTACGACGAGGCAAAAGATGTAACAACACAACAAATAACCAATAAATTACTGTCGTCTGGTTATTTTATTCTCGATGAAAACCTTGAAAACACAAATGATATTGAAACAATTTTCAGAAGAACGAAAGTGAAAGAAGTTATCGTTTTTGAAAGTAACTTCGGTGAAAATTTAATAAAAGAAGGAAAAGCAAACGTTCAACTTATTGCTGATGCCTCTGATCCCAACACCGCACGATTGGTAATTTCGTACACCACCGGCATTCTTAACGACTATGTAAAAAAAATGTTTCCAAATCTTCAACTCCCCATGCAAATTCAACCGGAAGTTAGGATGTATTTCAATGAAGAAATGAAAAGTGCCTATATGTTTGTTCCGGGAGTAATGGCCCTTATTTTAATGCTGATTTCAGCGATGATGACTTCAATTTCAATCACCCGTGAAAAAGAACTGGGAACCATGGAGATTTTACTGGTTTCTCCTTTACGTCCTGCACAAATAATTGTAGGGAAAGTAATTCCCTACCTGCTCCTTTCTGTTGCCAACGCATTTATTATTGTTTTAATCGGTCACTTTATTTTTGGTGTACCTGTTATTGGGAGTTTTATTTTACTGATGCTTGAAACCATACTGTTTATAACGATGGCGCTGTGTTTGGGTATCCTAATTTCAACAATTGCAAAAAACCAAATGACAGCTATGTTTATTTCGATGATTGGGCTAATGCTGCCAACCATTATTTTATCAGGTTTTATTTATCCAATAGAAAATATGCCGGTTGTACTACAAGCAGTGAGCCACGTTATGCCAGCACGTTATTTTATCACCATCATCAGAGCAATTATGTTAAAAGGAATAGGAATTCTGTTTATTTGGAAAGAAACTTTAATTCTAATTGGAATGACAGTATTTTTTATCGTTTTGAGTGTGAAAAAATTTAAGATTAGATTGGAATAAAATAGAACTTTAATTTCAATGAATGTGGAAATAGACTTACACTATTCAGTTCCTTTCTTTTCGCAACGATAATAAAAAGAGATTAAGCTAAAATATGAATACAATTCGCTATATACTGCAAAAAGAGTTCAGGCAAATATTCAGGAATAAAACTATGCTACCTATGATATTGGGGGTGCCGTTATTACAAATGCTGGTACTGGTTTTTGCTGCCACATTCGATATGAAAAAAATAGATATGGTGGTGGTTGATAAAGATCTTTCTGAAACATCAAGAGAGTTGATTGCAAAATTTGATGGTGTCCCATTTTATAATCTTGAATTTTCGGTTCCCGACGAAACAGAGGGTGAAAAACTGCTTCTTAGCGATGACGCTGATGTTATACTTGTTATTCCACCCAGTATGGAACGCGAGTTAGTCCGCAACGATGAGGCACAACTCCAACTGCTGGTAAATGCCATTGATGGAAATTCTGCTCAACTTATTTATTCCTACTCCTCAAGGATTATTAATAATTTCAACAAAAACCTGATTGCTGAATGGAAAGGAATTCCAGAATTTACGCCGCCCGGAGAAATAAAAATATCAGAAAACTACTGGTATAATCCGGAACTCGATTATCACTGGTTTATGGCGCCAGGAATATTATCCGTTTTGGTCACCATTATTGGTATGTTTATGTCGGGAATGAACCTGGTACGCGAAAAAGAAATTGGGACAATTGAACAATTAAACGTAACTTCGGTAAAAAAATACCAGTTTATTATTGGAAAGCTGGTACCCTTTTGGGTAATTGCCCTGTTCGATTTAGCTTTCGGATTGTATATCGCCTGGGTGATTTTTGACATTCCTATTGTTGGAAATTTATGGTTATCATTTGGATTAGCCAGTATTTACCTCATTGGTGTACTTGGACTTGGCTTATTTATCTCCACAATTAGCGAGACGCAACAACAAGTAATGTTTATCAGTTTCTTTTTTATGATGATTTTTATTTTGATGGGGGGAATTTTCACTCCGGTAGAGAGTATGCCACACTGGGCACAAACAATAGACCGAATGAACCCGATTTTTTATTTTATGAAAATTATGCGAAATGTAATTTTAAAAGGTTCTGGTTTTCTCGACCTGCTGGAAGAGTTCTTTTCTCTGTTGATTTTAGGAATTATATTTTTAAGTTTGGCAATTTGGCGATATAGAAAAACTACTTAAAGAATTTTGAAGTTCAAAAATCCAAGAGAAAGCAGCAATCAGTAGCGCCTGTTATCTGAATTTCAAAAAACACTGTTTATAAATCCATACTAATAGGTGTAGTCTTTTTTGTTATAAAAATATTGGTTTCACCAAGACGGAATAATTTCATCTTTCTTAAAAAGTTACACATTCTTACATATACTTTCTCATAACGCTTTTTATGAAAAAAACCAACAGACATATCGTATACTTCTTCCTGCATATCTTCCATGGTTTTGGTGATACTGGTTTGAAAAAAATCGACACAACTAACACATGCAGATTCTTTTAGCACCTGAGTTTTAACATAAGCACTTTGTAATAACTCGGCCGATTTCTGATATTCCTTATTAATACGGGCTAGTTCTGATTCAGCATAAAGTTCATTGATTTCCGGAAGAACTTTTTTGCAATGAATTCCTTTTATAGCACAACTAACCAGTTCGAATTTATCTTTTCTTGAAATTGTATAATCGTTTTTTACGTCATGAAATAAATAACGACTTGTTTTTCCTGCGTCCATTTTGTTTGTTTTACGTTATTTAATTAAATCACTTCTATGTAGATCCGGGTTTGTATTTGATCTACAAACAAATATAAGAGTTTTTAGTATTTTTCTAGCGTTACAACTCCTGAAATTTAGGGTTAAAAATACCTACTAATGAGTCAGCATTTATTACGCAATAAAAAATTTCCGGAGCGAAAGGGATTTTAAACAAAACATGTAAAACAATAACAACAAGCACATTACACACAGTACCAGATAAAAATAAATGCACCCCAAACTCAACTTATTTTTTTGCCAATTCAAGTAGTTTACAGGTAGTTCTCCAGTTACGTGTGGTTGCTACTACCTTCAAGTTATCTTCAAAAAGACTATTGGTAAGTTTCGAGTTGCCATATCCATGTGGACAATACAAATAAACAGCTTCATCAGTAAACATAATTTCCTCATCGCCTGTTTTTTTGCTTTCGATAGCTTCCTGATTATAAATTCCAGGTTTTGTTTGTAAAAAAGTTACATGCAAGAATTTCAATTCCTTGTTTATGTCATTTTTAAAGGGATTGGCTGCTATAATCCTTTCCAATTTTTCGGGAGTAAGTATTATTACACTCACATCAATCGCAAAATCCTTTTGAACCTGTTCTTTTATCATTTGTTCCAAGAGCTCAGGCCTTTCTCTTTCGGTTTGAAAAAAAACATTTCCACTCTGAATATAAGTCCTTGCATTTCTGAACTCCATATTTTCAATCATATACCGTAAGTCGACCATTTTAAGAATCTTTCCTCCAACATTAATTCCACGAAGGATTGCAATGTAAGTCTGCATATTTTAAAATTTTACATTTCAACGGGCGAAACTAAAGAATGTTTATGATATGCAAGTTTTATCTAAATACCTCTATTGTTTAACTCCTGCTAAAAAAAATTTGTACCATTGCGACTAACACCGGTCTTTCATCTCATATATATGACAGATATTTAACAACACCACTAGAACACTGAAAATCAGAAATTTGGATTTATTCGTTTACAGAAACCATAAAGCAACACAACTATCTTAAATTTCTTAATAAAACCAGGGAGCGGGCATTAATTTTATACACCTTCTGCACAATTTCCAATGATCCAGGCGCATTTTCCATTTCAGTGTCTACTAATACTTCCCAATTGGGATTTAGACCCTCATGTGGCAGTGTAAATATCATAGGCTCCCAGTAACTGTTAACTAATATCAATAATATTTCTTCCGAGATCTTTCTCCCTGACTCATCAACTTCTTTCATTAGTTCACCGTTTAGCAACATTCCCATTACACGGATAAAACTTGTGTCCCATTCCTCCTGACTCATATCTATTCCATCCGTATTTAACCAGCGGATGTCTAATATTCCTTCTCCTTGTATCCTCCGGTTTTTGAAGTAGCGACGGGGATGTAAAATAGCGTGTTCTTTCCGGATTGAAATGATTCTTTTGGTAAAATCAAACAAACTCTTCTGCCTTTCGTTCCAGTTCCAATCCATCCATGCCACTTCATTGTCCTGACAATAGGTATTATTATTTCCATTTTGTGTACGACCATATTCATCACCATGGCTAATCATCGGAACTCCCTGACTCAATAAAAGTGTTCCCAAAAAATTTCGTTTCCGTTTTTCTCTGAACTTGTTTATTTCCGGATCATCAGTTGGACCTTCCACTCCACTATTCCAACTAATATTATGCTCTTCCCCATCCCGGCTATCTTCCAAATTATCTTCATTATATTTTTTATTATAACTAACCAGATCATGTAAAGTAAATCCGTCGTGCGCTGTTACAAAATTTATACTCGACGATGGCAGCTTGCCATTATCCCTGTATAAATCGCTACTTCCGCTTAGCCTATAGGCAAGTTCACTTACCTGTGCTTCATCGCCCCGCCAAAATTTACGCACTGAGTCACGAAATTTTCCATTCCACTCGGCCCAGAGTACAGGGAAATTACCAACCTGGTAACCACCCTCACCCAAATCCCAGGGCTCTGCAATCAACTTCAGCTGCGAAATAATAGGATCCTGATGAATTGTGTCGAGAAATGTAGAAAGTCTTCCAACATCGTAAAGTCCTCTCGCAAGTGTTGATGCCAAATCAAAACGAAAACCATCTACCTGCATTTCTGTAGCCCAATAACGGAGGCTATCCATAACAAGCTGAAGCGTTCGGCTGCTAAGCATATTTAATGTATTTCCCGTTCCGGTGTAATCGGTATAATAAAGTAGCTTTTTACGCTCTAACCGATAGTAATGATGATTGTCAATCCCCCGAAAAGCAAGTGTTGGTCCTAAATGATTTCCTTCCGCTGTATGATTATATACCACATCCAGAATTATTTCAATTCCTGCCTGGTGATATGCTTTTACCATTTCTTTAAACTCTGTAACCTGTTCTCCCATTATCCCGGCCGCACTGTATTCAGCATGTGGAGCGAAATATCCTATGGAATTGTACCCCCAGTAATTAGACAGACCTTTGTCGAGCAAAAACTTATTATGCACAAAATGATGTATTGGCATTAATTCAATTGCTGTTACACCGAGTTCCTTGAAATAATTTATTATATGAGGATTTGCAAGGCCTTTATAAGTCCCTCGTTCTTCTTGTGGAATTGCCGGATGCTTTGCAGTGAACCCCTTAACATGTAATTCATAAATAATGGAATTGTGCATGGCTATGTCCGGCTTAGTTACTCCTTCCCAATTAAATGAAGTATCGATAACAACCGATTTTTTCATATCTTCAACACTGTCCGCATCTGCTTTCTTCAATTTTATTTTATCTCCTTCCTTTCTTAAATCGTAATCAAACATGCTGTCGTGCACATTTACGCTTCCACAAATGGATTTAGCATAAGGATCAATCAATAGTTTTTGAGGATTAAAGCGAAAACCCTTCCTGGGCTGAAATCTTCCAAAAACACGATAACCATAAAGCTGTCCCGGTTTAATTCCCGGCAAATAAGCGTGCCATACGTAATCCGTTACTTCATTAAAGTCAATATGCATATATTCCTGTGAATCATCAGGATGTTTAAAAAGACATAACCTAACGCCTGTAGCATTCTCACTGAAAAGAGCAAAATTCACCCCATTCCCGTCATATGTAGCTCCAAGTGGATAAGGTTTCCCCGGCAAAACAATTCCTTCATAACTAATGATTCTTTCGTTTGGTCTATCCATTAGTACATTAATTTTTCTGTATTTATACAAAATTCTTTTAGAGTTTACTTTATAAGTAAATATTGTGCCACATTAGCGTGCCATCAAACAATTTCCTAAAACAGTTTGGCAAAACATTCCCAAAGTCTAGTTGAAAAGACTTGCATCTTCCAATTTACTTCCTCAGAAAGGTTTGGCAAAAAGCTTGCAAATATAATTCTGCCTTAGCCGGCCAAATAAGAAAAATTTATTGCCTTGTTAAAAAAACAAATTGTATGGAATACAAAACAATCTTTCCTGTTTTTGTAGGGAATACCTGCGAATTTACAACTTGGGCGCCCAAAGCCCGGACAGTTCACATTGAATTCCCTCAGTCGGGTCAAGTTATGGAAATGCAGCCACAGAAGCGAGGTTACTGGTGCATAAATGTAGAAAATACAAAACCGGGGACAAGGTATAAATATCGCTTAAACCACAAACAGGCATTCCCTGACCCTGCTTCGCTATCTCAACCAGACGGAGTACACGAACCATCTGAAGTAATTAATTTAAAAGACTTTAGATGGACTGACAACGACTGGAAAAATATTCCGTTGAAAAAAATGATTCAATATGAGATCCACACAGGAACTTTCTCATCTCCAGGAACTTTCTCAGGAATTATCGAAAAAATAAGTTATTTCAGAGAATTGGGAATAAATGCCATTGAAATATTACCGGTTGCCCAGTTTAGTGGCAGCCGGAATTGGGGCTATGATGGTGTTTATCCTTTCGCGGTGCATAATACCTACGGTGGAGCCAGCGATTTAATGTCGCTGGTGAATGAATGTCATAAAAATGGTATCGCAGTAATTCTTGACGTAGTTTATAACCACCTTGGGCCGGAAGGAAACTATTTGGGGAACTTTGGCCACTATTTTTCGGGGAAATATTCCACACCGTGGGGAGAACCTGTGAATTTTGACGGACAATACTCTGACCATGTGAGAAATTTTGTGATTCAGAATGCCTTAATGTGGTACCGCGATTTTCATATGGATGGGCTTCGCCTAGATGCAGTACATTCCATTTTCGATTTTAGCGCCAAGCACATTATGCAGGAATTAACAGAAAAACTGGATGAATTAAGTTTAAAAACAGGGCGAAAATATTATCTCATTGCCGAATCCCATTTGAATGACGTTCGCTATATCAACCCTGTTTCAGCAGGTGGTTACGGACTTGATGCACAATGGTCAGACGATTTCCATCATGCGATACACGCCCTTCTTACCGGTGAGAACCGCGGTTACTACATGGACTTTGGGAAACCGGAACAACTCTCCAAATCAATCAAGGACGCATTTGTTTTTGACGGACAATATTCAGAATTCAGAAAAAGATCATACGGAAACTCCACTGAAAATAATGCAGGAGAGCAATTTGTAATTTTTAACCAGAATCACGATCAGATAGGAAACCGCTTACTGGGTGAAAGGCTTATCTCACTTACCGATTTTGAAACTGCCAAAACCATTGCGGGAGCCATGTTTATTACGCCCAATGTCCCGATGCTTTTTATGGGCGAAGAATATGGAGAACGAAACCCGTTCTATTATTTCGTCAGCCATCTCGATCCTAGACTTAACAGATTGGTTAGGGAAGGAAGAAAAAGAGAATTTGAAGCGTTTTTCAGCGATACAAGTGAAGCGATAGAACCTGACTCGCCAAAAGCTTTTGAAGATTCCAAACTTTCTTGGAACATTGAAAACAATACGGAAAAAAAAGCAATGTTTGGTTTTTACCGGGAACTTATTCAGCTAAGAAAAAATCACCCTGTTCTTCAAATCCCAAACAAAAACAACCTAGACATTTCGGAGGACGGAAAACTGTTTCTCATTGAAAGATGGCAGGGTGAAAAATACTTGTTTGCACTTCTGAATTTTGAGGAAAATGAAAAATCGCTGAAAGTTCAGTTAAAAACAAATCAGAAGCTAAAAAAGATATGTGATTCATCAGAAAAAAAATGGAACGGTAGCGGGGAAATTTCTCCTGCATACGCAGCAAACAACGATGAAATAACAGTTCAAAAGAAATCTATCATAATATATTCAAATTAATACATATGAATGGTCAACAAAGAGTTTTTATTGAGAATATAAAGCCACAGGTTAACGGCGGCCAATTTCCGGTTAAACGGGTAATTGGAGAAAATTTAAAAGTAACGGCAGACATTTATTGCGACAGCCATGATGTACTAAGCGCAGAGATCCTGTACAAATTCCACGACGACGAATGGCAACGGGTAGAAATGAAACATGTTATCAATGATAACTGGAAAGGAGAATTCCCTTTATCCGGTCTGGGATCCTGCTTTTATACAGTAAATGCCTGGGTAGACCATTTCAAATCGTGGCACCGTGACATTTTAAAAAAAATAGATGCAAATGTTGATTTTGAGCTTGATTTGCAAATGGGTGCAATAATCACCCAACAAACACTTGATAATTATACAAATGTAGAAGAAAACGATAAAAAATACCTTGAAAGTATTGTCGGAAAGTTCACGTCGGGAGAACTTCTTTCCGAAAATAAAATTGAGCCTATTTTAAGTAACAAACTTTACCAAACCATAGTAAAATACCCGTTAAAACGGTTTGTAACAAAGCATGAAAAACCTCTTGAAGTTAGCGTTGAGCGCAAAAAAGCAAATTTTAGCACCTGGTATGAAATATTTCCCCGCTCGTTACACCCCGAAAACGACAAACACGGAACTTTTCAGGATTGTATAAATTTTTTGCCTTATGTTGAAGAACTGGGCTTTGATGTTTTGTACCTGCCACCTGTTCATCCTATTGGGGAGACCAATCGAAAAGGGAAAAATAACAGCGTAACTGCAAAACCGGGGGAACCAGGATCTCCATGGGCAATTGGAGGAAAAGAAGGAGGCCACAAAGCGATTCATCCGGAGTTGGGAACAATGGACGATTTTCAGCAACTCATTCAAAAAGCAAAGGAACACGGGATTGAAATTGCCATGGATATTGCCTTTCAATGTTCTCCCGATCATCCATACGTAAAAGAACATCCTCTGTGGTTCAGACACCGGCCTGATGGTACTTTACAATATGCCGAGAATCCTCCAAAAAAATACGAAGACATTTATCCGCTGAATTTTGAAACAGAAGACTGGGAGAATCTTTGGGAAGAATTAAAAAGTGTATTTCTTTTCTGGATTGATAAAGGCGTTAAAATCTTCCGTGTTGACAACCCTCATACAAAGTCGTTTAACTTCTGGGGATGGGCTATTCAAAGCATCAAAAAGGAACATCCTGATGTGATATTCCTTTCAGAAGCCTTCACGAGGCCGAAAGTAATGTATAACCTGGCCAAACAGGGCTTTACTCAATCGTATACCTACTTTACATGGCGAAATACAAAATACGATCTCGAAACCTATTGCAAAGAACTGGTAAATACTGAAGTGCGAGAATTCTTCCGGCCTAACTTTTGGCCCAATACCCCAGACATTTTACCTGAATTTCTACAGGTAACCAACCGCGCGGGATTCATACAACGAATTGCGCTGGCTGCCACACTGAGTTCGAACTACGGAATTTACGGCCCTGCGTTTGAGTTAATGGAAAACCAGCCTACACAGCCAGGAAAGGAAGAGTACCTCAATTCTGAGAAATACGAAATAAAAAACTGGGATTTTAACGATTCTCAAAGCCTTAAAAAAATCATAGGCCGGATAAACAAAATCCGTAAAGAGAACGCCGCTTTGCAGAACACACACTCCCTTCAATTTCATCAGATTGATAACGAAGCATTGGTTTGCTTTAGTAAAAAGTCAGACGATTTGAGTAATATAATTTTGGTTGTGGTTAGTCTGGATCCATATCATACACATTCCGGATGGCTACAATTTCCTCTTCGCGATTTCGAAATGGATGATCATGTTCCCTATCAGGTTCACGATCTGATTAGCGGCTCCTACTTTCTATGGACAGGAGAGCGTAATTATGTAAAAATCAATCCGGGAGTGATGCCGGTGCATATTTTCAGGGTACGGCGCAAGGTCCGGACGGAGAGAGATTTTGATTATTTCATGTAAAAAAATTTAAATGATGAACAATAGTGATACAAGTAACTGGTATAAAGATGCCATAATTTACCAGGCACACGTACGGTCGTTTAACGACAGCAACGGAGACGGAATTGGCGACTTCAAAGGTCTGATAGAAAAGCTGGATTACCTGAAATCACTCGGGGTTACAGCAATCTGGCTTTTACCCTTTTATAAATCGCCACTAAAAGATGGGGGTTACGATATTTCCGACTTTACAGCAATAAACCCGGATTACGGTACAATGGCCGACTTTAAGCGCTTTATCCGCGAAGCCCACAACCGTGGACTGCGTATAATTACAGAGTTAGTGCTAAACCACACTTCAAACGAGCACAAATGGTTTGAACGTGCGCGAAGAGCAAAACCGGGTTCTGCCTACCGCGATTTTTATGTTTGGAACGAAACAACCGACAGATATACCGACGCCCGAATTATTTTTCAGGATTTTGAAATTTCTAACTGGACCTGGGACCCGGTGGCAAAAGCATATTACTGGCACCGTTTTTACTCGCACCAACCCGATTTAAATTTCGATAATCCCAGCGTACACAAAGCAGTAACCAAAGTACTCGACTTTTGGTTTGGCATTGGTGTGGACGGTTTGCGCCTTGATGCCGTACCCTATTTATACGAACGCGAGGGCACCAATTGCGAGAACCTGCCGGAAACACACCAGTTTCTGAAAAAGCTCAGAAAGCACATCGATGAGAATTATGATGATAAAATGTTACTGGCCGAGGCCAACCAATGGCCCGACGATGCTTCAGAATATTTTGGCGATGGCGACGAATGCCATATGAACTTTCATTTTCCCCTAATGCCCAGACTGTACATGGCTACAAGTATGGAAGACCGTTTCCCGCTAATTGACATTATTGAGCAAACACCAAAAATACCAGACAACTGTCAATGGGCTATTTTCCTGCGAAACCATGATGAATTGACGCTGGAAATGGTATCGGACGAAGAGCGCGATTATATGTACAAAGCGTTTGCAAAAAACCCGAAGCAAAGAATTAACCTGGGAATCAGAAGACGTCTCGCCCCGTTGCTGGACAACAACCGAAAAAATATTGAACTGATGAACATCCTGTTGTTTTCATTACCTGGAACACCAATTGTGTATTATGGCGATGAAATAGGAATGGGAGACAATTATTATTTAGGAGATCGTGATGGCGTAAGAACACCAATGCAGTGGTCGTCTGATAAAAATGCCGGGTTCTCATCGGCAGAACCTCAGCAACTATTTTTACCGGTAATATTTAGTCACGACTACCACTATGAAACCTTAAATGTAGAAAACCATGAAAAAAACCTGAGTTCTCTTTTATGGTGGATGCGTAGAATCATTGATAAGCGAAAACAGTTCCAGGCATTTAGCCGTGGCGACATTGAGTTTATTGATACCAACAACTCTAAAATACTCGCTTTTATACGCAGTTACAACGAAGAAAAAATTCTGGTCATAATCAATCTTTCCAGATATTCGCAGCAGGCCGAACTCGATTTATCGGACTACGAAGGATACACACCAACCGAAGTATTCAGCCAAAACGATTTTTCAACCATTGGCACTGAACCTTACATTTTTCCTTTGCAGTTCAAAAATTATTTTTGGTTTGAATTAAAAAAGAAAGAAGAAGAGGAATTTGCTGATTCTCTTTCCAGCGACCCTCGATTAATACTTACCTCCGGGAAATGGAATGAGATGCAACCCGAAACCAAAGCAAAACTTCGAAAGTTATTTCTAAATTATGTGCGAAAAAGCAGGTGGTTCAGAGGTAAAGCTAAAAAAATAAAAAATGTTGAAATAACAGATGTTGTCCCTCTTTCCAAGGGCTCGCTAAAATCATATGTCTTTCTTATTGAAACTGATTACATTGAGGCAAAAAATGAAAAATATGTCGTTCCACTTTCTATCACTACCGGCGATGAAACTTCTGAGATAAAATATAAACACCCAGAAGCTTTAGTTGCTTATGTGGAGATAGATGGGTACGAAGGGATATTATACGATGGCTCTTATGACAAAAACATACGAGATCTGTTTTTCAGATTAATTCACCAAAAAGGCAAAGTAAAAACCAGAAATACAGAAATTTCAGGTATTGCAGGCAAAAAAATCGGAACAAAAGTAAAAAAGAACGAACTTCCTCTGCCCTCGCGTGTGTTGCTTGCCGAGCAATCAAACACATCTGTTTTATACGACAACCGATTCTTCTTCAAACTCTATCGTAGCCCGGAAGAAGGTAATAATCCGGAGCTTGAAATTATAAAAACACTTACGGAAAATACCTCATTCCGGAATTTTCCCACATTTGCAGGCGCGCTTGAGTACCGCCAAAAAAACGGGGAAAGCTCGGCACTTGGAATTTTGGTTGATTTCGTACCAAACGAAGGAAACGCATGGGAATTTACACAGTCAGCTATCGATCATTATTTCGACCAGATTATATCTGACAAGTCGAATTTAATGGCTGAAATTCAACACGAAAATGTTGATGTTGTCGAACTGATGGGCAAAGAAAAAATGAAGGATTTGATAGGTTCTTTTTTTATCGAAATGATACAACTGCTTGGGCAGCGTACCGCAGAAATGCACCTCGCACTTGCTTCTGTTAAAAATAAAAAAGAATTTACACCTGAACCTTTTTCCGTGTTGTATCAAAAGTCTTTGTACCAATCGTTCCGGACACTTATTAAGAGAACGGTAAACCAGATGAAATCGTCAAAAAGAAAATTAAATGACGAACAAAAAGAACTCATTGATGAAATCATCAAAAATGAAAATCTGCTTCTATCAACCATAAAAAGCACACTGGAAAAGAAAAAGATTCATACAACAAAAACCAGGATTCATGGCGATTATCACCTCGGGCAGGTTTTATTCGTAGGGAAAGATTTTATGATTATCGATTTTGAAGGTGAACCAACGCGTTCTCTCACTGCAAGAAAATTAAAACACTGCCCCTTTAAAGACGTTGCCGGAATGTTACGTTCTTTCCATTATGCAATTTATATGGGGCAACTGGAGAACAAATCCAAGATTCCCGGAAATGTAGATTTCCTGAAACCGTGGCTCGAAGCATGGTACGAAATAGTTCAGGAAGCCTTTTTAAGCAGTTATTTACAAACAGCCGGAGATGCCTCATTTATCCCGAAAGAAGATCAGGAAATCAATAACCTGCTGTCGGTTTACACCATAGAAAAAGCTATTTATGAAGCAGATTATGAATTCAATAATCGTCCCGACTGGTTGCATATTCCCCTCAACGGATTAAAGAAGATCCTAAACGATTTGGTTGAAAAGGAATAAAAACCGTACAAAAGAAAAAAATGAATTATGAATAAAAAACAGAACACATCGGATATCAAAAAAGAGAAAGTGAAAGTTGATTCCTCCGCAGACAAAATAGAAGTGGTAAAAAATATTAGCGAATTTATCACAGAATATGATATTTACCTCTTCAGGGAAGGAAAACATTTTTCGTTATACGAGAAACTTGGAGCGCACCTGATAGAACACAACAATACCCGTGGAACCTTTTTCGCAGTTTGGGCGCCAAATGCGGAGTCTGTATCTGTTATCGGAAACTTCAACAGTTGGCTGAAAGATGCTAATCATCTTCGTCTCAGAGAAGATGAATCTGGTATATGGGAAGGTTTTCTCCCTGGCGTAGAAAAAGGTGAAGCTTATAAATACTTTATCCGTTCGAAATATAACGACTATGAAGTTGAAAAAGCAGATCCGGTTGGTTTTTACAGCGAACAGCCTCCTAAAACGGCATCGGTAATTTGGGAATACAACTACAAATGGGGTGATAAAAAATGGATGGACAACCGGAAAAATTCAAATACGCTGGACAGCCCGTTTTCGGTTTACGAAGTACATCTGGAATCGTGGCGACGCAAACCAGAAGAAAACATGAAACCGCTGAGTTATTCAGAACTTGCTGAACAACTTACTGCTTATGTAAAAGACATGGGTTACACACACATTGAGTTAATGCCTGTAACAGAATATCCGTTTTCAGGTTCGTGGGGCTACCAGGTAACCGGTTTTTTTACACCAACCAGCCGTTTCGGAACCCCTGACGATTTTATGTATTTTGTAGATCATCTTCACCAAAATGGGATTGGCGTAATTATGGATTGGGTGCCGTCTCATTTTCCGGGCGATCAACACGGCCTTCACTTTTTTGATGGGACGTACTTGTATGAACACCAGGATCCACGAAAAGGATATCACCCGGACTGGAACAGCTACATTTTTAATTACGGAAGAAACGAAATCCGTAATTTCCTCATAAGTAGCGCACACAGCTGGATGGAACGATTTCATATCGATGGAATTCGTGTAGACGCAGTAGCTTCGATGTTATATCTCGACTACTCACGGAAAGAAGGCGAATGGATTCCAAACGAACATGGTGGTCGTGAAAATCTCGATGCAATCCGGTTTATGCGCGATCTGAATGAATCTTTGTACTCCAAATTTCCCGATGTGCAAACCATTGCTGAAGAATCTACGGCATGGCCAATGGTTACACGCCCTGTTTACACCGGCGGACTTGGTTTCGGAATGAAATGGAATATGGGATGGATGCATGATACCCTTGGTTATTTCGAAAATGAACCTATTCACCGGAGCTACCATCACAATCAAATGACATTTAGCATAATGTATGCTTTTAATGAAAACTTTATGCTCTCTCTGTCACACGATGAAGTGGTACACGGGAAAGGCAGCCTGATTAATAAAATGCCAGGCGACGACTGGCAAAAATTTGCCAATTTACGTACCCTGTTTGGATATATGTTTGCACACCCGGGCAAAAAACTCCATTTCATGGGAATGGAACTAGGCCAGTGGAACGAATGGAACCACGAAAGTAGCCTCGACTGGCACTTGCTTGATTTTGATAAACACAAAGGCCTTCAATTTTTCATGAAAGACCTGAACAGTGTTTACAAACGCTTTCCGGCGTTGTATGAAAACGATTTTAAGGATAATGGATTTAAATGGATTGATGCGAACGATTCGCAAAATTCGATACTGAGCTTCGTCCGCTACGACAAAAGTGGGAAATACCCCGTGATTATAATTGCGAATTTTACCCCGGTACCTCGATACAACTACCGTGTAGGTGTTCCTGGGGAAGCAAGTTGGGAAGAAATTCTGAACAGTGATGCCAACCAGTATGGCGGAAGCGGAATGGGAAACTTTGGCGGAGTTTCTTCTTATCCCGTACCTTATCACGACCAGGAACAATCTATAAATGTGGTACTTCCTCCATTAAGTGTAGTAATGTTTGCCAAAGCATAAAACAAAACGATGCCAAAATACAATCCAATAAGCACATACAGGTTACAATTTAACAGAGAATTCATCCTGAAAGATGCGAAAAGCATATTACCATATTTGAATAAACTGGGAATTAAAACCATTTATTCCTCTCCTATATTTCAGGCTACCTACAGAAGCACACACGGTTATGATGTAATCAATCCGTTACGATTAAACCCAGAAATTGGAACCGAAACAGATTTCAAAGCTTTTATTGAAAAACTCGGGCACTTTAAAATGGGGTTGCTTCTGGATATTGTGCCCAATCATATGGCCTACTCGGTTGAAAATCCGTGGATTTATGACATACTTGAAAGAGGAAAAGGCTCGCCATATTACTCCTTTTTTGACATCAAAAAAAACAGTCCTTACAAAGAACTTCGAACCCGTTTGATGTTACCGTTTTTTGGAAAACGGCTAAAACAGCTGCTTAAAGATAAAGAGCTCTTTATTAACATAAATAAAACCGGATTAACTCTGAATTATTTTGACTCCAGTTACCCGTTATCAATTCCTGCATATCGTTTTGTATTTGAAGCAGCTTCACAGAGAGCCATTCCAAAAGCTGTTTTAATATACCTGGCTGCTACTTCGCAAAAAGATAGTTTTGAAGAAGCACGAAAAAACCTGTTAACCGACTATGAAAGGACAAAGGAAACGAAGAATTATATCAATGAATGCCTGGCTGCAATAAATAACAGTCCGGAAAAGATGAAAGAATTGGTTCGACATTTATATTATCTGCCGGCGTTTTGGAAAGATACAGATCACAAAATCAATTACCGCCGCTTTTTTACGATTAATAGCCTCATTTGCGTCAATATCCAAAACAAGGAAGTTTTTGAAACGACCCATAAAACCATAAAAAACTGGGTTAGCGACGACCTTATCCAGGGTATTCGTGTAGATCATATCGATGGGCTTTTCAATCCCACTGAATATCTGACACGATTAAGAAAACTAACAGGACAGGACGTATTTATTGCCATAGAAAAAATACTGGAGAAAGACGAAAGTATCCCCACTGAATGGCCCGTTGAGGGAACAACTGGGTACGATTTTTTAGGATTGGTAAACAACCTTCTAACGAATCCGGAAAAAGGACCTGAATTTTATTCATACTATAATGAATGGATTAGCAAAGATGATGACTTCAGCGACGTATTTTACCGCAAAAGCCGTTTTATTCTTTATAACCGCCTAAAAGGAGAGTTAAATAATCTTGCGCAGGCATGCATCAAGATCAAAGCATTTTCAGCACTGGAATTAGATGCTTTAAAAGTTAAATTTGCTATTGGTGAGTTTCTTGTTTTTTGTCCGGTTTACAAAGTATATCATTCACCGTCCTCGTTTTCTAATTCCGACAAAAAACTGGTTTCTTCCATTTTCACCGAAGTAAAAAAGAAGAATAAAGCCAGCAAAGAAGTGGTAAAAGCTTTGGAAAATTTATTCTTATTGAAACTGCCGGGAAGCACAAATGAAGTTTTAGAAATTGATACATTTTTCAGACAATGTATGCAATTTACCGGTCCGCTGATGGCCAAAGGAATTGAAGATACTGCATTTTACTCTTATAATCCGTTTATTTGCCACAACGAAGTAGGCGATTCACCTGGCTACTTCGGTATCCGAACAGAAAAATTCCATGATTATATGGTCAAACGTTTAGAGAAGCAGCCATTAACGATGAACACGATTTCAACACACGATACCAAACGAGGGGAAGACGCCCGGGCCCGTTTGAACGTGTTAAGCGATATTCCTGAAAAATGGAGGAAGGTTACCAGAAATTGGAGGAAGATAAACCGCACATTTAAAGAGTTCAAGGGCTCTGTTGAAATACCATCAGCAAATGACGAATATCTTATCTACCAGGTAATATGTGCACACCTTCCAATGAATGGCAAAATTGATAATAGCTTTATCACCCGGCTTGAAGAATATCTTATAAAAGCAATTAGGGAGGCAAAAGTAAATTCATCGTGGAACGATCCGAACGAATATTATGAAAATAAAACACTGGCTTTTGTTCGGAAAATTCTATCGTCTGAGTCAAAATTCCCGGAATTTCTTCTGGCTTTTATGAAAGAATTAATTCCACATGGAATCACAAATTCAATTACTCAACTCATTCTTAAAAACACAAGCCCGGGTGTACCTGATACTTTCCAGGGAACTGAAACATGGAATCTTAGTTTTGTTGATCCGGATAACCGTCGTCCGGTAAATTATATGCAACTTTCTGAAAACCTTGACGAAATTTTAGAAACAAATAATTTAGAGCAGGTCAAATCAATAGAAGATTTGTGGCAAGATGCATCAAACGGGAAAATAAAACAGTGGGTTACATGGCTAACATTAAACGAGCGGATCCAAAATGAAGATTTGTTCCTGAACGGCAGTTACATTCCGTTAAAAGTAAGCGGGGAATTCCGAAAAAACATAATTGCTTTTTTGCGGCATTCCGAAAATAGTTATTTATTGGTTGTGTTACCATTAAGTACAGCAAACCTGCCTGAAAATTTCACATGGGAAAACACTCAAATTGAGCTTCCGGAAACTGCTCCTCAAAAATGGATAAACCGATTAGATAATTCTCATCAAACCATTCATAAAACTTTACCGGTTAATGTTGTATTCGAAACGCTCCCCTTTGGCATTTGGGTTAACGACAACCCATAAAATAAGAATTTAAAACCGCAACAACAGCTATAAATCTTAAAGTTTACTATAAAAGCAGGAACGAAAAAGAAGAACAACCAATAATACTTTCAATTTTCTTAACATACATCTTGTTTGTTCTTTTCACTATACTCCTAACAAAATCGAAGTGTCTCTGCCCAATATTCTACTTTTTCAACACACAAAAAACGAACAACACATAAACAATTAATATACAGCTCATTGCAAAACAAAATATTTTTCATAAAAATCCGTTTCCTTTGTTTAAAGTGGGAACTTTTAGTATTTTAGGCAGCCAAATTTTAGCCATATGAAGAAAGGTACAGCTGTAATTTTATTACTTCTTATTTGTTGGTTTTCAAATTCCGTGTCAGCCCAGCAATCAAGTGTTGCAAACCCAGCAAGCCCCAAAGTAGTTGTTGGAATTGTTGTGGAAAATATGCGACCGGATTATATCCAAAGATATTGGAATAAATTTCAAAGCAACGGATTTAAAAAGCTTTACACGCAGGGAGCAGTTTGTACAAACATAAATATTACGCAACACACACAAAGTTATGCCAGTGGCACTGCCACCTTATTTACAGGAGTGAATCCTTCTATTCATGGAATTGTTGGAAAAACATGGTATGATCGGCTAAAAGGGAAAGAAGTAGATTGCACGGAAGACAACTACTATTTTACCGTTGGAGCTGACTCTGATGCGGGAAATGCATCGCCTGTAAAACTACTTTCAAACACGATTACCGACAACCTGAAGATTGTAACAATGGGAAAATCAAAAATTTTTAGTGTTGCCATGAACCGTGAATCGGCAATTTTTGCGGCTGGTCATTCTGGTGATGCAGCCTACTGGTTTGATGTAGAATCAGGCCGCATGATTTCCAGTTCATTTTATGTAAGTACTTTTCCCGACTGGGTGCGGATTTACAACAGCGAAAATAATCCGGAAATGTACAGTTTCCGGAATTGGACAACTCTGCTCCCTGAAACCTCTTACAATGAAAGTGTAATAGACAGTTATATTCTGGAAAAAGGGTATTACGACAAATGGAATACATTTCCACATACCATTAGTAGATATATCAAACGCTCCGAAGATTTCAGACCACTCAAAACAACTCCGTTTGCCAATTTAATTGTGAAAGATTTTACCCTAAGATTATTTGAAAACGAATCTATTGGCGACGATGATATTACAGATTTTGTAACCGCTGTTTTTTCTTCAATGGACTATGAGAATGGCTCGTTTGGCCCTGCTTCACTCGAAATGGAAGATACCTACCTTTATCTCGACCAGTATATCGGACAATTGATTGACGGTGCTGAAAAAAAATTTGGAAAAAACAACGTTCTGTTTTTTCTAACGGCGAATACCTCAGCATCGTATCCGGTGAATTATTTAAAAGAAGAATTTAATCTTCCTGTAGATAATTTTATGCCGGAAAGTGCAATTGCTCTGCTTACATCCTATTTAAATATTACCTATGGCGAAGCAAAATGGATTGAATATTACTCCGACCTTCAAGTCTATCTCGACCATGATCTAATCGAAAAAAATAAGCTTAACTTAAATGAAATGCGCGACGTAACTTCCAACTTTATTAATCAGTTTGAAGGAGTTCAGGTTTCGTTGCCTGCATATCAACTAGAGCAGGGAAGCTCAACAAATGGTTTATTAGCACCGCTCTATAAATCCTATTCCAAAGGGCGCTCCGGTGATTTTATGTATATTTTAAAAGAAGGCTGGCAGCCTAGTTACAAGTTCAAAAAAGTAAATTATACCGACCAATCGCAAATTCCATTAGTTTTTTATGGAACACAGATTCCTGCCACAAATATCAGAGAAAAATACGATGCAATAGATTTAGTCCCAACACTCTCAGCATTACTTAACATTCCTTTGCCAGACAAATGTCAGGGAAAAACCATTAAAGAACTAACCAGGTAGAGACTAAAAAAACCAAAATCTTTTTCGTTCAAAGGTCTTTTTATTCTCAATACCAGTTTGAAGTTCAGATTCAATCTTTTCATGTGTTTTAACCCATTTTTCGGGTTTTAGCTTAATCATCAGCGTAGTATCAGCGGAAACGGTAAACTTTTGAGAATAAGATTCAAAACCATTATTTCCAAATGTAATATCCATTTTTCCGGGTTTTAGAATCAGTTTATAAAACCCATCTTTGTCTGTAATGGTCCCTATTCCTGAACTTTTTTCAAAAACAGTAGCATTCTGTACGGCTTTTCCTGTTAAAAAGTCGGTAATATAACCCGAAATTGTAATGTACTGCGCTTCTCCGATAACAGGTAGAAAGCCGAGTAAAATTAAAAAAGGAAGTGTTAAAATTGTCTTCATGGGTAAAATTTGTTTATTGTTATGGCTATATGAATATAGACAAAAAAGACCCCAAAATGGTTGCCTGAAATAAAAAATAAATGTTAAGAAAACATTATCTTTATTTAGTCCACGTAATTTACTTTTCCTATTTAATTGTAATTGAGAGAATACTATACCATTTGACAAATAATCATGCAATATGGATTATTTATATTTAGTCTATTTTATAATCTCATAATCATGCTGAAAAACAGTAATGTTGCGCAACATTACTATCGTTTTTTTATAAACATCTGTTTACTTTTGTTATAATAAATAGAGAAATTTTTCTTTATTATTAATAATAAAAACATCAATCTACCGAGCCTTAGTTGGCGCACTATTTAACAATAAAAACAACTAATAACTGATTTTGTAACTTAAATTATTCTTATGGATCCGATAAAATCCTTAATTAAAAATCTAGCCGACCAATATGGAAGAGAACGTGAAAGCCTTCTCCCCATTATGCAGGGAGTTGTTGAGCGTGAAAATTTCCTGTCGGAATATTCTATGGTAGAAATTGCCCGCGAGGTAGATATTCCGGCTTCTGAAGTATATGGGACAGCTTCTTTTTATTCTTTCCTTGAAACAAAAGCAACAGGGAAATATACCATTAGAGTATGTAAAACCATTACATGTGCAATGAAAGGGAAAAGCCAGGTTCTTTTCGCAATTCAGGACATGTTAAAAATTAAACTCGGAGAAACTACCCCCGATCACCGGTTTACCCTACTGGAAACGAACTGCCTTGGCTGGTGCCACAAAGCACCGGCGATGATGATTAACAACGAAGTGTACACCGAACTTACTCCAGAAAAAGTAAGGGAAATTCTTTCGGATTATATGAAACAAAACGGCTCAAATTAAACTTGATAAAATGGCAAACTCGTATCAATTAAAAAGGGTAGATTTTATCTTTAGAAATGAAAATGACTGGGAAAAAGTACTGTCAACTACCATAAAAAAGAAACCACAGGATTTAATAAACGAACTCATTAGTTCAGAGTTAAAAGGGCGTGGTGGCGCAGGTTTTCCAACCGGACTAAAGTGGAAACTTACAGCCGAAGCAAAAGCAGAGCAGAAATTTGTGATTTGCAATGCCGATGAAGGTGAACCCGGAACTTTTAAAGACAGGGAGATCCTTTCGAGGGTTCCGTATAAAGTGCTCACGGCAATGGCTGTTTGCGGATATGTAACCGGAGCAAAGACAGGATATATTTATTTGCGCGGGGAATACAAATTCTTACAGAAAGAATTGCTTCAGTCCATTGATGAGTTTGAATACTATTGTAAAGAAATTAACCTTGATTTCAAGATTTACATTTTTATGGGAAGTGGCGCTTACATCTGCGGCGAAGAAACAGCTTTAATGGAATCAATGGAAGGGAAAAGAGGCGAGCCCCGCAATAAACCCCCCTTCCCCACCCAGTCCGGTTACAAAGGTTCGCCAACAGTTATTAATAATGTGGAAACACTGGTTCATACATTTACTATTTTTAAATACGGAGCAAAAAAATTCTACGATTTAGGTGTTCAGTATTCTCGTGGCACAAAACTTTTTTCCGTTTCTGGAGATACCCCAAAACCGGGGATTTACGAATTGGAATTGGGTATGAGCTTACAGGATTTTGTTTATGAATTTGGCGATGGCGATACCAAAGCTGTTCAGGTGGGAGGCGCTTCAGGCTTTCTTGTTCCACGCAAAAAATTTAAAGATGCCGCCATCGGGTTTAAAGGAAAACTTACAGGAATATCACTTCCAACTGGTGGTTCGATGATGCTTTTTAACAGTTCCCGGTCCATGTTTAATGTCCTGGATAACTACCTTGAATTCTTTCGTGAGGAATGTTGCGGACAATGTACTCCATGCAGGGTAGGATGTCAACAATTACTTCTGGGAATTAAAGCCGTTAAGAGAGGAGATAAGCCGGCTTCTTATCTCGACAAATTATTGCGTTTAACCGAAACGATGCAACTCACCGCAAAATGTGGGTTGGGACAATCGGTAGCAAATTCCTTCTCTTCTATTGTCGAAAATTTCCGTGAAGAAATGATTTACTAACTCATCGAAAATTCAGAAAAATGGCAAATAAATTAAACATAACCATAAACGGATTTCCCGTTGAAATACAAAAAGGGAAAACAATACTCGAAGCAGCAGATGAACAGGGAATAAAAATACCGACACTTTGTTATCACAAAGATTTGTGTGTTGCCGGAAACTGCCGCGTGTGTGTGGTCGAAGTTGCAGGTCAAAACCGCTTGTCGGCTGCCTGTGCAACTCCAGTGGAAGAAGGGATGGAAATTCTGACCAACAGTTTGAAAGTAAGAAATTCCAGAAAACATATTATTGAACTTTTACTGGCGGAGCATAATGCTGACTGCACCAAATGTTACCGCAACGGAAACTGTGAATTGCAGGAACTGGCTTCAGAATATAAAATCATGACACAAGATTTTATTGAGCTGGTACCGTTAAAAAACTATTCCATTGATATGTTTTCGCCGTCGATAATCAAAGATGACAGCAAGTGTATCCGTTGCCAGCGATGTGTCAGAACCTGTGCCGAACTGCAAGGTGTAAATGCATTAACAGTGGCTCATAAAGGCGACAAGATGAAAATTACCACCTTCTTTGAAAAAGCAATGCGCGATGTGGTTTGCACCAATTGTGGACAATGTGTTAACCACTGCCCAACCGGAGCCCTGGTAGAAAAAAACTATATTGAAGAAGTTTGGGAAGCCATTGCCGACCCGAAAAAACATGTTGTTGTGCAAACTGCTCCTGCTGTACGTGTTGGTCTTGGTGAAGAACTGGGACTGGAACCGGGTTCCCGTGTTACCGGTCAAATGGTAGCTGCATTAAAACGACTGGGGTTTGATTCTGTTCTTGACACCGACTTTACTGCTGACCTTACCATTATGGAAGAAGGAACAGAGTTACTAACCCGTTTAAAAAAAGCACTGGTAGACAAAGATCCAAATGTGAGTTTGCCAATGGCAACATCATGTTCTCCGGGTTGGATTAAATATATTGAACACATGTACCCCGAACATTTAGAGCACCTTTCTACGTGTAAATCTCCACAGCAAATGTTTGGTGCCCTGGTAAAAACATACTATGCCAAGGCACGAAATCTGGAACCGGAAAACATTGTTTCGGTTTCAATTATGCCTTGTACTGCTAAAAAATTTGAAGCTTATCGCCCGGAAATGCATGACAGCGGTTATCGTGATGTGGACTATGTTTTGACCACGCGTGAACTGGCCATCTTAATCAAACAAGCCGGGTTGGATTTCACTAAACTTAAACCGGTAAAATACGACAGGCTGATGGGAGAATCGACAGGTGCTGCTGTAATTTTTGGAGCAACAGGTGGTGTAATGGAAGCTGCATTGAGAACTGCCTACGAGATTGTTACCGGCCGTGAGGTTCCGTTTGAAAATCTGGATATCACTCCGGTGCGGGGAATGGGAGGCATCCGTGAAGCCAGCATTAAAATAGAAAATCCGTTAAAAGAATGGGCTTTTCTTGATGGTGTAGAACTAAAATGCGCCATTGCACACGGGCTTGTAAATGCAAAAACGGTTATGGATGCGGTAAAATCGGGCAAAGCTGATTATCATTTCATTGAGTTTATGGCCTGCCCTGGCGGATGTTTAGGTGGTGGTGGACAACCCATTCCAACAAATCCGGAAATCAGAAAAAAACGTGCAGAAGCAATTTATGCTGAAGATAGCGGGTTACCGCTCCGTAAATCGCACGAAAACCAGGAAGTACAAAAATTATATCACGATTTTCTAAAAGAACCACTGGGAGAAATTTCACATCATTTGCTTCACACAAAATATACAAAAAGGGAACGGTACTAAAAAAGAACGCAATAAATTGAAAAATCCGGTATCTTTGTTACCGGATTTTTTTATGAAAGAAGAACGATATATCGCAGTTATGGAATCGCCTGTTGGTTGGCTAAAACTAACTTCAGACTTAGAGTATCTCACAAAAATTGAGTTTGTAAAATCTAAAGAGAAGCCGGTCAATCATTTACCTGAAATACTTGTTAAAACACAAAACCAACTTACGGAATATTTTAATGGAGAACGCGAAAATTTCCGTCTGAAATTAAAACCGGAGGGCTCCGATTTTCAGAAAAAAATATGGAACTTACTGCTAAATATCCCATTTGGAGAAACAGCATCGTACCTGGATATCGCAAAACTTTCAGGCTCAGAAAAAAATACGCGTGCCGTTGGATTAGCCAATGGCAAAAATCCAATTCCTATTGTTATTCCGTGCCATCGGGTTATCGGCTCCAATGGAAAACTAACAGGATATGCAGGTGGAATTGAAAAAAAGCGCTGGTTACTCCATCATGAACTAACGGTATCTAAAAATACAGGTTTGCTATTCTAATCTTCTAACAAATTCTATTCTAATTTTAGAGAATTTGTCCCATTTTGAACCATTCTCCAAGACACAACACACAAACAAAATACTCATTTTCAACAGACTAAAAAAACAGGTTTAATTTTTGGAGGGTAAAATTACAAAGAAGAAATTACAAAATTCTGGGAAGATAGATTACCAAGCGGTACTTAAATGCATTACCGCATCATTTAAACGGGGTATTTTGATGGAATCTGAGAATTCAGGTTCCATCTTTTTTTTATTACTTTGTGGTGAATTTTCAAAATAAGAAAATGAAACGTATCATTCCAATACTCCTCATTATAATTTATTCCGTCACGCTTAATGCGCAGGAAAGGTATCAACAAATGATTACGGACGAAGTTTCGGTTGAAACCCTTACCTATGCTTCAAAAGATGGAGAAAATCTGGATCTTGATATCTATCTGCCGCAATACGATTCGGAGACAAGCCGGGCAACAATTATTTATGTACATGGCGGAGGTTTCTCTGAAGGAAAAAGGAATAGTGAAGACATTCAGAAATTCTGTACTGAATTAGCAAAATATGGTTATGTAGTTTCTTCTATTTCATACCGATTAACGCGTAAAGATAAAAAAGGAGCTTTTGGATGCAATTGTCCTGCTGATGATAAAATAAATACCTATTATGCAGCTGTTGAAGATTTGCAGGATGCCACTTTTTTTCTCATCCAAAATCGTGAAGAGTTTGGAATTGATCCTCAAAAAATAATTATTGCTGGTAGCAGTGCCGGTGCCGAAACAGTTTTAAATGCAGCGTACCAACCACCCTATTGTTATGGTCTCGATTCCGGACCGGTTTCCTATGCCGGAGTTATCAGTATGGCAGGTGCTATTCCTGATACAACCGCAATGTATGATGAATCAGTTATTCCCTCTTTACTCTTCCATGGAACCGACGACAACCTGATTCCTTATGCAACAGCTCCACATCATTACTGCAAAAAAGGGAGTCCCGGCTATTTAATTTTACATGGAGCATACACCATTGCTCAAAAACTCGACCAGCTTCAAACTCCGTACTGGCTGCACACAACCTGTGGGGCAGGGCACGAAATGGCAAACAAACCAATGACTGAATATTTTGATGTGATAACTGAATTCTGTTACGACTATATCATCAAAGGTAAAAAAGAAATACGCCGGACAATAATACCCGGGAAACAGTCCCCGGTCGCTCGCAAATCATATAACTTTTGTGAAGAATAAGAAAAGTGACAAAATACAAACGGTTGAGAGTTGAGGGAGCCGTAAGAAAGATAAAATCAACTACATTTTTGTATGCATAAGAATGAAAATTCTACATATGCAAACATTTAGTTAGGATAAAAAGGACATTTTTTCTTTAGACACTGTTCTTCATTTTGGTTAAAAAACTTACATTCTATATTTTCAGATATTTCAAGTTGCACCGCCATTCTTTCTTTTAAAAAATTTCCGGTTTCCTGTAAAGAAAGATAAGTTACCCGCTTACAACACCTCGGCCCCCCATAAGGTGCCATTGTTAAAAGAGAACGTCCTACAACAGAATTACACAGGTCCCATTCCATTATACTCAAAGGTGTTGCCCCGGTAACCGAACTTATAAATATTCCTGTTCCTACCGCTGCACCACAGCTACCATGTGTACCACAAAATGCTCCGGGTACCTTCTCAGCTCTGTTCCTGGCTATCTTTAACCAGCCTGCCAACTTTTTCTTTTTATGAATGGCTTTACTGTAAGCAGCCAAAAGTACCGCCGGAACGAGGTAATGATGATCCGGGCAATGCATTTTAAATCCGGGTAATTTCATCAAAGTTTCCGCCATTTCAACCGGATTACGCGATGTTGATGAAAGACAATACATGTCAATTACATCCCAAATATTTTTTTCTTTACACGAATCACATATAAAATGTCCTTCAGAACAAGTCATTTCAGTTTCTACCGAATTCTTACAATAAATACAGATCTGCATAGCCGATGAGCTTTTGAGCTCTTCACCACAAAAAAAACATATGTCAATTATTTTTCCCATAATCCAAATGTACAAAAAGTATCAATCCGAATCCTCGAGATTAAATATTTCATTAACAGGCTTTCTCATGAATCTTTTAATTTGTTTTATAACATGATTTATATTTTCTTAGCCCGATGTTTGAACAGTTAGGGGAATATATAATAGACACAGCCAACATAATTTGGGGAACTCCCATTTTAATTTTGCTTTTGGGTGGAGGATTTTATTTTCTCGTTTATTCAAGATTAGTTCCTCTGCGCTATTTTACACACGCCATAAAAATTCTGACCGGGAAATACGATGACCCTGACGAACCGGGACAATTGAGACATTACCAGGCACTTTCTACGGCTTTAGCCGGTACTGTTGGCATGGGAAATGTAAGTGGTGTTGCGGTTGCAATAACCATGGGTGGACCTGGCGCCATTTTCTGGATGTGGATTTCAGCTTTACTGGGAGTAAGTACTAAATTTTTTACTTGTACACTTGCGGTAATGTTTCGGGGAAAAGATTCAAACGGAGAAATACAGGGGGGGCCCATGTATTTCATAACCGAGGGACTCGGAAAAAGCTGGAAACCCGTTGCCATTTTCTTTTCCGTTATGGGGTTAATTGGTGTTTCACCACTTTTCCAGGCAAATCAGTTAACACAAATGATTCAGGATGTGGTCCTGATCCCGAATAATATTGGCGGAACTTTTCAATCGAATCTGATAACTGGTATTATCATAGCAATTATTGTAGGATTTGTTATTATTGGTGGAATAAAACGAATAGGAAATGTTACCGGACGAGTAGTTCCATTTATGGTTGCAGTTTATGTAATTACAGTCTTGTATATTATTTTCTCAAGTCCGTCTCAAATAATTCCGGCATTTAAAACCATTTTCAACGATGCATTTACAGGAAACGCTGTTTTAGGAGGTTCACTGGGAGCAATTATTATTACCGGTGTCAGACGGGCTGCCTTCTCTAACGAAGCCGGACTGGGAACAGCACCTATGGCTCATGGTGCTGCCAAAACCAGCGAACCCATTCGAGAAGGATTAGTTGCTATGCTTGGGCCAATCATTGACACCATCATAATTTGTACAATGACCGCTTTGGCAATTATAATCACTAATTCGTGGATTGAAAGCTCAGCAGACGGAATAACGTTAACTGCCCAGGCTTTCGATACTGCGATCCCCGTTTTCGGAAAATATATTCTAACTATCAGTGTTGCATTCTTTGCAATGTCAACATTGTTTGCCTTTCCTTATTATGGAACAAAATGCCTTGGATTTATTGCCGGAGCAAAATACGGACACATTTACAATTATATTTTTGTAATTGTAATTGTTATCGGAGCAATTTCAAATCTGCGTGTAATTATTGGCCTCATCGATATTTCTTTTGCCTTAATGGCTTTTCCAACGGTTATTTCAACCTTACTACTCTCACCCCACGTTCGCCGGGCTGCAAAAGATTATTTTAAAAGACTAAAAAGAAACGAATTCTAGCCTAATATTCTGAATTCTGTTCAAAAACATCAAAATTGACGATTGCATTTTCACAATACTATTGTAATATTGTAGTATTACAATATATAAACAAAACAATAATACAAAAATGATAGATTTTAAATTGGATCCCAAAGCAGGAATTCCTTTTTATCGTCAAATAATTGATCAAATTAAATACGGAATTGCGACAGGAAAGCTACAGGTTGGAGAGCAACTTCCCACAGTTCGTTCACTTGCTGTTCAACTAAAGGTAAATTTAAACACGGTTTCGAAAGCATACAAAGAATTGGAAATTCAAAATGTTCTTGAAACATACCTTGGTTCCGGGACATTTATTGGAAACATAGAAATAAGCATTTCACCAAAAGAAAAGCAGGAAAAACTAAAGAGTATTTGTCGCGAGTTTTTAACAATTGCCTCAAGCTATGGATTTACAATCGACGATCTAATAACAGAAATGGAAAAAATTAAAAAGAATAAATACCAATAAAACAAAATCAAATGAAAACAATATCAAGAAATCTCCGGGCTTTTAATCCTATTTCCACAACAATTTTAGTTACCCTCATCGCAGTTATAGCCTTACTTTACTATTTAACAATTCTCAATTCCCTGCTGACAGGAATACTGGCAATCATTTCAATAGTAATAGCTTCATCCATTCATATTGCCGACCAGTGGGAAAAAGCCGTGGTTTTGCGTATGGGAAAATTCACCGGACTTCGTGGTCCCGGCCCTTTCATGATTATTCCTGTTGTTGACAAAGTAGATACTTATGTGGATCAACGTATTCGTGTTACAGATTTTAAAGCGGAAGAAACATTAACAAAAGATACTGTTCCTGTAAATGTTGATGCAGTGGTCTACTGGACAGTTTGGGATGTGGAAAAAGCAGCGCTTGAGGTTCAGGAATACATAAGAGCGGTGAGTTACATTGCTCAAACCGGACTTCGTGAAATTATCGGAAAACACGATCTTGCCGATTTATTGCAGCATCGCGAAAAAATAGCCGGCTCACTTCAGGAAGCTCTGGATGAACATACAAACCCATGGGGAATTACCTGCCAAAATGTTGGTATAAAAGATGTTGTAATACCAACTGCACTTGCCGATGCAATGAGCAAACAGGCTCAGGCCGAAAGAGAACGCCAGGCCAGGGTAATACTGGGTACTGCTGAAACCGAAATAGCCGAAAAGTTTGAAGAAGCAAGCCGCCGATACATCAATAACCCGGTTGCACTCCAACTCAGAGGAATGAATATGCTTTTTGAAGGTTTAAAGGAAAAGGGGTCGATGGTTATTGTTCCAAGCTCCGCTCTCGAATCAATGAACCTGGGGGCAATTACTGGAATGGCATCTCTTTCAAAAAAATTCGAAAGCTAGTTTAAATTCACGGCTTAAAATGCAAAAAATCTTCTCGTATGGGAGGATTTTTTTGTTTTTGTACAAAATGAATCACTAAATTTGAATAAAGTTAATCCTTATGAAGACAACGGATAGCAGTTTACTAAGAGCCTTTTATTCTGACGGGTACAGGATTGGAATGAATGTAGCAGAAAATGAAAACTCGAAAGAAGTTCTTTTTTCAGCTATCGAAGAAATGTACCACCAAATTGATAATTTAATTGCCTCTGTATATGAATTGGCCGGTCGTCAGAAAAGCTCCATCGATTGTAAAAAAGGATGCCAGTGGTGTTGCCACCAACCGGTTTTTGCATTGAATTATGAACTCGACTATTTAAACTATTTTATTAAAAACAATTTCAAAACAGCGAAGCAAAAAGATATTCAGGCAAAAGCGCGAGGCAAAGTAAAAAAACTGGAAGGACTAAAAAATGATGCTCTACTTAATTACAAACACCCATGTCCGCTTTTGGAAAACGGAGCTTGTATTGCATATAAAGTACGTCCAATGGCATGTCGTATCTATCTTTCAACCAATGTAAAAACCTGTCTTAAATTTTATAATGAGCCAGATGACAAAAACAACTACCCTGCCCTACTCGACTTCCCTATGCAAGCTGGCCGTATGATGAATGAAGGATTTAAATCAGCATTAAAGGCCGTTGGATTTAAGCCGGAAGAATTTAGAATAGAAGAAAAATTAATCAGCTAATTCTCTTCCATTTTTAACCCAAGCGCTTCAAATTTTTCTTCCAGTATTTCTGGTGAAACAGGCCTGTAATTTTTGGTTAACACAGTCGTTATTTTTGCACTAACCATTAACTTTTTATCCTCTTTTCGAACGATTTGCTGATTAAAGATAATTCTCAATCTCCCTTGTTTGCCTATTTTCAAGCGTACTAAAAAATCATCACCCGGACGAAGCGGAAATTTGTAATCAAGTTCAGCACGAATAACAACGGCATCAATTCCCTGATTATGCAATTCAGCAAAATCAAGCCCGGCTTTATGCAAAAACTTATGTCGGCAATGTTCCAAATAATTTTGATAGACTGAATTATTTACGATTCCCTGAATATCGCACTCATAGTCACGTACCTGCATTTCCATCTCAAAATCGTAATTTTCATTCATTATTTAACAATTTACATTTAACAAAAAGATTCTAATTTGCCGATCGTACCATTTTAGGATAATTCCCAAAAGTTTTTACCCAAAAACGATGAAACTTATGAAAACTCTGAACCGGATCGGCAAACATCATTATACACTTTTTATAAATAAGAGGAATGCCTGCATCTTCTATGATTTTTACAGCCTCCGGAGTGTCCGATTTCTGTTGAATCCAAATCATTTTTATGCCTCTACTTACTGCGGCAATTGCAATGTTTTTAGTCTCTTGTCTGGGGGTAACAATAAAAAGGTGAGAAACATGCTCCGGAAGCTCTTCAACTGACTTATAACATTTTACACCCTGAATTTCGATGGCATTTGGATTAATGGGATACAAATCAAAACCTTTCTCTTTTAACTCTTTAAAAATTGCTCCTCCAAATTTCTTTGGATTCCGGGAAACTCCGGCAATGGCCATTTTCTTTGGCTCCAGAAACTTGTTAATTTCGTTTAAGGTCGTCATTTTAGTAAGTTTTGGTTGATAATTATTTTATTGAAAAGTCAAGTAACTTTTTATCTTCCAGGTAACCTTCCAAATGGTCTTCAATTTTAACAGGGCTCACTCCGGCAGGGGTTCCGGTGTAAATCAAATCGCCAATTTTTAGTGTTAAATACTTCGAAACATGCGAGATAATTTCTTCAAACCCAAACATCATCATCTTCGAATTTCCCTCCTGCGCAGTCTTTCCGTTTATATTCAATTTAAAATTAATTGCTTCCTCATCAGGGAAAATAGTTTTATCAAGAAAAGTACTGCTAATTACTGCCGACTGGTCGAAAGCTTTTGCCTTTTCCCAGGGTAGTCCCTTTTCTTTTAATTTTTGCTGCACATCGCGTGCCGTAAAATCAATTCCAAGTCCAATTTCATCAAAATAGCGATGAGCAAAACGTTTTTCAATATTTTTTCCAATCCGGTTAATTTTAATTACAAGTTCAATTTCATGGTGAACTTCATTTGTCCAGTCGGGAATATAAAACGGATCGTTATTTCTTAGTAATGCCGAATCGGGTTTCAGAAAAAACACAGGTTCTTCAGGAATTTCATTTTTCAGTTCCTGCGCATGTTCCACATAATTTCTTCCAATACAAATTATTTTCATGATTTCCAGACGTTAGCCTTTGGCGTCTGGCCTCAGGCATTCAAATATTAATTTCTAAGATGAATAAATATTATTTACTCATCATTCTCAATTTTATTTGCGTGAGTACCTTTTTGGTATACAACGGAAATTCACTGTTCATAATCCATCCAAAATAACCGGGTTGTTCTTCCAGTACTTTTTCTACCGGAATTCCCTTGTTTTTACCAAAATTAAATACTTCAACACCATTATCATCGTAAACTATTCTTCCCACAAAGTCAACATTCCTGTCGTAGGAAGAAAATTCACTCAGCTTTTGTACATCATTAACAATTGGCATCGACTTTTTCCCGTCGTTATCTTCATAAACGGCATCCTTATACACATCGAGTTGCGACTTTAAAACTTCGTAAGTGGCTTTTGTATCGGCCATTGCGCTATGTGCATCAACCAACGATTTATTGCAATAAAATTTATATGCAGCAGCCAATGTCCGTTTTTCCATTTTATGAAAAATGGCCTGCACATCAATAAATTTTCTTTTTTTGAAATCGATATCAATATCTGCACGTAAAAATTCTTCAGCCAATAAAGGAATATCAAAACGATTGGAGTTAAACCCACCTAAATCACAACCTTCCAAAAATTTAGCCAGTGTTTTGGCTACTTCTTTAAAAGTTGGTTTATCCTTTATATCTTCGTCTGTAATGCCATGTATTCTTGAAGCTTCTTCCGGGATTGGCATTTCAGGATTAATTCTCAATAATTTCTCCTCTTCACTCCCGTCAAGATGGATTTTCAGCAATGCTATTTCTACAATACGATCGGTAACAATATTAATTCCTGTTGTTTCCAAATCAAGAAAAACCACCGGATTTTTTAATATAAGATTCATTCTCTCAATTTAAAAAAGAAGGTATCCGAAAAACCATCCTGACTTCCATTCTGATTTTTGGGATACCCTTCAAAAGTTATTATAATTCAATTTTATGCGTTAATCATCATCGGCATCAGAAGCATTAATACATCTTCATCTTCGTCGTCAGTCTCAGCAGGAAGTAATAAACCTGCACGGGTAGGATCACTCAGTTCAACTTTTACATCGCCGGAAGAAATATTGGTTAAAATTTCCTGCAAGAAAGTGGATTTGAAACCAATTTCAATTTCATCACCTTCGTATTCACAATTCAAACGTTCAACAGCCGAAATTGAAAAGTCGATATCCTGAGCAGAAACAACCAATTGATTATCGTTAATATTCAATTTAATGAGATTACTTGCCTGATTTGAAAATACAGAAACACGTTTTACAGTATTAAAAAATGCCACGCGATCGATAATCATTTTATTTGGATTATTGGTTGGGATTACGGAATTATAACTTGGATAATTTCCTTCAACCAGGCGGCAAATAAGCTTATATTTGCTTAGTGTGAAAAAGGCATTTTTATCATCGAATTCCAGCTTCACATCAAATTCTTCTTTCGGAAGCAGGTTCTTCAATAAACTGGCAGGTTTTTTTGGTAAAATAAACGACGACTCAAATTCAGCAGTAGCATCCGACCTTCGGTAACGAACCAGTTTGTGTGCGTCGGAAGCTACAAAACTCATAAAGTCAGGCGTAATTTCCACATAAACACCATTCATCACAGGGCGTAGCTCATCATCTGCTGTAGCAAACAATGTTTTTTCAATTCCCTTCTGTAAAACAGCGTGACTTACATTTACCGAAGATGCTGAATCTTCAACCAATTCAGGAAGTTCCGGAAAATCTTCCCCATCCTGACCAACAATACTAAATTTACCATTGTCAGAAAAAATTTCTACAGCAAAAGTTTCGTTGTCAATCTGAAAAGTTAATGGCTGTTCCGGAAATTCTTTTAACGTATCGGTAAGCAATTTCGCCGGAACTGCAATGGTTCCTTCTCCCTCAATATTATCGAGCTCCATACTGGTAATCAAAGTCGATTCCAAGTCGGAAGCTGTAATGGTTAATTCGGTTTCTGAAAGTTGAAAAAGAAAATTATCCAGAATAGGCATCGTACTCTTACTGCTGATTACCTTGCTGATTGCGGCCAGGTGATGTAATAATTCGGTACTTGAAACTACAAACTTCATAAGTAAATATTTTATTTTTAATTTTTTTGCTGAATATCAATTGTATGCTTCTGTATCAGAGCATAATAATTTTTATTACAAAAGAAAAACCAAGTACACGAATATACAAACTTTAATGATATTTACCTATCGTGAAAAGTTTGATTTTTCAACGGTTTTATGAACGACTAAACCTGCGGCGGCGGAGATAATTATATGCCAGTCCGAAAAGGGTTACAAGCATCAGAGGTAGAACTACATTTAGCCATTGCCACTGTGTTTTTTCCTCTCTCAACCGCACCTTATCAAGCATTCTTAATTTTAAAGTCCGGTTAAGCAACTGCATAATCCCCTGGTCGTCGTTAAGGTAATAAACCAGGTTAAGCAAAAATTCCTTGTTTCCAAATGTTTGTCCTGAAACGCGATCGAAACCCAGCTCAGTGTAACGCGGTGGGTTGGTTGAATAATTTACCCGGTTAGCCATTAAATCGCCATCGGCAATGACCACCATTTTTGTTGGTACACTTTTGTTGATAACATTTTCTTTTGAAGAAATTCCCAGGGCTTCAAGCATCCGGTTTTGAAAGACGGAGGTAAAATTCCCTTCCAAAATTACTCCTACCGGAATAAATGCTTCGTTAAACAGTTCCCGTGCCGGAGGGTTATTAATGTTTTGAAGGCTAACTGAAGAGGGGGATTTTACCCGCCTGGCATTAGGCGATGTAGTCAGAATAAAATCTTTTTTAGCTCCCGGATTTCCGGAGACTGTATCTACAGACGAGGCAAATTCAGAAAAAACATTATTCAGATTTCGTGTGGCCGGATGAGAATCGGAAGGAACTAATAACGGGGAATAATACCATGGATGAATGGTAAATTTCGGTGCATTCCCGGGCAAAGCTGTGTTCACCTGAATACGGGCACAATAAACATCCTGCAGCAATTCGTAATTTAACCTCACTCCATATCTAAAAAGCTGATCATTCAAATTTAAATCGCGCGGGAAAGCATAAGTTTGATACCCACTCGAAAGACTGTCCAGACTTACTTTTACAGGGTCAATAAGCCATATTACCTTGCCGCCCTGCATAATGTATTGGTCAATAATAAATTTATCTTTCTCCTCAAACGGTTGCTGAGGATCAGCAATAATTAGGATGTCAACATCTTTTGAATGAGCTTCCAATTCTCCGGGGACAATCCGGGTAAGTTGAAAATCGCCCGAAAGTGCATTGGCGAAATCTGCTGTCTGGTATTGATTCAATTCCTGATTGCCATCCAAAAATGCAACAGTTGCTTTTTTCGTCCGCATTAATTTTCGAAAAACATTAATCAATTCAAATTCTACGCTCTCAACCGAATGATTAAAGTTTGCTTCGGGTGAAAAGTCACGATTTGATTTTAAAAAATTAACCGCCATTTCTTTACCCCCACACGAAACCAACGCTCCCGGAAAAATCATTTTCTCGGTAACGCCCTGGTTGGTTTGTTTTCTGAAACTGGTTGGTTTTACACCTTTTTGAGTTATTTCCTCAATAAATTTATTTCGCTTTTCAACATTGCCAATAGCATATGGATCAGTAAATTTGATGCGGATTGGCTTTGGCGAGAAAACATTCAAAACAGCTATTTTTTCCAGAACTTCCTGTTGTAATTTTCTCAAACCCGGTTCCAGTTCACCCGTCAGGAAAAATTCAACTTCTACCGGTTGTTCTATTCCCGAAACAATTTCCTTGCTGATCGAAGAAAGCGAATAGCGGTTATCAGCGGTTAAATCGAGCCTGAAAAGAAAATTAGATGAAACGACAAAAACAACAACTAAAGAAACGACAAATACCGCAAGATTTCTTTTTCTTTTACCTTTCTTCCATTTTGAAATCCGCAGAAAAACACTGGTTAAGTAGAGAAAAAACAGTGTCATTCCCAAATAATAAATAATATCGCGCATATCAACCACCCCTCTTGAAATAGACAGGTAATGATTGTTGATACTCAGCCACGAAAAAAGTTCCTCAAAAAGATAGGAAACGCCTGCGCTACCAACAAAATCGAATCCCAGGTAAAACACAAACGATAAAACCATTGCCAGGATAAACGAAACAATCTGGTTGTCAGTTAGCGACGATGCAAAAACCCCGATTGCTACATAAATAGCTGCCAGCAAAAACAAGCCGATAAATGATCCCCAGGTGGCACCAACATCGATACTTCCAACGGGTTCGCCAAGTAAATAAACCGACAAAAAATATAACAAAGTTGGCAACAACGAAAAAACAACCAACACCATTCCGGCAAAAAACTTCGCTAAAACAAGTTTAAAATCAGCAATCGGGTGCGTAAGTAAAATTTCGATGGTCCCGCTACGTTTTTCATCAGCAAAAAAGCGCATAGTAATGGCCGGAATCAAAAACAAATACAACCATGGAGCAAGTGAAAACAAAGGCTCAAGCGTGGCATACCCACTATCGGGAATGTTGTACATACCCGGAAACACCCATAAAAACAGGCCGGTAACCAACAAAAAAACCAACACCGCGAGATAACCAATCAGCGAGCCAAGGAATGTTTTTATTTCTTTTCGGAATAAACTGTACATTTTCAGTTACAAATATCGAATTGCAAATTTAAAGTTTAAAAATAAGCAAGTATAACATTGTCACGTTCATTGAAAAAATTAAGATGCTATAGAAGTATAAAATAAACAGACTTCTTTTCTTCCCAATCTCGGTTACAAGCTCATTTTCATATCGCTCAACTACCCACTTCTTTGAAAGTGGCTTATTTTTCTGCCTCCAGTTATTTTGACCGATAAATCCCAAAGACTTAAAACTCCCGGTCCTCATAAAACGAAGAAATTCGTTGTAATCCATAATCTTTACTGATGGAATCTGAATACGAAATCCATCGTTGAACTCCATTATAACCGAATGAAAATTTCCTAATCTCCAATTTCCATAAGATGCAGTAGCAAAAAGCCTTACTTCATCAAAATTGTATTTTCTGACTTTGTTTAAGGGAAAATAAAAACCAAAATATGAGGAATCTACTTCAATTTTCACCGGAAATAAAAGAAGCTCATTTATAAGCAAATAAATTATTATAATAAACAGTAAACCAATACTTACAGGTAGCCATAGCGGCATATTTTCTACATAAAAACTCAAAGCAAAAAGGAATACAAAAGCAAGCGAACTGTTTACGGTTATAAAAACCTGACTATTGTTCCATCTACTATTTGGATGAAAGACCTTTTTCATTTTAAAAGTGAAATCATTTTGTTTGCAGCCCTTTGTGAACAGCCCGGTTGCCCCATAAATTCTTTTAAACGCTCATAATCGTTTTTTATTTTTTCCCGGTATTTCTTATCATAAAGTAGTTTCTGCATTTCGTTTTTAACGTTTTTGAAAGTCATTTTTACCTGGATATATTCACGGACAATTTCGCGGTCCATAATAATATTCGGCAAAGAAACTCCCGCCATCGTAAAAATAATGTGCCTGAAAACAAAGTCGGTTACCCAACCACCTTCCACTCGGTAAACAACCGTTTGCGGAACATCAAAAAGTGCTGTTTCCAATGCTGCTGTTCCCGAGGCAACCAATGCAGTGTAAGCATTGTTCAGCAAATCGTAGGTTTGATTGTATATAATTTTAATATCTGAACCCGTTAAATATTTTTGATACAATTCATCATCTATACTTTTTACGCCGGCCACCACAAATTGAAAATCAGGATATAATCCTGCAATCTGTACCATAATTGGCAAAGTCCGCTTAATTTCCTGCACGCGGCTACCGGCGAGCAATGCCACCACCGGACGATTATCCAAATGGTTGTTTTGCTGAAACTCCTCTTTTGTTAATGCTCCTTTTTTGAATTCTGCAAGCGAATCCAGCAACGGATTTCCCACGTAATGAACATCCATCCCATGTTTTTTATAGAATTCTGTTTCAAATGGGAAAATGGTAAACATTTCATCAACAAAAGCTTTAATCTTTTTTATGCGGTATTCCTTCCACGCCCAAATCTTGGGAGAAATGTAATAGAAAACTTTTATGTTATTTTTTTTGGCAAATTCAGCTATTCTCAGGTTAAACCCCGGATAATCAATCAGAACAAGCACATCAGGCTGAAATTCCAAAATATCTTTTTTACAAAATTCCAGGTTTCTGCCAATAGTTTTTAGATTTAGGATAACATTTACAAACCCCATAAAAGCCATTTCACGATAATGTTTTACGAGGCTTCCTCCAACCGAATGCATTAAATCGCCGCCAAAAAAACGAAACTTAGCATTTGCGTCTTCCTCATTTAACGCTTTCATAAGATTCGAACCATGCAAATCTCCTGATGCCTCTCCTGCTATGAGATAATATTTCATTTCAATTAATTTCCGGAAAAGTACAAGTAAAACAAAAAATACAACACTTTTAAAATGCACGCGATATCAACACGGCGAAAGCGTAAATCAGAGTGGCAGCCAAAACGCCTTTGGCTGCGTTATCATATTTCGCACGAATGAATCCCATAAAAATTGCCAGATTAGCAAAAACACATAAACTTCCCAACTTAACCAAAATGTGTAACTGCCAAAGCCCGCTCACGTACGTTAAAAATGAAATATCGTTTTCACCAAAAATATATACACTAAAAAAAATAACTAACGGAACCAAAAAACCAGCTAAAAATCCCACACTTGTTTGATTCCAACGATTTCGTTTTTTCCGCTGCTGCATTAAAATTTCCAGTTTTGAAGTTCTTTTAAAGTTTCATAACACGTCATATCCACTGCAACCGGAACTACCGATACATAATTATTTTCCAGTGCGTAAATATCAGTTTCATCTGCTCCCTCTTCAAAATTTTTAAAGTAACCCGATAACCAATGATATTCGCGCCCATGTGGATCCACTCGTTTTTCAAATTCTTCGACCCATTTTCCGTGCGTTTGACGGCATACTTTTATCCCTTTGGGTTTTCCTTTCGGAATATTTACATTTAAACAAATAAACGGAGGCAAGCCTTTTTCCAGTACGCTCTGAAAAATTTTAGCGACAATAATTTTAGCTTTTGAGAAATCGGCGCGTGAACTGTAATCGTCGAGCGAAAAACCAATGGACGGAACGCCGTGCAAGCTTCCCTCAATTGCAGCTCCCATCGTTCCACTGTATATCACGCTTATTGACGAGTTGGAACCATGATTTATTCCTGACACAACAAAATCGGGTACACGTTCAAACAAACTGTTAAAGCTAAGTTTTACACTGTCAACCGGAGTGCCATTACTTTTGTAGGTAGGCACACCCAGAATTCTTTCAATTTCTACGGCACGTATTGGCTGATCGACGGTAATTGCACAAGATTTCCCCGACATGGATGTCTCTGATGAGATAACAGCAACATCTCCAAAAAATTTCATTACTTCTACCAACTCCTGCAAGCCTCGTGCATGAATTCCGTCGTCATTGGTTACTAATATAAATGGATTTTCTGACATACTTTTTCTGAATTGGAAACAAATATAAGGATAAAAACAGAGGCATAAAATGGAAAACAAAACATAGTTTTCGTCTTACACAATTTAATCCGGCGGCTACAGTAATTTTTAAAATCGCCAGATTTATAGTAAATTAGTTCGGATACTAAACCGCAAAAAATGAAAACATTTATCTCTTTAGTTGACTACCTTCTCCCATTATTTACTTTTGCTCAATTCCCTGAATTTGAATTTCATAAAATAGGAGAATATGGAATTAGGATGGGACAAACGGCGCTTATTGATTTGGATGAAGACGGCGATCTGGACTGGATTTTTGGTGAACGTGGAAAACTCTCGTGGTTCGAACAAAAATCGGCCGATGAATGGATTTTCCATCCACTGGGCCAAGGCGCTCAAACTGATGTAGGTGGTTGCCCTGTTGATATTAACGCTGATGGGAAAATGGATTACATGGTGGGCACCGGATGGTATGAAAACACCGGAAATCCGAGAGAAACTCCATTCACGTTTCACAGCAGTTATACTATTTCGTGCCACGACAATGTAGCTGCCGATGTTAACGGCGACGGGAAAAAAGACATCATTGCCAACAGCAACGATGCTAATAATCCGTATCTGGTTTGGTACAACATTAACAGCCAAACGGAACATTGGGAACACATTATTATCGGGGAAGGCATCCACGGAGGAGTTTCGCCCAAAGGTTATGGCGATTTAGACAATGATGGAGACATTGACATTGTGCAGGGCAGCAGTTGGTTTGAAAACAACTCAGGGACTGGTTTTTCATGGACTGTGCATCCGTTTTTAATCCCCGAAGGCGGTTCCCGAGCCGGACAATACGGGTTGGCGTTGAGAACATGGGTTACCGATATTGACAAAGATGGAGATGCTGATATTATTGAAGCGGAGTGCGACACAACCGACACCCGTGTATTTTGGTGGGAGAACCGCCACGATGGTGCCAAATGGAAATTTCACCTGATTTCGGAAAATTCCACCGGACAGGATTTTCATTCTCTGGCCGTTTTTGATTTTGACAACGACGGAGATGAAGATGTATTTAGTGGCGGCGGCCCGATGACACAAGGGACACACCAGTGGATTATTTGGGAAAACACTGACGGGAGAGCCGGAAACTGGGAAAAGCACATTATTCTGGAAGGTTATCGGTGTCATGAAGCCAGAGCTGGAGATGTGGATGGCGATGGCGATATCGACATCTGCTCCAAACCGTGGAACGGAAATATTCATGTATATCTGGAAAATAAACTGATTGATTAAACCGACCGTAACATACCTTCTCAATCCATCCGCACCAGAATAAAAACGGACAATCCTTTTTGATGTTAATTACCAGGACAACTATACCAACCCCGAAAAAAGTTGCGTTAAGATATAGAAAAGGAGTTGGAGACACTTTCCCCTAAAATACAGGAAGCTCAGTTGAAACCCAACTCATCCTATAAATTCAGTTAAAAAGTAAAAGTCCTTAAATTTTCAAGGTTTTGAACCTTGAAAATTCTATAATTCAAACAATATTTTTTGAAGCGATGTAATGAAATTTGAACACCTCCGTCTTACCTTTGAAACAGAAACAAAAACAAAGCAAAGACAACAGCGAATGGTTGCCAGAGATTTTAAAACAAGAGTTTTACCGGTTAGCAAAAAGTTGCTCCGGTTTGCTACTCACTTTTTAAAAGATGAAGACGAAGCGCACGATGTGGTTCAGGATGTATTCCTGAAACTCTGGCAAAAAAGGGAGACACTGGACGAAATTGAAAATATTGAGGCTTTTGCCATGCGAATGACGCGTAACCGGTGCCTCGATGTAATAAGGGCAAACAAAGTAGTGCCTATAGACGCAGAAACCGACCGCAAATTACAGGAAGAAACGGTTGATGTTCATACACAGGTTGAGTTAAGCGAATCAGCAGGTCAGATTCAAAAACTGATAAACATGCTACCCGATTTGCAACGCATGGTAATGCAACTCAGGGATATTGAACAGATGAGTTATGAAGAAATTGCAGAAGCTACTGAATTAAAGATTAATGCGATAAGAGTAAACCTGTCGAGAGCAAGAAAAAAAGTGAGGGATGAATTCTTAAAAATAAATTCACAGGAAAAGGGAATAAGTGGATTAACAGCAGAAGAATTCAAGACCAATGTAACGACAGATTCATCCCCGGTTAAAGGGATGCAAAAAATATAAAATGATGGAAACAAACGAAATAAAACAAATCCTGCAACTGTATTTTAACGGCGAAAGTACGTTGGAAGAGGAAAGGAAGCTGGAAGCTTATTTCAATGAGGGTGAAGTTGCAGATGAATTAAAAAAATACGCGGAGTTCTTTGGAGGAATTTCAGAGCTGGCCTACCAAACTGAAGACCCGACCATTGAAGACGATGTTATGGATTACATTCTGGAAAACGAACACCAGGAAAAAACCAAATACCGTTCGATGTGGAAAGTTGTTACCGGAATTGCAGCATCAATAATTATTGTTTTAGGAGGATTTCTTTTTTACCAGGAACGGAATCAGAAGCCTTTTGAAGATACTTTTAACGATCCGGAGATGGCTTATGCTTACGCCAAACAAACCATGCAGTACGTTTCCGGAAAATACAGCAAAGGGCTGGCAGAACTATCTAATTTTGAAAAATTACAAACTGCAACGCAACCCTTACGAGAAGGTGTAAAACCGGTAAATGAGTTTTTTGATGAAATAAAAAAACTGGAAAAAAATGAACAAAAAGGAGAGCAGCGCCAGGGCATGCTCCCAGCAGACAGTGTAAAAAAGAAATAAAAACAGAGATATCTCGAGATAAAGAAGGATTATATAAACGAATACATAAAATTGAAACCATGAAGAAACTGATATTATTAATTGCATTCGTATTGCCCATGGCAGTATTTGCACAAAAAAACGCGGTTGACAAGCTGTTTGAAAAATATGCCAACCAAAAAGGATTTACCACTGTTAGCATCTCAGGGAAACTGCTGAGTTTTGCTGCCCAGTTTGATACCGGCGATGAAGCGACAAAAGATTTATTAGCCAGTTTAAGAGGCGTTCGTGTTCTTTCAGTAGAAGACAGCGACCTGAATAATAAAATTGATTTTTATGCCGAACTGGAAAGAGATGGATTTTTTAAAGACAAAGAACTTGAGGTGTTAATGGAAGTAACTGAAGATGATGAAGTAGTTCGCTTCCTGGCGAAAGATGCCGGGAATGGAAAGATATCGGATTTGTTGCTGGTTGTTGGGGGCGATGAAAATGCTTTAATTAGCATCTCCGGCATAATCGATCCGGCGAATATTAACAAAATCACCAAATCTCTGGATATCGATCTTGGTGATATTAATGTTGATGTAAAAAAATAAAAGTGATATAACTTAACGGGAATCCGGGTTTCTCCCGGATTTTTTTTGCAGTATATATGCGGTTTCCAACTATTTCGTAATTTTATCACATTATAAATAAAATTATGAGTCTGAACGAAATATTTGGGAAACACCAGGTCGCTCCCGGAAACACAAAATCATTTACTCTCGGTGATTCTACGCTTTGGGTAAAAAGGGAAAAAGAAGGCTGGTACATCCTTCAAAAAGAAACACAAACAGAACCGGAAGTACAACCCGATTTTACAGGCGCTGAATATTTTCAGACAGGAAAATCAAATTCGCTAGTAATAGCTCCAGCACTACCTGTAAAACCTATGGTTTTTAAAGGTTCATTATTAAAAGTATCCCCCAAACAAAAGTTTACTTTCTTTCTGAAAATTCCCTTAACAATCCAAATTTATTACTCAAAAAACAACGATGAAAACCGGCTAAAAGAAATTCCATATAAACGGTTATCCGACACATGGTTTGGAGAACCCGATAATGGAGAAGCAGCCTTTGCCCTGGGAGCCGATTATTTCCTGAATTTCGAAACAATAAACACATCACCTTTTGAAGCCATTTGCCCCGTTTCAATATTTAATAATTCGCTAAACACACTTGAAATCCAACGGCAAATTATACGGGTTGAAAACCTTACCCTCTATAAAAATGCCGGTAAAATTGTAACCAGCCTGGTGCAGGTAGAATATAGAGGACAACAAATTTTAAGCGCTGCTGATTATCATTATTCAAAAACATACGATGGTGAAAAACAGGATGTTTTAACAAAACCCAGAAATACCAGTAGCAAAAATTTGCTGAAAATTAACTTCCATTTTATTAAAAACATGTACAAAATTGATTAAACATGAATTTGGACTTCTCAAAATATTTCTCCAGTACAGTTATTGAAAAAATAATAATTGCACTTATAATCCTGGTTGTTGGTTTTCTTATTATTCAGGGCCTAATATTTATTGTTAAAAAATTTCTGCCCCAAACATGGTCAAGGCAACGAAAAATGATTGTAACCCGGGTCATTCAATATTCCGGTTATATTTTCCTCTTTTTTATCCTGATATCAGAACTTGACCTTACGCACAAATTAACAACCATTTTTGGCGCCGCCGGTGTAATAGGAATAATTATAGGATTTGCATCGCAAACCAGTATCGGAAATATAATTAGCGGATTTTTCCTGGTCTCTGAGAAATCGTTTGAATTAGGCGATGTAATTAAAATTGGCGATAAAAGCGGCGTTGTTTACAGCATCGATTTACTTTCCATAAAAATAAAAACCTTTGACAATTTGCTGTTACGAATCCCAAACCAAACCGTTATCAGCAGCGAAGTTACCAATGTAACACGTTTTCCCATCCGCCGGCTCGATTTTGAAGTGAGTGTTGCCTACAAAGAAGACCTTCGAAAGGTTAAAACCATTTTGGAAAGCGTTGCAAAAGGCAACCCTCTAAGTTTGGATGAACCTGAACCACTTATTGTATTTAAAAATTTTGGAGACAGTGGAATCAATATTCTTTTGGGAATCTGGTTTGAGAAAACCAACTATCTGGCGGTTAAAAATTCCATTTTTCTGGAAATAAAAGAAGCATTTGATGCGGAAGGAATTGAAATCCCATTCCCGCATGTTAGTATATACACCGGCGAAGCAACAAAACCTTTTCCGTTAACAGTAGAAAAAAAGAAACAGACAAAATGAAAAGAGGCTGTTTTAAAGTTTTTGTTTCGTCAACCTGAACCAGTTTCAGGTGCTGTTAATTAACTCTTCATTATTCAGATTCTGAAATATCCCGATAGTTATCGAAACGAATAATGATTATTATTTATACTTTAAAACAACCTCTCACTTATAACTGTATCAAATTTACATCAATCCTTTCTTTTTCAAATAGGGCTCAATAGAAGGTTCTTTCCCTCTGAATTTCAAATAAATATTCATTCCTTCGTCGGAACCCGATTTTGCCAGTAACTCGCGGAATTTAGCAGCTACTTCTTTATTAAAAATATCACCGGTTTCCTTAAATGCATAAAAAGCATCAGTATCGAGCACAGCAGCCCAATAATATACATAATAGCCAGCCGAATAACCGCCGCTAAAAACATGCGAAAAATAGGTACTTCTATAACGCGGAATAAACTCGGGTATTAAACCAATCTTATCCATTGCGTTTTTTTCAAACGCACGAACATCAGCAATGTCCGGATTTTTCGCGGTATGATAATCCATATCCAGAAGTGCAGCGGCAACATATTCACCAGTAAGAAACCCCTGGTTGAAAGTACCACTCTTTTCCAATTTCTCAATCAGCTCATCAGGAATTGGTTGGCCGGTTTGGTAATGTTTTGCATATACTTTCATCACTTCAGGTTCGGCGGCCCAGTTTTCCATCACCTGCGAAGGAAGCTCGACAAAATCGCGCGGTACACGTCCGGCGGTGCGATCGTAGGGGCCATCGGTAAACAGCCCGTGCAAGGCGTGACCAAATTCGTGAAACAGGGTTGAGACCTCATCAAAACTCAATAAAGCGGGAGTATCGCCGGCAGGCCGGGTAAAATTCATTACAATCGAACCAATCCGGGGAATCCGTTTTCCGTCTTTTGTATAAGAAGCTGAACGAAAGCCAGTCGACCATGCTCCTACCCTTTTCCCATCACGCGGGAAAAAGTCCATATACAAAACACCAAGAAGCGAACCGTCAGCCTCCTGAACTTCATATGCTTCTGCTTCTTCATGGTATTTGGGAAGGTCGTCGCGTTTTACAAATTTCAACCCATATAGATTTTCAGCAACATAAAAAATCCCATTTTTTGCATTATCAAGGCTGAAATAAGGCTTTAATTGAGATTCATCGAGATCAAATTTTTCCTTGCGCAACTTTTCATTATAATACCACCAGTCCCAGGAGGCCAGTTTAAAAGTACCGCCTTCCCGATCAATAATGGCCTGCATTTCTGCTACATCGTGTTTAGCCATTTTTAGCGCCGGTTCCCATATTTTCATTAAAAATTCGAAAACAGCCTCTGGTGTTTTGGCCATGTTATTGTCAATTACATACCCGGCATAATTATTAAAACCCAGCAATTTTGCCTTCTGATCGCGCAATTTTACAATTTTTTTGATGACTTCCTTATTGTCATTCTCATTATCGTTGTCGCCACGCATAAAATATCCGCGGTATAATTTTTCACGTAAATCACGATTATTGGCGTATTGCAAAAACGGGATCATACTTGGTTTGGCCAAAGTAAAAACCCATTTCCCGTCCTCTCCAATTTTTTTAGCATCATTGGCAGCGCGAGTGATGACATCATCCGGTAATCCGGATAAATCTGCTTCATTATCAATTACCAGCTTAAAATTTTTATTTGTTTCTGCTAGTAAATTCTCTCCAAAATCAAGACTTAAGGCAGAAAGTTCAGCATTTATTGACTTCAGTTTTTCCTGATCTTCGGATGAAAGATTTGCCCCGTTTCGTACAAAATCTTCGTAATATTTTTCAGTCGCCCGGAGTTGTTCTGCATTGAGTCCCAGTTCATTTCTTTTTTCATACACCGCTTTCACCTTTTCGAAAAGGCCCGGATTCATCATCATATTGTCGCGGTGCTGTGTTGTCAATGGTGAAATTTTCCTGGCCGCATTCTGCATTTCTTCATTGGTGTTTGCAGAATTTAGCGGGCCAAATACACCACTAACTTTACTTAGCAGCTCTCCCGATTTATCCAGTTCAAGAATTGTGTTTTCAAACGTTGGCTCGCCAGTATTTTCAATAATGGCATCAATTTCAGCTTGTTGCTGTTTTATTCCTTCTTTTATTGCCGGAACATAATGTTCCACCTTTATTTCATCAAATGGAGGCACTCCAAAGGGAGTAGTCCACTCTACAAAAAACGGATTCTCCATGGCAGACGAATTTTCTTTTTTTTGATTTTGACACGAAGCTAACGCCAAAACAAAAACGAAAATAACAGACAGTGATTTTTTCATTGTGGATATGTTTTAAATTAACTATTTACTTACAAATGAATCTGGCTTATCCTACCGATAAAAATGGTTCCTGATTTTTATGTTTCTCCCCCCTTTTTGAAAACCAGTGCGAAATATAACGATTTTTGAACAGTAGAATTATGATTCTTATCCATTATTGCAAACTCAGGGCCTGATTTATTTAAATAAAACGAAAATAATTAAATGTCGTTTTTAGTACTAAATTTGGTTCTAACTTAATTTGATGGAATGGGAATCAAGTATAAAGTTTATCGGGAAGAAGGTTTGCTGGTTGACGTTTTTGAGGGAAATATATCACTTTCTGATATAATGGAAATCTACCGGATTGAACATGAAAATATAGACTTTTTTACCACAACCAAGGCAGTAAGCGATATTCGTAAAGCCAAATTTAAAATTTCACTGGATGAGGTAAAAAGCTTCATAAAATTCATGCAAAATCCCAATAATAATACAAACTTCAGATGGGCTGTATTAGCGCAGAATCCGATGCAAACAGCCTTGTCTATTTTAGTTCGGATGGATAATTACTACAGAGATATTTTTAAAGTATTTTCTACTTTAGAAGGGTGCAATACATTTTTAAAAACAAATTACACTGAAGAAAATTTTAATGAATCAGATTTTATTATTGTTAAATAATGTATAAAACATTTTTGAATACGCATAAATATTCAACTTCAATTAATTTTATTATAAAAAATTCAAAAAAATGTAACTATCCCTTTTCTGCTCTACTAAATAGTAAAAACAACTAAAAATTGGGTAAAGAAGAGAAATTTAATACGATTGTATCTGATAATGCAGAACGCATCCGAAACATTTGCAGATACTATAATTCCAATGCCGAGGATCAGAAAGACATGTACCAGGAGGTGTTGGTAAATATCTGGAAAAGCCTGGACAGTTTCAGAGGAGATTCGGCACTTAGTACATGGGTGTACCGTGTAGCTGTAAATACCTCGCTTACATACACAGGCAAAGCATTCCGGCACATGAAATTAATGGTAAACAGCGACACAAAAAACCTGAACTCAGTGTTGGATGATGAGAACCTGACAGAAAAACTGGAAAAAGAAAACCAGTTCGACAAATTACAAGCGGAACTGAACCAATTATCTGTAATCGACAAAGCTCTAATTTCTCTAACGCTAGAAGGTCTTTCCATGAAAGAAATTGCCGATGTGATTGGAATCACCGAACCCAATGTAAAAGTTAAAATTCACCGTGTAAAAGCACAACTAAAAGAAAAGCTGAAAGGAGGCAATTATGAAAAAAGATAAGCAGAATAAAGGTAACAACAATCTCCCCCGGTTGATTTCGAAACTCAAAAATGAAGATTCAACGTATGCCAACTTAAGTAAAATTATCCAGACTGTTTACTGGGTTTTTATACCTCTTTTCTTATTAATGACCATTCGCGAATACACAGATTCAAAAAGTATAAACGACCTTATAAGCGGAAGTGGTTTTATGTTGTCATTCCTGATTTTTGCCATTTTCTTCAGAAAATATTATAAAGAGTACAACTTTGTTGATTATTCGTTACCGACCATTGAAATGCTAAAAAAGGCTGTATCCAGATATCAACCGTTTCAGAAAAAATCGCTATGGCTGCTTCTCGCCCTCGTATCAATGGACGTAGGGTTAACCTGCAACAATACCAATGAAAATGATTCAATAATCCTCAACCAGAGTATTTATTGGGGATTAATGATTCTTGCAGTTATTTGCGGGTTAATTTTATGGTATGTGCGGTATAAACCTATCCGCGACGAAGCTTTACAAATGATTAGGGAAATTGAAGGTGAATAATCACAAAATGATGTAAAAACACTAAAAAATTGAGAGTGCTTAAAAAAATTATAAAGTTACATTCCTATCATATGTTTGTTTGCGTTATTACTCTTTCGTTCATAATATTTTGAATATTTTTGGACACAAATGGTTAACACAGGAAATTTTTTACTATTAATGATTTATAACTAATTTCTGCGAGACCATTAAAACCATTTTATTTTGAATTGATGATTAAACAACTTCTCTCTATAATTATACTGTCGTTTTTCTTGCACACTCAGTTATTTGCTCATTCGGGCAAACCTAAGTTTCATGTGATTATTGATACCGATGGTGCATTAGATGACATGCGGTCGATTTCTATGTTTCTATCGCAAAATGAAACCCGGCTTCTGGCAATCACCTGTTCCCAGGGCACGCTTCTCCCTGCCGAAATTCAGAAAAAAGTAAAAAATTTACTCTCTGCGTACCATCATGAAGGGATTCCCATAGCAATTGGGAACAAAGTAAATAAAGAGCTTCCAGTGTGGTATCCGTTTGCAAAAAATATTCAATGGGCAGAATCAGAGCCTGAAAATAAAAATCAAAATTTAACAGCCAATGTCTTACTCAATCAAACTGTTAAGGATTACCCTGCAAAAATTACACTTGTTGCATTGGGTACGCTAAAAACTTATGCCGACTGGCTAAAAGAAAATCCTCAGCAAAAAGAAAAAATTGACCGCATTGTTTGGTACAATGACCCGACTAAAAAAGACGATTTTAACTATATGGTTTCACCTGAAAGTTTTGACTACATCAAAAATACGGGCATCAGGCTGGATATCGTTGGAAATAACTCGGGTAAATTTCTGGCTGGCAACCAGTATTTATCCGCTATTAAAAATGCGAACTCACAATACGCGAAGCAAATTATCAAGGTTCACAAGCAACCACAAATTGTTGAACGTATTCAGCAAAACCACCTTCTTTTATGGGATGATATTATTCCGCTATACCTTACAGTTCCCATTTTGTTTGAATCGGAGAAAGAAAACAACATCCGAAAAGTTGTTATTAATACCCATCTACCAGATACGTTTGTGTATAATGCTATTTCGAAATTACTGGATTCGGGCACAACTACCAATAACCGGGTATTTATAAGCTTCCCCACTGATACCGCATTATATAATCCGGAAGTGGCCAAAATTTTAAAACCAACATTGAAAAATTTTGGCCCAATCGAGTGGAAAGCGGTTTGTATGACCAATGAAATTCACGGTCACACAGGCATCTATTCTATTATTGGTGCCAAAATGGGTGTACGTGCTATGGAATATTTTAATGTAGGCGTAAATAATCTCGTCATAACCTCTTTTGCAGGCCACCAGCCTCCGCTAAGTTGTTTTAACGACGGGGTTCAAATTAGTACCGGCGCCACCATTGGGCAGGGACTAATTTCAATTTCCGATACCATTTTAAAAATTCCAACTGCTATTATAGAATTTAACAAACACAAAATTGAAATTGCCGTAAAACCAGAAATTGCTGCTCAAATGCAGGACGATATAAAATACGGAGTGAAAACCTACGGACTGGAATCAGCAAACTACTGGACATACATTGAAAAACTGGCTTTAAAATATTGGACAGGATTTGACAGAAACGACATATTTATTATTAAAACCAGGTAGTGCATCAAATTCTTATTCTTTTTGCAAAGAAAGGTTGACTCCTTCTTTGGTTTGAATTTTGTAAATTTCTATTTGATATTCGTTAAATAAATTCCCCGACTTCAAATTTATTTGTAACTTGAATATTGAATCAAGCTTATGAATAACAAAACATTACAAACTGCACAAAAATTAAATGCGCAGAAAAGAGTGCTTATTTTAGTTGCTTTGTTTTTACTAACCTTTGTCGATTTTTCTTTAGCAAACGACAGTACAAAAGTAATCAGTCATTTTTCGGGAAACATTTCTGCAACCAACAATGGAATTTCTTTGATTCCATCTTTTAATTTAGGAAAACCGGCAATTGTTTTCAACCTGTCAATTGGGAATGAGAAGCTCAGTTTTGACCCACAACTACGTTTTGCAATGGAAGGAAAACCTTGGTCGTTTATATTTTGGTGGCGTTATAAAATTGTTGAAAACGAAAGATTTCAAATAAAATTGGGCGCCCATCCTGCACTTTCATTCAAAGAAATTAATGTGATAAAAGACGGAAAACCAATGGAGATCATCAGGGTTAGGCGTTACCTGGCCGGAGAACTGGCGCCAAGCTTCCGAATTTCGGAAAAAATTACTGTAGCCCCTTATTATTTGTACGCACGTGGTATTGAAAGAGACATTACTCAAAACACCCATTACATTGCTTTGCAAAGCAGTTTTTCAAACCTAAAATTATCTGACGAAATAAGTATAACATTTACACCTCAGATTTATTATTTAGGAATGGATGAACTCAGAGGGTTTTATGTTGCCTCAGGAATTTCTTTTATGAAAAAAAATTTTCCGTTTTCCGTTTCGGCAATGATTAATAAAACCATCGATTCTGAAATTGCAAGTAAAAATTTTATTTGGAGTATAAGTTTGGTCTGGTCTTTTGGAAAGAGATTTATTGAATTGTAGTTCCAGTAATTTGATTCACATTTCATTTTATAAGAGATGAGAATAAACAAGACAGAAAATATCGAAGAGTTCTACAAAAGAAAATTTGAGTGGATTCCGGAAAACATTCGCAAAGAAATCGGGCATTTTAATTTGTTTAAAGTGGAGCCACCTGCTGATGGAAAAGCAAAACCGGTACCCTACCAAAAACGCGATTATTATAAAATAATGATTACCGAAGGCGAAAGTAAAGTATTATATGCCGACCAGGTTGTAGATGAGAAAGGATATTCATTAACATTCTCCAATCCGCAAATCCCTTATAAGTGGGATTGTTTGGAAGGCATAAAGCACGGAATTTATTGCGTTTTTAATCAGGAATTTTTTTCGCAATTCGGGAATATAAACAAGTACTCGGTTTTTCAACCCGCCAGTTCTCACATTTTTCAATTAAATGAAGAACAGGCAAAAACTATATTTAAAATTTATGAACGGATGTTTGAAGAAATTACTTCCGACTACATTCACAAATACGATGTATTGCGCACTCTGGTTTTCGAATTGATTCATTTTGCCATGAAAACAGAGCCATCAGCGAAATACAACAAACAAAATTTTGATGCCAATAAACGCATCTCAATGTTATTTACAGAACTTCTGGAACGCCAGTTTCCTATCGATGAATCTCACAGTAAGATTGAACTGCGTACAGCTTCCGACTTTGCCGATCAACTGGCGGTTCATACAAACCACTTAAATCGGGCAATAAAAACAGTTACAGGAAAAACAACAACGCAGGTAATTACCAACCGCATTATACAGGAATCAAAAATATTGCTTAAACAAAGCGATTGGAATATATCTGAAATTGCTTTTGCTCTCGGTTTTACGGAAGTAACTCACTTTAACAATTTTTTCAAAAAACATACACGTGTAAGCCCAACAAAATTTAAAACAATGTAAATTTTAAAATGGAAAAATATAACAAAATGGAAAAAAGAACATTAGGAAAAAGTGGCCTCGAAGTTTCTTCGCTGGGACTCGGGTGCATGGGAATGAGTTTTGGTTACGGAAAAGTTCATGACACGCGGGATATGATAAAGCTAATCCGTGCTGCTGTAGAAAAAGGACTTACTTTTTTTGATACAGCCGAAGTATACGGCCCGTACATTAATGAAAAACTGGTAGGTGAAGCGCTCGAACCTTTCAAACGAGAAGTAGTAATTGCTACTAAATTTGGGTTTAATATACAGGACGGGAAAATGGTAGGACTAAACAGCCACCCGGATAATATCAGGAAAGTAGCGGAACAGTCGTTAAAAAGGTTGCGTGTTGAAACGATTGATTTATTTTACCAGCATCGGGTAGATCCCAACATACCAATTGAAGATGTTGCAGGAACAGTAAAAGATCTGATCGGGGAAGGAAAAGTTAGACATTTTGGCATGTCGGAAGCCGGAGTCCGGATGATTCGCAGAGCTCATTCCATTCAGCCTCTTACGGCTTTACAAAGTGAATATTCATTATGGTGGCGCGAACCGGAAGCAGAAATTTTGCCAACACTGGAAGAACTGGGTATTGGATTTGTTCCCTACAGCCCGCTCGGCAAAGGATTTTTAACTGGCAAGATAGATTCCGATACAACATTTAAAGCGAATGACTTTCGCGCAACAGTTCCACGCTTTTCAGAAGAAAACCGTAAGGCAAACCTGGCAGTGGTCAACTTACTTTCAAAAATAGCCAAAGAAAAAGAAGCTACCCCAGCGCAAATTGCATTAGCCTGGTTACTGGCTCAAAAGCCCTGGATTATACCAATCCCGGGAACAACTAAATTACACCGGCTGGAAGAAAATATTGATGCTGTGCAAATTGAATTATCTGCAGAAGAATCGCAAAATATTCAGGAGGCAGCGGCCAAAATTACAATTCAGGGAGCTCGGTATGCTGAATCTGCTCAGCGCATGATCAATCGTTGACATTGAAAATAAAAACCATTCAACTGCCGGTTGGTGGTTGAATGGCCTAACTTTTAATTGTCCGAAATTCTCATATTTCTTTTTACGACAGCAACATTTTCTTTTCTTCTTAGTAATTCAAGAAGAATAAATGCCACCTCAAGTGCAGTTGCAGGCCCGGTGGAAATAATAATTAATGATAAGATTTCACTGTTTAAGAATACAAAAATACTCTGAAATACACATTGCTTCTTATGTTCATTTTTCGGACAATTTCCGGCTAACGATATAAATGCAAACCAAACAAATTGATAGTTAAATATTACAGTTCCATCAGGATGTTTATATTCAATTTATCAATGTCACCAATGCTTACATCTTAAAAATTCCATTGAATTTCAATCTTATTCAGTGTCATCAGCAATATGTATTGTTACAGATAATATTTATTGATTAATCCATTGTTTTCGCAATCTTCTTTGGTCTTCAGACATCAAAATTATTTCTGAAATTTTTCCTGTTTCGTTATCCAGGTCTAAACCAACTTTTTGTAACTCCTCTTTTAGCGGCAGCTCCCTGGTTCCATCAATATAGTTTTCTATGAAATCCCTAATTTCAGCATACCCTGTAATTTCATATATATCGTTGAACAAATCGTCATCATTAAACGGTTTATCTTTCCCGTATTTATTCATAAGGTCAGAAACAAGATTTTGAACACCGTAATTCCCATGACTTAAGTACCGCAGTTCAATATCGAGACATAAGTTAATAAGAGGCCCTTTGAAATAAACATCCATATATTCGTCGGGCATTTTCATAATATTCCGGCTTAATTCGGTAAACGAAATGGCATAATCAAATTTTTTCATTCCTGAAATTTTGCTTTCTACAACTTGAATAAATTGCTCCATTGTTTCGATGTTTTGTTTTACCGGCATATGAATAGTAAAATACTCGGTCATGCCTTCATAGAGCCACAAATGCTTGGAGAATTTTGGATGATTAAAGTCAAAGTTGGCGATCTCGTATGAGTGAAGCCCTAATGGCATTTGAGTATGAAAAAACTCATGGCTGGCCAAATTGAAAACATTTCTTTTTAGAATTTCCATATCCAGAGGAGCATACATTAAAATTAGTGTGGATTCATTGTGTTCCAATCCGTCTGCGAAATAATTAGCATTTTCCACATTCTGATTATGATATACAATAAAAGTGTATTTGTTAGTGGCCAGCTTGCCACCTAGATATTCAGTTTGATTTTTCACAAGAGGGGTGATATATTTTGTTAATTCACGGGCAATCTTCTCTCCTGAGCTTGAAAAACAAGCCACTTGCACAGAAATGCCAGGTAACTTTATTGACGCTGTATCAGGATGTGAATACATAATTGGGCAGTCAACCAATATCTGATAATTCCGCGCAAAAAATTCGTCTTCGTCATTTGGTGCTTTTATTCTAGTCAAACTTGTAGCTCCATATAAGCTCTCAGATTTTTTTATGGTTATTTTGAAAGGTAAATCTTCCTGATGAAAAAAATACCCGAATACAGCATTTGAATTAAGAATAACGACACTACTGTCAAAATGGCTTTCAGAAGAACGATATGGTCTTATCCCCTCAAAATCAAATTTTTCCCATCCATCATTTACAACATATTTAATTTCAGATAAATTCTCTGTTCCGATTATTTCCCAACAATTGTCATCGATTCGGTTTACGTTAAGGTCTTGTCCTTTTTTATCGACAGCAACAAAGCTATCTACAAATTTTCCATAATCTAAATCATCATAAATTCCAGGTACAATTTTGGGTAAATAAAAATAGCTGGTGTCCGTCAAATCACCAGTAAAACTAAGTTCAACGAACAGTTTATCTCCTTCGATTTTCTCTAGATTTATTTTATAATGATATGCAGAATCTGATGATTCAGATTTTGAACAACTGCAAAACAAAAATAACACAGAATAAAGAGCAATAATTAACTTATTCATGATGATATCATTTCATTTAAGTTTTTTTAAACGATTATTCGCCAGATTTCGGGCAATTCCAGGTATCTCTATCAATCTCGAAACGTGACAACTTTGGATAACTTATCATAATCAGTATGGCACACGCCTTCCATGTTACAATTTATGGAGACTTTTTCGGTTATTTAATTTATTCTATAGTCATTTTAGGTAACCTCTTTTGGACATTTATTAAAAAAAATTTTAAATAGTCCCTGTTTTAAGAACCTGGAGGCATCCTTTTACAAATGGCTAAAATCATTTTTAAAGACTGCCGTCATAACAACTATTCAACTGAAAGGAGAATACATAACTTATTTTGAACGCAGACCCAAAGAAGGAAAAAGAAATGAGCACATTGAACATCTTCAGAAATAAACTTCTATCCAAAGCAAATGCAAAAGAAAAATGTCAAATACCATCTATGAATTTAACAAATTTTGCTACCTGCTTTTTTACTTAAAATTTGTTTCGCAAAATATTGCGTTCGGCTTTCTCTCCATTAATATATTTTCGAACCGCTTCAATAGGTTTTAATTTGGTTCCCAAAGTTCAATTTTATTTCCTTCATTGTCCATTATGTGAACAAATTTACCATAGTCGTAAGCTACAATACTATCAAGCACGGTTACTCCATTCTGGTTGAGTTTATTCACAAGTTCTTCAATATTTTGAACTTGGTAATTAATCATAAAATCTTTCTTTGACGGAGAAAAATATTCATCTCCTTTTTTGAATGGTTTCCATTGGAGGGAATTTATCTCGTCAGGTTTGTTTACATTTCTGGATTCAAAACTTGAAGAGCCCCAATCATTGATTTCAATCCCTAAATTTTTGGTATACCATTCTTTTGCTTTCTCAGGGTTGTCTGAATAAAAGAAAATGCCACCAATTCCTGTCACTTTTGGTGTAGAATCAACAGGTAAGGTTGAGCTGTCTGTTTGATTTTTCTTGTCTTCCATATGGTTTGTTTCTTTTGTTGTTGAATTACAACTTGCAAAAAGCACGACAATAGATATTGTTATTATCAGTCTATTCATTTTGTTTATCTGTTAAAACATTATTTTAACCTCAGAACAATGGCAAATTGGAAATTGTTGTTACAAATTTCGAAAAGTGTTTTCATCCTGCAGACGCTGGCTACCAAGAAAAAAGCAAAGACAAAACACCGAACAAATCCTGTGATGCAATTTACACTTGTTACACAGTTATTTCATCAGTTCCTTCAAAAAATTTTTAACTTTTGCTAAGTCATCACAACTCAAAATGGGAATGAGCTGATTTATCTGCTCATTCGGTAAATTCCACCATTTAACTTCGAGTAGTAATAAAACTAATTCATCGTCAAATCTTTTTCTAACCAAACGTGCCGGATTCCCTGCTACAATTGAATATGGTTCTATATCACTCCCAACAACACTATTGGCACCAATAATAACACCGTCTCCAATATGTACTCCTGGTAAAATGGTTGTATTTTGGCCTATCCAAACGTCGTTCCCGATTATAGTATCTCCTTTTACCGGCATTTTTTCAATTGGAGGAAGAGACTGTTTCCATCCTTCAAAAATATAAAATGGAAATGTTGAAGCCGCATTCATCTGATGATTCGCCCCATTCATAATGATTTCAATTCCTGCGGCAATTTGGCAGAATTTTCCGATTATCAATTTATCGTCATAAAAATCATAATGATGTGTAACATGCTTTTCAAAATCTACACCACTGAAATAAGTAAAATCTCCTACTATAATGTTCTTCGATTTAATTGTTGGTTTTACATAAGTCACTGTCTTGATTTCAGGGACTGGGAAAATTGCATCCGGGTCTGGTAATTGTGTCATATTTATTGTCTGATTTATTGTTTTTACAAATATTCATTAAAATATTGGAAAAGCCCTGGTTTTTAACGGATTAAAAACCAGGCATAATCTTTCCTTTTTTTACATTGGGGACATAGTTGAGGGAACTGTGTCCAAATCCATTTTCTCTTTCCCTATAAAAATAGAACTATAGTTTAAAAGATAGTCTTCTAGACCGTTTTGCATTTAATGGAATTTGTAAAAACAGAGAAAATACCCGAAATACAACGTGCAATGGGATGTAAATTTTTAAAATTCGTATCCAATGCCGAATTGGATTCCAAATTCAGTTAATTTCTGATGATATTCTTCTTTATCAAAAGGAAGTACTGAATGTCGTTTAAAATTGGGATTAACATAAATTAGAAAACTATCAAATTTATATTCTCCGCCAACTCCAATACCATAGCCAATGCCGGATTGAGAATCAAAAGTTACATCGGAATTTTGAAAATCTATAATTGGCCCGGCATTTGCGAAAAAATACTTTCCAAATGTATAATTGGCATAGACCGGAACTGATATCATTTTCAAATCTTCATATTCAGGATTTAATGTTATTCCTGTCATAGCCGGAGTTATCTTTACCTCGCAACTCATATAGTTTATCCCTGTTTCAATACTGAATTTACCGGAAATATTTCTCTGATATTTAAATCCAATTTCATATGAACTCTTATTATCATAACTTCCTGAGCCAACTAAAGACTCTTTTCTTAATAATTCACTATCAATAATTCCATAGTAGATTTTTAACTCATTTGATCCTTTTTGTGCATAAGAATGAACTACTGCGAACAGAACGATCATTGATGTTAGTAGGTGTTTCTTTTTCATGTTTTTTAGTTAAATTTATAGTAATACTTTTAAAGTATATGTGTTTTCGTTCAATCCTGCGCATTCATTTGAAGCTACATCTGTTAAAAAATACAACATTGGGTTGACCTATTGAACCGGAACGACACCCGACTGCTGTCATATAATAATTACTAACTGATTTCACTTCCTACTTTACTCTTTCAAAATGGTAATTATACCTGTCACAACACGGAGAGTTTAGATTTAAAGTATCATTGCCATCAAATTCTATATATTTTTCTCTGTCTGTAAAAAATGAATTTGATTTCTCATCCTTTTCAAAATCGACTTTCAATATTATGTCATTAGCGGTCTGAAGTGCAGGGGAAATCTTGCCATATTCAAGAAGACTGTCATTACGAACTAAACCATAAATTCCGTATTCTTTAATCTCAATATACTCAAAGTTTAGGTTATGTCCACCTCCCGAAAAACCTCCTGATACAGCGAACAATTTCCACGTTCCATAAATTTTCAAGTCATGTTCGGCAAATATCTCAGTGTCAAAATACTTTGTTGTTTCCATTTTATGAAGGTTAGGATGCATCTCAATAGTATCTTTTTCACAAGAATTAATTCCTCCGACAAAAATGAAAAGAATTAGTATCAGTTTAAAGGTCCTCATTTGCTGTTTTTATATATAGGATGTTTTTTCTTCCATTTGGTTGCGTCGTACAACAGTAAATTACAAATTTAATTAGGATGGCATCATTATTCATCGAAATAAAGACTGCCAAGTCTCTGCCTGAAACAAACCGGACAAGATAAATCATTGTCTCAAAAACTAATTTTCGGGTTATATTCTTTTGCTAATTATGAAAAAAAACAGGCTATTTTTTTATTTTTATAAAAAAAACAATGAGTCGCCTGCAAACTAGATCCTGTAAGTATTGTAATGAGAAAAGATTTATAAGAAATAAAATAAAACAGATTTCTAGAATTCTGACTTTTATTCTTATCCTTGGTAATACTACTTCTTGTTTCCAAAACAAGCCTGATCAGGACTTGAGACAGAGTATTACTTTTACCATAAAGGAAGAAAGTTTTGAGATGATTTTTGTAGAAGGCGGAACATTTACAATAGGATGTACTGATGAGCAAGGGGACGATTGCGAAGACAATGAAAAACCGGCGCAAGAGAAGACTTTGTCCTCTTTTTACATGGGGAAATACGAAGTTACTCAAAGATTATGGCGGGCTGTTATGGGGTATGAACTTAACCAATCATATAATTCAGATTGTGAAAATTGTCCGGCAGAATATGTAAGCTGGAAAGATGTCCAGGAGTTTATAAACAAGTTGAACACCCTGACTGATAGCACTTTTCGATTGCCTACAGAAACTGAATGGGAATATGCTGCACGTGGTGGAAAAAGCAGTAAAGGATATAAATACAGTGGAGACAATAATATTAATGAAGTTGCCTGGTATATTGAAAATTATCAGGAAAGCAAATACGGGAAAAGGGGAACCACACATCCGGTAGGTTTAAAAAAGCCTAATGAGCTGGGCTTATACGATATGAGTGGGAATGTATGGGAATGGTGTAGTAATTGGTACACTAAAGAATACTTCATTAATGGTAAACGTGTTAATCCGGATTGGCCGTTTCCGGGCATGCCTCGTTTTTTCCGTCGTGTTTTGCGGGGTGGCAGTTGGGGTGCTGATGCAAAAGGCTGTCGGGTGTCGTATATCGACTACGACACAGAAAACTATCGTGATGAATATGGAGGCTTCCGGCTTGTTTTAGGCTCAGACTCAGTACAAATCAATACTAAACATTAATATTACTATGAAAAGCAAAATTATAATACTGACAATCATACTGTTTGTAACGGCAGGATTCGTTGGATGCAAGCAATCCGACACAAACTATCTTATAACAATTGATGGAACTAAAAGTTATCCGAAAAAGGAGCTGATTCTTCAAGACTTTATGGATGTAGAATACATTCCGTTGGAGACGAATAATGAATTTGTTACCCAAAGCGTTGTAATGGCAATTGGCAACAAATATATCATCGTAAAAAACTGGACCAACGATGGGGATATTTTTGTTTTTGACAGAAAAACCGGCAAAGCATTAAGAAAGATAAACAAAATGGGAAAAGGTCCGGAAGAATATAGTCATTTGACAGATATTGTCCTGGACGAGCAGAACAATGAACTATTTATCAATTGTTTTTCATCGAAAAAAATATTAGTGTATGACTTATTTGGCAACTTTAAACGAAACTTTAAACATTCAGAAGATATAAGATATACTGATGTAAACAATTACGATAAAGATAATCTGATTTGTTACAATGAGTTGGCAAATTACAGAGATGGGGAGAAAAGAGGGAACGAATCTTACCATATGATTATATCGAAACAAGACGGGAGTATTACCCGGGATATTACAATTCCTTTTGATGTAATTAAAGCACCGGCTGTTAGTAAAGATGGTGGAACTGCCGTAACTGCCGTACCTCCTATAATTCCATATCACGACACCTGGCTACTTGTTGAAACATCTTCTGACACCGTGTATAATTATATTCCCAAGGAAAATAAATTACTCCCGTTTCTCGTGAAAAAATCGACCGCTGATCCTGAAGTGTTTCTTACGATGGGGACGCTTACTGACCGTTATTATTTCATGGTAACCGTAAAAAAGGTATTTGACTTTACAACAGGAAGAGGATTTCCAATAACAGGGTTAATGTATGATAAGAAGGAGGACGCTGTTTTTGAACCTACCGTAATCAATAGCGACTTTGTAAAAAGAAAAACTGTGGATATGACTTCACATCCGGTAAATGGTGATGAAATTGCGGCCTTCCAAAATTTAGAAGCCTACCAACTTGTTGAGGGTCATAAAAACAACGAATTAAAGGGCCAATTGAAAGATATTGCAGCGGACCTGAATGCTGAATCAAATTCTGTAATCATGGTAATGAAGTACAAGAAATAAAGTGAAAAAGAAATGAAATGAAAAAATTGCAGTACAAATTATAAATATAACACTTGTGTCCTGCGAATACTTCGCGAAGGTATTATGCTGGGTGGTCATCTCAATGTTTTATAATTAGCAATCTTTTATCACTGCACTGAGCAGTAAGTGTACAATATAATTCGCTAACCCAAAACAGAAGACACATTAAAGAAATGTGCAATATCGGATAAAGATTTTGCCAATGCACATTATACAACAAAGAAACACTGCCCCTTCAGGAGTCAAACTTGCAGTGAAAAACTCCTTGCCAATTGCTAATGAAATAATTTACTAAAACTTATTTTCCTTCATTAAGTCAGGCTGTTCAAAAGTAAAAAGGACCTCCTCTTTTCTATTATCAGGCTATCCATCCATAAGTCAGTTAATCATTAAAGATATCAATATTCAACCAGAGATATTTAAGCCAAAACACATGAACTTTTACACACAACTACATGTTACATAAGAAGTTTCTAAAAATTTAAGAATATAATATCCTTTATTTTAAACCTATGGCAGTCTTTACTCTTAAAATCAATGGAAAACAACACCAGGTAGACGTAGATCCCTCCACTCCAATGCTTTGGGTACTCCGCGATCATCTTAATCTTGTAGGAACGAAATATGGCTGTGGCGTTGCCCAGTGCGGATCATGCACCATTCACCTTGATGGTGTTGCCGTACGTTCCTGTATTACGTTTGTCGATTCAGTTGGCGACAAGGAGATTACTACCATTGAGGGGCTTTCTGAAAACGGAGATCACCCGTTGCAAAAAGCGTGGTTGGAACACGACGTTCCACAGTGTGGTTACTGCCAGGCCGGGCAAATTATGAATGCTGCCGGACTTTTAATTGCCAATCCTCATCCCAGCGATCAGGAAATTGAGTCGGCCATGAACGGAAATCTTTGCCGTTGTGGTACATATACCCGGATTAAGGCAGCTATCAAAACTGCAGCAAACACATAACCGCAATTTATCCTTTACAACCGGAGTTAATTAAACTAAATCCATTTGACATGACAATTGTAAAAACAAAATTAGACAGACGCTCTTTTATCAAAAGTTCCGTTTTAGCAGGAGGAGGAATGCTGCTTGGTTTTAGCTGGCTGGCTTCAGCCTGCGGTACAAACACAGCCGAGACCTTGGCCATGCCCGACGAGTGGTTTGAAATTAACGGCTTTCTAAAAATTGGAGAGAACGGGTTAGTCACCATCATGTCGCCAAATCCGGAAATCGGACAAAATGTAAAAACATCCATGCCTATGATTGTAGCAGAAGAACTGGATGTTGACTGGAAAAATGTTTTAGTGGAACAGGCTCCTCTGAATACAGATATTTTCACCAGGCAACTGGCGGGTGGAAGTCAATCTATAAGACAAAGCTGGCCCGCATTACGAATGGCAGGAGCCACAGCCCGCAAAATGCTGCGCCAGGCAGCGGCAAGTAAATGGGATGTACCTGTTGAAGAAGTTACAACAGAAGCGGGTGTCCTGATTCACAAAAACAGTAATAAAAAACTGGGATATGGTGAAGTAGCCTCAGAAGCAGCCCAACTACCCGTTCCAGAAGAAGTGCAGTTAAAAGATCTGGATGAATTTAAAATTATCGGAACCTCCCAAAAAAATGTGGATGGGTTTAAGATTGTAACAGGGCAGCCATTATTTGGTCTCGATTACAGAAAAGAAGGAATGTTAATTGCCATGATCATTCATCCTCCGGCTTTTGGAATGACATTAAAATCGTTTGATGCTTCTGACGCAAAAGCAATGCCCGGAATTAAAGATGTTTTTAGCATTAAAACATATAACGATGACTATCAGCTACAATGGTCTGATATAACTTCATTTACTGAACTGGTTGCAATTGTTGGTACTTCTACCTGGGAAGTTATGAGCGCCAAATTGATGATAAATGTGGAATGGCAACCCATTTCCGGAGTAAAAGCCCGAGGTACCATTGCAGGACAATCAGGTTTCGAAAGCACATCTGACCATCATGCTAAAATGACTGCTGCTGCTGCGAAACCAGGAAAAGAACAGCGCAGAGACGGGAACCCGGAAGCAGCTTTTAAAAATGCAACCAAAGTAATTGAACGAACTTATACTGCCCCCTACCTTGCACACAATACAATGGAACCGATGAACTTTTTCGCCGACGTAACCGAAGATAATGCTGTTTTGGCCGGTCCAATCCAGACTCCTGAATACATGGAGAAAACCTTATCGGCACGGCTTGGCTTGCCATTGGAAAAAATTGACATTCAGATGACGCGAATGGGTGGCGGTTTTGGAAGACGCCTGTATGGTCATTTTATGGTGGAAACAGCTTTAATTTCGCAAAAGATGAAAGCACCTGTAAAACTGATATACTCGCGCGAAGACGATATGACCTACGGAATTTACCGGCCTGCTTACCATGCTTTGTACCGTGCTGCGTTAGACGCCGACAATAATCTTATCGGATTTCATGTCCGCATGGGCGGGATTCCAGATAGTCCACTGCACGCCAACCGGTTCCCGGCTGGATCGGTAGATAACTATCTTGCTGAAAGCTGGTCTGTTGATTCACATATTAGTACAGGAGCATTCAGAGCTCCGGGTTCCAACTTTAATGCCGTAGCCGAGCAATCGTTCCTTGATGAAGTTGCAGAAGCAGCTGGAAAAGACCCGATACAATTTCGCCTCGACCTGCTAAAGCGTGCCAAAGAAAATCCAGTAGGAGACCATAACGACTATGATGCATCCCGATATGCCGGAGTGCTTGAACTCATTCGCGAAAAATCAGGTTGGAAAAACGGTTCAAATGGTAAAAAGCGAGGCGTGGCAGCCTATTTTTGCCATAATTCATATGTGGCAAATGTGGTGGATATTGCGATAGAAAATAACAGGCCTGTAATTGAAAGAGTGTATGCTACTGTCGATTGCGGAATTGTGGTAAATCCTGATGCTGCGAAAAACATGGTAGAAGGAGGGATTGTAGATGGAATTGGGCATGCCATGTACAGCGAACTCACTTTTAATGAAGGTCGGCCAGAGCAGGAAAATTTTGATTCCTACCGGCTAATCCGCCATGCTGAATCACCGAAAGAAATTGAGGTTCATTTTGTTGAAAATGAAATTGACCCGACAGGTCTTGGTGAACCTCCTTATCCACCGGTTATGGGAGCACTGGCGAGTGCATTGTATAAAGCAACCGGTGAGCGGTACTATCATCAGCCATTTGTAAAAAATACTTTTGAAGTATAAACAAGGTTTTAACTACTTGAGCAAATTAATCGCGAGCGGTTATCCAACTTTCAGCCATCAAAACTTGCAATGGATAAAAAGAAAGAGTTAAGTTAAAACTTAAAAAGATTAAACCGGTTCTCCTGAATATTAAAGACCAGCAATTTTCCACTAATTATTTCACCGTAATTGGTTATTATTTTTATGATTTCGTTGGCTTGAAGTGTACCCGCAATTCCAGGCAATACACCAAGCAATCCGATTTCGTTTTGGTTGTAAATTCCATCTCTGGGTACAGTAGGAAACAAATCGGAATAAACAGGGCCTCCGTTATAATTAAAAACAGTTACTTGTCCTTCATAATTTAACACCGATGCAAATGCCAGCGGTTTATTTAATTCTGCTGAAACCTGTCCAATAAGCGACCTGGTTTTGTAATTATCAGTACAATCTGCAATTATATCATAATTTTTAAAAAGCTCTACGGTATTCCCTTCGTCCAGCTTAAAGTCAAAGGGTTGAATATCTGTTTCAGGATAAAGTGCAGCCAATTTTTGGGAAGCCAGTTTTACCTTTTTTAATCCCACTTCAGCAGTTGTATATAAAACTTGTCGCTGAAGATTTGATATATCAACTACATCGTCATCAACAATACCAATAGTACCGATTCCTGCTGCAGCAAGGTAAATCAGGAGCGGGCTTCCCAACCCTCCCGCACCAATAACCAAAACCCGTGAATTCTTTAACTTTTCCTGTCCTTTCTCACCAATTTCAGAAAGTGAAAAATGCCGTGTAAACCGGGATAAATCGTCGTCACTTAATTTCTTCATGATGATGTTTGTGATTGTGTTCATGAGCACCAGCAGCGCAATCACAATTTTGCCCCCATTCGCTGGTTCCATCGGCAAAAAACTCATGTTTCCATACCGGCACTTCATTTTTCACCCGGTCTATGATAAAACGATTGGCTTCGTAAGCTTCCTTCCGATGTCCGGCACCTGTTATAACAACCACCGCACATCCGGATATTTCCACTCTCCCCAAACGATGTACACAAACCGCATGGTTAAGCCTGAAACGCGATTTGGCTTCTTCCAAAATCTCGGAGATCATCTTGTTAGCCATGGGTTCATAAGCTTCATACTCAAGATATAAAACATCCTTTCCTTTGTTATTATCACGTACTTCGCCACTAAATAGCACCACTGCCCCGCTATTCGGATTTTGAAATTCACCAAAAAGCTTACTATAATTTATGTCGGTATATTGCAAATGTTTCATAATTCTCTTTTTATCCTCCACTTGACGGAGGAATCAGAAACAATGTTTCAAACGGTTTTAACTTTTCATTTAGCAAAACAAATTCTTCATTAACCGCAATCCTGCAACTTTTTAAAACTTCTTCGGCTTCAGGATTCGAGGCTACCAATTCATCAAGAACCATTGAATAGGTTGCATCAGGGCCAACAGATACATTTGCTTCAGCTCCAAAATATTTACGAAGACCCGCAAAACAAATTATCTTAATTATCTTCTTTCCCATTTTTATCCTCCTATGTTTCTCATTGACAATTTACTTCCATGAAATTTGGCTGGCTGCTTCAGTAACAACAAACCTTTTAGCTTTTCTGCCAAAAGGCTTTCATCATGCAAATACGGGGAAAGCTTCTCGCCATGTGCATTACTCAAACAACCATAAAATTTTCCGTTACTGTCCATTCGAAGCCGGTTGCAGTCGTGACAAAAAGGAGTCGATTCATTGGCAATAATACCAAAAACCCCACCTTTGGATGTACGCCAGTAATTTGCCGTTTCCGCATGTTTCCGGGGTAACCGTTCAAATTCATACTTTTCTCTGATAATAGAAAGAATTTCCTCCTCTGAAAAGAAAAGCCCATTTTCTGAATGATATAAATGCCCCATTTTCATCAATTCAAGAAACCTTATTTTTACGCCCAAATCTGTAGCGTAATCCAGCAACGGAATAATTTGCGATTCATTTCGGCCCCGCACAATAACTGAATTTAATTTCACATTCATTCGCGCGTTAACAGCAGCCTCTATACCGGCAAATACTCTTGATGTATCAGTATGTCGTGCAATTTTGTTAAATATATCCCTATCAATAGCATCTACTGATATATTCACCGACCTTACCCCCGCTTCAAAAAGCTTGGTGGCTTTCTGCTTCAGATAGTAGCCATTGGTTGTTAACCGGATATCAGAAATCCCGAGTTGCTGAATATTTCGAATTAATGTGTAAAGATTTCTGTAAAGCAAAGGTTCTCCGCCAGTTAATCGTATGCTTTTTAACCCTGTCAAATGATGCACAGCTCTAATAAGCTTTATAAATTCATCAGGAGTAAGTTGTTGCCCGGGAAATGACTTAAAATCTGGTTCAACAGGAATATCAACTGTATCATCACTAACACAATATACGCATGAAAAGTTACAGGTATTCAGCAAACTTATCCTCAGTTTTTCAAATCTCCGTCCCAGCTTATCTTCAATTTGTGCCATGCATTATTTAACCATTGATGTAAAACAATTGTTCAGTTTTTCCCTGGGCTATAACTTTGTTGCAACTGATTTTGTTTATGTTTGGGAACAGCCACTAAATCCAACAATTTTAATTAAATTAGTAACATTCCGCTAAAATCAAATTATAACAAATGACACACGAGATCAAATTTCTTTTCCAAACCCTAAGAAGTTGGCAGCAATCTGGGAAAAAAGCCGTTTTGGTATCGGTGGTTGCACTTAACGGAACTTCTTACAGAAGGCCGGGGGTTCGGATGATAATTAGTGAGGATGGCAAATACGCAGGTGCTGTTAGTGGTGGTTGTGTTGAAAAAGAAATTGAAAGACAGGCTCAAAGTGTATTTCAAACTGGAAAAGCCAAAATAATAACATATGATGGTCGTTTACGAATAGGTTGCGAAGGTATTATTCATATTTTAATTGAACCGGTTTTTATTTCCGATAACCTTTTAAACGATTTCAAATCGGTATTAAAAGAGAGAACGGATTTTAAAATGGATGCCTACTTTTATCAAAATGTGGGAGAATATGAGTGTATCGGAACGCTGATATCTTTGAATGGGAAATCCTATTCGTTAAGTCCATCTTTTTCTTCTGACCGGCTCGCAAATCAGGAATGTTTCTCTCAAACATTTAAACCACTTTTTCATCTCTACATTTTTGGAGCAGAACATGATGCAGCTCAATTATCACAGGCTGCAAAATTACTTGGCTGGGAAGTTACGATTGTTGCTTCTGCGGATGAATCAAAATCATGCGACTATTTCCCCGGGGCATCGGCATTGATTACTCCTGCTTACAATGAAATAGATTCGCTGTATATTGATGGACAAACCGCTGTAATGCTAATGACACATAGCTTTAATAAGGATGTTCAGTACTTGCTGGCACTAAAAAACATTCGTCCTGCTTACATTGGAATCCTCGGATCAAAAAAACGGCAGGAACGCGTTTTCAATATGTTGCTTGAAATTGATACGGAAATCCCTTTCAATTTCTTAGATCAAATTCACGGGCCCGCTGGAATTAATATTGGAGCTGAAAGTGCATCTGAAATCGCCGTGTCTGTTTTAGCTGAAATTTTAAGCGTTACACGAAACCAAAATCCGATTGCCTTACGCGAAAAAAAAGGTTCAATTCATGGATAAAATTCCGATACTTCTTCTCGCGGCCGGAAATTCATCCCGAATGGGATATCCAAAGCAATTGCTCCAGTGGGGGAATAAAATGCTCATTGAACATCAGATAGAAACCTTAATGCAAACCCTAAATCCAATAAATATAGTTTTAGGTGCACAGTCAAACACTGTTATTCCAATTATTAAAAAATATGATGTGAATATCTTTGTTAATCGCAACTGGAAAAATGGAATGGGAAATTCCATTGCATTCGGAGTTCATCGTCTTTTGGAAAAATTTCCCAACGTAAATGGATTGTTAATCACACTTTTGGATCAACCACTGCTCACCGCCTCTCATATTAATAAAATGCTTAGCCATTTTAATCCCGGAAACCAACAGATTATCGTCTCTCAATCTTCGTCAGGATGGAAAGGAGTTCCGGTTCTTTTTGACAAAACTTATTTTGGGAAACTAAAAAAACTGGATGGAGAAGAAGGTGCAAAAACAATCATTCAAAACCATAAAGAATCGATAATCAGCATTGACTGCGAGGAAATTTTAGAGGATATAGACACACCGGAGGCTTATAAAAATCTACTAAAAAGAATCAAATCCTGAGATTATTATATATCAATCAATTAAACCATTATAAGAAAACATTGTCAAAAAATAAGCTTTAGCAATTTAAACCAAAGATCACCGAAAATTAAAACCATGAAAGATCGTATCAAATCAATCGCAACCTTCCTTTTGTTTATTTTTGCCGGATTTCCAATCCTACTTGCACAGAATATTTCAGATTTTCGCCCTGAGAATCGCACTGGTGTCTCAGCCGAAACCGGACTATTAAAATCATGGCCGGATGACGGACCAAAATTATTATGGGAAAATCTGGAACTTGCCAGGGGGAATTCGTCACCGTCTTTTAGCAGTGATAAAATCTATATTACAGGTACTAACGATGGAAATGATATTTTATTTGCTCTGGATATAAACGGTAAAATCCTGTGGCAAAAAGTTATGGGCCGTGCGTGGAACCAATCGTACCCGGAAAGCCGGGCCACACCTACCGTTCAGGGAGATCGTGTATACACCTGCAGTGGAATTGGTGATTTGGCCTGTTTCGATGGAAATACCGGAGACATTATATGGTCGTACAAAGCCAGTGAAGAAAATAAAGGAACTTACGGCAACTGGGGAATTGCTGAGTCGCTGTTAATTGATGGCGACAAAATTTACTTCTCTCCCGGAGGACTAGAGACCACAACCATTGCATTGAATAAGAATACGGGCGAAATTATATGGAAATCCAACAGTTTGGGAGACAAACCTGGTTATGTTTCGCCTATTTTGGTGGAATATGGAGGCAAAAAAATGTTAATTAATGTTTCCCTCGGACATGTTTACGGAGTTGATGTTTCAAACGGAGACATTCTTTGGCAAGTTGCTCACCCTAACATGAGACAGGGACGAGATATGATTATGTGTGTAACACCGCTTTTCAAAGAGGGTAAAGTATATGTAACCGGGGGATATGATACCGGAGGTTACCAGGTTAAAATTGCCGAAGACGGGAATAGCGCTAAAGTTGTATGGACCGACGATGTTCTGGATGTACATCACGGAGGCGTGGTACTTGTTGGCGATTATATTTATGGTTCTAACTGGTTAAATAATGCCAATGGCAACTGGTGTTGCATTAGCTGGGATACAGGCGAAAAAATGTGGGAAGAGCCATGGAATTGCAAAGGATCAATAATTGCTGCTGAAGATAAACTTTACGTTTACGATGAAAAAAGAGGAAATATAGGATTGCTCAATGCAACACCTGAGAAATTTGACCTTATCAGTTCTTTTAAAGTTGAACAAGGTAACGCAGGGCCATTTTGGGCGCATCCGATAATTCACAACGGGATACTTTATATTCGTCATACCAACGCATTAATGGCATTCCATATAAAAGAATAACCTGCCCATTTATTCTTCCCCCAACGGAAGGAATCACAATATTTAAAAACCAAATTTTGTTTCTTCTGCTAAAAAACGCTGATATTTTTCCTTATTAAATTGGAATAAATGAGAAGGGCGGCCTACGGCATCTTTTCGTTTATCTACCTTTTCAACAATTCCCAGATTTAAAATTTTCCTGCGAAATGTACCACGATCAATGCTTCGGTTGAGAATGGATTCATACACCCCCCGTAATTCATTCATTGTGAAAGTAGAGGGTAAAAGGTTTTCTGCCACCGGAAAGTTAAGTAGTTCATTAATCAATAATTTACGTGTCTCTGCAATAATACTTGCATGATCCTGAATCATCTCCTCCGGCTCATATATATTCATCCATATACATTTCGGAATTGAACTTAGGGGAGTTTTCTCACCTGCTCTTAAATCAACCAATCCATAATACACAATTGTTATAAAACGCTGCATTGCCCATTGCATTATGTCTTTCTCCTCCTCACCTTCAATGTTGTTTAGTCCGCTAAAAGCAGTTACCCTGAACGGATCACCAAATGCCTGAATTTGTTTCAAAACTACTTTTTCAACTTTGGTCATCTCTAAATTCCGGTATGCCGCGTCGTCAATAGGCTCTTCTTTCTTTACATATCCCCCCGGCAGCGACCACAAATTTTGCCCCGGTAATTTTAAAACCAAAACCTTTAGATGCGGATGCCGGTAACCAAATACAACACAATTAACAGCTACGTGAGGAAGAAATGCATCGGTTCCTTCACTGAAATATTGTTTTAACAGAATATTAGCAGATGCTCTTTCCATCTCGCAAATTTAATATTTCCAAATATAAAAAATTATTTTGAGGCAATTTGCCTCTATTGGAAAATTGCTTACATTTACTGTGAATTTTATCAACCACTTTTACCTAAATCTAAAATGAAAAAAATTAAACAACTGCCTGGCATTTATTTTCTACTGGTACTACTGCTAACTATAACAGCGTGTAACAATAAAAAGCTTCCTCAAAATGAAAGAACACAATCTTTTGATAACAAGTGGAAATTCTTTCGGGGAGATCGCTCCGGAGCTGAAAATCCTCAATTTGACGATTCTGAATGGCGTCTGCTGGATTTACCGCACGACTGGAGTATAGAAGATTTGCCTAATCAGGAAGATGAAAATATATGCGGCCCATTTTCAAAAACATCTATTGGCAAAATGGGAACAGGTTATACAATTGGCGGGACAGCCTGGTACAGAAAAGAGTTTACAGTTGACAAAGTTCAAAACGAAGAAATAACCTATCTCCAATTCGACGGTGTTTATATGAATTCGGATGTATGGATAAATGGCAAACATGTAGGAAACCATCCCTACGGATATACGTCGTTTTGGTACGACATTACACCTTATCTGAACCCGGCTGGAAAACCCAACGTAATTGCAGTACAGGTTAAAAATGAAGGAGTAAATGCCCGTTGGGATTCCGGCTCAGGAATATACCGCCATACCTGGTTATCTTTTGTAAACCCGGTACATATTGCTCCATGGGGAGTCTTTGTTTCCACCCCCGATGTATCAGCAAAACAAGCTAAAATCAAAATCGCCACAACAGTGAAAAACTCAAGCAACAGTAACCAATCTGTAACTTGTACTGTAAAGGTGTTTGATTCACAGGGAAAGAAAGTAGCCAACGCATCAACCAAATCATTGCTAAAAGCAGGAGAAACAAAAGAATTAAACCAGGTCACGAATATAAATAAGCCCACTCTCTGGTCAATTGAAAACCCAAATCTTTATTCTGCAGAAGTAGAATTGCAGGTTGAAAACAATTCGGTAGACAAACTGAATACTCCATTTGGCATCCGTACGCTTAATTTTTCGCCTGAAAAAAGATTTACCCTTAACGGACAAAATGTTTTACTAAAAGGCGGATGTTTCCATCACGATAACGGACCGCTTGGTGCGGCGGCCATCGACAGAGCGGAAGAACGAAAGATTGAGATATTAAAGGATGCAGGGTTTAATGCTATCCGTTGCAGTCATAATCCACCATCCCCATATTTACTTGATATTTGCGACCGATTGGGCATGCTTGTTATTGATGAAGCATTCGACATGTGGGAATCATCGAAAATGGAGATGATGAATAAACTTCTCCCCGGCATAGAGAAAATTTCTGCATTAGACTATTCTACATTTTTTAAAGACCACTGGAAAGAAGATATTCAGTCAATGATACTTCGCGACCGCAATCACCCTTCGGTTATTATGTGGAGTATTGGAAATGAAATACCAGAGGCTGCCGACTCTTCCGGCTTACGAATTGCAAAAAATCTCGTCCGTGAAGTTAAAAAGCTTGATACTTCACGCCCGGTTACCGAAGCACACGTAGATATGGGAGGCGAATTAGGGATGGAAAGTACATGGGAACAAAGAGCACCTCATTTAGCTCTTATGGATGTAATTGGGTACAACTACGGATACCAAAAGTATATAAACGACCACAAGAAATATCCTGAAAGAATTATGTATGCGTCGGAATTCCGACCTCCTTTTTCCTTACAAAACTGGCAAAAAGTTGAAGATTTTCCTTATGTTATCGGGAACTTCAGCTGGACAGCCATGGATTATATCGGAGAGGCCGGAACCGGGGTTCCTCGTCTTGTTAATAATGCTCCTGTTGAGACATCCAATCCCCTTGGAGAAATGATGCAATTTTTTGATTTTAACTCCTGGCCAATGGTAATTAATTTTCAGGGAGATATAGATTTAATTGGCAATCCCAAAGCTGCTTTCTATTATCAGCATGTGGTGTGGCGCGAACATAAACTAAATATGCTGGTACACGTTCCTATTCCTGAAGGGAAAAAAGAAGTAACCAGCCCATGGGGATTTCCCGATGAGCTGAAGTGCTGGAATTGGGAAGGACACGAAGGAGAAAAAATACAGGTAAATGTATATACCCGTGCTGATAAAGTCAGACTTGAGTTGAACGGAAAACTAGTTGGAGAACAAACAATAGACGATAGTAAATCAATAACAGCAACATTCGATGTTTCTTATGAACCAGGAACTTTAACCGCATATTGTTTTGACGGGAACAACGAAATCGCGGCAGAAAGTATCAAAACTGTGGGAAAACCGGCTGCAATAAAACTAACGGCTGACCGACAAACAATTAATGCCAACAGAAACGATTTGTCGTATGTTATGGTTGAAATTATTGATGCAGAGGGAAATCCGATTCCCAACGCAGATAATATACAGGTAAGTTTTGAAATTAACGGTAATGCTGAAATAGCCGGTGTTGCAAACGGTTACCACTCTGATGTAACAAGTTTCAAACAACCTGAAAAGAACACCTGGCACGGGAAATGTCTTGCTATTGTCCGCCCGTTGGGAACAGAAAAAGGACAAGCCAGATTATCAGCACATGCAGAAGGACTGAAAAACGCAGCGATTGACATAATTATGAACTAATAGCCCCAGTAGACAGAACAGGAAAATTAAACAAACATATTTTTATATGAGTAAATAATTTAGTCAAAAGCGAGATTAAAGGTTATTTATCTGTACCATCCGTTTTAAAATTTACGCTATGGCAATTAAAAATTCGGAACCTGCTAACAAAGCATTAAATTAGCGGTTACTAAATCAAATTATCATGAAATATCTTGTCCTGCTCTATTTGTCTTTGATAGTTCTTGTTCAGTCGTGTAGAAACGATACTTCACTAAAAACTCATCAAATTAACGTTAAAGCCCCTTTTGATATGCCGGAAATAACAGTTCCTGATTTTGGCAATTGCCTGCAATTTCCGATTACTGATTTTGGAGCCGAGCCCGGAAATAAAGAAAAAAACACACTTGCTATTTCCAATGCGATACAAAAGGCCAGCGAAATTGGCGGAGGAACAGTATTCGTTCCCAAAGGAGAATGGATAACCGGTAAAATTCATTTAAAAAGCAATGTAAATCTGCACCTCGAAAAAGGCGCAACACTTCTTTTTTCTGGCACTCCGGATGATTATTTACCCGCGGTTCCGACAACCTGGGAAGGATTGGAGTGCTATAATTATTCGCCGTTAATTTATGCCTACGAATGTAAGAATGTTGCTATAACAGGAGAAGGCGAGTTAAAAGCACAAATGGATGTTTGGGAAAGCTGGTTTGCCAGACCGCCCGCACACATGGAAAACCTGAAACGACTATATAACATGGCCGCTAAAAATGTCCCGGTAGTAGAACGACAAATGGTAAATGACACCGCTCATTTACGTCCGCATTTCATTCAGTTTAATCGTTCAGAAAATATTCTGTTGGATGGCTTTTCTATCCGGAACAGCCCGTTTTGGACCATCCATCCGTATCTTTCAAAAAATGTGGTTATCAGAAATTTGAAAGTCTATGCGCACGGACACAACAACGACGGTGTGGATCCGGAAATGAGTCAAAATATGCTAATTGAAGATTGCGTATTTGACCAGGGCGATGATGCCATTGCCGTTAAGTCAGGTAGAAATCAGGATGCATGGAGGTTGAACACTCCGACCAAAAATTTGGTAATCAGAAACTGTCTGGTAAAAAACGGGCACCAGTTACTGGCGATAGGAAGCGAACTTTCAGGTGGTGTGGAAAATGTGTTTATGGATAATTGCAAAGTAGAAGACAACGCCAGCATGTTTCACCTTGTCTTTATAAAAACCAACGAACGAAGAGGAGGCTATGTGAAAAATGTTTACATAAAAAATATTGGAGCCGACAAAATGAGCGAAGGAATTCTCGGAATTGAAACCGATGTTTTATACCAGTGGCGGGATTTGGTTCCTACTTACGAACGAAGGCTCACTCCCATTTCCGATATTTACCTGGAAAATATAAAAGCCAATTCTGTAAAATTTATTTCACGAATTTTAGCACAGCAGGAACTTCCGGTTAAAAACATCAGTCTCAAAAATATTAAAGTAGCAGAAATTAAAGACAAAGAATTGATTCATGAAAATGTAGAAAATTTTAGGATGACAGAGGAGGATTAAAACAGATAAGACAGTACAAAGAACTATCACAGACATCGTTTTCACCGTTGTTCCACAAGCCAATAAAAATCTAATTATCAAATAAATAATACTCCCCACCTTCAAAAACAAATTGAACCTTATTACATTTCTTTTTGTTTTTGATACGACAACAAATAATAAATTTTAAATCCGTATTTGTTATCGAACTGATTTTTATAACCATTAAATTTTAGTATCATGAAAAAGAATTTGTTTTTTATGCTATTGTTTATATTAACAATAGTTGCTGCCAATGCGCAGAACTCTACTTCAATTTACGACTACAAACTAACTGACATTAACGGTAAAACTTTCGACATGAGCGAACTAAAGGGGAAAAAAGTACTTTTAGTAAATACAGCTACTCAATGTGGTTATCACCCGCAATTCAGCGAAATGGAAAAGCTGTATGAAAACTATAAAAACAAAGATTTTGTTGTTGTTGCGATCCCGTCGAACGATTTTGGGAACAAAGAACCGGGGTCAAACGAAGAAATAAAGAACTATGTGGAAAAAAATTACAGTGTTACGTTTCCTGTAATGGCCAAAACTTCGGTTACGGGCGACAATGAAAGCCCTCTATATGAATGGCTTACAAAAAAGGATTTAAACGGAGTAATGGATACAAAAGTAGCCTGGAATTACCAGAAATATATGATCGATGAAAACGGGAAACTCGTTGGCGTAATTGAAGCAAAAGAATCTCCTGCGTCTGACAAAGTGGTTGAATGGCTTGAAAAGTAAAGTAATAAACAAAAGATATTTCATGACGCTGAGAGTCGTGAAATATCTTTTGATCTTGCTGCCTTTCGCAACACAAAACCTCTTCGCTACAAGGCCTGGGAATAAATTAGTAATGACCCGCTTAATACACTACCATCCGATTTCCGGTTCAAACAACACTCTTCCCAAACGGAAACTTCATCTTTACTAAATTTCTTTAAAATTAATTCCCAAAGATTAATTCAGTTATCTCCCTAGCTTTCCGGTTAAATTCTATATTTTTGTGACTTCAATTTTATTAGCACAGAATTTTTTGATATGAAGATATCTTATAAATGGTTAAAAGATTACATCCAACTGGATGAATCGCCTGAAGAAGTGGCAAAAATCCTTACTCAAACCGGATTAGAAGTAGGCAGCCTGGAAGAAGTTGAAACCATAAAAGGTGGCATGAAAGGGCTGGTTATTGGCGAAGTTGTGACCTGCGAAAAACACCCGAACTCAGATCATCTGAGTAAAACAACTGTAAATGTTGGTACCAGCGAATTGTTACCAATAGTTTGTGGTGCTCCGAATGTAGCAGCCGGTCAGAAAGTAATCGTGGCAACCGAAGGCACTACGCTTTATATGGGCGACGATGAATTTACCATTAAAAAATCAAAAATTCGTGGCGAAGTTTCGCAAGGGATGATTTGCGCTGAAGATGAAATTGGAATTGGCACCAACCACGATGGAATAATTGTTCTGGAAAATTCTGCCGAAGTTGGAACACCAGCTAAAGAATATTATAATGTTGAATCGGATTGGATGATTGAGGTGGATCTCACCCCCAATCGTATTGATGGGGCATCGCATATTGGAGTTGCCCGCGATTTGGCAGCTTTTCTTAACAAAACAAAAAACATTACATACACGCGCCCGTCGGTAGATGATTTTAAAGTAGATAACCATAATCTTGAAATTCCAATAGAAATTGGCACTCCGGAAGCTTGTAAAAGATATGCGGGAGTAACTATTTCTGGAATTGAAATAAAAGAATCGCCCGACTGGTTAAAAAATAAAATGCGGGTTATTGGTCTTACTCCTATCAGCAACGTGGTTGATATTACCAACTTTGTGCTCATGGAAACCGGACAGCCATTGCATGCTTTCGATGCCGACGAAATTACAGGCAACAAAGTAATTGTAAAAACCATGCCTGCCGGAACTAAATTCACTACACTCGATGAAGTAGAACGCGAGCTTCATGAAAACGACCTGATGATTTGTAATGTGGAAGAAGGTATGTGTATTGGTGGCGTATTTGGTGGAATAAAATCGGGTATAAAAAATTCAACAAAAAATATCTTTCTTGAAAGTGCATATTTTGATCCGGTTTTTATTCGTAAAACAGCTCGCCGGCATGCACTGAATACCGATGCATCTTTCCGTTTTGAAAGAGGAATTGATCCGAACGGAGTAATTTATGCATTGAAACGGGCAGCGCTTTTGATAAAAGAACTGGCGGGCGGAACAATTTCTTCTGAAATTGTAGACATATATCCGGAAACAATTGAAGATTTTAAAGTTGATATTTCTTATGCTAACGTTACCCGTTTAATAGGAAAAGAACTAAGCAAAGAACAAATCAAAAATATCCTCACATCACTCGAAATTAAAATTGAACAAGAAACCGAAAAAGGGTTATCGCTTCTTGTTCCGCCATACCGTGTTGACGTGCAGCGTGAGGCAGATGTAATTGAAGAAATTCTGCGTATATACGGATATAACAACGTAGAAATCCCATCATTGGTAAAATCATCATTGCAATATGCAGAGCAACCCAACATGAACCAAATGCGTAATTTGGTTTCAGAAATGCTAACATCGCAGGGATTTAGCGAGATATGGTCAAACTCATTAACAAAAACAGGGTATTACGAAGGGCTCTCGCAGTATAAAGAAGAGCAAACTGTAAAACTGCTAAATCCGTTAAGTGCCGACCTCAATGGCATGCGTCAAACCTTATTGTTTGGAGCATTGGAAACAATTGCCTACAACGCAAACAGGCAAAATAAAAATCTTCGTTTTTACGAATTTGGCAATTGCTACTTTTACAAAGGAACCGAATTAAAGGAGCATCCGGAAACCAATTATTGGGAAGAAGAACATCTCGGATTGTTTACTATCGGGAATAAGAATGAAGAAAACTGGACAGAAAAAGAAAAACCCATAACATTTTTCAGCATAAAAACCTATGCCGAAAATATTTTAAGACGACTGGGTATGAATCCGGAACAGCTCCAGAACTCGGAAACAGAGAACGAACTTTTTGACAACGGCATGCAATACTTGTCAAACAATAAAACAGTTCTGGAATTGGGAATTGTAGCCAAAAAATGGCTCAAAAGATTTGACATCGAAACCCCGGTTTATTATGCCGATTTCGACTGGGGACAAATCATCAATGAAAAACGAAAACACAAAGTCGCCTTTCAAGAATTACCCAAATTTCCTTCTGTTCGTCGCGACTTGGCACTACTCATTGACAAATCGGTTAAATTTAACCAGATAAAAGAAAGTGCGTTAAAAGTTGAACGCCAGATATTACAAAATGTAAATTTGTTTGATGTATATGAAGGAAAGGGAATTCCTGAAGGAAAAAAATCGTATGCCGTAAGTTTTATTCTTCGAGATGACAGCAAAACGCTCAAAGACAAACAGATTGATAAAACAATGAAAAAATTGCTTTCTGCATTTGAACGTGATTTTGGTGCACAATTAAGATAAATAAAAACCATATATGGTATTATCCCGGGTAAATAACATCCGGGATTTTTATTCTTACAGTAATGCAAAAATATACCAAGGGAATAATATATGCTTCGATAACAGCATTCTTCTGGGGATTTCTTGCTATTGCCCTGAAAGTTGCTTCACGTGAAGTTGAACCTGTTACCATTGTTTGGTTTCGATTCTCGGTAGCTTTTGTTATGCTTTCAATCTGGCAGCTAGTAAAAAGCCCAACATCATTTCAAATTCTGAAACGCCCTCCCTGGCTTTTAATCCTTGCAGGAATTGGCCTCTCGTGGAATTACCTGGGTTACATGATGGGGATTCATTATACAACTCCCAGTAATGCTCAATTATTTATCCAAACCGGCCCTATTATTTTTGCCATCGCCGGCCTCATATTTTTTAAAGAAAAATTGACCAGAAACCAAATCGTTGGTTTTGGAATAGCAATTGTTGGATTTTCTTTTTTTTACCGCGACCAAATATCTGCTTTTTTCGACAGTCAGGAAAAATACAACACCGGGGTTTTATTAACAATATCCGGAGCAATTGCGTGGGCAACCTACGCTATTTCACAAAAAAAACTGGTAATCAAATATTCTGCCGAAAGCTTAAATTTATTTTTGTTTGGGTTCCCGGCCCTTATTTATATTCCGTTCATTAATTTAACGCCTCTTTTTCATTTACATTGGACCTGGTGGCTTTTAATGTTCTTTCTTGGAGCAAACACATTCATCGCTTATTCCTGCCTGGCACTTGCACTTAAATATATTGAAGCAAACAAGGTAAGTATTATCATTATTGTAAACCCGATGATAACATTTATTACCATGGGTATTTTAACCCAACTCGATGTAAAATGGATAACACACGAACGATTTTCCATAATTACCATTCTTGGAGCTGCTTTGGTATTTTCAGGTGCCGTTCTTGTTATTTGGAGAAAAAGAATGAAGAACAGGGTTTTGTAGCATCAATATATTTCGCAGATACTCTCGTTTTCGTAAATTGGGGTAAAATTGTAAACGACTATCAATGAAGACTCTAACATCTTTTATTCTGGTGATTTCCATCCTGTTTTTATTCTCATGTAATGCCGACAAGCGCAAAATAATTACTGTTACCGGTGAAATTTCCGCCGCGAAAATAGGAAAGACGCTTCACCACGAACATATACTTGTTGATTTTATTGGCGCAGATAGTATCGGTTATAATCGCTGGAACAAAGAAAAAGTAGTTAAAAAGGTTCTCCCCTACCTTCTTGAAATTAAGAAATTGGGATATAATACCATAATAGAATGCACACCTGCCTATCTTGGGCGCGACCCCAAACTACTTAAAATGTTATCTGAAAAATCAGGTCTTCAAATTCTTACCAACACCGGATATTATGCCGCAGGAGCTAAATACATTCCGAAACATGGGCTTACAGAGAGCGCAGAACAGCTCGCCAACCGCTGGATTGATGAAGCAAAAAACGGTATTGAAGGGACAGAAATTTATCCTGGATTTATTAAAATTTCGGTTGAGAATACTCCGCTTAACAAAATCAGCCGCAAAGTGGTAGAAGCTGCCTGTATTACACACAAAGAAACCGGGTTACAATTATGTCTCACACAGGGCCAGCCGCTCCCGCATTTGAAGAACTGGAAATTTTAAAAACATATGGAGTTCATCCTTCCGCTTTTATATGGACACATGCACAAAATGAGCAGGATTTAAACAAGACACTTGAAGCTGCGCGAACAGGAGCCTGGATAGCATATGATAATTTCTCTCCTGAAAATCTGGACAGATTTGTAAATTTCATTTCGCTAATGAAAAAAGAAGGGCTGCTAAACAAATTACTCCTTTCACACGATGCAGGATGGTACCGCCCTGAGGAGCCCAATGGTGGTGATTTTAAGGGATATAGCGATATTGAAAAATACCTTATCCCTGCACTGGAAAAAAATGGCTTCTCGCAACAAGATATTTACCAAATATTTACAACCAACCCCACGGAAGCATTTGCAGTAAAGATCAGAATAGCAGAAATATAACACTAAAAACCTTTGGCTTTCATTAGTCTGTCAAGTTGCTGCCAGCTAATTCCTTTGCTAAAATTTGCGGCAATTTGAGGTTCCATATCATCAATTAAAATCTGATGCATGCCCAGCCTTTTTATCCGTTTTTTTAATACGGCTCTTTCTTTGTTTTCCTCTGCAACCATTCCAGCATATAATACATTAAACCAGATCTCCATTTCTAATCGGTCTTCATCATAAAAATGGCTTAAAAGAGAAACAAGTTGAAAAATATCAGGATTAATTTTAGCAGTTGTTCGATTAAAAACAACCACAAAATCGTCGTATATTTTTTGATGCCCGTGTTTCCGTCCTAACTTTTTCAGACGTGTAAAATACTGAACATCGGAAGGAGCAAAACGCTCTCCTCCAGATTTGGTCACATAAACACACCAATCATCAAAACTTCCGGTATCGAATTCAATAAATCCGCCATTACTAAATGAATTCAGTCGTTGAGACATAAAACAACCATTTTTGCAGACTAAAAATAATAATTTAATCTTTCAGAATAATTTCTTTTATATGGTCATCCAACTCTTTCTGGTCGGCGGTAAAACTTGCCAGCCCGGCCAAATTCAATAACGTATCAATGGCCAGTTCCCCGTTTTTTATACGTTCTGCCCAACGTTCATGTTTGGGTATTTTACCATCCGACGATATAAACGCCTGATCTTCTTCACTTAATTTCGGAAACATATCACCACAGCCGGCATCATGCGCACGTTTTATCAGTTCCGCTCCACTTTCCGGACAATTTTCATCCAAATCTTTCGCCAGTTTCAGTTCAACAGAAGACACTTCCCACAATTTTTCGGGAAAATACTGCGATGCACTTTTAGTTAAATCAACCGGATAAACCTCGTCTAGTTTTGATTTGAATTCACCATCCAACTTTTCTTTTCCTTCTGCTGCAACCTTGGTTGGCATAGTAAAAACATTGACTCCAGCCAAAGAAGTTAACTGTTCATAGCTCCGTAAACTGGCAGCAATTAATTTTGCCGGTTCCGGATTGTTTTTGGAAAGTTCTGTTACCCAACGTTGAGTCGAAATAACCGTTCGTTCACCAGCACCAGAACCATCTCCTAATCCGTTATTTTTTATATAGCCACCAACTCGGCCAAGGAAAACATTCTGATAATTGGGTTTTGTAATTAATGTCACCATTACATTCTGCCGGGCAGAAAATTCCAGTGTAAAATTAATTCTCACTCCCTTTTCCCGTAGCTTGCGAGCTGCAATTAAACCGGTGGCAGTATACGGAACTTTTACAATAAATTGTTCCGGATTAATTGCAAAATAGCGAAGTCCGTATTCTACAATTGCATCCATATCATGAGCAGTATCAGTATGCAATTCCACACTTACATTCCCCCCAAACTTTTTAGCCAGCCGAAGTCCATGCCGCGCATTAAGGATAAAAGCAATTTCAATTATCTGTTGTTTTATTGGTAATAACTTTACAATTTCTTTCGCCTCCGAAATAAAAGAATCGTAAATGCCTTTTTGTATTTCTTTATTTAGCAAAGAGTTATTGGTTGTTAATGCAGTCATTTCTGCCGACCATATTTTTGCGGCTTCATCCATATCACCTGTATCAAGCCACAATTCAGTTCCCACATTTCTTAACCCTTTCCAAAAACTATTTTCCTTGGAGTCCATTGACTCTTCATCAATTCCTTTCGAAATAAATGTTTTTATATTTTCTTTTAATGTACCATCCATAATATTTATCTATTTAGTATCATATATATAAGAGGGAAATAAAGGAAAAATTGTTTACAAAAAACCCCATAATAAATATTTTCTTAATAATTAAATTTTGCTCTTCTCGTATAAAAAATTGGTTTAGCATCTAACCTCTATTGAAATAATCAAAAAAAACAAACACCCAAAATATTAATTTACAGACATTTATATCAAACAACAAAAAATAATTTCAAAAATTACAGTACTTTGTATTGCATAGTTCCATTTTTTATACATATATTTGCAATACAATAATCCATTTTAAAAATGGTAGCAGACAAAAAAAAGTTCTATACATGATGTAACATTTTAAAAAAAGAAGCGTCATAAGATTGAAAACTTGAAAAACAGAAAACAAACAGAAAATAAAAAAAGGAGACAAAGTCATGAAAACAAAAAACAATGTTCAGAAAGCAATTACAAAAACGTTAGCAGCAGGAATGAGCTTAGTACTGATAAGTATTACAGTAAATGCACAGGATTTTTGGAAATCGTTATTTGAAAACAGCAGTTTTAATACTATCGCAACTGCCATGGTCGACAACAATCCCAAAGTAACAAACAATGAAACAATCACCTCGGCAACAGCTAATTTTGCAACATTCAATGAGGAAACTGAAAAAAATCTGGAACTGGAAAGCTGGATGACAGACGAAAGTAACTTTACAGCCACTTTTACTTCTGAGAATAATGAAGTAGAAGCACCTCTTTCACTCGAAGATTGGATGACCAGCAAAAATTTGTTCGAAGTAAATCTGTTGAATGCTGTAGAAGACGAAAAATCACTCGAATTGGAAAGCTGGATGACAAATGAAAATAATTTTAAGAGTCCGGCTTTTGAAATGTTAAAAGAAACAGAAAAATCACTTGAACTGGAAAACTGGATGCTGGAAGAACATAACTTTAACACCATTGAAGCAGAGGAACAACCTTTGGAATTGGAAAGCTGGATGATTTCTGATAAAAATTGGGTGGGCTAAAAACCTGTCCTCCCCAAACGAAGTATCAGAAAAATTAAAAACAATTAAAAAACGACAGCCATGAAAATAGAAAATACAAAAGCACAAATGAGGAAGGGAGTTCTCGAATACTGTATTCTTCTGATACTGGATGGTAAACCACTTTATGCATCGAATATTTTACAAGGGTTAAAAGAAGCGAAAATAATTGTTGTTGAAGGAACAATTTATCCGTTGCTAACCCGGTTAAAAAACGACGGATTGCTCACCTACAAATGGGAAGAATCAACACAGGGGCCTCCGAGAAAATATTACGAACTTACCAATAACGGAAGAAAATTTCTGAAGGAACTGGAAGGATCCTGGGATGAGTTGGTCAGCGCAGTTGGAACAGTAAAACAAAATAGGGCATAAAATAAAAAGAAAACATCGAAAAAGTAATAAAAAATGAAAAAGACTTACACAATACATCTCAGTGGTTCAGTATTCTACATCGAAGACGATGCTTACGAAGTACTTCAAAAATACCTGATTAGCCTAAAAAATTATTTTGGAGATACAGAGGAAGGCAGAGAAATATTGGCAGATATTGAATTCAGGATAGCCGAAATATTTATCGGAAAAACAACCGAAGAAAAAAAAGTGGTTACACTGGAATGGGTAAACGAAGTGGTTGAAATGATGGGTACACCGGAAACTTTTAGCGAAGTAGAAGATAGTGAAGAACCATTTAGTAAAAAAACAAAACAAAAAAGAAGGCTCTACCGCGATCCTGAACACCAGGTTTTGGGTGGTGTTTGTGGAGGTTTAGCTGCTTACTTTGACATGGATCCGGTAATTGTTCGGTTAATTATGGTTTTGCTGTTTCTCGCCACTGGAATAGCAATATTTGTCTACATTATTTTGTGGATTGTTGTACCCAAAGCTATAAATGCAGCTCAACGCCTTGAAATGCGTGGTGAGGAAGTAACCGTGAAAAACATAGAAAAATTTATCCGGGAAGAAGTTAATTCAGTGAAAGCAAGCTATAACAAATTTAGAAAAGAAGGTTTTTTCTCGAAGAGCAAAGCATGATATTCGATAGTAACCATTAAAACAATAAAAAGGGAACAGCCAAAAAAGCTATTCCCTTTTTATTTACAACCTCTAAAATTTGTTTCCGTATTTTTATTAACAACACAAATTTTCACCAATAAAAAAGGGAACCATTTTTCAATGATTCCCTTCAGACTGTGGGGAGAGCAGGATTCGAACCTACGAAGGCTTTGCCAACAGATTTACAGTCTGCCCCGTTTGACCGCTTCGGTATCTCCCCGAATAATTTTGAGCCGAATCTCAGATTCGAACTGAGGACCCCGAGATTACAAATCACGTGCTCTGGCCAACTGAGCTAATTCGGCTTGTTTTTCAATAAATTCGTTATCAGGAACGTTTGCTTTTTTCAATTTCAGCGGCGCAAAGTAAAGAATTAATTTTTTATTCTGCAAACCTTTTTTCAAACTTTCCGCACCTTTTTTTTCTTTCAAAAAAAAGTGGGTAAGCTACCTGTGTCGCACCGCTACAACCGCCTACCCTTGCTGCCTTCCGACCCTGGGGGGATTCAGCAGGAGCTGGTCGCACAGGACTTACCCGGCTGCAAAAGTAGAAAATTTTGAATTACCACCAAATAAAAATTCTAAAGTCGCGTAATTTTAACTACTAATTTTTGACCCATCAAATAAAAGGGGGTACTGAAATTATTTGTAACTTCCATTTATAGGAAATCTAACGACTATCAGTTAAATCGGTTAAAAAATAAACATATATTTGTCGAACCTTTTCTAAAATAAAAATTATGGAACAAAAATCTGCTTCTATTTGGAAAACATCTTTTATGGCTGGTATCTATCTGGCAATAGTATCAATTTTGGTTTCTGTAGTCTTCTATGTTACCGGTAATCCTTTTTCGAAATTAGCCCAGTGGTTAAATTATGTTATCATAATTGCCGGTGTTGTTTATGCACAGGCAAATTTCAAAAAAATCTTAGGTGGAACCATGACATACGGACAAGCGCTTGGAGTTGGTCTCTTAACAGTTGTTTTTGCTTCAATAATCGGTAGCATTTATACATACTTGTTATATACCGTTATTGATCCATCGCTGCAAGACCAGCTACGTCTTTACACCGAGGAACAAATAGTAAAAAAGGGCAAAGTACCGGAAGAACAAATAGAAATGGCGGTTAACATGGCAGCCAAATTTCAAACTCCCGGAATGATGGTAGTTATGGGAATTCTGGGTGGAGCTTTCATAGGGCTTATCATTTCATTAATCACAGCCATTTTCACAAAGAAAAACCCAAAAGACGATTTTACTGAATAACAAAAATTAGCATGGACATTTCCGTAGTTGTGCCCCTTTTTAATGAAGAGGAGTCACTTCCTGAACTAACCGACTGGGTAAAACAAGTAATGGATAAGAATAATTTCACGTATGAAATTTTTCTTATAGATGATGGAAGTTTTGATGATTCCTGGAGTGTGATAGAAGAGTTACAAGCAAAAAACAAAAATATTAAAGGAATAAAATTCAGGCGCAACTACGGAAAGTCCGCTGCACTCTATTGTGGTTTCGAAGCTGCTCAAGCAGATGTGGTAATTACCATGGATGCCGATCTTCAGGACAGCCCGGATGAAATCCCTGAATTGTACCGGATGGTAAAAGAAGACGGGTACGATTTAGTTTCAGGCTGGAAGAAAAAAAGACACGACCCCGTATTGAGCAAAAATATCCCAAGTAAATTATACAACAGCACAGTACGGTGTATTACCGGGATTAAGCTGCACGACATGAATTGCGGCTTAAAAGCCTATAAAAAGAAGGTGATAAAAAGTATCGAGGTATATGGTGAAATGCATCGCTATATTCCGGTACTTGCCAAATGGGCAGGGTATAAAAATATTGGAGAGAAAGTAGTAATTCACAGTGAAAGAAAATACGGAGAAACAAAATTTGGGTTGGAACGGTTTATCCGTGGCCCTCTCGATTTACTTTCTGTCATTTTTATTTCCCGGTTTGTAAAACGTCCCATGCATTTTTTCGGGATACTCGGAATTTTAATGATACTACTCGGAATTGCGTCAGCAGTTGTTCTGGCTGTACAAAAAATCCAACAACTAAAAGCAGGAATATACGGGAATCTGCTAACTGATAGTACTTATTTTTATATTTCACTGACAGCAGTAATTATTGGAGCTCAATTTTTTCTCGCAGGGTTCCTTGGCGAACTAATTACGCGTAGTTCCTCAGACCGCAATAAATATCAAATTGATAAAAAGACTTATTAACTAATTTTTCATGCTAGATACAGAAGTTCAATTCAGGAAGAAAAGAGAACCGAGAGATATTTTTACAGCCTCATTCCGATTTTTAAAACAAGAATACAAGCCCCTCACTAAATTATTTGCCATTTATATTTTCCCATTCATTATTGTTTATGGAGCACTACAGGTTTATGTGCAAATGAAAGTGATGGGGAAAGTTGATTTGAATGATCCGGATATGATACTTTCGAATATAGGCCCAATTTATGGTAATATTTTTATTGTCTCTTTATTCGGACTCTTTGTACAATCGCTCTTAGGAGGGACTTATTATACATACATTGAATATTACATCAAAAAAGGAAAAGGAAATTTCGAACTGAACGAAATAACACCTTTATTCTTCTCCAACAGTTTGCTGGCTTTAGGAGCCAACCTATTACTTTTTTTGCTTGTAATGGCCGGGGTAATAATGTGCATTATTCCGGGAATTTATTTTGCCAATACCTTATCCATTGTTGTGATGATCCTTATTTTTGAGAAAAAAGGCGTTGGAAATGCATTCTCCCGCTCGTGGAATTTAGTAAATTTTCAATGGTGGAATACCTTTGTTGTTAACCTTGTTGGTATTATTATTATATATGCTGTCAGTTTTATTTTATCTATCCCATCGATGATCACTGGAATTTCATCTACGATGTTCAGTCTGCAACAATCCGGCACTCCTGAATATCCGCAATGGTACTGGATTTTAATGGGAATCTCGTCCATTATTTCTGCCAGCCTTTGGATAATTCCTTATACTTTTTTGGCGTTTCAATATTTTAATCTTGATAAGCGGGCAGAACCAACACCTCCACCAATAAAAGACGCTGTGGAATAAATACTAAAATAAATATTTACCTCCTTTTGAGATTTCACCAACCGAGGAATTATATTCATTAATAAGTGTCTCCATAATATCTTTTACAGATTTTATATCCCTTATCTGTGCGGAAACCTGTCCAATTTCCAGTTCACCTTCTTTCAAATCGCCCAGAAAGATTCCTTTTTTTGCACGTCCTTTTCCCAAGAGTTCTTTTAAGTCATCCATAGAAGAACCACTATCCTCTGCTCTATCAACCTGTTCAAAAAAATGATTTTTGATTAAACGTACCGGAGCAAGTTTTTTCAAGGCCAATTTTGTTCCGCCCTCATTCAACGTAGTTACAAGCTTCTTAAATTCCGGATGTGCAGATGATTCTTCAGAAACAGCAAGTCGTGATCCTATCTGAACTCCGTCGGCACCTAAAACCATTGCAGCCAGCATTGCTTGTCCTGATGCAATACCTCCAGCTGCCATCAAAGGTAAACTGGTTGCTTTTCGAACCGAAGGAATTAATGCCAAAGTAGTAGTTTCTTCCCTTCCGTTATGACCACCAGCTTCAAAACCTTCAGCAACAATTGCGTCAACTCCTGCAACTTCACTTTTTTCTGCAAACAACGAACTTGAAACCACATGGACCACTGTTATCCCACGCTCTTTTAACCAGCCTGTCCATTTTTTCGGGCTTCCGGCTGAGGTAAAAACAATCGGAACTTTATTTTCTACAATAATTTCCATTATTCTATCAATTTCAGGATACAACAACGGAACGTTCACTCCAAATGGTTTTTGCGTGGCCTGCTTCGCCTTTTTGATATGCTCATCAAGCACTTCAGGATGCATGGAGCCAGAACCGATTAATCCCAACCCTCCCGAGTTACTAACCGCAGTAGCCAGTTTCCAACCAGAACACCACACCATACCTCCCTGTACTACAGGATATTGAATTTTAAACAACTCACAAATTCTGTTCATAAAACTAATTTAAATAAAAATGCGGATGAATATAAAAGATTTTTAGAACTCTGACTGCACAATATTCTCTTCAAGTAATGTTGTTAACGCTTCTTTTGAAACCCTCCTTTTTATTTCGCCTTCTTTAGCAAAAGAAATGGTTCCTCTCTCTTCTGAAACAATTATTACAACCGCATCAGTAGTTTCTGTAATTCCTACAGCTGCACGGTGTCGTAATCCCAGCATTTGGTCTAATTCTTTTTGAGTTAGGGGAAGAATACAACCTGCAGCTTTTATTTTGTTATCTTTAATAATAATTGCACCATCATGAAGAGGTGTATTTTTAAAAAAGATGGTTCTTATTAACGATGATGAAATTTTAGCGTTTAATTTTTCTCCGGTATTGATTTGCTCTGTTAGCTCAGAATTTCCGGCAATTACAATCAATGCCCCGGTTTTCGATTTTGCCATCGACACACAAGCATCAACTAAACTGTCAATCTGCTCCTGATTTATTGTTTTAACTTTTGTTGTTCCAAATAATTTATCGATTGAAAGCAGTCGGTTTACGTTATAATTTGTTCCAATAAAAACAAGAAACTTCCTGATTTCCGGGTGAAAAACAATAATTAACGCCAAGACTCCAACCCCGATAAACTGCCCCATAATTGAACCTAGTAACTGCATATCCAGCGCTCGTACTACCAGCCAGAGCAGATATAACGAAAACAAGCCGATAACAATATTAAAAGCTACTGTTCCTTTAATTAACCGGTACAGTTGATAAAGTAAAACGGCTACCAAAAATATATCCAGAATATCGAGAAAACGGATGGTGATAAATGCCATCATTTAATTGTCGCTTTAATTTCACAAAAAATCTTTACTGCTTCAACAGCTTCCTTTACATCATGAACCCGTAAAATATCGGCTCCTCCCATTAAAGCAAGTGTATTTGCCACCGTTGTTCCATTCAATGCAAATTCAGGTTTTGTTTCCAAAGCTTTCCAAATCATTGATTTTCGGCTCAGACCAACCATTACCGGTAGCTGAAAAACTTTAAACGAGTCGAGCCGGTTTAGCAATTCATAATTATGATCGAGATTTTTACCAAATCCAAACCCCGGATCGATAATAATATCCTTCACCCCCATTTTTGTCAAACGTTTAACCTTTTCACTAAAATAGGTCGAGATATCTTTTATAATATCTGTATATTCCGGATTCTCCTGCATGTCGCGAGGGGTCCCCAAAATATGTGATAAAATATATGGAACTTCAAGCTTGCCGATAGTTTCAAACATTTTTGAATCTAACGATCCGCCAGCAATGTCGTTTACGATTACAGGTCCGAACTCATCGATTATGCGCACAGCAACCCACGAACGAAATGTGTCAATAGAAAGTGGTATCTTGGGAAATTGTTTCCGGATAGCCTGCACTGCGGGGATTAACCGTCCTAACTCTATTTTGGTTGAAATAAGCTGCGCCCCCGGTCTTGTAGAAACCGCACCAACATCAATAATACCAGCTCCATTTTCAATCATTTTCTCAACCGTTGAAAGCAACACTTTTTCATCCTCCATTTTACCACCATCGTAAAATGAATCCGGAGTAACATTTATAATTCCCATAACAACCGGAACTGAAAAGTCGATTAACTCTCCCCCCAGATTTACCGAATTTTTGCGCTTGAGGAATTTGCCCGCAGACTGGGTAATCAGCATGAATCAGAAACTTTAATGGTTTAACAAATTGTTAACCACAAATGTAAAACAAAACCGTCCATTTTCCTCAATTTTTAATATTTTTATGCCTCATTTAAACGTTATATGGAGAAAACAAATCAGCAATATGCTCAGGTAATTTCGTTGTGTAAAAACATTTTCCTGAAAAAAATGAAAGATTACGGAACTGCCTGGCGCATTTTACGCCCCATTTCGCTAACCGACCAGATTTATATTAAGGCACAGCGTATCAGAAGTATAGAAGAAAAAGGAATTACCAAAGTTGATGAAGGAATACGACCTGAATTTATTGGCATAATTAATTATGCAATCATGGGGCTAATTCAACTTGAACTTGGCACTTCTGAAAACGAACTTTCAGAGCGGGAAACCGTTGAATTGTATGATAAGCATTTTAATACAGCAAAAGAGTTAATGCAGGCAAAAAATCACGATTATGGAGAAGCCTGGAGAAATATGCGTATCAGTTCTTATACCGATTTAATATTGATGAAACTGAAACGCACCAAACAAATTGAGGACAACCTGGGAAAAACAATTATCTCGGAAGGGATTGATGCCAATTATCTCGACATAATAAACTATGCTGTTTTTGCGCTAATTAAAATTGAGACTGAAGATTAAAACATATAACCAAACATGAAAACTCTCGCCCATATCTCCCGCATTTTAGTTGGAATTACTTTTATCTTTTCAGGATTTGTAAAAGGAATTGACCCTTGGGGCTCAACTTATAAGTTCACTGACTATTTTAATGCAATGGGACTGGAGTGGTTAATTTGGGCTGCTTTTCCACTCGGCATTTTACTATCGTTTGCCGAATTCGCCATTGGAGTAGCGCTACTATGGAATGTTTTTATACGTTTTTTTTCATGGCTGGCATTGCTTTTTATGGCATTTTTCCTTCCACTTACATTTTGGATTGCAATAAAAAACCCGGTAACCGATTGTGGCTGTTTTGGCGATGCCCTGGTAATTTCAAACTGGGAAACATTTTATAAAAATATAGTTCTGATTATTCTGGCAATTATTGTTTTTAGTAAACGAAAAACACTAGCGAAAACCAGAAAAGGAAAAGCCAGCTTTGTTTTTAGCAGCACCTTTGTTATTGCTTACATCGGAATAGTTTTTTACTCTTACAACCATCTGCCTGTTTTTGATTTCAGACCATACAAAACAGGGATAAACATTCCGGAAGCGATGTCGTATCCTGATGATGCAGAGCAGGATGTATATGAAAATATTTTTTATTATAAGAATAAAAATACCGGAGAGGTGGAAAAATTTTCGGAAGATAATTACCCCTGGCAGGACACCGTAAACTGGGAATTCAACAATATGGAATCTGTCTTGGTAAAGGAAGGTTACCATCCTCCAATTCATGATTTTACCATTACAACACCTGATGGAGAAGATGTGGTGGATTTCTTTCTTTACGATGAGAATTATGTATTTATTGTTGTGGCCTATAACCTTGAAAAAAGCAATACCGAAGCCCAACCAAAAATTAACCAACTTGCTGAATGGGCCTCTAAAAATAATTTCTCATTTATTGGGCTAACTTCAACATTACCTGACTATAGTCAGGAATTCGCCCAGGATAATAGTGTTCCATACGATTTCTTCAACTGCGATGAAATTACATTAAAAACAATCATTCGCTCCAACCCTGGTTTAGTAGTTTTGAAAAACGGAACCATAATTGGCAAATGGCATTTTAACGATATCCCAACACCCGAAGAATTTCAGAAAGAATTCATGAACAAATAGTTAATTGTGAAATTTGAGCTTTCGCTAATTTAAATTTTACAAACGAAGCTTGTATTTTTACGCGCAAAAATAAATATACCTTATAAACTAAATATCAGAAAGATGAGAAAAAAGATAGTTGCAGGAAACTGGAAATGTAATACAACTTTACAGGAAGGAATTGAATTAGCCAAAGCAGTTGATTCACTGGTTGCCAGCGAAGGTGCTGACGATGTAGTGGTTGTTTTAGGAACACCATTTATTCACCTTACAAAAGTTGTTGAAAGTGTAAATACCGACAGAATCGGTGTTTCTGCCCAAAACTGTGCTGCCGAAGCCAAAGGTGCTTTCACCGGTGAAGTATCTGCGGAAATGGTAAAATCTACAGGTGCTGAGTATGTAATTCTTGGCCACTCTGAACGTCGCGAGTATTATGGCGAAACCAGCGAAATCCTCAATAAAAAATTAGCTCTGGCTTTGGAAAACGGGTTGACACCGATTTATTGCTGTGGCGAGCCACTGGAAGTAAGAGAAGCTGAAGCTCAAAATAAATTTGTAAAAAAACAGCTGGAAGAAACCATTTTCAATCTTTCTCCTGAAGATTTCAAAAAACTGATAATTGCCTATGAACCAATTTGGGCAATTGGAACAGGAAAAACAGCAACTTCAGATCAGGCACAGGAAATTCACGCGTTTATTCGTTCAGTGATTGCAGAAAAATTTGGTAACGAAATTGCTGAAGGTGTTTCAATTCTTTATGGTGGAAGTTGCAAACCAAGCAACGCTAAAGAATTGTTTGCCAATAAAGACGTTGATGGTGGATTAATTGGAGGAGCTTCATTAAAAGCCGAAGATTTTCTTGGAATTATCAACGGATTTTAAGCTAAAAAAATATTTAAAACAACAAAAGCTGCAGAAATGTGGCTTTTTTGTTTTAGGCCAATCCATTCCTCCTATCAAAATTTGAATTTTTAGTATTTTTGTCACCTGCAATCCGTTACAAACATTTTATAGAATAATATGTTGCTAAGAAAACAACGTAAAGTTTGTTAGAATGAAAAACTTAATTTCAGTTTTTGTATTGATAATTTTTTTTTCTGGCTGTAATACAAAAAATAAATCAGCAGAAATAGCAAATTATGAATATTCAGAAGATTCTGTAGAATTAAGTAAAGAGTGGCATAATAAAATTGGAGGCTGGCTTGAAAATGGAGTGGAATGTTACGGTTTGGTGATTGCGATAAATGCCAAGGATGTACCCCAGAGAGGAAAACCGGTAAAAGCGAAAGTTCTGCACATCTCAAAAAATGAAATAAAAATGAAAGCTTTGGAGGATGTAAATATTGCCCCGATTGAAGGTTGTTCGAACCTGAAAATATCAAAAGGCGAAACATGGATGGAAAGAGAAGCCGAGTTATTTAAAACAAAAAAAGAAGCTGTTGAATACCTCAAAGCTAAAAATTTGTTCATGAAAAACTAAAATAAGGTGTGTATAGAGACAGAAATTGTTAATTTTATTCGCTCACATTTCGTGTTTCAAAAACCTGCTCAAAATATCGCCCAAATTTCAAATTCGCCCAGATCGTAAAAAATATGTTAACTTTAAAACCATTAAACTTTGGATAAACATTAAAAAAACGAAGTTTAATATTGCAAATCCTAAAAGATGCTTATGAAAAAATATATACTACCTATTTTTTTCAGCTTTTTATCTACTATTTCATGGGGACAACAAGCAACCTTTAATTGGGTAAGTGAAAACATTTCAGAGGGAGATAATCTTCAGGGAATGACTGTGACAGGAGATTCATCGGCAGTTATTGTTGGTTATAACAACATCCTCATGAAAAAAAATATTGATGCTGAAAGCTGGACAAAAATTAATGCATTTAAACCAACATACGATTTTATTGGTATGGGTTCCAACGGAGGCACCACTGTTATTTCTTCACGACGGGCAAAAATTGTTGATCATCCTACCGGTGGGAAACCAGATGTTTATGTAAGCAGTGTTCTTCTAAAATCGGATGATGAAGGCGAAACATGGTCATTGATGGATGGAAGCAAAATCGGCTCAGGAACCGATCCGAAAATAAACCCTAATGCTACCGGGGCATATAATAAAGATATCTATTCCGTTGGAGTATTTAATGCCGATACTTTTCTTGTTTACTCAGGATGGTATACTATTTCAACAGGAACAAAAGAATCAGAAGGTGCGATTTTTCAAACAAATAATGGCGGTGAGGCCTGGGAGCCAATTGTTACCGGATTAGGCTCACGAATTATAAACGCAATCGTTGTTCGTGACAGCATTGCTATTAGCGGGGGAAATAAATCACTTTTCAAAACGAATATTCTCAGCGGAACAACAACCGACATATACCCGAACCTGGCTTTAGGAACCGATAGCGACCTTTATGTTTTTGCTGTTGAAATGATAAACCCTGATACTTTTTATCTCACCACTACTGCTGACGGAGTTTTCAAAACCACTGATGGAGGTAATACTTTTACCATGTACAATGGTATTGGAGGCGGGAATGACATTCTTCCATTAAATGATTCGAGTATTATTGTGCTTGGCTCGTCAACAAAATCAAAAATTACTACCAATAATGGTGCAACCTGGACAGATTGTTATCCCGGAGAAACCTGTTTCAAAATTGGAGGTGTGCTTGGTGATACATTGTACGGGCTGGCTAACGCTGTAACATACAAAATTGCAGTAGCCGATTTAGTTGAAAAGAATTTTAATTGGGTAACCCACGAACTTAATCCGGATGAAAGACTTCAGAAAATGTGCATCTATAACCCTAACAATGCATTAATAATTGGTTATGCCGAAATGTGCAAAAAAACCACCGATGGCGGACTTACCTGGAATCAGTCTTCGCTTCCTGAATCTTTTGATGAAGACATACAATTCGATTTTTCAAGCCTCAGTAATAATGGAGAGAGTGCATTTGCAACTGTCAGAAGGTTTAAAATTGTTGATTTCCCGTCAAGTTCAGAAATTAATGACTTTTTTATGGAAGGTTTAATTTTGGGAACGACAGACAACTGGACATCTTATTCTCTACTCGATATTTCAAAAATTGGAATCAACGAAGACAACGATGCTTCATTAAACCCGCAACTCGAAGGATGTTACGGACTGAATCCCTATATTATTGAATGTGTAGATAACAGCACTGCGTTTTTATATGCCAACTGGTATGAAACTGTAACAACGGGGGAAAGTGAAAGCCGGGGCAGGATATTCAAAACCACAGACAGAGGAGAAACATGGACAGGAATTACACCTGATTTTGGTGCTTCGTACATTAATAGTATTGAATTTAGTGGAGACACAGGCTATATTGCGGGCAACAGTATTTTATTAAAAACCACGGACGGTGGAGAAAATTTTATTGATCTGTACCCAGCACTAGCAGATGTAAATGATGGTGACAGCAGCATATTTATTAACTCGGTTGTTATGTCCGGCAAAGACGAATTTTACCTTCCCACTCCTTCCGACGGAGTATTTGTAACAACTGACGGCGGTGAAACATTTTCGAAAATAGACGGGGTAGCCGGAACAAATGATATTTATTTACTCGACAGAAATTCATTTATCCTATTAGGCTCCACCTCAAAATCATATTTTACAAACGATGGAGGTACAAACTGGCTGGATCCTTCCGTTGGCAAAACAGTTTACAGCATTGGCCAGGTTTTCAATGATTCATTATATGCACTTTCAAACGGAGTTATATATAAAATTGCTGTAGAAGACCTGGATATTAAAACCTCATCAAAAGAAATTACTCAAAATAATGAAATACAAGTACAGTATGCTCCTGATCACATCAATATTGCATCAGGCAACAACCTGATTGAGCAATGTTTTGTATATTCCGTTACCGGCCAACTTGTTACAATAAAACAACCCAATACAAACGTTTGCAGATTATATAACAATGAATATAGACCTGGTATTTATTTGGTTATGGTTTCTGTTAAGGGCAAAAAAATTACAGAAAAAATTGTCTTTCAATAATAACTTAAAGAAGGAGAGCCATTTCTTCTTTTCGCCCTTTCGTTTAAATATTTAATCCAAACCATTGAAAAGGTTCATTCTTATATCAACGGTAACAATCGTTTGTGTTTTTTGCTTTTCGGCAAAAGTTTTCGCACAAAACAAAATCAGGTTAAAGGGGATTGTCCGCGATGTTGAAACGAATGAACCATTAATATATGCAAGTATTGCTTTAGTTGATTTGGAAATAGTTACGATGTCTGATGAGAATGGAGAGTTCAATTTTCCGCTCATCCCGGCAGGAAATCATAAACTCATAGTCACTTATATCGGATATGCCGAATATTCAAATAGTTTCGCTTTAAGTGAAGATATCGAATTAAAAATCGGCATGAAAAGAGAATCACTTGGGTTGCGTGAAGTGGTTGTTTCCGCTGAAAATTCGGAGAGTGGTGCCACATCATCCATAATAAAAAGTCAGGCAATAAGCCATATTCAGGCTTCGGGTTTAAGGGACATTTTGCAGTTGGTTCCCGGAAATATTTCAGAAAATACAAATCTTTCCGAACCCGGCAGAATTAACATACGTGAAATTGGCACAGATTTAAACAGTGCTCTGGGCACAGCCATAATCATAGATAATATTCCACTTTCTAATGACGGGAATATGCAACAAAGTATAGAAACGTTAAACGGAATAACATCGGTTGCAGGCACAGGAATCGATTTACGGTCTATTGCTGTTGAGAATATTGAATCGGTAACCGTAGATATTGGTATTCCTTCTGCAGAACATGGTAATCTCACATCGGGAGCTGTTCATATACAAACAAAATCAGGAGGTTCACCCTACAACGTAAAATTACAGGCCGACGCTCACACAAAACAAGCTTATCTGGGAAAGGGATATCTGCTAAAAGATGAAAGTGGAGTAGTTAATTTCGATTTCGGATACACACAGTCATACCAACATCTGGTAAAACAAACTGATCTTTACAAGAGAATAAATGGCTCAGCAAAGTATTCCAATACATTCTTCAGAAAAAAATCACCACTACTTATCGATTTAAAACTGAATTTGTTAAATAGCTTTGATGGCGAAAAGTGGGATCCGGACATGATTCTGGAAGAGAAACACTATTCAAGAGACAGGGAGTTACAAACCAACTTCGCAACAAATTGGATGCCCGACAAAACATTTTTAACCAGTCTTTCTTTGGACTTCGGCTTTAACAAAACCTGGCAGAAAGGATTTGAAAAAACCTGGGAGCAATCTTCAAGCGGCCCAACTTTTTTCACAACTGCAACAAAAGATGGTGAGTATGAAATTTCATATGGGCCATCAGCCTATTATTCTGAAGTAACCTATGATGGCAAACCATTTAATATCTATTCAAAACTAAAAGCTAAAATTTCCAGAAAAACCGGTTCTTTAACCAATAACATTTTATTAGGTGCAGAATGGCGTACTACCGGTAATAACGGAAAAGGAAGAATCTTTAACTCAGAAAAGCCACCGGCCGGAATCGGTTCGCGCCCACGACCATTTACCAACATCCCTTCATTAAACCAATTTTCTCTTTTTTGGGAAGATAAAATAAGGGTGGAAATCGGGTTAACCGAGTTAAATGTTATGGCAGGCCTGCGTATGGATAATTTTCAACCCCGGGGAATATTTACAAGTAACGGAAGCATTAGCGTTGACCCACGGGTAAATATTCGTTACGAGATATTAAATAAAAACAACAATTCACTGTTTAATAGTTTTTGCTTGCGAGCGGGATATGGGCAAACCACAAAAGCCCCTACCCTCATCCATCTTTATCCCGATAAAAAATACAACGACGTTGAAAGCTTCAATTATTATCCTGATTTAATTGTTTACACAACCGATGTAGTTGAAGATACCCGTAATAATAATTTAAAACCTTCAACCGGAAATAAATACGAAACGGGCATTGATTTTCAGATTAGTAATACTACGGGGCGTATTACTTTATTTTATGAGAAATTTACTGACGGCTTTGTTCCTGATCAGATTTTTTATCCGCTCCACTACCGTAATTACAATACAGTAGACATGGGCTTGCATCCTTTTTACGTTCCGGGAGAAGGAATTTTTTTCGAGGATAAAAACACCGGGAAAACAGTTACCGTTGAATTTGAAAACGATGAAAAATTTGCCAGCTATTCGCATTACCAAAATGCAGAAAACAGAATAAAAAAAGGGATAGAATACAGCCTCAGCACAGGAACGATAAAAGCCATCCGCACCTCATTCAACATTAGCGGCGCGTGGTTTTACACCGAATCTTACTCAATGGATGCCCCCTATTGGGAACGCGTATATTACAGTACATATGCAGAAAATACGAGTACACAAGAATCATTTGCTGTAAAATTTAAAGACCGTTTTGGTTATGGTAATGTTGCCCAACGACTAAATTCCAGCATCAATATTATTAATCATTTTCCCGAGCTTCGAATGCTGATTTCATTAAATACACAGGTTATTTGGTTTGAAAAAGACAAAAGAAAACTGTATCCCGGGCAATATAATTTTTATACACTTTCAAAACTGAGAAACTATCTCGAAAATCCCCAATTATTTCAGGATGAAAAAGAAGAAAACTATTACTATTTTTTACCGGAAAGCTATAAATTTTATGATGACATTGAACACCAATACACCATTCAGGATTTTGAAGAACCAATGCACCAGAATGCGATAAAAAAAATGCCTCGTTTTCGATTTGAGGAAGAGATTTACCCGGTATTGGTAAAGTGCGATATAAAAATATCGAAAGATATTGGAGACCATTTTACTCTCTCGTTTTATGCCAATAATTTTTTAAATATTCGCCCATGGTACTTAACCAAACGTGAAGGGAGATATATTAGAAGGAATCAAGTCCCCTATTTTGGTGCCGATATAAAAATGCAATTTTGAACAAGAAAGCATGTTAAAAAAACTAACCATATTATTTTTATTTTTTGCAGTCTCTTGCAATCAATATGAAATTCCCGAAGTTTTCCGGGTGGCTGTAATGGTAAAATATCCGGCCGCAATTGCCAAAGAAGATCTTATCCGGAATGCTTTGGTTACATTAACCAATAAACAAACCGGGAGAATTTATACCAGCACAACAGACAACTCCGGATATGCATATTTTGAAATTCGTGGGGGGAACTATGATATTACAACATCTTCTACTGAAGATAGAATTATTGAGCAACAGGGCTCTAAAACAACAAAAACACTGATTTTCAATGGAGATGAAAGAGATTATTTAATTACAGCAGATAAAAATGAAATTACAGTTTTAACGGAATATTCCGTTTTAAACAGCAGCTTCGTAATTAAAGAACTTTACGTGTCAGGCTCCAGAACACCAGAGGGGAAAAGCTATGCCCCTGATAAATTTATTGAAATATATAACAATTCGGATAAAGTTTTATATGCTGACGGACTTTGTTATGGAGCTGTATTTCCCAGCATAACGACGCGCCCGACTACATTTGTTAATGATAAAGGAGATTTGCTCGACAGATGTCCTGTATGGAGCTATATTCCAATTGTGCCTGGTTCAGGGAAGGAACACCCAATACAACCGGGCGAGTCATTTGTTATTGCCTTACAGGCTTTAAACCACAAAGATGATCAAAATGGAAATCCCAACTCGTTAGATTTGTCAGGGGCAGACTGGGAAATGTATGTTGAAGACGGCAAATATGCAGACATACCTTCAGTACCCAATATGTTGATGCAAAGAGTGTATAAAGGAACTGCCATTTCATTAGCAGTGAGAGGGCAGGTAAGTATTATCTTCAGGTTGCCTTCAAACGACTTTAAATCAATATTTTCGAATCCTGACAATTTTATGATTGAACCCGGGGGCACTGAAAGAAGCTTTATGGTACCATGGAGCTGGATAATTGATGGAGTTGAAAATGTTTGGCTGGATAATGAACATGTATACAAACGCCTGATCTCCAAAATAGACCTGGGATATATCCAGTTCAGGGGAAGTTATGAAAAAGTCTCTATCCGGCGCAAAGTGAAAGAGGTGATAAACGGGCGTGTTGTTTATCAGGATACGAATAATTCAACAGAAGATTTTTTAACCAATCAGGAACCGCAGCCGGGAATAATTTCAGCCTATTAGTTAATGAGTTTAACAAAAAAAATAAAAGTTGTAGCATTTCTGTTCCTTATTACCGGAGGGAATATAAGCGGGTGGGCTCAAACCGACTCAAGAGAAAATACCACATCCGTTTCTACAAAAAAAATTATGCTGCTGAAAACACCCTGGTCAGAATCGGAAAATGCAGGTTCACTTTCCTTTTTTGATTTTGACAAAAAAATTGGTTCTGCGCTTGTTTATACCGAACTCCAAAATAAAGACTTTCACTTGTTTCGCGAAGGCCACAAATCTTTCGGAACTGGTTTTCTCACCAATGGTTTTATAAAATACGGGAACTGGAATTTCTATGGAAATTTTAATTACTTCAACCAAACCGAAAAGAACACAAAATGGACCGGCGTAATGAACCCATACGATGGAAACCCTTACTCTATTGGCGACTCCATTGGAGGCAATTATACAAAAGAATATTTTAAAATGCATGGGAAAGGTGCTCTTTGGTTGAGCAACCTTGTAACTTTTGGATTTAACATTGACTATTCAGCGGGAGTCGGAGCCAAAAGAAAAGATCCCCGATTTGAAAATACAATCACTTCATTCTGCATTTCGCCCGGCATAATTTTCACATTAAATAAAATAAAGTTGGGGGCAAATCTCAAATACCAGGAAGAAAAAGAAGATATTGAAATTTCAGATGTAACAGGAAATATTTATTATATATTTCACTTTAAAGGACTTGGTGTTTCCTCATCTACTCCCAATTACGACACCCATGTTTATACTTCTGATTTACTGGGCGGTAGCATACAACTTGGCTTCAATAACAAAAGGTTACAAAACCTCACTGAAATAAGCTTTTATAAAAAATCGACAGCAATAAAACAAGGTGAAACATTTCCATTACAACTCGCTCTTTTAGAAAGATATAATACGGGAATAAAATCCACATTTATTTTTCATGAGAAATCCCGAACTGTAAACCGCTTAAATCTATTTTTCAACAATAAACATTTCTATGGTAATGAACCAGTTGTTGAACCTCAGTTACAATCCGTTTCGTACCAATGGTCAACTATAACAAAATACACCTTGTTCTGGCATAAGGAAATAGAATATGGAATTCAATATTCTTTCTATAAAATAATCGATAAAAACAGAATTGACTGGGGGGCACAACTTTCGGGAAATTTCAATACCAATAAAACAACCTATTATTTTGTGCCGGAATTTAACGAAAAGAAACTAAATCTGTTAAATTTAAATGTAAAACTGGAAAAAGGATTCAGGATGCAAAAAACTGATGTTGTAGCGGAAATTAACGGCGGCCTCCAAAAAGGTTATAACGGGAAGTTAACGATTGTTGAAGAAGAAAGTCTTCTTTCAACCGTGAACGCAAAAATGTTAACACACGATTTTAACTACTTTGACTCAAAACAAATACAAATTGGCACTTCTGCAACGGTAGGGAGAGATATCATTTTTAATAGAAAACCGATTCAACTTTTTGCCGGAGCAGCGTTTAAAAATGTTATTTCAGAATTACAGGGAAAACCAAAGTCAGCATCTTTTGAAGTTAAACTCGGAGTAAATTTTTAAAAAACACTGAATGAACGTTATTGATTGTAAAAACCTAACCCATTATTACGGACAAAAACTGGTATACGAAAACCTGAACTTTGCGGTTCAGGAAGGGAGTATCCTCGGACTTCTTGGTAAAAACGGAGCAGGCAAAACAACAACCATTAATATTTTAAACGGTTTTTTGCAACCCAAAAATGGCGAATGTTTGATTTACGGCGAAAACACACAAAACCTTACCCCAAAAAATAAAGCCCGAATTGGTTTTTTAATTGAAGGGCACATTCAGTATTCTTTTATGAATATTCATCAGATTGAAAAATTTTATTCCCGCTTCTACCCCCGATGGGACAACGAACCATTTTGGGAATTAATATCAAAACTCAACGTCTTGCCAAAACAAAAAATCTCGTCTATGTCATGCGGCCAGCGCTCGCAGGTTGCGTTGGGGTTAATTTTGGCTCAAGACCCAGATCTTTTAATTCTCGACGATTTTTCGATGGGGCTCGACCCAGGTTATCGGCGCTTGTTTATCGACTATTTGCGCGAGTATGCAAAAGCAAAAAACAAAACCATTTTCACAACATCCCACATCATTCAGGATATGGAAAGATTAATTGATGATGTGTTGATTATGGATTTCAACCGGGTACTAACACAGCAAAAAGTAAGCGATTTTATGCAGGAGTTCAAACAATTCTATTTTGAACTTGATAACCCGGAAACAGACCTGTCGCAGGAAAGTTTTATAATTAACATTGAAAAAGTGAATAAAAAAATTGAACTATACACCTATGAATCAGAAGAATTCATGAGAAATTTTCTCTCCCGGAATGGGATTGCCCATCATAACTTCAGAAAAGTAAATATGAATTTGGAAGACGCATTTATTGGTTTAACCGGAAAATACTAAGACAAATTTAAATTATGTGGAAATCAATTATATACAAAGAATGGATTAAAACCAGGTGGGTCGCCTGCATTTTTACCCTACTTGGGTTGCTGGTTATCGGAAATATTTTTTTAAAAGTGCAGCACGATTTTACTTTTAACAAAGCTTCCATTTACTGGCATACTATTCTTTTCCGAAACCACCAGTTTTACAATTACAGCCTGTTTAAATATACTCCGGCACTCGGAGCTCTGGCCATTGCATTTGCACAGTTTTTCCCCGAAACGGTCAATAAACGTATTAAACTCTCCTTTCATCTTCCTTTAAACGAGAACAAAATTCTTATCCATATGTCAATATTTGGTACCACCTGCCTTCTGGCGATATACCTGTTCATACTGTTATTTTTTATAAGCATGAATATGCTATTTTTTCCTTTTGAAATCGTAACGAAAACATTTATTTCGATTATTCCATGGTTTTTATCTGGTTTTGCTATTTACTATTTTGTTTCCTTAATTATCCTGGAACCCGTTTGGAAATTCCGTTTTTTATATGCTATCACCAGTTTAACTCTTATCCCGATTTATTTGGAAAAAGCCGCTTTGGGAAGCTACACCCCACTAATTCCACTCTTGCTCTGCTTTACTTTACTGTTAAGTATTTCGCTATTGTTTTCCGGGTATCGTTTTAGAAAAGGAGAAATGCAATGATTGTAAAAATTAGCCGATATATTTTGGTATTATCTGCCATAGTTGGATTTTCGATGGTGCTGCCCCAATTGTACTGGATGGCCTTTTCAGAACCCGATAAACCTGCGTTTATTATGTATAGCTGCATAAAAAATGATTTTATGATCATTGACCGTGATGCCGACGCAATGCAGTGGAGAGATACCAAAGGAAATTCTTACCCGAGAAATGAATTCGAAAAAAATTTACCTCTCTTTTATTATCGCCAGTTGATGCTGGCGAATACTATGCCCGATTCTATAAACGGCGTTGCAATGGATATGCACAGCATTAATTACAACCGCACCATTTTTAGCATCAGTCCCAACGAACTGGATGCTCCCGTTGCGGAATTATATCCTTTATTTGAAGCAGAATCGGGAAGAGCGAATATAGAAATGCCGGATGACTTTTTTAGAATTGGCTGGAGAATGGAATTTATTGATGCCAAAACAAATAAAATTCTGGAAGAAAAAAGCCGGATGTTTTCAGCAGTGCTTTACAAGCGAGGTTTTGAATTTCCGGCAAAATCAATTAATGGAATCCCAACTCCCCAAAAATCGATTGACGAAGGATATCTTGTTACGGATTCAAAAAATCAGCTTTTCCACATAAAAATGCTCCAGGGCAAACCTTATGTTGTTAAAGTAAATCTGCCTTCGGGGCTGAAATTCAAAGCTATTAGTTGCCAGGATTTCAGAAATAAAAGGTTTTACGCTTACTTGTTTTCAACCAGCAACGAACTTTATATTTTAACACAGGACGAATATGAACTGATTAAATTTCCGGTATCAGGTATCGATCCTCAAAAATATAAGATCCGGATTTTAGGCGATTTATTTCACTATAACATTAGCATAACAAGTAACGACTTTATAAAAGTTTACGCTGTAGATTCCGACTATAATTATGTTGATGAATATAAAGAATTTCGCCACCCGGCAAATAATGCAAAAGCAGCGAAAGTCTTCCAGGCACTCTTTCCCTGGCAAATAAAACTAAAGGATGAGAACTCAACTTATATACGTTTCTTTAGCCGGTTTAATTCTTCTTTTTATTGGATAATTTTAAGCACCATTTTAGTAGCTACTCAGATTTTTATCGTAAAAAAAAGAAAGGCTCGGTTAAAAAATAATTTTATCGATTTTTTAGCCATCGGCATTTCCGGAATCTTTGGTTTTCTTGCGGTAAATATTTTTCCCAACAAATTTTACGATTAAAGTCTTCTTTTGGTGAAATATCAATCCCGGAATGGATAACTGATTTTTTATACCTTCGTGAAAAAAAAGAAATGGATTACCTTAAAGTAAGCATAAATTTTACTCCTGTTGAAGAATGGTTACGCGATGTTCTGACCGCTCAGTTGGGGGAAGTCGGATTTGAAAGCTTTTTGGAAACAGACACAGGACTTGAAGCTTTTATTCCGGAAAACCAATTAAATAAAAATAGTGTAGAAACGGTACTGGTAGCTTTTAACGAACAGTTTTCTTTTGAAATAAACACGGAAAAAATTGAAGACAAGAATTGGAACGAAGAGTGGGAAAAGAACTATTTCAAGCCCCTGTTAGTTGCCAATGAATGTGTTGTGCGGGCACCGTTCCACACCGATTACCCAACGGCTAAATTCGAAATAATAATTGAACCCAACATGGCTTTTGGAACCGGAAACCATGAAACAACATCAATGATGCTGGAATATATTCTAGAGAATAATTTTGAAAACCAAACGGTACTCGATATGGGATGCGGAACAGGAATTTTGGGAATTCTCGCGTCAATGAAAGGAGCACCCAAAATTACCGCAATCGATATTGATGAATGGTCGTTTAACGGGACAAAAGAAAATGCAGCGCTAAATCATATTCAGAATATTAATGTAAAACTGGGTGATAGTTCATTGCTTGGAAACGAAAAGTATGATTTCATTTTTGCCAATATTCAACGAAACGTATTACTGGCAGATATTCCCATCTATTCAAAATGCCTGAAGAAAGGAGGAAAAATATTTCTCAGTGGATTTTATAAAGAAGATATTAATGCAATAAAAAAGCGAGCTGAAGAATTTGATTTGACTGACTCTGGCTATAAACAAAAAAATAACTGGGTAGCGCATGCCTTCACTAAAATGTAAAAATGAACTCTGTACTAAAATACTTTGTAACGCATTTCGACACTCTCCCTAATGAAAAAATTCAGTTAAAAATCGTTCAGCAAATAAGTAAACTTGACCGAAAAGACAGAGGCATATTACGTTCCAGGCTTTTTGAAACTGCGAAATTGTTGGAAGAATCAAAACCGCCGAAGCAAATCATTTTATGGCTGGAAAGATGTTTTAAAATTATAGAGAAATACAGTTTTAGTTATAACAAAGTATACTTCAGCCCCGGAAACGGCATAAAAGAATCGATACAAAAACTGCTAAGAGATGCTCTTTTCTCGGTTGAACTATGCGTTTTTACAATTACCGACCATGAACTGGCTCGTCAAATCCTGGCTTGCCACAACCGAAAAATAAATGTCAGAATAATTACCGACGACGAAAAGGTTCTGGATCACGGCTCCGCAATTACAGAACTAAAAAATGCAGGAGTACCAGTAAAAACGGATCATTCGCACTATCATATGCACAATAAATTTGGAATTATAGACCAAAGAATTGTTATAACAGGAAGTTTCAACTGGACTTATACAGCCACGAAACACAACCAGGAAAACCTGCTTGCCACATCAAATTATGATATAGTGGAACAATATCAAACAGAATTTAGCCGGCTTTGGAATGAAATGTTTACATTTTAAAAAGCCATTCCTTCCGGCAACTTTTTAGGTTTTTCCATTTCCCAAACTTCAAGGTCGCGCATATCTTTTCCATCAACAACAAAACGAATTGCCGTACTTACTTTATGAAATCCTTTCAATCCGGCTGCTCCCGGGTTCATATGCAGAAAATTCAGTTTTTTATCAAAAATTACTTTCAATATATGTGAATGACCGCTAATAAATAAATTGGGCGGATGCCGAAAAATTTCAGGCATCACATATTTTTCATATCGTCCGGGGTAGCCACCAATATGCGTCATCCAAACATCTACATCTTCGCATTTAAACCGCTGGTGTAAGGGATAAACTACCCGCACATCCTGCCCGTCAATATTTCCGTAAACGCCTTTTAATGGTTTGAACTCTGCCAGACGATCGGCCGTTTCGATGTTCCCAAAATCACCTGCATGCCATATTTCGTCCACCTTTTCAAAAAAAGGAAATAAACGTGGGTGTAAAAAGCCATGAGTATCAGAAAGAAGCCCGATCCGCTTCATAAAAAGATTGAATTTTATGGTTCACAAAAGCACAAATTAAGGTAAATTTGTTAGTATTGAAGAGTAAAAATTAAAAAATAAACGATATGATATCAATTGTTGCAAAATTTATTGTGAATAATGGCGAAGAAGAAAAATTTTTAAAACTGGTAAACGATCTGGGTGTTGCCTCTCGTGCAGAAGAAGGTTGTATAGAATATATTTTACATAAAGATTTACAAAAAGCGCTAACCTACTGTATTATTGAAAGATGGAAAAATCAGGATGCTATTGATAAGCATAACAATTCCAGTCATTTTACTACAATTGTTCCTCAAATCTCAGCAATTTCGGATGCTGAAATAGACATTTATCACCCTGTTTAAAGCTGGTTCTATGAAACGAGTAGTTATTGTCCGTCATGCGAAATCAGTTCCTTATGGTTATGAAGATGATTTTAACCGCGATTTAAGTAGTAGAGGAAAAAATGACGCAGGGTTGATAAGTTCAGAGCTAGCAAAAAGAAAAATTATTCCTGATATAATGCTTTCAAGCCCGGCAAAGCGTGCCATAAAAACGGCGCGCATTTTTGCTGAAAACCTGAATTTCGGGAAAAATGAGATTCGGAAAATTGAAGATATTTATGACGGACAAACTACCTCGGAATTTTTGGAAATGATACAAAGTTTACCCGATACTGCAAAGACGATATTTATTTTCGGCCATAATCCGGGATTCCACTATTTTGTAAGTAACCTGTTAAAACATTTTGGCGGAGATATGCCTACATGCTCAACCGTTGGAATTGATTTTGAAGTTGATTTATGGAAAGAAGTTGAAGCCAGAAACGGGAATAAAGCCTTTCAGTTAATTCCCAGAATGTTTAAATAAATTCTTCCAACACCTTTTAGTAATGATCTTACCCAATTCAAAAATCACAAAATTCTGAATTCTTACTGCTTCAAATAAATTGAAACCTGCTGTTTGTAACTTCTGCCAATGTTAAGCTGAGTGCCATTCAAGTCCACTTCATTGGCGTTAAACCGAGTTATTTTTACTGTATTCACAATAAATGACCTGTGGATCCGAAGAAACTGTTCCGGCAATTTTTCATCAAGTGTACTTATTTTTACCTTACTTGTTATTTTACCTTGCTTTGCGGAATGTACCCTTATGTAATCAGAAAGACTTTCGATGTAGATAATATCTTCATATGGAATCCGAACAAGTTGTCTGTTGGAAACTAATTCAAGAAACGGCTTTTCCATTTTCTCCTTTTCTTCTTTGAAATATTCAATTTCGCGTTGTCTTTCAGCCAGTTGCTGCATCATAACCAAAAATGAACCTACAAAAACAATTGAATACATAACAAATGCCAGCAATATAGTATCGGCTGAGTTAGGATCCATTCCGTTCCAACTAAAATTGGCCAGATATACAAAAGCAAAAGTAAGCACCAGCATTTGCAGATAAAGTGAAATTATAAGTGTGTAAAAAAAATATAAGGCAAACCAAACAAATTTCTTTTTCAATAAAAATTCAGGAACCAGATAATAGTTAAAAAAATAAGAAGTTCCCATGACCACCGGAAGTAAAAGGCTAATAAAATAAAACGCTTTTAAACCACTTCCCCACGATCGACCAAAGACAAGCGTGAGAATGGTAACAACAACCAGCCAAAATAAAATATGATAATACGGATTTGATATCTTTATTTTCATCAAAAAACTATTTTACTTTTTTATGAGACAGTTCGAATTTCGCTAAAAAAAAACTTTTCAGGAACTTCCGTCGGCCGACAACGTAGTTAGAACCGGATTCGACCTTGTATTTTTCCTCCTCTTAAAGGTAAATTTGAAAAACGAATTATTAATGTAATTTTAAAATTATGAAAAATTTATTTCAAATGGGAGGCCCTTTATTTATGGGTATACTCACCGCGTTGTTTATTGTTATGTTGGCGTGGGCTATTTACCACTTCATACCGGTTCTTCTAAAAAAGGAGTTCGATTTTGGAAAAACTAAAACACGACTAAAACACATTAAAACCATTGGGTCTTTCTCGCTTGTTACCGGAATCCTCGGACAGCTAATCGGACTTTATGGTGCCTTTGAGGCGATTGAAAGTTCAGGTGCAGTTTCACAAACCTTATTGGTCGGAGGCCTAAAAATCTCAATGATAACTACTTTATACGGAATCATTATCTTTCTAATTTCTCTGTTTCTTTGGCTTATTTTTGATTATGCGTTAAGTCAGAAAACCGAGTAAACAAAATATCACCGGCCTTTTACTACAATACGGATATCTTCCAATATCATGTACAGAGACGGCACCAGTATTAAAATGATTGAAGTCGCAAAAACAATCCCAAAGCCCAGTGATATTGCCATTGGTATGAGATAATAAGCCTGGCGCGATGTTTCCAGAATTATTGGAGTAAGCCCACCAAAAGTGGTAAATGTAGTTAAAATAATTGGTCTGAAACGTCGTAGCCCGGCTTCATGAATGGCATCAAAAACAGATGAAGATTCTTTTTGCCGGTTTGCATAATCGACCATAATCAGCGAATCATTAACAACCACGCCGGAAAGAGCGATAACCCCCATCAGGCTTATCAATGACAAATCATATCCAAGCAAAATATGCCCGATAACTGCGCCGATAACGCCAAATGGAATTGCTGTCATAACGATAAGCGGCTGTATATAATTACCAAAAGCAATAGCAAGCAATGCATACATTACCAGCATTGCCATTGTAAAACCACCCCAAAGCACCTGTGTAGATTCGCGCATTTCCGCCTGGCTTCCTTCAAAAGTCCAGGTAATTCCAGGGAAGTCGTTTCTTAACTGGGGCAGCACTTCGTTTTTTATCGAATTCAATACCCGTGTAACCGCATTGGCCGGTTCAACATCCATTCCTACACTTACAACCCTTCGACCATCCCTCCGGTTGATTGAAGTAAATGCTTCTCCCTGGTCAATGCTTGCTACTTCCTGTAAGGGAACCTCAGTTCCTTCAGCAGTACGAATCATCAAATTTTCAAGGTTATATATATCTTTTCTTTCTTCAAATGGTAATTTTACCCGTACTTCAATTTCATTTGTTTCGCGAAGCTGCCTCATCGACAAATCTCCGTAAAATGCATTACGGATCTGGCGCCCGACCTCGGTTGGTGTCAAGCCTAAACTGCGCCCTTCCGGCAAAAGTTTAAAATCAAACTGAGTTTTCCCTTTGTTATAATTATCGCTAATATCACGCGTTGCCTCAAAAGCCTCCATCCGCTCAAAAAAGGCTTCACTTGCTTTTTCGAGCACTTCAATATCAACATGACTTAAGTCAACGCTAATATCCTGTTGAGCTCCCCCCGGACCTCTTTCCGCTTCAAAAGTAATTTGATCCACTCCTTCAATATCGCCTATTTCGTCGCGCCATAAATTAATTACTTCCTGGGCTGTCATATCGCGCTGATCCGGTGGTTTCATCACAATCTCAACATCTATAAAATTTTGTCCTCTCACATTTGTTTTTATTCCTTCAGCAACTTCATATAAATTATGCTCTTCAAACATGCGCTGTGTCGATTCGGTAATTTCTTTGGCAACTTTTGCAGCTTGTTCAATTGTTGTACTTACCGGAAGTCTTACTCCTGCCTCTATTTCATCTGCTGCAACTTCGGGCATCATAATAATTCCCATGTGGTCGCTGTAACCGTAACCACCAACAATAATAAATAAAGCAACAGCTATGCTCAGCGTTATATAACGGTTTCGCAAACTGGTCTTCAGAAAGGGGTTGTAGTATTTATCCACAAATCTTTCAAAACTCCGTGCAAAAGAGCGCTGTCCTTTTTCAAGAAAATTGACCAGTTTTAATTTTAAAGGCTTCCTTTTTGATGTATGTCCCAGGTGGGCAGGCAAAATAAATAGTGCCTCCAGCAGCGAAACAATTAAAACAATTATCACCACAGCGGGTAAAGGCCACCAAAATTTTCCGGTTGTACCGGGAATAAATAATAGTGGAATAAATGCGATGATATTTGTCAAAATACTAAAAACAACAGGGCGTGCAATATCCTTTGTTCCTTTTATCGCGGCTTTCATAAATCCATGTCCTTTTTGCCGGTATTCATGAATATTTTCACCAACAATAACTGCGTCGTCAACCACAATTCCGAGCACGACCAAAAAGCCAAACATCGAAATCATGTTAATACTAATTCCTGCGAAAGGCAGAAACACCATTGCCCCAATAAATGAAATAGCCATTCCCATCATCACCCAAAATGCAAGACGAAAATCGAGAAACAGTGCAAGAATAAAAAATACAATTATTATTGCCAGAAGTCCGTTTTCTGTGAGCAGCGAAAGTCTTTCCCTGTAATCTTCCGCCTGGTTACTGTCCATACGGTAGTTTACTCCCGGAGGAAGGGAATTGCCAAAATCAGTCAGAACCCCTTTTACGGTAGATTCAATATCAAGTGGTGATTGTTTTCCAACACGGTAAACCTGAACACTTACCGAAAGCTGCTGATTAAACTGCCCGTGGAAACCGGCTTCTTCAAAACCATCTGTAATTGTTGCTATGTCGGCCAGGGTAATAGATGAACCGATCCCGGAAGGAATCACTTCAATTTTACTAAATTCATCAGCCCATTGTTTTCGTTCTTTCATCCGGAGCAGTATTTCTCCTGAATTAGTTTCGATTGCACCCGCAGGAATATCTTCACTTGACTCCAAAACAATCCGCGAAACCTCTCCAAGCGTTAAATTATACTCACGGAGGGTATGTCGTGGTATTTCAATATGGGTAACATATTCGGGGACATTGCCAATATCAATTTGTGTAATATCTTCGCTGTTCAACAACCTGTCGCGCAGTTGTTCGGCTAAAGTGCGGAGTGTCCAGATATCCACATCCCCGTATAACACAACTTCCATAACTTCGCGCTGCTCGGTTTGCAATTGAACTTCCGGTTCTTCAATATCATCAGGGAAAGTTCGTATGCGGTTAACCGCCTGATCGATCTCCTGAAAAGCTTTCATCCTATCAATTCCGGCTACCAATTCAATTAAAACAGTACCTGAACCTTCGCGGGCAGTAGAAGTGATTTCCTTAATTCCCTGAATTCCCCTTACCCCTTCTTCAACAGGCATTAAAATTCCCTTTTCCACTTCAGCGGGCGCTGCCCCCGGATAAACCACACTAACTTCAACAATATCCAGCTGGTACTGAGGGAATACTTCCTTTTGCACATTAACCATAGTCCATATTCCCCCTCCAAGCAAAATAATCATAAGTAAATTAGCGGCAACAGAATTCCGGGCCATATAGTCAATCGGTCCCCGCCATTTTGTTTTCTTATATTCTGAATTCGGATTGCTCATTTTTTGTTCCCTTCTTATAGTTGGACTTTAGTTTCAGCAACATCTTCAGAAGGAACAGAATCTGTATTAACAGTCTCTTCAACGCGCAGGCTCACTCCATTAGTTACGGTAGACAAATTGGTTGTCACCACCTTTTCATCATTATTCAGCCCCTCATCAATATAAGCGTAGTCAGCGTCCTGAAAAAGCACACCGACATTGCGAATTTCCAGTTTATTGTCAACCATTACCCAGACTGTTTCATTTGTTCTGACATGATCCCTGCTTAACCGGAAAACATCTTTTATTTCATTTGCCTGAACACCAGCCTCTACAAACGAACCAATAACCAACGGTGAGTTGTCTTCAGAGCCAGTTTTTTGTGCCAGAGGATCTTCTATCTCAACAAGAATTCTGGCTAATCTTGTCTGGCCTTCAAGAGCACCTATCATTTTGTGCAGGTTTCCTTCTCGCCACTCCTCATCATGCCGGGCGGTACGATTCCGAATTTTAACACTTGCTCCTTTTTTATTTTCTGAATCAGGAAAAGAAAGCCATTTAAGGCGGGAAAGTGGAACGGTTAATTCGACCCAGTACACATCTAAACCAACCAGACGGCCTAACTCCTGTCCCACAGAAACCTGAGATCCGATATTTACGCTCCTGCTAAGTATATGCGCATTAAAAGGGGCTTTTATAGCAGTACGTTGTAAATCGAGCTTTGCCTGGCTAACAGCAGCGCGCGCTGCCTCTACCCGCGATTTCGCTGCATTCATTTGAGGTTCCCGGAGTACGAGAGATTTATCTTCCAGATTAAATTCATCTTCAAGGAGCTGATAGTCTTTTAGTGCTACATTTTGCCTTCCCATTTCAATATTTAAATCTGCTTCGGCCTGTAACAATTCACTCTCTCTTAACTGTAGTACATTTTTATAGTCAGAAGGATCAATTTGAAGTAAGGTTTCTCCTTTCTCCACAAAACCACCGGGAGTAAAATTATCTGAAACATATATAATCTCGCCACTTACCCGTGGGCTCAAAAGAATATCTTTAGCTGGAATAACCGTCCCGGTTGATGTAATTGTGGGAATATAGCTTCCACGATTTACAGAAATAACATCAACGAGCATGGCCGTTTCTTTTGTTGCGCCACCAATTTGTGCTGTAGGTTCTGTTCTGAAAATAATAAAAGTAACCACTGCAGCCACAAATAAAATCATAAAACTGAAGAGAAGTGTTTTCTTCCACCCCATCGACTTTTTACTGGTACTCTCCGAGCTTTGTGTGTCTGTCATATTTATTTCTTTTGTATATCTGCCAATTCTTTGCTTTCTCTTTCTGTTTCAAACCCTCCTGCAAGCGATCTATAGAGAGCAATCCGGTATTCGATCAATAAAAGTTTTGCATCAAGCAAATCTCGCCGGAGTTGTTGCTCTTCGTTCAACGAGGTAAGTACATCAAGGTAATTGTTCATTCCGTTCAGGTATTCCAAACGAAGTTGTTCATTGGTTTTAAGTGCCAGCTCCAATTGCGCTTCTATACTCTGAATACTTTCCATCTGTTTTTCCTCCTGAATTAAAGCATCTTCCACTTCTCGGAAGGCGACAAGAATTGTTTCGCCATATTCATAAAGACGTTGCTTTTTTATGGCTTCGGCGCGATTAACCTCAGCATGTAATTCTCTGCCTCTAAAAATCGGGGCCAGCAAGTTTCCCGCAATCGAGCGCCCCCAGTCCGTAAATAAATCTTCAATATCATAAGAGGCGGTTGAAATGGAAGCTGACAATGTCACTCGCGGGAGCTGATTACTTAACGCTACAGCCAAATCACGGTCTGCAGCCAGAAGTTGTTTATAGGAGCTCTTAACATCAGGACGCCGGCTCACAAGTTCTGCCGGAATTCCGGTTTCCGGAAGAGGAGGTAACTCTGGAAGTTCTATAATATCTGTATCCACTCCTCCCACTGGTGATCTTCCAAGTAAAACCGCAAGTTGATGTTCCAGAACTGCGACTCTTGATTCCGCAAAGGTTTTCTGTGTTTTTGTAGATTCCAACAACTGCTTTTGACGGAGGATATCTACGCTCCTAACCTGCCCGCTTCCAAACCTTACTTTTATCAGTTGTAACATTTTCTCATTGGTTTCAACCTGCCTGTTGGCAAGAACCAGTTGATTATTGGCTTCCTGCAGTTGATAATAAGTTCTTACTATCTCGGCAGAAAGAATAAGTGCAGATGTTTGATAATCAAAATATGCAGCATCAGTTCTATGCTCCTGAGCATCGACGCCAGCTCCAATTCGTCCCCATAAATCAATTTCATAGTCGGAATACAATCCGAACCGAAATCGCTGACTTTGTTGAAACTCCGATTGACGATTGTTAATTTCAGCATCAAACGAACCATTTAACGAGGGGAACATTGTTGCTGATTCTCTTTTCAGAAGCGCCTGAGAAGCGCGGACTCGTTGCCAGGCCGCATTGAGTGTAAAATTTGAAATCAAAGCACTGTCAACCAATACGTTTAAATCGACATTATTAAATACAAGCCACCATTTATCTGGAACAGAGGCTTCTCCCGTATAGGAGAAATTATCGGGCGATTCTACGGGTAATTCAATATTTGTTGTTTTAGGAGAACAGGAAATCACTAAATAAGAAATAATCACAATACTCTTGACCTTAAAAAAAATGCAGAGTTTTTCTATGAACACCCGAACTTTCAACTTTTTAGTACACTTGTTAGCCATATACTTCCTGGTTAACTTATTGTAAAACAACAACTACTAAATACTAACAAAAAATAATGAAATGTGGTTCATAAATTTTATTTTGCTCTTCAACATACTCAAAAATCAACACAATGAAATATTTTGAACAAAACACCAACATCCTGGACTTATTTTTATGAGAAACGAATCGGAAATGAAATCAGTAATCTTATTTTCTGATTCTCTAAAAGAATAAAAATATCTGCCGCTTTATAATCTCAGTTGAAAATTCTGTTTATTTCCTAAAAATTTATCAAACCGAAAAGCACTTTGTGTGTTGAAATGGTAATTACTTTATTTAACATTAAAACAGAAAACAGATATGGATGCATTTATGGCCGCCAGAATGCAAATGGGGGTTTCACTGGGGTTTCACATTATTTTTGCTTGTATAGGAATGGTTATGCCTTGGTTTATGTTTCTGGCCGAGTGGAAATGGTTAAGAACAAATAACCCTGTTTATCTCGATTTGGCGAAAGCCTGGGCAAAAGGAGTAGCCATTTTCTTCGCTGTTGGCGCAGTTTCAGGCACAGTGTTGTCTTTTGAACTTGGAATGTTATGGCCCACATTTATGGAACATGCAGGTCCCATTTTTGGGATGCCTTTTTCCTGGGAAGGTACCGCTTTTTTTCTTGAAGCCATTGCATTAGGGCTATTCTTATATGGTTGGAACCGGTTAAATAAATGGGTACATCTTTATACCGGAATGGTGGTTGGAATAGCTGGAGTTCTTTCCGGCATTTTTGTAGTTTCTGCCAATGCGTGGATGAATGCTCCTTCCGGATTTGACTGGGTAAACGGGCAGGCTGAAAATATAGATCCGGTAAAAGCGATGTTCAACAAAGCCTGGTTTGCACAGGCTCATCATATGACAATTGCAGCGTTTTCGGCCACAGGTTTTGCTGTTGCCGGGGTCCATGCCGTCCTTTATCTTAAGAATAAACTGGAAATACATGCTAAGGCAATTTCCATTGCACTGGCTTTTGCATCTGTTGCCGCTGTTTTGCAGCCGCTCAGCGGTGATTTAGCAGCAAAAAATGTAGCAAAACTACAACCGGCCAAACTCGCGGCCTTCGAATCACATTTCGAAACACAAAAAAATGCGCCGCTTATTATTGGCGGAATTCCCGATGTTGAGAAACGGGAGGTAAAATATGCCATAAAACTCCCTGGCTTCCTAAGCTTCCTTGCTCATGGTAATTTTAATGCAGAAGTAAAAGGCCTCGAAGAATTTCCGAAAGAAGAATGGCCACCTGTTCCAATAACACATTATTCTTTCCAGCTAATGGTTGGAATTGGGATGTTTTTAATGCTAATTGCTTTCATCTTTTGGGCTGGAACATTCAAATGGAAACACTGGCTGGGAAAAAAGTGGTGGCTGAAAATGCTGGGAATTGCCACCCCCCTTGGTTTTATTGCCGTTGAAGCAGGTTGGATTGTAACGGAAGTTGGTCGTCAACCCTGGATCATTTATGGCATTATGAAAACAAAAGATTCGCTTACGCCAATGCCCGGAATTCAGTACACATTCTATACAATATCAGCCGTTTACCTCATTCTGAGTTTTATCGTAATCTGGCTTCTAAGCCGTCAAATAAAAGTTTTGCACTCTAAATATTTATCCAAATGACTGAAATAAATTTTTCGATCCTGATAGTTTGCCTTTTGCTGTATGTTTTATTGGGGGGCGCTGATTTTGGAGGAGGAATCCTGGAACTCATCACAAAAGGAAAAGCTTCCGGCATTGTTTCCAAAGCCATTGCTCCGGTTTGGGAAGCAAATCATGTATGGCTTATTTTAGTAGTGGTTATTTTATTTGTTGGATTTCCTCTGGTTTATTCCACCATATTAACGGCTTTACATATACCTGTTCTTCTGGTTTTACTGGGAATAATATTTCGGGGGTCGGCATTTACTTTCCGCCATTACGATATTGACCAGGCAACTCCAAAAGCAATATACTCTTCCATATTTCAATATTCGAGTTTATTTACCACCTTCTTTCTTGGTGTAACTCTGGGAGGTGTAATTCTGGGAGAAATTTCTCTGAACTATCACAATAATTTTTATAGTGTTTATATTCATCCCTGGTTCAACTGGTTTTCAATGAGCATGGGCATATTTCTTGTTTTGCTTTTTGCTTTCCTTGCCGGAATCTTCACCGTTAGTGAACTAAAAGAAACAGAATATATTCATTATTTTTCACGCATTGCTAAACGGTTAATTATTGCATTGGTAATTGTGGGAGCGATGGTTTTTGTTGCCGCAGAGGCTAGTAATCATCACTTGTTTTATGAATTTTATCATTCACCGGTAAGCATAGTAAGTATAATACTGGCCACTCTGGCCTTACCATTATTATGGATAAACCTGGATAAACACAAGCGCAACTTGCTTCGGATTATTGCCGGGTTCCAAACAACAATGATCGTAACCGGATGGTTTGCCATTCAGTTCCCTGTATTGGTGAAAATTAACGGAGACACTGACATTACATTACAAAATTCGGGCGCACCGCAGCAAGTTCAATTCTACTTATTTATTGCATTAATTGTTGGTGTACTTATTATTTTGCCCTCGATGGCATACTTATATAAAACATTCAAATTTGATAAAAAATCCTCTTCCGGTTCAGTGTAGAACTATTCTAAAAAGGAAGCGAAGCAACTTTATCAAGCATTTATTTAAGTTCAAACTTTTAATATGTAAATTTGGGACAATTCAAATAGCAAAAAAACATGCAACTTTTTTATATACCAGAGGTCTCCGGTTCAGTCGTTTCACTTGATGCCACAGAATCGAAACACGCGGTTAAAGTTCTCCGTCTTTCCAAAGGCGATCCCATTAGGATTGTAGATGGAAAAGGCGGGTTTTATGAAGCTAAAATTCTGGACGACAATCCTAAAAACTGTAAATTATCGGTTCTAAAATCAGAAAAAGAATTTGGAAAGAAAACTTTCAAATTGCACATTGCTATCGCGCCCACTAAAAATATCGACCGTTTTGAATGGTTCCTGGAAAAAGCCACAGAAATTGGTATTGACGAAATTACTCCAATTCTTTCAGAACATTCAGAGAGAAAGGTAATAAAACCTGAACGGTTAGAGAAAATCATACTTTCCGCGATGAAGCAATCGGTAAAAGCTTATTTGCCCGTTTTGAATAAACTAACATCTGTTAGGGATTTCATTTCAGGCTCAACAACTAAAAACAAATTTATTGCTCATTGTATTCAAGGTGAAAAAAGCCACCTGAAAAATGAAATTAACAAAAACAAAGATATATTAATTCTTATTGGCCCGGAAGGAGATTTTAGCGAAGAAGAGGTTGGGCTGGCAAAGGAGAATGGGTTCAGAGAAATCTCATTGGGAAGTTCCAGGTTAAGAACTGAAACTGCAGGCGTGGTGGCCTGCCATATTGTAAATCTGGTAAATGATTAGTTTTTATTTTCAGCAATGAATTGTATTTTTCGAAAAAATAGAAAAGCCATGAAGTATTTTTTGAATTTGGTTTTTATCCTTTTTGCGATTTCCGGATTCGCGCAAAACCAGGCGGTTAAAATCGCACTGGCAAAATACAAAGGTGGTGGAGACTGGTATTCCGACCCCACTGCACTTCCCAATCTAATCAAATTTTGCAATCAAAACTTAAATACAAATATTGACCCCGAACCTTCTACCGTTGAAATTGGAAGCCCGGAAATTTTTAATTTCCCGTACGTAGAACTAACGGGCCATGGAAATGTCATTTTTTCGGAAAGCGATGTAATAATTTTAAGAACGTACCTCGAAGGTGGTGGTTTTTTACACTGCGACGATAATTACGGAATAGATGAATACTTTCGGCGGGAAATGAAAAAAGTTTTTCCCAATAAAGAATTTATTGAGCTGCCCCCTTCTCACCCAATTTTTCACCAAAAGTATGATTTCGTTGAAGGATTACCTAAAATCCATGAACACGACGGAAAACGCGCACAGGCATTTGGATTGTTTATAGATGACAGATTAGTTTGCTTGTATACCTATGAAGCTGACCTTGGCGATGGCTGGGAAGATGAAGCTGTGCATAAAGACCCTTTTGAAACAAGAGAAAAAGCTCTCAAAATGGGAGCGAATATTATCTCTTATGTTTTTGGCCAGTAAAATAAAAAACCATTAATATTGTATTAAAATAATATTATGTAAAATCACTTTATATAATACATTCTAACCTTTATTCAATGAAAGTAGTTGCCATTAACGGAAGCCCAAGGAAAAACGGGAATACAGTTTTATTAATTAACGAAGTATTGAAGATTCTTCAAGAAAAAGGTATTGAAACCGAAGTAATTCAACTGGGAAACAAACCAGTTCACGGGTGTACTGCTTGCTTAAAATGTAAAGAAACTCAGAACGGCAGGTGCCATATAAAAAATGATCATTTAAATTATTGCATCGAAAAAATGGTGGAAGCCGATGGAATTATTATTGGTTCACCTGTATATTTTGCAGATGTAACAACTGAAATAAAAGCGTTAATTGATGTTGCAGGTTATGTAACCAGGGCAAACGGACATTTACTGAAAAGAAAAGTTGCTGCCGCCGTTATTGCTGTTCGACGGGGTGGAGCTTTACATGCTTTCGAATCGATAAATAACTTTTTTCTGATTAACCAAATGATTGTACCCGGGTCATCGTACTGGAACTTTGCTGTTGGCCGAGATCCCGGAGACGTATTAAAGGATACGGAAGGAATTAACACGATAAAAACCCTGGGTGAAAATATGGCCTGGTTAATGGAAAAAACATGTAACTAATTTCGGTTCAACTATGTTCAACTTAAAATGAATCTACAAAAAACAGTTGTTATGAAAAAAATAATATTTGTAATTGCCATTCTTATTTCAGCAGCTTTTCATACAAATGCGCAGGAATACAACACCGGAATTGGGTTGCGAGGAGGCCCTTCAAATGGATTAACTATTAAACATTTTATTACAGGAGAAACCGCTTTAGAAGGACTGCTTGCCACGCGTTGGGACGGCTTTAATATTACAGGATTATATGAAATCCATGCAAATGCATTTGACACTCCACGACTAAACTGGTATTACGGTTTTGGTGGTCATATTGGTTTTTGGGACGGGAACAAAAACGACTACTGGTTTGACCACGCAGGGAATTATACCGTAATTGGCATTGATGGAATTATAGGAATTGAGTATAACATTGAAACTATTCCGTTCAATATTGGATTAGACTGGAAACCCGGAATCAATTTTGTTGACTACACCGGTTTTTGGGGCGACGAAGCAGCTATTTCTGTCAGGTTTATTTTCTAAAACTTTGTATATTTTATTGTTTGGTCTGAATAACCAGGTATTTGGCCGCTTTCCAAAATTCTTCTTTATTATCAATAAAAAGTGTATCTGCATGGTCTTCTCCTGAAATATGAAACGAACCAGCGGGATGAACAGATATGACTTCCGCTTTTTTTACCAATAAAGGAATATAATTAAACTCACGGATATCAATTTTTGTAAAATAATCACGGTTAAAATCCTCCTTTACGTCAGCGTTTTTCCCAATTCCCAAAAATCCACCGGTTTGTACAATAACCCCATTATCCATTAGTTCTTTTTTACTTCCGTATGTATAGTAGGCTGCATTTAACTGCTGTGTCTGCGATTCAATTCTTTCTGTTTTTTGTTTACTTTCATCTTCTATTACAGCAATTCTCTGATTTAAGGAACTAATATCAAAATTCAATTTCTGAATCTCTCCGTTTAAAGCAAGTATTTCTTCATCCTTTTGTTTGATTTGCCCTTCGAGGTTACTAACCATCTTCTCAAATTCCGTAACCATTCCCTGTAATTTTCCAACCCTGAAATTGGCGTTATTTAATTTCTTCTGAAGCGATGCTGTTAATTCCTTATTTTCCTGTAATAAATTATTAATTAACGCGATATCATCCATTATCAGTTCTTTCTGCCGGGAAGACATTTCGCGCCCCTGTGCCTTTTGTACCGTCACCAAATCTTCCAGTTTTTTTATTGAATCGAGATTTGACTGTATCTCATTAAAATCATTCAAAAAGCCAACAATCGATGAATCTTTCATTTCAGTTTGCGATTTCAAACTGTCGATAGTTACATTTAACTTTTCAGCATCTTCCTTATAATTATGGCATGAAAATAATAATCCTGCCACAGAAACTAATAACACCAGTTTTTTCATTTTAGCTTGTTTTGTTGATACAATTTAATACAAAAAAATCTTTTTCCAATGTCAATACCTTATCAAAATAAATGGTTTCTAATTTTGGATAAACGTTTGCCAAAGCAGAAAATTTTCCTGAAACAAAAAACCCTCTGCCCGAAAAAGAACAGAAGGTTTTCTATTATTTGTTTTTTATGAATTTATGCCTTTTCAAATTTTAGTGTTTCCGTGGTTAAATCACATACTTCCGAAGGTCCGAAATATTGAATTGGGCCAGGATAAATAAATTGTGTTGAAAATGCCCATTCTTCACGTTTTGAAACAAAGAATTTGTATGGTGCGCCATCAAGTTCAACCAATGCTTTCTGGATAACCGGCTTCATATGCCCGTGACGTTTTTCCATATTCATCATCATAGTAACCGGAACTCCTCCTGCAATCCATTCATCTGCCGGAGATGTTAAATTACGAACCGATGACATGTATCCTGTTTTTCCCTCTGAAATAAGAACTGACGCCGTATATCCCAGCGAATAACAATAATCGGCATCAAAATTTGAAGGAGCTGCACAACGACCTTCGTATCCAAAAAAGTGATACTGAGTGCCAAACTTGCCTGCATAGTTACCTGCTTTTTTCATTTCTGCCAGTTTACCTTTTACCATTTCACCCAACAGTTTTTCAGTTTCAATTAACGAAACCTGAACATTTCCGTGTGGGTCACGATCTAAAGTTAACTGGGCTGCAATTCCAACCGGAAGCGATTTGAAAACTTTTGCAGAATCAGCTGATAAATGACCTGCAATCCAAGCGTTTTGTTGCTCTTTCTCAAGTGCTTTAAATTCTTTATCAGTTGCAGAACCTTCAGCCAGAAGGTCGTTTAGTTCTGAAATTAAAACTTTCATTTCAGGGACAAACTCAATTAATCCTTCAGGAATTAAAGCGACTCCAAAATTATCACCATTTGCCGAGCGTTTTGCTACCACCTCAGCCATGTATTCTACAATTTCTTCCAGCGTTTGCTTTTTCTCTGCTATTTCTTCAGAAATCAATGTAATATTGGGCTGTGTTTTTAGTGCGCATTCTAAACCAATGTGTGAAGCAGAACGTCCCATCAATTTTATAAAGTGCCAGTATTTTTTTGCTGAATTTGCATCGCGCTGAATATTACCAATTAATTCAGAATATACTTTTGTTGCGGTATCAAAACCGAATGATGTTTCAATCATTTCATTTTTCAGATCGCCATCAATTGTTTTGGGACACCCAATCACCTGAACGCCTGCTTTTTTTGCTGCATAATATTCTGCCAAAACACATGCATTTGTATTTGAATCGTCTCCTCCTATAATAACAAGGGCATTCAAATCTAATTCTTTAGCAATTTCCAAACCTTTGTCAAACTGCCATTCTTCTTCGAGTTTTGTACGACCTGAACCAATAATATCAAAACCGCCTGTATTACGGTATTCGTCAATAAATTCATCGGTTAATTCAATATAATTATGGTCAACCAGTCCGCCGGGTCCACCTAAAAATCCATACAAACGGCTTTCCGGATTAATTTTTTTAATTCCATCGAAAATACCTGAAATTACATTATGTCCACCAGGAGCTTGTCCTCCTGAAAGAATAACTCCTACATTAATAGCCGGTTTTTCTTTTGCTCCACCTTCTTCGAAAGTAATCAGAGGCATTGCGTAAGTATTCGGAAATAATTTTGCGATTTCTTCCTGGTCGGCAACCGATTCAGTTTTTGCGCCTTCAACAAGTTTTACTGCTCCAACCAAGGATTTTGGAAGTTTAGGCTGATATTTAGCCCTTTCTTTTTGTAATGCACTAATATTCATTCTGATATATTTTTTGATTCAGTTTTAAAATTCACCCAAAAATAATGCATTTTATGATGAATGCCTATTGAGGAAATTTTTCTCCGGTGGATTTAAAGTAAAGTTAAAAGCCTTCAATATTCGCAAAGAAAAGAGATTGAAAATAATCAAAGGAAAGCCTGCTCAAATCAAATATCACGAATCCGGAACCATTATTGAATCGGGGTTAAAGCAGAAAACCAATCTTTAGTTTGTTATAAAATCAAGTACATTGCCGGCTCCGCTTGAACGGGCTCCACGGTAAAACTCGGTATATCCGCAACTAGAGCAGGAAACCGCGGTAAACTTCCGGTTCTGAATATTAAAATACCTGGTAAAACCAGGACCGGTAGTACTTATCCGATCAACATCTGCCCTATGGTTCCCGCATTTGGGACATGTGTAAGTTCTTTGGTTCATAACTTAAATATTATGAGTTCGGAATATTTGTATCACAATCTTCTTCAGAATTACTTTCCTATTCCAAACTACTACTTTTTTAATCGTTTTGTTTCTTTTAGAGCATTATGGATTATCCACTCCAACTGGCCATTAATACTTCTAAAATCGTCAGCTGCCCATTTCTCAACTGCCTCCATCATTTCAGGATTTATGCGTAATACAAATGTTTTTTTCTTTGACATGTTTACTCCTCTTCTTAAAACACTGATATTTGTTTCTTAAAAAAGCTGAGATATTACAAAAATTACTATCGTCACTAAAGTTTCAATAGCCATTAAAAAAAGAAATATTTTAATTTTTCGCCTAAAACCGGACAGGCTTTTCTCTCTCTTCATTTCCTGCATTCTCATTCTTCTCTTTTTATAAGTTTCTCCATCGCGTATTGTATAGCCTGTTTCTTATTTGTTCCAATTAAGAGTTTTCCCCCGTTTTTGAGATATAGCTGTAACCCTGTATTGCCCGACAAAATATATGCTTTCCCGTATTTCCTCCGGAAAAGAATACCGTAACCTCCATATAGCCTGATAATCCGAACGGTTTTTATTTCATAATTTTTAATTTCTTCCGGGCTTATCATCTTCCACTTTTTGAACTTTGGCGGATAAGCAATCCATATTCCGTCTGTCGTAATTTTGGTTTTTAATCTTATTTGCGCCATTACAAGAACAATGAATAAAATCGGAAAACCTAAAAATATTCCTGTTATCAGCCATCCTTCCGTATTTAAAGAATTTTCGCCCAAGGATTTATTTAGCACCCCCTGCGTATCAATGCCGTAAAGAAAAGGAACCAAAACAGCGAATAAGGCAAGAATCCAAATTACAACAACCCACCATAGTGTATAATGTTGCTCCTCGCTAAAAAGTAATTTGGCCATTTTGCTAATATAAAGTTCCTGTATTTACAATTGGTGTAGCGTCTTTGTCTCCACAAAGAACCACCATCAGATTACTGACCATTGACGCTTTTTTCTCTTCATCTAATTGAACTATTTCCTTTTGGCTCAACTCATCCAGCGCCATTTCAACCATACTAACCGCTCCTTCTACAATTTTGTAACGAGCTGCAACAATGGCAGTTGCCTGTTGTCTTTTTAACATAGCCTGGGCAATTTCCTGGGCATATGCTATATGGTTGATTCGTGCTTCTATTACGTGAATCCCTGCAATATCAAGCCTTTCTATTATTTCACGTTCCAGTTCGGTGTTTATCTCTTCTGTCCCATCACGTAGAGTAACTTTTGCATTTTCATCCTCAATATTATCGTAAGGATACAATCCGGCCAGTTTCCTCAACGCTGCCTCACTTTGAACGACAACAAAATGCTCGTATTCATCCACACCAAAGGCGGCCTTATAGGTATCTTCTACTTTCCAAACCAAAACCAAACCAATCATAATCGGATTTCCCAGTTTATCATTTACCTTAATAGTCTCACTATCAAAATTCCGGGCTCTGAGCGAAATCTTTTTCCGAACAAAAAAAGGATTTACCCAATAAAAACCGTTTGTTTTAATGGTTCCTTTGTACGCTCCAAACAAAACCATAACGCAACTCTGATTAGGATCAACAACGGTAAACCCAATGATAACCAGAATAAAAACCGGAATAAGAACAACTGACGCAATAATTATTCCCCATAAAAAACCCATTATAACTAAACCCAGGATGACAAGTTCCAAAAAAAGGAACAAATAACCCGACAATGCAGAGTACTGTTTTTCCATGACATTAAATATAAATTAATATGATATCAAAATAATATCACTAAAATAATTTATTTCACACATAGAAACAAGAGTATTAGTCAATTTTTTTAACTTGAGCAAAAATTGTATTCCGACTAAACTTTTACCCGGTTACTCGGTTATTCTCAAAAAATATATCAATGAAGAAAACGATTCAATTAATAAAGGAACCTTTAAATCAATTCATCCGACTGGAAACATCGAGCAGCATAATTTTATTTCTGGCAACCATTTCGGCTTTAATTCTTGCCAATAGCCCGCTAAAGGAATCATTTCTGGGATTTTGGGATAATTATATTACCATTACAGTTCCAGGCTTTGAACTTTCCAAGCCTATTTTAAAATGGATTAATGACGGATTAATGGCCATATTCTTTTTTCTTATTGGATTGGAAATAAAACGTGAAATTTTATCCGGTGAACTCAGCAGGGTAAAAAAGGCATCATTACCAATTTTTGCAGCTGTTGGAGGAATGATTGTGCCTGCAGTTATGTTTACACTTCTGAATGTGGGACAGCCAGGCGCTGAAGGATGGGGAATCCCAATTGCGGCTGACATTGCTTTTACTCTCGGAATCCTCAAAGTTTTAGGCAACAGGATTCCAAATGGGTTAAAAGTCTTTTTAATGGCTTTTGCGATAATTGACGATCTGGGAGCAGTGCTAATAATTGCTTTTTTCTATAGCTCAAACTTAGTGTGGCTCTATATCGGAGTCGGTGTTGCAATTGTTGCATTACTTACTTTTTTGTCATTTCGTGGATTTTATTCCAAATATCTGTTTTTTGTTTTGGGAGTTGTTGTGTGGGTACTTTTTTTAAAATCCGGTATTCACTCAACAATTGCAGGAGTATTAATGGCACTCACTATTCCATTACGGAGAGAAACAGACACTCACTCTTTTTATAAAAAGGGAAAAGAAAACCTGGAAACTTTTATGGAAGACTGCAAAAATAATGGAGAGAAATCGGTACTAACCCACAGACAACTGGAAGTGATTGACGACATGGAAGAAATAACAGAAAAAACAGCTGCCCCACTTCAATACCTTGAGCACCGTTTACATGGCTGGGTTTCCTATTTAATCATGCCACTTTTTGCGTTAGCAAATGCCGGGGTTGTTTTCAGTTTTTCTGAAGATGCAAATTTCACATTATCAATCAATTTAGCGATAAGCCTGGTTGCCGGAAATTCGATTGGCATATTCCTTTCTTCACTTCTGGCAATAAAATTAAATATAGCTGAATTACCTAAGCATGTCAGCATTCAGCAATTAATAGGGATTTCTTTTTTAGGAGGACTTGGCTTTACAATGTCACTATTTATTAATAATCTCGCCTTTACCGAACCGACATTGATAAATTCAGCCAAAATGGGAATTTTGATTGGTTCGTTTATTGCCGGATTACTTGGATATTTGATTCTAAGATTTACGTCAACCATAAAAAAAGAAGAGGCACCCGTTTAAAGTGCCTCTATTCTAATTCAAAATCATTTCGACGTAACCCGTTTCTTTGGTTTCAAGCACCTCGTATGAACGGGCAAAATCCATAATATTTTCAATACTCTGTTCAGATGGTCCAACTTCCGAATTTTCCATCTTTGTCATAAAAGTTGTGTTCAAACTTTCTTCTTCAAAATATTCAGAATCAGTCTGAAAATTATTAACAAAATAAATCAATGTAGAAACGTTATTCATAGGCATCCTTTAAAAATTAATTTTAACTAGAACGCCCCCTCCACATTAATATTGTGTTAACAAAAGTTAAACTTTTGTTAGTATTAAATTCTTCTTTTCTATGAGTTTTCGGAGGTTAATTAAAGCGTACCTCATCCGCCCCAAAGCTGTATTAATACTTACATCTGTCTGGTCAGCAATTTCTTTAAAACTAAGCCCCATATAATGGCGCATATAAATTACTTGTTGTTGATCTTCAGGCAATTCATTAATCAGTTCTTTCACTTCAAATAAAATCTGATCATAAACCAACTGATCTTCAATAGTAGCTTCAGAAAATTTCTGCGAGTTAAAAATATCAACTTCTGTGCTGTCGTTTGACACTGTCCCTTTTAGCTTTTCTTTTCTGAAATGATCAATAATCAGGTTATGTGATATCCTCAGCACCCAGGAAACAAATTTTCCGTTTTCAATATATTTCCCTCTTTTCAGCGAACGGATTACTTTTATAAACGTTTCCTGAAAAATATCTTCAGCCAATTCCTGATTTTTCACAATTAACAAAATATATGAAAATACTCTGTTTTTGTGTCGACGTATTAAAATTTCCAGTGAATTTTGATCGCCTCGAATAAATTCTTGAACGAGTTCATTATCGTTCAGCGTGTTTGTCATGAACATTACCTTCTATTTAATTGTAAACAAAAAGTAAAGTTTTCCTATAGGCGATTCTTTTTAATGATGTAAAACAATTTGTTTAATTTTGTCCGATTCAAAAATGCTACTTTTAAACGAAAAATACAAGTTTTTTTACAAAATATTAGGTTTTGAACGCAAATATGCCAAATAGTAAATCTCAAAAATATATAGAAATCCAGCACGCGAGGGTGCATAATTTAAAAAACATCAGTGTTAAAATTCCTCTAAACAAATTTATTGTTGTCACTGGTGTATCAGGCTCCGGAAAATCTTCACTTGCCTTTGATACGCTCTTTGCCGAGGGCCAAAGGAGATACGTTGAAAGTCTTTCGTCATATGCACGGCAGTTCCTTGGACGAATTAATAAACCAGAGGTTGATTTCATTAAAGGAATACCGCCAGCTATTGCTATCGAACAAAAGGTTAATACCAGAAATCCAAGGTCTACAGTTGGAACTTCTACCGAAATATACGACTACCTGAAATTACTTTATGCACGAATTGGCAAAACGATTTCGCCAATTTCAGGCAAAGAAGTTTCCAGGCAAAGCGTAACCGATGTCGTAGACTATATTTTATCATTTCCGGCTAACACAAAGTTAATTGTTACTTCTCCTTTAAAACAAAAAAACGGAAGAAGCCTGGAAGAAGAAGCCGAACTTTTAATGCAACAAGGTTTCTCAAGGCTTGAAGTAAACGATGAGATAAAACGAATTGATGAAATCTTAAAATCAGGAACAGAATCTTCTTGCAACGGAAACTGCAACATTGTTATTGACCGGATTGCTGTTAAGAATGACGAACAAACGCAGAGCAGAATTGCCGATTCGGTGCAAACCGCTTTTTATGAAGGGCATGGAGAATGTATTGTAAAAGTCTTTCTAAACGGCAAAACACTTTCGCAGTCTTTTTCCAGTCTTTTTGAATCCGACGGAATTGAATTTGAAGAGCCAACCGTTCACATGTTCAGTTTTAACAACCCTGTAGGTGCCTGCCCAACCTGTGAAGGTTATGGAAAAGTTATAGGCATTGATGAAGATTTGGTTATTCCCAACAAGTCGTTGTCAATTTATCAAGACGCAATTGCTTGTTGGAAGGGAGAAAAAATGAGCGAATGGAAAGATCAGTTGATTTACAATGCTGAAAAGTTTGATTTCCCCATTCATAAACCTTTTTACGAATTAACTGAAGCACAGAAGTTTCTGCTTTGGACCGGAAACAAATATTTTGAAGGGTTAAATCGTTTTTTTAAATACCTGGAAGAAAAAAGCTACAAAATTCAATACCGTGTAATGCTTTCGCGTTACCGTGGAAAAACAACCTGTCCTGAGTGTAAAGGAAGCAGGTTAAAAAAAGAAGCAGGTTATGTAAAAGTTGGAGGAAAGTCTTTGCAGGAACTGGTATTAATGCCCGTATCAGAACTACAGATATTTTTTAATGAGCTTCAATTAAGCCATCACGAAACAGAGATTGCAAAACGCATCCTGATTGAGATAAACAACCGCCTCGAATTTTTATGCGATGTCGGATTAGGCTATCTTACCCTTAACCGGTTATCATCAACGCTTTCAGGTGGCGAATCTCAACGCATAAATCTTGCAACTTCACTAGGTAGCAGTTTAGTTGGCTCATTATATATTTTAGATGAACCCAGTATTGGGCTTCATCCACGGGATACCGACCGTTTAATTAAAGTTCTGCGACGTTTACAAAAGATTGGAAACACTGTTTTTGTGGTTGAACACGATGAGGAGATTATTCGTGCCGCCGATGAAATCATCGATATCGGTCCTTTTGCCGGGCAACACGGAGGCGAAGTTGTTTTTCAGGGCAGTCATTCCGAATTACAATCAAAACCAGAAAGTTTAACCACAAAATATTTAACCGGAGTAGAAAAAATTGAGGTGCCAAAACAAAGAAGAAAATGGACAAACTCGATTGAAGTTGTAGGGGCGCGTGAAAACAATCTGAAAAATCTCCGGGTAGCATTCCCTTTAAATACGTTAACAGTAATAACCGGAGTTAGTGGCTCAGGGAAATCTTCTCTGGTTTCAAAAATACTATTCCCTGCTTTAACAAAAATTCTGGGTGGTTACGGGGAACGAACCGGCCACCATGATGCTGTTTTAGGCGATTATAAAATGCTGGATGCTATTGAATTTATCGATCAAAATCCTATTGGAAAATCGTCACGCTCAAATCCGGTAACTTACTTAAAAGCATATGACGAAATCAGAAAATTATTTGCCGACCAGAAAGCGGCCAAAATTCAGGGATTAAAACCATCACATTTCTCGTTTAATGTTGATGGAGGACGATGCGACGAATGCCAGGGAGAAGGAACAATTAAAGTTGAGATGCAGTTTTTGGCCGATGTTTTCCTTGTTTGTGAAAGTTGTGGTGGAAAACGTTTTAAAGAAGATATTCTGGATGTTCACTATAAAAACAAAAATATTGACGATGTTTTAAACCTGACAGTAAATCAGGCTATCGAACTTTTTTCAAAAGGAAATTCATCGACAGAGAAAAAAATTATAAAACGGTTACAACCTCTCCATGATGTTGGCCTGGGATATATAAAATTGGGACAATCGTCGAGTACACTTTCCGGTGGTGAAAGTCAGCGCGTAAAACTGGCGTCGTTTCTGGCCAAAGAAAAAGATTCTCCTACCTTGTTTATCTTTGACGAACCTACCACTGGGTTACATTTTCACGATATCAGAAAATTACTTGATTCTTTTAATGCACTTATTTCACGTGGGCATTCAATTATCATTATCGAACATAACCTGGAGATTATAAAATCGGCAGACTGGATAATTGATTTAGGACCAGAGGGTGGCGACAAAGGTGGAAAACTTGTATTTGAAGGAACACCCGAACAACTGGTGAAAGTTAAAGAATCGTATACAGGAAAAGCATTAGCTGAAAAACTCTGAAAACAAAGGCTGTCCAAAAAGAAAAATTGGACAGCCTTTGTTTATTTTATTGGAACTTGTCGTTTAAAATCCATCTCAAGGGAAATAAAGGTTTCAGTTCTTGCTATTCCTTCAATCTCCTGCAGTTCCTCGTCAATGAGTTTTTTAAGGTGTTTATTGGTTTTTGTTTGAATTTTCACAAAAATAGCATATTGTCCGGTAACGTAATGACATTCTACAACCTCATGAATTTCTCTCAATGCTTTAACAACCTGAGTATGATATTTAGCTTTATCGAGATAAATTCCCATATATGCACAAGTATTGTATCCCAGTTTCTGAGGATTTACAACAAACTCGCTCCCAGCTACCACTCCGATATTCAATAACCGCTGAACTCTCTGATGGATAGCTGCTCCTGAAACACCACATTCCCGCGCAACTTCCAAAAACGGAATTCTTGCATTTTTTGTGATTAGCCTTAATATCTTCTCATCAAGTTCATCAATATCTGCCGCCATTTCAAGGTAATCTTTTGTATTCATTTTTAGTCTTCTGTAAATTAACTGGTTTCAAATTATAAAACAAATGTATGATTTTTTGGCAAATTATAAATTACACTGCTAAATAACATGACATTTGTTATAATTTATCATTTTCGCAGTGTAAAATGTCCAACAACATATATAAATCAAATCCTTGAGATTGCTCTTGAAATATCAGCTCCGGTTGGTTCTTGAAATACTTTAAGCTCAAATTCAGGAACAACAGCCAAAATATGATCAAAGATATCGGCTTGAATAGCTTCATAATTTGCCCAGACAATATCTTTACTAAAAACATAAATCTCAATTGGCAATCCTTTGCTTGTTGGGTGTAATTGCCGTACCAAAAAAGTCAGATCCTGACGAATCATTGGATGGTTGTGTAAATAAACTTCCAGGTATTTTCTGAAAATCCCCACATTAGTCTGTCGTCGTCGGCTAATCAAGTCTTCTTCTGAAATATGTTTGCTTTCATTATATTCTGTTATTTCCCGCTCCTTTTCTTTTACATAGTCGCGAATAATCTCAAATTTTTCAAACCGGCCAAGCATTTCTTTATCGCAAAATTTTATACTTGCCATATCAATATCCACGGCTCTTTTTATTCTTCTTCCTCCAGATTCCTCCATTCCTTTCCAGTTATTAAACGACTCGGCAACAAGCGAATAAGTTGGAATGGTGGAAATAGTTTTGTCCCAGTTTTGAACTTTCACTGTATTCAGTGTAATATCGATAACAGTACCATCGGCTCCTCTACTGCGCATTTCAATCCAGTCGCCAATTTTTACCATATCATTTGCTGAAAGCTGAATGGAGGCCACGAACCCCAAAATGGTATCTTTAAATACCAAAAGCAAAACTGCAGCCATGGCTCCAAGACCGGCCAATAAAACCGTTGGATCCTTATCCAAAAGAATAGAGATAACCAAAATGCCAGCCATAAAGAACACAAAAATCTTTATAAGCTGTACATATCCTTTTATTGAACGGTGATGCGAATATTCTGTGGTATTGTAAATTTCAAGAACAGCATTTAAAAATGAATTGGCAACAAAAACAATTATAAGAATAAAGTAAATTCTCGAAATCATCAATAAAAATCCGGCAAGCGACAAATAATAATCCAATGATAGGGTTTCAATTACTGAAGGCTCAAGAGTACTTAATTCCTGATGAAGAGTGGGAAATGAGAAATCAGAAGAAAAATACAATATAAAAGCAGGTGCCAAATGTGCCAGTCCCTTAAATACCTTATTTTTTATAAGAATATCATCCCAGATTGTTTTTGTACGTTTTGCTATGCGTGAAACAATCTGAAGCAGAATTTTGCGGGTAAGAAAGTGAGCCAACCATGCGGCTATAATTATAATTATAATACAGGTTAATGCTGCAACTGGTTTTGCAAGAAAGTCCATACTGCTAAACTCTCTCACATAATCAAGAATATATCGGTATATCGCTTTCATTCGTGAAAAATTTTATATTACATAAAAACATCGTAGGAAAAATTCAAAACTTTACGTTAAATAAAATCCTATGTCATGTTTTTGTCGGGTGATATTTTTTAATTTTCGACCAAAAATAATAAATGCATCCGACATGAAATTGAAGATTCTCTTATTTATCCTTATTATCCCCTTTTTTACCAGTGCGCAAACAGATTTTCAGAAGTATTTTAAAAACAAATCATTTCGTTTCGATTTTCTTCTGGGAGGGAATAATAAAGAAGTAACGGTTTTTCCCCAGCAAATGAAAGAAGAACCTTTTTGGGGTGGGACAAAGACCAATTTAATCGATCCCTTTAATTATGGATCGTATCGTTTCAGAGTTTTTGACACTGAATCAAACAGCCTGATTTTTTCCAAGGGATTTAGTACACTTTTTCAGGAATGGCAAACTACTGCAGAGGCAAAAAAGACAAACAAAACATTTTACCAGGCAGCCATTTTCCCATATCCAAAGAAAAACTTCAGACTTGATATTGAAGCACGACAATGGGATGGAAGCTTTAAAACATTATTTTCTACTGAAATCGATCCCGACAATTACTTTGTCCAAAAAGAAACTCCGGCAATATTCGAAACAGTTGATATCCTAAAGAACGGAGATCCTTCAAAGAAAGTAGATATAGTAATTCTTGCTGAAGGTTATACAAAAGATGAGATGAATAAATTCATTGAAGACGCCAAACGTGTAACTGGTTATCTATTTAATGAAGAGCCATTTAAATCAGAAAAACAGAATTTTAACATCAAAGCGGTTTTAACTCCGTCTGTTGAATCAGGAACAGACGTACCTGGCGAACATACCTATAACAATACCTACTTCAATTCGTCTTTTTACACTTTCGACCTACCCCGGTATCTGTCAACAAGCGACATGAAAACAGTTTACGATGCTGCGGCGCAGGTTCCCTACGACGAAATTTATTTACTGGTAAATACCGAAAGATACGGTGGTGGTGGCTTTTATAATTTTATTACAGTTTGCACCGCAGACAACACATTAACAAAAAAAGTTTTTGTACACGAATTCGGACATGGCTTTGCCGGACTTGCCGATGAATACTACTCTTCTTCAGTTGCTTATGAAGATTTTTATAATCTCAAAATTGAACCCTGGGAACCCAACATTACTACACTTGTAGATTTTGATAAAAAATGGAAAAACATGTTGGAAAAATCAACACCTGTTCCAACGCCCCGTGAAGCAAAATATAAAAATACAGTTGGAGTTTATGAAGGTGGCGGGTACATGGACAAGGGAATTTACAGCCCACATATCGATTGTAGAATGAAAAGCAATGAAGCCGGTGAATTTTGTCCGGTTTGTAAAGAAGCTATAAAAAAAGTGATACATTATTATACAGAGTAGTACAAAAAATACAAAAAGGGCGGACAAGTTTATATCCGCCCCTTTCATTGTCTTATTTTCTCTTTGCTATTCCTTTTTTAATAAAGCACTGGTAACCAGGTAAGCAACTATTAACCCTACACCGCCACAGAACAAAATCATTGTAAAGAATGCGGCAACCTCATCTATAACTTCCGACAAAGCGTATCCTGAAATCACGCCTACTGACAAAGCAATTAAGAATATACCCCATTTCAGTAAAGCATATCTTGATTCTCCACCTTTGAAGATTCCGGCATCAGTGCCTTTATCAATTAATGCCAGACGTTCTTTTGTTCTGGTTGTCCAGTATACATATAATATAGCGAACAATGCCAGAAAAAATCCTATTGGTACAAATATTCCTTCCATGATATTTAAATTTTAAATGTTTATTTTTTTTCCTTTTCGCCTTTTTGACGCAACAATGTTTTAGCAGTTACACTTTTCCAAAAAAAATATTTTTTGAACATTATTGTAACCTGAAATATATTTTTTCGTCAAAGCGACAAATGGAACAAAAAGACGATAGTTTCTATATTGAAAAAATAAAAGGGGGACAAACCCAATACTATTCTTATATTGTTGAAAAATATAAGGATATCGTTTTTTCCATAGCATTAAAAGTTCTCAAAAATCGCGAAGATGCTGAAGAAATGGCACAGGAAAGTTTTATAAAAGCTTTCAAATCGCTGAGCAGTTTCAAAGGGAAAGCAAAATTTTCTACCTGGTTATACCGGATTGCTTATAACAATTGTATTTCAGAAATAAGGAAAAGAAAAATGCATTTTACTTCTTCCGATGATCTTGAAATTAAGGATGAAGACAGTGATTTTAATCTTGACGGGGTGCCGGAAGAAAACAGGGAAAAAATAATAAAAGCGGCGCTTGAAAAGCTTCCCGAAGATGAGTATACATTGATTTTATTGTATTACTTTGAAGATCAACGAATAGAGGAAATCAGCAAAATAACTCAACTAACAGAAAGCAATGCAAAAGTAAAGTTACACAGAGCAAGAAAAAAACTCTACACGATTTTGAATGATATGCTGAAAGAAGAAATTTATACAATATTATAACATGAGTTGCATCTAATACAACTTAACAACTTTAATGAGATGAAAACATTTGAAGAAGATAAAGAATTAAAATCATTACTAAAAACAGTAAAACTTGAATCGCCGGGTTCAGGCTTCTCAATGAAAGTAATGAACCAAATTTTCCAGGAAGAATCGCTTTTAGAAAAAATAAAAAAAGAACGGGTCTTAGGAAAGGGATTCTGGATAATTCTGAGCTTGTTTATTGTTTTAATAGTTGCAATGTTCATATTTTCATCCACAGCGGAAAGTTCAGGTAGTGAGTTTTCGAATTATATCCCCGGACTAAATACCAATAGCATTACCCAGGATTATGAAGGCATCTTCAAAAAACTAGGTTCAGTACCTGTTAGTATTGCAGGAATTCTGCTGGCTTCTTCAATTCTGGTATTTATTGAACAATTTTTAAATTCGAAAATAAAATCATTTCAAAACAAACCATAGCCCAGGTACGAATCGAAAACCGTGATTTTTCACTCATACTGTTTTAAAATTCCTTTCATTATAAGATACTGGGCGCCAATATAGGTAATCATTATAAAAATGCCGTCATACGGTATTATCACTAAAAATTTATTTATGCCTATTAATGTATCCGAAAAAACAAATAAAACCGAGCCTGTAAATACGAAACTAAAACTTACAGGATGTCCGTTTCCAGATCGATTTAACGCCATTACCGACATGCCTAAAAGTGCAACCATATAAATAAGGATAGCCAATTTAAGGACAGCGTTCAAATGCTCATAAAGTAACATATAGAAAACGAGACCATAGGCAATGTAAGCTATTAACCAAAAGGGATTCTTTTTTAAAAAAGGCTTCTTTCCTGACAAATTAATTGTTCGTAGAAACAAGTTAATATAAATGATTTGAGTAACCAGAAAAGATACTAACCCGAGGGTAAAAAATATAAAATCTTTATTGGAGAACATCAGCAATATATCGCCAATCCAGGAAAAAAGAAAAGCCCAAAATGCCAGAGTTGTTATCTTTCTGTCGATATTTTTACTTCGAAAAAGAAAATATCCGGCAATCCAAATCATTATTAAAGGCTTAAAAATATAATCCAAAGTTCTATATTGAACTAGAACGAGTTCACCAATTATATTGCCTGCGATAATAATATAAAAAACAAAATGAATAAGAATCTTTTTCATCCTGAATATTTTCTATAAAAATAAAAACATTCTGAATAAATTATAATATTGAGAATAAGGAACTATACCGGTTTAATAACAGGTCTCAGACAACAGATATTTCCCAACATAATCTTCCACTCCGTCTTCCAGTTCAGTAAAAGATTTGGTGTAACCAATGGCACGTAGTTTTTGAATATCAGCTTCGGTAAAGTACTGATAACGTCCTCGTAAATCAACCGGTGTGTCTACAAACGAAATTTCAGGAGCTAAACTCATACTTTTAAAAACCGACCTTGTTAAATCAAGAAATGTCCTGGCTTTTCCGGTACCTACATTATAAATCCCCATATTTTCCTGATGCTCCATAAAATACATCATCACATCAGCAATATCATCTACATAAATAAAATCCCGACACTGTTCTCCATCATGATAATCTTTATGATGCGAACGAAAAAGGTTCATTTTCCCGGTTTTGCTTATAGTTTCAAATGCATGAAGAACAACCGAAGCCATCCTTTTTTTATGATATTCATTTGGACCATATACGTTAAAAAATTTTAACCCGGTCCAGAATTTTGGAGTACGCACCTGTTTTAAAGCCCAGACATCAAAATCCTGTTTCGACCAGCCATACAAATTTAACGGCCTCAAATTCGGGATATTTTTATGCGCATCAGAGAATCCTTCTTCGCCATTTCCATAGGTTGCTGCGGAAGATGCATATAAAAGCGGCACCTGAATTTCGGAACAAATATTCCATAGTCGCTGCGAATAAATAAGATTTAGCTGTTGGTACAATTCAGGCTCCTGCCCCACCGTATCGGTTCGTGCACCAAGGTGAAATATAAAGTCAACATCCGAAGCATGTTTAATCAACCATTTAAAAAAATTATCACGATCGATAAATTTCAAATATTTCTTATTAACAATATTAAAATCTTTTAGCGGGTCGTCAATTTTATCAACTAATATTAAATCTTTATACCCTTCTCGATTGAGTCTCCCTACTAAATAACTGCCTATAAATCCGGCTGCTCCTGTAATAACTATCATCTACTAAGTGGTTTGTTTGGTACAGCAATAAATCTGTTTTCTGAAAATGTGGCTGTTATTATAACTAACATAATCTCAAATTATTGCTTAACCCTCAATTTTTTCACAAAAACATCATAGAGATTTCTACAACACCGTTTTGGTTGCTTCGTTTAGGAAATATTTATACTACTCCGTTATCGATCATTTCCACAAATAATTCGAAATTTGGAAATAAGCCCCAATATTCGGTTCTATTAATGTTGCACAAAAATAGAAAAATCAATGGACAGGAACAGATACTTTTGTTAAAACTTCAATAAGTGTTTGTTTCAAATTCTCCAGGGCAAGAGGAATATTCCAGGCGGCCACATCGCTTGGTGCTACATAATTTGAAATGGCTTTAATTTCGTAACATGAAATTCCAAACCAATTACAAACATACAAAACTGCTGCGCCCTCCATCGACTCCACATGGGCCAAAAATTTTTCTTTGATTGCGGAAATGCTGGATTTTTCCCTGTGAACTTTATTGGTTGTAATTCCACGAACTTTATTAAGATTGATGAATCCATCAGAAGGGGATGCCTTTAACATTCCATTTTCAAATGGAAATTCGTTGATTTCCATAAATCCTGATTCAAAGAGGGTAAGAAATTGCTTCTTTTCTTCTATTCCAAGGTCTGCAAATTCTTCCGAACAAACGTTTACAACCTCTCCAATTTTAAGGTCTGTTGTATAACTTCCTGCAACTCCTATATTAAAAACCAGGTTATAATTACTTTTCTGGATTGTAGTTGTTAGATGAAAAGTTGTAAAGGTTGTTCCGATACCTGCAATTAAAACATCTATCTCATTTCCTGCAAATTTGTATCCAAATAAAGAGTGGCTTTTTTCTGCTACAAAATCGAATTCATCGACTAATAATTTTACCTCCATCCAGGTTGCCGCTACAATTAAAATCTTCATAATTTAAACGCCAGTAAAATTCCCATTTCTAAAAAGCATATAATCTTTCTTACTGATTTTATGAAAAAAAGTTAATCTTTGTGTCAAATTTTATTCAACATTATTATGGGTTCACCTAAAATTGACACTTCAAACGGATACGAAAAGATCGAAAACTTTGACGAGACAATTACTAAAGAGCTTTCAAAAAATTATAAAAATATACTTTCGCTAGTTGGCGAAGATATTTTCAGGGAAGGGCTGGACAAAACTCCTGAAAGAGTAGCAAAATCAATGCAATTTCTACTACAGGGATATAAAACTGACCCGGTTGAAATCTTGAAATCAGCCATGTTTAAAGAAGATTATCGCCAAATGGTAATTGTAAAAGATATTGAAATTTATTCAATGTGTGAACACCATCTTTTACCTTTTTTGGGAAAAGCGCACGTGGCTTATATTCCAAACGGAACAATAACAGGGCTCAGCAAAATTGCAAGAGTTGTTGATGTTTTTGCCCGCCGTTTGCAGGTACAGGAACGATTGACATCCCAAATAAAAGATTGTATTCAGGATACATTAAAACCATTGGGTGTTGCTGTTGTAATTGAAGCACAACATCTTTGCATGCAAATGCGTGGAATTCAAAAGCAACATTCCATCACAACAACATCCGATTTTACCGGTGCATTTCAAAAAGAAGCCACCAGAGGCGAGTTTATCAAATTAATCAGTTCAAAGCTTAGTTAAGAAACTCAAGGCAAACTGGTGATGCCAGCTGGATTTGTTTGCCTGTAAACTCCGGGAACCCGGTTTCTGAATTCATTTTATAAACCGTTATATTCCCGCTATGCTGATTGGCCACCAACATAAATTTATTATCAGGGGTTAATGTAAAATTACGAGGCCAATTCCCCTCCGAACTTACTGTGCCTAAAAATTTTAGCTTTTGTGTATCTGCGTTGATAGAAAAAATGGTTACTGAGTTGTGCCCCCGATTTGAGCCATATAAAAAACGGGCATCATTTGAAATATGGATATCTGCACAATAACTTTCCCCTTTAAAATCCTTTGGTAACGAAGAAACATTTTGAATCACTTCCCATTTTCCATTGTTTTTTTTCAGGACTGAAACAGTAGATTTTAGTTCATTAATTAAATAAATTATTTTACCATTGGGATGAAAATCAAAATGGCGCGGCCCTGAGCCAGCCGGGATCTGCACTAGTCTCTGTTCAGATTCAACCAGTTTTCCATCCTCAAGCTTAAATAAATTAAGATGATCTGTTCCTAAATCGGCGGAAAATACACTGTTATCAAATGGTGAAAATTTCATGGAATGGGCATGAGGCGATGATTGCCGCGATTTGTTAGGCCCCGATCCTTCATTTTGAATCACTGAGGATGCCGGTTGTAAACTACCATCATCATTTACAGGAAAAATCGCGGTTGTTCCGCTTCCATAATTAGCTGCAGAAACAAACTTCCCGTCCGGAGAAACATCAATATGACAAGGTTCATCGCCGTGCGAAAACTGCTTGTTTAAAAATGAAATATCACCGTTCTTTTCTATTTTATATGCACAAACACAACCTCCTTTCTTTTCTACTTTCTGAGCTGTCCGGCTTCCCACATAAATATATTTTCTGTCCGGTGATATTTTTAAAAAAGCCGGATCATCAATAGCTTTAAATGTTTTTTCCAGTAGAATATCTCCTGTTTTACGGTCAAAATTACACAAGTAAATTCCTTCGGCACCTTCGGAAGTGAAAGTTCCAACATACAATTTTTCCAAATTTTGGGCTATTCCTGTTTTCGTGATAATAAGAATCAACAGACAAAGAACTACATTTTTCATCTTTATTTTACTTTCAAAAAATCAACTTAAAAAAATCTCGTTTACAAAACATTGTGAAACTTAGTAACTTTTTCGTGAAAAAGAAAAGGAATTTTACCAGAAAACAATTCGAAGGCCTCCACCATCGATTCTTTCTAAAAATCTGCCATGAAAAACTGCTCTTTCAGTCATGAAATAAATATTATGATTATTGAATTTTCAATAAAATATGATTTAACTTTGATTCTCGTTATCTTAGATATAAAAATCTTAAGGAAGAGAAAAACTAAAAAAAATAACCTTTAAATTTTGAATTATGGCAAAGCCAAAAATTGCAGCCAAAAGCCCAATAAAAGTCACTTTAGAACCCGGAACTCATTTCTGGTGTGCTTGCGGACAAAGTAACAATCAGCCTTTTTGCGACGGTTCTCACAAAGGCACTGAATTTACACCGGTAATGTTTAAAATTGACGAAAAGAAAGATGCCTGGCTTTGCAGGTGCAAACAAACAGGAAATAAACCTTATTGTGATGGCACCCACAAGACTCTCTGATTTTTGGGGATTAAAATAATTTACTAGTCCTCTCTGAAATACTCTTTTGAAGCATTACAAATCGGGCACTTGTAATCGTCGGGCAAATCTTCGAATGGTGTCCCCGGGGGAATCCCCATAGTTGGGTCTCCTTCTTCCGGATCATACCTGAACCCACATATTGTGCAAGTGAACGTGCTCATATTATCCGAACCGGAACCTTTTTCCTTTTCTTTTTCTATTGGTTCCTTTGTTTCGCGTTCAGGCTCTGTTTCTTTGTCAAGAGTATCGCGTTCAATATACGTAGGTGAGTTTTTAGGTGATAACATCTTGTATTTTTCTCGGTAATACGCATATGTCAAAGGTTCCTCCCCCGAAATAATATCACTGTCCAAAACCTCACCTATAATCAAGATATGAGAGCCCACATCAACTGTATTTACAACTTTGCAGTCGAACCATGCCACACAAGAATCGGTTATAATTGGTGCGCCTGTTTGGGCAACTTCCGTTTTCAGGTTTCTAAATTTGTCAATATCTGTACTCGACATAAACCCAAATTCACCAATTAGCGAAGTATTCACTTCCTTAGCCAGCACTGAAAGTGAAAATTTTTTACTCTCGATAATTTTTTCTGTTGATGCATTTTTTTTATGACTACTAATAGCAATTTTCGAAGGGTTGGAAGTTACCTGGAAAGCCGTGTTTCCAATATAACCATATTTCTTCCCATCCAACTCAGTAGCAATAATATATAATCCGTAAGATAACCTATGAAAAGCTTTATATTTCATTTTATTTTGTTGTTTTATTTTGAATTCATACTAATTCTATAATTTGAAAATTTATTCAAACAACGAGTTTTTTGCATTGATAAAATTAATATTTGAAAGCAGAAAACGATAAGATATTCCCTGTTTATCAGAATAACAAAAAAAATAACTTTAATCTCGTGTAAAATTCGATTGTGATTTTAGCCATTGCTACATTATCCTCCACAATATTTCAACAAAAAAAATTAAGACAAAAAAATCAACAGTGGTATGTAAATTCTAAAAGTGAAAAAATTTCCCATTAACATTTTTTTCTTCCATATTGAGAAAAAATTACGAAAAAATTCCTATTTTGAGACAAAATTTAGTGAATTGAATTGGAATAGTAGAAAAACCCAAAATTTTAACACATGCCCAACCATAAAATTAACAATCATTACAAGATTTTTATTGTTGAAGATAATGAGCTTTATGCTCAGGTACTAAAAAAACAATTAGTAAACGATCAATTCCAGGTAAAGGTGTTTTACAATGGTCGAGATTGTATTGCAAATCTGGGTGAAAAACCAGATATTATTACACTTGACTATACTTTACCAGACATGACCGGGCAGCAGGTTTTGAAAGAAATACAGCAAAAACTGCCCGACACACAGGTAATTGTAATTTCGGCTCAGGAAAATATTACCACTGCTATTGAACTGATGAAAAGTGGTGCTTACGATTATATTATGAAGGCACCAGATACGCGGGAGAAACTGAGTCATATCATTAAAAATATTTACAAAACAGATCAGTTAAAGAATGAAAATATTCTATTAAAAGATGCCGTAAAAGAAAAATACAATTTCAGAAAACTGATTAAAGGAAACAGCCGCGAGATTGACCATGTTTTTGAACTGATGGAAAAAGCCATTCAAACACAAATATCGGTTTCAGTTTCGGGCGAAACAGGAACAGGTAAAGAACTGGTTGCCAAGGGAATTCATTACAACTCAAAAAGAAGCACAAAACCATTCGTCGCTGTAAACGTTTCTGCGATTCCGGAAACGCTGGTTGAAAGTGAACTGTTCGGTCATGAAAGAGGTGCATTTACCGGCGCAGATTTTAGAAAAATTGGGAAATTTGAACAAGCCAATAACGGGACTCTATTTCTGGATGAAATTGCGGATTTGGATATTTCCATTCAAACAAAACTGTTGCGTGTAATCCAGGAACGGGAAGTTACCCGTTTGGGTGGATCTGAAAATATTCCACTGGATGTTAGAATAATCACAGCTACGCATAAAAATTTAGGGAATTTGGTTGCAGAAGGAAAATTCAGACAGGATTTATACTACCGTTTACTGGGTCTCCCCATAGAACTCCCTCCTCTCCGTGAAAGAGGAAATGACATTATACTTCTTGCCAAATATTTTGTCGATGAATTTTGCAAAGAAAATGATATGGAACCAAAATCAATATCCGATGAAGCCAAAAAGGTTTTACTGGCCTATCATTTCCCCGGAAACATCCGGGAATTAAAAGCGGTAATGGAATTGGCCTGTGTAATGACAAACCGCGATGTAATAAAACCCAACCACCTAAACATGAATGTTGATGATAGCGTACAAAATCTTCTTGCAAATGAAAAAACACTAGAGGAATACAACAACGAAATTATCAAACATTTTCTGAATAAGTACAACCATAATGTACGATTGGTCGCATCAAAACTGGGAATCGGAAAGTCAACAATTTACAGGATGCTACAAAACAAAACATTGGTTACCTGACATAAAAAAATCCCGGAAAATCCGGGATTTTTTTATGAAATATTCTTGTTTTTTTATGCTTCAAAATTATTCACGCCAAAAGTTTCCGCCGCGCGGTCAACCTTCTTCACCAATCCCTGTAATACTTTGCCAGGACCAATTTCAGTAAATGATGTAGCGCCATCTGCAATCATATTCTGAACAGTCTGAGTCCAACAGACTGGCGCAGTCAATTGAGCAATAAGGTTTTGTTTTATGGTTTCAGGGGCGGTAACTGGTTTTGCATCTACATTCTGATAAACCGGACAAACCGGCTCATTAAATATTGCGGATTCAATGGCTGCGGCGAGTTCCTCGCGGGCAGGTTCCATAAGTGGAGAATGAAATGCACCGCCAACAACCAATTTCAAAGCCCGTTTAGCTCCTTTTTCAGTCAATATTTCACAAGCCTTGTCGATACCTGCAACAGAACCAGAAATAACAAGTTGCCCCGGACAGTTATAATTAGCAGGAACCACTACCTCATCAATATTCTTACAAACTTCTTCTACAACGTCGTCTTCCAATCCAACGATTGCAGCCATTGTTGAAGGCTCAATTTCACATGCTTTTTGCATCGCCTGAGCCCGCTTAGAAACCAATGTCAAACCGTCTTCAAAACTTAAGACACCATTGGCAACCAATGCAGAAAATTCACCTAAAGAATGTCCTGCAACCATATCCGGCGAAAAATCTTTTAATGTTTTTGCAAGCAAAACAGAATGTAGAAATATTGCGGGCTGGGTTACTTTTGTTTGTTTCAGGTCTTCAACAGTCCCGGCAAACATAATATCGGTAATATTGAAACCCAGAATTTCATTAGCTTTATCAAATAAAACTTTTGCTTCTGCTGAATTTTCATACAAATCTTTTCCCATTCCCGGGTATTGTGCTCCCTGACCGGGAAAAACAAATGCCTTCATAATTCAATTTTTAAAATTCGTTGCAAATATAAAGCTTTTTCGCTGGCAGGAATAAGTTTGATACTTTGTGGATAATTTTTCCTTAAAAAATAACTCCAAACAGTGCCTGTAACATTTAGAATATCAGACTTAATATCACATATTTCAATATTAATCCGGCGACACTATAAATAACCAAGTCTTTAAATTTGTATTTCAACATTCCGGCTACAAGTGCAATTACCGGCGAAGAAAGTGGGAATAAATTAAAAATAAAGATCGTAAGATTGCCATATTTCCGAATGTGCTTTTCTGTTTTTGCCAACCGTTTTTCTCCAACGAAATTATGGATAAATTTCAAACTAAATGAATAGCCAATAAAATAGTCGATCATTTGTGCTACGAAAGCAGTCCCCAAAGCAACTCCTATTAATTCAATCTCTTTATAAAACGACAGATAATACACAAATGCCACCTCGACTGGCATTAACAGAAAAAAAAGATATCCCGCAAAATGAACTACACCAAATGAAAGTATACTATCACTTCTTCCTTCGTACATCTCACGCCCAACAGTAAAAGATATGACAAGAACAGCGATAACGATTGTAACACAAAAAATAATAATTTTTGAAAGTTTTACTTTCCTCTCGCCGGTACTTAAATTCATTTAGCTTTAGCTATTTGGATAATCTTTAGGTATTATTTAACTCTTTATCCAAAGCTATGCTTTATTATTTGTATGGTAAAACTTATTCGACCAAAATACCTATTGAGCAGTTCATCTAAATTCCATTAACGGTAAAAACAATCTCGCTGTAAAAATTCAATCTATCTGAGTTTTTTCATTAATCTATTCAACGGTTACCGATTTGGCAAGATTTCTGGGTTGATCCACATTGCACCCCCTCATAAGGGCAATATGATAAGCAAATAATTGAAGCGGCAAAACAGCTAACAATGGAGCCACAGCCGGATGCGATTTTGGAATCTCTATTACATCATTAGCCATCCCCTTTAGTCCCTCATCACCTTCTGTTACAATAGCAATTACGTTTCCTTTTCGTGCTTTTACTTCCTGAATATTACTTACAATTTTTTCATAATAGGCGTCGTGTGGGGCGACTACAACTACCGGCAGGTTATCGTCTACCAAAGCAATTGGCCCATGTTTCATCTCACCGGCAGCATAACCTTCTGCATGAATATACGAGATCTCTTTCAACTTTAAAGCACCTTCGAGCGCCACCGGAAATAAGTATCCGCGCCCTAAATACAGTGCATTTACTGCATCCTTATATTTTTCAGCCACTTTCCTGATAGCATCATTACTTTGCAAAATTTGTTTTCCTTTCTCCGGAACTTCTGATAATTCCTGTACCAGTTGCTGATATTCTTCTTCACTTATATTTCCTTTTGCTTTGGCCAATTTCAATGCAAACATTGTTAACACTGTCACCTGCGCAGTAAAAGCTTTTGTAGATGCAACACCAATTTCAACCCCGGCATGAGTGTAAACACCGGCGTCCGTCTCGCGGGAAAGTGAAGAACCAACCACATTACAAATTCCCAAAACCAAAGCACCTTTTTCCTTTGCCAAATGCAAAGCCGCCATAGTATCGGCAGTTTCGCCACTTTGACTAATAAAAATAACCGCATCTTTTTCGCCTAACACCGGCTTTCTGTATCTGAATTCTGAAGCATATTCCACTTCTACAGGAACACGTGCATATTCTTCAAGCATATATTCCCCTATCAAAGCGGCGTGCCACGATGTACCGCAACCCACAATCACAATTCGCTCAGCTTCCATAATTCTGGGAAATACATTGAGTAACCCGCCGAGAACAATTTCGGAATACTCGGGTTTTAGCCTGCCACGAAACGTTTCTTCAATAGTTTTCGGTTGTTCATAAATTTCTTTTAACATGTAATGCTCAAAATCACCTTTATCAAGCTCTCCAATTTCAAGATCCAGATTAGTAATCTTCATTGAAACCGGGTTATTTTGAATGTTCTTCAACGTAAAATTATGCCTGTCGAGTACAGCCACATCCTCGTCATTCAGATAAACAACATGATTCGTAAACTCAGCAATAGGCGAAGCATCGCTGGCAACAAAATACTCTCCATTTCCCAAACCAACCACCAACGGACTCCCTTTGCGGGCCACAATCATTTTATCTTTCTCTTTGCTACACAAAACCGCTATTCCGTAAGCCCCAACAACTTTCGAAAGAGCCAGCTGAACAGCAGTTTCGGCAGATATATCCTCTCCCTGATTATAAAAAAACTCAATTAAATTAGCCAATACTTCTGTGTCTGTCTCGCTTGAGAAAGCGAAACCGTGCTTAACCAAATCTTCTTTTAACTTCGCATAGTTTTCAATAATTCCATTGTGAACTACAGAGAAAATTCCATTCATTGACAAATGCGGGTGCGCATTCATATCGCTTGGTTCGCCATGTGTAGCCCAACGGGTATGGCCAATTCCAATGTTGCCTTCCATCTTTTTTGAAACCACAAATGCCTCCAAGTCTGTGACTTTCCCTCGTTGCTTATAAACATTCAATGTTCCGTTTAAAATAGCGACTCCTGCTGAATCATAACCGCGATATTCCAACCGTTTCAACCCATTAATTAAAATAGGAAACGCTTCCTTACTCCCGATATAACCTACAATTCCACACATAAAACTTATTTTTTAAGGGTAATTAATTTTGATTTATCACAACTCGTTTGGCTATAGTTTTATTCATCCGGCTGATAAGTTCATTTCCTAAGGCCTCTTTTGTTTCCATATGTACTTTAATGGCTTTAACTGTCACATTCTCTTCAAACTCTCCCCGTACTTGTGCAAAATCAATCTCTCTGTCCCCATTTTGACCATCGACACCAAAGCCAGTCATTTTTGTAAGCGAAAATTCCTTTTGTGCATCCTGATACAAAAGCTTGTCAATCCCCAATACACTCTTTTTCCATTTCTCCACTATGGCAATGACATCTTCAGCGGTAAAATCTTTAGGTTTCCGACAATAATACCGGCCTAAAACATCCAGAGCCCATGTCCATTCATAGTTATAATAATTTTTATGCAAGGTTGTCAATGCTGAATTAACCTCTTCCAGAGTTGTTACGTTATTTTCTTCTATTGATGTCAAAAGTTTATTCAGCGCTTCATAAGGACAAATAAGACCAGACAGGTCGACCCATGTCCCCACCCCCAAAGCAGTATCTTTTTTTAATGCATCTCTGATTTCCTGATCGTTTTTATACTCTTTCCCCTGGAGCCTTGTAATCAAAGAGTTTCCCAAAAATTTCCAGATTGCCATTTCATATAAATCGATACCTCGATCGAGCGATTTCTTTTCAATTTTCATCTTCTCGTAGCTGTACTCACTGGCAAACTCACCCGAAGTTTTTCGAATTGCTTTTAATTTTTTTCTACCGTTCATCATCTTCTGGATAGTGTAAGGGCTGAGTAAATTAAAATTAATTAAGTCTAGCAGGTTTGAATCTTTTCGATTATCCCGTCGGGGCCACTTTTGCGTATCTCGGACAGTGCCAATACTTTGAAGATTAACCCCTGGCACTAAAATGCTTTCATCCTTACTCTCGATAAGATATGAAAAGGGAAAGTCAGTGGTATCACTATGTTTATAGTGTCGCCCCATTACCAGAGAAAATGCCCCAATCCTGGATGGCCATAACACATATGAATCACTGGTTGTTTTCGCCCCACGTTCCATTATACCCTGGTGAATAGGGCCAAGTTTGTATAAATGGTTGCTCTGATTTGAACCACTTCCTGCATTCAAGAACGAGTACATACCGGCAATCAAAAGTGTTGATTTATGGTGGGTAACAGTATAAGGCCCGGCAAATATAGAACATGCCTCTCCGTGAAATCCCTGACAATTGGCAAAAAATAAAGAATTCACAGCGGAATAGTGTTTGTCAAGTATACACCCTTGGCCGATAAAACATTTTGAAACCAGCGTTGCATCTGTAACACGCGAACCGGAACACACAATGAAATCTTCCATTATGACCCCTTCACCAATCTCTACTGGTGCTTCGAAATTACTGTTAATACTACCGTTCTTTAATTTTTTACCTCCGTCAATAATTGTGGCAGGTCCCATTTTCACATTCAAAATTGTATTGCAGTTTATTATTTTCGAATGTGCTCCTATAATACCAATATTATTTTTCACATAGCCTGAATACTCATCTACCATTTTCATTAGCCCTTCCACCAACCGGGGACGGTGGCGATACAACGCCATCATATAAGCCACATGTGTTGAAAGATGATCATAAATAGGGATTTCCCGTCCACCTCCTTCGTTAATGGTTTCCACCCGAATTCCGTTTCCAAACGTGGTTTCCCCATCAACAGCAATGGTAGTTACATTATGTATTACAACTCCTTCTCCTATACTATAATTGGCAATATAGCTTCGCACATTATGAATGAGGGCATTTTTACCAACTTCGCAGTTATGCAGCCAGGCATTATAAATCCCCGCCTTAAATGTTATTCCGCCAATCAACTGCACAGTTTGATTAAAACTATTTAGCCGGATATGCCCTGTGAACTTACAATTTTCAATATTATCAGGAATAAAATCGTTTGAAACTTTAACCAGGCTCCAATCGGCAGATGAACATCCCTGGTGCACCAATTGGCCTATTTCTTCATCATATAACGAACGGTAAGAATTACTTTTTGTGAATTCGGACATAATTATCTTTTTTAATTGATTCAAATGTATTTCAAATTAATTAAAAAACATAATCAAAAAACAATACAACATATCATACACAAAATAAAAAAACAATACATAAAACTAATAAGACAATATTAATCAGAATTATAACAATTAAATAAACACAACACAAAATTATGTATCATACAAACTAACACTACATATTATAATTTTAAATCTGATCCAGATACTCTTTTAAACGATTTTCACGTTCAAGCTTTAGTTTCTTCCTGAGTCGTCCACGGGAGACTTCAATGCTTTTTATATTAATATTTTGTAACCCTGCAATTTCTTTACTGGAAAGCCCTAAACGAAGATAAGAGCAAAGTTTTTTCTCTTTCGGAGTTAAGTTCGGGTGTTTAAGTCTCAATCTATCAAGGTATCCCGGATGAAGATTTTCCAGTTGCTGAACAACCATATCCCAGTCAACGGGAGAAACAGAAATACTCTCAAGTGTATTTAGTAGTAAATTAATTTTTTGCGGCGTCTTTTGTGGACTCCCGGAAACAATCTTTTTTAATTGTTTCTGCACCAATGCCAGAAGTTCATTCTTTTGGGAGAGCTGTAACAGAAACGAAATAACTTCTCGTTCTTTATTATCTAATTTCGACTTTATCCTCCATTTTGCCCGGTTCTCAAGTTCCTTTCCTTCTGAAAGTTCCTGAATGTGTCCCAGTGCGTTTTTCAGTCTTGTTATATCCTGAATTGAAGTACGGATTCCCAAATATCTTCCCTGTTTGTTATAAACCCCCCGTACATTTACAGAACACCAGCGAAGTTGTTTATGCCGTGTCAAAATGCGAAACTCCAATGATTGATTCATAATAAGCTGATCAAGGGAATTTGCAATAAATTGATTATACTTCTCTCTGTCTGGTTCATAAATCAATAAAATGCTGATATTTTCTGAAGCAATCACCTGGTTTGCAGTAAAACCGGTTAAATCAAAACAAGATGGTGAACAGTATTTAATTTCTCCTGTAGGATCAAACCACATTTCCCAGCCAAAAGTAAAATCTGCTATCAATTGATAAAATTGCCGCTGATTCTGCTCTTCTTCCAAAGCTGCCCGAACTTCCTCCAGTTCCATTCTCATTTTGGAAAGTTGAGATTCTAGTTCATTCGTTGTATTATCACCTTTATCTTTTTGAGCAGCCATAAAAACACATGCTGAAATATTCCTTAAAAATACGACCTGCCCGCAGGAAAAACAAACGTTTTTACTCTTATAAAAGCCAACATTCAAACATTACATTTTTGTAGTGTTTTCTTTATTTTTCTTACATAATTGAAAGAAATCCCACTGAAGACGAACCTAACTTACTGAAAAACAACCTCTATCTATTTATGGCATCCGCTTTGCCATCTCCCGTTCATCAAAATCTCTTCGAATATGAAAGTATTACTACCGGTAAAAAATAACAGCACAGGGAAAAACAAAATCGCGGAGGGTTTTCACAACATCGATTATGTATGCATATGGGACAGTGATAGCGAGACAAAAGAATGGATTTCGGCAAAGGAAATTAGTGAGACTCCGGGCGGATTGAACTCCGGGCTGGTTAAAAATGAAATCTACTCTATTATTAGCATGAACGTTACCCCCATGGTTTTGCAAATGTTTAACAGAAATGGGATTAATGTATTAAAAGCTCAGAGTTTTGATGTTGCTCAAAATATCAGATTGTTCCGGTTAAACCAGCTAAAAAAGTTTACAGATCAGGAATCGCGGCTCGTAATTTCGTGCGACAGGAGTTCTTGCTCAAGCTGTAATTCAACATGTAATTAAAATAAAAAATGGCTCTCGGGAAAGCAATAAAATTTGTAAAACAGGTAAGATTTGATGACAAGCTCAGAAAATCGTGCTACGAAACGAAATCAAAAGCTGAGCTTTTGAAGAAACTTGATTTTGATGAAAATGAATTTGAAGATGCAATTAATATGCAGCTCGTAAAATGCCAAACTCATGAACAGGCTGAACATTTCCAACAAATTAAAATATGGTTTTTAATCCTTTAAAATAAAAAATATGAAATTAAGAAACATTGAAGCGGTGCGCGGAATTATTAAAGAAGCCACCGGATTAGACATTACCTACGCTTACGAGGATCTGGTTTTCCCCGAACATGTAGCTTTTATGATTCAGTTTGACGACACAAACGATAAAAACCTGTTTTGTTTTTTCCATGTAGATTGTAATCCAAATGACAAAACAAAACTGTATAAACGAATGAACGAAGTGTCTACAGAGAGCAACTACACGATTGAAAACAAAGGGATATTTAACCTCTCTCAAAAAGGGGAAGACGTTGTAATCCGATTTCAATAACCACAGATTCTTTGAATTTCCATGGAAACCGACAGAAAAACTAATCTTTTTCGGATTGATTGTTGTCTCTGGATGCAGCTCGTAAAATCAACCGTAACGATTGATCATAGGTAAGATAATTCCACAGCCAGTTAACAAAAATTACGAGCCGGTTTTTTACACCAACAATTGACATTAAATGTACAAACATCCAAACCAGCCATGCCGGAAAACCAAAGAAACTAAAACGAGGCAAATCAACCACTGCACGGTTTCTTCCAACAGTGGCCATTGAACCTTTGTCGCGATATTCAAACGGAGTTAATTCTTTCCCGTCTTTAATTTTAATCAGGTTCCGGGCAAGTGCCGCTGCCTGTTGAAGTGCAACCTGGGCTACCTGCGGATGGCCTTTGGGATATTCTTTTGTCTCCATATAAGCAATGTCGCCTATCGCAAAAACACCGGGAATTTTTTCCACCTGGCTAAACTCATTTACTTTTATCCGGTTTCCTGCAACTACCATGTTTGCTTGAATTCCTTCTGGCATTTGTCCTTTTACACCTGCAGCCCAAATTAAAGTTCGTGTTTTGAAATTTTCGTGATCTTCAAGCTCAATTTCTTTACCATTGTAACTTTTTACTTTATGATTTAGTTTCACCACAACCCCTAATCTCGTCAGGTATTCAAACGCTTTCTCCCCTGTCTGTTTGCTCATTCCGTGTAAAAGCTGCTCATTGGCTTCTACAAGGGTAATCGTCATTAAATTAAAATCCAAATCAGGATAATCCTTTGGGAGTACAAATTTTCTCATTTCTGCAAGTGCCCCGCATACTTCAACACCTGTTGGGCCACCACCAACCACAACAATATTTAGCAAACGATCAATCTCTTCTTTATCGCGCAGGGTTACGGCTTTCTCAAAATTCTCAAGCAACTTATTTCGTAAATACAAAGCTTCCGGGGTAGATTTCATCGGGATACTGTTTTTCTCAAAACTCTTTACTCCGAAAAAATTGGTTGTAGCACCGGTTGCAATTACCAGGTAATCGTACCATGCTGTTCCTAAACTGGTTTCAATAATCTTTTTTTCACTATTAATCTTTTCTACCTCCGCGACCCTGATAAATACATTTTTCACTTTCTGAAAAACCTTGCGTAGGGGAAATGAAATAGAACTTGGTTCCAATCCGGAGGTTGCCACCTGATAAAACAACGGTTGAAACTGATGATAATTATTCCGATCAATCAGCACTATCTGAAAATCGTGCTTATATAACTTACGGGCAAGTTTTAACCCTGCAAACCCTGCACCTACAATGACAACTCTTTTTTGTCCTGTTTCTGGTATATTAACTGGCATAATCGTTCAATTGTTTGCTGTAAAAACAATGCTAAAAAGAGAATGTTTTCTTTATTTAAAGAGATAAAAATTATTTAACACATAGCAAAAAGAAAAAGAAAAACAAAGAGGAATGACCGGTTGGATTACAATTATTGGCGACTCCAACTTTACGACGCACGTTGAATTACGACGAATAGAGCATTCCCTTTGCTTTAAAACCGGGTTTCTTTCGTTCGGAGTTTCGGCCAACGACGTTGGTTTTCCTATTGATGTAATTGTTTTCCCGGCAGGCAGTCCGAATTTAATTGTGAAGCGTTTTGAAGAAAAAGATCTTTCAGAAATTTCTCATCTTTGGGGCGATAAACTTACGCAGGCCGTTAAAGAAATTCCGGATGATTGGGCGGATAGTGTGAGCCACGGAAGCAAGTAAAACCGCAAAGTTTATTACAGTAGCTTTATCCCTACGCGATTAATATGCTCGATTAGCGCCTGCTCTTTTATTCGTCCATAAATTACTAAATCAAATTTCCAAGGGAGGAATAATTGCTCAATTCTTTCCGAAATATGAAAAATATCAGCCAACTTTAAATCTTTGCCCAATAACGCAATATCCACATCCGAACCATTTTTAAAACTTCCCTTGGCACGCGAACCAAAAAGAATGGCTTGCTTAACATTATCATCGTCCTTTAATATTGAAACTATTTTTTCAAAATCCTCTACAGGCAGGCCGTATTTTTGCTCTTCCTTTGTCATCCTTTGCCTTGCTATTCTTTTTCCAGCCGATCCTTTAAATCTCTCAAAAGATAAAAATATAAATCACGGATGCCTTCAACGATTTCGGATGCCGTATCTTCGTCATAAGTATGGCTGGTTAAATTTCGGCTTTTATGCATTTGCATCCAGCCCTTTCCATCCGCAATATAACCATCCTGAAAACTTTGTTCGAAAACAGGCCTCGGGCCAACAATATCCGGATAACCTTTATCTTTTAGCAAATCCTGCAAAGTTTTCCAGCTCAATTCATAGGTGTATTCAAAAGCTTTTATCAAACCCTGCTCCTCCATTTCATTCAAATCTTCTTCTGAAACAAAACGTTCAAGTTGAGCAAAAGCTTTTTTGAAGTTTGTAAAGCGTTGTTGCCAGCGGATATCTTTATTACTAATCATAATGGATCGAAAATAGAGATAGAAATATTAAATTATTCTTACAGAGAGTAAAGTTATTATTTTTATACTAAAAATTCCTATCAGATAAAATCATGAAAAATGATAAAACTTTATCCGCCACAACAATGTGATGTAATCTTCAAAAACCTACTCAAAGATTTAATGAAAGAGAATGGCAATGGCGCTATTATTAAAAAGATATCTGAAACTTTTGGAGACTATTTTATATACTCGCTTAATTTTGAAGACAAAAACAATGATGATTTCAGAGTTTATAGATTTGTCCCAGAACATCCAAAGCTAAAAAAAGACCCGAATGATATTTCAAATTACTCATATAATCCAACCCCTCGGCGGGGCAGAGCCAATTTAGAAAACAACCCAGTTTTTTATTGCTCCTTTGAACCACTTACAGCCATTGAAGAAACCAAAAAATTAGGTACAGAAAACTATTATATTTCGACTTGGAGAATCAAAAAAAGATTTGATGCTTTCTTACTGATATATGATACAAGTGCAAGAACGGATTTCCTTTCAGAAAAAATCAATAACAAATTGACTACTCAATTAAAATCAATGGGCAAAAAGGCTGATTGGTACAAATACCAACAAAAAAAGATTACCGATTTATTTACGTATGAAGGAGATAAATTTTACAACATATCTTCTGCAATAGCACATAACCTTTTATATAGCAGTAGAAAACAAGGTATTAATGTCCCTGTGATAATTTATCCAAGTGTTTCAAAAAATCATACAGAGTATAATTTCGCAATACATCCCACCTTTGTAAACAACCCAGATTTATTTGAATTAGTCTCTGTGGTAAAATGCAAAATGAAACATACCAATAATGGTCTTTCATGTGATATTTTCTCAAAGGCAATAATTACAGAGAGCAAATTAAAATGGGGCAATATAAACGCAGACATTACAGATATAGACTATACAAATATAAAAATAGCAGGTACAAAAAGTTCTCCGTGGACTAAATGTTATGTAAGAAATTTAAAAATAAAGTATCATAACAACTATTATTCAGTGCAAGAATTTCTAACCAGATATGCAAACAAATGGTTTAATATGGCAGAGGGGCCTTTTAATATCAATGGAATGGATATTTATAATTCAGAAATAGAATACTATTTAGACAGAAATCTATTTATTACTTCTAATTCAGAAATATCAATCGTAAATAAGCAAGATATTGTTCAACAGGCAATTTACCTTAATGCAAAGATATCCGTCAATTTCAAAAATTAATACAACTAATTACTCCACCCTCAACCCGGTCACCAAAGTTTTCTTTTGAAGGGAAACCCAGGTCAGACCAAAAATCCAGAGAAAACCATTCACTAAAATTAAAATGGTTACCAAAGCTACTGTGCTAAATGACGCATCGGAATTGGTAGATAAAAATGCAGGAAGCGTGGCTACCACTGCGGTTATAAACCCGATGATTACGCCAGTTACAAGCAAAATCAAATATTCAGTAGTTATGATTTTAAAAATAGGTTTGTTGTTAAAACCAATGGCCTGCATTACTGAAATTTCGCGGCGGCGTTCCAAAAGTGTCCGGGCCAGAATTACTGCCAAACCGACGGTTCCGAGAATTAATCCCAATGCTCCCAATGCCAGAAAAATGGAAAGATAAGTATTCGTCACCGAGTAAAATTCAACCAAACGTTTGGCTGTCGATTCCATTTCCCAACCGTAATCGCGAAAAACCGATTGCAGTTCCTCTCCTATTTTTTGCGCATTTTCCGGTTTGCCATCAATTAAAAAAATGTGTGAACCGCTGTTGCCAGGATAATTTTTCAAAAAATTCTGATTGCTAATAATTACGTATCCCTGAAAAATAGATGGTGTTGTTCCGGCAATCAATTTTAAACGCAGTGTGTCGCCCAATTCATTTTGATATAAAAGTACATCGCCCACTTTTTTGCCAAGTCCCCACTGAATTACGGTTTGATCTGCAATGGCAGGAATCGTTCCGTCATCAAAAGTTTGGGTCAACACTTGCCAGGGCTCCTCGTCTCCTAATTCTTTCATTTTTGAGGCAAAAGAAAAACGTCCCTGCAAAGCTTCTGCATCCACACCTAAAATTGCAGGTTGCGAAATTCGGTTTAGATTTAAACAACTGGCATCATCGCCTTCCACTTTTCGCAACTGCACGGCATTAAATTCTTCAAAAATACCTTCTTCCGCCCGTTTTCCCGGATTATTCAAATCGAATAAGACAGGCATGGTTGTCTCTGCAAAATAGAGAAAACCACCTGTCCCGCTTGACTTCTGTTGCGCGTTGGCAAACAAATCCATTTTATATGAACCGGTCGAAATCACGATAAAAGTTCCCAGTGCAAACAAAATCACAACAGTTAATGAACGTCCTTTATTCCTTGAAAGATTGAGTTGTGCCAGTCGTCCCAAACCAAGTTCGTTCTTTTTCCGGTTTTCAAGCTTAATGATAAAACGTCGGAATAAAAGCAACAAACCGATTAATAGCAATCCGCCAATCGTGAAAAACAAAGAGGAATCCATTTGTTTGGAAAAGAAAACCTGGTAAATAAAAATGGCTATCGAAACAACCAGTGTTACAAACATGATTGAATTCCAGATTCTTTCTTTTGATTTATTTTTTGCTACCGATGTTTGTTTCTGAAGTTCAGCAGTTTTTTGTTTCTGAAAACGGGACACCGAAATAAATATGGCAGCCAGCGACACCAGCAAACTAATTACCAATCCCAAAACAACAGTGGTCGGATAAATTTTAATCAGCAACACATCGGTGCGGACAATATCAAACCATAGCGTATTCAAAATTTTAAAAACCAGCTGCGTGTAAAAAACAGACGCAATTATTCCCAAAATTCCGCCAAACAACGCCACCACAAAACCTTCCCAAAGATAAAAACCACGTACTTGTTTTTGTTTGAATCCAAGTGCATCCAGCAAACCAACCTGTGTGGAACGCGTTTCCAGATTTAAACGGAACAAAAGTGAAGTCAGCACAATTCCGGCTACCAGCAAAAAGAAGCTTAATCCAATAAAAAGACCGCTAAAATCAGTTCCGTTTTTGGCCGCACTCACGCCTTTTTCACGAATCGGCTCCACTGCCATTCCCAAATCGGCAGGAATAATATTTTCAGCAAAAACTTTTTTATAATCCGCTTCATTAAACGCATTGGCAGAGTAACGCACCGCGGTATAATTTCCAAAACGGTTCGACCATATTTCGGTTGCTTTATCTAACGAAATGTATGCTTTGGGAGCGCCTTTATAATGGTTCCAATATTTTTCATCTATATCTCGAATGGCATCCAAATTAATTGGAACACCCGCTTCCCACTCGCGGCAATGACCGGCATCGGAAAGTCCGGGTAAATTTGGCATGCGGGTGCTGTCTGCCCAACCGGGAACCATGGGAACAATCTTTGATAAACTAAAATTTGTCTTTTTCTCTATCAGTTTCCGTAAAGGCCCAATTTGCCAATAAGTCAATTGAATGGAATCGCCAGGCTGAACGCCCAAATCATCAGCCGCCCATTGATTTAAAATAATTTCATTTTCATCTAAACCACCATCAAGAGTAGAAACAAAGGAATAGGGGATACTTTTAGTTCCGGGTTCTGAGTTGCGAGTTGCGAGTAAAGAAATATCGTTTACAAAATAAGTTAACATGGGTTGAGCGCTGGGAAGTTTCTGTAGCGTTTCTGCCACTTTGTTTTCCATAAAAACACGCTCCGTTGAAACTTCAACCTCATCCGTCGCTTCAATATTTTTCAATTTTAATCCGGCATCTTCAGGCGTCAGACAATCTTTTGCCGACTGCAACACGTCGTTTGTTTCGAGCTCTGTTACAATTAAAATCTGGTTCGCTTTGCCTTTAAAATCCATAAATTGATTTAATCGTTCGATGGACAGAAAAATATTATAAGGCGCCGTCTGCGAATTTTTCAAACTAAATCTCCCCAACTCATCTTTCTGAACCACCTTTTTTACCGTAGCCCGCAAAGAAACACTGGTTTCTTCTGCAGAAATAAAAGGAGCATTCATCGGAATCAGGCTCGCCTTTTTTATACGAACCAACAAATTATCGCCTTCATTTATTTCGAGGCGTTCCGCCAGATTCTGACTGATGGCAATTTCATTATTCTGCAATTCAGAAAAAATAGTGGTATTCGAGATCTTTTCGAAAGACTTGTCAACGCCAACCACCTGCACTTTGTTAGCCCGTCGCTGACCACCATCTGCCACCGCCACACCTTCCAGCAATAAAACAGGAACGGCTTTAATTTGATTGTTGTCCGCTTCTATTTCGGTAGCCATTTCCTGCCTGAAATAACGCTCAGCAACCGTTACCAGATGCGTTGTGTTTCCGAGCCGGTAAAATGTAGATTGCTCCAGGCTGTAACGTACCGAATCTCCAATAATGAGCGAACCGGTCAAGACCATGGTGCTCACAACCACTCCCAGAGCTACCAGCAAGTTGGCTTTAAAATAATGAAAGAATGTTTTTATTATATATTGAAGTTTGGTCATAATCACCCCTCCCGGCTTCGCCGTACTCCCTTCAATTAGGGAAGAAAATTCCTATTCCAAATTACCTTTTCGTATTGTAAACTTTTTATCCATTTGTTCAGCCAAAACCGACGAGTGTGTTACAGTTACCAAAGTCACACCTTCATCGTCACTCAACTGCTTTAGCAAATCGGTTAAGGCAGTGGCATTTTCTTCATCGAGCGCGCCGGTGGGTTCGTCGGCCAGTATTAATTTGGGTTTATTGATTAATGCACGAACCACCGCCGTTCGCTGGCACTCGCCTCCCGACATTTCAGATGGTTTCTGGTTGCGCTGTTCCCAGATTCCAACTTTTTTAATCAGGTACTCAGCCCAGTCTTTTTGCTCTTTTAAAATTTTATTTCCCTGTGGCAAAAGTGGCAACAGCACATTTTCCCACAAACTTAGCTGTGGCATTAAATGATGCATCTGAAAAACAAAACCCAAATGTCTATTTCGGAAAGTCGCTAATTCTGTTTTTGAATACCCGGTAATTTCTTTCCCTTCAAAAAGAATTTTGCCGGACTCTGGCTGGTCGAGCGCTCCGATCAAATTTAGCAAAGTCGTTTTTCCTGAGCCACTTGGCCCAACGATGGCCACTTTCTCTCCCTGCGTTAATTCAAAATTTAAATCTTTCAGAACCGCCCGGTAACTGTGTGTTCCCGGTTCGCCGTATCCCTTTGTTATGTTTTGTAGTTGTAATAGCATTTTTTTCTCTGTGTTCCTCCGTGACGGTCTCTGTGTACTCTGTGTTAAAAAATAAACCACAGGGGGCACAGAGTTTTCACAGAGATTTATTTCTTCAGACTTTCGTATAAAGTTATAATTTCTTTGGCGTGATTATGAATATTGAACTTTTTAGTTACTCCCTCGTAACCATTTTTGCTCAATTCTTCCAGTTTCTCCGGATTCGATAATAACTCAACCCAGGTTTCACTCAGCTTTTGCGGTGTATTCGGCATGTAATTAACGCCGCCGCCAGAGAGTTCAACAATTTCTGGAAACGCGCCCAATGCAGGTTGCACAACCGGAACACCGGAAGCCATCGATTCAATCATGTACATTCCAAATGCTTCTCCAATTCGCACAGGCACCGAAACCAGTGAAACTCTTTTGAAAAAATCATTTACTTCGCTGCCTTCAAAATCGGGTATAATTTCAAACGAATCCAGCAAATTATTGTCTTTTAATTTACGCCTTTGTTCTTTATTAAATTTTGTGTCATCGCCAGTCGAACCGCCTGTGGCAATCAATTTCACATCCTCAAAACCGGGTTGTTTTTTTAATTCAATAAAAGCGTCAACCACAATATCAAAACCATCTTTGTGGCACATCCGCGAAATATAGCCGACATTCCTTTCTTTTTCCTTTGTTGAAATATACTCGTAATCCTGAATATCAACGCCCAAATGAATGGTTGTAATTTTTTCATCCGAAAGATTCATCCGCTCTTTCATAACACCGGCAAAAAAGTCACTTACCGAAACCAGCATATCCACATCCCCAGCCCGCTCATGCATCAAATCCCAGATTTTCTTCTGAAATTTTGGGTGCATGGGATCTATCCACACATCTTCATCCTGCAAAGTACAAAGTACCGGAACGCCAATTTTTTCTTTCAAACGACGGGCAAGTCCTAAAAGTAATGCATTAGAAATGTGAATAATATCGGGCTGGCAATGTTCGGCAATCCAATTTACCATGTGGCCGAGCTCTTCTTTTTGCTGCCCTTCTTCGCCCAAAAGCATGGAAACAGTCATATCTTCCAATCCTTTGGCTCGCGTGGAACCTGCCATGGAAGCCGCCATTTTCATCATGGGTTTTGAGTTTAACAATTTGTCCAACCACACCGGCGCTTTCCGAAAAATCGGATACACCTGTTTTAGGTACAAACTGATAGCTCCATAAAAAATAGGGACTTCCGAGATATCGTGTTCATCGGCAAACAAAGGCAGGTACATAGGAATTTTGGTCACTTTGTGGCCTTCTGCACGCAAAGCATTAAAATACTTGCTGTCGCGAAGACAGTTTCCACAATAAAAACTGCCTCCAGACCCCGGTATGATTTGTATAATGTTCATCGTATTCTATTTTTCTCTGTAAAAATCTCTGTTTCTCAGTGGTTTTATTATTCAATATCCTTGAGCAACTCTTTTTATTCCATCCTTCAACTTAGCAACATTGAAGTTTATCAGAAGTCCAAATCTCAATTTCTGCAGCTTTAAATAAGTTAGGATTTGAGCCAAGTGAATATCGTTTAAAGCTTCAACTGCTTTTAACTCAACCACAATCTCATTTTCTACAAGTAAATCAATTCGATATCCGCAATCTAATTTAACATCTTTATAAACAAGCGGCAATGCCTTTTCCTTCTCAACTTTTAGTCCTGCTTCCACTAATTCAAAATACAAACATTCTTTATATGAAGATTCCAACAATCCAGGACCAAGATTTTTATGGACTTCAATAGCACATTGAATTATTTTTCCGGTTATTTGATTCACTTCCATTTTAAAAATTTAACCACAGAGATACAGAGTAGCACAGAGATTATTTTCCAAAACAATAGACATTTCCGTCGTAAGCCCCCACAAAAATCTTCCCTGAAGCAACGGCAGGATTACTTATTATCTGACTGCCAATTTCATAACTCCAGACCAATTTTCCATCCGACAAGTTCACAATTGCCAAATCGCCGCGCATATTGCCAATAATCACTTTATCTTTTACAACCACCGGCGATGCTTCTACCTGCCGACCAGTATTATACTCCCAAATTTTTTCGCCTGAATTTTTATCAAAACAATACAAAAATTTGTTATAATTGGCCGTCAGAACTTTATCGTCAATCAATGCAGGAGAAGCAATAAACTGCAAATGTGTTTTATCGTCTTCCCAAACCCAGTTTGTTTTTTTTGTTTTCAAATCCACCTGAAAAAAACGGCCATCATAATCGCCAATGTAGGCTTTGTCGTTTTCCACCGCAACCGAACCGGCAACATAGGTAGCCACATCAATTTTTTCGTCGAGTTTACCGGTAGCGACATCTACAACATGCAAAAAACCGTCGCAGCCGCCAAACATTGCTTTGCCGTTGGCACTCGCGGCCGCACCGTTAATGTAATTATCCGATTCATATTTCCATTTCAATTCTCCGGTTTTGGCATCCACACAGTGCAGGTAAAAATCATAACTTCCTGCAAAAATGAAAGTTGATTTTCCATCGCTCCACCAGTTGGGAGAGCCGATTATCTGATTTTCGCATTCGTACTCCCATAATTTGTCACCCGACTTTAAATCAAGCGCGTACAACATACCATCAAGATTTCCAACATACACCACACCTTCATGAATCAACGCCGGAGCTTCAATAGTGTTATTCGTTTCAAATTTCCAAAGGAGTTTTCCATTCATATCAAGACAATATACAAAACCATCAGTGGAACCGACAACTACTTTTCCATCTTCAACAACAGGTGCAGATTTAATATTGTCTCCGGTTTGAAAAGTCCACAACAGTTTGGGACTGTCGGGAATTGTTGTTTCTGAAATGCCGGTTAAATGCTGATTTCCGCGAAAAATGGGCCATGAATCGGTTGATTGGGCAAAAGTTTGACTTCCCAAAATCAGTAAAAAAAATGTAATGTATATATATTTTTTGATCATATTTCTTTACTATGTTGAACCCTTTCAGGGTTCTTGTTATTACTATTTACCTCCCGTATCCCGTAGGTTCTACCTACGGCTACTTTTATTAAACTCCTTCGGAGTTATTTTACGAAGTTTAAACACCCAAAATATTAGAGTTTTGAATTATTTCCTGGTTCCAAAACTACCTGTTAACGAATAATTTATATTAAGCAAATCCTGAAAGGATTTTACAATAATAGCCGTAGGTTTTTACCTACGGTTACATGTCAGCCACACCACAACCCTGAAAGGGTTGAACTACAACAAATATTTTTCATCAAACTCAATTCCATGATCGTTTAACAACTCCATATATTCTTCCTTAAATGTCTTTACCCGATGATGTTCCCTCTGATTCTTCACGTAATTCATTAATATCTTTTTCTGATTAATATGATAGGTGAAAGCACCATAACCTTCCTGCCAACCAATAAAATTCGGAAACATATTTTGTTCTTTTATCCAAACGGAGGAGGAAACTTTAATGTCTTTTACCAAAGATGAAACAGCTACAGAAGGATGAACATGTGTAAGTATATGCAAATGATTTTCCGTACCGTTTAACCGATATAAAACACATTTTTTATTTTTCAGGACTCCCCATATATAGCGGTACAGTTTTTCACATTCACTAAGCACCATTGTGTTTTCAGCGTATTTTGTTGAAAACACAATTTGATACAATATTTGCGTAAATGTGGCCATTACATATTATTTGCTGAACCCTTTCTGGGTTCAAGTTTTCCGTATTCATTTCACCGTAGGTTGCACCTACGGCTATTATTGTTTGACTCCTGCGGAGTCTGTTTTTATTACGAATTCAAACAAGTTACAAAAACATCAACAACTGTCTGATTCCTGCGGAATCTAAATCCTCTGAACTTCTATTTCTTATTATTCCGAACCATGTGTATCGTACACTAAAGTTACAGATTTCTCAGTCGTACCTCCTTCGAAATGACAAATTCTATGAGTCTTTCAAAGAAATTGCTCCCGTTGGACATGCATTTGCCACTTTTTCAGCAGTTGCAGTCAAGCCTTGTTCCAACTCTTCGTTGAAAGGCACTCCAATTTCCACATCAAAACCACGACCGATGTATGTGAAACCAAACTTCTCAATATATTTTTCTGTAAGTCGAACGCAGATACCACATTTAATACATTTTTGTGGTTCATAAACAACCGAACCATGATTCATTTCTTTAGTGATATTTCGCCGTTCACTGGTTTTAAATCGTTTTTGGTCGGCCTGATACTGATCAGAATAGGAACGCAATTTGCAATCGTCGATGGCACGGCAATCGCAGTGCAGGCAACGTTTAGCCTCTGTAATGGCTTCTGCCGATGAAAAACCGGAATAACCACCTTTCTCGGGGAATTTACGTTTCCCTACCACCGATTCTTTCAAATACTCTGAAAATTCGCTGGTAACTAATTTACCAAAACGCGAATTAAATAAACGTGGTTCGCCTTTCAGTTCCTGTCCATCGAAAAACTGCATCACCGAAAAAGCGACTTCTTTTCCCTGACTAACCGAACGAACAGCCAAACGTGAAGAGCGCAACACATTTCCAATGGCAAACACTTTTTCATCGGATGTCTGATAGGAATCTTTATCAACAATAATTCCTTTTGGAGTAGTTTTTAATCCGTATTTTATTGAATTTTCAGAAACGGTTCCGGTTGCCAAAACAAGCGCATCAAATTTCTTCCTCAATGTTTCAAAACCTTCAGCATCGATTTCTTTTCCTCCCTGAAAATGAACACCTGTATTTAAAATTGTCTCTATTTCTTTATCCAGCACACCTTTGGGTAAAACCTCATCCTTTATTTCTGTTCGCAGCAAACCACCTGCTTTTTCATTTTTATCGAATAAAGTAACCTGAATGCCTTTTAATTGTAAATAGTAAGCAGCAGCTAATCCGGCTGGTCCGGCTCCTAGAACAGCAACTTTTTTCCCCGTCTGCTCAGCAGGAATAATCTGAGGCGAATTTCCTTCTTCTCCGACAAATCGTTTCAGCAAACAAATAGAGACCGGCTCATCTACCGTTTTCCGATGGCAAGCTCCTTCGCATGGCGCCGGACAAATATGCCCTAAAACCGCAGGTAAAGCAATGTCACGTTTTACAACTTCCAGCGATTCATCAAACTTTCCGGCAGCAATCAATCGGTTCATCAACGGAATATTCATGTGTGCCGGGCAAGCCACCTGACAGGGAGCTTCACAATCGCCGGTGTGCTCGCTCAACAAAAGTTCAAGCGCTGTTTGACGGGCCTCTTTAATTTCCGCATCGTCGGTAACAATTTCCAATCCTTCCGTTGCTTTCACCGAGCACGACGGGAAAAGCTTCCCATTTTTTTCATCTTTCACCAAACACAACATACAGGAAGTAAAATGCTCCAGTTCATCGTGCCAGCACAAATTAGGAATATCAATGTCCATTTTCTGTGCTGCTTTCATCACCGAAGTTCCTTCTTCTACCTGAATTTCTGTGTTATTTATTTTAAGTGTAATCATTTTTAGTTTCGAGTTACAGGTTGTGCAGGTTATGAGTTCTTTTCGTTCCAATGTTTTTCCACATAATCGATAAACTTATTTATTTTTCTACCAAGCACTTCATATTCAGCAATCAATTCGTTCATATTTTTTGAATCAAAATGAATTTCATTAATCATTATAAGCTGAGAAATTGCCTCATCACATGATGCGTGGGCAAAAATCAAAAATCGAATAAATTCATTTTGTACCTTCTTCTGCCATAACCTTCAACAATATTGTCCTTTATACTTTTGGAAGACCGGCGAACCTGACTCCCCTGTTCATACATTTCGTATTGAGGAAGAGTCAAAGTCATTTTATGCACCTTTATTGCCAACGAATAAGCAGTTTGATAAATCTCTAAATCTCTGTAATTTTTCATTTTTACTCCTCCAATTAACCCGCCATCACGAAACTCGCAACCTACAACTCAATGAACTTCAATTGCATCAACCGGGCAAGCGGCGCGGCAGGAGTCGCATTTAATACACAATTCCGTATCTATGCTGTGTTTTTCATGTGGCGTAAACGGAATGGCATCTACCGGGCATTTTTGTACACATTTCGTGCAACCAATACAATTATCATTTACTGAATAAGTTATCAGCTCCGTACATTTTCCGGTTGGACAAACTCCATTGATGTGCGCCTCGTACTCATCTCTAAAATATTTCAAGGTACTCAACACCGGATTTGGCGCTGTCTTTCCGAGTCCGCACAAGCTTCCTTTTTTTGTCCACTCTGCCAACTTTTCCAGTTCTTCGATATCTCCTTGTTTTCCTTTTCCTTTTGTAATATTATCCAGAATATCAAGCATACGTTTTGTTCCTACTCTACAGAACGTACATTTTCCGCACGATTCTTCCTGCGTGAACGACAAAAAATAACGGGCAATATCAACCATGCAATCGGTGTCGTCGAGTACAACCAAACCTCCGGAGCCCATCATCGCTCCCTTCTCACTTAACGATTCATAATTGATTGGTGTATCTGCATACTCAGCAGGAATACAGCCGCCTGAAGGACCGCCAATTTGCACGGCTTTAAACTTTCGGCCATTGGCAATTCCGCCGCCAATTTCGTCAATTACCTGTTTGATGGTAATTCCCATCGGAACTTCAATCACCCCCCCACGAGCCACTTTTCCGGCGAGCGCAAAAACTTTTGTTCCTGTACTTTTGCCAACTCCGATTGATGCAAATTTTTCCGAACCTTCGCGTAAAATATAGGAAATTTGAGCAAAAGTTTCTGTGTTGTTTACCAGGGTCGGAAATCCCCACAATCCGCTTTCTGCCGGAAATGGCGGGCGAATTCTTGGAAATCCGCGTTTCCCTTCAATTGATGCCATTAAAGCCGATTCTTCCCCGCAAACAAATGCACCGGCCCCTTCGTAAATTTTCAGGTCGAAATTAAATCCTGTCCCCAGAATATTTTCTCCTAACAAATTATTTTCTTCACAAATTTTCAGTGCTTCGCGAACCCGTTTTACCGCCAAAGGATATTCTGCCCGAATATAAAAATACCCGTGACTAATTTCCGCAGCAAAAGCACCAATCAGAATTCCTTCAATCACGCGATAAGGATACGACTCCAATAACATTCGATCCATAAAAGCTCCCGGATCGCCTTCGTCGCCATTACAAATGAGGTATTTGATTTCGCTTTTTTGTTTTTTTACCATCTCCCACTTGATTCCGGTTGGGAAGCCGGCGCCGCCACGACCACGAATTCCACTGTTTTTAACTTCGGAAATCACCTCATCGGGAGACATGAATTCCAGCACTTTTTGCAAGGCTGAAAAACCACCTCGTTTTTTGTATTCATTAATATCCAGCGGATTTATCATTCCTCGGTATTCCGTAGCAATGGGAATCTGTTTTCCAAGAAATGAAGCCACCGGTTTTTCGCGCATGCTAATTTCGTAGCGTTCAATACCGTCCCAATTTCGGTCGGTTTGAATGTCTTCCACCAAATGCAGCAATTTATTTTTGGTTTTGGTGAAAAATCCGGGTGCCTCAAAATGCGACTCCACAATATTTTTTACATCCTCCGGCTTAACTTTCGCATATAACGTTGGCTCGCCCTCGTTGGGAACCACTTCAACCAACGGAACCTGATGACACATTCCCACACAGCCCACGTGTTTCAATTTCACGCGCAAGCCACTTTCATTGACAACACTTTCCACTTCTTTACGAATTTCCTCGCTGCCACTGGCCACACAACACGAGCCGAGCCCGATTCGTATTTCACCTTTTATTTCAGAACCGTCAGCACGACGGGCTTTTTTTGAATCTTTTCTGCGACTTTGATTTTCAAAATCAGATATAATCTGCCCCACCTGGTCGGTAGAAACATGACCATAGGTAATATTATCAATCTGAACAACGGGAGCCAAAGTACAACATCCCAGGCAACTCACTTTTTCGAGCGTATATTTTCCGGATTCTTCCGTGTTTATTCCTTCCGGCAATTTGAATTCACGACGAAAAGCATCGTACACCTGAACAGCTCCTTTTACATGGCACGCCGTTCCCACGCACACTTTAATCATGTGCTCGCCCACCGGCTGTAATCTGAATTGCGAATAAAAACTCGCTACTCCAATTATTTCCGCTGCGGTAATCGATGTTTTTTCGGCAACATAGCGAAGTACATCCTCCGGCAGGTAGTTGTATTCCTTTTGAATGGCCTGTAATATGGGAATCAAGCTCTTTTTCGTGGAACCTTTTTCCTCAATTAACTGGTCGATATTTTGAAAATTGTCTGTCATATCGTTTTTGTAAAGTGCTGTTGACTTTTTGTCGTCACTTTAATCAATATTCTCATTGTGCGGCGCATGGTTCTCTCATTTTCAATTTAGCGGACTTGGATGCGCCTTCTATTCGCTTTGCTCATTCCCCCGGGTTAAAACCCGGGGCTATTATAGTCAAACTCCTTCGGAGTTTATTTCCCGATACAATACAAATTGCTCTCACCGCGGATATAAATGTGTCCATCTTTAAATGCCGGCGTTTGCCCTGAGGTTTCGCCCAAATCATTTTCACTGAGAAGCTTCATTTCTTTTGAAAATTCATACACCCGCGTTACTCCGTCATTATCCATCATAAACAGTTTGCCGTCAGCAAAAACAGGCGACGAATATAAAGTTGTACCTACATCGTGTTCCCAATATTGCTCTCCTGTTTTTAAATCGTAGCAGACCAAAACCCCATAACTCGTGGCAATAAACAGAAGTCCATCGTGAGCCAACGGACTCGACGCTTCCGGCAAATATTCATCATTTTCCCACAATGTTTTACCTGTTCGGATATCAATGGCAACCATTCGTGCATATTCATTCGCAGCTACAACAATTCCTTCGGAATAGCCAACAGAAGGTCCAACTTCACCCATCATACATTCCACCGACCAAAGTTCCTTTCCACTTTCCACATCATAACCAGCAACAATCGGATCAGAATTTAACAATAGTTGGTATTTCCCATCTACCTCGGCTAACACAGGGCTGGCCCAGGAAATTTTTGAATTTCGCACCGTTTCCCATACGCTATTTCCCGTAGCAACATCCAAAGCCATTACTTTTCCGCCTTTATTGGTATCATACTGGATAAATAACTTATTTGCTAAGGTTATCAATGAAGATGAATGCCCGTAATGATTATCAGGAACTCCCAGATTTTTTGCCCATACACGGTTTCCATCCATATCAAAAGCAATAACATCACCTGTAGCAAAGATGGCGAAAACACTTTTCCCGTCGGTTGTTAAAGTAGGCGCTGAAAGGCCTGTATCTCCCGAAACTCTTGGAGGTGTTGCCGGTGACCCCGGAATATTATTAGCTTTTCCTGTCCATAATAATTTTCCATCAGCTCGGTTATAACAATACACCTCACGATTTTTATCATCGGCTCCTGCCAAAAATATTTTATCACCCCAAATCACTGGGGAATTAAAACCTGCTTTGGGAACGGCTGATTTCCATAAAATATTTGTTCCGGCTGCTCCATCCCATTTTGTTGGAATATCTTTACTAAAACTCACCCCTTGACTAAAAGGACCACGAAATGAGTTATAATTCTTTTTAATTTCAACCCAAAAATTATTTGAAGCAGGTGCGGATTTGGGTTCTGCTTTCTCCACCACTTTTTCTTCAACTGGCTCTGGGTTAGGCTCTTTTTTCTCTACCTCCGGTATTTGTTCCGATTGCGAATCTTCCTCTGTAACTTCTGTTAAAGTTTGTTCCGGCTGCGTTTCGGCATTTGTACTATTTGAATCTCCACCAACTTCTATTACCTCTATTCCTTTTTCTCCCGAAGCAGGTCCAGCCTGAGTAACATTATTTTCAGTGTTATAATAATTTAAATGATTTACCGTGATAAAGGAAGCGCCAAGAGCCAGAACAAGCACCAGAGCACCAACAATAATAATTCCTTTTTGTGCTAAAATACGACTGGCAATCTCATTTTCATGCAGCGTATCAGGTTCCTCTATTCTGGCTTTCAGTGAATAATAATAGCGAAGACTAAGTGCCAAACAATACCTCCAAACAGCAACAAAAAAGCTCCGGTTTTTACCTGCCACTGGCTGTTAAAATAGGCTTTCCTTGCCAGCAGATCGAAATTACGGATTTCCGTTTTCAATTCGTCGTTGTTAGGCTCTTGTTTCAACCGTTCAACCAAAGCTTCAATAACTTTACTTTCAGTAGGATCGTTCGTTGACATTTGCCAAAAATTCAGTAGCAACAATAAAGCTACCGTAATGCAGAAGATGCCCGAAATAACAGCAACGTTTTGTGAAAGTTTGATTTTATCTTTTATATCCATGATAATGTTGATTCCTTTACAATCTTTTTATTTCATTCTTATTTTTCAATCGGGCAATAGTCCATACAGCGCCCACAACTGTAACAGTTGCCTTTATGAGGTTCATAGTCCTGCCTTTTTCTAAAAACAACTGTATTTAGTAATGTTATTCCGATTACCAGGCCAATAAAACCTCCGGCAATCATACTTCCGATATAAAATTTATCCTGAATAACCTTCGCCTCTTCAACCAAAGTTTCCATTGATTTCCCTGAAGCAAGGAACGTTTGAACATCAATATTATCGGGATCATTTTTTATTTCGGGATGTGAAATCAGCAATTCTGCCAAATAAACATCAGGGTTTGCTTTTGATAAAAAAATATGTGATTTTGCACCAACAAAAACCCCTGCGGCAATCCACAAAGGAATTATTACAGCATAAACCAAAAACCTCCTAGGCCCCAATCCTGATTTCACCACTTCTTTCTCGTTTGTTGGATAATCGATTGCATCAAACGGACACGATTTTGAACAAAGTTTACACTGAATACATTCCGAAGGAGTTATAGACATGTGCCGCTTCGAAAATCTCGACATCCAACTCAGGAGAACTCCGTACGGACAAAGAAAGCGACAATATGGCCTTCCGATAAACATTCCTATTAACAGTATGGCAACACCAAGTATAATCATTAAGAATTTGGCATCCATTCTGAATATTCCGATAAACGGATCATAGCGACAAATGATAAAATCGGTTCCGGTGGCAGCAAAAAGTACAGCCAAAGACAAATAAACATAAGGAATCAATCCTAATGTTTTATTCAACCACTTGGGCAAACTCAACGGTTTAATAATTACTAAATCCTGAATTGCTCCAAGCGGGCAAACGCCGGCGCAAAAAGTCCTTCCATAAAAAAGAGTGACAATAAGTGGCAATATAAAAAACAGCAATACAAATACTGAAATAGAATAGCCCGGATCAAAAAACGATAAAGTAACATTTTGTATTGCTCCAATAGAGCAAATACAACCGTTCCGGTAAAAGCCAAAATAAAGCAAAGCAAATACAGAAAGCCACAAAATGCCACGCCGGGAGCGCTTCTTTATTACGAGATAAGAAGCAACAGCAAGAAAAATCACCAGCACCAGAACATCAAAATATTCCAGTTGAAACGCACGTGGTTCCGGAGTAATTGTGCTGGGCTGTGTATAACCAGAATCAAATTCCGGCTTTGGAAAACGTTGCTGTTGAGCCTGAATAGAAATAGTCAGCAACAAAAAAGCGAGTGTATAAAAAATATATTTTAGTTTTTTCATTTGTTAGTTGATTCCAAAATTATGTTGTTGGTTTTGTCCAGTTGCCTTTTATATTGTAGGCCTCACTCGCTTTTACACGCTTAACTGCGTCCGACGGACAATTTCGCGCGATGGAACATTCGTTGCAATTCAGGCAGATATCATGAATAATTTGAAGATGTAACGAACCATTTCCAAAGGAAGTGCAGCCTTTTACACACTTGGCACAACCAATACACAAATCCTCGTTGATAACATATTCGAAATAAGGCTCTTCAATAAACCTTCTCTCAATGGCAGAGGTGGGACATAACTGATTCTCAGCAGCGGTAGTCCTGGCATTTGAGTCAGGCTTTAAATATCCACCACACAAATCGCAATACCCACACAATGCATAGGCATGTACACATTTTACTGCCGACGGATTCATTACACATTCGGTAGCGCAACGGCCACACTGTGTACACGCAAAGGGATCTATCTGCCAAACATAATCGTCTTTAACAGCCTTACTTAAAGACAGTCCGCTGACACCTCCCAATGCCAGGGCCAGTGATAATCTCACCCCACTTTGAAGAAATTCCCTCCGGTTTTTTGATTTATTGTTTTTTTCCATGTTGTGGTTTCAATCGTCTGTTCCTTTTGCAGCACATAACAGGTCTTCTATTCGATCGACTTTTGCAAATGCGCCATATTTTTTGCTTCTCTCATTTCCCCGCTTAACCCCGGGTTATTTTTATTCTACTCCGTTGGAGTTTTGTTTTCCCGATCTGTTTTTACTTCAGGATTGACACAATCAGAATAAATTACGCAACTTGTGCAAGCTGGTGATACACTGCAACTTAGAGAAACCTTTTTATTTACCACGAGGTAACCCGCCGTGGCCGTTATCCCTCCCAGCAAAATCAATCGTCCTCCTGTTTTAAAAAATTCTTTTCTGTTCATCCTCTATCAGCTTTAATGCTTGTTGTGAATTTTGTCGTTCGTCTTTAAGTGGAGCTGGATTCACCGTTTAACTCTCCGGGTTAAACCCGTGGCTATTCAACTCCTACATCGTTTTTATTTTTCTTCAATATTTCAATTCAACTTCCTTTTCATTTTTGTGGCGATACTTAGTTTTTCATTTTTTATAAACGTGGATGCACCTTTCTGTTTGCCATAAAATTTTATTTCAATTCAAAAACACGTATTACCTTTCTCTTATAATCGAGGGCATAAATATTTCCGTTATCGTCTGTTGCAATATCGGGGGCTGCATCTTCATTTTTAAACTTAACCGGCGCTGCAACCACTCCCAGCAATTCTCCCGACGGTTTATGTATTTTTATCCGAACCAGACCTTTTTCACTGGTAACAAAATTCCCATCGGGTAAAAAAGTAAAATGAGCTGGATTACAACAACCGCTAAATCCGTCAACTTTCATACTTGTATTTTCCCAAAATGCCCGTAAATTTCCGTCAAACGTATAATTTTCAAGGGCATGCATTCCCGGATTTACTATCCACAACTCTCCGTCATTGTTAATGTCAATATCAAAATAAGGGCTTGGAACAATAAACCCATGTAAAACATCATCACCGGATTTTCCTTCAAACTCATCAATTTTTTCGCCTGTATTTGAAAAACGAACAATTTTTCGGTTCCCGGCATCAGCAACAAATACATTGTTGCCGAATACAGCCACCGATGTAATAAAAGTATTTTCGCCAGGTAATTCCAGTTTTAAAAGCTCATCACCATTTTCAGAAAAAGCTACCACCTGTTTTTCCAGTGCAACGTATATACTGTCGCTCTTAGTTTTTAATGCATGAGATTTTCCTGGTAACTTAATTTCATTTTGTAAGGCTCCTGAAAAATCAATTATCTTTAAAACAGCGTCGCCGGCCAAATAAATCTTCCCATTCTCAACCGCAATAGCGTCCGGTTCCTCCATTCCTATTTTAAAGTTTTTGGTCTCTTTATACAAAACCAGATCTTCATCAACATCCTTAAACTCGTCGATATTATATTCATAAGGATTTGCTTCGCTTTTGTTTGGTTTATCGGACATATACTCTCCCACGATAGCTGCAACGACAATTCCAACCAGAACTAAGAGAAATATTTTGATTCCGTTATTCTTCATTTTGATGTTTTAAACATTCAAATCGATGCAAATCATCGTTTTCGAATCGCGTAAAATCAGGTATCCGTCTGCCAGGGCAAATGGAGCCCAGGCATCGTGCCCGTCTTCAATTACTTTTGCCTGATCCAGTTGAATATAACTTTGGGTACTTGGCCTAACAATGGTTAGTGTTCCATCATCACTCAACACAAACATTTTATTATCAGCAATAAAATAAGGCCCCAAGCCAAAACGTACTTCTTTACCACTCGACCAAACAATTTTTCGTGTATCAGCAGGACTTACGCAAACCAACTGGTTTCTTAGAGCTCCTCCATCTTTTGGTAAAATCCCGAAAAGATAATTATTCCAGAAAAGAGCAGTCTGCTGTTCACAAGCGAGTCCGTCTTTTGGGGCATACTCATATAGTGATTCAATGGAATAAATCCCATTATCTTCAGAGAGTTTAAGCATCATACTTCCGGCACCATAACCTGCTGTCATAAATATTTTACCATCAGCCATACATATCGGTGAAGGTGCAACTACAGAATGGTTCCAAGCCGGAGTTTCCCATAGTATTTTACCAGCATCCTCGCCGTCGGCGGCAACACCAACCATTCCTCCTACTGCGCTATATACATACATTTTTCTACCGCCAAAATTGTATGGCATAACAGAGGAATGCGACATAAGCCAGTTATTTGGATTTGGTGTTTCCCATAATTTTTCGCCTGTTGCACAATCAATGGCAACCAACAATGCTTTTCCACCTGTAGCAATTATGGCTTTTCCGTCGTCGATTAGCGGACATTGCCCGGTGTACCAAAGTGGAATCTCTGACTCATATTCCTTTGCGACATCAATGCCCCAAAGTAAATTTGCAGTTTTGCGTTCCAAACACATTACATGACACATTGGCCCCATACTAACAATATAATCTTCCGTTACCGCGGGAATTGTGCGAGACATCCCATGATTTCGCTTAATATTAAGGCTGTATCCACGAGCCCACATTTCTTTCCCGTCGATCACAGAAAAACAGCGCAACATATCGGCACGTTTGGCTTCGTCATAATCAAGAACGTAAGCTAAACCTTTATATATAGCTGCCCCTGAATGCCCTTCTCCTAACTCAACACTCCACAAAACTCTGGGTCCCTCAGCCGGAAACTTGTCTATTAGTTTTACAGGTGACTTTGAAATATTATCAAAATCGCTTCCTCTGAACCTCGGCCAGGTCTCTGAGAGCTCTGTATAGTTTGTATTATACTCTTTGAAAATTTCTCCAATGTTGACCATTTGAGATGAATTATCAGCCCCCCGGTTATCGGCTCCAGCCTCACTCACCACCAAATGTTGGGTAGGATCGTTTCGTAACCACCAAAAAATTACGATAACTCCCAAAAGAATTATTGCTATTAGTGCAATATTTATGGTTTTTTTTGTACTCATTTTTAGTTCTTTCACCTCGTTTCTCAAACTATTTAAAGAAAACAGATGCTTCGGGACAGGCCGGAATAGTTGATTAAAGCGTATTGATATTCTCCCTAAAAGTACTTATAATTTTTATTCGTTATAGTTTACCTTTTCTTTTATTGCCCAAACTTACAGGATTAATAATTCATGCTTTTATATTATAAACCAATAAAACATCGCCATGACGCATAAACAATTTTCCATCAGCAATAAACGGATGTGCCCAGTGCGGCCCTGCTCCCTTTGTAATTTTAAATTCACTAATTGGATGCCATCCATCTGTAGTTGGTTGAAATAACCCTACATTTCCTCTCTCATTATATGCATAAAGCAAGTTGTCAGCCATCACTAAAGAACCTTTGGATACCCACTTTTCATCATAAGAAATTTCGCCTGTATCCCAATCCATACATGTCCAGTTTCCGGTGTTGTTGTTAATCCAGTCAGAGCCAAAAACATGTCCATTATATAAAACAAGCCCGCCATGATGATTATCCAGAGTTTTGTTGACAAACTTTTCTGAAACCGATTTTCCGTCTGCACTCATTTTTAACATTACAGCGTCGTAATCGTACCCCATGGAAAGAAAGATTTCATCATCTTTAAAAAGTGGTGTATTTGTCCAAATTAAGCCGTTATCCTGCCATTCCCATTTTTGAGGATCAAAATAAGTATAATACCAGGCAATCTCACCTGTTTCAGGAACAAGTGCAATCAAATCTTTCCCAATTACAGCGAGAATATATTTAAAGTCTTTATATTGATAGATAGTTGCAGAGGCGTAAGCACGGGCGCCACCAAGCGATTTACTTTGCCAAACCGGTTTGCCTGTTATTTTATTAAGTGCAACAATACTTGTTTTATTACCTCCCGGGGAACAAATCACCATGTCGTCAACAATTAACGGAGTTTCAGAATTCCCCCAAACATGGTATTCGCATTCGTATTCTTTGTCCACATCAACAGCCCAGTTTTCCTTTCCGGTTTCACGATCAATACAAACCAAACGTCCGGTTCCACTCTGCACATAAATACGATTGCCATCAATTACCGGAGAGCAACGGGTGTCGGGATAAGACTGCGTCCAGGAACGTCCGTAAGGAACCTGGTACTTTATATTTCCCTGCATATCGACTGCCGAAAGATAATCGAGCGTGTCAATCATTCCTGTAATGTAAATCATCCCATCTGTGTATATTGGAGAGGACCATCCTTTCCCAACATTCTCCACCTCCAGAATTTGTTCGGGGCCGTTTTCAGGCCATTCTTTTAACAAACTGGTTTCATTAAAAACACCATCGCGGTTTGGGCCTCGCCACTGTGTTACCTGTGCATTCAAACTCCAACACGCAAAAAACAAAATAAAGATTGTAATTGTCGTTTTCATTATTAGTTGTTTAATTGATTTTTGTTTGTTTATTTATTTATAAATCCGTTATAATTAAGTCTTTCAAAAACAGTGCTTTTATAACTTGACCCAATTGGAAATTCCCTTTTCCCGATAAATACGCTCACCGGGCTGAAACTTGTAATTCGTGAAACCGATACGATAAACGAGCGATGAATCCTTAAAAAGCCGTTTTCAGCCAAAATGTTTTCAATAGACGACATTGTACAACGACTAGTAATTACCCGTTCATCGGTATATAAAATTAAATTATCCCCCATACTTTCGGCATACAAAATTTCAGAAACCGGAATCTTATGAATGACATTTTTTTCACGCAAATACAAGAATTCTCCGCTAGAACCATTCCGATGTAACGAAACATCGTTTCCACCCGCTATGACATAATATTTTTCGATGGCTTGTACAAATCGCTCAAATGCAATTGGTTTCAACAAGTAATCCACAACATTCAAATCAAATCCTTCCAGTGCATACTGCCTGAAAGCTGTGGTAAGAATAACCTGCGGTGATTTTTTTAACGATTTTATCAGCTCTGTTCCTTTCATTTCCGGCATGTGAATATCAAGAAACATAAGATCGACATGATTTTTTGTTAAAAACTCAAAAGCTTTAAATGCATCACAAGAGGTACCAACGATTTCAAGCGAATCGATTTTGCTGATATGCGATTTAATTACCTCAATTGCAAGAGGTTCATCGTCAACAATTAAACATTTTACTTTTGAATCCATCTGTACTACACTTTCCAAAATATCTTCAAATTCACTTCAAATTCTTTCTCATCCGGTCTTATTACTAATTCATGTTGTTCAGGATATATCAACTCTAATCTTCTCTTCACATTTTTTAACCCAATACCCTCGCCAACTGATTTATCTTTCTTCTTTTCATCCGGAATTGAATTCTGCACATTCAGTTCCAAATAGTTGGGTTTTACTTTCAACAGAATCTTTATATTAGGTTTTACTCTATCGTTACTTGCTCCGTGTTTAAAACTATTTTCAATAAAAGGAAGCAAAACAAGCGGAGCAATTTGATGATTATCAGGATTTCCCTCGACTTTATATTCTAACTCCAGGCGTTCGTTGTATCTCATCTTTTCAAGCTGAATATACCCCTCCAAAATTTCTACTTCTATTTTTAGCGAAACAAAATCATCATTGCTTTTATAAATCATATAATCCAGCAAATCAGACAATTTCAAAACAATATCCGGAGTTTTGTCCGATTTAATTAAAGTAAGGGCGTATAAATTATTTAGCGTATTAAAAAGGAAATGCGGATGTACCTGAGATTTGAGAAAACTCAATTCTGCCGCGAGTTTTTCTTCGGCTAGTTTTTTATTCTTTTGCTCATCTATATACCATTTTTTAAAAATAATAATGGCTGAAGCAAAAACAGGAATTCCGTAATTGGAAATTATATTATTTAAAATTTTAGGCAGATAAAAAACAGAGTGTTTCGAAAGGTCGTAATAGTGTTCAATGGAATTTAGATAATAGTACGAAATCCAAATTATGAAGCCATAAAAAATACTGTGAATTATAATTAAAACACTAAATGTAACAAAATCCTTCCTTTCGGTGGCAATTGGCAAGATTAAATAAATCAGGATGTAAGTACCAATAATTCTGGCTGGGAGCAATGCAATACCTATAACAAACTCTTCATAATATCGATCCAGATATCCACCATAGGTAAGCCAGTACATAACAAAAATCACTACCCAAAACAAGATATGCCACCATACCCGGTATCTGAAAAATATAGGAAGCTGATTTTCTGTCATTTTGATTCCTGATTTCCAACAAACGTAATTCCAAAAACAGTAACAAACAAGCGTATGCGACAAAGGGGAATTCCACTGGCATAAACAGATGGTCTGGTCATATAAATGCGCCCTTCCTCTTTATTTTTAACCGCATAAAATTAAAACCAATAAGATTCATTTACAATTGGCCTTTACAATTTATTACATGTCTAAATAGTAATATATGTTTACATTTTATTTAGAAATCATTAACAAACTGACTAAAGCACAACGATATTATTCCGGGGACTAACGAGCCAAAAATTATAATAAAATACGGATACATCCGCAAGCCGCGAATACCGATTTGCGAAAAAATGATATGATTGATAAATCGCATCACCTGTAACAAAATGGGATATGTCCTTTTTAATATTTTGCCGGCTTGTCCTTTGGTAAGGTACTGGAAATAAACTGTCTCAAATCATCGTTCGCTGTTTTTAAATCTTCATGACGCAGATACATCATATGCCCACTACGATACCCCTTAAAATGAATCCGATCTTTTAACTTTCCACTGGGGTCCATTTGCCACATAGAATATTTTGTATTAAAATAAGTTGTTGCTCCATCAAAATATCCCACCTGGTACATAATATTTAAATACGGATTTTCAGCCATTGCGAGTCTTAACTGCTCACGCGTACGGTTGTTTTCATTGTTCCAGGGATGAACCGGGCCAAACATGTTATATTTCACATCGGTTTTAAAACCTAATTCAGTACGAATGTAGTGGTTGATTGCCGGTGTAAAAGAATGCAACCAGGAAGTTAGTTCCGGGTTAAAATCTGTTCTTGAACCTGCATCTGTTCCATCAATCCCAAGATAACGGGAATCAAGCCGGCCCATTGTGTAGCCTTTATCGCGCAGTAATTCTTTCCAGAAAAACGAAGTTGGAACCCTTAGGTTATATTGTAAAATCGCTTTTTCGGAAATACCGGAATAGAAAGCCATTCTTTTTGCCACCTCCTCTTTTTCTGCTTTAGGAACAGAACCACCCCGTGCAAGTACCGGCAAAACTGTATTAATGGTATAATCTTCAACTTCGGGTAAGATATCGGCCAAATCTTTTTGCTGAAGTTCGGGAGGCAACATTTTATGATACCAGGCGGCGGCTGCAAAATATGGTAAGTTTAACGAAGAAATTGGTGCGTCGGAATTAAATATGTTATAATCTGCTGGCGAAACCATAATCACTCCGTTTAAGTATATCCACTGCTCTTCCTGAAGTTCATAAGCAAGCCCCATAACACGCGTACCTCCATAACTTTCACCAATAAGATATTTTGGCGATTCCCATCTTTCATATCGGGTTACAAAAGTATTTAGCCAATCTGCCAGGTATTTAATATCTGCATTAATGCCGAAAAAACGTTTTTTATCCACGTCCTTTCCATTCTCCGGGATAGTTCTGGAGTATCCGGTATTCACAGGGTTAATATAAATAATATCAGCAACATCCAATATCGAATAAGGATTTTCTTTATATCCATAAGGCTGAACCGGATATCCTTCTTCGTCGATATTTAGCACTTTAGGACCAGTATAAGCCAAATGCATCCAGGCAGAAGCAGAACCGGGACCTCCATTAAACGACATCAACAATGGCCTGTCGGCATTTTTCTCACCCTCTTTTTTGTAATAAGTAAAATACAACGTTGCTACCGGCTTTCCATTCTCATCCCACACTGGCTGCATTCCGGTAGTTGCCGTATATGTTATCTTTTTATTATTGATTGTTGTTTCATGATGAGTAACAACCACAGTATCAACAGGAATAGTACGGCCTTGAGCATTAACATCAATAAATATTGTTAGGACCAGAAACAATACTAACGTTATTTTTTTCATGCTTAAACATTTTTTTGATTTCGGTCTCACAATATATTCAAAATGAAGCAAAAAAAAATTGATACACAACAAAAAGTTGTATATCAATTAATATTTATGACAATTTGATAAAAAAACTTTGCTAAGATTACGATTCAGTAATCGTTTTTGCCTGCCGTTTTCTATCGTGTTCGTTTAACAGGATTTTCCGTATTCGCATGTATTTTGGAGTAATTTCAATATACTCATCTATACGAACATACTCCATTGCTTCTTCCAGCGAAAATTTTATGGCCGGAGCAATACTGGTCTTTTCATCAGAACCGGAAGCCCGCATGTTGGTCAGTTTTTTCGATTTAACAATATTAAGCGTTAAATCATCCTGACGGGTATTTTCGCCCACCACCTGACCAACGTAAACATCTTCGCCCGGATCAACAAAAAATCTTCCGCGATCCTGCATTTTATCAATGGAATAAGCAATAGCAGTTCCTGTTTCCAGCGAAATCAGGGCCCCATTCCTGCGCACGCCTAAATCGCCTTTCCATGGTTCATATGCATAAAAACGGTGAGCCATAATAGCTTCTCCTTCAGTTGCTGTTAACATCTGGTTTCTCAATCCAATTAAACCACGGGCAGGAATTAAAAAATCGAGGTGGGCACGATCTTCTTTGATTTCAATATTGGCAATATCTCCTTTTCGTTGAGTAACCAATTCAATTACTTTTCCGGAGAAAACTTCAGGAACATGCACTGTTAACGCTTCAACAGGCTCATGTTTTTTCCCATCTATTTCTTTTGTAAGTACCTTAGGCTGGCCAACCTGTAACTCAAATCCTTCCCGGCGCATTGTTTCAATCAATATCGACAAATGAAGAATTCCACGGCCATAAACCAGGAAAGAATCAGCAGAATCAGTGTCCTCCACGCGTAATGCCAGGTTTTTTTCTGTTTCCTTATATAGTCTGTCGCGCAGCTGGCGAGAGGTTACAAATTTCCCATCTCGCCCAAAAAACGGCGAATTATTAGCGACAAACAACATGCTCATGGTTGGTTCGTCTACATGAATCGGGGTCAATCCTTCCGGTTCTTCTCCGTCGGCAATAGTATCGCCAATATCGAATCCCTCCAATCCCATTACAGCGCATATTTCGCCGCAAGGGACAGTATCTTTTGTTTTTTCTTTTCCCAATCCTTCAAAAAGATAAACCTCTTTTGCTACTGTTTTTACTACTGTTCTATCGCGTTTCACCAACGACACCTGTTTCCCGGGAACAAGCTCACCACGTGTTACTTTTCCAACGGCAATACGACCGGTATAGGAAGAATAATCAAGTGAAGTGATGCGCATTTGCAGCGTACCTTCTTTGGGTTTTGCTGCCGGAATATATTTCAGGATTTCATCAAGCAAATAGCTAATATCTGTGGTAGGTTCTTTCCAGTCAGGGCCCATCCACCCGGCTTTTGACGAACCAAAAACAGTAGGAAAATCCAACTGGTCTTCAGTAGCCTCTAAACTAAACATCAAATCAAATACTTTTTCCTGTGCAATATCAGGAGTACAGTTTGGCTTATCAACTTTATTAATAACCACAATAGGCTTTAATCCCAAATCGATAGCTTTCTGCAATACGAAACGAGTTTGTGGCATCGGACCTTCAAATGCATCAACAATCAGCAATACGCCGTCAGCCATGTTTAATACCCGTTCCACTTCCCCTCCAAAGTCGGAGTGCCCGGGAGTATCGATTATATTTATTTTAGTGTCTTTATATCGCACCGACACGTTTTTTGAGAGAATCGTAATTCCACGTTCTCGTTCCAATTCGTTGTTATCGAGAATCAAATCCTGAACTTCCTGATTGTCACGAAAAAGATTTACCTGATGCAAAATACGGTCAACCAATGTAGTTTTACCGTGGTCAACGTGTGCGATTATCGCAATATTTCTAATTTCTGTCATTTTCTAATTTTACTAAAGCTAAAACCCAATTCGAAATAAAATGTTTTTACCTTTCAGTTACATTTAATCTGTAATTGAAGTATTTATACAAATTGGCGCGCAAAAGTAAGAAAGTTTTTTTGTAGAAATATTAAATTACAGCTAAATGCGTTTTTTTAGTTGGAAAATTAATATCAAGAAAGCTGACATTCGAATATTATAAGGAATTACTATTTCTTAATTAAACTATAGCCCCTTCCAGGTTTTGTATTGTGTATCATATGTTTCTTCAAACGGGCTCAGCGAATTACATTCGCCGAAAAACTTGATACGGTTTTTAACGATATCACCTTATTCTCCCTTTCGTATTACTCCCTCCAACTCATTCCGGCATTTCTTACAAAAATGATGTTTCTTTTGGTCAATTTCTTCAACATAAGTAGTTGAACGCATAACACAACTTGGTATCCGGCAATGAATTAAGCCAAATGTATGTCCCAACTCATGGATCACAACTTTACGGAAACGTTCAAACAGCAAGGTTTTGTTTCCAAATAATCCGTATTGTTCATTTTTCAGCCTATAAACGGATGCAACCCCTGTTTTCCCTTTAAAAATGGCTTGTCCGAAAATGTAAGTGAGAATAGGGATAAAAATATCAACCTGGAATAACCCGATGGTTTTTGTACTGTTGTTTTGTGTCGAATCAGTATCAAGCAAATTCAACAGTTGATTGGCATCGTACTGGCGGCGTGCAGGGTCGTAAAAAGCTGATAAGTCAGAATAATTTGCAGAAAGTTGAACAGGCAATCCAAATTCGATTTCTACGTCGTAAGCCAGCTTTTCAAGAAATTCCTTCTCGAACTGCCCGTGAGAAACCAGTAATATGCCTTGTTCGTTCAAATCAGAAATTTATTTACAGGTGTATAACAGGTAAAATAGTTTTGAAGAATTCGTTGCACCACCGCTGAAATAAATTTTAACCTCTGCCTTTGGGAGATTTTAACCCGTATTTTTTAATCTTGTTATACATAGTCACGCGGTCTATTTTAAGTGCTTTCGCCGAACGGGTAATATTCCAGTTATACTTATTCAGTGTCTGCGAAACATACTTTTTTTCCAATTCAGATAAACTATCATTAGAATCGGCAATCGTCTCTTTCTCAAATGGCAAATCCTTCAAACGTATTTCTTTTCCGTTTCCCACAACAATGGCCCGTTCAATCATGTTTTCGAGTTCCCGCACATTACCCGGGAAATCGTATTCTTCAAGTTGTTTTAATGCAGCAGAATCGATAGGAATCAAATCCCGGCTCATGGAGACACAATATTTTTTAATAAAATGCTGTACAAGCATAGGCACGTCTTCCTTTCGCTGACGGAGCGGAGGAATCGTAATGTTTACCACATTTAACCGGTAATATAAATCCTCACGAAAAATTCCTTCTTCCACCAGTTTCCGCAGGTTGCGGTTAGTAGCGCAAATCACTCTGAAATCGGATTTTATTTCTTTATTCCCCCCAACCCGTACGAATGTTTTTGATTCGAGGACACGCAAAAGTTCAATTTGCATTTTTCCTGAAATTGTAGCAATCTCGTCCAAAAAGATAGTTCCTCCGTCAGCCATTTCGAAACGTCCTTTACGGTTAAACATGGCACCGGTAAATGCACCTTTTTCGTGCCCAAACAATTCGCTCTCCAGCAAATCTTCCGACAAAGCACCACAATGCACCGTAACCAACGGAAAAAACTTCCGTGCAGAGTTAGAATGAATAGCTCTAGCAATCAACTCCTTACCAGTCCCACTCTCTCCGGTAATAATCACCGACGAATTCGATTGAGCCACATTCTCTACATCTTTCAATACTTTTATCATTGCCTGACTGTTGCCCACAATATCTTCGATGTTTTCAAGCGAAACCACTTTATTTTTTAAAGCTTCATTTTCGTTTTTTAAAGAAATCTGGTTGGTAGCATTACGTATCAAATGTGATAAATCATCGGGGTCAAAAGGTTTGGTAACATAGTCGAACGCGCCATCTTTTAATGCCTGAACCGCGGTTTCGACAGATGCAAAAGCGGTCATCACAATCACAATCATCTCACTGTTAATAGCCCTGATTCTCCGATGCATTTCCAATCCGTCCATTCCGGGCATTTTTATGTCAGCCAAAACAATGTCAAAACTTCCCGACTCAATTTTAGTCAAAGCTTCCTTTGCATTTGCTGCACAATCCACATCGTAACCATCTTCTATAAACCAGTTGTAAAGCGAATCTCTAACCGATTCTTCGTCGTCAACAATCAACATCGAAATACTTTGTTTCATCTTAATCTTTCTTTCTTAGTTTTTAACTAACGCAAAAATTACTGACATGGTAGTACCTTTCCCAGGCTCGGAAGTCACCTCAATTTTCCCTTTGTGGCTTTGCACAATCCCGTGTACAATAGAGAGCCCCAACCCAATTCCACTTGCCTTTTGTTTTGCAGAATAAAAGGGTTGAAAAATCCGTAAAATATCTTCTCGCGCAATGCCAACACCGTTATCGGTTATTTCAAACCGAATATGCTCCTCATCCTGATTTTGTGTTCTTATCAAAATCTCTCCATTTTCAGAAATTGCTTCCAAAGCATTTACCAACAAAGCCACGCAAACCTGTTTCACCTGACTATCATTACAAAAAATCAAATCTGAAGTTGCTGTAAAATCGGTATAAAAATGAATGTTGGCGATGTGCATCTGATGAGCCATCAAATTATATGAATCTTTTAAAATTCTATGAAGATGATGGTTGGCAAAATTTTCCTGATCTTTTCGGGAAAAATCAAGCAGTCCTTTTACAATATCGCCACATCGTTTTGTTTCGGTTTCAATCACTTTTAGATATTTCAGCATCGAATCTTTCGAGTCGTTTACGGGCAGGTCGATTTTACTCAGTTGCTTCGAAATCAATTTTGTATAAGTTAAGATACCCGACAAAGGGTTATTAATTTCGTGTGCTACCGAAGACGATAATTTACCAAGCGATGTAATTCGTTCAATATGAATTAACTCATTCTGAATCTCAGCCAGTTCTTCCGATTTTTTCTGAACTTTATATTCCAACTGGTGCGACCAGTTTTCGAGTTCTTTGTTTGCCGAATCCAAATTATCAAGCATGTTGTTAAAAGCCAGCGAAACCATTTTCATATCATCCAGCAAATAGGGTTTTATTTCCAGACGCCTGCTTCTGTCACCTTTTGAAACTGCTTCACTTGCTGAAAGGATTGCATTCAATGGTTTTCTGATTTTATTCCGGGTAAAAAATATTAAAAGTGAAAAAACAATAAGGGTGGTTAGCGTGGCCAGAATAAAAAATTCAGTCGATGATTTGGAGACCGCAGAATCAAGCCCGTCCAAAGGAATTTTCATTATCAAAGAGCCAAGTACCTCCTGGTCCTGACTATGTGCATGACAGGCGCTAACATAACACGAGCTTTCATTTAGAATGGGAGTACGCACCAGCAACTGTCTGTGTCCTTTGTTGTTCACATTCATATTACAAGCACTCTTATAATCGATTATCCTGTACGACTTCACTTTCGGAGAAAACATCTCATCAAAATTGGTATGGCAACTCACACAATTGGGATTTCCATACATTGCAGAGTCATTCACAAAAGAAGAATATACCAGACTGTCGCGGTGGTCATACATATTTACCTCATCGATACCCGGCATAGTATTAATAATGTCGAGCGTACTTTGCAAAGCGCTTTTGTCGTTTTGCAACATGGAATAATACAACGAACCTTCAATAATTGAACCGATGTTATCGCCTCGTTGCCTTATCACTGTATTCAGATAGGCTTCGTAGACCGATTTGAAAATTGCTCCGTAGGAAATAAACAGAAAAACCGAAAGGATGGCAATAATATAAATAACCCTCGCATAAATAGACGAGCGAAACCGGAAGTACTTTTGAAAAAAAAGAAGTAACGATTTTTTCTCTGAGTTAGTTTCCCGGGCACTACTATCAACCTTTAAGTTTTTCATTATTGGTCAAGTCAAATTAGAATAGTTTTTATTGAGTGCAAAATACAAAAAAGAACGTGGGGATTAACGAGTTATGTCCTTAAAACAATTCTATATTATTCCAGAAATTCCTTTTGAAAATCGGCCCAAATTTCCGGCTGCAAACCAGAGAGCGGATTAATTAACAATTCGCCACCTTCCTGCAATGCAACCATAGAGGCCTCATACGAATGTTTTGCCAGTGAAACGCTTAAAAAATCCTTAAACTTCAACAATTCTGAACTTATCCATTTTGTCGCTTCCTCTCCAAGAAAGAATCCTGAAGTCTCCGTTTTCCAATTGGCAGGTTTTAAAGAGAAAAGCCAGTTTTCACCATATGAGTCACTTTCGGCCAAACCCAGATTCATCTCCGGAATGTTAGCTTCTATTATTTCTCCCGAGACAGGCGACAATATTTTCAGGCGTTTCCCATTCTGGTTTATTTCAGCTAAAACATCACCTTTCTTCACTTTCTCTCCCGAGGATTTTAACGGAACAAATTGAATTTCACCCACAATTTTCTGCAAAAAATCGTCAATTCCTATTTTTGCACGTCCGGTTTGTTCAAGATGCACCCATGTATGATTTTTACAAAACAACAAACCTTGCGGAATTTTTAACACCCCTGCTGTTAATACATCAAAAGCCTGATGCAACTGCTTTGACACACGAACTTTTCGGTTCATAATCACCCAAAACGGGATTAAGATCAAAAGGAAAAAGATGATGATAATATACTCTATTCCTTTTGTCTCGAAAATATTTGAATAGGTAAATCCTTCCATTTTTTTAATTCTTTGAAGTGATAAATTATTCGAAACTTAATGCATTTCTTTTGCCCAAGAAGGAGACTCACGCAGCACCGGCATACGGTTGATTACCCAACGAAAAATCCATATTTCGGTAAAAATTACCGCCATTGTAACCACTATTTCCATCCACGACGGAATATAATGCGTGGCTGCATCCCACCGGAATCCGATTACAGTTACATTCAACCGGTTTATAATAATTCCGATCATGGTAAGTACCGATGCTACTTTTGTTAATACAATATTATTTCTGCGATAGCTGTAATAAAAGAGCATCATAGGAAGAAGTACAAATCCCAACATTTCTGTCAAATACCAGTACCCCATTGGCGTGCTCAAATATTCCCAGCGTTTGCCATGTACAAAAACAAGCATTTGCAGAAAAAAGTAAGCAAACATAGCGCCCGCACATATTTTTGACAATCCATTCAAAATATTGTTATGGGCTCGGTGGTTCTTTTCACTGATTTGGTCGCTGAATACTTTATTCGTAATTGAGCCTTCAAAAATGACCATTGAAAGCCCTGCAAAAATACTGGATACAAAAAAGAGAATTGGAATAAATTCGGAATACCAAAGCGGGTGAATTTTTTCCTTCGCCATTAAGTAAAGCGCTCCCAACCCCGACTGATGCAAAGTAGAGAGCGTAATACCAAAAATAACTGCTGCCAGCGTCATTCCTGAAAGAATACGCCGGGCGCGGCGGGCACTCAGCCACTCGGCAATTGCCGGAGAAAACTCGATGAGTTGCGCAACCATGTACAAAAGAAAGTGCCAGGCAACCAGAAACAATACAGAACTGGTACCAAATCCATTCCCAATAATGGGGTTAATTACATTCCAGGGGCGCCCCAAATCAAGAAGCAATGCACCGGCATAAAATACATACGCCAAAAATCCGTTTAACACCGTTACCCGCACAATGGAATGATATTTTTGCTGGTTCAGAATATAAACCATAAAGGTTACCACATATGCGCCGCCGGCAAAGGCTACGCCGGTTACTACATCAAAGCCAATCCACAAGCCCCAAGGAACTTCCTGTGTTAAGTTAGTTATAGAGCCAATTCCCTTCCAAAAACGAATTACAATTAAAGCCAGGCCAAGAATCATTATTGGAATAGAAATAACATTAAACCAGGTAAATATCTTCCCTTTCGGCTTTAACTCTCCAAGCAAAAATTTCCAACGGCTTTTTTGCTCTTTTTCCAAAGGATAACTAATTGTACTATTCATTTTCAATGGTTTTTTTTCGGTTGTTTTTTGTAGCATCCTGAATTCCCAATAAAATCATTGGCCAAAGCACAAACACGGCGGGAACACTATATAGAAATCCTTTCGACAGTTCAGGATATGACGATTTTTGAATATTGGTTTTAAAACCGAGTTCTTCGAATGGAACAGGTGAAAGGTACAGAAACGAAGTACCACCCGCTTCAGTTTCACCATAAATATGATCGTAATACACATCCGGATTTTCTACAATCCTTTTCCGTGCTTCTGCCAGCAATTCCCTGCGTGTTCCAAAAACCAGCGCTTCTGCCGGACAATTTTCGACACAAGCCGGCAACTGGCCATTTTGCTGCCTCTCAAAACACATGGTACACTTTGTTACTTTGGGGTTTGAACTATGATATTCAAATTTTGGCACATCAAAAGGACAGGAAACCATACAATATCTGCATCCCATACACTTATCGCCCCGCCAAATTACCGGGCCTTCCTGTGTTTTATGCATAGCCTGCGTTAAACATGCAGATGCACAGGCCGGGTCGTTACAATGCATGCACTGGCGTTTTACATATACTTCGCCTTTTGAAGTGTCGTAAACATTTACTACGGTTCTCCTGGTTTCGTTGGTTTTTCGAAGCACACCGACCTCAGGATAATCCGTTGGTTCAGGTAAACTGTTGGCTTCAGCACATGAAAACTCGCATGTTTGACAGCCAACACAACGGGTTGAATCGTAAAGAATTGCTTTAAATTCGGTTAGTTCTTTATTTGCCGGTTTAGCTTTTGCATTTTTTCCAACAGCCAAAGTAGCCCCCGTTGCCCCAAGTACTTTAAAGAAATTTCTTCTATTAATACTCATTGCTTTAGTTTTTTAGTTTTTGGTTTTTATTTAGGTATTAGTACATTTCGGAAGTTTCAATAAAATAATTCTGAAAATCTTCCCATACTTCCGGGCCAAGATTCTTCAAAGGTTGTGAAATAAGTTCACCCCCTTCCTGAAAAGCAAGATTCCCTTCAGCAAGATTTTTTATATTAAAAGAGCAAGCCAAAAAATCTTTCAGCCGTGTTATTTCGCTGGTTATCCATTCCTTGTAGCTTTCGCCCATTTTAAAAAACTGAATTTCGCGTAGCCAGTTGGAAGGTTCAATCATATATATCCAGCCATCGTTGTATGGCGAATGATTAATTGTGAAGGGGTCAGCGACAAGAGCTTCATTAATTTCTGTAACTGTCCCGGAAACAGGAGCATGAATATTGATTTGTTTACCTTTCTGAACCAAGGTTACCACCGGTTCTTTTCTTTTTACTCTATCACCAGGAGATTTTAGTATAACACGTGTATAGTCACCTGTTATACTGGAAATAAACTCATCAATTCCAAACTTTACTTTACCTTCTTTTTCCATAAAAACCCAGGTATGCGATTTATCAAAAAACAACCCGTTTGGAAATGAAAGTAAACTCTCATCAAACACCTTATGTCTTTTGGGATTAGTTTGAAGCGGCACTCTGGATTTCCGCTTTTGATTTTGAAAAACAACTATCCCGGCAAAAATCAAAACAACTAATATTCCCAATGAAGCATACAACAACGTTCTTGATTTTGCAGATTGTGGTTCCTGATTTTCCAATACAATTTGTGGAGGGTTTAATTTTTCCAGCCTCGAGAGTCTTTCATTATATAACAGTTCGCTGAAACCACCCGGCTCCACAAATTTTTGTCCGTCGGTAACTACCCAACTTAAAAACGCTGTTATATTTTCATCATCTGAATTGGCAAGAGAAACCGAATAAATATTGTTAACCAGCGACTTTGGGTATTTTCCAATCCAAACTCCACGTTTAAAATCGTCCAGATTACCATATATTTTTTCATGATAATCAATATGCCCATTTCCGTTTTTATCAATCGGGAGAAGTTTTATTCCCTCAATAACGTCCGTTCTGTCCGAATTGATAATATCGACAAGCCGGCAAAATCCAACAGCATATTTATCTTTTTGAACCCAACCAATCATGTCCGGCGTCGTTTTTATATCCACTTTCCCCATAACTTCAGGACTCAAATCCAGAAAGGAAGAAATAGCCGACTGCGCAGACTCATCGTTCAAAAAATAAATATGAAAGGGTTCTTTTGTTGCATTATTTACAATAGAACTCCAATCTGTTGCTCCGTTTGTAATTGCTTTCTTTATTTTATCTGCCGAAACACCATTCTGTTCCATCATTGAAATAAAGGGATTATCCATATTTATAACCGGTACAATTACATCGCGAGCAACAATTACTTTTAACAATGAATTGTTGGGTACCAGAATATCCGACTCCTCCGAAACAAAGGCCAGTCCTCTTGTTTCATTAAGTTTCTCTGCCAATACATTATCTAAAGACTCAAGTCTGAACTGAAGTTCCGGATGCAGCTTTTCATATTCACGGGTCAGTATGTTGGAAAACTCGTGAACCTGAGGTGAACTCCACACCGAAACCATCTCTTTCCTTGTAACATTTTGTGTTACCCCATGGCTACTGACTACAGAAGTAAAAAACATCAGTAACCCAATGGTCAGTAAAATTTTATTTTTCATTTTGTATTAATTTGGTTTTTTATTTTCTGCTACACACTTAACCAACATTAGTACCAAACAAAAACAAAGAACGCAACATATTAATTTACAAAACATTACCAAACAAAAAGTTACAATACTCAACAGTCACTATTGTTGAATATTTAAACACTTTCTAAAGCCAACTACGTTATCAATTAATTGTCAATAAATTAGCTAACTGTAAGAATTTTCAACACCTGTAAGGATTTTCAACACTTCCTAAAAAAATAGGAGCAGTAAATTCCTCAAATTTTATTTTACATGAATAAAAAGGTAACTTTTCCGTGTTTTTTTCCAAAAATTATCCCCAAACATGCCTATCCCCTAATATATCTCACTCAATACTTTGCTTGCGAGTACGTGATAAATAAGCCTGTTTTTTTTACAATTTAGAAGCCCCCCTGGTTACGACTATGTAACAATCGGGGCTGTTCAAAAAGTCAATTTGAAAATTATCAAACTTGCAAATCATGTCACCCCTCCAAAACTGCCCTAACGGTGAGACTAAAAGTCCCTAATAGAGAATTTAGAGGTGATGATCTTTATCGTTACTTGCAATTTGATAGTTCCGGAAATATCCATTTAACTTTGGGGAAAACCCTACCAGAGAGAGTTCCAGCAATTAAATTCATTTCCTTTTAGTAGGATTTCAGGGATACAAATTCAAAAATAATTATGACAAACCGAAACGACAATAAATAACCAGTTTTCGAATTAAATATACAATTCGAAAATTTTGCTATTTTATTAAATACAAATTTTTATCCGTGCGCAAAACCATTTTGTCATGAACAAAAGACGGCACTGCTTTTACGGTTTCATTGATATCGTTTTCGGCTACTTTTTGGAAAGTATCACCCGGTTTGATAATCGTACAAACACCTTTAATATTTATGAAGTAAATATTTCCGCCGGCATAAATCGGAGATGAATTAAAATTCCCTTTGAGCTTTTCTTTCCAGATTACTTTAGCAGTCATAGCGTCCAAACAGGTGACCATACCCCGATCGTGTACCATATACATTCTCCCGTCAACAATAACCGGAGTAGGAATTTGTGGCACCTCATCCTCGTACATCCATTTTACATGAGTTTCAGTTACATCCCCTTTCCCCGTTGGATCTACAGCATACTGCCGGGTAAAATACGGTTTATTGTCAAGAAAAATCCAACCGGAATTTACGAACACTAACCCATTCCAGTATAATGGCTGGCTGACCGTGGAATCGTACCCATATTTTATAGTCCACACAACTTCGCCTGTATTTACATCATGTGCAAAACACATATATGAGCCGTTACTTATTAATAACTCCCTGCCATTGGCATTAATTACAATAGGTGTTTGATAAGATTTACGGTACACCGGCTCCAGTGTGTCATAAATTTCTTTCGGGCGAATGCTTTTCCAAATAGTCTCACCTGTTCTTTTGTTGAGAGCAATTACATACGGATCTTCAGTTCCTTCCAAGTGAACAATCAACATATTTTTATATAAAATTGGCGAAGAAGCCGGCCCCTGCATATGATCGCATTTTAAATCTTCACGTTTCCAGACTACTTCAAAATTATGGGTATTTATACAAGCGGTACCAAAAGTTCCGTAATGAACATAAACATACCCATCTTCAATACATGGCGTTGGTGTTGCATATGAATTGGTACTGTGAATTGGTTGCGGATCTGCACAGGTAAATATCGTTTTTTGATCAAGGAGATTACCATCCTCCAGATTGTAACACATGGTAAAAAATTCTTTCCCGTCATCGGTTGCTGATGTTATCCAAACCTGCTTTTCAAATACTACAGGCGATGACCATCCCGTTCCTTCTACTGAAACTCTCCAAACAATATTTGTTGAGTCACTCCAATGTAGCGGAGCTTTTTCTACACTGGCATAGCCGTCCATATTGGAACCACGGAAGTGAGTCCAGTTCCCTGAATCCTGACCAAAACTATTTAACGTAAATACTAAAAACAGGTTAAAAATAATTGAAATCTTGCGGTTCATTATAAAAGGTTTAGATTGACGAAACCAAAGTTAAACGAAAAAAGGAAATTGAAAAATTAAATTTCTAAATTGCATAACAAACAATCATGATGGAAAAATTCAAAATTCAGGTGATTTTAGTATTACTGTTATTTTCAATCTTATGCAAGGCACAGGACAAGAATGAAATTACAGTACGAATACTAACTTTTAATATTTTGCACGGAGCAACAACAAAAGGTGATTTCGATTTAGACAAGATTGCATCGGTAATTAAACAAACAGGCCCCGACCTTGTCGCTCTTCAGGAAGTTGATTTTAAAACCCACCGGGCTAAAGAATACGATTTGGCCACAGAACTGGGCTGGCGAACAAAAATGGCGCCTTTATTTGGGAAAGCCATGAATTATGATGGAGGTGCTTACGGAGAAGCTGTTTTAGCAAGAATGCCCATAATTTCGAGCCGTACAAGTGCATTGCCGCATTCACCGGGCAACGAGCCAAGAGCTACCCTGGAGGTTACCATAGAACTACCATCAGGCGATACAATTTGTTTTGTTGGCACCCATCTTGAGCATCAGGCAAAAAGCACCGACCGAATTGCGCAAACAAGCAAAATAAACCGGATGTTTTCAGCAAATAAATATCCCACAATTCTTGCAGGAGATTTAAACGACACACCAGAAAGCGAATCAATTTTAAATTTGAAAAAATACTGAACCGATGCTTCTTATAAAAATCAGGAACCAACCTATCCATCAGAAAATCCACAGCGCAAAATCGACTATGTTTTTTATCGTCCGGCCAACCGTTGGATAGTTATGGAAAGTAAAGTTATTTGTGATTCTGTAGCTTCCGATCATTGTGCCCTTTTTACTGTTCTAAAACTGGAAAAATAATCCATCCGAAGCGGGCATTTGACCTTAAAGATGCTGCAAAACAATCTTTCGTATTGTTTAAGTAACATTAACTTCACTTTCATTATTAAAAAAATGCTCAACTTTAAGTCGTTGATTCCGGGGAACTGACAATCACTTGGAGATTCACAGGGTTTGTTCAGCTAAAAACAAAAATTTTAATTATGAAAAAAGTCCTTCTTCTTGGCGCCGGAATGGTAGCCAAACCAATAACCGAATATCTTTTAAAAAATAATATTCAACTTACAATTGCCAGCAGAACAAAAGAAAAAGCCGATAAGTTGCTCCAGGGGAAAAAGGCCGGGAAAGCTGTTTCCTGGACAACAAACGATTTGGAAATGTTAAATCAAATGGTTCAGGAGCATGACTTAATAGTTAGTTTGCTTCCGTACTCATTTCATGTAACAGTAGCAAAAGCATGTATAAAACATAAAAAAAACATGGTCACCACTTCCTACGTTTCTTCAGAAATGAAAGCATTGGATAAAGAGGCAAAAGAAGCGGAGATTATTATATTAAATGAGATTGGCGTTGACCCGGGATTCGATCACATGACTGCAATGCGTATAATTGATAAAGTACATACGGAAGGAGGAAAAATTAAAGAATTTTACTCGTTATGTGGAGCACTACCTGCTCCCGAAGAATCTGACAATCCTTTTGGATACAAATTTTCGTGGTCGCCCAGAGGGGTAATTATGGCAGGGAATAATGGCGCCAGATTCCTGAAAAACGGACAAGTAACAGAAACGCCAACAGAAAATCTTTTTAAAAATCCGCTGCGAATTAATTTCCCAAAATTAGGTGAAATGGAGGTGTACCCTAATCGCGATTCATTAGCTTATGTTAGTATTTATAATCTGCCGGAGATAGAAACCATGTTTCGTGGAACATTTCGTTACCCCAACTGGTGCGAAAGCATGGACGCAATTAAAGCACTGGGAATGGTTACTCATGAGAAAAGAAATTTTGAAGGAAAAGCATATTGCGACATTATTGCGGAAAATATTAATGTTTATCCTGCCAATGTAAAAGAGAAAGTTGCTGAAAAACTAAAACTAAACTTGAATAGTCCGGCAATTGTCGCGATGGAATGGCTGGGAATGTTCAGCAGAGAACGTGTTCAGATAAAGGAAGGAACAACATTTGACCTAACTGCGGATTTAATGTTAAAAAAGATGATGCTCCCCGATGGAGCAAGAGATATGGTTATTATGCTGCATTCATTTCTGGTAGAAAAAGCCAATGGGACGAAAGCGGTAATAAAATCGAGATTACTTGACTTTGCAACAAAAAATGATACTTCTATAGCTCGAACTGTAGCGTTACCGGCGGCTATTGCAGTAAAAATGATATTAGAAGAAAAGATTAAAGATATTGGCGTCCACATCCCCACATCAAAGTCCATATACGAGCCTGTGCTGGCTGAGCTGGAAACATTAGGAATTTCAATGAAAGAAGAATGGGGATTACCGGAAACTGAAAGACTGGGTTAACTAATCTCTCAAAAGTTCAAACTCATAAAGCAACCAAACAACGTTAACTACGTATATTTTGATTACCAAAGAGATTTGAATTATGAAAGAAAAACTACTAAAAGCTTTGGAATTAGATAAAAGCGGTGATTGGCATGGGGCACACCAACTCATTCAGGATATGGGAAATCACACAGCATATTGGATTCATGCTTACCTGCACCGAAAAGAACCGGATTTAAGTAATGCTTCATACTGGTATTACCGGGCCGAAAAGAAAATGCCTGAAACAAGCTTTGAGAAAGAATGGCAGGAAATACACGATTTTGTTATGCAAAACTATATTTCCTGAAAATATTTCATTATACTTAACCCACTATAATGGAATTTATTCCAGCAAAAATATGGCATGGAAACTTCGAAAAAAATTTACATCTTTCTCATTGTTATTACGATCGTAGTTGTTCTTATTTATGCCCAGTCTATCATTATTCCCTTTATTCTGGCTATTTTGTTTTGGGTTATAATACGCGTAATAAAAAAGATTCTTTCAAGAGTAGCCTTTTTCAGGCGATTGCCAAGATGGGTGTTAACGAGCATTTCAGCCGTTCTTTTATTAAGTTTTCTGGTTTTTGCAGTAGAAATGATTTCTGCCAATATTCAGCATATTTCAAGAACTCTGCCTGTTTACGAACAAAACATTAATAAAATTACACAGTCAATAAACCAACAATTTGATGTAGATGTAATGACCATGGTAAATGATTTTGCTAAGGATCTGAACTTTGGTGATATTCTTTCAACTATATTTTCAGCACTCACCAGCATATTTGGCAGCGCATTTACAGTGTTGCTTTATCTTATTTTTCTCTTATTGGAAGAACCTATTTTTCCTAAAAAGATTAAGGCAATGTACCCGGATCAGAAAAAATATAACCATGTAAACGAATTAATTGACAAGATAGATCGTTCAATTGGGAATTATATTGCATTAAAAACACTTGTAAGCCTCCTGACTGGCTTTTTAAGCTATTTTGTACTATTGCTTATTGGAGTGGATGCTCCTTTGTTTTGGGCATTTCTGATTTTTATCCTGAACTTTATACCAACAATCGGCTCACTCATCGCAACTATATTTCCAGCCATTTTTGCTGTTCTTCAGTTCGGAGAAATTTCTCCTGGGGTACTGATTTTGGTTATTGTTGGAGCAATTCAACTCGTTGTTGGAAATTTGGTTGAGCCCCGAGTTATGGGAAATTCATTAAATATCAGCCCGCTTGTGGTTTTTCTGACGCTTTCACTTTGGGGAGTAATGTGGGGCGTTGTTGGAATGTTGTTAAGTGTTCCGATAACCGTGATTCTTATTATCATTATGTCTGAATTTCCGGGAACCCGCCCACTGGCAGTTTTACTGAGTCAAAAAGGAAATATAAAAATTCCTGATTCTGCTCCCAATCAAAATTAGAATGAAATAACCGTTTGTATTTTCCAAGCCGGAAGAAAGGATTTCAGAATTGCAAAAGCTGATTTCAGCCATCTAAATCCGTTCCAAAACGTCAACCAGATGCTTCCAGAATTTTTCAGTGGTATGAATATCCAGACGTTCATCCGGCGAGTGTGCTCCTTTAATAGTTGGTCCAAACGAAACCATGTCGAGTTGCGGATATTTCTCAAGAAAAAGCCCACATTCCAAACCGGCGTGGATCGAACGAACAATCGGGGCAACCCCAAATAATTCTTTATAAGAACCGACAGTTACCTTTAATACTTCGGAATCCGGATTTGGTGTCCACCCAGGATAGCCATCAGAATGCTCAACTTCTGCACCGGCAAGTTTAAAAACCGATTCTACCATTTCTGCAGCCATATATTTTCGGCTTTCCAACTCACTGCGCTGACTTGTAGCAATACGAATTTTATTATCCTCCACAAATTTTACAGAAGCAAGGTTTGTAGATGTTTCCACCATTCCTTCCATTCGTGTACTCATTTCCAATACTCCGTGCGGACAAGCGTTCAATGAATTTATAAGATTAAATTGTGCTTCTTTGTCAATAGCAAATTCAGGTCTTTCAATGTCTTCAGCCGTTAATTTAAGATTAGGTTCAGCTCTTTCATATTCAAACCTTACTTTATTGGCGAACTCATCAAAATTTTTAAGAAACTGTTCTTTTTGATTTTCCAAAATTGCGACAATGAAGAAAGCTTCACGAGCAATTGCATTCCTTAGATTTCCTCCATTAAATTCTATCAGTCGAAGATCAAAATCTTTTGATACATTCCACAAAAAGCGATTCAGAATTTTATTGGCATTTCCACGATTTTTATGAATATCGTCGCCTGAATGGCCCCCCAACAAACCCGACACCGTAAATTTTAGTGAAACAAAATTTTCAGGAATTGCTTCTTTTTCATAGGAGAAAGTCGCGACCGTATCTATCCCACCTGCACAACCAATAAAAATTTCACCTTCATCTTCCGAATCAAGATTTAACAAAACCGAGCCGCTCAAAAAACCGGATTTTAAAGAAAAAGCCCCGGTAAGTCCGGTCTCTTCATCAACGGTAATAAGGCATTCAATTGGACCATGTTTAATTTCATCAGAAGTAAGTACCGCCATTTGAGCAGCAATTCCTATTCCGCAATCGGCCCCCAAAGTAGTTCCGTTAGCTTTTATCCAATCACCTGCAATTACCGGTTCAATGGCATCTTTATCAAAATCAAAAACTTTATCGCTGTTTTTTTCGCACACCATATCCATATGAGTTTGCAAAATAACTTTGGAAGCACCTCCTCTTCCTGATGTTGCCGGTTTTGAGATCAAAACATTTCCTGCATTATCCGTTTTAGTCTCCAGATTATTCTTTCTGGCAAAATCGAGTAAAAATTGCCTGATTTTTTCTTCTTTTTTTGAAGGCCGTGGAACCTGGCAAATCTGTTCAAAATAATCAAACAGCGGTTGTGGCGACAGATGGGAAAGTGTTTTATTCATAATCTTGTTTTCTTCTATAGTTTATTTCTCCAAAAGCTGTCCGTTAACCACTACATTCTTTAGCTCAATACCATCAAAGACTGCGGTATCAATCTCCGGATTCTCAGCTTCAATTCTCATATTTTCAAAAGTGAAATCTTTCAACTGGTCATGTTCGGTAATACCAATATTGGTGAAACTTTTCACTTTCATATCAATATTTCTGAAAGTAATATTTTCCGATACAGAAACCGGCGGGGTTTCCTTTCCTTTCAAATCAAAAAACTGTGTCCACGGACGAATATAAATACAATTCATTCCGCTCCCCTGAATATTCTCCATGGTTATATATTCGTATTTCTGTGGTGTATCAGGGCGCATTTTCAGGTGAATCAACCTGGCAACATCATCCACTTTACAGTTCCGCATGAGAATATTTTTATCATGAATCGACTCGCTACCACAAGTAAGTGCTGAATGACAGAATCCGAATGTATTATTTTCAATTAAAATATTCATATTCGGACCGTTATTCGGATCCTCATCGGCCCATGGTCCTTTTCCTCCCTTTAACGCAATTGCATCATCATTCACCGACATGTAACAACCTCGAACCAAAATATTTGAACACACATCAAGATCCAAAGCGTCAGAACTGGGTGCAGGTACAGGCCGACGTGGAGCAAAGATATATACATCTAAAATTTTTGCATAGTTACACTGGTAAAGATGAGTTGTCCAAAAACCGGTATTCTGTAAATGTATATCCTGAATATAAACATCATCACATCCCCATATAAATACCAGCCGTGGCCGGGAAACTTCCAGATTCGTACATTGCGGGTCCTCCTTTCGACGCTGCCAGAAAGCCTCCCAATATTTTTCCCCGTTTCCATCAATAGTTCCTTTTCCGGTAATTGTAAACCCGGGAACATTATATGCATTTACAAGAGCCGGAAAATAATCCAGGTTTTGTCCTTCCATACGTGAAGGTTGAAGCGGATAATCTGAAATATCGTCTGAACCTTTTAACATCCCGCCTTCTTCCACATGCAAATAAGTATTGGGTTTAAAAAAAAGTGCGCCGCTGCGGAACGTTCCTTGCGGAACTACAATTACTCCGCCTCCGTCGTCAGAAACCTTATCAATTAACTTTTGAATGGGCGCTGTGTTTAATGTCGAATCGTCAGCAATGGCCCCGTAATCAGCAATGGAATACATTTCTCCAAGCGTTGAAACATCCACCTTTGCTGTATCGGAAAACCATTCCGGAATAATTGTACCATCCGGAAAAATTTGTCTTGTCTGTTTATCACAAGATGTTAGTACAACTCCTAACAAAATAAAAATTAACAAAAATCGGAAGGTAAAGTATTTTTTATCTGAGTTTTCCATCATGCCAGTTTATCTTAATTTCAGTTTTTTGGTTTAGAGTTTAAAAATATAAAAATAACGGTTAAGGTAAAAGCATATCTCAAAAGAGACAGCGTTATAACAAACCAAATTAGCCTTTTGGGTATAGAACTTTCGGTTTCTTTCAACAGAAATGGGCTACGTTATTTCATAAAATAAAAGGCTATTATGTAAAAAAAGGTGACCACAAAAGGCCACCTCATTGTAAATAAATATAATCTTTATTTAAAAATTAAACTAAATCAAAACGATCCAGATTCATCACTTTATTCCATGCATCTACAAAATCATGAACAAATTTATCCTGAGAATCCGCACTTCCGTAAACCTCGGCAAGAGCCCGAAGCTCCGAGTTTGATCCAAAAATCAAATCAACACGGGTGGCAGTCCACTTCAACTCACCAGTTTTGCGATCATGTCCTTCAAAAACATCCTGAGCTTCTGTTGTAGCTTTCCAGGTTGTACCTAAATCTAGCAGATTCATAAAGAAATCGTTTGTGAGCTGCCCCGGACGTTTTGTAAATACCCCGTTTTTCGACTGGTCAAAATTTGTATCCAAAACGCGCATTCCTCCAAGAAGAACAGCCATTTCAGGAGCAGTTAATGTGAGTAACTGTGCACGATCTACCAACATTTCTTCAGCTGACGCCGAAATATTCTCCTTAATTACTCTGTAATTTCGAAATCCGTCTGCGGTTGGTTCAAGAACTGAAAATGCTTCCACATCGGTTTGCTCCTGCGATGCATCAGTACGTCCGGGAGTAAATGGCACTGTTACATCATAACCAGCATCTTTTGCTGCCTTTTCAATACCGGCACATCCTCCCAGTACAATCAAATCAGCCAGCGAAACCTTCTTCCCTCCTGATTGAGCTTCATTAAATTGTTTTTGGATACTCTCCAACTTTCCCAGTACAGTAGCTAGTTGAGCAGGATTATTGACGCCCCAGTTTTTCTGTGGTTCAAGACGAATGCGAGCACCATTTGCACCACCACGTTTATCTGAACCACGGAATGTAGAAGCCGATGCCCATGCTGTTGAAACCAATTGAGAAACCGTTAAGCCTGAACCGAGAATTTTACCCTTCAAATCTGCTGCATCTTTCTCACTTATTAATTCGTGGTCAACAGCAGGCACAGGATCCTGCCAAATAAGTTCTTCTTCTGGCACTTCAACGCCAAGATAACGACCCCGCGGCCCCATATCCCGGTGCGTAAGTTTGAACCAGGCTCTGGCAAATGCATCTGCGAATTCATCCGGATTTTCATAAAAATGTCTTGAAATTTTTTCATAAGCAGGATCTTCCCTCAATGCCAAATCAGTAGTAAGCATGAATGGAGCGTGGCTTTTTGACGAGTCATGCGCATCAGGAACCAAACCAGCTCCTGCGCCGTCTTTTGGAACCCACTGAAAGGCTCCAGCCGGACTTTTTGTAAGTTCCCATTCATAGCCAAACAGATTTTCAAAAAAGTTGTTACTCCATTTCGTCGGAGTGGTTGTCCAGGCTCCTTCCAAACCACTGGTAATTGTATCGCCTGCATTTCCTTTACCATAGGAATTTTTCCACCCCAAACCTTGTTCCTCCATGGTTGCACCTTCTGGCTCTTTTCCTACATATTTTACAGGATCGGCTGCTCCATGGGTCTTTCCAAAAGTATGACCACCGGCAATCAATGCAACAGTTTCGTAATCATTCATAGCCATTCGGCCGAAAGTTTCCCTTATGTCATGAGCCGCAGCAACCGGATCTGGTTTACCATTTGGTCCTTCAGGGTTTACATAAATTAACCCCATATGTGTAGCTCCTAAAGGATTTTCCAACCCCTTGCCTGCCAAACGTTCCTTATTTCCTAACCATTCACCTTCTGCGCCCCAATAAATATCTTCTTCAGGTTCCCAAACATCTTCTCGTCCGCCACCAAAACCAAAAGTTTTTAATCCCATCGATTCAAGCGCGCAATTCCCTGCTAGAATCATCAAATCAGCCCAAGACAATTTTTTACCGTATTTCTGTTTAACCGGCCAGAGTAATAAACGAGCTTTATCAAGGTTGGCATTATCCGGCCAACTATTCAAAGGGGCAAAACGCTGGTTTCCGGTGCCGCCACCACCTCGACCGTCAGCAATACGATAAGTACCGGCACTATGCCATGCCATTCTGATAAAAAATGGCCCATAATGACCATAGTCAGCCGGCCACCACTCTTGAGAATTGGTCATTAAACCAAAAATATCTTTCTTAACTTCTCCCAAATCAAGCTTCTTGAATTCTTCAGCATAATCAAAATCTTCTCCCATAGGATTCGATTTTGAAGAATGTTGACGAAGAATACTTAAATTAAGTCGGTTGGGCCACCAGTCGCGATTCGACCTGCCACTTCCTGCGGTATAATTTACAGCTCCACCCGTAAACGGGCATTTGCTTGATTCATTTACTTCCCAAACTTTATGCTCCGATGAGTTGTCTGTTTTTTTGTTGTTCTCCATTGTAATTTAGATTTTGAATGTATTTGTTTTAAAGATAGGATAACTTGTATTTATAATTTTTATACATATATAAAATCGACTTATACTACTCGAAAAATATACGATATTCAATTTACAAAATTATTACCAGCTTATCAAAGGGTACAAACTCATTTAGTGTTTTGAAACAACCAAACAACAATAATCCTAAAAAGGAATATTATATTGTAAATAATTACTTCTCCAACACAGATTATTATTTTACAAAACCATCTTTATTTCTATATGGATTATCTTACGACTGAAGTTCCGGGTCTGATACTTTTATCCAAAGCAACATTAGTTAACTTATTTTACATTATGGGATAACAAATTCTTCATAACACTTTTTCAAAAAAGAAGTATTTTTACCTTTAATATTTCAAGATTATCATAAAACAAAAAAATAACCGAATGAAATTAACTTCTTTTACAATAAGCATCTTGTCCATCCTATTTTTTTATGGTTGTTCTGAATCGAACAAAAAGGCCGAATTCTCCAATCCGCTGGATGTGGCTTTTGGCGACCCGTATGTATTAAAAGCATCTGATGGGAAATATTATATGTATGGCACAGGAGGAGTAAAAGATGGTTTCAGAGTCTGTTCTTCTGACGATTTGGTGCACTGGAAAGAAGAAGGACAAATTTACCAGGGAAATACCCCTGATTCATGGGGGATGGGTGATTTTTGGGCACCAGAAGTTTATGAAGTAAACGGAAAATTTTATATGTTTTTTAGTGCCCAGTGGAAGGAGAATCCAACCAATGAATTGGAAAATTTCCGCATAGGAGTTGCTGTTTCTGATAAACCAACCGGACCATTCAAAGAAATTAGCAACCGTCCTATTTTCGATCCGGGTTATCCGATTATTGATGCAAATCTATTATTCAACGACGACGGCAAAGTTTATATGTATTATTCGCGTTGCTGCTACAAGCATCCTGTAGAAAGCGAGGTCGCCGATTGGGCCGGCAAACAAAACCTATTTGATAAAATTGAAGAAAGCTGGGTGTATGGAGTAGAAATAAAACCCGACTTCTCGGGAACAATTGGCGAACCGGTTCTACTGCTGCGCCCACCTGTAAGAATGGATGATAAACAGGCTGAATGGGAAAGCCGCTCAGTAACTTCAGGTGAAGTTAACCGGCGATGGACAGAAGGTTCGTATATATTAAAGCACAATGACACTTATTACATGATGTATTCCGCTAATTTTTATGCAGGAAAAAATTATGCTGTGGGATATGCCACAGCGAAAAATCCACTTGGCCCATTCAAAAAGGCAGACAACAATCCGGTATTGCAAAAAAACACAGAAAAGGGAGGCGAAGTAACTGGCACTGGTCATAACAGTGTTACCTGGTCGAAAGATGGGGAAAAAATGTATTGCGTTTATCATGGAAGGACGAAAGCATCAGGTCAGGAACGTGTTGTTTTTATCGACCCAATGGAAATTACAAAAGATGGGAAATTAATCGTTCACGGACCTACTACTACTCCGCAAACTTTGGACTAGAATTTATTAACTAAACAGCATCAATACTGTCCCATTAAAATCCTAAATAGTTCTTTGAAAGAATTGAAATTTAGTTGATTACACAGGTTTTTTGAGCGAACGGACTTGAATTTTAGCTTTGCTTCAGATTAATCTGAAAGGATATGTTTCAAGACAAATACGTTTTCGCTCAACTGGTCTCGTTTCTGAATCGAAGTAAGTTCAACCGTATTGTTGCCAAATATGAAGGTGACAAATATGTGAAGCATTTCACTTGCTGGAATCAACTTCTATCGATGATGTTTGGCCAGCTTTCGAATCGTGAAAGCCTGAGAGATTTGATTGTCGCACTTGATGCTCACCGTTCCAAATCTTACCATTTGGGGTTAGGAAAGAATGTTTCAAAATCATCCTTATCCAGAGCGAATCAAGACAGGGACTATCGCATCTTTGAAGAGTATGCTTACTATCTGGTTAATGAAGCCAGACAGAAACGGGTGTCTGACATCTTCAAACTTGATGGTAATGTCTACGCTTTTGACTCAACTACGATTGACTTGTGCCTTTCCGTATTCTGGTGGGCGAAGTTTCGTAAGAAAAAAGGTGGAATAAAAGTACATACATTATACGATGTAGAGACACAGATTCCAGCATTCTTTCACATTACGGAAGCTTCGGTTCACGACTCTACGGCAATGAAAGAAATCCCATATGAATCAGGATCGTATTACATATTTGACCGTGCATATAATCACTTCAGGATGTTGTATAAGATTCATCAGATAGGAGCTTTTTTCGTTGTCCGAGCAAAGAAAAATCTTCAATACAAAATAGTCAAATGGAAACGAAGGTTGCCCAAGAACGTGCTGTCAGATGTAACGATTGAATTGACTGGTTTTTATCCCAGGCAATACTATCCCAAATATCTTCGACTGGTCAGGTATTGGGATGAAGAACAAAAGCGTGAGCTTGTATTTTTAACCAATACAATGCACATCTCTGCTCTTCAAGTTGCTGAACTTTATAAGAACCGCTGGAAAGTCGAGCTATTCTTTAAGTGGCTAAAGCAACATCTGAAAATCAAGAAATTCTGGGGTACTACTGAAAATGCTGTAAGGATACAAATTTACGTTGCCATATGCACCTACTGTTTGGTCGCAATCGTCCAAAAAGACATGCAACTTGACAGAAGTACATATGAGGTTTTGCAAATCTTGACTATATCACTTACAGATAAAACTCATCTTCGAGACCTCTTTATGAAAACTAAATTTCAAAATGACAAAGAACGTTTTTGGCTTAATGAGCCAAATTTGTTTAATTATTAATTACGTCCCAATTTTAATGGGACACTAGTGAAACAGCATATGAAAATCTTCTTCACAAACATTTTTGTTCTGTTTTTTCTTGTAACCTTAAGTCAGGAAAAATTCACAAACATTAACGGACAAAAATTTCGTATAAAAACATTAGGAGAAGGTGATGTTACCGTTCTGTTTGAAAATGGAATGTCTGATAGTTTGGAAGTATGGGGTGCCATCCCCGATTCTGTGGCAAAATTTGCCAAAGTATTTCTATACGATCGGGCAGACATCGGGAAATCAGATCTTTCCCGTCAGGAACGTACCATCCCCAATATGGTTTCAGAGCTCCGGAGTATTCTTAGTGAAGAAAATATCAGGCCTCCATATATTTTGGTTGGGCACTCTCTTGGAGGTGTTATTGACCGTTATTTTGCAAGTGAGCATCCAGGAGAAATTTTGGGAATGTTATTATGCGATCCAAGTGCAGAGTCATACTGGGAAAACATGAGTAAAAGAGAACTCAAAAAATATATTGAAGGAGGTACTCAATGGTATGAAACCCGTTTTAAACCACAGTACAGAAAGGAATGGTATCAATTTATCCATAATCTGAATTACATGAATGAATTGAATATTCCCAAAGACATGCCCATAATTTTGCTTTCAGCTAAACAGATAGAATGGTCAAAATATCAGCCTGATATCATTGATGGTTTTACAAATGCGAAACTTGTTAAGCTAAAAGGTGATCATTACACCCATATTGCCCACTCCAACTTAACACTAAACTGGATTAAGGAATTGGTTGACAATGCTAGAAATAAATAAAATTGGTACGCATTATTTTCAATTTCAATAATGATCGTGTTTTACTGACTTCTTTCAAACCAATATATAGGGCATAAAATTATCTCTGTTCAAATTTCAATCTGCATTCCTGTATGTCACTCATATTTTTTTTAGCCCAATCAACCAGTCCGTATATGTGTACAAGAAGGGAACTACCTCTCTCTGTAATTTTGTATTCCACACGGGGCGGAATCTCCGGAAAAATGGTTCGGATAATCAAACCATCAGCTTCAAGGGTACGTAATGTTGAGGTAAGCATTTTTTGCGAGATAGAACCAATAGTTTTATGAAGTTCTGTAAACCGCATTTTTTCAACCTCTCCCAAAGCAAGCAATATTAGAACCGACCATTTATCGCCAAAACGATCCAGAACATTGCGAACCGGACATGTTTCCTCATCAGAAAAAACTTTCAAAATTGTTTCCATTTTAAATCATTGAAATTCAATAAAACTTTCTTCAAGGTAAGTAAATATAATATTAGTACCTTATTGCAAATCTTACACTAACCTTTTATCTTTGACTTACCAAAAGTAAGTAAAAAACTTATAGTAAGTATTAAATTCATAAATAATTGATCATGAGTAAAATTTTAGTTACAGGAGCAACAGGGGAACTGGGCAAACAAACTATACAATTTTTAGCAGCAAAAACCGATGTTGCCAATATCACAGCGCTTGTACGTAGCGAATCAAAAGCAGCCGATTTAAAAGAACTAGGTATAGAAATCCGGTTGGGGAACTATGATAATAAAGAAAGTCTCAAAGCAGCGTTTGAAGGAATAGATAAACTATTTTTTGTATCAGCAAATGACGTAGAAAAACGTATATCACAGCACAAAAATGTGCTGGAAGCAATTAAAGAAAGTAATATAAAACATGTGGTTTACACCAGCTTTGTAAGAAAAGATGAAACTGATGCTTCCCCCATTGCGGCAGTTGCAAAAGCACATTTGTTTACAGAAGATTTTTTATTGAATTCGGGTATTTCTTATACTATTTTGAGAAATACTCTTTATATGGAATTTGTTCCATTCTTTATGGGCGACAAAGTAATAGAAAAGCAAATGGTTTATTTGCCATCAGGTGATGGGAAAGTAGCATTTTTGCTTCGTAGTGAGATGGCAGAAATTGCAGCAAATATTTTAACTTCAGGAGGGCATGAAAATAAAATTTATACTTTATCATCGGAAGAGGCTTTTTCGTATGGAGACATTGCTAAAATGCTTTCACAAATCACAGGAAAAAATATCCGTTTTGTATCACCAACAGTTGACGAGTTTATAGAAACCATGACAAAGATGGATGTTCCCAAAGAAATGATTGGAATGAGCGTTGGTTTTGGGCAGGCAATTAAATATGGCGAATTTGAGTCCACGAATCCTGGAATATCAGAATTATTAGGAAGAAAGCCCGTTTCTATAGAAGATTTTCTGAAAAAAGTATATGGATAACAAAGAGATGCACACGAAATAAAAAAATCCAGCAGGTTTTAGGCTGGATTTTTTTTGCCCAAAATAGAAAACATCTCTCGTTACCCGCGAACTTTTATTATTTTTATCACTTCACTAAACCAAAAGAATTAATTATGAGAAACCTAATAATTGCAGCATTTTTGCTATTCCCGGTAATTTCGAAATGTCAAAATACAAACAATTCTGAGAAAGAAAACTGGATTTCCCTTTTTAACGGAATCGATCTGAGCGGATGGGAAATAAAAATTGCCGGCGTTCCTGTGAATGAAAACTACAAGGAAACCTTTGTTGTGGAAGATAGTATGATTCGTATTCGCTACGATAAATACAAGGAATTTAACGACTACTTTGGCCATTTATATTATGAAAAACCTTTTTCGTATTACAAACTCCGTTTCGATTATCGTTTTGTAGGAGAACAATTAAAAGGAGGAGCATCTTGGAATGTGAGAAACAGTGGAATTATGCTACATTCGCAATCAGCCGAAAGTAATGACTTTGGACAAAATTTCCCTGTTTCAATAGAGTTGCAGTTATTGGGAGGAGTAAACCAGGGAGAACGCACCACTGCCAATGTCTGCACCCCGGGCACAGCAGTTGAAATGGCAGACACAGTAAATTACAACCATTGTATAAACTCTATATCAAAAACCTACAATGGAGACCAGTGGATAAACGTAGAGGCTGTTGTTTTGGGTGGGGAACAAATGACTTTTATTGTCGACGGAGACACTGTTCTAACTTTTGAGAAGCCTCAAATAACAAAGGGTTTTATCAATGCAAATTTAGATAACGACTGGGAAAATTTTGGTGTTACTGAAAGTAAAAAGAACTGGCTATCCCGTACAGGTGAAGTTTTAACCAAAGGTTATATTGCACTGCAGTCGGAAAGCCACCCTATCGATTTCAAAAATATAAAGCTTCTTAATCTCGAAGGCTGCATGGATAAAACAGCAAAAAACTACAAATCGTATTATGTAAAAAATAATCAGGAAGAATGCAAATATTAAATCGTTAAGGGTTACAATTCGTTGTTCATTGATTTTAGCTTCCTTTTCTCATTCCAGACAATTTTTTTCATGATTATATTCAGGCGAAGCGAACCAGTAAGATAATCTGTGATAAACGTGTTGTATTTAGTCAACATCCCCAACAATGTCAATAAAAAGGTATTTTTTATTATCAGTAAACGTCCTTTTCTTTGAATACAGCGTCGGCAAATGCGGTCTGACAATATAATATTGAAAAATAAGACGTGAAATAAAATTTTCAATAGAAATCAATAGAACAAATTTCCATAAGACAGGTTATTACCACTTTAATTGTATTAAAACATATTTGGGCAACAAAACTTATGAAATGAAAACAAATTCTTCGGAGCTAATCCGAAATAATATTTCATATATTAAAAATAATTTCCGAACTTGTAAATACAACAAGGGTTTTAAAAATTACAGAGAAAGAATGTCCTGCATCTGCAATTTTTGAGATACACATATAAATCAGAAACTTACACACATCAATTCTAGGGAAGAATATGGATTTTACTAAAGAATATGTCAAAAAACTGGAAGAAGAAAATCAAAGCTTAAAACAATTTATAGACACCTATGATAAAGACATTCTAAAAAAAATGTTTGAGTCAAATCAAATAATAATGTTAATGCTTCACATGCATACAGGCCAAATTCTTGATGCAAATGAAGCGGCAGTATTATTTTACAAATATCCAAAAGAAAAATTATTAAAATTAAGAATAGAAGATCTCAATACCACTTCTCCGGCTAATTTACAAACTGAGGAAATAAGAAAACTTAACAAAAATCATAATAACTATGTTTTTTCACATCAACTGGCAGATGGAACGATAAAAAAGGTTGAGATTTATTCTTCACCATCCAATATTGGAGATCAAACAGTTCTTTTTTCTTCGATTTATGATGTTACCAAACAAGTAGATACGGAAGGGGGGCTCCACAAAAATGGAGAAAAATTTGCAAGCGCTTTCCGCTCCAATCCCAACAGCATGATTATAAGCGATCTACTCATTGGAGAGATTTATGATGTTAATGATGCCTTTTTTGAACTTACGGGATTAAAAAGAAATGATATTATTGGAAAAACAACTCTTTCGATTGATTTATATGTAAATCCTCAAGATCGCGAAAAGATGACACAGACCCTCAAGAAAAAGGGTTCTGTGAGAAACATGAAAATCAAAATGCGCCACCGGTCAGGAAAAATTCTAACCGTACTTGCATCAGGAGAATTACTTAAAACAAGCCATGAAAAAACCATAATTATTACGTTACTTGATATTACACAACGCGAACAATTAAGAGATGAGCTGGAAAGTAACAATGAACTCCTCCAGGCAATTTTCAATAGCGTGCCGGCCATGATTACAATATATAACCCGAATTTGCAACAAATAGAAACAAATAAAGAATTTGAAAGGATTACCGGTTGGACAGAAGAGGATATTAAGAAATCTAATATATTAAACCTTGTGTATCCCGATCCGGAATACAGGGAAATGGCAGCAATGTACATGCAATCGCTACAACCCGGGTTTAAAGATTTTATTATGACAGGGAAAGATGGTTCGAGAATTGAAACCATTTGGGCAAATGTGAAACTCGCGGATGGAAGGCAAGTTGGTATAGGCATTGATAACCGCGAAAGAAGAAAGGCTCAAGAAGAATTAGAAAGGAGCCAGGGGATTATAAAAGCAGCTCTTGCAAGCATGACCGACGCTATTCTTATTTTTAGCCCCGAAGGTCGGCTTTTATATCTCAATGATACTTTTGTAACTTTTCACCGGTTCAAAAGCAAAGAAGAATGTCCTGAATTACTTGACGAATACAAAAATTTTCTAGATTTATTTTTTATAGATGAAACCCCTGCTCCAATTGAAATGTGGCCTGTTTCCAGAGCACTTAATGGTGAAATGGAAACCAATGCCGAGTATATCTTACAGCGTAAAGACACTAAAGAAAAATGGATAGGAAATTATAGTTTTGCACCAATAATTGAAAAAGACGGCAGAATTACCGGAGCAGTGGCAATTGCACGAGACATTACTAATCGTAAGAATAATGAAAAGGAACGCGAGCAATTATTGGAACAACTGGCTTACGACAAGCAGGCGCTTGCCGAGTCGGAGCAAAGGTACCGTATAATGGGAGAATCTATCGATTATGGTGTGTGGGCTACCGATGCAGAAGGAAAAGCGACACACATTAGTGAATCGTTTTGTCAGTTGGTAGGTAAAACATTCGAGGAAATACAGGAACTTGGATGGTTGGATATATTAATTCCCGAACAACAAAAGGAAGTAAAAGATTTATGGATGAAGTCGGTAAAAACCGGAAAACGTTTTGAACACGAGCACAAATTTATTACTAAAAGTGGTGAAATAAAAACAGTACTCGCGATTGGGAAACCAATACGGAATCCCAATAATGAAATCGTTTCATGGGCTGGTATCAATCTCGATATCACAGAAAGAAAAAAGATAGAACAAAAACTTGAGGAAAAAAACGGCCAGCTGACCCAGATGAATGATATTCTGGAAGATTTTGTAAAAATAGCTGCTCATGATTTGCGTTCACCTATTCAAAATTTAATCAGTATTAACGAGCTTGTCAATCAATCATCAGCAGAAGAAAAATTAACACTTATTTCACTACTCGATCCTATAACCAAACAATTACAATACACAGTAGACGGATTAATGAAAACAGTAAGCCTGCAAACACAACAAAAATTGGCTGTCGCCAAACTCAGGTTCACAAAAGTATGGAAAGAAGTCTCTGAAGAATTGAGCAGTCAAATGATAAAGTTTCAGGGCAGAATTGAAACTAACTTCAAAAATGCACCAGACATACATTTCATTGAGGTTCAATTAATTAGTATCATACGAAATTTAGTCTCAAATGCGATTAAATATTCATCAAAAAACGAAAATGCTTACATAAAGATTTCGACATCAAAAGAGAACAAATTCATTTTATTTAAAATTGAAGACAACGGAATTGGAATAAATTTAGAAAGCACAGGAACTGACTTATTTAAACCATTTAAACGCTTTACTTCCAAAGCAGAAGGCACCGGAATGGGACTTTACATAGTAAAAAATATGGTGGAACGAAATGGAGGCTACATCCGGGTAGAAAGTAAACCCAATATTGGTACCACCTTTTATTGTTATTTAAAAGAATATATAATGGATTAACAAAGAACCTTCTTTTCCTGTTAGTCAAGATAATCAGAAAATTTATCATCGATATGCCGGTTAAACCATTTGTCGATTACCGATTTACGAAATCTCCACTCTTTTCCCAGTTTAGCTGCCGGAATTTTCCTTGTTTGTGCCCATGTATAAATGGTTTGCGGTTTTACTTTCAGATACTTCGCCACCTCCTCCAATGTCATTATCTCCTCCATACTTATTCATTTAAAATAGTTTAAAACATTTGTGGAATCTGATGGTTGAACAGGAGTTTTTTTGGACTGTTCTGTCGGTTTATTTTCATCATAATTCGGATTTACAGCGTCGTTCGTTAGTAACAATTGTTTTACAGAATAAGTTATAGCCGTATAAAAATTACCTTCATACTTTCTGAACAGTTTGAAATCCTCGTTCTTATCACTCAAGAACGGGCGTAAATTCCACGCCAGTTGAATGCCAACAAAAGCAAAAATAATTATCCAGATACGAAATACTGATACCCCTATCTGAGGGTAAATGTTCTTTTTATCGCAAGCATATTTCAAGGCATCAATCATCAGTCGCATACCAAAAACACCCGAAAACAGAAAGACAGCCACATGCAGTAATTGTAGAAAATGATAATTTCCGCCGGTAACCTGAAAGAAAACAACAACAGGAGAAAACGACAATGCAATTGCAGATGTAAGCACAAAACCACTTAAAATAATAATTATCATTTGTCTGAATGTCATTTTTGAGCCCAAAACCTGTTGAATCACAAAAAATGATGGAAAGCAAATAATAATGGTACATAAAAACAAAGCAACTACTTTAATGCCTGCAACTATCGACTGCAAAACACTGTGGTAACTTCCCATTACAATACCGTAAACAAAAGTAAAAATGCATATAATCAGAATCTGGTTCAAAATAAGTCTTCGGGCTTGCTTTTTATCCCGTTCATTAAAATAGGATTCCGTATTTTGAAATATCCGGAATACTTCCATCAGGCTGCTTGATTTCTTCATGGTTCGGAACATTTTAAATTTCTATATAAAGATAATAATTTAAAATATTGTTTTTTATTGTTTTTTACTGTTTACTATTGTTTAAAAACATAAACAGCGATTTACTTTTGTTCCCATCCTGTTAAATATCATAATAAAAAAAAACCACCTTCCAATAATTTAGAAAGTGGTTTTCTTCCAGTGAAAATGAAAAAGGACCAAAAAATTACTAGTCCTCAGCGCAAAGCTCCATTAACTCTGATATAAATGATTTAGCCGAAGATGAGTCTTCAAACATAAATTCATACGTTTTATAAGCACTGCTCATTGCTTTCGATTCAACTCCATACTCTTCATAAGCAATTTTCTCGCTCGTTGTAACAATAACTTTACTCTCATACCTATCATCAGTTTTTCTTCTTGGTGGGTTATACTGGGCAGCAATAGAAGTAATCAGTGCTTTACGAAGAATTACTTCATTAACTATTGACAAGTCCTCGGATTCGTTACTCGCGGCGGTTTTACATTCCTGATTGAAATATATAAAATCACCTATTACTTTCATTTTTTCAACTTCTGTATTTTGTGCATTTGTAATAGCTGCAAATGAAATTACCATAAATAAAAGCCAGATTCTTTTCATAATTAAAATTTTAAACAACACTGCAAAGATATTGCCAAATTGAGTGAATTCTGAACCATAAAAATAAAAGCCACTTTCCATCGAATAACAAAAAGTGGCTTTCCAAAAAATTATGTAAAAATTCTATAATTCGAATTTGTAAGTACCCAAATCATTTAATTCAGAAACACGAATAAATTCAGCGTGTGCTTTTACCTGTGCTTTTGCAAAAGTAATATAATTCTTAGCAGAACGCAGGAATGATTCTTCCCGGTTTGTGTCAAGCAATAGCAAGTAACTCATAATAATATGTCCGGCCATTTCAACCAAACGGCGGGCGTGGAAATCAATAAATTCATTATCATCAGTTGAAGTTACTTTTTTTACCGCCTGCTCAAATTCATCAGTCAAGATAATCAACGAACGTTTTAGATACTCCAGTTGCGGCGATACTTTTTGTGCTTCGTAAACACGAATCTGGTTTAAATAAGCACCGGTTGTAACCCCACGAATAGCTGCTACCACCTGCAATTGAGTTGTTCCTTCATAAATAGAAGTAATACGTGCATCGCGGTAAATGCGTTCCACCGGATAATCTTTCATGAAACCAGAACCGCCATGAATTTGCACTGCATCGTACGCCAGTTGGTTAGCAAATTCACTGGACATACCCTTTACCAGAGGAGTATAAATATCAGCCAAACGCTGATAGTGTTTCATTTCGGCACGTTCTTCTTTATCGAGAGTACCTTCTTCTGAAATATGTTGGTATGTTTTGTACATGTCTACAAAACGTGCAGTTTCATAAAGCAATGTTCTGGATGCGTCCAACTTAGCTTTCATCATCGACAGCATTTCATAAACTGCAGGAAAACGAATAATAGCCTTTCCGAACTGCATCCTTTCTTTGGCATATCCCAATGCTTCTCGGTACGCTGCTTCGCTTACTCCCACCGATTGGGCAGCGATTCCCAAACGAGCACCATTCATTAGCGCCATTACGTATTTAATCAACCCCATTTTGCGAGAGCCAACCAATTCTGCGGGTGCATCTTTAAAAACCAGCTCACAAGTTGGAGAGCCAATAATCCCCATTTTATGTTCTATTCGACGAACAGTTACACCTCCTTTAAGTTTATCGTAGATAAACATGGAAAGGCCGCGGCCATCTTTTGTTCCCGGCTCCGACCGGGCAAGCACTAGTGAAATTTCCCCGTCGCCATTTGTAATAAAACGTTTTACACCATTCAGCAACCATGTTTGATTATTTTCATCCCAGGTAGCTTTTAACTGAACAGCTTGTAAATCCGAACCAGCATCCGGTTCGGTTAGATCCATAGCCATTGTATCGCCTGCGCAAACACGTGGCAGATAACGCTCTTTTTGCTCTTCAGAAGCAAACTCGTTGATGGTTTCAGCACAATCCTGCAGTCCCCAAACATTTACAAAACTTGCATCGGCACGGGAAACAATATCTGCTGCCATAATATACGGAACGACAGCGAAATTCAATCCGCCATATTTATACGGCAACGACATTCCCATTAAACCGGCCTGATTGAGTGCGTTAATATTTTCTGATGTACCACGCGCATAAACAACGTGTCCATCAACAACCTGTGGCCCCTCTGCATCAATACTTTCTGCATTTGGAGCTACAATATCGCCACAAATTTCTCCTGCAATTTCAAGAACTCTGTCGTAATTATCAATTGCATCTTCGTAGTCTAGAGGTGCAAACTGAAATTCGTCTTTAAAAGAAAAATTACGTTCTTTTAGCCGAACGATTTTTTCCATTAAAGGATGATTCAAGTGAAATTTTAATTCGCTATTATCGGTATAAAAATTTGCCATTTTAGTTCAATCTTTTAGTCAAAACTACTTCGTGTTCTTTTTGTAATACTTAATCATTTTAGGAATGATATCAGCTACATCCCCTGTAATCACATAGTCCGCTATGGAATTAATAGGAGCTTCAGGATCGGTATTAATTGCAATAATCTGGGCCGATTGTTCCATTCCGGCTCGATGCTGGATTTGCCCTGAAATACCGCAGGCAATATATAATTTGGGACGAACGGTTAATCCTGTTTGTCCAATTTGTCTTTCGTGTTCTGCATAACCGGCATCAACCGCTGCACGAGATGCACCAACTTCACCTCCTAAGACTTCGGCAAGTTCGTGTAATAAATTAAAATTTGCTTTTGAGCCAACACCATAACCTCCAGCAATAATAATTGGAGAACCTTTAATATTCAGTTTGCTTTTTTCAATCTGGCGATCGATAATTTCTACGATAAAATCGGTATCGTTAACATATTTTGCCACATCAAGATTAACAATCTCGCCTTTATATTTCGAATCTAGAATATTTTTTTTCATCACTCCCTCACGTACGGTAGCCATTTGCGGGCGACAATCGGGGTTAATGATAGTAGCTATAATATTTCCACCAAAAGCAGGACGAATTTGATAGAGTAGGTTTTCATAGTTTTTATCTGCTTTTTTGTCAAAATGGTCGCCAATTACCAAACTCGTACAATCGGCTGTTAAACCACTATGTAATGCAGATGATACACGCGGACCAAGGTCCCGACCAATAGAAGAAGCTCCCATCAATGCAATCTGAGGTTTTTCTTCCTGAAATAATTTAACCACTATTGATGTGTGGGGCAACGTCTGATAAGGATATAACCTTTTGTCATCAGCAAGGTAAAGTTTATCTACACCATAAGGAATTACCTGACCTGAAATTTCATTCAGTTTATGTCCAATAGCAATTGCCTCCAGTTTACATTTTAGTTCGTTTGCCAGCGCTTTACCTTTGGTTAGCAACTCCTGACTAACTTCGGCAACCTGGCCGTCTTCTATTTCACAATAAACAAATACGTTATTCATTTTTCAAGTTTTGAAGAGTTGTTAACCAATCGTATGGCTACTAATTAATTCAATCATCATATTCTCGATATCGGTATCAGAGGCTGAGATTATTTTCGAATCTTTTGCCTGAAGAACGACATTCTCAATAGATTTTACTTTTGTTGGAGAACCGGAAAGTCCCAGTTGTTCGGCATCAGTTTCGATATCATTTACTGTCCATTCAGGAATATTCAATTCTGGTCTGTCGTTATACAGAAGTGTATAATCCTCGTTTTCCTTTTGTAATTCAGTAACCGTCTTTGCCCTTTTATATGTCATTAATAATTTGGCATTTCTAGCGCGGCATTCGGGGGCAGTTCCGTTAACAGTTATTACCAAAGGAGTTTTAGTTTGTACAATTTCTACTCCCCTGTCGAGACGGCGTTTTAAAACAATACTATTATTTTTTAGCTCTTTTATTTCTTCAACATAAGTAACCTGAAGCATATTTAATTTTTCGGCTACCTGGGGTCCTACTTGTGCAGTATCACCATCAATAGCCTGACGTCCGGCAATAATCAGGTCAATCTTTCCCATTTTCTTCAAAGCCTGACCAAGTGCATATGAAGTTGCCAATGTATCAGAACCGGCGAATGCTCTGTCGGTTAATAATATGCCACCATCTGTACCTCTAAATAATCCCTCACGGATAACATCTGCAGCTCGTCCTGGTCCCATTGTAAGGATTTTTACTGTTGTTCCAGGATACTGATCTTTAATTCGTAACGCCTGTTCCAAAGCATTTAAATCTTCCGGATTAAAAATAGCAGGTAGAACAGCGCGGTTAACCGTCCCGTCAGCTTTCATTGCATCTTTACCAACATTCCTGGTATCAGGAACCTGTTTGGCTAAAACAATAATTTTGTAAGCTTTCATCTATTCTTTGATTTAATTAAGTTTTTCAAAAAATCACAAAGGGTATTAACATGAATTTCCTTCACTTTTGGCGAAAAGAGAGGCAAATATAAATATTCAACCCAAAGAAATCAAGACAGATAATATAACGAAAGTTAAAAATGAGCCCCAAGAATAAACGGGAATCACAATACAGCCCGGAAACATAAAATTAATCGTTCTAAACCCTTTAAAATATTGACTTTAAAACAATCAAACAAATATTTCCAAAATTTACAGAACCAAAGAGATTTCGTTATTTATACTTAGTTTAATTAAACTAAGAAAAAAAAGAATCAGGAAATATTAAATTTTTTGCATAAAAAAAGAGGAATCAGACATCTGATTCCTCTTTAATATTATCTATAATCTTTATCAGGCCTGTGCAGTTGGCCCACCAAAATTCATTGGCGGCATCATTGGATCATTCCCCGGATTAACATTTTTTATAGGTCCATGTACAGCCTCGTATTTTTTAATGTTATCCTGCAATGCCATTAACAAACGTTTTGCATGTTCCGGTGTTAAAATAATCCGCGATTTTACATTTGCTTTAGGCACTCCGGGCATTATTCGAACAAAATCAACAACAAACTCAGAACTGGAATGGGTTATTACTGCAAGATTTGAATACACACCCTGCGCCACCTCTTCACTCAATTCAATATTCAACTGTTGTCCTTTTTGTTTATTATCATCCATAAAAATGCAGCTTTTTAGTATTATCTTTTTATATCAAGCAACTGGTCGTATTCCGATTTTGATCCAACAACAAGGTTTTTGTATTCTTTTAAACCTGTACCTGCCGGAATCAGGTGACCACAAATCACATTCTCTTTCAGTCCGTCGAGATAATCGGTCTTACCATTAATTGCCGCCTCATTAAGAACTTTTGTTGTTTCCTGGAATGATGCTGCAGACAACCAACTGCGTGTTTGCAGCGCTGCCTTAGTAATACCTTGCAAAATCTGGCTTGATGTTGCCGGGATTGCATCCCTTGCTTCAACCAATTTCTTATCTCTTCTTCTTAACTGAGAATTCTCATCTCTTAATCTTCTGGCTGAAATTATCTGACCTGATTTCAATCCTTCAGCATCACCGGGTTCAATTACCACTTTTTTGTTGTAAATCCAGTCGTTTTCAGAAATGAATTCATTTTTATCAACCACTTGTTTTTCGAGGAAGCGAGTATCACCCGGGTCATCAATCTCAACCTTACGCATCATCTGACGAATAATGATTTCATAGTGCTTATCATTAATCTTCACACCCTGCATACGATAAACGTCCTGAACTTCATTCAAAATATATTCCTGAACAGCAGTCGGACCTTTAATAGCCAGGATATCAGAAGGAGTTGTTGCACCGTCAGAAAGAGATGTTCCTGCACGAATATAATCGTTTTCCTGAACCAGAATCTGTTTTGAAAGTGGAACCAGATATTTCTTAACATCACCATTTTTAGTTGTAACGATAATTTCGCGGTTACCACGTTTAATTTTACCAAGGGAAACTTCTCCGTCAACCTCAGAAACCACTGCTGGATTCGAGGGATTACGGGCTTCAAATAACTCGGTAACACGTGGTAAACCACCAGTGATATCGCCAGCTTTACCTGCTGCACGAGGAATTTTAACCAAAACGGTCCCTGCTTTAACTTCCTGCTTATTAGATACGGCAATATGACCACCAACCGGAAGGTTGTAAGAACGAATCATTTCACCGCCTTCATCCATAATTTTCAAAGTCGGGTTTTTGGTTTTATCCCTGGTTTCAATAATTACTTTTTCACTATAACCGGTCTGTTCATCCGATTCTTCACGATAAGTAATACCGTCAATAAGATTTTCGAATTCAATGGTTCCGTCAAATTCGGTAATAATAACACCATTAAACGGGTCCCATTCACAAATCAATTTTCCTTTTCTTATTTCATCACCATTCTTCACATATAATTTTGAACCATACGGAATTGCATGTGTTGAAAGTGGAATATTTGTATTTTTGTCAATAATCTTTAATTCAGCCAAACGACTTACCACAATATCTACAGAAGAACTATCGTTAGCTTTTTGTTCAACCGAACGTAATTCCTCTATTTCAACATAACCATCGTATCTGGATTCAACCATAGATTGTGCAGAAATGTTACCGGCAATCCCCCCAACGTGGAACGTACGTAAAGTAAGCTGTGTTCCTGGTTCACCAATCGACTGTGCCGCAATAACACCAACTGCTTCGCCTTTTTGTACTTTCTTCCCTGTAGCAAGGTTTCGTCCATAACACTTAGCACATACACCAACTTTGGATTCACAGGTAAGTACAGAACGAATTTCTACACTTTCAATTGGTGATTCTTCAATTTCTTTTGCTACTTCCTCTGTAATTTCATCACCCGATTTAACAATTAAATCTCCGTTTAACGGATGGTAAATATCGTGAACAGAAGTACGTCCGATAATTCTATCGAACAGTGAAGCAACAACTTCTTCATTATTTTTAATAGCGGTTGCAACAATGCCACGCAGAGTTCCACAATCGTCCTCCGAAATAATAACATCCTGTGCAACATCAACCAAACGACGGGTCAGATAACCTGCGTCTGCGGTTTTTAATGCGGTATCGGCCAAACCTTTACGAGCACCGTGAGTTGAAATAAAGTATTCCAAAACCGACAGCCCTTCTTTAAAGTTAGCCAAAATCGGGTTTTCAATAATCTGCGACCCAGTAGAACCTGATTTTTGTGGTTTTGCCATCAATCCCCTCATTCCGCAAAGCTGACGAATCTGTTCTTTCGAACCACGAGCTCCAGAGTCAAGCATCATATAAATTGAGTTGAATCCCTGTTTGTCTGAACTTAGTGTTTTCATCACCGAATGAGTAAGCTTTGAGTTGGCATGAGTCCAAATATCAATAACCTGATTATATCTCTCATTATTGGTAATGAAACCCATATTATAGTTATTAATTACCTCTTCAACTTCAGAGTAACCATCACCTACAATACTTTCTTTATCATCAGGAATAATTACGTCGTCGAGGTTGAATGACAAACCACCACGGTATGCCATGTTATAACCCAAGTTTTTAATATCATCAAGGAACGCAACAGTTACAGCATTTCCAGACTTTTTAAATACGTCGGAGATAATTGTACGAAGTGATTTTTTTGTTAACAACTGATTAATATAACCAGCTTCCTTCGGTACATACTCGTTAAAAATAACACGCCCAACAGTTGTTTCAATGATGTGACTAAAGTATTCACCTTTTTCATCAACATCCCTAACTTTCACTTTAATAACAGCATGAAGATCAATTACTTTCTCAGAATAAGCAATCGTTACTTCTTCAGGAGAATAAAATGTCATTCCCTCTCCTCTTCCGTTTTTCCGTGGTTTGGTCATATAATACAAACCAAGAACCATATCCTGGGAGGGTACTTGAATAGGCGCACCATTTGCCGGATTCAAAAGATTATGCGAAGCGAGCATTAATAATTGCGCTTCCAGAATTGCAGCGTTTCCCAACGGTAAGTGAACAGCCATTTGGTCACCATCGAAGTCGGCGTTAAATCCGGTACAAACCAACGGGTGAAGCTGAATTGCCTTACCTTCAATCAATACGGGCTGAAATGCCTGAATTGATAAACGGTGCAATGTGGGCGCACGGTTTAACATTACTGGGTGTCCTTTTAATACATTCTCAAGAATTTCCCAAACAACCGGATCCTTTCGATCTACAATCTTTTTGGCTGATTTTACCGTTTTTACAATACCTCTCTCAATCAGTTTACGAATTACAAAAGGTTTGTATAACTCAGCGGCCATATCTTTTGGAAGACCGCACTCGTGAATTTGCAATTTCGGACCAACCACAATTACAGAACGAGCCGAATAGTCAACACGTTTACCTAAAAGGTTCTGACGAAAACGCCCTTGTTTACCTTTCAAACTATCGGAAAGTGACTTTAATGCACGATTATTTTCTGTTTTAACCGCATTAACTTTCCTTGAATTATCGAATAACGAATCCACAGCTTCCTGCAACATTCGTTTCTCATTTCTTAGGATTACCTCAGGAGCTTTAATCTCGATCAACCTTTTCAACCGGTTGTTACGAATAATTACCCTGCGGTAAAGGTCATTCAAATCGGATGTAGCAAAACGTCCTCCATCCAGTGGCACCAAAGGTCGCAAATCTGGCGGAATAACGGGAACAACGCGAACAATCATCCATTCCGGACGGTTCAGGTTCTTACTTGCCCTGAAGGCCTCAACGACCTGCAACCTTTTCAAAGCTTCGTTTTTACGTTGTTGAGAAGTTTCAGTATTTGCTTTATGACGAAGAGTGTATGATAAATCATCAAGGTCAAGCCTGCTCAAAATTTCATACAAAGCTTCGGCTCCCATTTTAGCAATAAACTTATTGGGATCATCGTCGTCCAAAAACTGGTTGTCTTTCGGAAGCGTATCAATAATATCGAGATACTCTTCTTCTGTAAGGAAGTCAAGTTCCTTTACCCCATCCATTGATTTTACACCCGGATTAATTACGACATAACGTTCGTAATAAATAATAGAATCGAGTTTTTTGGTTGGAAGACCTAACAAATAACCAATTTTATTTGGTAACGACCTGAAATACCAAATATGTGCTACCGGAACAACCAATGAAATATGGCCCATTCTTTCACGACGCACTTTTTTCTCTGTAACTTCAACACCACAACGGTCGCAAACAATTCCTTTATAACGGATACGTTTGTATTTACCGCAATGGCATTCGTAATCTTTCACAGGTCCAAAAATGCGCTCGCAAAACAAACCGTCACGTTCAGGTTTATATGTTCTGTAGTTAATTGTTTCCGGTTTCAATACTTCTCCAAACGATCGCTCCAGAATTTCTTCCGGTGATGAGAGGCTTATTGAAACTTTTGAGAAACTACTTTTTGCTTTATTATCTTTTCTGAATGCCATAATACTAAATAAAAATCATTATAACAGAACCAATATTATCGTTGGATACTATACTACTCCATTCTTACGCTGAGGCCCAATCCTCTAAGTTCGTGTAACAATACGTTCAATGACTCAGGAATACCAGGCTGTGGCATTGGTTCACCTTTTACGATTGATTCGTATGCTTTTGCCCTACCCATTACATCATCAGATTTAACAGTAAGGATTTCCTGCAGAATGTGTGACGCTCCAAATGCTTCGAGAGCCCAAACTTCCATTTCACCAAAACGCTGGCCACCAAACTGAGCTTTACCGCCCAATGGCTGCTGTGTAATAAGTGAATATGGTCCAATTGAACGGGCGTGCATTTTATCTTCTACCATGTGCCCCAGTTTCATCATGTAAATAACACCAACTGTTGCAGGCTGGTCAAATGGTTCACCTGTTTCACCATCAATAAGCCGGGTTTCACCAAATCTTGGAACTCCTGCTTTATCAGTGTATTCGGTAATCTCTTCCAACGAAGCGCCATCAAAAATAGGAGTAGCAAACTTAACGCCTAACTCTTTACCGGCCCATCCTAATACGGTTTCGTAAATCTGCCCGAGGTTCATCCTTGAAGGTACACCCAGAGGGTTCAATACAATATCAACCGGTGTGCCATCGGCTAAGAAAGGCATATCTTCCGCGCGGACAACACGAGATACAATCCCTTTATTTCCGTGACGTCCTGCCATCTTATCACCAATCTGAAGTTTACGTTTTTTAGCGATATAAATTTTTGCTAACTGAATAATGCCAGCCGGAAGCTCATCCCCGATTGTAACGTTATATCTTTCACGGCGTGAAACAGCTTCTGCTTCTTTATACTTCATAATGAAGTTATTGATTACCCTAAAGATCAAATCATTTTTGTCTTTATCAGTTGTCCATTTCGATGGATTAATATTTAGATAATCAATTTCTTGCAGTTGCTTCAATGTAAATTTCACCCCTTTACCAATAACTTCTGTACCATAGTAATCTTTAACACCCTGAGAAGTTTTTCCTGCTACAAGTGTGAAAAGTTTATCTTCAAGTGTTACCCGTAAAGCAGCAATATCGCGATCAAATTTCTCATCGATCTGATCCAATAGTGCTTTTGTTGCTTTCCCTTTTTTATCCTTTGTTACACGTGAAAATAATTTTTTATCGATAACCACACCTGACAATGAAGGAGATGCTTTTAACGAGGCATCTTTTACATCACCAGCTTTATCACCAAAAATAGCACGAAGTAGTTTTTCTTCCGGCGATGGATCAGACTCCCCTTTAGGAGTAATCTTACCAATCAGGATATCCCCGGGCTTTACATTTGCCCCAACTCTAATCAATCCGTTTTCATCAAGATTACGAGTTGCTTCTTCACTTACGTTTGGAATATCAGATGTAAACTCTTCTACCCCTCGTTTGGTATCGCGCACTTCAAGGCTATATTCATCAACATGAACGGAAGTAAAGATATCTTCGCGAACAATTTTTTCCGAAATTACAATAGCATCCTCATAGTTATATCCCTGCCATGGCATAAAAGCCACCATCAGGTTGCGGCCGAGTGCGAGTTCTCCCTTTTCGGTTGCGTAACCTTCAGTAAGAATTTCTCCTTGTTTAATTCTCTGACCTTTTCTTACTATTGGCTTCAGATCAACCGTAGTTCCCTGGTTGGTTTTCGTATATTTTTCAATTGTATATGTTACAACCTCCGGATCAAAACTCACAAAACGATCATCATCAGTAACATCGTAACGTACAATAATCTGTTTTGCATCAACATATTCAATAACCCCATCAAATTCAGCTTTAACAAGCACCATTGAATCAGCGGCTGCTCTACCTTCTAATCCTGTACCAACGATAGGAGCTTCAGGACGAAGTAACGGAACGGCCTGGCGCATCATGTTCGACCCCATTAATGCACGGTTTGCATCATCGTGCTCAAGGAATGAAATCAAAGAAGCTGCAACAGATGCAATTTGGTTTGGACCAACGTCCATCAATTTTACATCTTCCCTGTCAACAACAGGATAATCACCGTCAAGTCTTGATTTTACCTTTTGATTCAGAAAAAATCCATTTTCGTCAATCGGAGCATTCGCCTGTGCAATAATCTGTGATTCCTCTTCTTCAGCAGTTAAATAAACAACTCCTTCATCAGAAAGATCCACCTTCCCGTCTTCTACTTTACGGTATGGAGTAGAAATAAAACCAAGATCATTGATTTTCGCAAACACACACAAAGAAGAAATCAAACCGATATTCGGTCCTTCAGGTGTTTCAATCGGACACAATCTACCGTAGTGTGTATAGTGAACGTCGCGAACCTCAAAACCGGCTCTTTCACGAGAAAGACCTCCTGGTCCCAAAGCTGACATACGACGCTTGTTTGTCATTTCAGCAAGTGGATTGGTTTGATCCATAAACTGCGACAATGCGTTGGTTCCAAAGAAAGAATTAATTACAGAAGATAGGGTTTTTGAATTGATCAAATCAATTGGAGTAAAAACCTCATTGTCCCTTACATTCATCCGTTCACGAATGGTACGTGCCATACGTGCCAAACCAACGCTAAATTGATTGTACATTTGTTCACCTACAGTTCTAACCCTACGGTTACTAAGGTGGTCGATGTCATCAACATCGGTTTTTGAGTTAACCAACTGAATAAGATGTTTGATAATCTCAATAATATCCTCTTTGGTCAGAACTCTGTTTTCGGAATCAACGTTCAGCCCTAATTTTTTATTAATTCTGTAACGTCCAACTTCTCCGAGATCATATCTTTTATCTGAAAAGAAAAGTTTGTCGATTACGTCACGAGCTGTTGCTTCATCTGGTGGTTCAGCATTACGCAACTGACGATAGATATGAAGGACAGCCTCTTTTTCAGAGTTACACGGATCTTTCTGGAGTGTATTGTAAATGATAGCAAAATCCTGCTGATTTTGATCATCTTTGTGCAACAATATTGTTTTCACTCCTGATTCCAGGATTTCATCAATATGATCATCTTCGATAATCGTTTCACGATCGATAATAACTTCGTTACGTTCAATGGAAACTACTTCACCGGTATCTTCATCAACAAAATCCTCAATCCATGATTTTAATACTCTGGCAGCTAATCTTCTACCGACAACTTTTTTCAGTCCTGTTTTCGAAACTTTTATTTCATCGGCCAAATTGAATATCTCAAGAACATCCTTGTCTCCTTCATAGCCGATGGCACGTAACAATGTGGTAACAGGAAGCTTCTTCTTCCTGTCAATATAAGCAAACATGACACTATTAATGTCTGTTGCAAACTCAATCCACGACCCTTTAAACGGGATAATACGTGCAGAATAAAGTTTTGTACCATTAGCATGCAAACTCTGCCCGAAGAATACCCCTGGAGACCTGTGCAACTGAGATACAATAACCCTCTCGGCACCATTTATAATAAAGGTACCTCTTTCGGTCATGTATGGCACTGTTCCGAGATAAACATCCTGAACAACTGTATCAAAATCTTCATGTTCCGGATCGGTACAATACAACTTGAGTTTAGCCTTTAACGGCACACTAAAAGTTAAACCACGTTCAATACACTCCGGGATAGTATACCTTGGAGGATCTACCTGATAATCCAAAAACTCCAGAACAAAATTATTCCGTGTATCCGTTATCGGAAAGTTTTCCTGAAAAACGCGGAATAATCCCTCTGCCTTTCTGTTATCAGGCGTGGTCTTTAACTGAAAAAACTCTTTAAATGATTTAACTTGTACTTCTAAGAAGTCAGGGTAATCAAACCTGGTTTGTGTTGAGGAAAAATTTATCCTCTCATTTTTTGTATATACTGACATGTATTTATACAGGTTAATTATATAAAATATAAATACACAAAAAGGTTTAGAATCTTACGCTGGCAAGATTCTAAACCAGATAACCTTATAAAAAGGTCTTAATGCGATTATTTAACTTCAACTTCAGCTCCTGCTTCTTCTAATTGACTTTTCAATGCTTCTGCTTCGTCTTTAGAAACTTTCTCTTTGATAGCTTTTGGAGCTTCATCAACTACTGCTTTAGCTTCTTTCAATCCTAAACCAGTAAGTTCTTTAACGAGTTTAACTACAGCCAATTTAGACTGGCCGGCTGCTTTCAAAATAACATCAAATTCTGTTTGTTCAGCAGCAGCTTCAGTTTCGCCACCACCGGCTGCCGGACCTGCCACTGCTACTGCTGCAGCTGCTGGTTCGATACCGTACTCATCTTTTAGGATACCAGCTAATTCGTTAACCTCTTTAACAGTCAAGTTTACTAACTCTTCTGCAAGCTGTTTTAAATCTGCCATTTTATTACTTTTATTAAATTATTTCAAAAAAATTATTCTCTCTCTTTCAGTGTATCAAGAACACCGTGTATTATATTACCACCCGACTGCAACTGTCCAAGGACTGTTTTCATTGGTGATTGTAATAGAGCAACAACATCTGCAATAAGCTCATTTTTCGATTTAACTGCAATAAGTGCTTCCAATTGATTTTCGCCCATATAAATAGACTCTTCAACATAAGCTGCCTTTAAAACCGGCTTTTTATGCTTTTTACTGAAGTCTTTAATCAATTTGGCTGGCACGTTTGCATTCTCAGAAAACATTACTGTTGTATTGCCCTTAAGCGCATCATAAATTTCTTCGGCGTTCTTATTTGAACTTTCCAAAGCTTTACGTAGTAGTGTATTCTTAACAACAACCAGTTTTACTTCTTGTTTAAAACATTGTCTCCTTAAATCACTGGTATTCTCAGCATTTAATCCACTAATGTCGGTCAAATAAAAATGGCTGTAAGAATCAATTTGTTCTTGTAAATTATTAATAATAACTTGTTTTTCTGAACTCTTCATTTTTACTCCTTTTTATTCTGCAATCGACTTGGGTTCTACTTGAATACCAGGGCTCATAGTACTGGAAATATAAATGCTTCTTACGTAAGTACCTTTGGCAGCAACCGGTTTTAATTTCATGATAGTATTCATAAACTCAACAGCATTGTCTTTAATTTTATCAGCACTAAATGATACTTTGCCAATAGTTGTGTGAACAATACCGAATTTATCTACCTTGAAATCAATTTTCCCTTGTTTGACTTCGCTGATGGCCTTACCAATATCCATAGTTACGGTTCCACTTTTAGGGTTCGGCATTAAACCGCGAGGACCTAAAATACGTCCTAACTGCCCAACTTTTCCCATAACAGGAGGCATGGTAATGATTACATCAACATCAGTCCAACCGCCTTTGATTTTATCTACGTATTCATCTAATCCTACAAAATCAGCTCCTGCGTCTTTAGCTTCCTGTTCTTTGTCAGGTGTAACCAAAGCTAGCACTCGAACTTCTTTTCCAGTTCCATGGGGTAAAGAAACTACGCCTCTAACCATCTGGTTAGCTTTTCTTGGGTCAACTCCTAGTCTTACATCAATATCAACAGATGCATCAAATTTTGTAAATGTAATATCCTTTACTAATTGAGATGCCTCGTCGATAGTGTAAGCTTTTCCTTTTTCGAGTTTTTCCTGAGAAGCTTTTTTATTTTTCGTAATTCTGCCCATCGTAAAAGATTTATTTAGTTATTGAATGGTGAAGCACCTTTAACAGTGATTCCCATACTTCTGGCAGTACCAGCAACCATTCTCATAGCTGATTCCACAGTAAAGCAATTTAGATCAACCATTTTGCCTTCAGCAATTTGTTTTACCTGATCCCAAGTAATAACCCCCACCTTATTTACATGTGGTTCTGGTGATCCTTTTTTTAGCTTTGCTACTTCAAGCAATTGAACTGCCACAGGAGGTTGTTTTATAATAAAGTCGAATGACTTGTCTGCATAAACAGTAATGATAACAGGCAGCACTTTTCCAGCCTGATCCTGTGTTCTACCATTAAACTGTTTGCAGAACTGCATTATATTAACTCCTTTGGCACCCAACGCTGGTCCCACCGGTGGTGAAGGGTTAGCAGCACCACCTTTAATCTGTAATTTAATTAATCCAGCAATTTCTTTCGCCATAACAAAAAATTAAAGCGTTACTATTCCTTTTCCACTTGCATAAAGCTAAGCTCTAAAGGAGTTTTACGTCCAAAAATCTTCACCATAACCTGCAGCTTCTTCTTCTCTTCATTGATTTCTTCAATGGTTCCGTTAAAGCCGTTGAATGGTCCATCGATTACTTTTACAGTTTCTCCAACCACATACGGAATATTCAATTCTTCGCCTGTTTCGGCGAGTTCATCTACTCTTCCGAGAATTCTGTTCACTTCATTTTGCCTCATCGGAACCGGATCTCCACCTTTGGTGTCGCCAAGAAATCCAATAACATTTGGCATGTTTCTTAGTGTGTGTGCAACTTCACCCACTAATGATGCTTCTATTAGAACATATCCTGGAAAAAAGTTCCTTTCCTTACTGATTTTCTTACCATTTCGGATTTGATAAACTTTTTCCGTGGGTATGAGAACCTGATCTACAAAATCCTTCAGATCTCCATTTGCGATTTCGTTTTCGATATATTCTTTTACCTTCTTCTCCTTACCACCAATAGCTCGCAGAACATACCATTTTTTACTATTTTCGCTCATCTTGTCCTAAGGATTTTTGATTAATAAAATAATCCATAAATAAAATCCATTATGTTTCTGAATGACAGATCCATAACGAAAATTACGAGTGATATAATTAAGGAAGCAACCATTACAACCATTGCGCTACTTTGTAGCTCTTTCCAAGTAGGCCACGTTACTTTATGTACTAATTCATCGTAAGCCTCTTGTAAATATAATTTTAATTTCATTCTATAATTCCTTGTTTTTGTACGGAAGGTAAGAATCGAACTTACTGTTTACAACCACTCCCTAATCTGAGCATCAACCGTAAAATAGTCCCTGGGTTTCCCCGGGACTATTTTCAAATATGTTGATTAGAAATTATTCAATAATTTCAGTTACCTGACCAGCACCAACGGTACGTCCACCTTCGCGAATTGCAAAACGTAAACCAATGTTAAGTGCAACCGGGTAAATTAATTCCACAGTAATGGACACATTATCACCAGGCATAACCATCTCACGACCTTCTTCCAATTGAATTTCTCCGGTTACATCAAGTGTACGCAAATAAAACTGAGGACGATATTTATTATGGAACGGAGTATGGCGACCACCTTCTTCTTTTTTCAATACATAAACCTCAGCCTTGAATTTAGTATGAGGAGTTATTGAACCAGGTTTTGCCAAAATCTGACCACGTTTGATTTCTTTTTTATCAACACCACGAAGCAACAAACCTACGTTGTCACCAGCCTGCCCGTCATCTAAAATTTTACGGAACATCTCAACACCAGTACAAACAGTTTTTCTACCTTCAGCACCCAACCCAATCAACTGAAGTTCATCACCTGTATGAACAACACCAGTTTCAATACGGCCAGTAGCAACAGTACCACGACCTGTAATTGAGAATACATCCTCAACAGGCATAAGGAATGGCTTGTCAACATCACGGGGAGGAAGTGGAATCCATGTATCAACAGCATCCATCAACTCCATAATTTTATCTTCCCATTCTGGTTCACCATTCATTGCACCAAGTGCAGAACCTTTAATAACAGGAGTATTGTCACCGTCGAATTCATAGAAATCCAACAATTCACGAATTTCCATTTCAACCAGTTCCAACAATTCTTCATCATCAACCATATCCACTTTATTCATGAATACGACTAATTTAGGAACATTTACCTGACGAGCCAAAAGGATATGTTCACGAGTTTGAGGCATAGGACCATCAGTAGCAGCAACAACAATGATAGCACCATCCATCTGAGCAGCACCAGTTACCATGTTCTTAACATAGTCGGCGTGTCCCGGACAGTCTACGTGTGCATAGTGACGATTTGCTGTTTGATACTCAACATGAGCAGTGTTAATTGTAATACCTCTTTCTTTTTCTTCCGGAGCATTATCGATAGAATCGAATGACTTAATTTCGGAAAGACCTTTTTTAGCCAAAACCATTGTAATGGCGGCGGTCAGGGTAGTTTTACCATGGTCAACGTGGCCGATAGTACCAATATTGACATGTTCTTTGTCCCTATTAAAATGTTCTTTAGCCATAACTGCAATTTTAAATTATTTTAAATCAATTGAGCCGAAGACGAGAATTGAACTCGTGACCTCATCCTTACCAAGGATGCGCTCTACCCCTGAGCTACTCCGGCATTAATACATAAAGAGACAGGAGTTAAAAACTTTCATTTAAAACTCCAATCTCTAAAATATGAGCGGGAGACGGGATTCAAACCCGCGACCCTTAGCTTGGAAGGCTAATGCTCTATCGACTGAGCTACTCCCGCAATCATTATTTTGCAAAAATGCCGTGCAAAATTACATAATTTCTCGAAACCACAAGCAAATAATATTACTTTCCTGAAAATAAAATCATTTTTGTTGCTGTTCTGTTCTAAATGAGTTGATTAAAATAAATCACAAACTCCCATCTACAAAGCAAACTACTTTAAATTCAGCAGTTTCTGGAACGTCCCCAAAAGGGTTTGCAAATGTAAAAATATTATTTTAAAAAACTAAAATAAAAACAGCAATTTTTAAAATTATTTATTTTTGAGTTTTTCCTTGAATTTTGACAGTTGTTTACGCATTGCATCAACTACTAAATCAGTTGCTTCCTCGAAGGTATCAGCCTGTTTTTTGGCGAATAAATATCCGTTGGCAGGGATTGAAAGTTTTAACTCAGAAATTTTATTATTAGAAACTTCCGGTTTCAGCACTTTGAGAGTAATCTCAGCATTAATGATTCCATCAAAAAAAGTGTCTAATTTGTTTACTTTTTTTTCAACAAAATCCACCAACTTCTTGTCGGGTGAAAAGTGTACTGAATTAATTTTTACTTCCATAATAAAACGTTTTTAACCCCTAGGATGGGCTTGTTTATAAATATCGTGCAGCTTCTCAAAAGTTGTATGCGTGTAAATCTGTGTAGCTGCCAAATTTGAATGTCCTAATAATTCTTTAACGGCATTTAGGTCTGCTCCTTTATTTAGTAAATGTGTAGCATATGTATGCCTTAACACATGTGGGCTTTTTTTCTCCAGTGAAGTAACCTTTTCAAGATTACTCTTCACAACCCTGTATACAAGTTTTTCATAAACCGGACTTCCTTTCTCTGTCACCAACAAGTGCCTGCTTAAAATTCCAACAGTACTATTCCTTAAATCAATATACGTAAGAAGCAAGTTATTAATACTCCTCGGGTAAGGAATTATTCTTTCCTTTTGCCGTTTACCCAAAACCTTTATAAGATAACCTTTAGTATCAAAGTCTGAATCTTTCAACTTAAGTAGTTCAGCCAACCGAATACCAGTTCCATACAGTAACGTAATAATAAGTTTATCCCGCACCCCTCTAAAATCATCAGAAAAAAAACCATCATCTAACAGATGGTGCAGATTATCTTCCTCTAAAAAATTTGGTAGTTTCTTTCTGATTTTGGGAAGAGGCAAATTTACAGCCGGATTACTTTCAACAATTTGCTCCTTCATTAAAAATTTGAAAAAGACTTTAACTGTTGTGACTTTTCTACTAACTGAACGTGGTGCGATATTGTTTTCCATTAAGGAAACAATCCAGCTTCTCACCAACTTGGAATCTATCCTATTAACATGAAATTCCCCGATCATTTCTGTGCAAAAAAACACAAACTGATCGAGGTCATTTTTATACGCCTTAACGGTATGAAGAGAATATCTCTTTTCATACCTCAAATAGCTAATAAACGATTCCTGATAGCTCATTAATCTCCCTCACTATTAATCAGGAACCACTAAATTCAATTAGTCTTCCTGACGCTGTAACCCTTGTACGTAGATGGCCTTTTTCAACTCTTCTCTTCTTTTTACAGAAGGTTTTGTGTACTTCTGACGATCACGTAATTCTTTGATTACCCCTGTTTTTTCAAACTTTCTCTTGAACCTTTTTAAAGCTCTTTCTATATTTTCGCCTTCTTTTACCGGAATAATTATCATATCCTTTCGGTTTACATTTTTAAAATTGAGGCGCAAATTTAGAAATTATTCCTTGTTTATCAAATTTAATGGAAAAAAATAATAATTCCTACGTGACAATTTTGTTTTAAAATTTTTTAACGGGTACTTAAATACGGAAGTATTTTCTGATATGTGATAGAGTCAACCAGATTCAAATCATCCAAATCTTCAACCGAATTAAGCGCTCCATTATTGATTCTGTAATTAATAATAGTTTGTACCTGCTTTTTGTTCAAATAAGGATGTCGAAGGAGCTCTGAATAATCAAAAAAATTCAATCTTATCTTTTGAATTTCAGAGGCATTCACCGTTATTTCATCCTCAATATTTTCAAAAGTCTCTTGGGGAAAATTATAAACTTCGAGCAGTTGTTTTTTGGAATAAAAGCCACCAAGTAAATTTCGATATTTTATAATACGGGAAGCAAAAACCGGCCCGATCCCTTTCAGTTGGACAAGTGCAGTTGAATCAGCCTGATTCAGTTCAACAACCAACTGGTTTGTCCCCAGAGATTGACGGTGTTGCTTATTTTTTTCCTCACTACTTTCATTCGATTCTTTTACATCTGTTTTTTGGATATTTCTATTTTCTGTTAATTCCGTCTCAACCGGAATAACAATATAATCCTCTATTTCCGTAAATATACTATCATTCATCCCGTAAATTTTTTTGAGTTCAGAAGCATTCCTAATTTTGCCTCCTGCTTTCCTGTAACTAACCAAATTCTTTTTTATATTTTCCGGGAGCATAAGTGAATCTAATAATGAATTTGAAATTGTATTGGGATTAAAAACAAATAATGTTTTTCTTAAATCAGAATCATTTCTTTCTGAATTTTCCCATTTATTCAAAGCTTCTATAAATTTAGTATAATCAGAATCATCTTTTTTGGGAAAAAAATCGATAATTACATTTATCAAGATGCCTATAAAGATCAGAATGGTTAATACAATGATTCCATTTCTGTCTTTCTTTGCAAAATTAAAATACGGCTTAATCCATTTGTTTGAGAATTTATTCATTTTAAGATATAAGGGTTTGTTCCGAAAATAATAATTATTCCTTTAATTACCATATTTCGGGATATTTCCCCCAAAAGCCAAATCTCAATTAGAAATAAAGACTATCCTCTTAAAATTTAAGCAGACCAATTTTATTAAGCAAAACCACCGCGATTGCAATTGGGGCAATAAACTTCACCAAAAAGATGAAACAGGATAGAAATATACCAGAAAGACTTCCGCCTTTTGCAACTTCTTCCTTTACCTTCTTTCGTCCTAAAAACCAACCAACAAACAATGCAATAAATAGTCCACCTATTGGTAAAAGCAGGTTAGCAGAGATCCAATCCATCAAATCAAAAATATTTAATCCACCAAAGGTATATGAAGAAAGTACCCCCATTGATAATGAACAAAGAATACCGAGAATAGAAATCAATATGGTTGCAAGAATTGTTGAAGATTTTCTCCCCATATTGAACTCTTCTTTGAAATAAGCAACTACAACTTCTAATATTGATATTGAAGAAGTTAGTGCTGCAACGGTAAGCAAAATAAAAAATAAAATAGAAAAAATATATCCGCCAGGCATCTGGTGAAATACATTAGGCAGGGTTATAAAAATTAACCCGGGGCCCTCGCTCGGTGCAATTCCAAAGGCAAAAACAGCAGGAAAGATTGCAATTCCTGCTAAAATTGCGATTACAGTATCGGCAACTGTTACATTGATAACAGTATTCACCAGGTTATTATCATTTTTAACATAAGATCCATAAGTAATAAGAGTTCCCATTCCAAGGCTCAATGTAAAAAAGGCATGTCCCAGGGCACTTAATATTCCATCGCCAGTCAATTTTGAAAAATCTGGTTTAAACAAAAATAACAATCCGGCCTTAGCTCCTTCGAGCGATACAGATTTAACACAAAGAAATAATAAAATGACCACAAGTAATGGCATTAGTATTTTAGTATATTTCTCGATACCTTTTTTTATTCCGACAATTACAATCGCACCGGTTAATAACATAAAAAAGAGTTGCAAAAGAACTGGTTTTATAGGAGCTTCAATCAAAGTTGTAAAAAGCCCATTTATCTCATCAGGTGTTTTACTGGAGAAACCATTTTCTAATGACAAGATTATGTACTCAACACTCCATCCGGCGACAACACCATAAAACGATAAAATTAAAAAGGCTGCACTAACACCTAAAATACCAATGTAACGCCATGGAGTTCCGGGGGCCAGTAATTTAAATGCGCCAAACGCATTTCGTCTGGAACTGCGACCAATAATTAATTCAGACAACATTACAGGTAAGCCAATTGCTACAATAAATGCAAGATACACAAACAGGAAAGCAGCTCCACCATAAACTCCGGTTATGTACGGAAATTTCCAGATATTCCCTAACCCAACAGCTGACCCCGCAGCAGCCGCAATTACACCGAACTTGGAACCAAATGAATCGCGTGATTGTGACTGTTTATTATTTTCCGACATACAAAAACTATTAAAATGAAACTAAATGGCAGATTATTTTCCTAATCCAAAATTTTAAGTCCCAAAAATGCAAAAAATTTTATTCCTGAAGCAAAGTTATGTTGATTGTTTTCAAAAAGATAACTAAAACGGATACCCAATTGCAAATGAAAGATTAAAATCATCCGCTTTATAAGACCTGCTTCCAATTATCCATCCCTCTCCAAATTTGTCGGAAGGTTCCCTAAGTTTCATTCCTAAATCGAGCCGAAAAATAAAATAGTTAAAATCAAATCGCAACCCCGTTCCTGTTCCAAAAGCGAGTTGTTTATAAAATTTATTGAATTCAAAAAGGGCACCTTCCCGATTATCTTTCCGGTTAATTGCCCAAATATTTCCAACATCAAAAAACAAAGCCCCCTCAATAAAACTTATCAGCTTAAACCGATATTCAAGATTAGCCTCCAGTTTAACATCCGACGATTGATTGGGATAAGTATCTTCTGGAGCTTTATAAGTTCCCGGACCAAGCGAACGTACCTGCCAGGCACGAATTCCATTAGCTCCACCGGTAAAATATTTCTTTTCGAAAGGCAATACATCAAAATTTCCATAAGGCACACCAACACCTAAAAATGTACGAGCTACCAGCGAGTTATATCTGTCAATTGTATAACCATATCGAAATTCAATGTCAGCCTTTACATATTGAGCAAAACGGGTACTAAAAATCCGGTAATATTCATTTGTTCCTAATCCCAGTGTATCTACCGTTTGAACTTTTGGTTGATTTGTTAAAGAAGAAAACAGGCTTAGAAGATTTCCCGCCGATTCCACATTAAATCGGAGATAACTGTATCCCTTACTTAAATTTAAGCTTTGCGTGTTGTAAATAAAAGAATAGTTGGTTGAAAGAATAAGATGATCGGTAAAACTGCTTTTTATATACAAATCTTTTATTCTATCGATAAAAGCCGGATCAAAACTATATAGGTTAACCATATTAAAGTCAAGTAAATTAAGTATCTGCCTGGAAGTTTCCGACGTCATCCAGTCATATCCAAATTTAACATTTGAAATCGTACGGGTGTATTCCGGCCTTCGTTGGAAATTATACCCGGCACTAAAAACAGTTTTTGGCTGAACAGCTTCAAAGGAGCGTATAAAATTTCCGGGGCCTAAAAGTTTAGGAATTGTTATGGTTGATTCAAGACCAACTTCGCGGGTATTAAAATAATTTGATTTAGTGCTTGCTATTCGCTCCATTGCCCCACGCAATTTTATTTGGAGTACTTCAGCTCCATGGAATAAATTTCGGTGCTGATAATTAATATTGCCAGCTATTCCCAGGTTACCTGAAGTATTGGTTCCTTCAACATCAAAAGAAGTTGACTGTTTGTTCAAAGGAGCAAGGCGAATAAAACAGTCAAGCAGGTTTGAATCTTGCGCCATTTTAGGTTCGTCAAACTGAATATCTATAAAACGAAACTGCCGTAACCGGTTAAACGCATTAAAAGTACTTTCCACATTGGATAATTGGTAACGTTCTCCTTGTTTCATTTGTAAAGAACGCTCGAATAAGGAGGGTTTATATTTTATTTGATTACTCCGGTAAAGAATAAAATTATCCGTTATAAGTGTATCTGAAAACGTATTTGAAGGCCGCTGAATATCATTTAATGGCGCAGTTCCGGCCAGTACAGAAATGTAAAACTTATTAAGGAAATAAGGTGTGACTGTTTTCGTAGAATCTTCCGCATTTTCTCTTGAATTTCCGACATATAAGTCCAAAATCACTTCTTTCTCAAATTTGCTGCTATCTGCCAGATAACTAACATCTTCTTTTGTAAAATAATAATACCCGTTATTTCGAAACAAATTCGCAATTGAAGTCCTCTGCTTGTCGAGTGTATAGTAATCGAACGGGATGCCCGGTCTTATATAAGTTTGGGCAGTATCATTCAAAAAAAGCTTTCGAAAATCCTGACTACTAAAATGATAATTGACATCTTTTATTCGGTAAATATCTCCTGTTTCGAGGATGTACTTTATATCTGCCTTTTGTTTTTTGTCATTAAACTCGACCTCCCTATCTACCGATGCCCTGAAATAACCTTTGTTATGTAAATACTGTGTTAATTGATACTCAGAACGATCAGCCAGAACTTCACTGTATATCTGCGGAGGTTCCCCGATACGCTTCAACCAATCATCCGTTTTCTCTTTCGAAGACAAATTATAAAGCCACAGATGAAATTTTGCAAATCCCAGAATTTTGTAATTTTCCTTTTGTCTGACGTACGATTTGGCTTCCTCCTTGTTTATTTTAGGATTATCAATTTCTACATCTACTTTATTTACCAGATAGTTGCTTTCAGGAACAAATTTTACAGGAGAGCAGGAAAACAATGAAAATCCGACAATTAATATAATCGCAAAATGCCTCTCCAGGTTTTTAAAGTTTATTCCTCTTCCCATTCAAATGTTTTATTTATCAAAAATAATGAAGTGTTTATTTAGAAACAGTAACTTTACTACTAATATTTCAAAGCAATATAGTTTTTTAAATGATTAGCAAAAATACGATTAAACTGATTCATTCGCTTTCACAAAAAAAATACCGAAAAAAAGAAAATCTGTTTTTAGTTGAAGGAGATAAAAATATTCTTGATGTTCTTTGTTCGGAAATAAAAGTGTTGCAGCTTTTTGCAACAACAAACTTTTTGAGAAAAAATAATAATGAAATAAAAAATGCAGCAAAAATAATTGAGGTTGATTTCAATGAGATAAGAAAAGCCAGCTTGCAGAAAAGCCCACAAAATAGCATTGCATTGTGTGAAATACCAGCACCAAACAAAATACCCGAAAAACTCGAAAAAAATTTATCGCTTTATCTTGATGGGATTCAGGATCCGGGTAATTTGGGAACTATACTTAGAATTAGCGACTGGTTTGGAGTTGAATATATATTCTGTTCGCCCGACACTGCTGATATTTACAATCCCAAAGTCGTTCAATCAAGTATGGGGTCAATCTGCCACACAAATGTTATTTACACCAACTTTGAAAATATTATTCACATAGCCAAAGTTTCGCATGCACAAATTACCGGAGCCTTTTTAAACGGAGAAAATATATACAAAGAGCAGCTTCCTAAAAAGACCCTTTTAGTCATTGGCAATGAAGGAAACGGAATACGAGAAGAAATTGAATTTGGAGTTGAAAAAAAGATAATGATCCCACATTATACAACAGAAGAAAACAAAGCCGAATCGTTAAACGTTGCCATTGCAACAGGAATTATTTGTGCCGAGTTCCAACGACAAAACTACGACGGAGCCTGAACTATTCAAAATGAAATGAAAGTGTAAAAATATTCGATTTCAATGATTTTATTGACTGTGAATAGTATTGACGTTGAGTATCTACAGGAGGAGGCCCAAGTTGGTTATTTAATCCCAAACTGACTTTTGCTTCCACCGAAAACCGGAAAAAAGCAAAATAATGATCCCATCCGGCCCCTACTTCAGCATAAAAGCCCCCACTTTTTAACCCTACCAAATCCTCTTCCCCTGTTCTTGAAATATCTTGTCTGTAAGCTGTTCCAAAAATAACATAGGGCCTGTCGTTATTTATTCGTCGTGCCTTATATTTTATTAATAACGGAAAATCGAGAAAAGTAGATTTTATAGAATAATATGTGCCTGATTGCTCAGAATATAAATCCCTGACATCAATATTATAGGTTAATCTTCTTTCCCCAAATGACAATCCTGGCAAAAACCTCAAATCAAAATCACGACTTAAGCGCAGACTGGAAACGATTCCCACTGTAAACCCCGGAACAATTTCCGCAACTTCTGAACGAACAGTGCTCAAATTCGTAACTTGAGGCTTGTCAGTCGACCAGACCTTAGGAACAAACTTAGGATTATCTCCCATACGACTGTAGTTTTCAACAGCAAAATCGAGAGTATTTATCCCCAATGAAAATCCAAAATGAATTAATTTATCATCGAAAGTAGTTAAATAGTTCACCTTCTGTTTCTGCGCAAAACCAGTAACAACTAAGGAAATAAACAATATGCCAACGATAATTTTTTTCACTGTTTTAATCTAAACTACTTTCTTCTTCAAAAAACACTGATTTGTACAATTTATTGTACTCTTTTATTTAATTCTTTGGTTTTACCGCCTGGTAAATAGTTGCAATACCAAATGTTTGAGGAAATGCCATTGCTCCCGAAAAACCAACATGATGTAATATCTGGATAAATTTCTCTCCGTCAGGAAATTCATTTACCGATTCGGGTAAATAGGTATAAGCACTACTGTCTTTTGAAACAGCTTTTCCTAAAAAGGGTAAAATTTTAGTAAAATAAAAATAATAAATCTCTCTGAAAGGAGATTTTCGTGGTTTTGAAAACTCCAGAACAATAAACACAGCTCCTGGTTTCAACACTCTTTTAATTTCAGCCAAGCCTTTTTCCAAATGCTCAAAATTACGAACCCCAAATCCAACTGTAGCGGCATCAAAAGTATTATCTGCAAAAGGAAGATTTTCGGAATCGGCCTTAACAAATTCAATTCTATCTCCCAGCTTTTTTTTTTGAATTTTTTTCCTCCCAACTTCGAGCATTCCCTCCGAAATATCAATTCCTGTAATTTTTGAAGCTGGAATTTTTGAAGCCGAAACAGCGAAATCACCAGTGCCGGTTGCGATATCAATAATTAATTCAGGATTGAATAACCTCAGTTTCTTTACCGCCTTTTTTCTCCAAATCTTGTCGATATTTGCAGAAAGCAGATGATTTAAAAAATCGTACTTCGGAGAGATATTATCAAACATCTCCTCCACCTGTACCTTTTTCCCCTGATTTGAGTTTTTATAAGGAACTACTGCCATTAAACCGCCGAAGTCATTTTATCGATAAACCCTAAAGAAATATCGTCAATTCTTATCTCACCTTTAGTTACATGACCAAGTGTAAAAAACGGGATTTTCAATTCAGTCAAAACGTCTACAAAATCGTCTTCTTTTTCCGAATCAACATCTACCAAAATACGCCCCATTGCTTCACCAAAAAGAAATGAATCCAGGCGGATTTCTGCATCTGAAGTAATATCAAAACCCAAGCCGTTCGGAATAGCAGAACGAAGTAACGTAAAAAATAAGCCCCCTTTTCCAATCGGATTTGCACTTTGAATTAAATTCTCAGCGTGCAATTTCTTCAAGCCCTGCTGAATTTTTAACTCATCATTCAGATTAAATGCGGGAAGGGGGGAATTTGCTATCCCATGGTAAAATTCAAGGTATTCCGAAGAGCCGATATCGTCAACGGAACGACCAATTAAAAATATATTGTTTCCTTTTTTACTAAATTTATGAGTGGTTATTTTTTCTCGATCCTCAACCGTTCCCATCATGCTTATAATAATTGTTGGAGGTACCGGACCATGTTGCGAAAAGTGATCAAATCTTATCTTTCTATCCGATATTTTAAGGTTAAACTTTTGTGCCGCATTTTCCAACCCTTTTTTTGCTCCTGATGCAATAAACTGTCCGTTAGGATCAGCAAAATCAATATGGTACAAAAATGCACTCATGGCGATTGGTGTTGCACCTAAGCACAGCATTTTACGTGCAGCTCTCGAAACTAAAATTTCTGTGGCCATTTGCGGATCATTCTCCAAATGATGATGAAAAGCATGAGTACTCATTGCCATACATTTCCCGGAAGAATCAATGTCAAATAAACCGGTTTCGTCGGTATCACTGTCTCCAATTGAATCCGGAGAAATATTTATTTCACTAAAATCGTTGAAATAATTTATTGACGATAAATTTGCATTCACCATCAAAGAAAAAATAACATCTTCAATTTTCTCAGGTTCAGGAATCAACTCAATGGTAAACTCCTTCTCTTTTTCCGCAATCTCATTCATACAGCTTAGTTCTTAAATAATTCAGCAAAGCAAAGGTAATTAAGTACCTGATTTTTCCATAAGAATTGATGTTTTTTTTAATTTCGGGTAGAATTTGAATGTATAAATAAAATGGAAAAAATAGCATTAATAACAGGAGCAACATCAGGGATTGGAGCAGAAACAGCAAGACTTTTGGCTAGAAATAATTTCGATTTAATTCTAACCGGACGCAGAAAAGACAGACTTGAGGAATTATCGAATGAAATTCTAAAAAATTCTGATTGCAAGGTGCACCTTTTAAACTTTGATATCAGAAACCAAATAGAAACAAAAAAAGCAATTAGCAACTTACCGGATAACTGGACTAAAATTGATGTACTTATAAACAATGCCGGCCTGGCTGTTGGAATGAGCGCCATTCAGGATGGAGTTATTGATGACTGGGAACGAATGATTGACACCAATATAAAAGGTTTACTTTATATTACCAGACTTGTAGCGCCAATTATGGTGCAACAAAACTCAGGACATATTATAAACATCTCTTCAATTGCAGGAAAAGAAACTTACCCTATGGGAAATGTTTACTGCGCGTCAAAATATGCAGTACAATCGCTAACACAAGGAATGAGGCTCGATATGTTAAAACATAATATAAAAGTTAGTTCGGTTTGTCCAGGCGCTGTAGAAACAGAATTTTCAATTGTTCGTTTTAAAGGCGATGAACAAAAGGCAGATAAAGTTTATGAAGGATTTATCCCTCTTTATGCCAAAGACATTGCAGAAACCATACTTTTTATATTAACACGACCTCCACATGTTAATATTGATGATATTTTAGTAATGCCAACAGCACAAGCGTTCAGCCGCGAGTTTAACCGAAAATAAACGCGTAAATTTGTATTACATTTGTATTACAGAAAATTAGAAAATGTCAGAAGCTATTATTATAACTCCGGTAAAAGATTCACTGGAAACGACTAAACGAACCATCGACGCTATTTCAAAGGCGGAAGGTGATTTTCAACATTTCATCTTTAATGATTTTAGCCAACAGGCTACAAAGGATTATCTGGAAAGCGCAAAAAACAAACTCGGATTTCAACTTATAAATCTGGAAGATATAACTTCCAACCCATCGCCTAATTACAAAATGGTACTTGAAATGGCGCAAAAAATGGCTCTTGAAAGACATCAGCCTTTAATTATTGTTGAATCGGATGTTGTTGTCAAAAAAGATACATTACAGCAACTGGTTCAAATATCGAAGAAAAAAGAAAAAATAGGACTGGCCGGGGCAATTACAGTTGACGAAGCAGGCAACTACAACTTCCCATATACTTTTGAAAAAAAGAAAAGCAGTGAAGTAGTTGATACGCCACATAGTTTAAGTTTCTGTTGTACCTTAATTTCTGAAGAGTTGCTAAAAGAATTTGACTTCCATTCATTATCACCCAAAAAAGACTGGTTTGATGTTTATATTAGCCGTCAATCGAAAAAACTGGGATTTACAAATTATCTGGCAAAAGGATTGGAAGTTTTGCATCTGCCACATTCCAGTCGACCTTGGAAAAATTTAAAATATACCAATCCTGTTCTATACTACCTAAAAAAAATAATTAATAAACGCGACCGAATTTAAATGCCCAGAATCCGTTTATATAACAGACTAAAAATTGCTGGCCACATTACTTTCTGGTTGGCCAGTATTGCACTCATGTTGTCATTTTTTTATTTGAATGAAAAACGTGTTCATTTTGATTTAATAACACTTGCAAAAGCAATTATAACAAACGTAGGGTTTGCTTTGGCAGTTTATATAAATCTTTACTTTCTTATTCCCCGATTTTTACAGAAAAAAAACTACATTTTTTATATTTTCTGGTTAATTCTGTTACTCACATTCTCAAGTCTGATTATCCAGTTTTTACTCCTTTTCCCGTTAAGAAATGCACTAAATCTAAAAGACAGATTCACATCATTTGATGTTAATTTACATTCAGCATACTTTTTTGCAACGCTAACATATGTTGTTATTACCTCTTTTTTAAAATTTATAAAAGAGTGGTTCTCGCTTCAGGATTTAAATTTTAAACTCACTAAGATTGAACAACAGAAACTAGAAGCGGAATTAAAAACATTAAAAGGGCAACTGAATCCGCATTTTCTATTTAACTCGCTAAACAATATATACTCGCTCGCCTTAATTAAGTCGGATAAAGTACCCGATTTGATTCTGCAACTTTCTGATTTAATGCGCCACATAATTTACGAATCGAAAGAAAAATATATTCCCCTTGAAAAAGAAATCGAATTTGTAAATAACTTTATTACATTACAAAAAATACGGGTTCCTGAGAATATAAAAATTGGCTATTATATTCATGGAAAAATTCCCTCGTCGAAAATAGCACCACTCCTTTTTGAACCATTTATAGATAATGCATTTAAACACGGACTCCCAGGAAACGAAGGAGAGGACTTCATCCAAATCAGCTTCAATTTTACCCAACCAGAAATTCTTGACTTCTCAATATCCAATAATTTTGAGGAAATTAAAAACCCAAACCGTAGAAACTCGGGAATTGGAATTAGCAATGTAAAGCAACGACTAAAATTACTTTATAACCAAAGCGATTACTCATTAACAACAAAAAAAGAAAATCATATTTTCTCAGTCCATCTTCAACTAAAACTTAAATAAAATGGAAATTAAGGCATTAATAATAGATGATGAACCTCTGGCGCAAAACGTAATTAAACAGTACGCTAAAAAGTTGCCTAGCCTTATTATTGAAGGAACATGCAACGATGCTATTTGCGCATATCAGGCTTTACAGGAAAAGGAGATTGATTTAATTTTTCTGGATATAAATATGCCAAAACTTTCAGGAATCTCATTCTTACGAAATTTTAAAGATGCCCCTCTGGTAATTTTCACAACCGCTTATTCCGAATATGCTTTGGAAGGTTTTGAGCTGAATGCAATTGACTATTTAAAAAAGCCCTTTTCATTCGACAGATTCTGCAAAGCAATCTTCAAAGCGGAAGAATTATTACTCCTTAAAAAGGAATCATCCGGCACTCAACAAACCAAACAAACCAGCGGAGATTTTCTTTTTATAAAGTCAAATAAAAAAACTATAAAAGTTAATTTTTCAGAAATTCAGTATATTGAGGGATTGGGTGATTACATTCGTATACATTCTAATGATCAGAAAATAGTTACCAATCTTTCGATGAAAAAAATAATTGAACTACTACCAGAAAAACTCTTTTATCGTATTCACAAATCATTCATTATCTCACTCTCAAAAATCGAGTTAATTGAAGGGAATATGGTAGTTGTGAACAAGATAAAACTGCCCATTGGCAATAGTTACCGACAAGAATTTATAAATTATATTAATACTTTTTTGGCTGAATAATAATGACTAATCAAAAAATCCCTGCTCCTTTAAAAAATTTATCATCTTATCCGAGAAGAATTCATTATCTGTCTTTTTATAACGAACGTCAGTAAAAACTTGCGCTAAAGTTTCTTTACCATTTTCCTTTATAAATTGCTTCGAAGACTCTAAATCCTCCTTAAATGAATACAGTTTATTAATAGCTTCTTCTGAATAGTTACGATATTTTTCACGGTGAATAATACCCTCAACAGGAATACGATCTGCCAATTCGGGATTTTCATCAGGATATCCAAGAGCAACAGTTGTAACTGGAAAAGTAAGTTTTGGAAGTTCTAATATAGAACTAATTTCTTTAGCATTATATGTTGTTGTTCCAAGGTAGCAAATACCTAGCCCATTATTTTCTGCGGCAACACAAACGTTTTGTGCAAATAACATTGTATCAATTGCGGCAGTAAAAAAAGAAAGAAAGTTATTATAACCAGCCTTTGCTCTCCGATAATTACACCAATTTACAAACCGATTGAAATCTGCAACAAAAGTCAATAGTACAGGCGCATTTGCAGCTACTGGTTGATTAAAATGACAAGGAGCAAGTTTTTCTCTTTGATTCCTATCTTTTGCTATAACAACACTGTAAAGTTGCATATTCCCTGTGGTAGAAGCTCTTGTCCCAGAATAAACTATTGAATTTATCAGATTATCGTCTACCTCTTTATTGCTGAATTTTCTTATTGTAATATGCTTATTTAATAACTCCATGTCCTACTCTTATTTATATAATAAAAAAAGGGAAGCAAATGCTTCCCCTTTTTAATCAATCAATTCGGTATTACCTTTTAATCATAGTTTCGGTTCTGGTATTTCCTTCTTCAGTAAATAATCTGACTAAGTAAACACCGCTTACCAATTTAGCAGTAGTAATTGTAGAACCTGGATATTCAACGTCGATAACACGTTGCCCAGCAATATTGCTAATAATAACTCTTGTTAATTTATCATTATTGCTTATAGTAATCTCGTTAGAGAATGGGTTCGGATAAATGCTGAATTCTACTGTTTCTTCCTCTATCGGAATAACTGGAGTAGCAGTAAGATCCACAACATCAGATTCCATTCGTGGTTCGATATAAACTAATGTATCCATTACATGAGCTATACCAGTTACATCATAGAAGTTACCTTCTACTGGTTCTGATGAATAAATCCAATCATTAACAGTTACCATAACATCTTCTTCTGTATATGCAGTCCACATTCCAGTAGTATCCATTGCGTTTGCACGAACTCCATGTACATAAACCAATACGCTTTCATACATTTCATCTTCAACATCTTCTGGAAGAACTTCAACAGGCTCAACAGCTAATGTAGCAGTTCCAACCGTAACTGTTACTTCAGTCATTGCGGTTACACCACCAATTTCATCAACTGTACCAACCACAGTTACACCATCACCAATCTCTACAGCATCATCAGCAGCTATCCAAATACCACTCCATGTAGCATTATCGTCCTGTACGAAGAAGCCTCCTGTAGCTACAGCAGAAACTGTTCCTTCAATTTTAACAACTTCACCAACATAATCTGAAGTATCTTTCATACTCTGTACGTCAGCGATTGCAGTAACAGGCATTTCAACCATTACTGTATCAGTTGCAAAACATTTATGATAATCACGAGCATAAACTACAAGCTCACCATAAATTCCATCAGCTACTAATACATTTTCTGCCTGCCATACAAGTTCTGTTGAGTCATCAGCAGCAGCTCTTAAAGCATATTCATAATGATGATTTAATTCACTATCAACAGCACCAGCTTCAGCAGTAGCAGTAATTGTAGTACCATCAACATCAGCAGTAACTTCAATTTGAGTTTGAACAGGTACAAATGTAATTAATTCAATATCTGATTCACAACCCATTTCATCTCTTACCTGGAAGTGATAGTGCCCATCAACTTCATTGTTATCGCCATAAGTCAGACCTTCACTCATTTTATGAGTTCCCATTCCATCTTCCTCATTAAATGGCATCCACTCACTCCAAGGACCAAGGTCGTCAGAACCTTCACCAGAAACTTTCTGATAACGAATTTCCATTGCACGATCATCTTCAGCAGTAGCATTAACCACAGCAGTTGGAGTTTCATCACCGAAACAGCTTCTGTCATCAACAGAAACAATTACAACTTCTGCAATTGTATCAAGAGCCATTGTATCTTGAGTCATACAACCATTCTCATCACGAACCTGAATTATAAATTCGTTTCCAACCTGAACAAGGAATGAACTTCCCAAACCTTGCCAAGCCGTATGTACAACACCATTTTTAAGGAGTTGATATTCATAATCACCTGTTCCACCTTCAGCAACAGCTTCGATATTTCCTTCTACAACTCCTGCACAAGAGAACTCACCTTCTCCTTTAATCAAGGAAACTGTTAGCTCTTCTGGTTGTCCAACAAAAATTGTGTCATAAGCAGAAACACATCCCAAACCATCTGTAATTGTTACCGCATATCCTGTAGAATCACTACCTGGAACGCTATCAAGAACATAATATGGAAGTGTTCCGTCAACTTCTATACTAGCATAAGTTAAATCTACACTTTCACCGAATGCGCTTATACCCATTACATGAGCATTGTAAACACCGGAGCCACCAATAATACTTGTGTCGTTATCAGCGATATAGATTTGACCGGTCCAAGAACCATAACATTTTGGCTGAGCATAAACAACCGATCCCTCTTCTGTTGCGAATTCCCACTGAATTGAATCGGGTTGTTCAACTTTAACACGCCATTTATTTACAGCTACACCATTTTCTTTTTCTCCACCTACGATACATCCATTTTCGTCCATTACCCAAACAACCCAGGTTCCGGCGCTAACATTGAATGTATCACTAACCTGCCATTCATCAGAATCTGCAGCAGGAGGTGTAGGAATCAAAATATGTCCATCAGGAACAACTGACAAACCAGCATAATATTTATATGGAGGAGTACCACCACTTGCTAAAGCTAAAAACTGTCCGTCTTCCGAACCATAACACATAGCATCTTTTGTCCATTCGGGATTAAGTGTCAACATTGAATCAGGTTCTGCAATTTCCCAAGATTCCTCAGTAGTATATGGACCTTCTGCATCATTAACACTAGCAGGTAAAGTACATCCCTTTGCATCAGTAATATATAGCGTATAAATAGAATGGTCTAAACCTTCAAATGTATGCGTATTATCAGCACCTGTTCTTATTAATCCGCTATCAAAACCACTTCCAGTTAATCTAACATCAAAACCATCATCAGCAGTACCAGTTAAATCGAATGGAACACCACCACTTAAAATCTCTACTGTAAATGTTCCGTCTGCTCCATCTTTACATTTTACATCGGTAATCATTACATCATATGTAATAGGTTCTGGTTCACCAATCACAAATGTTACTTCATACTGACAATCTAGCGCTTGCAATGTATCATTAGCATCATAGTTAGTTGCATCCTTAATATATAAGATATGTTCACCAGCATCCAAATCTGTAAATGATACAGGAATATCAGCTGCAACCGCAGAACTCCAAGCTCCACTATCGACACTAAAAGTATATGTTGTAATGTCTTCCCATCCACCAATACCTTCAACGCTTATTTCTGCGTCGTTACCGCCATAACAGCTAACACTGTCAACAACAGTAATGTCTGCACTCAAAGGAGTTGGCTCAAGAATTGTAATTGTATCAGGTCCTGCTATACATCCATTTTCATCTTTAACCCATACTTTAAACGTTCCGGGTTCTGTAGCAATGTATGTTTTTGTTGAAGTATCGGCTTTAAATGCAATCCAGGTCTTCATGTTATTAATTGCATACCAATAATCTCCTGTTCCTCCATTAACATTAACTGTGATTAATCCATCATTAGTATTTTCACAACTCATATGCTTATATTCAGTTGTAAAGTACAATGAATCCGGATTTATCAAAGTTATTTGTGCAGTAGTGTAAGAAGGGCAATCTTCTGCGTCTTCTACCAATACGGAATAAGTTCCAGCAGGAAGGCCATTAAATTCACCAGTGGTAAGATCAACATAACCATCAATTTCATCATCGCTGGCATCAAGGAGTGTAAACAAATAAGCTCCAGCACCACCAGTAACAGCGCCCATCGGAACTGTAATTGTTCCTGAAGAATCTTTGTAACACAGAGGATCTGTTGAAACAACATCATCTTCATCAACTAACAATTCTGCATAACCATCTACCTCAATTGGACCATATGTCAATTCTTTGTCACATTCGTCACGAACTGCAATCCAATATGTACCACCGTCAACCTGGAAGCTAACAGTACTTAAGGTAGTTGAATCAACATAAGTTTCAAATGGTAACCATTTTGATTCAGCAATATTATCAAGAGCTGCTTCTTTGTTAACAACAGCATATTCAAGTGTTCCAAGAGACGTTTTTATATTTCCACCTGAAGCATGAACGGTAATAGTTCCTTCAAATGTATTATAACAAGAAGCGCCGTTAGCAACAACATCATCAATTTTTAACATTGGGGTCTGAGTGATCTCTACAGTATCTGTATTTGATTCACAACCGTATTGGTCAACAACTGAAACAACGTAAGTACCAGCGTTGAAGGTAGTTATCTTTGTAGGATCTGCAGTCCTATTAGAAGGATTGAAAGCAGAAGCATTAGTCCCGTCTAAATTTCTCACCATATACTGAACAGAGCGAGGAGATGGCACACCACTAACTAGACCTTCGGCCCAACTTGTAAAATTAACAGAAATTGTTCCGATTTTTTCGCCGTAACATGCAATATTACCATCAGAAAGTGCTGTAATATCGTTTTCATCAAGAGTAACAGTTTCATTTAACGGAGCAGAAATTTCACAGTTATTTGCGTCTTTTACTAAGATTTCATGTTCTCCAACATTAACTTTTACGATAGTTAACATATCGTTTGTTTCTTTCCATGAACCTCCATTAACTGAATAATAATAAGGAGCAGTTCCACCTTCGATAATTAAATGAATATTACCATCATTCCCATCGATACAAGTTGGTGCTAAAGTAGCTGCATTATCAATATAAGCAGTCAATGCTTCTGTTGGTCCACCTACATCATCAGAATCAATACTCTGACTAATTGTACATGTTGCACCAGTTGCATTATCCACTGAAATCGTCATAGTTGAATATGGTGAAGGCCAACTTGCCGTAACTGTATCTACCCATGTAGTACCTCCATCAAAACTATATTTGTATAGACCATCATTACCGCCTGTTACATTTATAATCTCAACTTTTGCTGCTTCACCCATACATAATGGGTCAGTAATTTCAACCTCAAACTTAATAGCCTCCGGAGCTTGAACTGCTATTACATTTCCTGTTAAATTCGGATTTTCATATTCTGCAATACATCCATTACCATCTTTAACATACATTGAATAATAGTTAGGAGACAAGCTTGCAAAAACAGGGCTATTTGAGTATGTACCTGTTTTGGTTAATGAATAAGTGTATGAACCAGCACCACCATCAACATCAGTTACAGTAATTTGTCCATCAGAGTTACCACATTCTGCGTCATCAATTACAACATCAAAAGTAATTGGTGATTCAGGCTCATCTACTACTATATTGTCAGATGTTACAACGCAACCATTTACGTTTCTTGCCATTACTTTATAGGTACCGGCAGCAAGATTTACAAAAGTAGAATCTCCGTCTATTGTTGCGCCCCAAGTTGCACCACCATCAATTGATAATTCATATGCACCTATAGGTGTAACTGAAATTTCAATTTCGCCTGTTTTTGCTCCATAGCAAAGAACATCTGTTGGTACTCCAACAACATTAATTGGGTCATTATCATCATTGATTGTAATTTCCTGCCAAGCTAAATCAGTGGTACATTCATTGGCATCCTTTACCCACACCCAGTATGTTCCGGGAGCCATTGAAAATTGGAAATTACTTTTCATTGTAGCATTAACATCGGCTGAATCAGTACTAATATAATATGTATAAGGCCCTGTTCCTCCAGTTGCACTTATAATAACTGAACCTTTTCCGCCAAAACATTCTGCATCTTCTTTTTCAACCGAAAAAGAAACAGGATCAATACTTTCAGGAATCTCAACGATTTTCCTCAAAGAAATACACCCACTTGCGTCTTTTACACGTACAGAAACGGTTTCTCCAGCCGCAGCCAAATATACCGGTGAATTAGTCCATGTCCAAGAGTTAGCATCTGTACCACCGTTAAATAAAAAACTGTCGGCTGCTGCTGGCGAAGTAACTGTTAATGTTACATCACCACCAAAACAATCTTCAGAAGTAAGAGAAGTTTCGATACCTGTTAAACTAACATTAACCTCCAAAGAACCATCCTGAGCTGTAACAGTATTAACTAAATCCTGTGTCCCATCAGCGTCATACCAAAAATCTGATGTTGTCCATTCCAGATCAACAACAGGTGGTTCTGACGTATTCCCAGGAAATCCATTCAGAGTAAAATGCAAAACCAAAATATCAGTTTTTACATCATCTCCAATAGTTACAGGTGTACCATCCCATTTGATATCGACCTGTCCACTGGTAGTTTCGGTAGCAGTAATACCGGACAATGAAGTTATTGCATCGGTTGCACCAGCAAAAGTATAAACTGCTGGATTATACCCCAAAGCAAGCTCCATGCTATTCAATTGAATAAAATCCCGTACCGAGACCGTCACAGTGTAATCGTTGCCTTCGTTAAAACAAAACGAAGCATCTTCTGCGTAAAGTTCGACAGTTTCCTGTTCTTCTTGTGCATACCCAAGGGTAGCAAAAGCAGTAAGGAAAATCATCAAACTTAGAATCCAAGTAAATGTTTTTCTCATAGCAAATTGCTTTAAAATTGAACTTAATTGATTGATTGTGATTTAATTTATTTAATTCTTTATATCAATTTTCAGATAAACGTGTTTTCTCTTTTAACTAAATATTACAAACGTATAAAATTTATCAGCAATGTACAAAATAAATGCTGTATAAAATATTACCAGTTATGCATGTTTTCAACACCCTATTCATTAAAGAACAACGTAGTTTTCAAAATTATTACTAAATGCTTTAAATCAAGGTCAGCTCTTTTTTATTGTGATACAATTTTAAATTTATTTTTTGAATTTTTCGCAATATATTCTTCTTTTTTTCGATATATCATCAAAGTTTCATATGTATTTAAAAATTTAAATACGACATAAATTAAAATTATGAGAAAAAATCAATTCTACAATAAATCAATAAAGGATTTAAAACATTTGTTCTTGTTTAAGGAAAAATATTCCCGCATATTTCTAATAATTATACTTTTTATCCTATTCTCTACTTTTCAATCATGCAAAACGTGTAAATGCCCGGCATACACGCAAACTAAGTCTGCACAACATAATTCTGCTCATTTAGCTTAACAAAAAATACCTTATTTCCTCTAGAATAAACCTACAAACGAAATTGCCAAACAGCTATAAAAAACTTGAAATAAATTATTTAAGCAAAAAATATCCCCGCGAGATTTCAATATTTAAAAACCACCGCATAAATGGGCACAAATTTTCAACTCTCCCTCTACTACAATTTTTAAATAATTATTAAGGTTCGGAACTTTTTAAATGAATTTAAAAATCCAATTTGATACAATAAAATATTAGTATTTACTTTGTGTTACAGTTAACAGCGAATTAAATCCTGTAAATTAAATATTTAGGATAATTTTCAATTAAATAATTAAAACTTTCTCAACTATGATTAAAATAGGTATTAACGGTTTCGGAAGAATCGGCCGTTTTGTTTTTCGTCAGGCAGTTGCAAAAGGAACTGTTCAGGTGGTAGCTATCAACGACCTTATTGATGTTGACTACATGGCTTACATGTTAAAATATGATTCAACTCACGGAAGATTCAACGGAACTGTTGAAGTAAAAGATGGCAAACTGATTGTAAACGGTAACGAAATCCGTGTTACAGCGGAAAGAAATCCTGCTGATATTAATTGGGGGGCTGTTGGTGCTGACTATGTTGTTGAATCAACTGGTTTGTTCTTAACAAAAGAAAAAGCTCAGGGTCATATTGATGCAGGTGCGAAAAAAGTAGTTATGTCTGCTCCTTCAAAAGACGATACTCCAATGTTCGTTATGGGAGTTAACAATACTTCATACTCTAATGATATGACTTTCGTTTCGAATGCTTCTTGTACAACCAACTGTCTGGCTCCGGTTGCAAAAGTATTGAATGACAAATTTGGTATAAAAGAAGGTCTTATGACTACAGTTCACGCTACAACTGCAACTCAGAAAACAGTTGACGGCCCTTCAATGAAAGACTGGAGAGGTGGTCGTGGCGCTGGTCAGAATATCATTCCTTCTTCAACAGGTGCAGCAAAAGCTGTTGGTAAAGTTATTCCTGAATTGAACGGAAAACTTACTGGTATGGCTTTCCGTGTTCCTACTCCTGACGTTTCAGTTGTTGACTTAACTGTTACTTTGGAAAAAGGTGCATCGTACGAAGAAATTTGTGCTGCTATGAAAGCTGCTTCAGAAGGCGAATTGAAAGGTATTCTTGGATACACTGAAGATGCAGTTGTTTCTAACGACTTTGTAGGCGATACTCGTACTTCTATCTTCGACGCTGGTGCTGGTATTTCATTGACACCTAACTTTGTAAAAGTTGTTTCATGGTACGACAATGAAATGGGTTATTCAGCAAAAGTTTGTGAATTGATTGAATATATGGATTCAGTAAAATAATCCATACCAATTTATAAAATATCAAAGGGTGTCTTTTGGCACCCTTTTTTATTAAAGATTAAAGCCTAACCCTCTATTCATATCGGAGAGATTCAATAGGATCTAACCGCGAAGCCTTCTGTGCGGGATAATATCCTGAAACAATTCCTACTATAAAACATAGTATTACCCCCAAAAGAATCCACATCCAGGGAATAATAAATGAAACTCCAATAATAACTGAAACTACATTTCCTATAATAATCCCCAGGATAATACCAAGGAAACCACCAATCTGTCCTATCACAATAGCTTCAACCAAAAACTGTTGTTTCACTGTAATTCCTTTGGCTCCTATTGCTTTTCTCACACCAATCTCACGTGTCCGTTCAGTTACCGACACAAGCATAATATTCATCAACCCAACGGCAGCCCCTAACAAAGTAATTAAACCGATAATAGTGGCTACCATGGTTATATTCTTAATATTTTCAAGAAGGATATTCACGAGATTATCACTCTTTTCAATATTAAAGTCACTCTCATCCAATGGATTTAATCCGCGAACAATTCTAAAAGTTGCTTCGGCCTGTCCTGTGGCGGCGTCCACCAGTTCCGGATTATCAACTTTTACCTGCACATTAAAATTCATATTCGGACGAGAAAAATAATTACGTGTATTTGTATACGGTATAAAACAGACCAAATCTCCGCCGCCACCAAAACCACTACCCCGTGACTTCAATTTACCAACAACTTTATATTTCCCGCTCCCAATACTAATTACTTTCTGTAATGGATTAGCTCCATCTTTAAACAACCGATTGGACAAATCGCTCCCAATTAAAACAACATTCCGTCCGTCTTCAATATCCTGATTAGTAAACCCACGCCCATCTTCAATTTCATATCCTGAGGTATATAAATAATTTTCGTCAATTCCCTGAACTGAAATATTAGGGTTTGTTTTTTCAGAGCCATATTTTACAGTTGCCGCACCCGTTGCATTTACCGAAATAGCAGTTGTTGCCGGGAATTCAAATCGATCCTTAAATTCTTTCGCTTGATAGTATGATATGTATTCATAATTTTTGCTTCTGTATCTTTTGTTTCCAACCTGCACTCGCATACCTCTGCTGGTTATCGAAAAAGTGTTGGCTCCCATAAACGTAAATTCCTTTGTTATTGAATTTTTTATGGAATCGATAGCAGTTAATATTCCTACCAGTGCAGTAATTCCGACGGCTATAATTAATACTGTAAGAATAGTTCTTAAAATATTGGAACGAATTGATTGTAGGGCAATTCGTATGTTCTCGGCAAATAAGGTTGTTTTACGCATTCCTTTCCTTTTTCAAATGCAAGTTAACAAAATTCGTTAATCTATTAGTGATAAAAAAAGATAGGAAATTACACGTTGTCGAATTAGATTTTCAACTAATTTTGACGAACAGATGACGTATTTGTTCGAGAATTTTTATCACTTAATCTTTTTTAACATTTTTTAAAAGAAGCAAAATCATATCAAATTTCAACCAATAGAAGGGAAAGAAATAAAGCTAAAAATGTTATAAATCAGTTTTTTGGTAGATTTCAAACCAATATTATTTATTTTGTTAACTCTCCGATTCATCAATTTTATCTAAAATTCGATTTTCAAATTACTTGCATTTTGCAAAAATTCATTTAAAATTTGAATTCCATAGTTTTTTAAAGTTTATGATTTATCACTTTAAAATACATTCTCAAGAGTCAGCCGATTTTCAAATGGAAATTCAGTTAAATGAAAAACATACGTTTTTTGATTTTCACAGGACAATACAGAACTATTTGGGATTCGAGTCGCACCAATTAGCATCTTTTTTTGTTTCCGACAGAAAATGGAAAAAACTAAGGGAGATTTCACTGCTTGATCTTGGATTGAATGGAGGAGCCTATTTTATAATGCAGAAAACTAAATTATCTGAACTAGTAAACTCAAAAGAACAAAAACTCATCTACACTTTTGATTTTTTTAACGACAGATCATTTTATATAGAACTAACTGGAATTATTATGGAACGAAATCTGAATGAACCGTTAGTCACCCTAAAAACGGGAAAGTCACCGGTACAAATACTTGGCGAAGATGCCATTGAAAGAGAATCGGTTATCACCCATGAAGAAGAAGTTTATATGGATTTTGGAGAATTGGAAGATTACACCGAAATCTTTGGTGAGATGGATGACTTTTAAGTTCAAGATTGAAGAGACTAATTAATTTAGTAACAAATTTCAGACTGCTTAATTTATTTTGAGCAGTCTTTTTTGTTCTTTTCTTTGTGGCAGAAAATGAGAATATGCCAAAAACTTTAATTATAGTTACCGGCCCAACGGGAGTTGGTAAAACAAAATCAGGAATTTCACTGGCAAAATATTTTAATACGGAAATTGTTTCTGCCGACTCGCGACAAATTTACAGAGAGCTTACAATAGGAACTGCGGTTCCTTCTGCTGCAGAACTGTCCCAAGCCAGACACCACTTCATTCATTCTCACTCTATTTCAGAAAATTACAATGCCAGCAAATACGAGAATGAAGCCTTAATTCTACTAGACAAATTATTCAAAAAATATAATGAGATAATTATGGTAGGGGGGTCAATGTTATACATCGATGCCGTTTGCAACGGAATTGATATTATGCCCGATGCAGATCCGGAAATTAGGGAATCACTAAAAATAAGCCTTCAAAACAATGGAATTGAAAGTTTACGGTTACAACTGAAAAAACTGGACCCTGAATATTATACAAAAGTAGATTTGAAGAATCCGACCCGGATAATTCATGCTTTGGAAATTTGTTTAATGACCGGCAAACCATATTCTTCATTCAGAACAAATCCTAAAAAGAAGCGGCCATTCAATATCTTAAAAATTGGGCTCAATTGCGAGCGGGAAACTTTGCACAAAAGAATTAACCTGCGGGTTGATAAAATGGTGGAAGCTGGTCTCGAAACTGAAGCTAAAAATGTTTATCACTTGAGGAACCTTAATGCCCTCAATACAGTAGGTTACCGTGAATGGTTCTCTTTTTTCGATGGCGAAATACCACGTGAAAAAGCCATTGAACTTATAAAAAGAAATTCACGTCGATATGCCCGAAAACAAATTACCTGGTTTGGAAAAGATCCTGATACGATTTGGTTTGAACCACATCAGGAAATAGAGATTATTGAAACAATTGAAAACCAGATTTCAAAAAATGAAAGAGAGCGGTAATTTTGTAATCCGTGTTTACGGATTAATCATAAATGAAATAAATGAAGTTTTGCTTTCTGATGAATTCCAAATGGGAATGAAGATGACAAAATTCCCGGGAGGGGGTTTGGAATTTGGAGAAGGGCCGCCAGATACTTTGACCAGAGAATTTAAAGAAGAATGTAACGGACAGAAATTAAGAAATATACAACACTTTTACACTACCGATTTTTATCAAAAAGCACTTTTTTACAAAGACCACCAGCTAATCAGTATTTATTATTTAGCGGAATTGGTGAAGCCCCTCCAATTCAATGTTTCAACAAAACCTTTTGATTTCAGGGAAATGAAAAACGGAAAACAAAGTTTCCGTTGGACAAAACTCAGCCAACTTACAGAAGATGATGTCACATTTCCTATCGATAAAATTGTATTAAGAAAACTAATTTCTTCGTTCTCTGTTTGAACTTCATAAAAAAATACAGATTTTTACTACCAGTTTCCTGTTAACACAATTAGTCAGGAATACAAACAGACAGCAAAATGAGAAAACTACGAGCTTCTTTACGGGAAACCAGTGAGATAATAAAAATAATTGACAGCGATTCAATTCTGCAAAACACAGTCTGTGAAGTGATAAACGCAATTGTACAATGCTTTAATTCGGGGAAAAAAGTGATGTTTTGCGGGAACGGAGGCAGCGCAGCCGAGGCTCAACATCTGGCTGCTGAATTGTCAGGAAAATTTTATTTAGACCGCCGCCCTCTGCCAGCCGAGGCATTACATGTAAATTCTTCATATATAACTGCCGTAGCAAACGATTATTCATTTGATAAAATCTATTCGCGTTATGTTTCCGGAGCCGGAAAAGAAGGTGACATTTTAATCGGATTGTCAACATCGGGCAATTCGGAGAATATTCTTCAGGCATTTCAAGCCGCCCGTGAGAATAAAATTATTACTGTTGGGTTAACAGGAATGAACGGGGGGAAACTGAAATACCTGTCCGATTTTCTAATTCAGGTTCCGTCAACCGTTATTCCAAAAATACAAGAGATACATCTTTTATTAGGGCATATTATTTGTGAAGCAGTAGAAAAGGAGATGTTCGGGGATGAATAACAACAGCATAAAGAAGGTATCCTTAGGAAATTAAGGGCAAAGGCAATTGCAGAAAACCAAAACCGGAAATTATACTACATGTGCTATTGACTAATAAGGTATTTCCACCGTTAACTCTGTGTTGTCAGAGGACAAAAAATGAGATATTTTAGCGGGAAGAAAAACAGGAATAGGAAAGAATTTATATATTCAGGATCTTTTAGGGAAGAACAAATTTTATTTGAAGAGAGGGAATAAAAGTGCAGCATTTTACACAGGCAGAAATAAGTTACATAGAAGATCGTTACCAGGATTTTCTGAAAACTATTCAGGACAAATTTGACCAGGAACGATTGGATCGTATTGAAAAAGCCTTCCGCTTTGCCAACGCTGCTCATGATGGCATAAAAAGAAAATCGGGAGAACCATATATCATTCATCCAATTGCAGTAGCTAAAATTATTGCCAAAGATATTGGACTCGGTGCTACTTCAATATCGGCTGCTTTATTACACGATGTTGTGGAAGATACTGAATATACAGTTGCCGACATTGAAAATATGTTTGGGGCCAAAGTAGCACAAATTGTTGATGGGCTAACAAAACTTTCAGGAGATTTTGATTCACGGCAAGTGCTCACCCTCAAAAAAATGCTAATGACTCTTTCTGATGATGTTAGAGTTATATTAATAAAAATAGCCGACCGTTTGCACAATATGCAAACCCTCGACTCTATGATGCCGCATAAAAAAATAAAAATTGCAGGTGAAACTTTATTCCTATATGTCCCACTGGCCCATCGATTGGGCTTGTATGCCATAAAAAATGAGCTGGAGGAACTTAGTTTTAAGCACAAACATCCAGAAGAGTACAACCAAATTCTTTACCTTTTACATAACCAGGAAGAAAAACGAAACTACCTGGTTAACGAATTTATAAAACCCATAAACGAAAAGCTCCAGGCAGAAAATATTGAGTGTACTGTTTCCCATCGTTTAAAATCTACCTATTCAATTTGGCAAAAAATGAAAAAGAAGGGAATATCCTTCAATGAAATTTACGATCTACTGGCCATACGAATAGTAATAAAAGCTAAAACCAATATCTCAGAAAAAAGGCAATGTTTTGATGTTCTGTCAATAGTTACGGATATTTATAAACCCAAACCCGACCGAATCCGAGACTGGATTACAATTCCCAAGGTAAACGGTTATGAATCGTTACACGTCACTGTAATGGGACCACAAGGGAAATGGGTTGAAGTTCAGATACGAACTGAACGAATGGATGAAATAGCAGAACGTGGGTTTGCCGCACATTACCGGTATAAAGATATTAGTACCTACGAAAACGAACTTGAAACATGGATTGAAAGAATACGGGATCATTTACAAAATCCGGAATCAGATGCCTTCGAGTTTCTCGATGATTTTAAACTAAATCTTTATTCAACAGAAATAAATGTATTTACGCCCAAAGGAGACATGGTTACTTTACCCCAAGGAGCAACAATTATAGATTTCGCATACGACATTCATACTGATTTGGGGAACAAATGTATTGGCGCAAAAATTAACTTAAAACTTGTTCCGGTAAGTCATGTTTTGCAAAATGGCGACCAAATTGAAATTTTAACTTCTGAAAACCAGACACCCAAACTGGAATGGCTAAAATTTACTACAACTGCAAAAGCCCACGCAAAAATAAAAGATGCATTTAAGCTTGAAAAAAAGGAACATATTGAAAAAGGGAAAGAGGTTGTAGAAGAAGCTATAAAAAAAGCCAATACTCCGCTTACTTCAAATAACCTGAAAAAAATAATTGCTCACTTTAATCTGAATAACAAAGAACAGTTATACTCTGAAGTTGGAATGGGATTTTTGGAGTTAGAGGGTATTGATGAAATACTAGGGAAAAAATCGGAAAATAAACTGGTTAAATACTGGAACATTACATTTAGCCGGAAGAAAAAAGATGGCACCGAAGACGAAGAAGATGACCAACAACTAACCGGGAAAAATATTGACAGAAAAAAGCCTTTCATTTTAAAGGAAGGACAAGATAATGTAAAATATTCGCTGGCAAAATGTTGTAATCCAATCCCTGGGGAAAAAGTAATTGGATATATTAGTTCCGATGATCATATTATTATTCACAAAACGGGCTGCAAAGAGGTAGAAAAGTTTCTTTCAAGCCAAGGGGAAAGGATAATTACTGCAGAATGGACAAAATTTAAACGTCAGTCTTATTTAACACGGTTACGGTTAGACGGCTTTGACCGGGTGGGGATTGTAAACGAAGTAACCAACGTTATTTCCAAAGAACACAATATAAACATGCGTTCTGTAAAATTCGATACCAACGAAGGTATTTTTGAAGGAGATCTCTTCCTTTACATTCACAACACCGACGATTTAAACAACCTTATTTCACGCCTAACCAGGATAAAAGGAATTGATACCGTTTCAAGAGTAGAAAATCTTTACGATTAATTAGAATCATTCTATTAAATCAAAAAAAATTTTTATTTTTGATTCCTATTTTAAATTGGTTTAATTATGAATAGCTCGAAAACCAGAGAAACCGTAAGAAATATGTTTACCGAATATTTGGAGAAAAACGGACATCGGAAAACACCGGAAAGATTTGCAATTCTTGATGAAATTTATTCACGAGACGGGCATTTCGATATTGAATCTCTTTATATCTCTATGAAAAATAAAAATTACAGGGTTAGTCGTGCTACATTATATAATACCATCGATTTGCTTTTAGATTGTAAATTGGTGGTAAAACACCAGTTCGGAAAGAATATTGCGCAGTTTGAGAAAGCCTTTGCCACTATGCAGCATGACCACCTGATTGATACAACCAACGGGAAGGTTGTTGAGTTTTATGACCCTCGAATAAGGGAAATAATAGAAGATGCATGTTTGAAGAATAATTTTAAATTATCGCATCACACCCTCTATATTTACGGGGAAAACATGAAGTAACGAAAGAAATAACATCTTAATATTTCATAAAATCCTCTTTGTATGGGGATTTTTTTGTGCCTTTAATCAAAAATATTTGTACTTTTAGGTGCTTAAATAGTAAGCCGTGAAAGTTTCTCCGAGAGATTAAACTTTCACGGTTTTTGTGTGTAAAATAAAATCAAATTACGAATGAAGGTAGATGTATTGTTAGGCCTGCAATGGGGCGATGAGGGAAAAGGAAAGGTTGTTGATGTATTAACTCCGGAGTATGATGTAATAACACGTTTTCAGGGAGGACCAAATGCCGGACACACATTGGAATTCAACAACATAAAACAAGTTTTGCACACTATTCCTTCAGGTATCTTCAGAGAAAACAAAATTAACATTATTGGCAACGGGGTTGTGATTGATCCAATCGTTTTCAAAAAAGAAGTTGAATCACTGAAAAAAATTGGATTTGACATTTCCAAAAACCTTTATATTTCAAAAAAGGCACATTTGATTTTACCTACACACCGAATTCTTGATGCAGCATCAGAACAAAAAAAAGGAAAAACTAAAATAGGCTCTACATTAAAAGGAATTGGCCCTACATACAAAGACAAAATAGGACGAGAAGGACTACGCGTGGGGGATTTATTCATCAATTTTGAAGAAAAATACCAATCACGGATTGACAATCATAAAGTTATGCTTAGAGAGTTCTTCAGATACGATTTCGAAGACGAACTGAATACATGTGAAAAAGATTGGTTTGAAGGCATCCAAATGGTAAAATCATTTGAGATAGTTGACAGCGAACACATGATCAATGATCTTTTAAAAGAACAGAAATCGGTACTTGCAGAAGGTGCACAAGGAACGCTTCTTGATATTGATTTTGGTTCATATCCGTTTGTTACCAGCTCAAATACCATTTGTGCAGGCGCGTGTACAGGTTTAGGAATTGCTCCGCAAAAAATTGGAAAAGTTTTTGGCATTTTTAAAGCATATTGTACTCGTGTTGGCATGGGCCCGTTCCCTACCGAATTATTTGATGAAACCGGTTCAAAACTACGGGATGCAGGACATGAATATGGATCAACAACAGGCAGGCCAAGGCGTTGTGGATGGCTTGATTTAGTGGCGCTCAAATATTCAGTAATGCTAAATGGAGTTACAGAATTAATTATGATGAAAGCCGACGTTCTGGACCAATTTGAAACGATTAAAGTTTGTGTTGGATACGAAATTGATGGTGAGGTAGTAGAGCATTTTCCATTTGAATTAACGGATGATGTAAAACCAATTTATGTAGAGATGCCAGGATGGGAAACCGATTTAACAAAAATCAAACATCAGAATGAATTCCCTGAAGAACTGAATAACTACATTAATTTTATTGAAGAAGAAATGGGAATTCCGGTTTCAATTGCTTCTGTTGGGCCAAACCGTGAGCAAACTATTTTTCTTGAAAAATAGTCTGTATTCTTAAGAGACTACAAATTATAAATACACGTCGTATTTTTTTAATTTTTCGTATAGTTCGGTCTTTTTCAGTGGTTTTATAATAAACTCATCACAACCAGAGGCGTACGCCTTTTCCCGGTGTTCCGAAAAAGATAAAGCTGTAATGGCAAAGATGGGAATATTCTGGTCTATTTCTTTTATTTGTTTAGTAGACTCAAATCCGTCTTGTTTGGGAAGAATTAAATCCATTAAGATTATTTTAATGTCTTTTTGTTGTCGAAGTATTTCTACTGCACTTATTCCATCAATAGCATGAATTACTTCAATAAATTTATTCTTTAACAAGATATTGATGTATTCAAAATTAATCTCATCGTCTTCAACAACAAGTATTTTTGTTTTGGTACTCAGTTTTGAACGTTTTTCTGTTACTCTGTTTTTATCTGCATTATTTAAAAATGGTATGGTGAAATAAAATGTAGTACCTTTTTCCTGGTTATTCTCAAACCAAATTTCACCACCTAACAACCTAACTAGTCCTTTTGAAATGGAAAGACCAAGCCCGCTGCCTTCATAATTTCGGGTAAGGCCAAACTCGTGCTGAGCAAAATTTTGAAAAATGTCTTTTCTATTTTCGTCTGATATTCCAATCCCGCTATCTTTTATAAAAAAACACAGATCGTTCTGCCTCGTTTTTACCCCGATAATTATTTTCCCTTCTCTGGTAAATTTTAAAGCATTATCTACTAAATGAGAAAAAACTTTTTTTACCAGCAATTCATCTGTTTTAACAGTCTCACATTGAACCAAAGGATCAATCTGAATTTCGAGTTCCAGATTTTGTTTTTTACAGACCCGCTCAATTTTCTCTGCCATTTCCAGAACAATAATATCAGTAGCAACATCTTTAAATGTTATTTCCATGTTACCAGAATTAAGCAACGAAATGTCCATAAAATTGGTTACTGTACTTATTAACCTGTCACCACTTTCATAAATTATCTCAAGATATTTTTCTCTCTCTTCGATAGAAATATCTGGTTCAGAAAGTAATTGTGTAAAACCAATAATTCCGTTTAACGGGGTTCTTATTTCATGCGAAATATTATTAATAAAAGACGTTTTTAATCTGTCGCTTGCTTCAGCCTTTTTCCACGCAGTTTTTAATTCTTCATTTTGTAATCGAAGTTCTTCAGTGCGTTTTTTCACCCTCTCTTCCAGAATATAATTTTGATTGAGTAATTGCTTGTGTAAATAATTTATATGCAACAAATTCAAAATGCGCAGAGCAACTTCAACTAAATCGAATGGTTTTGAGAGGAAATCAGTTGCTCCACTTGCAAGGGCCTTTTTCTTGGTTGCATCAGAGTTATCAGCTGTTAGTACCAAAATCGGTAAATACTTTTCACGTGAAATTATTCCACGCAACAATTTCATTACCTCAAAACCATCCAAAAATGGCATCATTAAATCCAAAACAATCAAATCGGGATGAAAATCCTTATATATATCAACTACCTTCCGGGAGTCGGTTGTTGTTTGTATATTACGATATCCTTCAAATTCAAGTAACCCGGTTAAAACCTCAATATTAGCTTCTTTGTCATCTACGATAAGAATTTTTGAACCCTTTAGAATTTCACTTTCCATTGATCTTTGAATAATCTTCTTTGATAAATTTATCAATCTCTTTTAAAAAACCGGGCATATCAAGCGGTTTTGTAATGTATTTTTTTGCCCCAATTTTTATCACTTTATCAATCTGCTCAGGCATCGCATCGGCGCTTATTATTACCACTGGTATATGTTTCATATCCTTATCCTCAATGATCTGCTCCAGAATATCTTCTCCCCGTATTTCAGGAAGACTTAAGTCTAAAAGGATCAAATCGGGTTTCATTTTTTTTGCTATTTGTACTGCATCTGTCCCTATTTTATCGTAAAATAACCGTATTCCCGGCCTGTGATCATGTAATGCCTGTTTAACCAAATCTATATTTGACTCATTATCTTCAATATACAAAATATTTGCCTTTATATCTGCTGTTTGTAGTTGAGAATTTTGATAATCGTCTATTTTCACCAATGATTGTTTTGGTTTTTCTGACAGTGGAAACTCGACAAAAAAAGTACATCCTTCGTTATTATTATCTTCCAAACCAATTTCTCCGTTCATCGCTTCAGTAAGTTTCTTTGAAACAGCCAGCCCTAATCCCGAACCTTCAATAAGTGTCTTATCAGCACCAATTCGTTCAAACGGACTAAAAAGTTTGGAGACATTCTCTTTGGCTATTCCAATACCAGTATCAGAAATAGAAATTCTAGCAACATCCTGTTTCTTTTCTCTTTTATGAACAACAGTTACTTTAACTTCAACATTGCCATTTTCTTTATTATATTTTATTGAATTATTACAAAGATTAAGCAATACTTGTTTTAGTTTCTGTTTATCGGCTTTTACATACATGTTTGAAAAACTCCCTGAAAATCTCATCTCAATGCCTTTCTGACGAGCTTCATTTGCCAGTATATCAATGATTTCTTTAAATAGGTTATCAATGTTTACTGGTTCAAGAGATAAAAAAAGTTTACCTGATTCAATCCTAGATATTTCGAGAACTTCGTTGATTAAGTTCAGCAAATGCTTTCCACTATTCAGAATATGATTTATCCCTTTTTCCTGCTTCACGCTGAGGGAGCCCATATTTAGCAGCTGAGCAAAACCAAGAATGGAATTCATAGGAGTTCTTAATTCGTGACTCATCCTTGAAATAAATTCACTTTTAGCTTGATTGGCCTTTTCTGCTTCAATTCGAGCCTGCAATAATTCGGCTTCTGTAGCTTCACGTTCCTTTACTTCGGCAATTAAAGCCAAATTTGTTTCTTCAAGTTCCAATGTGCGTTCCTTTACTTTTTTCTCCAGGCTGGTAGTTAACTCTCTGATTTCATCCTGTGCTTTTTTCCAGTCAGTTATATCTCGTTTAATTGCCAGAAAATTAATCACCTGTCCACTTTTATCACGGATAGATGAAATGTTTATATCCTCCCAATAAAGTTCACCTGATTTCTTTCTGTTGAGTAATTCGCTATGCCAGCTATTTCCTTTTCTTATTTCAGTCCAGAGTTCTTTATATACCGAATCAGGGGTTTCCCCGGATTTTAATATTCTCGGATTTTTACCAACAATCTCTTCGTATTGATATCCGGTTATTTTTTCAAATGCCGGATTAATATATTCAATATCCCCATTAATATCAGTAATCATCTTCATTACCGGACTTTGCTCTATTGCCAGGGACAATTTCGTTATTGTTGTTTCGTTTTGCTTCCTTAGAGTGATATCATGAGATAATATAAGAACAGAATCATCGGAAAAAGGAACCAACCTTGCTTCGTAATAAGTCATCTGACTATCACTAAAAATTTGATAATCATAGGTGATTAACTCCTTCTTTTGCAAGCATTCTTTTAACTTATTAAAATGGAACTTAGCATCATCCGGAGGGAATGTATCATATACACTCGCTCCTATTATTTTTTCTCTGGGAAGAGCCAATTGTGTCTCCTCTTTTACATAGTAATCTATAAAAGTACCATCATCTTTTACAATAAAAATTAAATCGGGGATGGCATCGAGCACAGCGTTTAATCGGGCATTAACATCCAGAATCTTCTGTTCTGCCTTCTTTTTCTCTGTGATATCGATGTTGGTTCCCTTTAACCCAACAAGTTTTTCGTCTTCAAACAATGGGACAAGGTTGTTTTTTAACCAAATAACTTCACCATTGTCTTTTATATATCTAAATTCATTCTCTATAATTTCCCCATTTTCACAATTGTATTGCAAATTTTGAAAAAGCTCCCTATCATCAGGATGAATGTGTTGCACAAATTTTGAAATAGGAACACCTTCTTCCGGAGCGGTTACTCCGTATATTCGGGACATGTTTTCGGACCACTTTGTTTTATTATTTTTCAGACTAAATTCCCAGCTTCCCATTTTCGCTATCTCCTGAGAATTCTTTAAGTCCCTTTCACTTTGGGCAAGTGCCTCTTCTGCCTTTTTCCTATAGGTAATATCATGGATAATTATATAAATGTATATTTTATTCTCCATCTCAATCGGGCTGGCAAAAATCTCTACATCTTTTATTTCTCCCTCTTTTATGCGATGACGAGAAAAAAAATGTTTACAATGTCCTGATTGAATATCTTTAATCGTCCAATTTATCTTTTCGTCCTCTGATATACTTAATTCATATATCTTTTTACGGATAAGTTTTTTATATGGCCATCCATAAAAACTGCAAGCTCCATCGTTTGCATCGATAACATTTCCCAGTTCCGGATCAATAATTAACATCACAGACTGATTCTTGGTAAAGATTGATTTGTATCGATTCTCACTTCTCTTCAATGCATCGGCAGCTAGCTTCCGTTCTGTAATGTCCCTTATACTCCCTATTATTTTTATAGGATTTCCGGCACTATCTGCCTGAAATGTGGCATTAACTGCGACAGGAATTATCGAGCCGTCCTTATTTTTTACTGAAATTTCAAAATCACTAACTCTTCCGGTTAAAACTATTTCTTCAATAAATCTCTCTCGCTCCTCCGGATTAGTATATAATTCGATAGTTGAACGACCAATTAAATCCTCTCTTTTATACTGTCCATGTGACATTATTTCGACAGAAGGGCTGACTTCTAATATTTCACCGTTCCATTCGGCTTCGTAGTATGTATCCTGAATATTTTCAAAAATAGCTCTGTACCGTTGTTCGCTATGCTTTAGTTTAAGTTGTGCTTCTTTTATCTCGGTAATATCAATCACTGTTGCCGTCAGATATTTAGAGTTATGGCCATTCCCCTCAATTAAACTGGCATTTATTAATACCGGAAATTCTGTTCCATCAGCTTTTGTATGCCAAATTTCCTCTGACAATACGCTTCCCTTATGAAGTAATCTGGCGAATAGTTGGGCGAATTTTTGTTTTTGCTTTTCGTTATAAGAAGTCAAAAAATCCTCGTTAACTGCAAAATCCTCAACTTCCCAATTATGCATTTTTGCGAAGGCCTTATTTACATAAATTATATCCAAAGTTTCAGCTACAATAACAAAACCATAATTTGCATGGTCAGTCGCTCTTTTAAATAAATTCAATTCCTCTTCGGCTTTTAGTTTCTCGGTAACGTCGATATCTGCTCCACGATATCCTTCCAAAACATTATTTTTTGTTACAGGAATGCCATTGGTCGAAACAGTTATAATATTGCCATCCTTTTTTACAATAAGATTTAACAAATCTTGAAAGTCCCGTTTCCTACTAAAAACTTCTTTTGTTGATCTAATAAATTCTTCACGTCCTTTCTCTGGATGTAGATCGTAATAATGCATCTTATCAACGAGTTCGCTTGGAGAGTATCCCCAAACATTTAATGATGTTGGACTTACATATGTATATAATCCGTTCTTGTCAACTTCCCAGATAACAGTTTGACTTTGTTCTGCAATTTGCTCAAATCTCTCTTCTTTTTTCTTTAAATCCAGTTCGAGTTGAACACGATTCGTAATATCCATTACAGTTCCAATCGAGCGAATGGGTCTGTTTTTGTCGTCATATTCATTGAAACAGCGTTCATTTACATATTTTATATTTCCGCTTTTCAATTTAAGACGATAAACGATATCATAGGCTTTCCTTGTTTCCAGAGACTTTAAATATGCTTCTCTTGAAAATTTCCTGTCGTCAGGGTGAATCAACATACTGTAAGTTTCATAGTTTGCCTTTTCTTCATCGTTGGATAAATCGAGTATTCTAAAAAATTCCTCTGACCAATTCAGCTTGTCATTCACAATATCATATTCCCAGTGCCCAAGTTTTGCTAATCGTTGAGCCTCACGATAAAGCTTCTGTTTCAATAGCATTTCTTTTTCAGCTTCTTTACTTTCGGAAATATCTTCCAACAAACCAGTTCCCCCCTTTAATACTCCGTTTACTACTATTGGTGTTGTTGACGAGCGAACCCAACGAATTTCGCCATGTTTGTTTAAAATACGGTATTCCAGACTTTCATAACTTTTATTCAAAAAATTTTTAAAAGCATCCTTTATCTTAGGAATATCGGGTTTGTACAGATAATCAAAAAGGTTTGTTCCAATCAGATTATACGCTTTATAGCCAAAAAGTCTTTCGGAAACCGGACTTACGTAAATAAAAGTCCCGTTAGCATCTATTTCATATACAACATCATTAATTGATTCAACTAAAAAACGGTATTTCTCTTCTCTCTCTCTTAACTTGTCAAATACAAGTTTCCTCTGGGTAACATCATCAATTAATCCTTCTACGAAAAGTAGTTTTCCTTTCTCAAAAATTCCGGTCCCCTTTTCCCAAACATATTTTTCTTCGCCGCCTGATGTGATAATTCGATATTCAAGTTCAAATGGCTTTTGTTTTCGGATACTACTTTTTATAGTTTCTATAACATATCTCCTATCCTTAGGATGAATAATATTAGCATATGAATTCAGCGGATTATCCGTAACAAATATTTCAGGTTTATATCCGGTAAGTGCAAAATAACTTTCGCTCAAAAAAAGCATAGTCCGATGCTCATCAGGAAGGCACAGATAGGAAACCCCGGGAAGATTACTTACCATCGTTTTTAATTGCCGCTCAGATTTAACTAGTTCCTTTTCAATCTTTTTCCGACTGGAAATATCGCGGGAAATAAATATCATCTTTGATGGCCTGCCTTCAGCATCTCTAACAAAATTGGCGTTTACTTCAATATTGAAACGTTTACCATCTGCTCTAATTCCTTCATATTCCTCCACCCCAAAGAAATTTCCCTCAAACATGTTATGTAACGTTTTGGCTGCCTTTGAATGGAATCTTTTATGAATAAATTCACCAATATTTCGATTTACAAAACTGGTTTCAGGAGCATATCCAAATACAGAAGCGACCCCCGGTGAATGAAAAAGAATACTGCCATTTAGATCCGTAATTGTTATTGCATCGGGAGAAGCATCCAGAAATGTTTTATACATCATTTCGTTTTCTGCTGCTTGTTTTTCAACATTATCCCGCAACATATAATTACCGATTCTTACGGCTATTGACTTTAACAGATCGGATTCTTCTTTATGAAATGCTTCAATCCCATTTTTATATTGATCTTCAGGATAAGAAACAATTATTCGTCCAATTTCTTTTTCCCCTGCAAATACAGGCTCTATCAGTTCGTATTTCGAAGGTTCATAGCCAGGAGTTTTATAAACTTCATTATTTATTTCGATTAAAGCCTGAGTTATTTCAGAAAACTGCCACGACGGGGGAATCGCTTCAAGCACCTCCAGCAACACCTCCTTTTTCGACAAATTCGGAATGCTGAAAATATGAGAAATCAAGTTATGACAATTCAAATACTTTTTTCTCTCTGTTAAAATAAACTCCAACTCTTTTTTAACTTTTATTTCGTCGCTAAGTGCGTGCTTTGCAACACTTAGTTCGCCACTCATTTTATTTAATTCATCAATGAGTTCTGCTTTGGATTTCTTTGAATAATCCATTTTTAAAGATTTACAATTCGAAGAACTGTTCGTATTCACATGCGAAAAAATTAGTCTGACAAATGCTCAATATTGAAGAAGCAAGGAAGATTAACACCAACAATATATTCCTCACAACTATAGTACTATCAGTCGAATATCATCATTTTTCACAGATCGTGATAAATTTATACCCGATATTATGACAAGGATATTGCAAAATAATCTTTCGTGAAATTTCGGAGCCGATAATAAAAAAATATACTTATTCGAAGTATTCAGAAAAGATGATCCACATGTAAAAAATATCTATGGAGAAATAAGTAGTTTTCCGATGAATTGTCAATTTAGTTGGTCTTATAGAATTTCAAGATTTATTAGCATCTCATTTTTTTATTCCCGTCTAAACTTATTTATCTTTAAACCAATTAAAGTAAAGCTTAAGAACAAATATGATTGAACATTGGGGATTATATACCGATTTCTATGAATTAACGATGGCTCAGGGCTATTTCTTTTCAGGGAAAAAGGAACAGACCGCTACATTCGACTATTTTTTCCGTACCAACCCCTTTAAAGGAGGTTTTACTGTTTTTGCAGGCCTTTACGACTTTTTAGAGTTCCTGTCTGTTTTTACATTTCCAAATGAGGATATTGAATATCTAAAAGAACAGGGATTAAAATCTGAATTTCTGGATTATCTTAAAGATTTTAGGTTCAGGGGAGATATTTTTAGTATGAAGGAAGGAGAAATTATTTTTCCAAACGAACCGGTTTTAAGGGTTGAAGGAAATTTAATAGAATGCCAGCTTATTGAAAGTATGCTTTTAAATATTCTAAATTTTGAGTCGTTAATTGCTACAAAAGCTTTTCGAATAAAACTGGTTTCCGGGGAAAAAATATTCTCTGATTTTGGGTTACGAAGAGCACAGGGATTCGGAGCTCTTCATGCAAGCCGGGCTACTTTTATCGGTGGAGCCTCATCTACATCCAACGTACTTGCCGGGAAACTTTTTAATATTCCTTTAAGTGGTACGCAGGCACATAGCTGGGTGCAAAGTTTCGACACAGAACTCGAAGCATTTCAGGTCTACACAAAAATACATCCGGAGCATGCTGTTTTACTTGTCGACACCATCGATACATTAAAGTCAGGTGTTCCGAATGCAATACAGGTAGCAAAAGAAATGGAAAAAAAAGGGCACCGTTTATTTGCCATCAGGCTCGACAGCGGAGATTTGGCTTTTTTGAGTAACAAAGCAAGAAAAATGCTTGATAATGCCAATCTGAACTATGTAAAAATTATAGCATCGAACCAGTTAAACGAAATGGTTATAAAAAGCCTTATTAGTGAACAAAATGCATCAATAGATGCTTTTGGTATTGGGACCGAACTTGCAACCGGAAAACCCGATGCAGCTTTAGACGGCGTTTATAAATTAGCAGAAGTTGATAATAATCCTAAAATGAAAATCTCTGAGAACATAGAAAAAGTAACTCTGCCAGGAAAAAAACAAGTATATCGTATTTTTGACGGAGAGGGTAAATTCTACAGAGATGCTATCTTACTCGAAAATGAACACATTGACGATGTAAAAGTAATTTATCACCGTGTTTATCCCGAGCAATTCACATCCATCCAGAATTTCAAATTCGAACCTCTACTTCATAAGGTGGTTGAGCGCGGTGAAATTAAAGAAGAGAAACAATCGCTTATACAAATCCACGAATATCTTCTACAAAGAGCAATATTTTTGCCCGGGGAGCACAAACGTTTCATCAGCCCCCATTTATACAAAGTAGGGATTTCTAAAAAACTAATGGAAACCCGGAATAGCCTTGCTTCTCAGTTAAAAACAAAAAAATGATTTAGCCAATATGACCGAGATAACCAGACCAACATTTGTTGTTGATAAAGAAATTTGTTTACGTAATATTGAAAGGATGGCCCGGAAAGCTGCCGAAAATAAGTTACGGTTCAGGCCGCACTTTAAAACACATCAATCGGCAAAAATCGGAGAATGGTTTAAACTTTCCGGTGTAAATGCCATAACTGTATCTTCTGTCGCCATGGCTGAGTATTTTGCTGCCAATAACTGGAACGACATAACAATTGCATTCCCTGTTAATATCCTCGAAGTTACCCATATAAACAGGTTAGCGGCAAACATACAACTAAATGTTCTGGTTGAGAATACTGATGCGGCTCAAACTTTGGTACAAAAAATTAAATATTCAATTGGTGTGTATATCAAAATTGATACAGGATATAACCGAACCGGAATTTTAGCATCCAGAACCAATATTATTGATAATATAATTATGGAGCTTTCAAAAAGTAAAAAAACCAGTTTTAAAGGTTTTTTAACTCATACAGGACATACTTACCATGCGCGTTCCACAAACGAAATTTTCAGCAGTCATTTCGATGCTTTGTTGAAAATGAGATCATTGAAACAGAGATATAAAACTGAATTCCCAAAAGTCGAAATTAGCATGGGGGATACACCTTCAAATACATTATGCACCAATTTTAGCGACGTTGATGAAATCAGACCTGGAAATTTTGTTTTTTACGATCTAATGATGCAAAATCTGGGGGTGTGTACTTTCAAAGACATAGCCGTTCGAATGGTTTGCCCGGTGGTCGCAAAACACCTTTCGCGTAACGAGATTGTTATTTATGGCGGCGCGGTACATTTATCACAGGATTCGATTATTAATATCGACGGGAAAAAAATGTTTGGACGAATTATTATTCAAAAGAGTGGCGAAAAGAAACTTCTTCCTCCTTTAAACTATGTTGCAAAACTTTCGCAAGAACACGGGATACTGAAAGTTACACAAACACAATTTAAAAACTTCCAGGTGGGAGAGTTAATCGAAATTATTCCGGTTCATGCATGCCTCACAGCCAACTTGTCCAAAAAATACCTGACAACAGAGGGCGAAGAAATTTTCACAGTAAATTCCTAACATCTGTTTTTGTAGCCTATTTTTGTACAAACAAATTTTTACGCACAATAAACGCGGAAAAACATACAACTAACTGCACAGAACAAATTACAATTCCACTATTAATCAATTACTATCATCAAAAAAACGAATAATCCCTAAAAGTCGTTTTTGTTGCAAATCAGATTTGTTATTTTTTCTTGAAAACAACCAGAACTAATAAATATCATTTTAATTACTAACACTCACGCCTACTTTTAAAACGTTAAGATTTCTATATCCTTTTTAACAAAAAGAAAGAAAAGACAACAATATTATATAGATTTTAAAAATAGTTCTCAACTTTGAGATAAACTGTTCTGTTTACAAAATTTTTAGATATGAGACATTTAGAAGGTATTATTCTGGCATTATTTTGCCTAACGCCCTTTATTAAATCTGAAGCACAAGACATTAGCGATAAGTACGACCGGTACGAAGATTTTAAGGGATTAACTGAAAACAAAGTTTTACATGGCTACTTTCACCCCAATTGGATGGAAAATGAAACTTCATTTTGGTACAGTGTGGAAACTGAAACCGGTGAAAAATATTATCTGGTTTCGCCCGACAAAAAGAAGAAAACTGAACTTATTGACGTAACTAAACTTATGTCTTCACTTTCAGAAAAAGAAGAAAAGAGCGTTGCACCTGATGAGATTACAAATATTCAACCAGAGAATAACTTAAAGGAATTTACATTTGTTTATGACGGGAACGTTTGGACCGGACAGTTACCTTCCTATAAACTTGCCATTAAGGAGGAATATAAAAAACCGGAGAGACGCGACTGGTCTATGGCCCGACGCGACTTACTGGGAAATGATCCGGTAAAATCCCCCGATGGTAAATGGACCGCATTTATTCGAGATTACAACGTATTTGTAAAAAATACTGAAACAGGAGAAACAAATCAGCTAAGCTACGATGGTGGAATCGGCTTATATTACTCTTCATATATTCAATGGTCGCCCGACTCAAAAAAAGTCATGTCGAGCCTGTATAAACCTTCGGAAAAGCATTTAATAAATTATATTGAATCGTCGCCGGAAGATCAGATTCAACCAAAATATTCTTCAGTTGAGTATTATAAGCCGGGCGACGCCCTGCCTCAGTCTTATCCATGTATCTTCGACATAGCACAAAAGAAATTGATTGCCTCCTGCCAGGAAATGATCCCAAATCAATTTAGTATAGGTGATATTAAATGGCATGACAACAGCAAAAGCCTCACTTTTGAGTATAATAAACGCGGACACCAGGTTTACCAGGTTATAGAGATGAATGCTGAAACCGGTAAATGCAAAGCTATAATTAATGAAACACAACCAACATTTATCGATTACAGCAGTAAAAAATACAGGTATGATATTAATGATGGAAAAGAGATTATCTGGGCATCAGAGCGTGACGGGTGGAACCATCTATACCTTTACAACGGAGAAACAGGGAATGTGAAAAACCAAATAACCAAAGGAGAATGGGTTGTACGCAGAGTGGAGTACGTTGATACTTTAAACCGAAAAATTTTATTTGCCGCCAGCGGAAAAGAAGAAGGAGACCCATATTTAATACATTATTACACCATCAATTTTGATGGTTCGGGAATGAAACTTTTAACCCCCGGAAACGGCAACCATCGGATAAGCTTATCTCCCAATCATAAATATTTAGTTGATTCGTGGTCGAGAGTAGATATGCCGCCAACAAGCGTATTACGTGACGCAGAAACTGGTGAAGAAGTTATGCCACTTGAGAAGGCAGACATAAGCCAACTACTTGCTACAGGTTGGGAAATGCCACAGGTTTTCTCGTCAAAAGGGAGAGACGGCAAAACAGATATTTGGGGAATGTTTCTGAAACCTTCCAATTTTGATCCATCAAAAAAGTATCCGGTTATTGAGTATATTTATGCAGGACCACATAGCAGCCACGTACCAAAAGACTTCAGCGCTTTTTATAACCGTTGCAGACAATCGTTAACCGAACTTGGTTTTATTGTAGTAATGATTGATGGAATGGGAACATCCAACCGTTCAAAGGCATTTCACGATGTATGCTGGAAAAATATAAAAGACGCAGGTTTTCCTGATCGTATTCTGTGGATAAAAGACGCTGCCAGTAAATTTCCATTTATGGATATTAGCAATGTAGGAATCTACGGTAAATCAGCCGGAGGTCAGAACTCAACTGCAGCAGTTCTTTTTCATCCTGAATTTTACAAAGTTGCTGTTTCAGTGTGTGGTTGTCATGATAACCGTATGGACAAGATCTGGTGGAATGAACAGTGGATGGGATGGCCTGTTGGCCCGGAATATGCTGCAAGTTCAAACGTAGATAATGCCTACCGTTTACAAGGTGATTTAATGCTGGTGGTTGGCGAAATGGATAAAAATGTTGATCCGGCTTCTACATACCAAGTGTGTGATGCTCTGATAAAAGCCAATAAAGATTTTGATCTTCTTACTTTGCCGGGAAAAGGACATGAGTGGGGAGGTGAGTATGGAGAAAGGCGTATTTGTAATTACTTTGTAAAACACATTATGAATACTGCTCCGCCACATATGAACTCAATGGATTTCGGAAGACGCCTCATTAGTACCGACATTGATATAGACAGATAAAATCATTTTCCGAGAAAAAGGCTTTCATCACATCAATTTAGAGTGATGAAAGCCTTTTAATTTTTATAAGTATTTATCTAATCTACCTTTTGTGTTAATACCAATAAGCCTTCCATAAAAAAAACATTGTACATTAACGTATATTTTTCAAGTAGTCTGAATCCGTCAGCAGACAAATCCATCAGATTCGGATTAAAATTCACCATTACTTCCTTTGCTTTCTGATGAATTCGGTCTGCCACTTCACGGTTATCTGTTTTAGCCTCCGAATAATTTCTCACAACCCGGTTCATATTTTGTACCTCATCGGCTAACCTTTCTTGAGAGTAGTTCGAGTCTTTGTCAACAATGGAATCAGCTGTATTAAAAATTTGATTGGCATAGGTCATAGCCAATGTTTCCAATTCTTCGTTATAAACTAAATGTGGAAATAATTCTTTTACAACATTCAAAACTTCAACATTAAATTGATTTTGAAATGCTTCCAGAATATGATCTAACTTCTGAAATTCAGAAATTAAATCAGGGCGAAAGTTATTTGAATCAAATCTTTCCATACTTTTCTAACAAATTGAATGGTAAAAAGATTTATATACCTTTTAAACATATATAATTTTTTCACCAAAACTAATGTTAAAAAATTGTTAAGCGAAATAATCAGGTATATTCTAAAACAGCTTATCGTCAATTTATTTCAGAGCTCCTATTTAATGCTTCCAGGTATGCCGTTACCGGATACATTTTTTCGTCGTACCAAAGTGAGGCAAAATACAAACCAACAGGCGCTGATTTAAAACCATTTTCCTGAACAAAACTTTCAATCCACTGCAAGCCATTTTGACAAATTAGCTTATTTTCTTTCGACGTCAGCGCCGAAATCGCCAGTGCCGTTTCTTCAATGGTTCCGGGAACATCTTTATCACCTCCCCAACTTCCATCAGCATTTTGCGCAGAAACCAAAAAATCATTCCCTTTCAGAATCATTTTTTTCAACCTGACTTTTACTTGCTTCGAATGCCACTGTTGTACCCCGGCATCTTTTAAATATGTTACCACTTTCGCTGTTCCATACACCGGATTGCAATGATTTTTTGTTTGTTGGTTTCCAAACCAAAGCGGTAGCCAACTGCCTTCTTCCGACTGCCTTTTTTCAAGATAATTTATAGTCCCTTCAAAAATATTTTCCAGAATACGTATATCTTTTTTGAGCATCTCGTCTTTGTACGTTTCCAAAACAGCAGAAACTGCCAACAGACAATGACCAGTCAAATCAGAACAACTCTGGTCAAATGGCAATTTCCCCCACCCTCTTGAAAATGTGGGGAAACCACCGTCATTATTTCGTAATTCTTTTAACCATTTTGCACCGGCCAAAACTTCATTTTTCACTATTTCTTTAGGTTGAAGTTTTAACAGTGTCAGAATTGCTCCTGGCGTGTCATCGCCGTCGGGAACAGAACCTGAAAAATTAGTCCAGCCCCAACCACCGGGACCGGTTCCGTTAAACGGATGAACACGATTATTCTGAATTAATTTAAAATGATTGGCAATTTTATCCTGCTGGTCTGTCGTTAAAAAACCACTCAGATTCTCGCGATATGCTTTTACTGAGAGCGAGGTTACCCAGGTTGACAAATCAACATCAATGGGCCATCCGCCGTCATCGCGTTGCGTTCGTTTTAAAAACTGAATTCCCTTTTTTACCACCTCGGTTTCAGCAAAACCGGAATTTATCAAACTCAAAGCAACAAAAGCAGTTAGAGGAATTGCTTCCAGAAATCCACCACTTTCAGGCAACATTTTATGCAAAATATTCATTGCTTTTTGGATGGAAAACTTCCGAATAATTCGCCAAAAAAGATTCGATTTTTTCTTTTTGAAGATTACAATTCCAACTGCTACCAACGCCGGAATCGCATAACTCACCACACTTAAATTCAGTAAACGATAAAAGCGCCGGGGCAACAACGAAAGTTCAAAAGGCAGTTGCGGGATGTGATTAAACGCGTCTTCACCCGGAACATTACAAAGTCCGCACATGGCCAGAATTGGCACTGAAAACGTGTAATCTTTTTGGTAATGTGCCAAAATAAATTCAGCTACTTGCGGCGAATTCACATCTATTTTCAGTGAGTTCAAATAACCTGCAATTTTTTGTTGCGTTTCTTTTACCGACTTTTCTTTTGCCGAATATAAATTCAAAGCCGCGTAAACCAGTAAACTTGTACTTACATTCCCCGGACTTTCAGGTGTATCTCCATAACTTCCGTCAGAGTTTATATTATTTTGCAGCCATATAATTCCTTTCTTAATTTCTGTAGAATGCTGTTTTGCATCATCAAAATGTAAAGCAGCAACTGCTACAGCAACACCCAAGGCACTGGAAGAAAGCCGCCCTTCCCAAAACCCTTCGGGCTTTAATTCCGAGGCAACAAATCGCCCGACTTCATTTATTTCTTCTTGTAATATTTTGTTGTACATTCTACCTAATCAATTCATTAATCAGCCCAAGATTATCATTTTCAATCTTCGCAAAAACTTCCTGTTCAAATTCTGAAAAACCACTTTTATCTCTCGTAAATTTTATAACACCACCCTCCAGATAATGAATAAAATCACACAGATTTGTTAAAGTCTCGATGATATGAGAAGTTACAATTATGGTTTTATTTTTCTCTTTCAAACGTAACAGAATCATTCGAATTATTCGGTTTGTTTCAATATCCAATCCGTTGAATGGCTCATCCAAAATCATTAACGATTTATCTTGTTTCAGAATTCCCAACAAGGCCAGTTTCTTTTTCATTCCGGTCGAATAACCATCAATAATCCGATCGAGAGGAAGTCCAAAAAGCCGGTTCCATTCTTCCGTTTTAAAAGCATCGTTTTTAAACAGATTTAAATACTCGCGCCCGGTAATATTCGAGTAAAAAAAATTCTCAGTTACCAAATAGGCAACGGCTTTCTTATTCAATTTATAATTATCAAAAAGCATCGTTCCTGCATCCGCCTTCTTCAAACCAAACAACGTATTTAAAAGCGTAGTCTTTCCCGCTCCATTCAAGCCAACAATGCCATGAATAAAACCCTCTTTCATCGACAGATTCAAATCGTCGATAACTTTTTGGTTATTGTATGATATAGTAAGATTGTTAATCGTAATCATTTAAATAGAAATTCAGGTTATTCACTGATTTTATATAAAACCAAACCGTTAAAAACCAAACGACAGGAAGCAGAACAACAACAATACTCCCCACGGTTCCAATTGCCACAAAAGTTTGAGCCGCCGGAGACTTTTCGTTTGATTCAAAAAAAGCATACTTCGCTGTAATGCCGAAAGCTAAAAGACTACAAAAAATTAAATATTCAGCAAGGGGAATGTACCAGTTTTCAGGATGGAACAAAACGAATAAAGCAAGCAATGGCAAAACAAAAATTGAGAACAACTGAATCTGTCGTTTTATTTTCAACATCAATAATTTTGGAGCGCTTATTTCATAAGCCAGCAAAACCTGGTAAGGTTCACACTTTTCGAAAAAACCAAGAATCAAAATCCCAAAAACAAAAATTGCTATCGGCACACTTCCTATAAAAAAGCTAGTTCCTACTGCAATAATCCAAAGCGGCACAAGTACAAAAAAATGTTTCCGAACTCCTGATTTCCATTCAACAGCATCAGCAGGAATTAATTTCTGTAGTTTGGTATTTAAATTGGAATATCTTGTTCTAAAATCGATGCTCGGAGCAATTACCAGCCCCGCCAGAAAACTTAACGCAATCCATTGTTTATGAATCAAAAAACAAATGATTACAGGAAGTCCTAACGCAAGGTATTCAGAAAACAGTAACATTTTGTACGAAGAGAAATGCGTTTTCAGAAACAATTTGTCTTCCCTTTTTATCTGAACGTAAAACACAAAAAGCAAGAATCCGATACTGATGTATTTTGACACCATCTCATCGGAGCTTTTAACATATAAAGCAAAACCGGCAAAAGCAAGCAGCGCAATTAAAAAAAGCATCCGGAACAGGCCGATTCCGACGATTCCTCTGGATACTTGTTTTAATCGTATAGTTAATAAGGCTTTTATCATGCAATAAATTCAATGCTCATTTTTTGAAAGCACTCCCAAAGTTAGCAAACCATAAAAAGTATATTCCAAATCGCGGGAAGAATCTCCGTCGCCGGATAAAAAAGCACCGTTTTCGTAATTACTCTGAATTAAATTCAAACAATCGGGAGCAAGTGTTCGTAAATCTTCCCCAACCGATTTCAGAGCAAAAAGTGCAACTGCCGTTGAAAGCAAATCGGCATTTAGTTGTTCAGGAAAAACTTTAAATCCTTTTCCTTTCTCAAAATAATGCAACAGGTTTTCGGCTTCCCGTTTCACATTCTTTCCTGTTAAGAATTTCACCATTAACAGCGCAGCAGAAAAACTGCATGGTAAATCTTCAGGAAAGCTATAAAAATTCAGAAAAATTCGTACGAAAAAATAAACAACCTTGCTTTTCCCAAATAAAGCATCAAAACTGAGCATAAACAGGAAAAAACGATAAGCGGTGTTTATATTCTTACCACTTTTTGAAAGCCAACGAAGTAACTCAAAAAAGGAAGGCTTTTGTAACTCCCCTTTATCCAACGACAAGTGAATTAACAATAAGGAAAATTTATCGATTACCTTTTTTTCATCGTGTTGAAACGTTGAAATATATTGTCTTAATTTTGCTTGTTGTTCATCCAGATTTAATCCTTTTGAGAGCCAGTACCCAAACAACGAATAATACAAGTCGGGGTTTCCGGCGCGGTCTGTAAAAGCTCCGTTTTTATGTTGTTGTGTTTTTATGAATTCTACGACTTCTGTCCGGCTCAACATATCGAGCAGCAAGAATCCCCTTTCAATTTCAATAATAAACTGATAATAAATGGGTTGATATGAATTTTTCTTAGCCACGTTACGATTTGAACACTTTTCCCATAACGCCATACAAACTCAACCGGAGTTTTCTGTTCTGCAATTTGTCCAACTCGTTATAACATTTCAGAATATATTCATCCAGATATTTATCAGCAGTAAGTTCAGTTCCGTATTTATCAAAGTTCTCCAGTAAGACATCTAAATTTCCAGTCTCTAATATCTCTGAAAAAGAAGGCGAATGTCCGTTAATACTTTGCTTTAACAGCGATAACAAAAATGGAAAATCGAAGGCATGTTTCAAATCGTTCGTTTCCCGAAGTTCGTTTAAATCATCACGAATTTGATATGCAATTCCAAAATATTCCGCAAAATCAGATAATACTTTTAATTCACTTTCAGGAGCATTTCCTGCAACAGCTCCGATTAGCAGCGCCACTTTTACAGCCTCACCGGTCTTCTGCTCAAAAATCTTCAGAACCTCATCCAATGATTTTTTTGAAATATTTTGTGGCAACAGAATATCAGCTCCCTGTCCTTCCGAAAGGTTTAAATGAGATGCTGCAACAATTTTCAAACATTCAGCTTTTATAACCGGGTCGCATGGAACAGAGGCCAGCAACTGATACCCCTTTCCTATCAAATAGTCTCCAATATTTATTGCTACCGGAATTCCGGCAGTTTTATGTAAGGCAGGCTGGTCATAACGAAAATCTTCATCGTCCTGAATATCATCGTGCAACAAAGAAGCTTTGTGAAAACACTCAATAATCACAGCAAGTGTAGATTGAACCTCTTCCGAAATTTCTTTAGAGTAAGATTGATAAGCCAACACAGCAAGCAACGGGCGCATTCTTTGTCCACCCAGAGCCATTGTTTTTAAAGCCAGCCTCTCCGTCTCTGTTTCTCCTGAGAAAAAGCTTTTAAGGTTTTCTCCATTGAAATATTCTTCCACTTGGTTTTTTATCATTGAAACCGAAAGCGGTTTTATCTCTTTATTTTCGGAAATTTGTTCTATTTCAGAAAAGAGCCATTCATAGTCGAGCGAAGTATTGGTACAACCATCAAAAAGCAAAGGCAACCCAATTACAGGTACTGCCGCCCGCGACACGGGGGTAAAAGAATTTTGAAGCACCGGCATACAACTCACACCAATTACTGCATCGATAGATCCTTCCTCTACCAAACCAATCGCCACTGTTGTTCCTTCAGCAACGAGTGTTGAATACCCCAGTTCTTCTGCTCTCCCCAAAATATTATCAATCTGACAACCTTTACATCCTGCACAAATTAACCCCAATTCATCGAATACTCCTTTACACTTAAGATTATTTCTTAGGCACTGGGGAAGCAAAAGTAGGCGACGATTAAACGGAGTTGCATTCACCACATCGCGCCACGTTTCATTTCCCAGCAGAACAATTGTAAAATCCAGAAACTCCTCATTCAGGTTTAATTTTGCCAGCAATTCTTTTGAGCTATTTTCAAGAATTTCAAATGAAGCGGGAGGCAATAATTTTTTTTGAGCAGCAAACAAAGCGACCTCTTTCCGTAACAAATTACGGATTTGTTTATCTCTTGGAACTTTTAATATGCGTCGTTTTTTTACTGCCATTTTTTATCCGTATGCACCCAATCCAAAAAATGCGCGTTTTTTTGCAAATCGGTAAATCCAGCCTTTTTCAGGAACAGGAGTTCCGGAACCGTGGCTCGGAACCGGTGGCATTGCTTTTAACCGTTCGGCCTCGTTTTCTCTTCCTGAAGAATCCTTTGCATTATATTTTTCGGTCATTTCAACCAGCCATTTCGGGTCTTCCATAATCACACATCCCGATGTTTTCTTTGGAATTTCGTTTCTTAAAGCTTCCAGAAAAACCGATTCTTTGTAAATATTCTCCAGTGATTTATCCTCTACATTTTCTGCTGCAAACTGAATAACCGGGCAAGGTTCTACAAAACCCGATGCATTGATGTGATGACTCAATCCGGTTGCTGCCGGGCAAAGTCCGCTTCCATTCTGATCCCAATATGCATCAATAATCGCAATATCAAACTGCGAGCGTGCATCCACCATAAATTGCCGCAACTTTTGAATTTCATGTTTTTCCAAAGCCAGTTCAACAGTTGAATCCGCTCCCACCGGCCGGTAAATATAATACCACAGGTAGGCTACATTTTTCTGAATAAGCGAATTGATAAAATCAGCGGAAAGTGCCAAACCCATGTTTGATTTACAAACACTCATAGCCACTCCGGTAATTAATCCAGCATTGGTGGCATTTTCAACAGCTTCCACGGTTCGGCGAAAAACATCCTTTCCCCGACGGCGAACATCGGCCACCACTTCATCGCCTTCAAAACTGATAAGCGGTGTTACATTTCCTAATTTTCGCAATTCTTCCGCCACTTGCGGCGTAAGTAATGTCCCGTTTGTAAACAACTGGAAATAACAATCCGGATGCTTTTTCAAAACCTCAAAAAGAGGCTTGTATGTTAACGGCTCACCACCTAAAATCCCAAAAAAATAAGAACCTTTCGCTTTGGTTTCTTCAATAATCCGGTTCAATGTTTCGGGCGACATGCGGGCATTATTCTTTTTATGTGTCACCCAGCAGCCCTGGCAATTCAGGTTACAATCGTCGGTAACCGAAATAAAGTGAAAAGCCGGGAAAAAATCGCCGTTCTTCAATCTTCTCTGATAGCGCGCAAAACTAAGCGAACCCTTTATGCCCATGTTGTACATAAACTTGTACAGACATCTTTTATCGGTATTTTTAAGTATCCTTCTTATCATTCTTTTTGAAATCCATTCCCATTTTAAATTCAGCCAATGCTTTGCGGCGTTCTTCTTCGGCCTGTTCTACAACTCCCTGCCGAAAAATATTCCGGCGGTTTTGATTTCGTGCATTTAGAGTTGTCAATAAGCTTCCCTTATCAATAGCCACTTTTTTCCCATTGGGCTCATCGCCTGCCAAAACTGTATTTTCGGCCAGCCGTGGAAAAATAATTGCCGAAGTCGGGCAGGTTCTTCCGCAAGCGGGGCATTTGTCTTTACATGCAAGCGGGTTGACCACATTTAAGCTTTTTTTATCAAAGCTATATACCCCAAACAAACAGAAACGCGCACATTTTCCGCAGTTAGAACATAAAGATTCGTCGATAACAGGAAACCAGGCCGGTACTTCCAAATCAGTAATCTGAAAACGATAGCGCGCTTTACCTTTTTGTATCTGAAATTCATTCTCCAACTTCGCGAGAATCTTTTCAGCCGAAAGTTCCCTGAAATTCAGCACCTCAAAATCGCCAAACTCGATTCCATTTTGTCTAAACATATTTTTTATTGCCCTAGGATAACAAGCAACAATTATTTTCCGCTGAAATTCCTTTCCAATGGAATTGAGTACATCTTTTTCATTGATTGTGAGCGCACATAAATCCTGCAACTCAAAAACATCAGTATCCAATTTCTTTACCCCATCAGAAATCTTCTCCATCGATTCAGAAGAAATAATCTGAGCTTTACAGCGACAAAAAAGTATACATGATTTTTTTTCCATAATCCGCTTACTGACACAACTAAATAACCAAAAATATATACAAAAATAAAACGATTGCGACAGAAATAAGTTTGAAGAGGATAAAATTAGAACAAATGCCAGATTTTAATTTAAACCTCATCTTTTTAAGAGTAGGGGTACATACTTTTTATTAAAAATAAAAAAAACGCCAACCTTTAAAATGCTTTTCCGTTTTACCGCGGTGATGCGATAATAAATCGCATCTTCTTTTGGCGAACCGGAATTCGCCGGTCCCGGTTATTCTGTATAAGCATTCGGAATAAAAAGTATTATCCGGCCTCCCTTTCTCAGAAAGACAATTCTGATAATTTGAAAAATCAGTTACCAGGATTCCCGTATATAAAAGAAGAAAGGCTATCAGTTATTTTTTATAACTGGCAGCCTTTCCTGAATTAGCAAATTTTAATCTGCTTTCTTCAATATAGCCACAAACCGTGCCCTACTATTTTTCAGGAATACTTTCCAATGTAACCACCAAAAAATCCCAGAATTTCTTAACCGTTTCTATATTTACTTTTTCATCGGGCGAGTGCGGAAATCGAATGGTCGGTCCAAACGAAATCATATCCCAGTTTGGATATTTTCCCCCAAGAATTCCACATTCCAAACCAGCGTGAATAGCTTTTATTTCCGGAATTTTGCCAAAATTTTTATTATAAACGTCCTGCATCGTTTTCAAAATTGGCGAATCCATATTGGGTTTCCACCCGGGATAGGCACCATCAAAAGAAACTTCTGCTCCGGCCAGCGTAAAAACCGCTTTCATTCGCGATGCCAAATCCTCTTTTGCTGAATCTACAGAACTACGCATTAAAGCCGCGCAGGAAACAGTTTTCTTGTCAGCATCCGATTTTACAAGTGCCAGGTTGGTCGAAGTTTCCACTAAACCCTCCATGCTGTCACTCATGCGAATCACACCATTTGGACAAGCTACTACCGATAATGTAAGATTTACTTGCGTTGTTTCATCGATTAAAGCTGTTGGAAGTTCAGTTTCCTCAACTGCTACTTTTAATCCGGGTTCAGTTACAGAAAGTTCGGCCTTTATTTTATCAGTATATTCTTCTACCAAAGCCACAAAATCAGCGACGTCTGCTTCATCCACAGCTATAACGCCAAATGCTTCCCGAGGGATTGCATTTCGTAGACTTCCACCTTCGATGCTTGCCAAACGTACGCCCAATTTTTCATAAGCTGCATTTAAAATCCGGAAGAATACTTTGTTGGCATTTCCCCTTCCTGATGGGATATCAATACCGGAATGGCCTCCTTTCATCCCGGTTACACTTAATTTTAAAGCGGTAAAACCGGCAGGAATTTCTTCATCAGAATATGAAAAAAGAACATTTGCATCTTCACCACCTGCACATCCAACATAAAGTTCACCTTCATCTTCCGAATCCATATTAATAAGGATATCGCCTTTTAGTATACCGGGCTTTAAACCATTGGCACCATCCATTCCTGTTTCTTCTGTTGCAGTAAGCAATACTTCAACAGGCCCGTGTTTTAATGTTTTTGATGCCAAAACGGCCATGGCAGCAGAAACACCAATTCCATTATCGGCACCTAAAGTTGTACCATTAGCCTTTACCCACTCTCCGTCGATAGTAGCTTCAATTGCATCGGTTTCAAAATCGTGCACTTTGTCGCTGTTTTTTTGCGGGACCATATCAAGATGCCCTTGTAAAATAACTCCTTTTCGGTTTTCCATTCCAGGTGTTGCCGGTTTGCGAATAATTACATTTCCGGCTTCATCTTTCGATGTTTCGAGGCCAAGACTTTTTCCAAAATTAAAAGCCCATTCCTGAATTTTTTCCTCGTGGTAAGAAGGACGCGGAATTTGCAGCATTTGATCAAAAACACTCCAAACTTCCGTTGGTTGGATATCTTTTATTTGTGTCATAATATTTTATTTTAGCAGGCAAGCGGAAAACCAGAGATCGGTATAAAAACCCGAAGTCGGAAAACCGAGAACCAAAATTTAAATTTCTTCTTTTATATTTGGTAGTTCCAGCCCGTAACCTTTTTTCCTATCTTCAACTTTTAAAAGGAACGCAAAAACCAAAGACAATATCCCCAATAATGTAAAAATGAGGATATCAGCCTGATAGTTATATCTCAAGTTTAATTTTTCCTTCTCCACCATTTTAAAAGTACTATTAATAAACGCCTGCTCAATTTTTGCCAGAGAAGCTTCTGTATTACTATTATCCAATACTAATTTACCCGCTGCAACCAGGTTCGCATTAACAATACCATTTTGTAATTGATTCACATCAATTTGTTCCTGCGGCGTTGCATCATAATACGTTGTTTGAACCAACGAATCAATTAAGGCGCTTGTAGTCTTTTCTACCGTTAACTTAAACTCTTTTGAATCGAGTGAAATATTTTTACTGGACAAAAGCTTAGAATAACTTTCATCCATCGACATTTTCACAACGGCTTTATTAGGAGCTACCGAAGGATTGGTGCTATCAAGCACAATCCCCAAAATCAGGGGGATAAGCATTAGGCCAATATTTTGAATCCAAAAAATTACAGCATAAGCTGTTCCAAGTTGTTTTTCAGGAATAATTTTCGGAACAGAAGGCCACATAGCTGAAGGGACAAGTGAAAAACCAATTCCAAGGACAATAACCATTACAGCCGCAAACAACCAATTATTGAGAAATGGAATAGACAGAAAACCATGCACAACAATCAACATTAGTGCTCCAATAATCATAATTGTGGCCCCTTTCCCCTTTTTATCATAAATTCCCCCAAAGAAAGGGGTAAGAAAAATAGTACCAAAAGGTAAGAGGCTTGGAATAATTCCGGCCAATTTGGGTGAAACATGGTACTTATTAATCATAAAATCAGTGGCATAGAATAGAAACGGAAAAACAGCCCCATAAAACAGGACACAGAGAATTGCAATATACCAAAACCCTTTATTACTAATAATCATTAGAATGTCTTTCATTCTGAAAGGTTCTTCTTCTTCCAGTTTAATTTCCTTTTCAGAAGCATCCAGCCTTAAATCAAGCACAATGTACATAACGAAAGCTATAACGCTGATAAACATTAAAATAAAAGCCAAAAGTATAGGAGCGCTATAATTAAAATTGAGAGCCAAAGGAAGCGAAATCGCCAGTGCTAAAGCGGTTCCCATCCTTGCAATAGACATTTGCAATCCCATAGCTAATGCCAATTCCTTTCCTTTAAACCACCGAACAATCGCTTTTGAAACGGTGATACCAGCGGCCTCTGTTCCAACCCCGAATATTGCGAATCCGATAGAAGATACAACTACCTGGGTTTTGATGTCGCCAATTAAAGGGATAGATATATGAGCTCCTTCAGGGAAAACAGTAATAATAGCCCAATAATTTAATCCTGTTCCCAATGCCATCATAATGGTTGCCCCCATCCCGGTAATCCTGATTCCAAATTTATCAAGGATAATTCCGCTAAAAATCAGCATAAAAAGGTAAACATTAAACCAGGCATAGGAAGAGGTATATGTGCCAAAATCAGAACTTGTCCATCCCAAAGCGCTTTCCAACATGGGTTTTACAGGCGACATGGCATAATTGAAAAAATATGCCCCAAACATCGACAATGAAACAATCACCATGGCTGTCCAGCGTGCTTTCGGTGATTCCCGTAATGATCTTTTGATAACTTCCGTCATAATACTATATTAAATTTATTTTTTTGAAACAGGTATAAAAGGAAAATAAGGTTGTGAAAATAGTATTTGTGTGTTAATAAAACAGGTAATCTTTGTCATATTACCTGAAATTTAACTATCTAATTTTCGTAATATTTTTAATAGCCCCGGTTTCCGGATGAATTTGAATTTTATAATCACCATATAATAATTCTTCCGGAACTGGAGCCACAGCGCCAAATTGAGAAACAGTGGCACGCATGGAAGCGATAGTTTTTAATTCATAGATCAAGCTTACATTTGCCACTCCCGGCATTCGATAGTAAACACCACTCTCGCCCGCAGAGGGATTAGCAGATTTTGCGTTGCCAGAATACTTTTTCACCAAATCATCCAGTGGTTCAACTTTTAACATCACGGGCTTTCCTGATAAATCGGTTGAAGGAACGACTCCTTTTTCATCGGAAAAACGAAAAACAATTTCGCCGTTGCCGCCAGTTGTTGTCGGAACAAAATCGAAACTAAATACTTCGTGAGTATAAGTTGTGTGCCCGGTAAACAAACTCAGATAATTCTTTTCCATTTGTTTTAGTTCGGCCAGGCTAATTCGATAAGCTTCCCCGTCGGGATGAAATTCATCAAGCAAGCCCGAAACGATATCATATTGATTTAAACGACATTCCAAAACACGCATCGCAGCATCACTTGCTTTCTCTTCAATACCTTTTCTTACCGGGCGAAAATTATTGGTAGAATCGCCTACAGTGTATATGGGTGAATCATTAAAATTTTCAAAGGAAAATCCATCGTCATATTTAGGAGTTGTTAAAAACTCGTTGCTTTTTACCGCTTTTTCATCTTCCTGCACAACAGCGGAATTAATTCCGGCTAACCGTCCATCGGGAGTCAAACTAAGCAAAAAAGAAGCGTCCCCCAAAGCTTTGTAAACCTGGTCTGGGTCAGGCTCGGCAAATGTTTCCATATTCGCATCCTCAAAACTCCATTTAACCGATTCTCTTGTTCTCGCATCAGAAATCCCAAGCAACTGTTCTGCATAAGCAGCATACGGACCGGGAACAAATTTTTCCTGAACTACATTTACATAAACACGCACACCTGTTCGGGGAAGAGCGTATGTAATTCCTTCAACAAAAGCCGAGACGGCCTCATCATCGTCTTTCTTCTTTCGTTGCCCGAACGCTGGAATAACTATGGAAATTACAAGAATACTTATTAATATTTTCTTCATACTTTTTTATTTAAAGACCTAAAAATAGAGATTTTATTATGCATTTCAAGAAAAAAATCGACTGCTAAAAGTTAAAATGATTTAATTCTCTAATTCAAGAAATGCTTTCCCCAAATAATCCGAAATATCTCCTGCAACTAAGGCTGTTTCTGACCATTGTTTAGCAGCCAAATCTCCGGCCAGCCCATGAAGGTAAACACCTGCTACAGCTGCCTTTTCCGGATCAAATCCACGAGCCAGTAAGCCAAGCAAAATACCCGTTAATGTATCGCCGCTACCCGCCGTTGCCATACCCGGGTTACCTGTTGAATTAAAATACAGTTTACCTCCAGGAGTTGCAGTAGTGGTGTAAGCGCCTTTCAAAATTACTACTACTTTATACTTTACGGCCAGTTTTAACTGCTGCTGAATTCTTTCATAGGCATTTGATGCATCTCCTGCCAATCTTTTAAATTCACCCGGATGCGGAGTTAAAATGGAATTCTCAGGTAGCTTCTCCAACCACTCTTTATTTTCGGAAAGAATGTTTAACCCATCTGCGTCAATTACCATTGGAACCCTTACTTTTTCCAACAACTGCTCCAGTGCCCTTTTTGAATTGTGTTTCTTCCCAATTCCGGGACCAATACCAATAGCTGAAAAAGATGATAAATCAGGAAACTCCGTGAAAATAGCGTCGTGTGCATCAATACTTGTCATTGCTTCAGGAACAGCCGTCTGGATGATAGAATAGCCCAACCGGGGAATATGTGTTGTTAACAATCCGACTCCCGCACGTAAACAACCTTTGGAGGCCAAAACTGCGGCGCCCATTTTCCCGAAACTTCCGGCAATCAGCAAAGCATGCCCAAAATTCCCTTTGTGTGCAAATTTTGAACGTGGGAGGATTGTTTTCCTTACTTCTTCTTTTTCTACAAAAAATATATCCGAAGAAATTTTTTCCATTCCATCCGGGTGTAAACCAATAGGAAGTACCTCCCATTTTCCGGTATAAATTTCATTTTCGGTTAAAAGAAAACTAATTTTTGGAAATTGAAATGTGAGGGTAAATTCAGCCTTTACAATATTCTCCGAGATATTTCCGGAGTTGTCTTCTCCCATCAAACCACTGGGAATATCGATAGCTACAACTGTATTTTTAAGTCGATTTATTTTGTGAACTACAGCAGCCGGAAACCCCTCAAGTGGCCTCGACAAACCAGAGCCAAATATCCCGTCCAGGACCACGTCGCCCGAATTTACGTCCGGAAATTCATTTTCTGTTTCAAACTTCACCAGCTTTACTTTTCCCTGTTTTTTCAATCTGCTCCAATTAGTTGCAGGTGATCCTTTTAACCCTTTTCCAAAATCGAGCAAATAAACTTCACAAACAAAGTCAAAATCAGCCATTTGCCGTGCTATTGCAAGCGCATCTCCACCGTTATTTCCCGGGCCGGCCAAAAATATCATTTTCCGTTCTGTTGAAAAGTGCTTTACCAGCCAGTGTGTAATTTGTAATGCAGCCCGCTCCATTAAATTAATATCCGAAACGGGTTCATTTTCAATGGTAAATTTATCTAACTCTGCAATTTGTTTTGTTGTAAAAAGTTTCATTTATATTTTCTTTATTTAAAGCAACCATTTTATAAAAAATAGTATCATATAATCAAACAAACTTAAATGACTTACCGAAAGCTTAAAATTACAGGATTTTTGACAATTCCCGTACTCTTTTTCTTCTCATCTTGTGAAGTGAATGATTTCGAAAACGATCAAACATTTTTAAAAGACGGTAAATTTTTATACAAAACAGAACAAGTCTTTTGCCAAAGCGATCCCAAAAGTAAAATTTCTGAAAAACGATTTGTTTATGACGAAAGTGGGAACGAAACAGAAGAATTATTATATTCCCACAGCGAACCAACATTCAGAACTACAAGTACATACAACACCCAAAATAAAAAACTGAGCGATTCCGTTTTCTATTTTTCGTATGCCACCTGGGCTTTAAGCAGTAGTTACGAATATAAATACTCGGAAAACAAACTGGTTGAAAAAATAAATTATGATACCGGAAAAACTTACCTGTACAAAACCACATTTACCTATTCGGGAAGCCATTTAAGATATGAGGAAATTTTTCGGCGGGAAGGAAACGAATGGATATTAAATTACGGATACGCTTATAAATATAACCGGCGGGGAGAATTAATAGAAAAAGCAAGTTTTCACAATGAATTGAGAGAAACCATTTATGATACAATTGTTTATACATACAAAAATGGAAAACTCTCTACTGAAAAAAGAATATTAACCACTGGTGAAACCGGATATTTCAAAGAATACTTTTACACCAACGAAGGTTATTTGGACGAAGTAACAGAAGACGGGAATACAGTTGTAAAAAACTTTTATGAAGATAATAAACTCATGGAAAAGCATACCTGGTATTTTGGTATTGACCCCGGATTTTCGTTATGCAATGGCAATCTCATTTATAAATATGAATATTAAGACTCCCGGTCCGCAATAATTTCACTTCTTTATTTTATTCATTGAATTAACCTGACCTTTATCAAGTTCCTGAAACGCAAAAGATTTCTATATTTGCGTTTGTTGAAAAAATCAAAAATTAAATAATCATTTTAAAACTAAGAACATGCTAAAAGGACACCCTAAGGGTTTGTATGTAGCCTTTTTTGCCAATATGGGCGAACGTTTTGGCTACTACACAATGCTGGCTATTTTCGTGCTTTATCTTCAGGCTAAATATGGATTCTCGGCTACGGAAGCCGGGGCATATTATGGCGGCTTTTTATTCGGAATTTATTTTTTACCATTACTTGGCGGCATTATTGCCGATAATTTGCTGGGATACGGGAAAACAATCACCCTCGGGACCATTATTATGTTTTTAGGTTATTTGCTGCTGGCCATTCCGGGGCAGTCTTTGGCATTTATTATTACCTCGTTAGTAGTTATTTCGTTAGGGACAGGTTTTTTTAAGGGAAACCTGCAAGCCCTTGTCGGGAATATGTACGATGATCCTCAATACAGTGCGAACCGCGACAATGCCTTTAATATTTTTTATATGGGGATTAATATTGGAGCCTTTTTTGCTCCGTCGGCTGCAACAGGTATAAGCAACTTAATTCTAAAAAAAGGCGGTTTTACATACGATTCAAAAATCCCTGATTTAGCTCATAAATTTCTAAACGGCGATATGGGAGTTAAAGACCAGCTTACTGCACTTGCTCACTCGCAGACCGGAGCAACGGCTAACGATTTAACTCAATTTTGTCATAATTATATCGATACATTATCATTGTCCTACAATGCCGGGTTTGGAATTGCTGCGGCGAGTATGATTGTTTCGTTTCTCATTTTTATTGGGTTCCGCAAATACTATAAATCGGCTGATATTACTGAAAAACAGAAAGCAAAAGATGTAAACCTGAAGGATCAGGTAGTCGTTTTAAAGCCAGAAGAAAGCCGTTCCAGATTAATTGCCTTATTTTTAGTTTTTTCGGTGGTTATGTTTTTCTGGATGGCGTTCCACCAAAACGGATTTACCATGTCTATCTTTGCCCGCGATTACACAGTGAGTAACGTAAGTAATTTCACATATATTTTCTTTGATTTGGCTGCATTTCTTCCTTTCCTCGCTGCACTAATAGGCTTAATTATTCTTTTAAATAAAAAGGCACAGGGAAAAATGAAACTAATTGGCGCATTTTTGCTTGTAGCCGGAGCACTTGTTTGTTACTGGGTATTCTCCGGTTACAACAAAGAGATGCAAATAGCTCCGCAAATGTTTCAACAATTTAACCCTATTTTTATTGTTTTTCTTACACCTGTAATTGTAGGCTTCTTCACCCAACTTCGGGTAAATGGAAAAGAACCTTCATCACCGAAAAAAATTGGTTTCGGAATGATTATAACCGCACTTGGGTTTATGCTTTTAGTGGGAGCCTCTGTAAATCTGATGTCGCCCAAAGAACTCAATGGTGGTGTTTCCGATGTTTTAATGTCGCCCTATTGGTTAATAGGCACATACTTCACATTAACAATTGCTGAATTATTTCTCAGCCCAATTGGAATTTCGTTTGTATCCAAAGTTGCTCCTCCAAAATATAAAGGACTCGCTCAGGGAGGTTGGTTGGCCGCCACTGCAATCGGAAACCTAATGGCGGGATTAATTGGTTATTTTTGGGATAAAATTGAATTGTGGCAATTCTTTATCATCTTGGTTGTTATGTGCCTCCTTTCTGCAACTTTTATTTTTAGTGTCCTGAAACGACTAGAAAAAGCAACAAAAGGTTCATAAACTAATAATTTATAATATCAAAAGAGCATCCTTGTAAACAGGGATGCTCTTTATTTTTATTGGAAATATTTTACTTTTTATTTTCTAAAACAAATCAGGAATTGCTATTAAAAATGTCAACTACAAAATAGAAAAAGGCTAAAATAATAACCAAAGCCATAAACCCTAAAAAAACATACATTAATATTTTGATTTGGCGATTCTTTTTTTGCAATTTAAACATTCCTACAATCTTTCGCATTTTGTAAACAACTTTCTCCAGTGCCATTTTATCTTTTACAATATAGTCGAAAGCACCAAATTTAATTGTATTTACCGCTACCTCCATATTTTCGTTACTGGTGAGAAAAATAAACTCAGAATGTGGACTTATTTTTTTTACCTGCTTCAAAACCTCCAACCCATTTATTCCATCCAAAGAATAATCCTGAATAACAATATCGGGCTTAATACCACTTTCTATTGTTTGAATACATTCTTCACCTGAAACTAATGATTTTACATTTGAAAACCCTTGTTTTTTGAGATATTCAGTAACCAGATGATTATAAATTGTATTATTTTCAACAACAAAGATTAAATGTTTCTCTTCATTTTCCATATCAAATTTAAACTAAGAATCCGTTGTAAATTAAAAGTATGACATTTATCCTTATTATGAAATACATAAACCATGATTGTCTAATAACGGGAAAAGTTGTGTCAAAACTAAAATCACAGATTTAAATAATTTCGTTGAAATCTTTCTATATTGTTGTCATAATTAAATCATCATGAATAAAAAATATTACGCAATGCGGCTCATCCTTTTTACCTGTTTTTTCTGCATCTCTTCATTTCTATTTGCACAAAATTCAAAATCAGTAACCTACCATCTTGATGAAAATATTTCATACCGGGATGCCGAGCCAAAAAACAACGACGATTACATGAATGAGCGTTGCCGGCTTGACATTTATTACCCTGACACAAAAAATTTTACAACTGTTGTATGGTTTCATGGAGGCGGTATTACAAGCGGCAATAAATTTATCCCCGAAAAATTAAAAGAACAGGGTATTGCCGTTGTGGCTGTAAATTACCGGTTACATCCAAAAGTAAAATGCCCGGCTTATATTGAAGATGCAGCCGCGGCGGTTGCCTGGACATTCAAAAACATTCAAAAATATGGTGGTAATCCGGCTAAAATTGTAGTCTCAGGACACTCTGCGGGCGGATATCTTACCAGCATGGTTGGATTAGACAAGAAATGGCTGGCTGAATATGGAATTGACGCCAACGATATTGCAATGCTTATTCCGTTCAGCGGGCATACCATTACCCACATGACCATAAGAAAAGAACGCGGAATTCCGGATACTCAGCCTGTGGTTGATGAATTCGCCCCACTATATCACGTTAGAAGTGACGCTCCACCTTTAATTTTAATAACCGGTGACAGGGAACGTGAAATGCTGGGCCGCTATGAAGAAAATGCCTACATGTGGCGAATGATGAAAATAGCAGGCCATACAAAAACAAAACTTTATGAGTTGGATTCTTTCGACCATGGCGGAATGGCCTCGCCTGCTTTCGAAGTTTTGCTCCAGGAAATAAAAGCACTAGAATAAATGAAAAAACCTATATCCTTTCTTTTAATAATATGCTCCCTTGTTTCATCTGCTATTGCACAAGAGAAAATGATGTTTGGTGACACAACAAGAAAAGGAGTTCCTTTTTCAAAGGATCCGCATGTTATTAAATTTAAGGGGCATTATTTTATGTATTTTTCTATTCCGCCATTTAAGAATAAACCGGAACCGGGGAATGGATGGAATATAGGAATTGCTGAAAGTACAGATCTTGTAAACTGGAATAAAACAGGAGAAATTACGCCTGTTGGAGAATATGAAAGTAAAGGATTGTGTGCACCGTGTGCTTTAGTCATTGACGGGAAAGTTCATTTATTTTATCAAACTTACGGAAACGGGAAAAACGATGCAATTTGTCATGCAGTTTCGAATGACGGAATTTCTTTTGAACGGAATAAAACTAACCCTGTTTTTAAGCCATCCGGCGATTGGAACTGCGGACGCGCTATTGATGCTGAAGTTATTCAATTTAAAGAAAACTATTTACTTTTTTTTGCTACCCGCGACCCTGATTACGAAATACAAATGCAGGGAGTAGCTGCTGCTCCGTTAAACACCGGTTTTAACAGAGAAGACTGGAAACAGCTCACCGATTATCCAATTATGGTTCCTGAATATAAATGGGAAGGAAAATGTGTTGAAGGAGCTTCCGTAATTCAACATGGTGATAATTTATATATGTTTTATGCCGGCTCCTATAATAATGCCCCCCAGCAAATTGGAGTAGCCAAAAGCAAAGATGGAATTCACTGGCAAAAAATTTCGGACCAGCCCTTTCTGAAAAATGGGAAACCAGGAGAATGGAACTCAAGCGAGTCTGGTCACCCGCACATTTTTGAAGATACCAACGGAAAAACGTATCTTTTTTACCAGGGCAATAACGATAACGGAAAAACATGGTACATTTCAAACGTAGAAGTGCTTTGGAATGAAAACAGTCCATATCTGAAAAATTAGAACTTCAATTGCAAAACAAACTTCTAGAACACCATAAAAACATAAAAATGAAACACTTAATAGCTATTTCCGTTATCCTGCTCCTGACTATCCAACAAGTGTTTACGCAAAACTTTCCTAAACTAGATGAAACATTTCAGATTAACCAGTTAAAATCACCTACCGGGAAGGTACAAGTGGTTCTTGATACTGACACATACAATGAAGTTGATGACCAATTTGCCCTTGCCTATGCGTATTTATCGAAAGAGGCAATAGATTTACAGGCTGTTTACGCAGCCCCGTTTTTTAATGACCGTTCAGAAGGGCCAGGCGATGGAATGGAAAAAAGTTATCAGGAAATTCTACATCTTCTAAAATTTATGGGAAAACCTCCCGAAGGTTTTGCATTTCGCGGATCTGACCGTTATTTGACTGATATTTCGAACCCCATTCGCAGTGACGCAGCATTGGACCTTATAAAAAAAGCCAAAGCAAGTAGTTCTGAAAATCCATTATATGTGGCAACAACAGGATGCATTACCAATATTGCCTCAGCAATTTTAATCGAACCTGAAATCATAAAGAATATTGTTGTCATTTGGCTTGGAGGAAACAGTTTAGACTGGCCAACTCAAAAAGAATTTAATCTGGGACAGGACGTGCTTTCAGCACAGGTCATATTCAATTCCGGCGTTCCATTGGTTACCATACCTTCCCAACCAGTGGTTTCACACTTTCTGACTACTATTCCCGAATTGGAATATTATATGAAAGGCAAAAATGAACTCTCAGATTATCTTTATAATATTGTGGCTAAATACAGCAGTGGACAAGATGCGTGGTCGAAAGTAATTTGGGATGCAACAGCAATAGCGTGGCTGGTTAATCCCGACTGGATTCCAACAGACCTTGTACATAGTCCGGTTTTAACAGATCAGGGCACATTTAGTATTGACCGTTCCCGCCATTTTATCCGGATGGCGAATTCGTTAAATCGAGATGCAATTTTCAGAGATTTATTTACAAAATTGACGAATTAACGTTATCTCTTTGTTCAATTGTTTACTACTAATTTCGAAAAATAACCTTGCCCTCTGGAGGAACGGCCCGGTAAATGGTTTTTGCCTCGGTGTCTTTCAGCCATAAAAATAAAACAGGAGAATAATTTTTTGAAAATTCATTCTGATAAAAATCCTGAAAACGGATGTGCAACAGATCCCTTTTATTGTGAACTACAAATAAAGAATCAGCATCCATCTGCACACCCAAAATTACAATGCGATAATAATTGTCTGCATTAAAGCTCCAGTAAACGGATGGATCAACTGTTAAACCCGGAGAAACGGGCTGAACTTCCGACTCACTTTTGGGAGCTTGTACCTTTTTCATCGGTTTTTTGGGGATATTGGATATTTCATTTTCAATAATATTGGCTTTTGCAACATCAGAATATGAACCTTCATCCAAGAAATCAAAAAAACCTGCCGGAGTTTGTTTCAAAATATCTGCCCGGTACAATGTAGTTCCTTTTAACTGCACCAGAATAACATTATCGACCAGGTTTATTCCCAAACTAATTGAATCTGATTTTGAAAGTTTAAGTTGCTCCTCCACCCAATAAATTTCCTTTTGTAAATTTCTTGTTTCTTCTTCTTCCCAACCTAATATTTTTTCATCTGCTTTCCAGGGTTTCCTGGCTTCAACTATAGAAGACAACCGAACAGCATTTAGCGCAGCAACTAACCTGATAACTGAAAATATAGTCAGAATAAAAACAAGCATTCCAAAAAATAAAAACACCTTCTTGTTTTTTAACGATTCAATTTTCATATCACCATTTCAATAAATAAAAACTTTTGCCCCTATTGGCATGGTGTTATATATCACTTCCAGATCTTCATCACCAAGCCGCACACATCCGTGCGTAACAGGTTGCCCCAAAAACCGCTGATACAGTGTTCCATGAATAAGATAACCGTTCCCCAGGCTTAATGCATAATCACCTAAAACGTTTCGTTCGTAACGAGTATAATGATTTACAGGCGGCACAGGAAGTCCGTCTTCAATAAAAGCCCAGTCGGGTTTATGCCACACCGGGTTTGTAATTTTCCCCTTTACGGTAAGCACACCTTTAGGAGTTTCGAAGGTATAACTTTTGGTACTGTCTACCTCTAGTTCAACAAAACTCCCGGTAGAACAAATTCCCCTGCGAATAACCTCGTTATTCTTGTGTAGTGCAAATGTATTTTCGCTGGTGCTTACCACTAAAAAAACATTTCCCGGAGTAAGCTTGTCTAATTTTTTATTTAACGAATTGAGTTTCTGCTGTAACTTTTTTAAGTCATCGTCGGAAACAGAAGTTACTTCTTTTGTGTGATCCCGTTTAAATTTGGACTGATAAAATGAATATTGCAAGGACGGAATCAACCATAGATTTGCTATTGCAAAAAGACTAAAAGTCACAATGAATAAAAGGATTGTTGCAGTTATTTTCAGATATTTTACCGACCGTTTCATTTTAGTCAAGGTATTCGTCGAGCGATTGACGTGCCCCCACAATAATAACCGGTGTATTTACACTACACAAACTGTATAACAAATCCATTTCGGTATTTTCAAGTGCAATACAACCATCAGTCCAGTTTACTCCTTTTCCACCATCCCCATGAATCTCAATCATTCCTCCAATATTGGAATTCTTTGGAATCTGTCCTGATTTTACCAAAGTCTCAAAACGTTTTTTGTCATCGTTATTGGGGTAATTTATAAGAAGTGCTTTATGATATTTGGTTTTAGAACTGTTTTTCTTTTGAGTAACTTTATAAATTCCTTCGGGTGTTGCTTTGTCTCCGGTTTTTGTTTTATCCCCCATCCAACTGGTACCGAATTCAGCCGGAAATATTTTATATTCTTTACCCGATTTCAGAACGGTACAGGAAGCATCAAGTTTATCAATTAAAATAACAGTCTGACCTTTTTTTGAGAGTGAAAGTGCCTTTTGTACATTCTCCTGCCAGAGCGGATAATCATTATAAAAATTTGTAAGTTTGAAATGCGCCTCATTTTCTGCTTTGCTCAAATTTTCAGAAGCCTTTTTTAAAAGCTTTTGCGCCTGCACAAATTGTCCTTTCTTTAATTCAACCTGCGCCTCCAGAAAAGCGGTTTCTCCATTACTGCTTTTATTCACCGTTGAAGAATTTAACGGCAGGTTTTTATAATATTTGTCAAAACGGGATACTCTTATTTTCAAATCGAGCATTTGCTTTTTCACAGCTTCCGATAATTCAGAATGAGTATCCAACGCCTCATCGCGGGCACTTGCGGCCATGTTGTATGATTCTATAGCCAATTCGAGTGTATGTTCGTAATTCCGAAATAAAAAAAACTTTTTATTTTGCAGTTGCCATTCTTCTACCGACTGGTGATACAAGCCTTCGGCAGCGCGAAGTGTCTCTGTAGCATATCTGCCAGCCATATTATTCTTTGCTGAAGCAATGGTTTTTCGTGCAAAATTTATTTCGTCAATCGGAGGTTTATTCGAAATATACACCAAAACCGAATAACTGATTCCAAAAATCAAAATTAGAATCAGGATTAAAGCAGAACCTCTTAAAAAATATTTTCTGAATTCCATTGTAAAAAAAGGCCGGGCCAAAAAGTCCCGGCCTTTCCTCTGAATTTAGTTTAACCCTTTTTTGAATATTTCTCCAAAACTGTTTTTAGCTCAGAGTTAATATCGGTTGCTTTTTGCTGAGCTGCATTAACTTTGGTTTGAGCATCCAGCAATTCACCTTTCTCTACTAACACAGGAACTTCTGAAACCGAAACGTTAATTGCATCCAAATCGCCTTTTATGGCTTCAAGTACCATTTTCCCTTCTTTTCCTTTTGGAGCACCTTCTAAAAGTGCATTATTTTCTTCCAAAAGTAACGAGATTGAATTCTGTGTCTGTGCAATTTCATCCTTAATCTGCTCTTTCTTTGCTTCCGACTTTGTTACAAGTTCTTCGGCCTGAAGAGAAATTTTTTCAAGGTTTGCTTTTGCTGTTTTAAAGTCACCAAAGACTTTTGATCTTTGTGATTCAATGGTAACCAATGTTGCATTCAACGAATCCTGAATGGCAAAAAATTCATTTTCCAAATAAATATCAGCTTGTGCGTTTTTAGCGTTTTCAAGCGAAGTTTTTGCTGTGTCAATTTCAGTTTGTGGCACTTTGTTACAACTGCTAAGAATGGAAGCCATTACTACAACAGATAAAAAATAAACATACTTTTTCATAATTAAATCATTAAAATTTTTATTGATTATTCTAATCTTCCTTTTTAAAATTTATTCACCTATTTTGACGTAAACAGGAACCGAAGTAACTAAGGGAAATCAAAAAAAATTGTAATTTTCCACCGTAATTTTATTAAGGATTTCATCTCGAATGAACAACATAGAATTCAAGCAGTTAACCGACGAACAAGTGATTGACCTGATTCTAAAAAAGGGGAATAAGGAACTTTTTGGTATCCTCCATTCCCGTTATTTTTCTAAGATTCAGGACAAATGTTACAGCTTTTTGAAAAACAAACCGCAGGCTGAAGAATTTGCAAACGACATTTTAAGTAAAGCATTTGAAAAGCTGGATAGTTTTAAGGGAAAATCATTATTTTCTTCCTGGCTTTATTCACTTTCATACAACACAATCATCGATTATCTGAGGAAGAAAAAGCAACTTCATTACCCCAACTGGAACCAGACAAATGAACTGCCGGAAATTATTGACGAGTCGGAATCGGAAACACAACAGCCGAGCTACGAACAACTTTTGGAGATATTTGAAAAGATCCATCCTGAAGAAAAAGCGTTGTTATTAATGAAATATCAGGATGCACTTTCGTTAAAGGAAATTGCGAACAGTCTTTCAATAAGCGAAGATGCTGTTAAAATGAGGTTAAAAAGAGCCCGATCGAGAGTTATTTACTTTCATCGTGAATTATTTGGGCAAGAATAAAATATTTTGATTTGAAGAATGAAATAACCTGAATCCAATGAAAAATATATTTTCAGCAATATTTAAAAGCCATGTCAAAAATGTTCCCAACACAGTTGTAAAGTGTTTAACAAATCATTTTCCTGAAGCAATAAATGTAGAATGGGAAGCCAAAGAAAATATTTTTGAAGCCGTTTTCTATTTAAATGAAATAGAGCACATTGCATATATTAACGAAAAAGGGAAACTGATTGAATACAAAAAAAACCTCTGGATTAATGAGTTACCAATTTCAATAAATGCCGAAGCTGAAAAGATTGGGGAAATTATGAATGCAATTGTAATTTACCGTACCCCAGAGCAATTTTATGAAATAATTGTAAGAAACAAAGAGTTCAACCGAACACTCATGCTTTTTAATAGCAACGGCATTCTGCAAACAATGAATGAAATCTGAAATCAGCGAAAGTTATTACTGGCTGAACCTGGCTTTTAACAAGCTTTGCGTAAAGCGTTTTTCGTTGGGTGCATTTTTGCATTTATTTTCTATACTCCGAAAATGGGGAATAAGAAAATACATCGTTACAATAAATTAGCTGCGTTACTTCTTTTCACCTCCACGTCATAATATAAAAAATGGTATGGCACAGACAGATAAAAACTTACGCGAAGGAAATAATGTAGCATTAATTGTAGGTGTAATATTAATGATTATCCTCATTATTGTGTGGATGGCAATTTAGTAATTAAACAGGATACAAAATATTCTCCTTTTTATTTTTTGATAAAATTATAATTGAAATTCAGATTCTTATTGAGATGATTGGACGGAAACATAGAAACGTGTCACATTTCAATTTCACAGATCTGCTTCTTCAATAGTAATTTTATTTATAAAAACCAGCTCATTTTCTCTTACATCTCATTCAAAATTGATTTCTTCTTTTGCCTCATTTTTACTTTTAATGTTTTGCCCAGCAATTATTTCTTTTCTAGCACAATAAGCATATCATTTTTAAAATCACAAGTAATTTTGATTGTATTATTTTCGGAGAGAACTATAGCTTCTGAATATTCATTTGTTACCGGATTAAACCATTTTGCAGAATATTCGTAGCCTTTGGGATTAAACAATTTCACATCACACTTTTCAGGAATATAAGCGATTATTATTTTATCGTCTGATGTTTTTACAACAGAAATCCAATGATTAAACATTTCTTCTCCCGGCTGATTTACCAAAATTTCATTGGCTGGAAAAAGGTCCCACCACTCGAACTGCTTTACAAACCCGGCTAAGTAGCCCATTTGAATACTCCCGGGAAATTCAATACTTTCTCGCCAGCCGGTAACGCCGCCGGAATCACTGTGATTTAAAATCCGTTCGCCGGGTTGCAACCATGGCCAGATTCCATTTGCACCGTAAGTTATACCCGCAACAGGAGTAGCAAAAATACTCCAGTAACTTGCGTTTCGTACATCTTTGTCTGTAATCCGAAAGCCAATTTCTTCGTAGTTGGGTTCCAAATTAATATACGGCATTGGTTTTAATTTACTCCACATTTCCGTCATCGGCCCTTTGTTGATCCAGCTTACTGTTCCCTCTTCGTTGGAATGCGATGACTGGTAGCCCATTAAATCGTACCAATCCTCCTGTGCAAATAAATTGCCCACAAACGATCTGCCATGTGGATGTAATGTAACCGGAGCATGATCAATGTTGTTAAAAACCCTGCGCCCGATTTCTTTCCACTTCAGTTCCTGGTCATCATAATATTTCCCATCACCACCCAAGGTCCAAACCACATGATTTCCCTGGTAACGGGCTACAATATATTTTGCAAGTAAAACTGCTTCTTCCAGGGGCAAGGAATACCCCGGACTTAATTCACGACCTTCGCCAAAAGGTAAGGCCCATAAAATAACGGGAGAAACCAACAGCCCTTTTTCATTCGCTTCATCTATCTTTTTGTCGATTCGCTTAAAAAACTCCGGGTGAATTTTTATATGCCCGGCACCTTCAACAGCAGTTAACCCTTCAGCATTTTTATTGCACCCACGCCACTCGGTAGTAACCAGCTGAATGGTGTTATAATTATTTTGTTTTCGCTGATTCAGATAATATTGCCACTCCTCATCATTCGATTTTAAGGCACCGTTCCATGCTGTGCAGGCTAACCAGAAAAAAGGAGTTCCATCATTATATGATAAATAGTACTTACCTGCCTCATGCCAAATTGCGCCTCGCTGAAATAGCGCCTCTCCGGTATCATTTTCAACACATTTAAAGCTTCCGTCAACTTTGTTCAATCCAGAATTCTCCTTGTCGGCACATACGGTTTTCCATGTCCATTCTCCTATCTCATCGGGCATAAAGCGAACCTTCCAATTGGTTTCGCCATCCCAAAAGCCACGAACTACTTTTTCTCTTCCCGAAGGTGCATGAAAAACCACTGTAAAATCCTGCACATCATATATTGGATTCTCGTACGTTTTTGAGCTGGAAAATTGAATCTCGAACTTCGACCAGATTTTAGCCGTAGTTAAATTTTTTTCGTCTGTTGAAATTGATCCGGCGGGACGCGCGTTAATAAGCAGAGAAAATAAAGAAAAAATCAGGGTGATTAATATGGCTTTTCGCATTTTGTTAGTTTAATTGGTTAAATTATGAATATTAAAAATAAAAAAAAAGGCCAAGTTGATAAACCCGGCCTTTACAATTCTATACAATATTTTTCTTACCTTGTAGCATCAACAATCCCCCTGAAATACCCGATAGATTCGGCAATTCCCATAAACGGGTCTTTCATATCTTTTTCGTGTTCCAAACTTACTACACCTGTATATCCTACTTTACGCAACATTTTCACCAAAGCAGGAAAATCGATTACTCCGCGCCCAACCTCAAGTGAGTAACCCAATTTTGTTGTTCCGGTCACATCTTTCAAATGCATATCGAACACACGGCTGTGATATTTCTTTAAATCGGCCACCGGGTCTTTTCCGTTGCGAGTATCGTGGCCAATATCAAGACACATTCCAATTCTTGGATCCAAATCTTTTACTCTGTCCCAAACGTCGTCTGCATCCTGATAAATATCAATGTCGGGGCCATGTAAATGAATGGCGAAATTAATCCCGTATTCTTTTACTTTTTTATCAACGTAAGGAAGTAACTCGTAATTAGGAACACCAACAATCAGTTTTACACCAACTCTTTTTGCATATTCAAATCCACGGTCAACCTCCCCCTCAGTTTTCATATAAATGGGGCCAACACCATAACCGGTAACATCGTACTCTTTCAGTTTTTTATGAAAAGCGGCAATTTCCTCATCAGTACTGGTTAAAGGAAGATGAAAATCTTTTATGCACAAATAGTGCACATCACACCGTTGAAGAGTTTTCAGAGCGGTTTCCAAATCAAAATTAGCAAATGTGTAACCTGCCATTCCTAATTTAAACTTTTCGCCCGTTTCGGGAGCCGGTTGTTGTCCTGGACGTTCCTGACCGTTAACGATAACGGAAATCAGGAATAACAAAATAAAAAGAGATAATTTTCCTATTTTTTTCATGATTAAAACTTTTGTTAAGTTGGTTTTGAATGCAACAAATCTAATAAAAATTGTAAATCACGTATATTAAAATCAACAGAATATTCCTCTTTTTGATTCAAGAGAAGACTCAAACATCCACTTTTATGGTTCGTTTTAGCAGAATCGGTAAATCAATCGCAACAATATTTTCGATTGTTGAAAAGTGAAATTGCAAACAACACTCTTTTTCACTATTTTACAAACAGGTTATAAAATGAGGGGTAAATAAAAATGAAACTCACCGCGAATATCATAGGTGCAACCGGACTGGTTGGAAAACAATTGGTTCATCTACTCTTAAATGATGATAATTTTACCAAAGTACGAATTTTCGTCCGGCGCGATTCTGGTATCCACCATGCAAAACTGGAAGAACAAATTATCGACTTCGAAAATGAAAAATCATGGGCTGGAATTTTAACGGGAGACGTTCTGTTCTCGGCATTGGGAACCACATTAAAACAAGCCGGAAGTAAAGAAAAAGAATATGAAGTGGATTTTATATTTAATCTGAATTTTGCGAAAAAAGCAAAAGAAAACGGCATTGAAAACTATGTATTGATTTCATCCATTGGAGCAAATTCAAAATCGCGCTTTTTTTATACACGGATGAAAGGAGAACTTGACGAAGCCGTTTCAAATCTTCAATTTAGGAACCTGACTATTTTGAGACCTTCATCGCTCACAGGTAACCGTCAAGGAAAGCGACTGGTTGAAATAATTACTATTCCGGCAATAAAGTTTCTTACCCGTTTTATATTAAAAAAATACAGACCAATAAAAGATGTAACAGTTGCCAAAGCAATGATAAACGCTGTTTTAAAACCTGACCGGGAAAAAGAAATATGGGAGGGCGACGAAATATTTCACCTGGCCGGGGAAAAATAATCTCAACCAAAATCATGTAAAAATGTTTTTATTCAAAATTAAATAAATAAATTATGTATACAGGATTGCTTCATACGCACAATATGTTTCGCTGGCTGGTATTAATTGTTATGGTAATGGCAGTTGGATTTGCTCTTAGCGGTTGGTTTGGGAAAAAAGACTGGAAAAAGCTGGATAATATAACTGGGTTACTACTTGTCATTTTTATGGACGTTCAGTTTCTGGTCGGGATTATTTTATATGCCTTTGTTAGTCCAATTACAAAATCGGCATTTGCTGATTTTGGCACTGCTATGCAAAATCCGGTTTTACGTTTTTACGCTGTAGAGCATATTACAATGATGATAATTGCGCTTGCATTGGTGCACATCGGCCGCTCAAAATCGAAAAAGGCAGCCACGCCAGAAAAGAAACACCGATCTGCGGCAATTTTTTACATCCTCGGATTAATTCTGATTTTGGCAGCCATTCCCTGGGACAGGGCATTAATGTAAACTTATTCGTTTTACAAATCATTTGCGGCCAACATCAGAAATACGAAATTGGGTGCTCTCCCCCATAACTTATTCATTCTATATCCATTCGTGTTCTTTTTGAATTATTCCAATACTAACGGAAAATAATTTTTTGAAATAAACCCGATGGCAGAATTATTCTTTAGACAACCAATAATCTGCCTCCGACTCTGCTCATTCTGACAATTACAGCGAGTGGAATAGAATTGAGAACAAGCAAATTACAAATTAATTGCGCCAATGCCTTTGTACTAGTTTCTATAGAATAAAAAAGGACCTCCGCATATACAAAGGCCCTGATTTAGATTATATTTAGATATTAATATTGGGTCTAACTTTTTCCTACGGAATAAATATCGTCGATTAAATGCTGATACTTTACTGCAACTGTATTACGGCGCAATTTCAATGTTGGGGACAACTCACCGGTTGCTGGCGTCCACTCTTCGTAAACTAACCGGATACGGCTAATTTGCTCATGTGATCCGAGTTGTTTATTAATAATCTGCACCTCTTTTTGAATTTTCTCGAATACTTCCGGAATCATTATCAATTCCTTATTATTTTCATAGTGAATTTTATTCTCGGCACACCAGTCGTGCAAAAGTGGAAAATTAGGAGAAATAAGAGCGCTGGCAAATTTCTCATTGGCGCCGATTACCATAGCTTGCTCAATCAAATCCGAAGTCTTTAGCTTATTTTCAATCATCTGCGGAGCCACGTATTTCCCTCCTGAAAGTTTAAAAATTTCTTTTTTCCGATCGGTTATTTTTAAAAACTTACCTTCAGCCAGAACACCAATATCTCCGGTATGGAACCAGCCTTCATCATCAATAACTTCAGAAGTTAATTCCGGTGCTTTGTAATATCCTTTCATAACACCAGGTCCCTTACAAAGAATTTCTCCGTCGTCGGCAATTTTTACTTCATAACCTTCTAAAACAGGCCCAACAGTTCCAATTTTCATCTCTTCGAGCGCTGGATTATTTACCGCTATAACAGGCGACGTTTCGGTTAGTCCGTATCCTTCCAGGTTACGCATACCAGCCATTCCCAAAAGCCTTGCGATACGAGGCTGTAATGCGGCCCCTCCTGAAACAATGTAAATTATATTTCCCCCCAAAGCCTCTCTCCATTTCGAATAAACGAGTTTATCTGCGAGTTTTATTTTCAATGATAACAAAGGCCCGTATTTTCGGCTATGCTCAAAATGTTTTGTGAGATGCAAAGCCCAGAAATAAATCGATTTCTTTATTCCACTTAACTCTTTACCTTTTGAAATAAATCCATCATACACTTTTTCAAGCAAACGCGGAACAGAGTTAAACATGTGGGGTTTTATTTCTTTTAGTGTAGGAATTATCTGAGCCAGGTTCCCCACATAATAAACACCCATCCCTTTGTATTGAAAATGATAATTCATACTCCGTTCGTACACATGGCACAACGGGAGAAAACTAATTACACGATGGTCTTTTCCAAGATAATGCATTTTTGAGTGTGCAACAAAGTTTGAAACCAGATTTCGGTGTGTTAACATAACTCCTTTGGGAACACCTGTTGTTCCTGATGTATAAATCAAAGTAGCAATATCATCCTGTTTAACAGACTCTTTCTGTGTTTGAACCAAACCACTTAATTCTTCCTTTTGGGTTTCACCTAGATTCAATATTTCCTGATAATTTTTAGCGCCTTCAATTTCTTCAAAAGTATAAAGCGCATTTATTCCTGAGATTTGACTAGCAAGTGGATTTATCTTTTCGTATAATTTTTTATTCCCGACAATAACTATCCTTGCCTCAGAATGCTCCAGAATGTATTTATATTCGTCCTCTCCAATAGTTGGGTAAATTGGGACATGTACAACTCCAACCATTGCCATTCCCATATCAGCGAAATTCCATTCAGGACGATTTTGTGTTACCGTAGCAATCTTATCTCCTTTTTTTAATCCCAGGGCTATTAACCCCATAGCAAACTGATGTGATTTTTTGTTGTATTCTGTGGTTGAAAAGGTATACCATTTCCCGTCATTCTTTCCTGCAATGGCATCTTCTCGCGGAAACTCTTCTAAATAACGTTCCAGAATGTCAAATGTACGAGTTACTTCTACACTCATTTTTTAAGTAATGTTAAGTCAAATGGCCAAATATAATAGTTTTGCTACTTCGTTTAGCTTATCTCACTTATTTCAAAAATATTTTAAAGTTATTTGGAACTATTCAAAACAAAAAATATATCACTGACAAACAGTTCTTTATGTTTACAAGAATCGAATTTCAGAGTAAATTATTCAAAAAAACAAATATTATGTAAATAGAATCAGCATTACTTCAAATAAGAAGAATGGCCCTCTGTTCAAAACTGAAAACTAGCTTTTTGACTTTGCCTTTTCCTTCTCATAATTAGAATCTTTGATGTAAGCGAAGATGAGTAATGCTGCCACCACTACAACTGAAACAGGAACGGAAGGGCTAATACCGTCAACGACTCCTTTTCCATATGAATGTAAGCCAGATAAAAAGTAGTTAACACCAAAATAAGTCATCATTATGAAGGCAAACCCCACAATAGAAGCCATGCTGTAATTATATATTCCTTTTAGGGAAGGAATGAGCCGCATGTGCACAATAAACGAATAAATAACAACACTAATTAAGGCCCAGGTTTCCTTGGGATCCCAGCCCCAATATCGACCCCAGCTTTCATTTGCCCAAACGCCGCCAAGGAAAGTTCCTATCGTAAGAAAATACAGTCCCACCGTAGCCGACATTTCATTTATGGTAGTAAGTTGCTCAATAAAACCTGTTACTTTAGCAGCATTTGATTTTTTACGGAGAATGATTAAGATCATCGTCATAATCCCCAAAAACATACTCAACCCAAGAAAGCCATAACTTGCGGTAATAATTGCCACATGAATAGCCAGCCAGTAAGATTTTAAAACGGGAACCAAATTGGTCACCTCGGGATTCATCCAACTTAAATGTGCAACAAACAAAGCAATTCCCGACAGGAATGCTGCAGTACCGATAACCATCGGATATTTACGGCCAAAAACTAACCCGGCAAGCATTGCTGCCCATGCCACATAAACAACCGACTCAAAACCGTTACTCCAAGGTGCATGTCCCGATATATACCACCGTGTAATCAGCCCCGCCGTATGAACCAGGAATATGATAACGATAAGCCCCAAAAACACAATGCGAATAAATTTTGGTAGTGGCTTCTGCCGGAAAATATTAACAAATAAAACAACCAGTAGTAAAAATCCGAACATCAGGTAAAAAGGGAAAATCCGTTTAAAAGGGTTTACCTGGTTATAAAAAATTTCAATATTCTTTTTCTTTTGAGATGGTAACAGTTCCCCACCATATTTTTGCTGAAAACTTTCCACTGCATGCAAAATATCTACTGCATCAGCATTTTGCCTTCCGGCTATTGACTGTAACAAAAGCTGAAAACCACTCTTTATAAATATTGAATCGCCACCGGAATATTCTGTTGCCTGAGCACCTGGCGCATACCACGGATCATCGCGGTGTTCGCGCGGATATATCTGGAAAAGAGAGCCGCCAAAAACCATAAAACAAATATTCACCCGCTCATCGAGGTAAATGTATTCCTTTTCCATTTGATTTCTAAATGCAGGCATTTTACTGTATGCAGCACGCACATTATCAGCAATCAGGTAATTTCCTTCTGCATCAAAAAGCTGCTGAATACTAATGTATTTCCCGGTTATTCCCAATTGCGCCGCAAGTTCTTTTGCTGATACCCGAACAATGGGTAATGTCCTCCATATTTCCGGGTAAGTCATCATACTCAACACCACTTCATCGGCCGTTTTCCCATACAACGAAGACTTCCGGCTTACTTTCCGAACCACTTCACTGTTTAGCGTTGAAATTGGCTCAATGCGCCCATCGACACCCTGCACCCATAATTCACTAAATTCGATTACAACCTGATCGTGAATATCGGGAATTGTAGCGCCTAATCCTGACTGGGCGGAAACAGAAACAGATATTCCGGTAAAAAACAAAAGAATAAGGATTGCTTTTGCTGAAATTTTCTGAAGTTTACGGGCCAGGGATCGAAAATAAGAATGCTTGTTAACCAGTGATAAAATAATTCCAATAATTAACAGAGCATAACCGATATATGTAACCCAGGTTCCTACAAAATCGTGGTTGACAGAAAGAACGGTCCCCTGCTCATCCTGATCATAAGACGACTGAAAAAATTTATATCCTTTGTAAACTAATGTATTATTCATAAAAATGCGACGCGGTTCTTCCAGCCCGACGCTTTCGTCGCGCAACACAACCTCGGAGGCAAAGGAAGAAGGTGACTCGGACCCGGGATAATGTTCTAATTGAAAATCTTTTAAATAAATACTAAACGGAACCTGAATTGGTAAAGCACCGTAAGCAAGTCGCAACGTTCCGTCTCCCAGCGGAACCTGCACGGTATCCGGCGACATACCTGAATGGCCAAATACAGGAATTGTTTGCGTTTGTATTCCGTCGGAGATCTGAATAATCACAGCATCTTCATGCGTTTCGTTCTGACTCTTTACTGCGCTGAATATTGCTCCGGGCAAAAAATTCCGGATAAGAAACTGAAATCCATCGTAGCCATACAAAAACATACTTTTCGCCTGAATAGTGTCGCCGGCATTAAGTGTCACTTTTTCCTGTGTTGCCATTGTAGTCTCTGTCAGGGGTTTGTCCGAAATCATAAACAACTGGTCGTTTTGCAGAAAAAACTTTACATTGGAACTTGAAATGGTTTCAAAGCCTACTTTAAACCCCGGATAATCGAGCAAATCACCTTTAGTGAAAAAATACGATTGCATTCCCTGCGCTGTAGATGGTGAAAAAACAAAATCGATAACAGCTTTGCCAGATTCAGAGGGCATGGGTTGTCGCTCGGCATCCTTTATAAAACCAACGGACTTTACTTTTACCTTTTGCCCGTTTACATCAAACTTCGTAGAAAACTCTTTAGGTGTTACTTCCGAAAACCGGACTTGTTTTTCTTTTTCCTGATTTTTGAAACCAGCGTAAAAATAGTCGTCGGAAGAAAGAATAGAACTAGAACTGCTGTTTTCGCGAATATGCATTACTCCTTCAAAACTAAAAAAACGGGTGATGCCGGCCCCCAGCAAAATTACCAGGAACGAGATATGAAAAATCCCTAACGTAAAACGCTGTTTCGACAGAAGATTATAGCGAAAAAGGTTATTCACCAAATTCAGAGCAAATAAAGCCCAAAGTAGTTCAAACCAGTGGGTATTATATATAAGCGATCTTGCAGCGGGTGTACCATAACTACTTTCAACAAAGGTTGCAATAGCCATTGAAAAAGCAATCATTAAAAATAAAAAAGCCATAAATGGCAACGAGGTGAGGAAAGAATACAGTTTTTTCATTCAACGTTTATTTTAATCCGGGAAGCCCGGGAATAGGAAAACCGAAATTCTAAACAGACATCAATCAAAATGGTTCTGCTGTCCGGATTGTTTCTGTTACGAATAAAGTGCTTGAAAATAATTTTTATTTAGAATAAATCAAAAAGTTTGACACAAAATCGGACTTTAAAGTGTTTTTTTTGACGGGACCGATGAAATCCAATTCGCCGGAATAAAATTGACGCGATTACAAATTGCATGACCCTTTTGCCCTTCCAGATACTTTAAGGTCTGTCAAAAACCACAAAGCATCAGAAAAGGCTTTTAAGCGTTTAGCATTAAATTAAATATTCCAATCCGCATCTTACACTCAGCCTTATGCTCAAAAACGCAACCCCACAATCAACCTAATTATTTTACATACAATCCATTAGACTTTCAAGAGAGAGAAAAAAAACGATTCGTGAATTTTTATGTTGATAGAGTTTTTTATGGAATAAAAATTAAATATGCATTTAAAATCCTTACTAACTAAATCCATACCTGCTGTGGTATTACTACAGTACTAACGGATTATTTTATGAGTGGTTACTGCGGAGGCATGTATTCTATTATACTATCACCTAATCCGTCTACTGGCAAGACCTTATTATCCTCTTGAACCAACATCGGAAAATGTAGAATTCGACGAAAACACAGAATGGGAACTGGAGGTATTCGACCAATTACAAATGGTAAAGAGAAAAAATACCGAACTAAAAGGGAAAACACACGTGATAAATACCCTTGGTTGGGAAAGAGGGAACTTATTTTGTCCGGGTAAAATATAAAGACGAGGTGTTACAGAGGAAGCTGGTAGTGAAATAACTAAAACCTCTCCCCGGCTCTCAAAAAAAGAGAGAAAAAGAAAAGAACCGTTCCCTTCAAATTGAGAAAGGAGTGGTTCTTTCTTAGGAATTGGGGAATTCCGATTCGCCATAAAACATTAACGCGATTACAAATCGCATCACTTCACTACAAAAAAGAAAGTGCCTTTTCAATAGCTGCCTGAATTCCTGATGCATCTTTTCCGCCGGCGGTAGCGTAAAATGGTTGTCCGCCGCCGCCACCTTTAATTTCACGTCCAGCTTCACGAACAATTTGCCCGGCATTCAAGCCTTTTTCCTCAACCAGATTTTCAGAAATCATAACCGTTAGACTAGGTTTTCCATCTATCTCAGAGCCCAGTACCAAAAACATATTTTGCACCTCATTCTTTAACTGGAATGCCAAATCTTTAATCATCCCGGCGTTATCTACATCAACCTGATCTGAAATGATATTAACTCCCCGTTCCAATAACATTTTATTTTTTAACCCATCCTTCAGAATTTTCACCCTTTCGCGGTTAAATATTTCAATTTGTTTTGAAAGCTCGCTGTTCTCCTTCATTAAGTTCATTACACTTTCGAAAATATCTTTTGAACCTTTTACCGCATCCTGAATACTTTTTAATGTTTTTAACTGCTCGTTTACAAAACGTTCGGCATGTTCTGCCGTAATCGCTTCAATACGTCGGACACCAGCAGCAATAGCACTTTCGGAAACAATTTTAAACAACCCGATTTGCCCGGTTGCATCCACATGGGTACCTCCACACAATTCTACAGACTCACCAAATTTTATCACACGAACCTCATCCCCGTATTTTTCACCAAACAGCATCATTGCGCCCATTTCTTTGGCTTTTTCAATTGGAACGGTCCGGTTCTCTTCGCGTATGGAATTTTCACGAATTTTCTGATTTACAATTTTTTCTACTTTTTCAATTTCCTCATCCGTCATCTTCTGAAAATGTGAAAAGTCGAAACGCAGGTGGTCGGCATTTACCAGCGAACCTTTCTGTTCAACATGAGTTCCGAGAATTTCGCGTAAAGCAGCATGCAACAAGTGTGTCGCTGTGTGATTATTGGCTGTTTGAATCCGCTTTTTAATATTCACCACAGCCTTAAAAGTTTCTTCTGGGTGTTCAGGCAATTTCTCTGCCAAATGAACAATCAGGTTATTTTCTTTCTGAGTATCGAAAATGGGAGTTTTTACTCCCTCAAATTCAATGTAACCAGTATCGCCAACTTGCCCGCCGGATTCACCGTAAAAAGGAGTCTGGTCGAATACCAACTGGTAAAATATTTTTTTCTTTTGGGTTACTTTCCTGTAGCGGGAGATACGAATCTCAGCTTCCAGTTTATCGTAACCCAAAAATTCCGTTTGTTCAATTTTACGGATTTCTACCCAGTCATCAGTTTCCTGGGCAGCAGCATTTCGTGAACGATTTTTCTGTGCCTCCATTTCTACAGAAAAACCTTTTTCATCTACTCCCAATCCGTTTTCACGACCAATCAATTCTGTCAAATCAAGCGGAAATCCATAAGTATCGTATAATACAAATGCATCTCTCCCCTCTAATTTATTCAGCTTATTTTGTTTGGCCTTTCCAATAATATCATCCAACAATTTTATTCCTGTTGATAATGTACGCAGAAATGATTCTTCCTCTTCTTTAATTACTTTCTCAATTAGCGTCTGCTGGCTTACCAACTCAGGGAAAGCCTCACCCATAGTTTGTTTCAATACGTTAACCAATTTGTAAATAAAGGCCTCTTTAAAATCGAGGAACGTGTAGCCATAACGTACTGCACGACGCAAAATTCGCCGAATTACGTAACCAGCTTTGTTGTTTGATGGCAACTGGCCGTCAGCAATAGCAAATGCAACCGCCCGAAGATGATCGGCAATTACCCGCATTGCAATGTCTGTTTTTTCACCATCGCCATATTTCTTATTGCTTAGTTTTCCTATTTCAGCAATTGTATTTTGAAAAATGTCAGTATCATAATTTGAAGTTACGCCTTGCAAAACCATACATAAACGTTCAAAACCCATTCCTGTGTCTACATGTTTGTCTGGCAATTCTTCGAGACTTCCGTTGGCCTTCCTGTTAAACTGAATAAACACCAGGTTCCAGATTTCGATCACCTGTGGGTGATCCTTATTTACCAACTCGCGTCCGGGAAGTTTGGCAACTTCCTCTCCGGGCCGTAAATCCACATGAATTTCAGAACATGGTCCACAGGGACCGGTGTCACCCATTTCCCAGAAATTATCTTTTTTGCTTCCGTTCAAAATTCTGTCTTTGGGTAAATATTTCTCCCAAAAACCAGCAGCTTCGTCATCGCGTCTCAAATTATCGTCAGCACTTCCCTCAAAAACAGTAGCATACAACCGTTCGGAATTTATCCCCATACGTTCAACCAAAAATTCCCAGGCCCAGTTAACAGCTTCTTTTTTGAAATAATTGCCAAACGACCAGTTTCCCAGCATTTCAAACATGGTGTGGTGATAGGTATCCAAACCAACCTCTTCCAAATCATTGTGCTTACCCGACACACGTAAACATTTTTGAGTATCAGCAATACGGTTCCATTTTACCGGTTCATTCCCTAAAAACAAATCTTTAAACTGGTTCATTCCCGCATTTGTAAACATCAATGTCGGATCGCCTTTAACAACCATTGGAGCCGACCTAACAATCTGATGCTCTTTCTCTTTAAAAAAATCCAAAAATGCCTTACGTATCTCTTTTGAAGTCTTCATACAATGTTTATCTCTACAATTTTGTTAAAAAATTTTAATGTAACTAAAATAAATTAGCCCGCTGAGTGTTATTTGGTTACATTTGCCGCGTAGGTTTAAAAACGCGAATTTTAAAATTCTTGCAAAGTTAGACCTTTTAATTAATTTTGTTAGAAACTGAAACTAAAATTTAGCCTTAATATATGGCGAAAAAGAAGTATAAGTTTAATCCGGATACACTAAGTTACGAGAGAGTTGGGATTTCGATAAGGGAAAAATTTGTCCGAATATTTGCTTATTTTGCAAGTAGTTTTGCGCTTGCTTTAATTATGGCAATTGTTTTTCTGAACATGTATGAGACCCCAAAATCGAAAGCATTGGAACGGGAAAACAAACGGCTTTTGACGCAATATGAACTGATGTCGAAAGATTTGGAAAAGATAGACAATGTATTAACGGAACTTCAGCAACGCGACGACAATATTTACCGGGTAATATTTGAGGCAGAACCCATTCCATCATCGGTTAGAAAGGCGGGGTTTGGAGGTACTAATAAATATTCAGAGCTGGAAGATTTAAATAATTCAGAACTGGTTATAGAAACTACAAAGAAACTGGATATGGTTGCCAAAGAAGCCTACATTCAGTCAAAATCATACGATGAAGTTCTGAAACTGGCGTTAAATAAAGAAAAAATGCTGGCATCTATTCCCGCTATTCAGCCGTTAGCCAATAAAGATCTGAAAAAAACAGCCAGTGGATGGGGTTACCGCATGCATCCAATTTATAAGGTTCGTAAATTTCATTACGGAATGGATTTCTCTGCTCCGACTGGCACACCGGTTTATGCTACCGGAGACGGGAAAGTTACAGATGTTACCGGTTCGTCTAAAAGCCGGGTTGGTTTTGGATTGGAGATAAAAATAGATCACGGATACGATTACGAAACGGTTTATGGTCACTTAAGCGCTTTTAACGTAAAACGAGGACAGGAAGTAAAACGTGGCGATATTATCGGGTATGTTGGAAACACAGGAGGTTCTACTGCACCTCACCTTCATTACGAGGTACACAAAAATGGCCGTGCTGTAAATCCGGCATATTATTATTACAAAGATCTTACGCCGCAGGAATACGACAAAATGATTACTATATCATCGAATATTGGACAAACTCTTGATTAATGGCAATTAAAAAGCTGGTTAATTATTTGACAACACATCCACTCCTTTTTATCTTAGCTAAATTTTAATAAGCAACACAGATAATCTAGTTATATTAAAGGTGCCTTATAAAGAACCCAAAATAGAAAAAGTACTTTTTTCCATTGGCGAAGTGGCGAAAATGATGGAAGTGGAAACTACGGTTATCCGTTATTGGGAAAACCAGTTTGAAGCGTTAAAGCCACAGAAAAACAAAAAAGGAAACCGTCTGTTTACAAAAGACGATATTGAGACAGTGAAATTAATTCATCATTTGGTAAAAGAACGGGGTTTAACAATTAAAGGCGCCAAACAAAAGCTAAAAGAAAATCCACAGGGAACAATACACGATTTTGAAATCGTAAAGAAACTCCAGCAAATAAAACAGGAGTTGATTGAAATTAGAGATAAAATGGGCGATTAGTTATGACCAAACTAAAACAAATTATACGTTTTTTTGAAGAGCTTGCTCCTTTGCAGCTGCAGGAATCATATGATAATTCCGGACTAATAATTGGTTCTGAAAATTCAGAAATCAATTCAATACTTATAACACTTGATGTAACAGAAGAAGTTGTTGACGAAGCGATTAGCAAAAAAGCACAGCTTGTTATTGCACATCACCCAATTGTTTTTTCCGGGTTAAAAAAAATCACTGGTAGAAATTATGTAGAAAGGACCATTATAAAAGCAATTAAAAATAATATCGCTATTTACGCAGCACACACTAACCTCGACAGTATTACCGGTGGAGTTAATTCAAAAATCTGTGAAAAAATCGGATTACAAAACAGCAAAGTACTTCAACCACTAAAAGGACAATTAAAAAAGCTGGTTACTTTTATTCCAACAGAACATGCCAATAAAGTAAAGGAAGCAATATTTGCAGCAGGAGCAGGAAGTATTGGCAATTATGATTCGTGTGGTTACAATCTGGAAGGAACCGGAAGTTTTAGGGGAAACGAAAATACCAATCCATTTGTAGGAGAAAAAGGCCAAATTCATTACGAAAAAGAAATCCGTTTTGAGACCATTTTCCCCGGTTATCTGCAACATAAAGTAATTAGTGAGTTGTTAAACTCTCATCCTTACGAGGAAGTAGCTTACGATATTTATCCGCTGGAGAATAGTTTTGAGAAAACAGGAATGGGGATGATTGGAACACTTCCTGAAGAAAAAACCGAAAAAGAATTTCTAGAATTACTAAAAAAGACTTTTAAAACCGGAGTTATCAAACATACAAAGCTGAAAAACAGACCTGTAAAAAAAGTGGCAGTTTGCGGCGGAGCAGGTTCTTTTTTATTAAATAATGCAATTGCAGCGAAAGCTGATTTTTTTGTTTCCGGCGATTTTAAGTACCACCAGTTTTTTGATGCAGAAAATAAAATAGTAATAGCTGACATCGGACATTTTGAAAGTGAACAATTCACTAAAGATCTTTTTTATGAATTACTTACGAAAAATTTCCCTAAATTTGCAGTCCGTTTGTCGGAAGTGAACACCAACCCGGTTTTTTACTTCTAGTTTTTTAGTTAAAAATTTAACATTACATAGCGATGAATGCACCATATTCAAGGCAAGAAGACAAAGACATTTCTATTGAAGAAAAACTACGCGCTTTGCACGAGTTACAAAGTGTTGTTTCAGAAATTGATAAAATAAAAACACTGCGGGGAGAACTTCCGCTGGAGGTTCAGGATTTGGAAGATGATATCGCCGGATTAAGAACCCGGTTAAAAAATTTGGAAGAAGATATTAAAAACCTCGATACGGCAATTAGCAACAAAAAAATTGCGATTAAAGATTCGCAGGCCTTAATTACTAAATATACCGAACAACAAAATAATGTTCGGAACAACCGTGAGTTTGACTCACTTTCTAAAGAAATTGAATTCCAGAATCTCGAAATTCAGCTTTCTGAAAAGAGAATAAAAGAGTTCACTACGGAAATGGCAGAGAAAAAAGAAACCATGTCTTCGTCGGAAAAATTACTGAAAGACAGAATAGAAGACTTGGATCGTAAAAAAAAGGAGCTGGAAGAAATTACAGAGGAAACAAAAATTGAGGAAGAAAAATTAAAAACAAAATCAGAAAAAATTGAATTGTTCATTGAACCAAGGTTACTGACCGCTTTTAAACGTATCCGCAAAAATGCCCGCAATGGTCTGGCTGTTGTAACTATCCAGCGCGATGCCTGCGGTGGTTGTTTTAACAAAATTCCGCCACAGAGACATTTGGATATTGCTAGCCGCAAAAAAATTATTGTTTGCGAATATTGCGGACGTATTTTGGTGGACAAGGACATCAACAATGTAGTAGAAGCGGAATAAATTCATAAAAAATACAAAAGCCGGCTCAATAAATTTGGGGCGGCTTTTTTTATGCAAAAAATAACCGTTTCCAGTTTTCCGGAAACGGTTTTATATTGAAAAATATTCTAAATCCTACCAACTTCCACCGGCTCCGCCGCCGCCAAAACTTCCACCGCCAAAACCACCGAATCCTCCAAAATTGCCACCGCCAGAAGAAAAATTATTAAATGATCCACGGTGTGAACCTCCTCCCGACATCATTCCCATTGCCAGCCAAAAAGGTAAACTTCTTCCCGGGGAATAAAACCGGCGGCGTCGTCCACGTAAAATCGGCAATACAACAAAAAATATAATTATAAAGAAAAGAATTGGAAGGCCTCCCCCCCTCTCCTGTCCATAATATTCCTGGTACTGCTCTGCTGTATATTCGCCTCGGGTAATATCCATAATTACTTTTATACCACTGGCCAGCCCTTTGTAATAATTATTTTCTTTGAAATGCGGAATCATTTCATTATCAACAACAGTACTGTTAACCACCGCATCAGGTAAAACACCTTCTAAACCATAGCCCGTTGCAACAAAAACCTGTCCTTTGCTACTGGCTTCCTTTGGCTTTAATAAAATAACGATACCATTATCATTTCCTTTCTGCCCAACTCCCCAATTCTCTCCAAGCCGAAATGCATAATCACCGGGATCATAACCTTCCAAATCTTTTACAGTTACGATTACAATCTGTGTGGACGTCTCACGGGCAAATTGTTCCAGTGTTGACTCCAACTGGTTATATTCATCTCGGTTTAAAACATTTGCGAAATCGTTTACCAGCCGTGGAGGATTAGGTCTTTCAGGTATTTCAGCAAACGTTGAAACTGCTAACCCAACAAAAAGCAGTATTAATGTGATTGTTTTCTTCATTGTTCCTCCTATTTATCATTGAATGAAATTTCGTCTGGCAGTTCGTTTATATCGTCATCCTGGTATGGGAAATGAACTTTTAATTGTTCTCCGGCCTTAATTATTCCATCGGCCAAACCATCGGCAAATCTGTTCTCTTTAAATTTTTCAATTGCCTCATTTTTTATTTCTTCCCAAAAGTCTTCAGGTACTTTTTCATTTATACCAGCGTCACCTAATATGGCAAATTTTTTATCTTCAACAGCTAAATAAAAAAGTACGCCGTTGCGCAACTTTGTTTTTTGCATTTCGAGCTTATCAAAAATATAGGCAGCCCTATCGAGTACGTCATCTTTACAATGTTTTTCAATATGAACACGGATTTCACCGGAAGTATTTGTTTCCGCCACCCGGATTGCATTTGAAATTTGTAATTTATTCTCTTCAGAAAAATATTTGTAAACACTCATTTTTTCTTCCTTCCTTTAAAACTGAACTTCAGGAGCTTTTTCTGCACCTTGTTGTGCTTCGAAATACGATTTTTTATCAAATCCAAACCACCCGGCGTAAATTACCCGTGGAAATTTGCGAATGTAAGCATTATAAGTTTGTGTGGTTTCATTAAATTTTCTACGCTCAACAGCAATCCGGTTTTCAGTTCCCTCTAATTGAGCCTGTAAATCTAAAAAACTCTGATTGGCTTTTAAATCGGGATAACGTTCTACAACAACCATTAAACGACTCAATGCAGAAGACAACCCTTGTTGTGCCTGATTGAATTGCTGTAAGGTTTCGGGGTTCAAATTTTCAGGATTTACATTTACCGATGTTGCTTTCGAACGTGCTTCAATCACTCCTTCCAGCGTTTCCTGTTCATGTGAGGCATATCCTTTTACAGTGTTAACCAGGTTTGGAATTAAATCAGCCCGCCGCTGGTAAACATTTTCCACCTGCGACCATGAGGAAGAAACTTGTTCATCCATTTCTACCATCTTATTATATCCACAACTCGAGAATAAAAAAGCTGAAATAACAGCCAGCATCACTACTAATATTCTTTTCATAATTCCATTTTTATTTTAACAGATACAAATATTTATAAATTGTGCAAAAAATCAGTGGATTTATCGGGGAAAGGCTATAATTTGCCGTTATATTTCATTCTTTTCTCTTTTAATGCATAAAAAACGTCAAACCGGACAAGAAAAAGGAGCATTTATTTCGGAGAAAGGATAAAACAAAATATTAATCATGACAGTGGAAAATTTTAAAATAGCACTTTCGGAAGGAATCCCGGAAGAATTACCCCAACCTAAACCGTATGATACAAAAATAAGTCATGCCCCCAAGAGAAAGGATATTCTAACTTCAAAAGAAAAAAAGCTGGCGGTAAAAAATGCTCTCCGTTATTTTCCCCAAAAATTTCATTATATCCTGGCGCAGGAATTTCTAGATGAACTAAATCAGTTTGGAAGAATTTATATGTACCGCTTTCGCCCTGACTATAAAATGTACGCTCGTTCCATCAACGAATATCCTGCAAAATCGAAACAAGCAGCCTCAATCATGTTAATGATCCAAAACAACCTGGATCCTGCTGTAGCTCAACACCCACACGAATTGATTACTTATGGCGGTAATGGTTCTGTTTTTCAGAATTGGGCACAATACAGGTTAACCATGAAATACTTATCAGAGATAACAGATAATCAAACGCTTGCGATGTATTCTGGACATCCGATGGGACTGTTCCCGTCGCATCCGGATGCGCCACGCGTGGTTATTACAAATGGCATGATGATCCCCAATTATTCCTCGAAAGATGATTACGAAAAATTTAACGCGCTTGGCGTAACTCAATACGGACAAATGACAGCCGGTTCATACATGTACATTGGACCACAGGGAATAGTACACGGAACCACTATAACAGTAATGAATGCAGCGCGTTTACATTCTTCAGGTGAAACAAAAGGTAAAATTTTTGTCACCAGTGGTTTGGGAGGAATGTCGGGGGCACAACCCAAAGCCGCAGTAATTGCAGGGCTGGTATGTGTTATAGCCGAAATCAATCCAGACGCTGTTGAAAAACGTTATAAGCAAGGATGGGTAGATGAAGTTTACACCAATTTGAGCCAGGTAATCGAAAGGATGCAGGAAGCTCAATCAAACAAGGAAGCCGTATCACTCGCCTACCAGGGGAATATAATTGACTTATGGGAAGAACTAGCCGCACGAAATATAAAAATTGATTTGGGCTCTGACCAGACCTCGTTACACAATCCTTTTGCAGGTGGTTACTATCCTGCAGGCTTGTCATTTGAGGAATCAAACCGATTGATGGCCAATAACCCAGAAATATTCAAAATAAAAGTATATGAATCATTAAGAAGACATGTTGCGGCAATTCATAAAATTGCTGACAGTGGCATGTATTTTTGGGATTACGGAAATGCTTTCCTGTTGGAAGCAAGTCGTGCCGGAGCAGACATAATTGACAGCCAAGGTGAATTTATTTATCCTTCATATGTACAGGATATTATGGGGCCATTGTTTTTCGATTATGGTTTCGGTCCTTTCCGCTGGGTGTGTACATCTGGAAAACCAGAAGATTTGGAAACCAGTGACAAAATTGCTGCTGAAGTACTGACTCAACTCGCAAAAACTGCTCCTGATGAAATAAAAATGCAAATGCAAGACAACATTCATTGGATAGAAGAAGCGGGAAAAAACCAGATAGTAGTCGGCTCTCAAGCAAGAATTTTATACGCCGATTGCAACGGCCGCACTCAAATTGCAATAGCATTTAACAAAGCGATAAAAAAAGGAAAAATTTCAGCACCTATCGTTTTAGGACGCGATCATCATGATGTATCGGGTACTGATTCTCCTTACAGAGAAACATCAAACATTTACGATGGCTCTGCATTAACTGCGGACATGGCAGTACAAAATTTTGCAGGAGACAGTTTCCGTGGCGCAACATGGGTATCGCTGCATAACGGAGGCGGTGTTGGCTGGGGTGAAGTTATCAACGGAGGATTTGGCTTGACTATAGACGGTTCTAAAGAATCCGACCGGAAAATTAAAATGATGCTTCACTGGGATGTAAACAACGGCATTGCCCGCCGGGGTTGGGCGCAAAACCCGTCAGCAAAGTTTGCCATTCAGCTGGCCATGGAACAAAACCCGGATTTAAAAGTTACACTCCCAAGCACAACAGATGAAGAATTACTGGATAAGCTGTTTTAAATAATTCAGTTTTTTGAATACGGAAATATTCTCCAGAATAGCTATCAGAATAAAATTTTGGGGTTGTATTGCACATTATAAAAAAACTACCTTTAATGATTAATAACAAAAATCAAAAAAAATGAGTACAGAGCATCAGGAAATGGATCATATACAGCCAGACGAAAGGGAAATCGAGCAGCAAGAAAAAAAGCTGGAAATAAGCAACGAGGTTACAACATATTTAAATGAAGCTGGAAAATGGGGAAAATTCTTAGCCATAATGGGATTTGTTTTTATGGGTTTGATGGTAATTGCCGGCTTTATTATGAGTATCGTTTTTGCCTTTCTTCCTAAAGAAAGTTTTGGAGGTATGCCGTTCCCGTCCTTCTTAATTGGAATAATTTATCTTGTAATAGGAGCTATCTACCTCATACCAATTCTTTATCTGTACCGGTTTTCAACAGGGATTAAAACGGCTTTAACACAAAAGAATCAGAATCAATTTGTCAAGGCATTTTATAATCTCAAATCACTTTATCGTTTTATTGGCATTTTTATGATTATTATTCTCGCTCTTTACTTACTCACATTTATAATAATGATTTTTGCAGGACTCTTTGCCGGGATTTCAAGCTTTACCGGAATGCAAACATAATCCATACTCGAAATAAAGATTACAATTTCAACAGGATAAACCGCCATCAAACATTTGGAGTTCAGAAAAGATATTTGCATGCCGGATTTTTTTTATTTCCCCAATAAAACCAGTTCAGCTTATCAGTCAATAGTCTGATGATTTTTACAGAATAATTTCCAATGCTAAGAAAAATGAACCCCACAATCAAAAAGCTGAATATAGAAAAAGAGGAAAATCAATTGAATTGTAATATCAAATATTCAGGATAAGAATTAGATTTTATTTCTAATTACTCTGAAAATATAATAGAATAGGGTCTCGCTATTTCACGTTGAAGTTCGCTAATTCCAATATTTCTACTCTTACGAATGGTCTCCCTGCCTTCAAAAAAGATCAAAATTGTTGGGGCGGCAAATACTTGATTTTGGGCAGCAATCTCCGGCAAGAGATCTGATTGAATATAAACAAGTTTTATTTCAGGAAACTCGGCCTCTACAAGTTCTGCTACTTTGGGTTTCAACACCTTACAAACACTACATGAATTGGTCGAAAAATAAGCCAGCAAAGCAGGTTCTTCTTCTTTTAGCTTCAAAAATTCATCAAACGAATGTAATTCTGTAAACATATTCCAAACTTAAATTTAATATTGACCTATACTCAACATAACCAAAGTACAAGCCTCAACAGTTTCAATTCCTTTTTCTTTCAATTTTTGCGCGAACAAATTATTCTCTGTTCCTGGGTTGAAAATCACCCGTGCCGGATTTAATGATAAAATAAGGTTGTAATATTCCGGTTGATTTCGCGGTCCGATATACATAGTTACCGTATGTATGTTTTGTTGCTGAGAAGGGAATGTGGTTAAAAAAGCAACATCGGCTACCTTACCATTTCTTTTCGCTAAGGCCACTACATCATTTCCATGCCGTCGAAGTGCACGAATTGCCATATTTGAATACCGTTCCAAATTGGTACTGGCACCAATAACCAACGTCTTTTTATTCTCCACTTTCAGATCTTTTTTACCAAAACAACTGCGCTGGAGGAAATGCCCTCTTCCCGGCCTTCAAAACCTAAATTTTCGGTTGTAGTAGCTTTAACAGAAATCTGATCTTCTGCGATTTCCAGAACTTCTGCCATGATTTTTTCCATAGATGGGATGTGTGGTTTCAGCTTTGGTTTTTGGGCACTGATTGTTGCATCTATATTTACAATTTCAAATCCTTTTCTCTTTACCAGTTCAACCGATCTTTTCAAAAGAATTTTACTATCAATATTTTTATACTCGTCGGAAGTATCCGGAAAATTTGTTCCGATATCACCTAGTTTAACCGCCCCAAGCATAGCATCGCAAATAGCATGAATAAGCACATCCCCGTCTGAGTGCGCTACAGTTCCTTTGTAGTGAGGAATTAAAATACCGCCAAGCCACAGGGTTTCTCCCTCAGCAAGGCGGTGTACATCATATCCTTGTCCTATTCGGTAAATCATCGTCGCTGATTACCAAACGCATCAACATCGAAAGTAAGCGAGAATCTCAGTGTATTTGCCAATGGATGGTTCTGCTGTGTTGGCAACAAATATGAAAAATCAAGCGCAAAAACATTCATTTTTAATCCAGCTCCTGCGGTAATAAACTTTCTGTTACCTTTATTTTCATTTTCGTAGAAATATCCGGCGCGTAAGGCAAACTGTTTATTATACCAGTATTCCACACCTACAGAAAAATTAACTTCCTGAAGTTCTTCCGAGAGTCCACCCGGCGCATCACCAAACGATTTAAAAATTCCGGAAATTACACCAACATCCGAGTTAATTCCTCCCGGATAAATAACATCACCCGGATCGTAACTTGTTGTATCTTCGGGCGGTGTTGGAACCAACAACTTATTTGCTTCAAAAGTAAACATAAATGAGTTGTAATCATCGAGTTCAGTTGTATAAGCCGCCCCTAATCTTAACATTGTAGGAATAAAGTCTTTTGTAAGCCCGTCGTCGTAAGAAATTTTAGCTCCAATATTTTGAATATTAACCCCTGCTGAAATTATATTATTATGCCCGCTTGCTCTGAATTCATTATAAAGATAAAAAGCAACATCTGCGGCATAAGAATTCCCTGCATGAGTTTGACCTGTACTTTCGTTGTACTGCCCGTTTGTTAAATCCGACCGAAGGTAACGAACTGCAACAGAGCCTGAAAATATGTCAGACAATAAACGTGTATAGCCAAAATCGATAGCAAATTCATTGGGATTAGCACTCATTCCCGGAGTTCCGTAAGCATCTCTAAATTGAATACTTCCTAACGAGAAATAGCGCAAAGAAGCACTCAATGTCTGAACATCGTCCAATTTTTTATAACCTACCAGATAGGCGAGGTTAATATCATCTACCAAAGCCCGTAACCATGGAGAATAAGACAAACCAACCCCCATATCATTTTCAACAAAAGCATATTTTGCAGGGTTCCAGTGTTGCGAATTCACATCGGGAGTAGTACCAACACCTGCATCACCCATACCACCTGCCCTCGAATCCGGTGTAATAGATAAAAACGGTACCGCGGTAGTTATAGTATTTGCCCCTGATGTTGTTGCCTGTCCATTTACATTTTCCGCCAAAGCAATTGCAAGGGTAAAAATAAAAAGTAATCGTAACTGTTTGATCATAATATTTTTAAAATTGAGCGCTGCAAAGATATAATATTTGTCTTTGTTGCTATAGTTAAACTAAAAAAGAGAACGGTTTCTTTTACGAAAAATTACTCATCTCCAAAAAAATTAATAAGAAATAACAAGTTTACCTGATTTAGAGGCGATTATACCTTTATTATTTTGTGCTGTAATCCGGTAAAAATAAATTCCTTTTCTTGCTTCAAGTTTCAATTCACTTAAGTCCCAGCGAATCGGGTTGCTTACAAATCCGCTTGAGCCAACTTCAGTTTGAATATAATCAATCCTTCTCCCCTGCATATCAAAAACTTCTATTAGTGCATTAAAAGTAGCTCCTGATTGATTGTGCTCAAAAACAAAATATGTATAATCGCGCATCGGGTTGGGATAATTATTTACATTAGAAATAAAAAATCCCCCGGAAACTTCAAATTCGATTTCTACTTCTGAAGAATTGTTTGCTACATCCCAGGCTTTTAGTGTTAACTTATGTTTCCCTTGAGTAAGATTTGAAAATGGAAACTGAATTGCCCCGCTGGTATAATCATCGGTATTTGCCTGATAATATTTATTCAGAATAAAAACATTGGAATAATCATCATCTAAAACCGCTGTAATATCATGACCGATGCCTGTGCCTGCAGTATTTATGCCATTTTCGTCTGAAAGAAAAGCCAATAACAAAGGGCTATTACTGGTTTTATCTCCTGAAGCAAAATCTTCAGAATCCAAATACAACTGAATATCTGGGCCCTGAATGTCGGAAACATCGCTGCCCCCTCCGCCAATTACAAAGTTTTCAAAAGCACCGCTTGCATCTGTCTCTTCATTTTCAGCATAATAAATAATCTTACCATAACCAAGATTATATGAAATATCTCTTGGCACCACAAAACTAAATGTAAATTCACCATTTGTAACACTTGCAACACCTTTATAAAGCACATTTTCCTGAACTTCAAACTCAAATGGACTGCCACCGGCATTTCCCAATGTTTCCATTTCAATAGCCTTATCATAAACAGTAGGAATAATTTCTCCTGAAAAATTATTAAGTTTTTCTCCTGTGAAATCAGAAATATAACCCGATACAGTAATTTTTTGCAATGCACCAATTGTATCAATAACAGACATTGCGTCCTGATTATTTATGGTAGTTGTTACTACTTTATATGCAGGGTATGAAAGTTGTAATGCAGGATCGGCAAGCAAGCTAAAATTACGTTTATTAGTTGATTCTGATGTATTTATTTTCGCCAAACGCATCACATCTCCCAACCTGTAATGAGCCCCATTTTCATCCTGTTCAAAAACGTAGCTGTAAAAACTCCTGCTTAATAAAAAGTTGGGACCAGATATAACCACCCGACTTGTTGAAAAAAGCCCGATTCCCCCTCCGTTTTCCTGAAATAAAATACTCTCGCCGGCTGACATCTCATTGGCATCGAAACGACTAAATTCACACGTTGCCGTAACAAAAATGGGTAGTGTATTTGAATTCGACCACGAATTAATGTTACTTATATCCAGAACTTTTTCATGGGCCAACGCCCTATTATTGGCATGTCCAACGTAATTTAATATCAACACACCATCCTGTACCCGTTTATTTATAGCTTCGGTAACATCAGGATATTCTTCTCCAGAGGTAGTTGTTTGCTGGGGAAAAGCATCAAAGTAAATCTTATCGGTCACAAATTCCTTATGATTTTCATTCACCATGTCAGCCAGTTTCTCCGAATCCATCATGTGGATATTCCCGTCCTCATCATCACCAATAAAACAAATTGTATTTCGCCAATTCCCCAGGGCTTTAGGAGAATGATAATTCTTTATTTTATCGACAACCAGTTGAGCCTGATATTGTGTTGAGGCCGGAATCCGTCCGATCCCTAAATCAACAGCACCTTTGTAAACACTCTCCCCATCGTCTAAAAGCACATAATAATCGTCAGTTATAAATGAACTAATCGGATTTAATGAATTTAAGGACTGATAAGTCGGGATGAAATTAAAATTCCCTGCCGTAATATTTTTATTATCAAAACTACCATCACCAAATAACAAAATATATTTTAATGTATTTCCCCGGTCATAAAACATTTTTATAAAATTCCGGATCGCAGTAGCATCAAAATGCCCTGAGCTAAATTCATTGTAAACTTTTGTTGAAACAACTACTTCCGTTTTCAATCCGTCGTGGGTTTCATGAAACTGAGCCAATTCATTCGCTGAATTTAAAAACGCAGGGTTGGTAATAATTAAAAACTCCGGGGTTGATATTCCGTGTAAGTTTTGGTTTTCAACATCTCCAACCAGCTCAGGTTCAGCAAATTCAGCATTCGGATTAAATGCCACATATTCTCTCAGTGTTTCTGAGGGCCTTACTATTTTTAACTGATTACCATTGATTTCAGTCGGGATCTCCAAAACATTATTTCCATCCGTTACATCGAAAACCCTTGCAGAAGGAGTGGATGACTGAATCTCAAATTCAACGATATTTCCTTCTCCCAATGATTCTAAGTCCCTAAAAAAAATCGTACCTTCACTTAAATCCAAATTCCGCGAATAATTTACTTCTATATAATCAAGCCAGGCAATTGCACTGGCATTGCTTCCTGCAAATGTTAAATCAAGTTTCAAATCTTCGCTTTCAGTACTATACGAAATACGCTTGTTACTTTCACTTGCGTATAAACTTGTCTGATCTTCTGTATTTACATTTGCAAAATCAATTTCATCTAAACTCTCGGAATTTGCTTTCACCTTCAATTTAGAAGACTGATAAGATCTTGCGGCTGCATTTATTTTTATATAAGCATCTTTTGAATTATCAATTCCCTTTAAAGAAAGACTGAAGTTGTGTGATTGGGTATGAGAAAATCTTTCGCCAAACCATTGTTTCCCTGAAGATATAAGATTAACAGCGTTTTTTTCATATAAAACATAATCTTCAAATGCGGTAATTTTATTCGTTGGTATTGCTGTTACTCCTTCCGCTATCTGAGCTGTTTTAGTTGTGCCAACATCTTCGGTTAAAAAATAAAACCCATTATTTGAATAATCATGATTTTTGTGCTCGAAAAATTTTCCTTCATCATCCACAGTCCATTCAATATTACCCGGCTCGTAAAAAAACAAGCAGTTTTCGCCATTATTAACATCCGTCCAAATGGTGTTTTGCTGTAAATCATCGTAAGTTATTTTTCCCGGTTCTTCCGATAGTTGTTCTCCACCATTTCCATACACATTTACTTTCGAGGGATCAGAAAATCCCCATTCGGATAAAATTGAGTATGGAATTTTATAAATCCCTTTCCCCGATGTCTTTATTTTTAACCATTTTCCATTACTCAAAACCGACTGGGATTTCCATTCATGTTCGGAAATTGTTGCTTTCTTTTGTTGAATAGGAATTTTTTTCAGGTTGAAACTGGTTAAACGAAACAATTTCTCACCCTCTTTTTTTAATGGTAAAAATTTAACTTCTGTTTTGTATGTATCGCCTGATTTTAAAACAACAGATTCTATTTGTATTTCAGAAGAAATGAGTTTTAAAACGCCAGCGTCCAAACTATCCTTAGCCTCTTCAAAATGAAGATTTTCGATCGAAAATTCAAATCCAGATCGAGAACCAGACTGACTATATATTTTTGAAAAATAGGGTAATTTATTGTTTTCAGAAGAATAAACGGCACCGGGAAAAGTATAACAAACGGCAGACTCAAAACCAGATTCAGAAGTAACTTTGGTCCAGTTGAGAACAATAAACTCACTTTGAACATCGTTTGCTGAAAAACCAACAATAAATATAGCAAGAAGAAGTAAATATTTTTTCATCAAATTAAAAAATTGATAAAGTTAAAACGCCATGTTAAAATAAATATTGCAGTGCAAACTCGTGTTAACTATACAAAACTATTCTAACATAATCAGGGCTAAAGATACATCCGTTCTTAGGATTTAGAAAAATATTGAAAATTTAAAACAATAAGAATTACACAAAATAGTTATATTTGTGACGATCAGTATATAATGAAAAAAGTAAAATCAATGAAGCTAAAAACTTTATTTGTAGTGTTTTTAGCCGCATTCCTTTCAGGATGTGGATTATTTGGAGGGAAAGGAAGCAAAGATGTTTCCCGTACTACAGGATGGGCGTATAATTCAGACGAAACAGGGAATATACCCTATGAATCAGGGTATGAACAAAAGGCCGGTCCGGGATTAGTATTTATTCAAGGTGGTACCTTTACCATGGGAAGAGTTGAGCAGGATGTAATGTATAAATGGGACAATTATCCAAGACGAGTTACAGTTGCTTCTTTTTATATGGATGAAACAGAAGTTTCCAATCAGGATTACAGGGAATATACTCATTGGTTAAGTCATGTTTATCCTGGAGACAGGCAAAAACTTGAAGCTGCGCTTCCAGACACCATGGTTTGGAGATCTGAATTAGCTTATAACGAACCATACGTTAATAACTACTACAGGCATCCGGCTTACAGTGACTATCCTGTAGTTGGGATAACATGGGAGCAAGCTGAAGCTTATTGTGCATGGCGTACAGACAGGGTTAATGAACAAATCCTTGTCGACAAAGGAATTCTTCAACACGACAATACCCAAAGTGGCCAGAATGTATTCACCACCGATACTTATCTTGCAGGATTATATCAGGGCACTGAAGGTGAATCTCAAATTGAAAATGCCGATGGAACTACCCGCAGGTTAAAATGGGAAGATGGAATTGCGCTGCCAAGTTACAGATTGCCAACCGAAGCGGAATGGGAATACGCGGCGTACGGATTAATAGGGAATGTTGACGGAGAGTTGCTTACTGAAAGAAATATTTATCCATGGAATGGAACATATTTGAGAGAGTCATCAAAAGATGGTAAAGGAAGAATGAAAGCTAACTTTGTTCGCGGACGTGGCGACATGATGGGTATGGCCGGAGGCCTGAACGATAATGCTGACATTACTGCCCCCGTTTTCTCATACGACCCAAATGATTTCGGACTATATTGTATGGCTGGAAATGTGAACGAATGGGTTGCTGATGTTTATCGTCCATTATCGTTTTTAGATGTAGAAGAATTTCAACCTTTCCGAGGAAACGTTATAACAGAATACAGAAGAGATGCTGATGGTTCCCTGATGAGAAATGAGTATGGTGAATTAATTAAAGACACAATTGCCGATTATAGAAATTTTGAAGATGGCGATGTAAATTCACAACTCCTTGAAGGAGATAACTGGAATTCTGCAGAAAATACATCTACACAGAGTATGTATGTTCAGGATGATCGCCCTGGTGCATTTTCTTCTTTAATAACTGATGAAGTACGTGTTTACAAAGGTGGTTCGTGGAAAGACCGGCCATATTGGCTCGTGCCCGGAACAAGAAGATATCTTGAACAAACCAAAGCGCAGAATGACCTGGGGTTCCGTTGTGCGATGACTCGTGTTGGAAGCCCTGAAGGATTTTAAAAAAGAATAACAGATCATACAAAAAACCTTTCATCAATATTGATGAAAGGTTTTTATTTTTGTAACAAATGACAACTATTAACAAAATATACAGTTTATTTTTACAGGCCTCCGGGATTACCACCGACAGTAGAAAAATTACAGAAAACAATCTCTTTTTTGCTTTGAAGGGAGAAAACTTCAATGGAAATCAATACGCAGAAGAAGCACTGAGAAGAGGGGCCTTGTATTCAATTATCGACGAGGAAGAGTATAAAACTTCCGATAACATCCTATTAGTTGAAGATGTATTAAAATCACTTCAGGATTTGGCTCATCTACACAGAAAAAATCTAGGAATCCCCATTTTAGGGATAACCGGTACCAATGGAAAAACAACGACCAAAGAATTAATTGCCAAAGTACTTTCACAAAAATTTAAAATAACTTTTACCCAGGGAAATCTCAACAATCACATCGGAGTTCCTTTAACATTGCTTTCAATGAATAAAGAAACCGAATTTGGCATTGTTGAAATGGGAGCCAACCATCCGGGTGAAATTGCAGAACTTTGCGCCATTGCCGATCCCGATTATGGAATAATTACAAACATAGGGAAAGCCCATTTGGAAGGTTTTGGCTCATTTGAAGGCGTAAAAAAAACGAAATCAGAACTCTACATTCATATTAAGAATAAAAACGGAACTATTTTTCTCAATGGTGAAAATCAAATTCTAACCGAATTATCTGCTGCCATAAAAAATAAAGTAACCTTTGGGACACACGGAAACAATTTTAACGGAGAGTTAATTAAGTCACCTCCATTTGTACATGTAAAGGCTAATTTCCCGAAAGGAGTTTTATACCTGAATACGAATCTTATCGGAGATTTCAATTTCGAAAATATTCTTGCGGCCGCATGTATCGGAAATTATTTTCAAATTGAGCCACTAAAAATTCAACAGGCAATAAAAAATTACAAACCATCAAACATTCGTTCGCAGCTGATTGAAAAGGGAGAAATTAAAATAATAATGGATGCTTACAATGCAAATCCTACAAGTATGCAGGCATCTATAAAAAGTTTCCTGAGTTCCGACTCAGGTAAAGACAACCATTATTTGATACTTGGAGATATGCTTGAACTTGGCTCCTACTCGGAACAAGAGCACAAAAATATCCTTGAGCTTATTCAAAATCAACCAACAAAAAATGTTTTTCTTGTAGGAAAAACATTTTCTGACATAGCTAAAAGTTTCAATCGAATAACTTTTGACAATGTAAATCAACTCTGCGAATACCTTATTAAAAATCCGATAAATACGGGAACAATTCTAATAAAAGGTTCTCGCGGAATTCAGCTGGAAAAGACGCTCGATTGTATTAATTAACCAAGGGTTTTTCAACTTTCAGTACATCAGCAATCGCCTTTTCGAAAGTAGGTTTCGGAAGTGCTCCCATTGCCATTTGCGGTTGTCCTTCTGTAGGGACAAATAGAAGAGACGGTATACTCTGAATGCCAAACATACCTGCTAATTCCTGTTGTTCTTCCGTATTCACCTTATAAATTACAATACTATCTCCATATTCTTTCTGTAACTCTTCCAAGACCGGAGCCACCATTTTACACGGTCCACACCAGTCAGCATAAAAGTCAATCATACAAGGTTTAGAACCTTCATATTTCCATTCTTTATTCGCTTCCCAGTTAAATACTTTTTCCTTGAAAGTTTCTTTTGTTAAATGTTCCAACATGATTTTATAATTTTAAATTATTTAAATATCTAATAATATACATATGTTAATTCAAAAATAATACCATTTATCCATACATTAAAATTAAGCTCTTGTTTTATTGAAATAGTTGTAATTTTGTCACAATTTTTTAACACGTGGCAGTTATCTGCAAGTAAAGTTACAAATTTTGTCAGAAGGATGGATAAAAGACTGAAAATCAAAATATTTAAAATTGTTTCGGATGCAAGTGATGAAATGCAACAGGAATCATATGTTATCGGGGGTTATGTACGCGACTTGTTTTTAAAACGATCATCGAAAGACATCGACATCGTTACATTGGGCAGCGGAATTGAACTGGCAAAAAAAGTTGCTCAAAATTTACACCCAAAACCAGCAGTAAATATTTTCAAAAATTTTGGCACTGCCATGTTAAAACATAAAAGTCTTGAAGTTGAATTTGTTGGTGCCAGAAAAGAATCTTACAATCGAAATTCAAGAAAACCAATTGTAGAAAACGGAACTCTTGAAGATGACCAAAACAGACGCGATTTTACTATTAATGCACTGGCGCTTAGTCTTAATTCAAAAAATTTTGGAACGCTTTTAGATCCTTTCAACGGAATGCAGGATCTGGAGAACAAAATAATTCGGACACCGCTCGATCCTTCAATTACCTTTTCTGATGACCCGCTACGTATGATGCGTGCGATACGTTTCTCAACACAACTGGGTTTCGAAATCGAAACCAAAACTCTTCAGGCTATTGCATCAAACAACGACCGTATAAAAATCGTTTCGGCCGAACGCATTATTGATGAACTAAATAAAATTGTTCTGGCAGAAAAGCCATCAGTTGGATTCAAATTACTGGAAGAAACCGGGCTTCTTGAAATTATTTTCCCGGAGCTGTTTTATATGAAAGGAATTGATATTGTTAATGGTATTGCACATAAAGACAATTTTTATCACACATTGGAAGTTCTTGACCGAATTGCACCTAATACCAATAATTTATGGTTACGCTGGTCGGCTTTGTTACATGATATTGCAAAACCCGCAACAAAAAAATTTGTCGATGGCCTGGGGTGGACGTTTTATGCTCACAATTTTATCGGAGTCAAAATGATTCCCAAAATATTCAAAAGGATGAAACTCCCGCTGAACGAAAAAATGAAATATGTTCAGAAGATGGTTCATTTGCACATGCGGCCAATTGTTCTTTCTGAAGAAGAAGTTACTGATTCGGCAGTACGCCGTTTACTTTTTGAAGCCGGCGATGATATTGACGATTTAATGACACTTTGCGAGGCAGACATAACCTCCAAAAACCAAACAAAAGTGAAACGCTATTTGGAGAACTTTAAAATTGTCAGGCAAAAACTAAAGGAAATTGAAGAAAAAGATGCCATCCGAAATTTTCAACCCCCCATTTCAGGGGAACTCATAATGGAAACATTTGGCTTGCCGCCTTGTAAAGAAGTTGGAAAAATCAAAGAGGCTATTAAGGAGGCTATTTTGGAAGGTGAAATTCATAATAATTATGACGAAGCCTATTCTTACATGTTAAAAAGAGCCATTGAACTTGGCATTGAGAAGAAAAATTAATTTGATGTCAATTTTAACAAAACAGGCAAATGGTCGCTAAAACCACCTTTATACGAATATCCGTAATACGTTCTAAAAGGCCTCACCCCACCATACCGTTCATCTTTTTCAAAAAGAAAAGGTAGAGAAACTATCTCTGCATTCCCGGGAACAACGTGATAACCATTTGTATCTTTGATCAGGCTACCCGAAACGATACACTGGTCGAAAACCGACCACTGCGCCTGATATTTTAACGTTCCAATTTTCTTTTTCATCCACGTAATGGAAAGGTTATACAACCGATCATTTTCAACCATACCGGAAGAAATAGCTTTTGCCTCCAAAATCCCTGAAATACTTTCATTAACAGGCTGATCATTAAAGTCGCCAAGAATAACAATTTTAGGATTAGAAACTTTATTCTGCAATTTATCAATTCTTTCTTTCAATAACCTGGCAGCAAACTTTCGCATTGGTTCTGATTCCAAAAGCCCATCATAACGGGAAGGCCAATGATTTATAAAAAAGTATAAAGTATCTGTTTGGTTTACAATTCCTGAAAAATATAAAATCTCCCGGGTATTTATTATCTCGTTATTTTCATTTTCCAACGGATAAAAATCGTATTCAAGCGGATAAATAGTTTCAGCGTTATATAATAATGCGACATCAATTCCCCGATGATCCGGTGATTCTTTATGAATGATTTTATAATTAAAATTTTTGAGAGGAGTTGTATTTAACAATCTCTCCAAAATATATCGATTTTCTATCTCACATAAGGCAATAATCTTGGGGACATCAAATCCGGAAGAACCTAAAATAACTTTTGAAATGTTAACTAATTTTTGGGTCAATTTCCTGTCTGTCCAGTGCCGATCTCCACTGGGAGTGAACTCGTCATCCTCTTTACCTGCCTCATCATTTGTATCAAATAAATTCTCTACATTATAAAACAAGACAGCGAATTCATCACTATTACTCTGGGGGAAACAAGTATTAGATTGAATAAAAAATATAATTAGAAATACAAAAAAACTACTCCTCATTCTTTTTTTGAATGTATTCAAAGGCGCCTAAATCGGGGCCATCGTCAGACAAACGATCCTTATCCAGAATATCTTGCTGAAACATTCGAGCAATTTCCACACTACCAATATCGCGCGCAGGAGACAAAGAATCGAGCGAATAATCATAATCTTCATAAGGATCAATAAAAAGCGGATCATATTCAATCCCTTTTAAAACATTTTTGTAACGTTCTGGGTTTGCAATATCAAATGTATCCGGAACTTGTAAAACACAATGGTCAAAGAGGTAATTAAACTGTCTTTCCTCATTTTGCCCCAGTTCAACTTCCATCCGATTATTTCCGTAAATAATACTATTCCCAAAAGTTGCTTTTCTCAAATCACCAAGATATGTGTTGCTCGAACCATCTGACTCAGATACTTTAAGTACATTTGAAATCACAAGCGATGAAGTAGAGCGTGATTTCCGTGAATAATTTCCCCAGTAATTTGCAATGGTCGAATGATAAAATTCATACTCGCCTCCAATCAGCAAAGCAACAGCATAAAATCCACAATTGGCTATCAAATCATTATAGGCCACTATTTTCGACTTCAATGCAAAAATACCGGCATAAGCCATATTCTCAATTCTGGAATTAGACAATTCAACTGTGGCAAAACCCTCATTTTCAATTGTTCCAACCTGCAATCCGATATTGGCATTTTTAATAGTTGTAAAATTAAAAACATTATCATGGCTACCCGAAAACAAAATTATTCCATTCCATTGATCGGGAATATTTTTATAAGCATCTTCCAGTCGATCAGACTGAAAAATAATCGGTTCCTGAAATGTTCCATTGGCAACAATTGACCCTTTTACATACAAACTGGCTTCGTCGTGAAAATAGATTTTAGTACCGGGGGCGATCGTCAGAGTTGAGGTACTGTCGACATAAACGTAATCGTATACCAGATAAGGTTTTTCTGAAGTCCAGGTAGTGGTTTGAATTGTTTCGCCCTTTATAAGCTTAAAATCCTGACCATAAGCAACAAGGTTAACGCCCTGAATATTGGCGTTAGTGGTAAATTCGATAGAATCTTCAACAACCATCGGAAGATTTTGGCCGTTGGGATCGATTGTGACTTCAACAAAAATAAAAATACTGTCTCTGGCTGGCACCTCTACTTCATAAGCCTCATTGGCTGCAACACCATTTATGTTTAGCCTGAAATTTGAAAAATCGCCACCTGCCAAACGGATTCGCGAAATTAAAACATTCTCTTCATACGGATTATAAACAGTAAAATGCTGTGTAGTAGAACCTACAGTTGTAAATATTGTATCAAATGCAATGGTATCTAAAGAAAATTGCAACTGGGCGTCAGGGGAATTCAAATACCTCTCATCTTCACACGAAAAAAATGAGATAGCAATGAAGACTACCAGCAGAATATGAAGTAGATATTTTGTCAATTGTTAAACTTTTTAACTATAACGATTATTCCTGTTGCTTATTATCGCAAATATAACAATTCAATTTACAAATTTTAACATTTATTTACAATCATTGGTTTTCAGAAACCAATTTCTTCGAAAATATAAACAAACCTAACATTGTGATGCCCCCGTTTAATATTAAAAGTTCAAAACCAAACTTGTAGCCATGAAAAATCACGTCTGAATATTTCGATAAAAAATAACATATAACAGGAGCCGCTAAACCAATAACAGGAACCCAAACATCTCTTACCTTTCTTTTTGAATACATCCCAAAAATGAAAAGCCCTAAAATAGGCCCGTATGTATAGCCGGCTACACGGAAAACAGCTATCACAATACTTTCATTATTTATTGCTCTGAAAAACAGAATCGTAAAAATCAATAACAAAGAAAAAAACAGATGCGACCATTTTTTCATTATCCTCCGTTTTTTTTCTTCATATTTTCTAATATTCAAAAAATCGACACTAAACGAGGTTGTCATAGCAGTTAACGCCGAGTCGGCACTGGAATACGTTGCAGCGGTAATCCCAAGTAAAAATGCAATCCCGACTGGCAGGCCTAAATAATTTAACGCCAAAAGTGGATAAAAATCGTCGGTTCTTTCTGGGACAGAAACACCAATACTTTCTGCAAACGAATATAAAATTACACCCAAACTTAAGAACAAAACCACAGTTATTAAAAAAGACAGGCTGAATACTACCATATTCTTTTGTGCTTCCCTCTTGTTTTTACAAGTTAGGTTTTTCTGCATCATATCCTGATCGAGTCCGTTGATAGCAATAGTTGTAAAAATTCCGGCCAAAAACTGTTTAAAAAAATTGTTACCCGAACGCCAGTCCCAAATAAAAATCTTTGCATAGCTATTTCCGGAAACTTCACTAAATAAACGCCCAAAATCCCAATCCATACGTTTTGTAATTACAACTATGGTAAAAACCACGGCACTTACCAGAAATAGCGTTTGCAGAGTATCAGTCCACACAATGGTTTTAATTCCTCCTCGAAAGGTATATACCCAAATTAAAAATATAGTAACAACAACAGTTATTGAAAAGGGAATATTGAAAGCATCGAAAAAAGCAATTTGCAGAACGCCTGCCACCAGATAAAGCCGAAAAGCAGCACCAGTCAATTTTGAAACCAGAAAGAAAAAAGAACCGGTTTTATACGAATATTTTCCAAAACGCTGCTCAAGAAAAGCATAGATCGAAATCAGGTTTAATTTGTAATAAAGAGGAAGCAAAATTCCGGCAATTAGCCAGTAGCCAACAATATTTCCAAAAACAAACTGTAAATAAGCAAAGGCGGAATTTCCAACCTCTCCAGGAACAGAAATGAATGTAACACCAGAGAGCGTTGCCCCCACCATTCCGAAAGCAACCAAATACCATGGCGATTTACGATTTGCGGTAAAAAAAGTGTCTGTATCGGCGTTTCTCGAAGTTAGCCATGAAATAAACATTAAAACAAAAAAATAGCCTAGAACTATTCCTAAAACAAGATAAGGACTCATAATTATTCAAAATCAGGGTACAGTAAATATTTTTTTCTGATTTGTTTAAACGAATTTAATTCTTCCTGCCAACTCGCCTTTATTTCCTGCTCATTTTTTCCATCCCGGACAAGTTGAATAAATGTATCAGTTCCGGCAAGAAGATTTAACCAGGCTTCACGTGTCAAAAAATCTTTTTTGTTTTCGAATTTGTGGTAAAAATCAAGAAAATACGTTAAAGTAAATTTAGGCACTTCTTCTAACTTTAAATCCCGAAGATCAACCCCGTAACATGTTTTCCCTTCATTCAACGGATGTACTGCAACCCCTGGAATTGTTTTCGGAACAAACTTAAAATCCCCCAATTCTGGGATTAATCCTCCCAAAACCTGGAAAGGAAAATCAGTTCCACGCCCTACGCTAATACTTGTTGCTTCAAAAAAACAAAGCGAGGGATATAACCGAACCGACAAATCGTTGGGTAAATTTGGTGAAGGTGGAACAGGTAAAGAATAGGCGGTTGTATGGGTGTAATTTAACACCGGAATAATATTCAGATTGCACATTTCTTTTGCATTAGTCCAATGCTCTTCGTTGATCATGTTTGCCAGTTCGCCAACTGTGCAGCCATGAACGATTGGAATTGCATCCATACCCACAAACGATTGAAACTCTTTTTTCAGAACAGGCCCGGCAATATAATCACCGTTTGGATTTGGTCGATCGAAAACAATCAACGGAATGTTGTTTTCAGCACAAGCCTCAATAACGAAATGAAGTGTAGAAATATAGGTATAAAAACGGCATCCTACATCCTGAATATCAAAAACAACAATATCAATGTCTTTCAGTTGTTCTGACGTTGGTTTTCTGTTTTCGCCATAGAGCGACACAATCGGCACCCCGGTCTTTTTATCCACTCCGCCCCGAATCTCTTCTCCGGGGGCAGCTTCTCCTCTAAACCCGTGTTCAGGCGCAAATATTTTTTTTATTTTTATTTCATCCTTTATAAGAAAGTCAACTAAATGAATATCGCCTACCATTGAAGTATGATTAACCACCAATCCTACATTCTTTTTTTGCAGAAATTGAATGTATTTTTCAGGTTGTTCAGCACCACATTTCAACTCCCCGGCATGAGTTTCAATTGTACATCCAATAATTACTAAAAGAAAAAAATATCCGATAAATTTTACCATCTGTTTTAAAAACTTATACATTTACCACATTCCAAAAATTTTTATTTATTCAGTTATTTGAACTACGAACAAAAATAATTTAGGTAAGTTACACATGGTGTAAAAAAGAAAAAAATATTTTCTTGTGAAAAATTTTATTCTTTATAACAACTAAATAAACGAACAGAAATTAAGTTATATTACCACAAGCATTTAACAATTATGAATACGGTAATCAAAATATTTACAGGTGCCATCTTTCTATTTCTAACAAACTCATTCCACCTGGAGGCATCAAATCCACCGTTTTTGGAGTATCTGAATGATCCATGGGTCAACAAACAACTGGACAGTATGACTATTGACGAAAAAATTGCCCAGTTGATGATGATTACTGCTTACCCGACACAAAACGATGCAAGTAAAAATACGGTTATAAATCAGATAAAAAATTATAAACCGGGCGGCATTTTGGTCATGCAGGGAACTCCGTTTAAAACCGCAACCTGGATTAACGAATTTCAGGAAAATTCAGAAATTCCTCTTTTAATTGCTATTGACGGAGAATGGGGATTATCAATGCGAATTGACAGTACGGTTGAATATCCGCACGCCCAAACTATCGGTGCAGTAAAATACGATGCATTTGTTTATCAGATGGGACGCGATATTGGTTATCAGTTAAAACAAATGGGTATTCATATGAATTTTGCTCCTGTTGCCGACGTTAGTACCAATCCGCAAAATCCGGTAATTAATTTCAGGTCGTTTGGAGAAGACAAGGAAAATGTGGCGGACAAAGCCTGGCAGATCGCCAAAGGTATGCAGGATGTTGGAATTATTCCGGTTGCCAAACATTTTCCCGGACATGGAGACACACATACTGATTCGCACAAAACACTGCCAGTTCTAATGCACACAAAAGAAAGGATGGACTCATTGGAAACCTATCCGTTCCGTTACCTCTCGGAAAGGGGAATTAGCGGAATTATGTCGGGGCATCTCGATGTTCCGTCGCTCGATAATACAGGAACACCAGCTTCTCTTTCAAAAAAAATAATTACGGATTATCTTAAAAATGAAATTGGATTCAACGGATTTATTGTTACCGATGCCATTAATATGCGCGGAGTGCGAACAGAAAATGGGAATGCAGAACTGGAAGCTTTAAAAGCCGGAAACGACATGATTGAATTTGTCCCAGATTTAAACAAAGCCATTCAGTCCGTAAAAAATGGAATTATAAAAGGGGAAATTACCACTGCGGATATTGAGGCAAAATGTCGCAAAATTATGGCTCTAAAGCGTTGGGTGAATTTGAATGAATACCGACCGGCAAACCTTGCCTTTCTCGATAAAAAGCTACACTCACCTTACTACGAAATGACCAACCGCCAACTTATTAAAGGCGCATTAACTGTTCTGAAAGATAAGGACAACATTCTTCCGGTTCAGCATCTTGATTCCTTGAGGATTGCGACAATTTCAATAGGCGCCGACAATATCACTCCATTTCAAAAAATGCTTGAAAAATACACGGTAGTAGATCATTTTTATCTTCCGAAAGATGCCACGGATAAGGATCTCGACAGGCTTCATATTTTAATGGATGATTACAATCTTGTAATTGCGGGAGTGCATGATATCAACCTCTATCCGTCAGCACAATATGGCACTACTGAAATTCAACGAACTACAGTTTCTGAACTTATTAATAAAAATAACGCCATTGTTGTTTTCTTTGGGAATGCCTATGCAATGAAATATTTTGAGAATATAGAAAATGCAAAAGGACTGATTTTGGCTTACCAGAACAACAAATTAACACAGGAACTAGCCGCACAATTGGTATTTGGAGCCAACGACGCAAGTGGCAGGTTACCGGTTACCATCGATTCCCGTTTTCATTTAAATGATAGCATTGAAGTGAAAAGTAATAAATCGCTGGCATATACGCTCCCTGAGGAAGTAGGCATAAATTCTGAGCTACTGGAACACAAAATCGATTCTATTGCGATGCTCGGAGTTAACAAAGAAGCCTATCCAGGCTGCCAGGTTCTGGTCGCAAAAGACGGGAAGGTAATTTTTCATAAATGCTATGGTTACCAAACGTATGACAAAGACCAGGAGGTTGAGAAAGAAAATTTATATGACTGGGCTTCGCTGACTAAAGTAACCGGTCCGCTGCCGGCAATTATGAAACTTGTTGATGAAAACAAAATAGATTTAGATGCCCCATTTAGCCGTTACTGGCCCGATTTCGTAAATTCTGACAAAAAAGATATCACTGTTCGTGAAATTTTAGCACACCAGGCCCGTTTAGCTGCCTGGATCCCTTTCTGGCAAATGACACTTGATAAACAGAGACACCTGAGCTCATCAATTTTTAAACATACACCTTCTGCGGAATTCAACATGCGTGTTTCTCCAAATCTTTATATGAACTCCCATTTCAAAAAAATAATGTTTAATTCCATCCGGGATTCCAAATTACTGCCGCAAAGCAAATATCTTTATTCCGGTTTGAGTTTCTATTTATACCCCGACATTATTGCCAACATAACGGGCGAATCATATGAAGAATATATTAAAACAATGTTTTATCAACCACTCGGAGCTTACACTATTACTTACAATCCTTACAAATATTTCCCGATGAAAGATATTATCCCTACTGAAACAGATAATTTGTTTCGTATGGAAACCATCCGCGGGTTTGTTCATGATGAAGGTGCTGCAATGATGGGGGGAATTTCGGGAAATGCAGGACTTTTTGGAACAACCAATGACTTGGCCAAACTTTTTCAGATGTATCTGCAAAAAGGTTATTTTGGAGGACGAAGGTATATTTCAGAAAAAACAGTAAATGAATTCATCCGTATTCAATATCCAGCCAATAACAATCGCAGAGGATTAGGATTTGACAAACCACTGATTCATAATTCCAGAAATAGTTTAAAAGATGCTTACCCGGCCATAAATTCAAGTCCGAACAGTTTTGGACACAGCGGTTTTACAGGTACTTTTGCATGGGCTGATCCGGATAACGGATTGTTGTATATTTTTATGTCGAACAGGGTGTATCCAACGCGCGAAAACCAAAAATTATACGATTTGAATATTCGTACAGCTATCCATCAGGCTATTTACGATTGCATCGAAGACAACCAGTTATAATCTATTAAAAAATGTTAATTATTTCTTTGCAAACATTCTGTTAAACACCTGAAAAACAGATCACATAACACTGTATAATAAGACCTTACAACACTCCTAAAAAATCACTTTACATACAGTTAACATTCTATTTTAAGATTTTTAAAAATTACCTGTATTTTATTTGCAGGTTATTAAATTATTAATTTTATTTTTACAAATACAATAAGTTCTTTATATAATCACATAAAACTAATAAGACATGGAGCGTAAAATAACATTTAACGAGCTGCGCAAAATTAAAGACAGCTTACCTGACGGTTCAATTAAAAAAATGGCGAAAGAATTTGAAGTAACAGAAGAGACCGTCAGGAATTATTTTGGAGGCGCTAACTACTCAAAAGGAGCGGTAGTAGGAATTCATATGGAGCCGGGCCCCAACGGCGGAATAGTATTAATCGACGACTCAAAAATCTTAGACAGAGCAAAAGAAATTATTGAAGCAGAAGCAGTTTAGTTAACAAAAAAACTTCACGAAAAATATTTAAGAAAACTGTCCTATATTTGAAGGGCAGTTTTTTTTTTATTTATCATCTAAACCTTTTTACCATGAAAAACACTTTTTATCTTTTTTTAATTTCAATTTTAGCTTTAACTTCTAGCTCTTGTACTACCGAAGAGCCATGGCTACCTCTGTTTAACGGGCAGGATTTAACAGGCTGGGATACCTGGGTTGGCCCTGTTGAAGAAGGAGGAGAAACAGTAGGACTAAATAAAGATCCATTAAATCTTTTTTCAGTTGTTGATTTGGATGGCGAAAAAGTAATCAGAATCTCGGGAGAAGTAAATGCTTCGCTGGCTACCCAGAAAGAATTCGAAAATTATCATCTGGTTATGGAATTTAAATGGGGAGACAAAGTTTACAAAAACAGAAACAGCGGGCTTCTCTACCATAGCTATGGTGACTTTGGTGCAGGTATCGGAGTATGGATGAGCTCACACGAGTTACAGCTTATGTCAGGCAATATGGGTGATTCTTATCGAATGGGAAAATCGTACTGTGAAATACCAATGGTTAAAAATGATGCGGGAAAATACATCTTTTCAAAAGATGCCGGGAAAGTACCATCTGTCCCAGATACTGATACAAAAATTGCAGCCAAAGATGGTGATTATGAAAATCCGGTAGGAGAATAGAACAAAATTGAACTTTACTGTTTTGGCCGAACCTCTGTTCACGTTGTAAACGGAAAAGTAAATATGATAAATTATAATTCCGGAAAGTATCTTGGCCCCAATAATATCGAGCCTCTTTCCAAAGGTAAAATTCAATTACAATCAGAAGGCAGTGAATTGTTTATCAAATCAATTCAAATTCAACCAATAAAAGAGATTCCTGAAGAATTGCTTCAATAAAAATAAACCCGCTTAAAAAACAAGCGGGTTTATTTTTTCAATCAAACGTTACTAACAAGGAGAATTGTTTTCGTTAATATCTTTTTTTGAAAGCAATAAAAGAAAAACTTATTCTTGCCTAAAATTAAAAACCTTATAAAGATGAAGCCAAATTCTTTCCGTGATCAATTTACCTTTAAAAACACCGTTCTGGGAATTCAGTTTCTGTTTGTTGCATTCGGGGCAACAGTATTAGTTCCGTTGCTTGTTGGAATAGATCCTTCTGTTGCTCTTTTCACCGCTGGCCTCGGAACACTCATTTTTCACCTGATTACAAAAGGAAGTGTCCCCGCATTTTTGGGAAGCAGTTTTGCATTTATTGCACCAATTATCGAAGCTACCAAGCTTTATGGCTGGGCAGGGACATTATCCGGAATAATTGCAGTAGGACTGGTTTATGGAATTGTTTCTGTTTTGGTAAAACTCAGGGGGATAAAATTTGTTGAAGGCCTGTTTCCTTCTGTTGTAGTTGGACCGGTAATCATTATCATTGGCTTGTCGCTGGCATCGTCGGCCGTTGATATGGCCAAAACCGACTGGGTATTGGCAGTAATTGCACTGGCAGCTTCAATTATTATCGTAATTTTTGGAAAAGGAATGCTAAAACTCATTCCGGTTTTTGTTGGAATTGCTGTTGGATATATTGTAGCATTAATTCTTGGCAAGGTAGATTATTCTTCTATTTCAGAAGCAAAATGGATAATGGTTCCCGGATTTACGGCACCAAAGTTTCACTGGCAGGCTATTCTTTATATGATTCCGGTTGCCATTGCCCCAATTATTGAACACGTGGGCGACATGTATGCACTAGGTGGCGTTTGCGATAAAAACTTTATAGAAAAGCCGGGGTTAAACAAAACTCTGCTTGGCGATGGGATTGCAACTGCCGTGGCCGGATTTTTCGGGGGAGTGCCAAACACCACTTATTCCGAAGTTACCGGTGCTATTTCGTTAACAAAGGTTACCAATCCTTTTGTATTAAGAATTGCAGCAATTACAGCCATAGTATTCGCTTTTGTTGGAAAAATCAGCGGTTTTCTAAAAACCATTCCGCAAGCAGTTCTGGGTGGAATTATGTTACTTCTTTTTGGAATGATTGCTTCTATTGGCATTAAAACGCTAATAGATTCAAAAACCAATCTTTCGGAAACACGAAACCAGGTTATTGTTTCAGTAGTTTTAACCGTTGGAATTGGCGGTGCAGTAATTCAATACGGTAATTTCTCGCTCGCTGGTATTGGACTGGCAGCCGCAGTTGGTATTATTTTAAATTTGATTCTGCCAAAAACAAAAAAACAGGAAAACTAATTTTTATTATTTATTTCAGGAAGATATTTCCAAAATCTCCGGGGCATATGCTGGCGCTGTAACCGGAGATTTTTTCTTTCTTGTATGGTAATATTTGTATAATACGATTTCCACAACTTTTGATAAAACTCCTCCCCTTCCTCTAAAACATTATCATTTACTTTCCCGGTCATTGAGCTAAATTCCTTATGAGAAATTTCCACTTCTTCCGGCTTGCCATGGTCATACAAAATTCCGTAGTTTCGTTTTAAATCATACAACAGCCAGCGCTGATCGGCAAAACGTTTCCGAAAATGCTCAACAGCCAAAGGAATTACATCATAACGAGGTTCAAACCCACAAAAATACAACCCGTCTCTAGTATGCTGAAATCGGACAAACTGTAACATTCGCATGGCCTCTTTTCGTACTTTTCCTGAGGTCTGAGCAAGAGCCAGGACATCCGGGTCACCAAAGTCGGTTTCAATGCTAAAATGTCCACTAAACAGTCTTCTCATAAACCGATAAATCTTCATTTCTATCCCTTTCTCTTCCGAAAGGAATGCATAAAAAAGAGATTGACTGTTTCGCGCTGACATATTTTTCTGCACCCCCTTCCATACCCGATCTGCCTTTTTCTCATCAGTCTGAACTTCAAAATTTTCGGAAAATATATTTTTCTGCTCACCCTTTCGGGAAATTATATCAATTGGGAAATCGCTTCTGTTGTAGCAATCAAAAACCGCTGTAAGAAAACCTTCAAAAGTTCCATCATAAGTGTAAATCAGCATTGTTCTAAAATTAAATTTCATTACGAAATTAAAAAATAGAATGCTGAAAATAGAAATTATTTTACAGCTGCAACAGCCCAGTCAGGAAACCCGTTTACATCAATCCCAAAGACTAAGGTTCCCCAAAAATACATCACCAACGTGGCAATAATAATTCCGATCAGATTGAGTAAGATTCCAGTTCGGACCATATCTTTCACACGTATTCGATTGGTGCCAAAAATTATGGCATTTGGCGGTGTTGCCACCGGTAACATAAACGCAAGAGAAGCCGCCAGTGTTGCAGGAATCATTAGTAATAACGGATGTACTTTTATAGTGACAGATAACCCGGCCAGAATAGGCAAAATCATTTCGGTAGTTGCTACATTTGATGTGAGTTCAGTTAAAAAAGAAATCATGGTTACATCGGCTAATGTCAACACAATTGGTTTAACATTGGCTAATCCGGCTAATTGTTCACCAAACCATACTGAAAGCCCGGACTCGACAAACCCCTGCGCCAGTGCAAATCCTCCCCCAAATAACAAAACAATTCCCCAGGGTATTCTTTTGGCCGTTTCCCAATTCATTACCCGTTCACCTTTTTCAGTCTTTGACGGTATCATAAAAAGCAAAAGCGCAATAAAAATAGCGACCGTACCATCGTTTATAAAACCTGGTGATTTAAACAAAGACGACCAGCCCGGGATATTTACAGATTGAATAGAAAAACCAGCCCTGAAAATCCACAAAAAAGCAAGAATAATAAAAAGAACAAGAACAATTCTTTCTTCTGGTTTGGGGCTACCCAGTGCTCTGTATTCTTTTCGGAAGTCGTCAATTTGCAGATTATCCCAACGTTCTTTGGGTTTGTACATAAGAAATAGCAATAACCAGGCCGATAAAAAAACAAGAACGGTAACAGGTACTGCAAAGATAAACCAGTCGGCAAAAGAAATTTCAGGCATTTCAGGAAAAATAATACTTACAATACGAGCAAACGATAAATTCGGAGGGGTGCCCACCAATGTAGTAATTCCGCCAATGGATGCCGAATAAGCGATTCCTAGCAATAAACCAATATTGTATTTACCGGTTTTTTCTTTTCCCAGGCTTTCTTCCAGCTTTAAAATAATTGATAAAGCGATGGGAACCATCATCATTGCTGTTGCAGTATTCGACATCCACATGGAAAGAAAAGCTGTGGCCAGCATAAACCCCAGCAAAATACGTCCGGGACTAACACCAAAAAGAATCAGAATTTTTAATGCAATCCGTCGGTGCAGGTTCCAGCGTTCCATGGCAAAAGCCATTAAAAAACCACCAATAAACAAAAAAATAAGGTGATTAAAATACATTGATGAAACCACTTTCCCATCGACCACACCAAACAAAGGGAAAAGTGCTACCGGTATTAAGGCTGTGGCAGCTAAAGGAATGGCTTCGGTTATCCACCAAACAGCCATTAAAAACGCAATAGCAAAAGTATAGGTTACTTCCCTGTTTTCAGAATCGAGATCGGCAAATAAAATGATTAATAAACTTATAACCGGAGCTACAATCAAGGCAATCTGCCTTAGTCTACCCGATCTTTTCTTGAATGACTTTGGCATACTTAATATAAGAATAGGTTTTTGTTTAGTTACTCTTAGTTACTGAATATTATAATCTTTCAGTACTCACTAAATGTAACAAAAGTATACCGGAATTCAATAGAATTCATTTTTAAAAAAGAAAACTAAAGATGGGGGAATTTAAAAATTTGAAACAAAATTTACAGGGACCTGACAAAAAAGTTAGTAATTGAAGGTCTTAATTTTAATCAACTAGGGAAGATTTTCGATAACCTTTTTCATCTTTTGCTGAATTTCAACAGCAATATCCCCAAGTGATTCATTCTGCACCGCACTCATTGATGCAATTGGATCAACAGCAGAAATTTCAACATTCCCCTCTTCGTGTTCTTCAACAACAACGTTACACGGAAGAAAAACACCAATTTTGTCTTCAGCAGTTAATGCTTGGTAAGCATGTTTTGGACTGCATGCACCTAAAATTTTATACTTTTTAAAGTCAACATCCAGTTTCTTTTTTAATGTTTCCCCAACATTAATTTCGGTTAATATACCAAATCCTTCCTTTTTTAACTCTTCGGTAATAATTTCAATGGCTTCGTCAAAACTTTTACCGTTTATAACTTTACTAAAATAATAACTCATAATAGTTCTGTTTTTTTAATTGAACAATATTCTCAATTAACAATTACAATAAACTCTTGTTCAAAATAATTAATAGACATTTTCGATGACGAAGAAACCGGATTCTATTGTTTCAGGACGGTATTATTTAAAATAAACCTGACCAATGGGCCCGGATTTTTAAGGCTGTGAGGATGATGCCCAACTCCCTTTTTTAAAATTAATTCTATTTTACCACCCGCATCTTCAAAATTTTTCGCCAGTATTTCAGTATTTTCGACATAAGGGACAACATCGTCGGCCAATCCGCAAACATGAATGACAGGGATACCAGCCTGTGCTACTTTTTTTGCATTATTAAGTGGAATATCTGTAAAATCTAAAACTGAATTCTCATCCAGGTTATAGGCTTCCAAACAAGCTTTCCAGTCGTCGGGGCTCCCTTTTCCTGAATAAAGACCTCCCGGCCAGCTTTTAATATCACACACCGGAGCATCTGCATAAATGCAGGCTACCTTACTGGTGTTTTTCGAACTCCAGTTATATACAATCAAGCCACCCCGGCTCATTCCCTCCAAAACCGTTTTCGGGTTTAATTGATATTTGTCGATAAGAAAATCATAAAAATCATTCCACAACTCAACCGCCTCATTGTTGCCATATAAACCGGCAACATCAATATATACCACATGAAATCCCTCTTCCAGCAAAGCTTTATCCAACTGAGGTTCGTGCCCCCAGAATCGGGCTCTCCAAACCCAATATTTTCCCTTGTTACTTTCTTTTGGAAAAACAATTTTTGCCTCGTGTCCATGAAATTCAAATTCCCTGCAGTCCCAACCATCAAAAATATTCTCTTGTCCGAAACTGCTATATGAAAAGAAAAAAGGAAAAGAAATCAAGATAAAATAAAGTATCTTTTTCAAAAATAAATTCATTGGAATTGAAGCTTTTAAGTTTTGGGTAATTTACAATAATGCTGAGAATCCTGAAAGGTTCATAACAGATTCATTCGTGAATAACAATATATTACGTTTCACTCTCAGAAATCCACTCTTTCGCTTCTGAAATACTTTGGAACGATTTCATTTGCATTCCGGCCAGTTCACAATAAATAGAAACCAATTTTGCAACAATGCTCATTTTGGGTTGTGTTACAAGAGCAATTCGATTTTTAAAATTCTCTTTATGACTTTTCAAAACGTCCACTATTCCCTGCAGTTCTTCATAACTTGGATGATAATTTGTTTCAACAAGATCGAAGAAAATTTTAAACCCAACTTTAAATTCCGGATGATTTGCGATATAGTTTATGGCATTTATCGATTCTTTAAAATTGGATTCCCCAACTCCTTTAACATTACAAACTGAACGAACCGGACAAAATTCGTACTCAAATCTGCTAGTTTTTTTCTTATAACTCATTAACTACTTCTGTTTTATCTTCAAAAACGTCGGCAAATTTAATCATTCCTTTTTGCATACAACACTGATTTGGATCAAGTTTTTATTTCTTTTTAAAACCTTCTTTTTGTTTAAATTATTTTTATTAACAGAAGCTCCATGCTCTACTAATATGCAAACACATGTATTTTCTGATAAATTTGTCTTTTATAATTCCCTATCTACAGCAGAAAAATAAAAATTTTAAACACTCTTTTTAAGGAATTATACATAACGAAGATTTTTACAAAAAATAAATTCTTAAATCGACCTCTTTACAACGGAATGAAGAACTATAAAATTAATTTTATTTTTATTAAATAGAAAATCAATTAACAAAATGTTTTGATTTTTCAATTGCTTTGATATTACTGCATAGACCAGCTAAAAACACATACATTTTATACTGACCAATAGGAGCGACTAATTTCAAATTTAAACACCTGGATATTAGCATTTAAAGAAAAAATGATTTAATTTCATATATAAAATTATTTAATATGTATCAGTATAAAGCAACCATTGAAAGAATTGTTGATGGCGACACTATTGACGTCATTATTGATCTGGGATTTAAGATTACGACAAACCAACGGATAAGACTGGCTAACATAAATACGCCTGAAACATATAATGTAAAAAGAGATTCGGAAGAATATGCAAAAGGAATAGAGGCAAAATTATTTGTTGAACAAAGAATTGCTGCCAACAATTTTGAAGCAATTGTTGAAACCGATAAAGATGTCGGGAAATATGGCCGCTACATTGGCACCATCCGGCTGGCCGATAATGAAATTACATTAAACGATGAATTGGTTAAAATGGGATTAGCTGAATATACAAAGTATTAAATTCCTATATCAGATTTAGTTTCTCCAATGTTCAATTCATCTAAAAAATTCCAAATTGCCTTAAATTATTAGTAAATCTGTTTTCTATTTTTTAACTTTCTTACATAATATTTGATAACGCTACAGAATGAATAATAATTCCAAAAAGTTTGGAACTGCCCCCGTGTTTTTCACGGCAATCTCTACCATTTTAGGAGCCATTTTATTTTTACGTTTTGGTTACGCCGTTGGGACTCTTGGTTTCTGGGGAGTTGTGCTGATAATTTTCCTGGGACATTTAGTAACCATTCCAACCGCATTAGCTATTTCCGAAATTGCAACCAACAAAAGAGTTGAAGGAGGCGGGGAATATTTCATTATTTCACGTTCATTTGGGCTAAATATTGGGGCTACCATTGGGATTGCCCTGTTTATGTCACAAGCCATAAGTGTAGCATTTTATGTTATTGCTTTTACTGAATCGTTTGAATTCCTTTTCAAATTTCTGCAACAGCAATACGATATAATTTTGCCTCGTCAGGTGATAAGCTTACCTGTCATGGCAGGTTTGGCGATTTTAATTATAAAAAAAGGAGCTAATCTTGGCGTAAAAGCATTGTATTTTGTAGTTGCAATACTGCTGGTTTCGCTGGTTTTATTTTTCCTTGGAACAACAGGTCATGCCGATTCCACTACTTACAACCTTTCGCAGGCGGAACTTAGAAATCCGCAGGATTTTTTTGTTGTTTTTGCTATTATCTTTCCTGCGTTTACAGGAATGACAGCAGGAGTTGGTCTTTCCGGGGATTTAAAAAAACCGTCGCGGGCAATTCCACTGGGCACCACACTGGCAACCATTTCAGGTATGATAATTTACTTTTTTGTGGTTTACAAATTGGCCAAATCTGCTTCAGTGGAAGACCTACTCGAACATCAGTTAATTATGAGTAAAATAGCCGTTGGTGGCGCAATTGCAATTCCATTGGGTTTGGCAGCATCAACTATTTCATCGGCATTAGGATCGGTTATGGTTGCCCCCCGTACATTACAGGCACTGGCTCTTGATCACGCATTCCCTTCTAAAAAACTCAACCGCTGGCTGGCTTCCGCTAATGTAGAAGATAACGAACCCAAAAACGCTTCGATTGTAACAGCTGTAATTGCTTTTATTTTTGTTGCGGCAGGAAATGTAAATGTTGTAGCTTCCATAATATCCATGTTTTTTATGGTTACATATGGTTCCCTTTGCCTTATTTCATTCCTGAACCATTTTGGATCTTCACCCTCATACCGGCCCTCATTTCGTTCAAAATGGTACATTTCTCTTACCGGATTTTTGGTTGCCGTGTGGGTGATGTTCAAAATTAACACACCTTATGCGTTACTTTCATTTGCTGTTATTTCGCTTATTTACGTATACATCAACCACTATCACAGGTATCGCCGCGGATTTGCATCAATTTTCACTAACGCACTTTTCCAGTTAAACCGGAATTTGCAAATTCTTATTCAGAATAAAAACAGCAAAAAAACACACAAAGAATGGCGTCCCAGTGCCATTTGTATTTCAAAAGATTCTTTTAAACGCGACAAGGCATTTCAACTTTTAAACTGGATTTCGTACAAATATGGTTTTGGAACTTATCTACACCGTATTGAAGGCTATTATTCAAAAACAACCGTTGAAACAGCCAGAAATGAAGCAGAACGATTACTTTCTATGTTTGCAGACAGAGGAAATCATGTTTATATCGATACACTCATTTCACCATCGTACACTTCGGCTATTGCGCAGGCAATTCAGATTCCGGGTATTGCAGGCATGGAAAATAATATGGTTATTTTTGAATATGATAAGGATAATCCCGACAACCTGGAAGATATTATTGATAACTTTTCACTGGTAAATTCGGGCAATTTCGATATTTGTATTTTGGCGAGTAGTGGGAAATCCATCCCTTTTAAGAATGGAATTCATGTATGGATTAATTCACTCGATTCTGAAAATGCAAACTTGATGATTCTTCTAAGTTTCATCATCTTAGGGCATCCCGAATGGAAAAAAGGACATATTCAGATTTTTGAAATCTGTCCACCCGAAAAAATAGAAGAAACCCAGACAAAAATGCGGGAACTTGTAAATTCGGGCCGACTCCCGATTACACCTAAAAACATAAAAATTATAAAACAGGAACCCAACATCCCGAAAAAAACAATAATAAATAAATACTCCGAAAAAGCCGGATTAACACTAATCGGTATTCGTGAAGAGTTACTAAAACACGAAAAAGAAAAATTATTTGCTGGGTATGATATGATTGGTACCATCCTGTTTGTTCATTCCAAAAATCAAAAAGATATTGAATAATGGCACGATTTATAAAAAATCGAAATAGCTCACACGGTGCGTCACCAGGTTCTCTTATTTTTATCGGGAACAAGAAAATGGACAAATCCGAGATCCATTTAATCGTTTACAACAAAGAAACATTAGTTGAAAAACAAATTGAGGATTTAAACGAAATTCCCGAAAATTTACCGGAAGACTCAGTATTGTGGCTAAATATTTACGGATTACAGGATACACAACTAATTGAAAGAATTGGGGAGAGGTTTACAATTCCACCATTGGAACTGGAAGACATTTTGAACACCGATCAACGGCCCAAAATTATTGAAAATGAAAGCAATTTGACAATCTTCTTAAAAGTTTTGGAATATGACCAGGAGAATGTACGAATTACAGGCGACCATATTTCAATGGTAATTGGCAGTAATTATGTAATCACTTTTCAGGAACGTGTAGCCCGGTATTTTGAACCTGTTCGGGAACGGATTAGAAGCAATAAGGGAAGAATAAAAAAAACAGGCCCTGATTATTTAGCTTATACGCTTATTGATACATTAGTCGACGGTTATCTGCAAAGTATAGAAAACCTCGGGACAGTTATCGAAAGTATGGAAGAAAAAGTTTTCACGGAAACAAGAAAAGAGATTGTTCAAAAAATTTACCGGCTAAAAACCAACGTCAGTTTTGTACGAAAAAGTGTTTTTCCACTAAAGGAAATGATATTGTTTTTAATCAAAATGGACTCCAAATTTATTCAGAAAAAAACCAATACGTTTTTTAAAGATTTACTCGATCTTTCTACACAGGCAATGGAAGCAGTGGATATTTACTACAGCATGACTAATGATTACTTAAACATTTATAATTCGAATGTGGCTAACCGCACAAACGATGTAATGAAAGTGCTTACGATATTTGCTTCCATTTTTATTCCTCTCACTTTTATTGCAGGTGTTTATGGAACAAACTTCGATTTTTTGCCCGAATTACATTTTAAATACAGCTATTTTATTATGTTGATTGTTATGGTAATTATTGCAGGTGCAATGTTACTTTATTTCAAACGGAAAGACTGGCTTTGAAATAGAATGAAAGTTAAAAAACTTCAAATAAGAATTCAAAAAAAAAGATATGCAGGTAATTTTAGGTTCAGGCGGTGCAATTGGAATTGATTTAGCCCGTGAATTAAAGAAGTACGATGAAAATATTCGTTTGGTAAGCAGAAATCCTCAAAAGGTCAACAACGATGATGAGCTTTTTCCCGGCGACTTAACAAATAAAGATGACGTAGAGAAAGCAATTCACGGAGCCAATGTAGCTTATCTCATTATTGGGTTGCCCTATAAAGCCAAAATTTGGCAAAAGATCTGGCCGGTTGTAATGGAGAATGTAATCTCGGCATGCGAGAAACACAAAACAAAACTTGTTTTTTTCGACAATATCTACATGTACAACCCTGAAAAAATTGGGTTAATGAATGAAGAAACAAAAGTTAGTCCGACAAGTAAAAAAGGAAAAGTGCGCGCCCAAATTGCGCAAATGCTACTCAACAAAATTTCTGCCGGAAAAATTGAAGCCCTGATTGCACGCTCGGCTGATTTTTACGGACCAGGTATAAAAAATAGTGTTTTAAACGAAATGACGTTTAAAAATTTCAAAACGGGGAAAAAAGCCAACTGGTTTTGCACCCTGGAAGCTAAACACAATTTCACTTATACTCCGGATGCAGCCAAAGCTACCGCGCTTTTAGGAAATAGCGAAGGTGCTTACGGACACATTTGGCATTTGCCAACCGCAGAAGCGTATACCGGACAAGAATGGATTGAGATGATTGCAACCGAAATGGGTGTTGAACCTAAAATTCAGTTGGTTCCTAAATTCGTTGTGGCAATCATGGGCTTATTCAATTCTGTTATGAAAGAATCTGTGGAAATGCTGTATCAATACGACAGAGATTATGTTTTCGATAGTTCGAAATTTGAAACCATTTACAAAATAAAACCTACCCCGGTAAAAGAAGCAATTAAAGGAGTGGTAAAAGCCTTGTAAAACAAAAATATTTTGTAACTTCCTATACAACACATCTTAAGCCACTTCGGAAAATGGATACAATCCGGACTTATCTTACGGAAACTACTGGATTAACCCACGAAAGCCTCAATAAAATTGTTTTGTCGCTTTTTATTATTCTGATTCTTTGGCTTCTTCGACTAGCTATTTTACGCATTGTATGGAGACAAACAAAAAACGTAAAAACCCGCTATCAGTGGAAAAGATCGCTTTCTATGGTTATTCCTTTTATCGGGATAATTTTGGTTGGAAGTGTTTGGGTACAGGCATTCCGGCAATTCGGAGCATTTCTGGGCTTATTTTCTGCCGGTCTGGCAATTGCACTAAAAGATCCCTTAACAAACCTCGCAGGATGGATGTTTATTATGTTCCGAAAACCGTTTATTGTTGGCGACCGAATTCAAATCGGGGAACACGCAGGAGATGTTATTGATATCCGTTTATTCCAGTTTACCATTCTGGAAATTGGAAACTGGGTTGATGCTGACCAAAGTACCGGGCGACTTATTCATTTGCCCAACGGGAAAGTTTTCATGGAAGCACAGGCCAACTACAGCACCGGATTTGAATATATCTGGAACGAGATTCGTGTAACACTCACGTTTGAAAGTAACTGGGAAAAAGCCAAAAATATACTTCAGCAAATTATAAATGAATATGCCGAACATATAAGCAAAGATGCCGAAAAAGAAATTTTTAAAGCCAGCAGAAATTACTTGATTTACTACCGAAATCTGACACCGATTGTTTACACAAAAGTGAAGGAACCCGGCGTTCAGCTCACCATTCGTTATTTATGTAATCCCAGAAAAAGAAGAGGTTCAGAAAATGATATTTGGGAAAATATTTTGCTTCAGTTTAAAAATCACACAGATATTCAGTTTGCCTACCCAACCACCCGTTTTTACAGATATGGAGAAGAAAATGCTTCTATCTAAAAATCGAGCCCCACGCAACCATATCTGCCAACCTTGCATCATTTTAAGAAATGACCTAATATTCCTTAAAATGAAGAGACTGATTTTTATTATAATACTTCCCCCTATCTTTCTGTCTCTCATTTCTTGTTCAGACAGCAAAGAGTGGGTTGAAATGGCTATTTCGGAAACCGGATGTATGAACCCTTGGGATGACTATCATACAGAGAAAAAAGACGAAACGGAAGCTGTAAAAGCCTATTTAAAAGATCAGGACATTTTCACAAAAAAAGTTTCCTTTGAACAATACTCTGATGGCCCCTTTTGCATGTCGTGTGCCTGTCCAACGGGTTTTATGGTTGTAATTCAAATTCATGAAACAGATGTTGAAAAGGCTCTGGAAATAGGATTTAATCTGCGTGGAAGTGAAGAACAATAGTTTTACAGTCCGGCTTAATTCATTTTTTTCCTTTCTTCCATAAGAATTTTTCAATTCAGGGAAAATTATCCTTTCACAAAAACAAGTTTTTCTTAAATTTCTGACTGCTTATAATTCTTCAGGAAACACTCCCTTCCGTATTTTGTTATGAATAGTAAAAAGAAACAATATGGCACGAATATTCATTACCGGTTCAGCAGATGGTCTGGGGTATTTAGCGGCAAAATCTTTAGTTAACGAAGGGCACCAGGTTGTTTTGCACGCCAGGAATAAAAAGCGTGGAGAAGAGGCGCTAAAAAAAATACCCGGAGCAGAGGCTGTTCTGACGGCAGATTTATCGATTTTACAAGAGACCAAACAATTGGCCGAAAAAGTAAATGCCTTGGGCCGCTTCGATTCAGTTATCCACAACGCCGGAGTTATGAGAACAAGCAGTCAGATCTTGACAGTAAATACCCTGGCACCATATATTCTCACATGCCTGATTCAAAAACCGGAACGCCTCATTTATCTTAGTTCCGGAATGCATTTAAGCGGCGATCCCGGTCTTAAGAATATAGAAACCGGCCACGTAAGTTACTCCGATTCGAAATTGCATGATGTAATCCTGTGTTTTGCTGTATCCCGCAAATGGCCCGATGTGTTTGCTAATGCCGTTGACCCAGGTTGGGTTCCCACCAAAATGGGTGGCCCCGGCGCCCCCGGAAATCTTCAAAAAGGATTTGAAACACAAGCATGGCTGGCTGTTAGTAATGAAGATGAAGCAAAAGTCAGCGGGCATTATTTTCACCATAAAAAACAAAAACATCATGTCCCCGAAGCTTCAGATGCTCAGGTACAAGAAAAATTTTTAAAACTGTGTGAAAAAATTACTGATGTGCCTCTACCTTTATAGAAAGATCATGGAGAAATAATAGTTTCACGACTTTGATAAACACAACAATTTTTTAATGTCATTATGAAACCTGAAATATCAAGAGAGACATCTTATTGTTGCTGCCAGCTCTCCCCTGGTGACTAAAAATATGAATCTGGCTTCTCTTTGAATTCAGATTTATACCAATTCCACTACTGTTATTTCAGGAGGCATACCAATTCTTCCGGGAAAACCATGATAACCAAATCCCCGGTTTACATATAAGTACTGATTATTTTCCTTATATAGTCCCCCCCAGCGAGGATACCGGTATTGTATCGGACTCCATTTAATACCTGCCCGCTCAATGCCAAACTGCATTCCGTGGGTATGCCCTGAAAATGTAAGGTCAATGTCTGTGTCCTTCAATACCGCTTCATCCCAATGCGAAGGATCATGACTCAATAATATCTTAAAATGCTTTACATTTACTATTTCGCAGGCTTTCTTCAAATCGCCGTATTGGGGAAAAGGAGGCTTCCCCCAGTTTTCAACTCCAACCAAAGCAATTTTTTCACCATTAATAGAGAGGATTTCCGATTCGTTAAGCAACAACCGAAACCCGATTTTTTTATGAAATTTTTTAATCTCCAACAAATTCCTATCTTTCTCTGCGGGTGAACTCCATTCAGAATAGTCGCCATAATCATGATTTCCCAGAACTGAGTATTTACCATATTTGGCTTTCATTTTAGACAACACCGGCGCCCATCCATTGGTTTCTTCTGCAAAATTATTTACCAAATCACCGGTAAAAAGGATCAAATCAGGATTCTGCTCATTAATCATTTCTACTGCTTTGGATATTTGCTCATATTTTTTCCTGAAACTCCCCAAATGCATATCCGATATCTGAACAATTTTCACCCCCTTAAACGATGCGGGAAGATTTGTAAAATGAATTTTTTCGTGAATAATTCGGTAGTTAAATTTCCCTTTTGTTACCCCGTAAAGGACAGATGCAAAGGGGATAGTTGCTGCAACAAAACCCATTTGATATAAAAAAACCGAACTTAACATTCTCCTCTCCTCATTCCATTAAATTGCAATACAAACTTTTCTTCTTTCTGAAAGATTCCATGTCTGTAGTTATTTTAATAAATATCGTCCCCTTCCAAGACCTCAAAAACGGCACGACACTAATTCTTCTATCAGGAAGTCTGCGAAAATAATTGTTTCTGATTAGCCAAAGTGTTAAATTCCAAAAAATAAACCCATTAAACATTAAAAAGTTAAGAAAAACATTCATCTGCTGCCAATGTTTTCCGCTTGCAGAAAATTTTCAGAATGAAACCATGTAAACGAGCATAAAAAAAATCGCCTCTTATCTCGATTGACCAATGTAGCAATCAGGATAAGAGGCGCCTTTTATTTATACGTTTTCCTACTCTTCTAAGGTAACATCAAGATAAACAGAATGACGACCATAAGTATTGTAAAACGGTTTAAATACAACCCCATCAACAGTAAATTGTAACTGTTCAGGATCCCCGGATATTGATTTACCTATATCTTCCGCATTGAATGTAATCTTACGCCAGTCTTTTCGTGGTTCATTCTCCTGAGCAGCCATTAAAACCGGCCCGTAAAACAAACTGGCAATATTTTGCTGATCCATAACCGGTTCAAGATAAAAATGAAATGGCATACGTAACTCAACTGTATCTCCATCTTTCCAGTTACGGCTTAATGTAAGATAGCTTCCGGGGTCAGCATTAACTTTTTCGTCCTTACCATTTATTTTTACAAAAAAACCTTTTGTTGCCCAATGTGGCACACGTACATTTAGGTCAAAATTGCCATTTCCACTAATGGTTAACTGAGTATGGTCTTCATTAGGAAAAGCTGTTGTTTGAGTTACAGTTATATTTCTGTCTGTCCATTTCAAGGTTGAAGGCACATAAAGATTCACATATAAAGCCTTATCATCTGCACTCTTAAGATAAATTGTATTCTGAAGTTTTGTACTACTTTCAAGAGCGGTACCATTACAACAAGTAAAACCAGTCATGTTCGGGTTACTAAACTGTTTTACAGAACCTGCTCTCAAAGGCACATGATATGTATTAGCGGGGCTATGCTCTGCAACAGAAGCAAGAATATGATTATAAAGCCCACGCTCATAATAATCCATTAATTCTGCGTGCTGATTAAAAAGGAAAAGGTTTCTGGTTAATTTGAGCATATTGTAGGTAGCACAGGTTTCATTCTGACCACCGGCAGAAAAACCGTTTTCATAAAGTGTTGCCGGTTCACTGATAAAACACTCCGCATTGGCGGGATTTCGCGCCCCTGCAACTCCACCTATGCTGTACATATAATCATTAGTCGCCATATCCCAAAAATTATCAGCAATATGGTAATATTCAGGAGTATCTGAATCACGATAAATTTCAAGCGCTCCAACAATTTGAGGAATATGCTGGTTGGCATGTAAGCCACGGAACAGGTCTACATTTTTTGCCAGTCCGTTAGAATGTTCGGCGTCGCCAAAAAATACTCTTATATTATCAAACAATTGTGCTCCTTCCAAATAACGGGGTTCATTGGTTAATCGGTACAGCCTGGCCATAGCTTCATTCATCCCACCAAACTCTCCTGCAATATATGTATTCCACATACTGATTAGCGTATCTACAGGCACCTCACTCAAACGTGCATATACCCAGTCGCCCATACCTTTTACAATTTCGAGCGCCTTTTCATTCCCACTTACGTCATAAATATCCATCAAACCTGCTAGGATTTTATGCAATGTATAGTACGGAGCCCATATTTTAGCATTATCTGTTCCATAACGTGCTCCTTTTTCCAACATAATAAACTGGTCAGGTGGATAGGCACTGATAAAACCTTTACCCCAGTTCCAATAATCTGTCCGGATTCCCTCTTCACTTAAATCAGAGTCAAAATCTGATTTACCCGGCCCCGGTGGCACTGCTGTAGGATCAGATACACTTTCCCCTCCAGAAGCTTTGGGATTACCTGACATTTGTGATAATTCATATAGTGTATTCACCATATAATCCATTTTCTCAGCAAAGTTGGCCTGTAGCGACGCGTCATAACCGGTACTTGCGTAAGCCTGGGCTATAGCGCTAAGATAATGGCCTGTAGCATGACCTCGTAATTTTGTTTCCTGGCTATCCCATACTCCCAATGCTTCGGCCCCTGCAGGTTGTTCCTGCCCAAAAGCATTCCGAAACATGTAAAGAAAATTATCCGGATTTGTATTGGCCAGAACGGTTATAAATTTATCCCGGTTTTCAATAAATTTTGTTTTCTGATTGTAAAGATCGGTATTTAAAGAAACCTGGTTCAGATTAAAAGCTTCCAACGTACGTTCCGGGGTTGCAGGCTCTTTAGTATCTTTTACTGTAACAATTGCTTTGGGGTGAAAATCTGTTCCGGCCACACTTCCTGTTACAGTGTATGTACCTGCAGTAAGCACTTGTTTATTATCTTTTGGGGCCGGCCACAGGACTCTTACATCCGGTCCATCAAAATTATCCTTGTAAATACCATGTACATGGCGAGGCAGGCGCGGAAGATCTCCCACTACCGTTTCGACCTCAATATCCGGAACACTGCTTAAATATGCATTGTACAACTGAGGGGTTGTTTCCGGAAATTTGGGAAGATCCCGATCCGGTTCACGCCTTGTTCCAACCACTGTTTCCTCACCTTTCAAAGAATTGCGATGAATCCTGGCTATTTGTCTTTCACTTAAAGGAATTCTGTAAATTCGGAAATCGTGTAATTTGGCATTTAAAATTGACTTATCTGAAGTCAATGATTTTCCAATATAGAGTTTATTATTTTTTCCTGAATTATTATCAAATAATTGTTCTAACTCTACCTCCATATTTTTTGTCTCGCCTACAAGCACTCCGTTGATGTACGTACTCAATGTTTTTGAGGGTACATCAATAACAACCGCCAGATGGATCCATTTATTAACATCTACGGCAGATGAATTTGCGCTGTAACTATCGGAGGCAGTTACAACCTGAGCCAGGAAACCTTCTCTGTCTTTTGTTCCTGCAGGAGCAACAAAAAAATGCGATTTGGTATTTTTACCAAAGTCGAAAAACAACTGTCCTTTTTCTGCTGATCTCAGAAAAATCCATCCGGTAATACTAAGAGACTCCTCTCCTATAACAGATGCCCCGGGGATTGAAATGAAGGTCTTATCATTGCCTTGGATAGAAAGAACCTTGCCAAACAATTCGTCATCTATAAACTTAAAATCAGAGCCTTGGATATCGCCATGCAAATTATTGCGAGACCAATCTTTCACATTCCCGTCAAATGTATAACGGGCAATCAAACCGGTTTCTCCAATTCCATCTAAAATCTGATCTCCACTTTGTGCGAATGCTGATGTCACACAAAAAAAGCAAATGCTCATTACTGTCCCAAAAAATAGTTTTAATATTTTCATTATAAATCCCTTTAAATTCTTTTCTAAATGCAGAAAGTAAGACTATTAATTCAACGGTTTCAAATTAAAGAATATATTATTAAAGTTCCATGAAATAAATCCAAAATTCTTCACTTTAAATTTTACAAACTAATCTTTGCTGCTATTTGTCATATTCAGGAGGAGCTCAACGATTACTTACAGATGCTCGTGTAACAGGACATTGGAGACCATCTGACAGCTATCTTAATTATGTTCTCTAAGAACAGAGGAACATATTGCAATACAAATTTGGTTAGTGCAAGGACACGGTGCGAAAGGAACAGAAATAATCCCGGAGCACGTGAAACACAATAGACACTACACCATTAGTTTTGTCAATATCTGGTTCAGATTTAGTATTGCATAACACCAGAACGTTTTATTGTTGACTACGTTTTTTTTATCTCCCAACAAGCTTGTTCGTATTTTCTCTAAAATCCCATAGCTTCTTTTCATTTCATCTTCAGAAGTAAGCATTTTCAATAATTCAAATGCGACACCTGAGGCTGTTTCAGGATAATAAGACATAATAATATTACGATCAACAAGAATGGGCTCATTCACGACATTCACGCCAACATCGCTATTATTTTTTTCTGTTATCGGTTACTTGTATGTGGTCGGGCAGGATTTCCAACAGAAATACTGTCAGACCCGCAGGAAATGACACCATTCGTTTGACAAGTCAAACCGAGCCCCGCGCCTGCCATATACAATTTTGTCAACGGCTCGCATTTTTCATTCTAATTTAGTTAGGTTATATATTTCCTTATCAAAGCCATAACAACCATTCGAAAAGTCTATCATCAGTTCATTGTTTTTAAAATCGTAAAAATGAGTTGTTGGTGGAACTCCAATCATATTTGGGCCTGTATATTGAATGGTAATACTGTCATTATCATAACTGTAATCAAAGGAATGGGTTATTTCATCCCTGTATTTTCTTGTAAAATTAGATTCATCTTTAAAAACTATCGTATCATTATCCGGTGTCATTATTTTCCAAGAACCGATAAATCTACTGTCGGGAGTAAAATCTTTCTCACATGAAATAATAATCACAAAAGAAACAGCTATTAATAAGTATTTAAAAAAAATTTTCATGACCAAGTTTTTTTAGTCTTCAATCTTTAATTTAGATTATCTAATCGCATAATTGGTTGCGTCATGCTTGCCGTTAACTTATATAGAGTACAAAATGTATCCTTATTCCCGCTATTTCAGATGTTTTGTATACCTATCTGCCGGGTTAGCTAATTTATCAATTCCCATACTAAAAACACAGGTATATATTTCTGTGTTTCGATGACTTGTACCTGTAATTTTGTTGTGAATTATATATGTTGTAATAAAACGATAATGAATTAATGGCAGGCATTTTATTCCGTCTTAATTTTAACTCTCTAAAAAGAAATACAATTCACCAAAATGAGGAAGGGTGACAACATATCTATTTTGTTTGGCTTTTATAAAACACACTGGTTAACGGGCGAAAACCATTTCTAAAACCCGGAGTATATTCTTTTTCCCCGGCAGTAAAAGTTTCTTCCCCAGCCACTTTATTGATTCCCCGATAAATTTATTTTCTCCCCTAAATTATAGGCCACTTCCCCAGCTACAAAAAATTCTTCCCCAGTTGCGGGAGAATACTTCATAGTGCGGAGCAAGTAATTTTATGTTGGGGAGATAATTTTTAGTATGGGGAGCAAAAAAATGCTGTGGGGAAAGTTTTAAACTATTAAAATATTGAATTTATCTATGTTTTCCCAATAAGTACCTACACCTATCCCCCGGGGGCTGCCACTCAAGCTATTTCCAAAAGTGTTGAGAATTGTTTTGTAATTATATCTTTCCGGTGCAATTGTTTCAAAAAATACAGGAAGAACAGCCCTCTGCCAATGGTTCTTTAAAAATATATGTACTATACAAATTCATTTTCTTAATTTCGCCTTCAATATAAAATCAGAAGAAATGAAAACAAAAATATTTTTTGTCTTTGCTATCGCGTTAACAGTTTTCAGCGCCTGCAAACAAACACCATCGAAATACATTTACAACGAGGGTTTTGTGTATGGAACCATGTACCATTTTATTTACGAAAGCCCACAGGGGAAAGACCTCCAGGAAGACGTAAAAGAAAAGCTGGATGAATACAATTCCATGTTTTCTACTTACGACCCTGAATCAGTTATTGCAAAAATAAATAACAATAAGAATGTAAAACTTACTCCCGAGTTTATCACCTGCTTTCAAAAAGCAATGGAAATTTCTGAGATTACCAGCGGAGCTTTTGACATTACAGCGGGGCCACTCGTTAATGCGTGGGGATTTGGTCCGGAAGATAAGGAAAAAATGACCCAGGAAAGAGTGGATAGTCTGCTGCAAATTATCGGGTACAAAAAATTAAAACTGGAAAATGGCAAAATAGTAAAAGAAAATCCGCAGATGAAACTTGATATGAGTGCTATTGCCAAAGGTTACACCTGTGATTTAATCGGTGAATTTCTTGCTTCAAAAGGATGCGAAAATTATATGATTGATATTGGCGGAGAAATTGTAACCAAAGGGAAAAACGAGAAAGGGAAAAAATGGGGTATTGGGATAAGCCGTCCCGAAGAAAATGCTTTTTTTGCCTCAAGCGATTACGATGCTGTTGTTGAACTCTCGGGGCATGCTTTGGCTACATCGGGAAATTACCGGAACTTTTATGTGGAAGACGGGAAAAAATACGCTCATACCATCGACCCGAAAACAGGGTACCCCGTACAACACAGCATTTTAAGTTCAACCGTTTTGGCCGACAATTGTATGACTGCTGATGCGTATGCAACAGCGTTTATGGTACTTGGGCTGGATAAAGGAATTGAAATTGCCGATAAGGTTCCGGAAATAAAAGTGTACTTTATTTATGCTGATGAAAATGGGGAGAACCAGATCTACATGTCGAAAGACTTTGAACAGTTTCTCCGGAAATAGCTTTTTTGCTGATATAGCTGTTTCAGCGGAAATTCAAAAATCTATTTTTTGCAGCGCAAAATTCTTTTACCTGACGTCTCTTTGCTATCAGGACCTATTCAATAAGTTTCAAAAATTGCAGATAAACCCTATTGAATTTCGCGAACAAAAAAACCGGTGAAAAGACCGGCCTTACTTGTTATCGGGTATAAAATTCAAATTATCGAATTTTACTTCTTTTCGGGCCTCCCTCTGAGCTACTTTATCCTGCGTTTGCGAACAATAAACGCCCTGACTTTTTAAATATTTGTTTCCACTCACGTGTGTATTCGGGAACTTTCCGCCCTTCAGCAACAAAATCCGAATAGCCAACCCAAACATTGCAATGGCTACCAATGCAACTGATAATAAGATAATTTTAATAACTTCCATTTCTAACCTCCAAATTAACCGCAAAAATACATCTTTATTTCTAGTTTCCTTATAAATTAAACTCGTTTATCACCCGAAATGTTGTGGTCATCTAAAAAAAAGAATTCCTTTTATACTTTCCCCTTGTTTTTTGTAATTTTAGTACAAACAAAAAACAAAATATCATGGAAAAACACATTAATATTGTTGCCGCTCTTCAAATCGGGTTCAGTATTTTAGGGATAGTTATAGGTGCTGTAGTATTTGCAATCCTGCATTTTGCCGGGGATTTTTCGGGCGACCAGGACGCGCAGGTGGTTCTGTCAATTATCGCGAATGTTTTAATCATATTTTTTACTGTTTTATGTATTCCAGGAATTATTGCCGGTATTGGTTTGTTTAAAAGAAAAGAGTGGGCGCGAATTCTGACGTTGATAATTTCAGTGCTCGACTTGTTTAACTTTCCGTTGGGAACGGCTGTTGGCGTTTATTCCATATGGGCCCTGGTTCAGCCGGAAACTGTTGAGCTTTTCAAGCAGTAAAGGTTCTGGTACATCCTGCCTGTTTTAGGATCAAATATCTCGTAAAAAGAATAAAGTCTAATAAAATTTTCATGAACCTACTTATACAACTAAAAGAAAACGGCGAAGAAAAGATGCGCTATGAAAACCAGCTAAAAAAGGCAGAGGCCGCTCTGATAGCTGCAAAAAAGAAACTGGTAAAACTTACCGGACAATTAAAAAAAGAATTTGAAGATATTCAAAAACTGGAAGGTCAAAGCCTCTCTTCTCTTTTCTACAATATCTTGGGTTCGAAAGAAAAAAAAATTGATAAAGAACGACAAGAATACCTGGCGGCAAGATTAAAGTACAACAATTGCAAAAATGAAATTTCGGAACTGGAATACGAAATTGAAAGTCTGAAAATAAAAATCAACCAAATGGGAACACCAGAAGCAGATTATAAAGACCTTCTGAACGAGAAAAAAAACACCTTGATAGGAAAAAATGATGAAAAATACCTGAAATTTGAAGAACTGCTCGGAATGTATTTTTCCGAAAAAAAGGAATTGACTGAAGCCATTGCAGCCGGAGAAAAAGCGATGCAAGGATTGCAAATGGCTGTTCATTCGCTGCAGAAAGCAAAAAACTGGGGAACGTTCGACATGTTTGGCGGTGGGTTAATTGCTACGGCTGTTAAACATTCAAACATAGACGATGCCGAACAAATCATCAAAGATGTACAGGTGCAGCTTCAAAGATTCAGGCGAGAGCTTTCCGACGTTCATTTAAGCGCCATTCCCGATATGATAGTACAACTGGACTCATTTATAAGTTTTGCCGATTACTTTTTCGACAACCTGATTTTCGACTGGGTAGTGCAAAGTAAAATAAACCGATCGCTTAACAATTGTGAACACATGTACACACAAGTGTCAAACCTTGTCAATCAACTCAAAAATTCAGCTCTGGACGTGACCCAAAAGTACAAATCCACAAAAGCAGAATTTACAACCTATATCGAATCCGTATAAATTCAGTGAATGAAATCATCTTTGGTTTGATTTTTCTTAAATAAATTTGTTCCTCTGAAATAACAACAAATGTTCTATTCATAAAAGAACTTCTTTTTGGAATGAGCGTTGAAATTTACATTCTGATGAAACAATACGAAATAAAAGTAACCGGACGAGTACAGGGAGTTTGGTTTAGAAAATTCACTGAAGAAAAAGCAAAAGAAATCGGGTTAAAGGGATGGGTAAAGAATTTACCCGATGGCAGCGTTCTTACTGTTGCGCAAGGAGAAGTAAAAGACCTGGAAACATTTATCGATTTCCTGAAAGTTGGATCTCCAATGTCTCGTGTAGATAAAATATTTACTTCTGAAATAAATGATTTAAGCGATTTTGATAATTTTAGCATAAAATACTAAAACCACTAAAATTGAATCCGAAAACCTACCATATGTCGCCGGCGCAATTCCGCGAAGAAGGCAAAAAAATTATCGACTGGATAGCCGATTATTATGAACACATTGAAAATTATCCTGTTCTCTCACAAGTGAACCCAGGTGAAGTTATTTCTTCCCTTCCTGAAAATCCGCCGCAAAAAGGCGAACCCATGGAGGAAATGATACGAGATATCGAAAAAAAAATAATGCCCGGAATTACGCATTGGCAATCACCTAATTTTTATGCCTATTTTCCTTCAAATACATCCTTCCCTTCTATTCTAGGAGATTTGGTTTCTTCCGGATTGGGAGTACAGGGAATGATTTGGGCTACAAGCCCGGCAGCTACAGAGCTGGAAACACGGGTTCTCGACTGGCTCGCAGAAATGATGGGAATGCCTGAAAAGTTCAAATCTACATCAACCGGCGGAGGGGTAATTCAGGACACAGCCTCGACATCGGCGTTAACTGCAGTGATAGCCGCACGAGAAAGGGCTACCAATTTTGAGGCAAACCAAAAAGGAGCACGACAAAATCTGGTGGCGTATATCTCTACACAAACGCATTCCTCGCTTGAGAAAGCCATAAAAATGGCCGGCATTGGAAAAGAAAACCTGCGCTTAATCAATGTGGACGAGAACTTCGCTATGAAACCAGAATTACTCAATGCCCAAATTCAGAAAGACAAGAAAGCCGGCTTCCTTCCTTTTTTTATCTGCGGCGCGTTGGGAACAACCTCATCAAATGCAATGGATCCACTCCGGAAAATTGGAGAAATTGCCCAAAAGGAAAACTGTTGGTTTCATATCGACGGAGCCATGTCGGGCACTGCCATGCTTTGCCCTGAATTTCGCTTTTTAATGGACGGGGTTGAGCTGGCAGACAGTTTTGTTTTTAACCCGCACAAATGGATGTTTACCAATTTCGACTGCGATGTATTCTGGGTTGGCAACCGGAATGAATTAATCAATACTTTTTCCATCCTGCCGGAATACCTGAAAAATAAAGCGACTGAATCAGGTGCTGTTTTCGATTATCGCGACTGGCACATACAATTAGGCCGCCGTTTCCGGTCGTTAAAACTTTGGTTTGTAATACGGCACTACGGAGTCGAAGGGCTTCAGTTTCATGTTCGCAAACATATTGAACTTTCACAGAAATTTGCCCAATGGGTTAACAACTCTGATGACTTTGAACTCTTTGTAGCACCCCCGTTAAACCTGGTTTGTTTCCGTCATAAAAAAGGCGACGATTTTAACATGAAATTAATGAATACCATTAACGAAACGGGAAAAATATTTTTCACCCATACAAAACTAAATGGAACAATTGTTTTACGCATGAGTATTGGCCAAACCAACACAGAAGAAGAACATTTGAAAAATGCATGGAATTTAATTCAGGAAACAGCAAGATTGTTATAATTATACTCAGAATATTTCCTGTTTTTTGCAGACAAAAACTAAAAGTGTAAATTTTACATTTAAAATATTTTTTACTACATTTACCTCAAATTAAATCAATAAAAAATGACAGATAGCAAACAAATGGAAGTATGGTTTGTAACCGGCAGCCAACACTTATATGGCCCGGAAACGCTCAAACAAGTTGACATCGATTCATCAACAATAGTAGACGGATTAAACGCATCTGGCAAAATGCCGGTAAATATTGTATTTAAACCGGTAGTAAAAACGCCCGACGAAATTCTTGACATTTGCGTTCAGGCAAGTGCAGATAAAAATTGTATCGGGATAATTACCTGGATGCATACATTCTCTCCGGCTAAAATGTGGATTGGAGGATTAAAAGCATTGAGCAAACCTTACATGCATTTGCATACCCAATTCAATCGCGATCTCCCCTGGAATGAAATTGATATGGATTACATGAACCTGCATCAGAGTGCTCATGGTGGTCGCGAATATGGCTTTATAAACGCACGTATGCGCAAAAACCGGAAAGTGGTAGTTGGCCATTGGAAAGACGAAAAAGTGCAGGATCAGGTAGCGCTTTGGTGCCGTACTGCTATTGGCTGGGCCGATTCACAAGGCCTAAAAGTTGCTCGTTTTGGAGATAACATGCGCGAAGTTGCAGTTACCGAAGGCGACAAGGTAGAAGCACAGATAAAATTTGGATGGCAAATTGGTGCTTACGGATTAGGAGATTTAATCTCTTATATCGATAAAGTTACCGAAGAAGAAGTTGACGAACTTTACAATGAATATGAAACCTTATATGACGTAGCAGAAAATTGCAAACCCGGAAAAGAATTTCATGAAAATGTACGGGTTCAGGCGCGTTACGAAATCGCACTGAAACGGTTTATGGAAGACGGCGGTTTTAAAGCTTTTACAACAAACTTTGAAAACCTTACCGGATTAGATCAGTTACCCGGACTTGCCTCGCAACGATTGATGGCTGCAGGTTACGGATTTGGAGCTGAAGGCGACTGGAAACAGGCTGCATTACTCCGCATTGTAAAAACCATGTCGGCAGGAATGGAAGGCGGAAGTTCATTTATGGAAGATTACACCTATCATTTAGATCCGGCCAACGAAGCAGTTTTGGGAGCGCATATGCTGGAGATTTGCCCGTCGATTGCGGCAAAAAAACCACGACTGGAGGTTCAACCGCTGGGAATTGGAGGCAAAGATGCACCAGCCCGACTGATTTTTGAAAGTGCGACCGGTGATGCAATGAACGTTACGTTAATTGATATGGGCAACCGCTTCAGATTAATTGTAAATACGCTGGATGTAATTGAACCGCTTGAAAAAATGCCAAAACTTCCCGTTGCGAGTGCATTCTGGAAAACACATCCAAATCTGGCAGACGGAGCGGCAGCCTGGATTTATGCCGGTGGAACACACCATTCAGCATTTACATTGGCTTTAACTCCGGAATACATTGAAACATTTGCCGAATATGCTGATGTTGAATTTGTTGTTATCGATAAAAATACAACCGTTTCGGAATTCAAAAAGGAACTTCGCTGGAATGAAATATATTATATGATGGCGAACGGGTTGAAATAATTGGTTTCAAAATACATAAAAAATGGCTGTTTGAATTTTTCAGACAGCCATTTTTTATTATCTGTTATTGTATGTGATCAGGAAGGAGAGGATTTTCAACAAAATTCAGTACTTACAGGAAATAAAAACAGCAGTTTGACAAGCCAATCCGATAAGATATCGCTTGCCGTATTTTTCTTGTTTCAATTCCTGGCGGCTGGCCTATCCTTTGTCTATTCATTCAATTTTTCAAGAGTAATGGTATTATTATTTGATGTAAAAATTATCAAAAGCCCATTTCTAATTTCATAAGACTCGGCATCGGATATGGAATGAAAAAGTCGTCCCCATTCAGGTTCATTAATTTTGGTCCAAAATCCATCACTTAACATAATCCCTCCCTCTTTGTCAATAGTATAATTGCCCGAAAAAGTGTTAGTAACATTTCGTCCCGATACAGTTCCACTTGTTTCGTTTGATGGAATAAAACTAACGCTATTATCTCCATTATTAAACTGACTCCATGTGTTTTCTTCTGTTTTTGTAATAAACGTTGAAGTTTCGCGATTCTCAAAAGATACTACTTTCCAGTCGCCTATAATGTTATATTTTGCATCAACCTCATCCTTGTTACAGGCATTAATAAAAATCGCTGCAATTGCTACAAAAATCATTTTAGGCGGGCAAAACAAATTTTTCATGATTCGCTTTTTGTCCTAAAGACTTATAAACTATTATAAGGGTTGCGTTTGTCCTGATTCAGGTTTACTGCTAACGATATAAATATATACTTTGGCTCATTTTAATCGATTTGCAGTACCTAAAAACCATGTTGTTTAATTTGCTCCCGGATGGAACAGTTTTTGTTTCACCCGGGGAAATCAATTTACCAAATGAAAAAAACAATTTCTATCTTTCTGTTATGTTCCGTTTTTTTATGGGCCTGCAAACCTTTTCAAAATACAATCACACTGGCAAGAACAGAACCACCAATTTTACGAAAAGACATCTCTTATTCCTATTCTTCCGATCAAATTAACTATGGTGAGAATCATATTAAGAAGGGCTGGGCCAGGCGAAATGATGTTCAGGTATTACAGGTGAAAATTATAAATAATACAGACCATAACTTGCATGGAAGCCAGTTTAAATTCTTCTCGAACGGAGAAAAACTTGAAATTGTAAACCACCAACTGGCGTCAAAAAAATTGAAAAGCAAAAAATTTCCTTCTGCGGTTTATATCGTTCCCGTAGCCATAGTTGCTATAATAATTTATGCTGGTATTGTCAATTTGCTTGATGGTGCGTCTGAAGATTTGGATGGCGATGGTTTTGATGATGATACTGATATCGGGATAAAAAAATCGGACAAGGCAAAAGACCCGCTTTATGGTTTAAATCTTATTCAAAAGGAACTATATATTTTTAATATCGCTGAAAAAATAATAGAACCAGGCGAACAAATCTCCGGATTGATTGCGTTTCGTTCCAAAGAGCCAATTAACGAGCTCAATATTCAAGTTGAAAAAGCAGGGTTTGAGGTTTATGGTAAAAAATAAAATTGTCTGTCTTTAGTTCCGTTTATGGTAAGGCATCGAAATTTATTTCCGGCGGTGTACCATTTCTTTCCCGTTCAAAAAAACTATCAATGGGAGTAGTTATACTAAAAAAGCCACAATTTTTCAGAAAGAAATAATTTTTCTCTGCTCCTCCGGTATAGTCCATCCTTGATTCCTTCCGAGCTGTGGCATCGGCAGTAAATTTAATTCTTGTAAGCTCTGTCCACTTTCCGTTTGTACTATAAACCCATTGATTTGAATACTGTGCCATTCTTGAAATGTTCCCCGTTTCTGTCATAAAATTCTCAAGAAACGAATACAGGTGAGTGAGATAAGTATCTGTCTTCGGGCGCCTGAAACTTGCGATCAATTTCCAATGGTTTATTTCCGGGGCAAAAAACCACGCCGTAAAATCGGTTTCTCCATTTCCGGTAGGAACACCTTTTAACAGAAACTGATACGTAACTTCCGGCTTCCATGGAAAAACAAAATAACTTTGCCCTCCTGAACCTTCGTCTCCAAATTCACCGGTATGCACACCTTCTCCTTTTTTCAGCAACTGAATTTTATATTCGTCCGGTATTTCCCCAGGGTTGTTGGTTTCAAAGGGGCTCCAGACTGAAAACAAAATATGCCGTTCTGTAGGTGAATTTACCTGCATACCGAAATAACCTTGTCCAAATCCATCGGCCATAAAATACGAGCCTAAAACATCGTTATTCTCAGGTACTGTAATTTCATTATAAAAGTAGATTATATTGCCTGCATCTTCCGGAACTTCGAAATTCAAATGAACAGAAGGGCCGCGACGTGCCCAGTAAAATTCATCTTTTGCAAAATAAACTTTGCCTGTTGTTGCTTCTCCCCCAATTAGAATAGCTTTAATTTCCGGAAAATAATCTCCTTCTTTTTTTATTCCCTGAATATTTAAAACCTGATACCCCACATTTTTAACATTGAATACGCCTGCGTAAATTGTATCATTTTTCTGATTTCCAATTCTACAGGTTTTGATTTCACTACCCAGTTTTAATTCGACTTCCGAATCTCCCTTTGTGCTCCCGGTTACCAATGCTACGTTTAGTTTCCCGATACTTTCGGTTTTAAAGTATACCTGAAATCGGGAAGAACCATCTGTCCAGTTCGTAATTCCTTTTTCACTAATCTGAACATCTCCTTCACCTGCTTCCGTTATCCAGCAATTTCCTTCAACCGGAACAGAGTAGGACAATTCCAAAACCACATCCTCTGCATCATCTTTTTCCTGACACGAAAAAAATAATCCGGATAGCACAGTAACTAGAAAAAAAGTAGATTGAACTATTTTCATGACTAAAGATTTTGATTCAATTTATTTACTTGCTCATCAAGATCTACTTTTGCAAAATATTTTTCATGAGCAAAATTCAGGTATTTAAGAATCTTAAAAGCATTAAATTTCTGGAAGAATCTTTTTTGAAAGGTAATTGTATTAGCACAATTCTTGTTAAGCTCGTTTAGCTCCTGCCAAAAATTGTCTTCCTGAAGAAAATTATATATAGACTTTGGCAATTCTAAAATTCTTGCCTCGTAGTTTTCGCGCCCTAAATTAAACAGCAACGTGTTTATATCAAAAAACTGTTTCAAATCAGCAAAAGCCTCAAAATTATAGGTTTTGGTAAGATCCTGATTTCCCTCCAGCCATTTTTGCATTATTGGCCCGGTACCGAAAGGAACACGATCAGATAAACGAGCGGAAGGAAAAACCTTGGTTGTAGTGATTTCACCAATTGGCCCCAGTTGAGTTAAATTTTGCAGAAAATAAAAATCCTCTCCTGCTTGTCTCCGGTTCATTCCTCCCCTTTTCACATAAGCTTCCGCTGTTACTGCGAAAGCAGACCCCACAGTAAACATGGAGTAAGGATATCCGGTAAAGGAGATTGCATCTTTATAATACTTCAAATACTTCTCGTAAAGTTGAATTCCCAGCAGGTGTTTTGTATTAAGTCCTGTAGTTTGATGCTGGAAAGAAATAGTTGCTCCCACATGCTTAGGATTTTCCTGAAAATGCTTCTCAATTTCGGTAAGATAGTTGTCAGCGACCAATGTATCGGCATCAAGAGAAACAATTAATCCATTCGGATTTTCAGTACCATTAAAACGATAAACAGCTTCGTCCATACCAGTTTTCCTCGCAAGTCCGGCACCGGCCCATTTTTTTCGCAGTTCAACAGGGCCAATCGTACAAAAAGTAAAGTTGTCAACTTTATTCTCTAAAATCCAGTTGTCAATTTTTTCCCCGGTTTGTAAATTAATATTCCTGACTACAACATTTTCATCTTCTGAGTGATTGATAATAATGATCACTTCTACCGAGAAATCCGTTTTTTTACATGCTAAAAGTGATTGCAACGTTTGCAGGATATCTGGTTCTTTATAACACGGGATTACAACTATAATTTTTGTCTCCCTTTTCGGAGGAGCCATTATGAGGGGTTTTATATTGTGCTTTGCCAGATACTTTTGAGCAAACATTATTACTGGTTTCGGTACAAATCTAACTAATCGGGCAAAAAAAATCCGGGAATCACCCGGATTTAAATAAGGTATATTAGTATATAACTATTTTTTCTCGCTTGAATATCTTTCATTTAAAGCTTTTAAAACATCAGCAGTCAGATTATGAGCCGCGTTGCCAACAAGAATATCTGAGCCACTAAGAATATAATCGTATTTGTGTTTTGCATTTAAAATCTCAATATAATTCATCAGACTATCAAGAAGGCGCTGATTATTTATATTCTGTAACTCAGCAAGCTTTGAAGATAAATCCTGATCAAGTTTCATTATTTCCTGTTCTTTTCCCATCAAACGGTCGCGTTCCTGAATGGCTCTTTGTTCTGTCAAAAAACCGCCACGCTGAACTTTCTCCTGAAATGCCGCAGCTTCTTTCTCAAAAGTTTGTCTTTTGGTACCATATTCACTGGTATAGGCTTCCTGCTTTTTGGCAAAGTCATCGTGCAGATCCTGCGCCAAGTCATAGTTTACAAGAACCGAATCAGCTTTTACATAGGCAATTTTCAGTCCTCCAGAGCCGGAATTACTAACCGCTGTTTCCGCAGCTTCCGTACTATTATTTGCTGAACCTGTAAAGTGAAGTACATATAAAACTGCAACTGCTACAAAAAGTACAACGCTTACGATCAATGATGTTCCTTTCATTCTTAAAACAATTTTAAAGTTTAAAACAAAGTTTGACAAAGATAATTTTTTAGATTAAACTGGATAACTGAAATTAACACTTTTTTCACATTACTATAAATCAATTGTTTCCAAAAAAAACATGCATTAAATCATAAATTTAGGCTGATAAACATCATTGAAAAAAGCGTACTCCAAATAGTATTTTTACAACAATAACTATTTCTATTTCAAACGACTTAAATTTTAAAATGTTGAATAAGTTAATTGCAAATATGTTGCCCTATATGCCAAAAAAACTGGTTTGGGTGTTTTCGAAAAGGTATATTGCCGGCGAAACCATTGAAGAAGGGCTTCTCGCGTCAAAGTTACTTAACGAGAAAAATATTGAAGTAACAGTTGATTTGCTTGGCGAATTTATTGAAACGCTGGAAGAGGCAGAACACAACAGAGATATATACATCAAAATCATTGATGAATTTACCCGTGAAAAAATAAAAGGGAGTTTCTCTGTGAAACCAACTATGTTTGGCCTGTTAATAAACAAGGAAGTTTGTTTTAAGTATGTCCGTGAAGTTGTTGAACATGCTGCGAAAAAGAATTCATTTATTCGCATTGACATGGAAGATTCGCAATGTGTTGATATGGAAATTGAAATGTTCCGGGCGCTTCGCAAAGAATTTCCTAAAAATGTGGGGCTGGTTTTGCAGGCCTATTTAAAAAGAACATTACCTGATTTAAAGGGGCTTGCTGACCTTAATTCTGAAGAAAGTCCGATTAATTTCAGACTTTGCAAAGGAATTTATGTTGAACCGGCCAAAATTGCTTACAAAGAATACCAGGAAATCAGGGATCATTATCTTGAAAACCTGGAATACATGCTAAAAAATAAAATGTATGCAGCCATTGCATCACACGATAAATTTATAATTGAAAAAGCATTTAAGCTAATTGAAAAATACAATGTGCCTAAAAATCGGTACGAATTTCAGATGTTGTATGGTGTAACTCCCGAATTGCGTCAGTCAATAGTTAACCAGGGACATTTGATGCGTGTTTATGTACCATTTGGAAAACATTGGTTTGGATATTCAACTCGCAGATTAAAGGAAAACCCAAAAATGGCGAACCATATAATTAAGGCACTTTTTATAAGGGGGTAGTAAATTTTGGGAAGTTAAACGATAAAAGGATGGTCACGGCCATCCTTTTCTTTTCAGAGCACTTTGTAAATTATTTCTTCCAGCGAACGTTTGGGCACATGGTGCACACTATATTCATCGCGCCAGTATTTTATATCGGTATCCTTTATTTTCTCCACCTCAACGGTTTCTGCCGGTTTTCCCAAAGCAATTATCCAGAGAATCTCCAGATGTTCCGGCAATTCAAGGAGTTTTGCAACTTTAGGTTTGTTCACCGAACCGATGATACAACCACCAAACCCATCCTCAACAGCGCCAAGCAGTATATTCTGCATTGCTAATCCATCATCGCAGAAATAATTATTGGCAAGCGACTTATCATGCAGAACAACAATATATGCAACCGGCCTCTCATTTTCCTCCGGGCCTTTCCAGTCCGTTAAATAACCCGCCCAGGCCAAATGGGAAAATATTTCGTTATTTAATTCGGCATTATTCGAAATAAAATATTTGAGCGGTTGCATATTTCTGCCGCTGGCTGAAAGCCGCGCCAAATCAATCCAGTTTTCGATATTCTGACTCTGGATTTTTACCGATGAATCAAATCGACGATAACTGCGATTTTTAAGAACAAGATCTCGTACCATTTTTGTATTACGAACAAATTATCAAAATAAAACTTTCAGAAAACACAAAGTTATTTTAATTTTAGCGCATAAAAGAAGGATAAAGCTGAAAGTTAAACAAAAGATGCTGACCAAACTTAACCACTTAGTATAGTTTAACAATGCTCTATCCTTTTTCTTTTAACGCCAATTCAAATTATCTATTGTATTGATTTAAAAATAATCCTCCTGATTAATAATATTTTTTAGTTTTGTAGAACAGAACAGAACGGCAGCTGTTCTGCTGTAAAATAAAAAATAACAATGCGTAAATTCAGATTTACAGTAAGCGAAAATTCCAACGTTTTAAAATTCCAGCAATTGGTAAATTCCATTGTTGACTCCATTAGCCGAAATGAGCTAAAACAGGGAGAAATGCTTCCATCTGTTAACCAAATAATGAAGGAAAGCCAACTTTCCCGTGATACTGTTTTTAAAGCTTATGCTGAATTAAAAAAACGTGGAATTGTTGAATCAGTACCTAACCGCGGGTATTTTGTTACCCAAAAAATTACAAAAGTTTTTCTATTTCTCGACACTTTCAAAGCTTACAAAGAAGTTTTGTATGGTTCTTTCCTGAAACACCTTCCCAGAAATATAAGCGTAGATTTACACTTTCACCATTACAATATTGGTGTTTTTGAAAAAATAATTAACGAAAGCCTGGGAAAATACAGCAAATACATTGTAATGAATTTTGACTCACCCAAAATTCCTGAAATTATAAAAAAAATTCCCAGGGAACAGCTACTCATTATCGACTGGAAAATCCATTCAAATGACGAACAATCTTCAGTTTATCAAAATTTTGGGGAGCCGGTTTATTCGTGCCTTGAAAAAAACCTTGAAAAAATTTCAAAGTACAAGGAATTAACATTCTTTTATCCGCCGTTTACATTCCACCCCAAAATTGCTGTTGAATACTTTGAAAAATTCTGTAATGATTATCAAATTAAACACAGTGTAATTTTTGATGCGGAGAAATTCAAAATAAAAAAAGGTGGTCTCTATTTTTTGGTTAGCGACCGGACTCTTGCCAGTTTTCTTGATCAGTGCTCTGAAAAAGGATTTGAACCGGGAGAGGAAGCGGGTGTTATTTCGTACAATGAAACTCCAATGAAGAAATATGTAAAAAATGGTATTTCTGTGATTTCCACTGATTTTGAACTGATGGGACAAAAAGCAGCTGATTTTGTAATCTCCGGTGAACCGGTTCAATTTGAAGTCCCTACAACCTTAAAATTACGTTCCTCGTTATAAAGTGTTACATAACATATTTCCAAAATTTGAAACCTTCAGTTTTGACTGTAATTTTGAAAGCATACCAGAACAGAACAGTTCGATTTATAATAGTATCATAACACATTAAAAATATGTTTTTACTTGGATTTGACATTGGAAGTTCTTCAGTAAAGGTTTCCTTAATTGAAGGCGACAACGGTAATTGTATTGCGTCGTCATTTTTCCCCAAACAGGAAATGAAAATAATTGCTCACCAGGCAGGCTGGGCGGAACAGGATCCCGAACAGTGGTGGACTAATCTGAAGATGGCTTTAAAAGACGTCCTGACAGAATCAAAAGTTAGTCCAGAAAATATTACGTCTATCGGAATTTCATACCAGATGCATGGTTTGGTAATGATTGACAAGAATATGGAAGTTTTACGTCCGTCTATTATTTGGTGCGACAGCCGCGCAGCTTCTATTGGTGATAAAGCTTTTGAAGAAATAGGTAGCCAACGTTGCCTCTCAAATCTGTTAAATTCTCCGGGAAATTTCACTGCTTCGAAATTAAAATGGGTAAAAGAAAACGAACCGGATATTTTTAAAAAGCTGCATAAAATTATGCTTCCGGGTGATTACGTTGCAATGAAACTGACCGGAATTCCACAAACAACAATTAGCGGACTTTCGGAGGGAATTATGTGGAATTTCAAGGAGAATTTACCGGCCAATCTTCTTTTTGAAAACTATGGTTTTTCTTCAGATATTATTCCGGAAATTGTGCCTACGTTTTCGGTGCAAGGGCAACTCTCAAAACATGTTGCCAACGAACTGGGTCTTTCACCAAAAACAACCGTAAGCTACCGTGCCGGCGACCAGCCAAACAACGCTCTTTCATTAAATGTTCTTAATCCGGGAGAAATTGCGACTACAGCTGGTACTTCAGGCGTTGTTTATGGAGTAAGCGAAGAAATAAAATATGATCCGCAATCCCGGGTAAACACGTTTGCACATGTGAACTATTCGACTCAGAATCCGCGGTTAGGTGTCCTTCTGTGTATCAACGGGACAGGTATTCTGAATGCCTGGCTTAAACGAACAATTGGTGAGGATATTTCCTACGAAGAGATGAATCAAATGGCATCAAAAACTCCAATTGGTTCTGATGGAATATCAATTTTACCTTTTGGAAATGGTGCCGAACGGGTTTTAAATAACAGAAATATTGGTTCGGTTTTTAGTGGAATCAACTTTAATATTCATCAAAAAGGACATTTGTTAAGAGCAGCACAAGAAGGTATTGTTTTCTCCTTTAAATATGGTATGGATATTATGCAAAATATTGGAATTGAGACAAAAATTATACGGGCAGGAAAAGCGAATATGTTTCTCAGTCCTGTTTTCAGAGAAACGCTTGCCGGAATTTCAGGAGCGACAATCGAATTGTACAATACAGATGGTTCAGTTGGAGCAGCGCGTGGTGCCGGAGTTGGTGCCGGGTACTATAAAAATTTTAACGAAGCTTTTAATAATCTTAAAATTCTGGAAACTGTTGAACCTGATATTTCAAAAAAAGATCAATACGAAAACGCTTTTCAAAAGTGGAAGCTTCTACTGGAAAAAACAGTGAAATAAATATTGGTTAAAGTATTCAATCATAAAAATAATTCGTAACCCATAAATAATTTATCATGGAAGTTTTAAAAGGAAACAAAGAGTATTTTAAAGGTATAAACCAGGTAAAATACGAAGGTCCGGATTCAAGAAATCCGCTGGCATTTAAATGGTATGATGAAAATAAAACAGTTGCCGGTAAAACAATGAAGGACCACCTGCGATTTGCTGTAGCTTACTGGCATACTTTCTGCGGAACCGGTGGCGATCCGTTTGGCCCGGGAACACATATTTTTCCTTGGGATGGCGCCTCTGATGTTATGGATGCAGCAAAAGAAAGAATGGATGCGGCTTTTGAATTTATCACAAAAATGAATATCCCTTTCTATTGTTTCCACGACACTGATGTTGTTGGCGATGGCTCTGTTTTCGAGATTGAGAAACGAATAGAGAAAATGGTAGAAATTGCCAAAGAAAAACAAGCGGCCTCAGGAGTAAAACTGCTTTGGGGAACAGCCAATGTTTTTTCAGCCCCGCGATACATGAACGGAGCCGCAACCAATCCCGATTTTAATGTATTGACAAATGTTGCAGTACAGGTAAAAAATGCAATTGATGCAACCATTGCACTGGGCGGAACAAACTATGTTTTCTGGGGCGGTCGTGAAGGTTATATGACACTTCACAATACAGACACAAAACGCGAGTTGGCACACCTGGGGCAATTTTTACGTATGGCTCGTGACTACGGCCGCAAACAGGGATTCACCGGAACGTTCCTCATCGAACCCAAACCAATGGAACCAACAAAACACCAGTACGATTATGATGCCCAAACGGTTATCGGATTTCTAAGAGCCAACGGACTGGAAAACGATTTTAAACTAAATATCGAAGTAAACCACGCAACTTTGGCCGGACATACATTTGCACACGATTTGAGAATGGCTGCCGATGCAGGACTTCTAGGTTCAATTGATGCCAATAAGGGAGATTATCAGAATGGGTGGGACACTGATGAATTCCCAACCAATGTTTATGAAACTACCGAAGCAATGCTTGAGATTATACAGGCAGGTGGATTTACCAGTGGCGGAATTAATTTTGATGCAAAAACCCGGAGAAATTCAACCGACCTGGAAGATATTTTTATCGCTCACGTTTCAGGAATGGATGTATTTGCCCGTTCATTAATTATTGCCGATAAAATTCTGAGTGACTCAGATTACCTGAAAATGAGAAAAACCCGTTACTCTTCATTCGACGAAAGCAAAGGCGCTGAATTTGAGGCTGGGAAACTTAGCATTGAAGATTTACGCGAAATTGCAAAAACAGTTGGAGAGCCAAAACAGATTAGCGGAAAACAGGAACTACTGGAACAGCTAATTAATTGTTATATTTAATACTTGACGTTACTTAACGACAATCGAATAAACGCTTGATTACGTCATAAAACAGAAAAACGGGCTACCGAAAAATCTTCAGTAGCCCGTTTACTTTTACTTCGGTTCCCAAAAACAACGTTTTGGAGAAACAATTCTTTCTTCCGCTTTTAAGACTTTCATTGCTTTATCTACTTCGGTTTTATCCAAACCGGAAACTTCTGCAATTTCACCGGCTTTTAAAGGCTTTCCTGCTGCCTTTAAAGTTTCCAATACTTTTTCAACACTCATAATTTTGATTTTCTCTTCATTTAATTTGATATGTAAACAGGAATAAAAAATGCAAATCTACTCCCTTCATTCACTTTACTTTTTATTTCGAAATATCCGTCGTTCAATTTTAGAAATTCATACGATAGTTGCAACCCTAACCCGGTTCCATTTTCGTTATCTGTTCCCAATCGCTGATAATTCGAATCAACTTGAAACAACTTTCCTACTTGCTCTAAAGGAATCCCAATTCCCTCGTCCTCAACCCAGACCTCCACGTTTGTCCCTTTCCTCCGGACACCAACAACAATTTTTTTACCTTTTGGTGTAAATTTTACCGCATTAGAGAAAAGATTTCTTATGATTGTTGATAGCATTTCCCTGTCGGCAAGAACTTCAATTCTTTCGTCGTGTATAAACTGAACATCAATTGACTTTAGTTTCGCAATATAAAGCAAATTTTCTATGGTTTTTTCCACGTCTTTATTAATATTGAAAACGGTCTTTTTAACTTGCATGAGCCCTCCCTGAATTTGAGACCATGCCAGCAAATTTTCCAACAACCTTAGAGTTTGTTTTGATGTTTCATATGATAATTCTGCAAGTCTTTTTCTTTCTGAATCAGTAAATTCTTCATAATTTCTTGCCAGTAATTCCGAGATATTATAATTTGAACCAACCGGATTCTTCAAATCATGTGCAATTACAGAATGAAATTTATCTTTCGATTTAACCAATTGTGTTAAGTCATTATTCAATGTTTCCAAACTTTTGGTTTGCTCTGCAATTTTCCGATTTTTTTTATATAATTCATCATTAAGTTGTTTAACTTTCTGCAGTTTCAGGAATATACTCAACAAAGCAATTAAAAGGATTACCAAAAAAGCAACCGCCCCAAGTGTTATTATTATTCTCAATCGCCTTTCCGAAAAAACATTTAACTGTAAAATTTCATTGTCTTTTTCTTGTTCAATGGTTTGAATCAATACATCAACATTGGAAATAGCCTCTATAACCGACTGATTAAACATTGAATCCTGAATTAAATGATATTTTTGGTAATATTCGAGTGAAAGACTTTTGTTATTAATTTCGGAATAGGAATCAGAGAGGAGTTTATTTGCCCGTGCCTGCTGATTTAATACCATTGAGCCTTCTGTAATATTTAAAGCAGAATCGGCATATAATATAGCGTTCTCAAATTGTTTATCATCAAAATAATTTTCAGCTATTGAGTTGAGTACTTCCGAGAGATTAAGACTATCCTTTAATTCATAAAAAACCTTTCCTGCTTCAGAAAGAGCCTGGTATTTTTGTTTAACAGAATTCATACATTTATAACATTCCGATAACAAACTGTACACTCTTCCTGTTAAAGTTTTTCCTTCCACAAAACGAAATCCGTTACTAATTCCGCCATCATTCCTGTTTATATCCTGAATCAAAATTGTTAAATCCTGAACTGCTTGTTTATAATTTTGTTGTTTTATCTGCAAATTCGCCAAATACATTTGCACATATCCCAATTCAACAAGGTCATTTAATTCCTTCCATTTTTCCAGTCCGGTGTTTAAATATTTCTCTGCATTCTCGAAATTGTTCAGGTTCAAATAATTAATTCCAATATTTGTCGAGGCTAAAGCTATTCCTTCCGGCTCTTTTGTTTCTTCAAAAACTTTGAGTGAAATCTGATAAAAATCGATAGCGCGTTTATAACGCAACATGGTCTCATAGCAGTTTCCTATTTCAAGGGTAACCCAACCAATATAAGGACGGTACTCATCTTTCAAAGCATATTCATAAGCCTGATTTAAGTAATTAAGGGCAATGCTGTAATTTCCTTTTTCAATAAAAGAGCCGCCCATTTCCATATAAATATCTACTAAGCCCCAATTGATGTTGTATTTTTGGGCAAGTTCTATGTTTTTTTGTGCAAACTCTAAATATAAACTATAATCGGAACGTCTTACGAGTTGGATTAGTTCCAGTCGCGCGTTTAATAGCGAGTCAACATTTTCGATTTCTTCTAAATTGTAAAATAAATCCCGAAGGCTATCTCTTTCCTCAAGTGCAGAAGACTTTTCAGGAAAATACAGAATACTAAAGAAAGTTAATAGAATAGTCAGGTTTCTCATCTACAATAAAAAAAACGAAAAAATCTAAATACGAATATAAATAACAATTTGTTATCCGTATCAACTTTTTCGTTTTTCCGAATGTAAGAATCTGAATATAAATCCTTTTTAAATAACGGGCTTACTCCAGTTATTCGCTAAAACGTTTTGAAATCACACGCCAGTCAATAATCTTCCAAAAGTCTTCGATATATTTCGGGCGCAGATTTTTTTTGTCAACATAATATGCATGTTCCCAAACATCACATGTAAGAAGTGGTTTTTTACCTTCACGGAGTGGATTTCCGGCGTTACTGGTTTGCACTATTTCAAGCTCACCATTTTCACTTTTTACAAGCCATGCCCAACCAGAACCAAATAGCGTAGCTGCCGATTTTGAGAATGCTTCGATAAAACTCTCAACTGAACCAAATTTTGCTTCAATTGCTGCTTTCAATTCGTCTTTAGGCTCTTTACATCCATCCGGGTGGAATTGAGTAAAGTAAAAAGTATGATTCCAAACCTGTGCGCCATTATTGAAAATTCCCCCTTCAGCTTTTTTAATAATATCTTCCAAAGTGGCGTTTTCAAATTCTGTTCCTACAACCAGGTTATTTACATTATTTACGTAAGCCTGGTGATGTTTCCCATAATGGTATTCCATTGTTTTTTCACTAATAAATGGCTCCAATGCGTCTTTCGCATATGGAAGTTTTGGTAATTCGAATGCCATAATCTTTCAGTTTAAAAGTTAATATATCTGCCTTGATCATTTTCTATAAAGGTAAAATATATTAATCTGAAAAAAGACAAAACGAACATTTATTCGAAAAAACTTAACTAAAGTGTCTGACAACATCGGAGGGAATGGGAATAATAACAATCTGGTAATTCTTAATTTACACAAATAAAATACTCTTAGTAAACATAATACGATAAAAAAGAGCAACAAAAACCCCGGAGCCTCTGCCCCGGGGAAAAAACCAAAAATCAACTAACCTTTAAACCGCCTGGCGACTTCATCCCAGTTGATGAGATTCCAGAATGCGTTCACATAATCCGGACGTCTGTTTTGATAGTTCAGGTAATACGCGTGCTCCCACACATCAATTCCTAAAATAGGCGTTCCCTGAACTTCCGCCACATCCATCAAAGGATTATCCTGGTTGGGCGTTGACGAAACCGCCAGCTTATTCTTTTGAAGTACCAACCATGCCCAACCCGATCCAAACCGCGTTACCGCCGCTTGAACGAAAGCTTCCTGAAAATTTTTTACTGAACCAAATGAATCATTTATTGCATCAAGAAGTACTCCTTCCGGAGCACTTGCTCCACCTGGAGCAATTACTTCCCAATACAGATTATGGTTATAATATCCTCCTCCATTGTTTCTAACTGCTGTTGACAGACCGGAAACACCACTTAAAATTTCTTCAATCGTTTTCCCCTCCAAATCTGTTCCGGTAACAGCATCATTTAATTTGCTGGTGTAGCCTGCATGATGTTTTGTATGGTGAATTTCCATTGTACGTGCATCAATGTGCGGCTCCAGCGCTGTGTAATCATATCCTAATTTCGGTAGTTCAAATGTCATAGCTTTTTATATTAAAAGATTTAAATATGTCTTATTCTGAAACAAAATTAACTGCTATTTAGAACTAATCCAAATCTTTATTCCTCAAAACAAATTGAATTCATTTATTGTTCATAGGCACAATCGATAATAATAAATATTTCTTTAGCTAAAAATCAGGATTTAGCATTCAAAAGCCTACCAATAAAGGATTTTAGCCTCTTTAAATTCTTTTATAAAGAAATTTCTTTTTCTGAAAACGATTGAAAAACTGCTACCTTTGACATCATTTTTTTATGAACAGAGAAATTTTAAGATTAGCGTTGCCAAATATCGTGAGTAACATTACAGTTCCGTTGCTCGGATTAATAGATTTAGCTCTGATGGGACATTTAGGGTCCGAAGTCTATATTGGGGCAATTTCACTGGGCGGTGTAATTTTCAACTTTATTTATTGGGGATTTGGTTTTTTACGAATGAGTACATCGGGTTTCACAGCCCAGGCTTTTGGCGAAAAGAACCAACAGGAAAGTATCACCATTTTAATACGGGCACTACTTGTTTCCGTTACCATAAGCTTATTGATACTAATTTTACAAGCTCCCATTGCCTGGGCCAGTTTTAAAATAATTGGAGGAAGTGCAGAAGTAGAAACACTGGCGAACGAATATTTCAGAATAAGAGTATGGGCCGCACCTGCTGCTTTGAGTTTGTTTGTGTTCAACGGCTGGTTTTTGGGGATGCAAAACTCCAGATTCCCGATGATAATTGCAATTTCTGTAAATGTTGTAAACATTTTGCTGAGCCTGTTTCTTGTTTTCGGATTAAATATGAAATCCAGTGGTGTAGCACTGGGAACAGCTCTTTCGCAATATGTAGGACTAACCATTGCAATTGTTCTCTTGTTGAAAAGATACAAAGAACTGCTTCCTCAAATATCAAAAAAGGGAATCTTAAATCTTAAGATACTTACCAATTTCTTCAAAGTAAACAGCGACATTTTTATTCGCTCCTTTTGTATTATTCTGGTGTTTACCTTCTTCACTTCGAAATCAGCAAGCATCGATAATACCATTTTAGCTGTAAATTCTCTGCTAATCCAACTTTTAATGTTCTTCTCCTTTTTTATTGATGGATTTGCGTTTGCAGGCGAAGCGATGGTTGGGAAATTCATCGGAGCGAGAGAGCCCCAAAATCTCAAAAAGGTGGTAAAGCTTTTATTTATATGGGGAGTAGGGCTTGCTTTGATTTTTACGATAATCTACACGCCGGGAGTAAATCTTATTTTAAAACTCCTCACAACGCAAACTGATGTAATTCAAAGTGCACAACCGTTTCTTTTCTGGGTAATCCTAATCCCTTTGGCAAGCTTTTCTTCTTTTATATGGGACGGAATATATATTGGGGCCACTGCCTCAAAAGCAATGAGAAATACCTTGCTGGTATCTGCATTTTTTGTTTTTGCACCGGTGTATTATTTTCTAAATCCGGTTTGGGAAAACCATGCCCTTTGGCTGGGCATGATTCTTTTTATGCTTTCGCGCGGAGTAATTCAAACATTCCTGTATAAAAGTGCGATTATAAAACCTCTGAACTCCCATTCACCTGTTACTTTATCTTCTTGAAAACTGTTGCCACCGTGTGCCCTCCAAAACCAAATGTATTACTCATAGCGACATTAACTTCTTTTTCAATTGATTTATGAAGTACAATATTCAAACTCTCCGGAATTTCAGGATCAATATTCTGAGTATTTATTGTCAGTGGAATTTTGTCACATTCAATCGCTTTAACACTGGCAATGGCTTCAATCGCTCCGGCTGCACCAAGCAAATGGCCGGTCATTGATTTTGTAGCGCTTACATAGACTTTTTCCGATGCCTGTCCAAAAATTTTATCAATAGCAAGGCATTCACCAATATCTCCCACTGGTGTGGAAGTGGCATGGGCGTTGATATAATTTATTTCCCCGGCAGATAAATGAGCATCACTTAAAGCGTCATTCATTGCCAATTCTGCTCCCAATCCGTCAGGATGTGTGGCTGTAACATGATAAGCATCTGACGCAGCCCCGTAACCAACCAATTCGCAGTAAATTTTGGCGCCTCGACGGATGGCATGTCCCATTTCTTCAATCATTAACACCCCTGCTCCCTCGCCCAGTACAAAACCATCGCGGGAAACATCAAACGGACGGGATGCAGTTTCAGCATTTTCGTTATTTGCCGACAAAGCTTTTATCGAGTTAAACCCTCCAACAGCAGCTTTTGTAACTGCGGCTTCCGAGCCTCCTGCCAGAATGATATTTGCCCTTCCAAGGCGAATAAGATCAAGCGCATTGGCAATTGCATGATTTGAAGAGGCACAGGCCGAAACAGTGGAGTAATTTATTCCCCGAAAACCGTAACGAATCGAAATTTGCCCGGAGGCAATATTTCCAATCATTTTGGTTATAAAAAACGGGCTAAAGCGCGGAATTTCATTATTCTGCCCAAACGCCAGCACTTCTTCTTCAAACGATTGTATTCCGCCAATTCCGGTAGCCAGAATTACACCTATTTTATTTCGATCTGTTTTCTCCAGATCCAGGTTCGAATCCCGGACACACTCATCAGTTGCAACCAATGCAAATTGAGTAAACCGGTCCAGTTTCCTGACTTCTTTCCTGTCAAAAAAGCTGAGAGGATCAAAATCCTTTACTTCGCAGGCAAATTTGGTTTTGTGGTTTATGGAATCAAACCGGGTAATTGGAGCTGAGCCACTTTTCCCTGCAAGCATATTTTGCCAGTAATCATTTACATTATTTCCGATAGGAGTTATCGCTCCCAAACCAGTAATTACTGCTCTTTTCATATAAATAATTTTTTGGTTTTACTAAAATCTATTCATCCGGAAGAAGGTTTCCGGAACTTATATCAAGGTTTTAAATCGTCGAGTAACGACTGTGTATAACTTTTGTAATCCAATTTTCCTAAAACACCCGACAGCTGCAAACTAGCCACCAGGCTTGAGAAAATAACAAGCGCTTTGCTTTCAGCACTGTCGGTAAAAGAAAAAGCACCATTCTCCCTTCCTTTTTCCAGAAGACCCGCTAACCACGTCAGAATCATTCCCACCATTTTCCTGAGTTCTTTTCGGGTGGAATCATCTAGGGTTTTAAAATCCGGACTAAATGAACCAACCACGCATTTCTTTTTTTCGCGATGACTTTTTATATAAATCTTCACAAATACCTCCAACTGTTGCCATTCATTAAATCCGCGGCCTTCCATATTTTCCACCATTTCCTCAAAACGCTGAATATTGGTTTTCACAATACTGGTTCCAAGGTTCTTTTTGGAAGGAAAATAATAGTGGATAGCCGCATTTTTTATCCCCAACTCCGAAGAAATATCCTGATAGCTGATTGCATTGTATCCTTTTGTCCGGATAAGAGTTTCGCCTAATTCCAATATTTTTTCGCGTGTTACCGACATAAAATTACAGTTTCAAATCCAAGGCAAATATACTTACTAATAAGTAAAAAACAAAGCTGTAAATATTTTACTATGAGAACACTCTGGTTTTCAAGAATAATTTCATTTGAAAAACCAACAATAATCGCGACTTTAAACGTCTGCAATTCACTTCTTAAATAATGTTAATTTTTTCTTTTAACTAAAACGAATAACAAAAATTAACGCAGCCAGTAAAATGCAGGCGAAACTTTTCCTACCTTTGTGTACCAGAAAAACCGACTGAATTGTCTTTACCGTTTTCAACTACAAAATTCCGATTTTAACCTGCTGGTTGGAATAATCAGCAACAGGTGAGGATTATAAATTTAATATACTAAAATAAACGAGATGATTATTACGATAATTCTTGGATTTGTTTTTGGCAGCATACTTCAATATGCCAGGCTAAATAAATTTAATACCATTAGTGGTGTTGCAACTTTATCTGATTTAACCGTAGCAAAGGCCATTGCTGTTGCTGTTGGTGTTGGTGCTATTATTCTTAATGCTGCTATTGGGCTTGGGTGGGCCGGATATCATATAAAGCCATTTATTTTAGGCGGGATAATTATTGGCGGATTAATTTTTGGTGCAGGAATGGCTATTCTGGGATATTGCCCGGGAACGCTTGCCATTTCGCTCGGGGAAGGTTCAACAGATGCATTGCTCGGGATTATTGGCGGGCTGCTTGGTGGATTGGTTTACACTCTGGTTTTACCAGCTATTCAGGGAATTTTAGGCCCCGATTTAGGGAAAATTTCCTTAAACAGTTTAACAGGTGGGAATTCGTCGCTGTTTTATATTCTTACTATAATTATTGGAATTGTTTTTATTGGAATTGCCTTTGGGGTTCATAAAATTGAAAAACGCCCCGGGAAAAATATGAAGTGGCTGGCAGCCGGAATTGCACTGGCTGTCTTAAACACAATTGTTTTTTCAAAAGGAGTCAGCGACCGTCCCATCGGAGCATCAACAACCTACCCTTACCTGGCAGACTTAATCGGAGGAGCTACCCAAAACAGTTACTTTGAGAAAATACAGACTCCGGGAAACTGGGAATTATACTTTTTATTTGGTGCGCTTTTATCGGGTCTGGCACTTTCCTTAATAAGGAAAGATTTCAAAATTCAGTTAATCCATGAAAACTGGAAAAAATACAAAGATAACTCGGTCTCCTCAAGGGCAATTTGGGCGTTGGCTGGAGGTTTTATCCTTATTTTCGGCGCACGTATGGCAGGTGGGTGCACCAGCGGACATGTTATTTCGGGTGGAATGCAGCTTGCTGTTAGCAGTCTGGTTTTTGCCATTTTTGTTTTTGTGGGATTGCTGGTCACAGGGCGTATTTTTTATAGGAAAGCCAAAAATTAAAACATACAAAATACAATCATCAAATTCCAGATTTTAATTGACGGATTTGCCTTTTTGGAATTAGGAGGTTCTATTAACTCAAACTTTACTTCAGAAAAAATACTAACTGCGAAGGATAACTTTACAATTTAAAAGTTACTTTTGCACCATCAATAAAAAATGAGAAATATGGACGAAGGCCCGTATCATAAGAAATTTAAAATAATAACCAGTCTGTAAGGGGCATTCGCGGTCTCCTTACAGGTAAAAAACGTAAGGAGGCGAACCATGATTAAAATCTTCAAAACGTTCGGGGGGTATGCTGAAATACCAAAAATTGAAAAAGGTTGCTGGATTAACGTGACCTCACCTGACACATCTGAGATTCAACGATTAAAAGACGATTTTAAATTACCGGATGACATCATCCGCGATATTCTTGATGCTGACGAGCGACCGCGTGTGGAGTTCGACGATGATTGGACGTTAATTATTATGCGAATTCCGGTGGAAAACCAAAACAACGGTGTTCCGTTTTATACGATACCGCTTGGAATTTTTATCCGAAACGGATTTACGCTAACCATCAGCTTGCAAAATAATGAGATTTTACCTATCGAACAACCGTCGCCTTTTAGGGAGCAGTACCATCAAATAACCGACAGTTACAATTTTATTCTCCGGCTTTTTGTTCGCTCGGGGAACATTTACCTTCGTTACCTGAAACATATCAACCAACAAACAGCTACTATTGAACAGGATTTAGAAAAATCGATTAAAAACCGGGAACTGAACAAATTACTAAAAATGGAAAAATGCCTGGTCTATTTCATTACATCGATAAAAGCCAACGAGATTGTATTGGCAAAACTGCGAAATGCAAAAAAAATTACCTCTGAAATTAATGAGGACTTGCTGGAAGATGCAATAATTGAGAATAAACAGGCACTGGAAATGGCCCAGATTTATTCTGATATTCAAAGTGGGATGATGGATGCGTTTGCTTCCGTAATTTCCAATAACCTGAATGTGGTGATGAAACAGCTCACTATTATTTCCATTCTGTTAATGATTCCAACATTAATAGCCAGCTTTTTTGGAATGAACGTACCCAACATTTTTGAAAACTCGCCAGGCGCCTTTTTCCTGATTGTATTAACATCGCTGGCATTATCGTTCCTGGGGGTTATTATGTTACGAAAAAGAAATTGGTTTTAAAGATTTTTTGGGGAAAAATCGTCTTAATGTAATACTACATTGCAGGACAGAGATTTCTTATCCAGAAGCAACTTTTTACAGAGCGAAGCAAGAGCTTCGCTTTTTTAATGATCTTGTATCAGGGTAATCTGTTCTGCTTTGGTTAATAATATTGAAAAAGTCTTTCGAAACTCTCCCTAAACATGTCATTATTTTAAATAGCTCGAAGCAACCAAATTACAAAAAGTATCATCTATTATTTACAATGCACTAAAAACAAAAAATGTGAGAATAGATATTAATCATATCTTAGTTACGGGGCTCTTCCTTATGTGTTGTACTTTTTTCTCCTGTGACGATAAATATGACAATGAAATGCTTTATGAAACTCCCGATTTTAAATCATCTCAAAATGAATTTGCAGACGAAGAGCTTCTCAGCGCGACTTATTCAGAGTTTAAATTTCCGTCCAACTTTTATAATGAAAATCTAGAAGACACAAGCCTCTATTATGTGAACACGGTCAGTATTGACAGCTCGCAAAATGGAGAATGGATCCAATTGTCCACAAATTCTGTCGAAAAAGCAAAAAGCTGGAGCATCAGATCAACGTATGAAAATTCTTACTTTGAAGACGGGATTAAAAGTGAAAAATTTTTTGAATTTATCCGAATAACAAATCCCAAAGACAATTCTGTAATAAAATTCAGAACTCACAATTCATCGTATTTAACAAGAGAAAACTATCATCTTTTAAATAAATCTGATACAATCGGGGTTTTCAGAAAACAAGGTTTTACTGTTGATGAAGCCAAAGAGTTAATCGATTATTTATGGTTTATTAAAAGCTACAACAACAACAGTTCAAAAATATTAAGCTCCTTCGCGGTAAATAACCAACAAACCATTGAAATTCACCATTATGAATTATACATAGTATATGGAGATTTTAATTTATACGATAAAATAACACTTTTGAGAAAAATATATAAAATCGATAAAAACTCAGGGGTAATTACTATTTCTGGAACAGAAATCCGAACAATAAACGGGAAGTATAATTAAAGACAAAACAAAGTTAAGATAAAGCAATCTACAAAACTGAGACGCATTCTAACAGCCCTGAATTTTTAAATAATTTGACTAAGTAGTCCCTGATGAATCAAAATTATAAATCGTTAAAAAGAAGCATGAAACATTTAATTTCAACATTATTAATCATCTTCGTCATAACATCTTGCTCAAAAGACTATGATTTTGAAAGTAACAAGTATCCGCAAAAATGGGCTTTGATAGAAATGACAGGCCAGACTCCCAACTCGGTAAAAACCGGAGAAAATATGACGTGGCAGGAATATTATATACTAAAAGCAGATGGGACATTTATAAAACACAGGGAGCAGGATGGAGTTAAATACGAAGCATCAGGAGATTATACATTTCAGGATAAAACTGATGGAAAATATCTTGAACTGGCTTATGATACCGATAGTGAAATTATCGGAAGTTGCCTTGCTAATCAAACAGAAAATCTGCGATTAACATCTGCGACTCAACTTATGGGAACATGGCTGGCCTGCGATGGCCCCGGACTGGAGTATAAAAGAGTAGAATAAATTGTTCCGGGTACAAAAAAGGAAGAAAATGCAGAACGAAGCCCGACCACAACTAACATTAAGACTCCAGGATTAAACCATAATCTGCAATGATTGTGAAGACAATATGACGTATCCGGAGAAAAACAGGTTGTCTGCCGACTTTATTTATCCATACAAATAAAACTGCATAGATTAGCCGGAGGATTTAAAATTATTGGTTATGAAAAATGTAATTATATGCGGTTTATTGATATACATTTATGGAATCAGCTATGGGCAACACCTGATTAAAGAGGGAGATAGTTTAAAAACCAACGGGCTTTTGGTTCCCGCACTCGAAAAATACGGGATGGCATTTGCACAAAACCCTTCGCCCGGAATATCATATCAACTTGCATCAACCTGCGCTCTTTTGTGGACATCGCAAATGAGAGATACCGCTTTTTATTTTTTGAATGTTGCTCTTCAAAAAGATTCAACATTAACGGCGCTTTTCGATCCCAGCTATTTAAGTCTGATTGACGATGAACGATGGGAAAAGATTGAAGATTCGCAAATAAAGAAATATGAAGCCAAAAACGGCACGCTCAAAAACCGACCCTTCGCAAGGGAACTGTTCCGGATGATTATAAAAGATCAGGGGTTTATGTATGCGGGGAATATTGAAAGGAACAAATACATGCAGAACGGGGGATATTTCAGTACTCCGGCCATATTTCCGATTCTTGCCATGGAAGAACAAAATCATTTGGAAAACGAAAAACAATTGCTGAAACTTTTGGATAAATATGGCTGGCCAACAGCTTCTTCGGTATCAGAATATGCAGCGGCAGGTGCGGCACTTATTATTAACCATACCACCTACGAAATCCGTTCAAAGTATTTTCCGATGCTGGAAGAAGCCTTCAGAAAAGGCGAAGCACAACCTCTTCGTTATGCAAAAATGCGCGACCGGCTGCTGGTGGAAGAAGGAAAAGCACAACAATACGGAACCCAGTGGCAATTTGAAAACAGGAAACGCGTGCCCTACCCGATTGCAGATCCGGAACATGTAGATAAACGAAGAGCGGAAATTGGACTGAATCCCTTAAGCGTTTATTTGAAAGAAAAATTTGACATTAACTGGGATGTGAAACAAAAACAATAAAAACTGCTTCAAAGCCGGCAGAAAACAGAAAACAATGAACAGGTTCAGAAGAAAAGAAAGTTTCTCAAAAGCTTTTTTTTAATCATTCTGAACCTGATTCGAGGTATCTTTCTGAGACTTGTCTGCCAAACCATAAATCTTATATAAAATACTTTTTCAAAATTTAAGGGATTGGCGAATTCTGATTCGCTAAATAAAACAGTGCGATTGGAAATCGCATGACCCGTAAAAAATGGGGACAAGACAATAAATTCTTTTCAGCAAACTTTCCCATTGCTTGCAGGTACGGTGAATTACAATTCGCCGCGAAAAAAAAGATGCGATTTCCAAATCGAATTACCTGGTACTTTAACAACGATGCTTTCCCGCTTGCAGTCTGGCAGGACTTACTAAATATTAACTGGGAACATACAATACCGGCAGGACAGAAAAAACATCAGCAGGGAAAACCAATTTAAGAAATGGGGGTCGTCCGTTACCCAGTATATTTTTCGAAACCAAAATAAAATAATTATAATTTCGCCCGTACTGATTTTATCTAATTATATTTACTTTAGAACGTTAAAAACCAAAAAAGCAATGAAACATCAACCGCAAATTCAACATTATTTTATAATAACGAATAAAACAGATAAAGAAATTACGGGGGCACAAGTTGCTGAATTCAAGTACTAGATATTACTTAATATTGACTCTATTGTAATCAAGTTGTTCTTTTACCAGCGAAGGGCAATAAACGAGATACAAAAACGAACCTAAGAATTTAAACCTTTCAATTTTCAGAGTATCAATAAACAGAATACAGTTGCAAGTAAAGTTAAATTAAAGATAAAATGGACAAGACTAAACCAATTCGTCAAGATTTTGAGTTACCACCCTGCGTTGAAACCTGGGGATGGAAATATCATCATTTAGGAATTCCTACAGCTAAGGTAATGCCTAATGAAAAATATTTGCCACAATTTAAATTTTATGTTTCGGGATTCAGTTTCAGCCCTTTTGGGATTGAATGGATGAGATTTGAGAAAGACAGTCCAATTGATAAATTAATACAGACTATTCCTCATATTGCATTTGAAGTTGACAACTTGGATTTTGAATTAGAAAATCGTGGGTTAAAAATAATAACAAAACCTAATCCTCAGTCAAACGGGGTCCGAGTTGCGATGATTGAACATAACGGTTCACCAATTGAGCTGATTGAATTTAAAAGACATAATAATGGCAGCCATTAATTCGGCTGCCAGACAAATCCTCACCGGGGTATATTAGCTGTATATTTGAATCGTATGGAAGCAAGGTGCCAACAAAATAAATTGACGCAGAACAAAGTAAATAGATACCAGGTTCAACATCCACGACTCCGGAAGTATATTAAATTCTTTTGGGAACTCCGCATTGAGCATATCCGGCTTAATCATAAATTAATTCCTCAAAAAAACATCAACATGAGAATTAATTTAAGCTGCACTCACCACTATGTTAACAAAGAAAACACCAATAAAAAACTTGACAATATTTACTTTTTGGGCTTGCAAAACAAATGTACAGAAGCACATTTAAATGTAAATGGAGATGTACACATCATTGGAATTAGTTTTATGCCTTATGGGTTTTTCCCTTTTCTTAATGTTCCGGCTTCAGAGTTTAAAAATCAAATACTTGGAGCCGATGAAATTGGATTTAATATTCCTAAGGAAATAAGGGAACGGATGAAAGAAAGTCCTGATATAACAAGTCGGCTGACGATTCTTGAAAACGAACTTCTGACAATATTGAATAAAGCCCATCCGAATCTCGACAAGTTTCAATTAATATTTAATGCATTAATGAATGAAAATCCTCTTCAAATCAATAATTTCTGCCAGCGCAACAACATCAACATCCGTCAATTGGAACGTTATTTTTCAAAATACATAGGCTTATCTCCCAATACTTATGCTACACTTTACAGATTTCACCGCACACTAAATCTGTTGCTTCGTACCACTGATATCAAATTGTCCGATCTTGCCTACGATAACACATATTTTGACCAGATGCATTTTATTAAAGACTTTAAACGCTATACAGGGAGCACACCCAAAGACTTCATCAACAAGAAAAATTCTATTTTACAAATTGGGAAGTTAACCTAACTGTCGTGTTTGTACTATTTTCCTTTTTTATGCTTTCGTAATTTTGTTTTAATAAATTTTGAAATCAAATAAGGGAAATATGAAAATCGATTCGCTTAAGCTTGTTTATTTTTCACCAACAGGAACCACAAAAAAAGTTGCACACAGCATTATTAAAGGCTTAGATATTAAACCAGCAATCCTTTACGATATCACTAAGCCTCAGATACGGGAAAATATTACTATAAAAACAGGAAAAGAGGAATTACTTATTGTAGCCGTTCCGGTTTATATGGGCAGAGTTCCAGCCATTATTAGCAAATATTTGCATAGGATTAAAGCGAATAAAACGCCTGTAATTTGTATAGTTGTGTATGGTAACCGGACTTATGCCAGTGCTTTGTTGGAACTCCAGGATATTTTATCAGGAACAGGTTGTATTCCAGTTGCGAGCGGAGCCTTTATTGGAGAACACTCTTTCTCAGATAAAGAATTTCCGATAGCAGAATCACGGCCGGATTCCAGCGACTTACAAATAGCGGAAAATCTTGGCAAGAAAGTAAAAGACAAGCTTCATTCCATTCACGCTGTGGAAGAAATTTTAAAAAATGAAGTTCCAGGAAACTATCCTTACGGTGGTGTTACCGAGTTATGGAGCGTTGATTTTATAGCGGTGAGCGATAAATGTACAAAAAAAGGAACTTGTGCGGAGGTATGCCCAACCGGTGCAATTAATACTGAGGATACCAGCATCATCGACAAAGAAAAATGCATTAGTTGCTGTGCCTGTATTAAGAGTTGTCCGGAGAATGCAAGAACAATGAAGGAAAGCAGGGTAAAAGATGCTGCTATCCGGCTTAACAAACTGTTCCGGGAACCCAAAATTCCTGAAGTTTTCTATTAACCAAGACAAAAACTCTTTTAATGTAGAGAAGAGATTCCTCTATACTGTAAAAATTAATTATCAAACCGGAAGGAACGATCCAGTATTTTATAACTAAGGACAGGGATAAACTTGTAAAACCGGTTGAATTTTTAATCTTAACCTCCATCATTTTTACGTTAGCTACCTATTTTCAACATCTATTACTGCTTCCTTAATATTAACGCAATAAGAGGGCTGCCCCAAAGGGCAAACCGGTTTTTGGGCGAGTGCTTAATAACAATATCGGCTACACCAATTTAATTCTTAAAAGTCTTATCGCAATCATCGGACTTTTTCTATTCCTATTCTAGCCCATTGGGATGATTGGACAATTCTTTGGTAAGAAAACCTATTGAATTGCATGAAATCACTAATCGTTATAATTTTAGAGAGTGCATCCTACACCTTAATTTTTACTCTGGTTGATATATTTTATAAATCATTACAAAATTTAAAATGCGCAAAGAAGAACTGTCATGCCTGCAAACTCCAGGCTCTATCGTATGATTTTAACACAAAGATTACCTGGTTCCAACAAAAACACAGAAAGACGATACTTCAAATAAGATGATTAACTTTGAACCATCAAATTGACGTTTGTCAGGACAAAAAGAATAAAATGACAATAACAAAAGAGTCGGAATTAATTGGGATGAAAAAGATTAGTGAAGTTGTTGGAACGACACTAAAACTGATGAGAGAATATGCAAAAGTTGGGATGTCAACAAAGGAGCTCGATGAATATGGCGGAAAAATTTTAAAAAGTTTTGGGGCGAAATCAGCACCTTATGAAACCTACAGATTTCCCGGATATACCTGCATTAGTTTAAATAATGAAGCTGCACACGGAATTCCATCCGAAAAAAAAATATTAAAAGAAGGTGATTTAATAAATGTTGATGTTTCTGCTGAACTGAATAACTTTTGGTCTGATAACGGAGGTTCATTTGTGATAGGCAAAGACATACACAATCACCAACCACTTGTTGATGCCTCCAGAAATATTTTACGCAAAGCAATAAACCATATAAGTGGCGGGGTAAAAATTGCCGACATTGGTTATTTAATAGAAACAGAAGCCAGAAAATCGGGTTTCAAAGTAATTAAAAACCTGGCAGGACACGGAGTAGGGAGAAGTTTACACGAAGAACCTGAAAGTATTTTAAATTACAGGGAAAGAGGCAACAGAGAAAGATTTAAGAAAAATACCACCGTTGCAATCGAAACCTTTATATCCACAAATTCTACAATTGCCGTTGAGTTAAATGACGGGTGGACTTTGGTCGGAAACAGAGGCGGATATATAACGCAACACGAACATACAATTCTAGTTACGGATAAAACCCCGGTTATCCTGACCGAATCAAATGAAATATGGAATTAAATCAGGCTGCACATTTTTATTTATAAACCATTGTACTACAAACGGACATATAAACAATCTCACTTGGAATATGCTTATCAACCATTAAAATTTTTCTACCTTTAATATGACCTTTTAAACAAAGCGACTTCGGCCTTTTGAACAAAGTTGTTCCGTTTATCTCCCTATATCTTTGTTTTATCAAAACAATTAAAAATTAAAAAAAATGGAACAAAACAATTATCAGGGGGCATTGCAAAAAGCATTAAATAGTGGATTTAATGCAAAATCAATTACAAATGATGTTATCAAGGACATTAACCTTACAGGCAAAGTTGCTATTGTTACCGGCGGGAATACGGGCATCGGTTTGGAAACAACTAAAACACTGGCCTCTGCAGGAGCAATAGTTATTGTTCCTGCAAGAGATACGGACAAGGCAAAACGGAATTTGCAGGACATTCCAAATGTAGAAATTGAACCAATGGATTTGATGGAACCCAACTCAATTGATGCGTTTGCAGATAAGTTTATCAATTCGGGCAGACCACTTCACCTGCTAATTAATAACGCCGGAATTATGTGGGTTCCGTTACGCCGGGATAAACGAGGAATAGAATCGCAACTGGCAACAAACTATCTGGCACAATTTCAACTTACGGCAAGACTTTGGCCTGCATTGAAAAAAGCCAACGGAGCAAGAGTTATCAACGTTTCTTCGCAGGGACATCAATTTGGACCTTTTAATTTTGAGGATCCAAACTTTGCCCAACGGGAATACGAAACACTCGCAGCATATGGGCAATCTAAAACCGCTGTAAACTTGTTTTCAATGGAACTGGATAAGCGCGCAAAATCTTTTGGTGTACGAGCCTATTCTTTGCATCCGGGTTCGATAAACGGAACAGAACTGGCACGAGATGCTTCTTTGGAACTGTTTCAGCAAATGGGGTTTTACGATGAAGAAGGTAACATAAAACCGGAAGTTGTAGCATCATTAAAAACGATTCCCCAAGGGGCTGCAACAACTGTTTGGGCAGCTACAAGTCCTATGCTTGCAGATATTGGCGGCGTTTATTGTGAAGATGTGAATATTGCAGAAATAAATAACGAAGAAACATTCTCTACGGGAGTAAAACAGTACTCTCTTGACGAAATTGACGCAAAAAAATTATGGATACTGAGCGAAAAATTAACCGGAATAACATTTCATATTTCAAAACCCTAGTTGCGATTTTTACGTTGTTGATTTCAATAAGTCTGAAGAAATGGAATATAAAGCAAAATATATTACAGAAGATATAAAGTTGTCCTCATATGAGGATAACTTTTTTAAGTCGGACATTATGTTTGACCATCACATGCTGGTGTGGTTTATTTCGGGAGAAACGAAAATTATACAATCGGATGCCACTTATTATTTTAAAACAGGAGATATATTTTTAATTCCAAGAAACCAATTAGCCACAATAATCAACTACCCAAAACACGGACAACCGCACAAAACGGTTGTAATGCACCTTTCTACAAAAAGGTTAAGGGAATTTTATTCGAAACTTGATATTAACCCAAAACCCTCAACTTCGCCTCAAATATTGAGTTATAGTAATCATCCCTTATTGCAAAGTTGTCTTTCGTCCCTGATTCCTTATTTTGAAATGAGCGATATCCCGGAAGAAATTGCATCGTTAAAAATTACCGAAGCCATTAGCATTCTGAGAAGTATAGATAAAAAGATTGATGATGTTTTGGCAAATTTTGAAGAGCCGGGCAAAATCGATTTGGTTGGTTTTATGGAAAAGAATTTCATTTTCAACCTTCCGCTGGAAAAATTTGGCTATCTGACTGGCAGGAGCTTAACCACTTTTAAAAGGGACTTCAAAAAATCATTTAGCACAACCCCGCAACGTTGGCTTACGCAAAAACGGCTCGAACTGGCGCATTATCGTCTAAGGCAAAGTCAATCGAAACCTATAGACGTGTGTTATGAAGTAGGCTTTGAAAACCTGTCTCATTTTTCATTTGCATTTAAAAAGCAGTTTGGATATTCGCCAACTCAATTGTTAAAATGAAGGCGGAGCTACTAACGACTGAGGTAAATTAAAAGACTGTATAAACCATTTTGGGGTAAAAAGTAGTCAAACAAAACGATGGATGCAATGTTGTTTCTTTCAAGAGAAAAAAACAAAAGCTATGAAATCCAAGTTAACAATTATTCTTCTTTTTATATTTACCTATTCCTATTCTCAAAAAGACAGTTTACAATGGTTGGATCTGATGTTGAGTAATTACAAATATCCTTACCCTGTAAAATATATTCAACTTAATATTCAGCAACAAGGCCTGAAGATGGCATATATGGATGTAAAACCAGCCAATTACAATGGAAAAAACATTGTGTTGATGCACGGTAAAAACTTTAACGGCGCTTACTGGGAAACGACTACAAAAGCCTTAACAAAAGAGGGATTCAGGGTAATTATTCCCGACCAGATTGGATTTGGAAAATCTTCCAAGCCGGAACATTTTCAATATACATTTCAGCAACTGGCGCAAAATACAAAACAGTTGCTCGACTCGTTAGGTATTGAAAAAACAGCTGTTTTAGGACATTCTATGGGAGGCATGCTGGCTACCCGCTTCACTCTAATGTACCCCAAAACAGTGGAAAAATTTATTTTGGAAAACCCTATTGGACTGGAAGACTGGAAACTAGCGGTTCCTTATAAAAGCATTGATTGGTGGTACAACAACGAACTGGGAAAAGACTACGAGAAAATAAAATCATATCAAAAAGAAAGCTACTACGACGGGAAGTGGAACCCGGAATACGATAAATGGGTAAATCTTTTGGCAGGCTGGACTTTAAATTCTGATTATAAAAAAATCGCATGGAATGCCGCTTTAACTTACGACATGATTTTTACTCAACCAGTGGTTTATGAATTTAAAAATATTACTTGTCCTACTTTGCTAATTATCGGAACACGCGACAGAACTGCACTAGGAAAACCATTGGTAAGCGAAGAAGTGCGAAAAACAATGGGAAGGTACGATTTACTTGGCAAAGCAACCCAGAAAAAAATTCCGGGAGCAAAACTTGTTGAGATAGAAAATATTGGTCACTTGCCGCATATAGAAAGTTTTGACAAATTTATCACTCCGCTTATCAGTTTCCTTAAAGAATAGCCTAACAGTAATTAATGTTTTCGGTCCAGCATTATTTACAACGAAAGACAACTAAAATGAAAGTTAATTATTCCGGAGACCGGACTCCTCAGGGAATTTATACAATACGTGATATTTCCAAACGGGTAATACCGGATGATTAAAATTTTACAATATTTCTCTATCCTGTAAATAAGAGGAATAATATTAATCTTCAGAAACAAAAAAAATTAATAAATAAAACTACTGCCCCCCAAAAACTCACGCAACAATGAAGTAGGCGGAATTTCCTCATCGTCAATAGGTTTAAAATACGAAAGAAACTTTAACAACCGGGTTGATTCAATATATTCCTTTTGGTTTTCCAGTACCATTTTCAAAAGTGGATCTGCATATTTCTTTAACACAGCGAGCTCATATAACGTAGCCGAATTGAACATGACATCAGCGTTTTCCTGATAAGGGAAAATATTCTTATCCTCTCCTCTGCGCACCGAAGGCCAGCGTTTTATTGTTTCCGCTGCAAGATAGCCCCGGTATTTACTGTCTCTGATTATACGACGGATTAAACGATTGTCAGCTGTTGAAATATGAGTATGCTCGTCAAATGAAATCTGTGTAAGCGCCGAAATAAAAATTTTGAATGTATTTTCCTTATTCACATGCGGCAATAAATTAGGATTCATGCCATGAATTCCTTCAATAATTAGAATATCGCCTTTATTCAGTTTTAATTTGTCGCCGTTCATATATCTTCTTCCACGATTAAAATCGAATTTAGGAAGTCGGATTTCTTTCCCGGCAAAAAGTTCAATCAATTGCTGATTAAAAAATTCTATATCAATCGCTTCCAAAGCTTCAAAATCATAATTTCCATGTTCATCCAGTGGTGTCTTTTCGCGATCTACGAAATAGTTATCAATCGAAATCTGGATAGGATGCATACCATTTACTGCCAACTGAACCCCCAGGCGCTTACTAAAAGTAGTTTTTCCTGAAGCAGAGGGGCCGGCAATTAGTACAACTTTTATATCCTGTCGGGCGTAAATTACATTAGCTATTTCTGCAATCCTTTTTTCATGCAGCGCTTCTGAGATTTTAATAATATCTCCGCCCTGTTTATTCAGAGTAAAATCATTCAAATGACTGATTGTGGAAACATTCAGTATTTCAGCCCAGTCCTTGTGTTCCTGGTAAATGCCGAATAATTTATCCAATCTTTCAACTTTTTGAAGTTGAGTAAAATCCCCGGTATCCGGAATTTGAAGCAAAAGCCCGTCGAAATACGCTACCAGGCCATACTTTGCAATAAAACCTGTTGAAGGAAGTAAATGCCCGTAGAAATAGTTTCCTAAATCGCTTAAAAAATAGAGACTTGAAAACAAATTTCCCTGTTGTTCAAACAACCTGGCTTTGTCTTCCAAACCCTGTTTCATAAGCAAATCAATAACTTCTTCGGTTAACATTCCCTTTTTAATAAAAGGAATATCCTGCGCAATCAAACGGTTCATCACCTTTTTAATTGCCATAATATCAGCTTCCGTTATTTTTCTTTCCAGCCCGTTTAGTTCACAATAATAGCCATTTGAAATTCCTTTTTGAATACGTAATGCAACATGTGGAAACACCTCTTTTACCGAGGCGTATAATACAAAAATCAGACTTCGGATATACATTCTGATTCCATCGGGGTGAGAGACATCAATAAAATCTACCTTTTTGGATTTTACAACACAAAATGAGAGTTCCTTCACCTGATGGTTTACAACGGCTCCGCAAACCGTATTCCCCATTTCTATATTTAAATCCTGACTAATTTCAAGTAATGATGTTCCCATCGGGTATTTATATTCCAACCCGGTGTTCTCACAAAAAATATCCACCTGTTTCATTCTGCTGTCTGTTTTCAAAGGAATATAAAAGTATAAAAATATGTTGGAAGAACGAAGCCGGGGAAAGAAGTGAGAAACCAGATTTCTTAAATACTTCCTATTTACGATTGCTTTCCAACTCCTCTTTTAAATATTTTGCAGTAAATGATTTTTTGTTTTTGATGATTTCTTCGGGCGTGCCGGCGCATAAAATCTGCCCTCCATTTTTACCACCTTCCGGGCCCAAATCAATAATATAATCTGCAACTTTTATCACATCCATATTGTGTTCAATTACAATTACAGTGTTTCCTTTTTCAACCAGTTTATTCAGTACTTCCAGCAATACGCGGATATCTTCAAAATGAAGTCCGGTTGTGGGTTCATCCAAAATATAAATGGTTTTCCCGGTATCGCGTTTGGCCAGTTCCGAAGCCAGTTTTACCCGCTGCGATTCGCCACCGGAAAGCGTTGTTGATGATTGTCCCAATGTAATATAGCCCAACCCAACCTCTTTTAAAGTCTGCAATTTGTTGACAATGGACGGAATATTCTCAAAAAATTCCACTCCCTGGTTAATAGTCATATCCAGCACATCGCTGATGGATTTTCCTTTGTAACGAACTTCCAGTGTTTCGCGGTTATAACGTTTACCATTACATTTATCGCAGTGTACATACACATCAGGCAGAAAATTCATTTCAATTAACTTCAGTCCACCGCCCTGACACTCTTCACAACGCCCGCCTTTTACATTAAAAGAAAAACGACCTGGCTTATACCCCCGTATTTTTGCTTCCGGAAGTTGTGCGAATAAATTCCGAATGTCGGAAAACACCCCGGTATAAGTAACCGGATTTGAACGCGGCGTGCGTCCAATTGGCGACTGATCGACCCGAATAACCTTATCGACTAGTTTTAAGCCCTCAATTTTTTTATAAGGCAGAGGATCTTCAACCGACTTATAAAAATACTGGCTTAAAATGGGTTGCAGCGTTGAATTTATCAATGTTGACTTTCCACTTCCTGAAACCCCTGTTACGCAAATAAATTTCCCAAGTGGAATTTCCAAATCCACATTTTTCAAATTATTCCCCGTACACCCTTTTACTCTCAAGAAATCCGATTCCCCATTTCTTCGCGATTCCGGAATGGAAATTTGTTTCCGATCATTCAGATAATCCGATGTTAATGTTTGCGCTTTTAATACATCAGTTGGCTTTCCTGCGGCTACTACTTCGCCTCCATGCAATCCGGCACGTGGTCCCATATCAATCAGATGGTCTGCATGCAACATGGTTTCCTTATCGTGCTCAACAACAATTACGGAATTGCCACTGTCACGCAGTTGTTCCAGGGCGTGAATCAATTTCAGGTTATCGCGGTGATGCAACCCAATGCTGGGTTCATCTAAAATGTACAACACATTCACCAATTGCGAACCAATTTGTGTTGCCAACCGTATCCGCTGCGACTCTCCGCCTGACAATGTTCTTGCAGTCCGGTCGAGCGCCAGGTAATCAAGGCCAACTCCCAGCATAAATCCCAGTCTGTCGCGAATTTCTTTTATTACTTCAATACCAATCTTTCGCTGTCGTTCGGTCATCCGTTCCTCCAGCCCGGTAAACCATTCGCCTAATTCTTTTAAATCCAGTTGAGCCAGTTCCGAAATATTTTTCCCATCAATTTTAAAATGAAGCGACTCTTTTTTTAATCGCATTCCGTTACATTCCGGACACTCGCTTGTTTTTACAAACTGGTTAGCCCATTTTTGCGCGGTTTTCGAAGGGTTATCTTCTCTCTGGCTATCAATATATTTTACCACTCCCTCGTAACTCATCATGTAATTCATACTGGTTCCGAGCGGTGTATTTTTTAGCTGAATCCGTTCATTTGTTCCAAATAAAACAGCATTTAACCCTTCCTCCGAAATATCTTTTACAGGCGTTTTTAAGGTAAAATCATATTTTTCACCCAATGCTTCAATCTGCCAGAAAATGAGTGAGTTTTTGTAAGGCCCCAATGGCGCTATCCCCCCTTTGGCAATACTTTTATCTTTATCAGGAACAATTTTGTCTATATCAATCTCGGTAACGCGCCCCAGTCCGTTACATTTTGGGCATGCCCCCTGCGGAGAATTAAATGAAAAATTATGAGGAGCCGGTTCTGCATAAGAGATTCCCGTTGTAGGGCACATTAGCAAGCGGCTGTAATATTTTGCCTCACCAGACTCGTGATCGAGAATCATTAGAATTCCCTGCCCATGTTTCATTGCAGTTTGAACTGTATCTTTTAACCGTTTATCGCTGGCATCATCAACAACCAATTTATCAATAACAATTTCGATGAAGTGATTTTTATAACGATCAACACGATGATTGTGCTTCAACTCAGTAATTTCCCCATCGATGCGGGCATACAAAAATCCTTTTCGTAAAATTTGTTCAAACAGTTCGCGGTAATGTCCTTTTCGCCCTTTTACGACAGGCGCAAGAATATGAATCCGTTTTCCGGCAAAATCGCTTTTTATAAGCTGAAGAATTTTTTCATCAGTATATTTAACCATTTTCTCTCCGGTATTATAAGAAAAAGCTTCACCGGCACGGGCATACAATAAACGCAGAAAGTCATATATTTCTGTAACAGTGCCAACAGTAGAACGCGGATTCCGTGTGGTTACCTTTTGCTCAATCGATATTACAGGGCTCAACCCGGTGATTTCATCCACATCCGGACGTTCCATATTTCCCAGGAACGAACGTGCATATGCCGAAAACGTTTCAATGTAACGACGCTGTCCCTCGGCATAAATCGTATCAAATGCAAGCGATGATTTTCCACTGCCACTCAAACCGGTTATTACAGTGAGTTTATTCCGCGGAATATCCACACTTATATTTTTCAGATTATGTACACGCGCACCATGAACCGATAAAATTTCTTCCTTTTCAATTAATTCGGAGGATTCTTCTATTTCTTTTACTTTCGGATTATTCATAGAAAGTTCTACTGTTTTCAACTACAATGTTAAGATCTGTTTACCATGTAATCACAAATTCGCGATGGATAAACAAAGAATTTAAAAATTCCACAACAAAAAAGCCGATATCACCTTCTCCACAACAATTTTATTACCGTTCAGTTTTGTAATCCGGCGGTTCTTAAATTTTTAATGCTTTTATGTGTTTATGATTAATCTAACTTTCGACCTGCTCCAGTACAGGAATTTTAATAATGTACTTTTTTGCCCCGGGATTTTTTAAATAAGTTTCCCGAAGCCAGGGATTAAAATCCTTTAACAATTTATAATTGATTCCCTGCTCTTTAGCAAAATCAGCGAAATCATCCACTGCTCCTGTAATTTCCACATCACGTGTTGGAATTACAGGGTATTTCTCATCATTCGAAATATAAAAATTGTACAACTCAGGGTTTTCCATAATCAATTTCAAAGCTACTATCCTGAATACATATCTGGCAGTTTCATCGTTCAGCAATAAATCAAAATACGATTCATTTTTCTGGCGTAAAATCTGACGTGCCATCCCCGTAGGCCCGGCGTTAAACGTCGCAGCCACCATCGTCCAGCTTCCATATTTCTGGTAGTTATTGAGAAAGTAATCGCAAGCTGCATAAGTAGCTTTTTCCACATGGTAACGTTCATCTACCTCGCTGTTTATTACCAAACCATAGTCTTGTGCAGTGCCTTTTAGAAATTGCCAAAACCCCACTGCTCCCGCCGGTGAAACAGCACGTGTATTTAAACCACTCTCTGCCACCGCCAAATATTTAAAATCATCGGGCACGCCTTTCTCTTTCAAAATAGGCTCAATAATCGAAAAATATCGAGGAGCAAGTTTAATATACCTCATGGTTTGTGAATGGAAATAAGCATTGGAAAGCAACTCCCTGTCGAGTGACTCTTCCACATCAAAACGACCGATTGGTAATTTTTCGCCTGCAAAAAAAACTGAATCGGGCATAAACGGCGACCTGTATTCTGTGCCTTTTACCACAATTACCTCTTCTGGCTCTTTATCAACTGCTGAACTAAAAAATACAATCACTACAACTACTCCTGCTATTAAAGCAATCGGTAGTATTATCCTCCACCACAATTTCATTTTTTATTTCTTTTTTATGAACCACAAAAATACATTTTTCGCTACTGCCTTACAACTCCAACAGGCAGAATTCCATCTGGTTGAGAAAAGATTTTTAATTCATCATTAAAAGGTTTAATGAGGGGAAGAATAGAGAAGAATACAAAAACAAATTGACCCGGCAAAACCGGGCCAATTTTAAAAACGCAATTCTACTAATATATAAAACTAATAATACTTTAACTATTGCCTGCCACATTCTTCTCCGCAAAATGAGACCACTACAAACAGCACTGTTTCAGATATTTCGCAAGCCGGAAGCATCTTCATTCTAAGAAGGTAAATATCTACCGAAAACCAAGAACACCTGTAAATAAGTTTTTTATTCCAATGCTATGCTAATCGGCTCAGCAGAATCAACACAAATATGACCATACCCCGGCCCCATAGCTGTACAACCAACAGCATGAAGAGAAGCACACTTCCCAATTTTGATATTTAAAACCAGCCCTTCTTCTTTATACTTCTCAGGTAAATTATCTGCGTAAAAAATGGGAAAATATGCATTTGTATAGTCCAGAAAACTATTTACCTTTTTCTCATCTTCATCTCGAAACTGAATCAAATAAGTATCTCCACAATCCATTCCAACACATAAAACCTCAACCGTAAAAATTTCATCTCCCAAATCATCTTTTTCACAAGAAGAAAGGAAAACAATAAAAAACAAAAATTCAATAAAAAATAAATATTTCATTCGGTTTAACGATTCATAATTCTTTACAAAGAAGAAGAAAAGCCCGGCCACTTACCGGGCTTTAATTTGGTTAGTTTCGTGAAGATTTAATCTTCATTAGCAACTGGAATAACACTAACCTGAGAAATATTTTGTAAATCGGAATAATCGTACTGATAGAATCCATCATCGCCTATCATAAATAAATATCCGTTTACCGGGATAACATCATACGTATTTATATTTGGGAAACTCGCAATTTGATGATCGTCGATGTGCAATTTATCTGTTACATCATATACTTTTAATCCTGCTTCACCATCGCACACAAATAAAATCTGGTCGTCAATACCCAACCCGTACGGACTATGTAAGGGGTAAGACGCCAGCAATTCATTGTCAACATAGCTATCTGAAAGCCGGAGAACATCTAGCCGGTTCACATTGCTGCCACAAGCGTTCCCTCCGCGTAATGTAACATAGGCATATCCAGCGGAAACCACCACCGGATCGCAACTGGTTACATGCCGGAATTCCCCCACATAATTAGGAACCGTTGGAACATCAAGATTAAAAATTCTCATTCCCGACTGTGTCCCCAAGAACATGTGACCATCGGTCAGAAACATCGTTTCCACATTCCACCCCACATTCTGATTTCCAATACTACTCGGACTTTCCGGACTTTTTACATCAAACATATAAAGATTGGAATTATCTACTGCATACAGATAATCGTTATACAAACCAAAACGCGCCATTGAACCACCAATACCAAACGTGCTTCCACCACTGGCTACCGGCGCAGCATTTGAATAATAAAAGGCATCATTTTTTGCAAAATCGAGCTCATAATATATAGGATAATAGTGATACTCCATTTTCTGGCGTATTTTCTCTATTTTCCATTCAATTACAACGCCTTTTTCCTCTTCAACTTTGGCCACTCCGTAATTTTCATCAAAAGGAGGTGTTGTATAAGGGAAAATGTCTTCTATCCTTTTTACTTCCTTCGGATTATTTACATCCGAAATATCAATGGCGACCAAATCGACATAACTATCTGCATACAAAATATTGTCCTTAATAGCTATATCAACGTTTCCGGGTACTTCAATAAAACCAATATTCTGTGGATTTGCCGGATTTTGATTATTGATAATATGAATCCCTTTGAGTTCTTCATTTATAAAAATGTAACCGTCTTTAAAGTAGATCTTTCCGGGATTTACGAGGTCGCGGGCACCAGATAGTTTTACCGAGGACCGCAACTCGTCCCAGCTCATGTAAACCGGCGAATTGGCGGTAAAAACCTCGGTGTACTCATCCATACAGGAATTAAAACCTGCTAACAAAATTAGAATTACAAATATATTTCTGAATGTCTTCATGTTCGATACGTTTTAGTTGAAAAGAATTCCAATTTTTACCGTAAGCCGGTTATAATCAATGTCGAGTCCATAGTCTCTCTCTTCTTGAGCATCATATTGTAAACGGTGAAACTGATAGCCCACGGCAACCGACATTCCGAAAGTGGTGGAAAACATGTGTGTGAGGCCAATACCCGGATTAACAAATACTCCTCCTTTCGCATTGAGTTCCTGACCATAATAATACCCGCGCCAGATGCTGCTGCTCCAAGCCGGATAAACATCGTAATACACCGCACCGCCATCCTCCAATGCAACCTCATAACCCAATCTCAAAAAGAGATAAGGTGCTGAAAAGTTCTCTTTCAACTTATATTCAAAGTTCGCAAAAACCGGCAGATAAGACTCTTTATAAAACTCGGTGCCCACTCCAATTCCAAGCGAGAACCTTGGCTCAACCCTATAATTTACCGAACCGGTAAAACTAAAAGGCGCCGACTGGCTGTTCTGTGAATTTCCAATAAGAAGTCCTGCCTCAATACGGTAAAAAACGGACGATTCAGAAACAGGCTCCTGCAATAATTGCATATTTTTTACACGTGTTCCCATAATGGTGTCAACGTCATTTACATCAAAAATCCACAAGCTACCTGCCGAAACAATGTGTATTTTACCTTCGGAATACTGGTATTTTCCTTTAATAACATTTCCGTTTTTTAAGTGAACGTATCCCTTTTCCAACTGCGAGAATACGGGAAAAGCCATTAAAATTGCAAGAATAAACAGATACAATTTTTTCATAAGCTAAATTATTAAATAGAAAACGAATTTCCATTTGAACAAAAGTGAACAAAAGAAAACCGTTTATTAGCGATTTTTTAAAGAGATGTAAAAGAGGGTAGCAAAGGTTGCGTTAGCAAAAAACTTTTTTAAAGAATTTCCTGCTCAATAATTTGAGCTGCTTTAATCATATCTTCATCGGATAGGAACCGAACTTTGTTTTTTCTGAATAGCCTTTTCAATACCTTTTTTTGTTCGGGAAAAAGTTGCAAAAAAGAGCGGCGCTTACGAAGTACCTTTTGCATTGAATTATCAGAAAAAACAATATAATAACTCAGAGCCTGTTTGTACTCAGAATCACGCAACCCTCCATGAATAACATCTTTATAAACAGAAGTTTTGACAACACCGGTTTGATGAAAAATGTAAAGTTTCACATCGCCATCGTATAAAACATTCATGTAATGCTCTCCTTTGGGAATACGTTCAAAATTGACCTTTCGGAATATATTATAAGACAAATAGCCCTTTTCCAATTCAAACTCATCAACAATAGATTTGTCAAGAACGAACACCGAGCCAATTCTGTCATTATAGGCTATAAGTTCATCCAAAAGAGTATTTAATCTTACATAAATATGCTCATATACATCACCATTTTCGAGCTTTATTTTACAATCCGACCAATCATTATTTAAATAAACAGACCCCATAATTGTAGGTAAAAAATGATACTGGTCTCCTGTAAGTTTATAATTTAATGTATTCGACGCGGTGGTGAGAGGTTTTACAGAATTGTAAAACTCTTGTGCTGGCGATGAAATATTCAGAATTATAAGCACAGCCACTACTGATAATACTATTTTGGTTTTAATACTCATTCAACTTTTATTACTTTCTGACTATATAATATCCGACTGTCTTTCATAACAAGAATTACCCGTATCACGGCATTACCTTTAAGATCTGAAGTAGTAAAATGAAATTCTTCCGGGGCTTCCAGAGCATTGAAAAAATTCCGGTACAAAACTTTATCAAAATTAGGAACGTGTGTATTCTCAGTTATTCTATTACTAAACCCCCACTTTTGGGCGGGTTGTATACAAGAGTATTCGAAATGCCCCGTTGACGGATTCGTATCCACCCAGGTTAATGATCTGTTTTTTGTGTAAATCGACAAAACTCCGCTAAATGATAAATCGCCATAAAACCGCTTATTATTAACAACATCCACCCGATCAATATCGTCTGTTCCCATCGGAGCAAAAACTACAGGATCAAACACTGGAATCCCGTCCAACAATTTTAAAGGTTCTTCTGTAAAAACTGCATCTCCGCCCAGATCAAGCAAGCGAATTGTTGTTTCATTTTTTCTCTCCCTGTACTGAACTCCGCGTAATATTTCTCTGGAAACTTCCTGAAAGTTGGGTAAATCAATAAACAACCCCGGATAAAATGTTTTCGTGGGTTCGCCATAGAAAGGATGCTTAAACTGCCGTTGCATGGTAAACAAATCCTCTGAATTTATTTTGTATCCCTCAAAAAGTTTGGTAAAATAAGAAGCTTTCAATGCTTTTTCTGCAAACACCAATTCTTCATGATTATACATTTCTTCTTTGCTCTGAATCAAATCAACATCAATATAATTTTCAAATAATTCGATGGTGCATTGCATGGAATTTTTAGCCAGGGCCTGCAACACCAAATCAGCTGTCCCCACTGCATTACGCAGGTAGAAATAAAAAATACCTGACGAATCAGATACACAATAGTCAAAAAACGGGATTGAATCGGGAATACTTAAGATAACTACAGCATTGGGAACCGGCAGATTATCTTCCTCAGAATGAACTTTCCCTGAAATTAATACACCGTTTTTTTCAACAATCGACACAGGTAATTTTATTGCAGTTTTATGAGGAGAAGGATACCAGGAAGTCTCAAAATCTTTTGCTGATGCATCTTGTAATCCGGCGGTTATTATTACCTGCGATGTATTTTCTAAAGCATCTTGCGAAAAGTTTATTTCTACATCTACGTTTTCCCTGGTTTTGTATGCGTCTTTTGCAGTTTTAATCGTCACACTATTGGAATAATCGTATTTCTGCTCGTTAGTTATAATCGGAGTATTAATATGAAGAAGCTCCTTTTCAAACCTGTTGTATACAGATATAAACCGTTGATTCACCTGCGTATTTGCTACACTCTTTTGTATAAATGAAAATGCCCGAAGCACATATATACCGGTAGAAAGAGAATCAGGAACCGGGATATATCCTGCCCCTTTCCCTTCGCTACAATAAATTGATACGTTAGAAATATGATTGTTCTCCAAATTATCGAGCTGAACATGAACTACATTGCTTATCTGCTCTGTATCTTCATTGAAAATAGCGACATTAAACCATATGGTATCTCCGGAAACAGCAGTGTTTCTGTCCGGGAACAAATAAATTTGCTCCTGCGCTTTCGCCTGTTCTGCAAAAATTATCAAAAACAAGAATCCCAATAACACAAAAGTATTATGTCTAATCTCTTTATTCATTCGGATAATTTCTTGAATTTCTCTCCCAAAAAGCAGGTTGCTTGTCCTTTATGTAACCCCACTCAGGGATATTATAAAAATATGGTATGTTCCTGAATGCGGTAATAGTATCTCTCATTTTGCTGTAATTCAAATAAAATCTTGATTCACTAAATGACGAAATTTCGAAATTCCCCAGCACTACCTTTTCTGGATTGGATACACAGGCTATATTTCCTTCAGCCTGAATATAAACAGGATCGAAAATTTTACCTTCAGCATCTAACTGGCTATTTAAATCCGAATAAAAGTTGTATGTACTCTCGTTGATCCCATATTGATAAATGAGATAAATCCAGCCGGAAAATGACATTGTGTCATCAATATATTTATTAAAATCTGATTCAAAAAATTCCAAAGCGTGTCGTGATATATTCCTGTTTGTGCTATAGGCTGGCGGGCCTGCAATGTTGTAAATTCCTGTTGGATATTTAGAATTCCACCGAAAAATTGGACGTTCTTCCGGCTCAGGAGAAAGTCCAATCGCTGTATCATAATGATCAATATATTGGATAATTTTACGTGCATAAAAACGATAATGATTTAAACCTCCTTTATAATTCATATTAGCGTAGACCTGAATTCCCTTCTCTTTTTCAATCTTATCAGTAGAATTTGATACTCCTGTTGTAACTACTCTCGTCGAAAAATCAGCATAAACCGAATCCATTATAGGTTTTTCGGGAACTGTCTGAACTCCCGACTGGTATTCCTCTCCATCGTATACGATGGAAAGATAATATGAGCCATTAACATCCAAATTGAAATTCAGCTGGTAAACTCCGGCACCAATCTCCTCACACTGAACCTTATAATTATTATCGTTTGCATCAACCAAAAAGACTAATGCATTAGATACCGAAGGATAATTTTGATTCTCTTCGTTAAATCCAAGGGTTTTGTACAGGTAAATATTATTTTGACTTTGATTCGCAATCAGAATAGCTTCCACCACCAAAAAATCATCCACGTCTTCCAGATCGGGCCTGTAAACCTCCTCGCAAGCGACAACAACCATAATGAATAAAATACAATATATTAACTGTCTTACCATGTCAGAACGTAAAATTATAGGTTAACGAAGGAATCGGCACACCAATAACTGCCAGCTTGAACAAAGAATAAGATTTATAGTCAGTCCCACCGTCAGCTATGGTTTTTCGGTAATACACAGAATATGGATTCTTTCTTCCGTATAAATTGTAAATCGAAAGTGTCCAGCTCCCCTTCCACATCCTTTTTCTCCTCAGGTTCTCGTCGAATGTAATAGAAATGTCAAAACGGTGATAAGGCGGCATCCTGTATTTGTTTCTATCGGAATAATACACCAATGTTTCACCTGCATATTGATAAGTAACTTCCGGCAAAGTGACCGGCCTTCCGGAAATGAATACGAAGTTTCCGGAGACTCTCCAACGCCTGCTAATATCATAATTTGCCACAATCGATAAATCATGTGGTTTATCGTAAATAGAAGGATAATATTTGCCGGCATTAACCTGCTCCTCTTTATATTCTCCTGTAGTCTTTCGCATAGTTCTTGAGTAAGTGTAATTTAACCACCCCGTTAAACGTCCATCAGGTTTTCTGAGTGATAATTCAACACCATAAGAATAACCATCGGAAGGAATCAAATCAGTTTCAAGATGTTTATTCATAATAATTTGTGCCCCGTTTTTATATTCAATCAAATTCTGAAGTTGTTTGTAATACACTTCTGTCGACAATAAATACTGACGTAAAATATTACCCTTCTGCAATCCAAAAGCAATCTGATCATTCATAAGTGGCTTCAGATGATAGTCACTTGTTTTCCAGATTTCAGATGGAGAGATCACAGCATTATTACTTATCTGGCTGATATATTGCTGTGTTCTTTGATAGCTCAATTTATAAGAAAATCCACCATCTGTTTCCCAATTTAAGGCCAGACGCGGTTCTATGCCGCCATATTTCTTAACAATCTCATTTTTATCAAAAACCAGTGAATCGATAACTGTTGAAGCACTTTTGGGTTGACTTTCATCATATAAAAAAACGGTCTTTTCCCCTAAAAGTGCAAATTGGCTGTAACGTAATCCAATATTTGCTGTCAGTCCCGGAACAATATCAAATTCATCGCTAATATAAACAGCCCCTTCAAAAGCATTTTCCCGATCCAGCTTATCGTGATTTATAACTGTATTTTCGGCAATGGGGATAATTTCACCAGGATCATTTAAATAATAAACAGCATTAAACCCAGTATGAACATTGTGTAGTGGGTGCGGATGCCAAATCAGGTTATATTTCAAAGAGTTATACTGAATCTGATTATCAAGATAGTACGCTTCGAAATCTTTTCCACTGGCAAAATCGGTTAAGCGAAATTTATACTTGCTGTACGAAAGATTCAGCTCTGCGTTTAACTTTTCTCCATATTTATTATGAGATTCAAGATTTAACAATGCATTTCCATAATTATTAATAGATTGCGTGCTTGTACTGAACTCGTCGTTACTTGCATAAACAAAAGCATTTAACCAGTTATTCTTATCGAACTTATAAGAAAGTTTTCCACTCAGATCGTAAAAATTTGTCACGCTGTTCGAAATATCTGCATCCGGAACCTTTTTTAATATCCAGTCGGAATACGACATTCTACCTGCAGCAACAAAAGCAAGTTTTTTGTTTTTTGTAATCGGTCCGTCAACAGCAAGTCTGGAATTAATAATTCCTAATCCACCGTAAAGTTTGATTTTATCTTCGTTCCCGTCTTTCATTTCAATTTCCATTATCGACGAAACCCGTTCACCAAACCGAGCAGGCAAACCACCTTTAAAAACTCTCATATCTTCAACAACATCAGGGTTAATGGCCGAAATAAAACCAAATAAATGTGAATTATTAAAAATGGGTGAATTCTCGAGCAAAATAAGGTTTTGGTCTGAATTTCCGCCACGCACATTAAAACCCGACGAAAGCTCTCCAACCGACTGAATACCCGGAAGCATAACAATACTTTTTATTACATCTCTTTCCCCCATTAACAGCGGAAGGGTTTTTATATCTTTAGAACTCATCTGAACCATACTCATTTGCGTGCGCGAAGTATTAAATTCATCAGCAACAACCAAAACTTCACCAATACTGTGCGATTCCTCAAACAATTCAAATTCTACTTCTCCGGCTTCAATTAAGTTAATTTGTTTTTCGTACCCCTGAAATCCCATAAATGAAATACTAAGAAAATGTTCTCCTGTTGGCAGCTCCAGTTTAAATACACCATTTTTATCCGTTGTGGCACCTTTATCGAGTTTACTATTGTATACAACCGCGCCGGGCAATGGGTCACCTGTTTTTCCATCCCTCACTGTTCCGGTGATTAATGCTGTTTTAAATCGTCCTTTATTTATAGGATTTCCTATAACTAATGCCTGGTCTACACCTTCATAATTTGTCCTTGTATCCAATCTCCTGGGGAATACAATAATTGAATTATCCTGAAAAATTTCGTAGGTTAACTCATGCCCGGCAAAAATGCTGTTCAAAGCACGCGGCAAAGGATTGTTCGAAAAAGAAGTATTTATGGTATATCTATCGACCCAGCTCTGTTTATAATACACTTTTACTCCATATTGCTTTTCAAGCGTATTAAAAAACGATGACAAAGGAATAGCCCTAAAATTTCCACTAATTTGAATTTCATTAATATTTTGAGAATATCCCTTCAACGAGATAAAACAGGCTAACAATGCACAAAAAACAAGCGATTTATATTGGGTTACTGGTTTCAAAACGGCTCTAATTTGGATTAGTTATTCCATCTTAAATAAAAAATACTAAACAGTAGAAAAATTATACGAATTATAAAAAAACGTCTAATATTTTTTATGTAAATATTACAAATAAAATCCAATAAACCCTACCTCTTTAATCATTTTTTAAACATAAAAAAAACACACAGTTTCAAACAAATGTTCTTATTCGTTTACTACAAATCTCTATTCCTGAAAATAAAACCCAATAACATTTATACACTATCTTATCTTTCTTTTTGATTCCATCATTTTTTTTCCAATATTTAAATACTTCTAATTACATTTTAATGCTGTTTAATTGAATAAAAAATCAAAATGAAAAATTTTCTACTGTCAGTTATTATCCTCTCCGGTGTTTCATTATTTGGAAATGCGCAGGAAAATATGGAATATTTTTTGCCAAATGATGTTAATTTCAATAAAAACATCCCCACCCCTGAAGAATATTTCGGTCAAAAAATTGGGGAATGGCATTTAAATTATGAACAAATTTTAAGCTATTTTCATGAAATAGAACGCCTGTCGGATAGAGCAGTTATTCAGGAATACGCCCGTTCTTATGAAAATCGTCCGTTAATTCATATAATTTTTACATCAGAAGACAATCAAAGAAACCTTGAGTCGCTAAAAAGGCTTCATAATTCATTTTCTGAGATTGGCTCCAATTTAAATTCCGAGAATGTTCCGTTGGTTGTAAATCTGGGATATGGTGTTCATGGAAATGAATCGAGTGCAACGAACTCTTCGGTGTTAACAGCATATTATCTCGCCGCGGCAAATGGAGACAAAATTGACCAGCTTTTAGCCAATACAATAATTTTAGTTGACCCGTGTTTGAACCCGGATGGATTTACCAGGCACAACACATGGGCCAATATGCATCAAAGTTATATTCCAATAGGAAAATCAGAATCAAGACAATTCAATGAAGTGTGGCCAGGCGGACGAACAAACCACTACTGGTTCGATTTAAACCGCGACTATCTTTTGCAGATTCATCCGGAAAGTCGGGGCCGTGTAGAAAAATTTTATGAATGGAGACCCAATATCGTAACCGATCATCATGAAATGGGGGCGAACAGCACTTTCTTCTTTCAGCCCGGAGTCCCAAGCAGAAATAATCCATTAACCCCGGAAAAGAACTACGAACTCACACACGAAATTGCCAGTTATCATGCTAAATTTCTCGACAAAATCGGTTCACAATATTTTTCTGAAGAACAATATGATGATTATTACTTCGGGAAAGGCTCTTCCTATCCCGACGTAAACGGAAGTATAGGAATTTTGTTTGAACAAGCGGGCTTCAGAGGACGGATACGAAACACGATAAACGGAACCAAAAACCTCGCTTTTGCCATTCGAAACCAGTTTACAGTTACACTTTCAACACTGGAAGCAGCAACCAATTTAAAAGATGAACTGCTTGATTTTCAAAAAGAATTTAATATAGAGGCACTGGAACTGGCAGGCAAAGACCCGGTGAAAGCGTACATATTTGGCGACTCAAACGACAGGACAAAAACACAATTATTTATTGACTTGTTGAATCGGCACCAAATAAAAGTTTATGCAAATAAAAACGATGTAACGAGTAACGGTATTCAATTTAAAGCCAGCCAGTCGTTTATTATTCCGGTTAAACAAACTCAATACCGGCTCATAAAGTCAATTTTTGATGTGGCAACAACATTTACCGACAGTACCTTTTATGATGTTTCTACGTGGACTTTCCCGTATGCTTATGATATTCCATACGCCGAAATCACCCCTGCTAAAAATATAACACAATCAGAAGAAGTTCATTTTGTAAAACCGGAAGGAAAAATTATCGGAGGGAAAAGCAAATTGGCATATCTTTTCCGGTGGAACGAATTTTTTACTCCGGAAGCTTTGTATACTTTTCAGAATACAGGATTAATTACAAAAGTTGCTACGAAAGAGTTCTCGTTTGAAGTGCAAGGGAAAAACGAAAAATTCACTTACGGTACGATTCTCGTTCCGGTAAGCGGCCAGCGATTAGATGAAAATCAAATTTTCGCACTGGTAACCCAGGTGGCAAAAAATACGGGCGTCAATTTTTATGGAATGGATACCGGACTTTCTCCTGAAGGAATTGATTTGGGAAGTGGTAGTTTTGATGTTCTAAAACGCCCTGAAGTTTTGATGCTCGTTGGAGGAAGAACCAGAAGCGGCGATGCAGGGGAAATTTGGCATATGTTTGATCAACGGTTTAAAATTCCAATTTGCTTAACAGAAACCGAAGATCTGAGATATGTAAATTTAAGCCAGTACACAACGCTGATAATGCCGGGAGGCTCTTACAGCGAACTCAGTAATTCTGATGTTCAAAAAATAAAGTCGTGGGTACAGGATGGCGGTACGCTGATCGCTTATAAAAATGCTGCGTTATGGGCCAGTAAAAACGACATTGGAAAAATAAAATTCAAAAAAGAAATTGAGAATGATACTACGCTGAATTTTTCATACTCCGACCGCTCCAAAGAATACAATATAAATTCCATTGCCGGAATAATCATGAACACCGAAATGGATATAACACATCCTCTGTGCTATGGTTACACCAGAAACAATATTGCATTTTTTAAAACAGGCACTTCAGTTGCAGAAACACTGGATAAGAAATATACAGAACCTGTAAAATATACTTCCACGCCCTATTTAAGTGGATTTGTTTCAGAAAAAAATATAGAACGCATAAAAAATGCTCCGGTAGTTTCAGTTCAATCGGTTGGCCGTGGAAATCTTATTAGTTTTTACGAGAATATGACTTTCCGGGGATTTTGGCTCGGAACCAATAAAATGTTTATGAACGGAATCTTTTTCGGGAACATTATCAATTAAAACTCATAATACAATCCGGTGTAAACACCTATCCGGTATGGCCGAAAGCTTACATCCGGATTTTGATTTATTGAATTTAGATAGTAGCTAAAACGTGGTTCAACTGCCACTGAAATATTCTTGTTTAAGGCATAATTTAAACCAATGCCGAAAGTTCCTGAGAAATTTAGTGTTGAAATATCTTTGGTTGTACCAATATTTTGATTTCCATACCGGTTCTCCATATATACATTGTTGCCGGCAATAAATCCGGCATTAATTCCACCAAGAATATCGACACCAAATTTCGCATCGATTAATGAATATCGAAGATACAGCGGGACTTCAACAAAGTCGAAAACCTGTGAAAATTCACCTTCAGTTAACAAAGTATTCGGGCTTGGACTTGCATTTAAACCATCCTCTTCCAGCCCCGCTCCCACCTCAGTGCCTGCGGGAGCAGAAGAAAACCGGATTGTGCCGGCAGTACTATTCATTGCTATTTGCCCGTTGGACAAATTTACAACTGTGTTAAAATATGATTTTCGTTCCCCGCCCAATGGAGTATAGCCAACCGGAGAAGCCATCATATCAGAATGAAAACCTTTAGAGTTTGTTGACCGTTGTCCATTTTGAGAATAATACACACCACTTTCAATACTCCATTTTTTACCGGCCTTCATCTGCACTGAAATTCCACCTGTAACATTTGCATTCCCATTCTGACCAGAATAAGTCATTGAATTCGAATACGCTTCCGAGTAGCTTGAACTTTGTGAAGAATATCCAGGCGAAACCTGCAAACCCAATTTCCATTTCGAATCTTCTTTATCTGAACTTTTCAGGTTCCTTACATTTTCTACTATTAATGCCTCATCTTCCTTAGTAATCTCACTTACGAATACTGATTGCTCTCTTAATATAAGTTCGTTATCGTCATCTTTACTCAATAAAGCTTCAATTTTTCCAAGCAAATTTAAAGCTTTGCCGTCTTCTTTTGGAGTAGCATCTACTCTTTCCTGGGAATTGAATATATGTTGTATCTCTGCTTCTGCTAAAAAGTCAGTTGTATCTTCTTGCGATAATTTTATTTTTAAAATGTTCTTTTTCGTTATATTATTTTTACTCTCAATTTTGTCTGGCATTTCGGCAAGGGTTTCTTCATTTTTGGGATGTGATGCTATTTTTTCTTCTATTGAATTCTGAGGTTGACTAATTTCTGTTTTAGTAATGACGGATTCAGTCTGAACAGACTTTTCACTAAAAAACCAGCCAGCCAAAAATGCAAGCAACACAACTGCGGCTGCAGCTATCCGGCTAAAAAATGCAATCCTGCGTTTTCTTCTCTGCCCCTGCAACTGCCCCTGGATATTGTCCCAGACATGTAATGGCGGTTGTTGCGAAAATCCGTCAAGTTTTTCGCGAATGGCCTTATCCATATTTTTTTCTTCCATCTTCATGCAGAATAATTTTCATTTGTCCCAACTACTTTGTAAAGCTCTGTAACTTTACGTTTTAAAATATCCCTCGCCCGTGCCAGGTTCGACTTAGAGGTTCCTACTGTAATTTGCATCTCCTCGCTTATTTGCTGGTGGGTCAACCCTTCTATCACAAAAAGGTTAAACACCATCCTGTATCTTGGTGGAAGCTGCTGAATAACTTCAATCAACTCCTTTGCTGAAATTTTATCCAGAATATCTTCCGAAATATGCTGATTATCATATACAGAAACATCTTCCACCGGATGCAGCACATTCTGTTTCCTGAATTTTTCAAGCGAAATATTCACCATTATTCTGCGAACCCATCCTTCAAAAGAACCTTCATGCCGAAAGCTTTTTATATTGGTAAAAACTTTAAAAAAACCATCTTGTAAATTATCTTCTGCTTCAGTTGCATCTTTCGCATACCGCAAGCACACTCCATACATTTTCGGAGCTAACATTCGATACAACTTTTCCTGAGCGCGCAAGTCGCCCGAAGCACAAGCTTCCACTATATTTTTAAGGTCTTCCAAATCAGGTTACAAATATTCCTTCAAAATTAAGGATTAATCTATTCCTCCATCCCAAATATTGTCCTCAATTTCTATGCTACATTTTAATACTACGCGAAAACATTAACCAGATGAAATATCAAAACAAAAGGTTGCGTTTTATTTTCAATAAATCCGCGCAACCTTTTTAAAACTTTGTTCATCATTGAAAAAGAAGTTCGTTTATGAACTTTAAAAACAAAGCGATGAAACTACTACATATTTTATCTTTTTTATTCATTTTTTTTCTGGCTTCCGCATGCGATCTAGCGGATTCGAATGAAGAAATCCATGAAATTAAACTCACTGAAAAAACAGCCAAACTACTGGAAGCTGAAAACGATTTTGGGTTTAAACTTTTCCAGAATATTTATGCCGCTGAAACAGATATAAAAAATATTATGATTTCGCCCCTAAGTGTTTCACTTGCATTGGCAATGACGTACAATGGTGCCAACGGGGATACAAAAACAGCTATGGAAAAAACGTTAAACGTACACGGACTAACACCGGAAGAAATAAATACTTCGTACCAAATATTACTCGACGGGCTAAAATCACTGGATAAAAAAGTACTTCTCGAAATTGCCAACGCTATATATTACCGTAAAGATTTTGAGGTGGAAGATGATTTTATTTCGGCAAATAAAACTTATTATAATGCTGAAGTTGCCAGCCTCGATTTCAACTCGCCCAATGCACTAAAAAATATTAACGAATGGGTAGCAGACAAAACAAACGACAAAATCAAAAAGATTTTGAATGAAATTTCGCCTGAGCAGGCAATGTTTCTTATTAATGCTATTTATTTTAAAGGAATGTGGGCTTCCAAATTTGACAAAGACAAAACGGCTGAAAATTCCTTTTATCCGGAAAATGGCTCCACAAACCAAACGGATTTCATGAACCAAACACAAACTGTACAAATGGCTTACAATGACTTGTTTAGTGCTGTTGAGTTGCCTTACGGAAAAGGAGATTACAACATGTTTATTTTTCTTCCTGAACAAAACAAAACGATTCAGGATATTGTAAATAAACTGGATAAAGACAATTGGGAAACCTGGATGCAGAGTTTTGCTGAAACCAGCGATGTAATTATCAAACTTCCAAAATTTAAATATGAGTTTGAAATTACCCTTAACAATATTCTATCGGAAATGGGAATGGAAGTTGCATTTACAGAGGATTCAGACTCTACGGGGATAAATAAAAATGGCCAACTTAAAATCGACTTTGTAAAACACAAAACTTATATTGATGTAAACGAAGAAGGGACAGAGGCTGCTGCGGTGACTTCTGTTGGAATGGTTGACACATCAATGCCATTGCTTGTAGAGTTTAATGCCAACCATCCTTTTTTATATGCCATAACAGAAAAGAGTACCGGCGCTATTTTATTTATAGGAACAGTAAAGAATCCTGTATATGAATAATTTATTTGTACAAGTATTAAAATAAAACAATAATCTTTTGCGTTACTTATCCAACAGAAACAAAATGCCATGAAACAATTATTAATCGTATTAATATTTGCCGCTTTTTTGTTTACCGGTTGCCAAAAGGAAGATGAAATTACACAAATGGAAACCGGGACCGTTGTTGATTATGCAGGTGCCGCAAGTTGTGGTATTGTGATTGAACTCGACAACGGAAACCGTATTCAGCCTCTTTACTATCCCGACGGTTTTATATTTACTCAGGGCCAGCGTGTATTGGTAGAATACAAAGAATTGCACAATATTATTCCAACCTGCGATCGTGGCGCAGCCAGTGATATAGTTTATGTTGAAGAATTAAATTGTGCACCTTATGTCGATCTATATTTTGATAATTATGACAGTCTGGCCCGTGACCCGGTTTTTATTCATGAAGCTTTTATGGATGGCGATTGTTTACAAATAAAACTCTCGTACAGTGGAGGCTGCCAGGAACACACCATTGATTTGGCACGAATGCACCCATGGGTAACCGGTTCTTCCAACACACCCACATTTGAAATAAGGCACAATGCCAATGACGATATGTGCGAAGCCTTATTTACCAAAGAACTTCGTTTCGACATGTCTGCGTTAAAACAGGAGGGAAAAACGGAATTTGTACTCACTGCTAAATTAGCTAATGGCGAAGTTTATTCTGAGATTTTTGATTTGAATTAATTAATAACCATCACCCGTAGTTTTTATTTTTTGATACCGTTAGTCTTAAGGTTGTCCGACTTTTCGGACAGCCTTTTTCTTACCTTTGCAATAACAAATCCTATTTCAGATTAAAATGGCAGTAAAAGATATTTTGCTTCTGGGAAATCCAACGCTCTATAAAAAATCTCTTCCGGTTAAAAAATCAGAAATTAATGAGTTGCTCCCTCATATTCAACTCATGCATGAAACAGTTCCTGATTATCGTAAAAAATATGGTGCTGGTCGTGCCATTGCAGCCCCTCAAATTGGATTATTGAAACGAATTATCTGTTTGAATATTGATAAGCCAATAACTATAATTAACCCGGGACTCACAAACTTAAGTGATGAAATGATCGAACTATGGGACGATTGTATGAGCTTCCCCAACCTGTTAGTAAAAGTAAAACGCCATAAAGAATTAACATTATCATTTTACGATTTGAACTGGGAAAAACAAACCTGGCGCCTAAATGACGACATGGCAGAACTTATACAACACGAATATGATCATCTGGATGGAATTTTAGCCACACAACGTGCAATAGATAATACTTCCTTTTGCTGGAAAATATCAAATTAATCACCCGTTTTTATAAATTCATTTAAAACCCCTTGAGAATATGTTTTGGAAACCGGGATCACCAACTCGGCCGGAGCATCAATTTCCAACTTTAAACCATCCTTTTCTTTCCGAATGAGTTTTACTTTATCAAAATTAACAATAAACGAACGGTGACAACGAACAAACGAATATTCTGATAAATATTCACCCAGATTTTTTAAACTGTTACGGAGCAAATAATTCGAGATTTTATCTTTATTCAGGAAATAAATAGTTACATAATTATCAGCAGCTTCCAGATAAAGAATATCGGAAGGTAGAATAGAAAATCGCATCACGTCTTTTTCATCATAAAAGGCCAACAATTTTACAGACTTCAAATTATTCTCCTCTTTTAACTGTTCCAGGTTTTCAAGTTTCTGCGTTTTATCTTTCCACGAAAAATACAAGGTGAGAATTATGTATGGCAGGAAAACAACCAAAGCTGTAATTTGAAGCGAAACAATAAAATCTTCGACAATATCATGTTTTTCATGAAGAAAAAATATTTTTAGCAAAGTATAAACCAGCGCCATAATAACTATCTCCATTATTTCCCAACTTCCGTATTGTAAATAATTCAGCCGGCACTTTTTACTTATCTGGAACATTAAAATCCGGCTAATTACCATTACCAAAATACCGGTTAAAATTAAACCGCTGGAATAAAGGAAAAGCTCGAGTTTGGTTACATTATACCAGGTATTCACTCCAAACGGAGCGTAAATATTTATAAAAACCAAGGCAAATGCAGCTGTAAAAAGAATGCGGTTTACAATGTTCTTTTTGAAAACAAGAAATTCAGGTATCTTTTTCTCCCAAATAAGCATAGTCGAGATTTTCCTTCAAAAATAAGGCTTAATCGGGAAATCGCATCAGAATACTAAAATCTGATGAATAAATTTCACCCCAAAATAATTAATCTCCCCCCAAAATACAGAAATCCATCCCATATTTCAGGAGTCAGCACCATTCTTTTGCAGCACAATAAAAAGCCAGCTAATTTCACACATACAAATTAAAAGTAAATGAATTACACACACTTGCACCAGTATTTATCATCCCTCTTTTCGCTTGAAAAGGAATATATTGAGCTTCCTGAATCAAAAATTCACATCAGAAACCTCGAATTTCATTCTTCCTTTCAAACTTCTTTATTAAAAAGCCATATTTTTCAGAATGAATATGGATTTGAAGATTCTCAAATCAGGGAGAACTGGAATTTTAAATACCCGGTATTTATTCCTTCAAAAAATAAAAATGACCGCGCCATTATTTTATTACATGGTTTAAACGAGCGCGACTGGAATAAATATTTAACCTGGGCAACCTACCTTGCTAAAAATACCGGACGCACAATAATTCTTTTCCCTTTGGCTTTCCACATCAATCGTGGTAAAAAAGAGTGGAGCAACCCGCGAACAATGAATTATTTTGTAAGCTCACGAAAAAGCACTCATGAAAATATCATTCAGGCTTCGTTTGTAAATGTTGCTTTAAGTCACCGCCTCTCGGAAGACCCAATGCGATTTTACCGTGGAGGATTACAAAGTGCACACGACCTTATTCAACTTCTACATCAAATAAAAAAAGGTGATTATCCCTTACTTGAAAAAAATACGCAAATTAATTTTTTCGGATATTCAATTGGGGCATTTCTTACGCAAATTATGTTTATGGCCAACCCCGATAACCTTTTGAAAAACTCAAAAGCAGTTTTATTTTGCGGAGGGACTACTTTTAATAATATGAGCGGAACATCAAAGTTAATAATGGATAATCTGGCCTATAAAAACCTCAATGAATTTTACTTATACAATTTTGAAAGCAAATCGAAAAATGAAACAAAAAGATACTTACCTACGCCACTAACCTCTGTTGTAAAATCGTTTAAAGCAATGATTCCTATTCCCTCATTTTCAAAACTAAAAGAAAAAAGTTTTTCAAAACTATCAAAAAAAATTACGGCAATAGGATTATTAAAAGACCAGGTAATTCCCGCAAAATATATTACAGATACATTGAAAAATAACCGACAAAAAATGAATTTCCAACTTCACACCATGGACTTCCCGTACCCGTATTCTCACGAAAATCCATTTCCAATTTATAATCATGAAAAATCGAGTTTGGTAGATAAAAGTTTTGAAATGGTTTTTGCAAATATTGCCGCCACATTAAAATAAAAAAGCTGCCCTGACATTTCTCCGGACAGCTTCTCTCTGTTATAATATTCTCTTAAAAAATACTGTAAGAAAGCCCTAGGGCAAAAGTAAGAGTGGTTTTCCCCAATGTTTCCTGGTAATTTCCGAAATCAGGGTCGGTGAAAGTAATTGTTTGATCTTTGTAATATGAATTTGAAACTCCTGCATCAAGTTTAAGTTGATTGGTTATTTTCCACATTACCCCACCTCCAATAGTAAATGATGGATTGCTGTAACTGAAATCGCTCTGATAATTGTCCGCAACCCCCATATCGCCATACAAGCTGCCAACACTGAATGAGAATTTATTATTCACATTAAACTGAAGGCCAAGCCCAAGTTCGTAACCATTTTTGTCAATTTCACGTTTCACCATTGTTCCGGCAGCCAGATATCTTGTATTATATCCCCAGTCAACACCTTTATTAAAATAGCCTGTGTACGAGAACTGAGTCTCCAGCCAGTTCGCTGGTTTATAGCCAATACCAACACCAAGTATTGCGGGAACATCATTTCTTGATTCTGCCCCATCAGGAAATAATCCCATATCATCTACTTCAGTATCGTTTGTGAGTTTCAAAGCTGTTTTCACTTCATATTTTAAAGCAATATCCAGGTTCTCGGTTGGAGAAATATGAACGCCAATCATTGGAGTAAACCCAGCACCTGTTTGGGTGGTTTTAACTTCTTTATCACCCATCTGACCGGCAGTTTGATTTAATGTTGCAGAAGTTCCTTTCAATGTTGTTGCCTGTCCCTGAAATTGCGGACTTGCTTGTACATACGCTCCATTTATTTGATTTAACGTCATCATGTCAACTTGCGCCTGTGGTAATCCCATTAATCCCAAACCGGCTTCAATTCCAGCCCTCATTTCTGTAGTTATTTGACCCGCTCCTTCTAATTGACTAAGCGTATATCCACCTGCAGCATCCAAATAAGGTGACAGTGTTTGTGGCATATCAGCCAGCATTTGCATTTGGTCACCTAAACCACCAACCGTTGAAGCTGTACCTCCAAGCCATTCCTGGGCACTAAAATATTGCTCGCCAACTTTAAGCTGTATATTTCGTATACTTCCTTCATATACATTTTTTGAAGGCAGATATCTTACTCCACCATAAACTGAAAGAACATTATTTATTTTATATGTAGCTCCTAATTGAATTCCCCAAAATACAGAACGACCATTAAAAGATAAATTCGCATCATAACCTGAAACCGCCAACGAAGGATCTATCTGACTTAAACCGGCCAACCCGGGAACTATTTTTGTAATTGGAATTTCAAACGATGGCAAACCACGATCAAAATCAGCTGAACCACCACCGGCATTCGGCCCAAACCCAAGTGAAAATGCCCAGTTTTCTTTTTTATAAACAGCAAATGCTGTAGGGAAAACAGGTACAGTTACTTTTCCAACGTAATGCCCATCGTTAAGAAGCAAAAATTCGCTATCAACAGTTTTTTCCTGAAAAATAGTTTGACTGTAAAAAGCAAAATGCCAGCCATCTTGCAGCTTTATTAAACCAGCAGGATTGAAATATACAGCATCAATATCAGTTGAAGCATTTCTCGACATCATGCGTATAAATTGCGCACTCTGATTGGTATTTGTTAGTATACCACCGGCAAATGCCACCTGAATCAGCATAAACAATACTGCAAATAATGATAGTTTCTTCATTCGTTCAAATTTTATTAAATATGTTAATTCAATTTTTTCTTTCTTGAAATTGACAAAAGGAATATTCCACTTACTGTATAGCTGTAATTTAACGGAAGCAAATTTATAATTTAATCTCAACCCACAAAACATTCTATCTGATTTTCAGCCAATTGCAGACTATTTGAACGTTCTAATCTTTTCTTCGATTCTACCAAAAATAAAAAACCCGGAAGGTTCTCTTCCGGGTCTAAAACTTATATTTCAAATATTACAAATGTATTACTTCATCGTAAGCCGCTGCTGCTGCTTCCATAATAGCCTCGCTCATAGTTGGATGCGGGTGAATTGTTTTGATTAATTCATGCCCGGTAATCTCCAGTTTTTTAGCGACTACCATTTCGGCTATCATTTCTGTAACATTGCCACCTATCATGTGCGCACCAAGAAGTTCACCATATTTGGCATCAAAAATCAGTTTTACAAAACCATCTTTTTGTCCGGCAGCTTTGGCTTTACCACTGGCAGAATACGGAAATTTACCAACTTTAATCTCATAGCCGGCTTCCTTTGCTTTTGCTTCAGTTAATCCAACCGATGAAACTTCGGGAATGGTATATGTACACCCCGGAATATTTCCGTAATCAACCGGTTCAGGGTTCAAACCTGCAATTTTTTCAACACAAACAATTCCCTCAGCTGAGGCAACGTGTGCCAGTGCCGGGCCTGCCAAAATATCACCAATAGCATAAATACCATCAACGTTAGTGCGATAAAATTCATCGACTTTCACACGTCCCTTATCAGTTTCCACACCTAATTCTTCAAGACCAATTCCTTCTGTATTCGGGGTTATTCCAACTGCAGAAAGAACGATATCTGCTTCAATAACTTCCTCTCCTTTTTTGGTTTTAACACTTACTTTACACTTTTTACCTGAAGTATCAACATTCTCAACCGAAGATGAGGTTAAAACTTTCATTTTCATTTTTTTGAATGAGCGCTCAAGTTGTTTGGCCACTTCTTCGTCTTCATTTGGAACCAGGGTTGGCATAAATTCAACCAGCGTAACATTAACACCTATCGACTGATAAAAATATGCAAACTCACTTCCAATTGCACCAGAACCAACTACGACCATACTTTCGGGCTGTTTATCCAAAACCAATGCTTTTCGGTAACCAATAATTTTTTCACCGTCCTGCTTTAAATTTGGAAGTTCGCGTGAACGGGCACCTGTAGCCAAAATAATATGTTTTGCTGTGTATGACGTTTTTTTACCTGAATCGTCGGTAACTTCAACCGTGTTTTTTGCAGTTAACTTACCGAACCCCAACAATTGCTCTATCTTATTTTTTTTAAAAAGAAACTGAATTCCTTTACTCATATCATCAGCTACATCTCGACTTCGTTTTACCATGGCAGTAAGGTCCGGAGTCACGTCTCCGCTGATTGACACTCCATAGTCTGCAGCATGTTTTGCATATTCAAAAGCCTGGGCGCTTTTAAGTAAAGATTTGGTTGGAATACACCCCCAGTTTAAACAAATACCACCAATATTTTCTTTTTCCACAACTGCAACTTTTAATCCAAGTTGTGAAGCACGAATAGCAGCTACGTATCCGCCTGGACCGCTTCCAACAACAATTACATCGTAATTCATTATGACTGTTTTTTTTTATTATTGACTTTAAGTAAATATAACACTTCTTCTATTGAAAGGTTTTACAAATTTAACGCATTTCGAGCTTTTAACCATACCGTACTGTAGGGTTGTAGCAGGAACAAAATATTTCACGAGCAACAATTTCTCTGAAAGAAAAAATTATCCGAAATTTCCTAAAATATCTTTTTAAGCTAATCGTCTCAAGAATAAGAAACAATTAAACAATGGTGAAAACAGAACATGTTGAACAAACTTTTCGCCAACAAAATAAAAGTTTGTTGAATTACATCCGGAAATATTTGCCACTGGAACAAGCAGAAGATGTTCTACAAGATGTTTTCATCCAATTTTTTAACAGTTACGAACAAATACGTTCATTTGAAAATATTTCATCGTGGCTATACAAAACGGCTATTAACCGGGTTATTGATTTAAAACGAAAAAAAAAGCCTGATCTTTTCAGCGACAAAGAAATAAAAAGTTCTAAAAATACCGACGAAGTTCTATATCTGGAAGATATTTTACCAACACTGGCTAATGGTCCGGAAGAAGATTTGTTCAGGAAAATAATATGGCAGGAAATTGAAGAAGCGTTAGATGAATTGCCTGAGGAACAGCGGGAAGTTTTCGTTCTTCATGAATTTGAAGATCGTTCATTTCAGGAAATCAGCGAAATTACAGGCGAAAAAATAAATACCCTGATTTCCAGAAAACGATATGCAGTGTTGTATTTGCGCGAAAAATTAAAAGAGTTATATCAACAATTAAAAAATTGAAGTCATGAAAAAAGCAAGATTTATAATGGGTGCCATTTTCTTTGGAACCGCATTTATAATACTGGCCAGCTTTGTTACCATGTGGTTGTGGAACTGGTTAATGCCGGCTATTTTTAGTTTGGGAACAATAACTTTTTGGCAGGCAGCCGGAATTCTGATTTTTTCAAAAATACTGTTCTCAGGAGGTTGCCACGGTCAGCAATGGCACTCTGAACGTAGAAAAAAATACTGGCACAGCCGTATGGAAGAAAAGTGGCATAAAATTCCAAAAGAAAAAAAGGAAAAAATTATTCAGAAAATGAAGGAAAAAGGCTTTCAATATGATTCAGAATCAGAGAAACAATAAACAAAAAAGGAGAGAATCTAGCTCTCCTTTTGATTTTCGGTATGTATCTTCAGTAGTTCTCCGGCTGCCACAAAAGAGCTCTTTTGGTTACTTAAAACACTGGACTCCATTTCTGCAATTTTTTCCTTGATTAACGGATGTTGATAAAACCTTCGTTTTAACTGCTCTTCAATAGTTTCATACATCCAGTAAATCGATTGCTGGTTTCTCCTTTTTGAAAAATACCCATTTTGGGACGTTTGTGCTTTATATTCCTCAATTTTCTCCCAAATTTCTGTAATCCCCTTTTTATTCACAGCCGAGCATGTTAGCACCTGTGGTGTCCATTTCGATTCCTTTTGAGGAAACAAATGAAGTGCGTTGGCATATTGTCTTTTTGCCATTTGAGCTTTTTCAAGATTGTTCCCATCGGCCTTATTAATGGCAATCAAATCTGCCATTTCCATTATACCACGTTTTATTCCCTGCAACTCGTCTCCAGCGCCCGATAACATAAGCAAAAGAAAAAAGTCAGTCATTGAATGTACTGCTGTTTCGCTCTGCCCCACCCCAACCGTTTCAATAAAAATATGAGTAAAACCGGCAGCTTCACAAAGAACTATAGTTTCACGGGTTTTCCGGGCTACTCCTCCCAGCGAACCTGCTGACGGACTTGGCCGTATATACGCATTCTTGTCGCCGGCTAAATCTTCCATCCTTGTTTTGTCGCCGAGAATACTTCCTTTTGAGCGTTCACTGCTCGGATCAATCGCCAGCACTGCTAATTTATTACCTTGTTTGGTGAGGTATTTCCCTAGAGCCTCTATAAAAGTACTTTTCCCAACGCCGGGAACCCCGGTGATTCCAATTCGTAATGAATTCCCACTGTATGGCAAACATTTTTCAATAATTTGCTGTGCAATTTTCTGATGTTCCGTTTTTGAACTTTCAACCAAAGTAACGGCACGGCTCAGCAATGGAATATCTCCTCCCAATATCCCATCAACATATTCATCAACGGAAAGCAGTTTTCTTTTTTTGGTAAGAAAACGTTGTACGGATTCTTTATTTACAATTTCGGGTTGCTGAATTCCCTTATTCACCTTAAGTCCCTTATACTCAGAATTATTTTCGATATGTTCAAGTGAATTGTCTTCCATTCTATTTTCTAATTTTATGCAAAAGTACGACTATTCGCTTAAAAGGAATAAAAAAAGTGCCGCAAGTATTTACCTGCGACACCCCTTGTCATGACTATTAAATAAACGTTATTAACTTTCTGCAGTAGTTACCACATTACTTGAAATCCGAAGTATCGTTGTTGGTGTTTTCGGATCGTTTGTGATTACTGTTATCGATTTACTTTGACGACCACGTTTCCCGCGAGAATCGAATGTAACTTTTATTGGTGCAGATTCCCCGGCTGCGATTACTTTCTTTGCAGGGGCAACAGCTGTACACCCACAGGAAGAACGTACATTTCGAATAATCAAATCTGATTTTCCGTCGTTTTTCAAAGTAAAAGTATGTTCTTTTTTCTCTCCCTGGGTCATTTCACCAAAATCAAAAGTTTTTTCAGGAAATGTAGCAACCGGAGAACTTGCCAGTTGTTCCGGTGTTAAATTTGAAAAATCTTCTTCGATAGTAGCGCTAACCCCAACTGAACTTTTATAATCATTACTTCCGTTTAAGGAAAGATAAATTCGATGTGAAGTAAAACCGTATGTATTTACTTTTTCTGCATCGTAGGTAACAAGTAGTTTTCCTTTACTATGTGCAGGAATAGTTTCGGGTTCAACTTTCGCTGTTAAATGGCTTGGTACAGTACGGAAACCAACAGTGATTGGCTCGTCAGTATCGTTTACCAATTCCAAATCTTTGGTGGTCACGTCTTTCTGTGTCATCCTGGAGAAAGAAATATGGTTCGTTTTTACTCTTAAATCACCAATCTTTCTAGGATAAAGTTCTGCCAATGTTTTTTCCCTCTGTTCAACACTTCCGGTAATCCGTAAAACAACGGTGGCATTTTCGGCATTCGACTGAATGGTTACCGACTTATTAAAAGATCCCGGACGATTTTGCGGATTATAACTCACTTCTATTTCACCTTCAGCACCGGGAGCTACCGGTTCTCTTGTCCATTTAGGAGTTGTACAACCGCAAGATGCCCTTACGTTGTTTAATACCAACGGCACGTCCCCTTTGTTGGTAAATTTAAATGTTGTAGTTTGAACACCGTCAGCTTCTTTAAAACTACCAAAATCGTGTTCAAGTTCATCAAAAACTATTTTTGCTTTTCCCTGAGCAAACACATTTGAAACAGCAAGAACCAAAGCAAAAATGGTAATGATTTGTAAAATTCGTTTCATAATATATTTTTTTAATATGTTGGTTTTATAATTTTACTATTCATAAACAAATGTATAAACCATTATTGGAAACAGTGTTAACCAACGCCAATATTTTGTTAATGAACTGTTAACAAGCATTTTCAAATAGAAATTTGCTTAGTTTAGCAACAAATCAACTTACTGAATGAAAGGCAAAACCTTAAAATACGTGATCTTTCTTGCTATAATTTCGATAACAGGTGTTCTGTTTATACAATTTACTTTGTTAAGAAATTCATACAAATATAGCGAGAAACAATTTACTGAAAGTACAGCGGTTGCATTAAAAGAGGTTGCATGGCAAATTTTACAGGAAGCTGGAAATGCTGCAAACTTCGATAGTATTACTCCTGTTGAAATTGTTACTGGCAATATGTACCGGGTTTATATCCAGGTATTCGACAGAGAACAGTTAAAACAACATCTTATTGAAGAACTAAAAAAACATGAAATATATACCGATTTTGAATTCGCCGTTTTCAATCCGGAAACCGAACAAATGGGAGAAGGAACACTCATCACTGCTGATGACGAAGAAAAACAAACCTTTTTTACTTTTCCTTTAAGTAAGCGTTGTACAACATACTTCAGTGTTCATTTCCCCAACCGCACCTCATATTTTAATTCACAGCTGTCGATTTGGTATTTTTTTACCGGTTTGCTTTTACTCGTAGTTTTCTTTTTTGGTTACACGCTTTGGGTAATTATTAAACAGCGACAGCTTTCCGAAATCCAGAAAAATTTTATCAACAACCTTACCCACGAGCTAAAAACCCCTATTTCTTCAATTGGCCTGTCAGCAAAAGTAATTAACGACAAAAAAATACTTGAGTCTCCTCAACGATTGTTTGAATATGCCAGAATTATCCAGGAACAAAATAATCGATTATCAAAAAATGTGGAGAATGTTCTTAATCTTGCCTCAATCGAAAAAAACAGAATTCATTTAGAAAAAGAAAAAATAAACCTTACTGATTTCTTAAGTGAAACGATTGAACATTTCAAACAATCAGATTTTGGTCAAAGAGCAAAAATCAATACTCACTTAAACGGTTATGAGGCAACTATTTTTGCAGATAAATTTCATTTCTCGAATTTAGTCATTAATATTCTGGAAAATGCAGTGAAATATTGTAATAAAGAACCCGTAATAGATATCAATTTAAAAAAGAAAAAAAACAAATTTGAACTTGAAATTGCGGATAATGGTATTGGGATCGCCAAAGAGCACAGAGAGAAAATTTTCAAAAAATTTTATAGGATTCCTACAGGAAATATTCACAACGTAAAAGGATTTGGACTTGGGTTGGACTATGTCTATAAAATAGTGAATGCACAGAATTGGAAAATCAGGGTTCATGGAAATCCAAAAGGAGGCAGTATATTTACACTCTCAATACATGATGCAAAATGAATATTCCGGGTTACAAAATCTTGCTTGTTGAAGATGACGATGCCTTACGTTTTATTGTAAAAGATAATCTTCAGCAAAATAAATACATTGTTACAGTTGCCGAGGATGGCGCAAAAGCTATTGAAATTTTTAACACAGAAAACTTTGATTTAATCATCTTAGATGTTATGCTCCCAAAAACCGATGGTTTTCAGGTAGCAAAAACAATCCGAAAAAAAAATGAACACATCCCCATAATTTTCCTCACAGCCCGTTCAATGACAGAAGATAAGATAACCGGACTTACTATTGGTGGCGATGATTATATTCCCAAGCCATTTAGTATGGAAGAACTACTGCTAAAAATCAAAATTTTCCTGAAACGGAGTCAGACACATTCTATCGGCGAAGAGCTATCGGCAAAAACAATTAAAATTGGCGGCTTCATATTTCAACCCGACGAATTATCGCTTACAATTAACGGAGATGTAAGAAACCTTACACTAAAAGAAGCCGAGTTGGTAAAGTACTTTGCAGAAAATGCAAACAAGGTGTTAAGCAGAAACGATATTCTTGAAAATGTTTGGGGTTCGAACGACTACTTTTTAGGCCGCAGTCTTGACGTTTTTATTTCACGGTTACGAAAATATTTTAAGCCTGATGCGAATATAAAAATTACTAACCTTCATGGAATAGGATTTCGTTTTTCGGTAAAAAAGGACGAATAAAAATCGAAAATGAGTTTATATCAATTAATTCTGCTTATAATTATTGGATTGCTTTCCGGAATGTTGGCCGGGGTATTTGGTGTAGGTGGTGCCATATTGGTAATTCCGGCGCTGATTTTTATTATGGGGCTCTCGCAACACCAGGCACAAGGAACCAGTCTGGCTTTTATGATTCCCCCAATTGGGATTTTAGCCGCCTGGAATTACTGGAAAGCAGGTTACGTGAATTGGAAATTTGCATTGGTACTGTCTCTCACTTTTATTTTAGGAGCGTATTTGGGGTCTCAATTATCATTACAAATCTCTGACAAAGTGCTTCGAAAAATATTTGGAATTTTCTTACTTTTTGTGGCAGTTAAAATGATTATTTCGAAATAGTTAAAGTTTATAGGTATAAAAATACAATAAAAAGCATTTAGTTTTTGGAAGAAATAAAAAAACAGCTATTTTTGCAGTCCGAAAATTTAATGGGTAAACTCGAAAAAATTAAATAGAAATGAAAAGAACATTTCAACCATCGAATAGAAAAAGAAAAAATAAGCACGGTTTCAGGGAAAGAATGTCAACGGCCAACGGAAGAAAAGTATTAAAATCCCGTCGTGCAAAAGGAAGAAAAAAATTAACCGTTTCTGACGAACCAAGGCATAAAAGATAATTTATACCTCAATTAGTTTTTATTATTGGGAAGGTAAAGGAGTTTAATTCTTTACCTTTTCGTGTTTATAGGTACTTCATTTATCGTCACAGAAATTTCAAACGACAAAAATTTTTCAATTTTTCAGGAAATTCATTTCAAACACTTTCTGCATACTAATTTTGAATTATTTTTGTTTTCTAATAGACCGATACAATAAAAAAATGAGTTTCAAAAATTTTCTTTTAAGTCGCACATTCCTAATCCAGTTAATAATTGCTGTTGTACTGGTTATTGCGCTACTTTGGGGTACTATGCAAGCACTTAAAATATACACCAATCATGGCGAATCATATCCTGTTCCTGATTTCTCGGGGTTAAAAAAAGAGCAAGCAGCAGACATTGCGTCAAAGCAAAAACTTAAAATTGAAATTGTTGACTCGGTTTATGTAAACGATGTTCCCCCCGGAGCTGTTATAGATCAAGTGCCCGAAGCCGGATTTAAGGTAAAAGAAAGCAGAACAATATTTTTAACCATAAATTCAAATCAACCAGAGCAGGTTACACTACCTAAACTTACTGATATTTCTTACAGGCAGGCACAGGTTTTAATCGAAAACAGCGGATTAAAAGTTGGTCAGATTTCGTACCAACCCTCGGAATATAACGATCTGGTATTAAATGTTTTTATTAATTCAGAAGATATAAAACCCGGGAAAAAAGTTGCCAAAGGGACCAGCATTGATTTGGTTATCGGCCGTACACAAGGAAATGTAGCTACTTCACTTCCCAATCTCATTGGGCTTTCAATTGAGGAAGCCCAAAATACATTAACACATGCAATGCTTAATATGGGAGTACTGATTTACGATGAAACTATAATTACAGAAGAGGATTCTCTTAATGCCAGGGTTTGGAAACAAAGCCCGAACCCTAAAGTAGTTGCTAATGTTAACCTGGGTTCATCAGTTGATGTCTGGATTACTGTTGATGATTTAAAAATAGAAGAAACATCTGCTCCTGAATATTAAAATGGATATGGACGAATATTTTCCTGATAATGAAGAGTTGGAAGAAGGTGGTATGTTCGAACATTATCGACTGACGGTTGATCCGGGCCAGTCGTCAATTCGAATTGATAAATTTCTTGCCAACCGTATAGATAATGCATCAAGAAGCCGACTCCAGGCTGCAGCAGATGCGGGAAATATCCTGGTTAATCAAAACCCGGTAAAACCAAACTACAAAGTAAAACCGAACGATGAAATCCTGATTGTGATGGATTATCCCCGGCACGAATTAAAAATTATTCCGGAAGATATTTCACTCAACATAGTATATGAAGATGATCAGCTGATTGTGATAAACAAACCACCGAACTTTGTCGTTCACCCGGGACATGGGAATTACTCGGGTACACTGGTAAACGCACTGGCATATTATTTTCGCGATCTCCCGTTGTTTAACAGCGAAGATCCCCGGCCAGGACTTGTTCACAGAATAGACAAAGACACATCAGGATTAATGGTGGTGGCAAAAACAGAGTTAGCAAAAAATAAACTGGCACTTCAGTTTTACGAAAAAACTTCGGAACGAAGATACCAGGCACTTGTTTGGGGAAGTGTAAAAGAAGATGAAGGCACAATTACCGGAAACATCGGACGAAGTTTAAAAAACAGACAGGTTTTTACCGTTTTCCCCGAAGGAGAATATGGAAAACATGCAGTTACTCATTATAAGGTTTTAAAACGAATCGGATATGTTAGCCTAGTTGAGTGCAAACTCGAAACAGGGCGTACCCATCAGATCAGGGTTCACATGAAACATATCAACCATCCGCTATTCAACGATTCAAATTATGGCGGCGACCAAATTTTACGTGGTACAACATTTAGCAAATACCGACAGTTTGTACAAAATTGTTTTAAAATTCTGCCACGCCAGGCACTTCATGCAAAAACACTGGGTTTTACGCATCCCAAAACAGGTGAATTTATGCAATTTGATTCTGAACTTCCCGAAGATATGAGGACAGTAATTGAAAAATGGGAAAATTATATTGCAAACAGAAATGAATAAAAAGCCAAATATAGCAGTGGTTGCCGGTGGCGACTCATCAGAATTTATTGTTTCCGTAAAAAGCGGAAAGAACGTTTTCAATGCCATTGACACGGAAAAGTTTGTACCATGGCTGGTACAGATAAAAGGGAAAGACTGGATTGTGCTACAAAACGAAAAGAAAATTGCTGACGTCGAAAAGTCAGACTTTAGCTTCTCCTATCAAGGGGAAAATATAAACTTCGATTTTGCCTATATTACCATCCATGGCACACCCGGCGAAGATGGCGTATTACAAGGCTATTTCGATTTGCTGAAGATTCCATATTCCACATGCAATGTACATTCTTCTTCACTTACTTTTAACAAGTGGTTTTGCAATAACTACCTGAAAAGCTTTGGAGTGAAAATGGCGAGCTCTATAAAGCTAAAAAAAGGTACAGCAATAGATTCAAAAAAAATTGCATCCGACCTTGGATTACCAATCTTTGTAAAACCTAACGCCGGCGGCTCAAGCTTTGGTATAACCAAAGTAAAAAATGAAACAGAGATTGAAGCTGCGGTACAAAATGCATGGAAAGAAAGTAACGAAGCATTAGTGGAAGAATTTATTGAAGGAACTGAATTTACCTGTGGATTGGTAAAATTAAAAAATCAGGAAATGATTTTTCCGGTAACAGAAGTTTTACCAAAAAATGAATTTTTCGATTACGAAGCCAAATATACGCCCGGTGCTGCCGAAGAAATTACACCAGCAAGACTTCCCGAAAATTTATTCAAAGAATGCCAGGCAATTAGTTCCCGCATTTACGATTTATGTCATTGCTCCGGAATTTGCAGAATCGATTTCATTTTAAAAGGAAACGAGTTTTATTTTCTTGAAGTAAATACCACTCCGGGAATGACGGAAACCAGTTTTATTCCACAACAAATTAAAGCAATGGGACTTACTTTAATGGAAGTAATTTCACTCATTATTCTTGAAAAATTGGACAAATAAAGGCAATTAACAATTGTGAATTTCTCCGTTGAAAAGAGTTTTTTGAAGGTTCAAAAGAGTATTCGATTTTACTTGTATCCCGTTTTTCTATTTCCTAATTTTGACCACTCGACGTAAAAATTATTGACCATTTACTTTTAAAATTTATGGCTGAAAGAAAAAAAACACAGGCTCAATATTCCATTGAACAAATTAATGCACAATACGGAAAGTTACCTCCACAGGCAGTTGAAGTAGAAGAAGCGGTTTTGGGTGCATTAATGCTGGAGCGGGATGCCTATGTTACAGTTGCCGATATTATTGACACTCCCAGCTTTTACAAGGAGGAACATCAAAAAATATTTGAAGCCATAAAAACACTTTCGGGCAAGGAAAAACCGGTTGACCTGTTGATGGTAACACAGGAGTTAAAAGACCGTGAACAACTTGAAGAAGTTGGAGGACCAGGTTACATCACACAATTAACGCGAAGAGTAGCTTCGGCAGCGCATATTGAATTTCATGCCCGAATAATTGCCCAGAAACATATTCAACGAGAACTTATTCGGGTCTCCTCGGAAATACAAGCCAAATCGTACGATGATACAATTGATGTAGACGATTTAATTGACTTTTCTGAATCGTCCCTTTTTCAGGTAGCCGAAGGAAACATTAAGAAAGAAACCGTTCCGATTAAACCCGTGCTAAACGATGCGATTCTCCAAATTGAAAAAGCGCGAAACCAGAAAGACGGGCTAAGTGGCGTACCCTCAGGCTTTACAGGGCTAGATCGTGTTACTAACGGATGGCAAAGAACAGACCTTGTAATTATTGCTGCACGTCCGGCAATGGGAAAAACTGCCTTTGTACTTTCCATGACCCGCAATATGGCCGTAGATCATAACCGTCCTGTTGCAGTGTTTTCACTGGAAATGTCATCACTTCAGCTGGTTACCCGTTTGATTTCTTCGGAAACTGAAATTAATGCACAGAAACTAAAAACCGGACATTTGGAAGACTGGGAATGGGAACACTTAAACCGGAAAATTGCGAATCTTGATAAGGCTCCCATTTTTATTGATGATACACCAGCCCTTTCGATTTTTGAATTCAGGGCAAAATGCCGCCGGTTAAAAATGCAGCATAATATCCAGATTATAATTGTTGACTACCTTCAGTTAATGACTGCGGGCACCGACAGTAGGGGCAGCCGTGAGCAGGAAGTAAGTACTATTTCCCGTTCATTAAAAGCTATTGCAAAAGAACTGGATGTACCTATTCTGGCACTTTCTCAGTTGAACCGTTCTGTGGAATCCAGAGAAGGTAAACGACCGCAACTTTCCGACCTTCGCGAATCGGGTGCCATTGAGCAAGACGCCGACATCGTTACTTTTATTCACCGTCCGGAATATTTTGGAATTACCGAAGATGAATCGGGAAATTCATTGCTCGGAGTAGCTGAAATTATTATTGCCAAGCACAGAAACGGGGCAACGGGCGATGTTCATTTGTCATTCAAAAAAGAACTTGCAAAATTCTCAGACATGGAAACAAATGTCAGCGATCATTACGTAGTTCAGTCAAGTATGAACAATGATGATGACGATTTAGGAGTAGGAATCTCTTCCAATAATAGTTTCGACAATCAAAATCCATCAACAAATGACACACCTTTTTAAATACAATGAACCTAACTCGGGCTACATTTGTATTTATTTCTGAAGCAGCAGAACAATGAAACACAAAATACTTCTTTTATTTTTAGGTATTGTCGTCGTATTTCAGGCAAAATGCATCCAGATTCTTATTCCAATGGATGATGCTCAGAATGATCACTTAAAATCATATGGAATTGCATACTGGGTTCTGGAAAAAGATATTGAAGTGAAATGGTTACTCAATTACCGGGGAGGAAGTTTTTTAATGCAACATTACCCCGATATTGAAAATGAATGTATCATTCGGGGAGTAAGTTACGAAACCATTACAGATGCTCAGGCAAATGCAATTCTAAATGAGATTGCACAACCTGATATGAACCAGGATGCTGTGAGTATGAACAAAGCGCCCAAAATTGCAGTTTATTCACCTCCCAACAAACAACCTTGGGACGATGCAGTTACATTGGTACTCACATACGCTGAAATAAATTACGATATCATTTACGATGAAGAAATTATAAACGGAAAGCTCTCCGAGTATGACTGGTTGCATCTTCACCATGAAGATTTCACGGGCCAGTTTGGTAAATTTTGGCGGACATACCAACATTACCCTTGGTACCAGCAGGATGTTAAAATCAATACCGAGCTGGCGCAAAAATTAGGCTTTCTAAAGGTTTCTGAAATGAAATCGTATGTTACCCGCGAAATACAAAAATATGTAATGAATGGCGGTTTTTTATTTGCTATGTGCGCAGCTACCGATACATATGATATTTCGCTGGCATCAGTAGGTGTTGATATTTGCGAAAGTATGTTCGACGGCGATCCGGCGGATAAAGAAGCAAATGAAAAGCTTAATTTCTCCAATACTTTTGCGTTCGAAAACTTCAAATTACAAATGAACCCTTATGTTTATGAATTCTCTGATATTGACGATACAGAAACCCGGAAAGTAGTGAGGGAAAATGATTATTTCACTCTTTTCGAATTTTCCGCCAAATGGGATCCAATTCCTACTATGTTATGTCAGAATCATAAGAATATGATTAAAGGATTTATGGGGCAAACTACCGCTTATCGCAAAGATGTTATAAAACCCAATGTTTTGATATTAGGCGAAAATAAACCAGCAAATGAAGCCCGTTATATTCACGGTGAAATTGGAAAAGGTTTCTGGACATTTTATGGTGGGCATGATCCGGAAGATTACCGGCATTTAATAGGAGACCCGCCTACAGATCTTCATTTACACCCTAATTCTCCCGGGTACCGTTTAATCTTGAATAACGTTTTATTTCCGGCTGCTAAAAAGAAGAAAAGAAAAACTTAAGGTGGTTAAATTTCACAATTGCATTATTTCCCGGCGAATTGGAATTCGCCGATCCCCGTATTTTCAAAAAACTATCCTACAAAAATTTTTTTGTTTAGCTCCATGTGGAGAAACAAAGCACACTACCCTCATATTTTTCCCGTGTTCCATGCTTTTAATGTATTCACATAACACACACAGGCAAAAAAGAAAGTATGCCCCCTACAAGCTACATGCAAAAACATTACTGTTATCACACAAGGTGATGGGATTGTGAAATCGCATCTTTTCCCGGGCAATCGAAATTCGCCGATCCTCATAATCTCAAAAGTATCCAACACAAAATTTGGGGCTAGCTATATAAAGAGAAATAAAATACATTATCCTCATATTTTCCCTTGTTCCGCGCTGTTTATGCATCTCGTAACACATTGTACAAAAAAAGTAAGACTCCCAAAAGCTTCATATAAAAAAATATTGCCATTATTACTCAATCTGATGCGATTTGAAAATCGCATCACCTTTTCAGCGAACCGGAATTTGCAAATCGCATTAGTTTCAAAAAAGTATTTTTATACCAAATTCATTGTTTATCCATAAGCATCAGGAAAAACAATGTTCAAGAAGTTATTCAATATTAAAACAAGCAATAAAAAACCCTGGCTAATTTTAGCCAGGGTCTCTATTTAATTCAGATAAAAATCCAATTATTTTATACCAGTTCTGGTATCCCACCAAAGCTGTTCTCCCCAAACGAAATCAACAATTCCTTCGTTTGCTTTATTGTAATTGTCTTCATTATACAAACGTTCACGTTCAGGATATTGTACACGGAAAGGCTGTACAGTGTGGGCACTTCCATATTGAGATATGTGTGATATATAATTCACATCATCAGTAGGAATACCGGTACGGCGATACAAATGCCATGCTTCCCAGTTCTCTTTGAACAACGCAACCCATTGATCCCACCAGATACGTTCTTTGGTGCCATCCCATTTTCCTTCTCCTGCAAGATATGCAGTAGCATCAGCTTCAGAAACACCCATATCATCCATAGAAAGTTCTACGGCTTTTTCGTATGCTTCTTCAGCAGTCATACCAACATTCCATCCGTTCATTGCAGCTTCAGCAAACATATAATATGTTTCACATGATTTATAAAATGGAGTATAACCAGCAGGATCGTCGCGGAAAATCGCTCCAATACGGGAATAAACTTTTAAGTTACTAGGTGTTGAAGATGCTCCGTTTTCGTATCCCCTGTATTCGCCATCAGACTCAGCCGGATGAGCTATAACAGGAAGACGAGGGTCGTTCATTTCTTTTAAATGCTCGATGAAGGTATCAAAGAAACTATGGTCATCACGTGAACGTGAGTTCTCATACCATCTTTCGAAATATTCACCTGAACCTTGCCACCAGAAATAAGCATTATCGTCGTTACTATCAATTAATGGATATTTTGAAGGATTTCCGGCAATTGTTTCTACGATATCTTTTGCCTCCGGGTACACTCCTGAAATACGCATAGCACCACGCAACAACAGAGAATTATTGAAACGCTGCCATTTTTCAGTCGCATCGGCCTTTCCTCCGAACAAAAAGTCACCATCTCCTATCTCATCAGAGCCAAGACCAGCGGCCATTTCATCAGCTATGGTTTTGAGATTGGCCAATAATTGAGGATATATCTCCTCTTCGCTATCATAGGTAGGTGTAACAATGCCCCCTCTTTCAGGGTCTCCCTTTAATGCTTCAGAATAAGGCATATCTCCATATTGATCAACATTCATTAACCAAAGATAATTGGAAAATATACGGCATGCCCAGCGAAGATTTTTATATGCCTCAGCTTTTTCCTCTGTTTTATCCAAAACATCTTTTATTTGCTCATTTCCAGTATAACAGTTGCTCCACCGGTTTCCCCAGGAATTATTAGTAGGTAATATGCCTCCCAAATCATCCATATATTGAATTTTCGAGATATAACCGGCATAAGTTCCGAATCCATCTAAATCACCCCCAAATTGTTGAGCCGTGCCACGGATAACATAACCTAAAACATTCGTAGGCGGAACTTCACTTAGCGCATCCGGGTCAGTGTTAATCTCCTCAAATTCGCTTGTACAACTGGTTATTATTGTTAACGCAGCCATAAATAAAAAAGCTGCTCCTGTTTTAAATATATTCTTCATAATTATAATCCTCCTCAATAATTAAAAAGTAAGGTTTAATTTAACACCAAAACTACGTGAGTTAGGAACGGAAGCTTGCTCATAACCTATTCCACGTGTGTCACTTGAAACACCACCAGTTTCCGGATCTAAACGAAGCGTGTTAGATTTATCTACCATAAGAAGTGCTAAGTTAGAACCAACCAGTGAAATAGTTGCTTTGCTGATAGTATTTGTTTTTCTTAGAAGAGATGCAGGAACAGTATAAGAAATATATGCTTCGCGAAGTTTCAGGAATGAACCATCAAATACATACATTTCGTTATTACCTCCACGTTCGTACCAGTCCTGAGCAGTAACTTCAATGGTATTGTTTACCCATTTCCCGGTTCCATCCATCATAACAAAAACATCATCCTTCATAATATCTCTTCCGGGTAAAATCATTTTTTCACGAACGCCGTCTTCTGCAGTAATACCTGCAGTACCTGCAGCGTAACTATGACTCATTGACTGAGACCAGATATCGCCTCCTACACGCGCATCAAGGAAGAAACCAAAACCAAAATTTTTGTATGTAAAGTCATTTCTCAAACCAGTTAAAAAGTCCGGGCTTACATGAGCGATTCCCACCCCTGAAGCACTTCTAACCAAACCACTTTCGTTTACTTTAATAGCACCAACAGGAATACCACTTCCTACAAGTCCATCATCAATATCTTTTTGTGTAACACGATCAAAACCAGTTGTAACTAATACCCCCCATTCTTCACCTACACGAGCCTGGTTCGGAATACCCCAGGTCCATCCTAACTCAGCTGCGGTAACAGCAGGATACTCAGGAGCTAATTCTTTTATCATAGCTTTGTCTTTGGCGAAGTTAAAAGTAGCAGTCCAGTTTAAACCATTTCTGTTGCGCAATATATTACCTGTTACCTGTATTTCAACTCCTTTGTTTTCAATACGACCAGCGTTAATTAACATACCTGTAAATCCAACCGTATTTGACGTAGGTATTGTCATAATCTGATCTGTTGTAATTTTCTGATAGTAAGTCAAATCAGCATGTAAACGATCTTTAAACAGACCAAATTCCAAACCACCTTCCCATGATTCTATATTTTCCGGACGTAAATCCTTATTGGGGAAAGTCATATCTTTATACATTTGAGCTATTCCCTTGAAAGAAGTTGCCTCGGCTTTATAGTAAGCTCTGTTCTTATAAGCCGAAGTAGCTGCACCAACCTGGGAAATACCAAAACGGAATTTCAGGAATGAAAGTGCATCACTCTTTAGCCCGCTAAATGATTCAGTTGGAATCCATGCCACACTTGCTGAAGGATAGAAAAAGCTTTCAGAAATAGTTGAACTCCAATCGTTACGCCCGCTTAAATCAAGATATAACTGGCTCTTCCATCCAATAGAAGCAGCACCATAAACAGAATTTGAACGAATATGGCTATGATCCATTTCTGCAATCGCATCACCAATTTTGTTAGCCAATGTATAAACACCCGGCACGGTTAGCTGAGTCGCTCCAAGTCTATTCCGCTCCCAAAGCTGATTTCTGTAGTTAGCACCAACTGTAGCATTTACGTTAAAATCACCAAAACTTTCATTGTATGAACCAATAAGGTCTAATTCAACGTTGGCATTGCTTATATTTTGCTGATCGAAACGACCTTGCGGTTCGTCCCAGTGGAAATAGTAACGTTCAAATGTTTTTGAATTATAATAGTCATAACCTGTACGAGCTTCAAATTTCAACGTTTTAAACGGTTGATAAAAAAGTGAGGCCTTGCCAAACAAACGATGACGTTCAAGACTATTCGTATTCTTGTTTACTGTAAAGTAAGGATTTAGATGGTATACTCCAATCCAGTTGTAGTGAGTATAATTACCAGCCTCATCTCTTTGATCCCAATTATCTTTTAACGCCTGCATGTTAATCTGGCGTCCCGACCAAACAGTCATACCGTTAATAGGGTTGTTCGCACCATAACCTTGTCCTGGTATGTTGTCACTCTCCGTATAAGTATAGTTGGCCATCATTTCAAAATTCACTTTTTCGTTCAGTTTCATATTAGTGTTGAACTGACCGGAGTAGCGTCTTTGATCGGTATTAGGAATAGTACCTTTTTCGTCGCGATAAGAAATTGATGCACGTACAGTAGCTTTGTCTGATTGAGAAAGAGCTGATATCATATGGTTCATTGCCAAACCTGTCTGGAAAAAATCTCTTATGTTGTCTGGCCTTGAAATCCAATCTGTTGGTTGGTAAGTTCCATCTGCAGCCCGCGGGCTGTCGAATTGAGGAATTTGCAAACCAATGTCTAAACGAGGTCCCCATGATTCATCGTATCCGGTATTTACACCATTAAAATTAAATCCATATTGGGTAGCATAATCCTGATAGCTCATATCAGGTTCATTTCTTTTCCAATAGGTTTCATCACCATTATGTCCCTGCCCATATGAATTTTGTAACTCTGGCAAATTCGCAACTTGCGAAAAAGTAGTGCTACCATCATAAGAAATAGTTACCCCTTTGGTATTTTTACCTGTTTTGGTCGTAATAAGAATTACACCACGCCCGGCACGCATACCATATAATGCAGCTGAACCACCTTTTAATACGGTGAGTGATTCAATATCCTCAGGGTTAATATCATTTAACCCCGAACCATAGTCAATACCAGAATAATGATTATCACCCGTACGCTGAGTATCATTACTCACCGGAACACCATCTACTACAATTAGAGGCTGTTGATCAGCCGCAAATGAAGAGTTACCACGAATAGTAATACGTGAAGATGCACCTACCGAACCACCAAACTGGTTTATCTGTACACCGGCAACTTTTCCTGATAAAGCCCCGGTTACACTTAACTGACCGGCTTGGGTCAATTCATCATTTTTCACCCCTTGTGCGGCAAAACCCATGGCTTTCTTTTCCCGGGTAATACCTAAGGCAGTGACGACCACTTCGTCAACACCAATACTTTCCTGTTCCAGGGCTACATTAACGACAGTTCCTTGAATTGCAACTTCCTGCGTTTTCATCCCTACAAAGCTAAACACAAGAGTCTTAGCACTTTCAGGAACTTGAAGTTCAAATTTTCCGTCAATGTTAGTTACGGCACCCATTGAAGTACCTTTCACAATAACCGAAACTCCCGGGATTGGTTCGCTGTCCTCTGACGAAGTAACCGTACCGGTTATCACCTTCGTTTGTGCATTGACAACAACGCTTCCCATGAAAAGAAGAATCGATAAAAAAAGCGCAATTTTTTTCATAGAAATAATTTTAATTATGAAACTTATAAATTAGAAATATTAACAGAAGCTATGCCACATTAATCCAAAATCCTCTCACAAAACATTTTTTACCAATGCTAAGCATCAGGACACAAATAATAACTTCACATTACAATGAACTTAGATTTGCATAATAAGCCCTTTAATGCGAGTTATTTTACATTAACTTTTTGACAACTTCTATTATGAATTTCCCTTCTTCAAACAATTTTATTAATTCATCTTTAGAATTATCTTCAAATGTTGAAAATAATTAAACAAAGTGTTATTTCCAAACCCTAAAAATCGATTCTTCTTAACTTTACCTTAACTTTAAAATAAACTTGAAAGGGGAGAAACGAACTTTTTTTATTCAAGGATGCATCTTTTTAGCAAAAATAAAACGCAAATGCATTTTTTATAGAAAAATGATAAACTATAGCACATTGTACGCTCCAAAAGACAGTAGTATATTTTATAAGATATGTGGTAAGGAAATCAGATTATCATATCGGCTATATCTGTTCATTTATTCAATAATCTTCATTATTCCCAAAAACACAAAGAGAAGGCTATTCAATTTGGTGGTTTATTTAGATAATCGTGTATGCTTTGGTTGGTATTTTTTTTAAAGATTTATAATCAAACACAAATAATCCCTTCAATAATTTTAAATAAGGTCGGGGATAAAAAGGAAAAGCCAGGAGGTGTGAATTAATTTATCTATGAAGGGAAACTATAAATTATAGCGTAATACCCCCTGGCTTGTATCATTATCAACTTTTTTTATCCACGCTGCAAAAGAAAGCTATGGTCCAAGAACTGATGAATAAAATAACTAAATACTGTTTACGAATTTTATTAGTTTGACTATATCCTCCTCATCTTTAAATCTTATATTATTTTTCTTGATAAACGTTTTAACCTCTAATCTTTTTGAAGTATCAATCTCTTTTAGAAAATTCTTTCTTGAATTAATTAAAAATCCTGAGCTATCCGGAAATTTACCGACATAACTCACTTTATCTACATAGTAATATTCTTTTGTTCCGCTCCCTCCCTGATAATTAGAAGTAAAACTATCATAGAGCAAGTCTTTATTCCTCTTTACATACAATGATAGTTTCTCCCGATCATTAATCTTCACTTCAAAAAAACCATTATATTTTCTTTCTGCTTTTGGCCTTAACTGTGGATCGAAAATAAAAATCTTATTGCTGTATATTACCTGCTTCAATTTAAAAGGCTGGTTTAACGACAAAGTATCCGTGTTTTGTATCACTTCAAACACATCTCCGGCAACATTATATCGTAATGGGAGCTCATCTGATTTCGATCCGTCGTTTAGTTCAAGAATTCCCGGCAAAAATTCTTTCTTTAAATATGGTGTCCCGTTAATTGGGATACTTCGCTCTTTAGCGTAATTATGCGTAGTGATCCCATCAACAATTGCTCTCGATTGCCGTTGAGCCCCTCTTGGTATTTCTATAGTCTTTATATCTTGAGAAAAACAGGATATAGTTAAAATAAAAGCTATAAATAACAGATTTACTACTTTCATAATACTTTTCGTTTTAAACCAAAAGAATAGAAAAATTAGTTTTCGGATGTCTTAAACAAATGAATCTTAAAGTTGTCAGTGAAGCCTTTCCCGGCCCCACTGACTTTATAATTTGCTATGACTTTAAATATAGATGTATTCTATCCACATTGTTTATAGAGATCCAGGTCGGTACTCCTCATGAGTTCCATCCACATCACCCTGAAAATCAACAATCATTATACCTGTACAAGGATCGTAAGTACCTGAGCCAACAACCATATATGAATTACCATCACCCATTGTAATACTCTGTTCAGGAACAGTGACAATTCCAGTTTCCGGATCCAGATCAAAGGCTAAAAGCTCGTCTGTATAGTCCCAGAAATTTGACTGCCAAATTCTGTTAGGATTCTCCGAATCTGCTTTGAAACTTACATCATATTCACCATAACCGGCTTCGTTTGCTATATAAGCACCTGTAAATGTTTTAATATCAAAAGGACATTCAGGTTTCTTACTCAGATATAAGTTCGCCGTAGACGCGAACAAATCAGAACTAAAGTTGTCGCTACTTAAATTTAACACCAATAAAACAGTATCTCCTTTGGCAAAATTATCAGTATGCATCGTCAGGTTAACTTCTGTTCCGGCCGAACCCGCTGGTATCGTTACAGAAGAAGCCCCCATGGTATAATGAGTACCTTCTACAGCGGTAGAGGCTCCATCGACGCTAATAGATACATTTGCATCACTTGAAGTTGGCGCCCCCCAAATCTGCACAGTTAGAGGAACAACAACATCACCGGCAGCATTATTTTCAACCTCAAATATCTTATTCCCATTTGAAAAAACTAAACTACCTCCCACTGAAGGATCAAAGTCTTCAGTTAGGGCATCAAAATTCGTTTCAACTTCCTCGCAGGAAATAAATAATGTCCCAAAAATGATTATCGTCAATAAAATACTAAAAATATTTTTCATGATTTGCAATTTTTAAAGTTTGATTTAGGGCTACTATTTATCCCACCACAATTTATCACTTATTGTAACTGATGGAACATTTCCTCCATTATAATCCATCTCATTCTGAGAATATGGGAAACGAGTTGGGATAGCTGACAAAACAGCATCTGGATGCATTTCTATAACGGGCAATCCCGTTCTCCTGTAATCGGCATAAGCCTGATTAGTACCGTATGTTGCGATATATTTTTCCTTCATTATCAACTCAAGCGACAATGCTTCTACCCCCAAATTAGTATCATACCAATCCTGATTCCATTCACCGGTCACATTTTCCACTGAAGCCTTAACACCTTCTTCAAAAGCAGTTTGCGCTTCAGCGGTTTGTCCCAGCTGAAAATAAGCTTCAGCTTCAATAAATTTCAATTCTGCATATGACATCATTACGGAAGACGCTTCGGCTCCTGCAATATAAGTACCAAGCGACGATGCCGATTCATTTTGAGAGCCGATAACACAACCCGTATAATTTCCATTTTCATCTTCTTCAGCATAAAATGGTAAGCGCGGATCCTCCTGAGCCAACAACATATCAACAAAAGTAGAAGCCATCCGAACATCACCTCTTTGTTCCATAAACTGAAACATCGGATTATGATTTGCAGATTCCCATGGAACTTCAAGGTTATCGTCGTTGGAAGTAAAACCATTAGCCACTGCCGATAATGCTGCGTTATAAGCCGCTGCTCCATCCAAAGCAGAAAGTTGCAATGCATGACGTGCTTTAATTGAGTATGCTGCTTTTTTCCACTGATCCACATCACCGTCGTAAATTACATCACCATCAACATCAACTGCATTTTCAGAAGAGCTCAAATCTGCAATCGCTTCATCCAAAATTACATTTATTGTATCATAGATCTCTTCCTGAGTATCAAATGCCGGCGTCAAAACATTTTCATTCCCCATAAAAGCCTCACTAAAAGGCATATCCCCCCAAAAATCGGTGGCAATTCCTAAAGTGGTGGCAACAATAACTTTTGCAACACCAGCATTATGCGGAGAGTAACTTCCTTCAGCATTTTCGGCTTTATCAATCATTATTTTACCATTCATAAAAATCTCAGTATACATTGAATTCCATGTATTATTGACATCTGCCGGTAATAATTGATAACGGGCAATGGTATGTCCCTGGCGTGCGACACCGTCAATCTGTTGCATCCAAAGGTTCGTTGCTCCTACCATATCGAACCCGGCCAGAACATATCCAAACGATTGTTCAATAGCAGGAAGCATTAATTTCATAGGGACTTCAGCGGGAGCATCCGGATCGATGTTTATATCCGTGTCTATCCATTTTTCACAAGACGAAATCGACAGCATAAGTATTAATGCCAATCCTATTGTCTTTAAAATATTATTGTATTTTCTCATGATTACTTAATTTTTTGAGGTGATAATTAAAACGCTACCTTTAAACCAACCATATAAGTTTTTGCCCCCGGGTTGTTAAAGTAATCCATTCCCCGGGCATTTGAAGTCCCAAGAAGGTTTGTTTCAGGATCAACACCCGTATAAGGAGTAAATAACAACAAATTTTTACCTGTCACATAAATCATAGCATTATCGATAAATGTATTTTTTACCGGAATATTATAACTTAAAGTCACATCCCTAAGTCTGACCCATCCAGCATGTTCCATTGCCGCGACAGATGGCCCACCTCCAAAGTTGCTTCCGTTTCCTTCAAACCAGTCCTCATCAAGAACTACCGGTGTGGTATTAGTTTGTCCTGAACTTACAGGATTTCCAGCATCATCAACATGCCCGTAAACACCTTCAAAAACTACAATATTCTCAGCAGGAGTAAGATTAAAATCAATTGCCCCTTCAGGAGTATAATATACTTCACGTTTTTCGGTACGTTTTGCAGTACCAAAATAGTTCATGGCAAACGCGGTACCGTTATACATCATACCTCCTTTTTTGATATCCACTAAGAAACTTAGTGTTATATCTTTAAAAGTAAATGTATTGGTGATATTAGCAGTCCAGTCAGGATTTGTGTTTCCGATTGGAACCATTGAACGAGTGTCGGGAAATGGATAACCATCGCGAAGGCTATCACCTGGATCATCGTTGACAAGAATATTCCCATCTGCATCTCGGTACCAGTCGTTGCCAAAAATACTTCCATACTCTTCTCCTACAACAGCTCTTACCTGTGGAACAGTGAATCCACCTAAGAAAATATTATCAACTCCATCTGCCAGTTTGGTAACAATATTTTGCATTTTGGTAAAGTTGGCCAAAATGTCCCATTTAAAATTTCTTGATTGAATGATGGCTGCATCAAAACTAACTTCAATACCTTTAGATTCCATTGATGCTGCATTTTTGTAGATAGAGGCAAAACCAGATGAACGAGCAACAGGGACAGACATTAACAGGTCTTTGTTTTGGTTATTAAAGTAAGACACATCAAAACCTAAACGACTTCTAAATAACCTGGCCTCCAAACCAACTTCCCACGAATCCATGGTTTCGTGTTTTAAATCAGGGCTCCCCAGTGTTGTTCCAACCTGAAACCCGGCTTGTCCCTGGTAAGGAAATGAAGCCCCATTGGTCCATCCGTCACCTGTCTCTGCACTATCGAAATAGTTTGTGGTATTATACGCCCCGGCAATATTTGCTGTACGGGCCGCCGATGCACGTAATTTACCAAAGCTAAGAAAACTCCCCTCAAAGGCACTTAACTCAGTAAAAACAAAACCTAAGCTAACTGAAGGATAAAAGGCGGACAAGTTTGCTTCTGGCATAGTAGTTGCCCAGTCGTTACGCCCGGTTAATCCCAAATATAACATATCCTTCCAGGCCAAATGAACATCGCCAAAAATAGCTGCTGTTCGATACTGGCTTGTCGAAGTTCCTGTAAAATTATTAGCTGAATTTGATAATTGGTAAAATCTTTCAATTTCCAATCCTTCAGCCGAACCCCAAAGATATTTATAATAGGTTTGATACATGTTTTGCCCAACAGTAGCACGAATATTTAATGATTCACTCAAGTCCATCTGAAAATTTAACAATAAATCAGAATTAAATATTCCTTCGTAGCGCATATATTCGTACATATAGCCACTGGGGTATGCTCTGGAATTGTTTGCAAATTTATCTACATATCTTCGGTTAAACCAGTCAATCCCTGCCGTATACGACAAACTCAGATAATCAGTAAAACGAATATCCAAATTTCCACTTCCGGTAAAACGGTTCACATTTTCGTCGAATGCTATATTGTTTGCAGTCCAGTACGGGTTATCATAACCACCTCCGTTTCTGTAGTTTCTCTGTGTCCCATCAGGGAATTCATAACCAGCGCTATTATCAAAGGTCGTTGCGCTTCTCACTAATCCCAGCATAACACCTGACACGTTTGATCCCTTTTGAATCTGAGTTGCTACAGAATTTGTGTAAGCAAAATCAGTTCCCAAAGTTACTCTGTCATGCAGTTTTGTTGTAGCGTTTAAACGCATTGTCAATCTCTTGTATACATTGTTCGGAATAATACCTTCCTGATTTAAATGGGAAATAGAAAAATAATAGCTTCCCATATCACTTCCATTGCTAATATTCAAACGGTTATTTGTTGTCATACCTGTTTGAAAAAAATCATATGCATCGTATGCTCGTGCAGGCGTACCATTCCCATCACCTTTGGGCACTAATCTTCCAAGTGGATCCCATTTATAATCCGGGTCGCCATCATATTCAAGTTCCGAAATTTTTGGACCAAACGAAGCAGCATTTCCGCTAACCCATGCACCATTGTTCCCTTGTGCCCACATTGTTTGTCTCTCTGGCACTTGAGAAATCTGATCAAAACTTACCGAAGTATGAAATTCAATTTTCTTCTGCTGAACATTTCGCCCACTTTTAGTGGTAACGATTATTGCTCCGTTAGCAGCCCGCAAACCATAAAGAGCTGTGGCGGCCCCTCCCTTTAGAACCGTTATAGATGCAATATCATCAGGATTTAAATCGATAGAACGGCTAGAGGTGGTAACACCATCAACACCACCAGACCCTCCACTGGAAATAATTGGCATTCCGTTAACCACGAAAAGCGGTTGGTTATTTCCGGTAATAGATGCTGCACCCCGAATTGTAATATAAGTTGATGCTCCAGCGTCGCCTGCTGAACTTGTAATTTGGACACCTGATGTTTGTCCTGCTAAAGAGTTTACAACATCAGCATTTGGCTTTGTGGCAATTTTTTCAGAACTAACCTCTTGAACATTGTAGCCCAATCCTTTTCTCTCCTGAGAAATACCCATTGCTGTTACAACAACTTCATCGATACCAAAAACGTCAGGCTCAAGTACAGCGTCGATTGTTGTCATGGAACCGATCGGAATTTCCTGTGTTCTCATTCCGACGAAACTCACAACCAAAGTACCGGCATCATTAGGAACCTGCAAAGAATATTCCCCATCAATATTCGTTACAGTTCCAAGAGTTGTCCCTTTAACTGCTACCGAAACTCCGGGAATTGGTGTCCCATCCTCAGAGGAGGTAACCGTACCGGTTAAAACCTTTGTCTGAGCATTGGCCATCAAAATTCCCATGAAAAGAAGAATCGATAAAAAAAACGCAATTTTTTTCATAGAAATAGTTTTAAATTAATAATTAAACAGCATTATTTTGAATAAAGATCTTTTAACGTTTTGATAGAATTCCCCCAAATTCCATATAAAAAACGTCTACAGTTTCCCCCTTTTATTTAAGAATTATTAGCAAACTAGTTAAATGTTAAAAATATTAACACTTACAAATGTTATAAAAAGAAATGAAAATTAAAAATAAATATTACATAATTTTTTCCAAAAAAAGAAAGGTTAACATTACAAAATGCAACAAACAAAAACAATCGAATAGAAAAAAATCATAAAACACCTGCTAATTCTATAATTTCGTCAAGTATGTATATATTATTTTTGGGGTTAATGATATCCTTATTTACAGAATCTGTTTGAATCAGTCTTCGTACAGGAACAAACACAGCATCAATACCAAACTTATTTGCTCCCACAATATCCACCAACCAATCATCACCAACCATTAAACTACCCGATTTTTTCGCATTAGAAGATTTTATTGCATATTCAAAAATCTCATAACCTGGTTTTGGCACTTTTACGATTTCGGAAATAAATACATTAGTAAAAAAAGCCCTCAACCCCGAACTTTCAAGCTTTTTATACTGAACTTCTTTAAAACCATTTGTAATTATATGTAAATTATATTTTTCTTTTTTCAGATAGGTTAAAACCTCCAATACCCCCTTTTTCAAATCTTTCTGTTTAGCCATCTCCTCAAGATAGAACACATTCATTTCTTCCGGATCAACTCCCAAAAGATTACATTCACTAAAAGTTTGGCTAAATCGCTGGTAGATTAAATCTTTTTTTAAAATAGCCCTCTTTTTGTATTCGTCCCACAAATGGTCATTAATTCGCGAATAAATTTCAAAAAAGTAGGAAAATGACAATTGGACCTCCTGAAAAAATCTGGAAAAAGTTATTTGCATGGCCTTCTTCGAATTTTTTTCAAAATCCCATAACGTATTATCCAGATCAAAAAATATATGATTGTATTCTCTTTTCATTAAAAAAGATGGAATGTTACTTCTCTTTCCTTGAAATACCTTCAACAACAATAACAATTTCGCCCTTCGGAGAATTTTCCAGGTAGTATTTCTCCAGCTCCGACAACGTTCCCCGCTTGATTTCTTCAAACATTTTGCTGAGCTCCCGACAAACACATGCCCGCCTTTCATTTCCAAAAAATTCTGAAAATTGCGACAGTGCCTTCACCAGACGAAAAGGAGATTCGTAAAAAACCATCGTTCGCACTTCATCAGAAAGTTGAGTCAATCTTTTTTGTCTTCCTTTCTTCTGTGGAAGAAATCCCTCAAAAACAAAACGATCGGTTGGCAAACCAGAAACAGCCAGCGCAGGAATTAATGCAGTAGCACCAGGTAAACATTCTACATCTATATTTTTTCCCACACATTCCCTTACCAACAAAAATCCTGGATCTGAAATTCCTGGCGTCCCGGCATCAGAAATCAACGCAATATTTTTCCCTTCCTGTAATTTTGAAATCACCCCCTGAAGAGTTTTATGTTCATTAAACTTATGATGAGGAACCAACTTCTTTTCAATCTCAAAATGTTTCATTAGTTTTGATGAAGTACGCGTATCTTCTGCCAAAACTACATCTGCATTTTTTAAAACTTTTAAAGCTCGCAACGTAATATCGTCAAGATTGCCGATTGGGGTCGGAACCAATATCAGTTTACCTGTATCACTCATTTGTAAAACGACGTTTTACAAGGTTTACAAACTTGAGGCTGGTTTCATTTTTTTTCCACTTAAAATTTTGCTGTAAATAAACAACAGCCTCATTTATGCTGTTCATCTCGTCGAGCGAAATTACGGTTGCAGTAAATTTCTCCGGACTTCCGTCGAAAAGCTCCCGAATATACTGAAACCGATCATTGATTCCGATGGAAGAACGAATACTGGTTACCGGACGATTTGACAATTTGAACTCAAGTTTATTATTGTCGTGAATAATATCATTTACTGATTTCCCTTTCAAAAAGCTATCTCCCAACCGTTGATTTGACTCCGGTTCATCTTCGTCTTCCAGTTCCAAATCATCTTTCTCCCCATTTTCCAAATCTTTTTCACTTTCTATTATTTCTTCCTGAACCTCATCTTCTTTTGCAACTTCCGATTCCTCATTAATATTCTCTCCTCCCGGTTGTTCATGTTCGCCACTTTCTGTTTCCTGCTGAACACCCACTTGTACAATTTGCTCTCTATCAACATCTTCCTGAATGTTTATTTCTTCTCCAGAAGAATTCTCACTTTCAGGTTCAATAATTTTCTCAGGAATTTCTTCAACTATTTTCTGAACGGCTTCAGGAACCAATGTTTCATTTTCATGTCCGTTTAACATTTGCAGAAGCTGCATTATTCCTTTGGCGCGTGTATGCAAAAACTCTATTTCAAGCGAATCGAACTTCCCTTTTCCTTTAATCTCAGCAATCAACTCCTCCAGTTCGCCCATATCTTTTAACAGAATATTTACCAGTTTTTTATTTTCCATTCTTGACCGACCTATTATTTTTAAAGATTATTTTTGTAAAATTACTAATTTCTTATTCATATAACGTAAATGTTTATAGAAAGGGATGTGAACACCCATAAAAAAGTGGGAGTGATTGAAGTTGTTGCAGGATCAATGTTTTCAGGAAAAACGGAAGAGCTTATACGAAGGTTGAAACGGGCAAAAATTGCCAAACAGCGTGTTGAAATTTACAAACCAATGATAGACGTCCGTTATTCGGAAACAGAAGTAATTTCGCATGATGAAAACTCAATTCGCTCTACTCCGGTTGAGAACTCGGCCAATATTTTGCTTCTCTCAAACGATGTTGACGTTATTGGAATTGATGAAGCACAGTTTTTTGATAAAGGCCTGATTGATGTAGTTGCGCAGTTGGCAAATATGGGAATCCGGGTAATTATTGCCGGGCTCGACATGGACTTCAAAGGTGTTCCTTTTGGCCCTATTCCCGGGCTGATGGCCATTGCCGACCATGTAACAAAAGTACATGCCATTTGCGTAAGATGCGGAAATATAGCACAGTTCTCTCATCGCCTTTCAGAAAAAGAACAAGTTGTGCTTCTAGGCGAAAAAGATATTTACGAACCACTCTGCCGCAGTTGTTACCGCGAGGCAAACCATAGAAAATGAATCATTTTAAAATTTCAGAAATTGCTAAAATCTCAGATGGAGAATTGTTCTTATCTACAAATTTATCCGATGAAATAATCTCCAAAATTGTAATCGACAGCCGCTCCTTTTTCACTGGAGAAAACGCTGTTTTTTTTGCGTTGCCTGGTCCGCGAAACAACGGGCATAATTACATTTCGGATCTGATTGAAAAAGGGGTAAAACATTTTGTTGTTTCCGAAGAAAAATGGATAAACAACAACGCTAATTTTGTTCTGGTAAAAAATACCCGTGAAGCAATGCAAAAACTCGCGGCCTTTAACCGAAAAAAATTTCAGTATCCGGTTATTGGAATTACAGGAAGCAATGGGAAAACAATTGTTAAAGAATGGCTGCACGACTTATTATCTGAAAATTTTCGTATTGTAAGAAGCCCCAAAAGTTATAATTCACAAATTGGGGTACCACTTTCGGTTATGCTAATGAATGAAAATTATAACCTTGCCATTTTTGAAGCAGGAATATCACAGCCACATGAAATGCAAAAATTAACTGAAGTCATTCAGCCTGAAATTGGAATTTTCACTAATATAGGAGATGCACACCAGGAAAATTTTGAATCGCTTGAACAAAAAATAAAAGAAAAACTTCAACTTTTTAAACATGCTAAAAAGTTGATTTTCTCTGAAAACACAGAATTGGTTAAGAATGAAATCACCAAATTCTGTAAAAAAAATTCTGTAGAACCAATCAGTTGGTCTTTGAACAAAAAAAACGCAATACTGTCTTTCTCAACCACGACAAAGGCAAACAGCACAATAATTCGAGCAAAAGTAAGAGCGAAAGATTGTTCATTTGAGATTCCTTTCACCGATTCTTCGTCGATTGAAAATGCCTGCCATTGTTTCGCAACCCTCTGGGTTTTAACAGAAAAACCAGATACCTTTTTGCCACGTTTCAAAAAACTGGAACCGGTGGCCATGCGACTGGAAATCAAACAGGGAATAAATAACTGTCTGCTTATCAACGACTATTACAACTCGGATTTAAACTCACTTTCTATTGCGTTATCAGTTTTACAACAGCAGGCAGCGAAAGGACATTTATACAAAACGGTTATTCTTTCCGATATTCAACAAACCGGAATTCCAAAACAAGAGTTGTATAACCAGGTAAACAAATTTCTCTCGGATTGGAAAATTGATGAGCTTATTGGAATTGGCTCTGAGATAAGTGAATATTCTGATACATTTTCAGTTAAAAAGAAATTCTACGAGTCATTATATGACTTTGAAAAGACATTTCAAAAAAACAACTTCAAAGATGCTGTGATCCTGATAAAAGGAGCACGCAAATTTACTTTTGAGAAAATCTCGGCGCTTCTTCAGCAAAAAACTCATCAAACGGTTTTTGAAATCAATTTAAATGCACTGGTTCATAACCTCAATGAATTTCGCAATCTGTTAAAACCCCGCACGAAAATAATGGTAATGGTAAAAGCATTTTCATATGGAACAGGAGATATAGAAATTGCAAAATTGCTTCAATACCAGAACGCAGATTACCTGGCAGTTGCTGTAGCCGATGAAGGAACACAATTGAGGAACGCCGGTATTCAAACACCAATTATCGTAATGAATCCGGAAGAACACAGTTTTCAAAATTTTATTGATTACCGATTAGAACCCAATATTTACAGTCTGGAACTCCTGGATTCTTTCGCAAAAGCTGTTTCGCAAAACGCGATGGAAGAATTTCCTGTTCATTTGAAAATTGACACCGGAATGAACCGACTGGGATTTAAAACCAATGATGAAATTCAACGGGCCATTTTAAAAATAAAATCGTCGGGAGTCTTAAAAATAAATTCTATCTTTTCTCATCTGGCGGCTAGCGACGACACAGAAATGGACAATTTTACCCTGGGACAAATTTCTGATTTCGAGAAAATGTGTACCACTATTTCTGAAAAATTTAATTACCCGATCGATCGGCATATTCTGAACTCATCTGGTATTGAACGCTTTACGAAATATCAATTTGAAATGGTGAGACTGGGTATCGGACTATACGGAATTTCACAAACCGGATTGAGGCTGGAAAATATTGGTACTTTAAAAAGTATGGTTTCTCAGGTAAAAACGGTTACAAAAAATGAAACCGTGGGCTACAACCGTAATGGTAAAATTGGTCGAAAGAGTAAAATAGCAATTATTCCAATGGGTTACGCCGACGGATTAGACAGAAAACTTGGCAACAGAAACGGAGCTGCATTTATACATGGAAGAAGAGTACCAATTATCGGGAATATCTGCATGGACATGTCAATGTTGGATGTAACAGGAGTTGATGTGAACCCGGGTGATGAAGTTGAATTTTTTGGAACAAACATTTCTATTCTGGAGGTAGCAGAGAAAGCAGGAACAATTCCATATGAAATATTAACAGGAATCTCTCAACGTGTTAAACGTATTTACTTACAGGAATAAAAAGTGCCGTAAGAAAAAAAAATCCGACGACAAAAGGAAATCGTAAAACTATCCTAACTTACTAATTCTTTCCAGCCGGTGGGAATCTAAGATTTTAATCTTGCGACCGTCAATTGCAATTACCTTTTCATTGGCAAAAGTCGACAATGTTCTGATTGCGTTGGAAGTAGTCATATTTGACAAGTTCGCTATATCTTCTCTCGACAGATAAACTTTTAATGTTGTTCCATCATGTTCAAATCCGTATTTTTCCTTTAGTAAAAGAAGTGATTCTGCAAGCCGACCCCGGATATGTTTTTGTGTTAAAGTTACCGTTCTTGAGTTTGAAAAGCCTAGTTCCTTCGAAAGTTTACGAATAATTTTAAAAGAAAAATCACTGTTCTTTAATGCCCGGTTAAATACAAATTCAGGACTTATTGTACAAACCAAAGACTCTTCCAGTGTAACTGCCGATGAATTATGTATTTCATCGCTAAAAAGTGCCCTATAACCAATAACACCAAGAGGTTTTGCCATTCGCACAATCTGTTCGCGACCACCAACACCTTCTTTAAATATTTTCACTTTTCCGTCAACCAATAACAGAAACCCGGTAGGCTTGTCACCTTCCTTAAATATAAATTCGTTTTTTTTGAAATTTGCAAGAGAAATATGATGTTGTAATTCATCTTTTTCTTCCTGATTCAAAAGATAAAAGATTGATTTCGGGTTATCAACTATATCTTTTACTCCCAACTCTGAATTTAACATATAACTGTCTTGTATGTTTTAAAGCATCAAAGTTATAAATTTTGTAAAAATAGAATCAATTTTTAACAGTTATTTTACATTGCAACTGTCACAAATCATATATTTAGAAAATTGTAATTTATACAAAATCTGTCATTTTTCTAATATTTTGCCACTAAAGGGATTTTTCTCCCAAAACCAAATGCTTTTGAACTTACTCTTAAAATTGGTGCAGCCTGAAAACGTTTATACTCGTTCATATTTACCATGCGGATAACTTTTCTCACCACATGTTCTTCAAATCCTAAAGCAACAATTTCTTTTGGCGACTTATTTAATTCGATAAAATTGAAGAGTATTTTATCCAGATCTTCATATTCAGGCAACGAGTCGGTATCTTTCTGATCCGGTCTCAATTCTGCCGACGGCGGTTTTACAATTGTATTTTCAGGAATAACTTCACCATTTTTATTCATAAATCTCGACAAGCGGTAAACATCCATTTTGTAGACATCGCCAAGTACTGCGAGCCCTCCGTTCATGTCGCCATACAAAGTACCATAACCAACCGCACTTTCGCTTTTATTGGTAGTGTTCAATAAAATATGCCCGAATTTATTTGAAAGTGCCATCATATAAATTCCCCTTGCACGGGCCTGAATATTCTCTTCTGTAATATCAGGACTTTTACCTTGAAACAAGGGGGTCAATTCTTTTTCAAAAGCATCAACAGCTGTTTGAATATTTACAATATCATACCTGATCCCCAGATTTTCGGCTAATTCACGTGCATCGTTCAAGCTATGTTCCGATGAATATTTAGATGGCATTAACAGTACCCTCACATTTTCCGGTCCCAACGCCCGAACTGCCAGAACAGCAGTTACTGCAGAATCAATTCCGCCGGAAAGTCCAAGAGTTGCACTTCTAAATCCCATTTTCAGGAAGTAATCTCTGATTCCCAGTACCAGCGCATCGTGTATTTTTTCAATATAATCAGTTTCTCTCTGAATCACTTTTGCCCCCGGGTTCTGCGTATCGACAATTAAAAAATCTTCTTCAAAATATTTTAGCTCTTTAATAACCTCACCGTTTTTGTCAATCCAAACCGAGCCGCCATCAAAAACCAATTCCGTTTGCGCACCAACCTGATTTACATACAACACCGGGATATCATACTTTTTTGCTTTGGTGATTAGAATATCTTTCCGCCACGTTTCCTGGTTATAAGAAAACGGCGATGCTGAAATATTAACAACAAAATCAGGATTTAACGGGCTCAATTCTTCCATCGGCGAGGTTTGATAAAGTTTATCTTTCCCAAATTCGTTTGCAGTTGGTTGCTCGTCCCACAAATCTTCACAAATTGTCACTGCAATCTTTTCATCTTTGTAATCAATTATATTAAATTTCTTGTTGGGCTCAAAGTGCCGATATTCGTCGAAAACATCGTAGGTCGGCAACAATGTTTTGTTATGTGCGCTTTGTACTTTACCATCTGCAATAAAAAAAGCTGAATTATATAACTTTTTACCGCGTTCGTGTTTATTAATCCGGGGCGCTCCAACTATGGCTGCAATCCCGTTGCATGACTCAGCAATCTTATAAACTGCTTCTTCCGCCTTTTGAATAAACTCCTTTTTTTCAAGCAAATCGTGCGGATAGTAACCTGTTACCGAAAGTTCAGAAAAAACAACAAGGTCGGCGCCTTCCTGTTTTGCACGATTTATATTTTGAATAATCTTTTCAGAGTTTCCTTCAAAATCGCCGATAATATAATTTAACTGAGCCAGTGCAATTTTCATTAGCAAAAATTTAAATCCAACTTTATTTTGAACACCAATTAAGTACCGCGTTAACGATTGCAAGTTAAACACGATTGTTCTTAATGATTGCAAATCTCCAATTTTTAGTTCAATTTCGCAATAATAAAACAAAGGATGCGTATTGAATTAAAATTCATATAAAATGAAGAAAGGATCGTACTTACTTTTAATTCTGTTTTTATTTACCATACTAATTTCCTGCAAACGAAATCCTTTAAAAGTTGATATTTCCGGAATTGAAGCAAAACCCGAATTTGTTCGTTTCGAAGAGGAGCTTTTTTCGCTTCCCCAAAAGGACACATTAAATAATTTTTTAGAATTGCATAGAAAGTATCCCGATTTTTTTGATCTTTTCAGTTATAAAATCATACAGGTTGGAGGAATTGATGATGAAAATTTTCAGCAGTATATGAATTCTTTCCTGACCGACACAATGATTTTAAATGTAAAATTGATGGTTGACAAGGAATTTACTGATTTTAATAAAATTGAAAACCAAATTACAAAAGCGTTTAAACATTATAAATATCACTTTCCAGATAAAAATATTCCGGCCGTTTACACCTGTATTTCCGGATTCAATCAATCGGTTGTAACTGCTACAGATATTGTGGGGATTAGCCTGGATAAATATTTGGGCAGAGACTGCAGATATTACCAGCAATTGAGTACAACCCCACAATATAAAACAGTAAACATGCACAAAAAGAAAATTGTTTCTGATGTTGCTTATGCCTGGGGAATGACGGAATTCGATCAAACAAACAAGGCCACAAATCTTTTAGGAAATATGATACACCAGGGAAAACTAATGTATTTTGTAGACGCCCTGCTACCTGAAATGAGCGACACCCTTAAAATTGGCTACACCGAAGAACAATTAAACTGGTGTAAAAAAAATGAAGCACAAATGTGGCTGAGATTAGTAGAAACCCAAATGCTCTATTCCAACAAACGTATGGACATTATCAGGTACATTAACGACGGACCTTACACCAATGGCTTTCCGGTGGAATCGCCGGCGCGAACCGGCATTTGGATTGGCTGGCAAATTGTTCGGAAGTATATGAACAAACATCCCGACATTACGCTTCCGCAGCTGATGCAAAACACCGATTACCAAAAAATACTAAATGAGTCGGGATATTTTCCTGAATAAAAATTTTAGTTGTCATATAATATATCATGAATCTCTTCCTGCGGGATGTAAATCTTACCGGGCAAAGGATGCTCTCCTTTTGAAGAAGTAAGATAACTTGCTGTCTCCGAACCAAAAATCCCCATTCCCCCCATTATATTCGAATACACAGGAACGGGTTCAGCAAAAGCATTATCAATTGCATTTGCCTGTTCTCTGCGCGATCTTGAATAAAAATACAATTCCTTTGAAATATTTAGCACACTAACTGTGGCATCAATGTATTCACCCAACTCACGGTGTACTCCATTGGCCACTAACCAAAACGACAAATTGTATTCTCCGCTTCCCATCAGTTCGTCGGTAAAAAATGAATAGTATTCGACATCATCATCTATTATATCTCTTGAATAACTTGTAAACACAGGGTCTTGCGAGCTAACAACGGTATTTAAAATATACCGTTGAACAATCGTATCAGTTGTTGCAGTATCCGGATTTTCATAATAAGAAGATCCTCCATAATTGTATCCGTAATAATAAATTTTCCTGAATTGCGAGAGTTCCATTCCCGATTCCTGCCCAACCTGAAGCCTGTAATAATTATCTTCCGATTTTGAATCAGAAATAGTCAGTTTAAAGCCCAATCTGTAATAGTCTGCGTTATATTCATCCGAGGCATCTTCAATATTCATCTCCAGTTTTTTTAATTGCACAGGAAAAGGAACAGTAGTCTCACAATACACGGGATTAAACCCCTCGCTTGATACTTCTAAACGATAAGTAGAACCTGGCTTAATCGTAAAAACAGAATCGATATAATATCCGGAGTCATAAGGATATTCTTTTTCTATGTCATAATCTAATCGCTCAAAGAATGTATCAACCACACTCACATAACTTAATTCTGTTAAAAATTCTCCATCTTCAAAAAGTTTTACACTTGCATTGGGAAGAGATTCAAAATATTCTTTATCGTTTAATACGCTCCTGCTTTTTTCCACTCTTACGAGTTTATACTTACTTCCTCCTTCAAAAACAGAGTTCACAACAATAAGAGGTGCTATTTCTGCCGACTCAAAATCAATGGTTTTCTCGCAAGCACTAAAAATTATAATAGAAAAAAAAGTAAAGACAACAATTTTAACCAAGTTCATTTTTTTAAAATTTAAAAGAGTAAGAAACTGACGGAATAAAAGGGAACAAACTCACTTGTTTTAATGCTGGTTTTGAATCCTCATAATACCAACCATCTTCATTATAACCATTCACGTTATCGTGCCCCCAATACATATAAAAAGGGTTTTGACGGCTATATGCGTTGTAAACACCAAACGACCAGGTTCTGATTCCGTGTTTTTTTTGTTTATGAAAATTAATTCCCAAATCCAACCGATGATAACTTGGTTGGCGGTAATTATTTCTGCCACCGTAATATTCAATATCCGGGTTTCCGAAGTATCCATCGGAATAATATTCCGGTGAATATTTTTGTAGAGCAAGTGTAGCAGCATTTCCCGTCCCAAAGACCCAAGTAGCTCCAATATCGATCCTGTCGTTAAATTTATGTGTTAGTGCGAGACTAATATCGTGGCGCCTGTCGTATTTTGCGGGGAATATTCTCCCAAAATTAAGATTCTCAAACTTTCTGTCTGATTTCGACAGAGTATATCCCAGCCACCCCGTTGTTTTTCCTACTTTTTTCTCCAGCAGTATTTCCATACCGTAGGCCCATCCTTTACCAGTTTCAATTTTTGATTCCCAGCCACTTCCAATTCCGGTAAACGATGCACCCTCCTTATATTCAATCAAATTGTTCATCGATTTATAAAACAATTCAACCGAAACATCAAACCCCCTTGGCAGTTTATAAAAGCCGCCCAAAGCCCATTGATGAGAAATTTGCGGTTTTACCTTTTTGGTTGCCGGAAGCCATAAATCAGTTGGCAAACTAATGGTAGAAGTAGTAAGCAAATGGATATACTGGCTCATTTTTGCATACGAAGCTTTTAACGACCATTTTTCTGAACCAAGAAAACGAAGCGATGCCCTTGGTTCAAAAGAAGAATAAGTTTTTCCCTGAACACCGAACAATGAAAAATGACCACCAATATTCATTTTAAATTTTGGCGATAATTCAATGATATCTTCAGCGTACAAACGGAGTTCGTTGGCTTGAACATTACTATTGCCGTAGGTTGTATCTGAATTTTCTTCCGTATTTCCATCCCCAATATATTTAATATGGTTTACTCCCGGGCTAAATCGGTGAAATATATTTTCGCCTCCAAATTTCACAGAATGGGCTTTCGCCGGAAAATAATCAAAATCAACCTTTATCGCGAAATCTTCTATTCCCGATTTATAATCAAATATATCTTCCAGTCTCGTTTTTTCCTTGGTATTCCTGATTAGTGTTTCTTCTCCAACATTAAATTTATAATTACTGTATGTTAGTGTAACATTGCTAAATAACTTCGGATTAAAAACATAATTCCAACGTAAAGCATTGGTAACATTCCCCCACTTTAACCGGCTTTCATAGTCCGAATCATATCGAACATGTCCATCTACGTAATAATTATATTCGTTCGAATATGCCTTATCAAGCCCAACATAGGATGAAAAATAAAGTCTGCTTTTTTCCGAAAAAATGTGGTTAATTTTTGCATTCAAATCATAGAAATAATACCCTGCTGTAACATCGCTTCCTTCTGTATTTTTATTCACAATTTTCAGAACAGGGCATGCAAGCAGATCAAGGTATGTCCTTCTCCCCGAGATTATAAATGAAGTTTTATCTTTTTTTATTGGCCCCTCAAGAGAAAACCGGGAAGAAATAAGCCCCACAGAAAATTCACCTTTCAACTCCTTCATATTTCCTTCCTTCATCCTAATATCAACAACCGATGAAAGCCTGCCGCCAAACCGGGCAGGAAATCCACCTTTATACAATTTAACTGTATTAACTGCCGAAGGATTAAAAATGGAGAAAAAACCAAACAAATGACTCGCATTATATACGGGAACCCCGTCAAGTAAAAATAAATTCTGATCGGGGCCGCCACCGCGAACATATATCCCGCTTGTACCTTCCGTTCCCGACTGAACACCCGGGAGAAGCTGGATAACTTTTAAAACATCAGGCTCGCCCAGCAATACCGGAATCTTTGTTAAAGTTGATTTCGGGAGCTCAACTACGCTCATTTGCGTCTTCTCAATCTTTGACCCCTCGGAACCATATACCGTAACTTCTTTTAAATCCGACATAAAATCCAGCTCTACATTAAGAGTAGTATCCGAAGTTAAGTTTATTTCCACCACTTTTTTTTCATAACCAATAAAAGAAAAAACAATTGAGTTTTTCCCTTTTGGCAAAGAAAGGCTGAAGAAACCATATTCATTACTTATGGTTCCATTCATTGAACTTAGCTCGTAAATGTTTGCGTTTATCAGGTTCTCTCCAGTTTGCTTTTCCCTTATAAAACCACTTATATTATAATTCTGGGCAAACGATGCAAAATTGGCAAAAAGGAATAAAAGGCTAACAAAATGATTCCTGCACATAAATTTGGCTTTTATATTAAGTTAAATACATTCGATGCAAACATAAGTCAGAAAAGAATTAAAAAACCCTTTCATATGTTAATAAAGCTCCTCGAAAAATTAAAAAATACAAGAATGTGTTAAAATAAAGAACGACTGAGATATATTCTATTCTTTGCAGATTCGTGGTTGCAGTTTGAAGATTTAAGACTAGTAGACTATACACAAGAAAATACCACTGCTTTTGCTTAAAATACAAATAAAAAATCCCGGAATAAAAATTCCGGGATTTTCCCAATATTGGTGTTAATACAAAGTTACAATTCTCTGATTTTTATGTTTTTAAACCAAACATCATCTCCATGATCCTGCAACGCTATTACGCCTGATTTAGCAACGTTTGCCCAATCCGGATTAAGCTCCGGAAATTTCGAACCGGCAACCAATTTATTCCAGTCTTCGGTCCATAAATGATATTCCAAAACAGTTTCACCATTTTGCTTGTGTACCACTGTTCCTTTGTAACAAATAATTTCTATGCTGTTCCATTCTCCTGCAGGTTTTGCATTTTGAGGGTCAGCAGGAATTAAATCATAAAGTGAACCAGCTTTACGGTTTCCATCTTTTCCAAGCATGGCATCCGGATGTCTTTCATTATCCAAAACCTGACATTCAGGAGCAGTATAATAAATTTTATCAAAACGAGGATCTTCTTTTCCTAAATAGAAAACACCAGAGTTACCACCTTCCGAAATTTTCCATTCCAGCTTCAAGTCAAAATTTGAATATTCTTTGTCGGTAACAATGTCACCACCGTCTTCAGCTCCGGCTTCACCTCTTCCTGAACCGTTGCACATTAAAGTACCGTCAACAACCTCCCAGCCTTTGGGGAATCCATCCATCCCGTAACCATGCCAGCCATTGGTTGTTTTTCCATCGAATAACAATACCCAACCTTCATCTTTTTCAGCTTGTGTTAATTCATTTGGGCCAGCAGTTTCTTCAACTGCAGCTTTCTCTTCAGGCTCTTCAGATGTTTTTTTCTGTCCACTCTGGCATGACATTCCAAAAACAAATGTTCCTGCTAAAAGTAATGAGAATACTCTTTTCATTTTGTTGTTTTTTTATTGGTTAATTCAATATCCTTTTTGAAGTAAAACGAAAATATAAAAATTATACTTTATTTTTCTTTCAAATATCTCCTATTTCTAAAAATTCCTTAACAGTTAATAAACCTTTTCTGCAAAATTAACAATTTCGGGTATTCTTTCGTAAATTCGGTTTTTGATTTATATTTTTTATTAAAAGAAATCTGATATGGACATTTCTGCAAAACCAAAAAAAATTGGCATTTTAACTGCCGGAGGAGATTGCCCCGGATTAAACGCTGCAATTCGCGGAGTTGGGAAAACGGCTATTGTTGAATATGGAATGGAAGTAATTGGTTTTAATGCCGGTTATTTGGGATTAATAAACAACGACTACAGGGCTCTAAAGGAATCCCAGCTCTCGGGTATTTTAACTTTGGGGGGAACCATTTTAGGAACATCCAGAGAGAAACCCTACAAATTGGTAAAGAAAAACGGGAAACCCGACACACACAAACCTGAAAAAATAAAGAAAAATTACAAAAAACTCGGACTCGACTGCTTGGTTTGTATTGGGGGAAATGGAACAATGAAAACAGCCAGTATGTTAACAAAAGAAGGACTAAACGTAATTGGAATTCCCAAAACCATTGATAACGATGTATGGGGGACAGATGTTACTTTTGGCTTTGACTCTGCAGTACAAATAGCAACCGACGCTATCGATCGTTTACATACTACAGCAAACTCACATCAGCGGGTAATGATTATTGAAATTATGGGGCATCATGCCGGATGGCTTGCACTATATTCGGGTGTTGCCGGCGGTGGCGATATTATTTTATTGCCAGAGTTACCATACAACATTCGTTCGGTTTGTAAAAAAATTGAAAGTCGTTACGAAGACAATAAGCCCTATTCCATTGTAGTTGTGGCAGAAGGCATTGAACACCCAAAAGAAAAATCGGCGGCAGCATATTTATCTGAAGCAATTCAAACATACACCGGAATTGAAACAAGGGAAACCGTGCTGGGATATATTCAACGAGGAGGAAGCCCAACACCGATGGACAGAATTTTGGCTACTCGTTATGGCGCTCATGCAGCTCAATGTATCGCCGATGAAAAATTCGGAACAATGGTAGCAATGAAAAATAACGAATTAACAACAGTTCCGTTGGAAGACGTAGGAAGTAACCTTCGATTGGTACAACAAGAACACCCGTTAATCCTAAAAGCCCGTAAAATGGGGGTTTCTTTTGGCGATGAATATTTAATTGATTAACCAGGTTGAATTATAAAACCAAATGCACCAGTTTCTTGGTTTCAAAAAATTCTTCTTCAAAATATGCTGAAAGATGCTGAACAAATACATTCTTTTTGAATGGTTTAATTTCAGCCTGAATATCGCCCCCTTTCAAATATAAGATGCCATTTGCGATGGCATTTTTTTGTTGTTTCGCAATACAGCCCTTCACCCATGGGACAAATTCAGGTAACCGGGTTACTGCCCGACTAACTACAAAATCATATTTTCCTTTAATTTGCTCGGCCCTGATTTGTTCTGCACTAACATTCTGTAATTTCAGCGCTTCCGCTACACCATTTACAACCTTAATTTTTTTTCCAATTGAATCAACCAGATGAAACCGTATTTCAGGAAAAAAAATGGCCAGAGGAATTCCAGGAAAGCCTCCTCCTGTTCCCACATCCAAAATCTCACTTCCTTCGGTAAAACGTATAAATTTTGCAATTCCCAACGAATGCAAAACGTGCTTCTCATACAACGATGAAAAGTCTTTCCGCGAAATAATATTGATTTTCTGATTCCAGTCGGCGTATAGCTCTTCGAGCAACCGAAACTGTTGAATTTGTCTTTCACTTAGTTTTGGGAAATATTTCAGGATAATATCCATTAAAACAGAATTATTGATGATCAGCCATTTCGGTACTTTCAATCATTTTAAATAACATTTCACGCGCCCTGAACAACTGGGCTTTTACCGTACCGAGCGGCAAATTTAATTCTTTTGCAATTTCTTCGTAAGAAAACTCCCGAAAATATCGTAATTCCACCAATGCCTGATAGCGAGGTTTTAGGCGTCGAACAACCTTTCGTAATAAAATTGCCTTTTGCACCCTGATCAGTTTTTCTTCCGGATCGGGCTCTTTTGATTTTAATCGTAATTGCTCACCATTATCATTCTGTTCGTTATTTTCCAACGAAACATGCACTCCTTTTTTCTTACGTAAAAAATCGATACAATTGTTTGAAGCTATTTTAAATAACCATGTGCTGAATGCGTAAGTTGGTGAATATTGATGGAGATTTTTAAATGCTTTGCCAAATGCTTCCAATGTCAAATCTTCGGCATCGCTCCTGTTGTTTACCATTTTCAGAAGCATAAAATAAATGGCATCCTTGTAACGGCTAAGCAAACGAGCAAAAGCTTTTTCATCACCCTTTAAAGCGTCTTGCACCAGAATGTAATCCTGGCGGGCTTTTTCAGATAACTTTAAATTTTGTTCTTCCATTTTGCTTGTGCCTTTTTCTGTTAAAATGCCACCGAAAAACAATTTTGAAATAGGGCACTACCAAATCATATATTAACGAAGTTATGAATATTTTACGTTCATTCAAACGATTTTGCATTGTTTTTATGATAAACAAATGTAAAATCAAAAGAATACACACCGCCACTAAAACAATTGGCCAAACACCAGTGAATAAAAGAATTACAACAACAAGCAATGGCAGTATTATTAATTTAACAAATGAGCTTAAAAACAATACCAACCTTTTAGAAAAAGACAAATGTTGTTCAATACAAAAACTCTTTCTTATTAGATCAAGAAAGTCATGCCTTGAAACCTTTTCTGTAAAACGAATTGCAGTGTCGTCATTTAAAACAAACCGACATTTCTTTTTTGATAAAAACTGATTAATTAATAACTCAAGGTTCGCATACGGTTCTTTTATCTTTTTCCCGTACCCCCCCAATTCGAAATATTTTTGTTTCCGGAAAACTACATTATTTTCAAAAAAAACAAAGGGAAATCCGGCCATTGAATACGCCATACTTTTTAAATAAAGCAGAAAAGTTTCGATGCGAAAAAGTTTGTTAAAGAATTTTTTATTCCGGGTAACATTACAATAATTGATTATGGTTTCTGCTCCGGGATGAATGGTGCTGCAAATATTTACAACCCATTCATTTTTATACTGATTAACAGAAGGCGGAACAACTAAAGCCCAATCATTTTTCATCGATTTTAATCCAATATTCTGCGATAATTTAATTGAGAACCTTGTTTCCTGGTTTAATGCAGAAACTTTCAAATTTGAATTTGCTTCCCTCAATTTTCCCAATACCGATAACGAATTATCTTGCGAAAAATCATCGACAACTATCACTTCATAATTCTCATTATTAAAAGCAAGTAAACCAGGTAAATTTTCAGAAAGGTTCTCCTCCTCGTTTCTCTCCGTCATTATAATTGAAACCGGAGTTCTTGTTTTTCCCCTTGTATCCTGTTTGAGTAATGAAATCCGAATCAGAAAAATAATTTTAAAAAGTACCTGAATAAAAACGAGAGTTAGTAAAATAAAAAAAAGTACCAATTGAAAAATCTCTGCTTCAGAGATTGTCTTCAGTAAATTATTAATCATTCAGAATAATAAATCAGATAAAGATTAGCCGCCGCAAAATTGGAAACATTCAAGCCAAAACCAAAATAAAATGTAGAAAATATGATTTATTTTTATTCACAGGGTTTAAAAATAATTAACAGTCAGTAAAACAAATAAACCCGGTTGATTCGGGCAGAATAATTATATTTGAACCCTCAAAAAAAGCAGATGGAATTTAAGCTTCTTACTACTTCGGAAAATTCGCGTGCGCGGGCTGGTGTAATTACTACTGATCATGGCCAAATTGAAACTCCAATTTTTATGCCTGTGGGCACGGCCGGGTCGGTAAAAGGTATCCACACTCGCGATTTGAAAGAAGATATAAAAGCACAAATTATTCTGGGAAATACTTATCACTTGTACTTGCGCCCCGGAATTGATGTTATTGAAAAAGCCGGAGGCCTGCATAAATTTAATCGTTGGGACAGGCCCATTTTAACCGATAGTGGAGGATATCAGGTTTTCTCTCTTGGCGATATCAGAAAATTAAGTGAAGAAGGTGCACGTTTTCAATCTCACATTGATGGCTCGTATCACATGTTTACACCAGAAAATGTAATGGATATTCAACGCTCAATCGGTGCAGATATAATTATGGCTTTTGACGAATGTTCACCAGGCGATGCTGATTACAATTATGCAAAAAAATCGCTCGAGTTAACTCAACGCTGGCTAGAAAGGTGTTTTAAGCAGTTTAACCAAACTGAACCGAAATATGGTTACCGCCAAACACTATTCCCAATTGTTCAGGGGAATACATATACGGCTCTTCGAAAAGCAGCGGTGACCCATGTTCGAAATTTTGATGCTGACGGGTATGCAATCGGAGGCCTTTCAGTTGGAGAACCAGAGGACGTAATGTATGAAATGACTGAAGTTTGCACGGCTGATTTACCAGAAAACAGACCAAGGTATCTTATGGGAGTGGGAACTCCGGTTAATATTTTGGAATCTATTGAACGGGGAATTGATATGTTCGATTGTGTTATGCCCACCCGCAACGGAAGAAACGGCATGTTATTCACAAAAAAAGGAATCATCAACATAAAAAACAAAAAATGGGAAAATGATCACTCACCCATTGACGAAGACAGCAACTCATTTGTTGACCAGTATTCAAAATCTTATCTTCGCCATTTAATAATTTCAAATGAGATGCTGGGAGCTCAAATTGCCAGTCAACACAACCTGGCTTTTTATTTGTGGCTTGTAAAAACAGCTCGTCAGAAAATAATTGGCGGAATTTTTGAAAGCTGGAAGAAGGAAATCATAATACAATTAAAAGAAAGGCTCTAAATTCAGGAATGAAATTTTATAAAACAATAGATTTATATATTACCAAAAAGTTTCTTGGAACTTTCTTTTATACTATTGCTTTGATTTTGAGTATTGCTATTGTTTTTGATATGGCTGAAAACCTGGATGAATTTATTTCAAAAGACATACCGGCCAAGGTAATTATTTTGGAATATTATATGAATTTCATCCCTTATTTTGCCAACCTTTTCAGCCCTTTGTTCACATTTATTGCGGTTATTTATTTCACCTCTAAAATGGCCTACAATACCGAAATAATTGCCATTTTAAGCAGTGGTGTATCTTATCCGCGGTTAATGCGCCCTTATTTAACCTCGGCATTTATACTGGCCACACTTTCTTTCGTATTAGGAAATTATATTATTCCCCCTGCAAACAAAACGCTAAACGACTTCAGAAACAAATACATTGACAATAACAGGGTTATTGTGGAAAAAAATATCCATCGACAAATTGAACCCGGGGTATATATTTATATGCAAAGTTTTAACGCCAATAATGTAGGATACCGTTTTACTCTCGAAAAGTTTGACGGAGCTCAACTCAAGGAAAAAATTAGTGCCGACAATATTCGCTGGGACGAAGATTCAGAAAAATGGATAATTAATAATTACTGGATAAGGCATATTCTTGATGACGGGGAAACTTTTGAAAAGGGCTACCGGATGGATACAACTTTAAACATGGCACCCAACGACTATAAAGTAATGAAAAACCAAATGGAGACTTTTACCACACCCGCTTTAAAAGAGGAAATAAAACAAATGAAAATGCGAGGCGTGAACTCCGTTGAATGGGAAATTGAAAATCATAAACGGGTTGCTGGCCCATTCTCTGCTTTCATTTTAACCATTATTGGTGCCGGACTTGCTTCCAGAAAAATAAAAGGAGGACTTGGGTTACACCTTGGACTAGGGTTACTTTTAGCTTTCTCCTACATTTTATTTATGCAAATTTCCACCGTTTTCGCCATTAGTGGAAATACACCTCCCATAGTTGCAGTATGGATTCCCAATTTATTCTACAGTATCATCGCCCTTTTTGTTTTCCGCTGGGCTGCCCGATGAAATAATTTTCAAACAAGCAGTACTATTATTCGATTTGAATAAACCATTGTACTTTAAATTACGTAACACTATTTTCGGAAAGGGGAGCCTAAAGGAAAAAAATTATAATTTTGCCTCCACTTTTAATTGCATAACTAAACCCTTTTACTGATTAAAGCAAAAGGGAATTTTTAACTTAAAACAAACTTTATGTCACTAAGAAGCAATGTTCTTGACCTTCGAAAAAGGAAAAGAGAAGTACAAAAAGGTGGTGGTGATGAAGCCATCGAAAAACAGGCAAAAATGGGCAAATTAACTGCCCGTGAGCGCATTATAGCCCTTCTTGACAAAAACTCTTTTCATGAATATGACCTGTTCGTAGAACACAGTGCCAAAGACTTCGGAATGGAATCGAAAGTATTGCATGGCGACGGTGTAATTATTGGAACAGGTACCATTTATAATAAACCGGTTTGTATTTTTGCCCAGGATTTTACTGTTGCCGGGGGCTCGCTTGGGCTAATGCACGCCCGTAAGATCACTAAAATTATGGATCACGCTTTAAAAATGAGGGTTCCATTAATTGGTATCAATGACTCAGGTGGAGCACGTATCCAGGAAGGAGTAAACTCACTGGCCGGTTATGGTGAGATTTTCTTCAGAAACACACTGGCATCAGGTGTAATCCCTCAAATTTCTGTAATTCTTGGTCCTTGCGCCGGAGGCGCGGTATATTCGCCGGCTTTAACCGATTTTGTTTTTGTAGTTGAAAATATCTCAAAAATGTTTATCACCGGTCCAAGTGTGATAAAATCGGTACTTGGTGAAGAAATTTCGATGGAAGAACTGGGTGGTGCCCGCGTTCATGCTGAAATTACTGGTAACGCACATTTTTATTCCCAAACAGAGCTCGAATGTTTTGATCAGATAAAAAAACTTATCAGTTTCATCCCACGCAATAATTCCAGAAAAGCACTTCCTTATCCACCAAAATCACCGCAGAAAGGGCCTAAGATTGAAGATATTGTTCCGGGAGACCCAAGAATTCCTTATGATATGCGAGACATCATAAGAGGAATTGTGGATGGTTCGGATTTCTTTGAAGTAATGGAATATTTTGCACCAAATATTATCATCGGTTTTGGTCGTATGGAAGGTGATACTGTAGGGTTTGTGGCCAACCAACCAATGGTTTTAGCTGGTGTTCTTGATACAGATAGTTCGGATAAAGCTGCCCGCTTTATTCGTTACTGCGACGCATTTAATATTCCAATCGTAACATTGGAAGATCTTCCGGGATATTTACCAGGCGTTGACCAGGAACATGCAGGAGTTATTCGCCATGGCGCAAAGATTCTTTATGCATACAGCGAAGCAACTGTTCCTAAAGTAACAATCATTTTAAGAAAAGCATATGGTGGCGGTTATATTGCAATGAATTCGCGCCATTTGCGTGCCGACTTTGTATTTGCCTGGCCAACTGCAGAAATTGCCGTTATGGGACCGGAAGGAGCAGCAAATATTGTTTTCAGAAAAGAAATAGCAGAGGCTGAAAATCCGGATGAAATGCGTCAGCAAAAAATACAGGAATACAAAGAGAAATTTGCTAATCCATATGTTGCAGCCGCCCAGGGATATATAGATGAAGTAATTGAACCCAAAGAAACAAGACCACGCATTCTGCATGCATTAAAAGTTTCGGAAAACAAAAGCGTTCATCTGCCTGCAAAAAAACATGGTATTCCACCGTTCTAAAATCAAATCAAAATGACAGAAGAAAAAGAATTTAAAAATCTGATCGTACAGGGAGCTATCTACAAGACCACTTTTACCCGTAAGTTTGAAGAACGAATAAATTGGGAAGCTCCAAATGAAAATCTTCTTTACTCTTTTATCCCGGGGACAATTATTGATATCTATGTAAAACCCAAGGATAAGGTAAAAGAAGGTGAAACACTTTTATTGCTGGAAGCAATGAAAATGCAAAACCAAGTTCGTATGCCTTTTGATGGTGAAATTATAAAAATCCATGTAAAAAAAGATGACATTATTCCCAAAAGGCATCTAATGATTGAAATTAAACCAAAAACATTAAGATAAGAGTTCTTAACATTTTTTAGCGAATATGGTCGGCTCAAATAAATGAGCCGGCTTTTTTTTGCACAAAAAAGGACTGCCTTTTGAGCAGCCCCTAAAAATTCAATTAAGCTAATCGCGTTTCTATTTTACCTTTTCTCTACTGTACATTCCATGTTCTATCGTTTGTCATCCACGATTCCAGAACCAGAGCGTCTTCGGTTTCGTTTTCAGAATAATTGAAACTTTCACTTTCCCAAAGCTTATCATTTGTCATCCAGGGTTCTAAAACAAGGTTTGTTTCAACTTCATTCTCAACATTATCAAAACCTGTATTTCCCCAAATAGTTTCGTTTGTCATCCAGGACTCCAAATCTAAATTTTCATCTGAAGCTTCTTCAAAAAAGAAAGCCGTATTTGCATTATGCCAATACCTGTCGTCAATCATCCAGTTTTCTATTTCCATTGTTGGCTCTTCAATTGTTTCAAAACTTGAGGCAATCAATTCTGTTCCTTTTGCGTAACTATTTCCACCAATTAATATTAGTGTAAAAATTGCTGCAACTACTACTTGACTAATTCTTGTTTTCATGTTTCTATTTTTTTCTGTTTTCTTACTAATTGTTTTTTTGTTCTCTTAAGCTTTTCTTTGTTTTCTAAAACTTTGTTTTCACTATAATAGACTGTTTTCAGGCACAAAGGTTACACACCTTTTTGTTAAAAAGTACAAATACTTTGTTAATGAAACTTTAAGGTCGGTAAGTGTCAGAAATTACCGGTAAATAAAAATACCTTTAGGTAGGAAATTATCGAAATCCATCGGTAAATAGCGAAAAATACCGAATACGGCCGAACCGCTTCCAGACATAGAAGCATACAAAGCTCCCATCTCATAAAGAGTTTCTTTCAAAATTTGAATTTCGGGATATGTAGGAAAAACCGTTCTCTCAAAGTCATTTACAACGAGATTTCTCCATTCGTCAATGGGAATTTTATTTAATTCTTTTAAAGAAAAAGATGGTTGCGAAGGTTTAATATTCCTGTAGGCTTCAGGGGTACTGACAGAAATTCGGGGTTTAACAATTACGATCTCATATTCAGCTATATCAATATTTACAGGTTCCAGTTGATCGCCAATTCCACTGGCAAATGCAGGTTGGTTCTCAATAAAAAAAGGACAATCTGCACCTATTTTAGAAGCGTATTTTTTAAGCTCTGCCGTACTCAAGTCCAGTTTACAATATTTGCTTATCAATTTCAAAGCAAACGCTGCATCGGAGGAACCGCCTCCCAGGCCTGCTCCAAAAGGAATAATCTTGTGAAGATGAATCTTTAGGGCGGGAAGTTTAAAATCCTTTTTTAACAGAGAATAAGCTTTATAAACAAGATTATTTTCTGAAGGACTATCAATCCGCAATCCTGACAATGAAAATTCTGTCTTCCCTGAATCCGTAATTTCCAATGCATCAGATAATTTTACCGGGTAGAATATGGTCTCTAGATTATGATATCCATCCTCTCTTCTGGAAACCACATTCAACCCGATATTTATTTTAGCATTAGGAAAAACAATCATTCAAAATCTTTTTGACAGATTAATCCTGAGTCATCAGCTCATATTCCTCCGGCGAACCACAGGTACAGATTAAATGCCTGTCTCCCCATGCATTATTCACTCTTCCAACCGGAACCCAGAATTTATTTTCCCTGATCCATTCTAACGGGAAGGCCGCTTTTTCTCTTGAATATGGATGCTCCCAGTGATTTCCACAAACTCTTTCTGCCGTGTGAGGTGCATTCTTCAACACGTTGTTATTTTTATCAGCACTCGCATTTTCAATTTCTTTAATTTCAGAAAAAATTGAATTTAAAGCATCAATAAAACGATCCAGCTCTTCTTTTGATTCGCTTTCAGTAGGCTCAATCATCAGAGTTCCGTGCACAGGGAAAGAAAGTGTTGGCGCATGAAAACCGTAATCCATCAGACGTTTTGCAATATCTTCTTCGGTAATCCCTGAAGTTGCTTTTAGATGCCGGCATTCCAGAATCATTTCATGAGCTACACGTCCATTCTCTCCCGTATATAAAATTCCATAATTTTCAGACAAGGCCTTCGCAATATAATTCGCGTTTAATATTGCCATTTCTGTAGCTTCGGTTAAACCCTGAGCCCCCATCATTTTTATGTAACCATAGGTAATAGTAAGAACAGAAGCACTCCCCCACGGAGCCCCTGCTACGGCATTAATTCCGATGTGTCCGTTATTCATAATCGGGTGCGAAGGCAGAAACGTCACCAAATGTTCTGCTACAGCAATCGGACCAACTCCGGGGCCACCTCCACCATGAGGAATAGCGAATGTTTTATGCAAATTAAGGTGGCATACATCAGCACCAATTTTTTTAGGATTGGTTAGCCCAACCTGAGCATTCATATTTGCCCCGTCCATATATACCTGGCCGCCATTCTTATGAATAATATCGCACATCTCTACAATTGATGATTCAAACACGCCATGTGTTGAAGGGTAGGTTACCATAAACGACGAAAGAAAATCTTTATTCTCTTCCGCTTTTTTTCTAAGGTCTTCCAAATCAATATTCCCCTTCTCATCACATGCTACTACAACCACTTTCATTCCAGCCATAACAGCACTGGCAGGATTGGTTCCATGAGCAGAAGAAGGAATTAAAACCACATTTCGTTTCCCTTCTCCCCTGCTTTCGTGATACGCCTGAACAACCATCAAACCGGCATATTCACCGGCTGCACCTGAATTTGGCATTAAACTCACATCAGCCATTCCGGTAATCTCAGAAAGATCACGTCGTAACTCCTCCATCATTTCATGGTAGCCACGAGCTTGATTTTTAGGAACAAAGGGATGAATCCCGTTGAACTCAATCCAGCTTAACGGAAACATTTCTGTTGCGGCATTTAGTTTCATAGTACATGAGCCCAAAGAAATCATGGAGTGTGTTAACGAAATATCTTTGTGCTCCAAACGTTTAATGTACCTCACCATTTCGGTTTCTGAACGATATTTGTTAAACACTTCCTGTGTCATAAAATCAGTTGTCCTTGCAAATTTGCCATCTATTGAATACTTGTGAGGATATTCATGAATAACCTGCCAACGTTTGTTGGCTGCTTTTGCAAATACTTCCAGTATCCAGGTAATATCTTCGCGGTTGGTTGTTTCGTCAATGCTGATTCCAACTTCACCATTTTCAAAATACCTGAAATTCATTTCCAATTCAAGCGAAAGCCACTCAATATCTTCATGTTTTACATGTTTGGGTAAGGCAAACCGGATAGTATCAAAATAATTCTTATTCAACTGTTTGTACCCCAGTTTTTCGATTTCTTCTGCCAGAAACGCAGCAATATTATGAATCCGGTCGGCGATATTCTTTACTCCTTCAGGTCCGTGATAAACTCCGAAAAATCCAGCCATTGTTGCCAGAAGTGCCTGCGCGGTGCAAATATTTGAAGTGGCCTTTTCTCGTTTAATATGCTGTTCCCTTGTTTGAAGCGCCATTCGCAAAGCCCGGTTCCCGTGAACATCTTTTGTTACCCCAATTATTCTTCCCGGCATAGTACGCTTGTATACTTCTTTTGCAGTAAAAAATGCCGCGTGCGGACCGCCATATCCCATTGGTACGCCAAAACGCTGGCTGTTACCAAAAACAATATCTGCGTCCCACTCCCCTGGCGGAACCAAAGTTGCAAGAGAAAGTAAATCGGCTGCTACTGCAACTTTTATATCTTTTTCATGAGCCTGCTTTACCAATTCAGTGTAATCAATAACCTCACCATCAGAATTTGGATACTGAACTAAAGCACCAAAAACATCATCAGTAAATTTAAATTCATCTTTGGGTTGAATTCTCAATTCTATTCCCAAAGGAGTTGCGCGTGTTTTTAAAACATCGTGTGTTTGAGGCCACATTTTTTCATCAACCAAAACAACATTCACATTGTTTTTCACCATTTGTCGCGAACGCAAATTCATCATCATTATCATTGCCTCTGCTGCTGCAGTTGCCTCATCAAGTAACGATGCATTTGCAATTTCCATTCCGGTAAGTTCACAAACCATGGTCTGAAAATTTAACAAAGCTTCCAATCTTCCCTGCGAAATTTCTGCCTGATAAGGTGTATAAGATGTATACCACACCGGATTTTCAAGCACATTCCGAAGAATAACAGATGGAGTAATCGTATCATAATATCCCATTCCGATGTAGGTATTAAAAACCTTGTTTTTTGATGCCAGTTCAAGAATCCTACGATAATATTTTCGTTCGGTTAATCCTTCCTGTAACTTCAACGGCTCTTTCATCCTAATATTCTCAGGAACAGTTTGTGCAATCAATTCATCCATTGATGAAACACCAACTGCGTTAAGCATCTCTCTAATATCATTTTCACGAGGGCCAATGTGGCGGGTTACAAAACTATCGTAAGGCATGTATATCTTTTATTTTTAGTGAATTATTTGCAAGTATAAATTATCCGGAAATTGTAAAAAATGATTTTAAACCACAAATCAATATCCACATTATTTTCCTTTCATTCAGGTTAGAAACGGATTATTTGTTTTTTCAAACCCCAATGTTGTTTCTGGGCCGTGGCCACAATATACTTTTGTTTCATCGGGTAACAGAAAAAGCTTGCTTTTTATACCAGTAATTAGCTGCTGGTGGTTTCCTCCAGGCAAATCTGACCGTCCAATACTTCCGTAAAAAAGCACATCTCCTGCAATCAGAAAATTATTGTCTTTATTATAAAAAACCACGTGCCCCGGAGAATGGCCAGGCACATGAAAAATTTCCAGTACAGTATTTCCAAAAGTTACTTTATCACCTTCCCCGAAAAAAATATCAATAGGATTTACAGGCTGCATATCAAAACCAAACATTTGTCCCTGGTCTATTGCCCGTTCAATCCAAAAAGCATCATCAGGGTGAGCAAGTAATGGAACGTTATATTCATTACGTAAAAACTCAACTCCCATAATGTGGTCGAAATGGCAGTGTGTATTCGTAATTTTTACCGGGTTTAATTTATTGTCAGAAATATATTCCCTGATTTCGTCCTGTTCTTCTTCATAAAAACAACCGGGATCAATAAAAATACATTCACCGGTTTCATCGGAAAGTATGTATGAATTTTCTTGTAATGGATTTACAACAAACTTTTTAATTTTTATCATAACTACGAATTTACAGTTCCTTTTAACAGTGGAACAAAAACAAATCCTCCGTGTTTTTCGGTTTTAAAATCATTCTCTGAAAGACGAATCACCACGGTCATCTCCTGACGTTTATCATTCCCGACAGGAACAACCAAGCGTCCTCCAATTTTTAACTGAAATTTTAAATCCTCCGGGATAAAAGGAGCTCCTGCGGTCACCAAAATTTTATCAAAAGGTGCAAAATTGGGCAATCCTTTGTAACCATCGCCAAAAAAACATGCAGGATGGTATCCAATTTCAGGAAGAAAAGATTGAGCTTTTAAATACAGCTCCTTTTGCCGTTCAATGGTAAAAACTTTGGCTCCCAACTTAAATAAAATTGCTGCCTGGTAACCAGATCCTGTCCCCACTTCCAAAACCTTATCTCCTTTTTCAATTTGCAGTAACTGGGTTTGAAAAGCAACGGTAAATGGTTGCGAGATTGTTTGCCCGGCTCCAATAGGAAATGCCTGGTCTTTATATGCAAAATTGATAAAAGTACTTTCCATAAAAAGATGCCTGGGAACACTTTCAATGGCATCCAAAACCTCCTCACTACGGATTCCTTTAATTTTTAAACCAGTAGCCAGTTTTTTCCTCATTCCCCGATGCCTAAGATCGTCATTCATTTCCATGCGTCAAAAATACGGTACTAAAATAACCTAAATCCCTCTGATTTCAATTTAAAGAGTCTTTTTCAATATTAACATTTAACGTTGATAAGTTCTTTTTTCGGAACAAAAAACAGACTATTTAGAATTTTATATTTGTATTATGTTGAACATTGGACTTATAGGGAAAACGGAAATTTTGGAACCGCACGTGAAACGGATTCAAAAAATAAAGGGGTTAAACATTGTTGGAAAAACTTCGGTTGGGACAGACTCCCGGCTAAATAGTTTTCATTTTTCAATTCCTGAGATTAACCGTATTGAATTAATTGAAAGAGCAGACATCATTATCATTGATAATTCGTCCATTCTGCCGTTTAAAATGCTATGCGATATCGTAAGAAAATCGAAACACATTTTCGCTATTGAATATTTAAATCTTAGTATTGAGGAATGTTCGCAACTAAATAACCTCGCCAACGAATCGGGCTCAATTATTCAGGTAACTAACCCACATTATTTTAAACCAGCGGTTCAATGGTTGAACAACCATTTAATTTCACCGACCTTTCTCGATATTTCATACCTGACAGACGAAGTAATTTCCGACAGCACTTTAATTTCACTCATGTTAATGTTAATCGGAACTACCGGAATCAGCCCTAAAAAAATTGGTGCTGTCACTTTTAAAACGAAGGAAACTGAATCAAAATTCACCAACGTAAGATTGGAGTTTGGTGATGCTTCTGTCGTAAATATCAATTACGGAAATCTACCTCCGTTAAACGAATTCAAAATTAAGTCATACTCGCCGGGGCAGTTTGTCACCTTGAATTTTACCACAAAAAACTTTCAATGTCATAATAAACCTATTGATTTGACAGAATACACATCTTGCAGCGAAATTGATGCGTTTTTACAAGCCGTACAAAATAAATCCAGGCAAATTAGCAATATTGAAGATTATTTGATTGTATTGCATGCCGTACAAAAAATCAACAAAAAGATTGCACAATTTTCCACAAATTAAGTCAGGTAAAAGACTACTTTTGCGGCAATAATTTTGTCTGGTTGCCGTTTAGTTATTGCATTGGCTAAATTTACCAGACTTAACCAGCAAAGAATGAATAAAAAAGGACAAGTTGCAAAATACTTGATATTTGATATTTTGGCGGCCGCTCTGAGCTGGACACTATTTTTTATCTACCGGAAACTCGTTATTGAACCCCAACGTTTTGGGATTGAAATCCCACTGGAGTTTACTAACCGGTATTTTCTCGGCCTCATAATTATTCCGGTTTTCTGGATTATCTTTTACTACATTACAGGATTTTACAAAGATATTTTTCACCGTTCCCGATTAATAGAGCTCGGACAAACATTTTTAACATCGGCGGTGGGCGTTGTAATTATTTTCTTCGCTTTAATTCTGGATGATTTTATTACATCGTACAAAGATTATTACGAACTCTTTTTTATTCTTTTTATCCTGCATTTCTCCCTCACTTACATTTTCCGACTTGTACTCACCACTCGTACAATCCACCGTATTCATAAACGGGAAATTGGTTTCAATACACTAATTATTGGCAGTAATGAAAAAGCGGTTAAAGTGTATAATGAAATGATAAAACAAGAACGCCCTGCGGGAAATCTTTTTGTTGGTTTTGTTGGCGTTGAAAATAATAATGACACACTATTGAGTGATTACATTCCAAAACTGGGCAGTGTTTCAAATTTGACTGATATTATTGAAAACAAAAAAATTGAAGAAGTTATTATCGCCTTAGAAACTGTAGAACACAAAAGATTGAGCGATATTCTCACCATTATAGAAAACCGGCAGGTAACCATTTGGGGAATCCCCGATTTATATGATTTTCTCTCGGGAACAGTAAAAGTGAATACCATTTACAGCAGCCCACTCATAAAAATCTCAAACGGTTTAATGCCTGGTTGGCAGGAAAACACAAAACGATTAATTGATGTTTTATTTTCACTAATTGCTATGATTCTGTTTCTTCCTGTTTTTTTGGTGCTAGCAGTTATTATTCGAACCACATCCAAAGGGCCAATTATTTACCGGCAGGAACGAATTGGACGTTTTGGAAAACCATTTAAGATTTACAAACTCCGGAGTATGGTTTTCAATGCTGAAAACGGCACACCTGAACTTTCCAATGAAAAAGACGACCGGATTACCAATATCGGGCGCTTTATGCGCAAAACGCATCTTGACGAAATTCCACAGTTTATTAATGTTATTAAAGGCGAAATGTCGCTGGTTGGCCCACGCCCCGAAAGGAAATATTATATCGACCAAATTGTGCAAAGAGCACCACATTATACTCACCTTCACAAACTGCGTCCGGGAATAACTTCGTGGGGACAGGTAAAATACGGTTACGCATCAAATATTGAAGAAATGCTCGAACGACTTCCATTTGATATGATGTATCTAAAAAACATCTCGCTTTATATCGATTTTAAAATTCTGATATACACTCTAATGGTAAGTTTTAAAGGAAACGGGAAATAAAAATTCAGGGAATATTGTATCCTACATTCTTTTTGAATTAACTGAATTATTGTCTTAATCTTGAATATTCGGAAACTATAAAATCGTTAGCTACTCAAAAAAAAGCCCCGGAAATTCCCGGAGCTTCTGCCTATGATTACGATAAACTAACTATTCTCGATAAACTTTTTATTGTACCCATATCAACACAACCAACAAAACGTCCAACAATCGGGTGCCTTCTTTACTAAAAATATTTTGGGATTTGTAAATCATCTTTTATCGTTCCTATCATAGACTAAAATTGATCTGCACCACACAGATACCGTCATCTTCTCTGGTTATAATATTGTTTTAATTATTTGCGTCCTTTTATTATATATTCCGAAAAACAAGGAAAGGTAATCTTTCAATTCTGGCAACAAACGCTAAAATAAGGTGTAAAATGTTGTTTTATTGAATACTAAAATCACAAAAAAAATCAGCCCGGCAAAACTTCCTCATCATAAAAACAGCAACAAAAAACCAATGGCTCAAATGCTTTGTCCTGAGATTGTTTGATAGTTAAAAACCTAAATCTTCACTGATTCAGCAGAACCCTTTTTCCTGTCCTAGCTGACTCACGTGCTGCATCCAGTATTTTTACTACTTCTAAATTATTTTTCAAAGAATAGAGGCCATATTCTGGTTGAACAATCTTTTTGTGAATCACATCGGCGAAATAAGCAAACGGATCTTCATAAACATCAACATTGTTTGCTGTAACTACTTCCGATTTTTCTGTGTTCATCCCTTTTTCTCTAATTTTCATATCCGATTTATTAAGTGCAAAAATATATCCCGAATCGCCATAAATTTCCATGTCTTTCCGACTAAAGGGCCAGTTCCACGATGCCTGAATTATACACTGCGCCTCAGGATAAGAAATAATTATGGTTGCCTCATCGTCTACTTTAGGATAAATATCGGGTTTAAACTGCCGGGTAACTGCAGTCACTGAAAGAGGTTTTTGTCCATTGGTTAAAGCAGTCATCAGGTTAGCTCCGTAGCATCCAAAATCAACAATTGCACCACCACCATTCAATACCGGATCGGTGAGCCACTCAAGGAAAAACTTATCACAGCCAATTTCTTTGGGTCCCTGATGCCCGTCGTGAATCACAACTTTTCTCAAATTCCCCACAAAATTGTCCTGGGTTACCATTTTTAACGATTGTGCGGTACTTGGATACCAAGAAGTTTCATAATCAGTAAGTAAAAATATATGATATTTCCGGGCTAGCTCAGCCATTTGTTTTGCATGCTCCATATTTACAGCTAAAGGTTTTTCCACCATGACATGGATGCCACGTGGTGCACAGGCTTCCACAACCAACAAATGATCGAAAATAGAACCAAAAGCAACAACTGCTTCCGGCTTTACATCATCGAGCATTTTTTCCAGGTTGTGATAAATAATTTCAGAGGGTAAATTATATCTGGCTTTCACATTCTCGGTTAATACCCTGCTGGTATCGAAAACCCCCACCAGTTCGAAATCGCCTTTGTCGGGGCGCCCCAGAATAAATGAAAGATGCCCGTGCGACATGCCCGCCACAGCCAAACGAATGGGTTTTTCAGCATTTGAAACAGCAGGACTGGCAATAAAAAAAGCCAAAAACAAAATACCAGCAATTTTAAATCTTTTGATTTTCATCTCTATTTTTTTAGTTGGATTACCGAATATAGCTTTATTCTGAAAACCTTTTGCGATAGATGTATTCTTATTTCTCAATGATTTAACAAAAGGACAAAAGCGGGGTTCAAACCCGAATGAAAAGTAAGAGTTCATTTTTGAAATGGGCATTGGAATATCCGATACCAAACACTCATCTCCCAACATTTAACTACGCTCGTTAAGAACAATTTCCTTTGGCGACTTTTTTCTGCGGTTAAAAACCACAGGTCCCCAAAAACAAAAAGCCCCTCCATTAAAAATGAAGAGGCAATATCTTTGTTCTTTGCTCTTGATTCTTTACACTAAATCAATTCTACTACCAAATCATCGTCTGTCTTTTCCACTTTAGCCAGTTTGTGTTTGGTAAGTCCTTTTATGGTTTTATCCCATTTTTTATTACTAAGGCCTGATTTTTCTTTCAATACGTTCAGCTCAACCGGAGACTGTTTTTTTAGCAGTTCCATCACTGCTTTTTCATCTTCGGTTAATTCTACCGCAACTTTCTTTTCCGGCTTCATTTGTGGAAAGAAAAGCACATCTTGAATCGATGGACTGTTGGTCATAAACATGGTTAAACGGTCGATTCCAATTCCCATCCCCGATGTTGGCGGCATCCCATATTCCAGCGCCCGTAAAAAGTCCTGGTCAATAAACATGGCTTCATCATCACCCTTTTCTGATAAACGTAATTGTTCTTCGAAACGTTCACGCTGATCAATCGGGTCGTTTAACTCAGAATATGCATTTGCTAATTCCTTCCCGTTTACCATTAGCTCGAAACGCTCAGTTACCCCCGGTGTTTCCCGGTGTTTTTTTGTTAATGGCGACATTTCAACCGGATAATCGATAATAAAAGTTGGTTGAATATAGTTATGCTCACATTTTTCACCAAAAATTTCATCAATCAGTTTTCCTTTTCCCATACTCGGGTCAGTTTCAATGCCCAGTTTATCACAAATCTCACGCAATTCCTGTTCATTTTTCCCTGATATATCGTAACCGGTATGCTCTTTTATCGCCTCGCTCATAGTCACCCTCGGATATGGTGTTTTATAATCGATAATTTGATCTCCCAGTTGCACCTTTGTTGTCCCGTGCAATGCCAGTGCCACCCGCTCGCAAATTTCTTCCGTGAAACTCATCATCCACTTATAATCCTTGTAAGCGACATAAATTTCCATAACCGTAAATTCGGGGTTATGAGTGCGATCCATTCCTTCATTACGAAAATCTTTGGCAAATTCGTATACTCCTTCAAATCCGCCAACTATCAAACGTTTCAGATACAGCTCGTTGGCAATCCGGAGATAAAGCGGGATATTTAATGAATTATGATGTGTAATGAAAGGACGTGCTGCAGCTCCTCCCGGAATCGGTTGCAAAATTGGTGTTTCTACCTCAAAATAACCATACTCGTTAAACATATTTCGCATGGTATTGATGATTTTAGTGCGTTTTATAAACACATCTTTCACCTGCGGATTTACAATTAAATCGACATAACGCTGGCGGTATCTCTGTTCCGGATCGGTAAATGCATCATACGTTTTACCATCTTTTTCTTTTACAATTGGCAACGGACGCAGCGATTTATTCAACACGGTGAGTTCTTTCACATGAACGGAAATTTCGCCCATTTGCGTTTTGAAAATAAAACCTTTTATACCAATAATATCGCCCATATCGAGCAATTTCTTGAAAACTTCGTTATACATGGTTTTATCTTCACCTGGGCAAAGCTCGTCGCGGTTTACATAGACTTGAATTCTCCCCTTATGATCCTGAATTTCAGCAAAGGAAGCCTTTCCCATTATACGTCGGCTCATTAATCTTCCGGCCAGAATTACATCTTGAAAATTGTTTTCCTCTTCCTTAAAATTCTCTTTTATTTCGCAGGTAGTCACATTTACTTTAAACTCAGCAGCGGGGTACGGATCGATACCCAATTCACGCAATTTTTGCAACGAATTTCTCCTTATAACTTCCTGTTCGCTTAATTCCTGATTGCTCATTTTATCTCTTTCGAAAAATTTTCCGGCAAAGATAATAAAAGAACTCGTATCGCTTTTGCCCTTAAGCAAATAGAAATGAAAAGAAAATAAATGATAAGGTTCAATGAATATTCTTCCATTATCAGCAGGCAATTTTTATCTTTGCAGATTATCGGTTCGGAAAAATCATTTATGGAGAAAGTCTGGAATTATAAAAAGCAGGGCGATCAGAATGAAATCAAACATTTGTCGGTTGCCCTAAATGTAAATATGGTAATTGCCAAGCTATTGGTTCAACGCGGAATTAAAACCTTTAATGAAGCAAAAGCGTTTTTCCGGCCCCGGCTCAGCGATCTCCACGACCCATTCCTGATGAAAAACATGGAAAGAGCAGTCGACCGTTTGGAGCAGGCTATTGCAAAACAGGAAAAGATTCTGGTCTATGGCGATTATGACGTTGACGGGACAACTTCGGTAGCTTTGATGTACACATTTTTGAAATCGCGATTTGAGCACATCGAATATTATATTCCCGACAGATATAGCGAAGGCTATGGTATTTCTCCAAAAAGTATTGACTATTCCGTTGAAAATGGTTTTTCGCTTGTAATTGCCCTGGATTGTGGAATAAAAGCTGTAGATAAAATTGCTGATGCAAAAGCGCGCGGGCTCGATTTTATTATCTGCGACCACCATAATCCCGATGATGAAGTTCCTCCTGCAGTTGCTGTTTTAGATCCTAAACAACCCGACTGTAAATATCCGTACAAAGAGTTATCGGGGTGCGGTGTTGGATTCAAATTTTTACAGGCTTATTGTCAGAAAAATAATATTGAGCAGGAAGAAGTACACGATTTGCTCGATTTAGTCGTGGTCAGTATTGCTTCTGATATTGTTCCTCTTACCGGAGAAAACCGCGTTTTAGCGTATTACGGATTAAAAAAACTCAACTCAAACCCGGGAATCGGTCTGCAAACCATTATTAATTTTGCCGGTTTGAATGGAAGTGAAATTACAATCAGCGATATTGTTTTTAAAATAGGGCCACGATTAAATGCTTCAGGACGAATTGAGCACGGGAAGAAATCGGTTCAGATACTGGTTTCCAATGATGAAGATAAATCGGATTTACTTGGTGAAGAAATTGACTCGTTTAATGAAATAAGAAAAACACTGGACCGTGATATTACACAGGATGCGCTGGACATGATTGAAGACAACGAGGAGCTAAAAAACATGAACAGCACAGTTTTGTATAACCGCGACTGGCATAAAGGTGTAGTTGGAATTGTTGCCTCAAGAATTACTGAACAATACTACAGGCCAACCATTATTTTAACCGAGTCAAATGGTTTGGCAACCGGTTCTGCGCGTTCCGTAGGCGATTTCGATTTATATGAAGCAATTGGAAAATGCAGCGATTTACTGGAATCATACGGAGGACACATGTACGCTGCCGGTTTGACCATGAGAATTGAAAATATTCCGAATTTCAGAAAAAGATTTGAAGAAATTGTTACCGAACAAATTACTGATCTTCAGCAAACGCAAACCATTGAAGTGGATGCTAAAATTCCGCTGAGTGAAATCACCCCACGTTTTTTCCGCATATTAAAACAATTTGCACCTTTTGGTCCGCACAATATGACACCGATTTTTGTTACGGAAGATGTGTTTGATGCAGGAACCAGCCGTCTTGTTGGGAAAAACCAGGAACACCTGAAACTTGATCTTGTTGAGCCTGACGTAAATTCAGGAATATTCCCGGGAATTGCTTTTAACCAGTCAGAAAAATTTAATCTGATTACTTCCGGACTTCCATTTGATGTTTGCTATTCAATCGCCGAAAATGAATACCGCGGAAAAATTAATCTTCAACTATACATCCGCGACATAAAAAAACGCGACATCTTTTAATTTTCCCTGTTTTTAAATTCCTCCAGAATTGTCAAATCAGAAAGTTTGGCTATTACCGGCATTTTTGTTTTTTCTAACCGTTCCTTTGATTGATGGCCATCGGCGACCAAAATGCATTTTATTCCTAACTGTTCGGCTACTTCAAAATCGTGAATCGTGTCGCCAACAATCCATGAGTTTTGGGGTTCAATATCAAACTGGTTAATCAATTGTATTCCTCTTTCAATTTTTGAAACTGCGTAATGATCATTTAACCCTGCAATACCTTCAAAAAAATGAAAAATTCCATTCTGTCGGAGTGTTATTTCAAGCATATTTTGTTTCATTGCAGAAAGAACAAATTGCCGAAATCCCCGATTTTGGAAATAGTGCAGAATATCCTTTGCTGAAGAATACAATTCGCAGGTATTCACATTTCCATCGTACAAATCAATAAATTCTTTAGCCGGAATAGAGAAATCTTCCTTCTCAAAATCAAAACCAATGACCTTGTAATATTCTTTTACAGGAAAAGAAAAAACTTCTTTATAGCTGTTTCGGTCCAGTAACGGCAATTGTCTTTTCCCCAACAAAATATTAATTGTTGAAATACAAAAGTCAAGGTCATTCAGCAAGGTTCCGTTCCAATCCCAGATAATTGATTTTTTCATCGTTATCCCCCGTTGACAGCAAGTTTATTAATTACCGGATTGGCATAAATTTTTAAAAATCGCTCCGTGATATCTGTAATCGGGAAATCAATAAAAATCATTGCCTGCTCCAGCATCAACTCAAAATGTTTTTTTTCTTCTTCGGAATATTTATGCCTGAATCGATCTTCGCCTGTCAGCAAATCGTAAGCAACATAATTGTTGGGCCATAGTTTGAAATTGGAATATATCTGCCGATCAATTTTAGCGGCAAAAGCTTCTGCCATTTGATTTTGCTTTTCCCGGGTCTTTGCTTCTTCAAAATCCACTTCAATTGGACTTCCAAATGAAAAACGCATTCTTCCCTTTGGATTAAACATTCCCATCGACATACTTTTTAAGTCGTCTTTGCTTGTTTTCATTTGCCCGTAATGTTGCTTTTTAATGAGCTCTTTCATTTTGGCCAAACCACAAGGTTCAATCTCATAGGAAATGGAAACCGGAACAACGTTCAATTCATTAAACCCTTCTGAAAAACTTTTTGTATTGCTCATGTTCAGCATCTTCAGAACGCTCACCTGTGTTTTATCAAAACCATCTTTTGTGCGTCCCTCACGCTGGGCAATCCAAACCGACACGTTATCTTCAACTATCGACTGCCGTATGTAGTGCGAAACTTTTAGGGAAGATTCCAGCAGCTCCCTTGGCGGAAGATTCCTTTTTACAACGAATGCCCGGTTCAGTTTCACAGCATGCTCTATCCATTCGTATAACAACAGGTTATTCCCAATCGCCACATTTGTAGTGTTCATCCCTTTTTCAAAAATAAGGTAGTTGATAAAAGCTGCATCCAATACAATATCGCGATGGTTCGAAATAAAAAGGTACGGTTTCTTTTTATCCAGTTTATCAAGCCCGGTATGAGTCAACCCGTCAGAAGTTTTATTAATGATCATCCGCAACATGTCATAAATAAACGTTCCTTGCAATTGCCTTATATTTCGTACCATTCGCAGTTGCAGTTTTATCATTTCAACCTTTGGCCGAACTTTAAACATGTGCATCAAAACCTCGTCGAAAACAGGATCCTTTATGAGTATCCTTATTTTTTCTTTTACTTCTTTGTCCGTGTAAGGGCGTATGTCGTCAAAATTAAATTCAGGCATTATTAGTTCTTTTGAAAAACAGGGCAAAGTAATGAATTCAAATCTATATTTTCAACCTAAGCTGAAATTTTAACTCTGTTTTTTGATTTCCGGGAATTTCATTATAACCTGAACTTATTGTTTCACGGTTGCTATAGAGAGTATGACCAATTTTAAACCAACAATCCAATTTTTCGGAAACCTTACATTTTAGATTCAAATATCCTCGAAAACCCTTCCCATAAAGTGCCGGCACTGAAAAAGTGTAAAGCAAATCATTTTCATATGCATAAATTCTTGAATCGTATCCATCAGTTGAGAACCAGGCTAACCTGGCAGAACAGTGTAACGGAAAAGAAACCGGTGCAAATTGAGTGTCCTGGAAAATAAGAAAGCCATTTTCCTGCTTCAGCCCTTCAAAAAAAGAATTTTCGAAACGGGTTTTAAAAGTCCACATTTCATTTGCCTGATACTGAAAATGCAACCTGATTTTCCGGGTCTGCTCCGGCTGATTTTTGTATAATTCGTTTATGGTAATTTTTTGTTCTTTTTCCTGATTTTTGTACCGAATGTAAAATTGTATCTTTTCCGAAAGCCGAATGTCTGCCTGAGCAAATACCTCCCACCCACTTGCAGGACCGGCTGTGGTGTAATTAACCCATTCAGAATGATAAAAATCGGAATATGCGGAAAGTGTCACAAACCGAAATGGTAAAATCCGGGTACCAAAATACAACCCGGTTTCATTTTCGGCAGAACTTCCTTCAGCAAACGGATTTGCCCAAAGTGCATGATAATCTTTATCAAAATGACGGTATAGCAGCGAAAAGCTAAGCCGTTCGTGTAAATGTACCACAGCACCTTGCAAATAGGCTTTCCCTTTTGATTTTGAAAATGCAGCCTCGCCAAACAACTGATATCTCCCTTTACTAAAAAGATAATCAACTCCTGCGGTGTAATTTTCTTTTCCGGAAAATCGGAACTTATTATACAACTGATCGCTTCGGATAAAAGGCATGTTAAAATGCTCGTAAACAAATGTGCCTCCCAGTTTCAGATAATTAAACTGCCTGTTTACAACCACTCCATAATTCGTATGCTTTATCGACTTTTCATCATCTCTTTCATTTTCGGTACGATGATACCCGGAAGTTTGCAGGCTCGAAAAACTAACCGCTACAGAATCATCAAAAACAATATTTGCATCGTCGTTTTTTCGTGAATAAAACAAAATTACTTTGGTCTCACCCATTTTCAAAGAAGTAGCAATGCCTCTAAAAAACTTGTTTTCATCAGTAGATGTAAACGGACGCAAGCCCTGACTCGTCTTATAAACATCCATCGAATTTACCGATTTGCTCATTGAAAAACCTTGCCAGAGTACCAGTCCCTGTCCCGCACGAACCCAAAAGTCGCCAACCGTAATATTTTCAATTATCGGATTAGCTTTTACACTTATATGCCCCGAATAAAAATCAAATCCATGTTTATTTGAACCGGTAAAAAATGCTTCACCCGGGTCTTTTTCAGCAGTAATACCAACTGAGAAATTATCTCCTGCTTCAAATCGGTAACGCGAATAATATCGAAATCTATTCCCTTCATAGGGAACAGAACCATCTTCGCGCTCCATATAACCATCCGGTGTTTGAACAGCTCCCAACGACCGAACCAATAGCTGATGTCGCCCATATTTTAACGTCTCTGAAAAACTCTGCGGCTTTTTCACTATCTGGCCAAAAGAAACAAATGGCTCCATTTGAACTAATAAATCCTGAGAAAATCCGTCAATTGCAGCCAATTCATAAATAGAAAATATAGTACCAAACTGATTCCGGTAATTTAGCAGATTTTGAATTTGAATGTCATTCAAAAGATGCAATTTTGAAAGCTCATTTGCAGAAGCAGAATTTATATTTAATGGATTTTCAGCCAGACTTTCCAAATCCTCAATAATCATAGTCGTTCCCGATTCATCATCCAAACTACCAACAATCGATTCCAAAATTGCTTCAATATTTTGATCCGGATTTGCTTTTTGTCCAATTGAATCAAAAGAAACAATCAATAGCACAAAAATCATAATATAAATTATTCGCAATTTCATTACAATACAAATTGAAGCGAAACGGAGGGAGTAATCCCCAGATTTCCATGATAACTAAATCCAATATCAGTGGTAACTTTACCAAACGTATATCCCATTCCTGCGGTATATCTAAACGGCTTCCCTGAAAGGCCAAAACGCAAGGCAAGATTTTCAACGGGCAAAAACTCAATTCCTGTTTTCAGAAGTATCGGATTTTGCGTGTCTCGTTCCGCTTCAAATACAACAAGCACCATTTTATCGAAATAATATTGACCACCCACACGAAAAATGGCAGGAGTTTTTTGTTTTCCGGATAGTGTTTCAATGCCTCCCTGCAAAGGATTAAAAACATGTGCTCCCAAAACCAAATCTGAAAATGAATAAATTACACCACCTTCAAAAGTTACAAAACCTCTTGAACGTGAGTTTTCAGGGAATGTTTGAGATAAATAATCAAGTTGGATTCCTACGCTGAAATCCTCAGAAAGCTTTTTTGAAAAAGCAAGTCCAAATTTATTCTCTTTAAAACTCCCTTTTCCAAACTGAAAAAAACTCAGTCCAAAATTCCCTGAACCAGTTGGCAAAACAAAAGAACCGGAAACCAGAGAAAGTTCATCGATCTGAAATTTTGACTCGTAAAAAAATCCGGTTGACAAAGCATTTACACCTGCCAGACCAGCCTGATTGTGAAACGAACTCCAAACGTCGGAAAAAGAAACAGAAGCATGGGAAAGTGCCAGTGAACGTGCACCTGATGGATAATTTCCTATAGATAAAACAGATTTATATCCGATGATCAGGAGGCTAACTATAACAAAATATTTTTTCATTAGAAATTAGGAATGGGGTTTTAATGTCACTCCTAATTTATAAAAAAAATTTATTTACTAAAAATCAGTTGGTTTTGAAGTTGTATTTCACTTCTGAAAGTTCAGCATTGGCTTTCACAATTTTTTGCTTCAAACCTTCCTTGAATTCCACAAGTTTTTGCATTAAAGCTTCGTCTCCGGTTGCCATCATCTGAACAGCCAGAATCGCCGCATTCATTGCCCCGTTTACAGCAACAGTAGCAACAGGAATTCCCGGAGGCATTTGTAAAATTGCCAATATAGAATCGAAACCGGAAAGGCTTGCATTAATCGGAACACCAATTACCGGAACCGGAGTCATGGCAGCAATTACTCCCGGAAGATGAGCAGCCATTCCGGCACCTGCTATTATTACTTTAATCCCCTTGTCTTTTGCACCTTTCGCAAATTTCTCCACTTCCTCCGGCGTGCGGTGCGCCGAAAGTGCATTCATTTCAAATGGAATTTCAAATTCATCAAGCAGTTTTGCCGCTTTTGCCATCACATCCAAATCAGATGTGCTCCCCATAATAATACTAACTTTAGGTACCATGTTTTGCAACTTATATTTTCAGTTAATCGAATTGTTTTGTTAATTTGTGCTTTTTATTTTCATAGGCGAAAATACAGCAAATTGACAACTTAAAAAAATCATTTTTCATTAATGAAACAGGTAAAAATCCTTGATAAAGAGTTCAAACTTTTTATCCCTTACGAGAAAATTCGTTCCGAAGTAGAAAAGATGGCAGAGCAAATGAACCAGGAACTAAACGGAAAAAATCCGCTTTTTGTTTGTATTCTGAATGGTTCTTTTATGTTTGCTGCTGAAATTTTCAAACGAATCAATTTACTGGATTCAGAAATTACGTTTGTAAAACTGGCTTCCTACACAGGCGACAAAACGACAGGCAATGTAAAACAACTTATCGGGCTCAATGAGAGGATTGAAGGGAGAACAGTTGTTGTGCTGGAAGACATTGTAGATACCGGAATTACTATCGACAATATTTTAAAACAACTCGGGGCGATGAACCCGAAAGAAATAAAAATTGCCACTCTTTTATTAAAACCTGATGCACTGCAAAAGAAAGTGCAATTGGATTATGTTGGGCTGGAAATTCCGAATGATTTTATCGTTGGTTACGGTTTGGATTACAATGGTTATGGTAGAAACTTAATAGATATTTATTCAGTTATTAACGATTAAAAAACCAATAAAATGCTAAATCTCGTATTATTTGGCCCTCCAGGAGCAGGAAAAGGTACACAGGCTGAATTCTTAATTCAATCGTTTGAGCTACACCACTTATCTACCGGTGACTTATTAAGAAGTGAAATTGCAGCCGGCACAAAACTCGGCCTTGAAGCAAAAAGCTTTATGGATAAAGGAGAACTGGTGCCTGACGCTGTTGTAATAGGAATGATAAAAAGCAAACTGGAAAGCGACAAAGATGCACAAGGTTTTATCTTCGACGGGTTTCCACGTACGGTTGAACAGGCAAAAGCACTGGATGTATTGCTGGAAGAGAATGGCACGCCAATTTCAGGAATGTTAAGCCTCGAAGTTGAAAAACAAGAGTTGATTAACCGACTTTTAAGTCGGGGAAAAATATCAGGAAGAGCAGATGATCAGGATCAATCAATTATTGAAAACCGCATCAATGTTTATAATGAAAAAACATTACCATTAATTAAATACTACAAACCACAGGGCAAACATTTCGGAATAAACGGAATGGGAACCATTGAGGAAATTGCCGGCAGGTTAAAAGAAGTGGTTGAAAAATTATAACCAGACAAGAATCTGTTTTCATTGTCATTCCGGAACAAAAAGAATGGCAGTTTGATGCAGTTTATAGTTTTAACGAAAGAGTAAAGGGAAGAAATGGCTGAATCAAATTTTGTTGATTACGTAAAGATTTTTTGTAAATCGGGAAACGGTGGAGCCGGTTCAGCGCATTTGCGAAGAGAAAAATACATCCCGAAAGGAGGTCCCGATGGCGGCGACGGAGGCCGTGGTGGGCATATTATCCTTCAGGGAAACCGGAACATGTGGACCCTGCTTCATTTAAAATACCAGAAACATATAAAAGCGGGACATGGAGAAGCAGGCGGGAAGCAAAGGAGCACTGGCGCCGATGGAGAAGATATTATACTTGATGTGCCACTAGGAACAATTGCCCGCGACGCTGAATCGGGCGAATTCCTTTTCGAAATCACCAAACACGGAGAAACACAAATCCTGATGCAGGGCGGCCGGGGCGGACTTGGCAACGATCATTTTAAATCGGCAACAAATCAAACACCTCGTTACGCGCAACCGGGCGAAGAAGGAGTAGAAGGATGGAAAATACTGGAACTAAAAGTTCTGGCTGATGTTGGGTTGGTTGGCTTTCCGAGTGCAGGAAAATCAACATTACTATCGGTAGTTTCGGCAGCAAAACCCAAAATTGCAGAATACCATTTTACGACACTGGTTCCGAATTTGGGTATTGTGGGACATCGTGAACAACATTCGTTTGTAATGGCTGATATTCCTGGAATTATTGAAGGCGCCCACCAGGGAAAAGGATTGGGGATCCGTTTCCTGCGACACATTGAACGCAACTCGATGCTGCTTTTTATGATTCCTGCCGACAGTAAAGATCATCTGAAAGAATACAAAATCCTTTTAAACGAGCTTGAAAAATACAACCCTGAACTTCTCGACAAACAACGTTTTGTTACAATCAGCAAATCCGATATGCTCGACGAAGAACTAATGAAAGAGATCAGCCGGGAATTAAAAGAAATTCCTCACCTGTTTTTTTCATCAGTTACGGGCTACAACATTCAGAAATTAAAAGATAAAATCTGGGATATTCTAAATAATTAAATGGAGTTATTTCAAAAAATACTGGACTTAGATACTGATTTATTTTTATACCTGAATAGTTTTCACACCGATTTCTGGGATACTGTAATGTTGATGATAACCCGCAAAGAAACCTGGATTCCTTTATATGCAATTATCATTTACTATTTCATAAAAAACTACCGGGAAAAATCAATTTTAATCCTCTTATTTCTTGCTGTAACAATATTAATTAGCGACCAACTATCTGTTCTAATAAAAGAAACCGTACAACGACTCAGGCCGGTATACAATCCGGAAATTGAAAACATGGTACATAACGTACTGCGAAAAGGAGGGAAACATGGTTTTGTTTCATCGCACGCAACAAACACATTCGCTATTTTTGTTTTCACATCACGCATTTTCAAAAATAAAAGCTACAAATTTTTAATGCTGATCTGGGCACTTTTACTTTGCTATTCCCGCATCTATTCGGGGGTACACTACCCTACCGACCTTATATTTGGAGCCTTACTTGGATGGTTTATAGGCTGGGGAATGTACAAAATAACAATATTTATCGACATCCATTTTTTTACTACCCGCTTACCTAAAATTGAAACTACCGGTCTGCGGGCAAGGCAATCCGGAACAATCTATCTTGTTTTTACAGTTTTGGCGGTTACCGCTCTAATTGTAGTTTCCATTCTTCATTATTATAATTATCTATAAAATGAATCCTCCAGTTTCAGAATTTTACGATAGTAAAAAAGCAAAATTCGCTCAGGAACTAAAAACAGTCTCGAATCTGCTACATCGTTTTGTGTGGTATCGTATCGTTTCATTTGTTCTGATTTTTGTTCCGATCTCAACATTGGGTTCAGACACATGGTTAACACTTGTTTTAACCACATTAGCGATCATTCTCTTTTTCTTCTTAGTGAAAAAAAATATCCAACACGAAAAAAGAAAGAAGAAAATTACTGCTCTGCTAAAAATCACCGAAAATGAACTCCTTGCTCTGAAACATTCTTTTTCACATTTTGAAAACGGGGAATCATTTTTAAATACCGATCATTTTTTCACCTACGATTTGGATGTTTTTGGAGAGGGATCACTTTTCCAGTTTATAAACAGAACAACAACAAAAAGCGGAAGAAACAAACTGGCCGCATGGTTTATTCATCCGTCGCTCCGCAAAAACGAAATCGAAAAAAAACAGGAGGCAATTAAAGAACTTGCTCAAATCCCAGAATGGCGACTTCAATTTTTAGCCAACGGGTTGCTTTTTGAAGAAACCGAAGAAATGAGCGGCGAAATAAAAACCTGGTCGGATACTGAATTGGATTTAAAAAACGCAGCTACAACAAAATGGCTTATTAGGCTGGTCCCGGCAGTAACAATACTATGTCTGATACTATCAATCACAGGCTATTCCAATCTATTTTTTGTAACCATGGTTCTGGCACAATGGGGTTTAATGCCTTTTTATGGAAAAAGAATCAAACAATATTTTCAGTTTTTCGGGCAAAAATCAGACCTACTGGAAAAATATATGCAACTTCTTCAGTTTATTGAAAAAAAAGAATTTCAGTCAGAGTATCTTTTGGAGTTGCAGAAAAAAGTAAAAACCCCCGATTCTGCAAGTAATATTTTTAATCAGCTAAAAAAAAGGGTTAAAGAATTTGAGTACCGCGGAAATATAATTGTGGGACTTATCCTCAATTCTATTTTCCTTTGGGATATTCGTTGTGTTTACAAACTTTGGAAATGGCACGGACAAAATCATAAAAAACTGACCGTTTGGCTTAATGCAGTTGCAGAAATTGACGTACTGATTAGCCTTGCCAATTTCGCCAATAATAATCCTGATTTTATTTTCCCTGGGATACAAAATGAAAACTTTATTTTTAAAGCTCACCAGTTGGGTCACCCGCTCCTTCGCTCTGACAAACGAATTTGTAATGATTTCGAAATTGAAGGGTGGTCGAAAGTAATGATTGTAACCGGAGCGAATATGGCCGGGAAAAGTACTTTTCTGCGCACAGTTGGCATCAATCTGATTCTGGGAAGAATCGGAGCACCGGTTTGCGCTGGAGGAATGAATTTTACCCCCGTAAAAATTTACACCAATATGCGCACAACTGATTCTCTCCTAAAAGACGAATCGTACTTTTTTGCAGAACTAAAACGGATAAAAGGAGTTTTGGAAAGACTGCAAAACGGCGAGCGTATTTTTGTCATTCTCGATGAAATGCTGAAAGGAACCAACTCGGTTGATAAATTAAACGGTTCAAAAGCACTTATCCGGAAACTAGTTGAATTTGAATCCGTTTCGCTTATTGCAACACACGATTTAAAGCTTAGCGAAATGGAAAAAGAATTTCCGGAGCAAATTTTTAATCAGTGTTTCGAAATAAGAATTGAAAACAACGAGCTGGTTTTCGACTATAAACTTTCCAACGGTGTAACGCAAACGATGAATGCCACCTTCCTGATGAAAAAAATGGGAATCATATAAAAAAACCAAATGAAGCAAAGAAAACCACGATATTAAGACGCAATTGTTGAAAACTCAGCAAAACCCTGTAAATGCAGCTCTTACAGCACACACTTTTCAACTATTTGATGTTAAATACTGAAATAAGTTAACCAACGAAACCACCATTGTTTTCGTTATATTTGTGCCAAATTGCTGATATTATGACTCCGAATTACGACGAAGGAACAATTAAAACACTTGACTGGCAGGAACACATCCGGAAACGCCCGGGTATGTATATTGGGAAATTGGGCGATGGCTCAGCTCCTGATGATGGGATTTATGTTTTGCTAAAAGAGGTGATGGATAATTCCATCGATGAATTTATGATGGGCTTTGGCAAAAAAATTACGGTTGATATTGATCAGGATAAAGTAACAGTTCGAGATTATGGTCGAGGGATTCCTCTTGGAAAGTTGGTGGATGTGGCCAGTAAAATGAATACCGGGGCAAAATATGATTCAAAAGTATTTAAAAAATCGGTTGGATTAAACGGGGTTGGTATAAAAGCAGTAAATGCACTTTCATCCGAATTTATAATAAAAGCCATTCGCGATGGCGTGGCGAAAGAAGTGTTTTTCAGTCAGGGAATAAAAACCGACGAAAAAGATTACAAGGGGGTAGAAGAACCGAATGGAACGCAGGTTACTTTTATTGCTGATCAAACGGTATTCAAAAAGTATCGTTTCATCAACGACTATGTAATAAACATGTTGAAAAATTATACCTTCCTGAATTCGGGGCTTAGCATTGAATTTAATGGGGAACGCTTTTACTCCAGAAACGGGCTTCGTGATCTTTTGGAAGAAAACATGAATCACGAATCAATTTATCCCATAATCCATCTGAAAGATGAAGATATTGAAGTGGCCATCACCCACGGAAACCAGTATGGTGAAGACTATTATTCTTTTGTAAACGGCCAGCACACAACACAGGGAGGCACACATTTACAGGCATTTCGGGAAGTATTGGTAAAAACCATACGCGATTTTTACAAAAAAGATTTTGATCCTTCCGACATACGAGCTTCAATTGTGGCGGCTATTAGTATTAAAGTGGAAGAACCGGTTTTTGAATCGCAAACCAAAACCAAACTGGGCTCGAAAGATATTGGGCCCAATGGACCATCAGTGCGTGCACATGTTGGAAATTTTCTTCAAAAAGAACTGGATAATTACCTTCATAAAAATCATGAAACAGCCGAAGTTCTTCTGAAACGGATTGTAGAATCGGAAAGAGAAAGAAAGGCCATTTCCGGAATAAAAAAACTGGCTAAACAACGGGCTAAAAAATCCAACCTTCACAATAAAAAATTGCGTGATTGCCGTGTTCATTTTAACGATAAAGACGAAAGAAATGAAGAATCGAGCATTTTTATTACCGAGGGGGATTCAGCGAGTGGTTCTATCACAAAATCACGCGATGTAAACACACAAGCCGTTTTTAGTTTAAAAGGAAAACCTTTAAACACATACGGGCTTACAAAAAAAGTGGTTTACGAAAATGAAGAATTCAATTTGCTGCAGGCAGCGTTGAACATTGAAGAAAGCATGGAAGATTTACGCTATGCCAAAGTAATTATTGCCACTGATGCCGACGTTGATGGAATGCATATCCGCCTGTTATTGATTACTTTTTTTCTCCAGTTTTTCCCTGAATTGATCCGAAAAGGACATGTACACATCCTGCAAACACCGCTTTTCAGGGTAAGAAACAAACAAAAAACCTACTATTGTTATTCCGAAGACGAAAAGGAAAAAGCCATAGAAAAATTAAAAGGAAAACCGGAGATAACCCGTTTTAAAGGATTGGGCGAAATCTCGCCGGATGAATTCAAGCATTTCATTGGGAGAGATATCCGACTGGACCCTGTGATGTTGAAAAAACATGAATCAGTTGCCCAGATGCTGGAATTTTATATGGGAAAAAACACCCCGGACAGGCAGGAATTTATTATCGACAATCTATATGTCGAGAAAGATGAAGTAGCTTAAGTTTTACTAACCAGATAAACAACAGGCCATTTATTCTAAATAAAATGGACGAAAAGAGAGAATGTCAGAAGAAAATTTGAACCACGAAGAAATTCAGGACGATAGCGTTAAGGAGGAAATTACATATTTATCGGGAATGTACCGCGACTGGTTTCTCGATTATGCATCATATGTAATTCTAGAGCGTGCTGTTCCTTACATTAACGATGGGCTGAAACCTGTGCAACGCCGTATTATGCATGCTATGCGCGAAATGGACGACGGGCGTTATAATAAGGTGGCAAACATAATCGGCCAAACGATGCAATACCATCCACATGGAGATGCATCCATTGGAGATGCTATTACTCAGCTTGGTCAAAAGGATTTGCTGATCGACACACAAGGCAACTGGGGAAATATTCTTACCGGCGATGGAGCTGCTGCACCTCGTTATATTGAAGCACGGCTTTCAAAATTTGCTCTTGAGGTTCTGTTTAATCCTAAAACTACAGAATGGAAACTTTCATACGACGGACGTAAAAATGAACCGGTAACCTTACCCGTAAAATTCCCTTTGCTTTTAGCCCAAGGTGTGGATGGAATTGCAGTAGGATTAGCGTCCAAAATTTTTCCGCATAATTTTAATGAACTTATCGACGCATCAATCGCGCATCTGAGAGAACAGGATTTTGAAATTTACCCCGATTTCCCGACCGGTGGCCTGGCAGATTTTAGCAGATACAACGACGGGCTGCGAGGAGGAACAGTGAAAGTTCGGGCAAAAATCGAAAAACTTGACAATAAAACACTTATCATTTCGGAAGTTCCATATGGAAAAACCACAACAACGCTTATTGAATCGATTATTAAAGCCAATGACAAAGGGAAAATCAAAATCAAAAAAATAGACGATAACACAGCAGAAAATGTAGAAATCCTTGTCCATCTGGCAGCCGGAGTTTCGTCCGATAAAACTATTGATGCGCTGTATGCTTTTACCGATTGCGAAGTTTCCCTTTCGCCCAATGCATGTATTGTTGAAAACGACAAACCTCATTTTATCGATGTAAAAGAGATTCTGAAGAAGTCGGTTGGAAGTACCAGGGATTTGCTAAAGATGGAGCTGGAAATAAAAAAGGCCGAATTGCAAGAAGCCTGGCATTTTCTGTCGCTGGAAAAAATATTTATTGAAGAACGAATTTACAAAGACAAAGAATTTGAAGATTCGGAAAACATGGATCAGGCAGTGGCACACATCGACAAACGCCTGGAGCCATGGAAACCAAGCTTAAAACGCGAAATTACGCGCGAAGACATTTTAAAACTGATGGAAATCAGGATGGCCCGCATTCTGAAATTCAACAAAGATAAAGCACAGGATCAACTGAATGCCATTGAAGATGAAATAGCCGATGTTGTAAATAACATCGAAAATATTATCGACTATACAATTCAATGGTTTAGTCACCTAAAAAACAAATACGGAAAAGGACGAGAACGAAAAACAGAAATACGCAGTTTTGAAAATATTGAGGCTTCGAAAGTGGTTGTAAAAAATGAAAAGCTGTACGTTGACCGGAAAGAAGGTTTTATGGGAACCGGGCTGAAAAAGGCAGAATATGTTTGCGATTGTTCCGACATTGACGATATTATTGTTTTCCGGCGCGATGGCTCCTATTTCATCACCAAAGTCTCCGACAAGGCATTTATTGATAAAAACCCGTTGCACATTGCTGTTTTCAAAAAGAATGACAAACGAACCATTTACAACGTGATTTACAAAGATGGCAAGTCGGGCTATTTTTACATGAAACGATTTTTTGTTACCGGAGTTACAAGGGATAAAGAATACGATGTAACCAAAGGAGACAAAGGTTCACGGATTGCGTACTTTTCAGCGAATCCAAACGGAGAAGCAGAGGTTTTAAAAGTAATTTTAAAACCCAAACCACGTCTTAAAAAATTACATTTTGAAATTGATTTGGGAGAACTGGCTATAAAAGGCCGCCAGTCGATGGGAAATCTTCTCACCAAACACGACGTGCATAAAATAAACCTGAAAGAAAAGGGGGTATCAACACTCGGCGGCCGTAAAATATGGTTCGACGAAGATGTCCTGCGCCTGAATGCCGACAAACGAGGAAAATATCTTGGCGAGTTTTCAGGAGAAGATAAAATATTAGTTCTATACAAAAAAGGCGAGTACGAATTGTATAATTACGATTTAAGCAATCATTTTGACGATGATATACTATGCATTGAAAAATACGATTCGGGAAAAATATTGTCAGCTGTTTATTTTGATGCCGAGCAGCAATATTACTATGTAAAACGTTTTGAAATTGAGGAAATTGAAGGAAAACGTTACGAATTTATTGGAGAAAACCCGGATAATAAACTGGTAAGCATTACCTGGGTAAGATATCCGCGGCTTGAACTGGAATTTGGCGGAAAAAATTCGGAACGCGAAAACGAAATTATTGAAGTAGCCGAATTTATTGGTGTAAAATCGTGGAAAGCAAAAGGGAAACGCTTATCGAACTATGTGGTTGACAACATTAAAGAATTAGAACCCACCATAAAAGACGAAGACGACAAGCCGGAAGAACCGGAAGATGATCCGGAATCCAATGAGAACAAAGGCTTTAACGATGTTCCGTTCGAAATAAAAAGACCTTCCAAAGATGAAGATGATACGAGTCAAATGTCACTTTTTTAATTGAAGATATTGTAAAGACGCTGGAATTGGCGTCTTTTTTTATTTTTGTCAAACTCTAAACCGCTTTGTATTTTTATTATTTTCAAAAATTATGAGAATTTATCTGATTGGATATATGGGATGTGGAAAATCCACCCTTGGAAAGAGGCTATCGATGCACACGGGACTTCAGTTTGTGGATATGGATAACTACATTGAAGAAAGAAATTGTAAAACAATTCCTCAAATTTTTGCGGAGGAAGGAGAAACCGAATTTCGTAAAAAAGAACAAAGAGCACTTTTTGAACTTGCTGAATTTACCGATATAATAATTGCAACCGGCGGAGGAGCTCCATGTTTTTTCGATAATATTAAATTGATGAACAGAACAGGAAAAACCGTTTATCTGAACATCAACCCTGCTATTTTAGCCGACCGTCTTTTAAAATCAAAAACCGAACGGCCTTTAATCAAAGGAAAGTCACGTGAAGAGCTGATAGCTTTTATTGATGAAACCTTAAAGAAACGAAACGAATTCTATTTGCAGGCTCAATATCAAATTACCACACCAGATGTTGATTTGGACTATGTAATGAAAATGCTTGAAGATTAGTTCTTCACCTTCTTTTCAGTTAATTTACTGATCATAGTCATCTGTTGACTAAAAAAATTGAAGTAACTTTTACAACTTCAAAAAATGGGATTTTTTCCAACGAAATTTATTTCAAAAAGATATTTATGAAGCGTAAAATTACAGTATTGCTGGGCTTGTTAGTTTCCTTTGGCGCGCTCGCCCAGAAAAATGAAGACAAAGGGAAACTTGAAGTTGTTGAACAAGGAAAAGGATTCTATTATGAATCCATTTTGAAAGATGTTAATGCAGTAGAGGAAAAGCTGGAAGAAAAGGAACCATACAAACGGTTTGTTATGGACCAGTCGAACCTGGATTTACCCAACGACAAGAGTTTGTACACAACCGTTTGGTGCCAGCCCACAACTTCTCAGGGAAACGGTGGAACCTGCTGGTGTTTTTCAACCTCATCGTTTTACGAAGCTGAAGTTTACAGACAAACCGGAAAACAGGTGAAACTCTCGGAAATGTACACGGTTTATTGGGAATATGTGGAAAAAGCCCGCAGGTTTATTGAAAAACGAGGCGAATCAAATTTTAGTGAAGGTTCAGAGGGAAATGCTGTTGCCCGTATTATGAAAATGTATGGAGCGGTTCCGGAAGATATTTACACAGGACTATTGCATGGTCGCAAATTTCATACCCACGCAAAAATGATGGATGAAATGTCCGGGTTCCTGAAATCGATGAAAGCATCAAATTCATGGAACATGAAATACGGGCTTGAAACGATTAAGGACATTTTGAACCACTACATTGGTGAACCACCAGTTGAATTTACTGTAGATGGGAAAAAATACACCCCTAAAACTTATCTTAACGATTACCTGAAAATAAATCCGGATGACTTTGTAGACATTCTTTCCTACAAACAAGAGCCTTACTGGAAGCAGGTAGAATACAAAGTCCCTGACAACTGGTGGCACAGCGAAGACTATTATAATGTCCCGCTTGATGTGTTTATGAAAGCACTAAAAGAAGCAATAAAAAAAGGTTATTCAGTAAGTATTGGTGGCGATGTTTCAGAAACGGGTTTTAGTCGTGAAACCAACTGCGCCATGATTCCTGATTACGATATTCCTTCGGAGTATATTAACGATGATGCCCGACAGTTCCGTTTTTCAAACGAAACAACCACCGACGACCACGGAATGCATCTTATCGGGATTCTTGAGAATTACAAAGGAACCGGGAAAGACTGGTTTTTAATTAAGGATTCAAGTTCTGGTTCAAGAAATGTAGGCGAAGATAATCCGAACTTTGGCTATTATTTCTTTAGTGAAGACTACATAAAACTCAAAATGATGGATTTTGCTGTTCATAAAGATGCAGTAAAAGATATTCTGGAAAATTTTAAATAAAAATTTCAAGTATAGTAAAAAGGTTCTTTTCAACAGGAACCTTTTTCTTTTGTAGAGGATCTTTTATCTTACCTTCAATTTACAAAACAATTCCTCATGACGACTGTTGCACAGCGATTTGCCCAAACGCTGAAAGAAATTGGTGTTCGATATGTTTTTGGTGTACCCAGCGGAAATATGATTGATTATATAGAGGCACTCAGGGAGGAAGAGAATATTGATTTTGTTTTGGTGGGGCATGAAACTACTGCCGCTTTTATGGCAGGCGTAGTTGGAAAATTAACCGGAATTCCCGGAATTTGTTTTGGGACTTTCGGCCCGGGAGCTACAAATTTAACAACCGGAGTTGGCAGCGCATTTCTCGACCGTTTTCCAATGATTGCTTTCACCGATGAAATGCCCGTACATTTGCTACACCGAACAGTTCAAATGAGCATCGACCATCAACAACTTTTTCTGCCCATAACAAAACTTACGACACGCTTAAATGCTGAAAATGTAAGAGAAATAATACTAAAAGCAGCAGGGGTTGCCGTTTCTGAGTATCCGGGGCCTGTGCATGTGGGAGTTCCGGCAGGGATAGGTCAAACAGAAGTCCGTGAAACTGAAGTGAATGTTAATTATCTTCAACTAAAAAAAGAACTTCCTAAAGAATCTTTAAATGATTCGCTGACCAAAGCGCTCAGACTTTTTCAAAGTGCAGAAAGACCAATTTTAGCAGTTGGTTTAAGCGCGGTAAGAGCGGGCATAAGATCGCTGATTTCTCAATTGGCTGAGAAATTTCAGTTACCCGTGGTACTAACACCAATGGCAAAAGGACTATTTCCTGAAAAACATCCTTTATATGCCGGAGTCCTTTTTCATGCCCTATCAGACAAAGTTGCAATTACATACAATCAGGCCGATTTGGTTATTGGAATCGGGTACGACCCGGTTGAATTTAATTATGAAGATTGGATGCCCAATGTTCCATTGCTCCACTTTAATGAAAGGGAAGCGGATGTTGACAAGATTCAAATCGAAGAGGTAGTTAATGTTTTAGGAGAACTCAGGGATTCACTTCCTAAATTTCTGAACTGCCGACGAATGCCAACCAAGTGGGATTTAAAGAACCTCCAAATAAGAAAAAATATTTTATTTCACCGCTTTATACCTTCCGAAGACAATTTTAGCCCTGTAAATGTTATTGCCGGATTACGGGAATTTCTACCTGATAAGGGAATACTAACGGTTGATGTTGGCGCCCATTTACATCTGGCAGGGCAAATGTGGTATACTCCTTCTCCCGAAAAACTGTTAATGACTAATGGCTGGTCTTCAATGGGCTTTGCATTGCCAGCTGCATTAGCTGCTAAGCTTTGCCTGCGGGAACTTCCGGTTGCCTGCTTAACCGGCGATGGAGGATTTTTGATGAATGTTGGCGAACTAGCGACAGCAAAACGATTAAATCTAAAAATTACTTTCGTAGTAATTTACGACAATAGTCTGTCACTTATCAGAATAAAACAGGAAAAGAAAAACTATTTAAGTGATTACGGAACTCCGCTTCAATTTATTTCAGAAGCCCCCACCAATCATTATTTTGGAGTTCCTGTAATTCGGGTAAATAATACAAAAGATTATAAAAAAGCGTTGAAAAGGGCATCCGAATATGAAGGGCCAATTGTAATTGAAGCAGTTGTTGATGGAAATGAATATGACCGCTTTGTTCTCAAACCTAACCAATAAAAAAGGACTTCCGCTGGGTCAGAAATCCTTTTAGTGCCTTCCAAAAAAAAATTTATTTCATCACAAATTTTACCATCTTATCCTCAATCATCTGCTGAAGCTCGCTTAAAAGAGCCTGCTCGTGCCTGTCTATATAGCCATCTTCAGTTGCAATATGAATAATTTTATCATATTCTTCCCTTGTAATTTTGTGGTCCTCAATCGCTTTTTCAATCATTTCCCGCAATCGCAAAGAACTTTCGCTAACATTATTTTCCATATTCTCAATATTAGATTGTTTGAATAAAACCGTAAAATAATTGATTCTATTTTAATTAAATAAATAATTAATAAATAAATACACAAGTGCTGCCAATCCGGCACCTGCCAATGGGCCAAAAAAAGGTATCCAGAAATAACTCCAATCGTTATCGTCTTTTGCTTTTAAAGGTAATAATGTATGAATTATTCTTGGTCCAAAATCACGCGCCGGGTTAATAGCATAGCCTGTAGTACCGCCAAGGCTCATTCCGATTGAAAAGACAACCAATGCAACCGGCAATGCCCCCAATGACCCCATTCCCACTTTTGAACTACCTAAACTCATATATTCGAGCTGCGGTAATGTTATGAGTAAAACAGCTAATACCAGTACAAAAGTCCCTGTCATTTCCGAAAAAAAATTACTCCCGTAACTTCGAATTGCAGGTGCAGTACAAAAGCAAGCTTTTTTTGCACCTGGAGCTGCAGTAACGTCAAAATGTTTTTTGAAAAATAAATAAACAACCAATGCCCCGGCCATTGCGCCAAGAATTTGTGCAAGAATGAAAGGGAGTACTTTTACCCATTCAAATAAGCCGGCAAATGCCAGTCCAAACGTTACTGCGGGATTTAAATGTGCGCCGCTGATATCCGCAGTCACCAAAACTGCTACGAATACTGCCATACCCCATCCTGCTGTTATTACAATCCAACCGGCACCTTTACTGTGGGTTTTCTCAAGGTTTACGTTGGCAACCACCCCATTCCCTAAAAGGATTAAAATGAATGTGCCAAGAAATTCACCAAAAAGTTCTGTCATTATTTATAAGTTTAGTCTAATCTTCAAAATAATAGTTTTTTGCTACTGTATTATATGTTTCTATTTGATTTGTTATCCATTGGTCATCCCGATTTAGTTCTTTTGCCATCAGCCGGGCCACTTCCGGAGCAACTTGAATACTCTCGCGGGCATCAAGAAATAAAGCCCGTGTACGCCGGGCAAGCACATCTTCCACAGTTCTGGCCATTTCTTTTCGTACTGCCCAGGCGATCTGCGATTTTAAGATCTGTAATTTTTCACTCAGCCAACCATTCCACTCCTCTTCCTCCTCACTCAAAGCAAGTACTTCTTCCTTTTCCAAACCATATGGAGCCAAAAAATCGTTGTACGGGTCAATATCCATCCGGTATCCGTGAACAGGTAAATGTTTTGTTACACATTCTCTTTCGGGTAAACCACCCAGCATAATCGCTTTTTCAATAGTATCTTCAGCCATTTTTCGATAAGTCGTCCATTTTCCGCCAATTATTGTAATTAACCCGGAAATTGAAATCAAAATTTTATGCCCACGTGAAATTTCCTTTGTAGCTTTCTTTTCATCATCCGGTTTTGCCAGTGGCCTTAACCCTGCAAAAACACTTAACACATCCTTTCGTGTTGGCTGTTTCACCAGATACTGGCCGGCTGTTTCCAAAACAAAATCAACCTCGGTTTCCAATGCAACAGGTTCAAGCGAATGATTTTCAACCAATGTATCGGTTGTTCCCACTACTACATGATTATGCCAAGGAACAGCAAACATTACACGTCCATCGGAAGTATGCGGAACCATAATTGCATAATTATTGGGTAAAAACTCCTTATCAAGAATCAAATGAATTCCCTGGCTGGGAGTAATCATATCTTTCTTTTCAGGCTCATCCATCTGAATAATTTCGTCGGCAAATACTCCGGTAGCATTAATTACCACTTTTGATTGAATTTCAATCTCTTCTCCGCTCTCCTGATCAACTGCAACAACCCCGGAAATAAGTTCACCATCTTTAAGTAACTTAGTAACTTTACAATAATTCAACACAGTACCTCTATAATCAATACAAGTTTGCGCCAGACTAATCGCCATTCTGGAATCATCAAACTGGCCATCCTGATAAATAACACCACCTTTTAAACCCTCTTTTTCAACCGTTGGAAGTGCTTCAATGGCCTCCTCAAACGATAAATGTTTTGACGGGCCGAGTCCCAGTTTCCCAGCCATTAAGTCGTACACTTTTAATCCTATGGTATAAAAAGGACCTCCCCACCAATCGTAGGTTGGAATCACAAAAGATTGGTTGGTTACCAAATGAGGAGCATTTTTAAACATCAGTCCGCGTTCTTTCAGTGCTTCAAAAACTAAGGAAACATCTCCCTGTTGAAGGTAGCGAACACCGCCATGAACCAATTTGGTACTCCGGCTCGAAGTTCCTTTTGCAAAATCTACCTGTTCCAGCAACAAAGTTTTATATCCTCTGGAGGCCGCGTCCACAGCGCATCCAAGACCCGTTGCTCCCCCGCCAATGATGACGATATCCCAGGTACTCTTTTTTATTCTTTTTAAGATCTTTTCTCTCTTCATGTTAACTTTCTTTTGATGAATAAAATCAGGTTAATGCTCGTCGTACCATTTCTTGCTCCGCTCCACAGCTTTCATCCAGTTTTTTATCACTTTATTAATTTGTGTTTTATCTTCAACCGGAGTAAATACCTTGTCAATTTGCCACTGTTGTTTTACTTCTTCAATACTATTCCAAAAACCTGTAGCCAGTCCTGCCAGGTATGCTGCTCCCAATGCTGTTGTTTCAGTTACCTTTGGGCGAACAACTTTTGTATTAATAGAATCACTTTGAATCTGCATTAATAAATCGTTGACGGCAGCGCCCCCGTCCACGCGGAGTTCGTTTAATTCGATTCCAGAATCTTTTACCATGGTATCTATCACTTCCATCGAACGAAAAGCAATAGCTTCCAATGCAGCTCTGGCAATGTGGGCTTTCCCTGTTCCCCGGCTTAACCCAATTATTGCGCCGGTTGCATACTGATCCCAGTGAGGTGCTCCCAAACCAACAAACCCCTGAACAAAAGATACTCCGCCGTTATCATCAACCTCACGGGCCAGCGCTTCAATTTCCGACGACGACTTTATTATCCCCAACTGATCGCGTAACCATTGAACGACTGCACCACCAATAAAGATGCTTCCTTCAAGGGCATAAGTAACTTTATCGCCAATTTGCCAGCCAATGGTAGTTAATAACTTATGTTTTGATGTAATCGGTTTCTCTCCCGTATTCATAACAACAAAGCAGCCTGTTCCATACGTATTTTTCACCATCCCCTTTTCCACACACATTTGTCCGAAAAGTGCGGCTTGCTGATCGCCGGCGATTCCTGCAACCGGAATTTCAACACCTAAAATATCTTCCGATGTATTTCCATAAATCTCACTGCTGGGTTTTACCTCGGGCAAAATTTCTTTTGGAATGCTCAGAATATCCAGTAACTCCTCATCCCATTTTAACTCATGAATGTTATAAATTAAAGTTCGGCTGGCATTCGTAACATCAGTTACATGCAGTTTCCCTCCTGTTAGTTTCCAGATAAGCCAGGAATCAACTGTTCCAAAAGCCAGTTTCCCTTGTTGTGCCAATTCTCGGGCACCGTCAACATGCTCCAAAATCCACTTTATTTTTGTCCCGGAGAAATAAGCATCGACAACCAATCCTGTTTTTTCGGTAATCGCAGATTCAAATCCTTTGGCCTTTAACTCATCACAAATTCCTGAAGTCCGCCGGTCTTGCCAAACAATTGCATTATATATTGGTTCTCCGGTTTCGCGGTTCCATATAATAGCGGTTTCGCGTTGGTTTGTAATTCCAATTCCGGCAATTTCAGACGGGGAAATTCCCGATTTTGTAATCGCCTCTTGTACGACTTTGAGTTGTGTTTCCCAGATTGTGTTCGGATTGTGTTCCACCCAGCCTGCTTTCGGATAAATTTGCTCAAATTCCTGCTGAGCTACCTTTACAATTTCTCCTGAATGGTTAAATAATATTGCCCGGCTACTGGTTGTTCCGGCATCGAGCGAAAGGATATATTTCTGCATAAAATTAGGTTTAATTGAATATTTTATGAAAATCGCTCTTGAATTTACAACTTTAAATGCAATTTTACAGTATCTTCAAAAACATCTTTCGTCAATAAATCAGTCTCAAACATTTCCGAACATCGGCATTATTTCTTTGATTCATTGTCTGATTCATAATAAACTTCCTACTTTTGCCCGCCGAAACGTAGAAGAATGAACATAAAAAAAGACAAAGTTGCGGTTATTGGAAGTGGAAGCTGGGCTACCGCAATAGCTAAAATGCTACTGGAAAATGTTTGTGAAATCAATTGGTTTTTCCGAAAAGAGGAGACTATCAAACAATTCAAAAAGTTAGAAAGTAACCCGAGATATTTACAGAGCGTAGAATTTGAAACAGACAGAATCCATTTTTATAGCGACATAAATAAAATAACCGAAGACTCTGAAATTCTGGTTTTTGCGATTCCCTCAACTTTTTTGCCGCAGATTTTGAGTGAAGTAAGAATCGATATTAGTAAAAAATATATTCTTTCGGGAATAAAAGGAATAGTTACAGACGAAAATCTTTTAGTAGCAGAATACCTGAATAAATATTTTAATGTCCCTCTCGGACATATTGGAATTATTGCTGGTCCATGTCATGCAGAGGAAGTCGCGCTGGAAAAATTATCCTACCTTACCATTGCGGGCGACGACGAAGAAAAAGCGACTAACTTTGCAAAACTTATCCAAACAGGGTATATATTCACTTCTGTTTCTGACGATATCTGGGGCACCGAATATGCTTCAGTCATTAAAAATATTATTGCTATCGGGGCGGGAATTGCACACGGCTTGCGGTATGGAGATAATTTTCAAGCGGCGTTAGTTTCCAATTCTATTCAGGAAATTAAACGTTTTGTAGATACCGTTCATCCAATTAGCCGCGACATTAAGGGCTCTGCTTACCTTGGTGATTTAATGGTTACAGTTTACTCACAATTTAGCAGAAACAGAACTTTCGGAACCATGATTGGCAAAGGTTATTCAGTAAAAAATGCAATTCTGGACATGAACATGATTGCAGAAGGATATTTTGCATCGCGCTCTATTTACGAAATTAATCGGAAGTACAAAGCTCACATGCCAATCTCAGATATGGTTTATAAGGTTCTTTATGAAAATGCTTCCCCAAAAAGGGAAATGGAGAAACTAACAAAACAATTAAATTAAAAAAGGGCGACAATTTCAGAAATCATCACCCTTTTCTTAAAAATAAAACTTACTTATCTCATTTCTTTGTAGGCATTTATTAATCCATTGGTTGAAGAATCGTGGCCAATAACCGGATCCTCACTGGTTAGTTCGGGCAAAATTCTGTTTGCCAATTGTTTTCCCAATTCAACTCCCCACTGGTCGAAACTATAAATATTCCAGATAACGCCCTGAACAAATATTTTATGTTCGTACATCGCAATCAATGAGCCCAAAGTTCTGGGTGTTAATTTTTTTACCAAAAAAGAATTGGTTGGAATATTTCCAAGGAAAACTTTAAACGGTAACAAAGCTGCTATTTCGTTTTCAGTTTTTCCTGCCTCTTCCAACTCATCAATAACTTGTTTTTCGGTTTTTCCAACCATCATTGCTTCTGTTTGGGCAAAGAAGTTAGCCAACAATTTCGGGTGATGATCTCCAACCTTGTTATGATTAATTGCAGATGCAATAAAATCACAGGGAATCAACTTTGTTCCCTGATGGATAAGCTGATAAAAAGCGTGTTGTCCATTTGTCCCGGGTTCTCCCCAAATAATTGGCCCGGTTTGGTAAGTCACCTTATTTCCCTCCCGATCGACGTATTTCCCGTTGCTTTCCATATTCCCTTGTTGGAAATATGCTGCAAAACGGTGCATATACTGATCGTACGGCAGAATTGCTTCACTCTCTGCCCCGTAAAAATTATTGTACCAGATTCCAACCAATGCCAGAATCACAGGGATATTTTCTTTAAAATTTGCTTCTCTAAAATGGTTATCCATTGCATGGGCACCTTCAAGCAGCTCAATGTAATTTTCATAACCAATTCCTAACACAATAGAAAGCCCTATAGCCGACCACAATGAATAACGGCCGCCAACCCAATTCCAAAAACGGAACATATTTTTAGTGTCAATACCAAATTTGGCAACTTCCTTTTCGTTGGTAGAAACTGCCACAAAATGATTTTTTACAAAATCTTCGTTGTTGGCTGCACCTAAAAACCAATCACGCGCCGTGTTGGCATTTGTCATAGTTTCCTGCGTTGTAAATGTTTTTGACGCCACAATAAACAATGTTGTTTCCGGATCAACTCCTTTTAACGTTTCGGCCATGTGCGTTCCGTCGACATTAGAAACAAAATGCAGATTAAGATGATTTTTATATGGTTTCAGTGCTTCGGTAACCATCAGTGGGCCAAGGTCGGATCCGCCAATTCCTATGTTTACTATATCGGTAATCGATTTTCCGCTAAACCCTTTCCATCGTCCTGAAATAACTTCTTCTGAAAATTGTTTCATCTGCTTCAGTACATCATTTACTTCAGGCATAACATCTTCCCCATCAACCAGAATTGGGTTATTGCTCCGGTTTCGCAAAGCAACATGCAACACAGCACGATTTTCCGTTGCATTTATCTTTTGGCCTGAAAACATACTTTCAATAGCTTCAGACAAACCACACTCGGTCGCTAATTCAAGCAACAAAGTCCGTACTTTATCATTTACGCGATTCTTTGAGAAATCGACCAGGATATCCTCAAACTTCAAAGAGTATTTTTGAAATCGGTCGATATCGTCAATGAACAAATCTTTAATCTGTGTTGACTTGAAACTGACAAAATATTCTTCGAGTTTTTTCCAAGCTTCAGTAGTTGTTGGATTAATTTTTGGTAACATATCTGTAAATTCTTGTTTTTGAATAATAAAAAGCACTTTAATTGCACTTGAACTACAAATATAATGGTTTGAAAATTATGTCAATCGTTATCCATTGAATCTTAATCTACCATTAATAAAGGCAGATGGTTTTTTGTACTTTTACACCTAAATTCATCGAATATTAATTTATGAAATCGGAAACGTTAAAAGGTTATTTTTTTGCATTAATTGCGACCATCGCCTTTTCCAATGTTTACATTTTTAGTAAAGCTGCTTTAAACGAGGTACATTTGGCTCAATTCGGAGTTTACTGGTTTGCTATTGGTACCTTCCTGAATTTTTTGATGGCGGCAAAAAACAAGAAACTAGCACAAATAAGAACACTTACAAAAAAACAAATTCAAATTCTGGTTATTTTAGGTATTCTCGAGATTCTAACTACTACCACCTTTTTTGTTTCTATAAATATTATTCCCGACCCTGCAGTTACTTCGTTCCTCGGAAATATGTATCCCGTTTTTCTTGCTCTGGGCGGAATTTTTCTTTTAAAAGAAAAATTTGGATGGCTCGAAATCACTGGAGCTATTTTGGCATTAACAGGAGCGTTTATTATTAGCTATAGCGGAGGCACTACATTAAAAACATTTTTTATTGCCGGAACAGGAATTGTTTTTATAAATGCACTGCTTGCAACTTCTGCCAGCCTGGTAGTAAAGGTACATGTAAAAAAAATGAGTCCGGAATTTATCAATCTGAACAGGACAATCTGGCTTCTTGCGTTTTCGGTTATCCTGTTCTTTGCCACCAAACAACCGGTAACCATACCAGCTTCTGCATTAAAAAATATTGCAATTGGTGCCACCCTAGGGCCATTTCTGGCAGTATTAACCATTTACTATTCTTTTAATTATATTGATGCTTCGCGTTCTTCTGTTGTACAAAGTTTAAAAGGAATTTTTGTTTTGATTGGTGCTTATCTGTTTTTTAAAACCATTCCACTTCAGCATCAGCTTATTGGCGGGTTAATTACAGTTGTGGGAGTTTTGATAATGACACTGGCACAGGCTGGAATTCTTAAAAAACGAAAATAAATTTACTAAACCCGGAATAGTGATAAATCAAACCAACATATATCTTTTTAATCCTACATGCGAATACGCAGTAGCAAACGGAAATACTTCTTGGCAACCAAACCGGATTTTACAAAAAATGGAAGCTGATTTGGCGACACTACCTATGTTTTTTGCTGATTCACATGACCAGATTCTGGTGGATAATCTTCCTTCCAATGAGTTTATAACCCAGTTTGAAAAAATAGCTTTTTGTGTTCCTGAATTTATTTTAAAAAAATCGATTCAAAATCCCGTTGATATACAAAAACAAACCTTCAATAAATTAAAACCCTGGGGCTGGAGCCCTGCCGCTCATAAATTATTATCGCCACTAAAACCGTTTTGCTCCGAAGAGTTTCGCAGTTCTCCTGTTGCAAATTGGAAAACAGAACACCGTGGACTATTTTCAAAAAAATTTGCTATTGAAATTTTAAAAGAATTACGAACCTCTTCTCCATCCGATACTTTTATCACAAATGATTTAGTCCCGGAAATCTGTACCCAAAAGGAACAGTTTAAGTATCTTATTTTGCGATGGGAAAAATTAATGGTAAAAGCCCCCTGGAGCAGTTCGGGACGAGGGTTGCAACCAGTCACAAAAACTCCGGTTCATGAAAAAGTCTGGGAAAAACTTTTGGGTATTGTTAACGAACAGGGATTTGCTATTGTTGAACCGTTTCTGGATAAAGCAGCCGACCTTGCTTTTCAATTTGAAGTAAAAAAGGGAAAGATTTCCTTTTTAGGAATCAGTAACTTTTCAACAGATAAGAAAGGTCAGTACCAGGGAAATTTTCTCAATGGATTACCTGATTCTTATTCGAACGAAATTAAGGGATTTATGGCCCAGGCTCCCAAAATAATAATTGAACCGCTAATCAAAACTCTTGAAAAAAGTAAACTTGCAGAACTTTACGAAGGCAATTTTGGTGTTGATACGTTAATTTTCCGGGATAAAAATAATCAGTTAAAAATAAATCCCTGTCTCGAAATTAACCTACGCCAAAATATGGGATTACTCTCTTTACAACTGGAAAAATTACTCTATTCCGATAAGAAAGGAATATTCAGAATCTTTTACAACCCGGGCGAAAGTTTTTATTCTTTCAAAAAGAAAATGGAGAAAGAACATCCTTTAAAAATTAAATTACAAAAAGTTGAATCGGGTTTTCTGGCCTTAACAGACGCAACAAAAAACAGCCAATTTGGAGCCTATATTTTGGTCTAAAACGGAGTTGAATTAAGGATTAAATTTACAAAAATTCCCAAGTTAACATACAGTCAAAACTGAAAGTAGTTTCTGAAAAGGCTGTAAAAAATGCATTACATTTTGAGCATCTAATCTTCGTGGATAAAATATACGCCAAGAACCTGATATCAATTAATTGTCCCGTGTTTTTGTCATATCGAAAAGGTGTGACGCCTGTTCCCCTAAAAAACCGGAAAATAATTTTCGCTTACCATTAACCTCTACAAAATTACGTTGGGCCAGTTCGTAATATGCATATGTCCAGTTAATCATTTCAATCCCGTCTTCTGTTTTAACTTTCACTTCTTCTTTCACAGCTTGCGTGGCCGATTGTTGCAATTTGCCACCTTTTTCTCCCTCAATTGTTTCTTTCATTGGAACTCCGGCGCTTTTCAACCCTTCGCAGGTAGTTTCCAAATCAGGCCATTCAGCCACTTCCTGAAAATTAATAAATGCAGTAAAATGATTGACCGCGTTTCCGTGTAATAATGTCCACGCTGCATATTGTGAAACATCGTTAATCTTCAGAATATCTTCTTTATAAGGAACATTCCATGGACGGCGAAAATAATTGACTAAGTCACTTACAAGAAGCTGTGAAGCTTCCTGAGTCAATACTTTTTCCTCCCTCAGAATCTGAAGTAATTTCAATGCTTCATCGGAAAGTAAATAAGGAGTGTCTTTCACCGTTTGATGAATAATATTTTGAGCCCATTCCGGCAGTTGCCCTACTTCATGTTGGCTCACAAAGATTTTGGGAAACATTTCATCCGGATGTTCAAAATGAATTGCTGTTAACTTCTTCTTTTTGAAAATATATTTTTCAACTGGTTTATATTCCAGTGCCTCAATAATATGTTTTATTGCACGAATTCCGCCAGGTTGTTCTCCTGTATGTGTGTTAAAAGTACGAAAAGCGATATGGTCGTTTATAACCTTCCCTCCCTTCTCATTCACCAGCTCAGCATATATCTTTGCATAAGAAACCCTGGCAATATACTTTTCCCACAGTCTACCTAACAGTTCATTGGTAATTTGTTTTGCTGTTGTTTTCATGCTTAAAAATTTATGTGTTCAACTATAAAATCAAACTTTACATTTTTACATTTAAACACAAAAAACACATCACAGGTTACTAAATACCAGATGTTTAAAAATATTGTTTATAAGAAAAAAACATTTATGATAATTCTACAAGCTCAATTTGCGCTTTGAATTATTTTTCATAAACTGAAGTACATCTTTTTTATTGAAAATAGCAGTAGCACCGCGTTTGGAAGTATTTAATGCACCGGCAGCGTTGCCAAATTCCAATGCATCTTCAATTGATTTCCCATTGAGGTAATAATGTAAAAATCCGGCGGAAAAAGCCATTCCCGAGCCGATATTATCCTTCATTGCAATATTATAACCCGAAATCCAAAATGCACCTTGCTTTTTGCTAAAAGCAAAAATTCCATTTTGACCTCGTGTAACAAGCACAAGATCTAATTTTCTATATTTTTCAGAAAGTAAAGCGCCAAAATCTTCGAGGTTTGCGGGTAATATCTCAAGCCTTTCCGCCAAAAAATCAATTTCTTTTTCTTTAATACGAACAATGTTTGAATTTTTAAGCAAAAAATTAACAACGGTCACATCAAAAAAATGTTCGAATAGCTTTAAATCAAAAAATTTTAATGAATCAGGTGATTCTTTAATCAATTCCCGAATGGTATTTTTCGACAGGCCGAAACGTTGGGGCAACAACCCAAAAAATAAACAGTCGGCATTTCGCGCCAGTTTCAAGGCTTCAGCAGAGAATTCAATATGATCAAAAGCTACATCAAGAGTTACATTATAGATAGGGTCTCCTTTTTCATCAAAAGCGATGTTTACAGTTCCGGTAGGAAAAACAGAATCGATCTGAACATTTTCGTCCGATATTCCTAATTCAGTTAGTTTATTCAAAGCGGCGTGCCCTAATTTATCATCACCAATACGTGAAAGCAAATAACCTTCTTCGCCAAATGAATTGCTTCTAAAAACCATATTCGATGGAGTTCCTCCCAGTACTTTTCCATTAGGTAGTAAATCCCATACAACTTCTCCGAATGCAACAATCTTTTTTCCCATCGATAATTAGTCAGTGCGCAAAAATAGTTATAATTGAAAAACGATTCAAATTTCAAATCATAAAGATTTGTAATAAAATAAAAATAGAGAACAAAGAGAAATAACAGGAAAAACAAAACATTTTATCTGCTCGCCCGTTTACTTTTTTGATTATGAATTATTTGGCACATTTATACCTCTCCGGAGATGACGAAAATATTCTTACAGGCAATTTTATTGGCGATTATGTAAAAGGAAAAAGTTACCTGACTTATCCTGAATCTGTTCAAAAAGGAATTTTATTACATCGGCAAATTGACTTTTTCACCGATACAAACCAGTATTTCCGGGAAGCCAAACAATATTTACTACCCGATTATGGATTACATGCCGGAATTGTTATTGATCTTCTTTATGATCATTTTTTAGCACGGAACTGGCATTTATATTCCAACATCAACCTAAGGAATTTCACCAGGAAAGTACACGCTGTATTATTGTCACAGTTTTTGCATTTACCTAAACGAGTTCAGGGTTTTCTCCCTTTTTTGATTCAAAATAGACGGCTGGAATCTTATGCTACCGTAGAAGGCATTCAGAAAACGCTAGCGATTATGAGTCGCTATACCTCGTTGCCTGAAAACTCGGAAAAAGCAATACAAATTATGACTGACAACCTGGATTTTTTTGAAAATAATTTTTCGTGTTTCATGTCTGAAATGGTACAATTTGTATCACAAGTTCATCAAATCGAAATAAAAAAGCCAAACTCAATTGCAGGCTTTTAGATTTTATGCATGTAATTCGTAATACAAATCTTCGAAAAAGAAACTGGTTTCACCAAAAGCCGGCTCCAAATCATCAAACCAAATAGCGTTCGGATTAAATTTCGCAAAGAATGGTTTTCCGACCCAACTTGAATCCCGCCCCTGAAGAAAATTCAAAACAAAAACTTTCTGATTATTTATTTCCGAAACACCTACAATTTGAACTTTCCCGGGATTGCAGGACATACTTGGCCCTTTCACTGTCCGATGAATTCCGCTTACCTGGTTATACGCATTTCTGAAAATCTGCCACGTACGATTTAAAGTTACAGCGAAATAATCCTGTGCGCCTGTGTCTCGTGCAATAAACATATAGTATGGAATTACTCCCTGTTTTACCTGTTCTTTCCAATTTTCAGCCCAAATATTTGAACTATCGTTAATATTTCTTAGTAGTGGCGACTGTGAGCGAATTTGCACTCCTGCTTCAATCAATCTTTTAATGGCCTTTTTAACTTCTTTCGTTTTTAATTCTCCGGGATGATTAAAATGAGCCATCATTGCAATGTTTATCCCCCTCTTTTTAACCTTTTCAAAAAGACGTAATAAATCATCAGCGTCATCATCGCTAGTGTAGCGGTAAGGCCAGTAAGCCAGTGATTTTGTTCCAATTCTTATGTTTCTCAAATGCGGAATGCCTGCATCAATCAGAGCATTAAAATATTCTTTGAAAAATTTGGTTTTCATAACAGCCGGATCTCCACCTGTAAAAAGAACATCTGTTATCTCTGGATTTGCTTTTAAATACCGAATCATGGTATCTGCTTCCTTCATGGCAAACTTAAACTCATTTAGTGCAAACTGCGGCCACCGAAAACAAAATGTACAATAGGCATGGCAAGTTTGTCCCTGCGATGGAAAAAACAACATAATTTCCCTGTATTTATGTTGAATTCCATTGAGTCGTTCTCCTTCAAAAACAGGAACATTACTTTCCTGTGCTGCGGGATTTGGATTTAATTTTAACCTGATTTTTGTAACTTCTTTTTGTATGAATGGCTTTGGAGCTTTATTTTTCAGCAATGTTGCAATCCGATTGAAACTTTCGTTGTCAAGCATTTCCCTTTGCGGAAAATTTAAAATAAAAAACGGGTCTTTTTCAAAGTTATCCCAGTCTATTAATTTATGTACAACATAATTATTGGTTCTGAAAGGAAGAACAGTTCCTACTACTTCAATATTGAATTTTTGTTCTTCCGATAAGTTTTCAATTTGCGGTATTTCTCTGAAATTATGTAAAGAATACGGTTTAAACTTCATTAATAATGATTTTAAAGAACTATTTTAAGCCAGTAAGCCATATATATGCCTCCTTAGAGACATTCAAATAGAGCGATATTTTTTTTGATTTTTCTTTTAAGTTGCCCAAATATACAAAAAAAGAGGGTTAAAAAAAATGTAAAAAATGGATATCAGATGCTAATTTGACAAGTGATCCAACCGGCTTGCATCCAAACGAATAAAAATGAACAAAAGAATAGTGAAAGACCACAGCGAAGATCCACCGTAACTAAAGAAAGGAAGAGGAATCCCGATAACTGGCATAACGCCAATAGTCATACCAATATTAACCATAAAATGAAAAAACAGGATTACCGCTACAGAGTATCCGTAAATTCTCGAAAATCCGGATCGTTGTCGTTCAGCCAGGAGCACTAAACGCACAAACAAGGTTAAAAATAAACCTATCAGAACTAATGTTCCGGCAAACCCCCATTCTTCACCAACAGTACAAAAAATAAAATCAGTACTTTGTTCAGGAACAAAATCAAATTTTGTTTGCGTCCCGTTTAAATATCCCTTCCCCCAAAAACCACCTGAGCCAATGGCAATTTTACTTTGATTCACGTGATATCCGGCTCCCTGGGGATTAGATTCTATACCCAGCAGCTCGTTAATTCTTACTTGTTGATGTGGTTCTAATAAATTGGTAAAAGCATAATCGACCGATGCACTAAAAAGTAGCCCGCCAATTAAAACCAAAGTTACCAGAATATAATTTCTTAGTTTCTTACGAACACTGTAAACCAGAACGATTACAGCCCCTAATAATGAGCCGGCAAATAAAAAATCGGCGGGTTGATATTTCGTTGAAATACTTTTATTAACGACCCAGGAAATGCCAATACTAGCGGCAAAAATCATCAATATAACTCCAAATTGTTTTAGCCGTGAATTCATTATCAAAAAAACAGCACAGGCAGCTCCAACCAAAACTGCATTTAACACAAAATTTGAAAGTACCAGAGCCAGAACAAAAAGCAGGGCAACCAGAGAGCCAAAGAATAGTATTATTCCAGACAATCCTTCTCTAAACAGTACCAATACAAATGCGAAATAAACCAACGCAGAGCCTGTATCGTTCTGGAGCAAAATAAAAAAAGAAGGAACTAAAATAATGAGCATAATTACAATGATAGACTTCAAGCGCTGTAATTTAAAACCAAATGAACTCATGTACCTCGACAGAGCCAAAGCAGTTGCGAACTTCCCAAATTCAGAGGGTTGTAGCCGCACTCCACCAATGTCAAACCAGGATCTTGCCCCATTAATTTCTTTTCCTAGAAACAACACCAGAATGAGTAGTAAGATGAAAAAACCATAAATTATATAAGAAAAGAACACATAAAAATTTGTTTCGACAAGTAAGATTAAAAATCCCAGAGCCAGTGCTGCACCTATCCATATCAATTGTTTCCCATATCGTTGTGACACATCCAAAATACTTTGGCTTTCCGGATTATATACAGCTGCATAAATATTAAACCATCCCAAAAACATCAAAACAAGAAATAACAAAACAGTTACCCAGTCAATATTTGCCCATAAACTATTTCTTTTTGGCATGTTAGTTCTCGTGTTTTTGATGTATCAAATCAATGTTCAGCATTCGTTCTTCAATCCATTTCCGGCTATCAGAAACTTCTCCATTTAAATATTTCTCAACCAGTAAACTTGCAATAGGGGCAGCATAAGTAGCACCGTAACCACTATTTTCAACATATACAGAAATGGCAATTTTAGGATTATCTTTAGGGGCAAAGGCCATAAATGCGGAATGATCTTCTCCATGTGGATTTTGTACTGTCCCTGTTTTGCCACACATTTCAATGCCTGGAATTCGAATTAGTGGCGCGGCATTTGTTGTTTCAACTACCCTCTGCATTCCTTCAATAGCCGGGGGAAAATATTTTTCCGAAATACCTGTAATTACTTTTGATTTAAAGTCGTCTTTTAATTCTTCTCCCTCAATTTCTCTCACAACATGAGGAATATAATAATAACCACGATTAGCAATAGCCGCACAATAATTTGCCAGTTGCAAGGGCGTAATTCCCAATTCCCCCTGCCCTATTGCTAGCGAACGAACAGTTAATGCGTTCCATCTTCCTGCCCCGTATATTCGGTTATAATACTCTTCAGTCGGAACATTTCCTTTATTTTCATATTGTAGATCAGAGCCCAATTTTTTGCCCAGACCAAAGCTTTGAACATATTCTCTCCATTTCTTAAACCCTTCGGCAGACGTTTTTGCATTATTAATTATTGCACGAAACGTATTCCACAAAAAAGGGTTACATGATTCTTTTATGGCTTGAATAGGCCCTAACGGGGTAACATGATTATGGGTACAAACAATAGGAACAGAAACAGGACCTGAACATGAAAAACGCGTATCTAAATTAATGGCTTGTTCCTGAAATCCAATAAGAACATTCATGATTTTAAAGGTAGAACCTGGGGGGTACTCGGCAAGAAGAGCTCTGTTAAAAAGTGGCTTCAGTGAATCGGCAACCAGCTTTGTATAATTACTGCCCCTTACACGGCCTACCAGTAATCCGGGATCGTAAGTCGGGGCACTAACCATCGCAAGTATTTCTCCTGTGGAAGGTTCAATTGCGACCACACTCCCTATTTTATTCTGAAATAATTTTTCTGCGTACAATTGTAAATTCAAATCCAGGGAAGAAATTACATTTTTCCCAATCTGTGCAGGAACATCTTCCTGCCCGTCCAAAAAACTTCCTTGAATACGGTTATGAACATCAACCAAATATTTCTTTACGCCTTTAACCCCTCTGAGCTCCTCCTCATATGTTTTCTCAATTCCGCTCACGCCAATGTAGTCACCCATGCTGTAATAACTACCATTTTTAATATCATCAGCGGTAACTTCACCAACATAGCCGAGCACATGTGCTGCAGCGTTAGTTTCATACTCTCTCAGCGTTCTCGATTGCGTATGAAACCCCCTGAATTTATACAATTGCTCCTGTAAATTCGCATAATTTTCCGGAGAAATTTGTTTTACCAGAATAGAAGGTTTATACCAGGAGTAATCTTTGGCATCCTGTATTTTGACATCCAATTCTTCTTTTGTGATTTCGAGTAAATTGCAAAGTTGCAGAGTATCGAAAGTTTTCACCTCACGCGGAGTAATTAACAAATCAAAAGCGGCCTGATTAATCACAAGTAGTTTTCCATTCCGGTCATAAACTAAACCTCGTGCAGGATATTGTACAACTTCCCGTAATATGTTATTAGTTGCAAATTGTTTATAGGTCTTGTTCAGAACCTGTAAGCTAAACAACCTGATGACATAGATAAAGCCAACCACTGCAAATATGGCAATAATAATATAACTCCTCTTCGATAAATTATCCACGTTACAAAATTAGTCCCTGAAAATGACAAACTGGCTTAAAACTATAATAAAAATTGAAAAAAGAGAACTTAAAACAATCCGATAAAGGGTTTGAAAAAAATCAGCAAAAGTGAAAATTTCCAAAAAGAATAATACGGAGTGATGCAAAAGCACCATTATTATTGTGTAATATAAAAACCAGCTAAAACCATTGTACTTCATTCCCGGATAATCACTCCTGTCTTCGTCGTGAGTAGAAACCGATCTGTTTACCAAAGGCCTCACATATGCGACAAATGTTGTAGCTGCTGCATGAATTCCTAAACTATTGGAAAAAACATCCACTGTTAATCCCAAAATAAATGCAAGTGGTAATACAATATAACGAGGAGAATTTAACGGAAGTAACATTACAAATAAAATATAAATGTAAGGGTTGATATAACCATTAATCTGAATCTGATTCAATACCAGAACCTGAACCAGAACCAGGCCAACAAACATGATAAAATAGTTAATTCCCCCTCTCATTTTCCTGTGTTAAATTCTCCAGTTCTTTAATTTCTTCCCTATGTAAATTTTCAATGACTTCAACATAGGAAAGGGCTTTGAAATTGGTTATAAGTTTTACTTCAATCTCATAATAATTTTCTCCTGAAGGTTTATTGAAATCCTGTATGGTTCCAATCATAATCCCTTCCGGGAAAATAGAAGAATAACCACTTGTGGTTACTGTATCACCCAATGTTAATTCAACATGAAAAGGTATTTCCATGAGTTCTGCATAACGATAATCATCGCCACTCCAAAGCAAGGATCCTAAAAAGCCATTCTTTTTCAATTTTGCCGAAACACTCCATCGTTGGTTTAACAAAGATAACCCCACAGAATAAGATTCTGAAACGTCAGTTATGACCCCCACTATTCCATCGGAGGTAATTATTCCCTGGTCGGGTTTAATTCCGTCCTTTCTTCCTTTATTTAAAGTAATATAGTTAAAGGGTTTGTTTACCGAATTATTTATAACCTTGGCAGAAACAAACCGAAAAAGTGCAGAGTCCTCAGAAACAAAAGCAGTGTTTTCATTTTCCACAATTGTTTTTAATTCCTCGTTATCTTCTTTCAGGTGTGATCTTAGTTTTGCATTTTCAGCCGCTAATTCTTCATTAACTTTTGCCAGGCTAAAATAACTAAATACGGAATTAAAAGAATTGTAAATTGCTCCGGTAACTGCACTAGACGAGTTCAGGTACATTACTTTTTGATAATTATTATAATTAAACACAAAAAATAATGCGATTATTTCCAAAAAAATAAAAAGGAAAAAACCGTAATTTTGAATTAAATACCTGAATAAACTCCTCATGTGGTATGAAAAAAAATCCTGACCGTTATCTGATCAGGAAAGAGAATTTATCTACATTCTTTAATGCTATCCCGGTTCCGCGAACAACAGCCCTCAAAGGATCTTCCGCAATGTGAAATGGAATTCCGATTTTATCGGAGAGTCGCTTATCCAGTCCCTTTAACAAAGCACCTCCCCCGGCAAGCCATATCCCTTTGGTTACGATATCGGCATACAATTCCGGCGGAGTTTGTTCCATAGCACTCAACACAGCCGTTTCAATCTTAGATATTGATTTTTCCAGACAGTGGGCAATTTCCTGATATGAAACCGGTACTTCAATTGGCAGTGCTGTCATTTGGTTTGGTCCTTGCACAACATAATCCGGCGGCGGTTCTTTTAGTTGTGATAACGCAGACCCTACATGAATTTTTATTTCCTCGGCTGTACGTTCTCCAATTTTAATATTGTGTTGGTGCCTCATATATTCCATAATATCAGCAGTCAAATCATCTCCTGCGATACGAATCGATTTATTGGTAACAATACCTCCCAGCGAAATTACAGCAATCTCGGTTGTTCCCCCACCAATATCAACCACCATATTTCCTTCAGGGGCTTCAACATCAAGACCAATCCCAATAGCTGCAGCCAGTGGTTCATAAATCATATAAACCTCACGTCCGCCTGCATGCTCCGATGAATCTCGAACTGCCCGAATCTCAACTTCTGTACTTCCTGAAGGAATACATATTACCATTTTCAGAGCCGGAGAAAACATTCTTGACTTGGGATTAATCATCTTAATCATTCCCCGAATCATCTGCTCAGCAGCATTAAAATCTGCAATTACACCATCGCGCAGTGGCCTGATTGTTTTCAGGTTCGCGTGCGTTTTCCCCTGCATCTGCCTGGCTTTTTCTCCTATTGCCACCATTTTCTCAGTTTTTAAATCAATGGCAACAATCGAAGGCTCATCAACTACAATTTTATCGTTATGAATGATAATTGTATTGGCTGTTCCCAGGTCAATTGCAATCTCCTGTGTTAAAAATGAAAATAATCCCATATTAATTTAAATACTTATTTAAACTAAATAATATCCAGTTTATTGTTAATGTTTGAAATGTCTTCTGCCTGTAAATGCCATAGCAATGCCAAATTCGTTACAGGCTTCAATTACCTCATCATCACGAATACTTCCACCGGGTTCAATAATATACTTTACGCCATATTCGTTAGCAGCTTCAATACTGTCGCGAAATGGGAAAAATGCATCTGAAATTAAAACTGAACTTTCAATATCAAGTCCTTCTTTCATCTTAAAACGAGGCATTGTAAGTTGTCTAAGACTATCAAGCCTGTTTGGCTGCCCCATTCCGGCACCGGTTAGCCAAAATGAACCGTCTTCGTTCTCAGTGACAATAGCAATTGAATTACTCTTTAAATGTTTACATGCAGTTACACCAAATTTTGCCAGATTCAATTTTCCGGATTCAAACGGACGTTCTGTTACATTTTTAAATTCGGTATCTACACCTTCATCTTCATCTTGAACAAGCATTCCTCCGCTTATTGAACGATATAATTTTTCTCCTGTAATTTCATCTTTCACCGGAGTTACCAGCAACCGCAAATTTTTCTTTTTGCTGAATATCTCCAGAGCATCTTCTGTAAATTCGGGAGCAATAATAATTTCAACAAATTTTTTCCCAAACCATTCAGCAACTTCTTTTGTAACCGTATCGGTAAAACAGATGATACTTCCGTAAGCACTAATAGGATCGCCAGCCCATGCCAATTCCAGCGATTTTAAAATATCATTGGTAACTGCCAGGCCACAAGGGTTTAAATGTTTTATTACTGAAACAGCAACTTTATTATTAATATGTTTTACAGAATGAAAAGCATCACTGGCTGATTTCCAGGAAGCATCAGCATCAAGCATATTATTGTAAGAAAGTGCTTTCCCTTGCAATACTTTTGCATTTGCCAAAGTATTTTCGCCGGGTGAATTATTAAATTTAAAAAATGTGGCCTTTTGATGTGGATTTTCGCCATAACGGAGTACATCACCACCATTCAGGCTGATTCGTTCTGTTCCGGCATCTTCTTTCTGGTTGAAATATCCAAAAATAGCGGCGTCGTAATGTGATGAAACGCCAAATGCTTTTCCTGCGAACCACTTTCTGTCGGCCATCGAAAACGCACCTTTTTTCTCATTTAACAAATCAAGCAATGGCTGATATTCTTTTTGAGACGGCACAATAACAACATCTTTAAAATTTTTGGCAGCTGCCCGAATCAGGGAAATTCCACCTATATCTATTTTTTCAATTATATCCTGCTCTTCTGCTCCTGAAGCAACGGTGTCTTCAAACGGATACAAATCTACAATTACCAAATCAATCTCAGGAATTTCATATTCAGTCAGCTGGCTCACATCTCCCTGGTTATCACGGCGTGACAGAATTCCACCAAAAACCTTTGGGTGAAGCGTTTTTACACGACCACCCAAAATTGAAGGGTAACCAGTAAGGCTTTCAACTGATGTTACCGGAACTCCCAGTGATTCAATAAAACTTTTTGTTCCTCCTGTACTTAAAATTTTTACATCCAGTTCATTTAACGTTTTAATTATCGCATCCAGATTTTCTTTGTGAAAAACTGAAACCAAAGCAGTCTTAATTTTTTTATTATCAGCCATTTATTCCATTTTTCGGATTCGAATGCAAAGATAAAAAATTCAATGCAGATATTGTTAAAAAAACAAAAGGATAAAAAATTTTCTTCCCGATTTTTTATGTTTTCTTTCAATACTAAATATAAACTGTAATCATTACAAAAAAAACACACTAATAAGAAAATTGACTTTTTTAATGAATTTGATTTTAAAAATTCAGACAAGTTGTATTTTTAGACCTGAATAAATTATCTCGATGCTGCTATTACGACTCATATTCGAAAGCTTTAGTTTTGCCTTTGGTTCGCTTACTGCAAATAAGTTACGAACACTGCTTTCGCTTTTAGGTATTACAATTGGAATTTTTGCCATTATTTCGGTTTTTACAGTTATCGATTCCATGGAAAGATTTATTAAAGAAAGTTTGAATTCATTGGGAAGCGACATGGTATATATTCAAAAATGGCCATGGACGCCACCAGAAGGAGAAACCGAATATCCCTGGTGGAAATATCTGAACCGCCCCTCTCCAACACTTGAAGAAACAGAAGAACTTGTTCGTATGGGCAACACTATCGACAATGCGGTTTTCTTTTTTGGCTTTTCAAGAACCGTTCAATCTGGTTCCGACAAACTGGAAAATGCAACCATTTTAGCGACCTCTCATTCGTTATACGATGTTTGGAACCTGGAACTTGCCCAAGGCCGGTATTTTACCGAAATGGAAATGAATTCGGGAGCACCGGTTACTATTATTGGAGATGAAATTGCCCATCAATTATTCGAAGACGTAAATCCAATAGGGAAAACAATTAAAATACAGGGCTACAAATTCCGAATCATCGGAGTATACAAAAAAATGGGACAAGATATGTTTGGCACCAGTATGGATAAATACATCCAAATCTCAGCAATAAAATCATTTTATATGATAGACGTGCGCGACCGCGACCGGGGCCAAACCATTTGTGTAAAAGCAAAAGAAAATTCCGACAAAGACGAATTCATGGCCGAATTGCAAGGAATTATGCGTAACATCCATCGTCTGAAACCGGTAGAAGAGAACGACTTTGCATTAAATGAAGTTAACCTTATTTCGAACCAGTTCGAACAACTCTTTGGGGTAATAAATATGGCAGGTGCCATAATTGGAGGATTTTCCATTTTGGTAGGAGGTTTCGGAATTGCGAACATTATGTTTGTATCGGTAAAAGAACGGACCAAAATTATCGGTATCCAAAAATCGTTGGGAGCCAAACGTTATTTTATTTTGTTGCAATTTATTTTTGAGGCGATTGTACTTTCTTTGATAGGCGGGATTGTTGGGCTAATCCTGATTTTTATTGGCACGCAAATCGTCTCGTACGCAACTGAATTCACCATTATTTTAACGGTTGGAAATATTGTAAAAGGATTGATGATTTCCAGCGTTATTGGTTTTATTGCAGGATTAATGCCAGCGCGTTCTGCCGCAAAACTCGATCCGGTAGAAGCTATAAATTCGGTATAGAAATCTAGCAATAAGATTTTTTATATTATAAAATGTAGAATACGACTTTACCTACCTTTCCTTTTCGAGCGTTTCTGTCGCGTTTTTGTGCGTTTAAATTTATCTTCATAAGATTTTTTTGCCCCGGTTCGTTTTTTCTTTTCATGAAATGCCCCCTGATAAGTAGGATCATCAATTTTTCGCTGACGATCGATTTCCCTCAGTTGTTTTTGGTTTTCTTCAAAATCAGTTTCTACAACTTCAACTTCCCCTGGAATTTCTTCAATAGGAATTTCCATTCGGATCAGCTCCTCAATCTTTCCCAGGTGCCATTCATCCGAAGGTTCAATTAAAGTAATAGCGTCGCCTTTATTTCCGGCACGTGCTGTTCTTCCTATTCGGTGAATGTAATCATCATAATTATTCGGAATATCAAAATTAATTACATGGCTCACCAAACTTGCATCCAGCCCCCTAGCCGAAACATCGGTTGAGATTAATATCCGAATCTCGCCAGCTTTAAAAGCTTGAATGGCATTTATTCGGGTATTTTGCGCCTTATTTGAATGCAAAATCCGCTTCTCTCCTTCAGCCTTTCGTTTGATTACTTTAAAGACTCCTTCAGCATGTTCTTTTGTTTTCACAAAAATAATAACCCGTGAAAATTTTTTTTCGTCTTTCAGTAAATACTGAATCAGATTCAGCTTTGTTCTGTAGTTTGGAACTTTATAAGCTTTTTGCGTAACCAACTCTACCGGCGTTGCCGATGGTGCGACCCCTATTTTTTCATAATGATCCAAAAACTCTTCAACCATTTTTTCTACAATTTCGGGGAAAGTTGCTGAAAAAAGCAGGTTTTGCCTGCGGCGCGGAATTATCTCCTGAAGTTGTCGTAACTGGGGTAAAAATCCCATGTCGAGCATTCGATCAGCTTCATCAATTACCAAATATTTCACTTTCTTCAAAGAAAGTACCCCAGCCCGGTACAAATCCCATAGTCGCCCTGGTGTCGCAATTAAAATATCGATTCCGGGAGTAACAAGTTCAGCATGTTTTGTCCACCCAATTCCTCCAAAAATTGCAGCATGTCTTAAATCAGAATAACTAGTTAACTCTTCCACATCTTCTCCAACCTGAATAGAAAGTTCACGTGTAGGCACTAGAATTACTACCCGGGGATCAATACCTTCTGCCTTTTTTAGCCTGGTAAATAAGGGTAAAAGATATGCTGCAGTTTTCCCGGTTCCGGTTTGGGCAATTCCCACCACATTCACTCCTGAATTAATTTTAGGAATTGCTTTCTGCTGAATAGGAGTTGGTTCAACAAAACCTATTTCATCCAATGCCTTTAAAATGGCTTTCGATATTTTTAAATCTTCAAAGGATTTTTTCATGCAGCAAAAATAGCAAAATCAATCAACTACCTCAACTTGTACATTTTTCCGGGAAGAGCAACAAGTACATTTTTAAATTCAAGATTTAATAACATCGCAGAAATTCTACTCACAGGGAACCCAAGTTCACTTGAAATCTGATCGATAAAAAGTTCTCCGTTTTCTTTTAGGAGGGTCACTATTTTTTCTTCTTCCCCGGTTAAATCGACAAACAAACTGGGCTGTACAACGTTTCTCTTTTCTTCCATTTCCCACCCCATAAAAAACTCCAAATCATCAATTCCCGTAATTAAACTCGCACCATTATTCCGGATAAGTTTATTACAACCTTTTGAGTAGTTATCTTCTGCTCTGCCAGGAAACGCAAAAACATCCCGATTGTACGAAAAGGCGATATCGGCAGTAACCAGTGCACCTCCTTTTTCAGCTGACTCTACAACAATAGTGGCATCGGCTAACCCTGCTATTATTCTGTTTCTGCGCAGAAAGTTAGGAGGGTCTATCTTCGTACCACTGGGGAAATCAGTAACCAATCCACCATTCTCCAGCATTTTCAAAGCAATTTCCTTATGCAATGTGGGATAAAGTTTATCAAGGCCATGGGCTACAACGCCAACCGTTGGTACATTATATTTTAATGCTGATTTATGCGCCTGGACATCAACCCCATAAGCAAGGCCGCTAATAACGACAATAGGATATTTACGTTCCGAAAATTGTTGAATTAACTCATCAGTTGCTTGTTTCCCATATTCAGTTGCATTTCGGGTTCCAACAATCGATATTATCCGCTGTTCATCCAGACTTAAATTTCCTTTTGTATAAATCAAAACCGGTGCATCTACACAAGCTTTTAGCCTTCGCGGATAGTTTTTTTCTGTATAAAAGATTACATCAATATTCTTTTTCTGAATAAACTCAAGTTCCTTTTCAGCCCGTTCAAAAATATCTTTCCGTTTAATGCTTTTGGCATTTACTTTACCAATTCCGGGGATTTTTTGTAGTGACTTTTCTGTTTCTTTAAAAACTCCTTCTACGCTTCCAACATAAGCAACCAAATTTCGGGCGAGAACTCCTCCTACACCGGGAATCATAGAAAGTGCTATTTTACTAATAATTTTCTCGTCCATTTTTTGTGTTTAAGGGTTAAAATTAAATTCCCATAATTTTATTCAGAGCTTCCTGAAGCTGCCTCCTTTCCTCCTTAGAAAGTCCAGTAATACTCACTGACGGATATTCAGCCATTCCTCTTTTTGTTTTAACAATAAACGTTATGTCTGACATCTTTCCTGCCATAGAATTCTCAAAATAAGCATTTTGAAGCATATACACCGGAAATTCAATGGAATTGTATTCGCCTTTTCCAAAACGAATAGCTTTATAATATCTCAGTAGAATTTTATTATTTGCATCATTATAGTAAATGTAGTTATAGTCAGAAACCTGAAAATAAAGAAACCAAATTGCAAAAATTCCTATTGCTGCAATTCCATATATAGTAAAATCGAGAAGAAATAAAGTAAGAGTAACAACAGCAATAAAAACACTCACCATATAAAACAGCTTGCGCAATTTTTGTACTCGTTTTTTATTTTCAATCTTCATGCGTTATTATCTAATTTCTAAAATTCAATATCTGGAAAAGGTTTCAAAAAAGTAAAAACAAAAATATTTTAACTTTACCGCAATTTAGCAGCTAAGTATGGGAAATTCAAAAATATATTCCAAAATAATTTACAGCCGTCAGTTGGAGGAAGAACTCTCGGAATGGGTTAAAAAGTATACAAACGGAAGAGTTTTTTTAGCCACAGAAGAAATTGTCAACAAACTTTGGGTATCAAAATATGATGAATTCTTTGCAAAACATGGAATTAAAAAAGTAGTAATTCCTTCAGGTGAAAGCAACAAAAAAATCGATTCAGTTTTAAAAATATGGGAATTCCTTTCCATGAATGGTGGCGACAGAAAATCGCTATTGATCAATATTGGAGGTGGAATGCTTACCGATTTAGCTGGTTTTGCAGCAACCACTTTTAAACGGGGTATTGATTTTCTGAATGTTCCAACAACATTACTTTCACAGGTTGATGCGTCGGTTGGAGGGAAAACCGGAATAAATTTTAACCGGTTAAAAAACGAAATTGGTACTTTTAAAGAGCCGGTAGCAGTTATCATTAATACAGATTTTCTGAAAACCATTGACAGACAAAACTTTATTTCCGGTTTTGCAGAAATGATAAAACACGGCCTGATTCATAGTCCTGAACATCTGAGAGAATTAAGAAATTTTGACTTTGAGAATATTAATTACGATTTTTTACAGGAAATCATAAGGCATTCAGTAAGCGTGAAAGAATATTTTGTAAGCAACGATCTTACTGAAAGCAACATCCGCAAAGCACTGAATTACGGACATACCGTTGGCCATGCATTTGAAAGTCTGGCAATGGAACAAAACCGCCCAATTTTACATGGTTATGCTGTAGCTTACGGAATGATTGTGGAACTTTTTCTTTCTGTAAAAAAATGCCACTTTCCCCAAAATAATTTTGAAGAACATAACCAATGGTTGTTAAGTATCTATGGGAAATTTGAAATCTCAGAAAATGATTTTGCCCGTCTTTTTGAACTGATGACACACGACAAAAAAAATGAATCGGGAAGAATAAATTTTACACTTCTCCCCGCCATCGGGAAAATTGAAATCAATCAGAATTGTGAAAAAGAATTGATTTATGAAGCATTAAATTATTATAAAAATATATAACAAAGAAGAGCAGCAAGGAAAATGAAATACCAAATTTCGGCCAACATAACAAATATTTCAGGAGCGATAAATTTACCAGCATCAAAAAGTTTAAGCAACCGTGTTTTAATTATCAGCTCTCTTTGCTTTAGTCCCTATCCTATAAAAAATCTATCGGATAGTGATGACACCAAGGTTCTGTTTTCCGCTTTATATTCGAATACCAACAAATTCGATATTGGACATGCAGGAACGGCCATGCGTTTTCTCACTGCCTTTCTGGCAAAAATTGTTGGTGAATGGGAAATTACAGGTTCTGAACGAATGAAACAACGTCCTATAAAAATTCTTGTAGATGCCTTAAACCAACTTGGTGCAAAAATTGAATATATGGAAACAGAGGGTTGTCCCCCGCTGAAAATTTATGGTTCTCATTTAAAGGGGAGAATACTTGAATTAGATGGAAGTATTTCAAGCCAGTATATTTCTGCCCTTCTAATGATTGCTCCAACAATAGAAAACGGATTAACTATCAGATTAACAGGAAATATAACTTCGAGTTCTTACATTGATCTCACGTTGAAGTTGATGCAAAAATTTGGCATTCAATACGAGTGGGAAGGAAATGAAATTACGGTACCGGAACAGAATTACTTTCCCATGGATTTCACAGTTGAGGCCGACTGGTCCGGGGCATCTTACTGGTATCAAATACTTGCATTAGCCGAAAAAGGAGAAATTCTTCTGGAAAATCTTCAACTTGAAAGTTTACAGGGAGATGCCAATATCGCAAAGTGGTTTGAGCAATTTGGTATTTTATCAACTCAAAAAGAAAATGGAGTTTTACTTTCAAAACAAGAAAACAAAGAGCCACAGAAGTTAGAACTTGATTTTATTGAAAATCCTGATATTGCACAAACAATGGCTTGCTTGTGTGTGGCTAAACAAATCCCATTTCATTTTACCGGGTTAAAAACATTAAAAATTAAGGAAACAGATCGAATCGCTGCGCTACAAAACGAATTGTCAAAATTTGGAGCAAAACTTACAGAACCGGGACATGGCGAACTCGCGTGGAATGGCACAATCAATTCTCTTTCGACCGAAAAGTTACCTGACATAAAAACATATCACGACCACAGGATGGCGCTTGCTTTTGCTCCAATGGCAGTTGCCGGGTTCAATTTTTCAATAGACGATCCGATGGTGGTTACAAAATCATATCCAAATTTCTGGAAAGATTTAAAAACCATAGGATTTGAAATCGTTGTAAAAAAATAAAATTTATCGTTTCTGGCGAAAAAATTCCTGCATTAACTCACCACATTCGGTTTCAAGAATGCCTGACACAACTTCTGTTTTTGGATGCAAGGCCTTCGAAGCAAACTTATTAAATCCACGTTTCGCATCAGCCGCACCATAAACAATCTTCCCTATTTGGGACCACCCCAGCGCTCCAGCACACATTACACAAGGCTCGACTGTAACATACAAAACACAATCATTCAAATACTTACCACCAAGCAGATTGGCGGCTGCAGTTATCGCCTGCATTTCTGCATGCGCTGTAACATCATTTAAAGTTTCTGTTAAATTGTGTGCACGTGCAATAATTTTTTGATTAGAAACAACAACAGCGCCAACAGGCACCTCTCCCTCATCAAAAGCTAAAAGCGCTTCGGAAAACGCTTTTTTCATAAAATACTCATCATTAAAAGGTTCAATCATATTTCTCTTAAAATGGCTGCTAAAATTCAGGATGAAATTGCTAAAATCTTCTTATTTTCGCAACCAAAACAAAAAAAGATATCATGTACAGAACACATACGTGTGGAGAACTTCGAATTGACAATGTGGAAACTACGGTAACCCTTTCAGGATGGGTTCAACGAATTCGTGACTTGGGAGCAATGACTTTCATTGACTTACGCGATCGATATGGAATAACGCAATTGGTTGTGGATGAAAATTCAGATGCAGCTTTGTCTAAACAACTCGATGAATTGGGTCGTGAATTTGTTATACAGGCCACTGGAGAAGTAAGGGAACGCTCGAGTAAAAACAAAAATATTTCAACTGGTGATATTGAAATTGCTTTATCCAAAATCACTGTTTTAAATCCTTCGGAGGTTCCACCGTTTACCATCCAGGATGATACGGATGGAGGCGATGATATCCGCATGAAATACCGCTATCTTGATTTAAGAAGAAGTGCGGTTAGAAAGAATTTAGAATTAAGGGCAAAAATGGCCCATGTAATTCGTACTTATTTAAATTCAAAAGATTTTATTGAAACAGAAACTCCGGTTTTGATAAAATCGACTCCTGAAGGTGCGCGTGATTTTGTTGTCCCTTCCAGGATGAACCCGGGAGAATTTTATGCATTGCCACAATCGCCTCAGCAACTAAAACAGTTGCTAATGGTTGCTGGGTTTGACCGTTATTATCAAATTGTAAAATGTTTCCGCGATGAAGATTTGCGAGCTGATCGTCAACCTGAATTTACACAGATTGACTGTGAAATGTCATTTGTGGAACAAGAGGATGTACTTCACACATTTGAGGGATTAACCCGCTACATTTTTAAAGAAGTAAAAGGAATTGAAATTGATGATTTCCCACGCATGTTGTATTCAGATGCCATTGAGAAATATGGCTCTGACAAACCCGATATTCGTTTTGAAATGCTCATCAATGACATTTCATCCATTGTAAAGGGAAAAGATTTTTCCATTTTTGATTCAGCTGAATATATTGGTGCAATCTGTGCCAAAGGATGTGCCGACTATTCAAGAAAGCAACTGGATGAACTTACCAATTGGGTAAAACGGCCACAGATTGGAGCCAAAGGAATGGTCTATGTAAAATATAATACTGATGGTTCTTTCAAATCGTCAGTTGATAAATTTTACTCAGAGGATGACCTGAAAGAATGGGCTGAGAAACTAGGTGCTTCTGCAGGAGATTTAATTTTAGTTCTATCAGGAGACAAAGCCCATACGATAAATGCGCTGGGAGAACTTCGTCTGGAAATGGGTAAACGATTGGGATTAAAAGACAAGAACATATTCAAACCACTTTGGGTAGTAGATTTTCCACTTTTGGAATGGGACGAAGAAGCCCATCGGTTCTTTGCGATGCACCATCCATTCACCTCTCCTAAAAAGGAAGACATAGAGTTACTGGAAACCGAGCCAGGCAAAGTTAGGGCAAATGCTTACGATCTTGTTATAAACGGTGTTGAAATAGGCGGAGGTTCAGTTCGAATCTTTAATTCAGAACTGCAATCACAAATGTTTAAACTGCTTGGTTTTACAAAAGAACAGGCAGAAGCACAATTTGGATTCCTTATGAATGCATTTAAGTATGGAGCACCTCCGCACGCTGGGATTGCCTTTGGATTTGATCGCTTGGTTTCGTTATTTGCCGGCCTTGATTCTATTCGAGATGTAATTGCATTCCCTAAAAACAATGCAGGACGTGATGTGATGAATGATTCCCCATCTCCTATTTCGGAGGAACAATTGAAAGAATTAAATCTTATTTTGAATGTGAAAGAAAAATAATTGATAATTAAATAACAAAGAAAAAGGGAAACTAAAAATAGTCTCCCTTTTTTCTTTTATATCAACTTAAGATTATCTTTCAACCCTTCTCCTTGATGAATAGTTAATGTGCAATGCAGCAGCTTTACGAAGTTCCTGCTTAATATCATTAACAATACCCATTTTGGTATTTTCATCTATTTTTAATGAAGTAATCATAGAAGGTCTTTCTTCTTCAGATCTGGCTTCTCTTTCAGCAATAACATAATCCTGAATATCATCAACTGTTGCAAAATCATCGTTTAGCTGAATACGAGGGGCAACACCAAATGTTTTTTGATATTGACGCAACGGTTCTCCAACATAAATATAACTAACGAGCGATTTCTTTTCAAGTTTGCTCAATTCAGTAGCCTCAGGAAGATGCATCTCCACTTTATACGTTACTTCCCGCATCGTGGTACTTACCATGAAAAAGAAAAGTAACATGAACACAATATCAGGTAATGATGCTGTTGAGATTGGAGGTAATTCCTTGCCTCCTTTTTTTCTAAATTTACTCATAATTAATTTCCTCCTCCTACATTTTTACCTTTAGGTTCAGCTTCAGAAATCAACAAAGGATAAATATCACGTATCGCATCCTGTTGATCTCCTTCTAATTCATCATATGGTTTCCCAAAATGATTCCGTGCCAGTTCATCCCTTAGTTCATTATAGGCAGCAACCAGTTCGTTTTGTACAGCGAGATATGTTCCGTATCTGGTGTCAAGGTCATTTCGTAAAGAGATTACACCCTTGGAAACCATCACTTCACCAAAGTATGGAATTTCCTTAGGTTCTTTTTCCGGCAAATTATCCGCGTTTGTTGGATTTGCCAAAAACTCTTTCGCCCTGTCACGCAATTCGTCAATATTCAGATATTCGCCTTCCACCAACAAATCGTTATTTCTGTTGACCAATACAACAAAGATATTACGCTCATTAATCTGAGGCGTCTCATCAATTTGATCAGGATCAACCCATTGTGGAAGTCTTCTTTCTAAACCGCTGTCAACGTCCATCGTGGTTGTTACCAGGAAAAAGATAAGCAACATAAAAGCGATATCAGCTAATGATGCTGCAGGTACTTCCGGTGTTTTTTTTGCCATAATTTAATTTTTCCTGTTTTATTCCCACGAATAAGATTATCTAAACAAACGAGATACTGAAGAAAAAACAATCGACAATACTGCCAATCCAAGCAGAATATATGTCGCATACAATCCAGTATCTACTAACTTAGCCACATTTGCTGTTAATGTTCCGTCATTGAGAAACTTATCAACTCCTACAAACTGAGGAATTGCATCAGAAGCTAATGAATACGAAATAACACCAACTACTGCAAAAAAACCAAGGGCTATTAACCCTCCTTTTAAAGCCTTTCTATCTGTTACGGCTTGCATTAATCCTGATATAATTGCAACACCAGCAGCAATAGCTACAAGTATGTATGCCCAAATTAAATTGGAATTCACCCAACTTAGCATGGCAGGATCTGTTTCTACCTCTTCATTAATATTAACCATTAATGAAACGATAAGAACTGCAGAAATAACCAGAAGAGCCCACAAAAGTATGGTAACAAATCTATTTGTTTTTTCCATGAGTTCTTATTTTTTCATGTTATGTTTTACTAACAAGTCTAATAATGAAATTGATGCATCTTCCATATTATTGATAATACTATCAATTTTAGCAACACAATAGTTGTAAAAAATCTGAAGGATGATAGCAACAATAAGACCTGTTACAGTTGTAATCAAAGCTACTTTAATACCTTGTGCAACCAATGAGGGAGAAATATCACCCGCAACCTCGATAGCATCGAAAGCGCCAATCATACCAATAACAGTCCCCATGAATCCAAGCATCGGAGCCAAAGCAATAAATAATGCAATCCAGCTTAATCCTTTTTCAAGTAAACCTGCCTGTACACCACCATAGGAAATAATTGATTTTTCAACTACATCAATACCATGATCTGCTCTGTCAAGCCCTTGATAAAAGATACTTGCTACCGGGCCACGTGTATTACGACAAACATCTTTTGCGGCTTCAACACCTCCATTATCTAAAGCTTCTTCAACTTTAGCCAACAGTTTTTTAGTGTTACTGGTTGCAAGATTCAGATAAAGTACTCTTTCGATTGCAAAAGCCAAACCAAGAATAAGTGAAATTAATACGAATGACATGAAAGTAGGACCACCTTCAATAAATTTTTGCTTTAGCTGGCTGTGCAACGATTTTCCTTCTTCTGCCGTAGCAGCAGTTTGCTCTTCCTGATCAGCAGCCGAATCCACCTGTTCCGTAGTAGTTGATTCTTGTGCAGCTGCCTCATCTTGTGCAACCACAGCCATAGATGCCCCAAAAATCAGCATCCCAAATACTGCTATTAACGCGAATAGTCTTTTCATAATTGATTTGAATTTTTAATTAATAATCTCTTGATTTTTGATTGTATTGATTAATATTTAAAATATTGCCCTTTGCCACAAATAATATGCCTCCTTTTTTAAACGAATGCTTTTTTTTCAATTATTATTGAATCTTTTCTCTTCTTATGCGGAGAGAGGGGGATTCGAACCCCCGGTACCGTTTTGCAGTACACACGCTTTCCAGGCGTGCCAGTTAAGCCACTCCTGCACCTCTCCAGTGTTTCATGCTGGCATGCCAGAAAATGAGGCCTGCAAATTAATAAAAAATTGCGAAAAAAAAATAATGCTATTCACTAATTTCCCCACGCAGGCTTTTATTGAGATACATTTTTATTTCATCATCTGATAGCCCCTGCCCTAACAAAAACATAAGCTTTGTAATAGCCGCTTCTGTAGTCATATCTTTACCAGAAACAACACCCGCATTTAGTAATTCCATACTGGTTTCATATTGCCCCATTGATACCCTACCTCCTTCGCATTGTGTTATATTCAAAAAAACGATATTATTTTTTATTGCTTTTTTTATACCATTAATTAGCCAACGCGAAGTTGGCACATTCCCTGAACCAAATGTTTCGAGAACGACTCCCTTTAACCCCGGAACATTCAAAATAGAATTAAATACCTTTGGATTTATACCGGGAAACATTTTTAAAATTACAACATTATCGTCGAAACTTGTATTTAATTTCAATATTCCTTTGTTTTCGGAATAATAAATATACTCCGGACTAAAACGAATATCGACACCAGCGATGGCCAAGAATGGGTAATTAACAGAACGAAAAGCACTAAATTGCTCAGCGTCCCTTTTAATCGTGCGGTTCCCCCTGAACAACTTAAAATCGAAATAAATACAAACCTCTGGGACCATACACCTGCCATTCTTCCTGGCTGCAGCTATTTCAACAGAAGTAATTAAATTTTCCTTCCCGTCGGTTCTAAGAGTACCAATCGGAAGTTGTGACCCGGTAAGAATAATAGGTTTATCCAAATTTTCAAACATAAAACTCAATGCGGATGCCGTGTAAGCCATTGTATCTGTCCCATGTAGAATTACAAAACCATCAAAAAAATTATAATTCTTCTTAATTATTCTGGCTATTTTAATCCAAACCGATGGATTCATATTTGATGAATCAAGCACAGGATTGAGAACAATTGTTTTGATGTAATAATTAAACTTGCTTAACTCAGGAACCTCATCTGTAATCCGTTCAAACTTAACCGGGGCTAATGTTCCACTTTGCGGATGTTGAACCATCCCGATAGTTCCTCCTGTATATATTATTAATATGGAAGCTTTTTGATTTTTATGATTATTCATTAAATAACTCCCCTTAAAATGAAATGAATTTGCAATTTATCAAATTCCGAACAAACTACGTGCATTCGCCGTGGTGATTTCTGCCACCTTTTCAACTGGAACATCAAATATTTCGGCAACTTTTTGAGCAATATACACAAGATACGAACTTTCATTTCGACGGCCTCTTTTGGGTTCCGGAGCTAAATAAGGAGAATCGGTTTCCAAAACCAGATTCGAAAGCTCAAAGTTACCTATTACTTTATCTAAATCGCTATTCTTAAAAGTTACAACACCTCCTATTCCGAGAAGAAAACCCAAATCAATTACTTTTCTGGCTTCTTTTTCACTTCCGGTAAAGCAATGAAATATACCTTTCAAACGACCATCTTGCTCTTCTTTTATAATTTTATAAACCTCCTTAAAAGAATTCCTTACATGAATAACAATCGGAAGATTTCTGCTTTTTGCCAATTGAACCTGAACCCGAAAAGCATCCTCCTGCTGTTCAAGAAATGTTTGAGACCAGTACAAATCTATACCAATTTCGCCAACACCATAAAACTTGTGTTTATCAAACCAATATTCAACAGCTTCGAGTTCCTGTTTGTAATCCTCGTCAACTGAAGTTGGATGAAGCCCCATTAACGGATAGCATAAATGTGGATATGAATTTGATACGTCAACAAGATGTTTCGCGGAGCCTGAATCAATGTTGGGAAGAATAATCTTCTTTACATTATTATTATAGGCATTTTGAATCACATCATCGAAATCGTGCGAAAAATCCTCTGAATAAATATGAGAATGCGTATCAATCAGCATAAAAAATAAATTTCGACGAATATATAAAGAGTTTTATCCTGAAACACAATATCTATTTTACTAATAGATTAAATTTTACAGTATTTCAGGATAAATTAATATAAGAAGAATCTTTTCTTTAATGGATCATACGATTCCCTGGGCTAGCATAGCTTCGGCAACTTTTACAAATCCGCCCACATTCGCCCCTTTCAAATAATCAACTGATTTTCCGTTCTTTCCGTAATAAACACATGTTTCGTGTATGCTTTGCATTATGTCTCTCAAGCGCACATCAACTTCTTCACGTGGCCAGTTAATGCGCATACTATTTTGTGACATTTCCAACCCGGAAACAGCTACACCGCCTGCATTAACGGCTTTCCCCGGCGCATAATTGATCGTTTCGCCGAGATATTCAACAGCTTCAGCTGTGCATCCCATATTCGAAGCCTCAGCTAGCATCTTACAGCCGTTCTTTACTAAAGTTTTGGCATCATACAGTGTTACCTCATTTTCTGTTGCGCAAGGTATTGCCAAATCAACTGGGACTTCCCACGGATGTTTTCCGGCAAAAAACTGAGCACCAAATTCATCAGCGTATGGTTCAACGATATCGTTATTGGTTGCACGAAGTTCCAAAAGGTAATCTATTTTTTCACCTGAAATTCCGCTTGGGTCATAAACATAACCGTCGGGACCGGAAATAGTAACCACTTTTCCACCCAATTCATTGATTTTTGTTACGGCTCCCCAGGCTACATTACCAAAACCTGATACAGAAATAATCTTTCCTTCAATATCTTCACCAATACGGTGAAACATATGCTGAGCAAAATAAACTGCACCAAAACCAGTAGCTTCCGGACGAATTAAGCTTCCACCCCATGCAAGGCCCTTTCCTGTTAATACTCCAGTGAATTCATTTTTCAATCTTTTATATTGCCCAAACAAATATCCAATTTCGCGTCCGCCAACACCGATATCTCCGGCTGGGACATCTGTATTAGGCCCAATATGACGATATAGTTCGGTCATAAAACTTTGACAGAATCGCATAATCTCAGCATCGGTTTTCCCTTTAGGGCTAAAATCAGAACCACCTTTTCCGCCCCCCATGGGCAATGTTGTTAAACTATTTTTAAACGTTTGTTCAAAGCCTAAAAATTTAAGAATACTGAGCGTAACACTGGAGTGAAATCGTAAACCTCCTTTATATGGTCCGAGTGCAGAGTTAAATTCAACCCGATAACCACGGTTAATCTGTACGTCTCCGCGATCGTCAACCCATGGCACGCGAAACATTATAACACGTTCCGGCTCAACCATACGTTCCAGAACTTTTGCCTTCTGATACCTCGGATTCTTTTCATAAAAATCCCACACGGATCCGATTACCTCTTCCACTGCCTGGTGAAATTCATTCTCGCCCGGAGTTCTTTTCTCCAAATTCGCAATGAATTCATTTATATCTGTTTTCATTTCTTTTTATTTTGAAATAATTCGTAAAGGTAGAAATCAAAAAAATATAAAATCAAAAAAAATGAAATATTAGACACCACAATTAAACCTGAATAACAGCAACTTACACTTAACACAAAGATGTTAAAAAGCAGTATCTGACAATCGTCAGTATTTAGGAATGCAAAAAAAGCCCTCCCCAAAGCGGGAAGAGCTTTTCCTAATTTATTATGAGTTTCAATTTTTTACATCATTCCGCCCATTCCGCCCATTCCTGGCGCTCCGCCGGGCATTGGTGGATTTTCTTCTTTTTCCTCAACAATTACTGATTCTGTAGTTAAGAACATACCTGCAATTGAAGCTGCATTTTCAAGAGCGACACGCGTAACTTTAGCAGGGTCAATTACTCCTGCTTCGTAAAGATTCTGAAATTCATCAACACGAGCGTTGTATCCAAAATCACCTTTACCTTCTTTAATTTTCTGAACAATTACAGCGCCTTCCTTGCCAGCGTTTTCAACAATCTGGCGAAGTGGCTCTTCAATAGCGCGTTTAATAATTTCAATACCAGTTTGTTCGTCATCATTATCACCCTTTATATCACCAAGTTTCTCAACAGCACGAAGATAAGCAACACCTCCACCAGGAACAATTCCTTCTTCAACGGCGGCGCGGGTTGCACTTAATGCATCATCAACGCGGTCTTTTTTCTCTTTCATTTCAACTTCGGAAGCAGCTCCAACATAAATTACTGCTACACCACCAGCCAGTTTAGCCAAACGTTCCTGAAGTTTTTCTTTATCGTAGTCAGAAGTTGTAACTTCAATTTGCTTTTTGATTTGACCAACACGAGAAGCAATAGTTGCCTGTTCTCCGGCACCGTTAACAATAGTTGTATTTTCTTTATCAACAGTAATTTTCTCGGCCTGTCCAAGCATATCAATTGTTGCTTGTTCCAGTTTCATACCTTTTTCCTCTGTAATAACAGTACCTCCGGTAAGGATAGCAATGTCCTCAAGCATGTCTTTACGACGGTCGCCAAAACCAGGAGCTTTAACAGCACAAACTTTTAACGAACCACGTAACCTGTTAACAACTAAGGTTGCCAAAGCTTCTCCATCTACATCTTCAGAAATAATCATCAGCGGACGACCAGTTTGTGCAGTTGCTTCCAATACAGGAAGAAGATCCTTCATAGTACTGATTTTCTTATCGTGAATAAGAATAAAAGGACTTTCAAGTTCAGCAGCCATTTTTTCAGTATCGGTTACAAAATATGCTGACAAATATCCACGATCAAACTGCATACCTTCTACTACATCAACATAAGTATCAGTACCTTTTGACTCTTCAATAGTAATTACACCTTCTTTATGCACTTTCTGCATAGCTTCAGCAATCAGTTTTCCGATAGTTTCGTCGTTGTTAGCTGAAATTTTGGCAACCGATTCAATTTTTGCATAATCATCACCGATAGTTTGAGCCTGATTCGCGATACTTTCAACAACTTTAGCAACAGCTTTATCAATCCCTCGTTTCAAATCCATTGGATTTGCACCTGCAGCAACGTTTTTCAATCCTACATTAACTATTGACTGTGCCAAAACAGTTGCAGTTGTAGTTCCATCACCAGCATCGTCGCCGGTTTTAGAAGCAACTTCTTTTACCATTTGTGCGCCAAGGTTTTCGTATGCGTCAGCCAAATCAATTTCTTTTGCTACTGTAACACCATCTTTTGTAATTTGAGGTGCACCAAATTTTTTCTCGATAACTACGTTACGACCTTTTGGCCCGAGTGTAACTTTAACAGCGTTTGCCAGTTGGTCAACGCCACTTTTCAACATATCGCGTGCTTCGATATTGAATTTAATTTCTTTTGCCATAATATTCTTCTTTTTTGATTTTGATTAAGCGATGTACAAAACGTCAGTTTGTGACATTAACAAATAATCTGTTCCATCAATGTTCAACTCTGTTCCGGAATATTTACCGTAGACAACAACCTCTCCCACTTTAATCTCCATGGGTTCGTCTTTTTTATCAGCACCTACCAGTACAACTGTACCTGTTTGTGGTTTTTCTTTTGCTGAATCAGGAATAATAATTCCACTCACTGTCTTCTCTTCGGCTTCCTGTGGTTGAACCAGGATTTTACCAGCCAGAATTTTACCTTTTAAATCTGCCATAGTTGTTTAGTTTTATAAACGTTAAACATTATTATTTTCAAAAATCGACACCCTCCTTTATCATATTTTATGCCAAGTGCCTTGATTATTTTATTCCAACAATAATAAAGACAAAATTACATTTACAGTTAATCTACCAAAACAAGAAACAAACATAAAAAACACAAATTCAGCAAATTAACAAACATGACAAAAATCCTGACATGCTGACAGCGCTATAAAATATACTGCCGTATATTGCAAGAAAGGCCGCTTACCTTTCCGATAAGCGGCCTTTCTTAATATATTACAAAATCCTTATTGTCCGTTGTCGACTCCATTAGCTGGAGTTTCATTGTTTTGCTCGTTTGTTGTAGCCGGAGGAGTAGTAGGAAAACTTGGAACCTGTGTTGGATCAACTGTGTTTTCAATTTGGTCTCGAACCATAGATTCATCAACACCTGCCTGTTGGCGCGGGAGAAATGCAGAGCCCAAAACAGACAAAACCAAAAGAGAGGCAGCCAAAACCCATGTCCCTTTTTCAAGAAAATCGGTAGTTTTACGAACCCCCATTACCTGGTTTGAAGCCTGAAAGTTACTTGCCAAACCGCCGCCTTTTGAGTTCTGTACCAAAACGATAAGTACCAAAAGGATACAAACGATAAATATTAAAACGGTTATTAATGTGTACATTTTTCGCTTATTAAATATTCTTTAACTCTTCAATTTCCTTAATTCGGCTTGCAAAGTAAATATTTTTTTCCGGATATTTCAAACTTAATTTTCGGAAAGCATTTAACGCTTTATCATATTTCTTTTGCTGCAAATAAATCGATGCCAATGTTTCTGTAACGATCTCATCATCTTCTTCAGATGATTTTTTGATAACTTCATATTCAATTTCCTGCGCCCCACTGTCCTCATCCGGCTCTCTGGATATTCTACCAATATCTGATGATAAAAATTTGTCAATCAAAGAATTTTTTGATTCAAATTGCTCATCAGATTTCAAATTAAACATAAACTGACTTTCCTGCTCAGAAATATTCTTTGGGTCAGAAACAATTTCCTGTTGGGTATTCAGAAACTGAAATAACTTTTTTCTGTTGGGAACAGACACAGCTATTTTTTTTAAAACCATTTCAAAATCAGGGTGCGATGTTTCCTTCAAATTTTTCAAATACAGGATTTGTGCCACCGAAAAATAAGGGAACTCTTCAGCCACAGATTTTAGCTTCGCTGTACTTTGATCGTCATTTGGTATCTTATAATTTAATATGTCTAAAAAAATTCCTTTTTCCATTTTTACCAATTAGCAATGGTAGCGTTAAAAATATCCTCAAGTAGTTTCTCTACTATTTTGTCAACTAAATCATCCTCTACATCAGTTAAACTACTGCTACTTTCAAAATCTTCATACGCCGAGAATGATCTATCAAAACTATTATCCGGCTCAACGCTATCTGTATATTTCAGTTTTACCGTAACAGTAAGCCGGTTTTGAGCGGCCATATCATTTTTTTGAATTGACATCGGGCGGATATCATAATTTTCAATTTGTCCTTCAAAAATCAAATCCCCATTATCCTGAACTTCGTTTAATGATGTTTGGCGCTGTATCTTTTCTTTCAGTTCTTCCGTAAAAAACTGGCTCAAACTCGGATTCACCAAACGCGCACGGTTTGGGAAATAATAAACCGTATAGGTTTTTACTTTCGGAGAAAGATTCACACCGGTAAAAGAATAACTGACTGTACACGCTGTTAAAATTACAACGGATACAAAAACCAGAACGTTCCGTACATTCAATATTTTCAAAAAATTATTTTTACCCATTAATATCGTATTCCTTAATTTTCCGGTAAAGAGTCCGCTCAGAGATACCGAGTTCCTGTGCTGCATATTTCCGTTTGCCATTGTGTTTTTCAAGAGCTTTTTTAATTAGTTCTATCTCTTTTTCTTCCAGTGAAAGCGATTCCTCTACATATTCTTCCGTATCCTGAATATTGTCTTTGTCTAAATGATCAATATGGATTGGTTTTGAATGAGGTTCATCGGGGACAATATTCCCGTTTTCTGTATTATAAAGATTCCGGATAATTTGCGCCTGATCACGTGAAATAGGCGATTCCCGGTTTTCCATTAAATCGAGAACGAGCTTTTTCAAATCGGTCATATCCCTTTTCATATCGAATAGGACCTTGTATAAAATTTCACGCTCGTTGGCAAAAGAACTTTCCTGCTGCTGATTAGATAACAATGCCGGCAAATGTTTGGCATTGTTGTTTGGCAAATAATTACGAATAACGTCAGCCGTAATTTCCCGGTTTTGTTCAATAATTGAAACCTGTTCGGTGATATTTTTTAATTGTCTTACATTTCCCGGCCATGGATAATTTACTAATAAAACACGTGCAGCATCATCTAACTGAATTGGTGGCATCCTGTATTTTTCAGCAAAATCACGTGCAAATTTCCGGAAAAGCAGGAAAACATCTTCAGGGCGTTCACGAAGCGGATTTATTTTTACAGGAACTGTATTTAAACGATAATACAAATCTTCCCTGAATTTTCCTTCTTCAATTGCTCTTGGAATATCAACATTTGTTGCAGCAATTACCCGGACATTGGTTTTTATCACTTTAGAAGAACCAACTTTAATAAATTCTCCCGTTTCCAAAATACGGAGCAACCGAACCTGTGTTGAAAGCGGAAGTTCACCAATTTCATCCAAAAAGATAGTACCATCGTCAGCCTCCTGGAAATATCCTTTCCTGTCAGCAAGTGCGCCGGTAAATGCCCCCTTTTCATGGCCAAAAAGTTCAGAATCAATTGTTCCTTCAGGTATTGCCCCACAGTTTACAGCTATATATTTTCCGTGTTTCCGGCTTGAAAACTGATGTATAATCTGCGGAAACATTTCTTTACCAGTTCCGCTTTCTCCAGTTATTAAAACAGAAAGATCCGTTGGAGCAACCTGAACAGCTACTTCAATTGCCCGGTTTAATCCGGGAGAGTTACCTATAATTTCAAATCTCTGTTTTATTGCCTGAATATCCATAATTCTATATAAATAAAGCGCAAATTTACAATTTTTCGCGGGCAAAGCTTAGTTTCAATTTAGAATTAACCTTTTTTAGGCTTCGTTTAATGATGTATGCAAAAATCAATCTCTGAAAATGTTTGTTTTTTCGACGCAACAAGATGATTCATTAGTCTTATCTTTGTTACAAAATTTTGAAAATGAACTTTGCAGCAATAATACCGGCACGTTATGAATCGACCCGCTTTCCCGGAAAGCCACTAGCTCTTCTTAACAAAAAACCAATGATCCAACATGTAGTTGAAAACGTATCAAAAGCGCTTGAACATGTTTGGGTAGCCACAGATGATAAACGTATTTTCAACGCTGCATTAAATTTTGGAGGAAACGCGGTGATGACTTCAAAGAATCATCAAAGCGGGACCGACCGTTGTGCCGAAGCAGCACATATTCTCACTGAAAAAATTGATTTTGATGTCGTAATTAACGTACAGGGTGATGAGCCTTTTATTCAACCCGGGCAAATTGAACTTTTAAAATCGTGCTTTAGTGGCGGCACAGAAATAGCAACTTTAGTAAAAAAAATTGAAACCAGCGAGGAGCTATTTAATCCCAACCGGCCCAAAGTTGTTTTAGATAATTTATCCAACGCGCTTTATTTTAGCCGCTCACCAATTCCCTTTCTGCGTGGCCAAAAAGAAAAAGAATGGCACACATTATTTAACTACTATGTACACATAGGAATGTATGCATACAAAGCTGATGTTCTGCAAAAGATTACAAAACTGCCACAAAGCAAACTTGAAAAGGCAGAGTCGCTGGAACAACTTCGTTGGCTGGAAAATGGCTTCACAATAAAAACAGCAAAAACAAAACATCAGAGTATAGGAATTGACACCCCGGAGGATTTAAAAACAGCTTTAGACTTTCTACATCAGACAGACAAATAAAACACTGAACTGCAAAAAGATACACTAAGAGAACAATTTTTAAAATATTATTTATTAATTTTGAAGAACGTTTTTTGAAGAATATCAAGAGTATATCAAATTTTAATATTGCAACTATTATGAAATTAATCTGTCGTTAATAAAAAGGGCATATTATTTGTGCTTTTGTAAACGTAAATTACAGAGCTATGAAACAAATTCTACTACTATTTATATTTGCATTTATAAGTTTCACCGGTTTTTCACAGATGAGTGAAAGGCATTCAAGTCAACTAAAAAAAACACCAACAGAAATAAATGCACAGATTGATTTAAAAGTTTTTCCCAATCCATGCACCGGACGAAAACTGACGGTTGAAATCGACAATAAAGAACTTGCAGAATTAAGAATAAGTAATATTGCAGGTAAAGTAGTGATATTAAAGCGATTTTTGATTCCGGTTAACAAGGTCGAAATTAATATGGACAATACGCCCAATGGTATTTATTTAATTCAGGCCAAAACCTCAGACAACAAATTAGTAGCAAGAAAACTTATCGTTTCCGGCCAATAAAAATCTAACTATTTATTAAGACTGAATATACATTCATTTCTCTCATTTTTTCCTAATTTCACTTTCTAATTTAAAATTCAGAAGGATTGAGAACATTATTTACTTTTTGCGCAATTTGGGTTTCTATTTCACTTTTTGCGCAGGAAAAAATAGCTGACGCCAGAAACCGGATTGGTCAGCAAATCACAGTTAGCGGAGTTGTAACTAATGGTAATGAGTTGGGCATTATCCGTTATTTCCAGGATGAAACAGGCGGGCTGGCCGCTTACGGAAACCCCGTTGAAAATGTAAAACGTGGCGACTCGATTACTGTGACAGGAACACTAAAAGACTATCGAAATCTGTTAGAGATAGATCCTGTTGAATCCGTTACCGTTATTACATCCGGAAGCGAGGAGCCACAACCTGTAGTTCTTACTATTGACGAAGTTGGGGAAGATTACGAAGGACAATTGATTCAAATAAATAATGTAACTCTTACTGAAGCCACAGGTACCTTTGCAGGAAGCCAGAATTACAAATTTGAAGCCGGGGGCAAAAGCGGTGAATTACGAATAAATGCAAATTCATCAATTGTCGGGCAGGTTATTCCAACAGAAAAATTTAAGCTGGTCGGAATTTGCTCGCAGTTTTCTTATAATAATAACGATACGCAAACAGGTTATCAGATTCTTCCGCGCGACATGAATGATTTTATTTCCGACGCATCGGTTACTTTTACATCGCCGGTCCGGGTTGATGAAATCACTACCAATGGCTTTGCTTTGCTATGGGAAACAAATACTGACGCCACCTCGGAGGTAAAATTTGGATTTTCACCCGACACAACTTCATGGCAATATTTAAAATCTGAAATAGTACTTACCGACACCAACACATTTCTGCACAAAGTATATATTTCAAATCTTGATCCGGCAACTATTGTTTATGCCCAGCCATTTTCTGTTTTGCAATCCGACACTGCATTTTCATCGGTTGGCATTTTTGCAACCCAATCGGGTTCTACAGGCGAAATGAAGGTGTATTTCAATACTGAAGTTGACCAGTCGGAATCGAACGGAGCAATAGCAAACTATATTGGTAAAGCAATGGAAGATACCCTAATTGCTTACATCGGCCGCGCAAAAGAATCTATAGATTTTTGCATATATAATATTAACAATGGAGGATTAAGCAATATTAGCAGCGCATTAAATGAAGCTGCCACCCGTGGAGTTGCAATTCGCTTTATTACCTGTGGAACTACGAATCATTCCGGAGTTGACGACCTAAATGCAGAAATTCCTGTTCTAGAACGACCGGAAGTTGAGAACGGTGGAATCATGCACAACAAATTTGCAGTTTTCGACGCGAATTCATCAGATGTAAATCAACCATGGGTTTGGACTGGTTCAACTAATATGACATACGATCAGGTAAATGTAGATGCAAACAATATTATATTCATTCAGGATCAAACATTAGCAAAAGCCTATCAGATAGAATTTGAAGAAATGTGGGGAACTTCATCTACCCAACCCGATGCGGCTAATGCAAAATTTGGAGCTGATAAAAGTAACAACACCCCTCACGAATTTGTAATTGGCGGCAACCGCGTTGAGAATTACTTTAGCCCGTCGGACAATACGAACCAAAAAATTATTGATGCAATAAACACCGCAAATAATGATTTAAGTATTGAAACAATGCTAATTACACGTTCCGATTTGGCTCTGACCATTGAAGATGCTTTTAACAGAGGTGTTGATGTAAACATAATCACAGATAATGAAAACGATAATACAGAAAACGTTAATAATATTTTAAGCAGCTTCCTTTCCGGAGCCCAATTTGTTTTCGATGATAATATAAATGGGATTCTGCATAATAAATTAGCAATTATCGATTCTAAAGCACCCGACTCAGATCCGATGGTAATAACAGGAAGCCATAACTGGAGCAATTCAGCGAACGAAAAAAATGACGAAAACACATTAATTATTCATAACGCTGAAATTGCAAACATATATTTTCAACAATTTGCGCAGCGTTTTTCCGAAAATGGAGGAAATCTTTATTTATCCGCAGAATTAGTTGAAATAACTGATGTAGAGGTTTATCCTAATCCGGCAACAGAAAAAATTATTATTTCGTCTTCAAAAGAATTTACAGAGATTCAGATTTTTACACTTTCAGGTCAAAAAATAAATGAGAGCAACTCTTTTCATTCGACCAAAAAGGAACTAAATCTCGACAAGTTGATTCCGGGAATTTATATTCTGAATGTGAAATTCAAAAATGGCAAACAAAATACTTACAAAGTAATAAAGCAATAAATAATTTAATAAAACCTGTTTCTTTTAAACTATCAGATTACCGTTGTTGACAGCGATAATCTGATATAATTGTTCTCTAAAGATTACTACAATAATTCTAAATTAAGTCAGGCATTTTTGCTGATTTTTACGAAACGCCAAATCTTTCCTTTGCCTCCTCTAAAATAGCACTTGTTGCTGTCGCTCCGCAACGTGCGCATCCTGCCTTCTGAACGGCCAGCAACCCGTCCAGGGTTCGAACCCCACCAGCAGCCTTAACTTTTACATTCGGTCCAACATTCTTTTTCATTAATTCAAGGTTGGGAATAGTAGCACCCTTATACGAATATTTTCCATCGGTACCTTTTACAAATCCAAACCCTGTGGAAGTTTTTACATAGTCGGCACCAACTTTTGTGCATATTTTACACAAAGCCACAATATCTTCCTTTTTTGACACATAATCGGTTTCAAAAATCACTTTCACTATCGCCCCGTATTTATGACAAACATTGGTAACAGCGCTAATTTCATTTTCAATATAATCCCAATCGCCGTGCAAAGCTTTTCCTATATTTATGACCATATCAATTTCAACGGCGCCATCTTTACATGCCTTTTCAGCTTCAAAAACTTTCACCTCAATTGCCGAATTACCTGCAGGAAAGCCAATCACACACCCCACCAAAACGCCGGAATCTTTTAATATTTCAAAAGCCTGTTTTACTGCGTAAGGTTTTACACAAACCGATGCAACATCATACTTCTTGGCTACTTCACATTCACGTTCTAAATCATCATCAGTTAATATTGGATGAAGAATGGAATGATCGATCATCTTTGCTAGTTCTTTTACCTTGTTCATTTCAGCTCATATTTAATTCTTTAATCATCTATAGTTCGAAACACCATCTGTCGAAATTTCCAACCGGTTTCGTCGTTTGTTGTCCCTTGTGTCTGTTTCATAATAATCCCGATCACATTCTCTTTTGGATCAGCAAAATACTGGGTATTAAAATAACCGCCCCAATTAAAGGTTCCTTCACTTCCCAAACCACCTTTGTTTTGGCCTACTTTAGTTACCAGCTCAAATGCAAGTCCGAACTTGGTTGCGGAGTCGTCTCCCCGTATATCACCAATCTGATTGCTTAAAATTATGTCAACGGTTTTTCGGCTTAACAACCGAATGCCGTTATATTCTCCTCCATTCAAAAACATCTGAAGGAAAATCGCATAATCTTTAGCGGTGCTCGACAAACCAGCGCCTCCTGAGAAAAATGTTTTTGCTCCTTTTACCGGGTAATCTGTATCATAAAAAGTAACCGGGTATTTTTCCCATTTTCCTTCCACTTTATGCTGTACGGCGACTAACCGATCCGCTTTCGATTCCGGGAAATAGAAACGTGTGTCATTCATCCCCAGCGGGTCAAAAATATGTGTTTTCAGAAACTCGTCGAATGGCACTCCTGAAACCACTTCAATAAAATAACCTAATACGTCCAGTCCTTCACTGTAAGTAAATCTTTCTCCCGGATTATGATGTAATGGCAATCGAGCCAACTTCTTTACGCTTTCTTCAATAGTAATATTTTTTGTTGTAAACAAGTCAGTCACTCCTGCCTTCTGATAAATCATTTTTATTCGTTCATCACCATCAATCATTCCATAACCAATTCCGGATGTATGAGTAAGTAAATTGCGAATAGTGATTTCTTTATTAGCGGGCACGCCTGTCCAGGTAGTATCAGAATAACTAAACGAACTCAGAACCTGTGGATTTTTAAACTCGGGAATGTACTTCGAAACAGGATCGTCAAGTTGAAATTTACCTTCCTCCCAAAGCATCATTACCGCCGTAGATGTTATCGCTTTAGATTGGGAAGCAATACGAAAGATTTCATCACGTTCCATCTTTCTGCTTTTCTCATTTTCTGCCATACCATAAGCTTTCCATAGAACTATTTTCCCGTTTCGGGCAACCAATGAAACAATTCCAGGAACTTGTCCTTCCTTTATGGCATTTTCGCACATTTCATCGATTCGGCTTAACCTTTCTGATGAAATTCCAACACTCTCGGGTTTGGCTTCTACAAGAGGTTCGGATTTCTTTATTGATTTGGTTTGGGCGTTGAGCTGAGTTATTCCAATGAACAACACAAGAATAAAAATGAAATACTTTTTCATAATAAAACCTTTGTCAGTATAAATTAATGTAGTAAAGAACTGATTTAGCGGATAAAATCCGGTTTAGATCTTCTCCGAAGATACAACAAAAGCTCCTAGTTTGTAAGGCTTTTACGAAACATTCAACAGATTCGTCACAAATAATTTATATACAAACGATATTTAAAGAAACAGAAATGAAAAGAGATGATTAAATAAAAAGAAATATATCAAGATGAAAAACTTTTAGAAACCACCCACGGTACTTTTAATTGTCGGAAATATTTTCCGATAGTTCCCGAGTATCTGGCAATAAAATGCGATATTTAACAAAGAAAAATATAGTAATTATTAATGCATAATATCCAAGAATAGAGTGTAATAAAAGAGAAAATCCCGGAACCTCTGTCCCGGGATCAAAACTAAACCTAACTAAACCAAACTTATGAAAAAAACAGCAATCTGCTGTGAAGTATTTTTGTTTCTAGTAGTGTAATAAGAACGTTTTCTGTTTAATTGTTTTCATGTTACATAACAAATTACAAATAGTGTGCCAAAAGATAATAAGTGGAGGTCAAACCGGAGTAGATCGTGGCGTTTGGGATGCCTGCTTAGACAACAACTTTAAATATGGAGGATGGTGCCCGAAAGGCAGAATGGCAGAAGACGGAAAAATTGACATAAAATACAATCTCAAAACAACCCAAGAAAGTAACTACAGTGCAAGAACTTATAAGAACATTCAGGATTCAGATGCAACTTTAATTATTTCAAATAGAAATTTAAAAGGAGGAACATTGCTCACCAAACAAATTGCAGAACACCTAAAAAAGCCACTTTTAATTTATTCTCCCCAAAAATCAGAAACTGAAGATTTTGGTATCAAATTGATAAGATTTATTCAAAATAATAATGTTTTAACGTTAAATATAGCCGGCCCTCGTTTAAGTGAATGGGGACAGGGATACACCATTGCCTATAAACTCGTTTCCGAATTGGTTCTAGAAGTTCAAAAAACAAGTCAAAATACCGACCAACTATAAAGAAATCAAAAAATAAATATCTTTGCGGAAATTTAATTTGAATGCTTTAAATTGAATTGATAATTTAGTTAAGTATAAATGGATAATATTCGAAACTTTTGCATTATAGCCCATATTGACCATGGGAAAAGTACACTGGCCGACCGATTGCTCGAGAACACCAAAACGGTCGGGGAACGAGACATGCATGACCAGGTACTGGACAGCATGGAACTGGAACAGGAAAGAGGCATTACGATAAAAAGCCACGCTATCCAAATGGATTATGTGCATGAAGGGAAAGAATATAAACTAAACTTAATTGATACTCCCGGGCATGTCGATTTTTCTTATGAGGTTTCGCGCTCGATAAAGGCATGTGAAGGAGCACTTTTAATTATAGATGCCACGCAAGGAATTCAGGCACAAACCATTTCAAACCTGTATTTAGCAATTGAACACGATTTGGAAATCATTCCAATCTTAAATAAAATGGATCTTCCAAACGCAATGCCAGAAGTTGTGGAAGATCAGATAATTGATCTGATTGGATGTGATCACGAAGATATCATTCGTGCCAGTGGAAAGACAGGAGAAGGTGTTGAAACAATTCTGGAAAGTATCGTTAGAAAAGTACCGCCGCCAAAAGGAGATCCAAACGCGCCATTACAGGCTTTAATTTTTGATTCGGTATTTAATTCTTTTCGGGGAATAATAGCCTATTTCAAAATTATAAACGGGCAAATAAGAAAAAAAGACCTGGTAAAGTTTGTTGCAACCGGCAAAGAATATGATGCCGACGAGATTGGTGTTTTAAAACTGGCATTGGTTGCCAAAGATGTTTTATCAGCCGGAGATGTTGGATATATTATTTCGGGAATAAAAACAGCAAAAGAGGTAAAAGTTGGCGACACAATAACACATGTAGAAAATCCTTGTGCAAAAGCCATTTCCGGTTTTGAAGAAGTAAAACCTATGGTTTTTGCCGGTGTTTATCCAATTGATGCTGATGATTATGAAGATTTAAGAGCGGCAATGGACAAACTCCAGTTGAATGATGCATCTCTAACTTTCGAACCAGAATCGTCAGCAGCACTCGGATTTGGTTTTCGTTGCGGATTTCTTGGATTACTGCATATGGAAATCATACAAGAACGTCTGGAGCGGGAATATGAAATGAATGTAATAACAACTGTTCCCAACGTTTCTTATCTGGCACATTTAACCGATGAGACCACTCAAACAGTTTACAATCCTTCGGGGATGCCACCTTCAACCAAAATACAGGAAATTGAAGAACCATATATCAGGGCCAATATTATTACAGCTTCAGAATTCATTGGTCCGGTCATGACACTCTGTTTGGATAAACGCGGAACACTGGTTAGTCAGAACTACTTAACTTCCGAGCGTGCCGAATTGATTTTCAATTTACCATTGGGTGAAATTGTGTTTGATTTCTATGATAAGTTAAAAAGCATTTCAAAAGGGTACGCTTCATTCGATTATCATATCAGTGGATATAAACCTGCCAAACTTGTTCGCCTCGATATTTTATTAAATGGTGAAATGGTAGATGCACTTTCAACATTGATTCATTTTGACAATGCTTATAATTTTGGCCGGCGGATGTGTGAAAAGCTAAAAGAACTAATTCCCAGACAACAATTTGACATTGCCATCCAGGCTGCCATTGGAGCCAAAATTATAGCCCGAGAAACGGTAAAAGCTGTTCGAAAAGACGTTACTGCAAAATGCTATGGTGGAGATATTACACGAAAACGCAAGCTACTCGAAAAACAGAAAAAGGGTAAAAAACGGATGAAACAAATTGGGAATGTAGAAGTTCCGCAAAAAGCGTTTTTAGCTGTTCTCAAATTGGACTAAACATTTTTTCATTTCCAAAAAACTGAAATCATTTTCAAGAAACACCGAAATACTTAAACGTAAATTAAATCCCCGTTTTCACGGGGATTATATCAAAGAATAAGTTTGTACCCTTTTCCGTGTACATTTATAATTTCGACCGAAGGCTCGTCTTTAAGATGTTTACGCAACTTTGTAATATACACATCCATACTTCTGGCATTGAAGTAATTATCATCAATCCAAATTGATTTTAGCGCATAATTTCTTTCCAAAACTTTATTGGCGTTCTGGCAAAGTAGTTTTAACAGATCCGATTCTTTTGTTGTAAGTTTCACGGTTTCGTCTTCGTCTGAAAGAATTTGTTTACGCGTGTCGAATGTATATTTTCCCAAAGTAAAAATCTGTTGCGCATTCGATTGACTTTCTTGCGAAGTCCTTCTCAAAATTGCCTCAATCCGGAGAATCAGTTCCTCCATACTAAATGGTTTGGTGATATAATCATCAGCCCCCATTTTAAATCCCTCCAAAACATCCTCCTTTAAATTTTTTGCAGTAAGAAAAATGATTGGAATGTCTGAATTAATAATCCGGATATCCTTCGCCAAAGTAAAACCATCTTTCTTGGGCATCATAATATCCAGCACACAAATATCATAATGTTCTTTTACAAAGCCTTTATACGCCGCTTCTCCATCAGGAAACAGATTAGCGTCGTAACCTTTTGCGATTAAATATTCTTTTAACAATAATCCCAAATTTTCGTCATCTTCGGCAAGTAATAATTTTGTTTTTTGTTCCATGGTTATTTATTTATTTGTGGGAAAAAGATACTAAATTTTGTCCCTTTATTAACAGCGCTTTCCACTTTTATTGTACCATTGTGCGAATCCACTATTTTTTTCACATAACTCAACCCAAGTCCGAATCCTTTCACATTATGAATATTTCCTGTCGGCACACGATAAAACCGGTCGAATATTTGCGCATGATGTTCTTTTGAAATTCCAATTCCTTTATCTTCCACTGAAATTACAACAGATTGCTTTTTATTGTATGTAGATACTGTTATTTCAGGAATTTCTTTACTATATTTCATAGCATTATCGAGCAAATTAAAAACAACGTTGGTAATATGCACTTCGTCTCCTTTTACAATCGGGTCATCAGCTCCAATTTCCGTGGTCAGAATTCCATTTTTACTTTTCACCCTGAGTTCAAAATTGGCGGTAACGGTTTCAATCATTTTATTTACGTCAAACTCCTTAAATTTGAACTTCAACCGTCCTTCGTTAAAAACGGCCATCTGCAACACTTTTTCAACCTGAAACCCAAGGCGTTTACTTTCGGTGCTTATAACATTTGCAACATGCTCAATAATCTTCGGTGTATTCGCCACACTTCCATCCTGAAGCATTTGGCTCGCGAGAGATATGGTTGAAATTGGGGTCTTCAACTCATGTGTCATATTATTTATAAAGTCATTTTTGATTATTGATAATTTTTTCTGTCTGAAAATTACCATCAGTGTATAAGCAAAAATACCAATTAACAACGCTGTTAAAATAATTGTCGGGATGATAGTCAGCCCCGTTTCCCGTAACAAATACCCTGAACGTTTTGGGAAATAGATGTGAAGATAATTGGGTTTGGCTCCGTTCGGATCCATCTGAAAAAGCGGTTGAGAAAATTCACCTTTCCTTTTGTTTTTATTAAAATCCCTATTTCCCAAGATTATCCTTTCCTGGCCCAGATTGGCATTTTTAATCGCATATTCATAATCCAGATCAATACCTGCCGCAACGATTTCACTCGCTAAAACCTGATTAAGAAATACTGAATCAACTCTTTCCCGTATTGGTCGGTCCGCCAACACAACTTTATATCTTACCCAGTTATTGTTATTTAGCCATTGTATTAATCGCCGCTCCTGATCAGCTGCCATGCGGTTAAATTCAGAGAGTGAACTTCGCATAATTCCATCCTCAACAGCAGTATCTGAAGTTGCAACTGAATCTCCTGCATCAATTTGTATTTGTTCCCTGTAATAGGTAGAAACGCTATTTTCTGTAACCTTAAGTTGAAACTGAAAACCTTTATTCGCATTATTTCGAGGAAAAGGGACAAAATCATCCTTCGGCAGATCCGAACCCGGAATTTGCCCAATGTCTGCGTAATACTGAGCTTCTTTTTGTTCATAATTCTCTAAATGCCCCGCTACACGGCTTAAAACGTTTGTAACAGCCTGATTAAACTGTTCTTCACGAATATCTGCCGCACGTTTAATCAAATGGAGCTGAACAAAAATCAACCCGGAAAGCACAACGGCCATCAGAAATATCAATGTAACCAACATTTTTCTGCTCATGCAGCAAATATAATTTTAATGAAATGCCTGTTAAAATCTACTTAACATTATTTAACACCGCCAAATGAAATGTAAACATTATTAACCTGAGCAGCTGTATTTTATTTACTTTCGCTTAGATTTGAAACAACCGTTTCGATAACTCTCGGGAAATACTCATATTCCAGTTTGTGCACTTTTTCTGCCACAATTTCTGGCGAGTCCGAAGGTTCAACCGTGCATTTTGCCTGGAAAACCATTTCTCCCTCATCATACCTCTCATTAACATAATGAACCGAGATCCCCGTTTCAATCTCTTTGTTTTCAACCACCGCTTTATGCACATTCATTCCATACATTCCTTTTCCGCCATATTTGGGCAATAAAGCAGGATGTATATTTATAATGGTAAAGTTTTTTACTAAATTGTCGGGAATTAACCACAAAAAACCAGCCAACACCAACAAATCAACATTTCGTTTTTTAAGTTCATTTACAATTTCATTGGTATGATAAAACTGTTCCCGGTTAAAAACAACTACATCAATTTCAAAATTTACCGCTCTCTCAATAACATATGCTTTTGGATTATTACACCACACTGAATCCACTACAACAAACTCATTACCAATAAAATACTCTATTATATTTTGCACATTAGTACCCGATCCGGAAGCGAATAAAGCAATTTTCTTAACATTCATTTCATATTGTTTTTGAAAGCTGGAACATTTGACTAATTTGTTCAAATTTAGAACCTTACAAACGATTTTCAGCCCCCTGTTTATATCTTTTTTTAAATTTTTTCTTTGAAATATAAGACGTAAATTTATTACTTTGCACGGAATTATTTAAAAACAAAATTAGTATTAATCAAAAATTACAATTATGTCTGACGTTGCAGCAAAAGTAAAAGCTATTATCGTTGATAAATTAGGCGTTGATGAAAGTGAAGTTACTCCTGAAGCTTCTTTCACAAATGATTTAGGTGCCGATTCACTTGACACTGTTGAGCTGATTATGGAATTCGAAAAAGAATTTGATCTTGCAATTCCGGATGATCAAGCTGAAAAAATTTCAACGGTAGGTGAAGCTATTGCACATATCGAAGAAGCTACTAAGTAATAATATTCAGAGAAATTTATGGAATTTAGGCGGGTAGTAATAACCGGTTTAGGAACTGTTAATCCTTTGGGCAACTCAGTTGATGAATACTGGGAAAATCTCAAAAACGGGGTTAGTGGAGCTGCACTTATTCAAAAATTTGATGCATCGAAGCATAAAACCCAGTTTGCCTGTGAGGTGAAAAATTTTGATCCTGAACTTTATATGGAACGCAAAGATGCACGTAAATACGACTTGTATACGCAATACGCATTTGCGAGCTCTGACCAGGCTTTTAAAGATTCAGGATTAAATTTGGATGAGATTGACCATGACAGAGCTGGAGTAATTTGGGGTGCAGGAATTGGTGGCCTTCAGACTTTTTTTGAAGAAGCAAGGAGTTACAAAGATGAAACTCCCCGATTTTCTCCATTTTTTATTCCCAAAATGATAGCCAACATTGCCGGCGGATTAATTTCGATAAAATACGGTTTCAGGGGACCTAATTTTACCACAGTTACTGCCTGCGCATCTGCTTCTCACGCGATGATTGAAGCTTTCAATATGATTCGTTTAGGGAAAGCAGATATTATGATAACAGGTGGCTCCGAAGCTGGTGTTAACCATGCAGGAATAGCTGGTTTTAATTCCATGAGAGCTATCTCAACCCGTAACGACGATCCGGCAACCGCATCAAGGCCTTTTGATAAAGACCGCGACGGATTTGTTATGGGCGAAGGTTCTGCGGCTTTCATTTTTGAAGAATATGAAAGCGCTGTTAAAAGAGGAGCCAAAATTTATGCTGAAATGGGTGGCGGAGGTATGTCTGCCGATGCATTTCACATGACTGCTCCGGATCCGGAAGGAAAAGGCGCAACCCTGGTTATGAAATGGGCTTTGGAAGATGCAGGAATTACTGCTAACGATGTTGATTATATCAACGTTCATGGCACCTCAACTCCTCTTGGAGATATTGCAGAGCCAAAGGCTATTATAAAAGCTTTTGGAGAACATGCTTATAAATTAAGTATCAGTTCAACAAAATCGATGACCGGGCACTTACTCGGGGCTGCCGGGGCTGTTGAAGGCCTGGCATGTATTTTGGCAATGAACAACAGCTTGATTCCGCCCACTATAAACCATTTTACCGACGATCCCGAAATTGACAGCAATCTGGATTTCACATTCAATGTTGCCCAAAAAAGAGCGGTTAATATTGCAATCAGCAATACATTTGGTTTTGGCGGACACAACGCAACTTTAGTTTTCAAAAAATTTTAGAAAACTGTGGTTAGAAAAATAGTACAACGAGTAAAACTCTTTTCGTCATCTCGAAAAGAGTTTTACTTGTTTTTGAAGGATATACTAGGCTTTTATCCCGGAAATTTAAAATTGTACGATCTTGCCTTCATTCACAAGTCGGCATCAACAATTGACTCACAAGGAAATTATGTGAATAACGAACGATTGGAATATTTGGGAGATGCTATCCTGGGAGCTATAATTGCCGATTTTTTATATAACCGGTTTCCGCAGGAAGATGAAGGATTCTTAACCAAAACCCGCTCAAAACTGGTAAACCGCTCGTTTCTCACAAAACTTACTTACGATATGGGACTTAATGTGTTTATCGATTCCAATACAACAAAAAACATCGATAACAGCCACATATACGGCGATGCACTGGAAGCATTGATTGGTGCCATTTATCTCGATAAAGATTATCAGACTACAAAATATTTTGTTACAAAAAAGATTCTTTCGCAATTTGTAAATCTGAATGAAATTGAACAAAACGATAGCAATTTCAAAAGCCAATTAATTGAATGGAGCCAAAAAAATAAAAAAGAAGTCGTTTTTCAAACCACTGAGGAAACAAATGAAAGGACCAAACAGCCTAAATTCATTGCTATTGTCGAGATTGAAAATAAAGAAGTAGGAAAAGGCGTGGGAACTTCAAAAAAAGAGGCACAGCAAAATGCAGCCCGCCAAACACTGGAAAAACTCGATTATTTGCAATTTCAATAATCGCCAAGAAAACAAACCAAATTCGATTACTATATTTGCCCCCTGTTTTATTAAAACAAATGAACGAATATCTAATTTATGCAATGGGTTTTTTAGCCCAAATCCTGTTTTTTGTGCGAACTATAGCACAGTGGTTTAAATCGGAACAGGAAGGAGAAGTTATTTCTCCTATTATTTACTGGCAAATTAGTTTGGCAGGATCAATACTAATGCTCACATACGGCATTTTGCGCAATGATTTTGCAATTGTAATTGGCCAGTTTCTTGTTTATGCCATTTATATTCGCAACCTTCAGCTTAAAAATGCATGGAAACAAATGCACTGGCTGGCACAAAGTCTCGCTATCTTAATTCCCCTGGGATATCTGGCATGGCTTATATTCTCCGGCAATTTTAGTAATATATTTGAAAATAAAGATGTTTCTGCATTTTGGATGATTTGGGGAACTGCAGCGCAACTTATTTTTATTTCTCGCTTTTTTTACCAGTGGATTTATTCTGAAAAAGAAAAAGAATCATTGCTGCCACTTGGCTTCTGGATTATCAGCACTGTCGGATCATTAATGATTTTTACCTATTCAATTTACCGGCTCGACCCAGTACTTTTTGCGGCGCACAGTTTGGGGCTTTTTGTTTATGCCCGGAATATTCTGTTGCACTATGGAAAAGGGAGCCTGTTTTCGAAAATGAATAAAATTCCTGTTCTGAATAAAATCATTACAAAAGTTTCGGATAAAATAAAATAAAAGAGAAGAAGACTTTGAAAACCTCAATTTTTGATTCTCAGGATACTTTTTAAAGCCTTCTAAAAGCCTATCCAGGTTTATTGATGTCCTTTAATTTTTACTGCTTTTGTCTGTTTTCCTTCCAATTCGAGATGTCAATTACAATAGTTGTATCTGATTTACCTCCATCACCTCCTCTCCAATCGTTTGATTATTTTGATCGACAGGAATAAATTGATCTTTTTCTGTTGCTAATGCAAAAGCAAATAATTTACCCTCCTTAAAAGACATCGTTTTCCTTAAAAGTAAAGAGAACGAATTCAATATTTTTTAGGCAATCCCAACATTATTTTTTGTACAGAATACCATTTATTTCATTTATTAGTTCAATTAGTTCAGGCCGAATTTGGTTGGAAAGAATAACAAAAAAATACCCCTCAGAATTGTCGAATTGATTATATGCGCCGAAGGAAGCAAGATTTCCTGTATGTGAAACAATATCATTATTCTCTTCATTAATATCCCATCCTAATCCGTAATACACAATATCACCGTTTTCAAGTTTTGTTGGCTCAGACATTAGCTGTTTGCTTTTTCTGGTAAGAATTTTATTGTCAAAAAGTGCTTTGTCCCATAAAAATAAATCATTTACGGTTGAAATTATTCCACCATCTCCTGTAGTCATCAAATAATCATTTTTATTCCATTGTTCATCATAACCAATTGCCCGGTCATATATAGTTCCATCATTAACAAAGGTTTTTTCCATTCCTGCCGGCTTGAAGATATTTTTTTTCAAAAACTCACCATAGCTCATTCCTGAAACATTTTCAATTATTTTTCCAAGAAGAAAATATCCTGAATTACAATACCACTGATTTGTATTGGGTTGAAAAAGTAAAGTGTCAGTCGAATTCAAAAACTCCAAAATCAGCTTTTCATCATTTTCAATGTTATTTTGCCAATAATCCGGAATTCCTGAAGTATGATTCATTAGATATTTGATTGGAATATTTTTCATGGACTGTGATACCTCCATATATTTCCCGATGACATCATCAATTGATAATTTCTTATTTTGCTGAAGTATTAAAATAGCAGCTGAAGTAAATTGTTTCGTTAACGATGCGACTGGAAAAAGAGTAGTGAGCTCATTTAATTCTCCGGTTTCAATATTCTTATATCCATAAGAACCACTGTACAAAATTTTGTTTCTTTGAGCAATTAATATAGATCCATTCAGCAAAGAATCAGATGTGTATTTATGTACAACTAAAGTTAATTTCTCCTGAAGAGTCTGTGCCGGAAGACAAAATGTCGAAACGATTATAATGATTTGGGTAAACAAAATTTTCATGCTATACTTTTTTACAGTTCCAACTAATTTGATTTGAATTTGATTACTTCTTTCAAAATGGCATAAATCACCAGTGAAATGGTAAATACAACAAATCCCCAAATGGGCGCATAAAAACTCACCATAGCACCTTCCATAACAATCTGTGGTGAAATATCGGCAGCTTCACGAATTGCTTTCAATGCCTGAACAATTCCAACAATTTGCGATAAAATTCCCGACGCAGCAGCAACTGCTCCTGACATTAAGATTAGTTCAAGCAACTTAAAATTGTATTCTTTTCTAGTTGTAAACTGAATAACTTTCCATGCCGTTAATCCAATTGCGATGAGAGCCATAAAGGTAATTAGATTCATATAAGGACCTCCGTCTCGAAACATTTCTGATAAATTCATTTTTTCGGTTTTAAAAATTATATCGGAAATTACATCCTGTTTTTCACCTTGAACTATTTTAATCGTTCAATGGCAGAAAACGACCACCGAATTACAATTACACATTAAATCTACTTAACATTTACTTATATTGTCGTTCAACATAATACCATTGTAATACATCGACAAAATTTTAAAAAATTGAGAATCATTTCTACTTTCATCTCTAAATTGAAAAACAGAATGAAATTTCGTTTTCATCAAATAAAAAATATTCTTCATAATTCAACAATAACTAGAATTGCACTTCACATAATATTTTGGTTATTTGTCGCTCTTTTTTATTTCTTACTTTTTAGTCTTAACAGCGAATTCAGGGAAATAACTTTCATCTTATCAGCAGGTTTACTTCCGGTTGCTGTAGTTACAACATATTTTTTTAATTATATTCTGGTTCCAAAATATTTATGGGAAAAAAGTTATACCCGCTTTTTCCTGTTTAGCTTCTTTACATTACTTGTTACGGTATGGATTTCGTTTTTGATTGTAGGGGCTACGCTTGTTTATATCTTAAATAAAAAAGCGACCGTAGCCCCGGAAGTTCTTCACCCTGAATGGCAAGTTATTACTGTAAATTTCGTTGTATTTTTTGCCATTGCGGTGAAACAAATCAAACGCGCATTTTTTATTCAGCAGGAAAAAACTGAACTTGAAAAAAAGAAACTTACGGCAGAATTAAAGTTGAAGGAAGCAGAACTTAAACTTTTAAAGGCACAGGTTCATCCTCACTTTTTGTTTAATACACTAAATAATTTGTACGGGTTGACATTGGAAAAATCGGATGAAGCGCCAAAACTCGTTTTGCAGCTTTCTGAAATCCTGGATTACATTCTGTATCGTTGCAACGATAAAAATGTGCCACTTTCAGAAGAACTCAATACCCTGAAAAATTATATCGACATTGAAAAAATCAGGTATTCAGAAAAGCTGGAAATGCAGGCTGAATTTCCAACAAAAACTGAAAAACTGAAAATTGCACCACTTATCCTGCTTCCTTTTGTTGAAAATGCTTTCAAACATGGGGTGAGCCATTTCCCGGGAGTTGCATTTGTAAATATCAAAATCAATATTGTAAGAAAAAATCTGATTTTCAATATTGAGAACTCAAAAAATCCGCTGGTAAAAAAGGAAGAAAATTACAGCAACGGAATCGGGCTAATCAATGTCCGCAAACGCTTAGAACTGATCTACCCGGGAAAATATATACTTACCATTGATGAACAGACAGAAACATTTTCTGTAAATTTAACTTTGGAACTGGAGGTTTGATTATGTACAATTGCCTGATTATAGACGACGAGCCCATTGCCATACGGGTGATAAAAAATCACCTTTCGTTTTTTACCAACTTTCAGATTGCAGCAGAATGCAGCAACGCACTGGAAGCCATGCCAATTCTTTCAAAAGAAAAAATCGACCTGCTTTTTTGTGATATTCAGATGCCGCAAATAACAGGGGTTGATTTTGTCAGGTCGCTTGCCCATCCGCCAAAAGTAATTTTTACCACAGCTTACCGCGACTATGCTATTGAAGCTTTTGAACTTAATGTAATTGACTATTTGCTGAAACCCATTTCTTTTGAACGATTTACAAAAGCTATAAATAATTTCCTTGAAATTGAATCATCCAAAAATTACTCCGGTACCGACAAAAAAGGAGACGCTCCCATCACCCGTGACTTTATTTTTCTGAAAGCCGATAAAAAACATTATAAAATTGATTTGTGCGATATTCTATATTTCGAAAGTTTAGGTGATTATGTTATTGCTTTTACAACCTATAAAAAAATTATAACCAAAGAACGAATAAGTACTCTAGCCGAAAATCTTCCTGCAAATCATTTTATTCAAATACACCGGAGTTATATTATTTCTATCCCTAAAATTGAATCGGTTGGCCCTGGATTTGTCGAAATTAACAAAAAGAAATTGCCAATCGGAAGAAGTTATAAACCAGAACTTTCCAAATTACTTAATAACAATAATTAATAGTTTTGTTATTTTTGCAGCTTTGCAAATATGGATTACAAAGACAAATATATTCTCCGTGAAGGGTGGATTTCTATTTTGGGAAATATTTCTCTTTTCGCATTAAAATATTGGGCAGGTATTGCAACGGGATCGTTGGCATTAATTGCCGATGCCTGGCACACATTATCCGATTCTGTTTCTTCGGTAATTGTTTTAGTTGGCGGGAAAATATCGAGAAAACCGGCTGATGAAGAACATCCTTTCGGACACGGGAGGGCAGAACATATCTCCGCTATCATCATCGGTGTTTTACTGGCGATAGTGGCTTTCGATTTTGCAGTTGGGGCAGTGGATAAATTTAGCTCAAAAGAACAAACAACTTTTGGCACAATAGCATGGATAGCTACAATAATTTCTATCGTTGTAAAAGAAGGCATGTCTCAATATGCCATGTGGGGAGCACGGAAAACCGGCTCGTCAGTATTGCGGGCAGACGGGTGGCATCACCGGACAGACGCACTTTCATCAGTAGTAATTTTAATAGGAATTGCCGTAGGAAATTATTTCTGGTGGACAGATGCGGTTTTAAGCTTTATCGTGGCACTTATGATTGGCTGGGCCAGCTACAAAATTCTTTCGAAAGATATAACTTCATTGTTAGGTGAAAAACCCTCCGATGAAGTTTTGTTAGCTATTCGCGAAACGGCTCAAAGAACTTGTAATCGTCCTTTACACCTGCACCATATCCATATTCACAACTATGGTAACCACACGGAGTTGAGCTGCCACATCAAACTCCCCAGTGAAATGCCTTTAGAAGAAGCACATGAAATATGTACAAAAATTGAATTAGCATTAAAAAAGGAATTCGGATATATTTCCACAATTCATCCGGAACCGATTACCTGGGAAAATCCTGAAATCTAGATTATAATTCGAATTTTAAACGGTGTAATATTTTTACAGTTACACTAATTATTCCTGAATTTCCTGCCTCATAAAATTTTAAATACCGTTCAATAGCCTGAGCAAAATTCGAGATACATGAATTCTCCGTATTTTGAGATATCAACAAAAACAAAAAAATTTCCCTTCGATGTTTTGTAACAAACTTTATAATAAAGTTTTTTTTATCTAAAATAATATTACTTTGTAGCTGATTCACGGGAATAGTTACAATGACAATTTCAGATTCTCATATTCTAGAACAAATTAAAAAGGGTAACGATACTGCATTTAGTCAGCTATTCGACAAATTTTATACGCCCCTCTGTTTCTTTGCAAATAAATATGTTGCTGATATAGATTTGTCTCGTTCACTGGTACAACAATTTTTTGTTGATTTATGGATAAAACGTGAAAAACTAAATATTCATTCGTCGCTTCAATCCTATCTGTTTCATTCCGTAAAAAACAGGTGCATCGATTATCTTCGAAAACAAAAAGAAAACAACCCCGTTTCGAAAAGCAGCGAAGACATCAATCCTACGCCTTTTCGCGATTTGGTCGAAGAAGCGGAATTAGAAGACAAGATTAATAAAGCAATTAATCAACTCCCTGAAAGATGCAGGGAAATATTTACTCTTTGTCGTTTTGAAAACATGAAATATGCAGAAATTGCAAAGAAATTGAATATTTCAATAAAAACAGTTGAGATGCAAATGGGGATCGCCTTAAAAAGAATAAGAGAAAAACTATCTGATTATCAAATTATTAATATATTAATTTTCCTATACTCAAAAAAAAATTGACTTTTCTTACAGGGTTGCTTCTTATTTTTTCGTCTTAGAAAATAATTAAACCTAAAAATAAGGTGAAAATAAGCCCTGATAAAATTGATAGTATCATTTCCAGATCTATCTCTGGAAACGCCAGTAAAGAAGAAATAACTATACTCAATAACTGGTTAATTGACTCTGAAGAAAATAAAAAGCTTTACGATAGAAGTATTGACACGTGGGAAAAAACTAAAACATGGTTATCTGACTTATCTGTAGAACAAGATAAGTATGAAATACAAACACAGCTCACATCGCAACTTACAACTCAAATACGCCAAACAAAAAGAATATCCTTTCTATATAAAATTGCTGCAATCTTTGCTATTCCTATTACTTTTGCAATATCATTTTACTTTTTACAAAATACCCCTTCAGCAGAAGTTCAAGAATCTATGGCACAAATATGCGAAGTTACTGCTCCTAAAGGACATGTATCAAAATGTATTTTACCCGACGGGTCAGAGGTATGGATTAATACAAACTCTTCGATAATATATAATACAAATTCTTTTAACAAGAAATCACGCGAAGTAGAACTCGTTGGTGAAGCTTATTTCGAGGTAACAAAAAATATAGAAAAACCATTCAAGGTAAAAACAAAGATTGCGAATATAAACGTTACCGGTACTTCTTTTAATGTAAAAGCCTGCGTTGGCAGTGAAATAATTGAAGCTGTTTTATCAGAGGGGAATATTGAAATGAAACTAAATTCAGGAAACCAGCAGATTACATTTCTTTCTCCCGGAGAAAGAGCATTGTACAAGGTAGGCGAAAGAAATGTCGTAGTAGACAAAGTGGATGCCGAATTTTACACGTCGTGGAGAAATGGAGAAATCCTGTTTAAAGATGCGACACTAAATGATCTCATAAAAGAGCTTGAAAGGATATATGATATTCGTTTTCACCTCAAAGACCCGTTGCTGGGAGAATACAGATTTAGGGGGATGTTTAGTTACAACAATAACCTAATTGAAGCACTGGAAAAAATAAAAAGAACAGCCTGCATTAATTATTACATTGAAAATAAGGAAGTTTGGCTAACTATGAATAACTAAAAACCGAAACATTATGATAAAAAAAATACGCTATGGTTAAGTTTTGTTAGAAGGTTAATGTTGAGAAAAGCAAGAGGGATATGTTGTCGCATTCCCTCTTTAAAACATCTTTAACCGATAAGAGCTAAATCAGTTTATTAATTCAAACATTCAAATTTATGAAAAAAAAATTACAAAGGATGGGGATGCTATATCCCCGTGCTAAAAAACTAATGCTAATTATGCGCTTAACTATTTTGTTTATAGCATTTTCAATTCTCTCAACCTCCGCCAGTGTATATTCTCAAAGTACAAGGTTGACAGTAAAGATGAAAAACAGCCGCATCGCAAATGTATTTGATGAAATAGAGCAACAATCTGAATTCTACTTCTTCTACAATCGTGATAATTTTAACGACAATAAGTTGGTAACGGTAGATTTTGAAGGGAAAACAATAGAAAGTATTCTGAATCAATTATTAAAAGATGAACCATTTACCTATGAAATAATCGATCGGAATATTCTAATAAAAAAAACAGAGGGCATTGAAAACAATTATGGAAAACAACAACAAAAGGCGGTAACAGGAAAAGTTACAGACAATAGTGGCCTGCCTTTACCCGGTGTTACAGTAGTACTAAAAGGTACAGCAAAAGGTACGGTTACTGATCCTGATGGAAACTATAATATTCCTGATGTTGCGAATGGTACTACTTTGGCTTTCTCTTTTGTTGGAATGAGAACACAGGAGATAATTGTAACCAATGAAAGAAACATTAATGTTACTTTAAATGCAGACGTAATAGGAATTGATGAAGTAGTGGCCATTGGCTACGGAACCCAGAAGAAAGCCGATGTAACAAGTTCTGTGGCAAATGTAAAATCAGAAGATTTTAATAAAGGAGCTATTAACGATGCAGGCCAACTGGTACAAGGAAAGGTAGCTGGTCTTCAAATTACCCAATCAAACGGCGACCCAACAGGTACCACATCGGTTTTACTGCGAGGCTATTCTACATTACTGGGGACTACAGACCCTTTAGTACTTGTTGATGGTGTACCCGGTTCTTTCTCAACTGTTGCCCCGGAAGATATTGAATCAATTGATGTACTTAAAGATGGTTCTGCAACAGCTATTTACGGTACCCGGGGTACAAACGGCGTTATTATTATTACGACCAAAACAGCTCGGAGGAACATGCCTACAACAATTGAATATAATGGGTATGTTTCAGTTTCGAAATGGATGGAAAAGCCCGATTTTATGGATGCTTCAGATTTAAGGGAACGGTTCGCCGAAGGCTGGACTTTCTCCGCAGCCAACGACAAGGACTATGGTTATGATACAAATTGGCTCGATGAAATCAGTCAGACCGGGGTTAGTCATGTGCATAATCTAACCTTTAAAGGCGGAACCCAAACAACAAGCATGCTTGCAAACCTTACATACGATTCAAAAGAAGGAACAATAAAAACCTCCGGGGCAGATAATATGAGGGTTCGTTTAAATTTAAAGCATAATATGTTTGAAGATAAGCTCATCTCAAATATGGAAGTAATCGCCAACGAGATGAAAACAGATATGCCTAATAACTGGAATTATATTTACAGACTGGCATGCATCCAAAACCCGACGCAGGCAGTATATGACGACAACGGAAATTATGTTGAACGGTCGATATACAATTACGACAACCCTATTTCCTACCTGTATGAGCGTTTGGGCATGTCGAGAACACGGAATTTGCGTTTTACAGGAAGTATGGAATTTCGCCCGATTGAGAGCCTGTCTATAAAAGGGATGTACTCCCGAAAAAGTAATAATTACCTTTCTGGCTACTACTACACAAAGCAGGATGTAACAACAACCGAAAGCGGATATAACGGATACGCATCAAGATATACTTCTGAGCGATTAACTGATTTGGTTGAACTTACTGTCGACTGGAAAAAAAGTTTTGACAAGCATCATTTTAGTGCCATTGCCGGTTATAACTACGAAGACAATACATATGAATCTTTTGGGGCTAACAACAGAAATTTTCCCATTGATAATTATACTTATAACAAAATGGAAATGGGTTTAGGGATAAGCAAAGGTTCTGCAGAAATCAACTCATACAAAGATGGTTATAAATTGATAGGATTGTTCGGACGGGCAACGTATAATTATGATGACCGCTATTTATTGATGGTATCATTACGTCACGAGGGGTCAACAAAATTTGGGGCCGATAATAAATGGGGAAATTTTCCTGGAATATCAGCAGGATGGAGATTAAGCAACGAAGAATTTATGAAAGGTATTGGCTGGCTTGACAACCTGAAACTGCGTGCCGGTTTTGGTATTACAGGTACAGATGTGGCCGATCCATATCAATCTTTAATGACGTACGACTATAGTGCATATTTCCTGTATAATGGTGAGTGGAGACAAACACTTGCTCCTGTACGTAATGAAAACCCAAATCTTCGCTGGGAAAAGAAATATGAATATAATCTGGGATTAGACTACTCTGTATTTAACGGACGAATTAATGGTGCCATTGATGCTTACCGGCGTGATACAAAAGATGGGTTATATTATTATTCAGTCCCAGTACCTCCTTACCAATACGGTACAATTCTGGCCAATGTTTGTAATATAAAAAATACAGGATTTGAAGTATTAATCAATGCTATTCCGGTAAAAACCAAAGATTTTAGTTGGAATACAACTATTACTTATTCATCGAATAAAAACACTCTTGTTTCTTTACAAAATGATGAATTCCAGATGAGCTCTGATTATTTCTACACCGGTCATACAGGAGAGCCAATCCAACAAACAACTCACCGGGTAAAAGAAGGTGAAGCACTTGGTAACTTTTTCGGTTTAAGATCAGTTGGGCTTAGTTCCGCCGGAAAATGGGTAGTTGAGCGTTTGGAACACGACGAAGAAGGTAACGTTATCGGTTCTTTTTATGATCTGGCTGAAAATGCAGTAGATGAAGAAGACTGGCAGGTACTGGGAAATGGTGTTCCTAAGTTTAATGCAAGCTGGAATAACCAGTTCATATATAAAAATTTCGATTTATCAATCGCGATGCGTGGAGCGTTTGATTTCCAGATCCTGAACTTTCAAAAAATGTATTATGGCAACCCTACCATACAATATAATGTCCTTAATTCTGCTTTCGACGAGCTGGATGTTGTTGATGTTGAAACTGGACAAAAAACAGGAAAAACTACAAAAATTAACGATTCTCAGCGTTACGTGAGTCATTATATTGAAGATGGTGATTATTGGAAGATTGGGAACATAACATTGGGATATACATTTAATCCCAAAAATATTTCCTGGTTACAGAATGTACGAATCTATGGTTCTATATACAACGTGGCTACTATTACAGGATATTCCGGATTAGACCCTGAAGTTAGAAATGTTTTCAGCGAAAATAGTGATGGTGTTACTCAATATGATCCAGGATCAGACCACCGTGATAAATATCCGACCAACCGTTCATATACCTTTGGTCTGAAAGTTACTTTCTAATAAATCATTAATAAAAAAGTTATGAAAAAATATAAAATTGGATATATAATAGCAATCGTCTGGATGTTATTTAGTTTACCGAGCTGTTTCGATTTGTCGGAAGATGTTTTTTCGGAAATAAATGAAGATGATTTTGTTCCTACAGAACAAGATGTTATAGCACTGGTTGCCAGCGCATATAACCCTTTGCAGTTTGCGATGGACTGGTTTGGTTATTTTGATAGCCAGGAAGAACCGGCAGATGTTATTATAACCCCCGTTCGTCCTAATGGTTGGGATGATGGCGGAAGATACCAAAGGATGCATAAACACAAATGGAGTTCAGGCGAAGATCAACCCAACAATGTGTACAGTCAGTGTTTTACCGGTATCAACAATGCAAACCGGGTAAAAGATAAAATTGAAGACGGAGAGTTGCCACTGAAAGAGAATAAGGAACAGACAATTGCAGAACTGAGGGCAGTACGCGCACTATGGTATTCTATTTTACTTGATACACATGGGAATGTACCTATCGTAACTGCTTTCTCCGATGAAATTCCAAAACAGTCTTCCCGCCAGGAAGTGTACGATTTTGTTGTTACAGAACTTACTGATGTTATTGAATCTGACCTTTTAAGTAAAAAAGCCAATACAGAAACATATGGCCGCATGAACCAATGGACTGCTTATATGGCATTAATGCGTGTTTATCTGAATGCGGAAATATATACAGGAACAACTCAGTGGGCCAAAGCCCTTGAGTGCGCCAACGCGATAATCAATTCCGGTATTTATTCCCTCTCTCCCGATTATTCCGATAATTTCAAAACTGAAACAGGTCCATCCAATAAGGAAATAATTTTTGCAATTCCTTACGATAACATATATTATGCTACTTACACATTTTGCCAACATGCCAAATGGTACCCTCCGGTTTCCAAAGCTCACTTTGGATGGAATTACCAATGCTGGGGAGGAAGTTGTGCAAATCCTCAGTTTATAGATAGCTACGATCCCGCCGATGAACGATTGGGAAAAACATGGTTAAAGGGGCCTCAATATGCTTTTGACGATCCGGAAGAATTGGTCTGGACCTGTCTTAACTACTTACCATCGCTTACAAGTAAAAACGACCAGGGACAATCGATGACAAGTATCGATTATGGTTGCAGGATGAATAAATATGAAAAAGACCTAGAGACTGACTGGTATTGGAGAAATGATTTCCCTTATTTCCGTTACGCCGAAGTGTTACTAACAAAAGCAGAGTGCTTGTTACGCCTTGGCCAGGACGAGGACATTGCTGTTGGTCTTGTTAATCAAATTCGTACCCGTGTGAATGCTCCTGCTATTACACTTAGCGATTTGAAGGGTGATACAAAAATAAAATACGGGCTTGTAGGCTGGGGATCCTTAACTTACGACCAATGGAAACAGGTAACCAATGGTGAAAAAACCTGGGATGAAATTGGGGTTGAAGGCTCACAACCTATTACTCAAAGTGGAGACGATACTACTCCTGTAGAATTAGGAGGATTATATGATGAATGGGGTTGGGAGTTCGCCGGGGAGGCACAACGTAGGACTCAAATGATCCGTTTTGGAACTTATTCCACAAAAAACTGGTTTAATCACGAGGCTATTGGAAATGAGCATACCGGGATTTTTCCAATTCCTTTAGAAGAACTGAACGCCAATTCAAATTTAACACAGAACCCGGGTTACTAAAATTCAAAAATCTGCAGACTGAAAAAGAACAGTCTGCAGATTTTTTGAAAAGACAAAGGAATCTGTTAAAGGATGTTTACCCCTTACATTATTACAAACTCTTGCCTTTCTTTTAATCTTTATTTTCCATTCGATTATATGTCAGAACAAGAAAAACGGAGATATAAATGAAAGATGGAGCCGAATTTTAAAACTTACTCAAAATTTCACTCTTTCATATAATTCCGGGACAATGCGTTTTTAATAGAAAATCCCCCACGATAGTCGTTCATAGTTTAATGTCACAATTTATAATATTTAAACATAGAAATGCAGGATAATTTCTCTGCAGAAATTCCGGAATAAAAAGTAAAACAATCATTATTCTGTAATAACAATGAGAAATCACAAATCAAAAACAATTAACCGAAAAGCTTTTTTAAAAAAAGCATGCCTGGGAACCTGTTTCTGTGGCTTTACGCAAATTGCAGGTTATGGCGCTGCCATTCAACAATCTTCTGTTGATAATGACCCTGTTGACAAAAATCTCAAACTTATGCAGGACTGGATTTCGATTTTGCTATCAAATATCGATAAAGACTCAACGGAGGAGGACTGCCGTAAACTAATGAAACCATGCGCAATGGCGCACTACAATTCACTTGGAATGGACAAGGTACTATCTTCCTATATCGGGGACATAGAAAAATTTAACAACTTCCTGAGTACGGAATGGGGCTGGAAGATCGATTATAATCCAGATACTGGGGTATTAACTGCAAATGAAAATAAGTCATATTGTGTTTGCCCATTGATAAATGAAGGTAATAAGACGAAATCTTCGGTTTTATGTTATTGTTCTGAGGGTATTGCTGAAAAAATGTTCTCAAAAGTGATGGGCTATCCCGTTACAGCCAGGGTAATTTCCTCGGTCATCAGGGGCGATAAATCTTGTATTTACCAAGTAAATATGAAATAATAAAAATATAGTGCAAATAGTTTTGATTGCATGAAAATCATGGTATCTCTTTTTATACCCTCCAAATTTTCAGCAGTCGCATTCAGCTTTGTTATATGAAACCAACGAAGACCAAAAGTTCTGCGTTGGTTTTATCATAACAGAGAGAACACTTAAATTTTATCTTCTATTCACTATCCGTGATATTACTCAGCAAAAAGTATTTAACCGCCTCACAAACAAGCAAACAGCTATAATTTATTTGGAATATTTAGATAGTAATTGTTTGAAAAATAAATGATAGGTTATTTGAATTCATTGTTTTTATTTAAGTTTGTTTCCTTCGAGGAACCGGTTCAATGAATCTTAACAAACCTATAAAACATTCGAATGTAGAACAAAAAAGACTGGAATCTTTCCAGGAATTGTTCTTTAAATATCATGGCAGGCTGGTATTGTTTGCCAATAAATTTACAGGCGATATTCAGGTTGCACAGGATTTAGTACAGGATGTATTTCTTAAGCTATGGGAAAAATCGGAAAAACTCTCCTCGGTTGAATCTCCAAAGGCTTATTTATTTCAGGCAGTACGTAATAGTTGTATAAACAATCAGCGTCAATTAAATATAAAACATACGGTAAAAGAAGAACTGCTTTATAAATTAAACTCAATAGAAAAAACAGTTTATTTGAAGTCCGAGGATCCACTGAGCAGTTTGTTTGAAAAAGAAATTGAAGAGAAAGTAGAAGAAATAATTCAATCTATGCCTGCCAAATGCCGCCAGGTATTTTTATTAAGCCGCAGAGAGAACCTAAAAAATAAACAAATTGCCAAAAACCTTGGTATATCTGAAAAGACCGTTGAAAAACATATCTCCAAAGCCCTTTCTCTTTTGCGGACCGGTCTTTCCGAATATCTTGGAATAATTCTTTTTACAATAATAAATAAATCTTAAACTTCAGGTAGGGATATACCTTTTCAAAGTGTCCTACTTTTTTGAAACGACATTTGAATGGATACAAAAAAATCAATTAAAGCGACAATAATTGCTCATTTAAACGGCAACCTCGGTGAAGATGAGTTAAAAAAATTAACTGACTGGGTTGCACGTTCTGAAGAAAATGCAAAATATTATGCCCGGACAAAAGATCTATGGGAAGCTTCACGTTCCCATATTCCGCAAGTCGCCGAAACAGAAAAAGAATGGTTAAAATTCCTCTTAAATATAAGGAAAGTCCATCAGCAAAATATATTCAGCTTTTTAACCACCCGGCAAATTATATATCGTTTCGCGGCTATTCTTATCATTGGAGTATTATTTGGGGTATTGGTTACAAAATACATCTCAAAACATGAACCCGGATATATCACTTCAGTGGCACCGGCAGGTTCGGTGGCACAACTGATACTTGCCGACAGTAGTCTTGTTTACCTGAATGCGAACTCAGAACTTCGATATTCTCCTGAAACGACAAATAAGAAAAGGGAGGTCTTTTTGAAAGGCGAAGCATGGTTTCAGGTCGAGAAAAACAAGCAAAAACCATTTATTGTACATACTCAGTATTATGATGTGCAAGTAACCGGAACTCAATTTAATGTTAAATCATATCCTTCAGATCCTGAAATAACGACAACCCTAGAAGAGGGGCAGGTGGAAATATGTTCATCAAAAAATTTTAAACTAACAAGGAATATAAAGTTACAACCCGGCGAACAAATAGTATTGGATAAAAATTCAAAAAAGCTGTTTGTTCAGAATGTCAATACTCAGTTATTCACGTCGTGGAAAGACAACAAACTTATTTTCCTGAATATGAACCTAAAAGAATTGATTGTCTTACTCGAACGAAGGTATGGTGTTGACATAGAAGTATTTGACAATGATATTCTCACCTATCATTATACGGGGACAATCAAAAACGAATCAATACTGGATATTCTTGAAATCATTCAGCATACATTACCTATCGAGTACAAAATTGAAAATCAGAAAATTATCATAATTAAAAATGAACAGGAGGAATAAAATGACTTAACCAACGTACTAAATGTAAAAACCGGCAAATGCTGTAACACTGCCGGCCCTTGATTTTTTTTTAAGGTGCTGTAACACCTAAAGTTAAAAAACTAAAACATTCAAATTTATGAAAAAAAATGATGAAAGCACTTTGCTTAATAGCAGAAGTGCGAAAAAGCTATTACTAACTATGAAACTAACATTTTTGTTACTACTAATCGGACTTATGCAGGTTTCAGCTTCTGTATATTCTCAAAGTACCCGTTTTTCTTTCGATTTGTCTAATACAAAAGTGACTGATGTATTAAAGGAGATTGAAAGCAAAAGTGAGTTTCGTTTTTTTTACCAAAACGAACAAATTGATGTGGAACGAAAAGTCAGCATCTCCGTCTCGGATAAAACAGTAGAAGATATTCTGAATGAACTGTTCAAAGGATATGGTATAGAATACAAAATTTTCAGCGATAAATTAATATTACTAGGAGCGGAAAAAGCCATAAACACAGAAACAGGCAACTTACCTTCGCCTCAAAATGCAATATCGGGAACCGTAACTGACGATGGAGGACAACCACTACCAGGAGTAACCGTAGTAGTAAAAGGAACAACCAAAGGAACTGTGACCAATGTTGATGGCTACTACTCAATTCCGGATGTTCCGGCAAATGCTATACTTCAGTTTTCATTTGTTGGAATGACTACCCAAGAAGTGGCCATTAAGAACCAAACTACAATTAATGTAAAAATGGAAACCGATGCTATTGGAATTGAAGAAGTCGTAGCAGTGGGATACTCATCAAAAAAAGTATCAGAACTCTCTTCTGCCGTTTCAGTTGTAAAGGAAAAAGATTTACGGGGGGTTACCTCCAGTAATTTAGGAACAATGCTTCAGGGCAAAGTTCCCGGGGTAAGAATTTCTAATGCTTCGGGCCGCCCGGGGCAGGACCCGCAAATTGTAATTCGCGGCGTAGGTTCAATGGGGGCCGGATATGCACCCTTGTTTGTGGTTGATGGTATAATTGGAGGAACTTATAATCCAGAAGATATTGAAACCATAACGGTTCTTAAAGATGCCGCGGCATCAGGGTTATACGGTTCAAGAGCCGCGAACGGAGTTGTAGTTATTACCACTAAAAGCGGGAAAAAAGGAAAAACAGTAGTCCGCTTCAATAGCTCTTATGGGATGTCGTATCATAACGACGGAAATATGTCGTATATGAATGCCGGGGAATTATTTGATTACCACAGAACGGCAGCTACAAATTCTTATTATTTACTGGATGCCCCTTCTCAAACCCTTCAAGAATTCTTGGAAGAAAAAGTACCTTCTTCTTATCTCGATTATCAAACAGATTGGCAATCATTATTAAAACGAACCGGGCAAATCAACAAACACCAGGTATCTGTTTCAGGAGGAGATGAGAAAACAACATTTTACCTGAGTGCCAATTATTATAAAGAACTTGGAACCATGATAAGTATGGAATACGAGAGAATGGATATAAGGGCCAATTTCAAGCATAAAATCTCTGAGGTATTTGATTTAAGTTTCAGAGTTGCTCTGGGTAAGAGTGAAAACCCCAATGAGCCACAGGGCGGACAGGAAGGTTTATACATGCAATATAACATGGCCATGCCTTTTGACCGTCCTTACGATGACAATGGAGACCCGATAGATCCTTATGATCCAAACATTAACTGGTATGGAAATTCAAAGTCGAATTATTTCTACAACCGGGAACATTATGAAGACCATACAAAACGATTAAACATGTCTTCCGATATTCAATTGGATGTAAAAATTGCAGATTGGGTAACTTTCTCTACTTCAAACAGGGTTGGTGTTAATGGAACGGATCATACACAGATTTTTGATAAATATCATTTCCTTGCCAAATCGGTGGGTGGAATTGCGTTCGATAATATCGGGTACACTGGCTCAATACTTACTTCCAATAAATTCAATTTCAAAAAACAAATCGGAGAACATCAGCTAAAAGGAATATTAGGACAGGAATACAGTTATTCAAAATATAAATTTGTAAGTGGTGAAGGCATGGACTTACCATACGGATTAAGCGCCATTTCCGCAACAGGAAGTCCCAAAAGTGTTGGTGGAAACCAAACAGAAGTGGGATTTAAATCCTATTTTGCCCAATTCGATTACAGCTTTAGAAATAAATATTATTTAGTAGCATCATACCGAAATGATGCCTCTTCTCGCTTTGGGAAAGACAACCGCTGGGGAAGCTTCTATGCAGTTGGCACATCGTGGGTTGTGAACGAAGAAAATTTCCTGAAAGATAAAAACTGGCTTGATCAACTAAAACTAAAACTTAGCTACGGGTCAACAGGTAATGCAAATATTTCTGATTATCTGTCGCTTAGTTCTTACAGTTTTAATTCCAGTTACGCGGGCAATGCGGCTGCAACTCCTGCCCGTATGGCTAACCCCGATTTAACATGGGAAGTAGCCTACACAACCAATATCGGGTTGGAAATGTCTGTACTGAAAAGGTTCCAGTTGGCACTCGACTTATACAACCGCGACAATAAAGAACTTCTGCAAAATGTTCCATTATCAGCTGCAACCGGTTTTTCTTCTCAACAACGCAATATCGGGGAAGTGAGAAACCGCGGATTGGATTTCACGGTTACAAGTAAAAATATAGAAGGAGAATTTGAATGGACAACCAGCCTGAATATGAATTTCAACAAAAGTAAGATACTGAAACTGAATGACGGAGAAGATATTTTGGACGGAACAATGCGATTTAGTGAAGGCCGGGAATTACGTTACTGGTACATGAAAGATTGGGCAGGCGTTGATTCGGAAACAGGACAACCTTTATGGGTACGCTGGGAAGATGCTGATGGTAATAAAATAGACCAGTCGGGTGGCTTGAACCCTACTGTTCCTGCGAATATAACCACCACTACCGATCAAAACCAGGCCAGCCTTTTGTTTATTGATTCACCATACCCCGATTTTACAGGAGGAATCAGGAACGACTTTTCTTACAAAGGGCTTACACTAAGCATTTTTGCTGACTTTTCCCATGGAAACACTATTTATTCAGGAATCAGAACTTACCTTGATTCCGATGGTGCATATCTGTGGCACAACAAAATGAAAATGCAATCCGACTGGACCCGCTGGGAGAAACCGGGAGACATTGCAACTCATCCACAACTGCTTTACAATGGCAACAACAATTCTTATACAACGTCTTCCAGATATATTGAAGATGCGTCATTCCTGCGAATTCAGAATGTGACTTTAAGCTATGACTTTAACAAACAACTGGCATTTTTCTCTAATGTCAGGCTACAGGTAAGCCTCGACAACTTGGTTACATTTACAAAATATAGTGGCGCCGACCCATCTATGAACATGGAAAACCCATATAACGGACAAGATTCAAATTCTGGAGGCTATGCGCCTACAAAGAAAGTTATGTTTGGAATTAGCTTCGATTTATAATATTAAAATAAACAATAATGAAGACATATAAATATTTTATCATATTCATTTCTGCGCTGGTTTTCTTTACCGCGTGCGACGATCTTGACTATAAGCCCATTAATCAGTTAGACGAATCGAAAGTTCTGAATAGTACCGAGCTTTTACAAAATGTAACTTACGGAACCTATGGAAAGATCAAGGAAAGGAACTACCTTAGAGAATGCCGATTTGCAAAAGAACTAATGAGCGACGATGTTATCCTGGTGAAAACAACTGGCGACCATTTAATGCAAACATACAACTACCAACACATTGTAAATTCAAATCTGGCTCTCCATGTTTGGAAACTAGGCTACCAGGCCATTTATTCTGCAAATGTTGTAATTGATGCAATTGACGAAAATACTGATGACCCGACATTGCAACAGCTTTTAGGTGAAAATTTGTTTTTACGTGCACTGCTTCACCACGACCTTGTGCGGGCTTTCGGGAGACCATATACCAATGGGGACCCTACAAAAAACCTTGGAATTATGATTCGTAATAATGCAGATCCCAATGATATTCCCCCAAGAAGTACAGTAAAAGAATGTTATGATTTTATTGTTTCCGATTTATTAAAGGCTGCTGACTATATGAACGAAGAAAAATCAAACATTTATGCATCAAAAGAAGTAGCTTATGCATTGCTGGCGAGAATGTACCTCTATATGGGAGACAATGATAACGCAATTAAATATGCCGATATGGTAATTAACTCCGGGAGATATGAATTGCTGGATACCGAAGATTACCGAAAATACTTTACATTTTTCCCGGAAGAAAATAAGGAAACAATTTTTGCAATAAAACTACTACCAACGGAAAATCAAGGGAAAAACTCCGTAGGTTCTATGTTTAACGGATTTGGTGGCTGGGGTGAAATCTATGCATCTCCTTCCTACAGAAAACTGGTTTATAAATATCCGGAGGATGCCCGGATCGATTTTATACAGCCTCATTATGATGGAGACATGATTCCTGACCCCACAGAAGATTGCGGCTATAAAGTTCAAAAACGCAACGGGCTTTCAAAATATTATAATGTAAAATATACCAACGAGGGCGGAATTGAAATGTTATCATCAGTTATTCGGCTACGATTAGCGGAGATGTATTTAATTAAAGCCGAAGCCTTTGCCAAAAATGGCGAAGATTCAGAAGCTATTGAAATGGTAGACGTGTTAAGAAAAAGAGCAGGTTTGTCAGGAAATCAATTATTTGAAAACGACATGCAGGGATATACATCTGCATTGGATGTTGTGATGGATGAACGCCGGCTGGAGCTAACCTGGGAAGGACACCGTTCTTTTGATGTTTACCGGAATAACAGGACAATGGACAGAACCTACCTGCCGGAAGATGTTGCCTGGCATGGCCCCAGAACAATAGAACCTACATCTACCTCAATTGTACACTTTATACCGGAATCGGAGATTTTATTAAATCCGGCTCTGGTACAAAATCCTTAACCAACTAAAAATGGGTAGCAGGTTGAAATATCTGCTCCCATTTATATATCTAATCTAAAAAAATTAATTTTCAACTTAGTGTGAAGGGCTCTTTAATCGTCATAAATAAGAAGTGAAAACTTAATAACTAAATCATGTGGGTTTTGATACATATATTTTAGCATCTTTTAAACACTTACAACTTTGATTTTTAACATTTAAAATATAATCTAAAACAATCTGGTCTTTATGAAAAACTATATTTTTTCATTTCTTTTTTTACTTATTTTATCACTTACAGCGTGTACACAAAAAAAAGAAGTGCCTCAAAAACCCAATATTTTGTTTGCAATTGCCGACGATGCATCCTGGAAACATTTTGGTGCTTACGGCTGCGATTGGGTAAAAACACCTGGGTTCGATCGTGTGGCAAACAGTGGAATTTTGTTTACACATGCTTATACACCAAATGCAAAATGTGCACCGTCGAGAGCATGTATTCTTACCGGGCGAAATAGTTGGCAACTGGAAGAAGCCTGTAATCACTCTCCGTATTTTCCGGCCAAGTTTAAAACTTATGCCGAAGCATTGGGTGAAAACGGGTATTTTGTGGGAAGTGTTGCTAAAGGCTGGGCACCGGGGGATCCGGGTAAAATAAACGGAAAACAACGCGAACTCACAGGCCCAAAGTTCGATGAATATAAAACTACCCCGCCTACAAATGGCATTAATAAAAATGATTACTCGCGAAATTTCGAAGCTTTCCTGGAAGCCAAACCGGAAGGACAACCGTTCTGCTTTTGGTACGGAAGTACAGAACCGCACCGAGGCTATGAATTTGAGTCGGGAATAAAAAAGGGTGGCAAAAGCACTGATGAGATTGATGAAATTCCGGCTTTTTGGCCCGATGTGGATACCATTCGAAAAGATTTGCTCGATTATGCTTTTGAAATAGAATATTTTGACAGCCACCTGCAAAAAATGCTGAAAACATTAGAAGAGGCCGGACAACTTGAAAACACAATTGTTATAGTTACCGCCGATAATGGAATGCCCTTTCCAAGGATAAAAGGACAAGTGTATGAATATTCGAACCACCTGCCGCTGGCAATTATGTGGCCCAAAGGAATTAAAAACCCGGGAAGAATAGTTGACGATTTTGTAAACTTCATCGATTTTACTCCAACCTATTTCGAGGTAGCAGGCATTGACCCCGAGAAAGCTGGAATGCAAAAGATTACAGGTAAAAGTCTGACCGATATTTTTTATTCAGAAAAAGAAGGGACAGTGAATCCTGAACGGAATTTCGTTTTGGTTGGCAAAGAACGTCATGATGTTGGCCGGCCAAACGATGAAGGTTACCCCGTTCGTGGTATTTTAACCGACGGCTTTTTGTATCTGCACAATTTTAAACCCGACCGCTGGCCACTTGGAAATCCGGAAACTGGCTATTTAAACTGTGACGGCAGTCCCACAAAGACCTATATTCTCGACACCAGGCGAAAAAAAGGAATCACGGAATATTGGCAGCTTAACTTTGGCAAACGGGTAGAAGAGGAATTATATAATATTTCCAAAGACCCATTTTGCATGAATAACCTGGCTGGCGATGAAAATTACTCTGATATAAAAACACGCCTGGAAACAGAAATGAAGGAAAAGCTCACAGCACAAAACGATCCAAGAATACTGGGAAACGGCGATATCTTCGACAACTATAAATACTCCGGTGCCGTACAAAATTATTACAACCGTTATATGAGCGGTGAAGATATTCCGGCGGGTTGGGTTAACAAATCCGATTATGATTCGGATTTAATGGGAAAATAGAAACCATGTGGAAAACAGGTTCCATTCATTACAACAAAAAAGTACAAATTATAACAGAGATATGAAGAAGTCAGCCATTCTCGCATTCATTTTTATCCTCACTGCTCTTTTATCTTTCGGGCAGAAAAAACCAAATATACTTTGGGTAACCATTGAAGATTCTTCTCCGCAGTTTTTCGGATGCTACGGAAATAAAAATGCAAGTACTCCGGTAATCGATAAACTGGCTAAAGAAGGAGTCAGATTTACCAATGCTTTCTCTACCGGAACAGTTTGTTCTCCCAGCCGCTCAACAATTATTACCGGTGTTAGAACATACAAAATGGGAACCGGAAACCACCGGAGTAATTATAGTATCCCCGAGTTTATCCACGGATTTCCATATTACTTGCAGAAACAGGGCTATTATGTAACCAATAATGCAAAAACCGATTACAATGTTGGAAATGTAAAAGCATTCACCGAAGAAGCCTGGAATGAAAGTTCAAACAAAGCAGGCTGGTGGGACAGAAAAGCGGGGCAGCCCTTTTTTGCTGTTTTTAATTATAACGACTCACACCAGTCCAGAACCATGACCAACACATTTGAATGGTATGTTAAAAATGTGTGGGAACAACTTCCGGTTCAGGACAGAATTGGTGACAATGAATTCGAAATGCCACCATTTTACCGCGACAGCCCTGAAATGAGAAAACAATTTGCACGTGTCTATAATTCTATAAAATTAACCGACAACAAAATTGGAGAATTGCTGGAACGGCTTGAAAAAGACAACCTGCGCGACAGCACAATTATTTTCTTTTACGCCGACCACGGTGAGGGTATGCCACGCGGTAAAACCAACGGAATAAATTATGGGTACCGGGTTCCATTTGTCATCTGGTTTCCTGAAATGTATAAAAATCTTTCTCCATGGGGAACACAGGTTGTTTCCGATGAATTGATTGATTTTGAAGATCTGGCGCCTACACTCATCAGCATTGCCGGAGGGGAAATTCCCGATTACCTGGAAGGAAGAATTCTTATGGGAGAAAATCGTTCTGCCCCAACCGATCATCTTGTCCTCTCAGCTGACCGCTCCGATAATGGAATCGATATGGTCCGCAGCATTACCGACGGCCGGTTTGTCTACTCGCGGAACTTTTTACCTTTCATGCCGGAAGCCAGATACATCCGGTACATGGAAATTGGAGAAATAAAACAGCAAATGCGTACTGATTTTAAAGCCGGAGTATTAAATCCGCTTCAAAAAAGCCTTTTTGAAGATCGCCCAGCTGAATTTCTCTTTGATATTGAAAATGATATCTGGGAAACCAAAAATCTTGTTCATGATCCGGAATTTGCTGATATATTGAAAAAAATGCGCGAGCTACTCAACAAAGAAATCATTAAAGGAAAAGATGTAATGTTCCTGCCGGAATATGAACTTGAGCTAATTTCAAATGGAAGCAATGCTTATGAATTCAGACAAAACAACAATAATTATCCGATTAATGAAATATACCAGGCAGCTTCGCTTTCCGGCATAAGAAACAAAGAGACAGCGCAAAAACAGAGCAAGCTATTAGACAGTTCAAATAAAATAGTACGTTACTGGGCTGCAATTGGTCTTCGTTCACAAAATACTGAAACCGTAAAAAAATACCAGAATAAGATTATTCAGGCAATGGATGATTCTTATACTCCGGTTGCAATTACAGCATCAGCAATTGCCTATCAGGAATTTCAATCGGATAAGGCAAAAGAAAAGCTGAAAGAGTTTTGCAAAAACGATAACATGAACCTTGCTTTAATGGCGATCAATTATTTGCTCTATGTTGATAATAAACACCCATTTGTAAGCACCATAAAACAAGTACATGAAATGCCCGAACGGAATTATAATGTAAAAGCCGCCTGTGTGGATTTTCTGGGGAGCTTGGCATTAGTCCCCAATAATCCGGATTATAGCGAATAGGCTAAAAATATTTTAACATGTAAATGTATTATCGGCCCACTCTGAGCGGATATGTATCAAGGCTTGTTTTTTTCCCTGATATTAATTCACTGATAAGCAAGCCTGTTACAGGTCCTAAGGTTACCCCCATCATTGAATGCCCGGTTCCTACATATATATTCTGAAAGCCGGGAACGCGGCCAATGTACGGAAGTCCGTCAAAAGAGCAAGGCCGGTGTCCCTGCCAGATTTGCTGATCTTTAATTTCAATGTCTTTTTCTGAAGGATAAAATTCGCCTATCGATTTTATAATTCTGTTCACTCTTTGCCGGTTTATTTTATATCCGGAATGTCCTATTTCCATCCCGCCACCAAAACGGGTAACTCCATTCCCCAGCGGAGTTACAGCAACATTTACATCGGAAAGCAATGCCGGATAATGAACAGACGAAGAAGTTTTTACAACAAAACTATAGCCTTTTCCCGGCTGAACATCAACCTTTGTATTTAAATAAGCAAGTAACTCACTACTCCACATACCTGCAGATATAACCAATTCATCAAAATCAAGAACTCCGTCTTCTACTTCGATAGTTACTGCTTTATTCGATGCAGTATGTATTTTTCTTACTTTACAATTTGACTTAAAAACAACCCCTTGCTCATCCAGTTTTTTCTTCAGAGACTGCATCATTGCCGTAGGATTCAAATGATTATCAGAATTGTACAGAAAACCACCAGTTACATTTGGCCGCGCATCCGACTCCAAATGGAGAACATCTGTTAGAGATAGCTCATCGACTTTTAATCCGGCTTTTCTGGCAATTTCTGCTTCCTCATATAAGTCACTTCCAACTCGCTCCGACTTGTATAACATCAGCAGTCCATTTTTCCAAAGCGGAAAATCCAATTCTCCGGAAGTATTTATTTCTGAAAATAAATCTTTACTAAGTAGACTCAGATCTCTCAAAACATTTATCGACTCGGAAACATGCTGTTGGGTGGCAGCAGAAGCAAATTTCAGATACCAGCGAATTAAATCTTTTTGGAGCGCAAGACGAAACCCCACTGTAGAGGATGGATTAAAAAAATTCTTGATCCCCTTTTTCAACATCCCGGGCGAAGCAAGCGGAATAACATGACTGGGAACAATCAACCCGGCATTCTGATATGAACATCCGTCGGTAAAATTTCCGCGGTCAACCACTGTTACCTCAGCACCATTCTTTTTAAGAAACCAGGCGGAAAACAGACCAATAACTCCTCCGCCAATTACTACTACCCTACTCATATTAAAACAGTACTATTTATTTTTTAAATTACCTGAAAACCACAGGCATACGGATCGTCCTCGTCATCAATAAAAATATTGTTAAAACCCGTAATTTTTGCCCATCCCTCAATGCTTGGAATAATTGCATTAAAATCGCCCACTTTTGTTGTATTTTCTACCTTACCTAAAAACTGGCTTCCAATAATACTTTCATGAAGGAAATTATCTCCCTTTTTAAGTTTTCCACGGGCAGCCAACTGAGCCATTCTTGCTGAGGTTCCGGTACCACAGGGCGAACGGTCTATCGCTTTATCGCCATAAAAAACAGCATTTCTGCCATCAGCTTCCGGTGAAATTGTCGCCCCCGTCCATTCAATATGGCTTACCCCTTGTATTTCCGGATTATCAGGATGCTGAAATGTATATTTTTCATTGATTAACTTTCTCAACGGGCGGCTAAAAGAAATTAGTTCATCTGCAGAATAATGTTCCAATCCTTTAAAATTCTCTTGAGGATCGACAATGGCGTAAAAGTTTCCACCGTAAGCCACATCAAATTTCAATAATCCTAATTGAGGTAATTCAATTTCCAAATCTTTACCGGCCAGATATGAAGCAATGTTCGTCAATTTAACTGTACTTACTTTCTTGCCATTCATTTTATATTCCACCTTAATTAGCCCGGCCGGAGCTTCCACCATTAAGACACCGGGGATTTTTGGTGTAACAAGCCCCTGCTCTATTGCTACGGTTACAGTTCCAATAGTACCATGACCACACATAGGTAAACAACCACTGGTTTCGATAAATAAAACTCCCATATCGTTTGCCGGATCAGTTGGTGGAAAAATAATACTTCCCGACATCATATCATGGCCACGAGGTTCAAACATCAACCCCTTACGAATCCAGTCAAATTCTTTCATAAAGTGAAGACGACGTTCAAACATATTTTTGCCTTGCAAAACAGGGCCGCCTCCTGCAACCACACGAACAGGATTTCCACAGGTGTGTGCATCAACACAAAAAAACGTTTTGGCTGCCATAGCTTTATTTTTTTAAAGGATCTGTTGTCAACTGACCATCAACTCTGCGCCAAATTCCGAGTGGATTTGAATCTTTCAGCTCATCTGGCAAATAATCGTCAGGAGCATCCTGAAACGCAACAGGCCGGACAAACCGTTTTATAGCATCTACCCCAACCGAAGTAAAACGCCCATCGCTTGTTGCCGGGTAAGGTCCGCCGTGCTGCATTGCATATCCCACTTCAACGCCCGTCGGAACCCCGTTAAAAATCAATCTTCCCACAACTTCCTGAATTGTTTCAACCGACGACCGGTAAGTTTCCAGGTCCTCTGAATTACATAGAACAGAAGCTGTTAACTGTCCGCGAAAAGAATTCATCACTTTTAGTAATTCACCCTCTCCATCGCATTCAATCAACAACGAAAACGGCCCAAAAATCTCTTCTGCCAACTCCGGATTATTCACAAAATCTCTTCCTTTTACCGTTGCTACAACTGGCTTTCCACTCAGTTTTTCCACGTTATTTTCAGATTCTGCCAATTTATCCACAACACGATTGTCAAAAAAATCTTTAGACTTTTTCTCGAAATTGCTGCTAATGTTTTTGTGTAACATTTTTTCTGGCAGCATCTTCCGGATATTTGCTGCGAGTTCACTTTTAAACTCATCTGTTTCGGCACCTTTCAGAGCGACCAAAACCCCTGGGTTAGTACAAAACTGACCGGCTCCAAGATTAACAGATGATGCTACTGTTGCAGCCAGTCCGGCTATGTTTTCCTTTATTTTACCGGGCAAAATAAGAACCGGATTTACGCTTCCCATTTCTGCAAAAACCGGAATGGGTTCTTCACGTTGCTGTGCCAGTTCATACAAACTTTTTCCGCCGGTAAACGAACCGGTAAAGGCAACTGATTTCACTCTTGGGTGAAGAACCAAAGCTTGCCCGACAGAAAAATCGATAGCATTTAGCGATGAAAAAATACCATCTGGCATATGACTTTTATGCGCTGCCCTGACAATTGCCCCTGCAACCATTTCGTTCGTTCCTGCGTGGTAAGGATGTGCCTTTACAATTACCGGATTTCCGGCTGCCAAAGCAGAAGCTGTATCACCGCCGGCAGTTGAAAATGCAAGCGGAAAATTACTGGCTGTAAATACAACCACCGGTCCAACTGGTCGTAACATTTTCCGGATATCGGCTCTTGGTAAAGGTTTTCTTTCCGGCAAGGCAGGATCAATTGTTGCTTCGGCCCAATAACCATCTTCCAGCACTTTGGCGAACATCCGCAGCTGCCCCACTGTACGTCCGCGCTCCCCGGTAATACGCCCTTCCGGCAATCCTGTTTCTGTACATGCCCGCTGAATTAAATCATCTCCGAGAAGTTCTATTTCTTCGGCAATCGCCTTTAAAAAATCGGCGCGTTCTTTGCCACTTTTATTTTTGTATTCAGCGTATGCTGATACCGCTTTATCGACAGCTTCTTCCAACTCTTCATTGGTTGCCTGAACAAATAATTCGGGTAGTTCTTCAAGAGTTACCGGGCTAAACGTCTGAAAAGTTAACGCTCCCTGCGATGATAAATTAAATCCTAATATATTTTTCCCATGAATCATATTATATATTATTTTAGAGGTTCAGATAATCAGGAAGTTCCGGACGCGTTTCCAAAGCTTTATTCAGAATCGATAAAACACGGTCACGTTCTTCTCCTTCCAGCGGCAAACGCGGTGCACGAACATTTTCATTTCCAATCCCGGTGAGACTTTCAGCCAGTTTTATATTCTGAACCAGCTTGGTTGAAACATCAAGTTCAAGAACCGGTAAAAACCAGCGGTAAATTTTAAGTGCCTCTTCAATTTTGCCTGCTTTTATCAAACGGTAAATAGCCACGGTTTCTCTTGGGAATGCACAAACCAAACCAGCAACCCAGCCATCAGCTCCCATCAGCAAACTTTCCATACCTAATGTGTCAACGCCGGTTAATACCGCATAATGATCACCAAAAGCATTTTTCATTCGTGTAACATTAGAGATATCACGAGTTGATTCTTTTACTGCCTGAATAGTAGGTAAGTCCTCCAATTCCCTGAAAATTTCAGGAGAAATCCAGATCTTATAATCCACCGGGTTGTTATATAAAATAATTGGCAGCTCGGTTGCCGAAGCTACTTTTCGTAAAAAAGCAATTGTCTCACGCTCATCTGAGGTATAACGCATTGGAGGGAGCAACATCAAACCATCGGCCCCTAAATCGCGTGCTTTTATAGCAGCATCAACAGCAACTTTTGTTGAAGATTCAGCAACATTCATTAGCACCGGAATGCGCTCTTTCGATGCGTCTTTTGTGTGTTTCAACAATGCATCTTTTTCTTCCTGTAATAACGTACTTGCTTCTCCCAACGAGCCACCTAAAATAATTCCATCTACTCCAGCTTCAATTTGAGCTTCCAGATTTACATCAAAGGCTTCGAAGTCCAATTCATCAGCATCAGTAAACTTTGTCGTAATTGCGGGAAATATCCCTTTCCATTCAAAATTCATATTATTTATTTTTGTAATTATTCAATAAAATATTTAATCATCTTTTATTCTTCAAAATTACAATACCTCGCTAATACCTACTATTTGAATTTTATCATGAACTAATACGATCTTATCAATGTTTCATAATTCAAACAACTTTTGATGAATATTAAATATTAAAACAACGCTTACACCTAAAAAAAAGGTATGAAAATCCTTCCGTTCAAAATCGCAAAACCAGTCGACCAATCCATTTGGATTCAGAATGATCGGCTTCCTCACTTGTACGATATCCTGCATCAGCACAAAGAATTTCAAATAACATTGATAAAAAAAAGTACAGGGAATGTAATTGCAGGCAACCAGTTTATTGCTTTTCACCCCGGAGATATATTTGTATTTGGGCAAGGTTTGCCACATGCTTTAAGAAACGACCCGGAATATTATCGGGAAGGAAATAATTTAACGGCGCAGGCATTATCAATATATTTTGAAAAAGAGATTTTTGGCGAGCCTTTCTGGAATCTTCCGGAAACAAAAACCGTAAAAGATTATATGGAAAAAGCCAACCGAGGGCTATTTTACCCGGGTACTTTCCACCAAAATGAAATACAAATTATAGAACAGATTTCGGAAGAAAAGCAAATAAACAGATTATTGCTCACCCTGGAATTGATAACCAGACTTTCGAAATCAAAACACGAAGAAATCCTGGCAACCGATGGCACGTACAACAACCTGAATGAGACCGATGAAAAACGTCTGGATGCAGTTTTTCGGTTTACATTGAACGAATTTTACCGGCCCATCAGCCTGGAAGAAGTTGCAGGCGTTTCCAACATGACTGTCAACTCATTTTGCCGTTATTTTAAAACCCGAACCAGAAAAACATATGTCGATTTTTTAACCGAGTACCGAATTGGCCAGGCTTGTAAATTATTGCAGCAAGAAGACTATAGTGTTTCAGAGATATGCTACAGAGTTGGATTTGGAAATCTTTCTAACTTTAACCGCAAATTCAAAAAAATGAATGGCTGCACTCCAAAACAATACAGGAATAAACAAATACGTCAAAACGTAACAAAATAGTTGTGTTTATTATGGGCAAATCATAATTTTACCAATAAACTTATAACAATCATCTTTTATGAAAAACAGATTTGAGTTAATAATAATGTTCGCATTTGCAATTTTATACGTCGGCTGCCAACAGGAGCCTCCCACTGACCTCTCCAAAACTGCGTTTATCCCAAAACCCGTAAGTATAGAAGTAACAGGCAATTCATTTCATTTAAGTGAATCCGCAGTTATTTATTACGAAGATAACGTTGAAAGACTTGAAACTGTCGCAGAGTATCTTTCTTCTGAGATACAACGTGTTTCAGGAATAACGTTAGCAGTGGAACCAACAAAAGAAACGCCGAAAAAAGGAATATACTTCGCGATTTCAAACGAGGACACCAGTGGAGGGTCAGATGTTGAAGGCTATGAACTGAATATTGGGAAAAAACTCATTTCGGTAAAAGCCAACGCTGTAGCCGGATGCTTTTTCGGGATTCAAACCTTGCTTCAAATCATTCCTGAAAAAGTACCTGCCGGAGAACCGGTGAAATTTGCCACGGGCATTATCCGTGATTTTCCCGAATTCGCATATCGTGGTGCAATGCTTGATGTTGCCCGTCATTTTTTTAGTGTTGATGAAGTAAAACAATTCATTGATTTTCTGGCAAAGTACAAAATGAATATTCTTCACCTACATTTATCGGACGATCAGGGCTGGCGAATCGAAATTAAGTCGTGGCCCAAACTCACCGAAATTGGAGGCACCAAAGAAGTTGGTGGCGGAACCGGCGGGTTCTATACACAGAAACAATATTCGGAACTGGTAAAATATGCCCAGGACAGGCAGATTACAATCATCCCTGAAATAGATATGCCCGGGCATACTAACGCCGCACTGGCTTCCTATGCAGAATTAAATTGTAATGGAAAAGCTACCGAATTATACACCGGAACCAAAGTTGGATTTAGTACTTTATGCACCGACAAGGAAATAACTTACCAGTTTGTTGATGATGTGATTCGGGAGTTGGCAGCTCTAACACCAGGGCCGTACATTCATATTGGCGGAGATGAATCGCATGTTACTGCACACGATGATTATGTTTATTTTGTAAACCGGGTACAGCAAATTGTGGTAAAACATGGTAAAAAAGTAATTGGATGGGATGAAATTGCCAATGCTGAACTGGTTGAAAACGCAACTGTTCAATTCTGGGCCGATGTTGAAAACACCACCATGGGAGTTGAAAAAGGTGCAAAAGTAATTATGTCGCCGGCGGCGCGTGCTTATCTCGATATGCAATATGATTCCACCACCCACTTAGGCTTACACTGGGCCGGATATGTAGAAGTTGATCATGGATACTCATGGGATCCGGCAACCCTGGTACCGGGAATTACCAAAGAAAATATTCTTGGCATTGAAGCTCCGCTTTGGTCAGAAACAGTAACCAACATTGATGAAGTGGAATACATGGTTTTTCCAAGATTACCGGGTTATGCAGAAATTGGCTGGACAGCACCGGGAAAACGTGATTGGGAAGAATACAAAATCAGGTTAGCCAAATACGGCCAGCGGTTTGAAGATTTGGGAATTGATTTTTATCGTTCAAAACTGGTTCCCTGGGAAGCAGCAACAAAAGAATAGAAGACAAAAAACAATAGCGGGTTGCAGAAGCAGCCCGTTTTTATTTAAAATCGACACGGGCAATTCTTCCTTCTGAGCCAGCGGCGAAGCCCACTAATCTACCCGGGACAAAACGAAAAGTGAAATAATTGGTCTTCTTTAAAAAATTCCAGTTCTTCCCATTATCTAAAGATATATCGCATCCTGTTTTTCCAATGGCAAAAAAGAAATCTTCATTCCCATTTGTAATATATTGTACACAGGAACGGTATTCTGCCGGCATATTTTCTGGCGAAAACCAATTTTTCCCACCATCTGTTGTATATGCAGCAATTTGTTTATTTAGTTCCGGTTTATCATATGTACCACCTACAATAACCCCGTCCAAATCATTTTTAAAACACACCGAAAAAATACCTGAAGAAGCCCCTCCCTGAATCATCGGAGTCTCAGCAACTTTCCAATTTTCACCAAAATCCTCAGAGAAGAAAACACGTGCAGCACTTCCACCAGTGATTATCCAGGCTTTTCCCGATGGTAAAAATTCAATACAAGTGTTTGATGATGCAAAGTGAGCCTCCCCCACATTCAAAGCCGGAAGATTTTCTATTTTTCGCCATGTTCTGCCACCATCAGTAGTTTTTATAACCAATGGCTTTCCATCAACCTGATCGCTTACAGCCAAACCGGTTTCACTATCAGAAAAATCAACACTATCAAAGAAAACACCTGAAGTAACATTATTATAAACCGTTTTCCAATTTTTTCCACCATCTTCAGTCAGAAACCCAAAATCAGGGCCGGAAACTCCAAAAACTAATGCCTTGTTTTCGTTCCATGCGTAAATACTTCTGAAATCGTTCTCAATCTGCCCGGGAACCTTTATTTCTTTCCAGTTGTTTCCCCCATCAACAGAGCATAATACTGTTCCGCCGGAACCACTTGCCCAAATCACATTTTCATTTACTACAACCAATCCCCGAATACTCGCGCTCGAATTTGTCTTTAATTCAGAAAAATGGATGTCAGGGGCCTGTTGTTTTTGTATTTTCCTTGCGGAATCCGAAACATAAATATTCAGTAATAAACCCCAACAAATTCCCGTTAACAATAATTGACTCATATCTTGCCTTTTATACAATTGGTACAAATCTAACTTTTATTCAAAAAAGAAACAGCTTCGCCATCAACTTATTAATAGAAATAAATTCCTTTTATGCTTGACAATTCTTTTTCGAATAAAAGTCTTGGTTCTTTTTTGCTATTTTTGTTCGGACGAACAGCCTGCTATGCGTGAAATATCAGAAACTGATAAGGTCTTAAAAGAACTTCGAAGAGGAAAAATCTCAGCCTATGAGAAAATATTTAAACTTTATTATCCCAGGCTGTTTAAATGTGCCGATCATTTTTTAGAAGATTCTTTTGCAACAGAAGATTTGGTTCAGGAAGCTTTTATTGAGGTATGGAACAAAAGAAAAATTTTTACCGACGAAAAACAGTTTGCCTCCTATCTTTTCACCATAGCACGAAACAGGTGCCTGAACATTCTGAAACGAAAAGTTATTGAAGAAAAGTACCTCATCAAACAGGCTCAACTACAATCAGATGAGTTATATCACATTAGTTTTGGTATTGAAAATGATTTTACCTCCATGGAAAAGAAATTATCTCAAATCATTGAAGATGTAATTTCTGAAATGCCAGATAGATGCAGAGAGGCTTTCCGGCTGAAATGGATACAGGGTAAAAAAATAAGGGAAATTGCTAAAATTATGAATATCTCAACTACTATGGTTGATAAACATTTGGCTAAAGGACTTGAAATTGCAAGAAAAAAGATTCCCCCAACTCTGCTGTTATTCTATCTCTGTATAAAGGGATATAATTTACCCCCCTCAATCAACTAAATATATAAAATTAAACCACGCACGCAGCCGGTTAATATTCAAATTTCTGAAAAAAATCTGATTTCAGAGGTTGGGAAAATCAAATCGAAATTGTCTATTCTCTTAAACGACGCAAAGAAATATGCTAAAAAAGGAGACAAGAGAATTAATTCAAGGCTTTTTGGAAGGAAAACTTTCAAGCGAAGAGGAATCGGTTCTACTTTCATGGATTAAAGAAAATGAAACAAACAGAGTTCATTTTCTTGCTGAACAAAAAAGGCTTCATGATGAATTAGTTACTTCTGTCGACCATCGTTTGGAACTAAAATGGCAATCATTATTAAAACGGGTTCAAAACACTGATAACCATCAGAAACGAAAAATAACACTTCAAAAAATTGCTTCGTTTGCTGCCATATTTATTTTAGGAATTGTCCTTACGTTTCTGATAACAGAGATTCAAAAACCGCCCACACATTCCTTTATTCAAAATGTTAGCACTCCGCTGGGAGCAAAAACAAATCTTAAACTCCCGGACGGGTCTGTAGTATGGCTCAATTCGGGTTCCACACTATCATATCCTTCTGAATTTAAAGATATTCGCTCAGTAAATCTTTCTGGTGAAGCTTTTTTTGATGTAAAAAAAGAACAAAAACCATTTATTATCTTTACCGAATATGGACATGTTGAAGTCAAAGGAACTTCATTCAATATAAGAGCATTTAAAAACGAAATTTTTGAAACTACTCTCGTTTCGGGCATTGTTTCAATAACAGAAAAGAACACGCAAAAGAACATCACTCTGCATCCCGGACAACAAGCCGATATTTTTAATTCAGAAATAAGGATAAAGGATGTTGAGACCGATCTTTATACTTCGTGGAAAGAGGGCAAACTAATTTTCAGGCAGGAATATTTACCTTCTGCCGTTAAACGGCTGGAACGATGGTACAACGTAACTATTGAGCTGGATGATGATCCCCGTCTTTCAAAAATATGGTATTCCGGAACTTTGGAAATGGAGTCGTTCAGCGAAGTTCTGGAACTGCTAAAAGTTACAGCCCCCATCTCCTATCAATACAACGAAAAAACCCGTACAATACTTATTTCATATGACTAAATAACTAAACAGAATTGCCTATGTAAAAAACTTATTAATTAAACCTGAATTTTCATTATTTGACAAAAAACGAAAACTTTTCTATTTATTATGAATACGTTTTTAAACGTAGCATAAGATTACGCTTTTAAGCGGTTTTTAAAAGGAAGAGATACTGATATTTTTGGACCGCAAAATAATAAGATTCAATCAGATTTATTTATACAAAAAAAGAGGTAAAAAACTTTTGCCCGTCAAGCCAAGTAGTTATTTCACCTCTTATACATTTTGATTTAACACAAGTAATTAAACCAAAAAACAAAATTATGAAAAAAATTCGGTTATGCCCGGTATGTAAACCTACGGCATATAAAATGCTAATGAAAATGAAACTAACAATCTACCTGATTCTATTCACATTCTTAGGCAGTATAGCTTCAGAAAGTTATTCGCAGGCGACAAGACTAACTCTTAATGTACAAAATTCTACTGTTAAAGAAATTCTTAACCTCATTGAAGATCAGAGTGAATTTCGTTTCTTTTACAGCGACAAAATTGACGTTGACAGGGTTATATCAATCTCAGAAAAAGATAAAAAAATATTTGATATTCTGGATGAGTTATTTCAAGATGCCGGTGTTACTTATGAAGTGCGAGGCCGACAAATAGCTCTCTCAAAAGATAATGAATTAAACAATTTTGCTTTTATACAAAACCAGCAACAACAAAATTTGGTCAGCGGGAAAGTAACCGACACCAATGGCCAACCTCTCCCGGGAGTAACAGTTGCCATTGTTGGCACAACCCAGGGAACAATTACAGACGTGGATGGGAGCTTTTCTATTCCCAACATTACCGGTAATGAAACGCTCACATTTTCCTTTGTTGGCATGAAATCACAAACGATTCCTGTTAATAATCGAACTCAAATAAATGTTAGAATGGAAGAAGAATCCATTGGTATCGACGAGGTAGTTGCTATCGGTTATGGAACCGTTAAAAAGAGCGATCTTACTGGTTCGGTTGCTTCGGTTCGGGCCGATGACCTACAGGAAACACCAATGACTTCGATCGATCAGGGTCTTGTCGGTCGTGCCTCCGGAGTTATGGTAACGCAAACATCCGGAATGCCGGGAGCAGTTGCTTCAATTCGGGTAAGGGGAACAAGTTCTTTGCAAGGTGGTAATGAGCCCTTATATGTTATTGACGGATTTCCGATTTATAACGGAGCAGGATTTGGGAATACTGGCGGCAACGCTCAGATGAGCGGCTTATCCACAATTAACCCTGCTGATATAAAATCTATCGAAATCCTAAAAGATGCCTCGGCAACAGCCATTTACGGTGCAAGGGCAGCTAATGGAGTTGTGCTTATTACTACTAAAAGTGGTGTAAAAGGAACTGATAATATTACTTTTGATGCTACTTACGGAGTACAAAGTGTAGTGAAGAAAATTGACGTGATGAACGCTCTTCAGTATGCAGAACTTGTAAATGAAGCCTACACAAACGATGGGCTCTCTCCTTTTTACGATGAATCCGAAATGCAATCTATTCGCCAGAATCCAGAGGGCACTGACTGGCAGGATGAAGTGTTCAGATCTGCGCCAACTCAGAATTATCAGTTAGGGTTTAATGGTGGCGACCAAAAAATGGTTTATTCCGTAACAGCCAACTATTACAATCAGGAAGGTATTATCCGCAGCTCAGACTTTAAACGCTATTCTGGCAGGGTAAACCTGGAACGGAACGTGGTGAACAATATTCGTCTGGGAACGCACATAAGTATGAGTAAGACTATCTCTAATGCTGTAAGAACCGATTCCGGTGGAAATACAGGAATTGTATCTTCTGCAATGAAATTTAACCCTGTATCTCCGGTCTTTATTGATAAAGAACGACATATTTATACTCCGGTTAACAATCCGGGTATTATTTATGCAAACCCTGTTGCAACAGCTGATGAAATGATACGTGAAAACCAAACCGTAAGATTACTTGGTGATGTTTTCGGGGAGTGGGAGATTATTCCCGGACTAAAAGCAAAGTCATCTTTTGGTGTAGATTTATTTAACACAAAATTCAACACCTTTATTCCATCAAATATTTATGAATCGGGGGGCATTGCAAGTGCAACAGTAAACGCCGGTTTTACAACAAATTGGTTAAACGAGAATACAATTAGCTGGGTAAAACAAATCAATGAAAATCATAATATCTCATTACTTGGTGGAATAACTTTCCAACAAAATCATTATGAAGGAGTTTCCGGTTCTTCCCAGGATTTTGTAAATGATGTTTTGAAGGAAAATAGTTTGCAGGCAGGGGCAGTTTATAATCAGCCAACCTCATCCAATACCGAATGGAGTTTGCTATCTTATCTTGCCCGGGTCAATTACAACTATAAAGAACGCTACCTCTTTTCCTTTAATGCCCGAATCGATGGTTCTTCGCGTTTCGGCAAGAATAATAAATATGCTTTTTTCCCTTCCGGTTCATTCGCGTGGAGATTAACAGAAGAAGACTTTATCAAAGATCTGGGTGTTTTTGATAACCTCAAAATGAGAGTTAGTTACGGTTACACAGGAAACCAGGAAATCGGTTTATATAACTCACTCCCTACTCTAACCAGTACAACATATACATTGGGAAGCTCACTGGTAACCGGTTTCTATCCAAACAAAATCCCGAATCCTGATTTAAAATGGGAAAAAACATCTCAGTTCGATATTGGTTTAGACCTCGGATTTTTTGAAAACAGGCTAAGAATTACCTCTGACTACTATATCAAGAAAACGACCGATCTTATTTACAGTGTTGCTGTTCCCTATGTTTCCGGGTTTGCCGAGTCGCTGCAAAATATTGGAAGCGTTGAAAATAAGGGTTTGGAATTGGCTATTGAGAGTGATAATACGACAGGTAACTTTAAGTGGACAACAAGCTTTAACATTGCTTTTAACAGAAACAAGGTTCTTGAATTAGGAGGAGAAGAATACAAAGATGTTGGAGGTGACGACGGGCACTTAAAAACAGGTCAGGTTCACCGGCTAATTGTAGGAGAGCCCATAGGGTTATTTTATGGCTATGTTTTCGATGGTATTTTTCAAAGTCAGAGCGAGTTGGATGCTGGGCCGAAATCACCAACCAACTGGATTGGAGGCCGTCGCTATCAAGATCTCAACGGCGCAAACGGGGCTCCTGATGGAAATATTAGCGCAACCTACGACAGGACGATAATTGGCGATCCAAACCCGGATTTTTTTGGTGGAATGACAAATACTCTTTCATACAAAGGGTTTGAGCTAAATATATTTCTACAGTATAATTACGGGAATGATATATTCAACTATAACGCCATGGAACTGGAGTTACCCTCTGGTGGACAAAACGTATACGCCGACCTGGCTAACCGGTGGTCTACATCTAACCCAAGTAATAAGTACCCGGTGGCTACAACCAACCGTTCAGCAGTTTTCTCAAGTGCTTATATCGAAGATGGCTCATATCTAAAATTAAAAACGCTTACTCTTGCTTACATGTTTCCTAATTTAAAAGTACCTCACATTGCAGGATTAAAACTTTATGTTACCGGCCAAAACCTGTTAACATTCACCAACTACAGAGGCTACGATCCGGAAGTAAGCTACCGTGGTGCCACAAACCTTGAAATGGGTGAAGACTTTGGTGGTTATCCGCAAGCCAGAACAATTTTAATGGGTGTTAATTTGACCGTTAAATAATTAAAAATAAAGAATCATGAAAAAGATAATAATATCCATACTAATTATTTTTTCGATAAGTGGTCTGTTTCATTCTTGCCAGGACTTTCTGGAAGAAAAACCGATTGACCGCTATGTTGTAGGAAACTTTTATAGTGGTCAGACCGACGCAGAAGCTGCGGTTGCCGCAGTTTACCAACAACTCTACAGCATCTATGAACGATATATTTTCTTGCTAAATGCATTGCCCGCCGATGATGAAAAGAACGGACTGGGAATGCCCAATCAATATCTACAGAACCTGGAATATTTAAGGCATACTTCAGAAAACCAATTTGTAAGGCAAATGTGGGAACGCTGCTATTCAGGAATTGCAAGGGCAAATACCGCTATTGAAAATATACCCAATATAACAATGGATGAAACAATCCAGGCCAGATTAATTGGCGAAGCAAAATTTCTCCGTGCCTTATATTATTTTAATCTGGTACGCTTTCACGGTGATGTCCCGTTAATACTCAAACTGGAAAGCGTAGAAGATGCAATGGGACCACGGGCTCCCAAGGAGCAGGTTTACCAACAAATAATTGCTGATCTTACAGATGCAGAAAACAGTTTACCTGTAAGTTACCAGGCCAGCGAAGTTGGCAGGGCAACCAAAGGTGCAGCGAAAATACTACTTGGGAAAGTGTACCTTACAATGCATGAGTATGATCAGTGTGTTTCAAAACTTGCGGAAGTAGTGGAAAATGAATCAACATATGGATACGGGCTTCTCGACAATTATGGAGATAACTGGGAAAAAGCTACTGAGAATGGAAAAGAAATGGTGTTTACCATTGAATTTATGGATCCTCCCGGACATGGAAACGGTGCCATGACTTTACAAGGCCCAAAATATTCGCTTCCCAACAGCTTTGGCCCTTTAGGATTAAATAATTCCAACGAGGCTGATATTCCTACAATTGATTTATATTCCAAATTTTCGGATGATGATGAACGTAAAGCAGAGACTTTCAGAACTGACTTTATAAGTTTAATTGATGGTTCTGTTCACACCAGCTCCATTCCGATTTTTGTTAAATACTGGGAAGAAGGAGAAGCGATTACAGGGAACTCAGACTGCAATATGCATATTATCCGCTATGCCGATGCTTTGCTAATGTACGCAGAAGCACTAAATGAAGCAGGACAAACAACCAAAGGGTTAGGATATCTGAACCGGGTACGAGAAAGGGCATTTAACACAACAGACCACAATTACAGTGGACTATCTCAGGAAGACTTCAGAACAGCAGTATGGTTGGAAAGACGATTGGAACTGGCCATGGAAGGGCACCGGTGGTTCGACCTTGTTCGTACCGGACGTTTTATTGAACGCATGAAAGAGCACGCCGCTTTCGAAGCCTCTGTTGCAGAAAGCAACAAAACAGAAATAGCGCAAAATGTAAAAGATTATATGGTTTTAATGCCCATTCCTCAAAGAGAGATTGACCTGAACGAAGCATTAGTTCAAAATCCGGGGTGGGAATAATTTTGTTCTGGTTTAGTTATGATTTCGGATAGCTTTCGGTTCTTCCGGGAGCTTTCCTTTTTGTATATTGTGGTTCTGTATAAATAGCCAACTTCTAAAAAAATAATTATGTGCCGATTTTTTAAAGTCCCAATTATGTTATTAATATTGAGTGCCGTGTGGTTTTCCTGTTCCGGGAAACAGGAAGAAACCACAAAGTCACCAAACATAATATACATTATGAGCGATGACCATGCCTACCAGGCAATTAGTGCCTACGGATACGGTCTGAACGAAACACCTAATATCGATCGCCTGGCAAAAGAGGGAGCCCTGTTTACACGAGCCTGTGTTACCAATTCGCTGTGCGCTCCCAGCAGGGCGGTTTTGCTAACCGGCAAACACAGTTTTATAAATGGTAAAGTTGATAATGTGCAGGAATTTAACTGGGATCAGTCAAATTTCCCAAAATTACTGCAAACCAATGGCTATCAAACCGCTATGATTGGGAAAATCCATCTGGATGGGATTCCGCAAGGCTTTAACTTTTCAATGGTATTACCGGGGCAGGGACAATACTATAACCCGGATTTTTTAATTGAAGGGAAAAAAGTACGAAAAGAAGGATATGTAACTGACATAATTACTGAAACTGCGCTAGACTGGCTAAAAAATAAACGGGATCAAAGCAAACCGTTTTGTTTGCTTTATCACCAAAAAGCACCGCACAGGAATTGGTTACCCGCTCCTGAATATGTAAACCTGTATGACGACAAAACTTTCGATTTACCGGAAAATTTTTTTGACGATTATTCGGATAGGGGAACTGCAGCAAAAGAACAGGAAATGGAAGTTAACCGCGATATGAGATGGGGACACGATTTTAAGTTGATTGTTGACCCGAAAGGCGACAGCACTGCCTTTATCGACAATTTAAATAGAATGAACAGCGAACAACGGGCCAACTGGATGTCGGCTTACGAAAGTGAAAATCAGGAACTACTCGCAAACATGCCACATGGCGAAGAATTGGCGAAATGGAAATTTAACCGCTATATAAAAGACTATTTACGCTGCATCAGGTCAGTTGACGACGGTGTAGGCGAACTACTCGATTACCTTGATGACGCTGGATTAGCCGAAAATACGATTGTGATTTACACTTCCGATCAGGGATTTTACCTTGGAGAACATGGTTGGTTTGACAAACGGTTTATGTACGAACAATCGCTACGGACGCCATTGCTTATCCGTTATCCCAAAGAAATTAAACCCGGCACAAAAATTAACAACCTGGTTCAAAATCTCGATTTTGCACCAACTTTTCTGGACTACGCCGGTGTTAATATTCCGGAAGAAATACAGGGAGAATCCTTTAGAAACCTGGTTGCCGGAAAAACAACCGATTTCAGAGACGCTATTTACTATACCTATTATGAATACCCTGCGGTACATATGGTTAAACGCCACTACGGGATTGCTACCGATCGTTACAAGCTCATCCATTTTTACTATGACGTAGATGAATGGGAATTATACGATTTGGAAAAAGATCCATCGGAAATGCACAATGTTTACAATAACCCGGAATATGCCAGTGTACAAAAAATGCTCCACGAAAAGCTGGAAGGGATTCGTAAAAAATACGGAGACAGTGATGAACTCAACAAAAAATACCTACAGGATTATCTTAATGTAATGGAACAACGAAGACAGGCAAGAGAAGCACAATAGCAATAGAAATAACTCCATCAATCTATAACACAAAGGAGAAAAGATAGTCATATTATCCAAAACAAACATGAAATATTATAAAATGAAGCGTAATTTATTAAGGTCTTTTATCATTTTAGCAACAGCCACCGGAATCTTTGGTTGTACTGCCACTTCGCAAAAAGAAGCTCAAAAACCCAATATCATTTATATAATGAGCGACGATCACGGCTATCAGGCTGTTAGCGCCTACGGCTTTGGGATAAACAATACACCCAATATAGATCGCATTGCAAAAGAAGGAGCTCTTTTTACAAGAGCCTGTGTAACCAACTCGCTTTGTGCACCCAGCCGGGCCGTATTACTCACCGGAAAACACAGCTTTATAAACGGGAAAGTTGATAACGTACAGGAATTTAACTGGGACCAGCCTAATTTTCCAAAGTTACTACAGGCAAATGGTTATCAAACTGCCATGATTGGAAAAATCCATTTGGACGGAATTCCGCAGGGTTTCGATTTTTCAATGGTACTGCCTGGCCAAGGAGACTACTACAACCCGGATTTTCTTATTGAAGGAAAAAAAGTGCGCAAGAAAGGATATGTCACCGATATTATAACTAACACCGCCCTCGACTGGTTAAAAAACAAACGGGATCAAAACAAACCATTTTGCCTGTTATACCATCAAAAGGCGCCGCATCGCGAATGGATGCCCTCGGAAAAGTATTACAAACAGTACACAAAAATGGAGTTTAAAGAACCCGCCACTCTTTTTGATGATTTTGAAGGAAGGGGAACGGCAGCAAAAGAAGCTGAAATGAATATTTTGAAACATCAGAACTGGGCAGGCGACTCAAAATTATATCCTGAAGTTATGAAAGAACTGGGAATACAGGAAACATCTAACTGGGGAATAAATGCCTTCAACAATAATACCGGAAGAATGGATGAAAGCCAAAAAGCGGCCTGGGATTCCATATATCGGCCTATAAACGAAGAATTTGCGAAAGTTTACCCAAGCATTAAATCCGACCAAAAAAAACTGATGCATTGGCGTTACGAACGTTACATGCAGGACTACCTCGCTTGTATTGCCTCGGTTGATGAAGGAGTTGGTGAATTACTTGATTACCTTGACGAAGCCGGGCTTGCCGAAAATACCATAGTAGTTTACACTTCAGACCAGGGATTTTACCTAGGAGAACATGGCTGGTTCGATAAACGGTTTATGTACAAAGAGTCATTCCGGACGCCACTCCTAGTAAGGTATCCAAAAGAAATCAAGCCGGGAACAAAAATTAACAATTTGGTACAAAACCTCGACTTTGCACCTACATTCCTCGATTACGCCGGGTTGAAAGCTCCCGAGGAAATGCAAGGTGAATCTTTCCGCAGCCTCGTTAGTGGAGCAACCGATCAGTTTCGCGATTTTGCATATTATACCTATTATGAATATCCGTCCATTCACATGGTCAAACGACATTATGGAGTAGCCACCGACAGATATAAACTCATTCATTTCTATTATGATATTGATGAATGGGAATTATATGATCTGGAAAAAGACCCGATGGAAATGAAAAATGTATATGATGCCCCGGCTTACGCTGATGTGCGGAAAATGATGCATGAAAAACTTGATATGGCACGGGAATACTACAATGACAATGATGACAACGACCAAAAATACCTTAAAGCATATTTGGATGTTCAGGGCAAATAATAAAACAAATTATCCAACTAAAATGAACCGAATCAGCCTGAGAGCAAACTATCTGGCAAAGGGCTTATTTCTTTTATGCTGGTTTTTAGTACCCGCTTTTTCAAATGCACAGCCCAATATTTTACTCATTTTTTCTGATGACCTAAATACCAGAATTGGGCCATACATGGAATTGGATAAACACACCCCAAACCTGGATAAGTTGGCAAACGAAGGAGTAATGTTTACCAGGGCCTATTGTCAGTATCCGCTTTGCGGGCCATCACGAGCTTCTATAATGAGCGGGTTGTACCCCGCAACTAATGGTGTGCTTGTAAATGATGACAAACCGGGTAGTTACAAAAAAATTAATCCTGCTTTAAAAAATCATCCGTCAATGGCAGGTTTCTTCAGGGAACATGGATATTTTACGGCCCGCGTCTCAAAAATCTTTCACATGGGTGTGCCTGGAGGAATTGAACGTGGAGAGCCCGGAGGAGACGAACCTGAATCATGGGATTACGCTTTTAACGTGATGGGGCCGGAAACAAACAGTCCGGGAAATCTGGAACTGCTATCTCCCAAAAATCTTCATTATGGTTCCAACTTTGCCCGAATGATATTGCCCGACTCACTTCGCTACTTTCAAACAGATTATATAGCGACTAACCAGGCCATTGCCATTTTAGAAAGTCGCGCAGGAAAAATCCCGGAAGGGGCTTCAAACAAAAAAAAGATAAAACCCGACGCCCCGTTTTTTCTGGCAGTTGGATTTGTAAGACCACATGTTCCTCTTATTTCAACCGAAAGTTGTTTTGCCAATTATCCCGATGAGGTGTCGGTTTTACCACCTGTTGTAGTTGGCAATGATGTGCCGGATGCAGCACTTCGGAGACAAAATGAAAAAATTTTTGGGATGAATGAGCTGCAAAAAAAGAAAACGATAAGTTCGTATATGGCTAGCGTAAGATTTATGGATCAACAGGTTGGCAGGCTTTTAAGTACACTCGACCAGCTGGATCTGCGCAAAAATACCATTGTAATTTTCTTGTCGGATCACGGCTACAATCTAGGTGAGCACGACTGCTGGGCAAAAACCAGTCTTTGGGAAGGAACAGTTCGTGTGCCGCTGATAATTTCAGTTCCCGGAACAAAGAATGGATATGGGAAAAAATGCAAATCAATTATTGAACTCATCGACCTTTACCCTACTCTGGTTGATCTTTGCGGATATTCAAAGGAGACACCTGAAATCCTGCAAGGGAATAGTCTTGCCGGTTTTATTCTGAATCGTGATGGAGTAAATGAAAACGCGCAGGCATTCACTGTTACTGACCGGGGCGAATCAGGAACATTGATTTTCGGAAACTACCGATATACTCGCTGGGGAGACAAAATTGGATCCGGGAATGAAGAATTATACAATCATTCCACTGATCCGGAAGAATTTAAAAATTTAGCAAATGACATTTCACAAAAAAAACAACTGGAAGATTTGAGAAAACGATTTGACAAAGCAAAAATAAAATCAATGAAATCTATAATGCAATAAAATGAAACCAACAAAATTTATACAAACAGTACTGGCTTTAATAATTTTTACTACCATTTTCCCAGGATGTAAATCAGAATCCGGCAGCCAACCCGAACAAAGGCCTAACATTATTTTCATTATGGCCGACGATCATGCCTATCAGGCGATAAGTGCGTATGGAGGTTCTTTGGCAAACCTGGCTCCAACACCAAATATCGACAGGCTGGCAGAGGCAGGAATGAGATTCAACCACTGTTTGGTTACCAATTCGATATGTGGCCCGTCGCGTGCAACAATCCTTTCGGGAAAATACAGCCATGAAAATGGATTTATTGACAATACAATGGGTTCTGAATTTGATTTCAGCCAGCAATCGTATGCCAAAGTGCTGCAAAAGGCTGGTTATAAAACCGCTGTAATTGGCAAACTACATTTGGGAGGTACGCCAGCCGGTTTTGATTATTTTGACATTCTTCCCGGACAAGGTAGTTACTACAACCCCACATTTATCAACCAGGAAGGCCAGTACAACATGGAAGGATATACAACCGAAATTATTACGGATAAAACCATTCACTGGCTTAACGAAGTAAAAGATTCAACACAACCTTTTATGGTGATGATGTGGCATAAAGCGCCGCACCGCTCATGGGATCCCGGCCCCAACGAACTGGGAATGTACGAAAATGTTACGTTCCCTGAACCAGCCACTCTGTTTGACGATTACTCGGGTGACAGGGAAGCCGCTGCATTAAACAACATGACTATTGCCAATACAATGACCCTTGATCGGGATTTGAAAATGACCGACCAGCCACGCCGGGGACTCAACGAAGAACAGCTAAAACAATGGAATGCTGTATATGAGCCTATTTATGAAAAATTCAGAATGGACAACCCCACCGGTAAAGATTTGGTGCGATTTAAATACCAGCGTTATATGAGAGATTATTTGGCTTGTATTTCGGCGGTTGACAAAAGTGTGGGGGAATTACTTGACTATTTAAAAGAAACCGGGCTGGATAAAAATACCATTGTGATTTACAGCTCCGACCAGGGATTTTATCTCGGTGAACATGGGTGGTTCGACAAACGCTGGATGTACAAAGAATCACTCCGGACACCGTTATTAATCCGTTGGCCGGGAGTTATAAAACCTGGAGTAGTTAATAACGATCTGGTATCAAATCTTGATTTCGGCGAAACAATTATCGATATTGCAGGAGCTGAAATTCCGGAAGAAATGCAGGGAAGAAGCATGTTACCCATTTTGAAGGGAGAAACACCTTCAGACTGGCGAAAAGCACATTATTATCATTACTATGAGCATCCTTCCGAACACAACGTAATGCGGCATTACGGGATAACCACTGACAAGTACAAACTTATCCACTTTTACTATGATATTGATGAATGGGAATTGTATGATCTCGAAAAAGATCCTGAGGAATTGAAAAATGTATATAATGACCCCGCCTACGCTGACATCAAAACAAAATTACATCAACAACTGGAAAAGCTTCGGGAAAAGTATAATGACAATGATTCATTAAATCAAAAATTTATAGACGAATACAACGAAAAAGTAAAAGAGAATCCAAGAATTGAATACTGGAAACACCGTTAAATAATTAACATCCGTATCTGAAATTTCAGACAAAAAAAATAATTTGGTTAGTTTTAACAAAAAATGCTAAAACATTCAATTTTCAAAATGACTAAAAACAAAATTTCTTCTTCCTTTCATTTGGCATGTGTTTTCTTGATTCTAATAACTTTTGTGCTATTTAGCTGTGCTGGTCAGAATAAAGAAAAAGAAGCTCCGGTGACCATAGAAAAAGACAAAGTCAGCCAGACAATACCTGAACCGGAATTGTCATTATTACCTTCAGCTGGTAATGGCGAAGCAGAAAAGGTAAAAGAACTTCTTGAGAAAGGAGCCGACGTGAATGAAAAAGATGCAGATGGCAGAACAGCTTTAATGTATGCCTCTTTTAACGGTTATAGCCAAGTTGTAAATGAGCTTTTAAAGCATAATGCAGATGTTAATTTAACAGATATAAACGGGAGGTCGGCGCTTATGTTTGCAGCTTCCGGCCCTTTTCATGAAACGGTAAAAATTCTTCTCGAAAAAAATGCAGAACCCAATATCAGGGATAACCAGGAACATTTTACCGCCTTTATGTTTGCGGCTGCCGAAGGTCAGCTTGAAAATATCAAAGTTCTTTTGGAATTTGGCGCAAATCCAAACCTTAAAGATGTAGATGGCGACAATGCGCTGACTTTTGCAAAAAACAACGGGCACCAGGAGGTGGTAGAATATTTGCAAAACCTGTAAAGACTTTGAAATTTATCAACTTACAAAATGAGGAGGGGCTTTTGAAAATATCAGAAGCCTCTCCTTATTTAAATACATAAATCGCTCACGACTGGATTTTAAACCGTCTCTTTCAGGTAAGCAGAATACGTTTTTTATCCTGCTTTATCGACGCTTTAATTGCATCTACAATAATCATGTCACGTAACCCTTCTTCTCCTGGTGTTAGCAAAGGCCTGCCTTCCATTATAGCTTTACACATTTCATCCATCTGGTGCGCCTGCTGGTGTTTTTCCTGAAAATCGAATTTCTTTCCTCCGGGTAAAAATCCGTGAAGTCCCCCGTATGACTGGAAAGGTTCAAGCCCGTACTCCCCTTTTTCTGCATTAATTTTCAGACAATTTGTATTACCGGCAAAAGTTGTCATACAATGGGCAAAAGTTTTGTTTGGAAATTCCAGTTGAAATGTGGTTGTTTCATCTACCTCTGAAATATGCTCCGGATCGAGATTTATTTGCTGAGCGCTTACTGCCACAGGCTCCATTCCTGTTGAATATCTCGCCGCCTGAAGCGCATAAACGCCCATATCCATCATCGCGCCACCACCATATGCTGCCTTAATTTTCCAATGATTCGTTGGCCTTCCCATATAAAAACCGTCGGCTGCATAAATAAACCGTATTTTCCCATATGTTTCTTCGCGGGCAAATCTTTCAATTTGCTGTGTATAAGGCTCATATAGCAACCGGTAACCAATAGATAACGAAACCCCTGCATTTCTACAGGCAGCAATCATCTCTCGGCATTCGTCTGCATTAAGAGCCATCGGTTTTTCGCAGAATACATGTTTCCCCGCTTTTGCCGCCCTTATTACATATTCCTTATGCATACTGTTGGGAAGAACAACATAAACAACATCAATATCCTTATTATCAGCAATTTCATCAAAAGTTTCATAGTTATAAATATTCTTTTGAGGAATGCCGTATTTCTCCGACCATATTTTTTCTTTCTCCGGAGTTCCGGTAACAATCCCTGCCAGGTAGCAATTTTCTGTTTGTTGTAAGCCGGGAGCCAGCAAATCGGTTGAATAATACCCCAGACCAACGAGTGCAATTCCCAATTTTCCCTTTTTAGACAAAGGCTTCCCGTAAGATATAAAAGGGAAACTTAATGAGCTGGTAGCTATAGTCGCTGCCGAGATGTGTTTTATAAAATTTCTCCTTGATTGATTTTTCATATTGTTGGTTTTAAGTTCTAAATAAATTTAGGAATTATTTTGAATACTCGCGTTAAGGCACTAAAAAAAGCCACCCAGCTTGAACCGTGTGGCTTTTTATCTTGTGCTACATAAACAACTACTTTGCGACCAACAAACTTTTCGATTCAACAAAATTGCCTGTCTTCATTTGATAGAAATAAATTCCATTTTCTAAGCCTTGAGCGCTTATGTGAATATTATGTTTTCCTTTTCCCATTTCTCTATTCAAAAGAGTCTTTATTAACTTACCTTCAGCATTTAACAAGGAAACAACAACCCTATCATTTTTGGGTATCTCAAATGATATTATTGCATTTGAAGAAACCGGATTCGGATAGTTCGGCCCAAGTGAAAATCCATTTTCAGAATCACTGAAAGAAAACACATTTGTAGTTGTAATTGTAACCCTTACCGTTGTGCTGTAGCCTGACATTGTTTCTGAATTAAATGCCACCACACGGTAAGCATATTCCACATTGGAAACAACCGAAGTATCAGTATACATTTCTATATCAGCATCCGTACTATCGATAACCATAAAATCGCCACCATCGTCAGAGCGTTCAATATAAAAACCTGTTTCATTGTCCGAGTTGTCAGTCCACATCAGGTCAACACTCTCTGTACCTGCCATCACATCAAAATCGGATGGAGCATTTGGTTTTTCAACCACACTTCCCTCGCCCACACCATCAGTCCAGCTTGCACTCGAAATTGTAATCACACCTGTTGTCTCAGAATCATCTACAGGTTCAATAGAAACCATTTCACCAGTTTTGGAAACAAACTTAATTGTAGTTGAGACCGTTTCAATTCCTCCATTTGTAAACGTTGTAACTTCTACAACACGAAGTGCGTTAACCTGTCTTCCACCGGGAAGCGTCATAACACCATATCCATCAACTCTTTGAACAATCACAACTTCCTGCTCAGTTGTATTGCTCACTTTTCCTGTACCAGGAACATTTACGATAGTTTTTATTGTTTGCGTTCCTTCATAAGTATTTTCATCCTGATAATTAACCGGGAAATAATATTCAATCCATAAAGGATCATACTTAATAACGGATTCAACATCTCCGCCTTCAGAGTTTGCCAAAGTGACTGCACCATGTGTAACCAAATTATCTGTGATAGAAGTATACGACCACGAGCTGGTAAATATAGAATCAAAATTTCCCTCATAAAACGAAGCATATTCTGCATCCGGAAATTCATCTGTGTAAGGTGTTTCAGATTTCTCTTTACTTTCAGATACGTACTCGATAGAAGCAATGAGTTCCGAAAAATCCCAGGAATTCTGCCCTGTAAAGCCAACATCAATTTGCATCGACACAGTATCATAATGCGACACAATATTTGTACCTTTTTCCAACATACTTTCGAAATCACTTGCGGTTAGTGATATCTGAGCCTTTGTATTCGATGGAAAAACAGAAATAAAAAACAAAACTAATAAATTGAATGGAGTAAAATTCTTCATAATTTTTATTTTAATTTAGATAGTTTCAATATCAGAAACCTCTTTCAGAAGGGGTTAAACTAAAAGAAAGTCTACTACTATAAACGTAACAACATGCAATAAGAGATGTTTAAGTATTTTTTGAGTCTTTCTGTAAATAAATTAACCTCTTTGCTAAATCAAGTATTCTCTGGCTTTGTTTATTCCTAAACATTCAAAAATTTTATAATATTGTGAGAGTATTCATAACAACTAAAAAAGTAAAATAAGATTTTATACCTAAACCTAAAAAGATGAAAAAAACGATTGTAACGATTTTCTCCATTTTACTTGTTTCTTTGTCGTTTAGTCAGAAATATGAAAACAACTGGGAATCAATCGACAGCAGACCTATTCCTCAGTGGTTTGAAGATGTAAAATTTGGCATTTTTATTCATTGGGGTCTCTATTCCGTTCCCGCCTGGGCACCCGCTGATGCGGACATAGGTGTTTATGCAAAATATGCAGAATGGTACTGGTGGAGAACAAACGAAGATAGCGAAGCCGGTAAACTCTTTCGCGATTATCATAACGAAACCTATGGCACTGACTTTAAATACCCGGATTTTGTTAACGATTTTAATGCCAGACATTTTGAACCTCAAAAATGGGCAGATGTTTTTAAAAAGTCAGGGGCGAAATATGTAGTTTTAACCTCGAAACATCATGAAGGTTTTACCCTGTGGCCCAGCGCACAAAGCTGGAACTGGAATAGTGTGGATGTTGGCCCGCACCGCGATTTGTGTGGAGAACTAACAAAAGCCGTAAAAGCCGCCGGTTTACACATGGGATTTTATTATTCGTTATATGAATGGTATAATCCACTGTATAAAACCAATTTTGAAAAATATGTCGACGACCATATGTTCCCTCAAATGAAAGATCTGGTGAACCGGTATGAACCTGATCTTTTTTGGACAGATGGGGAATGGGATTATCCGAGTGAAAAATGGAAAAGTACAGAATTTCTGGCCTGGCTTTATAATGAATCGCCGGTGAAAGAAACAGTTTGTGTTAACGACAGATGGGGAAAAGAAACCCGCGGAATACATGGTGGATTTTATACTACGGAATATGATCTTGTACACGATAAAGAAGGTGTTGGCGAAACCAGCCGTCCATGGGAAGAATGCCGTGGAATAGGAACTTCATTTGGGTATAACCAGATAGAAGATCTGGATAATTATATGACTTCAGATGCGTTGGTTGATTTACTGATAGAGAAAGTAGCTGGAGGAGGAAATTTATTACTTGACATTGGCCCAACTGCCGACGGAAGAATTCCTGTAATTCAGCAGCAACGTTTACTCGACATGGGCAAATGGCTGGATATTAACGGAGAGGCCATTTACGGAACAAGAAAATGGGAAGGTGCGGGAGAAAATGCCCTGGAAAATATTTTTTTCACACAAAAAGAAAATGATTTATACATTCTTTGTACCAAATTTCCGGAGAAACCCGTTACAATAAAAGGAATCAATAAAACCGGCAACGTAAGAATGTTAGGTGTAGAAGGAAAAATAAAAGCAAAAAAATCAGGAAATAACCTTACCATTTCTATCCCTGATATCACCCCCATCAATAATCCAAACAAATATGCTTGGGTTTTTAAAATCGAAAATATTCTATAATCAAATAAATTATTAACAATGAGCAAAATAGAACAGTTCTTAAAAGCACACAAACTATCGGCTTCTTTTTTAGATATGAAATCAATGACCGATGATTTTATTGCAGACATGAAAAATGGCCTGGAAGGCGAAAAAAGTTCTCTAATGATGATACCAACATACATAGGGGCAGAAGGAAGTATTAAACCCAATGAACCTGTGGTTGCAATTGATGCAGGAGGAACAAATTTCAGGGCAGTTAAAATGTCATTTGATGATAAAATGAACCTGGTTACTGAAAACCTGCAACAAAGAAAAATGCCTGCTGTTGATGAAGAACTATCTAAAAAAGAATTTTTTGCCACATTAGCTGCCTATTTAACTCAATATAAAGACGTTTCCGACAAAATAGGTTTTTGCTTTTCATACGCGGTAGAAATTTTTCCAAACAAAGATGGTAAATTGCTTGAGTGGAGCAAAGAAGTAAAAGCACCTGAAGTTATTGGGCAAATGGTAGGTGAAAACCTGCTCCAGGCCATGGGCACTCCTAACAAACAAATTGTTTTGATGAATGATACTGTTTCAACGTTGTTGGCTGGCCAGGCTGCAACTGCCGGACAGGAATTCGATACTTACCTTGGATTTATTTTAGGTACCGGAACAAACGTTTGCTATATCGAACAAAATAGCAGCATTACAAAAACTCCCAACCTGAATCCAAATGAAAAACAGATTATCAATATTGAATCAGGTAATTTTGATAAAATGCCACGTACAGATATTGACATCGCTTTTGATAATACAACTAAAAATCCGGGACGCTATTCTTTTGAAAAAATGATTTCCGGAGGTTATTTCGGAGGACTTTGCACAACTGCTCTAAAAACTGCTGCCAACGAAGGTGTATTTAGCGCCGAAACCAAAGTGAAATTAAAGAATATCGATGAATTCACTTCCGAAGAAGTAAATAAATTTGTTTGCGGAATTGACCTCAAGACCAATGCAGTAGCCACAACAATGGAAGAAAAAGAAGATGCAGAAGCTGCCGCTGAAATTATTAACGCTCTTATTCAGCGTTCGGCAAAACTTACGGCTGCCAGTCTTGCTGCTGTTATCCTGAAAACAGGAAAAGCAAAAACACCGGAAAAACCAATTTTAATGACTATTGAAGGAACAACATTTTATAAAATGAACAACTTCAGAATTTTGTTTGAGGCATTTTTACAAGGGTTCCTTTCAGGTGAAAACAAAAGATATTATGAAATTGTGGAAGTTCCCAACTCCAGCCTTATTGGAGCCGGAATTGCTGCAATTGTAAATTAATTAATACAACAACATAAGAAAACAGAGGCGTCAAAATTATTGCACGTCTCTGTTCTTATATATACTACTATCTAAATCATTATCCCATGCGTTTGTTCTTCATTTTTTTTATTGCCATATTTCTTTTTTTCGGGTGTACTGAAAAAAAACAAACTTCAAACCAATATTTAATTACTCCGGTACCTTTTACCCAAGTGAAGGTAACCGATAATTTCTGGTCGAAAAGAATAAAAACCAATCATGAAGTAACCATTCCAATTGCAATTCAGAAAAGTGAAGAAACCGGCCGTATTGATAATTTTGCTATTGCAGGAGGTTTAAAACAGGGCCAATTCTGTTCTGCCTATCCGTTTGATGATTCGGATGTATATAAAATTATTGAAGGTGCCGCCTATTCACTGCAAAGTTTTCCAGACAAAAAGATGGAACATACCATTGACTCTTTAGTTGATTTAATTGGCGCAGCACAGGAAGACGACGGATATTTATATACCAACCGTACAATTATGGGTGAAAATGCCCATGAGTGGGCAGGTAAAGAACGCTGGATAAATGTAGACGACTTAAGCCATGAATTATACAACCTGGGACATTTTTACGAAGCTGCAACTGCTTATTACCAAGCCACCGGGAAACGAAAAATTCTTGACATAGCCATAAAAAGCGCTGATTTGGTTGATAAAGATTTTGGCTACGGTAAAATTGAAAACTACCCCGGGCACCAGGAAATTGAAATCGGCCTGGTAAAATTATTCCGCGCAACCGGCGAAAAACGTTACCTCGATTTAGCAAAATTCTTCCTCGATATTCGTGGCAAAGGAAAGTTTGGAGAAAAGACGACCTACAACCAATCGCATTTACCGGTAGTTGAACAAACTGAAGCTGTAGGACACTCGGTGCGCGCGGCCTACATGTATACCGGAATGGCCGATGTTGCTGCTCTTACCGGCGACCAGCAATACATCAATGCCATTACAAAAATCTGGGAAGACGTAGTGTATAAAAAATTATACATCACCGGTGGAATTGGTGCAGATGGTGGTCATGAAGGTTTTGGAGGCCCGTATGAATTACCCAACGGACGTGCGTATTGCGAAACCTGTGCTGCTATTGCCAATGTGTTCTGGAATTATCGGATGTTTCTGATGACCGGCGAAGCCAAATACATCGATGTTTTGGAACGCTCTCTATATAACAATGTACTTTCAGGAGTTTCACTTAGTGGCGACCATTTTTTTTATCCCAATCCACTGGAATCCTCGGGTCAGCACGAACGAAGCGAATGGTTTGGATGCGCCTGTTGCCCGTCGAATATTTCACGCTTTATTCCTTCAATGCCCAATTATATTTATGCGCAAAAAAACGATGACATTTTTATCAACTTGTTTGTGCCAAGTACTACAACCTTTCAAACCACAAAAGGAAACCTGCAACTCATACAGAAAAGTAATATGCCCTGGGATGGAAATATTACTGTAAAACTTCAGCCACAAAAACCGGTAAAATCAAACCTTTACATTCGAATTCCTGATTGGGCGACCGAGAACCCTGTTCCAGGCGATTTATATTCTTTTATACAACCGCTGGCATCAAAACCGGTATTCAAAATCAACGGAAAAGGGGTGACGCCAAAACAGGAAAAGGGTTATGCAGTTCTCTCAAAAACATGGAAGAAAGAAGATTTAGTTGAGATTAATTTCCCATTTGAAATCCGAAAAATTAAAGCCAACGAAAAAATTGAAGACGACCGTGGAAAAATGGCGTTGCAATTGGGACCGGTAATGTATTGTGCCGAGTTTGCCGACTACGAAAACCCGGATATTTTAAGTTTAGTTTTGCCCGAAAATGCAAGTTTACATTCGGAATATGAATCCAATTTGCTGGGTGGAGTAAATGTAATAACGGGAGAAGCAGAAGGAACAAAAAAAACAGACAATAACGGAAATATTGAAACCTGGCCCCGGAAATTCACAGCTATTCCTTACTACGCCTGGTCGCACCGGGGGAAAGGCCCAATGGAGGTCTGGATTCCGACTTCAAAGGAAGCCGCCCGCGCTATTCCATTTATGTAGTTTTAAACGAAGGCCATCATGAAATCTATCTACTATATAGATAATCACATACATATATTAAGCTAACTATTAAGATCACACCAACTCATACACCTCTGATTTTATCAAATCAAACAAAAACACGTGCTGGAAAAGTGATTGAAATTTATGGTTCATGATTTTATCGGGCAAATTAAAACTTTTTACACCCCGGAGGCGATCGGTAGTAATAAGCAGCCAATAATAGTTTAAGCGTTGTTTTTGATAAAGTTTTAGTTTGGCATCTTTTTTATGAATAGCAGTTTTAATATCGTCAACCACATCGTTTGAAATACCCAGTTTATTCGAGCGTTCCCAAACAGAAACTTCCAGCGCCGGGTGCCCAACAATCAAAATTTCGCTCATCCCCGGCGGAAGTTCACTTTCATGCAAAGAAATCTGGAAGAACCCACCCGGCTTCATTTTTTTTAATGCCAACTCAATTAAACCTGCAATTTGAAGCGCCACCATCATTTGCCGTTCACTTGCAATCAAAACATCATCAGAAAACAAAAACTTTACAAAAAGTTTGTGCGGTAATTTATTCTCAAAAACATTTTTTACCAACTCAATAAGATGTTCTCGCTCCCTGATAATTTCAAGTTGGGGACCATCGGGTAAATCAGCATTCCCCGGATTTAAACGTGTTAATTCAATCCCGATTTTCTGAAAATTTTTAAAAGTAAGGATAAAATCAGGAGATTCGGCAGGCTCCAGCTTTCCTTTCGGAAAAGTCCCCATTCGTTCTCTGAAATAATCCATCAAAAGTATTTCCAATTGTTTTTTTGCAGGTTGCCTCGTTTTTTTCATTGCCACCGAAATTAATAAAGAATCGGAATGACTTCACTTTTTCATTCTTTTTTCACACAAAAATCAAAATATGCTCCATAAAATGACTGGTATTTAATTAGTTTTACAAGGAAAACCAACAAATATGAAGATCTGCATACCATTCATAATTATTCTTGTTTCGCTGTTCTTTTTCCCATATTTAAACTTCGGACAAAATCCGGCAGACACAAAAGTTACCGGCAAATGGATTGGTACAATTGAACTGCCCAACATAAAACTCGAAATGATTTTTGAAATTTCGAAAGACGAAAATGGGAAATTGATTTCAACACTGGCCGTACCTTTACAAAGCGCTAAAAATATACCTGTTAACAAAACCATAGTAAGCAACGATAGTTTAAAGCTCACGGTCGAGACAATTTTGGGAGAGTTTAGCGGAAAATTCGATAATGATTCTGTCGCTGTTGGAACATGGTTTCAAAGAGGCGCCAAATTTCCGTTAACGCTAAAAAAGGGTGAAGCAGGTTCTGTATTAATAAGACCGCAAACTCCTCAGCCACCATATCCTTATCTTTCGGAAGATGTTGAGTATATAAATCAGGAATCGGGATTGAAGCTGGCGGGAACTTTAACACTTCCTGAAAAAGCAAAAAATTGTCCGGCAGTAATTCTCATCACAGGCTCTGGGGCTCAAGACCGTGATGAGTCGATTTACGGGCACCGTCCGTTTTTAGTTATTGCCGATTACCTGACAAGAAACGGAATTGCCGTATTACGCGTTGACGATCGCGGTGTGGGTGGTTCTGAAGGCAACACAAGAATAGCTACCAGCGAAGATTTTGCCGGAGATGTTTTGGCAGGGATTGCCTTTCTAAAAACCCGAAAGAAAATTGCTCCTTCTGAAATCGGATTAATCGGGCACAGCGAAGGTGGAATAATAGCACCAATCGTAGCCACCCGCTCCAACGAAGTTTCGTTTATCATCCTCCTGTCCGGCCCAGGTATCAGTGGCGACAAAATTCTGCTTAAACAGAGCGAACTTTCCATAAAAGCCGCAGGCATGAATGAAGAAATGGTGGAACGAAACCAAAAAATACAGGAAACTATTTTCGATATCATATTAAATGAAAAAGATTCGATAAAACGACTCGATCGTCTGCAACGCACACTTACTAATGGTGTTTACCCAATGATGGATGAAGACCGTAAGAAAATAGTCGATGAGCAAATAAAAGAAGTGAACAATCCCTGGTTCCGTTTTTTTCTTTCCTACAATCCGGCTCTCACGCTAAGCAAAGTAAAATGTCCTGTTTTAGCGTTAAATGGTTCAAAAGATTCGCAGGTTGTAGCAGATGAAAATTTGTCTGCTATAAAAAATGCATTAACTGAGGGTGGAAACAAAAACTTTAAAACAATGGAGCTTGAAAATCTGAATCACTTTTTTCAACATGCCACAACAGGATCTTTAACAGAATACGGGCAAATTGAAGAAACAGTCTCACCCGAAGTCTTGGAGATTATGAAAGATTGGATACTCAAAATAACATCTCATTAGCTACATTACCACAACAAAAACAAATCATCCATCAATCTGAAATTATTTAAGTTAACGAGTTGTTCTTATAAGTGCCTCAATTCAAATGTCGTTTGATATTTGTATTTTGGGGCTTCAAATCAAATTATGTCAGCAAAAAAACGTATTCTCAATATTTTTTTCTGGTCGGTAGTTTCAGCTGCTTTTATCGGCCCCGGAACCATTACAACCGCCGCCAAATCAGGGGCTGTATTAGGAACCAACTTGCTTTGGGCTCTCGTTTTCTCAACGCTGGCCTGTCTTTTATTACAAGAGGCAGCTGCGCGATTAACAATAATATCAGGCAAGAACCTGGGACAAGCAATCGTTGAACAATTCAGTAAAAGTAAATCAAGATGGCTGGTTCTGTCTTTGGTATTGGGTGCAATTGTTTTAGGAGCCGCCGCTTACGAAATGGGAAACTTATTGGGAGCGGTTGCCGGGGTTCAACTTATTTTCAATGTTCCATCATTTATTTTGATTTTAATTATTGGGACAATTGCAGCAGTTATTCTTTCTATTCCTTCATTGAAGATAATTTCTACCATTATGGGTTTCCTGGTGGTTGTTATGGGCATTGGTTTTCTTATCACTGCATTTCTTATTCACCCATCATTCTCTGAAATTATAAAAGGTGCTTTCATTCCCCGTCTCCCATCAGACAAAGATTCCGGTGTTTTAATACTTGGCTTAATCGGAACGACAATAGTTCCCTACAACCTGTTTCTTGGCTCCGGTATTTCCACACAAAAGCAAACATTAAAAGAAATGCGCTTCGGATTGGCAGTGGCTATTTTATTAGGCGGACTTTTTTCAATGGCTGTGTTAATTGTAGGAACATCGCTCATTGGCTCTTTTTCGTTTGAAGAACTATCTCTGGCACTCCAGCATAAAATTGGTGTGGTGGGCAAATATATGCTTGGCTTCGGGCTTTTTGCCGCTGGTTTTACATCTACAGTCACTGCACCTCTGGCAGCTGCAATTACGTTAAAAAGTTTATTTGGAAATGGCAACACTAAAAAATGGGCACACGGTTCATTAAATTTCAAAATGGGATGGATTGCTGTTTTACTTGCAGGAATTGCCTTTGCCATAGGCAATGTAAAACCTGTTCCTGCCATTATTTTGGCACAGGCACTTAATGGTTTTTTATTACCTTTTATTGGTATATTTTTGTTTATCGTTATTAGTAATAAGAATATTGTGGGCAATGAAAAAATGAATTCATCTTTACTAAATATTTTTATGATTCTGGTAATTTTTATCACCTTGATTCTGGGTCTGAATAGCGCATTAAAATCAATATTTTCAGCAATATACAGTAATATTGCGGGGAATAATTATCTTATTTTTATCGGACTCATTTCCGCATTTATCTCTATACTCATTTGGACAAAAGCAGGTAAAAAATAACAACGACTAAAATTTTATGAAACCAACATATTTCCAACTTTTTGTGGACACCGGGGGTACTTTTACCGACTGTATCGGGATTGATAACCTGGACAACGAATACCGACAGAAGGTTCTAAGTAGCAGTAGCTTACGCGGCACAATCGAAAAACAAATTTCTGCAACCTGTTTTGAAATTTCCGAATCATGGAATTTGAAACGCGATATTGTGAAAGGATTTTCCTTTCGACTGCTGGAAACAGAATACAATAATTTGAGAATTGAAAAGTATGATTTAAAAAGAAAGGTTCTGTATTTAAATCTACCGCTTTTAAATACAGAACAAATTGAAGGAAAAAACTTTGAAATTACCTCTCATGAAGAAGCGCCCGTTTTAGGAGCCCGGCTAATTACACAAACAGGACTAAACGAAACATTTCCTGATTTATCATTAAAACTTGGTTCGACCAAAGGAACAAATGCGCTACTTGAAAAAAAAGGGGCAAAAACGTTATTCATTGTCACCCGTGGATTTAAGGACTTACTGGAAATTGGAACACAGGCCCGCCCTGACATTTTTGCACTACATGTTCAGAAACCAAAACAAATTACTCACCATGTCCTCGAAGTTGACGAACGTATTGATTCAAAAGGCAGCATTATTAAGCCGTTCAAAAAAAATAAATTCATAAAGCAAATACAGGTATTCAAAAAAAAAGGAATTGAAGCAGTTGCCATAACATTAATGAATTCATACATCAACCCGGCACATGAAATCCAATTGGCCGAAGTTCTCAAAAATGAAGGGTTTCAATTTATTTCGACCTCAACCCAACTTTCGCCACTCATAAAAATCCTGAACCGGGCAGAAACAACAGTTGTTAATGCATATCTTTCGCCCACTATTCACAATTATGTCAACCGTATTTCTGAGAAACTTGGAGATAAGTCTTTTCAAATTATGACAAGTGCTGGCGGGCTGGTTTCTGCGAAAACATTTCATCCCAAAGATAGTCTGCTTAGTGGGCCGGCAGGTGGTGTTGTAGGGGCAAAAAAAATAGGAGAGCAAAGTGGTTTTCAAAAGCTTATCACTTTCGATATGGGCGGAACAAGCACTGATGTATCTCGCATTGATGGCGAATTCGATTATCATTTTGAACTGGAAGTTGGCGACGCTAAAATCAACAGTCCGGCAATTGCAATTGAAACCGTAGCCGCTGGCGGAGGTTCAATTTGTGGCTTCGATGGTTACAAGCTGTTTGTGGGGCCTGAAAGTGCGAGCGCTTTTCCCGGACCGGCATGTTATGGTGCCGGAGGCCCGCTCACTATCACCGACGTAAACCTGCTGTTACATCGTTTAGATACACGCCAGTTTGGAATTCCGGTTTTTAAAGAAGCCGCGGAAAAAAAGCTGGATGAATTAATTTTTCAGATATACAAAAAAACTGGCATTCAACGAAAACAAGAAGAAATATTGAATGGTTTTATCGATATTGCCAATGAGATTATGGCAGGAGCCATACGAAAAATATCTATCGCAAAAGGCTATAATCCAAAAGGCTTTGCATTGGTTGCATTTGGAGGCGCTGGTGGTCTTCATGCTTGCGATATTGCAGAAATTCTGGGAATAAGAACAATTCTTTTACCTAAAGATGCAGGGTTACTCAGCGCTTACGGAATTGGGAATGCTGCTGTGGAACGGTTTGCCGAAAAACAAATTCTTCAAAAGCTGCAACTGGTTCAAAATAAAATTACAGCATATTTCTCTGAGATTGAAAGGAAAGCGATTGAACAACTTGAAAATGAAGGTTTCAACTCCGATGTAATTAAAATTCGTCAGCGCATGATCTTTCTTCGTTATAAAGGACAAGACTCGAGCCTGGAAATTCCATTTTCAACACCTGAAAATCTGGTTTCTGATTTTAAAGAACAATATCAGAAAATATACGGGCACACCGTAGCCAATCGGGAAATTGAGTTGGAAACGTTGCGAGTTGTCGCTTCTGTTCAAAATAAAGATTCGGCCCAGTCGCAAACTCAGAAAAATCAATACTCACCCTCCCCTTCTTTTTATTCGCAGAACCAAACTTCTGGTTTTGTTCGGGATAAATTAGATGCGGGGGCAACTTTCTCTGGTCCGGCAATTTTTGCAGATAATTTTTCCACCTCATTTTTGAAAACAGGATGGGAACTTCAACTTCAAAACAACGGAACTGCAATTCTGCAACATACTAATACCAAAGCAGAATCAACGAAAACGCAAACAAGGGAAACCGAGCTGGAACTATTTACCAATCGTTTTATGGCTATTGCCGAAAATATGGGAGCGCTGTTGCAGCGGGCTTCCCTTTCAGTAAATATAAAAGAAAGGCTTGATTTTTCTTGTGCATTGCTCGATGTCAAAGGGCGATTGGTTGCCAACGCTCCACACATTCCTGTTCATCTTGGCGGGCTGGGTGTCTGTGTACAAACCTTGCTTGAACATTTTTCTTTTGAAGAAGGCGACACTATTGTTACAAACCATCCGAAATACGGAGGTTCTCATCTTCCTGATGTAACTGTAGTTACTCCGGTTTTTCACAAAGGAGAACGCGTTGGATTTGTGGTAAACCGTGCGCACCACAGCGAAATCGGAGGAATTAGCCCTGGCTCTATGCCTCCAAATGCAAAAAATCTGGAGGAAGAAGGCGTGGTAATTTCACCATTCTATTTGGTGAAAAATGGCAAAGTAGATTGGGACGGCATACGAAACATTTTGCTGGAAGCGACTTACCCTACCCGGTCGGTAGAAGAAAATCTGGCTGACCTGAATGCAGCACTTGCCGCTAATCAAAACGGAAAGGAAGCACTTTTAAATTTAATAAAAACACACGGAAAGGAAACCATCCAAACATACCTGGATTTACTTCGCAACCATGCGTCACTAAAAATGCAGAACACATTAAAGAAATTTAAAAACGGACTGTATTCTGCAACTGAATTTCTGGATGATGGTGCATGTTTAAACGTAAATATTTCACTAAAAAACGGAAAATGTACGTTTGACTTTACTGGAAGTTCACCCGTCCACCCGGGAAACATGAACGCAACAAAAGCAATTGTAAACAGTGTAACGATTTATGTTTTACGGTTACTACTTAATGAAGCTATTCCGCTAAACGATGGTTTGCTTGAACCCGTATCATTTATTCTACCGGAAGGATTACTCAACCCAGCTTTTGACGACGACCCTAAAAACTGTCCGGCAGTTGTAGGTGGAAATGTTGAAATAAGCATGCGGTTAACAGATACTATTTTAAAAGCCTTTGGCGTGGTTGCAGCCAGCCAGGGAACCATGAACAATACCCTGTTTGGAAATAAGAACTTTGGCTATTACGAAACCGTTTGCGGCGGTTGTGGGGCCAGTGAAGGTTTTAACGGAGCCAGTGCGGTACATCACCATATGACAAACACCCGAATTACAGATCCGGAAATTCTGGAACACCGGTATCCGGTTCGTCTGGAAGGTTTTTCCATTCGAAAAAATTCAGGCGGAAAAGGTAAATGGACTGGCGGCAACGGAGTTATTCGTGAAATAACTTTTTTGCAACCGGTTAATCTGTCTGTTCTTTCTCAACGTAGAAAATCGGGGCCGTTTGGGATAAATGGAGGTGAATCAGGAAAATCTGGTAATCAAAAAATAACTCGTAAAACAGGAGAAGAGATTCAACTCGCGTCGATTCAAAATATTGATCTGGAAGCAGGTGATAAATTTATTATAGAAACTCCCGGAGGAGGTGGATTCGGATTACCAGAGTAGTAGTAGTAAAAAAAAGCTGCCCGGTTAAAAACCAGGCAGCCCTCAATATATCCTTCTTCAGCTTCTAATTATACATCCAACGTATAACGTTCAAATGCAGTAACAGTAAGCTCGCTGTCATTTTGTTTCAGAAAATCTTTAATAGAAATCTTTCCATCTTTTACATAGGTCTGGTTCAAAAGTGTAACCTCTTTAAACCATTTATTTAACGAACCTTGTGCAATTTTATCCAGCATTGCTTCAGGTTTACCTTCCTGACGGAATTTTTCTTTTGCAATTTCCAATTCTTTATCAATAACTTCCTGAGGAATTGAATCAGAATCAACAGCAACAGGAGCCATCGCTGCAACCTGCATTGCTACATCTTTAGCAACCTGTATTTCAACACCACCCTTATTAAAACCAACCAAAGTAGCCAGTTTATTTCCTGGGTGAATGTATGATATAACTGTCTCTGCCTCAATTTTACTATAGTATGAAAGTTCAATTTTTTCTCCAATAACACCTGTTTGTTCAGTTACCTGAGCTTCAATTGTTCTTCCGTCAAGCTCCATTGCTTTAAGTGCATCAAGATTTTCAGCTTTGTTTTCCAGTGCTATACTTAGAATTTTGTTGGTAAATGCAACAAAATCTTCATTTTTAGCAACAAAATCGGTTTCGCAGTTCAACACTACTAATGCACCAAATTTACCATCTTCGGTAACTTTAGCCAAAACAGCTCCCTCAGAAGCTTCTCTGTCGGCACGTTTGTTCGCAACTAACTTTCCTTTTTCACGGATAATTTCAAGGGCGCGGTCAAAATTACCATCGGCATCTTTCAGGGCATTTTTACAATCCATCATCCCTGCACCGGTTACTTTCCGTAATTTAACTACGTCGGCTGTTGTAAATGACATAATGAAATTTCGTTTTTGTGGTTTTATAGAATATATAACCTGTTCTTAATTAATCTTCGTCGTTTTCAGAATCAGTCTCATCTTCTTCATCAACATCCTCAACGTCAACATCCTCATCAACATCTTCCTCTTCTACGACTTTCTTTTTCGCTTTTTTCTTCGGAGTTGTATCAACATCTTCCTTCTCTTTTTCAGCCTTTCTTTCGTTTAATCCTTCACGAATAGCATCGGTCATTGCACCAACAATAAGTTTGATTGACTGAGAAGCATCGTCGTTAGCAGGAATAACAAAATCAATTCCTTCAGGATTTGAGTTGGTATCAACAATTGCAAAAACAGGAATTCCCAAACGATGAGCTTCTCGAACTGCAATTTTTTCTTTCAATACATCAACAATAAACAATGCAGCAGGCAAACGGGTTAGATCTGAAATACTACCCAGAATTTTTTCCAGTTTGGCACGCTGTCTGGTAATTTGTAACTTTTCTCTTTTCGACAAATTATCCCAACTGGAATCTTTCATCATTTTGTCAATAGAGATCATTTTCTTCACTGCCTTTCTAATGGTTGGAAAGTTGGTAAGCATTCCTCCCGGCCAACGTTCAGTAACATATGGCATTCCAACACTTTTAACTAAATCGGAAACCAAATCTTTGGCCTGTTTTTTAGTGGCTACAAATAAAATCTTGCGACCTGATTTTGCAATCTGTTTGATTGCTTTGGCAGCGTCGTCAATTTTTACAATTGTTTTTTGAAGATCGATAATATGGATTCCGTTTTTCTCCATAAAAATATATGGTTCCATGTTCGGATTCCACTTTCTTTTCAGGTGACCAAAATGTACACCTGCGTCAAGTAATTCCTGAAAATTTGTTCTTGGCATCTGTTTACTTTTTTTATGTTCCTAAAAGCAACCGCTGAGTAGTCCGTCAATCAACGGAATCTCAACCGTTTTAGACCCATAGTTTTGATAAATAAATAAAATATTAACGTTTTGAGAATTGGAAACGTTTCCTTGCTTTTGGCTGGCCTGGTTTTTTACGTTCCACTTCACGCGGATCTCTGGTTAAGAATCCTTCCGGTTTCAGTTCTTTTCTGGCTTCTGGATCAATTTCTATCAAAGCACGTGAAATTGCCAAACGTAAAGCTTCTGCCTGTCCTTTCGGGCCACCACCATCTAAATTTACTTTAATGTCGTATTTTTCAGCAACATTTAATAAATTCAATGGCTGTTTTACAATGTATTGTAAAGTTGTAGTTGGGAAATAATCGTTTAGTTCCCTTTTATTAACAGTAATGTTACCTTTTCCTTCGCTCAGGTAAATCCGTGCTACTGCTGATTTTCTACGTCCTATTGTGTTTACTACTTCCATTTTGCTTATTTAATCGTATTTAAATCAACAACTTTTGGCTGCTGAGCTTCATATTTGTGCTCTGAACCAACTACTACATGCAAGTTGCCATAAAGTTTTCTTCCCAGTTTATTTTTAGGAAGCATCCCTTTAACGGCTTTTTCAACTATTCTTTCCGGATATTTTGCTAAAATATCTTTCGGAGTCTGCGAACGCTGTCCTCCAGGGTAACCCGAGTGACGGATATAAACTTTATCAGTCATTTTCTTTCCTGTAAGCTGGACCTTTTCAGCATTGATAACAATTACATTGTCACCACAATCTACATGAGGGGTAAAACCCGCTTTGTATTTACCTCTCAACATTTTAGCCACTTTGCTGGCCAAACGTCCTAAAACCATATTTTCAGCATCAACTACTACCCATTCTTTGTTTATGGTTGCTTTGTTTGCTGAAACTGTTTTATAACTAAGTGTATCCACTTGTTCTATTTTTTTGTTGTTTAACACTTTTTGACTTTCCTCTTTGTCGTACATTTAGTTAATACGGAATACTTAACCAAACTCATTACTTAAAGAAAATCAACATTTTATACATCCTATTCACAAGGATAATAATCGGGACTGCAAAAGTATTCTCTTTTTTCGTATTTCCAAAAAAATAATATCCAAATTTTCAGGGATTTATAGTTACTTTATCTTCCGATTCGTTTTTCTATAATGTTTGTTTCAATTCCAAGCCGCAGAATCCACTTCATTTGCTCTTATTCTTCTTTAATTTTATACTTTTGTTTTACAGTTAAAATTGTACAGGGAATAAAAAATGGCAAATCAGAAACCCAAAAAACTAAAAAAACGGATATTTAGTTCGTGGCTTACTTCCATGGTAAGTATATCGCTGGTTTTAATTATGCTTGGAACCCTGGGACTAATTTTAATCAATGCCAACCGTTTATCTGAGTATGTAAGGGAAAAGATTGGTTTTACAGTTGTTTTATACGACAATTTAAAGGAAGTAGATGTAATTCGTTTCCAAAAAACGTTAAGTACTTCCGAATATGTTAAGTCAACCAAGTATATCGATAAAGAAGAAGCAGCCAGGGAATTAACAGAACAATTAGGCGAAGATTTCACGGGCTTTTTAGGATACAATCCTCTTTTTGCATCCATCGATGTTAAGCTTTATGCTCCTTATACACACCCTGATAGTTTGATGATAATTGAAAAAAATTTTAAGGAGTACCCTGAAGTTAAAGAAGTGTATTATCAAAAAAACCTGGTTGCAGTAATCAACCAAAATGTGAGTAAAATAAGTCTGGTACTTTTAGTTATAAGTGGTCTTCTGATTTTCATTTTTGTTGCATTAATAAATAACACCATACGTATTTCAATTTATTCACAACGATTTGCTATTAACACTATGCAAATGGTTGGGGCCAGTAATTCTTTTATTCGAAAACCATTTTTACAGCAAAGTTTATACTGGGGAATCTACGGAGCTTTTATTGCCAATATTATTGTTCTAGGCGCTTTTTATATGTACAAAAAAGAACTCACCGGAATTATTTCGCAGAATGATATTAGCGTTGCTGCAGCAGTATTTGCGATGGTGGTTTTACTTGGCATGATCATTTCATACCTTTCAACATTGTTTGCAGTAAACAAATTCCTGAGATTGAAATTTGATGAATTATTTTAATCACTATCTTTAACCCGTCAATCAGAAAAATATGGCAAAAAAGGAAAAAGAAGTTAAAACAACAGGATTTGCACTGGGCAAAGAAAATTATAAATTAATGGCCATTGGTTTTGCCGTTATTGTTTTAGGATTTATTTTAATGGCCGGTGGCGGAAGTAACGACCCCAACGTATTTAATCCTGACATATTCAGTTTCAGGCGTTTGACAGTTGCACCTGTTATCTTATTAATCGGCTTCATTTTCGAGATTTACGCCATTATGAAAAAACCCAAAGAAGATAAATAATTCCAGATTCTATGAATGAGATTCAGGCACTAATTCTCGGGCTTATTCAAGGTCTTACTGAATTTCTCCCGGTTAGTTCCAGCGGACATTTAGAAATTGGCCATGTTGTTTTAGGAGTTCATGCCGAAAATAATTTGCTTTTCGATATCACAGTTCATGTTGCTACAGTATTGAGCACGCTGGTCGTTTTCAGAAAAGACATCCTTTCGTTATTTAAAGGGCTATTTGCTTTTCAATGGAATGAATCGACAAAATATATTGCAAAGCTCTTGCTATCAGCTATTCCGGTAATGTTCCTTGGGCTGTTTTTTAAGGATGAAATTGAACAGTTGTTTACAGGGAACATGTTGTTAGTTGGGAGCATGTTAATAATAACTGCCCTGTTGTTAAGTTTTGCTCATTTTACGAAAAAAGGGTCCAATGAGATAACCTTTGGCAAGTCAGTAATAATTGGTATTGCCCAGGCATTTGCCGTTTTACCGGGAATATCAAGAAGTGGTTCAACAATTGCCACGGGCTTATTACTTAAAACGAAAAAAGAAGAAGTAGCTCGGTTTTCCTTTTTAATGGTATTGATCCCAATTTTAGGCGCCGCTTTCCTCGATATTGTCGGTGGCGATTTTACTTCGGGCGAAAGCATTGGTACTACTCCTCTGCTTATCGGATTTATTGCTGCTTTTATTTCAGGCCTTTTGGCTTGTTCCTGGATGATAAAAATCGTAAAAAAAGGGAAACTAATTTATTTTGCTATTTATTGTTTAATTATTGGTCTAATTGCTATCTTTGCAGCTTGATTTTTTTGAAAAAATCCATAAATAGCTGTATTCTAGATTGTTTCCAATGACCAACCTCAAAAAAACGTATGACTTTTTAGGTGGTGAGGTTTTATTGTTTGATAAAAACCTCAACTGGACATCTTTTGATCTGGTTCAAAGGGTACGAAATACATTGTGCCGCGAAATGGGAATAAAAAAGATGAAAGTCGGACATGCCGGAACTCTCGATCCCTTGGCAACAGGGTTAATGATACTTTGTACAGGAAAAGCTACAAAGAAAATTGAAGAACTTCAGCAAGGGAAAAAAGAATATGTAGCTACACTAAAAATTGGAGCAACAACTCCTTCGTTTGACATGGAAACAGATGAAGACCAAACTTTTGACTTTTCACATGTTAATAAAAAATTAATATCAGAAGCTCTAAAAAAATTTGAAGGCGAAACAGACCAGATTCCACCTGTTTTTTCGGCTGTTAAGGTAAAAGGAAAAAGAGCTTTTGAATATGCAAGAAACGGAGAAGAATTAAAACTTCAATCAAAAAAAATTGTTATTGAAAAGATTGATATTGAATCGGTTGAATTACCTTTTTTAAAAATTAAAGTAATTTGCAGCAAAGGCACCTATATTCGTGCTTTAGCTCGCGACATTGGTGAAGAATTAAATTGCGGTGCCTATTTGACTGGCCTTAGAAGAACTAAAATTGGTCAGTACAAAATTGATGATGCTTTAAAAATTGACTTTTTTTTGGAAAACTTAAACCTGTTTGTAACCAACTAGGTTTTCATCCGTAAAAGGGAGCCTAAATTAAAAGCCATAAAAAAGCAAAAACAACCGTAAAGAAATAGAATTATAAAAATTAAAACATAGGTTTATGAAGCTATCGAAATTCAAGTACGATTTAAACGAAAAAAAAATTGCTTTACATCCAGCCGAAAACAGGGATGAATCAAGGTTAATGGTACTAAACAGGGCAAATCGGACTATTGAACACAAATTATTTAGAGACCTGCTTGACTATTTCGATGATAAAGATGTCATGGTTTTTAATGACACAAAAGTTTTTCCCGCCCGCTTATATGGGAACAAAGAAAAAACAGGTGCTGAAATTGAAGTTTTTCTTCTGCGTGAATTAAACCGAGAACAACGTTTGTGGGATGTTTTGGTTGATCCGGCAAGGAAAATAAGAATTGGAAACAAGTTGTATTTTGGCGACGACGATCTGCTCGTTGCGGAAGTTATTGACAATACGACTTCGCGAGGCAGAACACTACGCTTTCTTTTCGACGGACCTTACGATGAGTTCAAAAAAACTTTGTACGGATTAGGAGAAACTCCACTGCCTAAATTTATTAACAGGCCGGTACAACCTGAAGATAAAGATCGCTACCAAACAATTTTTGCGAAACATGAGGGAGCCGTAGCTGCACCTACTGCCGGGTTGCATTTTAGCCGCGAACTGTTAAAACGACTGGAAATTAAAGGTATTGACTTCACTTATATTACACTTCATGTTGGATTGGGAAATTTCAGAAGTGTAGATGTTGAAGATCTTACCAAACATAAAATGGATTCCGAGCAAATCTGGATCAAGGATGAAGCATGTGATGTTGTAAACGATGCCAAAACAGAAAAGAAAAATGTTTGTGCTGTTGGTACCACAGTAATGCGCACACTGGAAAGTTCGGTTTCTACGCAAGGATTTCTGAAACCTTTTGAAGGATGGACAAATAAGTTTATTTTTCCCCCATACGATTTCAGAGTAGCCAACCGTATGGTTACAAATTTCCATCTTCCCTATTCAACACTTTTAATGATGGTTGCCGCATTTGGAGGATATGATTTTGTGATGGATGCATACAAAACAGCATTAAAAGAAGATTACCGCTTTGGTACATACGGCGATGCAATGTTGATACTCTAATTTTTTTCAATAAAATTTTAAACCACGGGAACAACAGTTTTCGTGGTTTTTTGTTTATAATGTTAATTACCTCATCCTTAAATGATAAAAAATGAAACTATCGTATCTTTTAACAATCCTTTTTGTATCTACAACATTGTTAACCCTGGCTCAAAGCAACGGAAACAATCGCACAATTGAAGTGAACGGAAATTCTGAAATGGAAATTGAACCTGATGAAATTAAGTTTATCATTGAAATAGAAGAATACTGGGAAGAAGAATTTAAAGAAGAGAAAGAACCGGGAGAGTACAGACAAGAAGAATTGGAAGAAAAAGAAAAACTCGAACAATACAGAACCAAAGTTCCCCTGTCAACAATCGAAGATAATTTAATAAAATCACTTCGCGAAGTTGGGATTGAATCCGATGATATTGTGGTTAGTAATTTAGGAAATTACTGGCGTTTTCGCGGCCAGGAATTTTTATATCGCAAACAGTTCATCATCTCTATTTCTGATTTTTCAAAAATAAATGAACTCGCAAAAATCATGGATGCAAAAGGAATTAAATACATGAATATCAGCGAGCTTACCCACTCAAACATTGACGAACTCAAAAAGCAGGTAAAAATTCAGGCTTTACAGGCTGCAAAAGAAAAAGCAAAGTACTTAGTTGAAAGTATGGGCGAAAATTTGGGCGACATTATATCTATTGTTGAACTTGGCGAAGGAATTAACCGCCCGGTATTTGCCAATACAATGCTACGGTCTGTTCAAACTACCTCAAATCAGGAAAGTATAAATCAGGTGAAGAATATAAACCTTTCATATCAGGTCCAAGCCAAATTTGCTATAAAATAAAATTATGTAACATTTGCTGAGACAAGTTTTGTTATCTTGCGGCAAATTCTTTTTGAAATGGCAAAATTCAGTGTTCTCCAGTGTCCGGTATGCGACAGCGAAAGTTTTACGCCTTTTTTAACCTGTTCTGATTTTTTTGTCAGCGGGGAAAACTTCCAAATTAAAAAATGCAATTCATGTGGCTTTAAAATAACAGAGAATATTGAAGACGAAGAAAATATCGGCCCTTATTACCAATCAGAAGAATACATTTCACACTCCAATACATCCAAAGGTCTGGTAAATTCTGTTTATCACAAAGTACGGAAATACATGCTTAACCAGAAAAGAAAACTGGTTGAAAAAGTTTCGCCGGAACAAAAAGGAAATATTCTTGATGTTGGAACAGGTACTGGTTTTTTTCTAAATGAAATGAAAAAATATGGATGGGAGACCACCGGAACCGAAAAAAGCAGTGAAGCCCGCCAGTTTTCGAAATCAGAATTCAACCTTGATATATTTCCTACCGAACAACTTTTTGGGTTTAAAGAAAATATATTCGATGTGGTTACTTTATGGCACGTACTCGAACATATTCACCAGCTAAAATCCAACATGGAGGCTTTCCACAAAATTCTAAAAAGGGAAGGGAAACTAATTATTGCCGTACCCAATAATGCATCATACGATGCTGAACATTATCGGGAATACTGGGCTGCATATGATGTTCCCCGTCACATCTGGCATTTTGAACCCGAACAAATGGAAAGGCTCGGTAAAAAATTTGGCTTTGAACTTACAGAGGTTCACACAATGCCATTCGATTCTTTTTATGTTTCTCTTTTAAGCGAAAAGTACAAAAAATCAAAAATTGCCTTTATTAACGGAGTTCTACATGGAACAGCGTCGTGGTTTTCGAGCATTTTTAAACCCGGTCGTTGCAGTTCTGTAATTTACGTTTTCAAAAAATCTTAATTTAACGTATAATTAAACAAATTCCCTCCATCGCTTCCAACTATAAGATTTAAACTACCAGAACTTTCTGTCATTTTCCCAATACTAAACTGGCTGCTTCCCTGCAACGGAAACCCATCATGAAGTTTTCCATCAGGATTAAACAAATAAATTCGGTTTGCGCTAGCATCAACAACACCTACTTTTTTTAAACCGGCTCCAAAATCGTAAATATTTGGCGGTTCATTTATCACATTTTTAAACTTTTCTGAATAAAGTTTTTTCCCATTTTCATCCACTACTTTCAATTCATTTCCATCAACAAAAACAAAATCAGGAACACCGTTTCCATCCAAATCGTCGCAGGTAAAAAAGTGATTTACGCTGAATTTATCAATCCTTTTTTCGGCATATTTCCCGTTAAAGAAAATATAATACACTTTGCCGTTAACATCAGTGGCAATAATTTTAGGGGTACCGTCCAGATTCAGGATCAAAGGGGCATGGGAATTTTCAAATGTTACAGGAATATCCACCCTTGGATTTCCTCTTCTATCCAGCACATAAATTCTCGACTGATCTTTAAAGGCAATATAATCTTTTCTATCTATCCTGAAATATTGAACCGGAGTTGTAACAATATGATCTGTTTGCTTAAAAATCCAACCGGTTATTATTTTCCCGGAATAATCGTAGGCTACTACTTTTTTATTTTCATGCGGAATAAAGTAACGGTAATTTCGGTTATTATCGTAGTCGAAAACATTTACCCCTGCAGTGGCCGGCGAACTGAAGGAGATGGGAAAATGTGCCACATTATTTCCGTTTCTGTCAATTAAGTAAAGTTTATTTTTTGTATTAAAAAGATATTGCAGATTTCCATTTTTATAATAATCAATTTGAAAAATTTCACTTAAAATAGGCTCTGCTATTGGAACTGACCAACGAATCCGGCCTTCATTTGTTATCTGCTGTAAATTATTTTGTTCGTCCTGCAAAATTATTTCACGATTTTCGGGGTCGTTATGATTCAAAACAATCTCCGGCTTAAATTTAACAGAACTCCCAATATTGCTTTGCCAGGTGGTTTGTGCCTCCTCCTGTGCTTTAGGGTTAAATCCAAGAGCCAACGAATTAAAGAATAATCCTTTATCCTGAATAATCTGCCAATTCACAGCCTGAACCTTTCTGATACTTTCTTCCTTATCTTCCAGTTGTTTCGAAATATCAGAATTAAAAATTTGCCTGCCTAAGCTAAAAGCACGATTTACATCCAGATAAATATTTATATTGGAATGGTTAGATACATTCTGCTTAAAACGGACATAACGAATATCTTTGTCCAGGGTAGCGTCTAAAACCATGTTATGCAAATATTCCTGCAACCCTTCTTCCGAATTACAAAACACCATGTAATTATCGTTAAATGCAGCGAAACCGGCTTTTGCCATTGTAAATGGTTTTCCAAGCCAGATTCCGGGAAAAGAAGGATAGGGGAATTTATAAATAGTAAACTTAGTCTCTTTATCCACAGAATATACATCTTTAAGCGAATTTTCTTCAATTCCCTTTCTTACAGCGTAATTTGATAACCAACTATTAAGTTGTTGCTCTGCAAATGTTCGCCCCTCAGTATGAAAAATAAAAAACGTAGTTTTATCAGAAGGTTCAACCGGAACAATTGTTGTTGCAACAATTGCCTCATCTTTTATTATTTGTTTTAGTGTGGTTTTGAAATCGGTTCTCAAACCTGATTCAATCTTTTTAATTTGCTCTTCACGTTTATAATAAGAATCGGTATGAGAAAAATATTCTTCAAGTTTATTGAAAAACCTTTCTTTATCAGAAAAACCAAAGCTGACAAAAAAAGAGGTATTTTTCGGAAGCACTTCATCCGCCTTAAAATTTATGGTTCCCTGCCCGTCGAATACCGACAAGAAATTGTTCAACGAATCATCGGCAACCGATATACCATTCAATAATATTTTCTCCTCATCAAAGTCGACATCCAGTTCCGTCCACGAAGCAAAGTCAGAAAAACTTCCGGCCTGACTCTTATAATTCTGCCGAACCGTTTCCCCAAACTCATTCACATTTTCAAACAATTTTCCATTCATCCAGTTTTCAATGAGTTCAGGGAAATAAATGTGATTAATATAAAAAGAAACCTCAGATTGCGAGGTCACAGTTTTATTTACCTCAGTAAAAAACTTATCGTTCAAAATTGTGAAGGTATTCATTTGCCGAATAGCCTGTTCTACTACAATTGCTTTTGAACAAGCCAAAAATAAACCTCCCGAAAAACAAAAGTTAGCGACTGTTTTATTTCCCTCTGAGATGCCTGTAATCTTATTTCCACTGTAATCGCGTTCCTCATAATGAAAACGACTATCAGGATAAAGCAGTTTTATCAATTCTCTCAACTCATTCTTTTTGCTGTTTGTGTTTGCATTTTTAATAAAAAATGGAATCACATCCGTTTTTCCCGCTAAACTAACTGCGATTATAAACGGTTCATTCCGCAATCCATTCTGAACTGAATTGTTGTTTTTTATTAACGAATCCATCCTGGTTACCAATCCGGGAAATGAATTCCCTATGTTTGCAGCCATCATTTCTTCTACAACCGAATTATGAAGCGGGATTGATTTTAATGATTTAAATTCTACAAAATAGGGAGAGGAGACAGGAATTGCTTTATAAATAGATGTTTCTTTTGTAAAAGTTATTTCATCTTTTGTAAAATAGATAATTCCTGCCACCAGCGCAAGCAGAACAATTAAAAATATAACGAGATTTCGTTTCATTCGATTGAATTTTAGTCAAAAGTACAAAATACAAAACGCGTATAGTTTTATTTTTCGTTCATAAAATGAAACATACATTGTTAATAACCTTAAAATTACTTATGAAGTAATCACAATAAAAAAAGCCGGAAAACCCGGCTTTTATAATATATTTTGCGAAAAGTTTACAGATGTTTTGCAACTTCAATTTCCTGGTAAGCTTCAATATGATCGCCAACCTTTATATCATTAAAGTTTTCAATATTTAATCCACACTCATATCCGTTTTTCACCTCTTTAACATCATCTTTAAAACGTTTAAGCGAACCAAGTATACCATCGTAAATTACAATCCCATCACGAATTATCCGCGCTTTTGCATTACGTGTAACTTTTCCATCGCGGACGATACATCCTGCAACTGTTCCAACTTTAGTAATTTTAAATGTTTCCATAACTTCCACCGTCCCCATAACTTCCTCTTTGATATCCGGTGAAAGCATACCTTCCATAGCCGCTTTGATTTCGTTAATTGCATCGTAAATAATAGAATACAAACGAATATCAATTTGTTCTCTTTCTGCCAGTTTACGGGCATTTAATGACGGACGAACCTGAAATCCGATAACAATTGCTTCAGACGCAGCAGCGAGCAAGATATCAGATTCTGAAATTTGTCCTACTGCCTTATGTTTGATATTTACCTGAATCTCTTCTGTTGAGAGTTTGATAAGCGAATCAGACAATGCTTCAATTGAACCATCAACATCACCTTTTACTATCAGATTCAATTCCTGGAAGTTACCAATAGCAATTCTTCGTCCAATTTCATCCAGTGTGATATGTTTTTGCGTACGTAAACCCTGTTCCCGTGCCAGCTGTTCGCGTTTATTAGCAATATTTCTGGCATCACGCTCTGAATGCATCACATTAAATTTGTCGCCCGCCTGCGGAGCTCCATTTAACCCAAGAATAATGGCTGGCTGCGCCGGACCAACGACATCAATTTTCTGATTACGTTCATTAAACATGGCTTTTACGTGTCCAAAATACTGCCCGGCAAGAACAACATCTCCAACCTCCAGAGTTCCCGACTGAACAAGTAAAGTCGCGACATAACCCCGACCACGGTCAAGTGATGATTCAATAATTGTACCTGTAGCATTTTTATCCGGATTTGCCTTTAACTCCAGCAACTCAGCTTCCAAAAGTACTTTTTCAAGTAACTCTTCAACACCAATACCTTGTTTAGCTGAAATATCGTGCGACTGGTATTTCCCCCCCCACTCTTCCACAAGGTAATTCATGTTAGCCAACTCTTCTTTAATTCTCTCCGGATTTGCACCCGGTTTATCTATTTTATTGATAGCAAATACAATAGGAACCCCGGCAGCCGATGCATGGTTAATTGCTTCAATTGTCTGAGGCATTACATTATCATCTGCAGCAACAATAATAATTGCAATATCGGTTATTTGGGCACCACGTGCACGCATTGCTGTAAACGCTTCGTGTCCCGGAGTATCAAGAAAGGTAATATCTTTCCCATCTCCCAGATTAACGTGGTATGCGCCAATATGCTGCGTAATTCCACCAGCTTCACCTGCTATAACATTTGTATTCCTGATATAATCGAGCAACGATGTTTTACCGTGGTCTACGTGTCCCATTACAGTAACAATTGGCGGGCGTGGAATCTGATTATCTTCCTCCACTTCATTTTCATCATCAATTGCTTCCTGAATATCAACACTTACAAATTCAACTGAATAACCAAATTCGTCGGCAACAACAGAAAGCGTTTCGGCATCAAGCCTCTGATTTATAGAAACAAACAGTCCCAAGCTCATACATGACGAAATAACTTCGGTTACACTTACATTCATCATGTTTGCAAGTTCGTTCACTGAAACAAACTCAGTAACTTTTAATACTTTCTTTTGTTCAATTTGTTTTTCCATATCAGCCTGCATTTTTTCGCTGGCTGCTGCACGTTTATCTCTTCTGTGTTTTGAACCTTTTGATTTTCCTTTTGCGGTAAGTCGTGCAAGTGTATCTTTTATTTGTTTTTGAACGTCTTCTTCATTCACCTCTTTTTTCAGAGGTCTTTTCTTTTTAGCACCTTGTTTATTTACCTGGAATTTTGGTTTTTGTCCACCGTCTCCTTTTTTATCTTCAAAGCTAACACGGCCGGAATCTTTGGAAATTCGTTTTCTTCTTTTTTTACTCCCTCCGTACTCCGAAGATTGTGGTTTTTTATCACTTCTTTCTGGTAAATCAATTTTTCCAACAACGGTGGGGCCATTCAGCTTGTTTACATTTGTTTTTACAACAAACTCTTCTTTCCCTTCTTTCCTTTCTTGTGGCGCATGTTCAACCCTTTTTGCTGCCTTCTGTTTCTGGCGCTCTCTTCGTTCCTTTTCTTTTTCCTCTCTTGATTTTTTTGCCGGACGGGTTTTCTGATTAATATTCTGTAAATCGATTTTTCCAACGACCTTTACTTCTTCTACCTTAGGAACGTCAGTTTCAACCAGATCTTCCTTTCTTTTTTCGACTTCTATTTCTATCTTCTTTTCAGGCTCATTAGCTCCTTTTGATTCTTCAGGTTCTTTAGATTCTTTGGGCTTTTCAGGTTCTTTGGGTTCTTGCTTTTTTTCAGGTTCAACCATCTTTGGCTGCTCTTCTATTTTTTCAACTCTCTTCGGTTCCTCTTTGGCTACCGGTTTTTCTTCTTTTTTAGGTCTCCCTATTTGATCTAAATCAATTTTACCCAGAACTTTCACGCCCTCTTCTTTTGGTTTTATTTTTTCAGGTTCTACCGGTTTTTCTTCAACAACCTTCTTCTTTTCTTCAGGTTTAACCTCCTCTTGGGGCTTTTCCTGAGGAACTGGTTTCTTAGGCTCTTCTACCTCTTCTTCCTCTTCCGGCTCTTCTTCTATAGAAATAGTTTCTTTTTTGGGGCGTTGGCTTTTTAAGCTAATTTTTTCTGATTCTTTTTTTAGAGAAATATCAATTTTATATTCTTTTTCCAGAAGTTGAACAGCTTCACCTTCAACTTTAGTATTCGGATTTGAATCAATTTCAAAACCTTTTTTATGCAAAAACTCAACAATGGTATGAATACCAACATTAAATTCTCTTGCAAGTTTACTAAGCCTTATTGTCTTACCAGCTACCATAAAAAATTTTATTTTTTTCTATATCCAAAAGCTAAAGTTTTATCATGCAATGTTAACAAAAATGAATTAACTGCACTTTAAATTTAGCTTATTATTCAAATTCCGACTTGAGAATTTTCAATACATCATCAATTGTTTCCTCCTCAAAGTCAGTTCTTTTTATCAGTTCATTACGCGGAATACTCAATACATTTTTTGCTGTATCACAACCAATGGCTTTTAGTCCATCTATTACCCAACTTTCAATTTCATCCGCAAATTCGTCTAAGTTTACATCTTCCTCATCTTCTTCCATTTCACGATAGACATCAATTTCATAACCTGTTAGCTGACTAGCTAAACGAATATTCAATCCGCCTTTACCAATAGCGAGCGAAACTTCCTCAGGCCTCAAATAAACTTCTGCCTTTTTATCGTCTTCAATTATTTTTATTGAATTGATTTTTGCCGGGTTTAAAGCTCTTTTAATAAAAAGCTGAATATTCGAAGAATAGTTAATTACATCAATATTCTCATTTCTCAGCTCTCTCACAATCCCATGAATACGAGAACCTTTCATCCCAACACATGCCCCCACCGGGTCAATTCTTTCGTCGTACGATTCAACAGCCACTTTTGCTCTTTCCCCCGGAACTCTCACAATTTTTTTAATGGTAATTAAGCCATCAAAAATCTCAGGGATCTCGAGTTCGAATAAACGTTCAAGAAATGCCGGTGCTGTTCTTGACAAAATAATAAGCGGATTGTTGTTTCGCAGTTCTACTTTATAAACGATAGCACGTACTGCGTCTCCTTTTCTAAAATAATCAGACGGGATTTGCTCTCCTTTAGGAAGAATTAATTCATTTCCTTCATCATCAAGAATTAGAATTTCCTTTTTCCAAATCTGATATACTTCGCCGGTTACAATGTCACCAATTTTATTTTTATATTTTCCGTAAATATGGTCTTTTTCAAGCTCCAGTATTTTACTGGCCAAATTCTGACGTAAATTTAAAATAGCACGACGACCAAAGTCTGCAAGCTTTACTTCATCCGTCACTTCCTCCCCAACCTCATAATCATCATCAATTTTCAGCGCTTCGGTTAACGTTATCTGTAAATTTGGCTCTTCAAGTTCATCGTCGGCAACAACTTCCCGGTTTCGCCAAATCTCAAAATCGCCCTTATCGATGTTTATAATTACATCAAAGTTTTCGTCAGTGCCAAACTGCCTGATCAGCACACTGCGAAAAACATCTTCAAGTACGCTCATCATGGTTACCCTGTCGATGTTTTTCAACTCTTTGAATTCGGCAAAAGTATCTATCAGGTTAATGTTTTCCATCTTACATCAGTTTATTTAAAAGTGATAACTGCTTTCGCACTTTTTATTTCGTTGTATTTAATTTTATTTTCCTGTACAATCAGTTGCTTCTTTTTGTGTCCTTCCATTTTTTCACGCTTCGAAGTTTCCACGACTATTTCATCATCGTTAACTTCTTGTAATATTCCCTTAAAATGTTCACCCGTTGTTAAATCAACTTCAATTTCCCGGCTTTTATATTTAATGTATTGTTGCCTCACTTTAAAACTCTCAGTCAATCCGGGAGACGAAACCTGCAACTCAAAATCTTCCGTTTCACGATCAAGGTTATGTTCTACATTCCTGCTAATCTCAATACATTTCTCAATGGTTATCCCCTCATAACTATCCACAAACACATTTATTACGTTTGTTTTACTCACCGAGACATCAACAAGAAACATATTTTCATCCAATTTCTCCTCGACCAGTTCTATTACTTTTCCCTTGTCTATCATTAAATTATTAGTAATAAAATAGGGAACCAATGGTCCCCTAAAACAGGTTTTTCCCAAAAATCATCGCAAAAATAGTAAAATAATTGATTAATTAAAAAAATAGCGACACATATAAATCACTGATTTTAAAGAATTAATAAATTACAGGAAATAAGAGTTATAAATATACCGGTTATCGGTTATTAATTGATAATCTTCATCTTTTAGCCATTGAAAAGATTCGCTTTTGGATTTATGAAAGTTTTGTACTTTTAGCGATTAAGAAAAACTTTAGTGAACACATTTCAGATAAATAAGAAAAAAATCATCAACGACCCTGTTTTTGGGTTTATCAACATACAATCGGAGTTGGTTTTCGATTTAATAGAACACCCTATATTTCAGCGTTTACGAAGAATAAAACAACTAGGACTATCTTTCCTCGTTTTTCCGGGAGCAAATCACACACGGTTTGAACATGCGCTTGGCACAGTACATTTAATGCGGCAAGCCATATCTGCTCTCCAGTTAAAAGGACATGTAATAACTCACGAAGAAGCAGAAGCCGTTACTGTTGCAATATTACTTCACGATATTGGGCACGCTCCATTTTCGCATGTTCTTGAAAATACAATTGTTGAGATTCCCCATGAAGAAATTTCACTGTTGTTAATGGAGGAATTAAACAAAGACTTTAATGGGAAACTGGATTTGACCATTGAAATTTTTAAGAACCAATATAAAAAGAAATTTTTGCACCAATTGGTTGCCAGCCAACTCGACATGGACAGGCTTGATTATTTAAGCCGCGACAGTTTTTTCACGGGTGTTACTGAAGGGCAGGTTGGAATTGATCGCATTATAAAAATGCTTAACATCGTTGATGATCAACTTGTAGTGGATGTTAAAGCTATTTATTCCATCGAAAAATTCCTGATTGCACGCCGATTAATGTACTGGCAGGTTTATTTACACAAAACAGTGGTTTCGGCAGAGTTTCTTTTGATAAACGTTTTAAAAAGGGCACGGGAACTGGTGGCTAAAAACGAAAGGATTTTTGCGACACCGCCTCTCGATATTTTTCTTCGAAACAATTTTTCAAGCGAAGATTTTCGAAACAACATTCCAATTTTAGGGAAAAACATTTTACAATGGTACACTTTGTTAGATGATAATGATATCTTAACATCTGTAAAGGAATGGCAGAACCACACGGATCTGGTACTTTCCCAGTTGGCACAGAGTATTATCAACCGAAAATTATTCAAAACAAAGCTAAAACAGAAACCGGTATCAAAATTATGGGAAGAAAAAATGTTAAAAAGTATATCCGAAAATATTACGGGTGATGAAAAACTTGCTCCATATTTTTTGATTACAGGCGAAATTACAAACCATGCACTAAACCGCGACACGGAAAATATTTTGATTCTTTTTAAAAATGGGAAGGTGAAAGATATTCGAAAAGCTTCAGACATCAATTTAAGCACTTTAACCAAAACAGTAAGGAAATATTTTGCCTGTTATCCCAAAGAATTGGACTTTTATTAGTTTAAACATATATTTGCAACGCCAAAATTACAAATGAATGGAATTCAGAGCTACAGACATTGCAGCATTTCTCAATGGAGAAGTTGTTGGAAATGAAGATGTCAAAGTTTTTAGTGTATCGAAAATTGAGGATGGTAAGCCAGGAACGCTTGCCTTTCTTGCCAATTTAAAGTATGAACATCATATTTATGAAACCAAAGCTTCAATTGTTTTGGTGAATAAATCATTTCATCCAAAGAAGGAAATATTAGCCACACTAATAAAAGTTGATGATGCCTACCAGGCATTCGCATCACTTCTTGAACTTTACCAACAGGCAAAAACAGTTCAGAAAGTTGGTATCGAACAGCCAAGTTATATTCATGAAACCGCTAAAATCGGCGACAATATATATCTTGGAGCCTTTGCCTATATCGGCAAAAATGCCCAAATTGGTAACAATGTAAAAATTTACCCGCAGGCTTTTGTTGGTGAAAACGTTACCATTGGTGATAATTGTATTATCTATTCAGGTGTAAAAATTTACGATGATTGCAATATTGGCAATCAATGTATCCTTCATGCGGGAAGTGTTGTTGGATCTGATGGATTTGGTTTTGCACCTCAAAGCAATGGTACTTACAAAAAAATTCCACAGTTAGGAAATGTTATTCTGGAAGACAATGTGGAAATCGGAGCCAACACCACAATTGATTGTGGTACGATGGAATCCACAATAATCCGCAAAGGCGTAAAATTGGATAACCTTGTTCAGGTAGCACACAATTGCGAAATTGGTGAAAACACAGTAATTGCAGCACAGGCGGGGTTGGCAGGGACTACAAAAGTTGGTAAAAATTGCCGGTTTGGAGGACAAGTTGGCCTGGCCGGACATTTAACCATTGGCAATAATGTACAAATTGGCGCTCAATCCGGATTATCATCCTCGGTAAGAGACAATGAAACATTATTAATGACTCCCGCATTCAATGTTAAAGACGCTGTAAAGTCAGCTATCATATACAAAAAATTACCAGAACTCCGCGACGACATAATTCAACTAAAAAAAGAAGTAAAAATACTGAAGCAAAACAAATAGCTTTTCAAAGAAGACAGGTATGACAGTAAAACAAAAAACGTTATTAAATTCATTCAAAATAAAGGGAGTAGGTTTGCATACCGGTGTAAATGTTACGATGAATTTCCTGCCGGCTCCAAAAAATCACGGATTTAAATTCAAACGCATTGATCTTGAAGGGCAACCGATTATCGATGCGGATGTTGATCTTGTTGTAGATACTTCGAGAGGTACCCTGCTTGAAAAAGATGGTGCAAGAATTGGAACAATAGAGCATGCCTTAGCTGCATTGACGGGAATGGACCTTGATAATGTACTGATTGAGGTTGATAACGAAGAAGCCCCAATAATGGACGGGAGTTCAAAATACTTCGTTGAAGCGATTGAAAAAGCAGGGGTAGTAGAACAAAATGCAGAGCGTGAATATTTTGAAATCAAAGAAAAAATTGAAATCTATGATGAAAAATCGGATTCGAAAATTGTTGTGTTACCCGACGACGAATATCGGCTGAATGTGATGATTTCATTTAAATCCGAGGTTTTAAACAATCAATACGCGACACTCGATAATATTCTCGATTTTAAAACACAAATCGCCAATTGCAGAACATTCGTTTTTCTGCACGAATTGGAACTCCTAATGAATCAAAACCTAATAAAAGGAGGAGAACTTGACAATGCAATTGTTATTATAGACAAAGAAGTTGGACAGAAAGAACTGGATAGACTGGCCGATCTCTTCAAACACGAACGCGTTGAAGTAAAACCACAGGGGATTTTAAATAATATAGATCTGAACTTCGATAATGAATGCGCCAGACACAAGCTTCTCGATGTGATTGGAGATTTAGCCCTTTGTGGAAAAAGGATAAAAGGAAGAGTTATCGCAAGCAAACCGGGACATCGGCCAAATACATTATTTGCCAAAGCATTAAAAAAAGCTTATCTGCAAAATATAGAAAATGCGCCGGATTATGATCCTAATCTGCCACCATTAATGGATGTAAACAGAATCAAAGGATTTTTGCCTCATCGTTATCCATTTTTAATGGTTGATAAAATTGTTTCAGTTGCAAACGACGAGATAATTGGAGTAAAAAGTGTAACAGTAAACGAACCATTTTTCCAGGGACACTTTCCGGAAGAGCCAGTTATGCCGGGTGTTTTACTTGTAGAAGCTATGGCACAAACCGGTGGACTACTGGTACTTAGCAGATTAAAAGGAAAATACTCAACATACTTCATTCGAATCGACAATGTTAAATTCCGAAAAAAAGTTGTACCGGGAGATACATTGATTTTCAAATTAACTTTAAATTCGCCAATTCGCAGAGGCATCGCAAATATGAGAGGAGTTACTTATGTTGGCAAAAAAATTGTTGCTGAAGGAGAATTTATGGCACAAATAATAAAACAAGCTGAAAACTAACACGTAGAAATAAATTATGAAACAACCGTTAGCATACGTTCACCCGGACGCAAAAATCGCAGATAATGTAGTGATTGAACCATTTGTTTCAATTGATCATGATGTTGAAATTGGCGAAGGAACCAGAATTGGTTCAAGCGTTACAATTCTTCCCGGAACACGGATTGGTAAAAACTGCAATATATTCCCCGGTGCCGTAATTGGAGCTGTTCCTCAGGATTTAAAATTCAAAGGTGAATACACAACTGTAGAAATTGGAAATAACAATACAATCCGCGAAATGGTTACCATTAATCGTGGTACAGCATCAAAAGGAAAAACCGTAATTGGAAATAATAATCTGATTATGGCCTATGTACATATTGCGCACGATTGCTGCCTCGGAAATCATATTATCCTTGGAAATAATACAAATATGGCGGGCGAAGTCATTGTTGACGATTGGGCTATTATTTCAGGAATGACCGGAATTCATCAATTTTGCCGGATTGGTTCGCATGTTATGATTGGCGGAGGATCTTTGGTAAGAAAAGATGTTCCACCGTATATTAAAGCAAGCCGTGAACCTCTTTCTTATGTAGGAATAAATTCAATCGGGTTAAGACGAAGAAATGTTACTAATGAAAAAATCCGTGAAATCCAGGACATTTACCGTTACATTTACCAAAAAGGGCTGAATACAACCCAGGCAGCTGAAATTATTGAAGCAGAAATGCCGGCAACACAGGAAAGAGATGAAATCCTTCTGTTTGTAAAAGATTCGAAACGCGGAATAATCAGAGGATATTTCCCCGATTAATTACCGGACAATAAAATATTTTAAAATGCCATTTCATTTTGAGGTGGCATTTTTTATTCTCCGTGGTTCCACCCTTGCGCCTGCAAAGGAATAGCAGAGCCGCCTGTTGTAATAAGATTCGTTCCGTCCGCCACATCAGTAATATGGCCAATTATGGTAAAATCAGGATCCTTTTTAATTTTTTCGAAATCCTTTATAGAAATTGTAAAAAGCAATTCATAATCCTCGCCCCCGTTTAATGCCGCCACTAATGGATTAATATTCAATTCCTCTGCCATTTTCTTAGTTTGAAAATCCATGGGTATTTTGTCTTCATACAAATTACAACCTGTACCTGAACTTTTGCACAAATGCATTATTTCTGAGGAAAGGCCATCAGAGATATCTATCATCGAAGTCGGTTTTATCCCAATCTTTTTAAAAGCCGAAATAATATCTCCCCGGGCTTCGGGTTTTAACTGTCGTTCCAGGATATAATCATATCCCTGCAGTTGTGGCTGCATATTTTCGTTCACTTTGAAAACCTCGTTTTCTCTTTCAAGAAGTTGTAACCCCATGTAAGCACCTCCCAAATCACCACTCACACAAAGCAAATCGGTGGGTTTTGCGCTACTGCGGTAAACTAAATCATCTTGTTCTGCTTCACCAATAACAGTAACACTTATTGTTAAACCAGTTAAAGAACTTGTCGTATCTCCGCCAACCAAATCAACATTGTACTTTTCGCATGCCAAATGAATTCCTGAATAAATTTCTTCGACAGCTTCTACTGAAAATTTATTAGAAAGTGCAATATTTACCACAATCTGCCGGGGTACAGCATTCATAGCGAAAATATCCGAAAGATTTACAACTACTGATTTATATCCTAAATGTTTCAAAGGAACGTACATCAAATTAAAATGGACACCTTCCGTAAGTAAATCGGAAGAAACTACTATCTGCTTGTTCTCATAATCCAAAACAGCTGCATCATCCCCCACTCCTTTTAGCGTGCTTTTGTTTTTAATCTGAATATTTTGGGTAAGTCTGTCAATTAAGCCAAATTCCCCTACCTCTGATATTTTTGTCTGCTTTTCTCTATTCATCACTAAATTATTCAATCTACAAAATCAAAATATATAACAAAAACTAATAGCTTTATAAATAACAGCCTTCTCTCCTCTTATTTCATTGTCAATTAAAGACAAAAAGGTATTATTTATTTCATTTATTCAGACAAAATTACCTATAGTTTTATATCTTTGCAATTAATTTTAAACAGTCCAATTAAGCTGTTGTTATATAGTTAGAAAACTTAAAAGGATGGTAGAACAAGATAAAATATTAAATGAAGTTACACAAAGCGAATACAAATATGGCTTTGTAACTGAAATAGATACTGACATCATCGACAAAGGGTTGAACGAAGATGTTATCAGAACCATTTGGAAAAAGAAAAATGAACCTGAGTTTATGTTGGGCTTTCGTTTGGAAGCTTTTCGAAGATGGCAGAAGATGAAAATGCCGAACTGGGCATATCTGAAAGTTCCACCAATTGATTTTCAGGAAATTAGTTATTATGCAGCGCCCAAAAAGAAACCTCAGTATGAAAGTCTTGACGAGGTAGATCCGGAATTACTGGAAACGTTTAACAAGTTAGGGATCCCGCTGGAAGAACAAAAACACCTTGCTGGAGTAGCTGTTGATGCTGTTATTGATAGTGTTTCTGTAAAAACGACGTTCAAAGATACACTGGCTGAACAGGGGATTATTTTCTGTTCGTTTAGTGAGGCCGTTAGAGAACATCCGGATTTGGTGAAGAAATATCTGGGACAGGCTGTACCGGTAGGAGATAATTATTTTGCCGCTTTAAATTCCGCTGTTTTTAGTGATGGCTCATTCTGTTACGTTCCGAAAGGTGTAAAATGCCCCATGGAGTTATCGACGTATTTCAGAATTAATGCTGCAAATACAGGCCAGTTTGAACGAACTTTAATTGTTGCCGATGACGACAGTTATGTTAGTTATCTGGAAGGTTGCACAGCGCCAATGCGTGACGAAAACCAGTTACATGCAGCCGTAGTTGAAATTATTGCACTTGACCGCGCCGAAGTAAAATACTCGACGGTTCAAAATTGGTATCCGGGCGATAAAAATGGTAAAGGAGGAATTTACAACTTTGTAACTAAACGCGGGGTTTGCAGAGGTGTATCCTCAAAAATAAGCTGGACACAAGTTGAAACCGGTTCGGCTATCACCTGGAAATACCCAAGTTGCATTTTACTTGGCGATAATTCTATTGGTGAATTCAACTCCGTTGCAGTTACGAACAATCATCAACAGGCCGACACAGGATCAAAAATGATTCATATCGGGAAAAATACCAAAAGTACTATTGTGTCCAAAGGTATCTCGGCCGGGAAAAGTGATAACTCGTATCGCGGATTGGTGAGAGTTTTACCAGGAGCAACAAACTCACGAAACTTTTCTCAGTGCGATTCACTGCTATTGAATGACACTTGCGGGGCGCACACATTCCCGTATATTGAAGTCGGGAATAAATCGTCGATTGTTGAGCATGAAGCAACGACGTCAAAAATTGGTGAAGACCAGATTTTCTATTGCAATCAGCGAGGAATTGATACAGAAAAAGCAATTGGGATGATTGTAAATGGTTACGCAAAAGAAGTACTGAATAAGCTTCCTATGGAATTTGCAGTTGAAGCACAAAAGTTACTCCAGATAAGCCTGGAGGGAAGTGTGGGATAAAATCAGAAAAATAGTCAATGTCAAATGGGTAGTGAAAACTTTTTCACTCCAAAAATCTCAATAATAAAATGTTATCAATAAAAGACTTATATGTTTCCGTTGAAGGAATGGAAATCCTTAAAGGAATTAACCTGGAAATTAAACCGGGTGAGATTCACGCAATAATGGGACCTAACGGCTCTGGGAAAAGTACTCTTGCCAATGTCCTGGCAGGAAAAGAAGAATATGAAGTTACTTCCGGAGAAGTTACTTATTTAGGCGAAGACTTATTGGAAATGTCACCCGAAGACAGAGCCAGGGAAGGTTTATTTTTAAGCTTTCAATATCCGGTTGAAATCCCGGGAGTACCGATGGTAAATTTCCTAAAAACAGCGTTAAACGAACAACGCAAATACCGTGGACAGGAAGAGCTTACCGCCGGCGAATTTTTAAAATACATGCGCGAAAAAATGGAATTGGTTGATATGCATACAAAATTAACCAATCGCTCAGTTAACGAAGGATTCTCTGGAGGAGAAAAGAAAAAGAACGAAATTTTTCAAATGGCACTTCTGGAACCTAAACTTGCAATTTTAGATGAAACCGATTCAGGTCTCGATATCGATGCGCTGAAAACAGTTGCTCACGGAGTAAATACATTAAGAAAACCTGAAAATGCAACTATTGTTGTAACCCACTATCAACGTCTACTCGATTATATTGTCCCCGATTATGTGCATGTTCTTTACCAGGGAAAAATTGTAAAATCAGCAGGAAAAGAGCTGGCAATTGAACTGGAAGAAAAAGGATACGACTGGATTAAAAAAGAAATGGCGGTTTAATTATGAGTGTTTTAGTAGAAAAAGCGGATTTATCGCTCAAATATACGGCGCATTACAACGAGGTAAAAGACCTCTTATTTGCAGGATCTTCGGAGGTTTTAAATTCTCAGAGAAATAAAGCTTTCCAGGATTTTGTGATGCAGGGAATTCCTACGCGTAAAAATGAAAATTATAAATATACCAACCTGCAACCAAATTTTCTTCCTGAATACAAATTTATTCATCAGAGAGAAGAAGTAAAAGCGGATTTAAATGAAGTTTTTCGTTGCGATGTTCCTCAACTTGATACACACCTTACGTTATTAATTAACGGCTGGTACTACAAAGAGAACAAAGAAATAGGAAAACTTCCCGAAGGTGTTATTCTGGAAAGTTTGGAAGATATTGCCAAAAGCAATCCTGAATTGATTGGAAAATACTATGCGAAGATTGCCAATACAGAAGAAGATCCAACGGTAGCATTGAATACCGCCTTAGCAAAAGATGGGTATTTTTTGTATATCCCGAAGAACGTTACAGTTGAAAAACCACTTCAACTGATAAATCTTCTTCAATCGGGAAGCGATACTTTCGCCACACAACGGAATTTAATTGTTGTTGAATCGGGCGCAAGTTTACAGTTGTTGTTGTGTAACCACACTCTCAATTTAAATTCTTATCTGAGTAATTCGGTTACTGAAATTTTTGTCGGAGAAAATGCCCATCTGGACTATTATACACTCCAGAATATGCACAACAAGGCAACTTCTCTTAATTCAGTATTTATTCAGCAAGAAGGAGATTCAAATGTAACAACACATACTTCATCGTTGCATGGTGGCTTAATCAGAAATAACCTGAAATTTGTCCTGAATGGCGAAAATGCAGAAGCCAATATGTTTGGAATGTCGTTTATCGACAAAAAACAGCATATTGATAACTTTACCCAGGTTATTCACGCAAAACCTCACTGCCAAAGTAACCAGTTGTATAAAAATGTTCTAAACGACCACGCAACCGGGGCTTTTGCCGGGAGAATTCATGTAATGCGCGATGCACAGAAAACAAATGCGTTCCAACGAAACAACAATTTATTACTTACTGATACTGCAACCATGCAAACCAAACCGCAGTTGATTATTGATGCTGACGATGTAAAATGTAGTCATGGGGCAACTGTAGGGCAAATTGATGAAGAAGCGCTGTTTTATTTGCGCGCGCGCGGGATTGAGGAAAGCAAAGCGAGATTAATGATGATGAATGCTTTTGCGCACGAAGTGGTTCAGGAGATAAAAATTGAAGCTCTCCGCGAGCGGATTGACGACCTGGTTGACAAACGATTGAGCGGCGAAGTAGCGCGTTGTCATGAATGCGCCTACAACTGCGAATGTTAGCCAAATAAAAAATTTTATTTATTCCCGTAGGATTCAACTGTTCGAACCTGCGGGAATATTTTTTTGCCATAAAATTTATCTACCTTTAGTTTCCTTTAAAGGATTGAAATGAATTACGATATTCAAAAAATAAGAAGTTACTTTCCTGTTTTAAACCAGGAAGTTCACAATAAACCACTGATATATTTCGACAACGCCGCATCGGCTCAAAAACCAGTTCAGGTCTTAATGGCAGAAGAACGACTCCACAACGATTTTTATGGAAACATTCACAGGGCTGCTCATTATATGGCCGACCAGGCAACTATTGAATTTGAAGCTGTTCGTATTAAACTTCAAAAGTTTATACAGGCAGAAGTAAGGGAAGAAATCATTTTTACCAAAGGGACCACAGAAAGTGTAAACATGGTTGCCTACTCGTTTGGCGAAAAATATATTTATGAAGGTGATGAGATTATCGTCTCTGAAATGGAACATCATTCCAATATTGTTCCGTGGCAATTGGTTGCCGACCGAAAAAAAGCAAAAGTTGTCAAACTCCCTTTTACCGATTCTGGCGAACTTCAGTTAGATGTGTTGGAAAAGCTAATTAATCCGAAAACAAAAATTATTTCGGTTGCTCATGTTTCGAATGTATTAGGAACCGTAAATCGGTTGGAAAAAATTATTGAAATTGCACACAACAAAAATGTCCCGGTATTTATCGATGGCGCTCAGGCCCCACAGCATATCCCCATTGATGTCCAAAAACTGGATGCCGATTTTTATGCTTTTTCAGCACACAAAATGTACGGGCCAAATGGCGTTGGAGTATTATATGGGAAAAGAAAATGGCTTGACGAAATGCCCCCCTATCAGGGAGGAGGAGAGATGATTTCCGAGGTTTCGTTTGAAAAAACTACCTTTAATGAAATACCGTACAAATTTGAAGCGGGGACACCAAACATTACCAGTGTAATCGCTTTTGGCGCTGCCATTGAACTGCTCGAAGAAATCGGGCTACAAAATATTGGAAAATGGGAAAAAGAATTGCTGGAGCACGCTACATCTAAACTGAAAGAAATACCAGGAATAAAAATTTATGGGGAAGCACCCGAAAAATCAAGTGTAATTTCGTTTAATGTTGAAGGTGTTCACCCGTATGATATTGGTATGTTAATAGATAAAATGGGAGTAGCTGTTCGTACCGGGCACCATTGTGCCGACCCGGTGATGCAACACTACAATGTTCCTGGCACAATTCGTATTTCATTTGGAATGTACAACACAAAAGAAGAAATAGATCGTTTTATTGAAGCACTGAAAAAAGTACTTGTAATGTTATAATTTTCCGGGTTTTTGAGAAGATTACGGTTTTTCTTTTTTAGAGCCACTGGGAAAAACATAGCCAATAAGGGCGCCATAAAGTGTACTGGTATGCCAGTTCGACTGAATCGGGCAGGTTCCGGAAGTACATCCTATAAAATACCAATACAGGAATCCAGCCATAGCACCTAAAAACACACCCGCGAATTTCCACTTATATTTTAGGAAAAACAGTTTCATAAAAAAAAATTTCCACAAAGAAACACAGGAAGAATGAAGTTAAATGTAACATCTGTCACACAACATTTAACATCAGTATGCTTCTTTGTGGCTATTATACAAAAACAGATTTACGATCTGATTCTGTTTGTCTAGTAGTTAAAAGATGCAATTTCAAAATAAGCCTGTTCAGCCAAACAAGCCGGGCATTTTTTAGGAGCAACAATTCCTTCATGAATAAATCCGCACTTTCTGCATTTCCAAATTACCTTTTCACCACGTTTAAAAACTTTTCCCTCTTCAAGATTGGTATATAATGTGCGGTAACGCTGCTCATGTTCTTCCTCAACCCGCGAAATCAGGCTAAATGCTTTTGCCACTTCTTTAAAGCCTTCTTCTTCGGCAATACGTGCAAATTCAGGATATAATTCGGTCCACTCTTCATTCTCACCTTCGGCAGCCGCTTTTAAATTTTCAAGCGTTGTTCCGACTTTACCGGCAGGATACGAAGCCGTAATTTCAACCATCCCTCCCTCCAGGAAGTTAAAAAACCGGCTAGCGTGAATTTTTTCATTCATTGCAGTCTCTTCAAAAATAGCTGCAATTTGCTCCAATCCTTCTTCTTTAGCCTTTGCTGCAAAATAATTGTAACGCATACGTGCCTGAGACTCACCGGCAAATGCTTTCAGCAGGTTCTGCTCGGTTTGTGTTCCTTTCAAACTATTCATTTCTAAAAATTTTTGATTTTGTTTTCAAACAAAACTATCAAAAATTAATAACCGATTTTAAGCAAATATTAAGTATTATGCTGTTTTTAAAGATTCTTAATATGCTATGGATTAGACATTGTAAAAAAGTAAAATTTTGCGACCTTTGACAATTGTTAAAAGCTAAGATTCATGTCAATAGAAGAAGTACAACAGGAAATTATTGAAGAATTCTCCATTTACGAAGATTGGATGGATAAATATTCGTATTTGATAGAACTTGGAAACGATTTGAAAGATTTAGATCCCAAAGATAAAAACGATCAGAATTTAATAAAAGGATGCCAGTCGCGGGTTTGGCTGGTGGCTGAGATGAAAGACGGGAAAATTTATTTTCAGGGCGAGAGTGACGCAGTTATTGTAAAAGGCTTGGTTGCATTGCTTCTGCGCATAGTTTCCGGCCGGACCCCAAAAGAGCTGGTGGAAACAGATTTACACTTTATCGATGACCTGGGCCTGAAACAACATCTTTCGCCAACACGCTCAAATGGATTGCTTGCCATGGTAAAACAAATTCGTTTGTACGCTGTTGCTTATAGCAAGATTGCAGATTGAGGAAGGAGGAATTGTAATGGACAAAAGAATTGACTTAATCATAAATAATCTCAAAGAGGTTTACGACCCGGAAATTCCGGTTAATATTTACGACCTTGGATTGATATATAATGTTGATGTTGACGATAATAACAATGTTAATATTGTTATGACGCTAACAGCTCCGGGCTGCCCTGTTGTTGATATTTTAATGGACGACGTAACAGCGGCAGCTCGTGAGGTCGAAGGAATTGAAAATGTAAATATCGACCTTACTTTTGATCCCCCTTGGGATAAATCGATGATGAGTGAAGAAGCCCGTTTGGAACTGGGATTCTTTTAAATAAAATTTAGTGTAAGAAAAAGGGAGAGCCGTTCTTTATAAAAAGGGCGGTTCTTTTTTTATAAAATCGTTATTTTATATTTTTATAAGTAATCCGGAGCAATGTCACTTTCAATTCAAATATCTCACAGAATAAAAGAAAAGGCAAAGGAATTAGGTTTTCTTGAATGTGCCATTCTTCCGGTTCAGAAGTTGACATCTGAAAAGGAGCATTTAGAAGAATGGCTTTCAAAAGGCATGCATGGCGAGATGGGATATATGAGCAGGAATATTGACAAACGCCTGAATCCTGAATTGTTATTTGAGAATACCAAAACAATCATCGTAGTACTTCAAAATTACTTTCCAAAAACCAAACAGCTCGATTCGGCTGCTCCTGTTATTTCCAAATATGCCTATGGTACCGACTATCATTTTGTAATGAAAGACAAACTAAAGAAATTGCTTTCTTTTATTCAGGATGAGATTGAACCTTGTAATGGTAGGCCATTTGTGGATTCAGCCCCGGTTCTGGAGCGTGCCTGGGCTAAACGTGCCGGATTTGGCTGGATTGGCAAAAACAGCAATCTTATTTCTATAACGCACGGAAGTTTCTTTTTTATTGGCGAACTATTTCTGGATATTGAACTGCCATATGATCGCCTCAAATTGGTTCGCGATCACTGTGGAAATTGCACTCGTTGCGTAGATGCCTGTCCAACACATGCGATTGTTGCCAACAGCACGATTGATGCCAGAAAATGTATTTCGTATCAAACCATTGAGTTAAAAGGTGATTTAGACGAAACCCTGAAAGAACAATTTTCAAACCGGGTATTTGGTTGCGATATTTGCCAGGATGTGTGCCCATGGAATTTAAAGTCAACTCCTCACAACGAACCAGGTTTTGCACCTCATCCACGGCTAATGGAACTATCAAAAGAGGAGTGGTTTACTATTGAAAAGCCTCTTTTTAACGAGTTGTTTAAGAATTCAGCAGTAAAACGAACAGGGTTTAATGGTCTGAAAAGAAACCTCAAATTTATCCGGGTCAAATCGAATGGCTAAAAAGTACAGCTATACAACCATTCTGATAAAAGGACCACAGTCGGGTGTTTTTGCTGAATTTCCTTTTGAAAGCGCAAACGAGTTTGGCACCAGAAAAGCAATTCGGGTAAAAGCAACATTTGAAGGAAAGATGTTCCGCATGAGTTTGCTGCCACACGGAAACGGAACTCACTGGCTGCACCTGAAAAAAGCAATTTGCGAAGCCATTGGAAAGACTGAAGGCGATACTGTTCATGTTATTGTTGAAAAAGATGAATCGCCACCCGAAATCAAACTCCCGGAATATTTGCAATGGTTACTGGAAGACGACCCAAAATTGATGAGGGCATTTAATAAGTTATCCTATTCCGCAAAAAAATTCTGGGTCGGATTTATCGATGAGCCAAAATCCGAAGACGGAAAAGTAAGCCGTGTAAACCATTTTTTTGAATTCCTGATAAAAAACAATTCAAAGAGATAAACATTATCATCCCACTTTTGCATGCTCCCATATTTTTAAATCAATACAATCAATTCGCGTTGAGTTTCCTTCCAGTTGCACCACAATCCCTGAATGTACCTTTCCCATCATACAATGAGCAGGTAGAAACTTGACAGTTTGACCAACCTGTGGCAGATTTCCTTCAATATTTCCCTGAAAGGAAAGCACCATACAAATCCCGACATCAACAGGATTTTCTTTCCTGTTCAACAATTTGCAAGGACCAACAACCCACACATCCAAAAGTCCGTTGTTTATTTCAATTATACGACCAAAGTGAGTTATAGGGCATCCCAGTGGACGATATCTGATTAACATATCTTTTTGTAAAGCTACCGGAGCAAAACACACCAGTGTTTCACGACAGGACATCTCATTTAACAAAGGATGAAGTTGAAAATCAGCTTGTCCTTTATCAATGAGTCCTTTTATTCCACTTTCCTTTATTTTTGATGCCAGAGGAATTAGCTGGGAAAGCGACTCTCGGTTTTTTTTAAACCTTTCCTGATTAAGAACAGAACATTTTTCAAAAGAAATATCCTTTGAAATTAACGCATTTGCAAAAGTTTCACAGCTTGAAAAACCACAAGCGCCGCAGTTAAAACCTGGTAATAATTTTAAAACTTGATCTTTCATAATTCTTATTCTCCAATGTATTCCTGAATTCCATTGATTCGCCGGATAACTCCACGATGATGCTCTTTATGAATACGCGTTTCCCCTACGCAAAGAGTACAGATGGAAAAAGGTGCATTGTGCCTCAGTTTTTCTTCCGTGTAAACAAATTCTGATGCCTCTTCGAAACAAGCGGATAATTCTGCCGCTCCTTTTCCTGTTAAGCCATTGGCCTCAATAATCCTACAACGGGGATTCATTTCTAAAACCCGTTCCCTGAAAATCTCCCTTTCTGCCTGCGAAACAATATCGCCTTTTGTAATAACCACAACATTTGCAGTACTTAAAAATGGCCCTACTTTTAAGGGTGTATTAGGTCCGGTGGTTGCGTCAATTACACAAATTCCTAAACTATTACTTGTATAAGGGGCACAACGATGACACAATCCGGCTGTTTCAATTATCAGCAAATCAGAGCAGTTATTGCTGGCAAATTCAACCATCTCACCTAAATTATATATGGTAAAATGATCCGGGCACATGTCTTTCGACAATCCTAGCAAAGTGGGCACACCAAGCTTTTGAAAACGGGTGTGATCTTCGGTATAAAGGCAGTCAATTTTTACTACCGAAATTTTTTTGTTCAGAGAAACAAGTTGTTTAACAGTATTCAACAATACTGCTGTTTTTCCTGCACCGGGCGTCCCGGCAACTATTATCGTTTTCATAATTTAACGTTTAAATAAAAGTGTTGGGGGAAGTTTAGTTTAGTTTATTTCTGAAAAAAATTCCATTTCCTTTGATTCCACATTTCCAAAATCAAGCTCGGTAATCACTTCAACTCCTGCCCGAACCATTTCTCTGATTCTGAAAAGTTCTTTATCTACCAGATATAACTGAGCACATAAATCCCTTTCTTCCTGCGATGTCCTGATTATTTTATTTATACCTCCGTTCTGCATCACAATCCTTCGTTGAGTAAGCAACGCTAAAAGCGGGTCATGGGTAACAACAAGCACAATTTTACCGTGTCCGGACAAAAGCTCCATTGCTTCATGTTTTTTAATACCTGCATTTTCTATTTCATCAATAAGAACCACGGGTGAATCACTTATAAAAGCAACATCGGCAACCATCAACGACCGGCTCTGTCCTCCGCTTAAAACAGTAAGGTTCATCTCTTTTTTTATAGGTTCACCGGTTAATAAATTCGCATGATAAATTATTTTGTTAACCAGATCCGTATTCTTTCCCCGGCATTTTGAATGTAGTTTCAGAAAATCTTCCACCGTCATATCGGCAATAAAATTCATATTCTGAGAAAGTTGTGCAATCAACTTCTTTTTGGGATCAAAACGGAGCGAAGAATCGGGAATTTGATTATTAATAAGAATTTGACGTTGCGTAGTGGTATCAGACTGTGCAAGTTGTTCAATATCTTCAACCAGTGCACTTTTCCCACTTCCTGTTGGCCCTACAATTCCAACAATTTCACCACTAAAAATATCTATTCTTTCAAATTTTTCTTTTTGACCTGCTTTATTTTGACCTGCCAGAATCGAAATACTTTTTATCATCTTTTTTCGGGCAAAGATACCTGCCACAATTGTGACAGAAAACCGTTTAAAAGCGTAGTTTCTTTATACGTATAAAAACGTATTCACCTTATGTTATATCTCGAAATACTTATTTTTAATTGCGTATATAACCAGGTTAGCCGTATTTTTTGATTGTGTTTTTTGCAACAAATTTTCGCGGTGTTTATCTACTGTTCGTTTGCTAATAGAAAGCTTATCTGCAATTTCAGTATTTGATAAGCCATTGCAAATATAAAACAGAATCTCCGTTTCGCGTTCTGTAATATCGGTTATTTCCGGCTGCTGTGTTTTTGCAACAACCTTTGTTAAAATAGACTGTAAAATTTCAGCCGAAAAATAATTTTTCCCGTTACAAACATCAGTAATCGCTTTTCTCACTTCTCCAAAATTCGAGTTCTTTAGCAAAAACCCGGTTGCTCCGGCATCAATCATACTCGAATAATAGCTTTCTTCGGAGTACATCGACAATCCTATAATTTTTAAGTCAGGATAAATTTGCAACGCTTCCTTTGTTGCTTCAATTCCATTCATTTCAGGCATTTCAATATCCAGCAAAGCAACATCTACCGATTTTTCCTTCAAACCCGAAACAAATTCTTTTCCGTTTTCGGCTTCATAAATTTCTTCGACAATGTCGAGGTTAGAGAGTAAAAACCTCAATCCTTCACGAAAAAGTGCATGATCATCAACCAGGTAAATTTTCAGTTTTTTCATTTCAACGGAGTTTGAATAAAAACATTCATTCCTTTGCCAGGCTCGCTGTTTATAAGAAATTGTCCGTTTAAAGATTTTATTCTTGAACGTATATTTTCGAACCCCATCCCCCTTTTTGTCTGTTCGTCAAGCTTTTCCAGAGAAAATCCTTTCCCATTATCTTTATAATTTAGCTGAACAAGCGATTCTGTTTTATTAATTTTTAGAATCACCTGGTCTGCTCCGGAATGTTTTATTGTATTATTGAGCAATTCTGCAAGAACACGGTAAATTCCAATTTCCCAATCGTCATAAAAACGTTCATTTGAGATGTTTGTATCGAAATGAAAATTGATGCCACTGTTTTCAAAAATCTGTGCCGATAATGTCTCAACTGCTTTAGTTAATCCGTAATTTTTTAATAAATGCGGGCTAAGATGATTGGATATTTCTTTTAACGAAAGAATAGCTTCATCGGTAACAGAGCAGGAGCGTTCAATTATTTTGCGGTTTGTCACATCCAGTTTCGTTGTGTCGGTAGCACTGATAATCATTTTTATGGAAGAAAGAAGTGGCCCCAGCCCATCATGCAAATCACGGGCAATCGATTGTCTGGCTTTTTCTTCTCCCTGAATAACTGCAGATAATAAACGGGTTTCGTTTCCTTTTCTCAATTCTTCAATCTGGTCGTTCAGATTAAAAATCTGCCGAATAAAAAACAAACCAGCCAGCATTAAAATAGAAATCAGAACACCAATCCAGCTGTTTACATTCTCTTCAGGGAAAAGTTGTGTGTCCCAGAACAAGGAAGAAAATTCAATCAGTCGGCGAATGGACATTAAGACAAATCCCAATGAAATAAGAATCCAGGAAACATTGTATCGTGTTCTGCGAATCAGGCTAACTGCGATTATTGCTGCTCCAAGCTGAACAAGCATCGATACAAGCAAGGCAACTTTAAGTAACATTTTTGATTTTTATACAAAATTACCGATTTTTAAATTCAGGACGGTTTTGTTCGCTGAAAAGATCAAAAACAACCTTTTATTCCAACGCCTGACTAATGTCTGCAATTAAATCTTCCACGTTTTCAATGCCCACAGAAAGGCGCATCATAGTATCGCGTACATCGGCATTTTCTTTATCTTCTTCGGAAAACTCAGCATAAATTGTTGAATACGGGTGGATAATCAATGTCTTATTATCATTCAAATTTGTTGCTCTCCGAACAATTTGCAACCTGTTCATAAACCGAAAACAAGCTTCTTTTGATTCCAAATCAAAACTCATAATCGTGCCCGGGATTCCATTGAAATACTTTTTTGCCAGTGCGTAACGAGAATCGGTTTCTAACCCTGGATATCCAACCTGTTTAATTTTTTTATGTGAACTTAAAAATTTGCCCAGTTCCAAACAGTTTTGATAGCACTTTTGGACCCGGAGTTCCAGAATATCAAGTCCCTGAATCATAAATTTTGCAGTTTGCGGAGTCATACTTCCGCCGGTGTTCCGATACACATTTTTCCGGAGTTTAGCAATAAACGCTTTTGTACCAAATTTTTCGGCATAACCGGAAAGATTTGGATTTTGGCTCCAATCAGAATTCCCGTGGTCGATAATTGCCCCACCAAAAGAAGTTCCTCCTGAAATATGTTTTGTTGCAGAAACAACTTCAATATTCACTCCAAATTCTCCGGCCCTAAAAACATTAGGCGGAGTTATTGTACTATCAGCAATTAAAAGGATATTATGCTTTTTGCAAAAAGCAGCCAGCATTTCAATATTGACAATCTCCAGTTGCGGATTTGTCACTGTTTCAAAATAAATGGCGCGCGTATTTTTATCCATTAACTTTTCAATGTCCGTTTCGTTTTTTAATTCAGAGAACCGAACTTCAATACCAAAATCCGGCATTGTTTGCTGAAAAAGAGACATTGTATGACCGAATAACTGTTTCCCGGCAATAATATTTTCACCTGCTTTTGTAACCGAAAGAATCGTATTGGAAATAGCAGCCATTCCTGAACTTACGGCAAGCACAGCAAAACTATTTGTTAACGTTTTTAATTTCAATTCGAAATATTCAACCGTTGGACTCGATGAACGGGAATAAGCGTGTGCTACATACTCACCTTTAAAACTGGCTTCAATCTGTTCAGCAGAATCAAATTCAAAAGCTACACTTTCGTAAAGTGGAATTTGCAAACTTTTATGAGGATCATTTTTAGGATAAGGAACATTTAACGACAAGGTAGTAAAACCGGATTTTTTCATCTGTTTTAAATTCTCATTTGCATTTTGTAATCAAACAACAAAACTACTATAGAAAAGTTATAAATTCTATTTGTAATTTATACTGTTTACTTTACTGCAAACCAAACAACCCTTAATTCATTCTGAATATTGAACTTACAGTATCGCAAAAAAAATTAAAACACAGTAAATGGTATGAAGAATTCTCTTAGGGAGAAACATTCAGATGGTTAATCAGTTAAAATATTCTTTAGAGAAAATGTAATAATGGTATAGTTATTGCGTTTTAAGCATTGGTTTTAAATTAATAACTAAACAGCATTAAAAAAACCAATTTTAACCATGGCGTCCCCCGCCATGGTTTTCTTTGTTCATAACTCATCAAAAAAACGCGAAAAAGAATTAATACTTTCATTTAAAACCTTTTGCAAAAAAACATCAAAAAAAACTGTTTAAACATTATGTTCTTTTTACCAGAACACGTGAACTTTTATTGCCTATTATCTATCTTTATAAAAAAACAATATGAATAACAGACTTCCGAAGTTGCTTCAAGATGATCCGTGGCTGCAGCCGTTTACCGAATCGGTTTTAAGCTGGATAAAACGTGCAGATGAAAAAGAAAAAGATCTGGTTGGAACAAATTCACTGGATCATTTTGCATCGGGTTACCTTTATTTTGGATTACACAAAACTAAAAACGGATGGATAATCAGAGAATGGCTTCCTAATGCTACCCACATATTTCTGATAGGCACTTTCAACAACTGGCAGGAAGAAAAACAATATGAGTTTACACCTCAAAAAAATGGCATATGGGAACTTCAATTGGAAGAACCGGCTTTACAACATGGAGATTTATATGCATTAAATGTACATTGGGCAGTTAATTTTGGGAAAAGAATCCCGGCTTGGGCAACACGAGTGGTCCAGGATTCAAATACCCATATTTTTAATGCGCAGGTTTGGGCCCCCGATAAACCCTATAATTGGAAACATCCGGACTTTAAAAAAACCGAAGAGCCACCGCTAATTTATGAAGCTCATGTTGGAATGGCCGGAGAAGAAGAACGGGTTCATACATATAATGAATTCAGAGAGAAGATGTTGCCACGAATTAAAGCAAACGGGTATAATACTGTGCAGTTAATGGCCATTCCTGAACATCCATATTATGGAAGTTTCGGTTATCACGTTTCCAGCTTTTTTGCAGCCTCATCGCGTTTTGGGACACCTTTCGAATTAAAGCAACTGATTGACGAAGCGCACGGAATGGGGTTGGCTGTAATCATGGATCTTGTTCATTCACATGCAGTAAAGAATGAAATTGAGGGTTTGGGAAAATATGATGGAACCCGGTTCCAGTTTTTTCATGATGGGCAAAAAGGGGAACATCCTGCCTGGGATTCCTACTGTTTTAATTATGGAAAAAACGAAGTGCTTCATTTCCTTTTATCAAATATAAAATTCTGGCTTGAAGAATATAAGTTCGATGGATTCCGCTTCGACGGTGTTACCAGCATGTTATATTACGACCATGGTTTGGGAAAAGCATTTACAAGTTACAACGATTATTTTGGAGCAAACACCGATCCGGAAGCCACAACTTATTTCCGACTGGCCAATAAATTAATTAAACAGGTTAAACCCAACTCTATTTCTATTGCTGAAGATATGAGCGGAATGCCAGGATTAGCTTCACCGGTGGATTCTGGTGGGCTTGGCTTCGATTTCCGAATGGCAATGGGAATGCCCGATTTCTGGATTAAAATCATCAAAGAAAAATCGGACGATGAGTGGGATGTCGGCGATATTTTCTACCAGCTTACATCAAAACGGATGGATGAAAAGGTTGTAAGTTACGCCGAATCGCATGACCAGGCGCTGGTTGGCGACAAAACAATTATTTTCCGCCTCATTGATAAAGAAATGTATTTCAGCATGCGAAAAGACCAGCCCAATATGATTGTTGAACGTGGAATTGCCCTGCATAAAATGATCCGTTTGGCTACTGCAACAACAGCAGGAGGCGCCTACTTAAATTTTATGGGAAATGAATTCGGACATCCCGAATGGATTGATTTTCCGAGACAAGGAAACGGATGGTCATACAAACACTGTCGGCGAATTTGGAGTATTTCAGAAGATCCGGAACTAAAATTCCACTGGCTTTACGATTTTGATAAAGAACTGATTCAACTTGTAAGAGAGAATAAGTTACTTACTATTCCTTCGGTAAATTTTGTAATGGAAAATAAACCCGACAAAGTACTGGCTTATCATCGGGGACTTTTTTTATTTGTGTTTAATTTCAATCCGTCACAATCTTTCACCGACTATGGAATTCCGCTCGGCCCAGGAAAATATAAAATTGTTTTAAGTACTGATTCCGGACGTTTTGGAGGGAACGACTTTGTTGATGAAGACATTAGTTATTACACATTACCAAGTAGTGGGATTAACAGTCAGCATTACCTGAAATTATATTTACCAGCCCGCACCGGGTATGTTTTCAAAAAAATAGATTTTCCAAAAATAAAATAATGGTGCAAACAAAATTTCAAACAGAAGTTGAAATTCCTGAATTTAAGTGGAAAACAGGATACTCAAAAAAAAACCTTTTTATTGGTTCCTGTTTCACTGAAAATATAGGCAATAAAATGGCTGCGCTGAAATACAATGCAGATATCAATCCTTTCGGAATTTTGTATAATCCGGCATCAGTGGCAAACAGTATTCAAATTCTTTTGAAAAAGAAACAATTCAATGAGAAAGATCTTATATTCTATAACGATTTATGGCATAGCTTTTCTCATCATGGAAAATTCTCAAAAACCGACAAAAACAATACACTTGAAGAAATTAATTCCAGAATTCAGTCTTCTTCAGAAAATATGGGAACTACCGATTTTCTTTTTTTGACCTTTGGAACTGCATGGATATACGAATTCAAAAAAACGGGAGAAGTAGTTTCCAATTGCCATAAAATTCCTGCTTCGGAATTTAAGAGGCGACGTTTAAGTGTAAAAGAGATTTCTGATAAATATACCCGGCTTTTGCCGGAAATATGGAAACAAAACCCAGGATGTAAAATTATTTTTACTGTGAGCCCGGTACGCCACTGGAAAGATGGCGCTATTGAGAACCAACGTAGCAAGGCAACTCTTCTTTTAGCCATTGATAAAATTACAGAGGAATTTGGTCTTGAAAAATGTGCGTACTTTCCATCCTATGAAATTATGATGGACGAATTGCGTGACTATCGGTTTTATGCTGAAGACATGATTCATATTTCCGAATCAGGAATCAACCACATTTGGAATTTGTTCGAAGAAAATGTAATTGATAACGAAAGCGCTCACTTAAAAACCCGAATTCAAAGAATAATAAAAGCTTACGAGCACAAACCGTTCAACCGGATTTCTAAGGAATATTTGCATTTCTTGGACGTAGCGTTAAAACAAGTTAAAGAGTTGCAGAAAGATTTCCCCAATCTTAACTTTGAGTTAGAAAAAAATCATTTTATGAATGAAATTTATGAAATCAAAAATAAGTTCGAACATTTTTAAAATTATTAAGTTACTTTTGAATACAGGCAAGAATCCTTTCCTGTTTCCGACTACACCAATAATCATTATCTCTTATTTTAGATCATGAATTACCTCAAATTTGACAAAGAGCAATTAATAAATCTCGAGTATTCGCTCGATAAGGAAGTGTTGAGATCGAACAGGGCCGGCTCGTATATGAGTACTACCCTGAATGGTTGCAATACCAGAAAATATCATGGTTTGTTGGTCAGCCCTATTCAAAATTTCGGAGGAGAGAAACACGTACTTTTGTCTTCTCTTGACGAAACAGTTATTCAAAACAATTCAGAATTTAATTTGGGAATCCATCGTTTCAGAGGCGGTGTTTACGAACCCAAAGGGCATAAATATATCAGAGATGTAAAGTTTAACCGGATTCCTAAAATAACATACCGTGTAGGTGGCGTTGTTTTAAGCAAGGAAAGATTGCTTGTTGAAAAAGAAGAACAAGTACTCATCCGGTATACACTGGAAGATGCACACTCTCCCACTACACTTCGTTTTAAGCCATTTCTCGCTTTCAGGAATATCCATCAGCTAAGCAAGGCTAACATGTTTGCAAACTCTAAGTTCCACAAAGCGAATAACGGAATTTATATGAAACTGTATGATGGTTATCCCGAATTATTTATGCAGTTTAATAAAGAAGTGGAATTCATTCCGGTTCCCGACTGGTATTATAACATTGAATATCTGGAAGAACTCAGGCGCGGATATGAATACCTGGAAGATTTATTTGTTCCGGGATATTTTGAAGTTCCAATCAACAAAGGTGAAGCCATTGTATTTGCTGCCGGGCTCAAAGAGACAAAACCGGTTTCGTTAAAGCAACGATTTACAAAGGAAGTAAACAAGCGGCCCGGTAGAGACACTTTTTTATCATCGCTTGATAATGCAGCAGAACAATTTATTATGCAGCGCGAAGATGAAACAGATATTGTGGCCGGCTTTCCTTGGTACGAAAGCATAACACGGCATACTTTTATCTCACTTCCCGGGCTATGCATTTCGTTGAATGATGACTCCAATTGCAGGAAAATATTGGATACTTATGTAAAATATTTGGAAAAAGGATTTTTCCCTGATCATATACACAATCTAAATCCAACCTATAATTCTGCTGATGCGCCGCTTTGGTTCATCTGGGCAGTCCAGCAATATTTAAAAAGAAAAACGGATCCTCAAGAAGTTTGGAAAAAATATGGAAATGCCATTAAAGAAATTTTTGACGGATACAGAAATCCAACTTTCAATGAAATAAAATTAACTGATAACGGACTTATCTACGCTGAAAAAGCGAATACGGCCCTTACCTGGATGGATTCATACCTTGATGGTATCCCGTTGGTTCAAAGAGGGGGTTTTAGTGTTGAAATAAACGCGCTCTGGTATAATGCCCTATGTTTTGCTCTCGACTTGGCAAACATTGCCGGAGAACATGATTTTACGAGACAATGGGAAGGAATGATTGCAAAAACAGAAAAAGCATTCTTATATACCTTTTGGAATAACGGGCACGAACATTTGGCTGATGTTGTAAATAATGGAATAGCTGATTGGGCCGTGAGGCCAAACATGGTAATTGCCGCTGCCATGGATTATTCGCCACTTTCAACTGAACAAAAAAAATCGTTATTAAGTGTTGCTAAAAAGAAGCTACTCACAAAACGCGGATTAAGGACACTTTCTCCTGATCATTTAAAATATAAAGGAGTTGTTGAAGGAGGCCCCAGAGAAAGAGAAATAGCTATGCACCAGGGAACAGTTCACCCTTGGCTGATACAATTTTTCGTAGAAGGATATTTGAAAATTCACAAAAAAGGAGGACTTCCGTTTGTGAAACAGATTATGGAAAATTTTGAAGATGACATGACAGAACATTGTATTGGTACAATGGCAGAGATATACAACGGAAACCCGCCACATAAAGCCAACGGAGCAATATCAATGGCATGGAGCGTTGCCGGGGTTGTTTATGCAACACATTTGGTTCAGAATTACAAAGATTAAAAACTACAGTTATGAAAGTATTAATGTTTGGATGGGAATTTCCCCCGCATATTTCAGGAGGATTGGGGACAGCTTGTTATGGTCTTACTAAAGGACTAACAGAACTGAAGAACATTGATGTGATTTTTGTTGTTCCAAAAGCCTTTGGCGACGAAGACCAAAATGGAATGCAACTCATTGGGGCTAATAACATAGCAATCAATCAACGCGAAGTTAAATTCAGCGATATTCAAAAAAAAATAGATTATTTTGAGATTGACTCGAATATTGTTCCCTATGTTTCTGAAGAAGAGTTCTGGAAACTTAAAAGCGGTAAATATTCCAAAGAAACCAAATTTGTCCAAACCGACGAAGGCTACAAAATTGATTTCAGCGGCTCTTATGGTTCTGGATTATTTCAGGAAATTAAAAACTATGCTTTTGTATCGGAGGTTATCGCAGAAAAGAGCTCTTTCGATATTATTCATGCACACGACTGGTTGGCTTATCCCGCCGGCATGGCAGCAAAAAGAGTATCAGGAAAACCACTTATAATACATGTTCATGCTACCGAATTCGACAGAAGTGGCGGAAATGTAAACCCGGGAGTTTATGCAATTGAAAGGGAAGGAATGGAAGTTGCCGACAAAATTATTGCTGTGAGCAACCTCACCAGAAATACCATCATCGAAAAATATAATATTCCCCCGGAAAAAATTATTACAGTTTACAATGCAGTAGAACCTATTGGCGAAACCCGGCGCCCGATCATAAAAAAAGGGGTCAACGAAAAAGTAGTTACGTTTTTAGGCCGGATTACCATGCAAAAAGGACCGGAATACTTTATTGAGGCCGCCAACCTCATTCTAAAAAAAATGAACAATGTGCGCTTTGTTATGGCGGGCAGTGGAGATATGATGGATGGAATGATAAGCCGGGTAGCAGAACTTGGCATTACCGATAAATTTCATTTTACAGGTTTTTTACAGGGAGACGATGTTTACCAGATGTTCGATCTTACAGACGTTTTTGTTATGCCATCTATTTCCGAACCATTTGGGATTGTTCCTCTTGAAGCAATGCAATCGGGCGTTCCGGTAATTATCTCCAATCAGTCGGGAGTGGCAGAGATTTTGGAAAATGCTATGAAAATTGATTTCTGGGATACACACGCCATGGCCGATGCCATCTTTGGGTTATTAAACTATCCTTCACTCGCCGAACATTTTAGAATGGAAGGTAAACAGGAAGTTGATAATTTGAAATGGATCACATCAGCCCAAAATGTAAAAGAAGTGTACAAAAGCGTCCTTAGTTCAGTAACCAATTAAAAAAACCAGAAGAATGAAATCAGTATGTTTATTTTTTCAGGTACACCAACCCTTCAGACATCGTCGGTACCGATTTTTCGACATTGGCAATGACCACTATTATTACGACGATTATACCAATGAAACAACAATGCGTAGAGTAGCAGAAAGAAGTTATCTGCCTACCAATAAATTGTTATTAAAACTCGCCGACAAATTAGAAGGAAAGTTTAAAGTTTCATTTTCGATTACCGGTATTGCACTTGAACAATTTGAATTGTATGCACCGGAAGTAACCAATTCTTTTAAGGATTTATCAAAAACCGGATGTATTGAATTTCTCTCGGAAACCTATTCGCATTCACTTTCTTCATTAAAAGATAAAAACATTTTCAAAAAGCAGGTCCAGCTCCACAACGATAGTATTTTTAATTTATTTGGGCACAAACCCAGGGTATTCAGAAATACAGAAATGATATACTCCGATGAAATTGGAGCACAGGTCGCGGAAATGGGCTACAAAGGAATATTGACCGAAGGAGCACGACATGTTTTGGGCTGGAAAAGTCCGAACTTCATGTATGTAAATGCAATTAACCCTCGGTTAAAAGTTCTGATGAGAAACTTCAAGCTTAGCGACGATATTTCGTTCCGCTTTTCAAATAAAGACTGGTCGGAATTTCCACTCACTGCAGAAAAATTTGTAAGCTGGCTTGAAAGTTTAGACGAAAAAGAAGAAGTAGTGAATATTTTCCTTAGCTACGAATCGTTTGGAGAAAGACAGCCAAAAGAAAGCGGAATTTTTGATTTTCTTGAAAATCTGGCACAGAAAGTAATTGAAAGCCCTAAACTCAAATTTGCAACTCCTTCTGAAGTAATCGAAGAATTGCAGCCAGTTTCGGCGGTTAGTGTTCCTCATGCCATTTCGTGGGCCGACGAAGAAAGAGACCTGACAGCGTGGTTGGGAAACAGCATGCAAAAAGAAGCGTTCGAAAAATTATACAATTTGAGAAAACGAATGGAAAAATGCTCCGACGAGGAATTATTAAAAGACTGGAACTATCTTCAGGTGAGCGACCATTTTTATTATATGTCAACAAAATATCATTCACACGGCTCAAAATCCAATCAGTTTAACCCTTTCGACACCCCCTACGAGGCTTTTATAAATTATATGAATGTTTTAAGCGATTTCAAAATAAGACTTAATACGATTGTTCCGGAAAGCGAAGTTGAAAATGAAATAGCAGCATTACATAAAATTATTGACGAAAAAGAAAAAAAAATAAAGAAAATGGAAGCCGATCTCCAGCGGCTAAGAAAGGGCAAAAAAGGAAAGCCCTAACGATTTAAACAAGTTTGTGTATTTGCAGTTGTAGTATGTAACTAAATTATAATCGGTTTATTATCGGATATAATTTTAAAAACTATTTTTGCACTTCATTTTTAGAATGTTATATAGTAAGTTAGATTAGAAATTATGAATTCAGAAGGTATAAGATTTATTAAAAACCCGGTTATTGAACAACCGGTATGGAAAAGGCTTATCGTAGAATCAAGTTTACCGGAAAGCCTTAACCCACTCCGCGTTTTATCAACAAATCTTTGGTGGGTATGGAATACCGACGCTCGCGAATTATTTCAATATATAGATCAGGAAACATGGGAAGAATGTGCACATAATCCAATCGTTCTTCTAGACGAAGTAAGTTATAAAAGATTCAAGGAACTTGAGAACGATGAGGTCTTTGTTTCTAAAATGCATCATGTTTACGGGAAATTCAATCAATATATTGAAGACCGAAGCCAACTGCCCGGGCCACAGATTGCCTATTTCAGCATGGAGTATGGATTACACGACAGTTTAAAAATATTTTCGGGAGGGCTTGGAATACTTGCCGGAGATTATCTAAAAGAGGCCAGCGACTCCAAAGTGAATTTGGTGGCGGTTGGTTTACTTTACAGGTATGGCTATTTTAAGCAAACGTTGAATCTGCGCGGAGAACAAATGGCCAATTACGAAGCTCAGCGTTTTTCAAAAATTCCGGTGCAACCTGCTCTCGACAGTAATGGCAACTGGATTGAAGTTCAGGTGGATTATCCGGGCAGGACTTTGATTGCAAAAGTATGGCAGGTAAATATTGGTTCAGTAAAATTGTATTTACTTGATGCAGATCATCCTGAAAATCAGGATCAGGATCGCTCAGTTACTCACCATTTATATGGCGGAGACAACGAGAACAGGTTAAAACAGGAAATGCTGCTTGGACTGGGTGGAATTAAAGCCTTGAAAAAATTGGGACACAACGCTGATATTTATCACTGTAACGAAGGGCATGCCGCATTTATAGGCATCGAAAGAATATCAAATTATGTGAATAACGAGAATCTTTCGTATGCTGAAGCCAAAGAGGTAGTCCGTTCGTCAACAATATTTACAACACATACACCAGTTCCTGCCGGACACGATTCATTCCACAAAGATATGTTCAGGCACTATATGAATCAAATTCCGTCCAAAATAGGATTAAGTTGGGATGAGTTTGAGATGTTGGGAAAAGCTTTCAGTCATGAAGACCATTTCAATATGAGTTACCTTGCTTGTAATCTTTCTCAGGGAATCAACGGAGTAAGTATGTTACATGGCGAAGTAAGTAAAACCGTTTTAAAAGATTTATACCAGGGATTTCTGGAAAAAGAACTAGAAATTGGTTATGTTACAAACGGTGTTCATTATTCAACATGGACAGCCCAGGAATGGAAAGAAATTCACAAAAAATATTTCGGAGAATCGTTCCCTGCAAACCAACTTGATTTTGATGTTTGGAAGAATATTTACCAGGTACCCGACGAGGAAATATGGCAAATACGAAAAGCCCTTCGTTTAAAATTAATCAAATACATAAAACAAAGGTTTGCTGATAATTGGATAAAACGGAATGAAAATCCAAAACTCATTACCGATGTAATGGGAAAATTAAATCCCAATGCGCTCACAATTGGTTTTGCTCGCAGGTTTGCAACCTACAAAAGGGGCTACCTCCTGTTTAGAAACCTGGAACGACTGGCCAAAATTGTAAATAATCCGGAAAGACCGGTACAATTTATTTTTGCCGGGAAAGCACATCCTGCGGATAAAGCTGGGCAGGATTTGATAAAATATATTGTAGAAATTTCAAAACGTCCTGAATTCAGGGGCAAAATTCTGTTTGTTCAAAACTACGATATCAATTTGGCTAAGATGTTACTTCAAGGGGTTGACGTTTGGCTAAACACACCAACCCGACCACTCGAAGCATCAGGAACCAGTGGTGAAAAAGGTGTTATGAATGGCACGCTTCATTTTTCTGTTCTCGACGGATGGTGGGTTGAAGGATATAAAAAAGATGCGGGATGGGCACTTCCGGCCGAACGGACTTATGACGTGCAGGACTTCCAGGATGAGCTTGATGCAGAAACTATTTACAGCATTCTGGAAGAAGAGGTAATTGATGCTTTTTATGACAGGAACCACGACGACGTTCCTGAGAAATGGATCGGTTTTATAAAAAATACAATAGCGCAGATAGCTCCTAACTTTACCACAAGCAGGATGATAAAGGATTACCAGGACAGATATTACAACCCGCAATTCCAACGTTCTCAACTCATTAAAGGTGACAATTATAAGCTCGCTGCAGAAATAACAAACTGGAAATTTAAAGTAAGCTCCGCGTGGGATAGTATCGAAGTAAAAAGTATTGAGATTTCTGATGGCATAACAAATAAAATGGCCATTGGGAAAGAGTATCCTATTGTAATTAAAGTAGATTTAAAGAATCTTTCGGCCGACGAAGTTGGACTTGAATTGGTAATTACAGAAAACGAAGAAAGCAAGGCTCCGAAAATTACTGATATTATTGAATTTGAGAATATAGGTTGCGAAGAAAGTATATGTACATTTAAGTACAACCTCCACCCTAATCATCCGGGATCGTTTAATTACGGATTCCGTTTATTCGCAAAAAACCAACATCTTCCGCACAAACAAGATTTTGGTTATATAAAATGGATCTAAAAAACACATGATAACAAACTAAAAGAGGCTGTTTTTAATAATAGCCTCTTTTTTCATTTCAGAGAATCGTTTTCATATTACGTTCAAAAATTTAAATTTGCAAACAATTCTTTTTAAAATAAAAGAATTATACAAACAACAGCTGATTTAGATCAACTTCAGACAGAGGATTACAGATGGTCCGGCTAAACTTTGAAAATTATAAATTCTTTTTGAAATGGATTCAAAAAATAAAATCGGTAAAAAAATAAAGGCCTTCCGCGAGTTTCGCCAGGTAAGTCGCGAAGATTTGGCATTAAAAGCAAACCTCGATCCAAACCAATTGGAATATATTGAAGAAAAAGGAACTGTCCCATCACTAGGACACCTCATTAAAATTACACGTGCACTTGGTGTTAGAATAGGAACTTTCCTCGACGATCTGGATCATGTAGGGCCTGTTGTTATTAGATCTGGGGAAGCAAAATCAACCTTAAGCTTTTCAACAAAAGATAACAAAACAAGAGAGCACTTAAATTTCTATTCTTTGGCTCCCGACAAAACGGGAAGACACATGGAACCATTCATTGTAGAAATAGAACCGGCAAATGAGTCGGATTATAAATTATCGTCTCACGAAGGAGAGGAATTTATGTATGTTATGGAAGGAGCTATCGAAATAAACTATGGAAAAAGTATTTACAATTTAAATAAAGGAGATAGCATTTATCTCGATTCAATTGTAGCGCATAATGTGCATGCAGCTGGTGATAAAGCTGCAAAAATAATGGCGGTAGTTTATTATCCTGTTTAAAAAATTTGAATTGTACCAAAAAGAAAATGCAACTAATCGATTATACATTAGGCGAAATTCTGGAAAAATGGGCTCTGGAAACACCAGAGAAAGATTTTATGGTTTATGCCGACAGGAATCTGAGATTTACCTATCAACAGTTTAACGAAAGAGTTGACAACCTTGCAAAAGGGCTTTTATACATTGGTATTAAACCCGGAGATAAAGTTGGAATTTGGGCGAAAAATGTTCCGGATTGGACAACATTTATGTTCGCAACAGCAAAAATAGGGGCTGTTCTGGTAACAATAAATACCAGTTACAAGTTAGCAGAACTGGAATATCTCTTGCAAGATGCTGACATCAATACCCTTTGTCTTGCAGATGGATATAGAGACAGTAATTTTGTGGACATGATTTTTAATCTTGTTCCCGAACTAAAAGAACAAGCCAGAGGCGAACTGGTTACGGAGAAATTTCCTGAACTTAAAAATGTAATTTTTATCGGGCAGGAAAAACAACGGGGTATGTATAACACAGCGGAATTAATTTTACTGGGAAACCATGTTGATGACATTGAACTTGAAACAATAAAAGAATCAGTACATTGCCACGATGTTGTAAATATGCAATATACTTCAGGAACCACTGGGTTTCCAAAAGGAGTAATGCTTTCACACCACAATATACTGAACAATGGGCTTGCAACAGGTCAGTGCATGAAATATTCAGCCGACGAAAGACTACTGGTTTGCGTTCCGTTATTTCACTGCTTTGGTTGTGTTCTGGCTGTTTGTGCTGTTATTACACATGGTGCTGCAATGGTTTTCACTGAAGAATTCGAACCGCTAATAGTTTTGGCATCAGTCCAAAAAGAAAAATGTACAGCCTTGTATGGAGTACCTACCATGTTTATTGCCGAATTGAACCACCCGATGTTTGACATGTTCGATTTGTCATCGCTTAGAACCGGAATTATGGCCGGGGCTCCATGCCCTATAGAAACCATGAACCAGGTAATGACGAAAATGAACATGAGGGACATAATCATAGTCTACGGTCTTACTGAATCTTCTCCGGGAATGACTGCAACCCGGACCCACAATTCACCGGAGGTTCGTTCAACAACGGTTGGCTACGAATTTCCAAATGTTGAAGTAAAGGTTGTTTCCCCTGAAACAGGAAAAGAATGTTCACTTGAAGAGCAGGGAGAAATTTGTTGCCGTGGATACAATGTAATGAAAGGATATTACAAAAACCCAGAAGCCACTAAAAGTGTAATTGACGCAGATGGTTGGCTGCATTCGGGCGATTTGGCTATAAAGACGAAGGACGGCTTTTTCCGCATTACAGGGAGAATAAAAGATATGATTATCCGTGGTGGCGAAAATATTTACCCCAGAGAAATAGAAAACTTCCTATATAGGATGCCGCAGATTGAGGCAGTTGAGGTGGCTGGAGTCCCCAGTCCAAAATATGGAGAGCAAATAGGAGCTTTTGTGAAAATTAAAAAAGGATATTCACTGTCGGAAGAAGAAATAAAGGATTTTTGCAGGGGACAAATTGCTCGTTTCAAAACCCCAAAGTATATTTTCTTTGTTGATGAATACCCGATGACGGCAAGTGGTAAAATTCAGAAATACAAACTGAGTGAACAAAGTGTAGAGATGTGCAAAAAAAAGGGAATTGAAATTATTTAAATCGTTAAACCACGAGCATTGTTAAGTCATTATTAATACGAAAAGTTTTCTCATAAAAAAATTTGCATAACTGTCACAGAAACCAACTTTCAATTTGAAAGTTTTCTTTATTGTTATGTATTAAATCTTCAACAAACAAAAGACTATCATCTCTTATTCTAAAAAAAGTATTAGATTTTATAACACCTACTTTTTCAGGCATTTCAGAAGAATTAAATTCCTAATTTTTATCAGGTTTTAGCTCTAAAATTCATCTAACATTTGCATTAGTTATTTGAAAATTAAGTAGGCCTTTCCCTTTTTCAGGCAAAACAAAATTTTAAATTAACATATTTACCACACTATGAAGGGTAAAAATAATTAGACAGCGCAGATTTTTAAGCCATTTGTAAGAAACAAATGGCTTTTTTTATTTTTACAGAAAAATTATATTTAAAAACAAACAAATAGTAACAATGAAAAAATATAAAAGAATCCTGTTAAAGCTCAGTGGCGAATCATTAATGGGTGAACAGAAATACGGAATCGATAGCATCCGTTTAAATGATTATGCCGAACAAATTGCTGACCTGGTAAATTCCAATATTCAAATTGGAATCGTTATTGGAGGCGGAAATATTTTCAGAGGGCTGAGTGGTGCAACCAAAGGTTTCGACAGGGTAAAAGGCGACCAAATGGGGATGTTGGCAACAATAATAAACAGTCTGGCGCTTCACTCTGCACTTCAAAGTCTTGGTGTTAAAACAAAAGTTCTTACAGCCATCAGAATGGAGCCTATTGGAGAGTTCTATACTAAAGAAAAGGCGATCGAACTATTGGGCAAAGGAGAAGTCGTTATTATTTCAGGTGGGACCGGAAATCCCTATTTTACAACCGATACAGCCAGTGCTACGTGGTATTGAAATTGAAGCAGATATCATGCTAAAAGGAACACGCGTTGACGGTATTTATACCGCCGACCCGGAGAAATTTCAAGATGCAACAAAATTTGACACCATCAGTTTTGATGAGATCTATGATAAGAATCTGAAAATAATGGACCTTACTGCTACAACTTTATGCAAGGAAAATAATTTACCAATTTTGGTTTTTAACATGGATAAAAAAGGTAATTTACAGAGAGTTCTGAACGGTGAAAACATAGGAACTATTGTGCATAATTGACATTTTTTCAACGTTTTTAGAATAAATTAAGTAAAAAATTTCCGCGTATTTATATTTTTTCTATATTTGCTAACAGTCCATGGTTGGAAACTCAGGCTTAATTCAATGCACGAAGAAGTAGAATTAGTTTTAGAAGATTGTGAAGAAAAGATGGGGGCAGCATTAGAGCACCTCGAGAAAGAGTTAATACATATTAGGGCCGGCAAAGCATCGCCAGCAATGATGGATGGGGTGGTAGTTGAATACTACGGAAGTATGACTCCTCTCAGCCAAGTATCTAACATAAGTACTCCGGATGCGAGAACGATAGCCATTCAACCTTGGGAAAAAGGATTAATACCTACTATTGAAAAAGCAATTTTAGTAGCTAATTTAGGGTTAAATCCTGAAAATAACGGCGAAATTATAAGGATAAATATTCCGGCACTTACCGAAGAAAGAAGGAGGTCGCTTGTTAAACAAGCACATAATGAAGGAGAAAATGCTAAAGTAAGTATTAGGACAGCAAGGAAAGATGCCAATGACATGTTGAAAAAGTTACAAAAGGACGGATTATCTGAGGATATAGAGAAAGATGCCGAAGGTGACGTTCAAAAATTGACTGATAATTTTAGCAAAAAAGTAGAAGACTTAGTTAACGCTAAGGAAAAAGATATTATGACTATTTGATTGTTTCTAGTTTTCTGTTTTCTGAACATTGTTTAATTGTTTTCATGGCTTTGAGGCAGCTTGTAGAAGCTGCCTTTTTTTTATTACCAAAACAGAAAAATAATTAACCTGTCATCAGATATTTCTCAGATTTCTTTCTTTAACCTTCTATCAAGATATAATTGCTCCGTTAAACAACTGGCTTCTTCCGAACTTCCAAAAAAAATTCAAAAACAAACTACCCCGAGGAAGAGCAATAAAGGTATTTAATGAAGTTTGCTTGCAAGCATAGTACCGTACCGAAGGTCAAGGAATTAATCCATATTTTGATTAAAGAAAGTCCTCCTTCCCCTCACACAATCTGAAATATCGTAATTATCAAAAACCAAATTCCCATTCACAAATGTTTTTACAACTTTGTGTGAAAATTCAGTACCTTCAAAAGGCGACCAACCACATTTGTATAAAATATTTTCAGGAGAAACTGTCCAGTTTTCCGCTGGATCTACCAAAACTAAGTCGGCAAAATAACCCTCTCGAATGTATCCGCGTCTGTCTATTCTGAATAAATCAGCCGGGGCATGACACATTTTTTGAACCAGCTTTTCAAGAGAAATAAAACCTTTTTTACTCATTTCAAGCATTGCAACCAATGAATGTTGAACAAGCGGTCCACCAGACGGAGCATTAAAGTAGGTATTGTTTTTTTCCTCTATTGTATGAGGAGCATGGTCTGTAGCTACAACATCCAATTTATCATTAAGCAAAGCCTCCCAAAGCGCCTCTTTATCTTTTAAACGTTTTACAGAAGGATTCCACTTAATTCTCGTTCCGTGAGAGATATAATCACGCTCATCGAACCAAAGATGATGAACACAGACCTCAGCAGTAATATTCTTGTCTGTAACTTTTCCTGAGTTAAAAAGGTCCATTTCTTTTGCGGAAGATAAATGCAAGATATGTAGGCGGGTGTCAAATTTAGAGGCAAGATTAACTGCTTTGAAAGATGAAATATAACAAGCTTCGTCGCTACGAATATGACAATGCCGGGAAATCGGGACATTCTCGCCATACCTTTGACGTGCAATTTCACTGTTTTTACGAATAGTTGCTTCATCTTCACAATGGGTTGCCACTAAAGTAGGTGCATTTTTAAAAATTTCAGATAATGTTTCTTCGTCGTCAACCAGCATATTTCCTGTGGAAGACCCCATAAAGACTTTTATTCCGCAAATAGTTGAAGGGTCTGTTTTCAATACCTCATCCAGATTATCGTTGGTTGCTCCCATATAAAACGAAAAGTTAGCCGGAGAAACCAATGCTGCTCGATCATACTTTTTTTGAAGCTCAGCCTGTGTTACTGCCTGTGGTTTTGTATTCGGCATTTCCATGTATGTAGTAACTCCGCCTGCCACTGCAGCGCGACTTTCAGTCGCTATTTCACCTTTGTGGGTTAACCCGGGCTCACGAAAATGGACCTGGTCATCAATAACTCCTGGCAATAAATACAGCCCCTTGGCGTCAATAATATCAACTCCTTCCAAATCAAAATCTACTGAAAGTGAATTCAGAATTATCTTCTCAATTTTATCATCACTAATTAAAACATTTCCTTTAATCTTCAATCCTTCATTAATAATAGTAGCATCTTTAATTAGTGTTTTCATCTTCTTTTTTTTACAAAGTTAAAGGTTTCCTTTCTGAAAGCAGCCGGTTGATAAAAGAAAAGGCTGTCCCCTGACAGCCTTTTTTGTTCCCTACACGGGAACTAACCTAAACCAACTAAACCTAATAAACCACAAACTTACCAGAACGGTAAGCCCGATGATTTTTCTTAAATATCGTTACTATTCCTTTATTTCAAAAACATATACACAAAAATCTTTCTTTTTGTATAGTGGACAAAGATATCAATTTTTTTCTTACAAGAATAACCAAAAGCAAAGAGTCTTGTTCAAAATGCTTACCCTTTGAATTCATCCAATACTTTTTGAACTGAACCATGCAAAAGTAATAACCGCCTGGCCTTTAACTCCGAATACCCGAGCTCTTCCATAATCATTTTTGTTCCTCTTTCAATTAACTTTTGGTTTGTTAACTGCATGTTAATCATCTTGTTTCCTTTCACTCTCCCCAACTGAATCATTAATGTTGTGGTTATCATATTCAATATCAATTTCTGTGCTGTGCCCGATTTCATACGTGTGCTTCCGGTTACAAATTCGGGGCCTACAATGGCTTCAATCGGTATATCTACATTCTGTGCCAGAACTGTATCCGGATTGCTTGTTATACATGCCGTTAAAATACCGTTTTTATGTGCCATTTTCACAGCGCCGGTAACATACGGTGTTCTCCCTGACGCCGCAATGCCAACAACAGTATCGAGTTCACTAATATTATGCTCTTTCAGAATTTCCCAGGAAAGATTCTCGTCATCTTCCGCCGACTCAACAGCCTTTCGAATTGCCTGATCGCCTCCCGCAATTAGACCAATAACCAAACCATATCCCACTCCATATGTAGGCGGTATTTCAGAAGCGTCCAGAATCCCAAGTCTACCACTGGTACCAGCACCAACATAAAATAAACGTCCGCCCTTTTTTACCCGCGGAACAATTTCCGTTACCAGTTTTTCAATTTGTGGAATAACTTTTCCAACAGCCGGCAGAACCTTTTTATCTTCATTGTGAATTCCTTCCAAAAGTTCACGCACCGACATTCGTTCAAGATTGTCGTAATTTGAACTCGACTCTGTTATACTTACCATCTTATTCTTTTATTTTTTTGAATGAAATTTAACTAGTCCCTCCATCGGCTCCTTCAAAATAACTCCGGGGTTCAAATCATATTCTTTTAAAACTTCTATCAAAATATCTTTAAAATAAAAAGCAACAGACCCTGTAAAACAAATTTTTTGATTCTGCACATTTGAATACTGAAAAACATTTCGCACCAAAAACTCACAAAACGAGTTCTTTACCAATGCATTGCAATAATTATTCTGAATATTCTCATGAATAAACGGAACCAATGACGCTAAAAATTTACCAGGCTGTTCTTCTTTATAAACTTTTTGCAGATAATCAGCATATTGGTACGGATATTTCTGACTGAATTTCTCCGCCAAATCTTCAGGCATAATTCCTTTCAGAAAATCGGCCAGCACTTTCCGCCCTAGGGTAGCACCACCGCCTTCGTCACCCAAAATAAACCCCAGTGGAGGAACATGTTCAACAATTTTTTCACCATTATACAAACATGAATTTGATCCTGTTCCCAAAATACAAGCTATTCCTGTTCTGTTTTGAAGTGTTGCCCGCGCCGCTGCCAGCAAATCACTGTTTATTTCAACAGTAGCAACAGAAAAAAGCGAAGTAAGTGCGTCTTTCACCACGTTCCCAACTTCATTGTTTACAATGCCTGCTCCGTAAAAGTGTATTCTCCGCACATCTCCTTTTATTTTTGCGACCAAATCCGACGTCAATTCCTCCTGAATATCTTTAGTTGTTCTGAAATATGGATTTATCCCGCTAGTTGAAAAGAATTCAGTTTTACCTTCTTCTGAGATAAAACACCATGAGGTTTTTGTTGATCCGCTATCTGCTATTAATATCATTTAGCAAAATTAGAAAATTTAACTTGTACAATGTTTCATTTGAAGAAATGCTCAAAATGGTTTTTAGATAATTGGCTATTGTATACATTTGCCAAATTAAAAATTCGAATATAACAAAATGCGATACTGGCTAATTATAATCTCTTTTTTCATTGGATTTTCAATTCAGGCGCAAATTTCTTCTCCTAAATATGAATTTCGCGCTGTTTGGGTTGCTACAGTAAATAATATCGACTGGCCCTCAAAACCAGGACTCTCAACTGAGCAGCAAAAAAAAGAAATTATTGACATTCTAAACATGCATCGGGATTTAGGAATGAACACTATTATTCTGCAGGTTCGTCCGGCAGCAGATGCATTTTATCCTTCCAAGCTGGAACCGTGGTCGCGTTATCTTACCGGAACACCCGGAAAATCGCCACAGCCATTTTACGATCCACTAAAATTCTGGATCGATGAATGTCATAAACGTGGCATGGAATTACATGCATGGTTAAATCCGTTTCGTGTTTCACAAAATGCCAATCAGCCATTGGCTGGTAATCACATTGCTTTTGAGCATCCGGAATGGATTCTGGAATATGGCAATAAACTTTACTTTGACCCGGGATTACCACTAACACGCGAGTTCGTTACAAAAGTTGTAAAAGACATTGTTTCGCGTTACGATGTAGATGCCATCCATTTCGACGATTACTTTTATCCCTACCCTCTTGCTGAAGAATTTCCTGATACAACCTCATTTAAACTTTACGGACGGGGATTCTTACCGGAAAACAAAGCCGACTGGCGCCGCGAGAATGTAGATATTCTTATTGAAATGCTAAACGATACCATAAAAGCAAGCAAACCCTGGGTTAAATTTGGAATCAGTCCTTTTGGTGTGTGGCGAAACAAAGCCGACGATCCGCTTGGCTCAGACACAAGAGCAGGTGCAACCAATTACGATCAATTATACGCCAATATCATTAAATGGCAGGAGAAAGGGTGGATCGATTATTGTTTGCCCCAACTATACTGGCAAATTGGTCATCCACTGGTTGACTTTGAATTGTTGGCAAACTGGTGGAAAAACCATGCATACGGGCGTGCTATGTATGTTGGCCATGGGGTTTATAAAAGCGACCCGGCATCAACAACAAAAGAATGGGCTACCGCTAACGAACTTCCCAAACAAATAGAGACACTTCGAAAAATTCATGGAATCGGGGGCTCTGCTTTTTACAGCAGCAAACATTTTCTGCGTGATTTAATGGGATTTCAGGACAGCTTAAAAACTCATCTTTATAAGTCGCCTGCCCTCGTTCCTCCAATGCCATGGATAGACAATATTCCGCCCCAGCCTGTTTCCAAAATCAAAAAAAACGGAAGAAAGGTAAAGTGGAAAGTGCTACAAACTGAAAATGAAATGGATAAGCCCAAATGCTTTCTGATTTATTTTAATGAAAAAGGGACACGACTTAACACCGGAAACACGGATTCTTTTATCACCATTTTAAATGGCGACGAATATAAATTTGAACGTATCAACCCTAAAAAGAAAAAATATGAAGTTCGGGTTTCTGTACTCGACCGCCTGGATAACGAAAGCCAATTAAGCAAACCTGTAATCGTTAAATTTTAACGATAATAAATTTTCCGGGAAAAATTATTGCCCAATCCATCAACTAATTTTATTTCTCCAAAATTACAGGTTGAATTTTGCCCGATTTCGACAAAACCCGCAAACTGGTATAACCTGCCCCCTCAAACTACGAACTACTTTGTACTTTTATAAATTGTAAAAAGACAGCAAAGATAACTCATAATGTTCTTTTGAATAAAAGCCACGAACAAATGAAACGATAGAATATCCGTAACAAAAACCAACGATATATGAAATTTTATTTAGTAGTACTTTTAATTTTTCTGTTTTGTAATTCTTCATCTCAGCAAAAGAAACAGAAACCTGAAACCAGCCAGGTTTCATTCGCCATTCAATTTGCAGATGCAACAATTCAGAGAGCGAACCATCTGATTTATTATTTAACGGACAAGCCAAAATACGAGTATGACTACAGTTTTCTTGGTTCAGCCATCGACCAATTGGGGAACATTAATGAAAAGTATTCCGATTATATGAAAGAATATATCGATTATTTTGTGCAGGAAGACGGAAGTATATGCGGATATAAACTGTCTGATTACAATCTGGATCGCGTGCGTCCGGGATTAAATATGCTGGAATTGTACAAGCGCACAGGAGACGGGAAATATAAAAAAGCGGTTGAAACACTTGTTAGCCAAATAAAAACCCAGCCACGTGTAAACTCGGGCGGATTCTGGCATAAAAAAATTTACCCTTATCAAATGTGGCTCGACGGAATTTATATGGCTTCACCATTTCTTGCCCGATATGCCCACGATTTCAATGAACCAGAATGGTTTGATGAGGTGACATTTCAAATTCAAAAAATATACAAGGAAACACTGGATGAGAAAACAGGATTAATTTACCATGCATGGGATGAAAGCCGTACCCAACGTTGGTGTAATCCGGAAACAGGGCAAAGCAAACATTTCTGGAGCCGTGCCACAGGCTGGTTTACAATGGCTCTTGTGGATGTGCTCGACTATCTTCCGGAAAACCACCCGGATCGACCTACCCTGATTAAAATACTTGAACATTTAAGTAATGCGTTGTTAACAGTACAGGACGAAAAAACAAAATTGTGGTACCAGGTACTCGACATGGGGGGAGATAAAGGGAACTACCTGGAGGCATCAGGGTCGGCTATGTTTATATATACTTTTGCCAAGGGAGCAAAAAAAGGTTACCTCAATCAAAGATACTACGATAAAGCCAGTGAAGCATTTGATAGTATGGTGGGAAACATGGTAACAACCGACCATGATGGGCTACCTGTTTTGACTCATATTTGCGGTGCGTGTGGCTTGGGAGGAAATCCGTATCGCCTGGCCGATTACAACTATTATATTTCAGAAAAACAGGTTGATAATGATTCAAAAGGTGTTGGTGCATTTATTCTGGCAGCCATCGAGTTAAACAAATAAAACAACGTACTATTAATTCAAACATTCACAGAATAATAAACCTGATTTATCTGCTTTTAACCTTACTTCGTTGTTTGGGCAGGTTTCTTTAAAATTCTCTACCTGAAAACTCAATGAAAAATCCGGTAGCCCACAATCGAAAAAGTACGCCCCGGATTTCGTTTTTAACTAAAACCAACTATTTCAACTTTTATAATAACCTAAGTTCCATTAAATATTAAGTGCTACAGATGATGGGATTTGCAGGCCAGCAACATCTGTACAGACCGGTTCTGTTGTAACTCCGGGAATCAAAAGTCTCTTTGATATCCCGGAGTTGGCTTTTTCTTTCTAACTAAAAACTATACATAAGAAACTGGCTGTTTTTAGTAACCAGGATTTTGTAATGCTTGTTTTTCATCAGGAGTTAACGGGCTCCCTTCTTTGTATATTGCATCAAGAAATTTTTGTGGAATAGGTCTCAAATTATGAAACTCTTTAACATTTGGCGATGCTTCCGGATTATAAGCTTTAACCCTATCAACCAATGTTTTAGTACGACTTAAGTCTTCCCAACGATGCCATTCACCGCAAAGCTCTCTCGTACGTTCATTCAGAACCAGACATAACATACGATCATAATCTCCTGCATAACCTAATTTGGCAATTACGGCCTCATCTTCTGCCGGCAAAACTGATGCACTTGTAATTGTTAAATCGGTAGCAGCTGTTGTTACCGGGATATTATTAGACTCATAATATGAATTTTCGTTCATATAAGAATTGTCACTCATAGGTTGCGAGAAATCAGAAGTAGGATAAGACTCAGCGCCATCTGCGTAATACGAGCGATCTTCACCTTCTTTATATGCTCCTCGGTTGCGAACTGCATTGATATAAATTAACGCTTCCGAATACTTTTCCTGGCGGATTTTTGCTTCTGCAGCCATTAAATAGGTTTCAGCAGAACGTGCCAGAATTTCATCACGCATTCCCCTGTTATCGTTGATGGCTGTCCTGTCTGATTCAAAATGTTTAGACAAAGACGGAAATCTGGGGTTAGCCATCAATCCTACGCCATCTGCAGCATGCGCAACAAATACATGAGGAATTGTCTTTCCAGTCTCACTGTATAAAATACCAGGGGCGTTATTATTTATTGTTTTGGCGAAACGAGTATCACCAGGTGAATTAATAATATACATTATCCCTAAATCAACACCTGGCGTATAAGTTACCCCGCCAAACTCACCACCGGCGTTCACCCTGTGTTTTGTTCTGAATACTTTCCAGAAACGTGAATCATTTATATGGTCAAACACATCATAGGTGAAATAAGTAGCTGCTAAACGGCTGTATGGGCGCATCCCCGTAAGGTCGCGTTTCATCACTGGCAAATCATCATATCTTGCGGTATAAACTACATGGCTAAAATTAGACGTCTCAAGCACCGGATCACGGCTAAACGAAGCTGACAAAATTAACTCAGGAAGGAATTCATTAGCTCCATCAGGCTGAGTATAATACCAAAGCTCCTGATAATTATTAGCGAGTGGATGACGGCTAATTACTTCATCTGACAAGGAAACCACCTGTTGTAAATCTGCTTCTTTTGTTGAACCGTTCCAGGAATCATTAATTTCACTGGCACGTGTTAAATATGCTTTTGCCAAAAAATGGGCAGCAGCATCCTTGCTGATCCTGTGGGGAAATTGTACGGAATTATTCAACAAATCATATGCCTGGGTAAAATCATTGATTACCTGTTGCAATACATCCTGGACACTTGCACGTGTAAATTCTAGTTCTACAGTGGTACTGGGTTCCAATTTTAAAGGAACACCACCATACTGTCTCGCTAGTTTTAAATAATTAAATGCGCGTAAAAAATAACCTTCACCCAATGCAATATTTTTAATAGCAGGGTTTGTAGATTCGATATTTGTGGCTGATTGTATCAATTGGTTAGCAAGGCCAATACCCACGTATGCATTATCCCACGGTTCCTCTGCCGTAGTCCTTATAGTTGTTATAATAGAACCAAAACGGCTGTCATAATTGTTCCATTGGCTATTGGTGTCGTCACCACCAACATGAAACTCGTCTGTACCATAATTAGTGGTACCAAACTGATATTCCGTTGCAAACGGAGAAGCAAAAACTCTGTAATAAGCGCCAACAGCTAATTGCTGAATACCTTCTTCCGTTTCATAAAATGAAAAGTCCCTTTCGGTTTCCAATTCTTCGTCCAGAAAGCTCTCTTTACAGGAAATTACACTAACCATTAATGTTAAGAGCATAAACAGACGCATATAAATTTTTTTATTTTTTTTCATAATATATACTTTTTGAATTTAATGTATTAAAACTGCACATTGATACCCGTTACAAAACCTCTGTTTGAAGCATGATATCTTACATCAAGATCGATCCATGGTACCTTGTTGAAAACAAATCCGGGATTTAATGCCTGTACATAAACCCGTAACCGGGAAGCACCAATTTTATTGGCAACGTTTCCGGGTAAAGTATATCCTAAAGAAATATTACGAATTTTTAAGAAAGAACCATCTTCAAAACCCAACGAACCAAAATACTGGTCGCCGTTACCTGCAGAATATATTGGTTTTTGATAATCGGAGTTAGTATCCACAGCAGTCCAGTAATCCACTTTCCTTTGTTGATATCGACCAACCAGTCCTTCACCTCCGGCGTCATAAGTATATCCCATTCGGCCGTATAAGAATACAGATAACTCAAAGCTCTTATAGCTAAACGTATTGGTTATGCCAACAATATATTTGGGGATTTCACTACCGATAATTACCCTGTCGTTGTTTGCATCGATTATATAATCTCCGTTTTGATCCACCGGACGGACATTACCGGCCGTAAAGGTATGCCCATTTGCATTAAATTTTTCCATTTCAGCAGCATCAGATTCCTGCCAAACCCCTGCTGCATCATAATCGTAAATTATATCCTGAGACTCCCCAATAAACCATTCGTTAACCAGATCATCTTCTTTGCCATTGGCTAAAGAAACAATTTCATTATTTTGGTATGAAAGACTTAAGGCCGTTGTCCATCCAAAATCACCGGCAGTTACATTCACTGTATTTATGGTTAAATCTATACCATGGGATTTGGTTTTTCCAATATTGGCAAATGTATTTTGAAAACCGGTAACTGTAGGGATTAATTTTTGAAGTAACAAATCAGTAGTATTGGAAAAGTAAACATCTAGATTTCCATAAATTCGTGAGTTAAATACTGAAAAATCAAGACCTGCATTGTATTGCGTGGTTTTTTCCCATCCCAAATCCTGATTTGCCATCGTTTCAACATTTTGCTGGCCAGCTGCCGATGTGCTCCCAAATGGGTAAAACAATGCATCTAATCTTCCTTTGGTAGAATATGGGTCAATAGCTGCATTACCGGTAACGCCAACACCAAGTCGTAATTTTAACTGATTTATCCAATTTACATTATCCATAAAGGCTTCCTGATCAATACGCCATCCCAGTGCCGCACTTGGAAAAAATGACCATTTATTGTCCTCGGCTAATACAGAGGCTCCATCATAACGCCCTGACACAGTAAGCAAATACTTATCGCTAAAACTATAATTCAAACGCGCCATATAGGAGAGTAAAGATTGTTTGATGATTCCGGAACTCCAGCTTCTCAGAGAACTAACCCCATTTAAAGCATTCCATTTCTGAGCTGCAAAAGGAACATTATCTGCCGACATAAAACTGGATTCTGTTTCAAATTGCGTTTGGCTCTGTAATAAAGTTAATCCAATATTATGTTTGCCAAAGGTTTTGTCATAATACACCAGATTATCAAGTGTGTAAGACAAACGTTGTCTTTTCTCCAGAGAAGCATAGGCGGAACCACCCCGGATTACAGATTGCCCGTCGAGGTAAACCCCATCCCGCCACGTTTCAACATCCGGTCCAAAATTTACACGGTATCTCAGGCCTTCCAAAACAGGGAGAATAGCACCTATATCCAATTGCCCATAAAAACTACCAAAAGCCCGCAAAGTAACACGCTGGTCCTGTGAATATTTATCTTCATCGATAATCGTTTTAACAGCAATATCACCACCCGGATAGTCTATCTTGTTGCCTTCAGCATCATATGGCAGTGCATAGGTAAAAATGCCATATGCACTCTGGTACAAACCGCTTTGAGCAGATACACTGACGTTACCTGCAGTAGATTGTCCATATTCCTGAGTACTGTAAGAACTGTTCAGATTTGCACCAAATGAAAACCACTTCACAGGTGTAATATCCACACTTACATTTGCAGTGTAACGATCAAAGCCTTGTCCTTTCACCACCCCTTTATTATCAGTATATCCAAAGGAGCCGTATGCTGTCATTTTCTCTGTTCCACCACTGGCACTTATTGTATTTTGTGTAGTGATTCCTGTGCGTGTTACAAGATCAGTCCAATCTGTAGTGGTTAATTTGGAACCATCCCACGAACCACCTGTCCAGCCTTTTTCTATATTGGCCCACGCTGTTTCATCACCAGTAAAAATCAAAGCATCATTTTCCTTTGTCGGCTGGTCACCCCGGGCGTAGGTACCCGCTGCAGTGATTTCATAATATTTTGCCCAACGACGGTAATCAATATATCCTGCTGCATCAAACAAAGGCGCATATTCATGTATTTTTTCTGTAGTAACTGATGAGTCAAAATTTAAAGTAAACTTTCCTGCCTTTCCTTTTTTTGTGGTAATAATAACCACACCATTTGCGCCACGTGAACCATAGATGGCCGTGGCCGAAGCATCCTTTAAAATATCAATAGACTCAATGTCATTAGGATTCAGGTTATCAATTCCTCCAAGTGTTACTTTGTTTGATGAACTAACAGCTGTTTCAATTTCTCCGGTTACTAAAGGAATACCATCAACAACATAAAGCGGAGAGTTTGATGCAGTGAGTGAACGTACACCACGAATGGTAATGCTACCAATTGTTCCGGGCCGCTCGTTCGAGGTGATATCGACCCCGGCAGCTTTACCTTGCATAGCTTCCACAGCATTGTTTACCGGCCGGGAGGTCAGCTCTTCCGAACTAACACTTACCATGGCTCCGGTTACATCAGACTTCTTTTGCACACCATAGCCAATTGCCACAACCTCGTTCAATTCCGTGATTGACAACACCATAGGCACATCAATGGTTGTCCTTCCATTAACCGGGACTTCCTGCATCTCGTACCCAACGAAGGAAATATTTAACACAGCGTCTGCCGGAACATTGATAGAATAAATACCATCAACATTAGTTACGCTTCCATTTGTTGTTCCCTTTTCAACAACATTTACCCCCGGTATTGCTTCACCGGTTTGAGAGTCAGTTACCTTCCCGTTTACAGTTTGCGTTTGAGCAAATGTCAATGATGAAAAGAGTAACTGTGTCGTTAACAAAATCACTACAATTTGAAAGTATCTCTTCCAATGTAGTTTTAGCGTTTTTTTAAAAAAATTTGTCATACTTTTTTTGTTAGATTTATTAAATTAGCTTTAATGAGTACCATTGGGTTTGGTTATTTAGGCTTTCAAAGAATTTTAAAAAGGAAAAGAATTACGGCAAAAAGAATGATTGCAGATATTATGATTATTAGATTTAGCTTTCTCAGTTTATACCGAAAATCATCCATAAGTTTTGGTTTTAAGTTGTATGATACAATATAAAACAACCTAAAACTCCCAGACATTTAAATTGTCTCAAATAGCAGGTTCGCATTTCCCACACAGGGTAGTTTTTCCCAAAATGCGGGACATTTCCCCGGAAAGTATCTTTATTCTCTTTCTTAGATTTCAGAGAATCTTAAGAATCAAACCTTTTTCAAGATGTTCTTTAAGCCTGACTGTCTGTTCTTTGCGATGTATTCAGATGCACTCATTCTATACTCGCGTTTAAAACATTTTCTGAAATGAGATAAATCTTTAAAACCGACTCCATAAGCCACTTCTGAAATATTCATTTTATTCTGAACTAAAAGTTGTGCCGCTCTCTTTAACCTTATGTGGCGAATAAATTCCTTAACAGTCATATCCGTGAGGGCATGTATCTTTCGGTACAACTGCATTCTGCTAACACCAATTAAAACGGCAAAACTTTCGATATCTAAATCACTGTTCGATATATTAGACTCAATCAAATTAATTGCTTTTTGAAGAAAGCGTTCGTCGGGTGATGAAATTTCTACATTTTTGGGTTCAAGAAAGACAGTACGCATGAATTTCTGTTTTAACGATTCACGAATAGAAAGTATGTTTTCAACTTTCGCCTGTAAAACCGATAAATCAAAGGGTTTAGTTATAAAATCATCTGCTCCGGTGGTTAACCCTTTTATTTCGTTTTCTCTGGAGTGTAATGCAGTTAGCAGCAACACAGGAATATGCGAGGTACGCTCGTCACTTTTCAGTCTTTTACAAAGCTCATAGCCATTGGAAACTGGCATTAAAATGTCGCTAATAATAATATCGGGGATAATTTCTAAAGCTGTTTTCCATCCTTCTTCTCCGTCCTTTGCTTCAATAATTTTATACGTAGAAATAAAATGCCCCGATATAAATTTTCTCACATCCGCATTATCTTCAACAATTAGCATAATACTGGAATTAAGGACATTAGAACCACCTTCATCCGTATCAAAAAAAGGTTCCGCAAGGTTTGTTTCTTTAATTGTATGTACCTCACTTTCATCTGGTTTTACCTGCACATTTGAATAATAAGGAATTCTTATGGTAAATTTTGCTCCTTTACCTTGTTTGCTATTAACAAAAATATCACCGTTATGTACCTCAACCAGCTCTTTCACCAATGCCAACCCAATTCCAAAACCATCGTTTTCGTCTTCTGTATCCGATTGAAAAAAACGCTGAAATATCCGATTCAGATTATTTTCTGCTATACCCTTTCCAGTGTCTTTTACCGTAATTTCGATAAACTGCTTTTCTTTTTGGGTTTCATTAAAGTCATTATTGTTCGAATCAAAAACCAACGACAAATTTACAGTAATTGCCCCACCCTGTGCGGTATATTTAAAGGCATTGGAAAGAAGGTTATCCAGTATTTTTTCAATTTTGTCGGGATCGAAAGCTGCATTTAAACTTCTTTTAAGCGTGTTGAATTTTAATGTAATTTCCTTTTCTTCGGCAAATTCATTGAAAGAATTAACTATCTCCCGCGTAAAACTTACAATATCCGATTCAGTAAGATTCAGCTTTAGTTTGCCGGTTTGAAGTTTCCTGAAATCCAAAAGCTGACTGACTAATTTATCGAGTTTCTGAGCATTACGTAATACCAACTGAAGATTCTCTCTTATTTCTTCTTTAGAATAATCCTTTTGAAGCAACTTGTTTATTGGCCCCAATATCATGGTCAACGGCGTTCTTACTTCATGCGAAATATTTGTGAAGAACTTTAATTTCATCATGTCAATTTCATGGAGATTACGGGCATTAGCCTTTTCGAGCACCAGCAAATATTTTATCTTTTCGCGATTCAAAATAAGTTGTACAATAATGTAAATCAACGAAATAACAAACAATACAAGTATAACAAAAAACCATATTGTTTTCCAGAAAGGAGGCAGGATTGTAATTCTTAGCTGCAACTCATTTACATCGTTTTCAACACCGGGCAAAAAACGTTTTATCCTTAACACATAATCTCCAGGATTTAAATTCGTGTAAGTAGCCGAGCGCATTTTACTGGGTTCATTCCAATCGGAGTTAAATCCTTCCAGCTTATACGTGTAAAGATTCTTGTCGCTGTTTACATAATTTAATGCTGCAAATTCAAAAGTAATTACATCTTGATTATAGCTTAAAGTAAGATGTTCTGTTTCCGAAATGCTTTTATGAAGCACTGCATCTTGTTCGTCGCCTATCGGGGTCGATTTATTAAAGATTTTTAAATCTGTAAATACGATTGGAATGTCAGGCTCCTGTGATTCGACTTCTTCCGGATTAAAGATATTAAACCCGGATACTGAACCAAAAAGCAACTCGCCTGTGTCATTTTTAAAAGAAGAGCGATAACAGAACTGATTGTTGATCAGACCGTCATTACTGGTAAAATTCCGAAAAAATCCATTTTCAGGGTCAAACTTCGACAATCCGTTTGTTGTACTAATCCATAAGTTATTATCATTGTCTTCCTCTATGCACAATGCCTCATTATTGGGCAACCCATCCGATTCGTTAAAATATTTCAACGCCCCACCAGAGGCTGTATAAAGAGCAATACCGTTATCGCGTGTTGCAACCCATATCCGGTTTTTTGAATCTTCATACATTGACCGGGAGCGTTCAAAATATCGTTTAATTGCATTTTCTGCAGAATTATAAATTATAATCTCGTTTAAACTTCCAAACCACATATTGTCATTTGAATCAATCTCGATCCAGTTGACAGATTCATCTCCGTTTATTTGCGGATAGTGAAGAAAAGTGTTCGACGCATCCAGATATTTGTCAACCCCACCTGATGAGGCAATCCATACCTCGCCGTCTCCATCAATACAGATATCCCAAACCTCATTGCTTGATATTGTTCCGGGAACATCAGGATTGTGTTTAAAGTGAGAGATTTTTCCCGTTTTCAGATGAATAACATCCACGCCACCAAGAAAAGTCCCCACCCACAAATTACCTTTTCCGTCTTCACGAAGGGCTTTTATACAATTCTCGGAAATTGAATTCCTGTCTCCCTCCTCATGTTTCATATAAGTAAATTTACCACTTGCAGGGTTATAAATATTAATGCCTCCATCTTCAGTACCAACCCATATATTTCTATCCCCATCAACCCACAGTGCATAAACACTACTACTATTTAAATGCTGGTTATCGCCGGGTAAAGCCGTAAAACTGTGAAAAACCCGCTTGCTTTTTGCCAACAAATTTAACCCCTTCCGTGTACCGACCCAGATTTCTCCCTGCGTATCGTGAAAAACGGCTTGTACCGAATTGTTTGATAAACTCCGCGGCTTTCGTTCATCATGCCTGTAAAAACCGGTAAATCCGCGGTTTTTTGAGTAAACATACAAGCCTGCCCGGGTTCCAATCCAGTATTCACCCAAAGCGTCTTTTGTAATTGCCCGCACCAATTCAGAACGTTCAACATCCGGGCTTAATGTAATTTTGTTGATTTTTTTTGTTGCCGGATCCACTATAAATATACCCGATGAATAAGTCCCTATCCAGACGAGCCCATCATCATCAAGAAAAATTGTCTCTATCTGTTTGTTCGGATTTTCATCAAAGGGAAGTTCAAGACTTTCCATGAAACCGGTAGAGGGGCCATATATAAAAACACCGTTATTGGTACCAATCCATAAAGTTCCTCTTTTGTCAAATCGCATGTTACGTACAAAATTCCCTTTAAAACTCATCTCCAAATTGGAATATTCCGGATAAATTGCAGACAGAACCCCCAAGGTATCTATAACAAAAATATTAAAATCAGTCCCGATCCATGTTTGCCCGTATTGATCCGTTTCAATATCATTTACAGAAACGTCTCTTCCTGCAAATTCTTTATGATTTTTATAAGGGTGAGAAAATCGTTCTTTTTCCCGGTCGAAAATATTTAATCCGCCATTTTCAGTTCCAATCAGTAAATTTCCACTTTTATCTTCTGTAATTACCCGAACCAAACCCCCTCTCAGACTATTTGGATCGTTTGGATTAGAAATAAAATTTACAAAATTATATCCATCAAATCGGCTTAATCCATGACTTGTACCAATCCAGATCCACCCTCTGCTATCCTGATAAATACATTGAATCTGATTGTTTGGCAATCCATTCTCCTGGGAAAAAATATCAAAATTTACTCCTGTACTCACAGAAGACGCCTGTAGGGGCTTTAACAGCTGAACAAACAAAATCAGAAAGAAGACCCTAACGTATATATCTTTACCTATTTTCACCTTTAGGCCTCAATTTAATTATGTATGTTACAAATAACGAGAAATTAATAAAACAATCAAATCAGACCTTACCATTAAAATAAATATGGGAATATTAGCCCGCATTTTGTTACAAAGCGCCTAGCTAGAACAGCATTAAACATAGCAAAAATTATTGGAATCGAGCAAGTTCCAGGATATAGAACCCAGCTTTCCAGATAAAAATTAATTCCCAATATTAACACCAAACAAGCCTTAACTTCCGTCGTTTTGTGTTTACAGCCCTTTTGAAACCAACATAAGGAAAACAGAGTTTCAGGGTTGAACAACAAAAGCCAGCGAAGTAAATCTGTAATTATAAAACTTTAATAGAAAGAAATTTTCCGACAAGAATAATAATGTGTAATTTTGGCCTTCAATTCGGTCTGTAGCTCAGTTGGCAGAGCAGCTGACTCTTAATCAGCGGGTCCAGGGTTCGAATCCCTGCAGACCGACAAATTTTAAAAAATACCTTTAGTTCCTCCTTCGCATTAAAACATTAATCTAGAGCATTTTCCTTTCTCATTCAATAATCAGATACCATTAATTCAATCATAAAATATAAATCCCGTAAAAAAGAAAACCGTCATCATTATAATACAATCACGGTCTCTCTTTTTCAAAACCAATTTATTTTACGGACATTTTTCTGTGAATTACTTATATACTTCAATTGGATAACCACAATTTATCTGGGTTTGATCGAGCGCCATCCCAATAAACATAGGATACAACCAATTTTTATATCGTCCCCAAACATCTCCAGCGTATCGTGGCATAACTTCATTTTGAATCTCGGGAATTAAAGGAGCGGCCTTGTCTCCAAGCAGCCGGGTGCTGATAGCTGCCTGTAAAACCATCGGCTCAAAATCGAGCTTTAACATCTTTGCCATGGTGTCCAAAGCCCTTTTATCCCCCTGCCTCTTAATTTTTAATTCGGCTGCTTTTATCGCCACACTTTCTGCCATATCGTCAAGCAAAGAAGTGAGTATGTCATCTACTGCTGAGATGTCTCCTTCAAAAGCATCGAGTGCAACCACAGCCCAGTACCGCACTGCACTATCTTTATCTTTCAGGTAAGGGATCAATTCTTTAACGTCTTCTATTCTCCCCACTTTTTGAGCCGCTTCCAAAATCCTGGCAAATTTCGGATCTGAACAACTCCTTGCCATTTCATAAACGCTTGTTTGAGATTTTTCTGCTCTTTGCATCATTTCCCCCTCATTAAACAAACCTGTATCATGGTGTTTCAGCATCCAGCTATTCAGTTTTTCACTTAAATTGGCAACCACATCCTGCAAATCACTTTTATTAACCAGGTTATTTTGCTCAAAAGGATCATTTTTAAGATCAAACAATTGTTCTGCGGGTTTCGGACGGAGCATCTTTTGGGTACCTTCAGGTAACTGCCCTAGTTTCTCAAGGCGGTGAATTTCTTCATAACTCCCCGGCTTATGAAAAATAATTGCATTTTGGAAATATGGCATCTGTGGCATAAAGTTCCTGATGTAAATATACCGTCCATCACAAACAGAACGCGACATGTCATAACAATCATCAGCCCGGTCGCGGTAACCATAGGTATATTTTTTGGGTTGGCTTTTATCTCCCAGAAAATTTTGCCCTTCCATCATATCAGGTACTTTCGCTCCGGCAAGGCTAATTACCGTTGGTGCAAAATCTACAAACCCTACTATCTGGTCTGTTTTAGGGGTATTTATATTAGAAACCAGATTTTTATATTTTTCAGGTACATAAAGTACAAAAGGCACTTGCAGGCCGGAATTGTCCAGCCAGCGTTTATGCCCCGGAAGGCCATGCCCATGATCGGAAAAAACAAAAATTATAGTGTTGTCAAGCAATCCGTCTTCTTCCAATTGTGTTAACAGATTGGCAACGTCCATATCGAAAACAGAAAGCAAATCGTACATGTGTGCCCATATCTTCCTCATTTTCGGGCTGTCGGGAAGATAAGGGGGCAGCTTTGCCTTGTCCGGGTCATGATGTTTTTTCAATTGTTCGGTGTCCGAACTACGAAGAGCATTAATCGGGCCTTCATGGGTAATCATAAAATTAAAGACACTGAAAAACGGCTTTCCTTCCGGCCTGTTTCTCCAGTGGGCTGTTTTGCTACAATCATCCCATCTTCCTTTATAATTAAAGTTATAATCTGTTTTTACATTGTTTGAAGTGTAGTAACCGGCATCCCTGAGAACTTCCGGCAATATTTTCATGTTTTCAGGAACGGGGATATCTGAACGTAAATTCTGTGTCCCCAGCGAAGGTGCATACATTCCGGTAATCAATGTTGTCCGGGCAGGGGCACAAATAGGCGCATTGGAAAAAGCATGAGAAAATACAATTCCTGATTTTGCCAGTTTATCTATATTGGGAGTGTCGGCATATTTATCTCCATAACATCCATAAATGGGGCTTAAGTCTTCATGCGAAATCCATAGAATATTAGGTCTTTCTATTTGCGCTTCTGTGGTTTCGCAAAACAGAAAACTCACTATAATTATTGTAAAAAAGGCATATTTCATAATTGTAATTTTATTGGTTGTTATGTAATCTGAACCATCCATTTCTATTCTGTTTTTTAGCTAAAAGACGTCTATCGTCATTGTTTCCGACTCCATATTTTCGGAGTGCGCTTTTATTTTCATTATACCTTTGTTATCCGTTACCTGAACCATCAACATTACTTTCCCCCTGAATGCCCTTCGTTGATTGGTTTTGTATTTTGAAAGATCGATTGGATCTCCGTTATCGATACCTATAATCCGGCCAGGTCCTTCCAAATCAAAGCTTATTTCGTTATCAGCCATTGGGCAGAAAGTGCCATTTTTATCTGTTATTTCCGCGCTGATAAAAACAACATCTGTCCGGTTTGCCCTGACTGTTTTTTTATCTGCAGAAAGTTTAATCCCCATTGCATTACCTGCCGTCGTTTGTTCTTTTTCTGCAACAACTTTCCCATCCCGCTTGGCAACCGCTTTTATTGTTCCCGGTGTGTATGGAACCATCCAAACCAGTTGTTCATCTTTATACTTTTGCGTGCCAAAAGATTTCCCGTTCAGAAAAAGTTCCACTTCATCGCAATTGGTATATACTACTACAGGTATTTTTATTCCTTCTTTCTCAGGATGTGTCCAGTGCGGGAGTATGTGCACCATAGGTTCTTTGTTCCACATACTTTGATACAAAAAGAAGTGGTCTTTGGGAAATCCGCAAATATCGATTACTCCAAAGTTAGCAAAACGGCTAGGCCAGTCATTTGTTTCGCCCAAATAATCAAAACTGCCCCAGCGAAATTGTCCCATTACAAAATCAAGATCGCGTGTACGTTGCCATGCTTTTCTTGCACTGCTGCGAACCGAAGCATTGTCGTAAGAAGATTGATAATACAAATAGGGTTCGTATGTATGGGTAATTTGAAGCGGGAATGATTCACCATCTTTATACCATGTCAGGCATTTTTCTTCAGGAAACACTTCATTTTTTGCCAGATCGGGGATGGGATAAATTCGTTTTTCCAATCCCTGCATCGTTCCATCCCACTTTTGTTTTTCCCACATAGCAGGAAAGTCGCGCCGCCGCCATTGCGTTGTTGTTCGATATACTCCACGTGTTTGATAAGTGTGCGGAACTTCTGTGCATACCACCGGAATATTGGGTTCACGGGAATGAAAATCTTCAAGTACACCTTTTTCTTCACCATCACCATTGAATCCTTTCACATCCAGAAGGGAAGGTAAATTGTCTCCTTTCATATTGCGGGTTGGATCAATTCCTCCTTGTGTTACAGGCCGTGTGGGGTCATACCTGTGAAAAATATCGACCAGCTGTTTTTGGGTTTCACGGGTGGGTTTCCTCACCTCATTTCCAATGCTCCACATAATAACAGAAGGATGATTGCGGTCGCGCTTAATAAAATCGGCGGCATCAGTCTTCCACCATTCTTCAAAGTAAAGCCCGTAATCGGAAGCTGCTTTCTCTGCTTCCCAGCCATCTGTAAATTCATTCATAACCATTAAACCGAGGCTGTCGCAAATGTTATAAAATACAGGAGAGAACGGATTATGAGAAGTCCGAATTGCATTACACCCCATTTCTTTCAATAATTTTAAGCGGTATAGCCAAACATCGTCGGGAACCGCAGCCCCAACAGCTCCTGCCGTATGATGATCGCAGACACCTTTTAGTTTTGTGACCTTCCCGTTTAATTTAAAACCCGAATCTGGATCGAACTCCAATTTTCGGAAACCTATCTTTTGAATGTTTTCATCCTTCAACCTTCCTCCCTGGTACAATTCAGTTTTTAATTCATACAAATACGGATTTTCTGGTGACCAAAGTTGTGTTTGCTCAAGAGCCCCGCTTAGTTCAACGGTATCATCACCTTCCTCTGACGGTTCAAATTCATACGAAGTTTCAGAAACTTTATTCCCGATTTTGTCAAACAAAGCCTGTTTTACCATTATTAACTCATTACTGTTTTTCTGGTTCACTACTGTAACCATAGCTTTATATTCTGACCGGGTAGCTGTAACGTACGGTGTTATAAGCTGTACCCCCCAGTTTGCAATATGGGCAGGGTTTTGAACGTTTAACCAAACATGCCGGTAAATTCCGGAACCAGTGTACCAGCGAGCAGACAATGGTTTTGAATGATCAACTCTTACCGCAATAACATTCTTCCCTTTTCTCAGATAATCAGTTAAATCATATTCAAAACTTACATAGCCATTGGGGCGGTGACCAAGATGATGACCATTTATCCAAACATCGCTGTTCATGTATATACCTTCAAAATAAATCTTCACCAGTTTCCCTTTCCATTCAGGCGACCATGTCAATGTTTTCCGGTACCATCCAATTCCGGCAGGGAGAAAACCCGACTGCCAGTCGCTCCCGTTATCCCGGCTGTATTCTCCTTCTATACTCCAGTCATGAGGAAGATCCAAAATTCGCCAGTTTCCCGTTTCTGTTTCCGGTAATTCCCCATCTTTAATGTCGCCTAAATGAAAGTGCCAGTTGAAATCAATTTTTTTAGAAAAAGAAATCACTTCCGGCGTTTTTTTACAGGCTGATAAAAACAGGGAAACCAGAAACAAACAGAATAAAGATTTTTGCAATCTCATTTTTTAGATTTAGTTGCTTTATTATATCAAATAGTGGTTTACAGACATTATAAATCGATGAATTTCAAAAAAATTAACAGATGATCTTTCACTTAATTACAGTTGGAGATTCAAATGTAAATACATCAGATTCTGTACGGGCAGAGTTCATTAAATTCAATAATTCTTCTACCAGTTCAGGATGAGCCTCAGCAACATTATTTTCTTCGCCAATATCTGTTGAAAGGTCGTACAATTCCGTTGTTTTTTTCTCCCGATTCATCACGTTGTTTTGTACCAGTTTCCAATTGCCCTTTCGTAAAGCTTTCCTGCCGCCTTGTTCATGAAACTCCCAATACAAATAATCGTGTTCTTTTTGGTCGTTTTTACTTAACAATGTGGGAAGAAATGAAATTCCGTCGATGTTTTCAGGAGCCTCAACTCCGGCCAATTCAGCTACTGTTGGCATCACATCCCAGAAAGCAGAAATATGGTTGCTTTTGGTTCCTGGGTTTATTTTTCCAGGCCACCAGACAATCATGGGTTCACGTATTCCGCCTTCGTATACATCACGTTTGTAACCTTTCAGTGGGCCGTTGCTGTTGAAATAATCCGGGTCGGCGCCTCCTTCCAGATGCGGGCCATTATCGGAACTAAATATTACGATGGTATTGTCCTCCAATCCAAGCTCTTTCAGTTTGGCAAGTACTTCACCAACCTGCTTGTCGAGTAAACTAACCATCGCAGCAAAAGCGGCATGTCCCTGTGGTTGTGTTCCATAAGAACCATTTCTAAACCCCGGATCTCCGGGTTCTGCTCCTTTAAAACTTTTTTCAGGAAGTAACTTCCCTTCATATTTTTTCATATATTTTTCGGGAAGCAATAACTCTGCATGTGGAATAGTTGAAGGATAATAGAGAAAAAATGGCTTGTCTTTATTTTTTTCAATAAACTGCAATGCATGTTGATGAATAGAATCTGCAGCATATTCAGCCAGGTTTGCCCCTGTATTTTCCTGCATAATTATCTTTTTCTGGTTATCCCAAAGGTGAGAAGGATAATAGTTATGCGCCATGCGCTGACAATTGTAACCATAAAATTCATCAAACCCTTGCATATTGGCATCGCCTTCCGAGCCGGGATATCCGAGTCCCCATTTGCCAAAACCGCCGGTAACATAACCTGCCTCTTTAAGCATTTCAGCTATTGTGAAAGTTGAATCGGGCATAGGCCATTGTCCTTCGGGTTGCCATTCTTTGTTTCCACGAATTGGCGTGTGCCCGGTGGTTTGCCCCGTCATTAATGATGAACGCGAAGGAGCACAAACCGTACAACCTGCATAATGTTGGGTAAATAACATTCCTTCGCTTGCCATTTTATCAATATTTGGTGTTTGAAAACGGGTTTGCCCGTAACAGCTTAAATCGCCGTACCCTAAGTCATCAGCAAGAATATAAACAATATTTGGTTTTTGCGTTTTTTCAGTTTGTTTTTGTTTCCGGCAGCTACTACCCGCAAATGACAGTACCACCAAAAAAAGTAAGATTATATTTTTCATTTCGTTTAAAATTTATTTCTCTTTCATTTATACCTCACCAAATCAATCCATTACACTTTTTCATTGTATTCTCCTGCTTTACTCAAAAACAAAAGTGCCCGAAGAATGGATATCGACGGAAGAATCTCCGAGTATTATTTCGTATTTCCCGGGTTCTATCTTCCAGCGGTGTGTATCTGTGTCCCAATACTTTAAGTCATCGGGAGATATTACAAAAGACACAAGCTGTTTTTTCCCTTTCTTCAGGAATATTTTTTTAAAATGTTTTAGCTCCTTAACCGGTCGTTCTACTTTACTGTCAGGATATGCCAAATAAAGCTGAACCACATCTGCACCATCTCTTTTCCCATTGTTTTTTAATTCGGTTTGAATAGTAATCAAGTCATTGTCTGTCATGGATTTTTTTGAAAACGAAATATCTCCATATTCAAATTGCGTATAGGAAAGCCCGAAGCCAAAAGGAAAAAGAACTTCCTTATTCATTTTCTCGTACCAGCGATACCCCGTAAATATACCTTCCGAATATGGCAGCCGTAGCATTTGATTGGGTTTTACATTCGCTTTGAACTGTTCATTCGCTCCGTCAGTTTTTTTCTCCAGCCAATATGCTTTGTAATAATTATTGTTCCCAAACCAGTAAGGTTTTCCACCAATGTAATTGAACTGCGGAGATGGAGAATCGCGGAAATCTTTTTCGATAGTAAATGGTAATTTACCAGACGGATTTACTTTCCCTGTAACAATATCAGCTAAAGCATGCCCTCTTTCCTGGCCAAGAAAGTATGACCACAGTACTGATTTCACATCGTTTATCCAGGGCATGGGCAAGTTGTTGCATGAACTTACTACAACAATTACATTGGGATTCATCGATGCAATTTCACCAATTTGGCTATCAAGCCCAACTTCAAAAGGAACATCGTGTCCCTCACCTGCCTCTTTATTTAAACGATAAATGATTACATCGGCTTTTTTTATTTGTTCATGGGTAGGAATTTCACTCACTTCCAACTTTGGACCAAAAACTGAACGTAACCCATCTTCAAAATTTATATGATCATAACCTTCTACAAAACCACTGCCTGTGCCGGTATAAATTTCAGGGGAACCGGCGAGAAGAATTCTTTCTTTACCGGAAAGAGGTAAAAGATCTCCTTCATTTTTCAACAGACAAATTGCTTCTTCAGCTATACGGCGAGCGACTACTTTATGGCTTTCCATACTTGCAGGAGTGTCTTCTTCTTTCGACATCCGATCAAACACCCCCATTTCAAACAAAGGAAGAAGATTTTCGTAGGCTTTTTGGTTCAGGTAGTCCCGGACTTCTTCTTTCCTCTCCGGATATTTTATAAGATATCCTTCCAGATAATTACTAAAAGTATTGTTATTAGGCATTAACAAACTTACTCCTGCATTGAAAAAAAGATATTGTAAATCAGGGTAATAATTGGTATTCTGCCAGTCGGTCATTGCCATACCGGTAAATCCATATTCATTTCTCAAAATATCTTCCACCACTTGTTTATCCATGGAACAGGGGACTCCGTTTATGGCATTATTCCCAGTCATTATTGCCTTAATATCAGCTTCCTGAATTACAGCTTTCCATGGGCGGAGATAAATCTCCCTGAGTGTACGTTCATCAATATCACTGCTTGTAATGTGCCTGCAAAATTCCTGATCGTTGCCAATAAAATGCTTTGCTGTTGCCAAAACGTTATTCCCCTGAACTCCTTTTACATAATTTACTGCCATGCCAGAAGTTAAGGCAGGATCTTCTCCAAAATATTCGAAGTTTCGTCCTCCTACAGAGAAATGCTGTATATTTATTCCTGGCCCTAAAAGAATATCGGTACCAAGTATTCTACATTCTTCTCCAACTGCATTTCCCATTGCCCAGGCAAGTTCCGGATTCCATGTTGATGCCAAAGCCAGAACTCCCGGAAAGGAAGTACTTTTCTCATTCTTCTGGATATTCTTATTCAACCGAACTCCCTGAGAAGCGTCAGACATTAGAACCGGCCGTAAACCAAGGCGGGAGACTCCTGGAAAAAAAAACGAATTGTAACCACCAACCAGCCGAAGTGACTCTTCAAAAGTTAGATATTGAATAACATCCCGGGCTCTTTCAGAAGCTGATAGCTCTTTATTCTGGTAAATTGATCCCTCCGGAAATTTTTGAAACCCTGAAAGAGCTCCCGTATAAATTTCTTGTGCATATATATTTAAACAAAAAAGAACAAAGAATGAACCCACCACAAACTTGTTAATGGTTTTAAAAACGGTTGTCATCTTAAAATTAAATTTTAGATTAATGTACTATCCGGCAACTTTTGCGTTTGCAATAACTAAAACTTTTCATGTTTACATGAATATTCTATTATTTACACCTACCGGGATCTTATTATCTATCTTTTAAGGGTTAAACATTTTATTATCGTTCAGAAAAAATTGTGAAGTGGTTGCCAAATAAACAACCACTTCCTGAAAACTACCTATTTTACCATCCTTCTGCCTGAATACAAAGCGGATTGGTTTGAATTTCTTTACTTGGAATCGGGAAATATGAAAATTTTGATTTGAAATTGGCAGCTCTTTCTTCAGTTGAGTTACTAATTTCGTTCTCCAATAAACCCCATCGGCGCAAATCGTAAAAACGTTCTCCTTCACAGAAAAACTCCATTGCCCGCTGTTTTATAATATCGGCCATTACTTCTTCATTACTGGCTGAATTTTCAAGCGGATTAAGATTCGCTCTTTCGCGGATTTGATTTAAATATTCGATGGCTTTGGGTTTATCATTCGTATTTAATTCTGCTTCTGCCAGAAACAGCAAAACATTAGCATAACGATAAGCCCTTACATTCAATTCAGACTCCGGCACAATTTCTTTTTCGAAATAATTTGCATAGGTGTATTTACGCACATAAATCTTTGATTGATTTCCCGGGTTTACGGCTTCGGTAAACGGTTTCAAATAGTAAATGCACCCCGGATAATTCCATGCCAACCCGGCTCTTGCCCGGATATCGAAATTTCCGTCTTTGTCAAGTTCCGAAGTAAAAATATCGAGCATTTTGGGTGAACAGTTACAAATATCCCACCCCCCCAGGTCACCACAAGCGAAAATACGATTAATCGGATTTGTCATCATCGCATTTGATGTTTCTTCTCCCCATCTACCGGTTGCGGCACCAACTTTTTCATAAGTAACTTCGAAAATACTTTCGCTGTTGTATTCGGTTTCCAAATCAAAGTTTTTTGCATAATCGCTTACCAGAGAATAATTGTACGGTGATTTTGTTAAAGGTTCAAGCGTGGAAATTGCTTTGTCCCAGTTTTCCATATAAATATACAGCTTACCCAAATAAGCCAGCGCGGCTCCTTTTGTTGCCCTTCCCTTATTTAAAGCTTCTACCGGAAGCAATTCTGCTGCTTTTATCAAATCTTTTTCAACCTGTGCAAAAACCTCTTCCTGGGAAGATTTAGCTAAAGGAAAGTCTTCATTGGCCTGCGATGCAGTGAGACGCAAGGGAACATCCCTGAATTCCTTTGCCAGAAAGAAATAATTGATCCCCCTCAAGAACAAAGCTTCTCCGGTTATCTCGTTTACAAAATCAGCAGACAATTCACTATTTTCGATCTCCTCCAACAACAGATTTGCCCGATAAATAGCAGAATAACTCTCTTCAAACATTTGTGAAGCAAACTCATTGTTTGGAGAATTAATAAAAAGGTAAGTCTGGTATTGATCTTCAGTATCGTTTCTCACCAAAACATCGTCACCTCTATAGTTTCTAATTTCTATCGACCTCACATTATAATATCCGCCGTTAGGGTTTCGTAATGGCGTATAGGCTGCGGCCAAAGCTTGAGTAAAATCACTCTCTGTTTGAAAGAAAGTTTCCGTTGTTATTTTATTCGGGTTTATCTGATCCAGATACGATTCACATCCGGAAAAAACGAATAAAATTAATAATGGAATTAATATTTTTATTTTCATGATTTTTAGAATTTAGAATGAAACATTTACACCTATTGTAATAGTTCTTGGCAGCGGATAAGTATACCTGTCGACGCCACGTTCCAGAGCACTGGTGCCATTTACATCGGGAGTATAACCGGAGTAATTTGTGAACGTATACAGATTATCGGCGTTAAGGTATATCCTTGCCGTTTCAAAGTAGGGCAATACGCTTTTAGGTATATTATAACCAAATTGCAAATTTGTTATCCGCATATAATTTCCTTTTTCCAAAAAACGATCTGAATCAGTCCTGGAATTTTGGTTTGGATCTCCCCAAATCAACCTTGGAAAAGAAGTATTTGTGTTATTCTCACTCCAGGCGTTCAGAGTAGCTTCTGAATAGTTTGTTCCTTTGCTTACATCCTCAAGGTCGGGCCGCATTGAATTATATATTTTGGCACCAAAACTTGATTGCAATCCCAGAGACAAATCAAAATTCTTCCAGTTAACAGAACCGTTAAATCCCAGAGTTAAGTCAGGAAACGGAGAACCTTTGTAAACACGGTCGTCGTCGTTAATTTTACCATCATTGTTTGCATCTTTAAATCGGATATCACCAGGTTTTGCATTCGGTTGGATCAATACACCATCTTTACTGTGTGCATTTACTTCTTCCTGCGACTGAAACAAACCATCGGTTTCAATCAACCAAAAACCACCGATTGGATAACCTTGCAACGATTTAGTTGTATTAGCACCCGATTGATTAGGAGTGCCACTCCAGATAACCTGATCGCCTGTTCCCATCTTCACCACTTCGTTATTTACTGTACTTGCAACAATATTAAGGGAGTAACTCAAATCATCCGACACAAAATCGTTCCACCCAAACATCATTTCCAACCCTTTATTTTTGATTTGTCCGGCATTTTTAAGCGGATCATTTCCTGCACCCGTAGAAATTGGGATCGGTACATTTAATAAAATATCTGTGGTATTTTTTTCGTAATATTCAATCGTTGCATTTAACTGATTCTTAAAAAAAGCAACATCTAATCCAATGTTTGTCATTTCTGTATTTTCCCATTTGATAGAAGGAGAAGCAAAAATCTTTGGAAAAGATCCATTCCACATCATTGTACCATCAACCAGGTAATTAATATTGGAGGTTACATCGGAAGAATATAAATAATTACCCACCTCCTGATTACCAAGAACACCATAACCCGCTCTCAATTTCAACTGATACAAAGGTTCAAAATCCTTCAAAAAATCTTCTTCGCTAATATTCCATCCCAAAGAGAATGAAGGGAAATTACCATATCGTTTATCTTTCAAAAATTTTGAAGAGCCATCGCGACGGATTGTTGCACTGACCAAATATTTATCTTTATAAGAATAAAATACACGTCCTAAAACCGAAGTTAAAGCAGTAACTGTTTCGCCACTTCCCCCGTTTGTTTCTGTTGCTGCATCAATTACCGTAATGCCATCAGGCATGTACGAACCTCCTGCATTTAATCCTCTGTATTTACTGTGTTGAAATGTGTAACCACCTAATACTGTTAACTTATGATTGCCAAACGTTTTATCGAATGTCAACAGATTCTCAACCAGGGTATTTTTAGTTTGCCCGCGACTTTCTGTCATACTATTTCGGGCACTCGAAATTAAACCCATTTCATAATGTGGCGTAAAATCATAATTATAACTTCCCCTTAAATCGGCATTTACATTTAATTTGTACTGAAAATTAAATGGCAGATCAACCATCATGTATGTGTTTACATAGGTTTTGGTATATTCCCGCTCGGCTTTTTGCAAATTAATAATTCCCACCGGGTTTGCCCACGTTATTGCATCGCCCCACGGACCATTGTAACCACCATCGTTATCTTCACTATAAATACTATAAGTAGGAATTGAATTTAGCATTGCGCCAACAATACCCCCTACCCTGGTAACATTTCTTGAAACAGGGGCTGTTTGTTCGTACGAAACCAGTAAATTTTCACCAATGGTTACAATCCCTTTTTTAAATTCAGTTTTAACCTGAATATTCATCCGTTCATAATCCGTTTTTTTGATTATACCTTCCTGGTTTGTATATCCGCCGCCAACATAATATTTAAAATTTTTGCTTCCTCCCTGTGCCGACAGATTGTAGTTCTGCATTAATCCGGTACGCATTAGTTCATCCTGCCAGTTTATATCTGCCTGCGGATTTTTTGCCATATCGAGTACCGGATAACCGGCAGCTTCTCTTGAAATAGTACTTACTTTAACCCATTCATCGGCATTTAGCACGTCAATTTTTTTTGTTGTACTCTGAACTCCAAGATTTGCTGACGCTGTAAAAGTTGGGGTGCCCGAGGTATCAGAACCGCTCTTTGTGGTTACAATGATAACCCCGTTGGCTGCCCTCGAACCGTAAATAGCAGCAGAGGATGCGTCTTTCAGTACATCAATTGATTCTATATCATTCGGATTCAAAAAATTAATATTATCCATATACATACCGTCAACGATATATAGAGGCGTATTGTTATTAAAAGTTCCTACCCCGCGAATCATTACACTTGAATTATTCCCCGGATCACCGCCGGTAGATACGATCTCTACTCCAGCAATTTTCCCCTGAAGTGCCCTGACTACATTGGTGTTACTTTCAACATTCAGATCTTCCGCTTTCATATTTGCAACAGCACCAGTTAAATCGGCTTTCTTTTGTGTACCATAACCAATAGCCACAACTTCGCCAATCCCGATTGCTTCCTCTTCCATCACAACATCAATAACAGACTGATTTACAACAGATATATCTTGTGTTTTCATACCCACAAAAGAAAACTGAAGAACAGACTCGTGTGGAATATTGGAAAGCATATATTTTCCATCAGGATTTGTTACAGTTCCGTTAGTAGTTCCTTTTACAACAACAGTTACACCAGGAAGCGGAACACCACCTGAGTCGGTAACTTTACCTGAGACCGAAGTTTGTTGCTCACTATAATCGGCTGTTTCTTCATGAGGAAAAAGAGTAATTTGCCGACCAATAATTTTATAATCGATTCCTGCTTCGCCAAGTATATCATCCAGAATCACTGAAATCGTTCTGTTTTCAAACTTTGCAGAGACCTTTTTATCAACATTAATTATACCGTTATAAAAGAATCGGAATTCACTTTCATCTTCTATTTTATTTAAAACTTGTTCGATAGATATATTTTCGAAATCAAGAGAAATCCGGGCTGATTGAGAGTAGGTGTCTTTTGCCCAGGTTCCCAGAACTGTAAGCAGAATAGTTAGTACTGTTAGTTTCATTTTCAACAATATTCTATATAAACATGGTTCGAAACCACGCCTACATTCATTTTTTTTCATAATTTTAAACGTTTTGGTTTTACTTCTATTGGTTAAAATCAAAAAATCTTTAAGAGATGGGAACTTGCCCTTTCCATCTCTTTTTATTTATTCATTTTTCACATAGGCACTTCTTCTTTTAAAATTTTACTTTCTATGGTTAAAACCCTGGTTTTCGGATTAAAATAATATTCAATCGGTGTTGTATTTTTAATCAACTCCAATACCTCACTAAACGACTCCATTTCAATTGTTCCCGTATACCACAGATTTTTTATTTTTTCTCCCTTCAGTTCTATTGATACATTAAACCACCTCTCAAGTCGTTTGGCGACAAGTTCGAACGGTTCTCGCCGGAACTCCATTTTACCGTCTTTCCACGAAACATAAGAAGTTACATCTACACTATCGGCTTCCAGATTTCCTCCGTCCAATACAGCCTGAAAACCAGGATATAACAGAAAATCTTTATTCGCATTTTCTGTCCGGATGGCAACTTTACCTTCAAGAAGCGTTGTCTGAAAGGGTTCATCGTCATAAGCACATACATTGAATTTAGTTCCCAATACTTTTACATCTCCGTACTTTGTTTTCACAATAAACGGAATCTCACTTTTTTTAACTTCCAGATACATTTCTCCTGATAATTCCACTTCACGAACATCAGTAAATCTGTTAGGATAAGAAATCCGGCTTCCTGCATTTAACCAGGCCACAGAACCATCGGGAAGAGAAAACGACGTTCTTGCACCATAAGGAGTTCTCACGGTTTCCACTATTGTCGGAATAGCATTATTGGGTGTTTCTTTTTCAAAGATGAAATATGCAGAAACCAGCAAAACAGGAATGAGTAGTATAGCTGCAACTTTTTGCCAGTAGTAAACAAAGTTCCTCTCACTTTTTTGTTTCTCAAAAATTTTAATCTGAGTTTTTAACTTTGCCGAATTTAAATCCCACTTTTTTAAAGAAAGTAACGATTCCCACAACTTCTGATAGGACTCAAACTCTTTTCTGTTGTCTTCCGACAACAAAACCCATTTTTCAAAGTCTTTCTGCTCTTGTTCCGTAGCATTTCCACTTAAAACCTTAGCAAAAAAGTCTTTACTATTGAAATCGTTTTGGTTCATAATTTTCTAAGCTATTTATATGACGACTGAAAAAAAATTTTCCGTGACAAAGAAGTTTTTTTTCAAAAAAATAATCGCAGGAATAACAGAAGAAGTGTCAGATAATCTTTAAAATCCTCTCGTAATTTTTTTAGCGCCCTACGAATTTGGGTATCAACAGTATTCTCCGATATAGAAAGTTTTTGGGCTATTTCTTTATATTTCAACTGTTCGAAACGGCTGAGCTTAAATATTATTTTACATTGCTCTGGCAGTTCTTCAATACTTTCTTCCATCGATTCAAGCAATTCCAGAAACTCTAAACTGTCGTTAAATGAAGGAGGAGACTGTTCTGAAATGTCAGCTTGATATTTATTTTCAACTTTTAAACGCTTTAAATAATCGAGACTTGCATTGTAGGAAGAACGGAACAAATACGATTTAAAAGATACCCGGACAGACATTTTTTTGCGATTTACCCATATATTCGCAAATAAATCCTGTACAATATCTTCAGCTACTTCATTATTTTGAATTATTGATGTTACATAATTACAGAGTCTCTCATAGTAACTATCAAATAGTAAATCAAAAGATTTTGAATCTCCTCTCCTGATTCCGGATAATATTTTTATATCGGTTTTATCCTTCATCTTTAGGTTTGCAGTTAATTCTTTAAAATAAAAATGTCAAAGCTATATAATATTTTATTTAAATTGTACCGATTTGAAACGGATCGTTTCAGGAAAATCAGACCAGAATAAAATGACAAAGTAAATCCGGGTTCAACCTAAAAAAATAAAAAGCTTGCCTCATGTATTCAAAATTATTTTTCGTACTCACAGTATCAGTGATTTTTATCTCTTGCGATACTTCTCAAAAACAAGTTCTTCCTACCAATTCACACCTGGAATGGTCTGATGCAGAAATAGGTGCATTGTTCCACCTCGACGTGCAGGTATTTGAGCCGGAATACAAATGGCGTGAAAACAGAGACTACCAGCCCGATCCATCGGTATTTAACCCAGGCCAGCTGGATACAGACCAATGGATAAAAGCAGCGAAATCTGCCGGGGCAACTTATGCAGTACTGGTAGCAAAACATTGCAGTGGATTTAGTCTTTGGCCAACAAAAGCACATGGGTATAGTATAAAAAATTCTCCCTGGAAGGACGGCGAGGGTGATATTGTAAAAGATTTTATTACCTCCTGTAAAAAGTATGGTGTAAAGCCGGGAATTTATGCCAGCGCCTCAGCAAACGCTTATTGTCATGTAGACAATCCGGGGCTGGTTTTGTCTGGTGATTCTGCCGAACAAAAAAAATATAATGAAATTGTAAAAACACAGCTTACCGAACTTTGGACTCAATACGGAGATTTATTTGAAATATGGTTTGATGGTGGCGTTTTACCTCCGGATAAAGGAGGTATTGAAATGCTTTCATTACTGGAAAAATACCAGCCCAATGCCATTGCTTTTCAAGGGCCTTATGGTTTTGGCAACAACATACGCTGGGTTGGAAATGAAAATGGAGTGGCTCCGTATCCTTGCTGGGCAAGGGCCGATTCCACCACATCTGCCACCGGCTTGATTCAGATAAAAGGATTAAATGGTAACCCCAACGGCGCATTCTGGTGTCCGGGAGAAGCAGATTTTCCATTGCGTGAACATGCGTTTCAGGGAGGCTGGTTCTGGCACGAAGGAGAAGACTCTACAATAAGAAGTGTAAATGATTTAATGGAACGCTATATCCAATCAGTTGGAAGAAATACCAACATGTTACTTGGTATAGTAGTTGACAACAGAGGGCTTGTTCCTAATGCTGATGTTACAAGACTGGCAGAATTTGGAAACGAATTAAAAAATCAGTTTGCAACGCCGCTGGGAAGTACCAAAGGAAATGGAAACATTTTCACCATAAACTTTACATCGCCACAAAAAATAAACTATGTAGTAATAGAAGAAGATATATCGCAGGGAGAACGAATAAAAGATTATAAACTTTTTGCAGAAGAAGAAGGGGCCTGGAAACAAATAAGTAAAGGAAGTTGTATTGGACACAAGCGAATTGAAAAAACAACAAACTTGCTTGCAACCGGAATTAAACTTGAAATTGTAGGTGCTTCCGGAACACCAATAATTAAAGGAATAAACTGCTATTAAAAAATCTTCAGTGAATCATCAGGCATCATTTAGATGGCTATAATTCATTACGTATAAAGAAAACACAAAATGTAGTTATACATTACCATTTTCTACCTTTGTTTAAATTCAAAATAAAACTTTCGGATGAATCAAAAAACGGACATATTTCTTGCATTTGGCGGAATTGCACAAACACAAAAATTAGTTTCGGAACTTCGAACAAAAGAAGAAGTTAACCAAATTTTCATAGTCGCACCGGAAGCTGCTCAGGTCCAGGATGCTGAAACCTTGGTAAGCAGCAAGCCTTTGTCAACTTCGTTTATAAAACAAATAGCACAAAAATGTGAAGCCGACTTTGCTTTTATTGCCTTGCAAAACACTTCGCTGGAAATCGGGCAATTTTCATTAGAACGATTTATTACTGTTGCTGGAAATACGGGGGCTGCAATGGTTTATTCCGATTATCTGGAGATAAAAAATGGCCACCAGTTAAACCATCCGGTTATTGATTACCAGGAAGGCAGCTTGCGCGATGATTTTAACTTTGGCCCGGTGCTGTTTTATCGTTCAGATGTATTAAAAAGCTTTTCTGAAGACAATTTCAATTTTGCCGGATCTTATGCATTGCGGTTACATGCGTCAAGATTAGGTGAGTTAATCCGTATCCCTGAGTTTTTATTTACAATGGTAGAAGCGGACACTCGCAAATCGGGTGAAAAACAATTTGATTATGTAAGTAGCAATGCCCGCGAAAAACAAGCAGAAATGGAAAAAGTGTGCACTGTGCATTTGCAAAAAATCGGTGCTTTTCTCCAACCTCCATTTAAAGAAGTTAACTTATCAGAACAAAAATTTCCGGTAGAAGCTTCAGTTGTCATTCCCGTTCGGAATCGTATTAAAACCATAAAAGATGCAGTAAATTCAGTGCTGCAACAAAAGACAAATTTCAAATTCAACTTAATTGTTGTCGATAATCATTCCATCGACGGAACGACTGAAATTCTTAATGAATTTGCCCAAACCGGGGAACTGATTCATATTATTCCCGAACGAAAAGATTTAGGAATTGGCGGTTGCTGGAACGAAGCCATTTTTAACGAACATTGTGGGAGGTTTGCAGTTCAACTCGATAGCGATGATCTGTATTCTTCCGAAGATACATTGCAAAAAATTATCAATAAATTTCATGAAGAAAAGTGCGCAATGGTAATTGGCTCCTACCAAATGACCAATTTTGCGTTGGAGGAAATCCCGCCCGGAATTATAGACCACAAAGAATGGACTGCGGACAATGGCCCAAACAATGCACTCCGCATCAACGGACTTGGAGCCCCCCGTGCATTTTATACACCCATCCTGCGTAAAATAAAAGTACCAAATGTTAGCTATGGAGAGGATTATGCCGTTGGACTGGCCATTTCGCGGGAATACAAAATCGGAAGAATTTTCACGCCAGTTTATCTCTGTCGCCGTTGGGAAGACAATACCGATGCGTCGCTCGACATCAATAAACTGAATACGCATAATTTATATAAGGACCGCATTCGCACTATTGAATTAAAAGCGCGTATTAGTAAGAAAAACGACAAACAGCAATAGCAAACAAAAATTTAGATGTTAGAAACAAAAATCATATCATCTGAAGACTTGCTAAAATTTGGTTCTGTTGCCAATTTAAACGAGCAGGTACTTTCGTTGGTTGAGCAGCAAAAAGTGGACTGGAAAATTGCGGCTCAAAATTATGACGCATTAAACCGTATTAAAACACGGGAATTCGATTTTGGATATTTCAAAATTGTGGTTCAGTACAACCCGGAACGTATTCGTTCATCAGCGGCTAAAACCGATGCTAAAAGTATTGCACAACGCGCCTGTTTTTTATGTCTGGAAAACCTTCCTCCAAAACAAAAGGGGATTTTATTTCAGAACAGCTACCTGATTATAACCAATCCTTACCCTATTTTTACAAAACACTTAACTATAGTAAAGTTAGAGCACACTCCTCAACGCATCTTACCTCATTTCCATGATCTTTTGAACATAAGTAAAATCCTGCCCGACTTTACTATTTTTTACAATGGCCCCCAATGCGGTGCTTCTGCTCCCGATCATTTTCATTTTCAGGGTGGAAACTCAGGGTACATGCCCTTAGAAAGAGAACTATCCGAACTTGAAAAAAATCACTCAAAAACACTGATACAAACCAGCACTTTAAAAATTTTTGCCGTTGAAAATTTTCTGCGGAGAATGATCGTTATCGTTTCGTCTGAAAAAAATCTGCTGGAAAAAAGTTTTGGTCAAATGTATAACTTACCCGACCCCAAAAACCATGAAGAACCAATGATGAATGTGCTATGTAAATATTCCGAAAATCAATGGTTTGTAATTATCTTTCCACGTGAGAAACAACGACCGTCACACTATTTCAGAGAAGATAAAAAGCAGTTGCTGGTAAGTCCGGCGTCTGTTGAAATGGGAGGCATTCTGATTTTGCCACATGAGGATGATTTTTTAAAAATTACAAAAACAGAAGTGGCTGAAATTTATAACGAAGTAACTATGAATCAGAAAAAATTTAATGAACTTACAAACCAAATAAAAAATCTGAAGATATGAGATTTATATATGCTAATCTTTTTTCTGAAACGCGATGAGAACACAACCCAAAATAACAGTAGGAATTTTAGCCCGCGCAGAACTTTATTTTACTCTCTCCGGATCCTTTAAATACAATCATTCAGAACTAAGCAAAGGCGAATTCCGCGCAACAATTATGGATGATGAAGTGTTGGTAAAAAACAATAATGGGGCAGAAATCAAGTCCAATTCCATTCTTCTCTCTCCTGCAGAGAATCATTCATTTTTTGAATTAAAGAATGTAACAATTGGAGTTAATTTCCATTGGGAACAACAGGAGAACCAACAATTTAGAGGTCAGTTAAAACTGATTACCGAGAATGGAAAAGTACGTGCAATTAATGTTATAGACCTGGAAGAATACCTGAAAAGTGTGATTTCTTCGGAGATGAGTGCAAGCAGTTCGCCCGATTTATTAAAAGCACACGCCGTAATTTCGCGAAGTTGGTTGCTGGCACAAATTGAAAAAACAAAATCGTTACAGACAGGTGGTGGATTGTATCAGACGTCATTCGAAACCGAAGATGAAATTATTCGTTGGTATGACCGCGAAGACCACATTAATTTTGATGTTTGTGCAGATGACCACTGCCAGCGCTACCAGGGAATCAGCAAAATACTATCAGACAAAGCACTGCTGGCTGTGAAGGAAACTTTTGGCGAAGTTCTAATTTTCAATGATAAAATTTGTGATGCCCGTTTTTCGAAGTGTTGTGGTGGTATTTCGGAAAGTTTTGAAAATGTGTGGGAACCGGAAATTCATTCTTACCTGACCCAAGTAGTTGATACCTCCGAAAATTCCACAGATTTTAATCTTAATTTGAAAGACGAAACAAACGCAGAGAATTGGATTCGTAATTATCCAACGGCGTTTTGTTATACAACTGATACAAAAGTATTATCGCAGGTTTTGCCGGATTTTGACCAGACCACTTCCGATTTTTACCGCTGGAAAGTGGAATACTCCCAACAAGAAATTTCCGAATTGATACAAAAACGATCCGGCTTCGATTTTGGTGAAATTATAAAATTGGAAGCGATTAAACGAGGAACTTCGGGACGGATAATAAAACTAAAGATTACCGGCACAAAAAAATCATTAACCATTGGTAAAGAATTGGAAATAAGGAAATGGCTTTCAAATTCGCATTTATACAGTTCAGCCTTCATAGTCGATCACCTCGAAATAGATAATGAAATCCCACAGAAATTTGTGTTAACAGGTGCGGGCTGGGGGCACGGTGTTGGCCTGTGTCAGATTGGCGCTGCCGTAATGGGAGAAAAAGGATATTCATACAAGGAAATCTTGAACCACTATTTTAAAAACGCTAAATTAAATCAATATTACCTATAGTATTTCAGCTCATTTTTAGTTCGGAGCCAAAACTGAAAATGGATAACCCGGAATATTTCTTAAAATCCAGAACAAAACAATAATTCCAAATATGATCCACGGAGTTGATTTAAAATAGAGAATACTGGGAAGCTTCCAACAAAACTGCTTGTTCAAAAAAGAGTGACCATAATGATAGAGAATTAAAACAAACGCAGGAAGAAATAAGAAGTTATTTCTCACTACTCCTGCAAAATTCAGGTGCAACAAACTATGAACAGCGCGTTGCGACCCACAGCCCGGGCAATAATACCCTGTCAAAGAATAAAAAACACAATGGGGAAAAATATTATTATTAACAGGATCCAAAGCAAAAAAAAGGACCGCTAACGCGACAATTATAATCAGTAGTCCAACCCTAAAATATGTCCTCATTATCTAAAAATCAAACGCCTCCATAAAACCGCCAAAAGCAATTCCTGCTATCGCTAAACCAAAAGAAATAATTAGACGGAGGCATCTGTTGTGGAAAATTCTGTATATCACTCATCTTTTCATTGTATTAGATTTATACTCAAAACAAATTAATCATGTCATGTTATTACAAATTTAGAGATATGTGATCTCTTAAAGGAATTAAATAATTGTAAAAATTACCTTTTATCAGATTTAACTTAGCATAAAATTAAACCTTTTCTATTTACACTGGTCGCAATTATATGGATTAAAGAGCAGAAGGTTCTTTCTTCCATAAATTTTAAGTTTTGTTATTAAACCACTCCACGGAGTGGTTTTTTGATTAAAAGAAAGACGCTCGTCATGGTTTTTTAAAATTCTTATAACAATGCAGAAACAGCCGGAAATAACGGATTTCTTTAACATTTCATTAACAAAACCTTTATTAAACCCAATAAGGAGTATTTTGTCTTAATAGTGAATTGATTATAAATAGAAAACAGAAAACACAAAAAAATTGGAAATGAAGAAATTACTAGGAGTATTACTTATTTTTTTTACACTCTGCTCTGTTGGAACCCCCATTACAAAAGCCAACAAAATTGTATACGATGACAACAAACCAGGAATAATAAAAGGAACAATCATCGATGAAAAAACGGGGCAACCAATGGAGTACGCCAATATAGCAGTATATAATACTCAAGATTCAACTCTGGTTACCGGAGGTATTACCGATGAAAAAGGTCAATTTGAAATTACCGGTATGAAATATGGTGAATATTACCTCGAAGCTAACTTTATAGGTTTCGATAAAACAAATATTGACGATATTATTCTGAACAAAAACAAACCTTCTTATAATTCAGGAAATATAAAGTTAAGCCCGTCGGCAGTAGAAATCGGGAGTGTTGAAGTAGTTGCAGACAAAGCTCCGGTTGAATTCAAACTGGATAAAAAAGTAGTAAATGTAAGTCAGATGATCAACGCCATTGGCGGAACCGCAGTGGATGTACTGGAAAATACTCCCTCTGTTCAGGTTGATATTGAAGGAAACGTTTCGTTACGTGGCTCTTCTAACTTTACCGTCTTGATTGATGGGCGCCCAAGTGTTTTGAGCGGAAGCGATGCACTTCGGCAAATTCCGTCTTCCGCTATCGAAAATATTGAAATTATTACTAATCCATCGGCAAAATATGAACCAGATGGAACTGCCGGGATAATCAATCTGGTAATGAAAAAGAATTCGATGAACGGGATAAACGGTATTGTAAATGTATCCGCCGGGACGGGTGACAAATACAGAGGTGACTTTACCTTGAACTACCGCACAAGCAAATACAACTTTTTTGTAGGTGCCGACTGGAGAGACGAAACCAATGGAGGAGGAATGAGTTCCTTGCGTGAATCATATTCCAACGACACAACTACTTATCTTGATATCAGCGGAGACCGCAATTTTATCCGCCAGGGGCATACTTTTAAATCCGGTCTCGAACTATATCTTTCACAAAAAACAACTTTATCGGTTTCCGGAGAATTAGGAAAATCAGGGAACGAACGAAACGAAGGAGGAAAGACACGCTCATGGTCAGTACCAGCTAGCATCGACGATTATTTTGCAGTTACCGAAGAAATATCTGAAAGAGATAACGATTTCTACAGTGGACGCTTAAATTTCCAGCATAAATTTAATAATGAAGGGCACCGGATTGAAGCTATGGCTTATTACTCCAATGAAGACGGTACCGATGCAGAAGAAGAAAGCGAGATACTTGCAGATGAAAATTATATAAGGACAGATCAATATCTCGACAGGGTAAAAACACTGGAAACAGAAGATGAAAAAGAATTTCGTTTTAAACTTGATTATACATATCCGTTTAGTGAAGACGGAAGATTTGAAGCTGGAATGCAAAGCAGAATAGACAAAGAGATTGAAGGAACCCAATTTTTAGATTATGACCAACCATCAGACACATGGACAGAAAATCCGGTTTATTCAAGCACGACCGATTTCAAACGTGGAATCCATGCCGTGTATTCAACTTTTGCAAATAAGCTGGGAGGAATACAGTATATGCTTGGGTTACGTGGCGAACTCACACTGAGGGACATTCTAAATACAAATGCCTCTGAATCAGCTTCACTTCATCGCTTCGACCTATTCCCCACGCTACACCTGTCATACCAACTTTTAGAAACAAATGAATTTATGGCAAGTTATAGCCGGCGGATTGATCGCCCACACGGAAGAGATCTGGATCCTTCTCCTAATTATTACAACCGCTATACAATTCGCTACGGGAACCCGGATCTAAAACCGGAATATACTGATTCATACGAGGTGGGGTACATGAAAAGATTTGGCCGTTCGTTTGTTTCGCTCGATGCTTTCCACCGGATTACAAACAATAAAATAGAAAATTTTGAAGAGTTAGGCGAAGACGGAATTTATTACATGTACTCTGACAACTTTGATAAAGACTATTCCACCGGACTCGAGCTTACAGGAAATGTAAATTTCACTAAATGGTTATTAGTAAATGCAAGCGTTTCAATGTTTAACTACCGGATAACCGGCGATATAAATGGTGAATCTATCGACAGAGAAAGCACCAACTGGAACGGAAGAATGAATACGACTTTTAAATTTGCTCAAAACTCGCGGTTACAACTTCAGGGATTCTTCCGCGGCCCATCGGTTTCTGCGCAAGGAGAAACAAAAAGTATGATTTTCACGAATGTTTCTTATCGTCATGAATTCTGGGATAATAAAATCTCTGCTACACTTAGCGTTCGCGATCCATTGGGAACAGCGAAGTTTGAACGTGAATCATATGGACAGGATTTTAAAAGCTGGTTTGAATGGAGGAGAGAACCTCGCGTAGTAATGCTTACTTTAAGCTACAAAATAAATAATTTTAAAGAAGATCGAGGGAATAATAACGGTGGCGGCGGAAATGAAGGAATGGACATGGGAGGAGGAGAATACTAATCCGCTGCAATCGTGTTAAAAATGCCATTTTTATTAAGATGGCATTTTTTATATCTAATTTATGGATGATTGTTATAAAGAAGAAAACGACGTAAAATTCGCCCTTGGAATTCTAAATTAGATACCGGAATTATGAGGGAATTTCACAGAAAATCACTGGCGGAAACATAGAAAGTGGTGCTTTTGTAACGGAGAATATGATTCCCAGGTTGCAGCATTCTTTCCGGTGAATCGGAATTTGCCGATCCCGCAACTTTGCAAAAACATTTTATCTAAATTTTATTGTTGTGATTACAAGTCTTACAAAAGCTATTGACCATTTTAAAATTTATATTAAAACATTAACTTCAAAACAGATAACAACCAATTCATAAAATAAAACTGAAAAACCAGTTGCAAAACTGAAAAACCAGTTATATATTTGTTTTGAATAAAGAGACTAACAATACGGTCATATTTTAAAATCAAAAAAAACTGTAAGATGAAGAAACTTACACGCAAAGAAGAGGAAGTAATGAAAATCCTCTGGAAACTAGGAAAAGCATTTGTGAAAGATATTATCGAACAATACAACGATCCTAAACCACATTACAACACCGTTTCGTCGCTGGTGCGCCTGTTACAGGATAAAGGAATTGTTGGCTATAAACAATACGGTAACACCTATCAGTATTTTCCTCTGATTTCGAAAGAAGAATATCGCCGCACATTTATGAAACAAGTAGTGAGTGACTATTTCGACAATTCGTACAAAAGTGCAGTTGCATTCTTTGTAAAAGAAAAAGGTTTATCGGCAGAAGAACTGGAAGAATTGGTAAAAATGATTAAAGACAAAAAGTAATGGAAAATTTCATTATTTATATCGGTAAAGCAGCTGTTGGGGCCGGGGTTTTCTACCTGACATTCCTGATGCTTTTCCAAAACCAAAAACACTTTACGTTTAACCGATTTTACCTGCCTGTTTCACTGATGTTGAGTTTTATTATTCCACTCTTCACATTTACAACGGTAAAATATATTGAAGCAAACACCTCGGGAAACAGTTTCGCCTATCTTGCAAACACAACAGAACAAATACAAAACAATAACTTTATTCCAGAGTGGTATCATTACCTGTTCGGGTTATATATACTGGGAATTGCAGGTTTTCTATTCCATCTTTTGCTTGGGCACGCAAAGGCAATTCAGCTCATTCGCCAAAGCCGAAAGCAAAACCTTTTTGAAACGCCTGTCAATATTACCCCAAAGGATGTTCACCCCTTTTCGTTCTTTAGCAAAATTGTATTATCAGAAAGAACCCTCGGCAGTAAAAACCTGGAAATGATTGTTAGTCATGAAAATATCCATGTAGAAGAAAAACACACATATGATATTCTTTTTACTGAAATTCTTTTTATGCTGCAATGGTTTAACCCGTTTGCCTGGTTAATAAAAGATGCCGTAAAAAACAATCTGGAATACAAAACCGACCATCAGATTGTACAACATTTTAACCCTCAAAATTACCAGTTGGCTATGGTAGCGCTGGCTGATAAAGAAGGGGTTGCATCTTTTCTTATAGCGCTAAATGGTTCACAGCTCAAAAACAGAATAATTATGATGAAAAAGAAAACAGAAAGTAAATACACATTTCTGAAACAACTTATCTTACTTCCCCTTCTTGCCATTTTAGTGATGGGACTATCGGGTAAAAAAGAAGAAACAAGAATTATATATCCAGAAACATCAAATTCTGAAATTTCAAATCAACTGTCAACCCTCTCTTCCAATAAAAATTTCAAATCGGTAGAACTAAAAGAAGAACATGCTGAGATGGAGAGTTTTGGTAATAACAGAAAAAATAAAGCAATACTTTTTAATACGGAAAAAGAATCCGCGCGTTCCAACTCCCTAATGAATTTAATCATAAACATTGATGGGAAAGTTATTAGTCCGGACAATACTGATTTAAAAAAATATGATACAACAAAAGAATTTGATAGTGGTAAAATCATAGATGCACTTCAAATCAACAGAAATAAAGTACAATCGAATATTTTGAAATTAAATAAAAAAGATGCCACACTTTATATTCTCACATCTGATTATGTTTGGGGAACCAATCCTGAGTTCGACAAAATTGCAGAAGAAAACAAAGGAAACACAACTTCGGATACTAAAAAATCCCCATCACCCTCTTCTGAAAGCAATGCGGTTGTACCCAGGGATACGATAAAAAGCAAAGAAGAAATTAAGGTGACCGGCTACAAACAAAAACATAATGGTAATTCCATTATAATAAAGGGCAGTGCTGGCGAAAAAAAACCTATGTATATCGTTGATGGAAAGGAAGAAGATGATATCGCATATTTAAATCCAGAGAGTATAGAAAGCATTTCCGTTTTAAAAGATGAAACGGCAACAACGTTATATGGCGAAAATGCAAAAAACGGAGTTGTTATGATCAATACTAAAGCTGCCAAATCATTAAGTTCAGGCGACAAAACAGTTGTAGTTGACGGGAATAAATTCGACGGCAACATAAACGACATTCCTGTTGAAGATGTTCAAAGTATTTCAGTACTAAAAGGAGAAACTGCTTCACCTCTAATATATGGTGAAAACGCTAAAAACGGTGTCGTAATTATCAATACAAAAACAAAATATAATTCCGGCACAGAAAATGAAAATAAGCCGTATATAGTTGTTAACGGGAAAGAATATAACAAACCACTTTCAGAAATTGATACAAAAATAGTTAAAGCAATAAATGTTCTAAAAGAAAAAGAAGCAACCGAGAAATATGGAGAGAAGGCGGGTAACGGCGCTATTGAAATAACAACTACAAATGAGAATACAAACACCAATCCAACAATTACAACCCCGCTCGATTTGCGAAGGTTTATTGCCCAGAATATTAAGTACCCAAAGGTAGCACAGGAACAAGGCCAACAAGGCACTGTTTTTCTCAATGTGAAAATTAATGATAAAAAATGGCAGGTTGTGCAGGCTGAAAAATCAGAAAAACAAAGAATCGATTTAGATGAAGTGATTGTTGTAGGTTATGGAGACAGTAAAAAAACCAAATCAGAGAAAGAAAATAAATATCCTTATTTAGTGGAAGAAGTGCGCCGGGTTATCCAATTATCACCGGAAATTGATATTCCTGATTTTGAAGGAAAAACAATTAGTATTGCAGTAAAATTTATGCTACAATAAAAAGGAAAGGGGCTTTCCGGCCCCTTTTTCTTCCCACTTACCACCACACAGGTACTACTAAAAAAGAGCCCTGTTAAAATTATCTTTCTTATTACACTTTACATTAATTCAACGTTGCTTCACCCGGTACCCAGTTGCAAGGAGTTAATTCTCCCAACTGAAAAGCATCCAGTAACCGAAGAATCTCTTTTACATTTCGTCCAACGTTCAACCCATTTACCGATACATGCTGAATTATTCCATCAGGGTCGATAATATAAGTTGCACGGTAGGCAATTTTATTTACTTTTTCTAAAATTCCCAACTCTTCAGAAAGTGTTTTCGAAGTATCGGCCAGCATCGGAAATTTGAGCTTTTTTAATTCAGGGTGATTGTTTCTCCAGGCAAGATGAACATATTCAGAATCAATAGAAGCGCCAATCAGGTTGGTATTGCGTTTTTCAAACTCTTCAAATTGTTCATTAAAAGCAGAAATCTCAGTTGGACAAACAAAAGTAAAATCCATGGGCCACCAAAAGAATACAGTCCACTTCCCATTCTTGATTGTTTCTGAGTTCAATTGTTTAAATTCTTTTCCGGCTTCGAGGGAAACTACAGCTTGTTTTTCAAATTCAGGAAACTTATCTCCTACTGTCAACATATTCCAAAAATTTTTCAGGTTATTACTATTAAGATTTACTAAAAATTGAGGCAGCAAATATAAATTATGATTACCCCCCAATCAAATTGATTTTTTTTAACAGAAATAGAAAATAGCTATTCCCTAAAAAGTAAAATATTGAATTTGAATAAATTTCGCAACCGGTTTTCTCCGGGCTCTTTACAAAAAAAGAGAAAAAGCATATTAGCTTGTACAAATAACAGAAAGTGTGTCTTTGAACTAACTGTTAATATCACTATATTTAGCTGATTTTTGGAAAATAACATTGAAAAAGGTAAATGCCTATCCAATTAAAAACATCAAATTATTATGGAAAATTCTAACAAAAAAGCAGTTTCAAGAAGAGCTTTTCTTGGAACGACTGCGGCTGTTGCTGCAGGTATTACAATTGTGCCGAGACATGCTGTTGCAGGTTTGGGACACAAAGCGCCAAGTGACAAATTGAACATTGCTGCAGTTGGTATAGGGGGAATGGGAGCTTCTAACCTGAGAAATCTGGAGGAAGAAAATATTGTAGCTCTTTGCGACGTAGACTGGAAATATGCTAAACCAACTTTTGACAGGTATCCAAACGCCAAACGATATAAAGACTGGCGTAAAATGTACGATGAATTAGGCAACAATTATGATGCAGTTGTGGTAGCCACTGCTGACCACACACACGCGATTATTGCTTCACATGCGATTACTCTGGGAAAACATGTTTACGTTCAAAAACCACTAACTCACACCGTTTACGAATCACGTTTATTAACTAAACTGGCCGACAAGTACAAAGTTGCCACACAGATGGGTAACCAGGGTTCTTCAGGTGAGGGTGTAAACCTTACAACTGAATGGCTTGCTAACGGCGAAATTGGTGAAGTACGTAAAGTTGAAACATTTACCAACCGTCCCATTTGGCCACAGGGCTTAAATACTCCAACCAGAGGCGACTGGGTTCCGGAGACTTTAGATTGGGATTTATTCACCGGCCCTGCAAAAATGCGTCCTTACAACCAAATTTACCATCCTTGGAACTGGCGTGGCTGGTGGGACTACGGAACAGGTGCGCTGGGCGATATGGCTTGTCATATTCTTCATCCTGTATTTGTTGGTCTTGAATTAGGTTATCCTATTCATGCACAGGGAAATTCTACATTATTGTTAAAAGACTGTGCTCCAACGGCACAATCAGTAAAACTTACTTACCCGGCAAGAACACCAAAACGTGCCTGGAAAGGAATGCGTAGAAATGCTGAATTACCCGAAGTTGAAGTTTGCTGGACCGACGGAGGAATAAAACCAATGCTTCCTGAAGGATGGCCAGATGGAAAAGATCCAAATGTACAGGGTGGTTATGTTTGTTTCCACGGAACAAAAGATAAATTGATTTGCGGTTGCTATGGAGTTAGCCCATGGTTGTTGTCAGGTCGGGTACCCGATGCTCCAAAATTCCGCCGCAGAGTAGAAACCAGCCACGAAATGGATTGGGTCCGTGCTTGTAAAGAAAGTCCGGAGAACCGTGTTCCTACCGCGTCTGATTTCAGCGAAGCAGGACCATTCAACGAAATGGTTGTAATGGGTGTTTTAGCTGTTCGTTTACAATCGCTATACAAAGAACTCGACTGGGATGGTATTAATATGGAATTCACCAATATAAAAGATGATGAAAATATCAGAATCGTTGAAAGTGATGATTTCCACATTGAAGAAGGTGATCCGAAATTCGACACTAAATATACCGAGCCAATTCCGGCTAAAGCATTTTCACAAGAGTTAATAAAACACACTTACCGCAAACCTTGGAGTTTGCCTGATATGCCTGCTTAGTATTTATAATAAATCTAATACAAAAAGGATGTTCGATTTCGGACATCCTTTTTTGTTTGTATAAATCTTTTTTAGTTCTCGGCTCATTAAACTGATTCACTCCGCCTCATTTTTCTGCAAAAACACCCTGCCGGAATTAATTTATAACTTGTTAGTTCACAGTTCGACTTCGCTCACGGTGACTGTCAGACTGAACAAAGCCGAAGTCTGATTATTTAGTTATCGATAAAATAACTCCGCTAATGGTACTTCCAATTTATTTCTTCATTTTTTTAAACCACATATATTCTCCCACATTATAATATTGGTTTTCAAGATCTGGATTTTCTTTTAACTCATCAGCAGTGTATGGTTTATGAGGAACAAGTACATCATCACCAGGGGTCCAGTTTGCAGGAGTAAGAACATTTTCATTTTGTGTTAACTGCAATGCAGTAACTGTTCTCAATATTTCATCAATATTTCGTCCCACACTCATGGGATAAAAATTTATTGCCTGAATTTTATTATCGGGACCAATAATAAAAACTCCTCTCACATCCCTCGCAGCATCCACTGAAGTATGCAGCATCCCGTATTTTTTTGAAATCTCGCCTGAAGCATCGGCCACAATCGGGAAATCAATCTTAACCGTTCCTGAATTGTTACTTAATACTCTTTCCATAAAATCTCTCCATAATAAATGCCTTTCGACTTTATCAATCGACACCACTGCTATTTTTACTCCCAAAGAATCAAGTTTCTTTTGATTGTGTGCAATCTCACACAATTCAGAGGTACAAACTGCAGTAAAATCAAGAGGATGACTAAACAATATTTTCCAGTTTGTTCCAAAATCTTCCGGAAAACTCAACATACCATTCGTTGAGTTCTCTTTAAAAGATGGTGCTTTATCGCCTATCAAAGGCAACTTATTGTCTTTAGACCAAGAGGTTATTACAAAAAACAGAATAAAAAAGGATAAAGCGAGTCGTTTCATAATGTTACAATTTATTAAGTTATTGCGAGAGCAAACACAAAAAAACCAGGCTTGATAGTACATAGTATAACGAAAACACGGTCTTACAAATGTTAGTTTGTTAATGTTCTGTTAATTTCCCGATTTTCTGACAATTAAACAAGTAAAAATGAAATAACATGAATCCAAAAGCCATAAAATCTGGCAAGCAAAAATATTTATTGTTTAAAATAAGAAGCGAGCTAAATTCAATACGTGTAAACTGTAGGTAATACCTGATATTTTTTATATTTTGCGCAGACGAAATCTCCTGAAAATTAGAATTAAGTATATGGAAAAAAAGAATAGCATTTCACGCAGAAATTTTATTGGAACATCAGCAACAGCAGCGGCAGGAATAGCCATTTTACCTTCAAAAGTAATTTCAGGCTTTGGCTACAAAGCCCCCAGCGACAAACTAAACATTGCGGGGATTGGAGTTGGAGGTATGGGGCACAACAACCTGCGAAATATGGAGACCGAAAATATAGTAGCTCTTTGTGATGTTGACTGGAAGTATGCAGAAAGGAATTCTTTTATCCGTTGGCCCAAAGCGAAAAAATACAAAGATTACCGTGAAATGTTCGACCAGCAAAAAGATATTGATGCGGTAATGATTGCGACACCTGACCATTCTCACGCTCTTCCGGCTGTAATGGCCATGCGAATGGAAAAACATGTGTATGTTCAAAAACCGCTTACTCATTCGGTTTATGAATCAAGAATTTTGCGCGAAACCGCAAACAGATACGGTGTAGCAACCCAAATGGGGAACCAGGGAAATTCAGGAGATGGCATACGTGAAATTTGCGAATGGATTTGGGCAGGAACAATTGGAGAAGTAACTCATGTTGATGCCTGGACAAACCGCCCGATTTGGCCGCAAGGGCTGGAAAGACCTGAAAAAGAACAACGGGTGCCCAAAACACTCGACTGGGATCTTTTTATTGGTCCGGCAAAATGGAGACCATACAACGAAATTTATCATCCGTGGAATTGGCGTGGCTGGTGGGACTTTGGAACCGGTGCATTGGGAGATATGGCTTGTCACATTCTTGATCCGGCCTTTAAAGCGTTGAAACTTGAATATCCACTTTCTGTTCAGGGGTCATCCACTCCGGTAAATACAGAATCGGCACCAAATGCTGAATTTGTAAAATACGAATTTCCGAGACGTGATAATTTGCCTAAGGTTGGAATGCCCGAAGTTACTGTTCACTGGTACGACGGGGGATTAATGCCCCCCCGCCCAGATGAATTGCAAGCGGGCGAACAAATGGGAGATGATGACGGCGGTTGTATTTTCTATGGAACACGTGGAAAAATTATGTGTGGAACTTATGGTAAAAATCCAACATTATTGCCCACCAGCGAAATGGCTAACTTTGATCAACCCGAAAAAACCATTCGCCGTATTTCAAATGCATTAAACGGAGGACATGAACAGGATTGGATTCGGGCCTGTAAAGAAGATAAAAGCGCCAGATTGGAAGCGTCTTCTAGTTTTAATTACTCAGGGCCATTAAACGAAATGGTAGTTATGGGAGTTCTAGCCGTTCGTTTACAGAGTTTAAAACGAAAATTGCTTTGGGACGGACCAAACATGCGTTTTACAAACATTAGCCCTTCCGATGAAATTCGTATTTTAAAAGAAGATAACTTTGAAATCGTAAACGGTGACCCTAGATTTAACAAAGATTATGTGACGCTACCTGCATTTGAAACTGCCGAAGAATGGATTAGGCATACTTACAGGCAAGGTTGGGAACAGATTTAATGACATCATATCACAATTAAATTTCAGTTTTACAGAACCAAAATCGCTCTTTAAATGCCACATGCAATTTCTTTACGAAATAAAGTAAGATTCGGGATAGCTTTAAGTGGTGGAGGTGCCCGCGGAATTGCCCATATTGGAGTTTTGGAAACACTTGAAAAATATGGCATAAAACCACAGATTATTTCAGGGACCAGTATGGGAGCCATTGTCGGAGTTTTTTATGCTGCAGGATATTCACCAAAAGAAATTCTCAAAATCGTATCCTCCCGTAAATTTCACAAATTAATTAACTGGCACATGCCATTCAGTGGATTAATTGATATGGAAAAGGTAATGACTATCATGGAGGAAAGAATTGAAAAAGACGACTTTTCGGCTTTAAAAATTCCATTTTACTGTGCCGTTACCAATCTTAACAATGGGTTGTTTGAAATTAAATCCAAAGGAAAACTTTTTCAATGGGTACTTGCGTCAGCTTCTATTCCAGTAGTTTTTGAGCCACAAGTTATAAACGGGCAAACCTATGTTGATGGAGGACTTTTGAATAACCTTCCTGCTGAATCTATCCGCGACAAATGTGAGATACTAATTGGAGTTCATGTCAATCATAATGGTCCGGAAGAAGAGGTAAGAGGATTAATGACAGTGGCAGAAAGATGCTTTCGCCTGGGAATTGCACAAAATGTAGAGAACAGCAAAAAACTATGCGATTTTCTCATTGAACCTCCGCAAACCCGCAATTTTACAACATTCAGCTTCAATAAAGCTCAGGAAATTTATGAAGTTGGATTAAAAGAAACTGAACGATACATTGCCCATGCCTTCGACTCCATTGAGATTGAAAAAATTCTGGAACTTCAAAGGAGTTGGAAAGAAAGGAATACAAACTAATGCCACACCTGAAATTGTATTCTTCACAAATAAAACATTTAGCCTTCTTCATTTTAGTTTTTTTCGTAATTTAGAAATCCACTAACAACGAAATAAACCTGTTATGAAAAAAAATCTTGTGATACTTCTGGTGATGATAGTTTCATCCAGTTTTGCCCAGCAAAAAGTCGGAATTTTCCAATACAATAAAGACATTGGAAATCCGAAGTTAAAAGGTTCTGCAACCTACAATAAAAATACTCAGGAATATACACTCAAAGGCTCTGGCTATAACATTTGGTTTGAGCGGGACGAGTTTAACTATCTGTTCAATAAAATAAAGGGCAATTTTGTTTTAACTGCCAACTTTGCTTTTGAAGGAGAGGGAGAAGATCCACATCGTAAAATTGGCTGGATGGTTCGCGAATCGGAAGAAGAAAATGCAGCCCATTGTTCTGCTGTTTTACATGGCGATGGGCTAACTGTTATGCAATGGCGGGTTTTACAAGGAGCTTTAATGCGTGATCCGCAAGACGAGATATTGGCAACCAAACCCAACTACGAAATCCTGCAGCTCGAAAGAGTGGGAAACAAAATAATTTTTAGAGCTGCACATCCGTGGGAACCATTACAGGAAATAGGAAGCACCGAAATGGATTTTCATGAAGAGATCCTGGCCGGGTTGTTCATTTCATCACATAATCCTGATGTTACCGAAACAGCAAAAATCTGGAACGTACGCATTGATCAGCCTGTGGCTGATGACTATAACCCATATTCCGGCGGAGGAATCGGTTGCAGGTTAGAGACCATGAATGTATTTGATGGAAAAAGAAAAGTAATTTATGAAAAACCAAGCCGTTTTGAGGCACCCAACTGGATGCCTAATGGCGATAAATTGCTCTTTAACATGGACGGATCGCTTTATAAAATCCCCGTAGAAGGCGGCGATTTAGAAAAATTAAACACGGGTTTTGCAGACCAGATCAATAACGATCATGGAATTTCTTTCGACGGAAAATTATTAGCGATAAGCCACAGCCGCGACGGAGCGGGAGGCAGGGGATCATCGGTTTATGTTTTACCGCTGGAAGGCGGTACCCCACAGGAAGTAACAAATGCTGTTCCATCGTACTGGCACGGATGGGCGACAAACAACAAGGAGGTAGTTTATGTAGCTCAACGAAATGGAATACAGGTTTTTAACATTTACAAAAATTCAATAAAAGGAGGAAAAGAAGTAGCACTAACTAACAACAAAGTTGGTGAACATGTTGATGGTTGTGAATATTCTCCTGATGGGAAATACATTTACTACAATGGTAGCCAGTCGGGAACCATGCAAATCTGGCGAATGAAACCCGATGGTTCGGAAAAAGAACAAATTACTTTTGACGAATACAACGATTGGTTTCCACACATTTCACCTGATGGCAAATGGATGGTTATAATCTCATTTCCTCCAACAATCGATGTTAATGCACATCCTTCATACAAAAGGGTGATGCTCCGTTTGATGCCAATTAATGGTGGTGCTCCGAAAGTTATTGCATACATGTACGGAGGCCAGGGTACAATTAATGTCCCTTCGTGGTCGCCCGACAACAAACATATTGCATTTGTCAGCAATTCGAGTAAATAAAACTCCGAATAATTACACCAGAGCTGTTCCTGTTTGGGGCGGCTTTTCTTTTTTCATTTGAACATTGTACCCTTAAGTGAGTTTTACTACCAACCAACTAATTTATATTCAAATCATCTCCAAAAAAATTACTATGGAATACAGAAATTTAGCAGATTCAGATTTACGCGTGTCAGTAATTACATTTGGCGCGTGGGCGGCTGGCGGCTGGATGTGGGGAAAAACAGAAAGAAACGAAGCCATCGAAGCCATTCGGGCATCTTACGATTTAGGAGTAACTTCTATTGATACCGCCCCTATATACGGACAGGGTGAAAGTGAAGAAATAGTAGGAAAAGCAATCAAAGGAATTCCCCGTGATAAACTCCAGATTTTAACCAAATTTGGAATGAGTTGGGAAGGGACAAAAGGTAAATTCTATTTTAAAAGTAAAAACAATGCCGGGCAGGAAATTGATATTTATAAATATGCCGGAAAAGAAAAGGTGATTGAAGAATGCGAAGACAGCCTTCGCCGCCTGGGAACAGATTATATCGATTTGTATCAGATTCACTGGCCCGACCCAACAACACCGATTTCAGAAACTTTTGAAGCAGTGGCAAGATTAATTGAACAGGGAAAAGTTCGTTATGCCGGAGTTTGTAATTACACTGCGGCACAGATGGCCGAAGCTGAAAAAGCAGTAAAACTGGTTTCCAACCAAATTCCATTTAGCATGGTAAACCGCGATGTTGAAAAGGAAACAGTTCCGTATTGTATAAAAAATGACAAATCGGTGTTGGCATACAGCCCGATGGAAAGAGGATTACTAACAGGAAAAATAACTCCCGGTTACAAATTTCAGAAAGGAGATCATCGCGCCGGACATGAAGCTTTTACCGATGAAAATATTAACATCACAAATCAATTTCTGGAAAAAATAAAACCCATTGCCATCGAAAAAGGCGCTACATTGGCACAACTGGTTTTGAAATGGACAATAAAAAGAGCTGGAATTACCGTGGCGCTCGCGGGTGCCCGTAATGCAAAACAATCTGTTCAGAATGCAAAAGCAGCGTTAATTTCGTTAACGGATGAAGAGTTTAATTTTATATCCGGAGAGGTTGAAAAAACAGTTTTAAAATAATACGATTATTTGAAACCAATCGAGGTAAAGCCAACCCAGTGGTGCATGGTTGCCACTGCGGTTTTTCCCATTCGTAAATCTTTTACCGGGAGTTCCGGGTGATCGATTGTTGTTTGATATCCCAGTAAAATTCCATTCAACGGCTCTTCATTTTGTTCTAAACGCAGATTATTGGCGGTTTTCAGACCAAGGGGAACAGAATATCTTCCACACCAGGTCCATTTGTATTGTCTAAAATCGTCTTCCTGAACAGTTATTCGTACAAAATGATTCACTTTTTCATCAGTCAATACTCCTGTAAAACAATGGTCAATAATTTCTTTTTCTTTTTCCCTGGCCTTTTCTGTACCCAAACTGTCGGTTCCAAACAGAGCATAATTTTGACCGCCCCATTCTTCATCTCCGTAATGAACGGCGTCTGTGGTTATCAGAATTGAAAAATCTTTTCCCCATTCCAAATTATTATCGTTAGCAACGGCATTTATCGCTTTTGCCAGATATGACGAGATCGTATCCATTTTTGAAAGTGACATATAAGGAACAAGAATGCTGATAATTTCAACCTCCGGATTTTGATGCTGCAAAAACGGAATCATCGATTCAACCGAATGCTCCACTATTTGCATACTGTCGTGAACAACAAATAAATCTTCAGGTAATTTTTCAATAATTTTATCTCTGAGAGGCGAAACAGTTACATTGCCATATGGTCCTTTCCATGCATCAAAACGATCAAATACAATTCTGTTTTCGAGATGAAACAATGCAGCTTTGTGAGCTACTCCAAATAGAATAACAGTCTTCGATTTCACATTCTTCAAAACCGCTGGATACAACCAACTGGCGTATGTATAATCGTCGTGTGGACAAATAGCTGCTCTCCACAACAAATCATTGTCTTGCTTTGTGTTTTTAAGCTGCTCATGAAATTGTGAATTTATTCGGGAAACTACCGAATCTACCTGCCAATCAAGGTGCGCAAATCCCACGGTATCAACAAATTTCCTGATTTTCAATTCTGTATTTCGAAGGGTTGGTTTTTCTTTGCAAAAAGAGAAAAGAAGAATCATTAAAAGACTTGCGGGCCAAACAGAAATTCTTGTCATCTGATTTTTCTTTTAAAATTAATAAAAATAGAAGCCTAAAAAAAGCCGACTCTTAAAAGAATCGGCTTACAGACCTTAACGAATACATGAAATCGAAATAAGGTAAAAAGTCTGTTTTTAATGAACGAACTTATTGTTTAATTATTTTCCTGATTTTCTTCTACTTCAACTTCTATTTCACCATTTTCTGCATCATCTTTTCCAATTTCTTTTAAGCGGATAATTTTTCCCTTCTTCGCAATGGTTGTTTTACCATCAATATCCTTTGTCACCATAACTTTATGAACCCGTGGTCCGTCACTCCAAAAAGCCGGATGACTTCCCTTACTATCGATAATAAACTCTTCCAGATTAGCCTCTCCCTTTTCCTTAGGTTCGTTTCTTACAATCGTAATTTTCTCCCGACCATCTTTCAATTTCTTCTTTTTGAATGAGATTACATCCGGATCGCTAAGATTAATAACATTCCTGTCATTTCCTTTTCCTATAAACCGAAATGCGGGAACCGGGGGAACTGGCGGGATCTCTGGCACTCCGGGAACACGAGGTACAACAAATACATTATTATCCCTGTTACTGTCATGCCAAGCCATTACATCATGGTCATTTCTAAAATCCTTGCTTAAAACATCAAAACGATATTCCATCAATGAGTCTCCATCGGGAATCCATGTCATCTTGTCCATATCTCTAATGGTATCTCCGTTCCAAACCAACACATCATTGTTGGTTAAAATAGTATCCAGTTCTATTCTTTTGCCTCCGCTGTCAACCTTTACCAACGTTATATGGCGTTCCTTCTTTTTACCCCGTGGCGGATCTTGCGGGCTTTCTCTCAGGGAAAAAGAGGAAAGTAAAAAAGCAGCGAAAATCCAAACTCCTGTGTATAAAAAAAACTGTTTCATATTTTTCAATTTTAATTCGATTTTATTTTGAAACAAATATAGGTTACACACAGGGTGACAACCAGTTAAGACCCGGTTAAAATCTGTTAAGGAAAAGTTAAAATTGGAATTTAGCCTTTTTTATTATTTATATTTGATCCGTTTTTAATCATTCCGGGAATCAAATTCATTGGTTAAAACAGAATTATTACTTTTTATGAATAAAAAAATTATTTCAGGCTTAATAATATTAATGGGAATTTCTATTCTTGGCATAATTGCAGTGCAGCTGGTTTGGATGAACAATGCGATACGCATTAAAAACGAATTGTTTAGCAGGAGCGTTAATGATGCACTGAACAGCACTGTTGCAAAATTGGAAGATCGGCACAATTTCGATGTGGTAACCCGGATGGCTTTTGCGGATTCGCTACATTGGGATCTTTCACTCAACAATAATTTTGCATTTGTACCGCAACCGCCACCACCACCGCGCGGAATTATTCTTCCCGACTCGATACGAAAAATAGCCCCGCCCAACCATGTTATTACTAGAGTAGGCCCCGGAACTTTAAATTCACGGGGAAAGATAAAAGCGAACAGTAAAGGAAAAACATCGGTAAATACATATGAATACAGTTATGATGTAGATACCAAAGACAAAAAAAATAAGATTGAACGGATTATTATCGCCGGTGATGATTCTGCTACAAACTCTGTTTTTGTTATAAAAAGAGATTCCCTCTTCACCAGTATTAACGATATTGATTCTTTATATTCAGTCGGCTTAGTAAAAATAGATTCGCTTATAACCAGCCTCGATACGGTTGCGATTATTTCGCCGGATATTTCGAGACGGGTAGAAGTAAAAGCCGGGAGATTAAAAAATATGGCACGACAGGTAGTAACCGAAATTTCAAATTGGGATGTACAAAGTATTGATACTGGCCTGATAAAAAATGTTTTAATTGAAGAACTGGGCAACAAAAATATTCCTATCAATTTTGAATTCGCAATTCTGAAAGACAGCAGTTTCCTAAGTAAGACAGCCGAAACAACCGATTCCTTACAACTTTTGAAAACAGAATACCAGACTGAACTTTATCCGCACGACATCATCCGTAAAAACCTGAAACTGGCAATATTTTTCCCAGGAAGAGATGGCTTTATTTATCGTTCGTTAAATTGGTTGTTGGTAGCTTCCTTCATATTTTCACTAATTATTTTACTTACTTTTAGTCTGAGTATCTTTTATATTCTCCGGCAAAAGAAAATTTCTGAAATGAAATCGGATTTTATCAACAATATGACACACGAATTTAAAACCCCAATTGCAACCATTTCTGTAGCTACCGATTCAATAAACAACGAAAAAGTAATTCAGAATCCTGAAAAGATAAAGTATTTCACAGGGATGATAAAAAAAGAAAATACCCGGATGAACCGGCAGGTGGAAGATATTTTAACCATTGCCCGGCTTGATAAAAAAGAATTTGAGTTTTCGTGGGAAGCAGTAAATATTCACGAGCTCATTCAGGACGCAATACAGGGAATCGTTTTGCAAATTGAAAAACGGGCAGGAATAATCGATACCAAATTAAATGCAAAAAACCCGGTGGTTACTACCGACAAAATCCATTGTACGAATATTATTTATAATTTACTCGACAATGCAAATAAGTACTCGCCGGATGCTCCAGAAATAAGAATTACCACAGAAAGTAAAACCAAGGGAGTTTTAATATCAGTGGAAGACAAAGGAATTGGCATGAGCAAGTTGGTACAGAGTAAAATATATGAACGGTTTTACAGGCAAACCACCGGAAATATTCATAATGTAAAAGGGTTCGGGCTTGGGTTAAGTTATGTAAAAGCAGTGGTGGAAGCTAACCAGGGAACAATATCTGTGCACAGTGAACCCGGGAAAGGTAGCCGTTTTGATGTATTTATTCCTTATGCAAAAAATTAAATCTTATAACTGATTTCAGCGAAACATGGAACCTTATCACATATTTCTTGTTGAAGACGATTTAAGTTTTGGGGCAGTTTTAAAGTCCTATCTCGAACTAAACGATTATAATGTTACCTGGGTTGACGATGGAAAATTAGCGTTGAATAAATTTCATTCAGGAAATTATCACATTTGCATTTTAGATGTGATGCTCCCGAATATTGATGGGTTCACAATTGGAAGCCAAATCAGGAAAACAAACCGCGATATTCCGATGGTTTTTCTTACAGCTAAAACACTAAAAGAAGATATTTTAAAAGGCTACAATGTAGGTGCCGATGATTATATTACCAAACCTTTTGATACGGAAGTTTTGTTGTGCAAAATACAGGCGATTATCAAGCGACAATCTACCGCCCCGGTAAATAACGAGATATTTTTTGAAATAGGATCGTATCACTTTGATTCGAAATTACGGCACATTGAACGAAATAGCGTTAAACAAAAACTCTCGCCTAAAGAGTCGGATTTGCTAAAATTACTTTGCCAAAACAGAAATGAATTGCTTCCACGCGAAACAGCGCTGCAAAAAATATGGGGCGACGATGGTTATTTCACCACTCGCAGTATGGATGTATTTATCACCAAACTTCGCAAATATCTTTCCGAAGACCCTAACATCGAAATTAAAAACATTCACGGAAGTGGCTTTTCTCTTGAAATAAAAAATCCGGAATAGTTTTGTTGGTGCATTTCGTTTATGATAAATTTCGGTTGAAGTTATTTTCCAATATCTTTCGTGTTTTGATATCTTTGAAGAAAAGCAAAAAACATGAAAAAAACACAAAAAGTTGCCTTGGTAACCGGAGCAACCCGTGGAATTGGAAAAGCAATTGCTATTGGTCTGGCAGAAACAGGATATCAAGTGGTTTTAACCGGCAGAAAACAGAGTGATTTGGAAAAAGTAGCTCAAGAGCTCAGAAGCAACAACTCTCCAAACCCGCTCACTTTTCAACTGGATATCACCAACAACATACAAATATCAGAAACAGTAAGTAAAATTGTTGAAGAAACCGGACGAATTGATGTACTGGTGAATAACGCAGGAATTTTCTTTGATGGTTCATTGTCACTTTCTGAAGAACAGTTTAAAACAATGCTTGACACCAACCTCACGGCACAATTTGTAATGCTGAAGGAAGTTGTTCCGGTAATGAAAAAACAAAAAGCCGGTTACATTTTTAATATCTCTTCGCGGGCCGGAGTAATCGGGTTTGCAGGAAACGCCGGTTATGTAGCTTCAAAATTCGGGTTTGCAGGATTAAGCCAGTCGTTATATCGCGAACTTACCCCACAGGGAATAAAAGTTACAGCGATTTGTCCAAGCTGGGTAAATACACAAATGGCCTATGAGGCAGGGACACCAGCCAAAGCCGAAGATATGATTCAACCCCAAGATATTTTTCAAACCATACAATGGCTTCTGAGTTTATCCTCCGGGGCCAGTGTAAAAGAAATTGTTATTGATGTTCCCCAAAATATTCATTAGCATTCCGGAAATAATTGATTATCTTGATTCTGTTTAATCTAAACCCAACAAAATGAAATCAAACCGGAGAAACTTTGTAAAATCGATGCTTGCAGTGCCGTTTGTTGCCCCGGCAATAAATTCGTCTGCGTTTTATTCAGGACAAAAAAGTAAAAAACACGGACATAAATTTAAAATTAGCTTAAATGCATATTCGTTTAACCAGCCTCTGCGCGACGGTGAAATTGATTTATTTGATATCCTCTTTTTTTGCGCCAAATATAACTTTGATGCCGTCGACCCTACGGGATATTATTTTCCCGGGTATCCGCAAACGCCAACCAATGAATTTATGATGAAATTCAAACGCCTGGCTTTTATATTGGGGCTCGACATAAGTGGAACAGGTGTGCGCAATGATTTTGCGATTCCGGATAAAAAAAGCCGGAATGCAGATATTGCAATGATAAAAGCATGGACTCAGGCAGCTGCAAAGATGGGAATACCTGCTGTTCGTATTTTTGCAGGAACAAACACTCACGAAGGTTTTTCGCGTGATCAGGTATTTGAATGGATGGCTAAAGACATAAAAGAATGCTGTAATTATGCAAAAAATTATGGTGTAATTATGGCGCTGCAAAATCACAACGATTTTATAAAAACAGCCGGCGATGTAAATCGTATTTTCGAAATGGTAGATTCGGAATGGCTAAAACTGAACCTCGATATTGGAAGTTACAGGCAGCACGATCCATACGAAGAGATTGAAAAAAATATACAATACGCAGTTACTTGGCAAATCAAGGAGAACGTGTGGATAAACGGGAAGGAAACACCTACCGACTTTGTGAGACTGTTCAGAATTATAAAAAAATACGGTTATCGGGGATATCTTCCATTAGAAACGCTTGGTGACGGTAACCCGTTTGAAAAAGTCCCGATGCTGCTTCAAAATGTAAAAAACGCACTTCAAATTATTGAATCAGAATAAAAAATCATGCCTGAATTACATCAAAAAGCAACTTTAAAAGACTTTCAGAAATATGTCTCAGAACTCGAATCAGAACGGGGATTCTCCCACCAAACGGTGCACGACAAATGCCTTCTTTTAGGAGAAGAGATAGGAGAACTTTTTAAAGCTGTCCGGAAATCGGAAGGGTTGGCCATCGATGAAAATTCTCATTTTTCGGAAATAGGTGATGAGCTGGCAGATATCTTTATTTATATCTGCGCTATTGCCAACCGGAAAGGAATTGATCTCGAATCTGCTTTCCTGCAAAAAGAAATAAAAAACAAACAACGAACCTGGAAATCAGTTTGATTTATGGAGAACATCAGAGTTTCATATCATGAAATGAAATCTGTTTTTAAGCGGGTTTTATTAAAAACCAATTTTGAAGAGGCAAAAGCGGACCGCTGTGCCGAAATATTCGCGACCAATAGTCTCGAAGGAGTATATTCTCACGGGGTATATCGTTTCCCCCGATTTATAGAATATGCTCAGAAAGGTTTTATAAAAATTAATGCAACTGCGGAACAGGTTAGTAGCACCGGAGCATTGGAACAATGGAACGGGCACCTGGGGCCGGGACCGCTTAACGCTGAGATTTGTGCCAACCGCGCAATGGAACTGGCTGCAAAAAATACCATTGGATGCGTGGCACTGGCCAACACCAACCATTGGATGCGTGCAGGATTTTATGGCTGGCAGGCTGCAAAAAAAGGCTTTGCATTTATTGCCTGGACCAATACAATTGCGAATATGCCGGCATGGGGAGCAACCAACAAAAAATTGGGAAATAACCCACTGGTTTTTGCAGTTCCTTTCGGTGAAAATGCGATAGTTCTCGATTTTGCCATGACCCAGTTTTCGTATGGAAAAATGGAAGCCGCAAAACTGGAAGGTAAAAACCTGCCTTTTGCAGGAGGTTTTAACGAAAACGGAGAACTCACTAAAAACCCCGGGGCTATTTTAAAAACGGGAAGGGCACTCCCTATCGGATACTGGAAAGGCACGGGGTTGGCATTGTTACTTGATATTTTAGCAGCTGTTTTTTCTGCCGGACAGGCAACTCATGAAATAAGCAAACAAAAAGTTGAATTTGGGGTTTCGCAGGTTTTTATTGCAATTGATTTAAAAAATCTTCAAAATTACCCCTCCATTGAAAAAACTATTCAAAAAATTATCGACGATATAAAAAACTCTATTCCCGAAAAAAAAATAGATGAAATTCGTTACCCGGGAGAACGCGTGACCAGAACACGAGAAAAAAATCTTGAGAAAGGAATACCGGTAAGCAAATCCATCTGGGAATCAATAACTAACCTATAACAGGCAAAGTTTATTTTTTACTCTATTTCTGACAGGACATTGTTTCAAGACGACAATGAAAAAATAAACAACAACCGCTTCTTTCAAAAAAGAATAATTTTTTTCTATTCTCCTTTTAACTTTTTGAATTTACTTTAGTCCAATAATCTCGGTAACTAATTTTCAAAAAAAACAACAACATTGTGGCAACGAAAAAAATCTTCAGAATATCAATAACTGTTGTATTGATTCTAGTAATGGGGGGAATAATTTTATACCCAAAACTTAAACCTCTTTTAACAAAACAGGAAAATTCCCAACAAAATGGGATGTTTTCTGGTGGAAGTAGAGGAAATCAACCGCTAATGGCTAGTGGTTATGTACTTGTTCCTACTGAAATGAGTGAGCTCAGAAAAGCAGTAGGTTCGCTTCTACCCGATGAAGAGGTTGAACTATCGTTTGAAGCCTCGGGTAAAATTGTAGGAATTTATTTTGACGAAGGAACCCGTGTCAAGAAAGGCGATTTACTGGCTAAAATAAATGACCTTCCCTTACAGGCTCAATTGTTAAAATTGCAGGCACAGCTAAAATTAGCAGAAGAAAAAGAATTCCGGCAGCGCCAGTTGCTCGACCGTGACGCTATCAGCCGCGAAAGTTATGATCAAATTTCAACCGAACTACAAGCACTTCAGGCTGACACAAAATTAATTGAAGCACGAATAGCAGAAACGGAACTCCGCGCACCATTTGATGGTATTGTAGGACTTAGGATGATAAGTGAAGGAGCTTTTGCAACAACACAGACAAAAATCGTAAGGTTAGTAAAAGTTAGTCCGCTCAAAATTGAATTTTCTATTCCGGAACGTTATGCAGGAGAAGTTTCTCCCGGCTATCCGATATCATTTAATGTTGACGGCTTTACCGATGAATTTGAGGCGAAAGTTTATGCCGTAGACCCAAAAGTTCAGTTAGAAACTCGAACTATTGTTGTAAGAGCCTTATACCCAAACAAAAAAGAGGAATTAAAACCAGGAAGATATGCCAGTGTTACGGTTAAACTTTCACAAATTGAAAATACAATTTCGATACCAACGGAAGCTGTTATTCCTGAGATGGATGGGGAAAAAGTATTTATTTATAAAAACGGCAAAGCTGAACGAAAAAATGTTGTTATCGGACTTCGTACTGAATCACATATTCAAATAAAAGAAGGATTGAATTTTGGAGATACATTGCTTACAACTGCAACTCTTCAACTAAGGGAAAGTATTCCTGTTCAGCTAGATACTTTGATTACCAATGTTAATTTAGTTCAGTAGAGTCATGAGTTTATCTTCATTAAGCATAGAACGACCAGTTTTGGCAACGGTGCTTTCGCTGGTCATAATCCTTTTCGGGGCTATTGGGATGACCTACCTCGGGGTAAGGGAGTTTCCAAGCGTCGATCCACCGATTATTTCGGTAAGGACATCATATCCGGGAGCAAACTCGGATGTTATTGAAACCCAAATCACAGAGCCGTTGGAACAATCTATCAACGGAATTCCCGGAATCAGAACATTAACCAGTTCCAGTAGCCAGGGAAACAGCCGGATTACAGTTGAATTTGAACTTTCTGTCGATTTGGAAACAGCAGCTAACGATGTCCGGGATAAAGTTTCACAGGCACAACGATATTTACCCCGCGACTGTGACCCTCCAACGGTTTCGAAAGCCGATGCAGATGCCAGTCCCATCATGTTTATTGCTGTCAAAAGTGCCAAACGGTCACTTCTGGAACTTTCAGAAATTGCCGAACTAACTTTTAAGGAACAATTGCAAACCGTTTCAGGAGTTAGTTCTATCAGTATCTGGGGAGATAAAAGATATGCAATGCGTATTTGGCTCGATCCGGTAAAACTGGCGGGTTACCAAATGACACCACTTGACGTACGTAATGCTATTTTACGTGAAAATGTTGAGCTACCGGCAGGAAGTATTGAAGGCAATTCAACGGAACTGACCATCCGTGCACTCGGATTAATGACTACTGCAGAAGAGTTTAACAGCCTCATTCTAAAACAATCAGGTGAACAACTAATCAGGGTTCGCGACATTGGCCGTGCTGAGATTGGTCCGGAAGATATCCGCGGGATTATGAAAATGAACGGGATTCCGATGGTGGGTACTGTTATTATTCCACAGCCAGGCGCCAACCATATTGATATTGTTGATGATGTTTACGACAGGCTTGAATACATCAAAAAAGATTTACCTGACGATGTTGAAATTGAAATTGGTTTTGACAATACCGATTATATTCGGACTTCCATAAAAGAAGTTCAGACAACCATTTATCTGGCGTTCTTTTTGGTTGTGGTTATTATATTTGTGTTCCTTCGCGACTGGAGGACAACTATTTTGCCCATACTGGTAATTCCCGTTTCATTGGTTGGTTCATTTTTTATTATGTACATCGCCGGATTTACAATCAATGTTTTAACTCTTCTGGCTATTGTGCTCTCCATAGGACTTGTGGTTGACGACGCCATTGTAATGATGGAAAATATTTATGTAAAAATTGAACAGGGCATGTCGCCAAGGGAAGCAGGGATCAAAGGTGCCAACGAAATTTTCTTTGCTATTATTGCTACTACAATTACACTTATCGCAGTATTTTTTCCGATTGTCTTTCTCGAAGGAATGACAGGACGGCTTTTCCGTGAATTCAGTATGGTTATTGCCGGAGCGGTTGCTATTTCATCATTTGTAGCTCTCACGCTCACCCCAATGCTTGCAACTAAAATATTAAAAACCAGACACAACAGAAGTAAGGCATACAAAGTATCGGAAAAGTTTTTTGTGAGGCTGAACACCGCCTATCAAAACTCTCTGAATTCATTTCTGAAGAGAAAATACATCTCTTTAGTTATTCTTTTCGCTTCCGGTGTATTTATCTTTTTTTTATGGAAAATAATACCGGCAGAGATGGCACCAATGGAAGATCGCTCTCAATTAAATATAAACATTACAACACCCGAGGGCTCTACTTACGAATACAATTTTGATTATGTAGAAGAAGTAAATGATCTGGTTAACAGACTTGTCCCCGAAGCCGAAAAAGTAACTGCAATGGTTCGGGGTACTTGGGCATTTGTCCGGGTTGTGTTAGTCAATCCATCAGAAAGAGAACGTTCGCAACAGGAAATTGCAGCCCAGTTAACCGCGGAACTGCGAAAAATGACAAAAGCCAGAGCCAGTGTTATTCAGCAATCAACATTTGGAGGACGAAGGGCAGGCCTGCCTATTCAGTATGTTTTGCAGGCTCCAACCATTGACAAGCTTCGCGAAGTTTTGCCTGAATTTATGGCAAGGGTCCAGGACAACCCCGTTTTTGAAATGGCAGATGTAAACCTGAAATTTACAAAGCCAGAACTTCAAATTGAAATTGATCGTGATAAAGCAAACTTACTCGGAGTATCAACTCAAAACATCGGGCAGACACTTCAGTTAGCGCTCAGTGGACAACGATTTGGCTATTTTATAATGAACGGGAAACAATACCAGATTTTGGGAGAGCTTGCCCGTCAGGACAGAAATAAACCGCTTGATTTAAAATCGTTGTATGTAAGAAACAACAATGGAGAAATGGTTCAGCTCGATAATTTTGTTTCATTGAAAGAATCAACTGCTCCTCCACAATTATACCGCTACAACAGGTTTGTTTCAGCAACGGTTTCTTCTGGGCTGGCAGAAGGAAGGACAATTAGCGAAGGATTGGCAGAAATGGATAAAATTGCAAAAGACGTTTTGGATGATACATTCAGAACAGCCCTTGACGGAGACTCAAAAGATTTTATGGAAAGTTCGTCGAGTTTGATGTTTGCGTTCCTTTTGGCCATTGTTCTTATCTTCCTTGTTCTTTCGGCACAATTTGAAAGCTTCAAAGACCCGATTATTGTAATGATGACAGTACCATTAGCGTTAACAGGTGCAATGCTTTTTATGTGGTATTTTAATGTTACAATGAATATTTTTAGCCAGATTGGGATTATTATGTTGATTGGACTGGTGTCGAAAAACGGGATTTTAATAGTTGAATTTGCCAACCAGCGAAAAGAAGCCGGAATGAATAAATTTGATGCCATCCGATTTGCATCGGCAGCAAGGTTCCGGCCAATTTTAATGACGAGTTTATCAACTGTATTGGGAATTCTGCCTTTAGCCATGGGACTTGGAGAAGGTGCACAAAGCCGTGTTGCAATGGGTATTGCAGTTGTTGGTGGATTAACCATTTCAACATTTCTTACCTTATATGTTGTTCCGGGAATTTACCTGTTTATTTCAAGTGAAACAAAATCTGCAAAATCAATTAATGATGAATCAAATAATACTGAAGAAATTGAAACTGTTAACATATAAAATAATTCTCCCCATTTTTCTGCTTTTTATGTCTTTCTTTCAAAATAGTGAAGCGCAGGAGATTTACGATTTGAGCCGTTGTATAACAACAAGTCTCGAACAAAATTACTCAGTAAAAATAGCACGCAATCAGGAAGAAATAGCAGGGAATAACGTAACAAGGGGAAATGCGGGATATTTACCAACGCTTACAACAACTAATCGTTATGGAGGAAGTGTAACCACCACCACGCAAAACATGAACGATGGTTCGGAACGTGTGTCAAACAACATCTACAATTCAACTGGCTCGGCTGCATTAAATCTTAGTATGACCATTTTCAATGGTTTTAATGTGAAGACCACATATCAGAAGTTGAGTGAATTGAAAAAAATGGGAGAACTGAACACTCAAATGTCAATTGAGAACCTGGTAGCTGAAATTGCATCAGAATACTACTACTACATCCAGCAAATTAACTATTTCAAAAATATGGAATATGCTGTTTCTCTTTCCAGAGAGCGGGCCAGGATAGATGAAGAGCGATATTTGCTTGGAGCCTCTTCAAAACTGGAACTCCTTCAATCAATTGTTTATTTAAATGCCGACAGCTCAAATCTGGCCAGACAAAACGAAGCAATTCTTGAGTCGGAAGTGCGTTTGAAAAAGCTAATGTCAGTTACAGATCTGGAAGAAAATATTGGTGTAAAAGATTCTGCCATTGTATTCAATTCCGAGCTTACTTATAAAGAATTGCTTGAATCTACGCTGGATTATAATACCAGTCTTCAAATTGCGAAGAAAAATAAAGTCATTTCAGAGCTCGATTATAAAATTATTGCGTCACGTGCTTATCCATATCTTTCTTTATCATCGGCATACAATTATTCGTACCGGGGCTATGGTTCCGGTTCTATTAGTGATTACGGAACGTTGACCATAAACAATCAGCAGTCTCGGGCTTTCAATTACGGGCTTAATTTAAGTATGGATATTTTTGACGGGAATAACCACCGCCGTGAAAAGGCCAATGCCCAGATTGACATACAAAACCGGGGAATACGCCTTCAGGAGGTAGAACAGGAAATAAAGGCTGATTTACTTACCGTTTATTATGCCTATGAAAATAACCTTCGTTTAGTACTAATGGAAGAACAAAACCTGGAGGTTGCGAGAGAAAACCTGGAAATCGCGCTGGAAAGATATAAACTGGGAAGCCTTTCTGGCCTGGAACTTCGTGAAGTTCAAAAAAGTTTGCTCGATGCAGAACAACGTTTAATTTCAATTAAATACCAAACAAAACTTGCTGAAATCTCATTGCTTCAAATTTCCGGCAGGATTATGGAATACGTGTAAATTAATTTAGATGTGATTACAAACAAAAAAAGCACATCAAAAAATTAGCAAAGCTCCTGGCAGAAAAACGGCCTATTGTTAAACTATTTTTTTTATTTGGAAGAGTAATTATTTATGATTCTACTGTATTTTGATACTAGTAAAATGACAGCTAGCTTCGTTTTAATTAAAAATGATAATGAAAATATTAGAAGATTCGGGTGTTATTGAACTGTTTTCCCCTATTACCCTAACGACCTTCCCTAATAAATCTTTTATTCGTGAAAAAATTCATGTAATTGCTTAAAAGAAATACTAACTTTGCGCGTCGATCCGGAAAGGACTAAATTAATGCAAATACTTGAATTTGACACAGTTGTAATTGGGAGCGGACTTGCCGGACTAACTGCGGCTTTCCACTCTTCAAAAAATGGCAGCGTTGCTATTGTTACAAAATCGCAGCTTGATACCAGCAATTCTTATTATGCTCAGGGAGGAATTGCTGCTGCTATTGCTAAAGACGACTCTCCCTTCGAGCATTTAAAAGACACGCAGGTTGCAGGCCGTGGGCTCTGCGACACTGATGCCGTAGAAACGTTGGTTAATGAAGGAAAAGAACGGGTTCTTGAACTTATTAACCTTGGCATGGCTTTCGACAAAAAAAACAATGAGTATGTTTTGGGACTTGAAGGTGGGCACACAAAACGCAGGATTCTTCATGCCGGGGGAGACGCAACAGGAAAAGGACTCACTTGTTTCATGCTGCAAAAAGTAAAAGAACAAAAACATATTAAAGCTTTTGAATATGTTGCAGCGATTGAACTTATCAAAAATGAAGACAGCGTTCTGGGAGTCCATACTTTCGATTTTACTACGGGCGAAAACATTATTTTCAGAAGTAACGCTGTAATACTTGCAACCGGTGGGCTTTCAAGACTTTACGCAAGGTCAACAAATCCACATACAGCTACCGGAGACGGGATTGCAATGGCGTATAATGCGGGAGCCCAAATTGCCGATATGGAATTTATTCAATTTCATCCTTCTGCCCTCTATGTTCCGGGAAAAGAAGCCTACCTGATTAGTGAAGCGGTTCGCGGAGAAGGAGCATGGCTACTCGATGAAAACGGAAAAAGGTTTATGAAAGAGATTCATCCACAAGCCGAACTTGCCCCACGCGATGTTGTTGCTTACCATATTTTCCGGCAAATTCAGAAATCAAAATCCGATTACGTTTATCTTTCACTCCGTCATCTTGAGAAAACCAAAATAGAGAAGCGATTTAATCATATTGGATTACATTTAAAGGAATATGGATTTGATTTAAGCTCGGATTTACTTCCCGTTGCTCCGGCAGCACATTATATGGTCGGCGGCATAAAAACCAATCTAAATGCTGAGACCAATATTTCAGGTTTATTTGTATGTGGCGAAGCAGCTTCCACAGGAGTAATGGGAGCTAACCGACTGGCCAGTAATTCGCTTCTGGAATGTCTGGTTTTTGGGAAACGAGCCAGTGATAAAGCAGCTCAAATCAAAAAAATAAATTGTATACTTCCTGAAATTAAACCAGTAAAAGTAGATCCGGTAAATGAAAAAATATTTCTGAAATTGCAGAATAACCTGGCTGAAACAATGAGCAAAAAGCTCGGAATTGTAAGAAACAGGGAAGACATGTTGAGCGCCTTAGATTATTTTAATGAGCTTGATGTACAATTCGAGAAAACAGATAAGGAATACAATCTACAAAAAATCAAAAATTCTGTTCAAATTTGCCAATTGATAACCATAGCTGCATTAAACCGAGAGGAAAGCAGAGGTGGCCATATTCGTGAAGATTTCAGAAATGAAAATCCGGAATTTGAACACCACAGTATTCAACAAAAAAATAAAAACATTCAGTTTGAACCAGTAAGAAAATAATTCAATGGATAGAAAAACATTAAAATCAGCGGAAGTACTTTTCGGTTTAGCGTATGCTGAAGATATTGGCGATGGCGATATAACAACAAATAATCTTATTCCTTCAAACGAAAACAAAACCGCAATTTTTGTTGCCAAAGAGGATGGTATAATTGCGGGGCTTCCGGTTGCAGAGATGGTGTTCCGAAAATTTGATGAAAAACTGGAATGGAATACAATAATCCCGGATGGAAGTATGGTAAAGAAAGGAGACATAATTGCAAAATTCAAGGGGAATTACCATGCTTTATTAACGGGTGAAAGAACAGCGTTAAACTTCCTTCAGCGAATATCGGGAATTGCATCCTATTCCGGCAAAATTATGAAAGAAGTTGAGGGAACAAATGTAAAAATTCTGGATACAAGAAAAACATTGCCAGGATACCGGCTTCTGGACAAATATGCCGTTCGAATGGGAGGCGCATCAAACCATCGGATGGGGCTATATGATATGGTGATGATAAAGGATAACCATATTCAACTAGCAGGGGGGATAAAACAAGCCGTTGAAGCCATCAGAAAAGAAATGCCGGTTAGTATTAAAATTGAGGTTGAAACGGTCAATCTGGAAATGGTGCAAGAAGCGCTTGAAGCTGATGCGGATATCATAATGTTTGATAACATGACTACACAGATAATGAAAGAAGCTGTTACACTGGTAAATAAAAAAGCAAAAACCGAAGCGTCTGGTAATATGACAATCAGCCGCATTCGTGAAGTGGCAGAAACGGGTATCGATTTTATCTCAATTGGTGCTTTAACTCATTCTGTTCAAGCCTTAGATATCAGCCAGAGAATTATTGATTAAAATGAATCTGATCATTGATATAGGAAACACACGTACAAAATTTTCTGTTTTTAACCGTGGAGAGGTACTAATTACAGTACCGGTTAATGAATTTTCACCTCGGGACGTTGAGGTTCTCAGAAATGAATACCCATCCCTTGAAAAGGTAATTTTATCTTCAGTAAAAGAATATTCGCCTGAGCTGAAGAATTTTTTACAAAATAATTTCAGCACATTTATTGAGCTCAATTCAAACACCCAAATTCCTTTGGAAAACAAATATATTTCAAAAGAAACACTGGGAAAAGACAGGATTGCAGCAGTAGTGGGCGCATTTGATTTGTATCCAAACACAAACATATTGATTATTGATGCAGGAACAGCGATAACTTATGATTTCTTAAACGATAAAAATCAATATTTAGGAGGAAATATTTCTCCGGGATTAAAAATGAGGTTTAAAGCATTGAATCAGTTCACAGGGAAATTGCCTCTTTTGGAACAAAAAGAATACAATAAATTATATGGAATGAATACCGAAGAAGCCATTCTCGGGGGTGTTCAAAATGGGATAATCTATGAAGTTGAAAAAACAATTGAGAATTTTAAGAAATTTTATAGTAATTTAAAAGTTATTATTACCGGAGGTGATGCTGAATTTTTTGATAGAAAATTAAAAAATTCTTTCTTTGTACATTTCAATTTAGTAGCCTTAGGCTTAAATCGTATATTAGAATATAATGGGGAGAAATAGCAGAGTTTGTCTTATTATCGGATTAATACTTTTTCCGACAATATTGTTTGCGCAATTCAATAATAATACCACATCACCGTACTCAAGATTTGGTTTGGGGGATCTTTCTTCCAGAAGTATGGGACGAACTGCTGCCATGGGCGGCGCTACTCTGGCAAGTAGAAACTCACTTCAAATAAATATGGCGAATCCCGCATCATACAATTCACTGGATTCACTTTCCTTTCTATTTGAGTTTGGGATGGATGGCAGGTTTTCAAAATTTCAAAGCGATCTGGGGAACACAACTGCTAATGATATTAATTTGAGCTATCTTGCATTAAATTTTCGAATTACCCCCTGGATTGCAACCAGCATGGGTTTAACCCCCTATTCCGATGTAGGATACAACATACAGATTTACGACTATCTGGAAAACACCGGTAATTTTTTTACTATGTACTATGGAGAAGGTTCTTTATCAAGAGCATATTTGGGAGCCGCAATCAAACCGATAAAAAATATCTCGGTGGGAGCTAATCTTAACTATCTCTTCGGGAATTTAACACACAACTCTGAATTATATTTTCTAGACTCACCTTACTTTTATAACGCACAAAAATACGAAAGAATAAGAGTCCGACAGTTTGGATTAGACTTTGGACTTCAGGCAACACTGCCACTAAAAAATGATCGGCATCTTATTTTTGGTGCGGTATTCGAAAATAAACCAGAATACACTGCATTCAAATCAGACATTTCTCAAAAAAATCTTTCCATTACTGTCCCGGTAGGCTCATCAACAACCACAATCACAGATCAGGATACAATTAACATTCAGCAGGAGGAAAAAGGGAAAATCAAATTTCCGCTAACCTATGGAGCAGGATTTTCATATGTGAAGGAAAACAAGCTGGAAGTTAACTTCGATTATTATCATCAGGCATGGTCTAATGCAACTTTTTTTGGAACAATGAACCCTGTTTTAACTGATTTAGATAAATTCGCACTTGGCGCTGAATGGATTCCTAATAAATTTTCTATTCGAAGCTACATACAAAGAGTGGCATATCGTGCCGGGTTAAAGTATGAAAAATCATACCTCATGCTTGGGAATCAACAAATTAACGATTTTGGCATAAGTTTTGGTATTGGATTACCAATATATCGTTCCAACTCAACAATAAACATTGCTGCGGAATTGGGGCGAAGAGGAACAAAAGAGAACAATTTAATTGAAGAAAGGTATGCAAAATTAAATCTAAGTGTTAATTTGCACGATCTTTGGTTTATTAAAAGGAGATATGATTAGAATAATTAATGCAAAAAATAAAAACTAATTTACGATGAAAGCTAATATTCAAAAAACACTCTTACTTGCGTCGGTTTTTGTGTTTATTGCAACTTTCGCAATGGGGCAAAAGGTTTTTAAAGGTACTATTTACCGAGATGGAGAACCTGCTGCCGGTGTTAACGTGGAAGTTCACAAAGGCGAAAGTATGATGACAAGCTTCGATGGGAAATACGAAGTAAAGGGTGACGAAAAATCAAAATGGATTAGATTTACTTTTATTGATGAATCTGAAAAAGTAGATATTCCAGAAAATTCAGACGGAGTAATCAATTTTGCTTTTGATGGAAATATCCCGGAGGAAGGTAACAGTGCGGCACCAACAGGCGGCGTTAGCATGAAAAGCCAGGAAGAATTGGTAAAAGAACAAAATCAGGATTATATCAACGAATTTTCGCTGTACTCTGAATTCTACAAGCAGGATGATTATAAATCAGCACTTCCTCACTGGAAAAAAATATATAATTCCTTCCCAAAATCTTCTCCCAACGTATACATTCAGGGTATAAAAATGTACCAAAGTCTCATTGAGAACGCATCGACAAAAGAAGAAAAGAACAAATTCATTGATGAGTTAATGAAAATCTATGACAAAAGGATAGAAAATTTTGGAGAAAAAGGATATGTTCTAGGTAGAAAAGGTACTGATTGGTTGAAGTATAAACTGACAGAACAAGATTTGGGTGCAGAAGAACAAAAAGCAGTTATAAAAAGTGGTTATGAATGGCTCAGCCAATCAGTTGAATTGCAAGGAAACAATACCGAAGCCCCTGTTTTAGTACTATTGATGCAAACATCAAAATCACTTTTAAAACTTGGTGAACTATCCAAAGAAACGGTGATTAAGAATTATGAAAAAAGTAGTTCTATAATTAATGAGGTTATTGGTAGCAACTCTGATGCTGATCGCGTAACAAGAATGGAAAAAATCCAACCGAATGTTGAAACCATCTTTGGAACATCGGGTGCTGCAGACTGTGAGACTTTAGTAAATATTTATACACCTCAATTCAAGGAAAAAAGCAATGACATTGAATTTATAAAATCAATGCTTCTTAAATTAGGCCGTGCAGACTGTGATGAAAGTGAATTATTCGCAGAAGCTACAGAAAAACTCTACGAACTTGAACCATCGGCTTTAGCTGCTTACAACATGGCTCGCCGATTTGTAAAAAGAAATGACTTTGAAAAAGCAAAAGAATATTACAAAGAAGCCATGGATCAGGAAACAGATCAGGAACTGCTGGCAACATACTATTTACAATTTGCAAAAGTTTTGTACAGCCAGACTTCTTACTCAGAAGCTCGTAATTATGCACGGAAAGTTCTAAGTATTCAGCCTGACAATTGTGAAGCAAATATGTTGATTGGTGAAATTTATGCCCACTCATCAACTACATTTAACGGGTCAAAACTTGAAAAAGATGCTATCTTCTGGTTAGCTGTTGACTATTATGCCAAAGCCCGGAGCGGAGAAGATTGCTCTATTGATGCAGCACAAAAAATTGCCACTTACAGAGCCTACTTTCCAAATAAAGAAGACGCTTTTATGGAAGGGTTACAGGAAGGACAAAGCTATAAAATTGGCGGCTGGATAAATGAATCAACAAAGGTTCGGTTTACGAAATAAAGGCAATGCCTTTACTTAAAACAATATATAGAAAACAAACCTATAAAAGTTGGTGGTTAATCAATGAATCGTCAAAGATTAGGTTATAAAATATTACAACAAATAAAATCATTGGGTATTGCAGCTCTTATTTTAGGGGCTGCAATACTTTTCTTTGCCTGCGAGAATAATACTCTGGATGAGGTCAAAGCATTTACTTCCCCAGAAAACCTGCCAGTACTGGAAGCTTCAAATTTTGAAACTATGGTTACCGATTCGGGTGTGGTTCGATATCATGTAATGGCACCCAAATTACTTCAATTTGAAACAGATAAAGACTCATACACTGAATTTCCAGATGGAATGAGACTAGTTAAATATGATGAACACGAAAATATTACCTCAAGCATTACGGCAAATTATGCCAAGGAGTTTGTTGGCGAAAAAAAATGGGAAGTCAAAAATAACGTTATTGCAACCAATGCCCAGGGCGATACACTTAAAACAGAACATTTAATTTACGAAGAAGACAAAGAAAAAATTTACACCGAAGAGTTTGTTCGTATTATTCGACCCGACCAAATAATTACAGGTGTAGGGTTTGAGTCCGACGAGTCAATGCAAAATTGGCGGATCAAGAATCCCAAAGGAACTATATACGTAAACGCTAACAATACAGGAACACAAGATAATAGCGGGCAGATGGAGCAAGAAACAGATACGATAGATAATTCTGAAAGCCAACCCGCACAAAAAAAATTGGAATTTAATTAGAAAACAAAGATGAACCTTTTCCTTGTCATCTTAACAACCATTATTTTATCTGCATTCTTTTCAGGAATGGAAATTGCATTTGTTTCTGCAAACAAACTTAGGCTAGAACTAGACAAAAAATCGGAACCATTTAGCTCAAAAATATTAAAGTTTGTTACTGCCGATGCCGGTCATTACATTGCCACAATGCTGGTAGGAAATAACATCGCTCTGGTTATCTACGGTATTGCGTTTGCCAGTCTCCTCGATCCTGTTTTCCAAAATTTTGTACAATCCGAGTCATTGATTCTGCTGCTTCAAACCATTGTTTCAACAATTATCATATTGGTTTTTGCTGAATTTCTTCCCAAAACTCTTTTTCGAATTTTCCCCAATTCCATATTGAATATTTTTGCATTGCCCCTAGCCCTCTTTTATATTATTTTCTACCCGGTAACCAAATTTGCAATCAACATTACAAATGCACTTTTAAAACTTTTTCTGAAAACCGATGTGAAAAAATCCTCGAAAGACATCGTTTTCGGAAGGGTTGATTTAGATGAGTTTGTGAATGAAAACGATGTTCAGAGAATGGACAAGAAAATGAACATTGAAACAGAGGTAAAACTTTTTAAAAATGCACTCGATTTTTCGAAGGTAAAACTCAGGGAGATTATGGTTCCCAGAACCGAAATAGAAATGCTTGACATTAATGCGCCCGTGAGTGATTTACGTCAGAAATATGTTGAAACAGGCCACTCCAGAATTTTAATTTTTGATGAAAACATTGACAATATTGTAGGCTACGTTCATTCGTCAGTAATTTTTCAAAACCCCGATTCAATAAAGAAACATATACAAAAAGTATTAATTGTTCCGGAATCGATGCCGGCCAACAAACTGCTAAGTACATTTATACAAGATCACAGGAGCATTGCAATTGTTGTTGACGAATTTGGAGGAACTTCCGGAATGGTAACCAGTGAAGATATTTTGGAAGAAATATTTGGTGAGATCGAAGACGAGCACGACACCAGCGATATTGTTGAGCGGAAAATAAGCGATACAGAATACATCTTCTCAGGTAGGGCGGAAATTGATTTATTAAACGAAAAATACTTTTTTGACCTTCCTGAAAGTGAAGAATTTGAAACTCTTGCGGGGTTAATTTTATACCGCCACGAAAGTATTCCCAAAATAAATACGGTAATAAAAATTGAAAATTTCCAGTTAAAAATCTTAAAAGCTACAAGTACAAAAATAGAATTGGTTAAACTCACATTTGAAAAGGATTAAAAACCAATTGAGCAGAAATTCAATTTATCTAGATATCAAATATTTACACAACATATAAGTACCCCGTTAAAAAAAAAACAATTGTTCAGGTATAATATCGAAAATTGTTATCTTCGTAGCTCGAAAAAATTTAAGTAGAAATTTATTAAAATTATTGTTATTCAATGGCAACGTTACAAAAGATTAGGACGAAAGCAGGATTGTTGATAGCAATTGTAATTGGTGTTTCACTTGCCGCATTTATTCTTGGCGACATGTTAAAGTCAGGAAATTCATTACTCCGAAAAAAACAGCTTAAAATAGGAGAAATCGACGGGGAATCAATTCAATATCCTGAATTTCAACAAAAAGTTGAAGAGCTCGGCGAAATTTACAGAATGAACAGCCAGCGCTCACAACTTGACGAAAATACCTGGGTACAAATACGTGAACAAACCTGGCAAAATTTTATTCAGGAAAAGGTTATGGATGATGTTTATCACGACCTTGGGATAGATGTAAGTTCAGAAGAACTTTTCGACATGCTTCAGGGAACCAACCTACATCCCATAATTCGGCAAATGTTTGCGAATCCGAATACCGGGCAGGTTGACAGAAATGCAATTATCAACTTCCTGAAAAACCTCGATTCCGGTAATGTTACGCAGGAAAATCGTCAATACTGGCTTTATCTTGAACAACAAATTGTAAAGGACAGAATTCAATCTAAATATGCGAACATGGTTGGCAAAGGATTGTATGTAACGGGCGAAGAAGCTCAAAATAGTCTTACCGCCAGAAACAAACAATTCAATTTTGATTACATTCTACTGAATAACAGCTCAGTTGCAGACAGCCAGGTAGTTGTTACAGAAAAAGATCTTAGAGCTTACTACGATGCTCATAAAGAAGATTATAAACAGGAAACCACACGTAGAATAGAATATATAAGCTTTCCTGTTAACCCATCTGCATCCGATTTCAAAAGTGCGGAAGAATGGATCAATGATATAAAACCAGACTTTGCTTCTTCTACAGACAATGCACAGTTTGTAAATTCAAATTCAGATGTAAGTTTTGATGGGACATGGTATAAACAAGCTGATCTTCCCGAGAATATTGGAAATTGGGTTTTTGAGGAGAAAGCTGATACGAACGATGTATTTGGCCCCTACTTCGAAGATGAAGCATACAAATTAGCCAAAGTAAATGCAATTGAAATGTTGCCTGATTCGGTTGAAGCACGTCATATTTTATTAAGTGTAAATTCTCAGGCGGAAGTTGCAGCAGCACAAAATCTAGCAGATAGTTTAAAAACTGCAATAGAAAACGGAAGTGATTTTGCAACACTTGCACGTCAATTTTCTGCCGATCAAGGTTCAGCTTTGCAAGGTGGAGATTTAGGCTGGTTTAACCGCGGACAAATGGTAAAACCTTTTGAGGAAGCTGCTTTTAGTAACAAAGTGAATGAGATTTCAGTTGTTGCTTCACAATACGGTTTTCACGTTATTCAAACTACTGCACGTGGGAAACTTTCAAAACAGGTTCAGGTAGCATTTCTGATTAGAAATGTTCAGCCAAGTACACAAACTTATCAGGACACGTATGCTTTAGCCAGCAAATTTGCCGGTGAAAATACAACTCTGGACCAGTTTAATACAGCAGTTACAGAGCAAAAACTGACAAAAAAAGTGGCAACTGTAGGTGAGAATGACCGCATGATTGCAGGGCTTGAAAGTCCGAGACAATTAATACGGGCCGCGTATGATACCGAAAAAAGTAAAATTATTTTAAGCCAGGAAGGAACTCCAATTTTCGAGTTGGGCGATAATTTTGTGATTGCTGCTCTTACAAATGTAACAGAAGAAGGAATTGCTCCTTTCGAAGATGTACAGGCCCGTGTTGAACTTGCTGTATTAAAAGACAAAAAATCTGAATTATTAAAAGAAAAAGCAAGTGCAGCAATGGAAGGAAAATCTGATTTGACGGCTATTGCAGGTGAATTAAACACCGAAGTTGAAAATGTTACTAATCTTAATTTTAACTCATTCCAGTTGCCAGGTGTTGGTTTGGAACCAGCAGTTATTGGAACAGCTGCCTCACTCGATGTAGATCAACTTTCAAAACCAGTTATAGGGAATAACGGTGTATTTATTGTACAGGTTACTTCTGTAAACCAACTGGAAAATCAAGATGTCACAGCAGAACAAAACCGGTTAGCCCAGAGTTTATTATACAGGGCCAATTCACAGGTGGTTGAAGTGCATAAGAATACGGTTGAAATCGTTGACCAAAGATCCAAATTTTATTAATTAAGATACTACTTGAAAAATAAAAAAGCTGGCTCAATATGGGTCAGCTTTTTTTGTTATTAGTCTCGGAACTTTATTTTTTCTCATCTTGCCATAAAGCCACAATGATTCAAATATTTGCAATATAAACAAATTATATTGCACAGTTTTTGTATTTTAGGCTCCCGTTAAAAACAAGATTATAACCTTTATCCAACTAAACTAATTTTTAAGAATGATTTCAAAAATACTTAATCTTACTGCCTTATTCTTGCTTTGGGGGAGTTTTCAAATTTTTGCAGGAAATGAACCAACCCAAAATGATGAAAAAACTATTATTCCTCAAAATCTGAGAAACATCTACTCTTACGCGCAGAAAGAAGGTAAACTAAAAGTTTTTATTGAAGGAATCTGGCTCGATTTCGATTATATGAGACGACATCTGCAATATATTGATTTTGTAAACGATCCTGCAGTAGCAGATATCCATATTATTATAAATACCAGAACCAGTGGTTCCGGCGGACAGGTTTATTCGCTCCGTTACAACAACAACTCTTTTGAAAACTTTTCGGAATTTACACTTAGCTGTACTAGTGCGGCTAGCGATACATACGAAGAAAGAAGAGAAAAAATAGTAAACTCAATTACCTTAGGGTTAATGCCATTTGCGAATGAAACAGAGGAGGGACCTAATATTGTTATCCGCTACAAAGGAAAACAAAAGGAGATAAAGCCAATTGTTACAGAAGATCCATGGAACAGCTGGACATTTAGAGGCGGACTTAACGGAAATATTTATATGGAAGAAAGCCGGAAAAATTTAAACTACTCATACAATTTGCGAGCTGACCGCGTAACAGAAGACTGGCGAATAAGAAACAGTGGACAAATGAGCGTGCGCACGCAGCAGTATGTGGATGAAGGTGAAACTTACCGTTCCGAAAATACAAGTAGTAGTATTTCGTCGAGCATTGTAAATAGCCTTTCTTCGCGGTGGTCTGCAGGTGCATTTTTTGGATATTCAAACAGTAATTACAGCAACTTGTTATATTCAGTTTCAGCGAAGCCAGCTATCGAATACAATATTTTCCCTTGGGATATTTCCGACCGCAAGGTTTTTACCATTGCGTATTACATAGGCCCAGAATGGAAAAGATATTACGAAGAAACCATTTACGGAAAGTTTCAGGAAAGCTTGTGGGAACAATCACTGAGCCTTGATCTTCAAATTGTCCAAACCTGGGGAGAAATTAGGGCCGGTTTGGATGCATCCAATTATATGCAGGATTTTAGTAAAAATAAAATCACGTTCGATTCCGACTTATCAGTACGCATAGTCAGGGGATTTTCTGTCAATTTCAATTTTAGGGTGGAAAATATTCATGATCAAATTTATTTGGCCAAAGGAGACGTTTCTCTTGAAGATATTTTGCTAAATAAAGTCCAGTTACCTTCAACTTTTGAAGTCAGAGCGGGTGTTGGTGTGCGGTTACAATTCGGATCTATTTACAACAACATTGTAAATAACCGTTTATAATTCGTCACCCAATTTCACCTTCAACCCAGCTTTTAAACGTTTTCACTTTTTCGCGTGAAACCAAAAAGTCATTATCTACGGGATGTTGAACTTTTAGCTTCAACCTTGAATTACTATATGTTATAACATCATGAATACATTTTAGACCAACCAGATATTTTCTGTTTATTCTGAAGTATGCTGAGGGATCAACCATTTCTTCAATAACATCAAGGCTGTAGTCCAGAAGATAATCTTTCCCATCTGTGAGTTTTACATAAGTTCCTTTCTGTAAACTGTAAAAATAAAGTACATCGGTAATTTCAACGATTCGAAGATGCTGCCCAACCTTTACCAAAAACCTTTCTTTGTACTTTTTTCTACTTAGCGAAGAAACAATCTCTTCAACAAAAGCAGGGGTTATATTGGAAGATTTTGGCATTAGCACCTGTTCAAATTTTACTAGCGCTTTCTCCAGCTCTTCTTTCTCAATTGGTTTCAAAAGATAATCGACACTGTTTACTTTAAATGCTTGTATGGCATATTGATCGTATGCAGTAACAAAAATCACCGGACATTTCAATTCAACAAGGTCAAAAATTTCGAAGCTTAATCCATCTCCCAACTGAATATCAAAAAATGCCAAATCCGGCTCTTCATTTTTCGAAATCCAACCAACAGCGGATTTTACGGTATCGCAAACCGCCAGTATTTTTGCTGCGGGTTTTATTGTTGCAATTAGTGCTGCCAGTTGAGCTGCTGCCAGTGGTTCGTCCTCTACAATTAATATTCTCGGATCATTCGCCATTCAAAAAAATTAAAGGTAAAATTACTCTGAAATAATGACTGTTTTCGCTAATATCTACTTTTTTCCCGGTTAAAAATTCATAACGGTTAGCTAGATTTTTTAATCCTGTTCCACTTCCTGAATCTAGTATTTTTTTGTGTTGAATATTATTCTCAACAATCAACTCATGCTCGTCAGTAATCGCAATTACAATTTTCAACGGATTCGATTTTGAAATTTCGTTATGTTTTACCGCATTCTCAACCAAAGCCTGTAACGAAAGCGGAATTACCCTCCCTTCCATATTCTCATTGGCAATAATTTCAACCTCTAGTGCTTCACCAAACCGGATCTGTTGCAAATAAATATATTTCCGTACAAATGCTATTTCCTCCTTTAATGGAATAATATCCTGATCTTTGTAATGTAAAACATCGCGGTAAAACAAGGAAAGCTCACGGGTGAACTGTTTTGCCTTTTCCGAATCAATATCAATTAACGATCCCAAAACATTCAAACTGTTGAAAAGAAAATGTGGGTTTACCTGGTTTTGCAAAACCTGGTATTTTAATGAAAGCGCTTCTCTTTTTATTTCTTCCGACTGAGTAACTTCTTTGCGCCAGGCTTTAAAAAAAGAAATCGCATAAATAATTGCAGCAACAATTATAAAGACAATGTACTCCGAAATAATCATTGCCGTATTTGAAGCCCAAAAATTTCTCATCCCCTGATCCAGAACAATCACAAACCAGAACCAGTTAACCGTAAGAATAACAAAAGTGGAATACACCAAATGCATGGAAAGCGCTGAAAGGACACTTTGAACAGGTCTTTTTATCCAGTTAATATATTTTCTCTCGAACCAGCGAAATAAATAACCATTGGCAAACAGTGGTAACCCAAGACACAACGAATAACCTGCGTTCCACAAATAAACCGAAAAAGGCCGTTGAAGAGTACCAGTCATTAAAAACATGATTGTAATTCCGATTGAAGTGGAAAACAGAGCCGCATATGCAATTCCAATAATTCTTTTTTCAAGCACAGTTTATTTTTTTGAAAAGATACATTTTATAAAAATAAGTGAAAAATTGAGTGTAAGAAATATTCTATTCTTCTTCTAAACAAGATGCTAACATTTGCTCATTTTGTTCTTTCCCCCAAATAGGTGACAAAGAATTTTGTGGCTGAAATATTTTAAATTTTTCGGCTGCCTTTTCAAAAAAAGGCTTTGCTTTTTCGGCGCCACCACCAAAAATCTTTGGGGTATAGTATTTATTTGTACCCCGCAAATAATAAACTCTCGGATTTTCAGGATTCAATTTCTCAGCTACTGCCAGCGCTTCGTTTGCCAATCCGGAATATTTCATTCCTTTGGTCATATCCGTGATTCGAAGTTGATAAATAAATGCCTGCAGTGCATAAACTTCTGATTCATTGGAAGCCTGTTCTTTTAAAACATCCATTTCCTGTTGAGCCATATCAAGCTTTTCATTTTTTTCGTCTGCTGTCATTTCATCCAAAACCGTAGAAATAACATAACAATATGAAGCATAATACCGGGGAAGCCACTCTTCCTTTTCAACAGTCGCAACCCGTTGAAACTGATTGGCCAAACTTATAAACTCCGACGAAGAGTTCAATGTGTACATTTTCTGAATGTTTTTGCTCATCGTTTCTTCATAATTGGAGGCCAAAGCTGTACTGCAAAAAGCAGCGGTAAAAACCATTATAACTAAATTTTTTTTCATGACATGTTGTTTTTGAATTTATTATGATTCAAATTTCTATGAGTTTTATAAATTCTGAAAAATTTGTTAACTGAACTGTCGATTTTCAGGGACGAACTGTAGGGAATCTCAGAAATTTAGAAATAATCCGATAAAAACCATACGTTTTAAATCTCGCTTTACCGGAGTCATCGTATAGTTTCCCTGAGCTTCCGATAAATTTGACGGACGATAACTTAATACATTATCGTTTCCCAATACATTGTTTACCGAGCAATAAAGTACTGAATATTGATTTCCAATATAAAATACATGGCTCATATTCAGACTTAAATCGGAATAGGCTTTTGTTTTCTCTGCCATAAACTCAATTGAATTTGGATCGTTGTAAGGACGGCCACTTGCAACGGAATAAGACATTCCGAACTGAGTATTAATTTTATTTACCCAATATTTACCAACAAACGAAAAATTATGATCCGACACAAACCAAGGGGTAACTTTTTCCGGATAGTTCTGATATCTCCTTTGGGTGTTGATATAAGAATAGGTTATCCAGTAATCAAAACCTTTGATACTTTTTTGATCACGCCAAAAAATATCAATCCCTCCGGCATAGCCATTTCCCTCATTCTGAATATTTGAAATTTGGTATTCATTTTCTCCTTCATATGTAACTAGCTGGTCGTAAGTTTTATAATAAGCTTCGGCACGAAATAAACGTTCCGAAACCTCTCCATACTGATAACTTAAAATATAATGGTAAGCTTTTTCAAAATCGAGGTTTGTTTTCCATCGCAAATAATCGGCTTGCGGAGTTTGATGATAAAGCCCCCAGGCGCCTGAGATTTGAGCATTTTCGCCAGTTTTTAGGGCGACAGCAAAACGGGGTGCAAAATTCCATTTGTTAATTACCGAAGAATATTCCGAGCGAAATCCCGGACGAATGGCCAGATTTTTACTGAATTTAATTTCACTTTCCACAAAACCACCAACAAGGTGGTCGTTAAAATTCAAATTGTATTTCCCATTTTCTTCTTCAATATAATCAAGATTATATCTGTTATATGTTTCATTTGCCCCCCATGTAATTTTTACTCCGTCGGACACATCGTGAAAAATGGAAAATCGGGTTTCCACATTCATCTCCAATGTTTCCAGGTTATCTAAATCTAAACCAAGTCGGTTGTTCTGAACGGTTGATGAAACACCAACTTTGTAACACGACTTATCTGAAAAACAGTCTCGATAAAGAAGGTTGGAATACACGGTTGTTCCTTTATTTGAAATACGCATTAATTCATTTGGACTGGTAGTTGGAACAAAATAAGAAAGGTTTCCCCAATCTGTCGTAACATATCCTTTGAACATCCCTCGCGAACCGGTTTTCTGCCTGAATACTGCAGTTCCATTCACCGACTCTACCGGCTTTTTCCAGTCAATGCTGCTATTAAAAATTTTATCATACCCCGAAAGATTGGTATAACTGCCCGACAGCATTAACGACGAGTTCGTCCAACGCTTGGTTCTATTTAGTTCGCCGCCTATACTCATAATAGAAAGACCAGTGTTGTCATCTTCTGCCAAATCGTTCGAGTTCAAAACCAAAACGGAAGAAAGCGCTTGTCCATATTCTGCTGAATATCCGCCGGAATTAAAGGAAACTCCATTAAACAGTGACGGTGCAAACCTTCCGCGAGTGGCTACATCCGGCGTTTTTGAGAAATACGGTTTGGCAGCCACAAGCCCATCAATATAAGTTTGGGTTTCGTAAACATCACCACCACGCACCAGTAGACGACCATCGTCGGAAGCTGCCTGTGTGCCGGGCATTGTTTTCATAGCGGCCATGATATCGCCGTTAGCAGTGGGTGTAGTATAAACATCGAGAGATCTCATGATAGAAGCGCGTGACTCGTCTGATGCAGCAAAGCTTCCGGCGGTGATAGTAACTGCATCAAGCGTATTGACACTCTCTTTTAAGACAATCCGGATATGGACATCTTCTGAAATATCAAATTCATTTTCCCAGCTCTTGTAACCGATAAAAGTTGCTTTCAGAACAAAAGTGCCAACCTCATCCGTAGAGAAAGAGAAATTTCCGCCTTCGTCGGAACTGGCGCCATCGTATGTATTCTCAAGAAAAATATTTACACCCGGAAGTGGCTCTCCGTTCTCCGACTTCACATTTCCACTGATTACAGTTTGCGCACTCACAAAAGAAGAAAGAGAAATAAAAAGGACTAATAAAATCGTTTTCATGCTTTTAAAATTTGTTTTCATTTTCTATTTGAATTGCTCATTCTTACGAATGTTTTTCAATTCAAATTTCCGGTGAAAACACAGCTAATGAAAAACAATTCTACTGAATTGTAATTTTTGGGGGATGAATTGTGATCTGATTTATTTGAGGTCAATATCGCCTTCAACAAATTTACTTCCCAGCCAAATCCGACCATCTGGCTTTTTCCACTCTCCATCATTTATATTTGCTCCGGGAAAAGTGAAACGAAAGTGTACGTTTCCCTCAGGTAAATCAGAATACCCACCTAATGTAATCGTTCTGACCATCGATTTTTGAGGCCTCAGTTTGTAATACCAACTACTTTTAATCTCTGATGATGCAGTTTTTTCACTAAAAGAAGAATAACTTTCATTGTCTTTCCGGAGCGAAACCCCGTTTGTATAATAATGAAACCTACTTTCTCCCATTCTACCCGGATCTAAAACGTAAATACTTTCAGTATCGTTATTGGTAACCCGAATAGTATATTTTAATGTAGTTGAATTTACCTTGTCCACGTCAACCACTTCTACACCAATCCCTTCTTTTAGAATCCCAGAATCTTCAAGAGCCTGTTTGAAATTCAACATTTCCTGAGATGAATCAGTATTCGTATAAAAACCATATCCTCCTAATCCAATAACATCTTTGGGATAAAATAAATCGTCATGAGCAATTATAGAAGGGAATTGTGGCATATATGACCAGGAGTAGGCAAAAAACAGCCCAAGCAGAAGAGGAGTATTTCCATTCTGTATAAGAAAATTTCTCCCCTCATAGTTTCCTTTTTCTTTTTCCGTATTCAAATAAAATATATTTGATGACCCATCGTAAAATTCAATTTCCGAGCTTTTCAACCACGGATTCCTTTCTACTTCCAGTGATTCCAAATTTACATCTGTTTGAAAGCGCTCAACCTGTCCTTCTTTTACCAAATAAATGTTGATGTCGTTATGCCCGCGACCGCGAAAATTTATATCCTCGTCATGACATGAAATAACAAAAGGGAGCAGAAATAAAAAAAATAGTTTTTTCATGGTCAGTTAATTAATTTTAGTACAGACGAAGTTAATTATAAATTGGTTGCGTTTCTGAAGTATAAAATAAACGTTTACGGATCTATAAGTTCCGAACTTCAATTCTCCTGAAAAAATTTGTTAAATCATTGCCTTCCCCGGTTGGTTATTTTCTAATTGGAGGGAAAAAGGATACTTTTGTCTGTTCTTTCAGAATTAAATAAATAAACAACAATATTATGGCTGAAATACAAAAAACATTACTGATGATTCTTGACGGATGGGGAATTGGCGATGGTTCAAAAAATGACATCGTTGCAACAGCTCCAACTCCGTTTATGGATTATGCAGCAGAAAAATATCCTCATTCTCAACTTTTAACTTGTGGCGAATACGTTGGTCTCCCTGACGGACAAATGGGAAACTCGGAAGTTGGTCACTTAAGTATTGGTGCCGGACGTATTCTTTACCAGGACATGGTAAAAATTACAAAAGCCATCCGCGACAAATCGTTGTGGGAGCACCCGCAAATTGTAAAAGCTTACACTTACGCAAAAGAAAACAATAAAAAAGTTCACCTCCTGGGATTGATTGGTCCTGGTGGGGTCCATGCGCTAAGTTCTCATATGGTAGCACTGGCACAAATTGCTACGGATATGGGGCTGGAAGATGTTTTTGTGCACGGATTAACTGATGGTCGTGACACTGACCCGCGTTCTGGTTATGGTTTTATTGAATCTGATCTGGAAGCGCTAAAACCAACTAATGCAAAGTTTGCCTCTTTAATTGGCCGGTATTATGGAATGGATCGGGATAAAAATTACGACCGGTTAAAACTGGCTTACGATTTATACACCGAAGGGAAAGGCAAAAAATCAACTGATGTTTTAGCTTCAATTAAAGCTTCATACGATAATGGAGTAACCGACGAATTTCTAAAACCTGTTGTTATGGTTGACGAAAACGGCGAACCATTAGGGAAAATTGAAGAAGGAGATGTGGTTATCTGCTTTAATTTTCGTACCGACCGTCTGCGCCAGACAACCATTGCATTCACCCAGGAAGATCTTCCGGATTACGGAATGAAAACAATGGATTTGCAGTGGTACACCATGACAAATTACAAAGCTGATTTCAAAGGCATTAATGTTATTTTCGATAAAGAAAATGTAGTAAATTCAATGGGTGAAATTGTTTCAAAAGCCGGATTAAAACAAATCCGTATTGCAGAAACGGAGAAATATGCCCATGTTACTTTCTTTTTCAGTGGCGGCCGTGAAGCAGAATTTGAAGGAGAAAGCCGTATTTTGATTCCTTCGCCAAAAGTTCCTACTTACGATTTACAACCTGAAATGTCGGCGCCAAAAATTAAGGATGCAATTGTTCCGAAATTGAAAAATGGTGAAGCCGATTTTGTTTGTTTGAACTTCGCCAATGGCGATATGGTTGGGCATACCGGTGTTTATGATGCCATTTGCAAAGCAGTTACAGCGGTTGATCAATGTGCAAAAGAAGTTGTTGAAGCTGCTCTCGAGGGAGGATTTAATGTTTTAATTATTGCCGACCACGGAAACGCCGATAATGCCGTAAACCCAGACGGTTCTGAGAATACAGCGCATTCACTAAACCCGGTGCCTTGTATTTTTGTCAGCAATAAAAAAGATATACAGATTGAAAATGGGATTCTTGCTGACGTTGCTCCAACCCTTCTTTCAGTGATGGGACTGGAAATTCCTAAAGAAATGACAGGAAAAGTATTGATAAAATAATATCTTGTTTGTTGAAATTGAAATGAGAAGTCTACGTTAAGATTTCTCATTTCTTTTGAATATAAATTGTAGTAAAATGGTTGAAATTGGCCGAACAATTATAAGCCTCGATATTTTTGAAAAACATTTTCTTTGTGATCTTCTGAAATGCAAAGGTGCCTGCTGTGTTGAAGGTGACTCGGGTGCCCCGCTAACAGACGAAGAGGCAGAAATTATTGAACGCGACTATTCAACCTTCAAAAATTATCTCCCTGAAAAGCACATCAAAGAAATACAGGAACAAGGCTTTTCGGTTATCGACAGCGACGGAGATTTGGTTACTCCACTGGTAGATAACCGCCAGTGTGCATATTCATTTTACGATGAAAAAGGAATTTTAAAATGTGCCATAGAAAAGGCATTTTTTGAAGGAAAAACTTCTTTCAGAAAACCAGTCTCCTGCCACTTGTTTCCGATTAGAATAACAAAATATAAACGATTTGAAGCCGTAAACTACCAACAACTCGATATATGCAAACCCGGAAGAAAGTGTGGGGTTTCAAATCAATTACCTCTTTATAAATTTTTAAAGGAACCTTTAATTCGGCAATACGGAGAAGAATGGTATAAAGAACTGGTAATTGCTGCCGAATATTTGCATACTCAAAAAAAAGCAAAGAACTAAAACATACCGTTTTTTACTTTTTATTATAATCTCAGGAATTTTTAAAGACCCTGAAAATTAAAACAGGAATTCCCTTGTAAATCGTTGATTTTTCAATCACCATTTCATTATTTTTTGCAACTTCCATTGACGCAATATTTTCTTTATGAACAATGGAAATAAGTGAATCTGCAAAATTATTCTTAAAAGCAATTGTTTTGCATTCCCTGGCGGCTTCAGTAGCAAAACCCTGTTTCCAGTAGTCAGGGTGAATAGAATAACCGATTTCCAATTCTGAAACACCATCAACTTCCTGAACCAGAAGGCCGCACATTCCAACCCGCTCGCCGGTATTTGCCTTTATCAGCACATTATGTCCTCCGGTGTTGTTCCGGTAACGTTCAAAAACCTTATCGAACCACAAACGGCAAAAATCTTTCGGGTGCAAACCTCCTGTAAAATCGAAATATCGGGTCGCCGTTTTATTTGTGGCAAATTCCATCCACCAGTCGAAATCACTCTCCTCAAGATTTCGAAACTGCAACCGTTCCGATTGATGCCCGGTTAACAAGTATTTCATTTTACAAAATCTACCAGTTAAAAACCAGATTATATTCCATCGGGTCGAGGCCCCATTTTTCAATTAACCCACGAGCCGCACGCAAATCATAACGATTCCTGTCCATATCCGGCATATTTTTTATCATTGAAATTACCCCCTGAACTACTTCTGAACTCGAATCTCCAGTTCCGTCAATCGAGTTTAATGCATGACAACGGGCAAACGGATTTTCATTGTTGAGGACTTTCAAAAACGTTTTTCTTCCTTTTTCCTGTTCACCAAGTTTATATAAAGCTTCGGCAGCTACTACTGCAACATCTGGCGATTCATCATTTAAAGCCTTCTCCAATTCCTGTTTTGCAGGCAACGCTTTTTCTCCCAAAATTAATAATCCTGTTGCCCCCCAGTAACGTACAGCACTTTCATTGTCCTTTAAGTAAGAAACAAACAAATCTGGTTCCTGAATTTCACCAGAAGTAGCGTTCTCTGCCACCTCAATCAGTTTTTCCAAATTCACTTTCCCGCTTCTCATATAATCGTAAAATGGAGTTTCACCAGTTCTGTTAATACGGTCGGCTTCGGGAATAAAACCTGTATCTTCAATCCTCAGCATCCAGTCCTTGTTGGCAGTTCTCATTTTTCCCATAACATCTTTATAAGCAGGGTCTTCTGCAAGGTTTTTTACTTCCCACGGATCGTTTTCTGTATCATACAGTTCCTCTGCAGGTTTAGGTTCCCAAAACCTGCTTTGCACATCATTGCATTTCCCGTTTTTATATGCCTGTTCCCAAGAACCAATTGACGGTGCACGCCACAAATACTCCAAATGTTGTCCGTACATACGGTAAGGCATATAATTTCGTATGTATCGGTATTTTTGATCCCGAACTGCCCTCGACATATCATAACGTTCATCCATTCTTCCCCGAAACATAAAAGCATATTCCGGATCTTCTGTTTTTTGGCTTCCCAGAAATGCATTTCCCTGTAAATAATCAGGAATATCTATTCCTGTTATACTTAACAAAGTAGGCACCAAATCAACAAAACTTACCAACCGATTTACCTTAGAACCAGGCCGACTTTCAGGAAACAGGTACTTATACTTCTCCGGAATACGGATAATAAAAGGTACGCGCGTACCCGACTCATATACATATCTTTTACTACGTGCGAGTACACCTCCATGGTCGCCATAATAAAAAACTATTGTATTATCAGCCAGTCCTGCTTCATCCAACTCTTTTAATTTCTCTCCCACCCATGAATCCATGTCTTCAACTTTATCGTAATACTGCGCCCAGTCATGCCTCATTTCAGGAGTATCGGGGTGATATGGTGGCAAAGTTACATCTCCCGGTTTATGACGAAGCTCTTCATTGGGTATCCATTTATGTATTGAACTCTCGTGAGAGATAGTGGTATTAAAAACAGCAAAAAAAGGCTTTCCCTGAGGACGATTTTTATAATGCGCATCTTTACTGCATTCATCCCAAATCTTATCCGGATCTATTGATGTTGTATTATAATCCGTTTTTACATTATTTGTACAGTAATAACCAACTTCACGCAAAAACTCAGGATAGGTTTTCACCTTTTCCGACTTCGGATAGTAACTTCTCATGTGTTGATTCCCATTTGAACATGCATATACACCTGTAATTATTGTATTTCTGGCCGGGGCACAAACCGGGGCATTGGCATAAGCATGTGTATATAAAAAGCCTTCAGATGCAAGTTTATCAAGATTTGGAGTAGTAGCAAATTCGTCGCCGTAACATCCGGCAAACGGGCTGTTATCTTCACTGGTCAACCATAAAATATTTGGTAATTCTTTGGGAACCTCTTCCCTACACCCGAAAAAACAAAAAGCGACAAACAAACCTGCAAGTAGTAAAGATTTTTCGAGAGAACAGCTAAGCTTCATTGGTTTAGATTTTTGTTGAGGTATAAAAATAGCAAAACCTTTACTTCATTTGAAATTTTCCAAAAATTAATTAAAATCTTTTAAAAACAGACGCAACTATAAATCTGTCAGGCAACAATTTCGACTCTGTTTCCATCCGGGTCCAGAATAACACTCTCGTAATATCCATCGCCTGTGGTTCGTGGCTCACTTACCACTTTAAACCCATCGCTTTTAATGAGTTGAGTAAGTCTTTCAACTTCAGATCTCGAATCAACACTCAAAGCAAAATGAATTAATCCTGTAAATTGTTTAATAGGATCATTTTTTGATTTTGAAATACCATGCATTTCCATAATTTCCAATCTGCAATCACCGTCGAATGTAAGAAAATAGGAACGGTACCCCTTTGAATGATTATAATATATTTCATTTGAAGATGCGTCAAAATAACGCATATAGAAACTTCTCATTCCTTCCAGATTGTAGGTCCATATTGCAATATGTTCAATTCTCATGGGTAAAAAATTTAATTATTCTAAAAGGAATTTCTAAATTCCACAATAACTTTCAGCCTTCCTGTTAAAGATTGATTTCCTATTCAAAATTAAGAAACAAACATCATAGTAAGATACTTTCGACTCTTAAAAATTATTATCCCATTCAGAAAAAAATTGTTGGAGAAACTCTTCCATAAAGTTATGTCGTTGAATCGCAATTTCTTTTGCAGCCGTGGTATTCAATCTGTCTTTGAGCAACAGCAGCTTTTCATAAAAATGATTAATGGTAGGTGCTGAATTATTTTTGTACGATTTAAAATCGTTGTGTTTCACCGGCTCTATGCTTGGATCGTAAATTAGCCGGCCTTTACTTCCGCCATAAGCAAAAGTCCGGGCAATTCCAATAGCGCCAATCGCATCAATTCTGTCTGCGTCCTGAACAATTTTAGATTCTAGCGATGTCGCCTGATTTCGCACGCCTGCCCCTTTAAATGATACCTCTTCAATAACTTGCAAAACTTTTATCTGCTCCTCCTTTATAATTTCAGTTTGTTCCAACCAGTTTTTTGCCTGTTTTGTTTCTGCATCTCCATTGAGTTTCCAGTCGTCCACATCGTGCAGTAAAGCCGCCATTTCTATAATAAAAACATCCCCACCTTCCTGTTTTGCAATTTGCAAAGCCAAATTCCGTACCCTGTAAATATGCCACCAATCATGCCCTGAACTGTCATTTTCAAAAATTTGATGTACATACCGGGCTGTGCGTTTTATAATTTTTTGTTGAATTGATTTCATATATGCTAAAATAGTCATTTTGAGTCTCTTCTCTTTCTATAAAAAATGTTAACAGGAAGAGACAAACACACAATCACCTAGTTTACAATAAAATACATCAGCCACACAGAAATCATAAAAAAAGAACCAATCGGCGTTTTTTTACTATTTTTGCAGGCTGAACAAAGTATTTTTAAATTCTGTTCTATAAACGACAGCAAGGATTTAGAAGAATTTACAATGGAAAAGAAATCAGTACTTACGATCCCTTCATTAATTAATGAATCGATACAAAGATATTCCGATAGAACTTCGGTTGTTTTCGTAGGTGAAAAGAATTACACTTACAAACAAATGGGCGAAGATATAAATTTACTTGCCGATTTATTAACCGAATTAGGGGTATCAAAAGGTGACAAAGTTGCCATTTTAAGCAATAATATGCCCAACTGGGGTGTGGCTTTCTTTGCTATTTCTCTTATTGGTGCAGTCGCTGTTCCGATTTTGCCCGATTTTCATGAAAAAGAAATAAACTCAATTATTAAACATTCTGAAGCAAAAATCTTATTTGTTTCCGAAGGATTATACAGAAATATTACCAAAGAAACGGCTGATTCCGTTGAACGGCTGATTTTACTGGACAAATTTGCCATTATTCCAAAAGAAACGCCGGCAGAACATTTAAATGTTTTATGTGAATCGACACCAGTTGTTTCACGAAATTTTGTTCGTCCGGAGGTACGGGAAGAAGATTTGGTTTCAATTATTTATACATCGGGAACCACAGGAAATTCAAAAGGTGTAATGTTAACACAAAAGAATCTTGCATGGACAACCCAACAGTGTTACAATTTATACAATGTAGAAACCACTGATCGTTTTTTGTCCATCCTTCCTTTATCTCACACTTTAGAAAATACGGTAGGATTTTTACTTCCAATAAAATACGGAGCATCAATACATTACCTAAAAAGGCCACCGGTACCTGCAGTACTTTTGCCTGCATTGGAAAAAGTGAGACCTTCAATTATGCTTTCGGTTCCTTTAATTATTGAAAAAATATTTAAGGCTAAAATATTTCCTGAATTTCAGAAAAATGCGTTTATGCGTTTTATTTATTCAGTTCCGGTTACACGGAAAATTCTGCATAAGACAGCTGCATCAAAACTACATAAAACATTTGGCGGTAAACTTCGCTTTTTTGGAGTTGGTGGGGCCAAACTCGATCCTTCAGTGGAACGTTTTTTACACGAAGGAAAATTTCCTTATGCAATCGGCTATGGATTAACAGAAACTTCACCTCTACTTGCCGGTGCAGTAGTAAACAATACACGCATTGGTTCCACTGGTCCTTCTATTGAAGGAGTTCAGCTTCGAATTGCAGATGCTGACCCCGTTACCGGAGAAGGAGAAATTCAGGCAAAAGGTCCCAATGTTATGAAAGGATACTACAAATCGCCTGAACTTACCAAAGAAGTATTTACCGAAGATGGATGGTTTAAAACCGGCGATCGTGGTCGCTTCGACAAACAAAACTTCCTTTACGTAAAAGGACGTATTAAAACTATGATCGTAGGAGCAAGCGGCGAAAATATCTACCCGGAAGAAATTGAATCAGTAATCAATAAAATGAGATTTGTGCTGGAATCGCTGGTGGTTGAGAAGAAAGGGAAACTGGTTGCCATGATCCATTTAAATATGGAGGAAGTTGAGCAAAACTTCAAATACTTAAAAGCAGAAGCACAACACTTTATACAAGAAAAAGCAGATGAGATTCTTCATGAAATACAGAAAAAAGTGAATGAAGAAGTAAATAAATTCTCGCGAATTCAGCAAGTTGTACTTCAACCTATACCGTTCGAAAAAACACCGACAAAAAAGATTAAGCGATTTTTATACGTTTAGCTTTTAAAATATTTGATACGAAAATGGAAAGTCGAAAAATGCCGGCTTTCCATTTTTGTGTTTTCAGGTGAATATAAAATGTTAATTTTGCATCCAGAAATCAAAAAGACAAATGGTTACAGAATCAAGATATAGTGCACGAGGAGTTTCAGCATCAAAGGAAGATGTGCATGAGGCAATAAAAAATGTAGACAAAGGACTATTTCCAAAAGCTTTTTGCAAAATCATTCCCGATATTTTAGGAAGAGATCCGGAATGGTGTAATATTATGCATGCCGATGGTGCAGGAACAAAATCGGCGCTGGCGTATATGTACTGGAAAGAAACCGGCGATATTTCAGTATGGAAAGGAATCGCACAGGATGCACTAATTATGAATGTAGACGACCTGCTTTGCGTTGGCGCCACCGATAATATTTTGGTATCTTCAACCATTGGAAGAAACAAAAACAATATTCCCGGAGAAGTAATCTCTGCAATTATTAATGGGACAGAAGAATTACTGGCTGATTTACGCAAGATGGGAATCAGCATTTATTCTACCGGTGGTGAAACTGCAGATGTTGGTGATTTGGTTCGCACAATTATTGTTGATTCGACTGTAACCTGCAGGATGAAACGCAAAGATGTGATTTCTGCTGATAAAATTTCTGCCGGGAATGTGATTGTAGGTCTTTCCTCATCCGGACAGGCTACTTACGAAGATGAGTATAACGGAGGAATGGGAAGCAATGGTTTAACTTCTGCTCGGCATGATGTTTTTGCCAAATATCTGGCTGAAAAATATCCCGAGAGTTTTGACCCGGAGGTTCCTTCAGAACTGATTTATTCCGGGAAATGCAAGCTTACGGATAAAGTTGAAAAGTTGGGAATTGATGCCGGAAGATTGGTCTTATCTCCAACACGAACCTATGCACCGGTTATTAAAAGAGTACTTGACCAATTCAGAAATCAAATTTCAGGGATGATACATTGTTCAGGCGGCGCTCAAACCAAAGTGCTTCATTTTGTTGACAATGTGCATGTGGTAAAAGATAATATGTTTCCGGTTCCGCCACTGTTTAAACTCATTCAGGAACAATCCGGAACCGACTGGAAAGAAATGTATAAAGTATTTAATATGGGTCACCGATTCGAAATCTACACTGATTCAGCGACTGCAAATGAAATAATTTCAATATCAAAGTCATTTAACATTGACGCCCAAATTATTGGAAAAGTGGAACCTTTCGAAGGGAAAAAACTGACCATCAAAACAGATAAAGGCACTTACTTCTATTAGCTCATTCCCATAAAATTAAAAGTTCATTTTCTGAGCAGAAAATTTGAACAAAACAGATTTTTTAGTAAAATTTTTTAAACAAAAAATCCTGCGATTGCGGGAATGAAGAAAGAAAAAAGTTATGGCACAATATGCATTATTAGAAAAATACGAATCGATAAAACATCGATTTGAAGAAGTTCAACAGCAGATTACCGATCCAGAAGTAATTGCGGACATGAAACGATATGTAAAGTTGAACCAGGAATACAAAACATTGCAAAAACTGGTAACAAAATTCCAGGAATACAAAAACCTTGTAGATAATATTGAATCGGGGAAAGAAATTCTTGCTGAAGAAAGTGATGAAGAAATGCGTGAAATGGCGCGTGAAGAAATTGAATCTTCAGAAGAAATGATTCCGGCGAAAGAGAAGGAAATTAAAATGCTGCTTGTTCCTGCAGATCCAGAAGACAGCAAGAATGCTATTCTTGAAATAAGGGCAGGCACCGGCGGCGATGAAGCCAGTATCTTTGCCGGCGACCTCTTTCGTATGTACTCCAAGTTTTGCGAGAAAAAAGGTTGGCGAATGGAAGTTACAAACCTCAATGAAGGAACAGCAGGAGGCTACAAAGAAATTGTCGCGAAGGTTTCAGGCGAAGGGGTTTATGGAATTCTGAAATATGAATCGGGTGTTCACCGTGTTCAGCGCGTTCCACAAACAGAAACTCAGGGACGTGTTCATACATCAGCAGCAACTGTAGCTGTTCTTCCCGAAGCAGAAGAGTTTGATGTAGAACTAAAAGAATCCGACATTCGAAAAGACACATATTGTTCTTCCGGTCCAGGTGGCCAGTCGGTTAATACCACCTACTCCGCAATCCGGTTAACACACATTCCAACAGGAATTGTAGTTACTTGTCAGGATGAAAAATCGCAGCTAAAAAACTTGGCCAAAGCCATGTCGGAACTCCGGACTCGAATTTACAACATGGAATACCAAAAGTACATCGACGAAATTTCTTCGAAACGCAAAACAATGGTTTCCACTGGCGACCGTTCGGCAAAAATTCGTACTTACAACTGGCCGCAAGGTCGTGTTACCGACCATCGCATTAATCTTACTTTGTACAACTTGCAAGCAATTATTAATGGAGAAATAGACGAAATCATTGAAAAACTAATGATTGAAGAAAACGCTGAAAAACTGAAAGAAGCAGAAATTTAAAAGGTGTTGCTTGTTCCAGATTTTGTATTATACCGTAATTTTCACTCTGAGACCTGGACTCGTAATCTGTAACAAAAAAATATGAATAGTCAACAATTATTTGAACAAATACAAAAAAAGCGCAGTTTCCTTTGTGTTGGTCTGGATACAGATATCCTTAAAATTCCAAAGCACCTGCAGGATACTTCCGACCCGATTTTTTCCTTCAATAAAGAAATTATAGATGCAACGGCAGAATTTGCCGTGGCCTATAAGCCTAACCTTGCTTTTTATGAAAGTCTGGGTTCCCAGGGATGGGAGAGCCTTGAAAAAACAGTTCATTATGCCCGTGAGAAACACCCTGATATCTTCCTTATTGCCGATGCAAAACGCGGCGACATAGGAAATACTTCCAACTTATATGCGCGTGCATTTTTTGATAAGCTGGATTTTGATGCCGTTACTGTAGCTCCTTATATGGGCGAAGATTCGGTAAAACCATTTATGACTTATCTCGATAAATGGGTAATTCTACTGGCACTAACTTCGAACAAAGGAGCTTTCGATTTTCAATTTATTAAAGATGAGAAAACCGGCGACCAACTTTTTGAGTCTGTTCTGAAAACTTCTCAAAACTGGGGGACTACGGAGAATATGATGTATGTTGTTGGAGCTACAAAAGCTGAAAAACTGAAAGACATACGAAAGATTGTTCCCGAACATTTTCTATTGGTTCCCGGAGTTGGGGCACAGGGAGGAAGCCTCGAAGAGGTGGCTAAAAATGGAATGAACAGCCAATGTGGGCTTTTAGTAAATTCATCCCGTGGAATAATCTATGCTTCGTCTGAAGCTGATTTTGCAGAAAAAGCAGGAATAGCGGCCAAAGAGGTTCAGCAGGAAATGGAAACTCTTTTAAAAGAAAATCAACTGATTTAACGGAACATCAAAAAGATATAAGCCAGAGGGATGATTTAATGATCATCCCTTTTTTTGCAGATATTCATTACTTATTTCATCATAAACATTTATCACATCCAAAGAATTTCCCTGTGGATCAAAAACACGGCTCCAGGTATTTAAAGGCTCCCAAATACAGGCACCATTTCCCCGATTGTTTGGCAAACTGAAAACCACCTGGTGAACTTCGCGTTTAAATGCACTGTATTCAACCACATTAACATCTTTTTGATACCGTTGAATAAGATCGTGCATATTGTAATTCAAATCATCGAGAGTGCAATGCCAACGTGGATAATAAGACAGCCCAATAATGTCAAAGTCAAGCCCACGGGCAATCATATTATCAAACCAGAAGACAGCCTCTTCATTTTGGCCGCCAAGTGCTAAATGCATCATCACCTTAATTTGGGGATCAACGTTTCGTACAGCTTCTACACCGGCTTTTAGAAGTTCTGCCAGGTTATCTAAATTTGAAATATGTCCATCGGGCCAAACTATGCCATGGTTAATTTCATTTCCTACCTGAACCATATCAGGCAAAGTCCCCTGCTCTCTCATTTTTAGAAGAACTGTTTGAGTATATTCTTTCAATGCAGAGGTTAAGTCTCCAAAATTCAGCCCCTCCCACGCTTTAGGTTTAAACTGCTTTTGCGGATCAGCCCAGGTATCACTGTAGTGAAAATCGAGCAACAAATTCAAACCCGCTTCTTTCACTCGTTTTGCCATTTGTAATGTGTGTTCCAAATTGCAAAATCCCTGGTTCGGAGAATAGCCCCTTTCATTTTCCGGATTTACAAAAACCCGCAATCGAATATAATTTAGACCATGATCCTTTAATATTTCAATTGCATCCTTTTCCACGCCTTTATCTGAAAATTTAAAACCACGTGCTTCCAGTTGCGGAAGAAAAGAAATATCGGCACCAATCATTTTGGGTAGAATTTCTGCCGATGGTTTTAATTGCGCCGAAGTTGGTGTCATTTGTTTAACATCTCCAGAAATAATATGAATTTCCTGGGAAGCCGACTGTAAATCTTTCGTTTTCACTTCTACATTTACAATCCCGGCCGTTGTTCCAGCTTTTAATTTTAACTTTTTCACCCCATTGGCCAACTGCGATTTCCATACTTTCAGGGTATCTGAATCAGAGACCATCTCAAGAGAAGAACCATCAGCATCAGTTATCACAGCATCACCTTTTACCGATATTTCAAAAGGCAATATAATATCTGTAATTTCCATATCAGAGCTGTCGGCCACACTAATACGTAACATTGCGTCATCTTTCCCTGAAGCAATCATAGTCGTTTTATAGGTGGCAAATACTAATGTTATTGGAGTTCCGGTATCGCGTTGATATAAACTTGTAAGAACAGGTAACGCTTCATTTTTTTTGTTTGTTTTACAGCTAAAAGCAGCTACTGTCAAAAAAAGCCAAAAGATTAAATTTATTTTCATTTTTCAGGTTTAGTTATCGATTTTTTAATGCAACTAACTATTTTCAGGCAAAAATAGTTGATTTCATCTTTTCTTTAAAAACCCGCCAGCGGGCTTCACAAATTTATCATAAAACTACACATTTTTTAGAAGCTGCTTTTATTTATTAAGAAATATATTGTACTCCCGAAACAAGTACACCAGGATATTATCAGAAGATGTATTTTGAAGTGCGAATTCAACTTTAATAATAAACAAATTCACGCGAATCGTTCCTTTTTACCGGGTAATCATTTGAGTTGTATTCGTAAGAATATTCTGTAATTTGGATTGGATCAATAAAATCGTCAACCTCAAAATGAAGCGTATATGTCTCTTTTATAATATTGTTGAGATTGGTATTTTCTCCCGGAATCATTAATCCTCGAAAAGAATAATAAGGATTGTTTTTGTTATCGAATTCATATTCTGTTGTAGTCCGCAGTTCATTATTTCCCTCCGATAAAACATCGTACCTTTCTTTTTTAACCAGGTTGCCTACATTGTCATAATAATATTCATCGTATGATGATGCATTGTTCTCTGAATAATAAGTTCTACGTTTTATCCAGCCTGTATTATTGTATGTGAATGTGGAAGAAACTGTGTAACCATCATTAATACGTAAAGTTTCAGTTTCTTTTAACTGCCCTGTTCCGGAATAACGATAAGACGAATAAGTATCTTTTTCTGTATTTCCCGGGCTTACCCATTCTGTGCGTTGCATTGCCTCATTCAACTCAGCAGAACTGCTGCTGGCAATTCTTTCATCCCAGTAATGATCAGAATGAATTAGCTGGTTTTGATTATTATATTCATATTTGGAATAATGAAACTTACTTTTTTCTTCAAGTACCAAACCCGTTTCATTGTATGTGTATTCAGAATATGCTTCTCCTCCAATTTTTACTTCTTTCAACAATGTTCCGTTATTTATAAATTCGAGCTCAGAATACGGATCATTTTCACATGAAAAAAGGAAAAGAAAAATAACCGCAGGAAAAAGAGTTACTGTTCGTTTCATCGTTTTTTGGCTTAATCATTTATAACAGATGTTCAAATACATAAAAAGGTTGCGTACTATAAAGTTAAGCAAAATGAAATAAAAACATTATTTTTATTCCTGAATAACAAAAAACCTATTTAAACCATTTTTATGAAATCGATATTATACTTTCTGATTTTTGTAACAATCTTCACCATTGTTTCCTGTTCACCGAAATCAAATGAAAAAGCCAACAAAAACGAGCTTCCAAATTTTGTATTGGTTTTTATCGACGACATGGGTTATGGCGACATTGGCGTTTATGGCGCGACCGGTTTTAAAACACCAAACCTCGATAAGATGGCCGCCAGCGGAATGCGTTTTACTAATTTTTATGCTGCCCAACCTGTTTGCAGTGCTTCGCGAGCGGGGATTTTAACAGGTTGCTATCCCAACCGAATTGGAATTTCTGGAGCCTTGTTTCCTTCCAGTAACGTTGGTATTAATCCCAATGAAACCACCATTGCCGAGATGTTAAAGAATAAAGGCTATACAACAGCTATTTTCGGAAAATGGCATTTAGGACATCACAAAAAATTTCTCCCACTGCAAAACGGCTTTGATGAATATGTTGGACTCCCCTATTCCAATGACATGTGGCCGCTGGATGATGTTGGAAATCCGGTTCCTGATGGTCATCACAGAAAAAATAACCCAAAACTCCCGTTAATACAAGGAAATGAACCGATTGATTATATTACTTCATTAAAAAAACAGGACACGCTTACCACACTTTACACTGAAAAAGCAGTTGACTTTATCAACCGGAACGCCGACAAACCCTTCTTCTTATACGTTCCGCACAGCATGGGCCATATTCCGTTAGGCGTTTCCGACAAATTCCGTGGGAGAACAGAAAAAGGAAAGTATGGCGATGTAATGGAAGAAATAGACTGGAGTGTAGGTGAAATAGCAAAAGCTTTGGAAGCCAACGGAATTGCGGAGAATACTGTTTTCATTTTTACAACCGACAATGGCCCCTGGTTGAATTATGGAAATCATGCCGGTTCTGCAGGCGGACTACGTGAAGGAAAAACGACCAGTTGGGAAGGCGGACAACGAGTACCGTTTATAATAAAATGGCCGGGGCACATACCCGAAGGAACTATTTGCAATAAACTGGGATGTTCTATTGACATTCTGCCAAGTTTTGCAAAACTTGCCGGTGCCGATTTACCTGAGTTAAAGATTGACGGCGTTGATATTACTGAACTTTGGAAAGGCAATTTTGATACAGAACCTCGTAAAAATATTTTATTCTACTATGGAAAGAACAATTTGAATGCAGTTCGGGAAGGCAACTGGAAATTGGTACTGCCGCACACCTGGGCTTCTTACGACGCCAAACCTGGACAAGATGGATACGGAGGTCCGAGAGTAAACAAAAAGGTAGAAACACCTGAATTGTATAACATGATGCGCGACCCCGGGGAACAATTTAATGTAATTGAATATTATCCTGAGAAAGCAGATAAAATTATGAAGCTTGTGGAAGCAGCAAGGGCAGAACTTGGTGATTTAAACGTAGGACTTGAGAAAGGCAACGGTTCACGTGAAATCGGGAAAGATGAATGAGTAAAGTTTTATCAAACCTTGATTTTCTAGCGGGTGATGCGATTTGAAAATCGCATCATTCTTCAGCAAATCAAGATTCACCTATCCCTGAAGATTTAAAACGGTGTTATTATTAATTTATAGTTCCCCACATGGGCTCTAACACGATATTTTTGCAACTGCCGGATAGCTGTTCCCCCAACACCGGAGACCTCATAATCCACGTTTAAAATAGTATTGGGCGCTTCTTTTAATTGATATGTGTACATTGCCCGCGACAAATTATCAGTTGAATATTTATGAAGGCTGAAATTCAGCCAATCGCCACCTTTTATCAAAAGCCCTTTTCCATCTGCATTCTGAACTTTTATCCAGCGAACATCGGTACGGTTTCCATAATCCTGCGGAACAATATAAGATGTATACATTTCATCAGCATCCGATGTATAAATCCCCACTTTCGCGCCGGTTTTCCGATCCGGGTAAGTTTCAAAAGGACCGCGCCCAAACCATTCTACATTTTTAAATTCTTTTGGCAACTGAAATTGTAATCCAATTTTAGGTAACATGTCAGGCATTGGCCCGTGCGGAATGATTTCCTGTTCCAGTTCAATCGTTCCGTCAGAAAAAACAGACCAGGTTTCATTTCGCTGAAAGGCTGAAAAATAACCACTCCCGTTTAGCCTTCTATTAGCAGGCAAAGAAGAATTTGAAAAGCCTTTAATCTTTATCACAACTTTGTCGCCCGAACTTTTTACAACTTCAAAACTAACTACCTCCGGAATAAGGTCGCGCATCCCCAAAGTTCGTAACTGGTTGTCAATACTTCGTCCAAGCCCTTCTGTTATTTTGCTTTTCCCGTAAGCATCTCTTCCCCAGGGATCAATATCATTTGCCAATGGCGCTCTCCAAACGTTAAAAACAGGCCCCTTCTCCAAATACTCTTTACCATTAAACCGAAAAGAATTAATTTCTCCTGTTCCCTTATCAAAAACATACCTGAAATTATTCCCGATAACAACTACTTCTTTCGAACTTTCCGTAGCCTGCACATTCCCTTTTTTATTCTCATTTTCAAGATTATAAACTTCTGTTGGTATTTTAAATTGCTCCCATGCAATTTCATGTCCGGCATCTGCCCATTTTGTTGCTTCTTTCAGAGCAAAAGAAACCGTAAGAAAACACTCTGAATTTATTTCAACCCGTGGCATACGGAACGAAATTGTGTCTAATTTTGATTCCTGAGCCGGTAAATTAATGTTAAAAAAACCACGCTGGCTTACATCTCCGTTCACTGTTAATTCCCATATTCCGGCGAGTTCATTTAAATTTTTAAAGTGATGACGATTGGTAATCTTAATCATCCCTTTTTCAATATCAACAGCTTCTAATTGAACAGGTTGCCCTGATTTCTTTATCTGTTGAATTTCAGGTTGAACTTCACGATCAGGCCAGATTATTCCGTAAGTTCGGCCTCCTAATCCCACAGAAAAGAAATCCCCCTCTTTGTTATCGCTCTCAAAATCGAGCGCCAAAACTTCATCACTCACCGGCAGTTCAAAATCGGAAGGAGAAACCGCCCGGTCGAAAATACGCACATCATCTATTATCATGTTCGATAACCTTCCCGAGTATTCTCCCTGATCTTGTGTGTCAGCCTCGCGTCCAATGCAAAGTGGAAAAGGAGTATGATTGATATTTCCATTAAATCTGGTTTCGGAAACCAGGGTTCTGTCAATGTATAATTTTAAATACCTCCCGTCATAAATTCCTGCAATATGATGCCAGTTTTCATAAAAATCCTCTCCAACTTTTGCTTTTGCAGAAATTCGCTTGTTGCTGTAAATATAAAATTCCAGTATTTCCTTATTTTCCATTCTAATTCCGTATTGATGCTTCCCTTTGGTAAGAAAAGTGTTGGGCTGTGGAATTTCAAACGGCTTCACCCAAAACCCAATAGAAATTTGATTTTCGGTAATATCAAGGGTTTTATCGCGATAAAACTCGACCCAATCGTCGTTGCCGGAGAAACGAAGCCCCCAACCATGAGCTCCCTGTTCAAAGTCAGGGCGCCCCATAATCTGCCCATCATTTTGATGAATTGACAAATCGGGTAAAATCCAACGGGGAGTTTTTACCCCCGGACTAACCCAATCCCAAATTGCGCCTCCGGTTAAGCGTGGATATTTCCAAATCCACTCCCAGTATTCATCCATGCCCCCCAACCCATTTCCGGTTGCCGCCAGGTATTCATCCATAAACGAAGCACGTTTATCATTCTCTGCCAAAACCTTTCCTTCTGCCAGGTTTTTATAATCAATTGGATCCCAGTAACGCGGCCCCACCAGATCTTCAAATGGAATATAAAACTGATTTCCGCCGTACATCCAGACCGGTCTGCCTGGATCAATTTCCTTTCCGGTTTTTATCACTTCGTTAATGTTATTTCCGCTCCCCGATTCATTACCGGCGCTCCAAACAATTACCGAAGGATTATTCCGGTCGCGATAAACCAGTTTTCTTACACGGTCTTTATACATTTCTGTCCACGCGGGGTCTTTTGAAAGTTGTGTATTTGAATGCGCCTCATCGCCCACTTCATCAAAAATATACATCCCCAGTTCATTCGCCATTTCAATATATTCAGGCGTTGGCGGATAATGACAGGTCCGAACGCAATTGATATTAAATTGCTTCATCAAGATCAAATCCTTTCGTAGTGTTTGTATCGGAACTGCCTGACCATGTTCCGGGTCGTGCATGTGGCTGTTAACGCCATTCAGTTTTACAGGAACTCCGTTTACCGTTAAAATATGATTCTTGTATTCTACTTCGCGAAAACCTGTTTTTTGAGTGAATGCTTCCAATATTTTGCCTTCGCTGTTTTTTAGCTGGAAAAGAATAGTATACAAATTCGGATACTCTGCCGACCATTTTGGAGGATCAATAATAAGAGCAGAAATTAAAACTTTTTTTGACGAATCGGCGGCAATTGTGACTTTTACAGAAGAAGAACCATTTGACAAGATTGAGACACCATTATCATCAAAAACATCAATTTCAAGAGAACAAACCGTTGAATCCTGAAGTGTATTACTTATATCTGTTTCTACTTTTAAAATAACATCCTTATATTCTTTGTCTAAATCTGTTACAATATAAAAATCGTGGATAAACGTTTTGGGCTGGGCGTACAGTTTTACATCACGAAAAATACCGGAAAGCCGCCACATATCCTGATTTTCAAGATACGAACCATCTGAAAATCGAATTACTTCCACGGCCAAATCATTTTCGCCCTTTTTAATAAACGGGGCAATATTGTATTCAGCAGGTTCAAAACCACCTTGATTATATCCAACGCGTTTCCCGTTTACCCATACATATGAAGCCGATTTTACACCTTCAAAACGCAGCATTACCTGTTTATCTTCCCAGCCTTCAGGTACAGTAAATTTGCGTTTGTAACAGCCCGTTGGATTGTAATAATCAGGAATATTCGGGGGATCGCTTTCAAACGAGAGCGCCACATTCCTGAATTTGGGATGACCGTAACCTTCCATTTGCCAATCTGACGGGACTTGTATCTCTTTCCATTCTTTCACCTCAAAATCGGGCTGCCAAAAATCCGGAGGTACCTGTGCCGGAGTTTCGACCCATTTGAATTTCCACGCCCCGTTTAATAATTGGTAATTCGTATTCTTCTCAACCCGGTTTCTTAGCGCTTCCTCTTTTGATGAAAACGGAATATGAAATGCATGTGGGGTATTTTGCCCTTTCTCAAAAACAGCAGGGTTTTCCCAATCGTCAGGATTAAATTCAACTTCCTGTGCATTAATCATTAAATTCAGAAAAAGAAATACAGCAAAAAGGAGATACTTTCGATTCATGATTTAGTTTTTGGCTTTATCTTTTTAACTCTTCTAAAGTAAGACATTAAAAATGAATTACAGTTTTCAAATCAAAAAGAAAACTTTATTCCAGAAGTAAGGATGCAAATAAAATTGTTACTTATTTTTAACGGAATAAAATCATCCTGTCAGTTTTATGCAAAAAAACCGTTTTTTTCTCGTTCTGATTTTCATCCTGTTAACCAGTGATTTTGTCTTTTCTTTTATTCAATACTACAATACTCCATTATTTGGAGATATTACTGTTAGTGTTTGCCCTGATGAACATGTACAAAAATTACTGAATGATCCTTTGGGGATTCAAGTATTAAAAACAGGGGAAAAGCAATTCAACCCGAATCGTTATTTTTCACACCTACTGTTAAAAGAATATTTCAGAAATGTTCCTCTTTTTCTTCAAAAAATTACTTCCCCTATTTCTTCTGTTTATTTGGCCAGTGCTTTCATAAAAACAATAATTCAAATACTTTTTATATTTACTCTGGCTCTGTTTATTTCAGGCGAAAAATTTTTTAGCAAAAAATTTCTGGTAAATGTCCTTATTATTACACCCTTATTTCAGGTTTATGGCTACTGGAGCCGGATGGGAATTATTGATAAATCCATTGCATATACATTTTTTTATGCTCTGCCGCTTGTTTTGTTAATGCTCTTTTTCTATCCGGTTTTTAATCGGATTCAAAAAAACAGGCCCCTGAAAGCAATTCATTATATTTTACTGGCACCCTTAATAATTGTTTTACCGTTTACCGGGCCTTTAACCCCTCCTGTTATTCTTTTAATTTCATTCTTCATTTTTCTCGATTATCGGGTTCGTTCAAAAAATAAGAACATAAATATTGTTATGAACACTATCCCAAAATCATTATATATTTTATTGATACCTATTAATCTGCTAAGCTTGTATTCCTTGTTTTTAGGGTTATACGATTCAAGCTTTGCATCAGAAGCAATACCATTGGTCAAAAGGTTTTTATTACTTCCAAAAGGAATTTTATCACAACTTTCCCATTCACCTGGTTTTCCTTTAATGCTTCTTATTATCGGGATAAACATTTCCCTTATAAAAAAGAATAATTATCCCGGCAAGGAAAAGCTGATCAGGGCTTCGGTGTGGATTGCCTTTTTTGCACTTATATACATTTTATTGTTACCATTTGGCGGTTATCGGCCATACCGTCCAAATATTATTCGTTACGATACATTTATTCCTGTAAACATTGCACTGTTCTATCTTTTTGGTGCATCTGTTAATATAGTAATCAACCACATAAATAAAACAAAAAGAAAATTTTACCTATCAGGAATAGTCATTTTTCTGCTTCTGTTGAGCATAGTTGATATGGAAGGAATTGGTGAAAATAAGTGTGAAAGAAATGCATTTGAAAAGATGGCCAATTCAAAAGAAAATATTATAGCTGTTCCCAAAGACTGCTACGTATTGGACTGGCATAATGTTTACGATTATAACTTAACTGGAAACAAGGCTGAATTAATTCATTTCTGGAGGATTACAAATGAAAAGAAGTTGTTTTACAACCAACAATAAACGGACACGAACATTTCTCTTTCTACAAATAGAAGCTCACTTTTTATTAAACTCCCTGTAATATTCCGTTGGTGTAAAACCGGTTTGTTTTTTAAATGTCCGGTTAAAATTGGAAAGATTGTTAAAGCCAACCTCAAAACAAATCTGAGAGACAGTCTGTTTCCCTTCAATAATAAGCTTACATGCGTAACTTACCCGCATATCATTTACATATTCCATTAACGATTTTCCTGTTTTTTCTTTAAAAAACCGACAAAATGCAGACGGATGAAGGTGAGCCATTTCTGCCACTTTTTCTAATTTCACAGTATATTGATAATTAGTACTAATGAAGTGCATTACACGTGTCAGGCGGTCACCATCCATCTCAAAACTTTCCGGATGATAATACTCTCCTGCAAGCAAGGTATAATCATCTGACTCGGCTAGCATTTGTAAAATCCTCATCAACAAAATAATACGCTCAATTCCTTTGGATTCTGTTGTTTTAAGCATGATCTCAGAAACTAAAGAAACTACCTGAGGCTGAAAACGAACTCCCCGGGTAGAACGTTCCAGCAAATCGCCAATCAAACGAAACTCCGGATATTTCGAGATCTGGTCCTGAAAAAAATCATCGGGAAACTGAATAACAATGTATTTCACTTTCTTCCGGCTTCCCTCTTCTTCATATGATTCATCGTTTTTCCAGAAATGTGGAAGATTACTTCCCAACAAAACCAAATCTCCTGACTCAAAGCGTTGAATAGAGTCCGCAACAAAGCTGGTTCCTGTTCCTTCAATTACATACAACAATTCGAATTCGCTGTGAAAATGCCACGGATATGTAAAACCAGGCTCTTCACGTTTTTTTACTTTTATTGCAAGACGCCCCGGAAAGTCGATATATTCATGCATCATTTTCATAATTCAATATTAATTATTCTGCAAATAAAATACAACACCTTGCAAAAAAAGTACTGTCGAACAATATCTTTACTTCCTATATTTGTATAAACTACAACCTAAATTTATGACCAATGAACATTGGAACCTATTATTGCAAATTGTAAACGGCAAAACTCCGGAAAAACCAACCACCGGTTTTATCATAGATAGTCCGTGGCTACCCGGTTGGGCAGGGATATCAACTTTACAATATTATTCTTCGGAAGAAATCTGGTTTCAAACCAATAAAAAAGCTGTAGAAACATTTCCTGACATTATTTTTCTCCCCGGATTTTGGTCCGAATTTGGAATGTGTACAGAACCTTCCGCGTTTGGGGCAAAACTGGTATGGAATGAACATAATCTTCCACATGCCGGCAGAATTATTAACGATATTTCGGAAGCAACGAATTTAAAAGTTCCAAATCCTAAAACCGACGGGCTTCTGCCTTTTATTATTCAACGGCTTGTTAATTACCAGAAACGAATACAGCAGATGGGGCACGAAATAAAATTTGCTATTGCCCGAGGACCTTTAAACATTGCTTCTTTTTTAATGGGAACTACAGAATTTTTGATGAGCTTGATGATGGATCCTGAAAATTCTCACAGGTTACTCAATATTATCACCCAATTTACTATCAACTGGGTGCAATACCAAAAAGAAAAATTCCCGTCTGTCGAAGGAATTCTGCTCCTGGATGATATAGTAGGCTTTGTTGGCGATGATGAATGTAAAGAATTTGCTGTTCCTTATATCAAAAAAATATTTGCAGCATTTAATTCCAAACTCAATTTTTTCCACAACGATGCACAAGGGCTGATTTCCACTCCATACCTGAAAGAAATGGGTGTACAACTTTTCAATTTCAGTTTTGAACACTCTATGAAAGAAATAAGAGATCTCGCCGGGCCAGAAGTAGCATTAATAGGCAACCTGCCGCCGCGCGATATTTTAGCTGCCGGAACTCCGGAACAAGTAAAGAAAGAAACAATAAAAATGATTCATGAATTTGGTGATACAAACAGAGTAATTTGGTCGTGTGGAGGAGGAGTGCCGCCAAATGTTTCAACAGAAAATATTAACATGTTTAAAGAAACTGTCATTCAAACAGTGTCGGAACTAAATATTAAAACCAATTAAAACCTACTCTTAAAATGAAATACTTTCTTATTCCGTTGTTACTCTTTCTTTCGCTGTTTGCTTCTGCACAGGAGTTGTTACGATTTTCAATTCAACTCCGAGAAAAAAGGATTAATGTCCCGGTTTCAATTCCGCTGGACAAAATAAATTACAATACCGACAAAGGAAACCTGATGTTATATGAGATTCAAAACGGGAAAGAAGTTGAAGTTCCGTGTCAACTCGAAATGGGATATTCAACACAACTTTGGTTTCTGCTCAACGATATAACAGAACCCAAAGAAAAAAAAGAATTTGTTTTGAGACGGAATGAAGAAGCGCCAAAAGCAGTTCAACATATAACATTAAAAAAGGATAATAAAGATGTTGCGCTTTCAACGAATGAAAAGCCCATATTAAGTTACCGGTTTGCAATAACTTTCCCTCCAGATAGTATAGACCCGATATTTAAACGTTCTGGATTTATTCATCCGGTTTGGTCGCCCGGAGGTGAAATACTTTCGCGGATTCAACCCCCTGATCATTATCATCATTATGGCATTTGGGGGCCCTGGACAAAAACCAGCATCGATGGCCGCCATGTCGATTTCTGGAATTTGGGATCAGGGGAAGGCACGGTAAAATTCGCGGGGTTTCTTTCGCAAACCGAGGGGAATATTTACAGCGGGTTTAAAGCCCTGCAACAACACATTGACTTTGGGGCCAAAGGCGAAGATCAGGTTGCAATGAATGAAATTCTTGACGTTAGAGCATGGAACCTTGGCAGCGATATTTACATGTTTGATTACACAACTTCGTTAAACAGCCCTTTAAAAAACGGTATTCTTTTGGAAGCTTACCGGTATGGCGGCGGAATTGGTTTCCGCGCCACTGAAAGATGGACTAAAGATAACTGTACAGTATTGACCTCTGATGGAAAAACCCGTTTGGATGCTGACGGCTCGTATGCAAAATGGTGTATTGTTGAAGGAGAATCAAGTACTCCACAAGGACGCTCTGGCTTATTGTTTTTAAGTCATTCTTCAAACCGGATGCATCCGGAACCCATGCGAGTGTGGCCGTTGGATGCAAACGCGGGCAGAGGCGACATGTATTTCGAGTTTGTCCCTATCCGCCACGATGATTGGCAACTTGAACCTAAAAAAGAATATACGCTAAAATACCGTGTAGTTGTTTTTGATGGGGAAATGGATGCAGAAACCGCAGAAATGTACTGGCAAAGTTTTTCTCAAATGCCAATTTTAAAAATTTCAGAATAGTATGAAGATCTTTTTAACCATATGTATTTTGGCCGGATTGTTCTTACAAGCCAATCATGGAGCATCGCAAATAACCGCAGAAAAAAAAGGAAATAAAATTGAATTCAGGGTAAATGGCAATTTATTTACCAGTTACATCTTCTCTGAATCTGAAAAATATCCATTTTTCTTTCCGGTAAACGGCCCGTCAAACGCCAGTGTTACTTCCATTCGAAATGCCAATTATCCGCACCACAGTTCGTTATTTTTCGGATGCGACAAAGTTAATGGCGGAAATTACTGGCAGGAAGGATTGGATCGCGGGCAAATAGTTTCTTTACGCGAAGACATTCTGGAAGCGGACGGAGAAAAAGCAGTAGTCGAGAATGAGTGTATCTGGAAGCGACCAGGAGCAGAGGCGCCGATTAAAGACATCAGGAGAATAACAGTAAGCGCACCCTCAAAAGAGCTTTTCATTATCGATTTTGAAATTACAATGGAAATGCTTCAGAATATTACAATCGACAAAACCAACCATTCATTATTTAGCGCACGAATTGACCCGGATTTAGCTGTAATAAACGGCGGAACAATGCTAAATTCAGAAGGAGAAATGAGTGAAAAAAACACATTTGGTAAAGCTTCTGCCTGGATTGATTGTTATGGAAAAAGAATGGGGCAAAATGAAGGATTGGCAATTTTGCAACATCCTTCCAACAAGTGGTTTCCGGCCCCATGGTTTACGCGCGATTATGGTTTCATCTCGCCTACGCCAATGTACTGGCCCGAAAATGATACATCCACTTCTCTAAAAAAAGGAGAAAAAATTCAGCTGAAATACCGGGTATTAGTTCACTCCGGAGATTCAATGCAGGCTGATATTGTCGGACAATTTGAAATATACAAAAGCGAATAATAACTAAACTAAAAATAAGATTATGAAAAGACGAAACTTTATCAAGAAATCGGTTACCACAGCCGCCGGAACAATGATAATTCCGACGATTGTCCCATCAACGGTATTTGGGAAAAGCGCTCCCAGCAACAAAATAAATATCGGGCAAATTGGCTGCGGAAGAATTGCCCGCGGACACGATATGCCCGGAGTATGGCAACATGATGTGGCGCGATTTTTAGCTGTTTCCGATCTAGACAGCAACCGGATGGAAGACGGGAAAAAGTTGATAGAGAGTTTTTACAATAAGAAAACCGGCAGCGATAACGCCGTAGATGTAAAAATGTATGCCGACTATAAAGAAATGCTTCAAAATAAAGATATTGACGCCGTTGTTATAAGTACGCCCGATCATTGGCATTCGCAACCGGCTATTGAAGCCGCTTTGGCCGGCAAAGATATCTATCTGCAAAAACCAACATCGCTAACCATTGCCGAAGGAAGATTATTAAGCGACATTGTGCACCAACAGGGAGTGATTCTGCAAGTAGGCACTCAACAACGGTCGTCTTCTCAGTTTAGAAGAGCTGCAGAGTTAGTCCGAAATGGGAGAATAGGGAAAGTTCATACAGTGAAAATCGGACTTCCGGGCGATCCATCAGGACCTCTTTTTGAAGAAATGCCTATCCCAAAAAGTCTGAATTTTGATATGTGGCTGGGCTCAACACCCGAAGTTGCTTACACCGAAAACCTTGTACATCCGCAAAAAGGATACGATCGACCAGGATGGTTGCGTCACGAGAACTATGGAGCAGGAATGATTACCGGCTGGGGACAGCATCATTACGATTCGGCTGCCTGGGGAATGGACACCGAGTATACAGGTCCAATCTCAGTAGAAGCGGTTGCCCAATTTCCGAAATCAGGAAGCTGGAACGTACATGGCGATTTTATGGTAAAACAGGAGTATGCTAACGGAATTACAGTTTATACCAGTGGCGGTTTTCCAAACGGAATCAGGTACGAAGGAACAGACGGCTGGATTTTTGTCACCCGTGGGGCTTACCGCGCAACAGCCAGCGACCCGATTCCTGAAGGTTCAACCAAAGCACTTGATGCAAGTAGTGAGGATATTTTGAAATCGCAAATTGGTGAAAATGAGATTCATTTATATGTGAGTGAAGAACAACATGGCAACTGGCTGGATTGTGTCCAATCAAGAAAACAACCCATTTCTCCTGTTGAAATAGGGCACAGAGCCTGCACCGTGTGTTTAATCAGCCATATTGCAATGAAAATTCCGGGAGTACTAAGATGGAATCCGGAGACAGAAAAATTTATTGATAACGACATAGCAAATGCGATGCTGAGCAGACCACAGAGGTATCCTTATGGAACTGATTATATCTTAAGATAGCAAACGAATGTCGTGTCAGCGCATTTCTGATGCCCCGTCATGCAGAACTTGTTTCAGCATCTCTTTTTTGAAGCAGATTCCGAAATGAATTTGGAATGACGAAAGACAGATTATGATTGACAAGGCTTTAAGTAGCAAACATTTTGTATACAAAACTCAACAAGATAAAAACTCTGGTATTCAAAAGATAACGACATTACAACTTATTACTTACCATTAACAAAATTTAAAATATATGGAAAATAGAGTCAACTTCATTCAGAAGCAGACGAAATACAAAAATCATTAAATCAATAGCTTACACATATAAGAAATAAAATCATGAACTTCAAAAAGACACAGGAATAAAAATCCTGATTCTCTCCCGGTAATTTAAAATAGTAAACCAGATGCCTATGTAAGAAAATCGATTTGACTTTCGTATAAATTTTTTATCAAAATGTAATCGGAAACGATTTCGATTATAAATAACTAATAACCTATAAATCTTTAATTTATGCAAAAACTGTTAATATTTCTAATGCTGGTCGTTACATCAGTTAGTAATGTAATGGCACAAAAAACGGTTACCGGAACTGTAACCGCCGAAAATACACCACTTCCCGGTGTAACTGTTGTAGTAAAAGGGACTACCATTGGTTCTGTTACCGATATCGATGGTAAATATACCCTTGAAGTTTCCGGTGATGCAAATACTTTGGTTTTTTCATTCATTGGTATGAAAACAAAAGAAGTTGAAATTAGTAACCAATCTTCAATTAATGTTTCCATGGAAGCCGATGTAATCGGGTTGGAAGAAGTTGTTGCTATTGGGTATGGAACGGTAAAGAAAAAGGACTTAACCGGAGCTGTTTCACAGATTAATGCAGAAAAGTTGGAAAAGGAAGCCACTTCGAACATGACTAGTATGTTACGGGGAACGCTTCCTGGCCTGAGTGTCAGCCTGAGTACAAGCGCAAAAGGTCTTAGCGATGCAAAAGATATGTTGGTAAGAGGTGAAACTTCAATTCGAAAAAGAGATAGCGACGGAACACTGGATCCTCAGAAAAGGGCAAATGCACCGTTGGTAGTTGTTGATGGAATGATTTACTACGGTGACCTCTCGGATATTAACCCTGTTGATATTGAATCTTTCGACATATTAAAAGACGCTTCTTCTGCAGCAATCTATGGCTCAAGGGCATCAAACGGAGTAATCATTATCACAACCAAAAAAGGGAAAAAAGGTAAACCGGTTATTAATCTTTCTACAAGCGTGGGAATTGTTACACTTTCAAATGCCCGCCGAGAGCCAATGGGAGCCGACGATTTTATACAATGGAGAATCGCAGGATTTGAAAGCAACGAACGCCACCAAAACGACAGGGGGCCTGGCTATTATAATAGCTCTAACAATCTTCCCAATGGTGTAACATTAGAAGAATGGAAAGCTTATGACGGTTCTTCTGCTGCAACGGATTTGGATGCAATCTGGCTAAACCGAATTGGCTTCTCCGATGTAGAGATTGCCAATTATAAAGCCGGAAAAACGATAGACTGGATGGATTATCAGTACCAAAATGGCATCACACAAGACTACAACGTAAGCTTGTCGGGGCAAACTGATGCAGTATCCTATTATTGGTCTTTAGGATACACTAACAATGAAGGAATACGTTATAATGAAGAATTCAAAACAATTCGTTCAAGATTGAACCTGGAAGCAAAAATAACCGACTTTCTAAAAGTAGGAACAAACACCAGTTTTGCAGTGCGCGATGAAAGTCCCATTGTTGCAAATGATAACCTGGTGATGAATACTCCATATTCTTCTTTTTATGAAGAGGATGGAACAACCATAATGTACGCTCCTACCGGGAACGTTTCAAACTCTCGTCATCCCTGGCTTGACTTAGTTTACCGCGAACGTTTCCTTAAATACAATACATTATATGCAAAAGCTTACGCAACGATAACACTACCCTATGGAATTACCTTCACTTCCGAATATATTCCACGTTTTAATTGGAACAGGGAATACAACTCGTATTCTTCAGGACATCTTGACTGGGGCAAAGAAGGTGGCAGAGCCAGCAGGCAAAACACAACAATTTTTGAATGGCAAATCAACAATATTTTAAAATGGAACAAGACTTTCGGCGACCATAACTTTGATTTTACTTTTGTACAAAATGCTGAACAGTATAAGTATTGGAGAGACTACATGGAACGTCGCCAGTTTCAACCCAGCGACGTATTGGGTTATCATCGCATGCAAGCTGCTACTGAAGATATTGAAATCTCGAGTAACGACGAAGTTAGTACAGGAGATGCTTTACTTGCCCGTTTAAATTACACCTACAAATCAAAATACAACTTAACCGGTTCTTTCCGCCGCGACGGATATTCTGCATTTGGACAGTTACATCCCCGGGCTGAATTTGGCTCTGTAGCAGCAGGTTGGACCATCAGCGAAGAAGACTTTTTTACAACTTCGGCGCTCGATCTTTTGAAACTTCGCGTTTCATACGGAACAAATGGGAATCGGGGGGTTGGAATTTATGATGCACTGTCAAATTTGAACACCGGAAAATTTGTATTGATTATTGACGGATCACCACAATATGTTTCCCAGTTATATACCAGCAGGATGGCCAACGAGAACCTGAAATGGGAACGTACAAGTGCACTCAACGCCGGTATCGATTTTTCAACCTTGCAAGGAAGAATCCGTGGAAATATTGACGCCTATTTTATGAAAACAACAGACCTGTTGATTGAACGACAATTGCCCAACATTACCGGTTTTACAAGCGTTTTCTCCAACCTCGGACAAATAGATAATAGAGGAATTGAATTTGCCCTTACAACCAGGAACGTTGAAAAGCCGAATTTTAACTGGGTAACCAATTTTTCGCTGGCATATAATAAAAACAAAATTGTTCATCTTTATGGCGACACCACTGTTGATGAAAACGGCGTTGAAAAGGAAGTTGATGACATCGGCAATGAATGGTTTATTGGACATTCACTCGATGAAATATGGGACTACAAAGTATTAGGAATATGGCAGGAATCTGAGGCAGAAGAGGCTCATAAATACTCTAGAGACCCGGGCGATTTCAAACTGGCGGATCTCGACGGAGACGGATATTACACTAATGATGACAAAGTTTTTCAAGGGCATAGAAATCCAAAATTCCGACTTAGTTTCCGGAATGACTTAAGTTACAAAAACTGGGATATTTCCATTAAAATGTATTCATACCTGGGTTACTTTGCAGCCAATAATCACAAAAAAAACAATGATGTTTTTTATGATCGCGGTCAATCCATTGATGCTCCATACTGGACTCCGGAAAAACCAAGTAATGAATGGGCAAGAGTTGAAAGTTATGAATCAGGTTTTGAGGTTTGGGAAAACAGTTCTTTCATCCGTTTAGACAATGTAGCACTAACTTACAACATTCCTAAGGATATTCTTAGCAAAATCAAAATCATAAATTGCAGTTTGTCTCTTGTTGCCCAGAATCCATTTGTTTGGTCGCCAAACTGGACATGGATGGATCCGGAAATACATTCCTTTACTCCTTCTTTTTATTCTCTTAAGTTAAACCTAACCTTGTAAAAGAAAACAGCTATGAAAAAGAATATAAAAATTACATTATTAAGTTTATTAATGTTAATCGGTGCAGCTTGCAGCGAAGACTGGTTAAAACCTGAACCACTATCATTTTATGCCCCTGAAAATACCTTTGTTAATGAAGCAGGGCTAAATGCTGCTTTGGTTGCATGTTTAAGAAATTCCCGTCACGAGTTTTACGGAGATGGCGCTCCAGAAATTACTGAAAATATTTTCTCAGATGTGGCCGTTGAAGGAACAACCGATAAAACAGGACCGGCAATGGATCTACCGGCACAGATTCTACCTGATGCAAACCTTAACAGTGCCGACTATAACAGAATCGGGTGGTTCTGGCAAGAAGGTTATTACAGAATAAAATATGCAAACACTGTTATTTCGAGAATAGATGTGGCTGAATGGCCAAACGAATCAACAAGAAACAACATTTTAGGAAAAGCATATTTCCACAGAGCCCGTGTATATTACAGGTTAACCCAACAATTTGGAGATGTTCCGCTTATTCTGACAGAAATCACCGAGCCTAAACTCGATTTTTATTCGTGTACCAGGGAAAGCATTTTACAAAAATGCAAAAAGGATTTGGAATTCGCTGCCCAGTGGGTAAAATCGGAATCAGAAGGTGTTCCGATTGGAGATATTAACAAAGCAGCAGTAAACCATTTACTAACTAAAGTAAACCTTTCCCTTGGCGAATTTGATGATGCGATTGCTTCTTCCAGCGCCGTTATTGATGACGGATACCATCATTTAATGACTGAACGCTTTGGTGTTGATAAAGACGATCCTGTTCACGATGTAGTTTGGGATTTGCACCAGGAAGCAAATAAAGCGCTGGCTGAAAACAGGGAACGAATCTATTTATTTGTGGGAAGTGAAGAACTCACCGAAGATGGCGCCAGTGAAAAAATAAGTATTATGCGACAGACTGTCCCCTTCTGTTTATCTCCCGGGAAAATAAAAACACCATTGGGAAACGCAGGATTAACAGATCAACCTTTGGGTGTGTCGGGAGTTGAAATAGACCATGTTACAAAATACGGGCGCGGCATTGGACGTTGCAGGCCAACACCTTATTCCCAATACGATTTATGGACTGACGATACCGATCTGCGTCACTTATCTCCCAATTGGATGCATATGGAAGATTTGATTTACAATCATCCGGGCCTGCTTGATGTCGGGGATCCATATTATGGAGAACACATCCAAAAATATGATGAAAACGGAGGAATACTCGTTTCCGATAGTATTCGCCAATGGTATAACTGGCCGTATTACAAATTGTATGTTCCGGATCCTACCGATGCAACTCCTGATGGAGGTTATGGAGATTGGTATTGTTACCGGTTGGCAGAAACCTATCTCCTCAGAGCTGAAGCTTATATATGGAAAGATCAACTTGGATTAGCTGCGAATGATGTAAATACTGTAAGAACCAGGGCAAAAGCACAACCACTTACTGCAGCAGATATGAACATTGGGACTATTCTTGATGAACGCGCCCGTGAACTATATTACGAGGAGCCGCGCAAAACCGAAATCACAAGAATCGCTTTTATATATGCCAAAACCGGAATTACCTGTTATAACGGGAAAACGTATTCAATGGAAAGCTTCACAGAAGATAATTTCTGGTACGACCGAGTAATCGAAAAAAATGTTTTCTATCGGGAAAACATTGTGGCTCCGCACTATACATATACCGCCGCCCCATGGATTGCGCTTTGGCCGGTACCTGCAACCGCTATTAACTCCAATAGCCTTGGGCATATTAATCAGAATAAGGGTTACCCGGGAGCCTCAACCAATATACCACCATTAAAATGGGTAGATGGCGAAGGAGAAGGGGAACTTGTAGAACAGTAACAATAAGAATACTTTATTAATACCACAATTGTATTTATAGTTAATGCTTAGTTAGAAAATCAAATAAAAGCGCTACAACAAGTTGAATAGCGCTTTTATTTCTGCTAATCATTTGAAGGCTCTCCCACATACCTTACATATTATTACAAAATAAATTTGCTGAAGCGAAGCTGTGTTTAATTCATTACTCAAGCAAAAAAAAGACTAAATCTCAATCAATTTGCATTCAAAGTATGTATTTATTAAAATAGATAAAAACTATATTTCAACTAAAAAACAATTCAATAATTGATTGTATTTCACAAAATAATCTTCTATTTATGGAAAATGCATTTAAAGTAATCACCCCCGATTTTCAACGAAGTCCTATGACCGGGATGACAAAAAAACATTATATCGAACTGGCAACATATTTATTGAAAAGAGCATTCAAAAATATCGATTCAATAGATACTCCCCTGTCATTTCCAAAAATTCCTGGAAAAACATATCCGCAACCCGGTTCCCCCGACTGGCGTTATCGTTCTCTGGAATTTGAAGCACTGGAAAGGACTTTTACTTTAGCCGGGCCATTAATTCATATCAATCCGGAGATTACTATCAACAACATTAAACTCCGCGATTATTATAAACTTCAAATCTATAATGCATTTACACCCGGACACCCGAACTCACTGCCGTTACCTGAAGAATTACCAGATTCCAATTATCAGTTTACCTGCGAATTTGGCGGACTTTTTAAAACTTTGCTTCTTATGCCCGAAACCATATGGACTCAATATTTGGAAAAAGAAAAAGACGATATGGTGGAATGTATTTCAAAATGGGCGCACCACCGGACCACACAAAACAACTGGAGAATCTTTAATATTATTACGCTTTCATTTCTAAAAAAATATGGGTATGAAATTGACGATGAATTGCTAAAAAGCCATTTGCTTTGGGTTGCATCCTATCATTCAGGTGATGGCTGGTATCTTGAACAAACCTATAATTATTACTCTATCAGCTTATTCATTGTTTATACCACGATTTGGAACCGTACCTTTGGAGATGAATATTATCCGGAGATAGCAACTATTATTGAAAAATCGGCTCAAAAACTGATGGAATCGCTTACAGGCTTTTTTGGCCGCGACGGGTATATTAACATGTGGTCACGAAGTATTTGTTATCGCACCTGGGTTTCTGGTGCATTTCCGGTGGCCTTTATGTTACGCAACAAATCGTTGCTTGATGCCGGGTGGGCACGCCGGCTTTGCTCAGGTTCGTTATTGCAATTCGTTACCCGCGAAGAATTTTTTGATAACGATATTCCAAGCCTCGGTTTTTACGGACAAAAAGAATACATGATCCAGAATTACAGTTGTGCAGCTAGTCCGTTTTTAATGTTTCTGCCCTTTATTTGCCTTGCTTTGCCCGACGACTCTCCGTTCTGGACAGCAAAAGAAAACGACGGCATGTGGGCAAAACTGGGAAACCAGTCAAAAAGAACGGTTTTGGAAAGCCCCGGATTAGTACTGATTAACCATGGCTCAACAGGTACTTCTGAAATTATTCCGGGGAAAGTTTACTACGATGACCCCAATTACTCAAAACTGGCTTACAATACACATTTCCCGTGGGAAGACCAAAATCCGGACGGAGGAACCGCCATGGAATATAATTTTCGCAGTCAGGATCCGAGAGATGTTCGGGGTGATGACATCAACTTTTACCTGACGGGGCAGGCCATTCAAAACGATTCTGATACAAACCGAAAATACAGCATTTCGCAGAGCATGCTTTTTAACGGTGTTCGAAAAAATATTCTCTATAGGCAGGCGATTATGAGAAAACCGCCAAACAACGGCGTAGGATATATTATCGATTTGGCCGAAATTACCATTCCAGGCGGAGTTATCCGTATTGATCGTTCGCGTTTGGCATTTGAATATGAACTTACGCTCGGGCATTTTGGGTTACCACATGTTAACGGTGAAAAAGCTGTTGTAAATCAATTCGAAGACGAAACAAAAAAAATAATTACAGCTTCTATAAAAGGGCGCCAACTTGCTTTAATAACTTACAACGGGTGGGATAAAACGGATAGCCTCGTTCATCAAAACAGAAATGCTGAGGCAGATGAAAGCACCGTTATTTATACCCACAAAAAAAGGATGCTGAAAAACCCTCCTATGGAGCTTATGATTTTGGTAATGCTACATAAAACCAACAACACCCCATGGACAAAAGAAGAACTTTCTCCAATAAAAAATATTCAAATCATGGACATAACCCCGGAATTGTCACCTTTAGGAGCTGCCATTACATTAAACACGGGAGAGGTTTATAACATCGACTTTAAAAATATTGATGGCCGGAAAACTTGTTGATTTTATATCTTTATCATTTTAAACTCGAATTTTTACATTTATACAATGGACATATTATTCATTTTCTGGCGTAATTTCCGGCTATTTATCATCCTGTTAGGGATAGTAACCATTAATGGTTGCAATTCGAAACAAGAAACAAAGACAAAAGTTGTAAATTCTATCGAAACGTTAACTAACGACGGCGCATGGTGCTGGTTTTCCGACCCCCGTGCAATTTATTACTCACCCGATAAAATTATTACCGGTTGGGTAAAGAAGGACGGTTCGATTGAGACCGCATCGCTAAATATTCAAACAGGAGAAAAGGAATTTGAAAACATTAATCCGGAAATGGAGGAAGATGACCACGACAATCCGGCTTTTGCTGTATTGTCAAATGGGAATATCATTACCATGTATGCTTGGCATTCAACCAATAAAGGAGTTATTTTAAATACTACAACCAATGGTTCCGATGTCCATTCTTTTCAGAGAAATACCGTTTTCAAACCATCAAGTGCAAATCTTCTTAAAAAATTTCCCAGGGAAACCTTCACCTATGCTAATCCATATGTTTTAAAAGCCGAAAAGAACAAGCTGTTTTCTTTTGGCAGGTGGATTGGCTACAAACCCAACATGATAATTTCAGGTGATAACGGAAAAACGTGGGATGAACAATATGTAATTGTAAGCAATGAGCCGTTTGACGCGAATAACCGCCCCTATGCAAAATATTTTTCTGACGGAAATTCAAAAATTCATATGATTTACACCAACGGTCATCCACGAAATGAAGAATTCAATTCAGTTTATTATTGCTATTACGAAAATCGCGCTTTCTGGAAAGCCGACGGAACAAAAATTTGTGACCTTTCAGAACTTCCTTTTAATATAGAAGACGGTTCGCTGGTGTACGAGGCAACCACAGAAACCGGACGCGCATGGATTGCCGATGTAGTTGAAAAAAATGGAATTCCTTATATCCTGTATTCCCGTCACCCGGAAGAAACAGACCACCGATATCATTACGCCTGGTATAATTCCAAAGGCGGGAAGTGGGAAGACACTGAACTTTGCAAAGCAGGAAAATGGTTTCCACAAACTCCCGAAGGCGAGATTGAACGCGAGCCACACTATATGGGAAATATGTCTCTTCATCCACAGAACCCGAATATAGTTTATCTCTCCAGGGAAATAAATGGTGTTTTCGAAATTGAAAAATATGAAACAAACGATGGTGGAAAAAACTGGAAAATTACACCTGTTACCCAAAACTCAACACTCGATAATGTAAGGCCATATGTTCCACGGAATCTTCCGAAAGATGCAAAAACCGTGGTTTTATGGATGGAAAACAAAAAATACATCCATTACACCAATTTCGATACGAATATCAAATACCAAATAGAAAATTAAACTTTCACCTCATTTAAAAGCAATGGTAAAATAGTTATCGTTCACCAAAATCAAATAAAATTGTACTTTTGTGTGTACGTACACGGAAACCATTTAAAATTCAAACCAAATGAAGAAATTATCCATAATTGCACTGGTTGCCATAGTTCTTTCGGCATGTTCAGGAGGCAATAAATCATCAGAAAAAGAAGAAGCAAAACCTATGTTTACAGGAGCAAAAAGCGAAGTAAAAATTATGACGCTTGACCCGGGGCATTTTCATGCTGCACTGGTTCAAAAAAACATGTACGAACAGGTTTCCCCAACCGTTTATGTTTATGCTCCGGAAGGACCTGATGTAGAAGGCCACCTGTCGTTAATAGAGAGTTACAACACCCGTAGCGAGAACCCGACTGCCTGGGAGGAAAAAGTATATACCGGCCCCGATTATTTTGAAAAAATGCTGGAAGAAAAACCCGGTAATGTTATGGTAACTGCCGGTAACAACGCAAAAAAAACAGAGTATATTTTAAAAACGGTTGAAGCAGGAATCAATGTTCTGGCTGATAAACCCATGGTAATTTCGCCGGAAGAATTTCCAAAACTTGAGCAGGCTTTTAAAGTAGCAGAAGAAAAAGGTGTTTTATTGTATGATATCATGACTGAACGAAATGAAATTACTACCATATTGCAACGCGAGCTTGCCAACAGCCCTGAGGTTTTTGGAACATTACAAACCGGAACTGAAGAAGAACCGGCAATAACCAAAGAAAGTGTTCATCACTTTTTTAAATATGTTTCGGGAAGCCCGTTAAAACGCCCGGCGTGGTTTTTCGACACCAAACAACAAGGCGAAGGCATTGTAGATGTTACCACACACCTGGTTGACCTCATTCAGTGGGAAGCTTTTCCTCAAGTAATCTTAAACAAATCAGATGTAAACGTACTTTCAGGGAAACGCTGGACAACCGACCTCTCTCCCGAAATGTTTGAGAAAGTTACCGGGTTGAATGAATATCCGGATTATCTTCAGAAAGACGTAGAGGACGGGAAACTAAAAGTGTATAGCAATGGTGAAATCAACTACACATTAAAAGGTATCCACGCAAAAGTTTCGGTCATCTGGAATTTTCAGGCACCGGAAGGCGCCGGTGACACGCATTACTCCATCATGCGCGGAACAAAATGTAACCTGATTATTAAACAAGGCGAAGAACAAAATTACAAACCACAATTGTATATCGAAGCAAATCCGGACATGGATATTAAAGAATTTGCAGGTTTCCTTTACAACACGGTTCAAGGACTGACGTCAAAATATCCGGGAATTGAGCTGCAAAAACTCAGCGACACCCAATGGCAGTTGAATATTCCTGATGAATTTAAAGTTGGACACGAGGCTCATTTCGGACAAGTAATGGAACATTATCTTCAATATTTGGTCGACGGGAAATTACCGGAATGGGAAGTACCGAATATGATAGTAAAATATTACACCACTACTGAAGGGTTAAAGGCTGCGAGGTAGTATGAAAACATGGAGAAATATAAAAAAGCTGTTCTTTTCGGGCAGCTTTTAATTTACAATCCCATTGCCGATCCTTCGTTTTTACACCAGGAGTAGAATTAATTCACATCTATCTTAATTTTGGAAATAGTTTCAAGGTTTGCTACCTCATAACCCACCAAAAAACAAAAGTCGGCCACGCGTTTCATTTTATTGAAGTTAATTTTTGAAACCTCATCGGTCTCTTTATGGTAGTCGGCATGATAACCCGTTGCTACATTCAAAATAGGGACATCGTTTTTATGAAAATAATAATGGTCGCTGCTACGAAGGAAATTCTCCGGGAGCGAATTATCGGGAACTAACCCAAGCGAATGGCAGACAGAGTTGCTGATTTGATTCAGTTCCGGCCACACATCGTTGATAAGGGTAAACAAACCATCAAAATCTTTTACCATTTTGGGCGAATGTTTCCACACTGAATCGCGTGGTTCATAAACCCGCCCCACCATATCAATATTAATGCAGGCAACGGTATTCGCCAAAGGAATGACCGGATGCTCGGAATAATAACGTGAGCCAAACATTCCTAACTCCTCGGTCGTCACCCACAAAAAAAGAATACTTCGTTTTGGTTTAACTTTCATAGAAGCAAAAGCTTTTGCCATTTCCAGCAAAACGGTTGTTCCAGAACCGTTATCATCAGCTCCATTAAAAACATCTCCGTTTTCGTCAATTCCCAAATGATCATAATGAGCCATGTAAACCACAAATTCATTTTTTAAAACCGCATCGCTCCCCTCTACCATTCCCAAAATATTTCGTGAGTGAAACATTTGAACGCTTCTTTGAATATGGATCTCAACCTCGTTATTTTCCGGCAAAAGCGGATTGGGCTTTTGCTCCTTAATAATAGATTTTAAATAATCTTTGTATTTACGCCCTCCTCCCAGCAAAAAATCAGCAAACTCCGGCGTAGCAATAAAATATTTATTTCTATTTTCAATATTCTCATTTTGTAACGTAAAACTATTTCGGGTTATCCATTTTTCGAGCTGCTGAAAAACCTGATTCTTTTTGTCAACCGGACTAGTGATCAATACCACTGCTTCGGCACCTTTATTAAAAGCAGCCTCCATCTTTTCTTGTTCATATCGATAATTCCATTGAAAATCTTTGTTCGCACCAAACGATTCCAAATCGCCGGAAGAAATTAAAACCACTTTTCCATCTACATCTATACCTTCATAATCGTTATACCCGGCGGTGTCATAATTTCCAAATCCGACAAAAACAGGCTTCCCTTTTAAATCCAAATCAAAAATGTGCCTATCCATGCAAATAACAGGTGCTTCAAAAGTTTTATTCTTCACTTTATTTAAAACTTTCAGAAAAGAACTTGAATTATCCGGACGAATGGAAATAATACCAACATTTTGGGAATAACTGTTTTTTACCGGCTGAAGTCCGTTCTCACGAGCAATCTTTTCGATATATTTAGCAGCCCTCTCTAATCCATCGCCCACTCCAACCTTTCTACCCTGCAAATCGTCCGACGAAATAAAAGTTAAATGTCTTTTTAAATCGTTTTGAACAATTGATTTTAAAGCTTGTTCCTGTGAAAAAGTAAAAACAGGGATTAGTGTAAAGAAGGCTATAAAAAGGCATCTGATATTTATATCCATAAAAAATTTCTGAATGTGATAAAACAAAGCTAAATTTACTTATAAAGGCCGAAAGTCCAAATTAACGCGATACAAAGAACATATTATATTCATTCCAAAAAAGATTAAAATATTTTTATGAAAAAGACACAGGTTGTATCAAAATTTATTTTGATTATTGCCACAATTTTATTGATTCCCTCTTGTGCAGTAAATCCTGTAACCGGGAAAAAACAGTTGATGTTGATGTCGGAAGCTCAGGAGGTTGAACTGGGTGCGCAATACGATCCAACAGTAATCGCCACTTTTGGGTTATACGACAATGACGAGTTACAGGCTTTTATTGAACAAAAAGGAGCTGAGCTGGCAAAAATTTCGCACCGTCCCAATCTTGAATATCACTTTCGAATTCTGGATTCTCCGGTGATTAATGCCTTTGCTGTACCGGGAGGTTATATATACATTACCCGGGGAATTTTGGCTCATTTTAACAACGAAGCCGAGCTGGTGGGTGTAATGGGGCACGAAATGGGACACGTTACAGCGCGTCATACAGCGAGCCAGCAAAGCAAACAACAACTGGGGCAATTGTTACTGGCCGGAGGTATGATTGTTTCGGAAGATTTTCGTCAGTTTGCCGATTACGCCATGCAGGGAATGCAATTATTATTTTTGAAATTTAGCAGGGACAACGAGCGGCAGTCAGATAAGCTGGGAGTTGAATATTCTACAAAGATTGGTTACGATGCACATAAAATGGCTGATTTTTTTCATGTGCTGGATAAAATGCAAATGGAAAGTGAGAACGGCGGTGTTCCCACATTTTATTCTACTCACCCCGACCCGGGAGATCGCTACGAAGACGTGAATAAACGAGCCACTTCATGGCAGGACAGCTTGAAATCAAACAACTGGAAAGTAAATGAAGATAGTTATTTACGAATGATTGATGGCATTGTTTATGGTGAGGACCCGCGACAAGGATATGTTGAGTCTGACGTTTTTTATCATCCTGAAATGAAATTTAGATTCCCGATTCCTTCAGGTTGGCAACTGGAAAATTCTCCATTACAAGTCCAAATGGCTCCGAAAGACGGAAAAGCTGCAATTATTTTTTCGCTTGCCAAACAAAAAACGACAGCAGAAGCCGCCCAAACCGTTGCACAGGAACTGAACCTAACAACACTGGAAAGCAAAAACATAAGCATCAACGGCTTACAGGCTATATCAGTTTTTTCGCAACAGGTTTCACAAAATCAGCAAACCGGGGCAGAACAGACCATTAAGGTTTTATCGTATTTTATTGAATACAACGGGGCTGTTTATGTTTTTCACGGAGTTTCGTCAGCCGGAGACTTTAGTAACTATCTGCAATCTTTTGAGTCAACAATGGCCAATTTCAATCGTCTTACCGAAGCTTCAAAATTAAATGTAAAACCCCAACGGATAAAAATTCATTCTGTAAAAAATGCGGGGACACTGGCCGATGCATTTAAATCACTTGGAGTTTCTCAGAGTCAGATGAATGAGCTGGCATTGCTAAATAATATGGAACTTTCAGAACAAGTTTCACGCGGAAAACTGATAAAACTGATTGAAAAATAAAAATATACTCCATATGTAATAATATGTTGTGTCTGCATTTAGATTTCAGAATACAGACCCTAAAGTAAAATCAGGGTGATTGAACAGTCACATGACTTCTTAGAAAATTTTACGGTTCCATTCCCATTGCCCTTATATATCCTTCGTTTTGGGAACAATTGGAGAATTTGCAGTTCTCAAGAAAATCGAGCATTGCCTTTTTTACTACTTCCTGTTCTGGCCGCGCTTCCCTGATTTCGGAATAGTTTCCACGTGTACTTTCAGTAAAATCAACAATTTGCTGCCAGTTTTCAGGAGTTGGGATAGTAACCATACTACGCGAACTCCCCATTTTTTTGTAAGGCCAGTAATGATAACCAATATTATTTTTTATCATCAGACGTGTCCACGCCGAAATCCATTCATTGGTATTCTCCCCGGTTTCTCCCATGTAAATCGGTAAATTTACAGAATCCCGAAAATCAACAAAATCCTGAATATTGGCCTGCAATGTATCTGTCCAGTACCGATGGCAGGTGTACATCAGTTTATCATCAAATTTTGAATCGGTGAACACGGTGAAGTTGCTGTTCCATTGAGCACCACCCAGTAAAACAATATGATTTTTATCGACTTCACGTATAGCTCTAACAGCTTTCATATACAAAGGTTCTAACCTCGAATTCAACATTTTCAGGTCTTTCTCAAAATGCGTTGCAATAGGTTCATTTAACAAATCATAGCCCAAAATCATAGGTTCGTTTTTATAATGCCCGGCTATTTTTTTCCAAATTTCAACAAATAATTGCTGACTTTTTTCACTCACCAACAACCACGGGTAACCATAACTATCGTCAATATTATCACCGGTTTGTCCGCCGGGAGCATCGTGCATATCCAAAATAAGATACAACTCCGATTCGCGGCACCACTCCACCAAACTGTCAATTCGTGCAAATCCATCCTGGCTGGCTGTCACACCCAAATAATCTTCATCGGTAAAAAGCTTATAATGAAATGGTATACGGATAGAATTTACGCCTGTACTTTTTATGTACCTGATATCTTCGCGGGTGATGTAATTGTTTTTAAACTGTGTCCAAAATTCATTGGTAAAATCAGGGCCAACCATTTCACGAAAAGCCTGATCTATCAAGTGTGCCGAATTTGCCCTTCCGAACCGGAACATATATCCTTCCGGATTTAACCAGTTTCCAAGATTGATTCCCTGGATAAAAAATTTACTTCCATCGGGAGCAATTAAATCCGATCCGTTTATGGTGATAAATTTTTGTGTTTCTTCGGTCTTTTGTTCGATTTTTCTGCAAGAAACAAAAGAAGAAAATACGCTGATTACAAATAAGATAAATATGATTTGTTTTTTCATTTTGGTTAGTTTGCTAATTTTAAATGCAAAGATAATGAAAAGAAAAAACAAGTTTATGCAAGAAGACAAATTCAGACTTTCACTATTTATTTTATATAAATAAAAAGGCCTCACAAAATCGTGAAGCCTTTTTGGGAGCGAGAAACGGGACTCGAACCCGCGACCCCGACCTTGGCAAGGTCGTGCTCTACCAACTGAGCTATTCTCGCAATGGTACCCGAGGCGGGACTTGAACCCGCACGATCATAATGATCATTGGATTTTAAGTCCAACGTGTCTACCAATTCCACCACCCGGGCATCCTTGAATATCGTGATGAGCGAGAAACGGGACTCGAACCCGCGACCCCGACCTTGGCAAGGTCGTGCTCTACCAACTGAGCTATTCTCGCGTATTTATCAGAACGTTTCTTTTAAAGCGATGCAAATATATGGCTATTTTTTTTTCTTACAAAATATTGAAAAAAAAACGCAAAACTTTATTTCAACCCCGTTAACTTCTTAATTTCATTCAGCTTGTTTAATGCCTCAATCGGGGTAAGATTATTGATGTTTAGGTGGGCAATTTCATCTCGGATTTGTTTTAGCACCGGATCATCTAACTGAAAGAAACTCAACTGCATTCCTTCCCTGTTTCCGCCAATTTCTTCCAACGGTTTTGAAAGATTCTCTTTTTCTTTCCCTCCTTCCAGTTTCTTCAATATTTGTTCCGCTCTTTTTATCACAGATTTTGGCATTCCGGCCATTCCAGCAACATGAATCCCAAAACTATGATTACTTCCTCCTCGAACCAGCTTCCGCAAAAAAATCACTTTATTCCCTACTTCCTTAATGGAAACATTGAAATTTTTAACGCGAGGGAAAGCTCCCTCCATTTCGTTTAACTCATGATAATGAGTAGCAAACAACGTTTTTGCTTTTGCTCGCGGGTGTTCGTGCAGATGCTCCACAATCGACCATGCGATCGAAATTCCGTCGTAGGTGGATGTTCCGCGCCCTAATTCGTCAAAAAGAATTAAACTGCGGTCAGAGACATTATTCAAAATGCTTGCAGCTTCGTTCATTTCCACCATGAATGTAGATTCCCCCAAGGAAATATTATCAGATGCTCCAACCCTGGTAAAAATTTTATCGACAACACCAATCTTCGCAGACTCGGCTGGAACAAAGCTTCCAATCTGGGCTAGTAAAACAATCAAAGCCGTTTGCCGGAGAAGTGCTGATTTACCTGCCATGTTCGGACCGGTGATAATAATAATCTGTTGATCCTCCTGATCCAAAAAAACATCATTAGCGATATATGATTCGCCTATTGGTAACTGATGTTCAATTACCGGGTGCCGCCCGTTTTTTATATCAAGTGTGTTGGCCTCATTTATGTCAGGTCTGAAATAACCATAACTGGTTGAACAACTTGCAAACGACAACAAACAATCGACACGAGCCAGAATATTGGAATTTAACTGAATAGCTGAAATATAATCGGACAAAGCAAAAATCAGTTCATTAAAAATCTGGCCTTCAAGAATCTGAATTTTCTCTTCAGCGCCCAATATTTTTGCTTCATATTCTTTTAACTCCTCCGTAATATATCGTTCAGCACTAACCAGTGTCTGTTTCCGCACCCAATCTTCCGGAACTTTATCTTTATGTGTATTTCTAACTTCGATATAATATCCAAAAACATTATTATAACTTATTTTCAAAGAAGGAATACCGTACTTCTCGCTCTCCCTTTTCTGAATTTTTGCCAGATAATCTTTCCCCGAATAAGCAATATCGCGGAGTTCATCAAGTTCCGGAGAAACACCTTCGGCAATTACTTTCCCCTTATTTATTGCCGTTGGTGGATCGGGCAAAATCTCTTTGTGTATTTTTTCACGAATAATATCGCAGGGATTTAATTGTTCGGCAAACCGTTGCAATGTTTTATTCTCGGTTTCGGCGCAAAGCTCCTTAATCGGCAAAATGGCGTTCAGAGCGTTTTTCACCTGCACCATTTCACGCGGATTAATGCGCCCCACAGCTACCTTGGAAACCAAACGCTCGAGGTCGCCAATCTGGCGAAGATGTTCCTCCAGATTTTCTTTTGTTTCCGGATGTTTCAAGAAAAACTCAACCACATCCAAACGGTCGTTAATTGGCTCAACCTCTTTCAAAGGCAAAGCCAGCCACCTTTTCAACAATCTTGATCCCATAGGAGAGATAGTTTTATCAATCACCTGGATCAACGATCTGCCACTTTCGTGAAGTGGCGAAAAAATCTCAAGATTACGAATGGTAAACCTGTCGAGCCAAACATAATGCTCTTCCTCAATTCGGCTCAGGCTTGTTATGTGTTTCAAACGGCTGTGCTGGGTAATATCCAAATAATGCAAAATAGCACCAGATGCAATAATCGCCAGCGACATATTTTGAATACCATAGCCTTTTAAAGAACTGGTTTCAAAATGCCGGAGCAAACGGTCGTTTGCCGATTCGTCGGTATAAACCCAGTCATCAAGATTAAAAGTATAAAATTTATTGCCAAAAATTTCATTAAATTCCTTGCCCCTTCCACGCTGGAATAAAACCTCTTTCGGTTGAAACGAATTCAGCAATTTATCGATATATTCAAAATTTCCCTGGGCAGTAAGAAATTCACCGGTCGAGATATCAAGAAAAGCAACTCCTGCTGTTTTCTTATCGAAATGGACCGAGGCAAGAAAGTTGTTTTCACGATTTTCAAGAATATTATCGTTGATAGAAACTCCCGGAGTTACGAGTTCGGTAATTCCGCGCTTTACAATTTTTTTGGTAAGTTTGGGATCTTCCAATTGTTCGCAAATGGCTACCCGTTGGCCTGCCCGCACCAGTTTTGGCAAGTAGGTATCAAGAGCATGATGTGGGAACCCTGCCAGCTCCACATAGCTGGCAGCACCGTTTGCCCTCCGTGTTAAAGTAATTCCTAATATCTCAGCAGCCTTAATGGCGTCATCTCCAAAAGTTTCATAAAAATCGCCCACCCTAAACAATAATATGGCCTCCGGGTGCTTGTCTTTAATGGCATAATACTGCTTCATTAAAGGGGTTTCAACATATTTTTTTGAATCTGCCAAATCAATTTATTTTAATGAAAAACAAAGATACAAGTTTAGCTACAGGAAGGAAACTACGCCGGATTTTGTTCATAGTTTTTTTTCAACAATCAACTAAAATTCATAAATCTAAATTCTTCCTTCTCAGAATAAATATAGAATTTAAAACCGACCGGCACAGGACAGTAAGACTTATGAGATAAAAAACAATATGAAATGTTTGTGGGATAAAACCGCTAAAAATTATAAAAAGGAATAACCACAATGAAACAAGAATAAAATAATAGCGGGTAAACACTCTCCATTTTTCTATTTTCCAAACGATTGCAAAAATAAAGTTCAGCGGAACAGCCCATAGAAGGTTGTAATTGGGATGCATAGCAGGATGTTCAGAGTACATCACAAACCACAACATAACCACACCCATAAAACCGTTTACTCCGAAGACAAGGTAATCTGTAAGATAATCTATTTTCTTTTTTCGTATTTGATGAATTGAAACATACACTACCAACAGTAGCAGAATGCCAAATATTACGGTGGGGCTAATTATTTTTAGGCTTTTATAGTGCAATTCAGTAGCCTGGTAAACGACATGAGAAGTTTTCACTAAAGGTTTTGTTTCGTTCCCGTTTTTTTTTATTGCATTAGCAAAATGTTTCATAAGATAATCGGGTAAAAACATTTCGTCGAAAGCCGAAGCTTTTTCGTCGGAAGGTGCAGCAACAACCAAATCGATCCCAAAATTTAGCCATAAAAGTTTGGAATGATATTCTTTTATTAAATCTCTAAATGTCCGGGGATTTTCTTCGTATTCGGGAAAAACAACTTCTCCGTCCGACTGTTCCCGAATAACATCGCGTATACGTGAAGCACAATTATCAAAAAAGAAATTATAGCGATAAACACGATTTTCCGGCTTGGCGTTCCAGAGCAAAAAATCAAACACCTTTTGTTTTTCGTGTTGGGTAAGATTTAACACTTGTTCAAAAATACTACGTTTCGAGGCAACATATTCATCTACAAAATCAGGAAATCCGTAAGCTCCAAGCAAATAATCGGTTTGTCCGCTCGCAAAACGATAAAGAAAGTTTGGCGCACTAAAATCGAATATTCCGTAATTAAAAACCACATCGTAACCATAGCCCGCATCTTTTACACGAATAGCCGAGTGCCCATAAACGGAGTATGCCTCATTCCCTGGGCTGCAGGTTAAAACACTTATTTCAGCCTGATTTGTAAGTACAAATGCCCGTGCTGCATTACTTTGAAATATAAAAAAAAGAGGCAATAAAAATACCAGATGTGAGATTCTCATCAACGTAAAAAATTTCCTTCGTTAAAATTCTTTTAAAGGAACAAAAAAAAGCAGAATTCTATTTGAATCCTGCCTTAAAAGTTCAATTTTTAAAGCTTTAGTTCACCATAAGTATTTTTACTGATGGCGACATTGGCCTGGTCAATGCCAGGTGCCTAAAATTGCCCCCATTACCACATAAATCACTAAATTATAGCCTAAATTAATAAGAAACAATCCGAAAGGTTTTCGTTCATAAAGAACATCATTTAACCGGCTGGTACCTATCCAAAAAACAGCAATCATAAAACCAGCGAAGACACCAAATGACATACCGGATTCAGCTCCGATAAACATAGCAATAGCAAAAGCAGCCAAAACTGTGGCAACATAATTAATAACCATAATCAATGGCATTGATATTCCACCCTCCCGGAGTTGTTCTTCTGTGAAACCATTCAGCTTTATCCATTTTTTTCCAAACAACGGACCATACCAGAGCCAGCCTACAACAAATGCACTTAAAGCCGAAACCAGAACCGCCAGAAAATTAACACTTGCAAAAACTTCTTCGGAATTCATAAGTTAAAATTTTAATTTAGATTACATTAATTTACGATATTTAAATCTTTTTTCAATCTTTGCACTGGATTATTTAAAAAGAGAGGGGAAAGAAATGAGTTGTAATGGATGTTCATTTAATAATTCGGTTAATTCACAATCGGTAGATTCATTTGACTGGATTAACGATTTACCGGACACAACAGAACAATCGAATATAGTTGAAGTAAAATTTAAGTCGACACGGAGGGAATTTTTTGAAAACACAAGTAATATTCCATTAAAGCGTGGAGATAAAGTTGTTGTTGCCACATCTCCCGGACACGATCTGGGAGAAGTTATGCTGACAGGGTATTTAGCCGAAAAGCAATTCAACAGAAAAATCCGAAATCCTGAACGGTATACTTTAAATACAATCTACAGAAAAGCGATGCCCAATGATATTGAAAAATTGGTTAAGGCACGATTGAGGGAAAAACCCACGATGATAAGGGCTCGTCAAATTGCCGCAGAATTGGGACTTGAAATGAAAATTGGTGATGTTGAATTCAGAGGCGATAATAACAAAGCTATATTCTATTATATTGCTGAAGGTCGGGTTGATTTCAGAGAACTGATAAAAAAGTATGCTCAGGAATTCCACATAAAAATAGAAATGAAGCAAATTGGAGCCAGACAGGAAGCTGGCCTGGTAGGTGGAATTGGTTCTTGTGGAAGAGAATTGTGCTGCTCAAGCTGGAGAACAGATTTTAAAAGTATCTCATCAGAAGCAGTGACAAAACAAGGACTCTCACCATCGGCGCAAAAAATGGCAGGCGCTTGCGGCAAATTGAAGTGCTGTTTGCTTTACGAACTGGATGTTTACATGGAAGCCCGAAATGATTTTCCACAGGAGTTGCTTGATTTGGAAACATCGAAAGGAATTGCGAAACCAATAAAGACAGACTTCCTGAAACGGGAAATCTGGTATTCGTTCCAGGAAGGAATGCCAGGTAATTCATTTAAACTTTCCGTTAAAGAAGTAAAAGGTATTATTCAAAAAAATAAAAGAGGCATTCAACCTGAAGTTTCTGTACAACCAGCAACCAGTGATAACGAAGTAAAAATGGAAGTTACCCTCGAAGACAGGCTGGACAGATTCGATAAGAAAAACAAGGGTAAAAACAAACGCAAACACTATAGAAAAAGAAAAACACAACAGCGCTAATCAGAGAAGCTTTTAGCTTTTCTCAATTTGCGCTACAATTTTTTCCTTTAATATTTTCAGTGATATTGGTTTGGAAATGTAGTCGTCGCATCCAGCATCAAAGGCTTTTTCCTTATCTCCTTTCATTGCATATGCGGTTTGGATGATAATAGGCAGAGACGGAAATTTTCTTTTTAAAATTCTTGTTGCTTCGTATCCATCCAGTTCCGGCAGCTGAACATCCATCAAAACCAAATCTGCTCCATTTTCTTCAATAAATGTAATGCCGTCTTTTGCATTGCCAAAGTTCTTATGTTCAAACCCCAGCATTTCTACAGCAATGTCCAAATATTCGGCACTTGCTGTATTATCTTCAATTGATATTATACGTTTTGCTGTCATTAATCTGATTCTTGCAACGAAATTTTTATTCCTGTTTATTAAATTTTAAATAAAACACCGAGCCTTTTCCCTTTCTCGATTCTACTTCAATACTGCCACCTAATTTTTCCATAATTGCAGCACTTATTGCCAGTCCGAGGCCAGAACCTTCATATTTCCGGGTATCTCCTTCTTCAACTTGTCGAAAAGGTTCAAAAATAACACCTAATTTGTTTTTATCAATCCCAATTCCTGAGTCTTCGACAAACAAAACTAATTCTTTATCATCGGAATTTAAGCATCCAAATCGAACAAACCCGTTTTTCGTGAATTTAAAGGCATTGTCAATTACATTTCTCAGCGTTTGTTTGAACCTCGATTTTTCTGATCTTATGATAGTTTTCCTATCATTACAAGGCCGCATTGTAAATTCGATCTCAGATAATCTGTTATTATAAAAATCTTTATAAAGCTCAAATAATTCACCTAAAACATCATTCACATCAAATTCAGTATACTCAAAACTCATATTACTTGTTTGAAGGACAGACATATCAATAATATCTTCGATAACTTTTGTAAGCCTTCTAGCGGAACTTTCCACAATTTCACCATAGTATTCTAGCTTCTGGGGATCTGAAACACCTGAACAAATAAGATTTGAGAAACCTAAAACTCCATTTAGCGGGGTTCTTATTTCGTGACTTAAGTTTGTTAAAAAAATGCTTTTCAAACGGCTGCTTTCTTCGGCTCTTTCTTTTGCAATACGCAGGTCCTCGAACATTTGCTTTTTCTCTGTGATATCTTCCTTAACAGCAACGTAATGTTCTATTTCGCCTCTCTCATCAAAAACAGGGGCAATTACAGAACTTTCCCAATAAAAAGATCCGTCTTTTTTTCTGTTGTAGAATTCACCATGCCAGCTTTTCCCTGAGCTGATAGTTTTCCACAATCTTTTATAAAATTGCCTATCCCATAAACCAGATTTTAAAATGTTCGATTTTTTTCCTATTACTTCATCATACTCATAACCTGTAATTTGAGAAAATACCGGATTAACAAATTCAATTTCACCCTTTTTATTAGTAATTACTACAGATAGGGGTATTTGCTGAATAGTTTGTTGCAACAAATTCAACCTCGCCTGATTTTCTTTTAGCTGAGTAATGTCACGACCAATACCAACCAGCCCGATAATCTGGCCTTTGTTATTCTTTAATGGAAATTTGGATGTCAATATAATTCGGTCTTTGCCCTTGGAGGGAAGTATCTCCTCCCGATTAACAATGGTTTCTCCACTTTCAATCACCCTTCTGTCGTCATCAGTATAAATATCAGCTACTTCTTTCGGGTAAATATCATAATCCGACTTACCTATAATATCGGCAATATTTTTCACCCCGCAATTTACCATATCTCCCCTATTTGCAATCAGTTTACGATACATTGTATCTTTCATATAAATTGCGTCGGGAATATTATCGATAACAGTACGTAAAAGTTTATTTGTGGTATTTAATTCTTCCTCAGCGTTCTTACTTGTTGTAATATCCTGAATTGTGCCAGGCAATACTAATTCACCACCTTTCTTCATTGTATTCCCGGGCGGCTGGCCGATTATCTCAACCCATTTAATTTTTTTCCCTGACAATTTAATTGGCATTTTCAACTCAAAAGATGAATTATCTGTTAATGCTTTATTAACAGTACGGGAAATCTCTTCAATGTCTTGTTTTGAAAAATAATTTCGGTATTCTGAAATATCGACAATATCATCAGAAACATCTTTTTCCAGAATACTAAAAACCTGGTCAGACAGATAAATTTTTCCTCTGTGTGGAAAATATTTCCAGTTTCCTATTTTGGCAAACTGTTGTGCCATTTTTAAATCAGCAAGACTTTCAGTCAAAGCATTCTCCGACTCTACCCTTGCCGAAACATCAGTGAATGTAACGGCAAAATAGTTTTTCTTTGGAGAATATGCTGCTATCTCAAAATGCTTTTTAAATTGAGATAAGTAATCTGAAAATGTCACTGGTTCTCCGGTCAGAGCGACTTCCCCATATCGTTCAATCCAAAATTTCTCCATATTGGGAAGTACTTTTAAAAGGCGCTTATTCAAAATATCCTGGCGTTTCAAACCGGTTATTTCTTCAAACTTATCATTAACATCAAGAAAAATATAATCAATGGGTTTTCCTTCTTTATTTGTAATTATTTTATGAATAGCAAATCCACTATTCATATGTCGAAATAAATGTTTCAGATTGTTTTCACTTTCAACAAGTGCGTTCTGTATTATTTCGTTTTCTGTAATATCATGAATAACACCAAAAACCATCCGCTTGTCTTCCCGGTATTCAGCAATTGAATGAATATAACGGATTTCCCCATCAGTTGGACGCTTTATTTGAAATTTTTCATTATAAGGTTTTCTTTGATTTATCAAATCCTTAAGTGCCTTGTCCAACTTCTTTCGGTATTTTTTTTGTGGTATTTTTTGTGCTACTTCAAGCGAAAAATGGAGAGAAGGAGCACCATAGATTTTTGCAGCTCCTGTAGAAGCAATCATCACTTCTTCATCAATATTAAATTCCCAATATCCGAAGTCAGCCAATCTTTCAGCTCTTTCCAATCGTTTAGAATTTATCTTCAACTCCTTTTTTGACCTAAACTCTTCAGTTGCATCCTCAATACTAATCAACAAATGGGTATTATCTAGTACTGATACCCCAGCCTTATGAAATCGTTTATCTGTGCCAGTCCCTTTCTCAATAACAAAACTTGACTTTCCACTTTTAAGCGCCTGATTACAAAGACAATTTTCAGATTCGCCACAAGGATTATTATTATAAAAATGTTGAAAACATTTACTTTTCCCAATTTCAACATCAGGATCATTTGATTGCACTATTATACGTGAATTCAAATCGAGCACATAATACTTTGCAGGCAATGCTTTTAGTATTTCATCAGCATTGATCTTGTGTTTCATCATCAATAGGTTATTAGTGTCCTATTTGACATCTTTAAAATAATTTTAGTAAGCACATAATAATGCACTTCCACTTAAATTTCAAAAGATGTCAAATTAATGCTATAAATATTTGTGTAATTATTAATACATGACCGTCATCACATATTCAAAAAGCCCATGAATAAAAGCCTGAATGTAATCTTTATTTCTTTTTTTTACAAATTACTTTATTTAATTAAAAAAAATATACACAAATTGGTTTCTTCTGAATACAGATATATTAATACCTACTATATTAATATTCGCAAACAAAATAATATTGGATTTCGAAGAGATTTATTTTTTCCGGATTATAGTCATTCCATCCCGTAGAGGAAGAATTACTTTTTCAATCCTTTCGTCGCTCTTTATCAATGCATTAAACGCAACAATTGCCTTGGTTTGAGCATCATTGGCGGCAGGTTCATCCAAAACTTTCTCGTTCCATAAAGTATTGTCGGCGATAATATATCCTCCGGCCTTTACTTTATCAAAAACGGAGTGATAATAACCAACATACTCCCGTTTGTCGGCATCTATAAACACCAAATCAAATTCAACGTTCAACGTTGGAATAATTTCAAGAGCGCTCCCTATTTGTTGTTTTATTTTATTCTGAACACCTGCTTTTATAAAATACTTTCTCGCCAAATCTTCCAGCTCATCGTCAATTTCGATGGTAACAAGTTTACCACCATTGCGCAATCCTTTGGCAAGACAAATAGCCGAATAACCGGTAAAAGTTCCCAGTTCCAGAATATTTTCAGGCTGTATCATTTTTGAGAGCATGGTTAAAACCTGCCCTTGCAAATGGCCTGAAATCATTCGCGCACCCAGCACTCTGAGATGAGTTTCACGATCGAGTTCTTTTAAAATTTCATCTTCTGATTCAATGTGCTCCAGAATATATTTATCAATTTCTTTTAACCGATTCATAACTAATGATAAACAAGCCGGCTCAAACTTCTCTCATCTAACACAACATTGGCAACTTCAAGCAAATCCTCTGCTGTAATAGATTCTATTTTATCGAAGATAACACGTAAGGGATCAACTTTATTGTATAAAAGATAACTCTTCCCAATGGTTAACATTAAATCTTCGCGACTTTCAGTTGAAATGGCTATTTGACCGATAAGTTGTTTCTTAGCTTTGCTTAACTGCACTGCTCCCAACTTTTTATCGCGCAGAAGTTTAAATTCTTTTAAAACTAAATTATAAGCTTTTTCAAAATTTTCTTTATCAGTTCCAAAATATACACTAAAGAGCCCCGTATCAGAATAAGCGGTGTAATTAGATTCAATATTGTATGCCATCCCTCTTCGTTCGCGCAAAGCCAAATTAAGCCTCGAATTCATTGACTGCCCACCAATCAGATTATTCAAAAGTACCATCACGTTTCGTTTCGGATGAGTTATATCGAATGCAATATTCCCCATTACACAATGTGTTTGGAATGTATCCTTTTCAAGAAAACGTTCGGCAGGAGTATACAATTCAAAACGCTCTCTTTCATTTTCGCGATACTTTCCCTCAACCGTTCCAAAATATTTTTCAATAATTCGAATCAGCTTATCAGAATCAATCTTACCTACTGAACTTATTACCATTTGATTAGTGTGGTAATTATTTTCAATAAAATGCAAAATAGTTTGACGATTAAATTTGTTAATGTTCTTTGTTGTCCCTAAAATATTCCGGGCAATCGGATGACCATCAAAAACAAGCTCTTCAAATTCATCAAAAATTAAATCGGAAGGTGAATCTTTGTAAGAATTAATTTCTTCCGCAATAACTTCTTTCTCTCGATTCAGTTCTTTTTCGGGATAAACGCTGTTAAACAAAATGTCGGCAAGTAACTCAGCAGCCCTCTCGTAAAACTCCGTTAAAAAAGTAGAATATAGTGTTGTTTCTTCCTTGGTTGTATAAGCATTTAGCTCACCTCCAACATCTTCAATCCGGCTTAACACATGAAAAGCCTTACGCCTTTTAGTCCCTTTAAATACCGAGTGTTCAATAAAATGTGCAAGACCATGCTCATTCTCTTTTTCGTCACGTGAGCCTGTATTAATTAATATTCCCAAATTCCCTACCGGAGAATCAGCATACTGGTGAATAACACGGATGCCATTCTCAAGTGTATATGTCAGAAAATCAGTATCAACCATGAGTAAAAATAATCAGCCTGCAAAAGTATAAAAAGAACGGCTGAACACAAACAAACAGTTCTTATTTCATTTTTTTCAGGAATATTCCGATTTGGGGAAAAAATTCTTTGTGATTTTGAAAAATTGTTTACTTTTGTCACACCAAAATAAAGGGGTGCCATAGCTCAGTTGGTAGAGCAACGGACTGAAAATCCGTGTGTCCCTGGTTCGATTCCAGGTGGCACCACCCAATCGGGGATTTTGTCAAAACTGACATGATCCCCTTTTTTATTCCCTTCTAAAACCCTTACCAGTTGCGGGATTGGGGAGAAAAATGAGTTCACCCTTGTGGTTCGATAATGGTCTGATTCACGATTATAGATAATTCCTTCAGGAAACAGCAGATTTTGAAATACCCTCCTCCCGTCCAAATCTGATTTCTCCCATATTATCAATGGATTAAGGCACACTTTTGCTGCAAAATTTACCACTTTTGCAAGGTTCGATTTATATCCACCAGTTCTGCCAAGTTCCTGTTCAATCTCAAAACATTCCTTCTCATATTTAGACCGGAATTTATCAAACAAGCTGCGGTCAATTTCCCCAATTACAAAACGTTCTTCAATGGCATCCAGTTTCCTTTGAGTTTCGGACAGTCTGTTCTTTAACGATTTTGCTTCTTCTATCCGGGATTTAAAAAAGACCGCCATTTGTTCCTCTAACTGTAGTTTGACAATTTCGAACTCCTCTTTCCCGATTTTGAAAGTTTTCAACAGTGCCCCAAACATCTCGTGCATGGCTTTGGCGCTACGATTTATCTTACACCCTTTTGTATTGCATTTATAATAATACAGCCCTTTCTTTTTCACCAGGTAACCTGTTAAGTGCCCACCACACTTATCGCATTTTACGAATACTTTTAAGGGTAAATTATCATTGTCCCTGTCATGCACGAAACTGTGGCTCCTGGCTTCCTGCCTTATGTTATGTACCCTTAGAAATAATTCCCTTGAAACCAAAGGTTCGTGTTTTGCTTCAATAACTTGTCCAGGGAGCATTTTACTGACGATTAAACCGCAGTAAAAAGGGTTGCCAAACAATTCTATCATCCGTTTTTCGGATATCTTTAACCCCATCCTGTTTAACCGTCTTGCAATCTCAACATTAGGCAATTGCTGGTAAGCTTTCCACTCGAAAGCTTTTTTTAATAGTTTCCCTTCTGCGTTAACAACCAGTTTACGTTCGGAAGCTTTTCCCCTTCCCGGATTCAAATTATCATAACCTCTTGGAGTGCTCCACACCCAATACCCCTCCAAAAGGCGTTCTTTCATCCCAGTAACTATTTTATCCCGTCTTAGTTCATTGTCCATCTGCCCGAAAAGAAACAGTATCTTTTGTTGGAAAGACCCAGCAGGGGTTGTTGGGTCAAGTTCCTGCGTGGTAGCCAATGTAATAACCCCGTACTGTTTTAACAAATCATCCGCAATCGAAGCCCCGTTTATCCCTGAACGCGAAAAACGTTCATAGGAATAAACAATTACATAGTTGATGTTTTTTGAACGTTTCACAAATGTCAGCATTCGGTTAAACTCTTTGCGGTCGTCGGTTTTAGCCGATTCATAAGTGCCGCCAAAATAACCAACTACATTTAGTCCCCGCCTGTCGGCGTATAATTCACAATGCTTCTTTTGTGATGCGAGGCTGGTATTGTCTTCCTGGTCAGCCGATGAAACACGTGTATATATAACTGCATTGTTCCCTTCCTTAAAAGTATGTGGCACTTCTGGCGCAAACTGCTTAAAAAGGCTTAAATCGTTCATGGTCGTAACGTGTTGAAATTAAAATTAAGGATGAAAGAGAGCATCAAATATTAAGCCAATCCGGTTGGTTATTTCTTAAAAAAGAGGGCTTTGAGAATTAACAACGCAATGGTTTCAGCATTTTTAATTAGCTGCTCATAATCTTCCGGGGATAAATCCCTGTACTTGGGGATACACCGGATTTTTTCCAAAGGCATCCTCTCTCTGACCCTTTGGGTTGCTTCTTCGATATTCCTGTTTTCCGTTTTCTGCATAAGCTTGCAAGACCGGCTTTTATACCAGTCCCAGCAAACCTATTTATAATCCTTTCAAATTGACAGTTACGTGTTAACATGTCAAACCTTGTCCCCATTTGTCTATATGTTGATGCAGTTTTTAATAGTTAATGATACTCCCAAAAGGTTTTTTGCTACTTTTTTCCCGCACAGGCTCATGAAAAAAGTAGCGGGCAGTTGCCCGCCTGATATGATATTTTAAAGTGTCAGTAATCCTATAAAGAATGTCAGTAACAACATCACCATAAGTGCAAGTCCGGCGAAAGACAGTATCAGTCTTAAAAGGAATTGGAACAGGAACATCATTACGATATACCCGGCAAGACAATACCATATTCCCAACCCTGTTACCTGTGAGGCTGTAAAAACCATCAAAAGCCTTGTTACCCATATCCTCAACATTCTGTTATAGAGTAACTTCTTCATGGTTAACGGGTTTTAATCAATGACTGAAAATGTTTAATTGTACTCCCGCTTTTAGCCGCCTGTCTTCCTCTTTTACCCGGTTTAGATAACCTGTCTCCAAAGCGGAGTAACCTATCATCTCATCATAGGCAGTCTTGTCCCGGTTATTGAACCACCATATTACCGAATACGCCATAATAAAATGTGATTGGTAGATTGATTTTTCTGTGTTTATGGCTTTCCATTCAAGATGAATAAGGGGTGTGTAGATTTCTTCCAGTTTCATCGCTTCGTATCTGGTTACCTCACCGATGCCAAAAGGCAGATAGGTAGCTTTACACTGGTACTCAACATTTCCACAGGTGTACCTAAAGATATGGTTTTCCCTAAACTCTCCCGGTAAATCTTTGAGCAACATCATAATTGTATTAAATGGTTAATAAACAAGCTCACCGCCATACTTAAAGGCGATAATATCACGATGGATTTGGCTAAGGTTGTCCATGATGGATTCGTCATCCAAAGGAGAGGTGTTGTCCCTTCTAAAACACCGGTTTTCCAGACTGCTGCAAATGGATGTTGTCCCATCTGTGTGGTGTACCACACGAACCTGGTTTCTCAGGAAAAACTCAAAATCGGTGGCATATTCAGCCTCATTAATTCTTACAAACTGTTGCCTGACAGTTAGACAATTTCCACCCAAACCTATGCGGATTCCGGAGGAGAGGGAGTTTTGTTTTTCATTAACTGAATTTTCAAAATCATTAATTTCATTTTTCTTTTCCATAGTATTATTATTTAAAGTTATGCGTCTTTCCATCGTGTCGGTCGTTGTTGTTTTGGTGGCATAAAAAGGTAAGTGTGTGGGGGCGTGCAAGTTTTTTGCGGGAAATACTACCCCCCAGTTGGCGGGTGGAGATTTTTTGCAAAACCGGAGGCCTGAACTTGTTCGCCCATGCACACGGATTACCTTTGCCACCGGAATGACGACGGCCGACGGAAAGGCGTATGTTTAAATTTTACTACCGGGGAAAGAACTATATAAATTGAACATGAAAAAAACTTTCACCTGGTAAATTCCGGTAAGCATTTCCGGAAAATAACTTCGCCAGGGAAGGCAAAAACAAGTGTAGCGGGAGAACATAACGAAGTGAAGTCCGTCAGGATACGGGGTGAACAAAGTGAAGTAAAGCTGCTACTCTTGTGCGCGGTGCCGGCGGCGACTGAATGTAAGGAATACTCCGATGATTGTCGGAGAAATGACCGGAATGAAGCTGCCAGAGGCACGGGCAGGCCATTATCAAACATTATCCCTTGCGGCTAAAGGCAAGTGGGGCGAATCCCTGAGCCCCTCTTGTGCGGGATGCCGAAACGGCTTAATGAAGGGAAAGAGGAACGAAAGACCGGAGTGAAGCGGTTGCAAGGCAGTGGCAGGTGCGAAAGATACAATCCCACCGCTTAAATTAGTCCATAGATAATGTTAGATTGAAATGACCTGTTTCTCTCAAATTTAAGGGGATTCAGTTTTAGCACAATTTTTGTATTTAACTAAAAAATATTCAAACAATCATTCTGCAATGATTCTACCCTGAGGACACAAAGACAACCAATAAATACAAAAACCATGAAAAACAAATCTTTAAAATCGTTTTTAAATGAAGTTGCAGAGTTAATTGATGAGAAAGAAGATGTACGGTCACAGGAAATGGAAAAATTAATAGATAAGTGGGAAGGATTAATAGAGTGCTTTCGCCAGCCAGGTAAAAGTCTGGCAGAAGAATACCGGGAATGGTGCCGTCTTAAATTGTCTGTTGAATGGATTAAGGAAACTGTGATTGTTGAAAAAAAAAGCCCGTTCCTGATTTGCTAATGTTTTTAGACCACCTTATTCATTATGTTGAAGTGGAAATTGAATGTACAAAATTAAGGAAAAGCAATAACATAAATACCAACAACCTAAATATATATAAAGGATTACCCCTTACGTGGACAGCCAGCAAACGCGCCCTTCTTGAATTAATCTATGCTTTATACCTTACAATGAGTATCAACCATGGCAGGATTTCCATAAAAGAACTGGTTGGCTTTTTCAGCCATACTTTCAATATCTCCCTTCCAGGTTACCACTCTACAATAAAAAAGCTAACTGCCCGGTCAGCGAATAAAATTCATTTGGAGTCCCGTTCCTTTTTTCTGAATGAACTGGTGACAGAGTTTAATAATAAACTGGAACTTCTGGATGAAAATTAATGGGGTACTTACCGACAAGTATCCCATTAGTTTTTTTATCCGTGTTCATTTTTGTGAAATGAAAAACTAAAAACTCGCAAATTATGAACATCGACAGGGACAATTTTGAAAGTTACATGGAACGTATAATGGAGCAAATAGAATTGCTCCATCAAAAGACGGACAGGTTTATGACCGACCCAAGGGGTAAAGAATTAAAACTGTGGATAACCAGGACTTATGTCAGTTACTGAATGTCAATAAACGGACACTTCAGCGGTACCGTTCACGGGGCGTTTTAAAATACTTAAGGATTGGGGGCAAAACATTTTATACTACAGAACAGGTAAATAACTTTATTAAAAACAGCGGCTACTAAACTGTATTTGACAAAATTCAGAGTTAAACACCCGCTGGTTCACTATGTGCGGAGCGTCTTATTGGGTTAATTCAAAAATAACGTTACCTGGTTAATCCTATAATCTGTATCCTTTAGGTTGATAGAGATTTCTTTTTTCTTCTGCCACAACCATCTCATTTTCTTTTTCAGCCTTTTCCAAATTATTTTCCCTGAGCTGGCCTTGCCTTTCAAGCGAAACCTTAATTTTCCGTTCCAGTACCGAAAGTTCCGTTTTAATTTTGTTAAGTTCATCTTCTTTCCGCCATTTCCCGCCAACTACCTCCTGCAAAACGGGGATGTCCTTTTTAAGCTTTTCATTTTGCACCTGGTGGTTTTCTATCAATTCCGGTATTTTGTGCAGGGCATTTAAGAAGTTCATGGAAGCCAGTTTGGGGTCCCTGGCTATCCGGCCATTGTTATATGTGTACTTTATCCCACTTTGCCCCTGAACGAAGAAACGGTTGTCGATGTAATTATCCTCGCTGAAAATTGAGCCGTCTTTAGCCGACAATTCCGATTTAACCAGAAGCCTGAAGCCATACAATTCCCCAATTTTCCGGTATTCCCCTTTAGTGTTGATTGTCTCATTCATCTGGTTAAGCTTCACCCCAACGATTTCATAAGCGGAAGTATTCAGCCCATCCAGACTGACAGGGTTCAACAGGTTTCCCTCCTTGTCTTTCTTTACACGTTCCCGGAAGAAACCCCAGTCGGATGTCATTTCATTGATGACAGTATTGTTGTGTTTCATGGTATGTTGTATTTCACTCAGTTTGTATTCCGAAGAGCTCCGGGAGCGGTAAAAGGCTTTGCGTTCACTTTCCATCGCTGTAATTTTCTTCTCCAGTTTTGCTTTTTCCAATAATTCGGTATTGCCGGACAAAATAGCCACATATTCCGAAAAGTTCATACCCGAGTTTTCGTCCATGGCACCCTCGTCAATCGTACGGGTTGCCATGTTGTTCGACTTTAGTTGTCGGATAAACAATTGTTTGTTGGCCAGCAGGTTGAATTTGTACGAGTCCAGCGATTTTTCCACAGCATAAATAAATGTGTCTACCTTGTTTCCGGCAAAGGCTTTGGCAATCTCATTGCCTTTCCTAACCGCCCGCCCATTACGTTGTTCCAGGTCGGAAGGACGCCAGGGAATATCCAGATGATGGATGGCCACCGCCCTTTTTTGTGCATTGACCCCGGTACCAAGCATATCCGTGGAACCAAATAAAACCCGTACCTGTCCGTTGTTCATCCCATTAATGATTTCTTTGCGGGCTTTATCAGTTTTAGCTTCCTGTATGAACCGGATTTCATAGGCCGGGATACCGTGGTCTTCATGTAATTTCCGTTTAATCTCACTGTAAACGCTCCATTCCCCGGGTTTGTATGTCCCCAAATCGGAAAAAACAAACTGTGTCCCTTTCTGCTTTTGGTACTGGTGATAATACCGGGCTATATTGGCAGCGCAATGCGAAGCTTTATTGTCGATGTGGTCTTCATAATGCGGGCTTATCATCCGCATGTCCAGGCTCATTTTGCGGGCATAATCGGTTGCAATCAGCATCTTTGCTTTTTCTTCTCTTTCCGAAAGGGGAGCCCTTCCCAAAATAGTGGCATCCCCGTTTTGGGCAAAAGCCATCAATCTTTTTATAAAATCTTCCTGGTCAGGAGTGGGTGGTATATTATAAAGCTGCTCATTCATTTCCGGGCGGTCAATGCCTACATCTTTGGCTGTACGGAAGTCGGTTATTTCGGAATAGAAAGCGGCCAGTTCAGGTACTTTTATAAAATAGCGAAAGCGCTCTTTCTGAACAATTTGATTGGTAACGGAAAATTCAAAATCGGCTGTTTTCTTCGTATAGATGGCCGCCCATGCATCAAAACAGTGGATATCCTGCCGGGCCAGTGCTTCGGGGCGCAGGTATTTAAACAACAGGTACAGTTCGGTCAGCGAGTTGCTGATGGTTGTCCCCGAGAGAAAAGTTGCCCCCAAATCTTTGCCCTTGTTCGCCTGTATGGTACGGATGGCAAACAACAGGTTTAGAGCCCGCTGGCTTCCCTGCGAATTGCCCAATCCTGCCACACGGTCGTGCCGGGTGTTGAACAGGAGGTTTTTAAATTTATGCGATTCATCCACAAACAGGTGGTCAATGCCCATTTGTTTAAAATCCACAATATCATCGGTGCGTTGTTCTATCTGGTGGGCAATACCTTTGAGTTTTGCTTCCAGGTTGGCCTGGCGTTTCAGCAACCCTTTCAGCATGGCATTGGACACATTTGCCCCCTGGCCTTTGAGCACTCCCAGGTTTTCTTCCACACTGTCGAGTTCTTCCTGTAATATCCGTTGCTGCATTTCAGGCGACTGCGGGATTTTCTGAAACTGGTCGTGGGTCAGGATAATGGCATCCCAGTTATTGTTTTTTATGTCATGAAAAATTTTCAGGCGCTTTTGCGGGGTAAAGTCCTGTTTGCCCGGATACAGGATTTTGGCATGGGGATAGGCTGTTCGGAAAGTCTCTGCAATTTCGTGTACATTGGCTTTCAACCCGATTATCATAGGCTTTGAAGCGATATCCAGTCGTTTCATTTCGTAGGCGGCGCAACACATTATCAGTGTTTTCCCAGACCCTACCTCGTGGTCACAGATTCCCCCGTTGTTCTGTTTCAGCATCCAGATGGCATCTTTTTGGCTGTCGTATAAATCCGTTATCCCCAGCCCTTTTAAATCCAGGCCGGGAAATGACTGGTGGCTGCCGTCGTAAGCGGGACGGACGAAGCAGTTGAACTTATCATTGTACAGCCCGGACAACCGTTGTTTAAACTCCGGGGACTGCCCGTAAAGCCACTCGGTAAAACCTTCCCGTATTTCGTCAATCTTGCTACCGGCCATCTGGATAGCCTCACTGTCGGGGACTTTTACCTCTTTGTCATCTACCGTTATGGTTTTGGTAATGTTGGGGGTGGTATTCAGCAGCGCATGTTTCAAAAGCGCCATCCCGTTATACGAACGGCTTTGGCTGCGTACGCAAAACTTGTCGTAAATTTGGACGGTGTAATGGTCTGTCTCAACTGAAAACTCATCCAGGTTCGGGAGGTAGTGTATTTTTACATCGGTATCAAACAAATAAGATGCGTACTTCTCATAAATCCCGGAGGGTATCCACCGTTCTCCCAGGTTAAAATCCAGTTGCTCAAAAGAAATTGGTTCAGGGATGACCCTTTCTAAAGCATTATAAGCTTCAATTGCTTCCTGTTTATTAACTAATGCAGAATCATCGTCATTTTCTTCCAGGTACTTTTTGACTAAACCTGCCTTTTGAACCACATTCCCGGCCAGGAATTTGTCAGCAGTTTGATAACTTCCCTCCAGCGGGTTAAAATAAATATGTCCGTGTAATTGTTCCTTTATCTCCGAAACCTCCAGACCAGTTCGCCGGGCCATAAAACCCAAATCCACTGTCCCTGTCCGGTTTAACGATAGGGCCAACGCTTCTTCCGCGTTGACATTTTCGGTATGCCCTGCAACGGAAAAGCTAACAGGGGTATGGAAAATATCGGCCTTTTCCGCCTTCCCGTTTATATACCGTTCCAGTGCCAGCACAGACAATGCCCCCTTGTCCATTTTGATAACTTTCAGGTTATCCGGGGTATTTAGGAAACCATGTTTTTGGACAAAAGCGTCGTATCGGCTGTTCAGTAATTTTCGTAGCTCGGGGTTTTCTGTTTTCCCTGTAGCTTCAAAGTGGTAAAGCTGCTCATAGGCATCCCGTAGCCCGGTGTAAGAACGGATTATGCCCTTTTGTTTCTGTCCAACGTCCAGTGGATGAAACATAGCACCTTCCTCGTTTTTGTTCCGTAAATACCCCACTTGTGAACCATTTACCGCTACCAGGCTACCATCACTGAGAAAATGGTACAGTTCCCCTTCAAAGGGACGTGGTTCAAAATTTTCTATTTTGGGTTTTTCCTTCCGGATTATTGGTGCAGCTTCAAACTGGTCAAAAAGACTGAGCTGTGTTCCCCCCGATTGCATTTTTGCGGGGTGCACCGAACCATTATTAATTTCTTTTTTAAAAGAGGCCAGTTCTTGTTGTCCTGATTGTGTATGTTGTGGCGGCTTAGGTTGAACTTTCTTCTGTCGGCTCTTGTCCCGGTGGTGGTTAAACAGTTCAATATCCAGGTAGCGGGGCAGGTCATTCAGTAACATTTTTCCTATATCTTCTGCAATCCCATTCACCCCTCCTTCATGTTCGTATATCCAGGCCGGTTTGCCGTAAGGGTCGGTATCGATAAACCCTTCGGTATGTACGATGCGCTGCATATCCTGGTAGTAGTTGTTTACTGTAATACCGGAAGAAAGAGGGCGGCTGTGGATAAATGCTTCTTCCCGGTCGGAGATACGTTCCTTGTAACCATTTTTCTGAAGGATGATAAGGTCGCTCCCCACATCCGTCCCGGCATAATCCGAAAACAAATTGTTGGGCAGGCGGAGGGCAGATACCAGGCTGCATTCGCCCATCAGCCAGTTGCGTACCGGTTGGTTTTTCGGGGAATCCATCACTCCCTGCGAAGTAATAAAAGCCAGTATGCCCCCTTCCCGCAGGGTTTTGACTGCTTTCAGGAAAAAGTAGTTATGAATGGCCCCTGTCGCCATTTTCTCAGCGATTTCCGTGGAAGCATGAAAAGCCGGGTCGAAAACGGCTACATCCCCGAAAGGGATGTTGGAGGCCGCCAAATCAAAGTAACCGTTGCGGCTTTCCCGTATATTTTCAAAACCCTCCGTTCTGATTGTGCTACCGGAATAAAGGTATTTCAGCATTTTCCCGGTGAGCAAATCCTTTTCAAAACCAACAGTTTCATCTATTTTCTCCTGCTTGTTAAATGCGGACATAAATTCGCCCATCCCGGCAGAGGGGTCTAAAAAACGTCCGGGGGTTATTCCTGCATCTTTTAGTGCCACTGCCAATGCGTTTACAATTTCCGGGGGTGTATAAAATGCGGACAGTACGGAATTTTTCAGGCTGGTGTAATATTGCCTGTACTGGTTTCTGTCCACACTATTTTCAAAAATGACTTTATGCAGTTCCCTGACCAGTGGAAATAACGGTAAGTCAGATTTTGTCCAACGCGTAGCATCGCTTAAATCCTTTACCGGGTTTAAGATGCATTTCAAACCGCCAAAGCCGGAAAACTTCCGCAAAGCGGCCAGTTCATCACCGGATGGTTGCCTGTTTTCTTTTTCCAGTAGGAAAAGTGTGCGGATAGCCTCTGTATTGTCCAGCAGGTGTTGTCTTTTATTATAAGCCATGCGCAGCAATTTTTCCGGTTAACTCGGTGTATAACTTTTCATATTCGGGGGTATCGGCAAAAACATCACCTAAACTGTACTTTGCAAAAACATCTTCGCACAAAGGCAGCAGTTCCAAGGCATATTGGGGGATTTTTTCTTCGCTGGTCGTATCTGTAAATTCTTCCGACAGTATCTCGAACAGGGTATCGTATTTTGAAAAATGCAGCCCGAGAAATAATTCCTCAAGGGCGAGTTCTTCGGCTTCAAGGTGACTCTGTTCGCTTTCGATAGCATTAGAATAAGCCAATGCAGCCAATTCGCTACGCTGGCTTATAAATTTTAGGTCATTTATTTTGTCGGGATGGCTTTCTTTCAGAAAAGACAATAGGCGTAATTGAAAATAGGACAGTTCCATGATTTATTGAGTAATTGGAAATAAAAAATCTGTAATGGAATGGTAATTAATGTCGAAAATTGCTCCCGGATAAGCAGGGTGGTAAAAGGGCGGGAACGGCCTTAGCCGCATAACGCCCTTTTACCTTCCTGCCCGGGATATGCGGGGTTCTTTGGCGCCTGTGAACGGAAGAAAACTGTTGCGTCCCCGGCGCAGCGGGGTTATCGCCGCAGTTTTGAATGAACAGGCGCCAAGGTACCGCAGAGCATCATTCTCGAGTATTGCTTTTGGGATTAAAAGGCTTTTTATCAGGAACAAACTCAAAACCTGTTTTAAAATCCTTATCCAAAACCAAAAAGGCATTAAATACATTTCCATTTTTGCTTTTGAACCCTTTTATTTCGGAGGTCTTTCCGCTGGACAACAACTGACCGATTTGAGCGTCGGTCAATGCTTTGCCACAGACATTTCGGAAGATGACAAGGCTGCAATCCGAATTATCACATTTAGCCACTTTCGAATAGAAAAACACCTTCCCTTTATTACATTTTGGACAAACCATACCCGGAGTATCATTTATTTCCAACTTCATTTTGCTTTGGAGCAGTTCCTCGGTGATTTGCGTTGTGTATTGCCGGATTCCCCGTAAGAATATCCCGGCATCAATGGTTCCCTTTTCGATACGGGACAGGTCATACTCCCAAATTCCTGTCATCTCGACATCGGCAATTTTCATGTTTTTGACAACCGTGTAAACGGCCAGGCCTTTTTCGGTCGGGACAAGAGATTTTCCCTGGCGTTTTATGTATTCCCTGTCAAACAGGGTTTCGATAATGGCCGCACGGGTTGCAGGGGTACCAATGCCCACTTCGCTTAAACTTTTTCGGTAGTCTTCATTTTCCAGTTCTTTTCCTGCGCTTTCCATAGCTGAGAGTAAAGTGGCTTCGGTCAGCAACGGTTTGGGCTTAGTCTGCCTTTTTAAAATTTCAGCCAAGGTTACAGGTAATATTTCTCCTTCGGAAAATTCAGGCAATGGAGTTTCATCTTTTTCGTGGGTATTCAGCACAGCCCTCCAGCCTTTGTTTGTAATAACGGTTCCGCTTGCTTTTAATTCAATACCACAACAGGTAAAAACAACATGGCATATCTCCTTGTGACAATTCGGAGAGAAAGCCTCCAGCAACCGCCCGGCAATCATATCGTAAACCGCCTGTTCCTCTTTCTTCAACCCTCTGGCTTCATTTCCGGTAATAAGCAATGCATGGTGGTCGGTTATTTTTTCATCCTTGATACAATGGTTATTCAGTGTATCTAAGTTTTTGGCATAATCTCCAAAGATAGGATGCCGATGCAAAGCGGTAATCAACGAAGGTATTTCCTCAAAAATATCCTCCGAAATATACCTGCTTCCCGTACGGGGATAAGTAATCAGTTTGCTTTCGTAAAGCTTCTGGGCAATAGCCAGGGTTTGGCTAGCCGTTAAACCCAGTTTGCTGTTGGCCTCTTTTTGAAGGGTGGTCAAATCATAGAGCAACGGGGATTTTTCTATGCGTTGTTTGGTCTCAACAGTGGCGGCTTTTAACTGCCCTTCGTCCCTTATATCCTGTAAAACCTGCCTTGCTTTTTCTTCGTCTTCAAGTTCTGAGTCAACAGGTGCCTTAATGGTCAGACCATCTTTTGCAAGTTCAGTCTCCACAAGCCAGTATGGTTTTGAAACAAAGCTTTTGTTTTCCAGGTAGCGTTTGCATACCATAGTCAAAGTTGGGGTTTGTACCCTGCCAAGCGAATATAAACCACGTCCGGCATTCACGGTAATGGCTTGTGTAGAATTTATCCCAACCAGCCAGTCCGATTCGCTCCGGGCTTTGGCCGTACTGTAAAGGTTATCGTATTCATGACCGTCCTTCAGGTTGTTAAGCCCCTCCCTGATGGCTTTGTTAGTAAGGCTGCTTATCCACAGCCGGGAAAACGGTTTTTTGCAACCCAGGTAATTGTAAATGTACCGGAAGATAAGTTCCCCTTCACGCCCGGCATCGGTGGCCACAATAATATGGCTGCACCGGTTGAAAACGGATTCGATAATTTCCAGTTGCTTTAATGCCCCTTTATCAAATTCATAGGATTTACCGTTTTTTACCGGGCGTGGTGTTAAGATAAACTCTGCCGGTAACATTGGAAGGTCTTCCTTCTGAAACCTTTCGTAGCCGTATTCTTCCGGCATGGCCAGGCCAATTAAATGCCCAAAAGCCCAGGTCACAAGATAATTATTCCCTTCCATATACCCTTCCTGTTTTTTTGTTGCCCCGACAATACGGGCGATTTCGCGGGCTACACTTGGTTTTTCAGCCAATATTGCTTTCATATTAAATTCATTTTTTAGTGTTAATTTTTCCGAGATGGCCCCGGTCTTATACTTTAAGCCCTTTAGCCTTGGGCTTTTGCTGTTTGGCCTCTTCGCTTTGTTGTTTTCCGTTGGGCCTTGTTTGTCCCTGTTTCAGCGGTTCTTTTACATTTTTGGTTGTTTCGTTGGTTTTGCCCTGCGAGTTGACAGCTTCTTGGGTTCGGTGGGCATTATCTGGTGTTTTCTCCTGTGCCTTGTCAGGGTTCCATTTGAAAAAATCCAGCTTGCCTTTTTCAGGATTAACTTTGATATAGGCATTGTATTTTTCCCCCTTTTTATCGGTCAGCCCTTCTACGTAAATGGTTTTTTCTGCCTTCAGGTCGGCCTGCTGTTGCTCCGAAAGTTTTACCCCTCCAAGTTTCGAAGGAACCCGGAGGTTGTTTTGTTGGTTTTGGGCCTGCCCGCTGAAAATAAATTCAAGTCCTCTTTTTTCGGCATTGACCTGCAAATGGGCGGAAAACTCTTTTCCATTCTTTCCCGTCATATTTTCAACAAAAACGGCCTTCCCTTCCTGTAGCCCTTGTTTCTGCTTATCATCCAGGCGCATACCTTTGATTTCGTCCGGTATATTTACTTTGTCGGCACGCAGGGCGACAATTTCATTGGTCAGCTTGTCAATGCTGACATACACAGGTAAAGTGGAACCGTCACTCTTGTTCAGGTCAAGCACTTTCCCGAGATTACCGGTTTTCAATAATGCTTTCTTTTCGTCATCGGTGAACTGATGTCCGTAAAACGGTTTGTCCAATTCGGGCTGTGCCCTTACCCCGTGGACTGCAACCGTTAGTCTGTCGTCATCTCCTTTACGGAAGGCCAGCCTTGCCTGGGTATCGACACTTATACCATCCAGCTCCATCTTTACAGGGAATAGCGGTGACTTTCCGAAATTCAACATGTTTTCCAGGCAGTTCCTCTTTTGAAGCATTTCTTTGCTGACTCCAAGTTTAAGCAGGCTGTCCCAATCCACTTCATTTTCTGAAATGGCTGTTGGCTTCTTGTTCCGGTCAGCTTGCGTCGTTTCGGCTTTTTCTTGTTGCCTCTGTTGTTCTTCTTTTTGCTCCTTGGTTTGTTTTTGGAGGTAGTCTTCGGGTTTTACCCGGTACTCGTCCAGAAGTTCTTTACCGGATTCATAACCGTTCTTAACAATATCGCCAATAACGATTGCCATTTCTGAAACACTGTTAATCGGTACTTTGAAGAAACTAAATTGGGTCGGATTCTTGCACTGGTGCATGAAATTGGAAAAGAAGTTTTCCAGTGCATTGCCATGCCTGTCGATTCGTAAAAAATCCGGGTTGGTTTTGTCTCTGGCCGATACTGTTTTGGGAGTTCCGTCTTTGCTTATTTCTCCAGTTGCTGCTTTTACAACTGTTTTGCCTTGTTCTTTTTCCTGAGCAACCAGTAAGGTTTCGAATGTTAAATCTTTATCCATAATTTGTACATTTAAATTGATAATGTGCTGAAATTATGGCTTTGAACTGCTATTTATCAACTAGTTGAAGTACTTGTCTTATATCTGGCAGGGTTTGTCTCCTCAACAAACTAACTGGAGGCATATTGTTAAACTTTTTAATTGGGGGCACTCATTTTTTCTTTACCAAATGCGCCAGCCCCGGGTCATTCTGAATGCGCAGCATTTCGCCTTTCACAATGCCAATGACATCTTCCTTTATTCGTTTGTAGTTGGCTTGTATTTCCTGTTCCAGCACATCCTGCCCTGATTTGTCGGAAAAATCAACTATGGTAGGAACGGGTTTATAGTTGACCATTTCCTGTTTTATCCTTTCACTATCCACTACAATCTCAGCATGAAAAATTTTCTGTTCAATCCGTTCATCAAAATTATCTGACACTGCACCTACAAATACTCCTTGTGTGAGATTACTGATTTTCGCAGCCGGAATAATACTGTCCAGTTGGGTATTGATGGAAGTGGTTTTGTCCTGTCGGCTGATGGTCAAGGACTGGCGTTTTTGCAGGATTTTTCCGAAACGTTCGGAAAGTACTCTGGCTGTTTCTCCAACGACCTGTCCCGAAAAAATATTGCCAACCGTGTTCTGAATGACTTTGCTTTCTTTATCGCCATAGTCGCGGGTTAACTGGCTATAGTCCTGGAAGCCCAGGCAAACGGCTACCTTGTTGCTCCGGGCAGTAGCTATCAGGTTATCCAGCCCCCGGAAATAAATCGTCGGCAACTCGTCAATAATCACAGAACTTTTTAACCGGTGCTTCTTATTAATCAGCTTTAGAATCCGGGAATTGTACAAGCCCAAGGCAGCACTGTAAATATTTTGCCGGTCAGGATTGTTGCCCACGCAAAGTATTTTCGGCTCTTTGGGGTTATTGATATCGAGCGTAAAATCATCACCTGTCATGACCCAATATAATTGTGGCGAAATCATCCTTGAAAGCGGGATTTTAGCGCTGGCAATCTGTCCCTGTAACTGGTCCTGTGCCCCGCCCTCCCAGGCATCCATAAAAGGAGACAGATAGTTTTCCAGTTCCGGGTAAGAAGTAAGAATGGTAAACGTATCGGCATACTTTTTATTCAGGAATTCGATGGCATGGGGAAAAGTGCAGTACTTGCCATTTTGATAAATTTTCAGAAACCAGATGATAGCTGCCAAAAGGATAATTGGCGATTCCACAAAAAAGTCACCCTGCTTTTGAATCCAAGTGCGGTTCAGGTTCAGCATAATGGTATAAGCACTTTCCCAGGCATCTGATATGTCTGTCATAAACGCCGGGTTAATGGGGTTGCAACGATGGCTTTTACGCGGGTCGTCAAAGTTTATTATGTAGTATTTGGGGTTTATTTCGTAACCTTTTATGTGCTTAAATAAATGATTATAAGCAATCTCACTTAGGTCAGGGAATTTGTAGTCGTAAATATACATGGCAAAACCTTTTTCAATCTGTTGTTTGATGAAGTTGTTCACTACTGCGTAAGACTTCCCGCTACCGGGCGTACCCAACACGATAGTGGCCCGGAACGGGTTGACCACGTTAATCCATCCCCGGCGCTTCTTTCCTTTGTAAATAAAGTGGGTTGGCAGGTTCACCGAATATTCGTTTTCCATCAGCCGTTGTTCCTGCATAAAAGACTCGTTCTCGCTGTTAAAAACATCCTCCATCAGGTTGCTTTTCAGCAGGCGGCTCATCCATGTCCCGGCAACCAGCATCAGGATAAAGCCTGCGGAAATGGACAAAATATACAAAGCGGATTTGCTTGTAACCGGCAAAGGCAATTCCAGTATCCACCAGTTCAGGTAAAACAGGGTCAGTCCAAAACCCAGACTGATGTTTATTTTTGTCCAGGTGATTTTTTCGGCTTTGACTCCTTTTGTACCAAGGCAGGACAATGCCAACAAAAGGGTGGCAAACAGCTTGGTATAAAGTGGCGAAGAGAACAAGCCTGTTGTCCGGTGAAAATTCATCAGGATTTTGTCCACAACTTCAATGTTCAGGTTTAGGCCGGACACCATTTCGTAACAAAACCAGTAAATATGGGCAACTACAAGCAATATACTTACCGCCCGTATAAAATCGATGATTTTGCCCAATGCCCTTAAATCGTCTTCCTGTGCCATAATCAATAGTTTGTAATTAACAGTTCCCTGATTTTTCCCCTGCTTGCGCTATTGGCGCCAATGGAACGCCTTGCTTCAATTTGACGGATTTTATAACCGCTGTAATGCTCATTAAAGAAGTTGTCGTCTGCCGGGCAAGAATTACTTAGCATCCATTTACTGTCAAAATCCAGCAACCGACAGAAACAGGCAAGGCGTTTCTGTTGTATTTCATCGAAACCTTCGGAACTGTATGTCGTAAAGTCAGAAGTTTGAGAAACCGGACGGTACGGAGGGTCGAAATAAACAAAGGTATTGCCCCGGAAGCTTGCGATAGTATGGACATAATCACCGTTTAAAATCGTTACTTTCCTCAATAATTTGCTTAACCTGATAATCAATTCCCGGTTACAGATTAAGGGTTTATGGTATTGTCCGAAAGAGACATTGAACATGCCGCTTTTATTTACTCTGTATAGCCCGTTAAAGCAGGTTTTATTCAGAAAAATAAACATCGCCGCCAATTCAGTTCGTTTTGCACCGCCTGAATTAAAATATTCCCGCTGTTCCAAATAAAACTGCTGTTGTTCTTCCTGACTTAATTTCCAATACTGCTTTTGTAATTTTTCCAATATGGAAACTAAATCCAGCGGATTCTCTCTCAGTATTACATAGGTATTAATCAAACAGGGATTAATGTCGTTGATAACTATATTCTTTATACCGGGATAGTTGTCAAGTAGATGAAACAACACAGCCCCGCCTCCAACAAACGGTTCAATATAAGTATCGGCATTTTTTATATCCGACGGAAAAAAATCCCGGATATGAGGGAGCAACTGCGATTTTCCTCCCGCCCATTTCAAAAATGGTTTTATTTTTATGTTACTGTTCATGCTAACGTTTTTTTTGTTTTCTTTTCCGCTTCATCCGGCGGATAAAAGCTTCTTCTTCGTAATTTACTCCCTGACCTGTAAAATCAATGAATGAGAAGATGCCGTTTGCAGCTTCTTCCTCCCTGTCACGGATTTCAGGATTTTCATTAGAATTATCTTTTGACGTATCCGGCCCTAATTTTTCATTTAAGGTATTGGCTGAAAATTCCTTGCCGTAACGGGAGCCGTTAAGTGCTGTGTGCCGGTTGTGGTCGATAAAAGTTACCCCGTAAATGCGCCCGTCCTGGTTTTCGCGGAACATCACATCAATGCCTTGTTTTTGAAGTTGTATTACAAATTGCTTTTTTGTTCTTGATGTTGCTAGAGCAGATTCAATCACCGGCCGGGACGCTTTCGTTAATTTGTTCTTTTTGATGTTTTGGGCGTTGTAGCCGCAGCGTTTTTTCAGGTTTTCTGCCCCCACCTGTTTGCCAATAAGCGAAGCTTTAACAGGCTGGCCTTTTTTTCGCCCTTTATCCAAAGCGAAATAAATAATACCATGATAAGGTTTGCCTTCAAATTCACCTTTGACTTCTTCCAGGCCGATATTGTACAGCGACAAAAGCGTTTTGTATTCCCCTATGCTTTGAAACCGGTACGAAGTTGCCAGTTCTTTGGTCAGATTGGCAATTTGCTTTTTTACGTTCCCTCTTTTATAATCAACTTTTGGAAGTTGTCGTGTTTCGAAGCGGCTTTGCTTATCAGCAGGATGTAAACCGTATTTTTGTTCCAGTCCCCGTGTGGTTTCCTTACTCCTCCTAAACTCAAATTTATCGTTGATTTTTTTGCCGTTTTCGTCCACCCGCAACGATATGATGTGGATATGATGGCGGTCGATATCTTCATGTTTATATACCACAAAAGGTTGGCTGCCGTACCCCATTTTGTCCAGATATTCCTGTGCAATAGCGGAAAGTTGTTCGTCATTGAGGGTATCATCCGGGTGCGGGTTCAACGAAATATGGACAACAGGCTTTTCCGTTTTGATGTCTTTGGGCAGGTGGTTTTCAAAACTTCGCATACAAAACGCCAGGGTAAGCGATTTAACCATCGGCAAAAGCACTTTGTTTGAGCAAAGGACTTTGGCTTCCCCCGCATCCACTTTTTCCTGATTGTAGGACAAAGCCCCGAACAAGGAACTGCCAATATTTATTTTTGCAACCATTGTTGTTCGTATTTTTGGGTGAGTTCAATGATTTGCCCGTTCAGACGGATAAATTCAATGGTCAGTTTCTCCAGTTTGTAAAGCGCAGCCAATGCCTTTTTTTCGGTAAAATGGGTGTTCAGCGCTTTAACTACCTGATTATAGTTGACCCCGACAGCCCGGAACTGGCTGTAAAAAGTGCTTAGTTTGCTGTAATAGTCATGCCGGGCTTTGTCGATTTGGATTACTTTGAATATTTCATTAAAAACACGGGCTGCAATAAAGTGGGCTTTGGTTTTCATCCCCGACTTTTCAAACAACGCCAAAAAACGGGCATTGTCAACGGCATTGAACCTGACCGTGTAATTTGCCACGACCGGGTTCGGTTTGGGCTTGCGCCCCCCTTTGTATTTTCTTTCAACTTTAACCATTCTCTCATTTTTTAAAATTTTGCGACTTCGGAGCCAAAAACACCGGCCTTCGGGGACGGTAGTTTTGAACCTCCGAAAATATTTCGGGAGGCGCAAAACACACCTTGCTATTTGCCGACGCAAATATTTCTTCACTATCGTTTAGTTGGTAAATTCCGATAAAAGCTAATGCATCTGCTCCCTATTCATGGCAGCAAAAGTAAACAGGGTTAAAATTTTGTGAAAGAGACAAATACAGACAAAACCGGACAGTTTGACCACAGCTTGGCAGGAGGCCTTTTTTTTGGTTTTGTTTGCCTGTGCATTTGGATTTGTAACCGGACAAACACGCGGAAAAATGATTGGTTAAGTGTGCTTTTTGCCGGGCAAATGAACAGGTGGATAATTGTACAAATATTTATTTACGCATTTGCAGAAGCGCACAAATATACAGTTGCTTAACTATGGAAATGCATGGTCACCCGGGTCAATAATTGAAAGTACGGGCAGGTAAAAAAATATTTAGATAAAGCCATACAGAAACAGAAAATTACAGGACGGTATAGGCAAAAGATTATCCTGACAAATAAATATTTGCGCAGGAGAGTAAGCATTCATCCGGCTATTTAGCAGTTGCCACAGATGTATATCCACTCGATGAAATAATTAATTAAAAACGTAAACATTTAAAGCAATGGAAAGACAAATGAACAAACCATTATTTATGGCTTATGCTACACAAAAAGGCGGCGTAGGAAAAACAACTTTTACCGTAATAACCGCAAGCTACCTGCATTACGAAAAGGATTTAACCATATTGGTTGTGGATTGCGATTACCCGCAATACAGTATCCTGCAAATGCGGGAACGGGAGATAGAAACCGTTTCAAAGGACAGGCAGCTAAAAGCCCTTGCTTATGAACAGTTCACACGATTGAATAAAAAAGCTTATACCATTTTAAAAGCTTCTGCTGAATCAGCCATAAGTATCGTTGAAGAGTTCCTGGAACAAACAAAGGGAGCAATTGACCTGGTGTTGTTTGATGTCCCGGGCACCGTTAACACCTCTGGGATGTATAAACTACTTTCTGAAATGGATGTATTCCTTGTTCCCATAAGCGCCGACCGGGTGGTGCTGGAAAGCAGCCTTAATTTTGCAAAGGCCCTTGGGGAAATGATTAAAGATAGCCCTCAAAAACAATTGTACCTGTTCTGGAACCTTGTCGATAAGCGCGAGAAAACGGCTTTATATGATATTTACTCCAAAGGCATTGCAAGCCTGAAACTGCCCCTGTTAAAAACCAGGGTCCCTGACACCAAACGTTACCGCAAAGAAATACTCGGCAACGGGCAACGTCCTTTTCGCTCCACACTGTTTCCGCCGGACAAACAAATAGCCCGGGGGAGCAATATTATTGAATTGCTTGATGAAATTACCGGAAACCTGAAATTATAAGAGATGAAAGAAGTTGATGACAACGAATTTATGAAAATGGTAGCATCGGGTGGTGATAATACGAAGAAGGGAGAAAGCCCGCCACCAGCAAATAATTCGCGAAAAAGAAAGAATGTTCCTGTACCGGAAAACCATATATCCGATTATATCACTACATTCATTCAAAGGGGAAGCGAAAGTGAAAAAAGCACTGTGTATCTCAGTAAAGAACTGATTGGACAGCTCAAAAATATAATGGCAACCATCGGCGGGGACAAAGCGACTTTGGGCGGTTATGTGGAAGCCATTATTGCTTCACATTTTGAGCAGTATAAAGATGAAATTATCCGGCTTTTTAATGAAAACATCAAACAACCGTTTCAATGATAATAAGTGCTGATGATATTGCAGCAATTGTAATTGTGGCATGTTGTATCCTTTGGGCTGGATATTTCTTGTTTTATGGGAAGGAAGCCGGAACCCTTACGGAAAATGATAAAGAGCTACAGGAAAAACATGAAAGCATTGTCGGTGTAAGTAAAACCCGGTTGGGGCAATATACCGATAGTTCTACCCGGGATAATGCAGATAAGCGAGGTATGATTTCACCGGATGAAATGGAGCAAGTCTTTTATACAAAGGAAGAAGCCCGGTTAAATATCGATGTGGATTTGGAACCTTTGCAGCCGTCAAATAATGAGATGGATGAAGAAGATTTGCTCCTGTTTGAAAATACTGAACTTATCCCGGTACTGGCAACAGGTGCCAGTTTTGACGACCTTGCCGAAATGTCGGAAGCCATACAATCTCGCCTGCATGACCTGTCTCAGGCACACATTATAAAAACAGCAAAAACAATCCGGGAGGTAAGTGAAACCGACCTGCTTAAACAGCTTGTCAACCAGGTGGAAGGAGGGGAACAAAAGGTTGCCAGTATCCTGGACAGGTGTGAAGAAGAGTTGAAGAAATCAGCCAGGCAGGAATCCGAAACAGATGACATGGAAGGGTTTGATTTGGAGAGGTATTTGTGATATTTCCTACGGAAGGATAAAGTATAAGTTTGGCAAATATTTATCTTTTTTGCCAGTTTTATAAAAATTGGTATTACATTTACAACAAAAATAATTTTGACAAAAACACTGGAACAGCATATTGAAAGTTACTTCCAGGAAAGTGAAAGGCTTTCCAAACAAAAGCTTGTCTTATCAATAAAGGAAGATTTTCCTCATTGGTCCGACAATACGATTAACATGTATTTGTCAAAATTGAAAAAAGAAGGAAAAATCAGCGCCCCGTCCAAGGGAATTTATGAATTGGGCAGTATATCCCTGTTCAACCCTGAAGTTTCGGGCCCTTTAAAAAGAATATACACCAAAATAAAACGCGGGTTTCCGTATATCATTTTTTGTGTATGGGACAGCGCCTGGCTTAATGATTTGATGCGGCACCAGCCGTTTAGACATTATATAGTTGTCGAAGTGGAAAAAGAGGCTTCCGAACCTGTTTTTGGATTTCTCAGTGAAACAATCAAAAATGTCTTTCTGAACCCGGATGAAGAAATATTTACCCGGTATATCCAGAACCTGGATGACGTTGTTATTGTCAAAAATCTGGTTTCAGAAGCTCCTTTAGCAGAAGTTCAAAAGATAGTTATTCCGGCTTTGGAAAAACTACTGGTTGATATGCTGGCCGATACAAACCTCTTTTCTGCCCAGCAAAGCGAAACAGAATTCATAATGAAGACTGCCATGGAGAAGTTTGCAATAAATGAATTGAAGATGAAACGTTATGCCCTTCGAAGGAACAGGGAAAATGAAGTAGAAAAGTTAATCAATATAAATTTGGCAAAAAAACAGTGATTGTGCCAATATTATATACTCTATGATAGATAAGAAATCACATACAATAGAATGGATTACCGGCCTGAGAGGCAGGTTAGGGAAACGCATTGACCCAAAGCTGATTGAAAAAGTAATTTATGCGTTGACCTTTCTGGAACAACTGCGGTTGAATGGTTTGGAGTTTGTTTTTAAAGGGGGGACCGCATTACTTTTGGCAACAGAAAACCCCAGACGGTTTTCCATAGATATTGACATTATCACCCGGGAACCAGAAAGTAAAATCAGGGACATTATCGAAAAGATAAGCGGGTTGGATATATTTATCCGCTGGGAAGACGACAACGACAGAAAGCATTCTCCTGGCGCACCGGTCGGGCATTTCAAAATGTTTTATAAAAGCGCTGTGGATGGACATGAAGAACCTGTTTTGCTGGATTTATTGTACGCTCCGAACCCATATCCCCAAACCAGGGAATATCCGGTAAAACATAATTGGCTGGCAACTTCAGGTGAAAATACAATGGTTGTTTTGCCTACGTTTGAAGCCATCCTTGGGGACAAACTAACCGCATTTGCACCCAAAACAACCGGTATCCTGTATTCCAAGAACCGGCCGGTAGAAATCATAAAACAGTTATATGATATTGCATTTCTGTTTGACAGGATAGCTGACCTTGATATAGTCAGGAACAGTTATTCAAAAGTAGTTCAGGATGAAATTGGCTACCGAAATCTGAAAGTAAATTGGGATGACGTATTAAAAGATACCAGGGAAGCTTGTTACACACTTGCCGAAAGAAACTTAAAATCAGAAGAATTTAATCACCTGCAACTGGGAATAAAAAACTTTACAAATTTTACGGTTGAGCGTTTTGCAATAGATGAAGCTATAACAGCAGCGGCAAAAGCAGCCTATATGACTACTCTGTTAAATAACGGTAAGAATCAGAAAATAGAAAGGTTTAAAAATCCACTGGAAATCAGGGACTGGCTTATCGAAGACCAGGAATTTAATAAACTCAACAAATTGAAAAAGACTAATCCTGAAGCGTTTTTTTATTGGGTTAAGAGTTTGAGCTAATTTTGCCAAAAAAACCTTAATTAAAAACAGGTTCTTTTAATCACTCCAGTAGTACCAATTTTTAATAAAATATTGTATCTGGATAATTCTGTTATAATTCCCGGATTACTTGTCCCTCAATGCTTACATAGGGGTTCCTGTGCCGCTCTGCCAGTATAAAGGTTTATTTGTTGTAAAATAATCAATCAAGAGAAGGTTTAGTCAGTGACCAATGGCTGTGGATGATTTTCCATTCGCTATTCTCTTCAAGTCTATACACTTCTGTACAATTCTCTTTCCAAAGCGTTTCGCCTGAGTATGAACGAAGATTGTAGGTCAGGACAGCCAATGTATCGGTTTGCTGAACAATAGGATTTATCATCTCGAATTTATCCATTTTTACCTTTCCCCGCATGCTTTCATATAATTCTTTTATTTTATCCCAACCGTCAAGTCGTATTTCCTGAACAGGGTCGAAATATGTAAAGTCTTTCGAATAAAGTTCAAGATAGGGAGTAGGATTACCATCGTGCCAAGCTTCGAGAGCTTCTGTTTCCAATGCAATTATCGTTTCTGTAATAGTGTGTTTATCCATGATATTTAAAATTGATAGTTATGGCATAATTAACGCCGCAATGCCCAAATGCCCAAATGTATATTCCTTTAATTTCAACCAGACATTTCATTTTTTTTAACCGGAGTTTTACAATTAAAACAAAAATCAATGTGCACGCATAAACCTGAGCCACAGGTTTTGCACGTCCATCTTTCTTCTTCCCATTTCAGAAATTTTTGAAGGCCATATTGCTGAATAAATCCGAGGTTTTCAATCATGCTCATCCCGTACTTTGTACGGTATCTTCTGTCAAGCTGTTTAAGCCTGGTACAAAGATATTTTGTACAATCGTAACAAAAACCCGATTCAGTTTCTGCAAGCAATTCGCAGTTAACGATTTTGCAACTGCGGCAAACTTTTGGCTTGTTTCCATCGTCTTTTTTGAAGCATCCCCCGCAAGGTCTTTTTTCGCGAAGGTGCCCGATGCAAATTCCGCAGTTCATCCCGCAGGGAGCAATCAGGTTTACTTCTTTTGGTTCCATGTCGATTCAGATTATGGATTTATTCATACCTCAGTGCCTCCACCGGATTTCTTGTGGCTGCCCGCCAACTTTGCCAGCTAACAGTGAGCAAAGCAATTCCCAAAGCCAGCAAGCCTGCAAGGGCAAAAATCCACCAGCTTAAAGTGGTTTTATATGCAAAGTTTTCGAGCCATTTGTGCATCACCAGCCAGGCGAGAGGACAGGCAATAATAAAAGCGAGAATTACCCAACGAATAAAATCTTTGTTCAGCAAAAATATCACCTCCCCGATTTTAGCCCCGTTTACTTTTCGTACCCCAATTTCTTTTCTTCTCCGTTCGATAATAAAAAGTGACAACCCAAACAATCCAATGCCGGAAATAAAAATAGCTACGAATGAAAAATAACGGAACAACCCTGATATCTTGATTTCTGAATCGTACATGTTCTTCAGGTTGTCATCGAAAAATTCAATTTCACATATCGACTGTGGCAAAACATTTGACCACGATTTTTTTATCTTTTCAAGTGTTTGTGTGAAATTAGACGGTTCTATGCGGACAATAATATAATCGGGAGCCGAGAAAAGCGGCATAATAACCATCGGCTCAACACCCCGGCGTAACGACTCAAAATGAAAATCTTCAGCAACCCCGGCAATCATACCTTTATCGTCTTCATTGTAACGTCCGAAATATTTTCCTATTGGATTTTTAATCCCCATTTCTCGGATAGCTTCTTGATTTAAAATAATTTGCGTGGATTTCACCTTTTCATTATCCAAAACTTTATTATAGTTCTCAGGGAAATTATTTCCTTCGGCAAATTTAATTCCCATGGTTTTGAAGTAATTCCTGTCAGCGTTCATCGAACAAATCAGGACTTTTTTTTCAGGGTCTTTCCCTTCCCAATTGTATCCCCACGAAGAACTTCCTCCATAAAAGGGGACTCTGCTTGTACAGGAAAGACTGACAATTCCGGAAATTCCATTTAACTCCTGGGAAAGCGCCTCATGATTGTTTTTTGCTTCACCGCTTAACGGAAGATAAATAAGATTTGCCTGGTCGTATCCCAAATTATAATTGTTTATAAATTTCAACTGCTTCGAAATAAAAAGTGTGCTGGTAATTAAAACTACCGACATGACAAATTGTATCACAACCAGCAGGTTTTTCGTCCCAATATTCCCTTTGCGTTTGCCTTGTCCCTTTTTTATCGCCTGCGCCGGGTTAAATGACGAAATATAAAGCGACGGATAAACGACCGACAGGACTAAAACTGTTATAATTACTCCAAAAACCATGAATAACATGTATTTGCTTTGCAAAAGACTAATTGTAATCACTTTATCGGAAAGCGAGCGAAATACCGGGATAAAAAACAAAATCAAAATGACACTCAGCAATAAACTCAGAATTATCATTAATCCTTTTTCCTGTATAAACTGGTTTAGGATCGACATTTTGTTTGCACCCAGAACTTTCCGTATTCCCACTTCCGGGCGACGTTGCTCTGCTTTTGCCGTGGAGAGGTTTATAAAATTGATGGAAGCAATAAGAAGGATAATAAAGGCAATTCCGAGAAACTGGTAAATATACTGAATACGATTATTTTTACCGGAGTATGAATGAAGCCTTTCATTTTTAAAAGGAAATAGATTGAGGGTTGTGTTTGTTTGTCCTTTTCCTTCCATGAAACCGGTGATTTTTGTATTCAGGGTTCCAATATCTGCATTTTCTGAAAGGAGAAGAGACGTTCTCGGCCAGTTGTTTCCCCAACTGGTTAGGTTGGCGCCAAATGTTTCGGCCAGCTTTAACGGGGCAAGTATTTTAAAATCGATGGTTGAATTCAATTTACCTGTTTTTATAACTGCCCCTACAGAATATGTTTGGTCATCGTTAATCCTGACCATTTTCCCAATTGCAGATTCTTTCCCAAAAAGAAGGGTGGCAATTTCTTCATTAATAATAATCTTATCGGGTGCGTCAAGCGTATTTCTGTCCCCTTGTAAAATTTCAAAAGAAAAAATATTCAGAAATTCACTGTCGGCACAAAGTATCGGGCCTTCTTTAATTTCTTTGTCTTCGAACCGAATAAGATTGTCGCCAATATCGGCAAAAGTGGTTCCATTTTCTACTTCGCTAAAAGTATTTACAAGCTCTTTACTGAGCGGAAAAGGAGTACTATTGGTAAAGAATTCGTGTCCGTTTGAATATTCTCCGTGCTGGAAAACTGTGTAAATCTGGTCGATATTTTTGTGAAATTTGTCGTAGTTTAGTTCGTCAACTACCCAAAATAGGATTAAAGTTACAACTGCAATTCCAAGCGATAGCCCGACAATGTTAATAACCGAGAATATCCCGTTTTTCCTGATGTTTCTCCATCCAATCAACAAATTTTTGAAAATCATAATCGAATTTTTTGAAGTTTTTTTAATCCGTAGTACAACTCAGACATTACAGAGACTCCCAAAATTTAATCGTGTTACAATTTTCAAGTGGTTTTTCAGAAATTCTGAAAATCATTCATATCGCAAGCTTTCTACAGGATTTTTGGTTGCTGCTTTCCACGACTGAAATGAAACTGTTAACAGTGCAATTCCCAAAGCCAGCAAACCAGCTAACGCAAAAATCCACCAACTTAGGTTGGTTTTGTAGGCAAAGTTTTCGAGCCATTTATTCATAGCGTAATATGCAACAGGGCTCGCGATTACAAAAGCAATAACAACCCATTTTACAAAGTCTTTATTGAGCATAGACATTACTTCAGAAATTTTGGCTCCGTTTACTTTTCGGATACCGATTTCTTTGTTTCGTTTGGCAACCGATTGAACAGATAAACAAAACAGGCCAATACAGGAAATAAAAATCCCCAATACAGAAAATAGGGTGAAAATATTTCCAAATCTTTTGTCTGAGCTGTATTGTTGTTCAAAAAAACTGTCGAGGAAATAGTAGTTAAACGGATTACCCGGAAAAAGTTCTTCCCATTTATTCTCGAGCAAATCCAGTGAGCCTGAAATGTTTTGTGACGGATTTTGTCCCGAACTGATTTTAACCATATAATCGCCACTGCTAAGTTCGTTGTAAAAACCGATAGGTTCTTTACTGTATTTTAATGACTGCTGGTGAAAATCTTCCACTACACCAATCACTTCACATTCGCCAACACCACCTGCCCAATGATAGCCTACTTTTTGTGATATCGCATCTTGTGGAGAGTTAAAACCAAGCACGCTAACAGCAGATTCGTTCAATATTACTGTTTGCCTGTTATTTTCGGTTGCCTCTGAAAAATTACGACCGGCAATAAAATTAACATCCAACATGGCAAAGTATTGCTGATCAACCAGTATTTCACTGATTTCTTTCGCTCCTTCATTTTCTCTTGACAACTGAAACAAAGGCCTTGAAAGAACATTAACTTTTCCGGGGACAGCGCTACATGCACTAACCTGGTTTATTGACGAATACGAAGCAACTTCATTCCGTAATCTACTTACTGTCTGCTCAAAATTAACTTGCTGGTTTATCGCATTAGGCCCTTCCAAAACAACAATTCTGTCCGTATCAATTCCCAAATCCTGGTTTCTCATAAAATTAATTTGTTTGTAATTTATCAGGGTACCAATAATCAGAACAATGGAAACCGTAAATTGAAAGACCAACAAATATTTATTCATTCTGAGTCTCAATGTCATAGCTGTATGGCCTTTTAATTTCTCTATGTTTTTCGCAGAAGCAACCATTACCGAAGGATAAAGTGAAGCCAGAACCGAACCGAGAAGGAGAAGCCCAAACAAAATGAAAATCAAATATCCTCCTGCATAATTGAATGATCCGGAAGTAAAACGAAAACCGGTAAAGTGAGACACAACAGGGGCTGAAATTTTGCTGATAATCCAACCGATAATTATTGCCACTAGGTTAAAAAGAAAAGCTTCGGTAAAAAGCTGTGCAACAACCTGGTGCTTTTTTGAACCTACAATTTGCCGAATACCAATTTCTTCGGTTCTTTCCAAAAATCCTGCAATCGATAAGTTTATATAATTCACTAAGGCAAGGATTAAAATTAACAACCCGATTCCCGCCATAACATAAACATTAATAATAGAACTGTTAGGCGAAGCTTCATTTGCAAGTTCTGATTTTAGATGAATGTCTTTAATCGGTTGAAGGAAAAAAGATTCTTTAAGATTATCGGCGTTTCTATTTCGGGCCACCAACTCATTTATACGGGTTTCAATTACTTTCGGATCAGCGGTTGGTTCAAGTGCCAAATACGTGTACCAGGAATAGTTTCCCCAGTTGGTGTCAAATATGGTAGACCGGATATGGTCGGGAATATCTTTGGGCAAATAGCCGGTAAGCGAACTGTGTGACATTACCATCTCATATTGAAGATGGGAGTTGGAAGGCATATTCTGATAAACACCACACACATTAAACGGCATGGCAGCATCATGGTTGGAATTGTATACGAGAAGTGTTTGCCCGATCGGATTGATTCTTCTGTTCCATTCGGTGCCAAAATATCGTTCGGCCATACCGTTGGAAATATACACATTACCGGGCTTGGTCAGTAACGAATCGTTACCTCCCACAATAAAATCAAGCGAGAAGTAAGTAGCAAAGGCAGCATCAGCAAAAATCGCCTTGTCAGTTTTTATCGAAACAGGCTGATTATTTTTGACATCTTCATAGATAACGGTATAAGAATTTGCCCATGGAGATAACCTGAAAAAATCTTTCACTCCTGGTATTTCATCTTTGGCAGCAATACCAAGAGCCGGAAAAGTATAAGCATCTTTAAATATTTCTCCGTTATCCTCTTCTTTTTCAACCGCTACACGATAGATATTGTCAGCTTGGCTTTGAAATCTATCGTAACTAAGTTCGTATCGCAGATACTGAAATATGAGTAGAAACGCTGCGACCGCAATTGCCAGTCCCAAAATTTTGATTATCGAAAAAGACTTATTTCTGATAATATTTCTCCATGTTAATAAAAGATAATTCCTAAACATAACTTCCATTTTAAATTTCTAAAGAACATTCATTTTTCAATGCTTCAATCCGGATGGAAAGTATTTGGATTTCATCACTCATACCTAAGTGCCTCCACCGGGTTTCTTGTTGCTGCCCGCCAGCTTTGCCAACTCACAGTCAACAACGCAATTCCCAAAGCCAGTACTCCCGCCAGGGCAAAAATCCACCAGCTTAACGAGGTTTTATATGCAAAGTTTTCCAACCATTTATTCATGGCGTAGTATGCAATTGGTGTTGCAATAACAAATGCGATTATTACCCATTTTACAAAGTCTTTATTGAGCATTGTAAGTATTTCAGAAACTTTAGCCCCGTTTACTTTTCGGATGCCAATTTCCTTCGTCCTCATTTTTGATATTAACATCGACATGGAAAAAAGCCCCATACCTGAAATGAGAATAGAAAACAAAGCCAAAACAAGCAAAATGTTCGAAATCTGAATTTCTTTTTCATATAGTTTGGCAATGTGTTGGTCGAGGAAAAGGACATCGGAAATGGCAGTATTGTCAATTTCATCGGTTGCATGTCTGATTTTACTGACTGTTTCGCTTAAAGAAGTATTGGCGGATGCCAGTTTTACAACAATTTGCGATTGATATGATTCTTCATAGCGGATAGCCACAGGTTCAATTTCATTATGCAATGAATTGTAGTGAAAATCTTTTACCACACCTATTATCGGCGAACCATTCAATAAGGTACCGTAAATATTCTGAATGCCGTGCTTCCTGATAAATGCCTCATTCACAATATATGATAATTTATCATTGACTATTTTGTCATCAAAGAACCTGCCTTCTACAAGTTTAAAATCCATCGTTTTAGGATAGTCGGCTCCTGCCATATTATGGTTAATGCGAATAAGTTCTTCCTGTCCGTTTTTTACAAGCGGTATCCCACCTAAATCAGAATACCGTTCGTTGCCGGGTATGCTCAGGCTGGTGCTGACTTTTTCAATTTCGGGAATCCGTTTTAAAGCTTCCTCAATCCTTTTGATATTTGGTGATGTTTGTGCGCTACGGTTCGCAATAGGCATATAAATAACCGCCCCGTCGGCTAGGTTCTTATTACTTTCAGTAAATACAAAATTCATTTGTTTATAGATAGTAAAAACTGAAGTTATTAGTGCAATTGAAGCCGCAAACTGGGCAACTGAAAATACGTTTCCTAATCTGTTAACCTTTCTACCTGAATTGTTGGTTTCTTTTAATGAGCTTGTAATTTTATACGATGTAAATTTTAAAGCCGGGAACAACCCAACTAACACGCCGGTTAAAGCTCCGATTAAAAGTGCAACAACAAAATAGGAGAATTTTAAATCGGGCATTGTAACATTTAAAAAACTACCCAGTATATTTTTTACCGGATAGCTTACCAAAAATGCAATTGTTACAGCAATAACAGATGGTAAAATTGCCTGGTAAACCAAAAAGCGGATATTGTTTGCACGCGATGAACCGTTGACCGACCTGACGCCAATTTTTTTAATACTTTCAGATGCCCCGGATAAAATGGTGTTTGCATAGTTTAACAAAGCTATTAGGAGTACAATTAAGACCAGGCTTATCAGCATTAGGGTTGTTTTGCGATTGCCGTGCACGCATACATTGTCAAACGAACTGTCAGTATAGTAAATTTTATCCAACGGGTTTAACTGGTAATTTCCACTACTCGTCTGTTCTGTATACCCTAGTGAGTTATAAACAGAAGTTAGTTCGCTGCTTATTTTTTGTTGTAGTTGATCAGCCGGTGCAAGTTTGTCCCTCTGGATAAAAGTTTGCAATGTCCCGTTCCGCCAATCCGTTGTCACAAAGTCTGGTAAATTCGATGTAGGTAAAAGTATGTCGAATCGGATGGATGAATTTAGGGGAATTTCGTCCATTACTGCCCTGATAGTGAACATTTCTCCTTTATATTCAATAGCTTTCCCGATAGGATTTTCATTTCCAAATATATGTTTGGCTAAAGGTTTGGAAAGCGCCACAGAGTATTTATCGGTGGAAAATGATTTTACTTCACCAGATAAAACTCCGAAAGAGAACATAGAGAAGAAATCATAATCGACAATCAGTGGGTTATTAATGTTGTACTTTGTTTGATTATAAACAATGTTTCGTTCGACATAGCCAAAATTATTATCATTCAAAATCCTCACTGAATGAATCACTTCCGGTATGTTCTCTTTTACCCACGAACTCATAATACCGGAAGTTGAACAGTTAGTGTTCATATCATGAGAACTCCATTCCACCCGGTATATTAATTTATGGTTTTTATGGAAACGGTCGAAACTCATTTCTGAGAAAGCATAAACCCCTGCAAGAATAACAAATGTGAAACCTATTGCCAGACCGAAAATATTAATGGCCGATGTGGCAACTTGCCTTTTTAACATTCTAAGAATTAGTTTTATTTCCTGTTTAAACATGGCTGTGAAATTTTAATGTTATTCATACCTCAATGCCTCGACCGGATTCCTTGTTGCTGCCCGCCAGCTTTGCCAACTTACAGTTAGTAGGGCAATTCCCAGAGCCAACAACCCAGCCAATGCAAAAATCCACCAGCTTAATTCGGTTTTATAGGCAAAACTCTCAAGCCATTTATTCATTGCGTAGTATGCAACAGGCGTAGCAATTACAAATGCTATTACTACCCATTTTACAAAGTCTTTGTTGAGCATCGTTAGAATTTCCGAAACTTTTGCGCCGTTTACCTTGCGGATGCCGATTTCTTTTATCCTGGTTTCAGAAAGAAAAGTTGCCAGACCAAAAATTCCCAAACAAGCTATTAAAATGGCAATGCATGAGAAAATAAATATGATTTGACTAAATCTGGCTTCTTTCTGGTACAATTGGTTATAAAAATTGTCATAGAAAAAATATTCAAAAGGGCTGCCCGGAACGAAATTATTCCATTGTTTTCCGACAAATGAAACGGTTTCTGTTACATTACGCGTATCCAGTTTTAAAGTCAAATAGTTGCTTTTCGCTTCATTGACATATAAAAACAATGGTTCTACATTTTCGTGCAGCGATTTGAAATTAAAATCATTTACAATACCGGTAATGTGCCCCTCTTTTCCATTGCGACAGAAAAACGTTTTTCCAATGGGTTGTTTCCACCCCAATTTTTTAACTGCTGTTTCATTCAATAAATATTGAGTGCCGTTATACGGGCACGCAGAATCACCGGGCATATAACCGGTTTTTATTTGTACTCCATACGTTTTAATAAAATCTTTATCGATTTCCAAATAAGTCATGGTTTCGGAACTTTGTTCTGTTTTTCCTTCGTAATCGATTGAGGTAATCCAAAGAAGTTTTCCAGGAAGGTCAGAGGTTGCGCTGGCAGATAAAATAGTTGGATTGGTAAGCAAATCCTGTTTTAATTGTTGTATTCTCGACTGAAAGCCCTGGTCATTGATAGGAATAATAAGCAACTGTTCTTTTGAAAACCCAAGATTTTTATTTTTCAACAAATCCATTTGCCGGGTTACTAAAAATGTTGCTGCAATCAGGATAATTGATACGGTAAACTGTGACAATACCATCACCCCATGTATTCCAATATTTTTATTCTTTATTACTGATTTTTTCAGTGAAGCCACCGGCTTTAAACGTGCCGCAATCCATCCCGAAGAAAGACCTGTTGCTAAAACGATAAACGAAAATATCAGGATTAACCGTAGATAAAAATGAAAGTCCAGATTACTCAATCTAAGTTCCGCTCCGACCAAATGAGTAAACCACGGAAGCAGTAGCCAGACTACAATAGAAGAAATTAAAACTGAAATTGCAGTAACAACAAATGCATTAGATAAAAACAGGCGGATTAGCTGTACCGAACCTGCACCCATTACTTTCCTAACTCCAAGTTCTGTTGAACGTTTTTTGTTCAGCGAAAATGAAAGATTGATATAGTTAATACAGGCGATAATTAAAATCAGGATAGCAATTGCGCTAAAAATAAATACAGTACGGATATCGCCATTTGGCTGATACTCTCCTCCTTTGTTTGAATAAAGGTGAATTGATGTAAGCGGTTGAACATGAAACGATATTCCAAAATCTGACCCTCCGTAATAATCTGTTGCTACTGTAGTAATTGCATTTTCAAATCGGTTTCTATCTATCCTTGTATGGGCAAGCAAATAGGTAAAAACGGTAGTATTCATTTGGTTTGTCAAAAAATCGTTTCCAAAAAAAGCTTTTGAAGAAGACATGGAAACAATCATTTCACATGAAAGATGTGAGTTCGCGGGAATGTCCTTCATAATGCCGCTCACGGTTAAATCGGTATTCTGATTATAACTGATTGTTTTTCCAATCGGATTTTCATCTCCAAAATATTTTTCGGTAGCAGCTTTTGAAAGTACGACCGTATTAGGGTCTTTCAGAACAGTTTGAGGATTCCCTACAAGAAGGGGAAATGTAAAGACATCAAATATCGACGCATCGGCTAAAACAATATTTTCTTCATAAAAACTATTCTCACCATAATCCACCAATCCTTTCGGTACTTTAGCAATCCTGGCGGCATTTTCTATTTCAGGAAATTTATCCTTAAGGAATGCAGCCAACGGCGTTGCGGTTGTTACCCAGTCTTGTGATTTTCCTTCCCGGACAAACGTTTGGTAAACCCGGTATATTCTATCTGCATTTTTATTGTACTTGTCAAAACTTAATTCGTTTTGCACATAAATAAGAATCAGACATACAGATACAATAGCCAGACTCAACCCAAACAGATTCACCCACGAAAACATCTTTTGTTTACGAAAATTACGTAACGCAAAAAGAAAATCATATTTTATCATGGCTTTTAAAATTTTAATTATTCATACCTCAGCGCTTCGACAGGATTTCTCGTGGCAGCCCACCAGCTTTGCTAGCTCACAGTTAACAAGGCAATCCCCAATGCCATCAAACCGGCCAGAGCAAAAATCCACCAGTTTAAATTAAGCCTTATTTTTGTCACAAAATTAGAAAGCGCATCAATAAAGATGCCTTTCTTGCAAATAGCTAGCTACGAGACAGTTAGATTCAATGTATTTTTAAAAGCTGTAAAATTATTTTACAAAAAGTGTATAAACATTTTACAAAAATGTTTTCTCTTTAAAACTCATATTTATTTTTAAAAAGTATCTATAGAGTTTTAAATTCTCGGTTGCACATTTGTCTTTATGTCCACACACAGACAAACAACGACTACGAACGACAGATTAACTACACGCCATTTAAGCCTTACAATTTGACCATACGTTTGCGCCAGTATTAACCGCCGGGGCATGTTTTGCCCGGCATAAAACTGTAAACGTATGGTAAAAAAAGTAATCTCATTTTTCGTATTTGCCCTTTCGTGGCTCAGCCTTTTTGCCCAGGGGGACGGCAGCGCCGGTATTACAGAAGCCACCCAGATGGTTACCTCGTACTTTGACCCGGCCACCAAACTGATTTACGCCATTGGCGCCGTGGTAGGCCTCATTGGAGGGGTAAAAGTTTACAACAAGTTCAGCAGCGGGGACCCGGACACCTCAAAAGTTGCAGCCTCCTGGTTCGGGGCCTGTATCTTCCTGATTGTGGCAGCCACTATTTTAAGGTCGTTTTTCCTTTAAGCTATGGCAGAATTCACAATCAACAAAGGCATAAACAAGCCAGTCGAGTTTCAGGGGCTGAAAAGCCAGTACCTGTTCATCTTTACCGGTGGGATACTTGGCATCATCATCCTTTTTATGGTGATGTATATGAGTGGTGTTCCGCAAACTGTATGTATCGGGTTTGCTGTAATTACCGCCCCTTTGCTTATCTGGCAAACTTTTTCCCTTAACAAAAAATACGGCACCCACGGGCTGATGAAACTGCAGTCCGCAAAACGTTACCCCCGCAGGTTGATAAACAGGCGAAGGGTACTGAAACTGTTAAGCCGTGCCAGGTAAAAACAATCACCTAAAAATCATATTCGTCCCAATGAGAAGTATTTTAAAAACAAGTACCCTGGAACAAAAATTACCGTTACTGACGGTGGAAAATGGTTGTATCCTTTCAAAAGATGCGGATATTACCGTTGCCTTCAGGGTAAGCCTCCCCGAACTCTTTACCATCAGTGCCGCAGGGTATGAAACACTGCATTCGGCCTGGTGCAAAGCCATAAAAGTACTGCCCGATTATTCGGTTGTGTTAAAGCAGGACTGGTACTGCGAAGAAAAATACGTCCCGGAAATACCCGGAACAGATGAAATCTCCTTCCTGTCACGAAGTTTTCAGAGGCATTTTAACGAGCGGCCTTTCCTGAACCACTATTGTTACCTGATGCTGACAAAGACAACCAAAGAACGTTCAAGGCAGCAAAGTACATTCAACAGCCTTGCCCGGGGTTTTATCGTCCCCAAAGAGGTCAGCAATAAGGAAACTGCAAACCGGTTCCTGGATGCGGTAAGCCAGTTTGAATGCATTCTGAACGATAGTGGGTTAGTAACACTGGAAAGGCTTTCCTCAGCAGAAATTACGGGAACAGATACAGAAAGCGGTATCATCGAAAAATATCTTGCCCTTACCCAGGACAGTAACCCGGTATTAAATGACATGCGTATTGACCCCGGCGAAATGCATATTGGAGACAATTCCCTTTGTCTGCATACGATTTCAGATGTCAGTGATTTGCCGGGAAAAGTGGCTACCGATTGTCGTTATGAGCGCCTCTCGACGGACAGGAGCAGTTGCCGCCTGTCTTTTGCATCACCTGTAGGGCTGCTTTTGCCCTGTAACCATATCTATAACCAGTTTGTGTTTGTCGATAACCATGAGGAAAACCTGAAACGGTTTGAGAAAATGGGGCGCAATATGCAATCACTGGCCAGGTACGGGCGGGGCAACCTTGTGAACAAAGAATGGATTGACTTATACCTGAACCAGGCGCATGCTCATGGGCTGGTTTCCGTACGTGCCCACTTTAACGTGATGGCATGGTCGGACAACACGCAGGAATTAAAGATGGTTAAAAACAATGTGGGTTCCCAAATCTCCCTGATGGGCTGCCAGCCACGCCACAATACCGTTGATGTCCCGACCCTTTACTGGGCAGGCATTCCCGGTAATGCAGCTGACTTTCCCTCTGAAGAAAGCTTTTACACATTTATCGAACAAGCTTGTTGCTTCTTTTCAGGGGAAACCAATTACCAAAATTCACTTTCACCGTTCGGGATTAAAATGGTTGACCGGCTTACCGGGAAACCATTGCATGTGGATATTTCCGATTTGCCCATGAAAAAAGGGATTATTACCAACCGGAACAAATTTATCCTTGGCCCGTCGGGAAGTGGAAAATCCTTTTTTACCAATCACATGGTCAGGCAATATTTTGAACAGGACACGCACATTTTACTTGTGGATACAGGAAACAGTTATAAAGGCTTGTGTGATTTAATCCACTATAAAACAAGGGGTGAAGACGGGGTTTATTTTACGTATGCCGAAGATAACCCGGTGGCGTTCAATCCGTTTTATACCGATGACGGAGTGTTTGACATTGAAAAACGTGAATCCATCAAAACGCTGATTCTTACTCTCTGGAAAAAGGACAGTGAAGTCCCCACCCGGGCCGAAGAAGTGGCATTGTCCAACGCTGTAAACAGCTTTATCCGGCGTATAAAGAAAGACTCCGGTACCATTCCCTCATTTAATACCTTTTATGAATTTGTCAGGGAAGATTACCGGGAAGAGCTACGTTCAAAAAATGTCCGCGAAAAGGATTTTGACGTGGATAATTTCCTGAACGTACTTGAACCTTATTATAAAGGGGGAGAATATGATTTTTTGCTGAACTCGGAAAAGCAACTGGATTTGCTCAGCAAACGCTTTATCGTGTTCGAACTGGACAATATCCGCGACCACAAGGTTTTGCTCCCTATTGTGACCATTATCATTATGGAAACGTTCATCGGTAAAATGAGAAGGTTGAAAGGAATCCGCAAGATGATATTGATTGAAGAATGCTGGAAGGCACTGACATCTGCCAACATGAGCGAGTACATCCGGTACCTGTTTAAAACCGTCCGAAAATACTTCGGTGAAGCCGTAGTGGTCACCCAGGAAGTGGATGACATCATCAGCTCTCCCATTGTAAAGGAAAGTATTATCAACAACTCTGATTGCAAAATACTGCTTGACCAGCGCAAGTATATGAACAAGTTTGATGCGATACAGGAATTGCTTGGATTGACCGAAAAAGAACGCGACCAGATTCTTTCCATTAATATGGACAATGACCCCAGCCGGAAATACAAGGAAGTATGGGTGGGACTGGGCGGGGTCCAGTCTGCCGTCTATGCCACAGAAGTTTCTGCTCAGGAGTATGTTACATACACAACCGAAGAAACTGAAAAACTCGAACTCACCCGCCTGACGGAAAAATTGGGCGGAAATATCGAACTGGCCATTAAGCAACTGGCCGGTAAACAGGAATCTTTTTCCCATTAACATTTAAAACTTCAACGTATGAAAACAAAATTATTGATAGCAGTCCTGTTAATCATGCTTGGCACATCCGGACTGAAAGCACAGTTTGTGGTTACCGACCCGGTAAACCTTGCACAAAGTATTGTCAACTCGGCCAACGAAATTGTTCAGACTTCAAGCACGGTATCTAACGTCGTAAAAAATTTTCAGGAAGTAAAAAAAGTTTACCAGCAGGGAAAGGAGTATTACGACAAACTCAAAGCTGTTCATGACCTTGTGAAAGACGCTTATAAAGTGCAGCAGACGCTTCTTATGATTGGTGAAATTTCCGACATATATGTTAGTTCTTTTGAGTTGATGTTACAGGATGAATATTACACCGCAGAGGAGCTGGGAGCTATTGCATTTGGATATACCAAATTACTGGAGGAAGGGGCCGCAACCCTTAAAGAGATGAAAGATGTCATCAGCAGTACGGGGCTCTCCATGACGGATAAAGAACGGATGGACATTGTTGACCGGTGCTATAACGCGGTGAAACATTACCGGAACCTCACCCGGTACTATACCAATAAGAACATTTCCATTTCCCTTATCCGTGCAGAACAGGAAGGTGACAAAGCCCGGATACTGGCACTTTACGGGAATGCAGAAGACCGGTACTGGTAAATTCAAGCCTATGGATACATTTGATAATTTACACCAGGCACTCAGGGTGCTGTACACCGAAATGATACCCCTTTGCTCAGATATGACAGCGGTTGCCAAAGGTATTGCAGGGCTTGGCGCCCTGTTTTATATCGCTTACCGTGTATGGCAATCGCTTGCACGGGCAGAACCAATTGACGTTTACCCGCTGCTCCGCCCATTTGCTATCGGCCTGTGCATCCTGTTTTTCCCCTCCATTGTGCTTGGGACGATGAATGCCGTATTAAGCCCCATTGTGAGGGGTACAAACGGGATACTGGAATCACAGGTACTGGACCTGGAACAACTGAAAAAGGACAAGGATACGATTGAACGGGAGAAAATGCTGAGGAACCCGGATGAAGCTTATTTAGTGAGCGATGAAGCATTTGACAAAGCCATCGATGAGCTGGGATGGGGGCCAAAAGACCTTGTTACCATTGCCGGAATGTATGCCGAGCGTAGTTGGTACAATCTGAAAAAATCAATTCAGGAGGCCTTTCTCAATCTGTTGGAACTGATATTCCAGGCTGCGGCTTTGGTAATTGACTGCCTGCGGACTTTCTTCTTAATTGTATTGTCCATCCTCGGGCCAATTGCATTTGCGTTCAGTGTCTATGATGGTTTTCAGAATACCCTTGTTACCTGGCTGACAAGGTACATCAGCATTTACCTGTGGCTCCCGGTAGCCGATATTTTTTCTTCCGTGCTGGCAAAGCTTCAGGCATTGATGATTCAAAAAGATATTGCAGAGATGGCTGCCGACCCGAACTATGTCCCACAGGGAACTGACGGGGTATATATAACTTTTATGCTCATTGGTATTGTCGGGTATTTTACCATACCGAGCGTGGCCGGATGGATTGTACAGGCTGGTGGTATGGGAAATTATGGCCGTAATGTAAACAGTGCTGCCATGAAAGGGGCTTCTGTCGCGTCGGGAACGGCTGGCGCTGCTTCCGGGAATATTACAGGAAAAATATTGAAACGATAATCGAATCACTTAATATTATGGAATTTAAACCTTTAAAGAATATAGAAAGCAGTTTTAAGCTGATACGGCTTTTCGCCATCGTCTTTGTTTGTGCCAGTACAGTTGTTACTGTTTATGCGGTCTGGAGTTCGTACAGCTATGCTGAGGCCCAGCGTCAAAAAATTTATGTGCTTGACCAGGGCAAATCGCTGATACTGGCGCTGTCTCAGGACCTGGCACAAAACAGGCCGGTGGAGGCCAAAGACCATGTCAGGCGTTTTCATGAACTGTTTTTTACACTCTCGCCTGACAAGGATGCCATTGAACACAACATCAACCGCGCCCTTTACCTCTCGGACAAAAGTGCTTTTACCATTTACAAGGATTTGGTAGAAAGCGGGTATTTTAACCGGGTGATTTCGGGCAACGTAACACAACGGATTTGGGTTGACAGCATTTCCTGCAACTTCAATAACTATCCCTATGAGGCTACTGTTTACGCCCGGCAGCATATTATCAGGGAAACGACTGTTACAGAGCGCAGGTTGGTTACTTCCTGTCGTTTGCGTAATACTTCGCGCAGCGACAACAACCCGCACGGGTTTATCATCGAAAATTTCAACATCATCGAAAATGAAGATATATCAACGTGGGACAGATAGTATTCCTGTAAGGGAAGGACTATCCGGTATCAGGACTTCTTTTCGGCACAAGTTAAAGAATGCTTGCGAAAAGCTTACACAAAAGCAACGAAAAGTTATTGTTTCGGCTTTGCTTACTGGATTTACTGTTTTGGTTGTGATTTCTGTTACAGACATTTTCAGGAATGGCGAGGAACTTTCAGAGCCAAGGCATATAGCGCCAATAAAAATATTGGATAACAGCTCAAAAGACACGGATTCACTTAAAATTTCTAACGATGAAAGAGAACAACAATAAAACGGGGCAGCGCAAAATGCTGACCCCTGAACAACAGCAGAAACGAAAGAAAATGGTCATCTTCCCGCTTATGTTCGCAGCTTTCGCAGCGGCAATGTATTTTATCTTCATGCCTTCATCCCAGGAAGGGAAAGAAAAACAAGGGCTTAACACCGATTTACCGATACCAAAAAACGAAATTGTCGGGGACAAAAAAACGGCTTACGAGATGGAACTTTTTGGAAAAAAGAAAAACCATCAAATACTATTCCTAGAAGATTACGGCATTAAGCCTGACACGGTAAAAAGCAGGATTATCACCTCCAGCATTGGGGGATATACTTCGCAAAAAGCACCGCAATCCTCTATCCGTTCATCGGCTGAAGCTTATAAAAAGGTAAATAATGACTTAAACAGTTTTTATAGCCAGACCCATTCAGGTTCTCGCGAAAAAGAACTTGAAAAACAGGTTGAAATGTTACAGGCGAAATTGGAAGAAAAAGAAAACACGAACAGTGTCAGCCGGGTGGACCAACAGCTCAAATTAATGGAGGAAAGTTACAAATTGGCGGCCAAATATATGCCACAGGGGCAGGTAGAACAATTGGAACAACATCAGGATAAGAATATAGTCCCCGAACCTTTGTTGAAAGAAAACAGGAATATTGTCCCGGTCGCTAAATTGGGAATGACTGAAACAAGCGCCCTGCAGCAACAGGTGGAAGATTCTGTTTTCCTGAGTAGATATTCCCAACCTGTGAATATCGGTTTTTACACGGCAGACACAGACGAAGACAACAGAGAGACTTCGCCAAATACAATAAAAGCATGTGTCCATAATGACCAGGTAATTGTCTCCGGGCAAAATGTAAAACTACGTTTGCTGGAACCGGTAAAGGCAGGTGAGACAATAATCCCAGAGAACGAAATGGTTACGGGCATTGCTGTTATCCGGGGCGAACGGCTGAATATTACAGTCAGTTCACTGGAATACAACGGCAGGATAATCCCGGTAGAGATTTCGGTGTATGACACGGACGGCCAGCAGGGAATCTTTATCCCCGGTTCAGCGGAAACCAATGCCCTGAAAGAGGTTACTGCTTCAATGGGACAAGGCGCAGGGACAAGCATCAGCATTAACCAGGGAACAACTGCCGGTCAGCAACTGGCTGCCGATGTAGGCCGAAGTTTTATCCACGGGGCTTCACAGTATGTCTCAAAAAAGCTGCGAACGACCAACGTTACTTTGAAAGCAGGGTATCGCCTGTTGTTGTTACCTACCGAATAAAAATTAAATTGTTTAACTCAAAATCAATTAACATGAAACAGTTATTCTTCACTCTTTTATTTATTTCAGCTTTTACGCTATCATCCTTGACCCAAAACAGTTTTACAAAGGTTATCGCTAAAAACAGGGTTATCCCGTCGTATTGCATAGAAGTAACCTTTGACAAAACCGTCCATTTGATTTTTCCTTCAGGTGTCACTTATATTGACCTTGGTTCGTCCAATATTATCGCGGGAAAAGCGGATGGCGCCGAAAATGTGGTCAGGGTAAAAGCTGCCGTTAAAGGCTTCAAAGAAGAAACCAATTTTTCGGTGATTACCGATGAAGGCAGTTTTTATTCATTCATCGTGAATTATTCCGACAACCCCGAAAAGCTGAACATTGAAATGAAAGATTTCCTTCATGATGAAAAGTCGGGTAATAAGCCGAAAAATTCGCAGGAGGTACATCTTTCTGATTTGGGGAACGAGTCGCCCCAGGCCGTTCAAATGGCAATGGAAAAAATCTTTAAAACCAACCGAAAGAAGGTTAGCCATATAAACAGCAAACAGTTTGGCATTGAATTCCTGCTCCGGGGGATTTTCAGCTATAACGGGCTGTTGTTTTTGCACACGGAAATCAGGAATACCTCTGACATTCCCTTTGATATTGATTTTCTTGTTTTTAAAATTGTCGATAAAAAAGTGGTTAATCGGACTGCGATACAAGAAACCATCATTGAACCTGTGCGGGCTTATAATTACCTGACATCAGTGAAAGGCAAAGAGACAGAATGTACCGTTTTTGCATTTCAAAAATTTACGATTCCTGACAAGAAACAATTGGATATTGAGTTATTCGAAAAGAATGGAGGCAGACATCAGCGGGTTGTAGTTAAAAATGGGGATTTAGTAAAAGCTTGCTCAGTTAAGAAGCTGTAATATTCTTTTGTTTAATAATCATAATTTAAGTATCTTTATTGTTGATAGGTCATCCCGACCTATCGTGTGTTTGGGGGTTAACATGAAGAGGCAACTGTTGAGTTGCCTTTTCTTTTATTTCTCCATTTCGGTGACAATCAAAAAATGTCCATCATAATGTTTTCCCATGTCAAAATTTTTCATGATTCTTTTTTCTTTGAATTCCGAACCAATCTTATGAGCAACAGACCATTCATCAGAGCATGGGTGAATTATTGGGGTAATCAACTTATTCGACTTCTCCCTACGTTTTACTTCCCACCTCCATTTCGGGGGAAGCACATTTTGATAATCCTCAAAATTCCATAATTCTATTAACTCAGTTTCATTTTTACCAGTATAAAATTCTGTTTTTTTCACCAATATCTGATACAAATAAGTCCTTGATTCCTTGACTATTTTATCGGGGAAGTTGTTGAATCCCATTCTTTTCCAAACTTTTTCGGATTTCGCAGGAGCACAAAACAATTCAGCAATTAACGCTCCATCCTTAATAAACCAATCAAAACTTTGTTGTAGCAACTTTTTACCAATACCTTTCTTCCGTTTGTTGGGTTTTATTTCGGCAATTTCAATATTAGCTATATGACCGGAAAAGGAATAATGATAAGTAAGAAATCCAATGGCCAAGTCATTTTGGGTAATGACTATTAGTCTGTTTTTTCGATATGAATCCTCAATAGTATCTATTTGACAAAAAAAGCCTTGATTCAACGCATCGTCTTCTTCTTGCAGCCATCCTTTAATTTCTTCAAAATGATGAGATGTTGGATTGAATAATACTTTCAAATTCATAATTCACTGTTTTGAGTTAATTCAAAAATAATACGAATTCACAGTTTTTAATGTAATATCCAACGTTAAAATCCGGCTTTTGCTTCTTTCTCCTTGTCCAACTCATGGAAAAAGGAGCAGGGCGAGAAACGTCTGCAAAACCGGAGGCTTGAACTTGCATACCCTGAAAACACGGATTTACCTTTGCCGACGGAACAACAATGACCGAACGGAAAGACATGATTTTAAAATTGTACCCCGGGAAAGAAGAATCTGTAAAAATGTAATTTGAAAAATTAGTATTGCCTTTTCCAAAAGGATTTTAAACATTCACAAGGACTTGAATTAGCAAATGAAGATATCTTTACTTTTGGGAATTATCTAGCAAAATTATGAACTGAGACCTTCAATTTTTAGATAATTTGTTTAAAAGCAAGTTAATCTCCACCGGCTTTGTAATGAAATCGTTACATCCTGCGTGGAAAGCTTTCTCCTTATCGTCAGTCATAGCATAAGCGGTTTGAACAATTATTTTTACCCCCAGGTCCTTTTCCCTGATTCTTTTCACAATTTCCAACCCATTAATATCAGGAAGGCCAATATCTATTAAAACAATATCGGGCGATTCATCGATGTATAGTTTTAATGCCTGCTCTCCTGTTGCAGCAAAAAATAATTTAGTATAATGCCGTGACAGAATCTGTTTAAAATAAAAACGGCTTACTTCATCGTCCTCAACAATAAGAATTTTTGTTTTAGTATCAATTTTGGTATGTATTGTTTTGTGTGCCTTCTCATCATTTTGTTCATCTTCATTTTGTCCACCGTCCAATGACAAATAGGGCAAGCTAAAAGAGAAACGACTTCCCTTCCCCGGTTCTGATTCCAGGACTATTTTTCCACCCAGTAAATCAACCAACTTTTTAACAATGGTCAATCCCAACCCCGTTCCTCCATAACTTCTTGTCATGCCTGAATCAGCCTGAGTGAAACTTTCAAAAACCATTTGTTGTTTTCCTTCCGGTATTCCGATTCCCGTATCAGAAGTAAAAAATTCAACACGTCCATTTTTTATTTCAGAAATGCCAAATTTAATATATCCGTTGTGGGTAAAACGTAGTGCATTATCGAGAAGGTTGGAAAATACCTGGATTAGCCTGTTCTCATCAGTGTTGAGAAAAACATTTTGAGGTAACTCGCTTAAGATCAGCTTAACATTTTCCTTCCCTGCTTCTTTCAGTTTCTTATTAAAAATTAGGTATAAAGACGAAAGTGTGTTTTTTACATCAAAAACTTTTTGTTCGATAACAGTTTTTCCTGTTTCCAGTCTTGAAATATCAAGGATATCATTAATAATCTTTAGCTTACCGGACAAAATACACAACAACACATTCACGACAAACTGATTGAAAAAGCCAAAGAAAAACTTTCTACAACAAACCTTTCAATTAGCGAGATTGCTTACGGATTGGGATTTGAACATTCGCAGGCTTTCAGCAGACTTTTCAAAAGCAAAACCAATCAATCGCCTTTGGCGTTTAGGCAGTCGTTTAACTGAAGCGACAGCGGCAAACAAAACCACCACAGCTAACAATGTAAGCAAGGCTAAACGACCGCACTCCCCGATACTTTCTTCATTTTGACTAAATAAAACACTATTTTGGATAAATACAAACTTTACAGAATATAGAACTTTGCCAAAAAATATTATAGAAATGAAAGCAATCGTATTAAATCAGGCAGGTTCAGTTGCCAATTTTATTTATCAGGAAATTGAAAAACCAACACCGCAAAAAGGAGAAATTTTGATAAAAACAAAGTATATAGGTATCAATCCTATGGATGCCATTGTTCGCAGCAACGGACAATTACTTACTCATTTTTTAGGAGAAAAAAGACCCGCCATACTTGGTTGGGACGTTTCGGGCGATGTGGTGGAAATTGGTGAAGGTGTAACCGATTTTAAAATCGGTGATGCCGTTTTTACTTGTGTTTTGGGTGGCGGTTATGCCGAATATGTTATTGCTAAACCCGAACACACAGTAAATAAACCCAATAACATTTCTTATCAGGAAGCTGCCGCAGTGCCTATTGCCGCCATTCCCGCCTGGCAGGCTTTGGTGAAAATCGCACAGGTAAAACAAGGCGATAAAGTGTTAATACAGGCAGGTTCAGGTGGCGTTGGACACTTTGCAATTCAAATAGCCAAAAGTTACGGAGCTTATGTTATTGCGACTTCTTCGGCTAAAAACAAAGACTTTGTTTTATCGCTTGGCGCAAACCGCCATATTGATTATCAAACCGAAAACTTTTATGATGTTCTTTCGGATATAGATATTGTTTTCGACACCATAGGAGGTGAAACACGGGAACACTCTTTTGACGTTTTGAAAAAAGGCGGTACACTTGTTTCAATTATTCCACCAAGCACGCCCGAACTTGAAGCAAAGGCTGTAGAAAAAGACATAGCGCTCACCATTCTTGTTGGTGATGTAAACAAAGAAGTAATGACGGCTCTTGCTACTTTACTGCAAAACGGCAAACTAAAACCTCACGTTTCTACTAATTTTGCTTTTTCGCAAATGGCTAAAGCTCATAAAACGATTGAGAGCAAAAGAACCGTTGGTAAAATAGTTGTTGAAGTATAGTATAAAAATGAAAGCACCATATCATTTCAAATCAATAAGTGATTTTCATCGGGTTAGAAATTTACCCCAACCAAAGCACCCTTTGGTGAGCATTATAGAACTTACCAGTGCTGTATTGAGCGAAGATGAACCGAGAAACATTGTTTTTGATTTTTTTGCCATTGCCTTAAAATCCGCATCTGGCTTTAAAGTGAAATATGGTCAGGAATCATTTGATTTTGATAGCGGTACAATGCTGTTTTCCGCACCGGGGCAAGTAATCTCTTTTGAAACAACAGCGAAAAATGTAATTGAACAATCAGGTTGGATGTTACTCGTCCACCCCGATTTTTTATGGAATACTCCATTGGCACAAAGAATAAAGCAATATGATTTTTTCAACTATTCGGTAAACGAAGCCTTGTTTGTTTCGGAAGAAGAAAAAGAGATTTTAAGCACGGTTTTCAAAAACATCAAGCAAGAAAGCCGAAGTGCTATTGACACATTTACACAGGAAATTATCATTTCGCAAATAGAAACTTTGTTGGCTTATAGCGAGCGATTTTATCAGCGCCAATTTATTACCCGAAAGAAAGTCAATCATCAAATTTTAACCCGACTGGAAGAATTTTTAGACAATTGGTTTACCGATGAAAAACCTTTGAAAAATGGTTTGCCCACTGTGAATTTGGTTGCCAACGAATTAAATGTTTCACCTCATTACTTATCTGATTTATTGCGTTCGCTCACAGGGCTAAACACGCAACAACATATTCACGAAAAACTAATCAACAAATCAAAAGAATTGCTCTCAACCACAGAACTTACCGTAAGTGAAATCGCCTATCAATTGGGGTTTGAGCAAATCCAATCATTCAGTAAATTATTTAAAAACAAGACCAATCAATCGCCTTTGGAGTTTCGGCAGTCGTTTAATTAGCAGACAACAAACAACGACTAACAAAAGCCCGTGCTACCAACATCGTGTATGTGTAAACTGATACCAAATGCTTGTAAATAAAGCTTCAACGGCTTGATGGTTAACTGCGGTTAAAGTCTGCCCGAAAATTTGCCGTCAACCGTTAGTGGCAAACAGAACCGAACAACACCGATAACCGAAAGACCAAACGAAAAAGACAATTTAACAATCCCCATTCTCAACATCCTTTAATGACGCGACTAAAAATTTTCGGACTTGCTTCAACTCACGAATTTTTGCATCCACTTCACTAATTTTGTTTTGTACTATTTCAATCTTCTTACTTGCCGACAGTTTATTACTAAACCAATCATTTAACGATTTTTTTATTTCTGACAAAGTGAACCCAGCTTTTTTTGCCTGTACTATCCATTCTACTTTTTCCACAAGGATTTCATCATACTGTTTGTAATTATTGGACTTGACAGAATCATCCGGCCTGCCTGTTATCAATCCGTAATTTTCATAGTAGCGTAACGTATGAATGGAAACCCCTGTTTTCTTTGACAATTCGTTAATTAACATCTCTCTCTTTTTTGTTGAAAAATATATTTATAGTATAGAGTATACTCCATACTTGTCAGTTGTAAATTTACAACGTATTTTTGCGACTGAAAATAAATTTTTCAAAAAAATGATGCAATCAGAAAACAAAAAAGAGGCTCAACTAAACGAGATTATTGTAGTAACAGGTACTTCTACAGGTATTGGCAATGCAACAGCAAAAGAACTTGCAAGCCGTGGTTTCTATGTACTTGCAGGAGTAAGGCGTGATATTGATGCCGATGCTATTCGTGGTAAGAATATAGAACCTGTAATGTTAGATATTACCAATGAAGCACATATCGTCAATCTTGTAAAACGCATTAAAGATGACCCAGAAGAACGCCCACTTCGTGCATTAGTAAACAATGCGGCTATTGAAATAAATGCTCCCTTAGAAGTATTGCCTCTTTCTGAATGGCACAGGCAGTTTGAGGTAAACGTATTTGGACAAGTTGCAATGATACAAGCACTGTTACCTGCACTGTTTGAAAGTCGTGGAACTATTGTCAACATAAGTTCTATCGGTGGCAAAGCAGCTATGGCTGGTTATGGACCATATGCAAGTACAAAATTTGCTTTAGAAGGATTAAGCGATGCTTTGCGTAGAGAACTTGACCCGTTTGGCGTAAACGTTATCGTAATCGAGCCAGGTGGTGTAGTTTCTCCAATGAGTGCACAAGTACGTATAAAAGCGGAAAAAATTACCAATGAAATGACACCTGAACACCGTAGCAGATACGGTGGACTTATGCACGCAATGGTTTCTTTAGCCGAATCATATATCAAAAATGCAGTACCTGCCGAAAAAGCAGGACAAATCATTGCAGACACTATAACAAGTAAGCGACCGCGTACACGATACACAATTGGACGAGATGCCGCTATGGTTAAATTTATGAATTGGATTTTACCCGACAGAACGCTTGATAAACTTATAGCACGAAGTAATAAAGCCCATTACCCAAAATGAATAGTTTTAAAAATTTTATAAAAACAACAATGATAGTATTGCTAAGTATAGTATTGCTACTGGTGATAGCAACTATTGCCTAATGCAACATCCTCATTTCGGTTACGAAATTCCCCAATTAGGTCACTTCTGTTCTTTACTTGTTGCTGACCTTTGCATCAACAAAAAATAGAAAATATGAACATAGTAATTACAGGTTCTTTAGGGAACATTGGAAAACCACTCACAAAAGAGTTGGTACAAAAAGGTCACTCGGTAACTGTCATCAGTAGCAAACCGGAAAGACAAAAAGACATTGAGGTATTAGGAGCAAAAGCAAGTATTGGTTCTATGACAGACGCTGATTTTCTAACAGAAACTTTCATAGGGGCTGACATTGTTTACCTTATGGAAGCTTGGGAAGGAATCGGTAGCATCTTTGACAATGATGTAGATTTTATTGCAGGATTTCATTCTATTGGCAACAATTATAAACAAGCTGTTTTAGCCACAGGCGTAAAGAAAATTGTACATCTAAGTAGTGTTGGTGCTCATAGTGCAACAGGTTACGGAACACTTTCGGCTCATTATGATGTGGAAACTATTCTCAAACAATTGCCCGATGATGTTTCTATCAAATTTATGCGACCAGTGGGTTTCTATACCAATCTATTTAGGTCTATGCAAAACATTAAAGAAAAAGGTGCAATTATTTCAAATTATGGTGGCGACAAAAAAGAACCTTGGGTGTCGCCATTCGACATTGCTTCTGCAATTGTTGAAGAAATGGAATTACCTTTTGACGGTAGAAAAGTTCGCTACATAGCAAGTGACGAAGTATCGCCAAACGAAGTAGTGAAAATTTTGGGAGAAGCCATCGGAAATTCAGATTTAAAATGGATAGAAATTTCAGATGAACAAATGTTAGAAGGTATGTTAGCAATGGGTGTAAATACTAAAATTGCAAACGGTATGGTAGCAATGCAGGCAAGTCAGCGTAGTGGTTTGTTGTTTGAAGATTTTTATCGCAATAAACCAACATTGGGCAAAGTAAAATTCACTGATTTTGCAAAACAATTTGCTATAGTTTATAACAATTAAAAACTGCACAAATGAAAAAGGTATTAATTACAGGAGCTAACAAAAGTATTGGCTACGAAACGGCAAGGCAATTGTTACAAAACGGATATTTTGTTTTTTTAGGCAGTCGCAATTTAGACAATGGATTGAAAGCAGTAGAAAAATTAAAATCTGAAGGACTTACAAATGTAGAAGCCATACAACTTGATGTTACCGATGAAGAATCGGTAAAAATGGCTCGTATAGAAGTTGGTAAGAAAACCGGAGTATTGGACGTACTCATTAATAATGCAGGCATCAATGGTGGTTGGCCACAAGCGGCACTAGAAGCAAGTATTGACCAGTTCAAACAGGTGTTTGAAACTAATGTTTATGGAGTAGCAAGAGTTACGCAGGCATTTATTGATATGCTGAGAAAATCACCACAACCACGAATAGTAAATGTTTCTTCAAGCGGTTGTTCACTTACCTTGCATTGCGACCCTACTTGGAAATATTACACACACAAGGCGGCAGTTTACCCTGCATCAAAAGCAGCTCTTAATATGTACACCATCAATTTAGCTTATGAACTACGAGATACACCATTTAAAGTAAATGCTGTTTGTCCGGGATTTGTGGCTACTGATTTTAATGGTCATCGTGGTACAGGAACGGTTCAGGAGGCAGGTACACGAATTAGTAAATATGCAATGATAGGCGAAGATGGGCCAACAGGGAAATTTATCAGCGAAGAACATAACCCGGAAACGGGTGAATGTCCTTGGTAATTTTGTAAATTTGCATCAATGAAAAAAGAAGAAATTTTGCTTTATAAATTTGAGTCTTTAACAGACTTTCATCGGGTATTTGGGCTACAAAAGCCCTTGCACCCGTTGGTAAGTTTTGTTGATATTAAAGAACTTCAACAATTACCGACTGATTTTCCGAAATCGATGATAATGAATTTTTATAAAATTGCCTACAAAACAAACGCTTGTGGACAAGCAAAATACGGACAAAATTATTATGATTTTGGCGAAGGTGGTTTGGTATTAACAGCTCCCAATCAAATATTTGAAAGCCCAGGTAATAGTAAAGCAAGTGGAAATTTATTGCTTATTCATCCTGATTTCTTTTTGACTTATCCTTTAGCAAAGAAAATTAAAAAATACGGTTTTTTTTCCTATTCAGCCAATGAAGCCTTGTATTTATCAGATAAAGAAAAGAATACAATTCTATCAATTTTTGGAATAATTGACGAAGAATTAAATAGTAGAATAGACGATTTTAGCCAAGATGTAATGATTGCTCAAATTGAATTATTATTGAACTATTGTAATCGTTTTTATAAACGCCAATTCATAACGCGAAAAGTAGTGCATAACGACTATTTACAAAAGTTGGAAGAAATTTTGGATGCCTATTTCAGCAACGAAAAATCATTGGAACATGGTTTGCCGACCGTCCAACTTTTAGCTGAATCTTTAAATTTATCGCCAGGTTATTTAAGTGATATGTTACGTGCCTTAACCGGACAAAATGCACAGCAGCACATACACAATAAGCTCATTGAGAAAGCGAAGGAAAAACTATCCACAACGGATTTATCGGTTAGCGAAATCGCTTATGAGCTTGGATTTGAGCATCCACAATCCTTCAGCAAGTTGTTTAAGACGAAGACAACTCTTTCGCCTTTGGCGTTTAGACAATCGTTTAACTGAAACGAAAAGTTGTATTTTAGCCGAACTGAAATGCTTGACAAAAATGACAGAACAGTTTTTTACATTCACAGACACATTTGTAAAGTTCACACAAGCAGACAAAGAGTTGCTTGCTTCTGTTTTGACGTTTAGACAAGTGGATAGAAAAACAGAATTGGTTTCTTATGACAAACAAACAGACGAACTATTTTTTCTGCTCAAAGGCTGTATCCGGAAATATTATACAAAAGATGGTGAGCAAATTACCATTTACATAATGACCGAAAACAATTTTATTGGGGCGTTTGATAGCTTCATTACAGGAACGAAAAGTAAAGAGACCATTGAATGTATTGAGCCCTGTGAGTTGCTAGTTTTAAGCAGGACGGATATGGACAAGCTCTACAAAAAAATCCCCTTGATGAATGAATTTGTTAGAAAGATTATAGAGCAGACACTCATTCAGTTTCAACAGTCACTTAACTCCTTCATTTTGGACAATCCCGAAGAACGATACATCAAACTACTGACTCAAAACCCTGAAATATTGCAACGTGTGCCACAACATATGCTTGCTACTTACCTTGGAATTACTGCCACTTCATTAAGCCGTATCAGAAAGAGGATTTTAAAAAAGGCATAACGTTTCTTGTCTTTTGTAAACGTTTTTTACCTGTTTCACCCGCCACCTTTGCATTGTAATTCAAACAATGTCGAGTATGAAAAAAGTATTTGTAACAGGCGGTTCTGGTTTTGTAGGACAAAACCTAATCCCAATGCTCATTAAAAACGGTTATCAGGTAAACGCGTTAGCACGTTCGGCAAAAGCCATTCAAAAAGTAGAAAGTTTAGGTGCAACAGCAATTAAAGGCGATTTGAATGACAAACAAGCGTTGGCAAATGGTGTAAAAGATTGTGCAACCGTATTTCATTTAGCAGCTTCGGTTGACTTTTTCGCCTCTGAGAACGACCTCAGGAAATTGCATGTTGAAGCAACTGAGCTTTTATTGTTAGTCGCTAAAGATGCCAAAGTTCAAAGGTTTGTTTATCTAAGTGCAGCTTCCGTAATTATGAATGGAAAACCTATTGTAAATGCTGATGAAACCTTCACTTCTGACAACATTATTGATGGCTATTCCAAAACAAAACTGCAAGCAGAAAATTTAGTTTTGAAAGCAAACAGCAAAAACTTTCAGACCATTGCAATCAGACCACCAATGATTTGGGGCAAAGACGACCCGAATACATTAGCAGGAGTTATTGAAGCTACCAGGAAAGGACAAATGCAATTTATTAACGGAGGTAAGCATCACTTTGTAACTTGCCACGTTCTTAATGTGTGCCACGCTTTAATTTTAGCAGACAAAACAGAACAAAACGGGAAAGCCTATTTTATTACAGACGGAGAAACACCTGTATTTAAAGACTTCATTAAAAAATATGTCGGAACACAAGGCGTAACAATTCCCGACAAAGCCGTTTCACTTGCAATGGCAAAGCGTTTTGCCTCTGTAATGGAATTTGTTTGGAAAACTTTCAGACTAAAGGGACACCCGCCACTTTACAAGGGACTTGTAAATGCCTTAGGTTTAGAGTTTATAACCATTGACAAAAAAGCAAGACAGGAACTTGACTACAAAACTTTCGTAACTATTGAGCAAGGACTGGACCTGATGAGAAAATAAAAGAAAAACTGTCTACAATTATACAAAAGCAATGTTAAGCAACAAGATTCTTGAAAGGTAAGAGCAATTATGTAACTTAGTAACGGTTGAAAGTATACTTTTAAACCACTAGTGCGTTTATGCTTAACCATTGTCGGTAATGCTACAACATACAAATGCAAACAACAGAAAATAAAAATGGACAAAAATGAAATTAAAAGAATTTCACGACTGACAGCAATCCTAACACAGTTGCAAACAAAACGACTTTTAAAAGCAACAGAGTTGGCAGATAAATTTGCAGTAAGTGTACGCACCATTTACAGAGATATCAGAGCTTTGGAACAAGCAGGTGTTCCTGTTTTAACCGAAGAAGGGAAAGGTTATTCTTTAATAGAAGGCTATAAAATTCCACCTGTAATGTTTTCTGAAAATGAAGCCAATGCTTTGATTACAGTGGAACAATTAGTACTTAAAAACAAAGATAGCTCACTTATTAAAGAATACGCGGAAGCCATAAATAAGATAAAAGCCGTTTTGCAATATTCTGCAAAAGAAAAAACAGAGTTATTATCGAAACGGGTTGCTGTTAGTCCTGCGGTATCAGAACTAAACGCAAGCAGTTCTCTAATGTTAATTCAAAACGCTTTAACAAACTTTCAAGTACTCAATATCACATATCAAAGTGGTGAAAGAAACGAAAAAACAGAAAGGCTAATAGAACCTTTTGCGTTGTACTATAGCCTCCAAGAAAACTGGACACTTATTGCCTTTTGCAGACTAAGGAAAGATTACCGGATGTTTCGGTTGGACAGAATCTTGAAAATTCAACAAACGGAATTAAAATTTCTACCACATAAACTGACACTCCAGGAATATTTAGCAGAAAAAGAAAAAAAGTTCAAGACCCCTGACATACCGTTGTCATAACCTGAAATTACTTTTGGTGCTTAATTCTAAAATATTAAAAAATGAGTTTAGTATCGATTCGCATCATTACTGCCGATATAAACGGTTTAGTAAATTTTTATGAACAGGTAAGCGGAATAAAGGTAGTGCAATACACCCCTGACTTTGCCGAACTACAAACAAAAACAGCAACTTTAGCTATAGGAAGTACAAGAACATTACAATTTTTCGGTGGAGAAAGTGTGGCACAGGCCGCACAAAATCGTAGTGCAATTATTGAGTTTTTGGTAGATGACGTAGAAGAAGATTATGAAAGATTAGCTGATTTTCTGAAACCCTATATAGTTCAGGAACCAACAACAATGCCCTGGGGAAACAAATCACTTTTATTTCGTGACCCTGACGGTAATCTGGTCAATTTGTTTACGCCCGTAACTCCGGAAACAATCAAAAAATTTGAAAGTAAAAAATAAGTACTAACCGGTATTGGGTGCAAACTAACTGAACCCACCCACCACTCCAAAACAATTTGACTACAACAAATACCAATCCGACTACTTTTTACAAAACAACAATTAAGAATTTTGCAACAGAATTAAAACAAGAAATAAAATGCAAAACCTTAAAGAAAAAGTAGTTGCCATTACAGGAGCAAGTGCAGGAATTGGCAAAACAATAGCAATAAAACTGGCAGAAAATGGTGTAAAAGTTGTCTTAGGTGCAAGAAATACCGAACTATTAGAAAAGGTTGTCGAAGAAATTAGAAATAACGGAGGCGAAGCCATATTTGTAAAAACCGATGTAAGTAATAAAGCTGATTTAGTTCAGTTGGTAAATGTAGCGGTTACGCAATATGGCAAATTGGACGTTATTGTAAATAACGCAGGCGTTGCCCATATTAGTCGTATTGACGAATTAGATACAGACGGCTGGGGCGAAATGATTGACATCAATATCAAAGGCGTCTTGTATGGAATGGCAGCTGCAATTCCTGTTTTTAAGAAACAACGATATGGACATATCGTAAATATAATTTCCACAGCAGGAATCAATATTGTTCCAACAATGGCAGTTTATGCAGGAACGAAAAATGCAGTGCGCACCATTGGTGAGGCTTTTCGTCAAGAATCAAACGGAAACATTCGTATTACAGGAATTTCGCCCGGATATGTAAAGACCGATTTTGCCGTAAAAAGTGTAAAAACCGATGAAATGAAAATGGCTAGCGCAACCAAAGTAGAAGAATTAGGAATAAGTCCAGAAGCCATTGCCAATGCTGTAATCTATGCTATTAGTCAGCCCAAAGATGTGGAAATCGGTGATATTGTAATTCGTCCCGCAAAACAAAATTGATTACATTAGAACTCAAAAGATGCAAGGACAATCTAATATAAATCATATTGAAAGTATATCGCAATTGGTTCGGGAATTGGGACTTCCTGCACCGTTGCACCCATTGATTGTATTGGTTGATTACAGTAAAGTTTTGACTGAAATGTTTCCCAAAGGACAAAAAATAAGTATTGATTTTTACAAAATTTCCTTTAAGTCCATATTCAAAGGACAAACAAAATACGGACAAGGATATTACGATTTTGAAGAAGGCGGATTGGCATTTCTGAAACCCAAACAAATTGTTTATTCGCCAGAAGATATAGAAAGTTACGAAGGTTTTACTTTGTATTTTCATTCTGACTTTATACGGAATTATCCATTAGGAAGTACAATAAACCAATATGGTTTTTTCTCTTACAATGTTTCCGAAGCATTGTTTTTGTCAGCGAAGGAAAAAGAAATCATATCCAATTTATTTGCTTCGATAGCCAACGAATTGAACAATAATATTGACCATTTTAGCCAAGATGTTTTGGTATCACAAATAGAATTGCTACTTAATTACAGCAATCGTTTTTACAATAGACAATTCATCACAAGAAAAGCAGTCAATCACAACATCATAACATCTTTGGACAAGTTGTTAAACGATTACTTTGAAGAAGAAAACAGTCTGAAAAACGGGTTGCCGTCCGTTAAATATATCAGCACACAATTGAAACTATCACAACGCTATTTAAGCGATATGCTTCGTTCAATGACAGGATTAAATACGCAACAATATATTCAAAACGCAATCATAGAAAAAGCCAAGGAGAAACTATCAACAACGGATTTATCGGTAAGTGAAATTGCTTATGAATTGGGCTTTGAGCATCCACAGTCGTTCAGCAAGTTATTTAAAAGTAAAGTAGGTCAAAGCCCTTCGGAGTTCAGGGCGAGTTTTAATTAAGAGATTTTTTTGGCATTCCCCGCCGAATGTAGGTCGGACAGACTTACGGTCTTAACCTTCGTCAAAAGCAAATAGTAAAATATAGAGTAAACTATGAAGACGATTTTAATAAAAAATGCATTCCATCTATAAAACCACTACTTCATAGCTCATTTTTTCTACTTTTTAGCTCATTCACATCATTTCCCCTTTTCGGCTTCATCATTCAGAGATTTGGCTAAGTATACCACTATTTTGACACCGACTTTTGTATTATAGAATTTTCAAGAAAAAAAATGAAAATAATTTTAACAGGTTCGTTAGGACATATCAGCAAGCCACTTGCAGTAGAGTTGGTGCAAAAAGGGCACTCGGTAACAGTTATCAGCAGCAAAGCTGAAAAACAAAAAGACATAGAAGCCATTGGTGCAAAAGCTGCCATCGGCACTATGCAGGATGCCGATTTTTTGACAATGACACTCACAGGCGCAGACATCGTTTATTTGATGGAGGCAGGTGGCTACGAAAATATGTTTAACAAAAGCTATGATATTAATGAAGCTACAAGAGAAATAGTAAATGCTTATAAGAAAGCCGTTGAGCAATCGGGTGTAAAAAAAGTGGTGCATTTAAGTAGCGTAGGTGCTCATACGGAAAAAGGTGTTGGTCTTATAGAGTTACATTATATCGCTGAAAATATTTTAAAACAACTGCCAAATGATGTGTCTGTCAAATTTATGAGACCAGGTAGTTTTTATTATAATTTACTCATAAATGTCGAGATAATTAAAACCCTAAGTAAAGGATTTCTTGGTGGCATTATGGCTTTGCAACATTACGGCATTGGTGGCTTGTTGAGCGGCAAAAGAGGCGTGATTGTGGCTAACTTTGGAGGTGATGTTATGAATTTGTTAGTATCGCCCAATGATATTGCTTCTGTCATTACAGAAGAAATGGAGAAACCATTTGAAGGGAGAACAGTAAGATACATAGTCAGCGAAGAACTTACCTGTAATGAAATCGCCAAAATATTAGGCGAAGCTATTGGCAAACCCTATTTGAAATGGGGAGCAATTTCTGATAAAATGCTTACCAATACAATGCTCAAAAGAGGTATGAATGAAGACATGGTAAAGCGTATGGTAGAAATGGGTGCTGCAGGTCGTAGCGGAAAATTGTATGAAGATTATTATAAACATCGTCCTGTTTTGAGTAAAACAAAACTAAAAGATTACGCTAATGAATTTGCCAAAGAATTTAATAAACAATAAATAAAAAAATATGAAAAAAGGAATGATAAAAGTGAGTGTGTTGTATCCAAATGGAAGCGACAAAACATTTGACATGGATTATTATTGCAACAACCATGTTGCATTGGTTACTGGACTATTAGACGATGCGTTAAAAGGGGCATCAGTTGAAAAAGGTTTGGGTGGAGCTGCTCTGGGTTCTCCTGCACCTTACATTGCTATGGGCCATATGTATTTCAATTCTATGGAAGAATTTGGAAAAGCATTTGGCCCCAATGCAGAAAAAATAAAAGGAGATATGCCCAATTTCACTAACAGTCACCCCATTATTCAAGTTAGTGAAGTAATGCTATAATATTTTAAAACATAAAAAATGAATACAATAATTTGGATAATACAAGGAATTCTTGGATTAAGTTTTATTATTGCTGGGTTAATGGCATTGCTAATCTCAAAAGAAAAATTGGTTGGAAAAATGCCTTGGGCAAAGGATTTTTCCGCAGCCAATGTAAAATTAATAGGTATTGCTAAATTGTTAGGTGGCATAGGCGTTATTGTTCCTTCGTTACTATTTAACCGCTGGTCACATCTTACTACGGCTGCTGCAATAGGTTTAGCTGTTTTAATGCTTTGTGCTGTCATTTACCATATTTCTAAAAAAGAAAACAAGGAGGTAATAACACCAGTTGCTTATTTTTTAATGGCAATTTTTATTATTTATCAGTTTGTTAGCCAATAATAAAAATAATTTTATAGAATGATAAAATCTCTGCCAGTTCGTATAAAAACGATTAGTCAATTTCATCAGCTATTAGGACTTCCAAAACCTGAGCATCCGCTTATAAGTGTAATAAATTTTAATGCCATTACGCAAAAACCAACGGATGAGGCACGTACTTATATTTTCGATTTCTATTCCATTTATCTTAAACGAATATCAAATGCAAAATTCAAGTATGGACAACAAGAGAGTGATTTTGATGAAGGAGTTTTGTTTTTTATGGCACCAACCCAAGTTTTTACAATTGAAGTAGAAAAAGGAAAAACACTAAAACCAACGGGTTGGATGATACTTATTCATCCTGATTTTATATGGAATAGTACCCTGGCTAAAACCATAAAACAATACGATTTTTTTGATTATTCAATAAACGAAGCTCTTTTTCTTTCAGCAAAAGAAGAAAAAAAGATGGTGGGCATTATTAAAAACATTCAGCATGAATATCAGTTGAACATGGATAAGTTTAGCCAGCAAATTATCATTTCACAAATTGAAACGCTACTCAATTTTTCTGAAAGGTACTATCATCGTCAATTTATTACTCGTAAAAAAACAAACCATCAAATCCTTAATCGGTTAGAAGATGTGCTTACAAGATATTTCAACAGCGATGATTTGGCTTCAAATGGATTACCAACGGTTCAATTCATAGCCGCAACCTTAAATATTTCACCTAATTATTTGAGTGATTTATTGAAGGTGTTTACAGGCCAAAGCACCCAACAGCATATTCACAACAAACTCATTGAAAAAGCTAAGGAAAAACTCACTACAACCAATCTGTCTGTAAGCGAAATCGCTTATGAATTGGGCTTTGAGCATCCGCAGTCGTTCAGTAAACTATTTAAAAATAAAACAAACCTTTCCCCTTTGGAATTCAGGCAGTCGTTCAATTGATGTCGTATAAAACTGCCCAATGAACTTCTCAACAAATTAATTCGAACCTCACAACAAAACAAGCAGGGGCAATCTTCCCGAACTTTGTACTGTACTAAAAATTAAAGAAATGAAAAATTCAAAGATTGTTTTAATTACAGGGGCATCTTCGGGAATGGGAAAAGAAACAGCCAAACTACTGGCGCAAAACAGTTATACTGTTTATGCAGCAGCAAGGCGGTCAGAGAAAATGAAAGACCTTGAAGCATTGGGAATCAAAACTCTGTTGATGGACGTTACCAATGACAACTCAATGAAAAAGGGCGTTCAGCAAGTTCTTGATAAAGAAAGACGGATAGACGTTTTAATCAATAATGCTGGTTTTGGAGCTTATGGAGCTATAGAAGACGTTTCAATTACTGACGCGAAATATCAGTTGGACGTAAACCTTTTTGGTGCTGCCCGGCTGATACAATTGGTTTTACCCAACATGCGTGAAAACAGATTTGGCAAAGTTGTGAATATCTCCTCAATTGGCGGAAAATTTGCGACGGCTTACGGGGGTTGGTATCACGCCAGCAAATTTGCTTTGGAAGGGTTAAGTGATGCGCTTCGCAATGAAGTCAAACAATTCGGTATTGATGTCGTTGTAATTGAACCGGGTGGAATAAAAACCGAATGGGGAAATATTGCAATGGATAACCTGGCTAAAAATTCGATTCATTCGGCATATAAAAAAGAAATCGATAGAATGGTAAAAGCGATGAAAGACCCTAAAATGACAGAGAAAAATTCAGAACCGGTCGTAATTGCAAAGCTTATTTTGAAAGCCATTAGTTCCGAAAAACCTAAAACCCGGTACATTGGCGGATTTATGGCAAAACAGGCCATAATTGGGCGAAAAATATTGTCTGATAAAATGTTTGACAAGATGATGATGAGCCAAATGAAGTGATTGTTTTTTTTTTTATTGCAACCAGTTTAAAGTTTTACGTATGCAAAATTCAAAGCAGCATAACATCCAATTGTATTCGTGTTCAGGCAAACCGGAGGTAGAACACGACCCTTTTGTTTATGAGCATTCACTTAGCTTTATTACCTCGGGAAGTGCCGAAATATTTACCAGCGAAGGTGTAATTTCGTACCCGGCTGGAACATTAAGTTTAATCCGGCGAAATCAGTTGCTGAAAGTAATCAAGAAGCCAGACGGCGAAAAGCCGTTTGCTTCTGTTTCTATATTTTTAGACCAGGAAACGCTGAAAAAGTACTGTCTTGAATACGATATAAAGGCAAATGGAATTTATACAGGAGAATCCAATGTGTTGCTGGAGATTGACCCTTTTTTGAAGGGATTTTTCGATTCGCTGATGCCGTATTTTGCACAGCCCGAAAAGCTTACACCAGCATTGGAACAGCTAAAAACTACTGAAGCAATTGAGTTGTTGCTGCGTAATCCTGTCCTTAAAAACTTTTTGTTCGATTTTACTGAACCGCATAAACTGGATTTGGAAGCCTATATGAACCGGCACTTTTCATACAATGTTCCCATTGCACAATTCGCAAAACTTACAGGCAGGAGTCTTTCCACATTCAAACGGGATTTTGTAAAAACTTTTAATGCAACTCCACAAAAATGGTTGCAAAAGCAGCGACTGGAAAAAGCATTTTTTTTACTTTCAGAAAAACACCGGCGTCCGTCGGATGTGTATCTGGAAGCAGGATTTGAAAACCTGTCGCATTTTTCCTTTGCTTTTAAAAACTATTTTGGGCAGACACCCTTACAAATAAAAGAGCAAAAGCAAAATATCAGCCATTAACTGCAGAAACCGTCAACAACAGTTTCTATGATATCGTTCAATAATTGGACTTTTTAGCAAAAGAACTTTGGGCTTTTCAACAAATTCAGATAAGTGTTTTATGCAGAAATTTGTAGCATAAAATTTTAAAATATGAAAAGCAAAGACACAGCTTTAGTAACAGGTGGAACCGGTTTTGTAGGTATTCATATCATTCTGCAACTATTGCAAAAAGGGTACAAGGTAAAAACAACACTCCGAAATCTGAACAGAAAAAGCGAAGTATTCGAAATGCTTAAAAATGGTGGCGTTACTTCGTTTGATAATCTTGAGTTTGTTGAAGCGGATTTAACTAAAGATGATAATTGGGATGAAGCGGTAAAAGACTGTAAATATGTTTTGCATGTCGCTTCCCCTTTTCCCTCTGGTGAACCTAAAAATGAAGATGAACTTATTATTCCTGCCCGGGAAGGAGCATTGCGGGTTTTGAAAGCTGCACGAAATGCAGGTGTAAAACGTGTTGTATTAACTTCTTCTTTTGCCGCAATCGGATATAGTATCAATCCTAAAAACCATGTTTTCTCAGAAGAAGACTGGACAGATCCAAATTCAAACATTCCTGCTTACATCAAATCAAAAACACTGGCAGAGCGTTCAGCATGGGACTTTATAAACAAAGAAGGCTGCGGTTTGGAATTAGCAGTTATCAATCCTGTTGGGATTTTCGGACCCGTTTTGGGCAAAGATTTTTCAAGCTCAATCCAAATCGTGGAACAACTGATGAGTGGAAAGATGAAAGCAATGCCAAAAATAAATTTTGGGATGGTAGATGTGCGTGATGTGGCCGACATTCATATCAAGGCAATAACGAATCCCAATGCGAATGGACAACGTTTTTTAGCAGCTTCTGATGGCACTGCTTCTTTGCCTGAAATCGCTAAAATACTGAGGTCGCAAAAAAATAAGTACGAACAAATAGTTACAAAAAAGGTAATGCCCAATTGGGTTGTAAAAATTGCATCTTTGTTTAAGCCAGAGCTTAAATCCGTTTCTGTTCAAGTGGGGAAAGTAAAAATATTGTCAAACGAAAAGGCAAAGAAGGTTTTGAACTGGAAACCAAGAAACAAGGAAGTTGTTATTACTGATACAGCTACGAGTTTAATTAAATTTGGCATTATTAAATGAAAGAAGAAATAAAATCATGTCATCTTGGGCCGGAAATTTCCCCGGAGCAATTTATCCCGGAGCATATCTTTTTGTATTTGGTTAAAGGACTTATGTATGGTTACGATGGAAGTAAAAAGTACGTATTAAAACCAGGCGAATATTGTCTTCTTCGTAAAAATCGTTTAGCCCGGTACCATAAACAAAAAGTGAATGCTGAATATGAAAAAGTAGCTATTATTTTCGATGAAATGTTTCTCAGAAATTTTCAGCAAAAACACAAAATATCATCCACAAAATCTTTATTAACTGAGACTTTTATTCCTTTCAATAAAAATAAGCTGATACCGGACTTTGTCCACTCGTTAAAACCATATTACAAAGGTGAAGGGAAAGTTGATAAAGCCTTTGCCGATGTAAAAAGAGAGGAATTATTAATCATTTTATTGCAGTCACAACCTGAATTGGCTGATGTCCTTTTTGATTTTGGTATTCCTGAAAAAATAAACTTGGAAGAATTTATGAATCGTAATTACAAATTCAATGTCTGTATTGAACGGTTTGCATTTATGACAGGAAGAAGCTTATCAGCCTTTAAGCGTGATTTTAAGTATATATTTAACGACTCACCCAGCCACTGGTTAGTGCAAAGACGATTACAGGAAGCCTATTTCCTGCTGGAAGAAAAGAACAAAAGACCCTCTGAAATTTACGTTGAGCTGGGGTTTGAAGACTTGTCTCATTTCTCCTTCGCCTTTAAAAAGCAGTTTGGACAAACTCCAGGAGAACTGACCAGACAAAAAAGTTCTCCAGCTGCTAATGGCTGACTTAATGAGTTAATTTGAGAAAATTCACATGACCTTTTAAACAAAGCAACTTCGGCCTTTTAAACAAAGTTGCTCCGATTGTCTCGCTCTATCTTTGTTTCATCAAAACAATTAAAATTAGAAAGATGGAACAAAACAATTATCAGGGAGGGTTGCAAAAAGCATTAAATAGTGGCTTTAACGCTCAATCAACAACAAACGAAGTTATCATGGGCGTTGACCTTACAGGTAAAATTGCCATCGTAACCGGAGGGAATACCGGTATCGGGTTGGAAACAGTCAAAACACTGGCATCTGCAGGAGCAGTGGTTATTGTGCCCGCCAGAGACGTAAACAAGGCCAGACATAATTTAGATAGCATACCTAATGTAGAAATTGAACAAATGGATTTGATGAATTCGGATTCAATCGATTCTTTTGCAAATAAATTTCTGAGTTCAGGAAGGCCACTTCACCTGCTCGTTAACAACGCCGGAATTATGTGGGTTCCGCTGCGTAGAGATAACCGGGGAATAGAATCGCAATTGGCGACCAACTATCTGGCACAATTTCAACTAACGGCAAGACTTTGGCCGGCACTAAAAAAAGCTAACGGTGCAAGAGTTGTTAATGTTTCCTCACAAGGCCATCAATTTGGACCGTTCAACTTTGAAGACCCTAATTTTTTGGAACGGGAATATGAAACACTTGCTGCATACGGTCAATCGAAAACTGCGGTCAACCTGTTTTCACTGGAACTGGATAATCGGGCAAAAGCTTTCAATGTAAGGTCTTATTCTTTGCATCCGGGTTCTATTAACGGAACGGAGCTGGCAAGAGAGGCTTCTTTGGAACTGTTTCAGCAAATGGGATTTTTGGATGAGGAAGGAAACATGAAGCCCGAAGTTGTAGCATCATTAAAGACAATTCCACAGGGTGCGGCAACAACCGTTTGGGCTGCTACAAGTCCTTTATTTAATAACATCGGTGGTGTTTACTGCGAAGATGTAAATGTTGCAGAAATAAACCAAGAACAAACATTTTCTGCAGGTGTAAAACTTTATTCATTGGATGAAGTCAATGCGAAAAAATTATGGAAATTGAGTGAAGATCTCACCGGAATAACATTCAATATTTCAAAACCTTAACTACTATTTTTACGTTGTTGATTTCAATAATAAAGAAATAAATGGAATACACCGCAAAATATATTACCGAAGATATAAAGTTGTCCTCTTATGAGGATAACTTTTTTAAATCGGATATCATGTTTGACCATCACATGCTTGTGTGGTTCATTTCAGGAGAAACAAAAATTATACAATCGGATGCGACTTATTATTTCAAGACAGGAGATATATTTTTAATTCCTCGGTATCAACTCGCTACCATAATTAACTATCCCAGTCACGGACAAGCTCACCGAACGGTGGTTATGCATCTATCCACGGAAAGGCTGAGAGGGTTCTATTCCAACCTAAACATCAGCACCGTTGTTTCAACTACACCCCAGATATTGGTTTATAACAACCATCCTTTATTGCAAAGTTGCCTGGCTTCTTTGGTACCCTATTTTGAGATGACCAATATTCCGGAAGAAATTGCATCACTCAAAATAACCGAAGCAATCAGTATCCTTCGCAGTATCGATAACAAAATCGACAATGTTTTAGCAAATTTTGAGGAACCCGGTAAAGTTGATATTATCAGTTTTATGGAGAAGAATTTCCTGTTCAATCTTCCACTAGAAAAATTTGGCTATTTGACAGGCCGAAGTTTAACTACTTTTAAAAGAGACTTTAAAAAAGCATTTAGTACTACCCCGCAAAGATGGCTTACACAAAAACGGCTCGAACTGGCACATTATCGTTTAACGCAAAGTAAGTCGAAACCTATAGACATATGTTATGAAGTAGGATTTGAAAACCTGTCGCATTTTTCGTTTGCATTTAAAAAACGGTTTGGTTATTCGCCAACGCAGTTGTTAAAATAAATGCCTGTAGCTAAAAACTTTCATGCTTCTGTTGCTTATTTTGACTTTATCTTCTCCCGATGCTGTTTGCCCCATTTCTCCATGGCTTCCAGCATTTCAGTTACGCTGTAACAATAATCAGTGAGGGTGTATTCAATTCTCGCCGGATAATCATCATAAACCTTTCGGGATATTAACAAGTTTTCTGTCAGGTGCTTCAATTCTTTGGATAAAACCCGGTTGGTAATCCCGGGGATAGAAGATTTTATTTCGTTAAACCTGTTATTCCCATGATAGATAGAGATAATTATAGGTAATCTCCACTTTCCCCCAATAACGTATTGTGTGTCTTGTACATACTTGATTTTGTCCTCAAAATTTATTTTTTCCAATGCACTCATTTAAGTATCCTTTTGTATACAAGTATCAAATGTATACTTTTTGTTTCTACTTTTGAAATTGAAATCAAAAAATGATTAGAAATGGAAAATCAAAAAGAAAAAGTGTGGTTTATCACCGGTGCTTCAAGTGGCTTCGGGCTGGAATTGGTTAAAATTTTATTGTCAAATGGAAATAAAGTGGCAGCCACTTCCAGAAATGCAGCGAATATTGAGAACCAAGTGAATGGCTCCAAAAACTTATTGGCACTTACAGTGGATATTACATCAGATATTGCCGTTAAGAATGCAATTACTAAAACAGTAGAAACTTTTGGTAGAATTGATGTGATTGTAAATAATGCAGGCTATATGTTATTGGGAAGTTTGGAAGAAGTTTCAGCCGAAGAATTCCATCAATCCATGAATGTAAATGTTTTCGCCTTCTCAAATGTAATTCGGAATGCAATGCCCTATTTCAGAAAGCAAAAGAGCGGACATATTTTTAATTTCTCTTCGTCTGCCGGTTATTCCGGTGATGAAAATGCGGGGAGTTACAATGCGGTCAAACATGCTGTTATTGGTCTGTCAGAAGCATTATCAAAAGAAGTGAAACCGTTTAACGTTAATGTAACGATTGTTTCTCCCGGTCTTTTCCGAACAAATTTTCTGGCAAAAGGAGGCTTTTCAGTTGCTCAAAATAAAATTGAAGAATACGATACGCAACAAAAAGTTGATATCATGAACCAGTTTAACGGACAACAACCCGGAAATCCTGAAAAACTGGCAAAGGCAGTAATAAATACGGTCGAGGAAGAAAACCCGCCTTTGCATCTTATTATGGGACCTGATGCTTATGAAAGGGTAACGGAATACTACCGTTCGCAATTGACGGACATCGAAAAAAGAAAAGAACAAAGTTTTTCTACAAACTTTGAGTAGGTAATTGATAGATTTACTATCGTTTGTGTTTTTTCTGTTTTTCTGAGTCCATAAATTTCAAAACTCATAATCTTCAAGCAAAAAGTTCGACATTTTTTGGGTTGGGCCCACAAAAAATGGGATTTCTCAAATTTGATAGAATCCCTTTTCCCCATTCGGATTCATTCCAATTGTGGCACAAGGAATAACAAACTATATCATTTATAAATAGCGATTTATGGCTATATTTGCGCTTATGACTTCAACCAAATTAACCCGTGAAGAAATGTGGTCGAGGCAGCAAATAAGTCGTCTTGATGTGGATTATGATTTTTGGAACAGGAAGAGGGAATTAATCCGGCAAATGTCGCAAATTAGCCAAAGTTGTTTATTTACAGTAGATGTATTCAAGGGACGATATGATTTTGCGTCATCTGGTTTTTCTGATTTATTCGGCTATAAACCGGAATGGATTCGTTCCATTGAGAAAAACGGCAACTTTTTGGAAGACATGGTACATCCCGACGACCTTGAAACACTGATAAAAATGCAGATTGACCATTCTCATTTTATCTATAGTCTTGAGCCAGAATACAGGAATGATTACAGCAATACCTATAATTTCAGGATGCGTAATGCTCAAAAACAATACCTGAATGTAATAAGCCGTCAGCAGGTAATTGAACAGGATGTTAACGGAAAGGCATGGATTATTCTGGGCGAAGTAAACATTTCGCCCGACCAACGGCCACTGAGTGATGTGCAAAAAATAACGGTTAATCTTAAAACAAGAAAAATCATTCATTCCGAAGATACGCTTGAAGATGGTACTTCTTTGTCGAAAAGAGAAATGGAGATTTTGAAGTTGGTTCGAATGGGTTATTTGAGCAAAGAAATTGCGGATAAGCTTTTTATAAGTCTAAATACCGTAAACAACCACCGCAAGAACATCCTGCGGAAATTGCAGGTGTCAAACTCAATTGAGGCTATAAATGCAACATTTGATAAAGGATAGTTGCCATAATTTTTAAGGCACCCATTCCAAAATGCTATCCAAAGGGTTTTCTCTTTGCCATTGAATAAAATCGGCATAATTTTTTACGCCGTGTTCTAAAACGGCATGGTATATCTGAATTCCAGGCACTTCACTTTTTTCACCTAACTCGTATTTTATTTGCAGGATGATTTCCTTTGTTTCTGGCGTAAGTTTTTGAATTACTCTGTCTGTTACCGCTTCAAAAAATCCATCGTAAAACGAGCCTTTTCTGATATGGATAATGTCTAATTTCCATGTAATCCCTTCTTCTGCTTCGTACCACAAGTGCCATTCAATACATTCTTCTTTTGTATCCAAAAGGTTTTTATACTGAATATCTTTTATTGCATTGTTTTCTGCTAAGCCTTTCATAAAAGCAAAGCTCTTTTCAACCATTGGCTCACTGGTATAAAAGTGCAAATCAATATCGCGGTGGTTCAACATCAGGTCGGTTTTTAACGAACCGACAATATTTAACGAGCCCTTAACTTCCTTGCAATGGTCTGCAATATTGAGGACTGTCAGCACTTTTGATGCCGCCTGTCTCATTTGTCGAGATAACTCAAATAATTCAGAACCTTTCATAGCAATTGCAAAGATAAAGAAATGACCATAAATGGCTATTTATTGCCGTAGTAACAAGAGGTAATTTTGCTGTCCTTTTTAACTTAAATCACTGTTTATGGTATTCAATAAATCGGAAAAGCAGGAACGGGAATATCTCCGGCAAATATTAGATATTGTAAAAAGCACGATAAACAATACCGACGTTTCGGTGAGCGAGCATGTTGAAACCTTAAAAGAGTACAAAGATTACTTGTGGTCGAGCAAAGATATCGACCCGCAGGAAATCCGTTCGATGAGGGAAAGTATCCTGAACCATTTTGCCCTTGGCGAGAATGTAATTGCCAAACGCAGACGGTTAGATAAACTTTTGGATATTCCCTATTTCGGACGGATTGATTTTCAGGAAAACCACCCCAAAAGTGAAACCGTTCCGGTTTATATTGGCATTCATACATTTTACGATTTCAAAAAGAAAGCAAACCTCATTTACGATTGGCGCGCACCTATTGCCGGAATGTTTTATGATTTTGAACTCGGAGAGGCAACATATTTATCGCCGTCAGGAAATGTTGAAGGCAAGATTTCGCTTAAACGACAATACCGAATCCGAAAAGGCAAGATGGATTACATGATTGAAAGTTCCATTACCGTTCACGATGAAATTCTTCAAAAAGAACTAAGCTCCAATGCCGACGAAAAAATGAAAAACATCGTGGCAACCATTCAGCGGGAACAAAACCGCATTATTCGTAACGAAGATGCTTCTACACTTATCATACAGGGAGTTGCCGGTTCCGGGAAAACTTCTATCGCACTACACCGTATCGCCTACCTGCTTTATACTTTTAAGGGTGAAATTTCATCGAAAGACATTTTGATTATTTCGCCCAACAAGGTTTTTGCCGATTATATTTCAAATGTACTTCCCGAACTTGGCGAAGAAACTGTTCCCGAAACAAGCATGGAGCAAATATTGTCTGGTGTACTTGATAACAAATTCAAATACCAGAACTTTTTTGAACAGGTAAAAGAACTACTCAATAAGCCTGATTCGGGTTTTATTGAGCGGATAAATTACAAAGCTTCGCTTGACTTTATTGCTCAGCTCGACCGGTTTATTCTGAACATTGAAAACAATTATTTCAAAGCAACAGATGTGAAATTGACCAGGCACTTTACCATTCCAGCCGAATTCATCGACGAGCAATTTCGGAGATTTAACCGCTACCCGATGCGCCTGCGATTCGAAGTAATGACGGATTATATTCTGGAAATGGCTCAAATTCAATACCGGATTGCAGTTACCACAGCCAATCGTAATAGGCTGAAAAAAGAAATTAAGAACATGTTTGCCGCCAATAACGACCTCCAGGTTTACAAATCTTTTTTTGAATGGATTGAAAAACCAAAGATGTTTAAACTGCGAAAGAACCGCATGCTCGAATACTCCGACCTGGCACCGCTGGCCTATCTTCATATTGCATTGGAAGGGAAAAAAGCACAAACACAGGTAAAGCATCTGTTAATTGATGAAATGCAGGATTATTCGCCGGTACAGTACAAAGTTGTACAAAAACTTTATCCATGCAAAAAGACGATACTCGGGGATGCCAGTCAGTCAGTAAATCCTTATGGCTCTTCTACTGCGGAAATTATTCAGAAAACTTTTATAACAGGAGAAGTCATGAAGTTGTGCAAAAGCTACCGGTCAACCTATGAAATTACTGAGTTCGCACAAAAAATCCGGTTAAACCATGAGTTGGTACCGGTTGCCCGTCATGGTGAACAGCCTCAGATTATCCGGTTTGAAGATAGGGAAGAAGAAACTGCCGGTATTGCAACGTTGATTTTTTCTTTCAGGAAATCAGACCATAAATCACTTGGGATAATATGCAAAACCGAAGCCGAAGCAAAAGAAATATCAGAATTACTTAAAGCAAACACAACAGACGTTCATTTTCTGTCCAGTCAAAGTTCAGCTTTTGTAAATGGTATAATTGTTACTTCGGCACATATGGCTAAAGGCCTGGAATTTGACGAAGTGATTGTTCCATTCACCAATACAATAAACTACAAAACCGAGATAGACAGAAGTATGCTGTATGTTGCTGTAACCAGGGCCATGCACCGGTTATCATTAACCTGTTCGGGAGAAATAACTGGATTGTTAAAAAGATAGTTCATTCATATATTGATGTAAACATGCTGAAGTATTCATAAAACTACCAATGCTACTTCCTTGCCTAACTTTGATGTATATTTGTACAACCTCGAAAAGATTAATTTTTGCGAAAATAACATATAAGAATAATGCACTTACTTTCAGAAACTGCTGTATGGAAAACAGAATCAGAATTCATTTTACCTGATGGGAAAATATCAAGAGCCATAGGAGAAACTTCTATTATTGTGCAGGAAAATGAAATCAAGAACAATAGCTGGGTTTCTTTTGGTGAATCCAAAAGGATTAACAATTATTCAATTACAGTTGTTTCCAAAAATGAATTACTCTTTGAATCCCTTAACCCTGAATTGGGTATACAAAAAGGAAAATTCAACATTGACAGAAATACTATCTACTCAAAATTTATCGTTGAAAACACAAATTTAAATGGCTTTGAAATTATTAAAAGAGAGGATAATTTGTGCTTTGCGAACGGTGCTTTGTATGATGCCGATGATTTAATAAACACCTGGAATGCAATACTGATAAAACAATAAAAACAACAGCCCGTAATGGAAATATTAAAAATTACATTTCTGGTATTGGGCTATTCGTTGGGGATTGCAACCCTGATAGTTCAATTCATTTGCTATTTGAAAGATTTAGAATATAAAGAAACGATTTTCTTTACTATAGCGTTCCTTCTTTTAATCATTGCATCTACATTTCAAAGTTTCCTGAAAACGAACAGTCCTGCGCTTTTCAATTTTTCGGAAATGCTTACAAACATGCTCATAGTGGTTTTCGCTGTTTCTATACCTGTAAATATCCACAAAGAAAGAGTCGACAGGCATCGAAAAATCAAAAACAGCATTGTTTTTACTATAGGCTCATTTATGGCCATATCCATTATACTGCTGAATCATTTTAACCAGCCCTTTTTTACAATCATAATTGTTTCATTGCATCTTTTTTTATCTGTAGTATATTCTATGTCCTTTTTATTGCTTTCAAAACCCGACCCCCTTATTCAATCCAGGGAGAAATCTGAACGGCTGATTGCAGCAATAATACTGGTAGTTATGGTATCAGCGTTTGTTCTTTTTGTCATTAACGTAGAAAAATTCACTCTAAAAGAAATGCAGAAAAACGGTGGCATCATATTGGCTGTTATCTGTATTGTTCTGGCAGCCAGTAAAATTCCCGGCGATATAAAAAGACTGGTTCAGTCAGATAAGATTGCTACAGCAAACGAAAGTAAATTAGCAACCTTAGGAATTACACCAAGGGAGCATGAAGTCATACTGCTTTTGATTACCGGAAGAACTTATAAAGAAATAGCAGCAGAACTCTTTATCTCTCTCCCAACAGTAAAAACCCATGTATCCAATATCTATTCCAAGGCAAAGGTGAGAAACAGGCTGGAATTATCGAACCTGGTAAAGCAAAATTAGTTAACGCCTGTATCTCAACAATATATTACATATCATACTTTGGTATAATTTCTTTCAAAACAAAAATATCATACCAATGCCCGATTGTAAGACTCTGATTGACCGCTTAGTTTTGTCGAAAATTTCAGATGCAAACAAAATCAATCGTGTTAATCTTCATTTTGGCAATTATGGTTACACAAGTCAAACCGCAAATGGTAAGCAATACATTAAGGGATAAAATCCTTACTGGTTTTGAAAAGCAAATGTGTTCCAATAAATCGAACAATACCGGTTTATTGTTGATTCATTCTCCAAAGCTCGGGGTTCATTGGAAAACTGCTGCACATCCCGATTCCAATATAATTGTAAATCCCGACCAACCTTTTCACTTTGCCAGTATTGGCAAAACGGTAACTTCGGTTATGGTAAGCATCCTGTATGAAAAAGGATTGATTGACTTCGATGACAAGATTTCAAAGTTCCTCAATGATTCAATACTGGCAGGTCTTCATATTTATAAAGGCATTGATTATTCAAAGTATATAAAAATAAAGCACCTGTTAAACCACACATCGGGCTTACCCGATTATTATACGGACAAGAATAAATCGGGAATCAGATTATCTGACCTTATGATTTCTGACCCTGAACATTTTTGGACTCCGGTTGAAACTATCAACTGGACAAAACAGCAACTTAAACCAAAATTCAAACCGGGTAAAGGTTTTCATTATTCAGATACAAATTATGAACTTTTGGGGTTGATAATCGAAAATGTAACGGATAAAAAACTATCTCAATGCTTACATGAGTTTATTTTTGAACCTTTATGGATGAACAATACCTACCAGGTTTTTTATTCTGAGCCCAAAGAGAAAAGCAACTACCCAATGGTAGATTTATTCCATAAGGGAGTTAACCTTTCAAACGCTAAAAGTATCAGTATGAGCTGTGCCAGCGGAGGAATTGTTTCTACAACAGAAGATATGCTGAAATTTCATAAAGCCATTGTTGAAAATAAGATAATCAGGAAGGAAACTTTTGAAAGAATGTGCGATTATGCCCGAATGGGGCCCAGTATTTACTATAGTTATGGCATAATGAATTTCAGGTTTATGTGTATGCCTAGAAAATACGATATATGGGGTAATTCAGGTTCAATAGGTGCTTTTATGTACTACAACCCGGCAATGGATATTTATATAATTGGCAGCTTTCATAAAGTAAACTACCAGGTTGAGCCCATTTTCTATATTTTCAATACTTTAAGGAAATTTAATAAGGAACTTAGAAGGAATAAAAAAACATGAAGATTTTCGGGTAAAGGGTTTTAATTTCAAGGTGTGTCCTTCACTTTTATTTACAAAATTTATGAGTTTTAGTAATTTATATGCAAATACTTTAGAGTCATTTATTTTTAATGAATTATGTGAACTATTGTAATGATTTTATTTTTGTCATTACTATTTATAGCAGGATTATTATTTTAAATGATTATTGTGCAAAAAAAGCACAACATGCAACAAAAAACATTGGGGGTGCAATGGAGCAGTCAACATGCCAACTTGCCCCAACATCAGTAATTGTGGATACGAACACAGCCATCCAATTCAATTTCATATAGTCAACCATTATTTGCAACCTTGAAAAACGACATAATGCAAGAATTAGAAAACTACAAAAAAGAAAAGTTAACAATTGATTTAGTATGGGCTAATGTATTTGGAATATTGATTTTAGTGCCAATAGGCTTAATATTTGGGTTGCCTTTTTATTTCATTTGGAAACCTCAGCTTAATACTAAACAATTTTTGGATAGTGTCGAACCTCATGTCGTTGGTTTGGGATTTCTGTTGATTGTCGGTATTCTGAGTGTGGGAATTATATTGCATGAGTTAATACATGGTGTTACTTGGGCAAAATTTGCAAAAGGAGGATTTAAGTCAATAAAATTTGGAGTATTGTGGAAGATGCTAACTCCATATTGTCACTGCAAGGAAGCATTGACTGTAAAGCAATATATTATTGGAGCCATAGCACCAGCTATAACCCTGGGAATTATTCCTTCCATTATTGCAATTATGATTGGAAGTTTTGAGTTTTTAATTTTTGGAATATTTTTTACAATGGCAGCAGGAGGAGATTTTTTGATAATTAATTTGATTAGAAAAGAAAAGAGTTCTGATTTAGTTCAAGACCATCCTTCTGAAGCAGGATGTTTTATTTATCGAAAGATTGAATAAAAAGCAATATACAACACTTTGTAATATTGCATAGTGGCAATGTAATCAACCACTCGCAACAGAAAATAGACCTTGACAAATTAGAAAACACAGAGATATGGTGACAATAGAAAAAATTATCGAAAATAAGAAACAGTTCCTTGACTTATTGTTGTTGGCAGACGAGCAGGAAAATATGATTGACAAGTATTTACCGAGTGGTGATTTGTTTGCTTTATATGACGATAATTTGAAAAGTGTTTGCGTTGTAGTACCGATAAATAATGAAACCTGCGAGTTGAAAAACATAGCGACATACGAAAAATATCAGGGCAGAGGATATGGCAAAGCATTAATAAGATATATTTCTGATTTTTACAAAAATGACTATAAAACAATGCAGGTTGGAACCGGCGATATTCCAGCAATTTTGTCGTTTTATGAAAATTGCGGATTCAAAATATCACATCGATTAAAGAATTTTTTTACTGACAATTACGACCATCCTATTTTCGAGGGCGATGTACAACTTATTGATATGATTTATCTTAAAAAAGATTTATAGATAAAAATTAATACGAGAAATAGGTTCTGTAGTTTTAGTCATACACATATGGTAATATTTTATTTCAGCTACAATTAAAACAATAAAAATGATGAAAATTGAACATTTAGCAATTTGGGTCGACGACTTAGAAAAAATACGTCAATTCTATTTAGATTTCTTTGGTGTAGAAAGTAGTGAAAAATATACAAACCCCAAAAAGGGTTTTTCCTCTTATTTCATATCCTTTGGTGAAGGGAAAACCCGCATTGAGCTAATGAACAGATTGGACATTGTTAACGAACCTGACAAAAGAGGCTTAATGAAAGGCATCGCACATTTTGCTATTTCTGTTGGTGGCATTGAGGAAGTAAATAAACTAACAGAACGATTACGTGCAAGTAATTACACTGTTGAAAGTGAACCCAGGACTACCGGTGATGGCTATTATGAAAGTGTTGTTTTAGACCCTGAAGGAAACCTAATAGAAATAACTGTATGATAATTGGTCAGCAGAATCTAATGGTTTATACATTCATTATAGGATATGGACAAAGACATAAAAACAATTGAAGAAAGCGTTGTAACAGCGATGGATGGTTCAGATAAGGAACTTTTCTCATTTTTTCCATACATATTGCAAGACCTTTGGGAAATTGGGGCAGACCCTAAAGCAATTATCAGGTTAATAAGTAGACATTTTAACAATCATGGCAAATTAAAAATACTTGATTTAGGGTGCGGAAAAGGGGCAGTGTCGGTAAAAGTCTCAAAAGCTCTCGGGTGCAAATGTTATGGAATAGATGCAATTCCTGAATTTATTGAATATGCCAGACAAAAAGCGGAAGAGTTTAACGTCAGCCATCTTTGCACATTCCAAACAGGGGATATACGGGAAATTATAAAAGAACTGGCAGGATATGATGTTGTAATACTTGGGGCAGTTGGCCCAGTGTTTGGCGATTACTACGCAACATTAACAACTCTGGAAAAATGTATCAACAAGAATGGAATTTTTATTATTGACGATGGGTATATTGATGACAACAGTAATTTCAGTCACCCACTGATGTATAAGAAAAGTTCCATATTACAACAAATTAAAGAAGCAGAAATGGAACTTGTGGAATGCAACATTTCGGACTGTGAAGACATCAAATATTCTGACGACCAAATATTTGAAAATTTAAAGAAAAGATGTCAGGAATTAATTGAGAAATATCCCGATAAAAGAACATTGTTTCTTGACTATATCCAAAAACAGGAAATCGAAAATGATGTCCTTGAAAATAAAATAATAGGGGCAATAATGGTGATTAGGCTTAAAAAGTATTGTTGTACAAATTTAAAAGGGCAAACAACTGCATTTTCTCTCTGACTCACCACAGTTTTCTACCTAAGCATATAGACGACAGAAAAAGTAATTCCCTGGTTACTCAGTCTTGCTTTTCCCTCACTGTTGCCATATTCATCGGTGAGCGTTAAATCTTTTATAGTTGAAATAAAACCCCTGTTATACCTTAATTCAAGCGCCAGATTATCGATAAATTGATACGAAACTCCGGCTACGATTCCGAGGTCAATTTTGCTATCATAAGTCGATTTTACATCAGAGGAATTACCTTCATCTTTTGCTTTTGCTGTCAATCGGTATGAACCTTCAGGGCCCAACAAAACAGAAAATTTACTCAACGGTGAAAATTCAAAAACAACGGGTAGAACTAAATAGCTTAGGTTAATGTGAGCATCAGGATAAACTGAGTAGCTCAATTCTGTACCTTTTAGGGCATAACCCGGTTCAAACCTCACCCACAATTTATCGTTAAGCTGCGATTTCAGAATTGCATTAAATTGCATTCCATATTTGTAATCGGAATCACCCCCGGGAATATTATTCAAGATAAGACTGGTGTAATTTACACCCGCACTAATTCCGTAATTAAAACTTTGCGAATATCCCTGACGCAGAGTAAAAGTCATTAGGATAAGTATCAAGATTTTTTTCATGGCATTTATTTAATTTATTGTTTTTATTAACGTTGCTTGGCTTTTAATATTGTAAAATAAAAGGTTGCTATTCATTTAAAACTTTCCATATACAATTGAAAATCCAAACGTTTCTCCGGAGATTTCAACATCTGTCCACTGGTTACTGAACCTGTATGCTGCCAAAAATGAAAGCCGCATAAACGAGGTGACATTAACCCAAATCCGAAATTCAGGATTGACATATAAAAAGGTGTGGCCTTGGGATGAATTTTCATTTATATTACCTATTCCACCGGATGCCCCAACTGATATGAAAAACAAATGTTTGGGTCTGAACATTAAATGAACAACCGGTCCGCCACAAGTAACATCATAAAAATGACTTTTGTATGAGAATGAAGATGGCAAAGAATAGTATGATAATCCGGTCGCAAGCCAGTGCTTGTGAAGATATGCCAGTTGCACTCCGTTCATTTTCACAGACTCCCCGGCAAAGACGGTATTTGTTAAATCAACAGACATAAGAATTCCTCTGTCTGTCCATGGAATCAGGTCATCCCTGGTTAATGAAACAGGTTCCTGCCCTGACACAAGTTGGGTACTCCAAAATGTCAGGAGCAGGAACATTATCTGCATCACGGTTTTCATGGCTTCCTGGCGTTATAAATCTTCCGGGCTTAACTGTAAACGTGATGCATCCTTCTTCCAAAACCTTCTCATGCTAATTTTTACCTGCTCTGCAACCAGATAAACCACTGGCACAACAATAAGCGTGAGCAGCATCGAACTGGTCATTCCACCGATTAGTACCCAACCCAGTCCGCTTTTCCATTCAGCTCCAGCGCCATGCGAAAGGGCAATTGGCAACATCCCGACCACTGTTGAAATGGCTGTCATTAAAATAGGACGTAAGCGTAATCTTACCGCTGTTATCAGGGATTTAAGCACGCTGTTTCCTTCTTTTCTCAAGGTATTGGTAAAATCGACCACCAGGATGGCGTTCTTGGTTACCAACCCAACCAACATGATAATTCCCAGCATACTAAAAATACTCAGGTTTTGACGGGCCAGCGCCAATGCCAGCAATGCCCCGATAACGGAAAGCGGAATGGAAAACAGGATAACAAACGGGTGCAAGTAACTTTCGTATAAAGCAACCATGATAAGGTAAACCAGGAAAATGGAAATAATCAGCGCTAATCCGAGACTACCAAAGGCATCTCCCTGAAATTTAAGGTCGCCTTCCATAACGTAATTTACCCCGGACGGAAAAATTGTCTTATCCAACAGAGATTGCAAATCAGTGCCAATATCTCCGACAGCTCTTCCCAAAGCTTGTGCTTCAATTGTTATTGACGACATACGGGCATAACGCTCCAGTTTTGAAGTGCCGGTTTCTTCGCTCACATTGCAAAATTGTTTCAGTTTAACCGGTTCGCCGTAAACATTTATGCAGGTCAGGTTCTCAACATCCGAAACCGATTGCCTGTTAAAGGCATCAAGGCGGACATTAATATCATATTCGTAATCGCCCACTTGAAATTTACTGTCAGTATTACCGCTAAAAGCTGTTTGTATGGTTGCCCCCACAACATCGAGTGATAGCCCAAGGTGGTTCATCCGGTCTTTATCGACCTGAATTACAACTTCCGGGCTTCCTCCTTCTATACTCATTTTTACGTTGTTGGTACCGGGAATGCTTGTAATCTCGTCTTTCATTTTTTCAGCAAAAGCAAATAAAGTATCGCTATCAGTACCCCTGAAAACAATCTGGATGGGATTTTCATCCGAGCCCCCAATTATACTCATGACTGCCGAACGGACTTTCACCCCCGGAAAGGATGCGTTGAGTTCCCGCTCAAGGTTTTTTACAAAACGGTTGGAAGAAATGTTCCTTTTATCCTTATCCACCAGTTTGATATTGATTTCCGATTTGTAGTTTCCGCCCTGAACGGTAAGCATGCCCGAAGCACTGCCCACTGACGTGTACATATTGGTGACTTCTTTTTTACCGCTTATTATTTTTTCAATCCGGCGGGTGGTCAGGTTATTTTGCTGAATAGTATAGTCTTTGGGATATTCGATGGTCAGGATACATTCGCCCATATCTCCCACACTGATAAACTCGCTGCCGATGAATCCACCTCCCAGCAGTCCCAATGATGCGACAAAAAGGATAACTGCCGTAACAAGTGTTACAGCTTTGTGCCGGAGTGACCAAACCAGAATCCCCTGAATGAATTGTCCAAACCTGTCAATGATTTTTTCGAAACCAGAAATAAATCTCCCCCAGAGTGAGCCCCGGTTTAATTGTTCCAGTTTTGAAAAACGGGAAGTTAAAAGCGGGACAGCAGTAAATGCCACAAGAAGGCTTAAAACAATAACGATAACAATAACCATGGCAAACGGACTGATGATTGGGGCAATGATACTTTCTGACAGGGCCACCGGGAAAAACACCACGACCAATACCAGGGTAATGGACATTACACTCAACCCGATTTCTTTTATTCCGTCGAGGGTTGCCTGCCACCTGGTTTTTCCCATTTCAAGGTGCCGGTAAATATTTTCCAACACAACAATGGCATCGTCAACCAGTGTACCAATAACCAGAGATAAAGCCAGAAGCGTCATCAGGTTTAACGTATAACCCATCAACTCCATCCCGATAAATGAAGCAATAAGGGATAAAGGAACAGCAATCATCACAATAATTGCATTACGGACACTATGGAGAAAAAGCACCATAATAAGGGTCACCAGAACAATAGCTATAAGCAGGTCTTTTGCTACCGATTGTGCAGCTTCCAGTATAAACAGCGAACTATCCTGCGGGATACTGAACTGAATATTCTGTGCTGCATACTGCTTTTCCAATTGTTGAACTTCCTCTTTTACAGCCTGGCAAACTTCCACCGTATTGGCATCGTCCTGTTTTTTTATCTGAACACCGACCGATTGTTCCCCGTTAACCCTGAAAATACTGGTCATATCTTTTTCCGTGTCGGTTACTTCGGCAATGTCGTACAGTTTTACCAGTGCACCATCCGGCATCCGGGCAATAACAAGGTTTCTTATATCATCCGGGGTTTTATATTTCGCTGACATTCTCAGGAGAGTCTGACTTTTTTCCGTAGAAATTTTCCCTGCCGGAAAATCCATGTTCGACGATTGTACAGCTTGTAATACCTGTAAAATTGAAAGTTTATAGTTGTCTAATTTATTGTGGTCGATGTTTACCTGTATTTCACGCTCGGTACCACCAACCAGACTTACTTCGCCAACACCGTCAATTTTGGCAAAAGCGGGTTTTATCCGGTAATTCAGTTCGTCGTACAATTCAGGGGCAGGAAGGTCTGCCCTGACACCCAGTGAAATGACAGGCATATCATCCACCGATATTTTTGAAACTGCCGGTTCCAGCACTGATTTTGGGAAATTCCCCTGAACTGATTTTATCTTCCGGGCTGCTTCATTCAAAACCGCATCCACATCGGCTTTTAATTTCAGTTCCACAATTACCATTGATACCCCTTCCTGCGAAATGGAACGAATAGTTTCCACATTTGGTAACCCGGATACCGCTTCTTCTATTGGTTTTGTCAGGCTGTTTTCTACTTCTGAAGGCGACGCTCCGGGATAAGCCGTAACAACTGAAAAGTAGGGAGTTGAAAACTTGGGAATCAACTCGTAATTCAGCGATTTAAGGCTTATATACCCGAGAAAAGTAAGGATGGTAAATAATACAACAACCAGTGTCGAGCGTTTTATTGAAAGTTCTGAAATATTCATGGCTTGTCTGTTTTCTATTGGTTATTAAGTATCCTGACGGAAGTTCCGTCAGTAAGGTTAAGTTGCCCGGTTGTAACAACTTCTTCTCCCGGCTTTAATCCTGAAATAACTGATACCAGCTTATCACTAAGCAATTCGGCAGTAACCGGGCGACGGATGACTTTGTCGTTGGATACCACAAAGACATGTGCCTGCTGCAGGCTCCCGTCAATACATTTTCGGGGAATAACCAGTTTGTTCTTTTCTGCAGGAAGCTGAAATACAGCCTCACCAATCATTCCTGAGCGGAGAAAGTGGTTCGGGTTCGGGACATCAATTTCAACCAAATACCGTCCTGATAAATCGGCCGCTACACCAATATTCTTCACTTTTCCCTTGAAAATCTGTCCGGGAAATTCGTCTGCCTTCAAATTAACCGGTTGCCCGACAGATAATTTCGAAAGATTCTCTCCTGTCAGTTTAACCTGAAAATTCATCCGGCTTTGGTTTGAAATGGTACAAACATGCATTCCCGGTGAGAGCCAGGTGCCGTGTTCGACAGGGCGTTCACTGATGGTTCCTGAAACAGGCGCTTTTAGCGTTGCATTTTCCAGTTGTTTTTGTATTTCTGTCAGATTCGTCTGTGCCTGTTGCCAGGTGAGTTTAGCGGTTTCGAGTTGCTGTTGTGTAACTGCTTCGCCTCCTTCCAGCACTTTAAATCGCTCTAAATCTTTTTCAGTCTTTGTCAGATTATCTTTTGCCAGTTTGTATTGGCTTTCTATTACCTCGTTTTCTACGGTTGCCAAAACCTGTCCGGCACTGACTTTATCCCCAACCTGAAAATGAAGCGTTACTATTTTCCCCTGTGTTTCGGAAATTACCTGAACATCGCTGTTTGACAGGTACAATCCGCTTTCTCTGAATTCGGGCGAAAAGTCTGTTATTTGCGCAGTCGCCGTTTCAACCGGTACTATCTCGTTAAAATTTTGCATGTCAATTAATTCTTCCTGCATATTTTTCCGGTTTTTCATCAGCTGAAAAAGAATCAGTGCAATTAGTGCAAGGCCAACCGTTATGCTTATTATTCTCTTTTGTGTTTTCATGGTAAATACTATTATTGATTAATTTGTTTCAGTGAGCAGTTCTCCCCGCGCTTTGACCAAATCAAGCGCTGCATTTTTCAGTTGTAGTAAAGCGTTGTTGTAAGACAAGCGGGCATCGGTTAAACTGTTTTGGGCGCGGAGCAAATCGGATAAAGAAGTGGTTTGCTGTTGATAACCAAGTAAGGCAACCCGGTAATTTTCTTCTGCAATCCGGATGTTTTCTTCCTGTCTGCTTAATGTAGTTTGGTTGTTTTTATACTGAAGCCGGGCATCTTTGTACTCTTTACTAAAGTAACCGAACGTATATGTGCGGGAGTTTTGAAGTTGTTGGATTGTAAATTTCTGTTGCCTGATTTTTTCCCGTTTTTCAAAACCATCGAAGATGGGGACTGAAAGGCTCATCCCTACAAAACCAACCTTAAAAAAGCGGTCGCTCCCGCCGTCAAAAAAATCAAACCGGTCGCGCTGTCCCTGGTAGTAATATTGTGCAAAGCCTGATAAAACGGGTAAATATTCCTGCTCATTCATTTTTAATGAAAGCCGGGCCATTTCAAGTTGGGCATCCAGTTGTTTTACCTCGGTGCGGTTTTCCCAGGCCTGCATATCACCACTAATGTTATTTGGGATTGTTAGCGAATCGGTTAGTTCAACGTTTGCATTTAAATCAATCCCGGCCAGATATTTCAGCAGGTTAAGCTGTTGTTCGTACAACTGGTCCAGGTTATCAATTTCTGTTTGCAGGTTGTTTTGGTCAACAAATACCTGGTCGTGGTCAACTTTGCGGATAATGCCTGCCTGCTCCTGCAATTTGGTAATCTGAAGCAATTTGCCCATGTTTTCTACAGTGGATGACAGGTGTTTTGTTTGTTGCCTTGTGGCCAGACATAAATAATAAACCTGAGAAATCTGGTAGACAAGTTCCTCCTTTTTTTGTTGCAGATTGAGTTGTTCAACCCCGGTATTTTGCCGCGCAATTTTCAACGAAGTAAAATAGCTTTGATTATACAATACCTGGGTTGCCCGAAAACCCGAACTCCAGTCGTATTTAGTGCCAAATTCAACGGGAATATCGCCCGATTGTCCAAAAATCTCACCTGGCACAACAAGCTTGGGCAGGCCATAGTAGTAATAAAAATCGCTGTACGCATTAACTTGCGGGTAGAGTTTACTTTGTTGTTCTGTTAACTGGCTTTGAGACTTCTGTGTATCAATTCCCGCATTCTGAATGCCGGGGTTATTTTCCAACCCTTTTCGAATAGCTTCAGACAATGACAACGGGACATTTTGTCCTGTTGCATGTACAATCAGGAAAAGGAATAAAATTCCTGTTGTTTTTAATTTCTGCTTCATTGTTTCCTGTTTTAAACCGACCATTCGGTTTGTGCATATTGAAAAAATAAACCGGATATCCGGTTTTTATATTGTTTTAAAAATTATGCTTTTAGCTGTTTATAAAAGCCATCCCAAAGGGCAAGCATTTCTGTTCCAAGTTGCCTGACCCGCCCTTCCTGGATAAGGTGTATCCCAATTCCGTCGTTTGAATACACAAACATACGGGCTATCTGCTCATCGGTCATCACCGAATGAAGTTCACCGCTGACTTTTCCACGGGCAACGGCTTCCGCCCACGCAGCCAGTTCCCTTGCATGATGTTCTTTCACCACTTCATTGTAATCGGGAAATATATTCATGGCTTCAAATATTAGCAGGAAATAATTTATGTCGTCTTCATCGTTTGTATCGTTCAACAGGCTTTTTAATTCCATGAACTCTCGCATCACATGGTCAACATAGTCATAGTAAAAACCACGGAATGATTCCTGGTCAAACTTTTCAAATTCAACAGTCATCATTTTTAAATAAAATGTGCGGATGATTTCATTAAAAAGCTCTTCCTTGCTGGAAAAATAATGATAAAAGGCTCCCTTGGAAAGTCCCGTTTTTTCAACAATTTCTTTCATTGTTACTGCTTTAAAACTCTTTTGTAAAAAAAGAATTAGGGCTACCTTTAGTATATGTTCTTTTGACTCCCTCATAAACCGACCGTTTGGTCTGCAAACATAAAGCAAATATTTTTTTTGTGCAAGGAATTTCAAAAATATTCTTAAACAGATGAAGGTTTGTTACAAATGAATACTCATTTTCCTGATAAAATAGCTGTGACAAAATTAAAATATTGAAGTGTTTTCTTTTCAGTTGTGCTATCTCCAGAGTTAAGGAATTTCTTCTCCATTTCATTGGGATACAGATGTTCAATTATATAAAAACCAAACCGGAACATAAATTCAGGAAGTTCAGACGGCTCTATCCAAAAGAGAAAAGGCTCTGATTGGAAAACGGAATCAACCTTTGCAGTCATAAAATCAAAACAGAGTACGCTTCCCAACGGAGCCGATGCGCTTATTAATTCTAAAGTGTTTCGGATTACTTCCTCCTGAAGGTAAAATGTAACACCTTCCCAAATAAAAAGCGTTTTTAATGATTTGTTAAACCCTGATTTTATCAATGCTTCTGCAAAATTCTCATTTTTAAAGTTTATGCTTATGAATGACACTTGGGTTGGAATATCAATATTGGCATTTTTGAGCGATTCAATTTTCCTGTTTTGGGTCGAAACAACATCTATTTCAAAAATCCGGATATTTGAAGTTAATTCCTTGAAACGGTATGCCCGGGTATCATAACCGGCGCCTAAAAATACTATTTGTGAGAAATTTTCAGTAAGAGCTTTCTGGAATACAGAATCAATGTAAGCTGTTCTGCATATAAAATAGTGATATAACGGAGGTGTGATTAAATTTTCAATAGCCCATTTCCGCGAAGCAATATCCGACAAGGGCTTTTTCGCTTCATCGTTCAGGAATATTTCAGCCAGGTAATCCTGTCCATTATCTTCTTTTGCAGCAACCGCACGCGAAAAAGCAGCAGTCATCGCTGTTTCTGAAGGCTTCTTTTCAACAGTACGTTCCTGACTATCCTGCTGTGAACCGCTAATGCATATTACATTTCCAAACGGGTCGATAACTTTGGCAATCCTGATATTAAGCACTTGTTTTATCGGAGTGTGCTCTTTTGCCCCCATCTCCAGCAATTTTTGATATGACAAGTCAATATCGACAACCTCCCAATATGTTTCAGCCCCTTCAATATTAACAGAAGAATCCGGGTTACTTTTGGCAAGCGACAAAGTGCATTCCCCTATTTTAAAAATGACAAGAAAAGGTGTATCAAGTACTGGCTGCATATCCAGTAAATTTATGTACCATCGTTTAGCTTCTTCTATTTCAGAAGCTTTGTATATCATCCTTTTAAGTGATGTAAACATTTTGTCTGTATTTGAATTTGTTAAACAAATGTTGAATAAAAAAATTGCTTTTTTTGTTGCTATCAGGCTCTTTGCTTCGAAACAATTTCAATTTCTATATAAACCAGTTAAGGGTTGTTTCCGTGAACTGTCTAGTTCCACACTAATTTTTGGTTTCATTGCTTATACCTGATAAATTATTCTCTAAATTTGAATTACAAATTTATTTTGCTGTTATTGTTTTGGAAATAGTGAACATTCATCATTTTATATGGCTATTGGTATAAATCAACTGAAAATAAGGCACAAGCAAAATTCGCTGTCTCACAAATGTGCTGTAACTGATGAGGACTATAAACGATTTGAACCTCAAAAGGAGTTGATTCAAAGATTATCGGCAGTTGAAAATTCCACATTTACCATTTTCGATATGGATAAGCGTAAATACCTGTTAAAAAGTTCAGGGTTCAAAAAAATGCTTGGATATACCAAAGTTGAAGATATGGATAATGATGATATGGAACTTTTCCACCAGCTAATTCACCCAAATGATTTACCGTTCGTACTGGAAACAGAGGATAAGACTTTCCACTTTTTTGAGAACCTTCCGCCTGATGAAAAAAAGGACTATAAACTTGTTTACGACTTCAGGGTAAGAAATGCTGACGGGATTTATATGCGGTTTATACACCGTTTTGTTGTACTGGAACAGGATAAATTGGGGAAATCCTGGCTGGTACTCATTGTTACAGATTTAGTTGAAGAAAATGCCAAAGATGATAAGCCACAAAGAAGAATGATTAATATAAAAACAGGGAAATTGCACCTGTTTAATAATGATGAAGAAATTAACTCTCAAACATTGCTTACCCAAAGAGAAACTGAAGTCTTGAAGTTAATTGCACAGGGTTTGGATAGCCGGCAAATATCAGAAAGGTTATTTATCAGCAGGAATACTGTAAATAATCACCGCCAAAATATTTTACGGAAAACAAAGACTGAGAATACTACTCAAGCTTTGCTTTATGCCAAGAGGGTCGGAATAATATGATTCTTATAGTGAGAACATTGCTTACTTGAAACAATCGGTTATCCTTGTGGCAGCCAAAGAACCAATTGTGCTATTAAAATCCGTTTAAATATTTTTGCAACTTCTCGAAATACCTCCCCACGTGCACGCCGTCCACAAAAGCATGGTGTACTTGTACCGAAAATGGCAAAAGAGTTTTCCCGTCCTGCTCAAAATATTTTCCCCACGAAATACGGGGCACAGCATCGTTACGGTTGATAGAAATGGTATGCGACAAATGCGTAAACGAAATCCACGGGATGCAGGTGATATAAATAAAATCATCGCGTCCCAACAAGGGTTCATAATCGAAATATAACTTTTGCCTGAAGGAAAGTTCTTTTGCATTTTTTGTAAAATCGAATAAACTACCTTCCAAATCCAGTGTTACAAACTTGAACAAATCATCATTTGCATCAGCAGACATATCGGTAAATGAAGGATGAAGTTTGTCGTGTAAAACCACCTGTTTGCCTTCTCTCACCCGGTAGCGGAAATTTTCGCATTCGTCTGTAACTTTCGTTGCTGCGTATATCATCGCATAGTAAAAGGGCAATTTGTTTTCTTTTACAAAACGTAAAAAGTGCTTAACATCAATGTTTGCGCAAATATTATATTGCGGGTAATCCATCCGGTAAAAGAATTCGAAATGCTCCCTGCGCTTCCAATTCTCAAGGCCTATCTTCGTTATCATATTCTCTTAAAGTTTTATTCCAAAATTTGAGTAAGAAAAAGTACCACTTCCGTGTTTTAGTTTTCCGTCTTTATACAAGTCGGTAAAAGCTTTATCCATATCGTTAATAATCGACAACGGGACTTCTAAATCGTGGTGTGCAGGCAAAATATTAGTCACTGGTAAAGGCAATAATTTTTTTATTGAATTCATATAAGCAACCGGGTCTGTTGACGGAAAGTAGGCAAATAATTCACCAATATAAATTAAGTCGCCCGTATATAAATAACCTTTCTCTTCCTCGTAAAAACACATATGACCGGGAGAATGGCCGGGGGTATGCAAAACCCGGATTGTCCGTCCGCCCAGTTCTATCGTATCATTATCTTTTAAAACTTTGGTCGGGACGCCTTCAAACAGGTAATAATTGTTAACATCGAAATCTTCCGGGAAATCGCAGGGCTCTTCTGTCAGAAAATTTCGTACCTGTTCGATGGTTAGAGGGAAATCGCCGTTTATCCATTCTGTTTCGGCTTCATGCACATAAAAATCGGGGAAATATTTATGCCCGCCAAAGTGGTCGTAATGTACATGCGTTGTAACAACAGTTACGGGTTTATCTGTCAATTTCTGTACTTGCTCCCAAATATTTTCCACCCCAAGTCCAGTGTCAATTAACAGGCACCGCTCTGTTCCGTTCAGCACATAGCAATGGGTTTCTTCCCAATGTTTGTATTCGCTAATAATAGAAGTTTTATCGTCAATTCTTTCAATAGTAAACCAATCTTCTTTTTTATTTGTCACATTGTGCTGAATCATTTATTGTATTTCATTAAATATTTTGTTTCAACTTGGCCTTTCAAAATTCTTTTAAGTTTCCCGTCTATCATTTTTTTTGTCAGCGCGTTAATTCGGTCAATGTACAATACCCCTTCGGTATGGTCGTATTCGTGTTGGATGACCCTGGCTGTATATCCGCCAAAAGTTCGTGTTTGTTTTTCGAAGTTCGAATCATAATACTCGATTGCAATATTCCACGAACGCTTTACCTCTTTTGAAATCTCAGGGAGGCTCAAACACCCTTCATAATCACTCCAGGGTTCAGACGAACGGCTTACTATTTTTGCGTTAATGAATGTTTCGAAAATACCATAATCATTTTTTTCGAAGTAATCCAATCGTTCTTCCGGCTGTAACGTTTCAAATGTAGATTTTGTGTCAACGATGAACAATTTAATTGCTTTCCCGATTTGAGATGCAGCCAAACCACATCCATTTGCAAACCGCATTGTTTCCCACATATTTTCTATCAGGTCTCTCAATTCGATATCTTTCAAGGATATTTTCTCACATTTCCGCCTCAATATCCGGTTGCCATAAGCTTCTATAGGCAATATCATAATACTACATTTTTACCGACCAAAATTCCTAATAATAATTCACCTGTGAAATGAATCGATGTTAACAAATTTCTTTCCGGATTCGACTCAATGCCTGTGGTGTAATGCCGATATAGGAAGCAATGTATTTTAGCGGAACACGTTTGATGATATCTGATTGGTTTGAAAGTAATTCCAGATATCTTTCTTTAGCGGTGTTTGTAAGCAATGAAATTTCTCTTTTACTTTTTTGCAGATAAGACTTTTCAGCAGCATACCTCCCCCAAAAGTTACCCGTAGAGGTTTGGGCATAAACTTTTTGAAGGCAGGAATAGGAGATACTCCAAACGATGGTTTTTGCTAGGGTTTCCTGTTCATACTCTGTAGGCTGTCGGGTTAAGAAAGAGTCATACGCACAGGTAAATTCTTTATCAAAGTAGAATTCAAATGTGAATCCTCTTTCTTCATCAGGAATATAACTCCTTATAATTCCTTTTTCAATAAACGATAGGTATTCCTCTGTCTCTCCGAGCTCAATAAGCTTTGCTCCTTTGTCGTATTCTCTTTTTACAAAAAAGGAAGCTATTGTTTTCCATTCTTCTTCTCTAAGTATTGTGATACTTTCGATATACTCTTTTAGGTATCCCATGCCCGATTCAATTTATATTGTATTCAATTCATTATTTTAAATTGTTTTCCTGCCAGAAATTCTGACCGGTTTTTGCGTTTAAACACTTATTGTTGTGCGCGTCTCAGCACTTTCGTAAGAATCAATCAAAATGCTACTTTTTCATTGCCATTGTTTTCATATCTTTTGGCATCTTTTCAATCGCATATCTCAAAGCTGTTCGTGGCATTACTGTTTTATTTTTTATAACATAATCAAATACTTCTGCCTGATGTGCCTGGCTCGCGGCTTTGAGCATCCAGCCATATCCTTTTTGCACCAGATCATCGTCATCGGTAAGAAGATGGTCCGCGATTTCAAATATATCACTCAAAAACAATCCTTTTCGTGCAGGAATAATTAAGGTTACGGCGGCAGCTCTTCGCATCCAGCGATTTTCGGACTGGGTGAATTTTTTTAATTCTACCAGAAAATTCGGATACATTTGAATGAATTCTCCAACAGAATGGTTACAAAAAGTATCGCACGAAGCCCAGTTGTTTACATACAAATCAATCCATTTGTTGAATGTTTTAAAATCTTCAGGACGAAAATTTTTCCGAAGCGCATAAGTCCAGTTACAGGCAACAAAAGACTCTTCTAAGATTCCTGATTGCCATAGGGTTTCAATCAGCCCAAAAATTTCTGTTTTTTCAAGAGTTGTTATTTCTTTAAAGCACTCTTTACTGATTTTGTTTACAACCGGTACTTTTACTCCGTAAAAGTCAATTTTTTCTTTAAAAAACCGTTGACTGTTTTCTTGTGTTTTTATATCGATATTTTTCCGAAGTTGAGCTCTTACTGTCTTAATGATATTATCCATTTTACATGAAATCAGGTGTTTTCTCTGCAAAAATAATCTCTTATGAGCATTTGAAGCCAGAAAAAACGTGACTTTAAGATTAATTATTTCAACATAATTTTTTTCAGAAACCGTCCGGTATAGGAATTCAGGCAGTTAACCAAGCCTTCGGGCGTTCCCTGATACAATACTTCACCCCCGTTCTTACCACCTTCAGGCCCCATGTCAATTACCCAATCGGCATATTTTATGATATCGAGGTTGTGCTCAATAATGACTACAGTATTGTCCTGCCCAACTAACGATTTCACAATCTGGTAAAAATTGTCAATATCGGAAAGATGCAGCCCGGTTGTAGGTTCGTCCATGATGTAGATATTACCTTCCTTTTTCAACTCTGTTGCAATTTTCAAACGTTGTGATTCGCCGCCAGACAAAGTGCTTAACGATTGTCCCAGTTTCAAATAGCCAAGTCCCACTTGTTTCAAAACATTCAAATGTGTTTTAATTTTTGCAGTCTTAAAGAAATCATTGGCCTGGTTGACTGTCATGTCCAACACATCTGCAATATTTTTCCCCTGGTATCTTAGTTCAAGTACTTCTGCATGATACCGTTTGCCTTCGCATTCGTCGCAAACCGTTTTTACCGAATCGAGAAAATGAAGTTCGAACGTTAAATGCCCTTGTCCGTTGCATTTGAAGCAAGCCCCTTTTGAATTGAAACTGAATAATGAAGCGTTCGTATTGGTTGCAACGGCAAATTCTTTTCTGATTACATCAAAAACACCAATAAAAGTAGCTGCATTTGCCCTCGACGATTTCCCTATAGGTGACTGGTCGATTACAATGGCTTCGGGATGCTGTTTCGCAAAACATTCGTGAATCAGGCTGCTTTTACCACTTCCGGCAACACCGGTAATACAGGTCAGTACACCTTTCGGAATCCTGACAGAAACATTCTTCAGATTATTGGCTGTGGCATTCTTGATTTCGAAAAAACTGGTAGCTTGTCTTCGCTGATACTGCGGAGTTTGTTTCGAATAAAGATATTTTTCTGTGATACTTTTTGTTTTTTTCAACCCGGCAGGTTCTCCGTTATAAACTACTTCCCCTCCCTGTTTTCCGGCTTTGGGGCCGATATCGATAATCCATTCGGCAGCATGGATGATATCCGGGTCGTGTTCCACCACAAAAACACTATTCCCATTTTCCTTCAGGCGAAACAAAACAGACAGCAGCTTTTCTGTGTCGCGGGGATGCAAACCTATAGAAGGTTCATCGAGCACGTAAAGCATATCAACCAAATTACAGTCGAGCTGTTTCGACATTTTAACACGTTGCGATTCGCCACCGGATAGTGTACTTACAGGCCGTTCCAACGATAAATATCCAACGCCGATTTCAATTAACTGTTCCAATAAAAAACGAGCCTTCCGTAGTATTGGTGTTGAAATTTCGTCATTGATACCGGATAAAAACTGTTGTACATCTGATAATTCCATCTTGCAAACTTCGTCGATGGATAAGCCTTTAATTTTTGAACCTCGTGCCCGTTCATTCAATCGGGAACCTTTACAGTACTCACAAGTTTGGTAAGTGAAATATTTTGTATAGGCATTCTTTTCATTGTCATCGGTTTCTTCATCGGCACGTTCAGTAACTACCCGCTCCAGTTTCCGGGCTATCCCTTCAAAATTTTTGTTGTACGACAGTTTTTGCTTCGAATTTTCCACTGCAAAAGGTTCGGAATACAGCAGAGTGTATAATTCTTCTTCTGAAAAATGTTTTAATGATTTTTCTGTATCTACCACATTTAACGTAACCAATTCTTTCCACATAAAACTCCCTATTTTGTAATGCGGATGGGTAATTGCGCCTTCTTTGATGGACTTTTCTTTATCAATAAACAAATCGATGTCCACTTTAATTTGCTTCCCCAATCCGTGGCAATGAGGGCACATTCCTTCGGGATGGTTGAAAGAAAAACAGAACGACGGGCCAATAAACGGTTGCCCCAGCCTTGAATAAAGCAATCGCAGATAAGTGTTGATTTCGGTGGCTGTACCAACTGTACTCCGCAAATTTCCTCGCATTCTTTTCTGGTCAATGACGATAGCCGTTGAAAGATTCAGGATATCATCTACATCGGGACGTGACAGTTTGGGCATGCGTGTGCGGGCAAAGGTTGAAAAGGTTTCAATAAGCTGTCGTTGTGCCTCGGTATAAATGGTATCAAACAACAATGATGATTTACCGGAACCGGATACACCGGTAAATACTACAAGTTTGTGTTTGGGTATTTCTATGTCGATATTTTTTAGGTTGTTGGTGTGAGCGTTTCTCACAATTATGTTTTCATGTTTCATTTGTCAGATTTTGATTTTTCCTGCACTTACTTGTGCATAGGCTAATGAAATGATAGAAGTTGTTGAGAGTATAATCAAGCTAATAAAAAAGTAGATTGCAGGTGAGGTTCCCCCCAGCAAGTAGCGGTTTGCTTCGAGTAAATAAGTTACCGGGTTGCCCCATGAAACTGTAAGCAGCCATTCCGCTTTTATGAGTTCCCGTGGTAGAAATGTGGGACTTAGAAACAACAAAGGGAAAACAGCATTGGTAATAATTGCTGCGCTTTGGTGTTGCCCGGTGCGGAGCATAATCCCGGCTGAAAAACCGCAAAGCGTGACTGACCATAGTATTGACAGCAATAAAACGCCTAAAACAGACAAGAATCCAAATTGAAATGAAAGGCCAAATATTGCTCCAATTGCCAGAAGTATTCCTGTAAATAAAACGGAAGAAAGCGTGTCGGCCAACATCGGGGCAATAACCAACACCCAACGGGGGGCAGGGCTTAGGTACAATCGTCTGAAATAACCAGACTGCAAATCGGCATTGAGTGTTTGCCCGGCACCTGCTGAAGAACCCATGGAAAGCGAAATAATGGTTATGGGGAAAATAAAGGCAAGGTAACCGCCTTTCCCAAATATATCCATATCGCCTATTCCGCCAATACCTGCGTTATAAACCAATAAAAAGAAAAGGCTCATTCCAAATCCCATTAACGGCGCAGATGGCTGTCTGACCAGTTTCAAAATCCCTCTTTTAATTAGTATTCCGGTTGCAGTGTTCATTTTATTTTTCATTTTTATTGTTGGTTAATGTTTTCAGATAAGTGAGATAACTGTTCTCCAATGAGGCATCTTTTTCAGGGTGTACCATGTTCTTAAATTTTGAAACTTCTCCTGTATATTGAAGGCTTCCATCTGTTATCATGGCCATCTGTGTGGCATATTTATCGGCTTCTTCGAGATATTGGGTTGTAAGTAGTACAGTTACTTTTTCTTTGGTGTTCAATTCGGAGATAACGTTCCAGAAAGTATGCCGGGCCACCGGGTCCATCCCGACGGTAGGTTCATCAAGAAAAAGAACTTTAGGATTATGTACCAACGCCAAAGCGCAATGCAATCGACGCTTGTTTCCTCCCGAAAGCATCCCTGCCTTTTTATTTCTTTCCGGTTCAAGCTGAAAAAGCTCAGTCAATTGGTCGGCTCTTGCGAGGGCCTGTTTCCGGGGCATACCGAATAATTGTCCCTGGAATTGTAAAAGGGAGATAACCTTTTCGGTAGGGTCGAGCTCATTTTCCTGTAAGGCAACTCCTATATATTCTTGGATTTGCGAAGGATTATTTTCCGGGTTGATGCCTCCAATGCTGAAATCACCGGAATCCTTTTGAATAAGTGTAGTCAGGATTTTTACAAGCGTGGATTTCCCTGCACCATTTGGCCCTAACAAGGCAAAAAATTGACCCTGTTCAACTTGTAGATTGATTCCCTTCAATGCTTCAGTTCCGTTTGGGTATTTTTTTGTAAGGTTTGCGATTTTGATTTCAACTGACATAGTCTTGCTTTTAAAATATTATTGCAAAACTATTTAGGCGGGAAAATTGAAAATTGTAAAAAAACGACAAAAATATTTATCCAAAATAATCGGCATTACACGGGCCAAGAGCTAAAAATTCTTTTGGTGTGTAACCTGACAAGGATTTAAAATCTTTCACAAAATGAGCCTGGTCAAAATAACCGTTTTCATAAGCCATACGGGTTAAGTATTTATCTCCAGGTCGTGATAAATTTAGAATAACCCCCTGGAATCGTACTATTCGTATGAATTGTTTGGGTGTTTTACCTAGCAAAGCGTAAAATTTACGTTCAAGGGATTTGTTTGTAAGAAAGAGCTTTTGCGACAATTCGGAAGCATTGATTTGTCCTTTACATTGATTGATGAGTTCCACTCCCTTCTTAATTAAAAGCAAGTCGTTGTTTTTAACCGGATTGAAACAGCGAAGCAGGAACTTTTCAATAATTGTGATTCTTTCTGCTTGCGAACGGGCAAGACATATTTGTTCTTCTGTTTCCTTTCCGGCAGTATTAAAAATATCTTCGAGATTAATGCTGGAATTTTCAATCTCATACAACGGGAATCTCAAAAAATTAGCTGCACCGTGCGGATAAAAAGTTACGGCAATAACGCCCGATTCTCCGCGTGTAGCTACATCGAAAAAATTACTGTTGATACCACTGACCATTGATTGTGGTTGATATACCGGTTGTTTATCTTTTACAACAAAGGTTTTCCGGTAATGAAACATCCATTCTACATTTCCCGTGGGAATCACCCTTTCACATATTTCTCCTTCAGAATCATCTGCTTCAAGAACCCAGTAGTATCTTATATACTGGGCTAATAATCCTGTTGGTCTAATGTACTGGAAACGCATAGCAATAATAATAAACAGGTAAAAATAAATGGAATCAGAATGAATAGCAAGTGATTGTACCGAAGTGGACGCACAAAGTTGAATATTATATTTTAGGTTGGAAGTACGCGGATTTGTTTAATGATGCATATTGTTGTTTATTTTTTGTGAAATTCTCAGAACATATAAAATAAGTACTCTCGTTCGGAAAAGTACCATCAGTACAGATGTTAATTTTATTAGTGTTATTTTATGGCTGACAAGCTCCACATTCCGCCATTATATATTTGTTCTCTGATATCTGAACGCCTTATTTCACCGACGGTTTTAAAACCGTTTACGCTGCGTCACAAGCATTGTTCATTCTTTTCCTCCAGACTGAAAATGTCAAACACATTTAACGGTTCATCCGCATTCTGTTGGGCTTCCCTTTGCCCCGGTTAGAAAAACCAGGTTCATCTTCATATTCCTGTTCCTGATACATCAGGCACATCGGCCAATACAAAGGGAACGATAAACTATTCGAGAGTATTTGGAATAAATTGTTTTCATGGGCGGGACCAAGAGGTTTAATAGGTGGTAAAGACTTCAATTCGTTGGTGGTTTATCATGACGACCCAAATGTTACTATCGAAGACAAACTGAGAATGAGTGTTTGCATTACTGTACCTGCTGAGACTAAAGTTGAAGGAGAAGTTGGTAAAATGGAGATTGAGGCGGCGAAATATGTAATGGCTCGTTTTGAGCTTACAGCCCAGGATTTTCAGCAAGCGTGGGATTGGGGTTATGGCCCCAGTGGTTTCCGACAAGCGGCCACCAACCTGATGATAAACCTTGTTTTGAAATGTACCCGGAAGAACCTACAGATGGAAAATTCATTGTTGATATTTGTGTCCCTGTAAAACCAATGTAAAAACTAACAGCGAGAACCTGTTTCGTGCAGGTTCTCTTTTTAAAATTATTTCACTATGGGCTACTATGTTGATTTAAGGAAAATAACAATTGAGGATTATCAGAAAAAACTGAAATATGCCTACTTGCCACCAAGCAGAATGGTTCTTAAAGAAAAATTGGATGAACGATTGGGATATTTTGAGAGCATCGGAATTAAAAATATCAAAGAGTTGATTCAGTTACTCAAAAAGAAAGACAAGTTTACTGAATTATCAAAAGTTGATTGCTTATCGGGTGATTATTTGACTATTTTACTTAGAGAATTAAACAGTATTCTTCCAAAACCAAATAAAATTGCCGACTTTATTTGGATTTCGAAGAACACAATTGACAAATTGGCGAAAGCAGGCATTGTAAATACCCGCGAATTATACGACAAAGTATTAATAAAAATTGAGAGACAAAAACTTGCCGATTCAATGGGGATAGATTACACAGATATTTTAGAGTTAACAAAACTGACTGATTTGTCGAGAATAAAATGGGTAGGAGTAACTTATGCCCAAATACTTTACGACTTAGGAGTAGATACAGTAGAGAAAGTTTCAAAATCTGACCCCGTTGATTTACATGCAAGGATTAATCAAAGGATAAAAGAACATAATATTTTCAAAGGGGCGATAGGAATAAATGATGTGAGAATATTAGTAGAAACCGCGAAGGAGTTACCTTTAGATATTGAATATTGATAGATAGACAGTTTTCTACATCGCATTGCGGAGCTAACGAGCATGTAAATCACTGATTATTAGTTTATATTTTAATATTAGTCCGAATTACAAAATGGATACAACAGAAGTATGAATAGACCTAAAGTGATATTACAAGTGACCTCGTCAATTGATGGTAGAATTTCATTTATGCTAAATTCTACAATGTTTTCACCTATTGATGATTCATTAAAACCTTTTACGTTAAGAGATGAAGACTGGAAATATTTCGATGAGAAAATAAAATCCATACATGAAATTGATTTCTATTTAGAAGGAAGTAATATGTTGATTTCTGAAGTTGATAAGATAAAAGAATTGCCTGAATACACAGGAGATAAAGGGTCGTTGTACCATGATTACTTACCTGAGAGAATTATCAATCGGGAAGGTCGGAGGACATGGACATCAGTTGTTGATGGGCGTGGCAGGTTTCGTAATGGCTATAAAGCCTATCATGACAATCCTGAAACATATATGATTCATCTGACTAGTTATAATGCACCTCCTGAATATCTGGCTTTTTTACAAAAGGAAGAAATTCCATATTTAATAACTGGCAAAGAGAGGGTTAACCTGACTGAATCATTTAACAAACTGTATAACATTTTGAATGTAAGATGTATTTTGACTACATCTGGCGGAAAATTTGCCGGAGCATTAATACGCGAGAATTTACTGGATGAAATCAACATACTTTTTAGCCCCTCGATTTATGGCGGCTTTCAAGCACCTATTCTCTTTAATTCTCCAGACATCGAACCTCCTAAAATTTTGCCAAACAGGTTGAGATATATTGAATCACATGTGTTTGATAGCGGGGCAATTTGGGTTCGATACGAGGTAATTAAAAGATAAAAAACGATGGCGCACATAAAAAATAAATCTAATATTGACATATAAAATTATCCTATTCAATGAGAACATTCTTAGTAACAATAATTACCTGGTTATTTGTATTAAACGCAACAGCACAGACATTGGAAGGCGTTGACAAAAAGATTACAAAAATTAATGCTCTTTATCCGTCCTTTGAACAAGAGATGAGAATTTCTCCCGTCACAACCTGGGGTTACCGTGCTGGGTTTAATATTTTTCTTGAGTATGGAAGTTCATATTCATTCTATGATTCTTTTTATGGTTCTTCTCCCACTCAAACAAAATATTTTGAATTTATTCCAACAATAGAAATTTATTATCGATGGTACTATCGTTTGTTGAGACGTCAAACGAAGGGGAAAAAAACAATAAATAATAGTTCTGGTTACTTTTTTACCGGAGCAGAAATTATGACACCCGGAATTAAAATACAAAGTGTAAATAATAGTGGACTAAACGATATAATTTCCGGAATTTATGCTGGGTGGGGCTTTCGTAGAACCATAGGAAAAAAATAACACTTGACCTAAATTTACGCTATGCTATACTTATGGCAAATGTTGAGGAGGTTGATTTTACAAATATAATTCCTGGATTTAAAATCGGTTATCGAATAAAATGAAAAGAATTTCTCAAATAAACCGTGAATTTAGATGAAATAAATAATGTATTACAACACCAATATTGAAAGAACCTGCAAGTTTTTGTAATATAAAATGACAAAATAAACTCCCTGTTTCCTGATATTCGATTTTTCATTTGGTAAAAAAATTGATACTTTTACGTCATCTCGTTAGGGGTGTCTGTCCACTGGGGCAGGCTGAGATTATACCCTATAACCTGATATGTATAATAACAGCGGAGGGAAACGAGGATTGTATTTGAATTTTAAAACGAACTAAGATACAGGCCGTTTCGCATTTCTGCGGAGCGGCTTTTTTTGTTAAATACTGACGCATTATGAATAAAAAAATAAAAAGTGGTTTCGACGAACACGCATCAAAATACGATGCTTGGTTTATGAAAAATACAAATGTGTTGTATTCAGAAGTGAAATTGGTGGCGCATTTTCTTAAAGATTCAAAGGATATTTTTTCTGTAGGTTGTGGCAGCGGCCTTTTTGAAATGATACTGGAAAAAGATTTTGGGATTTCTATAAAAAACGGGTTGGAACCATCGGAAGGAATGGCCGAGATTGCCCGTAAACGCGGCATGACAGTTGAAGTAACAACGGTAGAAAAAGCAGAACTGGGCACCGAAAAATATGATACTGTGCTGTTTAATGGTACGCCAAGTTATATTACCGACTTGCAGTCTGCTTTCGATAAAGCGTTTGCGGCATTGCGTCCGGGTGGTAAAGTTGTGGTAATCGATGTCCCTAAAGAAAGTTCGTATGCTTTGCTGTACAACCTGGCAAAAGCCCTTGACAACTGGGAGCACCCTTTGTTAAAAGATGTTCATCCTGAAGACCCGTATCCCATTGAATTTGTAAAAATTGCCAATTGGCGAACAACGGCGGAAAAAGTGGAGATGTTACAAAAATCAGGGTTTCATGATTTGAAATATGCACAAACATTAACGTCACATCCCATTTATTCCAATAATGTGGCAGAAGAGCCCTGCGAAGGATACGACCGGGGCGATTATGTAGCCATTTGTGCCAAAAAATAAATTTTAATTCAAAAAAAATAGTATGATAGACGCGAAAACAATTGCAGCCGATTTACAGGCTTTAAAAGATACCACTCCTTTGGTACACAACATCACCAATTTTGTAGTAATGAACAATACCGCCAATGCATTGCTGGCTATTGGAGCTTCGCCGGTTATGGCACATGCTGTTGAAGAAGTTGCTGACATGGCAGGCATTGCCTCTGCGCTGGTAATAAACATGGGCACCTTAAACCCGCAATGGGTAGAAGGAATGATTAAAGCAGGAATTGCGGCAACAGCCAAAGGAATTCCTGTTGTGTTTGACCCCGTTGGTGTTGGTGCTACTCCTTACCGGAATGAGGTAGCCGTACAAATTATTGAAAAATGTAAACCTACGCTTATCCGCGGAAATGCATCCGAAATTATGGCACTGGCTAAAGAGAATGTGGCAACCAAAGGAGTTGACAGTACTGTTTCTTCCAATGCTGCTCTTGATGCAGCAAAAAATCTGGCAAACGAAACCGGAGCTGTTGTAGTAATTAGCGGTGCCGAAGATTTTATTACTGATGGAAAAGAGATTGTTGCGATAAAAAATGGTTCGCCTTTAATGCCAAAAGTTACCGGAATGGGGTGTACAGCTTCTGCCGTTTTGGGCGCTTTTGCTGCCGTAAACAAAAACACCTTGTTTGCCGCAGCTCACGGAATGGCAGTAATGAGTATTTGCGGCGAAATTGCCACTAAAAAATCAGCCGGTCCGGGAAGTTTACAAATGCACTTTATCGACACATTGTACAATCTAACTGATAAAGATATTTCCGATGTTTTTATCGCTTAAATAACGAAAAATGAAATCATTTGATTTAAGCTTGTATCTGGTAACCGACCGTGATTTATCGCTTGGCCGCCCATTGGAATTTATTGTGAAAGAAGCCGTAAAAGGCGGAGTTACCATGGTACAGTTGCGCGAAAAAAATTGCAGTTCGAAAGAGTTTTATCAACTGGGAATCCGCTTAAAGAAGTTGCTAAAACCGTATAATGTTCCGCTTATTATTAACGACAGGCTTGATATTGCCCTGGCCATTGATGCCGATGGCCTGCACATTGGGCAAAGCGATTTACCATGGGATGTTGCCCGCCAACTTCTCGGAAAAGACAAGATTTTAGGCTTGTCGGTTGAAACCATGGAACAGGCAGAAGAATCCAGGAACTTAGCTATTGACTATATCGGAATTTCCCCGGTTTTTGCCACACCAACCAAAACCGATACGTTTACGCCTTTCGGGCTGGAAGGAGTAAAAGCAGTTAGTGCTATTGCCTGCCATCCCAATGTAGCAATTGGCGGAATTAATTTGGAAAATGCAGCACAAGTTATGGCGCATGGAGCAAATGGAGTTGCTGTAGTTTCAGCAATTTCATCAGCTGAAAATCCAAAACTTGCTGCCGAATTATTGAAAAATAAAATAAAAAGCATATGAAGTGGAGTGATAAAGCATGGAATGAATGCGCATCTGTTTACGACAGCGTTTTGGAGTTGCCTTTTTTAAACGAACTGATGAACGGCACACTGCCTCAGGAGAAATTTCAGTTCTATTTACAACAGGATGCAATTTATCTGGCTGAATACGGAAAAATTCTGGCAGGTATAGCTGCAAAGTTAAACCGGAAAGAATGGCGCGAAGATTTTCTAAAGTTCTCGTCTGATACGGTAGCTGTTGAACAGGCCTTACATGAGTATTATTTAAAAAGTAATAAAAGAAATATTGAAGCAACACCAACCTGTGCGCTTTATACCGGGTATATGTACCAACAATTAGCCGGTGCATCAATCGAAGAGGCACTGGCTGCTGTACTTCCCTGTTTTTGGGTGTATAAAAAAGTGGGCGATTACATTTTAGAGAATCAAACAAAAACTGAAAACCCGTATCAACCATGGATTGATACCTACGGAGGTGAGGATTTTGCTATAGCCGTTCAAAAAGCGATAGCCATTTGCGATGAAGCGGCAAATGAAACTACTCCCACCCGGCGCGAATTAATGACACAGGCTTTCAAACTGTCTTTTAAACTGGAATGGATGTTTTGGGACAGCGCGTGGCAATTGGAACAATGGCCCGTGTAAATGGAGTTAATTTATTTTCTTTGAGAATTAAACAGGAACAATGGAATTAAAAGAAATAGGAGAATTTGGGTTTATCGAGCGTTTCGCTCCGGACTTTAAAGCTCTTTTATCAGAGAAAGTATTGGGGATTGGCGATGATTGCGCCATTTTACCCATGAATGATACTTCTGAATTGCTCATAACAACCGACATGCTCATAGAAGACGTCCATTTTCTCAGGGATAAAATTACACCGTGGCAACTGGGCTACAAATCGGTGGCAGTAAACCTGAGCGACATCGCTGCAATGGGCGGAACTCCGCTGGGAACCTTCCTGTCTATTGCTATTCCGCCAGGCATTGATGTGGAATACCTCGATGAATTTATGAAGGGCTATCATGATATTTCCGAGAAATACGCAACGCCGCTTTACGGGGGAGATACAACCAAATCGGTGAAACATTTGTCCATTAATGTTTGCGCAATCGGGAAATGCCCAAAAGGGAAAGCAAAGTTGCGCAGGAATGCCCAAAGCGGAGATTTAATTTGTGTTACCGAAAATCTGGGCGATTCAGCAGGTGGCTTGCAAACTATGTTGAAAAAAGTGGCTCCTTCGGCTGATGTTGAATACTTGCTGCAACGGCATAATCTGCCGGAGCCGCGAATAAAAGAAGGGCAAACTTTACTTAGCTTTCCGGGTGTTCATGCTATGATGGATATTTCTGATGGTATTGCTTCAGACTTGGTGCATATTTTAAAAGCGTCAAAAAAAGCGGCACGAATTGATTTGGAGAAACTGCCCTTGTCTGAACCGCTAAAAAGAATTTGTGCTTTGCAAAATTGGAGCGCAGAAGAATTGGCAACTGGTGGCGGCGAAGATTACGAACTGATTTTTACTGTTGCCCCGGAACAATTAAATGATTTGCAAAAAGAATTTAAACGCCGATTGGGGAAAACGTTTTATCCCATTGGAGAAATAAAAGAAGGTGAACCGGCAATTGAATGGTATAAAAACGGACAGAAAGTTATTTTTTCAAAAGCCGGGTTCAATCATTTTCAAAAGTGAAAACAAAAATGAACTATAAACGAGTTTTAAGTATAGCCGGGAGCGACCCCAGTGGCGGAGCCGGTATTCAGGCCGATTTAAAAACCATATCGGCTTGTGGCTGCTTTGCCACAACGGCAATTACAGCTATTGTTGATGAAAATACAGTTGGGGTTTTTGGGGTGCACCCCGTGCCCATCGATTTTGTAAAGGGGCAAATAAAATCGGTATTGGACGATATTGGCACCGATGCCATAAAAATTGGCATGTTGCATTCTTCGGAACTGATTCGGGCGGTGAAAGACACGCTGCTGCCATACAATATTCGTAATATTGTTTTGGATCCGGTAATGGTAGCAACATCCGGCGATAAACTTTTGCAGGACGAAGCCATTGAGACCCTCAAAAATGAATTGATCCCAATGGTAAGCGTAATTACACCCAATGTGCCGGAAGCTGAAATCCTTTCAGGAAGAAAAATATCAAAACAGGCCGATTTACCGTTGGTAGTAAAAGATTTATCATGCAACGGAACGGTATCCGTTTTACTAAAAGCCGGACATTTAACCGAAGACGAGCTGGTGGATCTTTTTTACAATGCCGAAACCGATGAAATTATTGAGTTGCGTTCGCAGCGTATGTCAACAAAAAATACACACGGAACAGGTTGCACATTTTCATCGGCAGTAGCTTCGTTTTTAGCACAACAATTGCCGCTAAACGATGCCATTCGTAGCGCTAAAAATTATATCAATCGTGCAATCGTGGCCGGGGCTGATTATGAAATAGGGAAAGGTCACGGACCGGTTCATCATTTTCACCAATTCTGGAAATAATGCGGGTTATGGCACAAGGCGATTTTACGCAGGAATTATGGGAAGCATATAAATAACCGCTGTGCTTCAAGTAAGGAGAGCATCTCATACAATATTAAAACTAATTTGAAAAATAAGAATAATGAATAACAACTTCCCGCAAATAGAAACGGAACGATTTATATTAAGACAATTTACAGAGGCGGATTTAGAAAACGTATACAAAGGCCTTTCTCACCCGGAAGTGATAGCCTATTATGGAGTAAGTTTTGACAGTCTTGAAGCGACTAAAGAGCAGATTGATTGGTTTAGAAATTTAGAAAAGAATGAAACTGGAATTTGGTGGGCAATATGTTCAAAAGATGGTAAAGAGTTTTACGGGGCTGGTGGTCTAAATAGTTTAGAAAAAATACACAAAAAAGCAGAAGTTGGTTTCTGGCTTCTTCCCGAGTTTTGGGGAAAAGGAATAATGAAAGAAGTCATGCCCCGAATATGTGAGTATGGATTTGAAAAACTAGGACTCCTCAGAATTGAAGGTTTTGTAGATTCAGAGAACAAAAATTGTAAAAATGGACTGGCAAAACTTGATTTCAACTATGAAGGCACAATGAAAGATTGCGAAATAAAGGATGGAAAATATTTAAGCCTTGACATTTACGCGATATTAAACACGAAAGAATAAAGCGTAAAAGCACAACATTTTGGAGATTAAACTACAGGTGCATTTTATATTTTCAGGGAACTGTTCTTTTGATGCATCCCCATTAAGTATATGATATTGTTTTTCATACATAAATCTTTTAATTTGTCTTTGTTGATTTTCAAAAACATACATTATTCTCTCTCTATTATAAGATTAAAATCACTCAATCAACTTTATGGTATACCAGGCATGAATGAAAAGCGTTTGATAAAAAAGAACCGGGGGCTCAAAACCACCTGAAGCAATGATATCTTCCACTTCATTGACAGGAACCACCGCCAAATCTTTTTTCCATTGCTCTTGGAGGAATACAGCTTTCTCTGACGGTATATTAAGCATATTCGTCCATATGCCGAACAGTTTTTTGAATTTTTCAGTTGTAAAATCAGCAGCAAGATCCGCATTTATCAATATCCCTCCCTTGTTTAGCCTTGATGCAATTCCGCTAAAAAATGCAATCCGTTCTTCTTTCTCTTTAATAAACTGGGAAACCAATATAGATGTAGCCGCATTAAATTTCTCATCTCCCGGCAAAGTATCAAGATATCCATTATGAAAAGAACATCGTGAGGCAATACCCTGATTTTCTGCTTTTACCCTGCAAATATCCATCATGGCTGATGCCGGTTCAACCACAGTGAATTTCCATTTTGGAAAAGCCTTAGCAAAATAGAGCAATTCCTGTCCGGTTCCTGCACCTATGCACAACAACCTTGATTCTTGCGGCAAATCGCACAGAACAGCTTTCATTAAAAAATGCAGGGCATCTTTTATCGCTATTGTTTTGGCATACTGCTCATCATAATTCGCGGCACTTTCGTTAAACATGTTTTCTATTTTATCTCTCATATTCAGGTGTTTTTAATCTATAATGAATTTTGTCGTTTGTCTCATCGGAACAAATGAGTAAATCCTGGTTTATTTTTAGGATTTATTCAGGGAGACGTTCAAATTTATTTATTCTTTCCAGAGATTCATCCCAACCGGCTTTATTTGAAACAAAGATATGTGCATCCGGTTTTTTTTCTAATTGTGTATCTAAACACCCTGCCGGTACGACTAAAAGTTTACCCTCCATCTGCAAGTTGGGCAATGCAGAACCACAATTTGTACAGAATGCCTTTACATGGTTACTTTTGGGAGGCTGATAAGTTTTAATTTCTGTTTTCCTTTTTACCCATTCCAGCCTGGCAGTTGTAGAGAATAAATTTGCAGCATGGGCAGATCCCGTATCTTTCCTGCAATATCTGCAATGACATAAATAAAAACTTTCAAAATCGCCTGTTACTTTAAATTTAATCCCTTTGCACAAGTAAGAACCCGAATATTCCATTTGCCAAATATCTGTTTTTTTAAGTTTTTTAGAGCAAAATTATGGTTATACTACACTCTATTGCCAACACTGTTTATTCTCCCTTCCTTGTTTTTACCTCTAACTTAAAAAAGTCTTCAAGATGATTCGTCCCATATTGATTTGCAATATTATCGTAAGCCATAGCTGTTAAAAAGAATTCTATCGGACCATATGTTTTTGAAGAAGTAAAAGTCCTTAACACCCAAATTGTAAATCGCCTTGTCCAATCAGGGAGGTGGCTAATTTTTACCGGCTTTTCCCAGGCTTTAAGCGCCAGTTCAGCCAATTCATTTTGTGTAAAAATATCGACCCCACCAACAGTTTCTTCATTAACGCCTGTAATCATCTTATCAACACAAACCTTTGCCAAATCCTCTCCGTGAATTGGATTCAGTTTTAGCTTTCCGTCTCCGAATAAATACACCCGACCACCTTTTGCCATTGTAAGAAAATCCTTCATATCGGAGAAAAATCCATTAGGGCGTAAAACGCAATATCGGATTCCTGAGCTTTTCAATTCATCGACAAATTTTTCTTTGGCTTCAAAGATTTTTAAGTGTCTCAGCTTTTCTCCATTGATTGCTGAAATATACTGGAATGCTTCAACCTCATCGTGCAAAGCTTCCTTTAATAAATTTGAATTCCCCTGATAGTCAACATCCATATACGTTAGCCCGTCTTTTTGCCGGGTGATACCGATAGAAGAGAAAACCCAATCGATATTATTGGTTATTCCTTTTATTGAATCCGGCTCTGTTACCTGACCTACGAAAAAGTCGTCAACATCCCTGAATTTACTTTTCTGAGCTTCTTTTCGAATTAATACCCTTACCCAGAAACCTCTTTTTTTGAGTTCCTTTACCAGATACTGCCCTAAATACCCGGTTGCTCCTGCTACCAAAACTCTCTTTGTTTTCATCGTTTTTATTACAAAGTTACCGGTTCCTAAACAGCATCCTCTTGACTATCGTCAAGAATTCTTTCGGGTAAACACCCTGGCTTTTATTCGGCTTAAAGTTTCGGGAGATACGCCTAAGAAGGATGCAATGTATTGCTGCGGTACACGCTGAAATAATTCTCCATGGGTATTTAATAAATCCACATAACGTTCTTCTGCCGATTTTGTAACAAATGATGCAATTACCTTCTGACAGGTGATTAACTCATTTTCCGTTGCAATCCGGGCAATTATCTCAAATTTGGGAACTTCTTTCAGCAAGGGTTCAATGTTTGATTTTCTAAAGATAAATAGTTCCGTTTGTTCAATTGCCTGGTAATTTTCAATAGCAGGGATGTTATAGGTATAGCTTTCTCCGGCACATATAAATTGTCCTTCGGTATAGAAAAAGGCTGTTTTATCGTTGCCGTCCACATTATAAAAAAGCCTCACACAGCCTTTTGTTACAAAATAAATTTCGTCTGATGTTTTTCCTTCCGTGAAAATCAGTTCATTCTTCTGATAAACTTTCTTTTCCACAGCGTTTAGTAACAACTGGATTTCCTGTTCGTTAAGCGGCGTATATAATTTGATGTTTTCTATAAGTCTATCCATGCTTTCGGATTTGCATTTCGCTCTTTTTTCAGAATTATTCGACTGAGCTTAAGTTCTAATTTTTTACGATAGAAATGAAAAATCAAATTTATTATAATCGTCGATTTCATAATCAGCAATTTCTATTTTCTTGTGATACAGGTTATTTGCATCGATAATTACAGCTTTCATTCCGGCCTTTTTCGCAGCCAATAATCCCGAATGGGAATCCTCAATGGCGATACAATTTTCAGGTTTTATATTTAGTTTTTCGGCAGTGCTCAGATAAACAAACGGGCTTGGTTTGCCTTCCGGTTCATGTTCGGCTGATGAAGTAGCATCAAAGTACTTATTGAGTGCCAACTTTTCCAATACAACCGGAATTAAGCATGATGGCGAATTTGTCGCCAGTCCGATTTTGTATCCTTTGGCTTTCAAATTTTTTATAAGTTTCTCAATCCCATCAATCGCCTTACCTTCTTCTGCAATCAGATGTGCTACACGATTAATTACTCTCTGTTCTATTTCATCTAAAGACTTGTTTTCCCAAGGATATTTTTCAAACCAAAAGCTGGTGACTTCGCTTGTGGTCATTGCTTCTGTTATCTTACATAACTCATCTGATAATTTTACGCCAACTGATGAAAAAACTTCATTTTCGGCTCTTTTCCATATCTCTTCTGAATCGATTATTACACCGTCCATATCGAAGATGACGGCTTCAATTTTATTTCCTGTTTTTTGAGTCATATAACGCTTTTGGAAATCAACAAGTTTTTTGCTGCTTTAATCGGCACTAAGATAATCACTTCATTTTTATTGCCGATTTTAGTTGAATCATCTCTCCCAATAATCTTGTATTGGTTACCAATTCAGACATTCCTATTTCATCGGCAAGCCTTGAAATCTCAAGATTTAAGCTGTCTATTTCAGTCCTTCTTTTATTTCGGATGTCTTCATAAGTTGAAATAAGTTGCCCGTCGGCTCGCTGACTTATCAAAATAAGTCTTTCTTCTATTTCCCTTTGCACAAGCTTGACTCCACTTTTATTTGCCACCTGAATACATTCGCTAATAATCGTTTTTGCCAGCTTGGCTGCTTCCAGGTTACGGTGGAAAATTCCGTTATCTGTTTCAAGTAATGGACAGATAGAATTGAATGCACAATTTATAATCACCTTTTCCCAAACTACTTTCAGTATGTCTGGCTCACTTTTAAAACCAAAATAAGGAGTATTGATTTGTTTTATGATTGCATCCAGCTTTGAGTTCTTGCCCTGCAAGTTCCCAACCGGAGAGTCGGCTACCATCTTAAAAGAGATATTATTCTCTCCCATAACCTGGCTGGTTGAGAATAATACACAACGATAGAGATGGTTAAATTTTTCAAAAGGCTTTTCAATATTGAGCCCGTTTTGAAGCAAAATAATGGAGTAGTCGCCTTTTTTCGCTTTCAGTTTTTCGGCAAGTTCAGCATTGGCAAAGGCTTTAACTGTAATAAGAACAATGCCGTTAATCTTTGCTAAATTACTAAAGGTGGTGGTGATTATTTTTTGCTGAAATTTCTGATTATCTTGATTGGTTACCTTTATCAAGATTTCTTCATCAGCCTTATTATTAACACTTCCTCTGACAAGCATTACTTCTTTGTTTTCATGTTGCAGAAAAACAGCCAAAGCTTTTCCTATTGCCCCTGAACCAATGATATATATCTTTTCTTTTTCCATTAGCTTTGCATTTGTTTAAAGAAGATTTTAAATATATCCATTTTAAACAAAACAAATAAGTGTCAAGTTTATGATAAGCATATAATAGCATCATCTGCCGTTGCTTGCCTTGTTTTTTATCTATTTCTTGATTTAATTACTTTACCCTCTTAATCCTCTGTTTCAGGAATACTTCTCTAAGTTTGTTTCTCATCTTCTCTATTGTGCTCTCAGGCCTTCCTTAATTATTCTCCCCTTTTTATTCATTAAAACCCTAAAGAATTAATAAATTTTGAGAGAGTAATTGTCATATGATTTGACAGCTAAAGTCTGAGTTTCTTCTTCTGTGATACTGCATTCATGAAACTCAGCAGAGCATCATAATCTTCAACTAAAAAGTTCGATACTTCTCCGAGGTTCTCCACGCAAAGCGGAGGTCATTTTTATATGACCGCCGCTTTTGCTTTTTATACGGGGCTTTCAGAAGTTTTTAGAGAAAGGGGAAACGGGGAAAATTCAGTCACAGACCTATTTTTTTCAAAAAACCATTCAAAAAATGGCTACTGCATGGCTCCAGACAAACGAAAAGGCAATAAAAAAAGACCTTACAAATAAAAATCAATTCCCTAAATTAAGTCATTGCTGTCCCATTAAAATCTAATAATGTTCTTTGAAATGTTTGAAATTTAGTCAGTTACAGGCTTTTTTCGGTTAAACGGATTTCAATTTGCATTTTCGCTGTTCATTAACGGATTAGCAAATGCATAAGGATAAATACGTTTTTGCTCAGTTAGCATCGTTCCTAGATAGGAATAAGTTCAACTACATCGTTCGCAAGTATGACGGTGACAAATACGTGAAGCATTTCACTTGTTGGAATCAATTGCTTGCTCTGATGTTCGGGCAATTATCAAATCGTGAAAGCCTGAGAGATTTGATTGTTGCAATTGATGCTCATCATTCCAAATCTTATCATTTGGGTTTAGGCAAGAATGTTTCAAAATCATCCTTAGCCAGAGCTAATCAAGACAGAGACTGTCGCATCTTTGAAGAATATGCTTACTATCTGGTTAACGAAGCCAGGCAGAAACGAGTTTCTGACATCTTCAAGCTTGATGGCAATGTCTACGCTTTTGATTCAACAACGATTGACTTGTGCCTTTCCGTATTCTGGTGGGCGAAGTTCCGCAAGAAAAAAGGCGGAATCAAAGTGCATACATTATATGATGTAGAAACACAAATCCCAGCATTCTTTCATATTACTGAAGCTTCGGTACACGACTCTACGGCAATGAAAAAAATTCCTTATGAATCAGGATCATATTACATATTTGATCGTGCATATAATCACTTCAAGATGTTGTACAGGATTCACCAGATAGAAGCCTTCTTCGTTGTCAGAGCAAAAAAGAATCTTCAATACAAGATAATCAAATGGAAACGAAGAATGCCCGAGAACGTACTTTCAGATGTAACGATTGAATTGACTGGTTTTTATCCCAGGCAATATTATCCAGAACATCTTCGAATGGTCAGATATTGGGATGAAGAACAAAAGCGTGAGTTTGTATTCTTAACCAATGCAATGCACATTTCAGCTCTTCAAGTTGCTGAACTTTATAAGAACCGCTGGCAAGTCGAGCTATTCTTTAAATGGCTAAAACAACATCTGAAAATCAAGAAATTCTGGGGTACTACTGAAAATGCTGTTCGAATCCAGATTTACGTTGCTATATGTACCTACTGCTTGGTAGCAATTGTCCAGGAAGACATGAATCTTGACAGAAGTACTTATGAGGTTTTGCAAATCTTGAGTATATCATTGACTGATAAAACTCATCTTCGAGACCTTTTTAAGAGAACTAAATTTCAAAATGACAAAGAACGTTTTAGACTTAATGAGCCAAATTTGTTTAATATTAATAACGTCCCAATTTTAATGGGACACTAGTGAAATTAAGTAAAAAATACCTTTATAAGTTAAGTTTTATTAATGGCAAAAATATCACCATTATTTTGCGCTGTAATTTCTATATTTGCGCCATTATTTGGGAATGAAAATAAATGATAAAGAAATAATAAGTGATAAAGAAATAATCAGAGGATTAAAAGAGGGAGAAGAAAATACATACGTTTATCTCTTTAATGAATATTATGTCAGACTTTGCGCTTATTCTCAAAGATACGTTGGCAGAAAAGATGTTGCAGAAGAAATTATTTCAGAAATCTTCTTCAATCTTTGGGAAAATCGCAGAAAACTGGCCATAAAAACATCTATAAAATCATATTTATTTAAGGCAGCAGTTAACAATTCGCTCTATTTCCTGCGTAAGCTTGACAAAGAGAACAAACTAAAAGAGTTCTTCAGTGATACGGACATTAGTAACATCGAGTTTGGTTTTTCCCCTGAAGAGATTTCAGAACAAAGTATATTAAAAAGTAATATCTCAGAGAAAATTGAAGAAGCAATAAACGCGCTCCCTGAACAACAACAGAAAGCATTTAGACTCAAACGTTTTGAAGGAAAGAAAAACAAAGAAATTGCAAATATAATGGGCCTTTCAATCAAAACAGTAGAAATGCATTTATCGAGAGCCATGTTAAAATTACGCAAAGACTTAAAAAAATCGCTCCCCTCCTTTCTTTTCTTCGTTCTATTTAAAGATCTATAAAACAACAGACAAAAACCTCCTAAACACAAAAAAACTACCTACTAATATTAAAAAAGTAAAAAAAATAAAATTTCGACACAGGGTTTTTTATTAATCCGCATCATAATAAATGAACGAACTAAGTAATGAACTTTAACGAAGATATTAATATATCGATAGTCCGATTGTTCACAGGTGAAGCCAGCCCTGATGAAAAAAAATCAATCAGGGTTTGGTTAAGCCAATCAGATGATAACAAGCGGCTGTTCAACGATTTAAAAGACGTATGGCTTGCCAGCGGTGTTATAACAAACGCCGATAAGTTTAATATTGAACAGGCGATTCAGTATTTTAAAGAAAAGGTAAACAATAAAAAGCGGCAAATCGAGCGACGTATTGTAATTTTCAATGCTCTTAAATATGCTGCAGTTTTTCTACTCATTATTACCATCCCAATAAGTTATTTTACCGGCAAATACAGCAACACTGTTGATTCCTATTCTACAGTAACCTGCGCGCTAGGCGACAAATCAATGATTTATCTTCCGGATAGTTCGCGGGTCTGGCTAAATTCCGGAAGCACGCTTAAATTCAGTAATAATTTTAAAACTGGCCATCGTCGGGTCTTTCTTGACGGAGAAGCTTATTTCTCGGTTACGAAAGATAAAGACAATCCTTTTCAGGTACGAAGTGGAGATATAAATGTAGAAGTACTGGGTACGCAATTTAATATGAAAGCTTACCCCGACGAGAATCAGATTTCAACAACATTAATCGAAGGAAGCGTAAAAGTTTCATCTCCCGAAAAAATCGATATTATAAAACCGGGGCAAAAACTGGTGTATAATAACCAAACTAAAAAGGTGACTTTGCTTGAATTATTGGATACATTACCCGAAACGGAATGGAAAGACGGTCGGCTGGTTTTCAGAAATGAGTCGTTGGAAGAACTTGAAAAGAAACTTGAACGCTGGTTTGATGTTGACATAGAACTGGCTGATGAAGTGGTTAAAAAACGCAGATATACTGGAACAATTGAAAGGGAGAGTATTCTCGAAGTTATGTCCTATTTCAGCATGGCACAATCAGTTGAATATAAAATAGATGGAAATAAAGTAACTTTTTTTAATCAAACTAAATAAACGACTATGATGAAAACCTAAAAAAAATTGAAAAAAAAGGGGAAGTCTCGCACACTTCCCCAATAAATAATCAAACCAAAGTTTAATAATTTTAATAAAAGGATCTAATTTATGAATTTTAGTTTAAGATGCCTGTCTGAAAGTTCAAGAAAGGCAATGAAAAAATTATTTCTTATTATGAGAATAACAGGATTCTTGATTTTCATTTTAACTTTTAATGTGTCAGCCTCTGTTTGGTCGCAAAGCACAAAAATGAATGTTAAAATTGAGAACTCAACCCTACAGGAACTTTTTTCTCAGATTGAGAATAAAAGTAACTATCGTTTTTTTTACAATAACGAAGATGTTGATGTAAGCAGTAGAATAACTGTAAAAATGGATAACAAATCCATTGGTGAAATTCTTCAGGCTGCGTTCGTTGATCTGCCTTACTCATACAAAGAGGTAAACGACAATCTTATTTTAATTGAGAAAGTAAATGGTTCAAAAGGTACTTATGACAGCCAAATTAGGCAACAGCAACAAGAGGTTTCGGGAAAAGTTGTAGACAAAGACGGAATGCCGCTGCCCGGGGTATCAATTGTTGTTAAAGGAACGACTCAGGGAACCGTTACTAATTTCGACGGAGAATATACTTTAACAAATATTCCGGGAAATGCAATTCTGCAATTTTCTTTCGTAGGAATGAAAAACCAGGAAATTGAAGTAAATAATCAGTCCAGAATCAATGTCACATTAGAAGATGAGACAATTGGTTTACAGGAAGTTGTTGCCATTGGTTATGGAACTATGCGGAAGCAGGATGTAACAGGTTCAATCTCTAAAACAGAAGGTGCTGAAATGACGAAAAGCCAGAATTTTAGTGCTTTAGATAATCTAAGAGGGAAAGCTTCCGGTGTAAATATTTATTCTAACTCAGGACAGCCGGGAGCTTATCAGAGCCGTGTTGTAATTCGTGGTTTGTCTACTATCAATTCTTCTTCCGACCCTCTGTATGTAGTTGATGGGGTAGTTATGGAAAATTTTGGGTTGATGAACCCGAATGATATCGAAAGTGTAGAGGTATTAAAAGATGCTTCAGCTGCTGCTATTTACGGTGCCCGTGGTGCTAATGGGGTAATAATTGTAACCACCAAACGTGGGAAAAAAGATGGCAAAGGAACCTCAATCAGTTACCAGGGATCTACCAGTGTAAGCTCTGTTGCCCGTTATATGGATGTATTAAATGCACAGGAATGGACAGATGCATTTATGCAAGGACTTGCCAACGAAAATGAGTACATGGGATATGACTGGTCGCTTGACCGCAGAGATTGGTTCACAGACCGGAATTATTTTGATGAAAACGGAAACCCGCTGTATGATACCGATTGGCAGAAAGAAGCTACAAGAACAGCTTTCTCTCATAACCATCAGTTGAATATACAACAGGCTAAAGATAATTCCTCTACTGGTGCTTTCCTTAATTATACCGATCAACAAGGGGTAGTTAACAATACATTCAGCAAACGTTTGAATGCGAAAATATCTTTTGATGCAGACCCAACAGAATGGTTGACAACCGGTGTTAACCTGATGGTTAACCATTCATGGAGCCGTTATACTCCCGAAACAGGTGGTGGTCAGGATGCCCGTCGTACCATGATTGAAATGTTGCCCTGGTTGCCGGTAAGAGATGCAGAAGGAAATTATACAACCTCTTCAACATCTTCTATGTCTGATACATTTGGTTTTGAAGGAATGTCAAACCCGGCAATGATCCTGGATTTGCAAAAAAGGATGAATTACAACACGCAAATTTTTGGAAATGCTGCTTTTACATTCCATTTATTTGATGGATTTGATTTAAAAACACAATTTGGGATAGACAAACACGATAAAACCTACAGAGGTTATTCTTCTATTTTGTTAAACAATATATCTATGCCAAATGGCTGGGCAGAGATTTCACACACCAATACACTCTACTGGCAGGAAGAAACATACCTGACATATAAAAAGGTAATTGGCGCACACCGCTTGAATGCGATGGGAGGTCTTTCATGGCAGGAACGTACGTATAACTATGACAAATCTCGTACTGAGGGCTTTAGTGATGATTTCTTTGAATGGTATAACATGGGAGCAGGAACAACTCCTGCAGCGCCGGAATCGGACTATAATAGCTGGGCAATGAACTCTTACTTCCTGCGCTTAGCGTATACCTACAACGACAAATATTCGGTTACAATGACTGGTCGTTATGACGGTTCTTCAAGATTTGGAGAAAATAATAAATATGCATTCTTCCCATCTGCTGGTTTAGCATGGAATATTTCTCAGGAAGATTTCCTGAAAGGCAACCCTGTAATTAATATTTTAAAACTTCACACCAGCTACGGTTTAACAGGTAATTCGGAAGTTGATCCATATAAATCATTAGCATCTGTTGATTCAGGTACGTTCCTATTGGGTGGCTCCCGTTCCCCATACTCTTTTATAAGCTCTATCGCCAATCCGGATTTAAAATGGGAGAAAACAGCTCAATGGGATATTGGTTTTAACCTTGGTATTTTGAAAAACAGATTAAACTTTGATGTTTCTTACTATTATAAGAAAACAAACGACCTGTTACTTGATTGCCCGGTACCAACATCTTCAGGCTATAGTTCTATCTTTAAAAACATTGGTTCTGTTCAAAACCAGGGACTTGATTTCATGGCAAGAATAACTCCTGTTCAAACCAATGATTTTAACTGGGATGCTACTTTGAATTTGAATTACAATAAAAATGAGATTCTTCATCTGGGAGAAAACGATGAAGATATTGAGATGAATGGCTGGGTTGGTGGTTCTGAAAGTATCCTTCGTGTAGGTGAAAATCTGAGTAGCTTCTATGGTTACAAAAGATTAGGTGTTTATACAATAGAAGATTACGAAGCAGGAGAAATAACAAAAGATCAGGTTGGCCGCGCGAAACGTACAACTGAAAAAGAAATTATTGGCAAGGGTATGCCGGACTGGACTGGTAGTTTCATCAATAGCTTCTCGTACAAAAATTTCGATTTAACAGTTGATCTGCAGTTTGTATGGGGAGTGGAAACCATGCAACAGTTTTACCATTCAACATACGACCGCTTTGGTATTACAAACGGGTTGTCGAATATTTTGTATGATGCGTATGATGGAACCAATCCGAACACAATGGAGCAGGCTATATATTTGACAAACTCAGGACATGCCGGACAGAATACAACTGTAGATTCTGGTTGGATTGCTGATGGTTCTTATTTGCGGGCTAACCTTATCCAGTTTGGATATAATTTTACAGACAGACAATGTCAGGCAATTGGTCTTTCAGCTATTCGTATATATGCCAATGTAAATAATGCATTCCTAATTTGTTCAAGTGACTTTAACGGATACGATCCTGAAGCCACATCGCATGCAGAAGGTAACGATGCTAAATTTGGACAAAACATGACATTCTTTTCATACCCAAGAGCTAGAACATGGACATTAGGAATCAACGTAACATTTTAATGAATTTTAATATGAAAACCACCATGAAAAAGATATTAATACTCTTATGTGCAGGCTTTATTGGCCTGACCTCATGCGACGATTTTCTGGAGGAAAGTCCAAAGTCAAAAATAACCGATATTGATTATTATAAAACAGAAGCTCAGGCTACCGAAAATGTAAACTTTTTGTATCGTAATGGTGCGCCTCAACGCATCGCATATGCATCCAGCGCTTATATCGGGCCAAAGGCATCTGTTCCTGGTATGTTAACTGGTTATTTTAGCAACAGCTACGAAGGACAGGAAGTGGTATGTAAATATTCCCGGTTGTTGACCCGCCAGGATCATACAAATGAAATATCCAGTACATCTGATGATATTTGGGATGAATGCTATAAAGCGATTAATGTTGCCAACAATGCTATTATTAGTATTCCAGAAATTGAAATGAGTGAAAGCAATGCCAGCAGATTAGTTGCCGAAGCGAAGTTCTTTAGGGCATTTAACTATTTCTACCTGGTAAAAACCTTTGGAGATGTCCCTTTATTATTGGAACCATCTACTTTGGATAATCTGTATCCGGAAAGGACAAGTGCTGCTACTGTTTATACTCAAATAGAGTCGGACTTAAAAGATGCTGTTGAAATTTTACCTGCTGAAACATTTGCTTCCAGCGGGCACCGCATCACCAAATATGTAGCTGCAATGGCGTTGGCTGATGTATATTTCCATCAGGGAGATTATGCAAATGCAAAAACATATGCTAAAATGGTTATTGATTCTCCTCATACTTTGACTGCAAATACAGACTTAGCTGGAAATAGTGCATTCAATAAATTACGCTCTACCGATGATTTAGGTGAAGTGATTTATAGTCAGGAGTATGATGGAACGATCAACAACAGCAGTTGGTGGCCAACCTATGCATTCTCGTCTGCTGCAACTGCTGTATTTGGTACATATTCTATCTTTGAAAGAGTATATGGCCCAACAGATCGGTTTTTGAATGTTTACGAAAGCAACGATCTTCGTATACAACCCAATCAGTTTTTCCACTGGAATTACACGAATCCGGATAACGGAAAAACCTGGACTGCTCCTGAAGGACAAGCAGGATGCTGGTACTATTATGATGAAGAGGCTTTATTGTCTACCGGACAAGGTACCAAAGATTGGAATTTCTATCGCTTGGCAGAAGCTTACCTTGATTATGCTGAATCTATCGCACAAACCGACGGAGTAACAGATGAAGCTGCTACTTATTTGGCTCAGATTCAATTAAGAGCTGATACTGAAGATAGAACAGAAGCACAGATTAAAGCCGCTTTGTTAGCTTTATCTAAAGAAGATTTTATTGAAACTTGCTGGACGGAAAGATTGCGCGAATTCCCATTGGAATTCAAATTGTGGGATGACTGTGTACGTACAATGAAATTTCCGGTTATCTCAAATACCGAAAAAGGCGAGGTTACATACGTTGACCTTATTGGCGCACAAAATGCAGCAGGAGCTACATTTAAACAAACCGACTTGGTTTTCCCAATTTCATTAAGTGAATTGCAACGTAATCCGAGTTTGGTTCAGAATGAAGGATATGCTAGTAAATAAATAGCGGGAAAAATGTTTATCAAGAGAGCCATGTCTGTTGATATGGCTCTCTGCAATTTAAAAGGTGATCTTTTACATTTTGATTTGAAAGTATATGGTTTTGGAAACCATACCTTTATGGATGATGCAAATGTACCAAGTATACTGGCTCCCCCATATATTGATCTGATAGATACGACCGACAAAATTTATCAAAATACCCGCAATCTGATTTGGAGCGACGACAATCCTTACTTCTTTAAAGGGAAGGCAGCAGAAGGAATTGGAGGCCCTCACATAACTATAACTATATGATTTGGCCAATGAGTATTATTATGCGGGCTATGACGAGCTCAGATGATCAAGAAATTACATGGTATGTAAAAACACTTTGGAATACCAATGGTGACACGGGTTTTATGCATGAGTCATTTCATAAAAATGAGCCAGCAAATTTCACCCGTTCCTGGTTTGCCTGGGCAAATACGCTTTTGGGCGAACTGATTTTTAAATTGGTAAATGAAGGAAAAGATAGACTACTGGAAGCGTAGAACGAAAAGATAATGATTTATTCTCTTAAAAATGATCTCTGGTAATTTTGCCGGTGATTATTGAAATATATAATATTGTTCAATGTAAGCAGACAGATTCGGTATTTCTGAATCGCATAAATTTTTTATATAAAACCAACTAAAATGAAGAAATATATTTCTCTGCCCTTTGCAGTATTCCTTTTTGTGAGCAATTTGTGGGCGCAAAATACTTCCGATCCTGTAAGTTATGTAAGCACTTTGGTCGGTACACTTTCAAAGTACGAACTTTCAACCGGAAATACCTATCCGGCCATTGCACTCCCCTGGGGAATGAACTTTTGGTCTCCACAAACAGGGAAAATGGGAAATGGCTGGATGTATACATATACCGCAGATAAAATCAGGGGATTTAAGCAGACTCACCAGCCAAGTCCCTGGATGAATGACTACGGCCAGTTTTCAATAATGCCAATTACCGGCGAGCCCGTTTTTGATGAAGAGAAGCGAGCCAGTTGGTTTTCTCATAAGGCAGAAATAGCCAAACCTTATTATTACAGGGTACATCTGGCAGATTTTGATGTAACCACCGAAATCACACCCACAGAACGGGCCGCCATGTTTCGTTTTTCGTTCCCCGATGAAGAAAATGCTTCTGTTATAATCGATGCATTTGATAAAGGTTCCTATATAAAGATTATTCCTGAAGAAAATAAAATAATAGGTTATACAACCCGCAACAGCGGAGGGGTTCCCGATAATTTCAAAAATTATTTTATAGTTATTTTTGACAAGCCATTCGCGAATTATGCAACTGTAAAAGACGGTCAAATCGCTAATAGAGAAAAGGTGTTTGAAGGCGACCATGCCGGAGCAATTGTTGGTTTTTCAACGTCTGACAATGAGCAGGTGCATGCGCGGGTGGCTTCGTCATTTATAAGTGAAGAACAGGCTGAACTTAACCTGAAAGAACTGGGCAGCTCAAATTTTGACGGAGTAAAAGCAAAAGGGAAAGCTCGCTGGAACGAAGTATTGGGAAAAATAAAAGTAGAAGATGATAATATCGATAACCTGCGTACTTTTTATTCGAATTTATACCGAACTGTTTTATTCCCGCGAAATTTGTCAGAGATTGATGCCAACGGAAACATCGTACATTACAGCCCATATAATGGCAAAGTACTTCCAGGCTACATGTTTACCGACACCGGTTTTTGGGATACCTTTCGCAGTTTGTTTCCTTTTCTGAACTTCGTTTATCCTTCGGAAAATGAGAAAATGCAGGAAGGCCTGGTAAACGCCTACAAAGAGAGTGGATTTCTACCTGAGTGGGCCAGCCCGGGGCACCGAAGCATTATGGTTGGAAATAATTCAGCCTCAGTTGTTGCCGATGCTTACCTAAAAGGTTTGCGGGGATACGATATTGAAACACTCTGGGAAGCCTTGAAACACGGAGCAAACAATGTACATCCAACGGTTGCGGCTTCAGGAAGAACGGGATATGAATATTACAACAAACTTGGCTTTATTCCCAACGATGTAAAAATCAGTCAGAATGTGGCCCGGACATTGGAATATGCATATGATGACTGGACGATTTACCGTTTAGGGAAAGCATTAAATAAGCCAGAGAGTGAAATTGAAGTTTATGCGCAACATGCCATGAATTATAAAAATTTATATAATCCTAAAAATAAATTAATGGCTGGCAGGGCAACAGATGGTTCTTTTTCCGATTCTTTTGAACCAACCGACTGGAGCCGTGATTTTACAGAAGGAAACAGCTGGCACTACTCCTGGTCGGTATTTCATGATCCTCAGGGATTAATTAATCTCATGGGTGGGAAAGATGAATTTGTAACCATGTTGGATTCTGTGTTTATTATTCCGGGGTCAAAAGGAATGAAAAGCCGTGGGATGATTCATGAAATGCGCGAGATGCAGGTGATGGATATGGGCCAGTATGCACACGGAAATCAACCCATTCAGCATATGGTTTATTTATATGATTATGCCGGTGAGCCATGGAAAACACAGTACTGGGCTCGCGAGATTATGGATAAACTGTATGCCGCAACCCCCGATGGCTATTGTGGAGATGAAGATAATGGGCAAACATCTGCCTGGTATGTTTTTTCCGCTTTAGGTTTTTATTCAGTTTGCCCGGGAAGTAATGAATATATTTTAGGTTCTCCTTTATTTAAATCTGTAAAAATAGAATTGGAGAATGGGAATGAAATTGTTATCAATGCCGACAATAATTCGCAGGCAAACCGATACATTGAAAATATGGAACTGAATGGGGAGAAATATACAAAGAACTATTTAACGCATGATGAATTGATGAAAGGAGCAAAAATTCATTTTCAAATGAGTCCACTTCCGAACAAACAAAGAGGAATTAATAATAAAGATTTTCCATATTCATTTTCAAATGAAAAGTGAAACTGAGAAATATTTAGAACTTAGCTGATCTGAATTTTTAATGTAAAATATAATAAATGAAAAGACATGAGCCGCTTCCAAGGATTGGCCTAGCCTTCAGGTATTTATTAAACATGAAACAATTTTTTCTTCTTTTCATCATACTCATTTTAGTCAGCTGTTCCTCTGCCCAAAAACGGCTTACTGAATACGTTGATCCTTTTCTTGGAACAGCGCCTTTAACGGATAGTACCGATATTGGTTACACGCCGCCCAAAGACTGGCGCGTTTGGGCTGGTCTTACTTACCCCGGAGCTTCGTTACCCAATGCAATGGTGCAACTGAGCCCGATTACAGAGTGGTATAGTGGAGCAGGTTACGAATACGAAGACACTGTAATTTATGCTTTCACTCACACCAACAAAGGACACTGGAATTTATGTCATATTCCAATTCTTCCGGCTACTGAAAATTTTACGCCCGGCGATTTCGGTTCCCGGTTTAGCCATAAAAACGAGTTAGCAGAGCCTGGATATTATCAGGTTCTTCTGGAACGCTATGGTATTAATGCTGAATTAACAACAACATTACACTGCGGTTTCCATAAATACAAATATCCAAAAGGGAAGCCTAAAAAACTCATTGTAAATCTTTCACAGTCAAACGAGAGAGTGCAGGACTGGCATATTGAAAAAGAAGGTGACAATGTTTTTAAAGGCTTTCAAAAAACAGGCGACAAAATTTATTTCTATGCCAAAACAAACCGTGCAATAACGGATATTGAAACCACCGGAGAAGAGCATCATGAAGTAGCTATTGTTTCTTTTGACAGCAAAGATTCCGATGAACCCGTAGAAATTGAATTGGCGCTTTCTTTTGTTAGCGAAGGAAATGCAAAACAAAATCTGGAGGCAGAGCTTTCTAATAAAAGTTTTAACCAGGTAAAAAGCGAAGCTTCTCAAACCTGGGAAGACCTGCTTTCAAAAATAAAAATTACCGGAGGTACCCAACGGCAAAAAGAACTTTTTTATTCATCACTTTACCGTTCATTTTTATGGCCTGCTTTACGTAGCGATGTAAATGGCGATTTTACTGATGCCAATGGAAATATTGGAAATAAAGGGTTTCGGTATTATACCAATCCTTCGTTGTGGGACACCTACAGAAACAAACTGGTTTTGCTTGGAATGTTGCAGCCCGATGTCACCGCCGATGTCATTCAATCGTTAATAGATAAGGGGAAAAAAATGGGTTTTATGCCTACCTTTTTTCATGGCGACCATGCTGCCCCATTTATTGTGGGCTCCTATTTACGTGGAATAAAAGATTATGACGTAAACAGTGCTTATGAGTTGTTGCTGAACAATGCGACTAAGGAAGGCGGAACGCGACCATATATTTCAGAGTATATTGAGAAGGGATACATTTCAACTCCCAAAGTTGAAAATCCAAATGTGGAAACAAAAGCAAAAGCAGGAGTAACCAAAACGCTGGAATTTGCTTATGACGATTATGCTGTGGCGCTTCTTGCAAACGAATTAGGAAAAACAGATGATTATAAAATGTTAATGGAGCGTACAACAAACTATAAAAATTTGTTTGATCCTTCAACCGGGGTAATGCGCGGGCGGCTTGAAAATGGCAATTGGGTAAGTAACTTTAACCCAGAATATCCCTATTATGAATACATGTACCGCGAAGCCAATGCCTGGCAATCTTCATTTTTTGCGCCACAGGATACAAAGGGGCTGATTGGCCTTTATCCAAGTGAAGGTGCATTTGAGGATAAACTCGATTCTCTTTTTTCTATTCCATGGAATGAAAATTACATCGCACGGAATGTTTCTTCATTTATCGGGCAATATTGCCACGGGAACCAACCCGATCATAGCGCTCCGTATTTATATACTTTTATAAATAAACAGGAAAAATCGCAAGCCATTCTCAACAGCATAATGAATCATTTCTATGGAATGGGCGAACATGGATTGGCGCTCTGTGGAATGGATGATGCAGGAGAAATGTCGTCGTGGTATGTATTTGCAGCCATGGGTTTTTACCCCTATTCGCCCGCCGATGCTGAATATATTGTCTCGGTACCAATTTTCAATAAAATTGAATTGGATTTTTCCGGGGAAAAGACAATTATTCAAAAAGAAAATCAGGGAAAAAAGATTCAGGATATTACCTTTAACGGTGAAAAGATAAATGGCTGTTTTATTTCTGACAAACAGCTAAAATCCGGAGGAGATTTCAGATTTAAAACAGAATAAAAAATAACAGGATATGACAAAACGAAGAGATTTTTTAAAAACCGGAGCATTAACTATTGCAGGTCTCACAGTTGCCGGGCCATCGGTAGTGATGGCAGCATCAGGTAAAAAAAGTTATGTAAGCAATCGTCCCACAGCCGGAAAGAGGCACTTTACTTCTGAAGCGGTTGAAAAGGCCATTGCTTCAACCAAAGCAAAAATAAAAGATCCCAAATTGGCCTGGATGTTTGAAAACTGTTATCCCAACACATTAGACACAACAGTTGAGTTTGAAATTAAGAATGGAAAACCGGATACTTTTGTCATTACCGGAGATATTCATGCCATGTGGCTCCGTGATTCCACTGCACAGGTTTGGCCCTATTTGCCCTTAACCAGCGAAGATGAGCAATTAAAGAAATTGATTGCAGGAGTTGTGAACCGTCAGACACAATGTGTATTGCTGGATTCGTATGCAAACGCTTTTAATAAAACAAAAGAGGATGAAGTAGAATGGATGAGCGACCATACCGATATGAAGCAGGGTTTGCATGAACGTAAATGGGAGATAGATTCGCTCTGTTATACCGTTCGGTTGGCATACAACTACTGGAAAACAACGGGTGACGATTCTGTTTTTGACAGCGACTGGAAAAAGGCTGCCCGCAAAATCGTGGAAACATTTAAAACCCAACAACGAAAAGATGGTTTGGGCCCATACAAATTTGAAAGAACTACAGCTAAACAGTTAGACACGTTGTCGAATAATGGCTGGGGGCGTCCGCTAAATCCGGTTGGTTTAATTAATTCGGCTTTCCGTCCGTCCGACGATGCAACAACTTATGGGTTTTTAATTCCTTCCAATTTGTTTGCTGTAGTTTCATTAAGGCAGCTGGCTGAAATCAGTACAAAAATTACCAATGAAAAAGCGTTTTCCAAAGAGTGCAGTGAATTAGCTGACGAAGTTGAAAATGCCATAAAAAAATATGCCATTGTAGATCATCCCAAACACGGGAAAGTGTATGCATTTGAAGTAGATGGTTTTGGCAACCATACGTTTATGGATGATGCAAATGTTCCGAGTTTATTGGCATTGCCTTATCTTGGCTTGGTTGACCAAAACGATAAAATTTATCAGAACACCCGAAAACTGGTTTGGAGCCAGGATAATCCTTACTTCTTCAAAGGGAAAGCGGCAGAAGGAATTGGAGGGCCTCATGTGGGCTATGATATGATTTGGCCCATGAGTATAATTATGCGGGCAAATACCAGTTCTGATGATAAAGAAATTGCATGGTGCATTAAAACCTTGCGCGATACTGATGCCGATACTGGTTTTATGCATGAAACATTTCATAAAGATGATCCAACGAATTTTTCTCGCTCGTGGTTTGCCTGGGCCAATACACTTTTCGGAGAATTAATATTAAAACTGGTAAACGAAGGAAAAGAAAACTTACTGGAAATGTAAAATACAGGAAACAATGAGGCTGTCCGGGAAAGTTTGTTTTTACGTCATACTGAACTTACTTCCAAATCTTTATGACACTCGTTTTTATGTTATTTAGATTCTGAAATAAATTCAGAATGATGCCTTTATGACTTTTGGGACAGCTCATCACTTTGTAAAAAACAACGAAACGCATAAATTTAAAAGCCTGGGGGCAATTGTTTTTGGGATACGTTCCAGTTCCAATATGCAATGAATTCGCCTTCTTACAAAAGAGAAAATAACAGAGAAAAATCTTCATATTTTCGGTACTCTTTCATCGAATAAGGAATAAATAGACAAAAATTTCGAACTTTACGGAATTGATATTTCAAAACAAAAAAATTAAATAAAATGAAACGAATTCTGTTTGTACTCCTAACATTCATCCTTGTTGGAGTTCAGGTAACCAAAGCTGAAAAACTAACCGTAGCATCTTTTAATATCCGATATCATAATTCTTCCGACTCCATTGCAGGAAATGGGTGGAAACAACGTTGTCCCGTCATTTGCGATTTGATTCGCTTTAACAATTTTGAAATTTTTGGAGCTCAGGAAGTATTGCACGACCAATTACTGGATTTGCTGGCTGGTCTTCCTGAATATGGTTATATTGGTGTTGGCCGTGATGATGGTAAAACCCAGGGAGAATATGCTCCCATTTTTTATCAAAAAACCAAATTTACAGCATTGGAATCAGGCCATTTCTGGTTATCGGAAATTACCGATCGCCCGAACAAAGGATGGGATGCCGCATTGCCACGTATTTGTACCTGGGCTAAAATGAAAGACAACCAAACAGGCTTTGAATTCTTCTTCTTCAATTTGCATATGGACCACGTTGGCGTGGAAGCCCGGAAAAACAGTGCCAAACTTGTATTAAAAAAAATAACCGAGATGTGCGGAGACAAACCGGTAATTTTAACCGGTGATTTTAATGTAGATCAAAATAGCCCGAACTACGCTGTACTGGAAGGCTCGAGTCTTTTAAACGATTCATACAAAACCGCAAAGATAAGATATGCATTAAACGGAACATTCAATAATTTTAAAACCGACAGGTTAACTGACAGTAGAATTGATCATATTTTTGTGAGCCCAACTTTTACAGTTGAGCGTTATGGTGTTTTAACAGATACTTACAGAACTGAAATCCCAGAAAGTAAATCGGAAAAATCAGGAAATTTTCCCCAGGAGGTTTCATTAAAAAAATATGTAGCGCGAACACCTTCGGATCATTTCCCGGTAAAAGTGGTTTTAAGTTTTGATGAATAATTCTTACTCCCAGCAGAATAAAAAATATTAGGGCATGTCTCATTTATTATAACTACCGAAAAAATAGAAATAACCTTTATGTTTAAATCAACTTTAAATCGAATACTTATAATTTTTGCTGCCGGAGTTTTTCTGGGGGCATGTTCCACCCAGGCACCACCACAAAAGGAAGAAGCAGGGATAGAATTTCGCGCACCTGCTTACCCGCTAATCACTGTCGATCCGTATATGAGCGCTTGGTCAACCACCGACCAGCTTTTCGGTTCGCCTGTGAAACACTGGACCGGACGTAATCACTCACTAATCGGGGCTGTGCGGGTTGATGGACAAGCATACCGTTTCCTTGGCAAAGAAGAAATCCCAATGGAACCGGTTCTTCCCAATGCCAAGTACGAAGCATGGCAGGGAAAGTTTGTAACCAAAAAACCAAAGGCAGGATGGGAAAAAACAGGTTTTAATGACAATAACTGGAAAACTGCTGCAGCAGCTTTTGGGACCAAAGGAATGGATCAGGCCAATACCGTTTGGGATACACCTGAAATTTGGGTCCGCCGGGAATTTACCCTGCCCGAAAGTGGTGCTTCCAAGTTATACCTGATTTATTCGCACGATGATGATTTTGAACTTTATCTCAACGGAACCGAAATTGTAAATACCGGAAACCGCGCCAAAAGCAATGTGGTGCTGGAGCTGGATAAAAGTTTGTTAAACGTTAATGGCAAAAATGTAATTGCAGCCCACTGCCTCGATCGTGGCGGACTGGCTTATGTTGATTTTGGTATTTTTAAAGAAAGCGACCAGAAACAGGTATTTGCACAAACAGCTGTTCAGAACAGCATGAAAATTACAGCTACGCAAACCAAATACAACTTTACCTGTGGCCCTGTAAATCTGGATATAAAATTTGTTTCGCCTTTGTTGATGGACAATTTGGAAATCCTTTCCCGTCCTGTGAATTATATTAACTATGAAGTGGCATCTAATGATGGGGAAAATCATGACGTAGAGGTTTATTTTGAAGCAACTCCCGAATGGGCCGTAAACGAACTGAGCCAGGAAGTAGAAGTAACAACCGGCAAAACCGGCAACATCAGTTTTGCTAAAGCCGGAACTACGGGGCAACCAATTCTGGAGAAAAAAGGCGACAATGTGCGTATCGATTGGGGCTACTTTTATTTGGCAGCGCAGGAAAAAGAAAGCAACTTGATAGCGATTGGCGGCTTTGATGCCATGAAAAATTCATTTGCTGAAAGCGGAACATTGAATCCATCTGAAAATACAATCACTACAGTCATGTCAAAGTCGATGCCGGTACTGGCATGTGCTGACAACCTTGGAAAAGTTTCTTCAAAACCGGCCAAAGGTTATGTTATGCTGGCTTATGATGATATTGAATCCATCCAGTATTTTGGTGATAACCTGAAAGCATGGTGGACAAAAGACGGGGCCGTAAGTTTTGACGAAGCCCTGACTTCTGCTGCAAACGATTATGCAAGCATCATGTCGAAATGTGATGCTGCTGATGCAAAGATTTATGATGAGGCGCTGGCAGCCGGAGGCGAGAAATATGCGCGGCTTTGTTTGCTGGCTTACCGTCAGTCTATTGCAGCCCACAAACTAACAAAAGACAAAGAAGGAAACACGCTTTTCCTTTCCAAAGAAAATTTCAGCAACGGTTCTATCGGAACAGTAGATGTTACTTATCCTTCTGCCCCCTTATTCCTGAAATACAACCCAGAGCTGTTAAAAGGAATGCTAAACCCGATTTTTTATTATTCGGAAAGCGGGAAGTGGACAAAACCATTTGCTGCGCACGATGTAGGTACTTACCCCAAAGCCAACGGGCAAACCTATGGCGGCGACATGCCGGTGGAAGAGTGCGGGAACATGATAATACTAACAACTGCAATTGCCGATGTGGAAGGAAATGCTGATTACGCCGCGAAACACTGGGATGTATTAACAACCTGGGCAAATTACCTGATGGAAAATGGCCTTGATCCGGAAAACCAGCTGTGTACCGACGACTTTGCAGGGCATTTTGCGCACAATGTAAACCTTTCGGTAAAAGCTATTATGGGAATTGCCGGGTATGGAAAGCTGGCCGCAACATTGGGAAAAACGGACATTGCAGAAAAATATACTTCCGAAGCCAAAAAAATGGCGCAGGAATGGATAAAAATGGCAGATGATGGCGGCCATTTCCGTTTAACGTTTGACCAGCCCGGAACCTGGAGCCAGAAATACAACCTGGTTTGGGATAAGTTACTAAACCTTGGAATTTTCCCGGAAGACGTTGCGCAGAAAGAGATTGCGTATTATTTAACCAAACAAAACAAATATGGTTTGCCGCTGGATAACCGCAGGACTTATACCAAAGCCGACTGGATTGTTTGGACAGCCACATTGGCTAACGACAATGCTACCTTCCAAAAGTTTATCGATCCCTTGTATGGTTTTGTAACCGAAACACCCGACCGTGTGCCTATGTCCGACTGGTACGAAACACCGGATGCAACCCAGGTTGGGTTCCAGGCGCGTTCTGTTGTGGGAGGTTATTTTATTAAAATGCTGGAGAAATAGTAAGAATAAAATCTGTATAGATCAACAATCGATTATCCCTGCTTTTTCTACAGGGCGGGGATTGTCTTTTTAAACAACATCACGACTTATAACCACATTAAACCATGAAGAAAGTATTTATCGCTTTTATTTTGCTCATCCCCTTCCTGAATTTCTCCTCGTGCAAAACCGAAAGTCCCGAAGAGATAAAGGCAACGGTTGTGCCTCATCCTTCGTTAAATGCACAAAATAATTTTTATCCCGGGAACCGTGGACCCTTACAACCGGCAAATTTTATTAAGTTGCCGCTGGGAAGCATTCAGCCTGAAGGATGGATTTTGAAATTGTTGCAATTACAGAAAGAAGGGCTGTGCGGGCACTTGGGAGAGATAAGCGCCTGGCTTGATAAAGAAAACAATGCATGGCTTTCGGATGGAGGTGACCATGGTTGGGAGGAAGTCCCGTACTGGCTGCGCGGTTACTCCGATATGGCTTTTATTTTCAATGATTCTGATATGAAAAAGGAAACCATGATTTGGATTGACGCCATCATCAACAGTCAGAAAGAAAATGGATGGTTTGGTCCGGAAGCCCGCACAGAAGGTGGAAATCTTGATTTTTGGTCGAATATGATTGTGCTTTTTACGCTTCAGAATTATTATGAACACACAAAAGATGAACGAGTTATCGATTTTATGACTAAATATTTTCGGGATGAATTAACCGTTCCGGATGATGCGTTTTTATCAAGCTACTGGCAAAACAGCCGCGGCGGCGATAACCTATACAGTGTTTACTGGCTTTATAACCGAACCGGAGAACAATTTTTGCTGGAACTGGCTAACAAGATTCACAGAAATACAGCCGACTGGACACAAAAATCGACCTTGCCAAACTGGCATAATGTAAATATTGCTGAATGTTTTCGCGAACCTGCAACATATTTTATGCAGACCGGAGACTCGGCGCATTTACAAGCTACATACAACGATTATTATTTAATCCGCCGTACTTTTGGACAGGTTCCCGGAGGTATGTTTGGCTCCGACGAAAACGCGAGAATGGGCTATATTGATCCACGCCAGGGAACTGAAACCTGTGGCTTTGCGGAACAAATGACTTCCGATGGTATTTTAACCCGCATTACCGGAGACCCGCTGTGGTCCGACAATTGTGAGGATGTTTTGTTCAACAGTTTTGTAGCTGCTTTTACTCCCGATATGAAAGCATTGCGCTACCTTACCTGCCCAAATGGAGTGACTGCCGATGCTGAAAATCATTCCCCGGGAATTGATAATCGCGGCCCATTTCTCACCATGAATCCGTTTAGCAGCCGGTGTTGCCAGCACAATCACGGGCACGCCATTCCTTATTATATTGGGAATCTGGTAATGGCTAGTAACGATAATGGTTTGGCAGCCATGATGTATAACTCGTGTACCACAAAAGCAAAAATTGGTGACGGAACAGAAATTCAGCTCATCGAAAAAACAAATTATCCTTTTGAAGAACAGGTTCAGTTTACTGTAAAAACACCTGAGCCGGTACATTTCCCTTTATATATCCGGGTTCCGGGATGGTGCAAAAATGCTTCGGTTGCTGTAAATGGGGAGAAACTTGCAGTTCATGCAGAACCAGGGAAATATGTTAAGTTGGAAAAAGAATGGAAAGATGGCGATCAACTAACGTTACAACTCCCAATGAAGCTTTTTACCAGAACCTGGGACGTAAACCAAAACAGCGTGTCGGTAGATTACGGGCCGCTTACTTTCTCTTTGAAAATTGATGAAAGGTACAATAAAATTAGTAGTACTGAATCGGCTATTGGTGATTCGAAGTGGCAGAAAAATGCCGATCCTAAAAAGTGGCCGGCTTATACCATCGACCCGAAAAGTCCGTGGAACTATGGATTGGTAGTTGATAAAAACAACCTTCAGCAATCTTTCAAAATTGTGCATAAAGAGTGGCCGGCAGACAATTATCCGTTTACACCCGAGGCAACGCCTATTGAAATTAAGGCGAAAGGAAAACAGATACCTTCGTGGAAAATCGATCAATACGGGCTGGTTGATGTTCTGCCTCTTTATCCGGTGAAAACCGATCAACCGGTGGAAGACATTACGTTAATTCCCATGGGAGCTGCGCGTTTACGTATTTCTGCTTTCCCGCAATTAAAATGAATAGTAAATATAAGACTGCATATAAAAATAGGATTAAAAATTTGAATCGATGAAAATAAGTTTAGCACTTCTGTTGTTGTATATTTTTGTTGGAGCTGCTTCAGGGCAGAGATATACAAAAAACACTTTTACCAATCCCGTTTGGGACGGTGCCGACCCATGGTTGGTAAAGCATGATGATGAATATATTTATTGCTACTCTGTAAACAACGGAATTTCAATTTCCCGCTCAAAATTTATGACAAAGAAAGGAGAAGAAAAAGAAATCTGGCACGCTCCACAAACAGGCTGGAACAGCAATTGTATTTGGGCTCCGGAAATTCATTTTATTGATGGACACTGGTATGTTTATTACGCCGCTGGCGAATCCGGACCACCTTTTATTCATCAACGAACCGGGGTATTACGTTCAAAAACAGAAGACGTTTTTAGTGATTATGAAGATATGGGAATGCTGTATACGGGCGACCATCCGGAAAATCAGTCATCAAATATTTGGGCGATTGACATGACTGTTTTTGAATATCACGGGAAATTATATGCAGTTTGGTCCGGCTGGTTAAAACAAATGAATACCGACGCCACATCACAACATTTATTTATCCAGGAGATGAAGAATCCTTATACTTTGAAAGGGAAACGGGTTTTGTTATCTTCGCCCGAAAAGAATTGGGAAACCGGCGGCCCGTTGGATTTAAACGAAGGGCCGCAAATATTGAAACACGGCGACAAAGTTTTTATTGTTTACTCCTGCCGCGAATCGTGGCTAAAAGAATACCGGCAGGGAATGTTGGAATTGAATAATGTAAATGCCGATGTATTAAATCCGGAAAGCTGGACAAAAAAGGGACCTGTTTTTCAGGGAAATAAAAAGGTATTTGGTGTGGGGCATGTTTCATTTGTAAAGTCGCCCGATGAGACTGAAAACTGGATTGTGTATCATTCAAAAAAAGATACCGTTCCCGGATGGAACCGTGATATAAGAATGCAGACATTTATATGGAATGTAGATGGAACACCAAATTTTGGCAATGCAACTCCGGCGGGAGTAGAAATAAAACGACCATCGGGAGAGGTTAAATAGTACATTCAAAAAAATTTATTGTTAAAAACATAAAAATTAACTGAAAACTTACATAAATGAAATCTAGTATTTATCTTCTGTCAGCAATTCTTTTTTTTAATGTTGCCTGCCAGAGTCAGCAACAAAAAAATGAAGAAAAGACGGTTACTCCTAAAATATGGACTAAAGAACAGGCAGAAAACTGGAGCCGGGAGAATGGCTGGTTAAGAGGGGCTAATTTTAATCCCAGTACATCAATTAACCAGTTGGAAAACTGGCAGGCAGAAACGTTTGACCCGGGAACAATTGACCGTGAATTGGGCTGGGCAGAAAATATTGGCATGAATTGTATGCGTGTGTATCTTCACCATGTAGCGTGGCAAGTTGATAAAACAGGATTTAAGAATCGTATGAACAAATATCTGTCAATCGCTGACAGTCACGGAATAAAAACCATTTTTGTCATTTTTGACGACTGCTGGAATGCCAATTATAAAGCAGGTAAACAACCGGAACCTCAACCCGGCGTTCATAATTCAGGGTGGGTACGCGATCCAGGCGACTTGCTTTTCCATGACTCAACTCTTATCGATACGCTTGAAGTTTATGTAAAAGATATTCTAAGCACTTTCAAAGACGACCACCGGATTGTGATGTGGGATCTTTACAACGAACCCGGAAATTTTGAATACAAAAGTGAATCGATGCCTTTGCTAAAAAAGGCGTTTGAGTGGGGCTGGGAAATTCGTCCTACGCAACCATTAACAGCAGGTGTTTGGAGCCCGGAGTTGCCTGAATTCAATCAATTTCAGTTAGAAAATTCAGACATAATCACTTATCACAATTATGAGGGACCAGATCAACATCAGGAAGCAATAGATACGCTGAAAAAATATAATCGCCCGATGGTTTGCACAGAATACATGGCACGCAGGAACAACAGTCTTTTTCAAAATATAATGCCCATCCTGGAAAAGGAAAATATAGGCGCTATTAACTGGGGGCTGGTTGCCGGAAAATCAAATACAAAATATGCCTGGGACGAACCTATTCCTGACGGTTCCGAACCTGCTTTATGGTTTCACGATATTTTCAGCCCCGACGGAACTCCTTATAAACAGGAGGAAGTTGACTTAATAAAGAGTCTAACTGAAGTGCAGTAAAAAGAATATTAATTTGTTCTTTATTTATAATTTTAAACTAGTTTGTGTATTATGATAAAACGAAACAGAGTTTATATCGTTTTTCTTACCATTTGCGTCCTTACTACATTTCAAGTAACAACAGCGCAGGAGCGAAAAGGGAACAACCATAATCCGGCTTTTAGTGGCTGGTATGCCGATCCGGAAGGTATTGTCTTTGATAATCAGTACTGGATTTATCCAACGTATTCAGCGCCATATGAAAAGCAGGTTTTTATGGATGCTTTTTCATCACCCGATTTAGTAAACTGGACAAAACACGAAAAGATTATTGATACTACTGCAGTAAAATGGGCCCAAAAAGCGATGTGGGCACCGGCAATCATAAAGAAAGATGACCATTATTTCCTGTTCTTTGCTGCCAACGATATTCAAAGTGATAATGAAGAAGGAGGCATTGGTATTGGCATTGCCGATAAGCCGGGAGGCCCTTACAAAGATTATCTGGGAAAACCTCTGCTGGATAAATTCCATAACGGTGCTCAACCCATCGACCAGTTTATTTTTCATGATAAAGATGGACAATATTATATGATTTACGGAGGTTGGAGACATTGTAATATTGTAAAAATGAAAGATGATTTCACCGGTTTTGTTCCTTTTGAAGATGGAACCACCTTTAAAGAAATCACACCTGAAGGTTATGTAGAAGGACCTTTTATGTTTATCCGAAACGGGAAATACTATTTTATGTGGAGTGAGGGAGGATGGACTGGTCCGGATTATAGTGTAGCTTATGCCATTGCCGACTCGCCGTTTGGCCCGTTTAAACGCATTGGGAAAATTCTAAAACAAGATCCGAATGTAGCTACCGGAGCAGGGCACCATTCAGTTATACAAATTCCGGGGAAAGATGAGTATTACATTGTATATCATCGGCGACCGCTAAGTGAAACCGACGGAAATCATCGTGAAACATGTATAGACCGCATGTATTTTGATGAAAACGGTTACATAGAACCTGTAAAAATTACTTTTGAAGGAGTGAAAGCCAGAATTTTAAAATAGCCGCGCGTATAAAATATATCGTTTTTGATATCTCTCAATGGGATTATCAAGCTCAGGAAATAAAAAGTTCAATAAATAACAAAGCAAAAAGTCCGTATTCCTTTAGATTCTCTTTTAGGAATTTACGGGCTTTGGTTATATGATCTTCCACTGTTTTAACCGAAATACTTAACTCATCTGCCACCATCCGGTTACTGTACCCCTTTTCTTTACTTAGTTCGTAAACAAGCTTTCTTTGCGGAGGAAGCTGCTCTACCAACTGTTTTATCTTCTTTGATAAAAGTTCGTACTCAACCTGATTCTCCGTAGAAATACTATTATTAACAACTTTAAATCGTAATGTTTCGAGATAGTTTTTTTCGGAAAGTTTTTTCCGAAAAACAGAAATGATCGTATTCTTGGCAACGGTAAAAAGGTAGGAGTCAAGATTTGAATCTTCTTTTAGTTTTTCCCGGTTACTCCACAAACTGACAAATACTTCCTGTACAATATCGAGTGAATCAGGTTCTGATTTTAAATAACCAAAAGCAAAACGATAAAGCTTAGCGCTGTATTTTTCATACAATTCGTTTATTACAGTTTTATCCCCTGCGATCAATCTTTTTATCTTTTCCGTACCGTTCATTCTCAATTCGTTTGCGAAACCTGTAAAAGTATAAAAATGTTTCATTCATTTAATAATTACAGAAATGCCCTTTAATATGCCAGCAAAAAACAGTAATCTTAAAAAAATAAAAATCTGAGCAGGGGTTTTTATAATCACAAACGTTTATAAAAATGATACTGATAATTTATGAAGAAATATTTCAAAAAATATCTGCAGAATAATTGTTCCGAGAGTGAATTCTTTTCGTTTATCAATTTGTTTCTAAAAAAAGAAAACCAAAACGAACTGGAAAAGAATATGGAAGAGAATTGGAGCGAAAGCAATTTCAATATTAAAACGCCGGATCTGTCTCCTACTCTTTACAAAATTCATTACGAAATAAATAAGCAGGAAAACTCAGCAAGCAAGACAAGGAATATTCTCACCTATTTAACACGCGTTGCTGCGGTACTTTTCATTCCGGTATCCATTGCTCTCTTTTTCACCATACAGAAAAACAATAATACTATTGAAACCCAAACAATTTTAACCCCTTTGGCTGCAAAAACAAACTTCCAATTGCCAGATGGGTCTGTTGTTTATCTGAATTCTGGCTCTAAATTGAGTTTTCCCACAAAATTTTCTGGAGAAAAACGATTGGTAACACTAAGCGGCGAAGCCTACTTTGATGTAAAAAAAGGGAAACATCCATTTGAGGTAAAAACCCCTCTCCTTACAGTTGATGTTTTAGGTACGGCTTTTAACGTAATGGCATACAAAAATACCCAACCGGAGATTACACTGGAAAGAGGGAAAATAATTGTAAAATCCAGGTCTGACCAGCAACAAATTTTACATCCCGGAGAGCAGGCTGTTATCGATACACTCTCCCAAACTATTTTTGTAAATAATGTAGAAACAGATCTTTTTACGTCCTGGATCAATAACCGACTGATATTCAAAAATGAACCACTGGGAAATATAATTCAAAAACTGGAGAGATGGTATAATATTACAATAAAAATTGAAGATGAAGCCCTGGCTCAGAAAAGATTAAATGCCACCATTGAATATGAATCGATTAGTGAAGTTATGGAACTGCTAAAAATAACATTACCACTAACATACGAATACAAAAAGACCGAACGAAAACTAATAATAAGAAGTATTCAACCTTAAACTTAAAAACAACAAGCCAATGAAGTAAACGTATCAAACAAACTTATTCAATCAATTTATTTTAATAATGAAAGTGAGGAAGCCGCGAACTCCCTCACTTCAGAAAAATAATTAATCCAAATTATTAATCTTACAAATCAAAATTATGAAAAAAAAGAGACTAAAAGGAGTCCCCTCTTGGGATTTCTTTTTAAAACTTTTGATGATTATGAAACTAAGCGTATTTATTGTGTTCTTAACTGTTTTTTCGGCAACGGCTTCAGTGGGGTATTCACAATCGGCAAAGCTTTCGCTCGAAATGAAGAATAGTACCATTAACAGTGTATTAAGAGCGATAGAAGATCAGAGTGAATTCCGTTTTTTTTACTCGGAAGATATCGACACCAAACAGACAGTATCTGTAAACTTCAAAGAATCAAATATAATTGACATTTTAGATGCCATCTTTAAAGATACGGATGTAACTTACAAAATTGTAGGACGCCAGGTTGCTTTGTACAATAAAACAGAAAATGAAATGGTATTTCCATGGGCACAACAACAACCGGCGCAAATAAATGGAAAAGTTACAGATACAAACAGGCAGCCACTTCCCGGCGTAACCGTTATTGAAAAAGGAACAACCAACGGTACAGTTACCAATGTTAACGGAGAATACTCGTTATCCAATATTTCCCCAAATGCTGTACTACAGTTTTCGTTTGTAGGGATGAAAACACAGGAAATTCCGGTTGAGAATAAAACAACCATTAATATAATGATGGAGGAAGAAGCGATTGGAATTGAGGAAGTAGTAGCCATTGGATATGGTACTCAAAAGAAAGTTAATTTAACTGGGGCCATTAATACCATTTCAAGCGATGTACTGGAAAAACGGCCACTCACATCAACAGGGGAAGGCCTGCAAGGCGTTATTCCCAACCTGAATATTACATTTAATGATGGAGACCCAAGTTCGAATGGAATTGATTTCAACATTCGGGGGTTTGAATCTATTAACGGAGGTTCCCCATTAATATTAGTAGATGGTACTCCTATGGATATTCAAAACATTAACCCCAACGACATTAAGAGTATAACCACACTAAAAGATGCCTCTGCTGCAGCTATATATGGTGCCCGTGCCGCATTTGGAGTAATTTTGGTTACAACAAAAGAAGGTACGGCAACAGGCAAGGTTTCTATTCAGTATAGTTATGAACTGTCAGTGAGCAAACCCATAATGGATGTTGATTTAATAGACAATAGTTATGATTATGTTTTTTATAAAAACCTTGCCCGTCGGAATGCAGGTAACGCTCCTGCATTTACCGATGAATATATAGCCAAAGTAAAAGCTTATTATGAAAATCCCAACGATAACCCGCAATATGGATTTGTTAACGGTCAGTTTGAATTTTACGGGTACAATGACTATCGAAAGCTAATGCTCCGTAATCTTACTCCTTCACAAAAACACAACCTGAATATTTCCGGAAAATCGGACAAGGCGAAATATTATGTGTCGTTCGGATACCTGAATAAAGAAGGAGTAATAAAATACGGGAATGACGAGTTTGAACGTTTCAACATATTAATGAAGGCAGATGAAACAGTAACAGATTGGTTATCTCTGGATCAAAAAATAGCCTTTAACCGATTGCAATCAGATAAACCACACATATATAAGAGTGATTCAAATGGATTAAACGGAATTGTATTTACAAAACCAAATACTCCAATAAAATTTCCTAGAACAGAAGAATATCCGGAATATGAGGGAATGTATTTTGATAACATCATTGGTTATTTTGAAAAAGGAGGCCGCGACCAATATGTTTACAATGATTTATGGTTAACTACAGGCTTAAATCTGAAGCCCGGAAAAAATTTTAATATCCGAAGTGAGTTTTCCTATAATATCAAACATGATGTAATAGAAAATGTAGCCAGTAAGATTCAGTTTGTCAATCAGAATTTAAGTACAGATCAGGATTTAACCTATTCCATCACAGGAAGCGATTGGATAGATGACAATTCGGGATACTCTCAATATTATGTATTTAACACATATGGTGAATACGAATTGGACAATGATGGAGACCACTATGTGAAAGCCATGATTGGCTTCAACCAGGAGTGGAGCCTGTATAAAAGCCACTCTTCCAGAGGATATAATCTTATCACTCCTGAGATACCTGCTGTTGCATTAACTCTTGGACAACAACAAATAGGAGGCGTTAAAAATCAGTTAGCTCTCCGTGGGGCATTTTACCGGTTAAATTATATCTATAAAGACAAATACCTTGTTGAGTTCAATGGCCGATACGATGGAACCTCCCGTTTCCCGGAAAATGACAGATTCGGCTTCTTCCCCTCCATATCTGCCGGATGGAGAATCTCTAACGAATCATTCATGGATGGAACCTCCCAATGGCTTGATAATCTAAAAATTCGCGGCTCATATGGAGAACTGGGGAACCAGCTTACAACAGATCAAAACGGAAGTCCGACCTATTACCCATACATTTCTTCCATGAGCGTGGGATTGGCCAACTTTGTAATGGATAATAGCCGTATTCAGGTGGTAAATGCTCCAAACCTTGTGAGCCCTTCATTAACATGGGAAACAGTTGCAACAACCAACTTCGGAGTAGATGCAACTTTGTTTAATCAACATTTAGATGCTTCTTTTGACTGGTATACCCGAAGCACGAAAGACATGTTAATGGACGTAACATATCCGCATATTCTGGGTACAGAAGCTCCGGATATAAATGCAGCGGATCTTAAAACAAACGGATGGGAATTGTCGTTAACATGGCGGGATAAGCTATCGGGAGATTTTTCGTATGATGTCCGATTATCACTGTGGGACTCTCAATCAGAAATTACCAGATACGACAATCCAACCGGCTCTCTGGATGAATATTACGTAGGACAAAGTATTGGGGAGATATGGGGATATGAAACATCCGGATTTTTCCAATCTGAAGAAGAAGTTGCCTCATCTCCTGATCAATCTTACTTGGGAAATAACTGGGCTCCCGGAGACATTAGATACACTGATTTAGATGGGGATGAAGCTATAAACCGAGGAGAAAACCGGCTTGAAGATCATGGAGATTTGAAAGTTATAGGAAATACAACACCACGATACAGTTATGGGATTACGCTAAATACGAATTATAAAAATTGGTCTTTGGGTTTATTTTTTCAGGGAATTGGCAAAAAAGATTATTACCCTGACATAAATACCAATGGTTGGTTCTGGCCTTTTGATGTAAATGCCAATTATCAGAAACATCACATTACAGAATCGTGGACAGAAGACAACCGCAATTCCTATTTCTACAGACCAACCGATGATGCACAAAAGAACAAGGCACCACAAACCCATTTTTTACAGAATGCATCATACATCAGGTTGAAAAATATATCGTTGAGTTATACTGTTCCTCATGAGATAATTCAAAAAGTAGGTTTAACACAAGGAGTAGTTTATATAAGCGGTCAAAATTTATGGGAATATTCTAAAATACATCGTCCTCTAGATCCCGAAGCAATTAACAGCAGCCAGATTTTATATCCATTCCAAAGGACTTTTAGTGTTGGAGTTAATCTGGTATTCTAAATCAAATAAAAAGATATATTATGAAGAAAATTATATTAAAAATATCTTTCCTGCTTGTCTTAGTAGCGATTATTAGTTGCAACAACGATTATTTGGAAAGGTATCCACTGGATAAAATCAGCAATCAGACGTTCTGGAATAGTGAAACAGACCTGGAAAGTTTTAATAACAGTATATACATGCTTGCGTCAAATGACGCCAACTATTGGTTTATGATGGGATACAACAACGGAGCCTTTGCCGGGGCCTTTAATGCGCTCCCCTATCTGGATGAAATGACCGACAATATGGCTCCAAAACACTCCCGTCATTCAGGATTTGCCAGGATACGCTCAGGAAAACAACCAGTCCCAACAGAGCCTGTTTCCGGAGGATGGTACTGGGATTTATTACGCAGTTGCAATGTGTTCCTGCAAAACTACCAGAAAGCTGAGATTCCGGGGTCAATTAAAAACCAGTATGCCGGAGAAGTAAAATTGTTCAGGGCCTGGTTTTACCACGACAAAGTAAAAAGATTTGGAGACGTTCCGTGGGTTGCACAACCACTTAACATTGATGATCCCATCTTATTTGGAGAACGAAATTCAAGGGAGATGATCATGGATTCTGTTCTGGCTGATATAAATTTTGCCTGTGAATATTTGCCGGAAAGCTGGAATAGCGAGGCTCCCGGCAGAATGAATAAATGGTGTGCACTGGCAGTAAAGTCCCGTATTTGTCTGTATGAAGGCACGTTCAGAAAGTATCATCAAAAACCAAATGCGGAAATGTGGTTAGAAGAGGCAGTAGATGCCGCCAGACAGGTAATTGACGGAGGACAGTTTTCGCTCTATAATACAGGAGATACAGAAAATGATTATCGCTATAGTTTTCACCAGGCAGACCTTAGCGGGAACCCGGAAGTTATATACTGGAGAAAATATATTACCGGTATTGTTGCTTTGGATTTTCAACGCTATTTTTCAGAATACCACGGCGGGGCTACAAAAGATCTTGTAGAAGATTACCTTTGCACAGATGGCAATCCAATCTCTCTTTCTCCTCTCTACCAGGGAGATGATCAAATCGAAGATATTTTTGTCAATCGGGATCCCCGTTTAAGACAAACAATCCTCCATCCGGATGACAAAACCAAACTTCGTTATAACAAAGGAGATGTCCTTTCTTATCCCCGTCTTGAAGGAATGGACGGAGGCCTCCAGTCGACTACAGGATATCATGTAGTTAAATTCTATGATGCGGATCAGCATATGCGTGGTTTTGAACGTGATGAAACAGCAGCTATTACTCTTCGTTATGCAGAAGTTTTATTAAACTATGCAGAAGCATTGGCAGAATTAGGAGAAATAACGCAACAAGACATAAATATATCGGTTAACGCTTTAAGAGACAGAGTTGGTATGCCTCATCTTGATATGAATAATATTGCCGTTGATCCCAAATATGCTGCTTCGGGCATTTCTCCTTTATTAGTAGAAATAAGAAGAGAACGTCGGCTGGAATTATTCGCAGAAGGGTTCCGATATGACGATTTAATCCGATGGAAACAGGGGAAAAAGCTTGAGCAACCAGATTTAGGTATGCGATGGGAAGAAACCCAGAAGACACGTTTTCCTAAAGCTTCTGTTCAGGGAATAACAGATCCAAGTACTGGTAAAACATATATAAATGTGTATTCAGGAACCGATTTTGCCACCCCTGTTTTTGATGAAAACAAACACTATCTTTGGCCGATACCAACCAGTGTTCTATCTCAAAATCCGAATCTTGGACAGAATCCGGGATGGTAATAAACAACCATAAAAAACGCTGAGCCAACAAATATTAATTATTCAGGTTGGCTCAGTGTTATTTTATAATTTATACAAATGAATAAAAGATTTGCCCTTGTACTTGTTACATTTATACTGTCAGTATTGATTACTCGTGCTCAACCACGCGTAATTTTAGATACAGATATTGGCTCAGATTGTGATGATGCAGGGGCCATGGCAGTACTTCATAAATTATCAGATAAAGGAGAGGTTGATATTTTAGGTATCATTTACAGTTCAGGAAAAATTGCAGAAGGGGTTGGTGTTTGCGATGCCATAAATACATATTACAACCGCCCAAATCTTCCTATCGGTCAGTATAAAAAAAACGACGTAGGAGATCCAATTACAACCTACCTTCCCCAAATTGGAAGAGATACAGCGCGCTTCAAACACAACCTAATCAACTCGGCACCAAGTGCATTAGAAACGTATAAAAAAATTTTAAGGACTCAACCCAACAGTAGTGTTACAATTATCACCATCGGGCATCCTCATGTTTTGCTTTACCTGATAAAAGATGAAGAAGGAATGAGTCTGATTCAGGCGAAAGTGACAAAATGGATAGCAATGGCACACACACAGGAAACTCCAAATGTTGGCTGGAATTTTGGTCGCAATGGGGCGGCAAATTATGTTGGGGAAATTCTGAAATACTGGCCACAGGAAGTTATTTTTTCAGGTCTAGGACGAGATATTATTACCGGGAACAAAAAGCTCCCCAATACACCAAAAGATAATCCGGTGAAAGAGATATATACTCTTTGGAATGGGGCAATACAAAAAGGACGCCCCAGTTGGGACCAAATAGCTGTTCTTGCAGCTGTTCGTCCGCAGTATTTTCTATTTGAAAAAAATGGAAGTCTCAGACAACTGGAAGAGGGTAAAACCTTTTGGGATGTGTCACTTAATAATCCCAAACATAGCCGTGTCTCGCTAAAAATTGATAAGAAAAAAATAGAATCTGTAATTGAGGAATTAATGAGCGAACTACCTCAAAACAATGAGAAATCTTTCAATCCACAATAAGGTCGTTACTGTTGAAAATCTCTTTAAAGATTATCAATAAAAAGGATTCCTTATTTTCAGACATTCTAAAATCTTACTTTAAATCTACAAGATAAGACTGAAAATACATCTAGATTCCGTGAGATTAGATCATCAGAAAGAACGTATAAAGTTGTTATCAGATATTTAGAATCTTTAGTAAAGATCGTCTTTCAGCTTTAATCCTGAAATTTATATTATTAACATAAATTTAGTACTTTCGATATTCTAAATTCAGAATAATGAAAATAGGAATATTTAATGGTTATACGCTAAATCCGGGAGACTGAACTGAGATGCATAAGAAATCGGGCAAAATGAAAGCCTGGATCAATTAAAAAAATCAAAGTTCACTTTATAATAACTCAATTCAAAATGAAAAAAATAAACATTATTACAATATTATTTTTGCTAGCCAGCTTCTCTTCTTTTTCAAAAGAAAAACGTAACACACTTTACATTACCAACCAGGCTCCGCTGATTGCACAACCCTACACAGCACTTCCTATAGGTGCTATTCAGGCTGAAGGCTTTTTGCTGGAAATGCTAAAAACCCAACGCGACGGCCTAACCGGAAACCTTGATAGTGTTTACAATTTGGTTTGTGGCGATAACAACGGCTGGCTCGGCGGCACAGGTGACGGTTGGGAACGCGGCCCGTACTGGCTCGATGGTTTGGTTCCGCTTGCCTATTTGTTAAATGATGATGAACTTAAAACAAAAGCTCAAAAATGGATTGAGTGGAGTATTAACAATCAACGCGAAGATGGATATTTCGGACCGAAAGATTTACCGGAAAATTATGAAAAAATTCCGGGAACACAACAAGGAATGCGTAACGACTGGTGGCCCAAAATGGTTATGTTAAAAGTGTTGCAGCAATATTATATGGCAACAGGTGACGAACGAGTAATATCGCTGATGACCAATTATTTTAAATATCAGTTAAAAATGTTACCTGAAAATGAACTGGGATATGTAACCTTTTGGGCCAACCGTCGTGGCGGAGATAATTTGGCAGTGGTCTATTGGCTCTACAACATAACCGGAGACAAATTCCTACTCGACCTGGCAGAAGTTATTCACAAGCAAACCTTCGACTGGACTGAAATTTATTCAGGAAATGTAATCCGAAATCTTAATCCGCTTCCCGACTTGCATTGTGTAAATGTAGCCCAGGGATTAAAAGAACCGATTGTATATTATCAGCAGCATCCCGAAGAAAAATACCTGGAATCAGTAAAAAAAGGATTGTCCTCATTACACGACGTCCATGGTTTTGTAAACGGCATGTATGGCGGCGACGAAATGCTGCACGGAAATGATCCTACACAGGGTTCGGAATTGTGCTCTGCTGTGGAAATGATGTTTTGTTTTGAAAACATTCTTCCCATTACCGGTGATATATACTATGCCGATTATCTCGAAAAAATTGCATACAATGTTCTTCCTACACAAATTACCGATGATTTTACAGGAAAACAATATTTTCAACAACCTAACCAAATAGAAATTACCGATAAAGAACGAAATTTTTTTAACGACAAGGTAGCCCGTATTTGCTTTGGCACAACTACCGGGTATCCATGCTGTTTAACCAACATGCATCAGGGATGGCCAAAATTTGTACAAAACACCTGGTATGCTACTTCCGACAACGGAATCGCTGCGCTTGTTTATGGCCCTACGAAAGTTACTGCAAAAGTCGCAAATGGTGAAACTATCACAATTACAGAATCAACAGATTACCCGTTCAGAGAAAAAATAAACTTCACAATTGAAACCCCCAATAATGTAAAATTCCCGTTTCACCTGCGTATTCCGGAATGGTGCAAATCAGCCACTGTTTTGGTTAACGGAGCTGCTCAAAATATTCCTTCTGAAAATGGCATTGTTGTGTTGAACCGTGAATGGAAAACGGGAGACAAAGTGGAGCTAAACCTTCCCATGGACTTCAAATTTAGTCGCTGGCACGAACAATCGCTGGGTGTTGAACGTGGCCCTCTGGTTTATGCTTTGCGCATTGAAGAAGACTGGCGAGAAGTAAAAACTGATGAATTTAAAGACACTTTCTGGGAAGTTCTGCCAAAATCGCCATGGAATTATGCTATTTGGGATAAGACCATTGAAAATAGTGATTTTGAAATTGAAACTTCGGACGATGTTAATATCTATCCATGGAATCTAGAAAATGCACCGGTTACGGTAAAAACAAAAGCCTGCAGGATGCCCATCTGGGAAGAAGAAAAAGGAATGGCAGGAAAAACACCGTCGCCGGCGTGGCCATACAGAAATGTAAGCGAAGAGGAAGAAATTCAGTTGATCCCTTATGGTTGTACTACACTTCGAATATCAGAATTTCCGGTTTACCAAAAATAACATTCAGATGAAAATACCTGACTTTTCGGGGATTTACCTTTGCTACATTTCTATTATACTATTAATTTGGTATTTTATAAATTCAAAATTTTAAAAAATGGAAATTGTTGGAATGGATGGATTTGCCCTAAATCCGGGAGATTTAAGTTGGGAAGAAGTCGAAAAACTTGGCAAGCTTACTATTTACAAAAGAACACCGCCGGAGTTAACTGTTGAACGGGCACAAAATGCAGAAGCCGTTTTTACCAACAAAGTTGTATTTAATGAAAATGTCATTCAGCAACTTCCAAAATTGAAATACATAGGCGTATTGGCTACCGGTTACAATGTTGTTGACATTGCTGCTGCAAAAAAAGCAGGGATTACAGTAACAAATATTCCGGCTTACAGCACGGCTTCTGTGGCACAAATGGTCTTCTCACATATTCTGAATTTTGTGCAAAATGTATCGGTTCATGCGCAGTCGGTTTCTGAAGGAGAATGGGCGGCCAGCAAAGATTTTAGTTACTGGAAAACCCCGCAAATTGAACTTGCCGGAAAAACATTAGGAATCATTGGATTTGGACAAATAGGACAAGCAGTAGCAAAAATAGGACTTGCTTTTGAAATGAAAATAATTTTTAATAACCGCAGCAGAAAAGAAACAGAGATTGATGCCCGGCAGGTTGACTTGAACACAGTACTTTCCGAAAGTGATTTTATAAGCATCAATTGTCCCTTAACTTCTGAAAATGCTGGATTCATAAACAAATCGGCTATTGAAAAAATGAAGCCAACTGCCTTTCTGGTGAATACCGGACGTGGACCTCTGATTAATGAGCAGGATTTGGCTGATGCACTAAACTCTGGAAAAATAGGCGGAGTTGGTCTTGATGTACTGTCGACAGAACCACCATCTAAAGAAAACCCGCTACAAAAGGCCAAGAATTGCTATATAACACCACATATTGCCTGGGCAACTCGCGAAGCAAGAACCAGGTTAATGCAAATTGCATCCCTGAATTTAAAGGCTTTTATTAATGGAGATTCAATTAATGTAGTTAATCAATGAACTTTTGAGGAGGTTAACAAAACACAATATTCTGTTAACCTCCTCAATTAGAGTTTTTTATCATTTTTTTCGAAATAGAATAAAAAATCGTAAAAGAAATATTTTTAACTTTCGTCCCGAAACAATTTTTAATATCTGACGTTTTAAGTTAGATTTTAGTTCAGAAATGGCCATGAAAATAATACATGTAATTTTGCTGGCATCGGTGAAGTATTTTCTCACACTTCCGTATGCCATGATTATCGGGCTGGAATATAAACAGGCCGTAATTGCAGTATTAGTTGGTGGCATCGGAGGATTTCTGTTTTTTTATTATCTCAGCAAACGCACAATTCAAATTTATCATAAAATGTGGCCTTTTCTGTACACATTGATTCCTGTCCGGTTCAAATCGGGTAAGGCCGATAGTACTTTAGAGGTTCAAAATCAGGCGCAAAGACGCAGGAGAATATTTTCAAAAAAAAGCCGGTTTCTGGCACGGTTCAAAAGAAATTATGGATTTTGGGGAGTAATTATAACCACACCTTTATTTTTGACAATTCCTGTTGGAGCCTTTTTAGCCAATAAATATTATTCGCGAAGGAAATTTACAGTACTGTATATGATCTTATCCATTGTTGGCTGGACCGCAATTTTTTCAGGATTTATCCACTTGTTTCCCAAGGTGTTTTTCTAAAATTTTATAATTTTCCTGTAACCGAATAAGTTTTTTGTCTGCCCCAAGTAAAGTTATATGCTCTATTTCAAATAAATTCACCCACTTTGCTTGAATGTGTTCGTTTAATTTTAAATGAAAAGATTTTGTTACACACAAAAATGGAATCAATTCAATTTTTTTGAAGCCGTAATCAAACTGAACCGATTTCATTCTCTCCAGAATCTCAACCTCAATTTCCAATTCTTCCTGTATCTCTCGCTGAATACATTCTTCAGGATTTTCATCCTCATTCATTTTTCCACCCGGAAACTCCCACATCAACGGATGTTCAGAGTTCTCCTGTTTTTGTGTAATCAGAAATTTATTTCCATTTATAATAATTGCGCAGGTTACCTTAATCATAACTCAAAAGTAAAAAGAATATTCATGTGCAAGCTGAATGACTTATATTTGTACACAAGTAAATACCCTTCATTTGTCGGAATGCGAATTCTAAAAGAATGCAGTTAATTTTGGAAAAAAAGGAAAATATTCAAAACGAGTAGGGTTTATGAAAAAAGAGAAACTAATTGAGATTATTAATTCCTGGGAAAATATAAACCTTATGGTACGCGAATTTATCGGCAACCCAGAACTTTTTCCCCTGTTAATGGAAATTGCTCTTTATAACACAGAACAAAAATCATGGCGTGCAGCCTATCTGGTTGATAAAATTCATGACGAATATCCGGAAGTAATCCGGCCTTACCTTGATAAAATGGCTGAACAGCTTGAAGCAGAGAAAAATTTGAGCAAAAAACGTCACTTTCTAAAACTGCTTAGCATGAATGACATTCCCGGCAAACACATTGGATTTATGCTTAATTTTTGTTTAAATACACTGGCATCTGATGAACCAACAGCCATTCGGGTTCATGCCATGCAAATTTTGTTCAATATTTCGGAAAAGGAGCCGGATTTAAAACCTGAAGTACTCGCACAAATTGAACATGAAATAGAATATCATTCTTCTGCGGGAATAACTTCACGGGGTTCAAAATTGGCTACAAAACTTAGAAAACAAATTGAGATGCATTAATTAAGAGTCTTCTTCCCCTTGTTGCTGAGAAACGCCAATTTCTCCCTGAAGACGTTCAATCATTTCTTTTAACCGGTTATCAACTTCCTTAAATAAATCGTCCTGATTATATTTTCTGGTTAAATACTGAATGTTTCGCAACATAGTAGTCTCTCTCTCCTGTTCCATTCTAACTGCGGCCTCAAAACGGTTAGGGAGCGATAAATAATAATTTAACTTTGCAAAGCAGTTATCAGCCAAAGTACGTGTTAGCTCTACTCCCCTTTCGTTAGCACCGGCAACAAAATACTGTTCTATGGCTGGAAATGAATCGTAAGTTAATGGCATAATTTCATTCGGAAACAATTCGAACATTTTATCAAGAACTTTAATTGCTTTTTCTTTTTTCCCCTCCTGGTTTAACACATCTGCCAAACGGGCGAACATGTACCGTGCCTGTAAAATATTGATTTCTTTCCGGTTGTAGTCATCCAAAAATATATCAGGATCGTTTACATTTCCCCAAACATATTTATTCATTACATTATCATATAAAATATCGGAGTTTGTATGACCGTAATAAATCCCTTTTTGCTCGGTTTTAATCGGTACAAAACGGTAAGCTAACCCCTCAAACTGCAGATAATCTTTAAAATGAATATTCCCTACATGTACTAAACTGTGGTCAATATAAATCGGTCTCTCCCAGTTATTAGCAGCCATCATACTCAAGATAGCCATTTCACTTTTTGTAATTATATTTTTATCTATTCTGAACTCAACTTTATCTTCAATTAACGCTGAGTCTTTGGGCTGAACTGTGCCTGTTTCCAAAACTTTTTGTTTATCAACCGTGATATGGAAACTCCGGGCAGGAAGATAATCGAGCATTTCTCCATTTGAAACTTTTACTTTAGTCCGTACATCATCGCTGCCAAGAAATTCCAAAGCATCAGCTAATTCAACCGAATTTTCGAATCGTTCCTGAAACAATATCACATCTCTCTGCCCCATGTAATATTTACTTTCGTCTAAAGTAAAAGGCACAGGGGGAGCCTCGTAGGATGCCATCCGTTGCTGGGTTATATACCAATCCATGTTCAAATAGCCAATATTTATAATTTTAATATCCGGACGCACACCTTCCACCTCCTGGGCATACCAAAGAGGAAAAGTGTCATTGTCTCCATAAGTAAACAAAATAGCATTCGGCGCGCAAGATTCAAGATAGTTTTTAGCGTAATCACGTGTCATATATCTGCCCGAGCGGTCATGATCATCCCAGTTTTCAGACGCAAGAATTCCCGGAACTAAAATTAAAGAAATTAATGTAAGCAAAGCCGCGGGAAGCGCCCCTTTCCATATCTTACTTAAAGCCGAGTATAGCGCTACTACCGCCAGACCAATCCATATTGCAAAAGCGTAAAACGAGCCAGCATATGCATAGTCGCGTTCGCGCGGTTGAACCGGAGCCTGATTTAAGTAAACGATAATAGCAATGCCGGTAAAAATAAAAAGCATCATGGTGACTGCAAATCCCTCCTTCCCTTTTCTACCTTGATTGTATTGAAAAAACAAGCCAATAAGCCCAAACAAAAGAGGAAGGAAATAATAAACATTCCGTGTAGGATCATTCTTCATAAAGTCAGGCATATTATCGCGAGGCCCTACTTTTGCATCGTCAATAAAATTTATTCCACTTACCCAGTTACCGTTCATAAAACCTCCTTGCCCCTGAGTATCATTCTGCCGTCCGACAAAATTCCACATAAAATACCTCATGTACATGTACCCCAACTGATAGGAAAAGAAAAACCTGAGATTTTCGCCAAAAGTAGGGCGAATCAATGTTTTTACCTCTCCCCCTGTGCGTATTCTCACGGGATGGCCTTTTACTTTTCCCCAATCCTCATATACCTGAATATGAGATGGATTATTACTATACATTCGAGGAAAAACAGTTTCGAGCTCAGGTTCGTATACCGTTCCTGACGACATACTTCCTGTTACTTCGTATTTACCATCAACCTGATTATATTGATCTTTTTCTCCTTTTGAAGCAATAGCAGGTGCGGTATAATACGGACCATACAACAGAGGTCTTTCCCCATACTGTTCCCGGTTTAGATATTTTAGCAATGCAAACGCATCATCCGGGTTATTCTGATTCATTGGAGGGTTAGCAGACGCACGAATCAATATTAGTGCGAAAGAAGAATAACCAATGAGAATTACAGCAAGAATTGTAACAACTGTATTCCATACAATAAGATTTTTTTTCCTGGTATATCGAATCCCCCAAACTATGGCTCCAATAATTAGGGCAGCAAAAAACAAAATTCCGGAATTAAAAGGGAGCCCCAATCCATTTACAAAGATTCGGTCAAAAACAAAGGCTACTTTAGGTACGCCAGGAATTATTACATACTGAATCCCACCCAATAACAAAATAGAAATGGCGGTTGCAGCCCAAACACCTTTCCACGAGAAATCATATTTTTTGAAATAGTAAACCAATCCTATTGCAGGAATTGCAAGCAGGTTTAATAAATGAACCCCAATGGATAAACCGACAAGATACCCGATTAAAACTAACCATCGATCGGCATATTTCTCACCAGCAGTATTTTCCCATTTCAAAATCGCCCAAAATACAGCTGCGGTAAATAACGAGGACAAAGCATAAACTTCACCTTCAACTGCCGAAAACCAAAATGAATCGGTAAAAGTATACGCCAGTGCACCAACAAGGCCACTTCCCCATACTGCAACTTGTTCGCCCAGTGATAAGTTCTCAGAGGAAAATAATCTTTTGGCCAGGTGGACAATACTCCAATACAACAACATAACAGTACCTGCGCTTGCTAAAGCTGACATACTATTTACCATAACTGCCGCACCCGATTTATCAGACGCAAACAAAGTAAAAAACCGTCCTAAAATCATATGAAATGGGGCACCCGGGGGATGACCTACTTCAAGTTTAAAAGCACTTACAATAAATTCACCACAATCCCACCAGCTCGCAGTGGGTTCGCGCGTCAGTAAATATGTAACAGCTGCAATGGCAAAAACTGCCCATCCAAGGATATTATTGATTAATGAGGCCTTTTTCACTTGTATTTTATTAATGAGTAATTCGAACAAATAAACATTAAGACTACCAATTTCTTAAAGAATATGGGCAAATATAAGGTTTTCAAAAAAGAAAGATAAAACTCCAAACCAGAAATTGTATTTTAAGGTGAATTTGCAAAAAAAACGGGGAGAGTGTTTCCAAAAGAAAAAAATTTATATTTTTGCACCGTCTTTAAAGAAAAGACATAAGGACTGTCCCGTGGTGTAACTGGCAACACGTCTGATTTTGGTTCAGAAGAGTCCAAGTTCGAGCCTTGGCGGGACAACCAGAATAAAACCTGTAAATATCATTACAGGTTTTTTTTATATTCCATAAAACCGAAAAAACCTGTTATCTAATCTGTTATTGTAACAATCGTGGATTTTTAACAACAGAATGTAGATTAAAACATTCATTTTCTGGAAATAATCATTTAATAATACTTCCTAAAAACCCATAATCCACGGATTCCGGGAAGTTTGGAAAATTGGCACGGTTTTACAGACGTATTTCAGTAATACTAAAGTTCAAAATATGAATACATCAGCCATCTTCAATCACAGATAATTAAACTGTTGGCTCCTAATCTAACTTTAAAACTTATATGAGAAACTAATGCTTATTCAAAACATCATAAAAACAGGTTTAAAATTGAAATGAAAAAGCCGTTTGGACAACATAAAACAAAAGCAATTCGAATAACTGTGCTGGGGATTATTATAATAATTTTCAGTATCGTTATTGCAGTAAATCTTATAGCTCCTAATCTGATCAAACATAGACTCAACCAAACAAGCGCAGGGCCTTTCTCTGTTTCCGTAGACAAAGCAAAAGTGAAGCTATTCAAAAAACACATTTCACTAAATACCATCATATTAAATGATACAACTGAGGGAAATAACATTTCCATATCTAAAATTACGGTTGACGGAATCAGGTATCTCCCTCTCTTATTTAGAGAGGATATAATATTAGATAGCCTGCTCATTTTCAATCCGAAAGTTAATTTCTATGTCGAAAAAAAGACAGGGACTTCACGACAACCAAAAATTAACAAAAGTAAAAACAGAAAGATATCGCTAAAGAAAATCGGAATTCGCGATGCTGATGCAAAAATTAAGAAAAAGGATGGCCTAATCAAGGTGTCGGGCGTTAATTTTAGTTTACACAATTTTGCCCGGGACACAACAGCAAAATATACTTTCAAAGGATTTTCCTTTGACCAGTATTTAGTTTCTATAGATAGTTTTAGCATCCCTTTTTCTGAAAACTTGTACACATTTCAATTTAGCGACATGAATTACAATCCTGAAGCTCAAACCTATAAAATTCAACAGGCAAAAATTGTTACACGCAAAGAAAAATATGAAGCAGGGAGAAAGAAAGACGTAGAAACCGATTGGTTCGATTTTGTTTTCGAAGACATTAAATTTGAAGATTTTAATCTAAACAGCTTACTAAATGATTCGTCTGTTGTAATCCGGCATATATCAATCGACAAATTTAACGGAAAATCTTTCCGAGACAAACGTTTACCTTTCCCTAAAAAACCAGATACAAAACTACCAATGGCAATGATTGATTCATTTTCTTTTGGTCTGCACATTGATTCCGTTGCAATAAAAAACGCCAATATTAAATACGAGGAAAGAGTCAAAAATACAGATAAAGCCGGGGAAGTTTTCTTTACGAACCTAAATGCGAAATTATTTCAAGTAAGTAACATCAAAAAACTGATTCATAGCCCGACTAAAATAATTGCCAGCGCCAATTTTATGGACCAACCGTTAATTGAAGCAAATTTTGATATGCCTAACAAAAAATATCCGATTCCTTATCGGGTGGAGGGAACGATTGCACCTTCAAGGCTTAAAATATTTAATCGTATGCTGGAGGAAAATCTATCGGCCAAAATAAAAGAAGGAAATATGAATCAGTTAGTATTTGATTTTCAATACAATAACGACTTTTCAAAAGGAGCTCTTTTTATGGAATATTCTGATTTAAAAATTGATTTTCTGAAACAAAAAGATGACTCCAAGAATCAATTAAAATCGCTTTTCTTTAACAGCATTATCCTTCGTAATAAAAACCTTAATGAGAAAAAAAACTACCGTACAGGCGAAATCTATTTTGAACGCGACAAGAAAAAATCAATTTTCAACTACTGGTGGAAATCACTTTCAAGCGGGATTAAATCAATTGTAGTAAGATAGTTACATGTTCTTCTTTTCCTATGAATTTTTAAAGATTTACGGACTTTCCAAAATAGATGGGAATAATTGAGACTAAAATTAGTAATTACATTCCCGCAAAAAACTCAAAAAAATATTCTTTTTTTTGTTCAGAAATAACAAACTTTTTATTCTAAAATTGAATGATTCCAACTTTTTGTTATTTTTGCAGCCAAATTGACCTGTAGTGTAATTGGCAACACGTCTGACTCTGGATCAGAAGAGTCCAGGTTCGAGCCCTGGCAGGTCAACCAGAAAGAGTTACAATAAATAAAAATTGTAACTCTTTTCATTTCAACTAATTTATTTTCAGCAATTCATACACTTTTTCAAAAAAATCCGTTTACTTTTACAACGCAAAACCATTAAATCAAGACCGACATAAAACACAAATTAATCTTTCATTCGAGTTTAATTTGTAATTTGACGTTCGCGCATAATCCATTAAAAATGGAGCAAAGGAATTGTAGAAAGATAATTACTATTTTAATTGTCATGTTATTTGGCAACTCAAGGGTTTTCACAACAAGATCCTATATTAACTCAA